>NZ_WUMK01000001.1 GCF_009827055.1 Shinella kummerowiae
TACCCCGCCAAGGGGATTAAATTTGCATGCCGAAACACAGCGTATCCGCCGCTTATGCCGGTGATACCGATCTGGCGTGGCGTCCCGGTGACACGCTGCCATGCCCTCGATAAACCAGCCGTAGCAGTTCCACGACAGGCCGCTTTGGCCGGCAGCGTTTTCACCGAGGGCGCGACCACTCTGGACGCGGATCATTGCATCAACGTTGCCGTGGTGCACAAACCATGGCTCAATTCTCAATGGAAATTATGCGCCTAACCGGCGCAGTTCTGCGTGGAAACCAACAATTAATATACAAACGAGTGGTTCAAGATCCTCATACGACAACGCATTGCCTGCTCGATGAGTCGCTTTGGAAATGTCTGGGGCCACGCCGCATTGGAGAGCTACTGCTCATCATTGAAAATGATGAGAACTGCACGAAAGGTTAGCGCATGAAGAACGGCGCAAGAGCGGCATGACGGAGCTGGAGGAAGAGGGCCTGACAGGAGGTCAAGGCCCGGCGCTTTCAAAGCACCGCACAGGCACCGCCTACAGGGGGCATGCCAAGGACACCGAGAAGCGCGTTTTGAGGCAACCAAGTGTCGGTTTAGCCTTCAAGAGGGCGACGTAGGCGGAACTTCTTCGGAACAAGCGTTCAGAACAAAAAAAGGTTCGCCTTCAGAATGAAAGCTATTGCACACATCGTAGATTCGTTCTAAACGCCCGGCACCACTCGCTTTATAGCAAGACGGACGGCCTCGTGGCGGAGTGGTTACGCAGAGGACTGCAAATCCTTGCACCCCGGTTCGATTCCGGGCGAGGCCTCCAACTCTCCAAATAGATCCATACATTACGGTCATTTGCTCCAGCTCTTGCCTTTACGGCAGGCGCTCCTCTTACACGCATTTACGCGCGGACGCCCTAGCCGCCGCAGGCTTGGGGCAAGCCGATGGCATCAGGATGATCCCCGCGCGACTTGCGCGAGTCTTGCCCTTCTCGATCTCTTGGAAAGCCATCCGATGACCGAACCGAATACCGACCAACACGCTATGGCGCAGGCGCTGCTGTCTGCCGTCTATCAGGTCATTGCGCGCCCGCAAGGCGATGCGTTCAACCTTGATGTGATCGCCAAGCTCGCCGCCGGCATTTCATCCTCGCAATATCTCTACACCCGCATGATCGGCGCCAAGCGGACCGACAATGCGGGCGCGCTCATCGACTATGCCTGCTCGCAGGCGACCGTCGAAGGCTTGGTCGTCGAGTTCGGCGTCTTCTCCGGCCGCTCGATCAACCGCATCGCCCAGAACAAGCCGGGTCCGGTCTATGGCTTCGACAGTTTCGAGGGCCTGCCGGAATATTGGCGCGACGGCTACCAGAAAGGCGCCTTCGCGCGCCAGGACCTGCCGGCCGTGGCAGCGAATGTGGAACTGATCGTCGGCTGGTTCGACAGAACCCTGCCCAAGTTCCTCGATGAACATCCGGGCCCGGCCTCGTTGATCCATGTCGACTGCGATCTCTACAGCTCCACGCAGACGATTTTCACCCAGATGCGGGAGCGTATCGTGCCCGGCACGATCATCCTGTTCGACGAATATTTCAACTATCCGGGCTGGGAACTGCATGAGTTCAAAGCCTTCAAGGAGTTCGTCGAAAGCTGGGGCGTTCAGTACGAATATATCGGCCTGCACGCCAACCACCAGCAGGTCGCGGTGCGCGTGACGGGCATGTACAATCGATAAGGCAGCCATACTGCAAACAACAAGGCGGCCCGTCGGGCCGCCTCTACATGCCTGGAGAGCCGATTTAACAGGCTGTTTTCATTACAAAAATGTAATCTCTTATTCAGTTTTGGTTCATCAGGGCGACCCTAGATTCCTTGCATCAACAACGAGGAACTGCCATGAAACTCTTCACCAAAACCCTTCTTGCAGCCGTCGCCCTCTCCTTCGCTGCGGCGCCTATGGCACAGGCCCAGACCTATGGTCATGACCGCAAACCCGGCTACTCTTCGTCGTGGAAGAAGCACGACGCAAACAAGCGCCATCACTGGCGTCAGGGCGAACGCTTCTCCGACTGGAAACGCCGGCCGGCGGTGCGCGACTATCACCGCTACGGCCTGCGCAAGCCGGCCCGCGGCCAGCAATGGGTCAAGGTCGACAACAGCTATCTTCTGATGAGTATCGCCACCGGCATCATTCTTGGCGTGAATGCGGCCCGATAGAATGAATCGGACGCCACCACCGTCCCGTGGTGGCGTTTTCGCCCCCGGCGATCAGCGCATCAGCAAGGCCGTGCCGAAGAGGCCGAGCGCGAAGACCGTGTGCGAGACCAGGTTGAGAACACGCACCTTGTTGGCGTTCGGCAGTTTCGAGGCTGCCACACCGATGCCGAGGCCGGGCTGTAGCAGGAACCAGCCGGCGCCCACCGTGACGATGCCCAATATCCAGGCCGGCAGGAAGGTCGGCGCGGCAAACCAGCCGTCTCCCACGATCAGCGCCAGGATCACCCCATAGAGAATGCCGACGGCATAGTGGCTGAGCCAGCCGAGCGCCAGTTCATGGGCATAGGGTTCGGCCTTGCCGATATCATCGTGAAAAACGACGCCGTTCTTCAAATGCCAGAACCAGCGGCCGACCGGCGCCCAGTTCGGCCGGGATTGACCGAATGCCTTCCACAGAAGGATCGCCCAGACATCCATCAGAACCGTGGCGCCGAACCCCACGACGACACCCTTCACCAAAAGCCCCATAGTTTCCCCTCGCCCGAAAACACTGCCGGGCGGTTAGATCAGGTCCTGGAAGTCCGTGCAAGAATGGCGGCGGTCAGCGCGCATCGCGGCGCGCCTTGCGCGTAGCCCACCAGACGGAGAAGCGCCGGCGCAGGCGGCGAACGACATGGGAATCGTGTGACAGAACGAGAAGCCCCAGCGGAACCATCCAGAATCCCAGAATTGGAAGGAAGCCGAGAATGCCGCCGCAGACGAGCAGCACGCCGATCGTGGTGCGCAGCCAGCGCGATTCCGGCAGTTTCAAGCGGAAAGAGCCGATGACGATCTCCCGCGTACGAGGATCTATGCCGAAATGCATATTGTTTTTTCGCGTGGTCATTCACCGCTCGTTCTACTGAAAAGCCTGACTTTCCAAGGCTTGCCTCCTGCCCAAGTGGAGACTTCTCCACAATCAATCAAGCTTTGTGCATTTTTTTGTCAAAAATCGCTTGGCAAATCGATCAGGCATTTGTATTACGCGCTCACTCCGCAGCGAGCGGATGATCCCTGGTAGCTCAGCGGTAGAGCATTCGACTGTTAATCGACAGGTCGCCGGTTCGAATCCGGCCCGGGGAGCCAAATTCTTCAGCTAAGATGCTGATTTTATTTTAGGAGCCGGTTCTTGAATGAGCTGGCTCCTAATTTCTTTTCCGGATCTGCTTTCAAAAACGGTCTCCCGCTGCCTCCCAAGGAGGCCGGCCGCCATCATTTTAGCCGTTACCGCAGATTTTGCGGCGGGCGCTTGGTGGTCATCTGCAGCTCATGGCGGCTCGCGAAGCGACCGAACAGGAGAAGGAGCTTGCGCTCTTCCGCTTTGTCGAGCCCATTTTTGCGGCAGTGCTCGGCAACATCAAGAACGGTGCGGGTGTCCCGAGGGTTAAGCTGGCGGTCATTGACGTGATGGGTCATGGCGGGCTCCTCCGTTGCGCATGAGGAAAACACGCCGGGCAGCACTTTGTTCCCGGCGTTTCGCCTGTCAGGGCACCATGCCGGCGCCTGCCTGGCCGGCGACGCGCACCGCACCGTAATCCCGGTCATATGCCGTGCGGCGGAAGGACTGGCTGCGATCGCGCGGGCGGGCTGAAGGATCGTTCGGCAGCGTGCCGACCACGCCGTCTGCATAGGTGCCGGTGGCAGTATCGTCATCGTCGGTCGGATTGGCGTGAAAAAGCCCGAAAAACATCATGGTACCTCCAGTTTCCGTCCAAACGGCCAGCGGAAACCTTCGTTCCCGGCACCGCGCGCATAGACGCAAAATTAACCATGTTTGCTAACGCCGCGTTAAAGGCCGACCCTTTTGCAGCCGTCTCCCGCAAATTTCTAATCCCGACTGTCACGATTCACGTCTTGGCGTTCGAAACTATTGGCGTTAGCTTTCCGTTACGTCGGGTTGGCGCAGGGGCAATCGATGACGACTGAAATGATTTCAGAAAAAACCTATTCGGACCGTGACATCCTCACGGCAGGCAATTTCGCGGAGAGAACAAAGGGACTGCCGTTTCGCGCGCAGATGGTGTTGCGCGGCCTTCTCGGCCTCGAAATCGGTCTGCTGTCCCTGACCGTGCCAACGGGACAAACTTTCGTGATCGGCGGCAAGGCACCCGGCCCGCACGCTGTCGTAACCTTGCACAACTGGAGCCTGCTACATCGCGCCGTCAGCGAGGGGGCGCTCGGCGTGGGAGAGAGCTACATGGACGGCGACTGGGAAAGCCCGGATGCCGGCGCCTTCTTGGAACTCATCCTCGTCAACACGAATGTCGTGCGTGACTATGCGAACGGTCCGCGCGGCCTTTTCCTCCTCTTCGAGAAATTCCGCCACTGGCTGAACGCCAACACGAAGCGTGGCGCCCAACGCAACATTTCCGCCCATTACGATCTCGGAAACGCTTTCTATTCCGAATGGCTCGATCCAACGATGACCTATTCGTCGGCGCTCTATTCCCACGGTGCCAACGACCTCACCTCCGCGCAGGTGGCGAAATACCGCGCGCTCGCGGAAGCGACCGGAATCGGCCCCAACGATCATGTGCTGGAGATCGGCTGCGGCTGGGGTGGCTTTGCCGAATTTGCCGCAAGCGAGATCGGCTGCAAGGTCACAGGCCTGACGATCAGCCGCGAGCAATTGGCCTTTGCGCGCGAGCGCATGGCGAAAGCCAATCTCGCCGACCGCGTCGAACTGAAGTTCCAGGATTATCGCGACGAGACCGGCACCTATGACCGCATCGTCTCCATCGAGATGTTCGAAGCCGTGGGTGAAAAATATTGGCCGGCCTATTTTTCAAAGCTGCACGAATGTCTGAAACCCGGCGGGCGGGCGGGCCTGCAGGTCATCACCATCCTTCAGGAAGCCTATGTCGAATACCGGGCCAACCCTGATTTCATCCAGAAATATGTCTTCCCAGGCGGCATGCTGCCGACGCGCGAACACCTCATGTCGCTCGGCCACCAGTTCGGCTTCTCGACGGCATCCGACATGGGGTTTGGCCACGACTACGCCCGCACCCTCGCCGAATGGCGTCATCGCTTCTGGGGCGCATGGGAGCGTATAGTCCCCCTCGGATTCGACGAGCGTTTTCGAAAGCTCTGGGAGTTTTATTTCTACTATTGCGAAGCCGGTTTTCGGGCAAAGAACATCGATGTGCGGCAGGTGGTTTATACGCGGCCCCTCGCTTGACGTGCCATGGTAGAAAAAATCCCTCTGGAAGGCCTGTCTCGAGAAACAGCGTTTCTTGCAAAGCGACGCGTGCCGGCCGAAAAGACGCTTTCTACTCTAGGCACATAAAACGAGGCTCGTCCCCATGTCCATTCTCCCGTCCGTTCTGGATGCAATCGGCAACACGCCGCTGATCCGCCTCAAGGGCGCCTCGGAGGCGACGGGCTGCGAGATCCTCGGCAAGGCGGAATTTTTGAACCCCGGCCAGTCGGTCAAGGATCGCGCGGCGCTCTTTATCATCCGGGCGGCGGAACGCTCTGGCGCGCTCCGTCCCGGCGGCGTCATCGTCGAGGGCACGGCGGGCAACACCGGCATCGGCCTCGCGCTCGTCGCGCAGGCGCTCGGCTATCGCACCGTCATCGTCATCCCGGAAACCCAGAGCCAGGAAAAGAAGGACGCGCTGCGCCTGCTTGGCGCCGAGCTCGTCGAAGTGCCTGCCGTTCCCTACAAGAACCCGAACAACTACGTAAAACTCTCCGGCCGCCTTGCCGAACAGCTCGCCAAAACCGAGCCGAACGGCGCGATCTGGGCAAACCAGTTCGACAATGTCGCCAACCGCGATGCGCATATCGAGACCACCGCCCCGGAAATCTGGCGCGATACGGGCGGCAAGGTGGACGGCTTCGTCTCCGCCGTCGGTTCCGGCGGCACGCTGGCCGGCGTGGCAGCGGGCCTGCGCGCCAAAAATCCGAATATCAAGATCGCCCTTGCCGATCCGGATGGCGCAGCGCTCTACAACTATTATGCTCATGGCGAACTGAAATCCTCGGGCGGGTCGATCACCGAAGGCATCGGCCAGGGCCGCATCACAGCGAACCTGGAAGGTTTTACGCCGGACTACTCCTACAACATCCCGGATTCCGAAGCCGTTCCGCTGGTCTTCGACCTTATCGAGAACGAAGGCATCGCTGTCGGCGGCTCGTCGGGCATCAACATTGCCGGTGCAATCCGGCTGGCGAAGGACCTCGGCCCCGGCCACACGATCGTGACGATCCTCTGCGACTATGCTAACCGCTATCAGTCCAAACTCTTCAACGCGGACTTCCTCGATTCGAAGGGCCTGCCGGTTCCAGGCTGGCTGAAGGCGAAATCGGGGATCAAGGTCCCCTATCAGCCGGTCGAATAGGTCTCATGTCCCTTCCCACCACTGCCCTCTTTCGCGACGATTTTTATCTTTCGACAAACGAGGCGGTGGTGACGGCGGTGCACGAAGACGGCGGCATCGAGCTCGACCAGACCTGTTTCTACGCCACGTCCGGCGGCCAGCCAGGCGATACGGGCTTCCTCGAGCGTGCGGACGGCAGCCGTATCGCGCTTGGTCCGGCCGTAACGGGCGCGACCAAAGAGATCGTCATTCACCGTCCGCTGGAGGGCGAGACCTCGCCGATCGTCGGCGAGACCGTCGTTGCCCATATCGACTGGGCGCGGCGCTACAAGCTGATGCGCATGCATACGGCCTGCCACCTGCTCTCCGTCGTCTGCCCCTTCCCGATCACAGGTGCTGCCGTCGGCGAAGACGACAGCCGCGTCGATTTCGACATGACGGAGACCATCGACAAGGACGATGTGACGGCGAAGCTGATGAAGCTCGTTTCGGAAAACCATCCGATCTTCGTGCAGTGGATCACCGACGAAGAGCTTGCAGCCAACCCCGGCATCGTCAAATCGAAGAACGTGCGCCCGCCCATGGGGCTTGGTCGCGTCAGCCTCGTCTGCATCGGTGAGAACTCGTCGATCGACAGCCAGCCCTGCGGCGGCACGCACGTCTCCGAAACGCAGGAAGTCGGCGCCATCCACATCGCCAAGATCGAGAAGAAGGGCAAAGAGAACCGCCGGTTCCGCATCCGTTTCGGTGCGCCGGGGTCGGAAGGCTGAAGCTGTTTTTATTGCGCGATTCGCGGCACGCAAACGGCTGCGCACGTTTGCCGGAATTGCTTTGAGGAGAATGTGATGTCCAACGACAAGAGCAGGTTCGTCGTCTCGGCGGATTGGGTGGAAAAGCAGCTCGGCGCGCCGGCGTTCCGTATCGTCGATGCCTCCTGGTATCTCCCCGCGCAGAACCGCAACGGTGCGGCCGAATATGCGAGCGGTCACGTTCCCGGCGCGGTTTTCTTCGATCAGGACGTGATCGCCGATCATTCAAGCGCGCTGCCGCACACCGTGCCCTCGCCGGCCTTCTTTGCCACGGAAGTCGGAAAGCTCGGCATTTCGGATACCGATACCATCGTCGTCTATGACGGCCCCGGCATTTTCACGGCACCGCGCGTCTGGTGGCTGTTCCGCACGATGGGCGCGAAGAACGTCTATGTCATGGATGGCGGCATCGACGGCTGGAGGAAGGAGGGGCGACCGCTCCAGACCGACCTGCCCGAACCGGCACCGGCCGTCTTTCATACCAACTTCAATCCCTACGCCGTCACTTCGTTCGAAGAGATGCGCGGCATCGTCTCGACCAAGTCCAGGCAGATCGCCGACGCCCGGGGGGCAGGCCGCTTCACCGGCGAGGAAGCCGAACCGCGCGCAGGCATGCGCTCCGGCCATATGCCGGGTGCAAAAAGCATGCCCTCCGGCACCTTCTCCGTCGACGGCAAGTTCAAGGATCTCGCAAGTTTGCGCCAGCATTTCGAGGATTCGGACATAGACCTTTCCAAGCCGGTCGTGACAAGCTGCGGCTCGGGTATCACGGCCGCGATCATCACGCTGGCGCTCGCGTCGCTCGGCCATGACAACAACACGCTCTATGACGGCTCCTGGTCGCAATGGGGTGGCCGGGACGATACGCCGGTCGTGACGGGAAAAGACTGATGGCGAAAAAAGTCCAGCCGGCACCGATCAAGGTGCACATTACCGCGCTTGAAATGACGAGTGCGCCGAAACAGAGCCTGCCGGTGCCGGTGAACGTGCATACCGCCATCCTCAGCGCGCCGGATATCCCGCTCGCCTTCTACCGTTTCCTCTACCGGCAGGTCGGCAGCCGCTGGCACTGGGTCGACCGCTTGCGGATGAATGACGAGACATTGACGAAAACGCTCCACGACAAGCGCAACAGCGTCACCGTGCTTTACGTCAACGGTGCTCCGGCGGGTTTCTTCGAACTGTTGCAGGTCGACGGGGATGTCATCGAGCTTTCCCATTTTGGCCTGCTCGAACGCGCCCTCGGCCTCGGCATCGGTAAATGGTTCCTGCTCCAGACCCTCTATGCCGCTTGGGCGCTCGGGCCGAAGCGTGTGACGGTCACCACAAATGATCTCGATCATCCCCGCGCCCTCCAGCTCTACCAGATGTTCGGCTTCTCGCCCGTCGGCACATCGGATGCGGAGGTCGTTCCCCTCTCCGACGCCGAATTGCTGGACCTAGCAAAGCGCGACTGCCTGATGCCCGTTGAGGGCCGTTAAACAGTCTGAACGACGCCCAACGGCCGGTTCATGTTTCCTTCAGATCGTTCGTGGCAGGTTCCGCACGAAAGACGAAACAGAAGGAAATATCGCCATGCAACGCCGCGCCTTTCTGACCGCGTTTGCCGCTGCCCTCGCCACCCCGGCTCTTTCCGGCCTTGCGCTTGCGCAGGAAACGCCGTCCGAAGACATGATCCTGCGCCGCCTCGACGCCGCCCCCGCGCGCCGCATGCCGGAGAACGAACGCGTGACGGTGCGCGAATTCAAGCGCCGCGCGGACCTGCGCCGCGCCGCGCCGTCGATCGACATCCAGTCGATCAACTTCGCCTTCGCCTCCGCTGACATCCCGCGCTCGGAATATCGCAAGGTGCGCCAGATCGCCCGCGCCATGGAGAGGATTCTCAGCCGTCGCCGCCGCGCCGTCTTCCTCATCGAGGGCCACACGGATGCTGTAGGCTCCGCCGCCTCCAACCAGGTTCTGTCCGAACGGCGCGCCGCGTCGTTGAAATGGGTGCTCGTCCAGGAGTTCGGCATCCCGTCGCGCGCACTGGAAACGGTCGGCTACGGCGAGGAATACCTGCTGGTACCGACCCAGAACGAGGAATGGCGCAATCGCCGCGTCACGCTCCGCCGCATCGACGAATTCGTGCGCTAGTCCCGCCAGCCAAGCCTTCGCCGCCGGCCTTGTGCCGGCGGTTTTGATTCGGGCGGCAAGAAACGGGTGTCGAAGACCGGCGAAATGAGGGATCGTCGCGGCATGACAAACGGAGCCAACGCCATGTCCATCCGCTTCCTGCCCATACCGATGGAAACCGCCACCGCTTACTGGAGCGGCGGCAACGATGCCTATGACATGACACCGGAGCGCCAAATCTCCGACGGCGACGGTGTGCCCTGCCGGCACTGCCTGCGGCTTGTCGGTGCGGGTGAGCCCTATTTCATCCTCGCCCATTGCCCCTTCCCGGCACTCCAGCCCTATGCGGAAACCGGACCGATCTTCCTCCATGCCGAGCCTTGTGACGCCCATCAGCCGTCAGAGGCCATGCCGCCCATGCTGACCAGCCGCGACTATATCGTGCGCGGCTATTCCGAAGGAAACCGCATCCTCTACGGCACCGGCGCGGTGGTTGCGAACGCGGACATTCCGGATTATGCGGCGAGCCTGCTGGCGCGTCCGGATGTCGCCTACCTGCACATCCGCTCCGCGCGCAACAACTGCTACCAGTGCCGCGTCGAGCGCGCATGAAAAAGGCCCGGATCGCTCCGGGTCCTTCCTGTCTGGTCCTGATCGATCAGGCGACGTTCAGCACCGCCTCCGGCGCGTAGGACTCGTAGCCAAGCGCCTCGGCGACCGGCCGGTTCGTCACACGGCCCTTGTGCACGTTGAGGCCAGCCCGCAGATGGCGATCCTCGGCAATTGCCTTCAGACCCTTGTCGGCAAGCTGGAGGCCATAGTGCAGCGTCGCGTTGTTCAGCGCGTGGGCGGAAGTAACCGGCACGGCGCCCGGCATGTTGGCGACGCAATAGTGCACCACGCCATCGACCTCGTAGGTCGGGTCGGAATGGGTGGTCGCATGCGAGGTCTCGAAGCAGCCGCCCTGGTCGATGGCAACGTCGACGATGACGGCGCCCTTCTTCATGCCGGAGAGCATTTCGCGGGTGACGAGCTTTGGTGCCGCAGCACCAGGGATCAGCACGGCGCCGATGACGAGATCGGCGGCAAAAACCTCCTCTTCCAGCGCATCGATCGTCGAATACCGCGTGTGGATACGACCGCCAAAAATATCGTCAAGCTGGCGCAGACGGGGGATCGAGCGGTCGAGGATGCAGACATCCGCGCCAAGACCGGCGGCCATCTTCGCCGCATGCAGGCCGACGACACCGCCACCGATGATGGCAACCTTGGCCGGCAGAACGCCCGGTACACCGCCGAGCAGGATGCCACGGCCGCCATTGGCCTTCTGGAGTGCGGTCGCACCGGCCTGAATGGAGAGACGACCGGCAACTTCGGACATCGGCGCCAGAAGCGGCAGGCCGCCGCGCTCGTCCGTCACCGTCTCATAAGCGATCGCCGTCACGCCGGAGGCGAGCAGGCCCTTGGTCTGCTCCGGATCGGGCGCCAGGTGCAGGTAGGTGTAAAGAATCTGTCCGTCGCGCAGTTGCGCCCATTCGGAGGGCTGCGGCTCCTTGACCTTCACCACCATGTCGGACTTCTGGAAGACGTCGGCGGCAGTGGCGACGATTTTTGCGCCAGCGGCGCGATAGCTGTCATCGTCCGCGCCGATGCCGGAACCGGCCTTGGTCTCGACGATGACCTCGTGGCCATGGGCCACATATTCCCGCACGGCACCCGGCGTCAAACCCACCCGGTATTCGTGATTCTTGATTTCCTTCGGACAACCGACACGCATTCGCGTTCCTTTCCCAGTGCTGTTCCCGTCTCTTTGCCGCCGCTCCCGGCGGGGAGCACCATGCAAGCAGAGGACACGTGCAATGTCCTTGCAAAGCCAGTTTGCGAAACGGGCGATTGTCGAATATTCTGCGAATATCAGCAGAAATTTCGAAGGAAATTCGAATGGGGCAAAGAGATGCAATCGATGCTGCGATCCTGAAGGCAGTTCAGCAGAACGGCCGAATCTCCAATGCGGACCTTGCCGAACGGGTCGGCCTGTCGCCGTCCGCCTGTTCGCGACGGCTCGACATCCTCGAAAAAAGTGGCGTCATCAACGGCTATTACGCCCGCGTGTCGCCCAAGGCACTCGACTACAAGATGATCGCCATCGTGCACATCTCGCTCTCGGGCCAGTTCGCCAAGACGCTCAACGAGTTCGAGTCCGCGGTGAAACTCTGCCCCAATGTTCTGGTCTGCTACCTGATGTCGGGCGAATACGACTACATCTTGCGCGTCGCAGCCAAGGACCTCGAGGACTATGAGCGCATCCACCGCGACTGGCTGTCGGCCCTGCCCCATGTGGTGAAGATCAATTCGAGTTTCGCACTGCGCGAAATCATCGATCGTCCGAATGTCGGCGTCTAGAAACGAAGGCTGATGCCGGCCCGGCGCAACAGCCAGTAGAACAGCGCGGTGGCCGCGACACCGAGCATCACGGCCCAGCCGAAACCGGACTCGCCGCGACTGAACGGCAAACCCGCGGTGTTCATGCCGAAGACCCCGACGACCAACGTGCCGGGCAAAAGCAAGGCGCTCATCACAGCCATCGCTTTCAGGCTGCGGTTGGATTCGTCCGCCAGCTCCGCCGCCATTTCCTCCTGCAGCAGTCGCGCGCGGTCATTGAGCATGACGATCTCGCGATCCAGCCTTTCGAGCCGTGTCGACAGGCGTTGCAGCGTGGCATGCGCCGTTTCCGACAGCATCCAGCCGTCGCGATCCTCTTCCTCGAACAGCGCCACCATTCCGCCAACGGGCCGGTGCAGCGAAACGGCCAGCCGCCGGATTTCCTTGAGGCTGCGGCGTTCGTCGCTCAACCGCTCGGTGACGAGGCGATCCTCCACCGCATCGAGAAGTGCCGCCGCCTCCTTGAGGCGCAGATTGGTGTTCTTGCAGAACGCCGCGACAATCGCCTCGAAAAGCTCGTAGGCCGTCGCCGGGCAGAAACCTTCCCCAAAGGATCGCCGCACCCTGTCCACGGCCGCCAGCGGATGCCGCCGGGCGGTGACGAGAAGCCGGTCGGTCACCGCGAAATGCAGCCGGCCGACCGCGGTGGACGTGCGCTCCATATCCTGCTGCAAATCGACGACGACGCCATGCGTCGTGCCGGCTTCATGGCCGAGAACAAGGCTTTCGTCATGCCCGTCAAGCACAGCGCGCGCAGCGACAGGAAGCGTGCACCGGCCGGTCAACCAGCCCTGCATGCGTTGATCGACCAGATCGACATGCAGCCAGACCCAGCCGTCTTCAGCCGCAAGGGCCTCGTCGATCTGCGCCGGTGGAACAAGTTTTACCCGCCCATCGGCAGTGCCCCGCCAGGCGCCGACGAGGCCTGGCGGATGTTCCCTGTCCAATTGCTCCAGCAGATTCAAATGCGCGACCAGCGTCAATAGACGTCCGGCACGTACATTTCATCCGGCGGCTCGTGGCGGATATAGTCGTCATTGCGAACACGCTGCGGCAGCTCGATCGGCGACTTCGGCACGTCCTCGTACGGCACCTGCGCCAGGAGATGGGCGATGCAGTTCAGCCGCGCCCTCTTCTTGTCGACGGCCTCGACGATCCACCATGGCGCCTCGGGAATATGAGTGCGCGCCAGCATCTCTTCCTTGGCCTTGGTATAGTCTTCCCAGTGAACGCGGCTTTCCAGGTCCATCGGCGAGAGCTTCCACTGCTTCAGCGGGTCGTGGATGCGCATGCGGAAGCGGAATTCCTGCTCGTCGTCGGTGATCGAGAACCAGTATTTGACGAGGATGATACCCGAGCGCACCAGCATGCGTTCAAATTCCGGCACCGAGCGGAAGAACTCTTCCAGTTCGTCCGGCGTGCAGAAACCCATGACGCGCTCCACGCCCGCCCGGTTATACCAGGAGCGATCGAACAGCACCATTTCGCCGGCCGTCGGGAGCTGCGATACGTAGCGCTGGAAATACCATTGATTGCGCTCGCGCTCGGTCGGTGCCGGAAGGGCGACGACGCGGCAGACGCGCGGATTGAGGCGCTGGGTCACGCGCTTGATAGCGCCGCCCTTGCCCGCGGAATCGCGCCCCTCGAACAGCACGACCATCTTGAGCTTCTTGTGCTGCACCCAGTCCTGCAGCTTCACCAGCTCATGCTGGAGACGGAACAGTTCGCGGAAATAGACCCGGCGCTCCAGCGTCTGCGGCGCAGGTTCCGACATGCCCTCTGCAACGAGGTCGTCGAGCCGCTCCTCTTCGATCTGCATTTCCAGCTCCTCGTCGAAGCTGTCGGCAATTTCCGCCTTGATGCGGTTCAGATGGGTGTCTTCGAACATGATCGATATCCGTCGATGGTGAGGATTGTACCCTGGCGATCTGTGCACCACCGGGCCCGTTGAATGCGTTCTCGCGCGTCAGGATGTCTGACACAGGATTGCGGGAAGGATGAGGCTGACGATATGCGCCGGCGTATCGGGAAGTACAGCGCGCCAGAGACAATGACAGCAGACGCGGAAGATGCGCGTTTCGGCGAAGAATAGCTCGTACGGCGGCGAGGTCGCTTGTAGCCTCTCCCATCGCACCACTCCTCATCGACTGTCTGCTAGATTGCCGGGACCGCCCTCGGATTCGTATAGGAAGCGCACATGAAACTTTTGTGACGGCTCGAATATAGACCGCGCATTTGGCAGCGGACGGCAGCAGGACTAGTCGAAAATCACGCGGTTGCGGCCGGCGTTCTTGGCGGCGTAGAGCCGGGCGTCGGCGGCCGACAGCAGGGCATTCAGCGTCGTGCCGTCGCTGTAACTGTTCGCAACGCCGATGCTGACCGTGACCGGCGCACTGTCTGGCCGCCGGATCTCCGCCTCCACGGTGCGGCGCAGCGCCTCCGCCCGCCCGGCACCGACCTCAGGAGCGATATCCTCGCAGATCACCACGAACTCCTCGCCACCGAAGCGAAAGACCTTGTCGTTGCCGCGGACGGACCGTTGCAGGCAGGCGGCGATGTCCTTGAGTACGCCATCGCCCGCCAGATGCCCGAAACGGTCATTGACGTCCTTGAAGTGATCCGCGTCAAGGATCATGAGAGCCAGCGGCTTGCCGTCCACCAGCATCGCCGACAGCATGCGCGGCGCCTCGAATTCCAGGCGGCTGCGATCGTAGACGCCGGTCAGTGCATCCCTGCCCGAGCGGTCGAGCAGGTCCTCGTAGCGTTCCCGGAAGGTGAGATCGGCAAAGATGTCCGAAATCGGCCGCGGCGAGACCGGAATGGCCGAGATGCGCGAATAGGAGAGATAGATCGTGATCAGCACCGCGTAGGCGCAGGCCGCCATCATCTTGGCAAGCCAGCCACCCCAGAAGACCGCGGTGGGCGCGCCGTTCAGGAAGTGCAGAGCGGCAAAGAAACCAATCTGGTCGAAGGTGAGGACCACGACCCCGGACACAAAGAAGCGCATGGCCGTGCTGTGTTTGAAGACCCGGCCGAGGCGTTCGTAGAGCAGGATGATCGCCAGCGAATCGATGTAGAGCAACGTCGTGCCCCACAGCATCAGCCAGCCCATCTCGTCGATGAAAGCGAGATCGGCAAGACGGCCGGGCACGGCGCTGACGGTCTGGTGGTGCCGCAGGAGAAAACCGAGGCCCACGGTCAGAAAATTACCGGCAAGCAGCCCGTAGATCGGCGCCCGCACAACCGCCGCATCCTCCTTCACGTAAAGGAGGAGGATCATCATCAGCTTGCCGGAAAAAAGCACGGACGAGCCCGGCGAAATGACGCCGAAGGGCAACTCGATGTAAAAAACCGCCGCCAGATAGGTCTCAAGGAAGTGCATCACCCCGAGTGCTGCGACGAAGACACCGATGCCCAATTGATGGCGAAGGTGCAGGATGCCCACCATGAAGACGAAATAGAATCCCGCCTCGACGAGGAGCAGGATCAGATTTTCAGTACCCATGATCGGTCCGCAGATTCTTCGACGTGCCGCCAGCTAACAATACCGGCACGGTCGCAACAAGTCGTTTCCTGCGGATACAGGCAAATGCGCCGGTTCTCCAGCGCCTTCATACGGTTTGTATGACTTTTCACAAAGCGAAGCGGCTTTTGCTTCGCTTCGCCTCAGACCTGCCGGCTCTCCACGCCGTCGCTGAAAAGCGACGCGCCATGCTGGTCCGCGATCTGCTTGGCTTTGCGGAAGGTCGAGGCAACGGTGTCGTCCCGCGAAGAAAAGAGATCGGCGCGGATGAAGCTGCGGGTCAATACCCGCTCGCCGTCCCGTTTCTCGATCCGCCCGGCAAGGCGGTACTGGCCGCCTTCCGCCATGGGGGCTGCCACCAGGGTAAGATCGTTATAGGCCTCGGTTTCCTCCGCGACTTTCGCCGGAGTTGCCGAGCCGCCGCTGCGACCGAAGAGTTTTGAAAAGAACGATGCCATGGCCGATTGCTAACACAGGCCGCCGCACCCTCCAAGAGGAGAGCGCGCGGCCCGGTTCTCCCTAGATGATGAGGTTTGCGAGAATTTCGTTCTCGGTGATGTCCTGATAGCGCATGCCGGCGCCGTCGAAGGCCTTCTTAAGGGCTGCAAAATTCTCCGGCGCCTTTGTTTCGATGCCGATGAGGATCGAGCCGAAGTTGCGGGCGGATTTTTTCAGATATTCGAAACGGGCGATGTCGTCGTCCGGGCCGAGCATGTTCAGGAAATCACGCAGCGCACCGGGGCGCTGGGCGAGGCGCAGGATGAAATATTTCTTCAAGCCGGCATGACGCATGGCGCGTTCCTTGACGTCCGGCAGGCGTTCGAAATCGAAATTGCCGCCGGAGACGACGGCGACCACCGTCTTGCCCTCTAGTGCCTCGCGGCCGAGCGCATCCAGCGCCGTGAGCGACAGCGCACCGGCCGGCTCCAGCACCACGCCCTCGACATTCAGCATATCGATCATCGTCACGCAGATCGCGTTTTCCGAAAGCAGCATGACCTGGTCGGCGGAAAACCGGCTGAGCGCTGCGAAATTCAGCGCGCCGATCTGCCCGACCGCGGCACCGTCGACAAAGTTGTCGACCTGGTCGAGCGTCACCACGGCGCCGCTTTCCAGGCTGCGCTTGAGGCTTGGTGCACCCGCCGGCTCGCAGAACAGGAAGCTGGACGGCCCCATCTTGTCGGCCAGATAGCCGGTCACGCCCGAGGCAAGGCCGCCACCGCCAACGGGGAGCACGACGAGGTCCGGCAGCTTGCCGTCGCCAAGTTGCTCGACGATTTCCGCCGCTACCGTCGCCTGTCCTTCGATGATGTCTTGGTGATCGAAGGGCGGCACCATCAGCGCACCGGTCGCCTCCGCGTGGTCGCGGGCCGCCTTGTAGCATTGGTCGAAGAAGTCGCCGACAAGCTTGATCGTCACGAATTCGCCGCCGAAAATACGCGTCTTGTCGATTTTCTGCTGCGGCGTCGTCACCGGCATGAACACCACGCCCGGCACGCCGAAATGGCGGCAGACGAAGGCGAAGCCTTGCGCATGGTTGCCTGCCGACGCGCAGACGAAGCTGCGCGCCCCGTCTTCTTTCGCGAGCACCTTGCGGAAGAAGTTGAACGCGCCCCTGATCTTGTAGGAGCGCACCGGCGAGAGATCCTCGCGCTTCAGGTAAATATCCGCGCCATAGCGGGCGGACAAATGTTCGTTGAGCTGGAGGGGTGTTTCGGGAAAAAGCCCGCGCAATGCGTCACGGGCTGCGTCGACGTCCGGTTTCATGCCGTTCGATGCCATCCTTGAGTTTGGACAATGCAAAGGCTATTGCATATCGCAGTGGCGGACACCACCCGTCCCGGCCGCGCGGCCTTTCGAGACTTGACCTTAGCCTACAGCGCCGCATCAGGACAGATTTCCCTTGAACGCCACGATCTACCGCTCAGCCATCAACATCGCAGCCACATGCGGGATGTATCTCGCAGCCGCCATGCTCGTGCCTGCCTTCGTCGATGTTTATTACGGGCACAAGGACTGGCAGGTCTTCCTCCTGTCATCGGCGCTCGTCGGGGGCCTGTCGATGATTACCGCAGCGGCGACCCGCGCCGGCCCGCCGCCGTTCAACAAGAAGATGGGCTTCCTGCTCGTCAACCTGCTGTGGCTGGTCTTCTCGCTGGTCGGCGCCGTGCCTTTCATGATGTCGTCGCTCGACATGGATTTTGCCAAGGCGCTGTTCGAATCGGTTTCGGCGATCACCACGACCGGCTCGACTGTCATTTCAGGATTGGACAACGCGCCGCCGGGCATTCTCCTCTGGCGTTCGCTGCTGCACTGGCTCGGCGGTATCGGCATCGTGGCGCTTGGTCTTTTCGTCATGCCCTACCTGCGCGTCGGCGGCATGTCCTTCTTCAAGATGGAATCTTCCGATACCAACGACAAGCCGTTTGCCCGCATCGCCAGCTTCACGCGCGCCTTCGTCCTGGTTTATGTCGGGATCACGGTGGTCTGCGCTATCACCTATGCCGCCCTCGGCATGAGTCGCTTCGACGCGGTCAACCATGCCATGGCGACGGTAGCGACCGGTGGCTTTTCGACTCATGATGCATCTTTCGGCTATTTCAACAGCCTTTCGCTGCTGTGGGCTGGCACCTTCTTCATGACGCTGTGCAGCCTGCCGTTCTCTATCCTGATCGTCTTCCTGGTGCGCGGCCGGTTGGACGCCCTGCGCGATCCGCAGATCGGCGTTTTCCTCAGCTATCTTGTGCTGTTTTCGATCGCGATGGCCATCTACCATCGTATGCAGAACGGCGTGCCGTTCCACGAGGCGCTCGCCCACGCATTCTTCACGGTTTCGACGATCCTCTCGACCACCGGCTTTGCCAGCGAAGACTATACGCTGTGGGGGCCGTTTGTCGTCGCCATGGCCTTCTTCATGACCTTCATGGGCGGGTGTTCGGGCTCGACGGCGGGCGGCATGAAGGCCTATCGTTTCATCATCATCTTCAATTCCATTCGCACCGGCCTTTACAAGCTCATCTATCCGAACGGCATTCACACCGTGCGCTACGGCCGGATGACCGTCGATCCGGACGTGCAGCGCACCGTCTTCCTGTTCTTCGCGACCTACCTCATGCTCTGGGTCTTCGGCAGCGTGGCGATGGCCGCCATGGGCTACGATCTTGTCACCTCGGTCTCGGCCGTCATCACGGCGCTCTCCAACGTCGGCCCAGGCGTGGGTCCCATCGTCGGCCCTGCCGGTAATTTCTCGACGATCTCCGATCCGGCGCTCTATCTTCTGTCGCTGATGATGCTGCTCGGCCGTCTCGAAGTGCTGACCGTGCTGGTGATCCTGACACCACTCTTCTGGAAGAGCTGATCCATCATCCTTGACTGTTGTCCCGCTTCTTCGCATCCTGCCGCCACCCGGCTGGAGGAAGACTGAATGTTCGTGTCGAAGTCCCTGTTGCGTTTGAGCTTTATCGGCGCGCTTCTGCCAACGCTCGCCTTCGCCGGTCCACTTCAGGACGCGGCAAAAAAGGCGGAAGAGCAGGCCGCCGCCGGCGACACGGTCGGCGCGCATAACACGATCCGCGATGCCTATGGTGCCTTCGCCGCCACCCTGCCCTTTTCCATCGGCAAATCCGTCTTCGTCTCCGCCCCGCCGGAAGGCTACGGCATGTACACGGCGCGGCCGGAATCAAGTTTCAAGGCTGGCGAGGCGCTGATCTCCTATGTCGAGCCGGTCGGCCTCACCTGGCGATCCTCTGACGGGGGGCTGCTGGAATCGCATTTCACGGTCGATCTCGAACTGCTCGATCCCAAGGGCACCAAGCTGGCGGAACAGAAGGCCTTCGGCTCCTTCGACTTCAAGGGCAGCGTGCGCAACCAGGAAGTCTTCGCAAAGCTGACGCTGAACCTCACCAGTCCGCCGCCGGGCGACTATGTGCTGCGCTATCGTTTCCGCGATGCGGCAAGCGGCGCCGTCGCCGTCAGCGAGCAGCCATTCAAGATCGTACCCTGATCCGCCACGGAGCTTATCCACAGGCCGGCAGAGAATTGTGACAAGCCGGAATCCGCGCTTTCCAGCGCGTTGACGGTCAATTATGACAGCCGCATGACAACCCCAGCCATGTAAGGGGCATCCATGCTCTCGCTGTTTCGCAAACTTATGCCGCGTGAAGATCGCTTCTTCGATTATTTCGAACAGCATTCCCGCACTGTCGTCGGCGCCGCCGAAGCCCTCCAGCAGGTACTCGCCGGCGGGCCGGACATGGACAAACACTGCGACCGCATCGTCGCGCTGGAAGACCAGGCCGACGACATCACCCGCGAAGTCCTGCTTGCCGTGCGCCGCAGTTTCATCACCCCCTTCGATCGCGGTGACATCAAGGATCTGATCCAGTCGATGGACGATGCCATCGACATGATGCACAAGACGGTGAAAACCATCCGCCTCTACGAGCAGACGAGCTTCGAGCCCGGCATGCGGGAAATGGGCGACGTCGTCGTCAAGGCTGCCCACCTCATCGCCGAAGCCATCCCGCTGCTCGACAAGGTGGGCGTGCATGCCGGTCGCCTCAGCGCCATCACCGAAGAGGTCACCCGCGTCGAGGGGCGTTCCGACGAACTGCATGACCAGGGCCTGAAAAACCTTTTCACGCAATATGGCAAGACCGACCCGATGGCCTACATCATCGGCAGCGAGATCTACGGCGAACTGGAAAAGGTGGTCGACCGCTTCGAGGACGTGGCGAATGAGATCAGCGGTATCGTGATCGAGAACGTCTGATGGACGCCACCCTCGCCTTTCCGCTGCTGATCGGCCTCGTCGGCATCGCGCTGCTCTTCGACTTCCTGAACGGCCTGCATGACGCGGCGAATTCCATCGCCACGATCGTCTCGACGCGCGTGCTGCGCCCGCAATATGCCGTCATGTGGGCGGCGTTCTTCAATTTCATCGCCTTCCTGTTCTTCGGCCTGCATGTTGCCGAAACGCTCGGCAAGGGCATCATCGATCCTGGCATCGTCAGCCCGCTCGTCATTTTCGCGGCGCTGATGGGTGCGATCATCTGGAACGTCGTCACCTGGATTTTCGGCATTCCGTCGTCTTCGTCGCATGCCCTCATCGGCGGCCTTGTGGGCGCCGGCCTCGCCAAGACCGGCTTCGACGCCGTCGTCTGGAGCGGCCTCATCAAGACGGCGAGCGCCATCTTCCTGTCACCGGCTATCGGCTTCCTGCTGGCGCTCGTGCTCGTCCTGATCGTCTCCTGGCTGTTCGTGCGCCAGACGCCGTTCGCCGTCGACCGCACCTTCCGCGTGATGCAGTTCATCTCTGCCTCGCTCTATTCGCTCGGCCATGGCGGCAACGACGCGCAAAAGACCATGGGCATCATCGCCGTGCTGCTCTATTCGCAAGGCTATCTCGGCGGCGAATTCTACGTGCCGTTCTGGGTGGTCATCACCTGCCAGGCGGCCATGGCGCTCGGCACGTTGATGGGCGGCTGGCGCATCGTGCACACGATGGGCTCGAAGATCACCCGCCTCAACCCGATGCAGGGTTTTTGCGCGGAAACCGGTGGCGCCATCACCCTCTTCGCCGCCACCTGGCTCGGCATTCCCGTCTCGACGACGCACACGATCACCGGCGCCATCATCGGCGTGGGTGCCGCCCGCCGCGTCACGGCGGTGCGCTGGGGCATCGCCGGCAACATCGTTTGGGCCTGGATCATCACGCTGCCATCAGCGGCGGCGATTTCGGCCCTGTTCTTCCTGACATTCAACGCTTTCTCGGGCTAAACCTGTCACTGCGACGGACCGGTCAGAAGAAGGCAAACGATTGACGAACCGGCGCATTGGGGTAAATGAGGTCTGGCTAACCCGTATGTTTCAGAATTGGCAGCGAACCCTATGAACAACAAAGTTTTTGACGCTTTGACCGGAATGTACTTCACCGTCGACGATCCCGATGGAAGTTACGGCACCGGCCAGGTTGTTCGCCTTGCGGCCGAGGGGGTCTATTTCATACGCTTCGACGGCAACGAAGTGACGCTGCCGCTCGAACTCGTCTCCATCGGCGAGATGCTGGAGACCACCGACGAGGAGTTCAAGCTCTGGCGCTTCTTCGACACGATCGAGGAGCGGGACAAGTGGATCGAATGGCTGGACGCGCCCTCCAAGCCGCGCGTCATCTCGCTCGTGCGGCCAACAAAGTAGGCCGGCCGCCCCTACCGAACAGAACGCAAACTGCGGGGAAGCAAGGTTTCACAAAACGCCGCCTTGACGAAACGGACTAACTCCCTGAAAAGCAAAGCCATGCGGGCGTGGCGAAACTGGTAGACGCAAGAGACTTAAAATCTCTCGGCCTTGGCTGTGCGGGTTCGATCCCCGCCGCCCGCACCACCTTCTTCAGACCTGGAAAAACAAAAGGGTGCGGCCCCGGACGGGACCGCACCCTCTTTTTCAGCAACGCTTCAGGAGAGCGTCAGGCCGAAAGCTTTCCGGCGATCTTGGCGACGTGGGCGCCCTGGAAGCGGGCGGCCTCCAGTTCGACTTCGGAAGGCTGGCGCGAGCCGTCACCGTCGGTGATGGTGGAGGCGCCATAGGGCGAGCCGCCCTTGACGGCTTCAACGCCCATCTGGCCCTGGAAGGCGTAAGGCAGGCCGGCGACGACGAGGCCGTGGTGGAGGAGCGTCGGGATGAAGCCGAGGATGGTCGATTCCTGACCGCCGTGCTGGGTTGCCGAAGACGTGAAGACCGAGCCGACCTTGCCGACCAGCTTGCCGCCGGCCCACAGGCCGCCCGTCTGATCCCAGAAATTGCGCATCTGCGAGGCGACCGTGCCGAAGCGCGTGCCGGCGCCGACGATGATCGCGTCGTAGTCGGCAAGTTCGCCGACGGTGGCGATTTCGGCCTTCTGGTCGAGCTTGAAGTGCGAGGACTTCGCGACCTCTTCCGGCACCAGTTCCGGTACCCGCTTCACGGTCACTTCGGCGCCGGCCGATTTCGCGCCTTCCGCCACGGCATAGGCCATGGCTTCGATGTGGCCGTAGGCCGAGTAGTAAAGAACCAGAACTTTTGCCATCGTCGTCTCCTGTGTGTCGAAGGGACCTTTCCGCTTGATCGCGGCGTCGGCTTGGATGTAGCACTTTGTGATGACGGCGACATGAGCCGCCCGGTCGACAGACTGTTCACCCGCCATTGACAATGCCGCACCTTCGGTCGGTATTTCTGTCCGAACTTCAGAGAGCGCCCATGAGTACCCGTCCCATCGCCACCGCCGCCATGCTCGCCATCGGCGACGAACTTCTGTCAGGGCGCACCAAGGACAAGAACATCGGCCAGCTCGCCGACGTGCTCTTCCTCGCCGGCATCGACCTCAAGGAGGTGCGCATCGTCGGCGATGACGAAGAGGCGATCGTCGAGGCGCTGAACGCGCTGCGCTCGCGCTACACCTACGTTTTCACCTCCGGCGGCATCGGCCCGACGCATGACGATATCACGGCGGATGCCATCTCCAAGGCATTCGGCGTTCCCTGTCTCCACGATCCGCTCGCCATGCAACTGCTTGGTGCCATGTACGAAAAGCGCGGCGTGGAGTTCAACGACGCCCGCAAGCGCATGGCCCGCATGCCCAAGGGTGCGGTGCATATCGAGAATGCCGTCTCCACCGCGCCGGGTTTCAACATCGGCAATGTCTATGTCATGGCCGGCGTGCCGCAGGTCTTCACCGCCATGCTGAGCACCGTGGTGCCGAAACTTGAAGGTGGCGTGCCGATGCTCTCGCGCTCCGTCGCCTCGCCCTTCGGCGAAGGCGATATCGGCAGCGCATTGGCCGAAATCCAGAAGAACCACCCTGAGACCAGCATCGGCTCCTATCCGCGCTTCAGCGAGAACCGGTTCTCGACGGAAATCGTCATCCGCAGCCGCGAGGATGCCCCGGCGGAAGCGGCAGAACGTGATATAATGGCGATGATCGCAGAAATCGCCGCGAGCAAGGCTGCGTCTTGATCCGGATCAAGGTTTTGGCGGCACGACGGGTAGATGTTTCGCGTAACGGAAACAGGAGGCCGAAATGACCTACAAGACCATCGTGGCGGTGTTGAGCGCCGCCGAGGACGCCGGAAAAGTGACGGACCATGCGCTCGTGCTTGCCCGCAAGACGGGCGGCCATGTCGTCGGCATTCATGCGGAATCGCCGGTCGTGGTCACGCTCATCGCGCCGATGGAATATCCCGATCCGAATGCCGTGCTGGATCTGCAGGAGCGCGCCCAGCGCCAGTCCCGCGAGGTTGAGCAGGCTTTCAAGAGCCGCTGCGAGCGCGATGACATCTCCTATGAATGGCGCCTCTTCACCGGCACGGCCGGCTACGCCTCGGCGGGCATCATCGACAGCGCCCGTGGGGCCGATCTCGTGCTTGCCGGCCAGTTCGATCCCTATCTCGACGGTCCCGCGAGGGAGGATATCGAGGACCTGCTCTACGAGAGCGGCCGGCCGGTCTATCTCGTCTCCAATGCACCGGCAGGCCCCGAACCGATCGAGCGGGTGCTGCTGGCCTGGAACGGCTCGCGCGAGTCGGCGCGCGCGGCCTTCGACGCCCTGCCCTTCCTGACGGCTGCGAAGGAGGTCGAGATCTACACCGTCGACCCGCCGGAAAATGCCATGCAATCGCGCGATTTCTGCGGCGCGGAGCTTGCGGCCACCCTCGCCCGCCACGGCATCAAGACGACGGTCGCCTCCGGCGCCTCGGATGGCCGTTCGGTGGCCGACGCTTTGAACCGCCGCGCGACCGAAATCGATGCCGGGCTCATCGTCATGGGCGCCTACAGCCATTCGCGGCTGCGCCAGCGCCTGTTCGGCGGCGTCACCAGCGCCATGATGCGCGGCGCAAGGGTGCCCGTGCTGATGTCACGCTAGGGCTCAGAGGTCTGTGGATCGCCCGGGCTGCGTGACCGGGCGACGATTTCCTTGGGCGGCAAACTGCATTAGAGAGAAGGAATCTGCTTTTTCCGCCTATCAGGAGCCCGTCATGTCGCTGCCCGACAAAGCCTTCCCCGTATCCTGGGACCAGTTCCACCGCGACGCACGCGCGCTTGCCTGGCGGCTGGCGGATGGCGGGCGTGAATGGCGCGCCATCGTCTGCATCACCCGCGGCGGCCTCGTGCCCGCCGCCATCGTGTCGCGCGAGCTCAACATCCGCGTCATCGAGACGGTCTGCGTCGCCTCCTATCACGACTATGTCTCGCAGGGCGAAATGCATGTGCTGAAGGGCATCTCGCCCGAACTGTCGCAAGAAGGCGGTGAAGGCATTCTCATCATCGACGACCTGACCGACACCGGCAAGACCGCGGCGGAAGTCCGCGCCATGCTGCCGAAGGCGCATTTCGCCGCCGTCTATGCCAAGCCGAAGGGCCGCCCGCTGGTCGACACCTTCGTCACCGAAGTCAGTCAGGACACCTGGATCTATTTCCCCTGGGACATGGGCTTCACCTACCAGGAGCCGATCGCCAAGGGCACGCAAGGCTAAGCCACACCACATTGATTTGACGGTTTCATCGTCCCAAGCCCGCGGATGCAAAATACGCCTCCGCGGGCTTAATCTTTCCGCAATTCCTGCAAAAGATAATGCTCATATTCACTGTATGACACCGGTGAAGGGAGGCAATGGCATTCATGCGTTCTGCAAGCCCGGCATTCGCGGCAACCCTCGTCGGCGCTCTGCTCTTCTGGATCCCGGCCAACGCGCAACCGGACATCCGCATCATGGCCGTCACGGAATTCATTGACGACAATGTTCGCCCGTGGCTGGCCGAACCGGTCATCCTCAACGCCATCATCGCGCAGAACGCAGCCCACGCCCAACTCAGCCAGGCCGCGATCGACGACCTCGACGCCCGCTGGCGCACGGAACTGACCCGCGCCGAAAGGTCGATGATCGAGGCACAGCTATCCAATCCCCTGTCGCTCTACCTCAAGGGCCAGCAGCGCGCGGCGGGAGGGCTGATCACCGAAATTTTCGTCATGGACAATCGCGGCCTCAATGTCGGCCAGAGCGACATCACCTCCGACTACTGGCAGGGCGACGAGACCAAGTGGCAGGCAAGCTTTCGTGAGGGCGTGCTTCATATCGAGGAGGCGGAGCGGGACGAATCCACGCAGCTCATGCAGACGCAGGCAAGCCTTCCGATCAGGGATCCGCGGAGCGGCGCCGTCATTGGCACGATCACCTTCGGCGTCAATCTCGACGCGCTTTGACGCTACGTCAGAGAATCACTTTATCCACGGATCACAAGTCGCCGCCGCTGGCTATTGGTTGATGTCGGGGTGCAAAAAAACTCCGTCTTTTCACCCGTGATTTTTTTCGTTTTTCCACAGCGACGCGCCACGCCACCTCACCTTTCGGCGCGAAGCCGCTGATTCTTCAGGCGTCCGGCGCTGTCCCCATTTTCCACAGGCAGCAGCCACAAGATATGGGGTTCAAACTTCGTTCACAAACCAGCCCTTGACGGGAATCGCCCGGATGAGGTTAATGAAATCCAAGTTGCGGCGGCGGCTGAACCGTATTGTTACGAGGTCGGTTCTCATCACGAAATCGCGTTCTCATGCGCATGTGGCCGGGTGGATGATCCGCTCGCCGCACGAGGGTATTTGCGCAGGATTTCGTGAATGGTCGCCACGATCATGGGGCTGGAAAAAAGAAGCTGTTGATACTATATTTAGTGTTTGCAGCTAAACTCCTCACAAGATACAGGATCCCGAGGTCAATCGGGTTTCCCGCACGAACTGAAGATTTGGGCTGGCTGCAAGGGCTTTGCGGCTGGACGGGAATAATTGCGCCCTGTTTTCAAGGCAGGTTGCGGCAGCAGAGGACAACGGACAATGCGCATAGAACGTCGCTTCACCAAACCCGGCCAGTCGGCCTATGCGGAGATCGAGTTCCGCAAGGCCATCAGCGAGATCAAGAACCCGGACGGCTCGATCGTCTTCCGGCTCGCCGACATTGACGTGCCGGCGCAGTTCTCCCAGGTCGCCGCCGACATCCTTGCCCAGAAATATTTCCGCAAGGCCGGCGTGCCCGCGCGCCTGAAGAAGGTCGAAGAGAACGACGTCCCCTCCTTCCTGTGGCGCTCCGTGCCCGATACCGACGCCCTGAAGGCGCTGCCGGAAAATGAGCGCTACGGCTCGGAAACCGATGCCCGCCAGGTCTTTGACCGCCTCGCCGGCACCTGGACCTACTGGGGCTGGAAGGGCAAGTATTTCGCTTCCGAAGAAGACGCTGCCGCCTTCAAGGACGAGCTTGCCTATATGCTAGCCACGCAGCGCGTTGCGCCCAACAGCCCGCAGTGGTTCAACACCGGCCTGCACTGGGCCTATGGCATCGACGGCCCCGGCCAGGGCCACTTCTATGTCGACCCCTTCACCGGCAAGCTGACCAAGTCCAAATCGTCCTACGAACATCCCCAGCCACATGCCTGCTTCATCCAGTCGGTCGAAGACGATCTCGTTAACGAGAACGGCATCATGGACCTGTGGGTGCGTGAAGCCCGCCTGTTCAAGTACGGTTCGGGCACCGGCTCCAACTTCTCCTATCTGCGCGGCGAAGGCGAAAAGCTTTCGGGCGGCGGCCGCTCCTCCGGCCTGATGAGCTTCCTGAAGATCGGTGACCGCGCCGCCGGCGCCATCAAGTCGGGCGGCACGACGCGCCGTGCGGCTAAGATGGTCGTGGTCGATATCGACCATCCGGATATCGAGGCCTACATCAACTGGAAGGTCAAGGAAGAGCAGAAAGTGGCGGCGCTTGTCACCGGCTCGAAGATCGTCGCCAACCACCTCAAGGCCATTATGAAGGCCTGCGTGAATTGCTCGGCCGACGGCGACAAGTGCTACGATCCGGCAGAAAACCCGGCCCTCAAGCGCGAAATCCGCGCTGCCAAGAAGAGCCAGGTTCCGGAAAACTACATCAAGCGCGTCATCCAGTTCGCCAAGCAGGGCTACAAGGACCTCGAGTTCAAGACCTACGACACGGACTGGGATTCGGAAGCCTACCTCACCGTCTCTGGCCAGAACTCCAACAACTCCGTCTCGCTGAAGGACGATTTCCTGCGCGCTGTCGAGAATGACGGCGACTGGAACCTGACCGCCCGCAAGGACGGCAAGGTCATGAAGACGCTGAAGGCCCGCGACCTCTGGGAGCAGATCTCCTATGCCGCCTGGGCATCGGCCGATCCGGGCCTGCACTTCAACACCACGATGAACGACTGGCACACCTCGCCGGCCGCGGGCCCGATCCGCGCCTCGAACCCGTGCTCGGAATACATGTTCCTCGACGACACGGCCTGCAACCTCGCCTCGCTGAACCTGCTTCAGTTCAAGGATGCGGCCACCAAGAACATCAACATCGCCGACTACGAACATGCCGTCCGCTTGTGGACAATCGTGCTCGAAGTCTCAGTGATGATGGCACAGTTCCCGTCGCGCCAGATTGCCGAGCGCTCCTACGAGTACCGCACGCTCGGTCTCGGCTACGCCAATATCGGCGGCCTGCTGATGTCGTCCGGCATCCCCTATGACTCGACGGAAGGCCGCGCCATCGCCGGCGCGCTGACCGCCATCATGACCGGCGTTTCCTACGCCACCTCGGCCGAAATGGCGGGCGAACTCGGTACGTTCCCGGGCTTTGGACCGAATCGCGACAACATGCTGCGCGTCATGCGCAACCATCGCCGCGCCGCCTATGGCGAAACCACCGGCTATGAAGCCCTCTCGGTCAACCCGGTTGCCCTCGTCCATGACGAATGCCCGGACCAGACGCTGATCGTCCATGCCAAGGCCGCCTGGGACAAGGCCGTCGCACTCGGCGAGAAACACGGCTACCGCAACGCCCAGACGACCGTCATCGCGCCGACCGGCACGATCGGCCTCGTCATGGACTGCGACACGACCGGCATCGAACCCGACTTCGCTCTGGTGAAGTTCAAGAAGCTCGCCGGCGGCGGCTACTTCAAGATCATCAACCGCGCAGTACCGGAAGCCCTTCGCACGCTCGGCTATTCGGAAAGCCAGATCGCCGAGATCGAGGCCTATGCCGTCGGCCACGGTAACTTCAACCAGGCGCCGGCCGTCAACCCCGGCTCGCTGAAGGCCAAGGGTTTTCCGGACGACAAGATCGAAGCCGTCAATGCCGGCCTGAAGTCCGCCTTCGACATCAAGTTCGCCTTCAACCAGTGGACGCTCGGCGCCGACTTCCTGAAGGACGTGCTGAAGGTCTCGGATGCGCAGCTCTCCGACATGTCCTTCAACCTGCTGGAGCATATCGGCTTCTCGAAGAAGGACATCGAGGCCGCCAACATCCACGTCTGCGGTGCGATGACGCTGGAAGGCGCGCCTTTCCTCAAGGCCGAACACCTGGCAGTGTTCGATTGCGCCAATCCCTGCGGCAAGATCGGCAAGCGCTACCTCTCGGTCGAAAGCCACATCCGCATGATGGCGGCCGCCCAGCCGTTCATCTCGGGCGCCATTTCCAAGACGATCAACATGCCAAACGAGGCGACCGTCGAGGATTGCAAGAACGCCTACATGCTCTCCTGGAAGCTCGCGCTGAAGGCCAACGCGCTTTACCGCGATGGCTCCAAGCTCTCCCAGCCGCTCAACGCCTCGCTGATCGAGGACGAAGAGGACGAGGATGATGCGATCGAAGCCCTGGTCGCAGCCCCCGCTGCCGCCCAGGCCGTCACGGTCACCGAAAAGATCGTCGAGCGCATCATCGAGCGTGTCATCCGCGACCGCGAAAAGCTGCCGAACCGCCGCCAGGGCTACACCCAGAAGGCCGTCGTCGGCGGGCACAAGGTGTATCTGCGCACCGGCGAATTCGGTGACGGCCGCCTCGGCGAGATCTTCATCGACATGCACAAGGAAGGCGCTGCCTTCCGTGCGATGATGAACAACTTCGCCATCGCCATCTCGCTCGGCCTGCAGTACGGCGTGCCGCTCGAAGAATATGTGGAGGCCTTCACCTTCACCAAGTTCGAGCCGGCCGGCATGGTCCAGGGCAACGACGCGATCAAGAACGCGACGTCGATCCTCGACTACGTCTTCCGCGAACTCGCCGTCTCCTATCTCGGCCGCCATGACCTCGCGCATGTCGACCAGTCGGACTTCTCCAACACGGCCCTCGGCAAGGGCATCCAGGAAGGCAAGACCAACCCGTTCTCGACCGGCTGGACGCGCGGCCACAAGCCGACGCTCATCCAGGGCGGCCAGGCCGGCGATCGCCAGCTCGGCGAGCCGAAGGGTGCGGCAACCGCCGCCCCCGCCAAGGCCTCGTCGACCGGCAACGTCACCTCCTTTGCCGGCAACGCTGCCCGCAAGCTGGAGCCGGCGACCGCCATCTCCACCCACGAAATCGTCGCCTTCAAGCGCGATTACGAGGAGCGCGCCGCCGAGCTTGCCGAGGAAATCGCTGACGAAGTGGCCGAGGACATTGCGGACGAAGGCGCCCAGAGCGTCACCGCCCTCTTCTCCGACAAGGCCGCCGCCGAAGCCGCCAGCGCCAAGGCAGATGCCAAGAAGCTCGAAGCCGAACGCCGCATGCGCTCGATCGCCCAGGGCTATACGGGCAACATGTGCTCCGAGTGCCAGAACTTCACGATGGTGCGCAACGGCACCTGCGAGAAGTGCGACACCTGCGGCGCCACGAGCGGGTGCAGCTAAGTCCTGACAACACTGTTTCGTGCTGAAACATGGATCCCGCCGATGTCCCAGACGTTGGCGGGATTTTCTTTTGACAGATGCTGGGGGGAATCATGCAAGTGAGGGCGGTCGGCCGAGTCGAGCGGTCTACCCTCTAGCCGACAAAAGAACCTGGATGCGGGAACGCTACGTTGTCACGTAGCTGGCGTGCGAAGGTTGGCGGCGGCCCGGGCGATCGTGTCTGCCAGTTCGTTGCCTTCGATGCCATCGTGCCCTCGGCACCATTCAACGCGAAGGCCGGGGTTGGCGCTGAGCTGGCGGTCGAGCTCCTGCCATAGGGCTACGTCCGGTATCGTCCGCTTCCTCTTCCGGAAATTCGGCTCGATCCGTCGCCAATCATTGTTTCGCCAGATCGGCCGGAAACGCCGACAGCCTTCTTCTGCCCGGCTGGAGTCGGTCCATATCGTGGCTGCTGCGCCACGCCACTCCGTGTTGATCCAGATCGCCGCGTTCAAAATGGCCAGCACTTCGAACGTGTTGTTCGAGCTTCCCGGCGCAGAGCCATGGGCGCGATGGACCTCCCGCCCTGCCTGAAACACCACGAAAGCCCATCCTCCGGCCAACCGTCGGGGGTTGAAAGAGCCATCGGCGAAGACCTCGATCAAATCTCGTTCCATGAGAGACTCAGTCCGACAGACGAGGATTGAGACAAAGCCTAGATCGGCTTGGATACGCCCGAGCTACACATCGCCTCAAGCGTCCAGCATCTCCCGCACCGCCTCGGCAAGCTGCTTCAGCGAGAACGGTTTCGGCAGGAAGCCGAATTTGGCGTCTGCGGGGAGGTTGCGGGCGAAGGCGTCTTCGGCATAGCCGGAGACGAAGATGAACTTCATATCGGGATAGGTTTTGCGCAGTTCGCGCAAGAGCGACGGGCCATCCATTTCGGGCATGACGACGTCGGAGACGACGATGTCGACGGCGCCATTCAGCTCTTCCATGATCTCGAGCGCTTCGACGCCGGAGCCGGCCTCGTGCACCGTGTAGCCGCGGGTCTCCAGCATGCGCTTGCCACCGCGGCGCACGGCCTCCTCGTCCTCGACAAGGAGCACCACGGCCGAGCCGCCGGTGAGGTCGCGCGGTTCCTTTTCCACGATCTGCGCGGCCGGCTGCTGCGTCGTATCGGCAACGGCTGCGACATCCACCGGCACGACGTCTTCGATATGCCGTGGCATGAGGATGCGGAATGTCGTGCCCTTGCCGACTTCGGAATCGAGATAGATATAGCCGCCGGTCTGCTTGACGATGCCATAGACCATGGAGAGGCCGAGGCCGGTGCCCTTGCCGACTTCCTTGGTCGTGAAGAACGGCTCAAAGATCTTGTCGATGATTTCCGGCGGGATGCCGGTGCCCTGGTCGGCGACTTCGATTTCCACATAGTCGCCCGGCGGCAGGTCGCGCAGGTTGCGCGCGGCCGCCTCCTCCGCTTCGACATTGCGGGTGCGGAAGGTTATGGTGCCGCCATCCGGCATGGCGTCGCGGGCATTGACGGCGAGGTTGATCAGCACCTGCTCGAACTGGCCGAGATCGGTCTTCACCGGCCACAGATCCCGGCCATAGGCGACATCGATCTTGACGTTGGTGCCCGTCATGCGGTCGACGAGCATGCGCAGGTCGCCGATGACATCGGTCATGTTCAGCACCGTCGGGCGCATGGTCTGCTTGCGCGAGAAGGCGAGCAATTGGCGCACCAGCACGGCTGCACGGTTGGCGTTGCGCTTGATCTCCATGAGATCGGCAAAACTTGCATCGGCAGGACGCGCCGACAACAGCAGATGGTCGGAGGACAGCAGGATCGCCGTCAGCACGTTGTTGAAGTCGTGCGCGATGCCCCCGGCGAGCGTGCCGACCGCATTCATCTTCTGCGTCTGCGCCATCTGCGTCTCGAGCGCCCGCTGCTCGGTTATCTCGACGGCGTAGACGATGGCAGCCTCTTCCGGCGCTTCGTCGCTCTGGTCGATGACAGCGTTCACGTAGAAGCGGAAATGCCGGCCGTCATCGGCCGGATGCAGTGAATCGAGCGGTGGAATATCGCCCTGGCGATCCTTGGCCGCATCGAGCGCGGATTGCAGGCGCAGGCGATCCGTGTCGTGCACGATGGTTTCGAGTTTCGCGCCGCGGTCGATGTCGTCGCGCGACACGACCCCGGAAAACAGCTTCAGGAAGGGCGCATTGGTGCGCAGGATACGGCCGTTGCCGTCGACGGAAGCGATCGCCATCGGCGTGTTGTTGAAGAAGCGCGTGAAACGCATGGAGGCGATCGACGCGGACTGATCGCTGTCGCCACCCTCCTCCCGCGCCAGAACGATGGTGCGGCTTTCGCCGGGCGCCCCGTCGCGCATGGAAGAGACGCGGTGCACCATGCGCACCGGCAGGCTCTGGCCGTTCGTCTTGCGCAGGTCAAGATCCAGCGTCTCGGTGCGCTTCTGCCCCGGCTCCGCCTGGACAGACTGGATGAGGGAAAGCCCCTCGCCCGCCACGACATCGGCAATCGACAGCGACCCAGGCTGGAACTTGGCGAGATCGATGCCGAGCCATTCGGCGAGCGTGGCGTTGAGATAGACGATCTCGCCCTTGCGGCCGGCGGAAAAGAAGCCGGCCGGCGCGTGGTCGAGATAGTCGATCGCGTTCTGCAGCTCCTTGAAGAAGCGCTCCTGGTCGTCCCGTTCGGAGGTGATGTTGGAAATCTGCCAGATATAGAGCGGCTGCTTGGCGTTCTCGCGGTTCGGTAGAATGCGCGCCTTGAGGCGATACCACTGGGCGCCCGAGCCGTTGGCGCCGGATGCGTTGAGCGGCTTCTGGACCCGGAATTCCTCCGCCCCTTCCTTGCCCTCGTGCAGGCCGTTCGTCAGGCGATAGACCGATTCGGTGGCGTCGCGGTTGCGCGAGAGCAATGTCTCCAGCGTCTGCACTTCCGCATTGCCTTGTGCGCCCGTCAGCGCCCCGTAGGCGGTGTTGGCATAGACGATGCGGCCCTTGCGGTCCGTCACGACGGTTCCATCCGGGTGGGAATCGAGAAACGAACGCGCGAGATCGTCGGATCCCGTCGCCTGCGGCATGAATTCGACGAGGCCGATGAGTGCGGACACGACGAAGAAGATACCGGCCATGGCCAGCACGCCGAGCACGCCGAGCACGAGTTCGTTGTCGAGCTGGTTCTTGAAGACGATGAAGGCACCTGCAGAGGCCGCAAGCACAACGGCAAGCAGCACGACGCGAAACGCGACCGCCGGCCGCACGCCACGCTCCACGATCGGCCCATTGTCCTCGCCCGGTCGCTTCATCGTCGTCATCAATCCCTCATCTGCAACGGTCCGGCCTTGCGCTTCGCCCGCACCCGATGCCAGAATCATGTTTATCCGCCCGAGGGAAGCGCAGAAAGCCATCGAGGGAAAGCAAGATCGCGAATTCACAGGGAATATTCCGCCTGAACCATCGCAATTTCCATAGGCTGCCATAGTTAGGCGACGATGACGGCGGCAATAGGTGCTGGACAAGCGCGGCAAAGCGCTTGTACCACCCCAGGAAAAGCCGTCAAATGCAGCCGGCTTGGCGAAAAGCCAATCTGCAGAAAAGGAGTGAGCGCGCCATGTTCCAGGAGATTCTCACGGAGAACGGCACGAAGTTCGTCATCGCCGCGGTGGTGGTGCTGCTCGGTCTTCTCTGCCTCGCGCTGGTACTCTGGATCATCCGCGGCCGCCCCTCCTCGCCATTCATTCGCGGCGGGAGAAACCGCGCACCGCGCCTTGCCGTGCTTGATGCGGCCGCCATCGACACCCGCCGCCGGCTCGTGCTGGTGCGCCGGGACGATGTCGAACACCTCATCATGATCGGCGGCCCGACCGACATCGTCATCGAGACCCGCATCGCCATCCCCTCGGCAGAAAACGCCCAGCCCGCCGAAAAACCCGTCCAGAAGGTGGAGCGGGCCGAGCCGACGCCTGCGCTGCAGGAAACGCCTGCCAAAGTGGCAGCGGAAGCGGTTTCAGCAGCACGCCCGGCGACCGTGACCGTGACCGCCACGGAGCGTCGCCCGACCACCACGCAGGAAGGGGTCTCCGCCATGGCGAAGGTGCTCTATGCCGGCGACGATGGCGGCACCGCCGCACGCGCCGTGCCGACGCGCACCGCCACGCAGCCCGTCGTGACAAACCAGCAGCCCCAGACGAGCGTCCAGCAACGCACGCCCGAACACCGTATCGAGGATGTTCTGGAGCAAAGCCGTCAGCGTGTGCTGACACAACAGCCGGCAGCAACGACAACGCAGGCAGCGATCGGGCAGACCGTACAGCGCCCGGTGACGGCACAACCCCTCGCCAAACCGGTTGCCGCAGTCGACAATCCGGCGCTCGTCAGCGAATTCGAGAAGATTCTCGAAGCGGAAATCACCGGCGGCGGTGCCACGCCCGCCAGCCGTACGACCGCGCAGGCGACGTCAGGGCAGACGACCACCAATCCCACCCAGACTGCCAGTACGCTCGGGCAGGCACAGCCTGTTGCCAAGAGCCGTGAAGAAACCGAAGCGGAAATGGCCCGCCTGCTTGGCGAGATTGCGGCGAGCAGGAAAGCATAGCGCCAGACGCGCCGAGACGGGCGCGGACTTGCCCGTCCTTTGCGAACGGCTCAATGACCTCACAAAAGCGTAGAAACCCCATAAAAAAGCCGCCGGAAACATCGTTCCGGCGGCTTTAGCTGCTCAAGTCTCTGCGTCTCGTATTCCGCAACCGGCCGGCACCGGGATATCCGATGCTGGAGATCACGTCCTTTTCTGCCGGCCCTCTTCAAACCGGCAGAAACGGCTACTCGTCGCGATACACCTTTTCCCGACGCTCGTGGCGCTCCTGCGCCTCGATCGAAAGCGTTGCGATCGGGCGGGCGTCGAGACGCTTGAGACCGATCGGTTCACCTGTTTCCTCGCAGTAGCCGTAGGTGCCTTCGTCGAGACGCTGCAACGCCGCATCGATCTTGGAGATCAGCTTGCGTTGACGGTCACGTGCCCGAAGTTCGATGGCACGGTCGGTTTCGGAAGAAGCCCGGTCCGCGAGGTCCGGATGGTTAGCGCTTTCTTCCGCGAGATGGCCAAGGGTTTCACGCGCTTCGCGCAGAATGTCGTTTTTCCAGGCGTTCAACTTCGCTCGAAAGTAAGCCCGCTGGTTTGCACTCATGAATTCATCGCCCTCATCGAGGACGAAATTGCTAAGATCGATCTTCTCACTCAACGCGATTCTCCTGAAGAACATCTCAAGGCGCGCTGTATATCCCTACAGGTAAGCTGATTCAAGCCTGTTGGAACTTACCCACGGTTTTCGCGTCTGCCTCTATTTTGAACCATGCCAGACTAATATTTCATCAAGATTACAACGGGATGGAGAAACCTGCCTGCGGGCACCCCATCGCACACCACCCGCCGCCGGGCCCTGTGCCTGTCCGCCGTGTCGCTCTGCCCCAAATATAGGCACCGAGATTCCCGACTGTAATGGACGCTAAACCGATTTTCTTTCGCGAAACTGTCCCATCGGGCGATTCAGACTTATTTTAGCAACTCGTGCTTCTCTTCCTCCAGGCAGGAGCGCGCATTGAATGTTCAGCAGGGCGAAAGCTATTCTCACGATCGAATCCGGTAATCCGGAGCTCGTCCAGGCGCAGCTTGCCGCTTTTACCAAGCAGGTGCCGCTGCTCTACTTCATGCTGGTAACGAATACGGTTGCCCTCACCGTCACGCATTTCAACGCCGCTCCCCTCTATCTGACGCTGTACATTCCTTCGGCGCTCTATGCCGTCAGCCTTACCCGGCTGGTCCATTGGTGGTTCAGCCGCAACCGGCGCTACACGCATGACGAGGCGGTCGGCCGGCTTCGCTCGACCTATCGCCTGACGGCTCTCCTCGGCGCTGGCTTCTGCGCCTGGTCGCTCAGCCTGTTCTCCTACGGCGACGCCTACCAGCAGTCCCATGTCGCCTTCTACATTGCCAATACGGTGATCGGCTGCATCTTCTGCCTCATGCATCTGCGCGCTGCCGCCCTGGCGCTGACCGCAATCGTGCTTGGACCGTTCACCGTGTTCTTTGCCGCATCGGGCAACCCGGTCTTCACGGCACTCGCGCTCAATGTCGCGCTCGTGACCATGGCCATGGTCTTCATCCTGCTCACCTACTACCGGGATTTCGGCGCCCTGATACAATCGCAGAAGGAACTGACCGTCCGCCAGGCGGAAACCCAGCGACTGAGTGACGAGAACCATCGTCTCGCCAATCTCGACAGCCTCACCAACCTGCCGAACCGCCGCCAGTTCCGCGCCGAACTCGAAAGGCACATCATCGAGGCGGAGAAGAACGGAACCGGCCTGGCCCTCGGCCTCATCGATCTCGACGGCTTCAAGCCGGTGAACGACACCTTCGGTCACGGCATCGGCGACAAGTTGCTCATCGAGGTCGGCGAACGGCTCTCCGCCTTTGCCGGCCGGGGCCTGTTCCCGGCGCGTCTCGGCGGCGACGAGTTCGGCATCGTTTTCGAAGGCACGCCCTGCCCGGACAGGCTGCGGCTGCTCGGTGAGGAAATCTGCACCGCACTCCAGGAGCCTTACATCTTCAACGGGCAGACACCACGTGTTTCCGGCTCGCTCGGCATCTCCATCCTTGGCGATGCCGGCACGACCGCCGACCGGCTGTTCGACCGGGCCGATTTCGCGCTCTATCTTGCCAAGCAGAATTTCCGCGGCACGACGGTCGTCTTCTCCGCCGAACACGAGGCCGAGATCAACGAACAGGGGCGTATCCAGCAGGCCTTGCTGGGGGCCGATTTCGAAAGCGAAATGCATCTCGTCTTCCAGCCGATGGTCGACGCGGACACCAATGGCATTTCGGCCTATGAGGCGCTCGCTCGCTGGGAAAGCCCTACCCTCGGCCCCGTTCCGCCCGGCATATTCATCCGTGCTGCCGAACGCGCGGGCATCATCGGGCGGCTGACCGAAGTGCTGATGCGCAAGGCGCTGGAAGCGGCGCAGACCTGGCCCGCCCATATCCGTCTTTCCATCAATCTCTCGACCCGTGATGTGGTCTCCAACAAGACCGTCGATGCGCTTCTCGACATCATCGCCGGCAGCGGTGTCGACCCCAAACGCCTCGATGTCGAGGTGACGGAAACGGCGGTCATGCGCAACTTCGCGCTCGCCGCCGACAATATCCGCCGTTTCGCAGACCACGGCATCGGCATTGCCCTCGACGATTTCGGCACGGGCCATTCCAGCCTCAGCTACGTGCACAAGCTGCCGCTCACCAAGATCAAGATCGACCGCGGTTTCATCGTCGACATCACGACGAACGACCTCAGCCGCAGCATCGTCAAGACGATCGTCGACCTGTCGCGCAATATCGGCTGCGTCTGCGTGGTCGAGGGCATGGAAACGCAGGAGCAGGTGGTGGCGCTGCGCGCGCTCGGCTGCCGCATGATGCAGGGCTACTATTTCGCGCGGCCTCAGAAGCTCGAGGATACGCTCGCCTATCAGGTGGTATCCGACAGCATCGTGAACGCGCCCATTCGCAAAACCGGTTGATCTTTCCGGCAAGGAAAGACATGACAGGGGCAGCGGCAGATTTGCGGCCGCAGGCGAATGGAGGACAGACTTGGCATCTCTCGGCACGCCGGCCTTCCGGCTTTACATCCTTCGCCACGCCCGCGCCGCCTGGGCCCAGCCCGGCCAGTCTGACTTCGATCGCGCCCTCGATGACGACGGTTTTGCCGAAGCTGAGGTCATCGCCGAGGAAGCAGCCGACCAGGGCTACAAGCCGGCGCTCATCATTTCATCGACGGCCGTGCGCTGCCGACAGACGGCTGAACCGTTCCACCGCACCGTCAGCCAGGAATTGGCGATCGACTATGTCGATTCCCTTTATTCCGGCACCATCGACACCTACGCAGAACTGGCCTTCGCGAACCGGGCGGAAACCTCCGTGATGATCGTCGGTCACAACCCGATGATCGAGGAGTTCTTTCACCGCCTCGTCGGCAAGGAAATCGCCGAAACGGCCGTGCCTTTCGGCTTCCCGACGGCAGGTCTTGCCATCCTCGATTTCGACGAGCGTCCGACGCAGGAGAATTACGGCGGTGCCTGCCTGGCCGGCTTCATAGCGCCGCGCCCGGCCCACTGAGGAAACGGCAGCGCTCTTTTCTTGCCGGATTTCGTTTCCTATATCGTCATCGACGCTGGAAAGAGACCCTTGCCGCCTAGCCTGACCACCCTCACCGATGAAGCCCTGCTCGCGCTCGACGCGTTGACCGGCCGTGCCACCAATCTCGTCAATCCGTCGATCCGCCTCGGCGTGACGGGCCTGTCGCGCGCCGGCAAGACGGTTTTCATCTCCTCGCTGGTGCACAACCTGCTGAATGGCGGCCGCCTGCCCCTGTTCGAGGCCGGCCGCTCCGGCCGCGTCTCGAAAATCCGGCTGGAACCACAGCCGGACGACGCCGTGCCACGCTTCCAATACGAGGACCATATCCGCGCGCTCGTCGCCGATCGCCTCTGGCCGGATTCGACACGCGCCATCTCGCAGCTGCGCATCACGCTCGACTATGAAAGCGCGTCCGGCTGGGGCCGCCTGTTTTCGCCAGGGAAACTCGCAATCGACATCGTCGATTATCCCGGCGAATGGCTGCTCGACCTGCCGCTGCTCGCGCAGGATTTCCGAACCTTCAGCGCAAATACCGTGGCACTCGCCCAATCGGGCATCCGCGCCGAACTTGCGCGGGAATGGCTGGCATTGTCCAACACGGTCGATCCCGCCGCGACAGCGCAGGAGGCGACCGCCCGTTCGCTCGCCGACGCCTTCACCGCCTACCTCAAGGCCTGCAAGTCCGACGAACGTTCGCTTTCCACCCTGCCGCCCGGCCGTTTCCTCATGCCCGGTGACCTTGAAGGTTCGCCCGCGTTGACCTTCGCCCCCCTGCCGAACCTGCGCGACGGGCGCCCGGAACGAGGCTCGCTGCATGCGATGATGGAGCGGCGCTACGAGGCCTACAAGAGCCATGTGGTGCGCCCCTTCTTCCGCGAGCACTTCGCCCGCCTCGATCGGCAGATCGTGCTCATCGACGCGTTGCAGGCCATCAATCGCGGCGCCGAGGCGGTGCATGACCTCGAACGCGCCCTCGGCGACGTGCTCGATTGTTTCCGCGCCGGCCAGAACAGTTTTCTCTCCTCCTTCGTGACGCGCCGCATCGACCGCATCGTGATTGCCGCCACCAAGGCCGATCACCTGCACCACGAGAGCCACCCCCGCCTGGAGGCCGTCACCCGCCGGCTCGTCGAGCGCGCCATCGAGCGCATCGGCATGAGCGGCGCGGGCATCGAGGTGATGGCGCTCGCCTCCGTGCGCGCCACCCGCGAGGCTACCGTCAAACACGACGGCGAGGACCTGCCGGTCATCGTCGGAGTGCCGATGGCTGGCGAGAAGATCAATGGCGAGGTCTTTGACGGCGAACGGAAAACAGCGATATTTCCCGGGGACTTGCCAGCAAACCCGGATTCACTTTTCGAAGCGCTTGAATCGCATTCCGAAGGCCTGCTCAATTTCGTGCGCTTCCGTCCGCCGCATATTGAGGAGACCGGCGGCGGCCTGAAACTGTCCGTGCCGCACATCCGTCTCGACCGCGCGCTGCAATATCTGATTGGAGACCGGCTGGCATGACCGACCGTCCGCGCAAACCCGCCGCCTTCTCGCTCCCCCCGGATCCGGCCGCAAAACAGCCCGAGCGCGCCGCGCCACGCGCACCCGCCGCCTTCGATGATGCGATCACGCTGACGCCCGACGCCGACGATCCCTTCATCGCCACGACAGCCGACCTACCGGACCTCCTGCCGCCGGTCGCAACACCCCGACCGCGCCGCATCACGCTCGGCCGCATCGCCTTCGGCGCGCTCGGCCTGCTCCTGTCGCTCGCCATCGGCCTGTGGGTCGATGCCTTGATCCGCGACCTCTTCAACCGCAACGACTGGCTCGGTTATCTCGCCATCGCCGCCGCGGGTATCGCCGTGCTCGCCCTCCTCGGCATGGTCCTGCGCGAACTGATCGGCCTTCGCCGGCTCGCCGCCGTTCAGGATATCAAACACGACGTTGCCGAAGCCGCTCTATCGCCGACACCGGCGGTTGGCCGGAGTATTGTCGCCCGCCTCATGCACCTGCTCACCGCCCGGCCCCAGACGGCGCGCGGGCGGGCACGGCTCGCTGAAACCGAGGGCGAAATCATCGACGCCGCCCATCTCATCGACCTTGCCGAGCGGGAGCTTATGGCACCGCTCGACCGCGAGGCGCGCGCCCTCATTCTCGGCGCCGCCAAGCGCGTCTCCATCGTCACGGCGGTCAGCCCGCGCGCCTTGGTCGATCTCGGCTATGTCATCTATGAAAGCAGCCGGCTGGTGCGCAGCATGGCGGAACTCTATGGCGGCCGTCCGGGCAAGATCGGCATGCTGCGCCTGATGCGGGACGTCATCGCCCATCTCGCCGTCACCGGCTCGATTGCCATGGGCGACAGTCTCGTGCAGCAGGTGCTCGGCCACGGGCTTGCGTCCAAACTCTCCGCACGGCTGGGCGAAGGCGTCATCAACGGCCTGATGACGGCTCGAATCGGTATCGCCGCCATGGACCTGTGCCGCCCCATGCCTTTCCGTTCGCTGAAGCGGCCCGGCATCGGCGATTTCATCAGCGACCTGACACCCGGCACCTCGGGACGTCGCCGCGACGAAGCGTGACCGGCAAGCAACACCCCGGTTTCCCGGATGGACAAACCTGTCAAATGATAGGGGGCAAGGCCCCTGGAAACCGTCCATTAACCATTTTCGCGCAAATCTCGTGACACCAAAGCAGGCCAAAAGGCCGTCGCCTATCAAGGATCGTTCATGTACTCGCGCACCTCTTTGATCGCCCGCGCCTCCGTAGCGGCCTTTCTCGCAGCCACCACCCTCGCCTTGCCAGCCTCCGCCGGATCGCGCGACAAGGCATTTTTCGAGCAGGTCACCGGCAACTGGCAGGGCAAGGGCGAAATCGTCGCCGGCAAGTACAAGGGGACGAAATTCTCCTGCGACCTGACGGGTGATACCGCGCCGGCCAAGAGCGCCGGTATCCAGCTCGACGGCTTCTGCCGTGTCGGCGTCTTCAAGCAGCCGATGTCGGCGCTCATCACCAAGACGGGCAGCAGCTATACTGGAAAGTTTCTGGATGGCGCCTCCGGCAAGGGCCTCGACATCACCTCCGGCCAGGTCAATGGCAACAAGGTCGTCGTCGGCATCAACCGCCAGAAGCTGAACGGCGCGATGATCGCCCGCCTCGAGAGCGACAACAAGCTCAACATCACCATTTCGGTGAAGGTCGAGAACAGGATGATCCCAGTCATCGGCGTATCGCTCGACCGCAATCTCGACGACATCGCCGTCGGCTCGATCAAATAGCCATCTTCCACCATTCCGAGCCGGCGCTCGCCGGCTCAATGCCGGCAATATCAGCGTCTCCCAGCCAGGACTCCACGGTGCGTCCCAGCACGTCCAGTGTCGGCGCCATGTCGGCGAGCGGCATCAGCACGAAGCCGCGCCCCGTCATGCGCGGATGCGGCAATTCCAGCCGTCCGCCAGCCTGTTCCACACCCTCATAGGTCAACACATCGATATCGATGGTGCGCGGCCCCCAGCGCTCCTTGCGTTCACGCTTCATGTTGCGCTCGATGGCAAGGCAGGTGTCCAGCAGCGGCTCTGGCCCGAGCGCCGTTTCAATCAGCGCACAGGCGTTGAAAAACCATTCCTGGTCCGTCTTGCCCCATGGCGGCGTCCGATAGAGCCGCGATACGGCGACGACCCGGCAATCCGGCCGCGCGTCGAGCGCCCGCAAAGCCTCGGCCATTGCGCGGACGGGATCACCGATATTGCCGCCGAGGCCGAGCGTGGCCCGACGGAAAGTCTCAGACGACATGATCGACCGTGACCTGGACATAATCGAGCACGCCGGGCACCGGTGCATTCGGCTTTCTGACGGTGATCCGCGCGCGGGAAATCTGCGGGAAGCGGGCACAGAGAACGGTGGCGATCTCCTGGGCTAACGCCTCGATGAGATAACGGCGCTGGCCGGTGACGATCTTTTCGATCTCCTGGAACGCGACGCCATAATCGACGGTCGATTCGATCGCATCGTCCGAAAGCGGCTGCAGCGGCCGTACGTCGAGTTCGGCATCGACGAAGAAGCGTTGGCCGAGAAACTCCTCCGCGTCGTGCAGGCCGTGACGGGCGAAGAAGGCGCAGTTCTTGAGCGTGATCGTGTAGCTGGTGGTCATGATTTCATCCTGTCTGGCCGGGTATCAGGCGCGCTCCTCGCGCGCCCTCACCCTGCGCTCCGCGGCAAGCATAGCATCCGCCATGACAAGCGCATCCCTGTTGATTGCGACATCATGCACCCTGAACACCGCCGCGCCGGCGATACGCAAAAGCGCCGTCGTCGCGGCGGTGCCGACGTCGCGGTCCGCCGCCTCCCGCCCTGTGACGGCGCCGACGAAACGCTTGCGCGAGGTGCCGGCGAGAATGGGCAATTCGAAACCGTAAAGCTCGCCGAAGCGCGCCATCAGCTCGAGATTTTCATCGGTATCCTTGGCAAAGCCGAATCCCGGATCGAGCACCATGGCAGCGCGGGCAACGCCCGCCTCGCCGGCGATCTCAAGCGAGCGGCCGAGGAAGAGATACTGGTCTTCCACCACGTCCGGCCGTTTCTCACGGTCACGCCCCGTATGCATGATGCAAAGTCCCGCCCCCGTCTCCGCGGCAACGCGGGCGATAGCCGGCTCGCGTTGCAGACCGTGCACGTCGTTGACGATATGAGCGCCGGCGGCAACGGCAAGCCGGGCGGTTTCGGCACGATAGGTATCGACGGAGATGATGGCGTCGGTCGTGCCGACTAGCGCCTCGATGACGGGAAGGATGCGGTCCTGCTCCTCGGCCGCCGTCACGGATGCGGCACCCGGACGGGTCGATTCCCCGCCGATATCGACGATCTCCGCGCCCTGTTCCAGACAGAGGATCGCCTGCGCCACCGCCGCGTCAGCGCTGTCGAACCGGCCGCCATCGGAAAAGGAATCGGGCGTCACATTGACGATCGCCATGAGGATGCCGCGCGGTCCGAGCTCCAGATGCCGGCCATGGGCAAGCGCCCAGCGGAAGGGATCGAACGGCGAGAACATGGCGGTTTCCTCGGCAGTTAAGAAGCGCGCGGACGTGCGAAAAACGCCGTAGCACCTTGAATCTGGTGAGCAACCTTAGTTCTTAATCAACCGATCTGAAACTAGGGTTCCCCAGCGGCGCCCGGAAAGGGTGTTGCGCTTGCGGAGCCTATGCCCCAAGCTTAGAGGAAGTTCAACCGGTCCTTTGGCTGGCACACCATCGGGGAAACCCGATGGCGAAAGGAATGCTGATCCGAATGAAGACCATCGCCCGCCTGATGGCCCTTGCCGCCGTCGTCTGCCTCTCTGTCCAGCCGGCCGGCGCCGAGACGATCACATCGAAAACCTTCGCATATTTCTCCGTCGGCGGACGCACGGCAGCCGAACTCGACGAAGAACTGTCCAAGCGCGGCCCGATGATGAAACACAGCGGCTCACGCCACCCCGGTGCGACAAAGATCAAGTGGGGCGGCTCGGTCACCTATGTGCGCCGTGGCGACCGCTGCGCCGTCGGCGAGGCGAAAGTGACGCTGTCGACCCAGATCATCCTTCCCCGCTGGAAGAACCGCAAGCGCGCCACCGCATCGCTCGCCCTGATCTGGGACACGCTGGCGAGCGACATCAAGCGCCATGAGGAACGCCACGCCGAAATCGCCCGCACCCATGCCCGCACCCTGCAACGCACCTTGAAAACCCTGCGCCCGGAGGCCGACTGCGAACGCATGCAGGCCCGCGTCGATCGCGTGACGGCCGACGCCGTTTCCAAGCACGACGCCGACCAGGCCCGCTTCGACCGCGTCGAGTCCAAGAACTTCAACGACCGCATGATGCGGCTTTTGACGCATCGCCTGAAGAGCAGACTTCAGTAAAGGCCAAGCGGCCATTCATGTATTTCTGGAAAGAGCTTCAGTGCTTTCGGACCGGCGCAAGGCCTGGGCCTTCTGTATCCATGAAATGACTGGTTAGTTTTAGCGATAGCGCAATTCCGCAAATCACCGTATCTTCATTTCAACAGTGAACGGGAAGAGGGTTTTTCCTTCCCGCAGTAGCATGAAACAGTTTGTAACAGGTTCTCCTGGCGCGTCCCATTGAAGCAGCAGGTGTCTCCTCCCTCTCCTGTTGCGATGCGCCCTACTGGCCTCGCTCGTCCTGATCGACCGGCGAGGCTCTTTTTTTCCCCATCTATTCTTTGGCGGAACTTGCGCCTTCAATTCTCTTCTTCAGGCGTGAAGACGAGGTCGTGTATTCCAGCGTCGAGCGTCCGCCCGGTAAGCAGATGCGTCGCACCGCCTGCGTCATCAGCGCCACCTCGTGAAAGCCGGACAGGATAAGCCGCAGCTTCCCCGGATAATGGCAGGCATCACCGATGGCGAAGACACCCGGCTGCGATGTCTCGAAACGCTCCGGATCCACGATGAAGGCATCGCCCGAGCGTTCCAGCGGCCAGGCCGGCGCCGGGCCGGCCTCCAGCGACGGTTCCCCCGCACCGGGCACGAAGGTGCCAAGACCGGTGGCGACGACCACGACCCTGGCACCAAGCGACGCACCGTCGTTCAAAGCGACCTGAAAGCGCCCATCCGGCTGCTGCGCGAAACCGACAACGGTTGATGCAAACTGAAACCGGGGCGAAAAAGGCGCGATCTGCGCAAGCAGGCGATCGGTCAGCTCCAGCCCGTCGATCTTCGGGAAACCCGGCACGTCATAGATCGGCTTGTCTGGATACAGTACGGCGCACTGGCCGCCGGCGCGGTCGAGGCTATCGACCAGCGTGCATGTCAGCCCGTACAGCCCGAGCTGGAAGACGGCGAAAAGCGCGACGGGGCCGGCGCCGACCACAACCACATCGGTATCGGCGGCGAGCTCCATTCAACGCTCCGAAAAAGGATGATGTCAGGCCTGACGTTCCGGCACGTGAACCACGAGCCCGTCGAGCGCATCCGACATCTTGATCTGACAGGAAAGCCGCGAGGTCGGGCGGACGTCATAGGCGAAGTCCAGCATGTCCTCTTCCATCGCTTCCGGCGGGCCGACCGTCGCGCTCCAGGCATCGTCGACATAGACGTGGCAGGTCGCGCAGGCACAGGCACCGCCGCATTCCGCCTCGATGCCGGGCACGGAATTGCGCACGGCGTTTTCCATGACCGTGGAGCCGTTGGCGACATCCAGTTCGTGGCGTGTGCCATCGAAGGCGACGATGGTGAGTTTGCTCATGATGGGTTCCGGATCCTCAAGGCTGCCCGGAGCGGGCGAATGGCTGGCCGGCGGAGGGACGATACCGCCGGCTTTCGGCGGACGTTTCCAACAAAACCCATCCCCAGTCAACATCGCCCGCCCGCCCGGCTCTTCACTGGTCCGGGCGCGGCATCGGCTTTTCCCGCCGCGCCAGTCGATTGGCGGCGGGCCTGCGACGATCAGCGGCAGAGCTTGAGGATGAAGTTTTCCGCCTCGACGACGGCCGCAGTCACGCTGGCAAGGGCAATGGCATTGGCGGGGTTCTGCTCCAGCGCCTCGGCTGCCTTGCTGACGGCCGTGGCGCCGACGGATTGGGCCGAGCCCTTCAGCCGATGCGCGACGGCCGCGCGGGCAGCCCCTTCAGAGCCTACGATTTCCTTCATGCTTTCACGGGCCTGCCGCGCAAACATCTGCAGCACTTCCAGTTCCAGCGCCTTGTCGCCCATGGTCTGGCGGGCAAGGTGTATCAGATCGATCGGTCGTCCATTTGAGGGACACATGCCGCCTGCATTGTCGGGCGCCTCGAATGCGATGTTGAGCGCTGCCATTTGCCAATATCCTTATATACGCTACGTACGCTTGTTTCATTGTGATGCACGCAGATGCCGATGCGGGCCCGGTGTTTTCACCACGCTTCCGCAAGGACATGGGACAGCCATTCTGCGTCGCCGGCGCGCCTATCCGATTAAAAGACGGCGCAAAATGGGCATGAATCGCAAACTATGGTTAACGGCTGAAAATTCGCCATTTTCGCAAGTTTTCCATTGCGATACAGATTCGCCGAATCTTAACTTCCTGTTAAGTTTCGGGCGAAGGGAGATGGCAATGAATTGTGTGATACAGGCTAATGTGTCACTACGATACGACCGGATAATCCCGGTGGATAAACCGTGGGCGGAGTACACCATTTCGTCCTTCGGGGTTATCGAGCGAATTTGAAATGAACGGGGGCCTGGACGCTGCTTGCCATGAGGGTATGCAGCAAGACCGGCCACCAACCGGACGGTTCGAATGCGCCTGAGCAGCGGCAGCGCGCATGAAGCCCAATCCTGGACATGGTAACGAGGCGTATCCGCATGGCGACGAACAAGTCTATCGAGTCGATCGACGAAAAGGCCTTCCAGGCGCTCGAAGAAGCACTGAAAATCGACTTTGACGATCTCACGCCCGAGACACCTTCGAAGCAGGACGCTTCGGAGACCCATGCGTCTGAGCCAGCAAGCCGCACCGCGAACAAGATCCAGGACAAGACTGCAAGCCGCCCCACATCGGGCGAGACAGCGCGCAACCTGAGCCCCGAGCCCGCCCCGAAGGCACCGGCCTTCACCCCCGCCAATGACGGCTCGCGCAAGACGCCTGCTGCCATCCTGAAATCGCTCGACGTACGCTCGGGCCGCGCACCGATCCGCATGGCGGTCCTCGCCTCCATCCTCTGGGTCATCGGCGGCATTGGCGTCGCGAACCTGCTTTATGCACCGCAGATCTGGCAGATCCGGTCCATCGCCGATCTCGTGGCGCTGCCCGGCGCCATTGGCATGGTCGTCGCCATCGTCATGCCGATCATGCTGTTCTTCGCTTTCGCGATCATGATCGCGCGTGCCCACGAACTGCGCAACGCCGCCCGCTCGATGGCCGAAGTTGCCCTGCGCCTCTCCGATCCGGAAACGGTCGCATCCGACCGCATCATGTCGGTCGGCCAGGCCGTTCGCCGCGAAGTGTCGGCGATGAACGAAGGCATCGAGCGCACGATCGCCCGCGCGACCGAGCTCGAAACCCTCGTTCATTCCGAGGTCAACGCGCTCGAACGCAGCTATTCCGACAATGAAATGCGCGTGCGCACGCTTGTGCAGGAACTCGGCTCGGAACGCGAGGCGATCGTCAGCCACGCCGAGCGTGTCCGCTCCTCGATTTCCGGTGCGCACGAACAGCTCAAGGACGAGCTGGCGAGCGCCGGCGAGAGCATCACGCAGCGCCTTGCCACCTCGGGTGAGGCTTTCGCCTCCATGCTCGACACCCGCGCGGCGATGCTGATGGAAAAATCCGACAGCGCCACGCAGACGATCGGCGCCATGCTGTCGGCCCGCACGGACAGCCTGCTGTCGACGCTCAGCTCGTCAGGCCTCGCTCTCGCCAATGAATTCGACACCCGCCTCGACCAGCTCACCAAGAACCTCGATTCGCGCGGTCGCGATCTGCTTCAGCAGTTCGAAACCCGCGCAAGCTCGCTCGATACCAACACGGAAAAGCTGAACGCCGCGCTCAACGACCGCGCCAAGCAGCTCAACGAGACGCTGATCGCCCGCACCCGCGAGATCAGCGAAAGCCTGTCCGTTGGTCAGCACGCCGTCACCAGCGGGCTCGATCATGTCATCCAGTCGATGAACGCCGCGCTTGACGAAAAGGGCGCGCAGTTCCGCCAAAGCCTGAAGAACGCAGCCGACGACACCGTCATGGATCTCGACCTGCGCACGGGCTTCTTCGACGAGCGCATGCAGGCGACGGTCGGCCAGATCGCCGGCTCCTTCGACCAGCGCGTGGAAGAATTCACCCAGGCGTTCGACCAGCGTGCCGGTTCACTCGATTCCAAGCTGATGGAGAGCCTTGCCCGCATCAACGAGACGGTGGCAAGCGGCCGCGACTCGATCGATGGCATCCTGACCTCCAGCATCGAGCGTCTCGACAACACGCTGACCGACCAGTCCTTCGCGCTCGCCACCAGCCTCGGCACCAGCCAGGAGCTGTTCGAGAGCGCCGTCACCGGCCATGCCGACGCGATCAGCAATGCGGCAAGCAGCGCCCATGAGCGCATGACGTCCATTCTCTCGGAAAAGTCCTCGACGCTTCTCGGCGGTCTCGCCGACGTCCAGAACCGCATCGAAAGCGGTTTTGGCGTCCGCGCCGATGCGCTGGCTGAGAGCATTTCGGGCAGCGAACGCCGCCTGACGGAAGCGCTCGATTCCCGCGGCACGGCCATCGCCACCGATATCGAATCCGCACAGGCGCGCATGGAAGAGGCGCTTGGCGCCCGCAGCCAGGCCTTGGTCGAAAGCATCTCCGGCAGCGAACGCCGCCTGACGCAGGCGCTGGATTCCCGCGGTGCGACGATCGCCGACGATATCCAGGCCGCACAGGCCCGCATGGAAGAGACGCTCGGCGCGCGCGCCGACGAGATCACCTCGACGATTGCCGCAAGCCACAACCGCATCGACAGCGCGCTGTCCGAACGCACCGCGGCCCTGTCGTCGATGCTGAACGAGACCGGCAGCCAGTTGGAACAGTCGGTCGGCTCGGCCGCGAACCGCGTCGAGACCGCGCTGACTGGCGCTGCCCGCCAGATCGACGAAGTCATCACCGGCCGCACGGCAAACCTCGCCTCGGTGCTCTCCAACAGCGCCGGCTCCATGCAGTCGGCCATCGACACCGCAGCGGACCGTGTCGAAAACGTGCTTACCGAAGGCAGCCAGCAGCTCGGTGGCGTCCTGCACGGTCAGGCCACGGAATTCGCCGATGCGTTCTCCGGCCGCGCCGCCGAGATCGCCGAAGCCCTGTCCGGCCGCGCCTCGGAACTCGCCGGCTCGCTCGTCTCCACCCACGAGCAGATCCGCGCCACGCTCGACGACCGCATCAACGCCATCAACCTGGCGATCACCGACGGCCGCAACCAGCTGACCGAAACGCTCAACGATCAGGCGACCAATATCGGCACGTCGATCGCCACCAGCGCCGGCATGCTGGAATTGACGCTGGAGCAGCATGAAGAAACGCTGCGCCGCACGATCGACGGCAGTGCTGCCCTGCTCGACCACCGCGTGCGGGAAAGCGCCGGTGCCGTGGCCGAACGTCTCGGCGAGACCACCTCCAAGATCGCCGAGGCTGCCAATGCCTTCGGCGCACGCATGGAACAGACGGTCGACAGTGTTGCGACCCGCTTCGACACGACGGGCAGCAAGCTCGAAGAAAACCTCGGCAAGCTGGAAGCCCGCATCGAACACAGTGTCGAGAACGTTTCCGGTATCGTCGACACCGCCGCCGCCCGCATCTCCGACACCCTGGCCGACCGGCTTGCCGACCTTGATCGCGTAGGCAGCGACGTGTCGCTGCGCGTCTCCGACGCCCTCTCCCGCCCGATCGCCGAAGTCGACCGTATCGGTGACGAGACGACGGCCCGTATCGCTGCAACGCTTGCCGGCCGTGTCGGCGACATCGAGCGTGTCAGCGCGGATGCGGCCGAACGTATCGAAGGCGCGCTTTCCGGCCGCGTCTCGGATATCGAGCGCGTCAGCACCAGCGCCGCGGACCGCATCGAGGGCGCCCTCTCCGGCCGCCTCGACGATATCGAGCGGGTGACGGGCGAAGCCGCCCAGCGCATCGATGGTACGCTCGCCGAACGCGCCACGCAGATCGAACGCATTGCCAGCGAGGCTGCCGAACGCATCGACGGCACGCTCGCCAAGCGCGCCGGCCAGATCGCCCGTGTTACCGGTGAAGCCGCAGAACGCATCGACGGCACCCTCACGGAGCATGCCGGCCAGATTACCCGCATCTCCGGCGAAGCCGCTGAGCGTATCGGTGGCACCCTCTCGGAGCACGCCGGCCAGTTCGCCCGTATCTCCGGCGAAGCCGCGGAACGCATCGACACCACCCTTACCGAACACGCGAGCCACATCACCCGCGTCACCGGTGAGGCCGCAGACCGCATCGATGGAACGCTTGTCAGCCGGGCCAGCGATATCGAGCGCATTTCCGGCGAAGCCGCCGACCGCATCGCCACGACCATCGACGAGAAGACCGGTCGCATCGAGGAACGCCTCGGCACCATGGACCGGGCGCTCACCATCGGCCTCGACAGCGTCAACCGCACCATCGACGGCAAGGCTGCCGGGCTCGCCCAGACGCTGCGCGATGCCGTCACGCAGGCCGCCCAGGACATGGACGCCGAAGCAATCCGCTCGGCCCAGTCGCTCGCCAAGACCGGCGAGGAATTCGCCCATCTCAGCGCGTCGCTCCGGGGCGCCGTTTCCCGTGCGGCACAGGACATGGGTGCGGAAGCCCAGCGTACCGCCGACAACATCGCCCGCACCGGCGAGGAGTTCGCCGATAACCTGTCCGCCCGCAACGAAGCCTTTGCCCGCGCCGTCGAGGAAACCACCACCTCCGCCGTCGCCCGCTTCGCGGAAACGGAAGACCGTATTGCCAACCAGGCGCAGTCGCTGCGCGCGGGCCTGGGCGATGTCGAAAAGGCTCTGGAAACGCGTGGCGCCTCCATCCGCTCGACGCTCGACGATCGTACCCGCGAACTCAACTCCATGCTGGCCAGCCGCACGGAGGAACTGTCGCGCCTGATCAACGAGGAAGCCCGCCCGGTCATCGACGACTATGCGGCTGCCGGACGCGAAGCTGCCGAGCGCATCAGCGGCGTCGCCCGCGAAAGCGCCGATCGCCTGCGCAACGAGAACGCGGCATTGATCAATGCGATCTCGGCCCGCACCTCCGATACGCTCGCTGCAATCTCCGCCCGCACGGAAGAAGCCGCTGGCTCGATGCGCGCAATCGAAGACGGCCTTCAGGCAAATGTCGAAAGCCTGATCGCTCGCCTTTCGGAAAGCAACGGTGCAATCTCCGGCCTGGTCGATGCCGCCAGCCAGACGCTCGGCGCCATCGACGGGCGCCTGACGAACACGGCCGAACGCTTCAATGCCTCCGCCGAGCGCGCCTCCGACATGGTCTCCACTACGTCTCGCCTGCTGGAAGGCAAGGTCGATCGCCTCTCCGATATTTCGGCCGGCACGCTCTCGCAGATCGGCGGCATCGTCGGGCGCTTCGAGGATCATTCGAAGATCCTGTCCCAGGCCTCCGACCTGCTCGCCGCCGCCCAGTCGAACCTCGTCTCGACGCTGGAAGAGCGCCAGGATGCGCTGCGCTCGCTGTCCATCGGCCTGGTGCAGCGTTCGGAAGAGATCGAGAAGACGATGCAGTCGCTTGAAGGCATGGTCGAGGGCGCCTTCGGCCGCGCCGAAGAGCGCGCGAACCTGATCGCCGGCAATCTGCGCGGCGGCATCCAGACCTCGTTCGCGGAAGTCGGCCGCATCCTCGGTGAGACTGAAAAGCGCGCCGAATCCGCCGCGAACACGCTGCGCGACTCTCTGGTCAAGGCCGGTGAAGAAGCGGGCCAGTCCGTCGAAGGCGCCTTCGTACGCGCCGAGGAGCGGACGAAGGAAGTGGCAAACCGCCTGCGCGGTAGCGTCGGCGCCTCGCTCTCCGATGTCGATCGCCTGCTTACCGAATCCGGCAAGAAGTCCGAGACCGCCACGGCCGTCATGCGTGATGCGATGCGCGAAGCGGTCGAGGAAGCCGTCGGAAAGTTCTCCGGGGCGACCGAGGAGATCCGTCGCGCCGCCACCGAAATCCGCAAGGAACTCGACCAGACCCGCGGCGAACTGAAGCGCGGTGCCTTCGACCTTCCGGAAGAAGCCAAGGAAAACGCCGCCCAGATGCGCCGCGCCGTCAGCGAGCAGATCAAGGCCCTGCAGGATCTGTCCGACATCATCGGCAAGTCCTCCTCTGCGCTGGAAGTCTCCCGCCCGGCCGTGCAGGCAACCGTTGTCCAGCAGCCGGTGCAGCAGGCCCGCGTAGAGCCTGTCCGCGAAGAAGCGACGCCGCCGCTGCGTGGCAGCCTCGGCCTGGAGCGCGCGGCAACAGCAACTGTGCCGCAGCGCGCACAGCCCGTGCCCGCCGAAGCCGACAGCAAGGCGGCCGGCGAAGGCGGCTGGATGCGCGACCTCCTGCGCGGCGCCGTCTCGCGTGAGGAAGCCCAATTCGCCCAGCCGCGCGGCGACGGCCAGGCAGCCCGCCCGGCCGACAACCGCAATCCGCGTCACGTCGTCGAATCGCTGAACTCGCTCTCGGTCGATATCGCCCGCGCCATCGATCACGATGCTTCCGTCGACCTGTGGCGGCGCTATCAGCGCGGCGAGCGCGACGTCTTCACCCGCCGCCTCTACACGCTGAAGGGCCAGCAGACGTTTGACGAGATCAAGCGCAAGTACGAACGCGAGCCGGAATTCCGGACCGCCGTCGACCGCTACATTTCGGACTTCGAAAAGCTGCTCGCCGACGTTGCCCGCAACGACCGCGACAAGGCGATGACGCAGACCTACCTCACCTCGGATACCGGCAAGGTCTACACCATGCTGGCCCATGCCGCGGGCCGCTTCAGCTAAGCGGACCTGAAATCGAACAGAAGACGGCCGCCGACGAGGCGGCCGTTTTGTTTATGGGTTTGCCAGCGAACCGCGCCGTTGCGGGGCCAATCCCGCCGGGACGTGGCGCACATTGTCCCACTTTCCTCTTTTCCACGACGCAAACCTTATAATCCGCCCCCTCACCCTCTATATGCGGTTCGATATGCCGGAACGCGCATGGGAGAGAGTGAAGAAAATGATGTTGATACAGGGATTTGGACGCGGGCTGGCAATGCTGGCAATGGCGCTGATGGTGATGATGACGCTGGTGGACGTGGCCGAAGCCCGCCGCGCCGGCAGTGGTTTCGGCAGCCGGGGAACCCGCACCTTCTCCACGCCGTCGACCACCCGCACCTCGCCGACCGACGCCCAGCCGATCGACCGTACGATGACGCGCCAGCAGTCGGCTCAGCCTTCCGCAGGCCGCAACACCACTGCCACCAATCCGCGTCCGGGAATGTTCAGCGGCTTCGGCGGCAGGCTTCTCGGCGGCCTGATGCTCGGCGGCCTCGTCGGCATGCTGCTCGGCTCCGGTCTCGGCGGCGGTATCGGCTTCCTCGGCCTGATCCTGCAGGTCCTGCTGATCGCCGGCGCCTTCCTGTTCCTGCGCCGCATGTTCGCGCAGAGAAACGCGCCCGCCTATGCCGGCGCCGGCGCCCAGCGCAACGTCCATCCGCAGAATGGTGGTCCGGGCTTCGAAATCCCGCGCATCGGCGGCGGCAGCCGGCAGGCTGCGCCGCAGCCAAAGGCCGGTGACGAGATCGGCGTCAAGCAGGCCGATCTCGAGCAGTTCGAAAGCATGCTCAGGGAAGTGCAGGCAGCCTATGCGGCGGAAGATTTTGCGACGCTGCGCCAGATCACCACGCCGGAGGCCATGTCCTATCTCGCAGAAGAGATCGGCGACAACGCCACGCAGGGCCTGCGCAACGACGTGCGCGACATTCACCTCGTGCAGGGTGACGTCGCCGAGGCCTGGCGCGAGGGTGCCGACGAATACGCCACCGTCGCCATGCGCTACGAAAGCATCGACGTGATGCGCGACCGTGCCACCGGCCAGGTCGTTTCCGGCGACCCGGACAATCTCACGGAAGCCGTCGAAATCTGGACCTTCGTGCGCCGAGACGGCGGCCAATGGAAGGTTTCGGCCATCCAGGGCGTACAGAACGCCTGATACGACAAGGCCGTGCGCTGCAACAGCGGCGCACGGCCTTAGAGCATTTCCAGCCGAAGCGGCATGGCTTCGGCGTAGAACAATGCAGCTAAAACAAAAAACCTGAGCTTTGCTTGATCAGATCGAGCTCAGCGTCCAGCCGACGATATCGGCCGTGACGGCGGCAAAGGCCGCATCCAGCCCCTTCACAAATGCCGTACTGCCGGATCCATTCACCGGCACCGTCGCGCGAAACACCTTTTGCGCCCGCACCGTGCCATTGCGGTCGTTCAGCAGCTTTGCGGAAATTTCCACCACGGCCGTATTTCCGCCGGAGGTCTGCACCTCGAAGGAACGGATGTCGGTGGCGATCTGGTAGTCGATCGCCAGCCCCTCACCCGGTCGTCCCACGCCGCCGACGCGCCCGGTATTCTCGAACGCTTGAACCAGCTTGGCCTGAACCATCTTGCTCAGGCTGTCGCTCCATTGCGCCTGGGCGAGATACTGAATCTCCGAAGGCGACGGACGGATGACGATCTGTTCGCTGTCGAGCGCCTTCAGCGCCGAGGGTTGCGGCACAAGGATCTGCCGGTTCTTGGCAGACGGTCCTTCGACGGACGCCACGGTCGACAGGCTGAACGTGTCATTCTTCGCCTGCGTGCTCCCGCATGCGGCAAGCGTTGCTGCCAGGACGGCAATGAACGCGGCACGCGCCGCAGTCCCGTTCCGCAACAACTCCATACCCGATACCGTCATGTCGTCCTCAAACCCTTGTGCCCAGATGTGTAGCAGCGGCATGGCATGCTGTCACGGTTGCAGGATCGGACAAAGTCACGTCCGCCCATCAGCCGTTAACCATTGTGGAGATAGGGCCACACTTCCCGGCGCAATCAGCGGCGGGTGCGGCCGTCATACTGCTTGACCGTGTCGCCGCCGAACAGCAGACGTTGCGGATTGCGCTCGAAACCGGAGATCGCACTGTCGAGATTCTGGATCGTGCGGCGGGTATCGAGCACCAAGGCCTCGACATCCCGCAGGCCGGAGCCGGAGAATCGCTGAATCCCGTCGGCAATCGGTCCGATTCGGCCATTCAGCGTGTCGGCCGCTTGCTTGATCGATTGCAGCGTCGCCTTGGCCTCGGCGAACAGCGATTCGGAATCGCCCTCACCCAGGAAGCCATCGAGCTTTGCCAGTACGCCATCGACCCGCGACGACGCAGCGTTCAGCTTGTTGCTCATCTGCTGCACGTCGGTGATGATCTGGTCGATATCCTCTTTGCGCTGGCCGATGCGATCGGCAACGCCGGTGACGGAGGCAATCGCCTTGCGCGCATCCGCCGTCGCCACGGAAATGTTGTCGATCGCTCCGCCCACCTTCTGCGTATCGACGGCCGCGACAAGGCTGTCCACCTTGTCGAGCGTTGCCGTTGCCCGCTTGCCGAAAGTGTCGAACGTCTCGGCTGTCTTGCGAAAGCCCTCGACGGTCGTCTTGATGTCGCCCGAGGCTGCAGCGATGTCCTTGCTGACCTTGTCGACATTGCCGACGAAATCCTCGACCTTCTTCGGATCGACCGCCTTGATGAGATCATCGACTGACGCGAGCACCGTGTCCAGGCGGCTCGACAGATTCGTGAAGGTCTCAGACAGGCCGCCGACGCTTTGCAGGAATTCGTCGATTTTCTCGCCGTTGCGGGCAAGCGAACCGGAAAACTGATCGGCGTTGCGGATCGTGTTGGTGAGCGGGCCGCGGGCGTCGGCGACAAAGCCCTGGATATCGGTGATCGCCGTGTCGGCCCGCTTCAAAATCTTGTCGGCGGTGGAAAGGATGTTCGTCACGCTGGACTGCTCGGCCTGAAGCACGGCCGGCGTTTCGGTATCGAAGGCCTGGCGCAGGATGTTCTGGTCGGCCGCCGTGCCACCGGAGAGCTCGATATAGGCAGCCCCTGTCAGGCCCTGCACTTCCAGTACCGCCTTGGTGGACTGCTTGACCGGAGCGGAGGTCGAAACCTCCGTCATGGCGACGGAGAAGAGCGGATCCTTGGCGTCAATGGCAAGGCTGCGCACCGAGCCAACGGGGATGCCGTTGAAGCGCACCGGCGAGCCGACGGAAAGGCCGTTCGCCGAACCGGGAATGCGGATGGCAAGCTGCGCCATCTCGCCGCCGCGGCCATATTGCGACATCCAGTAGACGAAGGCGAAGGCGGCGGCCATGACCAGCACGGTGAAGAAACCGACGAGGGCGTAATTGGCTTTCGTTTCCATGCTTCAGGCTATCCTGCTCGCAGTTCCATCCGCCGGGACCAAAAAGGCCCGGTGCTCCTTATGTCTTCCGCACGATCGACCGTGCACGCTTGCCCCGGAAATAGGACTGCACCCACGAATCGTCAAAGGCCAGCATGTCCTCGATCGTGCCTTCAACCAGAACCTTCTTCTGCCCGAGAACGGCGATGCGGTCGCATACCGAAAACAGGCTGTCGAGGTCGTGAGTCACCATATACACGGTCAGTCCAAGGGTGTCGCGCAGTTTGGCGATCAACTCATCGAATTCGGCCGCACCGATAGGGTCGAGACCCGAGGTCGGTTCGTCGAGGAAGACCAGCGCCGGATCCAGCGCCAGCGCGCGGGCCAGCGCCGCACGCTTGATCATGCCGCCCGAAAGTTCTGACGGAAACTTGTCCGCCGCTTCCGGCGCGAGGCCCACAAGCTCGATCTTCAGGCGGGCCAGTTCGTCCATCATCGCTTGCGGCAGGTCGAGATACTCGCGCATCGGCACCTGGATGTTTTCCTTGACCGTCAGCGCCGAAAACAGCGCGCCGTGCTGGAAAAGCACGCCGAGCTTCATGTCGAGCGCCAGGCGCTGCGCCTCGGTCGCCTTGTCGAAATCCGTGTCGAAGATGCGGATCGTGCCGGAGCGGCGCGACAGAAGCCGCAGCACCGTGCGCATCAGCACCGACTTGCCGGTGCCCGACGCGCCGACGAAGCCGAGGATCTCGCCGCGATAGATATCGAGGTTGAGCTTGTCGAGCACGATGTTGCTGCCGAAGCCGACGGTCAGATCCTTGACCGAGAGCACCACATTATCCTGTTTTGCCGAAGTCGAATCCATGAATGTCCCTAGAAGTCGATTGCGGCATAGAACATGGCGAAGAGACCATCGACGAGAATGACGACGAAGATCGACTTCACAACGGAGGCCGTAACGTGGCGGCCGAGTGATTCGGCGCTGCCGCCGACCTTCAGCCCCTCCACGGAGGCGACAATGCCGATGATCAGCGCCATGAACGGCGCCTTGATCATGCCCGAAACGATCGTCGACAGGTCGATCGCCTCGCGAAGCCGCGACAGGAACGTGTCGAAGGTGATGCCGGAATAGGACCAGGCAACGAAGGCCGCGCCGAACAGTGCTGCAAAGTTGGCAATGATCGTGAGCAGCGGCAGCGCCACGGTGAGCGCCACGAGGCGCGGAAACACCAGCACGCCGATCGGGCTCAACCCCATGACCTTCAGCGCGTCGATCTCCTCGCGCATCTTCATAGAGCCGATTTCGGCCGTGATTGCGCTGCCCGAGCGGCCGGCGATCATGATGGCGGTCAGGAGCACGCCGATTTCGCGGAGCTGGAGAATGCCGACGAGGTCGACGACAAAAACCTCGGCGCCGAAATAACGAAGCTGGAAGGCACCCTGCTGGGCGATGATTGCGCCGATCAGGAAGGACATCAGAAGAATGATTGGCACGGCGCGCACGCCCATGCGGTCGATCTGGTGTACGATGGCTGCGGGCGAAAGGCCACTCTGGCGCCCGAGCTTCAGTTGAGCCCCGCGCACCGCCGAGCCGAGAATGAACATGGCGGCGACCGCGTCGTCCCAGACGTCCACCATAGCACGGCCGATCGGCGTGAAGATCCGCTCGAAGCGCGAGGCCGGCGGCCCCTTCTCCTCACGCGGTTCGGCAAGCTTTTCGGGCAGCGCGGAGATAAGGTCGGCATAGTGCGCGCCCTGGCGGTCGGTGACGCTTACCTCGCCACCGCCGGCCTGCCGCTCGGTGATCGCCCGGCGCAAAAGCCAGGCGCCGGCCGTATCCATTTCGGCGACACCGGTGAGGTCGATTTCGAGGGCTGATCCGGTTTTTCCGGCGATCTCGGCCAGCCGCTTGGCGGCGGCGACCGCGGTCATGTTCACCCAGTGGCCGGAGAGACGCCAGATCTCCCCGTCCTTGCCCGACAGGCTTTCGGTCACGATTTCGGCTGAGGGGCTGGCGGCGGTCAAATCTCTTGCATCTTCCCGTGCTTGGGACAACATGCGCCTGTCTTACCGGCTCGCTGGCCATCTGTCACCGAACGAACCGGTAAAAGCCCCGTCCCGCCTCGATTTTTTCAGGCCCGCCAGGATCGACATGATGCACCGACGCCTTCTTGCCGCCACCGAGAGCTTCCCGATTGCCGGCGCTTTCACCATTTCACGCGGCGCGAAGACGACGGCCGAGGTGGTGACCTGCACAATCGGCGCTTCGGGCCTGACGGGACGCGGCGAATGCGTGCCCTACGGCCGTTACGGCGAATCGGTCGCCAGCGTGCTGGCCGCGATCGAGGAGATGCGCGGCGCCATCGAAGACGGCATGGGCCGTGAGGACCTTGCCAACGTGATGCCGGCCGGCGCGGCGCGCAACGCGCTCGATTGCGCGCTCTGGGATCTCGAAGCCAAACTCTCCGGCGTGCCGACCTGGCAGGTGATCAATACCGCCGCGCCGCAACAGCTCGTCACCGCCTACACGCTTTCGCTCGGCGAACCGGAGGCGATGCAGCGCCAGGCGACGGAGCATGCCTGGCGTCCGCTGCTGAAGGTCAAGGTCGGCACGACCGACGATGCCGAACGCATCCGTGCGGTTCGCGCCGGAGCGCCCGAAAGCGCCATCATTCTTGATGCCAATGAGGGCTGGACGCCGGAAAACCTCGCCTACCATTTCTCGATCTGCGCCGAGGCGCGCATCGCGCTGGTGGAGCAACCGCTTCCGGCCGGCAATGATTCGGCGCTGCGCGATCACGCCCGCCCCATCCTTGTGTGCGCTGACGAGAGCGTGCACCGGACGGCGGATGTGGCAAAACTCGCCGACCGTTATGACGCGATCAACATCAAGCTCGACAAGGCAGGCGGCCTCACGGAAGCGCTGATGCTGCGCGAGATGGCCAAGGAGCACGACCTGAAGATCATGGTGGGCTGCATGGTCGGCACCTCGCTCGGCATGGCGCCGGCCGTGCTGCTCGCGCAGGGCGCCGATTTCGTCGATCTCGACGGGCCGCTGCTACTTGCCCGCGACCGGGAGCCGGGCCTGCGCTACGACGGTTCGGACGTCTACCCGCCGGAAGCCGCCCTTTGGGGCTGAGCGCGGGGCGCGACAAGCCGGCCGGCAATGATGGCGACGAGGCCGGCCGCGGCGACGAGCGACATCAGGTAAAAACCCTGAACGCCGTACCAGCTGAACGTATAGCCGGAGACGAACGTCGCAATCGCGGTGAACATGCCGGTGTAGAAGAAGTAGAGCCCCTGCGCGGCCGCCTCCTGCTCTTCTGCCACACGCTCCACGAGCCGGCTCTGCGCACTCATGTGGATGAGCGCGTAGGTGAAGGCATGCAGGCATTGCAGCACAAAGTAGCCAGCGAAAGACATCTCCATCGGGAAGAGGATCCAGCGCGCGACGGCCACCCCGCCACCGACGATCATCATCGACCACAGATTGAAGCGCTGCCTCAACTGGACGGCAAAGAGGAAGAACACCACCTCCGCAAGCACGCCCGCACTCCACAGGATGCCGACATCCACGCCGCTGAAACCCATCTTCTGCCAGTAGATCGCCGAGAAGGCGAAAAGCATGGCATGGCTGGCGTTGACGAGGGAGACACCGATCAGCATGAGCTGCACATCCCACTGGCGCAGCGTGCTTTTCGTTGGCATCGTCGCGATCGCCGATATCGGGGAAGGCCGGCGCGGCTTGCCGATCCGGGGCGCGATCATCGCGCCGAGCACCGTCAACACGAAGGCAGCCGCCATCGCCGGCAGCACCATGTCGCCGCCATAGAGGCCGGCAAGCCAGCCGCCGGTCATCGTCGCCAGAATGAAAGCGAGCGAGCCCCAGAGGCGCATCCTGCCATAATCGAAATTCCAGCGGCGCACACCGGAAAGCATAATCGCTTCGGTGATCGGGACGTAGGGCGAATAGACCGCACCCTGCAGGGTATAGAGCAGCAGAACGGGCCAGAAAGACCCCGTCGCAAACAGTGCCACCGCCGTCAGCAGAGACAGCAACCCCGACCAGATGAGCACGATCGACCGCTCGCCGATCCGGTCAGCCACCACGCCGGCAATGGGTGCGGTGAAGATGCGCACGAACATCGGCACGGCGAGCACGATACCGATCTGGAAATCGCTCATCTTCAGCGTTTCCAGCCAGATCGGGAAAAACGGCAGCGCAATGCCGTTGACCATCATCGGCGCGCAAAAAACGAGGGCAATGCGCGCGGCGAAGAACGGCGGCGCGCCGGTGGTCACGGAAAACCCGGAAGGGGCGGTCATTGGCGGGGAACCTGCGTTGGAACGCCCTCGGCTCTAGCACGCCGATGTACGTACGCCAATCCGCTATTTCTGCCCTTTGCCGACAATGCCCAATTTGTGAAAGCCGGCTATGCGGCTTCCGACTCGCGGGCCCCGATGGCCAGCATCTGACGCGACACCGGCACCACCTCCGCAGGCGTCGTCGCGAGCTTCTGCCAGGTGATCAGTTCCATCTCGCCGTCATGGTGCTCGGCAATCGCCGTGCAGCTCTCCACCCAATCGCCGCTGTTGATGTAGCGGATGCCGTCGATCTCGGTGATGATCGCGTGGTGGATATGGCCGCAGATGACACCGTCAGCCTCGTTGCGCCGCGCCTCTTCGACGACGACTTTCTGGAACTCGCCGATGAAGTTCACGGCCGATTTCACCTGCTGCTTGGCCCAGGACGAGAAGGACCAGTATGGCAGGCCGAGCCGGCGGCGGATGGCGGCGAAGACGACATTGATGGCGATCGCCGCATCATAGGCCCAGTCGCCGAGATAGGCGACGACGCGGGCATGGCGCACGACGACGTCGAATTCGTCGCCATGCAGCACGAGGTAGCGCTTGCCGTCGGCCGCTTCATGGATGATGCGCTCCGCCACCTCGACACCACCGAAATGGGTGCCGGGAAACTCGCGCAGGAATTCGTCATGGTTGCCGGGAATGTAGATGATACGCGTGCCCTTGCGGGCCTTACGCAGCAGCTTCTGCGTCACGTCGTTGAAGGCCTGTGGCCAGTACCAGTTGCGCTTGAGGCGCCAGCCGTCGACGATGTCGCCGACGAGCACGATCGTCTCCGCTTCATGATGCCGCAGGAAGTCGATCAGGAAGTCCGCCTTGGCTGCCTTCGATCCCAGATGCACGTCCGAGATGAACAGCGTACGGAAGTAGCGAATGTTCGGGTCAGCGGGGGTCACAGTCATGCGTGTTTCTCCGGGTGGCCGGCCGCCGCGAACATCGTCATAAAGGGCGGCTTTGATACTGTTGAAAACCAGACTCCTGTTTCAGATTGATGACACACCTATGCCTTTTCGATGCACAAATAGGCATTGCACAGGTCGATGAATGCGGCTTTATGGAAGGTTCCGAAAACTTCACGTAGCGGCGGTTTCATGTCAGGAATGGCCGCAACGAAAACAGCATATGACAGGGAGCACCATGAGCACGGGTGATAAATCGAGGACGCAGGACGGTCCGGTAAGCGGCGACATCGACCAACAGGCCCTCTTCTTCCACCGTTACCCCCGCCCCGGCAAGCTCGAGATCACCGCCACCAAGCCGCTCGGCAACCAGCGCGACCTGGCGCTTGCCTATTCGCCGGGCGTCGCCGCGCCGTGCCTTGCCATCCGCGACGATCCGAACACGGCCGCCGACTACACGGCGCGCGCCAATCTGGTTGCCGTCGTGTCGAACGGAACGGCCGTTCTCGGCCTCGGCAATATCGGCCCGCTGGCCTCCAAGCCGGTGATGGAAGGCAAGGCCGTCCTCTTCAAGAAATTTGCCGGCATCGATGTCTTCGACATCGAGATCGACGCGCCGACCGTCGACGAGATGGTCAACGTCGTCTCCGCGCTGGAGCCGACCTTTGGCGGCATCAACCTGGAAGACATCAAGGCGCCGGAATGTTTTGAAGTCGAACGCCAGCTGCGCGAGAAGATGGATATCCCCGTCTTCCACGACGACCAGCATGGCACGGCGATCATCGTCGCGGCGGCGGTGCTGAACGGCCTGGAACTGGCTGGAAAGTCCCTGCATGAAGCCAAGATCGTCGCTTCGGGTGCCGGTGCCGCAGCGCTTGCCTGCCTCAACCAGCTCGTCTCACTCGGCGCAAAGGTCGAGAACATCTGGGTGCACGATCTCGAAGGCCTCGTCTACAAGGGCCGCAAAGTGCTGATGGACCGCTGGAAGGACGTCTATGCCCAGGAGACGGACAAGCGCCAGCTCTCTGAAAGCATCGACGGCGCCGACGTCTTCCTCGGCCTCTCGGCCGCCGGCGTGCTGAAGCCGGAACTGCTCGCCCGGATGGCGGAAAAGCCGTTGATCATGGCGCTCGCCAACCCGACGCCGGAAATCATGCCGGAAGAAGCGCGCGCCGCCCGCCCGGACGCAATGATCTGCACCGGCCGCTCGGATTTCCCCAACCAGGTCAACAACGTCCTCTGCTTCCCCTACATCTTCCGCGGCGCGCTCGATTGCGGCGCGCGCACGATCAACGAAGAGATGAAGATGGCTGCGGTCCGGGCGATCGCAGCGCTTGCCCGCGAGGAAGTGTCGGACGTTGCGGCCCGCGCCTATTCCGGCGACACGCCGAGTTTTGGCCCGAACTACCTGATCCCCTCGCCCTTCGACCAGCGCCTCATCCTGCGCATTGCGCCGGCCGTCGCCCGCGCTGCGGCCGAGACCGGCGTGGCGCTGCGCCCGATCACCGATTTCGACGCCTATCTCGACCAGCTCAACCGCTTCGTCTGGCGCTCCGGCTTCATCATGAAGCCGATCTTCGCCGCCGCGAAGAAGGCCGAGAAGAAGCGCGTGATCTTCGCCGAAGGTGAAGATGAGCGCGTGCTGCGCGCTGCCCAGATCCTGCTGGAGGAAAACACCGCCCTGCCGATCCTCATCGGCCGTCCGCAGATCATCGAAACGCGCCTCAAGCGTTATGGCCTGCGTGTGCGCCCGAATGTCGATTTCGAGGTGGTGAACCCGGAAGACGATCCGCGCTACCGCGACTATGTCGAGGATTATCTGCGCTTCGTTGGCCGCAAGGGCGTCAACCCGGAAGCCGCCCGCACCATCGTGCGCACGAACCAGACCGTCATCGGCGCACTGGCCGTCAAGCGCGGCGATGCCGATGCCCTGATCTGCGGTGTCGAAGGCCGCTATGCACGTCATCTGCGCGATGTGAGCCAGATCATCGGCAAGAAGCCCGGCGTGCTCGATTTCTCCGGCCTCAGCCTGTTGATCTCGCAGCGCGGTGCGACCTTCTTCACCGACACCTACGTGACCATGGACCCGACGGCCGAGGAAGTGGCCGAGATGACCATCATGGCCGCACAGGAAATCCGCCGCTTCGGCATCACGCCGCGCGCCGCCCTGGTGTCCCATTCGAACTTCGGTTCGCGCGACAGTGATAGCGCCCTCAAGATGCGCCGGGCGATGGAGCTTGTGCGCGAACAGGATCCGGATCTCGAAGCCGATGGCGAAATGCACGGCGACGCCGCGATTTCCGAGGCGCTGCGCCAGCGCGTCATGCCGGACTCCACGCTGACGGGCGAAGCGAACCTGCTCGTCTTCCCGAATCTCGACGCCGCCAACATCACGCTCGGCGTGGTCAAGACGATGACGGACAGCCTGCATGTCGGCCCGATCCTGCTCGGTGCTGCGCTCCCCGCCCACATCCTGTCGCCGTCCGCCACCTCGCGCGGCGTCGTCAACATGGCCGCCCTTGCCGTGGTCGAAGCCTCCTACCCGGACGGTTCGATCTGATCGGAAAGATCTGCCTTACGAAACGGCCGCCGCTTCGGCGGCCGTTTTCGTTTTCGGCGCCGGGCGCGCTGCGTCATGCGCCTCCCACCAGTCGCCCAGCGCATCGATCAGCGGCATCACGGTGAGGCCCGCGGGCGTCAGGTCGTATTCGACGCGCAGCGGATAACCGTCGAAGACGGTGCGCTCGACAAGGCCCGCCTTTTCCAGCTTGCGCAGTTCCAGCGTGAGGATGCGATGCGAGACCGTCGGATTGTCGCGCCGCAGGTCGCTGAAACGCTTGGTGCCGTCCTTCAGATAGTAGATCAGCAGCGTCGGCCAGCGACCGCCCAGCACCTGCATGACCTCCTCGATCGGGCAACGGGAAACGAGATCCTTCATAGCGGGCTCCGGCGTGGTGACAAAAATGTGCGTAATTTACATGGGGGCGGGCAAGGCTTAGGTCCAGTGTCGCTGCGCAGCGTGGTCAAACGAAATCACGGAGAAGAACATTGGAACCGATCCTCATCTACGGCTTCCCAGCCGGAAGCTCCATGGGCCTCGTCGCAGCGCTGGAATGGCTCGGCAGGCCCTACAGGCTCTGCCGCGTGGATATGCTGGACGAGATGCGCGACCCCGCCTATGCCCGCATCAACGCCCGGCACGAGACACCCGCTCTCGTCACCGACGACGGCCGCGTCATCACCGAAACCATGGCAATCGCCCACTGGCTTGCCGCGCGCGATACGGAACGGCGCATCAGCTTCGATACCACCACGCCCGAGGCCGATCGCATGGTCCAGTTGATGGCCTATCTCAACACCGGTTTCACCGGCGCCTTCAGCCCGCTCTGGTCGGCGCTGGAGATGGAAACACCGGACCCGGTGCTGCAGCAGTCTTTGCGGACCTACGGACGTGACGCTGTCGTCGACCGGCACGACAAGCTGGAGGCCATGCTCGGCGACACACCCTATCTCGTCGGCGATCATCCCACGCTGGCGGACGGCGTGCTAATCGGCGTCGCCCGCTGGCTCGACTATCACGAGGTGGCGCCGGCAAGCCGCTGGCCACGCATCGAGAAGGTCCGCCGCCTGTTGGAAGCAAACCCCGCCGTTGCCTTCGCGACCGCACTGGAAGCCGGCGAGACGCCTGCCGGCGCAGGCGCCTTCAAGGGCCATGTCCCGCTCGCCGACGTGATCGAGCGTTTCGGCCGCGGCTGACAACGGAAGGCCGGGCCAAAGCCCGGCCTTCTCCTCAAAGGGGCACGAGTTCCAGTCGACGCGTGATGCCGATTGCCGCCAGAAAGGGCTCGTCATGGCTGACCACGAGGAGCGCACCGTCATAAGCCCGCAGCCCCGCCTCCACCGCCTCGATCGAATCGATGTCCAGATGGTTCGTCGGCTCGTCGAGGATCAGCAGCGGAGGCGGCGTGCCGCCGCCGAGCACACAGGCAAGGCCGGCACGCAGAAGCTGCCCGCCGCTCAGACTGCCGACGATCTGCAAGGCGGCATCGGCGCGAAACATGAAACGCGCGAGCGCCGCGCGGCAGGTGTTTTCATCCGCGCCGGGATTGAGCTGCCGGAAATTGTCGCGGATCGACAGGGACGGATCGAGCAGGCTCACGCGCTGGTCGAGCATGGCGACATTCGTGAAAACCCGCACGCTCCCCTGCGTGGACTGCAACTGACCGGTGACGAGGGCAAGCAGCGTCGTCTTGCCGGAACCGTTCGGTCCCGTCACCGCGATCCTTTCGGGCCCGGTCATCACCAGGGACAGGTCGCGCAACACCGGCTGGTCCGGCACATATCCGGCCGTCACGTTTTCGATCTTTAACACCGTCTTGCCAGCGGCCAGATGGGTCGACGGCACGGAAACGGTGAGTGGTTGAAGGATTTCGATGCGCTCCCGCGCCGCCGTCACTGCCTCGACCGCCTGGCCCTGCCGGCTTTCGGCAAGCCGGGCATTGGCAGCGCTCGTGAGCTCGCTGCGTTCCTTCATGGCGCCGAGCATGATGCGGGGAATATCGCCCCGTGCCCTCTTCCGGCGGCCCGTGCTGTCCTTGCGCGCCTTGCGCTCGGCAATCGCCTGCATGGTCCGCGCCACCTCCGCGGCCTGCTTTTCGGCGTCCGCCAGGTCGCGGTGCGCGGCCGCGAGCTCCAGCGCCTTGCGGGCGCGATAGGCGCTCCAGTTGCCGCCGTAGCGGGTCGCACCCAGCGTTGTCACTTCGACAATGGCATCCATAGCGTCCAGCAGTTCCCGATCATGGCTGACGACGATCGCACCGGCTCGCCAGCCCGCGAGCAGGTCGATGACCGCGAGGCGCCCTTCCCGGTCGAGATTGTTGGTCGGCTCGTCGAGCAGCAGGAAATCCGGCTCGCTGAAGATGAGGGCCGCAAGCGCCGCGCGCGTGCGCTGCCCGCCGGAAAGTGCCGTCAATGGCGTGCCCGGCTCAGCGGACAGCCCGACCCGGGCGAGTGCTGCGGCAAGCCGCGTCTCCAGCGTCCAGTCCGCGCTGGCCAGAGCGTCGGCGTCCGCTTCGCCGCGCGCCGCGCGGTCAAGCAGGTCGAGGGCCTCGACGATGCCGAAGAGACTTGCGACGGTTTCATCCGCCGCGACCTGCACGCTCTGGCGCAACAGGCCGAGCGTGCCGTCCACCGTGACAGTGCCGGCCTGTGGCGCAAGATCACCGGTGACGAGCTTCAGCAATGTCGTCTTGCCGACGCCATTGCGGCCGACAAGGCCGGCGCGTTCGGCACCGAAACTCAGGTCGAGGTTGGAAAGAAGGGTGTGGCCGTCAGGCGTGGACCACGTGATTTTGGAAAGTGTGATGGAAGCAGGCATGGCAATCCCCGAGAACAAAACGAAGTCGATTTGTGTTCGGGTTGAATTCCATGATGCACCAGCCGGTCAGCATTGACGATGCCGGAGATGTAGGGCCGAACCGGCCGGCTTGCAAGCCCAGGGCCGGTTCGGCGGTTTGAACGGCCTACTGCGCCGGCGGCTGATCCAGCCGCTTCGACCACTCGTCTGCCTTGCCGTTGCCGGCGGGACGCCAGGGCGATCCCTTGAGGCCGAGCTTGCCGCGCAGGCCCATTGCCGAGATGATCAGCCGGTTCATGCCCGACGCGATGAAGGGCAGCGAGGCAAGGTGCAGGCCGGTGAACGGCAGGAAGGGATTGCGGCGCAGCGAGCCGTAGATCTCGATGCGCGTCGTCGTCTTGTAGCTCGGGCTGCGCGCGTGAAAACCATGCGTATCGGCAACGATCAGCGTATTGGCCTTGACGGTCATCTTGACCGGCTGGCCATAACCGAGCGCACCAAGCTCATCCGGCATGATGCGCAGCGAGCCACGGGCGGAGTAAACGTTTTCGATAGCGTCGGCATTCTCGCTGATGCGGCGCTCCCAGGCCATGCGCTGCGGCGTCATCTCATGCGAGCCGGGCACGTAGGCAAACGGGCCGTCCTCCTCCTCGACATCGCGCAGGAAGAGCCAGGCCTTGGCCGTCGGTTGAAACGTATCGCTGTGCAGGGCAGTCTGCGGATCGGTCGAGCCCTTGGCGATGACCGACGGCAGTGCCATCACCACCTGGACAACCAGCAGCGGCTGGCCGGCATGGGACGACACATAACGCAGCAGGTTGGTGAGCCGCGGATCGTTGCGCGCAGCCTTGAAGCCGGGCAGGCTTTCGAGGTCGGTGTCGTCGATGATCGCGCGACGGGTGACCGTGGCACCCTGCTTCATGTCGTAGCGCTCGAAATCGCGCTCGGCGAGTTCGCGCGTCACCGCGGCAAAATTCTCGGCAGACAGGAAGTTCTCGATCTTCACGAAGCCATTCTCGGCATATTGCCGGCGATATTCCGGCGCGACCGTCGTTTCCAGCTTGGTCCGGCGCCAGGCGGCCATGCGCATGGCGAGCGAAACGCGCTTTTCGTGCAGGCCCTTCCTGTTCAGCCATTTGCTGCCGATGATCGGATTGTCGGCAAAGGATTTGGCGCCCGAGGCGAGCTGAAGCGCGTAGAGAGGACTGAGCAAGACTGAGGAAATCCGCATGTGCACCTGCCTGCAAGGGGGCCGGCTTCGCCTTGAGGGCGACTGCGCGAGAGGCGCGCAAACCGGCTGTTGTATGTGCCGAGAGTGCTACACCAAGCCCCGGAGGAGATCAATTACACAGCCCGAAGAAGAAGCTGAGTTGTGAAATCATATTTCCCCTTGCGCGTTAATCACAAATGCGGGAGCGCGTTGCGCTTCCCCTCCGGTAGCCTATGATAAGGGACGCATATGCGGCGGAATTGCCGCTCTGACGCACGTTCACGGGATCTTCGACTTGAAAAGACGCGCCAGTCTTCTTTTTGCCGTTGCAACCGGTCTGCCGCTGTTTTTCTTCGGCGGCACGGCGGCCGCGAACGTGTGTGAGCGTATCCAGGCCGAGCTTGCCAACCTGCCCCGGGTGCTGGTCGATACATCTAGCGCCCGCAAATATGCCGGCGCCATCGCACGCCAGAACATTCAGCTGCGCAAAGCCAAGGGCGACCAGCGCCGCCTCGGCTGTTCGGGCGGCAGTATCATCGTCGTCGGCGGGCCGAATGCGGAAGCATGCGACACGCTCAGCACGGTCATCGGCAAGATGGAGCGCAATCTCCAGATTCTCGACAGGAAGCGCCGCGAATTCGCGGGCGGCACCTCCACCGACGGCAAGCGCAAGCGCCTGCTCGCCTCGTTCGAGACGAACGGCTGCAACGACGAGGCGAAAGTCATGCCGGTGGCGGCGACCGAGACGCTGCGCACGCCCGATGACACGCGCAGCCTGCCGCTCGGCACCATGCCGGATGGCAGTGGGCGGCTGGAACTGCGATCACTTGGCGGCAGCAACGGCCATGGCAATTTGCGCACGGTCTGCGTGCGCACCTGCGACGGCGGCTTCTTCCCGATTTCCTCCGGTGCTACGCCGCTTGATTTCCGCCGCGACCAGCAGGTCTGCACCATGATGTGCCCGCAGACGGAAACCGAACTGTTCTACCAGTCGATGACCAACGGGCAGGAAACCGACCAGATGACCTCGACGGTCACCGGCCGCCCCTATTACGAACTGCAGAACGCCTTCGCCTACCGCACGCGCGACCTTTCCAAGCCCGGCGCCTGCGGCTGCAATCTCTCGGCCTATTACCAGGAGATGATCAAGCGCGAAAAGGCGCTGAAGGGCGACCCCGGACAGGCTGCAAACGATGGCGACGCCGGTTCGATCACGAGGATCGACACGCTGCCGAAAAAGGTGGAAACAGCGGTCAAGACGCCGGTGAAAATCGGGGAACGCGACTACGATCCGGCGACCAGCAAGGTGCGCACGGTCGGCCCGGTCTTCCTGCCGGCAAACCAATCCGCCATAGACCTCGGCCGCCCGACAGACGCCGGCGTCAACTGACACCGCTGTCCGGCCAGCGCTCCTCAAACACGAGCTCCTCCAGTGGCAGGCGCTGACGCCAGCCTTTCACCGCAAGCTCCGGCTCCGCATAGAGTTGATCGACAAAACCAACGCAAAGCCAGGCGACGATCTCGATATGCTCGGGGATACCGAGGATGTCGCGGACATCGCTGTCGTGAAAGATGCTGACCCAGCCAACACCCACCCCCTCCGCCCGCGCGGCAAGCCAGAGGTTCTGTACGGCGCAGACCGTCGAATAGACATCCATGCGCGGATTGTGCGTGCGCCCAAGCACCACCGTCCCGCCGCGCGTCGGATCACAGGTCACGCAGATCGAGAGCGGCGCTTTGAGGATCCCTTCGAGCTTCAGGGCGCGATACTGGCCCTGCCGTTCGCCTTCGAACATTGCCGCCGCTTCGGCATTGGCCGTCTCAAACGCGGCATGCACCCGACGCCGGGTCGCTTCGCTGCGCACCGTCAGAAAATTCCACGGCTGCATGAAGCCGACCGACGGCGCGCTGTGCGCGGCATGCAGGAGGCGGCCGACGAGATCGTCCGGCAACGGATCCGGCAGGAACTGGTCACGCACGTCGCGACGCGTTTCGATGGCACGGTAGACGGCTTGCCTGTCCTCGCAAGAAAAGGCGCCCGCCCGGACCAGAGGGTCCCACGGTTCGGTTCGCATCGTCTTCTCCCCAACAATGCGTACAACCTGCCGCCGTCCACGCGGTTCGGTCTATCTTGCCAGGCCGGTCTTCTGACTTCGGGTCACGCAGCACGCGCCTGCCTTCCCGGTTGAACAACCAGTGGCAAAAGCCTGAATCGATTCAAGCTTTTATGGCGCACGCCATCCCCGTCACAGCGTTGGGCACGTTCCGGACCTGGGTTTTTTCAAACCCGCACCGGATTCCCGATTCTCCCGCGCGATGCGGGCACCTGACGGAGGTGATATGCGCACGAGCCGACCCTGCGATCAAGCCCGCTTGCGCCGCAAACCGGTCCACCTGCGGCTCGCTAGGCGGCACGGATCTCGCCCGCCTCCGCGATCTCTTCGCTGCCCATATCGCCAGCATGGATGGCACGGTTGCGGCCGCCGTTCTTGGCCGCATAGAGCGCGGCATCGGCCATGACCATGACGTCGTGCACGGTCTTGCCATGGTGCGGGAACTGGGCGATGCCGGCGCTGCCGCCAATCAGCAGAAGCTGCCCGTCATAGGCGATCGGGATCTGCGTATCCAACACGAGACTGGCGGCAAGCTCCACCATATGGTCGCGGCTATGCTCGCCCGTCAGCAGGACGGAAAATTCGTCACCACCCAGGCGGGCGACGCAACCGTACCGGCCGATACGCTCGGAGAACCGCCGGGCGACGGCCTGGAGCACCGCATCTCCCGCCGCATGTCCGTGCCGGTCGTTGACCGCCTTGAACCTGTCGAGGTCGAGCGTGAGGATCGTAAACGGCCGATTTTCTCCCTTTCTGATGGCGCGCGACACTTCCTCGTCGAAACCGCTGCGGTTCTTGAGCCCGGTCAGCGGATCGTGCCGGGCGAGGAAGGCATTTTTCGTCTCGCTGCGCTGGAGTGCCCTGACCAGAGCGGAAAAGCGCAGCGTGACGAACAGCATGACGCCGGCGAAGACCAGCACGAACAGTGCGATCTGCGGCAGCGCCCAGCGCCAAACGAAGGAGCCGGGCATGTTGGGCCGCCAGGAGGTGACCATCGGATTGTAGGTATCGCCACCGACCGGCGTCATCAGCAGCCCCGGTTCCTGCGTCACGATCGGCGTGAAGCCGAGATCGCGCACGCCAAGGCGCCGCTCGGTATTCGCCAGCATCTTTTGCGAGACGGGTTTGACGGTGATCAGCAGCGTCGGCTCTAGCCGGCTCGCCGGGATGTAAAGCGTCTTGGGAATAACCGCCTGCACCACGACGATGCTCATCACCCGGTCGATCAACCGCATGCCGGAAACATGGATTTCAGGCAATGCCGGTGTCAGCAGGTCGGGATCCGCCTTGCCACCGGCGACCTGCCAGCCACCGCGATCGGGCGAGAGCGCCTCGCGGTAGGCGCGTTCGGCCTTGCGGGTAAGATCGCTCACCCAGTGCAGCTTTTCGCGGGCCTTGCGTTCGGGAACCTTTTCACCCCGGTGCACGCCAAGCACCTTCTCGCCATCCGGCGAGGTGAAGATCATCCAGGAAAAGCCGAAATCGGACCACATCCAGTCGCGCATCTGGTCGCGCACGAACGTATCGTCCGGCATGCCGTTCGCCAGTTCGTCGAACGTCTTGTCCCAGAAGGACAGTTGGCTCTGGTACTGCACGACCTGGTCGATCTGGTGGCTGAATTCGTTGCGCACCAGCGTGCGCTCGGTCTCGGCGACAAAACTGTCGGCCCGCTCGATCGCATAGTCCAGCACGAGATAGTTGGCGGCTCCGAACAGCAGGATGATCATCAAGGCTGCCGCCCGGATCGCCCAACCTACACCGCGCCGCCGCGTCGTGTGGCCCTCTTCAGCCTTGCCCGTCATCATGTCCCTGCCTGTCCCCCACCCTTTCCGGGCATTGTTCAAAGCAGGCTAACCGACAGTCGGCAAAATTCGCTTAAACGGGCTGGTGAGCGAAAACTTAACGTGCGCCCGCTGGATCGGGCAATCAGGCGGGCGGCGCGTAGCGCACGAAGGCGAATTCCGCACCGTCCGGCGACCAGTTCGGCACGTTCATCGTGCCCTGCCCACCGAAAAGTTCAAACAGAATCCGTGCGTTGCCGCCGTCCATGTCCATCAGGCGCAGGCGCACATCGAGATCACGCGGGTGATCGAAAACCTCGCCATCATAAGAAAGCACGAGCAGGTGCCGGCCGTCGGGCGAAGGATGCGGGAACCAGTCGCCATAGGGGCTGTCGGTGATGCGCGTCGGCTCGCTGCCATCCGGACGGACCCGCCAGATCTGCATGCGTCCGGTGCGGCTGGAATTGAAGTAGATCCAGTCTCCATCCGCGGAATAATCCGGCCCGTCATTGCGCCCTTCACCGAAGGTCAGGCGCCGCTCCTTACCACCGGCGACCGGGATGGTGTAGATGTCGAAGACATTGTCGCGAATGCCGCAATAGGCGAATGTTTCACCATCCGGCGACCAGCCGTGCCAGTAGGACGGCAGGTTCGGCGTTACCAGCCGCGGCGTGCCGCCCCCGGCCGGCAGCACGTAGATCGCAGACTTGCCGAATTCGACCTTGTCGCTGATGGCGAGCAGCCGGCCATCCGGGGAAAGCCCGTGGTCGTTGTTGCAAAGGGTCGCAAAGCCCGTGTCGATCTGCACGGGTTCGCCGCCATCGAGTGAAAGGCGATAGAGCAGCCCGCCACCGTTGATGACGAGGAAACGCCCATCGCGTGAAAAATTCGGCGCCTCGACGAGCCGCTCCGTCTGCCACACGACCCGTGTCTCGCGTGTAACGATATTGTAGATCTCGACGGAACTGCGCATGCCTTCTCCTGTCGTTACTGTCGTTACTGTCGCTCGTCGACCGTCGGCAACAGCTTCCGACAGATCGATTGCATCATCACGAAATTGCTGTGGTCACGCCAAGTCGAAACGAAACCCCAGGCCAGCAACAAAAGCATGCAGATGAAGGCCACGCCGGTGATGACGAGGCTGCCGGTCGCAAGCCCGTAGGCGCCGAACACTGCCGGCGTCGCGAAATAGGCGACCTGCGCCGAAACCTGCCGGCCCGCCGATACGTCGCTCAGCGACCACAAGCGGATGAGCCTGATTTCCTCCGGTGTGAACTCCGGGCGGTTTTCGCCACCGCCCGGCTCGCCGGCGCGCGCCTCCATATCCTACCCCCGATCCCGGAACCGGTTGGTGATCGGATAGCGGCGATCACGGCCAAAGTTCTTCTTGGTGATTTTGACGCCCGGCGCCGATTGCCGGCGCTTGTATTCCGCGATGTAGAGCAGGTGCTCGATGCGGTGCACGGTCGCCTCGCCATGGCCACGCGCGACGATTTCCTCCGTGCTCATCTCCTTTTCGACGAGGCATTCGAGAATGTCGTCGAGCACCGGATAGGGCGGCAGCGAATCCTGGTCGGTCTGGTTGGGACGAAGCTCGGCCGATGGCGCCTTGTCGATGATGTTTTTCGGGATCACCTCGCCCGTCGGGCCGAGTGCGCCCGGCGGCGTGTGTTCGTTGCGCCAGCGCGACAGCGCATAGACCTGCATCTTGTAGAGGTCCTTGATCGGGTTGAAGCCGCCGTTCATGTCGCCGTAGAGCGTGGCGTAACCGACCGACATTTCCGACTTGTTGCCGGTGGTGACGACCATCGAGCCGAACTTGTTGGAAATGGCCATGAGGATCGTGCCGCGCGTGCGGCTCTGCAGGTTTTCTTCCGTGATGCCTTCTTCCGTTCCTTCGAAGGTTTCCGAAAGCGCAGAGAGGAAACCCGCCACCGGCGCCTCGATCGGCACGATGTCGTAGCGGCAGCCGAGCAGCTTGGCGCAATCCGCCGCGTCCTTCAGCGAATCCTTCGAGGTATAGCGGTAAGGCAGCATCACGCAGCGCACCCGCTCCTCGCCCAGCGCATCGACGGCGATCGCCGCGCAGATCGCCGAATCGATACCGCCCGACAGGCCGAGCACGACGTTCTTGAAACCGTTCTTGTTGACGTAGTCGCGGAAGCCGAGCAGGCAGGCGCGGTAATCCGCCTCCTCCTTCTCCGGAATGCGCGACATCGGCCCACCGTCGCAAACCCAGCCATCACTGTGTTTTTTCCAGGTGGTGAGGGCAATCGTCTCCTCGAACTGGCTCATCTGAAAGGCCAGCGCCTTGTCGGCGTTGAAAGCAAAGCTCGCGCCGTCGAAGACGAGTTCGTCCTGGCCGCCGAGCTGGTTGGCGTAGAGCAGCGGCAGGCCGGTCTCGATGACCTGCTTCAGCGCCACCTGATGGCGGATATCGACCTTGCCGCGATAATAGGGCGAGCCGTTCGGCGAGAGCAGGATTTCCGCCCCGCTTTCCGCCAGAGTCTCGCAGACGCCAAGGTCACCCCAGATGTCCTCGCAGATCGGAATGCCGAGGCGGACGCCGCGGAAATTCACCGGACCGGGCATCGCGCCCTGGTCGAAGACGCGCTTTTCGTCGAACTCACCGTAATTCGGCAGATCCACCTTGTCGCGCACGGCAATCACCTTGCCGCCATCGAGCACGGCGACGGCATTGTAGCGCCCCGACTCATCCTGCCGTGGAAAGCCGATGATGACGCCGGGGCCACCGTCGGCCGTGTCTGCGGCGAGGTCGTCGATGGCGCGCCGGCAGGTGTTCAGGAACGCGGGCTTCAGCACCAGATCCTCCGGCGGATAGCCGGAGACGAAGAGTTCCGTCAGGAGAAGCAGGTCGGCACCTTGCCGGGCCGCGTCCTCGCGGGCGGCACGCGCCTTGGCGAGGTTGCCGGCGACGTCGCCGACGGTCGGGTTCAATTGCGCGACGGCGATGCGCAGTGTTGCCTTTTCAGTCTGGGAAGTCATGTCTGCGGACCCGTTTCCTTCAGAGCAATTCCAGCAAAACTGTTGGGCGGCTTTGCATCCGGAGTTGCGTAAAAACATCGAGACAGGGCGTTTCCGCGCTTCAGGGAAAGCGGAAAATGCCCTGGTGTCCGATCCTGCTGCCGCGCGTGGCTGCCGCACTCTCGAACGGTCGAGAAGCTGTTTAGAACATCACAAGCGCTTTGGGAATGAACCGCGACGCCGTTTGCGCGCGCATCGGCGCAAAACCCTCATTTTTCAGGAGGTTCCGTTGACCATTGCGGCAGTGCAACAGAGGGAACCAAAGCACCGGGAGAACGTTGCAGAAACCGTTCATCTCCTGTTCAAGATGACATCCGTATGACAGATAAACGAAACTTTTATGAAATCTGGAGACGGCCTTGGCCCTGTTCACCCCCGCAGCCGTGGCGGTCAATACCACAGAAGGCCTGGCCGTCGAGGCCGGCTTTTTCGCGCGCCACATCAAGGCGCTCGCCGTATTGCGTTCGCTTGCCGTTTCCGGGCTTCTGGCGCTCCTGACCGTCATCGTCATCGAGTTGATTACGCGCAGCTCAATCGCGCAGACGTGGATCTATTTCACCAATCTCGAACAGCCCGCCTGGACGACAACCGGCGTGTTCTTCCTGCTTTATCTCGCCATTGATGCGCTGATCGGTCGGCAGCACAAGGCCGTCCTGCTGGTATCTCCGCTTGTCATGCTGATGGGCGTCATTTCGCAGCAGAAGCAGGTTTTCCTCACCGATCCGCTCTACCCGACCGATCTGCTTTTCGGCCGGCAGATCATGGAACTGATGCCGGTGCTGGTGCAGGACCGACCATGGACCGCCGTGGGCCTCGCCCTTGCCGTCCTCGCTTCGGTCGTCGGCCTCATCAGCCTGTGGGTCTTCGCCTGGCGCCGCTTCCGTCCGCTGACCAGGAAAGAGCGCCTGACGCGGCTTGCCGTCGCGCTGCCGCTGCTCGCCGGCTTCGTCTCGATCATGGACTACAACGAATTCTCCTGGGTCCGTGACCGGCTCAAGGTGTTCCCGATCATGTGGGACCAGGCGGAAAACTATCGCCACAACGGCTTCACGATGGCCTTTGCCATCAACCTGCCGATGGCCAACGTGCAGGCGCCCTCCGGCTACATGATCGACGCGATCGACAAGATTCCGTCAAAGCCCATGCCGGTCGGCACGACGCACCGCTCCAAGCCCGATGTCATCGTCGTCATGAGCGAATCGCTCTGGGACCCGACGCGCCTTGAGACGGTAAAGCTCTCGGCCGATCCGATGCCGGTGATCCGCGAAAACCAGAGCGGCGGCGTGTTCTCGCCGGAGTTCGGCGGCCTGACGGCAAACGTCGAGTTCGAGGCGCTGACGGGCTTTTCCAACGCCTTCCTGCCGACAGGCAGCATTCCCTACCAGCAATATGTGCGCAAGCCGATCCCGTCGCTTGCCACCTTCTTCCGGGCGGAAGGCTATACGGCGCGCGCCATCCATCCATTCTCCGGCTGGTTCTGGAACCGCTCGAGTGTCTACAAGGCCTTTGGTTTCCAGACCTTCAAGGACGTCGACAAGATGCCGCCGCTGGCAAAACGCGGCAACTTCACCTCGGACGAGGCGCTGACCAAGGAGATCATTCGCCAGGCCGATATGCAGGAAGATCCGTTCTTCTTCTTCACCGTGACGCTGCAGGGCCATGGCCCCTATGACGACGGCCGCTACGCGAAGACCGACATCGACGTCGAAAGCAAGCTGGATGCACGCGATACCCGCATGCTCGCGAGCTATGCACAGGGCGTGAAGGAAGCGGACAGCAGCCTGAAAATGCTGATGGACTGGGCGAAGGAACGCGACCGCGAAACGATCATCGTCGTTTTCGGCGACCACCTGCCGCCGCTCAACACGGTCTACCAGAATTCCGGCTACATGCAGGGCATCACCGCCTCGCGCAAGGGCACGCCCGAGCAGATGCAGAAGGAGCACGAGACGCCGCTCGTCATCTGGTCGAACAAGACCGGCGTGGAAAAGGACGTCGGCACGATCAGCCCGGCCTTCCTTTCCTATTTCATCCTCAAGGAAGCCGGCTTCGAACATCCCTACTACACCGGCTTCCTGGGTGCTGTGCACGACAAGCTGCGCGTTATCGACCGCTACATGCTGATCGACGCCAAGGGCAACGGCACGGCCGGCTGGGCCCGCAAGAAGACCATCGACCCGCTGGTACGCGACTTCCGTTTCCTGCAGCACGACATCATGTTCGGCAAACAATACGGCCTGGAACGTTTCTTCAATTCCCATGCGGAACTGATGGCGGCGGGCTTCTGACAAACGGCCCAACCGCGCTAGGCTAGGGCTCCGATTCCCTTTCCGGAGCCCCGGCCATGAGACCTTTCGACGACGCTGCGCAAATCCTCTTCGGCAAACCCGCCGACGACCTCGACGAGACTGAACGCGACGTCCTTCTCCACTCCCGGGAGGGGCGAATCCTGTCGCAGGACAGGAACGTCGCATACCAATCGAAACAGTCGGTCGGTGAGCGCATTGCCGACGGCATTGCCCGCGTCGGCGGCTCATGGGCGTTCATCATCGGCTTCCTGGTGTTTCTCGTCCTGTGGACGGTCGTGAACACAATCGTGCTTTCGCGCGAAGCCTTCGACCCCTACCCCTTCATCTTCCTCAATCTCGTGCTGTCCATGCTCGCCGCCCTCCAGGCGCCCATCATCATGATGTCGCAGAACCGCCAGGCCGCACGCGACCGTTTCGAAGCCTCCAAGGATTACGAAGTCAATCTGAAGGCTGAGATCGAGCTGATGGCGCTGCATCACAAGATCGACACGCATTTCCTCGACGAGATCGCCGCGTTGAAGTCGGAGGTTTTGCGCCTCCAGGATGTACTTCGGCAAAATTGAATATTTCACCGACACAACTTTCGCTATACGCTACTTTCGGCTGAGCAATCTATAGAAGAAATTAAGATTCGGGGCGCACGATAAAAGTGCATCCACAACCTGGATGCGGGAAAACATTGCCGTCAGACAATCCCAAGGAGGAGATGTCATGCACGCCCTGTCCCGTCTGTCTAAGGATCGTGCCGGAACTTCGGCATTGGAATTCGCGATTATCGCGCCCCTGTTCTTCCTCGCGCTCTTCACCCTGATCGCCTATGGGGTCTATCTGAGCGTCACCCATTCGGTGCAGCAGATCGCCGCCGATGCCGCCCGAACGGCGGTCGCGGGCCTCAACCCCGCCGAGCGCGTCACGCTCGTCAACCGCTACCTCACTGCCTCCCAGCTCGACTACTCCTTCATCAACCGCAGGAAGATAAAGGTCCTGGTCACTGAGGACCCCAACAATCCGGACCAGTTCACCGTCACGATCTCCTATGATTCGAGCGATCTGCCGATCTGGAAGCTTTTCACCTTCGCGTTGCCGCAGGAGAAGATAGAGCGTTACGCCACCGTGCGCGTGGGAGGGTACTGATCATGAAGCGCCCACAAGACCTTATCACCAACCGCTCCGGCAACATCGCCACGCTCGCCGCCCTCAGCCTGCCGTTGATCATCTTCTCGACGGCCATTGGCGTCGATTACGGCTACCTCACGGTGCAGCAGCGCCAGTTGCAGGCAACGGCCGATCTCGCCGCCATCGCCGCCGCCGCCAATGTCGTCGAAGCGGAAAAGGCGGCTGCGACCTATTTCGCACTCAACAACCTCTCCGTATCCGTCACCGGCAAGGACGGCCTCGTCATTCCACCGGCAACGTCGGTGACGACGAAGTCCACGCAGGCGGCCGCCAAGGTTGAGCGCGGCCGCTACACGGCCGACCCCGATATCGCCCCCGAAGACCGCTTCAAGCCCGCCAGCACGGACGCCGATGCCGCCCGCGTGGTGCTGACGCGTCCCGGGGATCTCTTCCTCGCGTCAATGTTCGTGCCCAAACTGCCCGTGCTGACGGCGACCGGTTCGGCCTCGCGCACGAAGATCGCCGCCTTCTCGGTCGGCACACGGCTCGCCAGCCTGAATGATGGCATCCTGAACGCGCTGCTCGGCAAACTTCTCGGCACCAACCTGTCGCTCAAGGTGATGGACTACCGCGCGCTGGTCGATGCCGACATTTCCATCCAGCCGTTCCTCAAGGCTATTGCAACCCAACTCAACCTCACAACCGCGACCTATGAAGAGGTGCTGAATGCCGGCGTTACCATGCCGCAGCTTCTCGCCTCCATGCGCGCCGTGCATGGCCTCTCCGGCACGCTCAATTCGGCGCTGCGGTCGATCGAACAGGCGACTGCCAGCAGCAAGGTGAAACTGCCGCTCGCGCGCATCCTCAATCTCGATCCGAAAAAAGGGCTTACGGTTGCAACCGGCGGCGATTGGGAAATGTCGATCAATGCGATGCAGATGATCTCGACAGCCGCGGCCCTCGCCAACGGCAAGAACCAGGTCGCCCTCAATGTCGGTGCGGCCATTCCCGGCCTCTCCACGGTCACCGTCAATCTGGCGATTGGCGAGCCGCCGGTCGAGACACCGGCCCATCGCCTTGGCGCGCCGGGCAGCGCCGTGCGCAGCGCCCAGACGAGGCTCGCCGTCGAAGTGAACATCGACGGCCTTTCTGCCCTTGCCGGCCTGAAGATAAAGCTGCCGCTCTATGTCGAGGTCGCCGCTTCCGAGGCGAAGCTTGCCGATATCCGCTGCCTCGGCGGCACGGCCGTCAATGCCAATGTCTCGGTCGATGCAGTTCCGGGCGTCGCGGAAATCGCGGTCGGCAAGGTCGATCCCAGCGTTCTCTCCGACTTTTCCGATGAGGCGCGCGTGGAAAAGGCCCGCATCATCGATTCCGGCGTGCTACGCATCGATGCAATCGCCCATGTCGAGGCTAAGAACCTCAGCAAAAGCCACCTCGCCTTCACCCCGACGGAAATTGCCGCCCGCACGGTCAAGACCGTATCGACGCGCGACACGCTGACCGCGACCACCAAGACGCTGCTGGAGAATCTCGATGTCGACATCCAGCTTCTCTTCCTCACTCTCGGCACGCCGAAGGTGATCACCGCCGCACTTGCCACGACGCTCGGCACGGTCACGCCAGCTATAGACGAGTTGCTCTACAACCTGCTGCTGGTCGTCGGCGTCAGGATCGGCGAGGCCGATATCCGCGTCACGGGCGTACGCTGCCAGCGCCCTGCCCTCGTGCAGTGAACGCGCCGGCGCGCCTTACCGGTTCTGGGCTAGCTGCGGCGCGTCGTCATCGATCTCGTAGTAGTCGCCCTTGTCGGCGCAGAAGATGTGCACGCCGATCTTCAGCCCGGTCGGCTGGTCGAAGGTGCCGGCCATGAGCGACGTGTGGCGCGAACCGTCGCCCTTCCAGAACAAGGCGGAGCCGCAGGTACGGCAGAAGCCCCGACCGGCGCTGTCGCTCGCCCTGTACCAGGTGACGTTCTCCCCGCCTTCTACGGTCAGGTCCTTATCGAGCACATCGATCGCGGCATAAAAATGCCCCGTCTGCCGGCGGCACTGGCTGCAATGACAAGCGACAACCTCACGCAGCTCGCCGGACGTGCGAAACCGCACCGCGCCGCACAGGCAATGTCCCGTCCGTTCCTCGCCCATACTTTTCCCTCCCCAAACGAAAACCGGGCCAGCTTTGCCAGCCGGCCCGGTCCTGTCAAATTCACATTCCTGAATGCTTGCATCAGCTCCGCTAATTTACGGAGACGAAGCATGAACGGAAAGAGATCAACCGTTCACAACCATCCGCTTTTCGTCGCGGCCGCCCTTCATGCGCTCGGCAAGAAGGAAGGCAAGTTCGAGCGCCTGGTCGGCATTGAGGCGCGGATCGCAATGCGTGTGGTAACGATCGGCAAGGTCGTCGCCAGACAATGCGCGCGCACCGCCCGTGCATTCCGTCACGTCGTTGCCGGTCATCTCGACATGGATGCCGCCCGGATGGGTGCCTTCCGAACGGTGGATCTGGAAGAAGCTTTCGACTTCCGACAGGATCCGCTCGAAGGGGCGGGTCTTGTAGTTGTTGAGCGTGATCGTGTTGCCATGCATCGGGTCGCAGGACCAGACGACCTTCTTGCCTTCGCGTTCAACGGCGCGGATCAGGCGCGGCAGGTTTTCCGCAACCTTGTCGTGGCCGAAGCGGCAGATCAGCGTCAGACGACCGGCCTCGTTCTGCGGATTCAAGAGATCGATCAGCTCGAGCAGGCCATCACCGGTGAGCGACGGGCCGCACTTGAGACCGAGCGGGTTCTTGATGCCGCGGCAATATTCGATATGCGCATGGTCGGGCTGGCGTGTGCGGTCGCCGATCCAGATCATGTGGCCGGAGGTCGCATACCAGTCGCCGGAGGTCGAATCGACGCGGGTCAGCGCCTGCTCGTAGCCGAGCAGCAGTGCCTCGTGGCTGGTGAAGAAATCGGTCTCGCGCAGGTTCGGATGGTTTTCCGACGTGATGCCGATGGCCTTCATGAAGTCCATCGTCTCGGAAATCCGGTCGGCGAGCTTGCGGTAGCGCTCGGCCTGCGGCGAATCCTTGATGAAGCCGAGCATCCACTGGTGAACGTTGTCGAGATTGGCGTAGCCTCCCATCGCGAAGGCACGCAACAGGTTCAGCGTCGCAGCCGACTGACGGTAGGCCATGAGCTGGCGTTCCGGGTTCGGAATGCGGGCGTCTTCCGTGAACTCGATGCCGTTGATGATGTCGCCGCGGTAGGACGGCAGCGACACGTCACCCTGCTTCTCGATGTTCGAGGAGCGCGGCTTGGCGAACTGGCCGGCAATACGGCCGACCTTGACCACCGGCTGCTGGGCGCCGAACGTCAGCACCACAGCCATCTGGAGGAAGGCGCGGAAGAAGTCGCGGATCGTATCGGCACCGTGTTCGGCGAAGCTCTCGGCGCAATCGCCGCCCTGCAGCAGGAAGCCCTTGCCTTCAGCCACGTTGGCAAGCGCCGACTTCAGTCGACGCGCTTCACCGGCGAAGACGAGCGGCGGAAACTTCGCGAGGCGCTCTTCGGTCGCCGCCAATGCGGCGAGATCCGGATAATCCGGAACCTGCTGGATGGGCTTCTGCCGCCAGCTGGTCGGGGTCCAATTCTGTGCCATGATACTCACCTGTCCTGACGCGCCCGCGAAAGCCTGCGAACGCCCCTCCGTTTTGAAGATGCGGGCTTATAAACCGTTAGATGGTTCTTGCATAGCCGAACTTCCAGCGGCGGCGACGCATTTGCCACGGTTGACGCTCCCGCGCCTGACAGGCTGTAAAGCATGCCTTGGCCGGCCGTTCTGGCCTAGAAGCGGCGCGAGGCCATCCCCTGCGCGCAACTCCAGTCGGCAACCACGCGACGGGGCCGCGCTGCCGGCCTTTGTGTGCATCGGTTCAACAGCCATGCGGCAAGGCTGCCCACCCATTCCAGGCCGCGCCATTCGTCCCGTTCCAGCGGGTCGGACAGCGGCCCTGCTTCCCGCCGGTGGCCGCCCGACCGTTTCATCTTGTCGATGGCAATCATCCATTCCGGGCTCATGACAGAACTCCTTGTTTTCCGGTGTCCGGCATGAGGTAGCGCGTGCGCCCTTTCGATCGTAGAGGCGCAAATGAAACGCCCGTTTCACGGTTGAATGATGCGGGCAGCCAGGTTTTGCGTTATGGAAAGGGATCGAACGAGGATCCAGCAATGCCGGAAGTCGACTGGAGCGACCTGCAGCTTTTCTTCCATGTAGCCTCTGAGGGAGGTCTCGCCGGAGCCTCGTCCATCACCGGCATCAGTGCACCCACCATCGGTCGCCGCATGCTGGCGCTGGAGCGCAGCATGGGCCGCACGCTGTTCATCCGCAGCCAGCAGGGCTATCGACTGGCCGCCGACGGCATGGTTCTATACGAGCACGTGCAGACCATGCGACGCACCACCGCCGACATTACCCGATGGCACGGCGATGCGTTCACATTGCCGATCGTCTCCCTTGCCGGCGACATCTGGATGACCGGTTTCATTGCGGAAAACACACGCGAGCTGCGGGGCGTGACCGACAGTTTTCGCCTATGCTGCAAACAGCTCATGCCGGGCGAGGACCTGACCTATCGCCACGGCATGATCGCCTTGTTTCAAAGCGCACCAACGACCGGCAATGTCGCGGTTCGAAAGTCGGTGGACGTTGCCTACGCGATCTATCGCGCGGCGGACCTCGCATTCGAGGAGAGCTTGCCCTGGGTGTCAATCGGCACGGAGGTCGCCATGTCCGACGCCGAAAAATGGGTGTTCCGCAACCATGAACAGCATATCCACACCTGGACGAACGCGCCCGACGTGCTCGCACGGCTGATCACCGGCGGTGCAGGGCGCGGTGTCCTGCCGACATTTGTCGGCGATGCGATACCGGGACTGATGCGCGAAGGAGAGCCCCTTCCGGAACTCAGCCATTCGCTGTGGATCGCAGCCAATGACGACGATCGTCACCGCCCGGAAATGCGGGTGGTGATCGATCGCCTTTCGGCCCTGTTCAAGCGGAACGAGGACCGCTTCGCCGGACGTCTGCCGACATCAGACCGGCCACCTGTCAGATCCGCTGCCCGTTCCTGACGCGGTAGCTCGGCTGATACATGGTCACCAGCTCCTCCGACGCCGTCGGATGCACCGCCATGGTACGGTCGAAATCGTCCTTGGTGACGCCGGCCTTCAGCGAAATCCCCAGAAGCTGCGCCATCTCGCCGGCCTCGTGGCCCAGAATGTGCGCGCCGAGCACCTTGCGGTCGGCGGCATTGACGACGAGTTTCATGATGGTCTTTTCCTGCCGGCCGGACAGCGTCGCCTTCATGGGGCGGAACTCGGCGCGGTAGATTTCGAGATCGTCGAAAGCCTTTGCCGCCTCCTCCTCGCTCATGCCCACGGTGCCGATTTCCGGCTGCGAAAAGACGGCCGTGGCGATCATATCATGATCCGGCGACACCGGATTGCCGCGGAACTCCGTCTCGATGAAGCACATCGCCTCGTGGATCGCGACAGGCGTGAGCTGCACGCGGTCCGTCACGTCACCGAGTGCGAAAATGCCGGGCACGTTGGTGCGCGAATAGTCGTCGACGATGATCGCGCCCCTTGCATCCACAGCCACGCCCGCTGTCTCCAATCCAAGGCTGCCCGTATTCGGTACGCGGCCGAGCGCCAGCATCACCTGGTCGACGGTGAGCACCTCACCCGCCTTGGTCGTGACGGTACGGCGCCCACCTTCGCCTTCGGCAACGCCCGTGATGATGTCCTCGCAGATAACGCGGATGCCCTTGGCGATCATCGCGGCCTGCAGGCCCTGGCGCATATCCTGGTCGAAGCGCGACAAGATCTGCTTGCCGCGGTAGATCAGGGTCGTCTCGACGCCGAGCCCGTGGAAGATATTGGCGAATTCAACAGCAATATAGCCGCCGCCGGAAATCACAATGGATTTCGGCAGTTCCGGCAGGTCGAACGCCTCATTCGAGCTAATGCAAAGCTCATGACCGGGAAGGTCGACATGCGGCGTCGGATGGCCGCCAACAGCAATCAGGATGCGCTCGGCTGTCACCAGTTCGTCGGTCGCGGTGAGGCGGATCGTGTTCGGACCGACCAGCACGGCGCGGGTTGCCAGGATCGTGGCAGCGGAGTTCTCCAGCCCCTTGCGGTAGAGCCCTTCCAGCCGGGTGATCTCCTTTTCCTTGGCGGCCACGAGCGCCGGCCAATCGAAGCGCGTTTCGCCGACCTGCCAGCCGAAGCCGGCGGCATCCTCGAAATGCTTATGGAACTGCGAGGCATAGACATAGAGCTTCTTCGGCACGCAGCCGCGGATGACGCAGGTGCCCCCAAAACGAAACTCTTCCGCGATCGCCACCTTCTTGCCCATGCTGGCGGCCAAGCGCGCGCTGCGCACGCCACCGGAGCCCCCGCCGATGACGAAGAGGTCGTAGTCGAATGTCGGCATGGTGATCTCCTGCGGGCAAGCCTGGCCGGTCGGCCGTCTGACGGGTGTGCGGCTGGCGAATCCGCCGCCGGGTGCAACACATATAGGAACAGCGCAGGCAAAAGGAAAAGGCCGCTTTGCCACACGCGCAGGAACCCTTTTCGCTGCCTTCGGCGGTTTTCGGCCGTTCCTCCCATTTTTGGTAAGTGGGGAGTGACAAATCCCGTTTACCAAAGCAGGCAACAATCCTACGAATCCATCGCCCGCTTGTGGGCTAACTGGATGATCAATATGCACAAATTGAAATTCTTCGCGGCCAGCGCCGCGACACTCGTTCTGCTTGCAGGCCCGACCATGGCGGAAGACCTCGTCTTCCAGCTCAAGAACGGCACCGGTTCTGTGCTGACACGCTTCCACACCTCGCCGGTCGGCGTGGACCAATGGGAAGACGATGTTTTCGGTGAGCAGGTCCTGAACCCGGGTGAGACGATCGAAATCACCATCGGCGATGGCCGCAACGTCTGCAATTATGACATGCGCTTCGAGTTTTCCGAAGAATCCGACCTCGACACGACCACCGACACGCAGAATCTCTGCGAGCTCAGCACCTACACCATTCACGAATAGACTGGTTGGACGCGGCGGCTTTCCGGGGGTGGGAAGCCTGCCAGTGCTTCGAGAGAAGCGGACGGAATACGAAAAGGGCGGCTCACGCCGCCCTTTTGGAGATGATTACTGCTGCGGTTGCACCGTGCCATTTTCCAGCGTCACCGCTGGTGCGGCGTCGAAGATCGGATCGAGCTTCTTGCCGCTTTCCGTTTTCAGGTCGCGATCAACACCGACGGCCCAAATTTGCGCCGCCTTCGCGACCTCCCGAATTGCGATCGGTCCGTCGGAGAGCAGCTTCTTGCCGACCGGAGAATTATAGAAATCCGCAATTGCCTTCAGTTCTTCCTGCGTGAAGGTCTTTGCGTAGATCGTCGCGGCCTCACGCTCGAGATCAGCACGACGCGGGGCAAGTGCAAGCGCCTGCTCGTCGACAACCTTATTGATATCCGCCTCATGATTCGGCGACGACTGCACGAGCACACCCTTGGTGCGCTCGGCGAGGCTCGGAAGAATGTTGTCGAAGTTGGTTGTCGCACCGAGTGCATCGATCGCTGCCCGCGCGGCCTTGATCTGATCTTCCGTCACATCCTGCGCCTTGACGGCGCCGGCAAGGCTTGCCGAAAGGATGAGGCTCGCCACAAGGGCGCGGCCGAAACCAGCAAATTTGATCATGTCGGTCAGTGCTCCTGTCTATTCTTTCGCCGTCAGCGTGCGCGCACCCGCGGGTCCCGCGATGATGGCAAGCGACGCCATGTTGATGAAGAGTCCGTGTTCAACGACTCCCGGTATGTCATTGAGGTTGCTTGCGAGCGCATCTGCATCAGGAATGCGGCCAAAAGATGCGTCGAGAATATAGTGACCGCCATCCGTCATGAACGTGCCGTCACCAGAGGTACGCAACGCAATGCCGCCGGAAAGGCCGAGTCGGGCGGCCGTTTTTTCGATGGCGATGCGCGTCGAGACGAGGCCGAACGGGTTGACCTCAATGGGCAGCTTGAAGGCGCCGAGCGTCTCCACCACCTTGCTCTCGTCGGCGATGACGATCATGCGCGTGGAGGCGCTGGCGACGATCTTCTCGCGCAGCAACGCGCCGCCTCCGCCCTTGATGAGCCGGAGCCGGCCATCGACTTCGTCAGCGCCGTCAATGGTGAGGTCGAGTTCCGGCAACTCGTCGAGGGACTTCAGCGGCACGCCGAGTTCGACGCAGAGCCGCGCTGTCCGCTCGGACGTAGGCACGCCTTCAACCTTGAGGCCGCCAGCCACTTTCTCCGCCAGCAGCCGCACGAATTCTTCCGCAGTCGATCCTGTGCCGATCCCCAGGCGCATACCGTCTTCGACATGGGCGAGCGCGACCGCAGCGGCCTTGATCTTCATTTCCCGGGCGTCCATGCCCCTAAACTCCATAAACAATTCTGAGCCGGCGCACCGCAGGCGGCCGGAATTCCGGTGAGACACTTACACGCCCTGAATGGCAAACGAAAGCCAAAATCGCCGCACGCCGCACGGCCAACAAGGCGATTGCAAATACCCGCGCCTTCGCATACCGGAAAGACCGTCCCTCCCCGCCTCCCACAAGGTGCCCTCCATGTCCGCTTCTCTTGTTGTCTTCGATCTCGACGGTACACTCATCGATACGGCGCACGATCTCGTCGCAAGCCTCAACCACACGATCGGCCTCGAAGGCCTGGAACCGGTCGGTTACGGCGACCTGACCTATCTCGTCGGCCATGGCGGCCAGGTGATGATCAAGCGCGCCTTCTCGCTGCGAGGACGGGAGATTTCCGATGAAGCGCTGCAGCGCATGCTCGCAGTCTTCGTCGAGCACTATGCCGCTGCGATGCCGGGCGTCTCCGTTCCCTATCCCGGCCTCATCGACGCGATGGATCGTCTTGCCAGCGCCGGACACCGGCTCGCCGTCTGCACCAACAAGATGGAAGGCCTCGCGCGGCGCCTGGTCGACGGCCTCGGTCTCACCTCACGGTTCGCGGCGATTACCGGAGGCGACACGTTTGCGGTGCGCAAGCCGGACGCCGAGCACCTGCTAGGCACCATCCGCCTTGCGGAAGCCGATCCGATGCGCACGGTGATGATTGGCGACAGCCTCAACGACATGCTCGTTGCGCGCAATGCCGGTGTGCCGTCCATCGGCGTTCCCTTCGGCTACTCCGACGTACCGGTCGCCGAGCTTGAGCCGACGCATGTCATCACCCATTTCGATGAACTGACGCCCGATCTCGTCGCGCGTTTGCTTGCCCGCTGAGATCGTTTGCGAAAACCGAAAACGCTTCGCCGCCAAAAAAAAGAGGCGCCCGACGGGGCGCCTCGCATTCTCTCTAGGACCGGAACACTGACCTGGGGCTGACCGATCAGCCCTGGATTTCGCGCGCCTTCTGCGTGGCGGCAAACGCCTTGCGAATATAGTCGTCGCGGCCATAGACGTCGTCGAAATATTCGACCTTGCCATCCTTGTTCGGCCAGGCGGTAAAGTAGGCGACGTAGATCGGGATATCCGCCTTGACGCTGAGCGCCTTGTTGCGGCCGGCAGCAATCTCCTTGCCCACCTCGTCCTCGCTCACGCCCAGCACGGCGGCCGCCATCTTGCGAGGCTCGGCAAGACGCACGCAGCCATGGCTGAGGGCGCGCATATCCTTCTTGAAGAAGCTCTTCGACGGCGTGTCGTGCATGTAGATGGCATGGCTGTTCGGGAAGAGGATTTTCAGCTCACCCAGCGCATTGTCGCCGCTCGGCGGCTGGCGAACGGAAACGCCCGCCGTCGACCCGTACCAGTTGACCGAAGAAGACGGGACGGCCCGGCCACCCACGGCAACCTCGTATCCCATACGGTCGAGATAGGATGGATCATTCCTGAGCTTCGGCAGCATCTCGTTGACGATGATCGACTGCGGCACGCCCCAGTACGGGTTGACCTCGACGGTCTGCACCTGATCCTGGAAGAAATAGGTCTGGTTCGCCTTGGAACCGACGACCGTGCGCATCGAGAATTTTTCGGCACCGTCTTCGTAGTAGTAAACCTGGAAGGCCGGCTGGTTGATGAAGACGTGACGGGCGCCGAGATCGACAGGCAGCCAGCGCGCCTGCTCCAACGCCACTTCGAGCTTGCCGACCTTGTCGGCAACGGAATCGCCGCCGGTCATCTTGCGGATCGAGGCCTTGCCGACGACGCCATCCGGTTTCAGACCGTTTTCCTTCTGGAAGGCTTCGACGAGGGCGACCAGCTCCGGCGTGTAGTCCGGCGTGCCGGAATAGGTGGCGATCGCCACCGAATGATCGGTCTTCAAGGCATCGGAGCTGTGCTTGACGATGCCCTTGACGATGTTGGCGAGTTCCGGATTGCTCTGGCCCGGCTTCAAAAGCGTGCCTTCGGCAATCACCACACGGTCCTCGCCCTCGCTCTCCATCCGGAGCTTGGCAAGTTCGGCCTTCAGCGCCTGGAAATCGGCGCTCGCGGGCGAACGGCTTTCCAGGTAGCCCTTGATATTGTTGCTCATCGCCACGTTCTTCAGTGCTGCGACGAGATTGACGTCCTTGCGCTTGAAATCGTGATAGCCGGAAATGCGGTTCGGATCGATGCGGCCACGCACGGCGTCCTGCACATAGGTCGCGATGGCCGAGGACAGGGCGACTTCGAAAGTGGCAAGCTCGCTGTAGCGCGCATTCATGTCGGCGCTGTCGAAACTGTCCGACGGAATCTTCACCGCGTAGTCCCAGGGCGCGAGGCCGACGGACGCCGCATCCGCCAGCACCGCGATGGCCGCCTTCGCCTTGTCGTTGATGCCGGTGCCATCGATCCAGACGAATTTCTTCTGGGAACCATAGAAGGTCTCGACCGCCTTGGCCGCATCCGGCGTCGTGCGCACGTTCACTGTGGAGAAGGCGGCGCGGATGCCTGCATCACCTGCCGGCGGAACCTCTGCGGAAATCGAGCTGGTAACGACCGGATCGGCCAGCTTGTCGACGGCGACACGCGTCAGGGCGTCGGCCTTGTAGGTGTAGTAGCGCGGGCCGGTGACACGCGGCAGAGGCTTTGCCTCGCGCTTCACCTCGGCGCCGGGAAGCACGGTTCCGGAGGACACGCCGGGAAGCGGCTCGTACTTCGGTTCCTTTTTCTTGCCGCCGCGGATGATATCCATCAGCGTCAGGGCATTTGCGGGCGCGGCATTGAGCGTGACGGTGGCACAGGAAAGCGCCAGCGCGGCAGCCAGCAGGGCAGTCTTTGTAAGCTTCATCTGTATTCCATTCCCCGAATGACCCGCATGTCGCGGTCTCTGGCGGTGCCCGAACCAGCAGGCCGGTAAGTTATAGGAAAGGATGGTGAATGAAAAGGAAACGCCCTCCCCGCCAAACCCGCCAAACCGCACGAATCCGTTAAGTCCGCACCCGGCAAACCAGACGGATCAGGACGCGTAAAAATTTGAATTGGCGGCGAAATTTCCGAGAAACGTCGAAAAACGAACCTCCACCGATAAAAAAGTGCGAAAAAACAAGCGAGCGATTGTGATGGAAAAAGCACAGCCCTCGCAAGGGCCGGTCGACCCTCTTCGCCACGTGTCGCGGCCTAATCGATTTTAACCGAAAGTCTTGTCCTTGCGGGCAATCGGCCCCTTGCAACCCGGTCGCAGATGGGCCAGAGAATTGCGCGATTTCGCGCCAGCGCGGGCCTCCCCGGATTGCCCCCGCTCGCCCGGCCTGCCGCGCCCCATGCGGCGGCATCGCCGGCGGCAGGACGCAACGCATGGGCTTTAAGCGGGAAGCACAATGACATCGACGCGCACGGAAACGGATACATTCGGCCCCATCGAAGTGGACAACAGCCGCTATTGGGGCGCGCAGGCCCAGCGCTCGCTCGGCAATTTCAAGATCGGCTGGGAAAAGCAGCCGCTTTCGGTCGTGCGTGCGCTTGGCATCGTCAAGCAGGCCGCCGCCCGCGCCAATGCCGAACTCGGCCGCCTCGATCCGGCGCTGGCCAAGGCCATCACCGAAGCCGCGCAGGAAGTCATCGACGGCAAGCTCAACGACCATTTCCCGCTCGTCGTCTGGCAGACAGGCTCGGGCACCCAGTCCAACATGAACGCCAATGAAGTGATCTCCAACCGGGCGATCGAAATGCTCGGCGGCGTCATGGGCTCGAAGAAGCCAGTGCATCCGAACGACCACGTCAACATGAGCCAGTCGTCGAACGACACCTATCCGACGGCCATGCACATCGCCTGCGCCGAGCGTATCGTGCACGACCTGCTGCCGGCGCTGAAGCACCTGCATGCCGCCCTCGAAGCCAAGGTGAAGGCCTTCGATCACATCATCAAGATCGGCCGCACGCACACGCAGGACGCGACGCCCCTCACCCTCGGCCAGGAATTTTCCGGTTACGCCGCGCAGGTCGGCTCGGCGATCAAGCGCATCGAACTGACGCTGCCGGGCCTGTGCGAACTCGCCCAGGGCGGCACCGCCGTCGGCACCGGCCTCAACGCCCCGGTCGGCTTTGCCGAAAAGGTCGCGGACCATATCGCAAAAATCACCGGCATCGACTTCAAGACGGCACCGAACAAGTTCGAGGCGCTGGCCGCCCACGACTCGATGGTGTTCTCGCATGGCGCCATCAACGCCGCCGCCGCCGCCCTCTTCAAGATCGCCAACGACATCCGCTTCCTCGGCTCCGGTCCGCGCTCCGGCCTCGGTGAACTGGCGCTGCCGGAAAACGAGCCGGGCTCGTCCATCATGCCGGGCAAGGTCAACCCGACCCAGTGCGAGGCCCTCACCCAGGTCTGCGCCCAGGTCTTCGGCAACCACGCCTCGCTCACCTTTGCCGGCAGTCAGGGACATTTCGAACTCAACGTCTTCAACCCGCTGATGGCCTACAATTTCCTGCAGTCCGTCCAGTTGTTGTCGGATGCGGCGATCTCGTTCACCGACAATTGCGTGGTCGGCATCGAGGCGCGCGAGGACAACATCAAGGCGGCGCTCGACCGTTCGCTGATGCTCGTCACGGCGCTCGCCCCGAAGATCGGCTACGACAATGCCGCCAAGATCGCCAAAACCGCACACAAGAACGGCACGACGCTGCGTGAAGAGGCCGTCGGCGGTGGCTATGTGACGAATGAGGAATTCGACGAAGTTGTACGCCCGGAAAAAATGATTATGCCGGGTTGAAGAAGAAATTTCGAATATTCTCCTGACAAAGGCCGCAGATCATTGTATTTGCGGCCTTTTTTGTTTCTGGTCTGTGGCTACGGAACCTGCAACCGTTAATCATTCCCAAAGCATTTGCGCATTATTTTGCGGGTCGGGAGCCAACAGGTTGAAATCAGGAGCAGCCGAAATGAACACGGCCGTTGCGCAGAAGGTCCAAGTGCCGGATATCGCCGCACAGGTGACCTATGCCATGCGCGTGATGGGTATCGCGCCAATTCCGCGGAACTACGAGCTGTTCTATGAGGCCTATATTGGGTCGAACCCCAAGCTGACCCGCGAACTTGCAGCCCTTGGCAGCAAAGCCTCGCAGGAGGAGCTGGACGAGATCGGCACGCAATATTTCGGCCATCATCACGGCGCGACCGCCATCGACGGCGTACACTCGAAAATCGTCGGCGAACTGGAAGGCCTGCTTCGCCTGCTCAAGCAGGAACAGACCTCGCTCGAAAGCTACAACAAGCTGCTCGACGAGACGTACGGCCGCATCACCGGCAAGAATGCCGCCAGCGTCGACATCATCAAGAACGTCATCGGCGTGCTCACGCAGGCGACAGGTGACACCATCAGCCAGGGCAAGGAGATGGTGGAGAATGTCGCGCAGAAATCCATCGAGATGGACAATGTGCGCAAGGAACTCGATGAGTACAAGCGCATCGCCAACACGGATTCGCTGACGCAACTCTCCAACCGCCGCGCCTTCGACGACAAGCTTTCCGCCATCTACAATTCATCGATGGCGCACAATGTCACCGCGCTGATCCTCGCCGATATCGACCATTTCAAGAAGATCAACGACACCTATGGCCACCCGGTCGGCGACAAGATCCTCGCCTCCGTCGGCAGCCTCATCCGCGCTAATGTGCGCAAGGACATTCTCGTCGCCCGCACCGGCGGCGAGGAATTCGCGATGATCGTCGAGGGCAACACCGAGGAAGAGGCGATGGCGATCGCCGAGCGCATCCGCATCGCGCTCGAACACACGCCGTTCAAGAATTCCAAGACCGGCGTCAACTATGGCCCGATCACCATTTCGCTCGGCTTCTGCATGGCATCCTGGGCGGATGGTCCGGGCGAACTCTATTCGAAGGCCGATATCGCGCTCTATTGCGCCAAGAACGGCGGCCGCAACCGCACCATGGCGTTCGAGGACGGCATGAAGAAGGATTTTGCCAAGAGCTGGCTGATCTACCGCAAGTAAGCCGCCTCCTCTTATTTTTTTCAGACACGGCGCCCTCGGGCGCCGTTTTTCGTTTGCGGCGGAACCGTGGCGACCGTCGCGCGTTTTCGCGGCACGGGAGGAACGTGCCATGCAAACCGGATTTCTGGAAATAACGATGATCGCCGCCCTGATGCTGAGCAGCCTCGTCTGGATGCAGCCCTTCTAAAGGCGCGCGAACGGCCGGGGGGCGCCTGTTCCCCCCGGAACATCCCGCCAGACGGCGATGTCCTAGAACGTCCCCATCAGAGAACACCGAGCCGGGCATCAATGCACCGGCCGCTCCAGACAGGGACCAGGACAATGAAAAAGCTCGCTATCGCCCTCCTCGCAGGCTTTCTTTCCACCGCAGGCGGCGCGTTTGCCGCCGAAAACGCCATCGATCCGATCGAGGTCGCCTCGCTCTCTTCCTCCACACAGAAGACCGGCTGGCTGCAGGTGCTGTCCGGCGGCAAGCCGGTCGCATCGGAAAAGAAGATCGCCGCCGTTTCCCGCGCACCGATCGCCCGCGAACTCGTTGCCTTCGATGAGAAGGTCGCGCCGGGCACGATCATCGTCGACAATTCCGAACGGCGCCTCTACCACGTGCTCGGCGACGGCATCGCCATGAAATACGCCGTCAGCGTCGGCCGTGACGGTTTCATCTGGACCGGTTCGGAAAAGGTCACGCGCAAGACCGAATGGCCGACCTGGACGCCGCCGGAAGACATGCGCGCCCGTGAAGCCAAGAAGGGCAAGATCCTGCCAGTCTCGATGAAGGGTGGCCTCGACAACCCGCTCGGCTCGCGCGCCATCTATCTCGGCTCGACCATCTACCGCATTCACGGCACCAACCAGCCGTCCTCGCTCGGCAAGGCACAATCCTCCGGCTGCATCCGCATGGCGAACGAAGACGTCGAGCACCTCTATGCCCAGGTCACGAAGGGCGCGACCGTCATCGTTCGCGACTGACCTCGCTATCAGCGGCAGGCGGAAGCGCCCGCCGCTTTCGCTATGGCGATCAGGTCGGGCCGATACTCGAAATGCATCGTGTCGTAGTGATACCAGCGCCCGCCCCAGATGAAGCCGTGTTTCTCGAAGATCGCGACGATCTCCAGCGGGTATTTGTTGGCATAGTTCGGCACCTTGCCCGGCTTGCCGCCGGACCAGACCCAATAATCCGCAAACTTCGTATTGAGATCGAGCGCCGCGCCGAAGCTGTGCACCGACATGTTCTGCGCGCCGGAAACCTTGCGCCAGTTGAATGTCCCGGCGGAGGGCGTGAGGTAGCGCTTCAGCTCCGGCTTTGCCGCAAGCGCGTCGCGCACTTTCTCCAGCGCCGCGGCAGCACCCTGCCGCTTCGTCACACGCAGCGTTTCGCCGAACCATTTGACCGGAACGAGGTCGGCCTGAACGGCCTTCGCCGATTGGCCGTAGAGGCGCATCATCAGCGGGTCACTGCGGATGCGGCCGGGGTCGAAATCGACCACCGGCTTGGCCTCGCAGGCTCCAAGCGGATAGACCTGCCGAAGGCTGTCCTCGACGTCACCCTTGGCAAGCGCCGTCTGATGATCCTTCGTCTTGCCGTCGTCGATTTCGAGCGGCGGACCGCCGTCCTTGAAGACGAGCCTATTGCCGTCGATGCCAGCGAGACTTTCCGGATAGGCCTCCACCAGCAGCTTGAGGCGGCTCGCAGGATCAGGCTCCGCCGCGCCCGCAGCGGAGACAGTCACAAGGCAAGCGGCGAAGGCTGCAAGCAGGCCGCTAGTCGACAGAGATATTGATATAGTCGCCTCCCGCGCCGCGCCAGATTTCGACCTGGATGCGCACATCGCCACCCAGCAGGCGGCGCGCGGCCGCGCCCTCGATGCGGCCGCTGCGAAGCATGCGTTCGGCAAGCTCCCGGTTGCGCGCCGAAGCGAAGAAGCCGTCGACGTCATCGCCAGGCTGACGCACGCCGAAGCGGTGGACATTGGCGCGGTCTTGCCGGATGACTTGCCAGGGCTGCGTCAGGCGCTCGTTGCTGGAATTGTAGAGATCGTCCTGGCCGATATAGGCGCCGTAGCTTTCGATCAGCTCATCCGCTTTGGCAACGCCACTCGACACCGCAAGCCCTACGGCAACGGCCGCCGCAAAAAATCCTGTCCGCATTCCCTACTCCGCTCTGGGCTTTCACTGTTTACAATCAAGGACAAGACGGGCCGAGGCGCAGAAATATTCAGATCCGCCTACCACATGCTCTTGGCGGCCCGACCCGGCCATTCCCGATCATAGGCAACTCCATCGAACCCCTTCTTGGCCGAAGCGAGCATTTGCCCGACGGTCGGCAGGCAAGCGGTATCGCGAAACTTCTCCGGGTTCCAGAGGTCGGCGCGCAGCACCGCGCGGGCGCATTGCGAATAGACTTCCTCGATGGTGATCACAATGACGGAGCGCGGATGCCGGCCGTCCATCTCAAAGCGCCCGGTGATCGCCTCATCAATGCGCACCACCGCGCGGCCGTTGAGACGCATGGTCGTGTTCGAGCCGGGAATGAGGAACATCAGGGCGACACGCGGATCGCGCACGATGTTGGAGAGCGAATCGATGCGATTGTTGCCGCGCCAGTCGGGCAGCATCAGCGTGCGCTCATCCTCGATATGGATGACGGAGCCGGCATCGCCGCGCGGTGAGCAGTCGAGCCCTTCCGGTCCGACGGTGGCAAGCGCCATGAAGGGCGAGGCCTCGATCATTGCGCGGTATTCCGGCAGCAGGAAATTCGTCACCTTGACGAGCGAAGCCTCGCCCGGCTCACCGTAAAGCGCGTTCAACTGGTCGACCGAGGTGACGATGGTCATGCGTTTCTCCCGTGCTCTGCTCCCTGCGGCGCATCGCACCCTCGCATGACAGGTTCATGACGGAAAGCCCGTCAGGCCGCGATGCGCCGCCCGTCCTGCGAAAAGAAATCGACGATGCGATCGATCACCGGCTCGGCGGAAACGATGCGGCGATGACCAAGACCATTCGCCCATTCCAGCGTGACGTTCGAGCCGGCGGCGGCATAGCGGCGCGCATGCATGGCCGGCACTTCCTTGTCATCTTCCGCATGGATGACAAGCATGGGTGTGTTGAGACGCCCTGCCCCGTTTGCTGCATCGAAGGCCGAGAGCGGTGCGCCGGCGATACGCTCGACGTGATCTTCCAGCGCGACCTGGGCCTTGGCGCCGAGTTTCAGGTAGCGGCCGAGATCCTTGAACAGCCACGACATTTCGCTCGGCGAGCCGATCGTCACCAACCGGCGCGGCCGGTGCGCCGGCACGGACGGCACAAGGCCGCTTGCGGCACAGGCGAGCGACGCGCCGCCGAAGGAATGGCCGCAGAAATAGTCGAAGCCACCGAACCGCTGCCAGGCGGCGTCGATCGCCCGGACCGCCATCGGCAATGTCAGGGTCCGCCCCCGCGATGCGCCATGGCCCGGTAGATCGAGCGCCACGACTTCATGCCCGGCCGCAACAAGACCTTCCGTCAACGCGGAAAGATAGGCCGCCTGCGAGCCCCAGCCATGCACGACGAGGACCCGCCCTGCAAATGCCTCGCAAGGGCGTGCCGCGAAACGATGGGCGACGGCCGTGCCACCGGCAAAGGAGAGCTCGACGCGTTGCGCCTGCCGCATCCACCCTTCGGAGCGGGAAAACAGTTCCTTCTCCTTGGCGGTGCGCGGTCTGCGGCCGGGCGTCGTCGCGAAGAGACGGAAAGCGGCACGGCCGGCCGCTGCGGGAGAGACGGCGGCAACGCTCGAAAGCGCGAGCCGGATGACCTTCAAGCCAAAGGATGCCATAGTGGGAATCCATCAAAAATGTTCAATGCTGAACAATAAAGTACAACGATGAACAAAAAGCAAGCCTTTCCCTGGGATCATCCGCGCTTTCGTAGCTGGATCGGCGTGGCGCGGGCCTGCCAGCTCATGCAGCAGGCTATGACCAAGGCGATCGCCGACCTCGACATCAAGACCCCGCATCTCGACATCATGATCAACCTTTACCGGTTCGACGGTATTTCCCAGCAGGAGCTTGCCAGAAAACTGCTTGTCGGCCGCTCGAACATGAGCATGCTGCTGCCGCAACTCGAAAAGCGCGGCCTGATCGAGCGCAGGCCCGATGCGAAGGACAAGCGTGTGCTGCGCCTCTCCCTGACGCAGACTGGCCGCAGCCTCACCGAGGATGCGATGACCATCCAGACGGGCCTCATCGACCGCATCCTCTCCCAGACACCGGCCGACCGATGCCTCCAGGTGGCCGAGGCCATGGAAGACCTGATCCATATCCTCCAGACGATGGAGCCTGAAAGCGAGGCGGACGCCCTCTAGACTTGCGCCAGATCGTCCGCCCGCGTCGACTTCAGCGACAGAAACTCCCATAGCGCAACGCCGAAGAGCACGACAGCGGCGGCCATGAAGAGCTGGTAGGGTTCGACGATGGGCACGATGATGGAGAGGCAGAGCAGCGCCGCAATGCCAACGAGATGCGACAGCGGCGAGCGCCCACGGATCGCCGCCTTGAACCAGATGTTGCCGGCAAGGAAGACGACCGGTCCGCCGATGATGGCGCTCGCCGTCTTGAAATCGACAGCGCCGTGCGGATGCGCCAGCGCGAATTCTTCGGCAACCGCCGACAACACGATGCCAGCGACGATGGGGATATGGGCGTAGGTGAAGGCCATGCGTGCGATACGGCCGGGCGTTGCCGAATGCTCGATCAGGTGCGCCGCCTCGCCATGGCCGAAACGGAAGTAGATCCACCACATCGTCGCCGTCGACAGGAAAGCCACCGCGAGCAGGATGATCGTAAAGCCATCGAGCAGCTCCATGCCGGCGACGGTGCGCCCGGTCACCAGAATGGTTTCACCAAGGCAGATGATGACGAAGAGCGCGCAGCGCTCTGCCATGTGCTCACCGGAAACCTCCCAATCGCTGACCGTCGAGCGTCCGAGACCCGGCACCGAAAAGCCGAGCGCCGGCGAGAGATAGTCTATCGCGAGAGCGACGAGCCAAAGCACCAGCCGCGCCTCGTGTTCGACGAAAGCGCCGGCAAGCCAGAACAGGGCGGAAAACACCGTCCATGCGGTGATGCGGGTGAAGTTGAGGCTGTTTTCCGGCCAGTCCCGTCGCATCACATAGGCGGTGAAGGCCGAGCGGCCGACCTGCATGGCGACGAAGGTCAGCGCGAAAAGAAGGCCGCCCTCGCCGAACGCCGTCGGAATGGCGATGGACAACATCAAGCCGAGGAACATCAGCACGAAGAGCAGGATTCGTACCGGCGCCTTGTCGGGGTCGAGCCAGTTGGTCGCCCAGGTTGTATAGATCCAAAGCCACCAGACCGCCAGCATCAGCACTGCCGCCTCGACAAGGCCGGTCGGCGAGTAGTGCGCCGCCAGCGAATGTGAAAGCTGGATGATCGTCAGCACGAAGACGAGGTCGAAGAAGAGCTCCGCAAAAGCCACCTTGCCTTCCCTCGCCGTGCCGCGGGCGCGCAGGCAGGCGGATTCGGCGAAACGTTCATCGTTCAGCGCCGTCATCGCGGCTCCTTTCGTATTGGGCCAAGGACGTCCAAGCCGCCGGTCGGCTAACCGCGGCAGATAGGCACGACAAAACACGACCCTGTCATAGCGGGAAGTCGGTTCATTAGAAATGGCGCATACCGAAGAGAGTGGCTACAGCAAATAGCGCGCCGTCAGCTTGCCTCTTCCTGCGTCTGGCGTTGCCGTTCCTCCGCCTCTGCCCGCTCCCGCGCCGTGCGGGCGGCGACCAGGTCGGCCGGCTGGGCGTTGCCGCGGATAAGCTGACGGCCGGCATAGATGCCGCCGATCGTTTCAAGCTCCAGCCGCTCGCGATCGACATCGCGGAACTCTTCCACTACTTCGGCGGCCAGATCCTCGTCTTCGCCGAGCGCTTTCAGCGTTTCACGGCTGAACACCATCGCCGATTCGAAGGTTTCGCGGATCTGGAAATCGACGCCGGCATGCACGAGGTCGATGGCATGGCCGCGGTCATAGGCGCGGGCAAGCAAGGGAACGAGCGGGAACTCGTCCTTCACCACCTCCGCGATCTTCACCGCGGCCGCCTTGTCGTCGAGGCAGATGAGGATTGCCTTGGCGGTCGCGGCACCGGCTGCGTGCAGGATGTCGATGCGCGCGCCGTCGCCGTAATAGACCTTGAAACCGAAATCCGCGGCGTCGCGCACGAATCCCGCGTCCTTGTCGATCATGGAAAGCGTGTAGCCGCGCGCCAGCAGCGGTTGGCTGACGATCTGGCCGAACCGGCCGAAGCCGATCATTAGCACCGTGCCCTCGACATTTTCCGGCAGCGTCAGGCCCTCGGTCGAGGGCTGCTGTATCGGCACGATGCGGTCATGCAGAATAACCATCAGCGGCGTCAGGACCATCGAGATGATGATCGTCGCCGTCAGGATGGCGTTTTCCTCGCCGTTGAGAATGCCGGCCGCAACCGCCGCCGCATACAGCACGAAGGCGAATTCGCCGCCCTGCGCCATCAGCACGGCGCGCTCCAGGCTTTCCGCATGGCAGGTGCCGAGCAGGCGGGCAACCACGTAGATCAGCAGCGTCTTGGCGACCATGTAGCCGATGACGCTCGCCACCACGAGCTGCCAGTTCGCGGCAATGACCGTGAGGTCGATCGCCATGCCGACGCCGAGGAAGAACAGGCCGAGCAGGATGCCGCGGAACGGCTCGATATCCGCTTCCAGCTGGTGGCGGAAAGACGATTCGGACAGCAGCACGCCGGCGAGGAAGGCGCCCATAGCCATCGACAGGCCCGAGACCTGCATGGCAAGCGCCGAGCCGAGCACGACGAGCAGCGCCGCCGCCGTCATCACCTCGCGGGCCCCGGAGGCGGCAAGGATGCGGAAGAGCGGATTGAGCAGATAGCGCCCTGCCAGCACCAGCGCCACGATCGCCCCGATGGCGATGCCGATTGAAAGCCAGCGATCGGACGCATCCGTCGCCGCAGCACCCGTGCCGAGCAAGGCAACGATGGCGAGCAGCGGCACGATGGCAAGATCCTCGAAAAGCAGGATCGCTACGATACGCTGGCCCTTCAGCGTGGACATCGTGCCCTTCTCCTGCAGCATCTGCATGACGATGGCCGTTGAGGTCAGCACGAAGCCGGTGCCGGCGACGAAGGACGGGATGAGCGGGAAACCGAAGGAAAGGCCAATGCCGGTCAGCGCCGCCATGGCCCCCATGACCTGGATCGCCCCGAGCCCGAAAATATCCTTCCGCATGCCCCAGAGCCGCGACGGCTGCATTTCAAGGCCGATGATGAACAGGAACATCACCACGCCAAGCTCGGCGACATGGATGATCGCTTGCGAATCGGCAAAGAAACCGAGCCCGAAGGGGCCGATCGCAAGCCCGGCCGCGAGATAGCCGAGAACGGAGCCGAGCCCGATCTTCTTGAAAACCGGCACCGCGGCGACACCGGCGGCCAGGAGCACGACAACCTGCGTCAGATCGTTTGCGTTCGCTTCTGCTGCCAAAGGGCATCTCCCGTTCGGTTCTGGGTGGACGCTACCTCGGCAGGCAGGCCAATCTGTTATCGTGGCTTTTCTGACATATCGCGGCTCATGCCCTTCTCCGCAAGCTCGCGCTCGTAGTCTGCGAAAAGGTCGGCCCCTTTTTCCCCGAGTTCCCGGAGATAGGACCATGTGAAGATGCCGGTATCATGAAAATCGTCGAAGCCGATGCGCACGGCGTAATTGCCCGTCGGCGTCATGGCGATGATTGCGACATTGCGCTTGCCCGGCACGGTCAGCTTCTGTCCCGGCCCGTGGCCCTGTACTTCTGCGGACGGCGACAGCACGCGCAGCATCTCGGCGGAAAGGTCGAAGCTCGCGCCGTCGTTGAAGGTCACGAGGAGGCGCTGGCGATCCTTCGAGACGCGCAGTTCGGTCGGCCAGAGGTCACTCATGCCATGCCCTTTCCCATAAGAATTCGCGAAGGACTATGCCGCAAGCCGGGGATGTGCAAGGCTGAAAATGCTGTCATAATCGCCGCATCGACTTGACGCTGACGCCTACGCGCACGACATGTCGATAAGGAGGACGTGGTTTGAACTCGTATGCAGGCCCCTGGAACGGTGCGAACGCCATCGCGCAATCCGACGCACCGATGATCGACCCCTTCGGGCGGGCGATCACCTATCTGCGCGTGTCGGTCACGGACCGCTGCGATTTCCGCTGCACCTATTGCATGGCGGAAAACATGACCTTCCTGCCGAAGAAGGATCTCCTGACGCTCGAAGAGCTCAACCGACTCTGTTCCACCTTCATCGCCAAGGGCGTCCGGAAACTGAGACTGACCGGCGGCGAGCCGCTGGTGCGCAAGAACATCATGTTTCTGGTGCGCGAACTCGGCCGCCATGTGCATGACGGACGGCTCGACGAACTGACGCTGACGACGAACGGCTCCCAGCTCGCAAAACATGCCACCGAACTTGCCGATTGCGGCGTGCGCCGCATCAACGTCTCCCTCGACACGCTCGACCCGCAGAAGTTCAAGACGATCACCCGCTGGGGCGAGCTTTCCAAGGTGATGGAAGGCATCGACGCCGCACAGGCAGCCGGCCTGAAGATCAAGATCAACGCGGTCGCCCTCAAGGATTTCAACGACGGGGAAATTCCCGATCTGATGCGCTGGGCACATGGTCGTGGCATGGACCTCACCCTCATCGAAACCATGCCGATGGGCGAGATTGAGGAAGACCGCACCGACCGCTACATGCCGCTGTCGGAAATGCGCGCTCGGCTTGCGGAAGAATTCACCCTCACCGAAAATGCCTACCGCACCGGCGGCCCGGCCCGGTACGTGACCGTCGAGGAAACCGGCGGCCGCCTCGGCCTCATCACGCCGATGACGCATAATTTCTGCGAAAGCTGCAATCGCGTTCGCCTCACCTGCACTGGCACGCTTTACATGTGCCTTGGCCAGAACGATGCAGCGGATCTCCGCCTGCCGCTGCGTGCCGCCGATGACGATGCCTTGCTCTCGCAGGCGATCGACGAGGCGATCGGCCGCAAGCCGAAGGGCCACGATTTCATCATCGACCGCCGCAACCGCCCGGCGGTCGCCCGCCATATGAGCGTCACCGGCGGCTGACCCGGTAAAAGCGAGGGTTCGGTGAAGTTTCTTCTGGCTGCGCTGCTTTGCTCCACCCTGCCCGCCACCACGATGGCGGCCGAGCGCCCCGCGGGCATTCCCGCGGCCGAGGCCGTCGCCAAGGCTGCCTTCGGCGCGGATTGCGACATGAATGGCATGCCGGAAGTGCCGATGGCCGAACCGGACGGCGAAGGGTACGGCCATTCGGTCTACAGCTTCTCCTACAAGCCCGACTACGACCCCAATGGTCCGGGCGTTCAGGTCGAAGTCTACCAACTCTTCTGCGGCTCCGGTGCCTACAACATCCGCCACGCCTTCGTGCTGAAGAAGAGCGACGATGAATCGCCGAAACTCGCCGCCTTCGCCACGCCAGACCTCGACTACAGCTACGCCGACGAGGAGATGAGCAAGCTGAAGGCAGACCCGAAGGTGCGCGGCTTCCGCGCCACCGGCCTGCTGGTGAACGCCACCTTTGACCTGGAGAAACGCACGATCACCAGCCACGCCGCCTGGCGTGGCATCGGCGATGCCTGGGACAGCGGCGAATGGGTGTTCCGCAACGGCGATTTCATCCTGACCCGCTTCGAGGTCGACCCGACCTACGGCGACCCGGACCCGGCGGCAGAGAGCTACGTCGTCTACGACGTCGCCAAATAGCGACATCTTTGGCGAAGAACGGTAACACATAGAAAAACGGCCGGGCTTTCACCCGGCCGTGGTGTTTTCAGGGGAAGATTCCGGCCTACGCCGCGTAGTGCTCTCCGTAGGAACCGTCCTGCCGCATATCGAGATCACGGGTCTTGAAGTGGTCGATCTTCTGGTTGAGGCCTTGCACCCGGCGGCGCAGGCCGTGGATTTCGGCGGTGTTTTCCTCCACCATCGCGGCATTCTGCTGGGTGATGAGTTCGACCTGATGCACCGCCTGGTTCACCTCGTTGATACCCTCGTACTGGGCGGCGGCTGCCGCCTCGATCTTGCCGACCAGCCCATGGATCGCCGAAATATGATCGTTGATCACCGAAAGCGCCTCGCCGGTCTCGGTGACGAGCGCCACACCGTTGCGCACCTGTGTCGAGCTGGCGGAGATCAGGCTCTTGATCTCGCGGGCAGCACCCGCGCAGCGCTGGGCAAGCTCCCGGACTTCCTGGGCGACGACCGCGAAACCGCGGCCCGCCTCACCGGCACGCGCGGCCTCGACACCGGCATTCAGCGCGAGCAGGTTGGTCTGGAAGGCGATCTCGTCAATGACGCCGATGATGGTGCTGATCTTTTCCGATGAGCGGTTGATCTCGCCCATGGCGTCGACCGCCTTCGCCACGACCTCGCCGGAGCGCTTGGCATAGCTGTGCGTCTCATCAACGGACACGGCGGTCTTCTGCGCACTTTCAGACGTCGAACGGACGATGTCGGTCAACTGGCGGAGCGCCCGCGAGCTTTCCTCAAGCGCTGCCGCCTGCTGTTCGGTGCGGCGGGCAAGATCATCCGCTGACGCGGCGAGATTGTCCGTGCCGCCGTTGATCTCCATCGTCGTGGCGCGAACGTCCGAAAGGGTCAGGCGCAGCGCCTCCACGGCATTGTTGTAGGTGCGGGCCATCGCGACATATTCGGCGGCCAGAGCCTCCGTCATGCTTTCTTCCAGATTGCCGGCAGCAAGCTGGCCAAGCACCTCGGAAAGCGCGGTGAGCGCCTCGGTCTGCTCCGCCTCGATGCGGGCGCGCTCGCTGGAGCGGCGAGCCTGCTCCTCGGCCGTCAACTGCCGCTGGGCTTCGGCCTCGTGCTCCAGTCGCACGTTTTCGCGCGCGGCGTCGCGGAAGACGGCAACCGAGCGCACCATGTCGCCGATTTCGTCACCACGGTTGCGGCCGTCGATGCTGATGTCCAGGTCGCCGCTGGCAAGCCGCGACATCGCCTCGGTCACGCGCTTCAGCGGACCGCGCAGGGTTTCCACGAGCATCAGACCGCCGATGATGGCAAGCAGCGTGCCGGCGACCATGGCGATGAGCGAGACGTTTGCGGAGCGCTGGCTGTCCTCCTTGCCCGCCTCCTGGGCACTGGAAACGAATTGTTCGAGCGTGTTGCTGGCATCCGCCACCGAGGCATAGGCGGCAGCGCGCGCGGCCTGCCATTTTTCCCCGACGGTGATGAGGTCCTGCGTGCCCTTCTCGATGCTGGCAAGCGATGGCGCGAGCTTTTGCGAGAGGTCGCGCAGCGCCGCATTCTTCGTACCGAGCTTGGCAAGCTCGGTCGCGCTGGTCGCCACAGCCTTCACGTCGGCCAGCACTGCGTCCCGGCTGTCCTGGTCGAGCTTGCGGTGCAGCTCACTGATATGCAGTCGGGTCTCGTCGATGCCCTTGAACGTATCGCCCATCAGGGTGATCAGCGTCTTGAGGAGACTGATCTCCGCATCCATGCCGACAAAGCGCTTGGCAGCGGTATCGGAGTTCTTGCCCGCTTCCTTCAGGAAGTCGGCATCGAATTTCGTCAGCTTGGAGAGCACCGACACGAATTTCGTCTTCTTGCTCTCCGCGTCGTCGGTGCCGGCAAGTATCTCCTTGATCTTGACGACCTCAATCTCGAACGGCTTGATCTGCCCGAGCGCCTTCGTCGAGGCAATCGCCTTGGATTCATCGAGCTGCTTCAGCAACTGCGGCAAGTAGGTTTCGGCCGCCTTCACCTTGTCTTCTGGCTTCATCGCCAGCGCGACCGGCTTGCGGAATTTGCCGATGCGTTCGGCAAGGCCCTGATAGGCGGCTGCATCGAAAAGCAGCGCCTTGGCAAAGGCTTCCTTTTCGCCCGATTCACTGCGGATGACGCCGATCTGCTTTTCGGCAAATGCGCCATCCTTGGCCATCGCCGCCAGCGCGCCTTCAAGTGCTGCCGTCACGGCGTGACGCTCCTGGTCGATTGCCCAGAGCGTTTCGGCCTGGCCGCGCATCGTGCCGGCCAGCGCCACGACCGAGGCGATCTTGGCTTTTTCGCCGACATCCGGCAGCAGGGCGTCGAGATCCTGGATCCCCGCCTCCTGCTCGTCGATCCGAGCGCCCAGCGCGTCGCGGGTGTCCTGACCCGGCCGGTCAGCAAAATCCTGCAATCCGGTGCGCAGGTTCTGGAAGTGCGACAGGCTGTTGATCGTCTCGCGGGTGACCGTCATGTGGCCGTTCAGCGTGCTCGCGGTGAAATAACCGACAAGGCCGATGCCGGCAATCAGCACGACGAGAGGGATGACGAACAGCAGCACCTTGGTGACGATGCGACGCTGCTGGAGCAGGCGATCAATGAAGGACATGGGTTCCCCGACGTTTTTTGACGACCAAGATCCCTGCGGGTGTTCCTCAAAGCCGAAGCGGCCGCTGGCTCGTCGTTGCGAGCGCGGCCGGCCAGATGGCATGTCGGGGCTTCGGCCGATCTCACACCGGGCGGCCTGCCCTCACCCGTCGCATCATGCGATCGTTCATTGGGATAACACAACGATAGGTGGGGAAACTTAAGGAAGTCCTTCGGCAAAACGGCAGAAACCCAGCGTGTTGCGCCGAAATTTCAGGGCTTCCTGCCCAATATTCGCCCATCCGCCCTTTCCTTCGGCACCACCCCTGTTTGTTCCAATAGCCTGCAGCACACAATCAGCCTATTAGAGTGCATACAGGTTTGGAATCAGCCGCATGAATCTCTCCGGAAATGCTAGGGGTGCCCTGTTCATGGCCGTCGCCATGGCGGGCTTCACCTGCAACGATGCCCTCGTCAAATCCGTCACCGCGGCGATGAACACCGGCCAGATCCTCTTCGTGCGCGGCCTGATGACAACGATGCTCGTGGTGGCTATCGCCCACTGGATGGGCGCGCTGCGCTCCTGGCGGGTGATCCTGCAACCGGCGGTCATGCTGCGGCTTGTGGCCGAAATCTTCGCGTCGATCGCCTATGTTTCCGCACTCGGAGCCATGCCACTCGCCAACACCGCGGCGATCCTCCAGGCGCTGCCGCTTGCCGTCACGCTGGGTGCCGCGCTGTTTCTCGGGGAGAAAGTCGGCTGGCGGCGCTGGCTTGCCATCACGGCGGGCTTCGCCGGCGTCCTCATCGTCATTCGACCGGGTCCGGAGGGATTTTCGCTGGCTGCCGCCTATGTGATCGCTTCGGTCGTCGGCGCGACGGCGCGCGATCTTGCAACGCGGCAGATCAGCAGCGACGTGCCGTCCCTTTTTGTCAGCGCCGTTACCTCCGCCACCATCACGCTTACCGGTGCGGCCCTGATCGAGCCATTGGGCGGCTGGCAGCCGATGTCTGCGGAGACATTCGGCCGGTTGGTTGTGGCAAGCGCCCTACTTCTGATCGGCTATCAGGGAATAGTCAGCGCGATGCGCTCCGGCGAAATCTCCTTCATCGCCCCCTTCCGCTACACGGGCCTCCTGTGGGCGATTACCATCGGCTTCCTGTTCTTCGGCGAGTTGCCGGACCTCTGGATGACCGTCGGGGTCGCGATCATCGTCGCGTCGGGCCTCTACACCTTCTACCGCGAAAACCGCCACAGCGCGGCGGCGGTCGCCCAAGAGTCCAAACCGGAATCGCCGTGATATCGGAAAGGGTTGCGACCGAAGCCTTCACCGACTAGACCGAATGGCAGGCAAACCGGCCGATAGGAATGAGATGGCACTGGCGCATGCGATACCGGGCGTGATCCTCGCCGGAGGCCTCTCCTCCCGCATGGGGCAGGACAAATCACGCATCCGCCTCGGCGGCACCGCCCTCATCGACCGTGCCGCCCGGCGGCTTCGCCCGCAGGTTTCCGCCGTCGCCGTCAATGCCAATGGCCCCGTCCTCTTCGAGCGCGGCGAGGAGCTTCCGGTCTTCGCCGACCTCGATGCAGCCCGCGCAGGCCCCCTCGGCGGCGTGCTGGCTGCACTCGACTATGCACGCCGCGATCACCCGCACGCCAGCCACATCGCGACCGTTCCGACGGACAGCCCCTTTTTCCCGACCGACCTCGTCGCACGGTTTTCCCGCGTCATTGACGCGCCGGACCGCATCGCCGTCGCGCGCTCGGCAAGCGGCCTTCACCCCGTCTTCGCCCTGTGGCCGGTCGCGCTCGCCGCCGATCTCGCCGACTGGCTCGCGGGCGGCGGCGCCCTGCGCGTGCGCAGTTATCTCGAGCGCCATCAGGCGCGTGAAGTCACCTTCCCGCTGATCGAGACAGCGCGCGGCGATTTCGACCCCTTCTTCAACATCAACACGCCGGACGATCTCGACGAGGCGGAAAACTGGCTCTGGGTGCTGGAACGATGACACGACCGAAAATTTTCGGCATCGCCGGATGGAAGAATTCCGGCAAGACCGGCCTTGCCGTCCGACTGGTGACGGAACTGGTTGCACGCGGCTACCGCGTCTCCACGATCAAGCACGCCCATCACGACTTCGACATCGACAAGATCGGCGCCGACAGCTACCGCCATCGTCAGGCCGGCGCCCATGAGGTGACCATCGTCTCTGGCACGCGCTATGCCATCATGCACGAACTGCGTGGTGCCGCCGAACCGTCCTTCGAGGAAATCCTCGCCCGCCTCGCACCCTGCGACCTCGTGCTGATCGAAGGCTACAAACGCGAACCGATCCCGAAGATCGAGGCCCGGCGCCTTGAAGCCGCCAATCGCACGCCCCTCGCTCCCGAAGATCCCCATATCGCCGCTATTGCCGCCGACCATCCGGTGACGGACACGGCGCTCCCTGTCTTCGACCTAGACGACACAAAAACCATCGCCGATTTCGTCGTCAGCGTCACGGGTCTGGAGATGAAAGAGGACTGAGGGCCCTGCAGGCGGTTTTTCTGCCACATGACGGCATTGCCAGACACAAAGGGCCGCGGGATTTCTCCCGCGGCCCTTTTCATTCAAAGTGTCCTTCCTCACTCGGCCATTGCGACCGGCTTTACCAGCGGCGTCACGCGGCGGATGGTGACGCGACGGTTGAGCTGTTCCGGGCCATCCGTCTCGATCTTCAGGTAGCGTTCGCCATAGCCCTGCGTCGCAAGGTTTTCCGGCGCGATGTCGTAGACGTCGCTCAGGACGTTGGCGACCGCTTCGGCACGCTCGTCGGAAAGCACGAGGTTCGATTCGTCCGAACCGACGGCATCCGTATGGCCCTCGATGAGGAAGGTCTCGCCCGGATCCTTGTCGAGGATCTCGTTGATCGCTTCCGCCACCTTGCGCAGCGACGACGCCTGGTTCATCGAAATTTCCGACGAGCCGGTCGCAAAGGTGATCGTATCGAGGTCGATACGGCGCACCTTGTCGCGGATACGCGCGGAATACTTGACTTCGTCAAGCGTGTAGACCCGTTCCACCGGCTCCACCGGCGGCCGGTCGAGGAAGTCGCGATAATCGTGACGATCCTCGGCCGATGTATCGATGATGTAGTCATCAACAGGGATGGTCAGACGCATCGGTGGCAAGCGTTCACCCGGATCGACGAAAGTCGGCCGGCTGTCGCGGTCGATTTCCGGCGCATAGAACATCACATATTCCCGGCCTTCGCGATTGATGCGCGACCGCTGGATGATTTCGCCGTAGCGGTTGCGGATCGTCACCACACGGTCGCCGTTCGGCCGTATGACGACTTCGCGAACGCGACCGTTCGGAAGGTCTTCATAGTAGGTTTCCGTCGCGCGGCGTGACAGGCGGCGTCCATCGTCCGAACGCACGATGACGCGGTCGCCGAAGTTGATCACGAAGCGGTCTTCCACCTCGCGCTCGACGCGCCAGCCATCCCGATCGGCATAACGCGGGCGACGCTCACGGCGTTCACCTCGCTCACGCTCGGCCGGCTCATACCGAATACGGTCACGATCCTTCCAGCCGATCTGCGCATCCCGGTCGGATTCAGGAACGCGAACATCGACATTCCGCCGCTCTTCCGCGCGCTTGCGCCGACGTTCTTCGCGGGTTGAATCCCGGCGTCTGTCGGCGTCCTTGTCGCTGTCGAGCACAGCCGCACCATCGATGAACGGCAGTTCGATCGTGTCGGTCGTCTTGGAGGGATCCCTGGCAATGCGTTCACGGGCCTCATCGCGCTTGCGGCGCCGCTCTTCGCGCACCTTCTCACGGGCTTCCTGCTGTTGCTGATCGGCCTCGGCGTCACGCATCTTCTGACGGCGCTCTTCACGGGCCTTCAACCGCTCTTCCTGTTGCTGCTGCTCGCCTTCAGCCTCACGCTGCTTCTGGCGGCGTTCTTCGCGCGCCTTCAGCCGCTCTTCCTGCTGCTGCTGTTCGCCTTCAGCCTCGCGCTGCTTCTGGCGACGCTCCTCGCGGGCCTTCAGCCGCTCCTCCTGCTGCTGCTGTTCGCCTTCAGCCTCACGCTGTTTCTGGCGACGTTCTTCGCGCGCCTTCAGCCGCTCTTCCTGTTGCTGCTGTTCGCCTTCAGCCTCACGCTGTTTCTGGCGACGCTCTTCGCGCGCCTTCTGGCGATCCTGCTGTTGTTGCTGCTCGCCCTCGGCCTCGCGCTGCTTCTGGCGGCGCTCTTCACGCGCCTTCAACCGCTCTTCCTGTTGCTGCTGTTCGCCTTCAGCCTCACGCTGTTTCTGGCGACGCTCTTCACGCGCCTTCTGGCGATCCTGCTGTTGTTGCTGCTCGCCCTCAGCCTCGCGCTGCTTCTGGCGGCGCTCCTCGCGAGCCTTCTGGCGATCCTGCTGCTGCTCGCCCTCAGCCTCCTGCTGCCGCTGGCGACGCTCCTCACGGGCCTTCTGACGATCCTGCTGTTGTCCTTCGTCGCCCTGCTGCTCACGCGCCTGTTTGCGTTCGCGGCGCAAGCGGCGGATTTCTTCCTCCGAAAGATCACCTTCTGCCTGGACGGTCATGACGTGCGGCACGCCTTCGGAGACGGATGCAGGACGCATCACCGCCGCGTTCACCGGTTGCCAGACCAGCGACACGATCGGCAAAGCCACCGTTGCCAGAAGTGTTGTTCTCTTACCCATTGGCGTTTCCTCGTTGCCAGTCGTGCCGGCGTTGAATCAAGATTTGCAGGCGAATTTGTGTTGTCGCCACGCTAATCCACCGCAGATGAATCCGCGCTGAACAGAACAGGCCGCCGGTTGTACCGGCGGCCATGGTGAAACGCGCGAAGAGGCGATCAGTTCGCTTTCGCCATCGGACGCACCAGCGTCGTGACGCGGCGAATGGTGACACGGCGGTTCTGCTGTTCGGCCGTATCGGTGCGCACTTTCAGGAATCGCTCACCATATCCCTGCGTCTGGAGGTTCTCCGGCGGAACGCCGTAAACCTCGGTCAGCAGGCTCGCAACCGATTCGGCGCGCTCGTCGGACAGCACCAGGTTCGGCTTGTCGGCGCCGACGGCGTCGGTATGCCCCTCGATCAGGAAGGTTTCACCCGGGTCCTTGTCGAGCACCTTCTGCATGGCCTCCGCCACGCTGCGCAGCGTGCGCGCCTGCGACATCGGCACTTCGGCACTGCCCGTCGCGAAGGTAATCGTATCGAGGTCGATGCGGCGCACCTTGTCGCGCAGACGCGCCGAGTGCTTCACCTCATCGATCGAGTAGACCCGCTCCACGCGCTCGACCGGCGGCTCGGACAGGAATTCGTAGAAGTCGCGGTCCGGTTCGCTCGATGTGTCGATGATATAGTCGCTGACGGGGATGCGCAGGCGCATCGGCGGCAGTTCGTAGCCGACATCGACCAGACCGGGGCGCGGCGCATCGCCTTCAAGTTCCGGCGCGTAGACGAGAATATATTCCCGGCCATCCCGGCCGACGCGCGAGCGCTGGATGATGTCGCCGTAACGATTGTAGATCGTCACGATCCGCACACCGCCGGGACGCGTGATCGTCTCGCGGACGCGGTCGCGGGCAAGGTTATCGTAGAAAACCTCTTCCGAATCGCGGCGCAGGCGCGGCCGGTCGTCGCCGCGCACGATCAACTGGTCGCCGACTTCGAGCACCGTGCGGTTTTCGACCTGCTCGACCACATTGACCTCGGTGACGCTGTTGTCGATCGTCGTGTTGTTGACGGTGTTGTTGTTGACGATCGTATTGTTGATCACCGTGTTGTTGATGATGTTCGTCGTCTCGGGCACGGCGAAATCCGGTGCCTTCTCGACCCGCTCGCCCTCCTCCTTAATCGCCGCCTCGATCTTGCCGGGAACGGCCTCGCGAACCTCTTCGGAGATGTCGGCCTGCGCGGAATCGTCCGTTTCCGGCACTGGCACCGCCTCCTCCTGCGCCCGCAGCTCCTCGCGCTGCTTGCGGCGATCCTCACGGCCCTTCCGGCCGCCGGCCTTGTCGGCGTCCTTGTCGCTGTCGAGCACCGCGGCACCGTTTTCGACCGGCAGTACGACCGTCTCGTCCGTCTTCGACGGATCTTCGGCGATTTCCTGCTTCTGTTCTTCGGTCAGCGTCTCTACGACCGGCTCGCCAGCGGGCGCTTTGCCGGTCTCGGCGGTGGCAGGCTGATCCATACCGGTTTCGGCCGGCGTTTCCTCACCGGCAACGGCCGGCTTCTCGCCCTCCTCTATCGACGGTTGTTCGCTGGTCGTGGTTTCTTCCGCGCTGCCCTCCTGCTGCTGCACAGGCTGCTCCGCCTGCTGATCTTCGGCTGGCTTTTGTTCCTCGGCAGCCTTCTGCTCGGAAGCGGCTTTCTCGGCGTCCTCCGCGGCCTTCTGTTCGTCGGCCTGGCGCTGCTGCTCTTCGCCGGCAGCGCGCTGGGCTTCCTCTTCGGCGGCCTTCTGCTCGGATGCAGCCTTCTCGGCGTCCTCGGCGGCCTTCTGTTCGTCAGTCCGGCGCTGCTGCTCTTCACCGGCAGCACGTTGGGCCTCTTCTTCGGCAGCTTTCTGCTCGGAAGCGGCCTTCTCGGCATCCTCCGCGGCCTTCTGTTCGTCAGCCTGGCGCTGCTGCTCTTCACCGGCAGCGCGCTGGGCCTCCTCTTCGGCAGCCTTCTGCTCGGAAGCAGCCTTCTCGGCGTCCTCGGCGGCTTTCTGTTCGTCGGCCTGGCGCTGCTGTTCTTCACCGGCAGCGCGTTGAGCCTCCTCTTCCGCGGCCTTCTGTTCCGATGCCGCCTTCTCGGCGTCCTCGGCGGCGCGCTGGGCATCGTCCTGCTGTTGCTGCTGCTGTTGCAGGAGCAATTCTTCCTCGCTCGGCTGCCCTTCGCCGGTGTTCTCCTGCGCAACCTCGAACGGTTTCGTCAGGGCGTCTGCGAGCGTCGGCGTCGCAATCAGCACCGTCGACAGGACGGGCAGCGCAACGGTTGCAAAAAGTCTGGAGCGGAAAGTCATCGTTTTATCCTCACGGTGTCCCGTCTTTTCATTTGCGGCCCACGCGGCTCTTCCGGCCGGTGCGCGAACCCGTCACAATCCACCCAAGGCCTAGCCAGGAGCGTATTAACCGCGCCTGAATGGCTTGGATGAGGCACCAGATAGGTCGCCGCCTTACCCCGGCCAGAGGCGGGGCGTGAAATTGTCGGGGAAACCCGGCGGAAAAACGGCGCGAAACCAGTTGATTTTTGGGCGAAAAACGGTCGATTATCCGGCCCAAGCGGGCAGGCCTGCCCGCTTCACATCAAGGCCCGGACAACAAGAAAAACCGGAGAGCCTTCACAAAGAGAGGATCACAATGCGTATTTCCAAACGTTTCACGCTCGCAGCCTCGGCTGCTGTCATCGCCCTCTTCGCGTCTTCCGCGATGGCTGAAGGCGAGAAGATCGTGATCGGCACGGAAGGCGCCTACCCGCCCTTCAACAATCTCGAATCCGACGGCACGCTGACGGGCTTCGACGTCGACATCGCCAAGGCGCTGTGCGAGGAAATGAAGGCCGAGTGCACTTTCGTCACGCAGGACTGGGACGGCATCATCCCGGCGCTCATCGGCAAGAAGTTCGACGCCATCGTCGCCTCCATGTCGATCACCGCCGAGCGCAAGGAGAAGGTCGACTTCTCCAAGAAGTACTACAACACGCCGCCGGCCATCATCGTGCCGAAGGATTCCGAGATCAAGGAAGCAACACCCGAAGCGCTCGCCGGCAAGGCGCTCGGCGCACAGGGTTCGACGACGCACTCCAACTATGCGCAGGCGCATATGAAGGATGCCGACATCAAGATGTATCCGACGGCTGACGAGTACAAGCTCGACATCGCCAACGGCCGCATCGATGCCGCCATCGACGACGTGGTGGTGCTGTCCGAATGGCTGAAGACCGAAGCCGGCGCCTGCTGCAAGCTGCTCGGCACGCTGCCGATCGACCCGGTCATCAACGGCGAAGGCGCCGGCATCGCTGTCCGCAAGGGCGAAACCGCACTTGCCGACAAGTTCACCGCGGCGATCGCGGCAATCCGTGCCAGCGGCAAGTACCAGGAAATCAACGCCAAGTACTTCCCGTTTGACGTTTACGGCGACTGACACACGGCCGCATCTGTGTCATGCGGGTTTTTTCTGACCCCATCACCAGAATGCACGGGCGGGAGGGCTTGCTCTCCCGCTTCTTTTGTTTGAGAAGTTGCGAATAAGAAAAAGCAGGCGCGTTAAGCGCTTTAACAACAAGCGCAAAGCGCATCGGGGGTTTTTCTGGCATGAGCGGGTTTCTCACCGCCATCGTCGAGGCGGTAACCGCGTTTATCGGGATCATCGATCCCTTTTGCGGGCCGGTCGGCATCTTCAATCTTTTCCTGGGCAAGACGCTCCTGGCGTGTGGCGCCGCCGGTTGGGGCGACGAGATCGCCTTCGGGTTCCTGGTGACGGCAAGCCTCGCCATCGCGACCCTGCCCGTCGGCCTGCTGATGGGCTTCTTCATCGCGCTGGCAAAGCAGTCGGAAGAAAAGTCGCTCAGGCTCTCGGCCAACATCTATACCACGCTGTTCCGCGGCCTGCCGGAACTGCTGACGCTCTTCATCGTCTATTACGGCATGCAGATCCTCGTGCAGAACCTTGTCGCCGCGATGGGCTATGATGGCACGATCGAGATCAATGCCTTCTTCGCCGGCATGTTCGCACTCGGCCTGGTCTTCTCCGCCTATTGTTCGGAAGTGCTGCTTTCCGCGTTCAAGGCAATTCCGCGCGGCCAGTACGAGGCGGGTTACGCGCTCGGCCTGCACCATGGCCGTACCATGCAGCTCATCGTGCTGCCGCAGTTGATCCGCGTTGCCCTGCCCGGCCTCGGAAACCTGTGGATGGCGCTCCTGAAGGATACCGCACTCGTCTCCGTCATCGGCCTGCCGGACATCCTGCGCCAGACGGGCATCGCGGCGCGCGTCACCAAGGAAGCCTTCCAGTTCTACACCGTCGCCTGCCTGCTCTTCCTCGTCCTTGCTTTCCTCTCGTCTCTGGTCTTTTCCAGCATCGAGAGCTGGGCCAAGCGTTCGGAGGTCGCGCGATGAGCTACGTCACCACCCTCATCCCGCCGCAGGCCCCGCCCCCGGCCCCGCCGAAACCGTTCACCGCCGGCCGCTTCTTCGGCAATATCTTCATGGGCGTATGGCTGGCGCTCGCCGTCGGCATCTTCCTGATGATCACCGGCGGCTGGGATCCGGAAAAATTCGCGAAATACGGCCCGAACTACCGTTCCGGCCTCGGCGTGACGCTGCTTTTGGTGAGCCTTTCCGTCGTGCTCGGCGGTCTCATCTCTCTACCGCTCGCCTTCGCGCGCATGTCGAAGAACCCGGTTCTCTCCTGGTTTTCCTACGGCTATGTCTATTTCTTCCGCGGCACGCCGCTGCTGACGCAGCTCTTCCTCATCTATTACGGCCTCGGCAGCTTCTCTGCCGAGCTCAAGGCCTGGGGTCTGTGGTGGTTCTTCCGCGACGCATGGAACTGCGCGCTGCTGACCTTCACGCTCAACACCGCCGCTTACCAAGCTGAAATCCTGCGCGGCGCCATCGAGAGCGTGGCGCGCGGCCAGCACGAGGGTGCAGCCGCCCTCGGCCTGCCGAAAAAGGTCGCCTTCTTCAAGGTCATCCTGCCGCAGGCGCTGATCGTGGCCTTGCGCCCCTACGGCAACGAGATCATCCTGATGATCAAAGGCTCCGCCATCGTCGCCATCGTCACGGTCCTCGACCTGATGGGCGAAACCCGCCTCGCCTTCTCGCGCACCTTCGACCCGCAGGCCTATCTGTGGGCCGCGCTGATGTATCTCCTCATGGTGGAGCTGCTGCGCAATCTATGGGCCTGGCTGGAAACCCGCCTGACGCGCCATCTGAAGCGCTGAAATCCCTGGCAGCACTCACGTACGAGTGCTGCCAACTATCTGATTTCACGCAAATATTGTTACAGCGGATCAGAAGTTAACGTTTCATTCACCCTGCGAGCGCTCAATTATAGGGACCATCATTCACCACGCAATGAGGTCGCTATGACAAACGACATGGCAATGCAGCTCAAGGGCTACGGCGTCACCACAGCCCAGATCCTCTATCGCATGCCGGATCATCAACAGTTCCTGCAAGCCTATATCTGGCAGCACTACGATCTCGCCCCGGACTTCCCGGAGATGAAGAGTTTCCTGAAATTCTGGCAGGAGAAGCTGGACGGCCCGATCCACTCGGTGCGCTACGTCCACCGCCGGCTGATCTCGGCGACGGAATGGCGGGCACTCAAGGGCGAGTTCATCCTCAACTGACGGGAAGCGCCATGGCTACACGTGAACCGAGCCGTGCGCCAACTCGGTATCGGACATGTCCACCTTGAGGGAAAAGTAGGCGACGGCGGCATAGAAAACCGCCAGAAAGCCGAGCACAAAGCCACCAGGGATGGGCCCGAGCGCCGCTTTGGCGACCACATGCTCGAAGGCAAGCGCGATGTCCTTGCCCGTTCCCGTCTGACCTTGCATCGTCGACGACGAGATTTTCAGCCCCCAGGCAAGCAGCAGGATGAGATACATCCAGCAGTAATTCCGTCGCAGCCGCCGACAGGCCGCGTCACGGTAGCTGATCAGGAACTCCGGCTTGCGCAGACTTTTGGCGATCGGCGCTGCCCAATCGTCGGCAAGCTGCCCGCGAGGATTGAGGATTTCGGCAAAATAGAACCGCTCGAGCTGCCGCACCCGCGCCCGGTAGACATCGAAGAAACGATAGCGCCGCGCCTCGATCATCAACAGCAATGTCACCAGCAGCATCGCGAAAAGCAGCACGCCGTGATGCGAAGTCGGTGTCGACAACGAAACGGACAGCAGCGCCGCCACCACGGTGATTGCCCAGTTCGTCGTGCGGTCGATCCGGTCACGCCAGCCGGCCATGCGACCGAGCTCGCCACGATAGTAGTGCACCATCGTGTTGATCGTCTCCATCGGCGTCGCCGGCAGGGCGGGACTACCGCTCCGTCTGCCATCTACGGACAACGGCAGTGGGGACATATCGCCAGGCATGTCATTCCTCCGAAAGGTCTTTTTGGTCTTGCGAGGATCATGCGCCTCTTTCGGCGATTGATAAACGGCTATTTGCGGCCTATGAGACGCCCCATGACCAAGATCGACGAAGATGCGCTCGCGGAAGCCTATAACCGCGCCCTTTCGCTGGAAAAATCCGGCGATTTCGATGCTGCCGCCAAGGCCTATGCCGAAGTGCTGGCGCTCGATCCCGAGGACCATGGCGGCGCTGCCGTGCGCCTTGCCTCGATGGGCCGCGGCGAGACGCCGGAAAAGGCGCCGGACGCCTATGTCACCACCCTCTTCGACCAGCACGCCGAGGTTTTCGACAACGTGCTCGTCGACCAGCTCGGCTATTGCGTGCCGCTGCTCGTGCGCCAACGGTTCCAAGCGCTCGGCATGGGTCCGTTCAAGCGCGTGCTCGATCTGGGTTGCGGCACCGGGCTGACCGGCGGCGCGCTGCGCGACATGGCCGACGACATCACCGGCGTCGACCTCTCGGAAAACATGGTCGAGATCGCGCACGAAAAGGATCTGTACGAGACCCTTTACGTCGCCGAGGCTGTCGATTTCCTCGACGACAACGATGACGAGCCTTTCGACGTCATCACCGCGACGGACGTCCTGCCCTATCTCGGCGCGCTCGAACCGCTGTTCTTCGGCGCTGCAGAAAATCTCGTGGCCGGCGGTCACTTCATTTTCTCCTCCGAAACGCTTCCGGAAGAAACCTTTGCCAGCCGCCCCTTCATGGTCGGCCCGCACCAGCGCTTCGCCCATGCCGCCGATTATGTCAGGCAGCGCCTCGCCGAGACCGGCTTCGACATCGTCGAGATCACCGACATCACCGTGCGCATGGAAGAAGGCGAGCCGATCGCCGGCCACCTGGTTCTGGCGAAATATCGCGGCTGAGGACCAAACCGGTCGCGCTCAGGCGAAGCTTTTCTTGCGGGGCGCGACGGCCGGCGTGTCGCTGACGGCAGGTAGGCTCTGGAGCACGCGCTTGGCCGGCAGGATGGCGATCGCCTCGGTACCCTCGCGCAGCTTGGATTTCAGGATGAATTCGCCATTGTGCTTGGCAAGAATGGCCTGAACGATCGGCAGGCCAAGGCCGGTGCCCTGCTCGGCGCTCTTGATGGCGATGGAGCCCTGACCGAAGGCGGAAAGCACGATGGGGATTTCCTCTTCGGGAATGCCCGGGCCGTTGTCCTTGATCGAGACGTATTGGCCGCCACCGGCGGTCCACCCCGCCTTGACGATGATTTCGCCCCCCTGGGAGGTGAACTTCACGGCATTCGACAAAAGGTTCAGAATGACCTGGCGCAGCGCTTTCTCATCCGCCCAGACCGCCGGCATGCCGGCTTCGACCTGCTCGGCAATGGTGATGTTCTTGGCCCGGGCGCGCAACTGCACCATGCCGATGCAGTCTTCCGCAATATCCACCAGATGCACAGAGTCCTCGGAAAGGTCGTATTTGCCCGCCTCGATGCGCGACAGGTCGAGAATCTCGTTGATAAGGTTCAGCAGGTGCTGCCCGGAGCGGTGGATGTCGGACGTATATTCCTTGTAGACGGGATTGTTGAGCGGCCCGAGCACCTCGGTCGACATGACCTCGGAAAAGCCGAGAATGGCGTTCAGCGGCGTGCGCAGTTCATGCGACATGGAGGCCAGGAAGCGGGACTTGGCGAGGTTCGCCTCCTCCGCCCGGCGGCGCGCCTCATCCGACATTGATTTTGCCACTTCCAGTTCGGCGATCAGGTCATCCTTTTCCGACTGGGAGGAAAGCAGTTGTGCGCTGGTGTGGCGCAGACGATGCGTCATGAACACCAGGAAAACCATGGCCGACGCGATGATCCCGACCGTGCCGATGGTCGCCGAATCCGGACGCAGCGCCGCCGAGATACTGAGGGCGACAATGGTCGGCGTGAAGGCATAGAGAACCGCATGGCGCAGCATGAGCGTGCTCATGGCCGTCGCCGCAAGCGCGACAAGCAGCGCTGTTCCCTTGTAGAAATCAAACGTCACGCCGCCGCACTGACCGCAGGACTGCAAGGCGAAGGCCGCCCAGGCAAATCCCATGAAAACCTGCGCGATGAGGAAGCGCCGCTGCCAGCGGCGAACGGTTTCCGCGGTAATTTCCCGCCCACGCGCGCGCCGCGCGACGATCATGCCCAGCGCATGCATGCTCAAGGCCAGCACCGCCCAGGCGATGAGGCCGATTTCCCCGGTCAGGTAGATCCCGCCGGCTGCAATCAGCACAACGACAATGGGCACAGCAAGTGCGCTCTGCACGGTAGAAGCGATGTGGAGTTGCAGCATCTCGCGCTCGAAGCCCGGAGACAGGCCCGTCGCCGTCTGCAACCGTTCACGAGTCGCGCGGACAGCCCGCGAAACAGCCTTGTTTCGGTGGCTACGCGACTTGTCGACGATGATCTTGTCGGTCGATGTGCTGACGCCGGTACTCATCACAAATGCAACTGTTGCGGACAGCGTTGAATTCTAGGCTGGAATCCTTAAGAAGATGCTGCCGCGCATAAACCATTTGCGAACCATTCCGACATTTTCCGTAACGTGAACTCGGAAGCGTTCCGGCATATGACGGACATCAAGACTCTGGTTTAAGGAACGGGTTGCATGGGGCTTTCCAGGCGGGCGCGCGATCTCGGCGTCGCGGTGGCGATTCTGGCGCTGACGGCGCTGGTCGTGGCACGCGTCAGCGGCGAAAGCGGCGAGACGATAACCGGTACGGCACGGGCAGCGGACGGTGACACGCTGACACTCGACGGCCACCGCATTCGTCTTGTCGGCATGGACACGCCGGAAATGATGCAGATCTGCAAGCGTGACGGCGAGGATTGGCGATGCGGCGTCGCCGCGCGGTCCCGGCTTGCGGAGTTCCTGCGGGCGGGCGCCGTGACCTGCCGGACCCAGGGGACCGACAAATACAATCGCTGGCTGGCGCGCTGCGAAACCACTGATGGCGACCTCGGCGCGCGCATGGTGCGGGAGGGCCTGGCCGTCGCCTATGGCGGTTACGAGGGCGAGGAGCAGTTCGCCAAGGCCGAACGCAAGGGGCTGTGGGGAACGGAGTTCGACATGCCGCAGCAATGGCGCCGGATGAATGGCCGCCCGCAGGAAGAGGCACACCAGGCGGAACCCGGTATTCTCGGCGGCGTTCTGGCGACATTCGGCCTGAACTGAACGGACGGCGCGATGGATGACGAAAGACCAGCCCGAGACGTGGCGGCGCTGCGCGCGGCGATCGGCGCTTGTCGGCTCTGTCGCGACGCTCCGGCAAAGCCGGGCGATTTCCTGCCGCACGAGCCGCGCCCCGTCACCGTCATTTCCGAGGACGCCCGCATTCTCATCGCCGGGCAGGCGCCCGGACTGCGCGTGCACGAGAGCGGCCTGCCGTTCAACGATGCCTCCGGCGACCGGTTGCGGACCTGGCTCGGCGTGCCGCGCGAGGCATTCTACGATCCGGCGAAGTTTGCGATCGTGCCGATGGGTTTCTGCTTTCCCGGCTACGACGCGCACGGCAGCGACCTGCCGCCCCGGCGGGAATGTGCGCCGCTCTGGCGCGCCGAGGTGATTGCGGCCATGCCGCAGGTCGAACTGGTGCTGGCAATCGGCCAATATGCGCAGGCCTGGCATCTCGGTGCGGCAAAGGCCGCGAGCATGACGGAAACGGTCCGCGACTGGCGCTGGCATCTGGGTCGCAACGAGAAACCCGCCGTCCTGCCGCTACCGCACCCAAGCTGGCGGAATACCGGTTGGCTGAAGCGCAATCCCTGGTTCGAGGCCGATGTTCTGCCGGAATTGCGAAAGCGGGTGAAAACCCTTACGGAATGAAATGACATTCTTTCAATTTACCGATATCCCGGTATATGAGGGAATTAAATTTCACTGGAGAAGACAATGGATCGTCTGGACCGCAAAATTCTGCGCCTCTTGCAGGAAGATTCCACGCTCGCGGTGGCCGACCTCGCCAAGAAGGTCGGACTCTCCACCACGCCCTGCTGGCGGCGCATCCAGAAGATGGAAGAGGATGGCGTCATCCGCAAGCGCGTTGCGCTGCTCGATCCCGCCAAGATCAACACCAAGGTCACCGTCTTCGTCTCGATCCGCACCAATTCGCATTCCACGGAATGGCTGAAGCGTTTCTCCGAAGTCATCGTCGAGTTCCCGGAAGTCGTCGAGTTCTATCGCATGAGCGGTGACGTGGATTATCTCCTGCGCGTCGTCGTGCCTGATATCGCCGCCTACGACGCCTTCTACAAGCGCATGATCGCCCGCATCGAGATTCGCGACGTTTCCTCGGCCTTTGCGATGGAGCAGATCAAGTACACGACCGAACTGCCGCTCGACTACATGACGGTCGACAACCAGAAGAACGGCGACGACTGATCAGCGGCTGATCCGGGCGAGTGTGTTTTCCGCCGTCAGTTCGCGCACACAATCCTTGCCGTTCCACCGTTCCGTGCGATCGGCGCTTGCGGCAAGTTTTTGCGCAAGCGCCAGCGCCGGCCCATGGCAGGCGCGGCTTCGCTTGCCGATGCTCCTCAACGACCAATTGACCGCCTTCTTCACGAAATTGCGCGGGTCGGTGGCGTGGCTTTCGATGAGGCCGAGCCAGGCGATGACCGTCACGCCCGGCTCCTGCTTGAGATGAACGGCCGCGCCGGCAATCATGGCAAAGGCGGCGCGGCGCACGAATTCCCGCTCATCGGCGGCAAATTCCTCGACAAGAGTGAGAAGCCCGGCCTCGACAAACAAATCGGCGGCGGCATCGACGATTTCCCAGGATGCGAAATCCCCGGCCAGGCGGCGAGCTTCAACTGCCGTCAGCCTCGTGGGCTCCATGGTGAAGAGCGCCAGCAGACGGGCTTCCCGGATGCCGCTGTCCCACAGGGCAAAGGCGCGGACATGGTCCTTTCCGGCCGCCCGCGCGATTTTCCGCAAAACGGGATTGGAAATGCCGAGTGCCGCGTCGGTCACGATGCCATAGCGGGCAATCCCCTCAAGGCTCTCCTCGGACCGCAGCGTGTGCAGGTGGTCAATCAGATCGGCGGTCGAGGCGCGCTTGCCGATCATTTTTTCCCGAGCCGGGCAAGCAGCGAGGACGTGTCCCAGCGATTGCCGCCCATTTCCTGCACATCGGCGTAGAACTGGTCGATGAGGGCGGTGACCGGGAGCTTTGCGCCGTTGCGGCGGGCTTCCGACAGAACGATATCGAGATCCTTGCGCATCCAGTCGACGGCGAAGCCAAAATCGTATTTGCCGGCGATCATCGTCTTGTGGCGGTTGTCCATCTGCCAGGACCCGGCAGCACCCTTCGAAATGACCTCGATGACCGCTTCCATGTCCAGCCCGGCCTTCGTGCCGAAATGAATCGCTTCGGCCAGGCCCTGCACGACGCCGGCCACGCAGATCTGGTTGACCATCTTGGCAAGCTGGCCCGCGCCCGTCGATCCCATCAGGCCGACCATGCGTGCATAGGCTTCCATGACCGGCTTCGCCGTCTCAAAACTCTCCGCATCGCCGCCGCACATGATGGTGAGCACGCCATTCTCCGCGCCCGCCTGGCCGCCCGAGACGGGTGCGTCGACGAAGCCGAAACCCTTGTTTCTGGCGGCGGCGTCGAGTTCGCGGGCGACTTCGGCCGAGGCTGTGGTGTGATCGACGAGGATTGCGCCGGGCTTCATGCCATCCAGCACACCGTCCGCGGCGATCGTGACGGAGCGCAGGTCGTCGTCGTTCCCGACGCAGGTGAAGACGAGATCGACGCCGTTTGCCGCCTCGGCGGGCGTGCGAAACGCCGTGCCGCCGAATTCAGCAGCCCACTTTTCCGCCTTGGCGAAGGTGCGGTTGTACACCGACACCTCGTGGCCGCCCTTGACCTTCAGGTGGCCTGCCATGGGATAGCCCATGACGCCGAGACCGATGAACGCAACCTTTGCCATGCCGTAACCTCCTGCAATCTTTGGCAGGAGGTTTAGCGGATGATCGGTTTTGGTGAAAGTGTTTCTCGCTCAGCGGATAGAAAGGTGGAAAAATCCGACCGTATCAAACGAACTGGGAAATCAGCACATAACCGGCATAGACGGCGTTCGAGATGATCAGACAAAACACGGCGAAGGAGCCGAGATCCTTTGAGTGCTTGCCCATTTCGGAAATCTCCGGCGAGACGCGGTCGACGATCTCCTCGATTGCCGTATTGAGCGCCTCGAAGGCGACCATCAGCAGGAAGAGGATCGCCATCGCCACATATTGAAAGAAGGATGCCCCGACGACGGTGAACAGCACCATCGCCACACCAAAGGCAATCAACTCATGCCGAAAGGCCGATTCGCTCAGCAGCCGGCGCGCACCAGCTGCCGAATAGGTTGCCGCCGCGATCAGGTGGCTGAAGCCTGTCTTTTTCTCGATTGGTGCCTGACCCATTCCAAAATCCTGATTCTGCCGCGCCCATAAAACATGCCCGCATGACGGGAATGTCTTGGGTCTCCAATTCACACCCTTTGGGGCTTTTTGCCGACCGCCCTCTAGGAACGGTTGCTGACACCCGCCTGAACGAAGGTCGCCATGCCGGAATGGCAGGCCGCGGCCGCCTTGACGATGCCGGCGGCCAGCGCCGCACCCGTGCCCTCGCCAAGACGCATGCCGAGCGCCAGAAGCGGCGTCTTGCCGAGCTTCTCGATCGCCTTCATATGCGCCGGCTCCGCCGAGACGTGCCCGATGAGGCAATGGTCCAGTGCAGATGGATTGGCGGCGCGAAGGACCGCGCCGGCAACCGTTGCGACATAGCCATCGAGGACGACCGGGATCTTCTGCATGCGTGCGGCAAGGATTGCCCCCGCCATGGCGGCGACCTCGCGTCCGCCGAGACGGCGCAGCACTTCAAGCGGATCGGACAGATGGGCGCGGTGCAGGTCGACCGCCTTCTTCACGGCCGCGATCTTGCGCTGCAGGACCTCGCCTTCCGAGCCGGTGCCGGGACCGACCCACTCTTCCGCCGTGCCGCCATAGAGCGCAAGGTTGATCGCGGCGGCAATCGTCGTGTTGCCGATGCCCATTTCGCCGATGCACAGCAGGTCTGTCCCGCCGGCGACGGCCTCCATGCCGAAGGCCATGGTGGCCGCGCAGTCGCGCTCGGAAAGGGCGGCTTCCTCGGTGATGTCGGCAGTCGGATAGTCGAGCGCGAGGTCGAAGACCTTGAGGCCGAGATCATGCGTCACGCAGATCTGGTTGATCGCCGCGCCGCCGGCCGCGAAATTCTCGACCATCTGCGCCGTGACCGATGACGGATAAGGCGTGATGCCCTGCTTGGTGACGCCGTGGTTGCCGGCAAAGATGGCGACGAGCGGACGGGTCACGGCCGGCGGACGGCCGGTCCAGGCGGCAAGCCAGAAGGCGATTTCCTCGAGACGGCCAAGCGCACCCGGCGGCTTCGTCAGTTGTGCATCGCGTTCGCGCGCAGCCACGAGTGCTGCCGAATCCGGGCCGGGCAGATTGCGCAACAATTCACGAAAATCATCGAACGGCAGGCCGCTGGCACTCATCTTGGGGAATTCCTTGCTTGGGGCTTTCAAAGGCCGGTGTTTGGTGTCTCCTAATAGAGGCAGGGCGCGAATCCGACAACCGCATTTGCGGCGACCTTCATCGCCTTTTGCGCCTTAACAGCAGGGGCTCCTTCAACGTGACCATCCAGGACTATATCGACGACGTCGCCCGCTCGGTCGCCTTCCTGTCGCGCGTGCCGGTGCCGCAGCGCCACTTCATAGGCCATGACGGGCGGCTTTCGCGCGCCGTGCGCGCCTTTCCGGTCGCCGGCGTGCTGATCGTGCTGCCCGCAGCCGCCCTTGCGGCTGTCCTTTCTGCACTCGGCGCCCCGCCGCTTCTCAACGCCTTCGCCACGCTCGCCCTGCAGGTGCTGATCACCGGCGCGCTGCACGAGGACGGCCTATCCGACAGCGCCGACGGCATCGGCGGTGGGAAGGACCGGGAAAGCGCGCTCGCCATCATGAAGGACAGCCGGATCGGCTCCTACGGTGCGGTCGCGCTCATCCTGTCCTTCGGGCTGCGTGCTGCGGCGACAGCAGCACTCGCCACCGTCCTCACGCCCTCCGGCCTCGGCATGGCCCTGCTCGCCGTCGCTGCTGCCAGCCGCACGGCGATGGTCTGGCACTGGTCTCTACTGCCGCCCGCGCGCCGCGACGGCGTCGCCGCCTCAGTCGGCGAGCCCGACAGCAGCGCCACCATCACCGCGCTGGCGAGCGGCATGCTGATCGCCACGCTGCTGCTCTTGCCACATGGCACGGTGCTTTCCCTGGTCTTGATACTTGCCGCAGCCGCCCTCTCCGTCCTCGCGTTCAACCGTATCGCGATGCGCAAGATCGGCGGGCACACCGGCGACACGATCGGGGCAACGCAGCAGCTCGCGGAAATGTCAGTGCTGTTCGCCCTTGCCTTGGCGCTCTGAGCTGCCGATATAGGAGAAAACGTCCGCTGGAGCCGCGATGGAATCGCCCTGTATTCTCGTCTGTTCGATCGACATGGTGACCGGCTACTGTTTCGGCTGCGGTCGCACCCGCGACGAGATCGGCGCCTGGACGCTCTACACCTCCGAACAGCGCCGCGTGATCATGGCCGAACTGCCCGCCCGCCTTGACACCGTCGAACGCAAGCCGCGGCGCGAGACCCGCCGCACGCGCATGGCGCGGGAGCGCGGCGAAGCATGAGGCTCTACGTTCTTCTCGGCATCCTCGCCATCGGCCTTGCCCTGTTGATCCTGAACCATGACGGCGGGCGCACGATGGGCATGGACAACAACGATTTCGGCCGCCTCGTCACACTTTCGGCGATCGCCACGATGATGGCGGCCGGTGTGCTCGCCGGCAGGCGGCAGTTCGGCGAGAGCGTGCGTCAGGCCGGTATCTGGCTGCTGCTCATCCTCGTGCTGGTCACAGGCTATCTCTATCGTTTCGATTTGCAGGATTTCGGCAATCGTCTGACCGCCGGCCTCATTCCCGGCCGTGCGGTCGTCACGACAAGCGCCAGCGGCGAACAAATCCTGGTGATCAACAAGGGTATTTCCGGCCATTTCGAGACGGATGTGACGATCGACGGCACGCCGATCCGCATGATGGTCGATACCGGCGCCAGCTCCGTCGTGCTCTCCTATGAAGACGCGATGCGTCTCGGCATCAACCCGGACAATCTGGTCTTCTCCATCGACGTTTCCACCGCCAACGGGCGTGCGCGCGCCGCCCCCGTGACGCTCAGGGAAGTCGTGATCGGCCCCATTATGCGCGGCGCCATCCGCGGCATGGTCACCGAAGAGGGCCGTCTCGACCAGAGCCTGCTCGGCATGAGTTTTCTGGAAACGCTCGGGTCGATCGAAATCACGCGGGATGAGCTGCGGCTGAAGGACTGAGCCTTACTCCGCCGCCTCGCCCTTGATCACTTCCACAGCAGCGGCAAGCTCGTAGGAATAGCCTTCCAGCATGGCATAGGCCTGCTCGATGACCGCAATCTGGCCCTCAGCATTGCGGATCGCCTCCGCGATGGACTGCGAGCGGGCGCGCAGCATGGAGCCCAGAAAATCCGTGCCGGCCTTGCGGCCCAGGCGGTCGATGTGCTGGCGCACGCGATTGCGGTGGCGCTCCAGTTCGAGGATGTGGAACCGGCTTTTGACGATGTCGTCGGAGAGTTTTCGCCGCATCGCCGCCAGCGGATCGAAGGAACCGGGTTCACGCTCGTCGAGAATGACATCATTGACCAGCGGCTCGAGCAGCATCAGGCCCTTGAGGTCGCGTGGATCGGCAAGCTGCGGATCGAAACCGGTATCGTCAAAGACCTTGCGACGAATGGGATCGCGCAGAAGGTCGTAGCAGGTCTGAAGGCGGGCGAACTGGTCCGCATCGCCCCCCGAATCGGGGTGCATGCCCTTGGCGGCCCTGCGGTAGGCAGCCTTCACCGCGTTATCGTTGGCATCGCGCTCTATTCCGAGCATGGCGTAGGGATCGATCACGCGGTCACCTGTCCGTCTTTGTCATTTTCACGCAAGTCGCGGCAAGCAAAACCGTTGCGCGCTGTTGTCGGCCTTGCCATTTCGAGTTTACACCTAGCCCCGCCCCGCCACGCCATCAAGGGCGAAGCAGGCGAAGTTTCCAACTCGGAGAGGACGAAATTGTGGTCGCCGCGCGGCGATGCACAGAAAGCACTACTCCGCCGCCGTAGCCGCCGGCTCCCGAACGGAAAGCACCGCCGCAAAGGCCGCCTCGATTACCTCCGGCCCCGCTCCCGGCTTCGTCGCATCCGTCGACAAGATCTGGCGGTAGCGGCGCACACCCGGAAATCCCTGGAACAGGCCGACCATGTGGCGGGTCACATGCGCCACCCGTCCGCCCCGCGCCAAAACGCCGGCAGCATATACCATCATCGCGTCGCGAACACGCTCCCAATAGTCGATGGGAAAGCCCTGTGGAGAAACTGCTGCTCCGGAAGAAGCCCATGTTTCCTGCGAAAGTGGGTGCGGGAAAAGATCGTCGACGCCCGTCAGCACACCGCTATCCTGATAGGCCGCCCGTCCGAGCATGGCGCCATCGAGACCGTCGATTTCCTGCACAGCCTGACTCAATGTGTGAAGCCCACCGTTGAGACCGATGAAAAGATTCGGGTTTTCCGCCTTCAGCCGGCGCACCAGCCCGTAGTCGAGCGGCGGGATGTCCCGGTTTTCCTTCGGTGACAAACCTTGCAGCCAGGCCTTTCGCGCATGGACCCAGACGGCATCCGTGCCGGCGGCCGTGATGCGCGCGACGAGATCACGCAGCGCCACCTCGGGATCCTGGTCGTCGACGCCGATGCGGCACTTGACCGTCACCGGAATGGCAACCGCCGCCTTCATCGCCGCCACGCAATCGGCCACAAGCTGCGGCTCGCGCATCAGGCAGGCGCCAAACGTGCCGGATTGCACACGGTCGGAGGGGCAGCCGACATTGAGGTTGATTTCGGCGTATCCGAACCCCTCGCCGATCCGCGCCGCCTCCGCGAGCTTCCGCGGATCATTGCCGCCAAGCTGCAGCGCCACGGGATGCTCCACGGCATCGAAACCGAGCAGCCGGTCCGTGTTGCCGCGCAGAATGGCATCGGCAACGATCATTTCCGTGAAGAGCAGCGCGTTCTTCGTCATCTGCCGCGCGAACACGCGGTAGTGCCGGTCCGACCAGTCGATCATCGGGGCGGTGGCGAAAATCTTCGCCCCCGAGCGCACGGCCTGCTGGTAGAATGTGCCTGTAGTCGTCATGATCGGCCTCATACTCCATACACGGCAGAAAAACCACCCTTCGGCCTTTTCGACACCTGGCGGGCGGATGCTAGAGCACGTCCAGTTTAATCCGATTCATATCCTGCTGCCCTGAAGTAGTTTGCGCATTCGGCGGCGGTGAAGAGCTCAACGACGGAACTGACGCCGCTCCAGAGGGCGGATATGTTTCGTTCAGCCCTTGCCCGCATCAACGCCTTGAGCTTTGCGAATGCGTTTTCGATGAGATTAAAGTCGGGACGGTAAGGTGGCAGGTAGCGCAGGCTCGCGCCTGCCGCTTCGATGGCGTCGCGCATACCGGTGGCCTTGTGGGCGGGCAGATTATCCATGATGACGACGTCGCCGTGCGCAAGAGACGGAGCCAACACCTGCTCGACATAGGCGCGGAACACGTTGCCGTTCATTGCACTGTCGTAGACGAACGGCGCGGTCATGCCGGTCAGTCTGAGTGCGCCGGTGAAGGTGGTGGTTTTCCAGTGGCCGTGCAGCACACCGGCCCGACAGCGCTCACCGCAGGGCGCACGACCGCGCAAGCGCACCATCTTGGTCGACAGGTCGGTCTCATAAATAAAGACAAACTTGGCCGGATCGAGATCGGGTTGGCTGTCGAACCAGGCGCGACGGCGCTTCAGGATATCGGGGCGGTCCTCCTCCAGTGCATGTGCGGAGTTTTTTTGAACGTCCACCCGTGCCCGCTAAGCCAGTCGCTCAAGGCGCTTCAGCCGATGCGCATAGAGCGTTACGTATCGAGGCGCTCGACCATCTCGTTTAACATGATGTCCGGGTAAACTTCAATCATCCTGACGATGAAGTCTGCATGGCCGTCGAGGCGGGAGCCGCGACGACGCCCTTGGGCGCGCGGCGTCAGTTCGCCGATCTTCGCCCGTGCTATCCAGCGGATCGCACTCGGTATTCCAACGCCAAATCGGGCTGCCGCCTGCCGAGGCGATACCCCTTCACCCGTCGCTTTCAAGACACGCAACCGCAAATCTTCGCCGAGTGCTCTAGCCATAACCAACCTCCGTCAAAGCGGATGCTAAAGCAACAATGAGCCAGCGCGTCACATCTCAATCGATTCATCGATACCCGAACGGGCTCTAGAGTGGCGCCGGACGCGAACGTCATCGGCAAGGTGATCCTGGGCGATGATGTCGGCATCTGGGTTCGGCGCGACGCTGCGCGGCGACAACGAGCCGATCAATCCCGCACTGCCCGGAAGGCTAACAAATGAACACTGCATTTTTACTTATGGCCCAGTATGAAGGTTGGGCAATCGTGCCCTTGGAGGTGGTTCGCGCGGATTACTTCCCACATTTAACCACGGCAAAATTCCTAAGGAAGATTGCTTGCGCCGAAATCAAACTGCCGGTTGTCAGAATAGAGCTAGGCCAAAAATCTGCACGCGGTATATACCTGCAAGACCTCGCGGATTACTTGGGTCACGACGGGAAGCCGCTAAGCGCGAACTGATGCAGATGTCTTAGAACGCCTGTGCAGCCAGCTTCTCGGAGAATACACAAACATGACCTAGCCGATCACGCAAAACAACCAACTGTTCGCGAGTGACCTCGATGTTTGCAAACTGACCGGCGCCGAAGATTTTCAAGACTTTCGCGCGATCAGCATATTCCGCCAAGAGCTTCCCGACATTGTCAATGCTGTCGTCTGCCAACGCGCTCTTCAGGCTAACAGTGACAATCATAGCGATTCCAATCTCAATTCTAGTACCATCATACTGCATCACCACCTTTAAGGGTAGGTAAACCACACCCTTGCCGCAGAGGGTGAAGCCCTAGGTCGATGCATAGATTCCGGAACAGGTCCGTAGCGTAGAGCCATCGCGCCACACCGAAGACGTGTCGGTATGCCCGATCTTTGGCCAACGCGCAAGCCAACACCGCTGCGGCGATGGGTGAAGCAAAAGATGTCCCCTCGTACTCAATAACAGCATCGCCCTCTTCAAACTGAAGAAAAAGCCCTATTCCGGGCCCCACAGCGTCGAGTCCTTCGCCGGAACACGTCGATACGCAATGAAAATACCTCTCGGGTGAATCTGGCGGTGATATCCCACCTTCTTCATCTTCTGCAGCGAGTCTGCTCTTACCGAACCTGCTGTTTTCAGGTGCTACTCCGTCCAATCCCACCGCGCCAACGCCGACAACATCTGGTAGGCATGCCGGTGAGGCAGGTCGCTTATTTGAGTGGTTTCCAACAGCGGCAAACACCACCACCCCTTTGGATGCCGCGTATTGAACTTTATCTTCTATAACGTCGTAAGGCGTGCCGGCATCATCAATGCTCTTGCGGTAAGCTCCGCCGGAAATATTCACGATATCAACTTGATGGTGCTTCACCAGAGTGAGAATTGCGGCGCCGATTTTCGTGTAGTCCCACTGCGTTGGATCATCATCCTCAGAAACATCAACGAGAATAATCTCAGAGCCCGTCGCGACACCCTCCTGCCATATCTCCTGCCCCCTTTCGCCAACAAACCGGCAAACGCGGTGACCATGTGAAGCGGTTGGTAAGCTGCTCGGGTCAAGACGATTTCCATCAACGTCAAATACCTGCACATGCCCCAGGGTTCCGCTTGGCGCAAAAGCCAGGTCAATCACTCCGATCCGGACACCCATGCCGGCTTTGGGCTCCGACGTATCTCGGCCAATCACCTTTCTCCACCAAAGGAACGCATCAGGGACTGTGATCGAATTGAGCAGATGCGGCTTTTTATCTTCCCTCGGATTGGTGATGCCCAGATTCCAATGGCCTTGGAACGATCGAATGAGTGCGTAATTGGGCAACATACCGCTGATGGATGCAATTTCGAAACACCCATAATCATCACCAAACAGCGATGTTCGTGTATCTTCACCGTCGATGACGAAATGATACTCCGCGGCCCCCTTCACCGGTCTACCTAGTTCATCGACACAAATAAGTTGCATTCCTTGATTCCTTCGATTTTATTAAAAGAAAGCTAGAGGGCGAATAATGCAACTGTCAATCGAGCAAATAGATGCACTGCAAGGCCTTGGTTCCGAGCTGGAAAATGCTGGTTGGGAACCACGAATTCCGCTCGCCGAAGGTTTCGAAACTGGCTCGGCTGATCCTAACAAGAACCGGGTGCGCATCGCTCTTGTTTATCTCAGAGAGATCCACACCCGTATACATCCGGTCATCTGCGACGGAACGCAGTGCAGGCAAGAGATCCAGAGCAGCGCAGACGTCATTGCCACGATCGCGGATTCAATTCAGGCATTGGGTGGTTTTCCCGTGCCGACCTATACAATAGCGAAGACGATCGTGATGTACGGTGCGGCCCGGTATTGCAAACTGGTCCCCCAGTGACCACGAGTTTTCCTTAGCTGATGGTGGTCGATGCCTGCCCTCGAAGAAGGGCGGATGCTAGCATGGCAATGTGAGCCGAAATTCTCAATTGTTGATATCACCAAGCATAACGTTGTACTCAGCGGCACAACATAACAATTAAAACACCATTATCTATCGGAAATTATTATCAATTTTCGATCTTTGGCGTAGTCGATCATCGGGGCGGCGGCGAAAATCTTCGCCCCCGAGCGCACGGCCTGCTGGTAGAATGTGCCTGTATTCGTCATGATCGGCCTCATACTCCATACACGGCAGAAAAACCACCCTTCGGCCTTTTCGACACCTGGCGGGCGGATGCTAGAGTGGTGCCGAGGAATCAAACCACCGGAGGATCCCATGCCGCTCTACGCCCTTGACGACCGGACGCCCACGCTGCCCGCGGCGGATCGCTACTGGGTGGCGCCGGACGCAAACGTCATCGGCAAGGTGATCCTCGGCGAGGATGTCGGCATCTGGTTCGGCGCAACATTGCGCGGCGACAATGAGCCGATCATCATCGGCGCGCGCACGAATATCCAGGAAGGGGTCGTCGTGCACACGGATCCCGCAAAGCCGGTCGTCATCGGCGAAGACTGCACGATCGGCCACCGCGCCATCATCCATGGCTGCACCATCGGCAACAACTCCCTGATCGGCATGGGCGCAACCGTGCTGAATGGCGCCGTGATCGGCAACAACTGCCTCGTCGGCGCCAATGCACTGGTAACGGAAGGCAAGGTTTTTCCGGACAATTCGCTGATCGTCGGCTCGCCCGCCAAGGTTGCCCGCACGCTGGACGACGCCGCCATCGAAGGCCTGAAACGTTCGGCAGCAAGCTACGTCCGCAACTGGCAGCGCTTCAAGAAGGGGCTGAAGCTGATCGGCTGACGCCGATCAGGGCGCATTCTTGTTACGCACAACCCGCGCAGGTGCCGCGGATTTCGATCGTCGTCTTGCCAGTCTTGAAGTTGCGATCCTTGGCAAAACCTTTCAGGCGATCCTCGATCATGTGATCGTGGAATTCGGTTACCTGGCCGCAGGTCTCGCAGATCGTGAAGGCCGTGAGGCCATGGGCGTGGCAGCCTTCATCCGGATGGGCGCAGGCGACGAAGGCGTTGATGCTTTCAAGCCGGTGCACGAGGCCGAATTCCAACAGCTTGTCGAGCGCCCGATAGACCTGCAAAGGCGCGCGAAAGCCGTCGTCGCGCAGCTTGTCGAGAATGGAATAGGCGCTGAGCGGGCTACCTGCATGCGACAACACGTCGAAGACGAGGCCCTGGTTGCGCGTCAATGATTGCGTGGTCATGCCCGACCTCCCTGGCTCGCCGCCGAATGATCCGCTCCGCCCGTCCTCTGTTTTGTCAGCAGGCTCAGAACGAACAGGCCAAGGGCTGCCACGACGATCGAGGGACCGGAGGGTGTGTCGAATTTCAAGGACCCGAAAAGCCCGCCGACCACGGCCAGCGCGCCGATGACCGAGGCGAGCACGGCCATGATTTCCGGGCTGGTGGAAAAGCGCCGCGCCGTCGCAGCCGGGATGATCAGCAACGAGGTGATCAACAGGATGCCAACGATCTTCATGGCGATGGCAATGACCAGCGCCATCAGCAGCATGAAGGCCAGCCGCGCCCTTTCCGGCTGCAGGCCTTCGGCCTCCGCCAGTTCCGGGTTGACGGTGGAGGCGATGAGAGGGCGCCACATCCAGACGATGGCGAAGGTGACGAGAATGCCGCCGCCCCAGACGAGATCGACATCGGCACGCGAGACGGCGAGAATATCGCCGAACAGAAAGCCGACGAGGTCGATGCGCACCCAGGTCATGAACGACACCAGGACGAGCCCGATCGCCAGCGTGGCATGCGAGAGAATGCCGAGCAGAGCGTCGGTGGACAGCGTGCCACGCTTTTGCAGCACCAGAAGCAGCATAGAAATGGCCGCAGCGACGATGAAGACGCTGAGCAGGAGATTGAAATCCATCAGCAGCGACAGCGCCACGCCAAGCAGCGCCGAATGGGCCATCGTATCACCGAAATAGGCCATACGCCGCCAGACGACAAAGCAGCCGAGCGGCCCGGCGGTGATGGCGAGCCCCACGCCGGCGACGAGCGCACGCATGAAGAAATCGTCAAGCATCGCGCCGCTCCCCTTTACTGCCTACCGGCGCCGCGCTGTGATCATGGTCGCAGCCGCAGTTTGGCCCGTGCGTGTGCACGATGCGCATCGGCCCCGCCTTTCCGCCGGTCGGCAGGATTTCGACGTGATGACCGTCGTCCGGGCGGCAATCGTCGGTGATCGAACCGTCGGCATGCTGCACGCGGCCGTCCGGCAGGTGCGTATGGTCGTGATTGTGGTTGTAGAAGGCGAGCGTCTGGCCGGCCCGTGCGCCAAAAAGCTTCAGATATTCCGGGCTCTGGCTCACGATTTCCGGCGTGCCACGGCAACAGACATGGCCGTTGAGGCAGATCACGGTATCCGTCTCGGCCATCACGACATGCAGATCGTGCGAGATCAAAAGGATGCCGCAGCCTGTCGTGTTGCGGATGGTCTTGATGAGATCGTAGAGCGCGATCTCACCGGAAAAATCGACGCCCTGCACCGGTTCGTCGAGCACCAGCAAATCCGGCTTGCGGGCAATGGCACGGGCGAGCAGCGCGCGCTGGAATTCACCGCCGGAAAGATGCTGCACCTCGGCGCGCGCGAGATGGCGGATACCCGTCGCCTCCAATGCCGCGTCGATCTCGGCGCCCTTCAGCGGCGAGGTCAGCGTCATCAGTCGATCGACGGTGAGCGGCATAGTCCAGTCGACGGCGAGTTTCTGCGGCACATAACCGACCTTCAGGCCGGCCTTGCGCTCCACCGTGCCCTCATCCGCCTTCAGCACGCCGATCGCCGCTTTCGCAGTCGTCGACTTGCCCGAGCCGTTCGGGCCGATCAGCGTGACGATCTCGCCCGGCGCGATCGAAAATTCAACACCGCGCACGAGCCAGCGGCCCTGGCGGCGCACACCAACACCCGCAAGCGAAACGAGCGGCTGGACGGTCTTGGTCGGGGTTTGCAGCATCATTTTTCCAAAAAGCCTGTTGCCACCGGATATGGCACACGTTATAGCATAACGCAATTGATGTAATAACATTACATTCACATTCAAGACGGAGTTTTTGATGCAAAAGGCTGTACGCACCCTCCTCCTCTCCACCGCCATCCTAGCCGCCGGCGCCTCAATCGCGCGGGCCGAAACCCCAAGCGTGGTGGTGTCGATCAAGCCGATCCACTCGCTCGTTTCCACGATCATGCAGGGTGTCGGCGAACCCGGCCTGATCGTCGAGGGCGCAGCCTCGCCGCATACCTACTCCCTCAAGCCGTCGAATGCCGCAGCCCTGCAGGATGCGGACGTCGTCTTCTGGGTCGGCCACGGGCTGGAAGCCTTCCTGGCAAAGCCGCTGGAATCGTTGGGCGGCAAGGCAACCGTCGTCGAACTCGAAGACGCGCCCGGCCTCGAAAAGCTGCAGTTCCGCGAAGGTGGCCCATTCGAGGCGCATAGCCACGAGGGTGAAGAGGCTCACGAAGGCCACTCCCATGAGGAGGACGGTCACGATCACGCCAAGAAGGCCGAAGAGGGCCACGAACATGCCGGCGAAGAAGCCGGCCATGAGGGGCATGAACACGGCGAGTTCGACATGCATCTCTGGCTGAGCCCCGACAATGCGCGCGCCATCGCCACGGAGGTCGCGAAGGTGCTGGCGGAAAAGGACCCGGCCAATGCGGAGACCTACAACAAAAACCTTGCCACGCTGAACGACAAGCTCGCCGCTCTCGACAAGGAAATCGCCGAAACCATTGCACCGGTGAAGGAAAAGCCCTTCATCGTCTTCCACGACGCCTATCAGTACTTTGAACATCACTACGGCGTGCAAGCCGCCGGCTCGATCACCGTCAGCCCGGAAACCCTGCCCGGCGCCGAGCGCCTGACGCAGATCCGCGACAAGGTGAAGACGCTTGGCGCAACCTGCGTCTTCGCCGAACCGCAGTTCGAACCGAAGCTGGTGAATGTGGTGATCGAGGGTACCCCGGCCAAATCCGGCACGCTCGACCCGGAAGCCGCCACGCTGGAGCCCGGCCCGGACCTCTACTTCACCTTGATGAAGAGCATCGCTACGTCGCTGCGCGATTGCCTCGGCCAGCCAAGCTGAGCGGCGGCATTCCGGCTTGAAGCCGCAAGGGCGAACAACGTCGCAAGGAACGAGGCGGGGTCATCCCGCCTTTTTCAGCAAATGCATTGTAATATCATAACATAAAAGGCAATTCGCATGGATAACCGCCTCCCCGTCACCGTGCTCTCCGGCTTCCTCGGCGCCGGCAAAACGACGCTGCTCAATCATGTGCTGAACAATCGCAGCGGCCTGCGCGTGGCCGTCATCGTCAACGACATGAGCGAGGTCAACATCGATGCCGCCCTCATCCGCGATGGCGGCGCGGACCTGTCCCGCACGGACGAACAGCTTGTCGAGATGACGAACGGCTGCATCTGTTGCACGCTGCGCGACGACCTGCTCGCCGAAGTCCGCCGCCTCGCGGAGATGGGACGTTTCGACTACCTGCTGATCGAATCCAGCGGCATTTCGGAACCGCTACCCGTCGCCACGACCTTCGATTTCCGCGACGAGGCCGGCTGGAGCCTGTCCGACGTTGCCCGGCTCGACACGATGGTGACGGTGGTCGACGCCGTGAACCTTCTGAAGGACTATGGCTCCCAGGACTTTCTGGCCGAGCGCGGCACGACGGCCGGTGAAGGCGATACGCGCACACTGGTGGAATTGCTGGTCGAGCAGATCGAGTTCGCCGATGTGGTCGTGCTCAACAAGGCGGGCATGGCGCCCATCGAAGACCTCATTGCCGCCCGCCAGATCGTCGGTGGCCTCAATGCCTCGGCACATATTATCGAGACCGACTTCGGCCGCGTCGCGCTGACCGACATCCTCGGCACCGGTCGTTTCGATTTCGAGAAGGCGAGCCAGCATCCGCTATGGTTCAAGGAGCTTTACGGCTTCAAGGACCATGTGCCGGAAACCGAGGAATACGGCATCCGCTCCTTTGTCTATCGGGCACAGAAACCCTTCCACCCCGCCCGCCTCAAGGCCTTCTTCGATGAAAGCTGGCCGGGCGTCATCAGGGCCAAGGGCTTCTTCTGGTTGGCCACCCGGCCGCACCATGTCGGCGAGATGAGCCAGGCGGGCGCGCTCGTCCGGAGCGGCCGGCTCGGCCTGTGGTGGGCATCCGTGCCACGCCAGCACTGGCCGCAGGACAAGGCTGCACTCGACGCCATTGCCCGCTATTCCGATCCCGTCTGGGGTGACCGGCGGCAGGAACTCGTCTTCATCGGTGCGGACCCGATGGATGAAGCCGATATCCGCCGCCGGCTCGACGCCTGCCTCGTCGATGCCGATGCCTTCGAACCGGCACGCTGGTCGAACCTGCCGGACCCCTTCCCGCTCTGGATCCGCGAGGCAAGCTGATCAGGAGAGAGGTGTGTAGCTGAATCGCTCGAAATCCGCAGGCATCGCCCGCCCGGTGATGTCGAAGGCGAACAGACCGATGAAGGCACCGGTGAAGGAGCCGTGCTCTCCCCGCCCGCCCTCATCGGAAACGACGCCGGCATCGAGCACCGGGCCAATCGCCGCCCACACCTCCGCTCCGGCCGGACGCCAGAAGAACTGGAGGTCGTTGCCGCGCACCTCGCCCGCCAGTTCCAGAGCGCAGTCGCCAACCGCCACGCCGCTGCCGACCGGAAAGGTCAGGCTGCCGTTCGGATAGTCGCCGGGGCAGGACAGGATGGTCAGCACACGGCCGAGCGTCTCGTGCATCGTCAGGCCGAGCGCGTGGAACTTGTACCGGTTGTAGTAGTGCGTCAGCCCGGCGACCTGCTGGTAGACATCCGGCACCGCCTCGATCAGCGTTTCGGCGCGAAAGTCATGATGCTCCTGCCGCCGCGCCACCAGCGCCTGCTCGAACCAGCTGCCGATGCTTTCACGCCCGAAGAGCCGCAGGTGACCGGGCCGGGCGGAGAGCGAAAAGATCCGCTCCGGCTCCGGCGTTCGCAGCCACTGGAAATCCGCAGGCAATTCCCGTTGCGAGAAATCGTAGGAAACGCTTTCCGGCTTCTGGATGGCCACAGCTTCCCTCGGCGCCGGCACCTCAACGACCGGCACCGGCGCCCCATGCTCCAGGTAGAGCCAATCATCCTCGCGCCAGACGCATTTCTGCAGCGCCGTCTCGCGCCCCAGTGTGCAGCGACGCAAGGGCGCCAGCGGCCGGCCGCAGAGATGCGTATGATAGGCCTCCCCATCCGGTGTCTCGACATACTGCCCATGCCCTGCCCGTTGGAGCGGCGCCTCGGGATGGTCCTTGACGGTGATCAGATAGATATCCGGATGCGTCTCATAGGGACCAACGATCGTTCTGGAGCGCGCCATTGTCACGGTATGGTCATAGCCCGTGCCGCCTTCCGCCGTCGTGAGATAGTACCAGCCGTTGCGCCGGAAGAGATGCGGCGCCTCCACCAGGCCCTGCCGGCTGCCGGAGAAGATGTTCGTCACCGGCCCGACCAGCTGCCGTGTCGCAGCGTCCCATTCCTGAAGCAGAATGCCGTCGAAGGCATTGTGCGCAGCACCCGTATGGTTTTCCGGGCGATGGTTCCACTGCATGTTGACGAACCATTTTCGACCGTCCGCGTCATGGAAGAGCGACGGATCGAAGCCCGAGGAATTGACGTAGACCGGGTCCGACCACTCGCCCTCCACCGACGCGGCGGTGACGATATAGTTGTGCGCATCCTTGAAGTTGCCGTCGAAGCGTTTGACGTCGGTATAGACCAGCCAGAACAGCCCGTCGGCATAGGACAGGCACGGTGCCCAGACGCCGCAGCTGTCGGGATTGCCGCGCATGTCGAGCTGACTTTTCCGCTCCAGCGGTCGCCTGACGAGCGTCCAGTTCACCAGATCGCGCGAATGATGGATCTGCACGCCCGGATACCATTCGAAGGTGGAGGTCGCGATGTAGTAGTCCTCCCCTACGCGGCAGATCGAGGGGTCCGGGTTGAAGCCCGGCAAGATCGGGTTGCGGATCATCGTTTCCTCCCAAATGATGTACGTACGTCAGATCATAGTCGAAATAAGCCGCCCGGTTTTGCCGGGCGGCCGGACCTATTAGTCGATTTCCGCGGAGCTCTTCCAGAGATTGACGTCAGCGCCGTTGGAATAGGTCTCGATCTCGGCGAGCTCGGCGGCCGAAAATTCGAGATTGTCCAATGCCTTGACGCAATCGACGATCTGCGACGAGCGGCTGGCGCCGATCAGTGCGGAGGTGATACGCCCGCCGCGCAGCACCCAGGCAATCGCCATCTGCGCCAGCGTCTGGCCGCGCTTCTCGGCGATCCCGTTGAGCTTGCGGATATTGTCGAGGATTTCCGGGCGGATGGACTCAGACTTCAGGAAGTGGTTCAGCGCCGCGCGGCTGTCGCTCGGAATGCCACCGAGATATTTCGCCGTCAGCAGGCCCTGCGCCAGCGGCGTGAAGACGATGGAGCCGATGCCGAGTTCCTCGAGTGTATCGACGAGACCGTCCTCCTCGATCCAGCGGTTGAGCATGGAATAGCTCGGCTGGTGGATGATGCAGGGCGTGCCGAGGTCCTTCAGGATCGCCGCGGCCTCGCGGGTGCGCTGCGAATTGTAGGAGGAAATGCCGACATAGAGCGCGCGGCCGGAGCGCACGATGTGATCGAGCGCGCCGCAGGTCTCTTCCAGCGGCGTATCCGGATCGAAGCGGTGCGAATAGAAGATATCGACATAGTCGAGACCCATGCGCTTCAGGCTCTGGTCGCAGGAGGCGATCAGGTACTTGCGACTGCCCCACTCGCCGTAGGGACCCGGCCACATGTCATAGCCGGCCTTGGAGGAGATGATCAGCTCGTCGCGCAGGGGCTTGAAATCGGTGCGCAGGATTTCGCCGAAGGCAATTTCGGCGCTGCCTGCCGGCGGGCCGTAATTGTTGGCGAGGTCGAAATGGGTGATGCCGAGGTCGAAGGCGGTGCGGCACATGTCGACCTTGCGGTCATGCGGCGTGTCGTCGCCGAAATTGTGCCACAGGCCGAGCGACACCGCCGGCAGCTTCAGGCCGGAGCGTCCGAGGCGGTTGTAGATCATCTTGTCGTAACGGTTGTCCGCCGGCTGCCAGGCCATGAGCATGTTCCTTTGTCTGAATCGGACTACCTGCTTACTCCAACGCGGACCGCACGGACAAGGCACCCCCCTCTGCCCTGCCGGGCATCTCCCCCACAAGGGGGGAGATTGGATGGGGTGACGTTGTGCCTCTCTTCGACGCTGAAATTTAAGCGATGATCCCGCCTCTTGCCGGTCTCCCCCCTTGTGGGGGAGATGCCCGACAGGGCAGAGGGGGGTATCCCCGATATATCGCCTACCGCAGCAACGCCCGCGCCTCCTCTATGCCGAGCGCTTCCGGCTGGGTGCAGGTCGTCACGATATCGATGGCCCGCCCCTCGTCCGCCGAGCGCAGGATCGCCGTCAGAACATCGATCGTGTGCAGCGAGCGGTCGAGCGAGCAGCGATAGTCGCGGCCGGTCGTCACCGCCTCCATCATGTCGGCCAGGCCGATGCCGCGATAGTTGGCCTGTGTGCCCCAATCGAACTGGTAGTTCTGGGCGGTCAACGGATGATCCCAGACGTTCACCTCCTTCGACTCGCGGTCGTTGCCGGCCACTTCCACCTTGCCGCCGAAGAAGTTCGGGTCGGGCACGAAGACGGCGCCGTCGGTACCGTAGAGCTCCATGTTCTGGTGGCGGTGCGCCCAGACGTCCCAACTCGCCATCAGCGCGATCTGCGCGCCGCTCTCGAATTCCAAGATGGCGTGGATGTTGGTCGCGACGATCACCGGCACCTTTTCGCCAAGGCGCGGACCGTTGCCGATGACACGCTCCTCGCGCGCCCGGTTGGCGAGCGCCACCACGCGCTTCACGGGACCGACGAGATTGACCAGATTGTTGACGTAGTAGGGACCGAGATCGAGGATCGGCCCGCCACCTGGGGCGAAGAAGAAATCCGGGTTCGGATGCCAGCTCTCCATGCCGGGCGAGAGCACATGCGCCGTGCCCGACATGATCTTGCCGACCTGCCCGCTGTCGATGATGTGGCGCGCGAACTGGTGCGAGCCGCCGAGATAGGTATCAGGTGCCGAACCGACTTTGAGGCCCTTGGCGTCGGCGATGCGGCGCAGGTCCTCGCCCTGTTCGATGGAGAGAACGAAGGGCTTTTCCGAATAGACGTGTTTTCCCGCCTCCAGCGCCGCTTTCGAGACGGGGTAATGCGCCTCCGGCACCGTCAGGTTGACGATGACGTCGACCGCCGGATTGGCGAGCAGCGCGTCGATTGCCTGCGCCTCCACGCCGAACTCTTCCGAACGCGCCCTGGACGCGGCAGCGTTGATATCGGCGCAGGCGACAAGCTTCAGGTTCCTGAACATCGGGATCAGCTTGAAGTAAGCGCCCGAAATGTTGCCGCAGCCGATGATGCCGACTCCGTATTCCTTGCTCATGATGGTCAGTCCTCAGAATGCCTTGATGGTCTTGATCGAGCGCGTGGCAAGACGGGTGATGTCCTTGGGATTGTCATGCTCGACGATGAAGTGTTTGGCCGGCGTACCGGCGAGCGCCTTGGCGAGATCGCCCCAGGCAACCGTGCCGTGGCCGACATCCGCCCAGCCGTCCTCGTCCGTATTCTCACCCTCCGGCGCGATGTCCTTGACGTGCACGGCGGTGATGCGGTTGCCGTATTTCTGGATCCAGGCGAAAGGATCGGCCCCGCCGCGGATGATCCAGGCGATATCCGCTTCCCAGGTCAGATCCGGCCCGCCGGCAAAGATATGATCCTGCGGAACCGAACCGTCCGGCAACGCGAAGAACTCGAAATCATGGTTGTGCCAACCGAAGGTCAGGCCCGCCTTGCGGATCGGCGCGCCGGCCTTCTGCAGGCGCTCGCCGAAGGCATGCCAGCCGGCGGCATCCGTCGGGCGTTGCTCCGGCAGGAGATAGGGGCAATAGACCGCCTCAATGCCGAGCGTACGGCAAATTTCCAGCACGCGCTCCGGCTCCGCCTCCAGCATGTCGAGGCCGAAATGGGCGGTCGGCATGCTGAGGCCGTTTTTATCGAGATCGGCCTTCACTTGCTGGATGGCCGCATCGTCGAGCGAAGCATAGAGCGCGCCATAACCCTCAACCTGTTTGTAGCCGGCATCGGCAAGGATGCGGAACACTTCGGCGAAGGGCTGGAAATTGCGGGCGCTGTAAAGCTGGAAGCTGACGGTCTGCATGAATGTCTCCTCGTATCAGTCTTGGGAAGTGCATAAGTCTGGGGACGTCTGGCAGGAATGAAGATCGAGCCAATGGAATTCGGGCACCGCGCCGCTTTCTGCAGGCGTGAAGATCACGGTCTTCCGGTCGCCGGCGGTCAGATCGAAGGCATTGTCCGACCACCGGCCGGCAACGTCCGCTTCAAGCATCACGTGCAGCGCAAGCCTGGCCGCGGAGGCCGTGACGGCAAAGGTGCCGTCGTCGCGCGGCGCGACGTCGAGCGTCAGACCCGAGGCTTCGAGATCCAGCGCCTTGTAGTTGACCGCGACATGGTGCCCCTCGCCTTTCATGCCGTTCGACGCTTCGAAGGACCAGAAAAGCAACATGTCTTCCGGGAGGTCCGCGGCGAAGACCGAGAACAGCATCTCCGCCTTGTCCGGCCCGCACCGGCCTTCCGTGCCGCGATAGGGCTGACGCTCGCCGGCAAGCGAAACGAGCCAGGTGTCGAGCTTCACCGTCACCGTTTCCGCCGTGTCGTTGACGACGGAGAAGCCGATGGTCTCGCCGTCCTTCGACGGGATAGCGGCGACGGCGACAGGCTGGAAGAAGCGGCGCACCATATAGTGCATGGCCTTCCAGCTGCCGCCGTAGTCGAGGCTCGACCAGGAGGCAACCGGCCAGGTGTCGTTGAGCTGCCAGTAGAGCGTGCCCATGCAATGGGGTTTGAGCGAGCGCCAGTATTCGACGGCACTGCGGATGGCCAGCCCCTGCTGGATCTGGCTCAGATAGACGAAGCTCGCAAAATCCTTGGGGAAGCGGAAATAGCGGAACATCGTGCCGGCGATACGCTCGTTGCCGCCGGCATTCTTCTGGTGGCTCTCCATCACCGGCGAGGCGATGTTCATGTCCTTCGTGTCCGCGAAGGTCTTCATGACCGGCATGGAGGTGTAGGACTGGAAGCCGAATTCCGAGCAAAAGCGCGGGCGCACGGTGCGGTAATTGTCGAAGGATTTGTTCTCGTGCCAGACGGACCAGTAATGCATGTCGCCGGAACCGTCGGCATGCCAGGCGTCGCCGAAATCGAGATAGCCGGAAGCCGGGCTCGACGGCCACCAGATCGCGCCGGGCGCGGCCTTTTTCATCGCCACTTCGATGGTGCGGTTGAGGCGGTCGTAGGAAACGAGGTAGCGGTCGCGGTTCTCTCGGCTGGCATCGAACCAGGTCAGCGCGCCGACCAGTTCATTGTCACCGCACCACAGAACGATCGAGGGATGCGAGGCGAGGCGCTTGACCTGATAGTCCACCTCGGCGGCCACGTTGTCGAGGAAATCGACGGTCGAGGGATAGAGGTTGCAGGCGAACATGAAGTCCTGCCAGACCATCAGGCCGAGCTCGTCGCAGAGATCGTAGAACCAGTCCGGCTCGTAGAAACCGCCGCCCCAGACGCGCAGCATGTTCATGTTGGCATCGACGGCCGATTGCAGGAGATCGCGCACCGCGACGGGATTGATGCGCGACGGCAGCGCGTCGGCCGGAATCCAGTTAGCACCACGGCAGAAGATTTCGCGGCCGTTGACCTTGAGCGCAAAGCGGCTGCCCGGCTCGTCCTTGTCGATCAAAAGTTCGACCTGGCGCAGGCCGATGCGGCGCACCACGCTCTCCGTCGGCGTCTCGACGCGCGCGGCATAGATCGTCTGCTCGCCATGCCCCGCCGGCCACCACAATGCCGGCTTCTCGATGCGGAACATGTGTGTCAGCAGCGTCTCGCCGGCACTGACACCGATATCGAGCCGCACCCGCTCCTCGCCGAGGGCAAAATGCACCGGCAGGATACCCGGCGCCTCGGCGTGGAGGGTGGCGGTGACGTAAAGATCGACGGCCCCGTCGGCATGATGGAACTGCCGCGTTGTGACATGCTCGATGCGCGCGGCCTCGAGCTTGCGCAGGACGATCTCGCCGTAGATGCCGAGCGGCGCAATCGCGATGTTCCAGTCCCAGCCGAAATGGCATTGCGGCTTGCGCAGCATGTTGCCGTTCGGGATCGGCGAATTGCCCGTCGACCACGGAATGAAGAAAGGCTGATCCGCCTGGCGCGCGGCGCCGGCTGCGATGCTCGAATGGATCAGCACCTTCAGCGTGTTCTCGCCAATCTTGAGCGCATCGGTGACATCAGGCCGATAGCGCCGGAAGCAATTGTCGGTATCGAGCACCAGCACACCGTTCACATAGACGGAAGCGACGGTGTCGATGCTGCCGATATCGAGATACCAGTCGCCCTCCAGCATGCCCGGCGAGACGTCAAAGGTGCGCTCGAGCGCCCATTCCTTCTCTGCCACCCACTGCACGTCCCGCTCGTTGCGGCCGGTATAGGGATCAGGGATGAGGCCGGCTGCAAGCAGCGCGCTGTGCACGTCGCCCGGCACGCGCATCGGCGCCGCATGGGTGGCATCGACGCTGGCAAGCTGCCAGGTGCCGGAAAGGTCTATGGCGGTGATGGTGGATGTCTTGGTCATGACGGTATCTCTGACATTCGTGGGCGGGGCAAAGTGCCCCTCACCTGCCTATGGGGAGACGGTGGCCGGCTGGCCGGATGAGGAGCAGCGGGCTCTAGATCCGCTCTTCCGTGCCCGCATCGAACAGCGACGCCAGGCCCATATCGAAGGAGAGCCGCACCGCCGTGCCCGGCGCGAAACGCCGCGCGCCAGCGACACGAACGGACATGCTGTGGCCGGCATGTTTCAACCAGAGCAGGTTGTCGGCACCCATCGGCTCCTCGATGTCGACCGTGGCCTGATGTGCCTCCGCCCCGGCACTGTCCTCATTGACCTTCACATGTTCCGGCCGGACACCCAGCACGACCTTGCGGCCGGCCTGCAGCGGTTCGGCAGCGCTGTAGCCGTCGAGCGAGAAATCCACGCCGTTCGTATGGAAGACTGGCTTGCCGTCCTTCTCGACGATTTCTCCGCGCAGGAAGGTCATGGACGGCGAGCCTATGAAGCCCGCGACGAACATGTTCTTCGGCGCATTGTAGATCGTGTTCGGATCGGCAAGCTGCTGGATGACACCGCTCTTCATGATGGCGATGCGATCGGCGAGCGTCAGTGCCTCGATCTGGTCGTGGGTGACATAGATCATCGTGTTCTTCAGCGATTGGTGCAGCCGCTTGATTTCCACGCGCAACTCCGAGCGCAGCTTGGCATCGAGGTTGGAAAGCGGTTCGTCGAACAGGAAGACGTCCACATCGCGCACCAGTGCCCGGCCGATCGCCACACGCTGGCGCTGGCCGCCGGAAAGCTCCGAAGGCTTGCGCTTCAGGAGCGGGCCGATCTGCAAAATTTCGGCGGCCCGCTGGATGCGCTTCTCGATCTCCGGCTTCGGCATCTTGGCGACCTGCAGGCCGAACGACAGGTTCTTCTCCACCGTCATCTGCGGATAGAGCGCATAGGACTGGAACACCATGCCGATGCCGCGGTCCTTGGGCTCCTCCCAGGTGACGTTCTTGTCCTTGATGAAGATTTGCCCACCGGTCGGCTCCAAGAGGCCGGCGATGCAGTTGAGCAGCGTCGACTTCCCGCAGCCGGACGAACCGAGCAGCACGAGGAATTCACCATTGCCGATATCGAGATTGAGGTTTTCCAGCACGTTGACCGCGCCGAAACTCAAAGACAGGTCCCTGATGGATACGGAGTTCTGCATGGCTTAACCCTTGACTGCGCCGGCGGCGATGCCGCGGACGAACAGCCGTCCCGACACGAAATAGACGATGAGCGGAACCGCACCGGTGAGCAGGGTCGCGGCCATGTTGACGTTGTATTCCTTCACCCCCTGAACGGAGTTGACGATGTTGTTGAGCTGCACCGTCATCGGGTAATATTCCGGCCGCGTGAACACGACGCCGAACAGGAAATCGTTCCAGATGCCGGTGATCTGCAGGATCATCGCCACGACGAAGATCGGCAGCGACATCGGCAGCATGATGCGGAAGTAGATTTGCCAGAACCCGGCGCCATCGATGCGCGCCGCCTTGAACAGTTCTTCTGGCAACGACGAGAAGTAGTTGCGGAACAGCAGCGTCAGGATCGGCATGCCAAAGATGGTGTGCACGATGACGAGGCCGGTCAGCGTGCCGTAGATGCCCATTTCGCGCAGCACGATGACGATCGGGTAGATCATCACCTGATAGGGAATGAAGGCACCGACGATGAGGATGGTGAAGAACAGGTCGGCGCCCTTGAACTTCCAGTTGGCCAGCGCATAGCCGTTGACCGAGGCGACGAGGATCGAGATCAGCGTCGAGGGAACGGTGATGCGCACCGAATTCCAGAAGCCGCGCGAAAGACCGTCGCAGTTGAGGCCCGTGCAGGCCTGCGCCCACGCCTTCACCCAAGGCTCGAAGGTTACTTCCAGCGGCGGAGAGAAAATGTTGCCGAGACGGATTTCCGGCATGCCCTTCATGGACGTGACGACCATCACATAAAGCGGCAGCAGGTAGTAGAGCGCTGCCACGGCAAGCGTGCCGTAGAGCATGATGTTGCGGCCGGAGAGCGCGCGACGGGGTTTGGCGCCGCGTGGTTCGACGCCTGCCCTGGTGGCGGCGGCGAGTGCTGGGCCTGGGTTGAGGGCGACGGTATCAGACACGCTTGCGTCCTCCGAATTCGAGATAGGCCCAGGGCACGATGATGATGGCGACGGTGACGAGCATCATGGTGGAGGCGGCAAAGCCCTGCCCCAGATTCTGCGCCTGGAACATGTAGTCATAGACGTATTTTGCCGGCACTTCGGAGGCGATCCCCGGCCCGCCGCTGGTCTGCGCCACCACGAGATCGTAGACCTTGACGATGCCGCTCGCGATGATGACCAGCGTCGTGATGAAGACCGGGCGCATCATGGGAATGACGATGAAGAGATAGGTCTTCCACATCGGGATCCCGTCGACGCGGGACGCCTTCCAGATGTCCTCGTCGATACCGCGCAACCCCGCGAGCAGCAGGCACATGACGAGACCCGTGCCCTGCCAGAGCCCGGCGATCAGCACGCCGTAAATGACGATGTCGGCATTGTAGAGCGGATCGAAGGTGAAGCTCGTCCAGCCGAGCGAGCGCACCACCGACTGGACGCCGAACTCCGGATTGAGAATCCACTGCCAGACGAGGCCGGTGACGATGAAGGACAGCGCGAAGGGATAGAGGAAGATCGTGCGAAACGTGTTCTCGAAGCGGATCTTCTGGTCCATCAGCGCGGCCAGCAGGAAGCCGATCACCAGGCTGAACACCAGCGTGAAGGCGCCATAGATCGCAAGGTTCTGGATCGAGACGATCCAGCGCGGCGCATCCCACAGCCGCTCGTACTGGTCGAAACCGACGAACTTTGCGCGCGGCAGCAGTTTGGAATTGGTGAACGAATAGACGACCGTCCAGATCGTCCCGCCGAGAAAGATGACGACGGCGGTGAGCATCATCGGAATGGAAGCGATCTTGGAACTGAGATTGCGCAGCAGCTTGCTGGGGCGACCGGTGTGTGCCTGGCCCGTCATGGGTCACTCCTCCTTGGTCTCGATCAGGGGGATCGGCTGATGGCAGAACCACCAGCCGACATCACGCAGTCCTGATCACTCCGCCGAAGCGATGATATCGACAAAACGCTTCTGCGCGTCTTCCGGCGTCATCGAAGGGTTGGCGAAGAACTCGGAGAACAGGTCTTCCTTCTGCTTCTGGCTGTCGGCCGAAAGCAGCTGGTCGACCCACTGGATCACATTGCCCTTGGCCAGGATTTCCAGGCCTTTCTTCATGCAGTCGTTGGCGGCAGCCAGATCGACATCGCCGCGCACCGGAAGAGACCCCTTCTTCAGGTTGAAAGCCACCTGCACCGCCGGACTGACGAGCGTCGAGGCGAGCACCTCCTGCGCTTTCGACTTTTCCTCATCCTCGAGAAGCGGGAAATAGAATGCGTCGCCGCCCGTGGCGATGACTTCGGTCACACCGAGACCCGGCAGGCAGGTATAGTCCTTGCCCGCAACTTTGCCGGCGAGCGCGAATTCGCCCTGCGCCCAGTCGCCCATGATCTGGCCGCCGGCCTTTCCGGTGATGACCATGTTGGTCGCCTGGTTCCAATCCTGCACATTCGTGCCCTTGGACATGCGGCGGGCATCGTCGGCAGCCTTGAAGACCCTTGCGATGTCCGGACCGGCAGCGACCTCCTCGTCCTTGTCGCCAAAGACCTTCTGATAGACGTCCTTGCCGGCAATCGCCACCATCAGAACGTCGAAGGCCCCGGCGGCCTGCCACGGCTGGCCACCGACGGCGAGCGGAACGATGCCGGCCTTTTCGAGCGCTGGCGCGGCGGCAACGAATTCATCCCAGTTCTTCGGAACAGCAACGCCCGCCGTCTCGAAGGCGCCGTTGGACAGCCACAGCCACTGCCAGGAGTGAATATTGACCGGGGCGCAGTAGATCTTGCCGTCGATCGTGCAGCTATCGAGCAGGCTCGCCGGCTTGATGATGTCCTTCCAGTTTTCGCGCGTCGCGACATCGGTCAGGTCGCGCATCAGGCCGGCCTCGACCAGCTCCTCGGCCTGACGGCCGTGGTTGAACTGCGTGGCGGCCATCGGGTCGCCGCCAGTGATGCGGCTGACCATGATCGGCCGTGCCGTGCCGCCGGAGCCGGCGATGGCGCCGTCCACCCATTTGCTGCCCGTCGCGTCGAAGGCCTTTGCCAGCTCGGCGACCGCAGCGGCCTCCCCGCCGGACGTCCACCAATGGGTTACTTCCAGATCGGTCGCATTGGCTGCGGCGAACGGCAGAACCACTGTCGCTGCCAAGATAGCAGCCATAGAGCGAATTTTCATGAGTCTCCTCCCTCACTGAAACGTTGCAGTAAAAAGCTAACCCAATCGATTTAATCGCGCAACAGGGTCGACGCACAAATGTTGATTCCCACCCAACGACGAACGCGTTCCTGCCGTTAAAGGCTACGCAGCACACCGCATCGCGGCCTTCAAATAGACGACTAAAATATTGTATTAATACAATAATTTTTGAAGCAATCGAGAAAACCAACGAGAGAAATTTCGCTGTCGCACAAATTACGACTTTGCGGTGCAACGCCGGATTTCACGCACAAACGCACGTAAAACGCCCAATTTTCCTCTCGACAAAGAAACTGCATCGTTACAGATTTAAGGGATCGCAGGTGAGGAGTGGCGGCCGGTGCCAAAAAATGTATAACCGGGCGCTAATACGGAAGAGTGGCAGGCAGGGGATGAGCAAGAAGACAAGCGGGGGGCAGATAGCGTCACTTTCGCCGGGCAGCGAACGGCCGACGCTGAAGACGATCGCCTTCATGACCGGCCTCGGCATCACCACGGTGTCACGCGCGCTCAAGGATGCCCCCGACATCAGCAGCGAGACGAAGGAGCGCGTGCGCCTCGTCGCCCGCCAGATCGGCTACCAGCCCAACCGCGCCGGCGTGCGCCTGCGCACCGGCAAGACCAACGTCATCTGCCTGATCCTGAGCCTCGAGGAAGAGATCATGGGCCTCTCGAGCCCGATGGTCGTCGGCATTTCGGAAGTCCTCGCCTCAACGCAGTATCACCTCGTGGTGACGCCCTATCGCACGCAGGGCAACGCCCTCGATCCCGTGCGCTACGTCCTGGAAACCGGGGCGGCCGATGGCGTGATCATTTCGCGCACGGAACCCAAGGATCCGCGTGTCGCGCTGATGATGGAGCGCAACTTTCCCTTCGCCACCCACGGACGGACGGAAATGGGGCTCATCCACCCCTACCATGACTTCGACAACGAACGGTTCGCCTATGAGGGGGTCCGCAAGCTCGTCGAGCGCGGCCGCAAGCGTCTCGCCCTGCTCCAGCCGCCGCCATACCTGACCTTCCATCTGCACATGCAGGCGGGCTTCGAAAAGGGCATCCGCGATTTTGGCGCGACGGCCGTTCCGTTCAGCCAGGTCAACCTCGATTCCAGCCTCCTCGATATCCGCAAGGCGAGCGAAGCGCTTTTCAGCACACCCGACGCTCCCGACGGCATCGTCGCCGGCAGCGGCTCCGGTGCCATCGCCATTGTTGCGGCGCTCGAGGCCGTCGGTCGCAGGCTCGGCCACGATATCGACCTAGTCTCCAAGGAATCGCACATGCTCTTGCAATGGCTGCGGCCCGAGGTCGTGACCATGCGCGAAGACATCCGCCTTGCCGGCCGCGAACTGGCGAAAGCCGTCATCGCCCGCATCGAGGGCATTGCGCCGGAAGACCTGCAGACACTGAGTTACCCGATCTCGGTCGACGAGCGCTGACGCATCTGGCGTGGTGATTTGTGGCCGTTGCAGGTTGCCCATTTTTGCGGCATCGCAGTGCCATCGCATGAATCGGACGGTTCGTGACGAGCAGGCGAGACGCAACGGAGCGGCCGGGATGGAACACGAAAAGCAGAGATTGAATTATGTGCTGTTCCTCGTCGCCGGAGCAGGCTTTGTGAATGTCGCGCGGGCGATGACGCTGTCGTTCCTCGCCATCAAGCTGCAGCAATCCTTCGGCCTCGGGCCGGCCATGATCGGCGTTCTTCTGGGGATCGGCCCTCTGGTGGGGGCGATCGCCGCGCCGTTCGCAGGCTCTCTGTCCGACAAGGTCGGGCGCAAGACCGTCCTGACGCTCACCCTGCTTTCGATGGCGCTTGCCATGGTAGGAATGGGATTTGCCGAAACGGTTCTCGCCTTCTGCCTTGCCCAGATCGTCGCGGCCGTCGCCGTCGCAATCAACGAGCCGGTTTCACGCGCCCTGATGAGCGACGTCTGCCCCGAGCCGATGCGCCTCAAATATTTCTCCTGGCGTTATGCAGCGATCAATTTCGGCTTTGCCGTCGGTCCGTTGATCGGCATCGCCGCGGGTGCGGCGTCGACGATGCTTTTCGTCATTGCGGGCGTTGTCTACGCGCTGTTTGCGCTTGCCCTGTATCTGCTGAAAGTCCCTGTACATCAGGGTAATGAGGAAACCGCCTCCGCGACCAGGATCTCCATCCTGCAAAGCATCAAGACCGCGGTCCGCGACCCTCGCCTGGCCTTCTTCGTCGGTGGTGGCACCCTGCTGGTCGCCGTCTATGGCCAGTGGTCGGCGACGCTCGCGCCTTATCTCGCCGGCAACATCTCCGGCGGCGTGGAAATCTTCGCCTATATCGTCTCCATCAACGGTGCCGTCGTCCTGCTGGGCAACCCGTTAGCACGCCGCTTCATCGAGCGTGTCGGCGCGCGCAATGCAATGGTGATCGGTTGTCTGCTGTTTCTCGCCGGCGAACTCGGCTTCCTGGCGTCCAGCGGCCTCTGGAGCCTTGCGCTCTCGATGGCGATTTTCACGATCGGGGAAATCCTCGTCGTGCCGTCGGAATACATGCTGGTCGACGGCATTGCGAACGACCGCAACCGGGGCAGCTATTTCGGCGCGCATTCCTTCTCGACCGTCGGCAATTTCGTCGGGCCGACGCTTGGCGGCCTCATGCTTGGCGCGTTCGGCGGTCCCGGCATGTTCCTGCTTTTTGCCGCCTTTGCCGTCGGCAGTGCCGTGCTTTTTGCCATCGGCACGAGAATGCCGCCACCCAAGGCATCGGTCGAACTTGCCCCGGCTGCCGCATCGGAGGGTGTCGCCGGCCCTCACCTTCGCGGCCACTACGCCTGACACTGTTGGAAACGCTGATAAGAAAAAGGCCCGGTCTCACGACCGGGCCTTTGCTATTTTCAGGCGTTGAGGCCGCTGCCCCAAGGGCCGTGATGGCTATCCGCGCCATCGACGCGGTCAAAACCATGGGCGCCGAAGAAGTCACGCTGGGCCTGGATGACATTCGCCGTGCCGCGGGCGCGGCGGTAGCTGTCGAAATAGCCGAGCGCCGAAGCGAGTGCCGGAACCGGCAGGCCATGAAGCGCTGCGGTGGAGACGACGCGGCGCAGCGCGCCATCGGTGTCCTTCACCATCGTGGCGAAGGCCGGTGTGACGATGAGGTTTGCCGCATCCGGTGCCTTGGTGAAGGCGCTGGTGATCTCGTCGAGGAACTGCGAACGGATGATGCAGCCGGCGCGCCAGATCTTGGCGATCGTCGGCATCGGCAGGTTCCAGTTATATTCCTTCGAGGCAGCCGACATGACGGCAAAGCCCTGCGCATAGGCGCCGATCTTGCCGGCGAGCAGCGCGCTTTCGAGATCCTTGATGAAGGCGGCCTTGTCGGCCACCTGGAGGGCCGGCACATCCGGCAGGCCGAGGATCTTTTCGGCAGCTTCACGCTCCGTCTTGAAGGACGAAATGGAGCGGGCGGCGACGGCGGCCTCGATACCGGTCGCCGGCACGCCCATATTCTGCGCTTCGATGGCAGACCATTTGCCCGTACCCTTCTGGCCGGCCTTGTCGAGGATCATGTCGACGATCGGGTTGCCGCTGATCGGATCCTTGGCGGCCAGCACCGTTGCCGAAATCTCGATCAGATAGGATTCGAGGCGACCCTTGTTCCACTCGGCAAAGACGTCGGCGATCTCGGGGGCGGTCATCTTCAGACCGTCGCGCAGGATGCCGTAGATTTCGGCGATCATCTGCATGTCGGCATACTCGATGCCATTGTGGATGGTCTTGACGAAGTGGCCGGCGCCGTTTTCGCCGAGCCAGGCAACGCAGGGCTCGTCCTTGTACTTTGCGGCAATCGAGGTCAGCACTTTTTCGACACGCTTCCAGCTATCTTCCTTGCCGCCGACCATGATGGACGGGCCATGGCGCGCGCCCTCTTCACCGCCGGAAACGCCCATGCCGATGAAGGTGAGGCCGGAATCCTGCAGCGCATCGAAGCGGCGCATCGTATCGCGGAAGTTCGCGTTGCCGGCATCGATCATGATGTCGTTCTTCTCGAGATACGGACGCAGCAGTTCCATCTGCTGGTCGACCGCAGCACCCGCCTGGATCATGATGATAATCGGCCGTGGCGGACGGATGGCCGCGACAAATTCCTCAATCGTCTCGCAGGGCACGATCTGGCCCTGGAGCGCGCCGGCTTCCTCGTAGAACTCCTTCGTGCGCGCCACCGTGCGGTTGAAGACCGCGATCTTGTTGCCCTTCTCGGCAATGTTGAGCGCGAGATTCGATCCCATAACACCGAGACCGATAAGCCCGATTTCCGCCTGTGCCACGTTCATACCTCCGTAGGGTGGCGCGGCGTGGGATTTGTCCGGACCCATGCCGGAGACGCCGCGCAAAAAGAGAGTTTGGAGCCTCGGCTCCAGCCGTGGTGTTTTGGCATTCAAATCGATTTACGACAAGCAATTGTTTGCTTGAAGTACGACTTTAGAACCACTCGAAGCTACCGCCCGGGCTTGTCCTCGCCATCATCGAGAACACGCCAGGCGGCCCCCTCGACATCGTCGTACTGGCCGCTCTTCAGCGACCACAGGAAGGCGGCAAGCCCCAATCCGCCAAGGAAGAGCGCAATGGGAATGAGAAATATCAGCGTGTTCATGCGGCTTGTACCACAGGTGTCGTCAGGCGGGCTTCGTCCGTCGCACGCGTCGCGAAGGCCGGCAGTTCTCCGCGCAGGCGAAGCGAGTTCAGCACCACGATGATCGACGACGTGGACATGGCAATGGCAGCGATCAGCGGCGTCGCGTGGCCGAGAATAGCGACAGGCACGGCGATGACGTTGTAGCCGACGGCGAGCGCGAAATTCTGCCGGATCAGCCGGTCAGCGCGCCGCGCGGTCTCGAAAGCGAAGGGTATGGCTTCGAGACTTTCATGCAGGAATACGAAATCCGCCGCCTGCCGGCCGACATCCGCCGCCGTCGCGGGGGCAATCGAGACATGGGCGGCGGCCAGCGCCGGCGCATCGTTGATGCCGTCGCCGACCATAAGCACGCGGCGCCCTGCCGCGGTACGCTCGGCAACCTCCTCCGTCTTTTCGCGCGGCGACAGGGCAGCGCGCCAATGGCCGATACCGAGCATGCCGGCAACGCGCGAAACGGCCGGCGCACGGTCGCCGGAGAGAATTGCCATCTCGATCCGCTCGCGCTTGAGGGCGGTTATGGCCTCGGCCGCGCCGGTGCGAAGCGCATCCTCGAAGCGGAACGTCTCAAGCACCACGCCGTCACGCCACAACACCACCTCGGAAAGCCCATGCGCCTCCTCGCCCACCACGGCTTTGCCGCAGGCGAAGGCACGGCTGCCGAGACGAAGCATACCTTGCGACGTCGCGGCTTCGAGGCCGCCGCCGGCAATCTCGCCGACCGTTTCGATGACGGGCATCGGGCCGGCATTGGCAGCCGCCAGCGCCATCGAGAGCGGATGCCGTGAATGCGCGGCGAGCGCCGCGGCAAGGGCAAGATGGGAACGGTTCACCGCCTCCCGGTCTACGAGGCGCGGCTTGCCGAGCGTCAGCGTGCCGGTCTTGTCGAAGACAGCGGTGTCGATTTCGGCAAGGCGCTCCATGGCGGAACCGTCCTTCACCATGACGCCGCCGGCAAAAAGCCGCCCCGCGGCCACCACCTGCACCACCGGGACGGCAAGGCCGAGCGCGCAGGGGCAGGTGATGATCAGAACCGCGATGGCAACCAGCATGGCATGCTTCCAGTCGCCATCATAAAAACCCCAGCCGAGGAAGGAGACGAGCGCCAGAAAATGCACGACCGGCGAATAGATCTGCGCGGCGCGGTCGGCGATGCGGCGATAGCGCGCCCGGCCGCCTTCAGCGGCCTCCATGAGGCCGATGACCTCCGAGAGGAACGAATTGCGCGCGGTGGCGACAGCCTCCACCAGCAGCGAACCGGTAAGGTTCATCGCCCCCGCTTCCAGCTGGGTGCCGGGCCCCGCCGCCAGCGGATCGCTCTCGCCGTTGACGATCGAGCGGTCGACGTCGCTGGCGCCCGAAAGCACGCGGCAATCGACGGGAATGCGCTCGCCGGCGGAAATGGAGAGGTGCTCGCCCACCGCGATCTCCTCGACCGGGCGATAGTCGCGGGTGCCATCCGGCCGCACCACCATCGCACCGCGCGGGGAAAGACGCGCAAGACCGGTTATCGCCGAGCGCGCGCGGTCGCGCATGATATGGTCCAGCGCGCGGCCGATCAACAGGAAGAAGAGCAGGCTGACCGTCGCGTCGAACCAGACATGTTCGGCGCTGTGCAGGGTTTCCCAAAGCGAGACCGTGTAGGACAGCGTGATGGCGAGCGCGATCGGCACGTCCATGTTGGTGCGGCCGTGGCGCAGCGCATTCCAGGCCGACTGGTAGAAAAAACGACCGGCATAGATCAGCGTCGGGCCGGCGATGAAGGCGGAGATCCAGTGGAACAGGTCGCGGGTCGCAGCCTCCGCACCCGACCACACAGAAACCGACAGCAGCATGATGTTCGTCGCGGCAAAACCGGCAACGGCGACCGCGCGGATCAACTGGTTGCGCAGCGCGTCGTCCCCCTCCGTCGTGAGCGAGAAGAGATGCGTATCGTAGCCGGTGGCGCGAATGGCGGCGGCAAAGGCCTGCGGATCGGTGCGCAGGCCATCCATATCCTCCATCCAGACCACCGAGACCCGGCGGGTGGACAGGTTGACGCGCGCACGCACCACGGCCGGCAATGCTTTCAACGCTCCCTCGACAGCGGTGATGCAGGCGCCGCAATGCACGCCCGGCACGCTCAGCTCGCTCTGCCGCAGCCCCTCGCCCACCGAACGGCTGGCAAGCAGCAACTCTTCCGACGACGGCAAGGCGTGCGCCAGACGCGCCACCTCGGCGGCGCCTTCCGTGCCCGGTGCGCAGCAGCTCATTTCGCCCCTCCCGCGACAATGGTCCGGAGGGTCTGGTGGAACACCTTCGCGCCGTCCTGTTTCGTGCTGATATCAACGATCCACTGGCCGACGGGAACATCGCGTTCGGCAACGAACAGCCCCGGCCCATCCGGCTCCAGCGCAAGCGTGAAATCTTCGCGCTCATCGACCGGACGCTTGAAGGTGGCAGCAACCTCGGTGGCGACAACCGGCGCGCCCTTGGCGTCGACGACACGATAGGCGATGCGTCCGTTCTCGATCACGAGACTACCCTCGATGCCGCTCGCGGCATGCGCCTTGGCCTCGGCCACCTTGCCATTGAATTGCTGACTGGCGACATAGGTGTTCTGCACGACAAGGCCGCTCCAGCTGTTGGAGGCGTTCCACGCCATGATCATGTTGACAGTGATGATGGTGCCGAAAAACAGCACCATGATACCGAGCATGTGCCAGCCGGTGAAGACGAAACCCTGCTGCCTGTTTTGCATAACCATCACTTTGCTCCCGGCGTGTTGAAGTTGGCGGAATAGGTGTCGCGCTCGTGGCCCTGCCGGTCCTCGGCGACGATGCGGAAGCCTTCGGCCGCCTCCGCGAGATGGTCCTTCGGCAGGGTGACGAAAACGCGCAGCGCCGTCACCTTGTCCGGATCGACCGGCACATCGATGCTACGGCCGGCCGCACCGGCATGACCTGCGATCTTCATGGTGGCGCCGGGCATGCCCTCGATCGATACGGTGATGACACGCGGCTCCGGGATCATGTTGAGCAGTTTCACGGCATAGCCGTTGCGGATCGACCCGTCGGATTCGACGACGAACTGGGGATTGCGGTCGTGGATGACGTTCAGGTCGAGCCGATCACGCGACAGCAGTGCATAAAGCAGCACCAGCCCGGCCAGCGACCAGATACCGAAATAGAGCAGCGTGCGCGGGCGGAAGATGATGCGCCAGTTGAAGTGACGGATTTTTCCGTCGAAGCGGCCGTCGGCATCACGCACGCGCTTGGGATCGACCGGCACCGTACCACCCGCCGTGGCGAGCGCCATGTTGGCCGCATAGTCCGACAGGGTGGCATAGGCGATGAGGCCGCGCTCCTTGCCGATCTTGTCCATCACATTGTCGCAGGCATCGATGCAGAGCGCGCAGGTGATGCACTCCATCTGCTGGCCGTCACGGATATCGATGCCCATGGGACAGACGACGACGCAGGCATTGCAATCGACGCAGTCGCCGACGTTCTCGCCGGCGGCGGCCGCCTTCTTGGCGTGTCGGGTGCGCGGCTCGCCACGCCAATCATTGTAGGTGACGACAAGCGAGCTTTCATCTAGCATCGCCGCCTGGATGCGCGGCCACGGGCACATATAGGTGCAGACCTGCTCGCGCATCAGCCCGCCGAAAATGTAGGTGGTCGCGGTCAGGATCGCGACGGTGATGTAGGCAACGGGCGGGGCCTGCAAGGTCGCGAAACTGACGAGCAGTGTCGGCGCATCGGCGAAATAGAAGATCCAGGCACCGCCGGTCGCAACCGCAATCACCAGCCAGATTGTATGTTTGCTGACGCGCTTCCACACCTTGTCGAAGGTCCACGGACCCGTATCGAGCTTGATGCGCGCATTGCGGTCGCCCTCGATCGCCCGCTCGACGACGAGGAACAGGTCGACCCAGACGGTCTGCGGACAGGCATAGCCACACCAGGCACGCCCGACGGCTGATGTGACGAGGAAGAGCCCGAACCCCGCCATGACGAGCAGGCCCGCGACGAAGAAGAATTCCTGCGGCCATATCTCGATGAAGAAGAAGTAGAAGCGACGGCCGGCAAGATCGACAAGCACCGCCTGGTCGGGCGCATGCGGTCCACGGTCCCAGCGGATCCATGGCGTCAGGTAGTAGATGCCAAGCGTCACCAGCATGACCAGCCATTTGAACTGCCGGAAACGACCCTCCGCGCGTTTTGGAAAGATCTTCTTGCGCTTTTCGTAGAGCGGCTTGCGAACCTTCGCCGAATTGACGGGCTCCGCCTCATGGCGCTCGATGGACGTGTAGATCGTGGTGGTATTCTTTTGCATGGGACTCGGCCGCACCTGTCGTTGTGCCGCCACCATGACGCTAACAACCGCCGCCATCGTTGATCTACGTCAAGTTTCGCGCACACGGCGGCGTGGCGGGTTGCCGCATCACAGTCGAACGCGCATCGGTTTCGTACGCAACGAACGATGATATGTTCACTTTTCGTTCGACATTTGCCCGCCTTTTCCTCTATTCTCCGGACAGAGGAGACAGCGATGACCACCGTTCCCGCCCGCATCATCCACCGAACCATCGCGCGCGACTGGCGCACGGTCTACGCCTTTGCCGCCCGGCCGGAGGCGATGCCGCTCTGGGCCTCCGGCTTGGCCGCGGGCCTGACGCGGGACGGCGAGGAGTGGGTCGCCGATGGCGGGCCGATCGGCGATGTGCGTGTGCGCTTCGCACCGCCGAACGATTTTGGTGTGATTGACCACAAGGTAACGCTACCGAACGGCATCGTCGTCGACAATGCCCTGCGCGTCGTGCCAAACGGCGATGGCGCGGAGGTCATGTTCACGCTGTTGCGCCAACCGGGTATGGACGATGCGGCCTTCGAAGCGGATGCGGCGCATATCGCCCGCGATCTCGATGCGCTGAAAAGATTGATGGAAGACAAGGAGACCCCGCGATGAGTGGCAAGGGCACGGATCGCAAGATCGACTATATCGAATTCAATGTCACCGACATCACCCGGAGCAAATCCTTCTACGGCGGCGCCTTCGGCTGGACGTTCACGGACTACGGTCCTGAATACTGCGAATTTCAGGATGGCCGCCTCACTGGAGGTTTCACGACGCTCGCGCCGGTCTCGGCCAAGGGGGGACCGCTTGTCATCCTCTTTGCCGACGATCTCGAAGACGCGCTCGGCCGGGTGGAAAAGGCGGGCGGAACGATCATGAAACCCATCTTCGCCTTCCCCGGCGGCCGACGTTTCCAGTTCGCGGATCCAGATGGCTACGAGCTTGCGGTCTGGTCCGACCGGTAACCGACCTTCCGCAACGTCAATGTGATTGCCCTGACGACTTTTAGCGAAGGAATTCAGGCTTTTTCAATCAGACGCTCATAGGCAAGGCCTGCGATCAAACGAACGCGGGGCCGTTTCATGTACAAAATCCTCGGCAAGACACTGGCGGTCGCCGTGCTCTCCATGCTGGCGTCGCTGCTCATCAGCTTCGCCTTCGTGCCGCTGATGGGCGGTCAGGTTGCCGGCGCAGGTCTCGTCATGACGATCGTCTGTCCCATCGTCATCTCCATCCCGGCCTCGCTTGTGCATTTCTATCGTGGAGAGAAGCTGCGCTCGACCAATGCAGCACTCGCGGCGGCGCGGGACGAGCTGACGGAGGCCTACACCCGGCTACAACACCAGGCGCGACGGGATGCACTGACCGGCCTGCTTAACCGCGCCACATTCATCGCCGAGCTGGGGTCCGCAAGCCAGGCCGGCGCGCGTGGCGGACTGCTGTTCCTTGATGTGGATCATTTCAAGTCGGTCAACGACCGCTTCGGACATGCGACAGGCGACGAGGCTCTCGAACGTGTGGGCAGTACCCTCTCAGCGCTGACGTCGGAAGGTGATCTGGTCGGCCGGCTCGGCGGCGAGGAGTTCGCGATCTTCCTGCACGGTGCATCGCCCGAACGCATGCTCGACCATTCGCAGGCGGTGCGCGAGGCTGTGAGGGCCATCGAGCTGCTCTCTCCGACAGGACACCGTGTCCCGCTCGGCATCAGCATCGGCGCCTTCCACTGCGCGCCGCGCTTCGACCCGGCGGAAGCGCTTGCGGCCTCCGATCGCAATCTCTACCGGGCAAAATCGGCCGGCCGCAACACCGTCGTCGCATGAAAAAGGCCGCGGAGACCGCGGCCTTCTTACTTGAAAGTGTCCAGTGTTTACTCGCCGCCGCCCAGCGAATGGACGAAGACGGCGAGCTGCTTGACCGCAGGGTCGCCGAGACGCGGCAACCAGGCAGGCATGACACCATGCTTCGGCGACTTGATTTGCGTGGCGATGGCAGCCTCCCCCTCGCCTTTCAGCCAGATGGCGTCGGCAAGGTTCGGGGCGCCCATCTCGCGGTTGCCACTGGCGTCTTCGCCATGGCAGGCGGCGCAGTTGTCGGCAAAGATCTGCTTGCCGGGCTCGACCATGCCGGCATCCGCCGGCGTGCCCGTCAGGTTGACGACGAAGGCCGCGACCTGCTTGATTTCCTCCGGCTGGAGAATGTCGCCATAAGCGGGCATTTCGGAGACGCGGGTCTCGTCGTCACCCGGATGGCGGATGCCGTGGGCGATCGTCTGGTAGATGTCATCCGCCGTTCCACCCCAGACCCAGTCGTCGTCGTTGAGATTCGGGAAGCCGACGAAGCCGGCGGCACCCGAACCATGGCATTGCGCGCAGTTGACCTTGAAGGCCGAGGCGCCGCCAGCAATGGCGAATTGCGAGAGCTGCGGATCGGCCATGATCTCCTGCAGCGACGACTTGGCGATGCGGTCGACCATCCCGGCCTGTGCCTGCTTGGCGCTGGCAAGCTCGGTCGCGATATTGGCGCGGCTCGACCAGCCGAGCATGCCGGTCGTCGCATCGGAGATCAGCGGCCAGGCTGGAAACGCGATCGTGTAGCCGATCGCCCAGAGGATCGTGGCGTAGAACGTCCAGACCCACCAGCGCGGCATCGGATTGTTGAGTTCGCGGATACCGTCCCATTCGTGGCCGGTGGTTTCGACGCCCGAGATTTCGTCGATGTGTTTCTCGGCCATGATCAGTCCTCCTTGAGAGGGATTTCAGCAGCCCGTTCCGCGGCCTTGCGGGCGCCGGGGCGGAAGACGAAGGCGACGACGGCCAGGAAGAACAGCGTCATGGCGAGAAGCGCCCAGCTGTCGGCGAAGTGGCGCATGGCGGTATAGGTTTCCATGGGCCCCTCCTCAGCGGTAACCGGCGGCGTCGTCATAGGTGGAGAAGTCCACCAGCGTGCCGAGCATCTGCAGATAGGCGACGAGCGCATCCATTTCGGTGAGCTTGGCCGGGTTGCCGTCGAAATCGCCAAGCTTGGCCTTCGGGTAACGGGCCTCGATGCCGGACGTGTCGGCATTCGGGTCGGCCTGCGCCTTCATGTCGGCCACGGCGTTTTCCAGCATCTCGTCCGTATAGGGCACGCCGACGGCGCGGTTGGCCGACAGGTGCATCGAGATGGTCTTCACCTCGATGGGTGTCTCCTTGAGGAAGGCATAGCTTGGCATCACCGATTCCGGCACGACCGAGCGCGGCTCGATCAGGTGCTGGACGTGCCACTCGTTCGAGTATCGGTCGCCGACGCGGGCGAGGTCCGGCCCCGTGCGCTTCGAGCCCCACTGGAACGGATGATCGTACATCGATTCCGCGGCAAGCGAGTAATGCCCGTAGCGCTCCACCTCGTCGCGGAACGGCCGGATCATCTGGCTATGACAGGTGTAGCAGCCCTCGCGGACGTAGATGCCGCGGCCCGCAAGCTCCAGCGGCGAATAAGGCCGTACGCCCTCCACCTTCTCGATGGTGTTTTCGAGGTAGAAAAGCGGAGCGATCTCGACGATGCCGCCGATGGAGACGACGAGCAGCGAGCCGACGAGGAGAAGCGTCGCGTTGCGTTCGAGGATGGCGTGTTTATCAAGAATGGACATCGTGTCCCCTCCTATTCGGCCGGCTGGAGCGCAGGCGTGGCACCCGGGATCGGGGCCTCGTCACGCTGGTAGCCGAGGATTGTCATGGTCACGTTGTAGGCCATGATGAGCGCCCCCAAGAGGAACAGCCCACCGCCAACGGCCCGCAGCACGTAGTAGGGGAACATGGCGGCGATCGTTTCGGCGAACGAGTAGACCAGGAAGCCCTGCTCGTCGTATTCGCGCCACATCAGGCCCTGCTGGATGCCGGCGACCCACATGACGGCCGCGTAGATGACGATGCCGAGGGTCGCCAGCCAGAAGTGCCAGTTGACCATGCGGATCGAGTAGAGCCGCTCGCGGTTCCACAGTTTCGGCACGAGGAAGTAGACCGCGCCGAAGGTGATCAGGCCGTTCCAGCCGAGCGCACCCGAATGCACGTGGCCGATCGTCCAGTCCGTATAGTGGCTGAGCGAGTTGACCGACTTGATCGACATCATCGGACCTTCGAAGGTCGCCATGCCGTAGAAGGCGATGGCCATGACCATCATGCGCACGATCGGGTCGGTGCGGATCTTGTCCCAGGCGCCCTGAAGCGTCATCAGGCCGTTGATCATGCCGCCCCACGAGGGCATCCAGAGCATGATCGAGAAGACCATGCCGAGCGTCTGCGCCCAGTCCGGCAGCGCCGTATAGTGCAGGTGGTGCGGGCCGGCCCAGATATACATGAAGATCAGGGCCCAGAAGTGGATGATCGACAGGCGGTAGGAATAGACCGGCCGGTTCACCTGCTTGGGCACGAAGTAGTACATCATGCCGAGGAAGCCGGCCGTCAGGAAGAAGCCGACGGCATTATGGCCGTACCACCACTGGGTCAACGCGTCCTGCACGCCCGAGAAGGCCGAATAGCTCTTCACACCAAGGAACGAGACCGGGACGGCCAGGTTATTGACGATATGCAGCATGGCGACGGTGACGATGAAGGCGAGAAAGAACCAGTTGGCCACATAGATGTGCGGTTCCTTGCGGGTCAGGATCGTGCCGAGGAAGGCGATCAGATAGGCGACCCACACGACGGTCAGCCAGATATCGACATACCATTCCGGCTCGGCATACTCCCTGCCCTGCGTGATGCCGAGCAGATAGCCGGTTGCGGCCATGACGATGAAGAGCTGATAGCCCCAGAACACGAACCAGCCGAGATTGCCGCCGAAAAGACGGGCGCGCGAGGTGCGCTGCACGACATAGAACGAGGTCGCGATCAGCGCATTGCCGCAGAAGGCGAAAATGACCGCCGAGGTATGCAGCGGCCGCACACGGCCGAAGTTGAGCCATGGCTCGATATTGAGATCGGGGAAGGCAAGCTGCGCGGCGACAACGACGCCGACCAGAAAGCCGACGACGCCCCAGAACACCGTGGCGATGACGCCGTAGCGGATAACCTCGTCGAAATAGCCGTCGTCGTGCTCCGACGACCTGCTGGCGATCACCGGCGCAAAGGAGATGCGCCGGATCATGAAGAGCGTGCTGGCGAGCAGCACGAAGAAGAGAACCCACATATGGGCCTCGAAGAGCCTGTCCTGGGCGAATGCCGCGCCGAGCAGCGCGATGAACGCGCCGACGGCCAGGACGATCGTTTCCGTTACATATTTCATCGTTGGCATCCCCCAACTCGTCAATTTCTCGCTCGGACCGGTTCCCGCACGGAATCGGCCTTTGCGCTCGATTGAGGCTTCGCAGATGCGCACGGAAGCATCCTTGACATGGATCAAGGCGGGGACCGGAAGCGGACGGCATCAAAGGGACAGGTTGACGCAGCCGCGCGTCGAAACACCCGCGGCTCTTCCCAAACGAGGAAGCACGACATGACAGACTATGCAGATATCGCCCGGCTGCTATCCGATCGCCCGACGGACGCCGTCTCGCTCGACTGGCTGAAGAAAGCCCATGACACGCAGCTGACGCTTTGCACGGCGCTGGAGGAAATCGCCGACAGCCTCCCGGCGAACATCAACCGGCAAAAATGCATCTATGCCGCCAAGTCCCTGATTCCACTGGTCAACGGTGTGCACCGCTATGAGGAGGAAGCCCTGTTTCCGCTGCTGGAAAGCAAAGGCGCCGGCGACCCGGAACTGGCAGACTCCATCGCCCGGCTGAAATTCGAACATGTCGAGGACGAGTGCTTCGCCGAAGAGTTGACCGACACGCTGACGCGCCTCGGCAGCGGCGACGGCACCGTCAACGCAGAAGCCGCGGGCTACATGCTCCGCGGCTTCTTCGAATCGATCCGGCGCCATATCGCTTTCGAACAGCAATTCATGCTGCGCGGCGGTCTCGCCGCATGATGGCTCAGGCTGCCATCGGGTCGCGCACTTCGTGCAGTTCCTGAAGCACGAGGATGGCGCCGAGCGCGTTTCCGGCAGCCGACATGCAAGGCGTCATCCGGCAACGGATCATCGCATTGCCACGACGCGAGGAAAGATAGTCGTATTCGACCATCTCTCCCGCAAAACAGCGGTCCAGATGGCGCTTCACACGGCTTTCAAAGCGCTGCACACCGATGAACTCCACGACATGCCGCCCCACGAGATCAATGGGTTTCTCGCTAAAGCGCTCGGCATTGAGCGGGTTGGAATAGATATAACGGTAGTCCGTCGCAATGACGGCAACCCGGTCCGGCAAACTGTCGAGGATCGCCTCGTTGAGCAGCCCGTCCTCCACCACCCGCGGCACTGTCATGGGGCGCGCGACCTCCGGCAGTTTCAACCCGAACGGTGTTCCAGCCTCTTCGGTGCCGAAATAGCGGTCCAGCAAAACCTTGAAACTATGCGCCTGCCGGAGCACGCAGGCCCTGTCTTCCGACTCCTCCCGAAGAAGGTCCACCACGAACTGGAACTGCGACCGCAGCTCGGAAGCGTCATTGGCTTCCCTGTTCAACACAGCCGCCAGAGCGGGCTCTATTTCCCTGTCCAGCATGGAAATGAGTCTCTCATTTCCCGTCCTCACTGCATGCTGGAGTTGAGAATACTTAAACCAGAACAACTCTACAAGAGCTTTCAATTCATGCTCCCTGAATTGCTGAAATCTACAGCAATTGCATCACTACATTATTCAAACTGTCCAGAAATGAGATGCAGCTTTGATCTTACCTCCCCCAAATATGCTATCCAAAGCGCTTACATTAGCAAAATGGTAACAGCGAACAGAAGGATGTCAAACCCGAATTAGCCAAAAGTCGCATAAATCGGCAAACTGAACGTATTCAAAATTAGAATGCAAAGAAAAAAATGTAAGCACTCAAGTAATAAGGCTACGCTTGATATTCCACCGATCGTGATACCAAAGCCATTGGCCGGGATATTCCCGCACCCATTGTTCCACCTTGTCGTTGAGCATCTGCGCGGTCGCATCGACGTCAACAGCACCATTCTCCTTGCGGGGAACCTGCATTGCCGGTTCCAGCTCCAGGCGGTAGCGATTGCCGGGCAGACGAATGCACCGGGCCGGATAGACCTCGCAATCGAACTGGCGGACGAGCTTGGCGAGCAGCGGATTGGTCTGCACGTCGCGGCCGAAGAATTTCGTGTGCAGTCCCTTGTTGAACTTCTGATCGACCAGCACGCCAACCGGACCGCCCGCCTCGAGCTTGCGGGCAAGCGTGAAGGAAGATCCGGCGTGGGACGGCACGAGATTGCCCATGCGGGCACGACGGAATTCGAACACCTTGTCGGCAACATAGGGATTGTTCGGCGGCCGGAACAGCACCGTCACATCAAGCCCGAAGGACGCCCCGGCCACCGGCAGCAGCTCGAAATTGCCGGTATGCGCCGTGAAGACGATGAAGGGGCGCGGATTGTCGCGCAGGTCGAGGAACAGCGGAATGCCCGACACCTCGATCCGCCCCGGCGCAGTTCGCGAAGGGTCGAAATCGAACAACCGGTCGAGGAAGACATATTCGGCGGCAAGCCGGCCCATATTGCCCCAAGCGTCAAGCGCAATGGTCTCGATCTCCGCCTCCGGCTTTTCCGGAAAGGCGTTGCGCAGATTGGTCAGCGTCAGCGTATGCCGGCTCGTCTTCGGGCCGATCCAGCGTGCCGCGCGGTCGGCAAAGTTGATTGCCCGGTCGGCCGGCAGCAGCTTCAGAAGGTTGAGCAGGCCGAAGGCGAATTGCGCCACCAGCCATTGCTGTGTGTTCCGGAGCGCCAGGACAAGGCGTGCGACGAGCATTTTCACAAATATCAGTCCAGCTTCAGGACGATCTTGCCGAAGATCTGGCGTGATTCCATGCGTTCAAGCGCGGTTGCGATACCGTCGAAAGTGACTTCCGTATCGATGACCGGATGAACGACGCCGCGCGCCATCTTCTGCATGGCATTCGCCATGTTCTCCATGCGGCAGCCAAACGAGCCGAGCAGCTTCAACTGCTGCTGAAACAGCATCATCAGATTGAGATCGGTCGATACACCGGATGTGGAGCCGCAGGTGACGAGACGGCCGCCGCGCTTCATGCACAGCATGGAGCCGGCCCAGGTGTCCTTGCCGACATGTTCGAAGACGACGTCGACGCCCTTCTTCTTGGTCAGCTTGCGCACCACACCTTCGAAACGGTCTTCGCGGTAGTTGATGACGTGGTCGGCGCCGAGCGCCTTGGCCTTCTCGATCTTGTCGTTCGAGCCGACGGTGGTGATGACGGTGCAGCCGGTCTTCTTGGCGAGCTGGATCGCCGCCGTGCCGATGCCGGAGCCGCCGGCATGGACGAGGATCGTTTCACCGGGCTCGAGCTTGGCGTTGTCAAACAGCATGTGCTCGACCGTGCCGAAGGTCACGGGGGCCAGCGCCGCGCCAACGGCATCGACGCCAGGCGGTGCCGGCACCAACAGACGGGCCGGGAGATTGACCTTCTCCTGCGCAAAACCGTCAAGATGGAAGCCGTGCACACCACCGACATGTTCGCAGAGATTGTCGCGGCCTTCGCGGCAGGGCTTGCAGAGGCCGCAGGTGCGCGCGCCGTAGATGGAGACAAGCTGTCCGGGCAGAACATTGGAAACGCCCGGGCCGAGCGTCTCGACGACGCCGGCCGCTTCGGCACCGATAACCAGCGGCATCTTGCGCTTGGCGAAGGCCATGCCGCGCCAGCCCCAGACATCGATATGGTTGAGGGCGACGGCCTTCACGCGCAGCGTCACCTCGCCCGGGCCGGGAGCGTCCGGTTCCGGGATATCGGTCAGTTCGAGCTTGCGGTCGTCGAGAAGCTGGAGGGCACGCATTGTCTTGTTCCTATCAGGCCGGTTCGGCCGTCATGACGAGGCTGGCGTTCTGGCCGCCGAAACCGAAGGAGTTCGAAAGCACGGCAGTCACCTGCTTGTCGCGCTTCACGTTCGGCACGACGTCGAGCACGATTGCCGGGTCGGGATTCTGGTAGTTGATGGTCGGCGGCAGGGTGCCGGTCAGCATGGTCTGGATCGAGAACACCGCTTCGACCGCACCGGCGGCCGTCAGCGTGTGGCCGATCATCGACTTGTTGGACGAAACCGGAATGGCCGCCAGCTTTTCGCCGAAGACGGTCGACATGGAAAGATACTCCATCTTGTCGTTTTCCGGCGTCGAGGTGCCATGGGCATTGATATAGCCGATGCCGCTCTCGTCGATGCCGGCGTCTTCCAGCGCGGCACGGATCGTCGCGATGGCCGGGCCGCCATCCGGTGAAGACCGCGTGCGGTGGAAATGATCCGCCTTCTCGCCGCAGCCCTTGAGGATGCCGAGCACTTTCGCGCCGCGGGCGATGGCGGATTCGAGCGATTCCAGCACGAGCGTCGCAGCGCCTTCGGCGATGACGAAACCGTCGCGGTCCTTGCTGAACGGCTTCGACGCCTTGGTCGGCGGGTCGTTCTGCGTCGAGAGTGCGGAGAGCAGCGCGAAGCGGATCAGCGCTTCGGCGGTCACCGAACCGTCGGTGCCGACGGTGAGCGCCCGGTCGGTGCGGCCCTGGCGGATCGCCTCGACGCCGAGCTGGATCGCCGTGGCGCCCGAGGCGCAGGCGGTCGACAGCGTCACCGGCAGGCCGCGTGTGCCGTAGCGGTCGGCAAGGCGTTCGGAGATCGCGCCGAACGCCCAAGCCTCATGCAAGGCCGGCTCGGCCTTGTCCCGCAAGACGGCGAGGAAACGATCATAGGCATCGCCCGGACGCTGCGACGGCGGCGCGCGGTCAGCGAGCGCAAAACGGTCGCGCCAGTCGGGCTCGATCGGCGGGGCGGCCAGGAAGAGCGGACCGCCGAATTCGCCGGAAAGGCCGGCCTGCGCCAGCGCCTCGTCCGTCGTTTCGCGCGCATAGGCATAGGAGCGCTCGACCGGGTTTTCGACCGGCAGGTCGATGAAATCGACCGTACCGGAAATACGGGTGTTCAGGCCATCGACCGGAAAGCGGGTGATGTCGTGGATGCCGGACACACCGCCGGTAAGCGCGGTCCAGTTGTCCTTCAGCCCCTGCCCCAGCGAGGTGATGACGCCCATGCCCGTGACGGCGACGATCGGGCGACCGAGGTGATCCCTGTAAGCGGCGTTCATCATGGCCGGAACCTCATTTTTCTGCCGAAAGGATTGCGACACCTTCGCCGCGCGAATGGCCAACCGTCGTCACGACGGCGGTCGCGGCAGGCGCGGTCATGGCTGTTTCCACCGCCGTGTCGAACGGAGCGACCGTCGCGCCAGCGCCGAGGGTCAGCGCGGCAAGCGCCAGACCAAGCGGGAACTGGGCTTCGAGCGACTGGCCGATCACGGCGCTGTAGCCACGCACGGCACTGCCGGAAAAGCGCTTGCCGAGCCAGGCCTTCTCGCGCGTCGTCGCATCATGTGCACCGGATGCGCCGGAAAAGACCACCGTCTCGCCCCCTGCGGACGCGCCTTCCGCGAGTCGCTCAAGCCGCGCTTCCAACCGGCCCTCGTCGCGCGAACCACGGTCGCCGCCGATGGCGTCGATCGTCGCATAGATGCGCGCGCCGCGGGCTTCCGCATGCGCACGCGATTCAAGGATGAGGAACGCGGCAGCCGAACCGGTGATGATACCGCCACCGGCGTTTCCATCGCGTGACCACAACGGCGTCCAGCCACCGGTCGCATGCGCGCCGATGGCTTCATAAAGCAGGATGACGTCCTGTCGCTCGGCAACCAGCGCACTGCCAACGAGCGTATGCGTCGACTGACCGGCGCGAATGCGGTGGAAGGCCGTTTCGACGGCACTGATGCCGGCGGCTTCCTCACCCATGAAGGTGCGGGACGAACCGGTCACCTTGTGCACGATGGAAATATTGCCGGCGAGCAGATTGGAGAGCTGGGCAAGGAAGAGCGTCGGGCGCAGCTCCGTCGTCAACTTCTCGTTCAGAAGGTGTTCGCGGTCATTGCGCTTCAAGCCTTCGTCGACGATCAGCGAATCCACGGCAATGTCGCGCTCGCCACCACCGGCAGCCACGATCATGTCCATCGTGCCGCAGGCTTCCGCATTGTCCTTCAGCCCGGCGTCGTCCAGCGCGAGGCCGGCGGTGAAGACGCCGAGGCGTTGCCAGTTTTCCATCTGGCGCTGGTCGCCGCGCTTGGCGATCTGCTGGTTCCAATCGATTTCCGGCATGGGATGCACCGGATAGGGCGCAAAGCGCTCCGTCTCGATCTTCAGCTCCGGCGCCTTCGCGCCACCGAGGATTTCCACATGGGCCTCAGCTCCGACACCATGACAGGTGACGATGCCGACGCCCGTGATCACCACATCGTTGTTCGCCTTGGCCATGCTCATTTCCCTTCCGCCGACGCCGCGAGCGCCTCGAACAAACCCACCTCTTCCGCACGCTTGCGCACGATATCCGCGAGCGGCACTTCGGCAAACGGCATGGTGCGCAGCTTGAGCTGCGCATCGCACACCTTCTTGCCGGCGGAGGAGATCTTCGCCTTGGTCACGGCATAACCCGATCCGTCGTGTTCCAGCACGGCCTCGATGTCGAGCACCGCATCGGGCTCGACGAAGGTGCGCATCTTGGCGCCATCGACGGTCATCAGGAAGGGCATGGCAGCAAAATCGGACGCCGCAAGCACCAAGAAGCCCGACGCCTGCGCCATGGTCTCGATCAGGAGCACGCCCGGAACGAGCGGCATGCCGGGAAAATGACCCTCGAAAACCGGGCTCTTCGACGGCACGACCGAGCGGGCCTTCAGCACGCGACGCGCGCCGTCAACCGTCTCTACCCGGTCGATCATCTGAAAATATTCTAACAACATCGCTTATGCCTCCGGCGGGTTCCGGAAATCGAAAGGCCTGCCGAAGACGGCAGGCCGCAAGCCAAAGGCGCCGGGAACCCGGCGCAAAGCCGCAAAACGCAGCCGGTTGCCGTGGCCTCAGGCCTTGGCAGCCCGCAATTCGTCGATCTTGGCGCAGAGGTTCTTCAGGACGAAATACTCTTCCGTCGCGACCTTGCCCTCGTTGACGTCCTGCGTCCACTTTTCCAGCGGGATCTTGATGCCGAATTCCTTGTCGATCGCAAAGACGATGTCGAGGAAGTCCAGGCTGTCGATCCCGAGATCGTCGATGGTGTGGCTGTCCGGCGTGATCGTCTCGCGATCGATTTCGCTCGTCTCAGCAATGATGTCGGCAACCTTGTCAAATGTAGCAGTCACGCCCATACCTCATGAATCTATAGTTGGGCGATCCTATATGGAAATCCGACGCAATTGCCAATGGGCTTGATGAGGGCCCTGCATAGCCGGCAAAGCTGTGTTGCGCAAACGACATGCCCATGACGGCCGGTCAGACCGCGACGGAATGCCGGCCGCGGCCGCTGGCAAGATGCGCATCGAAGACGGCGGCGACCGTGCGAGCGAAGGGGCGACCTGTCGCGGTCAACATGAAACGACCCCCTTCAATCCGGGTAAGGCCATCCTTGTCCGACGCGACAAACTGGAGGGCTTCCGACCGGATGGTGCCGGCCAACTCCGGATACCGAGCGGTGATATCGACGAAGGAAAAGCCGAAATCGCACATGACGCGCTCGATGACCCAGGCGCGGCCGCGGTCCTCCGCCGTAAAGGAATAGCCGCGAACCGCGGCGAGGCCGCCCTCGCCCACCCGCCGCAGATAGTCGCCCGTCGCGGGCATGTTCTGGATGTAGCCCTGCGGCAACTGTCCGATGGACGACGCCCCCAGCCCGATCAGTGCATCCGCCGCGTCATCCGTATAACCCTGGAAATTGCGACGTAGCGTGCCGTTCCGGGCCGCGATCGCCAACCGGTCGGTCGGCAAGGCGAAATGATCGATGCCGATCGCCTCGTAGCCGGCGCCGACCAGCATCTCCGCCGCCATCTGCATCTGGTCGAAGCGCGCGACGACACCCGGCAAGGCTGCCTCGTCGATCATCGTCTGGTGCTTCTTCATCCACGGCACATGGGCGTAGCCGAAAAGCGCGATGCGATCGGGCGCAAGCGAAATAACGGCCAGGACGGTCTGCGCGAGCGTCTCCACCGTCTGATGCGGCAGGCCATAGAGAATGTCGCAATTCACGGAGCGCACGCCCCTTGCCCGCGCCGCCTCCACTACGCCGCGGGTCTGCTCGAACGTCTGGATGCGGTTGATGGTCTTCTGCACCGACGGATCGAAATCCTGGATACCGAGGCTCGCACGCGTCATGCCGATTTCCGCGAGCGCATCGTGCCGGGCGTCGTCGAGATCGTTGGGGTCCATCTCTACGGAGATTTCGGCACCGGCTGAGAAGGCGAAGTTTTCCGCAAGACAGGCTTTCAGGGCGACCATGTCATCGGGCCGCAGCAGGGTCGGCGAGCCGCCCCCGAAATGCAGCGCCGTCACCGGTACGTCCCGAGACACGCGACCGCCGATGGCGGCGATCTCCGCAGAGAGCCCCTTCAAATAGGCGGCGACCGGCTCGTAGCGCAGCGTCTGCTTCGTGTGACAGGCACAGAACCAGCAAAGCCGGTCGCAATAGGGAACATGCACGTAAAGCGAGAGGCGATTCTTCGCATCCAACGCGCCGAGCCAGCGCGCATAGACGTCCGCATCGATGCTTTCGTTGAAATGCGGCGCGGTGGGATAGCTCGTATATCGCGGCACCGGCGCCGAAAGGCGCTCCACGAGGGCGTCATGCATGGTCAATCTCCTTGCTCGCGAAGGAAATAAACCGGAAAGAGCCGCCGCCATTTGATTTTGATCAAGTGAAAGCGGGAAGGACTGGGCTAGGATTTGACAATAGTCAGGAAGCGCTATTTTGCCGCTGGGCGGCACGCTTTATGTTCGGGTCTGTGTGCGGTAGCACGGCAGCGTTGTGCCGCTCGACCGCCGGGCGAAAGGAAAAGCCGAAATGGAAGTTCGCCGCCGAGATATCCACAATTCCGATATCCCCATCGTGTGCCGCGCCTGCGAGGCACGCCACGGCGGCGTCTGCGGCACGCTCACCCCAGAACAGCTGACCGAACTCAACAAGCACTCCACCCGCCATCGCCTCGAAACCGGAGCCGAAGTGATCGGCCAGGGCGAGACCATCGTGAACTATTCCAACATCATGCGCGGCGTGGTGAAGCTGACCAAGGTGATGGCCGACGGCCGCCAGCAGATCGTCGGCCTGCAGTTCGCGCCCGATTTCCTCGGCCGCCCCTTCCTGGAGGAAAGCGCGATCACCGCGGAGGCTGCGACCGAAAGCGAAGTCTGCAACTTCCCGCGCCCCGTGCTCGACCGGCTGATGAAGAAGACGCCGGAACTGGAACACAAGCTGCACCGTCAGGCCTTGAAGGAACTGGACGAGGCACGCGACTGGATGCTGACGCTCGGCCGCAAGACGGCGCAGGAGAAAGTGGCAAGCTTCCTCTATCTCATCGCCACCCATATCGATCCAGAAAGCGTCGATATGTCGACCTTCGACCTGCCGCTGTCGCGCGCCGACATCGCCGACTTCCTTGGACTGACGATCGAGACCGTCAGCCGGCAGTTCACCAAACTGCGCAAGGAAAACGTGATCCGCATCGAGAACAACCGGCACGTGATCGTTCCCGACATGGACCGCCTGATGCGCTACGCCAGCGCCGACTGAGTTCCAGCGTTAGCGCGTGATCACGATGCGGGTCTTGGATAGCCCGTTGCTCTTGGCCATCTGGAAGAATGTCGCCGCATTGCTCGGATGCAGGCGCACGCAGCCATGCGACGCAGGGCGTCCGAGACGCTTCGTCTCGTAGGTCGCATGCACCGCATAGCCGCCCTTGAAGAACACTGCATAGGGCATCGGCGCGTTGTTGTACTTGCGCGAACGATGGTTTCGCGAGGTCCACTTCGCCGACCACGCGCCCGTCGGCGTGCCAAAACCCTTGCGGCCGGTCGACACCCGCCAGCGATATTTTACGATACCGTTCTGAGTAACGACCATGGTCTGCGAAGCAAGGCTGACCTGGGCGACAAGATTGGCGGAAAGAGCAGTTTGGGTTTGAAACAGTACAAGAAGGAATGCGACTGAAATCGCAAACAAGGTACGCATGACTTCCCCTCTACACGATTTGGGTATGGCTTCAACGCCATGTCTCACAGCGAGACAGAATATAGACGTTTCAGCCTTCCGCAATATTGACGAGGGTAACGAAAAGAAAACGAAGTTAAGGCGTAAAATTTTACGGAATGCAGGTTCCGGCGCTCAAAACAACAGAGCAAGAAAGAGTGCGAGCGCGACGGAACCGGCAAGTGCAGCGCAGGCAAACGAGAAAATCCGCAAGGAAAGATCGATATCCGCCGCCGTTGCCACGGTGCGGCCACTGGCATTCATCATCGGCTCGTCAACACGCGTGCCGCCATAGATACGCGGTCCGGCTAGGCCGATGCCAAGCGCTCCGGCCATCGCCGCCTCCGGCCAGCCGGAATTGGGCGAACGGTGCAGTCCGGCATCCCTCAGTGCCGTGCCGACTGCCGCGCGGGCGGCGCGCCTGCCCTTCGCCACGAAGGCCCCGGCAGCGATAGAAAAGATCGAGAGCCGCGCGGCCGGCCAGTTGGCGAGGTCGTCCAGCCGGGCGGAAGCCCAGCCGAAATCGAGATATTTCGCATTCTTGTGGCCGATCATCGAATCGGCCGTGTTCAGCATCTTGTAGGCAAACAGGCCCGGCAGGCCGAGAAGCGCATACCAGAGCGCCGGTGCTACGACGCCATCGGAAAAATTCTCCGCCAGGCTCTCGATGCCGGCACGGCAGACGGCCGGCTCGTCGAGTGTTGCCGGATCACGCCCGACAATCATCGACACCGCATGACGGCCACCGTCGAGCCCGCCGTTTTTGAGGCCGCTGGAAACGGCACGAACGTGGTCGTGCAGGCTCTTCTGGGCCAGAAAGATCGCGACGACGACGATCTCGACGACAACACCAAGAACGCCGAGCGGTACCAGCAGCCGGTGCAACAGGAAGCCAAGGAAAAGGCTGGTGGCAAGCAGCACGGCGATGCCAGCTGCGCCATTGAAGCGCTTCGTCTGCGCGGTCAGGCGCTTGCCGTTGAAGAGCGTGTCCATCAGGCCGATCGCCCGGCCGAAAAGCACGACCGGATGCGGCACACGGCGCCAGATCCTGTCCGGATCGCCGACGAGGCGGTCCAGCACGAGCGCGAAGAACAGGACGAGCAATGTTTCCGCCATCGTTCAGCCGATCACATCTGTCAGCGCCGCGGCAAGCCGGGCATCCGCCACGCTATCCGGCGCCAGGCCGAAGCGGAGCCAACGCGGATTGTAGTCGAAAGGACGAACAAGGATATGATGCCGGCAAAGTCCCTCGTGAAGCGTTCCCGCATCCGCATGGTCCACCAGAGAAAAAAGACCGGTGCCGCCGACGATCTCGAGACCGGCGCCGGAGAGTGTCACATCGAGCGAGGCTTTCCGCGCATCGATGCTTAGGCGGATGGCGGACGTATCGGAGGTCATGAGTTTTGTCGCTATCGTCAGCGCCGGCCCCGATACCGCCCAGGGTCCGAGCCCGTCCTCGATGCGGTCGAGAACCGCCGTCTCGCCGATGACGAAACCGAGGCGCAGGCCTGCCAGGCCGAAGAACTTGCCGAAGGAGCGGAAAACCAGGAGGCCGGGCGTCTCGTCACCCGCCAGCGGCGAAAGGCAGGTCTCTGGCCCCATGTCCCCGAAGGCTTCGTCGACGACGAGCAACCCGCCCGTGCGGGCAACACGGGCATGAAGATCGAGCAAGGTCGCGCGGGAAAACAGGCGACCGTCCGGGTTGTTGGGGTTGACGACGACCACGAGGCCATACGCATCGGAAACGGCATCGAGGTCCGTTATACGGTCCACCGGCAGGCCGGCATTTTCCAGCACGCGCGCATATTCGCCATAGGTTGGCGAAAGCACCGCGGCACGACGCCCGGCCGCGACAAATCGTGGGAGCAACTGGATGACGGACTGCGTGCCGGGCACGGGCAATGGCAGGGCATTCGCGGTGGAATAGTACTGGGCAGCAGCTAAGCGCGCCGCATCCTGCCGTTGCCGGTCCGGCAGGCGATGCCACGCCGCAATGTCCACATCCGGCAGGATGGCGGGAATGGGATTGATGCCCGTCGACAGGTCGAGCCAATCCTCCGGCCGGCCGCCAAAGCGCGCGGCAGCCGCGGCAATGCCGCCACCATGGGCGATGCGCGGCGCGGTCATACGGCCTCCGGCGCCAGATCGACGAGATGCATGTAGGAGCCGCTGACATTGCCGCGGCGCAGGCCGGTCCAGCCGAGATCCTCGCCCATCGCATCCGCAACGGCAAAGAGACGATCCGCCTCGCCCTCCTGCTGCACGGTCGAGTAGTGGAATTCATGGGCGGTCATCGGCGCGTCGAAGCCCGAGCCCGCAAGCGGCGTGACACGGCGATAGCCGAGATGACGGCGGCGTTCGGCAAAGCTGGTAACGAGCGGCAGCAGGCCCAGCATGCCGTGGCGTGAGCCATCCGCTGCAACCAGTGCTTCCCCCAGAGTCATGTAGCCCCCGCATTCACCATAGATGCGTGCGCCCCGGCGCGCCGCGTCCTGCATGCCTAGGCGGAAATGCTCGGCATTGGCAAGGGTTGCCGCGTGGAGTTCGGGATAACCACCGGGTAGATAGACGGCATCGGCATCGGCGGCCGGCGCTTCATCCGCCAGGGGCGAGAAGAAGGAAAGGCTCGCCCCCGCCTGCCGCCAGCCCATCATGAGATGCTCATAGGTGAAGGCGAAGGCGGTGTCGCGCGCAATGGCGATGCGCTGGCCAAACGGCGGCAGGCGCGAGACGGTCAGCCCGGCGGGCTGTACGACCCGTGTCGCCGCAAGCGCGACTAGGCGGTCGAGATCGCAGCACCGTGAGACGACCGCTGCCGCATGGGCGATGAAGGTTTCCAGCATCCCGTGTTCGCCCGCCTGCACGAGGCCCAGATGGCGTTCCGGCAAAACGAGTGCCGGGTCACGTTCGAGCACGCCGAAAATATCGACACCGCTCGCCTCGAGAGCACCGCGCAGCATCGCTTCGTGCCGGGCGCTGCCGACCTTGTTCAGAATGACGCCGGCCACGCGGATATCGCGGCGAAAATCCTGATAGCCCTTCACCATAGCGGCAACGGATTGCGACAGGCGGCTGCAGTCGACGACGAGCACGACGGGCAGGTCGAGCGTCACAGCCAAGTCGGCCGGCGCGCCCGTGCCATCGGCGGCACCGTCGAACAGCCCCATCATCGCCTCGATGAGCAGGAAATCCCCCTCACCGGTCTGAGCGGCGGCATTGGCGCGGATAAGGTCGGGGCGCATGGCCCAGGGGTCGTAGTTGAGGCAGGGTCTGCGGCTGGCGGCGGCATGAAAGGCCGGGTCGATATAATCCGGCCCCGCCTTGCCGGAAACGAGACGCACACCGGCATCGGCGAGCGCGCGCGCCAAGCCGAGTGTCACGGTCGTCTTGCCGGAGCCGGACGCGGGCGCGGCGATGAGCAGACCGCTCATGCCGGATCCTTGAGCCCGCGGGAACCGAACGGGTCGGGCAAAAGCGTGCGGCCCTGCGTCAAGGCGCCGAGCCAGTCGAGCGACGCGCGCAGGCGCACGACCTCGCCGACGACGACGATAGCAGGCGGCTCGATGCCGGCAGCCTGCACATCGGCTTCGGCACGGGCGAGCGTCGTTTCCAGCACCTGCTGTTCGGCGGTCGCGGCATTGCAGACGAAGGCGACGGGCTCGTCCGGCGCGCGGCCGCCGGCGATGAGGTTGGCGGCGATCTGGCCGATATGTTTCATCGCCATGTACATGACGATGACCGGCGAGCCTTTGGCGATGCCGTCCCAATTGATGCGGTCCGGCACGAGGCCGGACGAATCGTGGCCGGTCAGGAACGTCACCGCGTGATTGACCTCGCGGTGCGTCACCGGAATGCCGGCATAGGCAAGACCGCCGATACCCGCCGTGATACCCGGCACGATGCGGAAGGGAATCCCGTGCTCGATCAGCGTCAACGCCTCCTCGCCTCCCCGGCCGAAGACGAAGGGATCGCCGCCTTTCAGCCGCAGCACGCGGTGGCCCGCGCGGGCGAGTTCGACGAGCCTGAGCGAAATATCCCGCTGCTTGTGCGACGGCTTGCCACCGCGTTTTCCGGCGAATTCCAACAGCGCTCCGGGATGGGCAAGCGACAGGCAGTCGGCGTTGACCAGCGCATCATGCACGATGACATCGGCCTGCTGGAGGGCATTGGCGGCGTGCAGGGACAGAAGACCCGGATCGCCCGGGCCGGCCCCGACGAGCCAGACGCTGCCTTTCTCCATCGACGGCAGGGCCGAGAACAGGGCGTGCATCAGGCATACTCCCGGTTAGAATCAAAATGCGAGGGAGCGGATTCGGTCTCTGAACAAGCCACCGCAAAGCCTTGAAACGATTCGGCGACGGCGACAGTGGCATGGGCGGATTTCGTCTTCTCCACGAGCAGTCGCGCGTCCGGCCCCGCCTGCGCCAGCGCCGCCGCTTCGGCAACACCGTGGCAGCCCGTATGGGCGAAGACCAGGTCGGAAGGATTGGCAAGCCGTGACGTTTCAGCTTCAAGACGCGCGGCCGGAAAGGTCACGAGCGGCACGGAAAAATGCCGGGCGACGGCGAGCATGGCCGGTTCTCCTGCGCGCACGTCCAGCGTCGCGATGGCGACGATCTGCTCCGGGCAGGCAATGACGGAGGCGGCAAGGTCGATGAGTTCGGCAGGCGGTGTTCCGCGTTCGCAGCCGAGGCCGAGGACGAGCGATCGTCGTCCAGTATCCGGTGATGGGGCCTCAGGGCGCATAGCGGTCTCTCGCAAAATTCCACGCGAAAGGCCCGGCATCGCCGTCATCCGACAGTTCCGGATGAAGCCCCTCTGGGTCAGCCGCACCGGACACCGCTCGGCCCACCCGCGGGCACCGTCGCCCCTTCTTAGTATCGGAGGGCGGCAAGCCGGTCAAACCGGTTTGCGGCACCGGACACACCGGATGCGGCATGCCTCAGACCGAACGCAGATTGGCGAGAACGATCTCCCGCCAGATGCGCGTCGGCGACACCCAGCCATCCGGCGCATTGTAGGCGCCGGAATAGATGACACAGGCAATCCCCAGTTCCGGCATCAACCAGAGCCGCTGTCCGCCATTGCCGAAGCCGGCAACCCAATGCTTCGGCAGCCCAAGGACCGGCGCCTCGTCGTGAAACCAGAAACAGCCGTAGCGCAACCCGTCCCCGGTCGCGACCGAGGGCTTGAGCGACATCTCGATCCAGCGCTGCGAAACGATATGCCGATCATCCACACAGCCACCATCCAGCACGAGCTGACCGATCCGCAGGAGATCGCGCGCATTCAGCCGAAGTCCGGATGCAGGCGAGGCAATACCATCCCGCCCGCTCATCCATTCGAAATGCGCAATGCCGAGCGGTTCGAACAACGCCTCGCGCGCAAAATCCTCGATGCGGCGGCCGGTGCCGCGCTCGATGATGGCACCGACCAGCGCCGTCGCGCCGCCGGAATACACCCAGTTCGTGCCGGGCGCGTGAATGACCGCCTGCTCGAGCACGAAACGATAGCGGTCCGGCGCGTTCTCCATGGCGATCTCGCTGTTCAGCGGATCGGCATAGGAACGGTATTCGTCCCAATCGAGGCCCAGCGTCATGTTGAGCGCATGGCCGATGGTGAGGCCCACCCGCGCCGGATCGGCGGCAAGATCGGGATATTCGGGAAACTGCACCAGCAGGGGCGCCTCCGGCGGCGGGACGAGACCACGATCGAGCGCCATGCCATAGAGGAGGCTCACGACGCTTTTCGTCACAGATCGCAGATCATGCAGCGTGTGCGCATCGAAGGCGACGGTGCCGAGCGGCCTGCCCCAGCTCTCATCCGGCGCGTCGCGATAGTGCTCCAGCACCAGGTGTCCACCACGGCTGACGAGCACCGCATGCACATCACGCAGAAGGCCGGCTTCGATGCCGGCGAGAAGCTTGCGCTTCATTCCAGGGTCAAAGCCCATATCCGCCGCTGATTGCTTTTCGTCACCCATGGCCACCATCACTCGCCTCTTTCTCCACCATAGCCTACCCGCCGGCTACCCTGCCGTTTGATCCGTATTGCGCACATCACACAAGCGCTTTCCACGCGCAGCCATTGCGGGCTTTGCTTTTCACCGTGCAGTCTGACAGAAGATCAGCCAAATCTCCTCATCGATCTCCGAGTCCCGCCTTGGCCGATATCGCCCTCCACGTTCTTTTCTTCCTCTTCCTTGCCGCTTTCCTCGCAGGCTTCATCGATTCCATCGCCGGCGGCGGCGGCATGATCACCATTCCGGCCATGCTGCTCGCCGGCATTCCGCCGCTCGAGACGCTGGGCACCAACAAGCTGCAATCGCTGTTCGGCTCGGGGTCGGCGACAATGGCCTATGCCCGCGCCGGCCATGTCAAACTCAGCGAGCAATTGCCGATGGCCGCGGTCTCGGCGTTCGGCTCGGTGTTCGGCGCCCTGCTGGCGACCGTCGTGCCCGGCGATGTGCTGAAAGGCGTGCTCCCCTTCCTGCTGGTGGCCATCGCCGTCTATTTTGGCCTGAAACCGAATATCGGCGATGTCGACAAACACCGCCGCATGAGCGTCTTCCTGTTCACCGCCACCATCGTGCCGCTGATCGGCTTCTACGACGGCGTGTTCGGACCGGGCACCGGCTCGTTCTTCATGCTCGCCTTCGTGACACTTGCCGGCTTCGGCATCCTGAAGGCGACGGCACATACCAAGCTTCTGAACTTCGGCTCCAATCTCGGTGCCTTCGTCGTCTTCATTCTCTACGGCGTCGTGCTGTGGAAGGTTGGCCTTGTCATGGGCGCTGGCCAGTTCCTCGGTGCGCAGGCGGGCTCGCGAGTTGCGATGAAGAGCGGTGCAAAGATCATCAAGCCGCTCCTCGTCGTCACCTCGGTGGCGCTTGCCATCCGCCTGATGGCCGATCCGAGCCACCCGATCCGCGTGTGGCTCGGCTGGTAAGGGTCAGTATTCGACGCCCTGCTGCGCCTTGATGCCCGAGCGGAACGGATGCTTCAGAAGCTCCATTTCGGTCGCGAGGTCGGCGATCTCGATCAGCTCTTCCTTGGCGTTACGGCCGGTCAGCACGACATGGGTCATGTGCGGCTTCTCGGTCTTCAGGAACGCGATCACCTCGTTGACGTCGAGATAGTCGTAGCGCAGCGCGATGTTGATTTCATCGAGCAGCACCATGGAATTGCGCTCGTCACGGATCAGCTCCTTCGCCTTTTCCCAGGCCTTTTCAGCCATCGCCACGTCGCGGGCGCGGTCCTGCGTTTCCCAGGTAAAACCCTCGCCGAGCGTATAGAACTGGCAGATGTCGGAGAAATGCGTCTCGATCAGCTCGCGCTCGCCCGTCAGCATCGCCCCCTTGATGAACTGCACGACGGCGCACGGCTTCTTGTGCGCGATGTGACGGAAGATCATGCCGAAGCCGGCCGTCGACTTGCCCTTGCCCTTGCCGGTATGGACGATGACGAGGCCCTTCTCGTCGGTCTTCGTCGCCATGATCTTTTCGCGCGCCTGCTTTTTCTTCGCCATCTTCTCCGAGTGGCGGGCAAGCTCGGCTTCGGTCATGCCGGCGGTTTCGTCATGGTTTTCGGTCATGTCTCGTCCCTTCAGTCTTGATCTGTCGTCATGAGGCCATGCGGCGGCCGAGCCTATTGAGTTCGAAACGCGCGGAATTGGAACGCGGCGTCCAGAGTTTCCGGTCGATCGCCTCGGCAAAGCGCGCCGCCATTTCGGCAAGTGCGGCCGGGTTCTTCTGCGTGAGGAAATCACGCACGCGCTCGTCCAGCACATAGGCCTGATAGGCGGCCTCGAAATGATGATCCTTCACCGCCCCGGTCGTCGCGGCGAAGGCGAACATGAAATCCACCGTCGCGGCGATCTCGAAAGCGCCCTTGTAGCCGTGGCGCATGACGCCGTCGATCCATTTGGGATTGACCACGCGAGCGCGCACGACACGGCCGATCTCGTCCTCCAGCGTCCGCACGACGGGCTTTTCCGGCCGCGATAGGTCGTTGTGGTAGACGACGGGCTGCTGGCCGGACAGGTGTTCCACCGCGGCGGCCATGCCGCCCTCGAACTGGTAATATTCGTCGCTGTCGAGCAAGTCGTGCTCGCGGCTGTCCTGGTTCTGCACGACGGCTTGCAGGCTTTTCATGCGCGCCTCAAGGCGCTCGCGCATCGGCACGCTGTCGCCTTCGCCGTCATAGGCATGCGCACCCCAGGCAAGCCAGGCTTCGGCGAGGTCGCCGCGCTCGGTCCACAGGCCTTCATCCATCATCGTTTGCAGGCCGGCGCCATAACCGCCGGATTTCGCGCCGAAAATGCGGAACCCAGCCTGCTTCATCGCCTCCCCCTCGGCTACGCCCTTGGCAGCCAGTGCCGCAGCCTCGGCCCGCATGCGGGCGGCGATCGGGTTGTCCGAATCGTCCTCCTCAAGTGCCCCGACGGCGCGCACGGCGCGGTCGAAGAGCGCGATCTGTTCGGGGAAGGCATCGCGGAAGAAGCCGGAGATGCGCAGCGTCACGTCGACACGCGGGTGACGAAGCACGGCGGACGGAATGATCTCGAAGCCGGTGACGCGGCGCGATGCCATGTCCCAGGTCGGCTTGACGCCGATCAGCGCCATCGCCTGTGCGATGTCGTCGCCACCGGTGCGCATGTTGGATGTGCCCCAGGCGGTGATGCCGAAGGAGGTCGGCCATTCGCCGTGGTCCTGCGCATAACGGGTGACGAGCAGTTCCGCGGATTTTTTGCCCAGTTCCCAGGCCGCCGGTGTCGGCACGGCGCGGCTGTCGACGGAATAGAAGTTACGCCCCGTCGGCAACACATCCGGCCGTCCGCGAGTCGGGGCGCCGGAAGGGCCGGGCTCGATGAAACGCCCATCGAGGCCACGCATCAGGGCCGCAATCTCAGCCGGTCCACAAGCGGCAATGGCGGGACGGATGGTGCTGTCGATCACCGAAAGCACCGTGTTTGTCGCATGCCAGTCTTCCGGGCAAACAAGCGTACCATCCACCAAACGCGCTGCGAGAAGCTCGATGCGCTCCACCGTGTCGCCATTGCTGCGCCAGGGCGCATCGGTCTGCTGCACAAGGATTTCCGGGCGCGGACCGTTCCATGGGTCGGAGGCAACGCAGTCGAGCGGATCGAACGCCGCCCCATGCAACGCATCCGCCGCAATCGCCCGCTGCAAGCTCGCCTCGCCGCCCTCGCCAAGACCGCGCGGCACACGGGCGAGCGCGACGGTCAGATCGGTCAGCAACCGCCCTTCCGGCGAAACGCCGAAGACATGCAAGCCGTCGCGGATCTGCATTTCCTTGAGATCGCAGAGATAGGCGTCGAGCTTCTGCAACGCCGTCTCCTCGCCATCGGACTTGGCGATGCCAGCATCCCGATCGAGACCGATATCGCGCACCAGGTCGAGGATCTGCCGGGTGAGCAGCTTGATACGGCGCGGGTCGCCGCCGGAAGCCTCGTAATATTCATCCACCAGCGCTTCCAGATCCTTGAGGGGGCCATAGGTGTCGGCCCGCGTCAGCGGTGGCGTCAGGTGGTCGATGATGACGGCGGCGGAGCGGCGTTTCGCCTGCGTGCCCTCGCCCGGATCGTTGACGATGAAGGGGTAGAGGTGCGGCACCGGGCCGAGCACGGCTTCCGGATAACACGCTTCGGAAAGCGCCAGCGCCTTGCCCGGCAGCCATTCGAGGTTGCCGTGTTTGCCCATATGCACGATGGCATGGGCACCGTAATGCTGCCGCAGGAAGGCATAGAAAGCGAGATAACCGTGCGGCGGCACGAGATCCGGCGAATGATAGGTGTCCTTCGGGTCGATATTGTAGCCACGCGCCGGCTGGATGCCGACCAGCGTCTGGCCGAAACGCGCGAGTGGCAGGGCGAAGACGTCCCCCGTGACAAAGGGATCGTCTTCCGGCGCACCCCATCGGGCCGTCATCTCGGCTTGAATCGACACGGGAAGCCCGGCGAAGAACGCCCTGTAATGATTCAAGGAAAGCGTTTCGCGGATTTCGCGGCCGTCCTTTGCCGCGTTGGTCGGGCCGGCCATCAGGTGGGCGATCAGTGCGTCACCATCGGCCGGCAGATCGGCCACCGCGTAACCCTCTGCCGCCATGGCGCGCAGCACTTCCATCGTGCCGGCAGGCGTATCCAGACCCACGCCATTGCCGAGACGACCGTCGCGGTTCGGATAGTTCGCCATGACGATGGCGACGCGCCGTTCCGCCGGTGTCGTGCGCCGCAGCCGCGCCCAGCCGGCGGCAAGTTTTGCGACGAAGCGAATCCGGTCCTCGACCGGATCGAGGCTGACGATATTCGTCTCGACGCGCTCATCGTAGCGCGCGGCCGCCTTGAAGGAGATGACGCGCGACAGCACCCGACCATCGACCTCGGGCAGCGAAACGTTCATGCCGAGATCGCGCGCCGTCAGCCCCTGCCCCGATGCCTCCCAGGCCTCGCGCGACGAGCCGGAGAAGATCGCCTGCAGAACAGGCGCGCCGGTCTCGTCGAGTACGGTCGGTTTCCGGCCGGCACCCGGCGCGGAAACCGCAAAACTCGTGGCGTTCAGCACGACCTCCGGCCGGATATCGGCAAAGGTAGCACGCACCGTTTCGATGGAAACGGGTTCCTTCAGGCTGGAAACGAAGATCGGCAAAGCGCGAACGCCCTCGGCGGCAAGCGCTTCGATCAGCATTTCGACCGGACGGGTTTCGCCGCTCTGGACGTAGGCGCGGTAGAACGAGATTGCGGCGGTCGGAGGTTCGAATCCCTCCAGCTTAGGGACGCCCTTGGACTCCTCCCGCCACGTCTCGATATCGATAACACCCTTCCCCGGCCACCAGATTCCGGCCTTTTCCAGAGGCGTTGCCGGTTCCGGTTTCCCTCCGCCGAAAAGCAACGCATCCGCATAGGCGAGGAAGCGCTCCGCATTGTCGGCGCCGCCCTCGTTCAGATAGGCCCAGAGGCTCTGGCGGTCCTCGGCATCGATGCGGTTGAAGGGAACCAGGCCCTCATCCGGCCGGTCATCGCCGGGCAGCGCCACGAGCGTGATGCCATTGGCAACCGCCGTCGCCAGCAGCGCTTCCAGCACGTAGCGGAAATAGCTGGCGCCACCGAGCGCACGGATGACGATGAGCTTGGCGTGACGGGCCGTGCGCTCGATATAGGTATCGACCGACATCGGATGCGACAGCGGGGCAAGGCTGGCAAGGCGCAGCCGTGTCTCTGACGCCCGCGCGCGGTGCGCCGCTGCGATCGAGGCAAGTTCCGTATCGGCGGCGGAAAGAAAGAGCACATCGCCCGGCGTCTGGCCAAGGTCGATCGCCTCCTTGCCGTCAGCGATGGTGCCCTTCTGGGCTAGCAGGAGATGCATGCAGCGCCTCCTGTTGGCTGGCGTACCGTACCGATGGATCCTCGGGTCAAGCCCGAGGATGACGGAGGGTGTGGGTATGAAGCATCCCAAAACAGCCGTTTTCGCTGCCGGCATCTGACATGCTGAAAGGGTTGCCTCAAAAGACCAGGCGCACGATCAACCGGCAACCTCCCCTCCCCACCATCATCCTCGGGCATGCCCCGAGGATCCACCGGCACGCCGCGCCATGAATGGCCATGTCGCACCAGAAACGCCGAAGGGAGGGACTGCCGCATGCTCATGCCGAAATCAAACCGCAGCAGCGATGGCGGCTCGCACGGCCGCTTCGTCCATGTCGTGCAGGCCGATGACGACGAGGCGGGTGCCGCGGGTTTCGCCCGGGGCCCAGGCGCGTTCGAAATAGGTGTCGATGCGGCTGCCGACGGCCTGGATGAGCAGGCGCAGCGGCTTGCCCGGCACGTCGGCAAAGCCCTTGAGGCGCAGCACGTCGTGCTCGGCGATCACGCCCTTGAGGCGCTCCGTGAAGGCAGCCGGATCGGCGATGGCGCCGAGTTCCACGACGAAGCTGTCGAACTCGTCATGGTCATGCTCCTCGCCGTTTTCGTGCTCCAGCTCGTGGTGCGACTTGCGGTTGGCAATGTCGTCTTCGGTGCCGACGCCGAGGCCGAGCAGCACGGCGGCCGCAACTTCACCGTTCCTCGCCTCGATCATCGAAGGCTTGCGGGCGGTACGGGATGCAACTTCGTCACGCACGGCCTGGAGACCGCTTGCATCGATCAGGTCGGCCTTGTTGAGTACGATCAGATCGGCAGCGGTGAGCTGGTCTTCGAAGAGCTCTTCCAGCGGGCTTTCATGGTCGAGATTGTCGTCCTCGACGCGCAGCGCATCGACCTTGTCGTGGTCATCGGCGAAACGGCCGGCGGCGACGGCGGCACTGTCCACCACCGTGACGACGCCGTCGACGGTCACCTGCGTCTTGATTTCCGGCCAGTTGAAGGCGGCGATGAGCGGCTGCGGCAAGGCGAGGCCCGAGGTCTCGATGACGATGTGGTCCGGGCGGTTTTCCCGCTCCAGCAGCTTCGTCATGGTGGGGATGAAATCGTCGGCAACGGTGCAGCAGATGCAGCCATTGGTGAGTTCGATAATGTCGTCCTCGGTGCAGGCCTCTGCGCCACAGCCCTTCAGCACGTCGCCATCGACGCCGAGGTCGCCGAACTCGTTGATGATGAGCGCGATGCGCTTGCCGCCGGCATTCTGCAGCAGGTTGCGGATCAGCGTCGTCTTGCCGGCGCCAAGAAAGCCGGTGATGACGGTGGTGGGGATTTTCTGTTGCAGCATAGGTTCAACCCTTCATTTTCAGCGGCAGTCCGGCCGCAACGAAATAGACTTCTGGCACGAGGGCGGCGAGCCTTTGGTGCAGCCGCCCGGCATGGTCGCGAAAATCGCGCGCCATGCGGTTTTCCGGCACGATGCCGAGGCCGACTTCGTTCGACACGAAGACCAGCCGACCCGGCATCGTCGCGATGGCCTCGACGAGGCCGGCAAATTCGGCGGCGATGTCCCGCTCCTCCAGCATCAGGTTGGTGACCCAGAGCGTCAGGCAATCGACGAGCACCGCCCGGTCCTCGCGCGCCACATCGTTCAGACGCGCGGCGAGTTCTAGCGGCTCTTCATGGGTTTCCCACCCCTCGCCACGGTCTTCCCGGTGTCTGGCGATGCGCTGCCGCATCTCCTCATCCCAGGCGCGGCCGGTGGCGATATAATGACGCGAAAGGCCGGTCTCGGTGACCAGCCTCTCGGCAAAAGCGGATTTTCCGGAACGCGCACCGCCCAGAACCAGGACGGCTCCGGGCGATTTTTGCATCATATCAGGCAGCTTTGGCGACTTTCTCGTTGGCAAAACCCAGCGCGAGGCCGAGCACGATCCAGAAGAACAGCGTCGTGGCGAGAGCCGCAACCGCGAACTCGGCACCGAGAACGGCCGGAACGTTGCTGGAAATGTCGCTCGGCTGCGGCGCACCGTAAACCTGCGGCGCCGCAATCAGCACGATACCGGCGATCTTGGCGACGATGCCCGGCTTCAGGAACAGGAGATAAAGTCCCCCGGCCGAAAGCAGGACGGTCGCAACCCACCAGATCTGGCGTTGGGTGAGATCGGCAGCCGGGAAACCCGGAAGTTCCGGCGGCAGGCCGATGGCCGGCAGCATATGCACGGCAAGCCAGCCGGCCGCCCCCCAGAGCGCACCATTGGCAACGGTGATCGGGTGGCCGGAAACCAGGCTGAAGCCCGCCAGCAGAAGCGCAAAGCCGGTGCCGGTGACGAGGTTGGCCAAAAGCGTACCCGAGAAGCGGCTCATGCCGAACATGATGCCACCTTCCTCGTGCGCCTCGCCCTCATGGGCATAGGCGACGGAGACCGGCGACAGGTACGATGCGACGTCGAGAAGCACGGCGCCGAACGAGGAATGCTCCTGCGTCGTCGCAGCGCCACCCGTCGTGGGTGTCGTGCCGTCGGTTGCAGGTGCGGTTTCTTCGCCGCCCTCGAATTCTTCTGCATGAAGAATGAGCGGCACGACTCGCGCCTCCTGGGCGGCCGTCATCAGCGCACCGGAGAACAGCCCGGCCACCAGGGCAGCCAGGAGATAACGAACGATCATGTCAAAACTCCTTAGTGGCAGGGAAAGCCGTAGGAGTGACGCGTGTCGTGCGCCGTATCGTGCAGCACGGCCGAATTCGCGAGGCCAGCGCCGAATACGAGGAAGGCACCGAGCAGCAGCGCAAAAACACCGGCAACAAGGCGGTCGTTTGCGGAAAGGGTAACAGAAGACGTAGTAGAAACAGCCATGACAACCTCCGTGCAGGCGTTGGGGAAGTCCCTCCCCAGGTCGGGCGATATGCCCTCATCGGCTGGCAGGTCTCCTGGCTCGTGGCGTCCGGCGTTTTCACGCCTGCGGAACACTCTCGCCTTCCCGGGTTATCAGCATCGCGAAAGGTGGACGATTCGTAGAAAAGAGGCGTCCGTGCCTTGGCTTATCGCGATGCCACCCAGTGGCTTTTCCGGTTGGTTTTCTCGGTGCGGCCGGAGCACCATTGCCCCATATCCACACAAATCCTCCCCGCCGGATGAACGTTCCTCGCCACTCTACAGTCGCGGGGTCGGCCGTGATTGCAGCGCCCTATTTGGGTCCGCCGCGTCACATTCCCATTTACTCCCCGATCCGTTTCCGGATCCGGGAACCATCCAATACTGCGGATGATTATGCTTCCCGCCCCCTGGAGTCAATCGACCGGCAGCGCCATCACCTGTGCTGAAACCGCCGTCCGGCCGTCGCAATCTCAATAGCCGGGGATGATCACCATGCCGCCGCCATTGTTGTAGTAGCCGTCATCGCCATTGTAGCGCTCGTAGTAACCATCGACCGGGCCTTCCAGCACGTCGTAGTCCTGCTGATACTGACGCTGCTGGTACTGGCGCTGTTGATATTGACGCTGGCGATTCTGGCGCGCCTGAGCATATTGCGCGGCCTGCCGGAGTTCGCGGAACTGCGCACGCGACAGGTAGCCGTCGGCCCGATAGCCGGACGAGCCCTGCCAGGACGCGATCGCCGAGCGGGTGCGCGGGCCGAACACGCCGTCCGCACCGTAGGTGTTAAAGCCGAGAATGCTCAGCCAGCGCTGCGCCTGAACGCGGGTCGAGCGCTGCATATAGGCTTCGCGCGGATCGATGACCGGCTCCTCGACCGTCTTGCGCTCGGTTTCCGTGGTCGCAGTCTCCTGCTTCGGCTTGGTTTCCTGCGTTTGCTGGCGCGCGGTATCGGCGAGCGTCGCAAGCCGTTCACGGGCGTCCGCGAGGAATCGGCCATTCGGATAGATCCTCAGATAGTCACGGAACGCATCTGCCGAACCGTCGAGCACGGCTTCGCGGAAGATCTTCTCCTCGCGCTTCGCCGCATCGGCCGACTGCTCCACCGCAAGGCCCCGGTCCTTCGTCTCAGTGCCCTGCGCTTCACCTTCGCGGGCCGCCGTCGCGGCGCCGTCGTCCTCAGCCTGCTTCTTTGCCGCCGCAGCCTCTTCAGCGCGTTTATTCGCCTCTTCGGCAAGACGAGCCGCTTCCGTGGCCTTCGCCTCGGCATCCGCCGCAGCCTTGGCGGCCTCGGCCTTCAGCTTCTCCACCTCGGCCGCCTTCTCTTCCGCGAGCTTGCGGGCAGCGGCCGCCTCTTCCTCGATCCGGGCCTTTTCAGCAGCAGCGGCCTTTTCAACCTCGACGCGCTTGGCCTCGGCCTCGCGACGGGCGGTGGCCTCTTCTTCGGCGCGCACCTTTTCCGCAGCCGCGGCCTCTTCGGCCTTCACGCGCTCAGCCTCGGCCTCCAGTCGCGCAGCCTCTTCCGCCTTTGCCTTGTCCGCGGCGGCCTGTGCCTCGGCCTTCAGACGCTCGGCCTCGGCCGACTTTTCATCGGCAAGCTTGCGGGCGGCAGCTTCCCTCTCATCCGCTTCCGCCTTCAGACGGGCCGCGTCCTCGGCGCGGGCCTTCTCAGCGGCCGCAGCCTCTGCCCTTGCCTTCTCCTCGGCCGCCGCTTTTTCCTCGGCGAGCTTTTGGGCGGCCGCTTCCTCTTCCGCCTTCTTCGCCTCGGCTTCGGCCTGCAAGCGCGCGGCTTCCGCTTCGGCCTTGGCCTTTTCCGCTTCGGCAACCTTGCGCGCTTCTTCTTCGGCCTGCTTCGCCTCGGCCTCGGCCTTCAGGCGCGCCGCTTCCGCGTCGGCTTTCGCCTTCTCCGCTTCGGCGACCTTGCGCGCTTCTTCTTCCGCCTGCTTCGCCTCGGCCTCCGCCTTCAGGCGTGCCGCTTCCGCGTCGGCTTTCGCCTTTTCCGCTTCGGCAACCTTGCGCGCTTCTTCTTCGGCCTGCTTCGCCTCGGCTTCCGCCTTCAGGCGTGCGGCTTCCGCATCGGCCTTGGCCTTTTCCGCGTCTGCAGCCTGCTGGGCTTCCGCCTCGGCCTTTTTGGCTTCGGCGGCTGCGCGTTCGGCTTCGTCGGCCTTCGCCTTTTCGGCCGCCGCCGCCTCGTCCGCCTTCGCCTTGGCACCGGCCTGCTCAGAATTCCCGGTTGCCGGCTTGACCTTCGTGCTGGCCTGCAATTCGGCGATGCGCAGGCGCGCCATCGAGGCGAAGGTGCCGTTCGGATATGTCTTCAGATATCCTTCGTACTGCGTGACGTCGCTGCCGGCGGAAACCTTCTGCCAGAGGGCGAATTCCTCCTCCCAGCGTTTTCCCGCACTCGTCGTTTCCTTGGCCGTCGTCTGCGCGAAAGCGATCACCGGCAGGCCAGAGAGCGACAGCCCGACAAGGCTTGCAAAGCCGCATCTCACCAGAACGGAGCGTGCGAGAGGTCCAGAACCCATATATCTCACCCTTTCGGAGCGCGCGAAGGCTTAAAGCCCGATGACCGGGCGGATTTTCGTCAGTCCTCGCACCGAATTCTGGCGCAACTTTGGTGCGGCAGACCGGTGGCGAAGGAACCCGATGGCTCTACGTTTCAGAAGGGTAGTTTAATCAGCGCCGCCTAAAAGGCCATCGAGCCAGGCGCGATCGAGAACCGCCTCCAGCTCCGCCGCGACACCATCCAACGCCTCGTCGACACTCCTGCGATAGTCGAACCCGCCGCCCGCGATGCCGAAATCGGCAAGCAATTTGGCCCGGTAGGCGTCGCTGGAGAGGAGCCCGTGCAGGTAGGTGCCCATCACCCGGCCATCCGCCGAAACGGCACCATCGGCGCGCCCGTCGATACTGACCGAAGGGCGCAGCGTATCCGGCCCCGTCGTCTTGCCGAGATGGATTTCATAGCCTTCCAGCGGCACATCATATTGCAGCGAATGCGCCGTGCTGTTGCGCACGGTCTTTTCCGGCGCCATCTCCGTCTCGACCGCGAGCAGGCCAAGGCCTTCGACCTCCCGCTCATTGCCTTCGATGCCAAGCGGATCGCTCACCCGGTGACCAAGCATCTGGTATCCGCCGCAAATGCCGATGACACGGCCACCGCGACGCATATGCAGGGCAAGGTCCCTGTCCCAGCCCGCGGCCCGAAAATCACCAAGGTCGGCGATCGTCGATTTCGAGCCGGGCAGCACGACGAGGCCGGCATCGGCCGGAATGGGTTCGCCGGGGCGCACGAAGACAAGATCCACCTGCGGCTCGGCCTTGAGCGGATCGAGATCGTCGAAATTGGCAATGCGCGACAGGACGGGCACCGCCACTTTCAGCGCCCCCCCGCCCCCTTTGGCGAGACGCTCCAGCACGACGGAATCCTCCGCCGGCAATCGTGCCGCCTGCTTCAGCCAGGGCACGACGCCAAAACATGGCCAGCCGGTAAAGCGGTCAATCTCGGCGATGCCGCTATCGAACAGCGTGACATCGCCGCGGAACTTGTTGATGAGATACCCGGTGACCATGCGACGGTCTTCCTCCGGCAGGATGGCGTGGGTGCCGACCAGCGAGGCGATGACGCCGCCGCGGTCTATGTCGCCGACCAGCACGACGGGCACGCCGGCGCGCGTCGCAAACCCCATATTGGCGATATCCCCTGCCCGGAGATTGATTTCCGCCGGCGAGCCCGCCCCCTCGACGACGACCAGGTCGGCGCCGGTAGATATCGTCTCGAAACTCTCCAGCACGGCGCCCATCAATTTCGGTTTCAGCGCCTGGTAGTCCCGCCCCTTCGCCTGGCCAAACACCTTGCCCTGCACGATGATCTGGCTGCCGACATCGGATTGCGGCTTCAGCAGCACAGGGTTCATGTGCACGGAGGACGGCACGCGGGCGGCGAGCGATTGCAGCCATTGGGCGCGACCGATCTCGCCGCCATCGGCCGAAACGGCGGCATTGTTGGACATGTTCTGCGGCTTGAAGGGACGCACCTTCAAGCCGCGATTTGCGGCGATGCGGCAAAGGCCCGCCACCAATACCGTTTTTCCGACATCCGAGCCGGTGCCCTGAAGCATGATCGTTCTTGTCATGCGCCTCAACTAGCATTCACACCCGCCGCCGAAAAGCCCTGATTTACCGCAATTCCGCCCCAATTTCGCGCGGCGCGCAGATGCATTTTCGCAACAGCGCGCCATGCAATGCGGGCATGGCAGATTTGCTATTCATTTTGCGACATTTTGCGCCGTGAACGATCGTGACTTTCGGCCCGGACGCGCCTATATCCACGTCATCAAGCAGCCGGGGCATGTGGCTCCGGGTTTCAAGGACAAAGACAATGCTGTTCATCTTCAGCAAGCCGAACTTCGTACAGATCGCCTGGAACGGCGAAGCCCCCAAGAGCCAGTCCCGCGTGCGCAACACCGTCATGGACGCGCCGCTCGGCCCGCTCGGCTTCATCCGCACACGCTCCGTCGGCTAACTTTCGAGCGCGACGTCAGGTCCGCTCGCATGCAGCGTCGCCTCTCTCCGGGAGGCGGCGTTTTTTATTGCCTGTACGCTGCCCCTGAAACGGCGAAAGCCGCGCATCCCTTTCGGTGATGCACGGCTTGCCAAAAAACGCATGGCGGCTTCCGACAAAAACGCATCGGAGCCCAGGCACCCCGGTACGCAATACCTTTCCGGAGCGGGCGGCGGTGTCCCCCGCCGTGATGAAAGCAATAGCGGCACATCCTTACCGGACCGTTATTGAGACCTTAAGCAAAGGTGAATCGCGATTTTTTTTGAAAAATTGCGAAATATTTTTCGGACGTCGGAAGCGACGCATTCGGAACAGGATATGTCCGCAATCAACGACCATGCATCTTTCCTGATAAATCGGGCTGTGAACATTTGCCCGGATGCGAGCAAACGCCCAATTTTTCCACCGACAGGTTGCCGGATTTTCAGCACCTTACCCGCCCGGTACATCGTTTGCGACGCAGGAATGCCGCGCAGGAGGTTGATTTCTCTATGAGAACCCGTAGGCTGCTTCTTGTGACGCACGAGGATACATCGCCGGTGACAGGGTTCCGCCGGCAGATCAGAAAAAAGGCTCGGCGTCGTTGCAGCAGGGAGATTGGCTCGCCTCACCTGGCATCGAACCTCCATGGCTGCCGTAAAACTTTCGGGCAGACGGGACACCGCAGTAACCTGCGCTGCCTTCCGGGTTGATCGCTGCATCTAAGACTGGGAGGTCTTAATCTATGAAGAAGCTCCTTGCTTCCACTATCCTCGCTGCCGGCCTCTATGGCTTTGCCGGTTCTGCCCAGGCGGCAGACTGCGGTGAAGTCTCGATTGCCGAAATGAACTGGGCCTCTGCCGGCGTTGCCGCGCATGTCGACAAGCTCATCCTCGAAAATGGCTATGGCTGCACCGTCACGCTGGTGACCGGCGACACCATGCCGACCTTCACCTCCATGAACGAAAAGGGCGAACCGGACGTCGCGCCCGAAATGTGGGTGAACGCCGTGCGCACGCCGCTCGACGCGGCCATTGCCGAAGGTCGCCTGATCCAGCTCGCCCCCCTCCTCTCGGAAGGCGGCGTGGAAGGCTGGTGGGTGCCGAAATTCTTCGCCGACGCCCACCCGGACATCAAGACGGTGCAGGACGCGCTGAAACATCCGGACCTCTTCCCCGCTCCGGAAGATGCCTCCAAGGGCGCTGTGCACAACTGCCCGTCGGGCTGGAACTGCCAGGTCTCGACCGCCAATCTCTACAAGGCGCTCAAGGCCGACGACATGAACTTCACACTCGTCGACACGGGCTCGGCCGCCGGCCTTGACGGCTCGATCGCCAATGCCTTCGAGAAGAAGGCCGGCTGGCTCGGTTACTACTGGGCACCGACCGCCATTCTCGGCAAGTACGAGATGACGCGCCTGTCCTTCGGTGTCGAGCACAACAAGGCCGACTGGGACGCCTGCACCGCCGTGCCGGACTGCCCGGAGCCGAAGGTCAACTCCTACCCGACTTCGGACGTCTTCACCGTGGTGACCAAATCCTTCTCCGAGAAGGCCGGCGTCGCCATGGACTACATGAAGACCCGCCAGTGGGACAACGGCACGGTCGGCAAGGTTCTCGCCTGGATGACCGACAACCAGGGCACCAACGAAGACGCCGCAAAGCACTTCCTGGAAACCTATCCGGAGATGTGGACCAAGTGGGTTGCTCCGGACGTTGCAGAGAAGGTCAAGGCCGCTCTCTAACAAGCCTATCGCCGGCAGCCTTCCCCGGCTGCCGGCCTCTCGCGACCTGAACGAGGGTGCTGGCATTTTGCCTGACGCCCGCCCAAGAAACTGCAGAGGTCGCAAACAGCACAGTATCAAGCGGCAGTTCGTGCGAATACGAACTGCAAGCCGGGAACCAGAACAAGAATATCCCTGTGCGCATCGTTCCGTTCGCAATTGCAAACTCGTTTTATTGCGATGCGGGACAATAACTTCCGGTAGAAAGAGGGGAAAAGGATGGCAGGCATATGCGAATTGTTGCCAGGCTTTCTATGCAAGTTTCCGGCCTTCAGTGACGCCAGCGTCCGCGGCGCACGAAAAGTCATCGACGACGGCTTCAAGGGCCTCGTCCGAGAATATGTCAACCTTATCGACGCAATGGTCCAGCCATTGCAATGGTTCCTGAACTATCTCGAGCGGCTGTTTGTCAGTTCACCTTGGCCGATCATCCTGATCATCATGGTGGCGATCGTCTATTTCGGCAGCCGAAACATGAAGATTACCATCGGCACCGCGCTCTCCATGTTCGCCATCGGCCTTCTGGGTCTCTGGAACGACACGATGGTGACGCTTGCCATGGTGACGGTTTGTACGATGATCGCGATCGTCGTCGGCATTCCGATCGGCATTCTCATGGCGCGCTCCGATCGCGTGCAGGGCATCATCAACCCGATCCTCGACGTGATGCAGACGATGCCGAGCTTCGTCTATCTCATTCCCGTCGTCATGATCTTCGGCATCGGCAAGGTGCCGGGCCTGATCGCGGTCGTCATCTATGCCGTGCCGCCGATGATCCGTCTCACCAATCTCGGCATCCGGCTTGTCGACAAGGAAGTGCTGGAAGCCGCCGACGCCTTCGGCTCCTCCGGCTGGCAGAAACTGAAGAACGTGCAGATGCCGCTGGCCTTGCCCACCATCATGGCCGGCATCAACCAGACCATCATGATGTCGCTCGCCATGGTCGTCGTCGCCTCCATGGTCGGCGTCGGCGGTCTCGGCAAGAACGTGCTGCAGGCCATCAACAACCAGTTCTTCACGGTCGGGTTCCTCAATGGGTTCGCGCTCGTGGCCATCGCCATCATTTTCGACCGTACGAGCCAGGCCTATGGCAAGCGGCTGCAGAAGCATTCGGAGGTAATTCATGGTTAGTCATGCAATCGAGGTCCGCAATCTTTACAAGATTTTCGGACCTCGCGGCGGCGACTATGTCGATCAAGTCAAGAACGGCCTCGGCAAGGCGGAACTGAACGAGAAATACGGCCACGTTCTCGGTCTGCGCGACATCAACATCTCCATGCCGGCCGGCGGCATCATGGTGGTGATGGGTCTCTCCGGCTCCGGCAAGTCGACATTGATCCGCCATATCAACCGGCTGATCGACCCGACCGCCGGCGAAGTGCTCTATGACGGCGTTGACGTCTGCAAGATGAACGAGAACGATCTGCGCGAATTCCGCCGCCACAAGACGGCGATGGTGTTCCAGAAATTCGCGCTGCTGCCGCACCGCACGGTTCTGGAAAACACCGTCTACGGCTTGGAAATCCAGGGCGTCGGCCAGGAGGAGCGGGAGAAGCGCGCCAGGCAGTGGATCGCCCGTGTCGGTCTATCCGGCTTCGAGAACCACTACCCGAACCAGCTTTCGGGCGGCATGCAGCAGCGCGTGGGCCTTGCCCGGGCGCTGACCAACGACGCCGACATCCTGCTGATGGACGAAGCCTATTCGGCGCTCGATCCGCTTATCCGCGTCGACATGCAGACCGTGCTTCTCGATCTCCAGAAGGAGCTCAAGAAGACCGTCGTCTTCATCACGCACGATCTCGACGAGGCGCTGCGTCTCGGCGACAAGATCGCCATCCTGCGCGACGGCATGGTCGTGCAGCAGGGCACCGGCCAGGAAATCGTGCTGAACCCGGCGGACGAATACATCACCGCCTTCGTCAAGGAAGTGAATCGTGGCCGCGTCGTCAATGTCGAGACGATCATGGCGCCGCTGTCCGGCAACCCGGAAGGCATGCCGATCGCCAAGGGCACCGTGCTGGAAGTGGCCGCCCGCGCCATGACCGCGGTGAACCAGACACTCGCCCATGTCGTGGACGAGACGGGCAAGCCCGTCGGCGCCATCAGCCTCAGCGCCATCATCTCCAGCATGGTGACGCCGACGAGCCACGAGGCGAAGGCGGCCTAAAGTTCGATATCATGCAATTGAAGAGGGCGCCTAGGCGCCCTCTTTTGATTTGGGGCAGTCCTTCTCCTCCGTCATGGTCGGGCTCGACCCGAGGATCCACACATCACGGCACGCCCTATCCTTGTGGCATGGATACTTGGGTCGAGCCCGAGGATGACGCTAGAGAGCGTTGTAGCCTCCCCCGGGCGGCACGCGTCGTTTCCCTCAAAGCAGCGTTGCAATCACATAAAGAAATCTTTATATGATGTGGCAAACAGAAGGATACCTCCATGACCGCGACGAACCCGCTTGCTGAGCTTCTTGCCGAAAAGCCCTTCCTGCTTGCCGATGGCGCAACCGGGACCTCGCTCTTCGCCATGGGCCTGGAGGCTGGTGAAGCGCCGGAACTGTGGAACGAAGCCAAGCCGGAAAACATCACCAAGCTCCACCAGGATTTTGTCGATGCCGGCGCGGATATCATCCTCACCAACACCTTCGGCGGCACCCGTCATCGCCTGAAGCTACATCACGCGCAGGATCGCGTTCACGCGCTGAACAAGGCGGCTGCGGAAATCGCCCGCGCCGTCGCCGACAAGGCTGAGCGCAAAGTCATTGTCGCCGGCTCCGTCGGCCCGACGGGCGAACTGCTCATCCCGCTCGGCGCGCTGACCTATGACGACGCTGTCGCCGCCTTCGCCGAGCAGATCGAAGGCCTCAAGGCTGGTGGCGCGGATGTCGCCTGGATCGAGACCATGTCCTCGCCGGAGGAAATCCGCGCGGCTGCGGAAGCGGCCACCAAGGTCGGCATGCCCTTCGTCTATACCGGCTCGTTCGATACCGCCGGCAAGACCATGATGGGCCTGCATCCGCGCGACATCCACGGCGTTGCCGGCGATATCGGCGCAGGTCCGCTTGCGGTGGGCGCCAATTGCGGCGTCGGCGCGTCCGACATTCTCTCCTCGCTGCTCGACATGACCGGCGCCGACCCGTCGGCCACCGTCGTCGTCAAGGGCAATTGCGGCATTCCGGAATTTCGCGGCTCGGAAATCTACTATTCCGGCACGCCGCCGCTGATGGCCGAATATGCCCGCCTCGCCCGCGATGCCGGCGCCCGCATCATCGGCGGCTGCTGCGGCACCTCCTGTGAGCACCTCGCCGCCATGCGCGTGGCGCTCGATGCGCACGAGCCCCGCGAACGCCCCGCCCTTGTCGAGATCATCGAAAAGATCGGCCCGTTGCGTAACAAGACCGCCGATGAGAGCGCCGCCCAGCCAACCCGCGAACGCGGCAGCCGCCGCCGGAGCTGATATTCGCCCCTGTGGCGACAGATCAGCCGCCCCGGCCAGCGCCGCGGGCGGCTTTTTGTTGCGCGTAGGGATCGGCATTACCTGCAAGGTAATCGATCTGCTGCATCGGTCGTCATAGGGTCCTGTCAACGCCAACACCGACAGGAAGAAACCAATGACCACCTACGCCATCGCTCACCTTCGCAACGTCACACTCGGGCCCGAAATCATTGCCTATCTGGAAGCCATCGACGCGACCCTGGCGCCCTTCGGCGGCAAGTTCGTGCTGCATGGCGCAGGCAACAGACGCATGCTGGAAGGCACGTTCCCAAGCGACATCATCATGCTGTCGTTTCCCAACCGCACGGCGGCAGAAGACTGGTATGCCTCGCCGGCCTACCAGGCCATCCTGCCGCTGCGCACCCGCAACTCCGATGGCGACGTCCTGTTGATCGACGGCGTCGATGACGACCACAAGGCGACCGATATCCTGCGAAATGGGTAGGTCACGATACAAGGAGAAGAGAGATGGACTGGATCGACATGGGCGGCACAAAGGTGCTTTTGCTGCCGGTGAAGGGACCGCAGATCACAACGGAAGCCGATGGCAACGATGTCATCGGCGAAGCTTTCTCGGTCGAGGCGGAGCTTATCGCCATCCCGGTGGAACGCCTTGGATCCAGCTTTCTGCGGCTTGAGACCCGTCTCGCCGGCACGATCTTCCAGAAGTTCGTCAACTATCACCTGCGCTGCGCCATCATTGGCGACATCGCCCCGCTGCTGGAAGGCAGCAAGGCGTTGCGTGATTTCGTACGGGAGACGAACAAGGGACGATCGATCTGGTTCGTGGACGATCTCGACGGCCTGCGGGCGAAACTTGCCCGCGAAAAAGCCTGACACCTACACCGCCGCCAGAAGCGTCCGCCACGCCGCAAGCCCCGCATCCATGTTGCTCCGGCCGAATCCGACACGGAAGCGATCAACCGGCACCGGCAGCAGGTCCGACACGTAGAGGCTGGAGGGCAGCAGCAGCACGCCCTTCTCCTCGACCAACCGACGGCAATGTTCTTCCACGCCGTCATTGCCCAGATAGCGCGGGAAAGCGACGCAGCCGCCATCCGGCTCGGCCCATTCGTAGAGATGCGGATAGTCCGCAAAAAAGGCGCCGAGCTTCGCCAGGTTTTCCGCGCAAAGGGCGCGGTTGCGGGCGAAGATGGTCTCTCGCGCCTTGAGCGCGATGCCGGCCAGCACTTCCGAGGGCCGTGCGTTGCAGATGGAAAGGTAGTGTTTCATCTTCTCCATGCGCGCCAGCAGCGCATGGTCGCGGCTGGCGATCCAGCCGATGCGCAGGCCCGGCAGGCCATAGGCCTTGGACATGACATTGAGCGACACGCCCTTGTCGAACAGGTCGGCGGCCTGCGGCAGGCGTTTCGCGCCATCGATCTCCAGCCCGCGATAGACTTCATCGGAAAATAGATGGATGCCCCTCTCGACGCAGAGATCGACAAGGCCGCGGAAAACATCCTGATCGGCGATGACACCCGTCGGATTGTTCGGGAAATTGACGGCGATGAGCCTGGTCTCCGGCCGAAGGGCTGCCCGCACATCGTCGAGATCGAGTTGCCAGCGGTTCTCCGGCCGAAGCGCGATCCCCGTGACATTGCCGGTGATGGTGACCGGCAGGGTCTCCATCGACTGGTAGTTCGGTACGGTGACGATGGCGTGATCGCCCGGCCCGAGCAGCGCCAGCATCGCGCAATACAACCCCTCCTCCGCGCCGGCAAAGGTCAGGATATCGGCGCCGGAAAGCGTGTCGTAGGTCGAGGCGATGGTTTCGCGCAGCGCCGGCGCACCCCAGGTCTCGGTATAGCCGAGCGAGACGCGATCCCAAGCCTCGCGATCCTCCGGGTCGGCAAGGGCCAGGAGGTCGGACATGGTCATGGTTTCGGCGTCGCTCGCCGTCATGTGATGGCGCGCCTTGAACTCCCAGCGCGAGAAATGGGTTTCGAGGCGAAAATCCGGAAGCGTGGTCACGATGGCCTGTCCTTCTGGCTCTGGCGCCGGGCATCGGCGAGATAGTTGTAGATCGAGGCGCGCGAGGCGCCGATGAGGGAGGCCAGGTGGTCGACGGCGTTACGCGTCTGGAACAGGCCGCGTTCGTCGAGGGCGGCAACGAGCGCCACCCGGTCGCCCTTCTTGAGGGCCGTCAGCGCCAGGCCGCGCGTGCGCAGCCAGTCGTGCAGCGCGGTGTTGATTTCCTCCCGCCAGTCGCCGGCAAAGAGCGATGGAGGCCGCGGGGCCGCGACACCGGTGAAGCCGGAAAGCAGCCTGGCCGCCGCGTCGAAATGCGAGACGTCCATGTTGATACAGAGCAGGCCAAGTGCCTGGCCGTGGTCGTCCTGCAGCACGGCAGTCACCGATTTCAGCCGTCGCCCGTCCTCGCCGGTCTTTTCATAGGGACCGTAGACACCCGCCTCGCCGGCTTCCGCCAATTCGTTTTCGACAAGCGATTCCATGCCTGCTTTGCGGCCGGAAAAGGCGTTCCAGATGCCGGCAATGAGGCCCGTTTCGAGATCGTGCAGCACGACCTCGGCATGGGGATAGAGCAGGGTCGAGATGGCCGCGGCCGTCGCGGCGTGCTGGCGAAGCAGCAGATCGGCGTTTGATGAGTCGAACATGGCGACAAACAATCCAATAATAGACTTTTTGTCAATATTGGATTTTCAGTCCAAACATTTCCCGCAGACTTGCGAGGCCTTTTTCCGCGTCCTATCCAAGGACAGGACGATTCTCAGGGGGACGATCATGAGCGCGGATCTTGCAGCCTTTCCGGACCGGGACACCGTGGCCGACAAGCTCGCCGCCCTCGGCGAGGCCGAGCAGGCCTATCTCCGCCTGTTGATGGAAAACGCCAAGCAGGACGAGAACCTGCTGGAAGGTCTCGACCTCTATCTCAACCGGGCCGCCGGCGCCCGGTTCCTCAATTCGCTGAAGCTGGAAAAACTCGGCGAGTGGCTGGGCAACACGGCGCCCGCCCGCTTGCAGATGCGACTGGTCGAAACCGCCCGCTCCAGCCAGCACGCGGCCTTCGCCGCCTTCCGCACCGGGCTGACGCGCTCCGGCGGCCTTGACCGCGCTTACCCGAAAGCCTGATCCGTCATCGCCGCCAGCGGCCCGAAGGATTTGCGGATCAGGTCCGCCATGCCGTCGATCGCCGGCCCGCCGCGCCGCGGATTGCGCTTCAGCACGACGCGCGAGGAATCGACGGTTGGAAATCCGTCCGCAAGGGTGAGCTCCCGCGCACCCGGCGGAATGTTGCTGCGGGCGAGCGGCGCGATGGAAAGCCCGCTCGCAACGGCCGAACGCAGGCCGCTGCTCGTATCACTGGTATAGGCGACGCGGTACGGGATCGCGTAGCGCTCCAGCGAGCGTTGCGCAAATTCCCGGCACCAGACCGACCGCCGGTAGAAGGCGACCGGCACCGGGCGCTCCAGATGCAGGTTATGCGCACTGGACGCCACCCAGACGGTCGGGTCGATTGCCAGAAGCTCACCGGAAATTCCACCGTCCCATTCGAAGATGACCGCCAGATCGAGTTCGTCCGCGTCCAGGGCCTCCATCTGCTGGGCCGTATAGCCGCAGAACACCGTCACCTCGGCACCCGGATGGGTCTCCGCGAAGGCGGCAAGCGCATTGGGCAGGACCGTCTGGTTGTATTCCTCCGGAATGCCGACCCGCACCGGCCCGTCCAGCGGCAGGGTTCGCATCGCCGCCGTCGTCTCGTCGACCAGCCCGACGATGCGCTTGGCATAGGGCAGCAGCCGCTTGCCCTCCACGGTAAGCGCAACGCCGCGCGGGCCACGCTCGAACAGCGTGACGCCGACGGATTCCTCGAGTTTGCGCACCTGCATGCTGACCGCGGATTGGGTGCGTCCGAGCCTGTCTGCCGCATGCGTAACATTGCCGGCATCGGACACGGTGACGAAAATTCTGAGCAGATCGCTTTCAAGAGGAGGATACATGTGGCGCCATCGCTTTTCCTGATGCCTGCCATAATCGCTATTCGTTTGTGAAATGTCTACGCCTTTGCTTGGCTACTTCTCAGCAAGGGAAGGCAAGGCCATGGGAATTTTCGGAAAACTGATGGAAATGGTGGAACGCTATCGTCAGGCGCGGGCCGAACGGGAGGCTTTGCGACTGCTCATCGCGCGCAAGGACGCACGCTTGCTGCGCGATGCCGGGCTGGCACTGCCCGAAGACGGCGAGCCTCGGTGCACGCCGCTGCCGCAAACGAAGGAAAGGCGCTGGACAGCGCCTCTCTTCCGCCTGCCCGCACCGTCTCCCCGCAGGTGGAGCGATGGCGATGGAGCACCATCCTCCTCAAGCATTGCAATCGCAGGAAGACCATCCTGGCATTTCCCTTCTCCCCGGCCACGGGGAGAAGGTCGCCGGCGGGCCGGATAAAGCCGGACTGCCCTACTCCGCCTTCTCGCCGGAAAGACCGCCGGCAAGCTGGACGAGTTTGAGGAACTCCGCCCGGTAGCCGAACGGGTCGTTGCCCTTGGCGGCCTCGGCAAGGCCGAGGATCGACCCATAGGCGTAGTCCTGCAGGGCGGAAACACCCTTCAGCTTCTGCCCGAAGGCGGCGACCGCGACGGAGAAGCGGACATCCGCCGAGGCCGCGTTCACGTCGGTAACCGCATTGGCGTCCGTCACCGGCAGGGTGACGAGTTCGCTGGTGTCGCTATCCGGCTTCTTCCAGCGCATTTTCAGGAAGGCGAGTTCGGACGTGTTCCCGGCAGAGGGCGCCGTCGCCGCCTCTTCCTTGCCATAGCGTAGCGGGTCGTTCAGCACGGCCGGACTGCCCTTCGGCGTCACCTCATAGATCGCCGTCACCCGGTGGCCGGAACCGATGTCGCCGGCATCCACCTTGTCATTGTTGAAATCCTCGCGATTGAGCACGCGGGTCTCATAGCCGACCAGGCGGTACTCGGCGATGCGCTCGGGGTTGAACTCGATCTGGAACTTGACGTCCTTGGCGATCGGGAAGAGCGAGGACCCAGCCTCCTCCACCAGCGTCTTCTGCGCTTCGGCGAGCGTATCGATGTAAGCGGCGGTGCCGTTGCCGTTCTGCGCCAGCGTCTGCATCATGCCGTCATTGTAATTGCCGCGGCCGAAGCCGAGCACGGAGAGGAAGATGCCGCTCTTGCGGCGCTCCTCGATGACACGCTTCAGCTCTTCATCGCTTGCAGGCCCTACATTGAAGTCACCGTCCGTCGCCAGCATGACGCGGTTGACGCCATCCTTCTTGAACGCCTTCTGCGCCAGCCGGTAGGCCGCCTCGATGCCTTCGGCACCAGCCGTCGAACCGCCCGGCTGGAGATTGTCGATGGCGGAAAGGATCGTGTCCCGCTCCTTTGCCTGCGTCGGCTCCAGCACCACGCCGGCATTGCCGGCATAGGTGACGATCGACACCGTATCCGTATCCTTCAGCTTGCCGACAAGCAGGCGGAAGGCGCTCTTGAGCAGCGGCAGCTTGGCCGGCTCGTCCATCGAGCCGGAGACGTCGATGAGGAAGACGAGGTTGGCGGCGGGCTGCTCGGTCGCCACGGTCTCAAAACCCTTGATGCCGATATGGAGCAGCTCCGTGTTCTTGTTCCACGGCGTCGGCATGACGGTGACGGTGGCATTGAACGGCGTCTCCGCCGTCTCGGGCCCCTTCCAGTCATAGGGGAAGTAGTTGACCAGTTCCTCGACACGCACGGCTTCGGCATCCGGCAGGCTGCCGCCGAGCAACGAACCGCGCACATAGGAGTAGGACGCGGTGTCGACATCGGCGGAGAAGGTCGACACCGGATCGGTGGAAACGCTCTTTACCGGGTTCGGATCGGCGGAGGCGAAGCGCTCGCGATCTTCCGGGAGCATGACAATCGCGTCCGCAGTCGCCGAAGGCTGTACGATCGTGCGGCTGAGTGATTGCAAATTGGCGGCCCCGCCGACGGCAAGCGATTCCGACATGACGGCGGCGGCCTTTTCATCATCGCTTTCGGCAAGCGGCGCAGGCTCGGCGGCAAGCATGTCCGTGGCCTGGCCGCTATCCGCGTCCGCAGCGCTGTTGGCCTCCGCAGCCGCCTTCGATTTGGCTGTCGCGCCTCCGAGGTCTTCCGGACGGCTCACGATAACAGCGGTTTCCTCAGCGGTGATGTCGTTCTTCTTTGCCTCCTGCTTGCGGGCGCGAACATCCTGATTGACGGGCTTCGCCGCAATCTCCGTCTCCGCGGTCAGCGGGACGGTGCCGTTGCGCACCAGTTCATAGGTCACGAGGCCGGCGACGGGCACGGCGAGAAGCGTGGCAAGGGCCGAGCCGGCGAGAAGTCTGCGGTTCATGATGGGGCTCCATATCCAGTTGAACATGGAGCTTCGACGCCCGCCGTCGGTCGATCCTTGGGGAGCGGTCGCAATTTTTTCATCGCCGTCAAAAGCCTGCATCGCGGCGGCAAGCGCTTGCCCGCGCGCCGCAGGATCAGCGGCCGGCGGTGTGCGGCGGGCGAGTTTGTCCAGGTCGAGATCGGTCATCGTCTATCCTTCCGTCACGCGGCGGCATCGCGCAAAAGCACCTTCAGGCGCTTGCGGGCCTCGTGCACATGCCAGGAAATCGTCGTTTCGGCGCAGCCCAGCACCTCGGCCGCGGCGGCATGGTTCAGGCCTTCGCCGTAAATGAGCAGCACGGCGTCGCGCTGCTTGTCGGGAAGCTGGCGCACGGCCTGCCACAGGTCTTCGCTGCCGTCGTCACCGGGGCTGTTCTCTTGTACCGCCTGATCACGCAGATACGCCGCATCGCGCCATTCGGCCCGGCGGCGCTTGCGCATCTGGTCGCGCGCAGCATTCAGCGTCACGGAATAGAGCCAGGTGCCGAAACGGCTCGCCCCCTTGAAACCGCGGATGGCGCCGGCGAGGCGTATGCACACCTCCTGCGCCACATCCTCGGCATCCTGCCGGTCGCCGCACCATCGCCAGGCGACAGCATGGATGAAATCATATCGGCTTTCGATCAGCGCGGCGAAGGCCTGCCGATCTCCCAATGCCGCCTTTTCGACGAGTTCTGTTTCCACGGGTCCATCCCGATTGCAGTGCACTAACCTCTACGACGTCCGTCAGGCGGCAATCCTTGGGTGGCGGCGAAGATTTTTCTCAGCCCGGCAGATTTTTCACGACGGCGATGATCGTGCCCATCCTGGCATCACGGTCATGGCGCCGGATTTCCGGGGAGTAGAGACTGGAAATACTGCCATCGAGAAACAGCGCATTCTGGCATTGCAGCCGGTCGCGGAAGAGCGTCGCGAAATCGTGGAACCGTACCGGGTCGTTCGAGATTGCGAAGGCAACGCGGCCATCCGGCAGGATGCCGACGCCGTTGCGGATCTGCAGGCTCGTGCCGTCCGCCAGAAACCGTGGGTGGATTGCGCCATCGACGAGCAGCATCGGCCCGGATTGCGTCGCGTCTCGCGGCGAAAGCCCCGCCTTCGCATAGGCCTCCGTCTCCATCACGCCGGCCTTGCCGTCATGCACCCAGAACACACCATTCGGCTTGAGGAAGAAATTGCCGAATGCATCGCCCCTGTTGAGCGCGCCCGTTTCCCGGCCATGCTCGACCAGCAGCCCGACCGGGCCGTAATCCGCATGGTACATGCCGCCATTCATGGCAAAGCTCATATGCTGCCGGTTCCGCAGGAGATATGTGTTCAACTGGTCATAGCTCGCGCCGCCAGCCCCCAGCGTTGCCGCACCGTAAAGCCGGATCGTCGCCTTCGCCGGATCGAAGGTGCACACGGTATAGCGGCCGGAAAGATGCTCGATCGCGGCACAGTTCGGCGGCTCGGCCATGGCAGTGCTCCGCAAGGCTAAAGTGGCAAAGAAAAAGACGAAAAACAGAAGAACACGCATGCCTCTTGGCTCGTCTGCCAATGCGGCGAATTTAGCGACGCGGTTGTGCGAAAGATCACAGCGACAGCGCCGCCATATGAAAACGAAGCTGATCGCTATTGTAGCGGTAGGCTGCACCGACCGGACAGGCGGCACGGGCGAGACAGCCCGACCCCATGCAGCCTCCCTGCCCTTCCGGCGATCGCAAATGCCCGCGACAGGCCGGTACGTCAAAGACAGCCGGGCGCACCGCGCCGGCGGGACAGGTGGCGAGGCATGGTTTGTCGGGACAGTGCTCACAGGGATGCGGTGCCCCTGCTGCCGGGACATGGTCGACCCGGTCCGCAAAACCGAGCGCACCCCGATAGCCATGCCAGAGCCCATAGACGGGGTGAATGAGGATGCCAAGCGGCGAGGCTTTCAGGCCCTCCGCACGCATTGCCCATTGCTGGAACGGTTGCCAGGGTGGATCGGAGGGGAACCAGGGCGTGGCATTCGCTGTATCGGCGACGGCCCGGATGACGTCCTTCGACCAAGTATCAAGGGGGTCGCTGCCGCCCCGATCCGGCCTCTGCCCCTGCCAGCGCGAAAAGGCCGGCCAAAGCGAACTGCCGATATTGCCGATGAGCACGACGCTCGCCGCAGGGCTGCCATCCGACAGCGTCGGCACGGCCTCCCCTTCGGAAAAATTGACGCTACCGCGCAAAAAAAGACCGTGCGGCTCGAGAGCCGCACGGATCGTGTCGAGATCGGGGCGACGCGCCCTCACTTGGTCACGTCTCCCTTGAGTTCATAGTGCGGGCGCCAGACTTCCTTCTGGATCATGTCTGCCACCCGTGTCGCTCCGCCTTGCTCCCTGGCGCGATCGGGACCCTTTCAGGTGAAGGCGTCCGGCATCGAGTTCTTGCGGTTCGCGACATAGGCGAGCAGCGCATCGTCTATCGCCGGATCGAGATAGGGCGCCTCGAAGCTTTCCAGCCAGGTGCGGCAGAGCGCATTGGCCCGCTCTTCGATACGCTTCTGGCCTTCGATTTCCCACTGCTCGAACGAGTTGTTGTCGGCGAGCGGCGAGCGGTAGAAAGCGGTCTGGAAGTTGGCCTGGGTATGGGCGCAGCCAAGATAGTGGCTGCCCGGGCCGACTTCGCGGATAGCATCGAGCGCCTGCGCGTTTTCGGAAAGGTCCACGCCCTCGGCCAGCTTCTGCATCATGCCGAGCTGGTCCTGGTCGATCATGAACTTTTCATAGGACGAGACGAGACCGCCTTCGAGCCAGCCGGCCGCATGCAGCACGAAATTCGTGCCGGCGAGCAGCGTCATGTTGATCGTGTTGGCCGATTCGTGGGCCGCCTGCGCATCCGGAACCTTGGAACCGCAGAGCGAGCCGCCGGTGCGGAACGGAATACCCAGACGACGGGCAAGCTGGGCCGCGCCATAGGAGACGAGCGATGGCTCCGGCGAACCGAAGGTCGGTGCACCCGACTGCATGGAAATCGACGCCGCAAAGGTGCCGAACAGCACCGGCGCACCCTTGCGGATGAGCTGGGTGAAGGCGGCACCGGCGAGAACCTCGGCGAGAATCTGCGTCAGCGTACCGGCGACCGTGACCGGGCTCATGGCGCCCGACAGGATGAACGGCGAGACGACACAGGCCTGGTTGTGACGGGCATAGACCTTCAGCGCACCGACCATGGTCTCGTCGAAAACCATCGGCGAGTTGGCGTTGATGAGGTTCAGCGTCACGCAATTGTTCTCGACGAACTCGTCGCCGAAGACGAGCTTCGCCATGGCGATCGTATCTTCCGCGCGTTCCGGCGCGGTGACCGAGCCCATGAACGGCTTGTCGGAATATTTGATGTGGCTGTAGACCATGTCCAGGTGACGCTTGTTCACCGGAACGTCGACCGGCTCGCAGACGGTGCCGCCGGACGAGTGGATGGACGGCGCCATATAGGCAAGCTTCACGAAATTGCGGAAATCCTCGATCGTCGCATAACGACGGTTGCCCTCGAGGTCGCGCACGAAGGGCGGGCCGTAGACGGGAGCGAAAACGGTCGCCTTGCCGCCGATCTGCACGTTGCGCTCGGGATTGCGCGCATGCCAGGTGAAGCTGGACGGTGCCGTCTTCAGGAGTTCACGGCAGAGACCCTTCGGAAAATGCACGCGCTCGCCGCGCACGTCCGCGCCGGCTTCCCTCCAGAGCTGAAGCGCTTCCGGATCTTCGCGGAACTCGATGCCGATCTCTTCAAGAATGAGGTCGGCATTCGCCTCGATCAGCGCCAGGCCGTCCTCGTCGAGGACCTCGTATTCCTTGATCTTGCGGGTGATGTAGGGCAGCGACGGGCCAGGACCGCCCCCCGTGCGCGACGCACGCCGCGCGGCAGCACCACGACCCTCGCGCGAGCGGCGACCGCCGCCCTCTCCCTGTCCGGCTGCCATTTGAGATGTGTCGTCCATGTCAATTCCTCTCAAGCACGCCACCCTGGCGGCCCTGTAACCGCTTCGATCCTAAACAATGCCGCAAAAGGGACATTCCTAAAAGCGCCACGGGCGTCCCTGATAACGAAAAGCAGCCCGGCGCGGAATGGCGAAAGACCTGCCCGTTCAAAAACAGTGCTGGATAAAGGAGTGAGCGCTCAGCGGACGGCACGCAAGGTGCGCTTCTCGACCGGCAGGGGCTTGCCGAGCAGGAATGGCAACAACAGAAGCGGCTTCATCGGGCGGGCAAAATGGTAGCCCTGCGCGAACGGAATGCCGAGGCTTTGAAGAGCGGCAAACTGCTCCGCCGTTTCCACCCCCTCCGCAACCACATCCATGCCGAGATCCGCGGCCATGCGGCCGATCCCGCGCACGATGTCGACGGTGCGCGCCGAACTCGTCACGTTGTCGATCAACGACTTGTCGAGTTTGACGCGGCGAAACTCCAGGCCTGCCAGGCGCCCGAGATTGGAGTAGCCGCGCCCGAAATCGTCCACGGCGAAGTCGATGCCGCCGTCGCGCAGATGTTCGATGTTGCGTAGAACCGTCTCGCTTTCGTCCATCATCGCATCTTCGGTCAGCTCCAGCAGCAGGCCGCCCCTCTGAACGGCATGCCGGTGCACGACGTCGATCACCGCGTCCGAAAACCGTTCGAGCGTGAGAAGACGCGGTGAAACGTTGACGGCAACCTGAAGGTCGCGGCCACAGGCTCCGAGCGTGCTGCGGATATTGCAGGCCCGCTCGATGACGAACAATGTCAGCGGCAGGATTTCACTCGCTTGCTCCGCCGCGACGACGAGTTCATGAGGGTCGATCAGGCCGAGATCCGGATGCTCCCAGCGAACCAGCGCTTCAAGGCTGGTGACGCGCCCATCGGCGAGCGAAACGATCGGCTGGAATGCGACATCGATCTGCCCCGTCTCGATCGCGGAGCGGATCTCCACCTGGAGGGCCTGCTTGCGGTGGCTCATGGCCATGATGTCGGGCGTGGTAAAACGGATGCAGTTGCGACCGGCCGCCTTTGCGACATAGAGCGCGGCATCCGCATCCCTCATCATCTGCTCGGGCGTGGCGCCCATGCGGGCGTCGTCGATATGGGCGATGCCGAGACTGGCGGAAATGCGCACGGGCTTGCCATCGAAGAAACAGCCGGTGGAGACGCGCGCCACGGCCGCCTCCGCATAGTGGCGCGCCCGCTCCCGCGATCCGTCGAGCAGAATGGCGAACTCGTCGCCGCCGAGTCGAGAGACGATATCCCCCTCCAGGCGCAGGCTATCGAGAATTTCGGCGACCGCCTTCAGCACATGATCGCCGGCCGCATGGCCGAGCGTGTCGTTGACGCCCTTGAAACCGTCGAGATCGACGAGCACGACGGCAAAACTCCCCTGCATGGATTGTTCGGCGAGCGCCTCCTCGAAATGGCGGCGGTTCGCGATGCCGGTCAGATGATCCGACGCGAGCAGGCGCCGCTTGTCTTCAAGCGCCACCTTCAGGCGGCGATTGATCCGCCGAGACAGGGACAGTTCCACCAGGACGTAGATGAGCACGAGACAGGAAAGGCCGACGAACTCGATCTGTATCGACCGGAGATCGTCGAGGCTTTGTCTTTCCTTTTCCACCAGTTCCCGAAGCTGATTGCGCCGCGCGGTATACGAGCGATCGCTGTATTCCAGAAGCGGCGCCTGAAACTCCATGGCAAAGTCGCCGACCTGCTTGTAGCTCGCCGGATTTCCGGCTTCCAGGGCAAGAACCGCCGCGTCCAGCCTGGGAAGGCTCGCGAAGACGCGCGAAACGATCGCGGTCTCGCGCACCTCGCCGCTGGCCAGCGCATCCCTGTAGCTCGCGGTCCGCAGCGTATCCATCCGCGACCAGAAGATATCGAGCGCGAACCGCACATCCTCCCGGCTGACGGTGCCGTCGCCCTGGGTGAAGCGGTAAGCCTTGTTGAGAAGGTCGTTGAACTCCATCTCCGACCGCGTCGCTTCTTCAAAGCGCGCCGAGTTGAACAGCCGGAGATTGATGCCGTCCGCGACCTTCTTGACGCCGTCCTGCCCGACAACAAGCATCACCGCGAGAAGGCCAAGCATGGCGGGGAAGCGAATCCAGAGGAGGCCCGACGCGTTGAGCCGCGGAATTTTCATTTTACGACAAGGTCCTTAAGCTGCCAGATGCTGCGTGCCTCGTAGACCGGATCCTTCTGGAGCTCGGTATGCTTGCCGGTCGGATAAATGATCCAGGCAGGCCCCTTGCTCCGGACCGTGAGCCGCTCCCCGTCCATCTCGATCGCGGCGATCACGTCGAGCGTGGTGAAATCGGCCATTGGGATCTCGACCTCATATTTGTCGAGCGCAACAGCGGCAGCGGTCGTGCCCTCTACGCCCGCCGCCTTTAGGACGTCGCGTATCAGCGGCCCGCGCACCTGATGCAACGCATCGTCCATGCCGGGCGCCAGCGCCTTGTAGGTGACGGTGCCCAATTTCTCGACCACCGCTTCGGTCACCGGAAAATCCCCTTTGGCGCTTCGGACGGTAAACAGCACATCGTCAGCATGGGCGAACGGCGCACTTACGAGGAGTGTGGCAAGAACGAGCAGGTGTTGCAGGATGGAGCGCATGGGAGGATCCTTCGGTGTCATCCCATCAAATATTCATGAAGCCTTAAAAAGCGGTTATTACAATTATTAATACAGCAGAAGCTGGTCGGCGCCCCGGGCGCCGGTCGACGAAACTGCCGCTTCGCCAACTGACGAAAATGCGACATCGTCGCAATTCGCCCAGCACGGCGTCGCAATCGAAAACGCTTTGCAATGCAATGACGCTAACTGTATTCAACGATAGAACCCCGAAAGCACGCGTATCGCTTTCAATATGTGAGGATTGCCATGTCTGACGACGAAATCATTCTTGCCGATCTCTCCGACGAAGAACTTGTGCAGCAGATGCACGACGACCTCTACGACGGCTTGAAAGAGGAAATCGAAGAGGGCACGAACATCCTGCTCGAGCGCGGCTGGGCGCCCTACGACGTCCTGACCCAGGCGCTCGTCGAAGGCATGCGTATCGTCGGCGTCGACTTCCGCGACGGCATTCTCTTCGTTCCGGAAGTTCTGCTTTCGGCCAACGCCATGAAGGCCGGCATGCATATCCTTCGTCCGCTGCTCGCCGCCACCGGTGCGCCGAAGCAGGGCAAGATGGTGATCGGCACCGTCAAGGGCGACATCCACGACATCGGCAAGAACCTCGTCGGCATGATGATGGAAGGCGCCGGCTTCGACGTTATCGACCTCGGCATCAACAACCCGGTCGAAAACTATCTCGAAGCCATCGAGCGCGAGCAGCCGGATATCCTCGGCATGTCGGCGCTTTTGACCACCACCATGCCCTACATGAAGGTCGTCATCGACACGATGAAGGAAAAGGGCCTGCGCGACGACTACGTCGTGCTTGTCGGCGGCGCGCCGCTGAACGAGGAATTCGGCAAGGCCGTCGGCGCTGACGCCTACTGCCGTGACGCCGCGGTGGCTGTCGAAACGGCCAAGGAATTCATGAAACGCAAGCACAACATGCTTGCCGGCTGAGCCCAGACGTTAAATTCCGGACGGCGCCGCCTTGAAACGGCGCCGTTCGTTGACGACTTTTAGTTTGCGGCGTTTTCTACGCTTCGGCCGGCGTCCTGTGTCGCATCCACGGCATTGGCCGTATCCCGTCCCATGCCGCGAATGGTGTTGCCGCAGGCGCTGAGTGCCAGAAGTGCGGCGAGAACGATGCTGATGCGGGTCATATTTGTCCCAGTCATGGTCGGGGTCCCTCTACATGGATGTGGTTGACACAGAACTTCAGTTCGGAAGTCCGACGCAGGAACGCACGAACGCGAAAAAAGTTCGCGTGATCGCCTGCGGTGCGATCGCCCGCGAGATTCTGGCCATTCGCGACGCCAACGCACTCGATCATATCGACCTTCTCTGTCTTCCCGCCATCTGGCATGCCCATCCGGAAAAGATCGCCCCCGGCGTTGAAAAGGCCGTCGAAGAGGCCCGCGCCGAAGGCTTTGAGCGCATCTTCGTCGGCTATGCCGATTGCGGCACCGGCGGCCTGCTCGATAAGGTGTGCGAGCGGCTCGGCGTCGAGCGCATCGCCGGACCGCACTGTTATTCCTTCTTCGCCGGCAACGAGGCCTTCGCCGCGACGGATGACGACGTCACCGCATTCTTCCTCACTGATTTCCTCGCCCGCCAGTTCCGCGCCTTCGTCATCGAGCCGCTTGGCCTCGATCGCCACCCGCAACTGAAAGACATGTATTTCGGCAACTACACCAAGGTCGTCTATCTCTCGCAGATCGAGGACGAGGCGTTGCAGAAGAAGGCGAAGGAGGCCGCAGACTATCTTGGCCTCGCCTACGAATACCGCTTCACCGGCTATGGCGACCTGACGGGCGAACTCCTGCGGGCCCGCTAACCATTCCTTAGCCCTGCACTGTAAATCCGCCATCGCAGTTACCCCTTCCTAAGCCCTGCCTAAGATGATGCGCGCCCAAAGACATGGGCGAGGCAAGGACATGGCGGAACGCGACATACGGACGGAAACGGTGGCGGTGCTCATCCAGCCCGGCCCGAATCCGGAAACCGTCGTTAACGCCGTAAAGACCGTCTTCCCAAACCTCGTCGTCATCGAGGAGCAGCCGGAATCGAAAAAGCTGTTCATCAGGCGGCGCGCACGAAAGCTCGGCTGGGTGCAAACACTCGGCCAGCTCGCCACCATGATCGTGTCGAAATACGGAAAACGCTTCACGACCAAACGCGCGGCAGAAATCCTTGAGGAATTCGGCGCAAACCCTCTCGTCGACTCGACAATCCGCCGTGTGGCCGTTCCGTCTGCCGACAGCCCGGACTTTCTGAAGGTCCTTGCGGACATCCAGCCGGCGGTCCTGCTGCTTGTCAGCACCCGTATGCTGAAGGCGGGGACGCTGGATGCGATCTCCTGCCCGGTTCTCAATTTCCATGCAGGCATCAACCCGCAATATCGCGGTCTCCAGGGTGGGTACTGGTCGCTTGTCATGGCGGACGCGGAGAATTTCGGCGCCACGGTGCATCTCGTCGATGCTGGCGTGGACACCGGCGGCGTGCTCTACCAGCAGCGAATTCGCCCCTCCAAACGCGACACGATGCAGACCTATCCGCTACTCCAGACGGCGGCCTCTACGGGCATCATTCTCGACGCCTTGCAGGACGCCGTGACCGGCAACCTCAAGCCTTTGAAAATAGCGGCACCCTCGCGGCAATGGTATCATCCGCCGATCTGGACGTGGCTCTGGAACGGCGTGACGCGCGGCATCTGGTAAATCCCCGGGGACAGGGAAATCCCGCGTCGTTTTTGAGCATGGGGCAGTCGTGGCGAGTGAAGCCCGCGACGCGGCCACACAGCATTGTCAGCACGAGGAGAATTTTCGACATGGCAGACCGCATCATCGTCTACTGGCGTGACATCCCCGCCCAGGTCATCATCAAGAAGGGCCGCACGACGGCCAAGCGCGAACTGTCGCTACGCTTCACAGAGGCAATCGACATGTGCGCAATGCGCACGGGTGCCGCCGAAACCGACGATTACCTCGCCGAATGGCGCAAGGCTGATCCGGTGCAAGTTTCCGACGACCTCGAAGCCGAAGCTGACAAGGCCGCCGCCGAATTCGAGGAAGCCTACGACCGCGAACGCCTCGTCAGCCTGGTCAAATCCGGAGGCCGCGAGAATGGCTGACCCGAAACCCGGCAATGCCGCGCCTGCCTCGAAGGCCGCCACAGGCGCCTTCACACCGGCTGGCGTGTCGCCGAGCCGCCGCGCGCGCCGCAAATATACGGTCCGCCTCTGGGCCGTGCGCAATTCCCGTTTCCTGGAATGGTTCTACCACCGTTTCGCCGACGTCTTCCTGCTGCTGCATCCGGTGTGGAAACTCTTCGGCTACCAGCGCGTTGAACGGCCGATCACCTTCGTCGAAAAGCACGTGAAGGGTTTCCTCTTCGACTGTCGCATGTGCGGGCAGTGCGCACTGTCGTCCACGGGCATGTCCTGCCCGATGAACTGTCCCAAGCAGCTTCGCAACGGCCCGTGCGGCGGCGTTCGCGCCAATGGCAATTGCGAAGTGGAGCCGGATATGCCCTGCGTCTGGGTCCAGGCCTGGAAGGGCTCGCAGAACATGACCAAGGGGAATGCCATCATGAACGTGCAGAAGCCGGTGAACCAGTCGCTGCGCGAAACCTCCTCCTGGCTGCGCGTGACGGCCGAAGCCGCCGCGGCGCGTGAAGCCGCGGCAGCGGCCGGAAAGGACGCCTGATCCATGGCGCATATCGACGAGAACCCGCTGGGTGCCCACCTGCCGCTCGATCCCCTGCCCGGCCACTCCTCGCTTGGCCGGTTGGAACGCGTTCTGCGGCGCGGCGAGTTCGCGGTCACCACCGAACTCAACCCGCCGGACAGCGCCAATCCGGAAGACGTCTACGAACGCGCCGCGATCTTCGACGGCTGGGTGGACGGCATCAACGCCGTCGATGCGTCGGGCGCCAATTGCCACATGTCTTCCGTCGGCATCTGCGCACTGCTCACCCGCATGGGCTATGCGCCAATCATGCAGATCGCCTGCCGCGACAAGAACCGCATCGCCATCCAGGGCGACGTTCTCGGTGGTGCGGCCATGGGCGTGACGAACATGATGTGCCTGACCGGCGATGGCGTTCAGGCCGGCGACCAGCCGGGAGCAAAACCCGTCTTCGACCTCGACTGCATGTCCTTGCTCGAAACCGTGCGCATCATGCGCGACAACGGAAAATTCCTGTCGGGCCGCAAGCTGACCACACCGCCGAAGGTTTTTCTCGGCGCTGCCATCAATCCCTTCGCCCCACCTTACGATTTCCGCCCGTACCGCCTCGGCAAGAAGATCGAAGCCGGCGCGCAGTTCGTGCAGAGCCAATATTGCTTCGACGTACCGATGTTCCGCGAATACATGAAGAAGGTTCGCGACCTCGGCCTGCACGAAAAGTGCTTCATCCTCGTCGGCGTCGGCCCCATGGCGTCGGCCAAGACGGCAAAGTGGATCCGCTCCAACGTGCCCGGCATCCACATCCCCGATTCCGTCATCACGCGTCTGGAAGGCGCGCAGGACCAGAAAAAGGAAGGCAAACAGCTCTGCATCGACATCATCAACGAGGTGAAGGAGATCGAGGGCGTTTCCGGCGTGCACGTCATGGCCTACCGCCAGGAAGAATATGTCGCAGAGATCGTGCATGATTCCGGCGTGCTGAAGGGTCGCAAGCCCTGGAAGCGCGAACCGAACCCCGTCGACCAGCTTGTGGCCGAGCGCATCGAGAGAACACGCGAAGGCGTCGAACAGAACCAGCAGCAGATGGCGGAAAAAGCCGCCCATCACCCCCATTGATCGCGCGCCGGCCACAAGCCGGAACGCCGCTTGTAACACCGGAAATCGCGCGCTAGACGTGGTCGAGCGCCCCGCCCCAGAGGACACTAAATGACACGCACCATCGTCGCCTCGGCCACCCGCGAAATCATCATCGGTTTCGACCAGCCCTTCTGCGTCATCGGCGAACGCATCAACCCGACCGGCCGCAAGAAGCTCGCCGCCGAGATGATCGTGGGCAACTTCGACACCGTCATCAAGGACGCGCTGGAACAGGTCGCCGCCGGCGCGACGATGCTCGACATCAATGCGGGCGTCACCTCGGTCAACCCGAACGAGACCGAGCCGGGCCTGCTCGTCCAGACGCTGGAAATCGTCCAGGGCCTCGTCGATATTCCGCTCGCCATCGACAGTTCGGTCACCGCCGCCATCGAGGCCGGCCTCAAGGTCGCCAAGGGCCGCCCGCTGGTCAACTCCGTCACGGGTGAGGAAGAGAAGCTCGAAGCGATCCTGCCGCTCGTCAAGAAATACGACGTTCCGGTCGTTGCCATCTCGAACGACGAGACGGGCATCTCGATGGATCCGGACGTGCGCTTCGCCGTCGCCAAGAAGATCGTCGAGCGCGCCATGGATCATGGCATCAAGCCGCACGACATCGTCGTCGACCCGCTGGTCATGCCGATCGGAGCGCTCGGTGATGCCGGCCGCCAGGTCTTCCAGCTGCTCTATCGCCTGCGCAACGAGCTGAAGGTCAACACGACCTGCGGCCTTTCCAACATCTCCTTCGGCCTGCCGCACCGTCACGGCATCAATGCCGGCTTCATCCCGATGGTCATCGGCGCCGGCATGACGTCGGCCATCATGAACCCCTGCCGTCCGCAGGAAATGGAGGCCGTGCGCGCCGCCAACGTGCTCAACGGCACCGATGCGAATTGCTCCAACTGGATCATGACCTACCGCGATCACAAGCCAGCGGAAGGCGGTGCCGTTGCAGCAGCGTCTGCAAGCCCGGCGGCCGGCGGTCGCCGTGGTGGTCGTGCTGCCCGCGCCGGCGCCGGCGCGGCACGAGAATAACATGGCGAGCGGGCGGCAGTTTCCTCGCGATGCCTTCAGCCTCTGGCTGCAGGCCCCCCTCGTCATCGCCATGCGCTGCCACGAGATGCAGATGGCGGCGCTGACGGGCTCGAAGCAGGATACGGCCGAGATGAGCCGGATGATCACCGAGAAGATGGCTGCCGCGACGGAAAGCGTCGTGGCGGCCAATTTTGCAGTTGCAAAGGCCATGATGACGGCGGCTTCGCCCTCCGCCACGGCCCGCGCCGTGTCCGAAGCCGCGATCAAGCCCTATGGCAAGCGCGTGCGCCGGAACGTGCGGCGGCTCGCCGCCAAGAAGGGTTGACGGGTTCTACCCCACAGGAAAGTACGATCGATGCGCTACGAAGGTGAGAACGAGACCATCATGACCGAAGTTTCGGCAAAAGAACCACTGGTCCTCTTCATGCCCTCCGGCAAACGCGGCCGCTTCCCGATCGGTACGCCGGTGCTCGAAGCCGCGCGAAAACTCGGCGTCTATGTCGAGAGCGTCTGTGGTGGGCGTGCCACTTGCGGACGCTGTCAGATCGAGGTGCAGGAAGGCAATTTCGCCAAGCACAAGATCGTCTCCTCGCTCGACCACATCTCGGAAAAAGGCCCGAAGGAAGAGCGCTACGAAAAGATCCGCGGCCTGCCGGATGGCCGCCGCCTCTCCTGTTCCGCCCTCATCCTCGGCGACCTCGTCGTCGACGTGCCGCAGGACACCGTCATCAACGCGCAGGTCGTGCGCAAGGCCGCGACCGACCGTGTCATCGAGCGCAACGCCGCCGTCCAGCTGTGTTATGTCGAGGTGGACGAACCCGACATGCACAAGCCGCTCGGCGATCTCGATCGCCTGAAGGTGATGCTCGAGAAGGACTGGGGCTGGAAGGACCTGCTGATCGCGCCGCACCTCATTCCGCAGGTGCAGTCGATCCTGCGCAAGGGCAACTGGGGCGTCACCGCCGCCATCCACCGCGACATGGACTCATCGCGCCCCTTCATCGCCAGCCTGTGGCCGGGCCTCAAGAACGAGGCCTATGGCATCGCCTGCGATATCGGCTCGACGACCATCGCCATGCATCTCGTCTCGCTGCTCTCCGGCCGCATCGTCGCCTCCTCCGGCACGTCGAACCCGCAGATCCGCTTCGGCGAAGACCTGATGAGCCGCGTCTCCTACGTCATGATGAACCCGGACGGCCGCGAGGCCATGACCAAGGCGGTGCGCGAAGCCGTCAACGGTCTCATCGGCAAGGTCTGCGAAGAGGGCCAGGTCGACCGGCACGACATTCTCGACATGGTGTTCGTCGCCAACCCGATCATGCATCACCTCTTCCTCGGCATCGACCCGACGGAACTCGGCCAGGCGCCGTTTGCGCTCGCCGTCTCCGGCGCCCTGCAATATTGGGCACATGAACTGGATATCGACGTCAACCGCGGCGCCCGGCTCTACACGCTACCCTGCATTGCCGGCCATGTCGGCGCGGATGCGGCGGGCGCGACGCTCTCCGAAGGCCCCTACCGGCAGGATCGCATGATGCTGCTCGTCGATGTCGGCACCAATGCGGAAATCGTGCTCGGCAACCGCCAGCGCGTCGTCGCCGCCTCCTCACCGACAGGCCCGGCCTTCGAGGGCGCAGAAATCTCCTCCGGCCAGCGTGCGGCCCCCGGCGCCATCGAGCGCGTGCGCATCGACGCGCAGACGCTGGAACCCAAATTCCGCGTCATCGGCGTGGAAAAATGGTCGGACGAAGAAGGCTTTGCCGAGGCTGCGGCAAGCGTCGGCGTCACCGGCATCTGCGGCTCTGCCATCATCGAGGTCGTCGCGGAAATGTACCTTTCCGGCATCATCTCCGAGGATGGCGTCGTGGATGGCACGATGGCGGAAAAGAGCCCGCGCATCCTGCAGAACGGCCGCACCTTCTCCTACCTGCTGCATGACGGCGAACAGCGCATCACGGTGACGCAGAACGATATCCGCGCCATCCAGCTTGCCAAGTCCGCACTCTATGCCGGCATCAAGCTTCTGATGGAAAAGCAGGGTGTCGATCATGTCGATACGATCCGCTTTGCCGGCGCCTTCGGCTCGTTCATCGATCCGAAATACGCCATGGTGCTCGGCCTCATCCCGGATTGCGACCTCAACGAGGTGAAGGCGGTCGGCAATGCCGCCGGCACGGGCGCGCTGATGGCGCTGCTCAACCGCGATCACCGCCGCGAGATCGAAAAGACGGTCAATCACATCGAGAAGATCGAGACAGCGCTGGAGCCGAATTTCCAGCAGCTTTTCGTCAACGCCATGGCTCTGCCGAACAAGGTTGATGCCTTCCCGGAACTGGCGAAAGTCGTGATGCTGCCGGAGCGCAAGGTTCTGTCCGACGACGGCGGTGGTGAAGGTGGCGGACGCCGCAGACGCCGCAGCCGCGAGTAACCGCACCACGCTGGCGCGGTTACCATATCGATAAACCAATCCGACAAAATTCGCTTTGTTTTCGGCAGTTTATCGCCATGGTGCGAGAATAGGGCAAGGCGCTCGCGCGTTGATGAGGATATCGACGGCGTGATCCCTCGCCGTCCTCCAGCGCACGAAAGCCCGCCCATGTCGCTTGCACGCCTTGCCGCCGCCAGCCTCCTCCTTCTTGCCATAAGCGGCATTGCGCGGGCGCAGGAGGACTATGCCTTCACCGGCGAATGGGAGTGCGACGGCGCGCCCTTCGTCTTCAGCTCCACGGTGTACAGCATCGGGGACGACAGCTATGACATTCAGGAGGTCCAGGAAGGCTCCGACGGCTCCTACACGCTGTTCCTGTCGGACGAGGTCTACATCACTCTCTCCGAGATCACCTCGGACACCCTGGATTTTTCCTCGTCCGAGAGCAGCCGGACCATGAATTGCCGCAGATATTGACGTGCCGATAACAACGAAAGACTTTTCCATGACGAAAGCACGCCTGCTTGCCCTCGCCCTCTCCGTGACCATCGCCTCGCCTGCCCTCGCCGACACCTATGCGGCGATCAGCAACACGGCGATGGCGATCACCGGCGACATCGAGTTCGACGATTTCGGCATCACCTTCGAAAATGGCGAGCAGATCACCTTCGACGAGCTTATCGGCGATACGTTCGTGGTGGATGGCAAGACGGTGAATGGCTCTGTCTATAGCATTGCCGAACCAAAGGATCCGGTTCTTCTCAATGGCAACCGGCTGTGCGGCCAGCCCGTGACCTATGTCGCCTCCTGGGGCGATGCCGACACCACGACCGTTGCTGTCTTCTCGACGGACGATGTTCCGACAAGCAACGCGGAAATGTGCGCGTCCTACTCCTACGAATAGGCAGAAAGGCCGGGCTCACGCCCGGCCTTCAATGTCAGCAGGCAACCTGCAGCATATCCATCGGCCGGCGCTCGATGCGGGCGAAGGCCGCGCGGATATAGTCCGCCACGGCCAGTGCCGGCGTATCGGCGTCTTCGTTGACCACGAGGCCGATGAGGTAGTGGCCGAGATCCGGCAATCCGTCCTTCTCACCGAGCGCCACCATGTCGTCGCCGACGAGGAAGCGGGCGAGCGGCGCGACGGCAAGGTCGGCGCGGATCGCCGCACGCTGGCCCATATGGTGGGCGCAGAAATAGGCGACGCGGAAATCACGGCCCGAGCGGCTGAGTTCCTCGAGCGCCCGTGCACGCCAGATGCAGCCTTCCTCCCAGACGGAAACCGGCAGCGGGTTCTTCAGATGCGCATTGCCGCAATTCTTGCCCGCCCAGACAAGCTGCTCCTTCAGAAGAACCTCCCCCGGCACCGGCATCGTGCCATCGGCCGAGTTGAAGATGGCGAGGTCGAGCCGGCGTTCGGCAACGGCGCGGCGCAGGCTGCTGCTCGTCTCGATGGAAACATTGACCGCGATTGACGGATAGGTCTCGGCAAACCGTCGCAACACCTCCGGCAGGATAAGTTCGCCCACATCATCGGGCGCGCCGAGCCGCACCACACCATTCATCTCCGGCATCATGAAGCGCGATACCGCTTCGTTGCTGAGCGCAATCAGCCGGCGCGCATAGGAGAGCAGCACCTCGCCGTGATGGGTCAGCACGACCGAGCGCGCATCGCGACGGAAAAGCGAGCAACCGAGCAGCTCTTCCAGCTTCTTGATCTGCATGGAAACGGCCGACGGCGTACGGTGCACCGTCTCGGCGGCGGTGGTGAAGTTGCCGGTCTCGGCAATCGCCACGAAGGTCTTCAGGATATCGAGCTCCAGCAGGGGGAGCGTCTGGCGCATCAGCAGATTCATGCTTGCCTCCATGGATCAGAATTTCTGAAGCATAACGTCACTTCATTTCGTTTGATTGAAAACCGAGATGGGCGGATAGTCAACCTACAGAGACACCGAAGGAAAGGAAAAACGCCATGAAAACGCAAAAATCGTACGCAGCCGGCGCTGATCTTGCCGTTCGTGCCCGCGGAAACGGATTCTACTACGCAATACGGCGCTTCGTGGGCGACGCCATCGAGGCGCGCCGCAGGCGCAACACCGCCCGCCATACGGCTGAGGAACTGGAGCAACTGCCTGACTATCTGAAGCAGGACATCAATTGGCCGACCATCGTCAACCATGAGGAACGCTGATCTATCCAATCAAATATATTCGTTGGATTGATGTATGAGGTTGCGGCATAGTGACAATCAAGGTCGCGACCTTTCGAAACCTCCCAAGCTCGAAAGGAACCCTGAAAATGGCAATAGCATTGGAACATCGTCCGGTACGGCGTGCATCGAGCACCCGCGATGCCGGCAGCCTGTCGCATATCGTGCGTGAATTCGTCGAACGGACCGTAACCGCCTGGCAGCGCCATCGCGCCGAGCGCGAACAGGAAAGCATGCCCTATGATCTCCGCAAGGACATCGGCTACCGCTCCTGGGACAAGACCACACGATGACGGATGATTGTTGCGGCAATCCGCCGAAAGACGACGACGCCAAGCACCGCCGGAGCTGACCTTCAAAAGTCTCTCCGGCGGTTTTCTTTATGGGCGAATGACCGGCACGGTCGGCGCTGCGGTTTCCGGCAGCACACCCGTCAGCCGCGGATCGTCGAACACCTCTATCTGTCGCTTCACCGGCGTGAAGCCCGAGCGGATATAGAAACCCAGGGCCTGCGCCGAATCGAGCGTACAGGTATGCACCCAGAAGCGCTGGATGGGCGCATGTCCTTGCCGCGACCACGCCTGGCTGATCGCCCTGTTCATCAGCCACCGCCCCGTGCCGTTGCCGATCGTTGCCGGCGTCAGGCCGAAGAAGGCGAGTTCGCAGGTGCCCTCCTCCCGGAAATCGAGTTCCAGCAACCCCTCGGCGCGCCCATCCTTCATTACCGCATAGACCTCGACATCGGGATGATGGAGGATCGCAGCGAGATCGCCTTCAGCCAGGGCGAGGCGCGAGGCCCAGAGCCATTCGGTGCCGATACGGCTGTAGAGGTCGCGATACCAGGCGACATCCGGCCGCTCGATGCGATCCAGCGTGATTCCAAGCTGCTCGGGGTCTTTGCGCCCGGGTGGCGGCGCCTGCATTTCGAGGCACGTCACGACCGCGGCAAGCTTTCCCGCAGGCACGTCCGAATATCCGTCTGGCAGCATCTTCTCATCCCTCTGAAATCCGCTTCGTATTTGGCCGGAGCGCCCCTCATTGTCAAACCGGAACGGGCGGCAATGGCGGCCGGATTGGGCCTGTCGCAATCGGACAACGCATCCGCAGGGGTCGCAAATGTGCAAGCGCGAACAAAATGTCATAATTCCGCCCGAACGCCCTGACATTTCAACGATACGCGACGCAGCGCAGTCGTAACCATCCTTTTCTGTGTCGCAAAAATACTAGCATGGCGGCCATTCTCCCTGCGACCATTGCGACATCGTGCCTCCAGTATGGACACTCTGATGAACAAGCAGAACGTCAAGAAGCGCTCCCTCGTTTTTTTCCTCGTGCCCAACTTCTCCATGCTGCCCTTCTCGGCGGCGATCGAGACCTTGCGCATTGCCAACCGCATGCTCGGCTACGAGGCCTATACCTGGCGGCTTTCGTCGACGGACGGCCAGCAGGTGCTGTCCTCCAGCGGCATCGGCATCGAAGTGAACTCGTCGCTTGCCGACGAGCGTAAATATCTCGGCGGTGAGAACCGCCCCTCCATGGTGCTGGTCTGTTCCGGCATCTATGTCGAGGATTTCTCCAACAAGTCGGTGAATGCCTGGCTGCGCGAGGTCTATAACCGCGGCCTTGCGGTCGGCTCGCTCTGTACCGGCGCCCATGTGCTCGCGCAGGCAGGCCTGCTCTCGGGCAAGCGCTGCGCCATCCACTGGGAGAACCTGCCGGGCTTTGCCGAAGCCTTCCCGCAGGCCGACGTCTATGCCGATCTCTACGAAATCGACGGCAACATCTATACCTGCGCCGGCGGCACCGCCTCGCTCGACATGATGCTGAACCTGATCGACCAGGATTTTGGCGAGAACCTCGTCAACCGTGTCTGCGAACAGGCACTGACCGACCGCGTGCGCGGCCCGCATGATCGCCAGCGCCTGCCCCTGCGCGCCCGTCTCGGCGTGCAGAACGCCAAGGTGCTGTCGATCATCGAGTTGATGGAGAAGAACCTCTCCGAGCCGCTTTCCCTGCTGGAAATCGCCGACGACGCCGATCTGTCACGACGCCAGATCGAACGCCTGTTCCGGCAGGAAATGGGCCGCTCGCCGGCCCGCTACTATCTCGAAATCCGGCTCGATCGCGCGCGCCACCTCCTCGTGCAGTCGTCCATGCCGGTGGTGGAAGTGGCCGTTGCCTGCGGCTTCGTCTCCGCCTCGCACTTTTCCAAGTGCTACCGCGAACTCTACAACCGCTCGCCCCAGCAGGAGCGCGCCGAACGTAAGTTGACGCTGTCGGCCATCGCCCGCTGATCGAAGGAAAAAGACAAGAACCCCGTCCCCGTGGCGGGGTTTTCAGCTCGCGAGCGCGCTCATCAGGGAAAGTTCGGAGAAGACCCGGTTCCGGCCGGCGTGTTTTGCCATGTAGAGGAACTGGTCCGCGGCGTTCAGATAGTTGTCGAAGGTTTCCCGGCCGGAAATGGCCGCAAGGCCCGCCGAAACCGTGATCGTTACCGCCTCGCCATCCGCTTCGATCGGCTGGGCCGCCAATTCCAGACGCAGCCGCTCGCAGTAATCCAGCGCCTCTTCAAGCCCCAGACCACTGAAGATGATGCCGAACTCCTCGCCGCCGAGCCGGGCGAGCAGATGTCGGTCGTTGATCCGGTGTTTCAGCCGACGCGACACAGCCTTCAGAACGATGTCGCCGACCTCATGGCCGTAGGTATCGTTGAGCCGCTTGAAATGGTCGATATCGAGGATGGCAATCGACGCGAGTTCGCCGCGCCGCAGCGCCTGATCGACAAGCCGTGGGCCGGTCTCGAAGAAGTAGCGGCGGTTATAGATATCGGTGAGATAGTCGCGCGCGGCAATGCGATGCAGCGACTGAACGCGCTTCTGGATTGCGGCAACATGGAAGACGCGGCTGTTGAACTCTTCGACCAAGAAGGGTTTCTGGATATATTCATCGCCGCCGGCCCGCAGGAAGCGCGCCGCGACCATGCGGTCTTCCGATTTGCACAGACCGACCACCCGGACCGTGTCGTCGCCATGCCGCTGGCGGATCTCGGCGAGCAGCGCAAAACCATCCATGTCGGCAAGATCGAGGTCTGCAACCACCATATCGATATCGCCGCGGGTATCGAGCACGTCGAGGGCAGCGGCGCCCGTTTCGACCGCGATGATCTGAAAGCGTTGCTTTGCAATCAGGCTCACCTGCCGCTGCAAGCTCTCCGGATCCGAATCGACGACGAGAACCTGGGTCTTTCCGCTGGTGAGGATACGGTCGACGGCCAGGACGAGTTGCTGGATCGCCGCCGGATTGTCCTTGACGACATAGTCGAGCACGTTCTTGGCGAGGATCTGGTCACGGGTGGCATCGCTGAAGGATCCGGTGAAGACCAGCGGCGCAATGCCCTTGGAAATCACATAGTCCAGCGCCTCGCAGTTCGGCGCGTCAGGCAGGTTCAGGTCGAGAACGGCTAGCGCGAATTCCGGCGCCTCTCCTTGGAGGGTGCCTCGCAGCGCAGCCATGCTGGAGCAATGCGTGACGCAAAGCCCGAGCTCCTTCTCCAGCCGGTACTTGAGCGCCGTGGAGAACATGCGCGAGTCTTCCACGAGCAATACCTGCTGCCCCGAATGGCGCAGAAATGCAGGTCCTCGCTGCGGATTTGAATCCACTCCCACGTCGTCCAGTACCCTAGATGAAGTTCCGTCTGGCAAGCATTACAAACCACTGGTTTTACCAAGTGGTTAATACGTCGGCAAATATCTCACGCTACGTTAGGGACATATCCGGGTGCATTGCAGAAATTGCCGGAATTTCAGGCCGATAGCCGTTGCTGAGCCGTCTTGATCTGGGTCAGTGTGTCAAGATTCTGGTTCACCCGGCAGTAGAATTCCTCGTCGATAAACGGCCGCATGATGAAGTCGTTGCCGCCGGCCTTGAGGAAGCGCGCGGACAGCAGGCGATCCGTGGAGGAGGACACGCCGATGATACGCAACTGGTGCGATCCGATGGACCCGCGGATGCGCCGCGTCAATTCGAAGCCATCGATATCCGGCATGTTGTAGTCGGTGATCATCAGGCCGATATCCGGATTGGCCTTCAGCAGCGCCAGCGCACTGGCGCCATTGTCAGCAATACTGACACGGAAATTGAAGCGCTTGAGGCGGGTGGAAAGAAGGGCCCTCGCCGTCGCGCTGTCATCGACGATCAGCACATGATGCTGGTGATTGGTCAGGAAACGGCAGACCGATTCCGCAAGCATGTCGACGGCAAAGATGTTGTCCTTGAGGATGTAATCGACGATTTCCTTGGAGAGCAGCTGATCGCGCGTCTTCTGCTGGAATGTGCCGGTAAAGACAATCGTCGGAATACTCAGATCGACCAGGTAGTTCAGCGCCTCGCCATTCTCGGCACCGGGAAGATTGATGTTGGATATTGCCAGTGTAACCTTGTCACTGGACTTGTCATAGGCAAGTTCCAGATCCTCGAAGTTGCGGCAGATTTCGACATCGATGTCGAAAAGCTCCTTCAGGCGCTTTGAGATCATGGAGGTGAAGACATTCGAGTCTTCTGCGACGAGAATACGGTGGTGCGAAAGAGACGCGCCGGAATACTGCATCCCGGATATGCCGATAAACGCCATGACATGCCTTCGTAATTTGGATGTTCCCCAATCTATGGGTATCCGGCAACCCTTTGCGAAAGCGTTAAATTTAGAGGGCATGAAAACGCGTGAGGCCATGCGTTGCCGCAGGTCGGCAAACACAAAGAACGGCGCGGTTTTTCTTCCGCGCCGTTCTTCGTGTCCTTGAGAAATTACTTGACGGAGGCGGAGCCGCCCTGGATTTCGACCTCTTCACCGCCATTCAGCGCGATACGGTCACCGTTCGGCAGCGTGACGAAACAGCCGGAGGGGCAGATGGTTTCCGTGGCGCCGGGTTCCAGCGCGACTTCCACGCGGCTGCCGTCCTCGACGATGACGAGGACCTGCGTGTCGCCATCCTTGTTGGTCACCGAGGCAGCCACGGCCGGAGCGGACAGAACGGCCGACACCACCAGCATCATGATCATTCGCTTCATTTTCGCCCGGCGCCAAGCGCCGCCCCTGTTCAACAAGCCCGAAGGAACACTATCGTTCCTCGACCGGATTTGCATCACGTTTTATGCGGGGACGGCTGAATGCAGCGTGAATACGGCGTTCATGCGCCGGAAATCAGGCAGCCGGCTCGGCGTCCGGCCCTTCGTTTGCCGTCTTGCGGCGCCGACCAGCGGCAGGGGCACGCAGCTTCTCCGTCGCCTGATCGAGGAGCGCCGTGATAAGTTCAGCGCCCTCCGGCGAGATCTTGATCGGCACTTCCGGCGCCGCAGGCCCGCCAAGCGGGATTTCCTCTGCGCGAAACCGTTCCAAGATGGCGGCGCGCAGCTCCGATTTCACACCGGTGCCGTTGAGAATATCCGCAAGGAACGCGCGGATCTCGAAGTCGAGCGTGGTCGACGAGAACGCCTGAAAGACCACCATGGGCTCGGGGTTGCGCAGCAGCCCCTGCTGCGCCCGCACAACCTCCGTCAGGATGTCCTGCACACGGCGCGGATCGTTGCCGGCGTGAACACTGAGGGCCACCTCGATGCGGCCAAGCTTGTTGCGATGCGTCCAGTTGCCGACCTGGCCGTTGATCAGCACGGAGTTCGGCACGATCACCGTCTGGCGCTGGAACGTCTCGATCTCCGTGGCGCGCACGGAGATACGGCGCACAAACCCTTCCGTCGTGCCGGCAACCACCCAGTCGCCCACCTTGAACGGACGTTCGGCGAGCAGGATGAGGCCGGAGACGAAGTTCGATACGATGTTCTGGAGACCGAAACCGATACCGAGCGAGAGGGCACCGGCGACGACGGCAAGGCTGGAAAGATTGATGCCGGCCGCCGACAGGCCGATGAGGCCCGCAAGCGCCACGCCAGCATAACTGACCGCCGTGCGCACGGAGTTTCGCACCCCGACATCCACCTGGCTGCGGGCCAGCACATTGCCATCCACCCACTTCTGAAACCAGCGCGTGACGACAAGGCCGACGACGAAAAGCAGGATGCCGACCAGGATGCCGACCAGGGAAATCGTGATGCTGCCGATGCGGATTTCCGTGAAGAAACGATAGGCCCAGGATTCGATGTCGGCGACCTGGAAGCCCCATTGCAGCAGGATCAGCGGAATGAACAGGATGAAGATCAAGAGATAGATGCTGAGACCGGCGGCGAGCCCCACCTGATCAAGCGCGACCTGCCCGAGACCGAAACGCTCCTCGAGACGCTTGCCCACCGCCGTTTCGGCAAATGCGCTCGGGGCCGAGACGGCGCGCCCGGAGAGGAAGCCGATATACATCGTGACGATCACCGCGCCCGTAACGATGATCTGCGTCGCGATGAAACGCGCCATGCCGACGTAACCGAGCAAGGGCGCGAAGATGAGCACGAGACCCGTCAGGATCAGCAGGACGAAAATCGACCGTGGCCAGGGTCGGCCCTGCGAATCCGGCGCTTCGCCCTTGGACAATACCGGCTTGATGAAGGCCGTGACGAGGAGCAGCCCGCCGATGATGAGCGAGGCGAAGAAGCTTTTCACGACGGTCAGAACCACCGGCGAGCCTAGGACTTCGCTGATCGTTCCCAGAAAATAGTCGGCACCGTTGACGAGCGCCATGCTGCAGATCAGCAGCCACAAGAGCTGCGCGCCACGGTCGGAAACCCGCACCAGACGCCAATGGCCGTCGCTCGGCGACAGCACCGCATTGGCAAGCTGCGCCATGAAGTAGACCGCGACGGCCACCGCAAGCCCGATCGAAATGATCGGCGCGATGTCGGTGCGCAACACCTTGAACGCATCCAGGAAGAAATAGCTGGCCCCGGCAAAGGCGGCCGCGGCCATGGTCGGCAGCACCGTCGACCAGAAGGCGACTGACAGGCGCGTGATGTAGTGCGGTTTATCATGCCGCGCCGCGCGGGTGATGAGCGGTGCAAACAGCCGATAGCTGCCGGAGAGCAGGACAAGCGCCGCCAGCAGCGAGAGCGCGACAGCACCAAAAAGCTGCATCCGCTTGAATTTCCAGACGAACTGCATCCACGCCGTCACAGTGCGGTTAAGCGTCTGCGCTTCCTTCGTGATTGCCCCGGAAGCCTCCATGAACAGATCCGCGTTCACGTCGGTGCGTTTGAGGATCGCCTCGCTGAACAGTTGCCGGCGCATTTCAGTGATGCGGTTGGAAAGCTTGGTCGCTTCGATCGAGAGATTTTCCGCCTCGCCGGTCAGCGCATTGATCTCATTGCGTTCGGCGGCAAGTTTCTTGCGCTCCTCGACGACAACGGCCGCTTCCGCCGGAGCCCCCTCGCCCGGCGGATCGCCGAGTTCGGCCTGGCGGGCCTTGATGGCCTCCAGCCGGGGGCGCGTCGCAATCGAGATCGAGAGAATCGAGCGGTTGAGTGCCTCAGCCGCGACCTTCAGGTCGACGAGTTGCGCATCATCGTCCTTGTAGCGTTCGACCTGATCGCGGATGGTGTTGAGCTGCCCGCCCGCGCGGTCGAGATCGGTGCTCGCCTGCTCAAGCTGTGTCGTCGTCGTATCAGTGGCAGGCGCTGCCGCGGTCTGTGCGACGGCAGGCGCTGCGGCAAACGAGAGAACCGTCAGCAGGACGAACAGAAGGCGGGACATTGGCAAAAGGCCATCCTCGTTGGACAGGAAAAGACGACGCAGCGAAACCATGCGATTCCGCATCCTTCTAGCCATGATTGCGGCCATTTTAAACCATGCCGCCTGCGCGACTAGAATCCTGCCCCCGGTTTGGTGAGATAGGCCTCTTCCTCCGGTGTCGAAACACGGCCGAGGAAGGCGTTGCGATGCGGAAAACGGCCGTATTGGGCGATCACCTCATGGTGTCGCTGCGCATAGTCGAGATACATCTCATCGCCGTGTGCCTCGAAAAGAGCGATAGAGAGATCCTGGTCGGCAAGCACTTCCGAATGCTCGAACGGCATGTAGAAGAAATGCCGTCGATCAAAACCAACCAGCTTGTCCGCACCCGCGTCCAGCGCGAGCCGCGCCTCGCGCCGGGCGATCCAGTCCGTCGCAAACGCCATGGGAGAGGCGCGGTACATGTTGCGGGGAAACTGGTCGAGCACGATAATGGCCGCCAGCCGCGCCTCCGGGCTCGCCCGCCACGGCGGCGTCACGCCGCGCGAGAGCGCCAGGTGCGTTGCGGCAAACCGTTCGGTGACATGCACATCGAGAGCGGGCGCCGATTGCCACCAGTCCTTCGCCGTCAGCGTCTCGCACCAATAGGCAACCACCTCGTCCGGCGTTTCGATCGCCTCGTCGTTCATGTCCATCGCTCCTTTTGCTTCAAGGGCAATATGGCGGCGTTCGGGCCCATGACAAGAGGCAAAAAAGTGAGGCGCGACCATGCGCCGAATCGCATAAACCGGCAGCAAATCATTGTTTTGTCAGAAAAATAGACGAGAGTCGGCGGCAGGCATGTGCCTGTCGCCGCACCATAGATGCTTGAAGGGCCAGGGGCTTTTGCCTCTATGCGGCTTCTGGCGAGCTCGGCCGGCCTCACCCTGAGGCTGCAAGAAAGATAGGCTCCACGCACGAACCAAGAGGATTGCCTGCGAGGCAACCCACTTCTATCCATGTCATTCGACTAGGCGCGACGCCCAGCGTCCAAATGTGGAGTTTGCTGTGGATCAGCAGGAAATCGGCGAGGTCGTGGACTGGCTCGTGCAACTCGGTCTCGACGGGCTGGACGAAGCCGAGATGGTTGCTTCCTTCTGCCGTAAGGTGCGTTCCCTGGGTATCGAGCTGGAACAGGTTGCGGTCTTCCTCGATACGCTGCATCCGGCGCTGGAGGCCCAAGGCTACTACTGGGACGTTCACGACGAGGCCGGAACGGCACGAAGGGACTTTCTACGACTGCAAGCCGCAGACAATCTGCACCAATGGCGCAGCAGTCCGTTTCACTACATGCTGGAAAACGCGCTTGGTGAATTGCGCGTGTTGTTGTCGGACGGCGAGGAACAACCGTTTGACATTCTGAACGACCTTCGGCTGGCCGGGCACAGCGACTACTTCGTCCAGGTCCATCGATTGGGAAACGGAAACATCATCGGCGACGTCGACAACCTGTTTTCACGGTGGTCGACAAAACGCACAGGGGGTTTTTCCGAAGCGGACCTGGACTGCCTGCGGCGAACGGTGCCTGCGCTCGCGCTCGCCATAAAGTCAGCGGCGTTGCGCCGGATTGCCGGCTCGCTCGCCGAGGTCTATCTGGGGCGCGATGCCGCAAACCGGGTTCTGCGCGGCCGCATCGAGCGCGGCAAGGTCGATAGCATCCAGACAGTGCTCTGGTTTTCCGACATGCGGAACTACACGTCGCTTTCCGAAAAGCTGCATGGCAGCGACCTCATCGCCATGCTGGGCGGCTACGCCGAGGCGATCATTTCCGCCGTCCATAGCGCGGGCGGCGATGTGCTCAAGCTGATCGGCGACGGCACGCTGGCCATCTTCAACGATACGGACCCGCAGCAAGCAGCCTCCGCCAGCCTGAACGCCTGGCGCGACCTTGCGCAGCGCGTGGAGACGCTCAACCTGGAACGCCAGGAGAAAGGGCTCGCCACCACCACCGTGCATGTCGGGCTGCATGTCGGCGAGGTGTTCTACGGCAACATCGGCAGCGACGAGAGGCTGGACTTCACCGTCATCGGGCCGGCTGTCAACGAGGCATCGCGCATCGTCGCCACCAGCCGGAAGCTCAACCGCCCCCTCTTGATCTCGCAGGAGCTGTTGGAACTGCTCACGGCCATGGAAGCAGCGACCTTCGAGGACCTCGGGTCCTTCCGGCTGCGGGGCGTACAGCGCAAGAAGCGGCTGCACGCCCCGCGACACCCATGAGACCGCCGAGCCGTATGTCCGAGCTCGCCGGACGCCATCAGCGTGATCGCGTTGCAGGTCCACCCCGTCCCATCCGCTGCGAAGACACGCAAGGTCTACACCCAAAAAGCTTCCGCGAGGCAGCGCGTCAGGGGGCGCCATACCCATTTTTTCGCTCGAAGCTGCTTGCCCAACAACATTAGTGAACAACGCAGGACAGCAAAGGGGACTATGATGCAGCGGCGCCCATCCGAACCGATCAAGCGCGTGGTCTCGGCCTGAACGAAATCGGCGCCTTCCTGTCGTACTACCGCGCCGGCACGCTTTCCCAAGTGGGCCTCGTGGCCCTGGTCGTAGATCAACGAGAATGTCCGCTGGTCAGCTCGACCGAATCTATCAAACTTGCTGATCTCCTTGCGGCCAAGATCTTCTGGATCGAAACGAGCGAGACTAGCGACAATCCTGCTCATCGCCTACACGCATAGTCGAGGCATCAACGGCCGCGAGTGTCACTGCTGTCGCCTCATCGAGAGGCGTGCGCGTTTTCGCACCGATCACGGTTGTCGCGCCCGCCGTGGCACGCCACAAACCATCACCGTGCTCGCCTGCCACTACCTCCTCGGCCACAATGCGGAAAAGCCACGAGTCGCTCGATCTTCAACTGGCCGATATCATCCTTGTCGTTGAACGGATTGAGGGAGCTGGGCTGCGGACCGAGATCTTGTATCAGCACGATCACAACGCCAGACAAACCCTGGCGGTGGCGCCGGTCCGTCTCCATGGCACGCTGCCATTTCTCCTCGCTGCCACTGAAAATACCAACAGTGAAGCGCCCTGCGTTCTCGCCGCTATTGATGCGATACCTCACGCCGATCGCATCTCGTGTCCGCAAAACCAGGTTGGGCCGCTCGCAGCGACGATGTGGCTCAACCCTGCCTGCTTCATGCCTCTCGGCATGTGGCCTTCGCTTGGCTGACGGACTAAGGTGGCCGCCGGAGCGGGTCGGATAGGCTGAGTAATGAGAGACAAGTCTGACAATCCGGTTCGTGACCCCGCATCCGTGGTGATCGGCGCAATCGCCTTCCACATGATCGGCGGGGTCGTCGTCCAGATGTCGCCTTTTGTCGTGGCCGGACTGATGGCGGGGCTTTCGTTGTCCGAGCGCGATGCGGGTATCGTCGCCTCTGTCGAACTCTTTGCGCTTGGGGCGACAGCCATCGCCATCGCGCCGTTTCTGTCGCGGCTTGCCACCCGTCGCACCGGCCTTCTTGCGCTTCTCGTGACTTTGATTGCCCAAGCCGCGTCGATTTCGGACACGACATGGACGGTTCTGGTTCTATTGCGGGGCCTCGCGGGTATCGGAGAAGGCGTGCTCTATGCCATTTCCCTCAGCATCGTTGCCTCCCGATGCGGCAACCCCGAAAAAGTCTTCGGCTACTTCCAGTTCGCGTGCGCGATCGCCAGTGTTGTGCTTTTCAGCGTCGGCGGTGAGGTTACCGCCACGTTTGCGCATCGCGGCATCTTCGCTCTCCTTGCCGTGGTCATGCTGGTCTTTGCACCGCTTCTCTTCCTCGTGCCCAACACCCCCAAGGCCGAAGAAAACGACGTATCTAGCGATACCGGATCGCCTGCGTTCCTCGGTTTTTTGCTTTTTATCGCCATCGTCCTCTACGTGACGGTCTCGGCAGGGCTGTTCGCCTTCAGCGGGCCGCTGGGGCAACGGGTCGGCCTGAGCACCAGTGCCGTCGGATATATCCTGACGATTTCCGCCCTCGTGGGTCTCATCGGGGCGGGAGCGGCCACTGTTCTGAACGTGCAGTGGGGGAGAACATTGCCTATTTCGGCGTTCTGCTTCGGGTATGGGGTCGTTGTGCTTGTGCTGTGCCTGTGGCGCGATCCGCTGGCTTATGGAGTCGCGGTCGTCGCCTCGGCTATCCTCTATTATTTTTCGCTTCCCTATCTGTTCGGCCTGGCTGCCACCCTGGACCGCAGCGGGCGATGGGCTGCGGCGGCCGGGTCGGCGCATCTGCTTGGATTCGCTATCGGGCCCATATTTGCCGGCACCGTGATCGCTGAGACCGGATATGCACGCTTGGCGGCGTTCTCCGTGGCAATGACGATGACCGCCTGGGGGCTTGCGATGGTTGTGCTCAGCGGCGGCTTCGTTAGAAAGCACCGGACCGATCGGTATCCGGACGCAACGACCTAGACGTCCGCCGTTCCATACTCCGCCGACGCGGCAGGCAGGGTGAATGCGACCGTCGCGCCAGCCACCTCGTTGTTCGCCACCCAGAGCTTGCCTCCGTGCGATTCGACAATCGAACGGCAGATCGGAAGCCCCATGCCCATTCCGTTACTCTTGGTCGTGAAAAAGGGCTCGAAGACACGATTGGGATCGGCAAAACCGCCTCCGGTGTCCCGAACCTCGACACGGACGCCATCGGGATCGCTTGGATATGACGTGATGCTGAGTGAACGCAGCGGATTTGTACTGTCCATGGCCTGGATGGCGTTTCGGATCAGGTTTACGAGAACCTGCTGCACCTGCACGCGGTCGATTGGAATCTGCGGCAGGTTCACGGCAAGATCGGTATCGACGCGGGTCGACGTTCCGGCAATCTCGTCAGACATCAGGTCAAGGACTTCGACGACGAGTTGGTTCATGTCTTCGATCAGCCGCGGCTGCGGCTTGCGCTGAAAGAGCGCCCGAATTCGGCCAACGACGTCGACCGCCGCCAAGGCGTCTTGCGCGATGCGTTTCGCGGTGAATTTTCCCCGCTCGATGTTCGGCGGATCGGCCGCAAGCCATCGCTGGCATGCGTCGGAATTGGTGATGATCGCCGCCAGCGGCTGGTAGATCTCGTGTGCGATCGACGCGGAAAGCTGCGACAGGTTGGCCGCCTGACTGGCCAGGGCGAGTTTGCTGGCGGAACGGCGCAGCGCGGCGGCGGCCTGCATTTCGTCCTCTATGTCGTGGCAAAGTCCGAACCACGCAGTGATACTTCCACCCTGGTCGCGCATGGGCTCCGCACGGCCGGACATCCAGCGATACATGCCGTCCGCCCGCAGCAGCCTGTACCGCATCGAGAATCGTTCACCCGTGGCAAGACAGCGGCCCAGCTCCGTCTCCACAACGTCTGCATCCTCTGGATGAAAGATCGTATCCATCACGGATTCGATACTGCTCTTGTCGGAGAGATCCCGACCAAGAAAGTCCGCCATACGCTTGTTGACCAGCGTGGTTGTGCCGTCCGGCGTCAACCGCCACAGGTGGCTCGGAACCATGTCGATGAGCACGGACAGTTCCACCGAACGGTCGCGCAATTCCTCCTCGGCTTTCTTCTGGTCCTCGATGTCGATCGTCTGGCCGTGCCATGCCTCGATGACTCCATGGCTGTCACGAAAAGGGCGGCTCGACGTGCGAAACCACCGATAGGCACCATCTCCGCCGCATGTGCGGTGCTCGCTGGCGAACGGATCACCGATCGCAAGACTATGCTGCCATCCGGCAGCAACATGGTGGCGATCCACGGGATGAACACGCTGCAACCAGTCTTCCATCGTCCCCAGGCCATTGTCCGGTGTGCCGCCGAAAAATGCCCGCATGCTGGAATTCACATAGGTGAAACGCCCGTCGAGATCCGTCGACCAAACATGCCCCGGTATATTTTCGATGAGTTGCAACGCCAAAGATTCAGTGTTGGACACCAGTCACCCCCCGGTGAAATGCGATAGGACAAGGACGAGAAAACGGAGAACGAGGACGTGCGTGGCGCAGCGATCTCGTCGCAAGTTGTGCAAGTGACAATTCCATCGCGAGCGTTGTGCCGCAAGCCGTGATATTCGACATTCGCCGGCGCCGACTTGCGCACCGGCCGCTGCAGCAAACGGCCGACGGTGTCATGTCGTGGTGCCAATGCATACCTTCGTACAGTGATGCGCAGAGGCGTTCTTGCGTATGGTGCCCCTCATCACCACTTCCCGCCTCCCCTCCAAAGTGGTGACATGGCCTCGCGGCTGCCCCATCCCCGCGATGCGCCAACAGGCATGACCCGCTTGAACGGGCCGTCGGTTTCCCCTCGCCAGACGGCCCGTTTTTTTGGCGAACCGTCACCGTGGAGGAGACCTAAGCCGCTGCAACATGCGGCGCGGTCGAGGATGCGCCGAGCGGCAGAACAAAGACGAACGTGGTTCCATGGGGATCGTTCTGCTTCGCGAACAGGCGCCCGGCATGCGCGTCGGCGATCGTGCGGCAGATGGCAAGCCCCATGCCCATGCCCTGAAACTTCGTCGAGAAGAAGGGTTGGAAGATCTTGTCGGGGTGTTCCAGCCCGACACCACAGTCGCTGATGGCGATCTGAAGCGTGTCTCCGCAGCGCTCGACGGCGATTTTCAGGGTCCGGTCGCGTGCGACGAACTCCATCGCCTCCAACCCGTTGCGGATGAGATTGACCAGAACCTGCCGGATCTGGATGCGATCGACCGCAACAGGCGGTAGATCGGGCTCCACGTCGAGATCAAGCCGTACAAAATACCGCGACGCCTCCTCGGCCATGAGGTCGCGTGCTTCCGCGACAAGGTCCCCGACTGCGGCGGGTTCCCGCGTCTCGCCGGGCCGCCGCGACAGAACGCGGATGTGGTTCACCACCTCGCAGGCGGTATTCGCCGCCCGTGTGATGCGTTTCACGGCGATCAGCGCGCGTTCGATATTGGGCGGGTCTGCCGTCAGCCATCGTTCGCAGGCGTTCGAGGACGCCAGAACCGCCGTCAAGGGGTTGCTTACCTCATGGGCGATCGATGCGGACAGTTCGGCAAGATTTGCAACACGGCGCGCACGACCCAAATCGGCCGATGGATCGCCACGCCTTCTCTTGGATTTCACCATCTTGGTCTCCGGTAATGTCCGTTACCATTGACGCCTACGGTAATTGTGATTACCGGTCAAGCGGGATCATTGTCAGAGGAGGCGACAAACCTTGGTAAAAGTCAGTCTGGTGAAACCCGGCGCGCGCCGCGAAGCTCTCCTTCAAGCGGCGGCCGACGTGTTTTTCGAGCAAGGTTACGCTGCCACGAGCATCGATGCGATCATCGAACGGGCCGGCGGATCGAAGCGCAACATCTACAATGCGTTCGGAAACAAAGAAGGGCTGTTTGCAGCCATCGTCTACGAAAACGCAAGCAAGTTGCTGTCAACGCTGGATGTCGGGCTGATTGAAGGACATGACCTGGAGGAGATGCTGACGACGTTCGGAAAACGTCTTCTTGACCTCTACACGTCGCCCAACCTCATGGGCCTCTATCGTATTGTCGTTTGCGAGGCCCATCGCTTTCCAGGACTCGTGAAGGTGTTCCACGATCAAGGGCCTGGCCGCGCGACACAGCGGCTGGCCGAAGTCCTGGAAGCCGCCAAGGAGCGCGGCGAAATCCACACGCAGGACTGCCTGCAGGTTTCCCGGCATTTTGTCGGCATGATCCGCGACAATCTTCTTCAGGCGCTTGTCGGCGTCCATCCTGACCCAAAGCAAACCGTTGCTTCCGCCGTTGAACTCGTCCTGAATGGCATTCGCATTCGACGGGAGAGCTGACCGAAACCATCGGCGCGCCATGATGCGGGAACGTTCGGCAATCACCTCGACGGCATCGGCGTCGCCTTGGCGCGAGGTTTCCCGAGAGACAAAAGGGCGGCGCACCCCTGCGACGGGAGGGCGCAGCTACGCCCTCATGCCAGCCTCGTCCCTCCTCTCATGCGCGCTGCGCTCCACCGGGAGCACAGGCTGCCCTATCCTCGGGGCGTAGGCTTCCCTCTCCCCCAATGCGGTCGACCCTCCGCACGCTCCAACCTAGTGTCAACAGCGAGACCCCTCTCGATCCCACACACAGGAGCGCATCATGTCACAGGCAGAAGCAAAACCGCGCATGAATGGCCAACAGGAGGCAGCCGCCTCCGGCAAGCCTGACGAACTGGTTCCCTCGCGTTATCCGCTGCAGATCGGCGATATCGACGTGCTGATCGTCAGCGACGGCGTGCTGCCCCTTCCCACCGCCATGCTGGCCCATAACATCGACCCGTCCGAACGGGCCAAGTGGCTGAAAGACATGTTCCTGCCGCCGGACGCCTACGACTGGGCGCTGAACGTGGTGGTGGTGCGCAGCGGCGAACAGACCATTCTCGTCGACGCCGGTCTGGGGCTGGATCCAGACCTGAACCTGCCGCGCGCCGGGCAGTTGATCAAACGCCTGGCGTCCGCCGGCGTGGATCTCGCCTCCGTCACCGATGTGGTGCTGACCCATATGCATATGGACCATATCGGCGGACTGCTCATCGACGGCGTCAAGGAGCAGCTGCGTCCGGACCTGCGCATCCATCTGGCCGCCGCCGAAGTGGACTTCTGGCAGAAGCCCGACTTTTCTCATGTCTCGATGCCGCCCGGCTTCCCGGACGCGCTGCGCTCGGCCGCCAAGCGGTTCATGAAGGAATATGCCAGCCACCTGCGACCATTTGAAGATCGGTGCGACATCGCACCGGGCGTCATCGCCCAGCGCACCGGCGGCCACACGCCCGGACATTGCGTGGTCCGCGTGGCATCAGGCAACGACAAGCTGACATTCGCCGGCGATCTGGTCTTCGCGGTCGGCTTCGAACATCCCGAATGGTACAACGGCTTCGAACACGACCCCGAGGAAGCCGCCCGCGTCCGCATCCGTCTGCTGAAGGAACTGGCGGGAACCACCGAATACCTGGTGGCGACGCACTTGCCGTTCCCGTCTATTGGTCATGTCGCGGCCGATGGCGCCGCCTTCCGCTGGGTCCCGACCTTCTGGGATTACTGATCGCAGGTAGAGGCATTGCGTGGGCGGCTCCCGAGCGCAGGGTGCCGCCCATGTCAAACCCGGTCGGTCGCAGCCTTGTCCAATATCGGATGGGCTGCGATCGGCTTAAACGTCGTGCTGCCAGTCGGCTGGTGTTTGTTTGGCGATCATGGCCTTCAGGATGCCGGCGCCCCTTCGATGGGCAGGGTGAAGATGAAGATCGCTCCTTGCGGTTCGTTCGCCTCCGCCCACAACCGTCCGCCGTGGGACTCGACAATCGAACGACAGATCGCAAGCCCCATGCCCATGCCATGCGCCTTCGTGGTGAAGAAGGGCTCGAATACCTTCTCCGGATGTTCGATGCCCGGACCGTGATCGCTGATCTCGGTCTGGACGACGCCTCCCAACCGGCGCATTCGGATCCCGATGGTCCTGTCACCCGTGATCGCCTCCACAGCATCCATGCCGTTGCGCAGGAGGTTGATCAACACCTGCTGGATCTGCACGCGATCCAGGGAAACGGGCGGAAGATCACGTTCGACATCGGCGGTCACACGGACGCGCCGACGCGCCGCCTCCTCGGCCATGAGATTGTGTGCCTCCGTGATGACGCTGGCAGGCATCGTGCTCGTCCGCGTGCTGGCGGTGCGCCGGAACAAGGCGCGGGTGTGGCGCACGATGTCCGTCGCCGAATTGGCCGCCCGGACGATGAGCCCCAGCGTCTTCTGCGCCTTTTCGAGATGAGGCGGCTCGGCCGAAAGCCAGCGTTGGCAGGCGAGCGAATTCGCCACGACAGCCGTCAGTGGCTGGTTAACCTCATGGGCTATCGAGGCGGAAAGTTCGGCAAGGCTCGCCGCCCGGCTCGCGATGGCAAGGTTCTCCTGGGCGAGGCTCAGTTCCTCGCGCGAGCGCACCTGGTCGTCGATGTCGAGGGAAACGGCGTACCATTGCACGATCTCTCCGTGCTCGTCCCGCACCGCTTCCCCGCGGCCGTCGACCCAACGATAGGTGCCGTCCGCGTGCAGCATGCGATATTTCAGGGAGAACGGCTCGCCGGTCGCGACCGCCTTATGCACGGTCGCGAGCAGCTTGCCGGCATCCTCGGGGTGGACGAGCGCCTCGATCGCCGCCGTCAACCGGCTCAAGCCGGGCTTGTCCAGTTCCGATACGGAATCCAGGCCGAAGAAGTCCAGCAGGCGTTTGTTGAAGAAGGTCGGGTTGCCCTCCGGCGTCAGTCGCCGAATGTGAACCGGAACCATCTCCACAAGCTGCGAGAGTTCCCGCTCGCGCTCCCGCAAGGCCTCCTGCGCCTTCATCATGTCCTCGATATCGACAGATACGCCATACCACTGGACGATCGCGCCGGTCTCGTCGCGCAGCGCCTCCGCGCGGCTTTCCACCCACCGGTGGGGACCGTTGGCACGGCGCTGGCGATATCGCCACAGGAGGGGCTCACCCGTTTCAAAGGCGTGCGCATAGGCCTTTTCCGCGGCATCCCGGTCTTCCGGATGGACGATCGTCAATGACCGCGATCCATCGGGCGCAAGCAGGTCCTTGACGGTCGCGCCGATCACATCCATGGCCCGCTTGTTGAGGTAACACGGCACGCCCTCCGGCGTCGCACACCAGATGAGCGTCGGGACGGCGTCGATAAGCTGCTGGAGCTGCCGTTCGCTTTCGCGCAGGGTCAGCAGCGCACGCTGGTACTGCCGGGATATTGCGGCAACGATGAGCGCCGAGAACGCCGAAATGACCAGAAAAAGCTGCAGCATGATCTGTTTGTGCCGCTGGGATTCGGGGTCGCCGGCAAACTGGCTGACGCCGGACACCGTGAAAGCCGCGGTGATCAGCGCGAGAAGAGCGAGCGTGATGACCGCGCCCTTGAACTCGAAGCGCACCGCCGCCCAAAGAAGGGGCGGCATGATGATATAGGCGAAAGGCAGGTAGCCGCTCAGGGAAAGGCCGGCGACGGCAAGGAAGATCATCCCCAGTATGCCGGCTTCCGTCCACCGCGCAGCCGAGAGCCGGGCATCGCCGCGCCAGCTCTGAAAGACGACCAGCGCCAGCGGGGCGACGATCAGCACGCCCGTGGCGTCACCGATCCACCACAACGGCCAGGCCCGGGTAAAGGGCTGCATGCCGAACCAGGCGAGCGTCGCGCTGCCCATCGTCGCGCTGATGATCGGCGCGGCACCGGCGCCCATCACGATCAGGGCGACGACCTCCTGCACGGTTTCCATCCGGACGGGCCGCCCGCAGGTCCGCTTCACAAGCCATGCGCCGACCATCGCCTCCAGGGCATTGCCGGTATAGATCAGCACGGCGACCGGCAGCGGATTGTGGAACCAGAGGACGTTGGCCGAAAACTCCCCCAGGGAGCCCGCCAGCACCCACCATGGCCAACTCGGCGGCGTTGCGAGGATGAGTGTGGCAACGAAAAGCCCGCTCGGTGGCCAGATCGAAATGCCCGTTCCCGGCACGATGGCGAGCAGTTGCGCGAAGCCCGCGGCAAGCACATAGGTCACACCGAACAGCGCCAGATGGAGAAGCGAAGGGCGGTGCAACCAGACACTCGTCATCGGCGGCTCCTGCCCCAGGGGAAAGCCGGAGAGCCGTCAGCGCTTCGTGTCGCATGTGTCTGGGCAGGCAACATTGTCCCCTGGTCCCTGCGAGTCCGCTCCGCGCCTCATGGAAACCGGGATGGCGCCGGTGCACCACGAACGCCCTCTCGCAGGCAGCGCCGGAACGACGTCTGTAACCTGAAAGAACGCTCCCGCCTGCGGTGGGTCTCTGCGAATGTCGATGTTGGGTTGTGACAGCAAACCATCGAGAAACCGTTCTCGACTCGCGAGACGGGCGGGCCCTCTATCGCTTGCGGATTTCAACCACAGTGAGAGTAGCCGCTTGCATGAGCGCCACCACCGACTTCAAGTTGAAATATAAGAACATCCTTTTAAACGCCAGAAGTGAGTACGGGCTCCTGTTTCCCGGACGGGCCGCTCGCCATACCCATACTCATGGTTAACTACCGCCATTCCCGGTTTCGCGTCAGAAACATGCGGGGCGGGCAGTCGCAACATTCGCGCACCCACCAATCCCAAGGAGAATGACATGACCATCAACGCCACCCCCACCCCCGGCTCATTGCTTGTCACGCCCGGGGACCATGCCCTGATCATGATCGACTTCCAGTCGCAGATGTCCTTTGCGACGAAATCGATCGATGCCGTGAACCTGCGCAACAACGCAGCACTCGTTGCCCATGCGGCCGCCGGTTTTGGCGTCTCGACCATTCTGACCACGGTAGCCGAAAAGACCTTTTCCGGCCCGATGTTCTCCGAGATCACCGAAGCTTTCCCCGGTCAGGCGCTTCTCGACCGCACCTCGATGAACACCTGGGAGGATGCCGCCGTCATCAAGGAGGTCAACCGCATCGGCAAGAAGCGCCTTGTCATGTGCGGTCTCTGGACCTCCGTCTGTATCGTCGGCCCGTCGCTCTCGGCGCTCGACCAGGGCTTTGAGGTGTATGTCATCGCTGACGCCTGCGGCGACATCTCCACAGAGGCACATGACCGGGCCATGGACCGCATGGTGCAGGCCGGCGTCAAGCCGATGACTTCGCTGCAATACCTGCTGGAACTCCAGCGCGACTGGGCGCGCAGCGAAACCTACGAGATGACGACCGGCATCGCGAAAAAGTTCGGCGGCGCCTATGGCCTCGGCCTTGTCTACGCCAAGTCGATGTTCGGGGCCTCCGAAGGTCATTGAGGCGGTAGATCATTAGCCCCGACACCGCTTACGACGGGACCGGCGGTCCCCTCGCGCCCGCCCGCCGTGCCGCCCGTCCGCAATCCGCCTGCGGACGGGCGTTCGATCAGACTGAAGGGACGCCGCGATGAAACTCTATCTTCTCTCGCTCGGTGCCGGCCTTTTGGTGGGCGCCATCTATTCGTTCCTTGATATCCGCTCGCCCGCCCCACCCGTCGTGGCGCTGATCGGCCTGCTCGGCATCCTGATCGGTGAGCAATCGGTTCCGCTGGCGAGGCAGGTCCTGTCGGGTGAACCGATCAATCTCGGTTGGTTCCACCGGCACTGCAAGCCGCACATGTTCGGCCATCTTCCCGGCTGCACCCGGGCGGAGACCGTCAAGGCGAAGGACGCGGATAGCCACGGCCCGAAGGCCTGATGATCCGACCCCGAAGGTCGCCCCCGTTGCATTGGTAGGGCGCACTGGCGGAAGGTCTAGGGCCACCTAAGCCTTTGTCGAACGCGACCGCCGGTTCGCACGATAGCGACCACACCGCCGTTGCGCCATTCTTCCCACGAGGTGAGAACAACACGTCGAAGGAATCCAGCCATGAAGATCGTGGTCATTGGCGGCACGAGCCAACTGGGCTCGAAGGTCGTCACCATTCTGAAGCGCAACACTCCCCGCAAGATAAAGGCCGCACAGGACAGGAACGTCGATACGGTTTCGCACGATTGTCCCTCGGAGCGGGCCGGTATCACCGGAGATGCCGGCAAGCTAGGCTCCAGTGGTCCGGGATGCAGCGGCAAGGACTGCGCGCGCTGCTCGTCCTGCGCCGCCATCGCCAGGCTGACGATCGCAGATCCGGAGATTCACCGCCCCAACGAACCGGTTGCACGCGACTGCGACGACGATCCCGAGGCACGCTATTACGGCATTCGATTGGCCGACTTGCGGCTGCTGCCGGACTATCGGTCCATACGCGATGCGGCCCCCTGCGCCGGATGGCCCGCGTCCCTCCCCTCGCCGCGCGAAACATAGCTTTCGACCCGCGCACGAGAACACATGCGGGAGCGCCGTTCCCGATCCGGCAAATACGCTCGATTTGCGGCTGTCTCCGGACAATCCGCCAGACGATCTTCACCTGAAGCGCAAAGGAAACCACGATGAAATCCATGCTCCGCATCCTGCTCGTATCGGCCGCCTTCGGCATGGGCATCCTGCCCGCCGCCGCCGAAGACGGCGCGAAGGTCACGCCCGTGATGTCCAAGGACCTGCAGGACTATCCCGGCAAGGAAGCGCTGATGCTGTCGGTCGAGTATGAGCCCGGCGCGTCCTCCCCCAGCCATCGGCACGATGCCCACGCCTTCGTCTATGTGCTGGAGGGCGCGATCGTCATGCAGGTCGAGGGCGGCGAAGAGGTCACCGTCGGACCCGGCGAAACCTACTACGAGAACCCGTCGGACATTCATCTGGTGAGCCGCAATGCGAGCACGACGGACCGCGCCAAATTCGTGGTGGTCCTGCTCAAGAACAAGGACGTTCCGGCCGTCATCCCACTGAAGTGAACACGGCCTGATCAGCGGGAGGGAAACCGCCGGGTGCATTCCAACCTCCTCGGCCTCAACATAGCGGCCTGGGATGAGCGAGGGGGCGCAACTGACCTACCATTTCCTCAACTATGCCCTCGCCACGCTTCTGGGGCGCCATTGCCGGATTGTTGCTGGTGAGCCTCATGCGGGCCGCGCCGCCGGGACCCTGACGCCCGGCGGAATGCGCGTCAGAGCCACGCACGATACCGGCCGGGTCCGAATTGAGAAGGGTAGTGTTTTATGAGCGCGTACCACACCATGAACCCGACACCTGCCGACTATGGATCCTTCGACCTTCCGCGCAGGAGCGACTTCCCGGCCGCCCTGCTCGCCATGGCCGGACACGACTTGCGCCAGCCGTTGCAGGTGATCCAAAGCGCTTATGAATGGCTGGAGTACCGTCTCGCCCATGCGTCGGAGAAGGTCCAGCTCGCAAGGGCCGAGCGGGCGATCGGCAGACTGGCCGAGCAGCTCGACCGGCTGACCGGCGCGCTTCTGGTCTACGAGCAAAGCCAGAGGATCGAGCTTTCGCCCATCCCGCTGGCACCGCTTTTCCGGCGCATCGCCGCCGAAAACGAAGGCAGCGCCCGGGAAAAAGGCGTCGAAATCCGCGTCCATGTCACGCGCGGCCTGGTGGTCAGCAATCCCGTGCTGCTCGATAGCATACTGCGCAATCTGGTGCGCAACGCCGTCAAATATACCAGGCCGGGCGGGCGCATCCTCATCGGTTGCCGCCGCGCGGGGGAAAACGTCCGCATAGATGTCTGCGACACCGGCATCGGTATTGCGTCCGAGCATCTGTCACAGATCTTCGAGGCCTTCCGTCGGCTCGACGAGGCCGGTGCGGAGGGGCTCGGCATCGGCCTGTTCGTGGTGCGGCGGGCCGCCGAACTGCTCGGCCACGGCATCGAGGTGCGCTCGCGGGCTGGAGAGGGATCGCGGTTTTCGGTGCTGGCGCGCGCCGGCGAGTAGAATGTCGACGCGACCGCGCGACCTATACGAACGCATAGGCTCCTCGGGGCCTCTTTTGCATTATGTCTGTATCCCGCACGACAGGGCGACGTCCGATGATGCGATTGATGTATTGCACGTTGAAAACCTTCACAAAAACGCGGCTTTTCCGGTTCGCGTTTCTGGTGTTCCTGTTGCCTTGCCTTCTCCTGCCGCCGGCGTGTTCCTATTCAACGGAAACAGTCGGCAAACATCTCGCCGCGGGCGACACGTCCAAGGCCCATGTCGAACAGGATACGTCCTTCGACATCCTTTATGTGACCAACCGGGCGCCTTCCACCTCGGTCGAGGAAAAACTCTCCTACGGCGCAACTCGCGGCCATTCCATGGCCTACGGTTCGGTGACGCTCGCCCATCGGGGAGTGTCGGTGGAAGTCGTGCGCATCAGCAAACACGGCGAATTTCCGCAGTCGCCCTATCCCATCGAACTCACCGATCGCGGCCCACGCCGGGTGCCCGCCGTGGTCGACGCGCATCTGAGCGCAACCGCGGCCTTGCAGGGTGAGGTGAGCCGGCGCCTTGCGAAGGCGAAACGCAAGGAGGTGGTCGTTTTCATCCATGGCTACAACAACAGTTTCGACGACGCCGCGAAAGCCACCGGAAAGATATGCAACACGCTGTCGGCGGACTTTGTCTGCGTGTCGCTGTCATGGCCCGCCGGCGGGTCGGGCGGCGCATTCTACGGCTATAATATCGACCGGGAATCCGGCGAATTCGCCGTCCTCGATTTGAAGAAGGCCATTCGCACCCTCGCCACTGCCGATGGCGTCGAACGTCTCCACCTCATCGCGCACAGCCGCGGTGCGGATGTCCTGCTTTCCGCGCTCCATCAACTCGGGATGGAGAGCTACATGACCCGCACGTCCATCAGCGAACGCTACAAGATCAACAATGTCGTGCTGTTCGCCCCCGACGTCGATCTGGACGTCGCCACCACGAAATTGTTCGGCTTCGTGTCTGATCCGGATGCCCCCTTCGGAACGCGGGCCAGCCCCTACGGTCTCCTGCCGCCGGTGGGTTCGCTGCACCTGACCGTCTATTCATCCCCCAACAACCAGGCACTCGCGCTGTCGAGCGCGCTGTTTGGAAGCGTTATCCGGCTTGGGCGTTTGACGAGCGCCAGCATCGATTCCAAAGCGGCAAGCGCAAATGCGCTGTGGAACAACACGCAGATATCGGGGGTCGCCGACTTCGTCGAATATCAAGGAAATGCGAGCTTTACAGGCCACAGCTATTTCCTCGACGACCCAGCGGTTCAAAAGGATCTGGACGCCCTGCTGAGGGGGCACCTCAAGGCCGGTAACCCCGGTCGGCCATTGATCGAAATAAAGCGCCCGTTCTGGAAGATTATAGGCCGTACCAGCCAGATCAAGAGAGATTGAGGACCTGCCTTCCTGAGCCGAAAGACCCTTCTACGACGCGCTGCGGGCACACGGTCGAACCCGCAACCGGACACCGTATCCCTCGGCGCCATCGAGACGATGCGACCCGGACTTCCGACGCCTTGCCTATAGGCCGGCGTCAGGCGCCCTGCCCCAAAAGGTGCCGCGCGCTAGACCATCGGATAGTGTTGAAGCCGGCCGCCGTCTGAGACAATTCCTGCGAAAAATCAGAGGCCTGAAACGCGAGCAGCGAATCGAAGATCGCGACGCGCTTTGAGGGAGGGTGAGATGTTTATGGCACGCAAGCACCAGACCGCGCCGTCGGAAGAACAGGCCGTCGTCGTCATCGATGACGATGTGGACATCAGGTCCGGTATCGCCGACTTGCTTCAATCGGCAGGCATTGCGGCATCGTGCTTCCATGACACACTGGATTTTGTCGAGAACGGTTGCCTGTCCATGCCGGGCTGCATCGTTCTGGACGTGCATCTGCCCGGAATGAGCGGCATCGAGTTCCAGTCCCGGCTGGACGATCTCGGGTGCCATATCCCTGTTGTCTTCGTGACAGGCCATGGCGACGTGCCGATGAGTGTCGCAGCCATGAAGGCGGGCGCGGTGGATTTCCTGCTGAAGCCGTTTAGCAGAAAGGCCCTGCTCGGCGCGGTCGAAAGGGCATTCGAGACCGACCGGTTCCGGCGACAGGATGCGGTCGTGCGAGAAACCATCCGGCAGAAAGCCTCGACGCTCACCCCTCGGGAGCGGGAGGTGATGCAGCATGTAACCGATGGCCTCCTGAACAAACAGGTCGCCTACCAGCTCGGCATCAGCGAGATCATGGTCAAAATCCACAGGGCCAGTGTCATGCGCAAGATGGAGGCTCGCTCCCTTGCCGATCTCGTGAAGAAATCGGGATTCGTCTACGCCTAGCGCCGGTCTGCCGTCCCTCAACCGACCGGAAGGCTGACGGTGACGATCGCGCCGCCTCCGGGCGCATTTTCCGCCCAGATGCCGCCGCCGTGGGTTTCCAGGATCGAGTGGCAGATCGACAGCCCCATTCCCATTCCTTCCTTCTTGGTCGTGTAGAAGGGGTCGAAGATCCGCGCGACGTCGTCGATACCGCCTCCCTGATCGTGGAACTCGATCACCACCATGTCGCTGCCCCGCCGCCGCGACGCGATCTTGAGGGTCTTGCGGGATGCGTCTGTCTTCTGCATCGACTCGATCCCGTTGCGCAAAAGGTTGAGCACCACCTGTTCGATCTGGGTGCGGTCGGCAATGATCGAAGGCAAATCCGGGTCGAGATCCAGATGGAGTTTGATGGCGTTCAGCGACAGTTTGTCGGCCATCAGGCCGCAGACTTCCTTGACGACGGTCTCGACGTTGAGGGCTTGGCGTTGCGCCCCGTCCTGGCTGAACAGGGAGCGAATCCGGCTAACGACCTGCGCCGCCGCATCGGCGTTCCGGACGATCGATTCGGAGCTTCGGTTGGCACGCTCGAGATTGGGCGGATCGGTGGCCAGCCAGCGTTGCACCGCGTTTGCGTTGGAAACCATGGCCTGAAGGGGCTGGTTGAGCTGGTGCGCGATGGAGACCGAGAGTTCGGCAAGGCTCGCCGCGCGTGAGGCGCGCGCCAAACGTTCGTCCGCCAGGCGCAGCGATTCGTGTGCGCGCACTTCGTCGTCGATATCGAGGTTAACCCCGTACCACTGCACGATCACACCCTCGTCATCGCGGAACGGTTCGCTGCGGCCCTCGACCCAGCGATAGACTCCGTCCGAACGGCGCTGACGGTAACGCATCGAAAAGGACTGCCCGGCCCTGTGGCAATGGGCGAGCCTTTCGGCAACCGCATCCCGATCATCCGGATGCACGAGATCGCGAATGGCCTGCCCCGGCTCTGATCCGTGATATTCCATCAGCCGCTTGTTGACGTAGATCGGCTCTCCCTCGGGATCGGACAACAAAATCCCGACCGGCACCGTATCGATGAGATGTTGCAGATAACGCTGGCTCTCCCGCAACGCGTTCTGCGCCCGCACCTCTTCCTCGATGACGAAGGAGACGCCATACCAGCGGATGATGTTGCCCCTGTAATCCCGCAGGGGCTCGACGCGGGAATCGACCCAGCGATACTGGCCATCCCTGCGGCGAAGCCGCCCCTTGATGTGAAGCGGCTGGCCAGTCGCGAAGGCATCCTGGAAAGCGGCGGCCACCCGCGACCGGTCATCGGGATGGATCAGCTCGATATGGGTGCTCTGCCCCTCTCCGGCTGCAAGGTCTTCATCCCGCAGCTCGACACCGCTCCAATCGACAAAACGCTTGTTGAAGTAGTGCGGGATCCCGCTGGGGGTAATCAGCCAGATCAGGGCGGGAACCGTATCGACCAGCACGCGCAGCTCCCGCTCGCGGACCTGGACGGCCTGGTGCGCTTCGACCTCCTCGCTGATGTCGAGGCAGACACCGTACCATTGCAGGATGCTGTCGTCGGCGTCGCGCAGCGGTTCCGCCTTGCCGTCGATCCAGCGATAGACGCCATCGGCCCGTCGCTGACGGTATTTATGGGCGAACGGTTCACCGGTGGAAAAGGCGCTCGCCAGCGCTTCCACCAGCACATCTCGATCGTCGGGATGCACCGTGTCGATGATAATCGATGCCGGCCCATCCTCTATGCCGGGCTTGATCTCGTCGAGCGACAGGCCGGACCAGCTTGCCAGCGTCTTGTTGACGTAAGACGGCTTGCCATTGGGATCGGCGCACCAGATGAGGGCGGGCACCGTGTCGATCAGCCGGCGAAGCTGTTCCTCGCTGGCGCGCAGCGCAGCCTCGGCGCGTCTCTGGTCGTCGATATCGACCGTGGTGCCGTACCAGCCAGTGACGTTGCCGCGCTCGTCGCGCGATGCCACGGCGGAGTCGCGAAACCATCGATACGTGCCGTCGTGCCGGCGCACACGCTGTTCGTCGATCAGGGGTTCGCCGGTCCGCAAGCTGTAACGCCAGCGCTCGATGCTGCGGTCTATATCATCGGGATGAACGAAATGCCGCCACCACGCATGTTGGTCCTCGTCCATGATCCGGCGCATTTCCTCAGTGCTGATGCCGATGAAATCAAGCGCCGCCGGATTGACGAACCGCATGCGTCCATCCGGGTAGGTCGACCAGCCGAGCCCCGGAATATCCTCGATGGTCGGCTGGCTGACCCGATGCACCTGGTCGAAGAAGTTGACAGAGCGGAAGGTCTGCAACAGCAGCCAGAGCCCGAAGGCCGAAAGCGCAAACACGGCGATCCGAACGGTGCCCTCGTCCAGGGTGGTCGGCAATGGCAAGGTGGGCGCCGGCGAATGGAGGATGGCCGCAAAAACCAGGCTCGCCGCCGCGACCGCCGCAAGACCCGCCCGCCAACCAATAGACATCCACACCGCGGCCACGGCGATCAGCAAACTCGCCGGCTCGTGCGACAGCCAGGCCAACAACACACCGGCAGCGCCGGTCAAAGCGGCGAGCAGCGTGCGTTTGCCTTTCGATGTCGCCTCCATCGGACGTCCTTCATGGTGTTCCGTGCCGGCTTGGCGCTCCAGGAATTCGCAACGTCACGATGAAAAAAGCGCTAGTCGTCGTTCGCTTTCAGTTCATCGGGAAGCATGTTCCAGGCACTGATCAGTTGAGGGACCGAATTGGCTTGCATCTTCTTCATCATGCCGCTGCGATGCAGCTTGACCGTGACTTCGCTGATGCCCAGTTCGAAAGCAATCTGCTTGTTGAGAGCGCCGGCCACGACGAGCCGCATGACCTGTCGCTCGCGCGTGGTCAGCGATTTGTAGCGGCCGGTGTGAAGCCGCGACGTCGCTGCCTGCTCCCGGCGCGTGCAATCCGTTGCGATCGCCTTGAGGACGGCGTCGAGAAAGGTCTGGTCGCGAACCGGCTTGGTGAGGAAATCCAGCGCGCCGGCCTTCATCGCTTCGACGCTCATCGCAATGTCGCCATGCGCGGTGAGGAACACGACGGGCGTGTTGATGCCCTTGCTGGCCAGATGATGTTGCAGGTCGAGGCCGCTCAGCCCCGGCATCCGGACGTCGAGAACGAAGCAACCGGGTCGGTCGGGCAGTTTCGCGTTGAGGAACTCCTGGGCCGAGGCAAAGGCCATGGTTTCTATGCCGACGGAGTCCAGCAGGTTGCCCATGGCATCCCGCACATCGGAATCGTCATCCACAAGGGTCACGATCGGGACCGTCGAATGTTCTGAGACTGACGCCTTCATCCTCGCCTCCGATTGGGACTGCATGTCGCCTCCGCGCCCCTGTGGATCGTGCGAACCATTGCCGCCCCATACTAGAGCACCGTCCATCCCTGGTGAAGTCCTTGGGGCATGGCCGCACTGCATTTCTGGCGCGGATTGTTCAAGCTTTCTCGCCTTCTAAGGCTAGGTTTTTGTTGGAAGCAGGCCGGATTGGCGCCTCGCCATCAGCAGGACAAACGACATGCGGAGCAGTTGCGGCGATCACAGTGCGACGCGGTCCCCTGCCAGGCTTTGGACCTGCGTTTTGGGCGCGATACTTGGCGCGTGGGTCGTCGTCCTGCCGGTGCACGCGCAGGAGGTTCTGAGAATTCCGCTCTTTGGAGACATCGGCACTTTCGATCCGGACAACGGGTTCGAAATCGCAGGCATCGGCGTGATCAACAGTGTCTATGAAGGTCTGGTCGAATACGAACCGGGTTCCACCCGGATCGTCGGATCGCTCGCCAGGACATGGGACATTTCCGAGGACGGATTGACCTATACTTTCCACCTCGTCGAAGGCGTCAGGTTTCACGATGGAACGCCGCTCACCGCTGCCGCGGTGGTAAAATCCTTCGAGCGTCGCCGGGACCGGGGCCTGGTGCTCAGCTACTTCCTCAACAATGTGAAGGAAATCCGGGCGCCGGACGACGACACGATCGTACTCATCCTCCATGCGCCACAGGCCTCGCTGCTTGATTCCCTTGCCAGTCCCTGGGGCCCGAAAATCATCAGCCCCACCGCGCTTGACGCCCATGACGGCGGGAATGCCGCAACCGAATGGCTGAACGACCACGCCGCCGGCACCGGGCCCTTCAAGCTCGGAGAATTCCGGCCGGCCGAGCGCTACACGCTGGAACGGTCCGACGACTACTGGGGGCAGGAACCGTTCTTCAGCCGGGTGGAAATATCCGTCGTCCCCGACCTCAGCCAGCAGATCCTGAAACTCAAGGCGGGCGAGATCGACGCGGTGCCGAAAAACTATCCGATCGCACAGCTCTTCAGTCTGCCGCAGGACCTGGAGATAACGGCGCAGCCGAGCATGATGCAGTTCAGCCTCTTCACCAAACCGGGGTCGCCGCTCGACAATCCCGAAATCCGCGGCGCGGTTTTGACCGCCATCAATCCCGCGCTCTGGATCAAGGATGCCTTTGGCAAATATGCCAGCATTTCACAGTCTCCCTATCAGAACATGATGTTCAAGCCGAAGCAGCCAATCGCCTTTCCAACCGACGTCGCGGCCGCGAAAGCGGCGATCGCAAGGCATGGCGAGGTCACCCTGACGATCGGCCTGTTCAGCGCCGCTCCCAGCTACGGCCGGATATCCGACCTGATGATGGCGCAGCTTGCGGAAATCGGCGTGAAGGCCACGTCGCGCGTCCTGCCGCAAGGCGCCGCCTTCGCTTTAAAAGGCAAGGCCGACGCTCCCGATCTCCTGCTGACGATTTCGTCGCCGGATGCCGCCGATCCCGACAATCAGGCGGGCGTCTTCTTCATCAAGGACGCGCCGGGCAATTTTTATGGCCGCGTTCTCCCGCAGGCCGATGCCCTCGTCAAAAAGGCCAGCGGGCTGAAGGACGCCGCGGCACGCACTGCGCTCTACGAGGAATCGGGCCACATGTACTTCGACGCCGGCTATTTCATACCGCTCGTCGATGCGAATGACGTCGTTGTCCACGTCAAGGGCCTGAAGGACCTGGGCCTGCGGCCCGTCTACCCACCCGGTAACATTGATTTCGCCACCGTTCGCAAATGAGCGTGCGGGCGCCGGTCGAGGATGTTGCGATGCGCGAACCCGTTCTGACCATCGAGGGTCTCTCCGTCGTGCTGCACCGTGATGGTCATGCCAATACGGTTCTCGACAATATCGGCTTCGACGTCGCGCCGGGCGAGATCATCGCCATTGTCGGCGAAAGTGGTTCCGGCAAGTCGACGCTCGGGCTGGCGGTCCAAGGTCTCTTGCCGCGCGAACACCGGCCGTGGATACGTGGATCGATCCGGTTGGACGGCACAGAAATCGTCGGCGCGCCTGCACATTCACTTCAGGCCGCCCGCCGCTCCCTGGTGCGCGCCATCTCGCAGGATCCGATGGGTGCGCTCAATCCGACCATGACGATCCGCAACCAGTTGCGGGAATCGGCAGATAACACGGACGATGTGATGTTCGACTGGCTGCGCCGCACCGGCCTTGCGGACCCAGAGCGCATCGCGGCCTCCTTTCCCCATCGCCTCTCGGGAGGACAGCGCCAGAGGGTTCTGATCGCCATGGCGATGATGGCCCGGCCGAAAGTGCTCATTGCCGACGAGCCGACAACCGCACTCGACGCTTCTATCCAGGCCCAGATCCTCGCGCTTCTGCAGGATTTCGCCCGCGAGCAAGACACGGCGATCGTGTTCATCACCCATGACCTCGGGATCGCCGCGGCTTTCGCCGACCGCCTGATCGTGCTGCATAGCGGACGGCTCGTGGAAATCGGCGCAACCGGTGACGTCATCGAAAAACCGGGTCATCCCTATACCGCCGGCCTGCTTGCCGCGCGTTTCGACCTCACCACCGATCGGCATCGCCCCCTGCCGACGCTTCCCGCCGCCAGACGGCCCATCGGTGGGATGTCGCAGGGCTGCAATTACGCGTCACGCTGTCCGATAGCGACGGAAGACTGCAAGGTCCGGGTGCCGCCGCTGCAGCCACAGCACGCGCATTCGGGAGCGGTCGCCTGTTTTCGTGCCGCACAGATGCCCCCGCCCGATCGGCATCTCGCAACGCCCTGGCCCGTGCGGTCAACCATCCGGAACGATATCGCGCTGCAACTCTCGCAGGTCCGAAAGCGCTATCCCGTCGGCCCACGCGGTTTGCGGGCTGCGCGCTACCGAGACGTGCTGACATCGGTCGACCTATCGGTCGACCACGGCGAATGCGTGGCTCTTCTCGGAGAGAGTGGTGCGGGCAAATCCACGCTTCTTCGCATTGCCGCCGGGTTGCTTGCCCCTGATATCGGCGCGGTGTTCCGCAGCGATAACACGCCGCAAGTAATCTTCCAGGACGCCGTGTCTTCCCTTACACCCTGGCTGACCATAGGAGAGCAGGTCGGCGAGCGCCTCCGCCGCTCCGATATCTGCGCACGGCAGCACGCCCGCCGGATCGATGAGACGCTGGAACTGGTCGAACTCGATGCTGCCCTCAAAAATGCCCTTCCGGCGGAATTGTCCGTCGGCCAGTGCCAGCGGGCGGTGATCGCCCGCGCGGTGGCGGTTCCGCCGAAGCTTTTGCTCTGTGACGAACCGATCAGCGCGATGGACGTATCACTCGCTGCGGCAATCTTGAACCTCTTCGGGCGCCTTCGCCGGCGGCTCGACATGGCGATGCTCTTCGTGACGCACGAACAGGCTGCCGCGAGAATCGTCGCCGACAGGATTGCCGTCCTGAAGGACGGCGTCATCGTCATGGACAACGATCCAGACCACCTCATCGTGGCTGTACCAGCCCCGCTTGCAGCTCCGCGGCAATCGCAGGCACAAGGAGGCGTCCGGTGACGAGCATCCACGACCTTGCCGCTTTTTTCGCAGGCCCTGGCGCGCCTTGGCTGGCCCGTTTTGGCAGGATAGGAAGACTGGAGAGGGCCAGCATCGTCGGCCTGCTGCTGATCACGCTGATTGCCATCGGTGCGCCCTGGCTGACACCCTACGACCCGAACCTGCGTGTCGGCGACGGCTACCAGCCGCCATCCGGCGCATTCTGGTTCGGAACGGATGAAATTGGCCGCGACCTGTTTTCGCGCATCGTCATCGGCGTTCGGTATACCTGGCTTCCGGCGCTGGCTCTCGTCCTGTTCAGCCTCGTTCTCGGTTCGGCTATCGGCCTCGTTTCCGGCACCGCCGGCAGAAAGACCGACATGCTCATTCAGCGGCTCACCGACCTCGTCCTCATCTTGCCCGCGACGCTCATCGCGCTTGCGGTGATTGCGTCGCTCGGCCCCGGCCTTGCCAACACCATGATCGCGATCGCAATCGTCTGGTGGCCCTGGTACGCTCGCCTCAGCCGCGACGAGGTCCGCCGTCTGGTCGCCCGACCCCATGTCGAGGCTGCCCGTATTGCCGGCGCGCGCGGTTCCCGGCTCATGCTGCGCTACCTGCTGCCGGGTGTCGTGCCTTCCCTTATCGTGGCCGCTACCCTCGACATGGCCAATGTCGTCCTGACCGTTTCGCTTCTGTCGTTCCTCGGCCTCGGCCAGGCCGCGCCTGCCCCGGAGCTCGGCTCGATGACGGCCCGCTCGCTGGACAGCCTGACGGTTTTCTGGTGGCTGCCGATCCTTCCGGGCGCAGCGATCTTCCTCTTGTGTTTCTGTGCTAACCTCGCCGGCGATGGCCTGCGCGCCGCCTTGCGGGGGCGCTGACCGTGCGCCTTTATATGTTCAAGCACCTCGCCGGCCTCGTCGTTGTTGTTCTGGCGATGAGTTTCTTCGTGTTCTGCCTGCAAAGCATTCTTCCCGCCGATCCTGCCCGCGCCGTTGCAGGTCCGACCGCGCCGGTGGCCACCGTTGAAGCGGTCCGTGAGCGATTGGGGCTCGACCAACCGGTCATCGTGCAATACGGGCGCTTCCTGCTGCGTCTCGCAAAGGGCGATCTCGGCACCTCGTTCCGGACCCGCCAGCCGGTCACCGCCGATATCGGCAAACATCTGCCGGCAACATTGGAGCTTATGAGCGTCGCCGTCTTTCTCGGGGTCGTGCCCGCGGTCGCGCTGGCGCTGCTTCAGGCCTCGTTTCCCCGGCCCGGCCTTGCGCGCGTCGCCCTGATCGGGCTCGGATCGATGCCCATCTTCCTCACCGCCCTGTTGCTGGTCTATCTCTTCTGGTTCAAGCTCGCCTGGCTGCCGGGCAGCGGGCGCCTTGGCCTCACCGATTTCTCAGGCCCCACGGGCTTCAACCTCCTCGACGGTTTCCTCACCGGCCGGCCGGGCGTGAGCGTCGATGCCTTCGCCCATATCCTCCTGCCTTCGATCGCACTGGCGTTGCCGATTGCCGTTGCGATCGGCCGAACGATGAGCAGCGCCCTGCATGAGGTCATGCAGCAGGCCTATATCAGGACGGCACGCGGCAAGGGGATCGGCGAAGCGCGCCTCGTCTTCGCCCACGGCCTCCGGAATGCCGCCACCGCGCCGCTCGCCATGGTCGGCCTGCAGGTTCGCCTGCTCTTCGGCAATCTCTTGATCGTCGAACGGATTTTTGGCTGGCCCGGGCTCGGCAACTACATGGTTCAATCCCTTGCCAGCTCGGATCTTCCGGCCGTGCTCGGCGTCTCCATGGTCTTCGGCGTCCTCTATATTATCGTCAATATAGCCGTCGAACTCTGCCAGTCGCTGGCCGATCCCCGTATCGATCTCTGACGCGCGCCGCCCCAGACAGCCGGATAGGCGGATTACGCCTTTCGTATAGGTCCCGCATACGGCGGTGCGATGGATTTCGGGGGGCGCTTGCCGCTTACTCGGGATCGCCAGAGCCATTCGCGAGGATATGATGCCACCAGACGCCGGAGCGATCGACCAAAATGGCGTGATACCATCCGCCAGCACGCGTCTCTCCTACCGCGACAGGGCGGGTCTGTGTGACTGGCAGTTCAAGCGCGTCATGGCATACCTTTCCATCCGCATCGACTCCGCCGTGCGGGTGAGCGATCTCGCGGCAGAAGTGAAGCTGAGCCCGAGCCATTTCGCCCGCGCCTTCACCATCCGGCTTGGGCTTTCCCCCTACTCCTTCATCATGAAACTGCGCATCGAGCGCGCGAGCGCCCTGCTGCTCAACTCGGACAAGTCCTTGACCGAAATCGCCTTCAACTGCGGCCTGTCCGATCAGGCGCATTTCAGTCGGCTCTTTCGCCGTTTCGTGGGCATGACACCGACCCAATGGCGCCGGAAACACCTGACGGCGCGCGCCCGGCTGTCATCCCAGAACGACAACATGGGCCACGGCGAGCAGGATTTGCTCCGGATCAGCGCCTGATCCTGCTCACCCCGCGTTGCACATACCGGGTCAGAACCTTTGTGAGCGGACGCTGCGTTGTGACCGTATTTATGCGCCCGGCACCGACAACAGGATGGCATCCTTGGCCCCGTTCTGCGGGCGGACGTCCGTGCCGGATTGCTCGTCGGACGCCACCGTCGCGGGCATCAGAAGGCTTTCGTGGAATGGCGCTGCAAGCACATAAGAACCGGGCGGGAGGCCGAGCGCGACACCATTTGCCTTGCAATAGCGATAGACCGCGTCGATGACCTCGTTGCTGGCCGCAATGCGCTGGGCCGGGCTGGGAACATGGAAAAGCAACTCGACGTCCATCCCCAGACCATCCAGGTGTTTGAGCGACACGGCCGGCGGCATCACCTTGGAAACAGAGCCGCAGCTTTCGAGCGCCTGACGCAGAACCTCGATGGACCGTGCCGGCGGCTGCGTTGATGCAATCCTGATCGGCAGCTTGATCTGGTGTGTCTCTGTCGGGCGGCTGAAATTCGTCAATCCCAATTTTGCGAGAACACTGTTGGGAAGCACGACGAGATTGTTGGCCGGCGTGAGGATGCAGGTCGCCCGCCAGTTGCTGGCAACGACCCGGCCTTCCGTACCGTCGCCGAGGAAAATCCAGTCACCGATGACATAAGGACGGCCGATCGTCAGCGCGATGCCGGAAAACACGTCGGAGAGCGTATTCTGCGAGGCAAGACCCAGCATGATCGCGACGATCCCCGACGTGGCCATCAGCGTGCCAATCGGAACGCCGAAGACGAAGGCCATGATGGACAGCGAGATACCGAGATAGACGACCGCAACCACGAGATCCTGAAGGAGGCGCGCCTCCTTCGGTCGTTTCTCGAGGACAATGTAGATGCGCGTGAAGCCGATCAGAGCCCAGGCAAGATGGGTCCACCAGAGGACCTTGCCGCAGTCGACAAGAAACCGCGTGCTCGCGTCCGCGCCAGACCTCTCATACCGGAAGGGCACGATATGCGCCGCCAAAAGAGCCACCGTCATCGCCGCGAAAAACACGATCTGCACGATAAGCCGGGCGGTAGGGCGTCCCCGCCCCTGCAAAACCCAGACGGTGATGCCGGCCAGTCCGAGCACGTTCAACATTACGATGGACACGGCAGAAAGGGTCGTCGCCATGAGGTGCTCCGAAGATGTGTCTAGCCAGCATTGCGTGAAGGAGACCGGCCGAACCGGCGCCGTCCCGACCGACGATCTTAATCACGGGCCATGCGCTTCGAAACCTAACCGAGCGTATAGCTTGCGGAGAGAAACGGCGATGGCAGGGCGGCCGGTTGCCGATCGGCCGCCCTGCCCCCAGCTTACTCCAGACCGGCCTTGTCGAGACCGAACATCTTGTCGGCGGAGCCCGGCACGGCCTTCACGGAAAGGCTGACGCGATTCCATGCATTGACCGTCACGATCTGGAACGACAGGTCGGAAACCTCTTTCTCCGACAAATGTCCGCGAACCCTTTCGTAGAGTTCATCCGCAACACCGCCGTCCGAAAGCTTCGTCAGCGCTTCGGTCCATGCGAGGGCTGCGCGCTCGCGCGGCGTGAAGAGGGTCGAGTCCCGCCAGGCGGCGATATGGTGAAGGCGAAGCGGGCGCTCGCCGTGCAGCGTCGCTTCCTTGCAATGCATATCGAGGCAGAAGGCGCAGGCGTTCATTTGCGATGCGCGAATGCTGACCAGATCGAGGATCGTCTGTTCGATTGCGCTGTTCTGCACTTCCGCGCTCAGGGCCATCAAAGCCTTGAAGTGTTCCGGCGAGAGGTGGGCGTAGTTGAGCCTTTGGGCCATTGTCTGTCATCCAGTGATAATGGGTGGGATTGGCCAAGCGGAAGCGATCTCCGCTCGGCGCGCAGTCGGGTCGGGACGCCGCATGTTCGGCCAAGGAAAAGAGGCGCCGGCGGCGGCGCTCTTCAACCCGCGATGAAGTCGAGCAGGTCTTTGTTGAGCGTGTCGGCATGCGTTGTCGCCATGCCGTGGGGAAGCCCCTTGTAGACCTTGAGCACGGCATTCTTCAGGAGCTTTGCCGAAAGCAGGGCGGAATCGGCGATCGGCACGATCTGGTCGTCGTCTCCGTGCAGGACGAGAGTCGGCACGTCGATCATCTTCAAATCTTCCGTGAAATCCGTCTCGGAGAAGGCCTTGATGCCGAGATAGTGGGCGTTCGCCGCTCCAGCCATGCCCTGCCGCCACCAGTTCTGCACGACCGCGTCGGACCGCTTCACGCCTTCGCGATTGAACCCGTAGAAGGGCCCACCGGCGAGATCGAAATAGAACTGCGACCGGTTGGCCGCCAGCGCGGCGCGCAGGCCGTCGAAGACCGAGACGGGAAGACCGCCGGGATTGGCCGCCGTTTTGACCATGATCGGCGGCACCGCGCCGATGAGAACGAGTTTGGCAACGCGCCCCTGTCCATGGCGGGCGACATAGCGCGCCGCCTCGCCGCCACCGGTGGAATGGCCGATATGAACGGCATCGGCGAGCCCAAGATGCTGCACGACCGCGGCGACATCGGCCGCATAATGATCCATGTCATGCCCGTCGCTGACCTGAGCGGAGCGACCATGTCCGCGGCGGTCATGCGCGATGACGCGAAACCCCTTGCCGAGGAAGAAGAGCATCTGGGTGTCCCAGTCGTCACCGCTGAGCGGCCATCCATGATGGAAGACGATCGGCTGCGCGCTCTTGGGACCCCAGTCCTTGTAGAAGATCGCCGTGCCGTCCTTTGATTTGACATAGCCGCCGGACGACCGGTCTCCGGCCTCCATTGCTGTTTCCTCGGCCCGCGCCGCACTGGCGCCGGCCACCGCCGCCGTTGCGGCAGCAAGCCCCAATGTTCCCGTCATCATGTTTCGCCGTGTCGGCGTGATGGATTCCAGGTGCATATCTTTCTCCTGTTCGAAGAGTTTTATAGAAAATCTGACGCAGACTTCGAAATACCGTGACGGTATATACGCAATTTCTGCTCTACAACTCTATCGATGAGAGTACCGTTTTATAGCTATACGTTCGGTTGGTATAACTAAATCACCCATATATATTTTCCATCCTGCCGAACCGCAGGAATTTAAACATAATAATGACCAGTTCGGATCGACGTTATTTTTCAGCACAGGTCTTCGTCCTGTGAGCACCTGGCGATCAAGCCGCCCGCTTAGGCATTGCCCACGGCCGGCTCGAACCCGCGCATGACACGGCGACGACGGCGCCCTCCAGTTGAAGCCATGTCTACCACGGAACAGGTCGCCCACTCCGCTACACCTTTGTCTGCGCGACCTATACGCCGGGGCATGTCGGTCGAGCATCTCGTCGTGATCGGCCCCCTTGGTGCTGCGGTTCGTTCAACAACGCCGAGGAGGTCCAGAAGCGGTTCACGCACCTCCATCATCGGCGACAGACGCGACTGGCTCGGCTGCAGCCCTTCTGCCCGCGCGGGCTAAACCCGTTCAACTCGACCATTCGGCGTGGACCGGCAGGCACCAAAGGCCTCAGCTTCACCGGGATTTGCGATCTCCGCCCGCTCTCCGGACAGAGTAACCTGAACCTTCGCATAGGATGCCTCGGCCCCGCTTTCACGATAGAAAAAGCGTCAAGAGAATCCGCCGATCGGCTGGGGAGAAGACAGGGCTGAAACCAGAAAAGCCCCCCTCAAAAACCGATCCGATGACTGCCTGAAAGATCGACGGGCATATCGGGCGACGGAGATCGCCCTTGCCGATCGAACGCCTCGGCGAACCCGCGAGCATGCTTGCGGGCGTGAACACGCGTGTCGACGAAAATCGCCAACTTCGCTTCACAACTGTCTTCAACCAACGACCAGGAGAAAGAACATGTCCAGGAATATCGTGATCATCGGTTCCGGCTTTGCCGGGACGATGGCGGCGTTGGGCGCCTCGCGGCTGCGCCACGAAAAGGGCGTCTCGCCGGAAGAATTGACGATCACCGTGGTGTCGCCCACGCCGGAAATGGTCATCCGCCCGCGGCTCTATGAACGCAACCCCGAACAGATGGTCGCGCCGCTCAGCGAATTGTTCGCCGCCACCGACATCCGCTATCATCAGGGCAGCGTCGAGACGATCGACAACGCCACCTCGACGATCACGGTTGCCAGGGGAAACGGAACGTCGGCCACCCTGCCCTATGACCGGCTGGTTCTTGCGGCCGGAAGCGATGGCTTTGCGCCGCCGATCCCCGGTCTTGCCGAATTCGGCTTTGCCGCCACCCAGCTCGACGAAGCGGTGGCGTTGGATCGCCATCTCCATGCTCTTGCGCAAAAACCCGCATCGGCTGCGCGCAACACGGTGGTGGTCGGCGGCGCCGGCTTCACCGGGCTGGAGGTCGCCACCGAGATGCCGGGACGGCTGCGCGAGATCCTAGGCGAAGATGCGGATATCCGCGTCATCATCGTCGATCGCTCGGAACATGTCGCGCCGGCAATGGGCGCCGACCCGCGCCCCTTCATCGAGGCGCGGCTGCGCGCACTGGGCATCGAGACGCGCATGAATGTCGGCATCGCGGCACTCGACGACAAGGGCGTGACACTGGGCAGTGGCGAACGCATCGAGACCATGACCGTGATCTGGTCCGCCGGCATGCGTGCGTCGCCGCTGACCGCGCAACTGCCCGCCGAGCGCGACAATCTGGGCCGGCTCATCGTGGAACCCGACCTGCGCGTACCGGGAGGCAGCCGCATCTTCGCGACCGGCGACACCGCCAAGGCGCGGACCGACAGCGTGGGCAACTACGCCGCCATGTCCTGCCAGCATGCCCGCCGCCTGGGTTCCTTTGCCGGGCACAACGCCGCAGCGGACCTGCTCGGAGAGCCGACGCTTCCCTATGACCAGCCCATCTATGTGACCTGCCTCGACCTCGGCCCCGACAACGCGATTTTCACGCGCGGCTGGGACTCCAAGGTGGAGATCACCGGTGCACAGGCCAAGGCGGTCAAGAAGGAGATCAACGAGGTCTGGATCTATCCCCCGGCCGCCGAACGCACAGCCGCCTATGAAAATGTGCTCTACGCACGTACCGCCGATTTTTAGTATTGTCGTTACATGATCAAGCAAATCTGGCAGCGGGGAAGCCCGCTGCCATTTCAGTTTTGGGAAGGGAGAGCCTGACCTTCCGGCAAATCCAGCAGCTGAGGACCGCACACCGCGTCGATCTACGATCCCCGGCATGGCAGAGCCGCGACGGGTTCCACCGCCCGTAATGGCAACAAACCGGGGTGCACCCCTTCCCGAAGAGTGGCGTGCAGCGAAGCCCCGGCCGAGCTTTCGCCGGGAGGGCTTCAGCCTCAATCCGCCGCCTTGCTTTTCCGTCAACGCGTTTTCTGCGTGCAGTCGCGACGGACAATCTCGATCACCGTTTCGGTGGTGCGGTCGAGATAGCTGCGCCCGTCGGCAAGCCGTGCCGTTGGGCTGATATAGCTCTGCGGGCCGACATGGGTTGCCGGATCGAGCCTTTCCACCGTGATCTTGCCGGCAGCGAGCGCGCGGTTCCAGGCGCTTGTCCGCCACAGGCGCCAGCGCTGGGCAAAGAGACGGGTGCCCATCCGCTCGATCTGGTCGTTTGCGCTGGTGAGCTGGTATAAGTGCAGCGCATGCGTGAGGTCGTTGGCGCCATTGTGGAAGCCGCCGAGCGTGATCAGCCACAGCGGAGCACGCAACTGGTTGAACAGTTCCTCGACGGCGCCTGTCGCCACCTGGGCGCCACCGCTGTAGGAGAGCAGGACGATGGGTATGCCGCTGGCCGGGTCGTAGCCGGCCAGCCGGAGCTGATCGGCAATCTGGGCGCCGACCGCCCGGTTGTAGAGCGGGCGATACCGGCGGTCAGCGGCCACGAAGGTCTGCATGACGTTGTGCAGAAACAAGGTGATACCGATGTGCCGCCGGAGCCAGTCCCAGACCGGGCGTCCGGCCAGCGGGTCCGCCAGAGGCGAATAGGGCTGAATCTGGCCCAGCACGCGCAATTCCGGCGCACCGGCGAGGATGGCCTTGACGAGCTGGCCGCCGTCGCGCGTATCGGTGAAGCGCCGCTTGCCGATCCCGTCCAGGTAGACCAGATAGGCGTCCGGCGGCCTCGCCGGATCGGCCCCTCTGGCAAAGGGCATCTCCGGCGGCAACGTGGCGGCCGGTGCGCGCCGGCCGAGGGCGTAGACCATCAGCTCGTAGCGGGCGAGCAGGCCCTCGGCGAGCAGGACGGGGCCGAGCGCTAAAAGAGCTACAATCAACAGAAGTTCGCTCAAACCACCGCCTCCCGCTCGCGCGCACCGGCCATGATCCGCGCGATCAATCGCCGGACCACCTCAACGGTGGCGGCAAGCCCGATCCCCGCGACGGCGATGCACCCGACGGCAGACCACCAGCCCAGTCCCGACGCCGCCGCGAGCGGACCTGCCAGCCCTGCTCCGACACCGGCTACAAGCAGGGTATGAAGGAGCGGCCCGAGCAGCGGGAACGCCAGGATCGCGGCCAGCAGCAGCGGGGCGATCAGCACGGGCGTCCAGACCAGTCCGGCCGTGCCGGGCAGCGGGGCTGCGTCAGGCGCCACAAGCGGCTGCATCAGGTCGGCAACGGCCCACGCGGCGACAGGCCACAGCGCAATCACCGTGCCCTCGACAACGGTGCCGGTCACCATCAGTCCGGCAACGAGCGGTGGGGATAGCTTCGGCCGGCGCGCCACGAGCGGCAGCACCCGTCCGGCGCTCTCCGACAATCCGGCGAGAACCAGCAGGATGACGACGGTCACCGACATGGTTCACCGTCCCCGCGCGCGATCTGTCGCCGCGCCACCGGGTGAATTGTTTAGGTAACGCTCCAGCTCATCGACGGCACGCCGGGCACCGCCAGCCTCTTCCTGGGCTGCGCGCTGCGCGGCTGCCGCCGCACGGAAGCGCGGGTCCTCCAGCAGCCGTCGGGCAAGCGCGTGCACCGTCTCCTCTGTGGCGTCTTCCGTGCGAAGCGAAAGTCCGGCGCCGAGCTCGACAACCCGGCGGGCCACCATGGGCTGATCCGCACCCTGCGGCACGACGAGCGCCGGCACGCCGGCCCGCATCGCCTCGTTGACACTGTTCATGCCGCCATGCGTCACGAAGAGCGCCGCGCGCTCCAGCACCTGCAACTGCGGCACGGATCGGCGGGCCAGCACGTTGGCGGGCAGCGGCCCCAGATCCGCCGGATCCTCCTGCCCGGTCGACACGACAACGGTGCCGCCCAGCGGGGCGAGCGCGGTCGCGAAGGTCCGCAGCAGGGCCGGCCCCGCGTCGAACACCGTGCCCAGCGATGCGTAGAGCACGGGGTCCTGCAACTGGACGGCGTCGAATGCCGGATCGGTCAGGCGGGACCCGACGCTCGCCCCGACGAATCGGTAGGAGCGGTCGAACGCATCGGCTCCAGGCTGGAACGCGCCGGACGTGAAGACCAGGTTCAGCGGCTCGGGCGCGTTCATCAGGTCGATCAGCGGCCCGCCGCGACCGTAAGCGCGGTGCAAAGCCCAGCGCGCGCGGGCAAAGCCCCAACCGATGCGCGGATATTTCATCGCGGCGGCCACCAGTGTGCGGGAGAAACCGGTGGGGCTGGGCACCTGTTTGTTGAAGGCAAAGGTCGTGAACGTCGCCGCCGCAGGCACGCCGAGCGCGCGCGCCGCCACAGCACCCCATGGACAGGCCGCCCCATGCACGATGAGGTCGGGGCGGATGCCGCGGAGATCCGAGAGCACGTCCGGTAGCAGGCCGAGGGTGGTCCGCGCCAGCTCTTCCAGCAACGCAAGGGGGATCGGCGGATCCGGCACGGGCATGTCGCCGCCGGGATAAAGCAGGACCTTAGCACCGGCGGCCTCGATCTGGGCCGCGAACGCCGGGAACGTGTGGTAGGTGACCGAGTGGCCACGCCGGACGAGTTCTGCGACGATCGGCAGCGTCGGGTTGATATAGCCGTGCATGCCGATGTTGAGGAACGAGACGGTGCTCATCGACGGCCTCCGGGTGCCGTTACCGCTGGCTCACCCTGGCAAAGGCCCGGGCCGGCTTTGGTGATGAGGACCATTGCCCGCGGGGCGTCTTCCATCTGCTGCATTCTCCTGCTCGGGGTGATGGCGTACTCGGGCGAGAGCCACAGGTCTGATAGACCTCTTCGAGAATGCTCCACTGCGGCGGGCGAAACTATCAAACGCTGGTTTGGGTTGGGCGATGCCAAAGTATAGGGCGATCTGAACCGCCTAGGGCGCTAAACAACGAGCGCGCGCATCGCCCCAACGGGCGTCTCCGCGTATCACTCCCCATATACCTCGATACAGTTTCGCCTGCCTGTTTTGCCCCCTACTATCAGGTCGCTGGTGCCGCAGGCGCGACACATGCGGATGAAACGAGGTACTCGTGATGTCGTCACATGAAGTCAGATTTCCACCCCAGCCCGACGTACGACCCGTATTGGATGTGTCGGAATATTGCAGGCGCAGCGGTGTCAGCGAGGCCGAGGAGAAACGGTTGATCACATTGCTCGGCCGCTATGCCTCCCGGCATGAGCTGGAGATGAACATGGTTCGCTGGCCTTTGCGGACCCGCTAGAGCGACCAGTGCCGCAAATCATTGTTCTTGCTCGTGTTCTTCAGCGACGCTACGGTCGTCAAACACCGCTCACGCCGCGTTTCGGGTTGCCACAGAATACCCCTCGCCGATGGGCTATACCGTCACCTGGACGTCGTGCACCGAGGCTGGCAGCGTTTCCCATGCGCGGATCAAGGCGCTGATCGAGGCCACCTGCATCTTACGCATGGCATTGCCGCGATGCAGCTTGACCGTGACCTCACTAATGCCGAGGTCGAAGGCGATCTGCTTGTTGAAACGCCCGCGCGCGACCTCGGACAAGACCTGACGCTCCCGCTGCGTCAACCCGGCAAACAGCTCGACATTGCGTTTGACGGCAGCAGCCGCGGCACGCCGCGTCGCGTCGATCGCGATGCCCGCGGCCACGGCATCCAGCAAGGTCTGGTCGCGGACCGGCTTGGTGAGGAAATCGACGGCGCCGGCCTTCATCGCCTGGACGGACATCGGAATGTCGCCGTGTCCGGTAAGAAAAACGATCGGCTTGGGATTGCCCGTTTGCGCGAGATGGCTTTGCAGGTCGAGGCCGCTCGCGCCCGGCATACGCACGTCGAGGATCAGACAGCCCGGGCGATCCAGGGCGTCGGCGTCGAGCAATTCGCGGATCGAGGCGAAGGTGACCGGTCGCAGGCCCGCCGAGAGCATCAGTTCGGCAAGCGCTTCGCGAACGGAAGCGTCGTCGTCGACGATGATGACAATGGGTTGCTCCGGCTCGCTTCCCCGCCGGGGCATCGAAGGGATCGACGTTCGCAGAAAATGCTGTTCAGCTTTCATCATCGTTCTCCATTTGCTCCATCCGAGGCAGCGTCGCCGACGGCTGCAAGAAGCGCCGACCCGTCAAACGGTTTGCAGAAAAGCCTGGCCACGCCGCCGGCGCGAAGCCGGTCCGCGATTTCATGGCGACCGGTGATCAGGATGACGGGGAGATCCGGGCGCACCTTCCCCACCAGATCGCGAAGCTCAAGGCCACTGAGCCCGGGCATGCCGATGTCGGTGATAAGGACGGTCAGATCCGACAGCCCTTCGGCAAGCAGCGCCTCCGCCGACGAAAAGCTGCGGACGGCGTGTCCGTCCGACTCCAGAAGCTCCTCGAGCGACTCGAGCAGCCGTGGATCGTCGTCGACAATGGCCACGACAGGGATTTGTTTGCTCATGATCCATGCCCTCCCGTCCTGCGCGAATGGGTAATCGGAATTTCCAGCCGCTCGGCTATGCGCACGAGATCGGCGAAGGAGGCCGCCGCCATTTTCTGCATCACGTTTCTTCTGTGAATTTCCAGGGTAACCTCGCTGATCCCCAGTTCGGCGGCAGCCTGCTTGTTGAGCAGGCCGCTCACGACCAGAGGCAGCACCTCGCGTTCCCGCTGGGTGAGCTCGAGATAACGGCGCTTGAGGGCGTTGATATCCGCGCGCTCCGACCGCGTTTTCCAGTCCTGGGCAAGCGCCATCCGGATCGCCGCCATAAGGTCCGCCTCGCTGAAGGGCTTGGTCAGGAAATCAACCGCGCCGCGCTTGATTGCCTTCACGGACGACGGAATGTCGCCGTGCCCCGTTATGAAAACGATCGGCGGATGGTCTCCCTCGGCAATCTGCCGCTGCAGATCGAGGCCGTTGATATCCGGCAGCTCGACGTCGAGGATAAGGCAGGCGGGCGCGTCCGGTTTTTCGGCGCTGATATAGTCACCCGCCGATCCGAACGCCTCGACGCGAATCCCATGAGAAGACAGGAGCTCGATCAGGGCCTCGCGAATCCGGCGATCGTCATCGACGATGAAGACGATGTGGTCCTTTGTCATGGCGCACCCTTCGTTTCTACAGGCAGGGTAAAGATGAACTTCGCACCGTGCGGTTCGTTCCTCTCCGCCCAAAGCCGTCCATGATGCGCCTCAACGATGGAGCGGCACACCGCCAGCCCCATGCCCATGCCATGCTCCTTGGTCGTGAAGAAGGGCTCGAATATCTTCTCGGGAAACGCGATGCCCGGGCCGCGATCGGTGACCTCCATCTGGATCACGTCTCCCGCAAGGCGAAGACGCAGGCGCAGCACTTTCGCGTCCGTTGTGGATTCCATCGCCTCGATAGCGTTGCGCATCAGGTTGACAAGCACCTGCAGGATCTGCACCCGATCGACCGAGACGAGCGGAAGGCCGCTCTCGATGTCCGTGCTGATGCGCACGCGTCGCCGCACCGCCTCGTCGGCGATCAGACCTAATCCCTCGGCCACGACAGTGTCCAGTTCGACGAGGCCTCTCGCATCCGCCGAGCGTTTGAACAGCGCACGGATGCGGCTCACGACATCGGCGGCCGAATTGGCGTCGCGAATGATCCGCTCGGCAACGATTTTTGCACGCTCGAGGTTCGGGGGTGTCACCGACAGCCAGCGATGGCAGGCGTTGGAATTGGCAACGATCGCCGCCAGAGGCTGGTTCACCTCATGGGCGATGGACGCCGACAGTTCGGCAAGGCTCGCCGCCTGGCTCGCACGCGAAAGGCGCTCCTGCTCCTGTCGCAGTTCTTCCTGCGCCCGGACCTCGCCGTCGATGTCGAGGCAGACGACGTTCCACTGCACCGTCGCGCCTTCCGTGTTGTGCATGGGGGCCGCGCGCGTCTCAACCCAGCGATACTCGCCGTCGAAGCGGCGCAAACGGTGCCGGCGCGCATAGGGTTCACCGGTCGACAACGAATGGGCGTACGCCGTCTTGACGCCTTCCAGTTCGTCGGGATGGACGCCGGCATCGAGCGTGCCGGCAAGCCGGGATTTTCCGGTGCCATCCAGGGCATCGAGATCGTATCCCAGAAATTCACGAAGCCGCTGGTTGCGATAGATCGGCTCGCCGTCCTGCGCTGCGCAATCGACCATCGCCGGCAGCGTCTCGACGACCTGCCAGACGAAACGCTCCCGCTCGCTGAGGGCTTCCTGCGACGCGACGAAATCGTCGATATCGACATTCGCGCCGTACCACCGGATGATGCCGCCGCTCTCGTCGCGCAACGGCTCCGCCCGCCCTTCCGTCCAGCGGTAGACGCCGTCCCACCGCCGGTTGCGGAACTTCAACGCGAAGGGCTCACCGGTTTCGAAGGAGTGCCGCAGGGTATTTTGCAACAGCGCCCTGTCGTCGGGATGCACGATGGTTTCAATCGCGCTCGGCAGCCCGCCTTCCGCGTCGAAGTCTTCCAGCTTGAGGCCGATATAGTCGATCATGGTCCGGTTGATATAGGCCGGGTCCCCGCCGGGCGTGACGCACCAGATCTGCACCGGCACCGTATCGACCAGCTGCTGAAGCTGCAATTGGCTCCGCCGGAGCGCCTCTTCGGCACCCGACCGTTCGGCTTCCACGCGTTTGCGTTCCGTCAGATCGAGAATATATGCGACCCCTTGATCAGGCTGCCCCTCGAAGCAGACAGCCCCGATCAGGACAGGCACCCGGGTGCCGTCCTTTCGGAAGAATTCCTTCTCACGGGCCTGCATCTTGCCCGTTTCCCTGAGTTCGGCCGCCTCATCGCGGGCGTACACTTCCTGCCACTCCGGCGGCGTCATATCGAGCCATCCGGGTCCGGCCTGCAGATCTTCACGCTCGTATTGGACCATGCGAAGAAACGCGTCATTGGCCTCGAGAATCCGTCCATCCAGATCCCAGAAGACAATCCCGATAATATCCGAATCGACCAGCCGCCGGATCTTACCTTCCCGCTCCTCAAGCTCCTTGTACAGGCGCACCTGGTCGTCGATGTCGATGGACACGGAATACCATTGCGCGATCGTTCCATCCGGGTTGCGCAGCGGCTCGGCGCGCGTCTCGATCCATCGATACACCCCTTCGTGACCGCGCATGCGATACTTCATGGTGTACGCTTCACCCGTCGCAATGGCGTGGTGGATGGCATCGACAACGGCTACGGATTCGTCAGGATGGACATAGTTCCCGACGGCGGGCTCGAGCAGGCTCGCACCGGTCGCGTTTATGTCCTCCAGCTTCGTGCCGATGAAGTCGGTCAGCCGCTTGTTGAAGAAGGTGGGCTCCCCTTCGGGCGTCAGGCGCCGGATATAGACGGGAAGCATGTCGATGAGTTGCAACAGCTCCTGCTCGCGCTGGCCCAAAGCGCGCAGTGCCAACTGGTTTTGCCGGGATATGGCGGCCACGACGAGCGCGGAAAAAGCCGAAACAGCCAGAAACAGATAGAGCATGATCTGCTTCACGCCATGGGAACCCGCATCGTCCGCAAACGGACTGTCACCGGATATTGCAAACATCACCGCAATCAGGGCCAGCAGGACGAGGCTGACGGCTGCGCCTCGGAACTCGAACCGCACCGCAGCCCACAGCAGCGGCGGCATGATCAGGTAGGCAAAGGCAAAGTAGTCGCTGAGGGAGAAGCCGGCGACACCCAGGAACACCAGCCCCACCGCGGAGGCTTCGAACCAGCGGGCCTTCGGAAGACCCGCCCTGTCATGCCAATCCTGTAAGAGGACCAGCACAAGCGGCGCCACGATCAGGACCCCGGTTGCGTTTCCGAGCCAGAACAGCGGCCATGCCGTCGCGAAGGGCTGCATGCCGAACGCCGCAAGCGTTGCACTCCCGACTGTCGCACTGACGACGGGGGCAATTCCGGCGCCAAGCACGGTCAGCCCGAGCACTTCCTGCAAGGATTCCAGCCGGGCCGGCCTGCCGAAACGGGTGACAAGCCAGGCGCCGGTCATGGCTTCGAGAGCGTTACCGGAAAAGATCAGGACCGCGACCGGCAGCGGATTGTGGAACCATAGGATGTTACCGGACAATTCCGCAAGAAAGCCGGCCATCACCCACCACGGCCAGCTTCGTCTCGCTGCAAAGGCGAGCGTTGCCAGGAACAGTCCACTTGGAGGCCAGATCGAAATGCCCGTGCCGGGAACGATTGCCAGCGCCTGGGCGAAACCACCGCCTAGCAGGTAGACGATAAAGAACATCGCCAGATGCAGGAGTTCGGGACGATGGGGCCAAACGCGCGTCATGGGTTTCTCCTACCGAATATCGGCAATCTACGGACTGTTCGCGCGTGGTCTAGCATCCGCCATCGATATCCGGGTTGGTGAACGCATCCATTCTAGCAACGGCAATGCCCCGCCGCATCTTATGGAAATCCATGAGATGCGGCGGGGTCGGGGTTTGCGGCGCCCTGATGAAGCTCGCTTTCGCCTGGAGACGAGGGAGGAGCGCCGCGCCTCTGCCGGGCTTCGCGAAGGATCTGCCGTATGTCATCGGCGACGATCTTGTCGCTTTTCATCACGAGTTGGACGACGGGATCGGCCAGCATCTCCTCGACCGTCAACTCCACGATGGCAGGGTTCATGGCTCCGGCTGTGCCCTGTGGGCGCGTTTGGCAAGCGTGATCTTGATGGCGACCAGTACGGGCGCGGCGAAGAGGAAGAGAAGAGCAACGGCAAAAAAGGCCGTGTCGAAGGCGATCACCGTCGACTGGCCGCTCACCGTCCGGCCGAGAAGGCTGGTCGCCGCTCGACCGGCAGCAGCCGGGTCGAGACCCTTTGCACTGAACAGGGCCGTCGTGGCGGCCAGCCGCTCGACGACCGCCGGCGTTCCCGCCGTGACGCTGGCGCCGATGACGGCGGTGTTCGACACCATACCGTGGTCGATGAGCGTCTGGAGCCCGGCGACGCCCATCAACCCGCCAAGCTGGCGGCCGCTGTTGAAGAGGCCGATCCCGGCGGCAAGATTGCGTTTATCGAGCCCGCCGAACGCGATCAGGGTGATCGACAGGAACAGGAAACCCAGGCCGAAGCCGCGCAGCAGGATCGCCGCCATCATGTCCGGCGCGCCGCTTTCACCGCTCGAACCCGACAGCATCCACATCGAAGCCATGATCATCAGGATGCCGAAGGGCACGGTCGCGAAGGGAGCAACGCCCCGCCCCTGTACGAGGAAGGCGGTGACGAGCAATGCGGCAACGAACAGCACGCCGCTCGGCAGGAGCAGCAGGCCGGCATCGGTGGGCGTGAAGGCCAGCACCGAGACGGCGAAGGACGGGATCAGGAACGCACTGCCGAACAGCGCGGCACCGGCCACGAAACTGACGATGAAGGCAAAGGTGAAATCCGCCGACGCGAACAGGGTGGCATCGATGAGCCCGCGGCCACCGGCCAGCACCTGCCGGCCGAGAAACGTCAACAGGGCGGCGGCGCCAATCACCGCCAGCCACAGGAGATGCGGCGCCTCGAACCAGTCCCAGCGGCTGCCCTGGCTGAAAACATATGTGGCGCAGAGCAGCATGATGGCGAGGAGCACGAAGCTGGCCCAGTCGAACGGGCGCTGCGCCGTCCTTTCGAGGATCGGATCGTCCGCGGCGATCAAAAGCCCGGCCGCTGCCAGAGCGACGGGAACGACGCTGAAGAAGATCCACGTCCAGGAATGGCTATCGAGCAGCCAGCCCTCCAGCGCCGGCGCGATCGTCGCGGGGGCGACGACGGCGGCGATGGCGAACAGGCATTGCAGGAACGGCTGGCGGGATGCCGGATAGGCAAGGAAGATCGCCGCCTGCCCCGTCACCAGCAGGACGCCGCCTGAAAAGCCCTGCACGAACCGCAGGACGATCAGCAGGTCGAGGCGCGCCGTGACGGCGGCGATCGCACAGGCGCCCCCCATCACGAGGGTCGCGCCGAGGATCAGGTTGCGCGGCTTGAAACGGGCCATCAGCCCGGCCGCGGCCATGAAGCCGATCAGTTTGAGCGCGGTATAGCCGATATCCAGCCAGGCGAACTCATCGGGCGTCGCATAGGTGTCGCCGATCATATCGGCACGCCCGAGCGCGAGGATGGTGCTGGCGATCGCCTCCGTCAGCGCCGCCAGCATGATGCCGCTGACAAACAGCGGCCCTGCCATCGACCGCCCGCGCGGCGGCGCGTCTGCGATGATGACGGTCATGGCCGGTCTCCAAGATCGACCGAAACGCGGGCGGACAGGCCGGGCACCAGGCGGCCCGGCAGCGGATTGCCGGCAAAGCGGATCTTGACGGGAACGCGCTGCACGACGCGGACGAAGTTTCCGGTCGCATTGTCGGCGGGAAGCAGGCTGAAGGCAGAGCCGCTGCCCGGCGCGAAACTGTCGACCACACCCTCCAGCGCCTCGTCCGGATAACCGTCGATGGTGATGCGGACGCGCTGGCCCGGCTGGATATGCTCGAGCTGGGTTTCCTTGAAGTTCGCCACCACCCAGACGTCATGCACCGGAACGATATCGAGCAGCGAAACGCCGGGGGCGACCAGCCGGCCGACACGAACCTGGCGGTTGCCGACGACGCCATCGACCGGCGCGCGCACGACGGTGCTGTCGAGGTCGATCTCCGCGAGGTCGCGCGCGGCCTTCGCCTGCGCCACCGCCGCGACGGCGGCTTCGCGCTGGGCGGCCAGCACGGCGGTGCGTTGCTGCTGGGCCTCGACGGTTGCGGTGGCCGCGGCAAGGCTCGCCTCCGCACGCGCCCGCGCGGAATCGCTTTCATCCACCCGGGCCTGGCTGACGGCGCTGCTGCGGATGAGCCCGCGCTGGCGGTCGGACGCCTTGGTCGCAAGATCCAGTTCGGCGACCGCCGCCCGACGCTGCGCATCGGCCTGCCGGATCAGCGTGGCCTGAAGCCGGACTTCCGCATCGACATTGGCAAGCCGGGCGTCAGCCGCATCGACATTGGCCATCGCCTGGGCGAGCCGCGCGCGATAATCCCGGTCGTCGATCCGGAACAGCACGTCGCCGGCCGCGACCGCCTGGTTGTCCTTCACCTCCACCTGCATGACATAGCCGGAAATCTTCGGCGCAAGCGAGGTGACGTCGCCGCGCACATAGGCGTTGTCGGTCGAGGCCGCATCGCCCGAGCGGGCAAAAGCCCAGCCGCCGGCGCCGATCGCCGCGGCAGCCAGGCACAGCATCAGGCCAGCGATCTTCCGGCCCTTCCCGGGCTTCGCCGCCGGGGCGGCGGCAGACTCTTCCTGAAGCGGTTCCGTCATCTCAGTTCCCTCCGGCCTGCTGGCCAAGCCAGTCTGTGAAGCCGATCGTGCCAAGGCGCGGGTTCTTGCCGGGCGTCAGCGCGCGATCGTCGAGAATGGAGCCGAAATACCGCGCCCGGATATCGGCGATGACCTTGCGCCTGTCACCCGTCGCCTGCACGAAGCCGCGCACCGCTTCGTCCAGCGGAAGGGGCTGCGGGCCGGCAACCTCGACCGTGCCGTTCACTGGCGGTGCCAGCGCAAGGTCGGTAAGCGCGGCGACGACATCGTCCGATGCGACGGGCTGGAACAGCGCCGGCGACACGCGGATCTCCTCAGCGCCGGCGGTGGACTGCGCGATACCACCAACGAACTCGAAGAACTGGGTGGCGCGCAGGATCGTGTAGGCGATGCCGGAGGCCTTGATGAGGTTTTCCTGCGCGACCTTCGCCCGGAAATAGCCGTTGCCCGGCAGCCGTTCACTGCCGACGATAGACAGGGCGACGTGATGACGAACTCCGGCGGCGGCCTCCGCGGCGAGCAGGTTGCGCCCCGAGGTCTCGAAGAAGTCGAGCACGGCCGCATCGTCCCAAAGCGGCGCATTCGCCACGTCGATGACGACGTCTGCACCGTCAAGCGCTTCGGCAAGCCCCTTGCGGGTGATGGTATCGACGCCGGTTCTCGGCGAAGCGGCCAGCGTCTCGTGGCCGCGGTCGCTGAGGACCTTGACGAGTTTCGATCCGATGAGGCCGGTGCCTCCGATCACAACGATCTTCATGGTTTCTCTCCACATTTGCCGACCGCAGAATTGCCGTCGAAGTAACAAAACAATGCCTGCCGACCGCCTCGAAGTCCTTGGCGCGAGCTTGAATTCCTCTTGAAGAAGTCTTGGTTATTCGTCCAAAGGTGCGGCGGTGCTCGCTGCCCCTTGCCGGACCCGCACCGGAGTCTAGGCGTGGCTTCCACCGTCCGCCATCACACGGACGGATAGGATTCCCACGCCTACCGAATGACGCCGGCCAACTGCGGGCCTGTCAGGATGATGGTCGGCACGGCGGTAAGCGCGGGCGCTGTGCCCGTCGGCCCCCTCGCCCAAGATCCTCCGAGATGGGCTCTTCGGCGTTTGCGAGGAACACCTGTACGCGCAACGAGCCAAGCATAGACCCCGGCAGTGCCGGACCAACACCTCCGCTCAATGGCGATGGCAGGCGCAGCGGCCCAATCTGCCCATAGCCGTCGATTGTCAGTCCTTGGAGGCGCGTTCCAATCCAGGGGGCAGCGGCGGAGCAGAAACAGTCTGATCAAAGGAGATAGACATGGGTCAGGAACAGGCAGTGAAGAGCTCGGACACCGCAGCGCGCGCCGGCCAGTCGAGGCCGGACGAGCTGGTCCCGTCGCGCTATGCGGTGCGGGTCGGCGATATCGATGTGCTGGTGATCAGCGATGGCGTTCTGGAGCCGCCGGCCGAGTCGATGGCCACCAATGCCGATCCGGCCACCCGGGACGCTTGGCTGGACACCATGTTCCTGCCGCATGACACATTCGACTGGGCGCTGAACGCCGTCGTGGTGCGCAGCGGCAGCCAGACCATCCTCATCGACAGCGGCATCGGCGGAGAGGTTCCGGACTTTCCACGCGCCGGGCAGTTCGGCCATCGACTGGCCGCCGCCGGCGTCGATCTCGAAACGGTGACCGACGTGGTGCTGACCCATATGCATTTCGACCATGTCGGCGGGCTGCTTGTCGACGGGGTGAAGGAACGGCTGCGGCCGGACCTGCGGATCCACGTGTCTGCCGCGGAGGCGACGTTCTGGGAGGCGCCCGACTTCTCCCGCACCGGCATGCCACCCGCGCTCGCTGAGGTGGCGCGCAGCGCCGCCACGCGGTTCCTGAAGGAATACCGTCACCAGTTGCAGACCTTCGAGACGGAACAGGAGGTGGCGCCGGGCGTGGTTGTCGCGCGCACAGGTGGCCACACCCCGGGACACAGCGTCGTTCGCATAACCTCCGGCAAGGATCGCCTGATGTTCGGCGGCGATGCGATCTTCCCGGTCTCGTTCGACCATCCGGAATGGCACAACGGCTTCGAACACGATCCCGAGGAAGCGACCCGCGTTCGCCTGCGTTTGATGCGGGAACTGACGGAGACCGGCGCATGGCTGGTGTCGACGCACATGCCCTTCCCGTCCGTCGGCCGCGTGGCCGCCTCCGGCGACCTCTTCCGGTGGGTGCCCGCCTGGTGGGACTACTGACCGCACAACGGTTCACGTCCGGCAACGAAAGCCTCCCGACTCGATCGGGAGGCGACAGAATTTCACGCGTTGACGTTGATCGGCTTCGTCGGCATCTATCTCGCGCTCAGACAAGCGCCGCGCGGTGCACGTCAGGCTTTATCAGGAAAAGAGGAAATCAGCGTAAACCATTCATCTCAAAGAGAAAAATGGTGGGTGATCACGGGCTCGAACCGTGGACCCGCTGATTAAGAGTCAGCTGCTCTACCAACTGAGCTAATCACCCACACAACCGTTTCAGCGGTCTGGAGGGGCGTATAAAGGCCTTCGCCGGGGTTGTCCATACCGCGTCCGGAAAAAAATGCGTGGGCGCATGATTTTCTTTTGCAGCGCAAAACAAGTGTCACAAATCCAGCGTTCCGGACGCGATGCGCACGGCCTCGCCGCCGATGCGGGCACTGGCGATCGCCCCGCCCGACACATCGAGATGCAGATGAATATGCGACGGGCGCCCCATTTCGACGCCTTGTTCAATTAGATACGGATGGTGACCGTCCACCGGCTTGTCGAAAAAATGGATGGCGCCGGACAGGGCGGCGACCGCAGCCCCCGTCGCCGGGTCTTCGGCTATGCCCATGTCGGGCGCAAACATCCGGGTGTGGAAACGGGCATTGTGGTTCACGCCGCCGCGACAGTAGAGATAGGCCGAGGCAAGCCGCCCCTCGGCAAAGGGCGCGCAGCGCTCCCAGAGCATCGGATCGAATTCCACCGCGCTTGCGGCGGCAAGGTCATGCACCGGGATCATCACGAAGGCGACGCCAGCGCTCCAGAGCGAGGGCACATGGTTCTCGAAACCGATCTGGCCGGGTTTCAGGCTGAAGGCATCGGCGAGCGTCTGCCTGTCGAAGGTCGCATCGAGACGGGTGGATTTGCGCGGCACGTCGAATTCGGCAAAGGCCGCATTGCGGTCGCCGAGCCGCACGGCACAGCGCACCGGCCCGACATTTTCCTCCAGCACGCTCACCAGGTCGCGCGGCCCTACCCTGTCGCTTTCGCCCGCTTCGGCGATCGCCACCGCAGCACCCACCGTCGGGTGGCCGGCAAAGGGCAATTCGCGGCCGGGTGTGAAGATGCGCAGGCGCGCGCTGTGTGCCGGGTTTTCCGGCCTCTTCACGAAGACGGTTTCGGACAGGTTGAACTCGCCTGCAATGCGCTGCATCGTGCTGTCGTCGAGATCGTCAGCATCGAAGACGACGGCCAGCGGATTGCCGGCAAGCCGCGTATCGGTGAAGACGTCATAGATGGCATAGCGACGGGACAAGGCATTCTCCGTATTCCATTTTTGCCGCGCGGGCATTTCCTAAACGTGCCCGAGCCCTCCGCCATCGGCAAGCGGAAATGACTGAAAGCCTAGAGGTCGAGCGTCATGACCACCGGGCAGTGATCGGACGCCTTCGGCCGGTCCCAGCCGACACGCGGATAGCGCTCCACCTCCTGCCCCGGCGGAAAGATCGTGCGAAACGGCTGGCCGGCGCGAATGATTTCGGGAACATGCAGCGCATTGCGCTCGGCCAGCGACGGCGACAGCCAGATATAGTCGAGCTGGCACAGATGACGCTCCTCCGGCCCGCGGCTATGGTAGAGCGTCCAGCGATCCTCGACCGGCCGGCGCAGCACGGGATTGACCGCGAAACCATCGGCGCTGAAGACATCGAGCGCGCTGACCGCCTCGTCCTTCGGCACGAAACGATAGCCGGTACGCCGGTCCCCTTCGATCGCCAGCTTCGCCTGATAATCGTTCATATCGCCACAGATCGCGAAGGCCTTGCCTGCGGTCTGGCCGACGCCAAACCGGTTCTCGATGATCCGGCGCACCGCGCGGGCTTCCGCCGTGCGCACCGGCATGGTGGACTGGCGGCCATCCATGCCCTCCCGTCCCGGCCCCATCGACTTGAAATGCACGACATAGAGCGTCAGCGGACGACCGCCGATGCGCAGGTCCATCTCCAGGCAATCGCGTTTGAAAATCCTGTCGTCCGGCTTGAGACCCTGCCCGAGATCCGGTGTGTAGAGGTCGAAGTCGCGATAGGTGACGGAGGCATGGCTGCGGATGTCGACGCATTCGATGCGCTGGCCGTCACGCGTCTCCTCGCGCATCAGCACCGAGACGTCGATGCCGCGGCTGTCATTGCCTTCGATCAGATACTTCTGGCGGTAGCCGTTGCCGACCATGCGGAAGAGATAGCCGTATTCGAAGGCCTGCAGCGCCGCCATATTGTCGGTTTCCTGCAGGCAGAGGATGTCGGCATCCGCATCGGCAATGGCAAGCGCGGAATGCTGGCGGGCATCGTCGGTGTAGGCGATAGCGCGCGCCTCCTCCAGCCGCTGATATTCCGCCTCGTTACGGATATCGAACAGGCGCAGCACACGATCCTGGCGAACCTGGTTGCGGAAACCCGTGAAGTCGAAACGGGTCATGAGGTTTTCGATGTTGAATGTGGCGAGGCGTAGAGACATGAGGTCCTTCCGGGTATGCCGGCGGAGTGTAACCGGCTGTCCGGCAATGGAAAGTGCCTTTTCTTGGGAACACTCCCGCTGCTGGAATAAACCGGCTTGCAACGCCGTTACCCAGCACGGATGATGCGCATTCCGGTGGCAGACGGAGGAAATGCTCATGGGACGTCTATCCAGCGCGGTACGGGCATTGCTGGCGGCCTGGCTGGTCTTCCTGTTCTTCGCCGGCCTGCCGGCCCGCGCTGCCGAAAACTATATCACCGCGCCGGGCGAAGCGGCCCGGGCGGTCGGGCGTATCGTCGGGGAACTGCGCCGGACGCCCGAGGTGCACACGATCCGGATAACCGACAAGTCCGTTTCCGTTCTGCTCGGCGGGTCTCGTCCGGGCGACGTGGAGGAATGGCAGGTCCGGCAGGCATCCCGCCTCATCTTCTTCGAGACCGAAGTCATCGCCGGCCCCGCGGCACGCCCGGCACCCGCCATGGTGTCCGACCTTGCCAGCGGCCTGTTCTCCCTCGAGGCGATCGCGATCGGCGAGACCGATGATGTTGCACGGCGCGCCGTGGCCTATGCCAAGCTGGAGGGCGGCGGAAACGTCCAGTCGATCGAAATCGCCAGGCGCGTAAGCCTGCTGCCGACGCCCTCGTACGGCGATATCCGCTGGTCGATCTATGTCGCCTCGCCACGGGAAAGCGCGACGGTCTATGCGGATGCAGAGGGCGCGATCATCGGCGGTGACCTTTCCAATACCGCGCGCGCCCGAACCATGCATTTCATCAACGACGAGGATTGGCCCAAGGAAGCGGCGATCGAAAGCCTGACCGGGGTCATCGGCGGCAAACCGGTCATCCGCGATATCACGATCTATCCGAAATCCGTGCAGGTGAAGGCCGACCATCCGTCGCTCAAGGAAACCACTGTCGGCTATTCCTGGGACATATCCGGCGTGACGCGCTCGCCGATTGCCTCGCCGATGTTTCCGGGTACGGCGGCGGAGCCGGCCTTTTCGCTGGCCGATGTCGACCTCCGGCAACTGGGGAAAATTCGCGATGCCGCGAAAAAGGCATGGGGCAACGAAAAATCGACGATGAACTACATGATGCTTCGGCTTTTCTCCGGCGGCCCCGGCAAACCGGAACTGCGCTGGACCGTCCACTTCACCGATTGGACGCAGACCGGCGAGATCGCGATGTTTTCCAACAGCGGAACCATCGAACTGACCGCCGACGGCACGGTGCGCGCTGCCAATCTACCGGCGGCACGCCAGCCGAAGCGCAACTGGCTCGACCCGAAGACGACACATGACACGCTCGCCGTGATCAGCGAGCAGTTCGGCAAGAACGCGCGCTTCGCCGAACTCAACATCAGCCACGATTCGATGCAGATCCTTGCCGAAGTGCCGGATGCGCCGGGCAAGATGCGCAGCTACACCGCCAACGACCGCGGCATCACCGCCATGACGATGATGATGCCCTGGGATTCGGAATTCCGCCCGGAGCGGCTATACAGGATGAGCGACCTTGCCTTTTTCTCACCCGAAAAGCTCAACGAACTGACGGCGCGGACATTCTCCCGGCTACAAGTCGGCTCGGAGATGGCACTGTCGCGCTACACGTTCTCGATCGGCCAGTTGATGAGCCCGGACGGCAGCTTCATGGTGCCCTCGCCGGATGGCAAGGTGACGCTGGAAATCCGCCTCGAAAGCCCGGACGGCTGGAAGGGCGGCCGCGTCACCTATTCCTCGACGGGCGAGGAAATCGACATCGTGATGCCCTGACCTACAACGTGGTCAGCAACAGGCTGGTTTCGGATTTCGATACCCCGTCCATGGCGCGAATCCCGCGCAGCACCCGTTCGAACTCGACGAGATTGTCCGCCTGAATTTCGGCAACGAGATCCCAGGCGCCGTTCGTCGTGTGCAGCGCGCGGATTTCGGGGATGCCGCGCAGCGCCTTTATGGCGGAGAGCGTCTTCTGGCCGGTGATCTCGATCATCATGACGGCACGAACGGCATGCGGATCGTCGGCCGCCGTCACCCGCACGGTAAAGCCGGCAATGACACCGTCGCGCGTCAGCCGCTCGATGCGGTTCTGCACCGTGCCGCGCGAAACGTTCAAATCGGCGGCCAGCGCAGAGAGCGAAGCACGGCCATCCTTGCGAAGAAGGGCGAGGAGTTTTCGATCGATCGTGTCCATGCCTGCTACCGGAATGCCAGATAAGCGTGACAAAACGGCAATTCCGATAGCAATTTTCTCAGAAAATTACCATTTCGCTTGCCGTTCTCCTTGGCTAGCCTAGCGACAATCTCGACGCAACCGCTTCCGACAGGCCGCTTCCCATGACCGATGAAACCACGCTCTCCACCGCAGCCTTGCGCGCCAAAAACCTCTCGCTGCTGATGACCCGCTGGCCGAGCGTCACCGGCTCGCCGGACGAAGCCAGCTTCTCCGAAAAGCTGCGGGCGCATCTTGCTGAAACACCCTATTTCCAGCGCCATCCCCAGCAACTTTTCACCGTGGACAGCCACGGCGAGCCGATGACGCAGAACGTGGTGGCGCTGGTGCGCGGCAGCGGGCGGCGCACGGTGGTGCTGGCCGGCCATTTCGACACCGTCTCCATCGCAAATTACGGCACGCTTGCGCCGCTCGCCTGCGATCCCGAACCGTTGACGGAGGCACTCCTCAAGGAGCTTCGCAGCCGCCCGCTGAACGGCGCGGAGGCGAAGGCGCTCAAGGATTTCGAGAGCGGCGACTTCATTGCCGGGCGCGGCCTGCTCGACATGAAGAGCGGCCTTGCCGCCGGCATCGCGGCGCTGGAGCGTTTTGCGGAACTGACGGCGCCCGAGGGCAACATCCTGTTCGTCGCGACACCGGACGAGGAAAACCGCTCGCGCGGCATGCACAGCCTGCGCAACGCGCTGCCGGAGATCGCCCGTCGCTTCAGCCTCGATATTGTCGGCGGCATCAATCTCGATGCGTCGAGTTGCGAGCGCGACGGTGAAGAAGGCCGCGCGATCTATCTCGGCTCGATCGGCAAGTTCGCCCCCTTCGCCCTCGTCATCGGCCGCCCGACCCATGCCGGCTATCCGTTCAACGGCACGAGCGCCCACCGCATCAGCGCCGAGATCATCCGCGCGATGGACACCGTGCCGGAACTCAGCGACGAGGCGTTCGGCGAACGCTCCCCGCCGCCGGTGTGCCTGGAAGCCCGCGATATCAGGGACGGCTATGACGTGACGACGCCGGATCGTGTGTGGCTGTCTTTCAACTGGCTGACACACCGCCGCAGCGCTGCCGACATTCTCGGCGACTTCCGCACCCTGGTGAACGGCGCGCTGAACGCTGCGCTCGAAACGCAGGACGCGCATCAAGCGCGTTATCGGGCCACCTCGAAAGCGAAGACGCAAGGCACTGTGCTGACCTATGCCGAACTTCTCGAGCGGCTGAAGACGCGCGGCGGCGACGCGCTCGATCGCCTCTCCGCGCTCGACCGATCCCTCTCCGGCGGCACCGATCCCCTGAAGGTGAGCCGCGAGATCGTCGCGGCCGCAGCGACGGAAGCGGGCATCGAAGGCCCGGCCGTTATCATCGGCTTCGGCAGCCTGCATTATCCGCTGGTTCATCTGGAACGCGCGGGCGAAACGGGACGCACGATGCACGACCGGCTTCAGGCGGTCATGCAGGACGCCGCACGGCGGCATGGCACGTCGATCAAGTTCAAGCAGATTTTCGCCGGCATTTCCGACATGAGTTTCTTCGGTCACCGGCCGGACGCAGGAGAGACTGGCCTTCTCGCCGCCAACACACCGTCAGCGGCTTTCACGGACGATGCGCCGGAAGGGTTGCTGTCCTTCCCGACGGTCAATATCGGGCCGTGGGGACGCGACTATCACCAGAAGTGGGAGCGTGTGCATGCTCCCTATACATTCGAAGTGCTGCCGGATCTGGTCTTCGAATCTGCCGTGGCGTGCCTTGCGGACTAAACCATGTCGGGCAAATCGCGGTGCTTTTTAGGCGAATGCCCCCCTCATCCGCCTGCCGGCACCGTCTCCCGCAAGCGGGGCGAAGGGGTATGCCGCACCGGCTTCCTCAAGCAATACCCGTTCGTGGGGTAAGTGCCCTCTCCCCGCTTGCGGGGAGAGGGTTAGGGTGAGGGGCAGGCCCACCCACAATCAAATCAGGCGGCAAGACGCTCGTTGGTGAGCAGCCGGCCGAGGCGGGAGATGCCCTCCTCGATGGTTGCAGCGTCGGCGCAGGAGAAGCTGAGGCGCAGCGTGTTGGCACCGCTGCCATCGGCATGGAAAGCCTGGCCGGGCACGAAGGCGACCTTTTCCGTCTCGATGGAGCGGGCAAGCAGCGTCGCGCCGTCCATGCCGGCGGGTAGCGTGACCCAGACGAACATGCCGCCCTCGGGTTTCGTCCAGGTAACGCCGTCCGGCATATATTTCTGCAGCGCCGCCAGCATGGCGTTGCGGCGGGTGCTGTAGGCGGCACGGATCTTTGCCACCTGCGCATCGAAACCACGCTCGGCGACATGCGCGACGGCCATCTGGTTGATGGTCGAGGAATGCAGATCCGCCGCCTGCTTCATCAGCACGAGCTTGCGGATGACGGGGGCTGCCGCGACGATGTAGCCGACACGTAGGCCCGGGGCGAGCGTCTTGGAGAAACTGCCGCAATAGATGGTGCGCGCCGCGTCGATACTGCCCTTCTGGGCGATTTCCAGCGCCAGGATCGGCGGCACGGCCTCGCCGTCATAGCGCAGCGACTGATAGGCGGCGTCTTCGATGACAGGGATATCCAGCTCTTCCGCCAGCTCGAGCAGCTTTTCGCGGCCGACGCGGTCGACGGTTTCGCCGGTCGGATTGGCGAAGTCCGCCGAAAGATAGGCAAACTTGACGCGCCCGCCCGCTTCCGTCGCCGTTGCGCGGTAAGCGTCGGGCGTGCGGTTGCCGGAAAGGTTCAGCCGGTCATAGGTCGGCTCATAGGCGTTGAAGGCCTGGAGCGCGCCGAGATAGGTCGGCCAGGTGACCAGCGCCGTATCCTTCGGCGACAGGAAGAGTTTTCCGAGATAGTCGAGGCCCTGCTGCGAGCCGGAGACGATGAAGACGTTTTCAGCCGAACAGGCAATATCGAGCTTGGCCATTTCGCCGGCGAGCCATTCGCGCAGCGGCTTGTAGCCTTCGCTGACCGAATATTGCAGACCGGCAGCAGCGCCCTCACCGGCGAGGATATCGGCATAGGCGGCGGCAAAGTCTTCTTTCGGGAACAGCGCCGGATCGGGAATGCCGCCTGCGAACGAGATGATGTCGGGCCGTTCCAGCAGTTTCAGCAATTCACGGATTTCGGACGCCTTCATCCGCGACGCGCGTGTCGCGAAGGCCTGTTCCCATTTGAACATCGGGGTTTCCTCGGGCTTGTTGTTTGAACGCACCTCATCATGGCACGGTTTTTATGTCAATAATGCTGACCTAAATATTCGCGCCAAGACAAAGTACGCACGACCCAAGATTTCGTGCGAATTTATTCTCGTCGGAGCGGCTACGCTCCGACGGCCATTTCAGGCGCCTGCCACAATCAGGTGGCGCGGTCGCCGTAAAGGCTGAGCAGCACAAGCATGGCGATACTGCCCAGGATAAAAAGATCGAACCAGGCGAAGTATTGGACAATGGTGGTCATTGCACGATCCTCCTGACAACTGAACGAAACACTTGCGTATTTTGTTCCTGTTTGCCACGTCAGGCAAGCGTATTACTTGCTGCACCGCAGTAGGGAGCAAGGATGCAATGCATTATTTCAGGATCTCTGAAATAAAAGGCCAGACGGAAAGCCGCCCGGCCTGTCGCTCTGCAGGAAATGCAGGAGCGATTAGTTGACGGCCTTGTCGACCAGCTTGTTCTTGCCGATCCACGGCATCATGCCACGCAGCTTCGCACCGACTTCTTCGATCTGGTGCGAGTCGTTGTTGCGGCGGATGCCCTTGAAGCGTGCGCCGCCGGCTTTCCATTCCTGCATCCACTCGGAGGTGAACTTGCCGGTCTGGATGTCGGCCAGGACGCGCTTCATTTCAGCCTTGGTCTCGGCGGTGATGATGCGCGGGCCGGTGACGTATTCGCCCCACTCTGCGGTGTTGGAGATCGAGTAGTTCATGTTGGCGATGCCGCCTTCATAGATCAGGTCGACGATCAGCTTCACTTCGTGCAGGCACTCGAAATAGGCCATTTCCGGCGCATAGCCGCCTTCGACCAGCGTTTCGAAGCCGGCGCGGATCAGTTCCACGAGACCGCCGCACAGAACGACCTGTTCGCCGAAGAGGTCGGTTTCGCACTCTTCCTTGAAGTTGGTCTCGATGATGCCCGAACGGCCGCCGCCAACGCCGCAGGCGTAGGAGAGCGCCAGGTCAAGCGCGTTGCCCGAAGCGTTCTGGTGAACGGCAACGAGGCAGGGAACGCCGCCGCCCTTCTGGTATTCGCCGCGAACCGTGTGGCCCGGGCCCTTCGGCGCGATCATGACGACGTCGACCGAAGCCTTCGGCTCGATAAGGCCGAAGTGAACGTTGAGACCGTGAGCGAAGGCAATCGCTGCGCCGTCGCGGATGTTACCGGCGATTTCGGCCTTGTAGATGTCGGCCTGGAGTTCGTCCGGGGTCGCCATCATCAGGAGGTCGGCCCACTTGGCGGCTTCGGCAACGGTCATGACCTTGAAGCCATCGGCTTCGGCCTTCTTGATGGTCGGCGAACCGGCCTTGAGCGCGATCACGACGCCCTTGGCGCCGGAATCCTTGAGGTTGAGGGCGTGGGCACGGCCCTGCGAGCCATAGCCGACGATGGCGACATTCTTCGCCTTGATGAGGTTGAGATCGGCATCACGATCGTAATAGACGCGCATCGATGGTTCCTTCCCTTGCTGTCTGTTTAACCTGAACCGGCGGCTTGACCGCCGGCCTTACCCTTTCGCGCCGTGAAGCGTCAGGAAGGCATCCACTGCCTTCTCCGCGCGTGGCGAGAATTCCTTTTTCAGCCCTGCGGCATCTTCCCCAAGCAGCATGCGCAGATGCATGTCGGAGACGATCAGGCCGTAGAGCGTGCCGTATGCCTCGTCGGCACTGTCGAATGCAAGCAGCTTCGCCTTGCGGCCGGCCTCAAGCAGTACGGCGGCGCGCTTGCCGATCTGCCGGCGCCCGCGCTCCTGCAACAGGCGGCCGAGGCCTGCGCCCTCGCGGCTCGCCTGGCCGATCGCCAGACGGTTCAGCGCAAGCGACACGTCGCCGGACAGCACATCGATCAGGTCGCGCGCAAACGCCAGAAGATGTTTGCGCAGCGTCTCGGTGGTCAGAGCCCCCGCCGCAACCTCGACCGTGCGCACCTTGCCGGCCTGGTAGGTGATCATCGCCGAAATCAGCCCGTCGCGATCGCCGAACCACTTATACAGGCTTTCCTTCGAACAGTTCGCCGCACGCGCCACGCCGGCGGTCGTCAGCGCCCGTTCGCCGCCCTCGACGAGCAAGCCAAGCGCACGCTCCAGCACCGCGCCCTGACGTTCCGTCAGTCCACCTGCTGCACCTGCCCTGCTCTGCTCCGCGATCTGCAAGATGTCCACCCGTTGAATTTGCGTACCGTACCGTACGGTTCGGCATTTTCTAGCGATGTCTGGCTTTGTGGTCAACACCCTTCTTGCAAAGCAGGCAAATCAACTGATTTGCCCGACCAGATCGCGGCCCAATCGCCTGTTGCGTCACACAATTATGACCGCAACGCACAACGAAGCAGAAATTTTCTTTCCGCTATCCCGCTGATTTGAAACAGAAGTCCCCAGAAACCAACAAGTCAGTGCGGTCTGAACAAAATTTTTCGCTTCCCAAGACGTTTCCTGTTGTTAAGATTTGTGAGACCTGCGGTGCAGCAGACCGTTCACATTGCGAACGACAGCCGGCATCGAGGCCTCAGTACCGGAGTACGAAAGAGAAACGCCCTTACGCCAAGGAGACAGAAAATGTTGAATTTCCTGCCAGACCTTCACGAAGGACATGCTCCCATCACTCTGCAGCAAGCGTTCGGTGATGCCCTGGAAGCCTTTGACGCCTGGGAAGACGAACGCGCCGAACCGATGGTGATCTACGACGACAAGATCGTTCCCATCGGCATTGTTTTTGAACGCATGCGCGACTGCACCGATATCCTGCCACGCACCATGGCGGATCTCGTTGCCGATGCGCTTGCCCGCAATCCGGCAGCCGCGGCCGCGCAAATCGCCACCTTCGGTGATGCCGCCCGCCTAGCCACAGCCCTTGTCGAGCAGCGCCGCCTCTACGGCGAAACGGCCATCGCGACCTTCCTTGACCACCACCGCGTGGACAAGCGGCGCCCTGCCTGAGACATGACAATGAGGAGGCCCCGGTTTTCGGGGCCTTTTTGCGTCCGGTCCCCTGGCACACAAACCCACCGCCACTACGACGATCGCTTGCCGATCGAAATCAAATCACCTGTCCAGGATTGGCACAGAGCCCGGCGACGTTGCCGGACCCTTTACCATCGCGCGAGAATAAGCCGCCTCCATCAACCGTTCTCTGCTGGTACATTTCCATGTAATCTACGCGCTCCAGCACGGGACATCCGCCGCCATGCTTCGTCTCCTCGCAGCTCTCGTCGTCTCCACCCTGCCCGCGCACGCCGCCGAGGAACCACCCTATATCGGCACCTGGGATTGCGAGGTCTCGACCTTCACCTTCACCGCCGAGACGTATGATTCCGGCGAAGGACCGATGCCGATCCTCAAGAGCGAGAAGGACGGCAGCGCCTACATCCTGACCTTTGCCGACGACTATCGTATCGGCCTGGCCAACATCACCGACACGGACATGGACTGGGCCTCGGAAACAAGCGGCGACACATTCCACTGCAAGAAAACCGGCATGTGAGGGCACAATATGAAAAAACTGCTGGTATGCGCCCTTCTCGCCCTCGCCGCCACCGGCGCCGATGCCGCCGAAACCCGTTGCGGCTGGCTGCAGAACCCGACGCCCGCCAACTGGTGGCTGGATGACAGCGAGGGCACCTGGACGATCATGACGCAGGGCGGCGGCCAGGAACCGGACGGCATGGAGGCCATTCCCGACATCTCCGAGGGTGACTATGTGCGCACCAACGGCAACTACGGTTATGCCTGCGCCTGCATGACGGTGGAGACCGACGCCGGAGAGGGCCGCATTCTGGCGATCCACGCGTTCCGCCAGTTGCCGATCGCCCAGTGCGAGAACGACTCAGCACTTTCCGCACCGCAATAAAGACCTTTAATCGTCGTATTGGGCCATCTTGACCGAGGCCGACGAACCTCTTATTTCTCCCGCATCGAGATTTGAACGTTGACTTCCGCATTTGCAGGCCCTGTGCCTGCAGTTACGAACCTACCCTTCAAATTCGACCTACCATGGTTGCCGCTGTTGGCAGCCCAAGATTGATTTGACGGCTTAGGAAAGGTTTCGTCATGGCAACTGGTACCGTAAAATGGTTCAACACCACCAAGGGCTACGGCTTCATTCAGCAGGACAGCGGTGAGCCGGACGTATTCGTCCACATCTCCGCCGTTCAGCGCGCCGGCCTCGCTGGTCTGGACGAAGGTCAGAAGGTCAGCTTCGAGCTGATCCGTGACCGCAAGTCCGGCAAGATGTCGGCCGATCAGCTCGTCGCAGCCTGATCCGCCGCTTACGGCAAAACGAGAAAGGCCGGTTTCGACCGGCCTTTTTTGTGCCCGCGGTCACCGGACTTCGCTATTCCGCGTGCTCCACCGGCAAGCGTGACCCGCTTTTCAGCACTTCCATCGAGATGGACGCGGACACGTCGAAAAGCTCGACCTTGCGCACGATGCGCTTGTAGACCACGTCGTAGTGCTCGACCCGAGGCAGCACGATCTTCAAAATATAGTCATAGTTGCCGGTCAGCCGGTGCGCCTCGACGACCTCGGGAATATCCGCGATGGCGCGCGAAAACAGGTCGATCCAGTCGTCGCTGTGATGCGCTGTCTTGATGAGCGCGAAAACAGTCGTCGGCACGCCCATCTTCCTGCTGTCGAGCAGCGCGACCTTTCCGGCGATATAGCCGCTTTCCTCAAGCCTCTGGATCCGCCGCGCGCACGCCGACAGCGACAGATTCACTTTTTCCGCGAGCGTAGCGACAGGCGCCCCCGCATCCTCCTGGAGCAGCGCCAGCAATTTCCTGTCCCGCTCATCCAGCACGCCGAGATTCCCCTTCGATTTTTATCTATGCGCAAGAAAAGCGCGCGAAGTCATCAATACACGAGAAAGATCCTCTCGGCGTTGTAAAAATGCTCGAAACTTTGCGAACAATCACCGCCACACTCGCGGCATTCTGGTTGTCATCGAAACAATCACCGGGGAAACGACATGAAGACGATCGGCCTTATCGGCGGCATGAGCTTCGAAAGCACGGCGGTCTATTACCGTATGATCAACGAGGCAGTGCGCGCGCGGCTCGGAGGCCTTCATTCGGCGGAGGTCCTGGTGCATTCGGTCGATTTCCAGTCCATCGTCGACCTTCAGAAGGCTGGCCGCTGGGATGCCGCCGGTGAACGCCTCGGCGCGGTTGCCGCAGGCCTTGAAAAGAGCGGCGCCGAATGCGTCCTGATCTGCACCAACACCATGCATCTCGTCGCCGATGCCGTTCAGGACGCCGTCAAGGCGCCGTTGCTCAACATCATCGACGAGACCGCACGCGAAATCTTCGCGGCCGGCAAGCGCCGTCCCCTGCTGCTTGCCACGCGCTACACGATGGAGCACGGCTTTTATGCGGACCGCATGAAGACGGCCGGCCTCGACGTCATGGTGCCGGATGATGCCGGACGGACGCTGACCCACGACGTCATCTTCAACGAACTCTGCCAGGGCAAAGTGCTTGAGAGCTCGCGTCAGGGCGTTCTCGCGCTTATCGAGGCCGCACGCGCTGGCGGCGCAGACTGCGTTATCCTCGGCTGCACGGAAATCTGCCTGCTGCTCGATCCGGATGCACTTCCGCTGCCCGGCTTCGATTCGACAGCCATTCACGCCAAGGTCGCCGTCGATTTCGCCCTCGGCCCGATGGTCGTCAGCGAAGCCGCCTAAAAATAGTTGACTCAGTCCAATAAATTGCAATCATTGTGATCGAAGGAGATCACCATGATTGCAATGCCTGCCGGACAAGACGGCGCGGACACGATCGAAACCGTCCGCGCCTTCAACCGCTTCTACACCAACCGCATCGGCGTGCTCGACCGCGCCTATCTCGACACGCCCTACACGCTGACCGAAGCGCGCGTCATCTACGAACTCGCCGCCCGCGGTTCCACCTCCGCATCGCAGCTCACCGAAGAACTGTCGCTGGACCCGGCCTATCTCAGCCGCATGCTGAAAGCCTTTGCTGGCAAGGGCATGGTCGATGCCGCAAAGGATCCGGCGGATGGTCGCGGACGGCTTCTCAGCCTCACGGAAAACGGCCGCGCGGTCGCCGCGGATCTTGCAACCCGCTCCCGCGAAAGCATCTCGACCCTTATTGCGCCGCTCGACGAAACCGAGCGCCTTGCGCTCGGCGCGTCTCTTGGCAAGGCCACCAGATTGCTCGGTGGCGGCGAAAGCAGCCCTGCGATCCTGCTGCGAGATCACCGCGCCGGCGACATGGGCCGGGTCATTGCCAGCCAGGCGAAAAGCTATGTTGAAACCTATGGCTGGAACGCGGAATACGAGGCGCTCGTCGCCGAAATCTGCGCAAACTTCCTGCGCAATTTCGACCCCTCCCGCGAACGCTGCTGGATCGCCGAACAGCATGGCGACCTCGTCGGCAGCATCTTTCTGGTCAAGGGCGGCGAGAGCACCGCGAAGCTGCGCCTGCTGCATGTCGATGCGGCCGCTCGGGGCCACGGTCTCGGCACGCGGCTGGTGACGGAGTGCATTCGCTTCGCGCAAGAGGCGGGCTACGGGCGGCTGGAACTCTGGACGAACGACATCCTGACAGCCGCGCGCCGCATCTACCAGTCCGCCGGCTTCAGGCTGGAGAAGGAAGAAGCCCATCACAGCTTCGGCCAGGATCTCGTCGGCCAGATCTGGGCGCTGGACCTCGAGGGCTGGCAGGCGCCGGTCAGGCTTCCCGAAGCGCTGTCTCCGGCCAGCGGCACTCCTGCAACCCAGCCGGCGTGAAGGGATCGGCAAGCGTGCCGGAAACAATGGCGGCGAGTATTTGTGGTGCCGGCGGAATTTTCGCGACGGTCGCCACCAGCCGGTCGCGCAACCAGGCGATCGATCGGGAATCGGACTGGTAGAACGGTGTGAAGACGTAGGACAGCAGCTGGAACAGCCGCACATGACGGCGGCGGGCCGCAGCGTAGGCGGCCAGCGCCTCCTCCACGGAAGCCGCCGACGAAAGCGCATGCGCCAGCGTCGCCGCATCGAGCAACGCCATGTTCGCCCCCTGCCCGAGTTGCGGGCTGGTGGAATGGGCGCTGTCGCCGATGAAGGCAATTCCGTCTGCATAGGGCGGCAGCGTGGTGCGGTGGGCATAACGGGCGAGTGTCAATTGCTCCCAATCGGTAATCTGCGCAAGAAAGGGCGCCGTCTCCGGCCAATGGCCGGTGATGTCGGCCTTCCATCGCTCAAGGCCGGCGCGCTTCACGGTGTCGGCATCCGCCGTCTTGAGGCTCCAGAAGAAGGCGGCCTTGCGGCCCTCGCCCGGATGTGCCCGGCCGACCGGCAAGATGCCGATCATGACTTTCGCGGCATCGTAGCGCTGAACGAGGGCCCGACCGTCATGCGCGATGCCGTCGCAATCCAGCGTCGCCCAGAAGGCGCCCCAGGGCAGTTCCGTCACCTTCGGTGCGACCACGGACGCAGCAGCGAGCTGCGAGCGCGCGCCGGTCGCATCGATCACGAGATCATAGTCGCCAACGATCTCGCCGTCCGGATCGTGCAGCGCCGTGCGGGCCTGCCGGGTTTCGGCTTTCGCCAACGTGATCCCGGTGCGGATCGGCAATCCTTCCGCCACCACGGCATCATGCAATGTGGAAAACAGCGCCGCACGATGCACCGCCAGCCCATAACGGCCGCCGGCCAGCGCGTCGTAACGCACGTCGAGAACGGTGCGCCCGCTACGCGCATCCGCACCGTGCAGCCGGTCGATGCGGTTGCCAAGTGCGTGGATCGCTCGGGAAAGCCCCAGCGCATCGAGCACGGTGAGCCCGGTCGGCTGCATCAGCAGGCCGGAGCCGACGGGCGATGGTTGGTCGAACCGTTCAATGAGGTCCACGCGATGACCGGCGCGCGCAAGAAACAGTGCTGCTGCGAGCCCCGCAGGCCCCGCGCCGGCAATACCGATATCCAGTGGCTTCATGCCCTTCCCCGAAACGACCCGAAGGCCGGATTGTCAGTGCGCTTCTGCGTCGTAGACCGACCGGGCGGCCCGGATCGCAGCGTGGTTTTCGGTAGACCAGTGCACCAGGGAGCGCAGGAGCGCAAGGAAGGATTGACCGAGCGGCGTCAGCCGATATTCCACGCTCGGCGGCTGGGTGGGATAGACGGTGCGTGTGATGTAGCCATCGCGCTGCAGGTCGCGCAACGTCTGGGTCAACATGCGCTGCGAAATATCCGGGATGAAGCGGCGCAACTGCGAGAAGCGGCGCGGCCCGTCGGCAAGGCCGAGGATCATCAGCGAGGTCCACTTCCCGCCGACGCTGTCCAGCACGTCGCGCACGGGACAATCGTCCATCGACATGGCAACGCCGTCGATCATGATGACCCGCTCGCCTTCGGCCCGGTCGACCATCTTGTTCATAGTCGGTTCCCTTCAGGTAACCACCGCAGAAAAAACTGCCTCCTTTACAGCTCCTATCAGATTACCAGATAAGAGCAAGTCTCAATAAGAGACCAACGCCGCAGGATGGCAGGCGCCTCCCCGCCGCCCCTGCCCGAAAGGCCCCTGAAAGGCCCGAACAAAGGTAAAGACATGACCGACACAGTTCTCGTTACCGGCGCCTCCGGCCAGCTTGGCCGCCTTGTCCTCGATACGCTGCTCGCCTCCGGCAAGGTTGCGCCGGAAAACCTCATCGCCACCACCCGCGACACCGCGAAACTCGCCGACTATGCCGCCAGGGGCGTTTCCGTGCGCGCTGCAGACTTCGACGACCCGGCCTCGCTCGACGCCGCCTTCGCCGGCGCCGGCAAGGTGCTGATCATCTCCACCGACGCGCTCGACGCGCCCGGAAAGCGCCTCGCCCAGCACAAGGCGGCCGTCGCCGCCGCCAGCAAGGCCGGCGCTCGCCACATCCTCTACACATCCATGCCGCAGCCGGACGATTCGCGCGTCACCTTCGCACCGGATCATCTCGGCACCGAGCAAGCCATCAAGGCGACCGGCATTCCCTATACGATCCTGCGCGATGGCTGGTATGCGGAGAACCTCTTCATGTCGCTGCCGCACGCGCTTCAAACCGGCTCCTGGTATACCTCGACCGGCGAAGGCAAGATCGCCCACATCACGCGCGCCGACACCGCCGCCGCCCTCGCCGGCGCCGTCCTGAAGGTCGGCGACGAGAGCAGGACCTACACGCTGACCGGCACGAAGAGCCGCACGGCCGAAGAGATCGCGGCGATCGTTTCTGCCGCAACCGGCAAGCCGCTCGCGGTCGTCCATGTCACGGATACGCAGTTGACCGAAGGCTTGAAGGCGGCCGGCCTGCCGGAAGGCTTTGTACCGACCATCGTCTCCTTCGACGCTAATACGCGGGAAGGCAAGATCGCCATGGTCACCAGCGACGCCGAAACGCTCGCGGGTCGCCCCCTGACGGCGTTCGAAGACTTCGTTGCCGCCAACAAGGCAGCCTTTCTGGGTTGAGGAAAACGACGCGGCGCTCCTTCGGGGGCGCCGTCTCGTCAGACGTCCTGGCCGCAGGCGCGGCGGAAGCGGCGCACCGTCTCCGCCATGCCGTATTGCAGCGCATCCGACGTCAGCCCATGGCCTATCGAGACTTCCGCGAGCCGCGGGATGCGCGCGACGAGCGCCGGCAGGTTGGCAACCGTCAGGTCATGGCCGGCATTGACATCAAGGCCGAGATCGTGGGCGATGTCCGCTGTCTCGCCCAACAGCTCGACAAGGCGCGCGCCCTCCGCAGGATCGTCGTAGCAGCCACCATAGGGGCCGGTATAGAGCTCGATCCGGTCTGCACCGATATCCTTCGCGATGGCCAGCGCCTCGCGGTCCGGATCGCCATCGGCGAAGACCGAGACACGCAGGCCGAGCTTCTTCAGCCGGCCGACGACATTTCCAAGCAGGTTGTGGCTCTTGCGGAAATCCCAGCCGTGATCGGACGTCGCCTGGGCCGGATCGTCCGGCACGAGCGTTACCTGTTCCGGGCGATGCTCCTCGACGAGGCGCATGAAGCTCTCTTCCGGAAAACCTTCGATGTTGAATTCGGTGCTGGAAAACTCTGTGTCGATCAGCGCACGGATCGGCGCGAGGTCGCTGAAACGCACATGGCGCTGGTCCGGCCGCGGATGCACGGTCAGGCCGCTGGCACCGGCCTCGAGCGCGATCCGGCCAAGGTCGGTGACGCTCGGCCAGGGCAGGTCCCGGCGATTGCGCAGCATGGCGATGGCGTTGAGATTGACCGACAATTTCGCAGGCATGACGCGGCTCACTCCTTTTGCTGTGCACAGGTCTAGCCTGTTGTTTCCACAAGGGCAATCGCTGTGCGCCAGCGCTTGGCGATGCCAGCGCGCTATTTGTCTGGAGTACCGGTCTCGCCCCTTGCTCATGATCAAGAATCACCGGTAAACTCCCCCTGATTTTTGGGGATGCCGCGCCGTGGCGCCTCTTGTGGGAATGGAAGGAAATCGGACAGCGACGATGGCCCCCTCTGTGGCAACACCATGAGCAGGACCGACAGGCCGGCGTGCGATATCGTGCGGCGCGCCCTTCACGCCGTCATCGCCAGCGAGACCTTCGCCCGCTCCGAGCGCCTGCGTTCCTTTCTCTCCTATGTCGTCGAATGTGACCTTTCCGGCCGGGCGGCCCACTTGAAGGGCTACAGCATCGGCATCGATGTTTTCGGCCGGCCGCCGGGTTTTGATGCCGGCAACGATCCGCTGGTCCGCGTGCAGGCTGGCAAGTTGAGAAAACTCCTCGACCTGTACTACGAAACGGAAGGCGCATCAGATCCCCTGCGCATCCGCGTTCCGCTGGGCAGCTATGTTCCGGACTATGCCTTCACCGCAGCCCAGCCGCCGGAAGCCGACCCCGACGACGCGCCTCCGCCCCTCGATCCGGCCCGGCAAAAACCTGGACCGCGCCGGTCGTGGCTGCCGGCACCGATCTCCTCACCGATCGCGCTGTTCTCGCTGCTGCCGCTGTTCTTCCTGGCGCCCTCGGTCTACCCGGACACGACCAATGCGGCGATTGCCAAGGCGCAACTCGTTCTCTCGGTGCAGACCAGGTTCGCCGCCCAGACCCAGGCCTTGCCGAGCCTGTATGTCCAGCAATGCTGGCCGACAGGCGGCGAATGCAGCGCATTCGCCCGCGCTGTCACGAATTCCGCCGGCTATCACAGGACAGTGCATCTCACCGATTCCCGCAGAGCGGATTCATTGCACCCTCTCTCCTATGCCATTCGCATCGAGAATCGCGCCGATGGGCGCGGCATCTACGCCCGGCTGATCCACGAACAGTCGGGCGCCACGATCTATGTGCGGCACTTCTCGCGCGAACAACTTCGCAGCGAGGCCGGCATCGCTTTCGAGGCCGTCAATTTTGCCGCCCGTACGCTTTCGGCCAGCGGCGTGCTCTATCGCCACACGATGCAGATCGGCACGGCAAGCCGCATCATGCAATGTCTCGCACAGGCAGAGCGGCGCCAGGGCACACCCCGGGCCGGGCAGCGCGTGACCTGCAGTGTGCAGTCTCCCGCCCTTGCCGAAGCGGCGGCACCTGGCGAGGCCGACACCGTGGTGACGCGCTGATCCCGTCCACCGGGCAGACACAGAAAATACATCCCTAGATATAACGATAGGCACGATCCCCCCTTCGGTTTATTTTATGAACCTGGGCGGATTGGTAGTGTGTGCCGCCTCGGTTCGGAATCCGGAACATTTTTGTCAAGAAACGGATCGAGAATCTTCGCGCGATTGCATACAGTTTCTTCGGTCTGCACAGCCGATGGAACGGTGACAGGGCACTATCCATCGATTCAACATCCCGCCTTCACGGTGAAGCTGGTGTTGCGTCGGTGACCGGGGGTATTCACATGATCATTCTTCTTTTTTGCGAGCCGCTTTCATGATGACCAATGAGTCCAAGAAAGCGGACGGCCGGAGCGGCGCACGCAAGACCATCCGTTTCCTGCCCGTGGCACCGCTGCCGGAAAACCTGCCGGAAGGGCGTCTGGCCATTGCGGACATGGCGAACGCCTTCGGCGTGACCCATCGCACCCTGCATTTCTACGAGGAAAAAGGCCTGTTGCGGGCAGCCCGCGTCGGACCGATGCGCGTCTATGGACCGGAAGAGATCCAGCAGATGGCCGTCGTCAACACCTGCCGCGAGACCGGCATGCCCGTTGCGGTGATCCAGGAATTGCTCGATCAGCTTTCCGCCGCCGGCAGCCAGGATGAGGCCGATGTCATCTTCCGCACCGCCATGACCGCGCGCAAGCGGGAACTCGCGGCCCAGCAATCGACGATCCGCCGCCAGATGCAGCAGATCAACGAGTTGCTGGACTTCAGCGCCTCGCACGAGATCGAAACGAACGACAACGCACCGCCAGCCAGCTTCTCGCAGGTGGAGCTACGCTGCCTCACATTGATGGCGGAAGGCTACCCGACGAGCCGCATCGCGCGCGCGCTCGAAGTCGAGCCGGGCGAAATACAGGTGATGGAAAAGACCATCATCGCCAAGTTCAACAGCAACAACCGTTTTCAGGCCGTCGCCAAGGCGGTCATGCTCGGGATCGTCGGTCATTAAGACCGTCGTAAGCGGCCGGACATGATGATCGGCCCTTCCATCCGCTTCCTGGAAGCGGTCTATCGTACGGGTCCTGACTATCGTACGATGGTGAGCGTTTCCGCGGCGCGCGTAATGGCAGTGTAAAGCCAGCGTTCACGCGTGTCGCGGAAAGCAAAACTCTCATCGAACAACACGACATTGTTCCACTGCGAACCCTGCGCCTTGTGCACGGTCAGCGCATAACCGAAATCGAACTCGTCGTAGCGCTTGCGCGTCGACCACGGAATTTCCTCTTCGAGATTCTCGAAGGCGGCCTTGAGCAGTTTGATCTTGGCCGCGCCGCGGTCCATGTCGTCGTCTTCGGGCCGGATCATCAGGTTGATGCCGGGCTTCACCGTTTCCTTGGACGAACTCATCACCTGCCATAGCGATCCGTTGAGCAGCCCCTTGGCCGGATCGTTGCGCAGGCACACCAGCTTGTCGCCGGATTGCGGGTATTCGGTCGTAAAACCCTTCAACTCGCGCAGGCGCTGGTTGTAGCGCCGGCGCGTGCGATTGGTGCCGACCAGCACCTGATCAGCCTCGAGCACGAGTTCCTGATCCACCTCGTTGCGCCCGATGACGCGGGCCGCACCGTATTCGCCATAGCCGATATCCTTGCCTTCGCGCACCTGCATGGCGAGATGGATGATCGGATTGTCGCGCGCCTGCCGGTGGATATCGGTCAGCAGGTAATCCGGCTCCTGGTTGGTGAAATAGCCGCCGCCGGAAACGGGAGGAAGCTGACCGGGATCGCCCAGCACGAGGATCGGCGTGCCGAAACTCATCAAATCCTTGCCGAGCGCCTCGTCGACCATCGAGCATTCATCGACGACAACGAGTGCAGCCTTGGCGACCGGGCTCTGGCGGTTGATGGAGAACATCGGCGAGATCGAGGTTTTTCCCGTCTCCTCGTCCGACACCTCCTCCTCGCCACGCGGGCGATAGATCAGCGAATGGATGGTTCTTGCATTCGACGCCCCCTTGGAGCGCAGCACCTGTGCCGCTTTGCCGGTGAAGGCCGCGAACAGAACATCGCCATCGACATTCTCGGCGAAATGGCGTGCAAGCGTCGTCTTGCCGGTGCCGGCATAACCGAACAGCCGGAACAACGGGTGCCGCCCGTCCTTCAGCCACTGTGAAACGGCCTTGAGCGCTTCATCCTGTTGGGGTGCGAATTCCATCGTCGGACTTGGCAGGATTCGCACGGCCGAAGCAAGGGGCAGAGCGGGAAGTACACAAGGCTTGCGGTGGAACCGACCCTCCCCTGATTTGGCCCTGTTCCCCGGCTGCGCCGCGTTGTATGCAGTGCACACCCTCCCGGAGCCTTGATGTGTCCCCCGCCTCTTCAAATCCGAACGAGACCACACCAACCGGCACCGGCAAATTGCCGGCCTGGCTGCAATGGTGCCTTGTCGGCTGTCTCTCCGTCGCAACGACAGTGCCGCTCGAAATCGCGGGTTTCCCCGCAGCTCTCCTCATGGGGCCGATGATCGCTGGTATCATCGTGGCGCTCAGCGGCGGCACCATCCGCCTGCCGCGCATCTTCTTCTTCGGCGTGCAGGTCGTGCTTGCGCTGATGATCGCCACCATGATCTCACAGGATTTTCTCGGCACCTTCGCCGAAAACTGGCTGCTCATGCTGTTCGTCGTGGTCTCGGTGATCGGCGTCAGCACGCTCTCTGGCTGGATGATCGCGCGTACCGGCGTCCTGCCCGGCACGACGGCGATCTGGGGATCCTCCGCCGGCGCGGCCTCCACCATGATGATCATGGCCGAAGCTTACGGCGCTGACGCCCGCCTCGTCGCCTTCATGCAATATCTGCGCGTCGTCTTCGTCGCGACCTGTGCCACGCTCGTCGCCCATTTCGGCGGCCATGACGGCGCGGCGGTGCCGCCGCATGCCTGGTTCGAGCCGGTGCCGATGCTGCCCCTCATCGCCATGCTCGGCATCGGTATTCTCGCCGGCCTTCTCGGCCAGAAGCTGCGCGTGCCGGCCGGCGCCTTCCTGGTGCCGTTTGCGCTTGCCGCGGTGTTGAACTCGTCCGGCACGGTGGAGATCGCGCTGCCGCAATGGCTGCTCGTCATATCCTTCACGCTGCTCGGCTGGAACATCGGCCTCGGCTTCACGCGCGCCATTCTTTTGCATGCGCGCCGCGCCCTGCTACCGACCGTGGCTTCGATCATCGTCCTGATCAGCTTCTCCGGCCTGCTCGCCGGGCTGCTGATCCTCGTCCTCGGCATCGATCCGTTGACCGCCTATCTCGCGACCAGCCCTGGCGGCCTCGATTCCATCGCCATCATCGCCGCATCGAGCAATGTGAACGTCGCCTTCATCATGACGCTCCAGACGGCACGGCTGATCCTCGTGACCATCCTCGGGCCATGGCTTGCCCGCTTCATGGCGGACCGCGCCTAGAGTTAGTTAGGGAAAAGTGGAGCCCGGTTTTCCCGAAAAGACAAACGAAAACAAAAGATTCTAGCGCAGCATCGGCCAGAGGCTGGCGACAAGCAGCAACGCCATCGTGATGTTGAACCATTTCAGCCGAACCGGATCGGACAGCCACTGGCGCAGCGCAGAGCCAAAGCCGGCCCAGGTGGAGACACTCGGGAAATTGACGATCGCAAAGGCGACGCCGACGATGAGCACGCTCATCGTATAGTTCGCCGAATTGGTGTAGGTTGCCATGGCGGAGACGGCCATGACCCAAGCCTTCGGGTTGACCCACTGGAAGGCTGCGGCGGCGAAGAAACCCATCGGCTGCGCGCCGGTCTTGCCCTCGCCTAGCGTGCGCGAGGTGCCGATCTTCCAGGCGATCCACAAGAGATAGGCACCGCCCGCGAACTTCAGCACCGTATAGACCAGCGGCACGGCCTCTAGCAGCGCGCCAAGACCGAAGCCGACGGCCAGCAGCAGCACAAGGAAGCCGACCCCGATGCCGCACATATGCGGGATCGTGCGCACGAAACCGAAATTCACGCCGGAGGCAAACAGCATCATGTTGTTCGGGCCGGGCGTGATGGAGGTCGTGAAGGCGAAGACCAGCAGCGCCAGAAAGATTTCAATCTGCATGGTGGCTCTTGTTATCCGGATTGTTTTTTCCGATTGATAAGCCATCTCTTGGCAACGACCAGCCAATTCTTGTCATGCATGCAATTCCGATTGTGATGCATGCGGTTGAACATGGAGCGCAGCATGAAAGCGGAACTACCGGCAGTCACCCTTCCCGGCGGGCGGCAGATCCCGGCGCTGGGCCTCGGCACCTGGCACATGGGCGAGAACGGCGCCTCGGCAGCCGACGAGGCCGCAAGCCTGCGCGCCGGGCTCGACCTCGGCATGACGGTGATCGACACGGCGGAGATGTATGCCGATGGCGGCGCGGAAACCGTGGTCGGCGAGGCGATCAAGGGCCGCCGCGAGGAGGTGTTCCTGGTCAGCAAGGTCCTGCCCTACAATGCCAGCCGCGCCGGCACCATCGCCGCCTGCGAGGCCAGCCTGAAGCGGCTCGGCACGGACCATATCGAACTCTACCTGCTGCACTGGCGCGGCCAACACCCGCTCGCTGAAACCGTCGAGGCGTTCGAAACCCTGAAGGCGCAGGGCAAGATCGGCGCCTGGGGCGTTTCCAATTTCGACGGCAGCGACATGCGCGAACTGCTCGACGTGGCCGAGCCAGCGCGCCCGATCGCCAACCAGGTGCTCTATAACCTCGCCCGGCGCGGGATCGAATATGACCTGCTGCGCTGGAGCCAGGTGCAGGGCATCCCGATCATGGCCTATTCGCCGCTCGACGAGGGCCGTCTCATCGGCCATCCGGTGCTGGAAGAAATCGGCCGCATCCACCATGCCAGCTCGGCCCAGGTCGCACTGGCCTTCCTGCTGACGAAGCCGGGCGTCATCGCCATCCCGAAATCCGGCTCGCCGGAGCGCGTGCGCGAAAATTACCGCGCGGCGGAAATCCGCCTGACATCCGAGGATATGAACCTGCTGGACGAAGCCTTCCCGCCACCGACCCGCAAGCAGCCGCTGGAGATGATCTGAAACGAAAATGGAGCCTTCCACATCGGCGGAAGGCTCCATCAAAGCTTGGATGTTTTGCCGCGGCGGCTTACATGCCCTGTGGGCCGCGGTTCATCGCGGCAATGCCCGTGCGACACACTTCGGAGAGACCGAGCGGCTTCATGACGGCCACGAACTGGTCGACCTTGGACGACTTGCCGGTGATCTCGAAGATGAAGTGATCGACCGTCGCATCGACCACCTTGGCGTGGAAGGCGTCGGCCAGGCGCAACGTTTCCGCCCGCATCTCGCCCGAACCAGTGACCTTGACCAGCGCCACTTCGCGCTCAATCGGCCGCTCCTGCCCCATGGCCTTGGCGCGAACCGTGAGGTCGACGACGCGGTGGACGGGCACGATGCGCTCAAGCTGCGACTTGATCTGCTCGAGCACGCCCGGCGTGCCGCGCGTCACGATGGTGATGCGCGACAGGTGCGCCTCATGCTCGGTCTCCGAAACCGTGAGGCTTTCGATGTTGTAGCCGCGGCCGGAAAACAGACCGATGACGCGCGCAAGCACGCCCGGCTCATTGTCCACGAGAATGGAGAGCGTGTGGCTTTCCGCGACCTGGGTTTCCTTGGCGATGAAATAGGCAGAGCCGGTGGGCTGAAGGTGTGCGTTCATTGTCTGGTTCTACCTTTATCAAACGAGCTGGCGGCCCTTGGCGTCGATCGCATTGGCAACGGCTTCATCCGTGGCCTCGTCGGGCAACAGCATTTCGTTATGCGCCTTGCCGGACGGAATCATCGGGAAGCAGTTGGCGAGGTTCGCGACGCGGCAGTCGAAGATGACCGGACGCTTGACGTCGATCATCTCCTGGATCGCTGCGTCGAGGTCGCCCGGCTTGTCGCAGGCAATGCCGACGCCGCCATAGGCTTCCGCGAGCTTGACGAAGTCCGGCATCGCTTCCGTGTAGGAGTTCGACAGGCGGTTGCCGTGCAGCAGCTGCTGCCACTGGCGCACCATGCCCATGTACTGGTTGTTCAGGATGAAGATCTTGACCGGTAGATTATACTGGACCGCACAGCTCATTTCCTGGATGCACATCTGGATCGAGGCGTCGCCGGCGATGTCGATGACAAGGCTGTCGCGATGTGCGACCTGCACGCCGATCGCCGCCGGGAACCCGTAGCCCATCGTGCCGAGGCCACCGGACGTCATCCAGCGGTTCGGCTGCTCGAAGCCGTAGAACTGTGCTGCCCACATCTGGTGCTGGCCGACTTCCGTCGTGATGTAGGTGTCGCGGTCCTTGGTCAGCTCGTAGAGTCGCTGGATCGCGTATTGCGGCATGATGACGTCGTTGCTCTGCTTGTAGGCAAAGGAATTGCGCGCGCGCCACTTGGTGATCGAGGTCCACCAGTCGGCCTGGACCGTCTTGTCATAGTCCTTGCTACCGGCCCGCCACAGACGAACCATGTCCTCGAGGACATTGCCGACATCGCCGAGGATCGGGATATCGACGCGGACGTTCTTGTTGATCGAGGACGGATCGATATCGATGTGGATCTTCTTGGAGTTCGGCGAAAAAGCGTTCAGGCGGCCGGTGATACGGTCGTCGAAACGCGCGCCGATGCAGACCATGACGTCGCAATCATGCATCGCCATGTTCGCCTCGTAGGAGCCGTGCATGCCGAGCATGCCCAGCCAGTTCTTGCCGGAATGCGGGTAGGCGCCGAGGCCCATCAGCGTGGAGGTGATCGGGAAACCGGTGATCTCGACCAGCTCACGCAGCAGTCGCGAGGCTTCCGGGCCGGAGTTCACGACACCGCCGCCGGAATAGATGATCGGCCGGCGCGCCGTCTTCATGAGCTGGACAGCCGCTTCGATCTGGCGAGCATCACCTTGCAGCTTCGGCTGGTAGCTCTTCTGGATGGGAGCGGCGGACGGCGGCGTATAGGTGCCGGTCGCAAACTGCACGTCCTTCGGGATGTCGACGACGACCGGGCCCGGACGGCCGGACTGGGCGACGCGGAAGGCCTCATGGATGATGCGGGCGAGTTCGTTGACGTCCTTGACCAGCCAGTTGTGCTTGGTGCAGGGCCGCGTGATGCCGACCGTGTCGCATTCCTGGAAGGCATCCGATCCGATGAGTGTGGTCGGAACCTGGCCGGTGAGGCAGACGAGCGGGATGGAGTCCATCAGCGCATCCTGCAAGGGCGTAACCGCATTGGTCGCGCCCGGGCCGGAGGTGACCAGCATGACGCCGACCTTGCCGGTGGAGCGGGCATAGCCTTCGGCCATGTGGCCGGCGCCCTGCTCGTGGCGCACCAGAATGTGCTCGATGTCGTCCTGCTGGAAGATCTCGTCATAGATCGGCAGGACGGCACCGCCCGGATAGCCGAAGATATGCTCTACGCCATTGTCTCGCAGCGCCTGCAAGACAATTTCGGCGCCCGTCATCTGGTTTTCTGTTCCGCTCATCGGATATTCCCGTCCGTCTCTTTAGTATTTCCGGTGTGATTATCGAATTTCTGGGCATAAAAAAAGGCCCCTTGGAGGAGCCTGCTTACCGCGCATGGGTGCTTTCGCCGGATGGTTACACCATCCTGCCCATGCGCGTTCCCACCACAAGAATGTTTGCCGTCAGATTTTTCATGGGGCGAAGTGTTAGCCACAAAGTATACGCACGTCAACGCTTTTCCCGTCGTGTCGAAACGGCACGGAATCCGGGGCATAGGGCAAAACGCGATCCAGAAGCGCGCCAGGCCGAAACGTCTTATTAAGCGGCGACGGCTAGAATTCTCCTTTGATGGCAAGGAGTGCCGTGATTGCTGAACAGTGATTTCCAGAGTTCCATCGTGGCAGGCGAACAGGATCGCCGGGACGATATGTCTTCGGGCAACCGCCTGATGGGCAGGGTCGTTGCCTGCAATGGTTCGCACGCCACCATCAGCGCCGTCGCCGAAAGCGGGCAGACGGCGATGACGGAACTGTGGTCGGTCGGCCGGCTCATCTCGATTTCCGTCGGCCGCAACCGCATCGTCGCCCTCGTCTACTCCATGGCCACCGACCAGCAGAGCTGGGTGGAAAATCACGACACGGTCTTCCGCATCGAAGTCGAACTTCTGGGCGAGGTCTATGTCAGCCCGGACGGACGCGAGGAATTCTCCGCAGGCATAACCGACTACCCTCACCTCGGCGCCATTGCCCACCGTATCCGCGCCTCGGACCTCGCCAGGGTCTACGACACGGGCAAGAGCGACGTCTGGGCTATCGGCAAGCTGACCCAGGATGAGAGCCTCGACGCGACGATCCACGTGCCCTCCATGCTGGAGAAGCACTTCGCCATCGTCGGCACCACGGGGGTCGGCAAATCGACGGCGGTCACCTTGCTCCTGCACAAGGCCATCCAGTCCGATCCGCGCCTGCGCGTATTGATCCTCGACCCGCACAACGAATTTGCCTCCGCCTTCGGCAGTCTCGCCGTCATCATCGACACGGATACGCTCGACCTGCCCTTCTGGCTGTTCCGCCTCGAAGAGTTGGCCGAGGTCATCTTCCGCGGCCGCCCGCCGGTGCCGGAGGAAATGGATATTCTGCGCGACCTGATCCCGGAGGCCAAACGCGCCTTCCGTGGCACAAGCGACAACGGCCTGATGCGCCGCACCAGTGAGAAAAGCTCGGTGACGGCCGATACGCCGGTGCCGTTCCGCATCGCCGACCTGCTCGCCCTCATCGACGAACGCATCGGGCGCCTCGAAGGTCGTGCGGAGAAACCGCACCTGCGCTCGCTCAAGGTCAAGATCATGTCGGCGATCAACGACCCGCGCTATCACTTCATGTTCTCCTCGAACACCATCACCGACACCATTCTCGACACGATCGCCCGCATCTTCCGCATTCCGGGCGATGGCAAGCCGGTGACGACCTTCCAGCTCGCCGGCATCCCCTCGGAAGTCGTCAATTCGGTCGCCTCCGTGCTCTGCCGCATGGCCTTCGAAATCGGGCTGTGGAGCGGTGGCGGGGTCCATATGCTGGTCGTCTGCGAAGAAGCGCATCGTTATGTGCCGGCCGACCCGAAACTCGGTTTCACGCCGACGCGCCAGGCGATCGCCCGTATCGCCAAGGAGGGCCGCAAATACGGCGTTTCGCTCGGCATCATCACCCAGCGCCCCGGTGAACTCGACCCGACTATTCTTTCCCAGTGCTCGACGATCTTCGCGATGCGCCTTGCCAACGACCACGACCAGGAGATCATTCGTTCGGCGATCCCGAATTCCTCGTCCTCCACGACGAGCTTCATCTCGTCGATCGGAAACGGCGAGGCCATCGCCTTCGGCGAGGCCGTCGCCGTGCCAATGCGTATGCGTTTCTCGCGCGTCGAGGCCACCCGCCTGCCGAAGGCGAACGGCACCGGTGTGAAGATCACCGAGGAGACGCCGCAAAACGTCGATCTGCGGTCCATCGTCTCGCGCATGCGCGCGATTTCCGGACCGGATATTTCCGGCTTCCAGAGTTCCTACATCAGCGCCCAAGGGCAGAGTTCGCTGCCAACCGGCTACGAGGATGCGCCCTACGAGGACGAGGAAGACTATATCGATACCCTCCAGGCAGCGGCCACAGCAGCAGTCCCGGCACCACAGCCCTCCGCGCCGGAACCCTATCGGCCCGACATGCTGCCCGGCGCACAAGGCGCCTACGACCAGTCGCCACAGGAGCGCTTCGAGAGCATTCGCCGCGAGCTGACATCCGACCAGCAGCGGCCCGCTGCCGATCCCTACCGCCAGCCGACACGGCCGGCGCCGGCCTTCGGTGAACAGCAGGAGCCACGGCGCGAAGGATCCTCCATACGCGACCAGCTCCTCAAGAAACCGCTCAGCAGCCTCATCCGGCGCTAGAGGCCAGGGGATCGATCCGCGTCCAGCTCTCGTCGAGCTGGTTGCGGAACCAGGTCATCTGGCGCTTGGCATATTGGCGCGTCGCGGCGGCACTGCGCTCGATGACCGCCGCCTCGCTCATTTCGCCGGCAAACATCGCCGCAATCTGCGGCACGCCAATCGCCTTCATCACCGGCATGGCCGGGGAGAGATCGAGCGCCAGCAGTGCCTTCACCTCTTCCACTGCTCCGGATTTCAGCATCGCGGCGAAACGCCGGTTGATACGGGCGGCAAGCACCGTACGGTCGGGCAGCACCACAATTTTTTGCGCGCGATCGGGATCGATCACGGTCGGCCCGGTCGCCGTCTGGAACGCGGCAATCGACCGTCCTGCCGCCTCCAGCACTTCAAGGGCGCGGACGATGCGCTGGCTGTCGCCCGGCTTCAGGCGGCTGGCGACTTCCGGGTCCCGCTCGGCGAGTTCCCGATGCAAGGCCTCGGCGCCCTCGGCGACTAGTCGGCCGCGAACCCGCTCGCGAACCGCATCGGGAATGGTCGGCATGTCCGACAGCCCGCCCGTCAGCGCGCGAAAATAGAGACCCGTGCCGCCGACAAATACAGGCAGTTTGCCGCGCTCGCGCAAATGCGCCACGGTGCCGCTCGCCTCGCGCAGCCAGTCGCCGGTGGAATAGGCGCTGCCGGCCGGCACATGGCCGTAGAGCAGGTGCTCGATACCGCCCATATCGTCAGGCTGCGGGCGGGCGGTCAGGATATTCAGCGTGTCGTAAACCTGCATGCTGTCGGCATTGACCACCACGCCATCGTGCTCGGCCGCCAGTCGCACGGCAAGCGCGGACTTGCCGCTCGCCGTCGGGCCCGTTATCAGGATCGCGTCCTGCATTCGATCAAGGTTTCTCATCATGGCTTTCGTTGCCACGCTTGTCGCCAATCCGTCAAATCCTGTTCTGACGCCTGCCATCGCCGAAAAGGCCGCCGACCAGGTCCAGGCCGCCGGCCTCTACTGGCTCGCCGACGGCATCGCCTGTGACATTGCCCTGCGCGATGGCAGCGATATCCCCGCCGCCCGAGACACGATCCTCGCCGCAATCGGCGGCCAGCCGGTCGACGTCGCTGTTCAGGTGGCGGAAACGCGGCGTAAAAAGCTTTTGATCGCCGACATGGATTCGACGATGATCGGCCAGGAATGCATCGACGAGATCGCCGCCGAAGTCGGTCTCAAGGACAAGGTCGCGACGATCACCGCCCGCGCCATGAACGGCGAGATCGCCTTCGAACCCGCCTTGCGCGAGCGCGTCGCGCTGCTGAAGGGCCTGCCGGTCTCCGTCATCGACGAGGTCATTGCCAAGCGCATCACCCTGACGCCCGGCGGGCGTGAACTGATCGCGACGATGAAGGCCAAGGGCTACTACACCGCCCTCGTCTCGGGTGGCTTCACGGTCTTTACCAGCCGCATCGCCGCGACGCTCGGTTTCGACGAGAACCGTGCGAACCTGCTGCTCGACGCGGATGGCAAATTGACCGGCGAAGTGGCCGAACCGATCCTCGGTAAACAGGCGAAGGTCGATGCCCTCATCGAGATTTCCGAGCGCCTCGGCATCGCGCCGGAAGACGCCATGGCTGTCGGCGACGGCGCAAACGATCTCGGCATGCTGCATATCTCCGGCGCCGGCGTCGCCTTGCATGCCAAGCCCGCTGTCGCCGCGGAAGCGAAGATCCGCATCGACCATGGCGACCTCACGGCGCTGCTCTATTTGCAGGGTTATCGCAAATCGGATTTCGTCGTGACCTGATGATCATTGCCACCACAAAGCGCCTCTTGGTGCGAAACTGGGGAGAGAAGGATCGGGACCTCTTTCATGAGATCAATTCCGATCCCGTCGTGATGGAGTTCTTCCCGTTTCTGCGCACCCGCGCCCAGTCCGACGAACTCTTCGAGCGGCTCCGTGGCATCATCGCGGACACGGGCCTCGGCTTCTTCGCACTTGCCGATCGCGACACGGATTCGGCGATGGGGTTTTGCGGGCTTTCACACGTTACGAACCTCGAACCGCATCTGTCGGACGGCACGGTGGAAATCGGCTGGCGGCTGTCACGGCGATACTGGGGCCAAGGCTACATCACCGAGGCAGCGGAAAAGCTTCTGGAATTCGGCTTCGTGACACAGAATCTCGACGAGATCGTCTCGTTTGCGGTCGCCACCAATGAACGCTCCATCGCCGTCATGCAGCGCATCGGCATGATTGCCGCACCGCACCGCGATTTCGACATGCCGGGCATCGACGATGCCCGTGCCGAACTTCGCCCGCACTCACTCTACGCGATAGATCGGGCCACATGGCAAGCGAAAGGCCGCTGAAGCGACACTCCAACGGCCTGACTCAAACTCTCTACAGTGACCGGCAAGCCCCTGACGGGACTCGCCTTTCCGTCAGTCGATGCGCACGGTGATGTAACGCAGCGCGCCGGTGCGATTGGCGATCATCATGAGGACGTTGCGACGGTCTTCCGACTTCAGCTTGGTGATACGGATCTTCACCTCATCTGCCGTCGTGACGGCCTCCTGGCCGATTTCGACGATCACGTCGCCCGGCACGATGCCGCGCTCGGCCGCTGCTGAATCCGGCGCGACCTCGGTGATGACCACACCCTTGACGCTTTCGACGATCGAGAAGGTCTTGCGCGCGTCCTCGTCGAGGTCATCGATGCCCATGCCGAGAACGAGGTCGGCCTTTTCGGGTTCGGCCTGCGCGCCGGTGTCAGGCGTCGTCCCCTCGTCCTTCTTTCCCTCGTCCGGCGTCGCCGCGTCCTCGGCGTTCGCCTGCTCCTCGCCGTCCTCGAGCCGGCCGAGCGTCACCTTGACGGTCAACTCCTTGCCGTCGCGCAGCAGCACGACATCCACCGCCTTGCCGACCGGGCTTTCGGCCACGACACGCGGCAGGTCGCGCATTTCGTCGACATCCTTGCCGTCGAAGCGAATGATGACGTCGCCGGTCTCGATCGAACCGTTGTCGACCGGACCGCCCTTGATGATGCCGGCGACGAGCGCGCCCTTTGCTTCCGTCATGCCGAGGCTTTCGGAAATATCGTCCGTCACCGGCTGGATGCGCACGCCAAGCCAGCCGCGGCGCGTCTCGCCGAACTCGCGAAGCTGCGTGAAGATGTTTTGCGCCAGCTCCGTCGGCACAGAGAAGCCGATGCCGATCGAGCCGCCGGACGGCGAGATGATCGCCGTGTTGATGCCGATGACCTCGCCCTTCATGTTGAACAGCGGGCCGCCGGAATTGCCACGGTTGATGGCGGCGTCCGTCTGGATGAAGTTGTCGTAGGGACCGGCATTGATGTTGCGGCCGCGGGCCGAAATGATGCCGACCGTCACCGAGCCGCCGAGGCCGAACGGATTGCCGATCGCCATCACCCAGTCGCCGATGCGCATGGTGCGGGAATCGCCGAACGGCACGGCCTTGAGCGGCGCCTTCGGTTCCACCTTGAGAAGGGCAAGGTCGGTCTTCGGGTCGGTGCCGACGAGTTTGGCCTTCAGCTTTGAGCCGTTGGCGAAATTCACCTCGATATCATCGGCGCCTTCGATGACGTGGTTGTTCGTGGCGATGAAACCGGACGGATCGATGACGAAACCGGAACCGAGCGAATTGACCGTCTGCCCCTGGTTCGAACCCTCCCCGCCTTCGCCCTTGAAGAATTCGTCGAAGAAGTCCTGGAAGGGAGAGCCTTCCGGCACCTGCGGAATGGGCGCCTTGTCGTCGCTCTTGACGTTCTGCGAGGTGGAGATGTTCACCACCGCGTCGAGCAGGCCCTCAGCGAGATCGGCCACGGAATCAGGCCCCGCCGGCTGCACCTGTGCCGCCGCTGGCGCGGTAAACGGCATCGCGGTGGTCAGCGAAAAACTCACCGCCAGCGCAAGTGCCGCTTGCGCTGCACTGGACCTCGTCTTCAAAGCCATGTTCGGCATCCTCTTTGTCCTGATCATCGTGGTGAGTGTTTGCCGCGGATACGGCGAAAATCAGTCCGCCACGATGAATTGATGTGAACTCTTGCCCGTCTTCGCCGCCGGTCGCAAGGGCTGCGGCTCACGCACCCCGGATGAACCACACCATGGCTACACCGAGCGCCACGGCGACAAGCCCCGACACGCGCAACTGGCTTTCCGGAATCGTCGGCAGCATTTCCGCCATGCGCTTCAAAACCGAAGGGGCCAGTGCGTACACCAGCCCCTCGATGATCATGAAGAACGCGATTCCCGTGAGGAAATCGGCCACGGCCTCAGTTCGCCGTCGATGGCGTCGTTGCCGTGCCGTTCGTCGTTCCCGACGCAGCACCCGAGGAAGCCGGCGCAGTGCCCGCCGCATCCTCGAAGTAGCGGAAGAACTCCGACTGCGGCGACAGCACGAGTGTGGTGTCGGACGACGTCAGCGAGTTCCGGTAGGCGCTCATCGACCGGTAGAAGTCGAAGAAGGCCGGGTCCTGCGAGAAGGCCTGGCCGAACACGCGGTTGCGCTCGCCTTCACCCTCGCCTCGCAGGATTTCAGAATCACGCTGCGCAGCAGCCACGAATTCGACGACTTGGCGATCCGCGATGGCGCGGCGGCGCTGACCGGCTTCATTACCGCGGGCGCGGATGAGCTCGGCTTCGGCAAGGCGTTCGGCCTTCATGCGCTCGAAGGTTTGCTGCGAGACTTCCTGCGTCAGGTCCGTGCGACGGATACGCACGTCGGAGATCGTCAGGCCGAGGTTCGACGCATCGTTCGTCAGCTCGCCACGAACCTCGCGCATCATCGATGCACGCTCTTCGGACAGAGCGGATTCGAAGCCGCGCAGACCGTAGACGCGACGAAGAGCTGCGTCGAGACGCGTGCTCAGACGCGCTTCGGCCGATTCCCGGTCGCCCGAGACGGTTTCGCGGAAGCGACGGGCATCGGTGATCTTGTAGACCACGAAGGCATCGACTTCGTAGAACTTGCCGCCCGAAACCTGGACGCGGATGTTGTCGAGGTCGAAGCGCAGGGCCTGATCCTGGATGTACTGTACGCTGTCAGCATCCATGAAACCGAAGGGCAGCTTGAAGTACAGGCCCGGCTCGGTCTTGACGTCCTGAATCTGGCCGAAGCGGATGACGATCGCCTGCTGGCGCTCGTTAACGACGAAGACCGAGGAGTAGACGAGGAAAAGGAGAACGCCGACGGCGATCAGAATGGCTGGTATACGGTTGCCCATTACTGAGTGCCTCCCGTGCTCTGCTGCTGCTGGGTCGTTGCACGGCCGAGCTCATTGAGCGGCAGGAAGGGAACGACGCCCTGACCGCCCTGCTTCTCGTCGATGATGACCTTCTTCGAGTTCTTCATCACGCCTTCCATCGTTTCGAGGAAGAGGCGCTTGCGGGTCACGTCGGGTGCGACCTTGTACTGCTCGTAGATCGACAGGAAGCGTGCGGCTTCACCTTCCGCTTCCTTGACGACGCGGTCCTTGTAGGCGGCCGCCTCTTCGCGGATCTGCGCGGCCTGACCGCGCGCGCCACCCAGCTTCTGGTTGGCGTACTGGTTGGCTTCTTCGAGGAAGCGGTCTTCGTCCTGTTCGGCACGCTGCACTTCATCGAACGCATCGGCCACCTCGCGCGGCGGGGCCGCGTCTTCGATGGCGACCGTGTTGATCGAGATGCCGGCGCCGTAAGCGTCCATGGTTGCCTGGATCGTCGTCTTCACGCCCTCGGCAATCGCCTGACGGTTGTCGCGGAAGATGTCCTGTGCCGGGCGGCGGCCGACGACTTCGCGCATGGCGCTTTCGGAGACCTGCTGCAGCGTCTCGGCCGGATATTCGAGGTTGAAGAGGTAGGATTGCGGGTCGGTGACCGTGTAGAGTACCGAGAACTGCACGTTGACGATGTTCTGGTCGCCCGTCAGCATCAGGCTGGAATTGTCGGAGCTGGACGCAGCCGCGCGGCGGCCGATATTCTGCTGCTGCTCGGTGATCTTGACGAGTTCGACGGTTTCCAGCGGCCACAGGTGGAAATGCAGGCCGGGCATGGAGATTTCCTGCTTCGGCTTGCCGAAGCGCAGCTCGACGCCGCGCTCGTCCGGCTGGACGGTATAGATGGAGTTCATCAGCCAGAAGACGCCGACGAGCAGCAGCGCGATGACCACGACGCCGCCATTGATGCCACCGGGCATGACGTTCTTCAGCTGGTTCTGGCCGCGCCGGATGATTTCCTCAAGGTCGGGCGGGCCACCGTTGCCGCTGCCACCGCCGCCACCGCGGGGGCGGTTCGGTCCCTGCCCCCATGGTCCTTGATTGTTTCCGCCGCCGCCGCCCCAAGGGCCGCCGCCGCCATTTTGATTGCTCCAGGGCATCAATACCTCTTTCTTTCAAATCCCCAAGAAGCCCGTCCGTATTTCTCCGAAACGCGAACAGGCTCCAATTCCATGTTTCCGCACAGGTCGCGGATTGTTTCGCCGCGCTACGCAAGGTGAACCCGTTATAGGTATCCCCCGGGCACCTTTCAACAAATCCGCGAGGTCTAGCGCCCTTGTGCGGCAAAATAGTTCGTGATCGACGCGATTTATGGTTTACGCGGCCGTTTTCCGGCGCCAGGTGACGAAGCGCATGGCATGGCTGTCCTTCTCGCCCTGGGGAATGGGCTCTTCGACAAACTTCTCGAAAAGGGCAGGATCGATCTGCGGGAACCGGGTATCGCCGTCCACCTCGGCCTCGACATGGGTGACATGAAGCACATCCGCCCGGTCGAAGACCTGGGCGTAGATCTGCCCGCCGCCGATGACGCAGATTTCATCGACACCCAGCGCCTTCGCCTCACGCTGCGCAGCCGTAAGCCCTTCGTCCAGCGACGACACGACCTCTGCGCCCGGCGCGGAGAACGTCGCGTCACGGGTGATGACGATATTCGGACGCCCCGGCAGCGGCCTGCCGATCGACGCCCAGGTCTTGCGTCCCATCAGCACCGGCTTGCCGAGCGTCAGCTGCTTGAAGCGCTTGAGGTCCGATGGCAGGCGCCACGGCAGGTCGCCATCACGGCCGATGACGCCGTTCTTCGCCACGGCCACGACGAGGACGATCTTGGCTTCGCTCATGGTTCGGCTTTCCTGCAGATCAGACGGCGATCGGCGCCTTGATGGTTGAATCAGCTTCGTAGCCGATCAGGGTGAAGTCCTCGAATTTGAAGGAGAAAAGGTCTTTCACCTCCGGATTGAGCTTCATGAAGGGCAAGGGTTTCGGCCGGCGCGTCATCTGCGTGCGCACCTGCTCGAAATGGTTGGCATAGATATGCGCGTCGCCGAGCGTGTGCACGAAGTCGCCGGGCTGAAGCCCGCTCACCTGCGCCACCATCATGGTGAGCAGGGCATAGGAGGCGATGTTGAACGGCACGCCGAGAAAAATATCGGCCGAGCGCTGGTAGAGCTGGCAGGACAGCTTGCCGTTCGCCACGTAGAACTGGAACAGACAATGGCATGGCGGCAGCGCCATCTCGTCGACCAGCGCCGGATTCCACGCCGAAACAATGTGGCGGCGGGAGTTTGGGTTGCGCTTGATGCTGTCGAGGACGGCAACGATCTGGTCGAGATGCCGGCCGTCATGCGTCGGCCAGGAGCGCCACTGGTAGCCGTAGACCGGGCCCAATTCGCCAGCAGCGTCGGCCCATTCATCCCAGATGCTGACACCGTTTTCGTGCAGGTAGGCGATGTTGGTATCGCCTTTCAGGAACCACAGCAATTCATGGATGATCGAGCGCAGGTGCAGCTTCTTGGTGGTCAGCACCGGAAACCCTTCGGAAAGGTCGAAGCGCATCTGGTGACCGAAGACGCCGCGCGTGCCGGTGCCCGTGCGGTCACCCCGGTCAGTGCCGTTTTCCATCACATGGGCGAGAAGATCGAGATATTGCTGCATGGTCGCCGCCGATTCGTTGTTCAGCACAATATATAAGGGCGAGAGCGGCGGCGGCCAAAGCGTGAAATCGGGTTGTCCCGGTTTTCCTCAGGGCACCGCAGAAAGCTTTCCGAGTTCCTTGGCGGTGAGGTAGTAGAAGGTGACACGCGATTTCGTGCGGTCGTCGGCCACGGTCTGCTGCCTCCTGTGGGATTACGCGGCTGCCGTCGTCATCGCGGGCCTGCCGCAACGCCATGTCTTCCCATACATGGGGCAAGTCAAGCGCGAATGAGCGCCTCCCCGCAGAGGCCATGTCTTGCAGGACACCGACAGTCACCCGTCCTGGTTTCAAGAGACTGGCATTTTTGCACTTTCTGAAGGAATGTCCGGTAGGTTTGGCAATGCGGCTGGGCAACGCACCAGACGATAACGGACGGTCATCGCATGTGAAACAGGCTGAAGACTACTCGCACCGGTTCCGGCTTGCCTATGGCATGGCCGCGCTTGCAGTCGGCGCCCTGGCTGCAGGGTGGGCCATTGTCTTCGCTTTCATGCAGGCCTGGTCGCTGGTGGTGATGGACGGCGCCGTGGTGATGGTCGCGTTCATCAGCTTCGTCCTGGCACATCGCCATCAATTTTCCGCGGCACTGCTGTTCTCGCAGGCCTCGTTTTTCATCATAACCATCGTCTTCTGCCTGCTGTTCGATGTCCCGAGCGCTGCGGCCCCGCGGGTATCGCACCTTTTCCTGCTCGTCCTGGCACTGCTCGGCTACATCAACTACCGGCGCGAAAACTCCGGTCTTCAGCTTGGCATCGTCGGACTGTGCCTCGCCGCCTTCGTGATCTTCACCAGCACGAATGCCGTCCTGCCCTTCGCCGAGCCGATTGCCGATCACTTTCGCCTCTATGGCTCCTGGCTGAACACGATCATCGCCGTCATCATGCTGTGCGGCGGCGTCTATGTGATGCAGCGGGAATTTGCCCGCGACCTCGACCAGGCGCGCGAAATCAAGGCAGCGCTGACCAACCGCGAATTCGAGCTGTTCTACCAGCCGCAGGTCAATGAGACCGGCAGGCTCACGGGCGCCGAAGCGCTGTTGCGCTGGAAACGACCCGGTGGAACTTACACCTCGCCCGCCGACTTCATCCCCATTGCCGAACAGGCGGGGCTGATGCCCCGGATCGGCGGCTGGGTGCTCACCCAGGCCTGCAAGACGCTCGCAGCCTGGCAGCAGGAGGAGGCCACGCGCGGCCTGAAACTTGCGGTGAATGTCAGCGTCGACCAGTTCATGGAGGCGGATTTCGTCGATGCGGTGCTGAACCGCATCCGCACGCTGGAGATTAATCCGACCCTGCTCAAGCTGGAACTCACCGAAAGCATGATGGCGACGGATGTCGATGCGATTGTCGGCAAGATGCGGGCGCTGCGCGCCGCCGGCATCACCATCTCGCTCGATGATTTCGGCACCGGCTATTCCTCGCTCAGCCACCTGCGCCAGTTGCCGATCCACGAGATCAAGATCGACCGTTCCTTCGTGCAGGACGCACCCGGCAACAAGCGCAACCGCCTTCTCCTGAAAAGCATCTTCGACATCGCCAACATGCTGGAACTCTCGGTGGTCGCGGAGGGCATCGAGACGCAGGAGCAGCTCCTGCTGCTGAAATCCTTCGGCTGCACAGCGTTCCAGGGGTTCCATTTCGGCCGTCCCCTGCCCCTTGCCGAATTCCAGGCGCAATGGACGACCGACACATCGTCGCCCCTTGCCGAAACCGCCTGAACCGAATTGCGAATTCCTGTCACAAAGTCCTTTTCTTGGGCAGCGGGAATGCCTATATGTAGGTTGCTGCCTCGGCAGCTATGGCAATAAACGAGCGGTGTAATAAACCCATTGGACCCGGGGGCGGTACCCGGCGCCTCCACCAAAAACCGGTCAGGTCAACGGACCGGCTTTTGATGGGGGCGAAATAGGATCGACAAGGGCGTAAAGATCGACTTTTTGCTCGGCATTGTACCACCGTTATCGGGCTAAACTTGTAGTTGCAAACGACAACTATGCGGAAGCTCGTCTCGCTGCTTAATCGCGGTGTGACACTTCAAATCAAGTCCTAAGGGGTCGCACTCTTAGGCGGGGTCCGAAGGCACCTGGCAACAGAAGCCTTCACCTTCTCCAATCCCTTGAAATGGTCTATAGCTGTGCCAGATGACTCGTGCCGGAAGGCGTGAGACTGGAGCAATTCCGGCAAAGGTGCATAGCGATTTTGCCTCCGCGATTGCGTCGAAACAACGGATGAAGCATTTTGCGATTCGCAGAAATGCCCTAATACAATGCCTGAATACAAAGGCATGAAGAAAGACAGGAACGGATGGCGCAAGACCACATTCGATACGACATTCTCGCCCAGGACGCACTGCGGAGCGTCATTCGCAAGGTTTTGTCCGAAGTCGCGGTCACGGGGCATCTCCCCGGCGAGCATCATTTTTTCATCACCTTCCTGACCAATGCCCCCGGCGTGCGCATCTCGCAGCACCTCAAGGCAAAATATGCCGAACAGATGACCATCGTCGTCCAGCACCAGTTCTGGGACCTGAAGGTCACCGAAAGCCTGTTCGAGATCGGCCTGTCCTTCTCCGACACGCCGGAAAAGCTCGTCATTCCGTTCAATGCCATCCGCGGCTTCTATGATCCGTCGGTCAGCTTCGAACTGGAGTTCGACGTTCCGGCCGCAGAGGAAGAGGAAGAGCATTCCGCCGAGATCACCGCCTATCCGGCCGCCGCCGAAAAGACCGAGGATAGCAGCGAAGAGACGACGCCTCCGATCGATGGCGACGACAACAACAAAGGCGGCTCGGTCGTCTCGCTCGATTCCTTCCGCAAGAAGAACTGAGCCGTGCGATGAGCGGCGACGTCGTCAATCTCCGCCAGTTCCGCAAGCAGAAGGCGCGCTCCGAAAAAGAGGCGAAGGCCGAGCAGAACCGCGCCGCCTTCGGCCGCACCAAGGCGGAAAAGACGCTGACGCGCGCGTTGAACGAAAAAGCGCAAAAGACCCTCGACCAGGGCCGCCTGGAGCGGCCCGACGAGGATAAAGGCTGAATTTTCAAAGCCTTGCCGTAAAAATCCGATTCGATCTGCCAATCAACTGAATCAACGCTTAAAGATGGGCATGATCCGCAAATACTCCACCACGCTGCATGGCCACCGCACGAGCTTTTCGCTCGAACCTGCGTTTCACGACGAGCTGAAGACCATCGCCGAGGCACGCGGCATGCCGGTCGCAGCGCTCATTCGCGAAATCGACGACGCCCGCGGCGTCGATGGCAACCTCTCCTCCGCGCTCCGCCTCCATGTGCTCGATTGGCTGAAGCGGAAGGCTGGGGACGCCGTCGCTAATTGACGCCCGGCAGCGAGTCGAAATTCAGGGTCTGGCCGTCGCCGAGCGGCGGCAGTTCTCCGCCACGCTCAACGCCGTCCTCGGGCGACACCGGCAGCCGACGGCGCGTTGCCTCGTCTTCCGCTCTTTTGGCCTCTTCGGCGGCACGCTGCTCGGCAAGGCGACGGGCCTGTTCCTGTGCTTCCAGGAGAAGACGCGCATCGTCTGCAGCCTTGCGGCGGACCCGCTCGGCCTCTTCGGCGGCCGCGCGGGTCGTGCGCTCTTCGTCAGCCCGTTTGCGGGCTTCGACACGGCGGCGCTCTTCCTCTTCCATCTGAAGGCGCATCGCCTCGGCAAGCGCTGTCCGCGCCTCTGTTCGCGAACGGTAAAGCGCCGCTTCGCGCCGCAGCCGCTGCTTTTCGAGCACATTGGCCTGGAGCGTCTCCACGCGCCGGCGCTCCGTCTCGAAACGGCGAAGCGACAGATAGTTGGCGAGCGGCTGGACATCGAGTTCAACACCCGGCGCATCCATAGCGCCGCGATAGGAGAGCACGACCTCCGGCTCGGCCCCGGCAAGAGCCTCGTCGCCGGCCTTGTAGGTGACCGCAAGTTTTCCGGTCATCGTGTCATCGGCGAGGTCGATATCCGCATCGCCGACAAGCGACGCGCTTCTATCCTCTCCAGTGACGCTCTGGACGCGCAGCTTGCCGCCGGCTAGCGCGAAGGGAATACGCACCGCTCCCAGCGCAGCCTTGCCTTTCAAAACCGCATCCGATGCGAAATCCACCACGCGCTCCGCCGTGATATCGCCGTCGATGCGATCCGCTGCCGCCAGCAGCGCAGGCAATGCGCCCGTATCGAGCCCGTTCAAACTCAGGTCGGAGACCTGCACTCCGCCTGACCCGCTCGCCCCTTCAACCATGGCGCGCACGCTCTTGCCGGATGCGTCGATGGCAAGCGTCACATCCGCCTTGCCCGTGGCAACCGCGCCCTGCGGCCCGGCCCACACGACGTTCGAAAGGTCGGCACCGGAGAGCGTGGCGCGCGCCTCGAACAGCCCGTTCTCCTCCGCATTGGCGACCTTGATCCGGCCGGACAATTTTCCGCCCAGCCAGTCGCCGGCCATGTCGGTCAGCGTCAGTTCGGCACCCTTCCAGACAAGATTGCCCTTGAAAGCGTCCACTGCGCCATAAAGACCCGGCCAGAAGGAACCGGCCTCAAGGGTTATCGACATATCGGCGGTGTCCTGGAGCGGCTGCACAAGCGGTGCGGCATTCAACCCGCCCTCGACCATATCCGTCACCGGCCCTGCCACCGCCTCGGCGAGGAAGGCGAAGTCGACCGTATTGAAGCGCAACGCGCCGGTGCCCTTCAGCATCGCTGCCGTTCGATCGAGTGTCAGCGCGCCGGAAAAGCCGTTGCGGTCGGCCTCGCCGACAATATCGGTGATCGTGATGGCTTCGGCGCTGGTGGCCACGGCAGCCTGCAGGGTCAGCGGCAGGCCGGCGCCCACTTGCGGCAGGGCAATCGCATTCATCATCAGGTAGGGTTCGACATCATCGCTCTTGGCGGAAAGAACCAACGAACCGTTCAGGAAGTTTTCCGCGGACAACGCAGCCTTACCCTTCGCGGAAAACGAGGTGCTGCCGGCGGTGAAGGTGGCCGAAACATCGGCTGGCCCCTCTTCCGGCTGCGCGGCCCGGAAGGTTACGCTGGCATCCGGATCGGCATCGAACGGCAGCGGATCGAGCCCGATCTGCCCAGCCAGCACGACGGACTGCGGATTGAAGAGGCTGCCGTCCAGCTCGAAATTTCGGCCGCGCAGGAGATCGGCGAGTGTTTCGGCCGACAGTTTCAATTCGACCCGCCCCTCGTTGACCGGGCCATTCACCGCGATGGTCACCGGGTCACCCGCTTCGCCGGAGATTGAGGCGCGTACGGAAAGATCGGCATTGTCGTAATAGCCGGCATTGGCGGCAAAGCGGCCGAGCACGGGATGGGCGGGCAGATGCCGTGCCAGGAGATCCGCAACGGGCCGCATCGCAGCAGCCTTCACCGTCATGTCGAGCCCGGCACTCGGCGCGAGAAGCGTGCCTCCGAGCGTGCCGCTTGCCGACAGCTCTGCGCCCTCCAGCGCGGCGACCTTGAGCCGGTTCAATGTCAGCAGGCCGTCCTTGACCGAGAGAGCAGCGTTGACGCCCGCGGCAGTTTCACCAAAGGCGTTGAAATGATCGGCCCTGATATCCAGCGCAATCGAATGTTCGAGCACGGTCGAAAGCGACGCATCGCCTGCGAAGAGACCGACCAGGGCCTGAAGCGATTCCAGCTGGACCTCGTTGCCGTGCAGCTGGAGCGACAGGGTGGGCGACGCGTCTGAAGGGGATTCCCGTTCCAGCCGGCCCAGCAGCGACGCCTCGCCAATCGCGATCTCGAGATTTTCGAAGCGCTGCAACGCGTCCGTCAGATTCACCCGAGCAGAAAAGCCGGCCGTCTTCAGCTTGCGGATTTCCGGATCGACGGAACCGGCAAGCCAGGTCGCGAGCCCCGACGGCTGGTTTGAGGCAACCAGGAGATCGCCGACGAAGCCTCGGTTTTCCCTGAGCTTCAGCCGGCCCTTGGCTTCAAGTGCGGTGCGCCCGGGCAGAAGCGCATCCGCTCGGTCGATTTGCCAGCCATCTCCATCCGGCTTCACGTCGAGACGCACTTCCCGCACCGTCGTATCACCCACCACCACGGCGGGCAGGAAGAGGCTCGCGCGACCCGGCACCTGCGGGACGGGGATATCGGCGGCAATGGCGAGCAGCGCCTGGAGCCGCTGGCGCACGGTGACCTGCGGATTGCGGCCGGTCTTGCCCGCCTCGCCGCTATTGCCGATGCGGCTGACGTCGATCTGCTGGCCATCGGCGATCAGCAGGAATTCCGGCGCGCGCCCGGTATCGAGCGTCGCCTCGCCGGTGACGACATAGGGATCCTCCCGCGGCCCGGCTTCCAGGCGATATTCGGGGATGCGGATCCGCTCGTTGGAGAGTTCGAACTTGCCGGCAACGCGGATCGGATCAGCCGCCCCCTCGCCCTTCGGCCGCGGCTTTTCCGACAGGGTGAAAGCGCCGTCATAGAGCGGACGGAAATCGACCACCTTCACCGCCCCGTCGAGATCGGCGGTGAAGGAAAGCCGGTCGGGCACGACGCGGGCGCGCAGCGAGAGCGCCCCGTTCTCCAACTGTCCGCTCGAAAGCTGGAAAGCGCCGCTTTCGCCATCGAGCGCCGCGCGACCATCGATGCGCCACGGGCCGCCGAGCGACTTGGCCGAAACCTGTGCATCGAGCCCGGTAACATGGCGCGTACGGCCCGTCTGTTCGTCGATGAACTCTATCTCACCGCCGCTGATCGCGACATTTTCGAGGACGACGGTACGGGCCGGGATGTCGGATTTCCGGCCACGCGCCCAGTCCAGCGTGCCGTCCTGGAAGAGTTTGATACGCGCCTTCGGCCCCTCGATGCGCATGTCGAAGATCAGAGCCTCGCCAGACAGGAACGGCGCCAGTTCCGCATCCATGGAAAAGCGCGCGATTTCGACCAACGGCTTGCCCTCTTCTGGGGCGCCGACACGCACGTCGTTGAGCGTCACCGAGGGAAACGGGATCAGCCGCGCGTCGACGCTGCCATGCACGGTGACGGCACGCCCCATGATCTGGCTCGCCTCGCGTTCGAAATCCTGCCGAAAGCTGGTCCAGTCGACGAAAAGCGGCGCAAGCAGCGCCGCAAAGAGCGCCACGACCACCAAGCCGCCAACGAAGAGCATGATCCTAGATAGCACGCAGCCTGCCTTGAATTCCGTTTCGTTCCGTCAGGATAACGCGAACATCCGCTAGAGGGTCGAAAAAATCTTGCCCGGGTTGAGAATGTTGTCCGGATCGAGCGCCTGTTTGATCTGCCGCATCAGCAGCACCGAGCCGCCAAGCTCGCCCGGCAGGAAGGCTTGTTTGCCCTGCCCTACGCCATGTTCGCCGGTGCAGGTGCCGTCCATGGCCAGCGCTCGGGCATTGAGCCGGCCGACGAACGCCTCGACCTGCGCCACATGGGTCGGGTCCTTGTCGTCGAAGACGAGGCTGACATGGAAATTGCCGTCGCCGGCATGTCCGACGATCGGCGCCAGGAGCCCATGCTCCTCGATATCGGCTTCGGTTTGCGCCACGCAATCAGCGAGCCGTGAGATCGGCACGCAGACATCTGTCGCGATCGCCGCATAACCGGGGCGAAGCGCCTTGGCCGACCAGTAGACATTGTGCCTAGCCTTCCAGAGCTTTGCGCGCTCCTCCGCGTCCGCGCTCCACTGGAACGGGCCACCGCCGCACTCGGCGGCAATCTCCCCGAACTCATTCGATTGCAGATGCACACTCTCATCATTGCCGTGGAACTCGACGAAGAGCGTCGGCTGCTCGGGAAGCGTGAGGCCCGAATAGGCGTTGCAGGCCTTGATCTGCAACGTGTTGACCAGTTCGATCCGCGCGACCGGGATACCGAGTTGGATCGTCATGATCACGGCATCGCAGGCATCCTTCAAAGTCGGAAAACCGCAAATGCCGCCAGCGATCACCGAAGGAATGCCCTGAAGGCGCAGCGTGACGGAGGTCAAAACCCCGAGCGTGCCCTCGGCGCCGACAAAGAGGCGTGTCAGGTCATACCCCGCCGATGACTTGCGCGCCCGGCGGGCGGTGCGGATCTCCTCGCCGGTCGCCGTGACGGCGGTCACGGCCAGCACGTTGTCCTTCATCGTGCCGTAGCGCACGGCATTCGTGCCGGAGGCACGCGTGGAGGTCATGCCGCCGATCGAGGCGTTGGCGCCTGGATCGATCGGAAAGAAGAGGCCTGTATCGCGAAGGTAGGTATTCAGCTCCTCGCGGGTGATGCCCGGCTCGACCGTGCAATCGAGATCCTCGGCATTCACCTCCAGCACACGCTTCATATTGCTGAAATCGATGGAAATGCCACCCTGCGGCGCGTTCACCTGCCCCTCCAGCGAGGAACCGGTGCCGAACGGAATGACCGGGACCTTCAGCTCTGCGCAGAGGCCGACGATCGCCTTCACCTCGTCGGCAGTCTCGACGAAGACGACACCGTCGGGAAGCTGGGCGGGGATATAGGTGGTCGTGTGCGCATGCTGGGTGCGGATCGCCTCGCCGGTCTGGAACCGCGGGCCGAAACGCTCGGCCAGCCGCGGCAATATCTCGGTGATGCCCTGCTCGTTGCGCGCGCCACGCCTGATGTCCGCCAATGCCATCGTCTTACCCTCACTGCCTGTGGGGTTTACTCAGCAAATTGGCGCCCGGCTGTCCAGCAGCAATATCCGATCACCCGAATTTCCGCCGCACCTTGCCGGCCGTCACTCTGCCGGCTGCGGCAGGGCGTCGTCGCCGCGCTTGGCAAGGGTTTCGGCGTGTTGCAGCTCGGCGGCAAGGCGCCGTTCCTCGTCGGCATGCGGGCTCGTAAAGCGGGCGATCACCAGATAAGCAACCGGTGTGAGGTAGAGCGTGACGACCGTCGCAAGGCCGAGACCGCCGACGAGCACCCATCCGAGCGAGACACGCGCCTCCGCACCCGCCCCGCTTGCCAGCACCAGCGGCACGGCACCGACGACGGTGGCGATCATCGTCATCATGACCGGGCGCAGACGGATGTTCGAGGCATTTTCGATGGCGCTGCGGATATCCTGTCCGCGGTCGCGCAGCTGGTTGGCGAATTCGACGATCAGGATGCCGTTCTTCGCCATGATGCCGACGAGCAGGACGAGCCCGATCTGGCTGTAGATGTTGAGCGTCGTTCCCGTCAGGATCATCGCGAAGACGGCGCAGGCAAGCCCGAGCGGCACTGTCACCATGATGATGATGGCGCTGACGAAACTCTCGAACTGTGCGGCCAGCACGAGGAAGATGATGACGAGAGCAAAACCGAAGGTGACGGCAAGGCCGCTCGAATTTTCCTGCAGCGTTGCCGCTTCCGCCATCGGCATGATGCGCGAACCTTCCGGCAGCAGCGGTTCGGCCATCTCCTGCACCATTGCCAGCGCATCGCCAAGTGCCAGGCCATCCTTGAGGCCGGCCGACAGCGAGACGGCACGCAATTGCTGTTCACGCGAAAGCTGCGGCGCGACGGCCTTCTCTTCCAGCGAGGCGATGGAGGACATCGGCACGATCTTGCCGTCGCCGGTCTTCAGGAAAATGTTTTCCAGATCCGTCGGATCGTTGATCGGCTGGGTCGTCGAGGAGAGTTTGACGGGGTATGCCTGCCCTTCAACATAGATATCAACGACGCTCGTGCCTTCCAGCATCGCCTGCAAGGCGGTGGAAAGACCGGTAATGTCGATGCCGAGATCGGCGGCGCGTTCGCGATCGATCGTCACGGACAGTTGCGCCTGGTTGGCTTCATAATTCAGGCGCACGTTCTGGAAGCGGCCGCTATCCTCGATCTTGCGCACGAGTTCGGCCGCCGCATTGCCAAGCTTGGTATAGTCGTTGCCGACCAGCGCGACCTGGAGGCCGTTGCCGGCGCCGCGGATGCCGAGGCTGTTCGGCTGCATGGCGAAGGTGCGCACCGAAGGCACTGTCGCGACCGCCTGGTTGATATCCTGCACGATCTGCTGCTGGGCACGTTCGCGCTCGCTCCAGGGCGCCAGCGTCAGCACCATGAAGCCGCTGTTGGAGGATCCGCCCTGGCCGGAAATCGAGAAGACGTTGACGATCTCGCCGCTGTCGTAGAGCGGGCGGAGCTTGTTCTCGATCACTTTCATCTGGTCCTGCGCGTATTCGAGCGACACACCCTGCGGAGCGTTCACGCGCAGCATCACCATCGACCGGTCCTCGCTCGGCGTCAGTTCGGACTTGATGGTGAAGAAGGAGGTCGCGCCAGCCGCGGTGAACAGCAGCGCCACGATGAAGACGATGAAGGGCGCGCCAAGGCAGGCGCTCAGCGTCGAGCGATAGAAACGCGACGCCGCGCCCCCGATGCGGGCGAGCACGCCCGTGTGATCGTGCTTCACGTCCTTCGTCAGCATGCGGGAGGCGAGCATCGGGCACAGTGTCAGCGCGACGAACGAGGAGAGCAGAATGGCGAAGGCCAGCACGAAGCCGAACTCGCGGAAGAGCCGCCCTGCCTGACCCGGCAGGAAGGAGAGCGGGATGAAGACGGCGGCCAGCGTCGCCGTCGTCGCAATCACGGCGAAGAACACTTCGAGCGTGCCGAGGATCGCCGCCGCGCGCGGTTTCAGGCCCTCGGCCCGCCGCCGCACGATGTTTTCCAGGACCACGATCGCGTCGTCCACCACCAGGCCGGTCGCGAGAACGATGGCGAGAAGCGTCAGGATGTTGACGGAGAAGCCGGCCATGTAAATCGCGGCGATCGTCCCGATCAGCGCGATCGGCATGCTGATCGTCGGGATCAGCGTCGCCCGCCAGTCGAGCAGGAAGAGATAGATGACAAGCGTCACGATCAGCACGGCAACGACCAGCGCGATCTCGACTTCGTGGATCGCGCCCTCGATGAAGACGGCGTCGTCGCTGGTGATCTTGATCTCGGTGCCTTCCGGCAGGATGGTGCCGAACTGCGCCACCATCTGTTTCACGCCGGTGGAAATATCAAGCGTGTTCGATTGCGCCTGACGGATGATGCCGAGCCCGATGCCCTGCCGCCCGTTCGACCGCAACGCGGTGGAGCCTTCGTCCGGCCCGAGCGTCACCATAGCGATATCGCCGAGACGCACCCGGTTCTTGATCATCAGGTTTTCAAAGTCGGCCGGCGTGGTGAGGTCGGCCGTCGCCCGCACCGTGATATCCTGGCTCTGGCTCTTCAGCGAACCGGCGGGCACGTCAAAGGATGCGGTCGCCAGCGCGTTGCGCAGGTCCGCCACCGTGATACCGCGCGCCGCCAGCTTCGACTGGTCGACGTCGATGCGGAAAATCTTCTCTTGGTCGCCATAGACGACAACGTCGGCGACGCCCTCGACGGAGGCGAGCCTGTCGGTGATCTCGTTTTCGGCAAGCAGCGTCAGGTCTTCCAGCGACTGGCTGTCAGAAGTCAGCGCCAGGCGCATGATCGGCTGGCTGTCCGCATCCGCCTTGACGACGCGCGGCTCCTCGGCGCCGTCCGGGAGCTGGTTGGCCACGCGGCCAAGCGCATCGCGCACGTCGTTCGCCGCCTGGTTGACATCCGTCGTATCGGAAAATTGCAGGGTAACGCGGCTGCGGCCGAAGGAGGACTGCGAGGAAATGTCCTTGATGCCCTGCACGCGCGAGACGGCGCCCTCGACGATATCCGTCAGCTCGCGGTCGACCGTCTCGGGCGAAGCGCCCTCGAATTCCGTGGACACGCTGATCACCGGCTGGTCGACGGAAGGAAGTTCACGGATTTCGACGCCGTTGAAGGCGGCAAGCCCGGCGACGACGATCAGCGTGTTGAGCACGAGCGCGAAAATCGGCCGACGGATGAAAAGCGCGGTGAAGCCTGCCTTGCCGGAGGTGTCGAGCCCGTTCGCGTCCCCCGACATTACGAGCCCTCCGCCACGGCGGACGTCGCCTGCCGGTCCTGCTGCTCGGCGGTGCGCACCGCGCCACCGGGCCGCAGCGTCTGCACGCCTTCGGTCACGACCGCGTCACCCTCGGCAAGCGCAGCCTTGACCAAGACCTTGTCCGGATTGCGCTGGACGATATGGACCGGCACGCGCTCGACCTTCTCGCCATTCACGCGCCAGATGTAGGAACCGTCCGAACTCCACTGAACCGCGAGCGGATCGACGCTCGGATAAAAATCGCCGGCGAAGAGCATGTTGACCTGGAAGGACATGCCGGCACGCAGCACATCGTCGGGATTGTCGATGCGGGCGCGCACGCGCAGGGTCCGGCTTTCCTGGTCGATGCGGTTGTCGATCGCCTGCACTTCGCCCGTGAAGGTTTCGCCCGGCCGCGCGACGGCTGTCGCGGTGACATCGCCGCCGACACGCACGCTCGTTGCGAAACGCTCCGGCACCCAGAAATCGACGAGGATCTCCGAACGGTCGTCGATGACGGCAATCGGGCTCGACGTCGTGACATAATCCCCGGAATTGACCGAGATGATGCCGACCACGCCGCCATAGGGCGCGATGATATCGCGCCGGCGCAGCGTCAGTTCGGCATTCTGCAGCACCAGTTCGGCCGCCTTCAACGCGGTTTCGGCATCCTGCAACTCCGCAACACTCATGGAGGACTTGAGGTTCTGGATGCGCTTCAGCTTCTGATCCGCGCTCTCGCGCGCCACGCGCGCCTGGTCGGCGGCGATGCGCTGTTCGTCGCTGTCGAGACGGGCGATGACCTGCCCCTGCTCAACACGGTCGCCGGATTTGACCAGCACGTCCGTCAGGTTGCCGGTCGCATAGGGCGTCACCGTGACGGTGCGGATCGCCTCACCATTGCCAATCGCGTTGAGCCGGTCGTTGACCACGGCCATGGCGACAGGTTTCGTGGCAACGAGCACCGGCCCGCCACCAAAGCCGCCGCGCCGACCGCCCTGTTGTCCACCTTCCGCCTGCCCCTCGCTCGCAGGAGCGATCGCGGCAACGAGCGTGCCCGGCAGGCCTGCGGCCTTGAGCATGTCGTTTGCCCCAGGCACGAAGCGGCCCCAGAGCAAAACCCCGGCCGAAATAACGCCAAGGCTTATGAGGAGCTGTTTCCAAACCCGCATGCAATCTTTCTCCGATGAAAGCGAACCGACACCTGTCGAGATGCGGCATAGAGCAAGTATCCTGCTTTGGAAATGAACCGGCAATGAAAGAATCGGATCATTACCGAAATGTAAGATTGGCGGGCCGCTCTGTTACCGAAATGTAAGAAAACGTGGAGAAATCTTCTCTTCCCGCTCCTTTCGCGAGCATGGTCGTGACTGGACCATCCCTGCGCTTGTGGTACCGTTTCCATGGCCCGCGTGGCCAAGCCTATTTCAGTATTCTTTCATCAACGCATTGACCGACAGGGGGAAATCCATGTGTGACGTCTGCGTCATCGAATCCGTCAAGAACCGCATGCTTTCGAGAAGAAGCTTTTTCCGCGCCGCCGCCGCGGGGGCTGCAACCGTTGCCGCCGCAAGTTCGGGTGCACTAAGCCCGGCCTTGGCTCAGGCGCCCACGAAGGCGACAGACCTCACACACGAACTCTACGAAGAATTTCCGACCTTTTTCGGACAGCAGCAGTTCTGGCGCGAGCAGAAGTTCAATTACAAGGACCACAAGTTCAATCTGTTCGAACTGCGCGTCAACGAACACACCGGCACGCATCTCGATGCGCCGCTGCACTTTTCCGAAGACGGCAAGTCGGTTGCCGAAATCCCGGTCTCCGACCTCGTCGTGCCGCTCGCCATCATAGACATCCGCGCGAAGGCCGATGCCGATCCGGATGCGCAGCTGACGCCGGATGACATCAAGGCGTGGATTTCCGCCAATGGCGACCTGCCGGAAAAGGCCTGCGTGGCGCTCCTCTCCGGCTGGGGCAAGCACCTCGGCACGGACAAATTCCGCAATGCCGACGCCGAGGGCAAGATGCACTTTCCGGGCTTCCATGTCGAAGCCGTGCAGTATCTGGCGGAAAACTCGAGCGCCGTTGGCATCGCCGTCGATACGCTGTCGCTCGACTACGGCATCTCGCCGGACTTCGCCACGCACTATGCCTGGCTTGCCTCCGGTCATTGGGGACTTGAAGCTGCCGCCAATCTGGATGAGCTCCCGGCCAAGGGCGCGACACTCATCGTCGGCGCACCGAAGGTGCGGGGCGGCACGGGCGGCCCGTCCCGCGTCATCGCGCTGGTCTAAACGACATCGGCCGGCGGATTTTCCGCCGGCCTTTCCTCCAGGAGAAACCATGAGCACCGTCAAGCCCGCCGAAGACCTCGAAGCAGATCCGCGCGTCAAGGCGGTGTTCGACGACATCCGCACCACCCGCAAGTCGGATTTCGTCAACAATATGTGGCGCTACCTCGCCTTCGATCCGGCGCTTCTGGAGCGCACCTGGGCCGAGGTGAAGGCTGTCATGGCAACACCGTCCACACTCGATCCGCTGGTCAAGGAAATGCTCTACATCGCCGTCTCGGTGACAAACGGCTGCAGCTATTGCGTCCACTCCCACACCGCCGCCGCCAAGGCGAAGGGCATGACGGATGCGCAGTACGCCGAACTGCTCGCCGTCGTCTCGCTCGCCGGCAAGACGAACCAGCTTGCGACGGCCCTTCAACTGCCCGTGGACAATGTCTTCGATGCCGACCGTGCAAAGGCCTGAACGGGCGTCGCTTTCCACATTCTTTCGGGGTTTCCTTTCCTCGTAGGGAATAAAAGCAGAACAGAAAACTGGTCTTTCGAGCCCGAATCACTACATTGAGCCGCATGATCAGCGGTTACGACGACATTCCCTTCTTCGACGAAGACCCGCAGCTCGCCAGGAAACCCGCAGCGCCGGCGAAACCGGCCGGTGGCGGCATTGCTGCGCGCGCGATGGCGGCACGGGATTCCGGCCGGGCGCCGGACTATCTTTCCGGCCTCAATCCGGAGCAGCGCGAAGCGGTGGAGACGGTCGACGGCCCCGTTCTGGTGCTCGCCGGCGCCGGTACGGGCAAAACGCGCGTGCTGACGACGCGTATCGCCCATATTCTCGCCACCGGCCGCGCTTTCCCCAGCCAGTTGCTTGCCGTGACCTTCACCAACAAGGCCGCGCGCGAGATGAAGGAGCGCATCGGCCTCCTCGTCGGCGGCGCCGTCGAGGGCATGCCCTGGCTCGGCACGTTCCACTCCATCGGCGTGAAGCTGTTGCGCCGTCATGCCGAACTTGTCGGCCTGCGCTCGGATTTCTCGATCCTCGACACCGATGACGTGGTGCGCCTGATCAAGCAGATCCTCCAGGCCGAAGGCATCGACGACAAGCGCTGGCCGGCAAAACAGTTCGCCGGCATGATCGACGGCTGGAAGAACAAGGGCCTCGACCCGGCGCAGATCCCGGAGGGTGACGCCCGCGCCTTCGCCAATGGCAAGGGCCGCGAACTCTACAGCGCCTACCAGAATCGCCTGAAGACCCTGAACGCCTGCGACTTCGGCGACCTGCTCCTGCATCCGATCCGCCTGCTCCGCGCCAATCCGGACGTGCTGGCCGAATATCACCAGAAATTCCGCTATATCCTCGTCGACGAATACCAGGACACCAACACCGCCCAGTACATGTGGCTGCGCCTCCTGGCGCAACGCCCCAAGGGCACGCCGCAGAACGTCTGCTGCGTCGGTGACGACGACCAGTCGATCTATGGCTGGCGCGGCGCGGAAGTGGACAACATCCTGCGTTTCGAGAAGGATTTTCCGGGCGCGAAAGTCGTCAAGCTCGAGCGCAACTACCGCTCGACCGCCCATATTCTCGGCACCGCCGGCCACCTGATCGCGCACAACGAGGATCGTCTCGGCAAGACGCTCTTCACCGACCGCCACGATCCGGATGACGACAAGGTCGTGGTGCATGCGGCCTGGGATTCCGAAGAAGAAGCCCGCGCCGTCGGCGAGGAAATCGAGCAGCTCCAGCGCCAGAAACACAAGCTCAACGACATGGCGATCCTGGTGCGCGCCTCCTTCCAGATGCGCGAGTTCGAAGACCGCTTCGTCACGCTCGGCCTGAATTACCGCGTCATCGGCGGTCCGCGCTTCTATGAGCGGCTCGAAATCCGCGATGCCATGGCCTATCTGCGCCTTGTCAGCCAGCCGGCCGACGACCTCGCCTTCGAGCGTATCGTCAACACGCCGAAACGCGGCCTGGGCGACACGACGATCCGCAATCTGCACGACTATGCCCGCGCCCGCGACATACCGATGCTGGCCGCCGCCGCCGATATCATCGAGACCGACGAGTTGAAGCCGAAGGCGCGCAAGGCGCTGTTCGACGTCGTCACCGATTTCCGCCGCTGGCAATCGCTTCTGGAAACCATGCCGCATACCGAGCTTGCCGAGCAGATTCTCGACGAGAGCGGCTACACCGCCATGTGGCAGGCGGACAAATCGGCCGAAGCCCCGGGACGCCTTGAAAACCTGAAAGAACTCATCCGCTCGATGGAGGCCTTCGAGTCGCTGCGCGGCTTCCTGGATCACGTGTCGCTCGTCATGGATGCCGAGCAGAACGCAGACCTCGATGCCGTGTCGATCATGACGCTGCACTCGGCCAAGGGTCTCGAATTCGAAACGGTCTTCCTGCCCGGCTGGGAGGAAGGCCTGTTCCCGCACCAGCGCGCGCTTGACGAGGGCGGCCGCTCCGGTCTCGAAGAGGAACGCCGCCTCGCCTATGTCGGCATCACCCGCGCCAAACGGCGCTGCCACATCTGGTTCGTCTCGAACCGCCGCATCCACGGCCTCTGGCAATCGACGCTGCCATCGCGCTTCCTCGACGAATTGCCGGAAGCGCATGTCGAAGTGGCCGAGGTCGAGCAATCCTACGGTGGTTACGGCCGTGGCGGCTATGGTCAATCGCGCTTCGACAAGCAGGAGCCGTTCCAGAACAGCTATTCGACGCCTGGCTGGCGTCGTGCCCAGACGAACCGCACGGATGCGACCCGCGACAACTGGGGCTCCCGCTCCGGCCATGCGGTGGAACGCATCGGCTATGGTGAGTCCGGGCCGCGTTCGCGCACCATCGATGGCGAGCTGGTGGCAAAATCAACCACGACCGAGCCGTCGAGATTCTCCATCGGCGACCGCGTCTTTCACACCAAGTTCGGCAATGGCAATGTGGCGTCGATCGAGGGCAACAAGCTGACGATCGATTTCGACCGCGCCGGCCAAAAGCGCGTGCTGGACGGCTTCGTCGAAAAGGTCTGACGGGACCGCGAAAGCGGCCCCGTCGTCATCAAGGGTCTCAGGATGCCTTGCGCATCCCGCCGAGACGGACGGCGCGTTCCTCCGGCGTCCAGATTTCGCTTCCATCACGACGAAGGGCGCGGCGGTTGAGCTGGAAGCGGTTCACCAGCTCGCTCAGCGTTATCGCGCCTTCGGCAAGCGACTGGCTGGTGGTCGTGGTGTGCTCCACCATGGCAGCGTTTTCCTGCGTGATGCGATCCACGTCGCTCACGGCAGCACTGATTTCCTCCAGGCCACTCGCCTGCTCGGCAGCAGACGTCGCAATGGCGTCGACATTGTGGTCGATCTCTTCGACGAAACTGCCAATTTCACGCAATGCTCGACCGGTCTCGCCGACAAGGCGCACACCGTCCTGTACCTCGGCGCTGGAATTGGTGATCAGCGTCTTGATCTCGCGCGCGGCCTTGGCCGAGCGCTGCGCAAGCTCGCGCACCTCCTGAGCCACGACAGCAAAGCCACGCCCCGCCTCGCCCGCTCGTGCCGCCTCGACGCCGGCATTGAGCGCCAAGAGGTTGGTCTGGAAGGCGATTTCGTCGATGACGCCGATGATCTGGCTGATCTCGCTTGAGGCCGACTCGATCCGCTGCATGGCACTCACCGTGTCGTTCACGACATTGGCAGAGGTGTTGGCAGAGGCACGGGCATCCTGCACGAGCTTGCGGGTTTCCCGTGTGCGATCGGTCGAGGAGCGCACGGCGACGGTCGCCTGCGTCAGCGCCGCAGCCGTTTCTTCCAGCGCGACAGCCTGCCGGCGGGTTCGCTCGGAAAGATCTTCCGCTGCCTTGCGCATCTCCTGGCCGCTGCGGTTTTGCATATGCGTCTGGTCGAGCACCTGCGACAGGGTTTCCTGGAAGGCGCCGATCGAGTTGTTGAAGTCGCGGCGCAGCGGTTCGAATTCGGGCACGAACTGGTTATCGATCGTCATGCGGATATTGCATTCGGCAAGCCGGCCGAGGCCCGCGCCGATCTCCTCGATCGCCCGCACGCGCTGCGTCATGTCGGTGGCGAACTTCACCACCTTGAACACCTTGCCGTTGGCATCGAAGATCGGATTGTAGGAGGCCTGGATGTGGACCTTGCCGCCACCCTTGGCGATGCGGGTGAACTGGTCGGAAACAAAGTGGCCTTCGGCCAGTTGCTGCCAGAAGCGCTTGTATTCCGCACTCGCCACGTAGTCCGGCGCGCAGAACAGCGAATGGTGACGGCCGACGATCTCGGACAGGTCGTAGCCGAGCGCAGAGAGGAAGTTTTCGTTCGCCGTCAGGATGTCGCCTTTCGGCGTGAACTCGATAGTCGCCTGCGCGCGACCAAGTGCGGTGAGCTTGCCCTCGTCCTCCAGCACCTTCTGTTTCACAGCGGTGATATCGGTTGCGAATTTCACGATCTTGTAGGGCTTCCTGCCACGGAAGACGGGATTGTAGGACGCCTCGATCCAGATCTCACGGCCGCCCTTGGCGATACGCTTGTACTGGCGCTGGTCGAAGTGGCCTTCGGCAAGACGAGCCCAGAAAGCCGCATAGTTTGCAGAGCCTGCTTCTGCAGGTTCAACGAAGATGCGATGGTGCTGGCCAACAATCTCCCCCAGCTGGTAGCCGACGGCCTGCAGAAAATTCTCGTTGGCATGCAGGATCTTGCCTGTCAGGTCGAATTCGATGATCGCCTGCGAGCGGTTCATCGCGGCAAGCACGGCACGGGCATCCATTCCAAAATCGAAAGCGGTCACAGAAATCCCCAACATAAAGGCGGCTTTTCAAGCACACTGGAAGGCGTTGGCAAAATTTTCCCCAAATTTCTTAGAGATTTCTAAACCAAGCTATTCTTTCAAACGACATTCCAGAAAAATCCGCATACATGCCGATCAGGAGCCTGCGCAGGCTGTGGGAGAAGCCAAAAGCACAACTTATGAGATTGACGAAGCCGACAAGTCCGCCTTTCATACCGGATACTGACCAAAGGATCGGGGGGGCACGATGGTTCGGTTTCTGGAAATTCTCATCCTTGCCATTGTCATTCTCGTCCTGCCCGGGATCGCGGCGGCGAACATCCGGCAACTCGAAAGCTGCAAGCGCCCCATCATACCCGTCGACGATGTGTATGACGGAAAATGGGGTTTCAACGCCAATCTTGTCGCAACAGCGTTCGGCCCGTTCGCGGCGGCAAGTTTCGACGCTTATATGGACTACGAAAAGCAATTGTCGTTCCTCCCCGCCGACAAGCTTAAGCGCATCGGCTGGCACAGATTGCACTGGAACGCAGGAAGCCACCGGTTCAACGACGGGCTGACGGGACTGGTGTTCGACACCTATTACAAGAAAACGCGCCGCTGCACATTCGTCATCGTCGCGGTGCGCGGCACGGACGGACCGTCTCTACGCGATGCGTTCTCCAATGCCTATCTGATCACGCGCGCTCTGCCCGTACCCAATCAGTATCGCGCAATAAAAACGCAGTTCGCGAACGTGCGTGCGTTCGCTGAAAAAACCTTCGGCCGCGGGAAGGTCGTCTATGTCGCAACCGGCCACTCGCTTGGCGGTGGCCTCTCCATACAACTCGCGAAATGCTTCGATCGGGTGTCGGCCGTGGTGTTCGACAGTTCATTCGTCGAGGGCGACAGGTCCTGCCGGGGCTTCACCGGGACGACCGTGGTGGAAATTTACGACAAACACGAGATTCTCTCGCGCCTGCGCGCGTTCATGGGAAAATCGCGGGCCTCCCACGTCAACAATGCCAATCTCGCCACCTACGGGATAAATCCGTACGAACTCAAGGGTGGCCGCCCGATCGCCCAGCACGGGATTATCGGCATGGCGCTCGGTTTGCTACGTGCGCCGCTCGATTGCATGGCGAAGACCGCAAAGTGCGAGATCAAGGCCGCCTATAACGACCAGCGTTACGCCTACCAGCACATTCTCTTGTGTGACATCTATGCGAGGCGAACCGGAAAGGTCATCGCCTACGGGGATGTGTGCGTCGCGCCGAGGCCACTGGCCAGCAGACGATAGCGCCAACGCCCACCCGACGCCGTCAGGCGCCGGCCTTGCGGTAGAGGGCCGCGAGCCGTGTACGCGACGACGGCAGTTCCGGCACCACGACCATCATGGTGATGTGGCCACGCTTGAAGGCGTTCAGGAACGGTTCGTAGTTCTGGAAGGCGACGCAGCCGTGCGAGCCCTTCTGGCCACGCAGCAGATTGGTGTGCGTCAAAAGCCCCGTGCGGTTCTTCGGGTCGCGGCCGTCGATCGACGTCATGCGGATCGCCTCGACGCCGTGGAAGCGCCGTTCGCGCATTTTCAGGCGGTAGATGCCGGCCGGCGTCGGGCCCGTCATCTTGACGTGCTCATAGTCCGGATTGTCGCGCATCTTGCCGATGCCGGAATGGGCGCGCAGCTTCGTGCCGTCGGGCATGTAGACGGTCGCATTGGAGACGTCGTAGATCGCCACCTTCGTGCCCTTGCCCGGCCAACCCGTTGCGCTGCCCTTGCTCTTGAAGAAATCGTTGAAAAGTGAGCGCTCGGGCTTCGCAATGGCGACGTCTTCCTTGTCGTCCTGCTTGTCGCGCTTGGTACGGGCGACCGGCTTCTCTTCCACCGGCTTGCGCTCGATGGTGACGGTCTCAAGCGCAGGCTTGGCTTCCGGCAAGGGGATTTCGCTGAGGATACTCTCCTCTTCCGTCTCCGGCTTCTGCATGACGAGGCCGAAGGGCTGGATTTCCTTGCGAGCGGATTCGTCGGGAAGCAACGCCGTCACCATGGTGGGCTGGCCGGTAATCGCCTTTTCCTGCTCGACGGAGCGCTCGGCACGCGCAACGGCAGCCTCGATGAGGGCCGCCTTGGCCTTCTCCCGCTTGACGGCGGAGGCGAGCTGGATGGAAATCCGGCGCTGGTGCGCGATCTGGACCGCTTCGGCTGTCAGCTGCTTCTGGCGGCGTTCGCTTTCCGAAGGCTGGGAGAGCCGGGAGAATTTCGCGATCTTGATGGTGCGCTCGACACGCTCCCTCGCCGTCACCACGGACTTGTCGTGAAGGGAAGCGGCAATCGCCTTCTTACCTTCCGAAAGCGAGGATGCCGCTTCCTGCATCGCGCCGAGCGTCGAGACGATGGCCCAGGCGGATCCGGCGATGACGCCGCAGGCAAGCAATGCGCTGACAAGGATACCCCCGGAACGGACCCGACGGGATTTGGACGCGGAACGCGCGGACTCGTACACAGACGCCATGATACTCGTTACCCGAAACTCGTTACTCGACGCGGCCGCGGAGATGACACTCCGAGAGCCGTTACGCTGGCGGCGAGTGGCGCGACCTGCGCCGGACCTCTGCCGAACGAGCAAAGAATGACGAAATATGGTAAGCAATTCCTAAACGGCGCCTCGTGTTTTTGAAGGAGTCCGCCGGAAGGTCCTCAACATCCGGCAAGGCTGCCTGTCACGAGAATGCGGCGCTGGCGTGTCCGACCGCCTCGCCTCCCTAGAATTGGGGATGCCGGGCGAGCCAGTCTGTCGCCCTTTCGTAGCTTGCTGCCGCCGCGAGCACGTCTCGGTCGGCTCGTGCCCGGCCGATGATCTGGATACCCGCCGGCAACCCGTTCGTCCCGAAACCGGCCGGCATGGCGGCGACAGGAAGTCCCGCCAGCGTCGGCCCGATCACCACCTCCATCCAGCGGTGATAGGTATCCATCGCCCGCCCGTCGATGGCCTTCGGCCAGTCCAGCTCGGCGTCAAAGGGAAAGACCTGCGCCGAGGGCAGGATGAGGAAATCGTAGGTTTCGAAGAGCTCAGCGACATAGCGGTGCCAGTCGCTGCGGGCCAGCGAGGCGGCATAGACGTCCTTGGCGGAAAGCTGGTGGCCGTTCTCGATCTCCCAGATCATCTCCGGCTTCATGCGCGCCCGCCGTGCCGGATCGGCATAATCCGCCGCCTGACCGTTCGCGACGAGGAAGTGGCGAAGCGTGCGCCAGGTCTGCCACAGCCGCGCCATGTCGAAGCCGGGCGCAACCTCCTCGACCGTGCAGCCGAGCCCGCGGAAGACATCGAGCGAGGCGCGGCACAATTCCAGCACGCCGGGCTCGAAGGGCAGATAGCCGCCGAAATCGCCGAGCCAGCCGATGCGGACACCGGAAAGGTCGCGATGCGCATCCAGCGAAAGCGTTTCATCGGTCAACGACAGCGGATCGCGCGGATCGTGCCCCGCCTGCGTCGCGAACAATGCGGCGACATCGGCGACGGTTCGCCCCATCGGGCCGTTCACCGCGAGCTGGCCGAGGAAAAGCTCGTTGCCCAGCGATGGCACCCGGCCGAAGGACGGGCGGAAACCGACAACATTGTTGAAGCCGGCGGGATTGCGCAGCGATCCCATCATGTCGCTGCCATCGGCGACCGGCACCAGCCGTGCCGCAAGCGCTGCCGCTGCGCCACCAGAGGAACCACCGGCGCTCTTGCCCGTATCGTAGGGATTTCGGGTCACGCCGAAGACCGGGTTGTAGCTGTGCGAGCCGAGGCCCATTTCCGGCGCGTTGGTCTTGCCGATGATGATGGCGCCCGCCGCGCGGATGCGCTCGACATGAATGTCGTCATAGTCCGGCACGAAATCCGCATAGTTCGCCGAGCCGAAGGAGCAGAGGATACCCTTGGCCTCGGAGAGATCCTTCACCGCAAAAGGCATGCCGTGCAACCAGCCGCGATACTCCCCCGCCGCCAGTGCCCGGTCGGCTGCCTCCGCCTCGGCCAGCAATTCCTCTTCGGGACGAAGGCTGACAATGGCATTGATCTGTGGATTGATCGCCGCGATGCGGGAAAGGTAAGCCGCCATCACGCTGCGGCAGTCGAGCCGGCGTTCGGAAATGGCGGCGGAAAGGGCAAGGGCGGAAAGGGCGGTAATGTCCTGCAAGGTCGGCTCCGGCGTTCGTCTGACAGAAGAGCTAGCAGGCCCGACAGAATAGCGCCAGCCCGCCTCAAAGCCCCTGGCGGAAGGCCAGCGCGAAAAGCCCGACCGCGGCGAGCGAACCAAGCGTGCGCACATGGTTCCACATCGTCCAGACATCGAGATAGCGCTGCCAGAGGGCTGCCTGTTCGGCGCTGCCGGCGGGGGCTACGGCCAGCGCGTTGTTGAGCGGCACGTTGAAGACGATCGTGACGCCGATGACCGCGACGAGGAAGATGATACCGCCCGCCGCCGCCATCAGCCCGCCAGCCCCACCCTGCATGAAGCCGAGCACAGCCAGCACCAGCGACAGCAGCGCGCCGCCGAAGAAGGCAGAGAAGAACCAGGGGTTCTGAATGACGACATTGATGGCGTTCATCGCCGCCGCCCCCTCCGCCGGTGTCAGGCGCGCGAAGGCAGCCATGATGCAGACGGAGAAGATGAAGAACAGACCGGCATTCAGCGCCGTCGCGAGGATGGCGAGAAAGGTCAGGATGGGAAAGGCGCTTGCCATGATCAGGTCCTCCAGAAACGGGTTTCAGCAACGTCGCGGGCGAAATCTGCAAAATCGCGCGGCGGGCGGCCGAGCACACGCTCGATGTCACCGGTAAGCGTCTCGTTACGGCCGTCGAGCACCGAGCCGAACAGATAGGTGACGAGCCAGATGACATCCTCCGGCATCCGGGCCTCGCGCAGCGTGGCAGCATAGGCGTCGATCGTGACCGGCGTATAGGTCACCACGCGCCCGCCGGCCGCAGAAAATTCGGCAACCGCCTCACGGAAGGTCATCAGACGCGGGCCGGTCAATTCATAGGTCTTGCCGGCATGCCCCTCCTCCGTCAGCGCCGCCACAGCGACGTCGGCGATGTCGCGCGTATCGACAAAGGGTTCGCGCACGGTGCTGGAAGGCAACGTGAGGTCACCCGCAAGGATCGGCTCAGCAAACAGGCCTTCGCTGAAATTCTGGAAGAACCAGCTGCCGCGCAGGACCGTCCAGGCGATGCCGGCCTCCTTCATCGCTTCCTCGCTCACTTCCGCGGCATCCTCGCCACGGCCGGAAAGCAGCACGAGGCGCGTGACACCCGCTTTCGCGGCCAGGCGAGAGAGCCGGCGAATATCGTCGTCCGAGCCCGGCACGGCGAGGTCCGGCTGATAGGCGATGTAGACGGCCTCGACGCCCTCCAGTACCGCCGGCCAGCCGGAGGCGTCGCGCCAATCGAACGGGATCGCCGCCGAGCGCGAACCCATCCGCACCTCATGCCCCTTTTCGCGCAGCCGCTCGGCAATCGGTCGTCCCGTCTTGCCCTCGCCACCCAGAACCAGAATGCGTGTCATTTGCTTACCTCCAAAACATGAGTAATCCTCATGTTTGCAAAATGTGAGGAATCCTCGTATTTGTCAAGCAGATTTGAGTGGCCTTGGAGAAAGCGATGAACGACACACAGATGCGCCGCGCGCCGAGCCAGAAGCGCAGCCGCGAACGGGTGGACGCCATCCTTACCAATGCAACGCAGATCATTGCCGAAACGGGCAGCGATGCGCTGCGCATGAGCGAACTTGCCCAGCGCACGGGTATCTCGATCGGCTCGCTCTACCAGTATTTTCCGGACAAGAGCGCCGTGGTGCGGGCGCTGGCCGAACGCTGCAACGAGGACAGCCGCGCGTGCATCGCCGAAGGCCTCGCCACCGTGACCAGCATGGACGACCTCGCCACCGCCTTCGCCGCGCTGATCGACACCTACTACGCGATCTTCCTCGGCGAACCCGTCATTCGCGACATCTGGTCCGCCGTACAGGCGGACGGCGCATTGCGCGTCATGGAGGTGGAGGAAAGCCGTCGCAACGGCGCGCTGCTTGCCGATCGGTTGAAGGCACTGCAGCCGGCCGGCGATCCGCAGAAAATCGACGCAACGGCCCTGCTCGTCATGCATCTCGGCGAAGCGACGATGCGCCTTGCCGTCTCGGTCGCGCGGCCGGAGGGTGATGCACTGGTCGAAGCCTACAAGCGCATGGCGATCCGGCAATTGACGACGCCGTAGCGGACGCTTCGCCCGCAGCTAGCGTGGCTTTCGCCCTTTCAGAACCTCCGCCGCTTCAAGCAACGTGGCGAAGAGATAAGACATCTGGTCGCTGCGCGTTTCGCCATACCATATCTGCGGCACCATCACCCGAAACCGGGTTTCGAGCAGGTCGGCGAGCGCTTCGGTGTCGCCCATCCATTCCAGCGTGTCGGCATAGAGGTTCATTACGCTGGGTGCAGGAAAACGGTCGAGCAGGTCCTCGAAACCCTGTTTGACCAGGTCGGGATCGCACAACGTGTCGGCAAGCTCATGATCGCCGACATCGGTGTTCGCCTGCTGGATCAGCGCATAGAAGCCGAGGCCGAAACGGTCCTTCGTTCGCTCCGCGGCGCGGCGCGCAAAATCTTCGAGATCCTGCGCGTCACGGCCGAGCCAGCGCGGCATGATCATGCGGGCATGCGAGCGGCAAAGGTCTATGTTGTAGCGGTCGAGCAGCCAGGCCTGCTCGAAGCGCGCCTTGAATGTTTCGAAATCGCCCTCGTTGGCCGAGCGTCGATAGTCGCTGATCCGCCAGCTGAAATTCTCAGGATCGGCATGGCCGTCGAGCACGTCGTCGGCCTCCTTCAGCAAGGCCTCATAACCCTGCCATTGGTCGGCCCGCACATCGCGCCCCCAGCCGGTGCCACGCCGCACGAAGGCGGTGACGCGCAGGGCATCGGCATAGGTGGCGGCGGAAAAGGCCGAGGGGCTGCGATGGAAGAAATCCCGGAACGGTTTCAGCATGTCTTCATGCTCCGGCGCGGCCGCCTCATCATCCGGCAGCGCCATGAAGGGCTCGAGGAACCAGTCCTTGACGAGCAGATAGAGCGGCTTGCCGTTTTCCGCGATGATACCGCTTGCCCGTGCCGCCTCGAAAGCCCGCTGGTAGGCCTCGAAATCCCCCTTGCGCCAGGTCGCACGCATGCCATCCCGCTGCGGAATGAGGCTCGGCAACTCATCATGGAGATCGACCAGATAGAGGTCGTAGTCGCGGACCAATTGCTCTTCCGGGGAAAGCGGTGTCGCCGGTACGGCGCCCGCGCCGGAGATCCTGTTGCGAAACCGCGCGAAAATATCCTTGAAACCCATGTGACCCGTTCTCTGCCCGAAGCGGAAAGTCCTGTTCGACACCCGCAGCCGCGGGTCATGAGGCAACGGATGCGGCCCGCACGCTATTCGCCGGACATCACCGATTTTTGAAGACCGCATGCCCTTTTCAACCGTCCATCGTGCACCACTTATGGAATGGGTTGTGCACGGATGGGTGATGGTCATGCTGACGACGCTTACCTTGCTGATGAGCCTGACGGCGGGTGCCGAGATCGCCGCTGCTTCCGGAGAGGAGGTGGATGTCGAACTGGTGCTGGCAGTCGACGTCTCCGGCTCGATGGACCTCGAAGAAGCGCAGGTGCAGCGCGCCGGCTATGTGGACGCGTTGCGCCACCCCGATTTCGTAAATGCCGTGCGCGAGGGCCTGACCGGCCGCATCGCCATCAGCTATTTCGAATGGGCGGGCACGATTCAAGACAGTTCGCACCTGCCCTGGCAGATCATATCCGGCCCCGAGGAGGCCAATGCCTTCGCCGCACGGCTGGAGGCGCGCCCGATCGCCACGCGCCGCGGCACGTCGATCTCCGGGGCCATCGCCTATGGCGCAAAACTGTTCGATGCCAACAGCTATTCCGGCATGCGCCGCGTCATCGATGTTTCCGGCGACGGCCCCAATAATTTCGGCCCGCCGGTGACACCGGCACGGGATGCCGCGACCGCACTCGGCATCATCATCAACGGCCTCGCCATCATGATCCGCCCCTCGGCCGCCTACGGTTCGCTCGACGATTATTATTCCAACTGCGTCATCGGCGGACCCGGCGCCTTCGTGCTGCCGGTGCAGGAGCCCGAGGATTTCGCCATCGCTATCCGCCGCAAGCTGATCCTGGAAGTCTCCGGCGCCGAACCGCCCGCCCGCCTCATCCGCACCGCCGGAACCGACGCCGATTGTTTGATCGGCGAGAAACTGCGGCCGAGCAATATGGAGCGCTACTACCCCGAACTCGACCGGTAAGGCCTGTTCCACCCGAAACAGCGCCGCCCAGTCCCTCGTGCGACAGTGATCCTACGGATGAAATGGTTCATCCCTTCACTGGAAGAGAGGAGACTGAAATGCGCCAATTCCTCATGTCCGCCGTTGTCGCGACCATCGCAGCGGTATCCTTCGCAGCCCCGTCTCAGGCGAGCGGTTTCTACTTCGGCTTCGGTGGCGGCCACGGCTGGGGCGGCCATCACGGCGGCTATGTCAGCCACTATTACGGCCACCACCGCCATTGCTTCTGGAAGAAGATCAAGCGCTACGACCGGTGGGGCAACCTCATCGTCAAGCGTGTGAAGGTCTGCCGTTAAGCCCCGGCACCGCCGTGATTTTCCACCGGACATCCGGCCTGCCCCGGTCGCCCCGCGACCGGGGTTTTACCATTGCCGAAGCAGCGTTTTTTCTCAAGCTATTCCTTTTGCACGGAAATCGTGCTTATATTGAATGAACGTTCAGCAAAATAAGGGGAGCACCATGAACGAGATGATCCGCGATATCAGCGTTCCGAACGACTGGGACAGGAGCGGACTTCCGGGCTGGTGCTATCACAGCCCCGCCCTGCTGGAGCTCGAAAAGCAGCATGTCTTCCGCGAGCACTGGCAGATCGCCTGCCACGTCTCCGACATTCCCGAGCCCGGCAACTACCTCACCATGGATGTCGTCGGCGAACGCGCGCTCATTCTACGAGGACAGGATGGCGAGGTCCGTGCCTTCCACAATATCTGCCGCCATCGCGGCTCCCGCCTCGTCGCCGACGACAAGGGAACCTGCCGCAACGCGCTGGTCTGTCCCTTCCACGGCTGGGTCTACAATCTCGACGGCACGCTGCGCGGTGCCGCCCGCCCCCGCAGCTTCCCGCCGCTCGACAAGAATGAATTCGCGCTGAAATCGCTCGAATGCGAGATCTGGCAGGGTTTTGTCTTTGTCCGCTTTGCGCCCGGCCCGCAGCCCTCCGTCGCCGCGCTGATGAAACCCTTCGAGCAGGAGCTTTCCCATTACCGCTCCGAGGAGATGGCGCCGGCCGGCACGATCTGGACGCAGGAAACGCCGGTCAACTGGAAGTCGGTGCGCGACGTCGACAACGAGGGTTACCACGTCGCCATGGCCCATCCGGCTTTGCAGGACCTCTACGGCTCCACCTACTACGACGAGCCCTTCGTCAATGGACTTTGCCGCTCCTTCGCGACCTACAATCCCCATGCCGGTCGCCGTTGGAGCGTGCGCAACTATGTGAAGATATCGCCGGAGAACACGCACCTGCCAGAACAGCTGCGCAAGGCCTGGATCTATTTCGGCCTCTTCCCGAACTGCGTCATCGCGGTCACGCCGGAGACCGTGCAATTCTACCAGGAATTCCCGGTGGCTGTCGGCAGGACGATGCTGCGCGGCGGCATCTATCGCTACCGCGCGGAGGATCGTGCGCATCGTCTCGCCCGCTACCTCGCCTTCCGTATCGATCGCGATACCCAGGCCGAGGACGTGCAGCTCACCGTCTGGTCGAACGAGGCCATGACCTCAAACGCCTTTGCCGGCTTCTACCTCTCCGACCTCGAATATGGCGTGCGCACCCATCACGATCACCTGCGCAAGGTGCTGCCGGTGACGACTCTGAAGGACGCGCCAGAGGAAAAGGCGATGGCGGAAACCAATGCCGACCTGAAAAACCAGGGATAGGCTTTAGGAGGGCCGCGACTTCGGCAGCGGCACGTCTTCGAGAAGCTCGGTGGGCCAGGTGGCGATGGTGTGGACCTGTTCGGTTATCCGGTCCTTCAGATAGGTTTCCTGCCCCGGCAGGCCCATCGGATAAAGCGCATCGCGGCTGGCCTCATAGGCAGCACTCTTGTCGGTGCAGAGACGGATGCGCATGTCTTCCGGCGCCACGCCGGTTTGATTCTGCAGGCCCTCGACAGGCCCGGCACCGGTTGGCAGGCGGCCATCGAATGCCTGCGTCAGATACTGTGCAGAGCGCTCGTTGCGCTCGCGCTCCGTCGTCGCACCAAGCACGACCACCATCATGCGCCGTCCGTTGCGCGTCGCCAGCCCGACGATGTTTCGCCCCGACGCGCAGATGAAACCCGTCTTCATGCCGATCGTGCCGCTGAAGCGGGTCAGGAGCAGATTGTTGGACTTGATCTCCTTGCCATCGATCGTCACGGCAGACGCCTGGAAGAAGCGCCGGTATCCGGGAAATACCTGATCGACTTCCATGCCGAGGATCGCGAGATCGCGCGCGGTCGTATAATTCGTCTTGTCGAACAGGCCGTTCGGATTGGAATAATGGGTGCCGGTGAGGCCAAGGCGCGCCGCCGTCTTGTTCATCCGGGCAACGAAGGTTGCCTCGTCGGTCGCAACGGCTTCGGCAAGGGCGACGGCAACGTCATTGGCCGATGCGGTGATCACGGCATAGAGCGCGTCTTCGAGCGTCATCGTCCGCCCAAGCGTCAGGCCGGATTCCAGAAACGCCTGCTTTGTCGCATTGCGGGTCATCACTACCGGTGTCGACATGGTCACTTCACCGGCTTTCAGCGCCTCGAACACGACGAGCGCCGTCATCAGCTTGGTCGTGGAGGCCGGATACCAGGGCGCGCCGGCGTCTTCCTGGTAAAGCACCTGACGGCTGTCGGCATCGACGACGAGAACAGGCGTAGCATGGGCCGGTATCGCGGCGGCAAGCGGCGCCCACGCAAAAAGCGATGCGATAAGGGCCAGTCTCCTCCACGGCCGTCCTGCTGTTCTGTCTTTGCTCATGTCCATTCTCCGAAGAATGGTGCCCTAATGCCATCATGCGCCGCGTCTGCGCAAGCTTTTGCTGCGGCGACACGCTGGCGCAGACCGCCCGGCCGCCTCACGCCAACGGCGTAAATACAGGCGCATAAAAAGAGGCCCGCTTACGCGGGCCTCAACATGTTTGGACCGGGGAATGGTCGCTCCAAACAAGCCTTTTGAAAGACTTAGCCCCGCCAGAGCCCTTCCCGAACAAGGTCGTCCATGGTGAGTTCGATGCCGCGGCGCAGGATCGCCGTCATGTCGTCGATCTGTGCAAGCGAGATGGTGAGCGGTGGCGACATCACGCACATGTTAATGAGCGGGCGCACCAGGAGGCCGAGTTCCTGGCAATGTTTGTCGATGCGCTTGCCGACTTCGAGGTCGAGCGTCAAAGGGTTGTTGCTGGCGCGGTCGGCAACGCATTCCACGCAGGCCATCAGCCCGAGGCCGCGCACCTCGCCGACCAGCGGCAGATCCTCCAGCGCCTTCAGGCCTCTCTGGAAGTGGTCAGACACCGCCCGCGTGTGCTCGAGAAGCCCGCCTTCGAGAATATCGAGGTTCTTCAGCGCCACGGCGCAGCCGACTGGATGGCTGGAATAGGTGAGCCCATGCGCGAACATGGCTTCCGAGTGGTTCGAGCGGCGTAGCTCCTCGAAAAGCCGTCCGGCGATCATCACGCCGCCGAGCGGAAAATAACCCGACGTGACGCCCTTGGCGAAGGTGATCATGTCCGGCTCGATGTCGAACACATCCTTCGAGGCGAAGACATGGCCGAGCCGCCCGAAGGCCGTCACCACCTCGTCGGCGATGAACAGGATGTCGTTGGCACGGCAGAGCGCGTGCATGCGTTTCAGGTAACCGGGCGGCGGCACGATGACACCGCCGGAAGCCATGATCGGCTCGGCGATAAAGGCGCCGAGCCTGTCCGCGCCCCTCTCCTCGATGACCTGCCGGAACTCCTCGACGAGGAAATCGCAGAAGGCCTCGACGCTCATGCCCTCCGGCCGGCGGAAGGGGTTCGGGCAGGAAAGCTTCACCACGAGGTCGGACGCGCTGTCCATCCAGTCATGATCGCGCGGCCGGCCGTTGAGCGAGGCGGATAGATAGGTCGAGCCGTGATAGCCGCCCTGCCGGGACACGATCAGCTTCTTCTCCGGCCGCCCCTTCACATTGTTGGCGAATTGCATGAAGCGCAGCGCCGTCTCAACCGCCGAAGAACCGCCTGTCGTGTAGAAGACATGATCGACACCGTCAGGTGCATGCTCCGCCAATCGCGCCGAAAGCACCGCAGAGGGCGTGTTCGTCGTGTACCAGGGCGAATTGTAGGAAAGCTCCATGGCCTGCGATGCCATGACGTCGGCCAGTTCCTTGTTGCGATGGCCGGCATTGACGCACCACATGCCGGCAGGGCCGTCGATCAGTTTCCGGCCGGCAGCATCGGTCACATAGATGCCCTCCCCGGATTCGATCCGCCCACGCGCCTCCGCACCGATGGAGCCGGAAACCGGCCAGGGCTGCACCAGATGGCGCTCGGCAAGCCGGGTGACCTCGTCGCCGGCCGGCTCTTCGGGACGCATGCCTTCGTTCGCCGTCTTCGGAATTGCCGCCATCTCCCGCTCCATTGATTATTAACCAAAGAAAATCTGCGATCAACAATATGAAAGATTTTACATTTCCCGATCATATTGAATGTTCGTTCAATCAATATTGCAGAAACAGGGCTTGATTTCAACGGGGATTTGGGCGCATGTTGCTGCCAGGGAACACGAGAGGCCCCGACAGCGGCCCTCCTCAAGCCGAAAAGGCGCACACATGGGAATGGGAAGCCTCACACTCTATGAATGTTGCCACGACCGGAGTTCTGCCCGATGACGGCGGCGGCGTTCGGCGCGGTTGCTGAAACGCCCTCTCCGCCCAGGCGCCGGGCCTGGATGCGGAGCGAAGAGGCCCGCGGCCTCGCCATGGTATCGCCGACCTTCCTCTACGCGCTGGCGCTGCTTTTTCTCCCGGTCCTCATCGTCATCGCCTACAGTTTCTGGACACAGAACTATCTCGACATCGACCGCACCTTCACGCTGGAAAACTACCGACAGGCCCTCACCGAGCCGATCTACCGCGACCTCTTCGTCCGCTCTCTGTGGATATCCTTGACGGTCAGCATCGTCACCGTCGTCTTCTCCTACCCCGTCGCCTGGTTTATTTCCTTCCATGGCGGCGTGCACAAGAACCTCTGGCTCTTTCTCGTCACCGTGCCCTGCTGGACGAGCTACCTGCTGCGCGTCATGTCGTGGAAGATCATTCTCGGTTATGGCGGCGTCATGAACACCGGCCTCATCTCGATGGGCCTCATCGACAAGCCGGTCACCTCGCTGCTCTACAATTCCAATGCCGTCGTCATCACGCTGGTGCACAGTTGGGCGGCCTTCGCCATCCTGCCGATCTATGTGTCTCTGCAGAAGGTCGACCGCACCCTGATCGAAGCGGCGCGCGACCTTGGCGACAGCCGCGTGCGCGCCTTCTTCCGCGTCACCCTGCCGTTGTCGCTGCCGGGCGTCATCTCGGCCTTCCTGATCGTGATGATCCCGACGGTCGGCGACTACGTGACGCCGCGCCTCGTCGGCGGCAAGGACGGCGTGATGATCGCCACCGCCATCCAGGCGCAGTTCGGCAAGGGCGCGAACTGGCCGCTGGGCGCGGCTCTCTCGGTCACCACGATGATCCTCGTGTCGCTCGCAGCAGCAGCCGTGGTTCTCGCCCTGAAATTCACCGTGCGGAGGATCAAATGACCCTCTTCACGCAGCGGCTGCGCTTCATTCCCTGGCTGCCGGTCTATGTCGCGGTCTATTTCCTGTTCCTCTACCTGCCGATCCTGCTGTTGCCGGTCTTCTCCTTCAACAACGCGGCGACCACCACTTTCCCGCTCGCCGGCTTCACGACTAAGTGGTACGGCACGCTTGCCGGCAATTCGGTGATGATGGAGGCTGCTTGGAACAGCCTGATCGTCGGCATCTCGGTCTCGCTGCTGTCGACCATCCTCGGCATCTGTGCTGCCCGCGCGATCACGCGTTACCGTTTTCGCGGCCAGCGCGCGGCAACGGGCTTCATCATGGCGCCGCTTTTCCTGCCGGAAATCATCGTCGCCGTCTCGCTTCTGATGATCGTGCTGGCAATGGGCGTCGAACTGTCGCTCTTCACCGTCATCCTTGGCCAGACGGTGTTCTGCGTGCCCTATGCCATGTCGGTGCTGGTCTCCGGCTTCGAGGGCTTCGACCGCAGCCTGGAGGAAGCCTCCTACGATCTCGGCGAAACCGCCATCGGCACCTTCCGGCGCGTGACGCTGCCAGTGGTGGCGCCCGCCATCGTCTCCAGCCTGCTCGTCACCTTCACCATCTCGCTCGACGAATTCATCCTCGCCTTCTTCCTCTCCGGCACCGAACCGACGCTGCCGGTCTACATCTGGGGCCAGCTGCGCTTTGCCGCCAAACTGCCGGGCGTGCTGGCGCTCGGCACCATCATGCTCGTCGCCTCCATCCTCATGCTGACCCTCGCCGAAATCCTGCGCCGCCGCACGGAACGCCGCACGCAGATGGCGCACATGCTGCCCTAGGAGCCATCCATGTCCGACCGCGCGATGATCCAGATCGAAAAGGTGTCGAAATTCTACGGCATCTACATGGCGCTCGACGACGTGTCGCTGTCGATCGGCGAAGGCGAGTTCTTCTCGCTGCTCGGCCCGTCCGGCTGCGGCAAGACCACACTGCTGCGCTCGATCGCCGGCTTCGAAACACCGACGGCCGGCGAAATCTACATCGACGGCGTGCCGTCGCTGGCGCTGCCGCCGAACAAGCGGCCGACCAACATGGTGTTCCAGAGCTACGCCATCTTCCCGCATCTCGACGTGGCGGAAAACGTCGCCTACGGCCTGAAGCGGCTCAAGCTTTCACCCGAGGAAGAGAAGAAGCGCGTCGGCGATGCGCTCGATATGGTGCGCCTGTCAGGCCTCGGCCAGCGCAAGGCGCATGAACTCTCCGGCGGCCAGCGCCAGCGCGTGGCGCTCGCCCGTGCCCTCGTCATGCGCCCAAAGGTGCTGCTGCTCGACGAGCCGCTTTCCGCGCTCGACAAGAAGCTGCGCGAGGAAATGCAGGTGGAACTGCGCACGCTTCAAAAGGCCGTCGGCATCACCTTTATCCTCGTCACGCACGACCAGTACGAGGCCCTGGCGCTTTCCGACCGCATCGCCGTCATGTTCGGTGGCCGCATCGCCCAGATCGCCAGCCCCAAGGAAATCTACCAGCGCCCGCGCACCCGCAAGGTCGCGGACTTTCTCGGCGGCATGAACTTTTTGAACGCCAAGGTGCTCGGCGAACAGGCCAATGCGGTCTCCGTCGATGCCGCCCGCTTTGGCGCCGTCAATCTCGTCAAGCCGCAGGGCTTTGCCGCCGCCAGCGGCCACGTCACCGTCGGCATCCGCCCGGAACGCCTGCGCCTCCTCTGGGACGACGACCGTGCTCCGCACGAACTCACCGGCCGCATCGAGAACCGTGCCTATTTCGGCGAGGTCACCCACCTGACGGTCGGCATCGATGGGCTGGAACAGCCGCTCTCCATGGTCGAGACGAACAATTTTGGCGCGGACGACCTGCCTGTCGGCGCAGAAATCCGCCTCGCCTACGATCCGGATGCCTTCGTGCTTCTGGCGGAGGATCCGCCGGTTTCGCGGGTGTAATCGAAAGTCTACTTTTCGCGCACGAAAACGTCAGCCTCGACGGCGGCGGCGATGAAGGCGTTTCGCGCCTCGGACGGAGGCTTCTTGCCGTCAAGTACGGCTGCGCAGGTCTTTCGCGCCGCCTTGAGTTGCCGCCCCTTCTGGAGAGGCCAGTCGTTCACCAGCGCCCGCACCGCCTCCTGCGTGCTGACTATCGTTCTGTACTGGCCAAGATTCGGCGTCTCGAAGGTGATCGGTTTACTCCAGCGTTTCGGGTCCATGACACAATACCTCACGCGATACTGAACCGGACTCAACGCAAAACGCTCGCGGGTCGTTCCGCGAGCGGGAAACATGGATCCATGGCAGGGGCGAACAAAAGCCCTCAATAGCCCGATTTGATCTTCTCGAACTCGGCGATCATCTTCTGCCGAAGATCGGTCGGAATCGGTGCCTGGAACAGCGTGTTGGCGACGAAGGCGTCGACATCCGCATAGCCCTTGTCCTGGAGAATTTTCGGATCGACGGCGGCCATGCCCTTGGCGTTGGAATGGCCATATCCCCAACTCTCGACCATGTAGGCGGCGACGGCAGGGTCGGTGACGGCGTTCAGATAGTCATAGGCAAGATCGGGGCTGCCTTCGGCCCCCTTGAGCCGCGAGTAGCCGCAAACCCAGGTGGATAGCCCCTCCTTCGTGTCCTTCTTGATAGCGACCGGCTGGCTTTCCGCCTGCAACGTGGTCGCGGTCTCGTTCCAGGCCCAGGCGAGATCGACTTCGCCACTGGCGAGCGCCTGACTGAGATCCGTATTGTCGGTCCAGTAAAGCCGCACGTTCTTGTGCACCTCGCGCAGGAAGGCGGAAGCCTCCTGGAACTGCGCGTCCGTCATCGCCGTCAAGTCCTTGAGGCCGATGGCGAGGCCCGCCAGCGCATAGGCATCGTCGACATTGTCGCCGATCGACACGCGGTCCTTGAACTTCGGATCGGCGAAGGCTTTCAACGAGGCGATTTCTTCCGGCTTCACCGTATCCGTGCGGTAGGTGAGTACCGTGTTACCCCACTCGAAAGGAAGGAACCATGCGGTGCCGTCTTCCGACGTCATCAGATTCTTCATCGCCTTGAAATTGGGCAGCATGTCGTTCCAGGATGTCAGCTTCGACGTATCCAGCGGCTCCAACAGCCCAGCCTCGCGCCATTTCACGATGCTCTGCGCGCAGGGATGGGCGATATCGGCCTTGAAGCCGGACCGCAGCTTCTGGAACGCCTCTTCCTCGTCACCGAAGAAGGAGAAGTCCGGCGAGCCGCCGTGTTTTTCCGTATACTTGGGGTGGAAAGCGGGATCCTCGTAACCGGACCAGTCGAAGACGGTGAGCGTATCGGCGGCGAAGGCGGGAAGCGTGGTTCCGAGGGCGAGGAAGGCGGCCAATGCCGCTGTGGTGTGCCGCCTGGCCGTGTTTGTCGTCTTCATGCCGTGCTCCTTCCCCGTTTTCGGGTTCCCTATTGTGATTTTGGTCCTTGCAAAGTCAGATGGTTGGGGAAAACCGCGACGACGAAGGCGATCGCCGCCTCCAGCGCTTTTTCCCGCGTCGTGCCGTCACCCATCATCAGGCGCAGCCAAAGGCCTTCCAGCATGGCGCAAAGCGACAGCGCCATCGGCTCCGGCTCATAGGCATAGTTGCCCTCCGCCTTCAGTTCGGCGCAGAGCGCAATCACGGTTTCCTGGTATTTGACGTCGCGCGCGCCGCACAGCGCCTGGTAGGTCGGCCGCGATTTCGCCTCGCCCCAGAAGGCGCACCAGGCGGCAAGCTTGCGCTTGGTGCAGATCTTACGGTCGAAATCGGCATGCACGACGGCCCATATTCGGCTCGCCACGCTTGGCCCGGCTTTCTCCAGCGCCGAATTCCAGTGATCGCCATACTCTTCCGACATGAATTGCAGCGTGGCGATGAGCAGGTTTTCCTTGCTCTCGAAATGGAAGTTGACGATGCCGCGCGACAGGCCGGCGCCATCCGCCACGTCGGCGAGCGTCGTGTCGGAATAACCGCGCTTGGCAAGCGAATCGATCGTCGCCTCGATGAGCTGCTGCCGCCGCGTTTCCTTGGAGGCCTTGCGGCCCCGCTTCTCGCCGTCGCCCGAGCCCTGTTCAGCCCCGCCTGCCCGCATCTTCACCGTCACCTTGCCTTTGGGATTTTTCATGAGCACGGTCACAGGCGTTCTCCCGCGGCCGGCTTGTTTGCGCGCAGATGAGTGGGACAATGCTCCCCGCTGTCAAGAACCTTCTGCATGGCGGTCCAGGTGCGGATGTTCTTCTCCACATAGGCCGCGCCGACAGCCGCGACAGCCTCGTCATGGAGCGGACCTTTCAGGCGTGCCAGCTCGCCGCGCGCCACTTCGCGATACCAGCCGTTGCGGCTCTCGGCGGTGCAATCGACAAAGCCTGCCGCCGCCATGGCCCGCAGGTAACGGCGGGAGGATGCCATGCCGAAACTCAGGCCCTCGGCGGCGATGTAATCTTTCATATCGGGGCTCGGCTCACCGTCATGGCCGATCAGCCAGTCGGATGCAGCGAAGACGCCGCCGGGTTTCAACACACGGAAGAGTTCGGCAAAGAGCGCCTGCTTGTCCGACACATGGATCATCGCATCCTTGGAAAACACGACGTCGAATTGCTCATCGGCAAACGGCAGGCGTCCGGGCGGGCTCGACACGAACTGCGCGATGGAGGAAAGCCCCGCCGCAACGGCGGCCGCCCGCGCCCGGTCGATCACCGGCTGCTCGACATCGTAGCCGACGATGTCCGCCGACCTGTAGGTCTTTGCGATATGGAGCGTAATGCCGCCGGCGCCGCAGCCGAAATCGAGAACACGCTTCCCGCCAAGATCGACCCCTGCCAGCACACGATCGACCTCTGCCGGCCCGCCGGGCGAAAGATAGCCCTCGCCCCACAACACGCCGAGGAAGCGGATCGCCGCCTCGTCATATTCCGGCTCTGCCGCCGCGCCGTCCTCGTCTGTTGCCACCATGGCAATCCCTGCTCCAGCGGCCACAGAACCGGCGCGCTTGTCCATAGGTCGAAATTCTAGCGCATAATCAGGCGATTGCAAGATACTTGCTGAATGATCATTCAGAATATCTGGACAACATTTTGCTTTTGATGCAGCTTTTAGAAACAAGGGAGACATCAAAAATGCAAAAGTACGATGCCCTGATCGTCGGTGGCGGCCACAACGGGCTGGTCACGGCCTGTTATTTGCAGCGCGCCGGCCTGAACGTCGTCGTGGTGGAAAAGAACGGCTGGGTCGGCGGCGCCGCGACCAGCCGCGAACTGACCCCCGGCTTCCTCTATTCCAACTGTTCCTATGTCTGTTCGCTGTTCCGGCCGGAGATCATGCGCGATCTCGAACTGCCCAAACACGGCCTTCAGGTCATCGCCTATGAGGGCGGCGCGGTCTTCACCCGCGACGGCGATTATCTCGCCTCGTACCGCGACCACGACAGCCATCGCCGCGAATTCGCTCGCTACTCGAAACGCGACGCCGAAGCCTATGAGCGCTATGCCCGCGACGTGACGCGCCAGTGCCGCTTCATCCAACCGTTGCTCATGCGCACCGCGCCGGACCCGTTCGGCTTCCGCCCGCGCGACCTCTCGGAATTCCTCTACCTCGCCAAGAAATTCGGCGAGTTCAGCCCGCACGAAATGGCCGAGACGCTGCGCTTCTGGACCATGTCGATCTCCGATTTCCTCGACGAATATTTCGAGACCGACGTCATCAAGGCCTATCTGGCGCTCTCCGGCATCATCGGCACGGCGCTCGGTCCCATGTCGCCCGGCACGGCCTATGTGCTGCTGCATCACTATATGGGGGAAGTGGACGGCTCCGTCGGCGCCTGGGGCTATGCGCGCGGCGGTATGGGCGCGGTGACACAGGCGCTTGCCCGCTCCTTCGAAGCGGTGGGCGGCACGATCCGCACCGATGCCGAGGTGTCGAAAATTCTCACCCGCGGCGGACGAACCACCGGTGTCGTGCTGGCGAATGGTGATGAAATCCGCGCCGACCTCGTCGTCTCCAATGCCGACGTGAAGCGCACCTTCCTGAAACTCGTCGACGAGGACGCCCTGCCCGGCGACTTCGTACACCGGGTCAAACACTTCAAGATGCGCGGCTCCTCCGGCAAGGTGAACATCGCGCTCGACAGCCTGCCGGAATTCCCTGCTTTGCCGGAGGGCTCCTCCTGCCTGCGCGGCGACATGCATTTCACCGATTCCATCGAGCGCATGGAGCGCGCCTATGACGACTGGAAGGACGGACGATGGTCGGCCGACCCGTTCCTCGACATGGTGATCCCGACAACGCTCGACCCGACCATGGCCTCGCCCGGCAAACATTTCATGAGCTGCTTCGTGCAATATTGCCCGCCCAAGGTGGAGGGCCGCGACTGGACGGATGCCGACCGCGACGCCTTCGCCGAAACCGTCATCGGCCAGATCGCCGATTATTCACCCGGCTTCCGCGACCGCATCGTGCATATGGAAGTGCGCACGCCGCGCGAGATCGAAAACGAAGTGGGCCTCACCGAGGGCAACATTTTTCAAGGCGAGCTCACCTTCGACCAGCTTCTCTTCAACCGCCCGGTGCCAGGTTATGCGCAATACCGCAGCCCAATCCACGGCCTCTATATGTGCGGCTCCTCCACCCATCCGGGCGGCGGGGTGATGGGCGCGCCCGGCCGTAACGCCGCCGCCGAAATCCTGCGTGACCTGAAGCGCACCCCCGAACAGATGAGCAAAGCCCATGACGTCATTTGATGCGATCGTTATCGGCGCCGGCCACAACGGGCTCGCCGCCGCCGCCCGCCTCGCCAAGGGCGGCCGCAAGGTGCTGGTGCTGGAAGCGGCGCATGCGCCCGGCGGCGCAACGCGCGGGCACGAATTTGCCCCCGGCTTCCGCTCCGCCGGTCTTGCGCATCTGGTCAACCGGCTCGATGCGGACGTCGCCCGTGATATCGGCCTCGACCTGAGCGGCGAGGGGACGCTGCTGCCGACGACGGTGCTCGATGGCTCCGGCAAGGCCATCACGCTGCACGGCGCCTATGGCGAAAGCATCGCCGGTATCTCCGCGGAGGAAGAAGCCGCATTCGTTGCCCTGCGCAAAAAACTCATCTTCCAGGCCGGCATCCTGAAGCGTTTCCTGCGCCGACCGCCGCCGCAGATCGGCGCAATCTCGCTTGGCGACCTCTCCACATTCGCCGCCGCCGGCTTCGGGCTGATCCGCAAGGGCCGCAGCGAAGGCCGCGATTTCCTGCGCATGCTGCTGATGAACGTCGCTGACGTGTCGGACGAATATCTGAGCGACGACCGGTTGAAGGGCCTGCTCGCCTTCGACGCAACGCTCGGTATCCATCTCGGCCCCCGCTCGCCGACCTCGCTGCTCGGCCTCTATTATCGCCTCACAGGCGAGGTCGCCGGAAAGACCGGCGGCCAGTTCGTGCCGTCCGGCGGCATGGCAAGTGTCGCGCCGGCCTTTGTCCGCGCCGCGGAAAAGGCCGGCGTCACCATTCGCTGCGGCACACCAGTCGGCCGCATCCTGGCCGATCGCGGCAGGACGAGCGGCGTCGTCACCCGCGACGGCACGGAGATCACCGCCCCCATCGTCGTCTCGGCCATCCATCCGCAGACGACGTTCCTCAGCCTCGTAGATCCCGCCGAAAGCGGTACCGGTTTCGTGCGCTCGGTCAAGAACGTGCGCAGCTACGGCAATGTCGCAAAGCTCGATCTCGCGCTGGATCGCATCCCGACCTTCGAGGGCCTGCCGATAGAAAGCCGCCATGGCCGTATCGTGCTGGTACGATCGATGGAGCAGGTCGAACGCGCCTTCAACCCGGCGAAGTACGGCGAATTCTCCTCCGACCCGGTGATGGAAGTGACCCTGCCGAGCCTTGCCGACCCGTCGCTTGCGCCCGCGGGCGGCTGCACGCTTTCCGCGCTCGTCCAATACGCCCCCTATCGCCTCAAGGCGGGATGGGAGACCGGCAAGCCGGCGTTCCTCAAGATCATCCTGGAGACGCTGGAGCGCCACGCCCCCGGCATCGGCACGTCCGTCGTCGCGGCCAACCTGATGACGCCGGTCGACATCGAAGCGGAATACAATCTGCCGGGCGGCCATTGGCATCATGGCGAATTGCAGGCCGATCAGTTGCTCATCAACCGGCCGACAAGTGCTGCCTCCGGCTACACGACGCCGATCGAGGGCCTGTATCTGGCCAGCGCTGGCGCGCATCCGGGCGGCGGTATTTCCGGCCTGCCGGGCTGGAATGCGGCTCGCCACATCCTTTCGGCAGCAAGGCTATGAACGCCATGACGAAATCCGCCGCTGAGCTGCGCCGCGCCGCCCGTGACCATATCCTCGCACCACGCCTGGAAACGCCGTTTCACGACCGACTGATGGCACTCAGTGAAGTCAACGACTGGTACAATTGGGCCGGCTACAAGGCGCCCCACTCGCTGTTCGACAGCGAGCTCGAATATTTCGCCATCCGCTCCACCGCCGCGCTCTTCGACATCTCGCCGATGGTGAAGTACCGCATCGCCGGCCCGGATGCCGAGCGCTACCTCAACCGCCTGACGCTGCGCGACGTCATGAAGCTGGGCGTCAATCGCGTTCATTACACCGCCTGGTGCGACGACCATGGCCATGTGCTGGACGACGGTACGCTCTTCCGCCTCGGCGCACAGGAATTCCGCCTCTGCTGCCAGGAACGGCACCTCCCCTGGCTGCTCGACAGCGCCTTCGGCTTCACTGTCGATATCCGCGAGGAAACGGAGGAAATAGCAGGCCTCGCCTTGCAGGGGCCGACCAGCTACGCCGTGCTGCGCGATGCGGGCTTTGCGGATGTCGAAAAGCTGAAACCCTTCGATATCGCCGCCTTCCCGCATGAGGGCAGTGACGTGACGATCTCACGAACCGGATTCACCGGCGACCTCGGCTACGAACTCTTCGTGCAACGCGCCAAGGCGCTCTCGCTGTGGGATCGCTTGTGGGCCGCCGGGCAGCCGCACGCCATCCGCGCCATCGGCTATGGCGCGTTGAACCAGACACGCATCGAAGCCGGCTTCATCGTCGCCAATGCGGATTTCGTCACGGCCGAAGGCTCGCTGCGTGCCCTCCGCGTGCGCATGCCGGACGAAATCGGCCTCGACTGGCTGGTCGATCCGGACAAGCCCAACTTCAACGGGCGCAGGGCGATCCTTGATGCGCGGCGGAATCAAACTCTCAAGCACATCCTCGTCGGCCTTGAAATCGAAGGAAATATTCCCGCCGAGCATGCCATCGTCTACCATCGAAAAAAGCACGAGGCGGGGCTCGTCACCGCCGCGATCTGGTCGCCGACGGCCAAGCGCAACATCGCCATCGCCAGCCTCGAACGGCCCTATGGATCGAAGTTCACCGATGACCTCTGGGTGGAGATTTACGCGATGCGCGAGCTGAAATACCAGAAGATGATGAAGCGCGCGAAGATCGTGCCGCGGCCCTTCGTCAAGCTCGCACGCCGCACGGCGACACCGCCCGGCCTGACGTAACATGGACGAGGAAACCCGCCGCAACTGGGAGATCATTGCCCTGCCGCCCGGCGCCGAATGGTCCGGGCGCGCGCGCTATGCGGCAGCCATGTATTTCTGCCAGCGCGGCGAGATGGCGCCGGACGTACTGGAGATCTACCGCATCTGTTCGCGGCTTGATGCGGAAGATCCTGTCTCCGTGCTGAAGCGCTGGAAGCTCGGTGAAGAGTGGATCCTGCGCCTGAATGCCTTCCGCGGCGGATCAGGTTGATGGCGCGTGCGACCCATAGGTGGCGAACAGGCGACGCAAGGCGTCCTTGCCTTCGCTGGCGATATCGAACCGGCGGCCGAACAGCAGCCATTCCGCGCACAACCCCTTGATAACCCAACGCAGCATCGAGGCGGCCGACCGCGGCGTCCATGCGCCGCCGAGCTTGCCCTGCCCCTGCGCCTTCGCGAAGGCTGCTTCCAGCGCCTGCATATGTTCGTCGTCGAGGTCGTTCTGGCGCTCGGAGATGGCAGCAAACTCACCGGTATTGTCGCAGCGCAGAAGGATTGAGAGGATGCGCTGGCGGTGTTCGTCCGTCGCAAGCATGTCGAGCCATTCCCGGCCCACACGTTCGAGCACGCCGAAAACGTCGGCATTCTCGGCTTCCAGCTCGCGGGCAATCAGCTCTTCCTGCGGCATGGGCAGCGAATTGTAGAGTTCCAGCACCAGATCCGCCCGGTTGGCGAAGTGCCAGTAGATGGCGCCGCGGGTAACCCCCGCGGCGCGCGCCACATCCTCCATCGAGGCATGGGCGACACCCTTTTCGTAGAAGACCCGCTCGGCCGCCAGCAGGATCTGCTGGCGGGTTTCCTTGGCCTCTGCCTTGGTCCGGCGCATGGCGGCTACTCCGCCGGGCTTGCCGCCGGAGCCGGCTCCTCTTTCTTTTTCCCGTAGCCGAACAGCTTCATCACGAAGACGAAGAAGACCGGAACGAAGAAGATGGCGAGCACGGTGGCGGTGATCATGCCGCCCATCACGCCAGTACCGATGGCGCGCTGGCTGCCCGAGCTTGCACCCGTCGCGATCGCGAGCGGCAGAACGCCGAGCGTGAAGGCGAGCGAGGTCATCAGGATCGGCCGGAAGCGCAGGTGGCAGGCCTCGATCGTCGCCTCCATCAGCGACTTGCCGTCTTCCATCAGTTCCTTGGCGAACTCGATGATCAGGATCGCGTTCTTCGCCGACAGGCCGATGATCGCGATCAGGCCCACCTTGAAGTACACGTCGTTCGACATGTCGCGCATCGTCACCGCAAGCACGGCACCGATGACGCCGAGCGGCACGACGAGGATGACGGCGAACGGGATCGACCAGCTTTCATAGAGTGCTGCAAGGCACAGAAACACCAGGAGGATCGAAAGGCCGACCAGGATCGGCGCCTGCGAACCGGACTGGATTTCCTGCAACGACTGGCCGGTCCACTCATAGCCGAAGCCCGGCGGCAGCTGGGCGGCCAACCGCTGCATCTCGGCAATCGCATCACCGGATGAGAAGCCCGGCTTCGTATCGCCGCTGAAGCGAACGGACGGATAGCCGTTGTAGCCAACCGTCTGGGTCGGCGCCATCGTCCATTCCGCGGTTGCAAAGGCCGAGATCGGCACCATGCCACCGTTCGAGTTACGCACATTGAGGTTCAGCAGATCAGCCACCTGCATGCGTTCGTTCTGGTCCGCCTGGACCGTCACGCGCTGCATGCGCCCGGCATTCGGGAAGTCGTTGACATAGGTCGAGCCGAGATTGGTCGAGATGGTCGAGTTGATATCGGCAAAGGTCACGCCGAAGGTGTTGGCCTTCTCGCGGTCGATGAGAACATTGACCTGCGCCGCATCCGGCATGCCTTCGACGCGCACGCCCGCCACGACGCTGCTCTGGGCCGCGAGGCCGAGAAGCTGGCCGCTTGCGGCCGAAAGCGCCTGCTGGCCGAGGCCGGCGCGATCCTGCAGACGGAACGAAAAACCGCCCGTCGTGCCGAGACCCTGGATCGGCGGCGGCGACAGCGCGAAGCTGATCGCATCCTTGATCTGGCTCATCGCCATGCTGGCGCGCCCGGCAATCGCCTGCGCCGAGTTTTCCGGCCCGCGCTCGCTCCAGTCCTTCAGTGTCACGAAGGCAAGACCGGCGTTCTGGCCCGAACCGAAGAACGAGAAGCCGTTGATGCCGACGATCGTCTCCACGGCCGGTTCCTGGCCGAAGATGTGCTCGACCTGTGACAGCACCTCGTCCGTACGGTGACCCGTTGCCTCGGAGGGAAGCTGCATCATGACGATGGCGAAGCCCTGGTCTTCGTCCGGCAGGAACGAGGACGGCAGTTTCATGAACAGGTAGCCGAGGCCGACGAGGATGGCGAGGTAGATCACCATGACCCGGCCGGCGCGTCGGATCAGCCAGTCGACGCTGCCGCTATACTTCTTCGACGTCTTGTCGAAGCCGCGGTTGAACCAGCCGAAAAAGCCACGCTTGACGTGATGGTGCCCCTTGGGAACCTGCTTCAGGAAGCTGCCGGCAAGCGCTGGCGTCAGCGACAGCGCCAGGAAGGCCGAGAACAGGATCGAGACGACCATCGTCAGCGAGAACTGCTGGTAGATGACGCCGACGGCACCCGGGAAGAAGCCCATCGGGATGAACACCGAGGCAAGCACCAGCGTGATGCCGATGACGGCACCGGTGATCTGCTTCATCGCCTTGCGGGTCGCTTCCTTAGGAGGCAGGCCCTCTTCCGACATGATGCGCTCGACGTTCTCCACGACGATGATCGCATCGTCGACGAGAATGCCGATGGCGAGAACCATGGCGAACATGGTCAGCACGTTGATCGAGAAGCCCATGGCTAGCATGACGGCACAGGTGCCGAGAAGGGCAACGGGAACGACGAGCGTCGGGATGATCGTGTAGCGGATGTTCTGCAGGAACAGGAACATCACGAGGAACACGAGGCCGACGGCTTCGAGCAGCGTGTGCAGAACCTTCTCGATCGACACCTTGACGAAGGGCGAGGTGTCATAGGGCGTCGAATATTCGAGGCCTGGCGGGAAGAACTTCGACAGTTCCTCCATGCGCGCCTTGATCGCCTCGGACGTCGCCATGGCGTTGCCGGTCGGCGAAAGCTGCACGGCAACGGCGGCCGAAGGCTGGCCGTTGAGGCGCGTCGAGAACGAATAGCTCTCGCCGCCCACCTCGACGCGGGCAACGTCACGCAGCCGCACGGCCGAGCCGTCCGCATTGGCCCGCAGCACGATGGCGCCGAACTCTTCCGGCGTTGTCAGCTGGCCCTTGATGTTGACGGGAGCCGCGATCTGCTGGGTGATCGGGTTCGGCTGTGCGCCGATGCTGCCGGCAGCGATCTGGGCATTCTGGGCCTGGATGGCGGCATTGACGTCCGCAGCCGTCAGGTTGAGGCCGAGCATCTTGTCCGGATCGAGCCAGATGCGCATGGAACGCTGCGTGGCGAACAGCTGCGCACGGCCGACGCCCGGCACGCGCTGAACTTCACTGAGGATGTTGCGGTTGACATAGTCGCCGAGGCTGATGGCGTCCATCGAGCCGTCGGTGGAGGTCAGTGCCACGATCAGCAGGAAGCCGGAACCGGCCTCTTCGACCGTCACACCCTGGCGACGCACCGCATCGGGAAGACGCGGCTCGACGCGGCTGACGCGGTTCTGCACGTCGACCGACGCCTGGCTCGGATCGGTGCCGGGCGCGAAGGTGATGTTGATCTGCGCGGACCCTGCGGCATCCGAGGTCGACTCGAAATACAGCATGCCCTCGACACCGTTCAGCTCATCTTCGATGAGCTTGGTGACGCTCTGATAGGTGTCCTGCGAGGATGCACCGGAATAGGAGGTCGACACCGTGATTTGCGGCGGCGCGACGTCCGGGTACTGGGCAATCGGCAGAAGCGGAATGGCGATGGCGCCGGCGATCATGATGAAGATCGCGACCACCCAGGCGAAAATCGGCCTGTCGATGAAAAAACTGGGCATCGTTCAGATCCTTACTTCGCCTGTTCGGTCTGTTCGGTGTTCGCAGCACCCTCGCCGCCCGCTGCCTTGTCGGCCTCACCGGTCTTGGCAGCACCTTCACCGCCTTCGGTCTTACCCGCCTCGCCCTCGGCAGCCTTGGCCACCGCGTTCGGGTCCCACTCGGCCGGCACGACTTCACCGCCCGGCTGAACCTTCTGGAAGCCTTCGACGATGATCTTCTCGCCGTCCTTCAGGCCGTCCGTAATGACCCAGCGCGTGCCGGCCGCACGACCGACGCGAACGTTGCGGGTGCCGGCCTTGTTGTCGGCGGAAACCACGTAGACCAGCGCGCTGCCCGAAGCGTCACGCTGAACGGCCTGCTGCGGCACGAGCACCGCGTTCCGTTCCAGGCCCTGCACGATCTGCACGCGCACATACATGCCCGGCAGGAGATCGCCGTCCGGGTTCGGGAACTCGCCGCGCAGCGTCACCTGGCCAGTCGTCTCGTCGACGGCGGCTTCGGAGAACAACAGCTTGCCCGGATGCGGGTACTCCGAACCGTCGTCGAGCATCAGCTTGACGTCGGCGGAGTTGTTCTCGGCCATCAGGTCGCCGTCCTCGAGCGCCTTGCGCAGGCGCATCAGGTCGGTCGCCGACTGAGTGAAGTCGGCATAGACCGGATCGAGCTGCTGGATCGTCGCAAGGTTTTCCGTGCCATTGGCCGAAACCAGCGCGCCTTCGGTGATGAGCGCGCGGCCGATGCGACCGCTGATCGGCGCCTTCACGTCGGTATATTCCAGATTGAGCTTGGCGGTCGCAAGGCTGGCCTCGGCGATCGCGACATCGGCATCGGCCTGCGCGAGCTGGGCGACGGCATCGTCATAGGCCTGTGCAGACGCGACGTTCGACTTGCGCAGCTGTTCCTGACGGTCAGCGGTGGTGCGTGCTTGGGCCTGCACGGCCTTGGCGCGGCGCAACGTCGCCTCGGCGCTCGTGACCTGCACCTGGAACGAGGCGGGATCGATGCGATAGAGCACGTCGCCTTCCTTGACTTGCGAGCCCTGCTCGAAGATGCGCTCGATGATGATGCCGGTCGCCCGCGGACGGACTTCGGCGGTGCGGGTCGCAGCAATGCGGCCCGGCAGGTCGTTGGTGATCGGCACGTCCTCGGCCTTCACGGTCGTGACGGACACTTGCGGCGGCGGAAATGCAAAGCCCGCCTGCTGCGTCTGCTCATCCTGGCAGCCAGCGAGAATCAAAAGGGCGCCAAAGGTCGCAATCGAAATCGGTCTCGTAAAACGCATGGGTTCTTCCATAGGCAATGCCGGCCGGAATGGCGGCAGGGTGCAAAAAACGAGTCGATGCGGTGATCGAAAGACCACCGCATCGCAACATACAAACAAGGCTGTATGTTAGTTTCTGACGTTTGACAACCGTAGACGACAGTTCGATTTGTCGCAATCACGGACTTGTTATGAGGGGCCTCAACGTATCGCCCGGCCCTCTGCATCGAAGCGATGTGTCTGGCCGGCCGTCGGCGTGGCGAAAACGACGTCGTCCACCGCATAGTGATGTTCGCCGAACAGGCGAACGGTCAACAGGCCGACTTTTTCCGATTCGAGATAAACGATCGTGTCAGCGCCGAGATGCTCGACATGCACCACCTTGCCCTGCCAGTCACCGCTATCGCGCGACAGCGTGAGGTGCTCCGGCCGCACACCGATGGTCTTCGCGTCCGCGATGCCAAGACGGCTCGCCTCGACGAAGTTCATGCCAGGCGAACCGATGAAGCCGGCGACGAAGAGGTTGGCCGGACGGTTGTAAAGCTCCATCGGCGAGCCGACCTGCTGGATCACGCCGGCATCCAGCACGACGATCTTGTCCGCCAGCGTCATCGCCTCGACCTGGTCGTGCGTGACGTAGATCATGGTGGCCTTCAGCTCGCGGTGCAGCCGGGCGATCTCGAGGCGGGTGTTGACGCGAAGCGCCGCATCGAGATTGGACAGCGGCTCGTCGAACAGGAAGAGCTTCGGTTCGCGCACGATGGCGCGGCCGATCGCGACGCGCTGGCGCTGGCCGCCGGAAAGCTCGGCCGGACGACGGGCCAGGTATTTTTCCAGCGACAGCATGGCCGAGGCCTTGTCGACGCGCTGCTCGATCTCCGCCTTGGGCGTGCCCGCCTGCTTGAGGCCGAGGCCCATATTGTCCTTCACCGTCAGGTGCGGATAGAGCGCGTAGGACTGGAACACCATGGCGATGCCGCGCTTGGCCGGCGGCACGGTCACGACTTCCGCGCCATCGATGGTGATGGAACCGGAGGTCGCATCCTCGAGGCCGGCGATGATGCGCAGAAGCGTCGACTTCCCGCAGCCGGAGGGGCCGACGAAGATGACGAATTCGCCGTCTTTCACGTCGAGGTCGATGCCCTTGATCACGTCGACAGTGCCGAAGGACTTGCGTACGGATTTGAGTTGAAGAGAGCCCACCTGATTTCCCCTTAAAGCTTGACCGTTTGACCGGTTCTGACACTTTCATCGGCCGCGAGGCAGATCCTCAGCGACTGCACCGCATCGTCCATATGCCGCGTGAGGTCGATATCCTCGCGGATGGCTTTCAGCACGAAGGCCTGTTCGCGGTCGCAAAGCTCCTGATGGCCGGGTTCGCCCGCCATTTTCAGGTCCTCGTCCGCGGACAGGAACTTGCCGTCCGGCCCCGTCGCCGCGTTGTGCACGCGAATGACCGCCGTCTTGGTGTGCGTGTCGATATCGTCCGACTTGGCATTCGGATCCATCACGATGGAAACCGAGCCGTTCGGCGACATGACGTCCTTCACGAAGAAGGCCGTTTCGGAGATCATCGGTCCCCAGCCCGCCTCGTACCAGCCGAGCGAACCGTCGTCGAACAGCACCTGGAGATGGCCGTAATTGTACATGTCCGGCGCGATCTCGTTCGAGAGCCGAAGCCCCATGCCACGCACCTCGACGGGCTTGGCATCGGTGATCTGACACATCACGTCGACATAATGCACGCCGCAATCGACGATCGGCGGGGTGGTCTGCATCAGCGCCTTGTGCGTGGCCCAGGTCGGCCCGCTCGACTGCTGGTTCAGGTTCATGCGGAAGACGTAAGGACCGCCGAGCTTGCGAGCCTCCTCGATGAGCCGCACCCAGGACGGATGATGGCGCAGGATATAGCCGACGACGAGCTTGCGGCCGTTGGCCTTGGCGCAGGCCACGACCCGTTCGGCATCCGCCACCGTCGTCGCCAGCGGCTTTTCAAGGAAGACGTGCGCACCGGCTTCCAGTGCCATGATCGCATAGTCGGCATGGCTGTCCGAATAGGTGCTGATCGAGCAGAGTTCCGGCTTCAGCGCCTTCAGCGCGTCCGGAAAGGACGGATGGATCTCGTAGCCTTCCAGACCGGCCGGCACCGGAACCTTCGAGCGGTTGACGAGCCCGACGATCTCGAAACCCGGATTTTCGTGGTAGGCGAGCGCATGGCTCCGGCCCATATTGCCGAGACCGGCCGACATGACGCGGATGGGGGTATTGGCAGAACTCACTTGACTGCTCCCGAGGTGATGCCGCGGATCAGCTGCCGCGAGAAGATGAAGTACAGGATGAGCACGGGCAGGATCGCCAGTGACAGGGCGGCAAGCACCGCATTCCAGTTGGTGACGAACTGGCCGATGAAGATCTGCGAGCCGAGCGTCACCGTCTTGGTCGCCTCGCTCGGCGCCAGGATCAGCGGGAACCACAGGTCGTTCCAGATCGGGATCATGGTGAAGACCGCGACCGTCGCCATGGCCGGCCGCACCAGCGGCAGCACGAGGCGGAAGAAGATCGAATATTCCGAAAGCCCGTCGATGCGCCCGGCATTCTTGAGGTCGTCGGAGACCGTCCGCATGAATTCCGACAGGATGAAGACCGCGAGCGGAATGCCCTGCGCCGTGTAGACGAGCACCAGCGCCGTCAGCGTGTTGACGAGGCCCGTCGCCACCATGCCCTGCAGGATCGCCACCGTGCCGAGACGGATCGGGATCATGATGCCGATGGCAAGGTAGAGGCCCATCAGCGTGTTGCCACGGAACCGGTATTCAGAGAGCGCGAAGGCAGCCATGGCGCCGAACAGCAGCACCAGCGCGATGGAGACTACCGTGACGATAAAGCTGTTCTGGAAGTAGGTGGCGAAGTCCCCCTGCCCCAGCACTGTATAATAGCCGACGAGATCGAAGGTCTTCGGTGTCGGGATCTGCATCGGGTTGCGAAAGATCGCGTTGCGATCCTTCATCGAATTGATGAGCGTCAGGAACACCGGGAAGATCGAGATCACCGCATAGCTGATCAGCGCCAGGTGGACGAGTGACGTGCGGGTAAGCGAAGCGCGTGCTTTAGACATGTCGGCCCCTCCCGATCAGAACTGGTAGCGGCGGATGCGCCGCTGGATGACGAAGAGATACAGCGAGACGCCGGCGAGGATGATGAGGAACATGACCGTCGCGATCGTCGCCCCCATCGAACGGTCCCCGAGCTGGAGCTGGAAACCGAAGAAGGTGCGGTAGAGCAGCGTGCCAAGGATGTCCGTCGCCCCGTCCGGCCCGGCAAGCGCCCCTTGCACGGTGTAGACCAGGTCGAAGGCGTTGAAGTTGCCGACGAAGGTGAGGATGGAGATGATGCCGATGGCCGGCAGGATCAGCGGCAGCTTGATCTTCCAGAACTGGCTCCAGCCGGTAACGCCGTCGCATTCGGCCGCTTCGATCACCTCTTCCGGGATGTTAAGCAGCGCGGCGTAGATCAGCATCATCGGGATGCCGACATATTGCCAGACGGAGATCAGCGACACGGCGATCAGCGCCGAATTCGGCTTGCCGAGCCAGGGCGAGAAGAACGACTTCAGGCCGACGAGGTCCATGAGATAGGGCGAGACGCCCCAGATCGGCGACAGGATGAGCTTCCAGATGAAGCCGACGATCACGAAGGACAGCAGCGTCGGCAGGAAGATCGCCGTGCGATAGGCGGCAGCGAAGCGCAGCTTCGGCAGCGATAGCATGGCCGCGAGCGCCACCCCGATCGGGTTCTGCACCAGCATGTGGATGATGAAGAAGATGACGTTGTTCTTCAGCGCGTTCCAAAAATCGTCCGCCCAGCGTTCGTCGCCGAACAGCACCTGGAAATTGCCGAGGCCCACGAACGTCGACTGGCCGTCCACCGTGTTGAACAGCGACAGGCGCAACGTTTCGATAAGCGGCAGGATCATCACCGCCGAGTAGACGATAAAGGCCGGCAGCAGGAATACGCCGATATGCCAGCGTGTCGGGCGCTTGATCGGCCCCGTCGTATCATGGGTAGAAGGTGTGTCGCTCATGGCCCAGCTGCCCCTCTCGGTTGGTGTTCGTTGATTTTGCATGCGCAAATGCCTTGCGCGGCAGCCCCGCCGCACATGACAATTTCAGCATACACATTAGTAACGGGGCCGCGCCCCGAATTTGCCCATGGGCACCCTCTGTCCACCGGGACAAGGAGGGATACGGCATGCGCCGGTCATTTCGAGCCGCGCCGCCTAAAGTCCCTCCCCCCGGATTTTACGGGGAGAGGGCCGGAGCAGGGAAACCCCTGCACCTCAAGCAGAATTCAGCGACTGAGGCCGATGCTTACTTGGCCGGCTTGTACCAGCTGTCGAGGCCCTTCTGGAGCTTCTCGCCAGCCACTTCCGGCGTATCGGTGCCGTTGATGACGTTGGCGGATTCCGTCCAGGTCTCGTTTTCAAGGTTCGGCGTGCCGCGCGACAGGATCTGGTAGGTCGAGCGGATCGTCGGCTTGCACTTTTCACGCCAGGAAACGAATTCCTGCGCCAGCGGATCCGCCATCTTCACCGCCGTCGAGTTCAGGCTGAAGAAGCCCGGCAGCGAGTTGGCGTAAATGTCGGCGAATTCCGGCGAGGCAACGAAGGTCAGGAACTTCTTTGCCGCTTCCTGGTTCGCGCCCTTGGCATTGAGGCCAACGCCGATGTCGTTGTGGTCCGAGATATAGCAGCTGTCGCCGGCATTCTTGACCGGCGGCGGGAAGGCGCCCATCTTGAACTGGGCCTGCGTGTTGAACAGGCCGATTTCCCACGAGCCGGCCGGATAGATGGCGGCGCGGCCGAGCGTGAAGAGGTTCTGGCTGTCCGGATAGGTCTGGGCTTCGAAACCGTCGCCGAGATAGTCCTTCCACTTGGCGAGAACGCGGTAGGGTTCGACCCAGCCCTCGTCGGTCAGCTTCTGCTCGCCCTTGATCAGCGCCTTGCGGCCTTCCTCACCCTTCCAGTAGGTCGGGCCGATGTTCTGGTAGCCCATGGTCGCGGCTTCCCAGAGATCCTTCGTGCCCATCGCCATCGGGATGAAGCTGCCTTCGGCCTTGATCTTGTCGAGGGCTGCGAAGAATTCGGCTTCCGTCGCCGGAACCGTGATGCCGAGCTGGTCGAAGGCATCCTTGTTGTAGATGAAGCCGTGGATAACCGAAGCCATCGGCACGCAGAACGCCGTCGCGCCGTCGTCCGTCGTCCAGGCGGACTTGGCGACGTCGGAGAAGTTCTCCATGCCCGGCAGATCGTTCAGGCTGGCAAGATGACCCTTGTTGAAGAGTTCCAGCGACGCGTCGAACGGACGGCAGGTGATGAGATCGCCTGCGGAACCGGCATCGAGCTTGGCGTTGAGAGCCGCGTTGTATTCGGTCGGCGCGGTCGGCGCGAAGACGACCTTGATGCCGGGGTTCTTGGCTTCGAAGGCCGGAATGATCTTTTCCTGCCAGATGGCGAGGTCGTCATTGCGCCAGCTTTCGACGGTCAGCGTGACATCCTGTGCCTGGGCAAACCCGGCCGTGCCGAGGATGCTCGAAGCAAGGAGCAGGCCCTTGATTGCGTTGCGTGTCATTTCATTCTCCCCTTTTATGCGCCGCAGCGCGTTTTGAGACTGTTATCCGAGAGCCTTGAGGGCGCGCCGGAGACTTTGCCCCGACCGGTCCAGCACCTCCTGCGCGGCACCGGCATCCTGAGCTCCCGCAGCGAGCAGCACGGCCGCCTTGACCGACCCCTCGGAGCGCGCGAGAAGGCGCTCCGCCTCGTCGAGCCCGACACCGGAAATGTCGGAGACGATACGGCAGGCGCGCCCTTTCAATTTGATATTGTCGGCCTTGAGATTGACCATGTGCCCATCGTGCACATGGCCGAGATGGATGCCGACCAGCGTGGAAAACATGTTGAAGGCGATCTTCTGCGCCGTGCCGGCGCCCATGCGCGTCGAGCCGGAAATCACCTCCGGCGGCGTCTGCAACAGGATCGAGACATGGGCACCATCAAATAGCTGGGCACCGGGATTGTTGGCGAATGAAACGACATGCGCGCCCTTCTCCCTCGCGTAAGCCGCGATGGCGAGCGCATAGGGCGTGCTGCCGCTGGCGGAGACCGCAATCACGCAGTCGCCGGAGGCGATCTCGGCCATTGAGGCATCGGAGACCGCGAGATCACGATCATCTTCATACCCACCCGCAAGATCTTCAAGGCTCGCGCCGCCGCCGGCGAGCAGGATGACGATGCGGTCGCGGGAAATGCCGTAGGTACCGGGAAGTTCGAGCGCGTCGGCCATGGCCATCAGCCCAGAACTGCCGGCGCCGACATAGACAAGACGACCGCCGGAGAGCAGCGCATCGGCAGCAAGACGGGCCGCAGCGGCAATATCATCAAGCGCAGCATCGACCACGGCGGCCGCGGCCTTCTGCGCATCCGCAAGCACTTTCAGCACATCCACGGGCTGACGCTCGTCGAGCCCGCTTGCCTCATCGTGCCTGCCTTCCGTCTTGCCTGCGGCCATCATCATGTCTCCTCTGCCCGAAATTAATGCCAAAAAAATACCAATTGTCCATAGGAAATTAATTTTTGAGACCACTTTTTTGCAGTCCAATATTTTTATTATTTAAAATCAATAATATAGAAGAAAGCTTATTTTCGATACCACCATACCCCTTGGTTAATGGTATTTTTTTGGTATCGTTATTCATGGAGGTGCCCATGACGGACTACATTCTCGGTATCGACGGAGGGGGAACGAGTTGCCGTGCGGCGGTCGCAAGACCGGACGGCACTGTCCTCGGGCGTGGCAAGAGCGGTGCGGCCAATATCCTGACCGACCCCAACAATGCGATCATTTCGATTACGGAAGCCGCCAAGGCCGCCTATCGCGACGCCGGGCTCGACGAGGCAGGCATCAACGGTGCCTCCGCCTTCCTTGGTCTTGCCGGCACCAATGTCGGCGACCTCACCCGCTATGTGCACGACCGCCTGCCCTTCCAGCACACCGATATCGATTCGGATGGCCTGATCGCCCTTCAGGGCGCGATCGGCGACGAGGACGGCGCCGTCGCCATTCTCGGCACCGGCTCCATCTATATGGGACGCAAGAACGGCACGGTCCGCTATATCGGCGGCTGGGGCTTTACCGTCGGCGATCTCGGCGGCGGCGCACGCCTCGGGCATGCCCTGTTGCAGGAAGCCCTGCTTGCGCATGACGGCGTACATGCACGCTCGGCCGTCACCGACGCCGTGCTGGAGGAGTTCAAACACGACCCGCGCGGAATCGTCGAATTCGCCCGCCTTTCCAAGCCCGGCGATTTCGGCCGCTTCGCCCCCCTGCTCTTCGATCATGCGCGCCAGGGCGACCCGCAGGCCATCGCCATCGCCAAGGCGGGGGCTGCGACGGTCAACGAATCCCTCGACGCCATCATGGCGCTTGCCGGCGCACCGCGCCTCTGCCTGCTCGGCGGGCTGGCGCCGCTCTATCCGGATTGGCTGTCCGAACGGCACCGCTCCATTCTGATCGAGGCCCAGGCCGACGCCCTGACCGGCGCCGTGGCCCTTGCCGCCAACCGCCGCAAGGACCGAACGGGAGCGGCGGCATGACCACACCGCTCACGGCGATCCTCTCCCCCGAAAGCCTGCAGTCCGGCGTGCCCGGCCCGCTTTACGTCAAGTTGCGCCAGACGCTCGAGGAGGCGATCACCTCCGGCAAGCTCAATTACGGCGATGCCCTACCAGCCGAACGCGACCTTGCAGACCACGCCCATGTCAGCCGCGTCACCGTGCGCAAGGCGGTCGACGATCTCGTCAAGGATGGCCTGCTGGTGCGCAGGCACGGCTCCGGGACCTTCGTCGCCAAACCGGTTTCCAAGGTGCAGCAGTCGCTCTCCCGCTTGACCTCGTTCACCGAGGACATGGCACGGCGCGGCCTCACCACCCGCGCGGAGTGGCTCGATCGCGGCCTGTTTCACCCCTCGCCCGACGAGATGATGATGCTCGGCCTGCCGCCGGATGGGCTCGTCGCCCGGCTCGGCCGCCTGCGTGTTGCAGACGACATGCCGCTCGCCATCGAGCGCGCCTGCATATCTTCCGAATTCCTGCCGGATCCGATGCAGGTTCAGGGGTCGCTCTATGCGGCCCTGGAAAAACATGGCTGCCGGCCGGTACGCGCCGTGCAGCGCATCTCCGCCTACAACATGAAAGACCCGGACGCCGCCATGCTCGGCGTCCCCGCCGGCTCCGCCGGGCTCTCCATCGAGCGGGTATCCTATCTTCGCACCGGCCGGGTGGTGGAATTCACCCGCTCCATCTATCGCGGCGACGCCTATGACTTCGTCGCCGAACTCACGCTCTCCGAGACGTGAGCACCAACCATAAAGGGACGTCCATGCAGACCAACATGCGCCGAGAAATCAACGAGATCCCCGAAGCGGCCGAGCGCCTGCTGACAGGCTCGGCCAGCGCGATCGCCGCCGCCGGCAAGGCGCTGCGCGAGCGGGATCCGCAGTTCTTCGTCACGGTCGCGCGCGGTTCGTCCGATCATGCCGCACTCTTCCTGAAATACGCCATCGAACTGACCGCCGGCCGGCCGGTGGCCTCGCTCGGGCCTTCGCTCGCCTCGATCTACGGCGCCAAGCTGAAACTCGGCGGCGCTGCCGCCATCGCCATCTCCCAGTCCGGCAAGAGCCCTGATATCGTCGCCATGGCCGAAGGCGCGACGAAGGGCGGCGCGGTCTCGATTGCGCTCACCAACACCTTGCCCTCGCCGCTTTCCGAAGCCTGCTCGCATTCGCTCGACCTTTCCGCTGGCCCCGAGCTGAGCGTCGCCGCAACAAAATCCTACGTGAACTCCATCGTCGCCGGCCTCGCCGTGCTGGCGGAATGGACGGGCGATGACGCGCTCGACCGCGCGGTGAAAAATCTGCCGGAACAGTTCGCCAAGGCGGTGGCGCTCGACTGGTCCGAGCTTGCCGGCGATCTCAAGGACCCCCAGTCGCTTTACGTGCTCGGCCGCGGCCCGGGCCTCGCCATCGCCAGCGAGGCGGCGCTGAAATTCAAGGAAACCTCCGGCATGCACGCCGAGGCCTATTCCTCGGCCGAAGTGCTGCACGGCCCGGTCGCCCTCGTCGGCCCGTCCTTCCCGGTGATCGCGCTTGCCGCCCGGGATGCGGCGGAAGCCTCCGTCACCGGCATGGCCGACAGCCTGGCCGAGCGCGGCGCCTATGCCTGTGTCACCGGCGCCGGTGCGAAAAGCGCGCGAAAACTGCCCTTCGTCACCACCGGCCACCCGATCACCGATGCATTGGCCCTCATCGTGCCCTTCTACTGCTTTGTCGAAGCCTGGTCGCGCGGCAAGGGCCTCGATCCCGACAAGCCGGTCAACCTCAAGAAAGTGACGGAAACCCGATGACAGCGCTCACCGCCATTACCGGCGCCCGCATTTTCGACGGCGATCTCTGGCACGAGGGCAGCGCATTGCTGATCGATGACGGCAAGGTTGCCGCCATCGTGCCGCACCGCGAGGTGCCGGCCGATGTCCGCGCCGTGCCGATGGACGACCTCTCGCTCGTTCCCGGCTTCGTCGACCTGCAGGTCAATGGCGGTGGCGGCGTGCTGCTCAACGAGCAGCCCGACCTCGAAGGCATTCGTACCATCTGCGCCGCCCATGCCCGCTTCGGCACGACCGGACTGCTGCCGACGCTGATCACCGACAACCGCACGGTGACGACGCAGACTATCGCCGCCGGCCTCGCCGCACAGCAAGCGGCGGTTCCGGGTTTTCTCGGCCTCCATCTCGAAGGCCCGCATCTCTCCGTCGCCCGCAAGGGCGCACATGACCCGGCGCTCATCCGTCCGATGGAAGACGCCGACCTCGCCCGCACCATCGACGCCCGCAAGGGCCTCGATGCCCTGCTGATGACGCTTGCGCCGGAAAACGCCACCAATGCCCAGATCGCCGCCCTGCATGCGGCGGGCGTCACCGTCAGTCTCGGCCATTCCGATTGCGGCTACGACACCGCATCGGCCGCGGTCGAGGCCGGGGCGCGCATGATGACCCACCTGTTCAACGCCATGAGCCCGCTCGGCCACCGCGAACCCGGCATGGTCGGCGCCGCCCTCGATCTCGGCCACCTCAATGCAGGCCTCATCGCCGACGGTTTCCATGTGCATCCGGCCTCGATTGCCGCAGCGCTCCGGGCCAAGCGCGGCCCCGGCCGCATCTTCCTCGTCACCGATGCCATGTCGACCATCGGCACGGACATGAAGAGCTTCTTCCTCAACGGCCGCGAGATTTTCCGCGAGGGTGGGCGCCTGACACTCGCCGACGGCACGCTCGCCGGCGCCGATATCGATATGGCCTCCTGCATCCGCTACATGCGCGATCACGTCGGCATCGACCTGGAGGAAGCGCTGCGCATGGCGTCGCTCTATCCGGCCGAGGCGATCGGCATGACGGGCAGGAAGGGCCGCCTGACCCATGGCCACGATGCCGACTTCGCCGTCATCGACGGCAATATCGACGTCCTCTCCACCTGGATCGCCGGCACGCCGGTCTTCGCCGCCTGATGCGCCGTCGCGGTCCTTGCAGGCCGCGCCGGAATCGGCTCTACCGGCCGGGCAAGGATAGGAGCGGCACATGCAATTGATCTTCGACGGCCACAACGATGTTCTCCTGCGCCTGTGGGAACACGCGCAGAAAGGCGCCGACCCGATCGCCGAATTCGTGGACGGCACCGACCAGGGCCATATCGACGCCCCACGCGCCAAGAAGGGTGGGCTTGCCGGCGGTTTCTGCGCCATGTTCATCCCGCCGAACGAGGACTACCCCGCCCGGGAGGTCGACCAGAACGGTCACTACAACATCCCCATGGTCGGCCCGCTGGAGCAGCCCGCAGCCCTCAACACCGCCATCGGCATGGCCGCCATCGCCTTCCGCCTGGAACGTGCCGGCGCGTTGACGATCTGCCGCTCCACCGCGGGCATCCGCTCTGCCATGGCGGCCGGCCGCTTCGCCGCCGTCCTGCATATCGAAGGCTGCGAGCCGATTGCCGAAGACCTCTCCACCCTGGAAGCGTTTTACGCCGCCGGCCTGCGATCGCTCGGCCCGGTCTGGAGCCGTCACAATCGCTTCGGCCACGGCGTGCCCTTTGCATACCCCTCCTCACCCGATACCGGCCCCGGCCTCACCGATGCCGGCGTCGAACTCGTGAAGGCCTGCGATCGCCTCGGCATCATGATCGACCTCGCCCACATCACCGAACAGGGCTTCTGGGACGTCGCGAAAACCAGCACCCAGCCGCTTGTCGCCACCCATTCCAACGTCCATGCCCTGACGCCGATCTCGCGCAACCTGACCGATCGCCAGCTCGACGCGATCCGCGAGCGCAAGGGCATTGCCGGCCTCAACTACGCCACCACCATGCTACGCCCGGACGGGCTGGAAAACGCCGACACGCCGCTATCCGAGATGGTGCGCCACATCGACCACATGGTCGAGCGCATGGGCATTGACTGCGTGGCGCTCGGCTCGGATTTCGACGGCGCCACAATCCCCGCCGCCATCGGCGATGCCGCCGGCGGCCAGGCGCTGGTCGAGGCGCTGCGTTCTGCCGGCTACGGCGAAGATGATCTTGCAAAACTCTGCCGCGAAAACTGGCTGCGGCTCCTGAAATCCGTCTGGCGCGAAGCCTGACCAACTGCGGAAGCAATCATGACCAAGCCCCTCATCGAACTCTGCGTCGAAGGCGTCGACGGTTTCCTTGCCGCCCAGGAGGCAGGTGCCGACCGTGTCGAACTGTGCGCGAGCCTCGTCGAGGGCGGCCTGACGCCGAGCCTGGCGACGATCCGCGCCGCGGTGAAGGCGGCAAGTATCCCCGTGCACGTCATCATCCGCCCGCGCGGCGGCGACTTCCTCTATTCGGACACCGAGTTCGAAACGATGGTGGAGGACATCAAGGCGCTGCGTAACGAGGGTGTTTCCGGCGTCGTCATCGGCTGCCTGACGCCGGATGGCAGGATCGACGAGCTGCGCACAAAGGATCTGGTCGAAGCCGCGCGGCCGATGTCCGTCACCTGCCACCGGGCTTTCGACATGACGGCGGATGCCCGCGAGGCGCTGGAAGCGCTGATCCGCTGCGGCATGGATCGTGTGCTGACCTCCGGCCAGCGCGATACCGCGGTCGAAGGCACGGCGATCCTGAAAGCCGCCGTGGAACAGGCCGCCCGCCGCATCGTCATCATGGGCTGCGGCGCGCTCGATGCGGACAACATCCAGAAGGTCCGCGACGAGACGGGTCTTACTGAAATGCACTTCGCCGCGCTGACGACCGTGCCGAGCGGCATGACCTTCCGCAACCCGCATGTCGGCATGGGCGGCAGCGAGAAGGACCGGGAATACGAGCTGACCTTGACCGACCGGGACGCCGTGCGCGCAACCATCGCCGCCGCAAAATCCTGAGCGGCGTCTTGCAAGCGGCCGGCGGTCCCTTACGTGTAAGCGAAACAAGGAGACCCGCCATGCCGTTTACGCCTTCCGTTCCCCACCTGCGCACGCTCGCCACCGCTGGTCTTCTGGCGCTCGCCGCGATCCCCGCCGCTGCCGAAACCGTCGGCAAGGTCGGCGTCGACTGGATCGGCAACGATATCTACATCGACGCGGTGACCGACCCGGAGGTCTCCGGCGTCACCTGCCACGTCACCTATTTCGACCGCAGCGTCATCGATCGCCTGAAGAAGGGCAATTGGTTCGAGGACCCGTCGAACAACGCCATTTCCTGCCAGCAGACCGGCCCGATCACCATTGGCGACATCGACTTGGACCGCGAAGGCGAGGAAGTCTTCAAGTCCGGTCTTTCGCTGATCTGGAAATCGCTGATCGTCACGCGCATCTACGACAAGAAGAACGATACATTGATCTATCTTGCCCATTCACGCGAACTGACGGAAGGGTCTGCAAAAATGTCGATCTCCACCGTCCCGCTCTATGGCGAGACCGTCACCTGGAGCAACGGCAAACCGTGAAACGCCCCGGCGTAGAAAAGTCCGGGGCGTTTTCTTGCGGTGAATGACGGATTACTTGACGTAGACAATCTTTCCGCCCGTCGCAGACGTCTTGATTTCGACGACATTCTGCAACTGGACGTCCTTGGATGCCAAGGTCTCGAGCAGCGCCGGGTCTGACTGCAATTCAGCCTGGACCTTTTCCATCTGCGAAGGGTCGTTGGCCTTCAGTTTCAGGCGTTCGGCCTCGGCGGTCTCGGTCTTGTCATCCTCCAGGGTGGTAATCTGGACGATACTCACATCGGCGGCGGCGATCGATCCGGTCGCCACACCGTCGGAGGTCATGGGCGCCGTGGCATCCTGAGCATAGGCGACGCCAACGACCGGGGACACGGCAAGAAGCGACGCGAGAGCGATAGTAACAGTCTTCTTCATAACGTTTCTCCAATGTTTCTCTTTCGGGAAGCATGGATAAAACGGCAACCTCTTCGGTTGGTTCCTAATAAAATAATATGTCATCACGCATATGCGGTGCCGATATACGATATTGCCCCACAAAAGAGCTTCGGACAGCCGAAAGCGCCCGGCCGGAAAACGGCCAGGCGCTCAAACCCGAATTCCGTCCCTTCACCGCGAACTAGGCGGCCTGGGCAAGCTCGTCGGCGATGACCGTGTCGAGGTTGAGGAAGCAGACCATCGACTTTTCCAGCGCCACGATGCCGCGGCAGAAGGCGCGCTGGGCTTCCGGAATGATTTCCGGCGCCGGCTGCAGCGCCTCGCTCTTGATGGTCATCATATCGGACACCTGCTCGACCAGCAGGCCGACCAGCTTGCCGGCAATGTCGGTGACGATGATGGCGGAGCGCTCGGACGGCTCGGTCATCTTCATGCCGAGGCGGCAGGCCATGTCGATGACCGGGATCACCGCGCCGCGCAGGTTGATGAGACCGAGCACGTAGGGCGGCGTATGCGGCATCGGCGTCACCGGCGCCCAGCCGCGGATTTCGCGGATGGCCATGATGTCGATGCAGAATTCCTGCTCTCCAAGATGAAAGGAGACGATTTCGAGATAGGCGCCGGACTGCTTGATGGCGTTGGACATGTCAGAATTCTTCCCAGTTTTCTGCGGCGGCAAGGGCGTTGCCCTTCACCGCGGCATGGCTTTTGAATGCCCCGGCAACCTTGGAAACAAGGCCTCTTGCCGGAGACGGGGCGGGACGGGAGGCGGTGGAGGCCGCCCTCGGGGTACCGACGGGGGCGCGCACGCCCTCGTGGATCTGGAACTGGCCGACAAGACGGGTAAGGTTTTCCGCGTCCTGGGCCAGCGTATGGCTGACCGCATTGGATTCTTCGACCATTGCGGCGTTCTGCTGCGTCACCTGGTCCATCTGGTTGACGGCAACGTTGATTTCCTGGAGGCCGCTTGCCTGTTCACGGGCGGCGGTGACGATGGAGGCCATGTGTTCGTGGATACGCACCACGTCGCCGCCGATGCGGCCGAGCGACTGGCCCGTCGCCTGCACGAGGCGGGATCCGGTCTTCACCTCTTCCGACGAGCGGGTGATGAGGCCCTTGATGTCCTTGGCGGCGCCGGCGGCGCGCTGCGCAAGTTCGCGCACCTCCTGGGCGACGACCGCAAAGCCCTTGCCGGCCTCCCCTGCCCGTGCCGCTTCGACACCGGCGTTGAGCGCAAGCAGGTTTGTCTGGAAGGCGATCTCGTCGATGACGTTGATGATCTTGCCGATCTCGCTGGACGCACCCTCGATGCGCTCCATCGCCGACATGGCGTCGCTGACGATGCGCTCGGATTCCACGGCACTTGCCTTGGTGGAATCGATCATCTGGCCGGCTTCTTCGGCGCGCGCCGTTGCGGTGCGCACGGTTGTCATGATCTCCTCGAGGGCGGCGGAGGTCTCTTCAAGCGAGGCGGCCTGCTGTTCCGTGCGTTTGGCGAGATCGTCCGCGGCCGCGCGCATCTGGCCGCTGTTCGACTGGATCGAGCCGGTATTGTCCTTGACCTCGGTCATGACGTTGCGCAGGCGCTCGACCGTATTGTTGAAGTCGATGCGAAGCTTTTCGAGGTCGGCGCGGAACGGATCCAGCAACGCGACCGTCAGGTCGCCTTCGGACAGGCGATTGAGGCCGTGACCAAGCGCTTCGACGGCCACCCGCACCTGCCGTTCGTCCTCATGGGCGGCGGCCTCGCGACCGTGCCGTTCGGTTTCGATACGGGCGCGGCTGTCTTCGTTCGCCTGCTCCAGGTCGCGCTTTTCTATGGCCGCCCGGCGGAAGGCCTCTGCCGACCGCGCCATCTCGCCGATCTCGTCGCCGCGTTCGGTCGCCGCGACTGGCGTGGCCACGTCACCGGAAAGGATACGCTGCATGCTGTCGCGAACGGCGACAATGCCACCGCGCAGCTTGTTGCCGTGATAGATGATCAAACCGAGCAGCGTGATCATGCCGACAAGGCCGATGCCGATCTGATAGAGGATGGACTGGCTGGATGCGAGCTGCGCTTCCTGGACGCGCGCTTCGAGCAGAGCGGACCCTTCCTCGGCGAGCGCGCCCAGCGTTGCCGTTATCCGTTCCCCACCGCCGTCGATGGCGTCGTCGAGCGCGGCGAAGGCTTCGAACGGTGCGCCATCCTCGATCATTTTCTTGAGATCGACGGCAATCGCCTTCTCGACCTGCTGCAGATCACCTTCGAACGGATCGAGCATGGTCGGCTTGCCAAGTTCGGCGGCCAGCGCTTTGGCGGCGCCTGCGCCCTCCTTCAGCGTTTTCAGCGAGCCGTCGATGATCTTCAGCCGCTCCGGCTGGATGGCCTTTTCCTCGCGGTCGATGATGCTGTCCATCGCCACGAGCACGAGATCGACATTCGCCAGCCGCATGGCCTGAACGGTGTCGACCTTGTTCTGAATGCCGACGGCAGCCTCGGAGGCGTCGCGGATCGTCGTGCCGCCGTACCAGCCGGCCGCAAGCATTGTGCCGAAGCCGAGGAAAGCGGCAGCGCCAAGCGTTGCGAGGCGGGAACTGACGGAAAGGGTCCTGCGCTGTGCTGTAATTTCGTGAGACATGATGCGGTTCGCCCGATCGAGCCGGGCCCTCGCCGCGGCATCCCTTGTGGATCCTGGGTGAAATACGCTTCTCGCCGTCTCCCCCGGTCGGCGGACATCATGCCCGGTGAGCCGATTCCGGCCCTTTGCGCGTATTGGGACCGTGACAAAGAGAGATTAAACAAAACCTAAAGCGGGCACGCTGAAACGCGCATTTTAGCAAAATTTGATGAATTCCGCTGCGCCGGATTACCTGGCGTTGCGCGCGGCAGCCCCGGTTCCAAAACCAGCCGTTTCATGCTATGCTCGACGCATGGACAAACGCCGCCGATATACACCCTTGCTCGCCGCGCTGATTGCGCTCGGCCTCGGCGTTCTCGCCGCCAAAGCAGCCTTTGCCGGCTGGCTGGAGCACGGACCGGCGATCTTCCTAAGCCTTGCCGAATCCGGCATGTCCTGGTGCTTCTGATCACAATCCCGCGAGCCACCGCCCCGCACCCCCATTGCGGCAATTGGCGCGTTTGCGCGACCCGAAACGAAGGACTATGACACCGGCATGCTGCGACAAGCCGCACCGTGCTCTCGAAGGATCGCCATGAAGACCCTGCGCCTCGTACTCTGGATCGCCGTCGCCCTCGTTGCGGCCCTGCTTGGTTGGCTGACCCTGGAAGCGACCCGGACCAAGGACCAGGTCACCGGCGGCCCGTTCGGCGTCCCCTTCGAACTCGTCGCACAGGACGGCAAGCCGATCACCGAGAAGGCGTTTACCGGCAAGCCGACCGCCCTTTTCTTCGGCTTCACCCATTGCCCGGAAGTCTGCCCGACGACGCTGTTCGAACTCGACGGCTGGCTCGCCAAGGTCGATCCTGACGGCTCCAAGCTCCAGGCCTACTTCGTGACCGTCGACCCCGAACGCGACACGCCGGACATCATCGGCCAATATGTCGGCAACGTGTCGAAGCGCATCACCGGCATTTCCGGCGCGCCGGACAGGGTGTTGGAAATGGCCAAGGGTTTTCGCGTGTATTACCGCAAGGTGCCGCTCGACGAGAAGAAGCCCGACGGCGACTATACGATGGATCATTCGGCCTCCGTCCTCCTGCTCGACGCCGACGGCCGCTTCACCGGCACGATCGCCTATGGCGAGAACGCCGAGGTCGCCGAACAGAAGCTTGCCAACCTGATCAACAGATAAGCGCAACGGCGGGCGATCCGCCTTTGCCCTTGGCTTTCGGACATGCTAGGCGGACCTGAAACAACAGGAACCGAGCCGTGAGCGAAATCCGCCTCTATATCTCCACGACCGAGAAGCGCGCCGAGATCGCGCTTTCGCTGATGAGCGACGCCTTTGAAGACGAAGGCTACGCCATCGCGACGATGGAGATCGACGAGAAAAACGATATCTGGGAAGCCTCCGTCTACATGTTCCGCGAGGACGAGGCGGCGATCCACGATCGCTTCGCCGCCCTGCTCGCGGGCGATTTTCCCGAGGCGGTGATCCAGCGCGAGGTGCTGCCGGATATCGACTGGATCGCCAAGTCGCTGGAGGGGTTGAAGCCCGTGCGGGCCGGCCGTTTCATCGTGCATGGCTCGCATGACCGCGGCACCGCCCGCCCCGGTGAAATCGCCATAGAGATCGACGCCGGGCAGGCTTTCGGTACCGGCCATCACGGCACGACGGCGGGCTGCCTGGAGGTGATCTTCAACGTGATGCGGTCACGCAGAGTCAAGCGCGTGCTTGACCTTGGGACAGGCAGCGGCGTGCTGGCGATCGCCGCGCGCAAACTCGCGCCTGTCCGCGTTCTCGCGACAGATATCGACCCGATTGCCACCCGTGTCGCGCGCGAGAATGTGCGTATCAACGGCATTGCCTCCGGCGTCACGCTGGAAACCGCACCCGGTTTCCATTCCACCGCCTTCCGCCGCCACGGCCCGTTCGACCTCATCATCGCCAACATCCTCGCCCGCCCACTAATGCGCATGGCGCCGCAGCTTGCCGCCCAGCTCGCGCCGGGTGGCGGCGATGTCATCCTGTCGGGTATCCTCGCCTCGCAGCGCTGGAAGGTGTTGGCCGCCTATAACGGCGCGGGCCTGCGCCACGTGAGCACCATCTGGCGCAACGGCTGGGTGACGATCCACCTCGACAACAGACGATAAGAACAGCATTTCAGCGGGATGCTCACATCCCGCTGAAATGCATCAGAAAAACAGGCAAAATAAAAAGGCGGTGCCAGAGGCACCGCCTATAGTCGGCAAGCCGACCTGCCCGCGAGCTTGAGGAGGAGGAGCGCTCGAGCGGGCCTATGTGTTCCGAGCGCCTTCCCGGAGGAGGGAGGAGGAGTGACCGGCAAGACGCCTGATCGGAACACCTAGCTGTTTGCGACACGAAGGACTGGAGGAACTTTCACTTCGTTTCGCTTGAAGCGCGTTTTACGTTCGCTTCGTTGGCGCCGCTTATAATCGATTCCGAAATTCGAGAAAGCCCCCTGGGCACATGGGTGCCATGCGCAAGGCGCATAAGTCCAATCCCAGACCTCTTGAACCCCTTCCCGAGACGACTTGACCATGGCCGCGACCATCATCCCTCTCATCGCCTTAGCCGTCATCGTCTTCGTGCTCTGGACGGCCATTCGCGCCACGATCGCGTCAGGCAAGCCACCGCCTCACAGCGACAACACGACACGCTCGCTGGAAGAGCGCCACCGCGTCGCCCTTTCGCTGCGTGACCGGCTGAGCCGCAAGCCGCTTGGTACGCTGCTTGCCGAAGGCGTCTGGCGCAAGCTGCTCAACGAGGTCCCCGGCAAAGGTGTGATCTACGACCATCACCGGGATTTCTGCGGCCAGGGACTTATCCGCACCGAAAACGGTGTGATGCTCGCGGACGTGCAGGACGGTGGCCTCTATTTCGGCCCGCCGATCGCCGAATGGTCGACCGAAACGGATTTCGTCGCCTTCCTCGCCCGCCAGTCCGATTTTTCGATGAGCGGCTGGGAGGCGGCGGAGCCCTTCTTCTTCAGCGAGGACGACTGGCACCGCAACAATCAGCGCCTTACCCGCGCCGTGCTGGAACGCTATCTCTCCCGCCTTTGACCTGAAGGGCCAATGGGCTAGATTGCCGGCACGATTCATTGCCTTACCGAAAGCCTCGTCATGTTCCAGAGTTTCGACGTCAAATCCACGCCCCAGTTCGGCCGCAAGCGCGCAGATGCGCTGCGTGCCGCCTTCGATGCCCTCGGCATCGACGGCTTTCTCGTGCCGCGCGCCGATGAATATCAGGGAGAGTATGTGCCTGCCTCGGCCGAGCGCCTGTCCTGGCTCACCGGCTTTACCGGGTCGGCGGGCGTGGCGCTCGTCATGCGCAACCAGGCGATCGTTTTCGTCGATGGCCGCTACGTGACGCAATTGGCTGAGCAGGTCGACGGCAGCGTTTTCACCGGCGGCGACCTCGTCGGTGAGCCGCCGCATCTCTGGCTGCAAAACCACGCCCCGAAGGGTTTCAGGCTCGGCATCGACCCGTGGCTGCACACCGGCGCGGACGTGCGACGGCTGGAAAAGGCGCTGACCGGCACCGGTGGCGCGCTCGTCCTGCTGCCGCACAATCCGCTCGATCGTATCTGGACCGACCGCCCCGCCGAACCGCTCGGCCGCGTCACCATCCAGGCCATCGACCATGCGGGCGAACTTGCCAAAGACAAGCTGGTGCGCATGGCGGAAGCCACGGCTGCGGCCGGCGCCGATGTCCTCGCGGTCACCGACCCCTCCTCGATCGCCTGGATCTTCAACATCCGCGGCAGCGACGTGCCGCACACGCCGCATCCGCTCGCCCGCGCCATCATCCCGGCAAGCGGCCGCCCCCTCCTCTTCCTCGACAAACGCAAGACCAGTATCGAACCGGAAGCCTATCTCACCCAGCTTTCCGACCTCGTGCCGCCGTCGCAGTTCGACGAACGCATTGCCGCGCTGGCGGCCGAGGGCAAGCGCATCCTGATCGATCCCGACCAGGCCCCCTTCGCGCTCGCCGAGATCGTGCGCGCCAAGGGCGGCACGCTGGTCGAGGCGATCGATCCGGCCCGCCTGCCCCGTGCCTGCAAGAACGCCGTGGAGCTTCAGGGCTCGGCCCGCGCCCACCTGCAGGATGGTGCCGCCATGGTAGAGTTCCTCGCCTGGCTGGACAGCACCACACCCGGTTCGCAGACCGAGATCAGCGTGACGAAGAAGCTGGAGGATGTTCGCCGCAGCGTCGGCGAGCGCCAGCAGAACCCGCTGAAGGACGTGTCCTTCGACAGCATTGCCGGCGCCGGCGCGCATGCTGCCATCATGCATTATCGCGTGACGACCGACAGCGACGCGACCATCGAGCCCGGCACGATGTTCCTCATCGATTCCGGCGCGCAATATATCAACGGCACGACAGACATCACCCGCACGGTCGCCATCGGCGCAGTGCCGGAGGAAGAGAGACGCTTCTTCACGCTGGTATTGAAGGGCATGATCGCCATCAGCACGGCCCGTTTCCCCAAGGGCACGCGCGGCTGCGACCTCGATCCGCTCGCCCGCATCGCACTCTGGAAGGCAGGCGCCGACTACGCGCACGGCACCGGCCATGGCGTCGGCTCCTATCTGTCCGTGCATGAGGGCCCGCAGCGCATTTCGCGGCTTTCGACGCAGGAGCTGCTAGAAGGCATGATCCTCTCGAACGAGCCGGGCTACTACCGCCCGGGCGCCTTCGGCATTCGCATCGAGAACCTGATCCACGTCCTGCCGGCGGCCCCGGTAGAAGGTGGCGACCTTGACATGGCGAGCTTCGAAACGCTGACCTTCTGCCCGATCGACCGCCGCCTCATTCTGACAGCGCTGCTGACGGAGGAGGAGCTTGCCTGGCTCAACGCCTATCACGCGGAAACGCGCGAAAAGCTCCTGCCGCTGCTGTCGGATGACGCAACGAAAACCTGGCTCGAAAAGGCGACGGCGGCGATCAGCCGATAAGGTGACGCAAAGTCATGACGACGATCCAGCCGATGCCCAGCATCGGCAGGAGCGAGACGCGCAATCCGGCAAAGAAGGCGACCGCCATCGTCAGGCTCACGTCGAGTCCACCCGTTACGGCAGCCGGCGCCACCAGCGTGGTGAGCACGGCCGCCGGTACGGCGTTCAGCGCTGCTTCTGCGCGCGGCGGAATGCGTTTCATGCGCGTGATGAAGATGTAGCCGCCCACGCGGGTCAGGTATGTCGCGATCGCTCCGGCTGCGATGATCAGGAGCGTCTGCAGGTGGAACATGGTGTCCATTGTCACGCCTCCCCTTCCGCTGTCTTGCCGATCGCCACTTCGCTCTCCTTGCCGTCGAGCGGCATGAGCGCAGCCACCACGACGCCGGCAAGCGCGCCGAGGCTGACATGCCAGGGCGAACCGACAAAGTGCATGGCCAGAATTGAGCCTGCCCCTGACGCGAGCACCACCGGCAGCCAGTTTGCCCGGCTGCGAAAGCCAAGTACGAGGCCCATGAAATAGATCGGCAACAGCACATCGATGCCGATCGCCTTCGGGTCGCCGATCAGGTTGCCGAGGAAGCCGCCGACGATCGTCAGGCACAGCCACGGCACATAGACGCTGAGGCCGAGCACCATGGACCAGACATAGCTGACGCGGATGCCCGCATCGGCGCGGCGCTCGGTTTCGGCGAATTGCGGGTCGGTCAGCAGGAAGAGCGACGTCGCCTTCTGCCAGAAGGTCAGATGGCGGATATGGGCGGCAATCGCCGCCGAATAGAGCACGTGCCGGAAATTGACCGCGAAGATGGACAGCACCACCAGCCATGGCGCGACATTGTGGTTGAACAGCTCGACACCGACAAGCTGGCTCGCGCCGGCATAGAGCGTGGCGCTCATCAGCGCCGTCTCGGCGATGGTCAGCCCGTTGTCGACGGCAACGGCGCCGAACAGCACGGCAAACGGCGCGGCTGCAATCGCAACGGCAATGCCACGCCGGAAGGCGTCGCGGACTTCATCTTTGGTGGCGGGGGTCATGGGTCTGCTCTGTGTTGCAATGGCGCAGCCATAGAACAGCGACGCTCCACCAGCAAACCAATATACCTGATGGACCGTTCAGTTTCATTGATCGATCAGCGCCGGTCATCGCCTGGCGCTGATTGATGATCAGCCCTTCTTGAGCTGGAACGTGTGCTCCGGGCCCGGGAAGCTGCGTGCCTTCACCTCTTCGGCGTAGGTCGCGAAGGCTTCGCTCATCACCGGCGCCAGATTGGCGAAATGCTTGACGAAGCGCGGCTTGAAATCGGTGAAGATGCCCAGCACGTCGTCCACCACGAGCACCTGGCCGTCACAGGCCGGCGATGCGCCGATGCCGATGGTCGGCGCCTTGACCTTGCCGGTGATCTCGCGCGCCAGCGGTTCGACTGTGCCCTCGATGACGATGGCGAAGGCGCCGGCGTCGTCGATTGCGGCGGCGTCGCGGCGGATCTTTTCGACTTCCTTGTCATTGCGCCCGAGCGAGCGGTAACCGCCGGTCGTGTTGATGAGCTGCGGCATCAGACCGACATGGCCCAGAACCGGGATGCCGCGCTGGGTCAGGAAATCGACCGTCTCGGCCATTTCCGCCCCGCCTTCGAGCTTGATGGCAGAACAGCCGGTTTCCTTCAGCACACGGGCGGCGGTGGTGAACGCCTGCTCCTTCGATGTCTGGTAGGAGCCGAACGGCAGATCGACGACGACGCAGGCGTTGGACGAGCCGCGCATGACGGCCTGCCCGTGTGCGATCATCATCTCGATCGTCACGCCAACGGTGGAATCGAGGCCGTACAGCACCATGCCGAGGCTGTCGCCGACCAGCATGAAATCGACATGCGGGTCCATGAGCTTGGCAACCGGCGTCGTATAGGCGGTGAGGCTGACGATGGGACGTTCACCCTTGAGGGCCTTGATGTCGGACGGCGCCAGACGGCGTTTCGCAGTGTGTACGCTCATGTCACGCTACCTTTGCAGTTTTCACGTTTTTTGGGTCGATGACCCGGTTGTCGAGGAGTTTCGTGCCCCCAAAGCGCACGAAAAGCAACAAAAGAACCGGCTTTTCGCCGATCCTGTCGATTTCGGCCAGCGTTTCCGGATCGCGGATGGCGACCACTTCCGGCCTGGCCAGCGGCTCGGCGCGGAGGAAGGCGGTCACGCTCTCCTCCAGCGCCTTCGCGCCGGTCACGCCCGCCGCGATCAACCGTGCGGCCTCATCCAGCGCGCGCGGCACGATGGCGGCGGCAGCACGCTCTTCCGCCGAGAGATAGACATTGCGCGACGAATAGGCGAGCCCGTCCGCCTCGCGCACCGTCGGCACGCCGATTACCTCGACGGGCTGGGCAAGGTCCGCGACCATGCGACGGATGATGGTCAGCTGTTGAAAGTCCTTCTCGCCGAAGTACGCGCGATCCGGCCCGGCAATGTTGAAAAGCTTGGTGACGACCGTCGCGACGCCCGCAAAATGGCCGGGGCGCACGGAACCTTCCAGCTCGGCGCCCAGCGTCGGCACGTCGACCACGGTTTCCATCGGCCGCGGATACATGTCCGCGACGCCCGGCGCGAAGAGATAATGCACGCCTTCCGCTTCCAGCATCGCCTGGTCGCGGGCGAGATCGCGCGGATACCGCGCAAGATCCTCGTTCTGGCCGAACTGCAGCGGATTGACGAAAATGGTGGCGACGACGATGTCGTTGTCGGCGCGCGCCCGGCGGGCAAGCTCCATATGGCCGACATGAAGGTAGCCCATGGTGGGCACGAGGCCGATCGTGCGGCCGTCCAGCCGGTGCGGCGCCAACGCCGCGCGCAAATCCGCGATGGTGGTGAAAGTCTGCATCGACGGGCTCCTCCTTGCTCTCGCCCTCTCCCGCGGGCGATACCACCCGTACGACCTCTGCGGACCGCTTCAAGGGGCGCCGTTTTCTATCTTGTGCAGCGCAAAAAGACAATCGGCAAACGGTTTTGCGCCCCTTCGCTTAACCGGCTGGGCAGCTTTGCGTTTTGCGCACTGTACATTTCGCCCAATGCCGAGTAGAGAGCGCGTCAGCACGCCCGATATGAACGAGCGCAGAGTGCGGCGCCAGATCGCCGCGGAACCCGAATTCCGAAAGACCCCATATGACGAGTTTTGCAGGCCTCGCTCCGGCGATGGCAAAGGCGTTGGACAAACGCGGCTATACCACTTTGACCCCGGTGCAGGTCGCCGTCTCCGATCCGAAGATCGGCAACGCCGATGCGCTGGTATCCGCCCAGACCGGCTCCGGCAAGACCGTCGCCTTCGGTCTCGCCATCGCCCCGACGCTGCTTGACGGCGAGGAGCGCTTCGATCGCGCAGCAAGCCCGCTTGCGCTCGTCATCGCGCCGACCCGCGAGCTTGCCATGCAGGTCAAGCGCGAGCTTGAGTGGCTCTATGAGATGACCGGCGCCGTCATCGCCTCCTGCGTCGGCGGCATGGACGTGCGCAACGAGCGGCGCGCGCTGGAACGCGGCGCGCACATCATCGTCGGCACGCCGGGCCGTCTGCGCGACCACATCACCCGCGGCAATCTCGATCTCAGCGCCATTCGTGCCGTCGTGCTCGACGAGGCCGACGAGATGCTCGACCTCGGCTTCCGCGAAGACCTCGAATTCATTCTCGAAGCAGCACCGGAAGATCGCCGCACGCTGATGTTCTCGGCCACCGTGCCGAAGGAAATCGCAGCGCTCGCGAAAAATTACCAGCGCGATGCGATGCGCATCTCGACGGCTGCCGAACGCGAGCAGCATGTCGATATCGAGTACCGCGCGCTCGTCTGCACCCCCTCGGACCGCGAGAACGCCATCATCAACACGCTGCGCTTCTACGACGCGCAGACGGCCATCGTCTTCTGCTCCACCCGCGCGGCGGTGAACCACCTGACGGCCCGCTTCAACAATCGCGGTTTCTCGGTCGTTGCCCTTTCCGGCGAGCTCAGCCAGAACGAGCGCACCCACGCGCTCCAGGCGATGCGCGACGGTCGCGCCCGCGTCTGCATCGCCACCGACGTCGCCGCCCGCGGCATCGACCTGCCGAATTTGGAACTCGTGGTCCATGCGGACCTGCCGACCAATCCGGACACGCTGCTGCACCGCTCCGGCCGTACGGGCCGCGCCGGCCGCAAGGGCGTCAGCGCCCTCATCGTGCCGCTCAGCGCCCGCCGCAAGGCGGAACGCCTGCTCCAGATCGCAAACCTCAAGGCCGACTGGGCAAAGCCGCCGTCGGCCGAGGACATCCTGCGCCGTGACGACGAGCGCCTGCTCGCCGACCCGATGCTGACGGACACGATCAGCGAAGACGAGGGCGAAACCATCAACGCCCTGCTCGCGCGCTTCGATGCCAGGCAGCTCGCCGCCGCCGTCGCCCGTTTCTTCAAGGCCGGTCGTTCGGCGCCGGAAGACCTGGTCGAGGTCTCGCTCGAGCAGCGCAAGCCGCGCGAGCGCGGCAACGATTTCATTCCGGCGGAAACCAAGCGCCCGCGTGACAGTTTCGGCTCCAGCATCTGGGTCTCCATCTCCGTCGGCCGCAAGCAGCGTGCCGAGCCGCGCTGGCTGATCCCGATGCTCTGCCGCAATGGCAACATCACCAAGAACGAGATCGGCGCCATCAAGATGCAGCCGGAGGAGACCTATGTGGAAATCTCCGCCGATGCCGCCGATGGCTTCCTCGGCGCACTCGGCCCGGCCAGCATGCTGGAGCGCGGCATCCGCGTGACCCGGCTCGACGGCCAGCCCGATCTCACGCCGCAGGCCTATAGCCGCACGCCGGGCGAAAAGACCCAGCGCTACGACAAGCCGGCCCGCAGCGAGGAACGCCGCGCCGACTGGAAGCCCAGGGGCGAATTCGAGAAGAAGGGTGGTTTCGACAAGAAGCCCCGCTTCGAGAAGAAGCGTGACGGCGACCGGCCGGAAGGTGCGGCGGCAAAGCCGCACTGGAAGGACCGCGACGACGGCGCCAAGAAGCCCGCAAAACCCTTTGCCGGCGCAAAACCCTTCAAGGGCAAGCCGGGTGAAAAATTCGCCAAGCCGGAAGGCGGAGCGAAAAAGCCGAAGGGCAAGCCCGATCGCTTCTGACGACTGCAGTGGCGCGGAACTTTAGTCTCCGCGCCACGTTACCTTCGCGCTTTGCGCGGGGGATTTCATGGCACAAGATGCGGTAAACGCCGACGGCGACAGACCGGCCGATGGCGACAAGGACGAATTCAACCGCTTCGTGACCGGCCTCGGCCGCGGTGTCGGCGGCGCGCTCTTCCTGGCGCTGCCCATGCTGATGACCATGGAAATGTGGTATCTCGGCTTCTACATGGCGCGCGAACGCCTGCTGCTGCTTCTCCTCCTCAACATTCCACTGCTCATCCTGCTTGCCCACCGCATCGGCTTCGAGGAGACGTTTACCTGGCGAGAAGCGGTCCGCGACGCCGTCATTGCCTATGGCATCGGCATCATGACCAGCCTCGTGGTGCTGACCGCACTCGGTCTCCTGCGCGGCGGGATGCCGGCAAGCGAACTCGTCGGCAAGGTCGCGCTGCAATCGGTGCCGGCCAGTATCGGCGCCATGCTCGGCCGCAGCCAGCTCGGCCATGACGACCAAGATGGCGACGACACAAAGGAGACGCGCTATCACGGCGAACTGCTGATGATGGCCGCAGGCGCCCTCTTCCTCTCGCTCAACATCGCTCCGACCGACGAGATGATCGTGCTCGCCTACAGGATGACGATCTGGCATGCGCTTATCGTCGCCGTCTTGTCCATCGCGCTCATGCACGGCTTCGTCTACGCCGTTTCCTTCATCGGCGGACATGAGCTTTCGCCGGAAACACCCTGGTGGCATGCCTTCGTGCGCTTCACGCTGCCGGGCTACGTCATCGCCCTGTCGATCAGCATTTTCACCCTCTGGATCTTCGAGCGCCTTGGCGACAGTTCCGCATTGGAGATCATGCTCTCTGTCATCGTGCTCGGCTTTCCCGCCGCACTCGGCGCGGCTGCCGCGCGCCTGATCCTGTGAGGCAAGCATGACAAGATCCGAACAGGGCCGCCATCGCGAACGCCACGATCCGCACTGGGTCGAATGGCTGACGGGCATCGTTTCCGCCCTCCTCGTCGCCGGTCTGCTTGGCTGGATCGGCTGGGAAGCCTTTACGCGGGAGGCAACGCCGCCGGACCTCACGATCGCCGTGCTGACGACGGAGAAGACCGGCAACGGCTATCGCGTAGCCTTCGACATCCACAACGCCGCCACGACGACAGCCGCCTCCGTCACCGTCATCGGCCGGCTGATGGATGGCGACCGGGTGATCGAGGAAAACCACATCGTCTTCGACTATGTGGCAGCCGAATCCAAATCGACCGGTGCCATCCTTTTCCGGAACGAGCCGGCCGGCCGCAGGGTCGATATCCGCGCTGCGGGTTATACCGATCCCTAGAAACGACGGTAAGTTGTGGAGGATCCTCCAGAAAGCGGAACCAATTTCGCCGGCATGGGTTGAGCAAAGGTCAAATGCCCGTGTCCAGCGGTGAGGAAGGACATGGCTGATCCCGCAAGGTTCGAACCATGGACATGCCAATTCTCATCCTGTTGACGACCCAGATCCTCCTGCCGGCCTTCTTCCTGGTCTGGCTCTGGCTGCCACGCCCGGCCGACAGGCTGGCATGGGCGATGCGCGTGTTCTACGGCGCCTGCTACGTCGCCTTCATCTCCGTCATCGGCCGCTGGGACTTTTTGAGTTCTGCTCTGGCGGTCGCTCTGCCCATACTCTTCCTCGCCTGCGCTGCCCTCTCCTTTACGCGCGTCTACAATCGTGCGTGGGACACATCCACCTCAATGGTCCGCAGCCATGGGTTCACTGCAGCGATGGCCGTTTTCTTTCTGGCACTGACGGCGCGGGCGCTTTCGGGCTACGGCTATCAGGAAACAGCGGTGAACCTCGCCTTTCCCTTCGGTGCTGGCACCTACTACATCGGTCAGGGCGGTAGCACGACATCGATCAATCATCACCACGCCGACCAGAGCCAGCGCTTCGCGCTCGACATTGTCGCACTCAACGCTCTCGGCGCGCGGGCCAGCGGGCTCATGCCGAAGAACCTCTCCGACTATGTCGTCTATGATCGGGAGGTGAAGAGCCCCTGCACCGGCGTCGCCATCTCGACCCATGATGGCGTGGAAAACAACCGTATCTCACAGACGAATACAGAGGAGCCGCCCGGCAACTACATCATCCTCGCCTGCGGTACGGCACGCATCATGCTTGCCCATTTCGAGAAAGGCTCGATTGCCGTGACCGGCGGCGGGATCGTCACGCAGGGCCAAACATTGGGCCGCGTCGGCAATTCAGGCAACTCGACCGAACCTCATCTGCACATGCACGCCTATATCGGCGGCACGGTCGACTACAATGCCGGCCAGGGCGTCCCCATGACCTTCGACGGCCGCTTCCTCGTGCGCGGCTCGACCGTCACGATCCCTTGATGAGATCGAGCCAGCCGTCCTCGTCGATCACCTCGACATTGAACTCCTTCGCCTTGTCGAGCTTGGAGCCGGCCCCCGGTCCCGCCACCACGAGGTCCGTCTTCTTGGAAACCGAGCCTGCCACTTTCGCGCCCAGCCGCTCGGCCATGGCCTTCGCCTCGTCACGCGTCATCTTTTCCAGCGAGCCGGTGAACACCACCGTCTTGCCGACAACCGGGCTCGAGGTCACGACGACAGCCTCGGCGGCCTCGGGCGTCACTTCGTCCAGCAACCGGGCCATCACGTCGAGGTTTCTCGGCTCCTTGTAGAACTCCACCATCGCCCGGGCCACGACCTCGCCGATGCCGTCGATGCTGTTGAGCTCGGTCCACGCCTCGCCTGTCAGTGACGCGGAAGCCTTCATCGCCTCCTCAAACGCCGCGTAGGTGCCATAGGCACGCGCCAGAAGCTTGGCGTTCGTTTCACCGACATGGCGGATGCCGAGCGCGTAGATGAAACGGTTGAGCGCAATCGAGCGGCGGGCGTCGATGGCGTCATAAAGCTTCCGCACACTGACCTTGCCGAAACCGTCGATGTTTTCGAGCTTGGTCAGAGAATCGGCCTGCCGCTTCTCCAGCGTGAAAATGTCCGGTGCGGTGCGCACCGCAAGCGACGGATCCTCCGCCTCGAAGAAGAAGTCGATCTGCTTGGCGCCCAGTCCCTCGATGTCGAAGGCATTGCGCGAGACGAAGTGTTTCAGGTGCTCCACGGCCTGCGCCCGGCAGACGAAGCCGCCGGTGCAGCGCGTGACGGAATCGAGCCGGCCCGTCTTCTCGTTGCGCTCGCGCACGGCATGGCTGCCGCAGACCGGGCAGGTTTTCGGGAACTGGTAGCGCTCCGTCCCGGCCGGCCGCTTTTCCATCACCACATCCAGCACCTGCGGGATGACGTCACCGGCGCGCTGCACGATGATGGTGTCGCCAATGCGGATGTCATGGTCTTCCGCGCGAATGCGCTCGCCACTGTTGCCGATGCCTTCGATATAGTCGGCATTGTGCAGCGTCGCATTGGTGACGACCACGCCGCCGACCGTAACGGGGGTTAGGCGAGCGACGGGCGTCAGCGCACCGGTGCGCCCCACCTGGATGTCGATCTTCTCGACAGTGGTGAAGGCCTGTTCGGCCGGGAACTTGTGCGCCGTCGCCCAGCGTGGCGAACGGGAGCGGAAGCCCAGACGTTCCTGAAGCGCCAGTTCGTCGACCTTGTAGACGACGCCGTCGATATCGTAGTCGAGGTCCGGGCGGGCAAGGCCGATCTCGCGGTAATGCGCGATGATGTCATCGACGCGGGACAGCCGCTGCGTCATCGGATTGACGGGAAAACCCCAGGATTTCAGCACCTCGATCATGCCGTACTGCGTGTTCGCCGGCATTTCCGACATTTCGCCCCAGGCATAGGCGAAGAAGCGCAGCTTGCGGCTGGCCGTCACCGTTGCATCGAGTTGGCGCAGCGAGCCGGCGGCGGTGTTGCGCGGATTGACATAGGTCTGCTTGCCCTCCGCCGCCATCTTCTCGTTGAGCGCCAGAAAGTCGCTCTTGGCCATGTAGACTTCGCCGCGCACCTCGACGACGGCGGGCGCGCCGGCCGGCAGGCGGTTTGGTATCTCGCCGATCGTCTGCACATTGGCAGTGACGTTCTCACCCGTCGTGCCGTCGCCGCGCGTCGCGGCGCTGACAAGCCGTCCGTTTTCGTAGCGGATCGACATGGAGAGGCCGTCGATCTTCGGCTCGGCGGTAAACGCGATCGATTCGTCCGGCAGGCGGCCGAGGAAGCGGTAGACCGAATTGACGAAATCCCGCACGTCCTCGTCGGAAAAGGTGTTGTCGAGAGACAGCATCGGGCGGGAATGGGTGATCGGCGCGAAGGTCGGCAGCGGCGCCGAGCCCACCCGGCGCGACGGACTGTCGTCACGCACAAGGGCGGGAAACCGCGCCTCGACCGCCTCGTTGCGCCGCTTCAGCGCGTCGTAGTCGGCATCCGAAATCTCCGGCGCGTCCTGCCCGTGATAGAGGTCGTCATTGCGCGCGATCTCCGCCGCCAGAAAGGCAAGCTCCGCCGCGGCTTCGTCTTCGGTCAGGTTTTCGACAGGGGTTTTTGCGTTCGCCATGACGTGCTCCGGATTCGCATCAGGTTTTAGAGCAAAGCTGGCGAAAGAAAAGATGCGAGCGCCGCGCGACGCTCACAGACCGCCGGAAAGCAACCGCGCTGCCGCCGCACGCGCCTCATCCGTCACGGACGCGCCGGCGAGCATGCGGGCGATCTCTTCCGTGCGTGCGCTGTCGTCCATGCGGGCGACACGCGTGGCGACGGTCTCGCTGCCTTCGACCGGCCCCTTGGAAATCAGGAGATGGGTCGCGGCGCGCGCAGCCACCTGCGGCGCGTGGGTGACGGAAAGCACCTGCACGGTGGAGGACAGCCGCTTCAGGCGCTGGCCGATGGCATCAGCCACCGCGCCGCCGACGCCCGTGTCGATTTCGTCGAAAACCAGCGTGGGCGCCGAACCACGGTCGGCGAGCGCGACCTTCAGCGCCAGCAGGAAGCGCGACAGTTCCCCGCCGGAGGCCACTTTCATGATCGGGCCGGGACGCGTGCCGGGATTGGTCTGGACGTGGAACTCGACAGTGTCGATCCCCTCCTCCGCTCCGCCTTCCGGATCGGTGGTGATCTGGACGGTGAAGCGGGCGCGCTCCAGCTTCAACGCCGGCAGCTCCGCCATCACCGCAGCGGCAAGCGCATCGGCGGCGTGGTGGCGCTTTTCCGAAAGCGAACGAGCCGCCATCTCGAAGGCAAGGCGTGCCTCGCTGAGCCGGGCCTGAAGCTGCACCAGCTTTTCCTCGCCGGCGTCGAGATCGGCAAGGTCGGCGATCATCCGGGCGGCAAGTGCCGGCAGGCCGGTGACGGGAACGGAATATTTGCGGGCAGCGGCGCGGAGTGCAAACAGCCGTTCTTCCGTGCGCTCCAGCTCCTTGGGATCGTATTCCGTCTTGCGCAGCGCCGTCTCGACGGCCATCTGGGCGTTGGAAAGCTGGTTCAGCGCCTCGTCGAGCAGTTCGACCGTTTCCTCAAGGAGACCCGGGGCTTCATGGCTCTTGCGCTCCAGGCGGCGGACCAGCGCGGCGATGAGCGGCACCGGCGAGGCATGGCCGTTCAGGAACTCGCTCGCCTCGTTGATGTCGCCGGCGATGCGCTCGGCTTTCATCATGCGGGCGCGGGTTTCCGCAAGCGCGTCCTCCTCGCCATCCTGCGGCGAAAGAATTTCCAGCTCCTCGACCGAGGAACGCAGGTAGTCGGCCTCGCGGGCGGCAGCCTCCACCTTGTCGCGGTGGCGGCGCAACGTGCGGTCGGCGTCCTTCCACTGGTGATAGAGCGTGCCGACGTCCCCCGCCGCCTCGCCGAGACCACCGAAGGCGTCGAGCAGCAGGCGGTGCGCATCGGTATCGACGAGCGCGCGGTCGTCGTGCTGACCGTGGATTTCGACAAGAAACTGCCCGGCCTGCCGCATCAGCTGCACCGATACCGGCTGGTCGTTGACGAAGGCCTTGGTTCGACCGTCGGCAGATTGCTGGCGGCGGAAAATGAGATCACCGTCGTCATCGATGCCGTTGTCGCGCAACAGCGCACGGGCGGCATGGCTCAGCGGTACATCGAAGACGGCCGTCACCTGGCCGCGCTCCGTGCCATGCCGCACGAGAGACCCGTCGCCCCGCCCGCCAAGCGCCAGCGAAAGACTGTCGAGAAGAATGGACTTGCCAGCACCGGTCTCGCCGGTCAGCACGGAAAGGCCCGGCTCGAAAGCGAGATCGAGCCGTTCGATCAGGACGATATCGCGGATCGATAGCTGCGCCAGCATGGCCCTGTCATATCTCTTGCGTCAGGCGCCGAGCAGGCTCTTGCCAGCACGCGAAATCCAGGAACCCGAATTTTCACGCGGCTCGAGACCCTTCGACTGAAGGAGCTTGTAGCTGTCGGCATACCACTGGCTGTCGGGATAGTTATGGCCGAGCACCGCGGCGGCTGTCTGCGCTTCGGTGTCCACGCCCATGGCATAATAGGTCTCGACAAGACGGGCCAGCGCTTCCTCGATCTGGTTGGTCATCGGATACTTCTCGACGACAACGCGGAAACGGCTCGCAGCCGCGATGTATTCCTTGCGTTCCAGATAGTAGCGGCCGACCTGCATTTCCTTGCCGGCAAGCTGGTCGCGGGCAAAACGAATCTTCGTGTTTGCGTCCTCGACATATTCCGATTCGGGATATTTTTCGACGACGGCCTGCATGGCTTCCAGCGTCTGCTGCGAGGTGCGTTGGTCCTGCGTCACGCTGGGGATCTGCTTCCAGTAGGCAAGGCCGATAATATACTGCGCATAGGCAGCATCCGAGGAGCCCGGATAGAGATTGAGATAACGCTTGCCGGCCGTGATGGCCTCTTCGTTGCGGCCCTGGCGATAATTCGTGAAGGCCGACATGACGAGCGCCTTGCGTGCCTCTTCCGAGAACGGATGCTGACGATCGACGGCCTCGAACTTGCGGCTGGCTTCCGTGACCTTGCCGGAATTGAGGTTGGCGAGGCCTTGATTGTAAAGCACATCGGCGGATTCAGTCTCGCCGGCCAATTTCGAAATATCGATGTCCGGATCCGACTGGCATGCGGAAAGAACGACAGACGACGCCGTAGCGAAAAGCGTAAGATAGACAATGCGCGCCGTCTTCTTCACACCAACAGACCCTGCAACAACCATGTGATAATCCCAGTTCAACGGCGCCCCAAGCGGACGGGCCGCACACGCGCCCCGCGTTTTATCTCCAAATATGTGAAGACCGCAACGCCATGCCGGCGCATTAACGCATTTTTATGGCGGAGATGCCTGGAAAGAAGCAGGAGAAGCCATCCCACAGCGCCGCGCGCCCTTTATGACGCACAAGGAAGGACGCCGTCGCCTTTCTTGAAAGGCCTCAAAGAGACCAGGGCGCGAATTCCGGTGCGTTGACGGCGATCAGTTCGCGCTGGCCGGCGCGCGAGCGCGGTGCAGCGGCTTCGACGACTTCATAGGCCGTGCGGTCGCTCAGCAGTGCCTTGAGCGCATAGGCGTTCATCTTGTGGCCGCCGCGATAGGAACGGTAGCAGCCGATGAACTGCGCGCCGGCGAGCGCAAGGTCACCTACGGCATCGAGCGTCTTGTGGCGGGCGAACTCGTCCTTGGCGTAACGCAGACCTTCGACATTGATCACGGTGTTGTCATCGGAAATGACGACCGAGTTCTCCAGCGACGAACCGAGCGCAAGGCCGGCCGCCCAGAGCCGCTCGACGTCCCGCATGAAGCCGAACGTGCGGGCACGCGACAGTTCGCTGCGGAAGGTGGCGGGCGACAGGTCGCCCTTCCACGACTGACGGCCGATCAGCGGGCAATCGAAATCGATCTCGACTTCAAAGCGCGTGCCGTCATAGGGCGAGAATTCGGCCCAGGAGGCGCCTGCTTCGACGCGAACCGGCTTGATGATTCGGATGTAGCGACGCTTCACCTCGAGCGGGACAAGTCCCACCTCGTCGATGGCATCGATGAAGGGAGCAGCACTGCCGTCCATGATCGGCATTTCGGCGCCGTGCACTTCGATCAGCACATTGTCGAGGCCGAGCGCGTAAAGCGCGGCCATCACATGCTCGATCGTGGCGATCGACGTTGCCGGGTTGAAGCCGAGCACGGTGCAGAGGTCCGTATTGCCGACCTGCGAGGAGACCGCGCGGTATTCGCTGACGGTGCCGTCGTCGTGCTGGCGCTGGAAGACGATGCCGCTATCGGCTTCGGCCGGATTGAAGGTGATCGATACGGCCGCGCCGGAATGGACGCCCGTTCCGGCAATCGTCACCGGGCTGGAAATCGTCGTCTGGAAACCGAGCATACCGATCGTCATCTGCTTTTGCCTTGTCTTACTGTCGGCTCATTCTTCGCCAACATTCATAGTTCACGGCTCAACAGAGCCCTTGGCCGGACGCGCTGCATCCGCCGACAAAGTTCGCCCAAACGTCTGTGTGATTTGATGCTCCGGCGACGCCGGCGACCCGAATCCTGACTGGCTCCTGTGCCTAGCCTGAATGTAGTAGGTCCCTCAGTGTCATACAAATCACTGTTTCTTTCGCTTTGTTACGCTTTGAATCCTCAATAACCCGTTGAAAAGATGACAAAATAGAAAATGCCCGGACCGAGGTCCGGGCATCCTGTTACAATGCCATTCGCGTAGCGTCAGTTGGACTGGCGACGCAGGAAGGCCGGGATTTCCAGCTGGTCGTCCTCACCGAGCGAACGCGGCTGCGGGTTGGCGCGGCCGTGGTCGTCAAGCTGGCCACGGCGCGGTGCGTAGAGGCTGGCTTCCTGCGACAGCGGGCGGCGCTGCTGCTGGGCGACGGGGGCTGCTTCCTGGGCGACCGGTGCTTCTTCGTGACGGCCGAGCGACGAGGTCAGGCGCTTCAGAAGGCCCATCGGACCGCGCTCTTCCTGGTGTGCGACCGGCTGCGGAGCCGAACGGTGATCGATCTCCGCCTTCACGACCGGAGGAAAGTCCTCGATCTTCGGCATGCGCATGGTCTGCGGCTCCTGACGGATGACCGGAGCGGCAGGCTCGACGCGCTGCTGCATGACCGGAGCCGGCTGGGCCTGCGGCTGCACCGGAACCTGACGCTGGACCACCGGCGTTTCGGCCGGAGCCGAGAACAGGCGGTTCTGCAGGCGGGCTTCTTCCTGGACCTGCGCAACCGGCTGTACCGGAAGCGGACGGCTTACCGGAATGGCCAGCTCACGCTCGAGGTTTTCTTCCGAGGCGCGGATCGCTTCGGCAACCGGGTCGAAGGTCGGCTGCTGGACGATCGGCTGCTGCATGACGGGCTGCTGCTGCAGGACCGGCTGCGGAGCAGGCGCTACCGCCTGGACAGGAACGGCGGCGGACGGACGAACTACTGGCTTGCTCGGGCTGCGAAAGTCAGCATTACGTGCAGCCACCTCCGAGGCCGCGCGGTCGATACCGGTTGCAACAACGGAGACGCGGATCAAGCCTTCAAGCTCTTCGTCGAAGGTTGCGCCGAGAATGATGTTTGCGTCCGGATCGACTTCCTCGCGGATACGGGTTGCGGCTTCGTCGACTTCGAAGAGCGTGAGGTCACGGCCACCGGTGATCGAGATCAGCAGGCCCTGTGCGCCCTTCATCGAGGTTTCGTCGAGCAGCGGGTTGGCGATAGCGGCTTCTGCGGCGGCCATTGCGCGGCCTTCGCCCGAAGCTTCGCCCGTGCCCATCATGGCGCGGCCCATCTCGCGCATCACCGAGCGAACGTCGGCGAAGTCGAGGTTGATGAGGCCTTCCTTGACCATCAGGTCGGTGATGCAGGCAACACCCGAGTAGAGCACCTGGTCGGCCATCGCGAAGGCGTCGGCGAAGGTGGTCTTGTCATTGGCGATGCGGAAGAGGTTCTGGTTCGGGATGACGATCAGCGTATCGACCGACTTCTGCAACTCCAGGATACCCTCTTCGGCAAGGCGCATGCGGCGACCGCCTTCGAAGTGGAACGGCTTGGTGACGACACCGACGGTCAGGATGCCCTTGTTGCGGGCTGCCTGTGCGACGACCGGAGCAGCCCCCGTGCCCGTGCCGCCGCCCATGCCGGCGGTGACGAAGCACATATGTGTGCCGTTCAGGTGATCGATGATCTCGTCGATGCACTCTTCAGCGGCTGCACGCCCGACTTCCGGCTGCGAACCGGCGCCAAGACCTTCGGTTACCGCGACACCCATCTGGATGATCCGCGTTGCCTTGGTCATGGAAAGGGCCTGGGCATCAGTGTTGGCGACGACGAAATCAACGCCTTCGAGGCCAGCGGTGATCATGTTGTTGACAGCATTGCCGCCGCCGCCACCGACACCGAAGACGGTGATGCGGGGCTTCAGCTCAGTGATGTCCGGCTTCTGCAGCTTGATAGTCATTCCAGTGTTCCTTTCGTTTCCGGCCGCTTCGCCCAGCCGGTCTATTCACAAAACTCAGATGTCGGTCTCTTCCGGCCTGTCGCCGGAAAACCCGTCAGAAACTCTCCTTCAGCCACAGACCCATGCGGGCTATGCGGCCGTTGCCACCCGTCAGCTGCGAGAGCATGCCGCCCTGCACAGCGTGTTCTTCCAATTCCGCGACCTGCGGATAGATCATCAGGCCGACTGCCGTCGAAAAGGCCGGCCCCTTCGCCGCCGTCGGCAGGCCGGACACGCCAAGCGGGCGGCCGATGCGGACGTTGCGGGCGAGGATGCGGCGGGCGACTTCCGGCAGGCCGGTAAGCTGGCTGCCGCCGCCCGTCAGCACGATCCGCTTGCCGACGATCGGCGAGAAGCCGGAGCGCTGGATGCGGTCGCGAATGAGTTCGAGCGTCTCTTCGATGCGCGCCCGCACGATGCGGGACAGCAGCGCGCGCGGCACATGGGTCGGCTGGTCGCGGTCGTCCTCGCCGATCGGCGGGACGGTAACGATATCGCGCTCGTCGACAGCGTTCGGCAGCGCAGAACCATGCACGACCTTCAGGCGTTCGGCATCCTCGATGCGGGTCGAAAGACCACGCGCAAGGTCGGTGGTGACGTGGTGGCCGCCGAGCGAAATCGCATCGGAATGCACCAACTTGCCTTCCGCAAAGACCGAGATCGTCGTCGTGCCACCGCCCATGTCGATGCAGGCGCAGCCGAGTTCGACTTCGTCGTCAACAAGCGCCGACAGGCCGCTGGCATAGGGCGTCGCCACCATGCCCTCGACGGAGAGATGCGCACGGTTGATGCAGAGCTCGAGGTTCTTCAGCGAGGCCCGCTCGGCCGTCAGCACATGCATGTCAACGCCGAGCACGTCGCCGAACATCGAGAGCGGATCACGAATGCCGCGCTCGCCATCCAGCGAGAAGCCGGTCGGCAGCGAATGGAGGATCGCGCGGTCCTGGCGCAGCGACTGCTGTCCTGCGACGGCCAGCACCTTGCGCAGGTCGTTCGCATCGACTTCCTGGCCACCGAGATCGATAGTCGCGGTGTAGACGTCGCTTTGCAGGCGGCCGGCGGAAACGTTGACGATGAGGCTCTCGATGGTGAGGCCGGCCATGCGCTCGGCGGCATCGACGGCCAGGCGCACGACGCTTTCGACCGCATCGAGATCGGTGATGACGCCGTTCTTCACGCCGCGCGACTTCTGGTGACCGATGCCGATGACCTCGACATTGTGCGTGCGGCCCGGCAGGAGTTCACTCTCGGCACGCGGCGTCAGCCGGCCGATCATGCAGACGACCTTCGTCGAGCCGATGTCGAGGACCGAAACGACATGAGCCCGCTTGGAAGACAGCGGCTTCAGGCGGGGCAGACCGAAATGGGACGAACCGAAAATACTCATGTGCGCTTCGCTGCTTTCTTGAGGTCCTTTGCCCGTTGCTCGACCGCCGCATTGCGGCGTTCCAGCGCGCCTTCCGTCAGGCGGACCGTCGTACGGTCCTCCAGCCGGAGATCGACAGCCGCGACATCCCGTTCCAAGAGCCCCTGCTCCGCTTCCAGCGTCGCCAGCACGTCCATGGCGCGCGGTACGTTCATCTCCGGCAGCTTCACGACGATGCCATTGTCGAGGCGCAGGTCCCAGCGGCGTCCGGCGACCCGGATATAGGCCTTCACCCGCGACTTGATTTCCGGCCAATTGTCGAACTCGTCGGCAAAACCGGCGGCGGCGGTCTCGGCATCGCGACCAACAAACAGCGGCAGCTTGGAGAACTTGTTGTCACGTAGCGGCGCGATCACGCTGCCGTTCTTCTCGATGAGCGACAGGTCGGTACCATGCTGCCAGATGGCGAAGGCCTCGCGCTCCTTCAGCGCAATCTCGATCGTGCCCGGATAGATCTTGCGGACGGAGACGTCCTCGACCCAGGGAAGATCCGAAAGCTTCTGGCGCGCTTCCTTGACATCGAGGGCGACCAGCGAGGTCGTACCGTCGAGGCCGAGGCGTTCGAGGATATCGATCTCCGACGTCTCGCGGTTGCCGGAAACCTTTACGTCCTCGATGGCAAAGCCGATCGCCGTGGTCGAGGCCTGCGCGAAATCCTGCGAGTGGCCGCCAAGCGACATGCCATAGAGGCCTGTCGAGCCGAGAAAAAGCACGGTTGCCACGCTGCCCGAATGGCGCGGGATATGAACACGGCCAGCCGCAAGGCTGACCAGGAAGCGCACGATCCGGCGCAACGGGCGTGGCAGCACGCGGCCGGTTTCCGTGTCCGGAAGCCCGACGGGGCGCAGCCTGCTCTTCTTGGCGCTCAACGCAAACACGACGCGTCCTCCACCATCCACCTCAAGAATTCACCAAACGAATGGCCGGCATGGACGGCCATTTCGGGCACCAGGGAGGTAGGGGTCATGCCGGGCTGGGTGTTGACCTCCAGCCATACAAGCTCGCCAGTCTCGGAGAAACGATCGTCGTAGCGGAAGTCGGAACGGCTGACGCCACGGCACCCGATCGCTTGATGCGCCTTGAGGGAGAGTGTTTGTATTTTTTGGTAAATATTTGGTGAAATTTGCGCCGGAATGACGTGTTTCGAGCCGCCTTTCACGTATTTGGAATCATAGTCATAGAAGGCGTGTCCTTGCGGCACCACTTCCGTGACGCCGAGCGCCACGTCACCCATCACGCCGCAGGTGAGCTCACGCCCATAGATGTAGCGCTCGACCATGACGCTATCGCCATAGCGCCACTCCGAGGAGGTGATGATCTGCGGCGGATGCGACTGGTCTTCCTTGACCATGACGACGCCGAACGAGGAGCCCTCGCGGACCGGCTTCACCACATAGGGCGGCTTCATCGGATGCGCGGAGGTGAAGTCGAATCGGCTCATCAGGCGCTGTTCGGCGACGGGAATGCCCGCAGCCTTCGCGATGATCTTCGCCTGCGCCTTGTCCATGGCAAGCGCCGAGGCCAGCACGCCGGAATGAGTATAGGGGATTTCGAGAAATTCGAGGATGCCCTGGATCGTGCCGTCTTCACCGAAGGGGCCGTGCAGGGCATTGAAGGCGACATCCGGCTTCAGTTCGGCGAGCACGCTGGCAATGTCGTGGCCGACATCGACACGCGTGACCTGGTAGCCCTCGGCCTCAAGCGCGTCGGCGCAGGCATTCCCCGACGAAAGGCTCACCGGCCGTTCCGACGAAAAACCACCCATCAGCATCGCGACATGCTTTACGCTCATAGAACCCCCAACTGTATTCCGCACACTGCCCTCCGTCGCTTGCGCGGACCTGATTTGCTCGACCGGTCCGACTCGACGAGCGAGATGGGACCACTAGAGCGCCATTAAGGTTAACGAAGCGTTTACTTTCATTAACCTGACCCGGCTCAGGACAAATTTTCCTGTGTCGAATCAAAACTGCACTTCGATTCCTCTTCTGGAATCAGAGAGTTGCAACTGGCGCAAGAGCAGCGGTTAAATTCAGCACCTTCGAATACGCAATCCGGGCGGCAGCACCGGGGCGCAGCGTTCGTAAACGAAGGGCTTTGCAGCAAGCACGAAAAGTACGATTTTTCGGCCGCGAACGTACTTTAATTGTTTCATTGACCGATAGGTTGGCGTATCAGACCCCCGCTGCCTCCCAAGACGGCACAAGAAAATCAGAAAGGCACCCCCATGAGTGACACACTCGCTTCCGGGTCGCCGACCGCACCGCATGCCAACCGCGCCGGGCTCAATTCCCCGGCTCGCGTTCTCTTTGCAAGCCTGGTCGGTACGACCATCGAATTCTTCGATTTCTACGTCTACGCAACAGCCGCCGTGCTCGTTTTCCCGACGCTGTTTTTCCCGAACAGCGACCCGACGACGGCACTGCTGGCCTCCTTTGCAACCTTCTCCATCGCCTTCTTCGCCCGTCCGCTCGGCGCCATCGTGTTCGGCCACTATGGCGACCGTGTCGGCCGCAAGACGACACTTGTCGCGGCACTGCTGACCATGGGCGTCTCGACCGTGATCATCGGCCTCCTGCCCTCCTACGAAACCATTGGCGTGCTCGCGCCGCTGCTCTTGGCGCTTTGCCGCTTCGGTCAAGGTTTCGGTCTTGGCGGCGAATGGGGTGGCGCGGTCCTGCTCGCCACGGAAAATGCCCCGCCCGGCAAGCGTAGCTGGTACGGCATGTTCCCGCAGCTCGGCGCGCCCGTCGGCCTCTTCCTGTCTTCCGGCGTGTTCTGGCTGCTGCTGCATGTCATGCCGCAGGAATCGCTGCTGGCCTGGGGCTGGCGCGTGCCCTTCATCGCCTCGATCATCCTGATTGCGGTCGGCCTGTGGGTCCGCCTGTCGATCACCGAAACGCCGGCGTTCCAGAAGGCCATCGAAAAGCAGGAACGGGTCGACGTGCCGGTGGTCGAGCTCTTCCGCAACCACAAGCGCAGCCTCGTGCTTGGCACCTTTGTGGCGCTCGCGACCTTCGTGCTGTTCTATATCGGCTCGGCTTATCTGCTGTCCTACAACATCAAGGTTCTCGGCATCCCGTTCGTCGAGGCGCTCGAAGTCCAGCTCCTGGGTTCCGTGCTGTTCGGTATCTTCATCCCGATCGCCGGCAAGCTGGCGGAAAAATTCGGCCGCCGCGAGGTACTGATCGCCACCACGGTGCTGATCGGCATCTTCTCGTTCTTCCTGCCCGGCCTGATGACCAGCGGCGAGACCGCCATCTTCGTCTTCGTCATCCTCGCGATGGCGCTGATGGGCATGACCTACGGCCTGATCGGCACGGCGCTCGCCGCCCCCTTCCCCACCAAGGTGCGCTACACCGGCTCGTCGATCACCTTCAACTTCGCCGGCATCTTCGGTGCGTCGCTTGCACCGTACATCGCGACATGGCTGCAGGCGAACTACGGCATGACCTATGTCGGCTACTACCTCGGCATCGCCGCGCTCATCACGCTGGCGTGCATCCTGCTTTCGGGCAAGGAAGAGGTCTGAGCCGTAAAAGGCTCCAATAAAAAACCCGCCGTGTCGCCACGGCGGGTCTTTTTTATGGGCGGATCAGCCGATCAATCGTTTTCGCCGACGACCTTCCAGATCACCGCGCCAATGACGGCGCCGACGATCGGAGCAACCCAGAACAGCCATAGCTGCGAGAGCGCCGCCGTCTCGGCAAAGAACGCCACACCGGTCGAACGGGCCGGGTTCACCGACGTATTGGTGACCGGGATCGATACGAGATGGATCAGCGTCAGGCCGAGGCCGATGGCAATCGGCGCGAAGCCGACCGGGGCGCGGCCATGGGTGGAACCGAGGATGATGATGAGGAAGAATGCCGTCAGCACCACTTCGGCAACGAGCGCCGCGGTCAGCGAATAGCCACCCGGCGACAGGTCGCCATAACCATTCGAGGCAAAGCCGCCCGCCTGATAGCCTGCCTTGCCGGAGGCGATCAGATAGAGCACGGCAGCCGCCACAATCGCGCCGACGACCTGCGCCACGATATAGGGCACGAGGCTTGATGCCGGGAACTTCCCGGCAACCGTCAGGCCCACGGAAACGGCCGGATTGAAATGGCCACCGGAAATGCCGCCGACCGTATAGGCCATGGTGAGGACCGTGAGGCCGAAGGCGAAAGAGACCCCGACAAAACCGATCCCGAGTCCCGGAAAGCCGGCAGCGAGCACGGCACTGCCGCAACCACCGAAGACGAGCCAGAACGTACCGAGAAATTCGGCAGAAAGCTTTTTGAACATGAATGCCCCCTGATCAAAAACCCCGCTGGAGCGAGGCTGAGTCGCGCAACCATCGCGCGACCGAGCATACCATGCCCTAAACTTCCTTGAATGGAGGCTGAACGAAATTCGAAATTTGCGAAAACTCTAATTAAGCAGACAATTTCTTCGTCGCCGGCAGTCTCCTTCCCCTCCCGATCAATCGTTTTCGCCGACCACCTTCCAGATCAGCGCGCCGATGACGGCGCCGAGAATCGGGGCAAGCCAGAACAGCCAGAGCTGCGAGAGCGCCGCCGTCTCGGCAAAGAACGCGACACCCGTCGAGCGGGCCGGGTTCAACGACGTGTTCGTTATCGGGATCGAAACGAGAAGGATCACCGTCAGGCTGAGGCCGATGACGACGGGCGCAAAGTCCGTCGCGGCGCGCCGATGGGTCGAGCCGAGAATGATGAAGAGGAAGAGCGCCATCAACACCACTTCGGCGACAAAGCCCGCCGTCAGCGAATAGCCGCCGGGAGAGAGATCGCCATAGCCGTTCGACGCAAAGCCGCCCGCGTGGAAACTCGCCGTGCCGGACGCAATGAGATAAAGCACCGCTCCCGCCGCTGTCGCGCCCGCCACCTGCGCCGCCACATAGGCTGGGATATCTGCGGCAGGGAATTTTCCGGCAACCGCCAGGCCGACGGAAACGGCCGGGTTCATGTGCCCGCCGGAAATGCCGCCGATCGCATAGATCATGGCCATCAGCGCCAGCCCGGCGGCCAGTGACACACCCACAAGGCCGATGCCGATCTCCGGAAGGGTGGCCGCCAGCACACCGCTGCCGCAGCCGCAGAAGACAAGCCAGAACGTGCCAATGAACTCGGCGGAGAGTTTTTTGAACATGAATACCCCATCCACCCCGCACAGCGGGGTTCGTCGCGCGGCGAGCGCGCGATCTCACACAGTTTTTGAAAAACTTGCCTGATGGGGGAGAGGGAGTGGCGCGACGTCCGCAGACGCCCGCGAACTCCCCAGCAAGATGACGACGGATCAGGCCGTTGCGCGGCCGAGGAATTCCTTCACCTGGTAGCCCGGCATGAAATTGCCGAGGCGCTTGATTTCCCATTGCAACGCGATGCCGGAATGTTCCAGCACACGGCTGCGCACCGTCTCACCGAGATATTCGAGCTCATAGCCCGTTGCCTGCCCGGTGTTGATCATGAAATTGCAATGCATCGGCGACATCTGCGCGCCGCCGATCATCAGGCCGCGGCAGCCGGCCTCGTCGATCAGCTTCCAGGCGGAATGACCTTCCGGATTCTTGAAGGTCGAGCCGCCTGTCTTTTCCCGGATCGGCTGGACGGTTTCGCGGTGCTGACGCACCGCATCCATCCTGGCGCGGATCTCGGTCTTGTCGCCGGCCTGCCCCTGGAAGACGGCATGGGTGAAGATCAGGTCCTTGGCGGCCGTGGACTGGCGGTAGCTGTAGCCCATGTCCGCATTGGAGAGTACATGTTGGTTGCCCTTGCGGTCAACGGCATGCACCTCGACGACGAGGTCCTTGGTCTCGCCACCATTGGCGCCGGCATTCATGCGCAGCGCGCCGCCGATGGCCCCGGGAATGCCGTAGTAGAACTCGAAATCGGCAATGCCGTGATCAAGCGCCATGGCGGCGATGTTCTTGTCCGGGCAGATGCCGCCGGCCTTGATGCGGTTCTCACCGACGAGCTCGACATCGCCGAACCCCTTGGCCGACAGGCGGATCACGATACCCGGAATGCCACCGTCGCGAACAAGCAGGTTCGAGCCGACGCCGATGACGGTGAGCGGAACCTCTTCCGGTACGATTTTGAGGAAGGTGGCGAGGTCATCGACGTCATGCGGATGGAACATCAGCTCGGCAAGGCCACCGGCACGGAACCAGGTGACTCGATCCATCGGCGCATCAGGCGTCAGGCGCCCGCGGACCTGGCTGATCCCCTCACCCAACGACGCCAGAAGTTTCTCACCATCGACCTGCTTCATGCCACCTGCCCCGAAATGCCCGCCAGTTCCTTCGGCAGCGTCTGCGCCCAATACGTGATACTGCCAGCCCCCAAGAGAACCACAAAGTCACCCGGCTTTGCAATGCCGGCGACGATCCCGGCCAATGCTTCCGGCGACGGCAGCAAACGCGCGTCGCGATGACCGCCGGATTTGATGCGCGAAACCAGCTCTTCCGCCGTCACACCGTCGATCGGGTCCTCGCCCGCCGCATAGATCGGCGCGATCATGATCGTGTCGGCATCGTTGAAGCAGCCGGCGAATTCCTCAAACAGGCTCGCCACGCGGCTGTAGCGGTGCGGCTGGTGAACGGCGATGATCCGGCCAGAGCAGGCCTCACGCGCCGCGCGCAGCACAGCCTTGATCTCGACCGGGTGATGGCCGTAGTCGTCATAGACGCTGACGCCGTTCCAGGTGCCGGTCAGCGTGAAGCGGCGCTTGACACCACCGAAACCCGCCAGCCCCTTGGCGATCGCCTCCGGCGACATGCCGAGGCGCTGGGCGACGGCAATGGCGGCCGTCGCGTTGGAGACGTTGTGGCGGCCCGGCATCGGCAGGCGCAGGTCCTTCAGCGAAATCACCTGGCCGGTGCGGCGACGGCGGATTTCCACGTCGAAGACCGAGGTCGCGCCATCCATACGGATATTGGAAAAGCGCACGTCGGCCTGCGGGTTCTCGCCATAGGTGATGACCTTGCGGTCCTCAATGCGGCTGACCATGGCCTGCACTTCCGGATGGTCGAGGCACATCACGCCGAAACCATAGAACGGCACGTTCTCGACGAACTGGCGGAAGGCCGCGCGCACGGCGTCGAAATTGCCGTAGTGGTCGAGATGCTCAGGGTCGATGTTGGTGACGACGGCGATGTCGGCCGGCAGCTTCAGGAAGGTGCCGTCCGATTCGTCGGCCTCCACCACCATCCACTCGCCCGCGCCCATGCGGGCATTGGTGCCATAGGCATTGATGATGCCGCCATTGATGACGGTCGGGTCGAGCCCGCCCGCTTCGAGCAGCGTCGCGACCATCGAGGTGGTCGTCGTCTTGCCATGCGTGCCGCCGATGGCAATCGCATTGCGGAAGCGCATCAGTTCGGCCAGCATTTCGGCCCGCCGCACGACCGGCAGCAGCTTTTCGCGCGCCGCGATGAGTTCCGGGTTGCTCTTCTTGATGGCGGTCGAGACCACCACGACTTCGGCATCGCCCAGGTTTTCCGCCGCATGGCCGACGAAGACCTCGATGCCCTTTTCACGCAGCCGCTGCACATTGGCGCTGTCGGCCTGATCGGAGCCCTGAACCTTGTGGCCGAGATTGTGCAGCACTTCGGCAATACCGCTCATGCCGATGCCGCCAATGCCGATGAAATGAACGAGCCCTATGCTCTGCGGCATCTTCATGGCCGTTCTCCCTTGAATTGTGCGCCCTTAAACTGTGCAATGGGCTTTCCGCCCGCAATAGCCTCAACCATCAAGGCGAGCAAGCGCGCGGCATCCGGTTTGCCCGCCTTTCTGGCATTCGCGGCCATGGTCGCCATGCCGGCCGGGTCGTGCATCGCCTTGGAAACGATCTTGGCCAGGCGCTCCGTCGAAAGCTCCGCCTGCGGGATGACCTTTGCCCCGCCGCCGGATGCCAGTGCCGCGGCATTCGCCGCCTGGTCGTGATCCAGAGCATAGGGATAGGGCACGAGGATGGCCGGACGGCCGATCACCGAGACTTCTGAAACGGTCGAGGCGCCGGAACGGCTGATAACCAGATGGGCATGGCCGATGCGCGACGCCATGTCGGTGAAGAAGGGCGAAACGTCGGCGGGAATGCCGAGATCGGCATAGGTCCGAACGACCTCGTCGCTATCTTCCGGCCGCGCCTGCTGGGTGATCTTCAGCCGTGAACGGTCAGCGGGTTCCATCGCGGCAATCGCCGAGGGGATAGCCTTCGAAAAGAACTGCGCGCCCTGGCTGCCACCAAAGACGACGAGGCGGAATTCACCATCCGTCGAGGCTTCATAGGCAAGGGCCGCGGCCTCAAGCACGGCCGGACGCACCGGATTGCCCGTCGTCACGGTCTTTGCCGCATATTGCCCGCCGGTCTCCGGCAGGAAGCCGCCGGCAATCGCCTTGACGCGGTTGGCCAGCGCCTTGTTGGCGCGGCCCATTACGGCGTTCTGCTCGTGGATCATCGATGGAATGCCCATGCCGGTCGCGGCGAGAAGCGGCGGCACGGTCGGATAGCCGCCAAAGCCGACGACGACCTTCGGCTTCAGCCGCGCCATCAGCTTGCGGGCGACACGAATGCCTTTCCACAGCGTAAAAAGCGACCGCGCGACGCTGACCGGGTTCTTCGAGCCGATCGTCGCAGAGGGAACCACATGGATCTCATCCGCCGGGAATTTACCGGCAAATCGCTCGGCGCGGCTGTCGGTGACGAGATGCACGGACCAGCCGCCGGCCTTCAGCTCGTGCGCCAGCGCCTCTGCGGGAAAGAGATGGCCGCCGGTACCACCGGCGGCGAGAAGAACGATGCCTTTGTCCATTCGGACTCCTTATTCGGCAGGCGCGACGATACCACCGCGAAAGAGGCTGCGCTCCGAGGCGCGCTTTTCCGGGCGATGGCGGGTCAGCGCCAGGATGAAGCCGGCCGTCACGCAGATCGCGATCATCGACGAACCGCCGTACGAGATCAGCGGCAGCGTCATGCCCTTGGCCGGCAGAAGTTCGAGGTTCACACCGATATTGATCATCGACTGCGTGCCGAGCTGCAGCACGAGGCCCGCGACGGCGAAGCGCGTGAAATCGTTGCGCTCCTTGAAGGCGTGATTGAGGCCGCGCATCACCACGAAGGCGAAGATCATGACGATAACCATGCAGAAGAGGATGCCGAACTCTTCCGCCGCGACAGAGAAGATGAAGTCGGTATGGCTGTCCGGGATGATGCGCTTGACGGTGCCTTCACCGGGGCCCTGGCCGAACCAGTCGCCGCGGATGATGGCCTCGCGCGCCGTATCCATCTGGAACGTGTCGCCCTCGCCGGTCATGAACTTGTCGATACGCCCCGCCACGTGCGGCAGGAACGTATAGGCCGTCAGCAGGCCGCCGACGGCTGCACCTCCGAGCACGATGATCCAGAGCCACGGCATGCCGGCCATGAAGAACATGCCGCCCCAGACGGCCGCCGTAAGGATCGTCTGACCAAGGTCCGGCTGGGCCACCAACAGGGCCGCAACGATGCCGAACAGGATGATCGCAAAGAGGTTGCCGGGAATTTCCGGCTGGCGCGCATGCTCGGCAAACAGCCAGGCGCAGATGATCACGAAAGCCGGTTTCATGAACTCCGAGGGCTGGATGGAGAAGCTGCCGATCGAAATCCAGCGCCGCGAGCCCTTGACCTCGACGCCGAAGAACAGCGCGAGCACCATGGCCGCAAGCGAAATCACCAGAAGAATCATCGCCGCACGGCGTACCTGCCGCGGCGACATGAAGGAGATGCCGAACATCACCGCGATCGCCGGCAGCAGGAACACCGCATGGCGCTTCACAAAGTGAAAGCTGTCGAGGCCGAGACGCTCGGCCACCGGCGGGCTTGCCGCGAAGGACAACATGAAACCCAGCCCCATCAGCAGGATGAAGGCCGCGAGGAAGAACCGGTCTATCGTCCAGAACCAGTCCGCCAATGCACCACGTTCGGCACGACTAACCATGTCTCTTTCCTCTGTTTCCTTGCAGTTCCGAACGCAAACCGCCGCATGCGTCTGCCGGAACCGCTCTCGTCTAAACCTCGACCAGCATGGACACGCCGGGCAGCGCCGCGACATGTTTCACGAAGGCATCGCCTCTGACCTCAAAGTTCTTGTACTGGTCGAAGCTTGCGCAAGCCGGGGACAGCAGAACGGCGACGGGACCGGCGCCATCCTTTCCGGCATCCGCCGCCGCATCTTCCACAGCCCGCTCCAGCGTTCCCGACAGGACATGAGGCACCGCGGTCCCCAGCGTCGCCGCAAAGTCGGGCGCCGCCTGGCCGATGAGATAGGCCTTGGCGATCTTCGGGAAGAAGTCGCCGAGCGTCGAGATGCCACCTTCCTTCGGAACGCCGCCGGCGATCCAGTAGATGCGGTCGAAACTCGACAGCGCCGGTGCTGCGGCATCGGCATTGGTCGCCTTGGAATCGTTGACGAACAGCACCTCGCCCTTGCGGCCGACCGGCTGCATGCGATGCTTCAGGCCGGGGAACGAGGCAAGCCCGGCGCGGATGTCCGGCTCGCTGACGCCCACCGCAAGGCAGGCGCCGACAGCGGCTGCCGCGTTCTGGGCATTGTGACTGCCGCGCAAGGTCTGGATGGACGAAAGATCGGCGATTTCGCGCGCTGCCCCGGCCTGCGCCAGGATGAGGCGGGAACCATCCGCGTAAATACCGTCGGCGAGCACGTTGCGCTTCGAAATGCGCATGACCTTGGTGCCGGCCCGTTCGATGCGATCGGCGATCCGCTCGCAATAGCTGTCATCGACACCGACGATCGCTGTGCTGCTCGCCGCAACCAGCCGCTCCTTGACGTCGGCATAGTGCTCCATCGAGCCATGACGATCGAGATGGTCGGGTGTGAGGTTCAAGAGGATGCCGGCCGACGGGTTCAGCGTCGGCGCGAGATCGATCTGGTACGACGAGCACTCGACCACATAGAAGCGGCCGGCCTTCGGCGGATCGAGCGTCAAAACAGCCGTGCCGATATTGCCGCCGAGCTGCGTGTCGCGCCCGCTCGCCTTCAGGATATGGGCGATCAGCGCCGTGGTGGTCGACTTGCCGTTCGTGCCGGTAATGGCGATGAAGGGGCAATCGGGTGCATGCGCCCGACGTTCGCGCGCAAAAAGCTCGACATCGCCGATCACCTCGACGCCCGCGGCGCGCGCAAGATCGGCGCTCCAATGCGGCTTCGGATGGGTGAGCGGCACACCGGGCGACAACACCAGCGCATCGATGCCCGTCCAGTCGAGCGTGCGCAGGTCGCCGGTTTTCACACCTGCGGCAGCGGCGTTCTCGACGCTCGCAGCGCTGTCGTCCCAGGCAGTGACATCCGCACCGCCGGCGGCAAGCGCCATCGCCGTCGCAAGGCCTGAGCCGCCGAGCCCGAAGAGCGCGACGGTCTTTCCCTTGAAGGTGCTGACGGGGATCATGGTCGGCTCACCGCAGCTTCAGCGTGGAGAGGCCGACCAGCGCCAGCACGACGGCGATGATCCAGAAGCGCACGACGACCTGGCTTTCCGTCCAGCCCTTCTTTTCGAAATGGTGGTGGATCGGCGCCATCAGGAAGACGCGCTTGCCGGTGAGCTTGAACGAGCCGACCTGGATGATGACCGACAGCGTCTCGATCACGAAGAGACCGCCGATGATCGCCATGACGATTTCGTGCTTGGTCGCGACCGCAACCGTGCCGATCAGGCCACCGAGCGCCAGCGAGCCGGTATCGCCCATGAAGATGGCGGCCGGCGGCGCATTGAACCACAGGAAGCCGAGGCCGGCGCCGATGACTGCGCCAAGCACGACGGCAAGCTCGCCGGTGCCGGGCACGAAATGGATCTGCAGGTAGTTCGAGAAGACCGCGTTACCGGCGAGGTAGGCAATCACGCCGAACGAGGCGGCGGAAATCATCACCGGGACGGTGGCGAGGCCGTCGAGGCCATCCGTCAGGTTCACCGCGTTTCCGGCTGCGACGATGACGAAGCCGCCGAAAAACACGAAGAAGAAGCCGAGATTGAACAACAGGTCCTTGGCGAACGGAAAGGCGATCGAGGAACCGAAGGTCGAGCCGTGGGGTCCGGCCGAAAGCGAGGCGCGCATCATGAAGTAGGTCGCAGCACCCGCGATGAGAAATTCGAGGCCGAGGCGGGCCTTGCCGGAAAAGCCCTTGTCCGTCTGTTTCGTCACCTTGAGGTAGTCGTCGTAGAAGCCGATCGCACCAAAGCCGAGCGTCACGAGCAGCGTCGCGACGACATAGACGTTGGAGAGGTCAGCCCAGAGCAGCGCGCTGCCGACGATACCAGCGAGAATCATCAGGCCGCCCATGGTCGGCGTGCCGGCCTTCTTGAAATGGGTCTGCGGACCGTCCGCGCGGATCGGCTGGCCCTTGCCCTGGCGGATGCGCAGCGAGGCGATGATCATCGGCCCGAACAGGAAGACGATCGTTGCCGAGGTGAACAGCGCAGCGCCCGTCCGGAAGGTAATATAACGAAACAGGTTGAACACCTGAACGGTGTCAGCCAGCTCGACGAGCCAAAGCAGCATTGTCACCCTTTCCCCAAAAGGTTCCCCAAGTCATCCGCGGCGTGACGGGCCGACGGACAGAGAAGCAAATTCCATAAAAGAGAAGGTCCGGCGGACATCTGCCCGGCCGAACCCCTCTCAACTCTCGCGTTCCCTCTCCGAGAACGCCGGATATTTGTCAAGCAGGGCGGCCACGATGCGGCTGAATCCCGTGCCTTTCGACGATTTCACGACGACAACGTCACCCGCGCGCACCGCGCCAAGCGCAAAGGCGGCCAGCTCGTCCGCCGTCTCGCGATACTCCCGCTCAACGCCTTCCGGCAACGCATCCCTGAGCGCCGCCATATCGGGACCACCGAGCCAGACATCACCAATGCCCGCTTCGACAAGCGGCTCGGCAAGGCCGGCATGAACGGCCTGCGAATGCTCACCCATTTCCAGCATGTCGCCGAGCACCGCGATGCGCCGGCCGCCGTCCTGTGGTTCGGCATCGCGCAGAAGCGCGATCGCAGCCCGCATCGAGGCGGGGTTGGCATTGTAGCTTTCATCGATCAGTGTGAACCAGCCGCCATCCTTGGCCAGCCGGTAGCGCCGCCCCCGGCCCTTTTCCGCCTGCATGGTGGCAAGCCCGGCCATCGCCTTCTCGATGTCGCCACCGGCAAGGTGCACGGCACCCAGAACGGCAACGGCATTTTCGGCAATGTGCCGGCCGGGCGCGCCCATCGGCACTTCTAGCGTCTGCCCGCCGACTGCGGCTCTGAGCAGGCTGCCCTCGCCGTTCGCAATGAAATCGAGCAGTCGGAATTCGGCACTCGGATCAGCACCGAAACTGTGGATATGCGAGACGCCAGCCGCCTGTGCGGCCGCTTCAAGGAAAGCGAACTGTTCGTTGTCGCGGTTGAGAAGCGCATGGCCACCCGGCACGACACCTTCGAAAATCTCCGCCTTGGCAGCCGCGATTTCTTCCAGGTCGCGGAAGTTGCCGAGATGGGCCGGCGCGATCGTCGTGACGATCGCCACATGCGGACGCACCATGGCGACCAGCGGGCGGATCTCGTTGGCATGGTTCATGCCGATTTCGAAGATGCCGTAGTCGGTGGTTTCCGGCATGCGCGCGAGTGTCAGCGGCACGCCCCAATGGTTGTTGAAGGAGGCGACCGAGGCATGCACGCTGCCGGAGGGCGCAAGCGCCTGGCGCAGCATCTCCTTCGTCGTCGTCTTGCCGACGGAGCCGGTAACCGCGATGATTCGTGCCGCCGTGCGGTCACGCGCCGCGCAGCCGAGATCGACCAGCGCCTGAAGCACATCCGGCACCACGATCATCGGCGTGACGAGACGACCGAGCGCCGGCAGCTTGCCCTCGGCGACCACGAGCAGCCCCGCGCCATTGGCCACGGCAAAGCTCGCGAAATCATGGCCGTCGACGCGATCCCCCTTGATGGCGAAGAAGGCTTCGCCGGGCGCGATCGCCCGGCTGTCGATGGAAATGCCGGTGATGCCTTGCGGCAGGTTGCCGATGGGGCGGCCGTGCAGGGCCGCAACGAGATCAGCGCTGGTCCAGAGCCATTTCACCGGTCGAGTTCCTCCAGTGCCTTGCGCAGTTCGGCATGGTCGGAGAACGGCAACGTTACCGAGCCGACGGTCTGCCCCTCCTCATGCCCCTTGCCGGCGACGATCAGCGTATCACCGGACTGCAACATGCCGACGGCGCTGCGGATCGCCTCTGCGCGGTCGCCGATTTCGGTCGCGCCTTGTGCCGCAGCCATGATCTCCGAACGAATGACCTCAGGCACCTCGGAGCGCGGATTGTCGTCGGTGACGATGACCACATCGGCCAGCCGCGTGGCGATCTCGCCCATGATCGGCCGCTTGCCCTTGTCGCGATCGCCGCCGCAACCGAAGACCACGATGACACGGCCGGTCGTGAAGGGGCGCACCGAGGTCAGTACGTTTTCCAGCGCATCCGGCTTGTGGGCGTAGTCGACATAGGCGAGCGCGCCGTTCTTCGCGTGGCCGACCAGTTCAAGGCGGCCGGCGGCACCGATGAGCTTTTCAAGCGCGGCCATCGCGACAGCCGCGGGAACCCCGGTCGACATGGCAAGACCTGCCGCGACCAGCGCATTCGCCACCTGAAAATCGCCGGCGAGCGGAATGTGCACTTCAAAAATGTCGTCGCCGACATGGACCTCGGCCGTCTGCTTGTGGCGGAAATGCTCAACGCGCTTCAGTGCGAGATAATCGCCCTTGCGGCCGACCGTGCGCACGTCGAGCCCGGCCTTGCGCGCCGCATCGATGGCCACACCCGACCACTCGTCGTCGGCATAGATGACGGCCGGCGCGCCCTTCGGCAGCAGCGAATCGAACAGCCGCATCTTCGAGGCCATGTAGTGCTCGACCGTCGGATGGTAATCCATGTGGTCGCGGCCAAGATTGGTGAAGGCGGCCGCCGCAAGCTTCACGCCGTCGAGGCGCGATTGGTCGAGACCGTGGCTGGAGGCTTCCATGGCGGCGTGAGTAACGCCCGCATCGGCGAGTTCAGCCAGCAATTCATGCAGCGACACCGGATCGGGCGTCGTCAGCGAACCATAGTCGTTGCGGCCGGGCGCGACCACACCGGTGGTGCCGATCATCGCAGCCGCATGACCGGCATGCGCCCAGATCTGGCGGGTGAAGGAGGCGACGGAGGTCTTCCCGGCCGTGCCGGTGACGGCGACCATGGTTTCCGGCTGGCGGCCGTAGAAACGGGCAGCGGCCAGCGCCAGGAAGCGGCGCGGTTGCGCTACGGCAATGACCGGAACCGAGGCATCGACCGCAGCACCCTCGGCAACGACGACGGCGGCGGCACCACGGGAGACGGCATCGGCGACAAAGGCGCTACCATCGGCCTTGGTACCGGACAGAGCAACGAAAAGATCCCCCGGCCTCACCTTCCGGCTGTCACTCGCAATGCCGCTGACGTCTATCGTGGCTGCGGCGTTCGAGGGGTCGATGTCGGGTCCGGTGAGGTCGCTGATCTTCATTGTCGCTCTGCTGCTTTCTGTTGGCAGCCGGTTCGTTTCCGAATCGGCGTCCCGTCTTCTCCATTCAATAAGACACAAGCAAGGCGGACCCGTCCTCACCAAATTTCGGCTTTACACCAAGAAGGGATGCCGAACGGCGGATGATCTCGCCGACCATCGGCGCAGCGTTGAGGCCGGCGGTGCGGCCACCGCCCTCACCCGTCTGCGGCGCATCGATGAAGGTGAGGACCACGTATTTCGGATCGTCGATCGGGAAGGCGGACAGGAAGGCGTTGAAGTTCTGCGTGTTGGAATAGCGCCCGCCGACGACCTTGTTGGCCGTGCCCGTCTTGCCGCCGACATTGAAGCCAGGGACCAGCGCACGCCGCCCCGAACCGTCATTTGCGTTGAGCTTGAAGAGGTAGCGCATCTTATCGACCGTGTCGGGATTGACGACGACCTTGGCGATCTCGTTTGCTTCTTCCGCGGTGCGCGGCAGGAAGGTCGGGTTGATCAGCCGGCCGCCGTTCATCAGGGCGGCCGCGGCCACTGCCGTCTGCAGCGGCGTCGTCGAGACGCCGTGGCCGAAAGAGATGGTGATGGAGTTGATCTTCTTCCATTCGCGCGGCTGCGACGGCGTCTTCACTTCTGGAAGCTCGGTCTCCATGCGGGTCAGCAGGCCCAAACGGGTCAGGAATTCCTTGTGGCCGGCGATGCCGACGACATCGGCCATCTTGGCCGTGCCGATGTTCGACGAATACTGGAAGATTTCGGGCACGGTCAGCACACGGTGCTTGCCATGGAAGTCCTTGATGGTGAAGCCGCCAATGCGGATCGGCGCGCGCGCGTCAAAACTGTCGGTGATCTTCACCTTGCCCGAATCGAGCGCCATGGCGGTGGTGAAGCTCTTGAAGGTCGAGCCCATCTCGAACGTGCCGTTCGACATGCGGTTCATCCAGCCGTCCTTGGCGCCGGCGGCCGGATTGTTCGGATCGTAGTCCGGCACGGAGGCCATGGCGAGGATCTCGCCGGTGTTGACGTCCATCACGACGGCACCGGCGGCAAGCGCCTTGTACTTTTCCATGCCTGTCGCCACGACGTCTCGTACGATCGCCTGTACGCGAAGATCGATGGAAAGCCGCACCGGCTCCAGCTTGGCATCGCTCGTCATGCCGATCGCGGCAAGGTCGGCGAGCCCCTGGCTGTCGATATAGCGCTCCATGCCGGCAATGCCGCGGTTGTCGATATTGACGTGACCGACGACGTGCGAGGCGGTGACGCCGCCCGGATAGAAACGGCGCTTCTCCGGGCGGAAGCCGACGCCGGGAATGCCGAGCGCCAGGATGCGGCTCTGCTGCTTGGGGGTGAGCTGGCGCTTCAGCCACTGGAAGCGGGATTTCGAAGTGAGCTTGCGGTAGATGCCACGGCGGTCGAGGTCCGGCATCACTGTGGCGAGCATTTCAACGGCTTCGTCCGCGTCGACGATCTTGTGCGGCTCGGCATAGAGCGAAACGGTGCGGATGTCGGTGGCGAGGATTTCGCCGTTGCGATCGACGATATCGGGGCGCGAGGCCATCAGGTGGTCGGCCGGGCCGATCGAGGAGACCGTTTCCGGCGAGGCCATGCCATACTGCACGAGGCGACCACCGATAACCGCATAGACCATGCCGAAGCAGCAGATGATGACGGCGACGCGGCTGCGGGCCTGCGAGCCGGAGCGCTTGCGCGTGCCTTCGAAGACCTGCCGGTTGGCGCCGGTCCGGTTGTTGTTGCCGCCGGCGCTGAAATGCGCCTTGCTCTTGAGGTCCATGATGCGGGAGAGAAACGACATCAGTTTGCCACCGATCCAGTCTGGATTGCGTCCGTGCCCGAGGCCTTCTTCTTGTTCTTGGCGACCTTCTCGTCCTTCTTGCCGTCCTTTTCAGGCTCCAGCGCCGGCAGTTCGGCCATCGGCATCGGCAACTCGTTCGGCTGCGCAAGCTGGGTCGATTCGGTCGGCACGAGCTTCAGGTCGGTTTCGAAGGTCTTGACGAGACGGTTAAGGCGGTTCGGCTGGGTGAGAAGCGCCCAGTCGGCCTTGAGCAGGTCGATCGTGTCTTCCTCAAGCTTGATCTCGGCGTCGAGCTTGCGCACCTCTTCCAGCTTGTTCTCAGCCTGATGCTTGATCGAATAGGTGACGGTGGCTGCTGCGGTCATGACAGCGATCATCACGACATCAAGGGTACGGAACATCACTCAGCTTCCCATCTTCTCAAGGGCGGCAAGGTTGGGCAGGTTGAAAATGGACAGATCATCCGTCCCGGCAGGGGCGCTGGTGCGCTCGCCTGCCCTCAGCTTTGCGGATCGGGCACGTGGATTGATCGCACTCTCTTCGTCGCTGGCCGCCACCATAGGGCGCCCGACTGGTGCGAAGGTTGCGGCCTTGTCGTGAACTTCCGGCAGATGGCGCGATCCGGCGGCCTTTCCGGCACGATCCTGGAAGAATTTCTTGACGATGCGGTCTTCGAGCGAATGGAAGCTGACGATGACCAGGCGACCGCCCGGCTTCAGCGCACGCTCGGCGGCAAACAGCGCCTCGGCGAGTTCGCCGAGTTCGTCATTGACGAAAACGCGCAGCGCCTGGAAGACGCGCGTCGCCGGATGGATCTTGTCTTTCGCCTTGCGCGGCGTCGTCAACTCGATGAGGTTGGCAAGCTGGCGCGTCGTGGTGAAGGGTTCTTTCTCGCGCGCCTTCTCGATGGCGCGGGCGATGCGGCCGGCCTGCTTCTCTTCGCCGAGAAAACCGAAGATGCGGATAAGGTCGGAGACCTTTGCACGGTTGACCACGTCGGCTGCCGAAACGCCTGACGCGGACATGCGCATGTCAAGCGGGCCGTTCTTCTGGAACGAAAAACCGCGCCCGGCCTCGTCGATCTGCATGGAGGAAACGCCGATATCGAGCACGACGCCATCGAACCCGCCCGCGGGGGCATGCTCGGCAAGCGCGGAAAACCGCGATTGGATGAGCGTCAGACGCCCACCGGACGCTTCGACCAACGCCTGGCCGCCGGCAATGGCATTCGGATCACGGTCGAGCCCGATGACATTTGCGCCTTCGGCGAGGATGGCCGATGTATAGCCGCCCGCGCCAAACGTACCGTCGAGAATGACCTGGCCGGGTTTCGGCGCGAGCGCCGCGATGACCTCGGAGAGAAGAACCGGAATGTGACGGACCGGTCCGCCATCGGCATCAGAAAACCCTCCGCCAAGATCCGCCGTCATTCCGATTCTCCGTCTTACCCCGAGCCCAGACCTCGCAACCTGAACTCTTCCCGGGCCGCCGCCTGCGTGGCTTCGAATGCCTGCGGTGCCCAGAGCTGAAAATGATCCGCCCGACCGACAAAGGTCACGTCCGTGGTGATGCCCGTATAGTCCCGGATGAAATCCGTGACCGGCAGGCGCCCTTCCGAATCGAGCTTCATGAAGACCCCGCCCCCGTGAATGAGGAGCGACATCCGATTGGCTTTCGGCGAAAACGCATCCTCGCTGGCGATCTGGCGCTCGAAACGATCGAGCAGATCCAGTCCACCGACGCTGATCGCCGGAAACAAAAAATCCTGGAAGCAGTACAGCTCCCGGATGTCGCGGTGCGACAGGACGGATCGAAAAGCCGAAGGAACGGAAACCCTTCCCTTGGCATCGATCCTGTTCGTCGCATTCGACAGGAAGCGGTTCATGACACGATACAGCCGTTTCCCCTACCCCGACGCTGTGCATCCGCCCGGGCAAATCCAACACAACACAACGCGCACGAACCAGCCTTGATGCAGCGCGTTCGCGCCACACCGTCCCCAGCCGGCTTGCCTCAAAGCTTTGCGATGATCGGACGCTCATGCGTCCTCGTGCAGTGTGATTTTGGGATACCATGGGACCATATGGGCGTCAATGGGAAGAGACCTCATCCCCCGTGTTCAGACCGTCAAATGTTTATAAGGCGTTAAGTTTAACAAAAGGTTAGGAGAGACCTGCCAACGCCTTGTATTTGCAAAGCATGAAACACCATCCGCGTGCGTTTCGACGCGCAGCAAGGTATGCGCGAACCTCAAGGAATTCAGCGCATTAGCATGTCATAAAAAATCGTCTTCCGGAGAGAGATTTTTTGCCAGTTGGCCTGTAAGCCGGGTTCTGTATGGCCCCGGTTTGCACCGGAACGTGGCAGCCATTCATCTGGGACCGGACTTGCGCCCGGCCTCTTGCAACCCACCCGGATGACCGGCCCGGAAACGGGCTGAAACGCTTGCGCGTTTCGCGTCATCCCTATTCGGTTTTGCTCCCGGTGGGGTTTACCTTGCCAGCCCTGTTGCCAAGACCGCGGTGGGCTCTTACCCCACCCTTTCACCCTTACCTTCCAAGGAAGGCGGTTTGCTTTCTGTGGCACTTTCCCTGGGGTCGCCCCCGCCGGACGTTATCCGGCACCGTGTTTCCGTGGAGCCCGGACTTTCCTCACCTTGCGGCCTTTCGACCCTTGCAAAGCGCGGCTGCCCGGCCAACTGGCAGGCGCTGACTAGCCGATACCGGACCGAAAGACCAGAGATAAACGTGGCTTAACGGAAATGAACCGCAAAATCCGTCGCGTAGTCCGGCTCGTTGAGCCGGCCGCGAATCACCAGGTCGGCGCCGATGCGGCCGATCTCGTCGGAACTTTTCGCCGCCGCTCCGTTGCCGCCGGTCAAAAGCGCGATGCGATCGCTCTCGACGAAGCCTGCATAGGGATAGCCGTGCGGCGTATAGGACGTGACGCAGGGGATGGAAATCAGCCGCACCGGATCGAGATCCGGGATGGCGCGCGCCAGCAGATGCTTGAGATGCACGATCGCCTCCGACCGGCCCTCGCCGCGGAACCAGTCGCGGACAGCCTGCTCTTCCTCGATCTCGACCTCGGTCGGATCGCCGCCGATCTTGAGATAGGTCTGGCCATCCGGATAGACGATCGGCGGCAGGAAATAGAAATGGTCGGCGGGATCCGCACTCTCGTCGATCCACGACGGCATGTCGCGATAGGCCTCCGCCTGCGCCGGCGTCAGTTGCGCCAGCACGACGGTGCGCGCCTTTACGACGAGATCAGGTACCTTCGGCAACAACCCCGGCGCCCGCGAAAAGCCACCGGTCGCGACGAGGACACGTCCTCCGGTGACGGCGTCGCCAGACTTCAGCGTTACCGAAGCGCGGTCCCCCGCATCGGTGACCGAAACCACATCATCGAGGATGGAAATGCCGCCAGCTTTTTCCATGCAGACGACCTGCGCGGCGACCAGCTTGCGCGGATCGACATAACCCGCATTCCTCGCTTCGAAAACGCCCGCCGAGGTTTCCGGCAGGTCGAACCACGGAAAGCGGGCTTTGAGCGCAGCACGGTCGAGCAAGGGTGCATCCAGCGCATAGCGGCCAGCGACGGCCTCGACATTGCTAAGAAAGGCGCCGCCCGCCGCACCGGTGATCAGGCAGCCGGTCTCGCCATAGAAGGAAATACCGCTTTCCGCTTCTATGTCGCGGTAGCGGGCAATCGAGCGGTTGGCGAGCAAGGCCCAGTCCGGATTGCCGTCGATCGTGCGGGTAATGCGGCCGCTGTCGTAGTGGCTGGAAAAGACGCCGTCATGGGTCTTCCAGTCCGCCGGCTCTCCGCGCCCGACGAGCGCCATGGAGGCGCCCGTTTTTGCCAGGTGGCGCGCCGCCGCCGCCCCCATCATGCCCCTGCCTACAACGACGAAATCGAAATGCCGATCCATGCTTCATCCTCTTGCTCTACGGATGGATAGCATGGGCGCGGGCTGATTCCAGCCCGCGAAAAATCGCGCAGCGACGTGCTCAGTCGATGATGCTCTGGACCTTGCCGCAATAGCGCTTGGACACCGGGTTCATGCGCTTGGCGCCATGGCCGGCATTGTATTTCAGGATGGTGCCACAGGTCGTGCCGCCGGAAAGGTCATGCGCCATGGCGAGATACTTCATGCCGAACTTGATGTTGGTTTCCGGGTCGTACAGCCCCTTGGCACCACCGCGATAGCCCATCATGCGCGCTGTCGCCGGCTTGATCTGCATCAGGCCGATTTCGCCGGCACTGCCGCGGGCCCGCGGATTGAAGTTGCTCTCGACGCGAACGACGGCATGCGCGAGATCGACCGGAACGCCGTAGCTCTTGGCATAGGTCTGGATGAGGCTGGAATAGCTTGCCGCCTTCACACCTTCCGTCAGCGGGTTTTCCGCCTTGGGGTAGCCGGTCGTGCTCTTGAAGGTCTTCAGCTTGCCGACGACGACGCCGTTCTTGTTGACCACGGTCTTGCGCTTGTTGCGCTTGCTGGAAACCTTGCGGGGCTTTTCCTTGGCGGCAACGTCCTTCTTGGCGGAGGTCTCGAACAGATATCGTTTCTTGGCCGGGCCATTCTTGGCTTCGGCATGTGCCATACCGGCGGAAAATACAGACACACAAAGGCAGGCCGCGCTGATGGCAGCAAGAAGTCTTCTCATCTAGTTCCAGTCTCCAAAAGGCGCAAAGGCAGAGCCTTGGGCCGCGGCGGCATCCAGCCGCGCACCCTGCGCTGACGTCTCGATCCATGTTGATTGCGATCAGGCCCTGACCGCATGCTGCGCTGCAATGAACGCAGCCGGAAAAGACATGGCCAATCGGGTCAGGATGTGGCGAAGCGGTAAACTTCTGTTACAGACCGTAATATTCCAATATTCGGAAAGGCTGTCAGGCCGCCAAACGCGGCAGCGCGGAAAGCAGCCTGTGCAGGGTGTCTATGGTCGAAAAATCGGCGATGCCATCGACCCGATCCGGCCGGAAATGACGCTGGAAAGCGGCGACATCCCCTTCCGTTTTTTCCGAATAAAATCCATTGATTTCCGTGCCATAGCCGTAAAGCGACAGCATGGTCTGCAGCGCCTCCACCGGCTGCCCGGCATCCCCCCGCTGGAAGAAGCGCCCACCGGCAATCGGCGATGGCTCCACCCAGTGCCCGACACCCGCCGCGTGCAGGCGGCTCCATGGGAATTTTTCTCCCGGATCGACCTTGCGAATCGGGGCCACATCGGAGTGCGCAAGCACCCGCTCCGGGGCGATTTTCCACCTTCTGCCACAATCGAGACACAGTTCGACGACCGCATTCACCTGTATTTCAGGGAAATCCGGTAGTCCGCCGGGGTGGCCGGCATTGGCGATCTCGATGCCGATCGAGGCCGAGTTGATATCGACTTCGCCCTTCCAGGCGCTTTTCCCGGCGTGCCAGGCGCGGTCCGCCTCGCGCACGAGTTGCTCGATGCGGCCATCCTCATGCACGAAGTAGTGGCAGGAGACCTGGCTTTCTGGCGCACGAAGCCATTTCAGCGCCCCGTCCGCCGTTTCCATGCCGGTATAATGCAGGAGGATGATGTCTGGTTCCCGGCTGCCAGCGCGCTCGCCAAAATTCGGCGACGGCGCGGCGGTCGCACCGGAATAATCACATGTGAATGCGCTCATGCAGCGCAGCGTTCCTTCTCGATCGCCTCATAGGCAGCGTTGAGCGCGGCCATGCGGTCGTTCGCAATCTGCTGGAACTCGGCCGGCACGCCACGCGCCACCAGCCTATCAGGATGGTTCTCCGAGGCAAGCACGCGATAGCGCTTGCGGATCTCGGTGAAGTCGTCGCTCGGCTTCACGCCGAGCACCTTGTAGGGGTCGCGGCCGCTGACATGGACATGGCGCGCGGTAATCTGCTCGAAGCGCTCGTCGACCATACCGAAGATTTCCGCGACGCGGCCGAGGAAGGCCATTTCCTTGTCGTGGATCAGCCCGTCCGCCTTGGCGATATGGAACAGGCCGTCGACAATATCCTCGAGGATCGGGCAGTTCTTCTCGCAGGAGACGCAGAGCGCCATCATCTTTTCGGCATAGGCCTCGTAGCCGGCGACATCCTGGCGCGCGAGGTTATAGAGCCGCGCGACATTGGCCGCCTGGTTATCCGGGTATTTGAAGATGTCCTTGAAGGCATCGACTTCGGCAGTCGTGACGATGCCGTCGGCCTTCGCCATCTTGGCCGAAAGCGCGATCATCGCGACGGAAAACGCCACCTGCTTGCGGGTTTCCGGGTCGCCTTCGAACAAGGTGCGCACAGCCTCAACCACGCCGGACAGCACATTGCTGGCGGCATCGGAGACCATGCCGACGAGACGATCCCACACGGCACTGATGAAGCAACTGGGCGAATTCTGGAACATAAGGTGATTTTGATCAGACAATTGCAGGGAAAGCAAGGCATGAAGCCGCCATTTCGCCCCGAATGACAAAATTTTGATGGCCCTCATGAAGTGGCGCCATCGAAATATGATGCGATTGAATTTTCGCCTGCCGGGCACAGCAGACAATCCGTCATGGAATGCGGATAAGTTCGCCGCGCCGTTCCCCTTCAGGGGAATTTGCGCTACGAGCAACACCAGCAAAAGTGCGAAGCGGTTTTGCGTCCGGCGCTGCGGAAACAAAGACCGGAACGCCGACCATCGAGACTGCCGAAACCGAGGAGGAATTATGGCCAAGCAGAAAGTCGCAATGCTGACCGCCGGCGGGCTCGCGCCCTGTCTGTCGTCCGCTGTCGGAGGCCTCATCGAGCGTTACAGCGACGTCGCCCCGGATATCGAGCTCGTCGCCTATCGCTCCGGCTACCAGGGCCTGCTCCTTGCCGACCGTATCGAAATCACCAGGGACATGCGCGAGAAGGCGCCCCTCCTCCACCGTTATGGCGGCTCGCCGATCGGCAACAGCCGCGTGAAGCTCACCAACGCGGCCGACTGCGTGAAGCGCGGCCTCGTCAAGGAAGGCGAAAACCCGCTGCGCGTGGCGGCCGAGCGCCTCGCCAAGGACGGCATCACCATCCTGCACACGATCGGTGGTGACGACACCAACACGACGGCGGCCGACCTCGCCGCCTATCTCGGTGCCAACGGCTACAACCTCACCGTCGTCGGCCTGCCGAAGACCGTCGACAACGACGTCGTGCCGATCCGCCAGTCGCTCGGCGCCTGGACGGCCGCCGAAGTCGGCGCCGGTTTCTTCGACCATGTCAGCAACGAGCAGAGTGCCGCGCCGAAAACCCTCGTCGTGCACGAAGTGATGGGCCGCCATTGCGGCTGGCTCACCGCCGCCACGGCCCGCGCCTATATCCAGAAGACCAACGGCAACGAATATGTCGATGGCTTCATGATGAACAAGCAGCTGAAGAACATCGACGGTCTCTACCTGCCGGAACTGGACTTCAACCTGGAAAGCGAAGCCGAACGCCTGAAGTCGATCATGGACCGCGCCGGCTTCGTGACACTCTTCGTCTCGGAAGGCGCCTGCCTCGACGCCATCGTCGCCGACCGGGAAGCTGCTGGCGAAACCGTCAAGCGCGACGCCTTCGGCCATGTGAAGATCGACACAATCAATGTCGGCAACTGGTTCTCCAAGCAGTTTGCAACACTGCTTGGCGCCGAACGCGCCATGGTGCAGAAGTCGGGCTACTACGCCCGCTCCGCTCCGGCCAACCGTGATGACCTGCGCCTTATCCAGAGCATGACCGACCTTGCCGTCGAAAGCGCGCTGAACAAGGTGTCCGGCGTCACCGGCCACGACGAAGGCCAGGGCGGCAAGCTGCGCACCATCGAGTTCCCGCGCATCAAGGGCGGCAAGCACTTCGACACCTCGGCCAAATGGTTCGGCGACGTCATGGACGTCATCGGCCAGAAGTGGAAGCCTGCCGCTTAACGCACACCGCGCGATGTGCGTCGCGGTTTTGCGTGACACACGCGAATATCGGGCTTGACGACAAAAAATTGCAATGGCTTGCTCCCTGGATTGCACTCGATCCGGGGAGTTTTTCATGTCCTTCGAACATTGGCTTGCCTTTGCCGCCGCATCCGCCGTCATGCTCGCCATTCCAGGCCCGACGATCCTCCTCGTGATCTCCTATGCGCTCGGCCATGGCCGCCGTACGGCGGGCGCGACCGTCGCCGGCGTGGCGCTCGGCGATTTCACGGCCATGACCGCCTCGATGCTGGGCCTCGGCGCCCTGCTCGCCACCTCGGCAACGATCTTCACCGTCCTGAAATGGGTGGGGGCCGCCTATCTCATCTGGCTCGGCATCAAGCTGTGGCGCGCACCGGTCTCGGCTGGCACAGAAGGCGAGGCCCCGGCGGAGGAAAAATCCTTCCGCATCTTCGCCCACGCCTATGTGGTGACGGCGCTGAACCCGAAGAGCATCGTCTTCTTCGTCGCCTTCCTGCCGCAGTTCCTCGATCTGTCGCAGCCCATGCTGCCGCAGATGGTGATCTTCGAAATCACCTTCCTCGTGCTGGCGACGCTGAACGCCTTTTCCTATGCCCTGCTCGCCTCCGCCGCGCGCAAGACGATCCGCAAACCATCCGTCCAGAAGGCCGTCAACCGCACCGGCGGCACGCTTTTGATCGGCGCCGGATTGCTGACGGCGGGGCTCAAGCGAGCGACCGCCTGACGCATCGCGAGGCCTACGGGTTGCCGCGTCCCGTCCGATCGGTTAATGACGGGACACGGCCACGGCCGGTTGATTTGCAAAACGCCCGGGCGTTCCAGCGCCCAGCACCCCGGCAAAGCGAGAACGACGACCATGGCTGACACTTCCGCTCCCCGTCCGGCACGCTTTGCAGCGCTTGCCTGCGCAGGCCTTCTTGCAACGCTTGCAGGCTGCGCCAGCGTCGCCGACGATGCGACGACAGCGAAGGCCGTGAAGCCCACTACGGCGACGACAGACATTGCCGCGGCCGATGGCACGACGACCGAAGTCGCCTATGCCGCCATGCCTGCGGCAAAGCCCGGTACGGAAAACACGCCGGAAGCCTTGCCGACGCCGATCGTAGTGGCGGGCGAGATCGCCGGCGCCGCCGTTCCGGTCTCGGCGCTTGCCGAGGCGAAGCCGGTTACGGGCGCTGCCGCCGCCACCGCCGCCCTTGCCGGCAACACGGTTGAAACAGCCAGCGCGGCCGCCGGCATGCAGCAGGGTTATGATACCGTCATCGGCGTGTCTGTGATGGAGCCGGGCTTCGACAGCGGGGAGCCGGAAGGCCTCGAACAGCTCGTCGCCACCCGCAAGATCGTGCCGATGGCAAAACCCGCGCTGATCAGCAATGCGGTTCTGACCACCGAAACGCGCCTCATGGTTCCGCAGGCGGAGCAGCCATTCAAGAAATCCGGCACGCCGATCGACGCGCTGATCACCAAATATGCGGCCCTCTACGGCATTCCCGAATCGCTTTTGCATCGTGTCGTGAAGCGTGAAAGCACCTACAATCCGAGGGCTTACAATCGCGGCCACTATGGCCTGATGCAGATCAAGTACGCCACGGCGAAAAGCATGGGCTTCGACGGCCCGGCCGAAGGCCTGTTCGACGCCGAGACGAACATCAAATATGCCGGAAAATACTTACGCGGTGCCTGGATGGTGGCCGACGACAAGAATGACGGCGCCGTGCGCCTCTATGCGGCCGGCTACTACTACCACGCCAAGCGCAAGGGCCTGCTCGACGAGACCGGCCTGAGATAAGCCGGCCTCCCGGTCAGCGCGCCGGCTTCAGCCAGAACGACATCGGTTTTTCCGTTTCGTCCGCCTCACCGATATCCTGCCAGGCGAGCATCGTGCGCAAATCGTCGCGGTGCGCATAACCGCGCTTGCCCCAAAAGTCATCGAGCGGCACATAGTCCGCCGGGCGCAGCGAATGATCCTTCGGCCGTTCGACGGCACAGAATGCGCACCAGTCGAAACGCCCGAGGCGTCTTGCATAGCGCTCCCGTTCCTCGAAGAAGCGCACGCCGAGCCCCCTGCCCCGATAGCTCGAAAGCAGGACGGATTCACCGAAATAGAACACCGTCTCCGGCGCGATACCCGCCGTGACGAACGGCGCTCTGAAGACGTCCGAGGCATCCGTCATCGGCACGCCCGTCGAGGCGCCGACAATGCGCGCGCCATCGAGCGCCAGCACGAAAAGGCTTTCCGGTGACTGCGCATAGGTCGCAAGATAGGAGGCCTCATAATCCTCGCTCCCCTCGTAGAGATAGGGAAAGGCGCGAAAGACCTCGGTGCGCAGGCGCGCAAGATCCGCGATGTAGGGTGTCACCTCCTGGCCATGGACAATCTTGACCTGCATGATCCTTGAATGTTCCCAAAGGTTTGAGCAATGTTATAAGGCGATCGGGTTCGCCCGTGCGACAACACTATGAGGGATGGCATGCCAGCAAAAGAGACGATCCGCGCCTACTACGATGCTTTCAACAGGCAGGACATGGAAAGCTTCTTCGATCTCCTGCATGACGATGTCGTGCACGACATCAACCAGGGCGGACGCCAGGTCGGCAAGGCCGCCTTCCGCGATTTCATGGCGCACATGAACCGCAGCTACCGCGAGACGCTGACCGACATCGTGATCATGTCGAGCGAGGACGGCCGGCGTGGCGCTGCGGAATTCGTCGTCAACGGCCAGTATCTCGCCACCGACGAAGGCCTGCCGGAGGCAAACGGCCAGACCTATGTGCTGCCGGCCGGCGCCTTCTTCGAGATTCGCGACGGCAAGGTCGCACGCATCTCCAACACCTATAATCTCAATGACTGGATCGCTCAGGTCGGCGCCTGACCGGCCTGAAGGTCGCCCGACTCGATGAGGTCGAGGACGCGCTTGATCAACGGTTGGGGCTGGTAGCCGAGTTTCGACGGCGTCAGCCCCAGCCGGATCACCGCGAGCTTGCGTGACGGAATAATCGTCGCCGACTGGCCGTCATGCCCGCGCAGCCAGAACGTATCGGCCGGCAGACCATGCTCCGCATCGGTTTTCGGTCCCGGCCCGCGCAGCCAGGTTTGCATGCGGCTGTAGGTGCCGTTCGACGCTTTCGTCGGTGTCGCCATGGCCGTGACGAAACCGTCCGGCAGCAGCCGGTCTCCCTTCCACACACCATCGTTCAAAAGCAGGAGCGAGAACCGCGCCCAGTCGCGCGCCGTCGCATAGAGATAGGACGAGCCGGCGAAGATGCCGGTCTCATCCACTTCCATCACGGCGCTCGCCATGCCGAGCGGCATGAAAAGGGCACGCGACGGGAAGGACAGCGCCTGGCTTCGCCCGCCAAGCACGCCCATCCAGATCCGCGACAAGAGCACTGAGGTGCCGCTCGAATAATTGAACTTTTCGCCGCGATTGGCCTCGAGCGGTAACGACAGCACGAAGCGCGACATGTCCGGCTCGAGGAAGAGCATGCGGGTGACGTCCGTCACTTCGCCATAGTTCTCATTGAAGGCCAGCCCGCTCTCCATGGCGAGCAGATCGCCGAGCGTTATCTCCGCTCTCGCATCGCGGCGCCATTCAGGGAAAAACCCCTTCATGTCGGGCGAGAGCGCGCCCGCCTGCATCAGGCGGCCGATCAGCGCCGCGTTGACCGACTTGGTCATCGACCAGCCGAGCAGCGGCGTCGTTGCGGAAAACCCCGCCCCATACACTTCTGCAACGATACGACCATCGTGCACCACCACGATTGCCCGCATGCCCGGGCCCGTGAGCGCTCCATCGGCCAGGAGCGCCGAGAACCGCTCATCCGACGCCACAGCTTCACCATCGGGCCAGGCGACGGCGGGATCAGCCGGCGGGATTTTCGGAATCACCACGTCCGAAACGGCTTGCTGTGCCGCCCGGAAATCGCCATCCGGCACGCTGGCGCAGCCGAAACCGTCATGCCAGGCGGCATAACCCGGCGCGAAGAGACCGAGTAAATGAACCGTCACGGTCTTTTCGGAGAGATCGACATCCTGCCGCATGAGTTTCAGCAGCGGATGACCGGGGGCCTGAACGTCTTCGGCAAGCACCTGCTGCGCATCGCGGCCGGAAACGAAGACATTCGAGCAGACGATCTTGGCGGCATAACCGGATCCGACGCTCAGCAAGGCCGGCGGCGATACGATGAGCCAGCTCGCCCCCACGATGAGGGCAACAACAAGGACGGAAAGCGTCCAGGCGGCCAGCCTGTAGAATCGTCTCATAGCGGCCTCTCCTTCCACCCCGGAAGACAATCAGGATTTGACTGTCATGGAAAGGTTTTTCGCGCGTGTGACAGGCGTCACGCCGACAGCCGGTTTTCTTCTGGTGACAGGAAGCGCCCGACCTCCGACGCAGCCACCGGTGCGGAAATCAGATAACCCTGCGCCTCGGACGCGCCGCGCCGGCGGATAAAATCGAGCTGGCTCTCGCATTCGATGCCTTCGACAGTGGTCGTTACCTGGAATGTCTGGCCAAGCTTGAGGATGATATCGACAAGATCGGCGTCCCGCTGGCTCTCCATCATCGCCCTTGCGAAGGAACGGTCGATCTTCAATTGGTCGATCGGAAAGGCCCTGAGATTGTTGATCGAGGAAAAACCGATGCCAAAATCGTCGAGTGCCACACGCACGCCATGGCTGCGCAGGTCGCCGAGGCTTTCACGGATCACCGTTTCATCGACCGAGAAGACGGATTCCGTCACTTCGATCGTCAGCCGTCCCGGTGCCAGCCCGGCTTCGGCAAGGCACTGCTTCACATAGTCGACGAAATCGCGATCCTTGAACTGGTCGCCGACCACATTGACGGCAACACCGGCCGGCCCCGGCCACTTCGCCGCCTCGAGGCAGGCCGCACGCACCACCCATTTGCCGAGCGGCAGGATAAGGCCAGTTTTTTCCGCCACCGGTATGAACAGGTCCGGCATGATCCGGCCCTTCTCCGGATGCCGCCAGCGCAGCAGCGCCTCGAACGAACGCACGGTGCGGCTCTCCACGCCGACGATTGGCTGGTATTCGAGGAAGAATTCATCCGCCTTGATCGCCCGCGCAAGATCGTGCTCGATGGCGGTGCGTTCCTTCACGTCCGCGGCCAGAGCTGCATCGAAGAAGCGGAAGCCGCTGCCAGGCGTCTCTTTCGCCTCGTAGAGCGCGACATCGGCGCGCTTCAGAAGCTCCGACATCGAAATATCGTCCGCCTCCATGAAGGTGACGCCGATGCTGCAACCGCTGGTAATGCGGGTTCGCTTCAAGTCGAACGGGTCTTCGAAAAGGCCGCAGATCGTGCGGCAGACGTCCTCGACCTTGCCGGTGGAGGGGCGTCCGCAGATCGTGACGACGAACTCGTCGCCGCCGAGCCGGTAGACGCGGGCCGTTGCCGCAAGCCCGCGGCGCAGACGCTCGCCGATCGCCGTCAGCAATTCGTCGCCGGCATCATGGCCGAGGCTGTCATTGACGAACTTGAAGCGATCGAGATCGAGCAGCAGCAAAGCCGGCCGGTTGTCATCGTCCCGCGCCTCGACGACCGCCTGGATATCCCGCTCCAGGCAGAAGCGGTTTGCAAGCCCGGTCAGGCGGTCGTGATAGGCATCGTGCGTCAGCTGCTGCTCGGTCTGCCGGCGCTGGTTGAGCTCTGCGAGCAACTGCGCCTTCGAACGCCCGATCTGGTAGAACCCGACGCCGAAAAAGACGGGCATCAGCGCCAGCGCCGTCGCGGTGGGGGCGGAAAAACCGAAAAGACTCGCCTGTGCATTGTCCCGCACAAGTTGGTCGGCGGCGATGCAGATGGTCGGCAGGAAAGCTCCGAAAATCGATCCCGCCAGCGCGTAACGCTGCTCGGTCTTCGGCAATAAGGTCTTCAACATCATGTAACCCTAAACCGTTGTTATCATGACAACAGGGCGCACCGGCCGGATATCGGCCTGTCGATGTTCTAGAGGACAAAGAATGACAGAGTGTTAAGGGACAGTTCGCGTCCGCCCCCCAGATTCAACGGGATTTCTAGGCCCTGGAACCATGGCGCGGCTCAAACGTTGGAATTGATGTTGTCATTCGTGCGTGGGGCTTCGCGCGTGTAACGAGTGGGAAGGACCATCAGATGAAATCCATGCTTTTCGGTGCCGCCGGCATTCTCGTCACGGCCGGGACACTCCCTGCTTTTGCAGCGGACGTAGCCATCTCCGAGCCGCCGGTGGAGACGCCGATCGTCGAAACGGCGGCCGGCGTCTACGACTGGGGCGGCTTCTATGTCGGTGTGAACACCGGCTATGCCTGGACCAATGCCAGTTCCGACGGCCCCGCACCCGCAATCGACCAGAGCCTCGACGGCTTCGCGCTGGGTGCCTTTGCCGGCTACAACATCTACAACAATGGCTGGGTCTACGGTGTCGAAGCCGATATCAAGCACGACTTCAACAATGACCGGTTCTCGTCGGGCGGCACGGACTATGAGGCGGAGACGAACTGGGGCGGCTCGGTCCGCGCCCGTCTCGGTTATGCCTTCGACCGCACGCTGATCTACGCGACGGGCGGTTGGGCCTTCACGCGGGCCGAACTCGAGAACAAGGATACCGGTGTGCGCGAGAAGGATACCGCGCATGGCTGGACGATCGGCGCCGGTGTCGAGCAGGCCATTACCGATACGGTGGCCGGCCGTCTCGAGTACCGCTACACCGACTATCGCAACTCCGACATCTTCAACGCTGCGGGCCGCGATGGCGATCTTGATTCGCATTCCATCATGCTCGGCGTCAGCATGAAGTTCTGATGTTGAAGCCGGGCGGTTCCCCCCGCCCGGCTTAACCGGCCGCTAACCATAATTTTACGCAAATATGCGAAAGGTCGAGACCCTGTCTCGCGCGCTCCTCTTTACGGCCCGCCGTCTTCAAGGCAGGATTAGGAAACGCGCGAACAACGGGACCCCCATGCGTCGGCTCATTCTGGCTCTCCTGCCCCTCGCCCTTCTCGCCACGTCCTGTTCCACCACCGACTACGACCTCGTATCGACCGCATCGGTGCCACCGCGTTTCGAGGACAAGGACCCGCAGGATTTCGGCGCTCGCACGCCGCATCGCCACCAGGTGCACGGCATCGACGTTTCCAAGTGGAACGGCGATATCGACTGGCCGGCCGTCAAGCAGGGTGGCGTTTCCTTCGCCTTCCTGAAGGCGACCGAGGGCACCGACCGGCTGGACAGCCGCTTTGCCGAATATTGGCGCGGTGCGCGCACGGCCGGTGTCGCCCACGCGCCCTATCACTTCTATTATTTCTGCTCGACGGCGGATGCGCAGGCGGACTGGTTCATCGCCAATGTGCCGAAGGAGGCCGTACAGCTGCCGCCGGTGCTGGACGCCGAATGGAACCCCGCCTCGCCGACCTGCAAGCTGCGCCCGCCGGCCGACGAGGTGCGCACGGCGCTGCAGCGCTTCATGGACCGCCTCGAAAAACATTACGGCAAGCGGCCCATCATCTACACGACGGTCGATTTCCACCGCGACAACCTCGTCGGCCATTTCGAGGGCTATCATTTCTGGCTGCGCTCGGTAGCAAACCACCCGGAAAACATCTATTCGGCGCGTAAATGGGCCTTCTGGCAATATACGTCCACCGGCGTGGTACCGGGCATTTCGACGGATACCGACATCAACGTCTATGCCGGCTCGGCGAAGAACTGGAACACGTGGGTCGCCTCGGTTTCCCGCTGATTGCCACAACATTTGGTGAGAAAGGGCGACAGCACGCCGCGGTTGCTTTTTTCTTCTTGCTTCGGTCACATTCATCTGAGACAGCCGGGCTCAATCCGAGCATGTCGCACAAACCTGTGCAGCGGCGTTGCGATGACGGCATGCTGAACCCAAAGACGGCAGGGCAACGGCCCAAGGAGCACTCAAGATGCGGCAAAACCTGAAGACGACACTTGCGGCAGGCCTCGCGGCCTTTCTGCTGGCTGGCACCGTGCAGGCCCAGACGGCGCCGGCAGCGGCCTGCGGCGGCGACCTCGCTGCCTTTCTCCAGGGGGTGAAGGCCGAAGCGCTGACGCGCGGCGTATCCGCCGATGTCGCCGACCGGGCGCTTGCGGGTGCTGCGATCGACCAGAAGGTGCTGTCGCGTGACCGAGCCCAGGGCGTCTTCCGCCAGACCTTTCTTGAATTCTCCAAGCGCACGGTCAGCCAGTCGCGCCTCGATATCGGCCGCAAGAAACTGAAGGATCTCTCCTCCGTCTTCGCCCGCGCCGAGCAGGAATTCGGCGTCCCCGGCCCGATCATCGCCGCCTTCTGGGCAATGGAGACCGATTTCGGCGCCGTGCAGGGCGATTTCAACACCCGCAACGCGCTGGTGACGCTCTCGCATGACTGCCGCCGTCCGGAACTCTTCCGCCCGCAGCTGATCGCCGCCGTCGAAATGGTCGGTCATGGCGACCTCGATCCGAACGGCACGACGGGCGCCTGGGCGGGCGAGGTCGGCCAGGTGCAGATGCTGCCGAAGGATATCATCGAATTCGGCGTGGACGGCGATGGCGACAGCCATGTCGATGTCAAGAAAAGCGCTCCCGATGCGATCCTGACCGCCGCGAAGTTCATCCAGCATCTCGGCTTCACCAAGGGCCAGCCGTGGATCCAGGAAGTCTCGGTGCCGGATGTGCTGCCCTTCGAGAAGACCGGCCTGCAGCCGGGCATGAAGGCGGCCGACTGGTTTGCCCTTGGCGTCAAGCCGCGCGACGGCGACACTTCCTTCGGCAATCTCGAAGCGTCCCTGGTGATCCCGCAGGGCCGTAAGGGCCCCGCCTTCATCACCTACCCGAACTTCAACATCTATCTCGAATGGAACCAGTCCTTCATCTACACGACCTCGGCCGCCTATTTCGCGACCCGTCTTGCCGGTGCACCGCCCTATGAGCGTGGCACGCCGGAAGAAGGCCTTTCGGAAGACAGCATGAAGCAGCTTCAGACCAAGCTGCAGGGCCTTGGCCATGACGTCGGCAAGATCGACGGCATTCTCGGCTCTGGCACGCGCGCCGCGATCCAGAAGGAACAGCTCCGCCTTGGCCTCCCGGCGGACGGCTGGGCGACACAGGCCCTGCTTTCCGGTCTCTAACGGAAATCGGGTGGCTGAACGCCCCCCGGGTGCTATAGGCACAAAGAGACCCAGAGCGGCATGCCCCGGTCAGACCGGGCTTGCCGCTCTTTCTTTTTCCCCTGACGCCTTATTGGCGCAGGAGGCCTCGGGAGGACAGGATGGAGCAGACCGTACCGGCACCCACACGCATGAGCGCGCAGACCTGGGGCCTGCTCGCACTGCTCGGCATGATCTGGGGCGGCTCCTTCTTTTTTGCCCGCGTCGCCGTCGCCCATGTGCCGCCGGCGACACTCGTGCTGCTGCGCGTCGGTATCGCGGCGCTGGCGCTGCACATCTATATCGCCGGCCGTTTCGACATCTACCCGACGCTGCGCGCCCGCTGGCGGGAATTCCTGCTGCTCGGCCTCGTCAACAATGCCGTGCCACATATGCTGATCTTCCTCGGCCAGACCCAGATCGGCGCCGGCCTCGCCTCCATCCTCAACGCGACAACGCCGATCTTCACCGTGCTCATCGCCAACCAGATGACCGCGGATGAAAAGCTCTCCTCCAACAAGATCGCGGGCTGCCTCATCGGCCTTGCCGGCACCGCCGTGCTGATCGGCCCTCGAGCGCTGGCACCCTTCACCGGCGACGGCGGCCCGCCGCTCTGGGCGGTGATCCTGCCGGTGCTCGCGGCCGTCTCCTACGGTTTTGCCGCAACCTACGGCAAGCGCTTCCGCGGCATCGCGGCGCCGGTTACCGCCGCCGGTCAGCTCACCGCCTCGACGCTGCTGATGTTGCCTGTCTCCCTCGCCCTTGATGCGCCCTGGCAGCTTCCCCTGCCCCCGCTCAGCGCGATCCTCGCCGTGCTGGCCCTGGCGCTGCTCTCGACAGCCTACGGCTACATCCTGTTCTTCCGAATCATGGCGGCCGCCGGCGCGACCAACACCTCGCTCGTCACCCTGCTCGTGCCGCCGAGTGCCATTCTCGCCGGCATGCTCTTCCTCGGAGAGCAACTGACGCCGCTCGGCATGCTTGGCATGGCGCTGGTCCTGCTGGGTCTCGTGGTGCTCGATGGCCGTGTTTTCGCTCGTATCCGGGTCTCGTGAAAAGAATCGGGAACAAAATGCCTATCCGGTCGTTTCAAGACGATACGCCGTATTGCGGCGCCGACATTTCGCCACATTGGTAAATGCACACTGTCGGCATTCGTCATTCGGTAGGGATTGTGAATTTTTTGTGGCGTGCACAATAGCATAGGAAATTCAGTAGATTAGCACTGTGAATAACCATCCGGCAAAGACCGGATGTTGCAATGCAGCAACAAAATGCCTTTCCAACCCGCTTTTTTCGGTCGTAATATCCGACCGTCAACGCAAGGAGGTAAGCCGATGGGACTCACACATTCCTTGAATGTTCTGATGATCAGTGCAGCATTCCTCTTCGTCGCAACGATGATTTTCATCTAAAGGCGACCTAAGCGAAGCAGAGAGAGGCAAGGGACAAGATCAAGAAACCCTGCCGAAGCTCATTATAAGAATGCATGGCCCCGGAGACGGCGCCATGCATTTTTCATTTCCAACTGAAAGAATGCGAGATCAGGCGGCGGCGCCCGTCGCACGCTGGCGGTCGATCCGCGCAAAACCCACGCCATCGCAGACCGCCGAAACCATCGTTGCTCGGTTCATCGTGTAGAAGTGGAATTCGCTGATGCCGTGGGCGATGAGGTCGCTCACCTGGCGAATGGCCAGCTCCACCGCCACGGCGGCCCGCTCCTGCGGCCGGTCGTCGACCGGGCCGAGCCGATCGGCCAGCCAGCCGGGCACGGAGGCGCCACACAGGCCGGCGAACTTCTGCACCTGCGCGAGGTTGTGCACCGGCAGGATGCCCGGCACGACCGGAATGGTGATGCCCGCCTTGCGCACGCGCTCAAGGTAACGCTCAAAATCATCATTCTCGAAGAAGAACTGGGTCAGCGCGCGGGTAGCGCCCGCGTCCACCTTGCGCTTCAGCATGTCGATATCGGCCGCGACATCCGCGCTCTGCGGATGCTTTTCCGGATAGGCCGAAACGGAAATCTCGAAATCGGCCAAGCCATGCAGACCGGCGGTCAGCTCGGCTGCATTGGCGTAGCCGTCCGGATGCGGCTGGTAGGCAGCACCGACACCGCCCGGCGGGTCACCGCGCAGCGCCACGAAATGTTTGACCCCGACGGCCTGGAACTCGGCGACGACGGCATGAACCTCTTCCTTCGTCGCACCGACGCAGGTGAGATGCGAGGCGGCCGGCAGGCCCATTGTCAGGAGCTGGCGCACAGTCGCAAGCGTCGGCGCCTTGGTGGAACCACCGGCACCATAGGTGACCGACATGAAACCCGGCGCATAGGCCGAAAGTGCGATCGCCGTCTCCCAGAGCTGGCCTTCGGCCTCCGCCGATTTCGGCGGGAAGAATTCGAAAGACAGGCGGATGTCCTTGCGGCTCAAGCTTGCGGTCGCCGGGTTCATGTCAACTCCTCCTGCGGATTGCGATAGGGTCGGCCGCCTGTTCGCGTTGATCGCGGGCAAGCCAGATGGTGACGGTCAGCGCATCGGCGGTCGACGACGCGGGTTTGAGATCGACGATCTCCTCAACGGCCAGCCCCGCCTTCTCCAGCCATTCGGAGAGGGTCTGGTGCGAGAAGCCGAGGCGGATATGCGCGTGTTCGTCGCGCAGATGCTCCAGCGCATGCGGCGCAAGGTCGATGATCGCGAGCCGCCCGCCGGGCGCCAGCATGCGGGCCGCCTCGGCGACCGCCGCTTCCGGCTCCTCGAGGAAGTGCAGCACCTGGTGGATCGTCACCACGTCGAACTCGTCCCGCTCCAGCGGCAGGTTAAAAATGTCCCCGTGACGGATCGAGGCCTTGGTGATGCCGGCACGATCGAGATTGGCGCGGGCAACCGCCAGCATATCGCGGCTGGCATCGACGCCGACGCCGCGTCGGTAAAGCCCTTCGAACAGTTGGAGGATACGCCCCGTACCAGTGCCGAGATCGAGGAAAGCGTCGACCGGCGCGGTGCCGATCATCGCGGCGAGCTTCGCCTCCACCTCGGCCTCGCTGACATGCAGGCGGCGCATCGCATCCCAATCCGCCGCGTTGCGGCTGAAATAGGCCTGCGCCTTGTCGGAGCGGATTTTCTTGAGCGCGCGCAGCCGCTCGTCATCGCGGGCGAAAACGGCATCCGCCGGGTCGATGGCATCGAGACACTGGCGGACAAGCGCCACGGCCGGACCACCTTGGCTCAGCCGGAAGAACGCCCAGGCACCCTCCTGGTAGCGATCGACAAGCGTGGCTTCCGCAAGCAGCTTCAGATGGCGCGAGATGCGCGGCTGGGACTGGCCGAGGATATCCGTCAGGTCCGTCACGGTCAGGTCGCCGTGGAACAGGAGCGCGAGAAGGCGAAGACGCGTCGGCTCGCCCGCCGCCTTCAGGATCTCGACGATGTCATCCAGTTCAAGTTTCTGCGTGTCGCCCATGACCAATCCAATCAAGACATAAAGATATGTTTATGTGATTACCCAGCATCATGCAAGGGCAAATCCCTGTCACCGATCTTCCCATCAACAGGCCCAAAGAAAAACCCCGGCAAGCCGGGGTTTTTCAGAGGATGCGAATGAGCGCCGATCTATTTCGACGGCGTCAGAATGCTCAGCGCGTCAGGCGCTTGTAGGACTGGCTGCCGGGGTTGAGGGCGTCCGGCCCAAGGCGGCGAACCTTGTCCTCTTCGTAGTCCTCGAAGTTGCCTTCGAACCATTCGACATGGCCATCGCCTTCAAAGGCCAGGATATGCGTCGCCAGACGGTCGAGGAACATGCGATCGTGGCTAATGATGATGGCGCAGCCGGCAAAGTTTTCCAGCGCGCTTTCAAGAGCACCCAGCGTTTCCGTATCGAGGTCGTTGGTCGGTTCGTCGAGCAGCAGCACGTTGCCGCCGGCCTTCAGCATCTTGGCCAGATGCACGCGGTTGCGCTGACCACCCGAAAGATTGCCGACCTTCTGCTGCTGGTCGCCGCCCTTGAAGTTGAAGGCGCCGCAATAGGCGCGCGAATTCATTTCGAACTTTCCGAGCTTGACGACTTCCGCACCGCCGGAGATTTCCTCCCAGACGGTCTTATTGCCGTCGAGCGCGTCGCGGCTCTGGTCGACATAACCGAGATGCACGGTGTCGCCGATGCGGATCGAACCGGCATCCGGCTGTTCCTGACCGGTGATCATCTTGAACAGCGTCGACTTGCCGGCGCCGTTCGGGCCGATGATGCCGACGATACCACCCGGCGGCAGCTTGATCGACAGGTCGTTGATCAGCGTGCGGTCGTCAAAGCCCTTCTTGATGCCTTCCAGCTCGATGACGACGTTGCCGAGGCGTTCGGAGACCGGGATGATGATCTGCGCATCGCCGGGCCGGATGTTTTCGGCCGCATCGACCAGCTGCTCGTAAGCCTTGATACGCGCCTTGGACTTGGCCTGGCGGGCCTTCGGGCTGGAGGCGATCCATTCCTGTTCGCGCGACAGCGCCTTCTGGCGGCCAGCTTCTTCACGGCTTTCCTGCTGCATGCGCTTGGCCTTGGCCTGCAGGTAGGCGGAGTAGTTGCCTTCATAGGGGATGCCACGGCCACGGTCGAGCTCGAGAATCCAGCCCGTGACGTTGTCGAGGAAGTAGCGATCGTGGGTAATCATCATCACGGCGCCCGGATAATCGCGCAGGTGCTTTTCCAGCCAGGCGATGGTTTCGGCGTCGAGGTGGTTGGTCGGTTCGTCGAGCAAAAGCAGATCCGGCTGCGACAGCAGCAGGCGGCAAAGCGCGATACGGCGGCGTTCACCACCCGACAGCAGCGTGACGTCGGAATCCTTCGGCGGGCAGCGCAGGGCTTCCATTGCCATCTCGACCTGCTGTTCGAGATCCCAGAGGTTCTGGCTGTCGATGATGTCCTGGAGCTTGGCGCCCTCGTCCGCGGTCTCGTCGGAATAGTTCATCATCAGTTCGTTGTAGCGGTCGAGCACGGCCTGCTTGTCGGCCACGCCCTCCATGACGTTCTCGAACGCCGTCTTGGCCGGATCGAGCTTCGGCTCCTGTTCCAGATAGCCGACGGTCGCGCCTTCGGCGAGCCAGGCTTCACCGGTATATTCCTTGTCCTGGCCAGCGATGATGCGCAGCACGGTCGACTTACCGGCGCCGTTCGGGCCGAGGATACCGATCTTGGCGTCAGGATAGAAAGACAGGTTGACGTTTTCGAGGATTTTCTTGGCGCCATAGGACTTGTTGAGCCCCGACATGTGATAGATGAACTGACGTGCCATTAAGCGTGCTCCGCATGGAAATTTGCCCGCTATGTAGGCGAATTCTGCCGCCGCGGCAATCGTGGAAAGCCGCAGTTACACGAGGCCACCGGAATCTTTCCGCCTTACTGCCTGCCCCTATCGCAAGGCGGCGTGGTCGATGCGGAAGAGCTGAAAGTCGGATTCGTGCGGCGATTGCATGCGCACGAGGCCCGGCCAGTCCCGTCCCGCCGACAGGGCGGCATAGAGCGGCGCACGTTCCGCGTCGACTTTCAGTGGAGACCGGCACACCGCGACATAGTCGAACGGCGCCAGTGCTGCCCTGCGGGTGGCGGAATCGCTGGACAGAAACGCCTCGTACATCCGCTTCATGCCGGGCGAAGCCCGGTGGAACGGCAGCGCCGCGACCGAAAATCCATCCGGCGCGGAAAACAGGATCGACATGCCGACGCCATTCGGCGCGGCGATCCGCCCCGGCGTGGCGGTAGCAAGCACGGAAAAATCCTGCCCGGCGCATTGATCGCTCGCCATGTAGTCCACGACATCGGCCGCGGGCTGGAACGGCGGCACGACAAAGAACAATCCGGCCAAAATGGCCCAGCAAAGGGTTACGGCCGCAATGATCGCGCGGCTGCTGTACTTCCGCTCGGCACCATCAGACGCCCAGCCAAGCAAAACCGGCAGGAACAGCGGCGCGAGCGCAACGGGAAAGCGGATATAGCGCGTTTGCAGGATGGTCAGGACGAGAGCGAGCACGGCCAGGCCATAGACAACCAGCCACGGCGCAAAGGCGACACGGGCCTGCCGCACGGCCAGAGGCATGACGGCAAGCAGCGCCGCCGCCAGCAGGGCGAACAGCACGATGAGGCTATAGCGCTCGCCTGCATAGAAAGACAGGATGCTGTGCTCCTGCCATATCCTGTCGAACCAATAGGCCTGCGACAGCGGGTCGATCACGGCATAGGGGCCGGCAAGGCAGGCAGGGAAGCTGAAGCCGGTGGCGCCGAGAAGAGCAACAGACGGCACGGCCAAGGCAGCAAGGCGCACCAAGGCGTGACTGCGCACCAGAATGCAGCACAGTCCGAGAATGCCGGAAAAGCCGAGCATCAGGGCAATGTAGGGCGCCGAAAAGGCGTCGCATTGCACCGACAGCATGCCGGGACCACCGAGAAAGGCGACGGCACCGACCACCGTTGCGGCGAACATGGCAAGCGAGGCCGCCCACACCACCGCTCGCGCGCCGCGAACTTCAAGCACAAAGGCAATGACAAGTGCCGAATAGGCAAAAGCAACGAATGGCAGGCCTTCGAGGCCAACGATGAGAGACGCGGCGCTTGCAAGGCCGATCAGAACCCCACCCGTCCGGTCCCACCGGCAGAGACCGAGAGCCATCGCAAGCAGGCAGAGGATCTGCACATTGTGGTGATCGATGCGCCCAGGCACGAATTCCAGAACCGCGATCGCCATGAACATGGTCATCAGGGCGAGCGTGATCATCCGCGTGCGCTGCGGAAGCGCCGATCCACCGAACAGCCGCGTTGCAAGCGATGTCACAAGCAGGCTGAAAATCGCCAGCATGACCAGCGGCCAGATCCAGAAGGCCGCCTGCAGCGCCTGCCCCGCCGGCATCACAAGCGACAGGCCCTTGGCGATCACGACATAGGGAAGATCGACGAGGCGCGACCAGGGAGAGAGATAAGGATCCGGCATCGCGATAAAGGGCAGCGTCGGATCGTACCAACTGCCCTTTTCCGACAGCAGGAAGCGGATCTGCAATTCGCGAAGCTGGTCATCGACATCGACATTGAAGAGGCTGCCATCGGCGAAGTCAGCGAGCACGATCAGGAGGCTCGTTGCGAAGACGACACCGAAGGATCGCGTCGCGGAGACGGCATCCAGCGTGCCGGCCCCAATGTCCGCCTCGGAAACACCACCCGCCATCACCCTGCCCCGCATCTCTTGCGATCCGGACGATAGGGCGGGCCGGCTTAAAATTGCGTTGCAGGCTCCCATTCCTGCCGTCGAGGCCAAAAGCAACGGCGCCTTCGCGGAAACATAGACCCGGGCGGCGGCTAGCCCGCCTGCCCCATGCCCAGGTCCCCTTCGGTGCAACGCGACTTCGTCGGCGATGACCCATCGATCAACTGCGCAAGTTTACCCTCGCCCGCGGCAAGGCCGATCGTCAGGCCGACGATGAGCGTCTTGCCGTCGGCCTTGCGGCAGCTGAGCCGCACCCGTTCGCCAGCGCCGGCGCCGAAGGCCTGGTCGAAAGCCGCCCGGACCTGCGTAAGCGACAGGGTGCCGCCGGCCTTTTGCATGAACAGCGCCCGCACCGGCGAGGCATTCAGCTGGTCCATCAGGTCCAGCGAACGGCTGTAATAGACTTCTGCCGAGGCGGCGACGCAGCTGCCGCTTCTCAGCCATTGCTGACGGTCGAGGCCAAGGCGCGCGGCGGGCATGGCGGCCAGCAGGCGCTCTTTCGTGCCGGAGGCGAGCGTAATCTCCGGCAGATCCGTCCACTTGCCCTTGCGCGCCTTCTGCTTGAGGTCGGCTTCGATGCCGCAATAGCTCTTGCGCACCTGGAAGCGGCTGAGCAGCGACAGTTGCCGCGCGGACGCGGACGCCGCGGAAAAATCCGCACAGCCGCGGCTCTTCGGCCGTGCTGCGCAATAACCGGGCTGCCAGCTGACAACGAGGACCTCTCGTTGGCCGCCGCCTGCGGGCGCCGACTGGGCGACAGCGAGACCGGCGCCCGCGATAGAGAAGACACACACGACGCAAAACAACAAAACGGCGTTGAAAATCAGTGCAGCATTTGTCTTCATGACCAGCCCTCCGCACGAGAACAAAACAAGATCATATGCAACCAAAAATCAGGAAAATGCAACCAGGAATCTGAAAAATCGCGAAAAACGGGAGAGCTTCAAAAAATACACGTCGCATCCCATTGTCTTTGCACGGCAAATCGCGTTGAGCTTTGGCAAACGGGAGGAACAGCCGTGTTTTCAGAAGCCGAGACGCTCAAAAGCCCGAGCGGGGCGACGCTTGCGCTGCGGCACGAGGCAGCCCGTGGGGAGGCGCGCGGCATTCTCCTCATCAGCCATGGCCTTGCCGAGCACAGCGCACGCTACGCCCGGTTTGCGTCGCATATGGCCGCACAAGGTTTCCACGTCTATGCGCATGACCATCGCGGTCATGGCTTTACCACCGCACCGGATGCGCCCCTCGGGCAGTTCGCCCCACGAGACGGCCTAAGCCGCGTCATTGCCGACATGCATGCGGTGCGCGACCATGCGGCCAGCCGGCATCCGGGCCTGCCAATCGTGCTCTTCGGCCATTCGATGGGCGGACTGCTTGCCCTCGCCTTCGCCGAAGCCCACCCAAGCGACATCGATGCACTCGCCGTCTGGAACTCGAACCTGGAACCAGGGCTGGCGGGACGCATTGCACAAGCCGTGCTGGCGGCAGAGCGCATGCTGAAAGGCTCGGACGTTCCAAGCAGCGTGTTGCCGCGCCTTACCTTCGATGCCTGGGGCAAATCCATCATCGGGCGGCGCACGGCATTCGACTGGCTGTCGCACGACGCCGCCGAAGTCGACGCTTACATCGCCGATCCGCTCTGCGGCTTCGACGTCAATGTCTCGATGTGGATCGATATCTTCGCCGTCACCTTCGCCAACGCCTCCGCGGTGGGCCTCGCCCGCCTGCCCAAGCGATTGCCGATCCACCTCGTCGGCGGCGCCGAGGACCCCGCGACCAATCTCGGGCGCGCAACCCTGGCGTTCGCCGAGCGGCTGAAGAAATCGCGGCTTGAGGACGTCACGACGATCGTCTATCCCGGCATGCGCCACGAAACGCTGAATGAAAGCCCGGCGTTGCGCGACCCCGCCATCGAAGCCTTTGCCGGCTGGTGCCAGCGCGTCGCAGGCGAAAGGCCCCGAACCCCGGAACACGCATGACCCAATCCGCCATCACGCCGCTGCGCCACGAGATCGGTCTCGGGCTTTTCCTCATGGTGCTTTCGGTGCTGATCTCGCCGATCATCGACATTTTTGCCAAGCTCGCGGTCACCTCGGTCCCCGCAACCGAAATCACCTTCGTGCGCCTGCTCTTCCAGATGACAGTGCTGGGGCCGATCTGCCTGCTGCGCGGCACGCTTTTCGACGTGACCTGGAGGAAGATGGGCCTGCATGCCACGCGCGGCCTGCTGATGGCCATCACCATGATCACCTTCGTGACGCCGCTTGCCGTCATGGAGGTGGCCGATGCCATCGCCATCTTCTTCGTCGAACCGATCATCCTGACGATCCTCGGCTCGATCGTGCTGAAGGAAACCATCGGCTGGCGGCGCTACACGGCCTGCGGCGTGGGGTTTTTCGGCTCGCTGCTCGTCATCCAGCCGAGCCTGCAGGAAGTCGGCCCGATTGCGCTGCTGCCGGTCGTCTCGGCCTTCTCGCTTGCGCTCTTCTTCATGCTGACCCGCCTCGTCGCCCAGAAGGAGGATCCCTGGTCGATGCAGTTCTATGCGGGCCTGTGGGGCGGGCTTTTCTCGGGCCTGCTACTCCTCTTCGGCAACAGTGTCGGCATCCCGTTCCTGACCCCGGTCATGCCGGACACAACGAACACGCTCTATATTGCCGGTGCCGCCGTCGCCGCCACCATTGCCGGCGTGCTCGGCGTCTATGCCTATCGTTCGGCCCCCGCCTCCACGCTCGCCCCGCTGCAATATCTGGAGATCGTCTCGGCCACCATCCTGGGCTGGTGGGTGTTCGGTCACCTGCCGGACGCGGTGAAATGGCTCGGCATCGCGATCATCATCGCCTCCGGCCTCTATGTCATCTGGCGCGAGCGGCAACTGAACAAGATGGCGACGACACCACCCGTCTCCGCGCCGATCTGACGAAAACGCATGAGGCATCATGTCAGTCTCAGCCGTCATGATGTCCTGATCCCCTCCCGCTATCGTGCCCGCCGGCTTTTTGTTATCCAGAGTGAAAATGGGCGAAAAGCCCGGCGGCGTGCTGCGTCGCGGCCCCGTCGAGGAGGAGTGCACGATGGAGAAAACGAACCTGCCGCTTGCCGGCATCCGGGTTATCGAACTGGCGCGGGTTCTCGCAGGCCCCTGGGCCGGCCAGATGCTGGCCGATCTCGGCGCGGACGTCATCAAGATCGAAAACCCCGATGGCGGCGACGATACACGCGCCTGGGGGCCGCCCTTCGTGACGGGCAAGGACGGCGAAAACCTGTCCGCCGCCTACTACCACTCCACCAACCGCGGCAAGCGCTCCATCGCCGTCGATCTCAAGACGGAAGAAGGCCGGGATGTCGTCCACCGGCTGATTGCGACCGCCGATGTTGTCATCGAGAACTTCAAGGTGGGCGGCCTCGTGAAATACGGGCTCGACTACCGGAGCCTCGCGCAAAAGCACCCGAAACTCGTCTATTGCTCGATCACCGGCTTCGGCCAGGACGGTCCCTATGCGGCCCGCGCCGGCTACGACTACATCGTGCAGGGCATGTCCGGCTTCATGTCGGTGACGGGCGCGCCCGACGGCGAGCCGATGAAGGCAGGCGTCGCCATCGCCGACATCTTTACCGGCATCTATGCCGTCACCGCCATCCAGGCTGCCCTCATTCATGTCATGAAGACCGGTGAAGGCCAGCATGTCGACATGGCGCTGCTCGATGTGCAGTCGGCCGTCATGGCCAACCAGAACATGAATTTTCTCGCCTCCGGCACCGCGCCGAACCGGCTCGGCAATGCGCATCCGAACATCTCGCCCTACGAGGTCGTGCCGACATCCGACGGGCACATCATCCTCGCGGTCGGCAATGACGGGCAGTTCCGAAAGCTCTGCGGCATCCTGAAGCTCGATGGCGTGGGCGAGGACGAACGCTTTGCGACGAACCGCGCCCGTGTCGCCTACCGCAACGAGGTTCGCCGCCTCGTCACGGGCGCGACGGCCGGCATCACCAAGGCCGACCTGCTCGATGCCTGCGAGCGCGAGGGCGTGCCGGCGGGGCCGATCAACTCCATTGCCGAAACCTTCGACGATCCGCAGGTGAAGGCGCGCGGGCTGCGCGTCGATCTGCCGGATGCCGAGGGCAACCTCATCCCGGGTGTGCGCACACCCATCGTGTTTTCCGGCACACCGCTCGCCTACATCCGGCCGAGCCCGCGGCTTGGCGAACATACCGCTGCCGTCATGGCGGAGCTCAGCACTCTCGAAGCAGGAAAGAACAGCGCATGAAGACCGGTGGCCAGTTGATCGTCGACGCCCTCGTAGCCAACGGCGTCAAGCGTGTCGCCTGCGTGCCGGGCGAAAGCTACCTCGCGGTGCTCGATGCGCTGCACGATACAAATGTCGACGTGCTCGTCTGCCGCCAGGAAGGCGGCGCGGCGATGATGGCGGATTGCTGGGGCAGGCTCACCGGCGAGCCCGGCATCTGCATGGTCACGCGCGGCCCCGGCGCCACGAACGCATCGGCCGGCCTGCACATCGCGCGGCAGGATTCCATTCCGATGATCCTGTTCATCGGCCAGGTGCAGCGCGACGCGCGCGAGCGCGAAGCCTTCCAGGAGGTCGAGTACCGCCGCGCTTTCACCGAGGTCGCCAAATGGGTGGCGGAAATCGACGATGCACGCCGCATTCCGGAATTCGTCACCCGTGCCTTCGCTGTCGCCACCTCCGGCCGGCCCGGCCCCGTCGTGCTGGCACTGCCGGAAGACATGCTGACGGATACGGTCGAGACGGTCGCCGCGAAGCCCTATATGCCGGTCGAGGCGCATCCGGGCCGCAAGCAGATGGCGGAACTGGCAAGCCTGCTCGAAGCGTCCGAACGCCCTCTCGTCATCCTCGGCGGCACGCGCTGGTCGGAGGGAAGCGTTGCGGCCTTCACGGCCTTTGCCGAACGCTGGTCGCTGCCCGTCGCCTGTTCTTTCCGCCGGCAGATGCTGTTCGATCACCAGCACCCGAACTATGCGGGCGATTCCGGCATCGGCATCAATCCCGCGCTGGGCAAGGAGATCCGCGAGGCGGACCTCGTCGTCCTGCTCGGTGGCCGCTATTCCGAAATGCCGTCCTCCACCTACAGCCTGCTCAAAGTGCCCTACCCGCAGCAGAAGCTGGTGCATGTCTATCCCGATCCGTCGGAACTCGGCCGCGTCTATCGCCCCGATCTGGCGATCTGCGCCGCACCGGACGATTTCGTCGCAGCACTGGAAGGCCTCGCGCCGAAGATGGCACCGCGCTGGGCTGACCGCACCGCCGCCCTGCATGAAAGCTATCTCAAATGGTCGACCCCGCCGATGACCGGTCCGGGCGACGTGCAGATGGGGCCGATCATGGCCTGGCTGGAGAACAACACCGCGGAAGACACGATCTTCACCAACGGCGCCGGCAACTACGCCACCTGGGTGCACCGCTTCCACCGCTTCCGCCGCTTCGCCACGCAGGCCGCCCCGACCTCCGGTTCGATGGGCTACGGCCTGCCGGCCGCGGTCGCCGCCAAGCAGCTTCACCCCGATCGCGAGGTCATCTGCTTTGCCGGTGATGGCTGCTTCATGATGCACGGGCAGGAATTCGCGACCGCCGTGCGCTACAAGCTTCCGATCATCACCGTCATCGTCAACAACGGCATCTACGGCACGATCCGCATGCACCAGGAACGGGAATATCCAGGCCGGGTCAGCGCCACGGACCTCACCAACCCTGATTTCGCGGCACTCGCCATCGCCTATGGCGGCCATGGCGAGACGGTGGAAAAGACCGAGGATTTCGCGGCCGCGTTCCTGCGTGCCCGCGCCAGCGGCAAGCCGGCAATCATCGAGGTGAAACTCGATCCGGAAGCGATCACGCCGATGCGCACACTCTCGGATATTCGCAGCGGGAAGTAGGCTGGCGAGGGGTGTCAACGCCCCTCATCCGCCTGCCGGCACCTTCTCCCCGCAAGCGGGGCGAAGGGGTATGCCGGACCAAACATCATCCCATGAGTGAGACTGAGACAGTGCCCCATCTCCCTTCTCCCCACTTGCGGGGAGAAGGTCGCGGCAGCGGGATGAGGGACTAGCTAACCCTCAGTCGCGAAGGCGCTGGGCCTGCTCGTAGGTTTTCGTCGAGCGCATGCCGGAACGGCAATATCCGAGCATCGGGCGCGGCAGGTCATCCAGCGCGTCGACCATGCCGTTCACCGCTTCGGCGGTCACGCCCATCGGGCCGACGGGCACATGCGCCGTCCCGATGCCGAGTTCCTTGGCGCGGGCAGCAATCACCGAGAAATCCGGCTGGCCCGCTTCCTCGTGATCCGGGCGGTGGCAGACGATGGATTTGAAGCCCAAAGCGGCAACAGCGTCGAGATCTTCCACGGTGATCTGGCCGGAGACGGAATATTCGTCGTTGATCGCGCGGATATCCATGGGTGGGTCCTTTCGAAATGGGTGCGCTCACCGTTTAAGCGTGCACTGCCAGAGCGTCAATCGTGCGAAATCTAGCGGATCTCGAAGGCAAGGCCGTAGCTGGCACTTTCACCGGGATTGAAATCCGGTGCGTCCCCTGCTGCAATCAGCGCGTCGCGCGGCGCAAACCGGTGCGAGACCGGCTCGATACCCAGCACGGCCGAACCCGGCGACTGGTTTCGCCAGACCTGAAGATAAGGCAGGCTATCGGTACGGAAGCGGATATGGACGCTGCGCCCGTCCAGCGCGGCAATCGGCCCGACCGTGACTTCCGCCCAGCCATGCTCCGCTGTCTCGGCCGCCGGGACGCAGAATATCTGCGTATCGCCATCACCGAACCGCCACGGCTGGCTACCGCCCGGCAGCATGGTGCCTGTCAGCCGGGTGTTTTCGTCGAAGAGGCCAGTGCCGAAATTGATGTGATACATGGCGAAGCGCGGCCAGGACGTGTCCCCGGTGTTGCTGATGACGTCGTCGAGGGCAATGTGGCCAACGCGCCGGTCCGCACGCCAGCGGCGGGCAAGCGTGGCCGACCCGCCCTGCGCCACCGAAACCGCAACATGTCCCTCGCAGATCACCTCCCCCTCGTCCTCCTCGATCAGGATATCCTGCGCCGGGTTCGAGCACAGCGAGCCGTGCAGCGGGTAACGCCGCCCGTCGGATGCTCCCTCAATCGGCACGGGATGGCGGATATGATCCGGCCCGCAGGTGAACAGGAACCCTCGCAGCGCCTTGTCGATGCGCGGATCGCCATCCGTGGGAACGGTGGAGCCCGGCGAAAGATCGACACCGTGGAAAACCGCGCTTCCAATATCGAGCACCGATTGCGGCGTCAGGTCGATGCGAAACGATTGCTCGGGCGTGTCGGCAGTCAAGGCGAAGGTCATCCGGGGCTCCGGTGGAAAGCGGTGAGAGGCATGCATGCTAGTGGCAAGGCGTCCGCAAGACCATGGGTCGCGCCACCTCTGCCTCGATCTTTCCACGGAACCATCACGGCCGGTCACAAGTTTTTGCAGTCTATGTTGACGCAACGTTCACCATCGATTCAGTTTTTCCATATTAAGGTCTGAATTGAAGTGTTCCGTCCGCACGATACGTGCAAGCTGGCAGGTCAAGAGCCGTGAATTCTATTTTTAAAACAAGCGTTTCACTCCTCGCAGCGGCATCCATTCTGGGAATCGCCGCCATGCCCGCCTTTGCCCAGCAGCGCTATTCGTCAGCCGATACCGTGCTGATCACGCCGAATGGCGATATTCTGGACTATGTTCCCGACGCCGGTATGCGCGTGATGCGCGACAACCGCGGCCGCACGGTCTACGTCGACGACTGGGGCAATGTGGTTGCCACCGCCATGCCCGCCAACCGCTATTTCGCCCGTGGCGGTGATGACTATCGCCCACGCCGGGACCGTTACCGCGCGGTGCCCGGTTATCCCGAAACCAGCCCGGATTATTTCCCGCCAGCACCCGAATCCGACTATGGCGACGAACTGACGACCAGTTCCGTGCCGGAAATGCGCGAGGCCCTGCCGGGTGATATCGAACGCCAGACGCTGCCGGACGCCGATTTCGGCGGCTCGCAGCCCTTACCGGACCTCAACGGAAACGACGACAGCGCCGCCCTGCCCGAAAACGGCATCGATCCCAATGCCGAATACGTGCCCGGTCCGAAATTCGAGCCGGCGACGGCGCTCGGCAAGCTGTCCTCCGCGGAAATTACCGCCCTTCAGGTCTTTCTCGACCGCGAAGGCTTTTCGCCGGGCGTGATCGACGGCAAGAAGGGCTCCAACGTCATCAAGGCGATCGAGGCCTGGCAGAACAGCACTGGCGAAACGCTGGACCCGAACAATGCCGACGATATTCTGGAGCGCCTGCGCCTCTCCGGCGGCATGGCCTTCACCACCTACGAGATCAGCGCTGCTGACGCGGCCGGCCCCTACGTTGCTTCCATTCCGAGCGACTATGCGGAAAAGGCCGCGCTGCCGCACCTCTCCTTCACCTCGACGATCGAGATGCTGGCCGAAAAGTTCCATATGGACGAGGCCTATCTCAAGGATATCAACCCGGGCGTCGATTTCACGATCCCCGGCACGATCATCAAGGTCGTCGATACCGGCGAGAAGAAAACCGGCAAGGTCGCGAAGATCCTCGCCGACAAGGGCCGCAAGCAGGTGCTCGCCTATGATGAGAATGGCACGCTGATTGCCGCCTACCCGGCCAGCATCGGCTCCGCCGACACGCCGTCGCCCTCGGGCTTGGTGACGGTCGAGCGTATCGCGCTCAATCCCGGCTACACCTACAATCCGAAAATCAATTTCCAGCAGGGCGCCAACAACAAGGTGCTGACCCTGCAGCCCGGCCCGAACGGCCCGGTCGGCACGGTCTGGATCGCCCTTTCCAAGCCGACCTACGGTATCCACGGCACGCCGGACCCGTCGAAGATCGGCAAGACCCAGAGCCATGGCTGCATCCGCCTGACCAACTGGGATGCGACCGAACTTGCCAAGATGACAAGCGCCGGCGTCACGGTCGAATTCGTCGACTGACAGCGCCGGAAATGAACAGGCAAAGCCGGCTTTTCAGGGCCGGCTTTTGTTTTTCCGGTGGAAAATCCGCTTCCGCCATGATGCAAACCGGAAAACGCCCGTTTTGGCGGCGAAGCAGCGACGGCCACAAATGGCGTGGCCCCTCGCCTATCCCCGCTAATTCGGTATCCCATGCTGCAAAAATTCCGCTCCGCCGTCCTTTGCCTCGCGCTTGCCGGCGCGATGCCGCAGGCCGCCTCCGCTGCCGATCTCATGACCTTCTGGGACACGCCGCAAAGAGGCGGCAACAGCTTCAACGCCAGCGAACCGGACAAGGCCTACTTCGACGCGCTCGCCGCAACCGGCGCGACCTGGGTGCGCCTCACCTTCAGCAAATGGAAGGGCGAAGGCCGCGACACCCTGCTCGGCGATGCCGACCACTATAAGGGACTGCCACCGAAAGACCTCGCCAGGCTGCGCGAAACACTCGATGCCGCGCACGCAGCCGGCCTCAAGGTCGTGCTGACGCCGCTCAGCCTGCCCGGCGCGCGCTGGAAGCAGCAGAACGACGGCGCATTCGACGACCGGCTCTGGTCGGATCGAGCCTTCGCCGATCAGGCCGTAGAATTCTGGAGCGATCTCGCCACCGCGCTGAAGGACCACCCCGCCGTCGCCGGTTACAACCTCATCAACGAACCGGCACCGGAAAAGACGACGGGGCTTGCCGAAAACGGCACGATGGCCGACATCCGGGCCTGGCAGGAGAAGAATAGCGGCGGGCCGCGCGACCTGCCAAAACTCTATACGCGCATCATCAAGGCGATCCGCAAAGTCGATCCGGTCACGCCGGTGATGGTCGATGGCGGTTATTACGCCAATCCGCGCGCGCTCGCCGCCTGGCCGAAGCGGCTCGCCGATGACAAGGTGCTCTATGCCTTCCACATGTACGAGCCTTATAACGCGACGAGCGCGCCAAACATGAAACGCGAGACGCCGCTTCGGTATCCCGGCGCCACCACGAATTATGCTGGCGGCACCATGACGTGGGATCGCAATGCGGTCGCGGACCATATCAACACGGCCTTCGACTGGGCGAAGACGCAAGGCCTGCCGCCAACGCGCGTCGTCGCCGCTGAATTCGGCTGCATGCGGCTTTGGGCCGATTGCGGCACCTACCTCACCGACGTCATGGATGCCGTCGAGGCAAAGGGTGGACACTGGGCCTTCTATTCCTTCCGCGAAGACGAATGGGAAGGCATGGATTACGAGCTTTCGGCAAAAGTGAAGCCCGGCCAGTTCTACTGGCTCAAGGAACAGGGCAAGGCCGCTTCGCTGCCACGCGACGGCGCCCTGATGGACCTTCTGAAAACGCGGATGCAGAAATAACAAAGGCCGGGCAGCGTGGCGCTGCCCGGCCTTTTTGCGCCGTCCCAAGGGCTTAGGCGGCGCGGCTGTAACCTGAGCCGTGCGCGGGCTGCGCTGTACCGCCGGTGCGGAAAGCGCTGAGCTGGGCGGCGATGGAGGCCGCCTCCTGCGTCAGCGCCTGGCTCGCGGCATTGGCCTGTTCGACCATCGCGGCATTCTGCTGGGTGATCTGGTCCATCGCGTTCACCGCCTGATTGACCGCCTGGAGACCCGTTGCCTGCTCCGCGGTGCTGGAGCGGATGGTGTTGAAGACCGCGCTCACGTCCACGACCTGCGACACGATCTGGCGCAGCGACTGCGCAACCTCGTTGACCGAACGCACGCCGTCCTCGACCTGGCCATGCGACTTGGCAATGAGATCCTGGATGTCCTTTGCCGCATCGGCACACCGCTGGGCAAGCGCACGCACCTCCGACGCCACGACCGCAAAGCCGCGACCCGCCTCGCCCGCGCGTGCGGCCTCGATGCCGGCATTCAGCGCCAGGAGATTGGTCTGGAAAGCGATTTCGTCGATGACCTCGACGATGTTGGCGATGGCCGAGGACGAGGCCTGGATTTCGCCCATCGCGACAATCGCATGTTCAACGACTTCGCCGCCGCGCTGCGCATTGTCACGCGCCGCCATGACGAGCGCATTCGCCTCGTTGGCGCTCTGCGCCGTCTGGCGCACGGTGGTCGTCACCTCTTCGACGGCGGCCGCGGTTTCCTCGAGATTGGCGGCCTGCCGCTCCGTGCGCTTGGCGAGATCGTCGGAGGCGGCCGCGATCTCTTGCGCACTCAGGTGGATGGAGCCCGCGCCGACGCCAATGTTGCCGATGGCCTGCGAGAGCGTGGAAATGGCGTGGTTGAAATCCTCGCGCAACGTCTCATAGGCTTCCGGCAGCGGCCCGGTGATACGCGCCGTGAGGTCGCCATCCGAAATCCGCTTCAGCGCCGCACCGAAACTGTCGCCGACGATCTTGCGCTCCTCGGCAACGACCTGCGCCTGCACCGCCTTCTGCTTGGTGACGTCGGATGTGTCCATGTAGACGGAGATCGAGAGATCCATATCGAGGAACACGGCCTTGAGCAGGCTGGAAAACTTGGCGGCGAATTCCTCCGGCCCGATCTCCTGGCGGGCAAAAAACCCCGGCTTCGGCCAGAGCGACTTCGCCGCTTCGGCCAGCAGGTGTTCGACGATCAGCGCGTAGCCGCCGATATACCAGCGCGGCTCCAGGCCGATGCGCGCATGCACATGGCCGATCGTCTGCACCTTCGCGGCATAGTCATGGGTGAAGTCGCCGGCAGCGATATTTGCCCAGTGACCGAGCTGCGCAGTCTTCGCACGGTCGATATGCGCGTCGTTCGAAAAGAGGTGGCTGACTTCCGGGCTCTTGCGCACGATGGCGTAGAATTTGTCGAGCGCCGGACCGAGCTCCTTCTCGATGAAGGGCTTCAGGCTGCGCAACCGTTTCAGCGCCGGTTCGTCCAGGCCGAGATAGTCCAGACGGCGCGCGATATCGTGGTTTTGGCTGGCGGTTTGCGGGGCTGGCTTCATTCCGATTGGGTATCCTGGCAACACGAGAAACTGGGGAAAGCGACAACGCTCTATCGGGACGGCAATGCCAGATGGCTCGCTCGCGCCCGCGATCCCTCATGGATCACGCCGAAGACAAAGAGCCTTCGAGGACAGCTTTCAGACGCAATATCACTAGGTTGGGCATGGTAAATTGTTTCTTACCAGGCCTTGCATCGAATGGGGGCAACGGCTGCGCATTTGGTCGCAGCCGTTCCTGCCTTTCGTCAAATCTGCTGACTCAAGCCGCGCGCGAAATCGTGCGGAAGAAGCCGCGCGCCGGGGAAACCCGCGTGCGCGTCGGCATGAGGCGCTGCACTTCCTCGGCGAAGAGCCGGGCGTTTTCGCGGGCCTTATCGAGGTTGCTCACCCTGGCCGGATCCATCGAATACAGCGTGCCGCCACAGTCGAAAATATCGCGGAAAGCGGTACGCTCGCCGATCGGCGTGTCCAGCACGGCTACACCACGCGATGACAGCAATGCCTTGATGGCGGTCATGGCGCGTGTCGTCACCATCGAATTCATGCGGGTGAGCACGACCGAATGGCTGATGCGGATGCCCGCCTTCTCGTCCAGTTGCTTCAGCAGTTCGAGGATCTGTGCGGCACCGCGCGCATCCATCGCACAGCCCTGCACCGGGATCATCACATGATCCGAGAGACCAATGGCGGTGGCGACCAGCGCATCGCGGGCACCGGCGAGGTCGATGATGAAATAGTCGGTCGTGTCGCGATTCTCGCGGATATGGCACTGGATGGACGCCATCGAGACTTCCGAGATGACGGCGATGTTGTGCTGGCGGCCGGAAATCTCGTGCCAGTGGCTGATCCAGCGCTGCGGGTCCGCGTCGAGAATGGTGATGCGGTGGCCCTGGCTGGCAAGCTCTGTGGCCAGGATGAGGGCCGCGGTGGTCTTGCCCGCGCCGCCCTTGGCATTGGCAAATGTGATGACTGGCATGTCTTTCCCCGTGAATGCTGCGAGCGTGCTCATCGCTCTCGTCAGGCGACCCTGTGCAAATGGCGCCCGCTTACTTAAACCTTTCAAAACATGGTTAACGAAATGGAAATTTCCGCATCGCGAAGATTAATGAGACGAAGACCGACGCGTGCCGATTGCCGGAAGAAAGCCTGGAAAACCAGCGTTCTGCGCGCACGTGTCAATTGTTAACGGTAAGAAATCAGGGCGCTGCCGGCAGGCCCACCGGAGCCGGAGAAGGCAAACCGACGCGCGCCGGAGCGGCAGGAACCGCCCTCGCCCAGATCTTGCTCGCCTCCTCGACACCGACGAGACGCAGCACGTCATCGGCAAGAACCTGCATGTTGAGGATCGCCTTGTCGAGATTGCTCACCCGGCCACCATTCATCGAATAGAGCGTGCCGCCCGTCTCGAACATGTCGCGGAAGGCGCTGCGTTCGATGACAGGCGTGCCGACGACGGGAATTCGTGCCGCGTCCAGCACGGCCTTCACATTGCGCAAGGCGCGGGTGGTGACGAGCGGATTGACGCGCGACAGCACCACCGCCCGCTTGATCGGCACATGCGCATTGGCGCTGACGAGTTCGATCAACTCCAGCACATGCGCCGCGCCACGGCTGTCCATCGCACAGCCCTGCACAGGCACCAGCACGAGATCGGAAAGGCCGGCGGCAAACGCGACCAGAGCATCGCGCGCGCCCGAGAGGTCGATGATGACGTGGTCATGGCTGCTTCGCAAGGTTTTGAGATGAGCCGCAAGATTGAAGACGGCGACATTGTCCAGCAGCGTCAGCCCCTCGCCGAGCCTTGCGGCACGCACCCAGCTTGCCGCCAGCTTCAGTTCATCGCAATCGAGAAGCGCGGTGCGCAAACCGCGTTGCGCAAGTTCGGTGGCCAGCAGGACCGCCGCCGTCGTCTTGCCCGAACCGCCCTTGGCGTTCGCTATCGATATGACTGCCATGATCGTACCGCCGCATCAAACCGCCATGAGACGCCGGAGCGGCGCAGATCATGACGGTTGCATGACATTCTGATGACAATCATCATGCGGCGCAATTCGTAATAATTGTAATAAAAAATCGGGGTGGCGATCGGTTGATCGCCACCCCCGGTTTTAAAAGCGCTGTCCTCAGATGCACTCGGCGAACAGGCGCTTGGCCGCGTCGAGCGTCAGCTCCACCGGATTGCCGCCAGCCGTGGGGTCGACGATCGCCATTTCGGACATTTCATCGATCCGGTCCGTACCGACGCCGAGCGCCGACAGCTTGTCCGGCACGCCGAGCTCTTCGCGCAGGTGCAACACATAGTCGAAGAAGCCGTCGAAGCCGCCGGCAATCCCGAGATAGGCAGCTGCGCTGACGATCTTCGCCTCGATGGCCGGGCGGTTGAAGGTCAGGACCGGCGGCATCACGACGGCATTGGTCATGCCGTGATGCGTGTTGTAGATCGCGCCGACCGGGTGCGACAGCGAGTGGATGGCGCCAAGCCCCTTCTGGAAGGCGACGGCCCCCATGGCAGCGGCCGACATCATATGCGCGCGCGCCTCGATGTCCGTGCCGTCCTTGTAAGCGCGCGGCAAAAATTCCTTGACGAGGCGCATGCCCTCAAGGGCGATGCCCTGGCTCATCGGATGGTAGAACGGCGAGCAATAGGCTTCGAGGCAATGGGCAAATGCGTCCATGCCGGTGCCGGCCGTGATGACCTTCGGCATGCCGACCGTTAGTTCCGGGTCGCAAATCGTCACCGAAGGCAGGAACTTCGGATGGAAGATGACCTTCTTGGTGTGCGTCTCGGAGTTGGTGATGACCGAGGCGCGACCGACTTCCGAACCGGTGCCAGCCGTTGTCGGCACGGCGATGATCGGCGCGATGCCATCGGAATTGGCGCGGGTCCACCAGTCGCCGACGTCCTCGAAATCCCAGACCGGGCGGGTCTGCCCAGCCATGAAGGCGATCGCCTTGCCGAGATCGAGGCCCGAGCCGCCGCCGAAGGCGACGACGCCGTCATGGCCGCCATCCTTGAAGGCCTTGACGCCGGCCTCGAGGTTCTTGTCGTTCGGGTTGGGATCGACCTCCGCGAACATCGCACGGCCGAGGCCGGCTGCGGCGAGGATATCGAGCGCGCCCTGCGTGATCGGCATCGTCGAGAGGCCGCGGTCGGTGACGAGCAGCGGCTTCTTCATGCCGACCACCTTGCAGTGGTCGGCGAGTTCCTTGATGCGGCCCGCCCCGAACTTGATCGCGGTCGGGTAGCTCCAGTTGGCGGTGATAGTCATGCTCTTTAAGCTTTCCTGAAGTGATAGGATTTCGGTCGGGTGAGGTTGTGGAAACCGATGACGGAGAGCGAACCGCCACGGCCCGTTTCCTTCACGCCGGTCCAGCAGAGCGCCGGGTCGAGGTAGTCGGCGCGGTTCTGGAACACGGTGCCGGTTTCGAGATCACGGGCAATCGTCGCCGCGCGATCAGAATCCTTCGTCCAGAGCGAGACGGTGAGGCCGTATTTGCAGTCGTTCATCAGGGCGAGCGCTTCCGCGTCGTTCTTCACCTTCATGATGCCGACGGCCGGGCCAAAGGTCTCTTCCGTCATGAACTCCATCGAATGGTCGACATCGACGAGAACCTGCGGGGCGACATAGGCGCCGCCATCATCGGCCGGGAAGAGCTTGGGATCGATCAGCGCCCTGGCGCCCTTCGAAACCGCATCGGCGATCTGCGAGCGCACGGTCGCGGCAAAGCGCTTGTGCGCCATCGGGCCGAGTGTCGTTTCCGGATCGAGCGGATTGCCGAGCTTGTAGTTGGATATCCAGGCGACCGATTTCTCGACAAAGGCGTCGTAGAGCTTCTCGTTCACATAGACGCGCTCGATGCCGCAGCAGCATTGGCCCGAATTGTAGGTCGCGCCGTCCATCAGCGTGTCGACGGCGGCGTCGAGGTCCGCGTCCTCCATGACGTAGCCCGGGTCCTTGCCGCCGAGTTCCAGGCCGACCGGCGTGAAGGTGCCGGCAGCGGCGCGCTCGATCGAACGGCCGCCTTCGACGGAGCCGGTGAAGTTGACGAAATCGAACGCATTGCCGGCGATCAGCGCCGAGGTCGTATCATGGTCGAGGAAGACGTTCTGGAAGACGTCTTCCGGCACACCGGCTTCGGCAAAGGCGCGCACGAGGCGCTCGCCGACGAGCAGCGTCTGGGCCGCATGCTTGATGATGACGACATTGCCGGCCATCAGCGCCGGCGCGATCGTGTTGATCGCCGTCATGTAGGGATAATTCCACGGCGCGATAACGAAGACGACGCCGTGCGGCTCGCGCTCGATACGGCGCTCGAAGCGCTCGCTGTTCTCGATGACGATCGGCGCAAGCGACGAGCCGGCGATCTCGGCAACGTAGTTGGAGCGTTCGTTGAAGCCTTTGAACTCGCCGCCATAGCGGACCGGGCGGCCCATCTGCCAGGCGATTTCCGGCACGATCTCTTCGGCCATCTCGTTGACGCGGGCGACACCCTTCAGAACGAGCTGGATACGGTCTTCCAGCGGGCGTTTCGCCCAGGACTTCTGCGCCTTTTTGGCGCGAGCGACAGCCTCTTGCGCGGCGGCCAGCGGCATCGCCTCACGCTCAGCGTAAACCGAGCCGTCCACGGGGGATATGCATTTGATCACAGTCATGATCGATTTCCTGTTTCCGATATGAATTTTCGCGCCGGACAATAGCCGATCCGGCCACATGGCAAATATCCCTGGAGGCTTATTCGCCGGGGCCGGTTCAACCTTGACTGGCTTGAGCCTTACGCTCTCTCGAAGCCGCGCGCCACCTCCCAATCGGTGATGCGGCGGTCGTACTCTTCCTGCTCCCATTCGGCGGCGCGGACATAGTGGTCGATGACGTCATCACCGAAAGCTTCGCGCAACATCTTGGACTCGGTCAGTGCGGCCGTTGCGCCGCGCAGCGTCTTCGGGATCTCGCGGGCGTCCTTACCGCCATAGGCATCGCCGACGAAGGGTGCTTCAAGCTCCAGCTTCTCCTCGATGCCGGCAATGCCGGCCGCAAGCAGTGCAGCCATCGCGAGATAGGGATTGAGGTCGGAGCCGCCGACGCGGCACTCGATGCGGATGCCCTTGGTGCCCTCGCCGCACAGGCGGTAGCCGGCGGTGCGGTTGTCCTTGCTCCAGATCGCCTTGGTCGGCGCAAAGGTGCCAGCGACGAAGCGCTTGTAGGAATTGATATAGGGCGCGAGGAAGTAGGTGATCTCGCTTGCATGGGCGAGCAGGCCGGCGACATAGTTCCGCATCAGCTCCGACATGCCGTATTTGGCGTCCTTGTCGAAGAATTTTGCCTCCTTGCCGTCCAGGCTCCACAGCGACTGGTGGATATGCGAGGAGGAGCCGGCGGCGGTGTAGTTCCATTTGGCCAGGAAGGTCACGGACTTGCCGCGCTGCCAGGCGATTTCCTTGGTGGCATTCTTGATGATCGAATGCCGGTCGGCCATCGTCAACGCCTCGGCATAGCGCACGTTGATTTCCTCCTGGCCGGGCGAGGCCTCGCCCTTGGAGTTTTCCACCGGGATGCAGGCGCCCTGCAGGCCGTTGCGCAATGCGCGCATGACGTCCTCTTCCTTGGTGGTCTGGAAGATGTGGTAGTCCTCGTTGTAGCCCGAAGCGAGACGCAGGTCGCGGTAGCCGCTTTCGCGCGCATCGTCGAAGGACTGGTCGAAGAGGAAGAATTCAAGCTCGCTTGCCATGAAGGCCTTGAGGCCCAGGGCCTCCAGCCGCTTCACCTGCTTCTTCAGGATGGCGCGCGGCGAATGCGGCACTTCCGCATGTGTGTGATGATCGAGCACGTCGCAGAGCACCAGCGCCGTGCCTTCGAGCCAGGGCAGCTTGCGCAGCGTGGCGAGGTCCGGCTTCATCGTATAGTCGCCGTAGCCGGCGGCCCAGCTCGTCGACTTGTAGCCGGAGACGGTCTCCATCTCCATGTCGGTGGCGAGCAGGTAGTTGCAGCTATGCGTTTCCTCGTAGGCGCTTTCGACGAAATATTGCGCCTGGAAACGCTTGCCCATGAGGCGGCCCTGCATGTCGACGAGGCAGGCGAGAACGGTGTCGATGCGGCCCTCGGCAACATCCTTCTTCAGGTCATCGAATGTGTAGGTCATGCTCATGGTTCTTGGTCCCAGAAATGGTGCCCGGCAGTCGCCGCGCGTCGGTCGGAAATGAAAACGGGGGCCGCACGCGCGGCCCCCGCGCTGAAAATGATCAGACCTGGCCGACAGCCTTTTCGGCGGCGGCGATTTCGGCCTTGCGGCGGACGACTTCGTCGCCGATCGGCGGGCCCTTGAAGCGACGGCTTTCAAAGCCGAACCAGATGACCGCGGTCAGCACCAGGAAGCCCACGGTGATGTAGAGCGCCCAGTCGTTCGGCGGCTGGATGCCGAGGATGAAAATCAGCGCCATGGCGATGATCGACAGGATGGCAAACAGCTTGAAGACGCCTTCGCCGAGGTTCCACGGACCCATCTTGTCCCACTTCGAGGTGCCCCAGGCGAAGAGGCCGAGCGCGATCGGGATCGCGAACGAGAAGAACAGGAAGATGACCGTGCACGACACGACGACGGTGTAGACCGGCGTCTCGCCGATGGAGACCAGCGAGGAACCCCAGACGAACAGCACCGAGAGGATCGAGCCCGTCCAGATCGCCGAAACCGGCGTGCGGTAGCTCGGGCTGACCTTCGACAGGCCGCGCGAGAACGGCAGGCCGCCGTCACGCGAGAACGCGAAGATCATGCGCGATACCGAGGTAACCGTGGCAAGGCCGCAGAGCCACTGCGCGAGCAGGATGAGGAAGTAGAGGATGTCCTTGAGAGCGGGGTTCACCTGCGTGTCCATTGCCCAGAAGAAGACGTTCCAGCCCTGTGCGGCGGCTGCCGCCATGCCATCGGTCGTCGTGCCGTCGGCATTGGTGACCGAGGTCGGGATCAACAGCACGAAGGAGCACAGCATGATGTAGCCGAACAGCGCCGACCACAGGACGGAGGAGACCATGCCGCGCGGCACGGACGTCGCCGCCTTGACGGTTTCTTCCGACGTGTGCGCCGAGGCGTCATAGCCGGTGATCGTGTAGATCGGCAGAAGCAGGCCGAGCAGGAACACCCAAGTGCCGGAGTTTTCCGGCCATACATTGCCGCCGGCCTCGCCGGAGAAGTTCGAGAAGGTGAAGAGGCGGCCGATATCGTAGCTGTCGGCGGCTGCCAGGCAGACGATGGCAAGCAGGATCGACGTCGCGAAGATCAGATAGCCGGAGAAATCCGTGAGCTTCGCGGTGAGGCCGATGCCCATGTGGTTCACGAGTGCCTGTGCGCCGGTGATGATCGCCAGGAAGATAATCCGGGTCATCGTCGTGTCTTCCAGGCCGAAATACGGCGTGCCGAACGAACCCATGAAGAAGTAGTAGGTGCCGACATTGATGGCGCCGAGAACCGTGACGAGGCCGAGCAGGTTGAACCAGGCGGTCAGCCAGCCGGTGAAGCGGTTGCCGAGGATCGAGCCCCAGTGATAGAGGCCGCCGGCCGTCGGATAGGCCGAGCTGATCTGCGCCATCGCCACGGCGAAGACGAGCGAGATGAAGCAGCCGAGCGGCCAGCCGATACCGATCGCGGCGCCCCCCGCGCCGGATGTCGCCTGCGCCAGCGAATTGATGCCGCCGGACAGAATGCAAATGATCGAGAAGGATACGGCAAAGTTCGAGAACTGGCTCATGCGCCGTTCGAGTTCCTGCGCGTATCCCATGGAATGCAGGACCTGCATATCCTCATGTTTATCGTGATCGGAATAATCTGACATCTTTTTCCCCTGTATCGACTGGTCCCTGGCGGAATTGCCGAGGCCCGCCTGTGTCTGAGGCCCACGAAATGCGTGGGATATGCGCCGCGGCCATGCCGCTCCCCGGGTCTTGTTCTTGATTATGCGGCGGGAAGGCTCTCGATGAGCAATCCCGTCAGATAGTCGGCCACGACCCTCTGGTCGACTTCGTCTCGAATGAGGTCGTTGCGGACCTCGATCATCACGTTGAGCAGGCCGTTGGAAAGGCCGTGCTCCTTCAGCGTATGCGTCACGCCGTCCTCCGGTCCATAGGGCTCGTTGCGGCGGATATTGTAGAGGCCGCCAGTGCCTGCGGTCAGCATCGCATCGGCAAGCCGCGCATCGGCATCATGCAGAACACCGATCTCGACCGCCCGCTGCTTGCCGAAATAGACCGGCGTGAAACTGTGCATGGTCACGATCACCGGCGCCCTGCCCTCCGCCATCCGGTCCTTCACCAGGCGGGAGAGTTTTTCGCGGAACGGCAGGTAAAGCGCTTCGGTGCGGGCATTGCGCGCCGCCTGATCGAGGCCGGCATTGCCGGAAATCGCGAAAACCTCGCTCTTCTCCGGCATGGCGGCCGGCGATTCCGGCGGGCGGTTGCAATCATAGACGAGGCGGGAGAAACGCTGGAAAATCAGTGTCGCATCAAGGCTCTTCGCCATAAGGCGCGACACGGCGAGCGCACCCGGATCCCAGGCGATATGGCTCGCTAGCGCCTCTTCGGACAGGCCGAGCGTGCCGAGCGATTTGGGCAGAAGACGCGATGCGTGCTCGCAGACAAGAATGATCCGGCCCCGCGCAGACGCGTTTTCAAGGGCGACGGGGTCGCCCTCCTCTCCAGTCAGAATTCCCATAGCCTGATCCCCTCGACCGGCTTTTGTCATTACTGAAAAGAATTCTTCACAGTTCGGCCGCTGTCAACGGGGTGTTGAAAAAATCTCTTCAAAAAAACATTTGACTCGAATTGTGACAGCGCGTTTTATTTCCAAAACCCCGGCGAAGACCGGGTGCAGGGGAATAATTTGACTCTCAACCAAGCATCCATGACGGTGTCGGATGTGATCGCTGCCCATTTCGACACGCTGACGCGCGCCGAACGGCAGCTGGCCACGTCGTTGCTCGACAACTATCCCGTCTCCGGTCTCGGCAGTATCACCACTGTCGCGGAGAATGCCGGCGTATCCACGCCGACCGTCGCGCGCATGGTGCAGAAGCTCGGCTTTCGCGGCTTTCCGGATTTTCAGGCCCGCCTGCACCACGAGCTGGAAGCCACCCTGTCGAACCCGATCACCAAACACGACCGCTGGGCGGCCAAGGCGCCGGGCACGCATATCCTGAACCGCTTCGCCGACGCGATCATGACCAACCTGCGCCAGACGCTCTCGCAGGTGGAAACGGCCGAATTCGACAGCGCCGCCACGCTTTTGGCCGATCGCCAGCGCAGCATCTACATTATCGGCGGCCGCATCACGAAGGCGCTTGGCGACTATCTCTTCACCCATCTCCAGGTCATTCGCCCGAACGTCACGCAGATCGCCTCCAATCCCAGCTCCTGGCCGCATTACGTGCTGAACATGAAGGCCGGCGATGTGCTGGTGATCTTCGATATCCGCCGCTACGAGCAGGAAATGGAGACGCTTGGCCGGGCGGCGCGCGAGCGCGGCGTGGAAATCGTGCTCTTCACCGACCAATGGGCCTCGCCCGTCGCCAAGGCGGCCGCGAAGGTTTTCCGGGTCCATATCGAGGCGCCGTCGGCGTGGGATTCGTCCGTCGTGACCCTGTTCATCGTCGAGGCGCTGATCGAAGCGGTGCAGAGTTCGGGCTGGGAGGAAACCAGCGACCGAATGAAGACGCTGGAGGGTCTCTTCGAGGCCAGCCGGCTTTTCCGCAAGCCTCGCCCGGAGGCCCCCGGCAAATCCTGACAGACAAACGAAAAAACCGAAACAAAACTGTCACATAACCTTCATCTGCCACCAGTATCAGCTTCGCCGAAGTTGACTGACACACCAAAGGAGAACACCCGTGATGTCACAAACGAAACGTCTGCTTTCGCTCTCCACCGCCCTGGCCATCGCGCTTCCCTCGCTCGCCTTCGCCGAGCCGAGCGCCGAGCTCATCGAAGCTGCGAAAAAGGAAGGCATGCTGACGACGATCGCGCTGCCGCACGACTGGTGCGGCTACGGTGACGTCATCGCCTCCTTCAAGGCCAAGTACCCGGAAATCCAGGTCAACGAACTGAACCCGGACGCCGGCTCGGCCGACGAAATCGAAGCCATCAAGGCCAACAAGGACAACAAGGGCCCGCAGTCGCCCGACGTGATCGACGTCGGCCTCGCCTTCGGCCCGCAGGCCAAGGCAGAAGGCCTGCTGCAGCCCTACAAGGTCTCCACCTGGGACGAAATCCCGGACACCATCAAGGATGCCGAAGGCTTCTGGTACGGTGACTACTACGGCGTGATGTCGCTGCTGGTTAACAAGGACCTCGTTGCCAACACGCCGAAGGACTGGGCCGACCTCCTGAAGCCGGAATATGCCGGTCAGGTTGCCCTCGCCGGTGACCCGCGCGCGTCGAACCAGGCCATTCTCGGCGTTCTCGCCGCCGGCCTTGGCAAGGGTGCGAAGTCCGGCAAGGAAGCCGGTGAAGCTGGCCTCGCCTACTTCGCCGAGCTGAACAAGGCCGGCAACTTCGTTCCGGTCATCGGCAAGTCCGGCACGCTCGCTCAGGGTTCGACTCCGATCGTCGTCGCCTGGGACTACAACGCGCTCGGCTGGGCCAAGACCCTCAACGGCAACCCGCCGACGGAAGTCGTCGTTCCGGCGACCGGCATTCTCGCCGGCGTCTACGTTCAGGGTATCTCGGCCTATGCGCCGCACCCGAACGCTGCCAAGCTGTGGATGGAACACCTCTACTCCGACGAAGGTCAGCTCGGCTGGCTGAAGGGCTATTGCCATCCGGCGCGCTTCAACGCCATGGTCAAGGCCGGCAAGGTTCCGCAGGACCTGATCGACGCCCTGCCGCCGGCAGCATCCTATGAGAAGGCCTACTTCCCGACGCTCGAGGAAGTGGATGCCAACAAGGCTGCCGTCACCGGCGCATGGGATAGCGTCGTCGGCGCGAACGTGCAGTAAACGACATACTTCGTCGCCCCGGCCTACAAACCGGGGCGACGATTTCGATATGCGCCCTGCATATTCCTCAAAGCGGAACCGATTTGAGGAATATGCAGGTTTTTCAAAATACTGCAGCTCCACGGGCCGAAACGGCGCGCGGCGTTGTGGCGACGGCAACCCCATGAGGCTCTCTTGATGTCTTCAGACAGCTCAGCCGCGGCACCTCAAACGCGAGCGCCCTTCCGCCTCCCGCTGCATTGGCTGGGTGCGGCACCGTTCGCGATCTTCGTCCTGTTGTTCCTGATCATGCCGACGATGCGCATCGTCATCGGCGCCTTCCAGACACCCGACGGGAGCTTCACCCTGGATAATATCCGGGGTCTGTTCACCACTTCCATCCTTTCGGCCTACTGGATCTCGATCAAGATCAGCATCGCCTCGGCCCTGCTCGGCTGCCTGATCGGCTTTTCCGTCGCCGCCGCCGTCGTGCTCGGCGGCCTGCCGAAATGGATCCGCGGCCCGCTGCTCACGTTTTCGGGCGTCGCCTCCAACTTCGCCGGCGTGCCGCTCGCCTTCGCCTTCCTCGCGACGCTCGGTCCGGTCGGCCTGCTCACGGTCTTCCTGAAGACCCAGATCGGTATCGACCTGCGCGCGCTCGGCTTCAACATCCTCTCCTTCTGGGGCCTGACGGTCACCTACCTGTTCTTCCAGATCCCGCTGATGATCCTCATCATCACGCCGGCCCTCGACGGCCTGAAGCGCGAATGGCGCGAAGCGGCCCAGATCCTTGGCGCGACGAATGCGCAGTACTGGCGCATGGTCGCCTTCCCGATCCTGCTGCCGTCCTTCCTCGGCACGCTGGCGCTGCTCTTCGCCAATGCCTTCGGCGCCGTCGCGACGGCGATCGCGCTGACCGGCTCCTCGCTCAACATCGTGCCGATCCTGCTCTTCGCGCAGATCCGCGGCGACGTGCTCGGCAATCCGCATCTCGGCTACGCACTCGCCTTCGGCATGATCGTCGTGACCGGCATCGCCAACACGATCTACATCTGGCTTCGCGCCCGCAGCGAAAGGTGGCTGAAATGAAGAAGTTCTGGGCCTGGGGCGCCCTTATCTTCGGGCTGCTCTATTTCATCCTGCCGCTGCTCGGCATGACGAACTTTTCCCTGAAAATGCGCCGTGGCGTCTATTCGCTCGACGCCTACGCCGTCGTGCTCGGCGACCCGCGTTTCCAGGAAACCTTCACCTATTCGATCCTGATGGCGCTCGCCACCATCGTCTTCGGCGTACTGCTGGTGGTGCCCACGGCCTATTGGGTGCGCCTGAAGCTGCCGGGCCTGCGCCCCTATATCGAGTTCATCACGCTGCTGCCGCTCGTCATTCCGGCGATTGTTATCGTCTTCGGCTATATCCGGCTCTACAACACGTCGAGCTGGCTGCCGCTGACCGGCACGACGACGGGCACGAACATTCTCTTGATGTTCGGCTATGCGACGCTGGCGCTGCCCTACATGTACCGCTCGGTCGATACGGGCCTGCGCTCCATCGATATCGCCACGCTCACCGAAGCCGCCCAGAGCCTCGGCGCCGGCTGGACGACGATCCTTGCCAAGATCATCCTGCCGAACGTGCTGGTCGCGGTCCTTTCGGGCGCCTTCCTGACCTTCGCCATCGTCATTGGCGAGTTTACCATGGCCGCCCTGCTCAACCGTCCGGCATTCGGCCCGTACATGCAGCTGCTCGGCGCCAACCGTGCCTATGAACCGGCAGCGCTCGCCGTGATGTCCTTCGCCTTGACCTGGGGCTGCCTCGGCCTGATCCAGCTTGTTTCCCGTTTCCAGAAGGGCGCGCAAAGCGCCGCCTAAGGATCTTTCATGAGCTTTCTCACCCTCACCAGCATCCAGAAGTCCTTTGGCCCCGTGCAGGTCGTCAAGGACTTCAACATGTCGATCGAAAAGGGCGAGTTCGTCTCGTTCCTCGGGCCATCGGGCTGCGGCAAGACCACCGTGCTGCGCATGATCGCCGGATTCGAGACGCCCTCGGGCGGCGGCATCACCATCGACGGCAAGAGCCAGGTGAACCTGCGCCCCAACCAGCGCAACATCGGCATGGTCTTCCAGGCCTACGCGCTGTTCCCGAACATGAACGTTGCGGAAAACGTCGCCTTCGGCCTCAAGGTCGCCGGTCGCCCGAAAGCGGAAATCGACCAGCGCGTCAAGGAAATGCTCGGCCTCATCAAGCTCGACCATCTCGCCGACCGCTATCCCTACCAGATGTCCGGTGGCCAGCAGCAGCGCGTGGCGCTCGCCCGCGCGCTTGCCCCAAAGCCGCAAGTGTTGCTGCTCGACGAACCGCTGTCGGCGCTCGACGCCAAGATCCGCGTGTCGCTGCGCGAAGAAATCCGCATGATCCAGCAGCAGCTCGGCATCACCACGGTCTTCGTCACGCATGACCAGGAAGAGGCCCTGTCGATCTCGGACCGCATCGTCGTCATGAATGCCGGCAAGGCCGACCAGATCGGCAAGCCCGCCGATATCTACAACCGCCCGGCCACCCGGTTCGTCGCCAACTTCGTCGGCACGCTGAACCTTATCGAGGCGAAAGTCGTTGACCCGGCAACGAACCGCGTGTCGATCGGCGATCAGGGTGTCACGCTGCGCGAGCCGCTCGGCACCGTGAAGGCCGGCGACACGGTCTCGCTGGCGCTGCGCCCGGAGGCCGGCTCCACCGCCCCCGATGCCAAGGGCGACACGGCACTGACCGGCGAGGTCATCTCGTCCAACTTCCTCGGCTCGGTCATCCGCACCCGCATGAAGGTCGGCGATGCCGTCATCTCCTTCGACATGTTCAACAGCCCCGGCCTCGTACCACCGGCCGTTGGCGAGACGTCGACACTGCGTTTCACCGCAGGCGACCTCCTCATCATCCGCGACTGAGACGGCAGTTTCATTCCAGGCCTTGCAAAAGGCTTGGAAAATTCTGTCGTGAATCGTGCGTTTTCCGTCGTCTGCGGATTTGATCTCCGCGCGATGGCCGGTTAATCTCGCATCGTTCTCAGGGCGGGGTGAAACTCCCCACCGGCGGTATCGGCAAGCTTTTCCGAAAGGAGGCTTTCCGGAGCCCGCGAGCGCCTTCCGCGAATGGAAGGGTCAGCAGATCCGGTGCGATGCCGGAGCCGACGGTCATAGTCCGGATGGAAGAGAGCAAGCAGGAGGCACCCGCCGCACGGTGGGTCAGCGTGCCTCGTGCGTGTTCGCCCAAGGGGATCATTGAAAAATGGCTCAACCCTTGAAAGGCCTAGATATGAATGCGAATGCCACCCCCGCCTCCCGGATCGCCGTCATCCGTGCCCGCTGGCACGCCGGCATCGTCGACCAGGCGGTCAACTCCTTCGTCGCTGAATGGAAAGCGCTCGGCGGCCGCGCCGAGGATGTCGACGTGATCGACGTACCGGGCGCGCTTGAAATCCCGCTGCACGCCCAGCTTCTCGCCCGGACGGGCCGCTATTCGGCGATTCTCGGTGTTGCCCTCGTCGTCGACGGCGGCATCTACCGTCACGATTTCGTCGCCGGCACCGTGGTCGATGCCATCGTGCGCGTTGGCCTCGACACCAATGTGCCGGTGCTGTCGGCCGTGCTGACCCCGCACAATTTCCAGGAATCGGACGCCCACATCGCCTTCTTCCGCGAGCACTTCGTGCTCAAGGGCAAGGAAGCCGCCAACGCCGCCCGCCAGATCATCGACGCCCGCGCGCAGGTGGCGCTCGCAGCGGTCGCTTGAATCGACACCTCAACGACCGGACTCAATCCGACAGGATGAGATGGCAAACCGTTGAAAAGACTCAAGGGAGCCCGGCAGCAATGCCGGGCTCAATTCGTTTGTCTGCAAGGCCCCCTCATCCGCCTGCCGGCACCTTCTCCCCGCTGGGGAGAAGGGGAAAACGAGACGTTGCATCCATCCCTTCTCCCCCACGGGGAGAAGGTGCCGGCAGGCGGTTGAGGGGGTACCCACCATCACTACCGCCCGGCCGGCTCGCCAAGCTTGGCTAGGATTGCAGGTTCTTCAGATAAATCGACAACAGCTGGATCTGCGAGGAAATCCCGAGCTTGCGGTAGACGTTGCGGCGATGGACCTTCACCGTGCCGGTGGAGATGTCGAGCTTGAGCCCGATCGATTCCGACGAATGTCCCTGAAGCACGAGTTCGATGATCGAGGCCTCGCGATCCGTGAGATTGAGCCTGCGCCAGACGCGATCCGCCGCGCTCACCGGCTCGCTGCGGCGTCCCCGCCCCTGTCCCACCTCTGCAAAGCGCCCGGCAAGATCACCCCAGGCCCGGCGCACGAAGGCAGTGGCGAAGGGTTCCACATCCTTGAGCAGGCCGAATTCACCGGACGGGAAGACGCCCGTCTTCTCCCGCCGCATCAGCGAGACGACGACCGTCACGCCATCCGTGATCGGCACGAAGAAGCCGAGCTCTTCGGCAAGCCGGGTCTGGGAGTAGTAGGTGCGGTAATATTCGCTGGAGAAGAAGCGATCCGGCGCCAGTTCCCGCATGCGGAACACGCCGGCCCGGGCCGCACGCGCCGTATGGTAGAACGGATCGAGCAAATAGGGTCCGGCCTGGTAGAGCGTCACGAAGATATGGTGGTCATCCGCATCGAAGGTGCTGAACAGATCGATCGGCCGGGCTTTGTCGCGATAGGCGAAAATCACCATGTCGTCGAAGCGCACCAGCGCCCGCATCATTGCCAGCAGCGTTTCGCCCGTCTTCCGATCTGACGTCTCGGCGGCGCCGGTCCAATCGGCAAGCGTTTGGAAAAGTGCCTTGAAATCGACCTGCATGGCGTTCCTGCTCCCCAAGTCCGCGCGCGCAAAACCTCTTCTGCTGCCGCACGGGTATACTCCTCCCATAGCCAATTTATGGATAAAATACCTCTCTCGGGGTATATACCAACCCGCAGGCCGCTGACTAGCATTCGACCTGACGGTGGCCATAGCGGCAGAGATCGCTGAGAGACCAACAACCGCAGGGAACAGACGTGACATCCGCACCAACGAACGACATCGAGTTCCGTTCGGTGACCAAGCGCTATGGCGCGGTGACCGCGGTCTCCGACATCAACCTCGCCGTGCCGAAGGGTGCTTTCGTGGCCCTGCTCGGCCCGTCCGGCTGCGGCAAGACCACCTGCCTGCGGATGATCGGCGGCTTCGAGCAACCCAGCGAAGGCGAGGTATTGATTGCCGGCAACGTCGCCAACGGCGTGCCGGCCTATCGCCGCCCCGTCAACATGGTGTTCCAGCAATATGCGCTCTTCCCGCATTTCGATGTCACGCAGAATGTCGCCTATGGCCTGAAACAGCTTCGCCCGAAGCTGCCGGCGGCGGAAATCTCGCGCCGAGTCGGCGAAGCGCTGGAAATGGTGCGCCTGTCCGGCTTCGCCAAGCGCCGCATCCACGAAATGTCCGGTGGCCAGCAGCAGCGCGTGGCGCTTGCCCGCGCCCTCGTCAACAAACCCTCCGTTCTGCTGCTCGACGAACCGCTGGCCGCCCTCGACAAGAAGCTGCGCTCGGCGATGCAGATCGAGCTTCAAACCCTTCAACGCGACCTCGGCATCACCTTCGTGCTCGTCACCCACGACCAGGAAGAAGCGCTGTCGATGAGCGACCTCGTCTGCGTGATGAGCGCCGGCAGCATCCGCCAGCTCGCAACGCCGCAGGAAGTCTACGACCGCCCGGCCGATCTCTTCGTCGCCGATTTCGTCGGCAAGACGAACCGCCTCGACGGCGTGCTGGAAGCCGGCGGCGCCGTGCGCCTCCGCAACGGTTCGGCGCTCGCCTCCTCGCGCAGCGACCTTGCCCCCGGTGCAGTCACCGTCGCGCTTCGGCCCGAGGCGATTCGCCTCTCCCGCCGTTCCGACGCAGCGGCGTTCGAAGGCATCGTCACCCATCGCATCTTCCTCGGCTCGGCCGCAGAATATTCCGTCTCCATAGAAGGCCTCGGCGACCTGCTGGTCACCGCCGAACGCCACAGCCAATCAGAAAACGACCTCGTCGCGCCGGGCGAGCGGGTCGCAATAAGCTTCGATCCCGGCACAGCGCATATCTTTCCGGCCTGAGGGAAACAGGCCCGTCACAACAACAAGGGAACAGTGTGATGTCGAAATGGTTCAGAGAGAATGCCCCGATCAGCGCCCGTGACCTGACGGAAGAGTTCATGCGCCTGAAACGCGGCTCGGTCACGCGCCGCCACTTTCTCGGCGTCACGGGCCTCGGCCTTGCCGCAGCGGTTCTTGCCCGCCAGCCGGGCCTCTTCGCCTCCGAAGCCCATGCGGCCGAAGATCTCGGCTCCACCATGTCGCTCGCCACCTGGCCGAACTACCACGACCCCGCAACCTTTGAAGCCTTCACCGCTGCGACCGGTGTCGCCGTCGAGGTCAACGTGTTCGGCTCGAACGAGGAGATGCTGGCGAAACTCCAGGCCGGCGGCACCGGCTGGGATCTTTTCGTCCCGACCAACTACACGATTTCCACCTATGTGAGCCTCGGCCTGATCGACCCGATCGACCTCGCCAAGGTGCCGAACTTCGATCCGAAAACGCAGAACACCCGCTTTACCAACGAGGGCACCGTCGATGGCAAGGTTTTCGCCCTGCCGAAGAACTGGGGCACGACGGGCATCGCCTTCAACTCCGACAAGATGAAATCGAAGGTCACCAGCTGGAAGGACTTCTTCGAACTTGCGATGACCGAGGCCGACGGCCGCGCCATGGTGCATGACTACCAGCTTACCACCATCGGCAATGCGCTTGTCTCGCTCGGCTTCTCGTTCAACTCTGTGAAGGCGGAAGAGCTTGCCAAGGCGGAAGAGTTGCTGATCAAGGTCAAGCCGCATCTCTATGCCATCAACAGCGACTACCAGCCCTCCATGCGCGCCTCCGACGCCTGGATGACCATGTGCTGGACGAATGACGGTGCGCAGCTCAATCGCGACATTCCGGAAATCCAGTTCGTGCTGGGCAGCGACGGCGGCGAGATCTGGTCGGATTTCTATGCCGTTCCGAAGAGCGCTGCCAACAAGCCGGCCGGCTATGCGCTGCTCAACTTCCTGATGGATCCGCAGAACGCCGTGAAGGAGCACATCGCCAACGGCGCACCGACGACCGACAGCCGCGTGATGTCGCTGCTGCCGGCCGATATCACCGGCAACAAGATCGTCTATCCGGATGAGGCAGCCCTGACGCCACTGGAATTCGGCGCCGCCGTGACACTGACCGACCCGGCGCGTGCGGAGCTGATGGCCCGGTTCAAGTCGGCTTAGCGGGAAAGGCATCTCCGCAAATCGATCTCCCCCACAAGGGGGGAGATTGGTTGGAGCGCGCAGCACAGTTCCTTCTCCCTGCCTGCGGGGAGAAATGGCCAGCCGGCCGGATGAATACGCAACAGGACCTCACGCAATGCCCCTGACAATGACGACGAAGAGACGGCTGGTGACGACGGCGCTGCTGGCGCCGGCGTCCGTCTGGCTGTTCGTCTTCCTTGTCCTGCCCTTCATCGCCATGGTGGTCTTCTCCGTCGGCGAGCGCGGACCGGCGGGCGGCTATCAACCGGCGTTCACCCTCGCGCAATATGCCAACCTGCCGGCCCGTGCCGCCGCCTACTGGAACACGCTGATGCTGGCGCCGGTCGGCGCCTTTCTCTGCCTCATCGTCGCCTACCCGACCGCCTATTACCTCGCGGTCAAGGCGCCGCCGCGTTATCGCCTGCTGCTCGTCTCGCTGGTCGTCGTGCCGTTCTGGACGAGTCTGCTCGTACGCACCTATGCCTGGATGTACATTCTCGGCTCGCGCGGCATCCCGAACCTGCTCGATATGATCGGCATCGCGGATGTCCGCCTGCTCAACACATCGGGCGCCGTGCTGCTCGGCATCGTCTACGGCTACTTGCCGCTGATGATCATGCCGATCTATGTCAGTCTCGAAAAGCTCGATCGACGCCTGCTCGAGGCTTCCGCCGATCTCGGTGCCAAACCCGTCTCGACCTTCTTTTCCGTCACCCTGCCGCTGTCGCTGCCGGGTGTCATGACGGGCGTCGCACTCGTCACCATTCTACTGCTTGGCGAGTATCTGATCCCGCAGCTTCTGGGTGGCGGCAAGGTGTTCTTCATCGGCAATGCGCTGGTCGATCTCTTCCTGCAATCGCGCAACTGGCCGTTCGGCTCGGCGATTGCCGTGACACTCGTCGCCGTGGTCGTGGTGGTGTTGATGGTCGCCATGCGCATCGCCTGGCGCATTTCCGGCACACGACAGGTGGATCTCGTCTGATGCGCGCGCTGATCACCTACGTCTATCTGTTCCTCTATGCGCCGATCGCACTCGTCGTGCTGTTCTCCTTCAATGCGGGGCGCAATGCGAGCGAGTTCACCGGCTTCTCCGTTGAGTGGTACGGCAAGGCGCTCGCCAATCCGTTCCTCATCACCGCGCTGCAGAACAGCCTGATCATCGCCGTCACCAGCGCCACGCTCGCCGCCGTCTTCGGAACCATGGCAGCGCTTGGCCTCGAACGGTTGGGCAGCCGCGCCCGCGCCGTCTTCGACGGCCTGCTCGCCGCGGCGATCGTCGTGCCGGGCGTCGTGATCGGCATTGCCACGCTCGTCGCCCTCGTCGCCGTCTTCGGCGTGATCAATCCCGCCATCGCCAGCCTGTGGCCGGGCGAAAGGCCGCCGCAGTTCGGCCTCGGCTATGGCTCGATCATCGCCGCGCACGGCCTCTTCACCATGGCGCTCGTCACGATGATCGTGAAGGCGCGCATCGCGACACTCGGGCGCGACATCGTCGAGGCATCGGCCGATCTCTACGCCACGCCGCTCACCACCTTCCGCCAGATCGTGCTGCCGCAGATCCTGCCTTCGGTGCTTGCCGGCTTCCTGCTCGCCTTCACCTTCTCTTTCGACGACTTCATCGTGGCCTTCTTCGTCGCGGGCTCGAAGACGACGCTGCCGATCTACGTCTTCGCCTCGATTCGTCGCGGCGTGACGCCGGAGGTCAATGCCATCGCCACCATGGTGCTGGTCGCGTCGCTGCTGTTGATCGTGATCGCCCGCCTGCTGATGCGGGAAAAAACCAGAAAAACGACTGCCGGGGAGTGAGACCGATGATCCTGAAGAACCGTGTCGCCATCGTCACCGGAGCGGGCTCCGGCATCGGCCGGGCCGGCGCGCGCATCATGGCGCGCGAGGGTGCCACCGTCTGCGTCGCCGATCTCAACGAGACGCGCGCCGCCGAGACGGTCGATTTCATCCGCGCGGATGGCGGCAAGGCGGAGGCGGTCATCGTCGACGTCACGGACGACGTGGAACTGAAGATGGCGATCGCCGGCGTGCTCTCCCGCCATGGCCGGGTCGATATCCTGCACAATCACGCCGGCGCCCAGGTTGCCGGCGATCTTGAAAGCGTGCCGCTCGACGGGCTGGATCTTTCATGGAACCTCAACGTGCGCGCTCACCTGATGGCCGCACGCCTCGTCATGCCGGCCATGAAGGCGCAGGGCAAGGGCGTGATCCTCAACACCGCCTCGTCCTCCGGCGTGCTCTACGACCGCGAGATGATCGCCTATACGACGACGAAACACGCCGTCATCGCCATGACGAAACAGATGGCCGGCGACTATGCCGGGCACGGCATCCGCGTCAACGCGCTCTGCCCCGGCTGGGTCGACACGCCCTTCAACGCACCCTTCATCACCCAGATGGGCGGGCGCGAGGCGATCGAGGCCTATATCAAGGAGAAGGTGCCGATGGGGCGGTGGGCCGATGTGGAAGAGATCGCCGAACCGATCCTCTTCCTCGTCTCCGACCGGTCAAGCTACATGACCGGTCAGATCCTTGTCGTCGATGGCGGCGAGACGGTGACCTAGAATATTTCCGCTTTTCTTCGGATCGCGAAAAAGTCCTATCTCTTTGCTTTTACGCAAAACCGCTGCGCACTTTTGCTGGAATAGCTTTAAGCGCCGACCGCGGCGCCCATCGGCCCCTGATGCACGACGATGCGGGCGTGATAGGGCACGCGCTTGTAGAGATCGAGCACATCCTGGTTGATCAGCCGCACGCAGCCCGAAGAGGTTGCCTTGCCGATCGACGCCCAGTCGGGCGAGCCGTGCAGGCGATACAGCGTGTCCTTGCCATTCTGGAAAATGTAGAGCGCGCGCGCACCGAGCGGGTTCTTGATACCAGGCTCCATGCCGCCATTCTCGACGGAGTACTTGGCAAGGCTCGGCGTACGGGCGATCATGTCCGCCGGTACCTTCCAGCGCGGCCAGGGCTGGCGCCAATGGATGATGCCCTCACCTTCCCAGGCAAATCCTTCGCGACCAATGCCGACGCCGTAGCGCATGGCAGTGCCACCCGGCTCCACCACGTAGAGGAAGCGGCCGGGCGTATCGACAACCACCGTGCCCGGCGCCTCGCCGGTCGGGTCCTTCACGCGCTGGCGATAATATTTCGGGTCGATCTTCGTATAGGGGATGGCGGGGATGAGATGGCCGCCGTCCTCGACGGCCGCATAGCGCGCCGCCAGTTCCTCGTCCGCTGCCGGCACGATGGGATAACTGACCTTCTGCGGTACCGGCGCGACCTTGACCGACGTCTCCGTGGTTGCGCAGCCCGCGAGCGTCGCAGCAGCGCCAAGGAAAAAGGCTCTGCGCGACAATGAGCACACCGTAGGCATTCTCGATAAGACTCCAATGGGATAGACAGATTGAAACCGATGGCTAGCCAAACGACGGGTGGGCTGGCAAGAAGCAGAGGCATCACATTCGCGGCACTGGTCGTTCATTCCGCCTGACCGATGCAAAGCAGCCACGTCCGGTGGGCGATGAGGGGAAAACGCGATGGCGCCTGTGGAAATCAACCCTGCCCACGTCCGGGAATTCGCCGACCCGGAAAGCTTCTATCGCTGGCTTGCCGAAAACCATGGCACCGCTCCCGAAGTCTGGATCAAGATCCACAAGCGCGGCTCGGGCCTCAAATCCATCAACGCCGAAGAGGCGGTCGAGGCGGTGCTGTGCTGGGGCTGGATCGACGCCATCCGCAAGGGGCTGGACGAGAAAAGCTTCTTCCAGCGCTATTGCCCGCGTGGCAAGAAGAGCGTGTGGAGCAAGAAGAATGTCGAGACGGTCGGCAGGCTGATTGCCGACGGCCGGATGACGGAACACGGGTTGAAGCAGGTCAACGCCGCAAAGGCGGATGGTCGCTGGGACAAGGCCTATGGCAGCGGCAAGGATCTTAAAATCCCCGCGGATCTGCAATTGGCTATCGATGCGGACCCCGCGGCCAGGGAGATGCTCGGGAAGCTCACCGAACAGAACCGCTTCGCGCTGGCCTTCCGCATGCACAACATCAAGACAGATGCCGCGCGTAAGCGCAACGTCGATACCTTCGTGGACATGCTGAAACGCGGCGAGACGATCTATCCGCAGAAGCAGAAGTAGATCGTCCCCCTTGCTCGCTTGAAACCCGTCACCGGTCAGTCGAGACTGGCCGACCGTGCGTTGGACTGGCCGTTCAGCCAGTTGTGCCAGTCGTTCTCGCTGCCGGCAAAGACGTTGAGGTCGATCTTGCCCTCGACGCCATGCGACAGGCCGGAGCCGGAATACTGCCAGAACATCCAGCGGCGGTTCGGATAGCGCTTCGAGGGATGCGCGGCGACCGAGCGCAGCCAGAACGGATGGTTCTTGAGCTCGCCGGAGAGGTTGTCCTCATAGAAATCCGGGGCCGTGTAGATGATCGGCCGCTTGCCGTAATGGCGCTCCAGCATATCGGAGAAGACCTTGATCTTCTCGACATACTGCGCCCGCGTCAGGCGCTTCTTGCAGCTCGATTCACCGTTGTATTCCGCGTCGATCACCGGCGGCAGCGCATCGGGATCCCTCGGCACGTTGCGGATGAACCATTCGGCCTGCGAGCTTGCAACCCGGCACCAGTAGAAGAAGTGATAGGCACCCCGGCGGATGCCAGCCTCCTTGGCCCTGCGCCAGTTCTTCTGGAACATCGGGTCGAGGTGGTCGCCACCGTCCGTTGCCTTGATGAAGGCGAAGTTGGCGCCCTGCGTGCGCAGCTTCACCCAGTCGATATCACCCTGCCAGCGCGAGACATCGACGCCGTGCACCTGATAGTGTTTTGGCGCGCGCTTGCCGAAGTTGATCGGATGCGCATCGCGGAACTGCTGGCTGTAGACGCGTGAACGCTTGCGCGAGCGCCCTTCGGACGGCATCTCGACAGCCGAAACCGCATCCTCCGGCCGCTCGGAAGGAACCGCCGATTGTTTCGTGACGGATTCGAAGACGTCGCTGCCCGGTCCCGGCCCGGCCCAGGCGAGCATTTCCGCGCCTTCGGTCTTCACCCGGCTCTCGCCGACAGCGACCTCGGGAACGGGGCTGTTGGCCTTGGAAACAGAGCTTGTGATTTCCGCCGACGGCTTTATCGACAGCGCCGCCGTCGGATTGGAGCTCGACGCACAGCCAGCCATGGAGGCACAGCCAAGGAGGACCGCTGAAAGGACCGAAAGACGCATAGGCACCCGCACGCAAAACTAACCGAAAGCCCCGCCCTTTCGACACATGGACGGAATTACTAACGGAAGATTACCGCGAAATGTTAAATGCGAGGTTTACGGCAGAGTCGACATTTCAGGTAGTTAGGCCCGAAAGCTCTCACGATTCCTGACGGCTGCGGTCACGAAAGCGTGTCCGCGCGGCGAAAGCCGATAACCGACGGCCAGGCTTTCCGTCAGTCCCAACGCCTTGAGCTGGCGTATCTTTCGCTTGAGAGCGAGCTTTTCGATGCCGAGCCGTTCGGCCATCTCTGCGGCCGTCCTGCCGTCCCGTTCTGCGATCATGGAAAGGGCGGCATTCGTCCATGCACCCGTCCGGTCGAGCCCCGCAAGCGCCTCCGTCAAGGCTGCGATGTCGCCGCCGTCGAGCGTATCGTTTTCACGCAGGTTTTCCCGCGGGTCCTTGCCAGCGACATGGAAGGCAATGCGGTAGAGTTCTCCGTCGGGCCGAAGATCGCGCGCTAGGTCTTCCCGCGAGGCATAACCTGCCGCCTGGACATCTCCAGCAGGAATGGCATCGGGGTCCACCTTTTCGATGCTGTCAATGGCAAGCACGCCCGCCGCAGTCAGCAGCGTGCCGCCCGCCCGCACCGTGGGCTTGGCCCAACGCCGAAAGGCGAGTGTCACCTCGCCTCTGCCGATCCTCTCAAGCACCTTCGCCTTGAACAGCATTCCAACCCTCAGGTGTTGCCGATCCTGACATAGCCGATCTGCTTCTCCTCGATCTCGTCGAACGATTCGTCGTAGCCGGCATCCGCATAACGGATCACACCGAGCGAGGTGTCGTTGGTCAGCGCATGCGAAAGCCGCTCAGTCGCCGCTTCCGTCCCGTCGGCGACCAGCGTGACGCCGCAGCTCGTCATATAGCCGGCATAGCCGCCGCCGCCGGAATGCACGACAACAAGATCGGCCATCGACGAGCACAGCAGCATGGCGTCAAGCAGCGGCCAGTCGGCGATGGCATCCGAGCCGTCCTTCATGCGCTCCGTCATGATGTTCGGATGCGCCATTGCGCCGGCATCGAGATGGTCGCGCGAAAAGGCGATCGGCCCCTTGATCTCGCCCGATGCCACGAGCTTGTTGACGGCCAGTGCGAGTTCCGTACGCTCGCCGTGGCCGAGCCAGGCGATGCGCGCCGGCAGCCCCTCGAAGGGCACGTTCTCGCGGGCAAGGCGAATCCAGTTGGTGACGATCTTGTTGTCCGGGAACATGTCCATGACGAGGTCGTCGATGCGCGCGATATCGCTCTCCTCGCCGGACAGCGCCATCCAGCGGAACGGGCCGATGGCCCGCGCAAAGAGCGGGCGAAGATAGGCTTCGGTAAAGATCGGAATGTCGAAGGCGTTCGCGACGCCGCCTTCCCGCGCCTGCGTGCGGATGAGGTTGCCGTTGTCGAAGACCTCCGATCCGCGTTCCTGGAACTCCAGCATGGCGGAGACATGCTCGACGATCGAGGCCCGGCTCGCCGCCATCAGCTGCCCCTGCCCGTCGTCGCGCAAGCCTTTCACCTGGTCGAGGTTCATGCCCTTCGGCACGTAACCGTAGACGAGGTCGTGCGCCGAAGTCTGGTCGGTGACGATGTCAGGCACGATGCCGCGCCGGGCGATCTCCGGGTAGATTTCCGCCGCGTTGCCGACGAGGCCGATCGAGGTCGCGCGTTTCGCCTTCACCGCCTCATCGATCATCGCCAGCGCCGTATCGAGATCCGACGCCACATGCTCCAGATAGCCAACCGCCTTACGGGCCGCTGCGCGCGCCGGATCGATATCGACGCAGAGGATCGCCGCACCCGCCATGCGGCCGGCGAGCGGTTGCGCCCCGCCCATTCCGCCGAGCCCGGCGGTTAGGATGAATCGCCCGGCGAGACTGCCGTCGAACCGCTTTTCGGCGATGCGCATGAAGATTTCATAGGTGCCCTGGATGACGCCCTGGCTGCCGATATATTGCCAGGCACCGGCCGTCAGCCCGCCCCAGCAGATCAGCCCCTTGCGCTGGAGTTCATAGAACACCTCCGCCTTCGCCCATTGCCCGACAATGTTGCAGTTCGCCATGATGACGAGCGGCGCCTTGGCATGGGTCTTCAAGAGCCCGACCGGCTTGCCGGACTGGATGACCAGTGTCTGGTCCTCGTCCATGTCCGTCAGCGCCTTGACGATCGCCCGATGCGCCGCCCAGTTGCGCGCCGCCTTGCCAAGCGCGGCATAAACGATGAGATTGTCCGGATCCTCGCCGACCGACAGCACGTTTTCGAGCAGCCGCAGCAAGGCCTCCTGCCGCCAGCCCTTGGCGCGCAGCACGTCGCCGCCGGGGATCGGATAGTTCGGATGGCGCGGATTGGGCTTCGGCATGGTGGTCCCTCTTGCGTGGAATATTGCGTTACTTCGGCGGCAGCGTGTCAACGAAGGCAACCGCCTCGGAAATCAGGCGCCGGCGCAGCACCGCGTCGGTGCAGGCTTCAGGCGAGGCTCGAACCCAGCCTTCCATCACCCGATCGCCCATGATCATCTGCGCGATGCCTGCCGTCTCCAGAGCCCAGGCATCGTTGCCCTTGCCAAGGCGGACCAGCATCCCCTCCTTGCGCGCGCCGCAAAGCAGCTTGCCGTCGAGAAGCCAGGCGAGCCCACCGAACATCGTTTTTTCGGAAAGCCCCGCACGAAACCCGAGATCGGCCCGCACGACATCTTCCAGATCCCTGTCCCGTGCCATCGCCCGTCACTCCGGTTATTTGGCCAATACATAACTCACGAGATCGATGCCCATCGCCTTCTCGACCGAAGGATAGACGGTCGGGTCGAGCACGCTGGAGGCCAGCGGAATGATGGTCTTCGGCACATGCAGCACGAAAACCCGCATGCCGACTTCAAGCTGGCCGACGCTGAGCGGCTCGCCGTCCGGCGAAAGCGTGGTGATGACATCCGGGAAGGTGGCAAGCCGTTTTCCTTCAGCCGATTCGACCGCCATATACTCGTTCATCACATGCAGGACCGCCGCCTTGTCGCCCGTGCCGAGCGTCACGGTGCCGATATCGAAGGCCTCCTTGGTGTAGACCACCGATTTGTCGGTGATCGTGCCTTCGGAGAGGATCGAACCGCCCGTCGTTTTGACCATCGCATCGATGATCGCCGAACCGCCCTTGCCTTCCGCCGCAATGATCGCCTCGCCGAGCGTCAGCGCCAGCGAAATGCCGCCTAGCGCCGCATTTTTGCGAACGTAGGAGGCACGCAGCGGGTTGCGGCAGGAGGCAATGAAGCCGCCGGACATGTCGGACGCCGTGCGCAGGATCGGCGAGACTTTCGCGGTCGCGCCACGAACGACAAGCTCGATATAGCGGTTTTCGTCGCGGTTTCCCCCGACGGCCGTCTGGATCATCTGCTCGGGCGAACCGGCCATGCCGATCGACCCCATATCGCCGGTCGGATGTGCACGCATGTCGCCCACCGCATCCAGCACCTTCGTGCCAAGGATGGCCGAGGGCAGCCAGCCGTTCAGCGTCGAGGACTTGCCGTTCTGCCCGACCATCAGTGCGGCGACCTTCTCGCCGAGCGCCTCCTGCAACAGCTCGACAGCCTTCACATAATCGACACCGCGCATTTCCCACGGCGTGGTCGAGGCCGGGGCGCCGATGGCGGCGGCCGTCGCCACCCAGTCGTCGTCCGAAAGCTCATCGATGGAAACCAGCTCGGGCTTGCCGATCGACACCGCCGCATAACCCAGCATGCGGCCATGATCTGCCCAGCCGCCACCACCTGCCGCATAGACCGAGCCGCCCTTGACCGCCGCTTCGACGTCTTTTTCCTTTAGAATCCGGCCCATTAGACGTCCTCCTGAATCACTTTCTGAAGTTTTTCGTCGAGTTGAATCACTGCATTAAGAAGCACCGCCGCGCCGAGCGCGATATCGTCCGTCTCGGCGAATTCTTCCGGTGCATGGCTGCGCCCGCCAAGGCAGGGCACGAAGATCATCGCCGAGCGCGTCACCCGCGCCATCCAGGCAGTGTCGTGCCCGGCACCGGAGGCCATGCGTCGATGGCTCGCCCCCACCGTCTCGCAGGCCGCATCCAGCACGTCGAGCAACAAGGGATCGCCGGGTGTCGGCATGTTATCGGAGATGCGGCGCGGCGCCTCGATGGCCGTGCCCGTCTCGCGGGCAAGCTGTTCGACCAGCAGGTCTACCGACCCGGCAAAGAGGTCCATCGCCGTGCGATCCTCCGCCCGCGCATCGATCAGCAGGCGCGCGCGGGACGGCACGACATTGGCGGCGTTCGGCTCGATGGAGAACTCGCCGACCGTCGCCGTGAAATGGCTTGGCCCGTCGGACAGCGATTTCGCCAGCGCCTCAATGCCCGTCACCAGCCGCGCAGCCGCGGCAAGCGCATCGGCGCGACTGCCCATCGGCGTCGTGCCGGCATGATCGGCCCGGCCTTCGACGATGATCTCGATGCGTGTGATGCCGGCAATCGCCGTCACCACGCCGATATCGCGTTTTTCCGTTTCCAGCACCGGCCCCTGCTCGATGTGCAGTTCGAGGAAGGCTGCAATATCCCTACGCGCCTCGGCCTGGATGCGGGCCGGATCGCCACCGGCGTCGCGGATGCCCTGCTCCAGCGTCAGCCCGCCGCTCTGGCGCGTCAGCCAGTCTTCCGGCAGCACACCGGCCATGCCGCGGCTGCCGATGCAGGAGACCCCGAAGATGGAGACTTCCTCGGCGAGGAAATCGACGACCTCCAGATCATGGTCGAGTTCGATGCCCTGGTCCGCCAGCGCGCGGGCCACTTCCAGCGCCACCGCCACGCCGGCAATGCCGTCATAGCGCCCGCCATCCGGCACCGTATCGGAATGCGAGCCCAGCATGATCGTGCCAAGACCGGGCTTTTTTCCCGGCCGGCGCGCCGTGAGATTGCCCGCGGCATCGATGCGCGTCTCAAGCCCCGCGGCCTGAAACTTGTCGAGAAGAAAATCCCGCCCCGCCGGGAACAGAGCGGTAAAGGCACGCCGTGTATAGGGCCGGCCGGGCTCGGTGAGCCGGGCGAGCCCGTCGATCACGTCCGCGATGCGCGCGGAATCGACCGGCAGATTGGTTTTTGGCGCCGCCATCAGCGGGCACCGGACGAAACGAGAGTCGGCAGCGGCCGCACGAAGGCGCCGGTGCCGGGCTCGGCCAGCACCCTGGTACCGTCGAAGGCAAGCCGGCCGCGCAGATAAGTCGCGGAAATGCGCCATGGCAGCTTGATGCCGTTATAGGGCGACCAGCCGACGACGTTGTGGCCGCTCGCGGCCGCGTCATAGGTGTAGGGCTCGGGCGTCAGCACGGTGATATCGGCATCCTTGCCGGCTTCGAGTGCGCCCTTCACATGATCCAGCCGGAAATGCCGCGCCGGGTTCAGCGTCATCAACTCGGCCGCCCGCGTCAGCGGAATGCCGCGTTCCAGCGCACCCTTGACGAAGAGCGGCACCATGACCTCCAGCCCCGGCACGCCGGAGGCATTGGCCAGCATGTCCGGATTGGTCTTGCGGTCTTCCGACCAGCTCACGTGGTCGGTGGAAACCAGCGTGACATTGCCCTCGGCGACATGCCGCCAGAGTTTTTCGACTTCGGCGCGCGGGCGGATCGGCGGATTGATCTTCGCCTTGCCGCCAAGCCGGCGCACGTCATTTTCCTCGTCGAGCGTCAGGTAGTGAATGCAGCACTCGATGGTGGCGCGAAAACCCTGGGCGCGATAGGCGGCGGCGATCTCGTAACCACGGCCAAGCGAGCAATGCACCACATGCGCCGGGCAGCCTGTTTCGGCACCGGTCTCGTAAATCTGGTTGGAGGCAAGCAGCTCCGTCAGCGGCGGGCGCGACATTCCGTGTGCGCGGTAGTCGGTGATGCCGGCGGCCTTCACCTTGGCGATCGCCGCGCGCACCGCCTCGTCATCCTCGTTGTGCACACCGGCGGTCAGGCCCGTCGGCGCAATGGCGCGGAAGCAGTCTTCCAGCAAGGCCGCAGGAATGCGCGGGAAACGCTTCGGGTCGGTCCCGAAGGTGGAAAACTTGAAGGCGGCGACGCCCGCCTCGACCATCTCGCCGATGCGGGCCGGTCCCTCTTCCGGGTCGACCGTGCCGTAAAGCGCGAAATCGACGCGCGCCTGCGGCGCGGCATGGTCGACCTTGATCTTCACCGCGTCCGCCGAGCAGACGAGATTGCCCTCGTCATAGGGCATGTCGACGATGGTCGTGACGCCACCGGCTGCCGCCGAACGCGTCGACCAGATGAAATCTTCCTGGTTCTTCTGCGACAGCGAATGGACCTGGGCATCGATGGCGCCGGGCAGGATCAACGCGCCGGAAAGGTCGTGCCGCTCCTTCGCCGCCGGCATCGCGCCCTGCCCGACATGCACCACCTTGCCGTCCCGCACGGCGACATGGCCGCCCTCGACGATACGATCGGCCAGAACCACGGTGCCTTTCAGAACGAGATCAAAGTCGGCCATTCGCGTATCTCCGTTACGGCGTGAGGGCGAAGAAAGCGTCGAACCCCGCCATGGGCGCGGCCTCAACGAAGGCGGCCAGTGCCTCCGGGCTCGCAAGATCGCGGTCGAGTGCCTCGATTTCGGCAGAAAGCGGCCGGTCCTTGCGATAGAACGGGCTGACCGCCCGTGTGCGCTGATAGACGATGGCGGCAACGCCTTCGGGATTGTCGCCGGCAAGGTCGATGGCCTGCGCCGACAGCATGGCTTCGAGCGCCGCCAACTGATGGAGATCCCGCACCTGGCTCTCCATGCGCTCGACGATCAGCGGTAGGAAGGTCGCCTCTTCCTCAAGGCCGCCGGCAACCACGATCGACTGCGCCGAGATCGGCACGGCGAGCGACTGGATGCGCATGTAAAGTTCGACGGCGAGTTTCAGCAGGGGACCAAAACCTGTCGCTGCCTCTCCGGGCGCAACAAGGTTGACCGGAAGGTTGCGACGCACGCCGTTCGAAAGCAGCACGCAGCGATTGAGCACATTGCGCGCCAGATGCGCAAAACCCGTCTGCGCAGCCTCGACATAGAGCGTCGTCGACAGCGGCAAAGAGCCACCGGAGGCCATGACATGATTGTCGATGACGACCGGATTGTCGTCCGACTGCGCCGTCGCCTCGACGATGCGCTCGGCGGCGTTCATCAGCGTATCGAGGCAGGCGCCGAAGACCTGCGCGGTCATCCGCAGGCTGAGCGGATCGTGGATTGCCGACGGTTTCGGCCAATGGCCGGAGGAGGCCTGCGCCTCGAACCAGCAGCCGGCCAGCGCCTCGCCATGCGCCGAGAGCCGCGCGGCCACCCGCCACGGGTCCGCCGAGGCGCCAAGCGCCAATGAGGAAAGAAGCCCGGTCACCATGAGATTGCGGATCGCCTTGGCCGCCTCGCGCACCACATTGGCGGCGGCGGCATGCGAGATGGCATTGACGCTGAGGGCGGCCAGCGCATCCCGCGGCTGCATGCGATACGGCTTGAGCCCGGCGCGCTTCAGCGCGTCCGCGGCCGGCAGCCGCACGCCGCCAAACCAGGCCTCACCCTCACCGGTCATGACCGAGGCGATCTGCCCCATCAGGCCAATATCGGCACAGCCCATCGAGCCATGGCGGCGCACGACGGGCACGACATCCTTTTCGAGAAGACCAAGGAAAGCACCGATCAGTTCCGGGCTGCAGCCGGAATAGCCGCCGAGCGCCGTGTTGACGCGGATCGCCATCGCCTTGCGCACGATCGGCAGGGCGAAGGGTTCGCCGGTGCCGAAATGGTGTGCCCTGACGAGGCTGTTGTTGAATTCGACAAGGTCGTCGGCTGTCCAGAGCTTGTCCTTCATCGAGCCGACGCCGGTGTTCGCGCCGTAGATCGGAAGCCCCGTGGCGAGGCGATCCGTGATGACGAGGCGCGATGCGCCGATGCGCCCCATGCCGATCTCGCAGGCGACCGGGCGGCGCGTGGCGGCGCCGATCGCCTCCAGCGTTGCGAAGTCGAGCGGTTGACCGGTCAGATAGAGCGTGTCGGCGGAAGCAAGCATTTTCAAGGAACCTGTTTTCACGGTGGATGTTATGCGGAACGCGGGCGAAGCGTATATCCCAAAGTCCGTACGGTTCATGCTATAAGCCGAACAGTCGTCGGACGCGGGAAGGAGCCGCCTGTGGATCTATCCACGCTTTGCCTTGTGCACAGCATTCTCGAAGAACGCGGCATCCGCAGGGCAGCGGCCGTTGCGGGGCGCCCCGCCTCCAGCGCCAGCGCCGCCCTCCGCCGCGTCGAGGCCGTTCTCTCCGTGCCGCTCGTGCGGCGGGACGGCCAGACGCTTGTGCCCACCCTCGAGGCTGAAGCCCGCCTGCCCCGCTTTGCCGACATCGCCCGCGCCGCCGACGCCCTGGCCACCCTCGGCAAAGGTGGACAGGCACGCGCCACCGTTTCGCTCGCCGCCCTCGCCCGCTTCGCGGCGGTGGCACGAGCCGGCAGCATCAACGCCGCCGCCAAAAGCCTCGGCCTTGGCCAACCGCAACTCACCCGCCAACTCAGCCATCTGGAGGCGGCGATCGGTTGCAAGATGCTCGACCGTTCGGCGACCGGCATAAGCTGCACGCCCGCCGGCCTCGAGGCCCTGGCTCTCGCCGAACAGATCGGTTCCGCCTGGGAACTGCTCTTCGCCGCCTCCGCCGAACGCTTCCGCCGCAGCGCCGCCACCTGGCGGCTTGGCACGATCATTCCCTTCGGTCATGAAAGCGAGATCGCCGCCATGCTGGCGGGCCTCGCGGTCGAGTGGCGCGCTGCGCGGCCCCGCCAGCCGCTCTTCCTCTCTTCCACCACGGCAGACGAACTTGTCTCCGGACTGAAGAACCGCCGCTTCGACCTGATCCTGCTCGACACGGACCGCTACCCCGCCGAATTCGAAGGCAAATTGATCGGCCGTTCGCAACTCGCACTTGCCGGTCCGCGCACGATGGAGGCGCCCAAACCGCAAGATTTCCCGGCACTTCTGCGCCGTTACCCGATCGCCGTGCCAAGTCCACGCAGCGGCCTGCGGCAGATGACCGACCGGTTTCTTGAGGCAACGCTTTCCGCCGCCGAACGCGCGCGCCTGACGCTGGTCGAGGTCGATTCGATCCCGGTCATCATCAATCTCGTGCTGGACCACGGCCATCTCTCGGTTCTGCCGGAGCATTCCGTCGCCAACATCAACCCGCCGCCAACGCTGCTGCCGCTGGATGCCGCCTACCAGCAATCGCTGAGCCTCGTCTGGCCGCGCGATGCACTCTCAAGGCAGGCGGCCGAAACGATGTTCGCGCTCCTTCCGAAACCTTAGCCCTTCGCCCCGGCGCGGAGGCGTCGACGGGTTTCGGTCGGGCTCTCGTGGTAATGCGCACGGTAGCTGCGCGAAAAGGCGGAGGAAGAATTGAAGCCCGTGAGCGCTGCGATATCGGCAAACTCGGCCTTGGTCTCGATGACCTTGCGCCGCGCCGCATTGAGGCGCAGCGCCAGATAGTGCTGGTGGGGCGCAACGCCCATCGATTCCTGGAACAGGTCCTGGAGGTGGCGGGCGCTGATACCGACGCGTTTGGCCAGCCGCGTCAGCGTCAACGGCGCGTCCACCGTCTCCTCCATCACCCGCACCGCCTGGCTGACGCGCTGGTCGGCGATGCGCATGTTGCCGAGCGCCGGCACCTGCAGCAGTCCGCCGGTCCGCTCGTGTTCGTAGATGAACAGCCGCGACACTTCGAGCGCCAGCGAATAGCCCTGCCGGCGGCGGATGATCTCCAGCATCAGGTCGAGCGTCGGCAAGGAACCGCCGGTGGTGATGCGCTTGCCGTCGATGACGTAGCGCTCGCGCATCACCGCGATCTGCGGATAGCGGGAGGCGAATTCCTCCATGTCCTCCCAGTGGATCGTCACGGAATGGCCGTTCAAGAGACTGGCCTCGGCAAGCAGCCAGCTTCCCGATTCGATGCCGGCCATCATCGTGCGGTGACGCGCCGTCTGCGAAAGCTGGCGCCGCAACAGAGGCGTCGCACTCATCTGCCATTGATAGCTCGAAAGCACGAACAGCGGCTCTTTCTCCCGCTCAGGCCGGAACAGGCCGTCGACCGGCACCGGAATGCGGCTCCGCGTTTCGACCGGCTGGCCGTCGGGGGAAAAAATCCGCCAGCGGTAAAGCGCCTGGCCGGAAATGCGGTTGGCAGCGCGCAGGGGCTCGATGACCGAGGCGACGAGGATGAGGTTCGTCTCGGGCAGCACGAGGATATCGATGTCGAGGGTATCGGAGGAGGGATCGAGCATGGCGGAAGCATGCGTGTTCATCTCTCGAATTGTCAAGAATGGATCCGAAAAGTGAAAGCATTGCGCCTTCTCTTGGCTCGTAATGGACCCAATGAGAATACTGGGAGAGATCGAATGCCCTTAGCCATGAACCGTGATGTCTTCATCACCTGCGCCGTCACCGGCTCCGGCGACACCGCCGGCAAATCGCCCCACGTGCCGCGCTCGCCCAAGCAGATCGCTGAATCGGCCATCGATGCCGCCAAGGCCGGCGCCGCTGTCGTGCACTGCCACGTCCGCGATCCGGAAACAGGCGCGCCGAGCCGCCGCAACGACCTCTACCGCGAAGTGACCGAGCGCATCCGCGATGCCGAGGTGGACGTGGTGCTCAACCTCACCGCCGGCATGGGCGGCGACATGATCTTCGGTGGCACGGAACAGCCGCTGCCGTTGAACCCCAACGGCACCGACATGGTCGGCGCCACCGAACGCGTGTCCCACGTCGCCGAATGCCTGCCGGAAATCTGTACGCTCGATTGCGGCACGATGAATTTTTCGCTCGGCGACTACGTGATGACCAACACGCCGTCCATGCTGCGCGCAATGGGCAGGATGATGACCGATCTCGGTGTCCGCCCGGAAATCGAGGCCTTCGACACCGGCCACCTCTGGTTCGCCAAGCAGCTCGTCGAGGAAGGCGTGATCGAGGATCCGGTGCTCATCCAGCTCTGCATGGGCATTCCGTGGGGTGCACCTGATGACCTCAACACCTTCATGGCGATGGTCAACAACGTGCCCGCCAACTGGACCTTCTCGGCCTTCTCGATCGGCCGCAACGCCATGGCCTATCCGGCCGCTGCGGTGCTTGCCGGCGGTAACGTTCGCGTCGGCCTGGAAGACAACCTCTATGTCGGCAAGGGCCAGCTCGCCACCAATGCGCAGCTCGTCGAAAAAGCCGTCAACATCGTCGAAAGCATGGGTGCCCGCATCATCGGCCCGGCCGAAGTGCGCGAAAAGCTGAAACTCCAGAAGCGGGCACCGAAATGAGCCAGATCAACAAGGCAGCCTGCGTCGGCGGCGGTGTCATCGGCGGCGCCTGGGTGGCGCGCTTTGCGCTCGCCGGCATCGACGTCAACATCTTCGATCCGCACCCGGAAGCCGAGCGCATCATCGGCGAAGTGATGGCCAATGCCGAGCGCGCCTATGGCATGCTCACCATGGCGCCGCTGCCACCAAAGGGCAAAGTCACCTTCTGCAAGAGCTTGGAAGACGCCGTCAAAGACGCTGATTGGATTCAGGAAAGCGTGCCCGAACGCCTGGAACTGAAGCGCGGCGTGCTGACCCAGATCGATGCGGCGGCAAAGCCCGATGCGCTGATCGGCTCGTCCACGTCCGGCCTGATGCCGACGGACCTGCAGCGCGACATGAAGCACCCCGAGCGCCTGTTCGTGGCGCATCCCTACAATCCCGTCTACCTGCTGCCGCTCGCCGAACTCGTCGGCGGCGAGAAGACCAGCAAGGCGACGCTCGAAGCGGCCAAGGCCAAGCTCGCCCCCATCGGCATGAAGGGCGTGATCATCAACAAGGAGATCGAGGCCTTCGTTGGTGACCGCCTGCTCGAAGCCGTCTGGCGCGAAGGCCTCTGGCTGATCAAGGACGATATCTGCGACACCGAGACACTCGACGACGTGATCCGCTATTCGTTCGGCATGCGCTGGGCGCAGATGGGCATGTTCGAGACCTACCGCATCGCCGGTGGCGAAGCCGGCATGCGCCACTTCCTCGCCCAGTTCGGCCCCTGCCTCTCCTGGCCGTGGACGAAGCTGACCGACGTCGTCGATCTCAACGACGAACTGGTCAACAAGATCGCCGACCAGTCCGACGCCCAGTCCGGTGCCCGCGGCATCCGCGAGCTGGAACGCATCCGCGACCAGAACCTCGTCGGCATCATGCATGCGCTGAAGGCCGGCGACGACGGCAAGGGCTGGGGCTCGGGCAAGCTGCTCGCCGAATTCGAGGAACATCTCTGGGCCAAGGCCGGCAAGGCGAAGGTCGAGGTTTCCGCAAACGAGCCGCTGCGCCTCGTCGACACCAAGGTCAACGCCGCCTGGGTCGATTATAACGGCCACATGACCGAGCACCGCTACCTCCAGCTCTTCGGCGACACCTCCGATGCGCTGCTGCGTCTCATCGGCGTCGATTTCGCCTATGTCGAGGCCGGGCACAGCTACTACACGGTGGAAACCCACATCCGCCACATCGGCGAAGCCAAGCTCGGCCAGGCACTCTACACGACGCTCCAGCTTCTGGCCTCCGACAGCAAGCGGCTGCACTACTTCACCCGCATCCACGATGCGGCGACCGGCGATGTCATCGCGACGGCCGAGCAGATGATGCTCCATGTCGACAGCAAGGCCGGCAAGAGCGTGGATGCGCCCGCGGACGTGCTGGCGAAGATCAAGCCGATCGCGGAAGCCCACGCCAAGCTGGCAACGCCCGAGGGTGCCGGCCGCAGCGTCGGGCAGAAGCACAAGTAAGGCGCAAGCCTCGCCCCCCTCTGCCCTGCCGGGCATCTCCCCCACAAGGGGGGAGATCGGCTAGGGGCAAGGCGGTGCCACAATTCAATCTCCCCCCTTGTGGGGGAGATGCCCGGCAGGGCAGAGGGGGGTGTCACACGCACCTCCCGTAAAAAGAATACTGGGAGGACATTTCAATGAATTTCGCATTGACCGACGAGCAGCAGATGATCGTGGATACGGTCCGCTCCTTCGTCGAAACGGAAATCTATCCGCACGAAAACGAAGTCGAGCGCACCGGCCATGTGCCGCCGGAACTTGGCCAGGAAATCGCCCGCAAGTGCAAGGACATCGGCTTCTTCGGCTGCAACATGCCGGAAGAAGTTGGCGGTGCCGGCCTCGACCACACGTCCTTCACCCTCGTCGAGCGCGAACTTGGCCGCGGCTCGATGGCGCTGACCGTATTCTTCGGCCGCCCCTCCGGCATCCTGATGGCCTGCAACGACGCGCAGCGCGAACAATACCTTCTGCCGGCCGTGCGCGGTGAAAAGTTCGATGCGCTCGCCATGACCGAACCGGATGCCGGCTCCGACGTGCGCGGCATGAAATGTTTTGCCCGCAAGGACGGCGACGATTGGGTCGTCAACGGCACCAAGCATTTCATCAGCCACGCGAACATCGCCGACTTCGTCATCGTCTTCATCGCCACCGGCGAAGAGGACACGCCGCGCGGTAAGAAAAAGCTCATCACCTGCTTCCTTGTCGATCGCGGCACACCCGGCTTCGAGATCCGCAACGGTTACGAGTCGGTCTCACACCGCGGCTACAAAAACTGCATTCTCAACTTCGACGAATGCCGCCTGCCCTCCTCGCAGATCCTCGGCGAAGTCCACAAGGGCTTCGACATCGCCAACGATTGGCTCTATGCGACCCGCATCACCGTCGCCGCGACCTCCGTCGGCCGCGCCCGCCGCGCCTTCGACTACGCATTGAACTATGCAGCCGAGCGAAAACAGTTCGGCAAGCCGATCGGCGCAAACCAGGGTGTCTCCTTCAAGCTCGCCGACATGATCACCGAGATCGACGCCGCCGACCTGTTGACGCTCAACGCCGCGTGGCGACTCGACCAGGGCCTGCCGTCGAACCGCGAAATCGCCTCGGCAAAGGTCTATGCCACGGAGATGCTCGCCCGCGTCACCGACGAGGCGATCCAGATTTTTGGCGGCATGGGCCTGATGGACGATCTGCCGCTCGCCCGCTTCTGGCGCGATGCCCGCGTCGAGCGCATCTGGGACGGCACGTCGGAAATCCAGCGGCACATTATCAGCCGCGATCTACTCAGGCCGCTGGGAGCGTAATGTCGACATGACACGTTCCCTCGACCGCCTCATCCGGCCCAGATCCATCGCCGTCTTCGGCGGCAAGGAGGCGCGCCGCGTCATCTTCCAGTGCGACAAGGTGGGCTTTTCCGGCGAGATCTGGCCCGTGCATCCGCGCGAGGAGGAAATCCTCGGTCGCAAATGCTATCGCTCCGTCGCCGACCTGCCGGGCGCCCCCGACGCCTCCTTTGTCGGTGTCAACCGCGAACTGACCATCGGCATCATCCGCGACCTCGCCGCGCGCGGTGCCGGCGGCGCGGTCTGTTACGCCTCCGGTTTCCGCGAAGCCGTCAGCGAGCTTGCCGACGGCGACGCCCTGCAGAACGCGCTGGTGGAAGCCGCCGGCGACATGCCGGTGCTCGGCCCCAATTGCTACGGTTTCATCAACATGCTGGATGGCGCCCTGCTGTGGCCCGACCAGCATGGCATGCTGCGTGTCGATAGGGGTGTCGCCGTCCTCGCCCAGTCTTCCAACATCATCTGCAACGTCTCCATGCAGCAGCGCGGCCTTCCGCTCGCCTATGTGCTGACGGCCGGCAACCAGGCGCAGACCGGCCTTGCCGATCTTGCCTGCGCCGTGCTGGAGGATCCGCGCGTCACCGCCGTCGGCCTGCATATCGAAGGGTTCGACAGCCTCGAATCCCTGGAACGCCTGGCTCTTCGGTCGCGCGAACTGAAAAAGCCGGTCGTCACCTTGAAGGTCGGCAAGTCGGAACAGGCACAGCTCGCCACCGTCTCGCACACCGCCTCGCTCGCCGGCAACGACGCCGTCTCCTCGGCCCTGCTCGCCCGCCTTGGCATCGGCCGCGTCGAAACGCTGCCGGAATTGCTGGAAACGCTGAAGCTGCTGCATGTCGCGGGGCCGTTGCCGAACTACGACATCTCCTCCATGTCCTGTTCAGGCGGCGAGGCCTCGCTGATGGCGGATGCCGGCGTGAAGCGGAAGGTCAATTACCGCGACCTCCGGCAGGAGCAGCGCCAGCCCTTGCGCGAAACGCTCGGGCAGATGGTGACGATCTCCAACCCGCTCGATTACCATACCTTCGTCTGGGGCAATCGCGAGAAGCAGACCGCCGCCTTCACGACCATGATGCAGGGCGGCTACGGCCTCAACCTCGTCGTGCTTGATTTCCCGCGCCTCGACCGCTGCGACGCCACCGACTGGCTCACCACCTGTCATGCCGCCATCGATGCTGCCAAAGCATCTGGGGCGAATGCGGGCATCGTCGCCAGCATGGGCGAGAACATGCCGGAAGAAACCGCCGAGATGCTGATGCGGAACGGCGTCGTGCCCTTCTACGGCATCGAGGAGGCATTGGCCGCCGCTGACGCTGCCGCAGGCATCGGCGAAGCATGGTCGAAGCCGCAATCCGCACCGCTTCTCAAGGCGATGTCCGACGAGGGCGAAGCCGTCACGCTGACCGAGCATGAGGCCAAGCAGGCGCTTGCCGTCCATGGCCTGCCGGTTCCGAACGGCTTTGCCGCCGAGACGGCGCAAGCCGCTGCCGATGCCGCCGAAAAGCTCGGTTTCCCGGTCGTGCTCAAGGGCCTCGGCGTGGCCCACAAGACGGAAGCGGGCGCGGTGAAGCTCAATCTCGCCAGCCGCGAGGCCGTGCTGGGCGCTGCGAAAGCCATGGCCGGCGTCGCCTCCGGCTTCCTCGTGGAAAAGATGGTGGGAAAACCCGTCGCCGAACTCATCATCGGCGCCCTGCGCGATCCCGTCGCCGGCCCGGTGCTCACCATCGGCGCGGGCGGTATTCTCGTGGAATTGCTCGAGGATTCCGCGATCTTGACGCTCCCGACGGATGAAAAGACGATCCGCGACGCGATCTCCGGCCTCAAGATCGCAAAGCTGCTGCATGGTTATCGCGGCGGTCCGCCGGGCGATATCGACGCGCTGGTCGGCGCCGTCGCATCAGCGGCATCCTATGTCGTTTCAAACGCCTCAATAATCGAAGAACTGGACGTTAATCCCATAATGGTGCTGCCCGCTGGCGACGGTGTCGTCGCAGCCGACGCACTGATCCGTCTGAGGAAAAAATCATGACTGGACCGATCCGCCAACGCCGCGAAGGTGGCATTCTCGAAGTCACGATCGATCGGCCCAAGGCGAACGCCATCGACCTTGCGACCAGCCGCATCATGGGCAAGGTCTTCGCCGATTTCCGTGATGACGAGAGCCTGCGCGTCGCCATCATCACGGGTACCGGCGAGAAATTCTTCTGCCCGGGATGGGATCTGAAGGCGGCGGCCGCGGGTGATGCCGTGGACGGCGACTACGGCGTGGGCGGTTTTGGCGGCATGCAGGAACTGCGTGATCTCAACAAGCCAATCATTTCTGCTATCAACGGCATCTGCTGTGGCGGCGGTCTCGAAATCGCGCTCTCGACCGACCTGATCCTCGCCGCCGAGCACGCGACCTTCGCGCTGCCGGAAATCCGCTCCGGCACGGTGGCGGATGCCGCCTCGATCAAGCTGCCGAAGCGCATCCCCTATCACATCGCCATGGACATGCTTTTGACCGGCCGCTGGCTGGATGCGCAGGAGGCGCACCGCTGGGGCTTCGTCAACGAAATCCTGCCCGCCGACAAGCTTTCGGACCGCGCCTGGGAGCTGGCCCGCCTGCTCGAAAGCGGCCCGCCACTCGTCTACGCCGCCATCAAGGAAGTGGTGCGCGCGGCCGAGGGCGAGACCTTCCAGACGACCATGAACAAGATCACCAAACGGCAATTCCGTTCGGTCGATGTTCTCTACTCCAGTGAGGATCAGCTGGAAGGCGTTCGCGCCTTCGCGGAAAAGCGAGATCCTGTCTGGAAGGGGCGATAGGACGACACCCCTGCATCGGGTGAGATCCGCGCCGTCCCATAAATTCTCCTTTTGGGAGAAATAGATAAATTAGGGCGTTACACGCGCCTGAGACGTGAATAACTTATTACGGACGAGCCGCCACGCGGCGAATGAAGGAGGCATTCGAAAAACAGGAAATGCACCAGCGCCGGCACAAAAAGTCGGCCGTAAGGTTGCCTTAGAGGCGAAAAACAGAAATTCTGCCAATCACAACGACAAATGCCCATTTCAGGGCGAGCAAAGGGAACAGGGGAATGACTGATTACACCAAATACCTCACCAGCCAGGTTTCGCTGGGCAAAATGAACCGCCGCGAATTCATGGGCCGTGCCGCTGCATTCGGCATCACGCTCGCCGTCGCCGGCACCATGTTCGACACCGCCGCCAAGGCCCAGGAGCCGAAGCGCGGCGGCAACCTCAAGCTCGGCCTCGAAGGCGCTGCTGCCACCGACTCGAAAGACCCGGCAAAGGCGCTCTCGCAGTTCATGTTTGTCGTGAACCGCAACTGGGGCGACATGTTGGTGGAATCCGAGCCGCTGACCGGCCAACCCGTTCCCGCACTCGCCGAATCCTGGGAGCCGTCCGCCGATGCCTCGACCTGGACCTTCACCATTCGCAAGGGTGTGAAATTCCACGACGGCAAGGAACTGACCGTTGATGACGTCATCAAGACCCTGCAGCGCCATACCGACGAGAAGTCGGAGTCTGGCGCGCTCGGCGTCATGAAGTCGATCAAGGAAATCAAGGCCGATGGCGACAAGCTCGTGCTCGTGCTCTCGGAAGGCAATGCCGACCTGCCGCTGCTTCTGACCGACTACCACCTCGTCATCCAGCCGAATGGCGGTCTCGACGATCCGAACGCCATGATCGGCACCGGCCCGTTCAAGGTCACCAGTTTCGAAGCGGGCGTGCGCGCCACCTTCGAGCGCAACAAGGACGACTGGCGCCAGGACCGCGGTTACGTCGATACGGTCGAAATGATCGCGATGAACGACGCAACGGCGCGTATCGCAGCACTGTCCTCCGGCCAGGTGCACTATATCAACCGCGTCGACCCCAAGACCGTCGACCTGCTGAAGCGCGCGCCGACCGTGGAAATCCTCTCCACTTCGGGCCGCGGTCACTACGTGTTCATCATGCATTGCAACACGGCGCCGTTCGACAACAACGACCTGCGTCTCGCGTTGAAATATGCGATGGACCGCGAGACGATGCTGGAGAAGGTGCTCGGCGGCTACGGCAAGGTTGGCAACGACTTCCCGATCAACGAGACCTATGCCCTCTTCCCGGAAGGCATCGAGCAGCGCGCCTACGATCCGGACAAGGCCGCCTTCCACTATAAGAAGTCGGGCCACAGCGGTTCGGTCCTGCTGCGCACGTCGGATGTCGCCTTCCCGGGCGCCGTGGACGCTGCCGTTCTCTACCAGGAGAGCGCCAAGAAGGCCGGCATCGAGATCGAAGTGAAGCGCGAACCCGGCGACGGCTACTGGTCGAACGTCTGGAACGTGCAGCCCTTCTCGACCTCCTATTGGGGTGGCCGTCCGACGCAGGACCAAATGTACTCCACCGCCTATCTCTCGAAGGCCGACTGGAACGACACGCGGTTCCTGCGCGAAGACTTCGACAAGATGGTGCTCCAAGCCCGCTCGGAACTCGATGAAGCCAAGCGTAAGGAGATGTACCGCGCCATGGCCATGATGGTGCGTGACGAAGGCGGCCTCATCCTGCCGATGTTCAACGACTTCGTGAACGCCGCCAGCAAGCAGGTGAAGGGTTACGTGCACGACATCGGCAACGACATGTCGAACGGCTTTGTCGCAACCCGCGTGTGGCTCGACGCCTGATGACCGGCGGCGGACCGGCGCACGGTCCGGAGCTGACAGCAACGACGACTGCGGGCGAAGCCCCGCAGTCTGTCGGCGTTGCCGGGTCGGTTGCGTCCACTGGAGCCCCCACCAACGAAGCCACGCCTTCGTTCTGGGCGAAACTCAGCAAGAGCAGCCCCTTGGTTGCGCTCATCCTGCAACGCCTCGCGCTCAGCGTGGCCTTGCTTTTTGCCGTGTCCCTGATGATCTTCGGGGGCGTGGAAGCCCTGCCCGGCGACTTCGCCACCACCTATCTCGGCCAGTCCGCCACGCCGCAGGCCATCGAGAACATCCGCAAGGATCTAGGCCTCGACCAGCCCGCCACCACCCGCTATTTCAAGTGGCTCGGCGGCGCCATCCAGGGTGATTTCGGCAGTTCCTGGGCTTCGAAAAACTCGGTCAGCGAACAGATCGGCAAACGCCTCGGCAATTCGCTGTTCCTCGCCTTCTTCGCGGCCATCATCTCGGTGCCCTTGGCTGTCGGCCTCGGCATGCTCGCGGTGCAATACCGAAACCGCCTGCCGGACAAGATCATCAACGTCATATCGCTGGCGGCGATCTCGCTTCCCGAATTCTTCGTCGGTTACCTGCTGATCCTGTTCTTCGCCGTGCAGCTCGGCGTCGCCACCTTCCCGGCGACCGTCTATGAATCGATGACGATCGGCCAGCGCCTGTCGGCCATCGCACTGCCGACGGCAACGCTTGTCCTCGTCGTGCTCGCCCACATGATGCGCATGACACGGGCGGCGATCCTCAACGTCATGTCGTCGGCCTATGTCGAAACGGCGGAACTCAAGGGCCTCTCCGGCCTGCGCATCATCGCCAAGCACGCCGCCCCCAACGCGCTCGCACCGGTCATCAACGTCATCGCGCTCAACCTCGCCTATCTCGTGGTCGGCGTGGTCGTCGTGGAAGTGGTGTTCGTCTATCCCGGCATGGGTCAGTACATGGTCGACGCCGTGACGGTGCGTGACATGCCGGTGGTGCAGGCCTGCGGCCTGATCTTCGCCGCCTTCTACATCTTCCTCAACATGTTTGCCGATATCCTTGCGATCATCGCGAACCCCAGATTGAGGCATCCGCGATGAGACTTTCTTCTATCCCCGTCAGCGCATGGGTCGGCATCCTGGGCATTGCCCTTGCCCTCTTCTGCGCCCTTTTTGCCCCCATCATCGCCCCCTACAGCGAGAGCCAGATCGTCGGCTCCGTGTGGGAACCGATGGGCGGCGAGTACCTTCTCGGCACCGACAATCTCGGCCGCGACCTCTTCTCGCGTCTGATCTTCGGCGCCCGCACCACGATCTTCGTGGCGCTGGCCGCAACCGTGCTGTCGTTCTCGCTCGGCATGCTCCTGTCGTTCACGGCCGCCGTCACCGGCGGGCTGGTCGACCAGGCCTTCTCGCGTTTCAACGACCTGATGATGGCGATCCCGACGCTGATCTTCGCCCTCGTCGTGCTGGCCGTTCTTCCCCAACAGCTCTGGATCCTCATCCTGGTGATGGCGGTCCTCGACTCAACCCGCGTCTACCGCATCGGCCGCGCCGTGGCGCTCGATGTGGCGGTCATGGAGTTCGTGGAAGCAGCGCGTCTGCGCGGCGAAGGCACCGGCTGGATCATCTTCCGCGAAATCCTGCCCAACACGCTCTCGCCGCTCTTGGCCGAATTCGGCCTGCGCTTCGCCTTCTCGATCCTGTTCCTCTCCACCCTCTCCTTCCTCGGCCTCGGCATCCAGCCGCCGGCAGCCGACTGGGGCGGCATGGTGAAGGACAACAAGGACGGCATCATCTTCGGCATTTCGGCCGCCCTCATTCCGGGCGGCGCGATTGCGGGGCTGGCCATCTGCGTCAACCTCGTCGTCGACTGGCTGATGAAACGCACCTCGAGCCTCAAGGGAGGGCGCGGCGATGCCTGATCTGCTGTCCGTCAAGAACCTCAAGATCGAGGCCACCAGCTATCCCCCGGGTGAACCGCCGAAAACCGTCACCCTCGTCGAAGGCGTGAACTTCGACGTGCAGAAGGGCAAGGTGCTCGGCCTCATCGGCGAATCCGGCGCCGGCAAATCCACCATCGGCCTCACCGCGCTTGCCTATGGGCGCGGCGGGGTGCGCATTACCGGCGGCGAGGTCAAGCTCAACGGCGAAGACCTGCTGAAACTCGGGCCCAACGGCATCCGCAAGGTGCGCGGCTGCAAGGTCTGTTACGTCGCACAATCGGCGGCAGCGGCCTTCAATCCCGCCCACCGGCTCGGCGAACAGGTCATCGAGGCGTCGCTGAAACACGGCATCATGACCCGTGCGGATGCGGAAAAACGCGCGCTCTACCTGTTCAAGGTGCTCGGCCTGCCGAACCCGGAAACCTTCGGCCAGCGTTATCCGCACCAGGTCTCGGGCGGTCAGCTTCAGCGCGCCATGACCGCCATGGCGCTCTGCCCCAACCCGGAACTCATCGTTTTCGACGAGCCCACCACAGCACTCGACGTGACGACGCAGATCGACGTGCTTGCGGCGATCAAGCACGCCATCGAGGAAACGCATACGGCAGCACTCTACATCACCCACGACCTTGCCGTCGTGGCGCAGATCACCGACGACATCCTCGTGCTCCGCCACGGCAAGATGGTGGAATACGGCTCAGTGAAGCAGATCATCGAGGCGCCGACGCAGGATTACACCCGCGCGCTGGTCAATGTGCGTGGCACCAAGCGCGAAGAGGCGCCCGATCAGTCGGACACGCTTCTGAAGGTGGAGAACGTCACCGCCGGCTATTCCAACGGTTTCAAGGTGTTGCAGAACGTCTCTCTGCACCTGCCGAAGGGCCAGACGCTGGCGGTGGTGGGCGAATCCGGCTCCGGCAAATCCACGCTTGCCCGCGTCATCACCGGCCTGCTGCCCCCGCAGGAAGGCACGATCAGCTTTGACGGCAAACCCTTGCCGAAGGCGCTGAAGGGCCGGTCGAACGACGAGCTTCGCCGCGTGCAGATGATCTACCAGATGGCCGACACGGCGATGAACCCGCGCCAGACGGTGCGCGACATCGTCGGCCGCCCGCTCACCTTCTATTATGGCATGCGCGGAGCCAAGAAGACCGAGCGGGTCAAGGAACTGCTGGAGCAGATCGAGATGGGCGGCCGCTTCGCCGACCGTTATCCGGCCGAGCTTTCCGGTGGCCAGAAGCAGCGTGTGGCGATCGCACGCGCGCTTGCGGCCCAGCCGGAACTCATCCTCTGCGACGAGCCGACCTCCGCGCTCGATCCCCTCGTGGCCGAAGGCATCCTGAAGCTGCTGCTGAAACTCCAGGACGAGACCCACGTCTCCTACATGTTCATCACCCACGACATTGCCATCGTGCGCGCCATCGCCGACAGCGTGGCCGTGATGCACCGAGGAAAACTGGTGCGCTTCGGCCCGAAATCGAAGGTGCTCTCGCCACCCTTCGACGACTACACCGACCTGCTCCTGAAATCGGTTCCCGAAATGGAAATCGGCTGGCTGGAGAAGGTGCTGACGACACGGCGCATGGAAAGCGCCGGGAACTGAGTGAGGCGGGCTGCTCCGGCAGCCCGTCGTTGGCAGCGATGTGCACGCTGCCCCTCATCCGGCCTGCCGGCCACCTTCTCCCCGCAAGCGGGGCGAAGGGATATGTCGCACTGGTTTCCAAAGCCAAAATTGCCGCGTAGGGCACGTCCCCTCTCCCCGCTTGCGGGGAGAGGGTTAGGGTGAGGGGCAACGCTTCAGGCGCAAGGCCAGAAACAAGACAGCCGCCATCCAGTGCTCAATTCTGCGTGCAGGCCACGTCCCCAAGACGGCTGGCGGACTCGCCCTCGGCCATCACCGTTTCCTCGCCGCGCGCCGTGCAATTGCCCTTCTCTCCAACGCCGGTGCGGAATTTCACCATCGGCTGGCCTTCGATCATGATGCTCGGCACGATCTCGTAGAGTTCCGGCGGGCAATTCACCACGTCGGAGAGGCGAAGCGCCGGCGCGCCGCCGATGAAGACGCTCTTCGAGCCGGACATGGCGCAGGCGGGAATGGGCACCGCCGCATCCTCTGCAAAGGACATGGATGGCCCCGCTAACAACACCACAGCGACACCTGTAAAGCGCAGAACAGTCATCACGCATCTCCCTTTTCACGCGCCGTCCGGGACAAACCCTTCAGCGTTTCGAGCGCCCGTTCGGCATCCCGCTCGGGAACGAATATATGGTCGTGATGGTAGCCGGCAACCACGTTGGCGCTGATGCCCGCCGCCGTCAGCGCCGTGGCGAAGGCCGCGGTCAGGCCGACGGCTTCCAGCGAGGAATGCACGGTCAGCGTGATCAGGCGCATCGGCGGGCTCGCGGCCAGTCCTTCTGCGGCCTCGGCTGGCAGGATCAGCGTGATGCCTTCCTCCTCCCGGAAGAGGCCGATCAGGCCACGGGAAAGGTGGTTTGCCAGGTCGTCAGCCGGCACGCTGGCATAGACGAAAACGCCCTCGACCAGCGCGGGCTGCATGGTCGCCAGCAGGTCGTCCAGATCGGTCACGCCGCTCATGGGTTCGCCATCCGGCGCACGGCATCACACAACGCAGTAAACCCCACCCTTGCACCCTCGCTCATGAAGCGCGCGCGCAACCATGCGTGAATCATCTGCTTCTCCTCGCGGTACTCTACCGGTACGCCGGAAAGGATCAGCCGGGCGGCATAGGCCCGTGCATCGTCGCGCAGCGGGTCGAAATAGGCACCGGTGATGAAGGCTGGCGGCAATCCGGCCAGGTTTTTCGATTGCAGCGGAAAGGCATGCACCGCATCCTCCGGCGCCTGGTAGATCTCACGATAATAGGCAACATCCGCCGTCGAAAGCCCCGGCGCCTCCGCCATGTCCTGATAGGAGCCGGAGACAAGATCACCGCCAAGGCCCGGATAGATCAGCGCCTGCCCGACAATGCCTTTCAGCCCCTCGTCCCGCGCCTTCAGCACGATGCCGGCCGCAAGGTTGCCACCCGCACTATCGCCGATCACGACAACCGGATGCGGCTCCAGCAGAAGATCGATCAGCACCGCCCAGCAATCATCAAACGCGGCAGGCCAGACATGCTCCGGGGAAAGCCGGTAGTCGACGGAAACGAGTTCGGCACCCGCCGCCTCGGCAATCTCGGCACAGATCGCGTCATGGCTATCGAGCGATCCCACAACAAAACCGCCGCCATGAATATAGAACAGCCGCGTCGCCGTCGTCACGGTCGCCGGTCGGTAGCGGCGCACCGGAATGCGCTCCGCCACCAAGTCATCCTCCTTGACCATGCCCGCCGGCGGTGGTGCATCGAAAGCGGCGCACAGCGCATCGTACCAGGCACGCTGCTGGGTGATATCGGCATCCACCGCATCGGCAGGATAAAAATCCTCGCAACGCTTGTGGAAGGCCAGAATGCCTTGCTCGGTCGGCATGGGGCGTTCGGTCATGGCGGCTCCTCGTCGGTTGCTGCCATCATAACAAGGCCGTGTCACAACGCCTGTCTCGTCCGCGGCTTTCCCAAGGAATTTTCGCCGCTTGCCTCTCCCGAGCCGGCCATATTAACTGCCGCCATGGCATTCACCTTCCGGCAATTGCAATATTTCGTCGCCGTCGCGGAGCAAGGCTCGGTAACGCGGGCCGCGCAGAACCTGTCGATCTCGCAGTCCTCGATCACCGAGGCGATCAAGGAGCTCGAATCGGATCTCGGCGTCGCCCTCTTCGATCGCCACCCGCGCGGCCTGACGACGACGCACAATGGCCACCAGTTCCTGCGTCACGCAACAAAGATCCTCGCCGATGTCTCGGATGCCCGCCGCTCCTTCTCCGACAGTCGCACGGCGGAAAAGGGCCAGCTCAATCTCGGCGTCACCTCGCTCGTTGCCGGTTACGTGCTGTCCGACCTGCTGTCGCGCTACCGCCGCGCCTTTCCGGGCATCGATGTCAGCGCCATCGAGGACAACGGATCCTATCTCGAACACCTCCTGGTCGGCGGCGAACTCGACGTCGCCGTCATGGTCATCTCCAACCTGCGCGACCGCATGGCGCTGCAGGCGGAAATCATCGAGACTTCACCCTATCGGCTCTGGCTGCCGATCGGCCATCCCCTCGTCTCCGCCGATATCATTTCCGTCAGCGATATCGCCAAGGAACCGCTGATCATGCTGACCGTCGACGAAATCGAGGAGAATACCGGAAAGCTGCTCTCGGCCCTCGGCGCCCGCCCCCACGTCGCCTTCCGCACCCGCTCGGTGGAAGCGGTGCGCAGCCTCGTCGCCACCGGCGCCGGCATCGCGCTCTTGCCCGACCTCGTCTACCGCCCCTGGTCGCTGGAAGGCGACCGCATCGAGAGCCGCGACGTCTCCGGCGCGCTGCCGGTCGTGCAGGTCGGCATGGTCTGGCGCAAGGGCTCCAGCCTGCCGCAGGCGGCGCGCGATTTCGTGGGGCTGGCAGAGGCGCTCAGGAGTGGGCGGGGACGATAATCAATGCAAGTCGATTTCCTTCCCTTCACGCACGACAACCTTTTGACGCTCCGTCGGTGGTTCGACGACAAGGAACTGTCAAATCGCCTTTCCTTTCCCGACGACACGTGGTTCGCCTATGTGACAAACGGGGACACGGCACGGTGCTGGATGGCCTATCGGTCCAACGAAGCCATAGCCGAGATCCAAGTCGATAGGGATGGTGAGCTTGGGTATATCGAACTCGCCGTGCGACCCGATCTGCGAGGCCGTGGCATGGGAACAGCCGTGCTTTCAGCATTCCTAGCGGGACCTGGAAAGGCCTATCTGATCCTCGATGCGCGTATAGATCCGGACAATTCCGTGAGTCTGGCGTGCTTCCAGCGTTGCGGCTTCGAAATCCGGCAGCTTTCGGATGCCGACGGCCTCGTACAAGTCGTCCGCCAGCAAATCTCAAGACCGTAAATCATGTCGATTTCGGAATTTCCGATAGCGACATTCTGATTAATGAATTTGCGAAAGCGGCGAAATCGCGGCACCTTTTCTCCCGGGAACAATACCGCACCAAGCGGATCACACCGGGAGACTGTCATGAAGCGACTTCTGCATTGCTGCACCGCGCTTACCCTTTCGCTCGCCTTCACCGCATCCGCCCTCGCGCAGGAGCCCCTGAAGGAACTTGGCCCCGGCGAAGGCGAGGTTTCGATCGTCGCCTGGGCCGGCTATATCGAGCGCGGCGAGACGGACAAGAACTACGACTGGGTCACCGAATTCGAAAAGAAGACGAGCTGCAAGGTTTCCGTGAAGACCGCGGCAACGTCCGACGAAATGGTCGCGCTGATGAACGAAGGCGGCTTCGACCTCGTCACTGCCTCGGGCGACGCATCGCTCCGCCTCGTTGCCGGCAAGCGCGTCCAGCCGATCAACACCGACCTCATCCCGAGCTGGAAGACCGTCGACGAGCGGCTGCAGAATGCGCCCTGGAACACGGTGAACGGCGTTCACTACGGCACGCCCTACCTCTGGGGCCCGAACGTGCTGATGTACAACACCGACGCCTTCAAGGACGAGGCGCCGAAGAGCTGGAACGTCGTCTTCGAGGAAATGACGCTGCCGGACGGCAAATCCAACAAGGGCCGCGTGCAGGCCTATGACGGCCCGATCCACATTGCCGACGCCGCGCAATATCTGATGGCGCACAAGCCGGACCTCGGCATCAAGAACCCCTATGAACTCAACGAAGACCAGTACAAGGCCGCCCTCGACCTGCTGCGCGTCCAGCGCACGCTGGTCGGCCGCTACTGGCACGATGCGATGATCCAGATCGACGACTTCAAGAACGAAGGCGTCGTGGCATCGGGCTCCTGGCCGTTCCAGGTCAACCTGATGCAGGCGGAAAAGCAGAAGATCGCCTCGACCTTCCCGGAAGAAGGCGTCACCGGCTGGTCGGACACGACCATGCTGCATGCCGAAAGCCAGCATCCGAACTGCGCCTATATGTGGATGGAACATTCGCTCTCCGCCAAGGTGCAGGGTGACGCGGCCGCCTGGTTCGGCGCGGTTCCCTCGGTTCCGGCGGCCTGCAAGGGCAATGCGCTGCTGACCGACGAAGGCTGCAAGACCAACGGCTTCGACAACTTCGAGAAGATCAACTTCTGGCGCACGCCGGTCTCGAAATGCGAAAGCCAGGGCGAATGCGTGCCCTATCACCGCTGGGTTTCCGACTATATCGGCGTGATCGGCGGGCGGTAACTTAGAACGGCGCCGCGTACACCAACCGATCTCCCCCCTTGTGGGGGAGATGTCACCGAAGGTGACAGAGGGGGGTGGCCGCAAAGCGGCAAAATCTTATGGAGCGGGTGGGCACCCCCCTCTGCCCTGCCGGGCATCTCCCCCACAAGGGGGGAGATCGGATAGACGCGCCGTTTCCCAGCCTTTGATCCCTTTGCGATGGGCGTTTCGTCCCTCGTCCAAGACAATCCCGGAGCCCCCATGACCGCCGTCCTGTTCCAGCAAGTCTCCCGCCATTTCGGCGCCGTGCGCGCCGTCGACAGCGTGGATCTCGCCATTGCCGAGGGCGAGTTCTTCGCGATGCTCGGGCCGTCAGGTTCCGGCAAGACGACGTGCCTGCGCCTGATGGCCGGTTTCGAGCAGCCGACATCCGGCCATATCGAAATCTTTGGCGAGACGGCGGAGGGCGTGCCGCCCTATCGGCGCAACGTCAACACGGTGTTCCAGGATTACGCCCTCTTCCCGCATCTCTCGATCCTCGAAAACGTCGCCTACGGGTTGATGGTCAAGGGTGTCGGCAAGGCGGAGCGCCTGAAGGCGGCGGAAGAGGCGCTCGCCATGGTCAAACTGCCCGGCTACGGCACGCGCCGGCCCGGCCAGCTTTCCGGCGGCCAGCGGCAGCGCGTGGCGCTCGCCCGGGCGCTCGTCAACCGCCCCCGTGTCTTGCTGCTCGACGAGCCGCTTGGCGCGCTCGACCTGAAACTGCGCGAACAGATGCAGGAAGAGCTAAAATCGCTGCAGAAGTCGCTCGGCATCACCTTCATCTTCGTCACGCATGACCAGGGCGAGGCGCTGTCGATGGCCGATCGCATCGCGGTCTTCAATGACGGCAAGATCCAGCAGCTCGGCACGCCGGAGGAGGTCTACAAGCGGCCGAAGACTCGCTTCGTCGCCGATTTCGTCGGCTCCTCCAATGTGCTACCGCCGGACTTCGTGGCAAGCCTCGGCTTCGGCAACAGCCATGCCAGCCTGCGGCCGGAGGATATCACGCTCGGCGAGGGCCCGGGCCGCAAGCCGTTTTCCGGTCGGGTGGTCGCGACCAGCTTCCTCGGCGCGGCGAACCGCGTGACGGTGGAGGCGGCCGGTGCGCGCGTCGCCGCCATGGTGCCTGCCTCGCTTGCCGTGCCGGCGCAGGGCGAGACGGTCACCCTCTCCTTCCTGGCCGAAGACCTGCACCAGATGGACGCCACCCCATGAGCGCCGTGGTCGACACCTCCATCCTCGCGCGCCGCGAAGGTGCCTCCGGACGGCTTTCGGATTTCTTCTGGCGCAACCCGAAGATCCTGCTCTTGCTGATGCTGACGCCGCCACTGCTCTGGCTCGGCGTCATCTATCTCGGCTCACTCTTTGCGCTGCTCTTGCAGAGCTTCTTCTCGATCGACGACTTTTCCGGGCTGATCAACTACGAGTTCACGCTCGCCACCTACCGGCAACTGCTCATCCCGTCGAACTTCGACATCATCCTGCGTACCGTCGTCATGGCCGCGCTGGTGACGCTCGCCTCGGCCATCATCGCCTTCCCGATCGCCTACTACGCGGCGCGCTATGCGAAGGGAAAGTGGAAGGTCATCTTCTATCTCGGCGTCATGCTGCCGCTGTGGTCGAGCTATCTAGTCAAGGTCTATGCCTGGAAACTGATCCTCGCCAAGGAAGGAATTATCACCTGGGCGCTCGCCAAGCTCAACCTGCTCTGGCTGCTCGAAGCCTGGCTTTCGCTTCCAGTCGTCGGCGGCTCGTCGCTGTCGATCAGTTATACCGGCACCTTCATCGTCTTCATCTATGTCTGGATGCCCTTCATGATCCTGCCGATCCAGGCAGCCCTGGAGCGCGTGCAGGGCAACCTGATCGAGGCATCGGCCGATCTCGGCGGCAACCCGGCACAGACGTTTCGCTACGTGCTGTTTCCACTGGCCCTGCCCGGCATCATCGCCGGCTCGATCTTCACCTTCTCACTGACGCTCGGCGATTACATCATCCCGCAGATCATCGGCTCGTCACGGCTGTTCATCGGCCAGGCGGTCTATGCCCAGCAGGGAACGGCCGGCAACATCCCGCTCGCCGCCGCCTTCACCGTCGTGCCGATCGTCATCATGGGCCTCTATCTCTGGATGGCCAAGCGACAGGGAGCCTTCGATGCGCTCTGACAAGAACACCTCCGCCCCCCTTGGTCTGAAGATCGCCGCCGGTGCCGGCCTCGCTTTCCTGCACCTGCCGATCCTCTTGATCTTCCTCTACGCCTTCACGACGGAGGAGAAGAGCTACCAGTTCCCGCCGCCGGGCTACACGCTGCAATGGTTCGCCGTCACCTGGAACCGGCCGGATGTCTGGGCTGCGATGGGCCTTTCCGTGCGCGTCGCAGCTATCTCGACGGCCATTGCCCTGGTGCTCGGCACGCTCTGCGCCGCCGCCGTGAGCCGCACGAAATTCTTCGGCCGCGAGACGATCTCGCTGCTGGTCATCCTGCCGATCGCGCTGCCCGGCATCATCACCGGCATTGCGCTGCGCTCCGCCTTCTCGTTTGCGGAAATCCCCTTCTCGTTCTGGACGATCGTGCTCGGCCACGCGACCTTCTGCGTGGTGGTCGTCTACAACAACGCCGTCGCCCGCTTCCGCCGCGTTTCGGGTTCGCTGATCGAGGCGTCGATGGATCTCGGCGCCGACAGTTTCCAGACCTTCCGCTACATCATCCTGCCGAACATCGGCACCGCATTGCTCGCCGGCGGCATGCTCGCTTTCGCGCTGTCCTTCGACGAGGTGATCGTGACGACCTTCACCGCCGGCCAGCAATCGACCCTGCCGATCTGGATGCTCGAAGAGCTTGTGCGCCCACGCCAGCGCCCGGTGACGAATGTCGTCGCCATGGTGGTCGTGCTCCTCACCTTCCTGCCGATCCTCGGCGCCTACTACCTCACCCGCGACGGCGACCAGGTCGCCGGCGCCGGCAAATGAACCAACGATAGGGAGAACCACGATGGACACCCAGATGCTGATCGGCGCACGCTTCGAAGCCGGCACCGAGATGGAAGAGCACATCCTGAACCCGAAGACCGGCGGCAAGATCGTCGATCTGCCGGAGGCCTCCTACGCGCAGATCGACGCCGCCGTGGACGCCGCCGAAAAGGCTTTCGTCTCCTGGGCGACAACCACGCCTGCCGAACGCTCCGGCTACCTCCTGCGGATCGCCGATGCCATCGAGAAGGACGCCGATGCCTTTGCGGCGCTGGAATCGCTGAACTGCGGCAAGCCGATCAACGCGGCGCGCAATGACGAACTGCCGGCCATCGTCGATTGCTGGCGCTTCTTCGCCGGCGCGATCCGCACATTGCAGGCGCCGGTCGCCGCCGAATACCTGCCCGGTTTCACCTCGATGGTCCGCCGTGACCCGATCGGCATCGTCGGTTCGATTGCGCCGTGGAACTACCCACTGATGATGATGGCCTGGAAGCTGGCGCCGGCCATTGCCGGCGGCAACACCGTCGTTTTCAAGCCGTCCGAACAGACGCCGCTGACGGCGCTGAAGATGGCCAAGCTTCTGGCCGATATCCTGCCGGAGGGCGTCGTCAACATCGTGCTCGGCCGCGGCGAGACGGTCGGCAACACGCTGATCAACCATCCGAAGATCAACATGGTGTCGATCACCGGCGACATCGCGACCGGCAAGAAGGTGCTGGCCGCCGCTGCAAAAACCGTCAAGCGCACGCATCTGGAACTCGGCGGCAAGGCCCCCGTCGTCGTCTTCGACGATGCCGACATCGACGCCGTCGTCGCGGGCATCCGCGCTTTCGGCTATTACAATGCCGGCCAGGACTGCACCGCTGCCTGCCGCATCTACGCGCAGGATGGCATCTACGAAAAACTCGTCGCCGACCTCTCCGCCGCCGTCTCGACCATCAAGTACAACGACCCGGACGACTCGCAAAACGAGATCGGCCCGCTGATTTCCAAGCGCCAGCGCGACCGTGTCGCGAGCTTCGTCGAGCGCGCCGCCGAGGTGAAGCATATCGAGATCACCACGGGCGGCCGCGCCGGCAGCGACGACGGTTACTTCTTCCAGCCGACGGTGGTGGCCGGCGCCACGCAGGACGACGAGATCGTGCGCCGCGAGGTCTTCGGCCCCGTCGTCTCGGTCACCCGCTTTTCCGAGGCCGAGCAGGCGATCACCTGGGCGAACGATAGCGACTACGGCCTCGCCTCCTCCGTCTGGACGAAGGATATCGGCAAGGCGATGAAGGCGGCAGCCCGGCTGCAATATGGCTGCACCTGGATCAACACGCATTTCATGCTGACGACCGAGATGCCGCATGGCGGCGTCAAGCAGTCCGGCTATGGCAAGGACATGTCGATCTACGCGCTGGAAGACTACACCGCCGTGCGCCACGTCATGATCAACCACGGCTGACGAACAGCCGTCCGCCGCCCAAGGCGGTCTCTCCCAGGGTGTTCTCCGCGCCCCGGGAGGTTGCCGTTTTTCGGAACAATTTCACCCGTCGCGCGTCTTCCTCCGATATCATCGGAGGCATCGCCATGCTGAAATGGGCACTGATTTTTCTTGTTATCTCGCTGATCGCCGGCTTCCTGGGATTCTCCGGCGTGTCTGCCGCGACGGCCACCATCGCCAAGGTTCTTTTCTCGATCGCCCTCATCATCTTCTTCATTTTCGTTGTGCTTGCATTCATGGCCGGCAGCCTCGCCTTCTGAGTGCAGATCATCCACAGTCCGTGTTGCAATCGCGCAACACGGACTTAAACATGAGTACTTGAGTCATATAATTCCTTGCGGCCATCCTTAATCCTGATGAAAACAATCATATTATTGATTGTCCGTCAGAAAGTGATCCGCATGCCCACTCGTTTCCGCACGATGTCTCGCCTGGCCCTCGCCGGCACCTCGCTCCTTACACTCACCACCGTCGCCATGGCGCAGGATCAGGCAGCAACCACGGCGGAAAGCGGCGCGACCGTTCTCGAAGAGATCGTCATCAACGGCGGCAGCGGCGGCGTGATCACGGCCGACGGGTATGTCGGCAAGAGCAGCGCCACGGGCTCCAAAACCGACACACCCTTCATCCAGAATCCGCAATCGATTTCCTCGGTCACCAAGCAGCAGCTGGAAGACCGCAATCCACAGACATTGCTGGAAACCATCGCCTATACGCCAGGCACGCGTGTCGGCGGCTACGGCTTCGACCCGCGCTTTGACAGCTTCACCCTGCGCGGTTTCGACGTTACCTATAACAGTGTCTATCGCGATAACCTGCGCCAGCCCGGCTTCGGCTCGTCACTGTTCAAGACGGAGCCCTACGGCCTTGAAGGTGTCTCGATCCTGCGCGGCCCGTCCTCGGCACTTTACGGTCCTGCCGGCGCCGGCGGCCTCTACAACCTCATCAGCAAGCGCCCGACGGAAGAGGCCTTGCGCGAAGTCGAGGTGCAGTATGGCAGCCACGATCGTTACCAGGGCCAGTTCGATTTCTCCGGCCCGGTCAACGAGGAAGACCCGTTCTACTATCGCCTGACCGGTCTGCTTCGTGAGTCGGACACCGAACAGGTCGGCGTTCCGGATAACCGCGCCTATATTGCGCCAGCCTTTACGTGGAAGCCGGACGAAGACACGAAGCTCACCATTCTCGGCGAATATTCCCGCACCGAGACCGGTGGCACGGCGGCTTACTTCTTCGACGGTGCGGCCGGCAAGGTCACCGACATCTTCGCGGGCAATCCGGCCTTCAACGATGCCATCCAGGACCAGGGCCGTATCGGCTACGAGTTCGAGCACCGCCTGAACGACGTCTTCGTCTTCCGCCAGAACGCCCGTGCATCGTGGCTCAATATCGACGCCGACTGGGCGTTCGCATCCGAGCGCAACGAAGACGATCCGACCCTTCTCGAAGGCACGGCAGGCACCTATGAAGAATGGCTGAACACCTACACGATCGACAATCAGCTCGAGGCGAAATTCGAGACAGGTGCGTTTGAGCACACGTTGCTCGGCGGTATCGATCTGACCAAGATCTACTGGAAGTCACTCAACGGCTACGGCTCTACGCCGCCGATCGACACCGACAATCCCACGGCGGGGCGTCCGGTTGGGCCGATCGCCTTCCAGACGAAGACCGTACAGGACCAGATCATCACCGGCCTCTATCTTCAGGATCAGATTCGCTACGACGCGCTTACGCTGACGCTTGGCGGCCGTTACGACTGGGTATCGACCGATACCGACGATACCGACCTGACCTCCGGCACCGTGGGCACGACCAAGCAAAGGGACCGCGACTTCACCTGGCGCGCCGGCGTGACCTATGAAACGCAATGGGGCATCACGCCCTATGCCAGCTACTCGACCGCATTTTCGCCGAATGGCGGTGTCGACGTCGAAACCCGCGATCCCTTCAAGCCGACGGAAAGCGAACAGCAGGAAATCGGTGTGAAATACCTGCTGCCGAACAGCAACACGCTGCTGACGGCCGCCCTCTTCAATATCGATCAGAAGAACAGCCTGTATTATGAGGTCGTGACACTCCCCGACGGCACCGTCACCAATGCGCAGGTCCAGCGCGGCGAAATCCGCTCGCGCGGCTTCGAGTTCGAGGCAAACACCTCCTTGGACAACGGCCTGTCGCTGATCGCGTCCTACACCTATACCAAGACCGAAATCCTCGATGGTCCGACCGGCACCGTCGGAAAAGAAGTCTCTTCCGTGCCAAACCACATGGCGTCGCTTTGGGCGCATTACGCCATGCCGGAAGACGGCGCCTTGGCCGGTCTCGGCGTCGGCGCGGGCGTGCGTTTCCTGGGTTCGAGCTATGGCGACGACAAAAACACGACCACGAACAGCTCGCGCGCCCTCGTCGATGCGTCGATCTCCTACGATTTCGCCGCGATCAACAAGGACTTCGAAGGTTTGAAGCTTCAAGTGAACGCGACGAACCTCTTCAACCGCCGCGACTCCGTATGCTCGGCCGGCTATTGCTACCGTGACCAGGGCCGCACGGTTATCGGCAGCTTGAAATACTCATGGTAAGCCCTTGACGATCCAATCCTCCCAGGACGGTGAGACCGCTTTCAGGCCCAACGGTCTGAAGGCGGTCTTTACCGGTGAACATGCTTGGTGCGGCGAGAAGATGATGCTCTCGTCGGACCTCGAGGGCGCCATCCCACTTGGCGATTTCCTGGCCGGAGACGGCTTTGCCGAAACGCTCGACCGCTATGCGGCAAGCCACGGCAATGCCGACCGGCGGGCGGCGGCCTCCTTCTGGTCGCTGTATTATTTTTCGGCGCTGACGATCCCCTATGTCGTGGCGCGACGGGCGGAAATGACGCTGCCGATCGCCTTCGACGAGATGACCATCGCCATCGGCGAGGACGGCCTGCCGCGCGCCTTCGGCCTGCCGCATGAGGGTGACTGGAGCGATGGCAAGGATCTTGTCGATCTCATCACGCCGCTGGTCGATTGCCACCTTTCCCGCGCTATCGCGCTGCTCAAAGAAAAATCCGGCATCGCGCCAAAACTTGCCTGGAACAACGCCGCCGTCTACATCGACTACGCCTTCAACACGACCGACCAGGCACCGCCCGAGGGCGAAGACCACTGGCCGTCGCGCCCGCTTTTCGATTGCCCGCTGCTCGCGAACGGCAGCCGCAATCCCTTCCACGGCTGCCTGCGCCACGAATTGGAGGCCGGTGCCGTCCACTGTCGCCGCAAGGTCTGCTGCCTGCGCTATATGCTGCCCGGCATCCCGGGCTGCGGCGAACTCTGCGCCCTTCCGGAACTGAGAAAACAATGATCCTGCGCCTCTTCACCTTCCTCGCTGCCGTCCTGCTGTGGGCTACCTTCCCCGTCCGCGCCGAGGTGCAATACCCGCTGACCGTGACGGATGCGCTCGGCCGCGAGGTCACCATCCCGGCGGAACCGAAGGCCATCCTGCTCGGCAGCGGCTTCAATCTCGTCGCGCTTTCGCTGATCCACCCCGACCCGGTAAGCCTGCTTGCCGGCTGGGCGGGTGACATGAAGGGCGACAATCCGGAAATCTATGCCCGCTTCAAGGACAAGTTCCCGAAGATCGCAGACGTGCCGATCATCGGGGATGGCATCACCATGTCCTTCGAAACCGTGCTCTCGCTGAAGGCGGATCTTGCCATCCTCGCCAACTGGCAGGCCGACACCGAACTCGGCAAGCAGGCCATCACCTATCTGGAGCAAAGCGGCGTTCCGGTCTTCGTCGTCGATTTCAACAGCGACGCGCTGAACAACACCGCCGGCAATATGCGGCTTCTCGGCCAGGTGCTGAACCGGGAGGAGCAGGCGAACGCTTTTGCCGACTTCTACGAGGCGCGTGTCAAACGTATCCGCGATCGTGTTGTCCAGCATCCCGAACCCGGCCCGACCGTGCTGATGGATGCGTTCCCGAACCCGGAAAAGTGCTGCTATGCCTATGGCACCGGCGGCTTCGGCGCCTTCATCGCCATCACTGGCAGCCGCAGCATTGCCGAAAGCCTGCCGGCGCAAGGCGGTATCGTCAATGCGGAATTCATCGTCGCGGCCGATCCCGACGCCTATATCGCCACCGCCTCACCGGGCGGCACCTACAGCTCGTTCTCGATTGGCCCCGGCGTCGATCCCAACGAAGCGCGCGAGACGCTGGCCCGTGCCGTCACCAGCCCGTTCCTCGCAAACCTCAAGGCTGTGAAGGAGAAGCGTGTCTACGGCCTCTGGAACTTCTTCAATGCCGTGCCGCTCAACATCCTTGCCGCCGAAGCCTTCGCGCACTGGCTGCGGCCGGAGATCTTTGCCGATGTCGATCCCGACCAGACATTGAAGGAAATCAACGAACGCTTCGCCGCCGTACCCTTCGACGGTGCCTACTGGATCAGTCTCAAGCCAAAGTGAAGCGTCTGACCTTCCGGCCGCTCGTCGCGCAGGCTATAGCATATTCAGGAGGACCTGAATGATCTGGGCATTTGCAGTCGCGGCGGCGGCAATTCTGTATCTCGCATTGCGTTTCCGGCGCTTTCAGAGCTGGGTCGAGCCGGCCCTCACCATCGTGGTGGCCCTTGGCCTTGCGAGCGCCCTTCTCATCTGGTTCGTCGATGAACGCGCGCCCTCCGGCGAGGCCGTGACGCCAACCCCCGCGGTACCGGCCCTCACGGAAGACACGGTCGAGCTTTCGGAGATGCAGGCGGCTGCCGGCCAGACGAAGACAAGTTTTCGCGTGACCGGCCGCATCGCCAACAAGGGCACGTCGCCCATGCAATCCTTCCGGCTCGATGTCGTGCTCTCCGATTGCCCGAGCGGGACGTGCCGGGAGGTCGGCCGCGACAGCGCGCTGATCGTGTTGCGCGTGCTGCCGGGCGAAAGCCAGCCCTTCAGCACCTTCGCCGTCTTCCCCGGCAGCGATCTCAACCCTGTCACGACTCCCGAATGGGATTTCGGCGCACGCGATGTGCGGGCGGTCACCCGTTAGACAGCCGCGACAAGCTCTGCCGTCCTGAGTACTGTGGCAAATTCGTGCCGGAGCGTTGCAACATGCGCGCGGTGGATATCCCTTGCAGGGATCGTGCCGCCCTCGCCGTCCGGCAGGTTGAAGCAGTCGCAAGCATCTTCGACCAGAATGACGTGGTAGCCCATATTGGCGCCGACGCGCACGCTGGTCGAGACGCACATATCCGTCGAGATGCCGAACAACACCACCGTCTCGGCGCCGAGGCGGCGCAGGCGCAGATCGAGGTCCGTGCCGATGAAGGCGGCATTGACGCTTTTCGTCACCAGCGGTTCGCCGGCCAGCGGCGCGAAGCCGGGCCGAAGCGCGTTGCCCGATGCGTCTGGCCGCAGGGTCGAGCCCGGCTCGACGCTGTCGTGGCGGACGTGGATGATCGGGCGCCCGGCACCCCGCCAGGCGGAAAGCAGAGCGAGACCGTTTTCATCCAGCCGGTCGTTCCAGCGCTGCGGCCAGGGCGCTGCATCGAAGGCGCGCTGCATGTCGATCGGGATCAGGACGGCATTTTCCGGTATGGTCGGCATCGGTCTCTCCTTGAAACGATGACCGACAAATAGTTGCTTTCTTGTCCGGTTTCGCGCAGCAAGGTGACGGATGGCCGGACAATCGTCCGAAAGAAGGGAGGAAACACCGGATGAACGAACTGGACGAAAAGGACAGGCTGCTGCTGGCGGCCCTTCGGGCCGATGCTCGCCAGAGCCTGGTGGAGCTTGCACGCCATACCGCGCTCTCCCGCAGCGCCGTGCATGAGCGCATCCGACGGCTGGAGGCCAGAGGCGTGATTGCCGGTTATACGGTGCGGCTCGGCATCGACAAGGAGCGGCCGGGCGTGGAGGCGCTGATCGCCATCGGCTTCCAGCAAGGCCGCAACTGCGACCATATCGTGCCGCATCTTACCGGCATTCCGAATATCGTGACCTGCTGGTCGCTCGCCGGGCAGACGGACCTCATGCTACTCGTGGAATGCGCCTCGAATGCCGAACTCGACACCGTGCGCCGGCAGATCGCAACGACGCCCGGCATCGCGACCGTACAGACGCATGTCTCGCTCCGCACCCATTTCGACCGCCGCGGCGGCTAGCATGGATGCGAAAACCATCGCATTACCAAACGGTTAGAGCCGCCCGTTGAATCACTATCGAACGGGTCAGAAATAGATCCTGAACTTCTCCCGCACCGCCTGGTCCGTCGCAAAGTCGAAGAGCGGGCCGCCGGCTTCGGCGAGGATGCGGTTCTTACGTTCGATCGCTTTCTGCACGAGGTCGGGCCGGCCGATCTCCGCCCATTCCTTCGGGCTCGTGCGGTCGGCAACGGCGGGATAGACATATTCCGTCTGCATCAGCGAGAGCGTCTGCGGATCACCGAGATAGTGGCCCGGACCGTCAAGGCAGACCGAGCGCATCGTCTCCAGCGAGACCGAATCCTCCGTCACGTCGATGCCGCGCACGCAGCGCTGGACCTGTCCGAGCAGGTCGTCGCCAAGCACGAGGCTTTCCAGGCAGAACCCGAGCAGCGAGGCATGCATGCCGACCGCCTCATAGACCATGTTGAGGCCGGAAAGCCCCGCCATGACATTGGAGATCGCCTGCTCCCAGCCGGCTTGCATATCGGGCAGCTTGGAATCCGCGATGCCGGCGGCGGCACCGCCGGGAAGCCGGTAGAACTGGTGCATCTGCGCGCAGCCGGCGGTCAGCAGGGCCTGCTCGCCGGAGCCGCCCGACATGGCACCGGTGCGCAGGTCCGAGACAAAGGGCCATGTGCCGAAAATCGCCGGATGGCCGGGCGCCATGGCGTTGACATAGACGACGCCCGCAAGGCACTCGGCGACCGCCTGCACGATGGCGGTTGCGAGCGGCGCCGGCGCGGTCGCCCCCGCCTGCCCCGCCGACAGCAACAGGATCGGCATGCCGGCCCTGATGCAGGCCTCCATGGTGATGCAGCTTTCCTCGGCAAACTTCATCGGCGGCACGACGAAGCAGTTGGAATTCGAGACGAACGGCCGTTCACGCCATTTGTCTTCGCCGCCGGCCATCATGTGGATGAGGTCGAAACAACCCGCCACATGGGAAGGATCGGAGAAGCTGGTGCCGACATGCTTGGAGGTGCCGGCACAGCAACCGTAGAGCGTGTTGATATCCATCAGGAAATTGTCGGGCACGTCGCGGCAGACCATCGCGCGTTGGAAGAAATGCACGTTGTCGAGGTGATGGACGAGCTGGGAGGCGTTGAAGAGGTCCTTCGCCGTCGATTCCCGGTACTCCCGCTTCTCGACATCGACGATATGCACCGCTGCACCCGCCGTGCCGTAATAGACGCGCGTGCCCGACAGCTCGAGATCGTATTTCGGATCGCGGCCATGGAGGGTGATGTCGCGCGCGGCGAGCGCCAGCATGTCCTCCACAAGCGCGCGCGGAAAGCGCAGCCGCCCGTCTTCGCCGAGAATGGCGCCGGCCCCCGTCATGATCTCCACGCCGGATTTCGGCGCATTGGCGAGGCCGATATTTTCCAGCGCATCGAGGGCCGCTTCATGGATGCGGCGCACACCGGCCTCCGTCAACGGCTTGTACTGGCCACCCGGCAGGCCCGGCCGTACCGGCCGGACATTTTCCGCCAGGGGCGCTGCGCGCATGGCAACGCGGGCAGCGCGGCCGCCGGAACGCCGGGACAAAACTGCCTGTTCACTCATGGTCCGTCTCCCCCGCCCCCGCGGCAAGCATTTTGTTGATGAGATCCCCCGACGCAGCGGCGGACAATTTGGCGAAACTGCCATCCTTCACGATGGCCTCCATCTGCTCGGCGATGGCCGCGTGGGTGACGCGGGCGATCATCGAGCCGAGCGAGATGCGGCGCGCGCCGATTTCGGCCAGTTGCGACACGGTGAGTTGACGTAGCGGCCCGGCGGCGAGCGCATTGACCGGCTTTGCGACGGATTGCACCACGCGCTTCAGTTCCGCTGCGCCGGGCGGCACGGGCACATAGACGAGGTCGGCGCCCGCCTTCTCGAAGGCCTGGATGCGCCGGATGGCCTCATCGAGATCGTAGACGCCGTTCATCACGCCGTCCGCGCGGGCGCAGAGAATGAAGGGACGGCCGAGTGACCGGGCAGCATCGGCGGCGGCGCGGATGCGATCGACGGCCAGATCGAAACCATAGGCCGGGTTGCCATCGACCATCTGCGTGTCTTCGATCGAGCAGCCGGACAGGCCGACTTCGGCGGCGAGCCGGATGGTTTCGGCAACATCCTCCGGCGCATCAGCAAACCCGTTCTCGAAATCACCGGAGACCGGAAGTGGCGTTGCGCGCACCAGGTCTTCCGCGTGCTTCAATGACTCATCGCGTGTCACGCGGCCCATATCCGGCCGGCCGAGCGTGAAGGCAAAGCCGGCGGAGGTGGTGGCAAGCGCCACGGCGCCGGACGCCGCCATCATGCGGGCGGAGCCGATGTCCCATGGATTCGGGATGACGAAGCAACCCGACTGGTGGAGGTCGTGAAACCGCTGATGGCGTTCGGCAAGCGTGGTCATGCGCGTACCCTTTCCGACTTGGGATCATACATCGGCGCCAATGAGGCCTCGGCCTTCACCCGCACGCCGGCAATCTCGACCTCGTAGCTGGAAGCCAGCACATCCGCCTCGCTCTGGCCTTCGCACGGCACGTAGCCCAGGCCGATGGCGCCGCCGAGATAGTGGCCGTAGTTGCCCGACGTGATCGTCGACACGATCCTGCCGTCGCGCACGAGGGCCTCGTTGTGGAACAGCAGCGGCTCGGGATCGGCAAGTTTGAACTGCACCATGCGGCGCTTCAGCCCTTCTTCCTCCTTGCGCAACACCGCACCACGGCCGATGAAATTGCCCTTCTTCGTACGCACGGCAAAACCGAGGCCGGCTTCCAGCACATGGTCCTCGTCGGTGATGTCGTGGCCGAAATGGCGGAAGGCCTTTTCGATGCGGCAACTGTCCAGCGTGTGCAGGCCGCAGAGTTTCAGGCCGATATCCGCGCCGGCCTCCTCCAGTGCTTCAAAGACATGCGCCGTCTGGTCGGTGGAGACGTAAAGCTCCCAACCGAGTTCGCCGACATAGGTGACGCGGTGGGCGCGGGCGAGACCCATGCCGATCTCGATCTGCCGCGCCGAGGCGAAAGGATGGGCGGCATTGGAAAAGTCGTTGGGGCTCACCTTCTGCATGAGATCACGCGCCTTCGGTCCCATGACGCAAAGCACGCTTTCGGCCGCCGTGACATCGGTGATGACGACGAATTCGTCCGTCAGATGCTTGCGCAGCCAGGCGAGATCGCGCTGCAGCGTCGCGCCCGGCACGACGAGGAAGAAGGCGGTTTCCGAAAGCCGCGTCACCGTCAGGTCGCTCTCGATGCCGCCGCGCGGGTTCAGCATCTGCGTGTAGACGATCTTGCCGGGTGCAACGTCCATCTGGTTGGCGCAGAGGCGTTGCAGGAAGGCGAGCGCATCGCGGCCCTCGACGCGGATCTTGCCGAAGGAGGTCATGTCGAACAGGCCGACGCCGTTGCGCACCGCAAGGTGTTCCTGTTTCTGGTTCTCGAACCAGTTCTGCCGCTTCCACGAATAGCGGTATTCCCGCTCCTGCCCCTCGTTGGCGAACCAGTTGGCGCGCTCCCAGCCTGCGACTTCGCCAAACACCGCGCCGCGCACCTTCAGGTGTTCATGCAGCGGCGAACGGCGAACGCCGCGGGCCGTCGCCATCTGGCGATAGGGGAAGTGGTCGGCATAGAGCAGGCCGAGCGTCTCGGAGACACGATCCTTCAGATAGGTCCGGTTCTTCTGGAACGGCTGGGCGCGGCGGATATCGACCTCCCACAGATCGAACGGCGCTTCGCCGTCGTTCATCCATTGCGCCAACGCCATGCCAGCGCCACCGGAGGAGACGATGCCGATGGAATTGTAGCCGGCGGCGACCCAGTAGCCCTTCAGTTCCGGCGCCTCGCCGAGATAGTAGCGATCGTCCGGCGTGAAACTTTCCGGGCCGTTGAAGAAGGTGTGGATGCCGGCCGTTTCCAGCATCGGCATGCGATTGATGGCGTTTTCCAGGATCGGTTGGAAGTGATCGAAATCCTCCGGCAACTGGTCGAAGCAGAAGTCTTCTGAGATACCGTCCATGCCCCAGGGCTTGGCCTTCAACTCGAAGGCGCCGATCAGCATCTTGCCGGCATCCTCCTTGTAGTAGGTGCATTCGTCCGGCACGCGCAGCACGGGCAGTCGCTGCAGGTTCGGGATCGGCTCCGTAACAATGTAGAAATGCTCGCAGGCATGCAGCGGCAGTGTGACGCCGGACATGTCGGCGAGCGTACGCCCCCACATGCCGGCGGCGTTAACCACGTTGTCGGTCTCGATGGTGAAGGTCTCGCCGTTCTGCTCGCAGGTGACGCCCGTCACCCGGCCGTCCCTGGTGAGAACCGAGATCACCTTGACGTTCTCGATCACCGTCGCGCCGTTCTGCCGCGCGCCCTTGGCCAAAGCCATCGCGATATTGGCCGGGTCGCACTGGCCATCGAGCGGCAGGTGCACGGCGGCCTTCACATCGGCCGTGTTGAGGTGCGGATACATCGCCTTCACCTCATCGACGGTGATTTCGCGCACATCGACATCAAAGGCGCGGGCAAGCGAGGCCTGGCGGTAGATCTCTTGCCTGCGCTCTTCGGTGAGCGCCACGGTCATCGAACCGCACTGGCGCATGCCGGTGCCGATGCCCGTCTCGGCCTCGAGCTTGGTGTAGAGGTCGGCGGAATATTTGGCGAGCCGCGTCATGTTCTGCGAGGCGCGCAACTGCCCGATCAGACCCGCCGCATGCCACGTCGTGCCGGATGTGAGCTGCTTGCGCTCCAGAAGCACCACATCCGTCCAGCCGAGCTTGGCCAGATGATAGGCGACCGAACAACCGGATACGCCGCCGCCGATGATGACGGCTCTCGCCTTGGAGGGAATGGGCTTCGTCATGCACGCAGTCTTTCATTGTTGGGGTCGAACAGCGGTCCATCGGGCTGGACGGTCGCCTTGAAGCGGTCGCCGTAGATTTCCACCTCGATTTCCGTGCCGGGCACGGCGAGGTCGGCCTTCAGCATGCCGAGCGCGATGGATTTTCCGGTGCGGTAGCCCCAGTTGCCGGAGGTCGTCTCGCCGACCACCTTGCCGGCGTGCCAGAGCGTCGACATGTAGGGCGCGTCGCAGTCGCCGGCCTCCACCGTCAGCGTCACGAAGCGCTTGGTGACGCCCTGCTGTTTCTCGCGCTCCAGCGCCGCCTTGCCCTTGAAATCGGGCTTCGCCCAGTCGACGAAACGGTCGAGGCCGCCTTGCAGGATCGTGTAGTCCGTCGAAAGGTCGCCCTTCCAGGCACGATAGCCCTTCTCGATACGCAGGCTGTCGAGCGCTTCCATGCCGAAGGGCTTGAGGCCGTGCTTCTGGCCTGCATCCCAGACCGCATCGAAGATCGCCTTCGTGTCCTCGACCTTCGTATGGATTTCCCAGCCGAGTTCGCCGGCGAAGGAAACGCGCACGAGCTGGCACCAGCGGCCGGCGATCTGGCAGCTCTGATGCGTCAGCCAGCCCTTCTGGAGATCCGCATCGGTGACCTCGGCGAGGATGGCGCGGGATGTCGGGCCAGAGAGGATCTGGCAAGAGAAGTTGTCCGTCACATCGTCGATGGTGAAGGCGGCATCCTTGGGCGCGTGCTTTTGCAGCCACTCCAGATCATGCCACTGGGCGGTCGCGGCGGTGATGAGGAAGAAGAAATCCTCGTCCAGCATCATCACCGACATTTCCGTGACGATGCGGCCCTTGTCGTCGGAGAAATAGGCAAGCCCGATACGGCCGGGCTTCGGCACCTTGCCGGTAATAAGCGACGAAAGCCAAACCGTCGCCCCCTCACCCTTCACACGGAAACGCGAGAAACCCGGCAGGTCGAGAATGCCGGCGGCCTCGGTGACGGCACGGCATTCCTCCTCGATGCGCGGCCGCCAGGGGCCTTCGCGGTTCCAGGTCTGGGTCGATTCTTCCGACGTGTCGTCGCCAGGCTTGGCGTACCAGTTGGCGCGCTCCCAGCCGTTATAGGGCTTGAACTGCGCGCCCAGCGCCTTCATGCGGTCATGGATCGGCGAGTGTTTCATGTCCCGCCCGGCCGGCCAGGCGTGTTTGGGAAAGTGCATGGCATATTCGTGGCCGTAGATTTCCATGCCCTTGGCGACGCAATAGTCCTTGTCGGCGGCAAACGACGTGTAGCGGCGCGGATCGCAGGACCACATGTCCCATTCCGTCTCGCCTTCCGTCACCCACTCCGCCAGCACCTTGCCTGCCCCGCCGGCCTGGCAGATACCGAAGGTGAAGACGCAGGCCTCGAAGGCATTCGGCACGCCGGGCATCGGGCCGATCAGTGGGTTACCATCAGGCGCATAGGGAATGGGGCCATTGATCATGCGCGACAGGCCGGCGGTGCCAAGGATCGGCACGCGCTCGACGGCGTCGTTGAGATACCATTCGAGGCGGTCGAGATCGTCCGGGAAAAGCTGGAAGGAAAAGTCGTCCGGCATCGGATCATCGGGCGTTACCCAATGCGCCTTGCAGTTGCGCTCATACGGACCGAGGTTCATGCCCGTCTTTTCCTGGCGAAGGTAATAGGAGCTGTCGACGTCGCGCAGCAGCGGCAGCTTGTGGCCGGCCTCGCGCGACCAGGCGGCCAGTTCCGGGATTTCCTCGAACAGCATGTACTGATGGCTCATCACCATCATCGGCACGTCGCGACCGAACCATTTGCCGACCTCGCGGGCATAGTAGCCGGCGGCATTGACCACCTTCTCGCAGCGGATGTCGCCCTGCGGCGTGGAAATCACCCATTCTTCGCCCTCGCGGCGCACGCCGGTGGCGGGACAGAAGCGGAAGATTTTTGCGCCCATGTCACGCGCGCCCTTGGCCAGCGCCTGCGTCAACTGTGCCGGGTCGATGTCGCCGTCATTGGGGTCGTAGAGCGCACCGGTCAGGTCATGCGTTTCAAGGAAGGGGTATTTTCCGCGCATCTCATCGGGCGAGAGGATGTCGAGATCCATGCCCTGGTAGCGGCCCATGCCGACGACACGCTTGAACTCCTGCAACCGCTCCCTCGAGTGGCCGAGGCGGATGGAGCCCGTGACATGGTAGTTCATCGGGTAGTCGACGAGATCGCCGAGTTCGCGATAGAGCGACGCGGAATAGCGCTGCATGTTCATCAGCGACCAGGAGGACGAGAAGGTCGGCACGTTGCCGGCGGCATGCCAGGTGGAGCCGGCCGTCAACTCGTTCTTTTCCAGGAGCACGCAGTCCGTCCAGCCGGCCTTGGCCAGATGATAGAGCGCGGACGCGCCGACGGCACCTCCGCCGATGATGACGACGCGCGCATGGGATGGCAGTCCGGACATTCTTTCTCCCCTTTTTTGCAGGGAATTTGTGGCAACCAAAACGCCCGGCAGCAAGCTGCGGAATTCGCTTTATTAATCGAGAATGCCGATTACACTGGCGCCAAACACTCACGAAATACGGCGCATTCATGCAAATCATCCTGATTGAGACATTCCTCGACCTGATGGAAACGAAGAACTTCAACCGCACGGCGGAGCGGCTGAACATCACGCAATCGACCGTCACCCACCGCATCAATGCGCTGGAGGCGGCGTTCGCGCGAAAACTCTTCGCGCGCAACAAGGGTGGCACGCAGCCGACCGCCGCCGGCCTGCGCTTCCTCGATCATGCCAAAGCCCTGCAACATCAATGGCATGAGGCCACCCGCGCGGTGGAGACGGCCGGCGCCTACGAGCGCTCCATGCGCATCGGCCTGCAGCACGACCTCGCCGCTCACTTTGCCGGCGACTGGCTGGCGGCGGTGCGCAAGGAACTGCCGGCCACCTCGATCTATCTGGAGGTCGATTATTCCAACCAGATGAACCGCGATCTCGGCGCCGGCGACCTCGACCTCGCCATCCTCTTCACGCCGCACTACCTGCCGGACCTGCACTACGAGCGTATCGGCGACGTGCATTACGAGATGGTGAGCAACAAGGTGACGCGCATCGAGGATGTGAGGCCAGAAGACTATATCCAGGCTGTCTATTCTCCGGCCTTCGACCGCCTGCACAGGCAGGCGCACCCGGACCTCTCCACCGCGCCGATCGCCAGCGGCGAAACGACCGCCATTCTCGCGCTGATGCAGAAACTCGGTGGCTCGGCCTTCGTGATGGCTGCGGATGCGAAGCGCCTGCTGCGGTCGGGGGCTGCAAGCCGGGTCGCCGGTGCGGAGCCGATCGCGCAAGCCGTCTACGCCGCCGTCAACGTGCGCACCCGCCATGCCCACCAGCACCGGCGCATTATCACCGTCCTTCAAACCCTGCTTGCCACGCTTGGCCATTGAAACCGAACGGACCGATGCCTATTAACGGCAAATCGCATCTGACGAAGGAATCGCCCATGGCCGCCCGTGACCGCTACTCGCGCAAGCTCGAATGCGCCATGTGCGGCAATTCCGGTTATGCCGAAGTGTCCGAAGACGACATGCCGACGCGGAAGAACCCGGATTTCACCGTCGATTCCCTGCCGCGCGGCTTCCTCACCGAGCGGCCGTCGAAATATCCCGAAAAACACATGATCCGCTGCCGCTGCGGCCATGTCTTCAAGTTCCAGCAGAAGACGGTCTATGCCGAAGGCGGCGAGCCGAGGCGGTAACCCTACCCCCGCCCCACGAACGGCATCATCGTTGCCATCACGGTCATCGTCAGGACATTGGCATCGAGCGGCAGGCTCGCCATGTAGATCACGGCATCGGCGACGTGCTTGACCGGCATGGTCGGTTCGCGGGCGATCTCGCCATTGGCCTGAAGCACGCCGGCATTCATCTTCGAGGTCATGTCCGTCGCGGCATTGCCGATGTCGATCTGGCCGCAGGCGATGTCATATTTGCGCCCGTCGAGCGCTGTCGACTTGGTGAGGCCGGTGATGGCGTGTTTCGTCGCCGTATAGGGCGCGGAGTTCGGTCGCGGCGCGCTGGCGGAGATCGAGCCGTTGTTGATGATGCGGCCGCCGCGCGGGCTCTGGTCCTTCATGATCCTGAACGCCTGCTGCGTGCAGAGGAAGGCGCCGGTCAGGTTCGCGCCGAGAACATTTGTCCACTCTTCGAAAGGAATGTCTTCCAGAAGCGCTGGCGAAACGTTCGAACCGGCATTGTTGACCAACACGTCGAGCCGGCCGAAATCGCGTTTCACCTGCGCGAAGGCGGCTGCCACCTGTGCCGGATCACCGACATCGCAGGTGATCGCCTTGACCGGATTACCGGTCTCGCCGGAAATCCCTGCCGCCGCCTCTTCCAGCACCGCCGCCCGGCGGCCGGTGATGACGACCGCATAACCCTCCGCGCTCAAACCGCGCGCGATGGCCAGGCCAATGCCCGTGCCGCCGCCCGTCACGAGCGCAATCCTGTCCTTGCCGGTCCTGCCCCATTCGGTCATTCCGGGTCATCCTCCTGTTTCCGATGCGCAATGGTTTCGACGAAAACCCGTTGCGAGGCAAGCGTCCCGTCAACCCTCTGGCCTGCGTTTCGCCACGTCGGCCTGGGTGATCAGCCGGGCACTTCGCTGGCCGGTCAGGTAGATCCACAACCAGCTCATGGCAACGGCGAGGCGGTTGCGCAGGCCGATCAGGAAATAGACATGGGCGATGCCCCAGGTCCACCAGGCAAGCCGCCCCTTCAGCTTGATCCAGCCGAGATCGACGATGGCAGCGCGCTTGCCGATGGTCGCGAGATTGCCGTCGCTGCGATAAGCGAAGGCTTTTGGCGCTGGTTTGCCGGCAAGGCGGGCGGTGATCGTATCCGCCACGTAGCGCCCCTCCTGCTTTGCCGCAGGCGCAACTCCCGGCACGATCTTGCCATCAGCCGTCGGCACATGGGCGGTGTCGCCGATGACAAAGACATCCGGATGGCCGGGGGCAGTCAGATCCGGCGCGACCAGAACGCGCCCTGCCCTGTCCGCCGGTGCGCCCAGCCATTCGGCCGCAGGTGAAGCCGCCACGCCGGCCGCCCAGAGGATCGTCGCGGCCGGCAGCAACTCCTCGCCGAGTTCGATACCCGCCTCACCGCATTGCGACACGGCCTTGCCGGTGCGAACCTCGACGCCAAGCCGGGTCAGCGCACCTTCCGCATAGGCCGAGAGATCCTCGGTGAACCCCGCCAGGATGCGCGGGCCGGCCTCGACCAGCACGACACGCGCCTCCCGCGTGTCGATGTTGCGGAAATCGCGGCGCAGCGTCTCGTGCGCGAGTTCGGCAATGGTGCCGGCGAGCTCGACGCCGGTCGGGCCGGCGCCGATGATGGCAAAGGTCAACAGGCGGCGACGCTCGGCCGCATCGGGCTCCCATTCGGCCTGTTCGAAGGCAGCAAGAATGCGGCGGCGGATGGTCGTCGCATCCTCCAGCGTCTTGAGGCCGGGCGCGTAGGGCTCCCAGGCGTCATTGCCGAAATAGGCGTGGCGCGCGCCGGTGGCGATGATCAGCGTGTCGTAGGCGATTGCGCGCGCGTCATCCAGTAAGACGGTTTTTGCCTGCGTGTTCACGCCGGTGACGGTGCCGAGCAGCGTGGTGACATTCTCGAAGCGGCTCAGCAGCGAGCGGATCGGCCAGGCGATTTCCGAGGTGGCGAGCGACGCCGTCGCGACCTGGTAGAGCAGCGGCTGGAACAGATGGTGGTTGCGCCGGTCGATGACCGTGATGCGGACATCGCCTTTGGCGAGATTCCGCGCCGCCTCGAGCCCCCCGAAACCCGCCCCGATGATGACGATGTGGTGGTGGTCGCTTGGCGTCATCCTGATGCTCCGTCGCCTTCTGGGCGACGCGTCAGGCGCGGGCCCTTCCGGTGCCGGACGTTAGCCTTTCTCACGTTGCGGTGCCACCAAAAAGCCGACGCAATTCGCATCCGCAAAAAGGAACGTCCATGCCGACGACAGCCGGCATGGACGCGCTTGGGAGGATCGCGCAAGGCTTTCGCTTTACGCATCCCGCGGGAGGCCTAGAACAGGGCGGCCGTGTTCTTCAGCGTGACCCAGATACCCCACAGCAGCGGGATACCGACAACGGCCCAGGCCATCGCCGCCTTGGCATCCAGCCCGCCCGTGCCGATGCCGAAGGAACCGGTCGGACCGGCATTCGCAGCCGCGGTCTTGGCCTGCAACGAGGCGACTTCCGCATCCGACATGAACCATTTGTCGGCAAGCGGCCGCACCAGCGCATTGGCAACGAGGCCGAGCGCCAGCATGCCGGCCAGGATGTACATCGTGCCGGTATAGAGCGCCGGGCCCGGCTCGACGCCGGCGGCGATCTGTGCCTCGCGGATGTAGTTCACCACGACCGGGCCGACGATACCCGCCGTCGCCCAGGCCGTCAGCAGGCGACCGTGGATGGCGCCGACGAACTGCGTACCGAAAATATCGGCGAGGTAGGCCGGGATGGTGGCGAAGCCGCCGCCATACATCGACAGGATGATGCCGAAGGCGAGCACGAAGAGCGCCTTGTTGCCCATATCGGCCAAGGTCGGCGCAATGGCATAGAGTGCAATGCCGAGCACGAAGAACGTGTAGTAGGTGTTCTTGCGGCCGATCTTGTCGGAGAGCGACGCCCAGAAGAAGCGCCCGCCGATGTTGAACAGCGACAGGAGGCCGGTGAAGCCGGCGGCAATCGCCGCGATCGCAGCTTTCTGGTCGGTACCGAGCTGGCTGAAGGTCAACTCCGGCTGACCGATGAGACGACCGCCAAAGATTTCCTGCAACATCGGCGAGGCCATGCCGATCACGCCGATACCGGCCGACACGTTCAGGCACAGCACCAGCCAGATCAGCCAGAACTGCTGGGTCTTGTGCGCATCGCGCAGGTGCACGTGCTTGGTGGTGATCATGGTCGACTTGGAGGCCGGCGGCGTCCAGCCTTCCGGGCGCCAGCCGGCCGGCGGAATGCGGTAGCCGAATGCGCCGCCCATCATGAAGCAGAAGTAGATCGCCGCCATGACGAGGAAGGTCTGCCACACGCCGGGGCTCACATCCGTCTTGAAGGCGTTCATCAGCAGGTTGGCGAGCGGCGCACCGATCATCGCACCACCGCCGAAACCCATGATCGCCATGCCGGTCGCCATGCCGCGCCGATCCGGGAACCACTTGATCAGCGTGGAGACCGGGGAAATGTAGCCGAGGCCGAGACCGACGCCACCGATGACGCCGGCGCCGAGCCACATCAACCACAACTGATGGGTCATGACGCCGATCGCCGCGACGACGATGCCGCCGCACCAGCAGCACGCCGACACGAAGCCGGCCTTGCGCGGGCCGACGCGTTCCAGCCAGCCGCCCCAGATGGCGGCGGAACAGCCGAGCAGCACGAAGAACAGCGTGTAGATCCAGCCGAGATCGGCGACGCGCCAGTTGCAGCTCGTGGTGAAGAGCGCGGACAGAAGGTTCAGGTCGGCGCAGGCCGGGTCGGCCGCGGGGATGGCCTTGGATAGCGGCAGCCAGAACACGCTGAAACCGTAGGCCATGCCGATACAGAGATGGATGGCGAGCGCTGCCGGCGGAACAAGCCAGCGGTTGAAGCCGGGTTTGGCGATGATGCGCTCCCGGTCGAGGATGCCACCGGAATAGGGTCCGGCATAGGTCTCGGTCGATGCAGTCATTGGGTCTCCTCCGCGACGCACCCCTCGGTGCGAAGATTTTCGTGATGGGGAGCCGGGCGAAAACCACCCCTTCGGAGCCATACGCCTGCACCCTCCATGCAGACGCCAGGTCGCCGAACCTCCCGCCCGGGACACTGCAAGGCCCGTGCCAGAGAGGAGTTCTTTTGAAATCAAAGAATTGAAGGGAAGAGCGGAATCAAAATGGACAGTTTGTCCGGATGCCGCGGACAATTTGTCCGCCCACGTCTACCACCTTGCCGACGAGGAAACGCCCATAGATCGCGCGTTGGCCCGTCCGTCCCTACTACCCGCCCCTACGCTGCCTCGGGCAGCCAGACGGTGAAGGTTGCGCCCTCGCCCGGGCGGCTTGCCACCGAGATGGCGCCGCCCTGCCGCGTCACCAGCGTCTGGCTGATGGAGAGGCCGAGACCGGTGCCCTCCTGCCGCTTCGTCGTGAAGAACGGATCGAAGACCTTTGCCGTCCTCTCGGGATCCATGCCGATGCCCGTATCGCTGACGACGATCTCGACCCCGGCGCGCTCGTTGCGGTCGCTGTCCCGCGTCTCGATGCTCAGCCGGCCGCCATCCGGCATGGCATGGATGGCATTAACGATGAGGTTGACGACCACCTGCTGAAGCTCGGTGCGGTTCATCAGCACCAGCCGCCCGGCCGTGTTGTCCAGCCGCACCTCGATCGCCGCCCTTGTCAGCAGATGCTGCACGAGCGGCATGCAATCCGCAACCGCCATGCCCGGTGCGTGGCGATCGACGAAGCCGGCGAATTCCTCCGGCTTGGCGAACTGCAGGAGCTTGGTGACGATCTGGCTGATGCGCTGGATCTGCTCGTCGAGAAGCTGGAACTCGACTTTCGCCAACTCCGCCTTCTCGCCCACCACGGCGCGCACCACCTCCAGATTACCCTGCATGACGGCGATCGGATTGTTGATTTCGTGCGCCACGCCGGCCGTGATCTCGCCGATGGCCGCGAGCTTTTCCGACAGGATGAGCTGCTTGGTGGTGGCTTCGAGCTGGCGGTTGGCAAGCTGGAGTTCGCGGGTGCGTTCGTCGACGCGCGCGTTCAGTTCCTCGTTCCAGCGGCGCAGCTCAAGGTCGTTCTGTTCGAGCTGGTTCAAGAGGTCATCGAGGTGCACGGCGACGCGGCCGATCTCGTCCTGGCTGTCGACGGGTCCGGTGCGCGCGCCAAGATCGCCGCTCTCGACCCGTGCGATGGTGGCGTCGACCCGCTCCAGCGGCTCGAAGATGCCGCGCGCCCAGCGCAGGAAGATCGGCACGCTGGCGGCGGTGATCGCGAAGAAGGCAGCGACGATGGTGAGCACCGTCTGGTACTTTGCCGCCGTGAACGGCGCCTCCAGAAAGCCGACATAGAGCATGCCGACCCGCTTGCCGTGGCTGTCGCTGATCGGCTCATAGGCGGAAATGTACCAATCATTGACGACGAAGGCGCTGTCGAGCCACGTGCGCCCCTCGCCGAGCACGGCAGAGCGCACGGCGGCGGAGACGCGCGTGCCGAGCGCACGACGCCCCTCGAACAGGCGGACATTGGTGCTGATGCGCACATCGTCGAGGAACAGCGTCGCCGTGCCCTGACTGCCTTCCGGCAGGCTCGCCTCGCGATAGACGAGGTCGTTGATCGTGTCGATGAAGACGAGGTTCTGGTTGAGCAGGATGCCGCCGACCAGCACGGCCTTGCCGCCATCGCCGAGCGTGACGGCGCTGGCGCTCTGCACCACCATCCCGCGCCCCTCCTCCGTGCGCTCGGTCGGCACCGCGTTCGGCGTCTGCACAAGCGGCAATTTTGCGCGGGCGGCAAGGCCTGGAGACAGCGTTTCGAGGTCGGCATTGTCGAAAATGTCGATGCCCGTCGCCGGCTTGCCGGCGAGCGCATCGCGGATGACCGGCCAATCGGTGCGAAGCGTGCCGGCGGTCTCTTCCGTGACGGAGGCGACAAGCCGACCATCCGGCGCCATCACATAGAGGAAATCCAGCTCGAGCCGCGCCCGGGATTCTTCAAGCAGCGTCTTCAGCGCCGTGCCATCACCCGCGACATCGCGAAAGCGCGCCGAGGCGCCGAGTGCCGTGATGTGCTCGCCGGTATTGTCGAGGATATGGGCGAGGTACTGGTGCGCGATCGTCAGGTCGCCGTTGACCTTGGAAATCAGCGTCGCATCGAATTTTTCGTTCCAGCGATAGACCGTGACGCCGAGCAGCAGCGGCAGGATCACCAGCATGGGCAGGAGTGCGATGGCAAGCAGCCGGTAGCGCACCGAGCGCGCCGGCCGGATGGTGCCGACTGGCTTGCCGTCAGCCATCCCAGGCCGCCAGCTTGCGGTCGATCGTCTTGCGGGAAATGCCGAGCTGGCGCGCCGCCTCGTCACGCTGGCCGTTGCAGGCGGCGAGCACCGCGAGGATGTGGCGTCGCTCGACATCCGCCAGCGACCCGGTCTCCGCGCTCACGGGAATGGAGCCGCCCGGCCCAAAACCCTCCGGGAAGCGGCCGAGGATCAGCGTGCGCTCGATGAGATTGCGCAACTCCCGTACATTGCCGGGCCAGTCATAGGCGGAAAGCGCCTGCCGCGCCGCGGCATCGATCGGCACGGCGGGCATGGCAAGCTGCGCCGACAGCTTCTTCATGAACAGCGTCGCAAGCTCCACGGCGTCGCCATCCCGCTCTTTCAAAGGCGGGAGATGGATCTGCATGACATTGATGCGGAAGAACAGGTCGGCGCGGAACCGTCCCGCCTGCACCTCCTTCTCGAGCTCCGCATTGGTGGCGAAGATGAAGCGCAGATCGACCGGTACCTCGCGTTCCGAGCCGACCGGCCGCACCTTGCGGTCTTCCAGAACACGCAGCAGCTTGCTTTGTGTCGCCGGCGGCATTTCGCTGATTTCGTCGAGAAACAGCGTGCCACCCTGCGCATGCAGGAACAGGCCCTCGCGTGCCCGCTCGGCACCGGTGAAAGCGCCTTTCAAGTGGCCGAACAATTCGCTCTCGATCATATCCGGCGGGATCGCCCCGCAATTGACCGGCACGAAAGGTTTCGCCGAACGGTCGGACAGGGTGTGCAGCGAGCGGGCCGCCACTTCCTTGCCGGTGCCCGATTGGCCGGTCAGCAGAACGGATGTCGGCAGCGGCGCCACCCGGGCAATCGTGTCGCGCACACGGGCGATGGCGGCGGATTCACCGATCAGCCGGTCACGCAGCAGGATGTGGTCGGAGGTCGCCTTCAGCTCGTAGCGCAGCACGTAGTTTTCGCGCTGCAGGCGGATGCGATCAAGGCAGCGCGCCACGGCGTTGAGCAACTGGTTGGAACGGAACGGTTTGAGGACAAAATCGACCGCCCCCGCCCGGAGCGCCTGGATGGCGGTTTCGAGATCGGCATAGGCGGTCATCAGGATGGCATCGGCGAAGAAACCGATGGCACGCTGTTCGGCAAGCCATTCCACGCCGTTCTTGCGCGGCATGATGTTGTCGAGGATCACCACGTCGAAGTGATACTGATCGAGTTTGCGCGAGGCCTCGTCCGTATCGGCCGCCAGTTCCAGGCGTTTGCAGCGCGGCCCGAGCGTGCGCATGAGAAAGTTGCGCATGCCCGGTTCGTCATCGACGACGAGGATCGAGGCTTGCGCCAGCCATGGTCCGAACTCCGGATCGGCGGACGTATCGCGCAGAGCGCGCACGGCTTCAGTCGGCACCAGCTTCCTCCCAGGTAGCGCTTCGGGCATCTACCATAAAAAGGTGCCGCCACGAGCACAAGGCACCCGCGGCGGCAAGACTGGAGGAGGATTCAGGAGTGTAGATGAATACGCTCGCGGCGTTCTCGCATCGCCGCAAGTTCTTCTTCGATATGAACTTTCCGCGCATCGTCCATCGCCACGGCAATGGTCTGGCTGATGATGCGAACACTGTCATCCGACATGAACGGCGATGCGCCACGGCATTCCGCTGCATGAAGCTTGCAAAGCGCACTGGCCAGCAGCTGCGCATAGTCTTCCGGTTTGCGACCCATATTCCCCATTCCTTCTTGATTATAACCACAGAAAACCACAGAAGAATGCAAAAAGCCACACATTTCTCACATGCCCATGGAAAAAATTGGGGCATCGGGCACACCCGCCCCCATGCCGCAATGCTGGAAAACAAGCATGTCCAGAAACGGAGCAAGCCGCGCGCCGTCTATCGGTCATTTTGTGGCAAGGAGGTGACGCCCGCGTGAAAACCGTCAACACGCCGGAGAACAGCCGGCGACAGGACAAACCTGCCCTCATCGGCATGAGCATCAAGGAAGATCAGAAAGCGGGACTGTTTCGCGGCAATACAGTCGCCCGTCACACCCCGCCAGTCCGCATGGCAGCGGCGCACGGCGGGTGTTTTGCATTGGATGCGCTAAAGCGTGTTGTGGCCTTGCGACAATGAGTGCGAAAGACCAGGAACCCGAAGCGCGAGGAGCGCGCTTCGGGTTCCTGGTCCTTTGCGGATTACTCGGCAAACAGCTTCCAGCGGGTCGGCCGGAAACGAATCGTCGTCCCGGTCGCCGCCAGGGCGTCGAGCGGCACTTCGATCTCGACATGATGCGGCTCGCCGGGCTTGCCGATGTCGAGGTCGGCAATGCGCGTTCCGGCAAGGCGCCGGGAGGTCGCGACGCGGCCCTCAAGGGCGGGTGCTGCCGGATCACCGACGAGCGCCACATCCTGCGGGCGGAAGAAGAGCGTGCCGGTTCCCGATGCCATGTCGTTGGCGCGCGGCGCGACGCCGATGGGTTCGCCCTGAAAACGGACCGTATTGTCCGCCACGCTGACCGGCACATGGGCGCTGTCACCGATGAAGGAGAAGACGAAGGGCGAGTTCGGGCGATCGTAGACGTCGTCGGAGGAACCCACCTGCTCGATCGCGCCCTGGCTCATGACGACGACGCGGTCGGCAAGTTCGAGGGCTTCTTCCTGGTCATGCGTGACGAACACCGTTGTATGACCGGTGCGGTCGTGGAATTCGCGCAGCCAGCGGCGCAGTTCCTTCCGCACCTTGGCGTCGAGCGCGCCAAAGGGTTCGTCGAGCAGCAGTACCTTCGGCTCGATCGCCATGGCGCGTGCAAGTGCCACGCGCTGGCGCTGGCCGCCGGAAAGCTGGTTCGGGTAGCGCTTCTCGAGGCCCGAAAGCTGTACCATCTCCAGAAGATCCGCAACGCGGCGGCGGATTTCGGTTTTCGGCGGCCGCTGCCCGCGCGGACGCACCGTCAGGCCGAAGGCGATGTTGTCGGCGACCGTCATGTGGCGGAAGAGCGCGTAGTGCTGGAACACGAAGCCGACATGGCGTTCCTGCACGGTCCTGTGCGAGGCATCCTCGGCACCGAAGAAGATGCTGCCACGTGTCGGCGTTTCGAGACCGGCGATGAGGCGGAGCAGCGTCGTCTTGCCGGAGCCGGAGGGGCCGAGCAGCGCGATCAGCTCACCCGAACGAATGTCGAGCGAGACATCGTTCAGCGCCGGGTAGCGGTCGAATTCCTTGCGGATGTTTTTAACACTGACGTCCATTGCGGGCGTTGCCTTTCAAATCAATGCTTACGACCGGCAGCGATTTCCGCGCCGTAGTGAAGTTCAAGCGCCGTCTTGACGACGAGCGTCACGAGGGCCAGCGCGGCGAGCAGCGACGCCACTGCGAAAGCGGCGACGAAATTGTACTCGTTGTAGAGGATCTCCACATGCAGCGGCATCGTGTTGGTGAGGCCCCGGATGTGGCCGGAGACCACCGAGACCGCCCCGAATTCGCCCATGGCGCGCGCATTGCAGAGCAAGACGCCGTAGAGCAGCCCCCATTTGATGTTGGGCAGCGTCACGTACCAGAAGGTCTGCCAGCCGGAAGCCCCGAGCGACAGCGCCGCCTCCTCGTCGCCGGTGCCCTGTTCCTGCATCAGCGGGATCAGCTCGCGCGCGACGAAGGGAAAGGTGACGAAGATGGTGGCGAGCACGATGCCCGGCACCGCAAACAGGATCTCGATGCCGTAGCTTTTCAGCCAGGGCCCCAGAACGCTGCCCGCGCCGAACAGCAGCACATAGACCAGACCCGAAATGACCGGCGAAACCGAGAATGGCAGGTCGATCAGCGTCGTCAGGAACGCCTTGCCCTTGAATTCGAACTTGGCGATGGCCCAGGCCGCCGCCACGCCGAAGACGAGGTTGAGCGGCACGGCGATGACCGCCACCAGCAGCGTCAGGCGAATGGCGGCGAGCGTATCGGGATCGCCGAAGGCGGCGAAAAACTCGCCGCTCCCCTTGCGGAAAGCCTCGATGAAGACGGCGGCGAGCGGCAGCAGCAGGAAGAGCGCCAGAAACAGGAAGGCCGTCGTCATCAGCGCATACCGGGCGAGCGGTGCTTCCGTCGTCGGCGAGCGCAGGCGGCGGGGACTATGCGCCATAACCATACCTCCTGCGGCTCCAGGCCTGGATGAGATTGATGACGAGCAGCATGACGAAGGACAGCGCCAGCATGATCGTCGCAATCGCCGTTGCAGCGCCGTAGTTGAACTCCTCAAGCCGGATAACGATGAGGAGCGGCGCGATCTCGGAGACGTAGGGAATGTTGCCGGCGATGAAGATGACCGAGCCGTATTCGCCGACACCACGGGCGAAGGCGAGCGCAAAGCCCGTCAGGATCGCCGGCGCGAGGCCCGGAAGCAGCACGCGGCGTATCGTCTGGAAACGGTTGGCGCCAAGCGTTGCCGCCGCCTCCTCGACCTCGCTGTCGATCTCTTCCATGATGGGCTGGACCGTGCGCACCACGAAGGGCAGGCCGATGAAGACCAGCGCGATGACGATGCCGGTCGGGTTGAAGGCCGCCTTGATGCCGAAGACGTTCAGCACCTGGCCGACCCAACCGTTCGGTGCGTAGAGCGCGGCAAGCGCGATGCCCGCCACCGCCGTCGGCAGCGCGAAGGGCAGGTCCACCACCGCATCGATGATGCGCCGGCCGGGGAACTCATAGCGCACGATGACCCAGGCCACGATGACGCCGAACACGACATTGACCAGCGCGGCGATGAAGGCCGTGCCGAAGGAGACCTCGAGCGCCTTTATCGTGCGCTCGTCGGCCAGGATTGCGAAAAACTCCTCCCCGGACAGGGAGGCGGACCGCCAGACGAGGCCGGCGAGCGGGATGAGGATGATGAGGGTCAGATAAGCGAGCGAAAAGCCGAGCGTCAGTCCGAAACCCGGAATGACACTCGGCTGTCTCAGTCGCCACCGCACCGAAGCAGCAGCAGATGTCGTCAAAGCTCTCAGTTCCCCGGCTTGTAGATCTGGTCGAAGACGCCGCCGTCACCGAAATGCTCGGGCTGTGCCTTCACCCAGCCGCCGAAGATCGGATCGTCGATCGTCACCAGCTTAATGTCGGGCAGCTGTTGCAGCAACTCGGGCTTCACCAATTCGCGCTTCGACGGACGGTAAAAATGTTTTGCCGCGATGTTCTGGCCTTCCTCGGAATAGAGGTAGGCAAGGTAGGCTTCCGCCTGCTTGCGGCTGCCCTTGGCATCGACATTGCCGTCGACGACAGCGACCGGCGGTTCGGCCAGGATCGAGATCGGCGGAGCGATGATGTCGAAGGAATCCGCACCAAACTCGGCGCCGGCCAGATAGGCTTCGTTTTCCCAGGCGAGCAGGACGTCACCGATCTGGCGCTGCGCGAAGGTGGTCAGAGAGCCGCGTGCGCCCGTGTCGAGAACCGGCGCGCGTTTGTAGAGCTCGGCGATGTACGCCTTGATCTTGTCCTGGTCGCCGCCGAATTCCTCGTTCGCCCAGGCCCAGGCAGCAAGGTAGTTCCAGCGCGCGCCACCCGAGGTCTTCGGGTTCGGCGTGACGATCTGCACGTCACCCTTCACCAGGTCGCCCCAGTTGTGGATGCCCTTGGGGTTGCCCTTGCGCACCAGGAACACGATGGTCGAGGTATAGGGCGAGGAATTGTTCGGCAGCTTGCCGCGCCAGTCCTTGGCGATCTTGCCGCTCTTTTCAACGATGGCGTTGATGTCGCTTTCGAGCGCCAGCGTCACGACATCGGCCTCAAGGCCGTCGATGACCGCGCGGGCCTGCTTGCCCGAGCCACCGTGCGACTGCTGCACCGTGACGTCTTCGCCCGTCTCGGCCTTCCAATGTTTCGCAAAGGCTTCGTTATAGTCCTTGTAGAGTTCGCGCGTCGGGTCATACGACACGTTGAGCAGCGTCGTTTCCGCGAACGCCGTCGTGACGCTGCCGAGCGCAAGCCCGACCCCAAGAAGCAAAGCCCCTACCCGTTTTACCAAAATCGACATCTCCAACCTCCTGGATGCTTATCCCGTCTAATACTCTATTGAATTAGTAGAGTTAGTCAACAATACCCGGGAAGTTTGCAAAACAGGTTCTCTTTCGACGCGAAACCGGCAAAACGCGCATCGCAAACACCCGCCGCATGGAACGGATATTGGGAGGAAACGCGCCCACGGGAGTATATTCGTTCCGGGAGAGGTACGAAATCGGCGCGCGCACGGCGCTGCCTCCGCGGGAATAACCAATTGCAAATTGCAATCAGTTTCACGATAATGGACCAACCAGATGGAGGAGAACATCATGAAGCCCGTTCTTTATGCGCACCCATTTTCGAGCTACTGCCAGAAAGTGCTGACGGCGCTTTATGAAAACGGCACCGAATTCGAGTACCGCATGCTCGACCACAATGATCCCGATACGCTCGCGGACTTCGAGACACGCTGGCCGATCAAGCGTTTTCCGATCCTCGTCGACGGTGACCGCACGCTCATGGAGGCAACCGTCCTCATTGAATATCTCGGGCTCTATTATCCCGGCCCGGTCAAACTCATCCCGGACGATCCGAAAGCGGCAATCGAGGTGCGCATGCTCGACCGCTTCTTCGACAACTATGTTTCGACGCCGCAGCAGCGGATCGTCTTCAATTCGATCCGGCCGGAGACGGACCGCGACCCCTATGGCGACACCGAGGCGCGCGAGATGCTGGCACGCGCCTATGCCTGGCTCGACCATCACATGGAAAGCCGCCTCTGGGCCTGCGGCGATGCCTTTACGCTGGCCGATTGCGCCGCCGCCCCCTTCCTCTTCTACGCGGATTGGACGCACGCCATCGACCCGGCCTTCACGCATGTGCATGCCTATCGCAGGCGCCTGCTGGCACGGCCGTCCTTTGCCCGCGCGGTAGACGAAGCACGGCCCTATCGAAAGTACTTTCCGCTGGGCGCACCCGACCGGGATTAACCCGCCGGGCAGTGCCGGCGCTCGGCCGTCGTTGCCGCACGCTCGATCCCGGTCACGGTGAGCGACGGGGCGCTTTGTCCGCCACGTTCGAAGCGGCCGGTCAGCACCAGACGACCGAAATAGAGCGCGTCCGTCTCCCGGATGCGCTGCTGGTCCGCCTCTGAAAGCCGGCTTGTGTCAGGATAGATGCCTTTGAACGCCTGCCCGGTCGCCAGATTGCGCACGGTCGAGGACGGGCATGGCGCCTTGAAGCACCGAAGCCCATTGTCGCAGACGATGTACCGCCCCTCCGCCGCGGCAAGTGGTGACGCGAGCAGGAGTAAGAGAGCGACGGCAGGTTTCAGCGGCATGCGGCATCCTCCGAAGGGATTGCGGCCAAACAGCGGTTACTTGCGGCCGTCCCGCTCGTTGCGCATTTCGGCAAGTGCGCGAACCGCATCCCGCTGGCCGGTCTCGCCAAGCGCCTCGAACAGGCGAAGCGCATCGACACGCATGCCGAGGTTCTTGTAGGCATAACCACGCATCACCATGAGGTCGGTCGGCTCGGCACGCAGCTGTGCCCGCTGGTCAAGGTACACCAGCGCTTCGCGAAAACGGCCGGCGCGGAAGCTGCTGACCGCACGATCGGACAGGATGGCGAGCTGCAATTCGGCGCCACGGCTGCGATCAAGCTTGGCCTTGGTGGCGGCGACCGCCGCATCGCTGGTCAGCCCGGCGCGCAGGTAAGCAAGACTCTGGCCGTAGGCGGCATCGCTGCGTGTGCGCCCCCCGCCCGACAGCGCCGCTTCGAAAGCCTGCGCCGCCTCCAGCGGCCGATTGATCTCCATCAGGCACCAGCCGAGCGACAAGGCACCTGCCGGCGGCAGACCGCGCGGGTCGCGCGTGCTGCGGCAGTCCATCGAACCGCCGGCCCGCCGTGTCGTGCGTGCCGCGCGCTGTGGCCGTGCCGAAACTTCCTCGACCACTTCGCGAACGGGAAGGCGGCGTTGCGTGCGGACAAGGCGCTGCTCACGCTCGCGCAGGGCGGGCGCCGCGTCATCGGTCGTATCGCGTTCACCCAGCCGGGCGATGCGCTCCGAACGTCCGGCCCACGCCTGCTTGACCGCAGCGAGACCGGCCTCGTCCTCAAGCCGCAGCCGTGCGACACCGAGGCCATAGGCAGCAGGTTCGTAATCCGCCTTCCATTTCAGCACGAGCGCGAACCATTCCTCGGCCGTCTTCGGCTGATCCATGGCGAGCGCATACCAGCCGAACTGCTCGCCGGTCTCCGGGTGCTTTTTCTCGAGCGTAACCTGCGCGATGCGGTTCAGCACATTGCCTTCGATCTTCTTTGGCGGATCGAGCGCGAGAAGGTTGGTGGTGGCGGCAAGATAGGTCTGCATCGCCTGGTCGGAGCTGGTGCGCCAAGCATACATCACGTCCTCGGCCTCGGCCGGCATCTTGCGGGCGAGCAGGATCAGCGCCAGGCCCTGCGAGGCCGAGGCGGAATCCTCGACGGCACGCGCCTTGCGGAAGAACGGCTCCGCCAGTGCATTCTGGTCACGGCGCAAATGATACCAGCCGAGCAGCAGCGCGTCGGACGCAAGCCCCTCGTCCGCCACCAGCTTTTCGACGATTTTCAGATAGGCCGGCGCCACGGTGAGCGTGGCGTCCTCGTCTCCGTCGCCGACGAAGCGGCGGGCAAGGTCGGCGCGGATGGGATCGAACTCCTTGACGCCGTCAGCGCCGGCCCGTTCAAGGGCAAGCAGCTCCTGCATGTCGGCATAATTGAGCAAGGTCGATGCCTTCTGCACGCTTGCAAGCCGGATCGGCCCATCTGTGCAGTTGGCGAGCATATAACCATAGGCATCCTTGGCGCGCTGGACACGCTCGGTCTTCACGAAAGCCTCGGCCACGCGCCAGAGCACATCCGCATCCGAACAGGTCAGCAGGCTCGGGGTTTCCGCGCCGAGCCGCACGACGTCCTCGCTGCGGCCGGCATTCGAGGCCGCCACAAGCTCAGCGCGCTTTTCCGCCACGGCAAGGCGGTCGACAAGGTCGGCCGGCGGCGTCCATTGCGGGTCTTCCTGCTGGCGCTTGGTGATGGCGGCACGCACATCCGCATAACGCGATTGGCTGTAGAGCGCCCACATGGCCTCAAGCTGCTTGTCCTCGTTCACCGGCACGGCAAGCGGGTTTTCCGGCGGCGTCCAGGTCGGATAGAGCGTGCGCAACCGGGCGATCTCGGCGTTGAGCCGGGCCGTGTCGCCCCGCGCCGCGAAGTAGCGCAGCGCGCTTTCGTCGACGACGGGCTTGTTCTGCGTGACCTCGACCGCCGGTGTCGTCTGCGCCTGCCCGGCACCGGCCTGGGCAAGCTCGACGCGCGGCCGCTTTGCCGACAGGGGCTGCGCATCGTCCCCACCAGGGACAGCGCCGTGCGTATCCGGCCCGAGACGCGGCAGGCCCTTCACCAGATCTTCAGGCACGCCGAAGGACACGCCTGCGACGCTGGCCGCGCCGGCGGAGACGAGGACGAGCGCCATGAGGATCGACTTCATCCCGAATTTCCTTCGGTACATCACTCACATCCGACTCCGGCTTGGACCGCGACGACACCATGCGTCAGGAACGCAGAGACATGTCGCCACGTCCCCCAAGAAGAGCCAACCAGACCTGATAAAAGCGCGATAGGGTTAACGGCCGGTAAACGGGTCGGGTCAGGATTCCCGTCCGAAGCGGCGCAAAAGCCCCGATGTGGCGATTCCGAGGAGGATCGACAGCACACAGAACACCGCGGCATAGGCGAGAATGTTGGAAGAGAGCCAGTTTGCAGCGACAAGCCGCATATTGGCGAAGGTCCAGGGCTGCGTGGCGACGAATCGGGTGCGGCTTACCGCGCGCGTGTCGAGTGCTTCGGTGTTCCTGCTGTCCAGGCTGACATAGCCGTCGAGCTGCTGCCAGCGCGGATCCTGCGCCACGGCGGTCATGCCACCTTCAAGATCGGTGCCTGTCGGTGCGGAAAGCACCGTCCAGGTCGCCGTACGCTCGGGGCTGTCGCCCTGTGCAATGAAGAAGCGCGCCGTATCGGGGGGCTCGATCGGGGCCTCATCGCCCGGCAGCAGGCGCAGCGACGAAATTGAAATATCGAGCGTATCCTGCAACCAGGTCTCCAGCGCGGAAATCTGGCCGTTCCACGAGCCCTCGCGCACCCTCGATTGCCACGAATCGAACGTCTCCCGCGTCGCTTCCTTGCGCCCCTCCCCCGCGACCTGCGCCCCCCAGGAGGAGGCGCTTTCGGCAGCGATATGCGTCTGGCCAAGCACCAGCGGCGGAAGCTGGGAAATGGTACCGATCAGGATGGCATTGCGTTCGCCGATCGCCAGCGCCGACGCTTCCGGCCGAATCTGAAGCGCGCGCCCGCTCGAAACCGCAAGCTTGCCAAGGAAGGTGGCCCCCGTCGAAAGCGTCGCGGTGTCGAGGCGATCCAGATAGAGCGCGATCGGATCGACCTGGCCATTATAGGGGAAGCCGGTTCCCGAAAGAGCGGAAAGGTTCGGCAGCTGCCCGATGCGGGCAAAGCGCGGCGTCCGGAATTCGGATGTGTCGAAAAGCGCAAACCGCGGCTCCTCCAGCGCGCTGGCGCCGGGCGCACAGACCCTGTCCGCCTGGGTCATAAGAACCGCTTCGATATCGATGCGGTTCGGCCCGGGCCGGAAATGCCGCATGGTCACGCGGATCGGCAGATGGCGAAAGATGCCGCCATTCCGGTTGGTGATCGGCACCGTCGAGGCGATGTTGCCGTTGACATAGATATCGACGTGGCTGCCGGGCAGCACTTCGGGCGAATAGGCCGCGTCGAGCAGCAGCGTCGCCTCGCCATAGGCGTCGGCGTAGAAATCCGATGGAATGCCGAGGTCGAAGCCGGTGCGGAAGCGGCGGCCGCTGAATTCGCTGGTGCGCGCGCCGAAGGAGGCAAGCGTACGCGTGGTGGCACCGGTCAGCAGCGGCATCTCGCTGGCATTGCGCTGGCGCACGCTCAAGGCTTCGCGCGTGACGCCCAGCGGGCGGTCGATCGGCGAGACCATGCCCTCCACCGCCCCTTCGATCGACGGCCAGTCCGGGCCGCTGACGACGAAGACCTTGCGATCGCCGGCCGGCGCATCCACGAAGGTGGCGACGGCCGATGTCCGCGCCGTGGCAGGCAGGGCCGGCAGCAGCGGCGCGAGATCGCCGGCAGTGCCGACCAGCACCGTCAGTTCGCCGGCGGCCGCCGTCGCCGGCAGCGCCTCGGCCACGGCGAAGGTCTGGTTCGGCATCTTCGCCATCAGCGCAAGGCCCTGGCTGAGACGCATCAACGCATTGGTGCTGGCAGGCTGGCCCATTTCCGGCACGACCATGACAAATTTGGTCTGGCCGGTCGGGCCGAGACCGATGGCCGCTATGTCGTCCGTCGTCAGCAACCGGCCGCTCGTATCCGCCGGCACCGTGAGATAGGTGCGCGCGGGATCGAGCGCCGTCCACAGGTCATAGGTGGAACGGATCGTGCAGTCGGTGCGGTGACGGTGGATGGCGTTGAAACTCACCCGGTTGACGCCCGGCCGCAGCAGGCCCGGCGGAAGGTCGAAGCGGATATCCTTCGTGCCCTCCGCCGATTGCACCGGCATCTCCCCCACCATGACGTCGTTGACGACGACGGTGAGCCTCGAAGATTCCGGCGCGACCACGACGGCGTTGGAATAGCCGAGGCTGATCGACGTGGCGCCACCCGCCTGTTGCGGGGTCAGAAAGACAGGGAAGGAATGGCCGGCGGTTTCACCTTCCAGCAGCAGCGATTTCGCCGGGATGATGTAGCGACGGGTGCCAAGATCGGTTGCGACCGCCTTCTTTTCCGGCACCTTCACATCCTTGACCGTTGCACCGCCGCCGCTTTGCTCCGGCGTCTTTTCAACAGTCGGGCCGCGCTCCCCCGACATGTCGAAGGGTGTTGCTCCCTCCTGCGCGAAGGCAACCGAGGCAGCCAGCGAAACGGCGAGGCCGACCAATGCGGCTTTTGCGCGTACGGACATCACGCCGCCTCCCCCTTGCGCCCGCCTCGCATGCTGCGCACAAGATAAAGCAGCCCGCGGCTGGTCTGGTAGACCGCAATGCCGAGAAACCACAGCGAGCCGCGGAAGAGACCAGGATTGTAGCGTCGCGACACCTGGAAATCGCTCCACTGATTGGAGTTCGCAAAGATCAGGTCGGCAACGAGCGAATGGTGCCGCGCGGCCTGCGGCATGAAACGGCAGCCGACGGCGACGACGCTGCCGAGATTTTCGACATTGCGCACATCGACGGGCAGTGTCTCCTCCTGCTCCGAGCCATAGGGCATGAAGCGGAGGAAACAGTTTTCGCCGACGGCAATATCGGGCTCCAGCCCGAAGACCTGCACGCGAGCGCCATTGGCCGAGACATTCTCCAATGTCGAAGGATATTCGCGCTCGCCGATGATGAAGGTGCAGCGGCGCTTGACCGTCACACGCCGGCTGGATGCCCTCTCGCTCCGCTCCGAGACCACGCCGAGCGCACAGCCGGCGATGATCAGATTCAGCAGGTTCCAGCCGCCGACGACGAAGGTCACGTCCGCCTTGTAGGGCTCAGAATAGAAGCGATAGATGCTCATCAGGAACGCGATGAACAGGATGCCGAAAATCACGAAGAACGGCCGGCTGATCTCCGAAAGCCGCGACACCTTGATCGACTCGTCCTTCGCCGTAACCTTGAAGGTCGGCTTGGTCGGATTGAGCATGACCGAAACGACGGCTGGCAACAGGTGCACGCTCTGCACATATTCGTAGAGCTCGGAAATCCACGGCCAGCGGAACGAGCCGTAGAGATAGTTCTGCATCATCAGGTTCACGAGCATGTAGGCGAGCGTATAGCCGAGGAACTCGCCACCCGAGGCCGTGAAGATTTCCAGATCAAAGAACAGGTAGAAGAGCGGCGCAAACAGGAAGATCGTGCGCGGGAACGGAAACAGCCAGAACAGCATCGACGACATGTAGCAGAGCCGCTGCGGCAGCGAGAGCCCGCGCTTGAACAGCGGGAAGCGGAAGCGCAGGATCTGCATCATGCCCTGCGCCCAGCGGCTGCGCTGGCCGATGAAGCTGGCAAAGGTCGCCGGCTGCAGGCCGGCAATCAGCGGTTTGTCGACATAGACGCTGTTCCAGCCGCGTGAATGCAGCGCCAGCGCCGTCTCGCAGTCCTCGGTGATCGAAAGACCGCTAAAGCCGCCGGCCTCGTTCAGTGCACGGCGGCTGAGCAGCGCGGCCGAGCCGCAGAAAAAGGCGGCATTCCACTTGTCGAGGCCGCGCTGGATGATGCCGTAGAACATCTCGTTCTCGCTCGGCATCGTCTCGAACGTGCGCAGATTGCGCTCGAGCGGATCCGGGTTCAGGAAGAAGTGCGGCGTCTGGACGAGGAACAGCTTGGGATCGTCGGCAAAATAGCCGACCGTTTCACGCAGGAAGTCCCGCGCCGGGGCATGGTCCGCATCGAACACCGCGATCAACTCGCCGGTCGAATGCTGCATGCCGTTGTTCATATTGCCGGCCTTGGCATGTTCGTTGCGGGCACGGGTGAGGTAGTTGACGTCGAGGTCGCGGCACAGCGCCTGAAGCTCCCGGTGGCGGGCGGTCGCCGTCTGCGCCTCGATCACCGCGGCTGCATTGCGCTTCTGCTCCGTGCCGCCGTCATCGAGCAGCCAGATCGTGAGTTTGTCGGCCGGATAATCCATCGCCTTGGCCGCAGCGAGCGTATTGGCGAGAAGGGCCGTATCCTCGTTGTAGCTCGGCACGAAGACATCGACAGAAGGAAGCGGCCCGCCGCCTGCCGCCCGGCTCTTGCGTGGCGGCAACGGCATGGCGACAACGAAGAGGCTGAGCGCCAGCATCATCACGCTGTACATTTCAGCGAGGTAGAGCAGAAAACCGGGGATGAAGTTTTCCAGCTGGTTCAACGGCGGCAGCGTGCTGGTCGTGCGCCAATAGACGTAGCGCAGCACGACGGCCGTGCCGAAGGCCAGCGCAATCAGCCGCCAGATGCCCTCAGCGCGCAGCACCTTGATCACCGCCATGAAGGTAACGACAGCAATGCTGGCGATGAGCTGCGTCTGCAGATTGATCGGCAGGGTGATCACGAGGATCACGAGGGCGGAGACAAGCGCCCACAGAATTATCGTACCGGTATGTCTCATATGCCGTCCTTCGCCGTCATAGCGCCTGTCCGGAACCTTACGCACCATTATGTTAAGCAAAAATTAGGGTGCGCGCCTGATAAATCAATTACAGGTTGCCGAACCCGACGCATCCGCAACACAAACGGGCGATGGCACGACCACCGCTTCATCTCCTGCGGTCGTTCCACTCCCCGATGGCGAGGGAACGAGCACCGCCTTGTCCGTATCGATCACATCCGCTGCCCGCGCGGGCTTTTCTTCCGGCAACCGCCGTTCCCGGACGACGCGCTGCGGCGTTTCCCGGCGCACGATAACCGGAACCTTGCGGTCCTCGACCGTAACCCGCAGCGGCTCCCCGCCACCGATCTGGCTGTCGACGGATGCCGGCGTGGCGTAGGGGTTCCACGTCTTGCCGGCAAAGCCGCCGACGATGGTGTAGCCATACATCAGTTCGACCAGGTCTTTCTCCGACGCGCCCGACTGGCAGACCCTCAGACGAATCTGGATCGTCCCGGAATTGTTCATCCGGTTGCGTTCCGCCTCATCCGAGCGGACCTGCTGCCAGCCGTACAGGCAGCCGTCGTCACCCGTCCCGCGGCCATAGGCATAGCCGAACGGCCCATAGCTGTTGCGCACGAAATTGGACGAGATCGCAACCGGACGGCCTGCGAAATACTGTCGGATTTCCGCCCGGATCGCCGAATGCAGCACCGGCTTGAAGGCCAGCGTACCGCCCGGCATCGCCACCGTCTCAGCCGGACCGAAGGCCTGTATGCTCAGGAAATTCTGCCCGGACGTCGCCGCCGAGGTGGAAAGCACGACCTGTTGCTCGATCCCGTTGGTGTATTGGCGCTGGATCACGCTGACGATCGACAGCGTCCCCGGCGCGGGAAGCACCAGCGCGCTGGTGGCCGGAACGGTCGTGGACTGTGTCGCAACACCGACACCCGGCCGCGCTGCACAGCCGCCAACCAGCGCCACCGCCGCGACCGCAGCGCCAAGGGTCGCCCTACGGAACGCCCTGCCGTCACGATCAAAAAAACGAATCGCCGCCGAATCATCCATGCAGCACTCATATTTCGCGTTGACGCGAATAGGAATGCCCAGAAGTAACGAGGCTATGGCACCACCAGCTTCATGCAAGACAGATAACTGCGGCCGATGCGCACCTCGCTGCCATCCTGAAGCTCCACAGCCCAAGCACCGTGCCGCCCCCGGCGAAACCCCTTGATCGCTGCGACACGTAGGATCGTGCTGCGATGCACGCGCACGAACTGCTCGGCCGGCAGACGCCCTTCAAGCGATGCCAGCGTCTCGTCGAGCAGGTAGGTCTCACCCTCCGCATAGATCCGGGCGTAATCCCGCTCCGCGTCGATGCGCGTCACGCCGGCGGCAGCCACACGCACCAACTTGCCTCGTGACCGCACCCAGAACGGCGGCAGGCCATTCTGCTCCTGCCGCACCGCCTGGCGGAGCGCCTCGAACGCCGTCGTCATCTCCGTCAGACGCTCGGCGGCATTGCGCGTTTCAACGCGCTGCCGGACACGTGCAAGCGCCGCGGCAAGGCGCACCTCCTCCACCGGCTTCGTCAGATAATCGACCGCATCGGCGGAGAATGCGGGCAGCGCGTAGTGACCAAAAGCGGTGACGAAGACGACAGCGGGGGGATTGTCCCTGAGTGCATCGACAACATCGAAACCATCGCCACCGGGCATCTGGACATCGAGAAGCAGGAGATCGGGCGCATGGCTGCGTGCTGTATCGATCGCCGCAGTGACGTCCCCTGCCTCCGCGACCACACGCACGCCACCGATCGACGCCAGCAGGCGCGAAAGACGCCGACGCGCGATCGGTTCATCATCGACGACGATCGCCGTCAGATCCGCAATGTCGGTCATGAACGCACCAATGGCAGGGTCAACGAGACAGCGAAGCGGCCGGGCCGGACATAGCCGCTTGAAAGCATCGCCCCTTCCGGAAAATGGGTCGCCATGCGGTCGGCAACATTCCTGAGCCCGATGCCCATGCCGGGCGGCATCGTGCCTGCCATGTCCATGGGCACGTCATTCTCGACCGTCAGGGCAAGGGCTCCGTCCTTCACCTCGGCGCGCAGCGCGATCTCCACGGCACCACGTGTCGCACCGACACCATACTTCACCGCATTCTCGAAGATCGGCTGAAGGATGAGCGGCGGCACACGAACATCCTGCGCCGCATCCTCCACGGAGAACACGACGTTCATGCGGTCGGAAAAGCGCGTGCTTTCCACCGCCAGATAATCCGATTGCAAGGCAAGTTCCTCGCGCAGCGGAATGTCCTCGGTCGGATCAAGCGACAATGTCTTGCGCAGAAAGCCGGAAAGCTGGAGCACCATCGCCCGCGCATTGGTATTGGCGCCCTCCTCGATAAGCCCGGCCATTGAATTCAGGGTATTGAACAGGAAATGCGGATTGACCTGGTAGGCAAGCGCACGCATCTGCGCCGACAGGGCCTCCTCCCGCAGCGCCGCCATGCGGCGTTCCCCGTCGGCAAGTGCGAAACTGTAGCTGAGCGCGAGATAGAGGCAGCACCAGCCGAAGAACAAGGACATGCCGAAAATCAGCCCGAAGGCGAACTCACGCGTGTCGAAATATGCCGGCTCCGGATAGACGCACACGACGTAGATGAAGAAATCGACGACCGCCGAAACCGGCGCGGCAAGCAGGGAAAGGCCGAACGCGGCCGCAGCCTGCTGCCACAAGGGACGGGTGAGCGTTCGCTTCAACAGCCAGGTCATGCCGATCGTGAGCAAAAGCGCGAACGCAATCGAGGCGAGCTTGCCCGGCGCCGATTCGACCGGATCGGTTCCGGCAATACCCCACAACACGCTGGTCGACACGAAGACGGCGGCCCAATAGGCCGCAGCAAGCTTGCGGATGGCTGCCCGTTGCTCGCCCCGCCCCCAATCGCGTGCCTTGTCGTCTCGCGCTGCCAAACCGAAGCCGGCCTCGGTCAGACTGGCCATATCTTACCCCACAATCCTTGACACCTTTTGCGGGACTATTTCTCGCAATGATCCAACTGTCGATAGACGTTCGTCGCCACCACAGTGCCATTCGCAGAAAAGCGCTCACTCCGTAAACCCCGCCGTGCTCTGTGCCTGACGCGGCGGGAATGATCGAGATTCGGCGACCAGCGACGTTTTTCGTGCGGTCGAGGATTGATCCTGCCGTGCCGCGCGCGGGTTTTGCCGTCCGTCGCAGCCAACAGAATCCCGTATCGATTTCGAGGAGTTCATTCCTATGTCCAGCATTCCCGGCAACACATCGACGAACGCAACCATCATCAAGGGGCAGACCATCAAGAACGCCCTGACATCGGCCGGCGACGCCGACTGGTTCAAGGCCGCCTTTTCCGCAGGGCTCGACTACGGCTTCCGCCTTTCCGGCGACGGTTCCGGCAACACCCTGCCCGACCCCGACCTCTATCTCTACGACGCCAACGGCAATTACCTTGAAGGCGAGACGAATTATTCGTCGAGCAGCATGACGATCAGCTTCTCGGCGCTTGCCGGCGGCACCTATTTCGTCGGCGTCAAGGATAATGGCGACGACTTCGGCAACTATATCCTCACCTGGCTTGGCAACGACACGATCCGCCGCGACGTCAACACCACCTCTACCCTCTCCCAGGGGCAGACGATCAAAAGCGCGGTGGACGTTGCCGGTGATTCCGACTGGTTCAAGATCACCCTCAAGGCCGGTCTCGACTACGGCTTCGCCGTGTCGGGCGACGGTAGCAACGCCTCGCTGCCGGACACAGACTTGTTCCTGCGCGACGCGAACGGGAACTGGCTTGCCGGCGAAACGAATTACAGCAGCAGCAGCTATTCTCTCGCCTATGCGGCAAGCCAGACCGGCGTCTACTTCCTCGACGTCAAGGACAACGGCAACGACGTCGGCAACTATAACCTGAGCTGGGTCGGCGCCGACACCATCCTGCGAAACACATCGACCACCGCCGTGCTCGGCACCGGCAAGAGCATCGCGAGCGCCGTGGACGTGCAAGGCGATTCCGACTGGTTCAAGGTCAGCCTCAAGGCCGGCATCAGCTACGCCTTCACCGTCACCGGCAGCGGCGCAGTCGGCCTCCCTGACGGCGACATCTTCGTGCGTGACGCCAACGGCACCTATTTGGCGGGCGAGACCAACTACTCATCCGCAACGGGCCTCGTCACCTTCACGCCCTCCGCCGGCGGCACATACTTCATCGAAGTCAAGGACAATGGCAACGACATCGGCAAGTACATCGTCGCCAATCCCAGCCTCGACACGATCTTCAACAACACGAAGACGACCAGCAGCATCCTGGTCGGCAGAACCCTCACGGGCAAAATCGATGTTCAGGCAGACAGCGACTGGTACGGCTTCAACGTCAAGGCGGGCGTCACGTACACGTTCACCACGGGCGGCACCGGCAGCGCGGCCGCAAGCGGCCTCAAGCTGGTCCTGCGCGATGCCAACGGCAATGTGATCAGCTCGGATTCAGACACGTCTGCCGTTATCGAGTTCACGGCGTCCAATACCGGCAAGGTCTATCTCGACATCGCCGGCTATTCCTCTTCCGTCAAGGGCAACTTCTATCTCTCCGCGGTGTCGAATGAATCACTGCTGAAGGGTTCCTCGGCGGCTGACGGCCTGACGGGGGGCGACAATAACACAACGATCTTCGGCTACGCCGGCAACGACCGCCTCTCCGGCGGTGGTGGAAACGACCTCCTGGTCGGTGGGGCCGGTGCGGACAAGCTTTACGGCGGTACGGGCGTCGATATCGCCTCCTACCGCGACGCCACCTCCGGCGTAGTGGCCAGCTTGCTGAGCCCGTCAAAAAATACGGGGGAAGCCAAAGGTGACAGCTATTCTTCGATCGAAGGTCTCACCGGCTCCGCCCATGCCGACGTGCTCGAAGGCAATAGCGGCGCAAACCGTCTGAGTGGCTCTGCCGGCAACGACAAGATTTATGGCGGCGCAGGTGCCGACGAACTTTATGGTGGCGCCGGCGCAGACGAACTCTACGGCGGCACCGGTGTCGATACCTTTGTCTTTAAGAGCTACAGCGACAGCACCACCACCGCGCGGGACATGATCTACGACTTCTCGAAAAGCCAACGCGACAAGATCGACCTTTCAACCATCGATGCCAGCACCACTGCGTCAGGCAATCAGGCGTTCACGTTCATCGGCGAGAAGGGGTTCAGCAACAAGGCGGGCGAACTACGCTACATAAACAGCGGCGGCGATACGTTCCTCTACGGCGATGTAAACGGCGACGGAAAGGCCGACCTCGCCATCCGGCTCGACAATACGATCGAGTTCGTGAAGGGTGACTTCATTCTCTAAATACCCTTAGGGCCACGACGCCAACAAGACGCCCCGGCATCATTCGATGCCGGGGCTTTCGATTCCTGTTAGCGTTCGACTTACTTCAGCTTGGCGCTGACGGCGTCGATGCCGGCGCGGGCGCATTCGTCGTCGATGTCGCCGCTCGGCGCACCGCCGACGCCGATGGCGCCGATGGTTTCTTCACCGACCTTCACCGGCACGCCGCCGGCCAGCACGAGCAGGCCTTCGATCGAGACGAGCTGCGCGGCAGCCGGGTTCTTGCCGACATTTTCAGCGATCTTCTGGGTCGGGGCGCGCATGGAAGCTGCCGTGAAAGCCTTGCGGACAGCGCTGTCGAGGGTGTGCGGGCCGGCACGGTCGGCGCGCAGAACGGCGCGGGTGACACCGGCACGGTCGACGACGGCGACCGTCACGTTGAACTTCTTGGCGGCGCAGGCCTTGACGGCAGCGTCGGCGGCTTCGACCGCGATGTCGAGCGGCATGTTGCGCTCGGTGAGAACGTCAGCCTGGGCGGCACCGGCAAGGGTCAGAGCGGCAAAGGCGGTGGCAACGAACGTCTTCATGTCTATCTCCATATGGGGCCGCGCGGTCTCGTTGGCGGCGACGCCCTGTTTTCGGAGATTTCCACCCGCTGCGGTATCGGTGGATGGACGGAGCGCAGTCCGTAGGACTACGGAGCCTGCCCGATCAACGCCAGCCGCGCGAACTCCGCCACCGAGGTCGTGCCGAGTTTCTGGGCAATGTTCGCCCGGTGCGTGTCCACCGTGCGGGGCGACAGGGTCAGCGTTTCAGCAATCTCCCGCGTCGACCAGCCGCGCCCGACCATGTCCAACACCTCGCGCTCGCGATCGGTGAGCTGCGCAACGAGCTGCGCCGCCTCCGCCCGCTCCGCCTGCTGGTCCAGCGCGCCCGATGCCTGTTGCAGCGCCTCGATCAGCACCTGTTCGTCGATCGGCTTCGTCAGGAAATCGACAACGCCGGCCTTGAAGGCCCGGCGGCAGGCATGCACGTCGCCATGACCGGTACAGATGATCGTCGGCCAATCGCAGCCGATCGCACCAAGCTTTTCATGCAATTGCAAGCCGGTGATCGCCGGCATGCGCAGGTCGAGGAGCAGCACCCCCGGCTTCAGCTTCGGCGCCCGCGCGAGAAAGGCAGTCGGATCACCGAACGTCTCGATGCGGATGCCGTAGGTGCCGAGCAGCAGCGACAGGGCGCTGCGCACCCCTTCGTCGTCATCGACCAGATAGACCGGCGCCATTGTCATTCCGCTGCTTCCTCCCGTCTTTCCGCGGTCCGCGCCGCGGGCAACCGCACGGTGAAGACTGCACCGCCCGCTACCCCGTTCTCCGCGACGATACTGCCGTCAAAGCGCTCGACGATGCTTTCGCACAGGCTCAATCCCAGCCCCATGCCGTCCGGCTTGCTGGAGAAGAATGGCTCGAACAGCCGCGGCAGAATGTCGGCAGGAATACCGGTTCCATTGTCGGCGACGACGATCTCGAAATTTTCTTCCGAACCCGGCCTCAACGAAACCAGAACCCGGCCATCCACCCTGTCCGCCTGCTCCACCGCATCGGCCGCGTTGCGAATGAGATTGTGGATCACCTGTTCGATCTCCACGGGGTCGATCCGTGCCAGGGCGGGCGTTTCGGGCAGTTCCACGTCGAGCACGATGCCGCGCCGGTCGAGGTCGATGCGCGACAGCGCCACGATATCGGCGACGTGGCGGCCGAGATCGTGCACGCCCGCCTCCAGGGCACTTTTACCGACATAGGCGCGCAACCGCACGAGAATATCGGCGGCGCGCTTGGCCTGAAGCACATTTGCGGCGAGTACGCTATCGATCGGCGTATCCTGCAAGCCGCTCGCCGCCGCGATGCGCCGTCCCGCCTGGCTCTGGCTGAGCAGCGCCGTCAGCGGCTGGGTCAGTTCGTGGGCGATGCCGGAGGCCATTTCGCCCATGCTGTTGATACGCAGCGCATGGGCAAGCTTGGTCTCGTGCTGGCGAAGCGCCTCGCGCCGGGACGCGGCCTCCGCCGCCTCGCGGGCAAGGGCCGCATCCTGCCGATGCCGCAGCAATGAGCGAACGAGCGCGAGCCCGGAAAGCGAGATCGCCGCGAACAGCGCAAAGGGCAGCGGTGGAAGAAGCTGCGGCAACGTCACCTGCCGCCCTACGGATAGCCGCAACGGTTGCGTGGCGCTTGCGATCGGCGCGTCGAACCGAACGGTACGGGCGAAAAGTGACGATGCCGCCAGCTGTCTTGCAGGCATTCCCAGCAGCAATCCCTGCCCCGTCGAAAGCGTCAGCGATGCCCAACGCGGCGATTCTTCACCTTCGACGAGTTTAGCGCCGTCAATGTCGAGGCTCACGGCAAGCGTATCGTTCATGCGCTTCATGAGGCGATAGTGGCCGGGCTTGCCATCCGGACCGTAGGCCGCCTTGCCGGATGCAAGTCCCTCGACGGCCCGGGCAACCGCCAACGGATCCACCGTCGACCCGTCCGCGGACGTCGCGGAACTCACCACGCTCGCCCCCTCGCCCGGCGACAGGCGGATGAGGTCGATCGCGACGATGCGCGGATAGAACCGCAGGATCGATCGTGCAACGAGGTCGAAATCCTGCGACGGCTGCGCCTGCGCAAGGCCAAGGGCGCTCAGGCTCGTCAGATGCGCATCATGCTGGGCGACGCGCTGGGAAATGGCGCGTTGCAGCGAACGGCCGCTTTCCGACACGTCCTGCTCCAGCACCTGCCGATGGCTTGTCGCCGAATAGAGGCCGAAAGCGACAAGCAGCAGCAGCCAGCCACCGACAAGGGCGGCCGAGGAACGAAGAAAAGTCAGGCGTCGATGCATCGAAGGTGAGCCGGGTCGAGGGTCTGGGGTAAGCATCATAGGGCTTGCCTCCTCCCTTGGCGATCCGCAGCATCACGGATGCGGCAGCACCGGCAGCGAGAGCGGCGCCAGCTCGGATGCCGATCGCCCGCGCGGATCGTTCGCCTGCAAGCGGCGCACCGCGAAATCCTGTACCGCCTGCAGTTCCGCCAGGGCACCATCGTAGTCGACGCGGGTCGGCCGGTCGTTTTCCATGACGCAGGCGCCGTCGACATAGACGGCCGCGACCGCGCGCTCGGCGGCGCAGTGCAACAGGTTGCGCAAGGGATCGTAGACCGGCTGCATGCCGGGATGCTTCAGGTCGATCAGCGAAAAGTCCGCCTTGGCGCCCTCGGTTATGCGGCCAATGTCGCTGCGGCCAAGGGCACTGGCACCGGCGAGTGTCGCCACCTCGAAAATATCGGCCGTCGAGACGTCGAACACCGTGCCACCGGCGATACGGGCATTGATCAGAGCCGTCCGCATCTCCTCCAGCATGTTGAAGGGGTAACTGTCGGTGCCAAGCGCCACGTTCACGCCACTGCGGCGATAGCGACCGACCGATTGCAGCACCATGCCGCTCCGCGCAAAAGTGACGGGGCAATGGGCAACGCTCGTCCGGCTCGCGGCAAGACGGTCAAGATCCTCAGCCTTGCGCTGGCGCGTCCAGGTATGGCTGTCGATGAAGATGCAGTGGCCGAGGATGAGGTCCGGACCGAGAAGGCCAAGCTTTTCGAGATATTGCACGGCGGTTAGGCCGTGGCGACGCAGCAGTTCCTCGTGCTCGGCCATGGTCTGCGCGGCATGAATGGTGATCGGCACCTTGCGGCTGCGGGCCGCCTCCGCCGCTTCCTGCAACAGCTCGGGCGAGCAGGTCTCGACCTGCGCCGGGGCAACTATGCCGCCGAGACGGCCGCAGGCATGGGCCTCGGCCGCATCGACCGTTTCCAGTGCGCGCGCAAATGCATCCCGGCCGCGGGCGGCGTCCCATTTGAAATCGAGCCGGTGGCTGTTCTCGACATGCCAGGCAGCCTCCCGGAAACCGGGCGCGACATAGGCGCGGGCACCACTTTGCGCCAGCGTCGGCAGCCAGCATTCGTGCGAGCCGGCAATATCGACGAAGGTGGTGACGCCGCTGCGCAGCAGGTCGCCGAGCATGACGGTGAGCGCCGCCTGCACCGCGTCGTCGCTAATCTCGATGAGCGTCGAGTATTCGTACATCGCCTGCCCCCAGAGGGTGGCGGTGCCCTGGTCCTCGAACAGGCTCTTCGAGATCGGCTCCTCGCCGGAATGGCAATGCACATTGACGAAGCCCGGCAGGACCATGCGGTCACGGCCGGAGATTTCCCGCACGAACGGGCCGTCATAGCGGCCGCCGACATGCAGGAAACCGCTGTCGTCGAAGGCGACGTCCGCATCGTTGAGATAGGCATGGCCGCCCCTCGCCGCATCATAGGCGACGACGGTGTGGGCGTTTCGGATGACGGTAATGTCAGGCATGTGTCGTCCTGAAATGGTTTTCGAGGAAGCGGCTATAGGCGCCCATCAGGGCACTGAAGGTGAAGTAGACGGCAGCGGCGACGAGGTAGCCTTCGAGCACCGCGATGCCCTGCCATTCCGGATCGCGAATGGCGGAGCGCACCGTGTCGAGGAAGTCGACGAGGCCGACGATGGTGACGAGCGTCGTGTCCTGGAAGAAGCCTATGAACAGGCCGACCATCGGCGGAATGACCTTCTTCAACGCTTGTGGCAGCACGATCTTGCGCATGACCTGCCAGTAGTGCAGCCCGAGCGACTTGCCGGCCTCATGCTGGCCGGCCGGCACGTCCTGCAAGCCGCCGCGCACGATCTCGGCGATATAGGCGGAGGCGAACAGGATGATCGCCACCTGCGCACGCACCAGCTTGTCGATGGTGACACCATCCGGCATGAACAACGGTAGCATGACCGTCGCCATGAACAGGATGCTGATCAGCGGCACGCCGCGCACGATCTCGATGAAGCCCACGGCCAGCACCCGGATGGCCGGCAGGTTGGAGGCGCGCGCCAGCGCCAGCACGATGCCGAGCGGCATGGCAAGCGTCAGCCCGATGAAGGACAGCAGGAAGGAGAGCGGCAGGCCGCCCCAACTCGTCGTCGGCACCGGCGTCAGGCCAAAGACGCCGCCGGCCATGAGGATATAGAGCACCGGCAGGATGACGACGATCCAGGCGAGGAGCAGGTTGCGGCTCCAGAAGCGCGGCACCATCGAAACGCCGCAGGCCCCGAAGAGCAGCAGAAGCGCCAGCAGCGGGCGCCATTGCTCCTCATAGGGGTAGAAGCCGAAGACCATGTAGCGCAGCTTTTGCGCCACAAACGGCCAGCATGCGCCGCTTGCCACCTTGCAGGCTTCGCCCGCACCGGAAAACACGGCGTCGATGACCAGCCAGCCGAACGCCAGCTTGGCGATGAAGAGGATGCCGGCGATCGACAGGAGACTGACGATCGTATTGCCGGGTGTGCCGAAATAGGCGGAGAATTTGCCGAGGCGCTGGGCAGTTGGCGCCGGCTGCGGCGGGGCCAGAGCAAGCATTTGAACGTCGGCCATATCAGCGCTCCTTCAGCGCGACATGCGCATTGTACCAGTTCATGACGAGCGAGATGGTGATCGACAGCGCCAGATAGACGCCCATGAAGATCGCGATCGTCTCGATCGCCTGGCCGGTCTGGTTCATCACGGTGTTGGACACCATGACGAGGTCCGGATAACCGATGGCAATCGCCAGCGAACTGTTCTTGAAGACCGTGAGATAGGTGTTGGTCAGCGGCGGGATGATGATGCGCAGCGCCTGCGGCAGCACGACGAGGCGCATGGTCTTGCCACGCGCAAGACCGAGTGCCGCAGACGCTTCCCACTGTCCCTTGTTCACGGCCTGGATGCCGGCGCGCACGATTTCCGCGACATTGGCCGAAACGCTGAGCGCCAGGCCGAAGAGCAGCGCCACGAATTCAGGCCGAACATGCAGCCCGCCCGTCAGGCGGAATTTTCCGGCGGTCGGGAAATCCCAGTTCACCGAAAAGCCGTTGACCAGCCACAGCAGAAGAACCGGCGCGAGCAGCACGCCAAGGGCGATGAGGCCGCCATGATTGGACCGACCGGTCGCGACCCGCTTGCGTGTCGCCGCAACGCGGATGAGGAAGGCCGCCGCCGCGCCGCCGAGAAGGCAGGCGAGAAGCGCATAACCACCGCTTTCCACGAAAGCCGCCGGCACGACGAGGCCGCTGTTGGAGAGGTAGACGCCCGGCAGAAGGTTCAGCGCCTGCTTCACCGGCGGCAGGATCAGGATGATCAGCGAATACCAGAGGAAGAGATAGAGCAGCAGCGGCACGTTGCGCAGAAGCTCGACATAGACGAGCGCAAGGCGGGCGAGCAGCGGGTTGCGCGACATGCGGGCAATGCCGACTGCCAGACCGAGCACGGTGCCGAAGAAGGCCGCGAGCAGCGAGACCTTCACCGTATTGGCGATGCCGACCAGGATCGCCCTGCCGATCGTATCGGTCGCTTCGAAAGCAATGGCCGCCTCGGTGATGACAAAGCCTGCGGGCCGCGTCAGGAAATCGAAACCGGTCGCGATGTTCTGCTTGGCAAGGTTGCCGCTCGCCGTAGCAAACATCGTCCAGCCGACGAGAACGACGAAGCCGACCGCGACGACCTGATAAAAATAGGCGCGAAAGCGCATGTCATGCAGGAAAGTCATGAATCCTCGCCGCCGGACTTGGGAAAGAAATGGGCGCGCGCACCGCCATGCGCGCGCCCGGGACGATCGCTAAAAGGAAAAAGCGATCAACGGATCGGCGGCGAGTAGATCATGCCGCCAGCATTCCACAGCGCATTCGGACCGCGCGTCAGGCCGAGCTTGGTGCCCTCGCCCACGTTGCGCTCGAACACTTCGCCGTAATTGCCGACGCTCTTGATGACGTTGTAGCCCCACTTGTTGTCGAGGCCGAGCATCTTGCCGAGCTCTTCCGTGGCGCCCAGCATGCGCTGCACGTCGGGGTCTTCGCTCTTCAGCTTCTCGTCGACATTCGCCTGGGTGATGCCCTTCTCTTCGGCCGCCATCAGCAGCCAGACCGACCAGGATACGATGTCGCCCCATTGGGAATCGTTCTGGCGGAAGGCCGGCGCGAGCGGCTCCTTGGAGATCGTCTCCGGCAGCACGATGTAGTCGGCCGGGTTGTTGGCGACGGCGCGGATCGAGGCGAGGTCAGAACGGTCCGAGGTGATCGCCTCGCAGCGGCCGGAATAGAAGGCGGCGCGGTTCTCGTCCGGGCTTTCGAAGACGACGAGTTCGAACTTGCCGTTGATGGCGCGGAAGAAGTCGGAAATATTCTGCGCCGTCGTGGTGCCCGGCAGGGTGCAGATTGCCGCTTCCGTCAGTTCCTTGGCGCTGGAAACGCCGAGCGACTTCGGCACCATCAGGCCCTGGCCGTCGTAAAACACGGTCGGACCGAAATCGAGGCCAAGCGACGCGTCACGCGAGAAGGTGTGGGTGGTCTGGCGCGACAGAACGTCGATTTCGCCGGACTGCAGCGCCTGGAAACGGGTGTTGATGTTGGTCGGGACGAACTCGACCTTGTCGCCATCGCCGAACACGGCAGCGGCGATCGAACGGCAGATATCGGCATCAAAGCCCTGCATGCGACCCTTGTCGTCGGGCGCTGCAAAACCCGGCGTCGCGAGCGAAACGCCGCAGACCAGCTTGCCACGCGCCTTGACGGTTTCCAGCGTGCTGGCTGCCGAAGCCTGGCCGGCCATCGTCAGGCCCAGTGCGGCTGCGCAGATCGAAAGAAGTGCCTGTTTCATGCTTCCCCTCCCACGGGTGTTGTTGGATGCAGACGGCATGCCGCCCTCCAGCAGCCGCCACTTCAGTGCGATCTTTCAGACCGCAATAATTGTGTACAATGTAAAAAATGGATCATCAACAGTTCGCTACATAGAATGTCGACAATCCATCCAAAACTCCGATGTGCAATGGACATGAGCCTATGTTGGGCAGGCATCAACCAGTTGCCGCGCAGCAGACCGGCACTATCGATGTGCGTTGAACGCGGGTTTAGTTCGAAAAAATATGACGGTTTCAACTTCTCGTATGCGATTTACGTCTGACACTCGACTGACGCCTCTGAGGTCAAGCCGCTTCGCGCAGATTCCGAAATATGGCTCTTCCGTAATTGACGAGGGCACGCGACAATCACAAACGGCGAGCAAGGCGTCGGGGCATCGGCGATGGAACCCCATCGGCCACGGAGAAGACATGACTGTCGAAACACGGAACGGGGATGATCAGGTCGCGGCGATTGCGGATCTCGCCATGGCGCTGCTGGAGGGCATCGGCCGGCTGGACTTTCAGGAGCGCATCATGAATGCCCTGAAGCAGCAGGTCACCTTCGACGCGAGCCTCATCCTGCTCTACCGCCGCGGCTTGGCACCCAAAATCCTGTTCAACGACACACGCACAGACCGGGGCCTGTCCAACATCCAGCAATATCTGCAGGGCTACTACCGGCTTGACCCGTTTTACCGCCTGACGCTGGAAGAAGGCATCGACGGCGTGCACCAGTTGAGCGAAATCGACAGCAGCTTCGGTGACAGCGACTACTACCGCGAATACTACCAGTATTCGGGCCTGCAAGACGAAATCAACGTGCTCGTCAGCCTCGACACGGACACCAAGTTCGCTATCTCGCTTGCCCGGCGCCATGCGCGGCCGGGCTTCAAAAGCCGGGACCTGACATTTTTGCGCACCGCGACGCCTCTTCTGGTGAAGGCCATCGTCCGGCATTACCGTGATCTCCGCCCCGGGGGACAGGAAGGCGAGGCGCAACTGCAAAGCGCGCTGGCGCAGGCGGTGCGCAATTTCGGCCGCAGCGTTCTGACAAATCGCGAATGCCAGGTGGTGCAGCTGATCCTGCGGGGTCATTCAGCGAAGGAGATCGCGGCAAAACTCGGCATCGCGCCGACGACCGTGAAGCTGCATCGCCGCAATCTTTATGCGAAGCTGGACGTCACCTCACAAGCCACTCTGTTCTCGCTGTTCCTCGATGCCGTCTGCTCGGCGGAAAACGCGTTCGACGACCCGCTTGCCGGCTATCTCACGCGTCGCGCCCGGCTGACAGGCGATATGCTGCACGCCTGACAAGACGCGAGGGCACCCGCAGCCGGGTCGGAGCAATCCGCCCGAACCTTTCCAAAATTCTTCGGGAACATTCGCCGCCCTTGCCGGTTGAGAGACCGTCAACGACATTGGGCATGATCGCAGATGCCGGACCAATCAAAGCTTTTCCCTGACCACAGAAGGCTGTCGGGCGAGCGTTATACAGTGGACGCCTTCCGTAGCGCCTATGACCTGCCGCAGCAGGAGGCCAAGCGCCTGTTCGACAAGTTCGGCCCTTCCAAGCGCGAGCTTGATCTTCTCATGCGCGCGCGCCGAAACCCTGCGCAGTTCATGAATTTTTGAGGAACCGACCATGACGATCGAAAAACCGAAACCCGGCGCTCCCGGCAGCACGCAACAGCCAGCGCGCGGGCCCGACCGCGACGCTGTCAACGAGACGAAGGACGGCGAGCAGCTCAGCGAAGACGAAGAGATCAAGCGGGAGCAGGCAACCAATCCCACACTGATGCCGATCGGCGATCCGGCCGGCGCAGCCTGAACAAAGTTTCCCCGCCATGCCGGAAGACTGCCGACATGGCGGGGAAAATGTGAGGCGACTCGGCCATGCCGTAAACGCCTTTATTCTAACGTCCTTCCGTTCAAGCCGCCGCCAGCGCGCCCTGCGCCTTCGGCACCGGCTTGAACGTCATGGCGATCAGGAAGGCGCCGATGCCGATGCCTGCAGAGCCGGCATAGAGCCATGTGTAGCTGGCAAAGGTATCGTAGATCAGCCCGCCGGCGACGGGCCCCAGCGCCATGCCGAGGCTTCCCGCCATGGCCGTGCCGCCGATAACCGTACCCATCAGCCGCAGCGGAAAGTTTTCCCGCGCGATCACCGCATAGAGCGGCATCACGCCGGCATAGATGAAGCCGAAGATGGCTGCGACGACATAGAACGAGGCAAGCCCGCCGGCAAACACATAGGCGAGTGCGCCAAAAGCCTGCGCGAGCAGCCCGAGCACAAGGATTTGCTTGGCGCCGAACCGGTCGCCCAGGATGCCGAAGGCGATGCGGCCGCCCATGCCGGCGAGGCCCTCGATGCTGTAGATCGAAACCGCCGCGATCATCGGGATGCCGCAGGTGATGGCGTAGCTCACCGTATGGAAGATCGGCCCCGAATGGGTCGCGCAGCAGAAGAAGTTCGTCAGGCACAGGATGATGAACTGCGGCGATGTCATCACATCACGCGTCGTCATGCCCTCCTGCGCGCCATCGACCTCGGCAAGGCTTTCGCCCCCCGCCTCGAGGGCCGGCGGGCGCCGGATCAGGAACGTGGTGGGGATCATCACAACCGCGACGACGACGGCGATGATCTGCATCGAGGTCCGCCAGTCGTGCAGGGACACCAACCAGGCGGCGAAGGGCGCCATGGTCATCGGTGCCATGCCCATGCCGGCCGAAACCAGGGAAACGGCAAGGCTGCGGTGCGTATCGAACCAGCCCGTCACACAGGCCATCATCGGCGCGAAGACCGCCGCCGCCGCCACACCCACGAGCAGGCCGAAGACGAACTGGAAGGCGACCAGCGACGTCGCGACGCTGGCGAGCCCCAGGCTCGCCGCCAGAAGCACCGAACCCGCCAGCACCACCGGCCGCGGCCCCACCCGGTCGGACAGCCCACCCCAGAACATGCTGGCAAAGGCCATGGCGAGGAAGCCGATGGTCATGGCGGTGGAAACGCCGGTCACCGACCACCCGGTGTCCTTGGCAATCGGCAACAGGAAGACCGGCAGCGAAAACATCGCGCCAATGGCGATGCAGCCAAGCAGGCCGCCCGCGGCGACGATCACCCAGCGATAATGCGTATGGATCATTGTCATCTCCTTCGCGGCCGGCCGATTGTGGCCTGGACCGCCCCAAAATCAATATTGATCGTGCCGCCTTACCCATTGCATCGGATAGCGAAGACCGTCCTCATCACGGCCCTTCGGCACGAGGTCGAGGAAGTGATAGGCACCGTTCACCATCTCGACGCCGCGCGCGTAGCAGGAGTAGGTGTGGTACACCTCGCCCGGCCCGCTCCTGTAAAAGACGCTGACGCCGACCATTTCCGACATCGTGTTCGCACGAATTTCAAAATTGTAGGTGGCACGACCGGCGGCCAGCTCCTCCGGCGTCGCGGAAGCCTGGTAATCGAAATTGAAATCGCTGCCGCCCGACGATACCCAGGGGAAATTCCAGCCCATGCGTTGCCGATAGGCCTCGATCTTTTCGAAGGGCGCACGCGAGATAGCCTTGAAGGTCACGTCGCGCTGGGCAAGATGGATCGGGATGCCATTGAAGTTGTCCGCCCAGAACGAGCAATGTGTGCAGCCCTCCTGCCAGTCCGGGCCGAGCATGAAGTGATAGACAAGGAGCTGCGAGCGCCCGTCGAACAGCTCTTCCAGCGACTGCCGGCCGTTCGGCCCCTCGAATTCGTAGCTTTTTTCCACCCGCTCCCAAGGCATCGCCATGCGACGGCGGGTCAGCGCCTCGCGCTTTCGCGTGAATTCCTTCTCTTCGGCGAGCAATTCAAGGCGGGCCTTCAGCCAGTCCTCGTGCGAAACGGCTTGATTGCGCATCACGAACATCCTTTCTTCTGTGTCGATGAGCCGAGGATAGACACCGCTTTCGCCAGCGCGGGAGTTACAAGTGTGACGGGAAAAGCATGGACTCGATGATCACTGCGGCTGCCAGGGCCCTTGCCACCGGCGATCCGCTCGGCGCGCTGAACCGCGTGGCGCTGCGCAACGACGCCCCGGCCCTGGCGCTGCGCGGCATCGCGATGGCCCAGCTTGGTGATCTCGACCGGGCAAAGGTGTTGCTGAAGGGTGCCGCCGGCGCCTTTGGCCCGCGCGAGGTTGTCGCGCGGGCGCGCTGCGTTGTCGCCGAAGCGGAAATCGCCCTCGTTTCGCGCGATCTGACCTGGCCGGTGAAGGCGCTCGCCGCAGCGGGCGCGACGCTGGCGGCCCATGGCGACTGGCTGAATGCCGCGCACGCTCGCACCCTTGCCATTCGTCGCCTGCTCTTGATCGGCCGGCTGGACGATGCTGCGGCCTTGCTCGCTGACGTCGATCCCGCCACCCTACCCCCGCCGCTGCGGGCCGCGCATGAACTGGCGGCAGCCGGCATAGCAATCCGCCGCTTGCACATGACGATTGCCCGCAATGCCTTTTCACGCGCCATCGAGGCCGCAAAGCTTGCGCGCATCCCGGCTCTCATCGAGGAAGTGGAAGCCGACGCCGCAATACTGCACAAACCGGCAGCCCGCCTGATTGAAAACGGTGCGGAGCGCTCGCTGCTCCCGGACGATGTCGAGGCGCTGCTGACGACAGACAGTCTGGTCGTCGACGCCTGCCGTCATGTCCTGCGCTGCGGGGAAGTTAAGCTGTCGCTCGCGACGCGACCCATCCTCTTCTCCCTGCTGCGCACCTTGGCCGAAGCCTTTCCCGACGATGCCAGCCGGGAAACCCTGCTGCTGCGAGCCTTCCGGGCAAAACATGCCGATGAATCGCATCGTGCCCGCCTGCGCGTGGAAATGGGCCGTCTGCGCGCCGAACTGGCATCATTGGCCGACATTACCGCCACCCGGGACGGCTTCCTGCTGGCGCCGCGCGGTGGCCGGCCGGTCGCCGTGCTCGCCCCGCCGCGCGATGAACCACACGCCGATGTGCTGGCGCTCTTTGCCGATGGGGAGGCCTGGTCCAGTTCGGCGCTCGCCATTGCGCTCGGTACCAGTGCCCGCACGGTACAGCGCGCACTCGAGCAGCTTTCCGCGGCGGGCAAGGTGCAGTCGATCGGCCGCGGGCGCACCCAGCGCTGGCTGACGCCGACACCCGGCGCTTTCTCGACACTCTTGTTACTCCCGGGTCCGCTGCCGGGCGATTAGGATCACACCATCAACGATCCAAAGGAGATGACAATGACCACCACCCAAGCAGACATCATCCGCGAATACGGCCCCTTCCCGGGCCTCGATCAGGTTCATGGCGTGACCTATGACGGAGAAAACGTCTGGTTCGCCTCCGGCGACAGTGTCAATGCGGTGAATCCCGACGATGGCAGCGTGCTGCGTTCCATCGATGTCGCCGCCCATGCCGGCACCGCCTATGACGGCCGCCACCTCTTCCAGATTGCCGAGGACCGCATCCGCAAGATCGATCCCGCCTCCGGCAGCGTGCTCGCCACCATTCCCGCCCCCGGCAATGGCGGCGATTCCGGTCTTACCTGGGCGGAGGGTTTTCTCTGGGTCGGCGAGTATCGCAGCAAGCAGATTCACCAGATCGAACCGGAAACCGGCAAGATCGTCCGCAGCATCCAGAGCAACCGCATGGTGACCGGCGTGACCTGGGTGGACGGCGAACTCTGGCACGGCACGTGGGAGGGAGAGGAAAGCGACCTGCGCCGTCTCGATCCGCAGACCGGCGCCGTGCTCGACACCATCGTCATGCCCAACGGAACAGGCGTTTCCGGGCTTGAATCCGATGGCGCCGACCGGTTCTTCTGCGGCGGCGGCAGCAGCGGAAAGATCCGCGCCGTCCGCCGGCCGCGTTGAGCGTTACAAGCCGTGGGTGCCGTCATAGCCGTTGATCGGTGGCGGCGCCCAGCCTTCCGGCAGGCCCTTGGGCTTGTAGATTTCCACGACCATCGGGTAGCACTTGGCCGTATCGGAAGAATGCTGCGCCGAACAATCCCCGCCCGGGCAGGCCGACATGCAGCCGAGAAGATCGATCTCGGCGAAGAATTCCAGATAGTCGCCCGGCCGCACCGGGCTCGCCTTCATGAAATACTGCCCGGTATCGCGGGTGAAGCCGGTGCACATGAAGACGTTCAGCACGTCGTGCACATAGGTTTCCGCCTCGCGCGGGGCCATGCCGGTTTTCGCGGCGAAGGCGCGGGTGAGGTTGGAGTGGCAGCAATGGTGGTACTGTCCGCCATGGCTCAAGAGATTGTGCGTATAGGGATCGCAGCGCGTGCCGATCACGTCATGCACCGCCCCGCCGAAATCGTCGAAACCGTACCAGTCCAGCGTGTCGTGCGTGATGGTGGCGATCGGGCGCAGATAGGGGAAATTGGAAAAGAGCTGGTCGCCGAGGCCGACATGCGTGCCGTTCAGCGCCCGCGTCTTGCCGGTGAACAGCCGTTCCTTGAGGTCGTTCGCGTTGAACAGGTTAAGGTCGCCGACCTGTGGCCCTTCGCTGGAGACGATGCGGCAGAAATGCCCCGCCGGCACCGACCACGTTGCCGCTTCGCGCGGCGGCACGATGACGGTTTCGACGAGTGTCAGGTCATCCCGCACAGCGCGGTAGGCCGACAGATCCGGACGCGGCAAAGTTTCAACCGGATAGCAGACCACCGGCGCGATGGCCTTGCGGGCAGCGGCATCCGCCGGTGCGGCTGTTATAGGATTGGGCTTCATGACATTTCCCCCTCTTCCACCCGCTTGCCGCCGGAATTCTCCTCCGCGCAAACGCAAACTTGTTGAATGACAATATTAGTATTGTTCAACAAGATCGATTTCAAGCGGGAAGACGACAGCGACGGGCTTGGCCACGACGCGCACGACAGGAACGGTCATCCGCGCTCCTTCACCGTCTCCATCGCCACGTTGGTCGATGTGCTTGCGACATAGGGCAGGTTGGAAATCCGCTCGCCGAGCACGAGCCGGTATTTCTTGATGTCACGCGTGCGGATCTTCAACAGATAGTCGAAACGGCCGGCGATCATGTGGCACTCTTCCACCTCCTTGATCTTGCGCACCGCCGCATTGAAACTGTTGAGCGCGTCCTCCTGCGTGTTGGTGAGCTTCACTTCGGCGAAGGCGATGTGGTCGAGGTTCATCTTGGCCGGATTGAGGATCGCCTTGAACCCCTGGATGAAGCCGTCCGCGATCAGCCGCTTGAAGCGGTTCTGGCACGGTGTCTTGGACAGGCCGACCTTTTCCGCGAGCTCCGCCACGGGAATGCGGCCGTTCACCGCGAGTTCCTCGAGGATTTTCCGATCAAACGCATCCAACGACCCATCAACCTGCACTATTTCAGGCAAATCACCCTCCATTCAAGCAAAAATAGACCCATATAGCCTAACACGGCACGATATGAAGTCCATTTGCTTCTAGGGCTCGTGATATTGTCCCGCGCAGTTTCCAGGAATGATTGCACGACATCCGACCGCCTCTTGCGTGACCGGGTGCAGGCGATGTTCCGGCGCCAGACGACAGGGGATATTGGTGCAAGACAACAGCTTCGATGATAGCATGCCGCCGGACCTCGTCCGCCACTACAAGCCGCTCGCCATTCCGGCGCTTGTCGCGGCGTGCAACATCAGGGCCGAGCGGTCCGAGCGCGCGCAAACGGGCCTTCAATCCGGGCGCGCCTTACCGTTTCATGATGTCCCGGACGACCGGGACGCGCCTGCCGTCGCCTTCATTCGCTGACCCTATCTCCTACCATTGATCCGCTTCTCATAGGTCCTTCCATGCAGAATCCCGCCGCCGACGAAACCCTCATCCCCTTCGCACAGTTCGCCCCGCCGGTGCGACCGCAGAGCGATTTGCGCAAAGCGATCACCGCCGCCTATCGCCGTCCCGAGACGGAATGCCTGCCGCCGCTGGTTGCCGCAGCGCGCGTCACCGAAACGCAGCGCTACGACATCCGCGCCACTGCCCGCACGCTGATCGAGGCGCTGCGCGCCAAGCACAAGGGAACGGGCGTCGAGGGGCTGGTGCAGGAATATTCGCTGTCGAGCCAGGAAGGCGTGGCGCTGATGTGCCTTGCCGAAGCGCTGCTGCGCATTCCGGATACGGACACCCGCGACGCGCTGATCCGCGACAAGATTTCCGAAGGGGACTGGACCTCCCACATCGGCGGCGGCAAGTCGCTGTTCGTCAACGCCGCCACCTGGGGCCTCGTCGTCACCGGCAAGCTCACCTCTACCGTCAACGATCGCGGCCTGTCCGCCGCCCTGACCCGCCTGATCGCCCGCGCCGGCGAACCGGTCATCCGCCGCGGCGTCGACATGGCCATGCGCATGATGGGCGAGCAGTTCGTCACCGGCGAGACGATCGAGGAAGCGCTGAAGCGCGCCAAGCCTCTCGAAGCCCGCGGCTTCCGCTATTCCTATGACATGCTTGGGGAAGCTGCGACGACCGGCGCCGATGCCGAGCGCTATTACCGCGACTACGAGAAGGCGATCCACGCCATCGGCACCGCATCGGCCGGCCGCGGCATCTATGACGGCCCCGGCATCTCGATCAAGCTTTCGGCGCTGCACCCGCGCTACAGCCGTGCACAGGCCGCCCGCGTGATGGACGAGCTGCTGCCAAAGGTGAAGGCGCTCGCAGTACTCGCCAAGAAATACGACATCGGCCTCAACATCGACGCGGAGGAAGCCGACCGGCTGGAGCTCTCGCTCGATCTGCTCGAAGGCCTCTGCTTCGATGCCGACCTTCAGGGCTGGAACGGCCTTGGCTTCGTCGTGCAGGCCTATGGCAAGCGCTGCCCCTTCGTGCTCGACTACATCATCGACCTCGCCCGCCGCTCTGGTCGGCGTGTCATGGTGCGCCTCGTCAAGGGCGCCTATTGGGATGCCGAGATCAAGCGCGCGCAGCTCGACGGCCTTGCCGACTTCCCCGTCTATACGCGCAAGATCCACACCGATGTCGCCTATGTCGCCTGCGCCCGCAAGCTGCTCGCGGCCCCGGACGCAGTCTTCCCGCAGTTCGCGACCCACAACGCGCAGAGCCTCGCCACGATCTACCAGCTCGCCGGCCCGGATTTCGCCGTCGGCAAATACGAGTTCCAGTGCCTGCACGGCATGGGCGAGCCGCTCTATGACGAGGTTGTCGGCAAGGACAAGCTCGATCGCCCCTGCCGCATCTACGCGCCGGTCGGCACGCATGAGACGCTGCTCGCCTATCTCGTCCGCCGCCTTCTGGAGAACGGTGCCAACTCCTCCTTCGTCAACCGCATCTCGGACCCGAAGGTCTCCGTCGAATCGCTGATCGCCGACCCGGTCGACATCGTCGCCGCCATGCCGGTGGTCGGCGCGCCGCACGACCAGATCGCGCTACCGAACGCACTGTTCGGCAAGTCCCGCGAGAATTCGAAGGGCCTCGACCTTTCCAACGAAGAAACGCTTCAGGGCCTGTCGGCCGAACTGGCCGGTACCACCGCCAAGCAATGGCACGCGGCACCCCTCCTGGCAGACGGCAAGGCCTGCGGCGAAACGCTCGACGTGCTGAACCCGGCTGACCACCGCGACGTGGTCGGCCGCATCACGCAGGCGAAGGTCGAGGATGCCGAGGCCATCGTTGCCGCGGCGGCCGATCATGTCGCCGCCTGGTCCACCGTTTCGCCGGCCGATCGCGCCGCCTGCCTCGACCGGGCAGCGGACATCATGGAAGGCCGCATCGAGCCGTTGATGGGCATCATCATGCGCGAAGCGGGCAAGTCGGCGGCCAATGCCATCGGCGAAGTTCGCGAGGCCGTCGATTTCCTGCGCTACTACGCCGAACAGGCCCGCCGCACGCTCGGTCCGTCCCACCTGCCGCTTGGCCCAATCGTCTGCATCAGCCCGTGGAACTTCCCGCTCGCCATCTTCACCGGCCAGGTTGCAGCCGCCCTCGTTGCCGGCAACCCGGTGCTGGCAAAACCTGCCGAAGAAACGCCGATCATCGCCCATGAGAGCGTGAAGATCCTGCATGAGGCCGGCGTGCCGGTCGGCGCGCTGCAGTTCGTGCCCGGTGATGGCCGCCTCGGTGCCGCCCTCGTCGGCGCGCAAAAGACGGCCGGCGTGATGTTCACCGGCTCGACCGAAGTCGCCCGCCTCATCCAGGTGCAGCTTGCCGAGCGGTTGTCGGCCGGCGGCAAGCCGATCCCGCTGATCGCCGAAACCGGCGGCCAGAACGGCATGATCGTCGATTCCTCGGCACTCGCCGAACAGGTGGTCGCAGACGTCATTGCGTCGGCCTTCGACAGCGCCGGCCAACGCTGCTCGGCGCTACGCGTGCTCTGCCTGCAGGACGACGTCGCCGACCGCACGCTCACCATGCTGAAGGGCGCCCTGCAGCAGTTGACGCTCGGCCGCACGGACAGCCTGCATGTCGATATCGGCCCGGTCATCACTGCCGAAGCCCGCGACGGGATCGCGAGCCACATCGAGCGCATGCGCGGCCTCGGCAACAAGGTCGAGCAGCTGCCGCTGCCGGCGATTGCCGAACACGGCACGTATGTCGCGCCGACCATCATCGAGATCAAGAAACTCTCCGATCTCCAGCGCGAGGTCTTCGGCCCCGTGCTGCACGTCATCCGCTTCCGTCGCGCGGATCTCGACAAGCTGATCGACGACATCAACGCCTCGGGCTACGGCCTGACCTTCGGCCTTCACACGCGCCTCGACGAGACGATCGCGCATGTGACGAGCCGCATCAAGGCCGGCAACCTCTACGTCAATCGCAACATCATCGGCGCGGTCGTCGGGGTTCAGCCGTTCGGCGGACGCGGACTGTCCGGCACCGGCCCCAAGGCCGGCGGTCCACTCTATATCGGTCGTCTCGTGCAGAAGGCGCCAGTGCCGCCGCAGCAGGATTCGGTCCACACCGACCCGGCGCTGCGCGACTTCATCACCTGGCTCGACCGCAAGGGCAGGACGGCGGAAGGCGAGACCGCGCGCGGCTTCGCAAACCGCTCGGCACTCGGCCTGCTGCGCGAACTCGCCGGCCCCGTCGGCGAGCGCAACCTCTATGCCCTGCACCCGCGCGGCCGCATTCTCCTGGTGCCCGAGAGCGAAACCGGCCTGCTGCGCCAGGTCGCGGCTGCGCTCGCGACAGGCAACGAGATCGCCATCAACGAGGTCGCATCCCTGAAGTCCACGCTGGCGGACCTGCCGACCTCGGTCGCTGCCCGCCTCTCGTGGACCTCCGAATGGGAAAAGGCCGGCCCGTTCGCCGGAGCACTGGTCGAGGGGAATGCCGAGACCGTGCTCGCCGCCAACCGCCGCATCGCGGCCCTGCCCGGCCCGCTGGTGCTGACGCAGGCGGCAACGACCGAGGAACTGGCAACCGACCCGGAAGCCTATTGCCTCAACTGGCTGCTGGAAGAGGTCTCGACCTCCATCAACACCGCCGCCGCCGGCGGCAATGCCAGCCTGATGTCGATCGGCTGATCCCAACCGGTGCAGGCACCCGAACCGGTTGCCTGCACCAATCTCTGCCTCTCAGGCGATCCCTGCGAGTTTTTCGAGATCGGCCCGAGCGCCCGGCCCGCCTGCGACGACCGGTGCGCCCTTTGTCAGCAGTTCGCCCTCTGTCGGGAACGGGTGATACCAACCACCTGCCTCCTTCACGAGGCAGTAGCCGGCCAGGCAATCCCAGGCGTGCATGTAGGGCTCGTAGTAGCCAACAAGCCGACCGGCAGCGACATAGGCGAGCATCAGCGCACCGGAGCCGTTGCGCACGAAATTGCCACCTGCCTGTAGCAACTGGCTCACCATGCCCGCCACGAATTCCGGCGCGACATAACTGTTGACGCCGATGCCGGTCAGGGCATTCCGGATCGTGCGGGACGGGTCGAGCGTCAGCACCCTGCCGTTGAGCTTGGCGCCCTTGCCGATGGCGGCGGCATAGAGTTCGTTGTGGCAGGGCGCGCCGATGACACCGACGACGGGCACGCCCTCATGCAGCACCGCAATGGAGACGCACCAGTTCGGCATGCCGCTGACGAAGGGCGCAGTGCCGTCGATCGGATCGACGACCCAGGTATAACCCGAACTGCCGGCAGTGAGGCCGAATTCCTCGCCGAGGAAACCGTCCTCCGGCAGGTGGGCCGCAACCCGTTCGCGGATCAGTTTTTCGACGTTGCGGTCGGCGATCGAGACGACATCCTGCATGTCGCGCTTGGTTTCGATCACCAGCGTGTCGCGCCGGTTGAAATAGTCGAGCGCCATGGCGCCCGCTTCCTGGGCAAGGGCTTTGGCGAGGGCGAAGCGGGTGTCGAGGGCACTTTCGGGTGACGTCATGCTGATGGTCCTTGCGGTGGTCATGGTCATTAGCTGTTGATGAGCGCGATGCCGCGGCTGCGGAAGCCAAGCGTCGCATCGGAGGCGGCCGGCAGGATACGATCGACGGCGTCGTCGACGATGAAGAGTGTGCCGACCTCCGTTTCCACCTCGTATTCGACATGGTCGCCCAAGTAGGCAGAATGCAGTATGCGACCGGCAAGCCCCTCCCCGCGCCCTTCGGACAATGAGACGGCACCGGGGCGCACGGCAAGGCTCGCCGCACCCGGCTTGGCCCTGCCCGCCGGCACGCAATGCTGGAACCCGCCGATGCGGATCTCGGCCTCGCTGCCATTGATACCGATCACCTCGCACGGGATGACATTCGCCTCGCCCATGAAATCGGCGATGAAGGAGGAGGCCGGCTGCTCGTAAAGCTCGCGCGGGGCGCCCGACTGAGCGATCTCGCCATCCTTCATGATGATGATGCGATCGGAGACGGCAAGCGCCTCGTCCTGGTCATGCGTCACATAGACGGCGGTGAAGCCGAGCCGTTGCTGGAGTTCACGGATTTCCGTGCGGACGCGGCGACGCAACCGCGCATCGAGGTTGGAGAGCGGCTCGTCGAGCAGCAGGACCTGCGGTTCCAGCACCAGCGCGCGGGCGACGGCGACGCGCTGCTGCTGGCCGCCGGACAGTTCGGCCGGCAGGCGCTGCCCCATGCCGGCAAGGCCGACCAGAGCCAGTCCTTCCTCCGCCTTCTCCCGCGCTTCCTTGCGGGAGAGACCGGAGGATTCGAGGCCGTAGGCGACGTTTTCAAGCGAACTCATATGCGGGAAGAGCGCGTAGGACTGGAACACCATCGAGACGTCGCGCTCGTTGGCCGGCAGCATTGTGACATCCTTGCCGCCGATGAGGATTTTCCCCGCCGTCGGATGTTCGAGGCCGGCCAGCATGCGCAGCGTCGTCGTCTTGCCGCAGCCCGAGGGGCCAAGCAGGGTGACGAGCGTGCCGGGTTCGATGGTCAGCGACAGGTCTGCAATGGCGGTGAAGGCGCCAAACGTCTTCTTCACGTTCTGGAAGACGACGGAACCGGCTTTCGGGGTGATCATGCGGTTTTCTCCTGATGGGAGGAAGCGGATGGGGTGACGCCGGCGACGCGGTTTTCGCGCCGGAGGCGGCGTTCGCCCACGAGAAGCTGGAAGCCGGTGATGACCGTGATCATCACGACGATCAGCATGGAGGAATAGGCGATCGCCACGCCGTATTCGCCATTCTCGACGAGGCCGACGATGTAGGAGGTCGCCATGTTATATTCGGCGCTGACGAGGAAAATGACCGCGCTGATGGAGGTGATGGCCCGCACGAAGGAATAGACGAGGGCCGCGGTGATGGCGGGGCGCAAGAGCGGCAGGATGACCTTGCGGATCGTGCGGAAGCTGTTGGCGCGCAGCGTCAGCGAGGCCTCGTCCAGGCTCTTGTCGAGCTGGCTCATCGCCGCAATCCCGCCGCGCACGCCGACCGGCATGTTGCGGAAGACGAAGCAAGCAATCAGGATCAGCGCCGAGCCGGTCATTTCGAGCGGCGGCAGGTTGAAGGCCATGATGTAGCTGACGCCGATGACCGTGCCCGGAATGGCAAAGCTCATCATCAGCGCGAATTCGAAGGCGTTTTTGCCGGCGAATTTCTGGCGCACGATGATATAGGCCGTCAGCAGGCCGACGGCGGCCGTCAGCGGCGCGGATATCAGCGCGATCTCCATCGTCGTCCAGAACGAGTTCCAGGCGACGCCCGTCCAGGCAATCCCGTTGTCGAAGCTGATCGAGAAGGCTTTGGCGTAGTGGTCGAGGGTCAGGGAATTGTCGAGCCCCCAGGTCTTCACGAAGCCGCCGACGAGGATCATGCCGTAGATGACGAGCGTGAAGAGGCCCCACGGAATGACGACGGCGTGCACGCCGATCGACAGGCCGCGCGGGAGCGCGATGTGGGCGCCGCTGTCGCCCTTGCCAGTGACGGTGGCGAAGCTCTTGCCGGACAGCCAGAACCGCTGGGCGAGGAAGGCGGACAGCGTGAAACACAGGAGGACGGTGGCGAGCACGGCGGCGCGCGAGGGATCGTTCTGCGAGCCGACGACGGCGAAGAAGATTTCCGTCGACAGCACGCCGTGGCTGCCGCCGAGCACCAGCGGGTTGCCGAAATCGGCCATGCTTTCGATGAAGCCGATAAGGAAGGCGTTGGCGAGACCGGGCTTCATCAGGGGCAGCGAGACACGCCAGAAGGTGCGCCAGCGGTCGGCGCGCAAGGTCTGCGAGGCCTCCTCCATCGACGGGCTGACACCCTCGACGACACCGATCAACACGAGGAAGGCAATCGGCGTGAAGGACAGAACCTGGGCGATCCAGATGCCGGTGAGACCATAGAGCCAGCGGCCGGGCTCGATGCCGAACAGGTCGGACAGGCCCTGCGTGATGACGCCGGCACGGCCGAAGAGCAATGTCAGCGCAAGACCGATGACGAAGGGCGGCGTGATGATCGGCAGGATCGTCAGCAGGCGCAGGCCCTTCTTGTAGGGAAAGCGCGTGCGCGTGGCGACGAGCGCGAAGGCAAGGCCGAGCAGTGTCGAACCGAGGCCGGTCATGATGGCGAGCCAGAGCGTGCGCCAGGCGACACCGCAGCGTGCACCGCCGGTCAGGCAGCCGAGGCTCCAAATGCCGGGATCCTGCATGTTGCGGATGAAGTTGTCCGGGTTGAACGAGCCGTCGAAATCCTGCACCGCGCCGATGAACATGCTACCGATCGGGTAGAAGACGAAGACGGCGACGAGGAAGACGAGCAGCGAAATCGCGCTGACGACGAAGGCATCCCCCTTCATCACGCCGCGCTCGGCAAGGCCGAAGGCAAAGAGCAATACGAAACAGACGGCCGACAGAACCGCGCCCGCGCCCGTCGACGGCTGGCCATCGGAAAGCGGGCCGAACAGGGCTTCGCTGATCGTCCATGTCCAGCCGGTGAAGCCGATCGCGAGGCCCTGCAGCGAGAGGAACAGCACGCCGAGCGCCCCCACCCAGGCCAGCACGGCACCGCGGCGCATCGGGTCCGCCATGCCGCGCGCCGCGCCCGCGACGAGGAGGAGCAACACGGCGACGGCGAGCCACAGCCGACCGTGCATGGCGACCTGCACCAGATTGGGCGCCGCTTCGGAGGAAAGGGGGAAACCGGCGAGCCAGCCGAACCCGTAAAAGCCGCCCTCGATCCGGTACCAGGGCAGAAGGGTCAAAGCGACCGCGCCCAGGATCAGGACCATGTCCAGCCTGCGATTGCCATGCGTCATGGCCGACCTCGCTGTTTTATTGTTTGTGGAAAGGCGGCGCCCGGGGGAGACGGGCGCCGCCACTCAGGACATCATCAGTTGGCGACGGCGCCGACTTCGTGGTCCCAACGCTCGAGCAGCGCCTTGCGCTTGGCCGGATCGCCATAGGTCTTGAAGTCGTAGTCGATCAGCTTGATATCCTCGAAGCGCGGTGCTTCCTTGGGAATTTCAGCGCTCTTGTTGGAGGGAAGCTGGAAGGACTTTGCATCCTTCATGCGCGACTGGACGTCCGCGGACAGCGCCCAGTCGTACCAGATCTTCGCATTGTCGAGGTTGCGCGCACCCTTGATGATCGACATGGAGCCGATCTCGTAGCCGGTGCCCTCACAGGGCGTGATCGACTTGACCGGGAAACCTTCCGCCGTCTGCGCCACTGCATCGTGCACGAAAACGATGCCGAGCGCCGTCTCGCCGCGCGCGGCCGCCTTGACGGGTGCCGAGCCGGACTTGGTGTATTGCGAGATGTTGTCGTTGAGCTTTTTGAGGTAGTCGAAGGCCTGGTCCTCGCCCATGATCTGCACGAGGGAGGCGAGCGCCGTGTAGGCGGTGCCGGACGAGTTCGGGTTGGCGATCTGGATTTCGCCCTTCAGTTCCGGCGCCAGCAGGTCGGCCCAGCAGACCGGCTCCTTGAAGCCCTTCGACTTGAAGATTTCCGTGTTGTAGCCCCAGCCGAGCGCGCCGGCATAGACGCCGACCGTCTTGTAGCCCGAGCTTTCGGCCTGCTTCTTCGCCCAGTCGTTCAGCTCGTCGAGCTTCGGCGACTTATATTCCAGCGTAAGGTTTTCGGACGCCGCCTGGAGGTGGGGATCACCCGTGCCGGCCCACCAGATGTCCGTTTTCGGATTGCGGGCTTCCGCGCGCACCTTGGCATAGGTCTCGCCGGACGACAGGCGCACCATGTTCACCTTGATATCGCTGTGCGCCTTCTCGAAGTCACCCTTCATCTGCTCGCAGATAACGACATCGGCCGAGCAGATGAGGTTGAGGTCACCGGCCGCCTGCGCCGGCAGCGCCGCAAGCGCCGTACCGGCGAAAAGCATAAGGGAAAGGGTCTTGGTCATGGGGGCATCCTCCTGTTGCCTGGTTTTGGATTTTTGGCGCTGGCGAGCCACGGCAAGGCCATCGGCCTGCTTGCGAGCGGCACGTTCACGATTTCGGAATTCAGTTGGCGTTGGCGGTCAGTTCGTCGCGGATATCACCGCATCGAACCGTTCGAGCAGCCGACTTCGCTCTTCCGGCGAGCCGAAGGTGGCGAAGTCATAGTCCACCATCTTGATCAGCGAGATATCCGGCGCCGCAAGCGGCAGGGCTGATTTCGCATTGGACGGCACCTGGTTTTGGCCGGACGCGGCACCGGTGCCCTGCCCTTCCGGGCTCAGCGCGAAATCGACGAAGCGCTTCGCCTCTTCCGGATGCCGGGCGCCCTTGACGATGCTGACGGCGCCGATCTCGTAGCCGGTGCCCTCGCAGGGCGCGACGATGACCAGCGGCGAACCCGCCTGCTTCTGCGTGACGGCGTCATGCATGAAGGAAATGCCGATCAGAGTTTCACCGCGCGCCGCAGCCTTGACCGGCGCGGAACCGGCCGTCGTGTACTGGTCGATATTGCGGTTGAGCGCTGCGAGGAACCGGAAGGCCTCATCCTCGCCGAAAAGCTGAACAAGGGTCGCGAGCGTCGTAAACGCGGTGCCGGAAGAATTCGGATTGCCACTCTGGATGCGGCCGCGATAGGCGATGTCCGTCAGGTCCTTCCAGCAGGTCGGGGCCGGCAGCTTCAGGTCGCGCAGCAGATCGGCATTGTAGGCAAAGCCGAGCGCTCCCGCATAGATGCCCGCCGAACGGCCGCCGGACATCGCGAAGAAATTCTGCGCCCAGGGCAGCATGTCGCGCTCATGCGCCGGCTGGTAGGGTTCCAGCAGGTCTTCGGATCCGCCCTGCAAATGGGTGTCACCCGTGCCGCCCCACCAGACGTCGACGGTCGGGGCCGCCTTTTCCGCGCGGATCTGGTTGAGGATGTCGCCGGTGCTCTTGCGGGTCATCGCGATGTCGAGACCGGACTTGGCCTCATAGGCCGTCTTCATCGCGGCGCACCACGCCTCGTCGACACCGCACAGCACGGTGAGCGATGGGGCCGTCATGCCGGCCGTGGCGCCGCATAGCCACAAAGCCACGCCCGCGCCGAATGCGGTGATGCCTCTCACGATGTTCCTCCCATTTGGAACGATGAACGTCCCAATCTCCGCAGTCAGGATGTCATATCTGCCGCGCGCCGCAAGCCGCAGAATGGTTACCGTTCTTACAGCCTGGAACACCATTGGCATGGCAAAAATGACAAAGATTACAAATGTGACACGTCGCATAACGCGAGGCCGCTTTGAAGATTGTGACCGCGCCTACTATGATGCGTGCGGGAGGACGTGCATGTGTTGAATGAGAGGATACGGATTCTGATCGTCGAGGACGATCCGGATATGGCGGAGCTCATCTCCGACCTCGTGGAGGCGGAAGGCTGGATACCCTTGACCGCCCCCTCGGCGGAAGAGGCGACGGTCGTACTTGCGCGCGAAACGGTGCATCTGGTGCTCGTCGACCATAACCTGCCCGGCACCTCGGGCCGCACCTTCGCCCAGCGCCTGCGTGCGCAAACCAATATCGGCATCGTCATGGTGACGGCGGCGGGCAGTGCCGCGGACCGGGTGCTGGGGCTGGAGACGGCGGCGGACGACTATGTCGTCAAACCCTTCGAGCCGATCGAACTCACGGCGCGCATCAAGGCCGTATTGCGCCGGACGATCCCGTCGCTGAAGCCCGAGCGTGAAACCGAGCGTGAGCACGAACCGGCGGCGCTGAAACTCGGCGACTGGTCAGTCGATCTTAAAAAACGCCGCGCCATCTGCCTGAGTGATCCAACCAAGTCCCTCACCAGCGCCGAGTTTGCCCTGCTGGAAATCCTTGCCGAAACGCCGAACATGCCCGTCAGCCGCGCGCACATTCTCGACCGGCTCGGCGCGGAAAGCGAGCGCTACATCGACCGCAATGTCGATGTGCTCGTGCTGCGCCTTCGCCGCAAGATCGAGCGCAATCCGGATCTGCCGCGCCACATCCAGACGCGCCGGGGCAAAGGCTATATGCTGAGCACGGACGAAGGTGAGTCTTCGCCGTGATCAGCCGCCCCTTCCTCTCGTCCATCGCCTTCAGGCTGCCCTTCGCGATCGCCTTCATCTGCGTGCTCGTCTTCAGCCTGGCGACCATCGCGGTCTACGGCCTGCAGCGTGCACGGGAGGAAATGGCGGCCTATGGCCTGCAGGCGTTTTCCAGCCTCGCAAAGGCCTCGCTCGTCTCGCGCCAGGTCTCCGACCTCGTATCCAGCGCACCCTTCCTGATGAACGCGACCTCACCCTACCGGGTCTCCAGCGAAAGCCGCGCCGTTGTCGCGCAGGTGGACGCGCTGCTGCGCACCATGCAGCCGGAAAACAAAGAAACGACCGTGAAGGGTTTTTCCGGTGGCCACATCGTCGAATTGCTGGAGACGATCCGAACGCAGACGACGACGCTCGCCGGTGACGCGGAAGCCGCCCAGCAGCACAAGGCGGAGGCGGCCGCGGCACTCGGCGAGATCGCCACCGGCAGCGGCATACCGGATGCCGATTTCCGCCGCCGACTGAATGGCATCGTGCAATCGGCCTCGAATTCCGACAGCCTTTTCCAGCTCGGCGAGCTGCGCCGCCGCTACGTCGCGGAAACCACGCCCCGCCTCGAACGGGCAGCGCCGGACGTGCGGATTTCCTCGGCCGAACTCGTGCCCTACGAGCGCGTCTTCGAGGCGCAGACCCGCTACCTGCTCGAAATGTTTTCCATCCGCGCGGCTGTTGCGCGCCTGCATTCCGTTTCCCGCGATCTCTCGCATGCTACCGAAACCCAAAGCGAAGCGGTCGCCCGCGGGCTCAACGAAGACCTCGTCTCGACCTCCGATGCGCTGAGCCGCCTGCTGGTCATCGTCGCCGTTGCCTCCCTGCTCGTGCTGGTCATGGCGATCTTCTCCATTCGCTCGGTCATGCGTGTGTCGCGCGGCATCGTGGCGCTCTCCACCGGCATGAATGCGCTGGCGGAAGGACGCAAGGACGTCAATACACCCGCCTATGATGGCACGGAGACGGAACTCGTGCGGCTGCTCGAAGCCTTCCGGGCGTTCCGGGACAGCGTCGAGCGCGTCTCGCGGCTGCGGCGCACGGCGGAGGCGGCGGCGCGGACCATCCGCTCGACCTTCCGCAGCATGAACGAGGGCATCGCGCTGTTCGATCCGCGCGGCCGGCCGATCACCATGAACCGGCGCGTCATCGAGTTGGTCGGCTGGTCGGGCTCGGCGCGGAAATTGCCGCTCCGCAAATTCGTGACGCCGCTGCCGGAGATCGACCCCGCGCTGCTTCCGGCCGAAAATGACGGCGGCCTGCTCAACGGGCGGTCGGTGCAGCGTCACCGCTCCGAAACGGGGCGGGTGACGGAAGTGTCATTATCCCGCCAGCCGGATGGCGGCATCGTGCTTCTGGCACGCGACATTACCGATATGGACCGGCAGGAAGCAGAGGCCGCAAAAATCCAGCGCCTCGACGGCATCATGCGCATGACCCACCAGGTGAGCCACGAAGTGGGTAACATGATCGGCATCATCACCGGCAGTCTCGGCCTGCTGGAACGCGAAACCGGCTTCAACGACCGCCAGAAGCGGCATCTCGCCCGCATCCGCAAGGCGGCCGACCGGGGCCGGTCGCTTGCCGGCAGCATGCTTTCCATCGGCAGCCAGCAGCCGATCCATCCCGGCGCGGTGGAGATCGGCGCGCTGTTGCGCGGCATGGCCGACGTTCTGGAAATCGCCATCGGCGAAAAATGCCGGCTTACCTTCGAGATCGCCGAGCCGCTGCCCACCGTCCTCATTGACGCGGCCCTCTTCGAGCAATCGATCCTCAATCTCTGCCTCAATGCAGCGGCGGCCATGCCAGGCGGCGGGACAATTCTTGTTCGTTGCGCCGGCAACGACGCCGGCGTCACAGTGTCCGTCACCGACAATGGCACCGGCATGTCGCCCGAGGCCGTCGACAGGGCCTTCGAGCCATACTTCACGACACGCGATAACGAAGGCGGCGCGGGCCTCGGCCTCGCTGTGGTCTATGGCTTCATGCGCCAAAGTGGCGGTGACGCGCGGATCATCTCGACGCCGGGAAAAGGCACGACGATAGAGTTGGGGTTTCCGGTCTAAAGCCGCACGCTCGCGGGCCGGATCGAAGCCTTCGAAGGTCCTGGAGCCGTCTTCAACGCGGCACGAATTCGACGAGCAGGGATTTGAGTTCGATTTCGCGAACGCGGCGGGCGGCCTCATCCGGGCTCACCCAGGCAAGCGTTCGCTCGGCCTTTTCCTTGAACTTGTCGGCGACCTCTGTCACCTCGATCTGGTAGATGTCCACGATACAGGGCGCGACATCGCCATCGTCCAGCACCTTCAGATAGGTGTAGTGGCCGACCGGCGCTTTTTTGATCTTTCCGAGCACACCCGCCTCCTGAAAGGCCTCGATTGCCGCGGCCTGGTGCGGCTTCTTGCCTTTCATCGGCCAGCCCTTGGGAATGATCCAGCGGCCGCTGTCGCGCGATGTGACGACGAGGATTTGAATGCTGCTGCCGTCGGACAGGTAACGGAAACAAAGGGCCGCATATTGCTGGCGGAAGGCCCCTGAAAACAGCTTTTCCGGCGACGCCGCGAGCTTCTGCAACAAGGTTTTGGGCTTGTCTTTTCGTCCCTTTGCCTTCCGCGTGGCTTTCAAGATTTTTCTTTCTGCAGACTGTGTCCAGTCGGACCATTTAGAGCAAACGGGGCGGAGTGCAAAACCCAACGGCACGCTTACGCTTGCCAGCCCTGTCTCCGTTCAGCGTCCTGTCAGGACACGCCGTCAAAGAGCGCCCCATACAAACGGGAAACGCTCCATGCACACGTTGTTGAAATGGTCCGGTATTTTGTCCAGCCTGATCGGCCTTGTCCTCGCCGTCTATCTCGTCGCAATCCAGCTCACCGGGAATTTTGCAACGGTCCTGACTGGCGAGCTTTATCGCTCCAATCAGCCCACCCCTGCCCAGATTACCGGCTATGTCGCGAATTATGGCATCAAAACGATCGTCAATCTGCGCGGCAGCAAGCCGAATGCCACCTGGTATCAGGAAGAAGTCGCCACGGCGCGTGCTCTCGGCTTGACCCTGATCGACTTCGATATGTCGGCGAACCGGGAGCTCAGCGTCGATGAGGCACGCCAGCTGGCGGCCCTTCTTCGTGACGCGCCGAAACCGCTGCTCATCCATTGCCGTTCCGGCTCCGATCGCACGGGCCTCGCTTCGGCGATCTATCTCAACCAGGTCGCCAACGTCGATGAGGAGACGGCCGAGTGGCAGCTTTCCCTTCGCTTTGGCCATATCGGCATACCCTTCGTGTCGCCGGCCTATGCCATGGATGAAAGCTGGGAGCGATTGGAGAAGAGTTTCGCGCCTGTCCCAGAGGCGTCGTAGCCGCGTGCACCGCGAGCCGATGCCTGCCATCTCTCAGCGAGCGGCAGCAAACACGATCTCGGCCTGAAATCCATCCGCCTGCCCGGGAATCGGCGAGGTCAGCATGAGGCTCGCCCGCATCTGTGCAAGCAGCCGGTCGGCGATGGAAAGGCCAAGCCCCGAGCCCGGCGCCAGCGTCCTGCCCCGCGCAAACCGTTTGCGCACGGCGACAAGGTCGGCATCGGACATGCGGGGGGAACCATTGCGGATGCGCACATTGCCGGCCTCCGTGAGATGGACGCCGACCGGTTCGTCGGGCCGCCCGTGCAGAAGCGCGTTTTCGATGAGGTTGCGCAGCACGATGGCGAAGGCATCCGCAGCGCCCTCGCATGTTCGCGACCCCGCAGGATCACGCGTGAAACGGATACGGTCGCTGTCTTCGGACGCGCGCTGGAAATCGGTGACAACGACGCCGACGACATCCGCGACGTCGAACGTGGTTTCGGTCACGCCTATCCCGGCCTCGGCGCGGGCGAGCTGGAGCAGTTTCTCGGTCAGCTTGGTGAGTTTCTGCAAGGAGGTTTCGATCTGCCGGGCACGCGCCGCCGTGGGGGAATCCTTGAGCTCGGCAAGAAGAAGCTGCGTCTGCGCCAGCGCGCCGGCAATCGGCGTTCGCAGCTCATGTGCGCTGTTCGAGGTGAATTCCCGCTCGGCGGCCAGCACGTCACGCAGACGCGCCAACAACAGGTTGACCGACCGCAGGATCGGCCGCAGCTCTTGCGGCAGGCTGACCTCCTCGATGGCGGCGAGATTGCCACCGTCCTTCTCGCCGATTGCCGCGCGCAACGTTTCGACCGGCCGCAGCACCCGGCGCACGACGAACCAGACCGCGACAACCGTGACCGGCACGATGAGCAGGACAGGAAGGAGAAGCGCGAGCGAACCTTCGACCACGGCCTCGTGCCGCTCCTGCGCGGAATAGGTCACCTGCACGAAAATCGTCCCGTCTGCCGTCGACGCCGTATAGACACGGCCGTCCGCCCCATCGAAGAAGCCGACCTTCAGCGGTGCATCGAACGGCTCGCCTGCGGCGGCATGGGAATGCAGGAGCACGCGGCCCGTCTTGTCGCGCACCTGATAGGTGAGGTTCCCTTCACCGGGCTCCGCACGAAACGAACCGGGGTTTTCCCGCGGGCCGAGATCCTCTTGGTGGCGCAGGTCATCGACGGCGAGCGGCACCAGGCGTTCCGCCGTCTCCTGCAGGGCACCGTCGAAAATTTCGCCGAACTCGTCGCGCATGACGAGCGCGCCAAAACCCACGGCAACGAGCCAGAGCGCGGTGATGATCACGGTGATCCACAGCATGAGCTGGCCGGCAAGGCTTTTCGGCGAGAAGGCACTCTTGCGCAGCGGCGGACGCGGTGCGGTTTTCTCCGTCTTCAGAAGTTGATCCATCATCGTCCCAGCCTGTAGCCGATACCGCGCAACGTCTCCACGCAATCCTTGCCGAGCTTCTTGCGCAGCCGGCTGACATAGACCTCGACCGTGTTGCTCTCGATCTCCGAGCCGAAGGCATAGAGCGCCTCCTCGATTTCTCCCTTGGAGACGATGGCGTCCGGCCGTGTGGCAAGCCGCGCCAGCACCGCCCATTCGCGGCTGGAAAGATCGACCGGCATGCCCTCCCGCACCACACGGCGGTCGGCAAGCTGGATCGTCAGCGGTCCGGCCTCCAGCACCGGAAGCGACGCGCCGGCATACCGCCTGGCAACGGCGAGCATGCGGGCACCGAGTTCGCCGAGATTGAACGGCTTGACGAGATAGTCGTCGGCCCCGCTGTTCAACCCCTCGATCCGGTCGGAAATCTGGTCATGGGCCGTCAGGATGATGATGGGCGTGGCGGCACCGGCACGGCGCAGGTCCTTCAGCAAGGTCAGGCCGCTGCCATCCGGCAGGCGCAGGTCGAGCAGGATCAGGTCGTAATCGACCGTTCCGGTCGCCGCCCGGCCGTCATCGAGCGTCTGCATCCAGTCCACGGCATGGCCAAGCCCGGCCACATAGTCCCGCACCGCCTCGCCCAGAACGGCGTCATCCTCGATCAGCAGAATTCTCAAGCCCCGGGCTCTCCGCATTGCAGCCGCGACGCCTGCATGCACCCTCGAGGTCATGCCGCGTCACCTTCCGGCTGCAAGAATACACGGGGCGGCACCGGTTGCCACCACCCCTCCCGCTCAGGACACTCCGCCAAGCCGGCATCTGGACACGAGATCCAGCGCCGGGTCGCGTACTTTGGTCTCCACCCGCATCATGCCGAGCACGGTATGGAACAGGTTGTCATGCGATTGCGGTTCCGTCGTTTCCGCATCGAGGCAGGTGCCGGAATAGGCCGCCTTGGCATCCTTGCCGAGCCACAGCACGAACGGGACATGGGTCTGCACGTCGGGCGCGATCATATAGGGCGCAGCGTGCAGGTAGAGACCGAATTCACCGAGCGATTCGCCGTGGTCGGACATATAGAGCATCGACACGTCGAGACGGTCCTGTTGCGCCGTGAGCCGATCGATCACGCCGGCGAGGATATGGTCGGTGTAAACGATCGTGTTGTCATAGGCGTTGACGATTTCCTCGAGCGTGCACTCGGAGAATTCCGCACTCCGGCAGTCCGGCGTGAAACGGCGGAAAGCGTCGGGATAACGCTCGGAATAGGCCGGCCCGTGGCTGCCGATCTGGTGTAGCACCAGCACGGTGTCCTTTTTGACCGAGCCGATCCAGGCGTCCAGATCGTCGAGCAGCACCTGGTCCTGGCATTCGCCGCCCTTGCAATATTGCGGGTTGCCGCCCTCGATGACGGAGCGTTCCTTGACACGAGCGGCAATCTTCTTGCTGCCGGTATTGTTGTCCCACCATTCCACGTCGATGCCGGCATGGGAGAGCACGTCGAGCAGGGTCTCGGTCTCCAGCCCCTTGCGATGGGTGTATTCGGTGCGCGGATAGACGGAGAACATGCAGGGCAGCGAGACGGCGGTCGCCGTGCCGCAGCTCGTCGTATCGCTGAAATAGCGGATATCCTTCGTCTTCAGTTCCGGATTGGTCTCCCGACCATATCCGCCAAGCGAGAAATTGGCGGCCCGCGCCGTTTCGCCGGCAACGACGATCATCAGCCGCGGCTTGCGCTCGGTCAACGGCGCGTCGCCCACACGGGCATCGACCCCCAGCGGCGCGGCCACCACATTGCGTTCCGCCGACTGGCGGGCGGCAAACTTCACGGTGTTCGCCAGCGGCACGACGGGGTTCAGCATCTGGAACCAGTCACGGTGGTTGCGCACGGTCGCCGCATAGACGCGGGCATGCGAAAACCCCGCGACGACCGCGATGACGATCATCGGCACGATGACGGTGAGGTTGGCGCGCACCTTCCACAGAAACGGGCGGTGACGGATCTTGACCCAGACGAGAAGCGCCGAGGGCAGCACGCCATAGGCCAGCATGTGGAGCACAAAGCCGGGCGTGATCATGTGACCGGCCTCGGCACTGTTCGTCTCGGCGGCGTTGCGAATCATCTCGGTATCGATGATCACGCCGTAGCGATCCATGAACCAGGCGGCCGCCGCGCTTGCCAGGATCAGCAGGACGAAGAGCGGCTTCATCACATATTTCAGCGAAACGGCAACACAAACCGCGATGTAGAGCGAGGCGACGCCGATGGCGATGGAGGCGAAGGTCGTCAGCCTGCCATCGAGATAGAGCCAGCCTTTCGTCCAGAAACTGCCGTTCGTCACGGCCAGCAGGTAAAGCGCCGTCAGGATGCTGACGGTGATGCTGCCCAACTCGGGCCGCCACAGGCCGCCACGACCGGTTGTTTCGCGCATCGGGTATCCTTTCACGTTCCAACGGGCGAAAGCGCCTGCGCGCATCGCTCCCACGGCCCTTCCCTGCCGAGGCAAGCTGACAGCCGGCTGAACGTGTCCCGCTACCGGCGTTCAGCGCGGTGTCAGGTTCAAGGCCGATATGTCGGCCGGTCGAAGATGAGGTGATCCGTGAAATCGAGACTGCTGCACCCGGGTATGCTGTTCGTCACAGCCTTTGTCGCCCTGGTTTTCGTGATACCGCTCGCCCAGGTGCTGTTCTCGCGACCGCATGGCGAGAGCCTGCGGCAGGTCCTGCTGCTGCGCGCGGGCTAGAAGCCAAACGACATCTCCGGGTCTTCATTGCCTCTGGGCTTCCGCGCGCGGCGAGGTGCCGCGCCAAGGAAATGCGCGTTCTATCGGATCAAAATCGCTGCCGCGACACCTGTTTTACGCCCCGTGAACCCGGGCGATGGCGCGCAAAAACCCTCCCGGCATTCACGCTTTGAATTACTTTGATACCGAAAGTCAGTTCCTATTCGGGTCAGATATGTGCAGTGGTTTTTACACATTGTTCATTTGGTTGCTCTGCGACCTGGATTCGAGAGAACTGGCACTATGGAAAACCCGATTCCTTTGATGCAGATTCCGCAGGAAAACATCTTCCGCAAAGGCGATGTCTTCGTTCTGTTCGGTGAACTGTTCGGTCGCGGTTATGCCACAGGCCTGCTTGACCAGGCCAAAAAGGCCGGCATGGACATCATCGGCATCACGGTTGGACGGCGCGGTGATGACAACGTCCTGCGGCCGCTCACCGATGAAGAGCTGCTGGCGGCAGAAACCCAGCTGGGCGGCCGGATTATCAACGTTCCCGTCATGGCCGGCTTCGACCTCGATGCCCCCGCCGGTGAACCCACTCCCACCGATCTCCTCGCAGCCTTGACGCTCGAGACATGGGAAGACGAGAAGCTCGACTGGTCCCATATCGACAGATGCCGGGAAGCCGGCGTCGAACGCTTCAAGGCATCCCTGTCGCAGGTCATGGCCATTCTCGACGGCATGATCGAGGACGGAAAGAACGTCTATTTTGCGCACACCATGGCCGGCGGCATCCCGAAGGCCAAGGTGTTCCTGGTGATCGCCAATCGCATCTATAAAGGCCGGGGCGCTCGACACATGTCGTCGCAAACTCTGCTGGATAGCGATATGGGCAAGCTCATCCTCCAGAATTTCGACGAGGTCTCGGCCAACACGTTCCGCCATCTCATCGATTTGAGCGCAGGCATCCGCGCGCGCGTCGAGGCATCCGGGGCTCAGGTCCGTTATTCGGCCTATGGCTACCACGGGACGGGCATTCTCGTCGGCAAAGATTATCGCTGGCAGACCTACACGAACTACACCCAGGGCTATGCCAAGATGCGCCTCGAGCGCATCGCGGAAGAGGCCTGGGCCGCAGGCATCAAGGCGACTGTCTACAACTGCCCCGAAATTCGCACCAACTCGTCCGACGTCTTCGCCGGCATCGAACTGCCCCTCATTCCGCTTCTGCTCGCCTTGAAGAAGGAAGGCGGCGGCGAATGGGCGCAAGCGCAGTGGCAGGCGTGCCAGGACCTTCTTGCGGAGCCGTTCACGGTCGACGACGTTCTGCAGAAAATCAGCGACATGCAGACGAGCGACGTGATGCGGCCCTTCTACGATTTTTCGTCCTGGCCCATGCCCAACAGCCAGGGCCAGTCCGACATCACGATCGGCACGTCGAACGAGATCACGTCGATGCACAAGGACGGCAAGGTCCTTATCTCCGACCACCTCAGCCGGCTCGTTGTGGAAGCGACCGGGCGACTGATCTTCCGCTCGTCATCCTCGCCGTCGGGCCCCGTCCTATGGCTCAATCATGACATCGTTGCGCGTACGCTGAACGAGACCAAAGCGGCAGACCAACACAGCCTGGAAGCTGCATAAGGGCCGCCGCTGCTCAGCCCGCGCCGTGAGACAGGCCTCTGCCTGCGCAGCGGTCGGCTGAATGCGAGACCGCGTTCCGTTGGACGCGACATTATCCCTTCTCTCCACGACACCGTCGCTGAGGTGCAGATGCCCGTCCTTTCCGGAACGGGCATCTGACACGCTTCGCTCGACATCCTCTCCAGAAGGATGGCACAAACGAATCAGCAACGAAAAGGAAGCCATCATGGCAACGACACCGCGACGACCGACCAATCCGAAGGATGCTGCCGAGGCGCTTTTCAAGCCGGCGAAGAAGGTTGCCGCTCCTGCGGTCGAACGGCCTGCGATCCCGAACACCAAGGAACTCGTCTCCTTGAAGCTCGATAGCGATGTGCTGGCGTTTTTCCAGTCGGACGGCCCCGGCTGGCAGGATCGGATCAACGACACCTTGCGATCCGCCATGAAAGAGTCCACGGATCGCGGCTGAACAGGACATGACCGGCCGAACCGGACCAGCACGGGATCACAGCGGTGGATGACGATGAGGAGGGCATGAAGGCCCTCATGAAATTGGCGGTCGAAACGCCGAAGCGCGACAACACCGAATATCACCACGCCATTGCCGCTTTCCGACGAGCCTTTGCCGAGGCTGATGCGGCCTTGGGCCCTGAACTTCGGGTCCGGACGAAAGGCAAGTGGAAGCGGAACGGCGACTACGTGCTGAAAATGACCTTCAAAGGAAAGGCCTCAGGCGGCTGACCGGGGCCAAAGGGTAGCAAAACCGTCGGCACCGGACGACGCGCGCGAACCACCCGTGAAGCCCAAATCTGAGGCCCTCCCCGGGACGGCGCCGGGGCAAAAGAAAACTAATGGTGGACAAATCCGCGCCGGCACGATAGGAAGCCCGCATCGAATTTGCTTGCTGAGCTTTGGTTATTGCGCGATTAGCACCGCGTCCTGAACGAACCTTCCTTTCAAAATCGTCATCATCATCCGCGGCGCATCGGCGTGGCGGTTCCTCAATGCTGCTATGAAAGGGTTCATCATGACCACTGGCACAGTTAAATGGTTCAATTCCACCAAGGGCTTCGGCTTCATTCAGCCTGACAACGGCGATGCAGATGCATTCGTTCACATCTCGGCCGTCGAGCGTGCAGGCATGCGCGAACTCGTCGAAGGCCAGAAGGTCAGCTTCGAACTGGAGCGCGACAAGAAGTCGGGCAAAATGTCGGCTTGCAACCTCCAGGCCGCTTGAACGGATAGGCGCTTTCCTTTGACCACAGATGTACTGGCACTGCCGAAAGCACGTTGATCCAAGCAAGGCCAGGCGGTTCGCCTGGCCTTTTTGTTTCCTGCTCGCTCGCCGGGCCTCACGCCGGGAACACGCATGACGGGAAAATACAGCATCTCGCGCCAGAAGGCGGAGATTGCCTTCAGCAATATTCAAACGCAGGTCTTCGCGAAGGATAAGGCCGTGGAGGAGCTTGCCTCCCTCACCCAATCGCGAGAGGAAAAGACCCTGCGGCTTCGCGAGGCGCGCCTTGCGAAGGAACGCGACGAACGCGCTTCGGCACCGTCTGCCGGCCTCACGAAACGCGCGCGCCCGCGATGAGACACCAAGACCAAACATAGTCAGGACGACAACGTGAAGAACTCGAGAGACAACCAACTTTCCGATCGCCGCACGGCCGCTGCCGATGCAAAGGCCGCCCTTCTGAAGGCCTATCGCGAAGCGCAGGTCGCCGCCGAGCCGGCCAAGGCGGCGCGCCAGGCGGAGCGCGCATCGATTGCCGCGGCGCGCGAGGCACGACGCGTTGAGCGCGAACGGGTAAAGCTGGAAGAACGGGCGCGTATCGAAGCCGAGGCGGCTGCGCAGCAGGCCGCGGCACAGGCTGCCGCACAGGCCGAGGCGGAAGCGCGCGAGAGCGCCGAAAAAGACCGTATTGCGCGCGTGATCGAGGACGAAGCGGCGCGAAAGGCGGCGCGCGACCTGCGCTACGCCAATCGAAAAGCCCGCCAGGCATAATTCCCACACGGCGACAGGATCTCCAGGGCCTTCCCGCCGGAAATGATAGCATACCCCTCAACCGCGAGCTGGCCCGCCGGTCAGAAAGACGCCGATGAACTCGATGAACGCAATCGCCCCCAACGGCGTCGATCCCGCAAAACCCTGGCTCAAAATCCTGTCCGCCTACCGCAAACCCCATCTCGGCCGAAGCACGTTCGAGCTGGCCGTGACCTTTCTGTCCTTCGCCCTCCTCTGGGCGGCCGCATGGGCCTCGATACGCTTTGGCTACTGGCTCGGCCTGGTCCTCGTTCTACCGGCAGCCGGGTTTCTTCTCCGTCTCTTCATGCTGCAACATGATTGCGGCCACGGCTCCTTTTTCGGTCGCCGCCGCCTGGACGACTGGACAGGTCGTGTCATCGGCGTGCTGACGCTGACACCCTACGACTATTGGCGCCGCGCCCACGCGGAACACCACGCCTCGGCCGGCAACCTGGATGAACGGGGCGTCGGCGATATCACGACGCTCACCGTCACGGAATACGCAGCCCTGACGCGCTGGGGACGGCTCGGCTACCGCCTTTACCGACACCCGCTGGTCATGTTCGGTATCGGTCCTGCCTGGCTCTTCCTCTTCAAGCAGAGGCTGCCGTTCGGCATGATGAAGTCCGGCGCGTTGCCATGGATTTCGACGATGGCCACAAATGCCGTGATCGTCGCTCTCGCAGCACTCCTCATATGGGCGGTCGGATGGGTTCCGTTCCTGCTGATCCACCTGCCGATCGTGCTGCTTGCCGGATCGGCCGGCGTCTGGCTGTTTTATGTCCAGCACCAGTTTGAAGATACGCACTGGTCAAAGCCGCCGGAGTGGACATTCCAGCACGCAGCCCTGCATGGCGCGTCGCACTACGACCTGCCCCGTCCCCTGCGCTGGATAACCGGCAACATCGGGATGCACCACATCCACCACCTTTCAAGCCGCGTGCCCTTTTACCGTTTGCCGGAGGTGCTGCGTGACCATCCCGAACTGGGGGATCTCGGCCGCATCACGATCAAAACAAGCCTGAGCTGCGTAAAACTCGTCCTGTGGGACGAGGCATCGCAACGGTTGGTGTCGCTGAAAGAAGCGGAAGATTTGGTGGGCCCGGAGGGACGACCGGACATAAACCATTGCAAGCCCTGAAACGCTGGAACCCCTGCAACACAGGGACTTCACGTGTATCATCGCGAGTTTTGGGATGTGTAAAGAGCCCCCGAAACGGTGTCAACAATTTGGAATGCCTCGCCGGGGGCAGTCGATCCCGCGTCCCGCCCTTGGCGGCGCTATGCTGACGCTCCGGCGGCTGCCCTGATGTCCGGTCTCCGCATGCGCGAATTCCCGCCGTCCCGCTGTCAGCGGCGCTATGCTGACGGCTCCGATATGCTCATCTCTGTTGTTCGGCAGGGGTTCCCCTCAGCTTCCCCACGACGATGCTCCAACCCTGCGACACGAGCCACTGGTCTCGTGTCGCTCGCCTTCGGCGACCGGGCCTCACGCATAGTCGCGTGGCCCCGCGCTTCGGTGACAATCCCATGGGCCGCTCAGAAACGGCCTCCGGCCTGCGGCAGGCCCCTTTGGGGGCATGCCTCTTCCCGAGCATGGCGGCCCATGGGACAGTCAACCCCTTCCTGGCCTCGTGCCATCCTGAATCACGTTAACGACTTCGACGCCCTGTTTCCGGGAAGCCAGAAATGATTGTCGATCGTCCTGGGCTCGACTCCTGAAATTTGCTATTAAGCTCATGTTTTCAATGAGTTATGGAGATTTCGAATGAAGACGACGACGACCGTGGTTCGCGGGCTCGCAATCGATGTTCTCGTCATCGAAACCGTGCACGCAGATGCCGTCGGTACTCTCTTTTACCGCGCCGAAGTCCTGATCCGGGAGCGGAGGTCGGGCGCACAGCGCCTTGTCCGCCGCACTCGGATCCCCGGCGCCGCGAAGGAACTGGCTCAGGCCGTCCAGCAACATGGCGTTCGTGCTCTGGAAACTTTTTCGCCGCCGTCCTGAAATATTTTTCCAAGGTTTCACCAAGGACTCGCTTTGCCCCTGCAAGGATTCGATGCCCTGCGAATCCTTTTCGGCAAGGATTCAAGACCGTTGCGAAGCCAAACCGGACACGCCTCAAGGATATGAAATTCCTCGATTATTTCCGAGGAATTCGCCACGCTCGCCAGCGTCATGAATGATCGGCAGACAGAAAAGGAGACCCTCGTGTCACACAATACGAACTGCATCATCGCCCGCCACATCGTTGACGAGTTCAACGCGTTCAAAGCGACCTACGATCGCTACCTCGACCGGATGGATGAACTCGTATGTTTACTTGATGAGAATAGCGAGATTCAGAGGGCGGCTCGTTTTCTTGCCGTTGGTACCGACGACGTGACGAAGTTCACCCTCAATGGCAAGCAGGTTGTCAGTGGCATCCAGGCAATGCTGAAGGAGGAGGAGGCATGATGCAGGCTCCTGAACTCCTCGGCTGGGAACGCGACGACACCGTTGCCGACGATACTCACAGCACATGGACGAACCTCCTCGTCGTCGGTGACGGCGAGGAGGACACATACGACATGCTGGTGATTGGCGAGCCGGGCCGTACCGGACCAACGCACTACAGCGTCACAGGCACACGCGCCGGGACCGGCGTGACATTTGCGGAGGGATGGGCATCCTCATGGGGTGAGGCTTGCCGCCTCGCCGAGATCGAAGCGCGGCGAGCCTCCATCAGACTTGTGAAATGAAAGGGGAAGAGAATGGCATTCGAACAACAGGTCCGCGAACGTATCGAAGCCGTCCTGGACGGCGACAAGAAGCCGGAAGAAATTCCCGGCGCGACATCGGTACGCTGCGCTATGGGCCTTGTGCTTGGCACGCTGGAAGGCATCACGACGCTGTCGGAGAGCGATGCGTGGGACTATCTTGATGTCGGCAACGTCGCGCTAGTCCATGAACTCCGGGTGGAGTATTGGGACAAAGCAAAGGAATGGAGACAGCGCCGCGCTGCAGAAAAAGAGGCTATCGCCGAAGCTGAGGAAGCCGCACGGACAAGACGCGCGTATCAGGCACGGGAGGCGAGGGACGAAAAATTCAAGGCATTGTGGGACGAGTTCGATGCGCAAAGAGCCGCTAGATTGGCAGCAGACGGCAACGCGAAATCGGATGGGCACAGACACCACCCGAACGCCTAGAAGCGCTGTACGGGCCATTTAAACGCGATGGAAAGTGGACATCGGGGCCGATCGGCCCCGTTTCCGTTCGTCAGGCGACAGCGATCAGAACTTCCGCCGTCACCGTCGTCCCGCTCGAATCCGTCGCGGATACCCACACTGTATAGCTCCCCGCGATCAGCGCCCGGCCATCGATCCTCCCCGTTGACGTGTGGAAGGTGGCACCTAGAGGCAACCTGCCGGAATATGAATACGACAGCGAGCTCGATGCCCCGAAGACGACCGGACCCAGGTCGAGCGCCGCTCCTGCTGCCATAGATGTCTGCCCAGTCATGGACAATGTGAAGCTCGCCGGAACCTGCGGCGGCAGCGATGTCGTCGGCTCCTCCGGAGGAACCACGACCGGGGCGGCAATTACGCCCGTCGTCGTCGATCGGAGAACAAACGTCCCCGCCGACGCACCATTCGAGAGAGCCGCGATGGCGGCAAGAGCGACGACAGCCCTCCTCATGCTGCATTCCCCGGCAGTTCGCATGCCGGATAAGTCTTCAGCGTCTCACTGTCGCAGGGCGGACATATCTCCGGCAGCCCTGCGAGGCCGTTCATCGAGGCACAGGCTTCGGGTGTCTGTATGCGAAGGGGATTCCATATCTGCTCTCCACCACGCCGGACACGCCATGTTCCGGGAGGGACTGCCTCTAGGAAGCCGGATTCCAGGAGTCCGGTGAGAGAGGCACCGTCATTGCCGAGCGACGACACGCGACCGCCGTTCGTCTCGTAGAGATCGAGCGCCGCCGCTATCTGCTGCTGCTGTCCAGCGACGGCGACAAGCTCGGATCGGAGCCGTGCTCGCTCGTAGACCGCACCTCCATACCAGGCGCCTGCAACGGCTAGTACTCCGAAGATCACGCCCGCGATCACGCCGACAACCAAATTATACATGGTCGATCTCCTCCTCGAATTCGCCGTCGTCATCGTCGTCCCATGCCGACCAGTCGAATCCTAGTGCTTCGGCATTCGCGAGCAGATCCGCCGCTTCGAGGACGAGAGACGCGCATCCGTCCGTGTCGGGGTGGTCGCTTTCAAGCTCCCGGGCAAGCTCGCGGTCGATGGCGATCACCCGGTCACGAGCGGATGCCGGAAGTCCGACCCGATCGAGGAAGCCGGAGAGGCTGGGGCTGATGCTCTCGTCGGTCATGGGCTCGGTCCTTTCTTGTCGTCTGGATCATCATCCGGGGTTTCCGGTTCGGGTGGTTCGACCTGCTGTCGCTCTGCTTCCCACATCTGGGCCGCCGTCAGCATGGACGCTATAACGTCGTCGTCAGAGGCACCGGGCCGAGCGGCCATCCTGAGCCGCCACAGGTCGCCCGTGTTGATCGAGTCGCGCAGCCACTCGATGACGGCACGCGGCACCCGCGCTTCCAGAAGTTCGCGCGCCTGGTCAGCCTTGCGGTGGCGCGAGAGGTCTTTCACGAGCCACCTGAAGGATGGTGGTGGCCGCATGCGGCTAGTGGCATAGTTCAGCGGCTCAAGGCCGCGCTCCATCGCGTACGCCGCCGGACCCCTGTCCTCATCGATCGACGAGGAGGGTTGCCGGGCCGGACGGAAGGGAAGCGAGAATGTTGGCATCGGGATCGGCGGCATCATCGCCAACGCTCCCGATAGGAGAGCAAGAAGTTGGAGCAAGATCTTTCCAGCAGGATCTCCGCCACGACGTTGCCGTTGCCGCTCGGCCAGCTCGCGGCGCATCTGATCGAGGCAGGTCCGGCGACGACGATGTTTCTCATTCATCGGAACCCTGCCGGGCGGACCTTTTCCCGCCACCTCTTCGAAAGGGCCAGAAGCTCGCGCGTGCGATGCCACTCCCGCGCAGCCTGAGCGATCTGGTCCGCGGACCAGCATTCCTCGCAGGCTTGTATCAGCACGCCCTGTGCCTGCCAGTGTGCCGACTGGTAGACCATCTCGATGCGCTCGTTGACTGCCGACATGCGCGATCCTCCATTACCATTGCCTCCTATGAGGATGCTGTTCGGCGAGGACCGGCGCAAATGCGAAGCGGGCGCCGCGAGTCCCGGGAGAAGGATTCGACGTCGAATCCCAGCGGAGTGGCCCAAGGGGCGTTGTCGGCTCTGTGAAACCGCCTATTCTGCCCCACCTAGATTCAGCTTGGCATACGAGGTGAATGTTCCGATGAAGAAGAGACCCAGGGGTTTCGATGAGCTTCTGAATTTTGAACACCGATGGCCCAAGAAAGGCGATCGGTTGCTACGACGATCGGGGGACTGGGACCGTGGGGTAGAATTCTCCAAGTGGCCCATCGATAGACATGCACATCTTTGGGAAGGCTACATGAGAGCCGGAGCCGGATTGATAGAATTGTGCACGCAGGATGGATACGAGGGCGACAGACACTTCGTGATCTACCCGATCTTGTTCAACTATCGGCACGGTCTCGAACTGGCAATGAAATGGATCGTCCTTCGTTTCGGTGGAAATGGATTCCAAGGGATTGAAGAAGACCACGACCTTTGGAAGCTTTGGAAGCAGTGCCGCGCGATCATCGCAAGATTTGGCGAAGACGATGAGGAAGCTACCAAGGTGGTCGAGAAGATCGTCAAGGAACTCCACGACCTCGATCGCAGCGGAGTTAGCTTTCGCTATGGCTGGGGCAAAGCTGGAAGGGAGATCAAGCTGCCAGATCACATGATCGACCTGGAGAACATTCATGAGGTCATGCAGGGAGTGTCCGGCTATTTCACGGGGCTCGATGGATGGCTGGACGAACTGCACTCGGCGGGACCGTGATACGCTGATGTGCCTTCCCGGTGAAGGATTCGACCTCGAATCCTGACGGGTACAAACCCATCCGGAAGCGCCGAATCCACTGTATGGCCTTCTCTGGCGCTCAATTTTTGTGCGAATTGCGATTTTCGGGGATTTTAGTCTCTTCGACGAAAAGCGGGGGCTGAACACCAGGTGCACGTTCAGGCTCCAGAGGGCGCAGCGCGGCCAGTTCGTGCCGGGCCGCTGCCAGTTCCCGCCCAGTGTCAGTCAGGTTCTGCCGGAGGTTCCGCGCCCGCGCTTCGGCCTCCCGCCGTCCAGTGTCGGCAGCGGTCGCACGCTCGGCGGCATCGGCGGCGGTCCGACGGAGCGCTTCCATTTCAGCATCGACGGTAGCGCGGATGCGGGCCGCGACCTTGGACCGCTTGAAGCCGTCGAAAAGGCTGCGCAGTGCGCCCGGAAAGCGCTGGAGCCGTGCCGTCGCCTCCCGGACACGGGCGGCTTCCTGCCGGACGCGGGACATCATCGACCGTGCCTTCCGCTGCTCGGCAACGGCACTGTCTTGTGCCGCCTTGGCGGCTTCCGTGGCAACCTTGGCGGCGGCAAGCTGGCGATCCGCTTCCGCCTTGGCCGCAGCCGCCTCCGCCGCGATCCTGGCGACATCTTCCTTGGTTGCTGCAACGAAGGTCTCGCCCTTGCGCTTGACCTCTCTCGCGCGCTCGATCGTCGTCTTCAAAGCCTTGGCCTGCGTCTGCTCCGCCTGCCATTCCGCCCGCGACAGACGCCGACGCTGCGGACCGAGGCGCGTCAGGCCGGAGGGGATGGCGACGGTCTCGTGGTAAGCGTCCTGCCATTCGCGCATTGCCTGCCTGTATGCCGCGTCGCCACGCTTGTTCAGTGCCTTCGAATCCTCGCCTTCGACGGGACCTGCCGCCATCACAGCGGCCTTCGCGCACTGCCCCGGATGCAGGGCATTGGCCCGCATGGCGGGATCGTCCGGCACGAGGTAGGCGTGAAGATGGTAGTGAGACTCGTCCTCGTGCCGGACGACGGATATGAGCTGGTCCCCGTATTTCGAACGGAGCCACGTCACCGTTCGCTTTTCCCATTCCTCCGCCTCGCGTAACTTCACCGGATCGGCGCGGACCTCGTCCATCGCATGAGGATGCGAGGCGACGACGGTCATGAGCGTGTGCTGGCTCTTTTGAATACGCCGGGGCTTCCCGCCCTTCGGCGTGGTCATCGCTGCGTCGGCAGCGAAATCGTGTAGCCGTTCCACCTCGTCCACGCCGATGCCGAAAATGACAACAGGCGGAGCAGGATTCGCGACATGGACGGAAGCGGCCATATCACGTCTGGCTTCCGCAAGGACGAAAGACGTGGAGCGACCCTTGCTATCGCCCTTCCGGGAAAAAGCCTCTAGGTGAATGAACTGGTAAGCCATGACAACCCTCCCTGCTGGTGGAAGAATCGTGAGTGCCGGCGGAGCCAGAAACCATAGTCTTTAGTGACCGACTAAAGACTTTCCCTGCGGTCAAGTCGTCGGCTCTCCGAGGGGGCTTCCGCAGGACTCTTCCGAGAGACCTGGCAGGGGCCTGGTCGCCGTCCGGAGGGACGACGAGCATCACGTAAATATGCGTGATGCGATGGTGCCGAACTTTGCCGTCGTCACGCCGCAACGCGGCATATTCACGATTCGTCGCGGTGTATGGTGTTTACCTATCATGGGGTCTGGGGGGCTTTGTCTCCCAGCACGATACACCATACAAATCACTGCACTTCAGCCAGCCGCATGGCCTTGTGCACCTGCCCGACCGAGACCCCGAGATGGACGGCCAGTTCCGCAACGGTCATCCCTGCTGAGGCACGGAGATAGAGGGCCTTCTGCCCCATCTCCAGCCGCGCGGCCTGTTGCTCGGCTCGATCCTTCCCCCCACGACGAATCCGGGATGCCTTCGTCCGTTCGGTGTTCAGCTCCCGTTTCCTGTCCTCGTCCACCAGCACCCGAAGCCCCGCCGCTCGTTGCTCCGTCGGATCGATGCTCAGCCACTCGACAATCGTGTTGGCCTTCATCCGATAGCGGGAATCCACGTCCCGCCCCTGGAATGTCACCGTCTGCCCCGCAGCGGCTTGCCGCGCCCGCTTGATGACGGCGGACATACGGGATTTAGTCTCGCTGTCCCGCCAACCCGCCGCCTCATGTCCGAGGGCAAGGATTTCCCGCCCAAGAACCTCTGGCGGAGAAATCCATGCAATCGCGGAGGCTGCCACGAACAACCAGGTGTCTCGCTGGCCTTCCGGCAATGCACCCTCGGGGCACCGATATGCCCTAAGGCGCTGAAGGTCGGTCAGGACCGTTTCCCAGTACGTCCCTGCCGACAAAAATTTTGCCGGGCCTGCCTTGTCCTTCCCCTCCGCCTTGCGCTTGGCGCGCTCGGCACGGAGGGAAATGAGATCGGCGTGTGTGACAGGTAGCACCTCGTCGGCGAGCGTCCCGAAGACATTCCGCGTGGGTGCTTCAGGCGATCCATGACACCAGACCATGCCAACCGTCCGCCGATCATGATCGGCGCGGCTGTTGTGCGAGCCAACGAGGCGGAAAACGCGAGCGGCATCCTGTGCCCTCTTGTCTGCCCCGAACGGCTCCAGGACCGCCCCTAAGCGCTTCTGGACGGCATTCCAGCGGGGCAGGGCCGCCCGTGGCAAGAGCTCCGTCAGCCAGACGCAGACAAGCCCCCGGCCCGTAGAGAGGATGTAGGAAGGATGCGGCAGCATCGCTTCTTCCAGATGACCGAGAACAGCCCCGGCCACATCAGCCGGAAGCTTCCCGCGCCACCGCGATACACCGTGATAATCAAGGTCGGCATAGCAGGCACCGATCGCGGTCAGATCGGAAATCGACCGCCATTTCCCGAAAGCTGCCTGGGAGACATAGAGATCGGCCCGGTTGTCCTGACGAAGCAGACGTTCGGCCTCATCAACCGCACAGGAGCCAGCACGGGCAGTCCATTCTCGCCAAGGCTTGCCGCGGCCATCGCGGACGCGCTGCGCGAAGCTGATGACACCGTTCCGGATGCCGCCGTCACGGCCGTTGTAGGGATGCAGATTTTCAAGATGCTGACGCGTGCCGAATGCGCTGCAGTCGAATCCGCGCAGGCTTCGCGGGGCGTTGTCAACAATTTGGTTTGGAAAGATATGGTTCGGCTCGGCTTCGGAGGGGAAATATCCGAGCCCGGCGCTCAAGCCGTCGTCAACAGCGGCTTTACAATGTCAGCGAAGTTGTTCAACATTCGAGTACATTCCCGTGAAAAACCGCCGGAGGGTTGCGAGCCCTATGATGGCGGTTTTTCTATGCTCGATCGTCGGCGCGAGTTGGTCAACACGCTCAATGGATATTAGTTATCGAACCGCGTGGAAGACAGCGTTCATCGGCTCCTCGATCACGACCGGATAACCTTGGAAAGACGGAGGAACTGTTCGGTGGGCCAAGATCCACTTTGAATCTGCCGAAACGATCAAGCGGTCACCGTGGTTGTCATGCCACGCAAAAACAGTTCCCCTGCCGCTAGGAAGGGATAGAGTTTTCGACAGCGCGACGGCAGCAGCCATCGCTTTTCTGTGACTCTCAGACATGGTGTCCTGATACGATTTCTACCGACAGTTTCTGCATGATCTCCGGAAGAGGTAAAATGAATGATAAGCCTCTTTGTTCATTTCCGGCGAAAACCAATCCTACAGCATGGGTGTTCCCTTGGCCATCGTCAGCAACCACCAAGGATCCAGAATCGCCCGCTTTGGAGAACGGCAGGCCATTGTCACCTACCACGACGTATACCGTCTCGAAGAATACATTCTTCCTCACGCCATATTCAGGGACTTGGTACTGCACGGGCACTGGCGAGGCCGACTGGGCCACAATTGTTCCACCAGTGAGCCCGGTAGTCCTGCCCACTTTCTTGACTCTCATTGATGGCATAGGTGAGGCAACATGGGTGGGCGTGTCGAATGCCGATCCCTGGAAAGACGTGACCTTATCAGGTTCCGCCAGCCGGAAGATGCTTACATCCCAGTTGACATCAATCTGAATATTCTCCGGGATCCCGTCATTTATCGGTAGAAGCCGATGGTGCCGCCCTATAGTGAAGGGATCGCAAGCCTCCTCAGTGGCATCGAGCGGCCCCGGTGCCAGAATGGGAAGGCCTGGCATCGCGTTGTTACAGGCGCCCGCGACATGGTTGTTGGTCATGCCGTACAGAACCCCGTTTTGGTCACGAACAATCAAGCCGAAGGTGCCCGCGCCGACGCAGTGAGCAGGATAGATCGATGAACCACAGGTGTATCGTCCACCACGCAGAGTGAAGGGTTTCGGGGTTTGCGGTGGAGGCGGGTTCCCCTTAACATACGCCACGCCTCCTTGGATGTAGTCGAAGCTGAATCCGGACGTGTGAAACGGAAGTATCTTCTCATCAGATTTGCTGAGCTTTCCATTCGTGAAGATGATCACTTTCTTCTCTGGCTCGCTGAATCCCACCAAATTGATCGACTTCTTCCGAAGGATTTCCTCGACCGCTTGCGCTCGGAATGCGTCGCCACCGGAAGAAAAATCGCCTCCCACATCGTCAACAGCTTCATCAAGCGGCACCTTATCGAAAAGATTGTGCTTCTTCGCCCACGCCAATACATTTTCGGCCACTTCTCTGGCCGTTTCCGGCTTCTTTTCGGAGTTGTCCACCACGTCTTGCATAAGATTCGCCCTGTTGCCCTTAACGCAACCATGGCGAGACATTACACAGAGTCAAGCTGATGTATTGACAACGTCAGCGCCTGCCGAATGTAAATGCAGAGAAATCCACACCCTCCGGGGCAGGCATTGCCATGATCTTGCGGACTTCCTTCGGCTTCAGGAGCTTTGCGCCGTAGTTGGCGCTGACACCTGAAAAGGCGTGACCGCATTGCTTGTCCGCCAGACGTTCGCCGACGTGATCGCGGAACCAGTCCTTGGCGCTGTGCCGAAGACTATGGAAAACCTGCCGCTGCGTCTCGTGGATATCGAGAGCGTTCATCCAGTTGGACATCTGCTTCTGCGCTGCATCCGGTGGATCGTCCGCCCTATGGAAGTGGCCGAACACGAAGCCGTCGGGAGACTTCACGCCCTTGGCGTACTCGATAAAACCGACCTCGTTGAGCAGCGGGTGGATTGCGACATACCGCTTCGACGTCTTCGTCTTGACCGGACGGTCAATCATCTGTCCCCCCATCAGTAGCGGGCGTGTCAGGTCGATGACTTCGTTCCCCTCGACGTTGACGATGTCGCTTCCTTGCAAGTAGATCAGTTCAGCAAGCCGCATGCCTGTGAGCAATCCCGCGAGAGGCAACCAGGCCTTGTGCGGTTTCTTCATCAGCTTGGGCGTTGCTGCATCCTTCAACCAGATGTTCAGCGAAGGTACTGCGATAGGCTCCCGGTCGATGGACGCGGCAGTGTTCTTCGGCAGGGTCACGCGGTATGCTCCCATGTCCTTCAATCCTGGAACACTGCCAGCAACTCGAGACCAGATATTCTTGACTTCCGAGAGGTAGCTCGCGATCGTCGTCTCCGCCAAGCAGGGCTCGCGCTGATCGAGCGGCAGCGCGGCATTCTTCTCAACTATCTGCCTCAACGTCAGGCCCTTGAAGATCGCGATCTTCGAACGGTTCTTCGGAACGCGGGCAAGAAAAGTTGCAAAGTCCTGCATGTGGATCGGCAGGTAGTATGTCAGAGGTTTGTCGCCGACGATTTCCAGAAACGCCGCGAACGCCGTTTCCAGTCTCTCCTCGTACCGGGTCGCGTCCTTGTCATCAGGATTCACCGCCGCCTTGCGAGCGTCGAGGATTGCCCGCCCTGCGACACTGAGAAGCGTGCTCGGTTTGAACGCCCGCACATCGGTTTCGGTCTCCTGTTCTGGTTCGGCAGTAGCAACTGTAACCGCGACGGCAGCGGGCTCAGCCGAACGCTCCAGAGAGCCAAGAATCCGCACCACGGATTCATACGTCCCACGCTCGGCCTCCCACGCCACCTTGTCCTCGGCCATTGCTGCGCCGATCTTCTCCAACCGCCCCCGCATATCCTTGAGGTTCCGTCGCTTCTGGAGCGCCGCCGCCCTTTCCGATCGCATGAGATAGGCAACACCTCGGTCATTCTCTGAGGCACCATCACCGTCAATCTCAGGAATTTCGGCGGCAGAAGGAGCCATGAAGAGAAGATAGCGGTCCCGCTTCGCGATGCCCTCAATCTCGGCGGCAAGAGCCTTGAGGCTGGCGGAAAGAATCTCTCTGGTCATGTGCGGTTCCTCAATCTGCGAGGTCATCGCCCCCGCCAAGATACGCGCACGACGACGCGCTTCCTCCGTCGGAATCGAACCGAGACCGATTCGAATGGGGGACGACCCAAGCTTTCCGCGCAACCTAGTTGGAATGCCCTGCTGAAAGATGAATCCGGATGGACGGCGCCAAAGATACATGTACGAACCCTTTCGATGGGCTCGCGATGTGTAAAGTCAGGTGTAATCCGGTGTGTAATCCGGAAAATTTATCCTGAAATTCCATAGCAATTTCAATTGCTTGCGGTAGATGGTGGGCCCGGAGGGCCTGCCGAATTCGAGCAAAATCAGCCGCTTAACCCCGCGTGGGACGAAAAAACCGCTTCATAAAAATCAATGGCTTAACAACGCCGCCGTCCCACTTTTTCCGGCCGTTTCCGGCCCTTCTTTCCCGGTCGTATTGCGGCCTGGGAGGCGCGCATGAGCGGGGCGCGGCCATTTCGAGACGTGAAGCTGCAATGGCTTCAGCAGTTGAGTTGCGACAAGGATTTGAGCGACAGCGCGCGATCCGTGGCGCTCTATATCATCACCACGCATTTGAACGGCCACACCGAGAAGGCGTGGCCGTCCTATCAAACGATTGCCGACGCGACCGGCAAGAGCGTCAAGACCATTCAGCGCGCCGTCCGTGAACTTGAGGTCAAAGGATGGTTCGAGGTCCAGCGCGGAAATGGCGTCGGGCACAACACGGAATATCGTCCCTCAGCGGCATCGATTTTACGCGCATCGGACGCCCGCGAAAAGACGGACAAAGTTGTCACCCTTTACCCTGACAAAGGCGGTCAAAATCGTCCGGAAAGGCGGTCAGATCTGTCCAGCGAAGGGGGACAAATATGTCCACCAAACTTAGAGAAAGAAAAAATATATAAACCTAACCCGCGCGAGGACGCCCCGCCGCGCATCGAGACGCGGCGAGCCGTCCCGCTCGTTTTTGTGGCCGAGAGCAAGGCGGATCAGGTCGAGCAGTGGCGCGATTGGCTACGTCGTCATGGCTTTCCTTCGATCGACGCCTTGGGCATGCGGACGGTAAAAACCGGAAAGCCCGGCTATGCCTTGCCCAGCTATTGGCCGCCGGACGAGACGAGCCCGAGTGCGCTGGATTGGATCGCTTTCTTCAGCCGCCGCCGTGACCACATCGCCGATGAAACCGCCCGGCAGACGACAGTTCGGAGGGTTTCATGACGGCTGGCGATTTGAAGGGAGCAAGGCGACCCCTGTCATACGGCGAGCCTTCTGACAGGGAGCCTTGTGAGGGGAGGCAGGCCTCCCCTTCAAACCCCACCAAGAGCACGCGGCGATCACCCAAAGGCGAACTCAATGCCGTCGTGGTTTTCCGCTGCACCGCATCGGAAAAGCAGGCGCTGTCCGCACGCGCGGCGCGGGCCGGTCTGCCCTTCGCTACGCTGATGCGGGAAGCACTTGGCTTGACCGAGGCGCGCCGCCGCCGTCCGGTACCCAAGGTGGACCCGGAGCTGGTGCGCGCCATCGCCCGGATCGGCGGCAACCTCAACCAGATCGCCCGATGGCTGAACACGGCCCAGGCTCAGGGCCAGTTGTCCGCCATAGACGCGATCACGGTCGCCGCGCGCCTGGTCGCCATCGAGCGGGCGCTATCGGAAACCCTTGAGCAGTTCACGGCCAAGGATGGCGCGCTGTGCTGATCAAGTTCTTCCGCAACGGCCAGGGCGGCGGATCGGGACCGGTTGACTACCTAGTCGAGCGCGACGTCGTCGCTTACGACCAGAACCGCAACGCGATCCGCGACGAGCGCGGCGAGAGCATGCTGTTTGCCCGCGAGCCCCTGCCGGAAGTGCTGCGCGGTGATCCAGACCGCATGCGCGCGCTGATCGACGCCTGCCCGCACCAGTGGACCTATCGCGCCGGCGTCATCGCCTTTACGGCCGAGGACGCGCCAAGCCATGCCCAGCAACGGCAGGTGATGGACGCCTTCGAGAGCCTTGCCTTTGCCGGCCTCGAAGCCGACCAGCACGATATGCTTTGGGTCCGCCATACCCACGAGGGCCGCGTCGAGCTGCATTTCGTGACGCCACGCATGGAGCTTGCGAGCGGGCGCAGCCTCAATATCGCGCCACCCGGCTACCAGAAGCACTACGACGCCCTGCGCGATGTTCTGAACAAGGAACACGGCTGGAATGACCCAATGGCGCCGGAGCGCGCCCGCGAGACCGTCAGCCTCATCGAGAGCGTATGGCGCGGCGATGCGCGTGAGCTGATCCATGACTGGATCGTCCAGCGCATCGAGACCGGCGAAATCCGCGACCGCGAGAGCATGACCGAGGCCTTGACGGCGGCCGGTTTCGACCTACCGCGCGCCGGCAAAAATTACATCACCGTGCGCGACCCCGAGACGGACGAGCGCTGGCGTTTGAAAGGAGACCTGTTCCGTGAAGACTGGACCCGAGAGAATACCCTTGAGCGAGCGCTTGAAAGATCGGCTGGCGAGCCCAGCCGTTCCGGAAGCCGGCTCGACACCATCGCCCTCGGCGAGCTTCGAGATCGATTGGAGCGAAGCCTTGAAGCGCGCGCAAGCTACAATCGAGACCGATATCCGCAGCTTCACGGACGCGAACCGCCAGCACTTGAGCGAGGTACTGGCGACGACCGAGGCGGACGCGAACCGGCTCCGGTCGATGGTGCAGCCGTACTTCCTGACCATGAGCGCGGTCGTGTTGCTGGTGATCCTGCTCAGCTTCACCGCGAGTTGGTTTTGGGCGGGTCTGATGATCGACCGAGCCCAGAGCGCCAGCCTCTGGCAAATGGGCTTGCAGATCAACCAGACCAGCAACGGCAAAGTCCTGACCTGGGACCTCAACCGCCTTCAGCTGATCACCTGCCAGGCCGGGACCGACAAAACCCCATGCCTGAAGATCGTCCAGGGAGATTGACCAATGACCACACCCGCCAGACCACCGATGCCCGAGACCCTGTCGCCGCTAGAGCGCGAATTACTGGGCTACGTCGAGACGTTGATGAACGCCTTGAGCAGCGGGACCGCGCAATTCGAGGCGCTGGAGAAGCGCTCGACCGACATGATCGAAAACCGGCAAGCGGCTTTGGAAGGATCGCTGAAATCGCTCATCGCGTCACAGGCTACCTTCATGAACGCCTGGCTCGCCTCCGGCAATCCTTCCAGCGACACGACCTCGACCGAGCTGGCGGAAGCATTCGCCCTGCTGGAGCAAGCCGAAGCGATGCTGGAGGCGGTCGCGCCGCCGACGTGACTGCCCGACCGCCTGGGCCAAGTCGCGGCCGCAACTGATCCTCATTTCCGTCCGGAGTTTCGATCCATGAATTTGATCATTCAGCCCTATCGCTATGCCCTTTCCATTGCCGTCGTTGCCGCCGGCTTCCTGCTGATGGAGACAGCGCCGTTGTTCTGGCCACCCATCTACCAAAACGCGCGCGCCGCGATCCTGGTCATGTTTTGCGGGTTTGCGCTGCTGACCTTGGCGGGAGACACCCAGGGCCGCATTCGCAGCGCGTCGGGCTTAGCTGTGGGGGCTGCCCTCCTTGCCGCGTCTGCTCTCGCCCTTACCGACCCCACCATTGCGGCAGGCGTCCTGCTCGACAGCTTCAAGGCTTGGCGAAATGCCGGCTATTCTGGAATCGAGAGCATCCGAGGCATGGTTTCGACATGGGATCGCTTCACCGAGGCGCAAAAGCTTGGCGTGCAAACAAGCCTCGCCATCGGCCTGCCTGTGCCGCTGCTCCTCATTCTGCGAGCGATCTCGATTGCCGCCCCCGCTTCCTCAAGCCGAATTTCAAAACAAGGCCCGTGGCGCGCCCGGTGGATGAATCGCCAGGAGTTGCGCCAGCTCCGGCACAACGACACGGGCTTACCGCTCGGTCTCTCCGGCGGTGCAATGCTGCGCTACCGCCCCAACCCGAAGACCGGATGGCGCGCCGGCCACCATGTCGCCATCGCCGGCACCCGCGCCGGGAAAGGCGTTTCCGTCGTCATTCCCGCCATCATTGATCATGACGGGCCGGTCGCGGTCCTCGACATCAAGGGTGAAAACTTCGCCGTGACCCGCCGCTATCGGCAGTCGCTCGGCCGCCAGGTCGTGGTTCTCAATCCCTTTGGCGTCATCGAACCGTCAAAGGACCGTTTCAATCCGCTCGACTATATCCGGCAAGCGCACCTGGTCCGCGACATCGAGGTCATTGCCGAGGGGCTTGTTCGACCGGAAGGCGGAAACGGCGCGCACTTTGCCGAGATGGCGAAATCGATGATCGGCGCTGTGATCGAGGTGGTCATGACCAGGCGCGCGGAAGCTGATCGCAACCTGATCACCGTCATGGACATGTTGTTTTCCGCCGGCTTTGAAAAGACACTGACGGAATGGGCTAGTGAGCCGGAAACCTTCGGCATCCGCCCAGCCGCCGCCGCTGTCACCTTCCTTGCAGCGGGCGAGAACGAGCGCGGCGCGATCAAGACGACGATCAAGAAGGCATTCGATTGGGCACGCTCCGATGAATTGCGAGCCTTTCTCGGCAAGTCCACATGCTCGCTCGAAAACCTGTTCGAAGGGCGCGCCGATCTCTTCATGGTGGTCCCGCTCGATCAGGTGGACGCCCAGGCCGTCTTTCTCCGGCTGCTGACGAACATCATTCTTGGCATGGCCGTGCGCCTGGAGGGTGCCAAGAAGCCGAAAAAGAACGTGCTTTTGGTGCTGGACGAGTTTGTCCGTCTCGGCCGGATGGAAAAGCTGATCAACATAGCCAACGTCGCCGCCGGCTGCGGCATCGAGGCGCTGTTCATCACACAGGACAAGGGCCAGATCGAAAGCGTCTATGGCAAGGGCGACACCGCCAGCATTCTCGGCTCCTGCGTCACCACCCGCATTTTCGGCCTTGGCCGCGCCGAGTTCGAAACTGCCAACTGGGCCGCGAACGCCCTTGGCGATCAGACAGTGCTCACCCGCACGAAGCAATCCGCCGCAAAGTTCGGGGAGAGCCGCAAGACCTCAACCGCCGAGCAGCGCCAGAAACTCATGACCGCCGATCAAATCCTGGAAATGAAGGCCGGCAAAATGCTGCTGCTGACGGGGTCGAAACCGCCCGCTCTTGTAGACGCGATTGTCTCGCACCAGCATCCGGCTTATCGGGGGAAGCTGGACCGGAATCCGATGGTGTGATGCGTGTGCAAAGGCTTTGTCACAGGGTACGAATTGCTATCATTTCCAATCAGCGGACAACACATTCCCAATTGACCGAAAGTAGCTGACACCAATCGGCGCTCAGGTGAATTTCCCGACCGGGAAATTTGCGCTCGACAAGGGGCCCATTGTTTCGATATTTTCCCGATCGGGAAATCCATAATGGCAAAGCAAGTCAGAACGTCCGCCGATATCGGCGTCTTGGTCAGAAGCGCACGTAAGGAGCAAAACCTGCGGCAGGACGAGCTTGCAGGCGTCTCCGGCGTCGGCGTTCGGTTTATTGTGGACCTTGAAGCAGGCAAGCCAACGGCTCAGATTGGAAAAGTCCTGCAGGTGCTTCAAATCCTTGGCTGCTCTGTCGATATTTTGGCCCCTGGCGAGCGTAAGCGTTGATGATGTTTTCTCATCGTTCATTACGCGCAGCATAGGTCCCTCAATAAAATGAATTAGTATTGAATCACCGTCGCTCAATTGGGAAACGTAATCTATGATTGATTCGATAATGCGGTATCTTGGATTGCAGAAATGACGGTATCCGGCCTGAGGGACAACTACATTCGAAGCACCGCTTCGGAATTTCTTCAGCATAGATTGAGGAAGGGCAGCTCTCTTCGCGCAGTTTCGGCTTATTTTTCAATGTATGCGTACTATTCCCTCCGGGAGAAGCTGGCTGATCTGCATGAAATGCGCTTTCTGTTCGGTGAGCCGCATTTGTCTGCGGAAAGCTTGGGCGGCGAAGGTGCTGCCTTCGCAATAACGACGGCGAATGAAAAACACACCCTACAGTTGGGCCTCAAAAACCGGTTTGTTGCGAGGGAGTGTGCAAATTGGCTCGAAAGCATTGCGGAGATACGGTCTGTCCGTGAACGACTGGTTCATGGAAAACTCTACCATATTGATGATGGTTCGCGTGACCATGCAATGCTCGGCAGCTCTAACTTCACGCTCAGCGGTCTCGGAATATTCGGGAAATCGAACATCGAGCTGAATCTGGTCGTGGATAGTGATCGCGATCGTGACGATTTAAGAGCGTGGTTTGATGAACTTTGGTCAGATCAACAGCTTACATACGACGTCAAACAGCAGGTAATATCGGCGCTTAAAGCGATTTTCCAGAATCACAGTCCTGAAGAGATCTACTTCAAAACACTATCGGAGATCTTTAACTACCTCGATGCCGACGATACCGTTGCCGGACTTCTAGATGACGCTGCAGTCACGACCAGTCAGATCTGGACAACGCTGTTTGATTTTCAGAAAGACGGCGCGAAGGCAGCGGTCCAAAAGTTGGATCGATATGGTGGTTGTATTGTCGCAGACAGCGTCGGTCTCGGAAAGACATTCACCGCTCTGGCTGTAATTAAGTACTACGAGTCAAAAAACAAATCCGTTTTGGTGCTGTGCCCAAAGAAATTGCGAGACAATTGGACAGTATACAGATCAGAGAACAACAGCGAAATTAATCCGTTTCTGAGAGACAAGTTCGGTTATACTGTACTTTCGCACACCGATTTATCTCGGGAGAGTGGTCATGTTGGTAACATTGACCTCTCTCGCATCAACTGGGGAAATTACGACCTCGTCGTCATTGATGAATCCCACAATTTCCGAAACAATTCGAAAGGGAAACGTGACGAAGACGGCAAACTGATCAGAAAATCGCGATATGAGCGATTAATGACCGATATCATACAATCGGGGGCAAAGACGCGCGTGCTTCTGCTTTCGGCAACGCCGGTCAACAACGATCTAAAGGATTTGCGAAGCCAGCTTTACTTCATTACGGAAAATCGAGACGGCGCGTTTTCGGAAACGCTCGGCATCGGCAACCTCAAAGATTTGCTCGCTAGTTCGCAAAAGGTGTTTGCCGACTGGGCAAGTCGCTCCAAAGAACGCGATGTCGCACGTCTGATGGAACGTTTGCCGTCCGGGCTTTTTAAGCTACTGGACGGCCTCTCAATAGCGCGCTCGCGTAAGCACATTCAGCGCTACTACAGCGCCTCACTGGAGCAGATCGGCCAGTTTCCCAAGCGAGCAAAGCCAATATCAGTCTTCCCGCAGATTGATACCAAGGACCAGTTCCTATCCTATGACAGATTGAACGAGCAGATCAGCAAGTACCAACTGGCTGTCTTCAACCCCGCGCGGTTCCTTAAGCAGGAATTTGCACATCATTACGATGACGGCATTGTCCGCAATTTCACTCAGGCGGATCGCGAAACATTCCTAATTGGAATGATGAAGGTGAACTTCCTTAAGCGCCTAGAGAGTTCGATCCATTCCTTCATGATCACTATGGATCGGACGATCGAACGAATTGAGGCGCTTGAACGCCGACTGCTGGACTACAAGCGGGCGCACAGAAATGCTGAGGTGGACGTCGCGGAGTTTCAGGAAACACTCGATCTTTTCGAAGACGACGATCCCGATCCCTCGGAAGTCGGCGGAGCAAAGCGGTTCAGTCTTGACCATCTTAAGGTCGATGACTGGTTAAAGATGCTGAAGGAAGATCGCGTCAAGCTCAACGATATCCGGTTGCATGCGAAGGATGTCGGACCAGATCGTGATGCCAAGCTCTTGAAGCTCAAAGAACTGATTTCCGAGAAGATGCGCAATCCGTCCGTCAATCATGACGGAAACGCTATCCGAAAAGTGATTGTTTTCACAGCCTTTGCTGATACCGCGACTTACCTTTATACCCAGATCGAGAAATGGGCCCAGGAGGAATTCGGCACGAATTCCGGCCTCGTGACTGGAAGCGCAAGCGGCTGCAAGGCAACCTTTGGAAGGGCGCGATTCGACGAAATCCTCGTGAATTTCTCGCCCAAATCGAAGAAGCGCGAAGGTATGCGCGGCATGCCCAAAGACGGCGAAATCGACATTCTCATAGCCACGGACTGTATATCTGAAGGCCAGAACCTTCAGGATTGCGATCTGTTGATCAATTACGACATTCACTGGAACCCTGTCAGAATAATTCAACGCTTCGGCAGGATCGATCGGATCGGGAGTCGCAACAAAGAAGTTCAGCTTGTTAACTTCTGGCCGACCGATGATCTCAATAAATACATCAATCTGAAGAGCCGCGTCGAAGCTCGCATGGCTTTGGTGGATCTTTCCGCAACCAGCGATGATAATATCCTTGGCGTGGCCGGTCTCGAAGAACTGATCAGCGAGGACATGCGATATCGCGATAAGCAGCTGCTGCGTTTGAAGGATGAAGTGGTCGATCTTGAGGACTTCACCGAAAGCGTCGCTCTAAGCAACTTCACCCTTGAGGATTTCCGGCGCGAACTTAGCAATTTCCACAAACAGCGGCGAGAGCCGGCATTGCCGAATGGCGTCTTCGGTATGGTACCTCCGCACCCTGGATATGCGGCTGTCACACCGGGGGTCATTTATTGCTTGCGCGATCTCCGCGATCAGCAAGACCGCAGCTCGGTGAATCCCTTGCAGCCGTTCTATCTTGTGTACGTGCGGGACAACGGGGAAGTCGCCTATAGTTTCGCACAGGCCAAACAGGTTCTCGACGTTTATCGGGCGCTTTGCCTTGGGCAGAAAGATGCCTATCACGACCTATACGCCATGTTCGATCGGCAGACGGAGGGCGGACAAAATATGACCGTCTACGAAGCGCTTCTCGGAAAGGCTATTGATAGTATCACCTCCCAGTTTTCATCGAGAAACATTGGAAACATGTTGTCAGAACGTGGGGGCCGATTGGTCCTTGAGCCGAACGCGGGTAAAGCCGATACCGAGTTCGAGCTGATCACGTGGCTGGTCATTAAAGAAGGCGAAGCATACAGAAAATGATTGATCGGGCGGGGCAGAGGCAAACAATCAAGCAGGCGCTAGGCAGCTTCCATCACGCCGCACCACGCGAGGGCGCGCGCGCGATCCTAAGCGCGCTCGGCTATACCAGCGAAAAGACCATTCGTTTGGACGGGAGCGTGTCGCAGTTTTTGTCAATCGTTGACCGTGACGGAAGGCTGGCAACATCTGAGCACGCGCAGACTCATCGCTGGAAGGGCGCGGACTTCGTTTTTCAGCTTACGAATGACGAACTACCTATGCTTGCGGAGGGGCAGAAGGATCTCGTTCTCGGTGAAAGCGACTATCACCGAAGCATTATCGAGTCTTTCGTTTTCCTAACGATCAATCTGGAGGATCGCGATTGGACGCGCACCGAGCTCGCGGAAATCACCCGCGCGGTGAACCGTCTCTTTCCGATGCCTGCGATCATCATCTTCTTATATGGCGGAAAACTGACGCTTTCAGTCATCCCCCGGCGCCCCAATAAGAAAGACAATTCGCGTGACGTGATTGAGCCAACGCGAAAAGTCGCTCTCATCAAGGACGTCGATCTCCAACGCCCACATCGAGCCCACCTCGACATCCTGACAGACCTGCATATTCGGGCAGGTGTGACCGCCAAGAAGGCGCCGAACAATTTCGATGACCTCTATAAGGCTTGGACAGAGATCCTCTCAGCCGAGGAGCTCAACAAGCGCTTTTATCGGCGTCTCTCCGACTGGTATCTTTGGGCCGTGGGCACGAAGGATCACCCCCAGGTCATGTTCCCGGTCGCACGGGAGGTGGAACAGAAGGTTGGCGCTGAAGAACGGCATAAGCTCAATCAGATTTCTGTGATTCGCCTCCTGACTCGCCTGATCTTCGTTTGGTTCATCAAGGAAAAGGGTCTGGTACCGGACGCACTTTTCAATGCCAGCCAGTTACGAGAAATGTTGGTTCAGGACCCGGAGAAGCATCGCGAAGCGAGCTCCTATTACAAGGCGATACTCCAGAACCTGTTCTTTGCGACCCTCAACACCCAAATGGAAGGTGACGGGCGAAATTGGCGATCTGATGCTGCAGAAAGCGGCCGGACACCTGATTACCTGATTTCGACCTTTCTTCGCTACAGGCAAGACTTTCGCCAGCCCGATCAGGCGTTGGAGATTTTTCGTAAGGTTCCGTTCCTCAATGGTGGTCTGTTCGAATGTCTAGACCGGGAAGTGTCGGATGCCGAGTTGGCCCGAAATGATGATCTCAACAAGTGGATCAGCATGGAGGGCAGTCAGAAGGTTATTCGTGCTGATGGCTTTTCGGAGCGCAAGTCGAATACGCTTCACGTACCAAACAAGGTTTTTTTCGCGGTAGCTGAACAAGGAGATGACGTCGACACTCCATTGAATGAGGCCAACGGCACGAACAAAACTGGTTACAAAGTCGATGGCATCATCCGTATTTTCGAGAGCTACAAGTTCACGGTCGAGGAAAATACGCCATATGACGAGGAAGTGGCACTCGATCCGGAACTTTTGGGCAAGGTTTTCGAGAACCTGATCGCCAGCTACAACGAGGACACTTCCACAACCGCCCGCAAGAAGTCCGGCTCCTTCTACACACCGCGCGTGGTCGTCGACTACATGGTCGATGAAGCCCTAGTCGGTTATTTGAGGCCGGCTCTTGCAACGCGGAAGCAGCCCGAGGATCGGGGTATCCAGAGACACAGGAACATCAATGAGACCTTCGATCTCGGTTCGGTTCCTGGTGGGCTCAATTTGGCGCGCGATAGTGGCGCAGGAGATGCAAGCAGCGAGGGGACAGATTCGTCCGCAACCGATGCGCGGCTCCGAGCGCTACTGAGCTATGAGGACACAGAATACGATTTCACGGAGTCAGAAAAAGATGCGCTAATCGCGCGGATCGAAGGCGTTCGGGCCATAGATCCAGCCTGTGGTTCTGGCGCCTTTCCTATGGGTCTTTTGCAAAAGCTAATCCATATTCTGAAGCGCCTCGATCCAGACAACAGGCGCTGGAAAGCTGCGCTCCGAGAACCGTTGGTCCGGCAGTTACAGCATGCCGAGCAGAGCCCGGATATCGGCGCGAAGAGCGAGCAGATCGAAGCGCTAAAGGATCAGCTCGAAAAGCTCGACCGAGATTTTTCCGAGACCAGCAATTTCCCGGATTATGCTCGCAAGCTTTATGTCATCGACAAATGCATTCACGGCGTCGACATTCAGCCGATCGCCGTGCAGATTACCAAGCTGCGTTTCTTTATCTCGCTGGTGGTAAGCCAGAAAATCGACGAAAACGCAGACAATCTGAACATCACACCGCTGCCAAACCTGGAAACCCGTCTGGTGGCGGCCAATGCCCTACGACCCATCGAGCGAGGTCAGGGCGACCTGCTTCGCAACCCCGAAATCGACATTACCGAAAAAGCGCTGGTGGATGCGAACGAACGATATTTTGGCGCGCGCAACCGGCGGACAAAAAACAAGGCGAAAGAGCAGATCAACCAGCTTCGTGAGAAGCTCTCCGACCTGCTCAGCCAGACCCACGACCTACCTGAGGAAACTGCAAAGCAAATTGCCCGGTGGGACCCGTTTGATCAGAATGCTTCGGCAGATTTCTTCGATCCGGAATGGATGTTCGGGCTGCGCGAGCAGTTCAATATCGTCATGGCAAATCCGCCCTATGTGCGGCAAGAAAAAATCGGCGGGGACAAAGAATACTTCAAACAGAGAGCCGACGAGAACAAGCGTCGCAGAAATGCCTATGGACTGTACCAGAGTTTCGCAGGCACAGCGGACTATCTGGTTTACTTCATGGAGCGCGGGCTGGACCTCTTACAGCCTGGCGGCTCCTTCGTATTCATTACTTCGAACAAATGGTACCGCGCCGCCTATGGCCAAAACATTCGTCGATGGATTGGCCGCAACGCGCAAATTCGCTCTATCATCGATTTCGGTGATGCCGATGTCTTCGATGCGATTGCCTACCCCACAATTATCGTCGCGTCCAAGCGCGCCAAAGTGGTAGCTGCGCCGAACGAGAAAGATATTCTCCTTGCCTGGAACTGGCCAGCAGACCTGGGGCGCAAAGACATTTCGGAATTCCCGGAGCTCTTCCGTAGCCATGCGTTTCAGGTGCCCCAGAAGGCGTTGGATGATGCCAAAGGGTGGCAACTAGAACCGCAGGTTAAGCGCAAATTATTGGGACGCATTCGTAAGGCGGGTAAGCCTCTTGGCGAATATGTTGAAGGCCGATTGTATTACGGTATCAAAACGGGATTCAATGATGCCTTCGTAATCGATGGCGAGACCAAGGACCGTTTAATCCAAGAAGATCCAAAGTCGGCGGACATCATCAAGCCCTTTCTTCGCGGCAGAGATGTGAAGCGATGGAAGGTAGAGCCACAGGATTTGTGGCTGATTTTTACCCGGCGCGGCGTTGAGATCGAAGCCTATCCGGCAATTAGTAATCATCTACTTGCCTATCGCGAGCGACTAGAACCAAAACCGTCAAATTGGAATGACGACGAGAAATGGGATGGCCGGAAGGCTGGTTCGTATCAGTGGTTTGAGATTCAGGATAACGTTGCTTATTGGGAAGCTTTCCTAAAGTCGAAAATCATCGTCCCTGCAATACAGAATAAGGTGGACTACGCTCCAGACACCAAAGGATTTTTCAGCAACGACAAGACCAGCATTATTGCGCATGAAGATTGGCGCTATTTGCTCGGCATTCTCAATTCCAGCGTTTCCTGGTGGCTAACGCGGCAGACGTTTTCCAGTAAACAGGGCGGCTTTTTTGAATTCAAGCCGATGTATGTCGAGACGGTTCCCATTCCTACCGCTCAAGAGAAACAGAAGGCACAAATCGAAGCATTGACCGGTATCTTAAGCTCCGGTCATCAGGATCCGCGGTTTGAACAGCTTCTCAACGGGCTGGTATACGAGCTATTCTTTATGGAAGAATTGCATGCTCGCAACATACGCCTATTCGATGCCTGTGATCGCTTCGGCCTTAGCAATCTCTCCGGCCTCGAGGGCGACGTGTTGAAGGATATGGCAGAGGCGCTCGCTCGCGAATTCTTTGTACCGTCACATGAGATCTACCGAATGCTCTTCGATCTGCGCGCCATTGATGTCGTCCGTATCATCGAGGGCGAGCAATGAGTGAGGGAGAAGCAGCGGCGCCGGCGCCAATGGTAGCAGTCGCCCCAGCCGCACCGGCTGTAGATCCGCTCCGTATCGAGTCGGTGTCCATATGTGCTTTCCGTGCCTTCCCTCATGAAGTAGCCCTCAACCTGCAGGGTAAAAACATTCTGATCTATGGTGAGAATGGATCTGGCAAAACATCGATTTTCCAAGCTTTGCGGCACTTCTTTGCAAAGTCGGCTCCCAGGTTCGAGACGATAAAGAATGTTTTCAACGCCAATGCCGACAACGAGTTCAGGATTAGCGTAAGGTTCAATGACGGCACGCCGGCCGTCGATTGGCTAAAGGCAAAACACCCAGGATCTGCGTTTACGGGGTCTGATCCTCGTGTCGTTGAGACGGCAATACGAAAATCAGTCCTCGATTATCGCGCTTTGCTCGACACAAACTATATCCATGGTGATGATCGGCCGAACCTGTTTGACATCGTTGTCGAGCGGATTCTCCACGACTTCCCGATCACCGTCGAAGGCGGTACGAACACAACAATTGGGGAGCTTTGGAGCAAAACTAAACGAAGCATTCCTTCCAACTACAACTATAAGCTGGATTCGATAACAGAGAACTGCTCTGCTTTCAGCAAAGGGCTACGGGGCGCCTTGGACGCACTGCAACCGCACTTGGCAGGTCTTTTAACGGAACTGATCGGCGATGCCGTCACGGTGGACTCCATGACTTTTTCCGGAGTCACCTACAATCATGCATGGTTCAAGCGAGATCGTGAAATCCGGGGGCAGACGCTTTATCCTGAGGTGGTATTCGGCACGCACGGGGTACATATCCCGCAGAACTTTCTCAATGAGGCACGTCTATCGGCCCTTGCATTGGCAATCTATCTCGCGGGACGCCTCGCTTGTGTGCCGACCGATGGAGCCAACCGGCTGAAACTGCTTGTCCTAGATGATGTGCTAATTGGATTAGACCATGATAACCGCATGCCGGTTTTGAGGCTTCTGCAGAAGTATTTCATCGACTGGCAGATTGTCATCCTGACCCATGATCGCGTTTGGTTTGACATGGCCAAGGACTTTTTCAAGAAGACTGATCCCTGGCAGTGGATTGAAGTAAAAGCTGATGGGAACAATGGCAAGGCGACGCCTACGGTGAAAAGGCACAACGGCGATGTAGTAGCTGATGCGCTTTCTGATGCTAACCTCTTGAAAACATCTAGCATCGAAGCCGCCGCAAACAGTGCCAGGCGCGCATTTGAAGGGTGCCTCCGGCGATTTGCAGAAAAGCGAAGCTTAAAACTGCGGTTCAAGGTTGACCCGAAGGATGTAAATACAGACGATTTTCTTGATGCGATCGACGCCTGGATCGACGCAAAACTGTCCCGAGCAGCCTTGAAGCCAGTTGTGGCCGATCTTCGCGCGATGCGAACCGGCGTTCTCAACCCACAAAGCCATGATGGAGCACCAAGCCCTTCGACGGCGGAAGTGACAGCCGCGTTGACTCGGATAGAAGAATTACGTGCAGCCATATCAAATGCGGCACTCAATTAGGATTTAGCCATGACCATTCACCTCACCGCGCGCGTTGCTTGGCACGATGATGGATGGAATGGGAGGATCTGCTCGAAACCCGAACAGAACACCTACTGCGTCGGCATGAAATCCTTTCCCGGGGATTTGATCCATCGGGAGCGCGATCTGGAACAGGAGAAAGCCTGTTCTGGACAAGCCGTCTGTAAGCTGAAAAGCGATAATTTGCCGCCCTGCATATATAGCATCAACGCCTTTGGGCCGGATGCCATTCGCGGCTATTCCAATCCGCCCGATTTTTTCTACGGCGGTGCGGAGCGCGAAGAATGGGATATTCCTCCATCTTCAGTCTGCGTTTGGCCATACGAGGCCATGTATGGTGAGGAAGTATACACCGATGGCCGCCTCGACAATAACAAGCGCCGGGTGGGAGCTGACGAGTTTTTTGCGGAGCTGGAGGAGGACGAGAGCCTAATCTTTTACTACGCCAACCATTCCAACCCGTTTACCGACGAAAACGATCCGAAGTACGTCATAGTCGGCGTTTCTCGCGTGAAGCAGATCGGAAAGCCGCTCTTCTATTCCAATCCCTCTGACTATGTTCGTCAGAATTATGCGGATGGCATGATATGGGCGCGAAACGTAACATCGCATTATCCAAACGAAGGCTTTCGCATTCCCTATCATGCTTACCGTCATCGGCCCGAAATTCTAGACAGGCTTTTGGTCACACCGGAAAATCCTGCTAGCTGTAAATATGGGGCTCGTCATCTCACCGACGACGTAACCATCGGCATGCTTGAGCAGATGCTCGACGTCATAGCGCGGCTAAAGGAAGTCGGTGACACCAATGAAGACTGGGATGCTCGCGCCAAGTGGGTGCAAGCCCAGATCGCGAAACTCTGGAAGCGTCGCGGCCTGTATCCGGGACTTTTGACCGTGATGGACCTTCTTGATGCAGGCGGCTCTATCAAAAACGGCAAGTGGTATTGTGATCGTGGTGAGGAGAAGAAGGCCTATGAGCTATTCTTCAATGCCCTGGAGGCCGGAAAAGACTGCCCCGAACTGGAACTCACTGGCCTTGCTCTAAAGCGGGTGTCGCGCTCCTGGCAATTGCTTGAGGATGATGTACAGGCCTTTCTCAAGACGATAGCGGTTCGGATTGACCTCTACCTTGATCAATTGCAGAGCATCGTCGGACAGAAGCGCGCCGCGCATGGCCTTCCGGAGAGCTTGTCATCCATCGTTGAAGACCCGTATTTGTTGAGCGAGTTTTTCATCGGTGATGGGCCTGACGATATTATTCCTTGGAGCACGATTGATCGTGGTGTCTTCCCATCGCCGGAGTTGGGCGGCGAGGTCCTCTGCGACATGCTCAATGACGATCCTCGAAGACTGCGCTCCCTTTGTGTTGAGCAATTGAAGCGCGAGCCGAACCAAACTTTTCGCCCGGCAGACATCATCCTCAAAGAAATCAATGCGCGCATGGATCGGTTGCCCGAATGGAAACGGCAAAATTTCAGTCTGCGCTATTTCGAAGTTGACCGGGAGCCTCTTGAAAAGGCGCTGGTGCTGAGAAAGGAAGAAGATAGGCTTTATCTCTATTTGAAGCATGTCTTCCAGGACGAAAGGACTGTAGACAAAACGTTGACCGAGCTTTTTGATCGGCCGCCGATCACGCTTCCACGCCCGGTTCCGGAGGGTTTTTGGCTTCGTGCCGTTTCCGACGATGAGTCCTCATTGGCCAAAAAGGGCGGCGACGAATACCGGCTGGCAGTGGAAGCTCAGGCTGGCCAGTGCTCCCAGATCTTCAGGTTGCCGTTATCGGTTGTTTCCGGCCGCGCGGGAACCGGCAAGACCACCATTATCCGCGCCATCGTTAAAGCCATTCGCCAGGTCGAAGGTACCGGAGCACCGATCAATGTGATGACACCCACCGGCAAGGCGACTGATCGCGTGCGCGCAGTGTTCGAGCGATACAATATTGGCGGCGTCAACGTCTCGACAATCCATTCATTCCTGGCATCAAACGGATGGCTCAACGACAACCTCACATTCAAACGATGGGGAGGAAAATGCGCTGATCTCGAAGGCACGATTGTTATCGACGAGACATCCATGCTCGACCTGGCCCTCGCAGCTACCTTTTTCCGGTCTATCGAATGGCAGAATGTAAAACGACTGATCCTGGTAGGCGATCATAATCAACTCCCACCCATCGGTCGCGGACGCGTCTTTTCCGACATCATCGAATGGCTACGCAAGGCCGGAGCACCCAACCTGGCGGTACTACAAACCAATATGCGCCAGATGGAAAATCGGCTCGATGCAAAAGGCCAGGGCATACTCGGTCTCGCCGAGTTGTTCCTGGTGGATTCTGCTGTTCACGGCGAGCAGACTTCGCCTGCGGCTGAACAACTCCTTCAGAAAGTGCATCAGGGCGGCAAGATCGATGAAGACCTGGACGTGGTCTATTGGAATTCCGCCGATGAACTAGTCGCGAGTTTGGTTGCTGATATAGTCTCTGTTCTTCCAGGTGATGCCGACGACGATCAAATATACAAGCTTTGGCGAAATGAAGTCATGCAAAACAAACCAGAAGGACTTCAGGTTTTAACGCCACATCGCGGGGAGCTACACGGCGTCGAGGCATTGAACATCGAGCTGCAATCAATCCTCACCAATGATCTGATTGATAGAGTGGGAGCTGTTGATGGGATTACCTTGAACGACAAGGTGATTCAGATCCAGAACAGGACATCCCGCCGGGGAATTTGGGCTTACGATTTTGCTCTGGGAAAATCTCGTCAAGTTGAGTTGTTTAACGGGGAGATCGGGTATGTTGAGCCACACAACTTCGATCGAGCCGATCTGAAGAAGGTCTTTTCCGGTTACAGCAAAAAACGACTTAAGCGATTTCAGGTGAAATTTGCGCGGAAAGATAAGATCTGCGTCAATTACGGACGCGAGATTCCTACCTCAACGAAGGGAAAGTTCACCTCAGAGAGCGTCGAAAATAACCTTGAACTCGCTTACGCAATTTCGATACACAAATCGCAGGGAAGCGAGTTTTCTCGTACATTCGTCATACTACCGGCTTCGCGCAGGCCGCTTTCAGCAGAGCTGCTCTATACAGCGTTAACGCGCGCGCAAGCACATTGTCAGCTTTATATCCAGGGAAATCTTTCGCCATTGCTTGAAGCGCGAAGGAAGGAAAACGCCCAAAGCTTGCTGGTTTCGTCTTCGCTATTCGGGCACTTTAGAACAGTCGATGACCGCCTGTTGGCGAGAAGTGATTGGTATCAAAGCGGGAAGGTCCATGAGGCGCTGAGCGGCGACATGGTTCGTTCGAAATCCGAGGTCATCATCGCAAATCTACTCCACCAAGCTGGCGTGCCTTTCACCTACGAGGAGCCGCTTTACGCTGAAGACGGAACGTTCTTCTTGCCTGATTTCACGCTTCGAATTGGTGGAGAAAAATACTACTGGGAGCATTGGGGCATGTTGTCCGACCAGGGCTACGCGGCGCATCGCGACCTTAAGAAACAGTGGTACATGACACATTTTCCAGGCCGCTTGATCGAGACGTTGGAAAGTGGGCAATTGAGCTCAGAAGCGAAAAGTCAGATCGAGGAAATTCGACTCAAATAGTTGGTTGTCACCTCCTTGGAGTTCAATCAAGGCGTCAGACGTACTCGCAATCTGGTTCGCTATTCTGTTCGCGCTATTGCTGTTCCCGGTTCCGCGGAACAAAGCCAACTCCGAAACCGAATAGCCGCCCTATTTTATCCAACGTTTCAACCGTCGGATTTGCAGTGCCAGCTTCTATCTCAGCAACTTGGCGCCTAGTAAGCGATAGCGTGTTGGCAAACTCACTTTGCGTCATGCCAAAACCCTTACGGATCTCTGCAACCGCGCCAGGCAGCCTTAGATCCCCAGTTCGAGCACGTTCCGCCAGTGTTCGCCGGTTTTCCAGAATCTCTTCTTTCGTCGGCTTCTTCCAGCGAGCCATTTAGTTGCCCTTCGTCATCAGTGGCATGCCGCCAAAACGCTATCTGCAATCTCGATACAGCGTCCCATCGCACGGTCCAGAATGTCCGGAAATGCTCCCATATCTTTCGCCATGGCCGGAGTCTGGCGCAGGTGTTCGGCAAACTCGGTAAGCGTAGCTGCGAGCGCTTTCTGATCCGCAGGATCAGGCATCAGTTCGGCGCAAATGTGCTTCCAATCGGGAAGATGATCGCGACCACCGTCACGCATCATGGCCCAGCGGGTGGAACGAACGATTCCCTCTTTGGCGAGCCGCATTGGCGCGAAATCAAACAGCGGAGACAGGCGGATCGTGCCGTCCTGGTGTTTGCTCAATGCGGAATTTCGGCCGTGATTATCGGGATTGCCGAGCGCCAGGTTGGCGATGTCGCGCTTCAGGTATTCAACAATGTCTGCGAAGGGATCAGCCGAATATTGGCGGAGAACGTCGATATAGGCCTCGTGCGTGCCGACATGGCCGAAATCGGCAACGCCGATCGCGGACACCAGGCTTTCTTGACCCAGCCTAACGGTTCCGCGGCCTTCTTTGTTCTTCCGGTCGAAACGGGGAATGATAAGGACGCCCTCGGCATAGGTCGACGGTTCGCTGACATTCAGCCCGATCTCTTGAGCGATCCGCGAATAGAGGGCTTCACCTTCGAGGATCAGTCGGTCTACCGGCTCGTTGCTGCGTACCAGCTTGACGATAACGTGGCGCACGGCCTCATCATCGCTGACGAAGCTGTCGGGGTAATAGAGCCCGTCAGTCGCCTGGGTCATTGAGACCTTCGGCCATTCGCCCTGCAGGCCGCTTGAGCCTGAAGCGAGCATTCCAAAACGGTCGGCGACTTCCATGAAGCGGTCTGATCGTTCAAGGATTTCCGCCTCTGTAACCCCTTGGCGCTCAACGCCGCGCAGCCGTTCCGCTTCGGCGTCCGCCGCTTCTTTGATGCGGATATTGCCTATGCCGCCAGTCGCCGATCGGAGAAGCAGGGGCAGATCAGAAGCGCGCGAGCCTTCAGTAAGGCCGAGGTGCTCGGCAAGCTTTCGCCTTGCATGCCCTTGGGGCATAAGATCCAAGAGGAAGGGCGGCCAGCTACGGCTATATCGATTTTCGAGATCGACGGGATAACGGACGGATAAGGCGCGATGATCACGGACCGTGTTTCCAGCAGAAAACTCCGCCGATGCCACGGTGACGAAATAGTCGAGATCGTAATCGACGATCGACGCGCCCTGGAAGCCGGCCGCGTCGTCCTTAAGTTCCAGTGTCGCGGCGTGATGCCACTCACCGTCAAAATGGGTTTGGAGCGTTAGGCGCATTAATTGACCCTCTAAATGGTTCAAATAATGCATTCTTCGAAATTATTCAACCCATCAAAGTGGGTTAAATAATTGCTGTCAAAACTGCCAGCTACCGAAACGGTCATTGAAGTTTCTGATCCGGCTGACCATCTTTCGGCCACGCAATGCATTGGCGCAAGCGAACAGCATGAGGGAAAGGCTCAGCACCGGTGTCAACCAAGCATCGGAGCCGCTTCTTCCATCAAACACAATGAGCAAGACAGCTCCCATTGCGGCGAAGAAGACCATTCCGAAATCGTATTGCTTTGAAAGGCTCGCAAGCCGGGCCGAATGTTGGGCATAGCGCAATTGCCTCGCCAACCTTCGCTTTTCGGAGGCCAGTTGATCGCGCTGGCGTCCGATCGCGTAGAAACCCTGTTCGATTTTCTTTTCAAAGCTCGACTTACTCATATTGCTGACCTCAGATATTTTTCTGCAATTTCCTCTGTGAATTCGCCGTGCTGTTCGGCGTAGTCGATTAGGAACCGGATGAGCTTCAAGCGCTTATCAGGTTCCACCTGACAGTTTTCCCGCACGATAAATGCATCAACTTGGTTCGTGACCTCGTGGTAGAGGTCGACCGTGTCACGATTGTACGGGCTGCCTTCCCCGGTCATCATCCAGACTGGATTGACGTTGAACTTTGTGTAGAGCGAGCGCAGTACGCGAACGGGAATCTCGCGTTGGCCGCGCTCATAGGTATTGTAGCCGCCCTGGGAGACCTCAAGCGCTTCCGCAAAGGGGATCTGTTTCAGTCCCGAGTTTTCCCGGATCATCGCCAAACGTTTGCCCATCTGAATGAGCAGGGTGTCTTGCGTCGAATTATTATTTTTCTGATAATCGCGTTGCATTTTGAGGATCGATGTGATTCTTTTGCACTCATATCACTCTATCATCAGTTGGAGGTGAATTTCCAATGCAGGCACAACTCTTGTCTCCCAAACAACTCGCAGATCGATCCGGATGGCCGGTTGCTCGCATCCGAAACCTGATCGCCAAGCAGGAAATCCGGCATATCCGGATCGGAGGAAGTTTGTTCCTGCCGGAAAACGCAGTGGATGAGTATCTTGCGGCGAATATGGTCGAGCCCAAGCAGAAGGCTTTGGCACTTACTGACATCGCCTACAGAGCGTGAGGAGCGGCACATGAAGCAGCAAGCTGAAGCGTTGGCCCCACGGCCCATTTACAAGGTCGCGGTCAGCCGCATCCGTGCGGCGGAACTTCTCGACGTCTCGACGGGCACCTTTGATGACTGGGTTCGCCGTGGCCTTATGCCGAAAGGCGTGAAGATCGGCGCCTTGCGCCGTTGGGATGCCGAGGAAATCCGCGCGTCCTGGTACAACATCAAAGAACAGGGCTTGAGCGGAGACGAAGACGATGGCGAAAACCCGTTTGATTATGCGGTCGGGTGATCGGCGCGTCCCATTCAAATACTGCTCACGGGATATCGATCGGCACGGCAACGAGCGATTCTATCTCCGCCTGCCGGGCATGCCGAAATATCGGATGACGTCCGCTTATCTGGACGAGGCGGGCAGTGTCACCCAGGCGTTTACCGAGGAATATCACCGCGTGCTGGCTGGCGATCGTGGCGAGAAAACCGTGCCTATTTCGCGACTGGAGCCCGGCTCGGTTCGCTGGCTGGTCGAGACCTATTATCGGTCCAAGGCATTTCAAAGCCAGTCTCCAGCCACGCAGAAAGACAAGAAGAGCGTTCTCAATCGCTATTGCGTCAATGTGGGCGAACTGCCGTTCAAGAAGATCCGCAAATCCGACATCGAAGCTAGCCAGATGAAGCGCAGCGGCACGCCCGGCGCGGCTGACAAGTTGGTGAAATATCTGAAGGCGCTGTTCAATTGGGCTATCAGCGCCGAGCTGGCGACCTTCAACCCCGCGAACGGTGTCACTAAAATCCATAAATCACCCGGCTTCCACACCTGGAGCGAAGCGGAGTTGGCGCGCTATCGTGCAGCGTATCCGCTCGGCTCCACAGCTCGGCTTGCAATGGAACTGATGCTGAACCTGGGCATCAGACGCTCTGATCTCGTCAAACTCGGCTGGCGGAACCTGGTCGGCGATCGGATCGAATTCATGCCGGAGAAGGGTTTCGGCAAATATGCTCAGTCGCTCAGCCTGCCTGTCACAGACGAGCTACGCGAGGCGCTGGACGCGATCACGCATGATCAGCCAACCTTCCTTATCACCGAATACGGCAAGGCCTTCAGCGGCAACGGGTTCGGCAACAAGATGCGCCAGTGGTGCAACGACGCCGATTTGCCGGAATGCTCGTCGCACGGCCTCAGAAAGGCGTCCGCGACCATACTCGCCGAGGCAGGTGCTACCGAACATCAGTTGATGGCGATCTTTGGCTGGTCTGATTCCAAGATGGCGCAGCACTACACGAAAACCGCCCAATCCAAGCGCATCATCGATGCCGGTTTCGAGCGCCGTAAAATCTACGTGGCCCGCAATAATGTCCCACTTTCATCGAGCCGGAATTCGGGTGAGACAAATCGAGGAAAAAACAATGGAAAAACAACGTCCGAAGACAGATGTGGCCCGCCATAAACGTCTGAACCGACGCCTACCATAAATCAATCGCTTAGCGCCGTGGCCGCCACAACCACTTGGATGAGCCGCCACATACCTCTGCTCCGATGGCCATTCACCGCCACATTCCCTTGAACAACCGCACAGTTGCCTGATAACAAAGGGAAAATTCTCGGAACTTCGTGACGATTATGGCGGGCTACGCTGTTCTCAGGCTGGAGCGAGGGTGCCACGAGTGTCTTTAGACTATTCGCCCGTCGAGATGTCAGCGGCTATCTGAGTGTTATAGTCGTTGGGCCGTTCGGCTTGTTGCCTGGCATTTACCCATCCCCAGAAGCAGCCATCGGAGCTGCCGACGAAGACTATAGGACCAATACCGAGGTAAAGCCCACTATTCAGAAAAGCGCCCCGGCTTCGCTCAGCTAGCCAGATTCAGCGCGGGGACGGTGGACCCCATAGTCTGGCGCAAGTCAAGCAGACCACTCATGATTAGCTGCCTGATGTGGGGGTGTGAGAGTTTTAATTGGCTACCAGAGCCATATATCCTTTCGGCCTCGGAGGCTGCCTCTGCTCGGCTGAGTAGTACACGATAGGTTTCTAATTGATCTTGAGTCGCGGTACTTATGATGGTCGCGTGGTTACGGTTTATCTGGGCGACCAACGTGCGAACGTTGCCGCATTCGTCGCTGAGGGCCAACGCCTTCAACATAAAATCCACTGGATTACCCTGCTTTTCGGTGAAATCGTACATACCGCCCTCAAATCCTCCTCTAAAGGGTGACTTTCAGATTTCGCCGGCGCAACGGGTACACTGGCTTTGGTCCACGGAGCTAAAAACTAACAACCTTAGGCGCTTACCGATTTGCCCGCCTTCCAATCCGTTGCAGGTTACGGCCGCCTTTTGAAACAACAAGGTGCAGTGCCCGCTAATAGCTGTTCCAGAATCAGATGTGGTTTTGAAACAGATATCCACGGCCAGATATCGATAGGTGTGTAGCGGCCTGCCCTATTTATCGGCTGCAGGCCATTCGTTCGCAGGTTCCTCAAGCGCCCTCTCCGAGAGGCTATCGGCGGGATCGGGGTCACGGTCGTCGGCCACCTTCAAGCGATCCATCTCGCTGGCAATCACCGCATATACTTCCGCTTGTCTTGCACCGCGGGTCACCGCCTTGTCCACCAGCTGCGCTAGATCGTCGGCGAGTGTCACCTTCCAGTCATCGGCCATTGCGTTTTCTCCTTGCCGTCCGGTTATTCGAGAGTTCGATCCACACTGGGGCGTGGTCGCTCGTATGCTCCCACCCGCGTACGTGCTTATCGACGCCCGCTCTTGAAAGGCGAGCGGCGACATCGGGACTGAGAAGGAAGTGGTCTATGCGCAGACCAGCATCTCGCGCGTAGGCATTCCTAAAATAGTCCCAGAACGTATAGATGCGCTCACTTGGATGGAGGTCCCTGACTGCATCAACCCATCCCTGGCCGATAAGCTCACGAAAGGCTCCGCGGACCTCGATGCGAAACAGGGCGTCGTCCAACCATCGCTCCGGTTTGTAAACGTCCAGCTCTGTCGGCATGACATTGTAATCGCCCGCAAGGATGACAGGCACTTCGAGTTCCATAAGCTCGGCGGCGTAGTCGGCAAGGCGTTTGAACCAGGCAAGCTTGTATTCGAATTTGGGACCCGGGTACGGATTGCCGTTCGGGAGATAGAGACATCCGATCACCATGCCTTCGACGGCTGCCTCGATGTAGCGGCTCTGGCTGTCGTCGGGATCACCCGGCAGGCCTTTACGGGTCAACAGGGGCTTTGATTCCTTGGCCAGAATGGCGACACCGTTCCAGCTCTTCTGGCCATGCCAAACAGCACCGTACCCTGCGGCTTCGATCGCCTTGGCGGGGAATTTGGGGTCCGGGGCTTTCAACTCCTGAAGACACACGACATCGGGAGACGCCTCGTCGAGCCAGCGTAAAAGGACTTCGAGACGACCATTGACCCCGTTGACATTATAGGTCGCGATTTTCACGGATCAGCGCTTGTGATCGCCTTTGTCACCTTCGCCCGGTTTGGCCTCGTGCTTGGCGTCATGCCGCTTGTCAGCCGACAATGATCGGCTGACATCCACGGATTCCTTGAACTTGCCGTCCTCGTCCCGGCGCACGTAGCGCTTGTCGGTTCCGGTATCGATTAGCTCGCGTTTCGACATGGGTCTGTCCTCCATTGATTCATAGTCGAGATCGCGGCGGATGGGTGGGGCGCTCGCCTGCCTATTCGTTGGCCACGGTGAGAAAGCCGAAAAATCACCGTGTTCACCATCCCCATCGCGTCGGCTTGACACGCCGCGACCTCGTGCATGGAAACCTATGGCTCACTGGAAAGTTCCTACGAAGACAGGAGGTTGACGTGAGCAAGTACCCTGATACACCAGACGGCAGATATTTCGTCGTCCGCGGTCGCCTCTGGCGCAAGAGCAACCCCGCGCTCGCCGAGGACCACCGTCAGCGCCTGGTCAACGACCTCATGTCCGCGCGCCGCGCTGTGCGGGACGCGAAGGGAAACTCGGACGAGATCGCGAAGGCCCGCAGACGGGTAGACGATGCAAAGGTCGCTCTTGGCGAGCGCGGCCCGGTGTGGTGGCACGACGGAACACCCGATCTCAATCGACATATGATCAAGAACACGCCTTACGTCGGCTGGTATTCCCGGCTCGCCGATGCTCGTTGACTTCATCCGCATCGGCACCCATTTCCCCCGTATGACGAAAGACAAACCCAGCGATATCGAACTCCTGAGGACGTGGACCTTGACCCCTGCCGCCACTCTAGGATCAGCGGTGCGCGCGAAGGGCATTCTGCTGGAGCTGCGCGCAAGGCTGCCCATGTCGTCGAGGAAGTCGCTCGTTCTCGAGAGCGGCGAGATCGTGCTCACGATGCCGTCGTCGGCTAAAACCGAGTTTCAGGCGGCCGTCGGTATAGTTTCGACGGCCGTGAAAGACATCGAAAGCCTGCCGGTCATTCCGCGGGAAATCCAGGACATCCTGACAATCAAGCAGGGCGAGAGGCACCGCTGGCTCGCCGACGGACGCCTCCCCAGCGCCGGAACGCGGACCGTGCGACTGGCGGGGCGTGCCAAGCAGATTACCTTCCACGTCTTCGATCCCCGTGTCGTAGAGGAACTCCTAAACAACGGTACGGTCGACGAGTGGCGAGAGGACGACATCGCGGCGGCCGCCGAGAACAGACGTCGAGCGGCGTACAAAGCGAAGCTGACGCGCTCACTGAACAAACAGTCGAAGAATGGGTCTGCGAGCAGGAAGGCGGGCGACGCATCCGCGTCTCTCGATGACTGGGCCGAGTTCGACCGCGAGGGCCTGTTGCGATAGCAGTACTTACAAAAATTTGCGGTGCAGTGTTGGTTCTCGGTCTCCTCGTTCGTCCTTCATCAAGAGCTTAGGAGAGAGATCATGTTGACGATGCCCAAAACCATCGAGTTCGGACCGAAGCCGTACATTGCCGTCCGCCTTCCCGTGACGATCCCGTTCGCCGAGGAGATGGACCCGGCGTTCGACGAGCTGTTCGGTGCCTTCGAGAAGGCGGGAGTGAAGCCCGACGGTATGGAGTTCGTGAAGTTCAACCTCATCGACATGCCGAGACTGGAGATCGAGGTTGGCATGACGACTGACGCCGCAATTCCTCTTACGGGACGCCTTGTTAGCGGCACACTGCCGCAGGGTCGGTTCGTCAGTATGACCTACACAGGGTCATACGACGGACTCTACGACGCGACCGCAATGCTGATCGGATGGGCCAAGGAGACAGGTGTCCAATGGGACGTCGAACCTACGCCGCAAGGTGATCGTTTCGCCTGCCGCCTCGAAGTCCACGAGAACAACCCTTCGATAGAAGACGACCCTGCGAAACTCGTGACGACGATCCTTATCAAGGTCGCCTGAGCAGTGCGACCGGCGTAATCAGGCCTCCGGTAATCAATGAAAGTTCCGAGACTTCACCCGCAAAGTGTCGATGTGCAAATCCGGAATGTAGATGTCCCGGGCTTGCACCGCAGGCTTCGGATTGTCCCGCGGATCAGGTCCGCCACCATGCTTGACCTGGTCACCACGGCCATGAGGCAGCGGGAACTCTCCATCCCGCTCCCCGAGGCCAGATAGGTCGCTCGAAAAGTCGAACAGGCGCTGGGCCACCAAATGCACTACCTCGCCCTCACGCTGAATTTTGCCGTGAATGCCCATCATACTGGCTGTCATCAAAACCCGCCTCTGTTTCTCGAACAGTGACGGCCATACGACGGCGTTCACGATCCCCGTCTCGTCTTCCAATGTCAGGAACATGACGCCCTTGGCCGATCCCGGGCGCTGCCTGACGAGGACCAGTCCTGCAGTCCAAAGCCACCGCCCGTCGCGCTCGCCCATCGCCTCGGCACAAGTGACGATGCGCTTGGCTCTGAGATCGGACCGGAGAAACGACATCGGGTGCGCCCTCAATGTCAGCCCCGTATGCGAGTAGTCCTCGACGACCTCCCTGCCCTCCGCCATGGATTTGAGTACGACCTCGGGTTCCTGCGTTTCCGAGATCGTCCGCGCCTCCCGTTCGGCGGCAGCTGCCCATAGCTCGAGCGGTTCGTCTCGAAGTGCCTTGATATCCCATAGCGCCTGACGGCGTTCGAGTTTCAGGGACGGCAGAAATGCGTCGGCTTCCGCAAGTTTCACCAGGCTTGCCGTCGGCACGCCCGAACGCCTCCACATATCGTCCGCGCTTTCGAAGGGGTGATCCGCGCGGGCGAGGACGATCCTCGCGGCGTCGTTCTGCGAAAGTCCTTTCACCACCCGCATGCCGAGGCGAACGGCGAAACGGTCCGTCTCCCCGATCCGCTCCATCGTGCAATCCCATCTTGAAGCGTTTACGCAGACGGGGCGGACTTCGACACCGTGCTGCCGGGCGTCGGTGACGATCTGCGCGACCGAATAGAACCCCATCGGCTGACTATTGATCAAGGCGGCGCAGAAGACGTCGGGGTGCCAGCATTTCATCCATGACGACGCATAGGCAATGAGAGCAAAACTCGCAGCGTGGCTTTCGGGAAACCCATAGCTGCCGAATCCCTCGAGCTGGCTGAATGTCCTCTCGGCGAAATCGGCCGTGTAACCGTTTTTCACCATTCCGCTGACCAGTTTGTCCTTGAATTTGCTGACCCCGCCCGTGAACTTGAACGTGGCCATGGCACGCCTGAGCTGGTCCGCCTCGCCCGCAGAGAACCCGGCGCAGACCATGGCCACCTTCATCGCCGACTCCTGAAAAAGCGGTACTCCGAGGGTTTTTCCGAGAACGGCTTCCAGTTCGGGCGTCGGGTATTCGACCTTCTCCTTGCCCTCGCGGCGTCGAAGGTAGGGATGCACCATATCGCCCTGGATCGGCCCGGGGCGGACGATCGCCACCTGCACGACCAAATCATAAAATGTCCTCGGTTTCAGCCGCGGCAGCATGGCCATCTGCGCGCGGGATTCGATCTGAAAAGTCCCAAGCGTGTCGGCTTTGCGTATCATCGCGTAGGTCCGCTGGTCTTCCTGCTCGATGTCGGCCAGTCCCATCGAGACGCCCTTGTACTCGGCGAGCAGCTCGAACGAGCGCGCCATGCACGAGAGCATGCCGAGCGCCAGGACATCGACCTTCATGAATTTCAGGGCCTCGATATCGTCCTTGTCCCACTCGACCACCTGTCGGTCGTCCATCGCGGCCGGCTCGATCGGCACCAGGTCGTCGAGGCGATCCTGCGTGAGGACGAAACCGCCGGGATGCTGGCCGAGATGTCGTGGCGCGCCCATTAGCTGGCTCGCGAGATCAAGTGCGAGCTGGAGACGGTAGTCCGACGCATTCATGTTGTTCTCGCGGAGCTGCTTCTCGCCAACGCCATCCTTCGACCATCCCCAGATGCCGGACGACAGCTGGCCGATCAGGTCTTCCGGGAGTCCGAGAGCTTTGCCGACATCGCGCAGCGCGCCCTTCGCCCGGTAGCGGGTGACGGTCGAGCAAAGGGCGGACCTCGAGCGGCCGTAGGTCTCGTAAATCCACTGGATGACTTCTTCACGCCTGTTGTGTTCGAAGTCCACATCGATGTCCGGCGGCTCGTTACGCTCCATGGATACGAAGCGTTCGAACAGGAGGTCGCCCGTCTCGGGATTGATGGAGGTGATGCCCAGGCAATAGCAAACCGCCGAATTCGCCGCGCTGCCTCTGCCTTGGCACAGGATATCCTTGGACCTCGCGAACCTGACGATGCTGTAGACGGTCAGGAAGTACGGGGCGTATTTCATCACCCGGATCAGTTCGAGTTCGTGAAGAATAGCCTTGCGGACTTTCTCGGGGATGCCCTCGGGGTATCTGTCAGCCGCACCTTCCCAAGTGAATTTCGTCAGCGACTGCTGCGCATCGAGACCCGGTACGATTGCTTCCTCGGGATACTGATACTGGAGTTCGGACATATCGAACTTGCAGCGATCCACGATCTCCCGTGTTCGCGCCAAAGCCTCCGGATACTCGGAGAACAGGCGATGCATCTCCTCGGGGAGCTTGAGAAACCGGTCGGCATGGCGCTCGCGGTCGTAGCCGATGTCGTCGATCGTCGTGCGGTTTCGGATGCATGTCACGATGTCCTGCAGCTGGCGACGGCTGGGGTCATGAAACAGGACGTCGTTGGTAACGACCGTCTTGACCTTGTGCCGGATTGCCATGTTCGAGAGGTTGTGCAGACGAAGTCGATCATTGGGGCGACGACGAAGGCAGAGGCTCACATATGCCCGATCACCGAATACGGCGGCGATTTTGCGTAGCTGTCCCGCGCAGACATCGTCGGCTTCGTCCGGGACAAGGACAGCGATCAGGCCCTCGCTGTATGCTTCAACGTCTGCGAGATCGAGGATGCACTTGCCCTTGCCTCCTCGAGATTTCCCGAGTGACAGCAGGCGGGTCAGTCGCGAGTACGCAGGCCGATCGGTCGGGTACACGAGGATCGACATGCCGTCCGCGAGGTCGAGACGGCAGCCGACGACAAGACGGACCTTCGTCGTCTTGGCAGCCTCCCATGCGCGTACGATGCCTGCAAGGCTATTGCGGTCCACGACGCCGAGCGCGTCGATGCCAAGCTCGGCGGCCTTCGTGAACAGTTCCTCGGCGCTCGACGCGCCGCGAAGGAACGAGAAGTGCGTGGTAACTTGGAGTTCGGCGTACCTCATCCGAAGACACCGTGAATGAACCAGAGATGGGAGCCTGTCTCGAGATCGACGCCATCGCCGGCGCGGTAGACCCAGTATCGCTCCCCCTGCTCGTCTTCGACGACGAAGTAGTCGCGAACCGCCTGCATCTCGCGGGGGCGTTGCCACCATTCGCCGAATATCCGCTCGGGTCCGTCCGCCCGCTTCACGCGGCGACGCTTGCCACGCCAGGTGAAGACCGCAGGCGGTTGGTCCGGCAGGAGCGCGGTGACCTCGATACGTTCGGGGTGCGCGAACAGGCGCGAGGGCCTCGGCCATTTCACGGCCCAGTCCGCCCCGGTTTCCGGCGCGGTGGGCGCGATCCGCATGACGGAACGTTCGGGTACATCCGATGCGACGGGCGACAGGCGATACAGGCGCTGACCCCGGTTGGCGAGGACATCAATGACGGGCGTGATATCGACGACATCCTCTTCTATCAGCGACGACGCCACCTGCCTTTCTTCGAGGACCTCGGTCATGACGGCGACGAGGTCCAGACGCTCGATGCCGAACCCGGGGTCGATCTTTTCGATCCGGTCGCAAAGGAGCTTGGATAGACGGGCGGGATCGCGCACGGGCTTGGCAAGGCCAGCCCGCAGGCACTGGCGGGTGTTGTCGACGCGATGGATCACGAGGTCAGACCGTCGGACACCAAGCCCGCGCTGCTCGAGTTCGGCGGTCAGTTGTCCGACGAGGCGGCGGACATACTTCTCGATCGTTTCCGCCGCGCCGATCGGTTCCTGGAAGTTCTTGGAGACCCCGACGAGGTCGGGGGTCCGCAGCGGCTCGATCGGTTCCGCGACCCGGCCAAACAACTGGTCCAGCCGCCTCCCCGGCTCGGGGCCGAAACGCAGGGTCAGCGGTGCGCGCGGCATGGCCGACAGTTCACCGACCGTTTCCACGCCAAGGACATGTAACCGCTGAACAGTGTCGGGTGGCAAGCGAAGGCAATGGATCGGCAGGCCGACGACGGCATTGGCCACTCCGCCAATGGGAACGACCGTGGTCTCGGCAGTCGTCAGTCGCGCGATCGCGTGAGCCGCACCCCACGTGTCCGCCACTGCGGCCCTCCCCGTCAGGCCACGCCCGCGGAGCATGTTCACAAGCCCTGTGATCATCATCTCCTCGCCGCCACGAAGATGATCCGCGCCTTCCGTGTCCATGACAATGCCGTCGGTACCATCGACAGCGACGACCGGGCTGTATTGTCGGAGAGCCCAGAGAGCCAGGCGCTCGAGAGCGGCGGCATCCGCGACGGGGTCGGCATCCATCATCGTCAGGCCAGCAATGACGGCCTGCGCCTTGCTCGCCGACATACCGATACGCAGGCCGACTTTCCGCGCCGCCGTGTCGGCCGCGGAAACCCATCGCTTTGTCCCGGACCGGGAGATGACGACAAGAGGCTGGTCAGCTGGCACGGCTCCCTCTCCATGACGACGTATCCGGTCGGTCGGCAGAAACGGGAAGTAGACAGATACGACCCTTGGCATCGGGGGCTCCTATTTCGAACTCGGCACACTCGCCCGCTTTGACCCGCATCAGTTCAGCCAGCCAGCGCGCCCTCCCCACGCCCGCCACTGGTAGCGGCTCCGACGGCAGAACGCTTACGCGCCACCTTGTCGTCGAGGCGGTTGGGTTCCCGTAGTCGGATGCCTCGGTTTGTCTTCGCCACCTTCTGACGACAAGACCCATCGTCCCCGTCTTCTCGGCCGCCAGATGAAGACGTCGGGAAGCTGTCATAGGCAGGCGAACCAGCTCCCCGACGACGGCCGCGAAGCCGCCGAACGACAGCCCTTCTTCCATTGACGCCAGGACATCCTCGTCCTTGTCGCCTTCGCAGTAAACAACGCGATCTGGATGCAAACCCGCCTGCGAGACGGACGGAGCAAAGAGATCGGGACGCGTCAGGCACCAGAGGACCTTTCCTTTTGACCTCGCGGCTATTCCCGCGGCGAACAGGGCGGCGGCCGCGCCATCGACAGTACCGGAACCGCCGCCAGCGACTTCGTGGATCGCTCCGCAGACCAGGCCTCCGCCCGGCAGGCGATCATCGATATCCGGAACGCCGAAGGGCAACACGGCGGCCTTGCGCGTCGAGCCGCCCTCAAGGTGAGCGATGCGCTCGCGTAGATCATCGATTAGCCGTGAAGTCCGGGCGTGCGACATCGATCACGGACCTCCTTCGGTTCGCGTTGGACAGGACTTCATATCCTGAAAAATGGTTGACGTTCTTCTTCTGTTCCCATCTAAAAGCAGAGTCAAGCCGGCTGAATCTGACGATTCCGGGCAAACAGAGGGCCATCTTGGTCGAAAGCCTAGATGAATCAGGACTCTAAGGAGAAGCGCTAAGTGACCGGCGTTATTGAAGATTTTTTCCGACGGCGAGATGCAACCTTGTCAAAAATGCCGAGAGAGCTCATTTTGCACCTCAATCTGCCGAGGCTGACTGACCATGACGCGCGCTACACGATCCGGAAAAGACATGACGGCCTATCCCGGATCGTTGGGCGAAGCTCTCGACGCGGGCGGATGGAAGCCGCTCGGACGACGGATCAAGATAAAGTCGTCGCCAGTGACCCCGCCACTGCGCCGCTCGCCGCAAACGCACGACACCGGACCAAAGTAGACTGCAGTTTCCTCAGCGGCGGGCATATGCGTGCAGGGTAATCCAACGCTCAGGACCCTGAAGGGTGCGGTTATCGCGGTCGAATGCAAGTGTTGCCGCATGTACGGCGAGCTGGACCGAAAGGATGTTGTAAAGCGCTATCGTGCGAGTATCACCCTGTCACGCCTCCGCCGTTGCCTTGTCGGCGCTTGCGATAAAATGAGCGCCGAAGACGGCGACAAATGCCAGGCGCGGGTGACGGCTCTCGTAAAATAGGGCCATCACACCCCGCTTGACCGCACGTGTCGGGTTTGGGTAATCGACGGCGAACATCGGATACCTTCTCAATGGCAACCTACATCACCCGGGCATCACGCGTCGCCGATCTCCAACGCAACTTCGAGATTTGGCAAACAGCAGTCGAGGCAACCCACGACTTCCTTTCGGACGAGGACAGGGCGGCGATCGCTGACTTGGTACGTGACAAGTTCCTTCCAAACGCTGAGCTTACCGTTGCTGTGGACGATAGCGACATCGCGCATGGATTTCTTGCTGCAACGGGCGACCATATAGATGCTCTCTTTGTCCACGCAGACAGCCGCGGAAAGGGGATCGGAAGCATGCTTCTCGAAGATTTCAGGGCGGAGAGAGACAACGTCACGGTCGACGTCAACGAACAGAACCCGCAGGCCTGCAAATTCTACGAGTCCAAAGGTTTCAGAACGACTGGGCGTTCCAGTCTTGACGATGCGGGTCGCCCCTACCCCATCGTCAACCTGCGCTGGAAATCCTGATAAATCCAAAGGTGATGACTTGAAGCTGCCAATGGGCGGTGATCAGAAACGCGACCCGCCAGCTCTCCTGGTTGGGCATCGGCCGCTCGGTGTGCCAGTTGGTTAGCCGTAAAGCCGATTCTTCAGAAAGCTGGCCGCTTCCCGCGCCTGCTCCGACGAGATCGTATGGCCGACGTTCGGGAAGATTTTGAGCGTGACATCGTAGCCAGCGGATTTAAGCTGTCCGCTTGCCGCCACGGATGCCGTCGATGGTATAGTCCCGTCGGCTCCCCCATGTATTAGCAAGACCGATGTGTCGGATGAAATCGATGTTGGGGGCAACGGCATGAGGCCAGCGAAGCTTACGAGCGCGCCGACTTTCCACCGTCCCGAGGTGACGGCGTCGAGTGCCATGATCGCCCCCTGCGAAACGCCGACAAACGCGACGTTCTGCAGGTCGTTCTGAAACCCTTCACGCTGGATGATGTCGCTGACCAGCTCGTCGAAAGCACGACGCGCGGCTTTGATGCGATCCGGACGGAGGACCTGGTTATCGACAGTGAACCATTGCCGTCCGCCGGACCGATGGGCGAACGGAGCGTCGGGAGACACGAATTCCGTCTCGCGTAACGTTGCTTTCCATGACTCTCCGATCGCAGCTATAACGGAGCCGCGCCCGCGTATACCGTGGAAGAATATCACCAGACGGCGGGCTTGCCGGGACTCCGACGCTGCACCATTGACGTCGGCATTACTTCCCTGAACACGGCGGCCAGCGGCAACATCAGTGCGTTCCGATGCCACGGCTTTCATAGGATGGGACAGCGATGTCACGGCCATCACAAGTGCGATGGCGGATTTTAGGAAATTCCGTGATCTCGACTTCAACTTGATATCCCTGAAAGAGGCCGCAACTGGCGGCAGGTCTGTCATTCGCCTGGACACGCGAAGGGCGCTCGACCCGATCAAGGGGAGCGCCCTTCGGACCCGGACAGCCACGAACGCGCGACGGCATCGTCACAGCAGGTGGTTATCAATCGGGGTGTGAGCCCTAGATGAGAACTCGATTGCTCGATTTCAAGATCACAACGCTTTCGCCGTCGTCTCGAACCACTCGCGATGACGCTGCTCGTCGTGCAATGCCTTCAGGAAGAAGGCCTTCGACTGCGGGATGGCATCCTCGTGCCGGGAGGCCCGCTCGTATGCCGTGACAGTATCGTCTTCGTTCGTCTTCATCGCTTTCAGGATCGCCGAGTCCCCGAACAGGTCCGCCAGCGCGATCTTGCCCGTGGTCAGCATCTGCTTCATGTCGCCCTCGGTCGGCGCGTCCGTGCCGATTTCGCGTGCCATTTCGTTGAGAACCTGAAGATGCTGGAGGTGGTCGTCACGGAAGGTGGAGACATGCGCGCTGAGCTGTTTGTCGTCGAGACGCTCGATCACGGATTCGTACGCGGCGATGGCGTCGTGTTCGAGATAGATGAGGTTCGTGACAAGCTTGTCGATCGTGGATTCGTTTCCGACCATGGTAACCATTGAATACTCCTCGTTTTGGAATGGCAGGACGCAAACCGAGGCGGCCGCGATAAGTTCCCGCGTCAGGCCGATCGGAGGCTCGCAGCTCAGTGCCGTTCGTAGAAGGCCTGGATCGTTGCAAACTCGATGCCAAGCTTGGTCAACGAAGCATGGGCCGTCATGTGGTTCTCGTCGTGGAGAAAGAACCAATCGTTGAAGCCGAACTTCGTCTTCGAACCGTTGGCATCGGGCACCTCTCGATGATATTTCCACTGAAACGCGTTGCCGCTTTGCCTGCCTTGGGCGGTTCCGTCGATCAGCGTCTCGCGCCCTTCATAATTGCCGTCCCCGCGGTTGATGATGGTCCACGTGAGGATGTCGCGGTGGCCATCTTCGAACGCGTATGTCTCCTTGAGCGACAGAGTATTGGCAGACGCCTCGTATCGGCCTTCGGCCTCGATCGTGAAACGGTTCTGAAGGCTGCCCATGCGACTGAGCGTGATCCCCCACCCCCGCAGCGAACCCGAGAAGAAATTCTCCAGCACGAAGAGCGGGCGTTGTTCGGCGAAATCGTCAATGTTCACTAGAGGCCTCCATCGTTGGGATGGATAATGAACCTTGAAATCCGCATCGTGTTCCAGCCGTTGTAACTTAGCTTTTCGCGCGGATACCGTGGGGGCGGCGTTTGCCAGCGGCTGTCAACCAACCAGTGCCGAGCAGGAACTCAGGCCTGACACCCGTTGAGGCAGAGGTGCCCCTGTGTCCCTAAACCACTGAAAACAGAATCGTTTCGAGTCGGAACGAATCGGCCCCGTAACGATTGAGTCGCGAATCAGTCGAGTCGGAGTTTTGCGTCATGGCAGGGCAGAGAGCGCAGTGGAAAGGGTTCATGAAATTCGGCGAGGTTTCCTTCGGGGTCGCGCTCTACACGGCGGCCTCGACGTCGGACAGGTTGACTTTTAACACCATCAACAAGGCCACCGGGAACCGGGTCAACCGCGTTTTCATAGATAGCGAAACCGAAGAGCCAGTCCCGAAAGAAGCGCAGGCAAAAGGCTTCGAGATCGAGAACGGCCAGTACATCATGATCGACCCCGAGGAGGTGGCCGCGACGATCCCGGAGAGCAACAAGACGCTCGAGGTCGATGCTTTCATCCCCTGCGCCGACGTCGACGATGTCTACTTCGACAAGCCCTATTACCTTGCTCCGGACCGAATGGGTTCCGACGCCTTCGCGGCGCTCAGGGACGGTATGCGGAAATCCAAGGTAGCTGCCATCGCCCGCACAGTTTTGTTCCGCCGCGTGCGCACGGTCCTGATTAGGGCGCACGGCAAGGGTTTGATCGCGACCACCCTGAACTACGACTACGAGGTGCGCTCGTCGAAGAAAGCCTTCGAAGACATGCCCAAGATCAAGATCGAGGGCGAGATGCTCGATCTGGCAAAACACATCATCTCCACTAAGAAAGGTGAGTTCGATCCCGCGGCTTTCGACGATCGATACGAGAACGCACTCGAGGAGCTCGTCAAAGCGAAGATCGAAGGAAAGGCCCCGCCGAAAAGAAAGAGGGTGGAGGTATCCAAGCCGTCCGACCTTCTGGCCGCGCTACGCGAAAGCGCGGGCATTTCCGCCAAGTCGGACGACAAGCCGAAACGCATCGCCGCCAATGCCAACAAAGGTGCTGGCAGGCAGCGTGCGGCGCGCGGGGCGGCCACGAAGACCGCCTCTTCGAAGGCCGCCCCGCAGCGCAAGTCGGCGTAGGAGGTTGAGCGATGCCCCGCCCCTACTGGAAAGGCTACCTCAAGCTTTCTCTTGTCACCTGCCCGGTCAACATGACCCCGGCCACGTCAGAGTCAGAGAAGGTCCGCTTTCACACGCTTAACAAGGAGACGGGCAACCGGGTTGTCTCCCAGTATGTCGACTCCGTCACTGGCAAGATGGTCAAGGACGAGAACGAAGCGAAGGGATATGCCCGCGGCGAGAATGACTACGTCATCCTAACCGAAGACGATCTGGACTCGGTCGCTCTCGATACCGTGAAAACCATAGATATCGATAAATTCGTTCCCGCCGACAGTATCGAGTGGGTCTATCTCGAAAAGCCCCACTACCTGATGCCGGACGACGCGGTCGGGAACGAAGCGTTTGCAGTTATCAGGGACGCGATGAAGTCCGACAAGGTCGTCGGAGTGTCGAAGCTCGTCATCGGCCGTCGCGAACGTGCCGTGATCCTCGAACCGCGCGATGACGGGATCGTGCTCTGGTCGCTCAGGTTCGGCGACGAAGTTCGTCCTGAAGAGAACTACTTCGACGGCATCGACGACGAGGCCGATCCCGACCTGGTGCCTTTGGTCCAGAAGCTGATCAAGCAGAAGATGGAGCGCTGGACACCGGATATGGTGGGCGACCCCATACAGGAGAGCCTTCTCAAACTCATCGCGGAGAAGAAGAAGGCCTTGAAAAAGCCCCCGAAAACCAAGGCTCGGAAAAGCGATCCTGAACCCGCCTCGAACGTCGTCAACATCATGGACGCCCTGCGGAAATCGCTCGCCGCGGACCTCAAGAAGAGCAGGAAGGCAGGCTGATATGCACCTGACCGACACCACCGTTTCCAGAGACGCCATCGACAGGTGGACAGTTCGTTTTATCAGCGACGATGGTGACGAGGTATGCGTGACCGTGGCCGCCGCTCAGGAGCTCGATGCCGAAAGCGTCGTTGATCGCGCCCGGACGATGTTGGTACAGCTTACGGCATTCGGCACGCGCGGAGGCGGGCGAAGTGCCAACGCATACGATGCCGCAAGCAATGGCAACTTCGACGATGACGAGCCGATCATGGATACGCGACATTGACATGATCGCGTGGCGATCTCTTAGCCCGTCCACATCCGATGACCCTGCGCGCCGTGAACAACTACGAGCTATGTTCTGTCGAGGGCTTCAGGCCGATGTGCACCCCTTTTGCCCGACTTGGAACTCTCGACGATGATCTGTGGATCAGCCTTTGACGCTTTAACCTTATGACCCTTGATTTCGGTATCCAAGGTCTGCTTTTTCACGACCTTACCTTCCGTCCGGCCCTGGCTTGTTTCCCAAGTGACCCGATCGCCCTTTTTCAAATTCGTGTTCACGTTCGCGTCCCCTTCAATCCGGGCTGATAGTTGATGGCGGCCTGATGTCGGACGCGCTCTGAGCGGTCTTACCGTCCTTCTTGAACACGTTGTCCGCTTTCTGGTTCACCTTCGTGACGTCTTCGGACTGCTGCTCACTTAGCTCGCCCTGTTCCTCGGCGCGCCGCCAGTGCTCCTCATGCGCGCCCTCCGGACGCCCTTCGTCTTCCCAGATTTTATAGGCGCGTTCGCGACGCTGCTGTTCTCTGTCTCCCATCGTTCAAACTCCTCTCGTGTGGATGGACGTTAAGTCACGCATCAGCTCTCAAGCGCTCCGTGCCTGCTCTGGATGCATTCCTTCCCCGAATTCTTCGACGATCTTCGCGCAGAATGCCGGGAGATCGTCGGGATTGCGGCTTGTGACGAGCCCCTGATCACAGACGACTTCCTCGTCTACCCATGTGCCGCCCGCATTCTCGATATCCTTGCGGACGGTGGGATAGGACGTCACCGTCCGGCCTTGGAGAACATCGGCTTCCACCAGCAACCAAGGTCCATGACAGATCACGCCGACGGGCTTTGCCTGCTCAAAGAAGGATTTGACGAGGGACACCGTGTCCGCGTCGGCTCGGAGCTTGTCTGCTCCAACACAGCCACCGGGGATTACCAGGCCATCGAAGTCGCTGGCTGAAACTTCGCTCACCAGCCGATCGACCGTATAGCTGCCACCGGGATCGAGGTCGCTGTTATTGGTGCGGGCTTCACCTTCCTTTAGTCCGATCACCGTCACCGACGCTCCGGCGGCTTCCACTGCCTTTTTAGGCCTTGTAAATTCCGGCTCTTCCGTCCCACGCGGTGCGATCAGGATCGCGATCTTCTTGCCTTCGAGTGTCATTCCGTTCTCCATGTTGTCGATGCGTTAATTAACGACCTGCTTGATCAACCGTTGGGCCGGATCACCACTTTCACGCAGCCGTCTGACTTATCCCGGAAGGTCTTGTAAGCTTCCGGGCCTTCTTCGAGGCCGATCCTGTGAGTGATAAGGAACGAGGGATCGATCTTTCCCTCGACGATCAACTTCATGAGCGGCTCCAGGTAGCGCTGGACGTGCGTTTGACCGGTCTTGAGGGTAAGCCCCTTGCCGACGAAAGCACCAAGCGGCGTCGGGACAGCCGGGCCGATGAACACCCCGGGTAACGATACCGTTCCGCCGGGACGGCATACCATGATCGCTTGGCTAAGCGCGTACGGACGCTCGGTAGAGGTCAGCGTGGATTGCAGCGACTCCATGATACCGCCAGCACCATGGCTTTCCAGGCCGACCGCTTCGATGACAGCATCTGGGCCCTTGCCGCCCGTGATATCGAGGATGCGTTGTTGAAGGTCCTCGTCAGCGTAATCGAGTGTCTCAGCGCCGGACTGACGGGCGAGGTCGAGCCGTTCGGGAACGGTGTCGATCGCGATGACGCGCTCGGCTCCAAGGAGGAAGGCGGACTTGATCGCGAAAAGGCCGACGGGGCCGCAGCCGAAAACGGCGACCGTCTGTCCGCGCTGGATATCGCAGTTTTCCGCCGCCATGTACCCTGTCGGGAAGATGTCCGAAAGGAAGAGGACCTGCTCGTCGCTGAGACCGTCCGGCACCTTGATCGGGCCGACATCGGCATAGGGCACACGGAGATACTGGGCCTGACCACCGGGAAAGCGGCCGTAGAGTTCGGAGTACCCGAACAAACCCGCCGTTGGATATCCGATCTGCTTGGCCTGTTCGGCCCCATTCGGATTAGACCGTTCGCACAGAGAATAATGACCCCATTGGCATTGGCGGCATTCGCCACAGGAGATTGTAAACGGTACCACGACACGGTCGCCGACCTTTAGTTTCGAATTGCCACGACCGACTTCAACGACTTCGCCCATCGTCTCGTGACCCATGACATCGCCATGGTGCATTCCCGGGACGAAGCCCCCGTAAAGATGAAGGTCGGAACCGCAGATCGCACAGCTTGTCACTTTGATAATCGCGTCTCGGTCGTCCTGGATAATGGGGTCCGCGACTTCCTCGCAGCGGATGTCGCCGCTGCCGTGCCAGGTCAAAGCCTTCATATTCGTCTCCTCGCCTTCTTTTGGTTGTCTACGACCGGACGCCGCGTCAGAGCCCAACATCGCGCTCCTCCCCTGCAAAGGCCGGGACAGAGTGCAGAGTCTGGAGGTGCGCGAGGGGTGTCTCCAACCCACTCAACCGTGGCGCACCCATAATGTTCCAAGGGAACTTCTTGGCTCGCACTCGGTGCGCTACCGAACGGAAGGCCAGCGTGGCGGGGAACATTGGTGGAGAGGTTGGGTTATGGGTGGAGGTCAAACACGGGAGCTTCGACATGGGTATGGATAAGCCGCGCGATGGCGCGCCCGGAACGACGGATCAATCACCGAGATGGGAGGGGCCTGAAGAAACTCGGCCGCGAGGGTACCTTCCTGCGAAGGACGATCCGGACATCGAGAAAGATGCAGTCGGTGAAACCAACAAGTCGCCCGAGCGAAATCGCCCTTCGGATGCCTTTAAAACCAAGAACCACGACGATGGGTAGGATGGAGCCTGACAAGGGCGCGTTCGCTCAGTCACAAGCGGACCCAAAAGCCGATGGCGTTGCGAGTGCCAAGCCGACCGTCGTAACTGGATCGGAAGATGCGACGGTCAACAGAACGCCACCTGGCAAGAAGCGGGAGAAAGACTGGGACGTCGGATTTGACGAGACGGCCTCTGATCTTTCGTGACGAGGAATTTGGGAAGCACAAGGCGGTCGGAACAGTTCCGCTTAGTGGCCCCAGGCAGGCGGTTGCGTTGAAATCGAAACGGGCTCGGTTTGCGATCCACATAACGTGAAAACCGGGTGAAACGGAAACCAGCTAGATCGAAATCCGCCGATGGAAAGCATGGCGATTATGGCGCGGGTCGAGCCATTCAAACCCGGGGTGCCGGCAGTCCGAAGAATTGGCCGAGGAGACGGTGGCTCGACGTGAGGCGCGCAGAGTCCGAACTGGGTGGGAAGTAGCGTGCTAACATGACCGAGAACACCTGTGCGATCCCGACACCGGAACAGCGCAAATACCTGGAAATCAAGGGGGCCGCCGAGCGCGCGATGCTCGACAAGGTCTTCAACGCCATCGACGACGCAGCCGCCGAGGTGGCGGAAGGTTTCGCGAAAGCGGGCCTCGAGTTCGAGCCGACCAGTCGCGACTACTTCACGTTCGCAACCCAACAGGTTCTGTTCGTGCGCCTGTGTGGCGGTGATCCTGACACGCTGAAGGGCGGCGATCCCGAAGTCGGCCAGCGTATCGTGAACAACGGGCAGCACATCATCGATCACTACTGGCGGCACGCCGACAAAGACTAGGAAAACGACAGAGACTTCATCGGCCTCTCACCGCAGCGCTACCTTGAAGAAATCCTCCAGCGCCCTGCGCGAACCCGCAAGACTGTAGCGACCGATCTCGACACCGAAGCTATTCAACACGGTCAACTGTGTTCCGGTTGCGAAGGCTGCCCAAAATTTCTGGATCGCGACCGGGTCAGTCGGGAAATCGAACGCATAGGCGTTTGTTTCGATGTCCGCATTTACAAACAGGCTGAAGGGGTCATCATTTCCGTGGGCGAAGCGCAACTCAAGCTGTGTCGAGGTCCCTGAAATACTGCCCTCGGGCACCATGATCTCGACGAACGTCTGTGATCGCTGCGGATAGTGGGCGATACGCAACAACGGCATCATGGTGTTGCTCTCGAGGGCGATAAAGGGCTGCCTTGTGTGCGTATTCACGAAGACGCCGACGAGCCAGCTCTGACGCAACCACGTCTCGACGGGAAGCAAGTGGGGGACGGACTGAGCCTTGCTAGCGTCTCGGATATTGATCGAGTTTCGTTCCAGTTCCTCGGGAGTGAAGACGTACATATCTCCGGGCGGCGTGCGGAGCATTCGGGAGACAAGATAGCTCGGCGCATTGAACGTAACGAGGTCCTCGTAGATGCGGCCGATGGCGGTTTGCGTGAGGGAGGGGTCATCAACTCCGGACACCTGGTGAACCCCGAGCTTTCCCTGCGCGATCCTTTCACGGCCAGCCAGGAATATGAACGCACACGCCGAATGACATTCGCTACCCGACGGCACGATGGTGTTCAGGCCGGCGGCTTTAATCGCCCGCGCTATCTCCAGAGCGGGAAAGACCCGTCCTCCGGGACTGTTCAAACTGACGGACTTCAAACCCGTGCGACCTGCGAGAGCCGCGAAATCGGCCGCAACCGCCGGGGTGATCTCGCCGTCAATACATGCCGTGGAACCGTCTACGCTCAATGATACCGGAGCAACCGCCTGCGCCCGCACTGGCAAAGGTAGGAATGATACGAGTGCGCTGGCCACAATGACGATGCCAAGCTTGCTGGAAATCGATAAACGCAAGCTTTTCCCCTTCGTTGTCGCGGTTCGTACGCGCGATCACAGATTCCAGCCAGTGGGCAATTTCGATCTCAATGACGACCAACCTTCCGATACCTTTTTACCCACTGCCGTAGTTTTCGAAGGCTCCGACCCGAGAACCTCGAGAAGCCCCGTCAACTCTGTCTCGACGGCAAGGGGGTGAACCTTGGCCGCATCCATGGCAGCTAGGCAAGCTCGTGCCTTCGCTGGCTGACTCAACGACGGAATTACCATCTCGATATCGTACGTGACTTCACCAAGAGATACGATGTCGTCCGCGAAGCGCGCGTCGATCCAGTCGTTGATCTCGGGAAGCGTGCCGGGAACGCGGGATTTCTTCGCCTCGAGCATCGCGATCTTGGCCTGAACCACCGCCAGGAGCTCGGCACGGAACCGCTCGGTGGACGCATCGAGGTCGGCAAGCCAGTCGGAAGACAGCAATCGCGTTGCCTGCTCTCTCGTCCAGCCCGCGCCGACCAGTGCACTGACACCCCCGACACCACTCAGGACCAGCGCTCCAGCCGGGCCGAACGCCATCAGGCCGATAGCCTTGCCCGACAGCGCGCCAATGGCCGAAAGTCCACCTTTTAAGCTGGCATCCATCACGACCGAAAACGGCAGGTCCGACAGGGGCATGCGGCCGCGCCAGACGCTATGGAGGTTTCGAGCCGAAGAAACCGCCATGGCAAAGAACGGGACATTCAGGTCGCCCAACGCCTCGGCGGCTTCGAGTGAGGTTGTCATGACGAGGTCGGCGATCTCGCGATCAAAGCCATCGACATAGAAGACGAGTTTCGCCCATTCCTCTCCGCTGTTGATCACCGCCTCGGCCAATTCGGCATTGGCGTACACAGGCATGTCGGGATACTTGGAGAAATGCGTTCGCAGACCGTCAAGGCTCTGCAGGCATTTCACCTGAAACGGGACACCGTCTACGAGGAGATCAAAACCCGCATTGTTCGACGTCTCCGGAAAACTGACCACGTGGCCGACTTCCGAAAGACGGGCCGCCACCAACTGTTCGGAGACATAACCGCGCAGGTTATTGCCGGCTCCCGCCGCAGCGGCCTCGCTCATCGATCCGACGCGCTCGGCAAACACACCGAACTTGAAGATGTCTCCGAGGTCTTCCGATCTCGAGAAATCGGCCGCCGCGAGAACCATCGGATCGATGGACACAGCGTTGTAGAGCATGTCACCTGCCGACAGAGCGGTCACAGCAGCCACTTCCAGCGCATCGCCTCGGTTCTTCGAAAGTACGCCCGCAAGCAGATCGCTCTGCCGCTCGGAGGCGAGCGCACCGGTCTTCAGGTCGCCGAGCGCATTTGGCAACCGCCCTCCCGTTGCCTTTGCGATGGCCGCGTTGCGAAGCATGTTTTCGGCCATAGTAGACGAGGACACCGACGCCAGGTCGGCTCTGGCCGCGGTCCGGAAATCGTTCAATACGACTGCAAGACCATCCCGTTCTGCCGACAGACCACGAAGGGACAACTGGACCGAGACGATAGCGGCGAGCTTGGCAGCCTGCCCGCCGTTCACGTAGCTGTTCGCCAGGTACCCGATGCCGAGGACAGCCGGGATACTGAAAAGCGGGTTCGCGAGCATGAAGAGCGTCGAAACCACGGCTGGCCCGCTCATGAACGGGATAAACGCCGACGCCTGGGCGGCGAGGATGTAGGCACTGAACCCGGCCAGGTTCACGCCCATGCCGATGGAAAACGCCGCGGTCCCTGTCGCGAGAACGGTAAAGGCCGCCCGATCTCCTGCCGTCAGGGCATCGCGCATGGCGTCATCCCGCAGTTCGGGCGGCAGGCTTCGAATATGGTCACGGACGCGCTGTCCGAGTGCGCTCGCCAGTTCTTCCGGAATTTCACCTGATGTCGCCGCCTCGGCAACTGCCTTGGCGACGAGTTGCGCCTGATCGGCGACCAGGGAGGCGAAATCCTGGTGGGATCGACCGCGCAGCGCCTTCACTGCCTGCCAGGCTTTCTGGATGCCCGTCTGCGATGCATTCTCGCTGTCGTCGGCGACAGGAACGGACATGACCGACGATGCTTTGTGTGCCACACCCGCGCCAACCGAGTTGGCCCGTCTTGAAGACAATGGAAGGGTGGTGTCGAGGTCGAGAGCCTCCGCGATCCTGATCCACAGGCGAATCCGCAGCGCGCGGTCTGAGGTATCGGACGTATACAGTTCGTCGGCGGCGAGCTTTAGCCGGCGGGCGAAAGCCGTGGCATCTGACGACTCGGCACTCTTCTGAAAACGGGACAACATATCGCTGACGCGGTCCATGGACATGGACAACAGCGTTGTGGCCTCGAAGCTTGCGATGAGATTGCACAGTTCGCGGCGATCAAGCGCCCCGAGACCCGCGAAAATCGTCCATGGCGGTACGTACAATTCTTTCTCCCTCAAGCACCCGCATTTTCATGCCGGATTGCTTCCGGGTTGTCTAATGATTTCCGAGAGTTGTCGTAGCCTTATCCTGTCCGAACGGATCGTGTTATCGGCCGTTCTTCAGCTTCACGGTCACGACCTTGTTCTGCCCACCGACACGTTCCACCTCGAGTATGCCGGAAGCCTCCGCCAGATCGCTGAGCCTCGCGTATCCGTAGTTTCTGGCATCGAAATCGGCCGACTGCTTCGACAGATGTGCCCCGACCCGCGCGAGGTGGGCTCGGCCATCGTCATCCGCCGATGCTTCCACCGCCTTGCGGAGCATGGACAAGGCAGCCTTGTCCAGCTTGCCGCTTGCGGCTACGCCCTGCGATGCCGTGCCCTTGTCCGCCTCCGGCTTTACCGTCTTCGGCGTGGATACCGCCTTTTCCGGAGGTGGCTCGGCTCTATCTTCCCCAAGAACATCGACATAGACGAACTTGTCGCACGCAGTGATGAACGGTCTCGGCGTTTTGCGCTCGCCGAAGCCGTAGACTGTCACTCCCTGCTCCCGGATACGTGCGGCCAGTCTCGCGAAGTCGCTGTCGCTGGACACGATGCAGAAGCCAGAGAAGCGGCCCGTGTAAAGCAGGTCCATGGCATCGATGATCATCGCGCCGTCGGTGGCGTTCTTCCCAGATGTGTAAGCGAACTGTTGGACGGGTTGGATAGAATGCTCGAGCAGGCATTCCTTCCAGCCGTTGAGGTTCGGCTTCGTCCAGTCCCCGTAAATTCGCTTGACGCTGGCAGTCCCGTAGGTGGCGATCTCCGCCAGAAGTCCGGAAATGACTTTCGGTGACGCGTTGTCACCGTCGATCAAAAGCGCGAGTGTGTCTGCTGTCATATGCGGGTCTCCAAGGTTACAACACAGCGTAACCCGGAAGCTGGTGCGCCGATAGCTTCGGCGATGGCTTGGGCCTGATGCAGGGCCACGCGCATATGGAACTTGCGTCACGCGCTACCGTTACACATGTACGCATTGCGTTGACGCCGTTGTCACTGTACGCGTTTCGGGCGGCGTCGTGTTCGTCACGTCTCTGTTTCTAACGTGTTTCAGTGCCGTTGCACGTGCTGCGTCTGCCGTGTTTCTTGCGTTTTCACTGTGTACGTATTACATAGTTGCTTGAAAACTGATGGTGATGTCGATGTCCAGCGTTGCGTTCAAAGTGCTTTCGACGGTTAACGCCCCTTACGGGACGAACCTTTCGGCTGAGCAACTCGCTTCCAAGATTTCCGACATCGCGAGCGTCGAGAATTACGATGCCAGCGCTTTCTCCTTCTATTCGGAAGTGAATGCCGACCTACAGCATCAGTTTCTCGATGAGATGGAAATCGATCATACGGCCGCGGTCCAGATCGCCCAGAAGTTCTCCCAGCTCGCCGGATACCCTCTCGCCCTGGCTGCCTGAGGGTTATCGCGATGAGCCATTGGGAAAGCCTCTTCGACGAGGCCGTTTCGATTATCGCCCAGGCAAATAAATCCTTCCCCATCGTGGACAGCTGGACGTTCGGCGGCGGAACTGCCTTGATGCTCCAGATAAATCACCGCGAGAGCTTCGACATCGACATATTCATCGATGACCCGCAGGTGCTTCCGTATCTGAACCCGACGACACAGGGTTACACCTTGAAAATGAACCCGGATGACTACCAGTCGGACGGGACCCACGCACTCAAGATCATTTTCAAGGAAATCGGTGAGATCGACTACATCTGCGCCCCGGGCCTGACCGACGAGCCGACCAGTCGCGTTAGCGTGCGCGGGGTGGAGGTCGATCTGGAGACACCAGCCGAAATCATAGCAAAGAAAGTTCATTACCGGGGAAGCACCCTGCAGCCTCGTGACATGTTCGATATCGCCTGCGTTGCTCGGGCATACGGCGACGACTACATCATCGAAGCGCTTCTACCCTTCAAGGAAAAGGCTGCCGCGGCACTGAACGTAGCCGAGAATATGGACGAGGGGTTTGCCCGTAAGATCATGGGTAAACTCCTATTCAGAGACGGCTACGGCGATATCGCGAAGAGCGCGCAGGCGACCACCGTTTCGCTCCTAAGATCGGTCTGCGAGCACGAACCGTCGGTCTCAGTCTCACCTTCCTCGCCGTCTCCACGATAATTCCCGCGTTGACCACTGGCTGCGGAAAGCGTCTTCGCATCATGGCTGTGCAACGGGAGTTGTACAGGCTCGCCGAGGCCGAGCGAGAAGCGGCCGTGGCCGCGAAGCTACAGAGGGAAATGGTCGGTAAGCTATGGGATCGGGTCCACAGTCGCATCAGCCGTGCGCTCGCCCTATTCCACGTTTGGGACCCCCGAGGTTCATATCCGTTCCAAAAGAGGCGAAATTCTCGAATACACTGGTTCGTATTCTTCCTTGGAAAGGACAGAGCCTTTCTCAGTAAACACACGGAGGTGATCTGGATCGACGGTATTCCCATGAAGGGAGATCGTGCCAATAATCGTCTGCCCGTCATGCGGTCTCGGCGAGGTGACCAGTTTGATAATCGCGGGGGCGTTGGTCATGTCCTGCTCTTGCTGGACCGGGCTGTCGATTACCAAGGGAGCGGCGAACGCCGTCGAGTGTTTTCGGATCGTGGCGTCCAAAGCCAGGACGTAGGCCAACAGAAGACGAGGCTGTTCGCTGCCTGTCTCGATTATGCGACCGCTGATTTTCGAGACGGCGTCGTTGTCGGCGTTCAACACGTTTAGGACCCTCATGTACTGCGCCATGAAGCCTGCGTAGTATTTTTCGACCGCCTGACGGATTGACGGATCATCGACGTTCTTGATGTCGGTTTCGATATCGGAAACGTCCGAAACTGCCTTTCCGATCTGGGCTTCGAGTTCGTCGATCTGGCCGTGTAACAACGTTGCCGCCGTGCGACGACCCTCGTTCTCTATCACCTCGCGGAGCGTGACGTCGCCGCGTCGCTCGTCGAGAATAGCCTGAATATCCGAAATAGCTTTGTCTGCGGCACGGATTTGCTGTTGAATTTCCTGGACGCTTTTGGCCAGCCGACGCTTCTTCTGCTGGGCGTCGCCAAGAAACGTATAGCACTCGTCTCGATCCGTAAGAATCGCAAACCGATTGCTGAAATCGTTCAGGTGTACCGTTCCGCAGGTCGGGCACGGTATCTCGGTCCGTCCATCCTCTGTTGCCCAGTCAGAGTCCTTGGACAGCTCTGAGAGAGACGCCTCGACTATCGCGATTTGCTCGTCGATCAGAACCCGTTGATCTAAAATGTCGGCGAGCTCCGCCGCACGGGTCTGTCTAAGCTCGCGGACTGATTTCAGCTTGACGAGGAGGTCCTGAATCGCGTCCTCGTGCCCTTCCGAGGTCAGCTCGACGCCGCTGAATCCCGGATCGAGACGCAGGCGCGTCATGGCATTCTGGACGACGGTGCGCTCCTGTCCGATTTCCTTTATCCGCAATTCCAGCTGCTTTTTCTCCGCTGTCAGCTCGTAATAGCGGTTCGGCCTTATGCCGGAATGGAACTCGATGACTGACGTTCTGAAATTTGAATATTGCCCAAGGCGGTCAAACGAATTTAGGGGTTTCGACCATCCAGCGTCTTGGTCGATGTAAAACGGCAGGAATGCGTAGGCGGGCGGAGGCTGTTCCGGCTCGCCCTTCCTGTTCGACAGGACCAGTTTGAAATCGAGAAGGTCGGCGAGAAACGGGCCGAGTTCGCTCGTGAACGAGTTGGTCGACAAGAGGAGCTGATCCTCGTCGTCGAAAATCGCCACGCGGTCCTTATTGCGCAAAGCCTTGTATCGGACGCCGTCGATCGTGAACGTCAACAAAGTCTTGACGGCGACCGATTTCCATTTCGAGTTGATCACCGCAGGTGTCGCGCCGAGTGTCCAGTAGATGTGTTTAATCAGCGATGATTTTCCGACCCCGTTTTCTCCGGTTATCACCGTCAGAAGAGGGTGGAACTCGACCTTCCGCGCTTTCTTTTCGGTCAGCGACAGCAACTCCAGACTTTCGAAGATCAAGTTTTTCATGGTTCTTTTTTCTGAGGTTTCTAATCAGGAGGTGGAATTTGTCGCTGTCTCTCATCGCTTGTACTCGTAAAGGATGGCGGCTTTCACGTAGTCATCGGTCGCGCCTGGCTTCCAAGCCCGTACTTGATCTCGAACGCTTGGAACACATGCTTCCAGTCCCTCCGCAAGAGTTGGAGACGTATCGATGATCGGCGTGACGTTTTCCTTTATCTTCGTCGCGAACTCGAGTGTTCCGGCGCTCCAACGGCGCTTACGCTCCGCCATGTAGTTGTTCCACTCCCGCTCCAGCCTGGCGTCCTGCGAATGCGGGAGCGCGAGCTGTCGTGAAGTCGTCTCCCAGTTTGGCCGGTACAGGTAAACGTTGTCGAGTGCCCCTAGCCATTTATCCATGTCGGCCCGGGTCATGAATTTCGAGGCTTTCAACTCCCCGAAACTTTTCAGATTTGCGAGGCGCTTTGAGCGTCTCTTGCCCTCGTTCACCAGATGGGCGGTGAAGGGAACAGAAGCGGATTCGGCGGTCGAATGATCCCTCAGGAAGACGCTGACCTGTCCGATGACGGCCGATTCGAAACTCGCAAGATTGAGTTCGCAGTAATCGAAATTGAAGAAGCTGACGTGTTCGTCTTTGAAAGACTTGATCTCGAGCTTCAGCGCTGTCACGAACTTGGCGATGTTTTCGGGCGTCGCTGCTGCAAAGGAGACCTCGCCGTTCTTGGTTCCGGTTTCCGTCATAGGCTGGTTGCTCACCAGAACGAGCTTCTCGGCCCCGTCGCCAAAGCGCTTGAGGTTGCCGAACATCTTTCCCGCAATTGATGCCTTGGGCTTAGGTTGCTTGCCCGTGCCCATCGGCCGATATACCACGCTGGCTATTGACCAGTTCCCGGCCTGCTGCGTTTTGATCTGATAGAACACCGCCTTTGTTGGCGCATCGGCGTCATCCAACGAAACGACATCGTCATGGAATTCGAAGGCCACAGCGTAGTTGAGATCAGCGGTATGCAGTTTGAGGACCTTGGATATGCCCCATGCGGTCTGGAAATCGAACCTCTCGATAGCGGTGCGGCCGCCGTCTTCGCGCTCCTCCACCGTCATCAAGTCGTCGACAAGTCTCACCAGGCCACCTAACTTCCATCGAATCGAGTATTTCTCAAGATGAATGCACCCTATTGGTGTCAGCCAAATATTGGAAGATGGCGTTGAGCGAGAGCTGTATAGGTGCACAATCTACGAAAGTGGCGGAGCATCGCCGCAGCATTCTGCGCCAGAACAGCTTCCAGCGGGGTGCGACAGACAAGGTTTCGTTGGGACTAATGACCTTCATCCTCCCTCCCGTCATCACCGACCTGGTCCTCGCCCGCAATCGCCTTTGCGATCACTACCGCTCGGCCGCCCTCGAATTCACCCTCGACGGCAACCTGATCGGCGACATCGGCGAGGCCGTGGCGGCCGAGTTGTTCGGCCTCAAGCTCTCCCCTCGTAATGGGACGGGCATCGATGGCCATGCCCCGGACGGCCGCTCCGTTCAGGTGAAGGCGACGGGGACAAATCGCGGTCCCGCCTTCAGGATGGTGGACACCCGCGCCGATCATTTGCTCTTTCTGGTCTTCGATCTCGAGAACCTCAAGGGCGAGGTCATCTACAACGGCCCGGAAGAACCCGTGATCAAGCTGTTGCCGACGGAATGGGTTGGCCAGAAAACAGTGTCGATGGCCCAGATGAGGCGGGTGGATGCGTTGGTCGCCGAGGCGCAGAGATTGGGTCGCCACTCACCAGGAAAACAGTCACTCCTGAAAGCATAAATTCAGCCGGCGGAAAAAGACACCCGGCTTTCGGTCATGATGTTCGCGGGAGGACATCATGACACTCATTTCGACGCTTTTCGCCATCGGGATAGCATGTCTTGCAGCATCCGATGCCAGCGCACGCAATCCGATCTACAGCGTACCAGGGCTTGTCGGTGCTTACGACACGAACCTACAGAGGGGCTCGCCTCCGGCGAATATCCCAGCTTTCACGGGGAAGATGCTCTGGTTCGCCTCCATCGGCGACGAGACGCGCGGCGCGAGATTCTCAATATCCAGCCTGGACCCCACGCCGATACCGAACGAACATATCGCAGCAATGCCTGAGTATGCTCTGAACCGCTTGATGGACAAACTGACAAGCGCGGTGACTGGTACGTTGTCGCAGTCAGGCTTGATGCTGTCAGGCCGCTCAGAACCCTTCAGATTGACGACTTCCGATAAGGTCAACGTCATCGGCTATTCCGCGAAGCTTGTCAGGTCGGACACAAGCGCTTCGGAGTTCCCTGTGAACTATTGTAAGACTGCCCTAATTTTCAACAAGGCAAACACCGTTTCCATCACAGGATGCTGGGATCAATCGCACATCGAATACGGGGTTCCCGAATTCTACAGCATTCTCGACAGCCTGCATTTTGTGAACCAGGACGACAACTGACGCAGGTCGCGTACCGAGTATGGATGCTCGTGAACATTTCCATGTAGGCGCGTGGCTTTGACTTGTGTTTTGAGAGCCATGCAATCAAGAATACGCCATCATCACCGGAGCATTTGCATGACCAATCCTTTCGAACAACAACCCTTCGACGGCGCGGAATTCATCGACAACCCGGAGCCACGTTGCCCTTGCCTCCTGCTCCTGGATGTCTCTGGATCGATGCGCGGCAAGCCGATCAGGGAATTAAATGATGGGCTGTCCCAGTTCCGTGATGAACTCTTCGCGGATTCATTGGCCGCCAAGCGGGTGGAGGTTGCAGTCGTCACGTTCGGTCCCGTCAACGTCGTCAATGATTTTACGGGTGTTCAAAGCTGGATCGCTCCGGAGTTGACAGATCAGCGAGACACGCCGATGGGCAGCGCGATCGAACAGGGCCTCCAGTTGCTCAGAGAGCGGAAGAATTCATACCGCCAGAATGGCATCTCGTACTATCGGCCATGGATTTTCCTGATTACGGACGGCGGGCCAACGGATAGCTGGCAGGCTGCCGCTCAGGCTGTGAAAGCTGGAGAGGCCGAAAAAGCCTTCAGCTTCTTCGCCGTCGGCGTCGACGGTGCGAATTTCGAGGTCCTTTCACAGATCAGCACGCGCCAGCCGCTGGTCCTCAAGGACATGCGGTTCCGTGATCTTTTCAGCTGGCTGTCCAGCTCGTTGAGCTCGGTCTCCCAGTCCAATCCGGGCGATGCCGTGCCGCTGGCCAACCCTGCCACTCCTGACGGGTGGGCATCGATTGCATGACGCAGGCATGGCGTTGGGCGGGCGCTAGATCGAAAGGCACCTCGCACGAAAGGACAGGATCACCCTGTCAGGATTACGGTTGCGCCAGCGAGATCGAAAGTCCCGCTGGTCCCGTCTTCATTGCCGTCGTGTCGGATGGCGCTGGCAGCGCTACGCACGCCGACGTCGGCTCGAAGCTCGCGTCGACAACGCTGTTGCGCCTGGCGCGGGAGTTCCTCGCTGGTTCGCCGCGTTCGTCTATTCAGGAAGAAGCGGTGTGGGAATGGCTCGACGCAATCCGTGACCGGATCAATGTCGAGGCCAAGCGTCTGGAACTAAGGCCGAGGGATTTCGCGGCCACGGTCGTAGCTGTTCTTGCCGACGACAGCGGTGCGACGGTGATCCACGTCGGTGACGGAGCGGTTGCTCTCAAGGCTCTTGGGGCGGATGCCTGGACCGTCCCTTCCTGGCCATTCCAAGGGGAGTACGCCTCGACAACGAGTTTCGTCACTGACGACCCCCAACCGCGACTGGACTTCGTGACCGTCGAAATCCAGATTTCCGAGTTGGCCGTTTTCTCGGATGGCATTGAGCGGATGGTGCTCGATTTCACCAGTCGTACTCCCCACGGGCCATTCTTCGACAGGATGCTGAAGCCAATCACTGCACTCACGACGCCCGGAAGAGACATCGATCTATCGAAAGCCCTCCAGAGTTATCTTGCTAGTCCGGCGGTCTGCGATAGGACCGACGACGACAAGACGCTCATTCTCGGAGCGCGGCTGTGACCGAGACCTTTGTTGTCGGAGGGAAGAAGGTCAGCCTCGGGCCGTTGCTAGGCAAGGGCGGCGAAGGCGCTGTCTACAATGTCTCTGGCAACGCCGACATCGCCGTGAAAATCTACAACGACGGCAAGGCTCCCGAACGTCGCGACAAAATCATGGCTATGGTGTCCGCTAACTTGTCGCGTACGTCCGACTATGTGGCTTTCCCACTCGAGGTCGTGACGCGTCAGAATGGCAAGTTCGCAGGCTTCTCGATGAAGAAGGTCGCGGGCTTCAAAACTGTCCATGACCTCTATGGTCCAGGGAGCCGCCGCACGGAATTTCCGACTGCGGACGTCCGTTTCCTTGTCCGGGCCGCCTACAACCTTTCTAGCGCCATAGCCAGCATCCATCGCTCGGGATGCGTCGTCGGCGACATCAACCACTCCGGTATTCTTGTCTCGACAAAGGCCTTGGTGACGCTCATCGACAGTGACTCTTTCCAGTTCAGGAACGGTGGGCAAACCTTCCGTTCTCTGGTGGGAGTTGCGGAATATACCCCCGCTGAATTGCAGGGGGTCTCTTTCGAACGTACCGACCGAACTTCGAACCACGACGCCTTCGGTCTTGCCGTTCTACTGTTCCAACTTCTGTATCTCGGTAGGCACCCATACGCCGGACGCTATTCCGGCGGAGACATGGACATCAAGACTGCCATCGCGCAGAGGCGTTTCGCCTATAGCGACAGGCGTGCAGAAACGCAGATGGAGCCGCCGCCGCATGTGCCAGCCCTCAACGACTACGGCGATGAGGTCAAGGCCGCCTTCGAACGCGCATTCTCGCGCGCGGCTGAAACTGGTACGCGGCCGTCTGCGCTGGACTGGGTCGGAATCATTGATCGCTTGCAGACAAACCTCATCACCTGCGAAATCGACAAGTCGCATCATTACCATAAGTTCAAAGGCAGATGTCCGTGGTGCAAGCTCGAAGCGGGCATCGGCCGATCACTGTTCACCGCCCAACTCGCGACGCCAACGCCATCGTCGATGGCCAACATCGGCCAGGTCATAGCCCATATTGGCCGCATGAACTCGCCAGCCAACCCGCCGAGCGCCGAGAACGTCATGCCGCCCGTTCGGGACCTCAAGGTGTCAGCCGCGGCGCGCGGAAAGCGAAGTAGCAGAGGCATCGGCATGGTCAGCGCCCTCAGCGCCGCCGCCGCTGGCGCTTTCGTGACGTTCACCGTCCAACCACTTGTCGGGATCATCCTCACGGTGGGATCGCTTATCTGGTTTTTCAACGTCAAGAACCAGAGCAGCCCCTTTGAGACCGAATTGCGAACTGCGACGGCCGCATGGCACCAGCAGCGGCAATTATGGGAGAAACATGCAGGACCCGAGCATTTCAACGAGCGGAAAGCCCACTTCCTGACGCTTGCGGCGAACCACAGCGCCCTACCTCAACGCGAACGTGAACGCCTTGAGGAACTCGACAGGAAGAAGCGCGATCTTCAGATGCGGAAGTACATGGAATCGCACCTTCTCGACCGCGCAAAGGTGCCTAGCATCGGCCCGGGGAGGAAGGCGACCCTCGCGTCCTACGGTATCGAGACGGCGTGGGACGCAAAATCAAAGCGGATCACCAATATTCCGGGGTTTGGCCCCGCTATGCAGGAAAAGCTGAGAACATGGTCGAAGTCAGTGGAGCGCAAATTCGTTTTCAACGCCAACATCCCGACGGACCCACAGGCCATCCGCGAGGTGAAGACCGACATCGCGAGACAGCGGGCGGAGCTGGAACGTGACTTGCTTAAAGCCCCTGCGGAACTCCAGAAAATCTATGACGACGCCACGAAGCTTCGTGCCAACCCTCCTGCCAGCCTCGTCGAGGCCCACCGCAGGATGAAGCAGGCGGAGCTCGATTGCGGCAAGAAAATCTGACTAACTAGGCCAAGTACGAAGACCTGGCCTAGAGGCGCGCCGGCTCCGCAGAACGCGGCCTCACTCGATAACGGCGAGCTTACCTTCGGAGCTGACTTCAAGCGGCAAGCCTGTCCAGTCCGCTGTATCGAGGAGCGACTGATCGCAATGGTCCGCAGCAGCCAGCTCTGTCGAGAAGAGGAAAACGCTCGCCGATATCGGCTTCCCGAGATTGGCTACCGGGAGCTCCGCTTTCAGTCCAAGTTGTTTAGTTTCCTGCCTGAACGTGGCGCGGAGCGTTACCGTTTCGTTTTTCATGGTTAGCGGCGTTCCATGCAGCGTCGCGATGACGTAGAGGGCGAGAAAGGTCTTTGCTTCGCAAAACCTGATCGCATCGGCGTCATCAAGATAATCATGGAATTTGAGGACATGGACGAGGTCTTCCATAAGCGAAACGTCCGTAAATGCGACGTTCCAGATAAATGTCCGCCCTAGATAATTCAGTACCCGACGCTCCTTGTCTTTGAGAACGCCGCCGTCTTCAGCTTTGCTAAGTGCCGTCTTCAGTGCCGCTTTAGCCTGCCCCTTGTCGAGACCGACCGCGTCCTTGATTTGCTTCTCCGTGGCGACCCTCAATGTCGCCTGCACGGCCTCTTTGATGTCTTCAAGGCTCGGCGTTATCCCGTTCTCTGTCAAAAGCCAGTGTCGGCAGCTCAAGAGCATATCCCTCGCCCGATCTGTGACTTCACCTCTGCCGCGTTCCTCTCTGTGCGCGATGAAATCGCCGACATCGCGGACGCTGAGCCGCCCGCAATGGTGGGTGCGGAAAAACAGGAAGATATTGACGAAGTCTTCGTGCCGACCTTTCCCCCGCGCGATCCGATCTACACGCCGCTTGATATCCGTATTTCGCATTTCACTGTTCCACGCTAACGCGGCCACACACAGCCAGGCCGACTAATCACTATGAAACCGGGAAGCCGGCGAGCGATGCAACTCCAAAAAATGCCCGATGTTAACCGAGTGTCGGACGATGCTCACAGCGCGCTTCAATTCGGTTGAGCGCGAGTTCAAGGTATTTATTTTTCGTGATCCTAAGTTGCAGTACCGCCCGTTTTCGCCTTAAACTTAGAATGTTGTTGGAGGATCGCCAGTTGAAGCTTTCGAAGGCCCGCGTCACGGATTATCGCAGCGTAAAAGATTCCGGCTGGATCGATTTCGAACAGTCGAAGACTATCATGGTCGGCCCGAACGAGGCAGGCAAGTCGGCGATTCTAAGAGCGCTCCAGCAAATCAACGCGCCTTCGGGTACTGCAAAATTCGACGTCCTCCGTGACTATCCGCGCAAGGATTACAACGACATCACTACGCAAAAAGTGGACCCGGCGACGACGGTCGTGGTCATCGCTCACTTCACCCTTGATGCTGACGACAAGGCTTCGATCGACGAAGACTTTCGACAAGCGACTTACGTATTCACTAGGTACTTGGACAATACGTACAACCACACCTTCGAAGGCGGTCCGGAGCGCCCAACCACAGAGGGCATCGCCAAGGACTTGCAGCGACTGGCAGCGCATATAGACACGCGGCAGAAGGACGACGAAGAAAAATCCAGCACACTGTTGGAGACGGCACTGGCCAAATGGTCTGGTGGAAACTATTGGCTTCAGGGGGATATTGCCACGGCGGTATCGACTTGGTTGACGAAACACCTGCCGCTCATCGACGAGGCTAACGAAACTGAAGAGGCGCGGTACGACAAGCTCCTGAAGTTGACGAAGTTCGCGGCTCGACGGGATGCCGCTCTTCAGGCCCTTATGAAGGCGATCCCAGTTTTCGTGCTGTTTTCAAACTACTATCGCGTTCGACCGCTTATTCATCTCGATCACCTGGCTACGCGTATCGAACAGAAGCTGCTGGATGACGACCAGTATGACTATGGAAACGAGTGCTTGCTGAAATTGCTCGGCTTTACGGCGCGCGAGCTTTCCACGCTCGGACGAGCGCCCGAACCAAGTGCTGCGGATCACGATGCGCTGAAGAAATATAGAGACCAACTCGATCAACGTTCCTACCAACTGAACGCCGCAAGCGTCAAATTGACGTCGGAAATCGTGAACATTTGGAATCCAAACCCGGATCGAGCCGAAGCCAACCGACTAAGGATCACCGCAGACGGCCAGTATCTCAAGGTGGTCGTCGAAGACGAGTTGGGTGTCGAGATCGAGTTGGATCAACGTTCAGAAGGCTTCCAATGGCTAGTGTCGTTTTTCGTGGTGTTTTTCTCGGAGACTGCAGGGAAGCATGCCAATGCGATCCTTCTCCTTGACGAGCCAGGAATGAGTTTGCACGCGCTTAAACAGCGTGATTTCCGCGAGACAATTTCGAAGTTGGCGGAGGCGAACCAGACTGTCTACACCACTCACTCGCCGTTTCTCGTCGGCCCGGATGAGCTTGATCTGGTTCGAGTCATTGAAATGAAAGATCGTCGAACCGGAACCAAGGCCCATACGACGATTACCGCCGCCGACCCCGCTGCACTCCTGCCTCTGCAGGAAGCATTAGGCTACGATCTCGCACAGAGTCTCTTCGCCCAGCAACGTAACCTCATACTCGAAGGCCTCACCGACTTCTGGTACATTGAGGCGACGGCTGAGATGCTACGGCAGGAAAGCATTGCCGATCTGAATTCCAAGATTGCACTCGTACCGGCTAATACGGCCAGTAAGGTGGTTTATTTCGCGACTATCTTGGTTGCCCATAATCTAAAGGTCGCGGCGCTCCTCGACTCTGATAATGCTGGTGATCAAGCCGCGAAGCAGGATGTCCTCGTTCATAGATTGGGCGCGAAACGTATCTTGCGAACTACGGACTTCACAGCTCCTCCTATCCCCAAGGCCGAAATTGAGGACTTGCTCCGCGATACGCTTGTCAAATTGGCGGCGTCAGACCTCGGGATCGATATTTCGGCGGAGGTTACCGCATCGCCGACCACTCCGGTGATTGACCTATTGACGAGGAAAGGAGGGGCCAATTTTTCAAAATATAAATTGGCAAAAGCCTACGTAAAATGGACAAGAGATCACTCATCGGCTGATCTAAGCGAAGCCGAGCGGAATGGCTGGTCGAAGCTGATAAACGCGATAAATGCGGCTTTGAAATAGCTATATACCCCGCAGAATCCGCGAGCAGAAATCGTACTAGAGGGGTTTGCTCCGCTTCCTCCACCACTCCCTTGTCTTCGCATTCTGCCGCTCCGTGGCCTCCTTGACCATTCCGTCGAAGACGTCGAGCATTTCCTTTATCGCGGCGACGTAATCCTCGGTATTGAGATCGAACCAGAACTTGTGCCGCTCACCGCGGGCGCTCAGGTTGATGTGAATTTCTCCGAAGCTTGGATCGAACTGGAAATGCGCCGACAGGCCCCTGTTCGAATTCCAGACCCGCTGGCCTGACGGCGGCAGCTTCGGCGGGAAGATCAGGTACGGGCAGGTCTTCGCAGCCTCGGGAACGATGATCTCCCAGAACCTGTTCACTCTATCGTCTTCCAGAATGGTAGGATCGGCCTCTAGGCCGTACACCCGCATGACGTCTGCCCGTTTGAAGACGGTGTCGACGTGCTTGCCGCCCTTCACGAACTTCACCACGGGATCGACCCCTTCCCGCTTCATCTTCCAGCTGACCGCATGTCCCGAGATGCCCATGCCGTGGCCGAAATCCGAAGCCTTGGCGTGACTGGCCGCGAAATCTTCGACGGCCTTTCTCGAAATCAGGACCTGGCGCGGGCTGGCTTCGACCTCCCCGAGATGGCCATGCTTCACGAGAATCTGGGTCGTCTCGTACGTCATGTTAAGGAGCGCCTGCGCCTCGCCCATGGTCATCGTATCTTCGGACCTGGTGAACGATTGGCGCTTCCGCTTGGCATCGGTCTGGACCATCAACCGCTTGAAGCCCGGAACGTTGTCCCGCTTCTCGCAGATCACGATCTCACCCTTGAGGCAGGCGACCGCGACGGCACCCGGAACCAAGCCGTTGCGAACACGATAGGTGTGAAGCGTCAGGCCGTAGGCAGGCGAGCCGGTGACGGGCAATTCGTCGATAAGCCTGAGGACGGTGTCGATCTGATCAGGCGAGTACCGACCCCCGCTCCGTCGGCCAGGCCTCAGATTCGTGAAGACCTTGAGATAGCCTGCGTGGACGAGATGGCGGATGGCATCCTGATTGATGCCAAGCCGTCGTGCGGCTTCCGAGATCGGGACAAGCGTTTCCTTGAACCCGGCGATGGTTTCCACGGCATGCGCGGCAACCGTGCGCCGCTCTCGGGTCTTCTGGAGGACGCCCACCTCCTTGGCGAGCTGCTCGACCGCACGGGGACCGATACCGAGGGTTTGCGCGATTTCCAGTCGCGGCATGAACTCGATGTCGAAGTCTTCGTCACGGACACGGCGATCATATCGCTCCGTCTCGAATACCGCAGCCTCGTGGAAGGCACGGCGGACCGTCAACCTTAGGCTCTCCGGCAGGAAGTTGAGTTTGGGGTAGCCCCAGCTGAAATGCGCCGCGACGCCGCGGGCCTTGTGATTTCCCCTGTACTTGCGGTGCCATTCCCTCATGAGCTCCGCAAGGTCGCCGCGATCACCGGACAGAGCGCGAAAACCCACGTCGGCGGAGTGTGTGCCGACGGGCGGGTGTTTACGCGAAGGCGGGTTCTCGAGAAACCTGCCGACAAACTCGCAGTAATCGATGACATCGGGGATCGGGATGGCATCCAGCAATGGCGCACTGATCGGCTGGAGCCAGCCAAAGCGGCCGAGCAGGTATCGAGCGAAAGGCGCACCGTCGTCACGGCGAGGCAGCTGGCGGCCGAGCGCAAAGCCGTCGCGGGAATATCCGAAGCCAAGCCAAGTCCATGGGACTTGCGCGCCGCCTTCGTCGCGAGTCTCGAGCTCGACGCAATGGATCGGGCAGTGTCGGATGGATTCGACCTCCCACCATCCTCGATGATGAGAGGATTCATGGATGCAGCCAGGGCACCAGCGCCGTGGCTCGAACCGGATGTGATGGTAGGGCAAACCATGTCCGCGGAGGACATAGCCATCGCCGATACGGAGCGGCGTGTTGAATCGGAGGAGCTTAAACCAGTCGGTCGGCATGGGATGGCGCTCAAGCGCTTCCATGAGCTGGTTTGTGGCGACCCGGTTAACCTCCAGATCGTTCCAGTTCGCGAAGGTTGTCATGGTGACCGAGCCTTCCAGCTCGGCCAGCCGCATGAAAAACCCATGGGCGGGTTCGTCGACAGCCGGAGTTGCGTCCCACCTGGAAAATACGAGCGTCTGAATGAACGCCATGTCAGGCCGCCTTCTCGAACGGGTAGGTGAGGTCGCCCGTCCGCTTGCGCAGGAAACATGCCTCGCGAAGATGACGACCCTGGATACAGGGCGACCCGTCGTAGATCGCCTGTCGTGCCGCATCGATCACGATGTTCATGGTCAGACCGACTGACCCCCTCGCGGCAAGCCTCCACTCGGTTTGCCATTCTTCGCGATCGAGAATGGAATCTTCGGCGAACGGGAGCCTGTTCGAGACACCGATCAGAAATCCGAGATAATCGTCGATCTCGTCGGTAATCGACATGTCATGCTCGGCGAGATGGACCGTAGGAAATGATCCGCGGTTGAGATGCTGGGCCTCGTTGAGCATCGAGCCCTCGATCGTATAGAGGCCCGCCAGCCAGACGGAGCAGGAACCGCTGTCTGCCAACGCCTTGATCAGGGAGAGAATGGAACGCCGTTTGGCTGGCGGAGCCGAGAAAATGTAGTGGGCATCGTCGAAGACCACGAGAGGCGTTCCATGGGTCGCCACCCGTCGCACGCATTTCGCCTCAAGAGACTTACCACCGATGTACGGGACGGAAGACGCTCCCGTCGCTAGGAAGAGAGCCGACGCGACATCCGGCGCTCCCCAGCGCTCCATAACCGGGATGTAGGCCATCGGGAATACATAGCCGGAGCTATCGTCAACCCGATAGGGTTTGTTCTCCCGCAGCAGCGTCTTGAGCATGAAGCTTTTGCCTGCACGGGAGTTTCCGAGGAACCCGGCGATCTGGCCCACAATGGGAGCCCCCTGCTGACCGGGCCGATGGAGCTTTTGAAGGCGGGCGAAAGTCTGGTTGAAGCGAGGATAGCGGTACAGGAGATTTTCGACCATCCGCTGACGCGCCGCCTCAGGAAGCCTAAGCATCTCACGGCGAGCCTCGCTATCGTTGGCAAAGGAAATTTCGTGGAAGTCCGGGAGGATGATCATTCATCAAATCCTTTCTTGGCAAGGCGCTCGCGCAATGCGGCGCGTCTGTCTGCTTCGGTGATCAGCGGGGCTTCCACGGGCGCGACGGCGACGGAAACCGGACCGGAGGGCTCGGTGCGCGGAGTACCGCGCCTCTTATGTTCGGCTACAGCGTCCTCGAGGGGATCGCGCTCCACGATCTCGCCATCAGCCGTCTGGCTGACTAGGGCTGCAGGCGTGCCGTCGCGGCCCCTGCCCGGGCGGTTGGGAGATTTGGTACGGGCAGGTCCGGGGCTAAACGGAGCTGCGAAATCCAGATGGTCGGCACTCGCCGCCTCGCTCTCGACCACGTTTACGATGGCCGAACGCTTGAGCTTTCTCGTAACCTGGCTCTGGAACTTCGCGAGCGCCTGAGCGGTCCGCTGGAGCTTCTTCTTGTCGAGGAGTTTCGAAAGCTCATCCGGAAGGGTGCGCCTCGCAAGCTCAAGCGACTCGATCGTGATCGGCTTGCGTTTGAAGACCTTGTTATGGTGTTCGATGATCTTGCGATGCACGAACAACCGGAGGCCGTCCGCATACTTCGCACACCGCCCGTTCGGTCGCAGTCTGATGACGCGATCACGTCGATAGGGGTTCGTGATGAAGGCGTTGGAAAGATCGGACGGATCGACGGTCAACTCATATTCCGTGCCAGGCTTATGGTTCGGATGAGCCGTGATTTCGAGAAGGTCCTCAGAGTACCAGGTCAGGTGCTTGTAGGTGACGCCGTCGTTCTGGATCGTCACCTTGCGCCGATGTCCACCGAGCGAGACGAAGATTTCCGGATCGATCGGGTCCCTCGGCGGCATGTTCTTGAGGTCTGCGTCCCACACATCCTGGGGAATGGCTTTCAAGCGCGGCGTAAGACCGATGCCACGGCGCGGAGTGCGGTGGTATTCGACGATCCAGAGCGTGATGAAGTCCTCCAATTGCTGGAGGCTGATCATCGGCAGGCCGAGGCCCTTGGCGTCGTCGAAAAGTCTTCGGCGCTCGACGTTCGACATTGTCGTGCCGGGAAGCAGGTGAAAGACCTGTGTGTTGAGCGTGCGGAACATGCGCTCGACCAGACCCTTGCCGGTAGGCTCCCCCGGAAGGGTCTCGATGATCTCGAAACCGATCTCTTCCGACGCGCGCTTGATGTCCTCGCCCCGTAGAAACGTGGCGTTGTCGGACGGAATAGCCATGAAGTCGCCGTACTGCGCCCACTCAGCGCCCGGGAAGCGGGACATGTCCTTGGGATAAAGCGCCATCCGCAAGCCGTAGAGAAAGGCCTCATAGCTCTGGTTGTCGAAATGGACCGCGAAACCGAGGATGCACCCGCTTTTCTTCGAAACGAAAAACAGGACACTGGGACGGCCGAAGAGGCACATGTTCTCGGCGTCGTATACGCAGATATCCGCTGTCGTGTAATCGACCTCGACCACGCTTAGGCTATGGTCGGGCAAATCCCTGTGCGTGTAGAAGGTATGCTTTCGCCGCGCCGCTTCGATCCCGTAGCGCCACAGGTCTTTCGAATAGTTGTCGGGAGCCGCGAAACGACGTTCGATAGTACGGAAGCTCGGCACGTTGAGTGTTCCGTCCGGGAGCTCGATCTCCTTGAGAAGCTGCCGGTTCTCCCTTTTCGCAAGTTCCAGTTTGAACTGACTTTCGACGTTCAGCGCCGTGCCGGCGGGCAGTTCCCAGGCCCACTGAACGCAGTCGTCTAGAATGTCTTCGATCCGGGGATCAAACTTCCGGATGGGATTTCCGGACGAATGCTCGGAAACAAGAGCCAGAATTCGGTTGAACGGATTGGCCTCGTACTTCTTGAGCCAGATACGGAGGGAATTGTAGCAGGGTGTTTTCTCGTGACCCTTCTCGCGTGCGTGGTTGGCTGCCACCTCGAGGATCAGCTTCTTGGTGAGCCGCACCTTGCCACCTTCGCGGGCGAGGACGAGCTTGCGCGCATACCACCATCTCTTGATGGCCTCTGCGCGCCGCTCCCGAGGGATGGAAAGATAGCTCCTGACCTTTGGACGCTCGGTTGGGGCGATTTCACGCTTCGCCGCGGAGTTGATCGGAACAAGCCTCCACTCGCGTTCGAGAATGCTGATCTGCCAATCCGACAGGAACGTCGTCTCGTTCGTGTCGGTGTTCTGGACCAAGAATTTCTCGCCGCCCAAACCATAGGAGTTTCGGGAGAGCACGGCGCAGTTCGCAACCCGGCGACGGTCGGGGTCGAAGATCATGAACTGCGATCCCATGGCGAAGTTATAGCGCTGTGCCTGGTGTTTTCCTCCGTTGACAGGATGAGGGGGAACATCGAGTTCTGCGAAGCTGGACGCCGGGTTGAGTGCCCCCTTCGTCAGGAATACGCTCTTGTTGTGCATGAAGGACATCAGTCTTCCCTCCCCTTCGCGCTCGACACGTGGGAGGTCTTTGTCACTGTCGACGCAAATGAAATCGGCTTGGAGATGTCCACCTTCACCTCGCCTGCCACCGCAAGCCACATCAATGCCGAAAAGGCTCGCTTCACCTCCGGAAGCGGGCGGAACTGTGCGGCCGTGCCGTCGTTTTCGAAAAAGACATGCACCCTCCCCGGCAGGGCAGCCGCATCCGAGATCATCTGGATGGTGGATTGCGATGGGAGAAGGGACAACGCGCGGCGGACGGCTGTAACCGCTTCATCGTCATGTCGATATGCGTGGTAGCGGATCGTCGCCAGGTTCATCATCCGCGGCTGGATGTGGAGACTGCTCTCGTCGAGAACCGCATACGTCGCCCGGTATTGCTCCCAGTATACGCCCTTCAGCGTACTCGTTTGATGCTCCATCCATTTCCGCTCGTCCTGCATGGCGAGCGGGATGATGTCGAAGAAGCTGGCCTGCTTCTGTTTGCTCCAGACACCGACCATCGGGATATGGCTGGCGGACGAGACGACGCCGTTCCAATCCGAAACCTCATACTCGAGCTTGATCGGATAGGCGCTGATCCTGACGACATCGGGATTGGTTTCAAAGTGAATGAGCGCGTCGCGCATGAGCGTCGAGCGAGCCCTGATCGACTTCTGGGCGGCTTTGCGCGTCGGAAACGACACCGGAATTTCCTGACGCTTCTGGCTTTTGGCCACCTTGACCAAGGGAACGTGATCGTCCCCGAAGCCGAAGAACGTCATAAGCTGTTGTTCGTTCATCTCTTGCCTCCAGACATGGCTCCGCCGACGCCGATGTTCGTGATCGGCGGAATGTCCACGGATTGGGTGAAAGGCTCAGCAGTCGGTGGAAGGATCGTCTTCGTACAGATGTCCCTGCCACTCGCGCATCAAATCGGCGATCGTGATGCACTCGCCGCCGAGTGAATCGAGTTCAGCGGCCCTAAGGGGGCGTGACGTGGAAATGGTGTGTTCGGTGATGAACATGGCGCACTTCTCCTCTCCCGCCGACGCGCAGTCGAGCGGGCTACGATGAACTGTGGGGAGAGACACGCACCTCGGAGCGCGTGCCTTTGCGGTCAAAGTTCGGAGAGGTCAGAGGGACCGCCGAACTGCATGCAAACGACTACAATCTGCCGATGGCAGTCATATTCGCTTGTCTATGTGCAGTCCGAAGGCGGTCATGGGATCATCCCGTGTTGGGGAAACGGCATTGCTCATCGTTTCCGTTCTCGGTTTGTACCGGACGAATTCGGTAAGTCAACCGGGCCCCGCCCGCCGGACTGCAGATTTTTTCAGATTAGATGGCTGTCGGTTTGGAAAAATCCGTTGACAGGACGGGACCAGCCGGCAAGACTGAACCAGTTACTCTTCGCAATGGGTAGCAACCAAAGTGACGGGCCGACCTGTTCAGAGGTTGGCCCGTTTTTGCTTTTATATGCATGTGGATCATCTCCGTTCCCGATGGATCACAAGTACGAGTGCATTGAGAGCGTGCGAGTTTGAACTTGCAAGAAATTTCTTGTGGAGGGTGTTCCGCGGATTTTAGTTTAAAAATTTAAATTCGCACGTCTTCGGAGACATTCTTGGGAAAAGCCACCGACTGACATTTCTTCAGAATTCCCGTTCGAACTATCAAAATTCCGGATGTCTTCAATTTCTAATTTCTCGCCACTTCGAATTTCATCGGATATTGTCGATTACGCTTGGAGATACAGCCTCTTCAAAAAAAATAGACCTGGGCCCCTAGACAGGGCCGATTTTTGTTCTATTTTCGTTCTCCATGAAAACCGACCTCCACACAGTCTCGCGAATACGATGAAGTCTTGTCAGCCATGAGGGCTGACGGTCATCGACGATATTGTGGAGTCTGTTGCATGCGTGTTTCTCGTCAAACCGAAATCCTGGACGTCGCGAAGGCGGCTCAGGCACGGTCCTCCTTCTTCCCGCGCGCCACGGTCAAGAGCGACGGCCCGGTCACGTTTCGGTCTCAGGCAGCGCGTGACATCGCTTGCCTTTTCGACGTGGACCCCGAGGTCGAAACCTGGACCTGCGATCCACCCTTCCTCTCCGTTGGCCCGGAATTCCACGTCTGCGATTTCCTCGTCTGCCACGTCTCCGGGCAACGTCTTCTCGTGGACGGATTCGATCGCACTGAGACGCCCGATCCCGTCGTCCTCGAAGCCGCAGCCGCCGAGGCAGGATTCCGGTACAAGCGCCCGCCCAGGATCGAGGTCTATGGCGGGACGAGACTCCGCAACGCGAAAGACCTGCTGCGCTACGGAAACTACCAGGCAACCCTCGGGGATCGGGTCCGGCTTCTGGCGGCGCTGGAAGAACACGGATCGCTCACGGTCGCGGAATGCCTGACCGCGTTCTCGGAAACCAGATCGGTGGCCGGGTTGGCGTCGATGATCCTGAACGGCTTCGTGGAAGTCGACCTCGACGACGAACTGATCGGGCCCACGACAGCGGTGAGACGGATAGCGCGCTGACGTCAGCCGTTTCCGTCATCGTTTTCAGAGGGATTTTGTATGCGTAACCAAACCGACGTCGATGTTCATGACTTCACGCATGGCAGGCGGCGCACGCGCGACCTGTCGCTATCGACCCAGTTAGCCGTGATTTCGTTGTTGCGGGTGTTGAGGCCGTTAGTCCATAGGTCACGTCGCTTCGTTGCCACGATCGTCGTGCCGGAGGACGCTAACGTCCACGACTATGCGGTCGCTGCCCACTGGATCATGGAGAACCCGCGGGCCGACGGAATCCCGATGAAAGTCCATTATGACATCCTGGCGCTAACCGACAGGGAAGACTTCAGGACCTCCGTAAAGCTTTCCAGGACAAGCGAAATCCGCAGGGCTATCGTCCTGATGGAGAGCAAGGCGACGCTGAATGCGGATGCACGTCTCGCATCCGATCTGGTCGCAATCCTGCCGCCGACGTCCGGCGAGGACATCAAGATCGCCGCTCTCAGAATGGGATTTGGTAGGATCAGCGACGAAGACGCCGAATTCCTTAGTGGACACAGCCTGGCCAGCCTCACCATGGCCATGCGAGCGGGGCGGCCGATTGGCAACGCGATCGCACGGCTGAAAGCGCATCTCACTGATACGAAAGAAGAGCAGCCGCTGGCGGTCGTTCTACCTTTCCCCGATAAGCCTACCCTGCATGACCTCCCCGCTTATGGCGATGCCAAAACTTGGGGTCTCGAACTGGCCGCCGACATCGCAGACTGGAAGGCTGGTAAGCTGTCCTGGGCAGATATCGATCACGGCATCCTTTTGTCTGGACCGCCGGGAACGGGAAAGACCTCGTTCGCCACAGCACTCGCGAACACCTGTGGCATGACGCTCGTAGCCGCATCCGCCGCCCGCTGGCAGGCCAAGGGACATCTGGGCGATTTCCTTAAAGCCATGCGGTCGGCATTCGACAAAGCGAAAGCCAGCTCGCCCTCTATCCTCTTTATTGACGAGTTCGATAGCTTCTCCGCTCGCGAAGAATATAGCGGCGATAGCGCCAGCTATTCCCGCCAGGTCGTGAATGGCCTTCTGGAATGCCTGGATGGAATCGACGGTCGCGATGGCGTTGTGGTAGTCGGAGCGACGAACTTTCCCGATTTGGTTGACCCCGCTCTTCTCCGGCCCGGCAGGCTCGATCGTCAATGCGTCATTCCCCTCCCCGACGCCGCCGGCCGACGTGACATCTTCAGATATCACCTTGGCAAAGACCTGAGGTCACGGAACATCGATATCGCCGTCAAAAATTCGAGGGGCTGGACCGGTGCGGATATCCAGCGTGCAACCCGCGACGCGAAACGGGCGGCCAGACGCGCGGGTCGCGAGATGGAGATGGACGACTTGCTTTCGGCAATGCCGGAACGAGTGAAGTTGCCACCCGAGGTAATCGAGTCCGTTGCCATCCACGAACTGGGACATGCTCTCGTAAGTTTGCATTACGAATCCGATCCTCTCATGTATGTCACCATCGAAGACACGGTGTCACCAAACGCGAAGCTTGCGACGCTCGGTGGCGCGCACTTCAAAGAGCCGCCGATCCGGCGGAAGACTTCGACGTATTTCGAGAACCGGATCGCGATGCTCCTGGCAGGGATGGCTGCCGAACGCCTCGTGTACGGAGATCACTCGATTGGATCGGCCGGCGACCAAAAGGCAGACCTCAATATCGCAACGGACCTCGCCACTATGATGGAAGTGACGTGGGGCCTTGGACGATGGATGGTATCCGAGTCGATCAGCACGCCTGAGGCGCTCGCCGCCGTAAGAGGTCGGCGGCCTGAATTGGGAGACATCGTGGAGTCTACGCTTCGGAAACAGTTCGAGCGCGCGACGGCCATTCTGGAGACGCGCCGAGACCTACTTCGGGCGTTGGCGAAATCTCTGGTCGAAAAGAAGACTCTGTCGGCGGAGGAGATCGCCGCTGCGGTCGAGAATCATGAGCGGGAGATCGGTCGCGGAGAGCCAACCCTGATCGTATCGAGTTCATGAGTTTGATCCGGGGTCTTTAATTCTGCTTGAAGACCTCGGGTCTTCGAGTTTGGCCACGCCACGGCAGATCGTCGTAACCGCAGCAGTCGGCTGCGGCATCTCGATCCAAGCGCCTTGAAAACCGGCTGCAATATCGCCTCTCCGGTCGTCAAGTAGGCGGAACCGCTCACCGAGATTCAAAAATTAGTTAGTTCTTTAAATAGTTTAGGCCGAACAGAGCGCTGTTCGGCCTTTTTCGCGTTCGGTCACGGATTGCGCAATCGGATGCGAGACAGTTCAGAGGTTGATGGCGGCCGGATCAAAGGATCGTGGCGGCCAACAACAGAAATGGTGGGCCCGGAGGGACTCGAACCCCCAACCAAGCGGTTATGAGCCGCCGGCTCTAACCATTGAGCTACAGGCCCGGCCCGGCGGGTCTGCCGGGGTCGTCGGTCAATGGCAGCCGACGATGTGGATCGTCTAGACGAATTCGCTGCCACTCACAAGCGCCGCCGTATTCTCTACACAATCGCGGGCGAAGAACGGCGCGAGGGACACAACCATCAGGAGACATTCTTTATGATCCACGGGACCTTTGGCCGCCGTACGGGCGCTGGCCTTTTCGCACTTTCGCTGGCACTCGCCGCCGCTGCGCCGCTGGCCGCCAAGGCTGAGGAGGCTGCCAAGCCCCGCGAGGCGACCATCATCGTCACCGGTGAAGGCACCGCCGAAGTCGCGCCCGACATGGCGCTGATCGACCTCGGTGTCGTCAAGGATGCCAAGACCGCCCGCGAGGCGCTCGACGCCAACAACAAGGCCATGGCCGAAATCCTCGCCGCGCTGAAGGAAGCCGGCATCGAGGAGCGTGACCTTCAGACCTCCGGCTTCATGATCAACCCGCAGTACCAGTATCCGCAGAGCTCGACAGGCGAAAACCCGCCGCCGGTGCTGACCGGCTTCCAGGTCACCAACACCGTCACGCTGCGCGTGCGCGACCTGGCAAAGCTCGGCGAAATCATGGACAAGGCCGTGACGCTCGGCGCCAACCAGGGTGGCGGCATCCGCTTCACCAATGACAAGCCGGAAACGGCCGTCAGCGCCGCGCGCAAGAAGGCCGTGGAAAACGCCATTGCAAAGGCGAAGGAACTGACTGAAGCCGCCGGCGTCGGCCTCGGCCGCGTGCTGGAAATTTCCGAAACCAGCTATCGCGCCGAACCGATGCCGATGATGCGCGCCATGGCCAAGGATTTTGCCGAGGGCGGCGCCGTACCGCTCGCCACCGGCGAGAACAGCTACGCCGTCACCGTCAACGTGACGTTCGCGCTTGGCAAATAACGCCGGGTGATCGCGTTCAAACGAGGGGCCGGGAAACCGGCCCCTTTTTTGTTGCGCCGGCCATGGTGTCACGCGGCAGCGCCCAGGTCGTCTCATGTGTCCTGTACCGCGAGCGAACTGGGGGAAAATCCGCAAGGCGACATATGCGCGGGCGGAAGCGAAGTAGGATCTGCCCTGCAGGGTTCAAGCCCGGCGGCGTTTTTGGCGGCCGATGTCCCGATGTTCATCTGTCACGGTCTTGCCAGCCTGACCAGGCACGCCGCCCAGTATGTGCGTGCGACGCTAAACAACGGCACATGCCGTTCCCGTAGCGGTCTTCGTCGAGACAAGACCAGCGCCACCGCAAAACGCAAAAACCCTCCCGGCCGGGGCCGGAAGGGCAGCCGCTCGCCGGCCGGGGGTGACAGGACGAGCGGTTTGCGTCAGAGAGCACCGGTCGGGCCAGCGCCTCCGCTTAACGCCACATGGTCGGGCAACCGCGGTCGTTGACAAAAACGATGCGGCTGAAGCCACCATGACGGTACCCGTCGACAACGACGCGACGCGGCGACATGTCGACGACACGGGCACGCCGGAGGCCGAAATCGCGTGCCTTGGCCACCGCAAGATCCGGCGAGCAGCGGCCGCGACGACCCATCTCATGGCGGCGCTCGTGGCGGCGATCCCAGCGGCCACGGCCCCAGCCATTGTCATGAATCTCAAGGAAACCGTTGCGATAGCCGACCGTTTCGATGGTCACGTCAAGGCCGGCGGCAGAGGCGGTCGGCACTGTGGCGGTCAGCGCGCCAAGACCGAGAACCGCAGCAAGAATGGATTGTTTGAGAAAGCTGGCCATCGAAGCATCTCCTGTACGTTTCGACCGAACCGTCGTGTTCGGCGTTGAGGAGACATTAGAAGGCAACGGGTGAATGCAGGCCGAAGCGGCCGTTCAGCCTGCATTCAACTTCATGAAGCGGTGAAGAAGGAGAAGCGGGTGATCGATCCCTCATCGAGTTCGAGCAGCAGGATCTTTTCCGCCGAATAGCTCTCGCCGCCGGCCTTCTTGCCATGCGCCGTCAGCCGGATCGCGACATTGCTGCCGAGGGCATCGCTCATCACCAGGGCATCGTCGTAGGTTTCGTCGAAGGCCTCGAAATGCCGGGCAAGACGGGCGCGTAAAGCCTCGCGACCATTGTCCATGCCCTCGCCGATGCCGGAAATCGACACGTCCTCGTGCACCTTCGCGGCAAGGGCGGCAAAGTCACGGCTGTTCAGCGCCTCGATCACGGCATGGTTGATGCTTTCGGTGTTCGACATGGATCTCTCCTCTCGATGGATCGCCACAGGAACGTTCCACTGTGTGAACGTGTTCCGTCAAGGGCCGAGATGCAGCACGATTTCCCGGCGGTGCGGCCGGTCGCGATGCTCGAAGAGATAGAGGCCCTGCCAGGTTCCGAGCGCAAGGCGACCGCCGACGACGGGAACGCCGATCGAAACCTGTGTCAGGGCCGCCTTGATATGGGCCGGCATGTCGTCCGGTCCTTCCATCGTGTGCACGATCCAGCGCATGGACGGGTCGTCGGAGGGCGGCACGAGGCGGCGGAAGAACTGGTCGAGATCGCGCCGCACGTCCGGATCGGCATTTTCCTGGATGAGCAGCGAACAGGATGTGTGGCGGACGAAAACCGTCAGCAGCCCCTCCTCCACGGCCGCATCGCGCACGAAGGCCGCGACATCGCCGGTGAATTCGTAGAGCCCCTGCCCGCGCGTTTGAACCGTCAGGATTTTCTGCGCCATGGCGCCCGGCGCCTCAGCCGATCGCCCAGAACAGGGTGCCGATGACGATGATGAAAGCAAGGATCACGCCCATGAACCGGGCGAGGCCGACATTGGTATCCGTGGTGGTGCCGACGATCGCGTAGTAGAGATCCATCATGGGCGCATCCTTTGCAAAACTGTCCAGCGCAGTGATAGCGCAGCCAGCCCCTGCTCACAACTCGAGGAAGGCCTGGAAGCCGCCGAAGATCATGCGCTTGCCGTCGAAGACATCCTTCCAGTCGTCGCCCTTGAGGCGTTCGTCCTCCATGACCTTGGCGACGATTTCATCACGCCGGGCACGCGATTCATAGGTGATCCAGGCGAAGATCACGATCTCGTCCTCCTTTGCCTGCACGGCGCGCGGGAACGAGGTGAGTTCGCCATAGGGCACGTCATCGCCGATGCACTCGACATAGTCGATCGCGCCATGCTTCTTCCAGACGGCACCCGCCGTGCGCGCCATCTCCTTGTAGGCTTCGACATTGGCCTTCGGCACGGCGAGCAAAAATCCATCGACATAGGTCATGATCGTCTCCTCCTTGTTTTGAACATGACAAGGACGTGGATCACGCCGCCGATCCGACAAGGGGGCAGATTTTTTTATCAGCATGGTCCGGAGCCCTGAAACCGGACATCGACCAGCCTCTCGCCCCCCTCACCGTCCCGCGCGAAACTTCTCCTTCAGCCGCGCAATGTCCGCCGCGCTCCAGTCCGTGACATCCGTCACCGCAATCCACGGATCGATATAGTGCTCACCGGCATAGACATGCCCCAAGCCCATCGGGGTCGTCGTCGCCATGGCCATATCGAGTGTCAATTGCAGGAAGGTCACCACCGGATACCACTGGAAATCCGGCGAGACATCCGGTCCGCGTGGCACGTCCATCCAGGATGGCTGGCGGTAGAAGGAATAGGGGTCGTAAAAGACAATCGGGTCGCTGGCATATTGCAGGTAGACGATGCGCATCGGCCCCCAATGGTCGCCCGCCTCCGGCAGAACGTTGCGCTGGCTGGTGAAGCGCACATAGGAGCCGTCGCGGAAGCGCGGCAGCCAGGCTGGCGTGCCGGGATTGCGATCCGCCGTCATCTTGCGCCAGATCCGGCTTGGAAACGGCGGGCCGGCCCAAAGCGCACCCTGATAGGGATCGCCGATCACCTCGAAGAGCTCCGCCGATTGCTCCGACGACAGCGCCCCGAGGCTGAGGCCGTAGAGATAGAGTTTGGGGCGGCTCTCCTTCGGCAGCGTCGTCCAATGGCCATAGACGGCGTGGAAGAGCGCGCGCGCCGCTTCGGCGCCGTAGTCCGGCTCGGCAAGCAGCGAGAGCCAGCTTGCGAGATAGGAATACTGGATGGCGACGCTGGCGATGTCGCCGTGGTGCAGGTACTCGACCGTATCGATGCCCTCGGGATCGACCCAGCCGGTGCCGGTCGGCATGACGATCAGCAGAGTCGAGCGCTCGAAGCCGCCGACGCGGATCAGTTCGTCCAGCGCGATCCTCGCCCGGGCCTCCGGCGTCTCGGCGGCATTGAGGCCGGCATAGACCCGCAGCGGCTCGATGGCCGGCTTGCCGGTGAAGGCGGAAATCTCCGCCGCCGTCGGACCGCTCGCCACGAAGGACCGACCCATGCGGCCAAGCTCGTCCCAGCGTACCAGCGAGGCAGCACTTCCCGATTTCAGCGGCCCGGACGGTTCTGCCGTATCGGGCTCGATCACCTGGTCGAGCCGGCGGAAGGAGGAATCGGCCGTGTGCAGCACGAAACGCACAAGCAGGCCGTCAGCCAAGGTCCAGAACAGCGTGGCGGCAAGCGCCGTGCCGATGACGTAGGAGAGCCGCCGCGGGGCCGCGCGGCGCGACGTGCTGGCAAACAGCCGCACGAACAGCGCAAAGAGGCGCCCCAGGGCAAGAAAGACGAGGAACACCGCAAGCGCGATGAGGCCAACATAGAACGGATGCGCCGTCTCGATCGGCGGCAGGTGCATCAGCGTGCGGATGGAATTCTGCCATTCGGCCGTGCGCCACAGGAAGACCAGCACGACAAGACCACAGGCGCCACCGGCTATCGCCTTCAGCCCCAGCCGCGCACGGTCCTTCGGCTCCGGCAGTTCCAGCCAGAACCACAGCGCGGACAGCAGCACGCCAAGGCCATAGCCGCACGCCATGGCGACCCCGGAGAGCAGGCCCTGCGTGACATAGGTGCGCGGCAACAGGCTCGGCGTCAGCGACGCGGCGAAAAGCAATGTACCGACAATCAAGCCCGCAGCGGAAAAACCCGCGAAACCCGCAATCCGCTTCAGCATTCCCTTGAGCGCTCCCGCATTCGTCATTTCGCCGTCAGACTTGCATGGGGAGCATGCAGGCGCAAGGAACCACGGCGGCCGCTACACCAGCCAGTCGTCCAGGGCATAGGCGCGAATATAGTCGACCTTCAGCTCGGCGCCGTCGTTGAGCCCGGCATCGGGCGTGCCTGCCACCCCGCCGACCGCCAGGTTGACGATCATGTACATCGGGTCGTGCATGTCGCTTGGGGTGTCGGCGCTGGCGACCGCAACGTCGTCGAAATACCAGACGATCTTCTCAGGCGTCCAGAGCACACCGTAAGTGTGGAAGCCGCCGGTATCGTCGACCGTGACGGCATCGGATATCGAGGTGCGCTCGCCGGTCTCGTTCGAATGCACGGTGACATGCACCGTGTTGGGGTCCTGGCCGCGCATTTCCACCACGTCGAGTTCCGGCGGCCAGGAGCCGTCCGCAGGCAGCAGCCAGAAGGCCGGCCAGGTTCCGCGCTCGTCGGGCATGTCGGCGCGGATCTCGAAGTAGCCGTAGGTCTGGGAGAACGACGAATGGGTCGTCAGCATGCCGGACGTGTATTCGTAACCGTCGATGATCGGGCGGATATCCTCGGGCGTCTTCTGTGCTGTGATCGTCAGGACGCCATCATCGATCGAGAAGGGATCGACCGACGAGGTCGGGCCGTAGGAGGGATTCACATACCACTGCTTTTCGCCGTTTTCGGTCAGGGTCGCGCCCTTTTCCGGCGCCCACCAATGGCGGGCATCCCAGGTGCCGCCGTCGTCCGAAAGGCTCAGCCCATTGAAATTGTCCACGAAGGTCAGCGCCAGCGCCGACCGGTCGAGCGCGAGGCGAAACTGATCGGCCCGGAAATCGGCGATCGTCGTGTCGGCGAAGACAAAGCTCTCACCACCACCGAGCGCAAGACGCACGTCGTCTCCCTCCTGGCGCATGGCGGACAGCACGCCGGCGAAAGAGGTAAGTCCGTAGCCATCGAGGCGCAACGTGTCGTCCGCGCCGAAGTCCGTGACAAGATCGCTGCCATCGCCCTTGCGGATGACGAAGATGTCAGCCCCGCCGCCACCGATCAGCACGTCGTTGCCCGCACCGCCGCCGATCGTCTGGCTGCCGGACCCGCCGGTGACGATGTTGTCGAGATCGTTGCCGAATGCGTAGCGGCCATGGCCCGTGACGGTCAGGTTCTCGATATGCGCCGGAAGCGTATAGCTCATCCAGGTGGAGATCGTGTCGATCCCCTCACCCGCGGTCTCGAACGCCCGATTGCGCGCCGAATAGAGGTAGTAGATGTCGTCGCCGGTGCCGCCGGCCATCGTGACATCGACCGCGCCATCGCCCCACATCGAGTCGTTCCTGGCCGTGCCGTTAAGCCTGGGGCCTGAGCCAGTGGCGGAAAACCATGCCGAAGAGCCACCGCTGTAGTGAAGGGCGACGCCAAGGGCGTTCAGAATGCTTCCGGCCATCTATCCAGTCTCCGTTGCGCGCACGCTCCTCCCAGCGATGCGCTCGTCATCCATAGGGTGCGATCAGGCTAGCAGTGGCGGGCGAACGCGTCGAATCGGCCGGCGCCTCGGGCAGGCTGGTGGCGAGAGGGGACACCCACCGATCACACCCAAAATACCATCGGAAAAACAATATGTTGCGGAAGTTTTTTAGCCATCGGCGATTGCGGCGCGGGTGTCCCAAGGCGCGACACAAGCCGTCCCGCGTTAATCCAGCGTCACCCATTCCGGCACATTGAAACTGGGAAAAGCCGGTAGACTGGCCACGAGAGTTCTTGAGTTTCAGGGGATTAAACCAGAGCCTCAATTAGCGGGTTCTGGCGGAGGCCAAAATTGTTCGAGGCCCTGTGCAAAAACAAAAAGCCGGGCACGAGGCCCGGCTTCATTTTTGCGGATCCGCGATCCGACAGCCTTAGCTGTCGAGGAAGCTGCGGAGCTTGCGGCTCCGGCTCGGGTGCTTGAGCTTGCGCAGCGCCTTCGCTTCGATCTGGCGGATACGTTCGCGGGTAACCGAGAACTGCTGACCGACTTCTTCGAGCGTGTGGTCGGTGTTCATGCCGATGCCGAAGCGCATGCGCAGGACACGCTCTTCGCGCGGCGTCAGCGAGGCCAGCACGCGGGTCGTCGTCTCGCGCAGGTTCGCCTGGATGGCGGCGTCGATCGGCAGCAGCGCGTTCTTGTCCTCGATGAAGTCACCGAGATGCGAATCCTCTTCGTCACCCACCGGGGTTTCGAGCGAGATCGGCTCCTTGGCGATCTTCAGGACCTTGCGGACCTTTTCGAGCGGCATGGCGAGCTTTTCGGCCAGCTCTTCCGGCGTCGGCTCGCGGCCGATCTCGTGCAGCATCTGACGCGAGGTGCGGACGATCTTGTTGATCGTCTCGATCATGTGCACCGGAATGCGGATCGTGCGCGCCTGGTCGGCGATCGAGCGGGTGATCGCCTGACGAATCCACCACGTCGCGTAGGTGGAGAACTTGTAGCCGCGGCGATACTCGAACTTGTCGACCGCCTTCATGAGGCCGATATTGCCTTCCTGGATAAGATCGAGGAACTGAAGGCCACGGTTGGTGTACTTCTTGGCAATCGAGATCACGAGACGGAGGTTGGCTTCCACCATCTCCTTCTTGGCGATACGGGCTTCGCGCTCGCCCTTCTGCACCATCGAGACGATGCGGCGGAATTCGGCAATCGAGATACCGGTTTCCGTGGCGAGGTTCTGGATCTCCTGGCGGATGTCGCGGATCGTCGTGTTTTCGCTCTTGGCGAATTCCTTCCAGCCGCGGGCGGCCAGATTGGCGATCGACTTCATCCAGTTCGGATCGAGTTCCGCACCGGAATACTGCTCCAGGAACGAGTCGCGCTTGACGCCATAGCTTTCGGCAAGGCGCAGCAGGCGGCCCTCGTTCTGCATCAGGCGCTTGGAGATGTCGTATAGCTGCTCGACGAGGCTGTCGACGCGGTTCTGGTTGAGCGACAGCGACTTGACGGCCGTAATCAGCTCGTCCTTGAGCTCCTTGTAGCGGCGCTCCTGGGCGGGCGACAGCGTACCGGTCGCCTGCAGACGGGCTTCCACCTGCTGGTCCTGCAGCTTGCGCAGCTTCTTGTAGGTCTCGGCGATCGTGTCGAGCGTTTCCATGACCTGCGGACGCAGTTCCGCTTCCATGGCGGCGAGCGACAGGTTCGACTCGTCGTCGTCCTCTTCCTCTTCCTCCGCCGGCATGCTGTCGCCGCCGACATTGGTGATGTCGTCGTCGTTGGCAGCGCGTGGCTTGCGGGTCCGTTCCTTTTCCTCGGCGGCCTTGCGGTCGGCCTCGATCTTTTCCGGGCTCTGGAACTGCGGGGCAGCCTTCGCCTCGGGACCGGAATAGGTCGTCTCGAGGTCGATGATCTCGCGCAGCAGCGTCTGGCCTTCGTTGAGTTCATCCCGCCAGATGATGATGGCCTGGAACGTCAGCGGGCTCTCACAGAGGCCGGCGATCATCGTCTCGCGGCCGGCTTCGATGCGCTTGGCGATGGCGATTTCGCCCTCGCGCGACAGGAGTTCAACGGAACCCATTTCGCGCAGGTACATGCGAACCGGATCGTCCGTGCGGTCGGTCGGCTCCTTCTTCTTGGCCGTCGCAAGCGCCGTGCCGCTGGAAGGGGCAATCTCGCCGCCCTCGCCTTCGCTGTCGTCGTCGCTCGCCTCGTCTTCGCCGCCCTGGGTCGCCTCTTCGGCGTCCTCGTCCTCGATGACGTTGATGCCCATGTCGGAGAGCATGGCCATCGTGTCCTCGATCTGCTCCGAGGTCACTTCCTCGGAGGGCAGGACAGAATTCAGCTCGTCCATCGTGACATAGCCGCGCTTCTTGGCGGCCTTGATCATCTTCTTGACTGCATCATCGGAAAGATCGAGAAGTGGGCCGTCGGATGCGCCTTCGCGTTCGTTTTCGACTTCCTCGTTCTCTTTGACCTTTGTCGCCATTTATTTCGTCGCTTTCCTGAGCATCCAGTTTTCAAGCGGTTAGGGTTTCCGCAGCCGATCGCCCTTCGGCATGCGTAATCGCTTTTCAGCGCCCCTGACCTAACGGATTGACAATTAAATCCTGATTAACCACATCCCGGCCCGCGGGACTATGGATATGTTGCCGAGGCAACACAATTGACATGACTTCCCGATCTGCCGTACCCATTCCTTGCTCGCCAACAATGGTGATTCCCAGAATTTTCGGTTCCGTCAAGCTTTTCCGGCAAAAAAGCCGCAAAAGGTTACGATTCGGGTTCGCGAGCGGACAAGTCGGCGGATCCGGGTGATTGAGCCTTCATGTAGGCGCAAATCCCGGAAAGACAAGAGCCGCCGTCTTTGCCCGCCAATCCTGCACGCACACCGATTCGCACGCCAGAGTTTCAGAACGAGCGTCCATCCACCTTGGTGATGGTCAGTGTCTCAAGATCGATCGCCGGAATACAGCGCAGATTGATCGCCGCCATGCTGTTTCCCTTCGGATCCTTGCCCTCGCCGTAGGGCGCGATACCGCACTTGGCGCAGAAATGATGTTCGATGACATGGCGGTTGAAGGTGTAGGTCGAGACGCTCTCCGCAGGCGTCGTCAACGTGAACTGATCCGCAGGCACGAAGGCAAGCAGCCCACCGCGCCGGCGGCACAGGGAACAGTTGCAGTCGAGCCCCGTGTCGAACTCGCCGTCCACTTCAAACGCGATATTGCCGCAATGGCAGCTGCCTTCGTATTTCATCGCAAAGCTCCTCTCAGTACCAATCCATCACGACCTTGCCGGAATTGCCCGAGCGCATCGCCTCGAAACCATCCCGGAATTCGTCGATCCTGATGCGGTGGGTGATGATCGGCGAGAGGTCGAGCCCGCCCTGCACGAAGGCGATCATCTTGTACCAGGTCTCGAACATCTCGCGGCCGTAGATGCCCTTCAGCGTCAGCATCTTGAAGATCACCTTGTTCCAGTCGATGCCGAAACCATCCGGCGCGATGCCGAGAATGGCGATCTTGCCACCATTGTTCATCGTGTCGATCATCGAGCGGAAGGCCGGCGGCGCACCGGACATTTCAAGCCCGACGTCGAAGCCTTCCGTCATGCCGATCTCGGTCATCACTTCGGCCAGGTCCTGCTTCGACGCATCGACGACATAGTCGATGCCGACCTTGCGGGCGAGGTCTAGGCGAAGGGGATTGATATCGGTGATGACGACTTTTCGCGCACCCGAACGCTTGGCGACCATCGCGCCCATGATGCCGATGGGGCCGGCGCCGGTGACGAGCACATCCTCGCCCACCAGATCGAAGGAGAGCGCGGTGTGCACGGCATTGCCGAACGGATCGAAGATCGCCGCCACCTCGTCCGGCACCTCGTCGGGGATCGGCACGACATTGTGCTCGGGAATGCAGACGAACTCGCCGAAGGAGCCCGGTCGGTTGACGCCAACACCTTTGGTGTAATGGCACAGATGCCCGCGGCCGGCCCGGCAATTGCGGCACTTGCCGCAGACGATGTGCCCCTCGCCCGAGACACGCTCGCCGACGTGATACTTGGTGACCGACGAACCGACCTCGGCGATCTCGCCGACGAACTCATGGCCGACGACCATCGGCACCGGAATGGTCTTCTGGGCCCAATGGTCCCAGTTCCAGATATGCACGTCCGTGCCACAGATTGCCGACTTCTTCACCCGGATGAGCACATCGTTCGGCCCGACCTCCGGCACCGGAACAGTCTCCATCCAGAGGCCGACTTCAGGTTTCGCTTTAACCAGCGCACGCATCATGTTCGACATGACGAAATCTCCACAAGGGATTCAGAAGACTCTTTAAATGACGCCCAGTTCGCGGCCGACCTCGGCAAAGACCTGGATCGCCTTGCGGACATCCGCCTCGCTGTGTGCGGCCGACATCTGGGTGCGAATGCGCGCCTGGCCGCGCGGCACGACAGGGAAGGAGAAGCCAACGACATAGACGCCCTTCGCCAGCATGCGCGAGGCCATCTCCTGCGCGAGCGTGGCATCGCCCAGCATGACCGGAATGATCGCATGCCCCTCGCCCGCCAGGGTAAAGCCGAGCTTCGTCATCTCCGTGCGGAACAGGTCCGCATTGGCATAGAGGCGCTGGCGCAACGCATCGCCGTTGTCGATCAGGTCGAAGACCTTCAGCGAGGCGGCCGCGATAACCGGGGCGAGCGTGTTGGAGAAGAGATAGGGCCGCGAGCGCTGGCGCAGCCATTCGACGACCTCCCGCTTACCGGACGTATAGCCGCCGGACGCGCCGCCGAGCGCCTTGCCGAGCGTGCCGGTGATGATATCGACACGGCCTTCCACGCCGCAATGTTCGGCGGAGCCACGGCCGTGTTTTCCGACGAAACCGACCGCGTGGCTGTCGTCAACCATGACCATGGCGCCGTATTTTTCGGCAAGGTCGCAGACGCCCTGAAGGTTGGCGATGATGCCATCCATCGAGAAGACGCCGTCCGTGGCGATCATCTTGAAACGCGACCCCTCCGCCTTCTTCAGTTCCTCCTCCAGCGCCGCCATGTCGTTGTTGGCATAGCGGAAGCGTTTCGCCTTGGAGAGCCGCACGCCGTCGATGATCGAGGCATGGTTCAAGGCGTCGGAGATGATGGCGTCATCTTCGCCCAGCAGCGTTTCGAAGAGACCGCCATTGGCATCGAAGCAGGAGGAATAGAGAATCGTGTCCTCGAGCCCGAGGAACGACGAGATGCGCGCCTCGAGCTGCTTGTGCTCCTCCTGCGTGCCGCAGATGAAGCGCACGGAGGCCATGCCGTAACCGTAGCGGTCGAGCGCCTTCTTTCCGGCGTCGGCCAGGTCTTCGTTATCGGCAAGGCCGAGATAGTTGTTGGCACAGAAATTCAGCACGCGCTCGCCGGACGCGACGGCGATTTCGCCGGCCTGTTTGGAGGTGATGACGCGCTCGGATTTGTAGAGACCGGCGGACTTGAGGCCGTCAAGTTCGGATTGCAGATGGGCGATGAAGGCGGAGGTCATGGCTAAACACTCTCGGCTTTGAGAACGGTTCAATGATTCAGGCGATTGTCGCCGCATAACCGGCCATCAGCGGTTCGAAATCCTCCATTGGGGGGAATTTTTCGTAGCTGTGCTTGGCAGGCGTCGTCGCCCAGGCGAGCTTTTCGCTCGTATAGGTTTCCACGAAGGGGCTGTACCAGCTTATATCGTCGAGCATGGTCGGCCGCACATTGACGAAGAAATCGAGCCCCTGCGGCCGCGTGAACATCCATGTCATGCAGTCCGGGCAGAAATGATGGCCCGCTTCCGGGCTGGCGCCAGCCACGACGGGTTCACCCTCGATGACGGCAAACCCTTCCGTCGGGATCGCCGCGCTCAGCGAATAGGCGCTGCCCGACATGCGCTGGCAGCCCGTGCAATGACAGGCCATGGTAATCATCGGCGGCGCGCTGATGCGGATCTTCACCCGCCCGCAGCGGCAGGCGCCATCGAGCGGCAATTTCAGTCGAGTCATAGGTTCGGCTTCCCTTCCGATGCACGCCGGCTTGTTCTTTTGCTCGTGATGCCGGCGATTTGTCTCTACGCGATAGTTCTAGCGCAGCGGCAGGCCGCGTAAAGGGTCGCGGCTGCTCTTTTGGATGTTTCAGGGACGATCGCAGGCGATCAGCAGGAACATCGGCCGGTTCAGTTCCACCTGCCATTCCGGATGCTCCGCAAGCTGCGCCGCGCTCGGCCGCCACTCCTCCACATGGCGAATGACAAAACCCGCGCCAATCAGCGCATTCAACGTCGTGCCGAGCGTGCGGTGATATTTGACGACACCCTTGGCGAGCCAGTCCGTCGTGCGCGATCCTTCGACGAGGTAGCCATCCACCGGCCAGACCGTAGCACCGCCGACCTCGGCCCATTCGGGCTTCGACGGCGCCATGTAGATCGGATGTTCGATGGTGAAGACGAAGGACGAGCCTGGCACCAATGCCGCGTGGATGCTCCGCGCCAGCCGGTCGAAATCGGCGACATAGTGAAAGGCAAGCGACGAATAGGCGAGGTCGAAGCCACCTTCCGGCAAGTCCAGCTGGTCGAGATCGGCAATTTCGTAGCGCACGGCGGGCGACACCGTCTCCGTCCTGGCGCGGGCGATCATGTTTTCCGACAAGTCGAGGCCCAGCACACTTGCGGCCCCTTGCTCCGCCGCATGACGCGAAAACCAGCCGAAGCCGCAGCCGAGATCGACGATGCGCTTGCCCGCAAGATCGGGCAGCAGCGCGCGCACCGAGCCCCATTCCGCAGCACCCGCAAGCCCGTGAACCGAGCGGGGAAGGTTGCTGTAGCCCTCAAAGAAGGCGGGCTGGTCATAGATGTTCTGCGCCATGGGAAACGTCCTTTCCAGGCGGACATAGCGTCTTTTCGCCGGAGGGCAAACCCCGCCCGGCGGGCTTGACAGACGCCGCTTGCCGCTATCCGGTGGCGTTGCGAAAGGACGCACCATGACGATACTGGACAGGTTTTCCCAAAAAGGCCGCGTGGCCATCGTGACCGGCGGCGGGCGCGGCATCGGTTTCGAGATCGCCAAGGCCCTGGCGGAAGCCGGCGCGCATGTCGTGGTGACGGGCCGAACGGCAGCGACGCTCGACGAGGCCGTGGCGAAGATTGCAGCCTTCGGCGGCAGCGCGGCGGCAGCCGCCTTCGACATCGCCGACCGCGCCGCCCAGCGCGTAATGCTTGCCGATATCGAGTGCCGGCACGGCCGGCTCGACGTGCTCATCAACAATGTCGGCGCCCGCGACCGACGTCCGCTGGCCGAGATGGACGACGAGGCCATCGACGACCTCATCCGCACCGACCTAGCCGCCGCCGTCAGCCTCTCGCGCGACGCGGCCGCCCTCATGAAACGCAACGGTCACGGCCGGCTGATCGCGATCACCTCGATCGGCGGGCATGTCGCCATGCCGAACGACGGCGTCTACCCGGCTGCCAAGCAGGGCCTCACCGGCCTGATGCGCAGCATGGCCGTGGAGTACGGGGCTTTCGGCATCACCAGCAACGCCATCGCGCCGGGCTGGTTTGCCACCGAGACCAATGCGGCGATGGCCGCCAACGAGGACCTGATGCCCTTCGTGCGCCAGCGCATCCCCGTCCAGCGCTGGGCCCGCCCCGACGAAATCGCCGGCGCCGCCCTGTTCCTGGCGAGCGACGCGGCCTCCTTCGTCAACGGCCATGTGCTGGTTGTGGACGGCGGGATGACGGTCAGGATGTGAGGCTCAGAGCCCCGCGGCTGCCGCCTCCAGCCCGGCAATGTCCAGCTTCACCATCGTCAGCATCGCCTCGGTAACACGCTTGACTTTCGCCTGGTCCGGATCGCTCATCAACTCGCCGAGCCGTGTCGGCGCGATCTGCCAGGAGAGGCCCCAGCGGTCCTTCAGCCAGCCGCATTGCTCCACCGAACCGCCCGCCTTCAGCGCATCCCACAGCCGGTCAAGGTCGCCCTGCGTTTCGCATTCGACCATGATGGAAAAGCTGTGGTTGAACGGGTCGAGCGGCCCCGCCTCGATCGCCATGTAGCGCTGGTCGCCGAGCGTGAAGCTCGCGACCTTCACGCTGCCGGGCGGACCGCTCGGCGTTTCGGCCAGAAGCGGTGAAATCCACTGGACGGATGAGCCCGGGATGAGCGACGTGTAGAAGCCGATGGCGGCCTCCATGTCCTTTTCGAACCACAGATGTTGCGTGACTTTCATGGCGACGTCCTCCTTGCTGAACAGACACAAGGACGAACGGCGGATGAACGTTCCGACAGGCGCTACGAAAATCTAGCCGGCGAAGTCCTCGATGACGGCAAGGAAGGCGTCGCCGAACCGGTCGCGCTTAGAAAGGCCGATGCCGGGAATGTCGAGAAGCTCCTCCCGGTCGCGCGGCCGCTCCTTGGCAAGCGCGATCAGGGTCGTATCCGGGAAGACGACATAGGGTGGCACGTCGAGGTCCTTGGCGATGGCGAGGCGCTCGGCACGCAATGCCTCGAAAAGCTCGCGGTCGGAGCCGGTGAGGTTCGACCGCTCACGGGCGGCCGGAGAACCGCCGGCTTTCGCCTTGCGTCCCGTCTGCGGCCGGTCCTTGCGGAACAAAACCTCGCGCTCGCGGCGGAAGACGGCACGCGCGTCCGGCTCCAGCTTCAGCGCTCCATAGGCCGAATGATCGACGCTGATCAGCCCCATGGACAGCAATTGCCGAAAGATCGACTGCCAGATGCGCGGCGGGACATCGCTGCCCGCCCCGAAGACAGGCATGCCGGTATGGCCGAAGCGCTCGGTCTTTTCGTTCACCGTCCCCTGCAACACATCGATGACATGGGCCGCGCCGAACCGTTCGCCGGTGCGGTAGATGGCGGCGAGCGCCTTTATGGCGGCTTCGGTGCCGTCCCAGGTCTCGACCGGATTGCGGCAGGTATCGCAATTCCCGCACTGGCCCACATGGGACTCGCCGAAATGCGCGAGGATCGCCTTGCGGCGGCAGCCTGCCGTCTCGCAGATGGCGAGCAACGCCATCAGCTTGGCGCGCTCGATGCGTTTTATCTCATCGGCCGCATTGCCCTCGTCGATCATCTTGCGGCGCTGGACGACGTCGGCCATGCCGTAGGCCATCCAGACCTCGGACGGCAGGCCATCACGCCCGGCGCGGCCGGTCTCCTGGTAATAGGCCTCCACCGAACCCGGCAGGTCGAGATGGGCGACGTAGCGCACATCCGGCTTGTCGATGCCCATGCCGAAGGCAACAGTCGCGACCAGGCAGAGATTTTCCTCCTTCAGGAACGCATCCTGGTTGGCGTCGCGCACCGCGCGGTCGAAACCGGCATGATAGGGCAGCGCACGAATGCCCTGCGTGTTCAGCCACTCCGCCGTGTCCTCCACCTTGGCGCGCGACAGGCAATAGACGATGCCGCTCGCCCCCTGATGGCGTGACAGGAAACGCAGCAGTTGCTGGCGTGCCTGATCGCGCTCGGCGATCTCATAGGCGATGTTCGGCCGGTCGAAGCTGGTGGTGAAGACATCGGCGTCCTGAAGTCCCAGGCGCTCGATGATGTCCTCGCGGGTGTGCGGGTCCGCCGTCGCCGTGAGCGCCACACGCGGCACGCCGGGATAACGCTCGCCCAGCATGCCGAGCGTACGGTATTCCGGCCGGAAATCATGCCCCCATTGCGAAACGCAATGCGCTTCGTCGATGGCGAAGAGCGCAATCCGCACATCGGCGACGAGTTCGGCAAAGCCCTCCGTCACGATGCGCTCTGGCGTCACGTAGAGCATGTCGAGATCGCCGGTGTGCATCGCGTCGCGCACCGCGAAATATTCCTCGCGGGAGAGCGATGAGTTGAGGGCCGCCGCCCTGACACCGAGCTGCTTCAAGGCCTCCACCTGGTCGCGCATCAGGGCGATGAGCGGCGAGATGACGATGCCCACGCCGTCGCGGCAGAGGGCCGGAATCTGGAAGCACAGCGATTTGCCAGCACCGGTCGGGAACAGCACGACAGCGTCGCCGCCAGCCGTCACGCGCTCGATGACCGCCTGCTGCTTGCCGCGGAAGGCATCATAGCCATAGACGCGCTTCAGCACGTCCAGAGGGCGGGCCGACGGCGCATCGAACAGGGCGGCAACGGGACTGGAGGATCTGGTCTGGGTCATCATGAGCACGTTCTATCTCCATTCGGCCAGGCATGGGACCCTCGACAAGCGCTCCACAGGCAACTTTCATCCTCCATCCATAATGTTCTTGATTTGTTCTTAATTCAAGATAAAGTTGCACACAATGAGGGAGGAGAACGATGATGGATCTCTATGCGACACTCGGCACATCCGACGCCGCGGCGACGACGGCATTCTACGATGCGGTGCTCTCGACGATCGGCTGGGCGGTCCAGTCCGATTTCCCGGGATGGCGCGGCTACACCCAGGGCGGCGAAGAAAAGGGCTTCACGCTCTGGCTTTGCACGCCGTTCAATGGCGAGGAGGCAAGTGCCGGAAACGGCACGATGATCGGTTTTCCGGCAGCGTCACACGACGACGTACACGTCTTCCACGCCGCAGCGCTCGCCCATGGCGGAACCGACGACGGCGCGCCCGGTCCCCGTCCGCAATACGGGCCGGACTGGTACTCCGCCTATGTGCGCGATCCTTCGGGCAACAAGCTGGCGATCGTCTTCAACGGCTGACGGCGGGATGTGGGCGACATAAAGCGGCGCTAACGCGCCGCTGGCCCCTTCACCCGCCCGGACAGCACACCAAAACCTTCGATGATCGCCTCCTGATTCTCCAGTCGCACGGTCTCCTGCTGCACCTCCTGCAGCGCACGGAGAATCTGCGGCACGCGTTCGCCGTCACCCTCTTCGGTCGAGACGGCGAGTTCCCGTTCCAGCTCGCGGCGCTGCCAGAGCAGCGCGCGGGTGCGCTTGTGCAGAGCCAGCGCCTGCAGGTAGCCTTCGCGGGCGTCCTCGGGGGCGGCTTCCACTGTCGCGGTCCACAGACGGGAATTGCGGACCTGCTGTTCGAGCGTTTTCAGCACCGTGTCGAAACCGACAGCCTCCAGCTCCTCGATCAGCCGGTCGCGCTCGAGCCTGGTGCCAATGGCCCCGGCGATGCCGATGAGGGCCGACCACAGCCTTTGCAGGTCGCGGTTCTCGTATTCGATGATGGCGATTTCATCGTAGTCGCTGAACAGCAGGCCGGGATGGTTGACCACGGTGAGCGCCAGCACGCTTTCGCGCAATGCCGGCAGATCCTGCGCGCCGCGCACCAGCGCCGAACGCATCAGCCGGTCGGAGATGCCGGTCGGAGCGGTATTGGCCTGCGATGCGTTGCGCCCGCCGCCCTTGCCCTGCCGGTTGCCGGAAAAGGTGCCGCCGCCCTGACGCTGTGCGGGACGGAAGAAAGTGTTCAGCCGGTCGCGCATGTTCTGCTGATAGTGCCGGCGCACGTCCTCGTCGGCGATCACGGCGGTCACCTGGCGCAGGCGCGCTTCCAGCGCCGCGCGGCTTTCCGGCGTGTCGAAATTCGCGCCCTGCACCTCGCGGCCCCAGATCATCTCGGCAAGCGGTCGGGCACCGGCCATCACCTTGTCGAAGGGCGCGCGCCCCTCGTGGCGCACCAGATCGTCCGGGTCCTTGCCGTCCGGCAGCAAAGCAAAGCGAACGGTGCGCTCCGGCTTGATGAACGGCAGCGCCAGATCGGCGGCGCGGTTGGCCGCCCGGATGCCCGCACCGTCGCCATCGAAGCACAGCACCGGCTCCGGCGTCATCTTCCACAGCAATTCGAGCTGATTTTCGGTGAGCGCCGTACCGAGCGGCGCCACCGCATTCTCGATGCCCGCCTGATGGAGCGCGATCACGTCCATATAACCTTCGACGGCAATGATGGTGCCCGGGCCGTCGGCGCCCTGCGCACCCTTGCGGGCACGGGCGTGATTGTAGAGCACGCTCCCCTTGTGGAACAGCTCGGTCTCGTTGGAATTCAGATACTTCGCCGGCGCATCCGGCGACATGGCGCGGCCGCCGAAGGCGATGACCTTTTCCCGGATCGACAGGATCGGGAACATGATGCGATCGCGAAAGCGGTCATAGGAGACCGGAATCTCCGGTCCGTGCACGACGAGGCCACACGCCTCGATCGCCTCCTTCGGCACGCCCTTGCCGGCCAGGAATTCCTTCAGCGCATTGCGGCTCTCCGGCGCAAAACCGAGCCGGAACGTCTCAATGGTGCGCCCCGTCAGGCCGCGATCGCGCAGATAGGCGCGCGCCTTCGCGCCGGCCGGTGTCTGAAGCTGGTCCTCGAAGAATCCGGTCGCCATTTCCATGACCTCGACGAGGCCCATGCGCTCCTTCTCGCGCAGCTCGGCCTGCGGATCCGGTTGCGGCATGGCGACGCCGGCAAGATCGGCGATCTGCTGCACGGCTTCCGGGAACGACAGCCCGTCGAGATCGGTGAGGAAGCGGAAATGATCGCCGGAAACGCCGCAGCCGAAACAATGGTAGCGGCCCTTGCGATCCTCGCAGTGGAAGCTCGGCGACTTTTCGCCGTGGAACGGGCAGCACGCCCAATAGTCACCGCGCGAGACATTGGTCTTGCGGCGGTCCCAGGTCACGCGCCTGCCGATCACGTCCGAAATGGAAACGCGGTCACGAATCTCGTCTAGGAAGGCGTTGGAAAAGCGCATGGGTCCCTCGGTCAGGCTTCATATAACCATGCCGGTGGCCCGCCGCCAGCAATAGTCGCCCACCCACAGCAATTCACAGGGGCAGAGTGCCGAAGCGCCGCTTGATCCATTCTCTTTTGAGGGAATAGGTCGTTGGCGCCGGCGCACCAGATCGAACCACGGAACAGTACCTATCGCGCAATTTCGGTGTTTTTGTTCTCGCGCAGAACCGATATGGCATTCGGAACTGGGAACTCTGGAAGGTGATGGCAATTCCGATCATACCGCCCCTCTCGTTTACAACGCCCCGGCTGACATTGCAGGCCGCTCGATCTGAACACGCCGAAAGCCTGTTCGAGGCATATACCGGACAGCCTGAGGCCGCGCTTTACCTTCAGCGCCGCGAGCATTCGTCGCCTGCGCAAACGCTCGCTGTCATAGAGACCTGGGGAGCAGGCAAATGGCTGGATAACAACCGTTTCGCCTGGACCATCCTTCTTCCGGAAGGCAAGGCGATCGGGTTGTTCCTCATGCTGATCGACAACACATCGGCCGAAATCCACTATGGAATCGGCACGACCCATTGGGGGCACGGGTTTGCGACAGAAGCGGGAAAAGCCGTCATGAGTTGGGTCGTCAACGAATCGGGCCTGTCGGACGTCGCGACCTGCTGTGCCACGCAGCATATTGCCAGCCTGAAGGTGCTGGAAAAAATCGGCCTCGCGCGCATCAAACTGTTGCCTGCGCATATCCAGCTTGCCGCGAAGGGGCTGGCGACGGACGGATGGCTCTATCGCTGGACGCGATCCTGACCGCTTGAAAATCCGGTGGTTCGTAACGAACGCAGGCACTGAAAAGCCCTGCGGGGACTCTGTGGCAAAATCCAAGTTTCGCCACAGAGAATGATCGGTATCCAAGGCTCGTGCGGAGCCGGGATTCTTATTTCAGCAGTTCCTTCACCACACCGGAGGCCTTGGCGAAGTCCATCTGGCCGGGATAACGTTCTTTGAGCGCATTCATGCACTTGCCCATGTCGCGCAGGCCATGTGCACCGGTCTCGCTGACCAGGGACGCACAGAGCTCCTTCATCTTCTCTTCGGGAATCTGCGCCGGCATGAAGCTTTCGATGACAACGATTTCCTGGCGCTCCTGAGCGGCAAGCTCCGGGCGGCCGTTGTCGGCAAAGATTTTCGCCGATTCTTCGCGCTGCTTGATCATCTTGGCCAGGATCTGCATGATTTCGTCCGCCTCGACCGGGCCCTTGCCCATGCCGCGGTTGGCGATATCGCGATCCTTGATCGTTGCCTGGATCAACCTGAGCGTCGAAACGCGGCAGGAATCCTTTGCCTTCAGCGCATCCTTCAACGCATTTGCGAATTGCTCGCGCATCATTTTCTCCATTGGAAGCCGCCCGGCGCCGGTTGTCCGGACGGTCTTCGATTGTGCCTTCTCGTGCATGCTCATAGACCGACGAAGGGGGCGGTCGCAAACGGATTGCATAAGCGATTGAATTTACTCGCTTTATATTTCCACGCAATCCACAGGCGGCGGTTGACCCCGTCATCCGCTTTGTCTATTTTCCGGCACCTGCACGAAATTTGGCAATCAGGGCGAACCAACGCGGGTTTCCGCGCGCCCTTGCCTGCGACTTAAATGGTGCCCGGTCCCTTGGCTTTCAAGCCTTGGCACCCCGGCTCCGGAAAAGGGATGCTCATGACCTCGACCCCCGCATGGACCACCGAAAAGCCAACCGCCCTGCTCGTCCTTGCCGACGGCACGGTGATCGAAGGCAAGGGCATCGGCGCCACCGGCAAGGTGACGGCGGAAGTCTGCTTCAACACGGCACTGACCGGCTACCAGGAAATCCTCACCGACCCCTCCTATCTCGGCCAGATCGTCACCTTCACCTTCCCGCATATCGGCAATATCGGCGCCAATGACGAGGATATCGAAGACCTGACGCCCGCCGCCCGCCACGGCGCCGTCGGCACGATCTTCAAGGCCGATATCACCGAGCCGTCGAACTACCGCGCCACGAAGCACCTCGACGCCTGGCTGAAGGCCCGCGGCATCATCGGCCTCTCCGGCATCGACACGCGCGCGCTGACCGCCTGGATCCGCGAAAACGGCGCACCGAACGCGGTGATCGCCCACGACCCGAACGGCGTCTTCGACATCGAGACGCTGAAGGCGGAAGCCAAGGCCTGGAGCGGTCTCGTCGGCCTCGATCTCGCCAAGGTCGCCTCCTCCGGCCAGTCCGCGCGCTGGAGCGAAAAGCCCTGGGTGTGGAACGAGGGTGCCGAAGACCTCGCGGATGCCGACGTGAAATACCACATCGTCGCGCTCGACTATGGCGTGAAGCGTAACATCCTGCGCCTCTTCGCCGGCCTCGGCTGCAAGGTCACCGTCATGCCGGCAACAACGAGCGCTGACGAGGTGCTCGCCCAGAAGCCGGACGGCATCTTCCTCTCGAACGGCCCGGGCGATCCGGCCGCCACCGGCGAATATGCCGTGCCGGTCATCAAGAGGCTGATCGAAACCGGCATCCCGGTCTTCGGCATCTGCCTCGGCCACCAGATGCTGGGTCTCGCCGTCGGTGCCACCACCGAAAAGATGCACCAGGGCCACCACGGCGCAAACCACCCGGTGAAGGACCACACGACGGGCAAGGTCGAGATCGTCTCGATGAACCACGGCTTCGCCGTCGCCTCGTCCTCGCTGCCCGCCGGTGTCGAAGAAACCCACATCTCGCTGTTCGACGGCTCGAACTGCGGCCTGCGCCTCACCGGCAAGCCAGTCTTCTCCGTCCAGCACCACCCGGAAGCCTCCCCCGGCCCGCAGGACAGCCACTACCTCTTCCGCCGCTTCATCAACCTGGTGCGTGAGAAGAAGGGTGAAGAGGCCATTCCAGAGCGGGCGTAAGCGTCCCCACCACACAATCAAGGCCCCGGACAATGTCCGGGGCCTTTTAGTTTTGGCATCCTAGAAACCTGCCGCTGCCCCCAAGCGCGGCTTGCTGCCGCCGGCCACGCTCCCATAGGGGAGCGACGGCTCATGCTGGGCGAACGACAGCTCTCTGCCGCACCAGCCGATAAAAACGCCAGTTGAGCAAAACCGACGCGGCGGCGAGGCCGGCGAGGAAGCCGAACCAGACGCCGATGCCGCCGAAACCGGCCGGGAAGGCGAAGAACCAGGCGGCAAGAAAACCGATCGGCCAGTAGGAGATCAGCGCCAGGATCATCGGGATGCGCGTATCCTTCAGGCCACGCAACAGGCCGGCGGCGATCGCCTGCAAGCCGTCGACGAGCTGGAAGACACCGGCAATCACCACGAAGGGGCCGGCGATGGCGAGCACGGCCGCCGAATCCCTGCCCGCCTTGTCGAGGAAGATCGAGGCGAGCGTCGTCGGAATGACGGCGAAGAGGATGCCGCCACCGACGGCGATGACCGCGGCGACGATGAGCACGGCCCAGGCGGCGCGCACGACGCCGAGATGATCACCCCGGCCATGGGCTACGCCGACACGCACCGTGCCGGCCTGCGCCAGGCCGAGCGGGATCATGAAGGCGATGGAGGCGAGCTGCAGCGCGATGCCATGGGCGGCAAGCTCCAGCGTGCCGATATTGCCCATCAGAAGCGAGGCCCCGGTGAAGAGGCTGACCTCTGCCAGCATGGTCAGGCCGATCGGCAGGCCGAGATGAACGACCTCGCGAAAAGCCTGCCAGTCCGGCCGCCAGAAGCGCACGAAGAGCTCGTAGCGGCGCATGTCGGCACGCGACTGGATATAGGCGGTGATCAGCAGGAAGCTCAGTACGTTGACGACGACGGAGGCGATGGCCGCCCCCTCCATGCCGAGCGCCGGGAGACCGAAATGGCCGAGCACCAGGGCGTAGGCGAGGATCGCGTTGACCGTCAGGATGGTGAACGTGACATAGAGCACGATGCCGGCCCGGCCATGCGCGCTGACGAGGCCACGCAGCGTCATAAAGAGTAGCGCCGGGCCCATGCCCCATTGCGCGATCTTCAGATAATTGCCGGCAAGGGCCGCCACTTCCGGCTTCTGGCCGGAGTAAAGCAGGATGCTTTCAGCGCTGTAGAAGAGCGGGATCATCAGCACGGAATAGAGCAGCACCACCCACATACCCATGCGCACCGAGCGGCGCACGGAAACGGTGTCGCCCCGGCCATAGGCCTGCGCCACCATGGGCATGACGGCATTGGCAAAACCCGAGCCGAGGATGAAGATGGTGAAGAAGAACTGGCTCGACAGCACGATCGCCGCCAGATGCGCAGCACCGAGCCGACCGAGGATGACCACATCCGTCGTGTGAATGCCGAGCTGGGCGAGCTGCGCGCCGATCAACGGCACGCCGAGGGTAAAGGTCGTCCGGAAATGGGCGGCCCAGCTATTGTCCTCGCGATGCGTGGCGATGTGCATGATAGTTCTCACTTTCGCGTTGCTTCGGATCACAAGTTCCGGCCGCGATCAATCGAATAGATTTGATGTTTTCATCAAATCCGCGCGAAACCGGGCTTTTCGCTCCCGATTCCGGCAAAAATTTCGTCAAAACGTCACGTTTGAAGGCGCTTCAGGCGTTTTCCGGCGCCAAAGTCTCCGCCGGGCCAGCACCGGCACCACGCAGCTTCACCGCGAAGATCGCCAGACCGACGAGCAGGATCACCGCGGCGAGCGCATAGGGCGCGCCGGCAAACACCACCGGCGCCTGAGGCCCGGTGAAGTGGCTGAACACCTGCGTGAAGATCAGCGGCCCGATGATCGTGGTGAAGCTGGAGACGCTGGTGAGCGCGCCCTGCAACTCCCCTTGCGCCGACGGCGGCACGCGGGCCGAAGCGATGGAGCGCAAAGGGGGATCCGCCAGGCTTTCCAGCGCCGTGCAGGCGATCACGACATAGACCATCCAACCCTGCCAGGCCGCACCGTAGCCGGCAAGACCCAGCATGGAGAAGGAAAGGCCGAGCACCGCCGTGCGATATTCGCCGAGCTTCGGCACGACACGCGGCAGCACGAAAGCCATGACGATGGCGCCGCCGATGCCGAAAACACCGAGCGACAGGCCGATCTGTCCTTCGCTCCAGCCATAGCGGAACGCGGCGACGAAAGACCAGACGGAGGGATAGACGGCGTGCGCCAGCCAGTAACAGAAGAAGACGAGTCCGATCCACAGCACGCCGGGATAGTTGCGCATCTGGAGGAGCGCGCCAAGCGGATTGGCACGGGAGAACTCGAAGCGGCGGCGGTTGGCGGGTTCCAGGCTCTCGGGTAGCAGAAACCAGGCCGCGACGAAATTGAGGAAGGCAAGCGCCGCCGCGCCATAGAACGGGACGCGCGGCCCGAACTCGCCAAGCAGGCCGCCGACCACCGGCCCGAGCGCGAACCCCGTGCCGAAGGCAATGCCCATCAATCCGAAGTTTTTCGCACGCGTTTCATCGGTCGAGACGTCGGCGATATAGGCGGCGGCCGTGCCGAAGCTCGCGCCGCTGATGCCGGCCAGCACCCGGCCGACGAAGAGCATCCAGTAGCTCGTCGCGAGCGCACAGATGAGGTTGTCGATGGCGAAGGTGAGAATGCACGCGAGCAGCACCGGCCGCCGGCCGAAACGATCGGACAGGTTGCCGATGAACGGCGCGAACAGGAACTGCATGCCGGCATAGACGAGCAGCAGCCAGCCACCATCAATCGCCGCCTCGCTGATGCTGTCACCCGTCAGCTCGCGCAGATAGGTCGGCAGAACCGGCATGATGATGGCGATGCCGATCACATCGAGGAACATGATCATGAAGACGAGGGAGAGCCCGCGCCGGGTGGTCCTGGCATCGATCATGCTATGCCCTCTGGAATGATCAGAGCCCGACCGGGCGGGCGAAAACGTCAGGCAGAGAGTTCTATTTCACTTTTCTACGCGAAACAATCCGTGAACATCGGAAACTTTTTGATGAATCCGATACATTTTGCTGATCCCACATGTCACTCGACCCAGGGGTTTGCCTTCACGAAATCCACGAAGGCGCGCAACGGAACGGGCATCAGGGTGCGGCTCGGATAATAGAGGAAGGGACCGGAGAACGTCTGGATCCAGTCCGGCATCACCACCTGCAGCGCACCGGAGGCAAGGCCGGGCGCCAAGAATTCCTCAAACGTGCAGACGATGCCAAGACCGGCGACGGCCGCATGCTGCTCGACCTCGTTCGATTCCGAGATCAGGCAGGCCGGCGGCGTGATCGACACCCTCTCCTCTCCCCGCTCGAACAGCCAGGTCAGGACGCGGCCGCTTGCGAAGCGGTGCAGGATGCAGCGATGCTGCATCAGGTCGCGCGGATGTTCCGGCACGCCGTGTTCGGCAAGATAGGAGGGCGCGGCCGCCACCACAAAACGCTGGCGGCGCGGGCCGATCGGCACGGCGATCATATCCTGGTGCAGCGCTTCTTCATAACGTATCCCGGCGTCGAAACCCGCGGCCAGCACATCCACCAGCGCATCGTTGGAGGCGACTTCCAGCGTGATGCCCGGATAGGCCTTGAGAAAGGGCGTGACGATCGGCGGCAGCACGAAGCGGGCAACAATGCCCGGCACGTTGAGCCGCAGCCGGCCAACCGGGCGGTCGCGAAGGCTATTGACGCCATCGATCGCCGCCTCGACCTCGGACAGCGCCGGCGCCAGCCGTTCGAGCAGACGCTCGCCGGCATCCGTCAGGGTCACGCTGCGCGTCGTGCGGTTGAACAGGCGAAGGTCGAGCCGCGCCTCCAGCCGCCGCATGGCCTCGGACAGTGTCGAGGCGGAGACGCCGCGCAGTTTTGCCGCAGCGCGAAAACTTTTCACGCGGGCGATCGCGACAAAGGCGTCGAGATCGGCAAGGGGAATGGAACTCATTGTTCGGATATCCGCACGGCTTGTCAAGCAGAGGCCGGATTATCGCACAAAGCCGGACGCGGTAAAAGAGCGTCGACCAGAAGGCAGATCACAGGAGAGACGCCATGAAAACCGTAACCCTCGGCAAAACCGGCCCCACCGTTTCCACACTCGGGCTTGGCTGCATGGGCATGTCCGGCATGTATGGCCCGGCCGACCGGGCAGAAAGCATCGCCACCATCCACGCCGCATTGGACGCCGGCATCAACCTGCTCGATACCGGTGATTTCTACGGCATGGGCCACAACGAGATGCTGATCGCCGAGGCGCTGAAGGAGCGCCGCCGCGAGGATGTGGTGCTGAGCGTGAAGTTCGGTGCGTTGCGCGGACCGGACGGCATATGGAGCGGCTATGATTCCCGCCCTGCGGCGATCCGGAACTTTCTCGCCTATTCCCTGCAACGGCTCGGCACCGACCATATCGACATCTATCGGCCGTCCCGTCTCGATCCGAACGTGCCGATCGAGGAAACCATCGGCGCCCTCGCCGACCTCGTGAAGGCCGGTTATATCCGCCATATCGGGCTTTCGGAAGTCGGCTCGGAAACGATCCGCCGCGCGGCCGCCATACATCCGATCTCGGATTTGCAGATCGAGTACTCGCTGATCTCCCGCGGCATCGAGGACGACATCCTGCCGACCTGCCGGGCCCTCGGCATTCCCGTCACCGCCTATGGCGTGCTGTCACGCGGCCTGATCAGCGGCCATTGGCAGAAGGGTGCAACCGCCGGCGGCGATTTCCGCACCATGAGCCCGCGCTTCCAGGAGGGCAATGTCGACCGCAATCTCGCCCTGGTTGAGGCGCTGCGCCGCGTGGCGGAGGAGAAAGGTGCAAGCGTCGCCCAACTCGCCATCGCCTGGGTGGCGGCACAGGGCGCGGACATCGTGCCGCTGGTCGGTGCACGCCGCCGCGACCGGTTGGTGGAGGCGCTGGGGTCGCAACAGGTCACGCTCAGCGAAACGGATCTTGCCGCCATGGAGGCCGCTATGCCAAAGGACGCGGCCGCCGGCGAACGTTACCCGGCCGCCCAGCTCGTCCATATGGACAGCGAAAAACGGACGTGATCCGCCTCACTCCGTTGCAATGGATATAAGACCAACCTCTCTTTCGTCATGGTCGGGCTTGACCCGACCATCCACGCCACGGGCGTTGATGGATCCTCGGGTCAAGCCCGAGGATGACGGTAGCGGCTGGGGTTTTGGTTTCATTGCACCGGAGCAACGGATCAGACATCGCCCTTGAACGTATCGCAGGCATCGACGCGGCCCGTGTCGAAGCCTCGCTTGAACCAGCGACGGCGCTGATCGGACGTGCCGTGGTTGAAGCTTTCCGGCACCACATAACCCTGCATGCGCTTCTGCAACGTGTCGTCGCCGATCTGGGTCGCGGCGTTCAGCGCTTCATCCAGATCGCCGCTCTCGAGCAAGCCCTTCTGCTGCGTGTACTTGCCCCAGATGCCGGCGTAGCAATCGGCCTGAAGCTCGACGCGGATCGACATCTGGTTGGCTTCCACCTCGCTCATGCGCTGGCGCTGCTGGTTGAAGCGCGGCAGCACGCCGGTGAGGTTCTGCACGTGATGGCCGACCTCGTGCGCGACGACATAGGCCTGGGCGAAGTCGCCGGCCGCATCGAACTTGTTGGCGAGCTCATCGAAGAAGCTCATGTCGAGATAGACCTTGCGGTCGCCCGGGCAATAGAACGGGCCGGAGGCCGCCGAGGCAAAGCCGCAGGCCGACTGCACAGAGCCCGAGAAGAGCACCATCTTCGGCTCCTCGTATTTTTCACCGGCCGACTGGAAGATGCCGTTCCAGGTGTCTTCCGTCTCGGCAAGCACCGTCGACATGAAGGCCTTGGTTTCTTCTTCCTGCGGCGACGTTCGCCGGCTGGCGCTTTCGGTCTGCTCGAAGCCCGGCATGCTGACCTGCCCGCCGCCGCCCTCGCCCATTACCTGCAACAGGTCGATGCCCATCATCTTAAAAACGAAATAGATGACGACGAGGAAGATGATCGTGCCGATGCTCATGCCGCCGCCGGCGCGACGTCCGCCCATCGGAATGCGGAAACCGCCATTACCACGACCGAACGGATTGCTTCCGCCTGCCGAAGGCCCGGCGCCGCGCTGGTCCTCGATGTTGCTCGACTGCCGACGACCTTTCCATTCCATTGCGAGATCTCCCGTTCACCCTCTGGGCGTTCCTGCGGACAAAAGTGCCCTCAGCTTCCTCAGATAACAGGGACCATTATAAATTCAATGGCGGCAACAGTCTAAGCCGCTGTTGCCGCCGCCGCTTCGTTCGCTCCTTGCCCGGGAGAGAGCCTGAACACGGCCGTGACGAGAGCAATCGCGACCGCCGCGACGCCGATGCCGGCAATGACATCAACGAGATAGTGCCCACCATGCGTAATGGCAGAAATGCCCATAGAGAGATTGAGCACGAGGAACGGATATCTGAGGCGTCGGACCTCCCACAACGCCCAGGCACAGATCACCGCAACGCCCGCATGCACAGAGGGAAATGTCAGAATGCCCATCATCTCCGTCAGCGAGAAGGCAAAACTCGGATCGCCGCGAACACCGTTGAACTGTTCGAGAAACGCAAAGCCGAAATAGGTGTCGATGTTGTTGAGGCCTAGTGCGGACATATCGTAGGCAGCATAGGCACCGATGGCCGGGAACCAGACGGAAATCAGGCAAGCCGCAAAACAAAGCAGGCCATAGGCCGCAACCATGGCATAGGCCCGGACATGTTTGCCGCCAAACACGAGAAAGACCGGTGTCAGGAAAAGCTGCGGCGTGAAGCTTTGATAGGCATATTCCAGGACCGTAGCGAATACAGGACGAGCGTCAACCAAGCCGACGAAGGTTCGCCAGTCGAATCCGAGCGCCTTGTCCATCTGAGTGAGTGCATCGTCTGCCAAGGGAAAGTTCGCGCCAACGGCCGCGTAGCTGCACAGACCAATCGGAATCATCAAAAGAAAGCCGCAGAGGATCGCTTCCAGCGCCACGCGCATCGGTTCCATGCGGCGAAACATGGCGTAGAGAATGCCGGCCGCCGCCGGCAACACGATCGCTTTCAGCAGCACGCCGAAGGAACCGTAGTCGACCGCCATGCCTTGCAGCCAGACGATTGGAAACGCCACGACATAGGCGAGCCCCACGAAGGCGAACAGAACAATACGTGCGCGTGCGATGCTCATTCCTGCCCCGGCGGCGTCTCGACAAACCGTTTCCATGAAGGCGCAAACAGGTAAAGAAAGCAGAAAGACGGGACCGATCAATCCGCCATGTGGCAATTTAACCGGTACCTCTTCGCTCAGCGCCGCCGGAATGTTTCGAAACGCTCCAGCCAGCCGGCTTCGCGGATCGCAAGCGCACCGGCTGCGACCAGCAGGACGCAGACGAGAGCGGCGGCGACTCCGCTGACGAAACCTGATGCGCCATCGAAAATGATCGCCCCCATCACGCGGTGTGGCACCAGGGTGAACAGCCCCGCCACGACGATGCCGCCGAAATACATGCCGGCGACTTGCGCCCGGTGCGCGCGGATATCGCCGCGGCGCGCGGCGCGGATCGCGGGGATGCTGCCGACGATGACATAGATAGAGAGAAGATGGATCGGACTGAAGTTTCCGACCGTCTTCAGGTCATGGATGAAGAAGGTTGAAAAACTCGTCACGACCATCAGCACCAGCCAGATTTTCCCCAGCAGGCGATGGGCGGGCGTTCCCTTCCGGCGCGCGAGCAGCACGGCCCCGAGCACGGCGGCGGGCAGCACCGTCGCGACATGGAATTGCACGGCAATGGGAGCGTTGAGAAGCGGTTCGATGGTCATGGCGGGTTCCGGGCACGGTTGAAATCGGCCCCGTCTTCCGCCATTGATCGGATCGCCTCAAACGCTTTGGCCCGAACGGACGGAAAACTTCGTGAAACGCCCCCTCCTGCAATCCGCGCTTCGTGAACTGCAGGTGTTTCTGCGCTCGCCGCGGTTCTGGGCGACCTTTGGCGCGGTCGTGCTGATCTTCTGGGTGACCGGCCCCTATGGCACCGCGGAGCGGCTGGCCACCGTGCCGCGCCTCGGCTTCTGGCTGGTGTTGCACGCCGTCGCCTGGAGCATCGCTGTCACCGCCCTGGTGCTGGTGAACATGCTTCTTCTGCATCGCGTCCCCAGCCTCGCCGGCCGCATGGCGCTTGGCACGCTTGTGGCGGGAGTGCCGGTGGGGCTGGCGACGAAGGCGATCAGTCTTGCGACCTTTGGCGGCGCGGTGACGGTCTCGACCCTGGCCGAAAGCATCGCCAGCGGCCTTGTCCTCTCCGCCCTGTTCTGCGGCCTCACCTTCATGACGATGAGCAACAAGGCGGCGGACGCGCTCTCGCCCGCGCCTGAACCCACGGCGGAAGACCGGGCCGAGGTCGTTCTGTTGCGGCGCCTGAAGCCGGAAAACCGCGGGCCGATCCTGCATATGACCGTCGCGGATCACTATACCGACGTCATGACCAGCCGCGGGCGTGAGCTGATCCTGCTGCGCTTTTCCGATGCCCTGGAAGAACTCGGCGGCACGCCGGGGCTGCAGGTGCACCGCTCGCATTTCGTTGCCGACAGCCATGTGGAAAAATTGCTGCGCGGCGACGGTAGGCTGACGGTCGTCTTGAAGGACGGGCAGGAAATCCCCGTGAGCCGCAGCCGCACCGAGGCGGTGCGCAACCGCTGGGGTTAGGACAAAGAATTTTCGAGCGGCTGTCGGCTGGCAGATGCCCCGTTCGTCTCTAGGTATCAGTCCAACAAACGGCCAGGAGAAAACCCATGAGAAAGATCATTGTCGGCGCCTTCGTCAGTCTCGACGGCGTCATGCAGGCGCCGGGCGGGCCCGAGGAGGACCCCATCGGCGGCTTCAAATTCGGCGGCTGGGTCGCGCCCCTTTTCGACGAGAAGATGGGTGCGTTCATCGGCGAACTCTTTTCGAGGCCGTTCGACCTGCTGCTGGGCCGCAAGACCTACGATATCTTCGCCGCCCACTGGCCCTATGCGGCAAAGGACGACCCGATCGGCCCGCTCTTCGACCGCATCAACAAATATGTCGCGACCCGCAATCCGGCCTTCAAGACCAGCTGGCAGAACAGTCATCTGCTCGGCGCCGATGCAATCGCGGCCGTGAAGGCATTGAAGAGCGAGGATGGTCCGGACCTCCTGACGCAGGGTTCCACGGAATTCCTCAAGGCGCTGTTCGAAAACGACCTCGTCGACGAGATCCACGTCTCCGTCTTCCCGGTCATCCTGGGCAAGGGCAAGCGGCTGTTCGGCGACGCTTCTTTCCCACGCGCGCTGACGCTCGTCGAATCGCGCACGAGCGATTCAGGCGTCGTCATGAGCAAATATGCCCGCGCCGGCGACGTCACCACCGGCTCCTTCGAGTTCGACACACCGACCGACGCTGAACTGGAGCGGCGCCGCAACCTGACATGACGGGCGCCGGAGCAAGTCCAGCAAAAGTGCGCAGCGGTTTTGCGTCCGCAATTGCGTAAAAACGAAGAGGTAGAGCGTTTTCGCGGTTCGAAGAAAAGCGGAAATGCTCTAGCCCAGCCCCTCCTCCGCCACCGTCTCCTGAAGCCAGTTGGCAAAGGCGGACATGGCAGGGGTGGCGCTGCGCGATTGCAGGCGCGTGAGCCAGTAGCTGCCGAGCACGACACTTGTCTTGAACGGTTGCACGACGGCACCGGCCGACAGCAGCCGGGAAAACATCAAGGGCGGCGCAAGACCCACGCCCGCGCCCTGCAGCACCGCCTCCATCATCGCCAGTGACGTATCGAAGACGATGGCGTTCTGCGGGGGCGGGGTGCGCGGCAGGCCGGCCGCCTCGAACCAGCGGGTCCATTCGTCGCGGCGGTAGGAGCGCAGCAGCGTCAGGCCGAGCAGGTCTTCAGGCGTGTTCAAATCCCGCGCGACCGGGGGCGTGGCGAGAACAGAGAGCGGCGCGTCGAAAAGCCGGAAGGCATCCGTGCCGTGCCAGGCGCCGGCGCCGAAGCGGATGGCGAAGTCCAGCCCCTCGGCGGCGAGGTCAACGCGGTTGTTGTTGGTGGACAACCGCACCTCCACGAACGGATGGCGCTCGCGGAAGCTGGCGAGACGCGGCAGCAGCCAGCCGACGGCGAAGGTGCCGACGGCGCCGACCGTCAGGATTTCCCGCACATGCCCGCCGCGAAAACGCTCCACGGCATCCGCCATGCGATCAAAGCTGTCGCGCAGCACCGGCAGCAGGCTTTCGCCCTCGGCCGTGATCATCAGCCCGCGCGGCAGGCGTTTGAACAGGATGACGCCGAGCTGCTCCTCCAGGCTCTTCACCTGATGGCTGACAGCCGCCTGCGTGACATTCAGCTCGATCGCCGCGCGCGTGAAGCTGAGATGCCGGGCGGAGGCCTCGAAAGCGCGAAAGGCGTTTAGCGGCAGATAAGGCCGAACCATGGCAATGCCCCAGTTTTCCTAATGGCTGAGACCAGTATTGATCTTTTGTCAGTTCGTCAAAGCATTGCTATCCAGAATGCGCAAGCCATTCGGAATTCAAGGAAAACGTGATGGATATTCGTCTATTCGCGGCCAGCGCCCTGCTCGCCGCTGGCGTCAGTGCGCCCGCGCAAGCCCGCATTATTTGTACGATCGTTGCCGATGCGGCAAGCAACGAGGTCATTCTGGAAAAGGGCGATTGCGCAAGCCGTGTCACCCCTGCGTCAACGTTCAAGGTGCCGCTTGCCGTGATGGGCTACGATTCCGGCTATCTGGAAGATGCAAACGAGCCGGCGCTGCCCTTCATGAAGGGCTATCCGGACTGGGGCGGCGATGCCTGGCGCCAGCCGACGACACCGAAACGCTGGATGGAATTCTCCGTCGTCTGGTTCTCGCAGCGCATCACTGAGTTTCTCGGCTACGAACAGTTGCGTGACTATGCCGACGCTTTCGGCTACGGCAATGCCGACATGACGGGCGATCCCGGCAAGAACAATGGCCTGGAACGGGCCTGGATCGCCTCCTCGCTGCAAATCTCGCCGCGCGAGCAGATCGAATTCCTCAAGAAGCTAGTGAACCACGAACTGCCGGTCTCCGCCGAAGCGATGGATGCGGCCATGGCAATCGTCGAGCGCCGTGACATCGCCGACGACTGGGGCGCACAGGGCAAGACCGGCATGGCCTATCCGCGCAAGGCGGACGGCAATTTCGACTACAACAAGCCGTGGGGCTGGTATGTCGGATGGGCACGCCGCGAGGAACGCACCGTCGTCTTCGCGCGGCTGGTGCAGGACGAGAAGAAGCAGGAACCGCGCACGAGCCTGCGGGCAAGGGACAGCATCTTGCAGGAACTGCCGGGCATATTGGCGACGGATTGAGCGGGAGCATTGCCCCTCACCCGCCTGCCGGCATCCTCTGCCCGCAAGCGGGGCGAGGAGGGAAAGCCTCGCCGTTCTGCCCCTTCTCCCTGCTTGCAGGGAAAGGGTCCTGGCAGGGAGATGAGGGGCGGCCGCGCAACACCTATCGCGGAGGAACCATGCCCAGCCCCTTGCGGGCGAGGCCCGACACATTGAGGGCAAGTTTTCGCCGAAAGACCGGCGAAGCATCGAGCACACGCAGGACAATGTTACGCCCGATCCGGCCAAGCGAACTGCGCATGGTCGCGATCGTCGTCAGGCGGCTCGCCAGTTCCAGCACCTCGGCGGCGGCGGGGCGGCGCTTCTCTTCGTAGAGGTCCAGCCTCGCCTCCGGCGCCTTGCCAAGCACGACATCGGCAAGCAATTGCCCGAGAACAACGGCATCGACAAGCCCGGTGTTCATGCCCTGCCCACCGGCCGGGCTGTGCACATGGGCCGCATCCCCCATGATGAACAACGGACCCGAGCGATAGCGCGCGGCGACACGGTGGTGCACGCGGAAACGCGAACTCCAGATGACATCGCGCACGCGACCCGGATTCTGCCGCGGGCCGCGCGCATCGAGAAGCGCCTGCACGAAGGCGGCGTCGGGCGCTTCCGGCGCCGCCTCGACCGGCGCGACGATACGATAGCGATGGCCGGGCAGTGGCGCGACGACACCCATGCCCTCCGGCGAAAAGAACACCGTCACCTCGTCGCCCAAGCCCCAGTCCATATGCACGTCGGCGAGCACGAAGGACTGCTCGTAGGTCTCACCGTCGAAGGTGATGCCGGCGGCACTGCGCACCACGCTGTGTATGCCGTCGCCGCCGACAACGTAACGCGCACGGATGGTTCTCGAGCCATCCGGTGTTTCGAGATGCACCGTTGCGCCGTTCGGATCGGGCTCGATCACCGTTGCGGACACACCACGCTCGACATGGCCGCCAAGGCTCACCAGCCGCTCGGCAAGGATCGCTTCTGTCTCGTCCTGCGGGACCATGAGAATCTGCGCGTAGCGCGAGGGCAGCATGGAGAAGTCGAGTTCCAGCAGCGCCTTGTCATGATCGCGCAAGGCAAAACGGGTGAGCACAAGGCCCCGCGCCTCCAATTCGTCAGTCACGCCGATGCGCTCCAGCACTTCGAGCGTATGCGCATGAATGACGGCGGCGCGAGAGGTGTTCTCGCCGACGGCCAGCCGGTCGACGATGACGGGACGGATGCCCGCCTGTTGCAGGGTGACGGCGAGCGCAAGGCCGCTTGGGCCCGCCCCGACGATCAGCACATCGGTTTCCTGCGGCAGCATCGTTTAAACTCCCCAAATCGACCCGCATTGGCGTTTTCCCCGCGCGTCCGATTCTCCGCTCAGGAAGACGAAATTTGTCGGCATGTACAAGACTATTCTGGACATTGCCGCCTTGCCGACGGCAGGACAGTCTGCATCCCTGACTTTTCCTGTCGATGGGGCCATTTTCGGGGTTCCGCTCGCCCACGCATTTGCCTATAAGCCGCTTCTAGCCTTGAAAGACCATTTTTGCGCGCCCGGCCCGGTGAACCCATCGCCATGGCCGGTTTTTCCGCGCACGCGGCCGAAGCGAAGAGAACGGATAGAGAGATGCCCAAGCGCCAAGATTTGAAATCGATCCTCATCATCGGCGCAGGGCCGATCGTCATCGGGCAGGCCTGCGAATTCGACTATTCCGGCACCCAGGCCTGCAAGGCGCTGAAGGAGGAAGGCTACCGCGTCATCCTCGTCAACTCCAACCCGGCGACGATCATGACCGATCCGGGTCTTGCCGACGCGACCTATGTCGAGCCGATCACGCCTGAAGTCGTGGCGAAGATCATCGCCAAGGAACGCCCGGACGCGCTGCTGCCGACCATGGGCGGCCAGACGGCGCTCAACACCGCGCTTTCCCTCAAGCGCATGGGCGTACTCGACCGCTACAATGTCGAGATGATCGGCGCCAAGCCCGCCGCCATCGACATGGCCGAAGACCGCGCGCTGTTCCGCGAGGCGATGGCCCGCATCGGGCTTGAAACGCCGAAGTCGCTGCTCGCCAACGCCACCGAGATCAAGGACCAGGACCGCAAGGTTCACGAGGCCGAGCGCGCCAAGCTGAAGGGCGAACTGTCCGGCGATGCACTCGACAAGGCGCTGGACGAACTTGAAAACCAGTGGAACCTCGGCGAGACCGACCGCAAGCAGCGCTACATGAGCCACGCCATGGCGATCGGCGCGCAGGCGCTCGACGTCATCGGCCTGCCCGCCATCATCCGCCCCTCCTTCACGCTCGGCGGCACCGGCGGCGGCATCGCCTACAACCGCTCGGAATTCTTCGAGATCGTCAATTCCGGCCTCGACGCCTCGCCGACCACGGAAGTGCTGATCGAAGAATCGGTGCTCGGCTGGAAGGAGTACGAGATGGAAGTGGTCCGCGACACGGCGGACAACTGCATCATCATCTGCTCCATCGAGAATATCGATCCGATGGGCGTGCATACGGGCGACTCCATTACGGTCGCCCCTGCCCTCACGCTGACCGACAAAGAATATCAGATCATGCGCAACGCCTCGATCGCGGTGCTGCGCGAGATCGGCGTGGAGACCGGCGGCTCGAACGTGCAGTTCGCCGTCAACCCTGAAAACGGCCGCCTGGTCGTCATCGAGATGAACCCGCGTGTTTCGCGCTCGTCTGCTCTGGCCTCCAAGGCGACCGGCTTCCCGATCGCCAAGATCGCCGCCAAGCTTGCCATCGGCTATACGCTCGACGAGCTGGAGAACGACATCACCGGCGGCGCAACGCCGGCCTCGTTCGAACCGTCGATCGACTACGTGGTGACGAAGATCCCGCGTTTCGCCTTCGAAAAGTTCCCCGGCGCCGAGCCGACGCTGACGACCGCCATGAAGTCGGTGGGTGAAGTGATGGCGATCGGGCGCACCTTTGCCGAATCGCTGCAAAAGGCGCTGCGCGGCCTCGAAACGGGCCTGACCGGCCTCGACGAGATCGAAATCCCCGGCCTCGGCGACGGCAACGACAAGAACGCCATTCGCGCCGCCATCTCCACGCCGACGCCGGACCGCCTGCGCATGGTCGCCCAGGCGCTGCGCCTCGGCCTTTCGGTGGAAGAGGCGCATGAGGGCTCGAAGATCGACCCGTGGTTCCTTGAGCAGTTCAAGGCCATCGTCGACATGGAGGCCCGCATCCGCGAGCACGGCCTGCCGCAGGATGCCGAAAACCTGCGCATGCTGAAGGCCATGGGCTTCTCCGACGCGCGCCTTGCCACCCTTTCGGCCAAGCGCCCGAAGGAGGTCGCCGAACTGCGCAACAGTCTCGACGTGCGCCCGGTCTTCAAGCGCATCGATACCTGCGCTGCCGAATTCGCCTCGCCGACCGCCTATATGTATTCGACCTATGAAACGCCGTTTGCCGGTAGCACCCGCTCGGAAGCCGGCATTTCCGACCGCAAGAAGGTCGTCATCCTCGGTGGCGGCCCGAACCGCATCGGCCAGGGCATCGAGTTCGACTATTGCTGCTGCCACGCCGCCTTCGCGCTGAAGGATGCCGGCTATGAAGCGATCATGGTCAACTGCAACCCGGAAACCGTCTCGACCGACTACGACACCTCCGACCGCCTCTATTTCGAACCGCTGACGGCCGAAGATGTCATCGAGATTCTGAAAGCCGAGCAGACCAACGGCGAAGTTGTCGGCGTCATCGTGCAGTTCGGCGGCCAGACGCCGCTGAAGCTTGCCGAAGCGCTGGAAAAGAACGGCATCCCGATCCTCGGCACCGCGCCCGACATGATCGACCTTGCCGAAGACCGTGACCGCTTCCAGAAGCTGCTCCAGAAGCTCGACCTCGCCCAGCCGAACAATGGCATCGCCTATTCGGTCGAGCAGGCCCGCCTCGTGGCAGCAGAGATCGGTTTCCCGCTCGTCGTGCGCCCGTCCTACGTGCTCGGCGGCCGCGCCATGCAGATCATCCATTCGGAATCGATGCTGCAGACCTACCTGCTCGACACCGTTCCGGGCCTCGTGCCTGAGGACATCAAGCAGCGTTACCCGAACGACAAGACCGGCCAGATCAACACCCTGCTCGGCAAGAACCCACTGCTCTTCGACAGCTACCTGTCGAACGCGGTGGAAGTCGATGTCGACGCGCTCTGCGACGGCAAGGACGTCTTCGTCTCGGGCATCATGGAGCACATCGAGGAAGCCGGCATCCATTCGGGCGACTCGGCCTGCTCGCTGCCGGTCCACACGCTGTCCAACGAGACCGTCGACGAACTGGAGCGCCAGACGAAAGCTCTGGCAAAGGCGTTGAATGTCGGCGGCCTGATGAACGTGCAGTACGCCATCAAGGACGGCACGATCTACGTGCTCGAAGTGAACCCGCGCGCCTCGCGCACCGTTCCCTTCGTGGCAAAGACCATCGGCGCGCCGATCGCCAAGATCGCCGCCCGCGTCATGGCGGGCGAGAGCCTCGATGTGGCGATCGCCGCCTATGGCGAAAAGCCGGACCCGCGCAACCTCAAGCACATCGCCGTCAAGGAAGCCGTCTTCCCCTTCGCCCGTTTCCCGGGCGTCGATACCCTGCTCGGCCCGGAAATGCGCTCCACCGGCGAGGTCATCGGCCTCGACACGGATTTCGCGCTGGCCTTCGCCAAGTCGCAGCTCGGTGCCGGCGTCGACCTGCCGCGTGAAGGCACGGTCTTCGTGTCGGTGCGCGATGAGGACAAGGAACGCGTGCTGCCCGCCATCAACATCCTGACCGGCATCGGCTTCAAGGTGATGGCAACCTCCGGCACCGCCCGCTTCCTCGCAGAAAAGGGCATCGAGGCGATCAAGATCAACAAGGTGCAGGAAGGCCGCCCGCATGTGGAGGACGCCATCCGCAACCGCCAGGTCAGCCTCGTCATCAACACGACGGACGGCAACAAGGCGATCTCCGACTCGAAGTCGCTCCGCCGCGCCGCGCTGATGCAGAAGGTGCCGTACTACACGACCATGGCCGGCGCACTCGCCGCCGCCCAGGCGATCAGGGCGCTCAAGCAGGGCCAGTTGGAAGTGCGGCCGCTGCAGTCGTATTTCTGAGGCTACATGCCGATCGACGTATAAAAAGAGCCGGGCGACGCTGTCGCCCGGCTCTTTTCATTGTTGGGCAGCAAGGGTCTCGCCCAGATGCTTGATCAGCTGCATGTCCTCGACAAAGAGGGCGTGCTGACGTTTGCGCGCGGCTTCATCCGGCAGGCGCAGCAGATAGGAAGGGTGGATGGTCGGGTAGAGCACGATGTTGCGCTCCATGGTGATCGGCTTGCCGCGGAGCTGGCTGAGCGGTTTCTGTTCCCCGCTCAGCGCGAAGACGGCAGTGGCACCGAGCGCCACGATCAGGCGCGGCTTGACGAGTTCGACTTCCTTCGCCAGCCACCAGCGGCAATGTTCGATATCTCCCCGGTCCGGCTTCTGGTGAATACGCCGCTTGCCGCGCGGCTCATATTTGAAATGTTTGACCGCATTGGTGAGATAAAGGCCGTCCCGGGCGATATCCGCCTCTTTCAGCACCGCATCGAAGACCTTGCCGGCCGGGCCGACGAACGGGCGGCCGGCCAGATCCTCCTGGTCGCCCGGCTGTTCGCCGACCATCATGACGCGTGCATCCTGCGGCCCTTCGCCGAAGACGGTCTGTGTCGCCGTGCAATGCAGCGGGCAGCGCGTGCAGTGGCGTGCCTCTTCGCGCAGCGCCGCGATCGTACCGGGGCTGACGGGAACGAGTTGCGGCTCCGCATGAGCCGCGTCCTGAAGCCGGTAATGGAACAGCGGCGGGTCGCTGGCCGCCCGTTCTGCCATGGCCCGCACATTGGCCTCGGCATTGGCGATCATCTCTGGAATGAGGTCGGCCTCCGGCAGGTTGCGCCAGTATTTCTTCGGCATTTCTGTCTGCATGGCCTTCAACTTCAGCCGTGCGGGGTTGAATATGCTCGAATAATAGGTGCGCCAGAGTTCATCCGTCGGGTCGCCGTGGCCGGGGTTTTCGGCGGGCCGCACATCGAAGATCAGGCTCTCGCCATCCCAGCTTGCCGTCCCCATGGGCGTGGCGATAATCCAGTCCATGTCGGCAAAGCGCCGGCGGAAGAAGGGCGCGGTGCGGGCGACGATGAAATGCGTTGGCTCGAACCAGGCAAAGAACCGGCGCCGCCCCTCCGCCACACCGGCGATTTCCTTGAAACGCACGAAGGCCGTCATCTTGTGGCTGTCGCGGTGAACGTTCTTGGCGAGGAGCCGCGCCCAGGCCACGTCCTTGTCGGCCGCCAGCTCCAGCAGGCGACGGTCCGATTGCAGGCGCCACAGCAGGCGATAGAGCAGATGATACCGACCCGGCTCCGTATGGCAGACCACGGCTTCGGCCAGCGGCAGGAAACCGGGCGGTACGGTGAGCGGCGGCGCGATGCCATCCGCTTTCGGCAATGGCGGCGGCACGACGGCTTCAAAGAGCTCCTCCTCCAGACCGTAGACGCGCCAATCCGCCTCGCGCGGCGAAACGCCGGCGGTCGCGAGCATACGTGCTGCATCCCGCCATTCGGAAAAATCGCCCCGGCCAAGAAGAGGGATCGTGTACATCAGAGCAGGGAAAGCTGTTCCGGCTTGCGGGCGAACAGCGTCTTCAGATCCGCGCGATCGGCAAGCCGCCGCGGCGTCCAGCCATCCGCCTCGATGAAGGCACGCACCTTGCGCAGCGATACGCCGAGCCGGGCGAGATCCTCCAACCGCAGACGACGGAACCGGCGGCTGGAGACAATGGCATCGACCGTCTTGGTGCCAAGGCCCGGAACGCGCAGCAGCGTCTCCCGCTCCGCGCGATTGACATCCACGGGAAAGGCGTGCCGGTTTGCCAGCGCCCAGGCAAGTTTCGGATCCATGTCGAGATCCAGCATGCCGCCGGTCGATGCGGTGATTTCGTCCACGCCGAAGCCGTAGAACCGATAAAGCCAGTCCGCCTGATAAAGACGATGCTCGCGCACCAGCGGCGGTTTGATCAGCGGCAGAATGCGGGACGCATCCGGAATGGGACTGAAGGCCGAATAATAGACGCGCTTCAGTCCATAGCTGCCATAGAGCCGCGCACTGGTCTTCAGAATGGTCGCATCGTCCGCACCATCGGCGCCAACAATCATCTGTGTGCTCTGCCCGCCCGGCACGAAGCGCTTGCGCTTTTTCGTCTGCAAGGTCGGATCGTCGGCCGCCTCAATCTTCCGGCGCAGGTCCCCCATGGCGCGGCGAATGCCCGACGGCCGCTTTTCCGGCGCGAACCGGCTGATGCCCGCATCCGTCGGCAATTCGATGTTGAGCGAGAGGCGATCGGCGTAAAGCCCCGCCTCCTCTATCAGTTCCGGTGCCGCATCGGGAATGGACTTCAGATGGATATAGCCACGAAAGCCGTGGGTGGTGCGCAGCTCCCGCGCCACGCGCACCATCTCGCCCATCGTGTGGTCCGGCGAGCGGATAATGCCGGAAGACAGGAACAGCCCCTCGATATAGTTGCGCCGGTAGAATTCCAGCATCAGCCAAACCACCTCCTCCGGCGTGAACCGGGCGCGCTCCACATTGCTGGAGGAGCGGTTGATGCAATAGGCGCAATCGAAGATGCAGAAGTTGGTGAGCAGGATCTTCAGGAGCGAAATGCATCGCCCATCCGGCGCATAGGCGTGGCAGATACCGGCCCCTTCCGTCGAGCCGAGTCCGCCGGACGTTACGGAATCACGCTTTACCGTTCCGCTTGACGCGCAGGAGGCATCGTATTTGGCGGCATCCGACAGGACGGCCAAGCGTTGCTGGAGCGATTTCTTCATATTTGTTCACTATATGTTCTTCATCGCTTGGTCAACGAAAATGATGTTTTGCCGGCAGCTTAATAGCCGCCGACAATGGGAAGCACTTCACCCGTGATGTAACTGGAGCACTGTGGCGAGGCGAGAAAGACATAGGCGGGCGCCAGCTCTTCCGGCTGCGCGGGACGCTTCATCGGTGTATCGGCACCGAATGTCGCGACATCTTCGGCCTCCTTGTCGGACGGATTGAGCGGCGTCCAGACCGGCCCCGGCGCCACCGCGTTGACGCGGATGCCGCGTGGCACAAGCTGGCCCGCCAGCGAGCGCGTGAAGGCGTGGATGCCGCCCTTGGTCATCGAATAGTCGAGCAGCGCCTTCGAGCCCTCCAGACCGGTGACCGACCCGGTATTGATGATCGCCGATCCAGGCTTCATATGCGGCACCGCCGCCTGCGCCATGAAGAAATAGCCGTAGAGATTGGTCTTCAGCGTCTCGTCGAAATGTTCTTCCGAGAGATCGAGAATGTCCTTGGCATGGACTTGAAAGGCGGCGTTGTTGACGAGGATATCGAGCCTGCCCAGATCCTGCACCGTGCACGCGACCATCCGCTGGCAAAAAGCCTTGTCCTTGACATCACCGGCAAAGGCGATGCAGCGCCGGCCCTCCGCTTCCACCGCGGCGATCGTGTCCCTGGCGTCCTGCCCTTCGGCCAGATGGGCGATGGCCACATCCGCGCCCTCTCGGGCGAAAAGCACCGCCACCGCCCGGCCGATGCCGGAATCGCCGCCGGTGATGAGCGCCACCTTGCCCTTCAGCTTTTCCGAGCCCGTGTAGAACGGGGCGTCGTACATCGGCGACGGGTCCAGCTTGGCCTCGCTGCCCGGCTTCGGCTGGTGCTGCCTGGGGAACGGCGGCACCGGATAGAGACGCGCCCCGGCCTGCATGGCCTTCGGCTTTTCGCCCGCGTCCTTGCGATCGGCCTCGGCCACCTCGGCCTGAATGTCGCGCTGTTTCGCCGCCGTGCGGGCGGATTGGCTGCGGGTCATGGCGATCTCCTCAAAGCTCGGAGGGGCGGATATTGTCGACGCGGACCGTGCCGGCAACGACCCCACGCGGCCCCTCGATGGGATAGGCCGGGTCGGCCTCGTCGACGACCGTGTAGAGTTTCTCGTTGCGGAACGCACTCGACGAGGTCGTGGAATTGCCATCGCCGGGAAGCGCGTCGATCTCGAGATAGTCGAGTTCGGCTTCCGCCGCCACGACGCGGGCGTCGCCGCTCGAGCGTGCCAGTACCACCACCTCGCCCTGGTTCGGCGCGAGGTGCCAATTCGTATCCGTCGGCGAAGCGATCGGGACAAGGCGGTAGAGCTTGAGCTGCTCGACGTCGGAGTAGTCGGCGACCGGCCCCTCCATGTCCTGTCGCGGCGCCGTCTCGTCGAACCCGACCGACCAGTCGCGGGCAGACGCCTCGGTGCCGGTAAGGACGCGCGGCTTGGCACTCGAAATGCCGTCATTCGTCCGCCCGGCCTGGGAAACCGCAAACTGCGGCACGGCGTCGGCATGAATGACCTTCTCGCGGCCGGTTTCGGCCGAAACGACACTGTCGGCACCCGGCACGGAGCGCGGCGCGACCGGAACGGCCTGCTCGTCCTTCTCCTGATAGCCCGCCGGCGAGGCCTCGCGCCGCCCCTCGTCGTGCATCGCCTGATTGCCCGACACTTCGCCGGCAAGCTGCTTGAAATACCCGGAAATCGTGTGCATCACACCCATGGTCCTGTCCTCATAGCTTGGTTTCAAGGCGCGCCATTGCCGCCTTGAGGATCGCTCGAATCTCGTCATCGGCGATCTGCTGGGCGGCAAACGCGGCGTCGGGCTCGATGCCCGGATCTTCTTCGTGGTCGGCAACAGTTTCGTTTTCACGCGCCATGGCGAGAAGCGTCGCGCGCGCCTCGGGGATTGTCGCCACCACCGAAATCAGTTCGACGAGCAGGCGCCGATGGGCATTGGCCCTGCCTTCCAGATGAATCGAATTGCCGATTGTCATGCACGCCTCCCGCGATCTTCAACTAACGACAGCACCAGGTGATTGTTCCTGAACCATTGTGGGCGGATGCTGCCCTGCGGCGAAAAAACTGGCTTTCGGCCGACGCAATCTGCTATAAGGATCGTTCAAATGCTTTCGACGGTTCCGGGGAATCTTCTCCGGAGACCGTTTTCTTTTGCGTTCGCGCGGGCGGGAGTTCGCGCGGCGCGGGCTGAAGGACGGGATAAAATGGTTGAAAAGGTACCGATGACTCACGGCGGTTTCGTCAAGCTGCAGGAAGAACTGCGCTGGCGTCAGCAGGAAGAGCGTCCGCGAATCATTGAGGCGATTGCCGAAGCACGCGCCCATGGCGACCTGTCGGAAAACGCCGAGTATCACGCCGCCAAGGAAGCCCAGAGCCACAATGAAGGCCGCATCGGCGAACTTGAAGACTTTGTCACCCGCGCGGAGGTCATTGATCTCTCCAAGATGTCCGGCACGACGATCAAGTTCGGCGCCAAGGTCAAGCTCATCGACGAGGACACCGAAGAAGAGAAGGTCTATCAGATCGTCGGCGACCAGGAAGCCGACGTGAAGCAGGGCCGTATTTCCATCTCCTCCCCCATCGCCCGCGCGCTGATCGGCAAGGAAGTCGGTGAATCGATCGAAGTGAACGCGCCCGGCGGCTCCAAGGCCTACGAAATCCTCGCCATCACCTGGGGGTGATCGCGAGCGGCCGCTCGAGGGAGAACCGCTATTCTGTCCGAAAAAGACAATAGTCAGACCGATGGCGGTCACGCCGCCATCGTGGTCAAGGTCATGGGCCCGATCAACCGGGCGCATGGCATAAGCCCGCTCGCCCGGCAGCTTTCGTCCGGTTTTGCGCAGCGCCACGGCGTAACCTTCACCTTCGATCCGGATGCGCGCGACTACGACTGGCTGGCGGTCTACGAGAACATGCCACCGGCAGGCGGCGAACGTCGCCCGATGCGGGTGGAGAACCTCGCCTGCGCGCCGCAAAACACCATCCTCTTCACGACGGAACCCTCCGGCATCAAGATCTACAGCCGCGCCTATACGCGGCAGTTCGGCCACGTGGTGACGAGCCAGGAGCCCTTTGCATTGCGCCATCCCGGCCGGATCTACAGCCAGGCGGGGCTGCGCTGGTTTTACGGCAACGGCAGCCAGCACCTGATGACAGCGGATGAAATTGCCGGGCACTTTCCGGAAAAGACGAAAGTCATCGGCACCGTCTGCTCGACCAAGCGGCAGGGCCACACCCTACACCGGCTGCGGTACGACTTCACGCAGGCGATGGCCGCGCGCATGCCCGACCTCGATGTTTTCGGCCGCGGCCACCGGCCGGTCGACGACAAGGCTGAATCGATCGATCCCTATAAGTACCATCTGGCGATCGAGAACCATCTCGCACCGCATCATTTCACCGAAAAGCTCGCCGACCCCTTCCTCGGCCTGTCGCTGCCCTTCTATTTCGGCGCGCCGAATGCCGCCGACTATTTCCCGGTCGACAGTTTTATCGCCATCGACATCCGCAAGCCGGGCGAGGCGTTCGCCATCATGCGCGCGGCGATCGACAACGGCGAATACGAGAAGCGCCTGCCCGCCATTATCGAAGCGCGCCGCCGCGTGCTGGAAGACCACAATATCCTTACGCTGATTGCCAACGCCGTAGCCAAAAACGGCACGGCAGCGCGCGGCAATGGCGCGGCCGTCCTGAAGAGCCAGCGCGCATCCCGCAAGGGCCATCCGCTGTTGACCGCAGGCGATTTTGTCTTCCGCGAGGCGCTCCATTTGAAGAACCGCATCGCCGGCCTGCTGGCATAATAAGATCGGCCGCCCGGATTCGGCGGTTGATCACCCGGGCGTTCGGGTTTAAGCCGCTTGCACTTTTACCTGGAGAACAAACTTGTCCAAGAAACCGGTGGCTTTGATTACGGGCGTAACGGGTCAGGATGGCGCCTATCTCGCGCAATTGCTGCTCGACAAGGGTTATGTCGTGCACGGCATCAAGCGCCGCTCCTCCTCGTTCAATACCGGGCGCATCGAGCATATCTATGAAGATCCGCACGAGCCCGATCCGCAGTTCTTCCTGCATTACGGCGATATGACGGACGCGACGAACCTCGTGCGCATCGTCCAGCAGACCCAGCCCGACGAGATCTACAACCTCGCCGCCCAGAGCCATGTGCAGGTCAGCTTCGAGACGCCGGAATACACCGCCAACGCAGACGCGATCGGCACGCTGCGCATGCTGGAAGCAATCCGCATCCTGGGGCTGGAGAAAAAGACGCGCTTCTACCAGGCCTCCACATCCGAACTCTACGGCAAGGCGCAGGACGTTCCGCAGAGCGAGACGACGCCGTTCTATCCGCGCTCGCCTTATGCGGCGGCAAAACTCTACGCCTACTGGATCGTCGTGAACTACCGCGAGGCCTATGGCCTGCACGCCTCGAACGGCATCCTGTTCAACCATGAAAGCCCGCTGCGCGGCGAAACCTTCGTGACGCGAAAAATCACCCGCGCCGTCGCCGCCATCAAGCTCGGCCAGCAGGATCAGCTCTTCCTCGGCAATCTCGATGCCAAGCGCGACTGGGGCCATGCCAAGGAATATGTCCGTGGCATGTGGCTGATGCTGCAACAGCCGCAAGGCGATGACTACGTGCTGGCAACCGGCACCACGACCACCGTGCGCCAGTTCGCCGAATGGTGTTTTGCCGAACTGGGCATGACCATCCGCTGGGAGGGCCAGGGCATCGACGAGAAGGGTTTTGACGCGGTAACCGGCAAATGCCTGATCAGCATCGACCCGCGCTACTTCCGCCCGACGGAGGTCGACCTTCTGCTCGGCGATCCCAAAAAGGCCGAGACGGTGCTCGGCTGGCGCCACGAGACGAGCGCGCATGAACTTGCCCGCGAGATGGTTCGCGAGGATCTGAAGCTCATGCAGAAAGAGTTTTCGAACAAGGGCACGCTCTGAATGTACGACCTCACGGGAAAACGCGTCTGGGTCGCTGGCCATCGCGGCATGGTCGGCAGCGCCGTTGCCAGGCGGCTGGAAGCGGAGAATTGCGAAATCCTCTTCGCCCAGCGCGACGCGGTCGATCTCGAAGAACGGTCCGATGTCGAGCGTTTCCTCGCAGAACACCGGCCGCACGCCGTGGTCATGGCCGCTGCCAAGGTCGGCGGCATCCTCGCCAATGATCGCAACCCGGTAGAGTTCCTCCAGCGCAACCTGACGATGGAGCTGAACGTCATCAAATCCGCCCACGAGGCGGGTGTCGAAAAGCTGCTTTTCCTCGGCTCTAGCTGCATCTACCCGAAATTCGCGCCCCAGCCGATCAAGGAAAACGCGCTGCTCACCGGCGATCTGGAGCCGACCAACGAGTGGTATGCGATCGCCAAGATCGCCGGGATCAAGCTGTGCCAGGCCTATATGAAGCAGCACGGCGCCCGCTTCATCTCCGCCATGCCGACCAACCTCTACGGTCCGCACGACAATTTCGACCTCCAGACCAGCCACGTCGTGCCGGCGCTCATCCGCAAGGCGCATGAGGCAAAGCTTGCCGGCCTCGACCATGTGACGATCTGGGGCTCGGGCACGCCGCGCCGCGAGTTCCTGTTCAGCGACGATTGCGCCGATGCGCTCGTCTTCATTCTGAAGAACTATGAGGACTACGAGCACATCAATGTCGGCTCGGGCGAAGACATCCCGATTCTCGACCTGATGAAACTCATCGCAGACGTCGTCGGCTTCGAAGGCCGGATCGAGACCGATCCGTCAAAGCCGGACGGCACGCCGCGCAAGCTGATGTCGAACGAAAAGCTGGCGCGCCTGGGCTGGAAGCCGACCACAGACCTGCGCGACGGCATTTCCCGCGCCTATCAGTGGTATATCGAGAACGTGCGCTGAGCATTTCCAGCCAAAGCGGCATCGCATTGGCGTCGGACAATGCGGCTAAACAAAATCTAGCGCCAGTTCTCGTCGATCCACTTTGTCGGCCGGACGTGCTTGTAGGCCTTCTTCCACCACGCCGTGACCGGCCATTCGCCGATGACGGCCTCGTCCGGGTCAGGCTTGCCGGTAAAGGCGACGATGCGCGTCGCCGGCGGCAGCGGCACGTCCTTGAAGAAGTTCAGCGGCCAGCGCGGCAAAAGCGTGTGCTTGAAGCTGACGCACCATTCGGCCGGCCAATAGGTCATGCCTTGGGCAGCGGCGGAGACGTAGCGCTGCGAGATGATGTGCTTGTTGACCTTGGCATCCGGGTCGCGGTCGAAATCGTCGAAGATGTGCGTGTTGGTGCCGACGGTCCAGCGATAGACCGAGGTGTTGCCGATACCCTGACCGAGTTGCGTCCAGTTTTCCGCAATGCAGAACTGGCCTGGCGCATAATCGAAAAAGTCGTCGAGCGGCCCGGTGATCACCACGTCGAGATCGACGAAGAGTACATCACCCTCCAGATCGGCCAGCGGCGCCTGCCACAGCGAGATCTTGCGCCACGGCCTCCAGGCGACACGTTCGGGAATGTTGATCGGCGGCAGCGGGAAAACAGCGACGGCCGGGTCGATGCCGGTGGCATCTTCTGTAAAACAAACGAGCCGGGTCGGGCGAACCGTGTTGCGCTTGATCATGGACCACAAGCGGTTGACATAATCCGCCGGATATCTCGTGCCCCATTTCATGCATGCTATCGTCTGCATTCGTCATCGTCTCCTGTCGCGCGCGACTCCATAAACCATATCGGCCCGCAGTGATAGGAGTTCTGCGAAACATGCCGCCGCCCGCACGCGGCATCCCATCCCTCGCGATGAAACCGGCTGTCTCTAGTCTGCCGAAACACCGAGATCCCGCTCCAGTTCCGCAATTTGCGTGGACCAATCCGCGTCCGCAGCGGCCTTGCGTGCGGCTTGGGACATTGTCAAACGTCGCTTGTCGTCGTCGACAACCGACGCGATAGCCGCAGCTATCGCAGCAATATCCTGCCCATCGACAAGAATACCCGCATCTTCATGGCGCAACACATCGCGAGCGCCGCCCGAGAGGCCGCCAACGATGGGCAGACCGCACTGCGCGGCCTCCAAATAGACCATCCCAAACCCCTCCTCCCGATCACCAACCCGGCGGGTTGGCATGACGAACAGGTCGGCACTTTCATAAAGCGCCGTTTTGCGCCCTCCGGTGACAGGACCTGCAAAAACCACCCGGTTCTGAAAGCCATTTTCAGCTGCTAAGGACTGGAGACGAGACAGGTCATCTCCCGGACCCGCAACGACGTAGCGAATATCGGGATGCCGCTCCACAAGATGATTGAGGGCCAGAATCGTATGATCGACACCTTTCAACGGCTCAAGGCGCGCGAGGGATAGCAGTCTCGGACGGCCACCTGCCCAAAGGCCCTCCGCCCAAGCCCTATCCTCCGGCGAACTCGGCACAAGTTCCTCAACCGGCGGCGAACGCACGACGATCGTTTGGGAATCGTGGTAACGCTTGACCCGGTCGGCCGTGAACTGCGAAACAGCGACAACTTTCCCGACACGCAAAAGGGCATCCGTAATGCGCCGCGCCTTCGACCCTTTTGGCGTCTGCGAATACTCATTGCCGTGCGCAAAACAGACAATGACAGCGTCGCCGGTCGGCACACCGCTGCGCACCAGCGTTTCCACGCTCTTCCAGCTGTCGGCCAGCACCGCCTGAACACCGCCGCTTCTCAGAAGATGGCGCAGTGCTCTGGCCTTGCGCCACCGGCGCAGTGGCTTCCAGCCGTCGAAATAGCGCACCGATCCGAAACGCCCGCTGTCATCGACGCGTCCCTTGTGCCCGTCGGCAAGGACGACAACAGCGTGCCCGCGCGCGTGGAGCGCCTTCGCCGCACCACCCATCAAATTCTCGATTCCACCGATTGCCGGCGGAAAGCACTGCGTCACGACCACTATCATTTTCATCTTTTCTCGGGCAAAAGTCGCACTTCGGTCTGCAGACGACACCTGTCTTACGGCGGGAGACCACATGGCTCCTATGGACCGATATTCAAGCAGTGGCAAGAAACATGCATTCACCTGAAAATTCCCCGAAGCGGCCTGCAACCATGAAGGTCCTGCAACTTCTCCCCGCCCTCGGCGATGGTGGCGTGGAGCGTAGCGCGGTGGAGATGGCCGGCCATCTTGGCGCGCTTGGCTTGCCCAACTGGATCGCAAGTGCGGGTGGTCCGCTGGTGGCGGCGGCGGAAGCGGCGGGTGCGCAGCACGTCACCCTGCCTGTCGGGCGAAAATCGCTCTTCTCGGCGATTTCAGCGGCGCGCGCCATCGCCCGCCTGGTCGACCAGGAGGACATCGACATCATCCATGCCCGCAGCCGTGTGCCCGCCTGGGTCGGGCTCCTGGCGCGGCGTCTTGCCCGAAAGCCGGTGCGCTTCCTCACGACCTTCCACGGGGTCTATAGCCACGGCAATGCGCTCAAACGCTTCTACAATGGCGCCATGTTGCGGGCGCCGCTGGTCATCGCGAATTCACAGTTCATTCGCCGCCATATCGTCGAGATCTATGGCTTCCCGGAAGCGCGCGTGATCGTCGCACCGCGCGGTGTCGAGCCTTCGCTTTTCGAGCCCGCAGCCATTTCGGCCGAAACGCGCGCGGCGTTGCGTGCAGAGCTGGGAGCCACGGAAAGCGGACCGCTGGTGGTGATGGTCGGCCGCATCACGCGCTGGAAGGGACATGCCGTGCTGCTGGAAGCCGTCTCCCGTCTCGCCCGGCCGGATGTTCGTCTCGCCTTCGTCGGCAGCGGTTTCGACACGCTGATCGCCGAATTGCAGCGCGATGTGACGCGCCTTGGTCTTGAGGGTCGGGTCGTGTTTACCGGAAGCCGGCGGGATGTGCCGGCCGTGCTCGCGGCCGCCGACCTCGCCGTATCCGCGTCCACGGACCCCGAAGCCTTCGGCCGGGCCGCCATCGAGGCGCAGGCCATGGGCACGCCCATCATCGCCACCGATCATGGCGGCAGCCGCGAAACCGTCCTGCCCGGCCAAACCGGCTGGCTCGTGCCGCCCGGCGATGTTGCCGCCCTGGCAACGGCCCTCGACGAGGCCCTCGCCCATCCCGACCGGCTGGCAGCCATGGGGCAACGCGGCCGAGAGCATGTCCTGGCACACTTCACCACGGCGCAGATGCTGGAAAAGGAATTTTCCGCCTATCAAAGGCTGATGTCGGAGCCGCAGCGCTGAGATGGCGGCGAACGCCCCTCCCTCCGTGTGGGTGCTGACGGACGGCAAGGCCGGCGACGAGCAGCCCTTGATCGGGCTTGCCGAGGCCATGGGCGCGGTGCCCGTCGTGCGCCGTGTCGCGCCGCGGCGCCTGTTCGCCCTCCTGATGCCTTGGGGGCCGATCGATCCGAGGGATACACCGGACAAACCCGGCTCGCCGCTCGCTCCCCCCTTTCCCGATATCTGCCTTGCCACAGGCCGACGGGCCGTGGCCTATCTCAGGGTGCTGAAATCCCGTTCGCCCAGGACCTTTTGCGTGCTCTTCAAGGATCCGCGCATGCGGCGGCACAAGGCGGACCTGCTGATCGTGCAGCAGCATGACGCGCCGCGAGGCGAGAACGTGCTCGTCGTCACGACGGCGCCGAACCGGATGTCGCCGGCGCGTCTTGAAGCGGCGCGCCGCGCGATGGCCGACAGGCTTGGTTCCCTGCCCCAGCCAAGGGTCGCCGTGCTCATCGGCGGCAACAGCCGGCACCATCAGTTTTCCGAAGGCGATATCAAGCGCCTTCTCGGCGGCCTCGAAGCGAAGATTGACGCGGGAAACGCGTTGATGATCACAGCGTCGCGCCGTACGCCGCCGTCACTTGCGACGTCCCTTGCCGAACTCGCCAAGCGACCGAACGTGCTCTTTTGGGATGGTACGGGAGAGAACCCCCTGCTCGCCTATCTCGCATGGGCCGATGAAATCGTTGTCACCGCGGATTCAACCAACATGGTGGGCGAAGCGGCAGCCTTGGGTGTTCCCGTACAGGTTTTCCACCCCTCGGGCGGGCACGCGAAGATCGGCCGGTTCCTTGCGGCGCTTTCGCAGGAAGCCGCCATTGGCCGCTTTCCCGAGACGCCGGCCACCGACCGCCGCGCCCCGGTCAACTCGACACCGGGGCTCGCACGCGACATCCTCGCGCGCTGGCAGGATCTCAGAGTTCGACCAGCCCGACCTTCTTGACCTGGCGGATCGTCAGCATGGTGCGCACTGTATCGACCTGCGCGTTGGCGGTCAGTTCCTCGATCACGAAGTCCTGGAACCGGGTGAGATTTTCGGCAACGCAATGCAGCAGGAAATCGCTGTCGCCGGAGACCATCCAGGCCTGGCGAACCATCGGCCATTCGCCGGTCGCAGCCGCGAAGGCCTTGAGGTTGGCCTCCGACTGGTGCTTGAGCCCCACCATGCAGAACGCGACGAGATCGTAGCCAAGCGCCGGCGCGTTCAGCAGCGCGGTATAGCCTTCGATGATGCCCGCCTCCTCCAGCTTGCGCACGCGGCGCAGGCAGGGCGGCGCGGAGATGCCGGCGCGCGACGCAAGCTCCACATTGGTCATCCGGCCATCGGCCTGAAGCTCCTTCAGGATACGGATGTCGATGGCGTCGAGTTCGGCACGAAACATGGGAATTTACAGACCTTTCGGGAAGGCGACCGGAAGTGACCCGAATCGCCGCATTAGCGCAACATTGTTACCGCAAGAGGCACAAATATGTCACGCGGCATCGCTTGTCTGTTGGCAAAGCGCTGTGCACACTTGAAACTCGATGCACTCCCTTCATAAATGGATATCGAACAACGATACATTGGCCGGTCCATGCGCGGGATCGCGCGGCCGGCCCATTGGGGCCTGATGCCCCGGAAGGAACGACCATGTCCGCCCGCCCCACGTCCACTCGGCACGTCAAGGTGCTGATCATCGGATCCGGCCCCGCCGGCTACACCGCCGCCATCTATACCGCCCGCGCGATGCTGGAGCCCGTGCTGATCGCCGGCATGGAACAGGGCGGCCAGCTGATGATCACCACGGATGTCGAAAACTATCCGGGTTATGCCGATCCGGTTCAGGGTCCGTGGATGATGGAGCAGATGCTGAAGCAGGCTCAGCATGTCGGCGCCGAGATCGTCAACGACCTCGTCACCAATGTCGACATGAGCGTGCGCCCCTTCCGCGTTTCCACCGACAGCGGCACCGAATGGACGGCGGATGCGCTGATCATCGCCACCGGCGCCAAGGCGAAGTGGCTCGGCATCGACACCGAGCATAAGTTCATGGGCTTTGGCGTTTCGGCCTGCGCGACCTGCGACGGCTTCTTCTACCGCAACAAGGACGTCATCGTCGTTGGCGGTGGCAACTCGGCCGTCGAAGAAGCGCTCTACCTTTCGAACCTCGCCAAGACCGTGACGGTCGTGCACCGCCGCGATGGTTTTCGCGCGGAAAAGATTCTCCAGGAGCGCCTGTTCGCCAAGGAGAACGTCAAGATCGTCTGGGACCACGAGGTCGTCGAATATCTGGGCAGCGATCCCAAGCCGCCGATGCCGGCGTCCGTCAACGGCGTGAAGTTGCGCAACGTCAAGACCGGCGAGATGCGCGACGTCGCCATTGACGGCGTGTTCGTGGCGATCGGCCATGCGCCGGCGGTCGAACTGTTCAAGGGCAAGCTGCGCCAGAAGTCGAACGGCTATCTGTGGACGGCGGCCGATTCCACGGCGACGGACGTGCCGGGCGTTTTTGCCGCAGGCGACGTCACCGACGACATCTATCGCCAGGCGGTTACGGCCGCCGGCATGGGCTGCATGGCGGCCCTCGAAACCGAAAAATACCTTGCAGGTCATATGCCTGTCGCAATTGCGGCCGAGTAGAAGCCGCCAACAAAGGGCGGCGGATCCGATCCGACCGCCCACGTGGGAACAGCAAGATCAGCGACCAGGCGGGAAGCGAGCGCTCCCCGCCTCTTAGGACATATGGGGGATAGAATGGCGCTCGACTGGGACAAGCTGCGGATTTTTCATGCCGCGGCCGAGGCGGGCTCGTTCACGCATGCGGCGGACAAGCTGCATCTTTCGCAATCGGCCATCAGCCGTCAGGTGAGTGCGCTGGAGCAGGATGTCGGCATCAAGCTGTTCCACCGCCATGCCCGCGGCCTGATCCTGACCGAGCAGGGCGAAATCCTCTATCGCACCGCGCACGACGTGCTGATGAAGCTGGAAAGCGTGCGTGTCCAGCTCACCGAAAACACCGAGAAGCCGAGCGGCAAGCTGCGGATCACCACCACCGTCGGCCTTGGCCAGGGCTGGCTGACGGACAAGGTGCAGGAATTCCTGGCGCTCTATCCCGACATGCAGGTGCAGCTCATCCTCGACAACGAGGAGCTGGACGTGAACATGCGCCATGCCGACTGCGCGATCCGCCTGCGTGAACCGCAGCAGTCCGACCTCATCCAGCGCCGGCTGTTCACCGTGCACATGCACATCTATGCCGCGCCCTCCTACATCAACCGCTACGGCGAGCCGCAGTCGATCGACGATCTCGACAACCACAAGATCATCACCTTTGGCGAACCGGCTCCCAATTACCTGCTCGACGTCAACTGGCTGGAAATCGCCGGGCGCGATTCGGACAATCCCCGCCCCTCCGTCTTGCAGATCAACAGCCAGACCTCGATCAAGCGCGCCTGCCTGCTCGGCATCGGCGTCGCGATGCTGCCGGACTATATTGTCGGCCGCGATCCGGGACTTATCCAACTGCCCGTCAGCGCCGATATCCCCTCCTTCGATACCTATTTCTGCTATCCGAGCGAGATGAAGAACTCGGCCAAGCTCAAGGTTTTCAGGGACTTCATCGTCGCCAAGGCGCGCAACTGGAACTTTTGAAAACGGCTACTTTCAAAGACCTGCGCCTCATGCATGGCTGGCATGCACATTGAATCATTGATGTATGCCCAAAAAACCATCATATCGCACGCAGCTGATGCATTTTGGTGGCTTTTTCCTCCCAGTGCCACCGCACCAGCTGTTCCCCTCTGGAGGTTTTATTACCTTCAAAACTATAAAGGGCCCAAGTTCATCTTGCGGCCCTCTTTTTTTGCCTTTCGTTAACCAAGACAAAATTTTCAACATTCCCGTAAAACTTGGCACGCGCTTCTCTTGAAGAAACGCGCCCCCTCACCCATATTCAGGTTAGCCAGCGCACCTGCGGTCTTTCTCCTCCCAGTGCCGCGCGTTGGCTGTTCCCCTCTGGAGGTTTTTTGACCTTCAAACTTGCAGGGCCCAAGCTTCGCTTGTGGCCCTCTTTTTTTGCCTTCACCCCTTGTATCGGCAACGAGCGAACCCAATATCGGAATTGAACGATATAATCATCGCCGAGCCCCGATAGACAAATGACGACGCCCGACACCGACGAAATCCTGAAAGCCCTCGCCCATCCCAAGCGGATCGAGATTCTCGCCTGGCTGAAAGACCCTGAGGTCCATTTCGCCGGCCAGGAGCATCCGCTGGAGTTCGGCGTGTGCGCCGGACAGATCGAAAAGCGCTGCGACCTGTCGCAGTCCACCGTTTCCGCCCACCTTGCCACCCTCCAGCGCGCCGGCCTCGTGACGACGCGCAAGGTCGGCCAGTGGGTGTTCTTCAAACGCGACGAAGACAAGATCGCGGCCTTTCTCCACCACATCAACCGCGCCCTCTAAGCGCACTCCCAGCCAGAAGAAGGACTATCCATGACCTCGCTCTTCGACCCTCTCAAGATCGGCGACATCCAGCTTGCAAACCGCATCGTCATGGCGCCGCTGACGCGCAACCGCTCCCCGGGCGCGGTTCCGAACACGCTGAACGCCGCCTATTACGAACAGCGCGCCTCTGCCGGCCTGCTGATCACCGAGGCAACCGCCATCTCCCACCAGGGTCAGGGCTACGCCGACGTGCCAGGCCTCTACAAGCCGGAAGCGCTTGCAGGCTGGAAGCAGGTCACCGACGCCGTGCACAAGGCCGGCGGCAAGATCGTCGTGCAGATGTGGCATGTCGGCCGTATCTCGCATGACACGCTGCAGCCGGACGGCGGCAAGCCGGTCGCCCCGTCGGCGATCCGCGCCAAGTCGAAGACCTACCTGATCAATGCCGATGGCTCGGGCAGCTTCGCCGAAACCTCCGAACCCCGCGCCCTGGAAAAGGATGAGCTTCCGGGCATCATCGAGGACTATCGCCGTGCCGCCCGCGCCGCCGTGGATGCCGGCTTCGATGGCGTCGAGATCCATGCCGCCAACGGCTACTTGCTCGACCAGTTCCTGCGCTCGGGCAGCAATGAGCGCACCGATGAATATGGCGGCTCGATCGAAAACCGCGCCCGCCTGCTCTTCCAGGTCGTCGATGCCATCACCAACGAGATCGGTGCCGGCCGCACCGCGATCCGCATCTCCCCGGTGACGCCGGCCAACGACGCCTTCGATCCGAACCCGCAGCCACTCTTCACCTATGTCGTAGAAGGGCTCGCGAAGTACGACCTCAGCTACATCCACATCATCGAAGGGGCCACGGGCGGCGCCCGTGATCACCAGCAGGGCGACACACCCTTCGACTATGCGGCACTCCGCGCCGCCTATCACAAGGCCGGCGGCAAGGCGGCCTGGATGGTCAACAACGGCTACAACCGCGAACTCGCCATCGACGCCGTGGAAGAAGGCAAGGCCGACCTCGTCGCCTTCGGCAAGCTCTTCATCGCCAACCCGGACCTCGTTGAGCGCCTGAAGAACGACACCGTGCTGAACCCACCAGACCAGGCCACCTTCTACGGCGGCGGCGCCAAGGGCTACACCGACTATCCGGTCCTGGAAAACGTCGCCTGACCACTTGCATGTCTGCAGCCGAGGCTTCCTCGGCTGCAGACGAAAGCGGGAATGAATCGAGGAAGGGCGCCTGTCATGAGGGAATACAATGGCGAAGAGGCACTTTCGCGAACTCAAGTGTTGATCAAGATCAGGACGGATACCGAAACGTGGGAAACGGAGTTCAAGGACGAAGCAACAGGCGAGACCTGGATTCTCGACTATCCCCACTCCCACCTGCATGGCGGCGGTAGTCCACGATTGAGAAAGACAGAGCGGAAATGAGGCTCCGGCTTCGCCTGCATTTCCCGCCTGTATAAGGCGATCAGGCCCCTAGGGTCACGTTGCCGCCAAGCGCCCACGGTTTCCTCGTCCGTGGGCGTTTCCTTTTTGCAGGGCTCGGCTACATCTACCTGTAGACATTTGCCGAGGAGCCCGCCCGCCCATGCTCTCCAGCCTGCTGAAGGAACGTTTGCTGTTTGTCGGGCTCGCCGCCGCGATCATCGCCTACGCGACGGAACACAGTTTGCTGGAGATGGGCCGCCTGCCGGTGCTCGTCGCGGCCTTCGCGCTGGTCGCCGCGATCATCCTCGTCTCCACCCGTATTGCCCATCACGCCGAGATTCTCGCCTCCAAGGTCGGCGATCCCTATGGCACGATGATCCTGACGCTCGCCGCCGTGCTGGTCGAGGTGGTCGTGCTGGCGATCATGATGCAGGGCGAGACCTCGCCGACGCTGGTGCGCGACACGATCTATGCCGCCGTCATGCTCGACATCAACGGCATTCTCGGCCTTGCCGCGCTGCTCGGCGGCATCCGCCACGGCGAGCAGCCCTACAACGACGATTCGGCGCGGACCTACGGCGTGATGATCCTGACGGCCATGGGCATTTCCATGGTCGTGCCGGAATTCGTGCCGCGCGAGAGCTGGCACGTCTACTCCGCCTTCACCATCGGCGCGATGATTGCGCTCTATGCGCTCTTCCTGCGCATGCAGGTGGGCGCGCACAGCTATTTCTTCAGCTACGCCTATCCCCGCGCCGAGCGGAAGGGGAGCCTGCCGAGTGAGGCAACGGGCGAAAGCGAGCCAGCCACCGTGTCCATCGTCGTCATCATCGTCGGCGTGGTGCTGATCGGTGCTTTGGCGGAGGTGATGTCCGTGCTGCTCGGCGCCGGCCTCAAGGGCTCCGGCGCCCCGCCCGCGCTGATGGCCGTGGTGGTGGCGGCGATTTCCGCAGCACCGGAAATCCTGACCGCAATGCGGGCAGCACTCGCCAATCGCATGCAGTCCGTCGTCAACATCGCCATGGGCGCCTCGCTCTCGACGGTCATCCTCACGGTGCCCGTCATGGAGGCGATTGCGCTTTATACCGGCCAGCCGTTCATCATGGCCATGTCGCCGGCCCAGACGGTGATGGTGGCGATCACGCTGATCGTTGCCGCCATCAACCTCAATGACGGCGAAACGAATGCGATAGAGGGCATGACGCACTTCATCCTCTTCGCCACCTTCATCATGCTGACCTTGATCGGGCTTTGACGCCGCACCTATCGCATCGCAAAACCGCAGCACATATTTGCGCGCTCTGCGTCAGGGACGATTATAGACGCGGGTCACGCCCTGGTAATATTCACCCGGATCGAAGCGCGTCGTGCGGGACTTCACCGGATTGTTGAAGAAGTAGTCGTAGAACGACATGTAGCGCGGGCCATCGCAGACCACGATGCTGCCGCGCGGGGCAGCGCCACTACGCTCGGCATATCCATCGCCATCCGCGGCAAAAGCGGACGTCGTGGTGGCAAGGGTCGCCAGGGCGAAAATGAGGAGTGACTTGGTTTTCATGGTCCTGCTCCGGTATTCATTGTCTCATCCACTATATCGGCACCGATGGCAAAAATTTCATGGGGGCCAAACAAAAAACCCGCCGTCGCCGGCGGGTTTCGAGATTAGTGGTGAAACACCCGTTATTTGCAGGCCGCGCAGAAGCGCTGGATGCGCTTGCCCGCTTCTTCCAGTTGGGCTTCCGAAGTAGCGTAGGAAATGCGGAAGTTCGGGCCGAGGCCGAAGGCCGAACCGTGCACGACGGCGACACCTTCCGATTCCAGCAGTTCCGAGACGAAATCCTCGTCGGTCTCGATGACCTTGCCCGACGGTGCGGTCTTGCCGATCAGGCCCTTGCAGGACGGATAGACGTAGAAAGCCCCTTCCGGCGACGGGCATTCGATGCCCTTGGCCTGGTTCAGCATGGAGACGATGAGGTCGCGACGACCTTCGAAGATCTTCTTGTTTTCCGGAATGAAGGCCTGCGTGCCGTTCAGCGCCTCGACGGCGGCCCACTGGGCAATTGAGCAGGCGCCGGACGTCTGCTGGCCCTGGATCATGTCCATCGCCTTGATGAGGTTGAGCGGGCCGGCCGCATAACCGATACGCCAGCCGGTCATCGCATAGGCCTTGGAGACGCCGTTCATCGTCAGCGTGCGGTCGTAGAGGCCGGGCTCGACCTCGACCGGGGTGGCGAACTTGAAGTCGCCATAGGTCAGGTGCTCGTACATATCGTCCGTCAGCACCCAGACATGCGGATGGCGCATCAGCACGTCGGTCAGCGCCTTCAGTTCGTCATGGCTGTAGGCAGCGCCCGACGGGTTGGACGGCGAGTTGAAGATGAACCACTTGGTCTTCGGCGTGATCGCCTTCTCCAGGTCTTCCGCCTTCAGCTTGAACTTGTTTTCCTGCGTGGTGGCGACGAAGACCGGCGTGCCGCCGCACAGCGACACCATTTCCGGATAGGAGACCCAGTAAGGTGTTGGAATAACGACTTCATCGCCCGCATTCATCGTCGCCATGAAGGCGTTGAAAAGAATCTGCTTTCCACCGGTGCCGACGATGGTCTGCGCGGCCGTGTAGTCGAGGCCGTTCTCGCGCTTGAACTTCTTGGCGATCGCCTCGCGCAGTTCCGGGATGCCGGAGACCGGCGTGTACTTCGTTTCGCCGCGGTTGATGGCGTCGATCGCCGCCTGCTTGATATTGTCCGGCGTATCGAAGTCCGGCTCGCCTGCGCCCAGCCCGATAACATCACGGCCTTTCGCTTTCAGCTCGCGCGCTTTCTGGGAGACGGCGATGGTGGCGGAAGGCTTCACACGGGAAAGGGCGTCGGCAAGAAAGGCCATGATGGAGATGTCCTCATCGGGTTCAAAGACGGCTTGACGCCATGGACCCGGAGCGCCGGGCTCCATAGCGGTTAGGTCTATGTCGAATGTGCGCCGGTCTTGCAAGCGCGAAGGGTGAAAAAAGCGGAAAAGCCGGGCGCGCGCGCCAAATTTCATGAACGCCATCAACGATGCGAATGGATCGTGGCGGTGCACCGAACGCGATACACGATAAAGTTGAACGAAGGCGAAACCGTTAAGATTTTTACGCGAAGGATTAAGCCGGCGTTAAGAGGTCAGGTCTATTTTGCCATCGTCGGTGTCGTTCCAGCGGATGGTGCGCTGCATGAGCGAAAGAAGCATTTTTTCGAATCTCGTCCGCCAGGCGGACGGCGCCTTCAGTGCGATCTATGGTCCATATCTGTTACAATCCGCACTTCAGCCGATTTTTGCCGAGCGGCCGGACGGCCGGTTGCAGATCGCCGTTCTGAAGGGCCTGATCCGTGCAAGCTCGCATGGCACCCCCTGCTCCCCCACGGATTTTTTCCAGAGCGTACCGGAAGACGAGCGCGTCGCCGTCGATGGCCTGTGCCGCAGCCTGCATATCCTGAATGCCGGAGCGCTCGGCCGCCGCGACGTCTCCCTCATCGTCAACTTCCATCCCGGCCTGTACCTGACGCCCCAGGCCGTCCGCCAGGAGGTTGAACGCCTGCGTCTTGCCGCGCACGAGGCCGAGCTGCCGCCCGAGCGCATAGCCTGCGAAATCCGCGAGCACGCCTATGATGATCGAGAGGTGCTGGCGGGTTTTTCGGCACGGTTGCATGAAGGTGGCTTTTCCATCGCCATCGACGAGTATACCGGCGAGGATCGCGATCTCGAGCGCCTGGAACGGTTTGCCCCGCAGTTCGTGACGTTCGATACGGCATGGCTGCACGGCTTCGTGGAAAACTCGGCCGGCCTCGCTCTGCTGCGCGTGCTCAACGGCCAGTTTTCCCACAAGAAAATCCGTACCATCGTCGCCGGTATCGAGGAGCCGGAAATGATCGCCCTGTGCCGCGACATGGGCGGCCCGCTGATGCAGGGTTATCTTCTGTCGCGCCCGGAACTTGCGCCGACGAGCTTCAATCTCACCTTCCCCGAACTGGAGGAGGATATGGCGCAACCGGTCCTCGAATCCGCCGGAGCAGGCGGTTTTCTGCCGGTCGAAATCCGGGCGACACGCCCCGTCCGCCAATTCGGAAAACGCGGCGCTTAAGACGGCGCAGCGGTGCGCTCTATTCGCCGGAATGGCTTGAAAATCCGACCTTTTTCATTCGCCATCTTTTCGCCATAATAAATGTCGGCCCCTGCCGCAATTCGGTCCTTCTCGCGCCGACTTCGGCGGGCTTTTTCGTCCTCACAAGCGGAAAAGAGCAAGACAGGGGACGACGATGTTCTGGGATGACGACAAGGTCGGCAGCAAGCGAAAGGCGCGCGAATCTCGCGCCATGTTCCTGATCGCCATGACGGCCCTCGCCGGCTGCGTCGCCATGGTCATCAGCCTCATGTCGCCGCCCGCGATCAATATCGACATGATCAAGACGTCTGGCATCGAGAAGACCAGCTCTTCGCACGCCACCACGCAAAATTGATGCCGCCCTGCCGGCGACGCTCTTGAAAGCCGTTCGGCTCTGGGCCAGTTAACGGCATTGGACGGGAGACGGCGATGCGGCAGGAAAAACAGCGTTTGAAGACCACTCTGATGCGCGCAACGGCAGCTCTCTTTCTCGCCGCAACGCTTGCAGCCGCTTCGGCCGAAGCCGAAACCCGCGAATTCCCCAGCAAAAAAGCCACCCTCATCGTCGAGACGCTGGCGACCGGGCTCAACCAGCCCTGGTCCGTCGAAGCCCTGCCCGACGGCGCCTATCTCGTTTCGGAAAAAGGTGGCACGCTGCGCCTGGTGCGCGGCCACCAGATTTCTGCACCGATCAGTGGTGTGCCCGAGGTTGCAACGACCGGCCAGGGCGGCCTGCTCGATATCGCTCTTGCTCCCGATTTTGCCACCAGCCGTATCCTCTACCTGACCTACAGCGCCCGCGGCGACGGCGGCTCGGGCACGGCGCTCGCCAAGGCGAAGCTCTCGGCCGACGGCACGAGGCTCGAGGACACGACGCGCCTCTTCCTGATGAGCCGCCTTACCCCGCGTGGCCAGCATTTCGGCTCGCGCATCGCCGTCGCCGAGGACGGCAGCCTGTTCTTCGGCATCGGTGATCGCGGCGAAGGTGAGCGTGCGCAGGATCCGCGTGATCACGCCGGCGCCATCCTGCATATCAATCCGGACGGCAGCCCGCATGCCGACAATCCCTTCCTCGGCACCACCGCAGGGCTGGCGGAAATCTGGTCGAAGGGGCACCGCAACCCGCAGGGCCTGACCATCGACCCCAAGGACGGCACGCTGCTTTCGGCAGAACACGGCGCGCGCGGCGGCGACGAGATCAACAACCCGCAGCCCGGCCGCAACTATGGCTGGCCGCTCGTCTCCTTCGGCCGGCATTACTCCGGGGCGGAATTCGATCTCGGCTCTGCAGCGAAAGGCTACGAACCACCGCTCTATTACTGGGATCCCTCCATCGCGCCGGGCGCCATCGCCGTCTATCGTGGCGCGATGTTCCCGGAATGGGATGGCAACCTCATCGTCGGCGCGCTCAAATATCAGCTCGTCGCCCGCCTCGAACGGGATGAAAGCGGCGCGATCATTTCCGAGGAGCGGCTGTTCGACGGCGAACTTGGCCGCATCCGCGATGTGGTCGTGGCGCCGGATGGCGCGCTCCTTCTCCTGACGGACGACCCGCAAGGTTCGTTGCTGCGCGTCTCCCGCGCGACGGCGACGGACTGACACCAAACCCGGCTTGCGTAAAATTCGGGCAGCTGCTAGCAGGCGGCAAGGCGCTTTCGCGCCCGATTTCCTCCCAATCCGGGTCAAAAGAGACATGACGCGCGTTCAGGCGAACACTCTTCTATTGCTGGCCGGCGCCATCTGGGGCGCAGGCTTCATCGCCCAGTCGACGGCAATGGAGACACTCGGGCCGATCTGGTTCATCGGCCTGCGCTTTGCCGTCGCCACGCTTGTCGCCCTGCCCTTCGCACTCTGGGAGAAGGCGCACGCGGATGGTCCCATCAGGCCAAACGACATTGGCGGCTTCATCCTGACCGGCCTCGCTCTCTTTGCCGCGGCCGCCTTTCAGCAGGTCGGCCTGCTCACCACGACCGTCACGAATTCCGGCTTCCTCACCGGCCTCTATGTCGTCTTCACACCCATCCTCACCGTGCTGCTGCTGCGCCGCCGGCCGCACTGGGTCATCTGGCCCGCTGCCTTGCTGGCGTCCTTCGGCATCTTCCTCCTGTCCGGGGGCACGTTCGCCGCGCTGACACTCGGCGACATGCTCACCATCGTCTGCGCGGTCCTATGGTCCGTGCAGATGATCTGCGTCGGCGTTTTTTCCGGCCGATCCGGCCGACCGGTCGCGCTCTCCCTCGTACAGTTTTCGGTCTGCGCGGTGCTCGGCTGTGCGGCCGGCCTGCTGTTCGAACCGATCAGCCTGGCGGCGATCAAGGGCGCGCTGCCGGAAATCCTCTATGCCGGCTTCTTCTCGAGCGGCCTGGCCTTCATTTTCCAGAACGTCGCCCAGCGCTATACGACAGCCCCGCAAGCCGCCATTTTCCTGTCCAGCGAGGCGCTTTTCGCCGCGCTCTTCGGTGTGCTCCTGCTCGGCGAGACGATCAGCCCCGCCGGCTACGTCGGCTGCGCCATCATCTTCGTTGCAATGCTTGCCGTAGAACTCTTGCCGGTGTTGCTGCGCGAACGGCACCAGGGCACGCCCGTCGAAGTATGACGCCCTCCCCGCTGCTGCCGGTGTCTTCGGCGGCGCAATATAAGTCGTACCAGAACTGCGGCCGGCCCAGGGAATCTGCGGGATTTTTTGGCAATCGCCCGGAATTTGACCAAAGTGAGGCGCGGCCAAGTTGCGCCAAAACTTTTGCTTGCCAATTTAATGTAAACGCATCACTCTTGCGCCGTTCGGGCAATTTGCGAACACGGGAAGACCTTGAATAAAAGCGCGCCGGAGACGCGAAATAATTCCGGGCAGCCAATATCCGGATGATCCTATGGATCATGCGGTTGGCTGGCTGCGGTGAAAACGGGACCCTTTCCTCAACCTCGAGAACTGCCTGCCTAACGCCCCTCGGGGCAAAACTGATATGCTGCCCGCCGCCAATATACGGGCAGTGAGAAAAGGACCTGACGCATGGCCGAGACTGGCACTGTTAAATTCTTCAACACCGAGAAGGGCTTTGGCTTCATCAAGCCCGACAACGGTGGTGCGGACATCTTCGTACACATTTCTGCTGTACAGGCTTCCGGCCTGAACGGCCTTTCCGAAAATCAGAAGGTAAGCTTCGACACGGAACCCGATCGCCGCGGCAAAGGGCCGAAGGCGGTTAACCTGCAGATCGACGGCTGAGCCGGCGCTTTCAGGATTTTCAAGTTGGAGCCCGGCAGCGATGCCGGGTTTTTTCGTTCAGCCTCCGTTCAGCCTTGTTCTTCTAGTTTGCTCTCGTCATCTACCGGCGATGGGCCGGATCCAAAGGAACGACGTCATGAACAAAGTCATCAAGACAATCGTGCTGTCGCTTGCCGTCGCAGCCTCGACGCTCACCGCAACCGCGGGCGTCTCTGAAGCGCGCGATCGCAATCGTGACGGCTACTGGCGCGAAGGCGACGACTATCAGTATCGCAAGCCGCGGCGCCACCGCGACCGCGACCATAACTACGGCCGCGATGCCGCCATCGGCGGCGCGCTCGGCCTCGCCACCGGCGTCATCATCGGCGGCGCGCTGGCCTCCCAGCCGCGCTACGAAGAACGCCGCTACGTGGAGCCGGATTATTATCCCGAGCCCGAGCCGCGCGTGATCTACCGCCGTCCGGTGGTCGTGGAAAGCTATGAGCCGTGGACCCGGGCCTGGTACGATTACTGCGCGCAGCGCTACCGCTCGTTCAACCCCAGCACCGGCACTTTCGTCGGTTATGACGGCCGCGAGCATTTCTGCAACGCAGGCTGAGATCAAACCGGTCAAAATCAAAAGGCGGGCGCCGCGCGGCGCCCGCCTTTTTGTTGTTTAAAGCCCGCGCAGGAACGGATTGGTGCGCCGCTCCTCGCCGATCTTGCCGCCCGGCCCGTGGCCGCAGAGGAAACCAACCTCGTCGCCGAGCGGGAAAACCTTGTCGCGGATCGACTCCAGCAATTGCTGATGATTGCCGCCCGGCAGGTCGGTGCGCCCGATCGAGCCCTGGAAGAGCACGTCGCCGAGATGGGCCACACCCTGCTTGCGGTGGAAGTAGATGACATGGCCCGGCGCATGACCCGGCGTGTGATAGACCTCGAATTCGTGATCGCCGAAAGAGACCTTGTCACCGTCTTCCAACCAGCGGTCCGGTACGACATTCATCACCTTCATCGGCACGCCGAACATCGAGGCCTGCGCCTCCAGTCGCTGCAGCAGCGAGAGATCGTCCTTGTGCGGGCCGACAATCTCGAGCCCGAGCGCGTCCTTCAGTTCCTTGGCACCGCCGGCATGATCGATGTGGCCGTGGGTAAGCCAGATCGCCTTCAGCGTGATACCATTGTCCTTCACCGTCTGCAGGATCACCTCGACATCGCCGCCCGGATCGACGACGACACCCTCTTTGGTCTCCGTATCGAAGAGAATGGTGCAGTTCTGCTGAAAGGGAGTGACGGGAATGATGCCCGCCTGAAGCATGCCCATGGGGTCCTCGCTCGGTTGCCGCGTTGCGCCTGATATAGCCGCAAGGGCGAACGAAGACCAAGCGCGAACTAACGCAGGCTCGCCATCTCCTGTGCGGGACCGGTGGCAAGCGTCGGGGAAACGGTGGAGAAGAGCAGCGCGACAACGGCGAGGTTGATCACGGCATAGAGATAGACCACGGGGCGCAGGCGCGCGGCGACCGGGTTCTGCTGGCTGATGGTGTGCGGCTGCATCGTTCTGTTCCCTGATATTGTCGGCCGCGTGGCCTCTTGTGGTGCTTGGTTGGCTTGGTTGTACAACGGCACCAAAGTCCGGCATGTTCCGCCGGGAACAGCGCAAGGCGAGCAGCCTGTTGCCAAAGCGCCACAGCCGGTCACAGCGGCAGGGCTGTCGTCTCCTTCAACGTATCGAGCACGATCGCGGTCTTCACATGCGAGACCGATTCATGCGGCAGCAGCACGTCGTTGACGAAAGCGGAGAGGGCCTTGAGGTTCGGCACCACGACCTTGATGATGTAGTCCATCTCCCCCGTCAGCGAGAACGCCTCCAGCACCTCCGGCAGGTTGGAGATCAGCTTGGCGAAGCGTACTGCATTGTCGCGGTTGTGCGTCGAAAGCGTCACGGTCACAACGATGACGATGCCGAGGTCGAGTTTTTCCCGGTCGAGTTCCGCCCGGTAGGCGCGAATGATGCCCTCCTCCTCCAGCCTTATGCGCCGACGCGAACATTGCGAGGGCGAAAGATGGATGCGCTCTGACAGTTCGTTGTTCGTCAGCCGCGCATCCTGCTGCAAATGCGCAAGGAGCTTACGATCGAAATCGTCAAGCTGCATGAATTGCCCTCCAAATCCTCAACTCCTGCACGAACATCGCATGGAATTGCCAAAACACAACCACTATGCACGCACTTTGCATGGCAAACGCGCCATACTCCTCCCAGATAGTTTTCGAGGAGGACGAACGATGGGCCCTTTCCCGCATGATGCCCCGCCGGCACTGATCACCGCCGACAACCCGGCCGGCACCGATGGCTTCGAGTTCGTCGAATTCGCCCATCCGGAGCCGGAGAAACTGGAAGAGCTGTTTGCCCGCATGGGCTACAGCAAGGTTGCCACGCACCGCACCAAGGCAATCTCCGTCTGGCGCCAGGGCGACATCAACTATGTCATCAATGCCGAGCCCGGCTCGCACGCCATGAAGTTCGCCGACGTGCACGGCCCCTGCGCCGCCTCCATGGCCTGGCGCGTGGTCGATGCGGAACATGCCTTCAAGCATGCGCTCTCCAAGGGCGCGACACCCTATGAAGGCGACGACAAGGCGCTCGACGTGCCTGCCATCGTCGGCATCGGCGGCTCGCTGCTCTACTTCGTCGAAAAATACGGCGCCAAGGGCTCGGCCTATGACACCGAGTTCGCCTGGACCGGCGAACGCGATCCCAAGCCGCAGGGCGTCGGCTTCTATTTCCTCGACCACCTTACCCACAATGTCTATCGCGGCAACATGGACAAGTGGTGGGATTTCTACCGCGAACTGTTCGGCTTCAAGCAGATCCACTTCTTCGACATTGACGGCCGCATCACCGGCCTCGTCTCGCGCGCCATCACCTCGCCCTGCGGCAAGATCCGCATTCCGCTGAACGAATCGAAGGACGAGACGAGCCAGATCGTCGAATATCTGAAGAAGTACAAGGGCGAAGGCATCCAGCACATCGCCGTCGGCACGGACGGGATATACGACGCGACCGACAGGCTCGCCGATAACGGCGTGAAGTTCATGCCCGGCCCGCCGGACACCTATTACGACCGCTCCTATGTGCGCGTCGTCGGCCATGAAGAGCCGGTCGCCCGCATGAAGAAACACGGTATCCTGATCGATGGCGAAGGCGTCGTCGATGGCGGCATGACGAAGATCCTGTTGCAAATCTTCTCCAAGACCGTCATCGGGCCGATCTTCTTCGAGTTCATCCAGCGCAAGGGTGACGAAGGTTTTGGCGAAGGCAATTTCCGCGCGCTCTTCGAATCGATCGAAGAGGACCAGATCCGCCGGGGCGTCATCGCAGCAGAATAACAACCGCGGCAAGCAAGCCACTCGCGGGGAAGGAAGAGGCGGTCGCTTTGCGGCCGCCTCTTTTCGTTGAAAACTCCGGTGCACGGCGCACACGGCCAAATTGACTTATCCCAAATTTATCCGCACCTTGCGGGTGCCGAATTTTTCGGCAACGGACGCGGGCTTCAGACCGCGTTCCGGTAGCGAGGCAAGTGTCCTGCTCGGACCACTCTCTATTCCGGGCGGACCTTTCGGAGGGGAAGTCATGGAAGCATTGATGCCCATCATCACGCAGCTCATCGCGGGCGCGGTTGGCGGTAACGTCGCCGGAGCGGCCCTGAAACAGGCCGCTGTGAGCGTGATCGTCCGCACCATTGTCGGCGCCATCGGCGGTGTCGGCGGCGGCTTTCTCTTGCAGATGCTGGGTGGGGAAGCCGGCCTCTCGGGCCTCGTCGCCAATGGCATCGGCGGCCTCGTCGGCGGCGGCGTGCTGACGGCGATCGTCGGCGCCGTGCTCGGCAAAAAGCCGGCATGAACAAAAAAGGCGGCCCTCATCGGGCCGCCCTATCCAACGGATGGCGTTTTCCGCCTGCTTATTCGGCAGCGGCGGCGACCGGATAGACTTCCTTCATGTAGTCGTTCATCAGCGTCTCCGAGATCGTGCCCGGCGTGAAGCGGTACGGGCCGATTTCGGAAACCGGCGTCACTTCGGCGGCAGACCCCGTCAGGAAGCATTCGGAGAAGTCCGGCAGCTCTTCCGGCAGGATCGCCCGCTCGATGATCTGATAGCCACGGCGCTTGGCCAGTTCGATCACGGTACGACGGGTGATGCCGTCGAGGAAGCAATCCGGCACCGGCGTGTGGATGACGCCATCCTTGACGAAGAAGACGTTGGCGCCCGTGGCTTCCGCCACCTGGCCCCGGTAGTCGAGCATCAGCGCATCCGCATAGCCCTTGGCTTCGGCGGCATGCTTGGAGATCGTGCAGATCATGTAGAGGCCGGCGGCCTTCGACTTCGACGGCGCGGTCTTCGGGTCGGGACGACGGTATTCGGCGATGTCGAGGCGAATGCCCTTCAGCTTCTCGGCCGGATTGAAGTAGCTGCCCCACTGCCAGATGGCGATGGCCACGTTGATGCGGTTGTTCTGCGCCGAGACACCCATCATTTCCGAGCCGCGCCAGGCGATCGGCCGCGCATAGGCTTCGGAGAAGCCCTGCCGCTTCAGGAGTTCGATGGTTGCCGCATCCAGCTCTTCCACCGAATAGGGAATCTTGAAGCCGAGGATTTCGGCCGATGCGTGCAGGCGCTGGTTATGCTCCGTGAGCTTGAAGATGCGCCCGCCATAGGCGCGCTCGCCTTCGAACACCGCGCTCGCATAGTGCAAACCGTGCGTCAGCACGTGAACCTTGGCATCCTTCCAGTCGACGAATTCGCCGTTGAACCAGATTTGTCCGTCCATTTGGTCAAAGGGAACTGCCATCGTGTCATCCTCCGGCGCTCTCACGCCATTCTTTCTGTTGATTGTTTCGTCTGTTGCGGTCTAACCAGAAACAGGCGGGGTTACCTGAAGAAAAAGGTAGTCCACATTGGGAATCGGGGAAATACCGGATATCAGCGCCCGGAACCGCAAATTCGGCGGGACCCTAACAAGGGCGGAAAAATATGTCAACAAACCTGACATATCTTGCTATAAATTACGCGGGGGCGGCACAGCATGAAAGGAAATGACAACGTGGCCCGACACATGCCGGACAGGAACGGCGGAAGCGAGCTGCACGAAGACGCCATGACGGGCGACGGGCGCATCGACTTCGAAATCATCGAAGGCCTGTTCTTCGCCTATCGCGACTTCATTTCCGATCCCGACGCGATCCTAGAAAAGAGCGGCTTCGGCCGCGCCCATCACCGCGTCGTGCACTTCGTCAACCGCGAGCCCGGCATGACGGTCGCCGACCTGCTCGACACGCTGAAGATAACCAAGCAGAGCCTGGCGCGTGTCTTGAAGGAACTCATCGATTCCGGCTATATCCAGCAGGTGGCAGGGCCTGAGGATCGCCGCCAGCGTAAGCTCTACCCGACGAAGGCCGGGCGGGAACTCGCTCTGGCGCTCGCCGAGCCGCAATCCCGCCGCATCGCCCGTGCATTTGAGGAGATGAACGCAAACGACCGTCGGGCGGTGATCCGGTTCCTCACCGGCATGCAGAACGCCAAGACCGAATGACAGACTGACTGGAGGACAAGACGATGACCGCTGCCGGCGCGCCCTCCGACGACGCTTCCCATCTTCTCGTCGTCGATGACGACACCCGTATCCGCGAGCTACTGAACCGCTACCTCATGGAGCAAGGTTTTCGCGTCACCGTCGCCGGTGACGCCGACGAGGCGCGGCGCAAGCTCCGGGGCCTGGATTTCGACTTGATCATCATGGACGTGATGATGCCCGGCGAAAGCGGCCTGTCGCTGACGAAGAGCCTGCGCGACATCCGCCCCGTGCCGATCCTGATGTTGACGGCGCTTGCCGAGTCCACGGCGCGCATCGAAGGCCTGGAGGCCGGCGCCGACGACTATCTGTCAAAACCGTTCGAACCGCGCGAACTGGTGCTTCGCATCAACAATATTTTGAAGCGCAATGCGACACCCTCCGCCCCCAAGATCGAGCAGGTCATGTTCGGCCCCTACACGTTCTCCATCGTGCGCAAGGAGCTGAAACGCGGTGGCGACACCATCCGCCTGACGGATCGCGAACAGGAGATCATGCTGCTCTTTTCGTTGCGGGCCGGCGAGACCATTCCGCGCCACGAACTGATCGGCGAAGAAACCGACGTGGGTGAACGTACTATCGACGTGCAGATCAACCGTTTGAGGCGTAAGATCGAGGAAGACCCTTCCAATCCGGTGTGGCTGCAGACCGTGCGCGGCATCGGCTATCGATTGAGCGTGGAGCAAGTCTGACCGTGTGCCGCCAACAGCCATTCCAGGACGCGTTCATCGCATCCTTCCCTGCGGAAATGCCGGTGCGATGACCACCTTCGAGACATTCAAGCGCGATATCGAACGCGCGCCGGCCCTTGGCTGGAAGCGTTTCGGCCGGTGGATGCGCCGCCAGCTTCCGACAGGCCTCTATGCGCGCGCGCTGCTCATCATCATCATCCCGATGGTGCTTCTCCAGTCCGTCGTGGCCTTCGTCTTCATGGAGCGCCATTGGCAGCTCGTGACACAGCGCCTTTCCACGGCCGTCACCCGCGACATTGCCGCCATTATCGACCTGATCGAAACCTATCCGCAGGACACCAACTATACCGAGATCGCCCGCATCGCGCGCGAAAGGCTGGAGCTCAACGTGGCGATCGAGCCCGGCACGGAGCTGCCGCCGCCGCGTTCGAAGCCGTTCTTCAACATCCTTGACGAGATCCTCAGCGAGGAAATCGTCCGGCAGATCCGCCGGCCCTTCTGGATCGATACGGTCGGCGAAAGCAATCTCGTCGAGATCCGCATCCTGCTCGACAACAAGGTCCTGCGCGTCTACGCGCGGCGCAACCAGGCCTACGCCTCCAACACGCACATCTTCCTGCTCTGGATGGTTGGCACCTCGCTCGTGCTGATCGGCATCTCCATCCTGTTCCTGCGCGGCCAGATCCGCCCGATCCTCAACCTGGCGCAAGCGGCCGAGAGTTTTGGCAAGGGCCAGAAGATGCGGGAGGACTTTGCACCGCGAGGCGCCGATGAAGTGCGCCGCGCCGGCCTCGCCTTCATCCTGATGCGCGAGCGCATCGAACGCCAGATGGAGCAGCGTACCGCCATGCTCACCGGCGTCAGCCACGACCTGCGCACCATCCTCACCCGCTTCAAGCTGCAGCTGGCACTGGCCGGCGACAATCCCGACCTGCAGGGCCTCAACAAGGACGTCGAGGACATGCAGACCATGCTCGAAGGCTATCTCTCCTTCGCGCGCGGCGATGCGGAAGAGGATGTCGGCGAGCTGCGGCTGTCGAACCTGTTCGAGAAGTTTTCGCTCGAGGCGGAACTGCATGACCGCGCCTTCTCCAGCGACATCGACGGGGAAGATGAGGTCATGGTGCGCCCGACCGCCTTCAGCCGCCTCGTCGGCAATCTGGTTTCCAATGCCATGCGCTATGCCAAGACCGTGCATGTCGAAGCACGTCACCGCGCCAAGTGGCTGACCATCACCGTGGATGATGACGGGCCGGGCATTCCCGAGCGTTCGCGCGATGATGTCTTCAAACCGTTCTTCCGCCTGGACGAAGCGCGCAATCTCGATGCGTCAGGCACCGGCTTGGGTCTCGCTATTGCCCGGGACATCGCCCGCAGCCATGGCGGCAATGTCACGCTCTCGGACAGCCCGATGGGCGGCCTGCGGGCGACGATCCGTATTCCAGCCTGATAGTCGAAGGGGTGAGCCGATGAACGACGAACCCTTCAACGATATGGCCTGGCTCAACCCGCCAGCCGCGACCTCGGTGCACGATGGCCATCTGCACGTCCGCACCGGTCTAAAGACCGATTTCTGGCAGCGCACCTACTATGGCTTCCAGCCGGACAGCGGCCATTTCCTGCATCGGCAATGGACCGGTGACTTCACCCTGGAAACGACCTTCCGCGGCCAATATCAAGCGCTCTACGATCAGGCGGGCCTGATGATCCGCCACGACGAAACGAACTGGGTGAAATGCGGCATCGAGTTCACCGATGGCGCGAAGCATATCAGCGTTGTCGTGACGCGCGGCCACTCGGATTGGTCCGCTTTCCGAGTCGATCACGATTTCGATCTGGTTTCGGTGCGCGTCACGCGCAATGGCGATGCGCTTTTCATTCAGTACCGGACAGACGCCATGACCGAATGGCGGGTGGCCCGCCTCGCCTACTTTCCACCAGGCTTTTCAGAGCTTTCCGTCGGGCTGATGGCCTGTTCGCCCCAGCGCGAGGGTTTCGAAGCTGAATTCACCGACTTCCGACTAGGGCCGCCAGTGTCGCGCGATATTCACTGACCTTTTCGGATCAGCACATCTTTTTGCCGTTCGGCACCGGGTGGTCGACGCTGGCGAGAACGATCGCGCCTGTTTCGTCCTCAAAGCCGAGCGTCAGCACTTCGGACCGCACCGGGCCGATCTGGCGCGGCGGAAAATTGACGACGGCAAGCACCTGGCGGCCGACGAGCTCTTCCAGCGTATAGTGCACGGTAATCTGCGCCGACGACTTCTTGGTGCCGATCTCCGGTCCGAAATCGATCGTCAGCTTGTAGGCCGGCTTGCGTGCTTCCGGGAAGGGCAGCGCCTCGATGATCGTGCCGACGCGAATGTCGACGCGTTCGAAATCAGCGTAGGTAATGGTCTCTGTCATGGAATATTCCTCGGAAGGCGATCAGCCCGCCAGTTCCTCGGCGCGCGTGCGGGCGGCGGCAATGGCCTTGTCGAAGAGCGGCTGCATGCCATCCTCCGCCATCAGAACGGACAGTGCCGCGGCCGTGGTGCCGCCGGGAGACGTCACGTTCTGGCGCAGGCGGCTGGCGTCGTCGGGGGACTGATGAAGCAATTCACCAGCCCCCGCGACGGTTTCCCGTGCGAGCCGCATGGCGAGGTCCGCCGGCAGGCCAGCTTTGCGACCTGCCTCCGCCATGCACTCGACGAGATAAAAGACATAAGCCGGGCCGCTGCCCGAGACCGCCGTGACGGCGTCGATATCGCCCTCGGTCGCGACCCATTCGACGGGGCCGCTCACCTTGAGCAAGGAATGCACGAAATCGCGCTGCGCTTCGGAAACACGCGCATTGGCGAAAGCACCGGTGACACCGCGACCGATCATTGCCGGCGTGTTGGGCATGGCACGCACGGTGGCGGCCTCGCCGAGATGGCTTTCGAGATTGGCGATCGTCTTGCCGGCTGCGACCGAGACGACGACGGTCTCAGGCCCGACGAGGCCCTTCAACGGCGGCAGGACCTGATCGATGACCTGCGGCTTCACGGCAACGAAGATCACGCCGGCTTTCACGCCGTCCGGCGCGGATGTTTCATGGCGTGCGCCGTTGTCGGCGATCAGCATGGCCATGGCGGGCTGCGGGCCGGGATCGATCACGATCACCGAGGAGCCGGAAAGGCCGCTCTTCAGCCAGCCGGCAAGCATGGCGCCGCCCATGTTTCCGGCGCCGATGAGAACGATGGGACCCAAGCCTGCAACCGTCATTGTCACGCTTCCCCGACTGTCTCGAAGAGCACCGCATCGACGGCGGACTGGGCGTCCATGCCGGACCAGACGACGAACTGGAAGGCCTGGAAATAGGCTTCGCAGGATTCGAGCGCGCTGGACAGCAACACCTCGACCTGTCGGTTCGTGGGCTCCGCACCGCCGGCCAGCAGCAGCGACTGACGGAAGATCACCACGTCCTCGCGGCGCCACAGATCGAAATGCCCCATGAGCACCTGACCGTTCACATGCGACAGCAGGCAATGCACTTCGGCGACCCGGCTTTCCGGAACCTTGATGTCGAAGGCGCAGGCAAGGTGCAGCGCTTCGAACTCTTCCATCCAGGAGAAGGAGACGTGGTAGTCCGCCCACTTGCCTTCGACGGTCATCGCGATCTCGTCTTCGCCCGACCGCTCGAACGTCCAATCATTGTTGGCTGCGACGAACTCGATCATGTCGACCGGGTTGGACTGACGTCCGATATCCAATTCCATAAGGCTCATGCATCACCTTCTAGGCCGGAAGGCATGCGCCATCGTGCTTACACACACGACGCGGCAAACCCAAACTCCGGATACAACACTGAATGATTGCTCGGCACTGCAAGCACTCTGGACGACTTACCCTGTCCGAAGCTTGCGCTGCCATTCTCGAATCATCATTTAAAATCAGTGTATAACGGCGGAGTCACGACGCCAGCCCCTGACCGCCCATTTTCTCCGCCCGGTTGTGGACAGAGGTTGTGAAAAAGATTCAGGTCGGGCGGGTAAGGGACTCTGCGAAAACAGCTTTTCGAAAGTGTCCACAGGGGTAAAAATTTTATTAAAAAAAACGGTTGGCGCGATGTGAATCACGCCAACCGAGTCCTGCCGGTCAAAACCTGTGCTGAAACGGTTCAGCCGTTGGTATTGAGGCGCGCTTCGAGGGCCTCGATGCGCTTCAGAAGCGCGTCGTTTTCATCGCGCGCCTTGATCGCCATCTCGCGCACCGCTTCGAACTCCTCGCGCTTGACGAGGTCCATGCCGTTGATGAAACGCTCGGCCTGGGCGCGGAACACCGTCTCCGCCTCCTTGCGCACACCCTGGGCGGCGCCGGCGGCATCGGTCATCAGCTTGGCGAAGTCGTCGAGAATGCGGTTCGCACCGGTGGTCATTGTCTGCCCTCCTCGGGTGTCGATGGTGGTTCTGCGGGCATTGTCATCCCGCGCCTTGGCACTGAGGTAGGGTCTGACGCCGCGCCTTGCAAGCGGATTCCGGTGGATCGGGCGCCTGTGGCGGCCGCTGCGGCTCCTCCATCACGATTTATCGCCTTGACCCTGCCACGAGGCGTCGCCATCTTCCGCGCAAAACAGGAAGATCAAAACCTTGACGAACATCGCCCAGCTTTTCGCCATCATGCCCTATCCGGAGATCGACCCGATCGCCTTTTCGATCGGCCCGGTCGCCGTCCACTGGTACGGCATCGCCTATGTCGTGGGCATCATGCTGGGCTGGCTCTATGCGCGCCGGCTGGTCGAAACGCCGCGGCTCTGGGCTGGCGACGCGCCGTTGACACGCGTGCAGCTTGACGATTTCCTCGTCTGGGCCGCCGTCGGCATCATTCTCGGCGGCCGTATCGGCTATATCCTGTTCTACGATTTTCCCAACGTGGCCGCCGACCCTCTGCGCGCCGTCCAGGTCTGGAACGGCGGCATGTCCTTCCACGGTGGCCTTGCCGGCACGACGCTTGCCATGATCCTGTTTGCCCGGCGCAACGGCATTGCAGTCTGGAGCCTGTTCGACATTGTCGCCGCGGTGGTGCCGATCGGCCTGTTCTTCGGCCGCATCGCCAATTTCGTCAACGGTGAACTCTGGGGCCGCCTTTCCGATGCGCCCTGGGCCGTGATCTTCCCGGAAGCCGGCCCCTTCGCCCGCCACCCGAGCCAGCTCTACGAGGCAGGCCTGGAAGGCATCGTGCTTCTCATCGTTCTGGCGATCGCCATCTACCGCTTCGGCGCACTGAAGCGCCCGGGCTTCGTCACCGGTCTCTTCGTTGCGGGCTACGCGCTCTCGCGCATCACGGTCGAATTCTTCCGTGAGCCGGACCCGCAACTCGGCTACCTCCTCGGCGGCTGGCTGACCATGGGCATGCTGTTGTCGCTGCCGATGCTGGTACTTGGCCTCTGGGCGATTGCTCGCGCCCGAGCGGCCCGTCCGGCCAGCGCCTGAGCGGACGGTCGCCCATGCCGACACCCCTCGCCCACAAGATCAAGGCGCTGATCAGAGTAAACGGTCCGATCAGCGTCACCGACTATTTCGCACTCTGCCTGGCCGATCCCGAGCACGGCTATTACCGTACCCGCGACCCTTTCGGCCGGGCCGGTGATTTTGTCACCGCACCGGAAGTGAGCCAGCTGTTCGGCGAAATGATCGGCATCTTCCTCGTACACGCCTGGCAGAAACATGGTGGGCCGACCGATGTGCGGATCGCCGAGATCGGTCCCGGCCGCGGCACGATGATGGCCGACATGCTGCGCGTCATCGCCAAGCTCGCGCCGCAGCTGTACGAGCACGCGACGATCCATCTCATCGAGACCAGCCCGAAGCTGCGGGCCGTCCAGCATGAGACGCTCGGCATGCACGCCGCCCGCATCACCTGGCACGATAGTTTCGAGGAACTGCCTGATGGCTTCGTGCTGCTTGCCGCCAACGAGCTTTTCGACGCCATACCGATCCGCCAGTTTATCAAGACCCCCTCCGGCTTCCGCGAGCGCATGGTCGGCCTCGATGCCAATGACGACCTGACCTTCGCCGCCGGCGTCGCGGGCCTCGATCCAGCCCTGCTGCCCGAGCATCACAAAAACGTTCCAAACGGCACGATCTTCGAGATCGCTCCCGCCCGTGAAGCGGTCATGGCGACGATCGGCGAACGCATCGCCCGCTTCGGCGGCACGGCATTGGCGATCGACTACGGTCATTTCGTCACCGGCTTCGGCGATACGCTTCAGGCCGTACTGAAACACGACTTCGACCCACCGCTCGCCCATCCCGGCGAGGCGGACCTGACAAGCCATGTCGATTTCGAGCGTCTTGCCGGTGCTGCCGCCGCGGCCGGCCTCCATGTGCACGGCATGCTGCACCAGGGCGATTTCCTCGTCGGCCTCGGCATCGGCGAACGCGCCTCAGCACTCGGCCGCCACCGCGACGAGGCGACGCAGCAATCGATCCTGAACGACGTCGCCCGGCTCGCCGGCTCCGGCGCGGGTAAAATGGGCGATCTTTTCAAGGTCTTGGCCGTCGGCAGCGCGCCGCTTTCCCTTTTTCCCTTCCGCAAGCCGGATTGACAGGGGGGGCAAGGCCGGACAACATCCGGCCCGATTTGCACCCCGCATGCCCCGGCGACATTCTTGCCTGGCGATCCGTCCCCAAGCCCAGCCGAGAGACCATGAAGGACCAAGCACTTCCCGCCCCGATCGAAAGTCCGCTGTTGGCAGAACGCGCCGGCAGCGCCGCCCAGCACGGCTTCTTCACCCGCATCGGCGGCGTGTCCGAAGGCATCTATCGCGGCCTCAATGTCGGCCTCGGCTCGAAGGACGAGCGCGAGAACGTCGTCGAGAATCGTGCGCGCATCGCCCGCTGGTTCTCCGCGGCACCCGATCGCCTTGCGACCGTGCACCAGGTCCATTCGCCGGATGTCGTGGTTGTCGATGACGGCTATGACGGTGCCCGCCCGGAGGCCGATGCGATGGTGAGCGCCACACCCGGCATCGTACTCGGCGTGCTGGCCGCCGATTGCGGCCCGATCCTGTTCTGCGATCCCGAGGCCCGCGTCGTCGGCGCCGCCCATGCCGGCTGGAAGGGAGCGCTCTACGGCGTGCTGGAAAGCACCATTGCCGCCATGGAAAAGCTCGGCGCAAGCCGGCAGAACATCCTCGCCAGCCTCGGCCCTTCGATCAGCCGGCGCAACTATGAGGTCGGCCCGGAATTCATCTCGCGTTTTCTTGGCGTCGACAAGGCCTATGCGCGTTACTTCACGCCGTCGGAAAAAACCGATCACGCAATGTTCGACCTGCCGGGCCTGACCACGCAACGCCTGAGCGATGCCGGCGTGACGGCGGAAAACCTGGATATCTGCACCTATCCCGACGAGGATCGTTTCTTCTCCTACCGGCGCACGACGCACCGGCAGGAACCCGACTACGGCCGCCAGATATCGGCGATCATGATACGGGCGTAACGCCCCAAACAGACAAAGACGACGGAGACACCACAATGGCACTTCACTTCGATACCGAGGAATACGCCAACCGGCTCCAGCGCCTGACCGCCCGCATGCGGGAGGAAAAGATCGACGCCATGCTGCTTTTCGCGCAAGAAAGCATGTACTGGCTGACCGGCTACGACACGTTCGGCTATTGCTTCTTCCAGACGCTGGTGGTGAAGGCGGATGGCAACATGGTGCTGCTGACGCGTTCGGCGGACCTGCGTCAGGCACGCCACACCTCCAACATCGGGAAAATCGAGATCTGGATCGACCGCATGAATGCGGATCCGACGATGGATTTGAAAAACCTGCTGTCCGATCTGGATCTGCTCGGCTGCCGCATCGGTGTTGAATACGACACGCACGGCCTGACCGGCCGCAACGCACGCCTGCTCGACAACCAGCTCCAGAGTTTCGGCCAGATCGTCGATGCCTCGAACATCGTCAGCCGGCTCCGCCTCATCAAGAGCCCCGCCGAGATCGCCTATGTCGAGCGTGCGGCCGTGCTCTCGGACGAGGCGCTGGCGGCCGCGCTGCCGCTCATCGTGCCGGGTGGCGACGAGGCAGCGATCCTTGCGGCCCTACAGGGTGCGGTGCTTGCCGGCGGCGGCGATTATCCCGCCAACGAATTCGTCATCGGCTCGGGCATCGATGCCCTGCTCTGCCGCTCGAAATCCGGCCGACGCCGGCTCGATGCCCAGGACCAGTTGACGATCGAATGGGCCGGCGTTAGCGCCCGGTATCATGCGCCCATGATGCGCACCGCGCTCATCGGCGAGCCGACCGCCCGCCATCGCGAACTCTACAGCACCTGCCGCGAGGCCATACAGGCGATGGAAATGGTGCTTCGGCCCGGCAACACATTCGGCACCGTCTTCGAGACCTTTGCCCGCATCATCGATGAACGCGGCCTCGCCCGCCATCGGCTGAACACCTGCGGATATTCGGTCGGCGCCCGCTTCGCCCCCTCGTGGATGGACCTGCAGACATTCCTCCTCGGCAACCCTCAGGAAATCGAGCCGAACATGTCGCTCTTCGTGCATACGATCATTTTCGATTCCGATACCGGCACCGCGATGACGCTCGGCCAGACCTATCTGACGACGACCGACACGCCGAAGCCGCTGTCACGCTACGGCCTCGATTTCATCGAGGTATGAGGGGTCGATCGCCAGCCTGCCAGATCCCGCAATTGACAGGCCCTGGGGCGCCACCCATAAATTGCTGCGGGAAACGGAGGCCGCTCAGCCTTCGCAGGACACGGACGAGAACAATGCAAGAGCTGATAAAGCGACTGGCACTGATCGGCCTGGTTGCCGCCCTTGCCGGCTGCAACAGCACGGACGCGCTGACACCGCAGGTCGACGTCGGCGGCGGGTTCAATTCGCCGCCTGTCACTCAGAACGACCTCGATCAGATGAGTGCCCAGACCACACCGGTTACCACGACGCCGGTCACCACGACGACCCAGACAACGGCGTTTACGCCGGCGGCCGAGGCCGGCAACACGACGGGCGCGGATACGGCCGGCTCGCTGGAAGGCCAGGCCGAGGCGCTGGCCCGTAACAATGCCAGCCGTAACACGGCACAATCCGACGCAGCACTTTCCCGCACAGCAGCGCAACGCTCGCTCGCTGCGGAAACGTCGACCGGCGCGGAAGAGGTTGCCGCTGTCTCGCCTGCTGCGGAGGCTGGAGAGACCATCCGCTTCCTGCCAATCATCGGCGCACCGGTCGAGGCCGTCACCCCGCTCTCCAAGCGCCTAGGCGCTGAAGCCCGCTCGAACGGCCTGAAGATCCGCAGCGCCTCCGACAGTTCCAGCAAATACATCCTGAAGGGCTATTTCTCCGCCTTGAACGACGGTGGCAAGACGACCGTCGTCTATGTCTGGGACGTGCTCGATGGCAGCGGCGCGCGGCTGCATCGCATCCAGGGGCAGGAAACCGTCTCGGGCACCGCGTCGGATCCGTGGGCGGCCGTACCCTCCCGCACGATGGAAGGCATCGCCCAGAAGACGATCCGCCAATATCTCGACTGGCGAGGTACCGCACCAGGTTAACGCTGCTGAAACGGTAAATCACAGCGAAATGCGAAGATTCGCTTTTCCGATGCGGCAAGGCCCTTGCATTCGCGGTTTGAGCCGCTTAAAGGCCCCCCATCGAGCATAATCCACAGGCGGACCATAAATGAAGGTTTTCGCGGGTAATTCGAACCGGCTTCTGGCCGAAGCGATCTGCAATTATCTGAATGTCCCGCTCGGCCGTGCCACGGTCAGACGCTTCGCAGACCAGGAAATCTTCGTTGAAATCCAGGAGAATGTGCGTGGCGAGGACGTTTTCGTCGTTCAATCGACCTCGTTCCCGACCAACGACCACCTGATGGAAATGTTGATCATGATCGATGCCATGCGCCGCTCCTCGGCGCGCCGCATCACGGCCGTGATCCCCTATTTCGGTTACGCCCGCCAGGACCGCAAACCCGGCCCGCGCACGCCGATTTCCGCCAAGCTCGTCGCCAACCTGATCACCGAAGCCGGCGCCGACCGCGTGCTGACGCTCGATCTTCACGCTGGCCAGATCCAGGGCTTCTTCGACATTCCGACGGACAACCTCTACGCCGTGCCGATCCTGGCGCGTGACGTGAAGGAAAACTACAATCTCGAAAACGTCATGGTCGTTTCGCCCGACGTCGGTGGCGTGGTGCGCGCCCGCGCACTGGCCAAGCGTCTCGATTGCCAGCTGGCGATCGTCGACAAGCGCCGCGAACGCGCCGGCGAATCCGAAGTCATGAATGTCATCGGCGATGTGACCGGCAAGGACTGTCTGCTGATCGACGACATCGTCGATTCCGGCGGCACGCTCTGCAACGCCGCCGAGGCGCTGCTCAAGAACGGCGCGACCAGCGTCACCGCCTATATCACACACGGCGTACTGTCCGGTGGCGCCGTGGCGCGCGTCACCTCCTCCAAGCTCAAGGAACTTGTGATCACCGACTCGATCCAGCCGACCACGGCGGTCCAGTCGGCGCACAATATCCGCGTCATCTCGACGGCCAATCTGCTCGGCGAAGCGATCAACCGCACCAGCGCCGAAGAGTCGGTTTCGAGCCTTTTCGACTGACGCCAATCCGGCAGTCACAGGCCCAGGCAGCCTACGCTCCGCGTAGGTTGCGCTCCACTGCGGCCTGGTTCAACCAGCCCCTGCTTTTTACCCTGGCGCCGATACCGGACCCGTTCGTTTTGCGATAGGGTCCGCAGAGATTCGCTTGGAGGACACCATGATATCGACGTCTTTCTTTTCCCGGCTGGCGGGACGCATAGCCATTCTTCTCGCCGCCGGCACGCTGGCAGCCTGCCAGGTCGACGTTGACCAGGGCGGCGGCTACGATCCGGGCCCGCAGATGTGCACCAGGGAATACAACCCGGTTTGCGGTTCGCGCCGTGGCGATCTCCAGACATTCGCCAATGCCTGCGAGGCTCGCTCCAGCGGCTTCCAGATCGTCGGCCGTGGTGAATGCCGCATTGGCGGTCGTCCGGATCCCCGTCCCGATGAAGGCCGTGCCTGCACACGCGAGTATGCACCGGTCTGCGGCGCGCGCGGTCGTGACCGCCAGACATTCGCCAATTCCTGCGAGGCGCGCTCGAGCGGCTTCGACGTCATCGGCCGCGGCGAGTGCCAGATCCGCCGTCCCGATAACGGCGACGGCTGGGATCGCCCGCGTGATCGTGATCGCGATCGCGACGACGACCGCAGCAACCGCGAGCGCGAACGGGATCGCAACCGTGACGGCGGCGACCGTGAGCGCCCGCGCGACCAGCGCGCCTGTACGATGGAATACAATCCGGTCTGCGGACAGCGCGGCCGTGACATCAAGACCTTCGGCAACACCTGCTCTGCTGGCGCTGCGGGCTACCGGGTCATTCGCCCCGGCGAGTGCCCTGCACGCTGAGCATCAGTTCTACCAATGCGCATGACCAGAACCCCGCCGTCCAAACGGCGGGGTTTTGCATTTGAGCCAACCGGATGACGTTCAGCGTGCCGGCAACGGGCAGGCCTCGCCGCCGCCAAACAGACGGGATCGCGTGAGGAAGCGTTTCTCTCGCCCGTTGTCGAGCGAGAACATGCCACCGCGGCCGGGCACGACGTCGATGATGAGCTGCGTGTGTTGCCACACCCCGAACTGGCTCTCGCTGATATAGACCGGCACGCCACCGATCTCGCCGAGCTTCACGTCCCGGTCGCCGACGATGTAGTCGTCCGCCGGGTAGCACATCGGCGACGAGCCGTCGCAACATCCGCCCGACTGGTGGAACAGGATTTCCGGATGATCCGCCTGGATCTCCCGAATGAACGCAAGCGCGGCATCGGTCGCCACCACGCGCGGTTCAGTCGCAATTTCTGACATGGCAGGCTCCCTTGACGCGTTTTCCCTCCCCCCGGGCAGCGGGGAGAGGGATGGGGCGTGGAGCAATGGCCGGCAAGCTCCACCACCCGTCGATCGCCTTCTCATGGGGAGGCCACCGAGAAGGACGGGCGGCCGCTCAGAAGAAACCGAGCGCCTTGGGAGAGTAGCTGACCAGCATGTTCTTGGTCTGCTGGTAGTGGTCGAGCATCATCTTGTGCGTCTCGCGGCCGATGCCCGACTGCTTGTAGCCACCGAAGGCCGCATGGGCAGGATAGGCATGGTAGCAGTTGGTCCACACACGGCCGGCCTGGATGTCACGGCCGAAGTGGTAGCAGCGGTTCGCCTCGCGGCTCCACACGCCGGCACCGAGGCCATAGAGCGTGTCGTTGGCGATGGCGAGCGCCTCCGCGTCGTCCTTGAAGGTCGTGACCGAGACGACCGGTCCGAAGATTTCCTCCTGGAAGACACGCATCTTGTTGTGACCGCGGAAGACGGTCGGCTTGACGTAATAGCCGCCGGAAAGGTCGCCGCCGAGGTCGTTGCGTCCGCCGCCGGTCAGCACTTCCGCGCCTTCCTGCCGGCCGATGTCGATATAGGACAGGATCTTTTCCAGCTGCTCGGAGGACGCCTGCGCCCCGATCATCGTCGCGGTGTCGAGCGGATTGCCCTGCACGATCTTCTCGACGCGCTGGATCGCCTTTTCCATGAAGCGGTCATAGATCTTCTCATGCACCAGCGCGCGGCTCGGGCAGGTGCAGACCTCGCCCTGATTCAGCGCAAACATCGCAAAACCTTCCAGCGCCTTGTCGAGATAGTCGTCGTCCTCGTTCATCACGTCGGAAAAGAAGATGTTCGGCGACTTGCCGCCCAGCTCCAGCGTGACCGGAATGAGGTTCTGGCTGGCATATTGCATGATCAGGCGGCCGGTCGTCGTCTCGCCGGTAAACGCGATCTTGGCGATGCGCGGGTTGGAGGCAAGCGGCTTGCCGGCTTCCAGCCCGAAACCGTTGACAATGTTGAGCACGCCGGCCGGCAGCAGGTCGCCGATCAGCTCGGCCCAGACGAGGATCGAGGACGGCGTCTGTTCAGCGGGCTTCAGCACCACGCAGTTGCCGGCGGCAAGGGCCGGCGCCAGCTTCCAGGCAGCCATCAGGATCGGGAAGTTCCAGGGGATGATCTGGCCCACGACGCCGAGCGGCTCGTGGAAGTGATAGGCAATCGTGTCGTGATCGACCTCGCCGATCGAGCCTTCCTGCGCGCGAACGCAGGACGCGAAATAGCGGAAATGGTCGATGGCGAGTGGAATGTCAGCGGCAAGCGTCTCACGCAACGGCTTGCCGTTGTCCCAGGTTTCCGCGCGGGCGAGCAGGTCGAGATTGTCCTCCATACGCTGCGCGATCTTCATGAGGATGTTGGAGCGCTCGGTTGCCGAGGTGCGGCCCCACTTGTCCTTGGCGGCGTGGGCTGCGTCGAGGGCGAGCTCGATGTCGGCAGCGTCGGAGCGCGCGATTTCGCAGAGTTTGCCGCCGGTGATCGGCGTGATGTTGTCGAAGTAGCGGCCCGCGACCGGTTCCTTCCATTCACCACCGATGAAATTGCCGTACTTCGCCTTGTACGGATTCTCGACGATCTTCTGATGCAGCATGTCAATTCCTCCCAAAGAGACCCGGCTGGGCCGTCGAGAGCATGGTGCTGTGCTTCACGGGAGGGTGGTAGAGGTGGGCCAGCAATGGCGGCGAGGACTGTTTCAGAATTGAGACAGGTGGGCGCGACAGGCTGTGCTGCGCTGCAGCATTCCGGACATTCAGTTGATGGAGAGCTTCTTCATCTTCCGGTAAAGCGTCGCGCGGCTGATGCCGAGCAGGTCCGCCGCCTGGCTGACATTGCCACCGGCCCGCGTCAGGACGCGGCGAAGGGCGGCGCGCTCCGCGTCGTCGAGGTCACGCCCCTCCTCCGCCCGGTCCTCATGCAGCAGGTCGGAGGCAGCAATGCCCGTGGCGATCCGCCGGTCGTCGAGGCCAAGCATCTGGCGCGCGGCGCGGGTGGCCCCCAGCACGAGATCGTCGCGGTCCACCGCCAGCAATGCCGGCGCGGTCCTGCTTTCAGCCGGCACGAGCAGGATGCGGGCGGTCGAGAAGGCGCGGCGGAAAAGGCCGGCCTCGATGCGGGCTGCGGCATCGCGCACCGCTTGCGAGAGGATCGACATGGTCATGTCATTGGCATCGTCGCGGCAGGTGGAAATGTCGATGGCGGCAGCGATACGACCGGTATGATCGCGGATCGGTGCCGTGGTGCAGGACAGCCCGGTGTTTTGCGAGAGGAAATGCTGATCGCGCAGAATGAGCACCGGCCGCTCGTCGGCCAAAGCCGTGCCGATACCGTTGGTGCCGACGCTCGCCTCGCTCCAGACCGTGCCGGACCACAGCCCGACACCACGGAAATCGCGGTCGTCGCCCGCAGCACCGCGCCGTTCGAGCGCTATGCCGTTCTCGTCCGTCAGCAGAAGGCAGCAACCGGCCTTGCCGACTGTGGCGAAAAGCCGGTCGATCTCGCCGCGCGCCTCTTCGATCAGCACGCTGGAGCGGGTGCGGGCATGATGGAATTCGGATTCCGTCAGCCGCCACGGCACGCGGGCCTCTTCCGGCGTCAGGCCGTGCAGGGTCAGGCAGCGCCGCCAGGAAGCGGCAACAGGGGAACTCGCCGCCGCCGACGCATGGGCCGCAACGGTGTTCACATGATCCGCGTGATCGAAACGCGCAGACATCCGCTCTCCTCCCCGAAAGCTTCCGACCGATCGTCGCATGAAAATACAACGCATCGGACTATAGCCATGTTTCGGACGACGGGTCCAGCCGGACGAAGGTCCAAGATCGGGTCGACGTCTTGGCGGGCTGGTGTTTGACCTGCCGGCAGTGTCAGAAGCCTGTTTTCAAGCCCCGCGCCGCCTGTTACCAGTGCAGCACATCCTTTTCAGCATCGATCCTGCCATGTTCCGTGACTTTTCCGCCCAAGCCCTGTTCATGGGCCTGCTCACCGCCTTCGTCGGTTTTGCCAGTTCCTTCGCCGTCGTCCTGCACGGACTGACAGGTGTCGGCGCGACGGAGGCCCAGGCCGCGTCCGGCCTGATGGCGCTGTCCGTATCGATGGGCGTTTGCGCCATCGTGCTCAGCGCCGCGACGCGCCTGCCGGTTTCCATCGCCTGGTCGACGCCGGGTGCGGCACTGCTCGCCAGTTCCGGCGCGGTTGAGGGCGGATTTGCCACCGCTGTCGGCGGCTTTCTCGTCTGCGCCGTGCTGATCATCATTGCCGGCCTATGGAAACCGCTTGGCCGCATGGTCGCGGCCATTCCGGCGACACTCGCCAATGCCATGCTCGCCGGCGTGCTGATCGGGCTGTGTTTTGCACCGGTGAAGGCCATTGCTTTCGACCCGCTGCTCGGCCTGCCCATCGTCATCGCCTGGGTCGTCGTCGGTGCCATCAACCGCCTTTACGCCGTGCCGGCAGCGCTGGCCGCCTTCGTCTTGGTGCTCGCCTTCGGCATCGACATTCCGGACGGCGCCTTAAGCGGGCTCGGTCCGTCCCTGCTGCCGAAGCCGGAACTGGTGATGCCCGCCTTCACGCTTTCCGGCCTTGTCGGCATTGCGCTGCCGCTCTTCATCGTCACCATGGCGTCGCAGAACATTCCGGGCATCGCCGTGCTGAAGGTGAACCACTACGAGCCGAAACCCGGCCCGCTGTTTGCCGTCACCGGCTTCTTTTCCCTGCTCTCCGCCCCCTTTGGCGGCCATGCGGTCAACCTTGCCGCCATCACCGCCGCCATGTGCGCCGGCAGCGATGCCCATCCCGACCCGGCAAAACGCTATTGGTCGGCGATCAATGCGGGCATCTTCTATGTGATCTTCGGGCTTGCCGCCGGCGCGGTCACGGCCTTTGTCAGCCTCGCCCCGCCGATCCTCATTCAGGCCGTTGCCGGCCTTGCACTGGTGAGTGCATTCGCCGGCTCGGCACTCAACGCCTTCAAGGAACCGGAGAGCCGCGAGGCGGCGGCGGTGACCTTCCTCGTCACCGCCTCGGGTGTTTCCTTCGCCGGCATTTCCGGCGCGTTCTGGGGATTGATCGGCGGCGGGCTGATGCTGGCGCTCGCCCGGTTCACGGCAAAGCGCCGCGGTTGAACCCTACTGCTGGAACGGCAACGGCTGACCATTGATCAGCACCTTGCCGTCTTCCCCGACCTTGAGATCCCAGGCCTGGGTCCCGCCGCCCGCGTCGCGCGCGAGCCCCTTCATCATCAGCAGCCCGAAAGCCGCCTGGCCGAACTGCGGCACCGTGGCGGCGTTCTTCTGGAGATAGGCGACGGTCTTGTCGAACTCGCGCATGGTGATCGTCACGTCGGCGCTGTGGCGGTCCTTCTGTTCGGGATAGACCAGCATCCTGCCGGAAAGGTGCACGTCGTAGATCGGCGAGACGGCGGAAACATCCTCGAACTCGACCGTCATCGAGCCATCCGGCAGCACGATCTTGCCGAGCTCCTTGTTCTGCTCCTCCGTCAACGGCTCCGGCTTGGTGAAATCCGCATGGTCGACCAGATAGTTGACGGCACCGGCAAGATCCAGATTGGCGACGGCCGCCTTGAATGTCGCCCGATCGGGCACCGCCTCGACGAAGGCAGCCGGCAACACGCCAGCCGGCGTCTTCGGCTTTTCCACGCCGAAACCGAAGCCAACGCGCGTGGAATGGGCGATGCCGTTCATGTCGATATTATAGGTAACGGTGTCGGCCCCGAAATTGCCCTTGTCCGTATTGACCGTGACATTGGATGCCTTGATCGTTTCCGTCAGATTGTCGAAGACTGGTAGGGACGCGCGCAACATCTCCTTCAGCCGCGCGGCATCCGCCGCCTCGAGCGTGTCCTTATACATGTTGTCGAGAATGAAGAAGACGAGGTCCTGCATGACCTTGTACCGGGCGCCATCCATGCTGACATCGATATCGATCGTATCGGCACCAATATCGACCCGGCCGCTCGGTCCGCCGGTGATCGTTTCGGCAAAGGCCTTCATCACACCCGTGCTCGTCACGTCGAGCGTGCCCTCGCCCCGCTTCTCGGCCGCCACGCGCATCGCGGTTTCGCCGAAGCTGGCCGTGACGCTCTCCTGCGGCGAGGTGGTGGAAAAGGCCAGCTTCTGTGCCGTCCAGTCTGCGGACGTAAAATAGAGAATCTCCGGATCATAGATCCCGTCGAGCTTCATCGAATCGATGAGATAGGTGAAGGCGTTCTTGCCGGGCGCCGCATCGACCGTGCCCTTGATGTCGAAACTGTCGTTCGCCTCGATACGATAGGTGCCCTCCGGCATCGGCCTGAGATAGGCGGTCATCGGCTTCAGGCCTTCGACCTTCACGGCCCCCGTCTTCGCCTTTTCGAGCAGCACCGTCGGGTTGAAGCGCAGTTCGTAGAACGAGGACGCCGCCTTGACGGTCACGAGACCCGCGTCGACCATCTCCTTCGGCAGGTAGCGGGTGAGCTTCTGCTGGATGCTTTCGGCCTCGGACGGCGAAACCTGCTGGGCCAGGGCGGGGCTCGAAAATACGAGCGCACATGCGGCCGAGGCCATCAGGATCTGTCGTCTCATTGTGGTCTCCTTCGCCGAACTGTATTCTACCGAACATCCAATCACGGCGGCACCGTGTCAATCGGGGGTCAATCCGGGCTGAGGCCTTGCATTTCCGGGCATTCTCGTTTATCGAGCCCCCGTCCGCGTAGACACCCTTGGAGGCAACGCGGATGAGGCTTTCACGAAATCCTCAAGTTTTGCGCTGCCGGCGAATGCGCCAGCCGTGGAAAACTCTCCAGTAACACACGAAAGGTAAAGTCATGAGCCACGAAACTTACGAGCTCAAGGCCGAAACACGCGAACGGGTTGGTAAGGGGTCCTCCCGTGAACTTCGCCGCAACGGTCTTATTCCTGCAGTTATCTACGGCGACAAGCAGGCCCCGCTTTCCATCGCCCTGTCGACCAAGGACGTCACCCAGCGCATCCACGCTGGCGGCTTCAAGACGACGGTTGCCACGATCGACGTCAACGGCGAGAAGATCAAGGTCCTGCCGAAGGACTTCCAGCTTGATCCGGTCCGCGACTTCACGATGCATGTCGACTTCCTCCGCGTTTCGGGCAACACCCACGTCGTGGTCGAAGTTCCGGTTCACTTCGTCAACGAAGAGAAGTCCCCGGGCATCAAGGTCGGCGGCGTCCTGAACATCGTTCGCCACGCTGTCGAACTGCATGCTCTGGCCGGCGACATTCCGGAATTCCTGACGGCCGACCTGTCCGGCCTCAAGGTCGGCGACGGCATCCATATCTCGCACATCAAGCTGCCGAAGGGCACGAGCCCGGTCATCACCGACCGCGACTTCACGATCGCCACGATTGCCACCCCGGCAGCCGGCGTGAAGGAAGAAGAAGCCGAAGACTCGGCAGAATAATCCCTTCCAAAGGGACATTTCGTAAACCCCGCGTTCTCCAGGACGCGGGGTTTTTCTTTGCCTATTTGGCAGCACTACCGTGACGCGAGGTTTGAATTATCAGCACTTTTCCGGATCGGTATTTCAGCAACATTTAAGATTTTGATGAAAAGCTAAGCCTCTAAAAATGACGAAAGCCAAAGAGGGGCACTATGGGCTGGCTTCGCACCACGGCAGGCGGGCAACCGGCATGAAGATGCATTCGGTGGAAAGCCGCTTCATTGCCATCGTCATTGGCGCGCTGCTCGTCTTCGTCGCTCCGCTGTTCGTCCTGTTCCTCATCCTGTCGTCCGATCGTGTCGCGCGCGAACGCCTGGAGAACACCGAAGTGCTGCTGGAAGCCAATGTCCAGGCGCTCGGAAAACCCCTGTGGGATTTCGACAAGGACAGCATCGACCAGATCGTCACGGCGCTCCAGGCCGAGGCCGATATCAGCTTCGTGCGCGTTCGCGACAGCTCCGACATGATCGACATCCGCAAGCCGGCCGTCAGCCCCGACCCGGACGACGCCCGTTCCGTCGTTAAGACCGATATTCTCTATCGGGCGAGCGACGGCATCAAAAAGGTCGGCACCGCCGAGATATGGCTGCGCAAGCAGGGCATCTTCGCCCGCTTCACGAAGGACGAGGTGACGATCTTCGCCATCTTCTTCTTCGCCGTGGCAACGCTTTTCACCGCCGCCATCATCGGCAACCGCATCACCATCATCCGGCCGCTGATGCGGCTGACGGGCGCCATCGAGGCCACGCGCCGGCTCGGCTCGCGCCATCACGTCGACTGGACGTCGAACGACGAGATGGGCGCGCTCGCCCATAACTTCAACGAGATGCAGAGCAAGCTGGAGCGGGAGGAGAACGAACTCAAGCTGGCACATGCCCGCGCCACCGACATCTACAATCTCACCCCGGCAATGCTGTTCTCCATCGATGCGAACAACCGCATCACCGCCGTCAGCGACTACTGGCTCACCGCCACCGGTTACCGCCGCGAAGCGGTGATCGGCCAGGAATTCACCGATTTCGTCGTCGAGGAATCGCGCGAGACCTACCGCAAACGCCATATCACCAGCATGGAAAACGGCAGCATCTGCGAGGTCACCGTGCGCTTCCGCTGCGCCAATGACAGCATCATCGATGTGCTTATCCTGGAAACCGGCGTGGTGGCAAGCAACAGCCGGCAGGCGCTCTCGCTCTCGGTCATGACCGACGTGACCGACCTCAAGGAGGCGGAAAACCGCAACCACCGCCAGGCGATCACCGATCACCTGACCGGCCTGCTCAACCGCCAAGGTTTCGAGGCCGTGCTGGACGACCTGATCGGCGAAGCCGACACGCTCGGCCAGCAGCTCGCCTGCCTCTTCGTCGACCTCGACCGTTTCAAGTGGATCAACGACAATCTCGGCCACGCCGCCGGCGACGATGTGCTGTGCCAGGTGGCGATGCGCCTGCGCCGCCAGTTGCGCGCCGGCGATATCATCGCCCGCCTCGGCGGCGACGAATTCGCCATCCTGCTGTCCGCGCCCAATGCCCGCCAGCTTGCCATGGACGTCAGCGACCGGTTGGTCGCAAGCCTGCGAGCGCCGCTCATCGTCAACGGCGCGGAGATCAATGTCAGCGCCAGCATCGGCGTTGCCGTCTACCCGGACCATGCCGAGACGGCCGCCTGCCTGTTGCAGAAATCGGACATGGCGATGTATGCGCGCAAGCGCAGCGGCAAGAACGGCGTACAGCTTTTCGACAACAACATGGTCGACATCGCCCGCAAGCGGCTGGAGACCGAGCAGTTCATCGACCAGGGCCTACGCGACGACTGGTTCATTGCCCATCTCCAGCCGATCGTCAGCCTGTCGGACGGGCGCGTCGCCGGCTTCGAGGCACTGATGCGCCTCAATCATCCCGAACGCGGCCTGCTGCCGCCGGCCGAGATCATCGGCATTGCCGAAGAGAACGGTTCGATCGGCCAGATCGGCGATGCCATCCTGTCCAAGGCCATTGCCAGCCTCGCCGTCATCTCCAGGCTCGACGGGCTTGCCGACAGCTATCTCGCGGTGAATTTCTCGCCCCTGCAGTTCGAGCCCGCCCTGCCCGCGCGCCTGGCCGCACTGCTTCTCCAGAACGGCATCACGCCGTCGCGCATCGTCGTCGAAATCACCGAGGCCGTGCTGATGCTCGACAATCCGGTGGTGCGCGACGTGCTCGACGCGCTTTCCGATCTCGGCTGCCGTATTGCGCTCGACGATTTCGGCACAGGCTATTCCTCGCTCAGCTACCTCAACCGCTTTCCCGTCGATATCGTCAAGGTCGACCAGTCCTTCACCCGCTCGCTGTCGAGTGACCAGCCGGACGTGCGCCGCAAGAGCCGTATGCTGGTCGAAGGCATCCGCACGATCTCGCACCAGATGGGCTGCGCCGTGGTGGCGGAGGGCATCGAGACGGCCGAACAGTGGGATATCCTCCAGGCGATGAACATCGAATTCGGCCAGGGCTATCTGCTCAGCCGGCCCCTGCCGCTTGACGCGCTGCTGGAAAAGCTGGACGAATTCGCCAGGCCCACCGCGCCTGAGCGCCAGGCGATAGCCTCCTGAAAGGACCCGGGGACGAGACGATGAAGACACTGCTTCTGACGCTTTGCCTGTCGCTTGCCCCCCTTTCCGCGCCGCTTGCCGAAACCCTGCATTTCGTCACCGAGGAATATGCGCCCTTCAACTACACGAAGGACGGCAAGATCACCGGCATCGCGGTTGATCAGGTCAAGACGATCACCAAGGCGGCCGGCGTTGACTACAAGCTGGAGATCATGCCTTGGGCGCGCGCCTTCGCCATGGCGGAAAGCCAGCCCATGCATTGCGTCTTTACCACGGGCTACAACCGCGCCCGCGCCGACCGCTTCCTCTGGGTCAACCCGCTGCTGAAGGACGAGATGGTCCTGCTGAAACGCAAGGATGGCAGCAAGGGGCCGGCGACACTGAGCGCGGCGCGCGGCATGAAGGCCGGCTCGCAACGGGGCGATTTTGCCGTCGAGGCGCTGGAAGACCTTGGCTTCAAGGATATCGATCTCGCCGCCGATATCGATATCAGCGTGCGCAAGCTGCTTTCCGGACGCATCGATCTGATGCCGACCTCCATCAAGACCTATGAAAATCTGGTGCAACAGGGACAGCCGGTCGAAAAAGCCATGCTGATGGCCGGCCAAACCTACGGTATCGCCTGCCACAAGGATACCCCGCCCGATCTCGTCAAGCGCCTCCAGACAGAACTCGACAAACTGATCCTGAGCGGCGAGCAGGACCGCATCTTCACCGCCTATGGCCTGCCGCCAAACCCGCGCACGGCGCAAAACGGCGCGAAGAAATGACCACGGGCGGTTGACTTCCGGCCGCTTTCGCGGTGGTGAAGGCAACGACAGATCCTTTTGGCGGACCATTCCATGCTGATCATCGCCGGGCTCGGCAATCCGGGCGCAAAATATGCGGGCAACCGCCACAATATCGGTTTCATGGCGCTGGATGCGATCCATCGCAAGAACCCGTTTTCGCCCTGGTCGAAGAAATTCAAGGCGGAGATTTCGGAAGGCGAACTTGCCGGCGAAAAGGTGCTGCTGATCAAGCCGCAGACCTTCATGAACCTTTCGGGCGAATCCGTCGGCGAGGCCATGCGCTTCTACAAGCTGGCGCCGAAGGATATCGTCGCGATCTACGACGAGCTTGACCTCGCCGCCGGCAAGGCACGCATCAAGACCGGCGGCGGCCATGGCGGACACAACGGCATCAAGTCGATCGACGCCCATTGCGGCCGGGAATACCGACGGCTACGCCTCGGCATCGGCCATCCGGGCATCAAGGAACTCGTGACCAACCATGTGCTCGGCGATTTCGCCAAGGCCGACCATGCCTGGCTCGACCCGCTGCTCGACGAACTCGCGATCAATGCAGACATGCTGGCTCGGGGCGAGGATTCGCAGCTGATGAACAAGCTGGCACTCGCCGTCGGCGGAAAGCCGGAGGAGAAGGAAACCTCGGCGAAAAAACCCGCCGCCCAGTCCCACATCCGCCCGGCTCGCAACCACGCCCAGCCGAAGATCCTGCCGACGACCGGGCCAATGGCGGAAATGCTGAAAAAGCTGCTTGGCAACAAGGGCGAGTGATTTCCGAAGCGGTTTTGGAAAACGGCGGGATGGAAAAGCCGCCGAATCCGCTTCACGACGTGGCATTACAGGCGACGCACCAAATAGAGCCGATGGTGTCGACAACGGCCGGCTGCAGTTGTGTTGTCCGCATTACTCCGCGAACCGCCATTCCTGTTGCACGTCGTGCTCATGCTCCGTGTGGTGTTTTCCGGCACACGAGGTGTAAGCTGATAGACATTCAAGATCGTGGAGGTGGTGCATGCCCCGTTTCCTTGCCGTTTACACCATTAAGCCCGAGGACGTCGCGTCTTTTCGAAGCCTTCCCAAAGCCGAGCAGGATGCTATCGATGCCATCGGCGTCAAACAGTGGGCGGCCTGGGAGGAAAGAAATGCTGCGTCTATCCTCGATCGTGGCGGCATGGTGGGAAAGACGACGCGCATCACCAAGGACGGCGTCACCAAAGCGGTCAATCCATTCTGCGGCTATCTGGTTGTCGAGGCTGAGACCGCCGATGCCGCCGCGCGACTTTTCCACGACCACCCCCACATCACGGTCTTTCCCGGCGACGGCGTGGATATCATGCCCTTTGTAACCTGATCGTCTAGAAGTGATCAGGCCGCTGTCATGCGGCGGCCTGTCTGACGCCAAAGGAAGGATTCACGAAGCCGAGAACTTCACCGTTACGCCGCGCTGCCGAAAGTAGGCCTGCATCAGCTTCCTGCCAGAACGGTTATTCTGCACGAGCCTCGCCGGGTCGAATACGGCCTCTTTCAAACCCTCCCGCGTCAACGCTGTCTTGAGGGTCGCGATATGCAGGTCGATGTCGGCATTGTCCGCCTGGAGCGATTCATAAATACGGTTTGTTGCCTCTGCTACGGTCGGTTCGCTCACCATTCACTCCTGTTGTTGTTTCGGCTGGCGCTTACCACATTTTTCGGCTTGACCCTATTGCCCTGAAAAATACCATCTTCGATGGGTGACAATGGATTGGAACAACGTGTCCGTTTTCGACGATACGGCACCAGAAGCAGGCTAACGGGAACCGGCCCGTTGCGATCGACATGCCACGACAGCTTCGCGCCAATTGCGGTCATTCTGCTTCTACCTTACACTTTGGCTATGGTCCTTGCCCGCAAAGTAGTCCTCCACAGTCCTATCTCTGACACGGCTGATCTCGCGGGATTTGTCGAGCGGTGCCTTTCTGAAGGCGTGTTCCTGCTCGCGATTGTCGGGCCGGGCGCGGACAAACTGGAAGATGAGGTGGATTGGATCGTTGTTGGCGACGGCAACGATCCCAGCCGCTTCCTTTGCACCACATCACACCCTAACGAGCCCCTTGAAGAGGTCATCGGCATGGCGAGCGCCTTCGATGCCGGCCGCGGTGGGGTGGAGCAGGTATTTCTTTAGTCCGAATGGATTGATGCCGCCAAACGCAGGTCGAATTACTCTTCCGGTTCCGTCTGGAAGAGTAGCGGGAAGCCCGCCTCCTTGGCGAGGTCCGTCGCCTCCTTCGCCTTGGTCTCCGCAATATCGCGGGCACAGACCACCACAACGCAGGTGCCCATCTTGTGCGCGGTGATCATCACGCGCTGGCTGGCATCCTCGTTCATGCTGAAGACCGCCTTCAGCACCAGCACGACGAATTCGCGCGGCGTATAGTCGTCGTTGACAAGAATGACCTTGTAGAGCTTCGGCCGTTCCAGCTTTGGCTTGGTTATCGTCTTCGGGGTCAGGGTGACGTCATCGTTGCCCATCGGAAGCCCTCCTCGTGAGTGTGCCTTCGAGCGATGTAGGGATGATTGTGCACTGCGAGAAGGGGGAGTTCAAGAGCTGCGCATGCGGCAAACACTTGACCCTGCCCCGTCCTTCCCCCATAGCGGGGGCAACGATTTTCGAGACGAATGGACCACCTCAATGGGTTTCAAATGCGGTATCGTCGGACTGCCGAATGTCGGCAAGTCGACCCTCTTCAACGCGCTGACCAAGACGGCTGCCGCACAGGCGGCAAACTATCCCTTCTGCACCATCGAGCCGAACACCGGCGAAGTGGCGGTTCCCGATCCGCGCATGAAGGCGCTCGCCACCATCGCCGGCTCCAAGGAGATCATCCCGACGCGCATCTCCTTCGTCGATATCGCCGGCCTCGTGCGCGGTGCCTCGAAGGGGGAAGGCCTCGGCAACAAGTTCCTCGCCAACATCCGCGAAGTCGACGCGGTGGTGCATGTGCTGCGCTGCTTCGAGGATGACGACATCACCCATGTCGAGGGGCGCATCAATCCGGTCGGCGACGCCGACACGATCGAGACCGAGCTGATGCTCGCCGACCTCGAAAGCCTCGAGCGCCGCGTCGATCAGGCCCGCAAGCGCGCGGCCAGCAAGGACAAGGAATCGCTCGCGCAACTGCCGATCATGGAAGCCGTGGTCAAGCTTTTGAACGAAGGCAAGCCGGCCCGCCTTCTTCTCAAGACGCTGGCACCGGAAGAGATCGAGGTCCTGAAGGGCCTCAACCTCCTGACGTCGCATCCGGTCCTCTATGTCTGCAACGTCGCGGAAGGCGATGCATCGACCGGCAACGAGCACACGCAGGCCGTGGCCGCCATGGCCAAGGAACAGGGCGCCGAATGCGTCATCATCTCGGCGGCGATCGAATCCGAGGTCGCCCAGCTTCCGGAAGAGGAAGCGCAGGAGTTCCTCTCCGCACTCGGCCTTGAGGAAGCGGGCCTCGACCGCCTCATCCGCGCCGGCTATCACCTGCTCGACCTGATCACCTATTTCACGGTCGGCCCCAAGGAAACCCGCGCCTGGACCATCGTGCGCGGCACCAAGGCGCCGCAGGCCGCAGGCGTCATCCATACCGACTTCGAACGCGGCTTCATCCGCGCCTTCACGATCTCCTATGACGACTACATCGCCTACAAGGGCGAAGTCGGCGCCAAGGAAGCCGGCAAGGGCCGCGACGAAGGCAAGGAATACGTGGTTCAGGACGGCGACGTCATCCACTTCCGCTTCAACACGTAAAAGGCACCATGACGGACGCGCTGAAGACATTCGAGGATTTTACGCCCGGCCGCCGCTTCGATTTTGCGGAGCGGACGCTGACGGTGGAAGAGATCGTCGCCTTCGCAAGCGAGTTCGATCCGCAGCCGATGCATCTTGACGAGGCGGCCGGCCGTGCCAGCATTCTGGGCGGTCTCGCCGCCTCCGGCTGGCACACCAGCGCCGTCATGATGCGCATGCTCTATGAGGCCTATATAAGCGGCTCCACCTCGGAAGGCTCGCCCGGCGTCGACCTGATGGAATGGAAGCGCCCGGTGCTCGCGGGCGACACGCTCGGCGGCCATTGCGTGGTGCTGGATGCCCGCGCTTCGCGCTCGCGGCCCGAGATCGGTATCGTGCGCATGCGCGCGGAGGTGACGAACCAGCGCGGCGAACTCGTCGCGGTCTCCGAATATATCAACATGATGCGCCTTGCCGAGAAGGGAGCCGACCATGCGGATGGCTGAGCTTTATCCCTTCAACGAGACGGTCGAGATCGGCAGCCTTACCTTTACGGCAGAGGACATCGTCCGTTTCGCCAAGGACTTTGATCCGCAGCCCTTCCACCTCGATGCGGAACTGGCCAAGAACGCCCTCTTCGGCGGCCTCTGCGCCTCCGGCTGGCATTCCGCGGCCGGGTGGATGAAATGCTTCGTGCCGTTCTGGATCCGCGAAAGCAAGCGGCTCGCCAAAGACGGCATCGTCCCGCCGAACCTCGGCCCCTCCCCGGGCTTCACGAAACTGAGCTGGCTGAAGCCGGTTTTCGCCGACGACACGATCACCTATTCGGTGACGCTGCTGGCCTCGCGCGAGCTCGCCTCAAGACCCGGCCGCCTCGTCAATTCGATCCTCTGCGCCGGCAGGAACCAGAACGGCGAGCCGGTCATCCGGTTCGAGAGCACCGTGCTGGAGTTTGTCTAGGGCGGAGGCGGGAGTTACCCCCCTCTGTCCTGCCGGACATCTCCCGCACAAGGGGGGAGATAGGATGGAGAGGCGTTTCGCCATTCTTCAGCGCCGCGATGTATGCAAGGATCTCGCGTCTAGCCGATCTCCCTCCTTGTGCGGGAGATGTCCGGCAGGACAGAGGGGGGTGAGCCACTCGCTCAATGCCCGTCGAAGGCCACCAGCGTGCGGACTTCCACGCCGAGCGCCTCGAGCTTCTTGCGCCCTCCCAGCTCCGGCAGGTCGATGACGAAGCAGGCCGCGACGATGTCGGCACCGATCTGGCGCAGCAGCTTGACCGCCGCCTCCGCCGTGCCGCCGGTGGCGATCAGGTCATCGATGAGGATCACCTTCTCGCCCGGCTTGATGGCATCCTTGTGCATCTCCATCTCGTCCACGCCATATTCCAGGCTGTAGGCAATACGCACGGTCTCGTGCGGCAGCTTGCCCTTCTTGCGGATCGGCACGAAGCCGGTCGACAGCTGGTGCGCCATGGCGCCGCCGAGGATGAAGCCACGCGCCTCGATGCCGGCGACCTTGGCGATGCCGATGCCCGCATAGGGATGCACCAGTTCGTCGACGGCGCGACGGAAGGCACGCGGATTGCCGAGCAGCGTGGTGATGTCGCGGAACATGACGCCCGGTTTCGGATAGTCCGGAATGTTGCGGATCGCGGCGACGAGTTCGTTTTCGAGTGTGGACATGATGTTCCCGACTGCGGAGGATCTCCTCCGGTTATTGCAGGTGAGGCGCTGGCCCTCAACAAAAAAGGCGGCCCGGAGGCCGCCTTTTGACCGAACGGTGAAACCGCTCAGTGTTCCTTGTTCGCGTAGACCGACTTCTTCGTCAGGTAGATCAGACCGGTGAAGATCAGCAGGAAGACCATGACCATGAAGCCGGTACGCTTGCGTTCCTCAAGGTGCGGCTCGGCGGCCCACATCAGGAAGGCAGCGACGTCGTGGGCGTACTGGTCGACCGTCTGCGGCGAACCATCATCATAGGTGACCTGGTCGTCGGAGATCGGCTTTGCCATGGCCAGCGCTGCAGCACCGGCGAAGTACGGGTTGAAGTGCGTGCCTTCAGCGACTTCGAGATGCGCCGGCTTCTCTTCATCGTAGCCCGTCAGCAGCGAGTAGATATAGTCCGGCCCGCCTTCCTGGTACTGCGTGAAGATGTCGAAGACGAACTGCGGGAAGCCGCGGGTGATGCCGCGCGCCTTGGCGATCAGCGAGAAGTCCGGCGGTGCCGCGCCATTGTTCGAGGCGGCAGCCGCTTCATGGTTCGCATAGGGCGATGGGAAGTGGTCGGATGCAACGGCCTTGCGGGTGAACATCTCACCGTCGCTGTTCGGGCCGTCCTGCACTTCGTAGTTCGCCGCGAAAGCCTTGACCTGCGCTTCCGAGTATCCAAGACCTTCCAGCGTGCGGAAGGCCACGAGGTTCATCGAATGACAGGCCGAACAGACTTCGGTGTAGACCTTCAGGCCGCGCTGGAGCTGGCCCTTGTCATACTTGCCGAACGGGCCCGAAAAGGACCAGTCCTGTTCCTTCGGCTTATGGATCGGGTAATGCGGCGTGGCGTGTTCCGCCTCGGCGCCGGCAGCAGGCGCTGCCTCTTCAGCCGTGGCGAAGGAAACGCCGAGACCGGCGACGAGTGCGAGCGCCAGAATGCCTGAAACAAGCTTTTTCATTGTCATGGTTCCTTTCTCGCTCGCTCTCAGGCTTTGGCCAGCTTGGCGTTTTTCTTTTCCAGAACCGCTTCCGTGATCGAATTCGGAATGCGCTTCGGGGTCTCGATCAGGCCGAGGACCGGCATGATGACGAGGAAGAAGCCAAAGTAGTACAGAGTGCCGAGCTGCGAGAGGATGACGTAGATACCTTCTGCCGGCATCGCGCCGAGCCAGCCGAGCAGGATGGCATTGGCCACGAAGATCCAGAAGAACAGCTTGTACCAGGGGCGATAGACGGCGGAGCGAACCTTCGACGTATCGAGCCAGGGCAGGAAGAACAGCACGATGATCGCACCGAACATCACGAGAACGCCGCCGAGCTTCGAGTCGACCGGGCCGACGTTGAAGGTGATGGCGCGCAGCATCGCGTAGAACGGCAGGTAGTACCATTCCGGAACGATGTGGGCCGGGGTCTTCAGCGGGTCAGCCGGAATGTAGTTGTCCGGGTGGCCGAGATAGTTCGGCATGTAGAAGACGAACCAGGCAAATGCGATCAGGAACACCGATACGCCGAGCGCATCCTTGAGCGTCGCATAGGGCGTGAAGGCAACCGTGTCGGTCTTGGACTTCACCTCGACGCCAGTCGGGTTGGTCTGGCCGACGACGTGCAGCGCCCAGATGTGCAGGACAACAACGCCGGCGATCATGAAGGGCAGCAGGTAGTGCAGCGCGAAGAAGCGGTTCAGCGTCGGCTGATCAACGGCAAAGCCGCCGAGCAGGAACTGCTGGATCCATTCGCCGACCCACGGGAAGGCCGAGAAGAAGCCGGTGATAACGGTCGCACCCCAGAAGGACATCTGACCCCAGGGCAGAACGTAGCCCATGAAGCCGGTTGCCATCATCAGCAGATAGATGACGACGCCGAGGATCCAGAGGATTTCGCGCGGCGCCTTGTAGGAACCGTAGTAGAGGCCGCGGGCGATATGCAGGTAGACCGCGATGAAGAAGAACGACGCGCCGTTGGCGTGCATGTAGCGCAGCAGCCAGCCGTGGTTCACGTCGCGCATGATCTTCTCGACCGAACCGAAAGCCTCGTTGACGCCGGCGATGTAGTGCATGGCCAGAACGACGCCGGTCAGGATCTGCACGATCAGCATGACCGACAGCATGGCGCCGAAGGTGTAGGCGTAGTTCAGGTTGCGCGGAACCGGGTAGGAAACGAAGCTGTCATGGACCATGCGCGGCAGAGGCAGGCGCGAGTCGACCCATTTTTCGATGCCAGTCGTCGGCTGGTAGGTTGAATGTTCAGCACTCATTATCAGGTGTCCCCTCAACCGATCTTGATGACTGTATCGGATACGAACGAAAAGGTCGGCACAGCGAGGTTCTCAGGGGCGGGGCCCTTACGAATACGACCAGCGGTATCGTAGTGAGAACCATGACAGGGACAGAACCACCCGCCGAAATCGCCGGCCTGGCCGAGCGGAATACAGCCGAGGTGGGTACAGACGCCCACCATGATGATCCAGTTTTCCTTGCCTTCGCCCGCCGATCGGTCGAGGTCCGTCGCCTGGGCGTCGGCCGCGATGTTGGCGTTGCGGGCAACCGAGTCCTTGAGATCAGCAAGCTGGACGGCCTTGGCCTCTTCAACTTCCTTGTCGGTACGGTTGCGGATGAACACCGGCTTGCCGCGCCACTTGACGGTCAGGGACATGCCGGGCGTCACGCTGGAGACGTCGACATCGATGGCGCCGAGCGCCAGCGTCGATGCATCCGGGCGCATCTGGTCGATGAACGGCCAGGCGACCGCCACGCCGCCCACCACACCCGCCATCCCGGTGGTCAGGTAAAGGAAATCGCGGCGAGTGGGCTCGCCCAGGGATTCGCTTGATGTCTCGTGTTCGCTCACGGCTAAACCATCCTCTCACGCAATGTCTGCGGAAACCCGCCACGCCCCTTGGAAACCGGTCAAGTCCGGACACAATACGGCCATAGATTCCCCGTCAATCCGGCGCGTTCTATGCTTGATCGCAAATTATGTCTAGCCTTGGCAAGGGGAGGTGGGCACATTGTCGCGGGAAAAACGAGGCATCTTGACAAGGTGCAGGCATCACCTTGAACATCCAGCGCTTCCCCGCTGAAAACCCAGTCGCGAAACGACGATTTGCGGCCTTATTGCGCCGCTTCCTCGTGGCCGAGGAAACCGCCCGACTGGCGCGACCACAGATCCGCATAGAGCCCGCCTCTGGCGACGAGCTCCGCATGGGTCCCCTCCTCCACGATATCGCCGCGATCCATGACGATCAGACGGTCGAGCGCCGCGATGGTGGAGAGACGGTGGGCGATGGCGAGCACGGTCTTGCCGCGCATCAACCGCTCGAGGTTTGACTGGATCGCCGCTTCGACTTCGCTGTCGAGCGCCGAGGTCGCCTCGTCGAGCACCAGGATCGGCGCATCCTTCAGCATGACGCGGGCAATAGCGATGCGCTGGCGCTGGCCGCCGGACAGTTTTACGCCGCGCTCGCCGACATGGGCGTCGTAGCCCCGCCGGCCGCGCTGATCTTCGAGCGCAAGAATGAAATCGTGCGCCTCGGCCTTCTTGGCCGCTTCGATCATTTCGGCTTCCGTTGCATCCGGATTGCCGAAGAGGATGTTGTCGCGGATCGAACGGTGCAGCAGCGCCGTGTCCTGGCTGACCATGCCGATATTGCCGCGCAGGCTCTCCTGCGTCACACCGGCAATGTCCTCGCCGCCGACGAGGATGCGGCCGCCTTCAAGGTCGTAGAAACGCAAAAGCAGATTGACGAGCGTCGACTTGCCTGCACCGGACCGCCCGACGATACCGACCTTCTCGCCCGGCCGGATCGACAGTGACAGGTTGTCTATGACGCCGGACGCGCGGCCGTAGTGGAAGCGCATGTTTTCGAAGCGGATTTCCGGGCGCACGACCTTCATGTCCGTTGCACCCGGCTTGTCGACGAGGCCGATCGGCTGGGAGATGAGGTCGGCGGAGTTCTGGATCGTGCCGATGTTGCGCATGATACTGTTCAGCTGCGTCATCAGCCGGTTGAGCAGGAAATTCAGACGCAACACCAGCGCCATGGTGAAGGCGACGGCGCCGGAGCTGGCGATGCCGCTGAGCCAGAGATGGATCGACAACACCGCCATGGCCACGATCATCAGACCCGACACGAACGCCATGGAGGCGCGTACGCCCGTCAGGAAGCGTGTGAAGTTGAGCGTGGTCGTCTGGAAGATATCGAAGCCGTCGCGCATGTAGCGGTCGTTGGCGTCGTCCCGCCCGAACAGTTTGAGCGTCTGGATGTTGGAATAGGCGTCGACCATACGGCCGCTGAGCATCGATGCGGCTTCCGCAGTCTGGCGCGAATGCTCGCGGATGCGCGGCACGAAATAGCGTGCGAGCACGGAAAAAATCAGGAGCCAGACGCCGAGCACCGCCGCCAGACGCCAGTCGAGCCCGCCGAGCAACACCAGCGTCGAGGCCGTGTAGATCGTCACGAACCAGATGCTTTCCATGAAGGAGGTAATGACGTCGCCGGTCGCCTGCCCCGCCGACCAGACTTTTGTGACGATGCGGCCAGAAAAATCGTTCTGGAAGAACGACAGCGACTGGCGCGCGACATGCACATAGGATTGCCAGCGCACCAGATTGTAGAAGCCGGGCGTGATGACCTGCTGATCGACAAGCGCGGTAAAAAAGGTGACGATGAACCGCACAAGGCCGATCAGGCCCAGCATCAGCAGAAGTTCAGGCCCATGGGCGGCAATCAGTCCGCTCCACCCATCACCAGGCTTCACCGTCGCCAGGATATCGACCAGCCTCCCGACGAACCAGAAGGTCGCCGCCTCGATGCCCGCCGTGATGCCGCCCAGCACCAGCATCGCCGCAAACGGCGCCTTGGCCTGACCGACATAGAACCAGATGAAAGCCAGCAGCCCCTGCGGCGGCCGCAGATCATCCCGCCGCGCGAAGGGCTGAATCCAGTTCTCGAACCAGGAGAAGAGCGGGCGCAGGGTCATGCCACCGATATAGGCTGTTTTGAACGGGGGACAAATTAAAGATTGGAAATGTAGAAGGCCGGCCTTCGATTCCGAAGACCGGCCTTTTCGTTCATTCCGCCGCGGCTTCCGCCTCGGCGTCGTCGGCGATGAAGCCACCGGACTGGCGGGTCCAGAGGTCGGCGTAGATGCCGCCCCTGGCGACGAGCTCGGCGTGGGTGCCGGTCTCGTGCAGGTGGCCCTTGTCGAGCACGACGATGCGGTCCATCTCCGTCAGCGTCGACAGGCGGTGGGCAATCGCGATAACCGTCTTGCCCTGCATCAGGGCGAAGAGGTTCTCCTGGATCGCCGCCTCGACTTCCGAATCGAGCGCCGAGGTCGCCTCGTCCAGCACCAGGATCGGCGCGTCCTTCAGGAAGACGCGGGCGATCGCGATACGCTGGCGCTGGCCGCCGGACAGTTTCACGCCGCGTTCACCGACCTGGGCATCGAGCCCGGTACGACCCTGCTGGTCGACGAGGGTCTCGATGAAGTCCCAGGCATTCGCCCGCTTCGCCGCCTCGATGACCTCGGCATCCGTCGCGTCCGGGTTACCGTAGGCGATGTTGTCGCGGATCGAGCGGTGCAGGAGCGAGGTATCCTGCGTCACCACGCCGATCTGCGAGCGCAGGCTGTCCTGCGTCACCGTCGCGATGTCCTTGCCGTCGATCGTGATCTTGCCGGATTCGAGATCGTAGAACCGCAGCAGCACGTTCATCAGCGTCGTCTTGCCGGCGCCGGAACGACCGACGAGACCGACCTTTTCGCCCGCCCCGATAGACAGCGACAGATCCTCGATCACGCCCTTGTTCTTGCCGTAGTGGAAGCGGACGTGATCGAAGTTGATCGCGCCCTTTTCCGCCGACAAATCCGGCGCCTGCGACGCATCCTTGATGTCGTGCGGCTTGGTCATCATGCCCATGCCGTCATAGACCGTGCCAATGTTTTCGAACAGCGCGGTCACTTCCCACATCACCCACTGCGACATGCCGTTGATGCGCATGGCAAGGCCGACGGCCACCGCCACGGCACCGACCGACACGTCGCCGGTCATCCAGAAATAGATGCCGAGCGCCGCCGTGGCGAACATTGTCAGGACATTGTTGATGTCGATCGCGATGTTGAACAGCGAGATCTTGCGCATCTGGTTGTGCACGGTCTGCAGGAACTCGTCCATGCCGTCCCGGGCATAGGTCTCTTCCCGCCCGGCATGCGAAAACAGCTTTACCGTCGCGATGTTGGTGTAGCTGTCGACGATCCGGCCCGTCATCATCGAGCGCGCATCCGCCTGCTCCCGCGAAATCACCATGAGCTTCGGCACGAAGTAGCGCAGGATGCAGACATAGATGACGAACCACACGATGAGCGGCACGACGAGACGCAGGTCCGCCGAGGCGATGATCGCGATCATCGAGACGAAATAGCTCACCACATAGATGAACACGTCGATGATCTTCATCACCGTTTCGCGCACGGCAAGCGCCGTCTGCATGACCTTCGTCGAGACACGACCGGCGAACTCGTTGGAGAAGAAGGTCATGCTCTGGCGGATGAGATAACGGTGCATCTGCCAGCGGGCGATCATCGGGAAATTGCCCGCAAGCGCCTGGTGCATGGTCATCGTGTGCAGCGCGCCGACAACGGGAATGACGACGAGCAAGAGCGCCGCCATCCAGATCAGCGTACCGCTTTCCTTGGCGAGGAACGTGTTCGGATCGCTGTTCGACAGCCAGTCGATGATGTTACCGAGGAACTGGAACAGCAGCACTTCCGCGATGCCAAGCACCATGGAGCAGAAGCCGAGCACGGCAAGCCACGGCGCTGCCGGACGCGTATAGTGCCACAGGAAGGCAAAAAGGCCCTTCGGCGGCAGCGAAGGCGCCTCCGGGGGATAGGGATTCAAACGTCTTTCGAACCAGCCGAGCATGGCTTTCTCCGTAATGAAAAGACGGAACCGGGACGGACGGCGCAAAACGGGCGCTGTCAGGAACGGAATTCCGGTAGGATTGCCGCGCGGCGAGAAAAAACGTCACACGGCGATTTAAAGTAAGAATGCGATGGGATTTTGGGCGGCGAGGTGCCTAAGCGAGAAGAGGCGTGATTCCAGCCGGGAGGCGCAGCCGATTCGATAATTGCATCAGAAACCTCCCTTTTCTCGCGTTGTAGATGCGCCTTGGTTAGCTCGAAACGACGCAATTTGCCAGATGCTTTGTCGCAATTTCGTCTCTCGGGCCAATTCTGTTGCCATCGCGCCACATCCCGGTTAGGCGAAACAGCATGTCCGACCTGCACATCGCCCTTTATCAGCCCGACATTGCCGGCAATACCGGCACGATCCTGCGTTTCGCCGCCTGCCTCGGTCTTGCGGTCGATATCATCGAACCGGCGGGCTTCGACATATCCGACCGCAGCCTAAAGCGCGCCGGCCTGGACTATCTCGCGACCGTCAAACTCACCCGACATGTGAACTGGGAACGCTTCGAGGAATGGCGGTCGGCAAGCGGCCGGCGCCTCGTGCTCGCCTCCACCAAGGCCGCCGAGCGTTACACGGACTTCGCCTATCGGCCGAACGATATCCTGCTGTTTGGCCGCGAAAGCGCCGGCGTGCCGGACCGTGTGCACGACACGGCGGATGGCCGGGTGCTGATTCCCATGGTCGAGGGTCAGCGCTCGATCAACGTTGCACTCTCCGCCGCGATGATCTGCGGCGAAGCGTTGCGCCAGACAGGTTTCGCCTGACCTAGCCATCGCCCGGTCGGGCGATCCGAACGCCGGCGGCCACAATGCCGAGCACCAGCACGATCGCACCGACGATCGCATAGGCTCCATCAAATCCGGACGCCGTGATAAGCGGCTGCGAAACGACCGGCGACAGGAATTGCCCGGCGAAGATGCTCGACACAAGCAGACCCGAGATGCGGCCGCGCAGGTTTGGCGGCGCCAGCAGCATGGCGGCGGCGGCAAAATTCGGCATGATCGTGCCCATGCAGATGCCCGAAACGGCAAGCGCCACCAGCACGCCGGCATAGCCTGTGGCGCTGGAGAGCAGCAGGAACGACAGGCCGATCGAAACGAATCCGAGGCTGAAGACGCCCATCGTGCCAAGCATGCGGCGAACGGGCGCGAAGACGAGCGAACTCAACACCCCGACGAACTGACCCACGCCGATCGCCACCCCCGCAAGGCTCGGTGCGGCAAAGCCGAGCGATTCGAGATAGAAGGGCAGCTGCGTGGGGATCATGTAGAAGGCGATCATGTTGATCGCGGCCGCGAAGAACAACGCGGCAAGCAGCGCCACCGCGCGACCGCCGAGCCGGCTCTCCCCCTGCGCCACCCCGGTCGGGCGAGCACGCCGCGGTTCCGGCACGAACAGAAGCGCTGCCGGCACGAGCAGGATTGCCACCATGTAAATGAGGAACGGCCCCCGCCAGTGGATTTCCGCCAGGAAACCGCCGCCCGTCAGGAAGGCCGTGCCACCGATCCCCACGAAGGCCTGTTGAAGGCCCATGTACCGATCCCGCGCCGGCCCCTGGAAGAAATCGCCGACCAGCGCCGTCGTCGCCGTCATGATGCCGCCGACCGCAAGGCCGAGCACCGCGCGGCCGATCAGCAGGCCGGGCAGCGTATCGAGGAAAAGACCGGAGGCCCCAGCCACGGCAAACAGCGCAAGCGAGGTGACGAGCAAGGGCTTGCGGCCGAAGCGATCGACAAGAAAACCGGCCACCGGCGAAAACAACGCGATGAACAGTGCCGGCAGCGTCAGCACCAGCCGGCTGAGCAGCGCAACGTTCTCGACATCGGCAAACCGCACGGCGATGCCCGGCAGCGACGCGGAAATCGTCGCTCCGGACATGATGGTGAGCGTGCTGATGAAGAGCATCGTCGCATTGCGCCGGAGCTCCTGCGGAGAGCGGGCGACTTCCGCCCCCGCATAGTATTCCGGTTTCATGCCGCGGCCTCGTCGTAACGTGTTGTCGTGCGCGCCGCCTTCAGCGCGTCCGCCCACCAGGTAAGGCGCTTCAGGAGAATGGCAAGCTGTGCATTGAGCTGGCCGGGGCGGAAGGGATTACCGACTGGATCAAAATGGGTCCAGGCGTGCGCAAGGCTGACTGTCTCGCGAATAGCCACGGCATGCAGCTCGGCAAACACCAGCCGAAGCTGTTCGACGGCACGCAAACCACCGGAAACGCCGCCATAGGAGATGAAGGCGATGGGTTTGGCGTGCCAGGGCCGAAAGCACGAATCGATGATCGCCTTCAGCGCGGCCGGATAGGCGTGGTTGTATTCGGGCGCCACGATCAGGAAGGCGTCCGCCTGCGAGATCCGGCTTTCGACGAGCGTGGCCGAGGCTTCGTCCAGGCCGCCGGGCGTGAAGGTGAGTTCGGCCGGATCGATGCGGATGATGGTGTACTGACCAAATCCGGCAAGCTCCGGCTCCAGCCATCCCGCGATCGTATCGGCAAAACGCCCTTCGCGGCCGCTGCCATAGATGAGGGCGATGGTCAGTCTGTCAGTCATGCAGTTTGCTCCGTATTGGAAAAGCAGGGAGCGACTGATATAAAACCTCAACCAAAGTTGAGGTCAACAGCCATGACGGAAAAATGCCCAAACGGCACGATGCCCCGCGAACTCACCGTCGGCGAGGTCGCCGAGCGCAGCGGCGTGGCGGTTTCCACCTTGCATTTTTATGAGACGAAAGGGCTGATCCACAGCCAGCGCAACCGCGGCAACCAGCGGCGTTATCCGCGCAGCATCCTGCGCCGGGTGGCGGTGATCAAGGTGGCGCAACGCACCGGCATACCGCTGTCTGAAATCGCAGACGCGCTCTCGGTGTTGCCGCACGATCGTCCCCTGACGATACAGGACTGGCGCAATCTCTCGGAAACCTGGCGCGGCCAGCTCGACGAGCGAATCGCCCGGCTCACCAAGCTGCGCAACCAGCTCGACGGCTGCATCGGCTGCGGTTGCCTGTCGATGCAGGAATGTCCGTTGCGCAATCCCTGGGATACGCTTGGCGAGGAAGGACCGGGCCCGAGACTGCTCGAGCCCTGATCCTGTCGTTAATCCAGACGCGTCGCGAGCAATTTGTCGACGCGGCGGCCGTCCATGTCGACGACCTCGAAGCGCCAGCCCTGGGTTTCCGTGACCTCGCCGGTCTTCGGCAGCCTCTGGAGCGATTCGATGACCAGGCCCGCGGCGGTCTGGTAGTTGCGGCGGGCGGGAAGGGAAAGGCCGAGGCGATCGGCCATCTCGTCGATCGGCATGGAGCCGGCGATCAGCCAGGAGCCATCCTCGCGCTGAACGGCATGGTCGTCGTCGCCCTCGTCGATATCGGCGCGGAAGACGCCGGCAATCGCTTCCAGCACGTCGGCCGGGGTGATGACGCCCTCGAAGTGGCCGTATTCGTCGTGGACCAGCATCATCGGCACTTCGGAATTGCGCAGCTTCTCCAGCACGCGCATCGCATCCATCGAATCCGGCACGATCGGCGCCGGGCGCACGAAGGAGCGGATATCCAGCGGCTGGCCTGACAGGAGGGCCGACAGCAGCTCGCGCTTCTGGACGATGCCGACGATGGTTTCCGGGCCGCCATCCGCCACCGGCAGGCGGGAATGCTGGCTCTCGACGAGATATTGGTGAATTTCCTCGACCGTATCGCCAAGGTCGATCCAGTCGACATCGTTGCGCGGCGTCATGAGGCCGCGTGCAGCGCGGTCGCTGAAGCGCATGACGCCGGCGATCATCAGCTTTTCGCCACCCTCGATTACACCGGCGGCTTCGGCTTCGGCAACGATCGTCTTGATCTCTTCGTCGGTGACGACGCTTTCTGAAACCTGGTGCTGACCAAGCAGGCGGAAGATCAGCCGCGTCGATGCGTCGAGGATCCAGACGGCCGGGGCGCCGATCTTGGAGAGCAACGACATGGCCGGCGCCACGAGCGTGGCAAAACGCTCCGGATTTTTCAGCGCGATCTGCTTCGGCACAAGCTCGCCAACCACGACCGACAGATAGGTAATGAGAAAGATGACGATACCGTAGCCGAGCGGATCGGCCAGCCAGTCGGGCACGCCCTCGGCAAACAGGATATCACGCAGGCGGCTGCCGAGTGCGGCGCCTGAGAACGCACCGGCGAGAACGCCGATGAGCGTGATGCCGATCTGGACGGTGGAGAGGAATTTTCCGGGATTTTCCGCAAGCCTCAGCGCCGAGGCGGCACCACGCGAGCCCTGGGCCGCCATGGTCTTGAGCCGGGCTTTACGCGCTGAAACGATGGAAAGTTCGGAAAGGGCAAACACTCCGTTGAGGAGGATAAGGAAGACGGCAATCGCGAGTTCGAACAAGGACTGTGAGCCGTGCTTTAGAACCGCAACGGCGCCTTTCTGTTGATGACGATGGCCGCAAGATAGGGGCGCGGCGGGCCGGCGTCAATCGAGCTTGCCAATCATGGTCGCATCAGGATGGCGTCACAAGCATTTCGAGCAGAATATCGCGCAGCCGCGACACCGGGGCCGCCGGCACCGCTTCCGCCGTGTGCAGCATCAGGTCGACGCTGCCAAGCGCCGGCAATCCGGCCCGTTCGGGGTCGAGCGAACGCAGATGCGGGGGCATGCCGGCCGTGGTGCGGATCGTCACGCCGAGCCCTGCCGTCACGGCCGCCCACAGACCGGCAAGACCGGGACTGGCGAAAACCTGCCGCCAGTCGCGCCCTGTGGATGACAGCGCCTCGACCGCCGCCGCACGGAACGAACAAGGCGGATCGAAGGCGATGAGCGGCACCGGATCCTCGGACGGCACCTCGTAATCGGCGGCAGCGATCCAGACGATCGGATGCGTGGCGATGTGCTGACAATGCGCGCTACGCTGACCGCCCCAGGTGACAGCCATGTCGAGATCGCCGCGCTCGACCGCCGCCACCAGCTTGGCGCCGCGATCCACCCGCGCTTCCACCCTGAGCTTCGGATGCGCCCGGGAGAACCGGCCAAGCACCGGCGGCAGCGAGGTCTCGGCAAAATCCTGCGGGATACCGATCCGAAGCCAGCCATCGAGCGCGCGGCTGGAACCGAGCATCATCATCGCCTCGTCGTTCAGTTCGAGGATGCGCACGGCATAATCATAGAGCGCTTCGCCGGCATCGGTGAGCGCCAACCCCCTGCCCTGCTTGATGAACAGCGTCTGGCCGCTGACATCCGCGAGCTTTTTCAGTTGCAGGCTGACGGCCGGCGGCGTGCGCCCCAGCGCTTCCGCCGCCTTGGCGAAGCTGCCGAACCGCACCCCGGTAACGAAGGTGCGCAGCACGTCCATGTCGAAGTTGCGCGGAGAAACCATTCAGTTTTCCAAAACCATTACGGCAACACTTCTCAATTTTAAAAATGATATTCGCGCAATAGGCTCATCCCGTCAACACAGACAGGAGACGACCATGCCCTTCCTTCATATCCGCATCGCGGGGAAAAACCTCACCGACGGCGAACGCCTGCACCTTCAGGACGAGGCGACGCGCCTTGCCGTCACCCTGCTCGGCAAACGCACCGAAGCAACCGCCGTCCTCGTTGAGGGAAGCCCGATTGCCAACTGGACCATCGGCGCGCGCCGGCAGACCGTGGCCGGCCATTTCGAAATCCTCATCAGCGAAGGCACCAACACCGCGGACGAAAAGGAACGTTTCATCGCCGCCGCCTATGCGCTTCTGCAAGAGACGCTGGGCGCGCATCTCGATCCCGTGACCTACGTGGTCATTCGCGACATCGCGATGGAGAGCTGGGGTTACGGCGGACGCACGCAGGAAAGCCGCCGCATCGCCATGGCGGCGTGAGCCGTCAGTCGGCGCTCGGCAACCGGCGCATGGTGAATTCGATGCGATCGCCCTCCATCGTGCGCCAGCTCTCCACTTCGGTCCAGTAGGCGGCCTTGGGCCAGAGGTCGAACCATTCGCGCGCCTTGTCCCGCGCCGCCTGCCGCTCGAGGCAGAAGGTTTCGCGAACGAAGTGGCCGTTGCCGGCGGGTTTTTCGCGGCGATGGCGTTCGATCTGGCGCCGGAGCCCTTCGAGAGGGGGTAGCCCGGGAACACGCGCCATGCAGATTTCCTCCTGGCAGCACATTCAATGGCGTAAAGATAAGCGGGCGCCGACCGTTTTGCGAGTCCCGCCTTCCCCAGCCGATCGAGCCCCTGCGGTTGCCAAACGGTGCAAAGTTGGGAAGTGTGACGAAAATGCGATTCGGCGGCGCGGAGCCGCCAACGGGAAACACCATGGAACGACCAGACCTGCCGAAAGGCCTGCCCGACGACATCGAAGCCAAGAAGGACGCCGCCCGCGCCTGGTTCGAGCAGCTTCGCACCGCGATCTGCGCGAGCTTCGAGGCACTTGAGGACGAGCTGGAAGGCCCGCTTTCCGACCAGCAGCCCGGTCGCTTCGTCGCCAAGGACTGGCAGCGCGACAATGGCGAAGGCGGCGGCGGCCGCATGTCGGTGATGGATGGCCGCGTCTTCGAGAAGGTCGGCGTGCACACCTCCACCGTCCATGGCGAATTCTCGCCGGAATTCCGCAGCCAGATCCCAGGCGCCGACGAAGACCCGCGCTTCTGGGCGTCCGGCATCTCGCTGATCGCCCATCCGGTGAACCCCAACGTGCCGGCCGTACACATGAATACGCGCATGGTCGTCACCACCAGCCGCTGGTTCGGCGGCGGCGCGGATCTGACGCCGGTGCTCGACCGCCGGCGCGTGATGGACGACCCGGATACCGCGCTCTTCCACAAGGCGATGGAAATCACCTGCAACCGCCATCCGGTTGCCGATCACGCTAAGTACAAGGACTGGTGCGACGAATATTTCTTCCTGAAGCACCGCAACGAGCCGCGCGGCACCGGCGGCATCTTCTACGACTGGCTGCATTCGCCGGAAGAGCTTGGCGGCTGGGATGCCGACTTCGCCTTCACGCAGGATGTCGGCCGCGCCTTCGCCATGGTCTATCCGCGCATCGTGCGCTCGAACTTCAACAAGGGCTGGACGGAAGAGGATCGCGACGAACAGCTCGTGCGCCGCGGCCGCTATGTCGAATTCAACCTGCTCTACGATCGCGGTACGATCTTCGGCCTGAAGACGGGTGGAAATGTCGATTCCATCCTCTCCTCGCTGCCCCCGGTGGTACGCTGGCCCTGATATCAGGGCGACCGCTCCCCACCTTGTGATTATCGACTCGGCTCCAACGTGGTAGACTGCGCTTGCATGATTCCACGGAGGAGGTAGTCATGACTTTCGCAACACAGGATGTGGCGACCGCGGGCCTTGATCCGCAATCCGCCGATTTTCTCGACCGTTTCGCAGAAACCATGCGTGCCGAAAGCGGCATGGACTTGCCGCATGCCTATTTCGTCGAGGAAGCCCGGCGGCGGCTTGCCGGCGGCACGGTCCATCACCTCGTCGACCATCACACGAAACCGGAGCAGTTTCAGTCGTCCGCCTGCTTCGATGCGTGGGCAAAGGGCGATGAAGCGGCCTGAAACAGGTGCCCGGCCCCTGCAAATAATCCGCGCCTGCGAGGGAACCGCAGATCGTCCGTTTCGTTTTGGACGACAGCGCTTTGGCTTCGCTCGCCGATTTGGTCGAGCGGGCCTCATCTGCTACACTGGTCCCGTTGAAACGACAGGAGATAGGTCATGAGACTTTTTGAATGCGGTTCACTCGTCCCCGGATGCGACTGGCATACGCGGGCCAATGACGACGCCGAAGTGGTGCGCCGCGCCGTCGAGCACATGCGCACCGCGCACGGCGAAACGATGATCCGGGAAAGCACCGTCGATCACATCAAGGAACGCATCGTCGACGAAAAGGCCGCCGACGCGGCCTGACGGGTTGCCGATCAGCCCTCTGTGGCGAGGGCTTCCAGCCGGGCAAGCAGCTTTGCCCGGCCCTCATTGAAGTTGCCGGCCACCCATTCGTCTTCGATCGCACCCAAGACGACACCGACCTTCGGCCCGGGCGCCACACCGGCCGCCAGCACATCCGCCCCGGTCAGCGGAAACGATGGCTTCTGCCAATTCTGCGCCTTGGCAAGCAGGCGCTGGCACAGGCCGGCGAAGGCCAATGCGTCTGCATCGCCAAGGCCCTTGGCTCTTGCCGAGGAAAGCGCAAGTTTCAGCCGCATGGTCAGGCCCACCGGCCCGTTGCGATACAGGAGCCGCTCGAACGCCGTCTCGGCCAGTTTCGGCGCAATCTCTGGCGCGGCGGCCCAATACTCCAGGTTTGCCGCTTCCGCCTTCGACAGCCGCAACCGCTCGACCAGCACTTTCAACCGCTCGCGATCCGGCGGCACGATGGCGGCAAGCCGCAGCAAGGCATCCGGATTCCAGCCGAACGCCTTTTCCGCCTCGATCAAGGCGGGGATCGCATCGATGCCCCACTTTTCGCTTTCCGGGAGGATTTCGCTCAGCACGCCGGCCTGCCGCATCCAGAGGAGCGCCCGGCCCGGATCGGATGCCGCGAGCAGCTTCTTGGTCTCGGACCAGACCCGCTCCGCCGAAAGTTTTGCGAGGCTGCCCTTCGCCCGCGCGCAGGCCTTCAGCCCTTCCGCATCCGGCCGCCCACTGCCGTAGAGCGCGAAGAAGCGGAAGAAGCGAAGGATGCGCAAATGATCCTCCGCAATGCGCGTCGCCGCATCGCCGATGAAACGCACCGTGCGGCTTTCAATGTCGGGCAGGCCGTTCACCAGATCGACGACGGTACCATCCGCCGTCGCATACAGCGCATTGATCGTAAGATCCCGCCGCTCCGCATCCATCTGCCAGTCGGTGCCAAAGGCAACCTCCGCATGGCGGCCATTCGTTGCCACGTCCCGGCGCAAGGTCGTCACCTCGAAGGGAACCTTGTCGACGACGAGCGTCACGGTGCCGTGCTCGATGCCGGTCGGCACGGCCTTGATGCCGGCGGCCTTCGCCCGCTCGACAACCGTTTCGGGCCTGAGCGTCGTGGCGATGTCCACATCGGCGACCGGCAGGCCCATCAGGCTGTTGCGCACGGCGCCACCCGCCACGCGTGCCTCGCCGCCGTCGCTGTTCAACAGCGAAAGCACGCGCACGAGCGCCGGATCGGAAAACCACGCCTCGCCCGAAACAGACGTCATGCATACAGCCTTTCATAGATCACCCGCACGATGCCGGCGGTGATGCCCCAGATGTTATGCCCCTCATAGGGCATGCGATAATAATGCCGCTCGCTGCCAAGCCAGACGCCGCTGCCTCGCTCGTGGTTGCGCGGGTCCATGAGGAAGGACAGCGGGACGTCGAAAACCGTCTCCACCTCCGCCGGGTTCGGGATCAGCTCAAAACCTGGCTGCACCACCGCCAGCACCGGCGTGATGGAGAAGCCGGACAGCGCCTTGTACTGCGGCAGGCGGCCGACCGGCTCGACGAAGCGGCGGTCGAGGCTGATCTCCTCCTCCGCCTCGCGCATCGCCGCGGCCTCCACGTCTTCGTCCTCGTCATCCACCGCCCCGCCCGGAAAGGCGATCTGGCCGGAATGTTTGCGCATGGTCGCGGTGCGCTGCGTGAAGATCACCCTCGCCTCCTCCCCATCATCGACGACCGGGATGAGTACGGCCGCGTCGCGCAATGCCATGCCTTCGATATGGGGAATGACCGAGGGGTTGAGCAGGCTGTCGCCATGCTCGCGCCAGGTCTCGTCGCCGAGCGTCAACGCCTGTGCCATCGCCCGGCGACGGAATTCCGCAGCACTGTAGGGTGGAAAACTCATCGGGACAGTGCATCCAGCTCGGCAGCCGGCATGACCGGGAAGACCACGCCGCCAGAGCGCACGGCAAACATTTTTGTGCCATCGATTTCAATCGTTTCGCCGAGTTCGACGAGGTCGTACATCACAGCGCGCGAGACCAGTGCCTCCAGCCGGCCACGCACCAGCAGATAGGGTTTCAGCTCGTTGTTTTCGCCCGCGATGATGAAACGCAGCGGATGCTCCGGACCGGCCTCGATCACATCGCCGACATTGGTGCGGAAGGTCAGCGTCTGCGCCGCGCCCTCCCCGCTTGCATTCATCTCGACCGCCAGGAAGGGCGCATCGACGACGCGGATGCCGACGCGCTCGACCGGCGTGACCAGATAGGTCTTGCCATCCTCGTCCTTGCGCAGCACCGTCGAAAACAGACGCACCAGCGGTGCGCGACCGATCGGCGTGCCCATGTAGAACCAGGTGCCGTCGGCGCGGATTTCCATGTCGATATCGCCGCAGAACGGCGGGTTCCAGCGCTCGACCGGCGGCAGGCCGCGGCCACCGGTTTCAGCGGCTGCCCGCGCGATCAAGGCGGCCAGCCCCGCCGCATCACTGCTTTCGCGAATTTCGCCCGTTGCCATTGTTCCGTCCCGGTTGAACCCTATCTCCGCGAGAGGCGCCGATTTTCAAAAGGCCCCTGTTTCAAGAGGAAAGGGTGGATACAGTCTTTTCTCACGAGATAGTCATTTCGTGGCCGCTTGTCAGCCACGGGTGAGCTAATAAGCTTTCTATGTAGGGAGCGAACGCGGCAAGGCCACGATTCGCCACGAGTTTAAAACCGGCACTGGAGACGATCATGGGCGTTCAGAATTCCCCCGAGGCAGGCCTGGACGAAAAAGCGGTGATCGCCGCCGCCGAACGGGCGCTCTCTGACATCGCCGTGATCCGCAACGAAGTCGCCAAGGTCATCTTCGGCCAGGAAAGCGTGGTCGAGCAGACCATGCTCGCCGTGCTCTCCGGCGGCCATGCCCTGCTCGTCGGCGTGCCGGGCCTCGCCAAGACCAAGCTGGTCGCCACGCTCGGCACCGTGCTCGGCCTCGCTTCGAGCCGCATCCAGTTCACGCCCGACCTCATGCCCTCCGACATTCTCGGCTCGGAAGTGATGGATCAGGACGACAACGGCAAGCGCTCCTTCCGCTTCGTGCCCGGCCCGATCTTCACCCAGCTCCTGATGGCCGACGAGATCAACCGCGCCTCGCCACGCACCCAGTCCGCCCTCCTCCAGGCCATGCAGGAATATCACGTCACGGTCGCCGGTCGGCCGAACGACCTGCCGAAGCCCTTCCACGTGCTCGCCACCCAAAACCCGCTGGAGCAGGAAGGCACCTATCCGCTGCCGGAAGCCCAGCTCGACCGCTTCCTGCTTCAGGTCGATGTCGACTATCCGGAACTCGCCGCCGAACGGCAGATCCTGCTGGAAACAACCGGCGTCCATGAGGCGCAGGCGAGTGCCGCCATCTCGGCCGAACGCCTCATCGAAATCCAGACCCTCATCCGCCAGATGCCGGTGAGCGAGAAGGTGCTCGACGCAATCCTGTCGCTGGTGCGCTCCGCCCGCCCCGGCAACGGCGTCAAGGACACCGACAAACATGTCGCCTGGGGCCCTGGTCCGCGCGCCGGCCAGGCGCTGATGCTCTGCGCCCGCGCCCGTGCGCTCTATGAAGGCCGCCTCGCGCCCTCCGTCGACGATGTGCTGGCGCTCGCCGAGCCCGTGCTGCAGCACCGCATGGCGCTGACCTTCGGCGCCCGCGCGGAAGGCATGTCGGTGCGTGACGTCATCGCCAGCCTCGTCCGGCAGGCGGGCGGCTGAGCGGAGAAAAGCGCATGGCATCCGTCGGCCAGATCGTCCAACCGACCCCGACCCGCGAGGTGCTTTCGCGGGCGCAGGCGCGTGCCGCCCTCATTCCCGATTGCATGGTCGAGGCGCAGCGCCTCGCCAACACGGTGATTGCCGGCTGGCACGGCCGCCGCAAGCGCGGCATCGGCGAAAACTTCTGGCAGTTCCGCCCCTATGTCGACGGCGAAAGCCTGTCGCGCATCGACTGGCGCCGTTCCGCCCGTGATGACCACACTTATGTGCGCGACCGCGAATGGGAGGCCGCCCACACCGTCTGGATCTGGGCCGATCTTTCGCCGTCGATGATGTACAAGTCCACCTTCGGCGCTGTCTCGAAGGAAAGCCGCGCATTAGTCCTCATGCTGGCACTGGCGGAAATCCTCGCCCGCTCCGGCGAGCGCATCGGCTGCCCCGGCATCATGGAGCCGATCGCCGCGCGCAACGCCGCCGAACGCCTCGCGACCGCCCTCATGCATAACGGCACGACCGGCGGCTTGCCGGACACCAGCATGATCCGCGGCAACAGCGATATCGTATTGATCGGCGATTTTCTCGATCCGGTGGCGGACGTGATGGATCGGCTCGGGCCGCTTGCCCGGCGCGGCCTGCGCGGCCATGTCGTCGAGGTCGCCGACCCGGCGGAAGAAACCTTCCCCTATAGCGGACGCACCGAATTCACCGACCCGGAAAGCGGCCTCAAACTCACCGCCGGCCGTGCGGAAACGCTGAAGGACGATTATAGCCGCGCCTATATTGCGCGCCGCGAAAACCTTGCCGACAGCCTGCGTCATCTCGGCTGGAGTTTCGTCACGCACCGCACCGACAGGATCGCCTCCGAAGCGCTCGTTTCGGTCCATATGTATCTTTCCGGCATGCCGGCAATGAGGGCGGAGGGCCGCGGCCGATGAGCGCTTTCGCCTTCGCCTTTCCCGCCGTGCTGGCGACGCTCGTGTTGCTGCCGGTCATCTGGTGGCTGCTGCGCCTGACACCGCCGAAGCCGCTCACCGAAGTCTTTCCGCCTTTCGCCATCCTCGCCTCGATCATGAAGCGCGAGGAAACGCCGGCGCAAAGCCCGTGGTGGCTGACGCTGCTGCGCATGCTGATGGCCGCCGCCGTCATCTTCGCCATAGCCGATCCCGTCTTCAACCCGCGCACCAACACGTTGGCGTCGAGCGGCCCGCTGGCGATCGTCCTCGATAACACCTGGGCCTCCGCCACCGACTGGCAGCGCCGCATCGACACGGCCTCCACGCTGATCGACGATGCCGAAAGCCGCGACGTGCCGATTGCGCTCGTGCTGACCGCCGACCGCCAGCACGACGCGGTGCCGGTCGATGCCGCAACCGCCCGCACGCGCCTCGCCGCGACCGAAGCCCGGCCCTTGCCGGCAGATCGCGCGGCAGCCGTCGCGTCGCTGCGCACCGCGCTGGACGGAACGGCACCCGGCACGATCGCCTTCATCAGCGATGGCATCGCGGGCGGCGAGACCGACGATACGGTCACCGCCCTGCAGGCGCTCTCGCCCGCCGAGTTCCGCCTGATCCAGAGCGATGGCGCCTCCACCGTCGCCATCACCAATGCGACGAACGGCGCCGATGCCCTCTCCGTCACGCTGACCCGCCTCGACGGCGGCCCCGCCCGCAGCCTGCCGCTGACCGCACACGATTCCCGCGGCCGGCCGATCGCTTCCGGCACGGCGGATTTCGCAGCGGGTGCGACGACCACCACCGGCACGATCACCGCGCCCTTCGAACTGCGCAACGATTTCGCCCGCATCACCATCGATGGTCTCGCCAATGCCGGCGGCACCTATCTGCTCGATGATGGCTTTCGCCGCCGCCGCGTTGCCTTCCTCTCCGGCGAGGTGGTGGATGCCAGCCAGCCGCTGCTCTCGCCGCTGCACTATATCAACCGGGCGCTGGCGCCCTATGCCGACCTGATCGAGCCGAGCGTCGCCGACCTTTCCGTCGCCGTGCCCGAACTTCTCGAGCAGAACCCGTCGGTGCTGATCATGGCCGATATCGGCCGCCTGCCGGAAGACGTGCAGAGTGCGGTTCAGCGTTGGGTCGAGGCGGGCGGCATGCTGGTCCGCTTTGCCGGCCCGCGCCTTGCCGCGGCACCCGCCGATGACCCGCTCGTGCCGGTGCTGCTGCGCAAGGGCGAACGCGCGCTCGGCGGCGCGCTCTCCTGGTCCGAGCCGCAGCCGCTCGCCGCCTATCCGCAAAACAGCCCGTTCTTCGGCATGCGCGCACCGGAAAACATCCTCATCAAGCGCCAGGTGCTTGCGGAACCCACACCGGATCTCGCCGAACGGACCTGGGCCGGCCTTGCCGACGGCACGCCGCTGGTAACGACCGGTCCACTTGGCTCCGGCCGCATCGTGCTCTTCCACATCAGCGCGGAAACCGGCTGGTCCAACCTGCCCCTCTCCGGCGATTTCGTCGAAATGCTCCGCCGCACCGTGCAGCTTTCGCGCGGCGGCGGTGTTTCCACCAGCGACGGCGAACAGAGCCAAGGCCTGCCGCCCTACCGCCTGATGACGGCGAACGGCACGCTCGCCGCCGCGACCGGCGAGGCAAAACCGCTCGCAAGCGGTGACGGCACGCGTAAGATCGCCAGCTTCGACAACCCACCCGGCCTCTACGGCACGGAGGACGGCTATGTCGCGCATAACCTCTTCCCTCCGGGCCATGAAATCCGCCCGCTTGCGGTGGCCGAGGGGACCGCTGTCCTGCGCGAACCGCTCGCCGGCAGGGAGACCTGGTCGCTGAAACCATATCTCTTCACACTGGCAGCCCTGCTGCTTCTCGCCGACTGCGCCATCGTGCTGTTCATCGGCGGTGCCTTCGCCGCGGCTGCCCGCGGCATGCCGAAGCGCGGCGCGACCGCCGCCATGCTGCTGGCGCTCGTCGCCGGCGCGCTTGTGGCGCTGCCATCGGAAAGCCGCGCGGACGATGCGAAACCCGGCGACGAGACGATCCTGTCGCGGCTCGACACGACGCATATCGCTTACGTCGTCACCGGCGAGAGCGAGGTCGACAACATCTCCGAGCGCGGCCTTGCCGGCCTGACGGAATTTCTCACCTACCGCACCACGCTTGAGCCCGGTCAACCGGTCGGCGTCGACATCGCCAAGGACGAACTTTCGCTCTACCCGATCATCTACTGGCCGGTAAGCGCTTCGGCGGAAATGCCCTCCAGCGCCGCGATCAGCCGCATCGACGCCTATATGCGCAACGGCGGCACGGTGCTGTTCGATACGCGCGACCAGTTCGTCTCGCTCAACGACACCGCGACCAGCCCGAACACCGAGCGGCTTCAGGCGATCCTCGCCAGTCTCGACATTCCGCCGCTGGAACCCGTGCCGGCCGACCACGTGCTGACCAAGGCCTTCTATCTGCTGGCGAATTTCCCCGGCCGTTACGCCGGAAGCCCGTTGTGGATCGAGGCGGAACTCGATCGTGCGGAAGATCCCTCGCGCCCGGCACGCGCCGGCGATGGCGTGTCGCCGATCATGATCACCGGCAACGACTTTGCCGGCGCCTGGGCGGTCGATGCCAACGGCATGGCGCTGCTCCCGACCGTGCCGCCGGACGAGGTGCAGCGCGACCACGCCTTCCGCGCCGGCGTCAACATCATGATGTACATGCTCACCGGCAACTACAAGGCGGACCAGGTGCACGTGCCCGCCCTCCTCGAACGGCTGGGGCAATGACATGACCATCCAGTTCTCCCCCTTCCTGCCCTGGATCGCCATCGGCGCGATCGGTCTCGTCGGCCTGCTGCTCGCCGCCCTCGGCTTCTGGCGCGGCCTGCGCGGCTCGTTCGTGCGCGCGCTCGCCTTGGCCCTGCTGGTGCTGGCGCTCGCCAACCCCGTCTTTCTGCAGGAGGACCGCGAGGCGCTGTCGACCATCGTGCCTGTTATCGTCGACCGCAGCCAGAGCCAGGACAACGAGGAACGCACGGCCCAGACCAATGCCGCGCTGGAAGGCATCAAGGAACGTCTCGCGCGTTATCCGCGCATCGAGCCGCGCATCGTGGAGGCCGGCGACGACGGCACATCCGACACGCCGTCCACCCGCCTGTTCGATGCGCTCAATTCCGCCATCGCCGACGTGCCGCGCTCGCGGGTCGGCGGCGCGATCCTCATCACCGACGGCCAGGTGCACGACATCCCGGACGCCGCCGCGTTCTCCGGCTTCGAAGCGCCGATCCACGGGCTGGTCACGGGCCGGCCGGATGAATTCGACCGCCGCATCGAGGTCGTCAGCGCGCCGCGCTTCGGCATTGTCGGCGAACCGCAGGAGCTGAAATTCCGCGTGGTGGACGACGGCACCGGCCCCGAAACCGCGGCGCGCGTCACCGTGCGCCTCAACGGCAACGAGATCGCCTCGGAGATCGCCCAGCCCGGCACCGAACAGCCGCTCGGCTTCACCGTGCCGCGCGGCGGCAACAACATTCTCGAATTCGAGGTGGACCCGGTCGAGGGCGAAATCACCACGGCGAATAACCGGGCGGTCCATGTCATCGAGGGAATCCGCGAAAACCTGCGCGTGCTGCTCGTCTCCGGCGAGCCCCATGCCGGCGAACGCGCCTGGCGCAACCTGTTGAAGTCCGACACCGCGATCGACCTCGTGCACTTCACCATTCTGCGCCCGCCGGAAAAGCAGGACGGCACGCCGATCAACGAGCTGTCGCTGATCGCCTTCCCGACCCGCGAACTGTTCGTCGACAAGATCAACGAGTTCGACCTCATCATCTTCGACCGCTACCAGCACCGCGGCGTGCTGCCGATCCTCTACTACGACAACATCGCGCAGTATGTGGAGAACGGCGGCGCGCTGCTGATTGCGGCCGGTCCCGAACATGCGGGCAATGATTCCATCGCCAGCACCCCCCTCTCCGTCGTGTTGCCGGCCAACCCGACCGGCGCGATGAACGAGGCCGCCTTCTACCCACGCCTGTCCGACCAGGGCAAAAAACATCCCGTCACCCGCGGCCTGGAAGGTGCGGGCGAAGAGCCGCCGCGCTGGGGTCGCTGGTTCCGCACCGTGGACGTGCAGCGCCCGCAGGGCAATGTCGTGATGGAAGCCAATGACGGCAAGCCGCTGCTCGTGCTCAACCGCGCCGGCAAGGGCCGCGTCGCCATGCTGCTCTCCGACCAGGGCTGGCTGTGGGCACGCGGCTTCGAAGGTGGCGGGCCGCATGTCTCGCTCTATCGCCGCACCGCCCACTGGCTGATGCAGGAGCCGGCGCTCGAGGAAGAGGCGCTGACCGCGCGCACCTTCGGCCGCACCCTGCAGATCAACCGTCAGACGATCGGCGATGCACCCGGCCAGGCAACGATCAAGCTGCCCTCCGGCGCCACACAGCAGGTGACGCTGACGGAAGCCGAACCCGGCCTCTACCGCGCCGAAATCCCGACGACGGAAACCGGCCTCTACGAAATCGCCAACGACAACCTGAGCGCGCTGGTGCATGTCGGCGCCGTCGATGCGCCCGAGTTCAAGGCGACGATCTCGACGACGGACACGCTGAAACCGCTTGCCGACGCCACGAAGGGCACGGTCCGGCGCCTCGTCGACGAGGAAGGCCAGACCGTCTCGCTGCCGCAGGTGCTGCCGGTTTCCGGCCAGGTGCGCAGCGTGGATGAGAACCGCCTGTCGCTGCGCATGACGGATGAGACGGTGCTGAAGGGTATCAACTCGCTGCCGTTGTTTGCCGGTTTTGCCGGTGTCGGCCTGCTGCTGCTCGCCTTCTCCGCGACGTGGTATCGCGAAGGCCGCTAATCGCGTTTTTCGATCTGGCGCCGCCTTTGTCGTTCCGCTAGTCTGGCGGAACGGCCGGAGGCGGCCGGCAGACCCGCGCCTTTCCTGAAGGCATGGCGAACGCCTCCCAAAAACCTTTCTCCACCGTTCATCGTTGGGCGAAGGCGTCGGCAATGCGGGCACTGACGAAGACTTCGCCGGAAGATGAGGAACGGATATGCGCGACTATCGCGATGCAAAGGCCATGGCGAAAGCCATGCGGGAAACGCTGGCCACCCGCAATATCGAGATCACCCACAGCGAAGCGCTGGAAATCGTCGCCCGCCAGTTCGGCGTCGAGACCTGGAACATCCTGTCCGCCAAGATCGAGGCAAAACCGCCGTCTGCCGGCATAGAGTTCGAGCAGGCGGTGCCGATCGTGCGTATCTTCGACGTGGAGAAGGCGCACGAATTCTACCTCGGCTTCCTGGGGTTTTCGGTCGATTGGGAACATCGCTACGGCGACAATTTCCCGCTCTATACACAGGTCTCCCGCGCCGGGCTGCGCCTCCACCTGTCCGAACATGCCGGCGATGCCACGCCGGGCGGCAACATGGTGGTCTACATGACGGGCATCCGCGCCTTCCAGAAGGAGCTGATCGGCAAGGACTACCGCTACATGAAGCCGGGGCTGGAGGACGAAGGCTCGCGGCTGGAGGTGACGGTCATCGACCCCTTCCAGAACCGCATCCGCTTCATGGAGTTGAAGGACTAGCCGGCGCCCAAGTATATGGAGAGGGAATGTCCCTCTCCATATTTCTCAGGGTTCAGAGATTTCCTCAATTCGTTGCGTCTTCCAGTGCCGGTATTCGGCGTCACCCATTGCAACTATTCCTTGTTTTTTGTAGACGACAAGCAGGACAAAGGGGACCGGGATGGCGATCAAGTTTGGCACCGTCGGAAAAGACACGCTGAAAGACACGAAGCTTGGAGATTACTATCTCGGGCTTTTAGGCGATGACACATTCACGGGCTCGACCGGCCCAGACTACTTCAGCGGCGGCTTCGGGAACGATACGTTCAGGATCGGAAGCGGCTTCACCTCGGTCAATGGCGGGGAAGGTCAGGACAAGGTCGTCGTTTCGGCAGGCCCTTGGGCCATTGGGCTGCCGACCTACTATGACGAGTCGACGCTGATCATCAATCTTTCCACTGGCCAGATTGTTTCACTCAGGGACATCGAAGTCGTCCAGGTCGGGTCGGCGACCTATACATTTAGGTATGGCAGTGACACCGCCAACACCATCAACGGCGGGTCCGGCATTGACTTCATCAAAGGGCTTGACGGCAACGACACCATCAAATCCGGGGCGGGCAACGACGTCATAAGCAGCGGCGAGGGTGGCGACCGCGTTGACACCGGTGCCGGTGACGACATCATCGATGACAGTTTCGAGATGATCGGAGGATTTACGATCCTCTCGTCCTACCGGAACACTCGCCAGGTCAACGACTTCTCGCTTGGCGAAGGAAACGACAAGCTTTTCCTGCACCTGCACGTCTACCACGCCTACGAATCGAACACGGAATATTGGAACGCCTACGATTACTACAAGGTGGATGGCGGAAGCGGCGCGGATGTCTTGTACATCACGGAAAATATGTGGGGCGGCAGTGAATGGTCGATTGCCAACGGCAAGGAAATCTGGGCGATCAGCGACTCCGGCCTTAAGAGCCGATGGGCGGAATTTACCGGCATAGAGCAAATCGTCGATCTGGACCGTGACATCGTCTGGACAAAGGCCACAAACAGTTACGCGCGACAGACGAAAAACCTGACGGGAACGGTGCTGAGTGAAAAAATCGTTGGCACCACCGGCAACGACACGCTGAACGGAAAAGGCGGTTTCGACTACTTCACGGGCGGCGCGGGGACCGACACCGTCGTTCTCTCGGGCCCTTCCAGCCTCTACACAAACAATATGGCGTTCGAGGAAAGCCTTGTCAGAACCAAGAATGGCTTCACGGGTGCGCGTCTCGACAATACATTGGACAAAAGCGCCGTCGTGATCGCGGCCGACGTCGAGAAAATCAAGTTCTTGGGTGGCCTCGGCTCCAGCGATGACACGGTCTACAACTTTGCCATCCTGAAAAACAACGCCTTGGCCACGCGAGGCACCTCGACGCACGATTTCTACGTGGTCACGGAGAACGCGTCCGGCCTGGTACCGCAGACCCTTTCGCTGAAGGCCGGTCACGATCATGTACTCGGCGAAGGCACGATCAAGCTCGTCGATGGCGGTGATGGCAACGACATCATCGAGTGGCGTGATCTGACCGGACCGGCCGTCATCCGGGGCGGGAAAGGCAATGACGAAATCACGATCTCCGGCTTCGACGAGACCCCGTTTGCGACGGTTGAAGGCGGCGACGGCGACGATGTCCTGTATGTCATGGGTGCCGGAACGATCCACGGTGGCAACGGCGATGACTGGATCGGCTTTTTCGACGGAACGAAGGCGACGGGCGGGGCCGGCAATGACACGTTCAGCGCGGAAGTCTTTACCGATGGATCCTCCGTCGACGGCGGTACCGGCGCCGACGCGGTGACCATCGAAGGAACCGTCACCGACTATCGCCTCATGAAAACCGCCACCGGTTACGAGCTGACCCACAAGGAATACGGCGGCAAGCTCTCGATGAAGTCCATCGAGGCGATCGAGTTCGGAGATGCAGCCTTCAATCTTGCCCTTTCATCGCCCTTCTCCAACTACAATGGCGGCGCCAACGACGACAAGAAGTTCGGTGGCACTACTCTCGACCTGATGAACGGCGGCGCCGGCAATGACAATCTCTTCGGCATGGCCGGCAATGACGTGCTCTCCGGCGACGCTGGAAACGACACGCTCAACGGTGGGGACGGCGACGACGTGCTGGCAGGGGGTACAGGCAACGACACACTTAGGGGTGGCGCCGGCTTCGATACGTTCGTCTTCTTCGGATATGATCCCAATGCCGTCGGAGTGGATCGGATAAAGGATTTCAAGGCCGGTAAAGGCCTCGGTGACGTGATCGCCCTGCGCCAGGATAACCCCGAGTTCGACTCCTTCCATGACATCATGAAGGCCACGGTCCAGAGCGGCAAGAACGTCGTGATCACGCTGAATGGCGGCGGCTACGATCTCGGTACGATCATCCTTGAGAACGTCACCAAGGCATCGCTCGTCGCCGACGATTTCATGTTCATCTGAAATGCCAGGGCTCCGGCCCGTTGCAGGCTTGACCTGTCACGGCTGGAGCCCGGCCACCATGCCGCTCCGGACACTACGAAGAAACGTTGTCATGGCCGCCAGGCAATAACACCCTTCAGCCGCGCGTGCGTGTCCTCGGCAAAGGGCATCACCAGCACCCGGGCCGGATCGACCGGACCGGGGAAGGCCAGCGCATTCCACGCGACCTTCTCGAAACCGAGCGGGCCGTAATAGGGCGGGTCGCCGACCAGCACGACGGCTTCGGAGCCTTTGCGTTTGGCGGCGGCACAGGCGATGCGCAGCAGTTCGCGGCCGATGCCCTTGTTCTTGTGCGAGGGGCGGACGGCAAGCGGGCCGAGCAGATGCGCCTTCACGCCGCCGGCCATCACCGGCGTCATGCGCACGGAGGCGACCGTCTCGCCGTCATCCGTGCAGACGAAGGACAGCGACAGGTCGTGCGGCCCCTGCTCGCGGATGCGCGCGGCGGCACGGACATGCCGGCCGGGGCCGAAGGCTTCCTCGTTGATATGTTCGATGGCTGCGTCGTGGGAGGCATCTTCCGTGAGGTAGACGATATCGTGCTTGAGCATGTTCATGGATCAGGGAACCGGGTACGAAGCTGGGGATGCGGGTTATCGCGCCACCGCCAGGGGGCGCAGCAGGGGCATCAGCGTCGTCGTGGGCTTCCCGGGTAGAACATGCGGTTCGTCTTCCTCGCCGGCTGGAGCGCCGGTCCTGATCAGCGCGGATAGCAGAAATTTCCCGTCTGTCAAAGAGCAAAACGCACTGTTCATCAAAATGCGCCTATCCAGCCCCCGCCCATGCTCTATCTATGACGTCAAATTTACGCCGCTGGTAGCGGCAGAAGGAGACGATCATGGGCATGCTGGTTGAGGGCGTCTGGCACGACGTCTGGTACGATACGGAAGCGACGAAGGGCCATTTCAAGCGCGCCGCCTCGCAGTTCCGCAACTGGATCACGCGGGATGGCGCGCCGGGCCCCTCCGGCGAAGGCGGCTTTGCCGCGGAAGCGGGGCGTTACCACCTCTATGTGTCCTATGCCTGTCCCTGGGCACATCGCACGTTGATCTTCCGCAAGCTGAAGAAACTGGAAGACCTGATCACCGTTTCCGTGGTCGATCCGCTGATGCTGGCGAAGGGCTGGGAGTTCAAGGGCGAGAACGGCGGCACGCTCGATCCGCTGTTCGGCGCTTCCGCCCTCTATGAGGTCTACCAGAAGGCCGACCGCAGCTATTCCGGCCGCGTCACCGTGCCGGTGCTGTGGGACAAGAAACAGAACCGCATGGTCTCCAACGAATCGGCCGAGATCATCCGCATGTTCAACACGGCCTTCGACGGCATCACCGGTTCGCGCGACGATTTTTATCCAGAGATCCTGCGCGCTGAGATCGATGCCCTGAACGACAGGATCTACGACACCGTCAACAACGGCGTCTACAAGGCCGGCTTCGCGACGACACAGGAAGCCTATGCCGAGAGCGTCACGAAACTCTTCGAGATGCTCGACAGCCTGGAAGAGCGCCTGTCAACGAAGCGCTACCTCACGGGCGCGCGCATCACCGAGGCAGACTGGCGGCTCTTCACGACGCTGGTGCGCTTCGATCCGGTCTATGTCGGCCATTTCAAGTGCAACATCCGCCGCATCGCCGACTACCCGAACCTGTCGGGCTACCTGCGGGAACTCTATCAGGTGCCGGGTATCGCCGAGACGGTGAACATGCGCCACATCAAGGAACACTATTATCGCAGCCACAAGACGATCAACCCGACGGGCATCGTACCGGTCGGCCCGGCGCTCGATCTCACGGCGCCGCATGGTCGGGATGCGTTGAAGGCGGCCTGAACCTACCAGAAATCCGCCAATGGCGCTCGGCCGGCGAGTTCCTCCAGCCGGCGCCGGGTTGCCGCGGTCGTCGCCACCGGCAGGGCATCGAGCGCGAAAAAGCCGGCCTCGACAATCTCGCGGTCCCTCAGGCGCGGCGCCGTCTGCACGACACCGTCACACCGGTAGAGCAGCACGTGGTCGCGCTTGCTGGTCTGGCGGTTGAAGTAGACATGCACGAGCACCGGCGGCGTGCCGGTGACAAGATTGCCCTCTTCGCGGATTTCCTTGGCAAGCGCCTCCAGTGCGGTCTCCCCGCGCTCGATGCCGCCGCCCGGCATATGCCAGCCCGGCACATAGCTGTGGCGCACCAGGAAGATGCGGCCGGCATCATCAAAACAGGCGGCGCGCACGCCCATCGTCATACCGCGGGCGAGCGCGAAATAGCCGTGCACCACGCGCGTGGCGAGCCTTGCCAGCAGGCTGCGGGTCGGTGGCGGGGTGGTCGGCGTGTCCTGTTCCATCGCGGCACTTCGCCGGAACCTTTCACGCAAATCAAGCCTTGGAGGGCCAAAGGTCCGGGAATATCCACGCCTTGCGTTTCCCTTGCCCGGCTTATGCTCTAAGGAAGGCTATGTTCAGACTTGCCCATATATCGGACGTCCATCTCGGGCCGCTGCCAGCCCTCACCTTCCTGGAACTGTTTTCGAAGCGCATCACCGGTTTCGTCAACTGGCACCGCAACCGCCGCCGGCACCTGTTCACCAACACGCTCGACATCGTGCTTGAGGATATCGAGCGCCGCGACCCGGACCATCTGGCGATCACCGGCGACCTCGTGAACCTCGCTTCTTCGCTGGAGATCGCCGCGGTGAAGAAATGGCTGCCGGAAGCCGGCACGCCGGAGCACGTCTCGGTCGTGCCAGGCAACCACGACGCCTATGTGCGTGGCGCCTACGAAAAATCCACGCGCGCCTGGTACCCCTATATGCGCGGCGATGCGGCCCCGGCGGAATGGCAAGAGGACATGCATGTCTTCCCCTATCTGCGGGTGCGTGGCCAGGTGGCCATCATCGGCTGCTCGACGGCCGTCGCCACGCCGCCCTTTTCCGCGTCCGGCTACTTCGGCTCGCGGCAGGCGCGCGAGACGGTCAACATGCTTCGCGCCGCCGGCGAGGCTGGCCTTTTTCGCGTCGTGCTGATCCATCATCCGCCGATCCGGGGGGCTACGTCCTTCCACAAGCGCATGATCGGTATCCGCCGTTTCGCCGCGACCGTCTCAACCGGCGGGGCGGACCTCGTGCTGCACGGCCACACCCACCTCAACACCGTGCACTGGCTGCCAGGCCATATGAAGCAGATCCCCGTCGTTGGCATCGCCTCGGCATCACAGGGACCGGGCGGCCACAAGCCGCCGGCCGGCTACAACCTCTTCTCGATTTCCGGCGCGCCGGGGAACTGGAACGTCATGCGCGAGCGTTTCGCCCTGACGCCGGACGGGCTCGCACTGTCGCTCGCGGAAACGACGCGTTTCTGAGGCGACGCGAATAAATCCCTCTCCTCAGCCGTAACAAACCCTCAGAGCGACCTGCCTTGCGAAGCCCACAAAAGACAGGCACGCTCTCAGACGGCCAGCGCCCCGCAGACGACCCGACGAGAGGGAACCCCATGACCATGCTCCGCCACACCATGCTGCTTTCATTCTGCGCCGCCGTCTCGCTGACGGTATTCTCGACCGCCCGCGCGGCGGATTCCGACACCACGACGCCACCGGTTGCAACCGAGACGACGACAACCTGCACCGACGGCAAGATTTGGAACGAGGAAAAGAAGGAATGCGTCGCGCCTGAGGATATGAAGCCGGCCGAAGCGACGCCGACCGAGGACAAGCCCGCGGAAGGCACACCGGCCGACGACAAGGCGAAGACCGAGGAGCAGAAGAAGTCCGAGATCGAAATCGACAACAAGCTCTACGAGGCGGCCCGCGAATTCGCCTATGCCGGCCAGTATGAGAACGCGTTGCGGGCGCTGCGCGCTGCTTCCAACCAGGAAGACCCACGCATCCTCAACTATCTCGGCTACAACACGCGCAAGCTCGGCAACATGGAACTCGGCATGAGTTTCTACAAGCGCGCCCTCCAGAAGGATGAAAACTACATCCTCGCCCGCTCCTATATGGGCCAGGCGCTGATCGAGCAGGGGGACATCGAGGGTGCCCGCGTCCAACTCGTTGAAATCCGCGACCGCGGCGGCGAGAACACCTGGGCCTATCGCGCCCTTCTCCAGTCGCTCGGTGGCGAGCGCCCCACTTACTGACATATAGGCCGGCATCGTCCGAAAACGGGACGGCGCCGGCCAAGACTGGAACGATCGCTGAGGGAACGCGGGAAACTGCGCTCCGGGTTGCCGTTCATGCTTGCAGGCACTAGGAAGAATGTTTCATATCAGACGATCGCTACCCGCTCGGGAGCGAATAGAGTTTTGATCCCGAACGTTTCCTTGGAAAAGCAATGCGTCCGACGGCAGAATCGAATGAGTTCCGGCGAGAATTGGTCAATTTGCTGCCGAAGTTGCGCCGTTTTGCGATGACGCTGACGCGCAATGGCAGCGATGCGGACGACCTCGTCCAGGAAGCATGCGAGAGGGCTATCACGCGAAGCCATCTCTGGAACGGGGAAGGCCGGCTGGAAAGCTGGGTTTATGCCATGACACGCAATCTCTGGGTGGACGAGATACGCAAGCGAAAGGTCCGCACAGGGTCCGGCACTGTAGATGTGGCCGAGCAGGACAGCCTGCACATCGAGGCGTCAGCCGACAAGGCCGTCTATGCCAAGCAGTTGCACAAGTTGATCATGACCATGCCTGAGGGCCTTTCGAGCGTATTCCTGCTGGTGAATGTAGAAGGCCACAGCTACCGCGAGGCCGCAGATATCCTCGGCATACCCATCGGCACGGTGATGAGCCGGCTTTCGGCGGCCCGCATCAGGCTCGCGGCCATGATCGCCGAGCAGACCGAAAGGAGGGCCTGATGGTGGAGAGCACACAGGGTCTTCCGCTCGAAATCCGGTTGTCGGCCTACCTGGATGGCCAGCTGCCCCAGACGGAAGTGGACGAAATCGATGCCATCCTCGCCGAGGATGACGACGCCCGCGTCGTCTTCGAGAAGCTGAAGCTCGGCAGCGAGTTCGGCGCCCGCGCCTTCGACAGGATGCTGCAGGATCCGATCCCGCTCGATCTCGTCCGCACCATCAAGGATGTCGGCAAGAGCGAGAACGAAGCGCCCAAATCGGGTTTCGCCGCCATTCCGGTCTCGGCCGCCGCCCCGCGCCGCCCGCCGGCGTTCTGGCCGAAGGCACTGGCCGCATCGCTGGTGATCTTCATTGCCGGTGGCGCCGCCGGATATCTTGTCTCCGAACAGCAGGATGCCGCGGAAGCACCGCTCCAGATCGCCGCCGCCCGCACCTGGCTCGACGACATCGCCGACTATCACCGCATCTATTCGCGCCAGACGCGCCATCTCGTCGAAGTGCCGGCAAGCGAACAGGAGCACATTGCCGAATGGCTCTCGGCGAGCACCGGCGTAACCTTCACCCCGCCCGACCTTTCGGACAAGAACCTTACCTTCCAGGGCGCACGCCTGCTCGTCGCCGGCGGCAAGCCAACCGCACAACTGCTCTACCGCGATGCCGAAAACGAAATCTTCGCCATCTGTTTCCTGAAGAGCGACCCGGTCGAGGGCACGACGGCCCTGACGGAGAGCATGCGCAACGATATCGGCCTCATCTCCTGGCAGAAGGGCAACGCCTCCTTCGTCGTGGTCGGGCCTTCGGCGGACCCGGACCTGGAGCGTATCGCGGAAGCGGTTTCCGCGAGTATCTGACCCGCCGCCTGGCTACGAACGGACGCAAGCGCCCGTTCGTGCCGAAAACATCTTAGCCGCGCCGGGCCGCTTCGATCGCTGCCACGTCGATCTTCTGCATCGTCATCAGGGCGTCAAAGGCACGCTTCGCCTCGCTACCGCCTGCCTTGAGCGCTTCCATCGCGACGCGCGGCGTGATCTGCCAGGATACGCCCCATTTGCCCTTGCACCAGCCGCATTCACTTTCCTGCCCGCCGTTTCCGACGATCGCATTCCAGTAACGGTCGGTTTCCTCCTGATCCTCCGTCGCGATCTGGAAGGAGAAGGCTTCCGTCTGCTTGAATGTGGGGCCGCCGTTCAACCCGATGCACGGAATGCCTGCAACCGTGAATTCAACGACCAGGACGTCTCCCTGCTTGCCATCCGGATAGTCGCCGGGGGTGCGGATGACGGCACCGACGGAACTGTTGGGAAAGGTTGCCGCATAAAAGCGGGCAGCGGCCTCGGCGTCCTTGTCGTACCAAACGCAGATGGTGTTCTTTTCCATGACGGGATCCTTTCGACTGTGGTTTCGCTTCCAATACGTAGAAGACGAACCAACGGTCTCCAGTCCGACACGCCCCAAAACAAAAAAGCCCGGCAACATTGTCGCCGGGCTTTTTCATTCCGTCGGCGCGCAATCAGCCGCGCGCGGCCAGCACACGATTGGCGGCTGAAACGATCGCTTCGAGCGAGGCCGTAACGATATTGGTGTTGATGCCGACACCGAAGATCTTTCCACCCGGATGTTCGACCTCGACATAGGCGATGGCCGCTGCATTGGAGCCGTGCTGGAGCGAGTGCTCGGAATAGTCCGCCACCGACATCGGAATACCGAGATAGATCGACAGCGCGTTGATGAAGCCGTCGATCGGGCCGGTGCCCTTGCCTTCGATGCGCTTCGTCTCGCCACCGTCGGTCACTTCCGCAGCGACGATGCGCGTGCCCTTCTGGCCGGCATCATCGGGATAGGTGTGGTGGTCGACGAAGCGCAGCCGCGTGCCCGGCTGCGTCACGTAGCGCTCCATGAAGCTCTCATGGATGCGCTTCGAGGGCAGCTCCACGCCTTCCTCGTCGGTGATGCGCTGGATCTCCTCGCGGAACTCCACCTGCAGGTTGCGCGGCAGGTTGATGCCGTAATCTTCCTGCAGGATATAGGCGATGCCGCCCTTGCCGGACTGCGAGTTGATGCGGATGATCGCCTCGTAGGAGCGACCGACATCCTGCGGGTCGATCGGCAGATAGGGCACTTCCCAGAGCGACTTGTTGGCCTGTCTGATGGCCTTCATGCCCTTGTTGATGGCGTCCTGGTGCGAGCCGGAGAAGGCCGTGTAGACCAGTTCGCCGACATAGGGGTGGCGCTCCGGAATGGCCATCTCGTTGGAATATTCGTAAACGGCCTTGACGCGCTCGATATCCGAGCAGTCGAGCTTGGGGTCGATGCCCTGCGTGTACATGTTCAGCGCCAGCGTGACGACGTCGACATTGCCGGTGCGCTCGCCATTGCCGAACAGCGTGCCTTCGACACGGTCGGCGCCGGCCATCAGCGCCAGTTCCGTCGCGGCAATGCCGGTGCCACGGTCGTTGTGCGGATGCAGCGAGATGATGACGTTCTCGCGGTTATCGATGTTGCGGCACATCCACTCGATCTGGTCGGCATAGATGTTCGGCGTCGCCATCTCGACGGTAGACGGCAGGTTGAGGATCAGCTTGTTGTCCGCCGTCGGCTTGACGATCTCGACGACCGCGTTGCAGATTTCCAGCGCCACTTCCAGTTCGGTGCCGGTAAAGCTCTCCGGCGAATATTCGAAGCGGTAGCCACCACCGGCCTTGGCGGCCATGTCGGTGATCATCTTGGCGGCATCGGTCGCAATCTGCTTGATGCCGGAGACGTCCTTGGCGAACACCACGCGGCGCTGCAATTCGCTCGTCGAATTGTAGAAGTGGATGATCGGGTTATAGGCACCTTCCAGCGCCTCGAAGGTGCGGGTGATCAGCTCCGGGCGGCACTGCACCAGCACCTGCAGGGAGACGTCCCGCGGCACGTTGCCCTCTTCCACGCACCAGCGGGCGAAGTCGAAGTCGGTCTGCGAGGCCGAGGGGAAACCGATCTCGATTTCCTTGAAACCCATGTCGAGCAACAGCTGGAACATCCGGGCCTTGCGGTCGTGGCCCATCGGGTTGATCAGCGACTGGTTGCCGTCGCGCAGGTCCACCGAACACCAGATCGGCGCCTCGGTGATCGTCTTGCCGGGCCAGGTGCGGTCCGGAATGTTGATCGTCGGATAGGCCTGATACTTGACGGCCGCGTCGGGCATGCCCTGCTTGGGGGTGTGGGTCTTCAAAATCATCGTCTTCGTCTCTTCGTCGTCCCGGCATTCGCGAAAGCGTCTTAGCGCAAACATGCGCATTTTGCGACGGCGAATGGAGGCCACAGGCGGCCAGAACCGGAATTAATGCATAGGGTGAAACGAGGAGCTATTGCCGGGCGGGCTTTGTCGGCCGCCGGGCGCTCCTCAACGAACCCGGCAACCGCGCGTAAGGCCGAGAAGAAGAAGCGAGGAGAAGCCGCGCGAACGCTCTGCAACAGCTGCGCTGCCGCGAGAAACCCGTTCGATGATCTGTGCGCTGGTCTTCAACATAGGGCCGTCTATACCGGCGGGATGTCGAAAGCGCAAGCACCAAAGAGAAAGCCCTCCGCAATGGGAGGGCTTCATCCTGTTCAAAAAGGCTAAAAGGCTCAGATATCGCCCTGCGAGGTCACGATGCGCGAGACGAGGCCGTAGCCCTTGGCTTCTTCGGCGGAAAGCCAGTAATCGCGGTCCGTGTCCTTGGCGATCTTCTCGATCGGCTGGCCGGTGGCGTCAGCGAAGATCTTGTTCAGGCGCTCGTTCATCTTGATGATTTCGCGCGCCTGGATTTCGATGTCGGACGCCATGCCGCGGGTGCCGCCCGACGGTTGGTGCAGCAGGAAGCGGGTGTTCGGCAGGCAGATGCGGCGCTCTTTCGGCGCGGCGACATAGATCAGCGCGCCGGCGGAGGCGACCCAGCCCGTGCCGATCATCCAGACCTTCGGCTTGATGAACTTGATCATGTCATGGATCGAATCGCCCGATTCGACATGGCCGCCCGGCGAATTGACGTAGATGCGGATATCCTCGTCACCGGCGGCGGCAAGCGCCACGAGCTGCGAGCAGACCTTCTGCGCCAGTTCCTGGTTGATCGGCCCGTAGATGAAGATCGAACGCGACTTGAAAAGGTTCGCCTCCGTTTCCTTGCCCAGGGGCAGTTCCGTCTTCTTGTCGTCCTCGTCGCTCATCCAAAGTCTCCGGATTTGTCGTCAGAATGGTCCTGTCGCTGTCAGATAATGCGACTCACTGGCCAAGACAATGCAACAAAACCGATAAGCGGCGATAGAGGCCGTGCGCGACACCGGAAAACAGGGTAAACGCGCCCGCTGCCGCACCACGCCGCTCCCTGTCCATACGCAATTTGCGTATGGACTTGGCTTCGGGCGCGCTCCTAGTATGCGGTTCTCATTGACGGAATACGCTGGTGCGCTCCCGGCACCGGCGGAACAGGGGACCTCATGTTCAGACGCATCACGCTGGCACTCGCGGCACTTGCCGCCACGACGGCACCGGCCTTCGCCCATCTCAACCCGGACGAGCATGGCTCCTTCATGGCCGGCTTCTCACACCCGCTGTTCGGCCTCGATCACATTCTGGTCATGGTCGCCGTCGGCCTCTGGGCCGCGCAGATCGGCGGCAAGGCGCTCTGGGCGGTGCCTGCGGCCTTCGTCACCACCATGGCTATCGGCTTCGGCCTCGCGCTTGCTGGCATCGATCTGCCCTTCGTGGAACCGGCGATCCTCGCCTCGGTGGTCGCGCTCGGCCTGCTCGTCGCCATGGCGGTGAAGCTGGACACCATCATGTCGGCCGCAATAGTCGCCGTCTTCGCCCTCTTCCACGGCCATGCCCATGGCGGCGAACTCGGCTCGGCGGGTGCACTTTCGTTCGGCGTCGGCTTCGTCATCGCGACGGCCCTGCTGCACGGGTCCGGCATTGCTCTCGGGCTTGGCATCGCCCGGCTTTCTGGCGGGGCGATTGCAGCGCGCATCATCGGCGGCCTGACAACGATCGCCGGCCTGGTTCTCGCCTTCGGCTGAACCCGTCAAGGCGGCGGTCAACCCGCCGCCTTATCCGCGACCGCGATAGGGCTGAACACCCTGCTCAGGGATCCAGACACCCTTCGGCGCATCTCCCGTCTGCCAGAACACGTCGATCGGAATGCCGCCGCGCGGATACCAGTAGGCACCGATCCGAAGCCATTTCGGCGAAAGCAGATCGACCAGGCGCTTGGCGATGTCGATGGTGCAATCCTCGTGGAAGGCGCCGTGGTTGCGGAAGGAATGCAGGTAGAGTTTTAGCGATTTCGATTCGACCAGCCATCCATCCGGAATGTAGTCGATGACGATATGCGCGAAGTCCGGCTGGCCGGTCATTGGGCACAGCGAGGTGAATTCCGGCGCCGTGAAGCGCACGACAAAATCCGTACCCGCGTGATTGCTCGGCACTTTTTCCAGCACGGCCGTTTCCGGATTGGCCGGCAGATCAACCGCCTGCCCCAGTTGCGACAGTCCCGATACGTCAGTCTTGCTCATGATCACGCCTCCTCGATCTTCACACGGATGCCATGCGCCTTTTCCGTCTCCGGCTCAACATGGATGGCGATCTGCGCGCCGGGCTGCACGGTGCGGATGGCATCCTCCAGCCGGTCGCAGATGTCATGCGCCTGTCCAACCGGCATGGATGCCGGCACGACGAGGTGGAAATCGACGAAGGTCGCCGATCCGGCCCGCCGCGTCTTGAGGTCATGCACACCGAGCGACCCTGCGCCATGGGCGGCGATCGCCGCCTGAATGGCATCAGCCTCCCCCGGCTCCACCGCGTGGTCCATCAGCCCATCGACGGAATGCGCAATGACCTTCCAGCCCTGATAGAGAATGTTGAGCGCAACGAGCACGGCCAGCAGTGGATCGAGCACCGCATACCCCGTCACAATCGCCAGAACGAGGCCGACGAGCACGCCGATCGAGGTGACGACGTCGGAGAGAATGTGCTGGCCGTCCGCCGCAAGGGCCGGCGAACGATAGCGCCGACCGGCACGGATGAGCACGAAGGCCCAGATCGCGTTGATGGCGCCAGCGAGGAAGTTGATCGCGAGGCCGAGCGCCGGCGCTTCCATCGGCGTCGGTGCGAAGACGGCGGGAAGCGCCTCCTTCACGATGAGCAGCGCCGCAACGACGATCAACACGCCTTCGAGGACTGCCGACAGATATTCCGCCTTGTGGTGGCCGAAAGGATGCGTCTTGTCGGCGGGTTTCGCCGCATAGCTGATCGCCGCAAAGGCGACGATGGCAGCCACCACGTTGACGCTCGATTCCATGCCGTCCGAAAGCAGCGCCACCGAGCCCGTCACCCACCAGGCGACGAGCTTGAGGCCCATCACCCCCAAGGACAGCGGGATGCCCCAAAGGGCGAGCCGCTTGACGGTGTTGCTATCTGAGTTTTCCATACCGCTCTCCATGCGTATGCAACCGAGTTGCAAAAAGCCTGGCCATCAACGCAAAACCGCGCGCACGGGGACGTGCACGCGGTTTTTCTCTGTGGTTCCTATCGGCCAGTTCGGCCGGTTTGTCAAAGCATCAAGCGGCTTTTATCTTGGCTTTTTTGGACAGGTGCGCCACCACGTTTTCGATCATGCGCATGCCGGCATCCTGGCCGAGCGTCATGATCGATTCCGGATGGAACTGCACGGCGGCCACCGGCTCGCTGGCATGCTCGATGCCCATGATCGTGCCGTCCTCGCTTTCCGCGGTGATGATGAACTCGCGCGGCAGGGTGGAGGGATCGGCGAAGATCGAGTGGTAACGGCCGACCGTCACCTCCCGGCCGAGACCGGAGAAGACGATGCCGGGCTCCAGCACGCGAATGCGCGAGGGCTTGCCGTGCATGGGAATGGCGAGCTGGCGCAAGTCCCCGCCATAGGCTTCGGCCAGCGCCTGAAGCCCCAGGCAGACACCGAAGATCGGCAGGTTGCGGGCGCGCGCCTTCTTGATCGTCGCCTTGCAGTCGAAGTCCTTCGGCGTGCCCGGACCTGGCGACAGCACGACGAGATCCGGCTTGATGCGGTCGAACACCTCTTCCGGCACCGGCGTGCGCACGGTCGTCACAGTCGCGCCCGTCTGGCGGAAATAGTTGGCGAGCGTGTGCACGAAACTGTCCTCGTGGTCGACGAGCAGGATGTTGACCCCTGCCCCGACGGAGGCAACGTCGCGCTGCACCTTGGCGGCGTTGCCGGACTTCGCGTCACGAATGGCTGCAATCATGGCGGATGCCTTCAGTTCGGTTTCGGCTTCTTCTTCTTCGGGGTTCGAATCGTAGAGCAGCGTGGCGCCCGCGCGGACTTCCGCGATACCGTCCTTGATGCGGATGGTGCGCAGCGTCAGCCCCGTGTTCATGTCGCCGTTGAAGCCGACCATGCCGATCGCCCCACCATACCATGCGCGCGGGCTCTTCTCATGCGCCTCGATGAAGCGCATCGCCCACAGTTTCGGCGCGCCGGTGACGGTGACCGCCCAGGCATGCGAGAGGAAGCCGTCGAAGGCATCCATGTCGTCGCGCAGGCGCCCTTCGATGTGGTCGACCGTGTGGATGAGGCGCGAATACATCTCGATCTGCCGGCGGCCGATGACCTTGACCGAACCCGGCTCGCAAACGCGGCTCTTGTCGTTGCGGTCGACATCCGAGCACATGGTGAGTTCGGATTCGTCCTTCTTCGAATTGAGCAGCTTCAGAATCTGTTCCGAATCGGCGATCGGATCCTCGCCGCGCTTGATCGTGCCGGAGATCGGACATGTCTCGATGCGGCGACCCGACACGCGCACGAACATTTCCGGCGAGGCGCCGACGAGATATTCCTGGTTGCCGAGATTGATGAAGAACGAATAGGGCGACGGATTGATCGCCTTGAGGCGACGCGAGATTTCCGAAGGCTTGCTCTCGCAGCGCTCGAAGAATTTCTGGCCGGGCACCACCTCGAACAGATCGCCGCGGCGAAAGCTTTCCTTCGCCTTGACGACGAGTTCGGCATATTCGCCCGGACGGTGATCCCCGTGCGGCGGAATGACGTCGACGGTCTCGAAGGGTTCAGGGGCGATCGCCTCGCCCTTGCCCTCGGTCGAAAGCCCGTCCTTGGCGAAATCGTAGCGGTCGATCCAGGCCTTGGCGGCATAGTGGTCGACGACGAGGATTTCGTCCGGCAGGAAGAGCACCATGTCGCGCTGGTCGTCCGGCCGCTTGAGCTTGAGGTCGATTGCGTCGAACTGGAAGGCAAGGTCGTAGCCGAAGGCGCCGTAGAGGCCGAGGCTCGCATCCTGATCCGAATGGAAGAGATCGGTAATTGCGCGCAGCACCGTGAAGACCGTCGGCATCTTCGAGCGCTCTTCCTCGGTGAACACCCGATCGGGCAGTTTCACATCGAGATCGAGACGACCCGCGGTGCGGGCGCCGAGCGCTAGCTCGGGAACGGCGGCCAGACGGTCGGCGATCAGAGACAACAGCACTTCGCCGCGCGCATTGTAGGCTTCGATCCAGACGGCCCGGCCGAACGAGGAGATGCCGAGCGGCGGATCGACGACGGCGGTATCCCAGCGGGTATAGCGGCCCGGATACTCGTAGTTCGATGAGAACACGGCGCCGCGCCGTTCGTCGAGCTTGTCGATATAGGCGGAAATCGCGTTTGCGTAGTCTGCCGCGCGCCGACGGCGGGTGACGGTGACCCCGCCCCTCGTCTCGTAGGCTTCGCCGCCGTCTTCCAGAATTCTCGTGGCCATTCCCCAACTCCGTTTCAGGCCCGGTCTCCACAAGGCGGCCAAACACAAAAAAGCCGCCTCGAAGGTTCCGGGCGGCTTGTCGTCTCAATCACGCATGACTGGTCAAGGCCGCCTCAGCGAACCCACCACCAGCCGGCAATGTTGATCATCTTTTTCATGGAAGCGAGTGTTAGCGTGAAGTGCGGGCGCGCGCAAGACCGATTGCAAGCGCTTACGCCCGACTTTCGGGATGTTGCGCGGCCGCCTCACTTCCTGTTCCGCTTCATGCATTCCGCCATAGAGCGACGAAACAATCTGTCAATATCACGAAATTTCACCATGTCTGGACATTTGCCCCCTTCTTGAGCATGTGCTAATGGCACGCCTCGAATAATATTGATCCCAAGGCAAATACCCATGGTCGCCGGCATGGTGGAACAGTTTCGAAGCCTGCAGCTTCGGCTCGCAGATACGCTCGAACACTACGAAACGCCCGAGTTCAAAGCGCTGGATGGCAAGATCGCCAACGTGTTTGAGGCTATTTATCGTCACGAACCACAGGACGCCATGGAAGCGCGCGTGATCGTTGATCTGTTCCTCGACATCATCGAAAACAACGATGCAGGCGACAACATCCATCTCATCGGGCGTGTGCGCACGATCATCGACGATTGCGCCAATCGCTGCCCACCGGCCATGGAAATCATCCACGGCGCGGGCATCTAGGCCCTCAACGGCAACCAAATCCGTTCTCCGGCGTTTCCCTGCTGATTTTTTCAGCCGGGAGACGGACCGATCGCCATACTCCGCCACATAGCTCTCCTCGCCGCCGCCCTCGTGCTGGCCAGTGCCGCCGATCTGCCCAAAGAGGGCCCCCTTCCCGATTCCCGGCCCGAACAGCAGGCCGGAGAGGATGCTGGAAAAGCCACGAACAAGGCTGCCAAGGAGACGATTGACAGCGAAAAGGCCGAGGCCGAGCGCAGGGCGAAGGACGACGAAGTCAAGGCCAAGGAACGCCCCCACGAAGACGACAAGGAACAAGCCGCCTGCCGAACGGAACTGAAGGCCATCGGCGCGACCTTCGAGGAAGCCGCCGCCGTCAACGATGGCAAGGCCTGCGGCATCGACAAACCGGTCCTGCTCACGGGTCTGGCGGGCGACATCAAAGTCGAACCGCAAGCGACCATCCGCTGCGATACGGCGTTGCAGCTTGCCCGCTGGATGGACGGCGCGGTGAAACCCTCGCTCGAGGCTGCCATGCCGGGCGAGACGATCACCGGTGTGGCGCAGGCCTCCGCCTATGTCTGCAAGAACCGCAATGGCGCCGAGGAGGGTCGGATTTCCGAACACGCTTTCGGCAACGCCATCGACATTGCCGGTTTCTCGCTGAAGAGCGGCAAGACCATCACCGTTCGGCCGGCGGACAAGGATTCCAGCATCGAAGGCGCCTTCCAGCGCGCCATCACCGAAACCGCCTGCCTCTACTTCACCACCGTGCTCGATCCCGGCAGCGACGCGGCACACCAGAACCATCTGCATCTCGATGTGAAGGAACGGCGTGGCGGCTACCGTTACTGCTGGTAGACGCCGTTTATTTCAGACCACGCCTGAAAAGGCAGCACGGCGACACCTATCTGTGGGGCGGCCACTTGCGGCCCCATCATTCCGTTTTCAAAGGCCCCACCATGTCGATCTCCCCTTACGAACTCTCGATTCCCACCTTCCAGCGTGGCTTCGCCGTTTTGTCTAAACTGCTCGACAAGGCCGAGGCCTTTGCCGAGGAAAAGAAGATCAAGCCGGAAATTCTGGTGAATGCACGCCTGTCGCCCGACATGCTCTCGCTCGCCGGCCAGATCCAGCGCCTGAGCGACACCGCCAAGGGTGCGGCCTCCCGTCTCACCGGTACGGATGCGCCGAGCTTTCCCGATGATGAAACGACGCTTGCCGACCTGCGGGCGCGCATCGAAAAGACGACCACCTATCTCGCCTCCGTGCCGGAATCCGCCTTCGAGGGTGCTGCGGAACGCACCGTCGTGCTGAAAACGCGCGGAGGAGAGACGACATTCACCGGCAAGGACTATCTCCTGACCTTCGCCCTGCCGAACTTCTACTTCCACCTCACGACTGCCTATGCGATCCTGCGCCACAACGGCGTTGCCGTCGGCAAGCTGGATTTTCTCGGCCGGACGTAAGCGAAAAAGACTTAAGCGAAACGGAAGGGGCGCCGAAGCGCCCCTTCCTCGTTATCAGAACAATCCCTCGATATAGCCCTGCTCGTTCAGGAAAATCTTCTCCGACGACGGCACTTTCGGTAGCCCCGGCATGGTCATGATCTCGCCGGTGATGACAACGACGAAGCCCGCTCCGGCCGAGAGCCGTACCTCGCGCACCGGCACGGTGTGGCCGGAGGGCGCGCCGCGCAGATTGGGGTCGGTCGAAAACGAATACTGCGTCTTGGCCATGCAGACCGGCAGGTTGCCATAACCCTGCTCTTCCCAGATGCGCAGCTGGTCGCGCACCGATTTATCGGCGATGACCTCGCCGGCATGGTAGATATCCTTGGCGATCGTCTCGATCTTCTGGAACAGCGGCATCTCATCCGGATAGAGCGGCGAAAACTGCGAAAGGCCGGACTCGGCAAGCTCCACAACCTTGCGTGCCAGGGGCTCGATACCGGCCGAGCCTTCCGCCCAATGTTTGCAGAGAATGGCTTCGGCCCCGAGCGTCGCCACGAAATCCTTCACCGCCTGAATTTCCGCATCGGTGTCGGAGGTGAAATGGTTGATGGCGACGACCACAGGCACGCCGAACTTCTTGACGTTCTGCACATGCCGGCCGAGATTGGCGCAGCCCTTCCTGACCGCCTCGATGTTCTCCTTGCCGAGCTCGTCCTTCTTGATGCCGCCATTCATCTTCATGGCGCGCACCGTGGCGACGATGACCGCCGCATCCGGCTTCAACCCGGCCTTGCGGCACTTTATATCGAAGAACTTTTCCGCACCGAGATCGGCACCGAAGCCGGCTTCCGTCACCACATAATCAGCAAGCTTCAACGCCGTGGTGGTGGCGACCACCGAGTTGCAGCCATGGGCGATATTGGCAAACGGACCGCCATGCACGAAGGCCGGATTGTTCTCCAGCGTCTGCACGAGGTTCGGCTGCATGGCGTCCTTGAGCAGCACCGTCATCGCGCCATCCGCCTTGATATCGCGGGCAAAGACCGGCGACTTGTCGCGGCGATAGCCGATGATGATGTTGCCAAGGCGCTTTTCGAGGTCCTTGAGGTCCATCGAAAGACACAGGATCGCCATGACTTCCGAGGCAACGGTGATGTCGAAGCCCGTCTCACGCGGATAACCATTGGCGACACCGCCGAGCGAACCGACAATGTGACGCAGCGCCCGGTCGTTCATGTCCATCACGCGCCGCCAGGCGATGCGGCGGATGTCGATGTTCTGCTCGTTGCCCCAGTAGATGTGGTTGTCGATGAGCGCCGACAGCAGGTTATGCGCCGAGGTGATGGCGTGAAAGTCGCCGGTAAAATGAAGGTTCATATCCTCCATCGGCACGACTTGCGCATACCCGCCGCCGGCCGCGCCACCTTTGACACCGAAGCATGGCCCGAGCGAGGCCTCGCGAATACAGGTAATGGCCTTCTTGCCAATTCGGTTCAGGCCATCACCGAGCCCGACGGTCGTGGTCGTCTTGCCCTCGCCGGCCGGCGTCGGGTTGATCGCTGTGACGAGGATCAGCTTGCCGTTCTTCTTGCCCTTCTGCTCGGCAATGAACTCGGCGCTGATCTTTGCCTTGTCATGGCCGTAGGGCAGCAGATGCTCGGCGGGAATGCCGAGCTTTGCACCGATCTCCAGGATCGGTTTCTTTTTTGCAGCGCGGGCGATTTCGATATCGGATTTCACGTCGGCCATGCAGTGTCGCTCCCTCTTGGCGTGGTCACCGCGCCAGGTCTCCTCTCCCGGATACGGTGTTTCGCCTTATGTGTTGGCACCCCATTTCAGCGTGAAGCCGAACGCCGCGCCACGCTGGAATTTGCCGCATGCTAGATCAAAAACGACACGGGAGGATAAATTTGCGTCTGAAATGAAAACGGCGCGTGTTTCGCGAACACGCGCCGCTTTAGAAGCTTTTCCTGAATTACCGTGCCAGCACGTCGCGCATCTCGACGAGGTTCGAGCGCACGCGCAGGATATAGAAGCCCATCGTGGCGAGATGCGTCGGCATGATCCAGCCGTCCTCGCGTCCGTTCGAGATGATGGCAGGCTGGATGTTCAAGGCGGACCGGAGCTGCTTGATGGTCTCGACCCAGAGCGGCTCAATGCCGCGCGCCTTGATCACCGCATCGAAATCCGCTCCGGCCGCCGACAGAATGCCGTAGTAGCCGTAGAGCTGGCCATAAGCGAACCAGAAGCGATCGTCCGCCCGCGTGTCGAACCAGCCGCCATTGTGGAACTCCGAACGCTCGCGAATAATGGCCGACGTGGAGCCGATATCGTTGGCGATGCGGTCGAGGAACTCGATCAGGTTGTCTGAGCGGCCATCGAAGATCGCCTCGCAGGATTCGAGCGAGGTATTGAACTTGCGCAGGTCCACCATCGCCGTGCGATAATAGTTCGGTGTCGGTGTCTTCGGCAGCAGCGAATCCGAGCCGAAATACCAGGTCTCCTCATCGAACTGGATATTGCCGCGGGCGCGCTGGAGATCCGCATTGATGCCGGACGTGCCGCGCACGCGACCGAGCGAATCGACAAGCTCCACGGAGGTGCGCCGGATCGCCTGGTTGACGCCACGCTGGAACGACGCCTTGTTGTCGAACCACGGTGTGCTGTCCCAATCCAGCCCGAAGAGGCCGAGCTTGTAGAGCAGCATCGAGGAAATCCAGGCGTTCTGGTTGACGTTATAGTCAATCAGATCGGCCGTGACATCGACGATCGCCGAGCGAACGCAGGTCTTCGGCTCCGGCTCGGCTATCTCACCCGCCGCAGGCGTGGTCGCCGCGGCCCCCGTCGTGGCGGTGCCGGCATCCTGCTTGCGCTGGGCGAGGTTGTAGCGGTTTGCATAGTCAGGATCGAAACCGCTCCACGCCTGGGTCTGCCAGATGAAGTAGGCATAAAGGCCGAAGAGGACGAGGAGCCCGATGCCGATCGGCCCTTTGATGATCCAGCTACGCGCGCGATACCAGTTCGCCGCCGTGATGAACGGCCACAGGATCCAGGCGATCACCAGACCTATACCTCGGCCGATGGCCGCGAAGATGCGCTGGAAAAACGCGACGATCGGGTCAAGCATTGGTGTCGTCCTCTCTGATGCCGTAAAGTTTCCGGCGGAAGCCAGCCTTGTCTTGCAGATAAGCCCGCGTCAACGTCGCGACAACATAGGCGCGGAACTTTTCGCTGTATTGCTCGTAAGCCGCGTAGAAACCCTGCTTGTCGAAGACGAAGCGGGACACGAAGTCATAGGGAACCATTTGTGAAATCAGGCGGTTGACCAGCCACTGGTCCGGATGGTCGGGTGCCGCCCGCACGAGCTGGAAACGCCGCTCCGGCGCCACCTCGTTGATCTTGATCTCGCCCGTCGCCGCCACCGCGCGGATCGCCTCCTGCAGGAAGGGATAGGTGCCGTCGCGCGCGACCAGGGCTGCGTTGCGGTGCATCCATGTCTGCAGCCAGATGCGGTCCACCGTCTCGAGGTCCGTCGTCGGGTCACCCTGGTTGACGAGGTTGAGGATGGTCATCTCCGCCCGGTGCTGGAACAGGCCGGACTGCTCCACCCAGGAGGCGCGCGGCAGTTCCAGCCGCTTCGTCGATGCTAGGAATTCGAAGATGCGCTTGTGATCGTCGAGCGCGATATAGCTCACCTGCCATGGCCGCGAGCGCCGGAAACCGGGCACGGTCGGATCGCAGATCACCGTCGTCGTCTTGTCGTCGAGGAAGACATAGACGCCGCCGAAATGGTTTGCCCAATAGGCCTCGTGCCGGAAAACCAGTTGGTCGGGCACCAATGCGTTCTGGCGGATGTCACCCGTCTGCTTGGCAAGCTCGACCATGCGGTTGAGCATGACATCGTCCGACCAGGCATTCGGCACCGTCTTCAAGCGGTCGACAAGGCTGCGCAGTTCTCCCGCCTTGCCGAGCATGTCCTCAGCCGACAGCACCTTGAAGCGCACCTCGTTGATCGACAACAGGTCGTCGATATCGTTGACGACCGACACCGAGTCCTCGATCTCGCCATAGAGCGCATCGCGGATGGTGATCGCATTGATCGCCCGCGCATTGGCCGAAAAGAACTCATGCATCAGCGCGGCAGTGTTGGAGAAGCTCGTATGCACGACGGGCAGGTTCACCTGCTCGGGCGTCATGATGACGAAGCGCCGGTTGACCCGGTTCGGATCGAGATAATCCCGGTCGCCGAGCTCATCCGCGATCTCCGGCGAAAACCCGGTCATGTCGATGCGAAAGCTGGCGAGCGCCGTCCGCCGCATGCCAAACCCGTCCAGCGCCTTGTTGTAGCGCTCGACCAGATGCGGCTCATCAACCGGCAGCAACCGGCCATAAATCAATTCGGCTTCGAGGAGGCGTTTCATGCGTGCTCTTTCACCACCGCCCCTCCGCCTTCATCGTCTCCATCTCGCGGATCGCCTTTTCGCGCTGGCGTTCGCGGCGGATGATGTCGGTGACGGCAGCGTCGTCGGATTTGTCGGTGTAGCGGAATTCCGAGTCGGCATAGCGATTGATCTCCTGGAGAACCATCTCCATCGAGATCGGTCCGCGCAGCTCCTCGATCATCGCCTTCTTCTCGTCGTAGCCCTTGTGCATGAAGGCTTGCGGCGTGGCGAACCAGTCGTCCGGCAATTCCACATCCATGGCGCGCATCTTGATCGCGTCGGTGATGTTCTTGATGGCGCGGCCGGTGAAGCGCGGCTCGGCGATCTTGATGCGGTGAAGGTATGCGCCGACATCGGCAAGCGACTTGACCGCACCATGCTCCTTCTCATGCGCCTCCCAGACGGCGAGCAGGCCGTCTTCCTGCGGCTTGGCATGCTGCTCGTAGGAGGTGGACACCGCGCGCTTGATTTCCTGGCCCTCGAACAGTTTGTGCTCGCCGAGCGGGATCGAATGGTTCTTGCCCACCAGCATGGCGAAGATGTCGATATAGTCGTCCTCGGTCTGCGGCCCGTCCACCAGCCAGCGAGCGCCGGCGCGCTGGCGAAGCGCATCGTCGACATTTTCCGGATAGTTGGAGAACATACCGAAGGTGCAGTTGCCGCGGATCACCGTCGAGGCGCCGGCGAAGCTTTCCATCAGCACCGCCGTCACCTCGTGCTGGCCGGCGGAAGCACGATCGTCTGAGCGCTTGGCGGCGACCTGGTCCACATCGTCGATCGTGCCGAAGCCGATTGCCTTCGGATTGATGACATTGTTGACGAATTCCTTGCAGTTCTGGCCGGACTTGCCCTGGTAGGAGGAAATCTGGTCGACGCCGAAATTCTCGTAGTGGAAGGCGTAGCCGGCGATCTGGCAGTAGTCGTTGACGAGGCCGGCAAGCATCTGGATGAGGATGGTCTTGCCGGTGCCGGGCATGCCGTCGCCGATGAAGGTGAAGAGGAAGCCGCCGAGCTCGACGAAAGGGTTGAGCTGCCGCTCGAAATCATAGGCGACGAGCATCTTGGCGAGCTTCATCGCCTGATACTTGGCGATGTGGTTGCCGATGATCTCTTCCGGCTTCTTGAAGGTCATCACCAGCGGCTTGCGCTTCTGCCCGGGCGCCACGTCGAAGCCGGAGAGCGTAAAATCGTCCTGCTCGATGCGGATATGGGCATTCTCGAAACCGGCAAGGCCGGTAAAGCGCGCACGACGGCCGATCAAGCCCTCGATGGCGACCCGCGAAAAAGCACGGGCCCGGCTGACGAGCGCCGCATCATCAGGCGCGCCGGCAATGGTGCGGTCAAGGCCGGCGACCATGCTCTTCAGCGCATCCTGCGGCGTATCGAACAGGTAGTCCGGCTCGCCGCCATCCTCCACCGGCTCCCCCTCGCCCGGCAACGTCGCACCAAGATAGGCGGCGAAGGTGAAGGCGGCGATATAGGCGGAGGCAGAAAGCAGCGCCTTGAACTGGTTGGCCTCGTCGCCCGTCAGCGGCGAGGCAAGATTGCGTGATTGCAGGCCTTCGAGATTGGTCTGGCGGGAAAACGCGTCCGTCACCGCCAGCGCCACCTGCACCCCGCGCCGCGCGCGAAACAGCACGGCATGCTGCTGCGGCGAGAGCAGCGGATCGGCCGCCCGCACGGACTGGATGGTCCTTGCCAGCTCCACTTCGCGGGTACGCCGCGCGCCGGCGGTCGAAACCGTCGAGACGAATCGCCGGCCGGTGCCGGCAAGCGCCGTACCGCTCTTTCCGTCGTCGCTTTCGAGAATGACGAGCTTGGTGACAAGACTCTGCGCCGTCGCCTGATGCTTGGCGATGTCGTCTTCGTGGATCGTCGTCAGTCCGGCATTGAGGCTCATGGATTAGCCCTCGCTGATCACCTGGTTTCCGGAAATCACATGCACCTTGTAGGCGCCGAAGATGCCCGCTGTTTCGCCGGCCGCATACAGCGCCTGATAGGCATCGTGCGGCACAAGCGCGTGTTTTTCATAGGCGCTGACGCCCATGCGGGCGGCTTCGAGGTCGTCGGTCTCGATGTGGAATTCCTCCTGCGCCGGGGTGGAACTCCAGAAACCTTTCTGCGCCGGGCGCTCCGCCTTGGAGAACACCTCCTGCACCGTCCAGGTCAGCAGCCAGGCATTTTCCGGCTTGCGCACCTTGGAGAGGATTTCGTTGATGCGCGCGTTGTTCTCGGTGATGCCGGCCGAATAGAACGGGCCGAGCACGATGCGGCGCAGCTGCTTGGGATGCAGCGTTGGGAAATCCTTGTCGAGATTGGTGGCGATCGTCGCTGGCGTCAGCGAATAGGCGCTGTTCTTCAGCGTGAAATCGTCGAAGCGGCTGGCAAGCTCCGGGTTGAGCAGGCCACCAACGGGCAGCGGGATATCCACGTCCGGATTGAGCTTGCCATCCTGCCCGACCAGCATCTTTAGGACGTTGTCGCTCGAATCCTCGATCGTCGCCATGTAGACCATCGGCAGCGTCGCCGTGCCATCGAAGGCACCCCAGCAGACGACGTAATAGGGCCGCATGGTCTTGGGGTTCACCGCGACACGGATCGTCTCCGGCAGCACGAACGGCGAGAAGATGTCTCCCTTGCCGATCTGCTCCAGATAGAGCCGCTCGGCCATGCGCGTCTGCAGATCGGTCGGGAACGCCTTGTGGCGGAGAATGAAATCCGCCATCTCCGTCCGAAGCTGGTCGGCGTTCGGAATGGCCGCGAGGCGTTTTTCCGCGCTCTGCCGGTCGTTTTCCAGCTCCAGAACGTTCTGGAACACCGGAAAACCGCTTTCCGCCCGCGAGACACGGAACTGCTGGACGAAGCCGATGCGGTTTTCCCAGCAGGCAAAAGAAGCCTTCAGCCGCGCCAGATAGGGCACGACGACCTCGCCCACCACGCTGTTGCGGTAAAGCGGCGAGTTGCGATCAGCCAGGAAGATTTCGAGGCCGCCGAGGGCGGAGCGGATGGTGGAGAAATACTGCGCGACGGCGCTGTCTGCGGGGACGTTCATTGGGCATATACCCCGTTACCCGTGTGTGCGGGGAGTACCCCCCTCTGCCCTGCCGGGCATCTCCCCCACAAGGGGGGAGATTGGATGGGGCGAACGCCTCGCCGATGATTGACGTCGCGCTGGATGCAGTGCCTGCGCCTCCTGCCGATCTCTCCCCTTGTGGGGGAGATGCCCGGCAGGGCAGAGGGGGGTGACACGATACGCGACCTCGGCATGCAGACTATCACTGCTTCACGTAATTCGCAGTGTTGTGCTTGTCCATGACCGCCTGGAACCGCCGCGCGAAGGCATCGTCGGCGAGCTTCTTGCGGCGCTGGATATCCTGGGTCGACAGCATGTTCTTCTCGTGCATTTCGAGAAGGTCGCCGATATGGCGCTGGGCTGCCGAGCCGATGCCGGCCATGGTCTCTTCGGCAGCGGTATCGACCTGCGAACCGAGCGTATTGATCTTGTGCGCCACATCCTGCTGGGCGGCCGTCTTCAACGAATCCTCCAGCGCCTTGTAGAGCACGATGCGCTGTTCGGTATCGATCGTCAGCTTGTTGATCAGCGTGTTCTGCGCGGCGATCTGGTTGTTGAGCGAATCGACGAAGGTCTGGAACATCGAGGTGTAGCGCTCCAGCGTCTGGCTCTCCGCCAGAAGCTCCTGCTCCTTCGCCTGCATCTGGTTGTATTCGGTCGCCAGCGCCGAACGCTCGCCTTCCAGGTCGGTGCGTGCCTTCTGGTCGGTCGAGGCGGCAATGCGGTTTTCGAGGTCCATGAGAAGCGGGTTCAGCTCCTCGATGCGCTTCTGCGTCGCCTCCAGGTTCACCATCGTGCCCTTGCGGCGCTCGATCACCTGCACGAGGCTCGCCTCGGAGGTTTTGTAACGCTGGTCGAGGATCGACTTCTGTTCCTTCAGGATGCCGACGATCGTATCGGACTTCGACAGCAACTCCTGAAGATTGCCGGCAAGCGACATGTTGCGCACGCGGTCGGTGCGCATGCGCTGCATCTTCTGCTTGGAAAAGATACCGATGAACTTTTCGTAGCCCGTATAGCTCTTCATGCTCTCGAATTCGGTGCCGAAGATGTTGGTCGCGTCTTCGAGGCCGATGATGAGATCGGCAATATTGCCTTCCATCACCTTCTGTTGGTTGATGACGTCAGAGATACGGGCGTTCTCGATGTCGAAATTGACGTCGCCAAGCTTGGTGTCCGCCTTGGCGAACTGGTCGAGCACGGTGCTCGACTGATCCATCTTGGTGCGCATCTGGTTCACGACGCTGCGCGTCTTCTCGATTTCCGCATCGAAGTTCTGAAGTGTGGCCATGCCTTGTCCCCTTAAAACTCTCCACGGCAGACGTCTGCGTCGTCCGATTTATTCCATCGCGGCAACATTATACAATTTCAGACAGATAGGAACCTGCCCCGCACAAGATGTGGGACGCGCGGACACGCCCGCAAGGCCGGGCGTGAAATTTTCCACAAGCCGCTAGTAGCCCGCCGGTGCCCTCAGATAGGCGATGAGATTGGCGATATCCTCGATCTTCCTGAGGCCCGCGAAGGTCATGCGCGTACCCGGCACCATCGCCTTGGGCGACATCAGATATTCGGCGATCTGCGCTTCGCTCCAGATCTTGCCGTCCTCGCCGAAGGCCCGCATCGCGGGAGAATAAGTATAGTCCTCGATGGTTGCGACCGGCCGGCCGACAATGCCGGCAAGCGTCGGCCCGACACGATTGACCGGCTCGGTCGAATGGCAGGGCGCGCATTTCTTGAAGACAACCTTGCCGGCCACCGCGTCGCCCTCGGCAAAAGCCGGCGCAGCAAGACAGAGGAAGGCGGCAAGCGTCAGAAGCTGTTTCATCGTTCGTCCCCTCGCCGCCCGTCTCGCCTTAATCGGCGTTCATGATGTCGTCCCAGTGGCGGCGGCAGTAGGAAACGTACTTGTCATTGCCGCCGATTTCCACCTGGGCGCCGGACTTCGCCACCTTGCCGTCCGCGCCGAGCCGGACGACCATCGTCGCCTTGCGGCCGCAATGGCAGATGGTGCGCACCTCGCGCATTTCGTCGGCGATGGCAAGCAGCGCCTTCGAACCCGGGAAGAGCTTGCCCTGAAAATCCGTACGCAGGCCATAGGCCATGACGGGAATGGACAGCCGGTCGGCAACACGGGCAAGCTGCCAGACCTGCTCTTCGGAGAGGAACTGCGCCTCGTCGACGAAGACGCAGGCGATATCTCCCCCACCATCCCCCTTCAGCTCTTCGATATGCCGATAGAGGTCGTCTGTGTGGTCGAAGGCGATGGCATCGGAGGTCAGCCCGATGCGCGAGGAGATGCGGCCCTGTCCGGCGCGATCGTCGAAAGAGGCGATGAAGATCGCCGTTCGCATGCCGCGTTCCCGGTAATTGTAGGACGCCTGCAACAGCAAGGTGGACTTGCCGGCGTTCATCGTCGCGTAACTGAAATAGAGCTTGGCCATGATTTTCTCCGTCTCCGCCTCATGACGCGGCAGGAGGCGATTTTCCAGCCGAAAAGGGCGGAAAACCACAGAAAACAGCGCGGCCCATCCGTTGCGACATCCATGTGCACAATTGCGAACCGACGGGAAATTTATTGGACGATTCAGCAGCTTCCGGCTACGCCAAGGCGCTTGAAAGCATATCGTTTTGATGATTGGCTAAACGACCAGTTATAAGGGGAGCTATAAAATGAAGACTGCATCACCATTGAAGACCCTTCTTGCCGCCGCCGTATCCGTCCTGGCGCTTGGCGTCGCCCATGTCTCGGCCGCCGAAGCGGAGAGCTGTGGCAAGGTCCGTTTTTCGGATGTCGGCTGGACGGACATTACCGCCACGACCGCGACCGCGTCCGTCGTCTTGAAGAATCTCGGCTACGAAACGGAAACCACCGTGCTCTCCGTTCCGGTCACCTACACCTCGCTCAGCAACAAGGACATCGACGTCTTCCTCGGCAACTGGATGCCGACCATGGAAGCCGACATCAAGCCGTTCCGCGAGGACGGCTCGGTCGAGACCGTGCGCGAGAACCTGGAGGGCGCGAAGTACACGCTCGCGACCAACGCCAAGGGCGCCGAACTCGGCATCAAGGATTTCGCCGACATCGCCAAGCAGAAGGAAGCGCTCGGCAACAAGATCTACGGCATCGAGCCGGGCAATGACGGCAACCGCCTGATCATCGACATGGTGTCCGGCGACAAGTTCGGCCTCACCGGCTTCGAGGTCGTCGAATCCTCCGAACAGGGCATGCTGGCGGAAGTCGCGCGCGCCGAGCAGGAAGGCACCCCGGTCGTCTTCCTCGGCTGGGAGCCGCACCCGATGAACGCCAACTTCAAGCTCACCTACCTGACCGGCGGCGACGATGTCTTCGGCCCGAACTTCGGTGGCGCGACGATCTACACCAACGTTCGCAAGGGCTACACGACCGAATGCCCGAATGTCGGTAAGTTCTTGGCAAACCTCAAGTTCTCGCTGGAAATGGAAAACCAGATCATGGGCAAGATCCTGAACGACGGCCAGGATCCGGAAACGGCAGCGACCGAATGGCTGAAGGCCAACCCGGCCGCCATCGAGCCCTGGCTTGCCGGCGTGACGACCAAGGACGGCAGCGGCGAGGCCCTGCCGGCGGTAAAAACCGCGCTCGGTCTCTAATAGGCCAAAATAGGGCGGGGAGGAAACTTTCCCGCCCTTCTTGCCTCCGGATACTGCAAGTCCAGCGAAAGTGTGCGACGCTTTCGCTTGTCGCAATTGCAGAGCTAGCCGTGCATCGTCGAACTCCAGCCAGGGGCATATTCTCGTGGATTGGCTTACCGTCTCAAAAATTCCGATCGGCCCGATCGCCAAGGAAGTCGTCAGCTGGCTGACGACGAATGGCAAGGGACTGTTCGATTTCCTGAAAGTCTTCCTGCAGGCCGGCATCGATGCCGTGCTCTTCGTGCTGCAAGGCCCCTTCTCCAGTGCCGGCGGCAAATTCGGTTACGCCATCGCCCTCATCCTGCTCGTCACGGGCGCAAGCTGGTACTTCCGCCGCTCCGTCGGCGTCGCGGTCTTCACCTTCCTCGGCCTGCTGCTCATCGTGAACCAGGGCTACTGGAAGGAAACGACGGAAACGCTGGCGCTCGTGCTGGCGGCGACCGGCGTCAGCATGATCGTCGGCGTGCCGCTCGGCATCGCCGCTGCGCGCCGGCCCTGGTTCTACTCGATCCTGCGGCCGATCCTCGACCTCATGCAGACGATCCCGACCTTCGTCTACCTGATCCCCGCGCTCATTCTCTTCGGCCTCGGCATGGTGCCCGGCCTGATCGCCACGGTGATCTTCGCGATACCCGCGCCGATCCGCCTCACCCGCCTCGGCATCATTTCGACACCACCCTCGCTTGTCGAAGCGGCGCAAGCCTTTGGCGCGACGCCGAGCCAGGTGCTGCGCAAGGTGGAACTGCCCTTTGCCACGCCGCAGATCATGGCCGGCCTCACCCAGACCATCATGCTCTCGCTGTCGATGGTGGTCATCGCCGCCCTCGTCGGCGCCAAGGGCCTTGGCGTTCCCGTGGTGCGTGCACTCAACACCGTGAACATCTCCATGGGTTTCGAGGCCGGTCTCTGTATCGTGATCCTGGCGATCATCCTCGACCGCCTCTTCCGCTCCTCCGACGATGGAGACGCATGATGACTGACGCCGTCGTCTTCAAGAACGTTTCCATCATCTTCGGCGATAGCCCGCAAAAGGCGCTTGCCATGGCCGATGCCGGCAAGAGCCGCGACGAGATCGGCGCGGAAACCGGCCTCGTGCTCGGCGTCGCCGATGCTACCCTGTCGATCACCGAGGGCGAGATCCTCGTGCTGATGGGCTTGTCCGGTTCCGGCAAATCGACGCTGCTGCGCGCCGTCAACGGGCTTGCCCCCGTGGTGCGCGGCGATGTGCAGGTGAAGGCCGGCAGCGGCAGCGTGAACCCCTATACGGCGACCCCCAAGGCGCTGCGCGATTTCCGCATGCACACCGTCTCCATGGTGTTCCAGCAGTTCGCGCTGCTGCCCTGGCGCACCGTTGCCGACAATGTCGGCTTTGGCCTCGAGCTTGCCGGTGTGCCGGACAGCGAGCGCAAGGCACGCGTTGCCGAACAGCTCGAACTCGTCAACCTCGCCAAGTGGGCGGACCGCAAGGTGAACGAATTGTCGGGCGGCATGCAGCAGCGCGTGGGCCTCGCCCGCGCCTTTGCGACGGGTGCGCCGATCCTGCTCATGGACGAGCCGTTCTCGGCCCTCGACCCGCTGATCCGTACGCGCCTGCAGGACGAGCTGCTGGAGTTCCAGCGCCGACTGAAGAAGACGATCCTCTTCGTCAGCCACGATCTCGACGAGGCCTTCCGCATCGGCAACCGCATCGCCATCATGGAAGGCGGACGCATCATCCAGTGCGGCACGCCACAGGATATCGTGAAGAACCCCGCCAACCAGTATGTCGCGGATTTCGTGCAGAACATGAACCCGATCACCATGCTGACGGCGCAGGACGTCATGCAGCAGGGCGCGTCCGCCAATGGCGGCGTGACGGCAACCGCGGCACGGGAGACACCGCTCGTCGACATCCTCGACGCCATGTCCCGCACACCCGGCAATGTCGGCGTCGTCGAAAACGGCACGGTGATCGGCACGATCAGTGCACAGGATGTCGTGACCGGATTGACGCGGCACCGCCGCCGCGGCTGACAGACCGCTCCGTTCGCATTAGATAAGGCAGCGCCCCGAACGGGCGCTGCCTTTTTCATGAGAGCAATTTCGGCAAAAGTGCGCAGCGGTTTTGCATCCGAAATTGCGCAAAAACAAAGAGATGGAGCGTTTTCGCGATTCGAAGAAAAGCGAAAATGATCTAGGAAGACGACCGGAGCAAGCATGATGGCCGAGAAGGACAAACCAAGCGTTCTGCGCGAAACCGACGACGACGCGCGCCGCCTCGCCCGCACCCTGCTGCGCTCGGCCCGGAGCTGCGCTCTCGCCGTCATCGAGCCGGAGAGCGGCGCGCCCTTCGCCAGCCGCACCCTCACCGGCACGGACACGGACGGCACGCCCGTCATCCTCGTCTCGGCACTTTCAGTCCACACCCAGGCGTTGCGGCGTGACCCGCGCGCCTCGCTGCTCGCCGGCGAGCCCGGCAAGGGCGATCCGCTTGCCCATCCGCGCCTGACGGTCATCTGCCAGGCCGAGGAAGTCGCGCGGGACAGTGCCGCGCATGCGGCACTGCGCGAACGTTTCGTGCGCCGCCACCCGAAGGCGAAGCTCTATGTCGATTTTCCCGACTTCGCCTTCTTCCGGCTCGTGCCGCTGCGCGCCCATCTCAATGGCGGCTTCGGCAAGGCTTTCGTGCTCACCGCCGACGACCTGCTGATTCACTCGGCCGCCCGCGGCGCACTCGCCGAAATGGAAACCGGTGCCATCGAACATATGAACAGCGACCACGCGGAAGCCGCCGGCATCTATGCCCGCCACTATTGCGGCGCAAAAGACGGCGAATGGGTGATCGTCGGCCTGGATGCAGCCGGTATCGACCTTGCGAGCGGTGATAAATTAAGGCGCCTGGAGTTTTCACGCGAACTTGATCAGGCCGTGGAACTTCGCAGCGAGCTTGCGCGTTTGCTTAAAGAAACCCGGGCGGCCGGCTGAATAACCGGCACTTCCGCAACCGTCTGCTTGGACGCTTTCCGGGATTGGGGCTGCTATTTATCGCTATGCGTGCAGCATACCCCCATTTCTGGCTCTTGATGAGAGGTATTTTGTTTATATGCTAACAAGCGGATTGACATAAAATCATATGATTTGAAGCGGAAACGCCCGAAGGAGTTTCAGATGGACAAGATTTCAGACGCAGAACATGCGCAGGCCGAAGTTGCATCCGACTTTCTTTCCGCGATGGCGAACCCGAAGCGCCTGCTCATTCTGAAGGTTCTGGTCGAGGGCGAGATCGCCGTCGGAGCCCTGGCGAATCAGGTGGGCCTCAGCCAATCGGCGCTGTCGCAGCACCTGTCGAAGCTGCGCGCGCAGAATCTCGTGACCACGCGCCGCGACGCCCAGACGATTTACTATTCGAGTAAATCGGACGCCGTGCTGACGATCCTTGATTCGCTCGATCGCATCTACAAGGCGGCTGCCGGCCACAGCAATGCGGAAAAGAAGCTCCGTATCGCCTGAGACAGAACGCAATCTCTCTGATTCGCAACGCCGCCCCGGATGCCCATCCGGGGCGTTTTGCATGGAATCATCGCCTTGACGGCGTGGGGCACCTTGATAGTTTGACCGCCGGGTAAAATTTCCCATCGATTGCCAGCCGGGACGCCCGCAACGGCCCCGCACTTCAAAGAATCTGGAGAGACCGCATGTCCAACCGCCTCAACACCCCCAACGATCTGCGTGCCTTCTGGATGCCGTTCACGGCAAACCGGCAGTTCAAGAAGGAGCCGCGCCTCTTCGTCGGCGCCAAGGACATGTATTACACGACGCATGACGGCCGCCAGGTGCTCGACGGCACCGCGGGTCTCTGGTGCGTCAATGCCGGCCATTGCCGCCCCAAGATCACCGAGGCGATCCGCGAACAGGCCGGCGAACTCGACTATGCGCCCGCCTTCCAGCTCGGCCACCCCAAGGCGTTCGAGCTCGCCAACCGCCTCGTCGACATCGCGCCCGAGGGCATGAACCACGTGCTCTACACCAATTCCGGCTCGGAATCGGTCGAAACCGCGCTAAAGGTCGCGCTCGCCTACCACCGCGCCAAGGGCGACGGCTCGCGCTTCCGCCTGATCGGTCGCGAGCGCGGCTATCACGGCGTCAATTTCGGCGGCATTTCCGTCGGCGGCATCGTCTCCAACCGCAAGATGTTCGGCACGCTGCTCACCGGTGTCGATCACATGCCGCACACCCATTTCCCCGACAAGAACGCCTTCACCCGCGGCGAGCCGGAGCATGGCGGCGACATTGCCAGCGAACTCCAGCGCATCGTCACCCTGCATGATGCCTCGACCATCGCCGCCGTCATCGTCGAGCCGGTCGCAGGCTCCACCGGCGTGCTCATCCCGCCGAAGGGTTACCTCCAGAAGCTGCGCGAAATCTGCACGCAACACGGCATCCTGCTGATCTTCGACGAGGTCATCACCGGCTTCGGCCGCCTTGGCGCGCCGTTCGCCGCCCAGTATTTCGACGTGAAGCCGGATATCATCACCACCGCCAAGGGCCTCACCAACGGCGTGATCCCGATGGGCGCCGTCTTCGTGACCTCCGAGATCCATGATGCCTTCATGAATGGCCCGGAGCACATGATCGAGTTCATGCACGGCTATACCTATTCCGGCAACCCGATCGCCTGCGCCGCGGCTCTTGGCACGCTCGATACCTACAAGGAAGAGGGCCTGCTGACCCGCGCCAGCGAACTCGCCTCCTACTGGGAAGACGGCCTGCATTCGCTGAAGGATTGCCCGAATGTCATCGACGTCAGAAATGTCGGCCTGATCGGGGCGATCGAGCTTTCGCCCATCGCCGGCGAGCCGACCAAGCGCGCCTTCAACGCCTTCCTCAAGGCCTACGAAAAGGGCCTGCTCATCCGCACGACGGGCGACATCATCGCGCTGTCTCCGCCGCTCATCATCGAGAAACACCATATCGACGAACTGTTCGGCAAGCTGCGCGAGGTGTTGCAGAACAATATCTGACCCGGTTACGCGGCAGATTGCGAATGGCGGCCCTGGCCGCCATTTTCGTTTGCGCGGGTCAAATCCGCCGCAGGCGACCGGAATAGTGCACGACCGTGCCGATGCCCGGCAACGCGATCGGCACGTCGAAGCAAAAATCCTCCCCCTCCGCCCATTCCCGCGCTTCACTGCGGGGCGCGAGCCAGAGCGGCATTGGAACGCCGAATATGGACCAGCCCCGCATCGCCATCCTCAGGCCGGACGTATCCGCCGGCAGATCGAAGGAAAACCGCATCGGGCCGAACCGCTCGACCAGGCGCTCGCCGCGCTGGCTCAATTCGCTCGTGAAGGCATGGCCGGCAAAATCCCGCGTCCAGCGTTCGGTGCCGTCGCGTTCCTCGAAGGACACGTGCAGGTCGTGCGCGCCTTCCGGCGGGAAGCGCATGACGGTGCAGACGATACGGGCGGGGAGCGACCGGCCTCGCCGCACCGTTGCTGTGCCACGAGCGCCGGCGTCGCCGACGAGGTCGTGCATGGCACGGACCGGTTTTGGCATCGCCGCATAGGCAGGCCCGATGACACGACGATAGAGCGGCAAATAGGGCAAGCTTTCAACCGCCCGGAAAATCGCAAGCCTATCGAAATGCGGATCGAAGTCCCGCAACGCCACCTCGCTTGCCGCATGGCGCGCACCTGGCGCCAGGTGGTCTGCTGCAAGCGCGTTCGCCAGCACATGAGCGGCGATGGTCGGGATTTCCGGCCCGTCGCCGTTTTCCGCAACCAGCGTCCAGCGGCGCACCACCGGCTCGCCATCCGCTATGCCCTTGACCGCGATCGTCATGGCCGACCGGTCGGTTCCGAAGCGCGCGCTCAGCCTCTGCAGCGGCAGCAGCCATCGGGCAAAGGGTGAAAGCGAACGCACCCAGCCCCATTTCACCAGCCAGCTCAAAAGCCAGAGCGTCAGAAGCTGGAAAGCAAATTCCGGCCCCGCACGAAACGTGGTGGCCGGTTTGCCGGGAACGGTGCCCGGCACGATATCGTGGTCCGGCACATCCGCCAGCGCCACCAGCCGCCGGATCGGCAGACGGCCGGGGACGCGATAGGTCTCATGGTGCAACCGATGCCAACCCGTTTCCTGCCGCCAGCGCCGACCGCGCCAGAGCCGGACAGGTTTGCCGACGTAACTGAGGATCGCCGCTGCGACGGATGCGCCCGCCGTCGCCCGGTTGGACGCGCTGATCGACGTTTCAACCGAGCAGACCTCCGCCATGCCCTGCGCCAATTCCGCAATCACGGCACCGGAGAGCGCCGGCACGCTGGAGCCACCGGAAACGACAGCAACACCTGCCGCCAGCGCCGCCGCATCCAGCCGGCCGATGCCGCAGACGAAATCCCGCGCATCGGCAAGGTCGATATAGTGCACGCCGCAGGCAATGCAGGCTTCGGCGACCTGATAGCCGCTTCCTTGAAACGGTCCGGCCGCATCAATCAGCAGAAAAGGGCGATGTACCTCGAGAACAGGGCGAAGGTCGGCGGTGCGGTCGACGACGAGCGGGCGGGCATTGGGCAACTCCGCCGCAAGGTGTTTAGCCGCAGCACCATTCCGGCCGGCGACCAGCACCGCCCAGCCATCCGCCGCCAGCCGTTTCGAGAGCCGCGCGCCGAAACCACCATATCCGCCAAGCACGATAACGCTGTTCACAGCATCCGATCCGCATCGCCCGACGACGGCACCCAGCAGGCGTCGCGCCGCCCGAAAAGGCGATAGCGGTTGCGCGCAAGCCAGCGGTAAGCGGGGTCGCGCAGGACGCGCGGAATGAAGCGGAGTGCTGCAACGGCTTTCCAGGGCCAGCCAAGCCCGGCATAGATCGCCAGCACCGCGTCGCTGTCCTTGAACAGCCGATCGCCCGCAACGACGATCATCGATTCCGGATTGGCTGGATCGATGCCGAAGCGGCGATAAAGCGCTGCCCCCACCTCCTTCTGCATGGAGGCAAGGCGGAAAGTCCTGTTATGATCGTGTTTGAGAACGAATTGGGCATTGGCCGTGCAGAGAATGCACTCCGCATCGAAGACGATGATCGGGCCTGCCGCGTCATTCCGGTTCATGCGCCCAGCATAGGGCGGCACCCGCTCACCAGCAACCATTAAGCTGCTGGCAGAAGCGTCTTTTCATAGCGCCAGATTTCCAGATCGAACGGCCCCTCGATCGTGTCCAGCCGGTTGATCACGGTGCCGGCAAGCGTCCACCCGCATTTCTCATAGAAGCGCGCGGCCCGGTGGTTGCCGATCGCGCAGGCAAGCCAGGCCGTCGTCACGCCGTCGGCGGCAAGGCGCCGTTCGGCATCCGCGACAAGTGCTGCCGCCACGCCCGCGCCCCGCCCTTCCGGCGCAACGAACAACTGGTCCAGTTCATCGTGCTTGACCGCACAGAAGCCGATTGGCGCGCCGAGATCGCCGACAACACGCACTGTGGGGAGCATATCCTGCAGGCGCTCCGCAAAACTCTGGAGCGTGCGCAGGCGGGCAAGTGCCGCCGGCAGCACTGCCGCATGCGCGTCTTGCCAACCGGCATGCCATAGCTGCGCGAGGGCGCTGATCTCGGAGGCCTCGGCCGGCCGTATGATGGGGGATATGTGCATCCGTTCCTCTATTCGCGACACGACTGCCGAAACTAGCCGCGCCGGGATAGGGCTTGCAAGCCCGGCCGGTTTCGGCGCAATTGTGCCGCACAGAAACCATCGGGGTCAGGACCATGCCGACCATCACCCGCATCGCGAATGACGTGCTTTCGATCGAGATTTCCTCGCTCGGCGCCGAAATGCAGGCCGCGACCACCCAAGATGGCGCGAACTGGCTTTGGAACGGCGATGCCGCCTTCTGGACCGGGCGCTCGCCGGTGCTCTTCCCGATCGTCGGCAAGGCGCCGGACGACACGCTGCTGATCGATGGCAAACCCTATTCCATGGCGCAACACGGCTTTGCCCGGCGACGGGAGTTTTCGCTTACCGCTGCGACGGCGACCCTCTGCCGCTATACGCTGGAGGCAACCGCCGAAACCCGGGCTGCCTATCCGTTCGATTTCCGACTGTCCGTCGAGCACAGCCTCGACGGCCCGACCCTCACCGTTGCAGCCGAAGTCGAGAATCGGGGCGATGTGTCGATGCCTTTCGGTTGCGGCTTCCACCCGGCCTTCCTCTGGCCGCTGCCCGGCGGCAACGGCAAGACGCATGTGGTGACGCTCGATAACGGCGCTGAGCCCAAACGCCAGCCGCTGGAAAACGGCCTTCTGTCCCGGCATCGGGAAGCCTCTCCCTTCGACAAGGGCCGGCTCGTCCTTGCGCAGGGCCAGTTCGACAACGACGCCCTGGTGTTCCCCGACGACGCGGGCGACGGCCTGACCTACGAAGCCGAGGGTGGCCCGGCGCTGACATTCCGCTTCGAGAACCTGCCGAACCTCGCGCTCTGGAGCAAACCCGGGGCGCCCTTTCTCTGCATCGAGCCCTGGCACGGCACGGCGGCGGAATTCGGCGGCGCGCGCGAATTGAAGGATCGCCCCTACGCGACCGTGCTTCCCGCAGGAGAAAGCCGCCGTTTCGCCTTTTCCGTGACATTCCCGGTCTGAAGTTTCACCGCATCGGCCCTTCCCTCTTCCCGTGACCCCGCTAGAGTCTCCGGAAAGGATTCGGAGATTTTTGCCATGACCGACTTGGAACGCTTCATCGATCAGGGAACCGGCCGCGAGCCGGCCGATATCGTGCTGAAGGGCGGGCAGTTCTTCGATCTCGTGACGGGTGAGCTCGTCGCCTCGGACATCGCCATTTCCGGCGACCGCATCGTCGGCACCTGCGGCGACTACAAGGGCCGCACCGAAATCGACATTTCCGGCCGCATCGTCGTTCCCGGCTTCATCGATACCCATCTGCACATCGAATCCTCGCTGGTCACCCCGCATGAATTCGATCGCTGCGTGCTGCCCTATGGCGTGACGACCGTCATCTGCGATCCGCACGAGATCGCCAATGTGCTCGGCACCGAGGGCATCGAGTTCTTCCTCGACAGCGCGCTCGAAACCATCATGGATATCCGCGTGCAGCTATCGAGCTGCGTGCCGGCAACCCATCTGGAGACGTCGGGCGCCGACCTGCCGATCGAACGCCTGTTGCCCTTTCACGACCATCCGAAGGTCATCGGGCTTGCGGAATTCATGAATTTCCCCGGCGTCATCCACAAGGACCCGATCTGTCTTGCCAAGCTGGAGGCCTTCCAGGGCGGCCATATCGATGGCCATGCACCGCTGCTCTCCGGCAACGATCTCAACGGTTATCTTTCCGCCGGCATCCGCACGGAACATGAATGCACGACCGCCGAGGAGGCGCTGGAGAAGATCCGCAAGGGCATGCACATCCTCGTGCGCGAAGGCTCGGTCTCCAAGGACCTGCTGGCGCTGCTGCCGCTCCTGACCGAACGCCTCTCGCCCTTCATCGCGCTGTGCACGGACGACCGCAATCCACTCGACATCGCCGAACAGGGCCATCTCGACTACATGATCCGCACCGCGATCGGCCATGGCCGCGCGCCGCTCGCCGTCTATCGCGCCGCGTCGATTTCCGCCGCCAAGGCCTTCGGGCTGCGCGATCGCGGCCTCGTCGCCCCCGGCTGGCGGGCCGATCTCGTCATCATCGACACGCTGGAAAACTGCAAGGCGGAGATGGTGTTTTCAGGTGGGCGGAAGGTCGATGATGCACTCTTCGCGACACGCAGGCCCGTGGCACCCGTCGGTCTCGACAGCGTCAAGGCGCGGCCGGTCAATGCCGCCCATTTCGCAGTCCCCGTCGCGGACGGTGAAACGTCGGTCATGGGCGTGCTGCCGGGAAAGATCATCACCGAGCACCGCCGCTACCGCCTGCCCGCCAAGGGCAACCAGACCACCGTCGATCTTGCACAGGACATCATCAAGGTCGCCGTCATCGAGCGACACGGCAAGAACGGCAATCATGCCAATGGCTTCGTCCAGGGATTCGGCTTGAAGAAGGGCGCCATCGCCTCGACGGTCGGCCATGACAGTCACAATATCTGCGTCGTCGGCGTCGACGAGGACGACATGGCGCTCGCCGCCAACCGCCTGGGTGAAATCAAGGGCGGCTTCGTCGTGGTGGAGGACGGCAAGGTGACCGGCGAAATCGCGCTGCCCGTCGCCGGCTTGATGAGCCTTGAACCCTACGAGATCGTCCGCGACACGCTGCACCACCTGCGCCACGCTGCTTTTGCATTGGGTGCGACGCTGGAAGAACCCTTCCTGCAACTCGCCTTCCTGCCGCTCCCCGTCATCCCGCATCTGAAGATTTCGGACAGGGGAATGGTGGATGTCGATCGGTTTGCGCTGATCGGGTGAGGTTATTCAGGCCGGAAATCACCCTCGTCGATATCGAGGTATCGGCTGAGAACGCGCACGACGACGAGTTGCGATGAGTCGGATACGTAGAACAAAATGTAGTTCCCGATGATGAAGCTGCGGAGGCCCATCGCCAATTCAGGCCGGGAACGACCAGCTTCCGGATGCGCCGCAAGTTTTCGCGTGACGTCGGAAACGCGATCGAGAAGACGGTCGGCTGCCGCTTCACTATCCTCGGCGATGTAGCGCCAGATCTGGATCAGGTCCTCTTCCGCTCGCGGAAGCCGAACGACCTCAAGCACGCTTGGCTTTCGCCTGCTCCGCACGGGCGCGTGCCTTGATGGCGTCGATATCCAATGGCGCGGCAGGGCCGCTCTCCAGCCCCTCGCGAATGGCCTCCCTCAATGCGGTGAGCTTGGCCTCGCGTTGCTTCTCCCGGTCCTCCAGCAGGCGCAGCCCATCCCGCATCACTTCGCTCGCGCTGGCATATCGGCCAGTCGCCAGCAGATCGCGAACGAAGGTCTCGTAATGACTACCGAGTGTATAACTTGAGGCCATGGGGAACTCCGGAATATCACTTTATGATATCGCGAGAGCGAAATCGCCGCAACCTCACACCCGCACGCACGCCATATCCAACCCATCCAGCTCGATCGTCCCGTCCTTCAGCTTCGCGCCGAAGCCGGGAACCGGCAGGGGCTCGCCGAGCTTCAACGATTTCGCCGGCACGAACTCGGCCTTTTCCCGCGTCAGGTTGAAGACGAAGAGCAGCTTTTCGCCGCCCTTCTCGCGGGTGAAGGCCAGGATATCCTGGTTGGAGTGCAGGAAGGCCATGTCGCCGTCGTGAAGCGCGTCATGCGCCTTGCGGAAAGCGAGCGTCGCTCGGTAGTGATTGAGCACGGAGCCGGAAACCTTTTCCTGCGTGTCCACCGCGTGACGGGCGTGATCCTCCGGCACCGGCAGCCAGGGTTTGGCGGTGCTGAAGCCGGCATGGGCTTCGTTGTGCTGCCAGGGCATCGGCGTGCGGCATCCGTCGCGCCCCTTGAAGGCCGGCCAGAAGCGAATGCCATAGGGATCGCGCAGGTCCTCGAAGGCGAGGTCGGCTTCGGTCAGGCCGAGTTCTTCGCCCTGATAGAGGCAGATCGAGCCGCGCAAGGCTGAAAGCAGGGTAATCGCCAGCTTGGCGACACGCTCGCGCTCGTCGGCTGTCTTGATGAAGCGGCTGACATGGCGGTTGACGTCATGGTTGGAGAACGCCCAGCAGACCCAGCCGTCCGTCACCGCCCTTTGAAAACTCTGCACGCATTTGCGCACGTGATCGGCGGTGAAATCCGGCCCGAGCAGGTCGAACGTGTAACACATGTTCAGCTTGTCGCCGCCGCTCGTATAGTCGGCAACCGTCTTCAGCGAGCGGGCGCCGTCACCCACCTCGCCGACCGTCATGCGCCCCTCATATTCGTCGAGCAGTGCCCGGAAACGTTTGAGGAAACCGACATTCTCCGGTTGCGTCTTGTCGTAGCGGTGCGTCTGCATGCCGTAGGGATTGACGTCCGGCGCATCGAGACCGGTCGCGTCGGGATCGGGCTCATGGGGCGGGTTGTCGCGCAGCTTCTTGTCGTGGAAGTAGAAGTTCACCGTATCGAGGCGGAACCCATCCACCCCGCGGTCGAGCCAGAAGCGCACGGTCTTCAGCAGCGCGTCCTGCACATCCGGATTGTGGAAATTGAGATCCGGCTGCGAGGTCAGGAAGTTGTGCATGTAATATTGCTTGCGCACGCCGTCCCATTCCCAGCCGGGGCCGCCGAAGATCGACAGCCAGTTGTTGGGCGCCGTACCGTCCGGCTTGGGATCGGCCCAGACATACCAGTCCGCCTTGGGGTTCGAACGGCTGGAGCGGCTTTCCACGAACCACGGATGCTGGTCGGATGTGTGCGAAATCACCTGGTCGATGATGATTTTCAGGCCAAGCCGATGGGCCTCCGCCAGCATGGCGTCGAAATCGGCCAGCGTTCCGAACATCGGGTCGACATCGCAGTAGTCCGAAACATCATAGCCCATATCCCCCATCGGCGATTTGAAGAAGGGCGACAGCCAGATCGCATCGACGCCGAGCGACGCGATATGCCCGAGCCGCTTCGTGATGCCGCGAAGATCCCCCATGCCATCGCCGGTCGTATCCTGGAAAGAGCGGGGATAGACCTGATAGATCACCGCGCCGCGCCACCAATCCTCGGCCTTCTTGTGGGACTTCGCCATGCGTTTTCGCTCCGGCTCCTGTTTCGATAGGGCAAGATGTAACGCGCACCCCGGGGAGCGTAAACGGGCGAGCGACGATTTTCCGGACGAGCGGCGCAGCGGTCCACTCGGAGGCAAGATCAACCGGGCGGGACGCCAAACCAATACGGGCGTGTTCCGGCTGAAAGCCCCCGCATTCTCCCGTCATGAGAAAACGGATTGAGATCAGAATGATCTGCCATGAATGGAATTATACGAACGTATAACAATCCCCTTGCCTGACTGCACGTTCCCGATATCCTGCCGATCATCCAAACGCAGCTTCTTTCAGGATGGCAGGCCATGGCCCGAGACCCCCGCTTCGATATTCTCTTCGAACCCGTCAAGATCGGCCCGGTCACGGCGCGCAACCGCTTCTACCAGGTGCCGCACTGTTCCGGCATGGGCTACCGCTATCCGAATGCGGAAGCCCAGTTGCGCGGCATGAAGGCGGAGGGCGGCTGGGCCGTCGTCTCCACCCAGGAAGCCGAAATCCATCCCACATCCGACCTGACGCCGGCCAACGAGGCCCGGCTTTGGGATGATGGCGACCTGCCGGCGCTGGCCGCCGTCACCGAGCGCATCCACGCCCATGGCAGCCTCGCCGCCATCCAGCTCGTGCACAACGGCCTGCATGTCGCCAACCGTTTCAGCCGCATGATCCCGCTTGCCCCCTCCCACGCCATCACCGACAGCCTGGACCCCGTCCAGGCCCGCGCCATGGACAAGGCGGACATCGCCGACATGCGCCGCTGGTATCGCAATGCCGCCGTGCGCGCCAAACGGGCGGGCTTCGACATCGTCTATCTCTATGCCGGCCATGACATGAGCGTGCTGCAGCACTTCCTGTCCCGCCGCCACAACGACCGCGGCGACGAATATGGCGGCTCCTTCGAGAACCGGCTCCGCCTGTTTCGCGAAATCATCGACGATACGCGCGAGGCGATCGGCGATAGCTGCGCGCTCGCCGTGCGCCTGGCCGTCGATGAACTGATGGGCCCGTCCGGCATCACCAGCGAGGGAGAAGGCAAGGACATCATCACAGCCCTTGCCGAGCTTCCCGATCTCTGGGACGTCAACCTGTCCGACTGGTCGAACGACAGCCAGACGGCCCGCTTCGCCGAGGAGGGTTATCAGGAGCCCTATATCCGCTTCGTCAAATCCGTCACCAGCAAGCCGGTGGTCGGCGTCGGACGCTATACGTCGCCGGACAGCATGGTGCGGGTGGTCAGGCAGGGCATTCTCGATTTCATCGGCGCCGCGCGCCCGTCGATCGCCGATCCCTACCTGCCGAAGAAGATCGAGGACGGCCGCATCGACGACATCCGCGAATGCATCGGCTGCAACATCTGCACCTCCGGCGACAACACCAACGTGCCGATGCGCTGCACACAGAACCCGACGATCGGCGAGGAATGGCGCAAGGGGTGGCACCCGGAGATCATCGCAAGGGCCGTATCCCCCGAGCCAGCCCTCGTCATCGGCGGCGGCCCGGCCGGTCTGGAGGCGGCACGGGGACTCGCCGAGCGCGGCGTCGATGTGGTTCTGGCGGAAGGCGGCAACGAATGGGGCGGCCGCGTTGCGCGCGAATGTCGCCTGCCGGGGCTTGCGACCTGGGGCCGTGTGCGCGACTGGCGAATCGGCCAGCTCAGCACCCGCGTCAACGCCGAACTCTACCTGCAAAGCCCGCTTTCCGCCGATGACGTGCTGCAATATGCCATTCCCCATGTGGCGATCGCCACCGGTGCCCGCTGGCGCACCGATGGCGTCGGCCGCACCCACCGCACGCCGCTGGAGTTTCTGGCGGAGGGCAACGTCGTCTCCCCCGACGCCCTTCTTTCAGAAGGGGCCAAGGCAGTACCCGCCGACGGCCCTGTCGTCGTCTTCGACGACGACTGTTTCTACATGGGCAGCGTGCTTGCCGAATTGCTCGCGAAGGCTGGTCGCGCGGTGATCTTCGTGACCCCCGAATCCCAGGTATCCCCCTGGAGCAAGAACACGCTGGAGCAGGGCCGCGTGCAGCGCCGCCTCATCGATCTCGACGTCGAGATCATCACTGCAAATGCGCTGGGCGGCCGTACGAAGGAGCGGCTGGACCTATCCTGCATCTACAGCGGCAAGACCTGGTCGGTCGACTGCACCACGCTGGTGCCCGTCACCGCCCGCCTGCCGGACGAGACGCTCTGGCTGGCGCTCAAGGCGCGGGAAGACGAATGGGCCGATGCGGGCATCAAGACCGTGACCCGGCTCGGCGATTGCCTCGCACCGGGCCTGATCGCCGCCGCCGTCTATTCCGGCCACCAATATGCCCGCACCTATCAGGAGCAAGCCGACGTTGATCAGGTTCCGTTCCGGCGCGAGGACATCGCCCGGCTGATTGGACAGTGTCCGGCGTAAACCGCGGCCGACGAACCAGCTCTGATTCGTCCGTCTTTACGCGCGTTGCGGCAACTTCCCGCCCGGCATCACGTCGGCGGGGATCGGGCAGACATAGGGCTTTCCCTCTGTCTTCTCGCGCCATTCGGCTTTCGCCGCGGCAAGCAGATCCGGTGTGGTCAGCAGCGAAAGCCCGGTCGCGGCCAATGCCTTGGCGGCGTGCGCCATCGCCTTGTGCGCGGCGGGGCTCCTGCCCTGCGCCACCACCTGCCAGGTATGCGGATTGGTGCCGATCGCCCAGGCGGGCGTCCAGCATTGCGCCGTCGGCGTCACCCAACTGACATCCCCCACATCGGTCGAGCCGGCGCGGAAATGGGATTCGCCCTCGAAGGCGCGCAGGCCGAGATGCAGCGGCGTCGAGCCATCGATCCAGGCGTTGGAGAAGACGTCGTCCTTGATCCGGTAGAGCCGGATGCTGCTGCTGATCGCCTCATCCGTAAAAGTCTGCTGGATCGACTGGGCAAAGGCAATGTCCCGCTCGTCGAAGGCGATCGGGCCGAGCGCCACCAGATTGTTATGCAGCGCCGTTTCCAGCGCGAGATTGGGCAGGAGGTTCGTCGAGGCGGTATCGAAGACGATCTCCACCTCCGTTTCGGTCATCATCGCCGCCCCGCGCGCCACCTTGTCCACCCGTGCGGCCAGCGCCAGCGCCTGCGCCATTTCCGGCGCGCGGATCAGATACAGCACCTCTGCTTTCGCCTGCACGACATTCGCCGCCTTGCCGCCCGCATCGGTGATGGCATAGTGCACGCGGCAGTCCTGCGGCATGTGCTCGCGCAGGAAATTGACGCCGACATTCATCAGTTCCACCGCATCGAGCGCCGAGCGGCCAAGATGGGCGGCATTGGCCGCATGGGCGGCGATGCCCTTGAACCGATAGAAATATTCGAGCACGGCGAGATTGTTGGTTGAGCGCACGCCGTTGAAGGGCGCCGGATGCCAGGTCAGCGCGGTATCGACATCGTCGAACAGGCCGGCCCGCACCATGAACGTTTTGCCGGAACCGCCCTCCTCGCCCGGGCAACCGTAGTAGCGCACCGTGCCGGGCAGGTTGTGTGTCTTCAAATGACGGGCAAGCGCGATGGCCGCCATCAGCGAACCGACGCCGAGCAGATTGTGGCCGCAGCCATGGCCGGTCGCGCCATCGGCCGCCGGCTTCGCCTCGGCAATGCCGGCCAGCTGGCTCATCCCGGCCAGCGCATCGAATTCGCCGAGGAACGCGATGATCGGCGCACCGCTGCCGGCCTCACCGATGAACGCCGTCTCCATGCCGGCGACGCCACGGCGCACGGCAAAGCCGTTGTCCTCCAGCGCCTTCGCCAGAAGCGCCGAGGATTGCTGCTCCTCGAATTTCAGCTCGGCGAAATCCCAGATGCTGTCGCTGATCGTCGTAAAGTCAGGCGCCATCGCCTCGATTGCTGCGGAAAGTGCCGCCACGGCATCCCGATCCATAATCCGTCCTCGCTTCTATCCACCCGCAGACAACAGCGGGCCAGGCGCCCGGCGGATAGGCCGCCGGGCCGCAATGATGATGATCAAACTGGTCCGCGCCGGGTCCGTCTGCGGCGCGGAAACCGGCCTATTCCTCGACAGAGACTTCCCAGAGACGGGCGTTCGACTGCCAGACCGGCTGGCCCTTCAGCGCCTTGGTCGCGCCCCAGACGTCGACCATGTCGTAGAGGAAGATGCCGGGCATCTCCTTCAGCATCAGCGCGTGGAATTCGTCGAAGATCGTCTGGCGCTTGGCCGGGTCCGCCTCGACATAGGCCGCCTTCATCAGCTCGATCGCCTTCGGGTCATCCCACATCAGCGAAGCGTTCTCGTCCTTGTTGCCGACATAGAAGGCGTACATCAGCGCCGGGTCGAGACGCGGCGATACCGACTGGGAGATGACCTGGTAGTTGCCCGAGCGGCGGCGATCGACCTGGGTCGCGTAGTCGAGCACCTCGATCTGCACGTTGAGGCCCGCCTGCTGCATCATCGCCTGCGCCATGACGGCGGCCGGGAAACTCGGCACATTGCCGCGCTTGTTGGCGATGATCGAGATCGGCTCGCCATTATAGCCGGCATCCGCTAGCTCCTTCTTGGCGGCCTCGATATCGTAGGGCAGCCGCTTCTTCTGCGTTTCGCTGAAGTAGACGGAATCCTGCGAGACCATCGAGCCGTTCGCCTCGCCCGTGCCATTGGAGGCCGCAGCGACGAGCTGGTCGAGGTCGAGCGCCATCGCCATGGCGCGGCGCACGCCGGGCTTGCTCAGCACCTTGTCGCGCGTCTGGATGTAGAAGAGGTTCTTGCCGTTGTTGCGCGCAACAATGAGCTGGGTCTTCTCGCTTTCCTTGAATTCCGGAATGAGGTCCGGCGAGATTTCCGCCGTGTCGAGCACGCCGGATTGCAGGCCCGCCTTGATGGTGGAGGCGTCGGGAATGATCATGAACTTGACGCCATCGACGAGCGGACGCTTGGAGCCGACCATGCCGTCCGGCTGGCCATTGTTCTCTGGCGAAACGTAATCGGCAAACTTGTTGAGGTGGATATATTCCCCCTTCTTCCATTCGCCCCACTGGAACGGGCCGGTGCCGATCGGCTTGTCAAAACTGCCGTCCGCAGCAACGGAGTCCGGCGAAATGATGCCGGTAAACCCGCATTCGGGCCGTGACATCAGGCCGAGGAAGACGGCGGACGGTTTCGCGAGCTTGATCTCGACCGTCGCCGGATCGACCGCCGTGACACCGGTCACAGCCGCGGCACCACCTTCGGCGAAATCCTTGAGGCAGGTCCATTTGGTGTCGGGCTTCAGGTATCGCGTCCAGTTCCACACCACGTCATCGGCCGTCAGCGGCTTGCCGTTGTGAAATTTCACGTCAGTGCGCAGCTTGAACGTATAGGTCAGGCCATCAGCCGAGGTCTCGAAGCTCTTGGCAAGCAGCGGCTTCACCTCGCCGCCATTGTTGTAACCGACGAGGCCCTCGACGATGTGCAGGATCACGCTGTCCGTGTTGCCATCGCGGTTGACGCCGGGATTGCTGCTGCGCAGGTCCGAGCTCAGCGCAACGGTAACGTCGCGCGCCGTGGCGATCTGCGTTGCCGCAAGCAGCGCCACGCCCGAAAGAAGAAGCTTTTTCATTGTTCCACCCTTTGTTCTGTCGTTGGTTGTCATGTGTTGAATCCGTCCCAGCAGGCGCGTGAGAGCCTGCCTATGGTCTCGAGCGCCATCGTGTATCCCGGCGTGCCGTCGGGCATGGCCTGCGGCACCGCGTCGGTGAAGGCGGCGATGATGTAGAAGGGCGCGCCGTCGCGGTAGACGATGCCGGCATTCATGCGACCGCGTTTGCCCGTGCCGCCCTTGTGCGCCACCACCGTGCCGAACGGCAGGCGCGAGGGGATGGCGTAGCGCAGGATCTGGTTCTTCAGCGTCTGCAGGGCATAGGCGCAGAGTTCCGGTGAGCTACCGAGCCGCGCCACGGCCTCGGCAGAGGTCTGCGCGTCAAGAATCGTCTGGAGAAGAAACAACTGGTCTCGCGCCGTCGTCGTGGTGACGGAGGTCAGCGCATGGTCCGGCGACAGCGCCAGCGGCGGGATGAGGAAACGATGGTGCGTGCCCTCCATGCCGATCGCCTTGCAATAGGCATCGACCTCCTCCAGCGTCAGGCGCTCGAACACCATCTTGGTGCAGACATTGTCACTCAGCACCATCATGCCGGTAATGGCATCGCGCAGCGAGATGACGATGCCGGGCGTCAGGTAGCGGAACATGCCGCTCGCCACTTCCTCGGCAAAACGCGCCTCGTAGGTAATCTCCTCTTCGAGGTCGAGCCGGCCCTCGTGCACCGCCTTCAGCGCGGCCATCATGATGGAGGTCTTGCGCGTGCTGGCCGACGGCGTTTCCGCGCCGGCGCCGCGTTCGATCGTCTCGCCGGTCCGGAGATTGCGGATCGCGAAACGTGTCACGAAAGGCTGCGCGTCGCAGATCCCGGCAAGCTGCCCGGCGACGGAAGAGGCGTTCGAAGACAGGGTCACATCAATTCTCCAGGCGCCATTTCAGGGTCACGCCGCCGCGCTCGTTCTGGTCGAGCGCGGGAATGGCCGAGAGAAGCCGGCGCGTATAGGCCTCCTTCGGACTGTCGAAAATCGTGTCGCGGTCGCCCTGTTCGATGATCCGGCCGTCCTGCATGACGACGACGCGGTCGGCGACCTGCTCGACCACGCCGAGGTCGTGGCTGATGAAGAGGCAGGAGAAGCCGTAACGGCGCTGCAGATCGGAGAAGAGATCGAGCACCTGCGCCCGGACCGTCACGTCGAGCGCGGAGACCGGCTCGTCGGCGATCAGGAAACGCGGGCGGCGGGCGATGGCACGAGCGATCGCCACGCGCTGGCGCTGGCCGCCGGACAATTCGTGCGGATAGCGTTCGGCATAGTCGGCGCCAAGGCCCACCTCCTCCAGCGTCTCCAGCGCGCGCTTGCGCTTGGCCGCCGCGTCGAGATCCGGCACGAGCCGCAGCGCCTCCTCGACCAGCGCCAGGATGGTCATACGCGGATCGAGCGAGGAATAGGGATCCTGGAACACCATCTGGCAGTTCAGGCGGTAATCGGTCCAGTCGGCATCACGCGCCCGCCCCTGGAAACGGATTTCGCCGCCGCTTTCCTTGACGAGGCCGGCAATGGTGCGGCCGAGCGTCGTCTTGCCCGAGCCGGAACCGCCGACGAGCGCGACCACTTCGCCCTCGTGAATATCGATGCTGACGCCATGCAGCGCCCGTTTCGCCTTACCCTTGCGGAGCAGCGACTTTCGGCCCGCATAGTCGACGACGATGTCGCGGGCCGACACCATCGGCGCCTTCGCCATGTCGATCGCCCGCACCTCGCCACGGAAGGGCAGCGAGGAGAGCAGCTTCTTGGTATAGGCATGCTGCGGCGCTTCCAGCAGGTCCTCCGTGCGGCCCTGCTCGACGATCGCGCCCTGCTCCATCACCACGATGCGGCTGGTATAACGCGCCACCATGGGAAGGTCGTGGCTGATCAGCAGCACGGCGGTGCCCTCGGCCCGCGTCAGTTCCACCATCAGTTCCATCACGTCGCGCTGGATGACGGCGTCGAGTGCCGTGGTCGGCTCGTCGGCGATCAGCAGCGCCGGCTTCAGCAGCATGACGGAGGCCAGCATGATGCGCTGGCGCATGCCGCCGGAGAACTCGTGCGGATAGGCGGTCAACGCGCCTTCCGGATCGCGGATGCCAACGCGCTTCAGCATGTCGAGGATGCGCGCGCGGCGCTCTTCCGGAGACGCTTTCGTGTGGAGGATGAGGCCCTCCTCCAGCTGTCGCCCGATGGTCATCGACGGGTTGAGCGAGGTCATCGGCTCCTGGAAGACGACACCGATCTCCGCACCGCGCAGGCTGCGCAGCTCGCGGTTCTTCATTGCCAGCACGTCCCGGCCCTTGTAGAGCACCGAGCCGCCCGTCACCTTGATGGCCGGCGGCAAGAGCGAGATCAGGGCACGCGTCGCCAGCGTCTTGCCGGAACCGCTCTCACCGACGATCCCGAAGATCTCGCCCGGCGCGATGTCGAAGGAGACGGCCTTGACGACCTTCCGGTGGTTATGGGCAACCGCCAGGGAGAGGTCGCGAACGGTCAGCAGCGTATCCGTCATTTCAGACCTCTCATGCGCGGGTCGAGCCTGTCGCGAAGGGCGTCGCCCAGAAGATTGATGCCGAGCAGCGTCAGCGCGATGCAGAGGCCGGGAAACAGGCCGAGCCAGACGGCCTGCTCGATGAAGGGGCGGCCGGCGGCCAGCATGTTGCCCCAGGTCGGCGCCGGCGGCGGCACACCAAGGCCGAGGAAGGACAGCGCGCTTTCCGAGAGGATCGCCCAGCCGAACATGGAGGTGGCGAGCACGGTGATCGGCGCCAGGCAGTTCGGCAGGATATGGCGGGCCATGGTGTAGAGTTCGCCATTGCCCATCACCCGCGAAGCCTCGATGAACTCCCGCTCGCGCAGCGACAGCACGGCGCCGCGCACCACGCGTGCCATGGAGGGTGTATAGGCGATGCCGAGCGCAAAGATGATGCCGTACTGGTTGGCGCCGAACACCGCGAGCAGGCCGAGCGCGAGCAGGATGCCCGGAAAGGCGAGCAGCGCATTGTTGACCGCCATGATGACGCCATCCACCCAGCCGCGCGCACAGCCGCTGACAAGGCCGATCAGCGTGCCGCAGACGGTGGCAAAGCCGACGGTCAGCAGGCCGATCCACACGCTGGCACGGGCGCCGACCATCAGGCGGCTCAGTACGTCGCGGCCGAACTCGTCGGTCCCGAGCAGGTGGCTCGCATCGGGCGCGGCAAGGCGCGCGGTGAAGGAAAGCTGCATCGGATCGAACGGTGTCCAGACGAGGCCGAGGGCGGCGGTGGCGAGCAGCAGGGCGATAAGGATGCCGCCGATGAGCGCGTTGAGAGAGACCTTTTTCATTCGGCAACAACCCGCGGATCGAAGAGGGGATAGAGAAGGTCGATGACGAGGTTGACCAGCACGTAGGAGAGCGAAACGAACAGCAGGCAGCCCTGGATGACCGGGTAGTCGCGGGCAAAGATGCTATCGACCATCAGCCGGCCGAGGCCCGGAATGGTGAACACCGTCTCGATGACCGCGATGCCGCCGAGCAGGTTGCCGAGGATGAGGCCGATCATCGTCCAGGTCGGGCCGAAGGCGTTCTTGAAGGCGTGGCGCCACAGAACGGCGCTTTCGGAAAGCCCCTTGGCGCGGGCATGGGTGATGTAGTCGAGGCGCAGCACTTCCAGCGTCGAGGCGCGCGCCATGCGGATCAGCACGCCCGCCTCGTGAATGACCAGCGTCATGATCGGCAGCACAAGATAGAGCAGGCCGCCGGCAAAATTCTCGCGGATCGACACGTAACCCAGCACCGGCAGCCAGCCGAGCTTCAATCCGAAGAACAGCAGCAGGAGCAGGCCAAGCCAGAAGGTGGGGATCGACAGCAGAACCGTCGCCGTTCCGACCAGAGCCAGGTCCGTCAGACTGTTCTGGCGCCAGGCGGCGATCACGCCGGCCGGTACGGCGATCAGGCTGGCGAGAAGCACGGCGACGAAGACAATCTCGGCGCTCACCATGAAGCGCGACACGACCAGCGGCAGCACAGCCTCGTCATTGACGATCGACTGGCCGAAATCGCCTTGCAGCACATTGCCGGCCCAGATCAGGAACTGCTGCGGCATCGGTTTGTCGAGGCCAAGCTCGGTGCGCATGGCGGCGATCTGGGCAGGCTCGGCCATGTCGCCAAGCATCAGCGCGGCGGGATCGCCTGGAATGAAGCGGATCAGCGCAAAAACCGTGATCGACACGAGCGCGATTGTCGGAAGCGCCATCACCAGGCGGCTCAGGATGAATCTCAGCATTGTTTCCCCACGATTGACGGTCGTCTTTCCCGGCGACCATCATCGGTTTCGTTAGGAATGACTATGAGTGATTGAACAAAAACGCGCAATATTATGCGTTTTTGTCATATATCTATGCAGACTCAGCCCCTGCCAGCCCCGACACCGGAGCACGAAAAACGGCGCTCAATATTTTGATTTCATTCGCTGTTCTGCGAAAGCAGAATCTGTTTCTTAAGAGCATCGCTCAGTGCTTGAGCAGCGATGGACAATGGCACACCATCGGCGCGGGCGAGGCCGAATTCCTGTGTGCTACGCGGCACGAACGGCCGGTGCACGACAGGAAGGTGGCGATAGAGATTCGCATAGAAACTGCTGATGATCGTGACGCCCAGCCCGTGCGCCACGTAGGAACAGGCGGAGCTGTTGGTGTGGGTCTCGATCTTGACCAGCTGTTTGACCCCTGCCCGCTTGAAGGCCTGGTCGAGCGCCATGCGGTTCGGCCTCTGCCGGCCGATGAGGATGAGCGGCACGTTACGCAAATGTTTTGGGGTGATTTCTTCCAGCTCGGCGAGCGGGTGTCCCTTCGGAATGACACAGACGCTCTGGCCGCTCGCCACCTTGTCGACCACGATACCTGGCCCGACCTCCCCTTCCATGCGCAGGAAACCGAGATCGATGGTCCGCTCCTCGACGAGCTTGTTGATCGCCGTCGTCGTTTCAAAGAAAGTCTCGATACGCACGCCGGGAAAGGCGGCAATGTAGTCGAGCAGCATGGCCGGCGCGAAATTCTCCCACATGCTGCTTGGCAGGCCGATCCGCACGGTTTCCGGCCCAGAGGCACCGTTGCGCAGATCCTCCGCATGGCCGGACATGCGGTCGACGGCGAGCAGGACATTCTCGGCGTCCCGCGCCAGGATCGTCGCCTCCGGCGTCGGGATCAGCCGCCCCTTGTCGCGGGCAAACAGCGTCAGCGCCAGATCGGATTCGAGCTGCGCCAACAGCCGGCTCACACCCGACTGGCTGAGCCCCATGGCCTTGGCCGTCGCAATGGTCGAGCCCGTGGCGAGAAGCGTGCGCAACACTTCGAGCTGCTTGATGTTCATGAGACCGGCACCTTTGGCGCGTGAGAGTTGATCGCGATCAGTTGGACGCCCTGATGATCGCGGGCTTGCTGGTTACGGATGGAGCAATGGACCGCCGCGCGTCAAGGTTCGCCTCGCATCGGCGCGCTCAAACAGGACGCGTCGGGTCAGGGCGCAGAAAGCGCCGGCACAGCCTTGCCCCGCCAACTCTTTGATCGTATTTCCTCTTTCCGGCGGAGTGAACCGGAGGATTTCAGGACATGGCAGGACGGCTGCTTTCGATCGGCGAGTGCATGGTGGAACTGATGCAGGCCGAAGGCGGCCTGCTGCGCAAGGGTTTTGCCGGCGACACCTTCAACACCGCCTATTACGCCCGCCAATACCTGCCGGCGGACTGGAGCGTCGACTATTTTTCCGCCGTCGGAACCGACATGATCTCCGACGAAATGCTCGCCTTCATGGAAGGGCATGGCATCGGCACTGGCCACGTTGCCCGTATCGAGGGTCGCTCGCCCGGCCTCTACATGATCCACCTGAAGGATGGTGAGCGCAGTTTCTCCTACTGGCGTTCCGTCTCCGCGGCAAAGCTTCTGGCCCGTGACGGCGACCGGCTGCGCGCGGCGATCGAAGCTTCCGGCATCATCGTCTTCTCCGGCATCACGCTGGCGATCGTGCAGCCGGAGGATGTCGATACGTTGCTTGCGGAATTGCGCCGCGCCAAAGCCGCCGGCAAGCACGTCGTCTTCGATCCGAACATCCGCCCGCGCCTCTGGGACGATGCCGAACGCATGCGCGCAACCATCACCGACGGCGCGCGCGCCGCAACCCTGGTCATGCCGAGCCTCGACGACGAGACGACCCATTTCGGCGACGCCTCGCTGGAGGAAACGATCGCCCGCTACCGGGCGCTCGGCGTCGAAAATCTCGTCGTGAAGGATGGTGAGAAGGGCGCAACGCTCATCTTCGGCGACGAACGCAGCCATGTGCCGTCTGCCGAAGTCAGGACGATCGTCGACACGACGAGTGCCGGCGACAGCTTCAACGGTGCCTTCCTCGCCCGCCTCGCAACGGGTGCAAACCCGCAGGACGCGGCGCGCTTGGCTGCGGACGCCGCCGCCGCCGTCATCCAGCATCACGGCGCGCTGGTCGCCAGGGACAAGCTGCCGAAGGGCTGAGGCTCAGCGCCGCTTCTTCGCCTTCGAGGCGAACGGATTGTCCGCCGCCTTGAAGTGGATGCGGATCGGCACGCCCGGCAGGTTGAAGTCGTTGCGCAGGCCGTTCGTCAGGTAGCGGATATAGGATTCCGGCAGCGCATCGGGGCGCGTGCACGAGATCATGAAACCCGGCGGACGGGCCTTCACCTGCGTCATGTATTTCAGCTTCAGGCGGCGGCCGGAAACGGCCGGTGGCGGATGCTGCGTCTGCTGTGCGTCCAGCCAGCGGTTGAGCTTGGCGGTCGAGATGCGGCGGTTCCAGGTGCGATCCGTCTCAATGACGGACTGCATCAGCTTGTCGAGGCCGCGGCCGGTCTGGCCCGAAACCGGCACCGCGCGGATGCCGCGCGCCTGCGGCAGAAGCCGCTCGGTCTTCTCGCGCAGCTCCGCCAGCACGGCCTGCGGGTCCTCGATCAGGTCCCACTTGTTGAAGGCGAGCACGGCGGCGCGGCCCTCGCGCAGCACGAGGTCGACGATCTGCAGGTCCTGCTTCTCGAAGGGAATGGTCGCGTCGAAAACGATGACCACAGTCTCGGCAAAGCGGATGGCGCGTAGGCCGTCGGCGACGGAGAGCTTTTCCAGCTTCTCCTGCACTTTCGCCTTGCGCCGCATGCCGGCCGTATCGAACATCTTGATCGTCCGGCCCTTCCAGTCCCATTCGACGGAAATGGAATCGCGCGTGATGCCGGCTTCCGGGCCGGTCAGCAGTCGGTCCTCGCCGAGGAAACGGTTGATCAGCGTCGATTTTCCGGCGTTCGGGCGGCCGACGATGGCGACGCGCAGCGGCTTCGTCTCGTCATATTCCGGCTCGTAGTCGTCGTCCTTCTCCACGCCTTCGGCAGCCGCCTCATCGCGCAGGTCGACATCGGTGACGGCCTCGTCTTCTTCCGGATAGGCGCGTTCCTCACCGATCGCCGCGACGATCGCGTCGCGCAGATCCAGCATGCCCTGGCCGTGTTCGGCGGAGATCGCCGTCGGTTCGCCAAGGCCGAGCGTGAAGCTGTCATAGAACCCGCCATCGGAGCCACGCGCTTCCGACTTGTTGGCGACGAGCACCACCGGCTTGCCCTTGCGGCGCAGCATGTCGGCCAGCGCCTGGTCGACCGGCGTCAGGCCCATCTTGGCATCGACGACGAAGAGCGACAGGTCCGCCTCGTCGATTGCCGCTTCCGTCTGGGCGCGCATGCGGCCCTGCAACGTCTCGGGTGCCGCCTCTTCGAGACCGGCAGTATCGATGATGCGGAATTTCAGGTCGATCAAGCGGGCATCGCCCGGCCGGCGGTCGCGCGTGACGCCGGGCGTATCGTCAACGAGCGCGAGCTTCTTGCCCACAAGCCTGTTGAACAGGGTGGACTTGCCGACATTGGGGCGTCCGACAATGGCGACGGTGAAGCTCATGATGTGTTCCGTTTCTAAGAGCGGTCAGAAAACCGATCAGGAGGACAGCTTGCCGCTTGCGGCAATCAGGTCAAGCAGCATCTGCGCGCGGTTGGCAACGTTGCGCGGGCTTTCGCTGTCGCTGATGATGGCGTCGAACCATTCCTTGGCACGCGCATAGTCGTCGTGCTTGTAGGCGGCAAGCCCGAGAACCTCGCGGGCAGAATGGCGCAGCGCGTTCTGCGGCGTCGCAAGCTGCTCGGCTTCCGCCGAGACCTGCTCGTAGGTGCCGGTATCGACAAGCAGGTAGGCGGCGCGCAGGCGGGCTGCATCACGCACCGCTTCCGGTACCGAAGTATCCTTGGAGATCGCGGTGAAAGCATTGACGGCACCCTGCGCGTCCGTCTCGGCAAGAAGCGAAGCGGACCGCATGCGGGCGAGCACCGGATAGGAGCCGAAACCGTCCTTCTCAAGTGCGGTCAGCGCTGCAAGCGCCTCGTCCTTCTTGCCTTCCCGGGCGAGGGTGAGGGCTGCGAGGAACTGGTCGCCGGCGGCAGAGGCCTCGCTGTCGCGCCAGTATTCGTAGCTCACCTTGCCGATCGTGCCGAGGACGACCAGCACGGCAATGCCGATCAGGATGCGACCGAAACGCTTCCAGACCAGACGCATCTGGTCGGAGCGGAGTTCATCGTTGACCTCGCGGATAAAGCTGTCGTCCTGATTTACCATTCCCTGCCCGGCTCTTGCTGACGATTGGAGTTTGCGCCTTCTACTCCATTTTGGCTGCAAAGTAAGGGGGCAGCCGCGAAAAGCCGGGGATCAGGAGCGGATCAGGCCCGGATCAAGGCAGCGGCGCCACGCCGATCAACCACTCGTGAAGCCAGAAGACGATGGCGACATAGAGCGCGAGGCCGACAACGACCGAGATCAGGTCATACTTCGCCGAGACGAAAACCGGCAGTTTGGTCTCGCCGGCGGCGATGCGCTTCTTCAGCGTGATGCGCAGGATGACCGCCCAGGCAAGGATCGTCACGAAGAGCAGCACCGAATAGCTCTCGCCGTTCGCCAGAAGATGCGCCAGCGCCCAGATCTTGATCGCGACCAGGATGGGAAACTTCATCTTCGTGCGGATATGACCGGCCGGCAGGAAGCCGGCGACGAGACAGATCGAGGCGATCAGCATTAGCGTCAGCGCGATATGCGCCATGAAGGTCGGTGGAGAATAGAGCATCGAACCGCCATTTTCGCGCGCATCGACAAAGCCGTAGGCGATGAGGGCGAGGCTGACGAGCGACAGCACGCCATGCAGCGCCATCCAGCCGGGCTTGCCAAGTGCTGCGATGCCCGCATTGCGAAGGCCGGGCGCGAAGGGCCGCAGCAGATGGGTGACGATGAAGAGAACGAGACCGGCGATGAGCAACGTCATGAAAAAGCCCCTTGAAGAAATGGCGGCCGCTGGCCGTTTCCCTTTGGAATAGCCTTCACCGGGCGACAATTCCAGCCCGATCAAAGGATTGCCGCATTCGGAACCGATGACAGACCCTTTGCAAATTGTCGCGGGTGCCCATCTTGTCTCAACGATCGTCTCGAATTCTCCTCCTCTCTCTCGCCGCCGCCCTCGGCGCGAGCCCGGCATTCGCCAAGGATGACGCGATCGAGACACCAAAACGCAAGCAGCTCGTCATCGTCTCCTTCGACGGTGCGCACGACAACCTGCTCTGGGAAAAGAGCCGCGCCATGGCCAAGCGCACCGGCGCGCATTTCACCTATTTCCTCTCCTGTACCTTCCTCTTTCCGCGAGAGGAGCGCGCCACCTACCAGGCGCCGCACGAAAAACGCGGCCGCTCCAATGTCGGCTTTTCGCCGGACAAGGAGGACACGATCCTGCGGCTTGGCGAAATCTGGCTGGCGAAGCTGGAAGGCCACGATATCGGCAGCCATGCCTGCGGCCATTTCGACGGCGGCAAATGGAGCGCGGACGACTGGAAAGCCGAATTCACCTTCTTCCACGAGGCCTTGAAGAACGCCTGGCAGAATGCCGGTGTGGGCGAGCGCGAGCCCGCCGACTGGCAGCGCTTCGTCAAGGAGGATATCAGGGGTTTTCGAGCGCCCTACCTCTCCGCCGGAAACGGCCTGATGAAAGCGCTGGAAGACAACGGTTTCACCTACGACGCCAGCCTCGTCTCCAAGGGTCCGGCCATGCCGGTGGCAAGCGGCAAGCTCGCCCGCTTTGCCCTGCCCCTCATCCCGGAAGGCACGTCGAAACGCCCGGTCATCGCCATGGACTACAATCTTTATGTCCGCCATTCCAAGGGCAAGGAGAAGCCGGAAAACAGCACGGCCTTCGAGGAAAGCACACTGAAAGCCTACCGCGATGCCTTCGCCAGACAATATGACGGCGAACGCATCCCCCTCCAACTCGGCTTCCACTTCGTCGAAATGAACGCCGGCGCCTACTGGCGCGCGCTTGACCGGTTCCTCACGGAGACCTGCGGACAAAAGGATGTCGCCTGCGTGAGCTATGCCCAGGCGATGGACATTCTCGCAAAAGAAAAGAGGGCGACTGGCGCCGCCCTCTGATGTCTCATTTGGCAATCGGCTGATCAGGCCGGCCGGCCCTCTTCTTCCATCTGCGTTTCCAGATAACGCTGGTCGATCTCCGGCAGCGGCTTGTCGTCGATTGCCGCCTCGAATGCCTTCAGACGTTTATGGATCGACAGCAACTCGATAATGGTCGACCAGTAGCTGACGAGATACTGGAAGGAATTGCTGACCTCGCCGAAGGCGGTGGCGATCTGCTGCCAGACACCCATGGTGATGCGGCCCGCTGCAACGGTGGGAATGAGAATGAAGGTCAGCAAGGTCGCATCGAGCTGGTTGTAGGTGAAACGCGCGACGTTGAAATAGCAGTAGTGCCAGTACATGCGGAAATAGTTCCGACGCACATTCGCAAACAGTTCGCGCACGGTGATGGGGTCGGCACGATCTGCATCGTCCTCACCATAGACGAGTTCTTTTCGGTAAGCCGCTTCCACACGCTGGTTGCGGAACTGGAGCCCCGGAAGCTTGATACCGGCGAATGCCAGCAAAGCGGTACCAAACAGCGACCAGCCGATCGCCAGCCAGAACAAGGAGTGCGGCACCGCGCCGAGGATCGGCACATCGCCGACATAGTCCGACATCTGGAAAAGCAGCGGCAGGAAGACAACGAGCGTCATGATCGAGTTGATGAAGGCAACGCCAAGACCCTCGAGAATGTTGGCGAAACGCATCGTATCTTCCTGCACACGCTGCGAGGCACCCTCGATGTGACGCAGTTTCGGCCAAAGCGACATATAGTAGTCGTTCATGGCTGTTCGCCAGCGGAAGACATAGTGGTTGGTGAAGAAGGCGGTAATCACGTTGACCACAACGAATACGATACCGATTTGCAGGAAGTACAACTGCAATCCCCAAAGCGCTTCAGCCGTGACGCTCTTGTCACCTGACAGACCCTTCTGGAACATGTCGAAGAACGGGCCGCGCCAATTGTTGAGCGCCACCTGCAGCTGCACGGCGAAATAAGCAATGAAAACAATGAACGCCGAACCCCAGATGGACCAGCTGGTCCAAGGATGGTCACGCGCGATAACTTTCCATGCGAAGCCGAAAGTCAGCACAAAAATCAGGAAGTAAAGATAGAACCAAAGATTGTCGGGAGAGGTGAAGTAGGCAAGCCCGAGCGGGGCTTTTTCCCCCGGCGCAAGCGGCGGCAACCCGATCGCGGCACCCATTTGAGGTCCGACCGTGTACCAGACGGCGATACAGATCGCTGCCCATACGGCGGCTGAGGTGAAGAACAGCTTCGGCTGTGGAAAGAAGGAATGGAACAAGGTGCGAAACTCTCGTTTGCATGGGGCAGCTAAGCTGCCGGTTCGCGCTGAAACTAAAGGAGTTTGCGCAGCGCAACAATCGCTGCGGCCTTGTATTACCGAGATTTAATGGAAAGCGCGCCGCCTGCGACGGTGATGGCGGCGGCGAGAAGCAGCACACCGGCGGCGGCGAGGCTGGGCAGCACGTAGCTTCCCGTGCGCGCCGCCAGGAAGCCCGCGCCGAGCGGCCCAAGGATCTGCCCGACGCCGAACGCCGCCGTCATCAGCGCCAACACCTGCCGGGGGCTCTCGCTGGCCAGCACCCGCCCGAGCTGCAAGCCATAGGCCGTGATGACGATGAAGGTGAGGCCGAGCAGCACGCCGCCGATCAGCGCCGAAGCCGGGAACGGCAGCGTGACTGTGACAGCGACGCCCACCATCTCGACGAGGATCGCCGCCAGATAGGCCCGCGCCACGCCATAACGCTGCGCCACCGGTTTCCAGACCACGACCGAGATCGCCGCGGCTGCACCGGTGAAGAGCCAGGTGAGGCATTCGAGCAGCGGGCTATGGCCGCCTTCCCGCGCAATAGCGACAATGAAGGTGGCCGTCACGACGTAACCGATGCCGAACAAACCATAGCTCAGCGTCAGGGCGGCAAGCGGCCGGATCCAGACGATCGACGGCTCGCGCACGCCCGCGGCGCCGCCCTCCGGCCGTGGAAGCAGAACCATGACGACACCGAGACCGACGGCACCGAGCACGGCGCCGGCAAGCCAGTCGACGCGCCAGGCAGCGATGGCCGGGATATCCACGAACGACAGCAGATAGACCAGCAAGGCCGACACCGCGATACCCACGCCGACACCGGAAAAATGCGCCATCTGCACACGCGGATCGTGATGCCTGAGCCCGATGGAGAGCACGATGCCGGAGGTGAAGATCATGGCGAAGGCGCTGGCGAGCCCGGCGAGGAAGCGCACGACGGACAGCGCTGCGACCCCTGAGAGCAACCCCATGGCGACAAGCAGTAGGACGGTGGACATCAAAGCCCCGACGGCGAGGCGTCGTTCGAGACCAGCAGCCCAGCCATAGGCGGCGAGCACCGCACCCAGCAGGTAACCGGCAAAATTCGCCGCCGCGATGATGCCGGCATCGGCTGCATTCAGGCCGAGCCCCGCCATCATGCCGGGCAGAACGGGCGTATAGAAGAAACGGCCGAGCCCCATGGCCACGGCCATGGCGACAGCACCGGCGATGGCCGCCCGGACGGGCTCGCGCGACAGGGCGGGAATGCGTTGCATCATGGCGCGACCATCGCACTGCAACATGGCCGCGACAAACAAGATTAATTGATCGTCGGATCAGCGCCGGTGAAGGCTCAGCCGGGCAGCGTCACCACCAACGGCCCGTTGCGCGTCGCCACGACCGTGTGCTCGAACTGCACCGTCGGCGCGCTCGGCTCGCTGTAGAGCGTCCACTCGTCGTTCTTGCCGCCTTCCGCCCAGTTGGCGCCGAGCGACAGGAACGGCTCGACGGTGAAGACGAGACCCTCCGTCATGCGGCGCTTTTCCTGCGGGTCCGGCCAGGTGGCGATTTCCGTCGGCTCTTCGTGCAGCGAGCGGCCGACGCCGTGGCTCGCGAGGTTGGCGATCAGCGTGTAGCGGTTCTTGCGCGCGAATTCGCCGATGGCAGTGCCGACCTGCGCCAGCGGCTTGCCGGCCTTGACCTCCTTGAGACCGACCCAGAGCGCCCGCTTGCCATCGCGGCACAGCCGTTCCACCGCCGGCGTCGAGCGCCCGACCGTGAACGACGCGCCGGTATCGGCAAAATAACCGTCGAGCTCGGCGGAGACGTCGATATTGACGAGGTCGCCGTCCTTGATCACCCGGTCACCCGGAATACCATGCGCCACCTCTTCGTTGACGCTGATGCAGGTCGCGCCCGGAAAGGCATAGCAGCTTTCCGGCGCCGAACGTGCGCCCGCCGCCTCCAGCATGCGCCGGCCGATCAGGTCCAGTTCGGCCGTGGTCATGCCCGGCTGGATCGAGGTCGACATGTGCTGGAGCACATTGGCGCAGATTCGGCCGATCGCCTTCAGGCCGTTGAGGTCATCATCATTCTCGAGGGTCATCGCATCTCTCTTTCGCGGGCGTCCTGGAGCAATTCCAGCAAAAGTGCGCAGCGGTTTTGCGTCCGGAATTGCGCGAAAATAAAAGGTTAGAGCGTTTTCGCGATTCGAAGAAAAGCGGAAATGCTCTACCACGCCCGCGCGCGTCTGTCAGGCAGAAGCGATTGCTGCGTCCCTGGGTTCCGCCGCCAGCATCTCGCGCACCAGCGGAGCAACCTTGGTGCCGTAAAGCTCGATGCCGCGCAGGATCTGGTCGTGCGGCATAAGGCCGATCGCCATCTGCAGCAGGAAGCGATCGTTGCGGAAGATCCGCTGATGATCGACGATCTTCTTCGCCACCGTTTCCGGATCGCCGAGGAAGAGGTGCCCCGTCGGCCCGATCGACTGGTCGAACTGCGCCGGGCTCGTCGGCCCCCAGCCGCGCTCGTGGCCGATGCGGTTCATCACCTCGGCCTGCGGTCCATAGAAGGCATCCGCCGCAGCCTGCGTGCTGTCCGCAATGAAACCGTGCACGTTGATGCTGGTCTTCAGCCTGGCCTCGTCCTGCCCTGCCCGGCGTGCCGCCTCACGGTAGAGATCGAACAGCGGCGCATAACGCGACGGCGTGCCACCGATGATGGCAAGCGCCAGTGGCAGGCCATAGGCGCCCGCGCGCGCCACCGATTGCGGCGTGCCGCCAACGGCGATCCAGATCGGCAGCCTGCCATGCGCCGGACGCGGATAGACGCCGAGCCCCGACAGCGGTGCCCGCATCGTGCCGGTCCATGAGACTTTTTCGCTCTCGTTCAGCGCAAGCAGCAGGTCGAGTTTCTCCTCGAAAAGCTGATCGTAATCATCGAGCGCATAGCCGAAGAGCGGAAAGGATTCGATGAACGAGCCCCGTCCCGCCATGATTTCCGCCCGCCCGCCGGAAAGGAGGTCGACGGTGGAATATTGCTGGAAGACCCGCACCGGATCATCCGACGACAGCACTGTCACCGCACTCGACAGCCGGATGTTTTTCGTGCGCGCAGCCGCCGCCGCCAGCACCACGGCCGGCGCCGAGGCGGCATAATCCGCCCGGTGATGTTCACCGAGCCCGAAGACATCGAGCCCGACCTGATCGGCGAGTTCGATCTCTTCAAGAAGGTTTTTCAGCCGCCGCTCCCCTTCCCGCCCCTTGTCGGCGGCATTGGGATCGACATCGGCAAATGTATAGAGGCCAAGTTCCATGGGATGTTCCAGATGTGAGGGATTTTCCCAGAGATATGGCCGGCCGTGGCCGGTTGAAAGGGCGGATCGGGAAACAGTGTGTTTACAGGACGATCGCGACCACGCAAAAACGGGGCGGTTTCCCGCCCCGCTCATTGCCTCAAAGCCTGGAGGCAACCTCTTCGAGCTGGCCTGCCACCTGGCCCCAGCCCTCGTGGAAGCCCATCTTCTCGTGCGCCTCGCAGTCCTCGACGTTCCAGTGACGGGCGATCGCGGTGTAGCGGGTCTTTCCGTTGCCGAGGTCGTCGAAGAGGATTTCGGCGCTGAAGAAAGCCTTTTCTGTCGGCTTCCAGTCCGGGCCGAAGGCGTCCGTGGTGATGATGCGCCTGTCCTTTTCCACCTTCAGGAACACGCCGGTTGAGTCCATGTGAAAGCCGTCCGGGCCGGTCATGACGGTGCGGAACTTGCCGCCGTCGCGCGGCTCCATGTCGACAAGGGCAAGCGCATAGGGCTTCGGCATAAACCATTCCTTCAAGATCTCCGGCGTCGTCCAGGCCTTGAAGAGCTGGGCGGGCGTGGCATTCAGCACGCGGGTCAGCACCAGCTCGCGGTTGTTGGCGGGCTTGATGTCGGCGGTGTCGGTCATGTCTCTCTCCTCGGCAAGTGTGATCATCAGGTTCGTATCAAGGACGCCCGGCGGCCGGCCAGTCCGACATCGGATCTGGTTTATTTTTCGGCGCTCGCCATCTCGCGCTGCAGGCTATCGAGATGCTGGCGGATATGCGCCGCTTCCGCCGACGTGGTGGCAAGCGCGATGGCACGGTCGAAGGCCTCGTGCGCCTCGCGGTAACGGCCAAGCTGTTTCAGCAGGCCGCCGCGCAGGCCATGAAAATAGAAGTAACCATTGAGCTTTTCCGCCAGTGGCTCGATCAACGCCAGCGCCGCCTCCGGCCCTTCGCGCTTCGAAACCGCGACGGCCCGGTTGAGCCGCACCACCGGTGACGGCTGAAGACGCTCCAGCGTCTGGTAGAGCAGGTCGATCTGCAGCCAGTCCGTTTCCGCCGCCGTCGCGGCGCGCGCATGAAGGGCTGCGATTGCCGCCTGGATCTGGAAGGCGCCGGGCGTGCGATGGCGGATCGCCTTGTCGATCAAGACCAGCGCCTCGTCGATAAGAGCACGATCCCACAGCGTGCGGTCCTGGTCTTCGAGCAGCACGATCTGACCGTCCTTGTCGAAGCGGGCGTCGAGCCGCGAATGCTGGATGAGGATGAGTGCCGTCAGCCCCATGATCTCCGGCTCCGACGGAAACAGCTTCAAAAGCAGCCGTGCCAGCCGGATCGCCTCCGCGCAGAAAGGCGTATCCGCCTTCTCGGGCATGCCGGCCGAGTAGCCCTCGTTGAAGACGAGATAGATCATCGCCGCGACGACACCGAGCCGTTCGGCGCGCGCCACGGCATCCGGCGTTTCGAAGGGAATGCCTGCCGCCGCCACCTTCGCCTTCGCGCGGGTGATGCGCTGCTCCATCGCGGCTTCCGAAACGAGAAATGCCTTGGCGATCTGCCTGACCGAAAGTCCGGAGACGATGCGCAGCGCGAGCGCGATCTGCTGTGTGGCCGGCAGGTCCGGATGGCAGCAGACGAACAGCAGGCGCAGGATATCGTCGCGGTAATGTGCGCCATCCAGCCGGTCCACGAGGTCGCTTTCCGTATCCTCCAGATCGGACAGCACCTCCTCTGGCGGAAGCGGCTGGTGCTTGGCGCGCTTGCGCACCTGGTCGATGCCGCTGTTGCGGCCGACGAAGATCAGCCATGCTGCCGGATCGCGCGGCGGGCCCTTGTCGGGCCAGGTCTTCAGCGCGCGAAGGCAGGCCTCCTGAAAGGCCTCCTCCGCGAGGTCGAGGTTGCGGAAGTAGCGCAAAAGCGCCCCCATGGCCTGCGGCCGTGCCGAAGTCAGCGCCAGATCGATCCAGGCAAGCTCTGTCATGTTATGGGTACTCCCGGATTGAAGAACTGCAACGGCCTGACTTCATAAGTGCCATTGGCCGGATTGACCGCGGAAAGCTCGCGAGCAAACGTGATCGCCTCCTCCAGCGTTTCCACATCGAGCACGAAGAACCCCAGGAACTGCTCCTTGGTTTCGGCAAAGGGCCCATCCATGATGATGTCATCAGTCGCGCCCTTGCGAACCGTGACCGCCGCCGTCGTCGGCATCAGCCGCGCAACGGGTCCCAGCTTGCCGGCCTCCGCATAACGCTGGTTGACAGCACCGAGATCGGCCATGACCCTGTCATCCAGATCCTTCGACCAGGCGTTGACTTCATTTTCGTCATCGTAACAAAGAACGGCATACAGCATGGTGAACTCCCGTTGGCTGAAAGACGTAGGAGTAGCGTCTCAGCCGACAGGACGCACCGGAATATTTTTGATGATCGGCAGAAACAGTCGGCAGCGCCAGCCAACAGGCCGGCTTGTCTGATATCTGCGCGACGGAGCAGAAAATATCTTAATTCCGGAATGTTAGGAAAGGTCGAAACGGAGGCCCCTCCCATGACGGTGGACAGCGAACGCGCAAGGCTCATCGAGGCGTTCCGCGCCTGGAAATCCGAGATCTTCGCCCTCACCCGGGAGATCGTCGCGCAACGCGCCTTTTCGAGCGGCAAGGATGAGCTCGCAGCAATCCTGAAAGACCTGCCCGTCAGAAATTTCGATCCGGTTCTCGACCTCCGCATCAGCGATGGTGCGGGCGAGATCCAGCGGACGACCAATGCAGCCTTTCGCCACGCCGGCTACCAGCCGGGAACGCCAGAGACCTTCACCGGCCTTGGCTTCGACCTCTCCGCGCACGAGCGCGCCGTCGATACGGCGGGGCGCTTCCACCAGGGTATCGAGGTCAGCCTCTACAACCGTGGAGTTTATGATTTCCTGGCGAAGGCCGATGCCGAGATCGCGGATGAGTGCAACGCCGTCGGTAGCGCATGGCAGGGCGCGTTTGATACAATCGAATCCGCCCCGATCGACGGCATGCACGACGTACTGGCACTGGCAGCGACGATCCCGCGCGGCGACCACTACCATTATGGCTTTGTGACCGAGGTCACGCCGACAGGCACAAGCACAGCCGCCCACGAACCGCTGGCCTATGCGGAGGTGGTTTTCAACGCGCTGATCGCCGTCGAGTTTCACCGCTTCATGCGCGACTGCCTGCAGAAGCTCGACCTGCCGCACAGCATGGTCGTGATCGTCGCAGAACACGATCTTATCTATGTGCCGCACACCCATTATCGCTTGCCGGGATCGGCAGCACGCGAACGCTCGCCGACGCCGCCATCGATCCGGCAGGTCGCCTCCACCCCGGGAAAAACCGCTGTCTTCGGGCGTCGCCCCCAAAGACCATGACGGTGGCTGCCGGCGCGGATCAGAGCTTGAACACGTCGTCACGCCAGAAGACGATGACATAGCCGCCAGCCGGTTCGGCCTTGCGAGCCCATCGATGCAATTGCGCGTGATACGGTTCGCTTCGCCAGATGTCCGGGTAGTCAGGATCGACAAGCACTGTGATCTGCGGCCCCTGCCGGTAGATCATCATATGCGAGCGGGACGGCGCCCATGCCTCGTCGAGCGCCTCATCGGTCATCCACAGGCAGAGGAAATCCCGGCAGACCGCAGGCCGGTCCGCATAGATCGAACAGCCCTTGTCCGCGATGCAATGCCGACACCAGGCATTTGCGGGCTTCTCGAACAGGTCGATATCCGGCAGCCGGCAACAAAGAGTGCATGTGCCACAGGATCGGCCGGCGACGATGGTCGGGGATACGTGCATGGGCGCCCATACCATCCAATGACGCCGCCTTGAAGAGGGAACGGAAAGCTACTCCGCGCTCAGCGTCCGCCGCACGGCATCCTTCCAGCCCTTGATCTTCACCGCCCGCGTCTTCTCGTCCATCTTCGGCTCGAAGCGCGTATCGCGGGCCCAGGATTTGGCAAAGCCCTTGCGGTTCGGCCAGACACCGGCGCGCTGGCCGGCGAGCCAGGCGGCACCGAGCGCCGTCGTCTCCAGGATGGTCGGGCGGTCGACGGGGGCGTCCAGAATGTCGGCGAGGCGCTGCATGGTCCAGTCGGAGGCGACCATGCCACCGTCGACGCGCAGCACCGTTTCCTTGCCGTTGGCCTTCCAGTCCTTGTGCATGGCGTCGAGCAGGTCGCGCGTCTGGTAGCAGACGGCTTCAAGGGCGGCGCGGGCGAATTCCGCCGGTCCCGTGTTGCGCGTCATGCCGTAGATGGCGGCACGGGCATCGGGGTCCCAGTGCGGCGCGCCCAGGCCGGTGAAGGCGGGCACGAGGTAGACGTTCTGCGTCGGATCGGCTTGCGCCGCGAGATCGCCGGTGTCGGGGGCGGCCTTGATAACCTTCAACCCGTCGCGCAGCCATTGCACGGCGGCACCGGCGATGAAGATCGAGCCTTCCAGCGCATAGGTCGTCTCGCCGTCGAGCCGGTAGGCGATGGTGGTGAGCAGGCGGTTCTTCGAACGCACCATGTCGGGACCGGTGTTGAGCAGCGCAAAGCAGCCGGTGCCGTAGGTGGACTTCATCATGCCCGGCTCGAAGCAGGCCTGGCCGATGGTGGCCGCCTGCTGGTCGCCGGCAACGCCGAGGATCGGGATTTCCGCGCCGAACAGCGCCTTCTCCGTCACGCCGAAATCGGCCGCGCAGTCCCGCACCTCGGGCAGCATGGCCTTCGGCACGCGCAGGATGTCGAGCAGCTCGTTGTCCCAATCGTTCGCCGCGATGTTGTACATCAGCGTGCGGCTGGCATTGGTGGCGTCGGTGACGTGCGACTTGCCGCCCGTCAGCCGCCAGATCAGGAACGTGTCGATCGTGCCAAAGCAGAGGTCGCCCTTGGCAGCCCGTGCGCGCGCGCCCTTCACATTGGAGAGCATCCAGGAGAGTTTGGTGCCGGAGAAATAGGGGTCGAGCAGCAGGCCGGTCTTCTTGGTGAAGGTCTTTTCGAGATCCTGCTTCTTCAGCTTCTCGCAATAGGAGGCGGTGCGGCGGTCCTGCCAGACGATGGCATTGTGGATCGGCTTGCCGCTCTCGCGCTCCCACACGACCACCGTCTCGCGCTGGTTGGTGATGCCGATGGCCGACATGTCCGACGCCTTGAGATCGGCCTTCTTCAGCGCGGCCTTGACCGCCCAGACGACACTGTCCCAGATTTCCTCCGGATCGTGCTCGACCCAGCCGGATTGCGGAAAGTGCTGGGTGAATTCCTTCTGGCCGGACCCGACGACCTTCTGGTTGCCGTCGAAGACGATCGCCCGGCTCGATGTCGTGCCCTGATCGATCGCGAGAACATATCCGCCCATGCTTTCCTCCCAGCTAAGGGCCGCTCCCAGGCCCTTCGGAATCTTCAATACGACATCAAAACGAATGTCAAAGGAAAATAAAACGCAAGTCGCGCTCTGCCCTCACCGCCACTCTACCGCGCGGAAAACGCAATTGTCATCGCTCGACTTTTAGGCGTAGGCTACCGCAAAGCAGCATATCGGAGATGAAAAACATGAAGAGTGTCGTCGTAACCGGCTCCACCAGCGGCATTGGCCTCGCCATCGCCACGGCCTTTGCCGAAGGTGGCGCCAATGTCGTCATCAACGGTTTTGGCCCAGCAGAGGAAATCGAGGCGACACGCGCCAAGCTGGACGGTCTCGGTAAGGGCCGCGTGCTCTATCATCCGGCTGACATGACGAAACCGCACGAGATTTCCGACCTCATCCAGACGGCGGTGGAAGAGTTCGACGGCGTCGATATCCTCGTCAACAATGCCGGCATCCAGCATGTCGAGAAGATCGAGGACTTTCCGGTCGAGAAGTGGGACCAGATCATCGCGATTAACCTCTCCAGCTCGTTCCACACCATCCGCGCCGCCATTCCGCACATGAAGCGCAAGGGCTGGGGCCGCATCATCAACGTCGCTTCGGCGCACGGCTTGGTCGCCTCTCCCTTCAAGGCCGCCTATGTGGCGGCAAAACACGGCATCATGGGGCTGACGAAGACGGTCGCGCTGGAGATCGCCGAAAACGGCATCACCGCCAACGCCATCTGCCCCGGTTATGTGCTGACGCCACTCGTCGAAAAGCAGATCCCCGATACGGCGAAGGCGCGCGGCATCAGCGAGGCGCAGGTGAAGTCCGACGTCATGCTGAAATTCCAGCCGACCAAGGAATTTGTCGGCGTCGACGAGGTCGCGGCCATCGCCCTGTTCCTCGCCAGCGATGCGGCAAAGTCGATCAACGGTACGCATATCTCGGTCGATGGCGGCTGGACCGCGCAATAATGGACGCGGACAGCACGGGGACCGTCTTCGGGATACCTCACTCGCCCGGTACCGATCGCGTGTTGATGCTCCCGAACGGCTGAAGGCCCAAAAAGAAGCGTAAAAATGAACTTTCTGCAGGACAGTCTCGAGGGCTTTCTCGCCCGGGAACACCGTGTCGTCATCGTCGATGTCATCGCCGTCAGAGGCTCCGCACCGCGCGACGAAGGCACGTTCATGCTGGTGGCACCGACGGAAATCCACGGCACGATCGGCGGCGGACAGCTCGAATATGTGGCAATCGAAAACGCACGAAAGATGCTGGGCGATGCCGGCGGCGAGGCGAAACTTGACATCCCCCTCGGCCCCGACATCGGCCAATGTTGCGGCGGCCGCGTCGAGCTGAGCTTCACCTTCGCGGACGAGCCGGCCCGCCAGGCCCTCGACCAGCGGATCGCGACTGAAGAGCGGGAAAAGCCGCAGGTCTGGGTGTTCGGCGCCGGCCATGTCGGGCGTGCACTTGCCGAGTCGCTGACGCTGCTGCCCTTGAAGGTGTTCGTCGTCGAGGCGCGCGAGAGCGAACTGGATCGCCTCACCTCAGAGGTCCATCACCGCCTGAACGCCATGCCGGAATCGCTGATCGCCGATATCCCGGCCGGCTCCGCCGTGGTCATCGTCACCCATGACCACGCGCTCGACTTCCTGATCGCCCGCGAAGCACTTGCCCGCACCGACCTCGCTTATATCGGCATGGTCGGCTCGAAATCGAAACGCGGCACCTTCCTCCACTATCTCGAAGAGCAGGGTGCGGATCGCGCCGAGGCCGACCGGCTGGTCCTGCCGATCGGTGGCACGACGGTCAATGACAAGCGGCCGGAGGTCATCGCGGCAATGACCGCCTCCGAAGTGCTGCTCGCCTTCGCCGCCTGGAAGGCGAAAAACTAGCAGCCGCGCCCCTCGAGAAACCCGAGATCGCGTTTCATGTGATCGGACAGCTCCTTCGGGTCGAGCCGCGGCAGGCGCTGCCGCGCCCGCCGGCGAAAGACGAGAGAGAGTTTATGCCAAAGGCTCGGCTCACGAAACTTGAGGGCCTCAACCGGCCCGTGATCGGCGATGCATGTCATGGCAAAACCTCGAAAATTCAATCCATTGCTTGCAGGGTGCGCCGAAAAGTGATGAAATTCCAATCGAACCTTCGTCTGTATCCATAAAGAGAACTCAGCCTTGAAGATGTCGCGCAACTTCCCGCTCAATGCGCTCCGCGTCTTCGAGGCGGCCGCCCGGCATGCAAGCTTCACCCGCGCCGGTGACGAGCTCGGCATGACGCAGACCGCCGTCAGCTACCAGATCAAGCTGCTCGAAGAGACGCTCGGCGAGACACTGTTCCTGCGCCAGCCGCGACAGGTGGTGCTGAGCGAAGCGGGCGAACGGCTGGCGCCCAAGGTGGCCGAAGGGCTTGCCAAGCTCGCGGAAGCGGTCACAGACCTGCGCGGCGCGACCGAGCAGAAGCTGCACATCCACTCGACGCCCACCTTCGCCACGCAATGGCTGAGCCGCACGCTCGGCGATTTCCAGCTCAAGCACCCGAACATCGCGGTGCGGCTTTCGACCTCGCAGGAGGTGATCGATTTCGCCCGTGAAGAAGCGGATATCTCGATCCGCTGGGGCAAGGGCGACTGGCCGGGCCTCGAGTGCCACCGCGTCATGCGCATGGATTTCGCCCCCTTGCTGAGCCCGGCGCTCGCCGAAACGATCGGCGGCGTCAGGGAACCGGCCGACCTCTTGAAACTGCCGATCATCAGTGCCCCGGATATCTGGTGGCCCATCTGGTTCTCCGCCGCCGGAATCGACAATCCGGGCCTCGAACGCTACCCGGCCAACGAACTCGGCGTTCAGACGATCGACGCGCAGGTGGCCATGAACAGCCAGGGTGTCGCGATCCTCAACCCCGGCCATTTTCGTGTCGAGATCGCGGCCGGCCTGCTCTACCAGCCCTTCGATATCACCTGTAACGATGGCCGCGACTATTGGCTCGCCTATCCGGAAAACCGTCGCAACATTGTGAAAATCCGCGCGTTTCGCGAATGGATTCTGGCGACGATGCCGAAGGAAGCCTAGATTGGTCGGCAAGATCCCCACGGCACCCGTCGGAGGTGAGCCGCATTTGAATGGAGTGGTACGGTGAGCGTTGCGTTCGTGAAGGAAGAAAGCGCCGAAGCGGCATCGGAAACCCTGCTGCCCGACCGGCCGATTTCTCCCCATCCCAATCTCGTCACGCAGGCGGGTCTGACGGTACTCGAAACGCAGCTCGCCGCGGCGCGCACGGCATTCGAGGCCGCAAACACGATCGAGGACGTCAACGAACGGCGACGCCAGTCGGCCGGCCCGCTGCGCGACCTGCGTTATCTCGCAGAACGCATCCGCACGGCGCAGGTCATGGCCGAGCCAGCATCAAACGACACCGTCGCCTTCGGCAACACGGTCACCTTCAGCCGCGATGACGGCCGGGTGCAGACCTACCGCATCGTCGGCGAAGACGAGGCAGACCCCAAGACCGGCTCGATTTCCTATGTTTCGCCGGTGGCACGGCTGCTGATGGGCAAGGCCGTGGGGGACGTTGTGACCATGGGCGGACATGAACTGGAGATCGCCAACATCCGCTAGAACCGACTGATACGCACATGCTTGCGGCTTCGCCTTGAGGAGGTAGAAAAAACCTACTTCGCGCCTTCCTTGATAATTCGCCGGATCTCGGTCGCTTCCTCACTGCCGACTTCGAAAAGAAAAGCGTTGGCACACGGCGCCTGAAGCACCGTGAGGAGATCCGGTTCGCGATTGGGAAAGATCGTTGCGCTGGGCGCACGAAGCGGCGCCATCCGTGATTTGGGGTCGCGCAACGCGATGAGGAACGGCCCCGGCCCCAGTTTTTCCGGTTCGCCGAAAGTGGAGTTGTCCCACGTCGCGGAAAACGATTCTTGTGACTTACCGAACAGAGCCTCGTCGACAATCACGTCGAACCGTGCGTAGTCCGTCAGGAACCCCTTCTGATTTGTCAGTATTTCCCGTACCTTCGGGGGCGTGTCCTTGCTTTCTGCAAGCCATTTACGTCGATCCTTGCGAACGGCTTCGTCGAGCACGATACGATAATTTTCAATCCTGCCGACGACCACCGTATCCGCATACTGCACATCCCTCAGATCGAGCTTGGCCCGCGTGACGCAGGCCTGCGCGGAATGTCCCGTAAAAAGAAGACTCATCGTCAGCAAAAGAGCGTAGGTACGTTGTCGCATCGGTCCTCGCGAGATCACATCCGTCCTATAAACCAAAGCGCGCAAAGGTGGCGGACTGGTGACCGATCGCGCAAGATTACCAAAGAAAATCAGTAAAAATCCGCTCCAAAATCCCCGCTCTCCAGCCATCACTTATCCTGACCGTCCTTCCGCCGCCGGACGGATCGCGAAACGTGTCGATGCGGGCGGGAGGAGGCGCTTTCGTCTCCTGCCGAAACGTACGGCAGGGGCGAAAGAGGCGTGGAGCGCCCGGGCGTGACGTCCCCGGCGGGCGAGGTTTCCCCCTTCCCCGGGTCGCGGGGTCGGCTTGGGTCCGCCATGCAAGCAGGACGGCAGCGCATGTCCCCGAAAAATGCGGAACGCGGTTTTCGGAAAAGGCATAGGCGCCAGCCAGACTGCGCAGCGAAGCCTTGCCATGCCTGAAGGAGGACTAGACCGCCTCCGAAGAACGCCTGGGCCGCGCGAAAGCGAAGCCACCATTACCCATACTCCAGAGGCAACGCTTTCGCGCGGCTCTCCGGACTGACCTTTCCAACCCGGCGGTGCATCGTGCGGGATAGCGTGACATGCGCGCGCCTCGCCCTTCCCTCGCCTGCGAATATTGCGCAATGTGCGGTTCGGAAGACAAGATGGAAGGGGACGCGCCCACATGTACGAATATGCCATCGCCTGGGAATGGCTGACCTTCGCGGTCCGCTGGCTGCATGTCATTACCGCTATCGCCTGGATCGGCTCGTCCTTCTATTTCATCGCGCTCGACCTCGGCCTGGTGAAGCGGCCGCACCTGCCGGCCGGCGCCTATGGCGAGGAATGGCAGGTACATGGCGGTGGGTTCTATCACATCCAGAAATATCTCGTGGCACCCGCCTCGATGCCCGAGCACCTGACCTGGTTCAAATGGGAAAGCTACATGACCTGGCTTTCCGGCTTCGCGCTGCTCTGTCTGGTCTATTATGGCGGCGCCGATCTGTTCCTGATCGACCGCAATGTGCTGGACGTCTCGACGCCGGTGGCGATCCTCATCTCGCTCGCCTCGCTGGCTGTGGGCTGGATCCTCTACGACCTGCTCTGCAAGTCGCCGCTCGGCAAAAACACCTGGGGGCTGATGATCGTCCTCTATTTCATCCTCGTCGCCATGGCCTGGGGCTATACGCAGGTGTTCACCGGGCGCGCCGCCTTCCTGCATCTCGGCGCCTTCACGGCGACCATCATGTCGGCCAATGTCTTCTTCATCATCATGCCGAACCAGCGCGTCGTGGTCGCCGACCTGATTGCCGGGCGCGTGCCGGACCCGAAATACGGCGTCATCGCCAAGCAGCGCTCGACGCACAACAACTACCTGACGCTGCCCGTCATCTTCTTCATGCTGTCGAACCACTATCCGCTGGCCTTCGCGACGGCCTTCAACTGGATCATCGCGGCCCTCGTGTTCCTGATGGGCGTGACGATCCGCCATTGGTTCAACACAACCCACGCCCGCAAGGGTAAACCCACCTGGACCTGGCTCGTCACGGCCCTGCTCTTCCTCATCATCGTGTGGCTTTCCACCGTGCCGAAGGTGCTGACCGGCGAAAGCGCCGATGCGGGCCTCGCGCCCTCCGCCCAGCGCTTCGCCGCCAACAGCCATTTCCCGGCGGTACGCGATCTCGTCTCGACGCGCTGTTCGATGTGCCATGCGGCCGAGCCGGCGTGGGAGGGCCTGCGCGCCGCGCCGAAAGACGTTGTGTTCGAAAGCGAGAAGCAGATTGCCCTGCACGCCCGCGAGATCTATCTGCAGGCAGGCCGCAGCCACGCCATGCCACCGGGCAATGTCACCGGCATGACGGCGGAAGAGCGCGCCCTCATCACCGCCTGGTTCGAAACCGCCGCAGAAGGAAGCTGACCGCCCATGACCCAGACCCTCATCCGTGGACGCCTGCTCTCCTTCCTCCGCCGGCCGGAAGTGATCGACGATGCGGCGAGCTATCGCTACGAGGAGGATGGCGGGCTGCTCGTCGAGGATGGAAGGATCGCGGCGGTCGGTCCCTATGCCGCCATCCGCGCCGCCGCGCCGGACGATGTGGATGAAATCGACCACCGCCCCCACCTCATCCTGCCCGGCCTCATCGACACGCACCTGCATTTCCCGCAGATGCAGGTCATCGGTTCCTATGCCGCCAATCTGCTGGAATGGCTGAACACCTATACGTTCCCGGAGGAATGCCGCTTCGTCGAAAGCGCGCATGCCGCCCGCATCGCGCGCCACTTCTACGACGAGATGATCCGCCACGGCACGACGACGGCCGTTGCCTATTGCTCCGTGCACAAGGCCTCGGCCGACGCCTATTTTGCCGAAGCGCTGAAGCGCGGCATGTGCATGGTCGGCGGCAAGGTGATGATGGACCGCAATGCCCCACAGGGCCTGCTCGACACGCCCCAGATGGGCTATGACGAGACCCGCGCTGTCATCGCCGAGTGGCACGGCAAGGGCCGCAACCATGTCGCCATCACCCCGCGCTTTGCCATCACCTCGACGCCGGCGCAAATGGAGATGGCTGCGGCACTGGCCCGCGAATTCCCCGACCTGCACATCCAGACGCACCTGTCCGAAAACCACGACGAAATCCGCTTCACCAGCGAACTCTACCCGGATGCGATCGACTACACCGACGTCTACGCAAAATACGACCTGCTCGGCCCCAAAAGCCTGTTCGGCCATTGCATCCATCTCTCCGAGCGCGAGTCGGATGCGATGAACGAGGCCGGCGCCGTGGCTGTGCACTGCCCCACCTCGAACCTCTTCCTCGGCTCGGGCCTGTTCCCGCTGAAGGCCCTGTCGCGGCGGGGCAAGCCCGTGCGCATCGGCGTCGCGACCGATATCGGCGGCGGCACGAGCTATTCCATGTTGAAAACGATGGACGAGGCCTACAAGATCCAGCAGTTGCTCGGCGAGCGGCTGAACCCTTATGAGAGCTTCTACCACATGACGCTCGGCAACGCCGAAGCCCTGTCGCTCAGCGACCGCATCGGCACGCTGGAGGCCGGCACGGACGCCGACTTCGTTGTCCTCGACGCCGCCGCAACACCCGCCATGGCGCTGAAGATGGAAGTCGTGCGCTCCCTCACCGACGAACTCTTCCTGCTCCAGACGATGGGCGATGATCGTGCGGTGCGCGAGACCTATGTGGCGGGCAGGCCGATGAAGGCGGTGCTTTAGCTGCCGCGATAGGTCGAATAGCTGTAGGCCGAGAGCAGCAGCGGCACGTGGTAGTGGCTCGACGGATCGGCGACGCCGAAACGGAGCGGGATCCGGTCGAGGAAAGCGGGTTCGGTGGTGACGGCACCCGTCGCCCGCAGGTAGTCACCGGCGTGGAAGACAAGCTCGTAGACGCCGGCCATGAACCCGACGCCTTCGACCAAAGCGCCGTCCACCCGGCCGTCACTGTTGGTCGTGACGGTCGTGATGTGCTGGCGCTCCTCGTTCTCGATCCAGTAGAGATCGATCTTCAAATCCGCAGCCGGCGTGCCGAGCGCGGTGTCGAGAACGTGGGTCGTGAGGCGGCCGGGCTTGTTCATGGATCCCTCTCAGGGCTGTTCGATGATGAACGGTTCGTCGAAGAAGAACTCTTCCAGATTGACGCCGCCACCGAGGCGGTCGACCACGAGGAAATCGCTGACGGCACCCATCGCGATCAGCGGATGATGCCAGACATTGCGGCGATAGTTGACACCCTGCCGCCCGCCGGCGCGAAAGACCTGCGGCCGACCCGGCTTTCCATCCTCATCCGCCGCCACCACGACCAGCCAGGGCCGGTCGTCGATCGGCGAAAAGCTCTGGCTGCCGAAGGGATGGCGCTCCATCATGTCGACCGCATAGGGAAAGGCGCGCGGCGCTCCACGGAAGAGGTTGATGATGACCCGCGCATCCTCGCCGGTAGCCTCGGCTTCGGCGAGCGCGTGATAGCGCTCCGTCGTGCCGCCATTGATATGGCGCATCGACGCGGGGTCGGCCTCGATGACCGTACCGAAGGACGCAAAAGCCGCCTGGGTCAAAGGTTGGATCGTGAGTTTGTCAGCCATCGGACAGCCCTCCTGGGGAGAGGAAGGGCGGTCTTTGGTAGTCGGGCATTGTTAATCTCCGGGGAGCAGAGCATTCAACCGGAGGAGCGCGATGCGCTCCACCTGGCCTTTCGCAGTTTCGAATTCTTCATCGGCCGTATTGCCTATGCGCCTCTCGAAAGCCGCGAGGATGTCGCCCTTGTCAAGGCCTTTGACCGCGATGATGAAGGGGAAGCCGAACTTTTCCGTATAGGCCGTGTTGAGCTCGGTGAAGCGCACGTGCTCGGCCGGGCTCAGCCGGTCGAGACCGGCCCCCGCCTGCTCCTTGCGGCTATCCTCGGTCAGCCCGCCGGCAATCGCCAGCTTGCCGGCAAGGTCGGGATGGGCCGTGAGCACGCCAAGCTGCTCCGCCTGGCTCGCCTTGCGGAAGGCGGCAGTGAGCGCGGCATGCACGCCGCCTGCCGTCAGTGGTTCAGAAACCGCACCGGCATCGAGCGCCCGCTCTGCAATGAACGGCGAATGCTCGAAGACACCGCCGAAACGGTCGAGGAAATCGGCCCGGTCAATCATGCCTTAGCCTTCGACGGGTGGTGGTTTTCGATCCAGTGGCGGGCAATGTCGATGCGGCGCGGGATCCAGACCTTTTCATGGCCAAGCACGTAGTCGACGAAGCGGGCGAGTGCCGCAACACGGCCCGGGCGGCCGACGAGGCGGCAGTGCAGGCCGATGTTCAGCATCTTCGGGCTGCCCTCCTTGCCCTCCTGGTAGAGCACGTCGAAAGCGTCCTTCAGATAGGTGAAGAACTGGTCGCCGGTGTTGAAGCCTTGCGGCGTCGCGAAACGCATGTCGTTGGTTTCGAGCGTATAGGGGATGATGAGGAAGGGTTCGCCATCGAGGCCCGGCACCCAGTAGGGCAGATCGTCGGCATAGGAATCGGAGGAATAGACGAAGCCGCCCTCTTCCATGACGAGGCGTAGCGTGTTGGCCGAGGGCTTGCCCTGGTACATGCCGAGCGGGTGCGAACCGGTCAGCTCCTTGTGCAGGCGCACGGCCTCGCGGATATGCTCGCGTTCCTGCTCTTCCGAAAAATCCTTGTATTCCAGCCAGCGGTAGCCGTGGCTGGCGATTTCCCAGCCCGCTTCCTTCATCGCGGCAACGGCTTCCGGGTTGCGCGCCATGGCGAGCGTCACGCCATAGACCGTGGTCGTGACGTTGCGGCTGGTGAACAGCCGATGAAGGCGCCAGAAGCCGGCGCGCGAACCGTATTCGTAGATCGATTCCATGTTGAGGTTGCGCTGGCCAGCCCAGGGCTGCGCGCCGACGATTTCCGAGAGCAGGTTTTCCGACGACGCGTCGCCATCGAGGATGCAGCTTTCCGCGCCCTCTTCATAGTTCACCACGAACTGCACGGCGATATTCGCATCGCCCGGCCAGCGCACGTGCGGCGGAGTGCGGCCGTAGCCGATCAGGTCACGCGGATAAGTCTTCTCGGTCATTGCTCACCTCGGAAATGGCGGAAGCCTTCGCACGGGCGGGTTCGAGCCGGTGCAAACGCCCTTGAAAAGGAACCATTAGCGCCTTGGCCCGTTTCCTGTCCATGACAAGCAAGGAGAAACACCTATGGCCATGCAAGATGCAAATATTCGCGAAACCCAGGACCTCATCGCCAGCGACAAGGTGGAAGGCACCAGCGTTTACGGCGCCGACGGCAAACATATCGGCGCGGTGGAGCGCCTGATCCTCGACAAGCGCAGCGGGCATGTCTCCTACGCAATCTTGAGTTTCGGCGGCTTTCTCGGCATCGGCCAGGACCATTATCCGTTGCCTTGGGGCAAGCTGAACTATGACGAAGGGCTCGGCGGCTACCGCGTCGACGTGACGAAGGAACAGGTCGAGAAAGCGCCGCACTATGAAAGCGACGCCGAATACGACTGGAACCGTCGCAACGGCAAGGTGATCCACGACTATTACGGCGTGCCGCCCTACTGGATGTAAGGGGCTATTAAACCCGCCCTGCTTCCTGAAGGTGGGCCTGGACAGTGAACGAGGGCGGCACGCCAAGCGAGCCGCCCTTGATTTCGTTCAGCACTTCGCGCGCCAGCTTGTGCGCGATGCCGAAACTGATCTTGAAGCCACCGGTCATCAGGCTAAGCTTTGCGTGATCGGGATGCCGCCCGACCATCGGTTCGCGGCCGATCGCTTTCGGCCTCACGCCGGCCCACCGCTCCACCACGGGCGCGTCGACAAGAACCGGCGCCATTGCCCGCGCCTTGTCGATCAAGGCGTCGAGGAGATCGTCAGTGGTCGTCGGCTCCGCGAAACTGTTTTCGCTGGTGCTGCCGACTGCCACCAGACCGTCTTCGTGCGGCACGATGTAGAGGCCATCGGCAAAAATCACCGGAAGCGTCGGGTCGATGGCGGCCTTGAGCAAAGCCGCCTGCCCCTTGACCCCGGTGCCTGTCGGCCGGGTGAGCGGTGAATTGAAGGCCGCCAGCAGCGAGAAGGTCTCAACACCCGCCGCGAGCACACAGGTTCCAAAAGCCACATCGCTTCCATCGTCCAGTCGCGCAAGGCCAGCAACCGGGTCGACCGCCTCGAGCCCGACACCCTCCGTGATCGCGACGTTCGGGTGACGGTCCAGCGCAACTCGCAAGGCATCCAGCAAACGACGCGGCGCAAGGCGGGCAGCAAGATGATCGTGCACCAGCCCATGCGCCATGGCCTCCTCCGCCGGCCAACCGGTCAACGGTGCTGCCCCCAGCACCTCGAAAGCAAAGGAACGGCCCGGCGCCGTCCAGACAGCAAGCGCATCCTGCGCTTGGCCGAGCGCAAGGTCTCGGTTGTGCGGCTTCGCCAGCGGGATGAGGCGACCGGAACGGCGGTATCCGACGGAGAGGCCGGTTTCAGCCTCCAGAGTGGCGATTTCCGCCTCGAGCGAAACGAGCGCGTCGAACTGAAACGCCTTCTTGCTGTTCCAGCGATCCGGCAGGTGCGGCATCAGCGCGCCGAGTACGCCGCCGCTGGCACCGGCGCCGATGGTCCGTTTTTCGACAAGGCGCACCGAAAAACCGTCGCGGGCCGCAAACAGGGCGGTCCAGAGCCCCATGACCCCACCGCCGACCACGAGCAGGTCTACAGCCGGTTGACCGGCGGCCTTCGCGCGACTATCGGCATATGCCATGGCTGAACACGTTCCTGAAAAAGCCCCGTCGACCGAAGCAGTCCTCGACTGGCACGAGGGCGATATGCCCTATTCCCGCGCCTTTGACGATCATTTTTATTGCCGCAGCGACGGGCGGCTGGAATGCGGCCATGTCTTTCTTTCCGGCAACGACCTGCCGACGCGCTGGCAGCGCGCAACCCCGTTCCGCATCGCCGAACTCGGCTTCGGCACCGGCCTCAATCTCTGCGAGACCTGGCGGCAATGGCGGGAGACGGCACCGGACGACGCAAGCCTGCACTTCACCTCCTTCGAGCGGTTTCCGATGGCGCGCGCCGATATCAAGCGGGCGCTCGCCCATTGGCCGGAGATCGAGCGGGAACGCGCGATCCTGGCCGAAAAATGGCCGGATGCACCGGCAGGCCGCGTCGAGATCAACCTCGAGCCGCGTGTCCACCTCACCGTCGTCTGCGGGGTGGCGCTCGAAAGCCTCGGCCAGGAAACCACACCCGTCGATGCCTGGTACCTCGACGGTTTTGCACCGTCGCGCAATCCGGACATGTGGTCAGTGGAGCTGATGGGCGAAGTCTTTCGCCTGACCGTCCCCGGCGGGCGCTTCGGCACCTATGCGGCGGCGGGCTTCGTGCGCCGCAACCTTGCGAATGCCGGCTTCATTGTGGAACGCCGACCCGGATTTTCCGGCAAGCGCGAAATGCTCTGCGGGCAAAAGCCGGAGTGAGGCTCAGTCCGCGTTATGAACGATTGGCCGCCAGCGCCCGGTTGCGCTTCAGCCAGTGGTCGAGCTTTTCCTCAAGCTTCTCGATGCTGATCGGCTTCGCCAGATAGTCGTCCATGCCGGCAGCAAGGCATTGCTCCCGGTCGCCATCCAGCACATGGGCCGTGACGGCAACGATCGGCACGCGGTGGCCGGTGCCGCTTTCCATGTCGCGGATCGCCCGGCTGGCCTGAAGCCCGTTCATCACCGGCATGGACATGTCCATGAGGATCATGCCCGGGCGGACGTTACGATAAACCTCGACGGCCTCCGCGCCATTGTCCACCAACCGGAAGCTCACGCCCGCGGCCGTCAGCATCTGGGTGAAAAGGATCTGGTTGACCTCGTTGTCCTCGGCGACCAGCACATCCAGCACGTCGCCATCCGCCGCAGCGACGCTGGAGGCGGCAACGAGCGGCCGAAGCGACAGCACCTTGGTTTCTTCCGCCGCAGGCGTTGCTGCGGCCGTTCTGGCACTGCGCATCACGCGCAGCACTTCGGATACGGTCTCGCGCAAAAGCTCGGCGCGAACCGGCTTCATCAGATGGGCGTGAACATCGTGGGACGACAGCAGTTTGTCGTCCGCCGGCAGGTTCATCGACGTGAGCACGATTAGCGCAATGCCGGCAGTCGAAGGGCCCTGTCGCAACGCCCGAACGAAGTCCGCGGAACGATCCGGCCGGTAATCCAGCAGGATTGCATCGACCGAGACACCCATATCCCCGGCGGCGGCGAGCACGGCGAGCGCTTCTGCCTCCGACCCGACCGCCGTTGCGTCGAACCCCCAGTCGAGCAGCATGTCATGCGAGGCTTTGCGGGAGAGATCATGCGCATCGACGACAAGGATACGCGCACCCGGCATATGGGTGGGAACGATACGGGCGGGCATCGAGGCGACCGCCAACGCCATCGGCAGGCGCAGGGTGAAGACGGACCCTTTGCCGATCTCGCTTGCCGCCTCCAGCGTGCCGCCAAAAAGGCGTGTCAGTCCATCGGTGATGGCAAGGCCGAGCCCCGTGCCCTCGTGCCGGCGCGTCGAGGAACTGTCGACCTGCGAGAACTTCTCGAAGATCGATTCCATCTTTTCCGTCGGAATGCCGGCGCCGGTATCCTCCACACGGATGACGAGCTCGACACCGCGCTCGACCGCCCGGGAAGCCAGGTCGATCAGCACATGGCCGCGATCGGTAAACTTCACGGCATTGCCGACGAGATTGGTGACGATCTGGCGGAAACGGCCGGCATCGCCCATGACGGCCGATGGCATGTTTGCCGCCCCGCGCACCACAAGCTCGATATCCTTCTCGGCCGCCTTGGCCGAAAGCAGCGTCGCGACGTCCTCGATCGCCTCCACGGGATTGAAGGCGATGTCGCGCAGCGTCATCTGGCCAGCGTCGATCTTCGAAAAATCGAGAATGTCGTTGATGATGGTCAAGAGCGCGTTGCCGGACTTCACCATGATGTCGATGAAGGTCTTCTGGCGCGTGTCGAGGTTGGACTTGGCCAGCAACTCGGCCATGCCGAGCACACCATTCATCGGTGTGCGGATTTCGTGGCTCATATTGGCCAGGAATTCCGACTTCGCCTTGTCGGCCGTCTCGGCCCGCGTGACGAGCCGGCGCAATTCGTCCTCGCGGTTCTTCAGATCGGTGATATCGGAGAACACCATGACAGAGCGCCCGCGGCCCGTCGGCGTCACATCGAGCCGCAGCCAGCGCTGGTAACCGCTGAACACGGTCAGCGTCGCCGGCTTGCCCGTGAAGAGGATTTTTCCGAACGCGCTTGCATCGACGGGCGCCTCGTCGGCGAAGCCGGCGATCTTGCGATCGACGCAGCTCTGGAGAACATCCTTGATCAGCGCACCGGATTGCAGCAGGTGCGCCGGCATGGCGATCATGGTGGACAGCGCCTCGTTCGAAAGCACCACCCTGTCGTCTTCGATGATCAGCAGGCCCTGGCTCATCGAGGACACGGCGTCCTTCATCAGCGTGCCGACATCCTCGAGCGCGCTGCGGGCTTGCAGCACTTCGCGCTCGCGCTCGCGTCGCTCGGTGATGTCGATATAGGTCAGCAGGCAGCGGCCGCCGGAAATCGCGCAGCCGGCTTCGATCACCGCCCGCCCGTTGGCATAGGCAACCTCGCGCACCGGCATCTCGCCGGCCCGGATGCCGGCAAGGCACTGCTCGGAACCTTCGGTGTCGGGGCCGCCCTCGCCGCAAACGCCGCCCTGCGCCTGCTGAAAGGCGAGAAGGGCGCCGAGAGGCTGTCCCTTCATCGGCGGCAGCGCACCATCCCAAAGGGTTTCGAAGGCGCCATTGACCAGTTCGATGAGACCGTCCTCATCGACCACGACGATCCCGACCGGAAGCGACTCGACGACACTTTCAAGGTCGGAGCGTGCGGCTTCGGCCTGACGCTGCGCCTCGATCAACTGCGCCTCGCGCTTCTTCAGCACGGTCGTGTCGGTGATCGAGCCGATCAGGTAGCTCTTTTCATCGAGCGTCGTGACGCGATAGAGCCGCGAGATCGTCGGCAGTACGGAGCCGTCGGGGCGAAGGTACTCGATTTCGGATTCCAGCAGTTCCCCGGTGTCGAGCACGAACTGGTTCTGCTGGTGGAATTCCTCTCCCTGCTCGGGATACATTTCAAGCGTGGTGAGGCCGAGCAACTGTTCCGGCTGCCGTCCCGTCATCTCGACATAGGCGCGGTTGGCAAAGATCATGCGCTGGTTTTCGTCGCGCATGAAGCTGGCGACCGGCAGTTCATCAAGCAGCGCGCGGTAGAGGCTGATCTCCTGCGCGTGCTGCTTCAACTGCCCCTCGCTCTCCTTGAGCGCCGTCGCGTCAAGACGCAACGCGACCAGCACGCCATCCGGTCGGCGCTGCGTGACGAGACGCGTCCAGCCGCCGGCGGGGTGGCGGGCGGCGGATTCGTAGAGTGGCAGGTCGTAGCTGGCGAGCCGGGCGGCCGTCCAGCGCTCGCGCTCGGCCTGTGGCTTGTGCCCGACCTCGAAGTCGTGCAGCGCCTCGACCACGGTTGCAAGGCTGACCGGCCCCTCTGCCAAGTCGCCAATGAGCACCCGGTAGAATTCCCGCATGCCCGCATTGGCATAATTCAGCCGGTTGTCCGCGCCGAAGACGGCAATACCCGCGCCGAGCGTATCGAGCGCGTCTTCGATCGGAGCAACGGCATGCGTCTCGTTCGTCGCGGCCCGGCCGACGGACGCGAAGTTCGCGACCTGTGGCGGGTCGCCATTGCCGTTCGCGACGCCGCGCACCGTCGTTGCCAATGCCTCGATCGAGGGGGTGAACAGGCCGATGAGAATGGACAGCGTGTGGGAAATCCGTTCACGCTTCAGTGCAATATCGAAGCTGCCGCTGCCGAAGGGATGGACGTAACGGGCGCGCTCGGGATTGCCGAAGATCAGACAGCGGCGCTCGGGGTCGTCCCGGTCGCCATGGCCAAGCGGCTCGCCCACCTCGTCGCTGCGCAGGCCGACCATCTCGGAGGGCCGGTGATCGAAAAGGCGCGCATAGGCTTCGTTCACCGCGAGATAGCGCAATTCGCTGCTCTTGACGTAAGCTGGGTACGGGTGTTCGCAAACGCGCGCACAGGCCGCCACCAGCAATTCGTCTTGAGATTCAGCCACGCCATGTACTCCCCGAAGCGGGACAGAAGGAGGGATTCGTACCCCTTGGGGAGTACCAGCAATCCTTGAACGGATGGTTAAAAGTTCGTTGCCGGAAATGCCGCATGCAGGTCGCTTATCCGAGAGAGCACTTCCCTGTCGCAAATGATGGGCCATGGCGTCGCAGGATGTGCGAAAAGAAATGAAGGCAAACCAGACCGGGGCTGCACTGCACATGGGCGACGTGATCAAACTCGAAAATCACCTCGAACAACCGGAGGCGGACGCCGCCGACACGCCGGTCGAACGCCGGCGACGCGGTGGCGGGCGGGGTGCCGAGCGCACCCGCCGCGCGCCTGCCACGTCGAAATATCTCAATCTCGTCAACACGACCGCCAAGTCCACCGTGCTGTCGGAGGATGCTCTGGAAGCCGTGCACCAGGCGTCACTGACCATCCTCGAAGAGATCGGCATGGACGTCATCCTGCCGGAGGCACGCGAACGCATGAAGGCCGCTGGCGCGGACGTGACGCCCGGTACCGACCGCGTGCGTTTCGACCGTGGCCTCATCCTCGATATGATGGCCTCCGTGCCGCCAGCCTTCACCCTGCATGCCCGCAACCCGGTGCGCAACGTGGAGATCGGCGGCAACAACCTGGTTTTCGCGCAGATCGCCTCCGCCCCTTTCGTCGCCGATCGCGACGGCGGCCGACGCGCCGGCAATCAGGAGGATTTCCGCAAGCTGGTGAAGCTGGCGCAATCCTATGACGTCATCCACACCACCGGTGGCTACCCGGTCGAGCCCGTCGACATCCACGCGTCTGTGCGCCATCTCGACTGCCTTTCGGATATGGTGAAGCTGACCGACAAGGTCTTTCACGTCTATTCGCTGGGAAAACAGCGCAACATCGACGGCATCGAGATTGCCCGCATCGGCCGTGGCATTTCGATGGAGCAGATGGAGCGCGAACCCTCGCTCTTCACCATCATCAACACCTCGTCGCCGCTCCGCCTCGATGGCCCCATGCTGCAAGGCATCATCGAAATGTCCTCGCGCAACCAAGTCGTGGTGGTGACGCCGTTCACGCTGGCCGGCGCGATGGCGCCCGTGACGATCGCCGGCGCCGTGGTACAGCAGAATGCCGAGGCGCTGGCCGGTATCGCCTTCACTCAGATGGTGCGGCGGGGCGCGCCGGTGATGTATGGCGGCTTCACCTCCAATGTCGACATGAAGACGGGGGCGCCGGCCTTCGGCACGCCGGAATATATGAAGGCGGTGGTGGCCGGCGGCCAGCTCGCCCGGAAATACAACATTCCCTACCGTACCTCGAACACCAATGCCTCCAACACGCTCGATGCGCAGGCGGCATACGAATCCGCCTTCTCGCTGTGGGCGCTGACCCAGGGCGGCGGCAATTTCATCATGCATTCGGCGGGTTGGAGCGAGGGCGGCCTGACGGCCTCGTTCGAAAAATTCATCCTCGATGTCGACATGCTGCAGATGGTGGCGGAATACCTGACGCCGCTCGATGTCAGCGCCGATGCGCTCGGGCTGGATGCCGTGCGCGATGTCGGTCCCGGTGGCCATTTCTTCGGCACGCCGCACACGCTGGCGCGCTACGAAACCGCCTTCTATTCACCGATCCTGTCGGATTGGCGAAACTTCGAAACCTGGACCGAAGCCGGGCGCCCGACGACCTACGACCACGCCAACCGGGTCTTCAAGGAAAAGCTCAACAGCTACGAAAAGCCGCCGCTCGACCCGGCAATCGAGGACGAACTGGATGCGTTCGTCGCCAAGCGCAAGGAAGAGGGCGGCGTTCCGACCGACTTTTAAGGGTTAAGCATCGAACATGATCGAGCGGACGGAGGAAATCAGCTTCTCCGTCGGCAGGTTGGAAAAGTTCTTGTCGATCTCGGCCATGGTCAGCGTGCGCGACTTGTCGGAAAGTTTCGTGCGCAGGTCGCCGAGCGTCTGGGGTGCCGCACACACGACGAGACGGTCGAAGGCGCCTTCGGCGGCGTAGTCATCGATGCGGCCGGCGACTTCGGCGGTGAACTTCTGCTGTTCTTCCCGCACCGGATCGCTCGAATATTCCATGGCGGAACGACCGCGACCGACGGAGGAGTGGCTGCGGCCGGGCTTGTCGGCCATGATGTCCTGCGCCTTTTTCGGCTCCCAGCGAAAGACTTCCTGCTCCGGGCTCTGCTGGCCATCGATCAACAGGTTTACCCCCTTGAGCAAGCGGGCCTGATTGCCGTCGGCGGCGAGAATCCAAGTCGTAGCGGTCATGTTTCACTCCCGTAGCGAGATTGCGGATGCGCAGAAACGAATCTGCGTCGGTCAACATCCAACAGTAATGTGGCAGGATGCACGTTGATCGAACGCAACAGGCCGCTCGCATGTTCCGGGTGGCGAACATCACGAAGCTGTTGGAAAGGCATGTCCGCCCCTATCGCCGCGCCCGCAAGGCTCGCTAGGGTGCCGCAAACGACTGGAGAAACCCGTGGCTGAACCGTTGAAAAATTTGCTGCACCCCGGACTGGTGACGGACATGGCAAGCCACATTTCGGTCGCTGCGCCGGACTTCGACGCTACCCGCTTCAGCCGCCTTGCCACCGATGGCATGGAGGCGCTGGAATTGATGCAGCGGTCGGAACGGATCCGCGATGCGCTGACCGAAACACTGCCCGCCGACTATGCCGTTGCGGCAAACATCCTGCGACAAGCCCTGCCGACCGGCGACAAGCCGGGCCTTACCGGCTGGGCGCTGCTGCCGGTCAACCAGTTCGTCTCCCAGCATGGCCTTGGTCATTTCGACCTGTCGCTCGCTCTGCTGAAAGCGCTGACGCCGCATTTCACGGCGGAGTTCGGTATCCGCCGGCTCGTACATGCCGAGCAAGACCGCGCGCTTGCCGAAATCTCCGGCTGGACCACCGACGCCAATCATCACGTCCGCCGGCTTGCCAGCGAAGGCACCCGTCCGCGCCTGCCCTGGGCGATGCGCCTGCCGGCGCTCGTCAAGGACCCACAGCCGATCCTGCCGATCCTCGTCGCCCTGCTCGACGACCCGGAGGATTATGTGCGCCGCTCCGTCGCCAACAGCCTCAACGACATCGCCAAGGATCACCCGGCGCTGGTGGCGGATTTCGTCGAACGCCATATCGAAGGCGCCTCCAGCGAGCGGCGGCAATTGCTGCGGCATGCCTCGCGCACGCTGCTGAAGAAGGGCGATGCCAAGGCGCTCGCCAATTTCGGCTTTGCTGCCGCGCGCGGCATCGAGACGTTGCTGATCGTCACGACTCCCGTCGTCACCTTCGGCGACAAACTCGGCTTCTCCATCAACGTGAGCAACGAGGACGCGGAACCGCAGCGGCTGATGATCGACTACGCGATCCATCATGTGAAGGCGAACGGCACGCTGGCGCCGAAAGTGTTCAAGTGGAAGACGCTGGACCTGGCGGCCGGCGGGCGCCAATCGATCGACAGGGACCATGCCATCCGCGCGATAACCACGCGCGTCTACTATCCCGGCACGCACCGCATCGATATCCTCATCAACGGCAGGGTTTCGGCGTCCCTCGACTTCGAACTGCACATGGATTGACGCCTCATCCTTTCGCACCTGCGAAAACTAGGGCTTGACTTTTTACCGCAAAACAACGACATGACCCCCAGCGTCGCCCTTCGGCCGCCGCGTGAGCGAGCCACCGACGTCCCTGCAACGGGATGCTAAGAAGGACTAGCGCAAGAGACGATCCGCCTCCCATTTGCGGATGACTGCGCAGACGACTGCCAACCAACCCACAAGTTCCCAATTCACGCGGGGTTCTTGACGCCGAACGAAACCGGAAACGCATGGTGCGTTCCGGGCAATTGCGTTTGGCGCCCCGAAAGGTATGCACTTGACCACTTTTCACGACCTCGGCCTCTCGAAGACCATTGTCGATACCCTTTCCACCCTCGGTTTCGCCACCGCTACCCCCATCCAGGAAAAGGCCATTCCGCTTGTCATGGAAGGCTCCGACCTGATCGGCCTCGCCCAGACCGGCACCGGCAAGACGGCCGCCTTCGGCCTGCCGATGATCGAAAAGCTGCTGGCTGATCCGCGCCGTCCCGACCCGCGCAACATCCGCGCCCTCATTCTCGCCCCGACCCGCGAACTGGTGAACCAGATCGCCGACAACCTGCGCGGCTTCGTCAAGAAGACCCCGCTGCGTGTCGTCACCGTCGTCGGCGGCGCGTCCATCAACAAGCAGTCGGAAATGCTTTCCCGCGGCACCGATATCCTCGTCGCCACGCCCGGCCGCCTGCTCGACCTCGTCGCCCGCAAGGCCGTGACGCTGACGCAGGCCCGCTACCTCGTGCTCGACGAAGCCGACCAGATGCTCGACCTCGGCTTCATCCACGACCTGCGCAAGATCTCCAAGATGGTGCCGAAGAACCGCCAGACGCTGCTCTTCTCGGCCACCATGCCGAAGCTGATCGCCGAGCTTGCCGGCGAATACCTCGTCAACCCGAAGAAGGTCGAAGTCTCTCCGCCCGGCAAGGCGGCCGACAAGGTGGAGCAGTATGTCCACCATGTTCCGGGCAAGGACCAGAAGGCACAGATCCTGCGCAAGACGCTGACCGACAATCCGGATGGCCTGTCGCTCGTCTTCTCGCGCACCAAGCATGGTGCGGAGAAGCTGATGAAGCACCTCGACCATATCGGCTTCAAGGCTGCCTCGATCCATGGCAACAAGAGCCAGGGCCAGCGCGAGCGCGCCCTCAAGGCTTTCCGTGATGGCGAAATCCGCGTTCTCGTCGCGACCGACGTCGCCGCCCGCGGCATCGACATTCCGGGCGTCACGCACGTCTACAACTACGACCTGCCGGAAGTGCCGGACGCCTATGTGCACCGTATCGGCCGCACGGCCCGCAACGGCCGCGACGGCATCGCGATCGCCTTCTGCACGCCGGACGAAGCACACTTGCTGCGCGACATCGAAAGGCTGATGGGCATCCAGATCACCGTTGCCAGCGGCGAAGCACCGGCCGTCATCACGGCAGGCCCCGGTGGCAAGTCGCGCAAGCCGCGCAGCGGTAGTGGCCATCGCGCCAGCCAGGGCCGCGCAGGCCAGCGTCCGCCGCGCAAGCCTTTCGGCGAGGGTGCGCAGGCCGATGGCGGCGCACCGGGCGCCGGCAAGCGCCCGCACGGTGGTCGCCCGCCGCAGAAGCAGGGCGAGCGCCAGAACCGCAACCACGGTGGCGGCAACGGCCAGGGTCGTCCGAACCACAACGGCAAGCCGCGCCGTTCGGAAGGCCAGCGCCGCGAACAGGCATAATCATCACCAAGTCGAATGAGGAAACGGCGGGCTTCGGCCCGCCGTTTTCGTTTGCTCACTCCGCCGGCGCCGGGTCCTTGCGGTTGGTGAGGTAAACGCCGACCACAACGATCAGCGTGCCGACGATCATCGGCATCGTCAGCTCCTCGCCGAAGACGGCGGCGGCCTGGAGGGCGGCGATGGGTGGCACGAGATAGATGAGCGAGGCGGCGCGCGAAACCTGCCCGCGCCGCAACAGATACAGCAGCAGCAGGATCGCGCCCATCGAAATGCCGAGCACCGACCAGGCGAGCAGCGCGACAAAGGCGAAGCCGAAATCGACATGCAGGTTTTCCAGGGCGAGCGCGAAAGGCACCGTGACGATCAGCGCGCCGATATATTGCAGGGTCGCGATGGCGCGGATGTCGCCGGTCGGCAGATATTGCTTCTGATAGATCGTGCCGTAGGTGACGGCGGCCATGCCCAGCATGTTGACGACGATGGCGAAGACCGGAATTGCGTCCGCGCCATGGCCGAAGAATTTCGGCAGCACGGCGAGCAACACGCCCAGAAAGCCGAGGCCGAGGCCGATCTTCTGCGTGCCGCTCAGCCGCTCGCCGATGAAGAAGGGAGCGACCAAAGCTGTCATCAACGGCTGGAGGGCCGCGATGATCGACGACAGGGCCGCCGGCACCCCCTGCCCGATCGCCCACCAGACAGCACCGAGATAGATGCCGTGCAGGAAGGCGCCCGAGACAATGGCATGCATGATGGTGCGCCTGTCACGCGGCCAGACGGCACGGGTGACGAGACAGAACCCGGTGAAGAGAATGGCCGCCGTCAGGTAGCGGATGCCGAGAAAGGTCAGCGGCTCGGACACGAAGGTGGCGTATTTGGCGACGACCCAGCCGGTGGACCAGAGCAGGACGAAGATGGCCGGAGCCAGGCGATCAAGGGACATCGGACTTCCGGCAGGATGACAAGCAGTGCGCGAGCGATAGGCGCTGCCATCATGATGGTCAAAGGAATTTCCTTGATGCTTAGGTTCAGCGGAAGGCGCGCCGACCATGCTTTCGGCACCTGCCTATCTTTTCGGCAGGCCGGGTCTGGCACTCTCTTCGCCGGTGTAGGACCTGCCGCAAAAAACCGTCGCCACGGCCGGTTTCATGACATTCAAAGCGGTGTGAGAATTCTTTCCCGCTAATTGAGCATGGTTCTTGCATTGCCTCTGATGTTGTACTCAAATGGCGAAAAATGGGGAACACGCCTTTGGCATTTGATGAAATGATGAACGCGGATACCAACCCGCGGCAGCCATATGAAAACTACCATGAATGGTACGAAGGACAGGATCGGGCTCGCCTGATCGCCAAATCAAGGGACGCCGAAAACCTCTTCCGAAAAACCGGCATCACCTTCGCAGTCTACGGACACGAAGACAGTTCTGAAAAACTCATCCCCTTCGATATCATCCCCCGCATCATTTCCGGCCGCGAATGGCGCAAGCTCGCCCAGGGCATCGAACAGCGGGTCATCGCCCTCAACGCCTTCCTCGACGACATCTACCACAAGCAGGAAATCATCAAGGCCGGCCGCGTGCCGCGTGAGCTCATCGAGCGCAACGTCGCCTTCCTGCCGCAAATGATCGGCTTCAAGCCGCCGGGCGGCGTCTATACCCACATCGTCGGCACCGACATCGTGCGCACCGGCGAAGACCAGTTCTATGTGCTTGAAGACAATGCCCGCACGCCTTCCGGCGTCAGCTACATGCTGGAAAACCGGGAAACCATGATGCAGATGTTCCCCGAGCTGTTCCACCTGAACAAGGTGCGCCCGGTGGAAGACTATCCGAAGACGCTGCGCCAGAGCCTCGCGTCACTTGCACCGCCCGGCTGTTCCGGCAAGCCGCGCGTCGCCGTATTGACGCCCGGCATCTTCAACTCCGCCTATTACGAACATTCCTTCCTCGCCGACATGATGGGCGTGGAACTGGTCGAAGGCTCGGACCTGCGCGTCGTCGACGGCAAGGTGAAGATGCGCACGACCCGCGGCTACGAGGCGATCGACGTGCTCTACCGCCGCGTCGACGACGACTTCCTCGATCCCCTCACCTTCCGGCCGGATTCGGCGCTTGGCATTCCGGGCATCATGGATGTCTACAAGGCCGGCAACATCACGATTGCCAATGCTCCGGGTACGGGCATTTCCGACGACAAAGCGATCTATTCCTACATGCCAGAGATCGTCGAGTTCTATACCGGCCGCAAGGCGCTCCTGGAAAACGTGCCGACCTGGCGCTGCTCGGAGGAAGACAGCCTCAAATACGTGCTCGAGCATCTGAGTGAACTCGTCGTCAAGGAAGTGCACGGTTCGGGCGGCTATGGCATGCTCGTCGGTCCGACCGCGTCCAAGAAGGAATGCGCCGCCTTTGCCGAAAAGCTGAAGGCCCGGCCGTCGAACTACATCGCGCAGCCGACGCTGTCGCTCTCCACAGTCCCTATCCTCGTCAACAAGGGCATCGCGCCCCGGCACGTCGACCTTCGGCCCTACGTGCTCGTTTCCGACAAGGTACAGATCATTCCGGGCGGGTTGACCCGCGTGGCGCTGAAAGAAGGCTCGCTGGTGGTGAACTCCAGCCAGGGCGGCGGCACGAAGGACACCTGGGTACTGGAGGACTGATGCCGATGCTGGGAAGAACTGCCAACGGCCTTTACTGGATGTTCCGCTATATCGAGCGGGCTGAAAACATCGCCCGCCTGATCGATGCGGGCCTGCGCATGGCGCTGACGCGCAGCGGCTCCACCGACGAGGACTGGGACGGCGTGCTGCAAAGTGCGGGCGTGCGCGAGGACTTCGACGAGGTGCACGAGAAGCTGACGAGCGCCGACGCCATCGACTACCTGCTGCGCGACCGGGCCAATCCGTCGAGCGTCATGTCCTGCATCGATTTTGCGCGCAACAATGCCCGCATGGTGCGCACGGCCCTGACCCGGGAAACCTGGGAAGCGACGAACGAGTGCTGGATCGAGTTGAAGCTGGCGCTCTCCAAACGCGTGAAGCCCGCCGATATGCCGGAGGTGATCGGTACGATCAAGCGCTGCACCGCCCTCATCCGCGGTGCCTTCCACGGCACGATGCTGCGCGACGACATCTACAACTTCTCGCGTATCGGCACCTTCATCGAGCGGGCGGACAATACCGCGCGCATTCTCGACGTGAAGTACTACGTGCTGCTGCCGGCGATCGCCAAGGTGGGCTCGTCGCTCGACAACAAGCAGTGGGAATCGATCCTGCGCTCGGTTTCGGCGCACCGCTCCTATAGCTGGGTCTATGACGGCGACTATTCGCCGGCCAACATCGCCGACTTCCTGATCCTCAACGATCGCATGCCGCGCTCGCTCGGCTACAGCTACGACAAGATCGTCAGCAACCTCGGCTATCTTGCCAAGCTCTACGGCGACAACCATGCAGCGCACGAGACGGCGTCCGCCACGCTGATGCTGCTCAGGAGCCGCACCATGGATGACATCATGGAACAGGGGCTGCACGAGTTCATCGAGGAGTTCATCGTGCACAACAACCGCCTCGGAGAGGAAATCTCCGAAGGCTACCGCTTCTATCGATAGGGCTGGTACGGGGGCGACCATGCGACTGAAGATCAGCCACACGACCGAATATCACTACGACGATCCGGTGCAATATTCGCTTCAACGGCTGCGGCTGACGCCGAAGAGCCAGCCGGGACAGATCGTGCGCGCGTGGAAAACCACGGTGCACGGCGCGCGCCTGGAAGCGGGCTACACCGACCATTTCGGCAACCATGTCGATCTTGTCAGCACCAATGCCGAACAGGTGTCGATCCGCATCGTCGCCGAAGGCGAGGTGGATACCGAGGATCGGGCCGGCGTGTTCGGCCCGCACCAGGGCTTCGTGCCGCTCTGGCTCTATCTGCGCGAGACGCCGCTGACCAAACCCGGAAAGCTCATCCGGGAATTTGCGAAAGCATCCAGCGGCGATAACGAGCTTGCCCGCATGCATGACCTGATGGGAGCGATCCACGCCACCGTCGCCTACAAGCCGGGTGAGACCGGGTCGGAAACGACCGCCGAGCACGCGCTCGAGATGAAGCACGGCGTCTGCCAGGATCACGCGCATATCCTTCTGTCCGCGGCGCGCTATCTCGGCATCCCGGCCCGTTATGTCTCGGGCTACCTGCTGATGGAAACCCCCGAGCAGACGGCAAGCCATGCCTGGGCAGAAGTCCATCTTCAGGGCCTCGGCTGGGTCGGTTTCGACGCGGCGAACAATATCTGCCCGGACGGCCGCTATGTCCGGCTGTCGACCGGCCTGGACTACAAGGATGCGGCGCCCGTGTCCGGCATGGTGATGGGCACGGCCGCGGAAACGATGAGCGTGTCCATAACCGTCGCACCGGCTGGACAGAGCCAATCACAAAGCCAGAGCTGACAGCGGCGGACATGGCCGCCGCCCCCAGCTATTGCCTCATCGCGAAGCCGTCTCCAGCAGACGGCAAAGTTTCACCAGCGCCGCATCATAGCCACCGCCATTGACGCTGCGGCAGCGTTTGATGAGCTGAAGGCGCTCACTGCCCGGGAGCTGCGTGAATTCCTGCACGACGCCATCAGCGTCCGGCGCCACGCGGCCGTCATCATCACCCGGATTGTGCGGCCGCGGATCGACACGATCCGGCCGGGTGACCACGTCGTCATCACCAATGCTGACATCCACGCCGACATCGACCAGGTCACGGCCACCGACTGTTGCGTCGATATCCGCCGAAAGACCATTGCGGCCGCCGACCGTTGCCCGCACATCCGCATCCGCAAGTCCGTTGGCGCCGCCGACATTGGCCTTCGCGCGCGCATTCACGCCGTTGCGACCGCCGAGCGCTGCCTTCACATCCGCATCGGCAAGACCGCGGGCGCCACCGACATTAGCCTTGGCGCCGGCCCGCAAGCCATTCGCGCCACCAACCCTCGCCCCCACCTTCGCGTCGACCAGCCCCCTGCTGCCACCGACCCGGGTATCAACACCGGCTCTCACGTTGCCGACGCTGACACCGACGCCAAGGCCGAGACCATCCCGCTTGCCGCGCTCCGCCGCATGCGCCGGCAGGAAGAGAACCGCCGCGGCCAGCACGGCTGCTGAAAGCGTGGAAATCGATAGGCTGTTTGATGACCTGAACATGGAAACCTCCCATTCAGCGACCAGCCCGGGAGTGGACCGGTATCGCAAAATGGAAGGTTGAGTGGATGGCCGCGGTTCCACCTGATCCTGTATGAAGGAAAAGGAAAGATTGCACTGCGTCCGGCAAGCAGAAGAATCTGTGCTGAAACGAAGCAAATCCGGGCACGGCAGGATCGCCGCGCCCGGAAAAGTTCAGTGGCTGTCCTTGCCGACCGCGCTGCCGCGGCAGCCCTTGAGGAAGTCGAGGTCGGCCCCGGTATCAGCGCCCTGAACGTGCTGCTGGTGCAGCCAGGCATAACCCGACGTCGGCAGGTCGTGATTCGGTTTCCACGCGGCGAGCCGGCTTGCCAGTTCCTCCTCGGAAATATCGAGATGCAGGCGGCGGTTCGGCACGTCCAGCTCGATCATGTCGCCGTTCTTCACGACCGCGAGCGGACCACCGACGGCGGCTTCCGGCGAGGTGTGCAGCACGACAGTACCGTAGGCGGTGCCTGACATGCGTGCATCGGAGATGCGCACCATGTCGGTGATGCCCTTCTTCAGCACTTTCGGAGGAAGACCCATATTGCCGACCTCCGCCATGCCCGGATAACCCTTCGGCCCACAGTTCTTCATGACCATGACGCAGGTCTCGTCGATATCGAGACTGTCGTCGTTGATCTTGGCCTTGTAGTCGTCGATATCCTCGAACACCACAGCACGACCGCGATGCGTCAGCAGGTGCGGCGAGGCGGCGGACGGCTTCAGCACCGCCCCCTTCGGCGCAAGATTGCCGCGCACGACGACGATGCCACCCGACTGCGTCAGCGCCTTTTCCGCGGGCAGGATGACGTCCTCGTTCCAGTTGACGACGTCCTTGACCTCGTCCCAGACGGTTTCGCCGGACACCGTGATCGCATCCTTGTGCAAGAGGCCGGCTTCGCCGAGACGCTTCAGCACGACGGGCAGACCGCCGGCATAGAAGAACTCTTCCATCAGGTACTTGCCCGACGGCATCAGGTTGACGATGGTCGGCACGTCGCGGCCGCAACGGTCCCAATCGTCCAGCGTCAGGTCGATACCGACGCGGCCGGCCATGGCAAGCAGATGGATGACCGCGTTGGTCGATCCACCGATCGCCGCATTGGTGCGGATGGCGTTCTCGAAGGCCTGCTTCGTCATGATGTCGGACGGCTTCAGGTCGTCCTTGACCATCTGCACGATGCGCCGGCCGGTGAGCTGCGCCATAACCTTGCGGCGGGAATCGACGCCCGGGATGGCGGCATTGCCGGACAGAGCCATGCCGAGCGCTTCGGCCATCGACGCCATGGTGGAGGCCGTCCCCATGGTGTTGCAGGTACCCGACGACCGGCTCATCGAGGCTTCGGCCTCAAGGAATTCGGCCTGCGTCATCTCGCCGGCCTTCACCATTTCGGAGAACTTCCACAGATGCGTGCCGGAACCGACGCGCTCGCCACGGAAGTACCCGTTCAGCATCGGGCCGCCGGTAACGACGATCGACGGCAGGTCGACCGAGGCGGCCGCCATGATCAGCGACGGCGTGGTCTTGTCGCAGCCGACCATCAGCACACAGCCATCCATCGGCTGGCCGCGAATGGTTTCCTCAATCGCCAGTGCCGCGAGGTTGCGGTACATCATCGCCGTCGGGCGGAAGGTGTTTTCGGAGGCCGAGAAGACCGGCACTTCCATCGGGAAACCGCCCGCTTCCCAGATGCCGGCCTTCACCTTTTCGGCAAGCTCGCGCAGATGGCCGTTGCACGGCGTCATATCCGACCAGGTGTTGAGGATGCCGATGACAGGGCGCCCGTCGAACAGATCGTGCGGATAGCCCTGGTTCTTCATCCAGCCACGGTGATAGATCACGTCGCGGCTGGTGCCGCCGTACCATTCCTGCGATCTCAGCCTGCGCGGCCATTCCGCTTTCTTCGTCATCTTTCCAGTCCTTCAAGGGACCGCCCGCAAAAGCCGGACGGCCTTTGTCTCACGCCAGGGTGTAGGCGGTCTTGACGGTTGTGTAGAATTCGTTGGCGTATCGTCCCTGCTCGCGCGAACCATGCGACGAGCCCTTGCGGCCGCCAAAGGGCACATGGAAATCGACGCCCGCCGTCGGCAGATTGACCATCACCATGCCGGCTTCGGCATTGCGCTTGAAATGCGTCGCGTGCTTCAGGCTCGTCGTCGCGATGCCGGAGGACAGGCCGAACGGCGTGTGGTTGGCGACGGCAAGCGCCTCCTCATAATCCTTGACGCGGATGACGGCGGCGACCGGGCCGAAAATCTCTTCGCGCGAGATACGCATGTCGTTCGTCGCCTCGGTGAAGAGCGCGGGCGCCAGATAGAAGCCGGGCGTGTCGCGCTTCAGAAGCTCGCCGCCGAAGGCGAGTTTTGCACCCTCTTGTCTGCCGATCTCGATATAGTCCGTGTCCTGCTTGAGCTGGCTCTCGTCGACCACCGGACCGATATGGGTGCCGGCCTTCAGGGCATCATCAACGACGACGCTCTTCAAGCGTTCACCGACGGCGGCGACGAACCTGTCGTGGATGCCTTCTGTGACGATGACGCGCGAGGAGGCCGTGCAGCGCTGGCCCGTCGAGAAGAAGGCCGAATTGACTGCAGCCTCGACGGCGACGGTGAGGTCCGCATCGTCGAGCACGACGAAGGGGTTCTTGCCGCCCATTTCGAGCTGGTATTTGCGGTTATGTTCGACGGAAGCGGAGGCCACACGTTTGCCCGTGCCTGTCGAGCCGGTAAACGTGATGGCATGCACGTCGGGGCTGTCGAGCATGGTCTGGCCGACGACCGAACCCTTGCCCATGACGAGGTTCAACACCCCCTTCGGCAGGCCGGCGCGCACGAGGATATCGACGATCGCCCAGGAACAGCCGGGCACCAGTTCGGCCGGCTTGAAGACCACCGTATTGCCGTAACAAAGCGCCGGCGCGATCTTCCAGGCGGGAATGGCGATCGGGAAATTCCACGGCGTGATGATGCCGACGACGCCAACCGGCTCGCGGGTGATCTCGACGCCGATATTCGGGCGCACCGACGGCAGCACCTCGCCGGCAAGGCGCAGACACTCACCGGCGAAGAAATCAAAGATCTGGCCGGCGCGCACGGTCTCGCCGATTCCTTCGGCCAGCGTCTTGCCCTCTTCGCGTGACAGCAGGCGGCCAAGCTCGTCCTTGCGGGCAAGGATCTCGTCGGCGGTTTTCCGCAGGATCGCGTGACGCTCGAGGATGCCGGAGCGCGACCAGGCCGGGAAGGCCGCCTTCGCCGCCGCAATCGCCGCCTTGGTGTCCTCGACGGAGGCGCGGGCATATTCGCCCACCACGTCGTCGGTATTCGACGGGTTGATGTTGCGGATCGCGTCCGAGCCGACCCATTCGCCGGCAATCAGGTTCTGGTGGATGGTCATGGGCTCTCGAGCCTCCTGTCTGTCGCGCACCGCCCGAAGGCGGCACATCCATTACAATTGGCGGATTTCGATCTCTTCTTCCTTGGCGATGGCCAGCGGGTTGCGCAGCGGCAGACCGAAACCATCCGCGCCGATCTCGAACACATCGCCCGCCTCCGTGCGGATGCCGTCACCGAACGACAGCGTCGCGGTGCCGAACATATGCACGTGGATATCGCCCGGCGCGCGGAACAGGCCGTACTTGAAATGATGGTATTCGAGGTTGGCGAAGGTATGGGACATGTTCGCTTCGCCCGAGACGAAGGGCTTTTCCCAGAGAACTTTGCCGCCACGCAGGATGCGCGAGAAGCCGCGGATATCGTCCGGCGCCGCGCCCACGCGGATTTCCGGGCCGAAGCTCGCCTGGCGCAGCTTGGAATGGGCGAGATAGAGATAGTTGATGCGCTCCGTCACATGGTCGGAGAACTCATTCGAGACGGCAAAGCCGATACGGAACGGCGAACCGTCGGTGGCGATGATGTAGATGCCGGCCATTTCCGGCTCTTCGCCGCCATCAAGCGCAAAGGAGGGCGACGTCAAGGCTGCACCCGGTGCGACGGCCTGGCTGCCATTGCCCTTGTAGAACCATTCCGGCTGCACGCCCTTTTCGCCGGCCTTCGGCTTGCCGTTTTCGAGACCCATGCGGAACATCTTCATCGAATCCGTCAGCGTCTCTTCGGCCGCTTCCGAGGTCTTCTTGTGCATGGAATCGCGCGTCGCGGCGGAGCCGAGATGGGTAAGGCCCGTACCGGTCAGATGCAGATGCGCGGCATCCGGATGGGTGATCGGCGACAGCAGGCGGCCGGCCGCATAGGCCTCCTCCAGATCGACCGCATCACCAAGCCCCTTGGCATCGATGACCGCTTTCAGCGACTGGCCGCCATTGGCCGCCTCCATGGCAAGCGCATAGACGCTGCCGGCACCCTTGACCGCGCGGCCGGCACCGCCCTCTTCCCGCACGACCACGGTGATCGAACCGTCGGTATTTGCTACCTGCGAAATCAGCATTTCCTCGTCCTTCCTGGAGCCGGCTTGCGCCAAGGCTCCGCACCTGCGGTGGACGGACGCCACCACACCGGCCGCCTCAGGCAGCCCGTCAAACACGCATGCAATCCAGATGGCTGGCCGGTGACCCGATCAGCCCTTGTTCTTGTTGTAGACGTCGAAGAACACGGCAGCGAGCAGCACCAGACCCTTGATGAGCTGCTGGTAGTCGATGCCGATGCCCATGATCGACATGCCGTTGTTCATGACGCCCATGATGAAGGCGCCGATGACCGCGCCCGTGATTTTTCCCACGCCGCCCGATGCCGAGGCGCCGCCGATGAAGCAGGCCGCGATGACGTCGAGCTCGAAGCCGACACCGGCCTTCGGCGTTGCCGAGTTGAGGCGGGCGGCGATGATCATGCCGGCCAGGGCCGCAAGCGCGCCCATGTTGACGAAGGTGAAGAAGGTCAGCCGCTCGGTGTTGATGCCCGAGAGTTTCGCCGCCTTCTCATTGCCGCCCATCGCGTAGATGCGCCGGCCGATCGTCGTGCGCGTCGTGACGAAGGTGTAGAGCGCAATCAGCACGCCCATGATGACCAGCACGTTCGGCAGGCCGCGATAGGTTGCAAGCTGGAAGCCGAGGAAGACCGCCACGGCACCGATGATCGCCATCTGCACCGCGAAGAAGGTGAAGGGCTCGTTTTCGGTTTCATGCAGCGCGTTCATGCGCCGCTCGCGCAGACCCGCATAGACCGCGTAGACGACGAGCAGGATGATCATCACCAGGGCGAAATAGTTCTTGATGAGGCTCGTCGCCGGGTCGGTGAGCGGCAGCAGATCCGGAACGAAACCCGTGGAGAGGATCTGGAAGTCCTTCGGGAACGGGCCGACCGGACGGCCGCCGAGCACGACATAGGTCATGCCGCGGAAGACCAGCATGCCGGCAAGCGTGACGATGAAGGACGGGATCTTCTGGTAGGCGACCCAATAGCCCTGCGCCGCGCCCATCAAGGCCCCGACGAGGATACAGGCCGGTACGACGATGATCGCCGGCACACCCCATTTCACCAGCATGATCGCCGATATGGCGCCGATGAAGGCGACGATCGAGCCGACCGACAGGTCGATATGCCCCGCCACGATGATCAGCAGCATGCCGAGCGCCATGATGACGATGAAGGAGTTCTGCAGCACCAGGTTGGTGATGTTGACCGGGCGGAAGAGCACGCCGTTGGTGATGACCTGGAAGAAGATCATGATCACGACGAGCGCGACCAGCAGGCCATATTCGCGGATGTTCTTCTTGAGGTAGTCTCCCACCGAAGGCTGGGTCGTCTTGGTCGCGGTATCGGTGGACATCAGTGTTTCTCCCCGGAGCGCATGATGGCGCGCATGATGGATTCCTGGCTTGCTTCCGCCTTGGAGAGCTCGGCCACGATGCGTCCTTCGTTCATGACATAGATGCGATCGCAGGTCCCGAGCAGTTCCGGCATCTCCGACGAGATCATCAGGATGCCCTTGCCCTCGGCGGCAAGCTGATTAATGATGGTATAGATTTCGAACTTGGCGCCGACATCGATGCCGCGCGTGGGTTCATCGAGGATCAGCACCTCGGGATTGGTGAAGAGCCATTTCGACAGCACGACCTTCTGCTGGTTGCCGCCCGAAAGATTGACCGCTTCCTGATAGATCGAATGCGAACGGATGCGCAGCTTCGAGCGGTAGCCCGCCGCGACCTTGGCTTCCTGATGATTGTCGATCACCGTCGCATTGGACACGCCCTTGAGGTTGGCGAGCGTCGTGTTGTGCATGATGTTGTTGATCAGCACGAGGCCGAGATGCTTGCGGTCCTCGGTGACATAGGCAAGACCGGCCTTGATCGCCTTCTGGATCGTGCTGACATCGACGGGTTTGCCGCGCATCAACACATCGCCGGTGATCTTGTGACCCCAGGACTTGCCGAAAATGCTCATCGCCGTTTCGGTGCGGCCGGCGCCCATCAGGCCGGCAATGCCGACGACTTCACCGGCGCGCACATTGAAGCTGACATCGTGCAGGAACTGGCGGTCGCGGTGGTGCTGGTGGAAGACGTTCCAGTTCTTCACTTCCAGCAGCGTCTCGCCGATCTTCGGTTCGCGCGCCGGATAGCGGTCTTCCATCGCGCGGCCGACCATGCCCTTGATGATGCGGTCTTCGGAAATATCCTCGTTGTGACAGTCGAGCGTCTCGACCGTGCCGCCGTCGCGCAGGATGGTGATCTGGTCGGCGACCTTTTTGATCTCGTTCAGCTTGTGCGAGATGATGATCGAGGTCATGCCTTGCGCGCGGAATTCCGTCAGCAGCTTCAGGAGCGCGTCGGAATCCTTCTCGTTGAGCGAGGCGGTCGGCTCATCGAGTATGAGCAGGCGCACCTTCTTCGACAGTGCCTTGGCGATCTCGACAAGCTGCTGCTTGCCCACACCGATATCGGTGATCAGCGTGCCGGGCGGCTCCTTGAGGCCGACCTTGTTCAGCAGTTCCTGCGTGCGGCGGAACGCCAGTTTCCAGTCGATGATGCCGTTTGTCGCCACCTCGTTGCCGAGGAAGATGTTTTCAGCGATCGACAGAAGCGGCACGAGCGCCAGCTCCTGGTGGATGATGATGATGCCCAGATGCTCGCTGTCGGAGATCGTGGAAAAGCGGCGGACTTCGCCGTCGAAATGGATTTCGCCCTCATAGGAGCCGGCCGGATAGACGCCGCTCAACACTTTCATGAGGGTGGACTTGCCGGCGCCATTCTCGCCGACAAGGGCGTGGATCTCGCCTTCGCGGACCTTCAGGTTGACGTTGTCGAGCGCTTTCACGCCCGGGAACGTCTTCGTGATGCCACGCATTTCGAGAAGGGTTTTGCTCATGTATCAGTTTCCAGCAGCCGGTCCTCCACCATGCGGCGGTAAACCGAGCCTATTCGCTCTGCGATCCGGAGAAAAGAGGGTTCGCGCGGCTTGGCGCGAACCCCGGAGAGTGGAAAGAACGATCAGTTCTTCAGCTGGTCGGCCGTGTAGTAGGCCGAGTCCGTGACGAGGATCTTCTCGGCATTGGACTTGTCGACGGCAACCGGCTTCAGGAGGTAGGACGGGATGACCTTGACGCCGTTGTCATAGGTCTTGGTGTCGTTCACTTCCGGCTCCTTGCCTTCCAGGATGGCGTTGACCATGCTGACGGTGACCTTGGCCAGTTCGCGCGTGTCCTTGAAGACCGTCGAATACTGCTCGTCGGCAAGCATCGACTTGACGGACGGCAGCTCAGCGTCCTGGCCGGTGACAATGGCCATCGGCTGGTCGCCCGAGCCGTAGCCGACGCCCTTCAGGGCCGACAGGATACCGATGGAGAGACCATCGTAGGGCGACAGGACGCCATCAACGCGGCCGTCGGTGTAGGTCGAGGAGAGCAGGTTTTCCATGCGGGCCTGGGCAACGGCACCGTCCCAACGCAGCGTGCCGACGGTTTCCATGCCGGTCTGGCCCGACTTGATGACGATCGCGCCGCTGTCGATCAGCGGCTGGATGACCGACATTGCGCCGTCATAGAAGAAGAAGGCGTTGTTGTCGTCCGGCGAACCGCCGAAGAGTTCGACGTTCCACGGCTTGGTGTCCGGGAACTTCGCCTTTAGGCCGTCGACGAGGCTGGTCGCCTGCAGAACGCCGACCTGGAAGTTGTCGAAGGTGGCGTAGTAGTCGACATTGCCCGAGTCGCGGATGAGGCGGTCATAGGCGATGACCTTCACGCCGGCATCGGCAGACTTCTGCAGGATGTCGGACAGCGTTGTGCCGTCGATGGCGCCGATGACGAGAACCTTGGCACCCTTGGTGACCATGTTTTCGATCTGGGCGAGCTGGTTCGGGATATCGTCGTCAGCAAACTGCAGGTCCGGCGTGTAGCCAGCTTCCTTGAACAGCTTTTCCATCGTCTCGCCGTCGGAAATCCAGCGGGTCGAGGTCTTGGTGGGCATGGAGATGCCGACCATGCCCTTGTCCTGGGCAAAGGACGGCGCCACGAACGACGCGACGCTGATGGCAGCGGCGGCGAGAAGCGAAGTGATCATTTTCATTGAAAGGTCTCTCCCTTGTGCGCACTGACCGGAATTGCGGCCAGGCATTGTTCTGTGCACGGGCGGGGTCGCTTTCAGGCGACGGCCTGGACTGGTGGGCCAGAAAAACCCGCCGATCCCCACTCCCAAGGACCCCAGCGCACATCGTCGCAACGTCGTACGAATTGCCATAACTGTCAAATGCAATAAACTTCTAAAGTGATATCAGATTTGATATACAATGAGGCAAATGTATTATTTTATGAAACGAGGTAAACATGCGCTTGCCAGATGACCGGGACGAGCCGCTTTTTCCAGGCGAAGATGGCGACAACCTTCAGGGCGTCGCCCTGTTGCGCAGCGGCCTGAAGCTCAGCCATCTCCGCATGATCGTGGCGATCGAGGAGCACAGCCAGGTGAGTGCGGCAGCCGATGCGCTGAACATCTCGCAACCTGCCGCCTCCCGCATGCTGACGGAAATGGAGACGATCCTCAAGGCCCAGTTGTGTGAACGCGTGTCGCGGGGCGTCGCGCTGACGGCTTTCGGCCGCGCCTTCGCGCGCCGCGCCCGCACCATCCTGCTCGAGCTGCGCGAAGTCGATCGCGAGCTTTCCGCGCTGAAATCCGGCACCGGCGGTTCGGTCTTCCTCGGGTCGGTGACGGCGCCGGCGATCAGCCTTGCCGTGCCGGCCATCCAGCAGGTGAGTGCCGCCTATCCCGGCATCGAGGTGAACGTGCGCGTCGAGACAAGCAATGTGCTCGCCCACGAACTGCTCGCGGCCCGGCAGGATTTCATCATCGCCCGCGTGCCAGACGACCTCAATCCGCGCCTGTTCAATGTCACCGAGATCGGCATCGAAAAGGCCTGCCTCATCGTGCGCAAGGGCCACCCGCTGACGGAAAAACCCGTCGTCGGCCTTGCCGACCTGCCGCACTATGACTGGGTGTTCCAGCCGGCGGGCACGCTGCTCAGGCGGCGCATCGAGGAACTGTTCATCGCAGCCGGCGTGGCGCTGCCCTCCACCGTGGTCAACACCTCGTCCATCCTGTTGACGACGGCCATTGTCTGCGGCTCGAACGCCATCGCCCCTGTCGCCCGCGACATGGCGGTCTTCATCGCCGATGTCGGCGCTCAGGCGGGCGAAATCAGCATCCTCAACACCGATTTCGAGATTGACATCAAGCCATACAGCCTCATTTCCGTTAAAGGCAGGGCGCTGCCCCCGAGCGCCAAACTGCTTTATGACCTGATCCTGCAACGCAGCCGCACGCTTTCCACTGGCTGATCGACGGAGACACCATGTTCGGCCTGACCGTTTTCGAATCCGTTCTGGAGAGGCTGAAGGCCGAGGCGCGCGAGGCAGCGGAGCAGGATGACGAACAGGAGATCAAGGACGACGAAGGCCCCGGTGAAATCCGCGGACTGACATCGGGCTTTGCCGGTATCGGCACCGGCAGCACCTTCGTTTCAGGCTCGCAGGCTGCCGCAGCCTACCTGGATCTCTATGAAGAACCGCCCGCCCTTCCACCGGAGCCACAGCGTCCGGTCGCAGCCGAGCCGCCTCCTGCCCCACCGCCGCATCTCCTGCGCATCGCGCCGGAAGAGGTTGCCGAAGATCTGGCTCTCAATGGCAAGGAAGGCGTCGACGATCTGCTTGCCCGCCGGCGCAGCTTTGCGCGGGAAAATCACCCCGACCGTGCGCCCGAAGATCTGCGCGTCAACGCGACCGTACGCATGAAGATCGCCAACATGCTGATCGACGAGACGATCCGGCGCATCGCTGTCGAAAAGAGCCTGGGCCTTCGTTAGCTCTTCGTCTCGCCGCCCTCTTCCGGCGGCTTGGCGGCCGGATCGGAGGGCTTGAAGAACAGGATGAGGTTGGCGAAGGCATAGGCGGTCACGACGAGGAAGATCGTGCCCCAGGTCTGCTCGTTGTTGTAGAACTCGACGCCCGTCCAGACCGCACAGACCCCGACCAGAAGCAGCCGCCGCCAGAGCGGACGGTAGAACGGATGGTCGGTGTCGATGATTTTCATGAACGTCTCCTCAGGCCTTCGACCGCCTACATAGGTGGTTTTCCCGCCGGAGGGAACCGGCATTAGGCGTCGAGACGATCGAGGAACGCGGCCAGCTCCGCGGGTTCGATCCCGACGAGATGCCCCTTCTGCGGATAGACGCCGGAGCGCACGTCGTCGGCATATTCCCGGAAGGCCGCAATGCGCTCCTGCTGGAGCCGATCATACTCGATAGCAAAGTTGCGGTAGACCTTGGCGTGGCGTGGATAGTGGCCACGGTTCTGGCCGAGCACGTCGTCGGCGAAGAGATATTGCGCATCGCATCCGGTGCCGGCGCCCATGGAGAGCATGACGAGCGAGGTTCTCGCGCTGATCGCAGCCGCGACGTCGCCCGGCACGACCTCGATTTCGGCGGCAAAGGCACCGGCCTCTTCCAATGCCTTGACCTGGCGCCAGATCTCCAGCGCACTCACCGCCGTCTTGCCGACGGCCTTGAAACCGCCCGTCCATGTCGCCTTGGAGGGAATGAGGCCGACATGGCCGCAAACCGGGATGCCTTCTTCCCGCAGGCGCCGCACCGTCGAAAGGCCGGCCGCGCAATAGACGGCGTCGCCACCCGCCTTCATCGCCTGGAAGGCGCCACGCAGATAGTCATCCGCCGTAATGAAATCACCGTATTCGAGGCCGGGAAAGGCGAAGACCGTCGGCGCCGCCTCGCGAAAGGCGGGGCCGAGCAGTGCGGGCGGCACGGAAACGAGGTCGATGCCTGCCTGCTCGGCGGCTGCCGCCTCTTCCAGCGTCACGACGCGCAGCATGGTGAGCTGGCGCCTGCCCTTCATCGCCTGAAGGTCTGCTACCGTCGGTCTCTTGGTTTTCACGGATCATCTCCCAGGCTTCGCCGATCAGGCGGCAAGCAGCTTCTTGAGTTTGGTTTCGGGTGCCGCAAGTTCGGCCGGGTCTGGATGAACGCGCGCCGCGATCAGCATTTCGGCAAGCCGGATGTCGCGGGCGACCACATTGCCCGGACCGATGCCGCTTGCCGCGATCAGCCGGCCACCGGCATCGAGGTGGAACAGGATGAAGGCGCCTTCGCCCACCTCACGCCGCACGGTCGTGGCTGCACCATCGGCAAGACCGGCAATCTGCAGCGTCATGTCATACTGGTCCGACCAGAACCACGGCACGGCGGAATGCGCTTGCGTGCCGCCAAGCATGTTGGCTGCGGCGAGCTGGCCCTGCTCCTGCGCATTGCGCCAGGATTCGAGGCGGATGCGGCGCTCGCCGTAGAGCGGCAACGGATAGGACGTGCAGTCGCCGGCGGCAAAGATATCGGGATCAGAGGTGCGCAACCGGCCATCCACCGAAATGCCGTTCTCGACCACAAGGCCGGCCGCTTCCGCCAGTTCCGTGTTCGGCACCGCGCCGATGCCAACGACGAGCAGGTTTGCCGAGACGATCCGCCCGCTTTCGAGCGTTAAACACACCTCGCCCGGCAATTCCTCGACCCCGGCGACCTTGGCGCCACACAGGATTTCCACCCCTTCGGCGGCATGCCGATGTGCGACGATCTCGGCGATCTCCGCCGGCACGCCACGGCTCAGCACGCGCGGCAGGCCCTCGATGAGGGTCACGGTCGCGCCGAGCTTGCGGGCGCTGGCGGCAAGTTCGAGGCCGATGAAACCGCCGCCGAGGATGGCGATATGGCTGCCCTCGACCAGATGCGCGCGAATACGTGCGGCATCATCATGACTGCGTAGCGCTGCAATGCGACCGCCATGGCGCGTGCCCGGCAAGGCGCGCGGCCGGGCACCAGTGGCGAGCAGCAGCTTGTCATAGGGGAGTGCTGCGCCGTCATCGAACAGGATGCGGTTACCCGCGCGGTCGATTTCCACAACGGCGCGACCGGTGAGCACGTCGATCCGCGCCTCGGCATAGCGTGTCGCTTCGGCAACGAGCTTCGGACCGGCTCCGGCAACCAGGGCATCCTTGGACAGCGGCGGGCGCTCGTAAGGCAGATGGGCTTCGCTGCCGATCAGCGTGATCGCGCCATCGAACCCTTTTTCGCGCAGGGCAAAAGCCGCGCGCGCGCCGCATTCGCCGGCGCCGACGATGACGAAATTCGCCATGAAACGATCCTCCCGAAAGGCTCTAGAGCCCGATGAAGACGGTGCCGCCTTCGACCTTGACCGGATAGGTCCTGAGATCGACGCAGACGGGCGCGCCCTTGGCCTCGCCGGTCTTGTAGTTGAAGCGGCCGTTGTGTTTGGGACATTCGATGACGTGATCCATCACAAGCCCATCGGCGAGGTGGATTTTCTCATGGGTGCAGAGGCCGTCGGTCGCGTGATAGGTGTCTTCCGGGCTGCGGTAGATCGCAAAGGTGCGACCGGAATGGTCGAACCGGATGACGTCTTCTTCGTCGATCTCGTCCGCCGCGCAGACCTCGACCCAGGTGTCGCTCATGATCTTTCCTCCAGTATGATGGTTATTCGGCAGCCACGACGGCCGGCTCGGCGTGAAACTCTTCCTTGTAGGGCCGCGCCGTCGCGGGCAGGTCACGCTTCAGGAAGTAGTCCTCGTTGCGAAGCTGGCGCAGGAACGCGGGGATCATTTCCCGGTAGCCGTTCCACATCGACGGGTTCGGCGCCGGCAGGTCATGCTTGATCATGGCGTGCAGCCGCGGCAGCGCGTGGTAGGGGATCATCGGGAACATGTGGTGCTCCACATGGTAGTTCATGTTCCAGTAGATGAAGCGGCTGAAGGGGTTCATGTAGACCGTGCGACTGTTCAGCCGGTGGTCGATGACATTGTCCGCAAGCCCGCCGTGCTGGAGCAGGCCGGTCAGCACATGGTGCCAGGCACCATAGAGCCGCGGCAGGCCGATGAGCATGACCGGCAGGATCGAGCCCATGGCGAAACAGAGCGCGATGGTGGCGACATAGATTGCGAGCCAGATGCGCGCGATGCGTATCGCCTTCGGCTGTTCGGATTCGGGCACGAAGGTCCTTTCGGCAGCGCTCATCCTGCCCGACGCATTGCGCAGCATATCGACGACGGCATGCCAGGCATCGAGCAGGCCGAAGAAGTTGAGGACGAGGCGCAGAAGATCCGGTGGGCGCATGACGGCGATTTCCGGGTCGCGGCCGACGATGACCGTGTCGGTGTGGTGGCGCGTGTGGCTCCAGCGCCAGGTGACGGGATTGCGCATGATCATGAAGCAGGCGATCTGGTAGACCGCGTCGTTCATCCACAGCGTCTTGAAGGCCGTGCCATGACCGCATTCATGCCAGCGGGAATCCGACGCCGAACCGTAGAGCACGCCATAGACCAGGAAGAACGGCACCGCCCACCAGGTTCCCCAGAACCAGATGCCGGCAGCCGCCATGACGAGCATGGTGCCGAGCCAGATCGCGGTGTCGCGGAGCGCCGGCCCGTCGCTGCGCTGCATCAGCGCCTTCATCTCCTTGCGCGGAATGTCGGTGTGATACCACTCGGCGGCAGCCAGCCCATTGGCAACGGCAGCTTCGGCATCGCGGCCAAGAAGGCTGTAGTCCCGCTTCGTCGGCTTCATCGCTCTCTCCTCCTCGCGGAACGCTCTCCAGCGGCCCCGCCTCGTCTGATGCACAAACGATAGCGCCGCTGCTTGCGTCTCTCAATCCTGCCATGATAGAATGCGTCAAATTCCATCATTCGCCATCATCAAGCTCTGATGGAAACTTTCAGGGAGGAAACCATGGCGGCGCGGCCGACGATAACGGACCTTGCGAAGGCGGCGGGCGTCAGCGTGGCGACGGTCGACCGGGTGCTGAACGGTCGCCACAAGGTGCGCGAGGAAACCGCGCGCCGCGTCTACGACGCCGCCAATGCGATCGGCTACCACGCCATTGGTCTCATACGGCAGCGGGTGTTCGAGGACCTGCCGCAATATCGGCTGGGCTTCAGCTTCCAGCGTCCCAGCCAGGCCTTCTACCAGAACTTTGCCCGCGAGATCGAAATCGCCTGCAATGCCTGCACCACCGCCCGCATCATTCCGCAGATCGACTTCATCAACGCGCAGACCCCGGCCGCGATGACGGAAATGCTGCGCCAGCTTTCGGCGCGCAATCAGGCACTCGCCGTCGTCGCCCCCGACTATCCGGCGACGACAACCATGGCCGAAGAGCTGAAAAACCGGGGCATTCCGCTGTTCTGCCTACTCTCTGACTTCGCCATGGATGTGCGCCAGGGCTATATCGGCCTCAACAACATGAAAGTCGGGCGCACGGCGGCCTGGATGATCGCCAGGGGTGCGAAGCGGCCGGGCAAGGTGGCGATCTTCGTCGGCAGCCACCGATTCCACGGCCACGAACTGCGCGAAATGGGCTTCCGCTCCTTCTTCCGTGAAAAGGGCCAGGATTTCGAGGTGCTCGATACGCTCGTCAACCTCGATACCAGCGAAATCACCCACGAGGCGACCGCCAACCTGCTCGCCCAGCATCCCGACCTCGTCGGCCTCTATGTGGCCGGCGGCGGCATGGAGGGGGCGATTTCCGCGATCCGCGAGGAGGGATTTGCCGGCAAGGTGCAGCTCATCGTCAACGAGTTGACGCCGGAATCGAAGGCTGGACTGGCGGACGATACCGTCACCATGGCGATCAACACCCCCCTGCCCGCCCTCTGCCGGGAACTCGTTTCACTGATGGTCGGCGCCATAGAAAAGGGCCCGAGCGCCGTGCCGGGGCAGACGTTTTTGCCCTTCGACATCTTCCTGCCGGAAAATATCTGACGCGGTGAATGATGGTTTTCCGTCATTCGCAAGACTAATCTCTCAGCAATGAGGGCAGTCTTTTCGCCTTCGCCTTTGACGCCTGCAAAAGCCTTCCCGATCCTCATGCGTGCATGCGAGGCGCCCGTCGGCGGCCTCGACGACCGGAGGATACCCATTCCATGCCCGCCCTGACATTCGCCCTCAACCACATGACCGCCCCTGCCCTGACACTAGACGCCTTTTTCGCCCTCGCCGTCTCGCTGGGCATGACATCCGTCGAAGTCCGCAACGACCTGGACGGCAACGCCATTCTCGACGGCACCACGCCCTCCGAGGTAAAGTCCCTTGCCGAACGCCACGGCGTCACGATCATCTCGATCAATGCGCTCCAGCGCTTCAACGAATGGACGCCGGCGCGCGCCGCCGAGGCCAAAGAACTCATTGACTATGCGAGCGCCTGCGGCGCCCGCGCGCTCGTGCTGGTACCGAAGAACGACGGGACCGGCCAGGCGGAGGGCGAGCGTCAGGCGAACCTTCGCGAGTCGCTCACGGCCCTCAAGCCTCTTCTGGAGGCCGCCGGAATCATCGGCCTCGTCGAGCCGCTCGGCTTCGAGATCTGCTCGCTGCGCTCGAAGCGCGAAGCCGCGGACGCCATGAAGGCGGTGGGCGGGGAACAAACATTCCGCCTCGTGCACGACACGTTCCATCATCACCTTGCCGGCGAGCCGGATCTCTTTGCCGAGCTGACAGGTCTGGTCCACATTTCCGGCGTCGAAGACCCCGCCGTCGCCGTTTCCGACATGCGCGACGGCCATCGCGTTCTGGTCGGGCCGCAAGACCGGCTTGGAAATACAAACCAGATCAAGGCCTTGCTCTCGGCCGGTTATACCGGCCCGCTTTCCTTCGAGCCCTTTTCGCCAGCCGTACACGACGTTGCCGACCCCAAGGCAGCCGTTGCGCAGAGTGTCTCCTATATCCGCGAGACCGTCTGATCTCCCTTGCCGGCGGCTGGTCCGTCAGCACTTTTCCCCAAGCGCACCGCAAAGGCCCGCCGGAAAAAATGGAACGGGCTTGACGTTGTATCGAGAAAATGGAATAAACATTCCGTAAGACGGAATTCGCGGTTTGTTTATTCTGTTTTGGCCTCTGCCTCCCGGGAGGAGCAAGGGCCGGCTGCCCCAAGGGGCAGCTTTCCGGTCAAGTCGGTGGCGCCGCCGGACGCCACGTTGAGGAGGAGACGACATGAAAAAATTCATTCTGAGCTCGGCGCTTGCCGTGATGATGTCCACCGCCGCCCATGCCGAGACGATCGGCGTTTCCATGGCGCTGTTCGACGACAACTTCCTGACCGTTCTGCGCAACGGCATGACCGACTACGCCAAGACGCTCGACGGCGTTGAACTGCAGATCGAAGACGCCCAGAACGACGTCGCCAAGCAGCAGAGCCAGATCCAGAACTTCATTGCGTCCGGCGTCAGCGCCATCATCGTCAATCCGGTCGATACGGATGCGACGGCCGCTCTCTCGAAGGCCGCTGCCGATGCGGGCATTCCGCTCGTCTACGTCAACCGCGAACCGGCGAACATCAACGAACTGCCGGAAAAGCAGGCTTTCGTCGCCTCCAACGAAGTGGAATCCGGCACGCTGGAAACCAAGGAAGTCTGCCGCCTGCTGAATGGCAAGGGCAAGGTCGTCGTCATGATGGGTGAACTGTCCAACCAGGCCGCCCGCGTTCGCACCCAGGACATCAAGGACGTCATCGCGACGGACGAATGCAAGGGTCTCGAAATCGTCGAAGAGCAGACGGCCAACTGGCAGCGCACGCAGGGCCAGGACCTGATGACCAACTGGCTCTCCGCCGGCCTGGAATTCGACGCCGTCATCTCCAACAATGACGAAATGGCGATTGGCGCCATCCAGGCTCTGAAGGCTGCCGGCCGCTCGATGGACAGCGTCGTCGTTGCAGGCATCGACGCCACGCAGGACGCGCTTTCCGCCATGGCCGCCGGCGACCTCGACGTGACGGTGTTCCAGGATGCCGCCGGTCAGGGCAAGGGCTCGGTCGATGCCGCGCTCAAGCTCGCCAAGGGCGAAAAGGTCGACACAAAGGTCTACATCCCGTTCCAGCTCGTGACGCCGGCCAACATTGCCGACTTCCAGGCCAAGAACTGACCGGCTCACCGGTCTCTTGAAAGCCAGCTAGACTATGAAGGACGCGCGCACGCCTGCGTGCGCGCGTCCGACCCGTTTCAGGTTGCTCCGGGAGGGAGGGGACGATGGTCAGTCCGACCACCATGGCCGCGGTTCGTGCAAGCGGCGCCATTCCGAATGCCGAATATCTCTTGTCCGCCGAAGGTGTGCGCAAGGAGTTTCCGGGTGTCGTCGCGCTTGACGATGTCCAGTTCAAGCTGAAGCGCGGCTCCGTGCATGCCCTAATGGGCGAGAACGGCGCAGGCAAATCGACACTGATGAAAATCCTCGCCGGCATCTACACGCCCGACCAGGGTGAAGTGCTGCTCAAGGGCCAGAAGATCCGGCTGAAGTCGCCGCTCGACGCGCTGGAGAACGGCATCGCCATGATCCATCAGGAGCTGAACCTGATGCCCTTCATGACGGTGGCGGAGAACATCTGGATCCGCCGCGAACCGAAGAACCGCTTCGGCTTCGTCGATCACGGCGAGATGCACCGCAAGACGGCGGAACTCTTCAAGCGCCTCAACATCGCGATGGACCCGGAAACGCAGGTGCGCGACCTGTCCGTCGCCAACCGGCAGATGGTCGAGATCGCCAAGGCCGTATCCTACGAGAGCGACGTGCTCATCATGGACGAGCCGACCTCGGCGCTGACCGAGCGCGAGGTGGACCACCTCTTCACCATCATCCGCGACCTGCGCTCGCAGGGCATCGGTATCGTCTACATTACCCACAAGATGAACGAGCTGTTCGAGATTGCCGACGAGTTCTCGGTGTTCCGTGACGGCAAATACATCGGCACCCACGCCTCCACCGACGTGACGCGCGACGACATCATCCGCATGATGGTCGGACGCGAGATCACCCAGATGTTCCCGAAGGAAGAGGTGCCGATCGGCGACGTCGTTCTGTCGGTCAAGAACCTCAACCTCAAGGGTGTGTTCCGCGACGTCTCCTTCGACGTGCGCGCCGGCGAGATCCTGGGCATTGCCGGCCTCGTTGGCTCGGGCCGCTCGAATGTCGCCGAGACGATTTTCGGCGTGACGCCAGCGACCTCCGGCACGATCTCGATCAACGGCAAGCAAGTCAACATCGACAGCCCGAACACGGCGATCAAGCACCGCATGGCGTTCCTGACGGAAGACCGCAAGGACACCGGCTGTCTGCTGATTCTCGACATCCTGGAAAACATGCAGATCGCCGTGCTCCAGGACAAGTTCGTCAAGAACGGCTTCGTTTCCGAGGGCGCGCTGACCAAGGTCTGCGAGGAGATGAGCAAGAAGCTTCGGGTGAAAACGCCAAACCTTTCGGAGCGCATCGAGAACCTGTCGGGCGGCAACCAGCAGAAGGTGCTGATCGGCCGCTGGCTGCTCACCAATCCGCGCATCCTGATCCTGGACGAGCCGACCCGTGGCATCGATGTCGGCGCCAAGGCGGAAATCCACCGCTTCGTCACGGAACTCGCCCGCGACGGCGTGGCGGTCATCATGATCTCGTCGGAAATGCCGGAAGTACTCGGCATGAGCGACCGCGTCATGGTCATGCACGAAGGACGCGTCACCGGCTTCCTCGACCGCGCGGAAGCGACACAGGTCAAGGTGATGGAACTGGCTGCCCAGTAACGCGGGCACTGAGATTTAAGGCCGCCGAGCGGCCATCAGGGAGGTAATCATGAGCACGAATTCCGCCGCGCAGGCCCAAGCCGCTGCGCAGAAATCTGCCCGCCGGCTCCCGCCGGAACTCAACATCTTTCTCGTCCTCGTCGGCATTGCGCTAGTCTACGAAATCCTCGGCTGGATCTTCGTCGGCCAGAGCTTCCTGATGAACCCGCAGCGCCTGACGATCATCATCCTGCAGGTCTCGGTCATCGGCATCATCGCCGTCGGCGTCACGCAGGTCATCATCACCGGCGGCATTGACCTCTCGTCCGGCTCGGTCGTCGGCATGACGGCGATGTTCACCGCCTCGCTGGCGCAAGCCTCCACATGGCCGCGCGCCCTCTACCCGTCGCTCACCGACATGCCGGTCATCGTGCCCGTCACTCTCGGCGTCGGCGTCGGCCTGCTGGCGGGCTTCATCAACGGCCAGCTCATCGCCAAGACCAAAATCCCGCCCTTCATCGCCACCCTTGGAATGATGGTGTCGGCGCGCGGCATTTCGAAGTGGTACACGAAGGGCCAGCCGGTCTCGGGCCTGACGGAACAGTTCAACTTCATCGGCACCGGCATCTGGCCCGTCGTGATCTTCCTCGTCGTCGCCGTGATCTTCCACATCGCGCTGCGCTACACCCGCTACGGCAAGTTCACCTATGCGATCGGCGCCAATGTGCAGGCCGCCCGCGTCTCCGGCATCAACGTCGAATCGCACCTCGTGAAGGTCTATGCGATTGCCGGTGCACTTGCTGGCCTCGCCGGCGTCGTTACCGCGGCGCGTGCCCAGACCGCACAGGCCGGCATGGGCGTGATGTACGAACTCGACGCGATTGCCGCGACCGTCATCGGCGGCACCTCGCTTGCCGGCGGCGTCGGCCGCATCACTGGCACGGTCATCGGCACCGTCATCCTCGGCGTCATGACATCGGGCTTTACCTTCCTGCGCGTCGATGCTTTCTACCAGGAGATCGTCAAGGGCGTGATCATCGTCGCCGCCGTCGTCGTCGACGTCTACCGGCAGAAGAAGCGTAAGACGTGATCAGGCAGTAGGCAGTAGGCAGTAGAAATACGGGCTTCGTCAGCAGCTTACTATCGCCTATTGCCTACTCCCTATTCCCCAACCACACACAACGAGGACAACATGACTGTAAGATTTGGTCTTCTCGGCGCAGGCCGCATCGGCAAGGTGCATGCCAAGGCCGTGACCGGCAATCCCGATGCCGTGCTCGTCGCCGTCGCCGATGCTTTCCCGGCAGCCGCCGACGCCATCGCCAAGCAATATGGCTGCGACGTGCGCACGATCGAGGCGATCGAAGCCGCCAAGGACATCGACGCCGTCGTGATCTGCACGCCGACCGACACCCATGCCGACCTCATCGAACGCTTCTCCCGCGCCGGCAAGGCGATCTTCTGCGAAAAGCCGATCGACCTCGACGTCGACCGCGTGCGCGCCTGCATGAAGGTGGTGGAGGAGACCAAGGGCAAGCTGATGGTCGGCTTCAACCGCCGCTTCGACCCGCATTTCATGGCCGTGCGCAAGGCCATCGACGACGGCAAGATCGGTGACGTCGAAATGGTCACCATCACGTCCCGCGATCCTGGTGCCCCGCCGGTCGACTACATCAAGCGTTCGGGCGGCATCTTCCGCGACATGACGATCCACGACTTCGACATGGCCCGCTTCCTGCTGGGCGAAGAGGTCGCCTCGGTGTCGGCCACCGCCGCCGTGCTGGTCGATCCCGAAATCGGCAAGGCCGGCGACTATGACAGCGTCTCGGTCATCCTCCAGACCAAGTCTGGCAAGCAGGCGATCATCTCCAATTCGCGCCGCGCCACCTACGGCTACGACCAGCGCATCGAAGTGCACGGCTCCAAGGGCGTCGTCTCCGCCGAAAACCAGCGCCCGGTCTCGATCGAAATCGCCAACGGCGACGGCTACACCCGCCCGCCCCTGCACGACTTCTTCATGACCCGCTATACCGAAGCCTATGCCAACGAGATCGCAGCCTTCATCGCAGCGATCGAAAAGGGCGCCACCATCTCGCCGTCGGGCGCCGATGGCCTCGCAGCTCTGGCACTCGCCGACGCGGCCCTGAAATCGGTCGAAGAAAAGCGCCAGATCTCCGTCGCCTGAACGGACACTTCCTCCCAAGCAACTGGCCGGGCGATTTTGTCGCCCGGTTTTTTTATCCGGGCATGGTCGATGCAAATACATGTGGTCGAGCACCCGGATTTGCGCTGGACGCGTAGTGGATGACGTGAAGGTTGCCGACTAAGAATGAAGGAACGCCTCTCAATCCCGCAGCCCATTCTCGCTGGAGACTTGACTTCGATAACACCTTCTAATTGAAGTCTGATTTGATCGTGTCAAAGTGACTCTCATTAGCGAGAGAGAAGATGTCGCAAGAACATTCTGACGACAAAGTTAAAATCTGGCTTAACCAGATAACACGATGGCCGATTGTTGCGGGCATGATCGTTTCAGCTACGGCACTCGGCGGTGCAGTGACTCTGTACGATTCTATTAAGAACGCTGCGGAACGCGCCTCAAGTCTTTTGAGTGTGCCTGAGGTCGTGGGCATAGCTGTAAGCACGCGCGCCACTGGAATGTCAGAGCTTTATAGAATTGGGCAGACTTCAGGACTCGGACGATGGACGTTCAAGCCGAACGATGTTCAGGTTGGGTCTAAAACTGCTATCCTAACATTCACGCTTTCGAATCCGTTGAATGAGGGCATCGTGCTCACCGAAGTGATCTACGACGTTAGCGAAATCCAAAAACACCAAATGCGCGGCACGGCATCCGGCCCGCTGACGCCATTGACTACCTACGTCCATGACATCGAGCACCGAATTGGTTCACAAAGAAAGAAACTTTCACCACCCTTTGTGATCGATGGGAAATCCTCAGCGTCATTTGACATCCAAATAATATCTTCCGCCGCGGACTACGTTGCGAATTTTGAACTGAAAATGGGCTTCGTCAGTCAAGAATACATAACCATTACGCCAAACTTCGGTTTGACGCTTCCCAAGGGCCAAATTTGATCGACGTAAAGGCTATTACATTCGGCAGCATTCAGACCGAAGCTTTTGAATTGGACTCATCGCATTAGCCGCCTTCCTCGCACCACTCACATAAACCTTACTCGTCAGTCCTCCCTGCCGAAATAATATCATGATCCATCTCCGCCAGCGCGCGGTCGAGATGTCCCTCCAGCACCAGCGTCGCCTCCTCCGGCACGACGGAGATCGGTGGGGCGCCGAACAGGCGGACCTGCTGTGATTGCGCCAGGCCCTCCTCCAGGCCGCGCTGGATCAGGTCGAAATAGCGCGTGCCGGGGCCGGTGATGGCGATCGGCATGTTTTCGTAGAGGCTGACGACGCGCGACAGCCCCTGCCCCAACGCAAGCCCGGCCTGGCGGAAGGCATATTCCGACATGCGGTGACCCTGGCGGGCGCGCAGCGCGATCTTGTCCATTTCCGCAAGCGGCACGAATTTCGCGGGGATCGTATCCGGCGGCACTTCGAAGGCGGTGCGCAGGATGCCGTAGAAGCCGGCCGATGCCTCGATGCAGCCGTGCGAGCCGCAGCGGCACAATTTGCCATCCGACGAATTCAGCATGTGCCCGAAATTTGGCGCCGTGACGGATAGTTCGCTGGTGCGGTCGAACCGCGCGATGCCGAGCCCGATGCTGTGGCCGAGCGAGAGCGCCGCAACCGCCTGCAAATTCTTGGCACCCGCCTTCTCCATGCGTTGCGCCATGGCATGCGCCACGAGCAGGGTCTCGTTGTTGAGCAGAATCTTGGCCCGCCAGTGCGGCTGCAGCAGGGCTGCGAAATCGACCTGCTGCGAACCGAAGACCGGCGACCAGACAAGACGCGCCGTCGCGGGGTCGACGAGGCCCTTGCTGCTGATCGAGACGATGAGCACCTGCGCGCGGTCGATTTGCGAGCGGCTCACCAGCTTGTCGAGGGCCGCCACGAAGGCTTCGCCAAACGGCCGCGTCGCGCTATCCGCATGATTGCGCGCCTCCTCGAAGCGGTCGAGCAGCGTACCGCCATAGTCGGCAAGCGAATATTGCACGATGTCCGAGGCGATGCGCACGGCGATGAGGTAACCGGCATCGCGCCGCTGGCCGAAAATGACGCGCGGCCGCCCGCGCGAAACGGACGCCTGCTGCTCGCGACGCTCCAGCACGTCGGCCTTTTCGAGATCGGCGGTGATTGCCGAAACCGTGGCCGATGCAAGGCCGGTGTGATGGGAAATATCGGTATGGGCAAGTGGCCCGTGACGGCGCAACGAGGCGAGCACGAGGGCACTGTTCTGCTGACGCACAAGCTCCGTGCTCGACTTGGTCAGCATCCCCGGATTCCACTCGCTCTTACATGCTGCAACACATGCCCCTCCCAAAGCATCTGTCGTGCCGTCATTCAAGGCCTTTCGAGCCGTGTTGACAGCCTGCAAAAGTTCTGACATTTATTTTCTCGACTGTCGAGAAAAAAGTCCCGGCACCGTCGGGAGGGGTATCGAGACAGTAAGATCGTGGCCGGTCGTTGATTGGACGGGAGGTTCGTCCAGGCGGCCGGTGTTCACTTGGGAGGATATTATGAAGTTCGTTCTGAAGCTGATGGCAGGGGCTGCCATCATCGTTTCCCTGCATTCCGTCGCGCACGCCAAGGACCTCGTGGTCGGCGTTTCCTGGTCGAACTTCCAGGAAGAGCGCTGGAAAACCGACGAAGCCGCCATCAAGGCAGCGCTCGAGGCCTCCGGCGACAAATACATTTCGGCTGATGCCCAGTCGTCCGCCGCAAAGCAGTTGACCGACGTTGAATCGCTGATCGCCCAGGGCGCCAACGCCATCATCGTCCTCGCCCAGGACTCGGAAGCCATCGGCCCGGCCATCGAGAAGGCTGCCGCCGAAGGCATCCCGGTCGTCGGCTACGACCGCCTGATCGAAAACCCGGCGGCCTTCTACATCACCTTCGACAACAAGGAAGTCGGCCGCATGCAGGCCCGCGAAGTGTTCAAGGTGAAGCCGGAAGGCAACTACGTCTTCATCAAGGGCTCCTCGTCCGATCCGAACGCCGACTTCCTCTTCGCAGGCCAGCAGGAAGTGCTGAAGGAAGCGGTCGACGCCGGCAAGATCAAGAACGTCGGCGAAGCCTATACCGACGGTTGGAAGCCGGAGAACGCCCAGAAGAACATGGAACAGTTCCTGACGGCGAACGACAACAAGGTTGACGCGGTCGTCGCCTCGAACGACGGCACGGCCGGCGGCGCGATCGCCGCCCTGGCAGCCCAGGGCCTCGCCGGCTCTGTTCCGGTTTCCGGCCAGGACGCCGACCATGCCGCGCTGAACCGCGTGGCGCTCGGCACGCAGACGGTTTCCGTCTGGAAGGATAGCCGTGAACTCGGCAAGCGCGCTGCGGAAATTGCAGCCCAGCTCGCCAGCGGCAAGACCATGGATGAAATCGAAGGCGTGACCACCTTCAACGGCGGCCCGAAGGGCGTCGAAATGAAGTCGGTCTTCCTCGCTCCGCTGCCGATCACCAAGGACAACCTGAACGTCGTCATCGACGCCGGCTGGATCCCGAAGGAAACGGCGTGCCAGGGCGTCGCCGCCGGCTCGGTCGCGGCCTGCAACTAAGCGGCCATGAACCACCAATGACCTGACCATCGCCGAGCGCCGCAACGTCAAACGTTGCGGCGCTTGCGCAAGATGGACAGCGGGCGGAGGATGCGGCGGCGACACATCCTCAAGAAGCGCCCGAAGGACACGTCAACAAAAGTGGGGGGACGGCAAAGCCATGGCCGACATCACAACTACCGCACATGCCAACCGCGCGCGCTCGGCGGGCGAGAACCCGGTGAAGCGCTTCTTCCGCGCCACCGAGATCGACACGCGCCTGCTCGGCATGATCGGCGCCATGCTGATCATCTGGATCGGCTTCAACATCCTGTCCGGCGGCCTGTTCCTGACGCCGCGCAACCTGTGGAACCTCTCCGTCCAGACGGCCTCCGTCGCCGTGATGGCGACGGGCATGGTGCTCGTCATCGTCACCCGCAACATCGACCTCTCCGTCGGCTCCATCCTCGGCTTCGTGGGCATGAGCATGGGCGTGCTGCAGGCTGAACTGCTGCCGCAGCTGCTCGGCTTCAATCACCCGGCCATCTGGGTCATCACGCTCATTGCCGGCATCACGCTGGGCGCTGCCATCGGCGCGCTGCACGGCTCGATCATCGCCTTCCTCAACGTGCCCTCCTTCATCGTGACGCTCGGCGGCCTGCTGATCTGGCGCGGCGCCACCTGGTTCGTCACCAGCGGCCGCACGGTCGCGCCGATGGATTCGACATTCCGCCTGATGGGCGGCGGCACGGAAGGCTCGATCGGCGCCACAGCGAGCTGGATCGTCGGCGCGCTCGCCTGCATCGCCATCGTCGCCACCATCATCAACGCACGAAAGCAACGCCAGCGCTTCGGCTTTCCGCAGCGACCGATGTGGGCGGAATACTTCTTGACCGCCGTCGGCTGTGCGCTGGTGCTCGGCGCGATCGCCGTCGTCAACAGCTATCCCTGGCCGGTCGCCATCGCCCGCAAATATGCCGATGCCAACGGCATCGCCTGGCCGGAGGGCGGTCTGTTCATCCCGCACGGCATCGCCATTCCGGTGCTGATCGCCATCGTCGTCGGCATCGTCATGACCTTCATTTCGACGCGCCTGCGCTTCGGCCGCTATGTCTTCGCCATCGGCGGCAACCGGGAGGCCGCAGAACTCGCCGGCATCAAGACCCGCTGGGTGACGGTGAAAATCTTTGCGCTGATGGGCATTCTCTGCGCCATCGCCGCGGCCATCTCCACCGCCCGCCTCAATGCCGCGACCAACGCGCAGGGTGAGCTCGACGAGCTCTACACCATCGCCGCAGCCGTCATTGGCGGCACGTCGCTTGCCGGCGGCATGGGCACAATCGCTGGCGCCATGCTCGGGGCGCTTGTCATGCAATCGCTGCAGTCAGGCATGGTGCTGGTCGGCATCGATACCCCGTTCCAGCGCATCGTGGTGGGCATGGTCCTTGTCGTCGCCGTCTGGCTCGACACGGTCTACCGCGCCCGCGCCAAGTAAGAGGAGCCACCCCAATGACGGACACCCGTACGCCCCTCGTGGAGCTGAAGAACATCTCCATATCCTTCGGCGGTATCCACGCCGTGGACAATGCCTCGGTCGACCTTTATCCCGGCGAAGTGGTGGCGCTTCTCGGCCATAACGGCGCCGGCAAGTCGACGCTGATCAAGATCCTCTCCGGCGCCTACAAGCGCGATGGCGGTGAGATTCTGATCAATGGCGAACCCGCCGATATCAACAACCCGCGCGACGCCAAAAAATACGGCATCGAGACGATCTACCAGACGCTCGCCGTCGCCGACAATGTCGACGCCGCTGCCAACCTCTATCTCGGCCGCGAGCTTCGCACCCCCTGGGGCACGCTCGACGACGTGGCGATGGAAGCGAAGACGCGCGAAGTGATGGGCCGCCTCAACCCGAACTTCCAGCGCTTCAAGGAGCCGGTAAAGGCACTCTCCGGCGGCCAGCGCCAGTCGGTGGCGATCGCTCGCGCCATCCTCTTCAACGCGCGCATCCTCATCATGGACGAGCCGACCGCAGCCCTCGGCCCGCAGGAGACGGCGCAGGTCGGCGAGTTGATCAAGCAGCTGAAGAAGGAAGGCATCGGCATCTTCCTGATCAGCCACGACATCCACGACGTCTTCGACCTCGCCGACCGCGTCTCGGTGATGAAGAACGGCCAGGTCGTCGGCCACGCCCGCACCGAGGACGTCACCAAGGACGAGGTGCTCGGCATGATCATCCTCGGCAAGGTCCCCGAAAAAGCCATCCCCGGCCCCGGCGCCATGCAGACCGCCTGATCGGTTCAAGCCGAAAACAAAGAGCCGCCCGCGACCCCGCCGGCGGCTCTATTCTTTCAAGACGACCGCAAACGCCGATTTCCGCATTTTCCCGATTGATGCCCGCCCCCAGCTAGGCTAAGACCCTCTCATCGGACAGGCGAGTCATCGCCCAGGGCAAGCACCCGTAGCTCAGCTGGATAGAGTGTTGGATTCCGATTCCAAAGGTCGCAGGTTCGAATCCTGCCGGGTGCGCCAAGTTTCAACCACGTCAAACAAAGCTGGCTACCACATAGGCGTTGAATCGTCAGAAGGTATCCCTATGCCGTCGATCTGGTGCAAAAACCTTCAGGCAATTGAGCTTGTTATTGCTCAAGCCAAGTTCGATCAATCTGATCTGACAATCCGTCAAACCAGAGTGACAGCGTATCAACCATGAAATAAAGGCGCAGAAGATCCCAGCGCTGAGGGGAAATTCGAATGGGCGAGCCGTTCGCTTCGGTGGAGTAACGAAACGTCACCGAACGCGGATCAATCAACGATAGTTCGGAGATGCAATTCAACATCGAGTCCGAGATATAGGTAGTCTCGTCGTCCAAGTCATATGCTGTTTGTCGAAGGGCACTGATCAAGATGTCCAGGTTATGCCCGACATGTTTGGGCACGACACCACCTGCATGGCCGATATGCCACTTAAGTGCAACTTCTAGGGCGTGCCGAAGGTTAAACAAAGCTGGAAAGATCAGATTATGACCTCTGGGCTCCTCCTCCAGAGCCTTTCTAATCAGGATAAGACTGGCGTCAAAGTAGCCTTCCCAGATTCGACATTCTCTCCAGCCCCCATCGAACTTAAAGTCGATACTAGGAGTATCGTCCTGAGCCGGCCGGATCAGCCGCGTGTCAGGATCGCAGAGAAATGCTTCGTACAGTGTCATTTCCATCGGCATTCAGACCTCCATGAGTTCCGCTTCCGGAGCGCAGACAAAAGTCCACCTTTGACGCTCGGCGTGAGAACCGATTATAAACGCGAAGCGAAAACAATTACGTAGAAGTTCCCGCCTTCATCCTCTCCGGCGCGCCATTCACGCTACTGAGTTCACGTCGAAATTTTCTTTGAGCGCAGAACAAGGCTACGAGCTTGCCACGAACTGGTCCGTGGATTTGCGGGCATATCTGCCGGGCGGTTGGCCGACATAGCGGCTGAAGGCCGTGCTGAACGTGCTGGCTGATCCGTAGCCGACGCGTTCGGCCACCTCTGCTATGGTGATGTCACTTCTTCGCAGCAGATCCTTGGCGAGCGCCATGCGCCACGCCAGCAGATACTCCATGGGCGGCACGCCGACATTGCGCGAAAAGCGATCGAAGAATGCCGAGCGCGACAACGCGGCCTCCTTCGCCAGATCGGCCATCGTCCAAGGGCGGGCGGGATCGGTGTGCATCTGCCTGACGGCTTCCGCCAGCCGGGCGTCGCCCAAACCACGCATCAATCCCGCCGGCGCGTCAGGCGTTTGCTGGAGCCGCAGTGCTTCCACCAGCAGTATCTCGACGAGGCGGGCAAGCACCAGGTCGCGCCCCGGGCGATCGAACGCGGCCTCTTCGACCAGAAGCGTGACGAGGGTCGACAGCCGGTCTACGCCCCTGACGTGGATCAAGTCCGGCAGCAGCGACAGAAGAAGGCCAGAATCCGCGCTGCCGAAGACGAAGTAGCCACCCTGAATGCGAACGCTCGCAGCGCCATGCTGCTCACCGTGGCGAACCTCGCCGGATGCCCTAGCTGCAACATGCGGATCAATGAATTCCGGGGTAACGGGCTCGAAACCCGACATTTCAAAGCCTGGTGTCGTCGGAAGTAGAACGAAATCACCCGCATCCAAAGACAGTTCTCTTTGGCCATCCACCGCCAGGCGACAGGAGCCCTCGATCACGACGGCGAAGCTGGGATGGCCGAAATCGGCGTAGCGAACGCCCCAGCACCCCGCACCGCTGATGGCCTTGGTGAAAATGGCCTGGGGGCGAAGCAACCGAATGATATCCGAGAGAGGGTCGACCATTCCTGGACTATGGCAAATAAAACTCGGACTTTCAATTGTAGATAGTCCATCGCTGTGGCGTTAGTTTGGGCTCATGGATATCTGACAAGGAGACAACCATGAAAACCATCCTGATTACCGGCTGCTCATCGGGCTACGGGCTTGAGACGGCTCAATTCTTTCTTTCAAAACAGTGGAACGTGATTGCGACCATGCGCACCCCGCCCGAGGGCATCCTGCCGCGCTCGGGGGCCCTGCGCATCCTGCGGCTGGACGTAACGAACGAAGACAGCATTGCGCAAGCGGTTAAGAGCGCCGGCCATATCGACGTGTTGGTCAACAATGCGGGTATCGGCGTTGTCGGCGCATTCGAGGCGACGCCGATGTCCCATATTCGGAAGGTTTTCGAAACCAACACCTTCGGCGTCATGGCCATGACACAGGCTGTCATTCCGCAGATGCGCGCGCGCCGGTCCGGGGCGATCGTCAATGTGACGTCGAGCGCTACCCTTGCCCCCATGCCCCTGGCGGCCGCCTATACGGCCAGCAAACAGGCCATCGAGGGTTTTACCGGTTCGCTCGCCTACGAACTCAACCATTTCAACATCCAGGCAAAACTCGTGGAGCCCGGCTACGCGCCGACCACGCAGTTCGCCCAGAACACCTCCGTCAGGGTCGAGAACCTCATTCCGGAGGCCTATGCGGCCTTCGCAGGCCCAATCTTCGAGACATTTGCGAAGCCGGCTCTGACCACGCGGGAAATCGATGTCGCCGAAGCCGTCTGGCGGGCGGTCAACGATACAAGCGGTACACTGCGTTTTCCCGCCGGAGCGGACGCGCTAGCACTTTCACGCGCTGCATAGCAGCGAGCTCTACCGTCAGCCTCAACGCTTAGAGAAGCCGGCGCTAGGCGCGCCGGCTGCGATATACGTACCAGGCGCCAACCGCGCTCATCACCGCCAGTGCATACCAGGTCAGAGCGTAGACGAGATGGCTGTTGCGGAAGGAGACGACAGTCAGGCCGCCGATGGGCAGCCCGCCCGCATTGGGCGTGGCGTCGGCGTCGATGAAATAGGGGGTAATGTCGGCGATGCCCTTTGATGCGGCGATGGCCGCGACATCGCGGGAGAACCATCGGTCGTTTGCCGGATCGTTGGCGCGCAGGAACCCGCCGCCCGGTTCGCTGATGCGCAGGAGGCCGGTAACCGTGACAGGTCCAGCGGCGATCTCGCTTGCCAGACGCGCGGCCGGGTCACTCCGATCGGATGGGACGAAGCCGCGGTTGATTAGAACGCTCGTGTCATCCGCAAGACGCATCGGCGTCAGCACCCAAAAGCCCGCGCCGCGTTCCGTCATGGCCTGCACCAGCACCGTCTTGTCGTGCTGGAAAAGGCCAGTTGCGACAACACGACGGTATTCGTCCGTTTCCCGGCTGACGGCACGCCAAGCCGCGCGGGCCGGTGCCGGTACGGGCTCGGCGTGGATACGGGCCTCGACGCGTTCGATGAGATCGAGCTTCCAGAACAGCCGCTGCATCTGCCAGGTCCCGAGGGCGACAAAGACCGCGGCCAACAAGAGGAGGGCGCTGGTCAGCGCCCGGCGGGCGTTGCGGGAGGGCGGCGTCGCCCCCTCCTCTGCCCGTTGCCGTTCGATGCTCATCCTGGCCCTGCCCTGCCCGTCAGGGCATGTTCTTCATCATCTCGTGGGTCATCGGCATCATATTGGTGTTGAGATGATGCATGACCCAGAGCGAACCGGCGAGCGCTATGCCGACGATGATCAGCGTGAAGATCAGCGCCATCATCGTCCAGCCGCCTTCCGAGCGCGGGTTCATGTGCAGGAAGTAGACCATGTGCACAACAATCTGCACCACGCCGATGCCCATGACGAGCACAGCGGTGAACAGCTTGCTGTCCAGCACGCCCCCCATCACCAGCCAGAACGGGATCGCCGTCAGGATGATCGAAAGGACAAAGCCGATCATGTAGCCTCTGAAGGAGCCGTGGCCGGCACCGTGCCCGTCGCTATGGGCGTCCGAAGCGCTTTCGTGGTGCGAACTCATCCGAGGACCCCCAGCAGATAGACGAAGGAAAAGACGCCGATCCAGATGACGTCGAGGAAGTGCCAGAACATCGACAGGCACATCAGCCGGCGCCGGTTTTCCGGGTTGAGGCCGTGTTTTTTCACCTGCACCATCAGCGTGATCAGCCAGATCATGCCGAAGGTGACGTGCAGGCCGTGCGTGCCGACCAGCGTGAAGAACGACGACAGGAATGCGGAACGCGTCGGGCCGGCGCCTTCGAGGATGAGGTGGTAGAACTCGTAGAGTTCCAGCCCCAGGAAGGCCGCGCCGAACACGCCGGTGATGCCGAGCCAGACCAGCGTCTCCATCTTGGCATTGCGTTCCATCTGGAGCATCGCAAAGCCATAGGTGATGGAGGACAAGAGCAGCATCGCCGTGTTGATGGCGACGAGGTTGAGGTCGAAGAGATCGGCAGGAGACGGGCCGGCCGCATAGTTGCGGCCGAGCACGCCATGGGTGGCGAAGAGCACCGCGAAGATGAGGCAGTCGCTCATCAGGTAGAGCCAGAAACCCAGCATGGTGCTGTTTTCCGGGTGATGTTCTTCCGTCACGTAGAACTGCGGTTTTTCGTCGGTGTTTTGGACTTGGGTCGCGCTCATGGGCTCAGGTCCGTTCTGCGAGCAGTTTGGTGCGTGCATCTTCCGTCGCCGTCACGGTCTCGACGGGGATGAAGAAATCACGGTTGTAGTTGAAGGTGTGGGCGATCGACACGGCGATGATGCCGATGAAGGAGACGGCCGCCAGCCACCAGATGTACCAGATCAGCGCGAAGGCGAGCGCGACGCTGAGAGCCGACAGGATGACGCCCGTGCCGGTGTTCTTCGGCATGTGGATCGGCTTGAAGCCGGTGACCGGACGCTCGTAGCCACGGTTCTTCATGTCGTACCAGCCGTCATGGTCGTGCACGACCGGCGTGAAGGCAAAGTTGTAGTCCGGCGGCGGCGACGAGGTCGACCATTCCAGCGTACGGCCATCCCAAGGGTCGCCGCTGTCGCAGCGCAACTGGTCGCGCTTCAGGAAGCTGACGATGAGCTGGATGATGAAGGAACCGATACCGAGCGCAATCAGGGCGGCGCCGAAGGCCGCGATGATGAACCAGATCTGCAGGGAAGGATCCTCGAACTGGCTGACGCGGCGGGTGACCCCCATCAGGCCGAGCACATAGAGCGGCATGAAGGCGAAGAAGAAGCCGATCTGCCAGAACCAGAAGCTCATCTTGCCCCAGAATGCATCGAGCTTGTAGCCGAAGGCCTTCGGCCACCAGTAGACTAGGCCCGCCATCAGCCCGAACAGCACGCCGCCGATGATGACGTTGTGGAAGTGAGCGATGAGGAACAGCGAGTTGTGCAGCACGAAATCGGCCGGCGGGATGGCCAGCATCACACCCGTCATGCCGCCGATGACGAAGGTGATCATGAAGCCGATGGTCCACAGCATCGGCAGCTCGTAGCGGATGCGGCCGCGATACATGGTGAACAGCCAGTTGAACATCTTCGCCCCCGTCGGGATCGAGATGATCATGGTGGTTATGCCGAAGAAGGCGTTGACCGAGGCGCCCGAACCCATCGTGAAGAAGTGGTGCAGCCACACGAGGTAGGACAGGATCATGATCACGCAGGTGGCATAGACCATCGAGGCGTAGCCGAAGAGGCGCTTGCCGCAGAAGGTCGCGACCACCTCGGAGAAGATGCCGAAGGCCGGCAGCACGAGGATATAGACCTCCGGATGGCCCCAGATCCAGATGAGGTTGATATACATCATCGGGTTGCCACCAAGGTCATTGGTGAAGAAGTTCGTGCCGACATAGCGATCGAGCGACAGCAGCGCGAGCGTCGCCGTCAGGATCGGGAAGGTCGCGACGATCAGGATGTTGGTGCACAGCGACGTCCAGGTGAAGATCGGCATCTTCATGAAGGTCATGCCGGGTGCGCGCATCTTGACGATGGTGGCGATCAGGTTGATGCCGGATAACGTGGTGCCCACGCCGGCCACCTGCAGGCCCCAGATATAATAATCGACCCCGACGCCGGGACTGTAGTCCGCGCCGGAGAGCGGCGGGTAGGCGAGCCAGCCGGTGCGGGCGAATTCGCCGACGAAAAGCGACATCATGATGATGATGGCGCCGCCGGTCGTCATCCAGAAGGAAAAATTGTTGAGGAACGGGAAGGAGACGTCGCGCGCGCCGATCTGCAACGGCATGACATAGTTCATGAAGCCGGTGACGAAGGGCATGGCTACGAAGAAGATCATGATCACGCCGTGCGCGGTAAAGATCTGGTCGTAGTGATGCGGGTTGAGGTAGCCCTCATTGCCGTTGAAGGCGATCGCCTGCTGGATACGCATCATGATCGCGTCGGCAAAGCCGCGCAGCAGCATGATGATCGCCAGGATGATGTACATGATGCCGATCTTCTTGTGATCGACGCTGGTGAACCACTCGTGCCAGAGATAGCCCCAGAGCTTGAACTTCGTGATCAGGCCAAGAATGGCGATGCCACCGAGCGCCACGGCGATGAAGGTCGCGACGAGAATGGGCTCGTGGTAGGGGATCGCTTCGAGGGTAAGCCGACCGAAGATGAATTGCGTGAGGCTGATGTCGCCGAACATGGGCTGTCCAATATCGTTTCGTGAGGGCATTGCGCACGCGCCGGGGTCGGCGCGTGCGGTGGCGTCCCATTACATCTTGTGCATGTCGTGGTTCATCGTGGCCGGCTCCTCCTGCCGGTCCTCGATGCCTTCGGCCGGTTCTTCGCTGCGCGCGGGATTGCCGGTTTCCGGGAAGGTGGCGCCGGGCGCCGCCTCTTCCGTGTGGCCGCTGGCACTGTCCGCATGGCGATTGTCGTGCTCGAGCTTGGCCTTGTTCTCGTGGCTCTCGAGCCCGCCGCCGCCCATCATGTCGACATGCATCATTTCCTTCATGCACATCTGGCCGGCGCGCACGCACATGTTGAGCACCGCCTCATAGAGCCCGTTTTCCACGGCGGAATAGTAGCGCACGGGCTCCTTGATGCTCGGCTTTTCGAGCTTCAGGTAGGCGTCGCGGTTGAGCATCGTGCCGCCCTGCTTGACCCGGGCGACCCACTGATCGAAGCCGGCCTGGTCCAGTCCGTGGAACTTGAAGCGCATGTGGGAGAAGCCATCGCCGCTGTAGTTCGACGACAGTCCCTCGTACTCGCCCTGCTTGTTGATGACGGCGTGCAACTTCGTCTGCATGCCGGGCATCGTGTAGATCATGCCGGCAAGGGCGGGCACGTAGAAGGAGTTCATCACAGAGGATGCGGTGAGCTTGAAATTGATCGGCACGTTGACGGGGGCGGCCATCTCGTTGACCGTGGCGATGCCGTAGTCCGGATAGAAGAACAGCCATTTCCAGTCGAGCGCCACGACCTCGACGGTGATCGGCTTGACCTCTTCGGTGACCGGTCGCGCGGCATCGATCCGGTCGAGCGGACGGTAGGGATCGAGCTTGTGCGTGCTGACCCAGGTAATCGCGCCGAGCGCGATGATGATGGCGAGCGGCGCCGACCAGATGATGACTTCGAGGCCGGTCGAATGGTGCCACTCTGGATCATATTTCGCGGCCGTGTTCGACTGGCGGTAATGCCAGGCGAAATACACCGTCAGCAGGATCACGGGGATGATGATGATCAGCATCAGGATCGTCGAGATGACGATGAGATCCCGCTGCTGCGCGGCGATGTCGCCGGAGGGCGACATGACGACCATGTTACACCCCGAGAGCGTCAGGAGCATCAGCGGCAGGATGATCGATAGTCGGGCTAAACTGAAAGACGTGGGCATTGCGGCCTCAACTTGCGTTCTGTCTAGTCGGCATTACTCGGGCGCGGCGGCGCTTGGAAATGAGGTGCTTCGTCGCAGCGCAGCATTCTGTCGCAGTGCGATAGGACATTTATGACTGTTCGAGGCCACAAATTTGAACTAGCGCAATTCCATCGGTTGCCAAGCGGGTCGAGGGCCGAACCTATCGGTCTACGAACCTCCATGGCGTTCGAACGTTCAAGCCAATTCTTGATATTGCACGCCGAATAGTCAACACTCGAAAGACATGGCGCACATCGCTCGGAGAAATTCATGAGTTCGGTCGCTAATCCATCGTCCTCCGGTCTCGAACGAGACGCCCGTCGCATGCATGACGACGACAAGCCGCTGTCGCCAGGCAGCGTCGCCATCGGCGTGGTGATCGGCCGGACCTCGGAGTTCTTTGACTTCTTCGTCTACGGCCTCGGCTCCATCCTGGTCTTCCCGAAGCTCATCTTCCCCTTCGCGCCCAATGCGGTCGCGGCGACGCTGATGTCGTTTGCGCTGTTTCCCCTCGCCTTCCTGGCGCGTCCGGTCGGCTCCTTCGTCTTCATGTGGATCGACCGCAACTATGGCCGCGGCACGAAGCTGACGGTCGCCCTCGTCATCCTCGGCGGCTCAACCGCGTCGATCGCCTTCCTGCCGGGGTATGAAACGCTCGGATACTGGGCCGTTGCTTTGCTGGCACTCTTCCGGCTGGGTCAAGGTTTTGCGCTTGGCGGCGCCTGGGACGGCCTCGCCTCGCTCCTGAACCTCAGCGCACCGGAAAACCGCCGTGGCTGGTATGCGATGATCCCGCAGCTTGGCGCGCCGATCGGCTTTGCGCTGGCCAGCATTCTCTTCGGCTACATGGTCAGCAGCCTCTCCGAGGCCGATTTCCTCGCCTGGGGCTGGCGTTATCCGTTCTTCGTCGCCTTCGCGATCAACGTTGTGGCGCTCTTTGCGCGCCTGCGCATCGTCGCCAGCAAGGAGTTCGGCGCGGCGATGGAGGCGCAGGAACTGCAGGCGCGGCCGATCTTCGAGATGCTCAGCAAACACAGCATGGACGTGGTGCTCGGCGCCTTCGTGCCGCTCGCAAGCTTCGCGATGTTTCACCTCGTCACGATCTTTCCGCTGAGCTGGATCACGCTTTTCGGCGGCCAGTCGGCGGCGCAATTCCTCTGGGTGCAGGTTGCGGGTGCCGCACTTGGCGCGGTCGGCATCGTGCTGTCCGGCTTCATCGCCGACCGCATCGGCCGGCGCAACGAATTGATGCTCGGCGCGATCCTGATCGCGATCTTCTCGTTCTCCGCGCCCTTCCTGCTTGATTCGGGCGGCAAGGGGCAGGACGCCTATATCCTGATCGGCTTCTTCATCCTCGGCCTGACCTTTGGTCAGTCGTCCGGTGCCGTATCGTCGCGCTTCACACAATACTACCGCTATACCGGTGCGGCCCTCACCTCAGACCTCGCCTGGCTGCTGGGTGCGGGTTTTGCACCGCTCGTGGCCCTCGGTCTCGCCAGCAGCTTCGGCATCATCTTCATCGGCGGCTACCTGATCTCCGGTGCGATCTGCACGATTGCGGCATTGACGCTGACAAGGACGCTGGACCAGCATTAAAGCCGTCGGCGGACGCGCGCCGGGCGGCGATGATCAATCGGCCGGCTTTTGCAGCGCCGCCACATACATCGGGCAGCGCAGGGTGAAGCCGATCGCCTCATAGAGCGCGACCGCGGCGACGTTGCTGGCATAGGCGTGCAGGTAGGGCCTGTCTCCGGCTTCGATGATCCGGGCGGCGACATGCAGCGAAAGACGACGGGCATAGCCCCTGCCCCGGTGGTCGGGATGGGTGCAGACCCCGCTCAGTTCCGTATAGCCCGGCTGCTTCATGCGCTCGCCCGCCATGGCGACGAGCCGACCGCCCTCGCGCACGCCCCAGAAGCGCCCGAGATCGAGAGACCGCAGGGAAAAAGGGCCGGGCTTCGTCAAAGTCGCAAGCGCCAGCATTTCCTCGGCATCGGCTATCCCCAGCGGAACGATGGCATCATCCGGCAACGGGGAAGGAACGGCGGCTGCGATCATCTGGACGGCCGGCGCGGCGGTCAGCACCGCGAAACCGGCCGGCGCGACGACCGGATCGGCCTGCAGGAAGAGCAAGGTCTCGCCTTGGGATGCCAGTTCGGCAAGGTCGGCAATAGCCTGCGGATCGTCGTTCGAGGAAGCCGCGAACGGCAGGATCCCGGGCTGATAGCGGCGGGCGCGGCCGTCTCCCGCGGCGAGTGCTGCATGCCGGGTGGTGAGCGCACTCCAGATCGGCCTGTCGAGAAGCATGGTCATGGCTGCTGTCCTTCCAGCGCCCGGGCACGGCGATCGAGCGGCGCCTCGGCGAGGGCGTCTTCCAGTTGATCGAGTTGGTCTATCAGGCTGCCGCCGAGCGGTTCGCAAACGTTCCGGACGGCCGCCTCGATGAGCGGCCAGATATCCTGTTTCGAGCGGGCGATCAGCGCCTGCCCCTCCTCCGTCAGCGCCAGGCGCCTGATGCGCTGGTCGCCCGTTTCCTTGCGCGCTGTCAGGTATCCCGCTTCCGCGAGCAGGCCGGCCATGCGGGTCACGCCCGGCTGGGTTATGCCGAGCGTTTCCGCCAACTCCCCCACCGAAAGCGGTCCGACGCGGTCGATCGCGGCAAGAAGAGGATACTGACCCGCCTGCAGCGGCGCATCCATGCGCTCCATGATGCGCTGCGTTTCCGCCTGCACCTGTTCGCCGATGCGGCGCAGCCGCGTGCCAAGGCACAGGTAACCGAGGGCACGAACGATATCTTCCGGCATAGCATCCATTCCACGTTATATAACGCGTTATATTAATCGGCGCACGACCTGTCAAGGAGCAGGGAGGCCTTGACCCGCGCGATGAGCCACCGCATGCATGGCCTCCGGTCAGGAGCAAACGAGGCAGCGAGATATGGACACGAAAATCTATCACAATCCGGCATGCGGCACCTCGCGCAACACGCTCGCGATGATCCGCAACGCCGGGATCGAACCGGTCGTCATCGATTATCTGTCCTCACCGCCCACAAAGGACACATTGAAGGCGATGATCGGCGAAGCCGGCCTTTCGGTACGCCAAGCGCTTCGTGAGAAGGACACGCCCTATGCGGAACTCGGGCTTGCCGATCTATCGCTGACGGACGATGCCCTGCTCGACCACATGCTCGCGCATCCCATCCTCATCAATCGCCCCTTCGTGGTGACACCGCTTGGAACCCGGCTTTGCCGGCCTTCCGAAGCCGTGCTGGACATCTTGCCAGAGACCCACAGAGGGCCCTTCGCGAAGGAAGATGGACAGGTGGTCATCGGCGCCGACGGCAAGCGCATCGGCTGACAGGGCCGTCCAGACCACTCAACGCCGATGCGACGCCGCAACTACCCCGCCCATCCGAAGGCGGCCCGCAATGCCGCCTCGCTTTCGCGTGCAAAACGCAGCGCCATCAGGCGGCCGCGTGTGGCGTCACGCGGCGGCAAGGGGTCGGCGAGACGCTCCGCCACCCGGTCGGCCGTCGTCGCGACATGCAGGATGTTTTCCACGATACAGAGACGATGCGCCAGCGACCCGTAGCGCACGACGACGGGAATGCCCAATTGCGCCGCGCGCCCGAGAATGCCCGAAGCGTGATCGCCGGCCGGCGGATAAAGGCACCAGACCGCATCGCTCGCCGCGTAAGCCCCCAGCAATTCGCAGTCGGAAACCGCGCGATCGACAGCGACGCCGCCCGCCTCGCAGAAGGCGGCCGCATAATCCGCGACACCTGGTGCGACCTTGCCACAGGCAAGGAACTGGAAGCGCCGGCGCAAGTCGCACGAGCGTGTATAGGTATCGGCGAAGAGATCAAAACCCTTGCGGCGGCTCTGCGTGCCGATCGCCGTCACCACACCATATTCAGGCGGATGGCGCTCACGACGCAGGGTGTCGACAGCATCGCGTTCATCGCCGGTCAGGTCCCAAAGCTGGAAATCATAGATCCAGCCACTGGCAACGCTGGAAAATGGCGGAAAAACACTGAAGGGAACGATCGTCAACGTCTGGCAGCGGGGCAAGCGCTTGAGCCATTGTAAGGCGAGCCGCTTGCAGCGCTCAACGGGTCGACGGGACATCACAACCGGCATCGGACGGAGCAGCAATCCAGCGGTACGCCCGCCGGTCAGCGCCCGCAGCAGACTTGCCGCGAGATAGAGAACGAATGCTTCCTCTATCATAAGGAACAGAACGGGCGAGCGAGAGAAAAACAGATCGCGCAGGCGCGCCTTGCGCGCATCGAACAATTGCTCCATCACTCGAAGATAGGCCGGGCGGCGACCGGTTTGGGACCGTGAATAAACAAGGACGCGTCCGGCGGCATCGGCGGCATTTGCCGCTTGTACCGGCTGGCCCGCCCGGGTGGCGGACTTCGCGCGTGTTTCAAGCCGCAGGTCCGAGCGCACAGCCGGACCCATTGCGGCTGGCATCTCCGAGCCCGCCTGCATGATGTTCTCCCGACAATCACTGCAAAACCGCTTCCGGGCCGCCCCCGGCCCGAAAACAAAACGCCCCAGCCAGGTTGTTGCCCTGGCCTGCCATTCTCTGACGTCGAAGGCGTGCAGGCGAACTGCACCACCAGGACACAACCTTATCGTTAATAATTTTACATTAATTTGCTATCGTCAAATTTCAAGGCGGATTTTACAACCATAGAGAAATGTCGGCGTGTGCCGCACTGGAACCGTGCCGCACGCTCCAGCCGACGTCCTCGCCCTTTGCTTGCCGCATGGCGTCCGAGCGTCCATAACAAAGGAAAACACCGCTCGCGCCCAGGGACGCAGGATGAACCTCAAGGAATTTGCCAACCTCATCGGCCTGTCTCAGACGACGGTGAGCCGCGCGATGAGCGGTTATCCGGAGGTGAAGGCGGAGACGCGGGCGCGCGTGCTTGAGGCGGCCGAGCGGCTCGGTTACCGGCCGAACATCAGCGCCCAGCGGCTTGCAACCGGAAGGGCCGGCGCCATCGGCATCGTCTTCCAGGGTGGCGGGCGCTTCGGGCCGCATTCCAGCGAATTCATGGGCGGGCTTTCGACATCCCTTCAGAAGGATGGCATCGACATCCTTGTCTCGACCGTCGAAACGCTGGAAGACGAGGAAGCCGCCTATCGCGGATTTGCCGCCAGCAAGCGGGTGGATGCGGTTATCCTGCACACGCCGGGCTGCGCCGACCCGCGCATCGCCTTGTTGCAGTCGCTCGACCTGCCCTTCATCGTTCACGGGCGAAGCGAGGCGGCAAAACCGTTCGCCTATCTCGACATCGACAATTTCGGAGCGATCGAGACGGCCATCCAGCATCTTGCCGATCACGGTCATCGCCGTATCTCGCTGATCAACGGTGACACGAGCAGTACCTATGCCCATGACCGGGACAACGGCTACCGCGCGACCTTGCAGGCTCACGGTATTGCGATGGATCCCGCGCTGATCGGCCAGGGCGAATTCACCGACGAGACCGGCTTCCGCCTGATGCAATCCTTCCTCGCCCTCCCCGCGCCGCCGACGGCCGTCATCGCCGGCTCGATGATGTCGGCGCTCGGCGCGATGCGGGCGATCCGCGTCGCAGGTCTCAGGCTTGGGCAGGACGTGTCGCTTGTCGCCCACGACGACGTCTTTCCCTATCTCAGCCCTGAAAACCTCGTGCCGTCCGTCACCACGACGCAATCACCGATCCGCGCAGCAGGCGAACGAATCGGTGAAATGACGTTGCGGCTGTTGCAGGGCGAACTGCCCGAAACCCTGCAGGAGGTTTGGGAGGTCGATTTCGTCAGACGCGGTTCAACAGGCCCCGCTCCGAACTAGACCTTCAGTTCCCGGCGCTCCTTCTCGGTCTCGATGGCGAGATCGAGGATCTTCTGAAGCTCGGCGGCGTGGCGGAACCCCGGCTCAACCTGTTCACCAGCGGTTACGGCGGCCGCAAAGCGCTGGTAATTGGTCGGCACGGTGCCGGCGTCGATCTCCCGCCAGACGGCCTTTTCGACATCCTCGCCGAGGCAACCGCGCAGGCTCGAGCCCTCCGTCGAATGGACCACTTCCAGCGCGCCCCTGTCGCCATGCATGCGCAGGCGCAGTTCGTTGAGATGGCCCGTCGCCCAGCGGCTCGAATGGATCACGCCGAGCGCGCCATTGGCGAAGTCGACGGTCATGGCGAAGCTGTCATTGGCGTCGAGATCATATTCGCCGATGCGGTTGTCCGGCGCCTTGTCGAAGGCCTTCAGCCGCGCGAAGACGTGGTCCACGTCGCTTGCCGCTCCATAGCTGGCAAAATCGAGGATATGGATGCCGACATCGCCGAGAACACCGTTCGAGCCGTGCCGCGTCGAAAGGCGCCAGAGCCACTGGCTTTCGGTCGCCCAATTGCCCCAGGCCTTGGAGACGAGCCAGCTTTGCAGGTAGGACGCCTCGACATGGCGCACGTGGCCGATCTCGCCGGCCAGCACCATGTCGCGCGCCTTCTGCAAGGGGGCGACGTTGCGATAGGTGAGGTTCACCATGGTGACAAGGCCGGAGGCTTCAGCCGCCCGCGCCATCTCGTCCGCCTTGGCGTAGTTTTCCGCCAAGGGTTTTTCGCACATGACGTGTTTGCCCGCGGCAAGCAATGCCAGCGTCGTCGGGTGATGTGCGCGGTCGGGCGTCACGTTGGTGGCCGCGTCAAAATCACCCCAGGCGATGGCGTCCTCCAGCGACGTGAAGACGTTGGGGATGCCGTGCTGATCGGCAAAGGCTTTTGCGCGCAAGGGGTCGACGTCGACGGCCCCTACCAGTTCGACACCATCGATCGCCGCGAAATGCTGGGCATGGTTGTTGGCCATGCCGCCGGTTCCAAGAATGAGAAGACGCATGGAGGGCCTCAGCGGTAACCGGCTTCGCCGGCTTCATGCAGTTTCGGACCCCGCTCTTCGATCGGCTCCAGCGCCAGTTCGACCGGCACGTTGGGCGCGTCGTGGATGGCCGCGTAGGTGCCCTGCGGGTTGAAGGCCCATTTCACGCCGTTGGCGAGCACCTTCTGGACAGTAGCGTCGTGATAGGTCGGGTAGGTCTCGTGGCCGGGGCGGAAGTAGAAGACATTGCCGGCGCCGCGGCGCCACGTCATGCCGGAGCGGAACACCTCGCCACCGGCAAACCAGGAGATGAACACCGTTTCCAGCGGCTCCGGCACGGAGAATTGCTCACCGTACATTTCCTCGTTCTCCAGCACGAAATTCTCGCCGAGCCCCTCGGCAATCGGGTGGCGCGGGTTGATGACCCAGAGACGCTCGCGCTCGCCGGCCTCGCGCCATTTCAGCGCGCAGGGCGTGCCCATCAGGCGCTTGAAGATCTTGGAAAAGTGGCCGGAATGCAGGACGAGAAGGCCCATGCCTTCCCAGACGCGCCTGGCGACACGCTCCACCACCTCGTCGTTCACGGCGCCGTGGTCCTTGTGGCCCCACCAGACGAGCACATCCGTCTCGGCAAGGCGCGCCTCGGTCAGGCCATGCTCCGGCTCCTGCAGGGTGGCGGTTCCGGCCTTGATCGCCGGGTCCCTGTTCAGCGCATCCGCGATCGTGTTGTGCATGCCGTTCGGATAGATCGAGCGCACGATCTCGTTCGTCTGCTCGTGGATGTTCTCACCCCATACGATGGTGCGTATTGCCATGTGCCATTCCTCTAAAGCCGGAAATTGAAACCGCTTTCAATTCGACGGAATCGATAGAACCAGACCCGCTTCTTGGCAAGCGGGGGGCCTTTCGATTTCGGCTCTCTTTCAGTGGAATGTCGATTTGGAGAAAAGGTTCAGCACAAGAACGCCGGCAATGATCAGGCCGAGGCCGAGCATGGCGGCAGGATCGAGCTTCTGGCCGAAGGCGAAATAGCCGACGAGCGAGATCAGCACGATGCCGAGACCGCTCCAGATCGCGTAGGCAATGCCGACCGGTACGTAACGCAGGCTCCACGACAGGAAGAAGAAAGCGATGGCGTAGCAGACGACCATCGTGACGGTCGGCACGAGGCGCGTGAAATGCTGCGCAGCCTGCATGGCCGAGGTGCCGAGGACCTCGAAAACGATGGCGACGACGAGGACGGCATAGACGGTGGTGAGGTTCATGGCAGTGCTCCGGCGCACCGGGGCGCCCCTTGTAACGAAGTCAGGATCGCGACAGCGTCAGCAACCGCTCCAGCATGGCGGCGCGCGCGGCGGAATCCATGGTCGGTGAACCGAGCAGGTCGGCGAGCCAGAGGCCATCCACGGCGTAACGCACGAGCATGGCATCAGGCGACGAATCCGTGCCGACATTTTCGGCAAGATATCGCTCGACCCATTGTCGCCAGCGGTCGCGCAGGTGTGGCTCGGAAATCAGCGCGATGGTCAAAACTTTCCACTGCTCGCCGTCCTCCATGCCCTCGGGCTGGAAGAAGACCGAGACATAGGCGCGGGTGAAGCGCCCTTTCGGCTCCGGGTCGTCGCGCATCTTGTCGGAAATTGCCCGGTCGAGCTTTTCCGTGAGGTTGACGAACAGGCCGTCGAGTAGCGAGAGTTTGTTGGGAAAATGGTGCAGCAAGCCACCCTTGCTGACGCCCGCCGCCTGCGACACCGCGTCGAGCGTGACGCTGGCCGGCCCCTTCTCCAGTGACAGCTTGCCCGCGACCTCCAGCAATTGCTGGCGGACGGCTTCGGGGTGTTTTTTGCGATGGTGTGCCTTGCTCATGACAAAACATACCGTCTGGACGGTTTTCTGTCAATCTGGCGGGCAAGCAGCGGTTTGCGCGCTTCGTCGCAGGCGAGTGGCCGGCATTGCCGGCCCGCCCGCAGCGCGCTAAGACCGGGAGAACGGGAAAAGCGCATGGCCGACACGGACGACAATCAGGAACGGCAGGGCGAGACGATCACCCTTTACGAGGCGGTCGGCGGCGATGTTGCCGTGCGCGCGCTCACGCACCGGTTCTACCAACTGATGGATACGTTGCCGGAAGCCGCGCGCTGTCGCGCCATCCACCCGCCGGATCTCTCCGGCAGCGAGGAAAAGCTCTACGAATACCTGACCGGCTGGCTTGGCGGCCCGCCGCTCTATACGCAAAAACGCGGCCATCCCATGCTGCGCCGCCGCCACTTCGTGGCGCCGATCGGGCCGGCGGAGCGCGACGAATGGCTGCTCTGCTTCGTCCGCGCACTGGAAGAGACCGTGCCGAGCGAGGGCCTGCGCACCATCATCCTCGAGCCGGTGACGCGGCTTGCACACCACATGCAGAACCAGGAATGAACCCGATGGCGTTTTCGCTCCGCTCCGCGACCTTGCTCGTCGCCGGCCTGATGGGCCTCACCGGCGTCGTCACCGCGGCCGCCGCCTCGCATGGCAGCGATCCGCGCCTGATGGCCGGCGCCTCCGCCATGTGCCTTGCCCATGCGCCGGCGCTGATTGCGCTCTACGCCGCCTGGCCGACCATGCGCACGGCACCGCTCGCCGCCCTGCTGCTCGCGATCGGCACGGCGATCTTCGCCGGCGATCTCGTCCTGCGGCATGCAGCGGGGCACGGCCTCTTCCCGATGTCGGCGCCGACCGGCGGCGTGATCATGATGGCGGGTTGGCTTGCCGTGGCGCTCGGCGCGTTCCTGCCGAAACGGCAGGCCTGACCTCAGCGCTTCGGAATACGGGCAAAGCGCAGCAGGTTGCCGTGTGGATCGTGGATATAAAACTCTTCCATGTTCCACGCCCGCACCGCCATCGGCGTCAGCGTCGGCACATCGCGTTCGCTGAACTCGCGGTGCAGGTCACCAATACCGCCGCCGCGCAGATAGACGGAGGTGCGTTCGCAGAGCGTCCGGTCGTCGGTGAGCCGAAAGTGCAGCTCCATGTCGGGGCGGCGAAGGATGAGATAATCGTCCGCCCGATACACGACCTCGCTAAAGCCGAGCAGCGTCGTATAGAAATCGAACGTCTGCTGGATATCGAGGGACGGCAGGACCGGCAGCACCTCGATGCGGTCGGGATTCTCGGCCATGCTCATGCGCCCTCCACCAGGCTGAATCCCTCGAATTTCGGCGGGCCGAGATAGATGGCCCGGTTGTCGGCGGCGTTCTTGTGCGCCTGCCGAAAGTTCTCCGATTTCGTCCAGGCGGTGAAATCGTCCTTGCTCGCCCAGACGGAATGGGAGGCGAAGAGGGTGTAGCCCTCTTCCGCATTGGTATCGCCCCGCAGCAGATGGAAGGACTGGAAGCCGGGCATATCCGCCAGACTGGAATCCCGCCCCTTCCAGATGTTTTCAAAGGCCTCTTCGTGGCCGACGACAATCCGGAAGCGGTTCATGGCGAAGAACATGGAAGACCTCGACGTCAGAGTGAATCCCGCCGCACAGGACGCGGCGCAGGAAACGCTACGACATTGTCGTTGCGCGCTTCAAGAGCGGACGTGCCTTCGAAGCTCGGCAGACGCGCCGGCGGGCGGGCGCTTGCCACCGGGAACTCCGTGACATTCTCGCTTTCCAGCGCTTCCGCACGACGGGTCAGCAGGGCGTACAGTTCCGGGATCAGGCCGTCGCCATTCTGCGCGGCGAGCTTGTGCAGGCCGATCATCATGACGGCATCGGGTCTTTCATTGTTCACTGGGCAGTGCCTTCCTGGCTCATGCTCTGCAGGGCGCGCTCGAAGGAGGATTTGCTGCCATTGCGCAGCGGCACGAAGGCCTTCTCCCACTTCTTGCAGCCCGTCTTCACGCGGATGCAGGCATCATGGCTGATACAGTCGATGGGGCAGAAGACGCAGTCGACCGAAGGCAGAACGTTGTCGATGCGCGAAACCGCTTCGCGCAAGCCCCCATCGTGATGGATGAGGTTGGCGCCGTAGGAGCTGGCGATCTGGCGCAGATGCGCCACCTGGCAATCCCGTCCGCCGACATAGAGGAAGCTACGCCCTTCGAGCATGGCCTTGCTTTCGGACTTCTGGGCCGCCTCGGCCGGCTGGCGGGCCTGCTGCTGTTGCCTGTGCTTCTCGCGCATCGCCTTCCTCTCCGCTTCGCCGGTCCGGCGCTTGATCTTGGTGACTTCCACGCTGCGCGGCGCCTGTGGCGCCTGCACGTCTACCCTGGGAGCAGCAACTGGCGCTGCCACCGGCATCGGCTCCTGTGCAACCGCGATCTGTTTCTTGAGCGCGACAACCTGGCGTTCCAGGTCCGCGATGCGTCGGTCGCGCTCGGCAACCGCTGCCTTCAGGATCGCGTCAGCACGACCCGCCGTTACATAATTCATGCAGTCATCCCCTTTGCACTCCGCTTCAAGGGCGGAGCCTCAGTGGGGCCAACCTACAAAACTTGATTTTCAGAGTAAAGTATAAACTTGACTACGATAGTCATATTTTATCGCAAAAAATTCCCGCCGATTACGGGGCGGCGGGAATGCCCGTTTCACTTGAAGACGATTGGCACGTTGAAAACCCAGGACGATTTGCCGGCATTCTCGGGAATCTTGGCGAATGGTGCCGCGCGCTGAACCGAATCGAGTGCCGCCTTGTCCACCGCTGCCTCGCCGGAGCTGCGTGCGACGCGGATGCCGCTCGCCTGGCCGCTGGCGTTGATAACAAAACTCACAACCACGCTCCCCCGCTTGCCCCCCGCCACACGCCGTTTGGCACGGTTGATCTTGTTACGGACCTTGCCTGGATAATTGCTGACGGTGCTGTCGCCAGCGACGGAGGAATTGCCCTTCTTCTGGCCACCGACAGCAGCGGCTTTGACATCGGCCGACCCGTCGATCTCACCCTTCTTGGCGTTCTGCTTGGACTTGCCTTCCTCGCCGGCCTTCCTGACGGGCTTCTGCTTCGGCTTCTTGCGCTCGACCTTCTTGACCGGCTCTTCCTTCTTCGCTTCCGGAACCGGCTTGATCTCCTGCTCCGGCTCGACTTCCGGCTTGATCTCCGGGATCGGGATCGCGGCAATCTCCACTTCGGCGGAAGGAACAATCAGCTCTTCGACCGGTTCGGAAACGACGGGGTCGGTCGGCTGCACCGTTTCGGTCAATTCAGGCTCGATTTCGGTCGGTTGGATCTCCGCGACCCGCTGCGGCGTGGTCTCGGCCACGTCAGGCTGGATGGCCTCGGGCGCAATAGCATCTTCGGGCTTGCCGGCTTCAGTCGCATCGAAGGCGCCATTGCCCAGCATCGCCACTTCCGCCACGACGCCGCCGGCCATCATGGCCTGCTGCTCTTCCGGCGCCGGCGCCATGGTCAGGATGGCTGCAGCGGTCGCGTGTGCAAGCAGGGAAAACACACCTCCGCCGACCCAAAGCCACTTGCTTCCAGACATGATATCACCCGTCATTCCGTTTCATGCGGCGCAGCCCGTCATGTACTGCGCAACTCAACCGTCTTCAGCCTTCGAGGCCGGCCGCCGCCTTGGTGCGCGTGACGATGCCGTCCATGCAGCGCCCTTTCTCAAGGCCCGTGCCTTCGCAGACCGGCGCATCGTTGATCAGCAGGTTCTTCACCGTCTCGCACTTGACGCCCGGCACGTCGAACTGGCGCACCTTCGACTTGCCGGCCGGCAGTTCGCGGAAATCGAGCAGCGCCAGGCGTTCCACCGTGCCCTTGTCGTTGAAGATGACGAATTCGAAGGACACTTTCGAAATGTCCTGCGCAAAACCGTTGACCGCGAGGAACGTGAACAGGCAGCCCTTCTGCGAACCGGCAAGCGCATTCAGTTCCACTTCCAGTGCCTTGGGCGCTGCGGCCTCCTGAGCTGCGACACTCGTGATGCCGGGAACGGAAAGCATCGCCGAAAGAAGAAGGGTGCGTACGGTCATGGCTCGCCTGTTCGATAGTGGTTTGGTTCGGCCGAGAGCGACGGCCGGGCATACTGTAGCCGGTCAACGCCAGAATTAACATGACTTTTGGATACCGGTATTGCGTGCATAGATAAATATGAGTAATGAAGTCAAGATAGTAACCGCCAAAATCCTGTCAAACCGCTGTTCCGCCAACGAAATTCACCGGAACGTGATGGCCATGGGACGGATGGCATCCCGCATTTCGATCAAGGCCGCGCCCATGACCAACACGACCCGACCGACCCCCGCAGAAATCCGCGCCTTCCGCGCTGAAAACCCGAAGATGCGCGAACGCGACATCGCCGCCCAGCTTGGCATTTCGGAGGCGGCGCTCGTTGCTGCGGAAGTCGGCCTCACGGCCGTGCGTATCGACGGCAGCGCCAACCGCTTCCTCGAGCGTTCGGAAGCCCTTGGCGAGGTCATGGCGCTGACCCGCAACGAGAGCGTCGTGCATGAGAAGATCGGCGTGTTCGAGAAGATCACCCCCGGCAAACATGCCTCGATCGTGCTCGGCGAGAACATTGACCTGCGCATCTTCCCGGGCACCTGGGCGCACGGTTTTGCCGTGACCAAGACGGACGGCGACCAGGTGCGCCGCAGCCTGCAGTTCTTCGACAAGGCCGGCATGGCCGTGCACAAGGTGCACCTGCGCCCCGCCTCCAATCTCGAAGCCTACGAGGCCATCGTCGCCGACTTCCGCCTGGAAGACCAGTCGCAGGATTTCGTCGAGGTGGTTTCCGAAAAGGTCGACGACACCGGTCCGGTCGATGTCGCGGCACTGCGGGAAAACTGGGCTTCCATGACCGACACGCACCAGTTCTTCGGCATGCTGCGGAAGCTGAAGATCGGCCGCCAGGACGCCGTGCGCAGCGTCGGCGAGGATTTCGCCCATGAAGTGCGCGCCGATGCCGTCGGCGACCTGATGCGCGCCGCCGCAGAGCGTGACGCCGACATCATGTGTTTTGTCGGCAACCACGGCACGATCCAGATCCACACCGGCCCGGTGAAGAACATCCAGCCGATGGGCCCATGGCTCAACGTGATGGATCCGACGTTCCACATGCATCTGCGCATGGACCACATCGCCGAATGTTGGGTGGTCCGCAAGCCGACCGTCGATGGCCATGTCACCTCGCTCGAAGCCTATGATGCGAGCGGCGAGATGATCATCCAGTTCTTCGGCAAGCGGAAGGAAGGCATGACGGAGCGCGCCGACTGGCGCGAAATCCTCGACAGCCTGCCGCGCCCCGACAGCGTCGCCGCCTGAGGCAAGCCAGGCCCGGCAGCGTCCGGACCTGTACGAAACAAAGAGACAGAGCCTTTCCGCGGCCCGGTTCGCCAGGAAAGGCTCGCGCTACCCGCGAAGGATACGACCATGAGCAAGAGCTTCGATTTCCGCCGCGCCCGCCCTTGGGAAGTGGCCCTCACGGTCTTTGCCCTCTCCGCGCCGATGCTCCTGCCGCTCGCCACGCCCGGCGAGAACGGCTTCATCCGCAAGGCCGTCGCGCAGGAGATGCAGCAGGTCGACAGCTCGAAACTCGTCGCCATCGGCGGCGCCGTGACGGAAATCGTCTATGCGCTCGGCGAAGGTGGACGCCTTGTCGCCCGCGATTCCACCAGCACCTTCCCGGAAGAAGCCGTGAAGCTGCCGGATGTCGGCTACATGCGCCAGCTTTCGCCGGAGGGCGTCATCGCCGTCAACCCGACCGCCATCCTCGCCGTCGAAGGCAGCGGCCCGCCGGATGCGCTGGCCGTGTTGAAGAGCGCCGGCATTCCCTTCGAGACCGTTCCGGAAGGCTATGACCGGGCAGCGATCCTCAAGAAGATCGACGTCGTCGGGAAATTCCTCGGTGTGCCGGACAAGGCCAAGGCGCTGGAAACCGAAGTCGCGGCCGATCTCGACGCCGCCATCGCGGATGCCGCCAAGCGGCCGGAAAACGAGCGCAAGCGCGTGCTCTTCATCCTCAGCTTCCAGAACGGCAAGATCATGGCTGCCGGCGGCCATACCGCCGCCGATGGCATCATCGGCCTTGCCGGTGCGATCAATGCCACGGAGGGCGCCTTCGAGGGCTACAAGCCGGTCACTGACGAGGCGATCATCAAGGGCAAGCCCGACGTCATCATGGTCATGACCCGCCCCGGCGCCGGCAGCAGCGACGAGGAAATCCTCGCCCATCCGGCAATTTCCGTAACACCGGCAGGCGAGAACAAGGCGATCCTGCGCATGAACAGCCTGCACCTGCTCGGCTTCGGCCCGCGCACCGCCTCGGCTATCCGCGATCTCAACAAAGAACTCTACGGCAATGTCTCTCAATGATGCCGTGCGCGGCAACAGCGCGCGCGGTCTTTCCCTGATGCGCTCCGTTCAGTCCCGGCCCGCCGGCGACCGGACGGCCATCGCGCGGCTGACTCTTGCAGTCCTTGCGCTCGTTTCGCTCGTCGCCCTCGCCGTTTCGATCACCACCGGCGCGTCGGACGCATCCGCGCTCAACGTCATTGGCGCGCTCTTCACCGGCTCGGATGACACGGCGCTCAGCATGCGCGACCATATTATCGTCTTCGACATCCGCATGCCGCGCGCGCTGCTCGGTTTCCTGATCGGCGCGGGGCTCGCCATGTCCGGCGCGGTCATGCAGGGCCTCTTCCGAAACCCACTTGCCGATCCTGCCCTTGTTGGCATTTCCTCCGGCTCGGCACTCGGCGCGGTTCTGATGATCGTGCTCGGCGCCAGCCTGCCGCCTGCGCTGATGATTGCGCTCGGCGCTTTCGCCCTGCCGATCGCCGCTTTCGCCGGTGGCCTTCTCACGACGCTGCTCCTGTACCGTATCGCCACGCGCGGCGGACAAACCTCCGTCGCCACCATGCTGCTGGCAGGCATCGCGATTTCCGCGCTCGCCGCCGCCATCACCGGCATCCTCATCTACATGGCCGACGACAAGCAGCTGCGCGACATCACCTTCTGGAGCCTCGGCTCGCTGTCCGGCATGACCTGGGCAAAGCTGTTCGCCGCCGGGCCGATCATTCTCCTGGCGCTCGTCGTCGTGCCCTTCCTGTCGCGCGGCCTCAACGCCATCACGCTCGGCGAGGCCGCGGCCTTCCATATGGGCGTCAAGGTGCAGCGACTGAAATACATTGCCATCGTCTCGGTTGCCGGCGCCGTCGGCGCTTCGGTCGCCGTCAGCGGCGGCATCGGTTTCGTCGGCATCGTCGTGCCGCATCTGCTGCGCATCGTCATCGGCCCGGATCACCGCTACCTGCTGCCGGCCTCCGCCCTGTTCGGCGGCGTGCTGATGCTCGGTGCCGACATGCTGGCCCGCACCATCGTGGCGCCGGCCGAACTGCCGATCGGCATCATCACGGCGCTTGCCGGTGCCCCGTTCTTCCTCTGGGTGCTGCTGCGGGACCGCACGCGCAACGGCTGGTAGGACTTATGATCACCGCAAGAAACCTCACGGTCAGCCTCTCCGGCAAGACCATCGTGCACGGCGTGTCGCTGGATGCAAAAGCCGGTCAGCTGACCGCCATCGTCGGCCCGAACGGCTCCGGCAAGACGACGACGATGAAGGCCATTGCCGGCGAACTGCCGAGCAAGGGCGAGATCACCATCAACGGCCACGCGCTTGGTAGCCTCGAACCCTGGCAACTGGCCGTGAAGCGCGCGGTGCTGCCGCAGGCGGCCACCATCGCCTTCCCCTTCACCGTGCGCGAAATCGTCCGCCTCGGCCTCACCGTGGGGCCGAACCGGCACGCCGACCGCATCGAGGCGATCACCTCGGATGCCCTGGCCGCCGTCGACCTCTCGGGTTTTGCCGGCCGCTTCTATCAGGAGCTTTCCGGCGGTGAACAGCAGCGCGTGCAGCTTGCCCGCGTGCTCTCGCAGATCTGGGAGCCGGTGCTCGATGGCGAACCCTGCTTCCTGATGCTCGACGAGCCGGTCTCCGCGCTCGACATCCGCCACCAGTTGACGATCATGCAGCTTGCCCGGCGTTATTGCGAAGGCGGCGGCGGCGTCATCGCGGTCATGCATGACCTCAACCTCACCGCCATGTTCGCCGACCATATGGTGATGATGAAGAACGGCCGCATCGAGCGCTCGGGTGCCCCGGCCGACGTCATGACGGACGACGCCATGGAAGCGGTCTTCGGCTGCCGCATGCGCATCAATGGCGTGCCGGCAGTGGGCGTTCCCTTCGTCCTGCCGCACACCGCTTCGGCCTGATTTTCCAGCGTCTTACGGAACCTTTTGCAGCCCTTCGCGTTTCCTGTCCCGGAAAGACCGTTCCGCCAAGGGGGTGGAGCACTGTTTAGCCCGCGCATCGCGCTGGCGACCGCAAAAGGAGAAACGGCATGGCCAACGGACTGTTTTCATCGCGCAGCAAGAGCATCCGCAATGGGCTTCATGACGAGGCGCAAGCCGTCGAGGAGCAGATCGCCGAACTGCGCGAGGAGATCGCCTCCCTCACCCGGCAGCTTTCCAGCGACGCATCGAGCGGCGCAAGCGGCATCCGCAAGAAGGCGCGCGCCGTGAAGGCACAGGCGAGCGACGCGGCCCATGACCTCAAGGATCGTGCCGAGACCGACATCCGCGACATGATCGCCGCCGGCGAGGATATCCTCGCCGATTTCCAGGAACGTTATCGCGATTCCGGCCGTCGTGCCCGCAAGGCCGTGCATGACCATCCGCTGACGACGCTCGGCGTCGCCGCCGCCGCCGGCTTTGTCATCGCAGCCCTGCTGCGCCGCTGACGCCATCCCGATACGCCACGGGCCCGTCCCGTGGCGTCCTTCTTTGCGGAGTTACATGGAATGCTTTCACTGGGGGCCATTCTCATCCAGAACCTCGCCACCCGCGTCACCGACCGGGTGGACGAGACGATGGACATTGCCAAGCGCAACGCGATTGCCGGCCTGGCCATCGGCCTGCTGTTGATCACCGCCTATGTGTTCGGCCTGGTCGCCACGGCGATCCTGCTCTCGGAACGCTACGGCACCGTGCCCGCCCTCTTCGGCCTTGCCGGCGGTTTCCTGCTGCTTGCGCTTATCGTGCTTGCCGTTGTCGCCGCGCGCAACAAACGGGAGCGGGAGCTACGCCGCATTCGCCGCCAGCAACTTGCGGTCCGCCGTGACCTGATGGCAGCGGCAGCGACGGTCGCCGTGAAGAAACCGCTCGCGGCAACGGCCGTCGCCCTCGCACTCGGCTTCCTGCTTGCGCCAAAATCCCGCCGCGACGACTGATCCCGATTTTTGAGACTATATGCCGCTTAGAGCGGCATGCGCACGACGGCGGTCACACCCTTCGGCAGATACTCGACATGCACACTGCTGCCGAGAATCTTGTCGAGGCTGCGTTCGATCAGGATCGAGCCGAAACCCCGGCGACGGGCGGGGTCGACCGGCGGCCCGCCGACCTCATGCCAGGTCATGTTGAGCACGCGGTGGCCTTCTTCGTTCATTACCCGCGCGGTAATCACGACCTTGCCCGAACGGACCGACAGCGCGCCATATTTACGGGCGTTGGTGGCAAGTTCGTGCAGAACAAGACCCAGCCCGACAGCCTGATCGGGGCCGAGCTCCACCTCGTCCTTGTGGATCTCGATCTGGCTCTCATAGTCGAGCGCATAGGGCATGATCTGCTTCTGCAGCAGCATCTTCAGGTGAATGCCGCCCCATTCGTGATCGCTGAGCAGGCCATGCGCCTCGGAGAGCGATTGCAGCCGCCCGGCAAACGCATCCATGAACTCGACGGGATCGCTCGTCTGGCGCAGGGTCTGGCGGGCCAGTGATTGCAGCATGGCCAGCGTGTTCTTGACCCGATGGTTCAACTCGCGCAGCAGGAGGCGCGTGCGTTCGGAGGCAAGCTGCCCTTCGGTAACGTCGATATTGATGCCGAGGAACGTGATCGGGCGCCCATCGGCATCCTTTTCATGCACCCGGCCGCGGCCAAGCAGCCAACGGCCCGATTTCGCCGACCGGAAGAGCCCGTCATATTCGTTGCCGGTGGCAAGCGCATTGCGCAGTTGACCGATGGTGTTCTTTCGATCCGCCGGATGCACCGCCATGAAGAATTTTCGCGCGCTCATCGGCTTGGCCGGCTTGACGCCAAGCATGCGGTAGAAGGTCTCGTTACCGGAGACCATCCCCGTCGAGAGATCCCACAGCCAGCTCGCCACATTTGCCGCGTCGAGCGCCAGGGAATGGCGCTTCTCGTCGCGCGACAGCATCTCCGCCGTCATCGCCCGCCGCCGCGCCTCCTCCTTCAGCTTGACGAGCGAGGCCGCAAGCGAGGCAAGCTGTTTCAACCGTGCCGGAAGTTCCGGAGCGACATGCGCATGGGCTTTGACATCGAAGACGCAGACCGTACCGATCGGCTGGCTATCGACGACGACCGAAACGCCGGCATAGAAGCGCAGATGCGGCGCACCGACGACGCTTGGCAATCCGGCGAAACGAGGATCCTTGCGGGCATCCGCTATGACAAGCGGCTCGTTGCCGTTCTCGGCAATCATGCGGGCGCAGAAAGAGTCTTGTGACGGCGCGCGGATTTCCGGCGTGCCTTGGCGGGCAAGGAACCACTGGTCCGTTCGGCCGAGCAGGGTGACGAGAGAAATCGGCGCGCCGAAGAGACCGGCCGCCAGGGAGGCTATGTCGTCAAAATCGGGATCAGGTCCGAGAAAGACAGGCATCGCTGTTTCGACCGCCGCCAGACGGGCCGGCGCCTCGAGAACGGCGATAACATCGCATGACAATGGCTGGACGTTGTCTTTCATGCGCCTCTGGTATGCGATTCCGCGTTCGTTTTCACGCCGATTGACGGCGGCAAACGCCTATTCGCACCAATCCCCTCAAAAATGTCCGCCGCCCGCCTGAAAAGGCGGGCGGCATGGTTTTCATCACGATGCGAATGCGCGCGAGGTTATCGGCGCGGAAATCGAATCGGGACCGTAATCGCTTTCGCCGCTCACCTGCAGAAGTTCCTGCAGTCGCTGGCGGGCGCGGTTGACCCGGCTCTTGATCGTACCGAGCGCGCAACCGCAAATCTCGGCCGCCTCCTCATAGGAAAAACCGGACGCCCCGACCAGAATGATCGCTTCACGCTGCTCGTCCGGCAGCTTTTCCAGGGCTTTCTTGAAGTCCTGCATGTCAAGCGAACCGTACTGCGAGGGGTGCTGCGCCAGGTTTTCCGTGAAGATACCGTCGCTGTCCTGCACCTCGCGGCCGCGCTTGCGCATCTTGCTGTAGAGTTCATTGCGCAGGATCGTGAAAAGCCAGGCCTTCATGTTCGTGCCCATTTCGAACTGTTCCTGCTTCGCCCAGGCCTTCATGATCGTGTCCTGCACGAGGTCATCCGCCTGGTCATGCCGGCCGGTCAAGGAAATGGCAAAGGCGCGCAGGCTCGGGAGAACCGCAAGGAGTTCGCGTTTAAAAGTCGTCTGCCCCTGTTCCATCATACCCTCACTCGGCCCGCCGAACGCCGTTTTCGACAGCGTCCAATTTTTCGAGAAGGTCCAGGAACCTCTGGGGAAGCGCCTCCTCCTGTACCGAATGGTAGAAGGCGCGAAGCTTCGTTGCAATCTGGGCATTCGGGTCGCCCGCGGTTTTGGGAGGCATCCCCCTGCTTGTTTTCTTTTCCACGCTAATCACTCTTGGCCACTTTCATTTTCATCTGTGCCCTGTCTCAGACTTCGGCGTGGAAATGCCCTGCACCAAAAAAAGTTCCATGCCCCGGAACCAAAATTTGGCTTCCGCGTTCAAACCGTCAACTGCCATTGCCGCATTTCAAGAACAGGGGAACAATCATGCCGATTTCCGACCGCATCGGGCCGCACCTCCCGGCGTTGCGCCGTTACGCGCGCGCGCTCACAGGAACCCAATCCTCTGGCGATGCTTATGTCGCCGCCACACTCGAAACCATTCTCATCGATACCTCCGTCATGCCGGAAGGCGGCGACGACAGGACAAAGCTCTTCGGGCTCCTGACCCGCATCGTCTCCTCCCTGCCCATCTCCATGACCCGCGGCGCAGGATCGGTCGCACCCGGCATGGAGGCACCGTACGACCTCTCCGGAGTTCCCCCGCTCGGCCGCCAGGCCCTGCTGCTTGCGACGGTCGAAGGCTTTTCGGTCGAGAAGACGGCGGAAATCCTGGAGGCGCAGGAGAGCACCATCCGCGCCCTGCTCGACACGGCCTTTGCCGACATCGCAGCGCAGGCCGAGACCGGCATCATGATCATTGAGGACGAGCCGCTGATCGCGCTCGACCTCGCCCATATGGTGAGCGGCATGGGCCATCGCGTGACCGGCATCGCCCGCACCCAGGCCGAGGCCGAGACGCTCTGGAGCGACAGCCGTCCTGGCCTCGTGCTTGCGGATGTCAGACTGGCCGATGGCAGTTCCGGCATCGACGCCGTGAACGCGATCCTCGCGAGAACGACAATCCCGGTCATCTTCATCACCGCCTATCCCGAGCGGCTGCTCACCGGCGAACGGCCGGAACCGGCCTTCCTCGTTTCCAAACCCTTCAATCCGGAGCAAGTGAAGGTCCTCATCAACCAGGCCCTTCTCTTTACCCCGCAAGCGCACGCCGCGGCTTAATCTCGCTCCCGGATGGCCGCAGCGGCGGCGCGGCCGGCGGCGGTGGGTTGGCACATCCACCGCCGCCTTCGTATTTCCAGGAATGTCCTGCACAAAAGAAAACAGCCAGCGCCTCGGGGGCACTGGCTGCTTGAGGTTCCACGAACCGGAGGGGGACACGGTTTCGTGGTCAATCACCAGTCGAGGGCCTCGCATCTTGGGGGATATGCGCGGACCGGTGATGACACAGAAACACGCGCCATGCGATTTGGTTCCGCCCGGTTGCAAATTTTTTTGAGATTTTTTTCAGTCGATCGTTTCGAGCTCTTCGCGGTGCCTTTGGAGGGCAAGAAACCGGCGATAATCACGGTCGAAACTCGCCCTTCGACCGGCATCCGGCAGAAACTCGGTACCACCTGGATACATGGCGGCACCCGCGGCCGACAGGTCGGCATGGAGCCCGCCGGCGACGGCGGCGACCATCGCCGTTCCAAGCAGTACGGCATCATTCGTATCGGGCACGACGACACGGCAACCCGTGACATCGCGGTAAAGCTCCATCAGCAACGGATTGCGAACATGGCCGCCCGCGACGTGCAACGTATCGAGCGGATAGCCGCACTCACCGAGCTTGTCGAGGATATGGCGGATGCCGAGGGCGATGCCGACGCAGGTGCGCCAATAGAGCCGGCACAGACTGTCGAAGGACGCATCGAGCGGCAGGCCGCTGATAACGCCCAGCGCATGCGGATCGGCAAGCGGCGAACGGTTGCCATGAAAATCCGGCAGGACATGCAGCCGGGCGGCGAACGCCTCGCCCTCCTGCGCCTGCAATTCGCGAATGCGGGTGACGATGCGGGCGTGGTTGGCCACCGACGGCTCGCCGCCCGCGCTATGCGCCCGCACGATGTGGTCGAGCAGCGCCCCGGTCGCCGACTGGCCGCCTTCGACCAGCCACCAGCCCGGCAACACAGCCTCATAATACGGTCCCCACATGCCGAAGCCGAATTTTTCCGCACGCGAAAAAGCGACGATGCAGCTCGACGTTCCACCGATCAGCGCCAGCTGGCGTTCCAGCTTTTCCGGTTGGCCGGCGAAAGGACCGAGCACGCCGAACGTACCGGCATAGGCGTCGATCAGGCCGCTTGCGACGACGCAGCCGGTATCAAGGCCGAGGTCGCGGGCAGCCTCGGCCGTCAGCCGCCCGACGGCCTCGCCGACCGCCAGCGTCTTGTCCGGAAGCGATCCGCGCACACGCACGTCCTCCAGCCCGATCGCCGATAGAAAGCTCTCGCTCCACGGCTTTTCCGCATGGGCGAGGTAGTTCCATTTGGCCGTCATCGTGCAGCGCGAGCGTGCATTCGAGCCGGTGGCCCGCCAGGTCATGAAATCGGCGAGGTCAAAGAAGTAGCCCGCCTTCGCCCATTGCCCCGGCTGGTGACGCTTCAGCCACATGAGCTTGGGCATCTCCATTTCCGGCGACATGACGTGGCCGGAATGGGCAAGCACCGGATGTCGGGTGGCCGTGCAGATATCGGCTTCTTCGAGCGCACGATGATCGAGCCAGACGATGGTGTCCCAGCGCGCTTCTTCGCCGCCGGAAACGGCAAGCGGCCTGCCCTGCCTGTCGCGCACCACCAGCGAACAGGTCGCGTCGATGCCGAGTGCGGCCACACGGTCAGCCTCGGCCCCTGCAATCGCGCACGCCGCTTTGACCGCAATACAGACGGCCTGCCAGATATTTTCCGAATCGTGTTCCGCGTAGCTTGCGCTCGGCCGGCGCATGGCGATCGGATGCTCTGATCGCGCCAGCAGGGCGCCGCTCCGGTCGAAGACACCGGCGCGCGCACTGCCGGTGCCGATATCCACCGCAACGATCAGATCGCGCATCAATGCTCTTCCCGTCGACCTATTCCGTGCGGACAAACTGTAACAATTCCCGCATGTCGTCAAACAGGGCGTCGGGTTCAAGGCCAAGCAGGGTTTCGCGATGGCGCGGCGTGCGCGCATGGGACCCACCGGTGAAGGCAACCACCCGCATGCCGGCGGATTTTGCCGCCGCAATACCGGCAGGACTGTCCTCGACGACGACGCACCGGGCTGGCTCGACGCCCATCGCAGCACTCGCATGCAGGAAGAGATCGGGCGCGGGCTTGCCGCGCGAGACCATTGTGGCGCTGAAAATATTCGGCTCGAACCGGTCGAGCAGGCCCGTCACGGACAGCGACAGGCGAATGCGCTCCGGCTGGCTGGATGAGGCGACGCAATGGGCAATGCCCAACCCGTCGACCGTCTCGGCAATGCCGTCGATCGGCTGAAGTTCGCTGCGGAACCGCTCGTAGAGCACCTTGCGCATCGCCTCGAGAAAGGCCGCATCGACGGCCAATCCGTATTCGTCGTGCAATATTTCCGACATGCTCTTCAGGCTGCGGCCAAGGAAGCGATCGTGTGCCTCCTCCTCGCTCATCGCGACGCCGGCCGCGGAGAGCGATTCAACCAGAACCGCAAGCGAAATCGGCTCGCTGTCGACGAGCACGCCGTCACAATCGAAGATAACCAGTTCTGTCTCAGTGGCGGCCATGGCTCTCGTTCCGTTTCAGGCCCCCGTGGTAACGTCTGCCCCTTCCGATGGAAAGCCCTGTAATTTCTGGGGTTTCGTCAGCTTGCGAGCTGGTTTTCCAGATAAAGTTTCAGGGTTGCCCGCGTTCCGTTCTGCTGGAGGGACTTCAGCGCAGTGGCAAAGCGTCCCCGGAACAGCTCGGAATCCGCGACAGTGCCGAAGATATCCTTAAGGTCGAGGAAGGCGGCAGGATCGCTCTTCGCGGCAATCGCTGCCGCCTGGATGCGTTCGAAGTTGGGATCATTGAAGCTGATCGCCTTGCCGCCGTCCGTCGTGCCGGCGAGATAATGGCACCACAGCGCCGAGACCAGCGCCAGGCCGGTGACGTCTTCGCCGCGGGAGAGACGGTCGGAGGTCGACGGCAGGATGAATTTCGGCTGGCGGTTGGACCCGTCCTGGGCGAGGCGCGGGATCGTGTCGGCGATCTTGGGGTTCGAGAAGCGGCGCTCGATCAGGGCCAAATAGTCATTGAGGTCCGTATCGGGAACCGGCGGAATGACCGGGATGATCTCCTCGCGCTCCAGCTTGGAAAGGAAGGCGCGGATATCCGCATCCTCCATCGCCTCGTGCACGAAATGAATGTCGAGCAGGGCCGCCGGATAGGCAATCGCCGCGTGGCCGCCATTGAGGATGCGGATCTTCATGTGTTCGTAGGGTGCGACATCCGGCACGAACTGCACGCCGACTTTTTCGAGCGCCGGGCGGCCGAGCGGAAAGTGATCCTCCAGCACCCACTGCTTGTACTCTTCGCAGAACACCGGCCAGGCGTCGTCGATACCGTAGTCATCGGCGGTAATCCCGATCTCGCGGGCGCCGGTCGCCGGCGTGATGCGGTCCACCATGCCGTTCGGAAAGGCGACATGGGCATCGATCCAGTCGGCGAGATCAGGATCGCTCAGTCGCGCGAGGCCGGAGACGGCGGCATGCGTCACTTCGCCATTGCCCGGAATATTGTCGCAGGACATGACGGTGAAAGGCGCAATCCCTCCATCCTTGCGCGCCTTGAGGCCGGCGAGGATCAGGCCGAACACGGTCTTCGGATCGGCGGGATTGGCGGCATCGGCGGCAATCGCCGGATGGGCCGGGTCAAAGGCGCCCGACGCCGGATTGATAAAATAGCCGCCCTCGGTGATGGTCAGCGAGACGATGCGGATCTCCGGGTCGGCAAGCTGGGCAATCGTTGCCACCGCATTGCCGGGCGCGAGGTAATCGATCATCGCAGCGGTGACGCGGGCACCGGACCGGTTGTTGTCCTGCTCCACGACGGTGGTAAGAAAGTCCTGGCCGGCCAGCTTCTCCCGCATCGCCGCATCGGAGGCAAGCACGCCCGCACCGATGATCGCCCAGTCGTGATCGAGGCCGAGATTGAACAGGTCGTCGAGATAGACCGCCTGGTGCGCGCGGTGGAAATTACCGACGCCGAAGTGCACGATGCCCGCCTTGAGGCTGCTGCGCTCATAGGTCGGCACGCCGGCGGTCTTGGCAATGTCCTTGAGGGTGGCAAGCGACAGGTGCGTGGTCATGATCTTATCCTTCCGGTGTGTCCGGGCCGGTGGAGGCGATGCCGCCTCCGGTCTCTGCTCATGCCAGGTCCGCGTTCATGCGGGCCTCAGCTCATCCAGTTGCCGCCATCGACATTGTAGGTCTGCGCGACGATGTAGTTGCTCTCCTCGGAGGCGAGGAAGATCGCCATGCCGGTGAGGTCGTCCGCCGTGCCCATGCGGCCGAACGGCACGGCCTCGCCGACGAGACGTTTCTTTTCACCGCGCGGGTGGTTTTCGTATTTGGCAAAGAGAGCGTCGACCCCGTCCCAGTGCTCGCCGTCGACGACGCCCGGTGCGATGGCATTGACGTTGATGCCGTGTTTGATCAGGTCGAGGCCGGCCGATTGCGTGAGACTGATGACCGCGGCCTTGGTGGCACAATAGACAGCGACCAACGCCTCGCCGCGCCGCCCAGCCTGGCTCGCCATGTTGATGATCTTGCCGCCGCGCCCTTGCGCGATCATCTGCTTGGCCGCCGCCTGCATCGTGAACAGCGTGCCCGAGACATTGATCGCAAACAGCGTCTCGTAGCTGTCCCGGGTGATCTCGACGATCGGCGCGAGGTCGAAGAGTGCTGCATTATTGACGAGGATGTCGATGCCGCCGGCCTCGGAAACACAGGCGGCAATCGCCGCGTCAATCGAACTCTGCTGCGTGACATCGATCTCGACCGCGTAGGCCGCCGGACCGATTTCGCTTGCCGTCACCCGTGCCCGCTCGATGTTGATATCCGCGATGGCGACCCGTGCGCCTTCGCGGATATAGGCTTCCGCGAAGGCCCGGCCGATGCCGCGCGCTGATCCCGTAATCAGCGCACTCCTCCCCTTA
>NZ_WUMK01000010.1 GCF_009827055.1 Shinella kummerowiae
CGCCACCCGAACCATCCCCACCATCATCGAAATCCAGGCCGGCTCCCAGCTCGCCAAAATACTCGCAGCGTGAGGGGACAATGCGGCCGTAACCACGGCACGCTTGCGTTTGCGCGCGACTTCCCTAACACTTCGGCGTCGGCTGATGTGCGAGGGCAACGTATCCCTCGAGCCCCGTGGGAGTCCGTTGCGCGTGAAATTCGTGTTTTTCTCTCCGCACTTTCCGGCCAACGGCACCGAATTCTGCAGCCGCCTCCATGAGGCCAGCGCCACGGTTCTTGGGATCGGCGACGCCGCCTACGAGCATCTCGCCCCGCGGCTGAAGAACGCCCTGAGCGAGTATTATCGCATCGCCGATATGGAGGATGCCGATCAGGTGCTGCGCGCCATGGGCCATTTCATCCATCGCTGGGGCCGCATCGATCGCTTCGAATCCCTCAACGAACATTGGCTGGAACAGGACGCCGCGATCCGCACCGATTTCAACATCCCGGGCATTCGCCGCGATTTCGTCGAGAACCTGAAACACAAATCAAAGATGAGCGCTTTCTTCAGGAAGGCGGGCGTCCAGACGATCCGGCAGCACAAATATGTCGACCGGGCGGGCGTGAAGGCTTTTGTCGCCGAGGTCGGCTATCCCATCGTGATCAAGCCGGACCAGGGTTCGGGCGCCAGCAACACCGTGAAGGTCAACGACGATGCGGATCTCGACACCTTCGAGACGACAAAGCGACCGGGCGTCAGCTACCTCGCCGAGGAGTTCATCGACGGTATCGTGCTGACCTATGATGGCCTGGTCGATCGCGACGGGCGCATCGTCTTTGCCGCCAGCCATCGTTTCGAGCAGAGCATCATGGAGGTGGTGAACACCAATTCCCACCTCAACTACTATTGCCTGCCCTTCGTCGATCCGGCCGTGGAGCAGGCCGGGCGCGCCGCCGTGAAGGCTTTCGGCATCCGCGAAAAATTCTTCCACATCGAATTCTTCGAGACCCGGAGCGACAAGCGCATCGTCGCGCTCGAAATCAACATGCGCCCGCCGGGAGCGTGGATGACCGACGCCATCAACTATTCGTACGATATGGACGTCTATCGTGAATGGGCCGGCATGGTCGTCAACAACAAGGTTGGCGGGCCTTTCACGGGGCGCTACTACACTGGCTATGCCAGCCGGAAGAACCATATTCGCTACGTCAACGATCATCAGGCCATTCTCGCCGCCCATGGCGACAGGATCGTGCATTTCGCGCCGATCGAGGACGTGTTCAGCCGGGCGATGGGCAACGCCGCCTATCAGTTCCGTTCAGAGGATTTCGAAGAGGTGAAAGCCATCGTGCGCTTCATCCAGGACGTGGAGCGTTAGCCGTTGCAGATCGAATACCACAAGCGCTTCAGCCATCATCTCGGGCGGGAGATGGAGTTCAAGACCTACGGCCATGCCGGCCGGCCGGTCCTGGTCTTCCCCACGTCCAACGGGCGCTTCTACCAATATGAAGATTCCGGCGGTATCGGCGCGCTCGCCGACCGCATCGAAGCCGGAGACTTGCGGGTGTGGACCGTGGATGGCATCGACGGTGAGAGCTTCTTTTCCAACGGCCACGACCTGCCGGCCCGGATCGCCCGCCACGAATCCTACTTCCGCTATGTGCGTGAAGACCTGCTGCCGGAGGTTCTTTCCATCGGCGGGCGCGCGCCGATCCTGTCGGGCTGCTCTATGGGCGCCTTTCATGCCAGCAATTTCCTGTTCCGCTTTCCCGACCGGGTTGCCGGTGTGATCGCACTGAGCGGCGTCTATTCCACCCGCCATTTTTTCGGCGATGCGCTGGACGGCCAGATCTACTTCAATTCGCCGGTCGACTATCTGGCGGGGCTGAACGACCGGGATCTGCTGGACCGCATACGATCACGCCGCCTGTTCTTCTGCTGCGGCCAAGGGGCCTGGGAAGACGCGATGCTTGAGGATACGCACCGTCTGGAGGCCGTGCTACGCGACAAGGACATTCCGGCCTGGGTGGATTTCTGGGGAACCGACGCGAGCCACGACTGGCCGTGGTGGCACAGGCAGATCGCCTATTTCTTCGACAAGTGGCTTGAGGACGACCGGGGCAGACCGCTCTAGCGTTCACAACCAGCCATTCTTGCGGAACCGCCAGTACAGGAACGAGCAGGTCGCAATGATTGCGGTGAGCACCATCGGATAGCCGTATTCCATCCTCAGCTCCGGCATGTCGCTGAAATTCATGCCGTAGATACCGGCGAGCGCGGTCGGCACGGCGAGGATCGCTGCCCATGAGGCGAGCTTCTTGGAAATCGCCGTTTCCTGGCTCTGGCCGACCAGAAGGCTCGCCTCGAAGGCGAAGGCCAGCACCTCGCGCAAGCTGTCGATCTTCTCCTGCACCGTGCGGATGTGATCGGACACGTCACGAAACAGCGGATGCATCGCCGCCTGAATTTGCGGCAGATCGGAACTTGTCAGCCGCCGACAGACCTCAACCAGCGGCAATGCCGCATTGCGCAAGCGCAGGAGGTCGCGGCGCATCATGTAGAGCCGCTCGATCTCGCTGCCCGTCATCGGTTTGACGAGCACCTTGTCCTCGATCTCCTCGACCTCGTATTCGAGCTGCTCCAGCACGGGCATATAGTTGTCGATGATGAAATCCAGGATGGCGTAAAGGACGAAATCCTCGCCCTTGGCCAGCGAATGCGGACAGCTTTCCCAGTGCTCGCGCACGGTGGCATAGGAGGTCGACGGACCGTGCCGGACGCTGACAATATAGCCCTTGCCGACAAAAAGATGGGTTTCGCCGAAGGTGACGCGGCGTTCTATAAGTTGCGCGGTGCGCGCAACAATGAACAGTGCATCGCCATACTGCTCCAGCTTCGGACGTTGATGCGGGTGCTCGGCGTCCTCGATTGCGAGGTCATGCAGGTTGAACTGTGCCTGGACACGCAGGAGGAGCTCGCGGCTCGGCTCCAGAAGGCCGATCCAGACGACATGGCCGTCCTTGCCCGCCCATGCGCCGGCTTCCTCGATGGGAATATCGGCGATGCGCCTGCCGGCCGCGTAAACGCTTGAGGCGACGATCCCGTCCTCAGCAGTGACTGGCGCGAAATTGCGGACATGGTCCATCACCACCTCCCGACTGCGATGCCTTCACTGTGTGATGAAATCGCAGGCCGGTCAATCTAGCGCAATTTCAGCAAAAATGCACCGCGCGGCATGAAGCGCTTCTTTGGGCGCAAAGCACAGGCTGAAATCGGAAGCGTCGAGACTTCAAGCAGTCGGCTTTATCGTCATTCTACCATAGGCCACGAGGCCGAAGCCGACGACGTACATCAGCAATCCGAACAGCGCGGGCGGTACGGCGATTTCCGGCGAATTCATCATGGTGATTGCCAGCAACATGCCGACAGCGGCATTCCGAATGCTGATCGACGTGGTGACCGCCATCGCCTCGGCAGGAGACAGGCGAAGCAGGCGCGAGCCAAGAAACCCGATTGCCACACCGCAAAAGACCAGGACAACGACGGCAGGCCCCGCGCTGACAAGGATCTCGGCCCACCGGCCATAGACCGAGATGCCGATGCCGACGATCAGCACCACCAGCACCACCAAGCCAAAGGCACCAACCATCTTTTCAGCACGGGTGGCGAAAGCCGGGATCTTGTGGCGGATCCACATGCCGAGAATGACGGGAAGCAGGATAACCGCCAGCATCATGCCGATCGTGCGCAGCACGGGCAGGTAGACACGAATATCACCGTCGCTGAAGCGCTCGATCGCAAAATTCGCAAACAGCGGCAGCGTTGCAATCGCGACAAGGCAGCCAAGAGCACTCAAGGCGATCGATAGCGCCAAATCTCCCCGTCCCAGATAGGAAAACAGGCTGGAGGTGGTGCCGATCGGGCAGGCGGCAACGATGACCAGACCAACCGCGATTTCAGATGGCAGATCCATAAACATCGCAATCGACATGCCCGCGAGGGGAAGCAGCAGGAGGGCCGCGACGATACCCCAGATCAGGGCTTTCGGCCGCATGACGACACGCTGGAAATCGGAGGGCGCGAGCGTCAGGCCGATACCGGCCATGATGATGAAGACAGCGGCCGGCAAACCGATTTCGATCAGGGCGGACTGCTCCATCCTTCTTCCTTTTCCTTTTGAGGCCGTTGATCGGCCGTTCAGAATCGTAGCATTGCTCCACGATTCCGCCAGATGCAATCGTGCTGTCGCCGCAATCGGCAGAGACGGTCTCCGTCCCTATCCCAGATGAGACATTGCCCGTGAAAAAACCAGGACCTACAACCATCGAGCCGCCCTGCCGAAAGCTGCATTCGCGCTCCTGGCGGTGACCGAAAACCAGGCGGGAGGGCACTGATGAAGGTTGTCGAGGCTTCGATTGGGACGTTGCGCGCGGCGCTCGAGACACGGCAGACAACCAGCGTCGGCCTGGTCGCGGCCTATCTGAACCGCATTGCACGCTACGACCGTCACGGCATCACCCTCAACGCGGTTCCCGTGCTCAATCCCGATATGTTCACTGAGGCCCTGGCGTCGGATCTGCGGCGCGCGCGCGGTGAAAGCCTCGGCCCGCTCGACGGCATCCCCTATACCGCCAAGGATAGCTACAAGGTGAAAGGGCTGAGCGTCGCCTCCGGCTCACCGGCCTTCGCCGACCTGATCGCGACAGAGGATGCTTTTGCGATTTCCCGTCTGCGAGCGGCGGGCGCCGTGCTGATCGGGCTGACGAACATGCCACCGATGGCCAATGGCGGCATGCAGCGCGGCGTTTATGGACGCGCGGAATCCCCCTACAGCGCCGACTGGCTGACTGCGGCCTTCGGGTCCGGCTCATCGAACGGATCGGGGACAGCGACGGCGGCAAGCTTTGCGGCCTTCGGGCTTGGCGAGGAAACCTGGTCGAGCGGGCGCGCACCCGCCGCCAACAACGGGCTGTGTGCCTATACGCCGAGCCGCGGCGTCATCTCCGTGCGCGGCAACTGGCCGCTTGTGCCGACCATGGATGTCGTGGTGCCGCACAGCCGCTCGATGGCGGATATGCTGGAACTGCTCGATATCATCGTCGCCGACGACGCCGACAGCCGCGGCGATCTGTGGCGCCGGCAGACCTGGGTTTCGATCCCGAAGGCCTCGGATATCCGGCCGCCCTCCTATCCCGGAATTGCCGGGACAGCCAGCCTTGCAGGCAAGCGGTTCGGCCTGCCGGCCATGTATATCAACGCGGACTCCGCGGCGGGAACCGGTGAAAACCCGGGGATTGGAGGCGCGACCGGCCAGCGGATCGAGACCCGCGCATCGATGCTGGCGCTCTGTGCTGCGGCGCGTGCGGCGCTCGTGGCGGCGGGCGCCGAGGTCGTGGTCACCGATTTTCCCGTCATCAGCAATTACGAGGGAGACCGGCCCGGCGCGCCGACCATCGCAACACGCGGGCTCGTCAGTCCTGATTATCTTCACCGCGAGATCGTCGATCTGTCAGCCTGGGCCTGGGACGATTTTCTGGCGGCCAACGCCGACCCCGGCTTGCCGCGGCTTACCGATATCGACGGGACACGCATCTTCCCCGCGCCAAAAGGCAGCCTGCCCGATCAATATCACGGTTTCGACGACAGCATCGTCGGTTATCCCGCCCATCTGCGCGATCATCCGGTCGCTTCATTCACCGAAATCCCCGATCTCGCCGAGGGATTCCGGGGGCTTGAGGAAACCCGGCGCGTCGACTTCGAAGACTGGATGGAGAGGCTTGGCCTTGATGCGGTGATCTTCCCCGCCGTTGCCGACATCGGCCCGGCGGATGCCGACGTAACCCCCATCTCGGCTGATCTCGCCTGGCGAAACGGCACCTGGGTCGCCAACGGCAACCTGGCGATCCGGCATCTGGGCATTCCGACGGTAACCGTGCCGATGGGGGTGTTGGCCGATATCGGAATGCCGGCGGGTCTGACCTTTGCCGGCCGGGCCTGGGATGACACGGCCTTGCTGGGTTATGCCTGCGCGTTCGAACAAACCGGCACCTATCGCCAAGCGCCGCCACGAACACCCGAACTTTCGGACTTGCCCGAGTCTGTCTCAACGAGCCTGACCGAAACGCCGAGCCTCAGCCTCGACGCCTCGGTCGCGTCCGATGGCCCCGGACGCCAACGGTTGTCAGTACGGGCGCAAAGCCAGAGCCCGCTGCTCTGGCTGACGGTGAACGGTCAGCCGGTCGCGTTCCGGCAGGATGGTGCGGAGGTGAGCGCGAGCCTCGACCTGGAGCAGAACACCCACATCCACAGCGAGTGGCGCGCACCCTACGGGCATATCGTGATCGCGCACGCGAGCGACGGTACCGCTGCCTACGCCATAGCCGGCGGCACCGCCTGACCGAGACTGGCCAACGAAGGGCGATCTCAACGTTTCCGCCACGATGTCGCGGGAGACCAATGGACCTGTCCCAGTGATGCCGGGAATGACGTGGACCGGAATGTTTTCACGGCCGAGCAGGGCAATCAGACTGCTGGCGCCGCTGAACATTGTCGGATCGCCGGGAATCAGCCGGACAACCCGCTTGCCCGCCTTGGCAAGCCTCGCCATCCTACCGCCGATCTCGTCCTGCCGGTAGCGCGTCCGCCCCTCGCGCCCGCCGATCTGCACACGCTTTGCCTCGCGCCGGGCGAGTTCCAGAACCTCCGCCGAAACCAGGTCATCGAAGAAAATGATGTCGGCGGATTGCAAGGCGCGCATAGCCTTGAGGGTCAGTAGCTCGGCATCGCCCGGTCCGGCGCCGACCAGCGTGACACAACCGAGGGCGGGGGCTTCCGCGAGCCTTTCGGCATCAGCAAGAAGCACCCCACCTACGCCCTCCTCCGGCGTATCCGTTGTTGTAAAGGCAAGATCGGAAAAACGTTCCCAGAAGGCCCGACGCTGCTGGCCGGGTGCAAGACGCCTGTTGACGGCGTCGCGCAAAGACTGCGCCAGTGTCGCCCAGCTTTTCAGGCTGCGTGGCAACAGCGCCTCGATCTTGCGGCGAAGGGCCTGTGCAAGGATCGGGGCAGCGCCATCGGTCGAGATCGCGATGACGACCGGCGAGCGATTGACGATGGAGCCGAACTGGAACTGGCAGAATTCCGGTTTGTCGATCACGTTGGCCGGGACGCCGGCCGCGCGGGCGGCATCGAAGAACGCCCGCGCATCGGCATCGTCCGCGCAGTCGGCAATGGCGAGCGAGGCGCCGCCGAGGTCACCCGGTGCCCATGAACGGCGATGCGGTGTAAACTTTGCGGTCGGGTGGCCCGGTGCCCGCGAAAGCAGCGTTTCGAAGGTTTCGTCGAACACGTCCGCATAGACATCGACATGCGCGCCGCAGGCGGCGAGCAGCTCCGCCTTCCAGGCGGCGGCATCCGAGCCGCCGGCGACAACGACGCGCTTTGATTCCAAAGCCCAGAAAACCGGGAGCTTGGCAAGCGGCTCCATGCGGGGCGGTCCATCATTCCGCGGCGGCGGCAAGACATCCATCGATGATCCCCTTGATCTCGGCGCGGCAGGAGCCGCAATTGGTTCCGGCATTGAGGTGTTTTCCGACTGCTTCCACACTGTGACAGCCGCCGCGCACGGAGGCGACGATCTGGTTGACCCCGACGGCAAAACAGGCGCAGACGGTGGCGCCCGGATCTGGCTTGTCGGCGCCGGGCCGGCCGGCGACAAGGGCAAAGCGCTTGCGCAGGTTGGCATGCTCGGCAGTCAACTGCGCAATCGCCCAGTTGCGCGCGACAGCGACAGGCTCGCGGGCGAGAAACAGCGCGGCGAGCAGGTGCGGGCCATCAAAAAACGCGAGCCGGAGATCGCCGGTCTGCCGATCAATGTAACCGAGCGGCTCAACGCTATCCGGCACCGCGAAGGTATGTTGGCACCAGGCGCTCCAATCCTCGACCGGTTGGTCAAAGGCGAGTTCCACCCGCCAGCCGCCCTCCGCCTTCGCCAATGCCCAATAACCGGCATCGAGGCCTTTCGGCTTGGCGCGCGAGACGGCGAAGCCATAGTGCGCCGCCTTGAACCGTCGCGCCGCCACGGCCACGTTTTTCGATGCCGGCTGGCCGGAGATCCTGTCGACGATAGGCGGCACCAGCACATCGACGCGCGCCTTCGCCGAAAACTGGTCGTTCCAGTGCATCGGCACGAAGATGCTGCCGCGTGCCTGGCGTTCGGTGATGAGCGCGCGCACGATCACTGTGCCCCGAGGGCTTTCGATTTCGAGAAGGCCGGCATTGCCGACGCCAAGCTCCATTGCATCGCGTGGATGCAGTTCGGCAAAGGGTTCGGCGATATGGGCGGACAGGCGCGGGCTTTTTCCCGTGCGGGTCATCGTATGCCAATGGTCGCGGATGCGGCCGGTGTTCAGCGTGAAGGGGTATGCCGTATCGGTGCGATCGCACGCAACCGGCTCGATCGCAATGAACCGGGCCTTGCCATCCGCATGATAAAAGCTGCCATCGGCGAAAAAGCGCTGCTCTGCCGGCGTGCTGCCGGCGGGCCGCGGCCATTGGAAGGGAGACAACGCATCGTAGGTTTGGCGATCAATATCGCTGCACGCGCCGATATCGAAATCGCGCTCGCCGGCATTCTCGAAAGCCGAAAGTGCTGCGTGTTCCTGAAAAATCTGGACCGGCGCCCCATAGGCAAAGGCGTCCTTGAACCCCATGCGCCGGGCAACCTCGGCAAGCTGCCACCAGTCCGCCCTCGCCTCACCCGGCGCATCGAGGACGTTACGCTGGCGGGAGATGCGCCGTTCCGAATTGGTGACCGTACCGTCCTTTTCGCCCCAGCCGAGCGATGGCAGGAGCACATCGGCATGACGGGTCGTATCCGTGTCCATCAAAATGTCGGAGACGACGACGAAGGGACAGGCCTTGAGCGCCGCTTCGACGGCATCGGCATCCGGCATCGAAACAACCGGGTTGGTCGCCATGATCCAGAGTGCCTTGATGCGTCCCTCCGCCACGGCCTGAAACAAATCGACCGCCTTCAGCCCCGGCCTGTCGGCAATTGCCGGCGACTGCCAGAAGCGCTGTACGCGATCACGGTCGTCTGCGCTTTCGAGCGCCATATGGGCGGCGAGCATGTTGGCAAGTCCACCGACCTCGCGCCCGCCCATGGCGTTCGGCTGGCCGGTCAGCGAAAGCGGCCCCATGCCCGGCCGACCGATACGGCCGGTGGCGAGATGGCAATTGAGGATGGCGTTGACCTTGTCCGTGCCCGAGGACGACTGGTTGACGCCCTGGCTGTAGCAGGTCACGACTTTGTCCGTCGTCGTGAAAAGGCGATAGAATTCACGAAGCTGCATGGCCGGAAGGCCGGTTTGCTCCAGCACCTCGGCGAAAGACATGTTCGAGGCGGCGGCGAAGGTTTCCGCAAAGCCCGCCGTATGAGCGGCGACATAGTTCTGATCGACCGCGTTGTTTGCCACCAGATGCGCAAAAAGGCCGACGAAGAGGGCCACATCCGTATCGGGACGAAGGGCCAGATGCAGGTCGGCGAGATCGGCCGTCATCGTGCGGCGCGGATCGATGAGCACCACATTCATTCCCGGTCGGCTGGCCTTGGCCGCCGCCAGCCGCTGATAGAGCACCGGATGGCACCAGGCGAGGTTGGAGCCAGTCAGGATCACCAGATCGGCGAGCTCGAGATCTTCGTAGGTTCCCGGCACGGTGTCCGAACCGAAGGCCCGACGGTGGCCGGCGACGGAGGACGACATGCAGAGCCGCGAATTGGTGTCGATGTTCGCCGAGCCGATAAACCCCTTCATGAGCTTGTTGGCGACGTAATAGTCTTCGGTCAGCAATTGGCCGGAAACGTAGAAGGCAACAGAATCCGGCCCGTGCTCGGCAATCGCTTCGGCGAATTTTTCGGCGACGCGGTCGAGCGCCTCGTCCCATCCGGCACGCCGGCCATCGATCTGCGGATGCAACAGACGGCCGTCGAGGTCGATCGTTTCGGCCAGCGCCGCCCCCTTCGAGCAGAGCCGGCCGTAATTCGAGGGATGGTCCGGATCGCCTTTGACGGAGACAGCACCGGTGTCGGTGACCGTCGCGATGACCCCGCAGCCGACGCCGCAATAGGGGCAGGTTGTCTTGACCGTCTTCTCCATCCTATTCGGCCGCCATCATCAGGCTTTCGAGCGCGATGAACAGCGCGCCATCGTCGTTGCGCAGCGGAATGGTCTTCACGGCCCCTTCGTCCGCGCCGAGCGCCTTACCGGTTTCGAGCGAAATCACCCAGTTGTGCAGCGGGCAGGTGACCGCCTTTGCATGGACGATCCCTTGCGAAAGCGGCCCGCCCCTATGCGGGCAATGGTCCTCGATGGCGAAGACTTCGTTTTCCGCGGTGCGGAAGACGGCGACCTTGCCTTGTGGTGTCTTTACGCAGCGCGCACCGCGCAACGGAATGTCGGCGATCGTGCCGATGGCGATCCACGTCCTGTCCATGATTTACTCCGCAGCCTGATTGTAGCCGACCGTCGCCATCGGCTTGAATTCGTGTTTGTCCTTGCCGGAGACACGCTCCGACCAGGGATCGACCTGGGCGAACTTTTGGGAGAAAACGAAACGGTCGTAATAGGCCTTGCGCTTGTCCGCATCGCCGATGATCTGGCGGCGGATTTCCTCGAGGCCGATGCGCTTTGCCCATTTGTAGATGCGTTCGAGATAACGCGCCTGCTCGCGATACATCTGCGTCAGCGCCACGATATGCTCCATCGCCTCGCCCTCGGTTCTCACGAGGCCGAGCACTTCCGTGCCCTTGATGTCGAGGCCGGCAGCACCCGCGAAATGGATCTCGAAACCGCTATCGACGCAAATGACGCCGATGTCCTTGCACGTCGCCTCCGCACAGTTGCGTGGACAGCCGGAGACCGCCAGCTTGAGTTTGGCCGGCGTCCAGGAGCCCCACATGAACTTTTCAATCTTGATGCCAAGGCCGGTGGAATCCTGCGTGCCGAAACGGCACCAGTCGGAGCCGACACAGGTCTTCACGGTGCGCAGCCCCTTGGCATAGGCCTGGCCCGAAACGAAGCCGGCCTTGCCGAGATCGGCCCAGACGGCGGGCAGGTCCTCTTTCTCGATACCGAGCAGGTCGATGCGCTGGCCGCCCGTTACCTTCACCAGCGGGATTTCGAACTTGTCGACCACGTCGGCGATGGCGCGCAGTTCGCCCGCATTGGTAACGCCGCCCCACATGCGCGGCACAACCGAATAGGTGCCGTCCTTCTGGATGTTGGCGTGCACGCGCTCGTTGATGAAGCGCGACTGGTAGTCGTCGGCATATTCGTCCGGCCAGTCACAGACGAGGTAGTAGTTGAGCGCCGGCCGGCATTTGGCGCAGCCGCAGGACGTCTTCCATTCCAGTTCCTGCATGACGGCGGGTATGGTCTTCAGCTTCTTCGCCTTGATCAGACGGCGCACGTCGTCATGGCCGAGATCGGTGCAGCCGCACATCGGCTGGACAGCGGCGGGGTTGTAGCTTTCCCCGAGCGTCAGCGTCATCAGCTGCTCGACGAGACCCGTGCAGGAACCGCAGGAGGCCGACGCCTTGGTGTGGGCGCGCACGTCGTCCAGCGACGTCAGGCCCTTGTCCGTTATGGTCGAGACGATCCTGCCCTTGCAGACGCCGTTGCAGCCGCAGATTTCCGCATCATCCGGCAAGGCTGCAACGGCCGCCATAGGGTCCAGGGGCGCACCTCCCTGATAGGCCTGGCCGAAGATCAGCGTCTCGCGCATCTCGGCAATGTCCACGGCCTTCTTCTTGAGATCGTTGAACCAGGCACCATCGGAGGTTTCTCCGTAGAGCACCGTGCCGATGATGCGGTTTTCCTTGAGCACCAGCCGCTTGTAGACGCCGGCCGAGGCATCGCGCAGCACGATCTCCTCGCGGTCGTCGCCATCGGCGAAATCGCCGAGCGAAAAGAGCTCGATGCCGGTGACCTTGAGTTTCGTTGGCGTATCGGAATGGACGAAGCCGGCCGAACGGTCGCCGGCGAGATGGGACGCGGCGACGCGGGCCATTTCATAGAGCGGCGCGACGAGGCCATAGACCTGGCCTGCCACTTCGGCGCATTCGCCGAGCGCCAGAATGCTGCCATCGGAGGTCTGCATGCCATGATCGACGACGATGCCGCGATTGACGGCGAGACCCGCTTCCTTGGCGAGCCCGACGCTCGGGCGGATGCCGACGGCCATGACCACGAGCGTCGCGGGGATGATGCGGCCGTCGTCCAGCTCGATGCCCTCGACCTTGCCGCTGCCGACGATCGCCTTGGTGTTGGCCTTGCAGACGATCTTGATGCCGCGCCCTTCCAGCTCCTTCTGCAGAAGATAGCCGGCAGCGGGGTCGAGCTGGCGGTCCATCAGCGTCGGCATGACATGCAGGACGGTCACGTCCATGCCGCGGCCGGCCAAACCGGCGGCCGCTTCAAGACCGAGCAGGCCGCCGCCGATGACCACGGCCTTCTCGCGCGACTGCGCGGCAAGCAGCATGGCCTGCACGTCGTCAAGGTCGCGATATGTGATGACGCCGGGCAGGGTGTTGCCGGGCACCGGAATGATGAACGGCACGGATCCGGTGGCGATCACCAGCTTGTCGTAGCTCTCCGTCACGCCGTGATCGGATGTCACCGTCCTGGCATCCCGGTCGATGGCGACGATCCGGTGGCCCTTGTAGAGCGTGATGCCGTGTTTGATGTACCAGCCATCACCGTGGATGATGATCTGCTCGTAGTCCTTCTCGCCGGACAGCACCGGCGAGAGCATGATGCGGTCGTAGTTGACGCGCGGCTCGGCGTTGAAGATGGTCACCTGATAGTGCCCGGGCGCCTTCTCCAGCAGGTGCTCCAGCATGCGCCCCGGCGCCATGCCATTGCCGATGATGACGAGTTTCTCGGTCATGGTGTTTCCTTCGATTACGCGGCGACGGCAGAGACGGAGGGCGCACGGCGTTCCATCTGGCGGATCGACAGATGCATCCAGATCAGCGAGACGGCGACGACGGCGAAGAGCAGGATGAAACAACTGGACCAGAGGCCGGTCGCGTCCTTCAGAAGACCGAAGGCGATGGGCAGCACGAAACCGCCGAGCCCGCCGACCATGCCGACGACGCCGCCGACAGCGCCGACACCATCCGGGTAGTAGACCGGGATATGCTTGTAGACGGCGGCCTTGCCGAGGCTCATGACGAAACCCAGCACGAAGACCACGACGATGAAGACCGCGGGAGACACACCCGCCGGCAGGGAGAGGATCAGCGTCGCGACGGCCGACACGCCGAACATCCAGTACATGACGCTGCGTGCGCCCTTGCGATCCGACAGCATGCCGCCGAAGGCGCGAAAAATACTGCCTGGGATCGAGTAGGCCGCGGCGATCATGCCGGCGGTGGCAATATCGAAACCGTAGACCCCGACGAGATAACGCGGCAGCCAGAGCGACAGGGCGACAAAGCCGCCAAAGGCAAAGAAGTAGTAGAGCGAGAAGCGCCAGACCCGGGCGTTTTTCAGCGGTGCGAACTCCTGGCGGAGGCTGCGCTGCGGAAGCTTGCCGTCGCGACGGCTGCGGAAGGCTGGATCATCGGTCGTCGTGAACCAGAAGACGAAGGCGGCCATGATCAGCGCCGCCGCCCAGAGCTGCGCAACCATCTGCCAGCCGGCGGCGACCAGGACGAACGGGGCTACGAACTTGGTCAATGCCGCGCCGACATTGCCGGCGCCGAAGATACCGAGCACCGTGCCCTGCTTTTCCGGCGGAAAGAACGGCGAGACATAGGCGATACCAACAGCGAAGGAACCGCCGGCCAGCCCGATGCCGAGGCCGGCAAGCAGCATCTGCGGATAGGTCGTGGCATGGGAGAGAAGAAGCGTGGAGAGTGCGGCCGCCAGCATGGTCAACGTGTAGACGAGACGACCACCATAGCGGGTCGTCCAGACGCCGAGCACGATGCGCACCAGTGAGCCGGTGAGGATGGGTGTGCCGACGAGGAGGCCGAACTGGGCTTCGCTGAGACCCAGGTCTTCCTTGATGCGGATGCCGATGATCGCAAAGATCGTCCAGACGGCGAAACAGATGGTGAATGCGAAGGTGGACATCCACAGGGCGATGGCGGGTTCGCGTGAGGATAGAGGAGGCTGCTTGGTCTCAGACATGGCTTCTCCGTGGCCCGACAAGGTCGTGCCGCTCCAACTTGGGGGTGAAAACAAAAAGCCGCTGATGAGGATGCGTGCGAAACGGACGGTCCGTGCTCGCAGGTTTCCTGATCAGCGGCTTTGCTGGAGGCGCCCGTCGTTGGACGCCGATATCGTGGCCCGAGGGCCTAGACCAAGAAAAGCAATCAGCGTGCCAGTTTCAGCAAGCCATTGATTTTACAGAATCATGGCATACTGCCAGCCAATCGGCCAGTGGCTGAGGGATGGAACAGGTGCAGTGCGGAGCCAATTTTTGTGCAGTGCGCATAAATTAGTCGCTCGGCTTTTAGCCGGTGTGCTGCGCCTGGATGTAGGCATCGACGTCATCCGGATCGAACCGACCACCATCGAAGAAACCGTCAGGTCCGAGCATCAGCGCGCCGGAGGAGCCGACCGGCGTCTCCACCGCCAGCGCACCCTCAACCTTGGAACTGGCGGACGGCATGGCAATGCCAAGGGTCTTCAAGGCCGCGCGATACATGTCCGGCCGATACGTTTCGGCAGCGATGTGCTGGTGCTCGGCCGCATGGGCGATCTGCTTCCAGCGAACCATCTGGGTGTAGAACCAGAGCGCATGGCTCTTCCAGGGGAAGGTCGCGGCTTTTGCAGTTGGAACGAAAAAGTCTCCGACACTTTGCACAGCGCCCCCGCCGACCGGCAACCTGCCGCTCAAGGCGGGCAACAGCAACTCGGCGTCGCGCCCGACATAGGCAGGCTGCGCCAGGAGGTGCGCCAGTTCTTCGCGGTTTTCCAGCTTTCCGCACCAGATGGATGCCTGATGAAGCGCGACCAGCAGCGCCGCCAGGGCTTCGGGATGGGTTTCCGCCCAGCGCGCATTGGCCCCGAGCACCTTTTCCGGGCTCGACCGCCAGATGGCGGCCTTGACGGTGGCCAAATGCCCGCCGCGCTTCAGCACACCAAACGTGTTCCAGGGCTCGCCGGCGCAATAGCCGTCGATCAGCCCCTGCGCCAGTGCGTCCCCCATATCAGGCGGCGGCAGCACGACGATCTCGATGTCGCGGTCCGGATCGATGCCGCTGGCCGCCAGCCAGTAGCGCAGTTCGTAATTGTGCCCCGAATAGGGATGCACGACGCCGAAGCGCAGTGGCTCACCGTCGCGGTTCGCGATCGCCCCGCGCAAGGCCAAGCCGTTTGCACGTGCGTCAAGATCATCCGTCGCCCCCTCACCCGCCATCGCCTGCCAGAGGGCGGCGGACACGGTGACGGCATTGCCACCGAGGCCCAGCGCCATCGGCACGATCATTTTCGGCGCCGGCGCGGAAAGACCGAGATTGCAGGCGATCGGCATGGGGCCGAGGATATGTGCGACGTCGAAATGACGGACGGCCAGCCGGTCCCGTATGCTGGCCCAGGACCGTTCACGCACGAGGGTCAGATCGATCGACTGCGCCTCGGCAAAGCCCTTCTCCTTGGCAACGACGAGCAGGGCACTGTCGAGCAACGGCACGAAACCGGCGGTGATGGCGTGGGACATCGTCATTCCTTCACTCCCGGATCAAGCAGGCTTGCCGCCGTGACGAGGCTCTGGGCGATCTCGACAATCTTGCGGTTCTGGTTCATCGCCGTGCGGCGCAGAAGCGCATAGGCTTCGTCTTCCGTAAGCCCTCGCGAACGCATCAGCAGCCCCTTGGCGCGGTCGATCACCTTGCGGTTCTCCAGCTCGCTGCGTGTTTCTTCCAATTCGCGGTTCAGCCGGGAAAAGGCGTTGAAACGACTGATCGCCATCTTCAGGATCGGTCGGACCCGCTCTTGCTTGAGCCCATCGACGATGTAGGCGGAAACGCCCGCTTCCACCGCCGCCTCGATGGACGCCTCATCCGACTTGTCGACAAACATGGCGATCGGGCGCTGGATGACGCGCGAGAGCTGGAAGATGCTTTCGAGTTCATCGCGGTTCGGATTCTCGAGATCGATGACGATCACGTCGGGATTGAGGTCGGTGATGCGCCGCGCCAGTCCGTGCATCTGGTCGATGACGGTGACCTGGCCATAGCCCGCATCGCGCAGCCCCTCCTCGATGATCGCGGCGCGGATGCGGTTTTCGTCGATGACCAGTACGTTCAACTCGTTCGGCTTCATCCCGCAACCGTACTCTCTTGCTGCCTGGAGCGGCGACCTGCGTTTTGACATGCGGCATGACCGGGTCGAAATCAAGCTGTTGTGCCCGTAGGCAAGCGCACGGCCTCGGCATTTCACGGCAGCCTTCATGAGAGAACAATAAACAATTGACAGACGCATTTTTTCTGATAGCGTTGATTAAACGTTTAATCACACCTGTGAGCTTCTCTTGAAACCACCTCGCCCCAACCTTTCGGAACTGGCGCGTCACCTCGGGGTGTCGATCGCGACGGTGTCGAATGCGCTTTCCGGCAAGGGACGGCTGTCGCCGGAGCTCGCCAAGCGTATTCGCGATGCGGCGGACCGGATGGGTTACGTTCCGAGCCAGGCCGGCCGGGCGCTGCGCACCGGACGCAGCGGTGTTCTCGGGCTGGTGCTGCCCGATATCGGCAATCCGCTCTATCCGGAAATCGCCCAGGAGATCGAGCGCGTCGCTACAAATGCCGGCTACGGCGTGCTGATCGCCAATTCGCGCGACGAGATCGCCGCGCAGGACAAGGCCATCTTCCAGCTCATCGAGCGCGGCGTCGACGGCATCGTCATCGTTCCCCGGCGCGGCACCACCGTGCCGGCGACCGCCTGTCCGATCGCCATCATCGACACGCCGACGACACCGAGAAACACGGTCTCGGCCGATCATTTCGAGGGCGGCGCGCAGGTGGCGCGCCATTTGCGGGCGCTCGGCCACGAGAAGATCCTGCTGATCGGCGACGATCCCAGCTCGAACGTGCAGAACGCCCGCATCAACGGCATGCGCTCGCAACTGCACGAGGCCAAAGAGATCGAGACGATCTGGATCGTCGAGATCGAGGCGAAGGGTGGCAAGAGCTGCCCACTCGGTCTTGCCGCGTGGCGCGCGCGCGGGTTTTCCGCCTTTGCCTGCGTATCCGATCCCCATGCGCTGCGCGCGCTCACGGAACTTCAATCGGCCGGCATCGCCATTCCGGCGGAGGCGACGGTCACCGGTTTCGACAACCTGCAATGGTCGTCCTTCATCTCGCCGCCGCTCACCACCGTGAAAATGAACATGCCGGAAATCGCCACGCTCGCGCTCGACGCGCTGGTCGAGGCCATCCAGTCCCGCGAGGCCTCGGACGATACGCCGAGCCCGCCCGTCACCGCTCGCAAGGCCGCCGTGCCGATGGAGCTTGTCATTCGCCGTTCCAGTGGCCCGGCTCCGAAGGAGCAGCCGGCGGCCGGCATTTCTCAGGAGGAGTCCAAACATGCATAAGAAGCTTCTTGCCGCCAGCGTGTTCTGGCTTGTGGGCGGCACGCTCGCGGCCGCCCAGGAACAGACGCTGACCATTTCCGTCTACGGCTTCGCCCAGGACGAATTCTCCGAAGCGCTCTACAAGCCCTTCGAGGCCGAATGCGGCTGCAAGCTGGTCGTCGAGACCGGCAACAGCATCGAGCGCCTTGCCAAGCTGGATGCCAACAAGGATGCGCCGGTGATCGACATGGCCGTCTTTTCACTCGCCGATGCGCTGGCCGCATCGCGCAAGGGCCTGACCGAGAAGCTCGATACCGCCAAGCTTTCCAACCACGCTAAACTCTATGATTTCGCCAAGGATCCGAACGGCGACGGCATGAGCGTCGGCTACACCTTCTACAAGACCGGCATCGCCTATCGTACCGACAAGATGAAGGTCGAATCCTGGGCCGATCTACTGAAGGACGAGTATGTCGGCCATGTCGCGCTACCGAACATCACCACCAACCAGGGCGGTCCGGTTCTCTCGATGATCGGCAAGGCGCTCGGCAAGGACAGGCCCGACCTCAAGGACGCCATGGCAGCCGTCGGCGAGAAGCGCGACGAATTCGTCACCTTCTATGTGAAGAGCTCGCAGCTCGTGCAGCTGATGCAGCAGGAAGAAATCTGGGCGGCCCCGATGGGCCACTTCTCCTGGGCCGGCATTTCCAAGCTCGACCTGCCGGTCGGCTGGGCGACCACCAAAGAAGGCGACGCCGGCGACATGAATGCCATGGTGCTCGTCAAGGGCTCGAAGAACCAGGACCTCGCGCTGAAGTTCATGGACTTCTGGCTCTCCACGCCGATCCAGACCAAGATCGCCGAAATGCTGATCGACAGCCCGGCCAACAAGGAGGTCGTGCTCGCACCGGAAATCGCCGAAAAGCTTACCTACGGTGCGGATGTCGCCAACAAGCTGACCTTCCTGCCGGCCGCCACCACGCTCGACTACCGCGAGAAGTGGCTTGCCGAATGGAACACCACAATCGCGCAGTAAAAAGCCCGTTTTCTCGATCCACATGCCTGCGGCGGAGGGTGCCTGAACGCACCCTCGCCACCGGCAAACGCTGCCCTCTTTCGGCAGGAGCACAGCATGTTTCAAAATCGCGCTGAAGCCTTGGCGCTGGCTTTGCCGGCCGCCGTCTTCGCGGCCATCGTCTTCCTGGTGCCGGTCGTCATCGTGCTGGCGGAGGGCTTCCGCAGCCCGGCCGGGTGGACCTTCTCGGCCTATACCGATTTCTTCTCCGAGCCGCTCAACCGGCTGGTGCTGCTGCGCACCTTCAAGCTGGGTCTTGCCGTGACAATCGTCTCGGCGGTGATCGGCTATGCCGCAGCCTTCGCCATCGTCAATCTCAGCGCCTCCGGCAAGGGCCGCATGATCGGCCTCATCTCGCTGCCGCTGATGATCTCGCCGGTGGCGCGCACCTATGCCTGGATCGTCATCCTCGGCCGCACCGGCATCGTCAACCAAGCGCTGCAGGCCGTCGGCCTCAGTGATGAGCCGATCCGCCTGCTCTTTACCGAGACGGCAGTGTTCATCGGCCTGCTCCAGCTCTTCCTGCCGCTGATGATCCTCTCATTGATCAGCGCGCTGGAGAACATGCCGAAGGATGCGATCCTCGCCGCCCGGGTGCTCGGTGCCAACTGGTTCCAGGTGTTCTGGAAGGTCATCCTGCCCTTGACGCGCGAGGGTCTCGTCGTCGGCGGCACGCTGGTCTTCACCGGCTCTCTGACCGCCTACATCACGCCCGCCATCCTCGGCGGCTCCAAGGTGCTGATGCTGGAGACACTGCTCTTCCAGCGCGTCACCGTCGCCAACGATTTCGTCTCGGCGAGCGTCATCGCCTTCATTCTGATTACCATGTGTTTTGCCGCGAACCTGCTCCTGAAGCGGCTCGCCACCGCGAGGAACAAGCGATGAACCGCACGCTTTCAACACTCATTCTCGCGGCCCTGCTCGTCTTCCTGATCGGCCCCTTCCTCATCATCGTCGGGGCTTCCCTGTCGGCTGGCGACACACTTGCCTTTCCGCCGCAGGGCCTGTCCCTGAAATGGATCGCCAAGGTCTTCACCGTCGAAAGTTTTCGCGACAGCTTCATCATGTCGATGATCCTCGCCGTCGGCGGCACCTTCGTCGCGCTGCTGCTCGGTGTGCCGGCCGCCTATGCGCTCTCGCGCTACAAGCTGCCCTTCGGCGAGATCGTCAACACGATCGTCACGCTGCCGATCATCGTGCCGGGCATCATCGTCGGCCTTGCCCTGCTGCGCTATCTCGTCGTGCCGTTCAGCTTCTCGATCGGCGTCGCGCTGTTCCTCGCCCATACCGCACTTGTGCTGCCCTATACGGTGCGCGTCGTCTCTTCCAGCTTCAACAACCTGCGCTCCGACATGGAAGAAGCGGCGGTGCTGCTTGGCGCGACGCGCCTCGGCGCCTTCTTCAAGGTGGTGCTGCCGAACATCCAGAGCGGCATCCTCGCCGCCTTCATCCTCGGCTTCGTGACGAGTTTCAACCAGGTACCGGTCTCGTTGTTCCTTTCCGGTCCCGGCGTGCGCACGCTGCCCATCGACATGCTCTCCTATATGGAAACCACCTACGATCCCTCCGTTGCTGCGCTATCGGCCCTGCTCGCCCTGATGTCGATCGGCATCGTCTTCCTCGCAGAACGCTTCCTTGGATTTTCCCGCTATGTCTGATCGCGCCTTTCTCTCCCTCGAAAACCTGACGCTCTCCTACGGCAATTCGATCGCCGTCGACAAATTCAACCTCGACATCCGCAAGGGCGAACTCGTCGCCTTCCTCGGCCCGTCCGGCTGCGGCAAGACGACGACGATGCGCTCCATCGCCGGCCTTTTGACGCCCACCGCCGGTCGCATCACGCTCGATGGCACCGACATTACCCGCGTCTCCGCCAACAAGCGTAATGTAGGCTTGGTCTTCCAGTCCTACGCGCTCTTTCCGCATCTGACCGTCTATGAGAACGTCGCCTTCGGCCTGCGCCTCAAGCGTATGTCGGACGCCGATATCGATGCCCGCGTCACCGCCGGCATCAAGTCGGTCGGCCTTTCCGCGCTGTCCGGTCGCAAGCCAACCGAACTCTCCGGCGGCCAGCAGCAGCGTGTGGCACTGGCCCGTTCCATGGTCATGGAGCCCAAGGTGCTGCTGCTCGACGAGCCGCTCTCCAACCTCGATGCACGGCTGCGCGTCGAAATGCGCGCCGAACTCCAGCGGGTGCAGAAGGAAACCGGCGTTACCATGATCTTCGTCACCCATGACCAGGCGGAAGCCTTATCGCTCGCCGACCGCATCGTCGTCATGCGCGAAGGCCTGATCGAACAGGTCGGCACGCCGGAGGAGATCTACAACAACCCAGCCTCTTCTTTCGTTGCGGATTTCGTCGGCTTTGAGAATGTCTTCGCCCTTCGCGGCGGCAAGCTGGCGACACCGGGCGGCGCGGTCGCACTTGCCGAAGCATTGCCAGGCGATGCTGCCGGCCTCGCCTGGCGCCCCTCTGGCGTTGCGCTCGAGACCGGGCCGTTCAAAGGCACGGTAAAAAGCGTCTCCTTCACCGGGAACCTGCGCGAATACCTGCTCGAAACGCCACTCGGCCCGATTACCGCGGAAGTGGGCGCGGCGCTGCCGGTCCACGCCCTCGGCGCGGAACTCGCCTTCGACCTGCCACTGAAGGCGGCCGCCCCTCTCCAGCGTTTCGCGTGAGCGCCATGGGTGTGTGGATCGACACCGATATGGGCTTCGACGACATCGCCGCCATCCTGGTGGTAGCGCGGGGCGCCGAACCGATCGACGGCATCTCGCTGGTCTTCGGCAATTCCGGCTTCCGCCAGGTGCGGCAGAACGCGGCCTCGGCCGCCGCCGCCTTCGGCTGGACCTTCCCGATCCATGACGGCCGTGCCCTGCCGGTGCTCGGCCACCTGGAAACCGCGGAAAATATCCTGAGCGAAGCCGGCATGCTGACCGCTGGCCGCAGCCTGCCACCGGCGCTATTGCTAGCCGAAAGCGATGCCTTCACCGCGCTGTGCCATTGGCTGGAAACCACGGCGGCGCCGCGCCGAATCCTAGCGCTCGGCCCGCTGACCAACATTGCAGCCCTGGCTCTCGCCCGGCCGGATCTTGCCAGCAAGATCGACGATCTCGCCTGGATGGGCGGCGGGGTCACCGCTGGTAACCACACGGCCTCCGCCGAATTCAATGCCTTCGCCGACCCGGAGGCGCTGGCGATCGTGCTCGCCCACGGCCTGCCGCTGCGTATGGTCGATCTCGACCTGTGCCGCAAGGTCATCGCCTATCCGGCCGACGTGGAACCGGTGCGCGCCGCTAGCGGAAGGAATGCAGCACTTCTCGCCGATCTCCTCGCCGGTTACATCTCCATCGGCACCAGCCGCGGCCGGCCCGGCATGGCAATCTACGACCCCTGCGCCGCCGTTGCCTTCGTGTGCCCGCAGGCCGTAACCTTCACCGAAGCGCGCATCGACGTGGAGGTTACAGGCCTGCTGACGCGTGGGCGCACGGTGGTGGACCTGCGAGCGCCGGAGGAGAAACGCAACGCCGTCTTCGCCTCCGACATCGATGTCGCCATCGCCCGCAGCCTCATTCTCGGCGCGCTCACCGAGGAGGCTCGACAATGAGCGGCAGGACCGATACGCGCGATCTCGACGACGAAACCCTGCGTGAAGCCGCCGTCGCGGCGGCGCGCGGCGACCGCCTCTTCGACATGCTGATCCGCGCTGGAACGCTGGTCGACATGGTGACCGGCGAACGCCGCCCCGCCGATATCGGTCTCGTCGGCCCGCTGATCGCCAGCGTGCATCTGCCGGACACCCGGCTCGACGCCCATGAGACGATCGACGCCAGTGGACTGTTCCTCTCGCCCGGCCTCATCGACACGCATATGCATGTCGAAAGCTCGATGATCACCCCGGCCGCCTATGCCGCTGCGACCCTGCCGCGCGGCGTGACGACGCTGGTCTGGGACCCGCACGAGCTGGGCAATGTGCACGGCATACCCGGCATCGACTGGGCGGCGGAGGCCGCGCGCATGCTGCCGCAGCGCCATGTGCTGCTTGCTCCCTCCTGCGTGCCCTCCGCGCCGGGCCTGGAAGTTGCCGGCGCGGACTTTTCCGCCGAGACCATCGCGGCACTGCTCTCCCGACCGGAGATCGGCGGCATCGCCGAGGTCATGGACATGCGCGCCGTCATCGAAGGCCGCGCACGGATGAGCGCCATCCTTGCCGCCGGCCGCCACGCAGGCAAGCCGATCCATGGCCATGCCCGCAGCCTTGCAGGTCCTGATCTGCAGGCGTTCATCACCGCCGGCATAAGTTCCGACCACGAGATCGTCTCCGGCGAGGATCTGCTAGCAAAACTGCACGCCGGCCTCACCATCGAGCTGCGCGGCTCGCATGATCACCTGCTGCCGGAATGCGTCGCTGCCCTCAACACGCTGCCGCAACTTCCCCAGACCCTTACGCTCTGCACCGACGATGTCTTCCCCGACGACCTGTTCGAGACCGGCGGTCTCGACGACGTGGTGCGCCGTCTCGTCCGCTACGGAATGAAGCCCGAATGGGCCTTGCAGGCCGCAACACTCAATGCCGCGCGCCGGATCGGACGCAACGATCTCGGCCTGATCGCCCCCGGCCGTCGCGCCGATATCGTGCTCTTCGAGGACTTGACGGAGTTCCGCGCGAAACTGGTTCTCAGCAACGGCCGGCTCGTTGCACGGAACGGCGCGCTCACCGAAAGTGTTCACGAAATCGACGCGGCGCCGCTGAAGGGTTCCATGCACCTCGCCCCACTGCGCGAAGAGGATTTCCGAATTCCATGCGCGGGAACAGAGGCAACCGTCGCCGTCATCGCCAAGCCGCGCTTCACCGAATGGGCCGAGGCGGTCGCAACCGTTTCGGACGGTTTCATCGTGCCGCCCGACGGCACGACGCTGATTGCCGTCGCGCATCGCCACGGGAGAGCGGATGCCCGCCCGCGCGTCGGCCTGCTCTCCGGCTGGGGAACGTGGCGCGGCGCGCTCGCGACCACCGTCTCGCACGACAGCCATAACCTCACTGTCTTCGGCGGCAATGCGCGTGACATGGCCGCTGCCGCCAATGCGGTGATCGAAGCGGGGGGCGGCATGGCCGTCGCGGCGGATGGCAGGGTGCTCGCGGTGCTCGCCCTGCCGCTCTCCGGCCTTCTCTCCGATGCACCGCTGGCGGACGTCGCCACAGCCTTCACCGCCCTGCGCGCAGCGGCGGACGGCATCGTCGACTGGCAGCCGCCCTACCTCGTGTTCAAGGCCGTCTTCGGCGCGACGCTCGCCTGCAATGCCGGTCCGCACCAGACAGACCGCGGCATCGCCGACGGCACGACCGGCATCCTCCTGGAAACGCCAATCCTCAGCGTCAGGAACAGCGCGTGAGCATGCCCGCCACGGCAACGCCCATCCGCAACGACCTGCTGCTGCCGGCGATCTTCGTGCCGCTCTGGTCGAGCGGTTTCGTGCTCGCGCGGCTTGTCGCGCCGCATGCCGAGCCTCTCACCTTCCTTACCGTGCGTTTCGCGCTGGCGCTGCTGGCACTCGCCGTCATTGCCCTCTGGAAGGGTGCCGCCTGGCCCGGCACGGCGCGGGAATGGGGACAGGCCCTCCTTGCCGGTTTCCTGATCCATGGCCTCTATCTCGGTGGGGTCTTCTGGTCCGTAGCCAATGGCCTTCCGACGGCGATCTCGGCACTCATGGCCGGCATGCAGCCGCTGCTCGTAACGCTCCTCGCCGGCCGAGTGCTCGGCGAGCGCATGTCGCGGCGCGGTGCCATCGGCATTCTCGTCGGGGCCTTCGGCACGCTCGTCACGCTGGCGCCGAAACTCGGCGCAACGGACGCCGGCGGCATTTCGCTCGTTCCGCTTCTCATCTGCCTTGCCGGCGTCGTCTCCCTCACCTTCGGCTCGATCTTCGTGAAGCGCACGAGCATCGCCGCCGATCCACTCACCAACACGGCCGCGCAATATGTCGGCGCGCTCATTCCAACGGCGCTCGTCGTCCCCCTCGTCGGCGGGCCGCTCTTCGACACCGCGGCGACACCGCTATGGATCGGTCTCGCTTGGTCAGTCTTCGGCATGTCGCTCGGCGCGATCCTGCTGCTGCTGCACATGATCCGAAAGGGCGCGTTGTCGAAAGTGTCCTCGCTGTTCTTCCTCGTGCCCGGCGTCTCGGCCCTGATGGCCTGGATCGGTTTTGGCGAAAGCCTCACCGTGACGCAGATCGCCGGCCTTTCCATCGCCACCGTCGGCGTTTCGCTCGCCAGCCGCGGCTAACCCGGATAGAGAATGCCCATGCCCCTTGCCGAGATGATCGCCGCCAGCAATGCGCCCGCCGTGCTCGTTCGCCGCGACCTGCACCGCTACCCGGAAACCGCTTTCCTGGAATACCGCACCGCCTCGCGCATCGCCGCCTATCTCGATCACCTCGGCTTTGCCGTGCGCACTGGCCGCGAGGTCATGGATGCCGAGATCGTCATCGACCCGCCGTCGCGCGAACAGGTTGAAGACGCCAGGCGTCTGGCCCTCGCCGCGGGCGGCGATGCGACGTGGATGGAGCGCATGCCCGACGGCCTGACGGGCATTGTCGCCGACTATCGCTTTGGCGACGGTCCCGTCGTCGCCTTCCGTTTCGACATGGATGCCCTGCCGGTCTCCGAGACCGAGGCGGAAACCCACAAGCCGAATGCCGAGGACTACCGCTCGCGCTTTGACGGCCGCATGCATGCCTGCGGCCATGACGGCCATGTCGGTATCGGCCTTGCCCTTGCCCGCCGGCTCGCGCAGGAAAAAGGCCTTGCCGGAACCCTTCGCCTGATCTTCCAGCCGGCCGAAGAGAGCGCACGCGGCGCGGCGCCCATGGTGGCGGGCGGCGCGGTCGAGGGCGTGGATCATCTGTTCGTCGGCCATCTCGGCTGCCTGCTGCCCTCCGGCAAGATCGCCGCGAGCGCCGTGGGCTTCCTCTTCTCCAGCCGTTTTGCCGTGACCTTCCGCGGCGCCGTTGCCCATGCGGCGATGGGCCCGCAGGAAGGCCGCAACGCGCTTCTCGCCGGCGCATCGGCAGCGCTCGGGCTGCACGGCATTTCCCGCTTTTCCGGCGCGGAGACATTCGTCAATGTCGGCGTGCTGCGCGCCGGCACCGCCTTCAACATCATCGCCGATACCTGCGAGATGCTGGTGGAAGTGCGGGCCAACAAACAGGCCGCCCACGACTATATGGTCGAGCGGCTCCACGCGGTGATCGATGGCGCCGCCACCATGCATCAATGCGCGGCCGACACCGTGCGCAAGAGCCACATGCCCGGCAACGAAAACAGCCCGGAAGCCGTGGCTCTCCTTGCCGAGGTCGCAAGCGGCCTGCCCGGCGTCACCGAGGTCCTGCCGGAATGGTCGATCGGCGGCGGCGACGACGCCTGCCTGATGATCCGCCGCGTGCGCGAAACCGGCGGCACCGCCACCTATTGCATCATCGGCAGCGACATCCCCGCCGTGCACCATGCCGCCGATTTCGACATCGACGAAAACGCTCTCGAAACCGGCGTTGCGCTGTTTGCCGGCGTGGCGCAACGGCTGCTTCGTACCCGTGAGTGAATTCTGGGCGGCAGATTTTGCTCCGCCTCTGGATGAGCGGCGCATAGGCCCCTACCGTCTGGGTGACGCGCTTGCTGAGTCGCATCGGCAAAGCCGCCAGCCAGACAGGAGCCAGGCATGCTTATCGGAATTACAGTTCTTCTCGTCTTTCAGTTGATCGGCGAGGTTACGGCCTATTTTCTGAACGGGTTCGTGCCAGGCCCCGTCATCGGCATGGCAATGGCCGCCGTGGCGCTCACCCTCACCGGTGGTGTCAAAATCCTGCGCCCGGCCCATCAGCAGACCATCGACACATCCAAGGTGGTGCTTGCCAATCTTGGCATCCTCTTCGTGCCGGCCGGGGTCGGCATCATCCAGCATCTCGATCTCATCCGCGACAGCGGCCTTGAACTCCTCGCCATTGTCGTCCTGTCCACGGTCATAACGCTCACCGTCACGGTCTGGGTGTTCATCCTGGTAAAGCGGCTTTCGGGAGGCTACGCCAATGACTGAAGGGCTCTGGGTCTATCTTGCGACGTCGCCCCTGCTCTGGCTCGTCACAACGCTCGTCGTCTGGCTGGCCGCCACCGCCATCGCCGGCCTCAGCCCCGGCAATGCGCTGCTCAACCCGATCATGCTGTCGATTGCCGTCATCGCCGCCATTCTCTGTATCGCGGGGATCGACTACGACGCCTATTTCAAGGGCGCCCAGTTCATCCACTTCCTGCTCGGGCCGGCCACCGTGGCGCTCGGCATTCCGCTCTACGAGAAGCTTTCGCTCGTGAAGAGCAACCTCGTTCCCATGTTGTGCGCCCTCGTCGTCGGTAGCCTCACGGCGGTAGGGTCGACGGTGTTCTTCGCCCACCTGTTCGGCTTCGCACCCGACGTCGTCGCCTCGCTCGCGCCGAAATCCACGACGGCAGCCGTCGCCATGGCCGTCTCCTCCGGCCTGAACGGCGATCCGGCGCTGACCGCCGCCGTGGTCGTCCTCACCGGCATTTGCGGTGCGATCGTCGTCACGCCGATGATGAACGCCATGCGCATCAAGGATTTCAGCGCCCGCGGATTTGCAGTGGGTCTCGCCTCGCACGGTATCGGCACGGCACGCGCCTATTCGGTCGATCCTGTCGCCGGGTTGTTCTCGGGGATCGCGATGGGGTTCAATGCCGTTCTGACATCTCTCATCGTCCACGTCTTCCTGTGACTGCCGACGACGGAAGAGGCCGCGATGGCGGATTTTTCTTTGCGCATGTCGGCAAGCGCGTCCTTCGTTCGTCCTCGGTGACGACAGACAGGGAGGATCCCACCGAATGAAACTGTATTTCAGCCGCAACCCCAATCCACGCCTGGCCGTCGCCGTCGCGCGGTTTCTCCAGGCAGAAGTCGATTTCGAATTTGCAGCGCCCCGCGCGGCGGGCCAGGCGGCGCGCTATCTGCCGCTTAACCCGAACCTGCTGTTGCCGATACTGGAGCTTCCCGGCCGATCGCTTTGGGAAAGCGACGCGATCGCCTGCTGGTTTTCCCGCAAGGCCGGGTCCAATTTCTGGCGGACGGACGATGACGAACCGGACATGATCCGCTGGATCAGCTGGGCCAAGGACAACTTCGTCAAGGCGTGCGACATGGTGCATTGGGAGCGCGGCACCAAGCAGCGATACGGTGTCGGCCCCTGCGACGAACAACTGGTCGAGGAGGGCCTGCGGGAATTCCACAAGGCGGCCGCCATCCTCGAGAACGAGCTGTCAGATCGTCTCTGGCTGGTCGGAAATGCCGTCTCCTTTGCCGATTTTCGCATGGCAACGTTTTTGCCGTACAATGATGCCGCGCGGTTGCCGATCGGTGCGTATCCCGCGATACAGCGCTGGTCCGAGCAGCTTGAAAAGCTCGACGCTTGGCGCGAGCCGTTCAAGGGCCTCGCCGCACCCGAGATGCCGCCGCTTCCCGGCTGATACGATCAGGTCAAGACCGGTGACGGAGGGCCTGCGTCTCAGAACCCCATCGTGCCATGAGCGCTGGCAACGGCCTCGCGAAGGGCGCCGATCGCATCGTTCGACGCGGCGGGCAATTCCTTGCCTTCCAGCTCGCTGGGCATTTTCCAGCCGGGCTCGATGCCTTCCATGTTCGGCAATTCGTGGGCGATGCCCTTGTGACAGTCGATGCAAGTTGCCTTGCCGGGCAGGAGATATTTCGAATGAATGTCGGCGGCGCGCTGGGTCTGTTTGGTGAAATCCATCGCGACGGAGGAATGACAATTGCGGCATTCCAGGCTGTCATTCGCCTTCAGCCGCGACCATTCATGCTTTGCCAGCTCCAGCCGGTGGTTCAGGAACTTTTCGCGCGTGTTGATCGTGCCGAAGATCTTGCCCCAGACTTCTTTCGACGCCTGCATCTTGCGGGCGATCTTGTCGGTCCATTCGTGCGGCACATGGCAATCCGGGCAGGACGCGCGCACGCCGGAACGGTTGGTGAAGTGCACCGTTCTCGTCAGCTCCTGGTAGACGTTGTCCTTCATCTCGTGGCACGAGATGCAGAATTTCTCGGTGTTGGTCAGCTCCAGCGCCGTGTTGAACGCACCCCAGAACATGACGCCGCCAACGAAGCCGCCGAGCGTCAGGAAGGCGAGGCTGAGCGTCGCTGCCGGCGTGGTCAGCAGAACCCAGACCCAGGCCGCGAATGCCTTGATGCGCGCCGTCATCACTCGCTTCCCGCCCCGGTGACGCCGAGTTCGCTCATGTCCTTGAACGTATTGCCGACGAGCGGCTTCTTGTCGGCCTGCGGCACATGGCAGGCGGTGCAGAAATAGCGGCGCGGCGAGACGTCGGCGAGCATCTGGCCCTCGCGATCCATGTAGTGGGTGACGCTGATCATCGGCGCGCCGGCGTCCGGGGAGAACTCGCGCTTGTGGCAGGAGAGACAGCGATTGGCGTTGACCGAAAGCTGGTAGCCGTCGATCGAATGCGGAATGATCGGCGGCTGCTCGGGATAGGCACGCATGCGCCTGATATCGTCGATGATCCACTTCGGCAGAGGATCGGCCGGCAAGGTCTGCATCGCGTCACCTTGCGGGCCGGATAGCTGCGGCACCATCTGTGCCATGGCGCTCGTGGCGATGACGGCTGCGCTGAGTGCAGCCAGGACCCATCCTTTGCCGAGGGTCAGACGGCCCGTTCGATCTTGACTGCGCATTTTTTGAAATCCGTCTGTTTCGAGATGGGATCGGTGGCGTCGAGCGTGACCTTGTTGATGAGCTGGCTGGCATCGAACCACGGCACGAAGATCACGCCCGGCGGCACGCGGTTGCGGCCGCGCGTCTCGACACGCGAGCGGATTTCGCCACGTCGCGAGATGATGCGGATTTCTGCCCCCTGGTTGAGGCCGCGCTTGCGGGCGTCGTCGGCATTCATGAAGCAGAGGGCGCCGGGGAATGCCTTGAAGAGTTCGGGAACGCGCATGGTCATCGAGCCGGAATGCCAGTGCTCCAGCACCCGGCCGGTGACCAGCCAGGTGTCGAACTCGGCGTCCGGTGATTCCGCCGGTGGCTCATAGGGCACGGCGATGATCGCCGCCTTGCCATCCGCGTTGCCGTAGAATTTCACCCCTTCGCCCGGTTTCACATAGGGGTCGTAGCCCTCGCGGTAGCGCCAGAGCGTTTCCTTGCCGTCAACGACGGGCCAGCGCAGGCCGCGCACTTCATGATAGGTATCGTAGGGCGCCAGATCATGGCCATGGCCGCGGCCAAAGGCGGCATATTCTTCGAACAGCCCCTTCTGCAGGTAGAAGCCGAAATGCTGCGCCTCGTTGTTGGCGTGCTCGGGCTTGACCTCGCTGATCGGGAACTTTGCCACGTCGCTTTCGGCAAACAGCACCTGGTAGAGCGTCTTGCCCCTGTAATCGGGATTGGCGGCGAGGATGTCTGCCGGCCAAACCTCGTCCGTGGTGAAGCGTTTGGAAAACTCCACCATCTGCCAGAGATCGGAGCGCGCCTCGCCCGGCGCCTGCACGAGCTGGTGCCAGACATGGGTGCGTCGCTCGGCATTGCCATAAGCCCCCTCCTTCTCCACCCACATGGCGGCGGGCAGGATGAGGTCCGCACCCATCGCCGTGATCGTCGGATAGGGGTCCGAGACGACGATGAAGTTTTCCGGGTTACGATAACCCTGATAGGTCTCGTTCGACGTGTTCGGCGCAGCCTGCACGTTGTTGTTGACCTGCACCCAGTAGAAATTGAGCTTGCCGTCCTTCAGCATGCGATCTTGCTCGACCGCGTGGTAACCGGGCTTTTCCGGGATGATACCATGCGGGATACGCCAGATTTCCTCGGCGTGTTTGCGGTGTTCGGGATTGGTCACCGTCATGTCGGCCGGCAGGCGATGGGCGAAGGTGCCGACCTCACGCGCCGTGCCACACGCGGACGGTTGGCCGGTCAGGGAAAACGGGCTGTTGCCGGGCTCGGAAATTTTTCCGGTCAACAGATGCAGGTTGTAGACCATCTGGTTTGCCCAGACGCCGCGCACATGCTGGTTGAAGCCCATGGTCCAGAGCGACATGACCTTGCGGTTCGGATCGGCGTAAAGTTCCGCAAGCTGCTTGAGGAAGCCGGCCTCGACACCGGTCATCTCCACGGCCTTTTCCAGTGTGTATTCGGAAACGAAGGCCTTGAACGCCTCGAAGTCGATCGCCTCGGTCTTGCCGGGATCGGCAGAATTGGCCGCATTGACCTCGACCGGATTGTCGGGCCGCAGGCCATAGCCGATATCCGTGACGCCGCGCACGAACTTCGTGTGGTTGCGCACGAAATCCTCGTTCACCCGGCCGGTCTGGATGATGTGGTTGGCGATGTAGTTCAAGATCACCAGGTCCGTGCCCGGCTTGAAGACCATCGGGATATCGGCAAGGTCCATGCTGCGGTGGGTGAAGGTGGAGAGCACCGCAACCCGCACATGTTCGTTGCCAAGCCGCCGGTCGGCGATGCGCGTCCAGAGGATCGGGTGCATCTCCGCCATGTTCGAACCCCACAGCACGAAGGCGTCGGCATGTTCGAAGTCGTCGTAGCAGCCCATCGGCTCGTCCATGCCGAAGGTGCGCATGAAGGCATAGGCGGCGGATGCCATGCAGTGGCGGGCGTTCGGATCGAGATTGTTTGAGCGAAAGCCAGCGCGCATCAGCTTGGTCGCGGCATAACCCTCGAAGATCGTCCACTGACCGGAGCCGAACATGCCGACGGCGGTCGGGCCCTTTTCCTTCAGCACCTTCTTGGCCTGTTCGGCCATCACATCGAAGGCCTCTTCCCAGGTCACGGGTTCGAACTCGCCATCCTTGGCATAGGCGCCGTTTCGCTTGCGCAGCAGCGGCGTCGTCAGGCGGTCCGCGCCATACATGATCTTCGACAGGAAATAACCCTTGATGCAGTTGAGGCCGCGATTGACCTCCGCCTGCATGTCGCCATGCGTCGCGACGACCTTGCCTTCCTTGACGCCCACCATCACGCCGCAGCCGGTGCCGCAGAAGCGGCACGGCGCCTTGTCCCATTTGATTTCCAGCGCACTCACCCCGCCCGGCACCGGCTGGGCGGCCACGGGAAGTGCTATACCGGCCGCCGCCGCGGCAACGCCCGCCGCCTGGGCCTTCAGGATGTCACGCCGCGTCAGTTCGCTGCCCATTCACCTCTTCCTCTTCCATTTCGACATGCTCGAAAACCATGTTTGCGGCGATCACGCCGTCAAGAAGGGAGATGCGCATCAGCGTATCTCCGAGCACACCGGTCGACGGCCCCTCGATGACGACGACGATCTTGCCCTTTTCGGCACCGTGCATCTCGACATTGTCGAAACCGGCAAGCGCGGCGCGCACATCGTCGAGACAGCCGGGTTTGGCAAGGATGACCGCGCTGGAAATGTGATGGCGCCGCATCTCAGGCATGGGCGGCCTCCGTGCTCAACGGCGCGGTGGTCACCGCGCCGACGGGACAGACGGAAATGCAGGCGCCGCAGCCGGTGCAGGCTTCGGCCAGCAACGCCGGCACGAAGGGCCCGCCGCGCACCGGATGGAAGCGGATGGCCGCAGTGGGACAGGCGTCCCGGCAGGCCTGGCAATCGACGCGCTGGAACGGCAGGCAAGACGCCGAGATGGTGACGATGTGGTCGAAGCGACCGGCCGCCCCGGCGAAAACCGGCTCGGGACAGTTTGCTGCACAGGCGCCGCAGAATGTGCATTCGCCCGCCGTGAAGTCGAGCGTCGGCAGTCCATCCGCGAGGCTGATTATCTTTGCAGGACAGTGCGCGACGCAGGCGCCGCAACCGGTGCAGGCCGATAGGCCCGCATCTTCGATCCCCGGCGGGCGGATGTGGCGGATGCTGTCTTCCCGCCTGCCGCCCCTCAGGAAATCGCGTCTCGACAATGCCCCCTGCCGCTCCATGGCCGCGCCCTCAATGGACTGGCGGGCCGGGTGGCCCATAGATGATCTGCAACATCCAGACGAGAAAGCCATAACCGCCGACGACACCGACGGCGACAATCGGCCAGATACCGAATGCCAGAACAAGGAAGGTGATCAACTCGCGTCGCCGGCTGGATTTCGGGGCTTGCGATGGTGGATGTTCTGTCAAGGCTTCGGACAAGGCTTGCTTCCTCCGACGACTAGATCACAAGCCGGATAGTAGCATTGCCACAACAGAAAGAAAGTATAATATAATATACTTTTATACTCATGATTTAACCTGCGAAATATCAATTCGCGTTATATCTGAAAAAATATAGCGACTTTAGGAACTCTATTATAAATATTTACTAAAACTGCGAAGAAGAGCAGTACAGGAAAAACATATTTTAGAATTTTCGCATCTTACGCCCCGCGGTAATTCGCCGATGCGACGGCTCTAGAACGTCGGCGGGGTATTGATCCAGATCAGCACCGTCTCGCCATCGTGGCGGTTGCGCCAGGCGTGGCGGCGGCAGCTCTCGAAGTACAGACTGTCGCCGGGGCCGAGATCGTGAAATTCGTGGCCATCCAACACCATTTCGATATGGCCGGAGAGCACGTGCACGAATTCCTCGCCCTCGTGCTTGTAGGCCCCGTCGGAGGAGGCGCCGGGGGCGAGCACGAAGCGATGGCAATCCATCATGTTTCGCCCGTCCGCCAGGACCTGCACGGTGACGCCCGGTGAGGTTTCCGGCCAGAACTTCCACTCCCCGGCCCTGACGACCGACCGGTTGTCATTCTCTTCCTCGCCCGAAAGTTTCGAGACGGTCGTCTCGTAATAGGCCGCAAGGTCGTGCAGCACGCGGAAGGTCACGCCCTGCGAGGTGCGTTCGAAGGTGGAGAGCACCGATGTCGCGATGCCGATATCGCCGGCGACCTGTTCGAGGGTCTTGCCCGTCGCATGGCGCAGGCTGCGCAGCTTTCGGCCAACGCCCTGCGGCGCTTCGCCGTCGGCGGAATGCGCGTCAGCGCTGGGCTCTTCGGCCTCCAGCGCCTCGCGGATGGCGGCCGGATTGAGGCCGCGCTCCGTCCTGAACCAGGCGATGCGCTTCAGTCGCGCGACGTCGTCGGCGCTGTATTGACGGTGACCGGTCTCCGAGCGCCCCGGGACGACGAGGCCCTGCGTTTCCCAAAGCCTGAGTGTCGACGCCGAAACGCCGGCGAGCCGTGCGGCCTCCGCCACCTTGTAGTGCACCGGCTCCTCGGAACCCATCGCGCCAAATCCCTGATTCTGTAGTAGTGTCTTTTATAGCATTCCCGACAGACTACGCTCGATTTCGACGGCGGGTTTGCCACCGCTAAATCTGTCGTATTGCCGGCTTAAAATGTCGATTGCATTCTTGCAGAAAAAATGTAGGAATTCCACAAGAAGCTTGCAGAAAAAATGCAAGTTATTGAACGAAGCCTCCAGATTCAGGATAGCGCCATGACCGCCACGCCCCTTACAGACCGCAAGAACGCCGCCATTTCGCGTGGCGTCGGCATGACCACGCAGATCTACGCCGACCGTGCAGAGAATGCGGAAATCTGGGATAAGGAAGGCAATCGCTACATCGATTTCGCCGCCGGCATCGCCGTGGTCAACACCGGCCACCGTCATCCGCGCGTCATCGAAGCCGTCAAGAAGCAGCTCGATCGCTTCACGCACACCTGCCACCAGGTCGTGCCCTATGAGAACTATGTCGAGCTTGCCGAGCGCCTGAACGCCATCACCCCCGGCAACTTCGCCAAGAAGACGATCTTTGTCACCACCGGTGCCGAAGCCGTCGAAAACGCCGTGAAGATCGCCCGCGCCGCCACCGGCCGCCAGGCTGTCATCGCCTTTTCCGGCGGCTTCCACGGCCGTACCTTCATGGGCATGGCGCTGACCGGCAAGGTCGTTCCCTACAAAGTCGGTTTCGGCGCCATGCCGGGTGATGTCTTCCATGTGCCTTTCCCGGTCGAGACCCAGGGCACGACCGTCGAGCAGTCGATCAATGTGCTGAAGAAGCTCTTCGCCGCCGATGTCGACCCGAACCGCGTCGCCGCGATCATCATCGAGCCGGTACAGGGCGAAGGTGGATTCCTGCCCGTCCCGCTCAGCTTGATGAAGGCACTGCGCGAGATCTGCGACCAGCACGGCATTCTGCTGATCGCCGACGAAGTGCAGACCGGCTTTGCCCGTACCGGCAAGCTGTTCGCCATGGAGCACTACGGTATTGCGGCTGACCTGATGACCATGGCCAAGGGCCTTGGCGGCGGCTTCCCGATCGCAGCCGTCACCGGTCGCGCCGAAATCATGGACGCCCCCGGCCCCGGCGGCCTCGGCGGTACCTATGCCGGCAGCCCGATCGGCGTTGCGGCGGCTCATGCCGTTCTCGACGTCATCAAGGATGAAGACCTCTGCAACCGCGCGGAAAATCTTGGCGCCCGCCTCAAACAGCGCCTTGCTTCGCTGCAGGACAAGATTCCGGAGATCATCGACATCCGTGGTCCGGGCTTCATGAACGCCGTCGAGTTCAATGACGTTTCGACGAAGCTGCCGAGCGCCGACTTCGCCAACAAGGTGCGCCTGAAAGCCCTTGAAAAGGGCCTGATCCTGCTCACCTGCGGCGTGCACGGCAACGTCATCCGCTTCCTCGCGCCGATCACCATCCAGGACGAGGTTTTTGCCGAGGCGCTCGACATCCTCGAAGCCGCGATGCTCGAAGCGCGCGCCGCCTGATCGGCGTCGCCCAAGACTGAACCACATCCTCCCAAGGCAACACCCGGGGCATTCGCTCCGGGTGAACGCCCTTTCTTTTCCGCAAGGAGCGAAATCATGGCCTTCTACGATGCTCTCACCAAGCACCTGACGTCGACCGAATTCCTGCGCGATGCAGGTTATGTCAACGGCAACTGGATCGGCGGCAACGGCGCCGCGACCTTTGACGTCCTCAACCCCGCGACCGGCGAGAAGCTGGCGACACTGCCGGAAATGGGTGCTGACGAAACGGCTGCCGCCATCGACGCGGCCTACAAGGTGCAGCCGGCCTGGGCCGCGCGCCCGGCCAAGGACCGCAGCGTGCTGCTGCGCAAGTGGTTCGACCTCATCGTCGCCAATGCCGACGAGCTGGCCGCCATCCTCACCGCCGAAATGGGCAAGCCGCTGGCGGAAGCCAGGGGCGAGATCCTCTACGCGGCCTCCTATGTCGAATGGTATGCGGAGGAAGCCAAGCGTATCAACGGCGAGACGATCCCCGCCCCGTCCGTCGACAAGCGCATGCTGGTCATCAAGCAGCCGGTCGGCGTCGTCGGTACGATCACGCCCTGGAACTTCCCGGCCGCGATGATTGCCCGCAAGGTCGCTCCGGCGCTCGCCGTCGGTTGCACGGTCGTCTCGAAGCCTGCCGAACAGACGCCGCTTTCGGCGATTGCCCTTGCGGTGCTCGCCGAAAAGGCCGGCATCCCGGCCGGTGCGTTCAACGTCATCCTCGGCACCGATGGTCCGGCGATCGGCAAGGAGCTCTGCTACAATCCCAAGGTCCGGAAAATCTCGTTCACCGGCTCGACGGAAGTCGGCCGCATCCTGATGCGCCAGTGCTCCGACCAGATCAAGAAAGTCAGCCTGGAGCTCGGCGGCAACGCGCCCTTCATCGTCTTTGACGATGCGAACATCGACGCGGCCGTGGAAGGCGCGATGGCCTCCAAATACCGCAATGCCGGTCAGACCTGTGTGTGCGCCAACCGGCTCTACGTGCAGTCAAATGTCTATGACGCCTTCGCCGAGAAGCTGGCGAGGAAGGTTGCAGAATTGTCCATCGGCAACGGCTTTGACAAGGGCGTCACCATCGGTCCCCTGATCGAGGAAGCGGCCATCGAAAAGGTCGAAGCGCATATTGCCGACGCCGTTTCCAAGGGCGCGACCGTGGTTGCCGGCGGAAAGCGCGTCGAGGGCAACGGCACCTTCTTCGAGCCGACCGTCCTGAAGGGCGTTGCGCGCGGCATGACGGTTGCGCGGGAAGAGACCTTCGGCCCCGTCGCCCCGCTCTTCCGCTTCGATACGGTCGAGGATGTGATCGAACAGGCGAACGACACCGAGTTCGGGCTCGCCGCCTACTTCTATGCCGGTGATCTGAAGAAGGTCTGGAAGGTCGCGGAGGCGCTGGAATACGGCATGGTCGGCGTCAACACTGGCATCATCTCCTCCGAAGCTGCTCCCTTTGGCGGCATCAAGCAGTCCGGGCTCGGCCGTGAAGGCTCCGCCCATGGCGCGGATGACTATCTGGAGATGAAATACGTCTGCATGGGCGAAGTCGCCTGATCCCTTCGGATCGCCCCGCCTCGTGCGGGGCGATCCTATGCGGCATCGATATCCGTCTGCGAAAAGTCATCACCCTTGTAAAGCAACGGCATGCCGAGTTGACGGGCGCAGGCATAGGCGAAACAGTCGCCGAAATTGAACGCGGCCGGATGGTGGCCTTTGCCGAAACGCTGATAGGCTTCAACGGCAGCAGCTGTCATCGTCGGCCCTATGGCCGTTACCGCAATGTCGAGCGGCCTGATATAAGCCTCCACCTCACGCAACGCATCTTTGGGCTGAAGTCCGGAAATGCGGCTATAGGCGACGGAGGCCTCCCAAAGCGCCATGGCTGACGTCGTCCGCGCACCGGCTGCCGCCAACCGTTCTGAAAGAGCCGCCGCATCGCTTTCGTTCGTCATCATCGCGACGATGGCTGAAGCATCGACGAACATCAGTCTTCGTAGAGGCTGTCGATAAACGCCTTGTCCGCTGCCGGGCCAATGGGTGGATACTTCCGGTTCAGTTCCCGCGTCATTGCCAGCGCCTTTTCCACCAGCGTCGGCTCTGCCTCCACCCGCTGCAATTCATGTGTCAAGGCCTGCCGCACCGCCTCGGTCTTGCTGACCTTGCGCAGCGTGGACAGCCTCTCGGCAAGCCGGTCGACCTCCTGGTCCTTGACATAGAGCGGCATGGTATATCCTTCCCTTGCTAAGAGTATATATAACATGCCGCAGCCCGGGCCGAAAGGTCAGGCCGGCTTTACGGTCTCAGGGCGTGCAGCCTGGAAAGCCGGAAGTGCCCGGCAGGTCTCTGCGATCCGGCGGACGCGGGAGAGGTCAGCAATATCGACGCCCCAGCGCTCTGCGTTGTAGACCTGTGGCACAAGGCAGAAATCGGCCATCGTAGGCGCCTGACCATGGCAGAAGGTACCGGTTGCCGGATTGTCGAGCAAGGCTTCAACGGCGGCAAGACCATCGCCGATGAATTTCTTCATCCAGCCGACGCGGACCTCCTCCCCTCCTCCGGTGATCTCCAGGACGTGATTGATAACGCCCGTGTTGCAGACGGCATGGATTTCCATGGCGATGGCGCAGGAGAGTGTACGCACCCGCTGTCGGCCGAGCGCATCGGCGGGCAGGAAACGCGCCTGCGGGCGCGTTTCGCTAAGATACTCGATGATCGCGAGGGACTGCGTCAGTGTCTGCCCGTCGATCATCAAGGCCGGCACGAGGCCCTGCGGGTTTCGGGCGCGATGCTCCGGTGCGCGTTGCTCTCCCGCAAGCAGGTCGACCGAAATCCGCCGATAGGGCAGACCGAGGCTTTCAAGCGCGATGCGCACGCGGTAACTGGCGGAGGAGCGCCAGTAATCGAAGAGCACGATCTCGTCGTTCACCGCTCAGCCCTTCTCGTATTGCTGCACGGTCTGCTCGATCGCGCCGAAGATCGAATGACCCGTCTTGTCCTTCATCTCGATGCGCACGGTGTCGCCGTATTTCAGGAAGGGCGTTTTTGGCGCCCCGGACGTGATCGTCTCGATGGTGCGGATTTCCGCGATGCAGGAATAGCCGGCCCCCCCTTCCGAGACGGGCTTGCCGGGACCGCCGTCGAGCTTGTTGGAAACGGTGCCGGAGCCGATGATCGAGCCCGCGACCAGCGGCCGGGTCTTCGCCGCATGGGCGACGAGCTGGCCGAAGTCGAAGGTCATGTCGATGCCGGTATTGGCCTTGCCGAAGGCTTTGTCGTTGATCGAAACAAGCAACGGCAGGTGCAGCTTGCCGCCATCCCAGGCGTCGCCCAGTTCATCGGGCGACACGGCGACGGGGGAGAAGGCGGAGGACGGTTTCGACTGGAAGAAGCCAAACCCCTTGGCGAGTTCGGTCGGGATGAGGCCGCGCAACGAAACGTCATTGACGAGCATGACCAGCTTGATCGCCGCGCGCGCTTCTTCCACGCTCGCCCCCATCGGTAGATCGCCGACGATCACGGCGACCTCGCCTTCCATGTCGATGCCCCATGCCTCATCGGCGGCAAGAATGGGGTCGCGCGGTCCCAGAAAGCTGTCGGAGCCTCCCTGGTACATCAAGGGATCGGTCCAGAAACTGTCCGGCATCTCGGCGTTGCGGGCCTTGCGCACCAGTTCGACATGGTTGACGTAGGCGGAGCCATCCGCCCACTGGTAGGCGCGCGGCAGGGGGGAGGCAGCGTCATGCTCGTGGAAGCGGGCGGTCGGCTGCGAGCCGGTTTCCAGGCCCTGGGCGACACGCCCCAGCCGCGGCGCGACATGGTCCCAGTCGTCCAGCGCATCCTGCAGGGTGCGGGCGATATGGCCCACTTCCGAGCAGCGCGTCAGGTCGCGCGAGACGACCACCAGCCGGCCGTCACGGGTGGAATTCTTCAGCGTCGCAAGTTTCATGCGTGTCTCTCCCGATCTTGTTTGCAGCCGTCAAACTGTGTCATCTTCCGGCGCCTGTCTCCACCCTCGTGCGCCGCTCCCACGGCGCATCGCATTCTCGAGGAAATTCCGTTTGAACCGCTCGGTCCGAAATTCCCTGCTGATCGTCTTCGGCTTCACCGCCGCGACGGCCATCATCCTTTATACGATGGGTCAGCCGCTCATCTGCAAGTGCGGATATGTCAAACTCTGGCACGGCGTCGTTATTTCTTCGGAAAACTCGCAACATCTGTCCGACTGGTACACGCCGAGCCATATCATCCACGGCATTCTGTTCTTCGGCTTCTTCACGCTGATCTTGCGCAAGGCGAGCATCAATGTGCGCCTCGTGCTCTCGCTCATCCTGGAATGCGCGTGGGAAATCCTCGAAAACACCGACATGATCATCAACCGCTACCGTGAATCGACGATCTCGCTCGACTATTTCGGCGATAGCGTGATCAATTCGAGCGCCGACATTCTCGCCATGGTCGTCGGCTTTTTCCTCGCCGCGCGCCTGCCGGTCTGGACGAGCGTCGCGCTGATCGTCATCTTCGAGGCGACAACAACCTACCTCATCCGCGACGGACTGGCGCTCAACATCCTGATGCTCGTCTGGCCGTTGGAAGCCGTGAAGGCCTGGCAGGGCGGCTGACCTCATTTGATGCCCGGCGTGCCATCGAACTTGCGCTCCAGGCCATCCCAGCAATCGAGATAATTGTCCTGCAACGTCTCCAGCTCGGCCGCGAACTTGGTAAGCTGCTGCGGGTAACGGGTCTCGAACATGAAGGCCATCGTGTGGTCGAGCTTGACGGGCTTCAACTCGCTGTTGGAGGCTTTTTCGAAGCCGGTCGTGTCCGGCCCGTGCGGCAGCATCATGTTGTGCAGGCTCATACCGCCGGGCACGAAGCCTTCTTCCTTGGCGTCATACTGGCCATGGATCAGCCCCATGAATTCGCTCATGATATTGCGGTGATACCACGGCGGACGGAAGGTATGTTCGGCCACCAGCCAGCGCGGCGGGAAGATGACGAAGTCGATGTTCGCCGTGCCGGCCTCCTCGGTCGGCGCCGTCAGCACCGTGAAAATCGACGGGTCGGGATGGTCGAAGAGGATGGCCCCGACCGGTGAATAGGTGCGCAGGTCATATTTGAACGGCGTGTAGTTGCCGTGCCAGGCGACGACGTCGAGCGGCGAATGGCCGATCTCCGTGACGTAGAACTTGCCGCACCATTTCACATGCACCCTACAGGGCGTTTCCTTGTCCTCGTAGGCCGCGACCGGCGTCTTGAAGTCGCGCGGATTGGCAAGGCAGTTCGCGCCGATCGGTCCGCGGTCCGGCAGGGTGAATTTCGCACCGTAGTTCTCGCAGACATAACCGCGCCAGGTGTCTCCCTCGCCGATGCGGGAGACCTTGAACATCATGCCGCGCGGGATGAGGCAGATTTCCAGCGGTTCGACATCCATGATGCCCATTTCGGTGAAGACGCGGATGGCGCCCAATTGCGGCACGACCAGCAATTCGCCATCGGCATTGAAGAAATAGTCGTCCACCATATCAGCGTTGAACGTGTAGGCATGCGCGGCCATGCCCACCTGGGTCAGCACATCACCGGCCGTCGTCATCGTCCGCATGCCCTCGAGAAAGGTCTGCGTCTCCTTGGTCGCCGGCAACGGGTTCCAGCGCAACTGGCCGAGCGGCAGGGAATGATCGTCGAGGCAGGGCGCCGTTTTCCAGTGCGGATAACTGGCATTCGAAAAGCGGCGCGTGTGGCGCACGCTCGGGCGGATGCGGTAGAGCCAGGAACGCTCATTGGTGCCGCGTGGGGCGGTGAAGGGCGAGCCGGATAGCTGCTCGGCATAAAGGCCGTAATTGCATTTCTGCGGGCTGTTTTGCCCCTGCGGCAGGGCACCGGGCAGCGATTCTGTCTCGAAATCATTGCCGAAGCCCGGCATGTATTTCAGGTTGTTGGACATCTCCGTCGCATGATCCGCCATGGTTTGCCCTCCTCGCAAAGCGTGCGTATAGTCATATGGTTACAGATGTAACTGTCTATTTTGTAACCATCAAGGCGCGTGCCGTGGACTTCAAGCTCGAGAGTTTCCTGCCCTACAGGCTCAACCAGGCGGCCGAGCGCGTGAGCCAGCGCTTCGCCGCACAATACCGACTGCGCTACCACATGACCCGGCCGGAATGGCGTGCGCTGGCGGCAATCGGCACCTACGGGCGCATGACCGCGACCGAGATCGGCGCCAATTCCAGCATGCACAAGACGAAGGTATCGCGCGCCGTGCGGGCGCTGGAGGAAAAGCGCTGGCTGAAACGCGCCGAGCATGCCGAAGACCGGCGCGTCGAACACTTGGAGCTGACGCCGGCTGGCAAGCGCATCTATGGAGAGATGATCGAGCTTGCAAAGGCCTACGAGCAGGAGCTGGCAACGCTTCTGGGCGCAAGTGGGCTTCGACAACTGGAAGCCGGCCTCACAACGATCGAGGTAAAAATGGCCTCCGAAACAAGCCGTCGCGGCCCGAAGGACTGATGCACATGAACCGATCAGATCGGTTCGAACCTTTCATGAGATGCAGGCCCCGGGTCTCGGTAGTTTTCTAAGCCCGCCTGAAACTCTCTTGCACTTTGCAAAGCCCGCCATGTCCGCCGCATCGACATGCACGCTACATGGCCGAGATATAGAGTGCCGATGGGCGATGTCATTTCGCCCGGCCGTTAACCATTATTGGCTTGCCCTTGAATCGCAATTGATTCTAGATGCGATTCAAACCCTCACATGGGCTGCAAATCGCATTTTGAGATAATGGACATGAATATGGCCACAACCGTCGGACAGGCAATTTCCGAGATCGACCAGTTGATCATCGGCCAGGCTCACGAACTGTCAGACAAGCTGAAGCAGCACCGTCTGGAGATGTTTCCTCCCGTCGCGCAAAAATCCCTGCGCCAGTTTCAATTGAGCGAAGCCGCCCATTTCCTCGGCGTGACGAGTGGATATCTGCGCAATCTCTCGCTGGAATCCAAGGGGCCGTTGCCACAGGCGACACCGTCCGGACGCCGGTCCTACTCGGCCGGTCAGTTGCAGGAGATGCGGGAATATCTCGACCAGAACGGTCGGGGCGGACAGCGCTACGTCCCGCGCCGGCGGGCGAGCGAACATCTTCAGGTGATCGCGGTGGTGAACTTCAAGGGCGGCTCCGGCAAGACCACCACGACAGCGCATCTCGCACAGCATCTGGCTCTGACAGGGCACCGCGTGCTGGCCGTCGATCTCGACCCGCAGGCAAGCCTGTCGGCGCTGCACGGCTTCCAGCCGGAATTCGATGTCAACGAAAACGAGACCTTGTACGCGGCCATCCGTTACGACGACCAAAGACGTCCGCTCAAGGAGATCATTCGGAAAACCAATTTCCCCGGCCTCGACATCGTGCCCGGCAATCTCGAACTCATGGAGTTCGAACACGATACGCCGCGCATTCTGGCGCAAGGCAACAAGGACGACTACGGCCGGATTTTCTTCGCGCGGCTGGACGAAGCCCTCTCCTCCGTCTCAGACGATTATGACGTTGTGGTGATCGATTGCCCGCCACAACTCGGCTTTCTGACGATGAGCGCGATCTGCGGGGCGACGGCAGCGCTGATCACCGTGCATCCACAGATGCTCGACGTCATGTCGATGTGCCAGTTCCTGCAGATGCTGGGCGAGGTGCTGAACACCTTGAAAAGCGCCGGCGGCAACATGAATCTCGACTGGCTCCGCTATCTCGTCACGCGCTACGACCCGGCCGACGGACCGCAGACCCAGATGGTTGCATTCATGCGCTCCATGTTCAAGCAACATGTCCTGACCAATCCGATGGTCAGAAGTGTCGCCATTGCCGATGCCGCACTCACCAACCAGACGCTGTACGAGGTCGACCGAAGCCAGTTCACCCGTGCCACCTATGACCGCGCCTTCGAATCCATGGAAGCAGTCAATGCGGAGATCGTAGACATGATTCACAAAGCTTGGGGGCGTTGAGATGGCGCGCAAGAACGTTCTTTCGAACCTGATGGCACCGGCGTCGGACAAGTCGACATCGGCAACCCCTTCCCCCGAAGAGCCAGCACGCCAGCACGTGACCTACAAGGGGATCGGCGCCCTGGGCGCTGTGACGCGCAGCATCGATGCCCTTGCCGCCAAGGCGGATGCGGCCAAGGAGATCGAAGCCAAGCTGACGGCCGGCGAGGTCGTTATCGAACTCGAGCCTGACCAGATCGAAGAATCCTTCATCTCGGACCGGCTGGTGCACTCGGATGAGCAGTTCCAGGAACTGGTCGAAGCGATGCGCATCCGCGGCCAGGATTCGCCCATCCTCGTGCGCCCGCACCCGCAGAAGACCGGCGTTTACCAGATCGCCTTCGGCCACCGGCGCGCAAAAGCGGCCCGATTGCTCGGCCGGCCGGTTCGGGCTGTCGTCAAGGTGCTTACCGATCGCGACCACGTGATCGCGCAAGGCCAGGAAAACAGCGCACGCGCCGATCTGTCGTTTCTTGAGCGGGCAACCTTTGCCGGTGAGCTCGAGGCGCGTGGATTTGATCGCGAAACGATCATGGCCGCACTCAGTGCCGACAAGACCACCGTGTCGAAAATGCTCTCGGTGGTGAACCGCATTCCGAAGTCGGTCAGGGCCGGCATTGGTCCGGCGCTGGCCATTGGCCGCGACCGCTGGCATGAACTGGCGACGCGGTTCGACGAGTCGACCAACGAAGACAAGGCAATCGAGTTTCTTGGCCGCGAGCGGGTGCAGGGCCGAACGCCGGAAGACCGGTTCAATCTCGTCAGCAGTCACCTGACGCGGAAAGAGGCGCCCGAGACGGGCAAGCCCGCCGCCAAGGAATGGGCCCGCAAGGATGGCGCCGTTCGCGCCAGCATCAAGACCAACGGCCGTCAATACACGATCGCGCTGAAGGCTGCGGAGGCCGCGGCATTCGGCCTCTACATCACCCAAAATCTGGACCGCCTTTACGAGGCATTCCGTACGGAAACCGAGCAAAAACCGGAAGAGTGATCCACGGCGAAGTCCCGCCTGGTTCGATATCGATGCTGATGGCGTTCGTACAGGCCATGGCGCAGCGCGAAAGCGGGTGAGCCGTCATGGAGCAGGTTGATACTGCAAATTACGGCGTGGAAACGGCATGTTAACCATGGGCTTATTAATTATGAGGGAGAAGATAAGGAACGCGATTCTATGCCCTCACCTGCCCCGGTCCAACCACGTCGACCTTCGATTGCCGCCGAAACCAGACCGGTCGTGCCATTTCCCGCCGAACGCCGGACGGCGCATGTCCGCCGCTGCGCCGGAGAATTGGGAGAGCTTAACGGCGAGGAAGCACGCCGGTATTGGCAGAAGGTTTGCCGCGAACTTGCCGACGAAATGCGCAAGTTCGGCTCGTGCGAAAATCAGGCCCGCGAGGCAGTGTTCGCTTTCCAGGACGAAGTTCAGCAGGAACTGCAGCGCAAGCATGCCGCAACAGGCTTTTGAGTTTTCCGAAACAGAAAGCCCGCACTTGTAAAAGCGAACTGATGCGGCGCGCCTGGGTGAATTTGCCACTCCCGTGCGCCGCGTTCATTGGTGCCGCCGATCATGGATCGGCCGCATGATGCCTGTTCGCTAGCCCATCTGGAAGCATAACCAGACGCATTCTGCCCCATCCCAGAAAAGGATGTTTTCCGCTCGCGCCGCCCAACTCTTCCCCTTCTCGAAAAGGGTCGCTAAGGATCAATAGCGATGGTCAAAAGGGGGACGGTTATGACAGAGACGGTTGCACAGGATATCCAGCGGCTGGAAGAACAGGAACGGCTTCTTCGCTTCAGCCGGTTCAGCCCGGACGACGCGTGGGCGCTTGGCAATCAGGTGCGTGAAACGGCGCTGTCTATCGGCGCCGGCGTGGCGATCGATATTTCGCTGCGGGATCGTGTCCTGTTCCATTGCGCCCTACCCGGCACCACGACAGACAATGTCGAATGGATCCGGCGCAAGCGGAACACCGTCTTTCGGCTTTGGCATTCGTCCTATCTCGTCGGCCGGCGCCTGGCGCTTTCCGGCCGCGGACAGGAAGAAGCACATAATCTCTCCTTGGCGGACTATGCCGTGCATGGCGGCGGTTTCCCGCTTTTTGTCGCGGACCTCGGTTGTGTCGGCGCCGTCACGGTTTCCGGCGTGCCGCAACGCGTCGATCATGCCATCGTCACCGATGCGATCGCTGCGTTCCTGAAGGTCGACCTCGGCGACAGCCGGCTGCCCGACTGAGCTTCCCCCTCCCCTAGGAAAGAGGCGCGCCGCTCACTAGGATAGACCGCCGGCATCCGGGTCGGCGACGAACGGAAGAGGAGCCGCCATTCAGTGAAGCTGCGACCTGCTCTCGCCTTCGCGATCCTGCCGATCATTATCCTCCTGACTGTCCTGCAGGGGGGAGCGTTGTTCACGCGCAGCTATATGAGTGAGGCGTCGTTGCAGGCCGGGTCTGCATTGCGCCTTGCAGTGGCGGCCCTTGCCGGCCATCTCAGCCGCTATGAACCGTTGCCCGCCCTGATCGCCGATCACGACGACATAGAGGCGCTGCTCCAGTCGCCGGACAACCCGGCCCTGCGGCAAACCGCAAACGAATATCTGAAGGAAATCAATAGGCTGCTGGAGTCGTCCGATATCTATGTCATGACACCAGACGGCAACACCGTCGCGGCCAGCAACTACGGGATGCCCGGAACCTTCGTTGGGCAGAACTTCAACTACCGCCCCTATTTCCAGGATGCGATTGCTGGGCGCCAAGCCCGGTTCTACGCACTTGGCACGACATCCCTGAAACGCGGCTACTATTTTTCCTCACCGGTGGAGGTTGCGGGAAAGATCCTCGGCGTCATTGTCTTCAAGGTCGATATCGATTCAATCGAGAGTTCCTGGCGCGGCGGTGAATACAAGATCTTCGTCGCGGATCCCGAGGGCATCATCTTCATGACCGGCAGTCCGGAATGGCTATATTCCGGCATCCTGCCTCTGGATGCACCCCGCCTCGCCCGAACGCAGACCTCGCGACGCTATGCCGAGGCCGAACTGAAGCCTCTTCCCGCGACGGAATCAGTTTACCACGGTCAACATCTGATGCAGATCCCGGGGGGCGGAACGACGCGGGAATACCTGCGCCTGTCCCACTACATGCCGGAGGCCGACTGGACGGTCAATGTTCTGCTCGACACCGCATCGGTCAGAACGCAGGCCCGCACGGCCTTGGTGGCAATCCTGCTGTTCATCTGCCTCGCCGCACTGGGCGTCGCAGTCCTTTGGCAGCGCCGTGCTCGCGTCGAGGAACGCCTGCGCCTACAGGAGGAGACCCGGAACGAACTGGAGCGGCGTGTCGAGGAGCGCACCGCCGATCTTGCGCTTGTCAACGAGCAGATCGAACTCGAAATCGCCGAACGGCGGCTGACCGAACAGGAACTGCGCAAGACGCAGGGCGACCTGATCCAGGCCGGCAAACTTGCCGGGCTGGGCCAGATGTCGGCCGCGCTTTCGCATGAATTCAACCAACCGCTTGCCGCAGCCAAGTCCTATGCCGACAGCGCAGCACTCCTCATCGATCGCGGGCGTGTGCCGGAGGCGCAGGATAATGTACGCCGCATTTCCAATCTGATCGATCGCATGGCATCGATAAGCCGCCACTTACGCAACTTCGCCCGCAAACCAAACGAGAAACTCGGCCCGGTTCCCCTCCCCGAGGTGATTGCGGATACACTGGAGATCGTCGCCCCACGGCTCAGGTCAGCGGATGCCGAACTGGTCGTGGAACTTTCCGGTACGGACCTCACCGTCAAAGCCGGGCCCGTGCGCCTCCAGCAGGTCCTGGTCAACATCGTCAGCAATGCCGCGGATGCCGTCGAGGGACTGGACGATCGCACAATCGTTCTGTCGGCTTTTCGCTCGGAGAGCGGTATTGTCGTCGAGGTGCACGATCGAGGCGCCGGTGTGCCGGCAGCCATTGCCGAACGAATCTTCGATCCCTTCTTCACAACCAAGGGCGTCGGCAAGGGATTGGGGCTTGGCCTTTCAATTTCCTACAATATCATCAAGGACTTCGGCGGAAATATAACGGTCCGGAACCACCCGGATGGTGGCGCCGTCTTCTCCATTGTGCTTGAGGCATCGGCGCCATCGCGGGAGGCGGCGGAATGAGTGGCTCGCGTATTCTTCTGATCGATGACGAAGAGGAGATGCGCCGCTCCTCGGCCCAGGCTTTGGAACTTTACGGACTGGAGGTCGATACGTTTTCCAGCGCCGAGCGGGTGCTGGAGCTTGTCGGTTATGCCTTCGATGGTGTCGTGGTCAGCGACATTCGCATGCCTGGCATGGATGGCATGACGCTGCTCCAGCGCATTCGCGAGGTCGATCCCGAGGTGCCGGTCATCCTCGTGACGGGCCATGCCGATGTGCAACTGGCCGTCAGCGCCATGCGGGCCGGCGTTTACGATTTCCTTGAAAAACCGTTCACCGCGCAGCATCTGGCCGGCATCATCCGCCGCGCCATGGACCGGAGAAGCCTCGTCCTCGAGAACCGCCGTCTGCGGGCCGTCGCCGGCAAGCGGGACGATCTTGAGGCGCGGCTGCCGGGCCGCACACAGGTCATGGTGGATTTGCGGTACAGGGTGCGGGCCATCGGCGCAACGGATGCCGACACGCTGGTCATCGGAGAAACGGGGGCGGGCAAGGAGGTGGTGGCACGTGCCCTGCACGATATCAGCGCCCGCGCCGACCGGCCTTTCATCGCCATCAATTGCGCCGCCCTCCCCGAAAACCTGATCGAGAGCGAACTCTTTGGCCATGAGGCCGGCGCATTTCCCGGCGCGTTGCGCCCCCGCTACGGCAAGTTCGAGCACGGTCGCGGCGGCACGATCCTGCTCGACGAGATCGGCTCCATGCCCTTCGACCTGCAGGCAAAATTCCTGCGCGTCCTGCAGGAACGGGTCATTACGCGGCTGGGGTCGAACGAGCCTCTGCCGCTTGATGTGCGCTTTATCGCGACAAGCAAGGTGAATCTCGAGGCCGAGGTTGCCGGCGGCCGGTTCCGGGCAGACCTGCTGTATCGCTTGAATGTCGCGACACTGCATGTTCCTTCGCTTGCGCAACGGCGGGACGATATCCCCCTGCTCTTCCTCCAGCTCGTGCGCGAGGCCGCGGCGCGCTACGTGCGAAACGACGTCGATGTGCCCGCCGAGGTGATGACCGAAATTGCCGGCCGCGGCTGGCCCGGCAATGTGCGAGAACTCCGGAACGCGGCCGATCGGCTGGTACTGGGGCTCGATGCCGGGGTCGAAAACGCGCCATCCGGCGACGGCCCGCAACGCCTTGCAGAGAAAGTCGCAGCTTACGAACGGGGCTTGATCGCCAGTGCCCTAGCCGCCCATGGTGGCAGCCTGAAACCGGTTTACGAGCAGTTGGGGGTTTCGCGGAAGACCCTCTACGAGAAGATGCAGAAGTACGGCCTCGACAAGAACATCAATATGGCGGCGCTTCAGGACGATATGTGACGCCCCAATGGGTGGAAATCCACCCATGCTGCGGCAGCTTTGTTCCCAAACCTACCCATTGCGGCAGTTTACTGCGGTAAATTACCGGCGCGACATGCCGTGATCGCTTGCTCAATCGGCCGACAAAGCCCCTCTTGAGACATCCAGAACCGGCGCGGGAGGAGCCACGCCGGCTGGCCAATTCATCGGGAGGATTTGATGAAGACCATGAAAACCCTGTTTGGCATTTCCGCCGCCTTTGCCGTATCGTTGCTCGCCACCTCCGCCCTGGCCCAGACCTATCCGGAACGCACCATCACCATGGTGGTCCCCTTCTCTGCCGGCGGCCCGACCGATACCGTAACCCGCCTCGTTGCCGAATCCATGTCGAAGGATCTCGGTCAGCAGATCGTCGTCGAGAATGTCGGCGGCGCCGGCGGCACGCTCGGTGCCGGCCGCGTTGCGAGCGCTGACGCGGATGGCTACACCCTGCTGCTGCACCATATCGGCATGGCGACCAGCGCCACGCTCTATCGCAAGCTTGCCTATGACACGCTGAACGCCTTCGAATATGTCGGCCTCGTCACCGACGTCCCGATGGCGATCGTCGCCCGCAAGGACCTTGAGCCGACCGACCTCAAGGGCCTGATCGAATACATGAAGGCCAACAAGGACACCGTGACGGTGGCAAATGCCGGCATCGGCGCCGCCTCGCATCTGTGCGGCATGATGCTGATGAGTGCGCTCCAGACGCAGTTCGTCACCGTGCCCTACAAGGGCACTGGCCCGGCCATGACCGATCTCCTCGGCGGTCAGGTCGATGTGATGTGCGACCAGACGACGAACACGACGAAGCAGATCCAGGGCGGAACGATCAAGGCCTACGCCGTGACCTCTCCTGCCCGTCTCGGCAACCTGCCGGATATTCCGACGGCGGAAGAAGCAGGCCTGCCCGGATTCCAGGTTGGTATCTGGCACGGCATCTACGCGCCCAAGGGCACGCCGGCCGAGGTGACGGAACGGCTTTCCAAGTCCTTGCAGCTCGCGCTGAAGGATCCGAACGTGGTCGCCCGTTTTGCCGAGCTTGGCACCGTGCCTTCCGCCGAAGCCGAGGCAACTCCGGCAGCTCTCAAGGCGAAGCTGGAAGGTGAGATCGCCCGTTGGAAGCCGGTTATCGAGGCAGCCGGACAGTTCGCCGACTGACGCAATCCCGGATGAGTGCAAACCGACTTTCTGCCCAACTTGTGCGGAGACCAGGCTTGCATGGATCGCACCGTGGCGGTGTTGACCGCCGCCACGGTCTTTGACGTCTGTGCGGCCCATCGCGGCCGTGGGAGGAGGGGATTCCATGAAACAACTCGAGTTCGACAGCACCAACGCGATCTGCGGTCTGACCTTCATCGCGCTTGGCAGCTTCTTTGTGTACCAATGCCTCACCCTGGAGCTTGGCACGGCATTCCGCATGGGGCCTGGCTTTTTCCCGTTGATCCTTGCGGTTATTCTCACCGGTCTCGGCGTGATCGTTCTGGCGCAGGCAACGCGCGTGAAGGGTGAACCGATCGGGCCGGTGGCCTTGCGCGGGATGCTGTTCATTCTGCCCGCACCGATATTCTTCGGCCTCACCGTGCGCGGTCTCGGCTTCGTTCCGTCGCTGTTCTTCGCGGCGCTCATTGCCGCCTTCGCTTCGACACGGATGAAGCCGCTCATGGCGCTTCTGCTCGCCATCGGCATCACGGTCTTTTCCGTCGCGGTGTTCAGCTACGGCCTCGGCCTGCCATTCGAGCGGTTCGGCCCGTGGACACGGCTCTAGGAGGCTCTGATGGATCTCATTAGCAATCTTGCGCTTGGCTTCTCCACCGCCGCCTCGCCCGCCAACCTGGCCTTCTGCCTCATCGGCGTTCTGCTCGGCACGCTGATCGGCGTTCTGCCCGGCATCGGTGCAACGGCAACCATCGCCATGCTCCTGCCGATCACCTTCCAGCTAGAGCCGGTCTCCTCGCTGATCATGCTCGCCGGCATCTATTACGGCGCGCAATATGGTGGTTCCACCACCGCGATCCTGATCAACATGCCGGGCGAATCCTCGTCCGCTGTGACCGCCATCGACGGATACCAGATGGCGCGCAAGGGCAGGGCAGGGGCGGCACTCTCCATCGCGGCGCTCGGCTCCTTCTTCGCCGGCACCGTCTCGACCTTCCTTGTCGCGATCTTCGCCATCCCGCTGACCGGCATTGCCCTGAAATTCGGTGCCGCCGAATACTTCTCGCTGATGGTCGTCGGCCTCGTCTCGTCGATTGCCTTGGCACACGGATCGATCGTCAAGGCGCTTGCCATGGTCGCGCTGGGTCTTCTGCTCGGCCTTGTCGGCACGGATATCTATACCGGCACGCCGCGCTTTACCCTGGGCATCCGCGAATATGCCGACGGACTGAACTTCGTGGCCGTTGCGGTGGGTGTCTTCGGCATCGCCGAAATCCTGCGTAACCTCGAAGGCGAGAAGTCCCGCACGGTGCTGATGGCCAAGGTCAGCGAACTCTGGCCGACCAAGGATGATTTCAAGCGCATGGTCGGCCCCGTGCTGCGCGGCACGACGATCGGCTCGGCGCTCGGTATCCTGCCGGGGGGAGGAGCGATCCTCGCGGCTTTCGCCTCCTACACGGTCGAGAAGCGTATTTCCGACCGGCCGGAGGAGTTTGGCCAGGGGGCGATCGCCGGTGTTGCCGGCCCGGAATCGGCCAACAATGCCGGGGCCCAGACGTCCTTCATTCCCCTGTTGACGCTCGGCATTCCCGCCAATCCGGTCATGGCGCTGATGGTCGGCGCGATGATCATCCAGGGGATCGTTCCCGGCCCGAATGTCGCTGTCGAACAGCCGACCCTGTTCTGGGGCATCATCGCCTCAATGTGGATCGGCAACCTGATGCTGGTGGTACTGAACCTGCCACTGATCGGCCTTTGGGTGAAGCTGCTGACAGTACCCTACTACGTGCTGTTCCCCATCATCATGGCCTTCTGCTCGATCGGCGTCTACAGCGTGAACTCCAACGTCTTCGACCTCTATGCGGTCGCATTCTTCGGACTTGGCGGCTACCTGCTGGTGAAGATGCGCTGCGAGCCGGCGCCGTTGCTGCTCGGTTTCGTGCTCGGCCCGTTGCTGGAAGAAAACCTGCGCCGCGCCATGATCCTCTCGCGCGGCGATCCGACCACCTTCGTTACGCGGCCGATCAGCGCGATCCTGTTGGCAATTGCCGTCGCGGTGCTGGTCGTCGTCTTCCTGCCCTCGGTCAAGGCCAAGCGCGAACAGGTTTTCCAAGAAGAAGACTAAGAAGAAGAACCTGCGGGGAAGAAGGGAAGGGGCGGTGCCGAACCGCCCCTTTCCGCATTTTAGCGATATTGCATTGCCGCGAAATTCTCGCTAAAAAACTTGATAAATTTAGGAAGGAATAGTTTGCCGGATGACGTTCCAGCCGCGCATGCAGAACAGGATCGAGGGCTTTTCCGTGGTCGGCGACCTCCATCGTCGGCACTGGAACGGCATCGTGGCCGATGTCTGGGATGTGGAATGTGCGGCCTATGCCGGCGGCTACTATGTCGGTCGCGACCCGCGCCTCTTCGTCCTGCTGGATAAAAAAGGGCCGGGTGCATCCCGCATCCGCCTGTCACCGGAGGGGCCGGAACGTGCCGAGGATTGGCAGCGCTGCCCGATTGCCTACATCCCCGCCGACTTCGAGATGTGGGCGGACCTGACCGACTACCGGTTCATGCGTCATCTCGACCTGCATTTCGACGTGGAAACGATGAGCCGTCGGCTGGCCGAAGATCTCGATCCGGAGCGCCTGGCGACGCCGCAACTCTTTTTCTCCGACCCCCGCCTTCTTTCGCTCGCACAGTTCATTGCGGCCGAATGCACCAATCCGAAACCGCTGCATGACCTCTATGGCGACGGCCTGGCGCTTGCGCTGATCATCGACGTCATGAAGCTTGCCAAGGCGCCGGGCCGCAAGCGCAGCCGGCTTGCCGGCTGGCAACTGCGCCGCGCGACCGATTTCATTGAAGAAAACTGCTTGCGCAATATAAAGCTCGAGGAACTCGCCAATCTGATCGGGCTGTCGCAATCCCATTTCAGCCATGCCTTCAAGGCTTCGACCGGCGTCGCTCCTCATCAGTGGCAGGTCAATGCGCGACTGCGCCGCGCCAAGTACTTGCTTTTGCAGGGTGAACAGCCGTTGACGGAAATTGCCGCCGAATCCGGTTTTGCCGACCAGGCGCATTTCACTCGCGTCTTCCGCAAGAATTTCGGCACGACCCCTGCCCATTGGCAGAAGACACAGCTTGCCTGATGTCGATCGGGCGGATGTTCAGCGCCCGGAAAATTGCCCAAGAACGTTCAATTTTCCGCGAATGCGACAATCCCGGCAGTTAAATCTGAGTTAACCACTCATCTTATCGTTATCGGGGTGCCTGCGACGGGGCAGGCGTGAGTGGGGTGTCCGTAATATGAAGACGAAGAGAGAACGGCAGTTCAGACTGGCACTGGCGTGCGGCACCGCCGCCATCGCCCTGCTGGCACCGCCTGTTGCCAACGCCCAGGATGCGAGCAAACCGACCTTGCTGCAGGAAATCCGCATTGAGGGATCGGACACGACCGGCGTCGAGGCCGTTCGAGGCGTCGTGGCGAAATCCACACGGACCGGCAGCAAGACTGCGACCGCCCTCAATGAGGTACCGCAGTCGGTTACCGTTGTCGGCCGGGAGCAGATCGACGACCAGAGCCCGCAGAAGATCGACGAGGCTCTGCGTTACGTCGCCGGCGTGAATCCTTCGACCTACGGTACGGACTCCGACACCGACTGGCTCTTCATTCGCGGTTTCCAGGCCGATCAGACCGGCATGTTCCTCGACGGTCTCTCCCTGTTCCAGACCGGCTTCGGCACCTTCCTGGTGGATCCGTTTTTCGTCGAGCGGATCGAAGTCATCAAAGGACCGAGTTCCGTGCTGTACGGCGGCGCCAGCCCGGGCGGCTTCGTCAATTTCATCAGCAAGCGGCCGACCGATGAGCCGTTGCACTATGTCGAAACCGGCATCAACAGCTTCGGCAATGGCTATCTCGGCCTGGACTTCAGCGACAAGTTCGGCAGCGACGACGTATTGAGCTATCGTTTGACCGGCAAGATTTCCGGCGGTGGCTGGGAAACCGACAGGTCGGACGATTTCCGCGGCACGATCGCGCCCAGCATCACATGGAAACCGGACGAGGATACAAGCCTTACCATTCTCAGCTCGTATCAGAACGTCGACCTTACACACACCAGCACCGGCTTCCTGCCGTATGAAGGCACCGTCGTAGACAGGCCTGGCGTCGGCCGCATCCCGCGCGATCTGTTCTATGGTGACGAGAGCCGCGACGTCTACGAGCGTCAACAGGCGATGATCGGCTACGAGTTCGAACATACGTTCGACAACAACTGGACGGCTCGCCAGAACCTGCGTTACGCTAGCGTCTCTCTCAAAGAAGATGCTCTGTACACTAACGGATGGTCGTCAACCGGCCCGACGAAGCTGGCGCGCTACCGGTTTGCGCATGATACGGATGTCGGCCTTTTCACTGTCGACAACCAACTCGAAGGCCAATTTGCGACGGGAGCCCTCGATCACAACCTGCTCTTGGGGTTGGACTACCGAAACTATTCGCTAGATCAGACGCAGGCCGTCGGCTTCGGTGCTTTGGATCTCGATCCGCATAACCCGGTCTATGGAATTGTTCCCCCGTCGCTCAATGATCCTTACCTTGATCAGGATTTGAAGCGCGATCAGCTTGGCATTTATGCTCAGGACCAGATCAAGTTCGGCGATGGCTGGATCGTTACCGCCAACGCCCGGTATGACTTCGTCTCGACCGAGCTCACCGACCATTTAACGCCGACGAATTCGGTTGACGGCGATGAGCGAAAATTCACATGGCGGGCGGCGCTCGCCTACGAATTTGCAAATGGCCTGACGCCCTACGCCAGCTATTCCACGTCCTATAACCCGACGACGACCACAGACCCGGAAGACGGTCTCCTGCCGTCGGAGACTGGAAAACAATGGGAAATCGGCGTCAAGTACGAGCCCGGCTTCATGGATGCCCTCATTACGGCGGCCTATTTCGACATAACCCGAGAGAATGTCGCAAACACCAACTGGAATGGCTCTCAGACCGACGCGTATGCTATCGGCGAGGTGACGTCACGAGGGTTTGAAACCTCCGTACAGGCAAATATCGCGAGCGGCTGGAAGGCCATTGGCGCCCTGACCTATCTCGATATGGAGATCACGAACGATTTCAATACCGCCCTCATCGGCAAGACACCGATCCAGGTGCCGGACCTGACCGCATCGCTGTGGCTGGACTATTCGTTCCAAGGTGACGCGCTGGAGGGGTTGAGTGTTGCCGCCGGTGTTCGTCATATTGGCAAATCCTGGGCGGATGACGCCAATACGCTGAGAGTGCCCGCCGCCACTCTGGTGGATGCCGCAATTCGCTTCAAGAAGGACAATTGGGCTATCGCGCTGAACGCGTCGAACCTGTTTGACAAGGACTATGTCGCAAGCTGCAAAGGTGCGAATTCGTGCGCCTATGGCGCAGGGCGTACCTTCATGCTCAAGGCAAGCACTTCCTGGTAACACAGTTGGCATTTTCAATGGCCCAACCGCGGGCCGTAGATGACAGTCCGACAAAAAGGGCGCGCCAGGTTTTCCGGCGCGCCTTTTTGTTTCCGGCAGTCTAAAAGAAGCGCACCTAACGCCAACCCAGAGCCGGGGCAACGTGCTTCAGGATCGCCTCGATAACGTGGGCGTTGTATTCGACGCCGAGTTGGTTCGGCACGGTCAAAAGCAGCGTATCGGCCTCTTTGATGGCTTCGTCTTCCGCGAGTTGCTTGATCAGAACATCCGGTTCGCCGGCATAGGAGCGGCCGAAGATCGCCCTTGTCTTGTCGTCGATGAAGCCGATCGAATCCTCGTCCTTGCCGCCGCGGCCAAAATAGGCGCGGTCGCGGTCGTCCACGAGCGCAAAAATGCTGCGGCTTACGGAGACGCGCGGCGTACGGCTGTGCCCTGCTTCCTTCCAGGCCTCGCGATAGGCGCGGATCTGCGCCGCCTGCTGGACGTGGAAGGGTTCACCCGTCTCATCATCCTTCAAGGTCGAGCTTTGCAGGTTCATGCCGTGTTTCGCCGCCCAGACGGCCGTGGCGTTCGAACTTGCGCCCCACCAGATGCGCTCGCGCAGGCCCTCCGAATGGGGCTCGAGCCGCAAAAGACCCGGCGGATTGGGAAACATCGGCCGCGGATTCGGTTGCGCAAAACCCTCACCCTTCAGGATATCGAGGAACACTTCGGCGTGGCGGCGGCCCATATCCGCGTCACTCATGCCCTCCTGCGGCTCAAAACCGAAATAGCGCCAGCCATCGATGACCTGCTCGGGTGAGCCGCGGCTGACGCCGAGCTGCAAACGTCCGCCCGAGATGAGGTCGGCGGCGCCAGCATCCTCGGCCATGTAGAGCGGGTTTTCGTAACGCATGTCGATCACGGCCGTGCCGATCTCGATCCTCTTCGTCCTGGCGCCCACGGCGGCCAGTAGCGGGAAGGGCGAGGCGAGCTGCCGGGCAAAGTGGTGTACCCGGAAGTAGGCCCCGTCCGCGCCAAGCTCTTCCGCGGCGACGGCAAGATCGATCGACTGCAGCAAGGTATCACCCGCCGAGCGGGTTTGCGATTGAGGGGAGGGGGTCCAGTGTCCGAAGGACAGGAAGCCGATTTTCTTCATAGGTATCTACCTCGACGCGGAGCGTCCGTTGGGAGGATGTTGGCACCGAAGATGGGATATCGAAGCCGGCTTGAAAAGGCGCGCTCTGCGAACGCAGTGTTCACCGATCGATACCGCGACTGTTCATTTCGATTTGCACTTTTGCCGGCCCCGTTGAAGGGCAGAAACGAACGTCCTATCATCAGGATATGGGGGTTAAGTCTCGCCGAAGTGATCGATGACGCGACGCAATCAGGCACGATTTCCATCTAGCGGACATTAACTATGACATAGCGTCCGTTTGAAAATTCGTTTACCATAAATTCAATGCGTTATGATATTTCCAAATTGCCGCTTCACAGCCTTTTGCCCCGCATTTGCGGCGCGACGGCCGCCTTGGCGCGCCTCGACGAACGTCTCGCGCATTCGCCGGCCGGGGACGGCTGGATGGAGCGCATGCATTTCGCCGACGCCTGCGCCTCGCTGTGGATAGACGGGGAACTTGTCCATCTCGAGGATCTCGTGCTTCACGACGACGGCCACGATATCCGCACGCCGACCCACGAACTCACCATCGCCCGCGATGTGCTGCGGACTCGCCGGCGGATTGTCCTGCAGCCGCCGGACTGGGCGCTCGATATCGACAGCGTCCGCAGCCTGCGTGGCCTGGGCGCCGCTGAACCAGTCGGCGATCGACGGGAAATGTCGGCTCCTCGCGCTGGCGATGAACCGCTGGCCTTGGGGAAGGTGAGGGAAGAAACGGACACTGCCGATCCCTTGGCAAAGGAACTCGCGGCGATCGATGCCCTGCTGGCGCGATCGGAGGCCGTCCTGTCCGGCGCCAGCGTTCCGCCACGGCGGGGTGGACGGGAAAAGGACCCTCTCGTCTACGACCTTGACTGGGATGAGGATGCGCGACTGGAGGAATGGCGCGTTGCCGTCGATGAAAGCCGGGAGCTGCCCCCGGTTCTGAGGGCAATAGTGCTGCTCGATGCCTGGAATGCCCTACAAGTGCTGCAACATGCCCCATGGCTGGGACGGCTTCTCGCCGCAGCCTGTTTGCGCGAGGCGGGTCTCACATCAGGAGCGCATCTTGCTGCGGCGAATGTCGGCCTGAAAACCATCCGGCGCGAACAGCGTGTCCACCGCGACCGGGATACCCGTCTTACCGCTTACCTCGATGGGGTCACGGCCGCGGCGACGATCGGCATGAAGGAGCATGATCGACTGGTCCTCGCCCGGCAGATGATGGAGCGCCGTCTTGTTGACCGCCGCACGTCCTCGAGATTGCCGGATCTGATCGATCTCGTGCTCTCCCGCCCGATGGTCTCGACGGGCATGGTTGCCAGGGCGCTCGGTGTGACACCCCGGGCGGCGTTGCGGATCATAGAGGACCTCAAGCTGCGGGAATTGACGGGCAGGGGGCGTTTTCGCGCCTGGGGCGTCTTGTAGGTGGGGAGATTCCTGACATTGGCAGAATGCGTCCGGCTGGCAAGCGCAAGTGGTGCGCCTTCTGCATAGCTGCATTGCACAATAAATGTTTTCCAAACGGTCAAAAATTAAGCATAGTGCTTGCAGCTGATGCACACGGCGGTCTCCTCCCAGTCCGCTGCATCCGCTGTTCCCCTCTGGAGGTTTTCATATCTCCACACTTCATGGGCCTCGGTTTTCCGGTGGCCCATTTTTTTTGCGCCAGCACCACGGGCCCAGTCACACGATCGCGGCAAAGGTTGAGACGTTGTGTTGAGAAAAGCCACTCCGGCACCTTCGTGCGGCAGTGGCTTCGTTTCTCTCCTGCCGGCTGTGTCAGTCAAGGCATTCGGATGATGGCGATCCAGGAAAAGCCGCGATGCAAGCGTTTCGCTTCGCTGCGCCCGGCGTGAGCGTCAGCCAGTTCGGCGGCAAAGTCGAACAGGTCGGCGCGGGGCGTCACGTGGTGCCAACCGAGCCAGGCGGTCACAGCGCGCTTGAACCAGCCGGGCAAGCCCTGCATGTCGCCGAAATCGGCGATGTGCAGCTCCCCGCCCGGAGCAAGGCGGGCGGTCGCTTCCGTGACGACCTTCTGCCATTGCGGGATCATCGATACGGCATAGGAGATGAAGATGCGGTCGTAGCTGCCCTGGCCGAAAGCCAATTGCGGGTCGAAAGCAGCGGCATCGGCCCTGGCAAGACGTATCCTGTCATGAAGGCCGGCGCCCGCGACAGCGGTTTCCGCCGCCGTGAGCATTTCCTGCGAGATGTCGATGCCGTGAAACCGGGCCTCCGGGTAGAGACCAGCCGCTTTCACGAGATTGCGCCCGGTACCGCAACCGATCTCCAGCACCGCGCCGCCCGGTACGGGCCGGAGCCCGGCAAGCAAGGGGTCGCGGCCGAGCAGGTAGTATTTTCGCGTGGCGTTATAGATGCCGAACCGACGCTGCCAGCGGTAGATGCGGTCCATCAGCAGCGCATGATCGGATAGTGCGTTCATCAACGCTCACCCCTTGAATTCATAGAGGTGGAAACCGCCGTAGATCGACGAGCGATCCTTGTCGTGCAGCGCACGCGATTCCGCGGCGTGATAGGTCCAGCGGTCGAGGACTGTGTCGGCGACACGGCCGGGCAGCAGGCTTTCCGCAGGTGCCGTGCGGAAGATGACGCGGGCAGCAGGGGCGGCGGTGCGGGTGATCTCGCTCCACAACGCGTTGAGCTGCGCGTCCGTCATCCAGTCCTGCGCATCGAGCAGGATGAAGCGGTCGACCGATTGCGGGGCTTTTGCCGCAAGGAATTCGGTCAGCGACGTGTTGGTGATGGAGATACGACCGGCGCGGCTGCGAACCGCCTCGAAATTCTGCCGGGACAGATAGGGTGGTAGCGGCGCAAGCTCTCCGCTTCCATAACCGCGCCCGAAGGCCTGCCAGGCGAAATAATTCTCCGAGAGTGGGAAACCGCAGGCGAGCTTTTCGACACGCTGGCGCAGGATCGACGCCATGTCGCTGCCGGCACCCGAAAGGGCCTCGTATTGCTGCGGCGGAATGCCAAGTCCGAAGAGCGAGCTTTTGCGCCCGGTCGCCCAACGGACCAGGCGCTTTTCGAACAGCGGCGCCAGCGTCTCGTCGAAGAAGCGCTTCTGGTCCTCGATCGTGCGCGCCTTGAGCAGGCCGCGCGGATCGGCGCCGTAGAGCCGGGCCATCGTGTGGCCAAGGCCGATGAAGCCGCCGAGCAGGCCGTGTCGATAGAGGCGGCGGTGGAAGATGGAGATGCGGCGGCGACCGGTAACGGTTCGACTTTCCCAGTAATCGCGCGTCTCCGCGTCGAGGAAGGGCCGCAGATATTGCCGGTAGGCGTCGAGGTTCCGGCGATCGTCGCCCTGGCCGTAGAAGCGATAGAAGGTCTCGTAGTCTGGCAGATGGGCGGCAGCGGTCAGTTTCAGGCGGTTGAACGCGACATGCGCCGGGTTGAGATCCACCGCCTCGATGCGGGCAGGATCAGCAACGAGATAGGACAGCGCATTGCAGCCGCCGGACGCGATGGTGACGATGCTGTTTCCCGGCGCGATTTTCAGCGCAGCCATGTCGACATCAGGATCTTCCCAGATTTGCGCGTAGACGAGGTTGCGGAAAAGCCGGGAGAAGACGTATTCGGACATTCCGGAGGCGGAGAGCAGCGGATTGCGGCGAACGGCGCGGTTGAGGCGCTTGCCGACCCCGTCCTTACGCGTTGCGGCCGGAGAGGGAGCGGGAGAGATCACCGTGTCGATCATCAGGGTTTCCTACGCTGGAATGTCCGCCCTATCCATCGGCGCGACGGACTGGGCGGCGGCGAACTGCGCATGCCTGTGCGGTGAAGGGCGAGGATCGGTGCGAAACCCGCTGGGCAGTTTCCATCTCGATCGTCACAATCAGCGAACGACATGGGGCAGCGTTTCAACAGATCGCCATGACATCCGCATGACACCCGCCATTCTGTCCACAGGACCGTGCCCGATGTGTTGTCATCGCCGCCCTGCGATCGCTCAGCGCAGGAAGATCAGGCCCATGCCGACGACAACTAGCGCAGCACCGGCCCAGGCGCCACCGGCCGGGCGCTCGCCGGTCTTCAGCCACAGCATCGGCAGGATCATGACCGGCGAGGTGGCCGAGAGCGTCGAGATGATGCCGACCTTGCCGCCCGACAGCGCAAAGAGCAGCAGCGTCATGCCGATGGCGAGCGCCAGCACACCGGTCAACGCCGTCATCGCCGCAACCCTGAGCGTAAGCGGTCCTTTCGGTTTGACGGAAGGGATAGGCAGTTGGGTCAGGACGCTGAGACAGAGGGCGGCAATGCCGACGCGCAGCAGCGAAGCGACGAAGGGATCGAGGCCAGTCGCCATGACGGGGCGCACGAGGATGGAGCCGATGGCCTGCCCGGTCGCCGCACCCAGCCCGAGCAGGACACCGATCGATAGCGGCCCCTTGATCGTTTCCCATTCATGTATCTGCGCCCGCCGCTTGCCGAAGAGAATGGCCAGGAACACGCCTGTCGCCGTCAGCGCGATGCCCATCATGGCGGCGACCGGCAGGGCTTCACCAAGCACTAGCCAGCCGAGCAGGGCGGCAATCGGCGCATTGAGCGCGAAGAGGATTCCGGAGCGGCGCGGGCCGAGCCGGTTCAGCGTGGCAAAGAGCAACGTGTCGCCAACGAAGATGCCGATCAATCCGGACAGCAGCAACGGGCCAATGCTGGCCGCATCCAGCTCCCGCCACGTGCCGGTCGCCACCACATAGAGGGCCAGAAGGCCGGTGACGAAGATCTGGCGGACCCGGTTGAAGGCGGGTGCGCCGAGGTGGCCGGCAGGGCCCGCAGAGATCAGCCCTGTCAGGGCCCAGCAGGTTGCGGCGCCGAGCGCGGCAAGTTCATGGATTGGCATTGTGTTCCGATCGATCGACTATATGCTTGTGGACATGCCTGTTCGCGATTCGCGTTAAAGCGCGCGCAAACGGCCCGCGTCCAGTGCCATATCTGTTGAATGAACAGAGTGGTTGGAAGATTTGCCGCCTTCAATATCCACGCTTGCATTCACTTTCTGTTTACAGCGAAGGCGGGAACAAATTTCTGCTCCATTCCGTTTAAAGATAAGGACGGCAGACGGGAAAAAAGCTATACTGTTCGGCGACAGCAGGAGCGTTCGATGAGAACCACTGGCAGCGACGTTTTCGACCTCTTTTCAAAAACTTATGCGAGTACCGCGCAGGAGGAACTGAGCCTCCAGGAGTACCTGCTTGCGTGCCGCGACGATAAAAAGATGTATGCCACCGCACCCGAGCGGATGGTGACGGCGATCGGCGAACCGCAATTGATCGATACCAGCGCGGACGAACGCCTTGGCCGGATTTTCGGCAACCGGACCATCAAGATTTACCCCTCCTTCGCCGATTTCTACGGCATGGAAGACACGATCGAGCGGATTGTCGGCTATTTCCGCTACGCCGCCCAGGGGCTCGAAGAGCGCAAACAGATCCTTTATCTGCTGGGCCCGGTGGGGGGCGGCAAATCCTCGCTCGCCGAGCGCCTCAAGAAGCTGATGGAAGAACAGCCGATCTATACGCTCGCCATCGACGGCAAGATCAGCCCGGTTTTTGAATCACCCCTCGGCCTCTTCAGCCGCGAGCGCATGGGCGACCTGCTGGAGGACAAATACGGCATCGCCAAGCGGCGGCTCACCGGCCTCATCTCGCCCTGGGCGACGAAGCGGCTTGACGAGATCGGCGGCGATATCTCCAGGTTCAGTGTCGTCAAGCTGATGCCCTCCCGGTTGCGCCAGATCGGCATCGCCAAGACCGAGCCCGGCGACGAGAACAACCAAGACGTTTCGACGCTTGTCGGCAAGGTGGATATCCGCCAGCTCGAAAACTTCAGCCAGGCCGATCCGGACGCCTATTCGTTCAGCGGCGGCCTTAACCGTACGACCCAGGGCCTGCTTGAATTCGTCGAAATGTTCAAGGCACCGATCAAGGTGCTGCATCCGCTGCTGACCGCCACGCAGGAGGGCAGCTACAACGGTACCGAAAACTTCGGCTCCTTCCCCTATCAGGGCATCGTGCTTGCCCATTCCAACGAATCGGAATGGCTGCACTTCAAGCACAACAAGAACAATGAGGCCTTTCTCGACCGTATCCTGGTCGTCAAAGTGCCCTATTGCCTGCGCATCACCGAGGAGCGGCAGATCTACGAAAAGCTGCTGCGCGAAAGCGAGCTCTCGAACAGCCCCTGCGCACCGGAAGTGCTGGAAAATCTCAGCCGCTTCACCGTCGCCACGCGGCTAACCCCGCATGAAAATTCGCCGACCTATACCAAGATGCGCGTCTATGACGGCGAGAACCTCAAGGACACCGATCCGAAGGCAAAATCGCTGCAGGAATATCGCGATGCCGCCGGCGTCGACGAGGGCATGACCGGCATCAGCACGCGGTTCGCCTTCAAGGTGCTGTCCGAGACCTTCAACTACGACACCAAGGAGGTCGCGGCCGACTCGGTCCATCTGATGTACATCCTCGAACAGGCGATCCGCCGCGAGCAGTTCTCCAAGGAAGTCGAGGCGAACTACATCGACTTCATCCGCTCGGAACTGGCGAGCCGCTATGCCGAGTTCATCGGTCACGAGATCCAGAAGGCCTATCTGGAATCCTATAGCGAATACGGCCAGAACCTGTTCGACCGCTATATTTCCTATGCGGATGCCTGGCTGGAAGATCAGGATTTCAAGGATCCGGACACGGGCCAGATCCTCAACCGGGAAATCCTCGACAGCGAACTGTCGCAGATCGAAAAACCCGCCGGCATCGCCAACCCCAAGGACTTCCGCAACGAAGTCGTGAAATTCACCCTGCGTGCCCGGGCCCGCAACGGCGGGCGCAATCCGGCCTGGACGAGCTACGAAAAACTGCGCGAGGTCATCGAAAAGCGCATGTTCGGCCAGGTCGAGGATCTGTTGCCGGTCATCAGCTTCGGCTCGAAGAAGGACAGTGCCACCGAAAAGCAGCACGCCGAATTCGTCGACCGCATGACCGAGCGTGGCTATACCGTGCGGCAGGTCCGGCGGCTGGTCGACTGGTACATGCGCGTCAACAAGGCTGGCTGACACCGAAACGGGAGTCGGCCCATGCCGAATTTCATCGACCGCCGGCTGAACCCCAAGGACCGCAGCCTCGGCAACCGGCAGCGTTTTCTGAAGCGGGTGCATGACGAACTGAAGCGCTCGATCCGCGATCAGGTCCGGTCCGACAAGATTGCCGATGTCGATGCCGCTCATGGCGTGCCGGTACCGAAACGCGGTGCCGACGAACCCAGCTTTCGCAATGCGTCAAACAGCGGTGAACGGCATCACGTGCTGCCGGGCAACGAGACCTTTTCGGCAGGCGACCGGATCGGCAAGCCGGATGCCGGCGGCGGTCAGGGTGCCGGACGCGGCGCCGGGCGCGGCGAAGGCGATGACGACTTCCTCTTCATCCTCTCGCGCGACGAGGTGCTCGATCTTTTCTTCGAGGATCTGGAGCTTCCCGACATGGTGAAGCTCAACCTCAAGGAAACGGTGACCTACAAGCCGCACCGCGTCGGCTTCACCACCGCAGGCACACCCAGCAACATCAATGTCGGGCGCACGATGCGCAACAGCTTTGGTCGGCGCATTGCGCTGCGCCGCCCGAGCGAGAAGGAATATCAGGCGGTCGCCGACGAGATCGCGGCGCTGGAAAACGAACCAAGCCTCTCCCAGCCGCAGCGCCGGCGGCTTGCGGCACTGCGCGAGGAATTGGAGGCGCTGGAGCGGCGGCGCAAGCGCATCGCCTATGTCGATCCCGTCGATGTGCGCTTCAATCGCTTCGAACGCCTGCCGCTGCCCAACGCCAATGCCGTGATGTTCTGCCTGATGGACGTTTCGGCCTCGATGGGCGAGCGGGAGAAGGACCTGGCGAAGCGCTTCTTCGTTCTCCTGCACCTGTTCCTCAAGCGCCGCTATGAGCGCATCGACATCGTCTTCATCCGCCACACGGATGAGGCGCACGAGGTCGACGAGGAAACCTTCTTCTTCAGCAAGCAGAGCGGCGGCACGGTGGTTTCGACGGCGCTTGAGGAGATGCAGCGGATCATTCTCGACCGCTATCCCTCGAATATCTGGAACATCTACGCTGCCCAGGCCTCCGATGGCGACAACGCCACGGGCGATTCCGAGCGCTGTGCAGCCCTTCTGCGCGACGAGTTGATGAAGCTCTGCCAGTACTATGCCTATGTCGAGATCATCGACGAGCGGGAGAGCGAGATTTTTGGCGCAACGGACAACGGCACGTCGCTGTGGCGTTCCTATCGAAAGGTCGATGGCGCGGTGCCGAATTTCCAGATGACCCGCATTGCAAGACCTGCCGATATCTATCCGGTTTTCCGCAAGCTTTTCGCCCGGCACAAAGCCGTGCAGCTCAGCCGGTGAAGGGCGGGACCATGGCAAAACGGCCCCCTTCCTCCCTGCTGTTCAACGGTTCCGAATGGAGCTTCGCAACCCTTTCGCGCGCCTATGAGGCCATCGAGGAGATCGCCGTCGGCGAGATGGGGCTGGATGTCTATCCTAACCAGATCGAGATCATCTCCTCCGAGCAGATGCTCGACGCCTATTCCTCGATCGGCATGCCGCTGATGTATCAGCACTGGTCCTTCGGCAAACGTTTCGTCTTCGAAAGCCATTTCTACCGCAAGGGACGCCGGGGCCTCGCCTATGAGCTGGTCATCAACTCCAATCCCTGCATCACCTATCTCATGGAAGAAAACACCATGCCGATGCAGGCGCTGGTGACCGCGCATGCCGCTTTCGGCCACAACCATTTCTTCAAGAACAACTATCTCTTCCGCCAATGGACCGATGCCGGAGCGATCCTCGGCTACATGGACTTCGCCAAGAAATACATCACCAAATGCGAGGAACGGCATGGCATCGCCGCGGTCGAGGAGATTCTCGATTCAGCCCATGCGCTGATGGACCAGGGCGTGTTTCACTATCGCCGTCCGCCCCGGCTTTCGCCGGCAAAGGTGACGGAGCGGGCGCGCGAAAGGCTGGAATATGAGGAGCAGACCTACAGCGATCTGTGGCGCACACTCCCGACAGCCGTCGGCAGCGCCGGCATAGAGGAAGCGGAGAAGGAAGCGCTGGAACGCAAGAAGGTGCTGAACCTTCCGGAAGAGAACCTGTTGTATTTTCTCGAAAAACACAGCCTGATCCTGGAACCCTGGCAGCGGGAAATCCTGCGCATCGTCCGCGTCATCGCGCAATATTTCTATCCGCAGGGCCAAACCAAGGTGATGAACGAGGGCTGCGCGACCTTCGTGCATTACACGATCATCAACCGGCTGTTCGACCAGGGCAGGATGAGTGAAGGCGCCATGCTGGAACTCTTGGCAAGCCACGCCAATGTGGTCTTCCAGCCCGGCTTCGACGACCCGCGCTTTTCCGGCATCAATCCCTATGCGCTGGGTTTTGCGATGATGCAGGATATCGAGCGCATCTGCACGAAACCGACCGCGGAGGACAAGGACTGGTTTCCCGACATTGCCGGCAATGGCGACAGCATGGGCACGCTGATCGACGCCTGGGAGAACCACCGCGACGAATCCTTCGTCCTGCAATATCTGAGCCCGGCGCTGATCCGAAAATTCCGCCTGTTCCACCTCTCCGACCTCGCCACCGACAGGTTCTGCGAGGTCGCGTCCATCCATGACGAGCGCGGCTATTCGGCCGTGCGCGCCGCACTTGCGCGCAACTACGACCCGAGCACGCACCGGCCGGATATTCAGGTGGTGGACGTCGACCTTTTGGGCGACCGCCAGCTTCGATTGCGGCACAGGATCCGCAATGGCGTCCTGCTGGACGAGGCCGAGCGTGACAGGACCCTTGCCCATATCCGCAGGCTTTGGGGCTATGGCGTCAGCCTGGCCGGTGTGGATAGCGCAACCGACAAGGTTCTCTACGAGTGCTCGTCAGCACAGGCATAAAAAAACGCCTCGCAGACTGCGAAGCGCTTTTGGAGGGCCGACCACACAAACGTGATCTGGCAATCTGTTCGACACGCGCCCGGGCGCCTGCCGGTGTGGCTTAGCCGAGGACCAGGAGGCCGGCAACGGCAGAGCGAATGTTGGCGCGCGAGATGCCGAGATCCTGCAGGGCGCGGTCGTCGAGGGCGCTGAGTTCGCGGACGGCACGGCGTTCGGCGGCGTTCTTCTTGAGCTTTGCGAAAACGTTCATGATCAACTCCTTTGTGTTGACCTGTAGATAGTGAATCGCGTGCCCAGAAAAAATGCATATGCATGCAGTGTAGGCATGCGTTTTTTGCATGGCGCCATCGGCTGGGTCCCACCCAGCGACCGCTGCACATTTTTTAGCCAAAAAAAACGCCCCGCAGGATGCGGGGCGTTCTGTAGGCTTTTCCGTTGAGCGCTGCCGTTTGTCGGCGCGTTCAGGTGTCCAGCGGCGTTAAGCGGCCTTGCGGTTTTCCACGTCGGTCGGGACCGTGGAGATCGTCTTCAGGATCTGCGACGCGATCTGGTAGGGGTCGCCCTGCGAGTTCGGGCGGCGGTCTTCCAGATAGCCCTTGTAGTCGTTGTTGACGAAGCTGTGCGGCACGCGGATCGAGGCGCCACGATCAGCCACGCCGTAGCTGAACTGGTGGATCGACGCCGTTTCGTGCTTGCCGGTCAGGCGCATGTGGTTGTCCGGACCGTAGACGGCGATGTGATCGGCGCGCGCTTCCGCGAAGGCAGCCATCAGCTCTTCGAAATAGTCCTTGCCGCCGACTTCGCGCATGTACTCCGTGGAGAAGTTGGCATGCATGCCCGAGCCGTTCCAGTCGGTGTCGCCGAGCGGCTTGCAGTGGTATTCGACGTCGATGCCGTACTTTTCGGTCAGGCGCTGCAGCAGGTAGCGAGCGAGCCAGATTTCGTCGGCGGCCTTGCGCGAGCCCTTACCGAAGACCTGGAATTCCCACTGGCCCTTGGCCACTTCGGCATTGATGCCTTCATGGTTGATGCCGGCCGCCAGGCAGATGTCGAGATGCTCTTCGACGATCTTGCGGGCGAGGGTGCCGACATTGCCGAAGCCGACGCCGCAATAGTACGGCCCCTGCGGAGCGGGGAAACCGGCTTCCGGGAAGCCGAGCGGGCGACCGTTCTGGTAGAAGAAATATTCCTGTTCGAAGCCGAACCAGGCGCCGTCGTCATCGAGGATAGACGCACGCGTGTTGGACGGATGCGGCGTCTTGGCGTCGGGCATCATGACTTCGCAGAGCACGAGGACACCGTTCTTGCGCTCAGGGTCGGGATAGACCGCGGCGGGCTTGAGCACGCAGTCCGAGCTCGAGCCTTCGGCCTGCAGGGTCGACGAGCCATCGAAGCCCCAGAACGGAAGCTGCTCAAGCGTCGGGAATGCGTCGAATTCCTTGATCAGGGTCTTGCCGCGCAGGTTCGGGGTGGGCTTGTAGCCATCGAGCCAGATGTATTCGAGCTTAAACTTAGTCATTTCGTTCTCTCACGTGACGCTGGTTCCAAGGCTGCCGGGCAATTCAACACATGACCGACAGCCGCTGCCTGTTAAAAAGCATTAATCGTGCCAAGTCGGGATCGGGGTGGGGAATCGTCGAAAAATAGCCATTCGACCACTGGTCGGCAGCAACGCTGCGATGCCGGAGCGCAAGAAAGCAGCGAATCGCACAAAAAACAGGCAAAATGCGATAGCCTTTGAGGCAATGGGGCAAATCGCAAACGCGGCGTCGGCAATGCCCTCGGTGGGGAGCACCGCGTGCCGGTCGGTGGGAGACGATGGTTAACGAGGAGTTGCTGTCTGGCGCCGCTCGGCGTCCCTCTTCACCGCCGCACTCCCGCGGGCAGCAAGCAGGGAGATGGCAACGCCCGTCAGCATCAGGCCGACGGCGCAGAGCACGACGGGGCGGAATCCCTGGCCGGCGTAAACCTCACCAAGACCGATCGTGCCGGCAAAGAGTGCGAGATAGGTGACGGTGCTGTTGAGGCCCATGATCGCACCACGTTGCTGGGGATCGAGTGCCGTCAGGCGCATGATAAGCACGTTGAGGCCGAGATGGTTGGCCAATCCCCACACGCCCATCAGGACGAGAAGGCCAATGAAACTGCCTGAGAAAACGAACATCAGGGAAAAGACTGCCGTGACCAGCACCATGAGGACGGAGAGCAGCAGCGGGCGAGCAAGATGGGTGTCGAGGAAGCGATCCAGCAAGGCGGCCGCGCCGAAACCCATGCCATAGAGGATCGTCGCCAGGCCGTTTGCGCTGACCGGCAAGCCGAGATCGGCATGCAGATGATCGCCGAGATAGGCGTAGACACCATAAAAGGACGCCATGAAGCAGCCGCAGACGGCAAGCAGCGGCAGCACGCCTTTCACCCTGAGCGCCGAGAGCGGCGTTTGCAGCCCGCCCGCCACCCCTTTCGTCGTCGGACGCCGGGCAATCGTGCCGGCGGCAAGGAGCGCGGCGCCGGCGAGGATGAAATAGAAGGCACGCCAGCCAAGCGTGTCGGCAATCAGGGCCGAAAGAGGCACGCCGCCGACCATGCTGAGGGTCCAGCCGGTGAGCACGATGCCGAGCGTACGGCTTTCGTGCCCGGGCGGGCCGGACACCGCCGCCAGCGTGTAGATCGCCGGCAAGGCCACGCCCGCGGCGATCCCGAGGCCGAATTGCGCGGCGATCAGCATTTCCGGGCCGATGGCTGTCCCGGCACCGGCAAAGCCGAACACCATCAGCAGCATGGTAATGGCCAGCATGCGCTGCGGCCCGATGCGGTCGATCAGTTGGCCGAGCGCAAGCGCACCGCCGGCCGTGCCGAGACCGAAGGCCGCCGAGGCGATCATTACCGTCTGCACGCTCGTGCCGAGAGCCGCTGCCATGGCCGGCGCTATCGGCCCGAGCGCCAGCGAATTCGACCCGATGAGACCGATACAGCCTGTCAGCGTCCAGACGATGGACGGTATGGCCGATAAGGGCATGCCGGGAGTTTGTTGATTGCTGTTCTGCATGAAGCTAGAATATGCGAACAAAATTCGGCAGCAACGAAGGAATTGAGGCACATGGAAAAAACAGATGACGTTCGGCAGAATGCCCGGCCGGTGCCACCGTCCGACGCCATGGATCGAAAACTGTTAGCCGAACTGGTGGAGGATGCGACCCTGAGCTATGCGGAGCTGGGCAAGAAAGTGGGCCTTTCCGCGCCGGCCGCGCATGAGCGCGTCAAGCGTTTGCGCCAGCGCGGCGCTATTCGCCGGGTCGCGGCGCTGATCGATCCGCAGGCGACGGACAAGACGCTTCTCGCCTTCGTTCACATCGATACGGCCGGCTGGGGCAAGACAACGGCGCTGATGGCGATCAGACGGTTTCCCGAGGTCGAGGAAATCCACTCGGTGACCGGTGATGCCTGCATGTTGCTGAAGGTCCGCACGGACGGCGCACATGCGCTCGAGCAATTGCTCGGCCATCTCTATGCCACGCCGGGCGTGAAGGCGACGCGCAGCTATGTCGTGTTGTCGACCTATCTCGAACGGCCCGTCCAGGCCGAAAAGACCGAAGACTGGCCGCCCTTCGACGTCCCGGCCTGACAGGAACATTGGAGCTGCCGCGACCGTCTGGTGTCAGCCGGCAGGAGCAGGCTTGGCCTCAAGGGTTTTCTGCCGATCGGCATAGACGCGGGCGAGCCAGGCGCAGACCATCAACTGGATCTGGTGGAAGAGCATCAGCGGCAGCACGATCGCGCCGATCGACTGCCCGGCGAAGATGACGCTCGCCATCGGCACGCCGCTGGCGAGGCTCTTTTTCGAGCCGCAGAAGACGGCCGTGATGCGGTCTTCACGGTTGAAGCCGAACAGTTTTCCGCCGAGGCTCGTGATGACGAGGATCACCGCAAGCAGCAGGCTGTCGATGACGAGGAGGAGGGCGAGATCTTCCACCGCCAGCCGCCGCCAGATTCCCTCCGTCACCGCCTCGGAGAAGGCGAGGTAGACGACCATGAGGATGGAGCCGCGGTCGAAGGGCGTCAGCAGCGTCTTTTTCGAGCGCACCCAGTTGCCGATGAAGGGTTGCAGCAACTGGCCTGCGATGAAGGGCAGGAAAAGCTGCAGCATGATCTTCCAGACCATATCGAAGGACACGCCGACATGGCCGCCCGCCGAAAACAGCAGGGCGACGAGGGCGGGTGTCAGGAAAATCCCGAGAATGTTCGACGTCGAAGCGGCGCAGATCGCCGCTGGCACGTTGCCCCCGGCAATCGAGGTGAAAGCGATCGACGACTGCACCGTCGATGGCAGGACACAGAGGAACAGCAGACCGAGATAGAGTGGCTGGTCGATCAGCCAGGGCGAGAAGAGACCAAGGCCGAGGCCGAGCAGCGGGAAAACCGCGAACGTCGTGACGAGGATGAAGAGTTGCAGGCGCCAGTGCAGGAAACCGGCAACCACCACGTCGGTGGAGAGACGCGCACCGTGCAGGAAGAACAGGAGGGCGATGGCGATGTTGGTCGCGACGCCGAACCACTCCGCCGCCACACCGGAGATCGGCAGCAGGGACGCGAGGAGGACGGCGCCGATGAGGAGCCAGGTGAAGGTATCGGGAAGAAGGCGTTTCATCTCGGTGCGTATTGTTGAGATCTCGACAGGCCGGTATTTTTAGCTATCCTATTTTACGATGCAAACAATAAGGCTTATCATGGAACGTGATATGCTTGATCTCGTCCAGTTGCGCAGCTTCGTCATGGTGGCCCAGACGAAAAGTTTCACGCTTGCCGCCGAGAGGCTGAAGCTCGGCCAGTCGACGGTCAGCCAGCACCTGCAGCGGCTGGAGCGCGGGCTGGGGCGGCGGCTCGTTGACCGCGACACCCATCTCGTCCGGCTGACGGTGGATGGGGAGGCGCTGTTGCCGCATGCCCGGCAGCTTCTCGCCCTCGAGCGGCAGGCGGCCGCCCAGTTCGATGCGGATGCGCCGCGCGGACCGTTCCGCTTCGGCATCTCGGAGGACCTCGTCAGCGGTCAGTTGCCGGGGCTGCTGGAAGACTTCATCGCCGACTATCCCTCCGTCGATCTCCAGCTTTCCGTCGCGCTCTCCAAGACACTGGCCGAGATGCAGGATCGCGGTGAACTCGACCTCGTCATGGCCAAACGCCGGATCGGCGAACAGCGCGGCGATGCCATCCTGCGCGAACCACTCGTCTGGCTTGCCAGCGATCCGGAGGCGGTGCTGGCAAAACCGGCATTGCCGCTCATCGTGTTCCCGCCGCCGAGCCTGACGCGCCTGCTTCTGATGGAAGCGCTGGAGCGCAACGGCACCCCGTGGCGTATCGTCTGCTCGTGCCAGAGCCTCAGTGGCCTGACCGCTGCGGCGCGGGCCGGCATGGGAGTGCTCGTCCAGCCGCGCAGCCTGGCGCCCGCCGGCCTTCGCGAGATTGTCCCGCCGGCTTTGCCGGCACTGGAGGACGTGGAGTTCGTGCTGGTGACATCACGTTCGGCCGATCACGCCACCGTCACCGCCTTCTCGCGCAAGGTGCGCGACCGGTTCGGCAAGGGCTTTGCCCTGCGACACGAAACATCCTGATACGGGGCGCGATAGCACGCTCGCCCGAGACGACACTGATACCCGGAGGAAACTAAAAATGCGCAATTTCGAAAGGCCGACGCGATCCGTCGCCGTGTCCCGTCAGACGATGGCAGCGACCTCGCATCCGTCGGCGACCCTTGCGGCGCTCCAGATCATGGAGGCCGGCGGCAACGCGATGGATGCCGCCATCGCCGCCTCGGCCGTACAATGCGCCGTCGAGCCCGGTTCGACCGGCATCGGCGGCGATTGTTTCGTGCTGTTCGCGCCAAACGGCTCGGACCAGGTCATCGCCTATAACGGGTCGGGCCGCACGCCGGCAGCGCTGACACTCGACTGGTTCACCGAGCGCGGCCTTGACGAGGTCCCGCGGCAATCTCCCGCCGCGGTGACGATCCCGGGCGCCATCGATGCGTGGGCGCGGCTCCATGCCGATCACGGCCGGATGCCGTTCGCCGATGTGCTCGCACCGGCCATCCGGTTTGCCGAAGACGGCTACGGCATCAGCCCGCGCGTTCACCGCGACTGGACGCTGGAGGAGACGGTCCTGGCGGCCGACCCGACGGCTGCGCGCATTTTCCTGCCGGCGGGGCGCGCGCCGCGGATCGGCGAGGTGCACCGCCAGCCGGAGCTTGCCGCGACCCTGAAGCGTATCGCCACAGACGGGCGCGACGGCTTCTATACCGGGCCGGTCGCCGAGGACATGGTCTCCTACCTGCGCTCACTCGGTGGGGTGCACACTCTGGAGGATTTTGCCGGTGCATCGGGTGAGTATGTCACGCCCGTCACCACCGATTTCCGTGGCCATACCGTGCACGAATGCCCGCCGAACGGCCAGGGCATCATCGCGCTGCTGATCCTCAACATCCTGAGCCGCTTCGACGCCAAGGGCGATCCGCAATCGCCCGATCGGCTCCATATCGAAATCGAGGCGACGCGGCTTGCCTATGCCGCGCGCGATGCCTGGATCGCCGATCCGGACAAGGCGGAGGTGCCGGTGGAGGAGATCCTGTCGGATGAGCTGGCCGACCGGCTGGCGTCGATGATCGACCTTCGCCACGCGCTGACCGACCTGCCGGCGTTCGACATGCCGCTGCATCGCGACACGGTCTACATTTCCGTCGTGGACCGCGACCGCAACGCCGTCAGCTTCATCAACTCGGTGTTCTACAGTTTCGGCACCGGTCTCGTCGCGCCGCGCTCGGGTGTGGTGCTGCACAACCGGGGCCAGAGTTTCTCGGTAAAGCCCGGCCATCCCAATGCCGTTGCACCGCTGAAACGCCCCCTGCACACCATCATTCCCGGCATGGTGACGCGCGGCGGCCGGGTGGAGATGCCCTTCGGCGTGATGGGCGGCTACTACCAGGCGATGGGCCACGCCCATCTTCTTTCCAAGGTCTTCGACTATGGCATGGACTTGCAGGAGGCCATCGACCTGCCGCGGGTGATGCCGCGCCCGGATGGAACGCGCGTGGAGGCCGAAGGCACGCTGCCGACGGCGACGGCGGAAGAACTGACGCGTCGCGGCTTTGACCTCGTTCCGACCGAGGACCCGATCGGCGGCGCGCAGGCGATCCGCATCGACTGGGAAAACGGCACGCTGATCGGTGGCTCGGAATCGCGCAAGGATGGTGTCGCGCTCGGCCTTTGAGGGGATGCCTTCAGGCGGAACCGGTGATGCGGTTGAGGACGCGGTCCAGCGCCTGCTTCAGCGCGTCGGATCCGCCCTTGCGATCGAAATCCTGAAAGACCTGCTCGTTCAGGCCGCCCTTGGTGGCGAATTCATGGCTCATCGCGATGAAGTCGACATCCTTGCCGGCAAGGAGGGCTGTCTCTGAAAGGCTGGAAAACAGAGGCGCGAGGTAGGCGCGACCCTTCTCCTCCGGCAGGCCGTTATCCGCCAGCCATTCGGTCGTGCGGTGCAGGATGCCGAAATAGGTGGCCATCAGGGCGCTGACGGCGGCGAGCAGATCATATTCGGCTTTCGTCTCGCATTCGACGGCATTGCCCAGCACGTTGAAGACCGCGGCGGTATCCGCGTCCGGCGGATAGACGGCGGTAACGCCCTTGCGCCGTGCGACGAACGGCAGGGGGATCGCCTGGGAAAGGCGTACATCCGCGCCGATCCAGTCGAGCAGAGCGGCGCGGCCGGTGGCCGCGACCACGCTGATAACCGTCTGGCCGTCGCAAAACCGCAGGGGTCGGATGACCTCCTCGGCGATCTGCGGGCGGATGGCCAGCACGACCGTATCGCAGCCGTCGACGATCGCCTGGTTGTCGCTCGAGACAAGCACGGCCGGGAAATCGGCGGCGAGCCTCGCCGAAATGTCGGCGCTGCGCTGTGACACCATGACATGCGGCACGGCCGCGGGTGCGGCGAGGAGGCCGCGCACCATGGCGTCGGTGATGGCGCCGGTTCCGATGAATCCGATTTTCCGGGGCAAGGGCATGATCATTCCGCAGCAGCAAGGGGACCGAAGGAGACGTCGGTCGTGTAGTTTTCGCGCAGAAACGCGATGAAATTGTCCTGGAACTGCCGCGTGTGCGCATGGGCCAGTTCGTCGGCCCGCTCGACATTCTTGGCGCGGATCGCGTCCAGCATCAGTTCGTGCTCGTCCGTCAGAAGGTAGCCATCGCCGGTGCGCTCCAGATATTCGAAATGCAGATGCAGCATGCGCTGGCCCTGGTTGAGCAGCCGCTCGTAGAAGGAGGCGAGATAGGCGTTCTTGCCGGCATAGGCGACGGCCATGTGGAACTGCTTGTTGGCCTCCGACATCTTCAGGTGCTGGCCGGTCTTCACCGCCGCCTCGAATTCCTTCTGCCGCTTGGCGATGATCTTGAGGTCCGCATCCGTACGCAACGCCGCGGCAAGCCGGGTGTTCATGCGCTGGGCGACGTCGAGGGCCTCGACATATTTCGGAAAGCTTGCCACCTCGATGGGCGCGACGATGGTGCTGCGGTTGGAGAGCGTCACCACCAGGTCCTCGCCGGCAAGGCGGATCAGTGCCTCGCGCACCGGCGAGCGCGACATGTCGAAGCGCTCCGCCAGCGTCGTTTCGTCGAGCAACTGGCCGGGCGGAAGGACCAGCGCAAGGATCTCGTTGCGCAGCGTGTCGTAGACGCTTTTCCAGCCCGTGCCGCGCACCCGTTTCATTTCAATTTCGTCAGACACTTACGTCCCTTTCCGCATTTCACGGCCATTGGGCCAGAAAAACCGGCGCGCAGCAATCGTAAAATTTCCGCTTGACTTTGTCGACACGTAGACGACATAAATTATCAAGTCGACACGGAGCCGACATAAAAAGACCAAATGAACGGCCAAAGCCGACGGGTGGAACCGCGCTGATCCAGCGCTCAAAAATGGGGAATGCACATGCTTTCGACAGTGATGACGTCCGCTCTGCGGGCGACGGCCGCGCTCGCCCTGCTGGCGGGCCTTTCGACCACTAATGCATCGGCCCAGACGGCCGAAGGTTACTGGCAGGGTGTCCAGAAAAGCGGCACGCTGCGCTGCGGCGCCGCCGTCGCCCCGCCCTATGTGATGCGCGACCCGGCAAGCGGCGAATATTCCGGCTTCTTCGCCGATCTGTGCCGCGAGTTTGCCGAGGTGCTGAAGGTCAAGCCGGAATTCGTCGATACGACCTGGGATAACATCGTCGCAGGCCTTCAGGCCGGAAAATGGGACGTCTCGCTGGCATTGAACCGCACGCCGGCCCGCGCCATGGCGGTGCAGTTCTCCATCCCGGCGATGGAGTACCAGATCTCGCTCGCCTACAACAAGGAGAACCCGAAGATTCCGGCCGGCGCTGCTGCGGTCGCCGATATCGACAAGGCCGATGTCACGCTCGCCGTCATGTCCGGCACGGCGCAGGACAAGGCAATCTCCGCTGCCGTCAAGAACGCGACGATCCTGCGCCTGCCCGGCAATGACGAGACACGCCTTGCCGTCGTCTCCCGCCGCGCCGACATCCTGGTCGATGCCTCCGACACCAACCAGCTCTTTACCCAGTCGAACCCGGATTGGGCGGTCGCGCTGAACCCCACTCCGGCGCTCGCCAAGCAGGGCGTCGCCTTCGGCCTGCCCCACCAGCTCGTCGCCTCCGATGTCGAAGTGGTCAACATCTTCCTCGAAGAACGCGTCGCAACCGGCCATGTCGACGCGCTGATCAAGAAGGCCGTCGACGACGTGCTCAAGGCTTCGAACTGAACGATCGGGGGGCCGGGTTCGCCCGGCTTCCCGCCCCCGTCCCGGCTGGAGAATCCGCATGACCGCCGCATCCGCTCCGCTTGTTTCCATTCAGTCGCTGCACAAGAGCTACGGCCCGCACATTCAGGTGCTGAAGGGTCTCGATATCGAGATGAAGCCCGGCGAGCGCGTCGTTGTCATTGGCCCCTCGGGCGGCGGCAAGTCGACGTTGCTGCGCGTGATGATGGGCCTCGAAAAGATCGACAGTGGCGCCATCACCTTCGGAGGCAAGCCCTATATCTCCTCATCCGATCTGGCGGCGAAGACGGTCATCGACACCGAGGTGCGCCGCTCCATCGGCATGGTGTTCCAGCACTACACGCTGTTTCCCCATCTGAGCGTCATCCAGAATCTCGTGCTCGCCCCGTGCAAGGTGCGCGGCGAGAAGAAGGCGAGTGCCCTGCAGCGGGCGCAGGCGCTGCTTGAACGCTTCGGCCTCGGCGCCAAGGCGAATGCCTTCCCCGCCCAGCTTTCCGGCGGACAGAAGCAGCGTGTCGCGATTGCCCGCGCCCTGATGCTCGATCCGAAGCTGATGCTGTTCGACGAGGTGACCTCGGCGCTCGATCCGGAGCTGGTGGCCGAGGTCGAGCAGGTCATCCTGCAGCTTGCGAACCAGAACCTGCCGATGATGATCGTCACCCACGACATGTGGTTCGCCAAGAACATCGCCTCGCGTGTCATCTTCTGCGCCGGCGGCGTGGTGGTCGAGGACGGTCCGCCCGAGCAGGTGCTGGGCGCGCCGCGCGAGGAGCGCACGCGCGAGTTCATCGACCGCGTCTTCCACATCAAGCAATAGGGGGCAGCGGTGAACTATACGTTCGATTTCAACGCCGTCTCGCTCGGTCCGCTAATCGAGGGCCTGATCGTCACGCTGGAGCTGACGGTCGCGGCCAATCTCATCGGCGTCATTCTCGGCTTTCCGCTGGCGCTTTTGCTCATGAGCCGCATCGCCGTCATTCGCTGGCCGGCAACGCTTTTCGTCGAGTTCTTCCGTTGCACACCAGCGATCGTGCAGATCGTCTGGTTCTTCTACTGCGTGCCCATGCTGTTCAACGTCTTCCTCGGCTCGATGACGATGGGCATCCTCGCGCTTGGCCTCAACCTCATGGCCTTCAACGCCGAGGCCTATCGCGCCGCAATCCAGGCCGTGCCGCGCGAGCAGGTCGATGCCGGCATCGCGCTCGGGCTGAACCCTTTCCAACGCGTGTTCTACATCGTGCTGCCCAATGCGCTGCGCGCTTCCATTCCCGTGCTGTTGACCAACGGCATCGTCATCTTCCAGCAAAGCGCACTGGTCGCCATCGTCGCGGTGCAGGATCTCATGTACCAGGCAAAGACGCTCGCCACCGAGACCTACCGCCCGATCGAGACCTTCACCATCGCGGCACTCATCTACTTCGCGGTATCGTTCCCCGTCACGCAGGTCGTCGGCTGGCTCGAACGCCGCCGCCAGGTCCTGACGAGCTAGGAGGAAAGCATGACGCTCGATTTCTCCGTTCTTCTCCGCTTCCAGGAAGCGCTCGCCGTCGGCCTCTGGACGACGATCAAGCTGACGCTGATCTGCGTCGTGCTCGGCTGCTCGCTCGGCTTCCTTGTCGGTCTCGCCCGAACCTCGCCGAGCATCATCGTCCGCGGCATTGCCAGCGTCTATGTCGAATTTTTCCGGGGAACGCCGGTGCTGATCCAGCTGTTCTGGATCTTCTTCTGCCTGCCACTGGTTCTCGGCGTCGAACTCTCGAACCTCGCCTCCGGCGTCATCGCGCTGACGCTCTACATGGGCGCCATCACCAGCGAGACCTTTCGCGCATCGTTGAAGTCCGTCGGCCGCGAGCAGCTGGACGCCTGCATTGCGCTCGGCCTGCCGCGCCACGTTCAAGTGGTCAATGTGATCCTGCCACAAGCAGTGCTGCGCGCCGTTCCAACACTGCTGTCCAACTGCGTCAGCCTGTTCAAGGAAAGCGCGCTCGTCTCGGCCGTCGGCATGGCCGACCTGATGTTCGTCGGCCAGAACATTTCCAACAACACGGCCCGACCCGTCGAGGTGCTGACCATCGTCGCGCTCATCTACTTCGCCATCGCCTTCCCGCTGACACGCGCCGTCACGCTCATCGAAGGCCGCATCCTCAAGAAACTCGCCATCTAGGAGAAAAACCATGAAACTGTCCGGCGTTATGCCCGCCCTCGTCACCCCCTTCGACGCCAACAACCGGGTCGACTTCAAGGCTTTCGAAAAACACCTGACCAACCTTCGCGCCGCAGGCGTCACCGGCTGGGTGCCGCTGGGCTCGACCGGCGAATATTTCTCCATGTCGAACGACGAGCGCGAGGACGTGCTGAAGTTCGTCAAGGATTTCGCCAAGGAAGGCGAGGCGCTGATCGCCGGCACCAATGCGCCCGCCACCCGCGAGGTCATCGAGAACACCTTGCGCGCCAAGGAAATCGGCTATGACACCGTGCTGCTTGCCACCCCCTTCTACACGCGCCCGACGCAGGACGAGCTTCTCGCCCATTACCGCGCGGTGCTCGACGCCGCCGACGTCAATCTGGTGATGTACAACTACCCGCCGAAGGACGGCATCGAGATCGGCTTCGATCTGATGGATGCGCTGGCGGACGACCCGCGCGTCATCGGCATCAAGGAAAGCTCGGGCGTGCTGCAGCGCGCCGTCGATATTCACGCCCGCTATAACGGCCGTATCGACCTCATCTCCGGCTCGGACGATATCGCGCTCGACTTCATGTTCTGGGGCGCCGATTGCTGGATCTGCGGCCCGGCGAACTGCATGGCGGAGGCCTGCGTCGATCTCGACCGGACCTTCCGCTCAGGTGACCTTGCCAAGGCACGGGAGAAGATGACGGTACTCTACCGGGCCATGAACATCCTGGAGAGCGGGAAGTTCGTGCAAAAGATCAAATATGGTTGCGAGCTCCAGGGCACGCCGGTCGGTACCTGCCGTGCGCCGCTCGGCGAACTGACCGAGTCGGAAAAGGTCGATTTCCGCGCGGCCATCGCGCCGATCCTCAACTGACGATACCGAGCCGGAGGCACTGCCTCCGGCGCTTCGTCCCAGGAGCAGTCCCGTGTCATCCATTGCCGTTGTCGGCGCCGGCATTATCGGCACCACCATCGCCTACGCTCTCCAGCGCCGCGGTTTTGCCGTGACGCTGGTCGACCGCGATGCGCCCGGCAAGGGCGCCTCCTACGGCAATATGGCGAGCATCGCCGTCACCGAGTTCATGCCCGCCTCGCGCCCCGGCGTGTGGGCGCAGATGCCGAAATGGCTGCTCGATCCGGAGGGGCCGGTACGCATTCGGCCCGCCTATATGCCGAAACTCGTGCCGTGGTTCCTGCGCTTCCTGGCGGCCAGCCGTCCTTCGAAACTGCGCGAACTGGAGGCGGCAGGAGCAGCACTTTGCGGCCGCGTCCATGAAGATCTCGATGCCCTGTTGAGGGAAACCGGCCTCACCTCGATGCTGAGCACGGAAGGTTGTCTCAGCCTCTATGCCGACGAGGCGGAATTCCGCGCCGACCGCGAACACATCGACATCCTCGAACGCTTCGGCTTCCGCCACGACATCCTCGGCGGCAATGCCATCCGCGATCTCGAACCGGCCTTGACGACGACGATCGCCAAGGCCGTGCGCTTCCCCGACAACCGCTCCATTGCCGATCCCTATAAGCTGGTGACGGCACTTGCAGCACAGTTCCAGGCCTTGGGCGGCGTGATCCAGACCGGCGACGTCGTCGGCTTCGATGAAGGCGAGGGGAGCGTTTCGGCGCTGCGGCTGGCCGATGGCCGCCGTCTCGCCGCCTACCGTGTCGTGCTGGCGGCCGGCGCCTTCACGGGGCGCCTGTCGAAACTGCTCGGCGAGCCCATCCCGCTCGAAACCGAGCGCGGCTACCACACGCAGATCATGGCGCCCGGCATTTCCATGCGCCACTCGATCATCTGGCCCGCCCGCGCCTTCATGGTGACACCAACGGCCGGCGGCATCCGCGTCGGCGGTACGGTCGAGATGGCCGGCCTCGATGCGTCACCGGATTACCGCCGCGCCAGAATATTGGTCAAACGCGCGAAGGAAGCGCTGCCAAACCTCAAGGCCGAACAGACGAGCGAATGGATGGGCCATCGCCCCGCCTTGCCGGACACCGTACCGGTCATAGGCCCATCGGCAAGGCTCAGGAACGTACTGTATGCTACCGGCCACGGCCATCTCGGTCTAACCTACGCCGCCACGACAGGTCGGCTGATTGCCGATCTCGTGACGGGCGCCAAGCCGGCCATCGACCTCAAACCTTACCGCGTCGACCGTTTCTGAAAGGATTTTTCATGCGTAGCGAACTCTATATCGACGGCAAGTGGAAAGCCTCGTCCGACGGCGGAACCTTCGAGGTGATCAATCCGGCGACGGAGGCGGTGATCCACCATATCGCCGCCGCCACCGCCGAGGATGTCGACGCGGCCGTCAAAGCCGCCCGCCGCGCTTTCGACGTGGACGGCTGGCCAGAGACATCGGGCGCCGAGCGGGCAAAATACCTGCGCGCCATCGCCGCCGGCATCCGCGCCCGGCAGGCCGAGATCGCCGGCCTCGAAGTCATCGACAACGGCAAGCCCTTCCCGGAAGCCGCCTGGGACATTGCCGACGCGGCCGGCTGCTTCGACTTCTATGCCGGCCTTGCCGAGCAGCTCGACACCAATCCGGAAGAGCCCATTCCGCTTGCCGACGATCGTTTTACGTCCAAGGCGGTGCGTGAGCCGATCGGTGTCGCCGGCGCCATCATCCCGTGGAATTACCCACTGCTGATGGCATCTTGGAAGGTCGCCCCGGCGCTCGCCGCCGGCTGCACGGTCGTGTTGAAGCCCGCCGAGATCACCTCGCTGACCGCGCTGGAACTTGCGGCCATCGCCGACGAGGCCGGCCTGCCGCCCGGCGTGCTCAACATCGTCACCGGCGCGGGCTCCGTCGCCGGCCAGGCGATCATCGATCACAGCCAGGTCGACAAACTCGCCTTCACCGGCTCCGGCCCGGTCGGCTCGAAGATCATGGCCGCCGCCGCCCGCGACATCAAGCGCATCAGCCTCGAACTCGGCGGCAAGTCGCCCTTCGTCGTCTTCGATGACAGCGACATCGAAAAGGCCGTGGAGTGGATCCTCTTCGGCATCTTCTGGAACCAGGGCCAGGTCTGCTCCGCCACCTCGCGTGTGCTGGTGCAGCAGGGCATCTACGAAAGGCTGCTGGCGCGGCTGATCGAGGAGACGAGCCGCATCCGCATCGGCAGCGGCCTTGAGGACGGTGTGCTGCTCGGCCCGCTCGTCTCGAAGAAACAGTACGAACAGGTCGTCGCCGCCATCGAGGCGGCGAAGGTGGCGGGCGCGACGGTGGCCTGCGGCGGCACGCGGCCGGAGGGTTTTGATAAGGGCTATTATCTTCGCCCGACCGTTCTGACCGACGTGCCGCTCGACAGCGCCGCCTGGAGGGAAGAGATTTTCGGACCGGTCGTCTGCCTGCGTCCTTTCACGTCGGAAGAGGAGGCGATCGCTCTCGCCAACGACAGCCGCTTCGGTCTCGCCGCCGCCGTCATGTCGGCGGACGATGCACGTGCCGAGCGCGTGGCGAAGGCCTTCCGCGCTGGCATCGTCTGGATCAACTGCTCGCAGCCGACCTTCACCGAAGCGCCCTGGGGCGGTTACAAGGAATCCGGCATCGGCCGAGAACTCGGCCGCTGGGGTCTCGACAACTATCTGGAGACCAAGCAGATCACGAAATATGTGAGCGAAGAACCCTGGGGCTGGTACATCAAGTAGGGGCCGGCGCCATGCATTTCGAAAAATCCCTCGACCTGCTGCTCGTCCATTGCCAGGGCGAGCTTGGCCATGTGCTGATGGGCGGTGCGCCGGAAATCCCCGGCGCCACCATGCTCGACAAGATGAACCATATCAACACGGTGGATGACAGTCTGCGCCGCTTCGTCACCTTCGAGCCGCGCGCCCATGTTGCCCAGTCTGTGAACCTCATCATTGCGCCCACGCGGGACGGGGCGGATGCCGGCTTCATCGTGCTACAGGCCGACCGGGCGCACCCGATGTCCGGCAGCAATTGCATCTGCGTCGTCACGGCCCTTCTCGAAAGCGGCCGGGTGGCGATGCGCGAGCCTGAGACCGTGGTTCGCCTCGATACGCCGGCCGGCCTTGTCGTGGCGCGGGCGCGCTGCGAGGGCGGGCGCTGCCTTTCCGTCAGCCTCGACAACGTGCCGAGTTTTGCCGAACTGCTGGATCACGCCATCGACACGTCCTGGGGCCGCATCACGGTCGATATCGCCTTCGGCGGCGTCTATTATGCGCTGGTGGATGTCGGCCAGGTCGGCCTTGTCATCGCGCCGGACAATGCAAGGGCACTTGCCGAAGCCGGCATCGAACTGAAACGGCTTCTCGCCGATCAGGTGAAGGTGCGGCACCCGACGCTGAGTGGCGTCGATGAGATCGCCTATGTCATGTTCCGCGACCGCGAGCCCGACGGCGCTATCCGCACCTGCACCACGCTCCAACCGGGGCGGGTCGACCGGTCGCCCTGCGGCACGGGAAGTTCCGCCAATCTCGCCACGCTGTTTGCCCGCGGCGCGGTGTCGGTGGGTGATGCCCGCACCTCCCGCTCCATCATCGGCGGAGAATTTCTGGCCGAGGCGATCGGCGAGGCCGAGATCGGCGGGCGCCGCGCCGTGCTGCCGCGCATCACAGGGCGCGGCTATGTCTATGGCCGCTCGCAACTGCGTGTCGATCCGGGCGATCCCTTTGCCGCCGGTTTCGCGCTGTCGGATACGTGGGGACCGCAGGTCGGTCTGTTGGGGTAGACATATGGAAAAACCATTGCAGGGACAGACCGTTCTCGTCACCGGCGCATCGGGCGGCATTGGCGCCGCCATCGTCGAGCGCCTGGCGGCAGAGGGCGCCCGGCCGATCATTCACTATGGGCGCGATGCTGCGGCTGCCGAGGCGCTGCTTGCCCGCATCAACGGCAACGGCCTGCTGGTGCAAGCGGATCTTGCGGCACCGGACGGCCCGTTTGCGCTGTGGCAAAAGGCGCTCGCCGCCGCCGGACGCATCCACGGCCTCGTCAACAATGCCGGCATCCGCACGGAGATTTTCATCGACGCTGCGCCCGAAGACTGGAAAGCCGCGTGGCAACGGGAGTTCCAGATCAACTTCTTCGCCGCCGCCGATCTCTGCAAGGAAGCCATCCGCCACTTCAAGGCGACAGGCGGCGGGCGCATCGTCAATATGGCGAGCCGTGCCGGACAGCGTGGCTATGCGGCCGATGCCATGCCCTATGGCGCGACCAAGGCAGCGCTAATCAATCTCACGAAATCCATCGCCCGCAGTTTTGGCGCCGATGGCGTGACGGCCGTGGCCATCGCCCCCGGCTGGGTGCGCACCGACATGGCCGAAGACTTCATCGCCACGCACGGCAAGTCCGTAGCGGTCGCGGACATCCCCATCGGCGAGATGGCGTCACCCGCCGAGGTGGCCGAACTCGTCGCCTTCGTCCTGCGCCCCTCGCAGGCCTCGCTGAACGGCGCAACGCTCGACGTCAACGGCGGCAGTTACATCCGGTAAGATCAGGAGGTTTCCATGAAGCGTTTCGAGAACAAGGTCGCGGTCGTCACCGGGGCCGGCGGCGGCATCGGTTCGGCGATTGCGCGGCGGCTGGCTGCCGAGGGCGCGCTGGTGGTGGTAACGGATGTCAACGGCGACGCCGCGGCGACGGTGGTGCAGGATATCGCGCAGGATGGTGGTCGCGCGGTGGTGATTGCCGCAGATATCACGCGGAAAGACGCGTGTTTCAACCTTGTCAAACAGGCTTTTGCGCTTGAAGGCCGGGTCGACGTGCTGGTCAACAATGCCGGCATCAACCGGCGTGGCAATCTGCTGTCGCTGTCTGACGAGGATTGGGCCACGAGCTTCGCCGTCAACCTGGATTCGATGTTCCATCTCTGCCGCGCCGTGCTGCCGCACATGATCGCGGCCGGCGGCGGCGCGATCGTCAACACCGCCTCGCAATGGGGCCTCCATCCCGCGCCGAACCATATCGCCTACAACACGACCAAGGCGGCAGTCGCCGCCTTCACGCAAAATCTCGCCCGCGACTACGCGCCGGACAAGGTGCGCGTCAACGCCGTCTGCCCCGGCGAAATCCACACACCAATGCTGGAGGCCGGCGTCAAACGCTCCGGCCGCACCATCGCCGATCTCGACAGGCTCGTTCCCTTCGGCCGCATCGGCAAACCGGAAGAGGTCGCGGCCCTTGTCGCCTTCCTCGCCTCCGAAGAGGCCGCGTTCATGTGCGGCTCCTTGGTGGAGATCACCGGGGCGCAGGCTGTCGCCTGACGCGACGCCTATCGGATTTCGGGTCTCACGGGTTTTCCCCGTCCGCCTTGCCCGAAAACGCGCGCCGGACGATGCCGTGGCGTTGCAGTTTGTCGTAGAAGGTCTTGCGCGGAATGCCGAGGGCGGCAATCGTCTCCTGCACGTCGCCGCCATGGGTGGAGAGCGTGTCCCGGATGATCTCCGCCTCCAGCCGCTCCAGCCGTTCCGGCAGCGTACCACCAGCATCGAGCACCGGGGGCGCGGACGCCACAGGCGGCATCGGTGTCACGCCCAGCACGGTTCGCTCGGCGAAATGGGCGAGTTCACGCACATTGCCCGGCCAGTCATGATCGGCAAGATGCCGCAGGATGCCGGCGGAAAGGGCCGGCACGTCGCGCTGGAAGCGCTGGGCCGCGCGTTCGGCGAAGTAACTGAAGAGAAGCGGAATGTCGTCCCGGCGCTCGCGCAGCGGCGGGATGGAGAGCGAGATGACGTTCAGGCGGTAGTAGAGATCCTCGCGGAACGTCTTGCGCTGCTCGGGATCGGCAAGGTCGACCTTGGCCGCCGCGACGACGCGGATATCGACGGGCCGCACCTCGTTGGTGCCGAGCGGCGTGACCTCGCGCATTTCGAGCACGCGCAGCAACTGCACCTGGGTCGAAAGCGGCATGCTTTCCAACTCGTCGAGGAAGAGCGTGCCGTCGCTTGAATGTTCGATGCGGCCGATGCGCTTCTTCTGGGCGCCGGTGAAGGCACCCGGCTCGTGGCCAAACAGCTCGCTTTCGATCACCTGTTCCGGCAGCGCGCCGCAATTGAGGGCGACGAAACTGCCCTTCGAGCGACGGCTCCAGCCGTGCAATAGACGCGCCACCACCTCCTTGCCGCTGCCCGTTTCGCCGGTCACCAGCACGTCGACATCCGTGTCGGCGATCTGGCGCAGCGTCTGGCGCAGACGGTCCATCACCGGCGTCTGGCCGATCAGCGGAAAATCGTCCTCGGCCTGCCGGGCTGCCTCCCTGAGGCGGCGGTTTTCCAGCACGAGGCCGCGTTTTTCGGCGGCACGGTGCACACACTGGATCAGCCGCTCAGCGGGGAAGGGCTTGGCGATGAAATCGTAGACGCCATCCTGGATGGCCTTGACGGCCGTCGGAATGTCGCCGTGGCCGGTGACGAGGATCACCGGAACTTCCGGGTCGATGCCGCCGATGCGTTCGAACATTTGAAGCCCGTCCATGCCGGGCATGCGAATATCGGACACGACGACGCCGGCGAACGTCCTGTCGATGCGGGCCAGCGCGTCTGTGGCGGCACCGAACGGCGTGACGTCGAAGCCGGCCAGTTCCAGCGTCTGGGCGGTCGCATGCAGAAGCTGCCGGTCGTCGTCGACGAGGAGGACGGGCATGGTCATGGTAGAACCTTTCGCAGATGGACCTTGAAGCAGGCCCCGCCGGCATCCGTCTCGACCTCGAGCCGCCCGCCATAGTCGGAGACGATGTCCTTGGCGATGACGAGGCCGAGCCCGAGGCCCTTTTCCTTGGAGGTGTTGAAGGGCTCGAAGAGCGAGCCCAGAATGGTCGGTGAAATACCGGGGCCGTTGTCGGCCACTGAAATGGCGACCTCCCCATCGGTGACCGCGATGGACACATCCACCCGCCCGTCCGTTCGCTCCGCAACGGCTTCCAGCGCGTTCTGGAAGAGATTGATGAAAACCTGTTCGAGCCTGAGCCGGTTACCCAGGACGGCAAGACCCTGGGGCATCGGGCTTATGATCAGCCGCTCAAGCCGGCCGGTAAAGCGGCTGCGCAGCAGCATGATGGCACCGTCGATGACCTCCTGCAGCACGACCGGTTCCTCACCCGACCGGCCCTTGCGCGCCAGCGCCTTCAGGTCCTCGGTGATCGTCGCGATCCGGTCCGTCAGATCGGCAATGAGGCCGAGATTTTCGAGCACCGGCTCGGGCTTGCTGCGCGCCAGAAAGACCTTGGAATTGTCGGCATAGGCACGGATGGTGGCGAGCGGCTGATTAATCTCGTGCGCCACACCGGCCGCGACCTGACCGAGAATGGCCAGCCGGTTGGCCTGCACGAGATCCTGCTGCACGGCCTGCAATTTCGTTTCGGTTTCCCGATGTTCGGCGATTTCGACTTGCAGGTGGTCGCGGGCAAGGCTGAGATCCATCGTGCGCTCGATCACGCGGCGCTCCAGTTCGTCGCGCGCCGCCTGGTCACGGGCGGCGTTGGCAAGCGATGTCTGGCGGCGGCGCAGCCAGATCGCCGCGGCGATCGTGGTCACTCCAATCGCGATGAGGGCGAGAAGCTGCGCCTCGCGCATGCCGGCCGAGACCGGGCCGGCGACCGGTACGAGATATTCGAACTGCCAGGGCGTCGAGACCACCGGCGCGGTGATGCGCAGATAGGTTTCTGCGCCGCCGCCCGGCTGTACGGCGCGAAGCAGGCCGTCCGCCATCCGCTCGAAGGGCAGCGGCGTCAGCGGCGCTTCGCCGAATTGCAGGCTCTCGCGAATGGCCGCAAGGTTTTCTGCCGGCAGCGGCTCGGTCGTCATGAAACGCCAGGAGGGGATGCTGGTGATCAGCACCACATGGTCCGCATCGACGATATAGGAGGGGCGTCGCGTCTCGTGCCAGTCGCGTTCAAGCTGGTCGAACTCCATCTTGACGACGACGACGCCGAGCGGGGCGGCGGCCGGGCCGATGCGGTGCGAAATATAGAGGCCTGGCCGTTTGCTGACCGAGCCGAGCGCAAAATGTTCGGCCGTGCCGTCCTTCATCGCGCGGGAGAAATAGGCGCGAAACGAATAATCGTTGCCCACGAAACTCGTCGGTTCGCGCCAGTTGCTCGCTGAAATCGCGACACCTTTCGTGTCGATGACATAGATCACCGCAGCACTGGTGCCAGCCACCAGTTCCTCCAGCTTGCGATCGAGAAAGGAACGCCGGGCGGAGTCCGATCCGGCCAAAGCCTCGGTGACGTCCCGGTCGCGCGACAGCAGGAAGGGGAGGGCGCGCGGGCGTTCCAGCACGGCGCGCAGCAGCGCGACCTTGAGACTGGCATCGGCATGCCCCTGTTCCTCCAGCGCCGACAGGGCCGCGGACCGGCCATAGACGCCGGCTGCATGGAGTGCCGCGATGGTGATCAGCAGGAGGGCAAGGGCGAAAGCGATCCATTGCCGCCGTGCTGTGCGGGAAAGGTCTGCCGCTGTGCGGTTTGGTGAGGGCGCCTGCATTTATAATTTTGAGCATGAAACCGCACGAAACTCAATGCATTGCGTGCGGAAAACCGCACAAGATGCAACAGTCGTCTTACGGGGTGAAAAAATAATCATATATTTACAATCGGTTACAAGCCATCGCGTGGTCTGGCACGCCCCTTGCTGAACATGTTCCAGTTTCAGCAAGTCACCCCGGGAAGAGCCGGTTTCCGGTTGGGGTGCGAATGGAGGAAGCCATGCACATTTCGTCTGTCGACACGCAACCGCGTGCTCCCCTGCCTTTCTACCGCCATCTCTATTTCCAGGTGATCGTCGCCATCGTCGCCGGCATGCTGGTCGGCCATTATTATCCGGAGTTCGGCGCCAGCCTGAAACCATTCGGCGATGCCTTCATCAAGCTCGTCAAGATGATTATCGCGCCGGTGATCTTCCTGACGGTCGCCACCGGCATTGCCGGCATGTCGGATCTGAGGAAAGTCGGTCGCGTCGCCGGCAAGGCCATGATCTACTTCCTCACCTTCTCCACGCTGGCGCTGGCCATCGGCATGCTGGTCGCCAATGTGGTGCAGCCGGGTGCCGGCATGCATATCGATCCCGCCTCGCTCGACGCCAATGCGGTGGCGACCTATGCGAGCAAGGCGCATGAATCGACCATCACCGGCTTCTTGATGAACATCATCCCGCAGACCATCGTCGGCGCCTTCGCGGAAGGCGACATCCTGCAGGTGCTGTTCTTCTCGGTGCTGTTCGGCATCGCGCTCGGCATGGTCGGCGAGCAGGGCAAGCCGGTCGTCGATTTCCTTCAGGCACTGACGAGCCCGATCTTCCGGCTGGTCGCCATCCTGATGAAGGCGGCGCCGATCGGCGCTTTCGGCGCCATGGCCTTCACCATCGGCAAATACGGCATCGGCTCGGTCGCCAACCTCGCCTTCCTGATCGCCACCTTCTACATCACCTCGCTTCTCTTCGTCTTCGTGGTGCTGGGCGCCGTCGCCAGATACAACGGCTTCTCGATCCTCGCGCTCATCCGCTACATCAAGGAGGAACTGCTGCTCGTTCTCGGCACCTCGTCCTCCGAAGCGGCACTGCCGGGCCTGATGCAGAAGATGGAAAAGGCCGGCTGCAAGCGCTCGGTCGTCGGCCTCGTCATTCCCACCGGCTATTCGTTCAATCTCGACGGCACCAACATCTACATGACGCTCGCAGCCCTCTTCATCGCACAGGCGGTCGATATCCCGCTGTCGTTCGGTGATCAGCTGCTTCTTCTCCTCGTCGCCATGCTGAGCTCGAAGGGTGCCGCCGGCATCACGGGCGCCGGCTTCATCACGCTTGCCGCCACGCTTTCGGTCGTGCCCTCCGTGCCGGTCGCCGGCATGGCGCTGATCCTCGGCATCGATCGTTTCATGTCGGAATGCCGCGCGCTCACCAACTTCGTCGGCAACGCCGTCGCCACCATCGTCGTCGCCCGCTGGGAAAACGAACTGGACGAGGCGAAGTTGAAGGAAGTGCTGGGCGGCGCCGCACCGGAAACGCTGATCGAGGAACCCGTTCTCCAGCCGGCTGAATAATCATCCGGCCGGCAAACGCACCAGTACGAGGCGCCGCTCTCCGTGCGGCGCCTTTTTGTTTGCGCCAGTCGCTACCCGCCGTCGGCTCGTGGTGCTATTGCGCGGCGAACATCGGCCCGCCCTTGTGAGCGGGAAAGCCGTAACCGTTAATCATGACCAGATCGATGTCGCCGGGTCGCGTGGCGACCCCCTCCGCGAGCAATGCTTTCCCCTCATCGACCATGGCCATGAGCAGACGATCCATGATTTCCTCTGCCGTAAAAGCGCGCGGAACGATGTCTTTCTTCACCCGCGCCGCGTCGATCAACGCCGTCACGACGGGATCGACCATGCGTTCGCCGTTTGCGTAGGTGTACCAACCGAGGCCGGTCTTGCGGCCAAGACGACCAGCCTCGCACAGTCTGTCGGCGATCTCGACATAGCGCTCCGCCGGGTCGCGGGCTGCAGCCTGTCGCTTGCGGCGCGCCCAGGCGATGTCGAGGCCGGCCATGTCATTGACGGCGAAAATGCCCATCGGAAAGCCATAGGCCTCAAGCGCGGCATCGATCTGGTACGGCAGGGCGCCATCCTCGAGCATGAACTCCGCCTCGCGGCGATAGGCAGAGAAGATGCGGTTGCCGATGAAACCTTCGGTGACGCCGCAGACCACGGCTAGCTTGCCGAGGCGTTTGACGAAAGCGAGCGCGCTGGCCAGCACATCGGGCGCGGTTTTCGCGCAATCGACGACCTCCACCAGCCGCATGACATTGGCCGGCGAGAAGAAATGCAGGCCGACCACCCGGGACGGATCGGCCGTGGCGGCCGCAATCGTATCCGGATCGAGATAGCTCGTATTGGTCGCCAGAATGGCGCCCGGCGCCACGATGCCGTCGAGCGTGCGAAACAGCGCCGTCTTGACGGAAAGATCGTCGAAGACGGCTTCCACGACGAGGTCGGCGGTCGCAAGGTCCTTCGCCTCGGCGGTCGTTTCCAGCCGGGCAAGGCATGCATCGCGTGCCTCCGCCGTCAGACGCCTGGATTGCACGGCCTTGTCGAGAAGGCCGGCGATGCGCTCGTGTCCACTGGCCGCGGCCTCGCGAGTCTGCTCCAACGCGACGACGCGGTAACCGCTGGTCAGCGCCGAGACAGCAATGCCGGAGCCCATCAGCCCGGTGCCGACCACCCCGACGGTGTCGATCCGCCGCGGCGCCACATCGGCGAGCGTTTCGACCTTGCCGGCGGCGCGCTCGGCGAAAAAGACGTGCCGCAGGGCCGCCGATTCCGTGGAATCGCGCAAATGCAGGAATGTGGCGCGCTCCTCCGCCAAGCCCTGTTCGAGGCCGAGGCTGCCTGCGGCCCTCACAAGGCGAACAGCCTCAGCGGGGGCGGACTGGCCGCGGCTCTTGGCAATGATCTTTGTCGCCGCCATGTCGATAGCGGCGCTGTCCGCGGCGGGAACATTCATCCCGCCGGTGCGGCGAAGCGGTCGCCCAGCATTGTCACGCACGGCCGCAACGGCCGCCGTGAGAGGGTCGGCAACGACGGCATCGGCGAGGCCGAGCGCTAAGGCTTCGTCCGCCTTTGCCGCCCGCCCCGTTCCGATGAGGTCGATGGCTGCAATCGTGCCGATCAGGCGCGGCAGCCTCTGTGTTCCACCGGCACCGGGAACGATGCCGAGTTTCACCTCCGGCAGGCCGAACGTGGCGGTCTCGCCGGCAATGCGCCCATGGCAGGCGAGCGCGACCTCGCAACCGCCGCCAAGTGCTGCACCGTTCACGGCGCAGATTACGGGTTTATCGAAAGCCTCGATCCGGTCGATCACGTCAGGCAGCGACGGCCCGACCGGGGGCGTGCCGAACTCTCGGATATCCGCCCCGCCGATAAAGGTGCGGCCTGCGCCCGAGATGACAAGCCCGACGATATGCGATGCGTTGACAGTGTAATCCAGCGCTGCGACCAGCCCGGACCGGACATGCACCGAGAGGGCGTTGACGGGCGGATTGTCGATGGCAACGACGAGCACGCCGCCCTCCAGGCGGGCAGAAACACTCTGCGAAAATCGCATCTCGGCCATTGCGGCAAGCCTCACTCTGGGACGACCGCGGTGGCCTGGATTTCGATCTTGGCGCGATCCTCTACCAGTGCGACCACCTGCATCGCCGCCATCGCCGGATAATGCCTGCCGATGGTCTCGCGGTAGGCCTGGCCAATGCCGCGCAGGTTGCCGAGATATTCCTGCTTGTCGGTGAAATACCAGGTCATCGTGGTGATGTGATGGGGCTCGGCGCCGCCTGCCGCGAGCACGGCGACGACGTTCTTCAGTGTCTGGCGCACCTGTTCCACAAAATCGTCGGTCTCGAATTCGGAGCGCTCGTTCCAGCCGATCTGGCCGCCGACGAAAAATGTGCGGCCCGTTGCCGCCACGCCGTTGGAATAGCCGATGGGCTTCGCCCAGCCTTCAGGTTGCAGGATGGTGTGCATGGGGCGTCTCCAGATGAGATGTCAGTGCGGTGCGAATATCGTCCGGCCAAGGAAGCGAGGCGTGGCTGTCGAGCGAGGTGGCGACGATGCGGTGTTTGGCGGTCCAGAGCTCAATGCCCCGCGCCGACACCGTATGCTCCATGTCGAGTGACGAACGGCCGATGCCGTGCACCGCGAGCGCGAAATCCAGTTCGTCGCCCTGAAAGCCTGGGCGGCGGAACGTGAGGTCGAGGCGCACCGTCGGCACGCCGATGCGCCGCTCGTCGGTCATCGCCTTCCAGGGAAAACCGAGTGAGGCGAAGAAATCCTCCAGCACGCCCACGAGGATGTTGAGATAGGACGGGAAGTAGGCGATCCCCGAAGGGTCGCAATCCCCGAACCGCAGCGGCTTTTTGGTCGTGTACACGATGGCCTGCCCTCCTATCGCGCCGAGCTCTTCATCAGCTCGCGGCCGATGATGAGCTTTTGCACTTCCGTCGCGCCCTCGTAGATGCGCAGTGCCCTGATCTCGCGGTAGAGCCGCTCGGTGATCTCGCCGGAGCGCACGCCGCGGCCACCGAAAAGCTGGAGCGCCTGGTCGATGACCCACTGCGCATTTTCCGTCGCCGTCATCTTCGCCATCGCCGCTTCACGCGTCGTCGACAGCTTCTGCACATCGCGCTTCCACGCGGTGCGGCATGTCAGCAGCGCCGCGGCATCGATGGCGGTCGCCATCTCGCCAAGCGTGCTTTGCGCTGTCGGCAGATCGGCCAGCGTCGCGCCGAACATCTTTCGGTTTTTGGCGTGCGACACCGCTTCATCGAGTGCGCGGCGCGCGAAGCCGGTGGCGGCGGCGGCGACCGATGGGCGAAAAATGTCGAGCGTGCGCATGGCGATCTTGAAGCCTTCGCCGGGGCTTCCGAGAAGCTGTGTTGCCGGAATGCGGCAATTGTCGAAACGGATGCGGGCGAGTGGATGCGGTGCAATCGTCTCGATGCGCTCGGCAATCGTGAAGCCTGGCGTATCCGCGAAGACGACGAAAGCGGAAATGCCGCGCGTGCCGGGCGCCTCTCCGGTGCGGGCGAAGACCGTGTAGACATCGGCAATGCCGCCGTTCGAGATCCAGGTTTTTTCACCGTCGAGCACGAAATCGTCGCCGTCGCGGCGCGCCGCACAGGCAAGGGCAGCGACATCCGATCCGGCCTCCGGCTCGGAAAGCGCAAAAGCCGAGATCCATTCGCCGGTCGCGACCTTGGGCAGGATGCGTTCCTTCAGCGCCTGCGAGCCGGAAAGGCTGATCGCGCCGGTGCCGAGCCCCTGCATGGCGAAGGCGAAGTCGGCGAGGCCATCGGCATAGGCAAGCGTCTCGCGCGCAAGGCAGAGTGCCCGGCTGTCGATCTCCTCGCGCGCACCGCCGAACGCTCCTGGCACGCAGTGGCGAAGAAGGCCAGCGGCACCAAGGGCTCCCACCAGCTGCCGGCAGGCGGCATCGACATTGCTGTGATCGACGTCGTCGAGGCCGCCACGGGCAATGAAACCGTCAAGCTCGGCCGCAAGGGTGCGATGGCTCTCGTCGAAGAACGGCCAGTCGAGGTGATCGCGTGTCGGCGTCTTCGGGTCGGCGTGCATGGTCAGTTCCCCTCGAAGACCGGCTTCGTCTTGGCGGCAAAGGCGTCGAAGGCGCGACGGAAATCGCCGGTCGCCATGCAGATCGCCTGCGCCTGCGCTTCCGCCTCGATCATCTGGTCGATGCCCATCGCCCATTCCTGATCGAGCATCTTTTTCGTCATGGCATGGGCGAACCACGGACCATCGGCGATCGTGCGGGCAAACTTTTGCGCTTCGGCGAGCAGCGTATCGCGCTCGTGCACGGCATTGTAAAACCCCCAGGCATGGCCTTCCGCCGCCGTCATGACCCGTCCGGTGAAGAGCAACTCGGCGGCACGGCCCTGGCCGATGATGCGGGGGAGGATACCGCAGGCGCCCATATCCGCACCGGCAAGCCCGACACGGGTGAACAGGAACGCCGTCTTCGCCTCCGGTGTTGCGATACGGAAATCCGCGGCCATTGCCAGAATGGCGCCGGCACCGGCGCAAATGCCATCCACGGCCGCGATGATCGGTTGCGAGCAGGCGCGCATCTGGCGCACCAGTTCGCCGGTCATGCGGGTGAAGTCGAGAAGATCCGGCATAGCCATGCGCGTCAGCGGCTCGATGATCTCGAACACATCCCCGCCGGAGGAGAAATTGGCCCCGGCGCCGGTCAGCACGACCACGCGGATATCGCTGGCGCGCGAAAGTGCCCGGAAGAGATCGCCAAGCTCTTCATAGCTTTCGAAGGTCAGCGGGTTCTTCTTGTCCGGGCGGTTGAGCGTGATCGTGGCGACGCGGCCGTCGGCATCCGTTTCGAACAGGAAGTGTTTTGCCTCATGACCCTTGAAGGGACGTTTCTTGGCCTGCATGGGGTTCGTCATGTCGTCTCTCCTCACAGGATTTCGCCGCCGGCGACCGCGATGGCCTGGCCGGTGATCGCAGTCGCCTTTTCCGAGACGAGCCAGGAAATGGTGTGGGCCACCTCGCCGGGTGTCACCAGCCGGCCCTGAGGATTGGCGCGGGCGAGGGTAGCGCGGGCGTCCTCGCGCGAGCGGCCGGTCTTCTCGCTGATCGTGTCGAGCGCGCCATCGATGAGCGGCGTGTCGGTGAAACCCGGGCAGACGGCATTGACGGTCACGTCGCTACGCGCCAGCTCCAGTGCCAGCGCCCGCGTCAGACCGATGACACCATGTTTGGATGCGCAATAGGCCGAGACATAGGCGTAGCCGGTAAGGCCGGCGGTGCTGGCGACATTGACGATCCGGCCGTTCCCGGCCCGGCGCACGGAGGCGAGTGCGGCCTGCGTCACCAGAAAGACGCCCGTCAAGTTGATGGAAAGGACCCGTTGCCAGAGCGCCAGGTCGGTTTTCTCGAAAGGCGCGGACGGCGCCTCGCCGGCACAATTGACGAGGACCGCAATATCGTCGGCTTGCGCGATGGCGCCGGCGATCCCGCGTTCTACCGACCCGGCATCGGTCACGTCGAAACCGTGGTGAACGAAGGCCTCTCCGCCTGACGCACGGATTTCATCGCGCACGGCCTCCAGCGGGGCTGCGCGCCGGCCTGCAAGGCTCACGGTATGGCCATCGGCTGCGAGGGCAAGCGCTATCGCCTTGCCAATGCCGCTGCCGGCGCCTGTGACGAGAGCGTGCCGTCTGCTCATGACTTGCCCGCCGTCGTTGCCGCACGGGCGAGGTTATTCACATATTGCCCGCGGGCGGAATGGTACTGTTTTGGCCAGGGCTGGGCGTCATAGCCGATCTTCGCCGCCTCGTGCAGGACGAAGGAGGGGTCGGCCAGATGCGGGCGGGCGACGGCGCAGAGATCCGCACGGCCGGCTGCGATGATCGAATTGGCGTGGTCGGCCTCGGAAATCGCCCCAACGGCAATGGTCGGCACCTGGATCTCATTGCGGATCTTGTCGGAGAACGGCGTCTGGAACAGGCGGCCATAGACCGGCTTTTCCTCCTTCACCACCTGGCCGGAGGAGCAATCGATCATGTCAGCGCCGGCCTCCTTGAACATCCGGGCGAAAATCGCCGCGTCCTCCGGCGTGTTGCCGCCTTCGAGCCAGTCATGCGTCGACAGGCGCACCGAGATCGGCTTGTCCTCGGGCCACACCTTGCGGATGGCGTGGAACACTTCGAGCGGGAAGCGGGCGCGGGCCGCGTGCTCGCCGCCGTAGCCGTCGGTGCGCCGGTTGGTCAGCGGCGACAGGAAGCTCGACAGCAGATAGCCGTGCGCGGCGTGCAGTTCGAGGATATCGAAGCCGAGATCACGCGCCCGTTCGGTCGCCTGCACGAAGTCGTCGATGACGCGGTCCATATCTTCTCGGGTCATTTCACGCGGCGTCTGGGAATGGGCGAGATAGGGTAGCGCGGAAGCAGACATCAGCGGCCAGCCGCCCTCCGCAAGCGGCTGGTCGATCCCCTCCCAGGCCAGCTTCGTGGCGCCCTTGCGTCCCGCATGGCCGAGCTGGATACCGATCTTGGCCGGCGTCTGATGGTGGACGAAATCGACGATGCGCTGGAAGGCCTGTTGCTGATCGTCGTTCCACAGGCCAAGGCAGCCGGGCGTGATGCGGGCATCGGGCGACACGCAGGTCATTTCGGGGAAGACGAGGGCGGCACCGCCCATGGCGCGCGCGCCGAGATGCACGAGGTGGAAATCGCCCGGCACGCCGTCCGTCGCCGAATACATCGCCATCGGCGACACCACGATGCGGTTGCGCAGCGTCAGGCCACGGAGTTTGAACGGTGTGAACATCGGCGGCGGCACCGTGCCGTTTGCCGCAGGCTCCGCGCCCGCCTGTTCGGCGAACCAGCGCTCGAAACCTTCAAGCCAGACCTTGTCGCGCAGGCGAAGATTCTCGTGGCTGATGCGCTGCGAGCGGGTCAGCATCGAATACATGAACTGCTCGGGCTCCAGCGTATCGGCATAACGCGTGCCGACGACCTCGAACCATTCCATGGCGTTGCGCGCGGCATTCTGGATGCGGGCGACGTCGACGCGGCGCACGTCTTCGTAAGCCGCGAGCACGGCGGAGATTTGCGCCTTGTCGTGGCCGAGCCTGTCGAATTGACGGGTCAGCTCGATCGCATCGTCGATGGCGAGCTTGGTGCCCGAGCCGATGGCGAAATGGGCGGTATGAGCGCTGTCGCCCATCAGCACGACATGGCTGTTGCCGTTGAAATGGCTCCACTTCTCGCAGATCAACCGGCCGAAGTTCAGCCAGGCCGAGCCGCGCTGATGCCGCGCATTGGTCATCAGCGAATGGCCGTCCAGCGTGCCGGAAAAGAGCTTTTCGCAGAACTCGATGGACTGTTGCTGGTCCATCCGGTCAAGGCCATGGGCCTTGTAGACGTCGTCCGTCGTCTCGACAATGAAGGTCGAGGTCGTGTCGTCGAAGCGATAGATATGCGACTGGAACCAGCCGTGCTCTGTGCGCTGGAAATCGAAGGTGAAGGCATCGAACAGCTTGTTGGTGCCAAGCCAGATATAGCGGTTGGGCCGCACGACCATGTCGGGTTGGAAGACTTCGGCATATTTGTTGCGGATGCGCGAATTGACACCATCCGACGCGATGATGAGATCCGCATCGGCAAATTCCGCCTCGCTTTCCACATCGCGCTCGAACAGCAGTTCGACGCCGAGTTCCAAGCAGCGGTCCTGCAGGATGTTGAGCATCTTCCGGCGGCCGATGCCGACGAAGCCGTGGCCCGTCGTGCGGATCTTGCGGCCCTTGAAGACGAGTTCGATGTCGTCCCAATGGTTGAAGGAGACCTCGATCGCCTCCGCCGTCTCCGGATCCCATTGGCGCATCGACTGCATGGTGGCATCGGAAAAGACCACCCCCCAGCCAAATGTATCGAATGCGCGGTTGCGCTCGACGACAGTGATCTGGTGTTCCGGGTGCTGGCGTTTCATGAGCAGCGCAAAGTAGAGACCGGCAGGCCCACCACCGATACAGACGATCCGCATGTCGTTCTCCTCCCGAGGTCCGGCTGCGCGTGTCGCTGTCAAGACGCTGGGCGTCTCGGACTGCGGGAAGCAAGGTGGACCCGTTCGAAAGAAATTTCAAGCTTAAAATTGTTTTGGGCGTGCCGATGTCGTCCAGCCGACGCTCTAAGCGGGGCCGACCCGTCTCAAGCGGACATCAGAAAGGACGAGAGGGCGCCTCAGGCACCCTTGGCGAGGGACGCGACGATAGAGCGTTTAAGCTTGGCAAGCTCATCCATCAGCACGCCGCCATCGTTCGGTGCCAGGCCGGCGAAGAGGTCCGAGATCCAGTCGGCATGGCGGGCCGCCATTTTCTCGAATTCGCCACGGCCGAAGGGGGTAAGCGCGATGATCTGCACGCGTCGGTCGGTCGGCAGCGTCGTGCGACTGAGATGCCCGCTCTCGGTCAGCCGCTCCACCAGAACCGTGATATTGCCCGGCGAGACCATCATGCGCTTGGAGACTTCGCCGAGCACCATGCCATCCGGCGCACGTTCGAGCTGGGCCATCAGGTCGAAGCGCGGCAGGGTCGAATCGAATTCTTCCCTCAACCGCCGCCGCACCTCGCTCTCGACCAGGGTCGAACACGTCAACAGGCGCAGCCACAGCCGAAGCTCGGCGCGGTGATCGTGCGGAGCCTCCAAGACCTTGGTTTCGCCATCCAGCCAATCCGGCGCGATGTCGAACGTGTCGTCACCCGTCATTGCAAATGCCCGCTTTCTATCCCGTCACCTTGTCTTTTAGAGATGTTTCCAGCGCTTGGACAGGCCGGACCGTCGCGCCGTCATTTCGGCAGTTGCGTGCGCGGAACGGGCAGGGCGCCACCGCCGTCTTCGGATTGCACATAGACATTGACCGTAAAGCCGATGTGGTCGGCCATCAGCGCCTGCGCGTGGCTGGCGTTCCGGTCGAGCGCGGCCTCCATGAGTTCCGTGTGGTGCTCGATCGCCATGGCGTCGCGCAGCGCGGCAACCGCCTCCTCATACCCCTCGCTCCTGCCTTCGGCGGCCCGTATCGCCGGGGCGAGGCTGAGGAACCGGTGATGCCGGCGGAGCTGGTCGGAAATGGTCGCCTGAAACCGCAGGAGCCAGGTCGACCGCGCCGCACTGATCAGCGCCGCATGGAAGGCGGTGTGCTTCTCATCCCACTCGTCGATCTCGCTTTCGGTCGCGGTCTCGACGACGAGTTTGCAGCGCGACAGCCGATAATGCGCCGTGACGACCGCGGATTCCCAGTCGCTGCCGCCGTTTTCTATCGCCTCAAGGAGAAGCGGGACTTCGACGACCAGACGCGCGCGGGTGAGATCCTCAAGCTCCTCGCGCGAGACCGGCGCCACGGCAAAACCGCGATTGCTGATTGCGGTGACAAGCCCCTCCGCCTCCAGGCGCGACAGCGCCTCGCGGAGCGGGGTCCAGCCGAGCTCGTAGCGGTCGCGCAACGCGCTGAGCTTCATCGGCGCGCCGGGCCTCAGCCGCGTCGCGAGAATGTCGCGCCGCAGAAGCCGGTAGGCGGATTCGGTTTTGGTCGATTGCCCCTGATCTTGCATCACGTTCCCTTAACGCCTGCACCCGATGGACACAAATATATATAGTTTGTCGCTGTCTTCAAAACTATATATATTTATTTGACAAGAAAGCCCTCCATCGCCATGATCCTCGCAAGCCGCTGAGGAACGGCGGCCGCTTGTCATCTCTGGGAGGATTTCATGAGCAGCCTTAAGAAGAACTGGATTTCCGGACTGTTGGTCGCCGGCGCCCTCGCATGGGGCGCGGGAACAGCGGTGGCCGAGCCCATCCGCATCGGCATCGCCAATTTCGGCGAACATCCGCAGCTCGCCGCATCGATCGCCGGCTTCAAGAAGGCTTTGGCGGAAAACGGCTTCGTCGAGGGAACCGACGTCGTCTACTCCGAGAGCCACACCAATTTCGACGCCTCGCTGGTGCCGCAGATGATCGCCAAGCTCCAGGCCGAACAGCCGAAGCTGATCTATACGATCACCACGCCCGTCTCGCAGATCGCCAAGAAGGCGCTTGCCGGCTCCGGCATTCCGGTGGTCTTCTCCGCCGTCACCGACCCGGTGGCCGCCAAGCTGGTACCCTCCTGGGAGGCCGGCGACGAGGGAATGACCGGGGCGACGGATCTTCAGGACGTCGCCGCCGTGATGGAATTCACCCACAAGCTGCTGCCGAATGCCAAGCGCTTCGGCGTGCCCTACAATCCGGGCGAGGCGAACGACGCGGCACTGCTGGAAAAGATCAAGGAAGCGGCCCCCGCGGCTGGCTTCGAGGTGACGGACGTCGGCATCGACAATGTCAACGACATCCAGCAGCGCATCGCCTCCTTCGCCGGCAAGGCCGACGTGATCTATACGCCGGCGTCCAACCTGCTCCAGCCGGCGATCGCGGCCGTTTCCGCCGCCGCGCGCCAGGCACAGATCCCGATCGTCAATTCCGATGACGGTGCGGTGCGCGATGGCGTCGTTCCGGCAAGTTTTGCCGTGAACTACGAGCAGGTCGGCCTTGCCGCCGGCAAGATCGCCGCGGAAATCCTCAAAGGCAAGGACCCGAAGTCCATCGCTCCCTGGCGCCCGGCCTATGAGGACCACAAGCCGCTGATCTCGAAGAAGACGCTCGCCGCCTTCGGTCTCGACGTGCCGGCGTCACTTGCCGATTGCGGTTGCCTGATCGACTGATCTGCGAACCGGTGGCGGCGCACCAAGCGCCGTCACCCAACAATAAAGGGGGAAGCCAATGCTGGAAATCCGGTCAGCCCGCAAGGTGTTCTACAAGGGGCAGGCAGACGAGAAGACCGCCCTCAACGATCTCAATCTGCGCCTCGAAACCGGTGAATTCGGCGTCGTCATCGGCTCGAATGGTGCCGGCAAGAGCAGCATGCTCAACGCCATTTCCGGGGCGCTCGTCCTCGATACGGGCAAGGTTCTCATCAATGGCGACGACGTGACAGCCATGCCCGTGCACAAGCGCGCCATCCGGCTCGCCCGCGTGTTCCAAGACCCGATGAAGGGCACGGCCGCCTCGATGACGGTGGCGGAAAACATGCTGCTCGCCGATCTCAGGAGCAACAGGCGCACACTCCGCCGCGGCCTCAATCCCGTGCGGCTGGCGTCCTACAAGGAGCGCCTCTCGCTGCTGGGCCTCGGCCTCGAAAACCGCCTCGACACACGGGTGGAGCTGCTTTCCGGCGGCCAGCGGCAATCGTTGTCGCTGATCATGGCGGTCGGCGGTTCGCCGGAATTGCTGCTGCTCGACGAGCACACCGCGGCGCTCGATCCGCGCACCGCCGACATCGTCATGCAGGCGACGATCCGCGCCGTCGAGGCCCTCAAGCTGACGACCCTGATGGTGACGCACAACATGCAGCACGCCGTGGATTTCGGCCACCGGGTCATCATGCTCGATGCCGGCCGCGTGCGCCTGGAAATCGCCGGCAGAGAAAAGGCCGCGATCACGGTCCCCGACCTGATCGGCCATTTCTCCGTCAAAACCGACCGCATGTTTCTGGCGAGCTGACGATCATGGATTTTCTTCAAAACACCCTCGCGAGCTTCATCGCCCTCGTTCCCGTCACGCTGGCACAGAGCCTCATCCTCGCCTTCGTCGTGCTCGGCATCATGATCCCCTTCCGCATGCTGAGCTTTCCGGACCTGACCAGCGAAGGGGCATTTCCACTCGGCGGCTGCGTCTGCGGCGTGCTGATGGCCGCCGGCATGGCGCCGCTCCCGGCGATCCTGATTGCGCTCATTGCCGGTTTCGTCGCCGGCTGCTGCACGGCCTTCATCCATCTGCGCTTCCGCATCCACACCCTGCTCGCCGGCATCCTGATGATGACGATGCTCTACTCGATCAACCTTCGCATAATGGGCCGCTCGAACCTCTCGGTCTTCGGCTCGACGACGGTGTTCGACTGGGTGCCGTTTCTCCAGCCCGGTTTTCCGGCGAGCAAGATCGTCATGGCGGGCACAATCGGCCTCCTCGTCTTCGTCCTGCTGCTCTATTTCTTCCGCACCGAGAAGGGCACGGCCGTCCGCGCAGTCGGCGCCAATCCCGATATGGCCGAGGCGCAGGGCATCAATGTCTGGCTCGCGACCATTGGCGGTGTCGGGCTTGCCGGCGCCTTTTCGGCTGTTGGTGGCGCGCTGATGGTGCAGTCGCAGGGCTTTGCCGACGTCAATATGGGCCTCGGCATCCTGATCAACGGGCTAGCCGCCCTGATGATCGGCGAGGCGATCGTCGGCAAACAAAGCGTGCCGCGCCAGCTCGCCGCGCCCTTCGTCGGCGCCATCGTCTATTACCAGCTCGTTTCCTTCTGCCTCGCCGCCGGCATGCCGCCGCCGGACCTGAAGCTGGCGACCGGCCTGTTCGTTCTGGCCATGCTGGCGCTGCCAAGTCTCAAGCGCAGCCGCGGGCCGGCCGCCGCCCGCGAAACCGTTCGTGAATAATCCAAGGACCATCCGATGACTGCACTTCCCGATTTCACCCGGATCGAGGCCATGGATGCGGCCGATGGGCTGCGTTCCATGCGCGAGCGCTTCATCCTGCCCTCTGGCCTCATCTATCTCGACGGCAATTCCCTCGGCGTCGCCTCGCATGCCGCCTTCGCCGAACTGCAGAAGGCGGCGACGGAAGAATGGGGGCAGAACCTCATCCGCAGTTGGAACACCGCCGGCTGGTTCGACATGCCGCTGGCGCTGGGCGACCGCGTCGGACGGCTGATCGGCGCCGCCGCCGGCCAGACGGTCGTCTGCGACACGACGTCGATCAACATCTACAAGGCCCTGCATGCGGCGATGGCACTGCGGCCAGACCGCTCGGTCATCGTCAGCGAAGGCGGCAGTTTTCCGACGGACATCTATATGGCCGAGGGCGTGGTTTCGACACGTCCCGGTGCATCGCTCCGTCTCGAAGGTGTCGACGCACCAAGCATCGAAGACCTCATCGACGGCACTGTCGCGGTGGTTCTCGTCAACCACGTCAACTACAAGTCAGGCGAGTTGCGCGACATGGCGGCGCTGACGCGGAAGGCTCACGAGCACGGTGCGCTCGTCATCTGGGATCTTTGCCACACGGCCGGCGCGCTGCCGGTCGATCTCGACGGCGCGAATGTCGATTTCGCCGTCGGCTGCACCTACAAGTACCTGAATGGCGGCCCAGGCGCACCGGCCTTCATCTATGCCGCCGAGCGGCACCATGGCGATATCAGCCAGCCGCTCAGCGGCTGGTGGGGTCATGCCCGGCCCTTCGCCTTCGAAAAGCATTATGCCGCCGGTGAAGGCATCCGCCGCTTCCTGTGCGGTACACAGCCGATCCTGTCGCTTCGCGCATTAAAGGGCGCACTCGACATCTGGGACGAAGTCGACATGGCCGCCCTGCGCGAAAAGAGCCTCGGCCTCACCGATCTCTTCATTGCGCTCGTCGAAGAAAAATGCGCCGGCCATGGCCTCGAACTGGAAAGCCCGCGCGACCGCGCAAAACGCGGCAGCCAGGTGTCGTTCAGCCACCCGAACGCCTATGAGATCATGCAGGCATTGATCGCTCGCGGCGTCATCGGCGATTTCCGCGCCCCCTCGACCCTGCGCTTCGGCTTCACGCCGCTCTATGTCCGCTATGCGGATGTGTGGCAGGCGGTGGTGATCCTCGAAGACATTTTGCGCACCGGCGCATGGCAGGACGCGCGTTTTGCCGTCCGTGCGGCCGTGACCTGATTTTGCGACTGCGGGCGGCGCGCTGTCCGCAGCCTCTCATCCTCAAAGGATATCAGGGGGATTTTCGCCATGACGACACCACGCCGCCCGACCCTCGACGAGATCACCGAGGCACGCATACGCATCGCGCCCCACCTGGCCCGCACGCCGCTCGTCAAGCTCGATCTTGGCCTCCCGGACCGAACGATCTTCCTGAAGCTGGAAACCTTGTCGCCGATTGGTGCCTTCAAGCTCCGGCCGGCGCTGAACGCCGTGTTGTCACGTGATCGCTCGGCCCTCGGCAACGGCGTCGCCGTTACCAGTTCCGGCAACATGGCCTATGGCATGGCCTGGGCCGCGCGGCGCGCCGGCGTCCCGATGGTCGCCTATATGTATCGCGGGGCGCCGCAGACCAAGATCGATGGGGTGCGTGACCTTGGCGGGGAGGTGCGTTTCATCAGCGCGCAAACCTGGTGGGATTACATTGTCGCTGCGGATCGGCCAGATGCGCCGGAATTGCTGATCAACCCGGTGACCGACCAGGCGGTGCTGGCCGGCAATGGTTCGATCGGCATGGAAATCGTCGAGGATCTGCCTGACGTCGATACCGTGCTTACACCCTATGGCGGCGGCAGCATGACCACCGGGGTTGCAAGCGCGCTGAAGGCCGTATCGCCGCGGGTGCGCGTCTTTGCGGTCGAGGACGACAGCGCCGCTCCGGTTGGCGCCGCCCTTGCAGCCGGCAAAATCGTCACGGTGGAAACCCGTCCGTCCTTCATCAAGAGCATCGGCGGCCCGTCGCTGGTGCCGCAGCTCTGGTCCGTCGCACGCGCTTTGATCGACGGTGCCATCGCCGTCAGCCCCGCCGAGGTGACCGAGGCGATGCGGCTTTTGTTCAGGAAGGCGAAGGTCGTCGCAGAGGGGGCGGGTGCCGCATCTCTTGCTGCCGCGATGGCACGACCCGATCTGACGGGAAATATCGTCTGCGTCATCTCCGGCGGCAATATTGATGCGGAGGCCTATTCCGTGGTGCTTGGCGGCGGCGTTCCGGCCGCCTGAGCAAGTATCAAACGCCGAGATAGCGGTCCTGAAGTTCCGGGGTCAGCCCCGCCGGCGTGCCTTCGAAGACCGTTGCGCCCTTTTCCAGCACGAAACACCGGTCGGCCACCGGAAGCAGTTCCGAGAGCGTCTTGTCGACGACGAGGATCGACTGGCCGGCGGCCTTCAGCTTGCGGATCGCGGACCAAATGTCTTGCCGGATGACGGGTGCCAGACCCTCGGTGGCTTCGTCCAGAATGAGCAGCCTTGGATTGGTCATCAGGGCACGGCCGACGGCAAGCATCTGCTGTTCTCCGCCGGACAGCGTGCGGGCATACTGGTCGCGCCGCTCGCCAAGGCGGGGGAAGAGATCGATGACTTTCGCAAACGTCCATTCGCTGCCGCGCGCCGTGGCGACGAGATTTTCCATCACCGTCAGGTTGGGAAAGCAGCGCCGTCCTTCGGGCACGAGGCCAAGGCCGAGCCTGGCGATGCGATGCGGCCGCATGCCGAAAATCGCCTTGCCACCAAAATTGATCACACCGGCGCGCGGGCGCACAAGGCCGATGATCGAGTTGATCGTCGTCGTCTTGCCCATGCCGTTGCGCCCCATGAGGGCCACGACTTCGCCTTCCCGAATGTCGAGATCGACGCCGAACAGCGCCTGCGAAGCGCCGTAGAAGGTTTCGAGGCCTTTGAGATCAAGGAGGGTCACGCGGTTTCTCCCAAATAGGCGCGGCGCACGTCCGGATCGCGGCGAATTTCATCGACCGTGCCCGTCGCGATGATGCGGCCATAGACGAGCACCGAGATGCGGTCTGCCAGTGCAAAAACCGCATCCATGTCGTGCTCCACCAAGAGCATCGGCGCTTCGTGGCGCAGGCCATCGAGGAACGATGTCAGCTGCTTGGAGCCCTCCGGCCCCATGCCCGCCATGGGTTCGTCGAAGAGGAAGGCTTTGGGCGAGAGTGCGAGCGCGATGGCGATTTCAAGCTGGCGGCGTTCGCCATGCGATAGCTCCGCCGCCGGTACCTTCGCGCGCGCGGCAAGGCCAACTCGCTCCAGCATGGCCATGGCCGGATCAATCAGGCTTCTGTCACTTGCCACCTGCCGGAAGAACCGGAAGCTGCTGCCCTCCTTCGCCTGGATCGCCAGCATGACGTTGCGCAGCGCGGAGAATTCCTGCGCGAGCGAGGAGATCTGGAAACTGCGGGCAAGCCCGAGCCTTGCCCGCGCCGCCATGTCGAGCCCGCCTATATCCTGGCCGAGAAAGCGGATCGTACCGCTGTCGGCGGCAAGCGAGCCGGAGATCTGGTGGATGAGCGTGCTCTTGCCGGCACCGTTCGGGCCGATCAGCGCGTGGATCTGGCCGGGATGAAGGTCGAGGCTGACGCCATCCGTGGCCTTCAAGGCATTGAAGGATTTGCGCAGATCGCGGATTTCGAGAATGGGCTCAGACATGGCGCGGCTTTCCCGAGAGCAGGCCGAGCAGCCCGCCACGCGCGAAAAGCACGATGCCGAGCAGGATGAGGCCGAGGAAGAACTGCCAGCGCTCGGTGATGCCGCCGAGCACATATTCGAGGCAGACGAAGATCATCGCGCCGGCAACAGGCCCGAAGAGCCGCCCCTTGCCGCCGAGGATGATGAGCACCATGAGCTCGCCCGACATGTGCCAGGAGAGCATGGATGGGCCGACAAAACGATTGAGATCGGCATAGAGCGCGCCGGCAAGGCCGGTGATCATCGCCGAGAGCGTGAAGGCGACGAGCCGTATCTGGAAGGGCGGGATGCCGACAGCGGCAAGGCGCACCCCATTCTGCCGGGCCGCCTGCAGCGCGCTGCCAAAGCGCGAGCCCTCGACGAGGCGAAACAGCAGGAGCGCTGCCATCAGCACGGCAAAACAGATCAGGAAATAGGGCAGCGGTTGCGCGGTGTTGATGCCGGGAAAGGCGTTGCGCACATAGATCGACAGGCCGTCCTCGCCGCCATAAGCCGGCCAGGAGATGGCGAAATAGTAGATCATCTGCGCGAAGGCGAGCGTGATCATGATGAAGTAGACGCCGGTCGTGCGCAGGCTGATTGCGCCGATCGGCAGCGCGACCAGCCCGGCGACCACGACCGCAGCCAGCCAGATCAGCGGCATCGAGGTTGTGCCGGGAATGCCGGCAAAGAGCGGTTCGGCGTTGAACGCATGGGTCGCCAGAATGCCGGCGACGTAGCCACCGAGGCCGAAGAAGGCGGCGTGCCCGAAAGACAGCAGCCCACCGAGCCCCAGCGCAAGATTGAGGCCGACGGCAGCGAGCGCGAGCACGACGACACGGGTGGCGAGCGTCACATAGAAGGGTTCGCCCATGCCGGCCGCGACGAGCGGCAGGCCAAGAAGAAGGAGGGTGATGAGCAGGTTGACGGTGGTTTCGCGGGTCATCGGATCCTCACGACCGGGTCGCGAACAGGCCGCTCGGCCTGAAAGCGAGAATGAGCGCCATGACGACATAGATCAGCATCGAGGCAAGCGCTGCGCCGATCGTGGTGGCCTGCGCGGCCGGCATGGTCAGCGCAAGCAACGACGGCAGCAGGAAACGGCCCATCGTATCGACAACGCCGACGATGACCGCGCCGACGAGTGCGCCCTTGATGGAGCCGATGCCGCCGATGACGATGACGACGAAGGCGAGGATGAGCACCGGCTCGCCCATGCCGACCTGAACCGACTGGAGCGCACCGACCAGGGCACCCGCGAGACCCGCAAGCGCGGCGCCAAGCGCGAAGACCACGGTGTAGAGCGTGCTGATATCGACGCCGAGGGCGGCGATCATCTCGCGGTCGGATTCGCCAGCGCGAATGCGCATGCCGAGCCGCGTGCGGGAAATCAGGAGATAGAGGCCGATGGCCACCGCAATACCGACGGCGATGATCGCCAGACGGTAGAGCTGGTACTGGCCGCCGCCCGGCAGCGGCACCGCCCCTTGAAGCTGTTTGGGAATATCGAGATAGAGCGGGAACGAGCCGAAAAGCCAGCGCGCGCCCTCGGACAGGATCAGGATCAGCGCGAAGGTGGCGAGCACCTGGTCGAGGTGGTCGCGGTCGTAAAGCCTTCGGATGACCGCGACTTCGATCAGCGCCCCGACGCCGGCGGCGGCGGCAAGGCTGGCGACGAGGCCTAACCAGAAGGAGCCGGTGGCCGCGGCCACCGCGGCGCAGGCGAAGGCGCCGATCATGTAGAGCGAGCCGTGGGCGAGGTTGATCAGGCCCATTACGCCGAAAATCAGCGTCAGGCCGGCGGCCATAAGAAACAGCATGACGCCGAGCTGGAGCCCGTTCAGGAGTTGTTCGATGAGGAGTGCGGTGAACACGGCGTCGGTCCGGGCTTGAGGTCGGGATCGCGTAGCCCATCGCCCGGGCGCCGGCAGAAAGCCGAACGCCCGGGCGATCAGACGTCAGGAGGCGTTACAGGCCGCACTGGTCGGCATAGACGTCCTTGTGATTTTCGAAGGCGGTCGCAACGATCTTGTTGGTCAGCATATCGCCATCCTTCACTACCTCGCGCACATAGATGTTCTGGATCGGGTGCTGGTTCTTGTTGAAGGCGAACGTGCCACGCACGGATTTGAAGTCGGCCGCCTTCAGTGCCGCGCGGAAGGCATCCTTGTCCTTGACGCTTGCCTTGGACAGCGCCGAGAGGATCAGGTTTGCCGTGTCCCAGCTCTGCGCCGCATAGACCGAGGGAAGGCGGTTGTACTCGGCCTTGAAGCTTTCGACGAAGGCCTTGCTGGCCTCGTTGTCGAGGTCCGGCGACCAGCTGGCGGAATTCTTCACGCCGAGCGCTGCATCCCCGACGGCCGGCAGCACGTCCTGATCGAAGGAGAAGCCAGGGCCCATGACCGGAATGCCGACGCCCGACTGGGCATATTGCTTCATGAAGGCAATGCCCATGCCGCCGGGCAGGAAGAAATAGACGGAATCGGCGCCCGATGCGCGGATCTGCGCGATCTCGGCCGCATAGTCCGTCTGGCCGACCTGGGTGTAGACCTCGCCGGCCAGGCTGCCTTTATAGAAGCGCTTGAAGCCGGTCAGCGCATCCTTGCCCGCCGGGTAGTTGGGCGCGAGGATGAACGAGTTCTTGTAGTCCTTGTTGGCATATTCGCCCATGCCTTCATGGAAGTTGTCATTCTGATAGGCCACGTTGAAATAGTTCGCGTTGCAGTTCGTGCCGGCCAGCGCCGAGGGGCCGGCGTTCGGCGAAAGATAGATGACGTCCTGCGCCACCGTGTTCGGCACGACGGCCATGGCGAGGTTCGACCAGATGATGCCCGTCATCAGATCGACCTTGTCGCCCTGGATCATCTTTTCCGCGATCTGCACCGCCAGTTCCGGCTTCTGGGCGTCGTCCTCGATCACGAGTTCCACGTCCTTGTTGCCCGACTGCTTGATGGCGAGCGTGAAGGCGTCGCGCATGTCGATGCCGAGGCCGGCACCGCCGCCCGAAAGCGTGGTGATGACGCCGATCTTCACCGGTTCTGCATAGGCAAGGCTGGATGTCGCGAGAGAAAGGCCAAAGAGGCTCGCTGCCAAAATACGGTTCATGCTGTTCTCCTCATAAAGTTCGGTTTTTATTGTGTTCTATCAAAGGTCTGTACGAACATGCCATAGCTCGGGGAAGAGTTCCACTTCCAGCATCTTCTTGAGATAGGATGCACCGGAGGTGCCGCCGGTGCCGCGCTTGAAGCCGATGATGCGCTCGACCGTGGTAACGTGGTTGAAGCGCCAGCGCCGGAAATAATCCTCGAAATCGACCAGCTTTTCGGCAAGCTCGTAGAGCATCCAGTAGCGCTGCGGGTTGCGATAGACGGTCTGCCAGGCTGCAAAAACCTTGCCGTTCTCGGCGCGCGTCTCGCGCCAGTCGCCGCGTTCCGCCTCGTCGCCGATGTCGAAGCCGTTGCGGCCCAGAAGCCGGATCGCCTCGTCGTAAAGCGAAGGTGCGGCGAGAATGGCTTCCAGCTTTTCCATGATATCGGGGCGATGCGCGTGCGGGCGCAGCATGGCGAGGTTGCGGTTGCCGGCAAGGAATTCGATCGCCCGGTACTGCCAGGACTGGAAACCCGAGGATTGCCCAAGCGAATCCCGGAACTCGGTATATTCGCTCGGCGTCATCGTGCGCAGCACGTCCCAGGCGCTGTTGAGCTGTTCGAAGATGCGAGCGACGCGCGACAGCATCTTGAAGGCGGGCTCCAGATGATCCTCCCGAAGCGACCGGATCGCCGAACTGATCTCATGCAGGGCAAGCTTCATCCAGAGTTCCGAGGTCTGGTGCTGGATGATGAACAGCATCTCGTCATGCGCGTCCGACAGCGGCGCCTGCGCCGTCAGCACCTTTTCCAGCTTGAGATAATCGCTGTAGGACATGCGTTCCTTGAACGACATCTGCGCGCCTTCCGTGGAAGGGTCGTACGGCTTGCTCATTTCAATGCTCCGTGCGCAGGCGAAAACGCTGGATCTTGCCCGTCGGCGTCTTCGGCAGGGCATCCAGGAATTTCACCGAGCGGGGGTATTTGTAAGGGGCGATCAATGCCTTCACATGATCTTGCAGGCGCTTTATCGTCGCCTCGTCGGCCGAAACGCCGGCCACCAGAACGACATGGGCCTCGACGATCTGGCCGCGCTCGCTATCGGTTGCACCGATCACGGCGCATTCTGCCACGTCCGCATGGGCGATCAGGGCCGCCTCTACTTCAGGGCCGGCGATGTTGTAGCCCGCGCTGATGATCATGTCGTCGGAGCGGGCGGCGAAGTGGAAAAAGCCGTCCTCGTCCTGCAGGAAGGCGTCGCCCGTGAGGTTCCAGCCGTCGCGCACATAGTCGCGCTGGCGGGCATCGGCCATGTAGCGGCAGCCGGTCGGGCCGCGCACCGCAAGCTTGCCGACCGTACCACGCGGCAGTTCCTGCATCTCCTCGTCGACGATCCGCGCCTCATAGCCGCCCACGGGTTTGCCGGTGGAGGCCGCCTTGCGGTCTTCAAAACGGTTGGAAATGAAGATGTGCAGCATTTCGGTTGCGCCGATTCCATCGAGGATCGGCTTTCCGGTCTTTTGTGTCCATTCGTCGAAGACCGGACCGGGCAGCGTTTCACCGGCGGAGATGGCGACACGCAACGACGAGAGGTCCGCGCCGGCATCCATCGCCTTCAACATGGCGCGGTAGGCGGTGGGGGCGGTAAACGAGATCGTCGCCTTGTAGGTTTCTATGATCTCCACCATCAGCGCCGGCGTCGCCTGCTCGAGCAGCGTCGCGGCCGCGCCGAAGCGTAGCGGAAAGATGGCAAGACCGCCGAGGCCGAAGGTGAAGGCGAGCGGCGGCGAGCCGACGAAGACGTCCTCGGGAGTCACCGTGAGAACTTCCTTCGCATACCCGTCGGCGATTACCATCAGGTCGCGGTGAAAGTGCATGGTCACCTTCGGCACGCCCGTGGTGCCGGATGTGAAACCGAGCAGCGCCACGTCATCGCGTCCCGTTCGAACGGCGTCGAAGGTGACCGGCTTGTCGAGCGCGACACGGTCTAGTTCCGCATCATGGTTCGCGGTACCGTCAAAGCCGATGACCTGTTTGAGATAGCGGCTGTCCTTGGCGCAAGCGATCATTTCGTCCATCAGGCGCGTATCACAGAGCGCCAGGCTGATTTCGGCCTTGTCTACGATCTTCGTGAGTTCGCCTGCGCGCAGCATCGGCATCGTATTGACCACGACGGCGCCCGCCTTGGTGGCGGCAAGCCAGCAGGCAACCATGGCCGGATTGTTGGCCGAGCGGATGAGGACGCGGTTGCCGGGCTTCACGCCGTAATTTTCAACGAGCGCATGCGCCAGCCGGTTCGTCCAGTCGGAGAGTTCCTTGTAGGTGCGCCGCCGCCCGTTGCCGATCAGCGCGGTCCGGTCGCCCACACCCTTCGCGACCATTGCATCCGTCAGTTCCACGGCGGCGTTGAGATGGTCCGGATAGTCGAAGCCGTCGAGCAGGAAATCCGGCCATTCCCCCGGCGGCGGCAGGTTGTCGCGGGTGAACGTATCGACATGTGCGGTCGGTCCAAGCATGTAGCGGCTACTCCCCTGTTCCAGTCCTACCTGTTTCCCAGGCGCGTTCAAAGCCGATGAGATGGTGTTTGGCCGCGCAATGACACTCGTCCGGGCATGGCTTCGCCGGATCGCGTCGTCGCGCAACAAATGCATCGATGGTGATGGGCACAGCGAAGACCTCCACTTCTGCGCTGAACATGGAGCAGCATCGCATCTGTCAAAAATTATTTCAAGCATAAAGTTTCTCGTCCGATGGCATTGCCTTTGCCGACGGTCCGGGCGATTGCTATGGCGCTGGCCGCATCAACGGGAGGAGTGCAGCGATGCTGGAATACCGCATTTCGGATTGGGACGACGCCTATGCCAATGGCGTGAACATCGCACGCAGCGATCGTTGGCCGGAGGCCTGGACCCGGCCCGCCGAGGCGTTCCGCGACACATTGCTTTCGGCCGGGCGCGCGAAACTCGACCTCGCCTATGGCGAGCGTCCGCGCAACCGCCTGGATCTCTTTCTCCCGGAAGGGTCAGCCAAAGGCCTGGTCGTCTTCGTGCATGGTGGCTTTTGGCTGCAGACCGATAAAAGCGTCTGGTCGCATCTGGCCGCTGGTGCCATCGCGAGCGGTTTCGCCGTTGCCATGCCGTCCTACACGCTGTGCCCGGAGGTTCGCATCGCAGAGATCGTAAGGGAAGTCGCCGCAGCCATCGGGGAAGCCGCAAAGCGCGTCGAAGGCCCGCTGATGCTGACCGGGCACTCCGCCGGCGGACATCTCGCCAGCCGGATGGTCACGGCGACGTCGCCTCTCGCGCCCCACGTTCAGCAGCGCATCCGCAATGTCGTCTCCATTTCCGGCCTGCACGACCTGCGCCCGCTTCTATCCACCGCGATGAACGAAAAGCTTGCCCTCGACGAAGCGGAAGCGCTTGCCGAAAGCCCGGCGCTGCTGCGGCCGATGGAAAATACCCGCATCACCTGCTGGGTTGGCGGCAGCGAACGCGCGGAATTCCTGCGCCAGACCGCGTTGCTCGCCAATATCTGGACGGGGTTGGGCGCGACCACCGCAGAGGTCGTCGAGCCCAACAAACATCACTTCGACATTCTCGACGGCCTGACCGACGCGGCGCATCCGCTGACCCGGACCCTGCTGTCGGCGTGACGGCACCGTTGGAAAGACGAGCCAGCCGACAGCGCGACCGTCGCAGGCGTCAGTCGGCGACAGAAATGTCGGGGGCTACGGAGCCGATATTGTATCCCTCCAGTTGCGCGGCCATCCTGTCGCGGGCAGGGAAGTTGAGAATGGTCGCGGTTCCCGGCGTCACCGGGACGACGCGCGACGGCGGAAGATCGAGGAATTCGTGGCAGACGGCGCGGATGACACCGCCATGCGCGACGATCAGCAGATCGCCGCGCGTGCGTGACATCCAGTCCCCGACGCCGTCCGCGATGCGCTTGCGAAACGCAATCCAGGTTTCGGCGTTGACCGGCGTGAACGTGCCGGCCCGCCAGGCCGTGTAATCGTCCGGCCGCTCGGCGATCAGGTCCGGCTTGCGCCGCCCGGTCCACTCTCCCATGTCCAGTTCACGGAACCGCTCGTCGGACGGCGCCTCCGGGTGGCCGATGAGCGCGACCGTCTGCCGCGTCCGGCCGAGATCGGAGGCAATGACGCGGGCAGGCTGCAGTGCCTTGGCATAGGGGCGGAAGCGCCGAACCTGGGCAATCCCGCGCTCGGAAAGCAACGAATTGTCCTGGCCCTGGAGACGTTGTTCGGCGTTCCATTCCGTCTCGCCATGACGCATGAGGATCAGCCTCATTGATGTATCCTTTCTCCTGTGGTCGCGAAGACCGCATCGGGTGTGCGAATGAACGAGAGGGCGACGGGCTCTCCGGGGATCGCGCTGAAATAACCGTCGGCCATGCCGGTGACCCGCAGGTCGTCGATCGTCGCCGTCACCATGGTGCGCCCGGCGATCGGCGCGGCCTCGGCAAAACGAGCCACGAGCGTGGGTACACCGGGCACCACACCGACGCCGACATCTTCGGCACGATAGAGCAGCTGCACCGCATCGCGCCCGGCAGCAAGGCTCGACGGCGCGAGCACAGTCTCGCCGAAGACCAGGTTTTCGCCCACGCGACGGACCGGCAGCAAGTTTGCCGGCGGTGTGCCCAGGAAGGTCGCGACGAAGCTCGTTTCGGGGTTGCGCAGGAGGTCGATGGGCCTGCCGAACTGCTCGACGCGGCCATTGTTGAGCACGGCGACATGGGTCGCCATCGTCATCGCCTCGACCTGATCATGCGTGACGTAGACGGACGTGGCGCCGGTGGCTCGGTGGATGCGCATCAATTCGCTGCGCATCTCGATGCGCAATTTGGCATCGAGATTGGAAAGCGGTTCGTCGAAGAGCAGGATGCTGGGTTCCGGCGCGATCGTGCGGGCGATCGCCACACGCTGCTGCTGACCGCCGGAGATTTCCGCCGGGTATCGCTCGGCAAGGACGTCGATACCGAGCAGGGCAAGCACTTCCGCGACCCGCTTCGCACGCTTCTCCCGCGGCCATTTCGCAACCTTGAGCGGCCAGGCGATGTTGCCGGCGACAGTCATGTGCGGCCAGAGCGCGTAGCTCTGGAAGACGAGACCGGCATTGCGCCGGCCGGCATCGGCAATGACGCCACCCGCGCCGCTGGAAACGGTTTGCCCGACGAAGGCGATCTCCCCTTCGCTCGGGCTTTCCAGCCCCGCCAGCATGCGCAGCAAGGTCGACTTGCCGCAACCCGAGGGGCCGACGAGAACGAGAAAGGAACCGGCCGGAACCGAAAGATCGACATCCTTGACGGCAGTGAAGGTGCCGAACCGTTTGACGAGATTGCGTATCTGGATGGCGTTCGCGGCGCCTGTCGCGATGGCGTTCATGACTCTTTCCACTTCTGAACGCGGTTCTGCAGACTGTGAGCCAGAAAGGAGGCTGCGAGGCAGACCACGAGGATGACGAGGGTGATGGCATTGGCAAACTGCATGAAGCCTTCCGCCGCGTAACGGTAGGCAACCATGCTGAGCACCGGCGACGTGGCCGTGAACAGCAGCACGACAAGCGAAAGATCCCGCACCATCTTGACGAAGACGAGGATCGCCCCGGCAAACAGGCCGCGGATCGCCAGCGGGAAGATGATCGCAAACAGCCGGCGGATGAGACCCGCCCCGGTCAGTCGGGCGCTTTCCTCGATGTCGGCCGAAATCTGGCCGAGCACGGACCGGCCGGATTGCACGGCGAAAGGCAGGTTGTGCGCCGATGCGGCAATGACGAGCAGCACGAACGTGCCATAGAGCGACGGGAACGGCCCGATCGGCGCACCAAACAGTGCGATATAGGCTGCGGCAAAGGCGATGCTTGGCACCAGCAACGGCAGGAAAGCGAGCTGGCTGAGGAGCGTGGCGAGCAAGCTGCCCCGGCGCTGCACGATGGTATAGGCCAGTGCGAGCCCCAGCAACATGGTTGTGAAGGCGACGACGAGGCCCAGGCGGATCGTGCTCCAGATGGCATCGAGCAGAACGGGATTGCGGAAGATGCCGGCCTGGCCCTGCGCCATCTCGCCGCCGCCCTCGCCGATCCAGAAATGCAGCGTCCAGTTGGAAAACAGCGCCCCGCTCTGTGGCGCAAGGCTGGATGCGGCAAGCACGAGCACCGGCACGATGGTGGTCAGCAGGCCAATGGCGGCGGCGACGGCGAAGAGCGGCCAGCGCCAGGCTCCGAGCGGGAAGCGTTTGGTGCGCCCACCCTTACCGGTGACGGTGATGAAGGCCTTGCGCCCGGAAACGAGACGGTCGGACAGGAAGAGGAACAGCGCCGAAACGGCAATCAGCAGCAGCGCGATGACAAAGCCGCGTTCGTTCTGCCCGGTCTCGATCATGCCGAAGAGACGGGTGGAAAGGGTCTGCATGCGCACCGGCAGGCCAAGCAAGGCGGGCGCCGCAAAATTGGCGACGGCACCGGCAAAGGTCAGTGAGGTCGCGGCGATCAGCGCCGGCGTCACGACCGGCAGAATGATGCCGAAGAAGATACGGGGGCGTTTTGCACCCGCCATCTGGCCGGCCTCGACGAGATCGGCACCGACCGAACTGAGCGCCGCAGCAATGATCGTATAGGCGAGCGAATAGTAGTGCGCGATCAATACGATCGCCGTGGGGATGAGCCCCCAGGCCAGCCAGTCGGGAATGGCAAGGCCACTGGTCTCGAAAAAGCCTGCGGAGCCGCCAAGGCGGGAATTGCGAAACAGCGTGCCCCAGGCAAGTGCCGCAGCAAAGCTCGGAATCATGTAGGGCAGCATGGCCATCATGCCGATGAGACGCCGTCCAGGCACGTCGGTGAGCACGACAAGCCAGGCGAGAAAGCCACCGATGATCAGGCAGCCGCTCGCGACGCTGAAGCCGAGGATCATCGTGTTGAACAGCGGCCGCCACCACAGATTGGCGGAAAGCGGGCTGGCCAGCACGGCCTTCCACGCCGCCATCCCCTCCGGTGTCAGCGTGGAGAGCACGATGCGGGCGAGCGGCGCCACCACAAGTATGGCAACGATTGCGACAAGAAGAACCGGCAAAAGGAAACCTGATCGGAGCAGCCGGCTGCCCGATGGCACGAAAAGCGAAGTCGATGTCATGAAAACCCTCCGCGCAGACCGGCATACCATTTGGCACTCCGGTCTGCGGGTCCGTTACTGAAGCGTGATGATGAGGTCGCCGATCCGCCCGCGCGCGGCCGCCGTCTTCGCCGGGTCGATCGTCCAGGCTTTCAATTCGCCCAGTTTCACGGAATCGGGATGGTGGGCAATGGAGGTGCGCGTGGCATAGTCGCCCGGCACGTTGAACGGTTCGAAACCCGCTCCACCGGTCGGTGTGTCATCACCGAACATGAAGTCGATCAACAGGCGGGCGGCAGCAGGATGGGGCGCCTTGTCGGCGATCGTCAGGACCGCCGGAAACAGGATGCCGTTCGCCGGCTCGACATTGTTGGCGACCTGTAACGCCCAGCCTTCCTTTTCATTGTCGCGGCGATCCGAATAGGTGCCGAAACCGACCGGCGGGTTTTTGGCATTCGCGTCGCCGACCGACTTGTTGAGCACATCGCTGTTGGGCACCAGGATCAGATCGTTTTCGAACAGCGCCTTGATGAATTGCTCACCCGCACCTTCAAGGCCTTCTTCAATCTCGATGTCCTTGCCGTAGTGCGCCTTGTAGGCAGCGGCCATCTCGTCCGGATGCAGGGCGATCTCCGTCAGAAGATCAAGCAGTTCACCACGCTGGCTCGGATCGACCATCAGCACCCGACCTTGCCATTCAGGCTCAGTCAGCTGCCAGAGGTTGCTCACCGGCGAGCCGTCTGGAAAGGCTTTTTCATTATACATCAATACCTTAGTCGAGAGGCGCTGCGTCAGGAGCGGCGCCTTGTAGCGGTCCTCCAGCTCGCTCTCCACACGCGGCGGCACGTAGTTCACGATGCGCTTGCCCTCCAGAAGCTTCGTGAAGACGACGGGTGTATCGGCGATATACAGCACGTCGACGGCATGGACCCCGGCCTGCTGTTCGGCTTCGATACGTGCGATCTGCTTGGTCGAGCTCATATCGAGACCGATCAGGTCGACGCCCGGATAGGCGGCCTCGAAGGCCGCTTCCACCTTGGCGATGCGGCTCGACAGCGAAAAGACGGTGACGCTGCCCTCCTTCTGGGCAAGCGGCAGCAATTGCTGCGGCGTCAGGCCGTCAAGATCATCCGCGAGAGCCAACCCCGGCAGAACGAAACAGGCCGCGATGGCGGATGCGTATAAGCGTTTCATCATGGTTTCCTCCTCCATTTTATCAATCAGTCGAAGTCGTTGAATAGCTCCGACAGTTTTTCCAATCGTCCGATGACCTCCCGCTCATGCCGTCCGGCGATCGTCAGCACGATGCCGTTGACGATCGCGAAGGGGATCGTCGGCGTCTGGAATTCGCTTCCCGAGCGCCCACGCGGCGCCGCCAGCATGAGATCGGCGGACGGCTCCATGAGTGGCCCGACAAGGTCCGAAATCAGGATGGTCCGTGCACCGACAAGTGCGGCGTGGCGCATAAGCGGCGCGTAACTTTGCGGCTGCTTGCGAAAGGCAAGCGCAACAACGATGTCATTCGCCTCCATGGCGGCCAGGCGCTCGGCTATGTCGCGGCCGCGCCCGGTCAGCGCGATCGTCGTCATGCCGAACCTATCCAACCGGCGCTGCAGGAAACCGGCAACGGATTGCGCATGCCCCTGACCGAACACGAAGACGCGACGTGCCTCGAAGACCATATCGGCCGCGCGGTCCACATCCGCCTGCGGCACCGACCGGGCGAGCGTCTCAAGCGCCGTGATCTCGGCGGCGATAAGGTCGGTCAGATAATCGCCATGTTCGACCTTGGCGACCGACCGGCGCATGCGGTTGGCAGCATCCTGATCCAGCAGCACCTCACGCTGAAGTTCGGAGCGCAGATCAGGAAACCCTTTGTAGCCAAGCTTCTGCGCCAGCCGTGTCGCCGTTGCCTCGTGCACGCTGGCGCGTTGGGAAAGCTGCGGCCCGGACAGGAACGCCGCCTCCGCACGGTTCTCCAGCATGGCCGCGATCAACTTCTGATCCGCTACCGTTAGCTTCTTGGACTTGGCCTTTATGCGATCCAGAATGGTCATGGGCGCTCGATACGATTGTTTGCAGCCCCAATCGTTATCGCAAGTAAACTTGCAGTCAATACGCGCTTAGCAAGATTCCTTGCAAGGCGCTGCAAGGGTGAGCAGCCGTGCTATCGTCTAAGAGAGCCCGTGCACCGCGTATAAAGCTTTCCGATATCCGGCGGATCAGACAGCGTCTCAATGCCGGCCAGAAAAGGCCCGCTGACCGCGATAGGCGGCAGGACACGCGCCGATAGTGTCACCGGTTTGCCTGCCAACGCCTCCAAATAGCCGGCCCATCGAATTCCGCCCGCTGTTGGCCGCAGGCGTTGTCTCGAGATGCCGACAGCCCGGAACCCACGACCGTGTCGATTTCGCGCTGTGCGGACTCTCACTCGACCAACAAACACGCCTACAAAGGTATATTTTCTGATATGCTCTTATTTGTACAATTTTCGGAAAGCACAAAAGCCTTGGCAAAAGCTGCAAACCTCGGCGCCTCCCCACCACCACAAAGGCTGATCGGATACGCGCGTGTTTCGCCGGACGATCAGTTCAACGACACACAAGTCGACGCGTTGCGGGCGGCAGGCTGCGAGCGTATCCATCACGAACAGGGGTCCGGCGCATCCAGTGCGAGACCAATGCTGGCTAGGCTTCTCGCCGATCTCGCTGCCGGCGACGTTCTTGTAGTCGTAAGCCTGGACCGGCTGGCACGATCGGTCAGCCATCTGCTTGATGTCATCGAAAACTTGCAAAAGCGCGGCGTGCATTTCCGCTCCTTGCATGACCCGATCGATACCTCCACACCACAAGGGATATTCGCCCTGCTGGTGCTTGGCTCAGTCGTCCAACTCGAGCGCGCGGTGCTCGTGGAGCGAACCAAGTCCGGCATGAAGGCGGCCAAGGCGCGTGGCAAGATTGCGGGCAATCCCGGCCTTCGGGAACGGCGGCCGGAAGCAATCCGCGCTCTCTCCCTGGCCCGCGAGCGCGCCTACCTCGAGGATCTCATCGCGTCGGCACCGGCATGGCTGCCGATGGTGCGCCAGTTGCGGCCGCAGCACAGCTGGGAGAATGTCGTGCTGATCCTCAATCGTCAGGGACAGGACTGGACCGTCGAGCGCTTACGTCGCGCCGTCCACCGAATGGCACGGGAGAAACTTGTCGAACCGGAACTGATTGCCCGGTCACCACGACGACCTCCTGAGCATCATCTGGCGCAGGTCGTTGCCAGGATCGCCATTGCGGACCCGGATCTGTCGCTGCGCGGGATTGCTGCCCGGCTGGACCAAATGAGTGAAAGGCCACCGCGAGGGGGCCGGAAATGGCAGCCATCATCGGTCAGGGCATTGTTGGACGATGCGCGCCGTCTTGGCTTCATGCGTTCTTGAGGGGGCAGCGGATGAGCCAATACAGGAAACGAGGCGAACTTCGGCTACCGACCTGCCATTGGTGCAACCATTCAGGCGAACTGAGCCAAGAGCCCCGCACTGAACACGGTCTGGCGAGACCAATTCCACCAAGGACGACGATTCACGGTCAGCATATTTCCCTGTGCTCGCCATCTTAGTTGCCACCCCACGGGACGTCGGCGTAATCAGCCCACTTGGCCCTCCAAGCGCGTGGAGAGTATTCATCCAATCCAACCTTCTGGCCTTTACCTGTCTCCACAGCAGCTTAACGCTGCAACCGCAATTGGATAGGCCCAATTGCCCTCAGTCCAGGTGCTATATCGCGCCAACCAACTGAAAGTATTGGTGAAAACAGGTATTTGTACGGCTGACAAATCTCGGTCGCCGTTGGAAATGGGTTTTCATGGCGTCCTGCTACCGGATAGCCTTCACGTCATTATCGGCGACCGGATCCAGTGAATTGGATTCAGGCCTCTTTCCGGCGGCGGGTAGACGTTATGTCTGCATCAAACTGCAAGGCCACTGCTCACGGCAATGCCGTTAGGCAAGCGCGCCACAACGATTTCTCAGCCTGTTTGTCGCGTGCCATCACTTTGCAAGCGCAAGAGAGCCATCAACATCGGCCCGAGGGAAAACTCTCCGCGTCGCGCTTTCTCGGTCAAATCACGCAGGTAAGCGCCGGCTGAATTGATATGCTCCGCTCGCTCAAGGATGCACGCCACCAGAACCGCAGCATTCTCTGGTCCCACGGTCTCGCAGGCGTGCTGGTAGACGGAGGGACTTATTCCCAGTGCCGAACGGGCGACAACGGCGGCCGTCATCAGATCACGCCATCCGGCAACCGCGCCGGTTTGCGCATACATGGCGATCTCCGGGCAAGCACGCAGTACCATTCCTAACGGGAAGGTTGGAGCCTGGATCGTACGGCGTTCGATATTTGCGCCCGACGAGCCACCCAGCTCTTTTCCAGAGCCCGGTTCAGATTCAATGATAGATTCAGTATTTGAATTCTGTTTGTGCTGACGGATATCGTTGTCATTGGTGACGGATTTTTCCGGAATAATTTGGTTTTCCAGCATGTTGATGACCTCGCTGCGAAGGAGGAGGAGATCATCAAGGCACTCTGTGAGAGTTTGCAGGGTTCTTGCCGATCGCAACTCGCTTACCGCGGCGAGATAATAGGTCTCGACCATCTCCCAGTCGCCAGGGACACCTTCCTCGATCGCGGCCGTCATCAGCTTTCGGATGTCTCGCCGGGTGATCGTGATGCGTTCCTTGACGAGCTTCAGGCGCCTGTTTTCCTCGGCGATCTGCTGCGCGAGCAACGCCAATTCTCCGGAGCGGGCGAGGAGCGGGGCCAAGCTGAACCCATAAGCGGCCTCGATCGATCCGTCTCGGGCTTTCCGTGCGTAGCGCTTGCCGTTCGGGCTGTCGTTGCGGTGGATAAGACCTGCCTGCGTGAGCAGTGCGAGGTTTTCGCGCAGGGTCGTTCCCGCAATGCCGTTCGCCCGCGCCGTGAGCTGTGCATTGGATGGAAACACAATGAGATTGGCTTTATCCCGGAGATCGGTTTCGGGATAAAAGGACAGCAGTGCATGGAGCACGGCAAGGGCGCGGTCTCTAAGGCCGAGCAAGGAACGGGCTTCGCACGCGTCGCGATAGACCTTCCACTTGTCGACGGATTTCCCGCGGGTGACATCGGCGGTCTTGAACTGGTTTTTCACCAGCGCAAGCGTCATTGACCGCCGCCCAAAGGGCGTCGTTACGCTTCCACTTTGCATGTCTTTCACCTTTCAAAAGGCAAAAGAAATCCGCTCACCAAAATTGGCGTCAAAGTCTCTTGACTAGGATTCGTGGAAATGCGATTCTCTGAGTGTCTAGTTCGGAGAGAGGCTTCCACGGGTAACCGTTTGGGGGCCTTTTTCTTTTGCGATCTACCTTTCTTCAGCTTTTGTTGACGTCAGGAACTCTGCGTGCAGGCGCTCAAGGTTGTCCGCGATGAAGCGGCCAAAGCGGCCGGCATCGTGGGACTTGAGCGCAATCGAATAACTTTTGCCGGCGCCCTGGAATTCCGCGCGCACGCTTGCGTCCCCGGCCTGCCACTCTCCACCGGCTTTTTGCCGCTTGGGCAGACGACCAGCCTTCTTGATGCCATTGGCTACGAATTCAAACCGCGCGTCGGATTGCAGCGGTGCGAACGTGTTGCTTGTGACAAGCTCCTCGGCCAAGGCCGCAGCCGATGGCTTTTCGATCTGCTGGGCGAGGTCAATCCACCGGTCCCGGCCAATCCCCTTCGCTGCCCCAATCGCCTCCACGATGGTCTTGGGAACCCGGCTGCTTACCGACAGCATGCGCGTCAGCATCGGTGCGTCCACGGACAGGGCTGCCTGGATCGTCGGCCTATCGTGTCCGAGGGACAGGAGTTTGTGCGCGAAGATCGCGCGTTCGATAAAGGACAGGTTTTCGCGAGCGGAGTTTTCCTGCCCCTGGGCGATGACGTGATCGCCGTCCGACACCTCCCGGACGATGGCACGGACCGGCCGTCCCAAGGCTTTTGCTGCGCGAACGCGACGATGGCCAAAGACGATTTGGTACTGGCCGTCGGTCGTCGGGTGAGGGCGCACCAGGATCGGTGTATCCTGGCCGCGCTCCTTGATTGCTTCCAGCAACTCGGCAAAAGCTGCATCATCGTCTCCAAGGCGATCGGAGACAAACGAGTTTTCGACCAAAGCGGTGTCCAGCTCAACGATCGCGTCCGCCGACTGGTTCTGGTCGGCAAGTGCTGCTTTTTCGGCAAGCTCGTGCAAGGAATTGATCATCGAGCGCGAGGCACCACGCGTTGCGTAGCCCGGCGCGGCGCGGCGTTCGGTGCCGGAGCCCTGTGGGGCCGTGATGTTTGCAAAGACGTCCTTACGAGCCATCTCAAAGTTCCTTGAGCGCGTTCAACGCGCGCGTATCGTTGTAGAAAATCGGGGTCTGTACGGCTGACAACCGATTACGCACTGCGCCGCCCCCAAACCCTGTTCAACAGTTCGGTGACCTCTGCATTGACGGCGTCCATCGATTCCCGCGCGCGATCGTAGGTCGCTGCTGTAAACTGAGCCCTCTCGACTTCATAGAGGCTTTGCTTCGTCAGGCCGGCATCCGAAACCGCGGTCGATTTCACCATGTGATGCTTCATCATCTGCTGGGCAAACATGGATTGCATGAACCCGACCATCTGCTGCTGTGGGATGTCGATGGGCTCATAACGCGTGATCAAGTATCGGAACCAGTCGAGCGAAACATTTACCCCGACGTCCTCGACGCTCTTCAAGATGTCGCCGAGCATCAGGAGGAATTGCGACATCGACATGATGTCCAGCATCTGCGGATGAACCGTGATGAGGACCGAGGTCGCGGCCGTCAGGGCCGTCAGTGTGAGGTAGCCAAGCTGGGGAGGGCAATCCACAACGACGACGTCATACTGCTCATCAACCTCGCCCAGGGCATCGCCGATGCGCGTGTAAAACAGCTTGCCGGCGTTCGAATCCTTGCGCTGCATGGCGATCGGCGTGTCGTATTCGTATTCCTGCAGCTCAAGATTTGCCGGCACCACGTCCAGATTGGGGAAATTGGTGGGCTGTATGATGTCGACAATCGACTTGCGCTGATCGTCGTAGCGAAGGGCCTCGTAGAAGGATGCGTTCTGGTCGAGCTCCGGCTGTATGCCGTACAGCGCCGTCAACGATGCCTGCGGGTCGAGATCGACCGCCAATACGCGATAGCCTCTGAGAGCAAGATATTGGGCCAGATGGGCCGCGGTGGTCGTTTTGCCGGAACCGCCCTTGAAGTTCACCACCGCGAGAACCTGAAGCTTTTCAGTGCCCTTGCGATGGGGCGCGCGGTCGAGCAGCGTCCGCAACTCGTTCATCTGATGTGCGGTATAGTACCGGCGGCCAGTCGACGTGGTGCTGGGCTCGACGCCCTTGCCCTGCAGGTGCAGTTTTTTGAGATAGCTTTGCGATACGCCGACAAATTCGGCGACCTCAGCAAGCGAGAACTGGCGAAGGGTTTTTTGCGCGTTCGGCGGGAATTTCTCCTGCCGCAACATGTCGAGCTTCGAGGAGATGTCGCTACCCTGCTCGAGAATCGTATCCGCGAAACTCGTCACTTTTTCCGAAGTGGCCATTTTCACGTTCATTTAGGGATCTGCCTCTAATCACGATATTATCGCTGTTTCGTACGAAATATCGTGACAGTTACCCGATTCCCCGATTCTGGCAAGGAAAATAGGGTTGCCAGGACCTTAACACCATCTGCCCGCTATCGCAGCCAAGGCTTTGTGCAGCAGCATTGCCGGCCGGCGCGGTTTCGAAAACGCGCAGCCCCTGTCTTCTCGGAAGGTCATTCCGAGCGCATAATCTTCACCCTGCCTGGCCTAATCTTGCGGCGCCAGCTCTCTGCCGAAATTTCAACGCCGTGTTCAAACGCGCATGTGACCTTTGGAAATAGGTAGACCGTTGCGCGTTCGAACCTCTCGACCACCCGCCACTAAGGCTTGGCAGTTGACGTGGTCTCGCCCGTCGCCAAGAAGGGCGCATTTTCGCGCAAGTGGATGACAGTCGGGCCGCCCGCGCCGAAGGCGGTTTTGACCGCAGCTTCCAGCTCCTCGAAACTTTCCGGTTCGGCGGTCCGGCAGCCATAGGCTTCGGCGAGCTTGACGAAATCCGGATTGTGCTGATTGACGCCGATTGTCGGGATGTCGCGAACGATCATGCCGTCGCGGATCTGGGCGAGGCTGTCATTATTCCAGAGGATGATGGCGAGCGGCAGCTTGTTTTCGACCGCGGTGCCGAGTTCCTGGAGGGTGAACTGGAAGCCGCCGTCGCCGACGATGACGGCGACCGGCGTTTCGGGGCTTGCGATCTTGCCGCCGATCGCCGCCGGCAGGGCGTAGCCCAGCGTGCCGAAGCCGGCCGGGAAATGCCAGGTGCGTGGCAGGGCGCTGCGGAAAAAGGCATAGCCGGTATAAGCGAGCTGAGTCATGTCGGTGTAGATGACGCCGTCGTCGGGGATGGCATTGCGCAGGCTGTCGAGTACGCGGACATGTTTTTGTTCAAGCGGCGTCAGGCCGTCGCGCTCGGTGGCGCGCAGTTCGGCAATGGCGTTGCTGTCCTTGAAGCCTTTCGCCGGCGAGACCCTTTCGGTGATCGCTGCCACGGCCAGTTTCGCATCCGCCTCCATGGCGACGTCCACATCATAGTCGCGCACCAGCGTCGCGGGGTCGATGTCGATGCGGATGAGCCTGCCGACCATCGGCAGCGGTCCGTCAAGCCAGATGTCGGGTTCGGCAAGCTCGGTTCCGATGAGCAGCACCGCATCGGCATCGCGCACGAAGGCCTGGGTGGCGCCGCGATCCGCCGTCACCTCCAGGGCGAGCGGGTGGTCGTCCGGCAGGATGCCCTTGGCGGCGATGGTCGGCACCACTGCTGCGCCGATCTTTTCCGCCAGCGCCCTGACCTCGGTCGCTGCCGAAACCGCGCCGCCGCCGGCAAGGATCACCGGGCGTTTCGCCGCGTTGAGGATCGCGGCGGCCGTCTCGACCTGTGTGGCATCGGGCGCGCGGCGGCGCGCTGTGGTGCGTCGGCTTGCCGGCCTGTCGTCGGGCGCCTTGAACACGTCGAGCGGGATCGAGACATGCACCGGGCGCGGGCGGCCGCTTTCGAACAGCGCGAAGGCACGGGCGATATATTCGCGCACCTGCTCTGGATTGGTGGCTGTTTCCGAGAAGGCGGTGAGGGGACGGGTGACAGCGGACTGGTCGGTGATCTCGTGCAGCGTGCCGCGGCCCATGCCGAGATCCTTGTTCGCCGCGACGGAGGTGATGACCAGCATAGGCACGCTGTCGGAATAGGCCTGGCCGATGGGGGTGGCGGCATTGGTGACGCCGGGTCCGGAAATCAGCACGCAGACGCCCGGCTTGCCCGACATGCGGGCATAGCCGTCGGCCATGAAGCCGGCGCCCTGTTCATGGCGCACGCCGATATGGCGGATGCCGGCGGCATCCATGCCGCGATAGGCTTCGAGTGTGTGCACGCCGGGCATGCCGAAGACGGTGTCGACGCCATAGGCCTTCAGGATCTGCATCAGGCGGCTGCCGCAGGAAATGGTCTCGTTCATAATGGAATCCGTTCGGGAAAATGGTTTTCAGGGTTTTGCTGCGTCTTCGAGGCCGGTCCAGATGGAGCCGTATTCGTCGGCCACCACCATCAGGCTTGCGCCGAGTTCCTGGGCGAAGGCGCGCTCGGAGCGCGACCATGCGGGCATGATCCACGGCTTGCCGGCCTTTCGCGCGGCCTCGGCGATCTTGCGGAGGTCAGCCTTGTCGGCATCCGTGTTGCGATAGGCGCCGCGACCGGAATCAAGCGAAAGATCGCTCGGTCCCACGAACAGGCCGTCGACGGTGGGGAGCGCGAGGATTGCCTCGACATCCTTGAGAGCGGCAGCGGATTCGATCATCGGATAGCAACGCGTCTTGGCGTTTTCGGTGTCGTAGTAATCCGGCTTCACGCCCCCGTAGCGGGCCGGCCGCGTGCCGGAGAAGCTGCGTGTACCGAGGGTTGGATACTTGGCCGAAGCGGTCACCCGGCGGGCGTGCTCGACATCGCCGATATGGGGAATGATGACACTGTCGGCGCCCATGTCGAGCGCCTGCTGGATCGGGATCGCCTCCGGTCCAAGCACCTTGGCATGCATGGTCATGCCGAGCGCCTTGCCAAGCGCCAGGATGCGGTCAAGCGCTTCGAGGTCGAACAGGCCATGCTCGATGTCGAGGACGATGTGGCGGTAGCCGATGTCGTGGGCGATTTCGATCATCGCCTGGTGCGGGGTCGAGAGCCAGACGGCAAGGTTGTCGAGCGCGTTAGCCATGGGCGGTGCCATCCTTCTTCTGCCGGTCGGCGATCATGCCGGCAATATCGACCAGTTCTTGCAACGTGCCGCCGGCATTGATGCGCGCCACCCAGCTTCCCTCGTCTTCCTGGTCCGCCAGCGCGATATCGGCAATGCCCGCGACCTCTGCCGGCGGCAGCACGAGGATGCCGCAGTCGTCGGCAAGGATCGCGTCGCCCGGATTGACGGTGACACCGCCGCAGGAGACGGGAATGTTGTAGCCGCCGCCGAGATTGAGCAGCTTGGTGGTGATCGGCGAGACGCCACGCGCCCAGGTCGGCACGCCGGCCTCGCGGATTGCGGCCGGGTCGGTGATCATGCCGTCGATGATGACGGCAGCAAGCCTGCGCTCCTTGGCGACAGCAGCCATGAAGCCGCCCCAGGCGGCGTGGCGCTCGTCGCCCGCCCGGTCGATCACGAGGACATCGCCGGGCCGCACCCGGTCCATCGCGTGGTAGAGCAGGGTGGAATCGGGGCCAGGGATCGAGACGGTCTGCGCGGTGCCCGCCACCCTCACGCCATCGATCAGCGGGCGCAGGTCATTGCGCATGAAACGATCATGCAGGTAGTGGCCGACGGTCGCGGCTTCGACGCGGGCAAAGCGCGCCATGAGACCGGCATCGAGTTGCGGCGCGGGATCGGCGATCCGGTAGGATTTGATCGACATGATGAAGGGGCATCCTATTGCGTGAGAAGTCTGATCGCGGAGGGCGCGCAGGCGAGAATGCCTGGTGCTCCGGGTTTCGGGATTGGTTGGTCGCCGCCGTTGCGCACACGGGCGGTGATACGGCTGCCATCGGCAAGCGCCAGGCCATAGACGGTGTCGGTACCGATGTAGACGGCGTCGATGATTGTGCCGGGAAAACGCACCGACCCGCCGGCGTCGCCCTCAACGAAATGCAGCGCCTCCGGGCGGATGGCGAGCGTGCAGGGGTCGCCGGGCTGCAATGGCAAGTCGCAGGGAAAATCGATCCGGCTACCGGCGGCGTCAAAAGTGAACCGGTCGCCGGTGCGGCCGGCAATGCGGGCCTCGATGAGGTTCATGTCGCCGATGAAGCCGGCGGTGAAGCGGTTGGCCGGGCGCTCGTAAAGATCGACCGGGCCAGCGACCTGCTGGACGACGCCGTTGTTCATCACCGCGATGCGGTCCGACATGGTCAGCGCTTCTTCCTGGTCGTGGGTGACGAAGATGAAGGTGATGCCGAGACGGCGCTGCATCTCCTTCACCTCCATCTGCATTTCGCGTCGCAACTTCAGATCGAGCGCACCAAAGGGCTCGTCTAGCAGCAGAACAGACGGCCGATTGATCAGCGCACGGACGAGTGCGATGCGCTGCTGCTGGCCGCCGGACAGCGCGGAAGGTTTTCGATCGATGGCGTGCGCCATATGCACGCTTTCGAGCGCGGCCTTCACCCGCTCGCGAATCTCATCCTTCGCAACGCCTTTGACCGAGAGGCCGAAACCGACATTCTCGCCGACATTGAGGTGCGGAAACAGCGCGTAGCTCTGGAACACGGTGTTGACGTTGCGCTGGTGGGCCGGCACGCCGGTCACCTCCTTGCCGTCAAGCAGCAGGCGACCGGAGGTCGGCTCCTCGAAACCGGCGATCATGCGCAACGTCGTCGTCTTGCCGCAGCCGGACGGGCCAAGGAAGGTGAAGAACTCGCCCGCCTTTATGGTGAGGTTCAGCCGGTCGATGGCGGCATACGCACCGAAGGCCTTGCGGATATCGATCAGTTCGATGGCGACACGGCTTGCGCCGGCCGGCTCTGTCATGATGTCAGGCGGCATATCATCTGTAACTCGGTGAGGAAGGGAAGGGCAGCCGGAGACTTGCGCCCGGCCGCCGATGATCCGGCGCGTTACTGCGCGGTCTTCACCTTGGTCCATCCGTCCTGGTAGAGCTTGGTGGCGTCACCGACATCCAGGATGAAGTCCGCCTTCATCAGCTTGTCTTCCGGCGGATAGATCGCGGCATTCTCCGCCACATCCTTCGGCAACATCGCCTTGGCCTTGTCGACCACCGTCGCCGATTTCGACAGGTTGGCCGCCTTTGCAGCGACTTCGGGCCGCATGATGTAGTCGATGAACTTGTAGGCTTCTTCGACATTCTTCGCGGAGGTGGGAATGGCGAAACCGTCGATCCACATCGAGCCGCCTTCATCCGGAATGACGTACTTCACCTTCGGATTGGTCGCGGTAACCTGGGCAATCGAGCCGTTCCAGCCCTGCACGACGCAGGCCTCGCCCGACGCGAGCAGGTCGCCGTAGTTCGTGCTGTTGTAGCCGCCAAGCACCTTCTTCTGCTCGATCAGCGACTGGGTCGCCTTCTCGATTTCCTCCGGCTTGGTGGTGCCGGCGTCGAAGCCGTTGACCTGAAGCCCCGCAATGTAAGCCGCCAGCATATTGTCGAGCATGTAGATGCGGCCCTCGTACTGCGGGTCCCACAGCGCCTTCCAGCTCGTCGGCGGTGTTTTTACGCAGTCCTCGTTATAGGCAAAACCGGTGGTGCCCCAGATATAGGGCACGGACCATTTCTGGCCGGGATCGTAGGAGACCTCCTTGAAGGGCGCGCCGAGATTGCCGATGTTCGGGATCTTGGCGTGGTCCAGCTCCTGCAGCAAACCCTGTTTTGCGAGCACCTGCACGGTGTACTGGCTGGGCTCGATGAGGTCGTAGCCGCTGGCGCCGGCTGACAGCTTCGCCATCATCGTCTCGTTGGAATCATAGGTGTCGAAGGTCACGGTGATGCCGGTTTCTTTCGAAAAGTCGTCGACGATCTCCTGCGGTACTTCGCCGGACCAGGCATAGATATTGAGTTCGGCGGCCGATGCTGCCGATGTCAAAGCAAGCAGGCTGGCGGATGTAAGGAGGATTCTCCAGTTGTTCATTGTTGTATTCCCCTTTTCTTGGTTGGTGGTCTTATGATGGTTTGCGCATCGTCCTGAGATAGCGCCCCATGACGACCATGATGACGAGGACGTTGACGGCGATCAGCATCGCGCCGAGCGCATTGATCTTCGGCGTCAGGCCGGTCTTCAGGGTGGCGTAGATCTGGATCGGCAGCGGCGTGGTACCGACACCTGACACGAACGTTGAGATGACGAAATTGTCGAAGGAGATCACCGCGCAGAGCAGGAAGGCCGAGAGAATGGCAGGCGCCAGCAGTGGCAGCGTCACGCGCAGGAACGCCTGCTTGCCATTGGCGCCGAGATCGGCCGCCGCCTCGTCGAGGCGCGGATCGAGGCCGGAGGCGGCGGCCCGCACGATGAGGAAGCTGAACGGGATCGACACGAGCACATGGCCGGCAATCAGCGTGCCGTAGCCGAGCGGAATGCCGGTCCAGACGGTGGCGACGAGCAGGCCGACGGCGAGCACGATTTCCGGCAGCACGAGCGGTGCGATCATCAGCGTCGAAAACAGGTTTTTTCCAGCGAACGGGCGCTTGACCACGGCAAGGGCCGCACTGGTGCCGATGGCGGTGGCGAGCGCCGCCGCGGCGACAGCGACGATGACGCTGACCTTCAGGCCAGCACGGAGTCCGCGATCACCGAGCGCTTCGGCGAACCAGGCGAGCGAAAAGCCTTCCCAGACAACGGTTGTCCGGCCGGCATTGAAAGCGTAGACCACCAGCACCACCAGCGGTGCGAAGAGGAAGACATAGCCGATGAGCGTTGCCGCGGGAACGTAGAGACCGATGAACTTCTTCATGCCCGTGCCTCCTCGACCGAGCGCAGCACGCGCATGTAGCCGACGATGATCACGGACGAGATCGCCAGCAGCACCACGGAAACGGCGGCTCCCAGCGGCATGTTGCGGAAATCGAGGAAGAGCTGGACGATCAGGTTGCCGAGAATGATGCTCTTGCCGCCGCCGAGCAGGACCGGAATGGCATAGACGCCCATGGCCGGCACAAAGACGAAGAGGATCGCCGCCATGACACCGGGTAGCGACAGCGGGAACGTCACCCGCCAGAAGGATTGCAGTGGCGTGGCGCCGAGATCATCGGCCGCTTCGAGAAGCCGCTTGTCGAGCCCGTTCAATGCAGCGTGGATCGGCAGTACGGTCGTCGGCAGGAAGGCGTAGAGCATGCCGACCAGCACGGCCGGATAGGTGCCGATCATGCGGACCGGTTGCTCGATGAAGCCAAGGCCGACGAGTGCGCTGTTCATCGTGCCATTGCGGCCGAGCAGCACCATCCAGGCCGACATGCGCACGATGAAATCGATCCAGAACGGAATGAGGAGAAGGGCCAGCAGCAGCCCGGCGTAGCGCCCGGCGCGCAGTGCAATGAAATAGGCGATCGGATAGCCGACGAGCAGGCAGACGAGGGTGGAGACGGCCGCGAGTTGGAGTGAATTGAGGAAGATCGGCAGGTAGATCGCCTGGAAGAGCTCCTGGTAGCTTGCCAGTGTGAAGCCGAATTTCGCGCCGCCATAGGTATCCTGCTCGGCGAAGGAAAAGGCGATGACGATCAAGATCGGGATGACCAAAAGAAGGATTGCGCTGAGGAGGGACGGGGCGAGAAGGGCCAGTGTCAGAAGGTTGCCTCGGCGCGCGGCGATCATTTCCGGACCTCCATACGGACCTGCCGGGACGAGGATTCGACCGGCCGGATAAGGTTGGTGGCACTGACGGAAAGATGCGCCCGCATCGCCGCCTCGGCGCGTTCGGGATCCCTGTCGGCGAGTGCCTCATGGATCACGACCATGTCCTGCAAGTCTTCGAACAGCAGCGCCACGGGCATGCGGGAGACATAGAGGCTGCGGACCGAAAGCGCATAGAGGCGGGTCAGAGCCTGCATGAGATAGGCATTTCCCGACGCTTCGGCGATCAGCCTGTGCATCTCCTCGTCGATGCCGAGGTGCCATTCGATCTCCATGCGCTTGGCTTCGACACCGGCGCGCGCCTCCTTGATCAGGGCAGCGAGAGAATCGAGCTGTGTATCGCTAATGCGCGTAGCAGCGAGCCGCGTCGCCCAGAGCTCGGCTTGAAGGCGAAATTCCTGGAGCTGGAAGAAGTCGGTGGCCGAGGTTGAGGACACGAAATAGCCGCGCTGCGGAACCGCGAGCAGCAGATCTTCCTGGGCCAGCCGTTGCAGTGCCTCACGCAGCGGCGTGCGGCCGACAGCCAGCCGCTCCATGCATTCCTTCTCGTCGATCGGCGATCCCGGCAGCAGCTCCGCCTTGATAATGGCAGTGCGCAGCCCGTGGTAGGCGACATCGCTCAAGCGCATTTTCGTGTTCGACGGCAGGGGCACGGTCTGATACTCCAAAAATATATTTTTAAGATATCGTCGGAATATTTGTTGTCAATCGCTTCTGCGGCAGGCGGCGCAGTGAGAGGTGACAACCGAGAACGAGCCCTATCCGTCACATCCGCTCAATGTTTTTCGCATCTTTACTAAACCGTCCAGACGGTATAGTAATTTGCTTGTGCTTAACGCGTTCTGGGAGGAAACACGGTGCAATTGGATGGATTTCTGAGAACGACGGCGCTTGTTGGCGCAGTCCTTTGGGGTGGCTCTGCCACAGCGGCCGAAGTGTCGATCTTCTGCAGTTCGGCCGGTGCCGAGCTGGAATTGTGCCAGTCGGCCTCCGAGGCCTGGGCGAAAGAGACCGGCAACACGGTCAAGATCAACAAGATGCCGGCGAACTGGGGCGAAGCCCTGCCGCTGTACCAGCAGCTTCTTGCCGGAAAATCCGGCGATATCGACGTGCTGACGCTCGACAATATCTGGGTCGGTGCGCTTGCCTCGCACCTTGTCGACCTGAACGAGAAGGTGCCGAAGGAAGAGCTTTCGGCGCATTTCGAGGCCGCGCTTGCCGACTCGACGATCGAGGGCAAGCTGCTTGCCATGCCATGGTTCGTCGATGCCGGCCTGATGTTCTATCGCAAGGACCTGCTCGAAAAATACGGCAAGGCCGAACCGAAAACCTGGGCCGAACTGACCGAAACGGCGAAGTCCATCCAGGAACAGGAGCGTGCCGCCGGCACCAAGGATATGTGGGGTTATGTCTGGCAGGGCCGCGCCTATGAGGGCCTGACCTGCGATGCGCTGGAATGGGTTGCCTCCTATGGCGGCGGTACGTTCATTGCGCCCGACGGCACCATTACGGCCAACAATCCCAAGGCTGTCGAGGCACTCGATCTTGCCCGCTCGTGGATCGGTGGCATCAGCCCGGAAGGTGTGCTGAACTATGACGAGGAAGGCTCCCGCGGCGTCTTCGAGGCGGGCAATTCGGTCTTCCATCGCAACTGGGGTTATGTCTGGGGTACCAGCCAGGCGGAAGGGTCTTCACTGCTCGGCAAGGTTGGCGTCATGGCCTTGCCAGTCGGCGCGGAAGGCGAAAAGTCAAGTGGTTGTTACGGCGCCGGCCTGCTGGGCGTTTCCAAATACGCCGATGATACCGACGCGGCCGTCAGTCTCGTTCGTTATCTCACCAACGCCAAGGAACAGAAGCGTCGCGCCATGCAGGGCTATAGCCCGACGTTGAAAGCGCTCTATCAGGACGCGGAAATCCTGGCAAAAAACCCCTCGTTGCGCTTCGCCGAAAAGGCCTATGCGGAAAGCGCTTCCCGGCCTTCGCAGGTCACGGGTGCCTCCTACAACCGCGTCTCGCAGCGCATCTTCAATGGCGTTCACAACGTGCTGAGCGGCAAGGAAAGCGCACCGGATGCGCTCGCCAAGGTGAGCAGCGATCTGGAGCGGCTGAAGAAGCGCGGCTGGTAAGCCGACATATCGAGGAAAAGACAGTGAATATCGCGATCGCACCGTGCTGCTGGGGCGTCTATTGGCCCGTTGGCAACGACCTCGGCTGGACCGATTATCTCGACCGCATCGTTGCGGCCGGATACCGGCATACCGAACTTGGCCCTTACGGCTATTTTTCCACCGACGCAAAGGTGCTTTCGCACGAGCTTGAGCGCCGCGGCCTCTCGGTGGTCGCGGCGGCCCATGTCCACACACTGGCGGACCCGGATACGGCGGCGACACTGGCAGACAAGGCACACCAGATTTGCGCCCTGCTTTCCAGCGTGGGTGGCACACATTTTATCCTGATGGACGAGTCGGAATTCTATCCGAAAGCCCAGATGGGCGTCGTCGATGAAGCCGGCTGGCGCACTGTCGTTGAGCAGACCATGATGGCCGCCGGTATTGCGCGCGAACATGGCCTGCAATTCAGCTTCCACCCCCATGTCGGCACCTGCATCGAGCATGAAGATCAGATAGAACGGCTGCTTGCCGAAACGGATCCGGCGTTGGTCGGGCTCTGCCTTGACACCGGCCACCACGCGTACTGGAAGGCCGATCCCAAAGCCTTCTTCCTGCGCAACGCCGCACGCATGAACGCCATCCATCTCAAGAATGTCGATGGTGCCTTCCGGGAGAAGGTTCTGGCGGAAAACATCCACTGCGACCGCGCCTTCGAAGAGGGCATCATGACCGATCTTGATCGCGGGGTCGTGGATATCGCCGATTTCATGCATACGCTGCTGGCGCAGGGTTACGACGGTCCGCTGGTCGTCGAGCAGGATCTTGCACCGAAACATCCGGATACACCCGAGGTAATCGCCGCCCGCAACTACGCCTTCGTTTCTTCTCTGTTTCAGGGGCGTGCCGGTCGATGAAAATCGCGATCCATAGAAACCCCGCCACGATCGGGGACCATCTCGCAGCCCGTATCCTCGCCGAACTGCGCACCGCCAATGCGGCCGGCCGGCCCTATGTGCTTGGCTGCCCGGGCGGGCGCAGCCCGATGCCGGTCTATGTCGCGCTGGAGCGTCAGCTTGCCGCCGCCCCGGTCGATTGCTCGAACCTCGTCATTGCGATGATGGACGAATATTTGCTCTCTGGGCCAGCGGGCTTCTCCCTGCCTCCGTCATCCGCACACTATTCCTGTCGCGGTTTTGGTCAGCGGGAAATCGTTGGCCGGATAAACAGCGCGCTGCCCGACGCGATGCATCTGCCGGACGTGAACTTCATCATGCCCGCCATTGCCGCGCCCGAGGCCTATGACGCACAGCTTGCGGCCCTTGGCGGTATCGATCTCTTCTTGCTGGCGTCCGGCGCAGGCGACGGTCATATCGCCTTCAATCCACCCGGTTCGGCCCGCGACAGCCGCTCGCGCATCGTGACGCTTGCCGAGCAGACCCGGCGCGACAACCTCGCGACCTTTCCGGATTTCCAGGGCCTCGACGAGGTGCCGACTCACGGCCTGACCATCGGCATCGGCTCGATCGCCTCGCTCTCCAAGTCGGTCGCGATGATCGTCTGGGGCGAAGGCAAGCGAGAGGCTTTCCGCCGACTTGCGACAGCGACTACCTATGATCCTTCCTGGCCGGCGACGATCGCCATCGAATGCCAAAACGTCGAACTGCACGCCGATACTGCGGCCAGGACAGAGCCATGACACGACACGCGATCGGCATCGATGTCGGCGGCACCAAGACGAAGGCTTGCATCGTGCGGCTTTCGGATGGTGCGGTTGTCGCCGAACGTACCGAGGCGACGCCCTGCCAGACTGGTGGCGCCGCAGTCCTTGATCTCGTCTGCGATCTGGCGGCGGCCATGCGGGGCCTCGCGTGCAAAGACGCACTCGAGGCCACCGCGCTCGGCATCTGCCTGCCGGAACTCGTGACGCGCGACGGCGAGCCGGCCTCGGCCTGGAATTTCGATTGGCGTGGCCTCGACTATCGCAGCCGTCTCGGCACCTATGGTGCCTTGCACATTGACAGCGATGTGCGGGCTGCCGCCTTCGCCGAGGGGTGGATGGGTGCAGGCAAGGACGTCGACCCCTTCGTCTATGTCACCATATCCACCGGCCTGTCCCATTCTCTGGTCATCGGCGGTGCGCCCTATGAGGGGGCGCGCGGCTTCGCCATCCACTTCTCCGGCAGCGATCTCGTCGCCTTCGACGGGCCGAACCAGGATCGGGCGGTGCGGCACAATCTAGAGCTTTTTGCGGGTGGCAAGGCGCTCGGCGAGCGCTATGGCGCGGTCATCGCTCGCCCGGATACCACGGCGCTGGCACTTTTCGAGGCGGAAGCAAAGGATCCGCGAGCGGCCGAGATGGTCTCCAACGCGCTTCTCTCGCTCGCCTCCTATCTTGGCCAGCTCATCAACACGCTGGACCCCGCCGTGCTTGTCCTCGGCGGCGGCATCGGCAGCGATCCCAAGGTGACACCGCGTCTCGCCGCGCTGACGCGCCAATTCATCTGGGCTGAGGGCGCCAGGGACATGCCGATCGTGCCGAGTCTCATCGGTGACACGGCCTGCGCCATCGGGGTGGCGGCGATGGCCCACAAGACAACGAGCAGGATGGACCGGCCATGAGCGGTATAGATCTCATCAATGTGGTCAAACGTTTTGGCGCGCTGACCGTCATCGACGGCGTCAATCTCGAGATTGCCGAGGGTGAATTCGTCGTTTTCGTCGGTCCGTCGGGCTGCGGCAAGTCCACGCTGCTACGCATGATCGCCGGGCTCGAAGAGATTTCCGACGGCGAGCTGCGCATTGCCGGCAGCCGAATGAACGAGACTCCACCGGCCAAGCGCAACATTGCGATGGTCTTCCAGTCCTATGCGCTCTATCCGCACATGAATGTCGAGCGCAATCTCGGTTTTGCGCTGGAGACCGCCCGGCTTCCGGCCACCGAAATCCGCGAACGCGTCGTCAAGGCCGCGAAATTCCTCAAGATCGATCATCTGCTGGAGCGTCGGCCGGCACAGCTTTCCGGCGGCCAGCAGCAGCGCGTTGCGATCGGTCGCGCGCTGGTACGCCAGCAGAAACTCTTCCTATTCGACGAGCCGCTGTCCAATCTCGATGCGGACCTGCGCATGGAAATGCGTGTCGAGATCGCCCGCATTCACCGCGAGGTAAAGGCCACCACCGTCTACGTCACGCATGATCAGATGGAAGCGATGACGCTCGCTGATCGCATCGTCGTTTTGAAAGACGGCGATATCGCCCAGGTCGGGACGCCGATGGAGCTCTATGAGCGTCCGGCCAACCGTTTCGTCGCTAGCTTCATCGGCTCGCCGCGAATGAATTTCCTACCCGGTCTTTTGGCGCGCGAGGGAGAGGAAAGCGTGCTGTCGCTCTCCGGCCGGCGCCACCACCTCGTTGCCTATGACTATGCAGGCGACGTCACGCTCGGCATCCGTCCGGAAGACCTGATGCTCGGTGGCGGCGATGCGACACTGGAGGCCGAGGTCCTGCTCGTCGAGCCACTTGGGGGAGAATCCCTTGTCCATCTCAACGTCGGCGATGGCCGATCGATCGTTGTGAAGGCACAGGGAAAGCCGGATATCCGCCCGGGTGCCACGACGCTGGTCGGCTGGAAACACGAGCGGGCGCACGTCTTCGACAAGGAAGACCGCGCGCTTCTTCCGGGGAGGGCCTGACATGGCGCGGGGTGTGATGCGCATCGGTCTCAATGCCACACGGGCGCGAACGGCCTGGCTGTTTCTGGTGCCAAGCCTTGTCGTGCTCTTTGCGGTCGCGCTTTGGCCGCTCGGGCGTACCTTCCTCTTTTCCTTCACCGATGCCTTCCTCACCGAGCCGGACATCTACGGCTATGTCGGCTTTGAGAACTACTTCACGCTATTCGAGGATCCGCTCTGGTGGCAGTCGGTGCGCAACACGCTGTTTTTCACCGTCATCTCGGTGTCGATCGAGACTGCGCTGGGGCTGGCGATTGCGCTTCTCCTGAACGCCCATATTTCCGGCCGTGGACTGATGCGCGCCGTCATTCTCATCCCCTGGTCCATTCCCGTGGTCGTCAGCGCGCGCATGTGGCAATGGATGCTGCATGACCAATTCGGTATCCTCAACCATGTCCTGAAGCTCATGGGCTTCATTGACAACGGCATTGCCTGGACGGCGAACCCTAATCTCGTCATGCCGGTCATCATCGCCGTCGACGTCTGGATCACCACGCCCTTCATGGTGCTGCTCATCCTCGCCGGGCTGCAGATGCTGCCGAAGAGCATCTATGAGGCGGCCTCGATCGACGGCGTGTCGGAATGGCGGCAGTTCACGGCGCTGACACTGCCGCTTCTTGCCCCCAGCATCGCCGTCGCTGTGCTGTTCCGGCTGCTCGATGCGCTGCGCATGTTCGACCTGAGCTTCGTGCTCTCCTCCAACAGCGACGACACGAAGACCGTGTCGATCTATGCCCGCGAGGTGTTGGTCAATTTCCAGGACATGGGCGTCGGCTCGGCAGCCAGTGCCGCGATCTTCCTGATGATCGCGATCGTCACCGCGGTCTACGTGACCGTTTTCCGGCTCAACCGCCGACTCCTGGGGGTGTGACATGGTGCGCAGTACGACAAACAGACGGCTTCACCGCCTCGCAATCTACGCGCTTTTCAGCGTGGTCGCGCTCTACACGCTGTTTCCCTTCTACTGGATGATCGCTTCCTCGCTGAAGTCCGGCCAGGCAATCTTCGACGTCACCTTCCTGCCGGACCTGAAGTTCAACAACTACGAGGCAATCCTGTCGGACGGTGTGTTCCTGCGCAGCCTGATGAACTCACTGATCGTCGCAGCATCCGTCGTGGCGCTGTCACTGGGACTTGCGATCGCTGCCGCCTATGCGCTCGGCCGCATTGAGTTCCGTGGCCGCTCGCCGATCATGTTCCTGTTCCTCGCCGTCTCGATGTTTCCGCAGATCGCCCTGCTTTCCGGCCTCTTCGAGATGATCCGCTGGCTCGGGCTCTACAACACGCTGGGCTCGCTGATCTTCGCCTACATGATCTTCACGCTGCCCTTCAACATCTGGGTCCTGACGACCTTCATGCGCAACCTGCCACGGCAGATCGAGGAGGCGGCCATTATGGACGGCTGCTCGCCGCTGCGCATCGTGCGCTGCATCTTCCTGCCGATGATGGGGCCGGCGCTGATCTCCACGGGGCTGCTTGCCTTCATCGCCTCGTGGAACGAATTCCTGTTCGCCTTGACCTTCATCCTGACCGACGAGAACCGCACGGTACCGGTCGCGATCGCCCTGATCTCCGGCTCCAGCCGCTACGAATTCCCCTATGGCGCGATCATGGCCGCGTCGACCATCGTCACGGTGCCGCTGATCGTGCTGGCGCTGCTCTTCCAGAAATACATCGTCTCCGGCCTCACCGCCGGCGCCGTTAAAGGGTAAGAAAGGTTCTTTCATGCGTATCGTCCGTATCGGTCTCATCGGTCTTGGCGAAGTAAGCCAGCTCATGCACCTGCCGATCCTTGCCGACCATCGGCACCTGTTCGAAGTCGCCGGCGTCTTCGACGTCTCGCCGAGCCTGACGACCCATTGCGCCGAGCGTTATTCGACCCGTGCCTATGCGAGTGCCGAAGCGCTGGTTGCCGCGCCCGATATCGATGCCATCTTCATCCTGACGCCTGACCAGACGCACCGCCACTACCTCGACTTGGCGCTGAGGGCCGGCAAACACGTCTTCCTTGAAAAACCCGCCTGCCTGACGCTCGGCGAGATCGACGATGTCGTGCCGCTGGCAAAGGAATCCGGCCGTCTTGTCTTCGTTGCCTATATGCGGCGCTATTCGCCGAGCTTCCTCAAGGCCAAGGAGATGATGCCGGCAAGAGATGAGCTGCGGTACGTGCGCGTGCGCGACCTTATCTGCGAAGGCCCGTTCTTCATCCGGCAGACCCGCAACATTTTCTACCCGCGCGATCTCGATGCGGACTTTCTCGCACAATCGCGCTCGGAAACCGAGGCGCTGCTGCGCGATGTCGCCGGTAAGGACGCGTCCCCTGGCCTCATGCGCGCCTATCAGGTGCTGACCGGCCTCTCCTCGCACAGCCTCTCGGCCATGCGCGAGCTGATCGGTCTGCCGCAGCGGGTGATCGCAGCCCATCACAAGCAGAACGGCGAGCAGATCGTGGCACTCTTCGACTACGGCCACTTCACCGCGATCTACGAGGCGCTGATCGATAATGTCGCGCGCTTCGACGCCCGCATCGAGGTCTATGCCGATCGCCGTCGCCTCAGCTTCGGCTACGACACGCCGTATATCCGCAACCTGCCGACCTCGCTGGAGGTGACAGATTCGACCGACGCCGAGACGGAAACCCGGGTCTTCGGGCCCAACTATACCGATCCCTTCGCCATCGAACTACGCGCCTTCCACGAGCATCTCGTCAACGGCACCACGCCGAAGACCACGCTCGGCGACTCCCGCCAGGACCTTGCCCTGATGGCGGATATCGTCGGTCGCCTGCGCGAGAGTTCGCAGCTATAGCGGGAAGACCAGCAGCAGCATCGGAGTTCGATATGGCAATACGTGGCACCGCCCGGGAGCGCATCCTCAGCGCGGCCGAGGAGATCATCGTCAAGGAAGGCGTCTCCTCGCTCACCTTCGATAAGGTAGCGGAAGTAACCGGCCTCAGCAAAGGCGGCATCCTCTATCATTTCGCCAGCAAGGACGCGCTGGTGCGCGCCATGGTCGAACGTTTCGTCTACCGCTTCGAGACCGGCCTTTCCGGCCTTGAGGGCAAGGACGAGGAGCCGCATGGCCGTTACACGCGCGCCTATGTCGCCGCCACCATGGGCGGCGCGGCCAGCACCGGCGACCAATACGACCGTCTCGGCGCCAGTATCACGGCGGCGCTGTCGAATTTTCCCGATCTTCTGGAAATCGTGCACCAGCAGAATATCCGTTGCCAGGCCGCCGTCGAACAGGACGGCCTGGACCCCGTCGAGGCCACGATCATCCGTCTTGCCATCGAAGGCATGTGGATGGCGGAGGTCTTCAACGTCATGCATCTCGACCCCGCCATGAAACAGGCCGTCATCGCCCGCCTTATCAGCCGCACCCGTCCCGAGAGCGCCGGAACGTAGCGCTCCATTTTTCAAAACGAGGAGTTTTCCATGGGCTACAAGCCTTCCCCCCGCCCTGTTTTCGACCGACCGAGCCACATTCCCTATGCCGGCGTGACGCGCCATCTTTGGGGCGAGGAGAATGCCGGCCTCGTCGATGACTGGATCTATGCCTCCACGGAAAACATCCACCAGATTGTCTTCGGAATGCAACCGGGCGGCTGCTTCAAGCATACCGATGCTTTCCGCACCATTTTCGGCGCGGATGAACTGCTCTACGTGATCAGCGGTACGCTGGGGCTTGCCAATCCGGAGACGGGTGAGGTCTGCATCGCCAAGCAGGGCGAGGCGCTGTTCTTCCGCAAGGATACCTGGCACCACGGCTTCAACCTCGGCGAGGAACAGGTGCGCGTGCTCGAGTTCTTCGCCCCGCCGCCAGCCAAGGGCACGTCGGGCCCCTATGCCCGTACAAAACCGCTGATCACGGAAAACCGCTATATCCAGCAGGAGTTTCTGGGCCGCTGGCCGATGGAGGCGGAGGCGCAGAACAAGGCTCGCACCATCCATCCCAAGCGCGATGCCGATATGCTCTGGAGCCTCGATGCCGAGACGCAAGGCGCCTATACTGGCTTCTACTGTGCAACAGACCAGTTGACCGTCGGCAAGACAACGGTGCTGGGCGGCAAGCGCACGTCCACCGAACGCCACAACGGCGATGAATGCCTCTATGTCGTCTCGGGCGTGCTCAACATCCATATTCCGGACGCCGAGGGCCAGGCCTGGTTCGAACTGAACCCGCGCGACGGCTTCTACATCCCCGCCGGCTTTGACCACCAATATTTCAATATGTCGCACACACCGTGTGAATTTGTGTTCGGTGTGGCGCCGGTGATGTAACGCTCTCTCGCCCGCGGCCCGGCCCCTATTTTTCCCGAAGTCGTGCCTTCAGGCCCTCGATGATGCGGTCGGCCAGTGCTTCGTAGTCGCCGTCGAAATGATGGCCGCCTTCGATGCCGATCGATTGCACGCCCGAGGACGTCAGTGTGGGGCAGGGGTCGTCGCCCTCGGCCGTGCCATAGATGCACTGTACCCGCCCGGCGTCGATCTTTGCGATGTCGGCAACGGGGTCGCCGGCCGCGCCAGCGCTGGCGACCCCGAGCCAGCCGGCGACGGAAACCTCGTAGTCGACCTGATGGGAAAGCGCCATCAGTGTGAGTTGCGGCACGCGCGCCTGGTCTTCCGCCGACAGCAAATTGTAGGTGGCCGGCAGGACATCGGCTCCGAAGGAATAACCGACGAGCAGGACATGCCGCACGTTCCATTCCTTGCGGAACGCGTCGATGATGCGGGTGAGGTCGTCGGCCGTTTCCTGCGGTTTTCGCTCGGACCAGAAGTAACGTAGCGAATCCACACCGACGACGGGAATGCCGCGCTGTTGCAGGGCACCTGCCACCTGCTTGTCGATATCGCGCCAGCCGCCGTCGCCGGAATAGACCACGGCCATGGTATCGAAGGCCGGCGTTGCCTTGAGTATGGTGAGTGGCAGGCCGAGCGGCGTCTCCGTATCGCCGGCCGCATCAATCCGGTCGGCGAGCACTTGGCCGAGGGCATCCGTGGCGGAGACGGTCTCCTCTTCCACGTCGATATCGGGATGAGCCTGCTTGAGCGCCGTGACATGGTCGCGGCCAGCCTCATCGGCCAGGCTGGTGAAAAACACGGTGACCGGGGCCGGCAGCGGTCCGTCCACCAGGCTGTAGACGGTGCGCCCGTCCGCCTTCATCTTCGACGCCGGCGTGCACAATACCTTGTCGAGCGGGATGCCGGCAGCGGGATCGACGGCGATTGCCTCGCCGATGGTCGCTGCGGGGCTCTGGGCAATCATTGCGAGCGCCAGCGCGCCGCCATCGCCGATGCCGGCGAGAACCGGCGGGTTGTAGCGTGTCGCCCCACCGGCGCGCTGTACTTGGTGGGCGAGCGCTTCCACGTCGGAGACCATGTAGACGCAATCACCCACATCGGCCTGCAGGGTCTTGAGGTACGTCGGAAAGTCGATGCCAATGACAGCAGCCCCCTTGGCGACAAGCCCCGCCGCCATTTTTTCTTCGTCGCTGCCCCATCCGGCGGCGTCCGAGATCAGGAAGACGCTCGCGCCGGGCGTGCCGTCCGGCATGAGGATGTGATCGGCGGGGATCATGCCGGTCGAAAAAGCCTGCGGTTTTTCCTGCGCGGCCGCGGGAAGCAGGGAACAGGCGAGGAGGCCGAGGGTGGCAAGGCGATAGAAAACCTTCATTTGGAAATCACTCCTTTGACGCCACCGCCGATGAGGAAGGTCACATCCATCAGGGCAAGTGCGGCGCTCGTGCCGTTCGACACCGCAAGATAACGCGGCTCCCATCGGGGATGGAACTTTGCCTTGAAGGCGCGCAAGCCCTTGAAATTGTAGAAGCGTTCGCCGTGTTCGAACAGCGTGCCGCCAAGACGGTCCCAGACCGGGGCCGCCTCGCGCCGCGCCATGCCTGACAGCGGCGCCATGCCGAGATTAAACTGCCGGTAGCCTTCGCCGCGCAGATACTCGAGGATGCTGGCGAAGAGGAAATCCATCGTGCCCTTCGGGGCCTCGGGGGAAAACCGCATCAGGTCGACCGTCGCCTCCGCCTTGGTATCCGTCACCATCAGCGTGGCGAAGGCGACGATGCGCCCGGCGAGCCGCACCACGGCGACGGGCTGCGAAAGCACATAGGCATCCTCGAAAGCACCGAGCGAGAAGGTTTTTTCCTTGGTGTTGTGATGGGCGAGCCAATCGCCGGAAACGGTCCTGAGATCGGAAAGGATGGCATGGACGCCATCCGGCAGCACGATGGACAGGGTCAGCCCATCACGAAGACCGCGATTGTAGGATTGCCGGAGATTGGCAAAGCCGCTGCCTTTCATCTCGAACCGGGCGAGGTCAACGAGCGCCAGTTCGCCGAGCTTGAAGGCACGCAGGCCCACATCGGCGCAGGCCGAGAGCAGGACCGGAGAGATCTGGTAGAAGGCCGCCCGTCCGCCGCCGGCCCGCGCGGCGCCGACGAATTGCCAGACGAGTTCGGCGAATTCCTCTTCCCGCCCGACAGGATCGGCAAGGGCGATCCACGAGCGGCCATGGATGCCGTACATGATGTAGGACTTGCCGGATGGCGAAAACAGCAGCCGTTTGTCGCCCATGCGCACCAGGTTGGCGTCGGCCATATCCTGGCCCATGGTTACCGCAACGGCCTGCTCCCGCTCCGCCTCTGTCGGGCCTTGCGTGCGATAATGTGCCGGTCGCAGCAGGCTGAGAAGCGCGATTACCGAGGCGGCGATGGCAAGGCCGAGCAGCGCGCGCAGGCCGCGCGGAGCCTCCTCAGAAAATTCGAACTGCCACCAGAGTTCGTGCGCATAGTCGGTGTCGCGGTAGACGAAGAGCAGGATGACAAAGGCGGTGACGAGAATGACGGCGATGGCGGCCAGCCAGGAGGGGCCGAGCGCCTGGCGCAGCAGAGAACTGTGGCGATCGAAAGCGCGGCGATTGGCAAGCAGCGTCAGGATGAAGAGGGCGAGCAGCGCCGCCTCGAACAGGGCGATCGCCTTGAGAAAGGCAAAGGCGAAGGCGACGCAGGCGCCGATGAGCGCCACCCACCAGGCGCCGTCCAGCCGCTGGCCAAGCCCGCGCGCCGCAACGACCAGCAGCAGCCCGATGAGGCTCGAGAGAAAATGCGCGCCCTCGACGATCGGCAGCGGCAAGTAGTTGGAAATGAAATCGAGGTCGGAGCCCGGCGTCGGCACGACGCTCGAAAAAATCAGCATCGCCCCGAGCAGTAGCGAGAGCGTCGAGATCAGCGCCGGTGCCAGCCTGCCGGCGAGCTGCGCCGCTTCCGCCACGCCCGGCCGCATTGCCAGTTGCCGCATTTCGGTGATCAGCAGCAGGCCGGTCGCCAGCAGCAGCGGCAGCACGTAGTAGATCAGCCGGTAGAGCACGAGGCTGCCGAGCAGTTGGTCGATGCCGATGGCATTGGACAGTCCCGCCATGATCACCGCCTCGAAGACTCCGAGACCGGCGGGCACATGGCTGAGCACGCCGAAGCCGATCGCCACGGCGTAGACGGCAAGGAAGGTCGGCCAGCCGACATGGGTATCGGGCAGCAGCACGTAGAGAACCGATGCGGCCGCCGCGATATCGAAGGCCGAGACGAGGAACTGGCGTGAGGTCGTACGGCTGTCTGGCAGCCGCAGGCTGAAACCCTTGAGGTTGATCGCATGGCCCTTGCGACCGGCATAGAACACGGCGGCCAGTGCGGCGAGAACAAAGACCGAAAGGATGCGCAGCCAGAAGGACTCGATGCCGAGGATGCCTGCGACGCGCGGCGCCACGGCGAGCGTCGCAAGCGCGCTGACGGCGAGCAGGCCGAAGCCGAAGGAAAGCGTGACGAAGGCGATGACGCGGGCGATTTCGCCGGGCGCGAGGCCAAGCCGGGAGTAGGCGCGAAAGCGGATCGCCCCGCCGCTGAGTGGGCCGAAGCCGACGGTGTTGCCAACCGCATAGGCCATGAAGGCGGTGACCGCGACGGCGGGGAAGGGTAGTCGCCGGCCGATATGGTCAAGGGCGTTGGCGTCGTAGAAGATCAGAGCGAGGAAGCTGAGGCCAGTGAAGAGCATGGCCATGGCGATGGCGCTCCAGGCGGTTGCCGAGAGCGCGGCCAGAACATCTTCGTAGCGCACCTCCGCCGTCAGCCGATAGAGGCCGAGGGCAACGAGCGCAAAGACGAGCAGGCTTGCTGCGGCAAGGAGATAAAGCCTGTATGTCAAGAACAGTCGCACGAAACGCGATGACCGATCTTCATTCACCGCAAAGCTCTCATCCGACATGGGTCACCCAGCCTTGGTTTCAGGGCCGCATACTCGCCCAGCTTGTGGCAAATATCAGGCAGTCTGCCCCTTTTCACAGATCGTCCTTGCGGGGGGCGCGGCGAGCCGTTTTTTCACCTTTGAAAACCCGGTCGGGCCGTTCAAAGGCGTACCATACCGGGGTAAGGTCGGGCCTTTGAACCGGGATGGCCGATGTCTGTGATACGCGCAAGGGACTGGATTGCCGGCCTGTCCGTGGCGGGGCTGATGTTTCCCGAGGCCGTCGCCTATGCGGGCATTGCCGGCCTTGCGCCGCAACGGGCGATCATGGCCGCGATCGTCGGCTGCCTGATCTATGGCGCATTCGGGAAAAGCCGCTTTGCGATCGTCACCCCGACATCGTCGTCCGCGGCGATCCTTGCCGCCATGCTGGCGGCTGTTCCGGGGGCGATCGCCGACAAGACAGTGCTCGTCACGCTGATTGCGGCCTGCGTCGGTCTGCTGTTTCTCCTCGCTTCCCTGCTGAAGCTCGGCAACCTGGCCGGTTTCGTGTCACGGCCGGTTCTGCGGGGGTTTGCCTTCGGCCTGGCTGTGACGATCATCCTGCGGCAGCTTCCGGCCATGGCCGGCATGCCGGCGGCAGGCGCGAATGTGCTGCAGCAGGTGTACTCGTTTTTCTCTGGATGGCCGGAGTGGCATGTTCCCAGCCTTCTGGTCGGTTTTACGGCGCTTGCGGCCTTGTTGCTGCTCAGGCGCCTGCCGTTTCTTCCCGGTGCTCTCCTGGTGCTTGGGGCCGGAATCGCGGCGGCGCGGCTGCTCGATTTGCACGATCACGGCGTCGCCCTGGTCGGCGCGGTGCCGTTGGCGCTGACATGGCCGGCCCTGTCGGCAGTGCGGTGGCAGGAGATTGCCGGTCTCCTGCCTTATACACTGCCCATGGTGCTCATCCTCTTTGCTGAGTCCTGGGGCACGATCCGGTCGCTCTCCTTACGCGATGGCGACACGGTGACGGCAGATCGTGAGCTTTTCGCGCTCGGCGCGGCAAATCTCACGAGCGCCCTTGTCCAGGGAATGCCGGTCGGCGCCGGCTTTTCGGCGGGTGCGGCAAGTGAAGCCGCCGGCGCGCAAACTCGCATGACCGGCATGATCGCGGCCGTCGGGCTTGTGCTGATTGTTGTCTTCGCTGGGGATCTCGTCGCCAGCCTTCCCCAGCCCGTTTTGGCGGCCGTGGTCATCGCGGCGCTGACCCATGCGCTTGATCCACGCCCGCTGCTGCGCCTGCGGACGCTCAACCGTGACGTCTTCATCGCGCTGGGCGCGGCGGGCGGCGTCATCGCCTTCGGGGTCCTGGACGGCATCCTGTTTGCCGTCGCTCTGTCGCTGGCCGCTCTCCTGCGCCGGTTGGCGACACCCTATGTCGCTCGCCTCGGCCGCCTGGGCGAGGGGCACGATTTCGTCGACATCGCCCGCCATGCCGACGCAAGGCCCATTGCCGGAATAGCCATCTGGCGGCCGGCGCAGCCGCTGTTCTTCGCCAATGCGGATGCGGTCCTGAACGTCATCGCGGCGCGCATCCGCGAAGAGCCTGCAACGCATATCCTCGTTGTCAGCCTGGAAGAAAGTTTTGACCTCGATAGCACGGCGCTGGACGCGCTGCTCGAATTCGATGCGATGCTCCGCGCGAGCGGCAGGACGGTCCACTATGCGCGCGTCCACGACCGGGTGCGCGATTTCATAGCACTCGCCGCGCCTGCTCTGGTGGATTGTCTCAGCTACAGCGTCGATGATGCCGTTGCGTTGGCGCAACTGGGTTCCAAGCCGCGCCTCTCCTAGGCCGCATCCTCAAGGATGAGATCGGCACCCTTTTCCGCCACCATCATGGTCGGCGCGTTGATATTGCCGGCGGTGATGTTGGGGAAGATCGAGGCATCGACGATGCGCAAGCCCTCGACACCGTGCACCTTCAACCGGGCATCGACCACCGACGTCTCGTGATCCGGGCCCATCGCGCAGGTGCCACACAGGTGATAGATCGAGCCGGAATTCTCGCGGAAATAGTCGATCAATGCTTCGTCGCTGTTGAGGTCGGGGCCGGGGGAGACCTCTTCGGCGGTGACGCTGAACAGGGCCGCGGCGGCGGCAATCTTCCGCACCAACCGGCTTCCCTGCACCACTTCCTCGACATCCTTGTTGGCCGAAAGGTAGTTCGGGTGGATTGCCGGGGCGGCGAGCGGATCGGCGGAGGTAATCGTGATGTTGCCCCGGCTTGCCGGCCGGCAGGAATTGAAGCAGATCAGGTAGCCCGGATAGGGTTCCGGCTTCAGCCCCGCCTTCGGATCCTTGGGAATGCGATAGGAGAGTGGGTTGAAATAGAGCTGGATGTTCGGTTGCGCCTCGTCCTCGGCGCCGCGAAAGAAGCCGCCCGCCTGGTTGACGCTCATGGCGAAGGGGCCCTTGCCGGTCAGGAGATACTGGAGGCCGAGCTTCGCCTGACCGAAGAGGCTGCCGAATTCGTCGTTGAGGGTTGGGATCGTCGCGCGATAGTAGTAGCTGGCGCAAAGATGATCCTGCATGTTCCGCCCAACGGCGGGCAGATGCCGGCGCACGTCGAGACCGACCGATTTCAGCATATCCCCGTCGCCAAGTCCCGAGAGCTGCATGATCTGCGGACTGCCGACTGCACCGGCCGCCAGAATCACTTCCCGGCGGGCAATGAAGGTGCGTTTCTGTCCGTCCTGACGGACCTCGATGCCGGTGATGCGGCCGTCCACGGCGAAGGTCAGTCGCTCGACCTGCGTGTTGCGTTCGATCGTCAGGTTGGCACGGCCTAGCGCTGGACGCAGGTATTCGGCACTTGAATGAGAGCGCTGGCCGCGGTTGGTGTTGACGTCGTAGACGCCAGCGCCCTCGATGTCGGCACCGTTGAAATCCGCGTTCATCGGCAGGCCGAGCGTGCGGCAGCTTTCAAGGAAGGCGTCGGTGATGCGGTGCGTCATGCCGCGCATGGGGGTGATGTGGATCGGACCGTCGCCGCCATGCCAGGAGGAGGCACCGTTCGCATGGGTTTCCAGCTTGCGGAAATAGGGCAGGACCTCTTCATAGGTCCAGCCGGGATTGCCGGCGCGCGCCCAGTCGTCGAAATCCTCGCGGGCGCCGCGTACGAAGATCATGGCGTTGATCGAGCCCGAGCCGCCCTGCACCTTCCCGCGCGGCACGTAGATGTTGCGACCCTTCAATTCGGCTTCCGGCTCGCTGTTGTACATCCAGTTGACGCGCGGATTGTAGTAGCTGCGCGCATAGCCGACCGGGATCTTGAACCAGAAGGAATTGTCGTTGCCACCGGCCTCGACGACGAGGACCGTGTGCTTGCCGTTCTCGCTGAGGCGGCTGGCTAGGATACACCCGGCCGAGCCGGCGCCGACGATGATATAGTCGTAGGTCATGCCCCTCTCCTCAACCACGCGCGGGTGAAAATGCCTTCACGTCGGCGGGCTGGCTGTCCATCTGCAGGTGCAAACGCTCGCTCGTATAGGGCGTGTGACGCTCGACGACGTCGAGGTTGAGCTCGATGCCGAGGCCTGGCTCGCGCGAGGGGATGATGTAGCCGTCCTCGACGGTGAGACCGGTCTTCAGCACCTCGGCGTGGAAGCCGGAGAAATCGACGATCGCCTCGTGGATGAGGAAATTGGGCGTTGCCGCCGAAAGCTGGATACTCGCCGCCGCGCCAACCGGGCCGTTGTAGAGATGCGGTGCGATCTGGGCGTAGTGGGCTTCGGCCATGCCGGCAATCTTCTTGGCTTCGAGCAGCCCGCCGACGCGCGCCACGTTCATCTGCAGGATGGAGGCGGCCTTGGTTTCCAGCACGCGCTGGAACTCGTATTTGGTGGTCAGCCGCTCGCCCGTCGAAACGGGAATGGAGGTCGCGCGGGCGACCTCGGCCATGGCGGCCTCCTGGCCGGGTGGCACGGGCTCTTCGAACCACAATGGATCGTACTTTTCGAGGCGTTTGGCGAGGCGGATCGCCGACGAGGGCACCATCTGGCCGTGCGTGCCGAACAGCAGGTCGGCGCTGGAACCCACGGCCTCGCGGATCTTGCGGCAGAATTCCTCGCAGCGGTCCATGACGCCGAGGGAAAGCTGGTGGCCGGAATAGTTGGTGTAGGGGCCGGCGGGATCGAACTTGACCGCCGAAAAGCCCATGTCGACCATCTTGACCGCCCATTCGGCGGCAAGATCCGGATCGTTGTAATCGTATTCGCCGGCCGCGTTGATGGGATAGAGATAGGTATAGGCCCGCAGCTTCTCGTGCACCGTGCCGCCGAGGAGATCGGCGACTGGCCGGCCGGCTGCCTTGCCGATAATGTCCCAGCAGGCGATTTCGAGCCCGGAGACGATGCCCATCATGGTCGGGTCGGGCCGCTGGGTGAAGCCGCTGGAATAGGCCGAACGCCAGAAGCGTTCGATGCGGTGTGGATCGTGTCCAAGGAGATGGCGCTCGAAGACGTCGTCAATCAGCGCGGTCATCGCACTCGGATGGAAGGAGGTCGCGTAGATCTCGCCGACGCCTTCGATGCCACAAGCGGTCTGGAGGCGGACGAAGATCCAGTACATGCCGCCGATATGCGGCGGGGGCACGGCGACGACATGTGTCTTGAGGGAGACGAGTTTCATGGATTACCCCTTTCGCTTGAGACGGGCCATCAGGATCACGGTCGTAACCGCGCCGATGAGGCAGATGGCGGCAATATAGCTGAAGTAGAACTGGTATCCGGCAAGGCCTGGATAGCGGTCCGAAAGATAGCCGTTGACCAGCGGCAGATAGGTATCCGGTGCATAGCCGACGAGCGAGATGATGCCGATGGCAAGGCCGGTGACGTGGGGTGGCACGTTGCAATCGTCGAGGATCGCCCAGTAGAGCCCGCGGATCGCATAGGTCAGCAGACCGACGAAGAGGATGAGGCCAATCAGTACCAGTGTCGAGCCGGTGCCGGGCAACAGGACCATACCCATCAGGCTCGCCGCCGAAAGCAGGAAGGCGATGAGCAGCACGCGACCCTTCGAATAACGGTCGCCGAGGAAACCGCCGCCGATGCCGCCGACCGGGCGCAGCCAGAGTTTCAGCATGGCGATGAAGCCGGCCATGGCGGCGGAAATGCCGAACCCGCCTTCTTCCAAGTAGGCCGAGAAGCTGTAGGTGGCGAGAAAGACGTGGTAGCCGCAGAAGATGATGGCGGCGACCAGCCAGATTTCGGGGATGGAAAGCAATGCTTTGACGTCGGAAAGGAAGCTGGTTTCACGCACCTTGCGTTCCCGCGTCGCTGTAGTCGTTGTGTCCGGTTTGGAGACCACAAAATAGACCAGACCGACGATGATGCAGGTGATGGCATACATCAACACAACGTCGCGAAAACCGCTGGCGAGCCCGGCACCGCGCGTTTCGGAAACGAAGACGAAGAGGGCGATCGCGACGCTGGCGAGCAGCGCTTCGACGAGGCCTCGCCCGCCATCAAGGATGCCGAAGAAGCGCCCCTGTTCGTCCGCATGGGCGATGAGGTTGACCTGTTTCAGCGTCGCCGCCCAGAAGGTGAGGCCCGTCGTGACGCCGAATCCGCAATAGATGGCGATGAGCGCGCTGTAGCCTGGCAGCGTTGCATACCACAGGCCAAGAAGGCCGGTGCCGACCATGGAGAAGAGAATGAGCAGGCGTGGCTGCACGCGGTCGGCCAGCCAGCCGCTCGGCAGGTAGCAGACGAGGAAGGCGGTGCCGAGGATCGAATAGAGCACGCCGAGGTCGATATTCGTCAGGTGCAGCACCTCCAGCATCGTCGTCTGGTAGGATTGGCGCAGATAGAGGATCGGATAGATCGCGCCGGCGGCGATGACGATCAGGGCAAGCTGCAGATAGCGCCCGCGTTCGCCCACGGCCGTCGCGGCAGCGGGTTCAAGGGTGGTGCTCACGGTGTTCTCCTCCTCGCCGGCCCTCTTGGGCCGGCCGGTCGATAGGGTGGATCAGTGTTTCAGGATGACGAGGCGGGTCTGGGTGAATTCCAGCATGCCGTGTTTGCCGTCGTCGCCGCCGAGGCCGGATTTCTTCCAGCCGGAATGGAACCCCTGGTAGGGATCGGCCGGGAAACGGTTGATATAGAGTTCGCCAGCCTCGATGGTCGCGGCGGCGCGCATGGCCTTGCGGTAGTTTTCCGTGAAGAGCACCGAGCTGAGGCCGAACTGGTGGTCACTCGCCAGTGCCAGCGCATCGTCGAATTCCGCATAGGAGAGCACGGCGAGTACCGGACCAAACACCTCCTCGCGCACGATCTCCATGTCCTGGCGGCAACCGGAAAGAAGCGTCGGCGGATAGAAGTAGCCATCGCCCTCCGGCAGGTACCCGCCGGCCTCGACGGTGGCACCCTCAGCGCGGGCGCGCTCCACCATGGCGTGGATGCGCTGGCGCGATGTCTCATTGGCGAGCGGGCCCATGCGGGAGGCATCCTGCGAACGGTTGCCGAAGGCGCGGGCCGAGAAGGCCGCCTTGAGCTTGACGAGCAGGTCATCGTGTACGCTCTCATGCACATAGAGGCGCTCGGCACTGGTACAGACCTGGCCGCAATGCGTGGTTTTCGCGGCAACGATGGCCGCAGCCACGGCGTCGATGTCCGCATCCGGCTCGACGATGACGGGCGTCTTGCCGCCGAGTTCGAGCGAGGGTTTCGCGATGTTGGCCTTGCAATAGTCGAGCACGATCTGGCCGGCGCCGACGCTTCCGGTCAGCGTGATCATGCCGACCGCCGGCTGGGTGGAGAGCACGCGGGCGACGTCGTGATCCATGGTCAGGATGTTGATGAGGCCGGCCGGGAGATCGGCGTCCAGCACCGCTTCGGCAAAGACCAGCGCGGAGGCCGGCGTGTTATTGCTTGGCCGCACGACGACGGTATTGCCGGCAATCAGCGCCGGCGCGATTTTTCGCACCAGCGTGTAGATGGGGTAGTTGAAGGGGATGAGGCAGGCGACGACGCCGATCGGCTCGCGGCGCAGGAGAAGCGTTTCGGCGGCATTGTCGCTTTCGATGACCTCTCCCTCGATGCGGCGTGCCCATTCGGCGTGGTAGCGCATCAGTTCAACGCCGTAGACAACCTCGCTGGTCGCGTCCGCCAGGCTTTTGCCGGATTCGGCGGCGAGTGCCGTACCGATCCGCTCGGCGCGCTGGATGAGGGTATCGGCAAGACGCCGCAAGGCATTGCCGCGCTCGATGGCAGGAAGGGCACGCCAGGCGTGCTGCGCTGTCCGGGCGGCATCGACGGCGGCGATCACATCGGCCTCGCTTGCCGCGGGCACGGAGGTGAAGACCTCTCCCGTCGCCGGGTTCCTGACATCGATTCTTTTGGGAGAAGACGCTTCGACGAAACGGCCGGCGTAGAAATTGCGATACTCGCTCATGGTCACTCACCTCGGCGGGCCGCCGGTCGGAAGAGACGGGGCGGCCGAAGGAGAGAACCTTGACAATCGACGGGACGGCCTCTCTCCCTAGCCGTTCGCTATGCGCCACCAAATGCGCTTGGGCGAGAATGCACAAACGAGTAATTTTCGGGTGTAGCATTCCCCGAAGGAATGCTTGCGCTTCAATCAGCGGCCTCCCGCAATAGCCAAGCGCGAAAAGCCTGGACATTGGGTGGGATGGCGGTCTGCGGGCGGGTGACGAACCAGTAGGATTCATGCCCCTCGACCGTGATGTCGAAGAGCTGTTTCAGCGTTCCCGTCCGAAGGTCACTTGCCACCATGGAACGGTCGGCGATGGTGATGCCAAGCCCGCAGCGCGCAGCCTCGATGGCAAGATCCAGCACATCGAACTCCAGCCCCCGGTTGGTGTCGAGTTCGGGAAATCCGGCGGCATCCAGCCAGTGCCGCCAGGTGCGGTAGCGCTGGTCGGGCGAGGCCAGCACATGCAGGAAGGTGAACTGCGCGAGGTCGCCGGGCGTGGCGAGCAGCTTTCCTTCAAGCAGCGACGGTGCGGCGACAACGATGTGCCTCTCGCTCATCAGAAGGCTGGAATCGAGCGTCGGCCATTCGCCGTCGCCGAAACGGATGGCGCAGTCGAGCAGGCCCCGTTCGGCGAGTGTATCGGCAAGCGCGGTGCCGATGCTGATATCGATCTCCGGCAGGCTGGCCTTGAGGCTCGCCAGCCGCGGCACCAGCCAGCGCTTGGCAAAGGTCGGCGGCACGTTGATCCGGAGCCGGTTGTGGTTCTGTTTTTCGGCAATGCCGCGCAGCGACATCTCGATGTTGTGAAACGCCTGCTGGATGGTCTCGAGCAGTGCTGCACCTGCGGGTGTCAGTTCGAGCCGGTGGTGGCGGCGGATGACCAGCGCCTCGCCGACTTCGTCCTCGAGATTCTTGATCTGTTTGCTGACGGCGCTCTGCGTCAGGTTCAGCCGCTCGGCCGCCCGCGTGAAACTGCGGGTCTGGCCGACCACCTCGAACACCCGCATTGCCGATAACCCGGGAAGCCTTCGCATGACCCTCTCGAATGATGTTGCGTCCGCCATCATACGTGAAGATCGCCGGCAGGATAGCCGGTCGGGAGGCGGCAAAACGACAGAGGCAAGACCGTACGACTGATATGAGTTTTAGGAATGACCTCTGCGCGATAGTCGTTTGTCAGGCATCGCCGAATACCCGATCTATGCGCCCCGCTGGAGAGGAGAACGGCATTCATGATCCCAGACCATCCCCCGACCCGTCAGGAAGTCGACAGTATCGGCGCGTATGCTGTGCCGGCGTCGGCGCTCTACGGTATTCAGACGCAGCGGGCGGTCGAACTCTATCCGCTCGGCGGCGCTGCGCGGTTCTCCGACTACCCGCTGCTGCTCGACGGCATGCTGCAGGTCAAGAAGGCGGCGGCGCGCACCAATATCGAAACCGGCGCAATCGAGGCGGCCCTCGGCGAGGCGATCATCCGCGCGGTCGACGGTCTCTTGGCCAAGCCCCGTCCCGAGGCTTTCCCGGTTCACGCCTTTCATGGCGGCGGCGGAATTTCGTTCAACATGAACATCAACGAAGTGCTGGCCAACATCGCCAACGCCGAAAGTTTCAGCGCGGCCTATGGCAGCTACGCACCGATCCACCCGAACGACCATGTCAACCTCAATCATTCCACGGCCGATTGCCTTTCGACCGCCTGCCACATCGCAGCGCTCACCGCTTTCGAAGGACTTTCCAAGGAAATTGAAGGGCTTGCGGCCGATCTCGACCGGCTTGGCGCTGAATGGGCGCCGCTGCGAAAACTCGCCCGCACCTGCCTTCAAGACGCGGTGGACATCGGTTTCGAAGACTATCTCGGCGGCGTCGCCGCCTGCCTGCGCATCAATCTCGCGCGTGCCGCACAGGATGCCGAGAGGCTGCGCCACATCAGCCTCGGTGGCAACATCATCGGTCGTTCCAACGATTGTGATCCTGACTTCTTCACGCACATCATTCCCGTCCTGAACGGGCAACTTGCAAAAGCCGGCTTCTCTGCAGAGCTTACGCGCACCGAAAATCTCTTTGCAGCCTCGCAGGCGCATGACCGTCTCGTGGCGCTTGCCGGATCGCTCGATCAGACCGCGCGCACGTTAATCCGCTTCGCTAAAGACCTGCGGCTGATGGCATCGGGCCCGCATGGCGGCTTCAGCGAGATCCGCCTGCCGGCGGTGCAGCCGGGATCGTCGGCCATACCGGGCAAGGTCAACCCGACGATCCCGGAATTCATGGTGCAATGCGGCATGATGGCCTGCGGCCGTGCGGCCGCGGTGGTCATGACCGCAGATCATGGCGAAATGGACTATAACCCCTGGGAAGCCGTGGTCATCACCGGCCTTCTCGACATGATCGCCGTCCTGAAAGCGGGGGTTTCTACCCTCCGGCGCAACTGCGTGGAAGGCATGCGTCCCGACGTGGCGCGCAATACCGACAATGCCACCAGCCTGCTGCCGTCGCTGATCCGGCTCAAACAATTAAAGGGCTACAGCCATGCCTCCTTCGTCGCCAAGGAGGCGGCGGGTGACCTTGCCTTCGTGCGCCGCAAGGTGGCCGAAGCTGAAGCCGGTTGATCCTTTCCATACCCACTCTCTCCCAAAACAAGGCATGAAGGACATGTTGCAGGAAACCGAACGCGCCTGGGCTCAGCGCTGGCTGACCGCGGAAAAGAAGCAGTATATCGACGGCGAATGGGTTCGCGGCGCGGGCGCCGATTGGAAGGTGATGAACCCGGCGACCGGTAAACCGCTTTGCACAATCCCGCTTGCCGATGCCGACCAGGTCGAAACCGCGGCAGTCGCCGCCAACCGCTGCCATCGCAGCGAGGTGTGGAGCCGCAAGACCTCGCGCAAAACGCGGGCGGATCTGCTCAACGCCATCGCCCGGTTGATCCGTGAGAATGTCGAGAAACTTTCGCTGTTGGAATCGCTCGCCAACGGCAAGACCTATGCCGAGGCGCTGGTCGACGACATCCCGACCTGTGCCGATATCTTCGAATATTATGCGGGCTGGACCGACAAGTATTACGGCGAGGTCTCTCCGGTCGAGGACGGCTTTCTGAACTTCACCTCGAAGGAGCCGGTCGGTGTGTGCGCCCTCATCGCACCGTGGAATTTCCCGCTCTACCAGGCGAGCCTTAAAATCGCGCCGGCGCTCGCCATGGGCAACACCGTGGTGATGAAGCCCTCGGAATTCACCCCGCTTGCCACGCTCTATCTCTTCGAGTTGATCGACCGCCATCTCGACCTGCCGAAGGGCCTGTTGAACCTCGTGCTCACCGATGGCGAGGCGGCCAACCACCTCACGCTGAGCCGCAACGTGCACAAGGTTTCCTTCACCGGCTCGACGGTGGTCGGCCGCAAGATCGTGCAGAATTCCGGCGTTTCGAACCTCAAGGCCGTGACGCTGGAACTCGGTGGCAAGTCGCCCTGCATCTTCTTCGACGACACGCCGAACCTCGATGCAGCGATCGACCGCGCCTTCACCGTGATGTTCTCGCACAAGGGCGAAAAGTGCTCGGAGCCGACGCGCTTCCTCATCCAGAAGGGCATCTACGATTACGTCATGGAACGGCTGATCGCCAAGGCGGAGGCCGTGCGCTGCGGCGATCCGCTGGCGGCGGAAACCCAGCAGGGTCCACAGTGCAACGAGGCGCAGTTCCGTCGCATCATGGATTACATCGAGATCGGCAAAAACGAGGCCGAGCTTGTCGCCGGCGGTTGCCACGACCGCGCGGGCGAAAACGCCGCCGGCCTTTTCATTCGCCCCACCATCTTCTCCAACGTGCCGCAGACCGCCCGCATCGTGCAGGAGGAGATTTTTGGGCCCGTGCTTTCCTGCACGCCCTTCTCGACGGCGGAAGAGGCGGTGACGCTTGCCAATGATACGGCCTATGGCCTCGCCGCCGGCGTCTATACCGGCAATGTGACGCTGGCGCACCGCATGGCTGAACGGCTCGATGCCGGCATGGTCTTCGTCAACCGCTACGGCTGCTACGGGCTGTCCAGTCCCTTCGGCGGCTTCAAGGAAAGCGGCTGGGGCAAGGAAATGGCCGTGCACTCGCTCTCCTCCTACACCCGGACCAAGGGCGTCTGGGTCTATTTCGGCGACTGATCCTCCCAACATTCCATCCGAAAGTCTGAAAGAATGCAGTATATCCGTCTCGGCCACTCCGGCCTCAAGGTTTCCAGGCTCTGCCTCGGCACGATGAACATGGGCTCCAAGAACTGGAAGCCCTGGATTTTCGATGAAGGTGAAAGCGAGCCGATCATCGGCCATGCGCTCGACAACGGCGTGAACTTCATCGACCTTGCCGACTTCTATTCCGCCGGCGCGGGCGAGGAAGTGGTGTGCAACGTACTGCGCCGTCTGACGCGTCGCGAAGAGCTGATCATCACCACCAAGCTCGGCTATGCGATCGGCAAGGGCGTCAACAATGGCGGCCATTCGCGCAAGCATGTCTTCGAGGCGATGGACGGCTCGCTGACGCGCATGAAGAGCGATTATGTCGACATCTATATGCTGCATTATTTCGATACGGAGACCCCGGTCGAAGAGACCATGGAGGCGATGAACGACCTCGTGCGGGCCGGCAAGGCACGCTACATCGGCGTCTCCACCATGTTCACCTGGCAGTTCGCCAAGATCCTGAAGGTCTGCGAAAAGCACGGCTGGGCCCGCCCGATCAACATGCAGCTCCAGCTCAACTGCGCATACCGCGAGGAAGAGCGCGAGATGATCCCGTTCTGCGTGGATCAGGGCGTCGGCGTTTCGGTGTTCAGCCCGTTGGCGCGCGGCATCCTGACCAACGACATGAACTCGATCCGCAACCAGACGGATTTCTTCACCGCCGAAATGTACAACGACCGAGCCTCGCGCGATATCGCCCTCTCGGTCGCCCGCGTCGCCGAGGCGCGCGGCGTCACCCCGGCGCAGATAGCGCAGGCCTGGGTTCTCGGCAAGCCGGAGATCTCCTCCATGCTGGTCGGCGCCGATACGAAGGCGCAGTTCGACAGCGCGCTCGCCGCGCTTTCGACCGCGCTCGATGCCGACGAAATCTTCGAGATCGAGCGCAACTACACGCCCTGCGACCTCATCAACGACTACACCACCGGCAAGCGCTTGCCGCGCGAGCCGCGCCCGGCCGCCGGCCGTTTTGCGGCACCCATGGCCGCGGTCGCCTGAAGGCATTTCTGACAAAGGGAGAGGAAACATGAAGGATTACAAGACACTCAGCGGCGCGCCGCTTCATCCCGAGGCCAAGGCGCTGACGAAGCGCCTGGCGGAGGGCCAGATCGACCGGCGCGGATTCCTGCGCGCCATGGCCTGGCTTGGCGTCGCCGTTGGCGGTGCCAGCATGCTCGGCGGCAAGGCATTGGCTGAGGAGGCGCCGAAGGACGGCGGCACACTGCGCTTTGCCTGCCAGATCCAGGAAATCACCGATCCGATGATGACCAACTGGATCGAGGCCTCGAACCTCTTCCGCAACAGCCTCGAATTCCTGACCTATGTCGACGAGAACAACATCACACATCCCTATCTGGCCAAGAGCTGGACGCCTTCGGCGGACCTCACGGTCTGGGATTTCGAACTGGATGAACGCGCCAAATGGTCGAACGGCGACGCTTTCCAGCCGGAAGACGTGATCTTCAACATCGAGCGCTGGATCGCTCCGGATTCGCAAAGCTCGAACAAGACCGCCTTCGGTGCCATCTCGCGCGTCGAAAAGACGGGCGACCATGGTGTGCGCATCACGCTGTCGCGGCCGATGGCCTCGCTGCCGGAGCAGCTCTATTCCTATACCTGCCCCATCGTGCACCGTGGCTTCAAGGGGAATTGGCCGGCCGACCCGGTCGGAACTGGCCCCTTCGCGCTGGTCAGCCACGAGGTCGGCCGCCAGTCCGTCTTCCGCAAGCGGCCGGATTACTGGGGTACGCCCGCACGTCTCGACGAGATCCAGTATATCGACCTCGGCCCGGATGTGACGACGCATCTCGCGGCGCTCTCCAGCGGCCAGGTGGATGTCATCTACCGCGCGACTATCGCCGAATATGACCTGATGAAGTCGCTGCCCAACCTCCAGATTCTCTCGGTCAAGGGCGCCAACACCATCGTGCTGCGCATGCAGGTCGACCAGAAGCCGTTCGACGACATCCGTGTCCGCCAGGCCGTCGTCTTGGCCGCCAACAACCAGCAGATGCTGGATATAGCCTATCGCGGGCAGGGCGACCTCGGCGCGAACTACCATGTCTCACCCACCCAGGCCGATTATTTCTCCCTGCCGCCGATAGCGCGCGACGTGGAAAAGGCCAAGGCCTTGCTCGCCGAGGCCGGCCATGCCGATGGTATCGATATCGAGCTGACGCTCGGCAACACCCAGGGCAAGTGGGAACAGGACACCGCGCAGGTGTTGCAGCAGAATCTCGCCGAGGCGGGGATCCGGCTGAAGCTCAATGTGTTGCCCGCGTCGCAATACTGGCCGATCTGGAACAAGGTGCCCTTTGGCCTGACCTTCTGGGCACATCGTCCGCTCGGCACTATGACGCTGGACCTCGCCTACCGCTCGGGCGGCTCGTGGAACGAGAGCCGTTTCGCCAGCCCCGAATTCGACGCTGCGCTGGACAAGGCGATGGCCGTGGTCGATCCCGAGGCGCGCAAGGTCGCCATGCAGGAGGTCGAACGCATCCTGCAGGACAATGCCGTGATGGTGCAGCCGTTCTGGGCCGAACGTCTCAGTGCGGCGGCCGAGAAGGTACGCGGCTTCGTGCTGCACCCGTCGGACTATTTCCGCATGGACGGCGTCTGGATCGCCTGAACGAAACGGCCGTGCGCTTGCTGCGCTCGGCCGTCTGATTGCTTGGGTGGAAGAGGGGGAGAAACAATGTTCCTGGGTATGTTCCTGTTGAGAAAGGTCGCGATTGCGCTCGCCACGATGTTGGCGGTCTCGTTCCTGATCTTTCTGGCGCTGGAGGTGAATGTCGAGGATGTCGCCGTCAAGGTGCTGGGGCAGTATTCGACGGTCGAACAGCGTGCGGCCTGGCTGGCGCAGAACGGCTATAACGATCCCTTCCTGTTGCGTTATGTCCGCTGGCTCGGCCAATTCGTCGCCGGGGATTGGGGCATGTCCACCTTCTTCCGCGCGCCCGTGGTCGACATGGTGCTGCCGCGCCTTGCCGCTTCGGCCATTCTTGCCGGCGGCGCACTGCTGGTCATCGTGATCTTCGGCCTCGGCCTCGGCGTGCTGGCCGGTATGCGGCCGGGCTCGCTCCTCGACCGAATGATCTCGGTCTTTTCCGTCGTCACCACGTCGATCCCAGATTTCGCCTCGGCAGTGTTCCTGTCGGGCATCTTCGTCTTCTGGCTGGGGCTTCTTCCCGGCGCGAGCACGATGATCTCGGGTCTTTCGCTGGCCGAACTCGTCCTGCCGGTCTCCGTACTCGGCCTTTATTCGATGGGGTATCTCGCGCGGGTGACACGCGCCTCGATGGTCGATGTTATGGGGACGCACTACATCCGCACGGCGCGGTTGAAGGGCGCCAGCATGGGCCGCATCGTCCTGCGCCATGCGCTGCGCAATGCGCTGATCACGCCGGTCACGGTCATCATGCTGCAACTGCCCTGGCTCCTGTCGGGCGTCATCGTGATTGAGGTGTTCTATGCCTACAAGGGTTTCGGCACACTGCTCTACGACGCCGCGCTGAACCAGGACATCTACCTGATCGAAGCCTGCGCCATGATTTCCGTTCTCGTCGTCGTGCTCAGCCAGATTCTCTCCGATCTGCTCTACGGCTGGCTAAACCCGCGCATCACACTGGGGGCCAGGGCATGAAGATGTTCGTTCCGTATCTGAAAAAACCCCTCGTGCTGATTGGCGGCGGTCTGGCCCTTGGCTGGCTGCTGGTCGCCATCTTCGCGCCGCTGATTGCGCCTTACGATCCCTTGCAGACGCTCCAGCCACTCGCCAAACCCATGGTGGCGGGCGCCAAGGGTGAACTTTTCCTGTTCGGTACTGACATGCTTGGCCGTGACATCTTCTCGCGCCTTGTCTGGGGCGCGCGCACGGTGGTGATCTATTCGACGCTCGCCACGCTCACCGCCTATGCTTTCGGGCTCCTCTTCGGCCTCATTGCCGGTTATGCCGGCGGGCGGACGGATGCAGTGCTCTCGTTCCTTGCGAATGTCGTGCTCAGCTTTCCGGTGCTGGTGCTTTATATCGTCATCATCGTGGTGATCGGCGCTTCGCCGGTCAACATCGTCATCGCCGTGACCTTCTCAAGTGCACCCGCGATCTACCGCATCGTGCGCGGCATCACCATCGATGTCGCCAGCCGCGATTTCGTCAAGGCCGCCGTCACGCAGGGCGAAAGCACCTTACGTATCCTCTTCGTCGATATCCTGCCGAACACCACCGGGCCGCTCGCCGTCGATTTCTGTCTGCGCCTTGGCTACACCGCCATCACCATCGGCACGCTCGGCTTCCTCGGCCTCGGCCTGCCGCCGCCGACGCCCGATTGGGGCGGCATGGTCAACGAGGGCCGTGCCATGGCCATCGCTTTCCCGCATCTCGTCATCTTCCCGTGTATCGCCATTTCTTCCCTGACCCTCGGCCTCAGCCTGCTTGCCGACGGCCTGCGCGAAGTGAACGACGCGAAGGAGCGCCATGCATGACCCAGTCCCTCTTGCAGATACGCAATCTCTCTGTCGCCTTGCCGAAGGGCGCCGACCGGGCTTTCGCGGTGCACGATGTCTCGCTGGAGGTAAAGCCGGCCGAAATCCTCTGCGTTGTCGGTGAATCCGGCTCCGGAAAATCCGTTCTGACGGCGACGCTGATGGGCGCTGCGCCCCGCGGCCTGCGTGTCGCCGGCGGAACGGCCGAGATGGGCGGGCGCGATCTGCTGACGCTCACCGAACGCCAGTGGCGCGATATCCGTGGCAAGGATATCGGCATGATCTTCCAGGAGCCGATGGCATCGCTCAACCCGGCGCTCACTGTCGCCCAGCAGATCGAGGAGGTTTTTGAGCTCCATTCCGACTACCCCCGGGCAGAGCGGGCCGCGCGGGCGAAAAAACTGGTCGAGGAAATGCATCTGCCCGAACCTGACCGCATCCTCAAAAGCTTTCCGCACCAGCTTTCCGGCGGCCAGTGCCAGCGCGTGGTCATCGCCATGGCGCTGGCAATGAGTCCGAAACTCCTGATCGCCGACGAGCCGACCACCGCGCTCGACGTAACGACCCAGGCGCAGGTGCTGAAGCTGATCCGGGAGCTGCGCGACAACCACGGCCATGGCATCATCTTCATCACCCATGACCTCGGCGTCGTTGCGGACATCGCTGACCGCATCGCCGTGATGCGCCGGGGCGAAGTGGTGGAAATCGGCAGCGCCGAACAGGTGCTGAAAGCGCCGCAGCACGACTATACCAAGACGCTGATCGCCGCCGTGCCGAGCCTCGTGCCGCGTGACCGCCCGGCGGCCGAAACCGAGGAAGCGCCAGCGCTCACCGTCAGCGCGCTCAATCACAGCTATGGCGCCAAGCAGGTGCTGCACGACATCACGCTCTCGGTCGCGCCGGGGCGGGTGCTGTCGATCGTCGGCGAATCCGGCTCGGGAAAATCCACGATCGCCCGCAACCTCATCCGCCTCACCGATCCGACCTCGGGTACGATCGCGGTCGGGGGAGAGCCGATACTCGACCTCAAGGGCGGCGCGCTACGCCGTATGCGTCGCCGCATCCAGATGATTTTTCAGGACCCGTTCGGTTCGCTCAATCCGCGCCGCAAGGTGGGGCCGATGATCGCGCGCGCCGCGATGCTCTCGGGCGCTAACCGTGCCGAGGCGGTGGAGCGGGCGAAGGAGCTGTTGGAGCTTGTCGGTCTGCAACGCAATGCCTATGACCGCCGCCCGGCCGCCTTTTCCGGCGGCCAGCGGCAGCGCGTCGGCATCGCGCGGGCGCTGGCGATGCGACCCGATGTGTTGATCGCCGACGAAAGCGTCTCGGCGCTCGACGTTTCCGTGCAGGCCCAGGTGCTGGACCTGCTCGCAGACCTGCAAAAGCGCCTGTCGCTTGCCGTGGTCTTTATCACCCATGATCTTCGGGTGGCCGCTCAGATCAGCGACGAGATCGTGGTGATGAGCAAGGGCCATGTGGTGGAGCGCGGCCCGGCGAACGAGGTCTTGACCCGGCCGCAGCATCCCTATACCCGCGATCTCATCGAGGCGGCGCCGGGGCGCGGCGCCTTCTGACGCTGTCGGCAGGCGCGGAATGCCGGGTCCAGATCACAACGCGGATCGGGGCGGCGCAACCGCCGTTCCGAGCGCCAAGGCAGGTGTCGTTTCGATGTCGGTTTCTCCGTCCCTGACGTCTCTGCGGGCCTTCACGGTCGTCGGACAATGCCTCAGCTTCACCCAGGCGGCGCACCGTTTGGGCGTGACGCAGAGTGCGGTCAGCCGGCAGATCCGCCAGCTCGAAAGTACGCTCGACATCACGCTTTTCCGCCGCATCGGCAACAGTGTCGCACTGACCGAGGCCGGCGCCGTGCTGCATGAGCGGCTGCTGGTATCGTTCGACTTGATGGATGAGGCGGTGCGTGAGGTGCGCGCGACGGTGCCACGGCAAACTCTGAAGGTGTTGGCACCGCCGACCTTCGCCGCACGCTGGTTGTCGCGGCGGCTGACATCCTTCCGGCAGCGATTTCCCGATCTCGACCTGTCGCTGCATATGCGCGGCGACGACAATGTGCGGTTTGACTGCGTGGTCCGTTTCGGCGCCGGCCCGCGGGAACGGCATACCAGCACGCGGCTGATGACGGAGCAGCATATCGCGGTTTGCGCGCCCGAGCTTCAAGCCGATCCGGAGCGTCTGCGCCGCAGTTGCCTGCTCTATGTGCTCGACGAAGCGCGCCGCCTGCCCACCTGGGACAACTGGTTCGCCGCCGCGCAGCGCGACCGCCGGAGTTTGCCGGAAAATGCCATGGAATTCGCCACGCTCGATATGGTGATTCAGGCCGCCCTGACCGGCGCCGGGCTTGCCGTCGTGGATCGCAATATGATCGAAGCTGAATTGCAGGCCGGCAGCCTGATTCAGCTCGATCCGGTGGTGGTCACGGGGCCGATCGGCTACTGGCTGGACATTTCCGGCGAGCGCCTCGCGCGCTCGCGCGTCGTGCATTTTGCCCGCTGGCTGCAGCAGATGGCCGGGGCCGGCCGTGAGAACATACTTCCCTAGACCGTTTCATGTTTTGCCACAGCTTGCGCATTCGTGTGGTTTGAAGGTCTCGGCGAGTTGGCCAAGATGGCGCCAGATGTCCTCGATGGCTCGCTTTTGCGCCATGGGCATCCAGTGCTTTAGCGAGGCGGCGGGAACTCAAGTTTGCCGACGTCGTAACCGAGTTCTCTGGCCTTTTGCACCATCTGTCGGAGGCGCGCCTTCGAAGGAACGCGCCTGGAATAGATCCATAAGTCGGTCATCGATGGATTGGCGCTGATGAACCAAGAATTGTCCGGTGATTTATAAAGCACCCAATAGTTAAAGGTGATCAACAACGGGTAGCGGACGCGCATCTTCGCATTCTTTGTCCCGAAATCTTCGATCTTTCCAATGCCGTGGACAGTCTTCAGGCGGCCCTTCGGCGTTTCGACGTGACAGCCGTCCTCGACGAGGACTTCGTCAGGCGTTTTACCCTGTCGATAGGTCGAATAGCCCGCGACACAGCCATCCGTGAGAAACATCGGCGTTCGCCCGATCTCCAGCCAGGTCCCTCGATAGTGGTCAGATCCGACCTCGACGACCTTTTGCGCAGGGGCTGCCTCCGTTGCGACGGCGACGGTCAGGCCAAGCACGAAGGTCATGAGTGTCGAGAAGCGAATATGTGATGGCATTGGTCTCTTCCAGATTCTGCTATCGGCGATCCTCAGCATCCGGTTCGGTGGCGTGCACTATCCCGGCATAGCGAAGTGCAATGAAGGTCGTCAGGCTTGCGACCGCAAAGGCGTTGAGGTTCAGTAAAATCTGTAAGTCGTCGCTGCTCCAGGCGTAGAGCGGCATGCCCATCCAGTTTCGAGAAAACACGAAGATCACAAATACAAAGACGGCCGCGCTGCGCTGCCACCATCGCTCACCAGCCCGGAAAGACACTGCGACAAGCAGCATGCATGCCGCAAAGAACAATTCCGTGCCGGAATCCGGCCCAAAAAGTTTCGTTTCGAACAGGGTATCGAGTGTGCCGACAAGGGGAAGGGCGAGGCGGGCCGCCAGACTTGAACGGCGGGCGATGAACGGGATAGCCAGAAAGATCGGTGCGGCGATGAGTGAGCCGAGCGATGCCGTGACACCATCGCCAACAAGGTACCAGACGTAGAGCGGATAGAAGGGTTTGTTCAGGGCGATGACCCAGGCAATTGTCACGGATGCCTGCGTCAAGGGATCGATCCCTGATGGCGCTGCGCCAATCACGGCGTCGGCGCCAAAAGATAGTGGCCGACACCCCAGACGTCGCCATTGTCATGACCGAAGAGGCCGGCAGTCGACAGGAAGAACAACCGCCAGCGCCTCACCCACAACGATGCCTCCTTGCCGTAGCCCTGGCCGAAGATCGTTTGGACGCCGTCGATGTTGCAGTCGAAATTCGCCAGCCAATCAAGCGCGGTGCGGCGATAATGCGTGCCGGACCACCGCCACTCGCTTTCGACCTGGAAGAGGTCGCCAAAGCGATGGGGCAGGTCGTGTGCCGGCATGATGCCGCCTGTGAAGAAATGCTGGGCGATCCAATCGGCTGGATCGTCGTGATCGAACCGGTAGGAACGGTTCCTGTGTGTAAAGACATGCAGGAAAAGCCTGCCGTCCGGCTTAACCCAGCCGCACACGCGCTCCAAAAGTGTCCTCCAGTTCGACATGTGCTCGAACATTTCCACCGAGACAACGCGGTCGAATTGGATGTCCGTAGCAAAATCGTTTATGTCGGCCGTAATGACGTCGAGATTGGCCAACCCTTCCTTTTGCGCGAGGTCGAGAATGTAGGCGCGTTGAGACGCGGAGTTGGAAACCGACGTGATCCGCGCATGGGGAAATTGCCGCGCGAGATAAAGCGACAGCGATCCCCAGCCGCATCCGAGTTCCAGGATGTCCATGCCGTCTGCGATGCCCGCATGCCGGACCGTCTCAGCGAGTGCGTGTGTTTCCGCCTCCGCCAGTGTTGTGTCCGGCTTAGGATAAAGGCAGCAGGAGTACTTCCGCTGCGGTCCGAGCGCGAGCGCGAAGAATTCCGCCGGGACCTCGTAGTGCTGGCGGTTGGCATCGTCTGTATGGGTCGCGACGGGAAACGCTCCCATGGTCTCGACAAATGCCTGCTCCGCTTCAACCGGTGTGGTTGCAAGCCTGCGCTTTGTGCGACCGCACAGGAAGTCGATGCCGGCGAGTGTCATGCCGTCGGTCAATGGTGCGCGCTCGGCAGTATTGATGGCGAAGGCCAGCATGTTCATGGCTGTTTTCCTTGATAAGAAGAGTCGGATTTGCGGGGGCCAGGGAAGAAAGCGTTCACGCGAGCCTGGAGGGCGCGAAACTTCAGTCCACGCGAACGCAACATATGTTCTTCAAGTGGTGGAATTCCGGAAACGTTTACGAGCAGCCAGTACATCAGCAGCGGCGCGAGCAGCGATAGCCAGCTCCAGGTCGAAACGCTCAGCGCAAAGAGCGGCCAGCAGCACCAGAACAGCCATTCGAAAAAATAGTTGGGGTGGCGGGAGTAGCGCCAGAGGCCGGTTTCACAGATACCGGTCTTGGCCTCGGGAGACTTGCGGAAGCGCGCCAGTTGCCGATCGGAAATTGCCTCTCCGGCAAGCGCCACTACAGCAACTATAAGAGAAAGAGCGTCTATGAGCCGGGGAAAAGGCGCGTTATTGCTTGCGGCGAGATAGACGGCTAGCACAAGAACAAACGCGGCAACTGCCTGAATCTGCAGGAAAAGAAACAGTCGCGACGCGGCGCTGCCACCCCACTCCTCCATGAGTTTTTTATATCGTGGATCTTCGACACTGCCTCTGGTGCGCAGTCCGATATGGCTGCCAAGTCGGAGCGCCCAGGTGCCGATGATGAGCAGCACCACAACCCGCCGTTCAAAGTTTCCGACAGCGACGAGGGCGGCAGCGGCACCTCCAACACCGACGGCGAGAGACCAGATCGTATCGATCCAGCCACTCAAGCCTGTCACGCGTTGTGTCGACCAGGCGATCGACATGGCAAGCGACAGCCCTATTGCGATGACGGCCAGGAGAACCCAATCCATCGTGTTCCTCGGTCAGCTCGAATGCAACGTCCCTGGTCTTTACGGAGCGCACGACATTTCAGTTTCGCCGCAGCCTCAAAAAATCTCGAAAAAATTGTCGCCTTCGCGAAACTAACCCGGGCGGCCTCTCGTAACGCGAAGGTGGAGAACATGGATCGGCCAGGAACATGGCTCGAGCGAGAGGGATTGTATGGCATTCTATGAGCGGACGGCTGGCGGGAAACGCCTGAAAATCGCAGTCGTGGGAAGCGGCATTTCGGGGCTCTCGGCCGCCTGGCTCCTGTCGCAGCGACACGAGGTCACCGTGTATGAAGCAGCGGACCGCATTGGCGGCCACAGCAATACGGTGGAGTTCGAGAGTTCGAGCGGGACTGTCGCGGTCGATACCGGTTTCATCGTCTACAATGAAGTTACCTATCCCAATCTGACGGCATTGTTTCGCGCGCTCGAGGTGCCGACGACTGCGTCGAACATGTCCTTCGCGGTCTCGCTGAACGAAGGCGCCTATGAATATTCCGGCGGCACCGGCTTGGGGTTGTTCGCGCAGAAATCCAATCTCGTCAGTCCGCGCTTCTGGTCGATGATGCGCGATCTCCTGCGGTTTTACCGCAGTGCACCGCGCGACCTTGCAGTGATGGGCGGCCTGTCCCTGGAAGATTATCTGAACCGCAACGGCTATGGCCGTGCCTTTCGCGACGATCATCTCTATCCGATGGCGGCGGCGATCTGGTCAACGCCGGCCATGCAGGTCGGCGCCTATCCAGCGGCAGGCTTCGTTAAGTTCTGCCGCAACCATGGGCTTCTCGACCTTTGGGACCGGCCTGCCTGGCGCACGGTCACGGGTGGTAGCCGGGAATATGTAGCACGGATGGTCCATAGGTTCGCCGACCGCATCCGGCTTTCGACCCCGGTGGAAGCAATCCATCGCAAGCCCGGATCGGTGGAGATCCGCAGCGCGCATGGCGGCGTGTCCGTCTTCGATGACGTCGTGATCGCGACCCATGCGGATCAGGCACTGCGAATGCTCGGTGATGCGAGCAATGAAGAGCGCCATATTCTTGGCGCGTTCCGCTATTCACGCAACGAGGCTGTGCTGCATGGCGATCCAACCCTGATGCCAAAACGGCGCGCTGCGTGGTCGAGCTGGAACTATGTCGCCGATACGCGCGCAGATACCGGGAACGGTCTAACGCAGCCATCCATCACCTACTGGATGAACAAGCTGCAACCGCTGGGCCATGCGCCGCCGACCTTCGTGACACTCAATCCCGGCCGCGCGCCGCGCGAAGAAACCGTCATCCGGCGTGAGATCTACGAGCATCCGGTGTTCGATCTTGCCACGGATCGCGCACAGCAGGAGGTCTGGTCGCTGCAGGGGGTGCGCAACACCTGGTTCTGTGGCGCGCATTTTGGTTCGGGCTTTCACGAGGACGGCATTCAGGCGGGCCTTGCCGTCGCCGAAGACCTTGGCGGCGTGCGCCGCCCCTGGCAGTTGGAACAGGAGAGCTCCCGCATCGTGCGCAAGATGCTGGTCAGGCCAGCCGAACGTCCGATAGGGCTGGAGGTTCTGGCATGACTGTAAATTTCCATTCTGCGCTGTTTCCGGGACATGTGACGCATGCCCGGCTGAAGCCGAAGCGTCATAACCTTGCCTATCGCATCTATTCGCTGCTGATCGACCTGGATGAACTCGAAACGCTCGACCATCATCTAAAACTGTTTTCCGTCGATTGCTTCAATCTGTTCTCGTTTCGCCGCAAGGATCGCGGCGATCGATCGGGTTCCGACCTCAAGGGACAAGTGGAGCGCGCTATGCGGGCAGCGGGCGTCGAGCCGGATGGCGGCCCGGTCCGCCTGCTCACAATGCCGAGGCTGCTCGGCTGGGCGTTCAATCCGTTGAGCACCTTCTTCTGCTACGGCAAGGATGGCACGTTGCGAGCGATCCTCTGGGAAGTCGATAATACATTCGGCGAGCGGCACGGCTATGTAATCCCGGTCGAGAGTGGCAACGGCGACGAGATCCTCCAACGCTGCGACAAGGCGTTCTATGTCTCCCCTTTTATGGACATGGATCTGCGTTACGAATTTCGCGTCCGCGCGCCGAGCAACAGGCTCTCGATCCGCATCGATACGTTCGATGGTGAAGGACTGGTGCTCACCGCGCGGCATCTGGCCAAGCGGACGGAGCTCACGGATGCCGCCCTGTTGAGAGCCTTTTTTGCGATTCCCTTTCTGACACTCCGAGTCATCGGCGGCATCCATTGGGAGGCACTGAAGATCTGGCTGAAGGGCGTGCGCCTGCGTGTTCGTCCGAAACCGCCGGAGGAGCCGATCTCCTTCGTCCGCCATGATCGCATCGACGACAACACACCGCATCGGGAGCTGGGAGCGCATGAGCCAGCTTGACGATTTCTCCGATCGCTCGTCGGCCGTATCGGGCCGTCCAGAGAGGCTCGGTTTTGGCGGCAGGCTTCTGAAGAAGGAGAACCGAGATGAATCCTCTCATTCTGACAGTTGCGATTTTCGTTCTGGGCTATCCCGGCATCGCCAAGGCCGGCGACATTGACGGTCAATGGGCGCGTGGAGACGGGAACGCCAGGGTCAGGATCTCGCCCTGTGGTCCGGACGTCTGCGCGGTCAATACCTGGATCAAGCCGGGCACATCGAAGGAAAAGGCGGGCGACAAGCTCGTCATGACCATCAAACCGGGCGACGATGGCGTCTATTCCGGAACGGCCTTCGATCCGCAGCGCGACATGACATATAAGCTCACCGTGACCATCAACGGTGACAAGATGACCACGCGGGGCTGCATTGTGGCGGGTATGCTGTGCAAGGGTATCGACTGGACACGGATCAACTGACGCTCTCCAAGGAGGACGCTATGAAGACGCACGCGGTCGCGTATCTCGCCACACTCATTGTTTTCGTTGCAGTCGACTTTGTTTGGCTGAGCACCATGGCGGACCGTCTTTACCGCCCTGTGCTCGGTGACATGCTCGCACCCGACTTCAGTCTTGCCCCGGCCATAGCTTTCTATTTGATATATGCCGCCGGACTGACCTTTCTTGCCGTTAGAAGAGGGTTGATATCCGGTTCGCTTGTGACAGCATTGATCAATGGCGCGGCTGTCGGCTTTACCGCCTATGCCACGTACGACCTGACCAATCAGTCGACGCTCAAGAACTGGTCGACCCTGCTGACCGTCGCAGATCTGATCTGGGGGACGGTCCTTTCAGCGGTCGCCGCCGGGACGAGCTTTTGGATCACGCGACGGATTACGGCAAGTCTTGGCCAGACATGAGCCGCGTATCGCGATGAAGGTCATCGATCGACAAGCGCATGGCCGAACCTGACCCGACACATGCCAGCGATTGCTGCCAGCAGCATGCAAATGCGCGCCGAATAGCGCGCATTTGCCTTCAGCGTGGAGCGGTGCTGAATAGGTCGCCCATCAGGACATGATCAGGCCACCGTCGACATTGATCGTCTGACCGGTAATGTAGGCAGCGTCTTCTGAGGCGAGGAAGGCGACAAGGGCGGCGACTTCGGCGGGGGTGCCGGCCCGGCCCATCGGGATTCCCTCGACCCATTCAGCCATCAGCTCACCGGGGCCGTACTCGCCGAGCATCTTGCCCCAGACGCGGTCGTTATAGTCCCACATCTCGGTATGGATGATACCGGGGCAGATGGCATTGGCGGTGATGCCTTCGCGGGCGAGTTCCTTGGCGAGGCTTTGGGTCAGGCCGACGACGCCGAATTTCGAGGCGGCGTAGTGCGGGGTGTAGATGAAGCCCTGGCGGGCCTGGCCGGAGGCCGTGTTGATCAGCCGGCCTCTGGTGCCGCTGGCGCGGAAGCGGCGGATCGCTTCCTGGCAGCAGAGAAAGACACCCTTGGTGTTGACGTCGAGATTGAGGTCCCATTCGCGTTCGGTGAGGTCCTGCACCTTGGCGATGGTGATGACACCGGCATTCTGCACGGAGACGGAAACGGCGCCGAGTTTCGCCTCGGCCTCGCCATAGGCCTCCTGAACGGCCTTGGCATCGGTGACATCGAGCGCGAGACCAAGAATTTCAGCGCCGGTCTCCTGTGCCAGCACCTCAGCCGCCGCCACCGTATCCTTTTCGATTGCGGCAATGGCGACGTTCGCGCCTTCCTCGGCAAAGCGCTTGGCTATGCCGCGGCCGATGCCCTTGTTGCCCCCGGTGACAAAAACCGTCTGGCCTGCAAAACGTCTCATGGTCTTTTCTCCATAATGCGCAGCGGGCCGATGGTCCGGATCAGGCCGTCAGCCGGGCTGCTGTGAACTTGTCGGTAACAAGCACATCTATGACGCCCAGCTTCAGGGCGCCGGCGATGGCCTGGGTTTTCGATTCTCCGCCTGCAAGGGCCATGACGCGTTTCGTCTTGCGCAGGTCTTCCAGCGAAATGCCGATGACGCGGTCGTTGAGCGGGGTTTCGACCGGCTTTCCGTCCTTGTCGTAGAACCGGTAGGAAATCTCGCCGACGGCGCCGGCCTCGTGCAGCATCGCCATCTCCTGCGGGGAGAAGGTGTTGCCGGATCGGGCGAGCAGCTCGGACGGCTCGACGGCGCCGATGCCGACGATGGCAAGACTGAGGCGGCCGAAGAGGTCCATCGTCTCGCGCACGACCGGATCGGCCAGCATGACGAGCTTGGCCTCGCGCGAGGAGGTGATGCCCTGGACGAGGAGGAGTCGCGGCTCGCCACCGGTGAGGCGGGCGAGGCGTGCCGTCAGCTGCGTGGCGTGGGTCTGCACCGAGGCGTCGCCCATGCCACCGAGAATCTGTGCGATGTATTTGGCCTTGGCGTTCTTCAGCGGGTGAATGTTGTCCACCATGCGCAGGATCGTCTGGCTCCAGCTCGAAACGCCGACGACCTCGTCCTGCTGCAGGGTAACTTCGAGGAAATGGGCGGCAGCCTCGCCGATGCGCGCCATGATCGCGCCATCGCGATCCTCCGAACAATCGACGACAATGGCTTCTGTCACGGTGTAACGTTCACGCAGGGCCATTTCGAGCTCGGCGAAGGTTCCGGCAGGTGGAATGATCGTCGTGCGCACGATGTCTTCCTGCTCGGCGCGCTTCAACATGCGTGAAACGGTGGCCTGCGACATGTGCATGATCTCGGCGATCTCTGCCTGCCGTTTGCCTTCCAGATGATACATCTGGGCAACGCGGGCAATCAGTCGCAACTCGTTGAGCCTTCCCATCAGGGTCTCCATGAGTGAATTTTTATTCACTCATAGTGGAAGGACCCGGTAGGGTCGAGCGGTGGATTGCGTCCTTCCAAACCACAAGTCGTTCTGTAGCGTCGTTGACACGCGGGGCGATGGCGTTGGCCGCGCGTGGCAGGGCGGCAATGGCGGCAAGATCGGGCCAGACGCCGAGCGAGAGACCGGCAAGATAGGCCGCGCCGAGCGCAGAAGCCTCTGGCGCATCGCTCTGGATGATGGCGTGCTGCAATGTATCGGCGACGCATTGCATGAGGAATGTGTTCTTGCTCGGCCCGCCGTCCGCATAGAGCCGGCCGAGTGGTGTCGGCGATTGCGAGGACATTGCCTTGAAGACGTCGTCGACCTGGAAGGCGATGGAGTCCGTTACCGCGCGCGCCATCTGCGCGCGGCTTGTGTTGAAGGTGATGCCCGAGAACAGCGCGCGCGCATCCGAGTGCCAGTAGGGCGCGCCAAGGCCGACGAAGGCGGGTACGAAGCCGGGGCCGCCGGGTGCCGCGGTGGCGGCGAGCTCGGTGAGAGCCTGTACGTCGGGAAGCCCGAGCATATCGGCCATCCAGGGTAGCGAGGCGGCCGATACCAGAATATTGCCCTCGAAGGCATAGGTCGGCCGGCCGCCGATCGACCAGGCGATGGTCGTGGTAATGCCCTGCTCGGGTGCGATGAAGCCGGGCAGCGTCGTCATGATCGACGAGCCGGTGCCGAAGGTCACCTTGCCGTCGCCTGAGTTGAAGGCGCCGTGGCCGAACAGGGCGGCGTGGCTGTCGCCGATTGCCGAGGCGATCGGGATGCCGTCGGCAAGACCCGGTACATTTCTCGTCACACCGAAGCGCGATGCGCTGTCCCGCACCTCGGGCAGCGCCGATTTCGATACGCCGAAGAGATCGCAGAGCTCGTCGCTCCAGGCCTGCCGGTTCAGATCATAGAGCTGGCTGCGTGCGGCATTGGCGGCGTCGCAGGCATGCACGGCACCGCCGGTGAAGCAATGGACGAGCCAGGCGTCGATGGTGCCGAGTCGCACTGCATGGCCGGCCGGCACGCGGTCGAGCAGCCACTTCATCTTGGGGCCGGGGAACATCGGGTCGATGGGCAGGCCGGTGAGCACCTGCACGCGCGGCGCATGGCCTGCTGCGATCAGTTCGGCGCAGACGGGCGCGCTGCGGCGGCACTGCCAGCTCACGACCGGACCAAGCGGTTCTCCCGTGGCGGCATCCCAGATGGTGACGGATTCGCGCTGGTTGGAGATGGCGATGCCGAGGATCTCGACTTCGGGGCTGGCCGCAAGGCAGTCGGCGATCGCTTCCTGAACCGATTCCCACAAACGCTTCGGGCTTTGTTCCACCCAGCCTGGCTGCGGATGCTCGATTCCGACCGGCGAGGCCCCCCGCGCCAAAATCTCGCCGCCCGTGGAAACGAGCACGGCTTTCGAATTTGTGGTGCCCTGGTCGATGGCGAGGATGGCGGTCGTCATGGCGGCTCCGGTGGTCGGAAGATGGGAGAGGGCGCGGCAGAAGGGAGGCCTTGCCGCGCCCTGCACGAAATCTAGTCGCGCACCGTCATGTGCGCGAAGACTTTCGTGCGATCAAGGCGATGGCTGTTTCTGCGATGGCGGCCGGCGCCATGCCGAATTCGTCGAGCAGGAACTCTGCCGAACCGGTCGGAGCGAAGATTCCGGGAACGCCGAGGATCTTCATGGGCACGGGCGCTTCCGCAACGACGACTTCGGCAATGGCCGAGCCGAGACCGCCGAAAGTGGAATGCTCCTCTGCCGTCAGGATCGCGCCGGTGTCCCTGGCGGCGGCCACCACGGCCGCGACGTCGATCGGGCGAACGGTCGCCATGTTGAGCACGCGGGCCTCGATGCCCTGTTCGGCGAGGATGGCGGCCGCCTTCACCATGCGGTGCGTGATGGTTCCGTTTGCGATGAGGGTGATGGCATCGCCATCGCGCAGCAGGTTGGCCTTGCCGAGCTCGAATATGTGGCCGGTCGGAAGCAGGTCCGGCACGCCGACGCGCGAGAGGCGCAAGAAGACGGGGCCGTCATAGGAGGCTGCCCATTCCACGGCGGCGGCCGTTTCGATGGAATCGCAGGGTGCGACGACCGGAAGGTTCGGCAGAACGCGCGTCCAGGCAAAATCCTCGATCGAGTGATGGGTCGGGCCGAGTTCGCCATAGGCCATACCGGAGGAAATGCCGATCAGCTTCACATTGGCATTGGAATAGGCGATGTCGGCCTTGATTTGTTCCAGCGAACGGCCGGTCAGGAAGCAGGCGGCGCCGCAGACGAAGGGCAGGAGGCCGCCATTGGCGAGGCCGGCACCGACGCCCACCAGCGCCTGCTCGGCAATGCCGACATTGACGAGCCGCTCAGGCCACCTGGCCTTGAAACCGCCGAGCTTGGAGGAGCCGACGGAGTCGTTGCAGACGGCGACGATCTTGGGATTGTCGGCGCCCAGGCGCTCCAGCACGGCGACGAAGGCGTCACGGCAATCGTGCAGCTTGGCAGAGGGGGTGATGGCGTTCATTACAGGGCCTCCGAAAGCTCAGCGACGGCAATCTGGTATTGTTCGGCACTGGGCACCTTGTGATGCCAGTCGACCTTGTCCTGCATGAAGGAAATGCCGTGGCCCTTGTTGGTGTGGGCAACGATGCAGTGCGGCCGGCTGCCGCGTTTTTCCAGCGCCGGGACGATCTCGTCCATGGCATTGCCGTTGATCTCGGTGACATCCCATCCGAAGGCTTCGAGCTTGGCCGGGAAGGGTGCGAGATTGTTGGTGTCCTTCAGCGACGCACCCTGCTGGAAGCGGTTGTGGTCGATGACGAGCGTCAGGTTGTCGAGGCCGAACTGCGCGGCCGAAGCGATGGCTTCCCAGTTGGAGCCCTCCTGCATCTCGCCGTCGCCCGTCAGCACATAGGTGCGATAGGCGGCACCGGTCAACTTGGCGGCCTTTGCCATGCCGACGGCCACCGGCAGGCCGTGACCGAGCGGGCCGGTGTTGGTCTCGACACCAGGAACCTTGTTGCAGTTCGGGTGCCCGTTGAGGCGTGAATGGGGCTTCAGGAACGTCGCGACCTCTTCTTCCGGAATGAAGCCGCGCTTGGCCAGCGTCACGTAGAGGGCAAGCGCCACATGCCCCTTGGAGAGCACGAAACGATCCCGGTCGGGGTGCTTCGGCTGATCCGGCCAGATGCGCAGCACACGAAAATAGAGCGCGGCCAGGATGTCGATTGCAGACATCTCGCCACCGATATGGCCTGCGCCAGCTTCAAAAACCGCCTGCAGATCGCGGAGACGGATCTGTTGAGCGATGCGGTCGAGATCGTTCGGCTGCATGAAACCCTCATCGTGAATAAATATACACTGATAGATATATTTGCACGGATGGCCGCGAAGTCAAGCGGAAATGACATTAGATGATCCTGAAAAATTCGCTCTATCAGCCTTGACACCCTTCAATAGGATGCGTTACGAATTTACACACACTAATGAATATTTATGCGATAAGCCAAGCGCGAAGCCGCGAACGACCGGGAGGAGTGTCCATGGTGGCGGATGTGAAAGAACGACAGGGGTTCGCAGGCATTGTGTTGCCTTCGCTGCGCGGAGCCACAGGCCCGCTCATCGGCCTTATCGTGCTGTGCCTCTTTCTCACCTTTGCGACAGACAAGTTCCTGTCGGTGCGCAACTTCCTCAACGTGCTCGACCAGATCACGGTGCTCGGGGTCATGGCTGTCGGCATGACGATGGTCATCCTGATTGGCGGCATCGACCTTGCGGTCGGCTCGGTCATGGCGCTCGCCATGATGGTACTCGGCTATCTCAATGTCGTGGCCGGCGTGCCGATGGCGCTCGCCATTCCGCTGGCACTTGCCGCAGCGGCCCTGAACGGATTGATTGCCGGGCTTTTGATCACCCGCTTCAACGTGCCGGCCTTCATCGCGACACTCGCCATGATGTCGATTACGCGCGGCCTTGCGAACATGATCACGGATGGCCAGCAGATCATCGGCTTTCCGGCCTGGTTCAACATGATGGCCATCGTGCGTTTCGGTGGTTTCCTGACGCTGACCGTTGCCGTGATGATCGTGGTTTTCATCGTCGGCCTTCTCTACCAGCGCTACCGCCACGGCGGCCGCGTTCTCTACGCCATCGGCGGCAATGCCGAGGTGGCGCGTCTTGCCGGTATCAATGTGCAGCGCGCGACGGTGCTGGTCTATGTCGTGTGCAGCTTCCTCGCCGGCCTCTCGGGCATGGTGCTCGCTGCCCGTCTCGACTCCGTCCAGCCGTCCTCGGGCGTTTCCTATGAACTCGACGCCATCGCGGCGGTCGTCATCGGCGGCACATCGCTCTCGGGCGGTACGGGCGGCATCGGTGGCACGATCATCGGGGTTCTGATCATCGGTGTGCTGCGCAACGGCCTCAACCTGCTCAGCGTCTCGCCCTTCATGCAGCAGGTCATCATCGGGGCGGTCATCGTGCTCGCCGTCACTGCCGAAACCTACCGCAAACGCAAGTCGTGACTTTCACCCCCGCTGCCGATGCCGCGGGGTGGAGAAAACGGTTCGCAATCGTGCGGACCGGCAAAAGGAAAGGTGGTTCCTGCAAGGCAGGCGTCACCGGGTAACTTGGAGGAGAAACCATGAAACTGTCCAGATTGCTGATGGCGGCAACCGCTGCTTCCCTGCTCGCACTCCCGGCATCCGCTGCCGAAGTCAAGAAGATCGGCCTTGCCGTTCCCAACCTGCAGGCCGACTTCTTCAACCAGATCAAGCTCGGCGTCGAAAAACACGCCAAGGAAAAGGGCATCGAGGTTGTCGTGGTCGATGCCAAGAACGACACCAACACCCAGGTCAGCCAGGTGCAGGACCTGATGACGCAGGACATCGATGCCTTCATCTACATCCCGGCCGGCGCCGCAGCCGCTGCTGTGCCGACCCGTCTTGCACGCGAAGCCGGCATTCCCGTCATCAACGTCGACCGCACGCCCGAGGGTGCACCGGGTGACACGTTCATCGCGGGCGAAAGCGTCGAATCCGCCTATGAGGTCTGCAAGTACATCATCGGCAAGGCTGGCGGTGCCGGCAAGATGGCGATCATCCATGGCCAGAAGGGCACCACGCCGGAAGTCGATCGTTTCACCGGCTGCAAGCGTGCGATCGACGAGAACAAGGGCGTCGAACTGGTCGACCAGCAGTGGAGCAACATGTGGTCGGCCGATGAAGGCTTCACGATTGCGCAGAACATGCTGCAGGCGAACCCGGACATCACGATCATCTTTGGCCAGGCCGACGGTCTCGCGATGGGCGCTGCCAAGGCTGTCGACGTCGCCAATCTCTCGGACAAGGTAATCATCGGCGGTTATGACGGCGACGTCTCGGCTCTCGAATATCTGGCCAAGTGCAAGGGTCCGTACATTGCGACGGCCACGCAGAGCACGCAGAAGATGGGCGTACTGGCCGTCGAGTCCGCACTTGCCGTCGCGGCCGGCCAGAAGGTCGAAGAGCGCCAGACGCCGAACGCTGTTCTGACGACCTGCGAAAACGCGCCGGAATTCGTGAAGAGCCATCCGTAATCTGGGCCGATAACCAAAGGAAGCAGCGTCATGACGAACCGCTCTCCCATCCTGTCACTCCGTGGGATCCAGAAATCCTACGGTCCGGTCAAGGTTCTCCACGGTGTCGATCTCGACATCTATCCGGGAGAGGTCGTGGCGCTGCTCGGCGAAAACGGTGCCGGAAAATCGACCCTGTCGAACATCATTTCCGGCACCGTCCAACCCTCCGCGGGTGAAATGGCCTGGCTGGGAAAGCCCTATTCCCCCGCCGATCCGCGCGCTGCGATGGACGAGGGCGTAGGCATGATCCACCAAGAACTGAAGCTCCTGCCGAAGCTCTCCATCGCGGAGAACGTCTTCGTCGGCCGTTATCCCATGAAATCAGGCCGCCTCGACCGTGGCGCGATGGAAGAGCGCGCCCGCGCCGGCCTGCAGCGCCTCGGCCTCGATGTATCGCCCGACCGCCTCGTCGAAGGACTTTCGACCGGCCGCCAGCAGCTCATCGAAATCGCCAAGGCCCTGACGCTGAACGCCCGGCTGCTCATTCTCGACGAGCCGACCGCAGCCCTTGGCGGCGAGGAGACGCAGGCGCTCTTCCGTCAGATCGAGCGCCTGAAATCCGAAGGCGTCGGTATCATCTATATTTCGCACCGGCTCGAAGAAATCCGCCAGATCACCGATCGCATCGTCGTCATGCGCGATGGCGCCAAGGTGCAGGAATTCGGCACCGGCGACGTGCCGATCCGCACCATCGTCGAGGCGATGGTCGGACGCTCGCTCGAGCGGATGTTTCCCACGCTTCCCGTTCCCACGGACGAGGTTACGCTGGAGGTACGCGGCCTTTCTTCACCGTCGAAAAGCTTCAGCGACATCAATTTTTCCGTCCGCAGGGGCGAGGTGTTCGGCATTGCCGGCCTGATGGGCGCCGGCCGCACGGAACTCGTGCGCGCTATCACCGGCGCCGATCCCATTTCCAGCGGCGACGTGCTGCTGCACGGCAAGCCGGTCACGCCGCGCTCGCCGATCGACGCGATCCGCAACGGCATCGTGCTCGTGCCGGAGGATCGCAAGCTCCAGGGTGTGGTGCTCGATCACTCGATTGCGGAAAACATCGGCTATGCCAATCTCGGCGAGATTTCTCGCAACGGCTGGGTTTCCTCGCGTCGCATCCGGGAGTTCGCCGAGGACTATATCAAGCGCTTCGGCGTGAAAGGTCGCGGCGGGCAGAATGCCGGCGAGCTTTCCGGCGGCAACCAGCAGAAGGTGGTGCTGGCCAAATGGCTGGCACGCAAGCCGCAGGTGGTGGTGCTGGACGAGCCGACACGCGGCATCGACGTCGGCGCGCGTTCCTCCATCTACGATCTCATCGTGGATCTCGCCCGCGTGGGCGTGGCGGTGATCGTGGTCAGCTCGGACCTTGAAGAGGTGCTCGGCGTTTCCAGCCGCATCATGGTCATGGCGCAGGGAAAACAGGCCGGCATCCTGAACCGCGAAGACGCCAACGACGTCTCGGTCATGGAACTGGCGACGATCTGAAAGGAAGCATCTAGATGTCCGATATCACGCTCAACGCGCCGAAACTGTTCGATCTCCGGGGAAATGTCGCCTTCGTCACAGGTGCCGGCAGCGGCATCGGCCAGCGCATCGCCATGGGTCTTGCCCAATGCGGCGCGGATGTCGCGCTGCTGGATCGCCGCAGCGACGATGGCCTGGCGACCACCGCCGATTTCATTGCGAAGGCCGGACGCCGCAGCATCCAGATCGCTGCCGACGTCACCAGCGGTGCGGCGCTGAACGATGCCGTTGCGCGCACAGAAGCGGAGCTTGGCGCGCTCACGCTTGCCGTCAACGCCGCCGGCATCGCCAATGCCAGTCCGGCAGACGAGATGGAGGAAAGCCAGTTCCAGACGATGATGGACATCAACCTGAAGGGCGTGTTTCTGTCCTGCCAGGCGGAGGCGCGGGCCATGCTGAAGACCGGCCGCGGCGCCATCGTCAACATCGCCTCCATGTCCGGCGTCATCGTCAACCGCGGCCTCAGCCAGTGCCACTACAACGCCTCCAAGGCGGGCGTCATCCACATGACCAAGTCGATGGCGATGGAATGGGTCGGCCGCGGCATCCGCGTCAACACGATCAGCCCCGGCTATACGGCAACGCCGATGAATACCCGGCCGGAAATGGTGCACCAGACCAGGCTGTTCGAGGAGCAGACACCGATGCAGCGCATGGCCAATGTCGACGAGATGGTCGGCCCTGCAGTGTTCCTGCTGTCGGATGCCGCCAGTTTTGTCACCGGTGTCGACCTGCTTGTCGATGGCGGCTTCTGCTGCTGGTGATTGCCATAGTCAGGCGGCTCATCGCTCCGAACTGGTAGATGAACCGCTTCCCTCTTTCTTCGAAGAAATCTGTGCGATGGCCGCTGTTGCGGGTCATGCCGCGTCCGCTGGCGTCGTTGCCGCGCGGCGAGCGCGCCTTCAAAGTATGCGCCGTGTCGTGCTAGCGGGTCTTCACATGACGCCGAAGCGTTCGAAGGCTTCCACGGTGCTCATGCCGCCTTCGATCGCTAAGCGGACCTTGTTTTCCGTTTCTGCCTTCTCCAGCGCCAAGGTGATGGCTTCCCGCTCGGCCTCGCGTGGAATGACGAGAACGCCATCGCGGTCGCCGAAGAGGATATCGCCGGGGCGGATGCGAATGCCGCCGATCTCGATGGGGATGGCGTAGTCGACCACTTTACCGCGCGGGCCCTGGTCCTGCGCATAGGAGCCGTAGCAGAAGGTCGGGAAGTCGAGGGCGAGAATGCCGCTGGTGTCGCGGCAGTAACCGTCGCAGATCGCGCCTGCCGCCTTGAGCTTGAGGGCGCGCGTCGACATCAGTTCGCCCCAGACGGCATATCGCGGTGAGGCGCCGGAGCAGACATAGATTTCGTGCGGCTTCAGGCTGTCAAGGGCGTGGAACATCAGGCCGAATGGTTTGTTGCCGAGCGGCGAATGTCCGCCGGTTTCGGTTGACGCGAAGAAATCGGCTTCGAGGACCGGCATGGCCCGCCCGATGGCGACCATGTCGTCGCGAAGCGCGCGAATCTGCGGCGGCAGGAACTGGTGCTGCAGGCCCATAGTGTCGAGTATGTCGCCGACCACGGCCGTAAAAAGCCGGTTGCGCATGGCGGCGAAAAGTTCGGTATCGTCGTTGAAATGTACCATCTGTTTCCTCAAGCCTTGTGCGCCAGAACTGTCGCGATGCCCTGCATGACGCCTCTGATTTCCGCGAGGCCTTTCAGCCGACCGATGAGCGAGTAGCCCGGGTTTATCCTGTCCTTGCCGATATCGTCCGCCAGGAGATGCCCGTGGTCGGGGCGCAGCGGGATCTGCCAATCGGCGCGGCCCTCGTTGATCCGCCGTTCCTGTTCCTCCAGCAGGGCGAGGATGACGGCCGGCAGGTCGCTCGAGCCGCCGAGATGGTCCGCCTCATAGAAGGAGCCATCATCTTCGCGCTGGACATTGCGCAAGTGGGCGAAATGGATGCGGGGGGCGAGCTCGCGGGCCATGGCCGGCAGATCATTGTCGGCGCGCGTGCCATAGGAGCCGGTGCAGAAGGTGATGCCGTTCGCCGGACTGTCGACGGCGGCAAGGATGCGCCGCACATCCGCCGGTGTTGAAACGATGCGCGGGAGGCCGTAGAGCGAGAAGGCCGGATCGTCCGGGTGGATGCAGAGCCGAATGCCGGCTTCCTCTGCAACCGGAACGATCTCTCGCAGGAAGCGGGCCAGGTTGTCGTGAAGAATCTCGGCCGTCACCCCGTCATATTCCGCAAGGGCGGCGAGAAAGCTTGCCCGGTCGAACTGGCGCTCGGTTGCCGGCAGGCCGGCGATGAGATTACGTTCGATCCGGCTGATCGTCGCCTCATCCATCCGCTCGAAACGCTGTCGTGCGTCTAAGATCTGCTGTTCCGTGTAGCTCTCCTCGACACGTGGGCGGTTCAGCACGAAGAGATCATAGGCGGCGAAATCGACGGCATCGAAGCGCAGGGCGTATCCGCCGTTTGGCAAGGGCTGCATCAGGTCCGTGCGTGTCCAGTCGACGACCGGCATGAAGTTGTAGCAGACAATCGAAATGCCGGCGCGTCCCAGCGCCCTGAGTGTGTCCTTGTACCAGCCGATATTGCGATCGCTGTCCGTCGTCGCGAGCTTGATCGCATTGTGAACCGGAATGCTTTCGACGACGCTCCAGCGCATGCCGGCCGCCTCGATCAGCGCCTTTTGCGCGAGAATCTGGTCCTCCGGCCAAGGCGAGCCGTCATAGATGTGGTGCAATGCCGAGACGATCCCGGTCGCGCCTGCCTGCCGGATGTGGCTGAGCGGCACGGGGTCGTTCGTTCCGTACCACCGAAAGCACTCTTCCATCAGTCTCATCGAAATCTCCTGCCTGTCGCCGAGTTGGTCTTTAATTGTTGGACCACGTCTCCAATTAAGGCGCTACCGGTCCAATAATTCAAGCCATTTGTTGAAGTTTCGATTGAAAATTGCCGTGGATAGAAGGTTTTTTGAAAATCCTCTTGACCAATCAACTTTTCTGGACCAACAAATATGCCATCGCAGGGAGGCGAAACAGTGAGCAATTCGGTTCCGGATGACGGTTTGGCGGGTTTGGAAATTGCCGAGCAGGGCAGGACCTCGGCGGTCGATCGTCTCGTCGAGCAGATTCGCGACATGATCTCGGAGCGCGGCCTCGGTGTTGGCGATGCATTACCGACGGAGCGTGATCTTGGTGAGCAGTTCCAGTCGGGGCGCAACACGGTGCGTGAGGCGTTGCAGGTGTTGCGTGCCTACGGCCTGGTCGAGACCAGGCCCAAGGTCGGCGCGGTGATCAGCGGCGGTCAGGGTGAGGCGCTGCGCCGGCTTTTCGCCTTCCATAGCGGTATCTCCCCGGATTCCTTCCGTGATCTGCAGGGTTTTCGCCGTATCCTCGAAACGGGAGTCGGCGAACATATCATTCTTACGGCGAGCGAGACGGATTTCGACCTGCTGGACGCGATCAACCGCCGTATCCTGGAAGCAGGCAGCGTCGCGGAAGCGGCGCGCTGCGATTACGAATTCCATGCGGCCATCGTCGAGCTGTCGGGCAATCGCACGACACACGCTACCTATAACATGCTGCGCTCGGTCATCGAGGAGGTCATGCGTCTCGGCAAGACGGAGCGGCCGGTGCATGCGGCGACCTTCGAGGCCCATGCTGAAATCATCCGGGCGCTCAGGGCGCGGGACCGCATTGCCTATGTCTACCTGATGAGCCGTCACCTGGAGTTCGGCCTCAGGTTCGTCGACGACGCGCCGGCGGGGCAGCCACAGCGATAAAGACAGGGAGCACCACGAACTGCGCCGAATAGGGCGACGCGGTTCGACCGTTTGCTGGGCCCTCTCGCCCGTGGGTCCGGTGGCACGAACAGGGCAATTTGGAGGAGAACCAACATGAGCAAGGCAAAACGCCATATCCTGACGCTTGCGGCGCTGTTCGCCACGGTCAGCTTCGCGCCGAATGTGGCGCTTGCTGAGGGCAAGGCCATCGCCGGCATCGTCTTTCAGCAGGACCAGTATTTCCGCGGCATCCAGATCGGCATGGAGAAGGCTGCAGAAGCGGCCGGCGACGAGCTCTTGGCCGGCAACAGCGACAGCAAGCTGGAAAAGGAAGCCCAGCTTATCGACACCTATATCGCCCGCGGCGTGGGTTCCATTGTCGTGGCACCGCTTTCGGCCGATGCGTCGGTGCCTGCCCTGAAGAAGGCCCGCGACGCCGGCATCACCGTTGTGACCTACGGCACCTCGGCCAACGGCGATGTCGCCCAGGCGACGGTGACGAGCTCGGACCGCGATATCGGCATCGGCACCGGCAACGCCGCCACCGAATTCCTGAAGACTCTCGGCAATGGCGAGAAGGTCAAGATCGGCACGCTCGCCTTCAAGGCATTGTTGCCCGAGCAGTCGAATGCCCGCGTCGAAGGCTTCCTGAGCGTCGTTTCCGATCAGGTCGATATCGTCGCGCAGCAGGACGCCTGGCTTGCCGAAAAGGCGCTTGCCGTCGCCAGCGACATGCTGACGGCCAACCCCGATATCCGCGTAATCTATGCCGCAAACGAGGGCGGGACGATCGGCGCGGTGCAGGCGGTCAAGAAGGCCGGGCTCGAAGGCAAGGTCTTCGTCTTCGGCACCGATGGTTCGGAGCAGCTCGCCAACATGCTGCTGAATGGCGACAACGTCCTGCAAGCGACCACGGCCCAGCAGCCGCTCGAAGTCGGACGCCAGGCGATCGAGGCGGCGCAGAACCTGCTCGACGGCAAGACGATCGAAACCAATGTCAATGTGCCGGTGCTGCCACTGACGCGCGCCAATGCCGAGGGCGTCGCCGCCTACAAGGAAGGCCTGAAGGCCCTGAAGTAAGACGGATGGCGGGCCGTTGTGCCCGCCGACCTTTTGCCATGCGCAGCAGGAAAACGGCATGACCTATCTGCAACCCACAGACCCGGGACAGGGAACACAGGGACGGCTGGACTTTCGAGGCGTGACCAAGCGTTATGGCCCGACGATTGCCCTCTCCGAGTTCACCCACAGTTTTGCGCCAGGCCGGGTACACGCCCTGATGGGCAAGAACGGCTCGGGCAAGTCGACGCTCGTGAAGCTTCTCGCGGGCGTGACCGGGCCGAGTTCCGGTACGATCAGCGTCAATGGCGAAGATCGCCACTTCACCTCGCCGCACGACGCCTTCGCGGCCGGCATCGTCACCGTGCATCAGGAGCTTTCCCTGGTGCCGGAACTGTCGGTTGGGGAGAATATCTTCCTCGGCCGGTTGCCACACCGGCGGCGGGCCGGTTTCAGCGTCGTTGACTGGGCGGGGCTGCACAAGCGCGCCGGTGAACTGCTTGCCGACATGGGTCTTGAGATCGACTCGCGCCAGCCGGTCTCCGCGCTCAGCGTCGGCCAGCAACAGGTGGTGGAGATCGTCAAGGCGATGTCCTTCAATCCCTCGATCCTGCTGCTCGACGAGCCGACCTCGGCACTTGCAACACGCGAGGTGAAGCAGCTCTTCGCGCTGATCGCGCGGCTGCGCGCCCGCGGCGTGACGATGATCTACATCACCCATCGTATGAGCGAACTGTTCGACATCGCCGACACCTGCACGGTCATCCGGGACGGTCATTATATCGGCTCGGTCGAGATGAAGGCGACCACGCCGTCGGCCATCGTCGGCATGATGTTCGGCGACGCCGCCCGTGCGACACGCCCGCCGCGCCGCGACCTCGACCGCACCGCACCGGTGCTGAAGGTGCGCAATCTCAGCCGCGGAGGGCATTTCCACGACGTGTCCTTCGATCTTTATTCCGGCGAAATCCTCGGTATTGCTGGCCTGCTCGGCGCGGGGCGGACGGAGCTGATGCGGGCGATCTTTGGCGCAGACAGGATCGATGGTGGTTCGGTCTGGCTCGACGGCCGCCTCATGACCGGCGCGAGCCCGCGCGAGATGCGCAAGGCCGGGCTCGGCTACACGCCGGAAAATCGCAAGGAGGTCGGCCTTGTCCAGTCGCTTTCCACTGCCGACAATCTCTGCATGGCGAGCCTTGGGCCGATCTCGCTCGGCGGCTTCATCTCGCGCCGGCGCGAGCAGCCATTCATTCACCGCCAGATCGCCGACCTGCACATCAAGTGCGGCGATCCGGACCTGGCCGTCTCTTCGCTTTCCGGCGGCAACCAGCAAAAGGTGGTGATCGGCAAATGGCTGAACCGCCATCCCTCGGTGATGTTCTTCGACGAGCCGAGCCGAGGCGTCGACGTGCAGGCCAAGCGCCAGATCTTTGACATCATCTGGCAGAAGTCCGCCGACGGCCTCGCCAGCATCTTCGTTTCGACGGAACTCGAGGAGGTTCTTGAAGTGGCCGATCGCATTCTCGTGATGCACCAAGGGGCCATCGTCGCTGAAGTGGACCCTACGAAAACCGATCTGACCGAACTCTACGGCCTATGCATGGAAGGGGCCCGGCAATGACACTTGTGAGCCAGACCACGGAAGCCGGCGGGCAAAATGCGCCGCTCCGTTTCTTGAAAACCTATCCGATGGAGATCATCCTTGCGGCATTGGTGATCTTTCTTGTCGTCGCGGCCCCAGGCTTTGCCTCGACCGGCAACATTCTCAATGTGCTGAGAACGGTCGCGATGCTCGGCATCATCGCCTTCGGCATGACCGCGGTCATCATCAGCGGCGAGATCGACCTTTCGGTCGGCGCGGGCGCGGCACTGGCCGGCTGCATCGTCGCCTGGTTCTCGGATAGTTACTCCGGCGCCCTGGGAGAATGGGGGGCGGTGACGGTGGGTTTTGCCGCAGCACTCCTGCTCGGCTTCTCGCTTGGCTATCTCACCGGCCGCTTCCGGCAATGGTTCAATGTGCCGACCTTCATAACGACGCTCGCGCTCTTTGCGGCTCTGCGCGGCGTCGCCAACCTCATCACCGGCGGCTTCCCGATGTCGTCCTTCCCGCTCGGCTTCGATTTCCTCGGTGGCGGTTATCTCTTCGGCATCCCGTTCCCGGTCTACATCTTCGCCCTCACCTTTGCCGGCATGCATGTCCTGATGAAGTACACCAGCTTCGGTCGCGAGGTTTACGCCGTCGGCGGCAATATGGAGGCCGCGCGGCTTTCCGGCATCGACATCTGGCGGGTCAAGGCGTGGACGCTCGGTCTCACCGGCGCGCTCACGGCCGTCTCAGGTACCCTGATCGCCTCGCAGATCGGAGCAGGAACCGGAACCACCGCGACCGGCATGGAGCTGGACGTGATCGCGGCGGTGATCATCGGCGGCACCTCGCTCTTCGGCGGCAAGGGGCGCATCTGGGGCACGTTGATCGGCGTCCTGTTCCTCGGCTGCATCTCCAACGGCATGACGCTGATGAATGTCAGCGAATATTGGCAATACGTGGTGCGCGGCGGGATCATCCTCGGCGCCGTGCTTCTCAACCAGGTTCTCGAACGCGTGCGCTGAGAAAGCGTGGAGACAATAATGGCTGAATTCCAGGGAAAAATCGCACTTGTCACCGGCACGTCCGGCATTGGCCTCGCCTCGGCGACCCGTCTTGCCTCTTCCGGCGCCACTGTTCTTGCCTGCGGCAACGATCCGTCCGCCAACGCTGCTTTCGACAAGGTTGCCCGTGAATGGGGACTGTCGATGTCGGCGCGTCGCGTCGATGTATCGGTCGAAGCGGAGGTGGAGGCAGCGGTCCGCGAAGTGGTGCTGCGACATGGCGGCCTCGACATCATCGTCAACGCCGCGGCCGTGCATCCGTTCGGCACCGTCCTCGATACCAGCGTCGAGACCTGGCATCGTTGCCTTTCGGTGAATGTCGGCTCGATCTACCTGACCGGGCGTTTCGGCATTCCGGAAATGGCAAAGCGCGGTGGGGGAGCCATCGTAAACATTTCCTCGGTGCAGGGGCATGCCTGCCAGCAGAATGTTGCGGCCTATGTCGCTTCCAAAGGGGCGATCCACGCGCTGACCCGCGCCATGGCGCTCGATCACGCGGCCGCAAAGGTTCGCGTGAACTCGATCAGTCCCGGCTCGGTGCGCACGCCACTGCTTTCGCTCGCCGCACGCACCTATGGCGGGGAGGGGGTTAGCGAGGAGGAGGCGTTCGCCCGCTTCGGCGCGGCTCATCCGATCGGACGCATCGGCGAACCGGAGGAGGTGGCCGAACTCGTGGCGCATCTCGTCTCGGATCGTGGGGCTTTCATCACCGGCTCGGACTTCCGCATCGACGGTGGTCTGACGGCGGGCATCGGCGTCAAGTAATCGAACAGGAAACGACAAGATGAAGATCGGCCTTGGGCTTTACCGGGAGCAGCTCACCCGCGACAATTTCCAGTTCGCGCTGCAGGCGGGCGCGACACATGTCGTCGCGCACCTGACGAACTATTTTGCCGGAAAGGACCCTAAGATCGACAGCGGTGACCAGGGTGGCTGGGGCGATTGTTCCAACGATAAGCTCTGGTCCTTCGAGGAACTATCAGGTTTCGTGCGTGAGGTGCGTGCTGCGGGCCTTGAAGTGGCTGCCATCGAGAATTTCTCGCCGCGGTTCTGGTCCGACGTCCTCCTCGATGGCCCGGAACGTGGCCGGCAGATCGAAGGCCTGAAGCAACTGATCCGCGATGCCGGCCGTGCGGGTATTCCCTGTATCGGCTATAATTTTTCGCTTGCCGGCGTCTATGGCTGGACACGCGGCCCCTATGCACGCGGCGGCGCAGAATCCGTCGGTTTCGGCGTTCCAGGCAGCGTGCCGCCCAGCCCCGATGCGCCGATCCCCGACGGCATGATCTGGAACATGCGCTACCGCCAGGGCATTGCCGGCGCGTCGGCCGTATCGGTCAGTTCGGCGGAACTATGGGATCGCCTCGCCCACTTCCTGAAGGAGGTGGTGCCAATCGCGGAGGAGGCGGGCGTCGTGCTGGGCGCTCACCCGGACGACCCGCCGGCGGAGGAGCTGCGCGGGACGGCACGACTGGTCAACCGGCCGGAAAAATACGACCGGCTGATGGGGATCGTCGATTCGCCATCGAACGGCCTCGAGCTCTGCCTCGGCTCGCTGCAGGAAATGCCTGGTGGCGATATCTACGATCACGTCCGTCGCTTCGCACGCTCCGGCCGCATCGGCTACATCCATTTCCGCAATGTGCGTGGAAAGATGCCGTACTATGTCGAAACCTTTGTCGACGAGGGCGATATCGACATGGCCGAGATCGTCCGCATCCTGCGTGATGAAAACTATCAGGGCGTGATGATCCCCGATCATACGCCGGCCATGACCTGTAGCGCCTCCTGGCACGCGGGCAAGGCATTTGCGCTCGGCTACATGCGCGCGCTCGTGCAGAACGCCGCGGCACTTGGTCCGGCGCGGTCGATCCCGGCCAGCATGGCGGCGGAATAGGAGGTCACCCATGGTGCGCACGATCATCTGTGCCGCTCCTGTCGGTGACCGCTGCGGCGAAGGCGCGGTCTGGTCGGCGGCAGAGGCGGCCCTCTACTGGACCGACATCAACCGCTTTCTCGTGCATCGTTACGACGAGGCGTCGCAGGCGGTGCGGACCTGGTTTTTCGAGGAGCCCGTCGTTGCCGTCGCGCTCACGCAGGAGGCCGGCTGCCTGCTGGTCGCCCTCGGCTCCAAATTGATCTGGTGGTGGCCGGAAACGGACCGGCGGGAGGATCACGGCTTCATGCTTCCTGGCGCGCCGCGGGTTCGCCTCAACGATGGCCGGGCCGATCCTGCCGGCAACTTCTGGGTCGGCTCGATGAAAAACAACGTCCTGCCGAACGGCGAGCTCGGCGAGGTCGGTCCTGGGGAGGGTAAGCTCTACCGAATCGCGCCCGATGGCGCCGTCACCGTCTGGCGGGAGGGACTCGGCATCTCCAACACGCTGTGCTGGAGCTCGGATGGCCGCACGTTCTATTTCGGCGACACGCTCGCAAACGCGATCTATGCTTTTGACTACGATGGGGCAAAAGGCGCGATCTCCGGGGAGCGGCTTTTCTTCGGCGGCTTCGATCGCGGCGCGCCGGATGGGTCGGCCATCGACAGCGAGGGCTTCGTCTGGAACTGCCGCTTCGGTGGGAGCTGCCTCGTCCGCATCGCGCCCGATGGCGGCCTTGCCGAGGTGATCGAGATGCCCGTCACCAACATCACCACCTGCACCTTCGGCGGCGGCGACCTGAAGACGCTCTACATCACAACGGCAAGTGCTCTTGCCGGACCGGGCGAGCGCCTTGCCGGCAGCCTCTATGCCATGCGTGTCGAGGTCGCGGGCCTGCCTGAAAACCGGTATGGGGCGGCGCGATGAGCGTCGCGACCGAATACAGAGCACTTGCTTGGGCACATGGCTGCCTTTCGGTGCAATCTCTCGGGGGCATGCTCGGCCCGGTTCTCTTCCTGCTGCCCGACGGACGCCAGGTGAGCCCTTTGCATGTCGCGCCCTGGGGTCGCGACCCTCAGCGCGAGGCATTGCCTGAAATCCTGCAGGAGTTGCGCGGTGAATGGCCCTGCGTGCCCTTCGGCAGCGATGCGGTGCGAGCGCTTCCTGATGGATGGTCCTCGACGGGCGAGAGTTTCGACGGTGCCGGCGTACCGCACGGTCATGGTTCCAATGTCCACTGGGAGTGGGGTGCTTGCGATGACCGCCGGATCAGCCTGAACTGCCACTATCCCGAAAGCCATCCGATCCGCCAGCTGCGCCGTCACATCGTCCCGGATCCGACGGCGCCGGCTGTGGACATCGTGCTGGAAATCGGGGCACGCCGCGCATGCCGCCTTCCCATCGGCCTGCATCCGACGTTCCGGTTGCCGCCGCGGGCGGGCGCCGTTCTCATCGAGCCGGGTTTCTACGACCGGGTAAGTAGTTTTCCTGGTGACGTCGAGCCGGGCGCGGCGCTTTTTGTGCCGGACCGGTATTGGCCTTCGTTGCAGAGCGTGGAGACCCGAAGCGGCGCGACGTTGGACGCGGCACAGGTGCCGCTGGCGGCTGACGCCGAGGATCTGCTGCAACTCGTCGGTATCGATGGCAGTCTTGCGCTCTACTATCGCGACGAGGGGTTTCGTGCGCGGCTTACCTGGCAGAAGGAGCATTTTCCAAGCCTCCTGCTCTGGTACAGCAATCGCGGGCGAAAGGCCTATCCCTGGGACGGGCGGCATGTGGCGCTCGGCGTCGAGCCCATCGCGTCGGCCTTCGATCTGGGACCCGCGGTTTCCACGGCCGACAATCCCGTTGCGCAGGCAGGCACTCCGACATGGATGGCCTTCGAGCCGGACAGGGTTTTCACCACCCGTTACCGGCTTTCCGTAGAGGCGGTCCGGATGGCGTGAGCCGCCGGTACCGGAGCCTTCCCGTTTCACATTCATCACAGGGTATGATCATGAACACAATGACAGGACGACTGGCCGGACGCGTGGCCGTGGTCACCGCAGCCGGCCAGGGCATCGGCCGTGCCATCGCCGAGCGGCTGGCAATGGAGGGGGCCGAGGTACACGCCAGTGATATCAATCCCGACCTGCTGGCGACGCTCGAGGGCGCTGCGACCGTGCCGCTGGACGCGACCGATACGACGGCGGTGGCCGCCTATTTTTCAACATTCACGCGGGTCGATATCCTGGTGCACGCGGTTGGCTACGTCCACCAGGGCACTATCGAGGAGTGTGGGCCTGCAGACTGGCGGCGATCGGTGAACATCACGCTCGACAGCGCCTACAACGTGATCGCCGGAGCAATTCCGAAGATGAAGGCCAACGGTGGCAGCATCATCACAATCGGCTCGGTCGCCTCCTCGATCAAGGGTTTCCCGCGTCGTGCGGCCTATGGCGCAGCGAAGGGTGGTGTCATCGGCCTCACCAAGGCGGTCGCCGCCGATTATGTTTCCCTCGGCATTCGCTGCAATTCGGTCTGCCCGGGGACGGTCGCCTCGCCGTCGCTGGAAGAGCGCATCGGTGCGCTTTCCGAAACGCTCGGCAGCAAGGAGGAGGCCTACCGCGCGTTCATCAGTCGCCAGCCAGCAGGCCGTTTCGGGACCGTGCAGGAGATTGCCGCCATCTGCGCCTTCCTCGCATCGGACGAGGCAGCCTTCATCACAGGGCAGGCGATCAACATCGACGGCGGCATAACAATCTAGTTCCGTTTGCGGGCGGCCAAGATGGCAGATGTGCGGAGGAAGCTGTTGTTTCCGGCGCGCGGTTTTCGGTAGCATGCCGTCAAATCGCCTGTAGTCTGAAATCGCTTGCCGCGATCGGCATGACCGTCTTCAGGAGTGTGACCGACTTTTCCAGTCCTTCGAGGCTGTTGAGCAGCACGTCTTCGTGTTCGATCGAGAGCCAGCTGTCATAACCGGCCATCCTCAAACGATAACAGAACTGCCGCCACCAGGTTTCGCCATGGCCAAAGCCGAGCGTGACATAGGACCAGCTTCGGGCGGGAATGTTCATCAGCGAGCCATTTTCCAGGAGCGAGGTCGTCGCCTGAACGGGCGCATTCAGCATCGTGTCCTTGGCGTGCACATGAAATATCGCATCGCCGAGCGCCTCGGCCGCCACCAGCGGATCAGCGCCCATCCAGAAGAGGTGCGAGGGGTCGAGGTTGGCGCCAATGACAGGACCGACGGCAGAACGTAGCTTCAGCAGCGAGGGGACGTTGTAGACGCATTGATTGCCGTGCAGCTCAAGCGCGATGCGCTCCACGCCGCATTCTTTTGCGAGTGCGGCGATCTCCGTCCAGAACGGCAGGAGTTTTTCTTCCCACTGGTAACGCAGAATTTCCTGCGTTTCTGGCGGCCAGGACGAGACGACCCAGTTGGGCATGAGGTCATCCGCGCGCCCGGCCGGCAGGCCGGACATGGTGCAGACGGTCTTTATGCCCAGGTCTCCGGCAAGACGGATCGTGTCCCTGAGGCATTCGCCTTGCTCAGGCTGGGTCGGGTGCAGCGGATTGCCGTTGGCGTTGAGCGCGATGATCTCCAGGCCACGATCTTCAAAGGCCCTGGTGAAGTTCCGGCGCGCATCGGCGCTGCGCTTCATCGCTTGAAGGTCGAAATGCGGGGCCGTGGACCAGCCGCCCGTATTCACTTCGACGCCTGAAACGCCGAGCCGCGCGGCACTGTCGAGAAGCGTGTCGAAAGACAGGCTGCCCAGGCTGTCGGAAACGAAACCGAGTTTCATTGCAGATTTCCTATCGTGTTTTGTAAAGGGAGGGCTTGGCCATCGTGTCGAGGTTGACGCGCCTGCCCGTTCGCAGCGCCTCGACACCAGCTTCGGCGACGAGGGTGGCGCAGTAGCCGTCCCAGCTGTCGGAGGCGATCGTGGAGAACCTGCCGGTCCGAACGAAATTCACAAAGGCCTTGTTCTGCAGGCGGTAGGCTTCCGCAAAGCGTGGCCGCCAGTCGGATGGATAGCGTTCGTACGCCATGAGATGGCCGTTGCTGCGCGTGTGGACCGGCGCATTGAGCTGGATCGATCCCTTCTCCCCCACCAGTTCGCCGCGCACGTCATAGCCATAGGCAGCGTTGTTGTTGACCTCGATGTTGACGAGCTGGCCCCGGTCGGTTTCGAGAACCATGAAAACCGGAGCGCCGGTTTTCGCCGCATCGACACCGGCGGGCTGAAAGACAGATATCGCGGTGTAGTCGGCGTCGAGCATGAAGCGGGAGACATCGAATTCGTGCGGTGCCGAGTTGGTGATTGCCATCTGGCCGGTGAAATTCGCCGGGGCTTCGACATTGCGGTGGGTGTTGTGCATCATGATCGCCCGGCCGAGCGAGCCGTCTGTCAGCGCGGCCTTCATTTCCCGATAGGATGGGTCGAAGCGGCGCATGAAGCCGAGCTGAACGAACCGGCGGCCATGCGCGACCTCTGCGTCGATGACCGCGCGGCATTCGCCGGCATTCTGCGACAGGGGTTTTTCGCAAAGCACCGGCTTCTCCACCGCGATTGCGGCAAGCGACAGGGGCGCGTGGGTTTCGTCAGGACTGGCGATGATCACCGCGTCGATGTCGCCGCGCCGGATCGTCTGGAATGGATCGGTGGAAATGTCGGCCGCGCCGCAATCCTCCGCAATTGTGCGGGCCCGTGCTTCGGACGCATCGCAGACGACTTGCAGCACGGCTCCGGGCAAATCTTCCGAAACAATACGGGCGTGGTCGGCACCCATGATGCCCGCACCGATGATTGCAATTCTGACAGACATTCCATGTTCCTTGTTTTCGAAGACGATGCCTGCGACCTTGATGCAAGTCTGGACTGGGGGTGAGCGCCCGGCGAAGGTCGCACCGTCTCGCCCCGTCGATCGCCATGCTCTTCCTCAGCTTGGCGGTTGGATTATCGAGATTGAAATGCCATCATTCAACGAGCGTGGCGGGCATTTTCCGATGTGTTTTCCATCAACAATTTCACGTCGTGGCAATTCACGGTAAACGCTTCAGCGGCTAGATATTCGGCACGCGGCCGGTCGGCCCCATGATTTGAATCGCATCAGAAAGTGAGGGGAAAATGCCAAAACCCGCGAAGCCCGGAACCTGGAAAGGGCCGTCGGTCCACGAGATCGCCAGGATTGCCGCGGTCGGCTCCGCGACGGTTGACCGGGTGCTCAACAACCGCAACGGCGTGCGGGAAAAGACCCGGGCACGGGTTCTCGCGGCACTGGAAAAACTACGCCATGAGAGTGCGGGCAGCGACGTCCCCGTCCTCATTCGCCTGTTCTGTGAATCGGGCGAAACCTTCAATGCGGCCATGGCGGCGGCGGTGTCGGAAGTGAACCGCACGCAGGCCGGGATTGAGATACAAGGGGTGTACGTCACGACGAGCGACGCCGAGCCTCTCGCTTTTGCACGGCGGGTCGAACAGGAAGGCGGCGAGGCCGATGGGGTGGTCGTCATCGCCCGCGAGCACCCCGCGACCAACCGGGCAATTCGAAAGCTTCGCACGCTTGGCCGGCCGGTAATCTGCCTCACGACGGATCTGCCGAGTTCACGAAGAAGCATCTATGTCGGGAACGACCAGTATGCCGCCGGAAGTGTTGCTGCATTGCTCATCGGCAATGCCTTGCCGAAGGTCAGCAACAGCATTCTGATCGTCATGAGCGTGCCGTTTCGTTGCCAGCAGGAGCGCGAGATGGGGTTTCGGCGTGTGCTGCGGTCCGATTTCCCCTATCTGAAGATCGAGGAGCGCGTGATGTCGGACGACAGGCCGGAGAGCACATGTGAGCAATTGACGCGATATTTCGAGGCGAATGGGCATCCTGCCGCGATCTACAATGTCGCTGGCGCCAATCGCGGTATTGCAAGGGCGCTGGAGGCTGTTGGCAAGGTCAGGGAAACCGTGTTTGTCGGGCATGAATTATCAAACCATTCCCGCGCGCTGCTGGAGGCCGGGGTCATGGACTATGTCATCTCGCATGATTTCGTGGCTGAACTCACGTCGGCGGCACGATGGATCAAGAGCAATCTGGATGGCGTGACCAGTGAACCAGGCTACTCACAGGTTCTCGTTCATACGCGGTACAATTGCGGCCTCTAGGGCGCGCTTACTTCTCTTCTGACCTCAGAAGCTTGCGGGTCGTTGCAAGGGCGCTCCACTTGGCCTTGATGGCGTGTTTGCCTCAAAAGCCTCGCAGCGAATGATGTAATTTACATCATCGTATCTTGATTGTTTTAATAAACTAAATATTTTCAGGAATTTAAGCCGGCATGACCCGTCGAGTGAACTTGATTGAGAGGCAATCAGGATTTGGCCTATGAAAGGCTTGTGAATCCTCTCCCCCATCCGTGAAAATACCTTCCAGCGATCTCGTCTCCAGGCGGCCCGAGGGAAAGCCGCAAACGCTGACGCAATACCGAGCTTGCTCTCGATATAGAATAAATGTTGACACTAGAAAATTAATGCAACTAATATTGCACGCATGAAGGCAGCAGGCGGTGTGGAGGTTGCCTGTGATCTCGCCTGAAGACGAGTGAGCACCCCGCTCGCATCGATAGCTCCGTTTACTCAATCAAGGAGGAGGAACCTTATGAGAATTGGAAAAAGCATCCTGTATTCGGCTCTTTTGGCGTCGGTAGCACTGGGGGTTGCCCATGCCCAGGACGGCGAAAAGCAGTACCGTTTCGTCATGGTCTCGCATATCGGCTCGAACGATCCGAACATGAACTGGCTGACGACGTCGCTGAAGGAGTTCGAGGCGAAGTATCCGGACGTGAAGACCGAATACATTTCCACCAACAACTACTCCGTTCAGGAGCACGTTCGCCTGCTCGAGCAGGCAATCGCGACCCAGCCGGACGGCATTGCCGTACCGATCGTCAGCTCCGATGCCTTTGAAGGCCCGCTGCGCAAGGCGATTGACGCCGGCATCCCGGTGGTCGCTTTCAACATCGCCGACAGCCGCCCAGATGGCGAGCGCATTCCCTATCTCACCTATGTCGGCGGCGACGAACTCCTGACGGGCAAGAAGCTCGGTGAGTACGCGCTTACGAAGGTCGAGGCCGGCGAAATCCCGAAACCCACGCGTGTCGTCTGCGCAAGCCATGACTCGGCGCACCAGGGTCTCAAGGCGCGTTGCGCGGGTATGAGAGAGGTGATGGAGAAAGCGGGCGCAAAGTTCGACGAGCTCTTCATCGGCGCGGAGCCGGCAACGGCACGCAACACGCTGCAGTCGTTCCTGCAGGCCAATCCGGATACCAACTATATCTTCACGGTCGCCGGCTGGTCTTCTCCCTGGGCATGGGGGGTGGCCAACGAGATGAAGCTTGATCCGGATGTCGACGACAAGGGCGTCACTGTCCTGACTGTCGATGAAGGTCCGGTGTCGATCGAAGGCGTGCGCGCGGGGCATATTCTCGCGACGAACAGCCAGGGCTTCTGGCTGCAGGGTTATGCCCCCATGGAGTGGCTGTATTGGAACAAGAAGTTCGGATACGCCCCCCAGCAAAGCATCCTGACGGGTCCGCTCGTGATCAACAAGGATAATGCGGATCAGTGGGCCGAGCAGGTCCGCGGTGTGTTCGGCGACAAGGCTTACGACGAACAGAACACCTGGTAACCGGTACCCTCCCGGGCGAGGGCGGCTGGCCTTTCCGACAGGCCGGCTGCCCTCATTTGCGCATCCGCAGCGCATATCAACGAGCAGGATCAAGAACCATGAAGTACCTTGTCCGCAGCCAGGGCTTCGGCGCGACCATCGGCGTTATCGCCATGCTGGCCGTTTTCACCGTGATCGATTTTTCCGGATGGTGGACGATACAGACCCTGTCCAACGTCACGCAGTTCACGGCCATCCTCGCCCTGGTGGCGTTGGGTCAGGCCCTCGTGATCATGACGAAGGAGATCGATTTGTCCGTAGGGTCGATCTACGGGCTGACTGGCGTGGCCTTCATAACGCTGGAACCATCTCTCGGCGTGCCCGGCTCTCTGGTCGTGGCTCTGCTCATCGCGGCGGCGGCCGGTTTCATCCAGGGAACCGCTGTCGTCAAAGGCGAGCTTCCGTCGATGATCGTCACGCTCGGCGGCCTGTTCGCAGCGCGCGGTATCATCTACGTCTGGACGGGTGGATCCGTCCATAACTTCTCTCCCGATGCCCGCACCCACGCCTTGACCCGCCTCCTGGGTGGAGAGCTTTTTGGTGTTGAGGCTGCCCTATACTGGGTGGGCATCGTTTCCGTCCTGCTGGCGATCATGCTCTGGGGCACGCGCTTCGGAAACCGGTTGTTGGCAACCGGCGGCAGTCGGGAAAGCGCTGAATCGCGCGGCGTTCGCACCGATCACGTCAAGACGACAGCCTTTGTCCTCTGCTCGCTGCTTGCGGGCTTCGCCGGCATCCTGACGCTGTGCAACCAGCCGCAGACCCATGTGACGCTTGGCGAGAACATGGAACTCGAGGCCATCTCCGCGGCGGTGATCGGCGGGTGCCTGTTGACTGGTGGGCGAGGGTCGATTCTCGGGGTCATCCTCGGCGCCTTGATCGTCGTCAGCTTCCGCTACCAGCTGATCGCGCTCGGCGCACCATCGTCCTGGTACATCACATTCGTCGGCGCCGTTCTTATCGTCGCGGTAATTTTCAATCAGAAGCTTGCCCGTTTTCTCGGGCACAGCGTTTGACGCGGGAGGACGCTCAAATGACACAAAACCCTCTGATCCAGGTGAAAAACCTCGACCTTTATTTCGGTGCCTTCCACGCCCTGAAGAACGTCTCGGTCGATTTCAACGCCGGCGAACTGATCGGCCTGGTCGGCGACAATGGTGCCGGCAAGACCACGCTGATCCGCGTTCTGTGCGGCATTCACGCGCCGACAAAAGGCGACGTGTTCTTCGATGGCAAGAAGGTCGAGAAGTTTCATCCGAAGCTCGCCATCGACCAGGGCATCGAGACCATCCAGCAGTCCGTCGGCCTGTGCGACAATCTTTCGATCGCGCGCAATTTCTATCTCGGCCGCGAGCCGGTCAAACGGATCCTCGGCATACCGTTCCTCGATTTCGCCAAGATGCGCGAGAAATCTAGCCGCGTCATCCGCCAGTTCGGCCTTCGCGAAAACGTCTCGGCCGACGACGAGGTGGAACGGCTGTCCGGCGGTGAGCGCCAGTCGGTCAAGATCGGCCGGGCCGTCGAGTTCAAGAACCGCGTCGTCATCATGGACGAGCCGACGAACCATCTGTCGGTGCGCGAACGCGAACATGTCAACGAACTGGCGGTGCAGTTGAAGGAGCAGGGCCTGCTCGTCATCTACATCACGCACGACATCTTTCAGGTACACAAACTTGCCGATCGTATCGTCATCATGGAGAACGGCGAGAAGGTTGCCGATGCCTCGACCGACAGCATGTCGGCGGAAGCGCTTGAAGACGTCATCCGCCAGGGCGGTCGCGTCGTCGAGAAGGAGGCGGTCTGATGGCGCTCTCCGCAGCAAAGCCCCTCATTCGCCGCCACACGGAAATCGGCATCTTCCTGATCGGCGCCATCCTCATCGTCATTTTCGCATCGACCTCGGACGGGCGCTGGGCCAACCTTTACAACATCGGAACCATCATGCAGGTGACGGCGACGCTCGGATTGATGAGCCTCGGCGTTGCCATCGTGATCGGGACCGGTGAAATCGACATTTCGGTCGGGTCGACTTTCGGTATGGGGGCGCTCGCCCATCTTTGGCTTGCCGCCCGTGTCGATCCCGTGTTTGCCGCTTTGGTGGCCATCGTCGTGGGCGCAGCCATCGGTTATCTGAACGGATGGCTCATCACCAGGACCAAGACCCCTTCGCTGATCATCACGCTTGGCACATTGATGATTTTTCGTGGCATTGCGATCGCGCTGACGGACGGCTTTTCCTTTTCCATTCCCTATGCCGCGCGCAATGGCTGGACCTATTCTCTTCTTGGCGGGGGCGATTTTCTCGGCTTCAACACCGCTCTCTTCTGGTTGATCGCCACCTTTGCCGTTCTCATCGTCGTCCTGAAAGCGATGCCGTTCGGGAACCGCCTGCTTGCCGTTGGCGGCTCGGCTGATAGTGCGCACTCCAGAGGCGTGCGGGTCGAGCGCATCAAACTATCCGCATTCGTCATCTGCGGTATGCTCGCAGCCTTCGCAGGCGCGCTTGAGGCTGGAAAACTCGGCTTTGCGGATGGTTCCATGGGGCGGTTGATGGAGTTGCAGGCCATCGCTTCCTGTGTGCTGGGCGGCTGCCTGCTGGCCGGCGGACGGATTTCGCTGATCGGCGCGCTGATGGGCGCCTTCGTCCTGTCCTCCATCCAGTCCTATCTGGTCGTCACGGGCGTTCAACCGCAATGGTTCATCCTCATTCTCGGCCTCATCGTCGTCGGGGCGGCCTATGGTGACAAGTCGCTGCGCAACTGGGCGATCCGGAAATAGCCCACCCTCTCGTCCTGACTGATCACATCGGCGCCGCTCACCGGCGCCGATTTTTTTTAGGGTTGTTTCCGCTTCCTACGCCATGGGCGCGAAGTGTGTTGACATTCCATTTTGTGCAATTAATGTTGCTCACAGAGGATAAATGCAATTATTCAATCCCGACAGTGACTTGCAGCGCGCAAACGGAGGCGTTGCGAGAGCGTTGCTTGCTGCCTTCCGCGGGATTCAACACAGATATGGAGGAGAATTTCATGAGTGACATTTCTGCGGTGATCGACCTTGCGCAATTCCGGCGCGACGTTGAAACCGAAACCACGAAGGCGATGTGCCCGACGGCCATCGCCATCGAAAAGAACATCCCGATCTATGACGGTGCGTCCGTCAGCGATGCAATCGGTCCGGAATGGGCCTCGGTCATTGGCGAGGGACCGGGTGTCTTCGTGGTGAAGCGCGCCTTCACCGATCCCGGCGCCATCGACGCAGCAAGCGACGTCTTTCGTCAGATCATCGCCGACGAGCGCGCGGCCGGCACGGCCGCAGGCGACCATTTTGCCAAGGCCGGCGCCAATGATCGCATCTGGAACAGCCTGCAGAAGCTGTGCCTGCGCAACCCCGCCGTCTATGCCCGCTATATGGCCAATCCGGTGATCGACATTGCCTGCCGCGCCTGGCTTGGTCCGGGCTACCAGATCGCCACGCAGGTCAACCAGGTGCGCCCCGGCGGCAAGGCGCAGGCGCCGCACCGCGACTATCACCTTGGCTTCATGAAGCCAGAGCAGATGGCGGAATATCCGACCCACATCCACGCCACCGGCCCGACCCTCATCCTGCAGGGCGGCGTCGCCCATTGCGACATGCCCGTCGAGAGCGGCACGACGAAGCTTTTGCCGCATTCGCAGCGCTACTTGCCGGGTTATGTCGCCGCCACGCGCCCGGAATTCCAGGCCTATTTCGAAGAGCATTGCGTCCAGCTTCCCTTGGAAAAGGGCGATGCCATCTTCTTCAGCCCGGCGCTGTTCCACGCCGCCGGCGAGAACCGGACGGCGGATGTCGTGCGCATGGTCAATCTCATTCAGACAGCATCCGCCTTCGCGCGCCACATGGAAAATCTCGACCGCACCGCCATGGCCCGCGCCGTCTATCCGCATCTGGCGGCACTTTCACCCGAGGGGCGGCGGGCGGTGATTGCCGCGACTGCGGACGGCTATCCGTTCCCGACCAATCTCGACACTGATCCGCCGCTTGGCGGTCTCGCACCGGAAAGCCAGCAGGAGTTGCTTGCCCGGGCCGTCGTGGAAGGCTGGGATGCGGCGCAGCTCGACGCGGCGCTTTCCGCGCAGGGCGCCAAGCGCGCCGCTTAACAACTACCCGCAATGGCTTCGGGCGGGGAGGAAACAGGAAGCCAATTTCGGGAGGAAATCGTTCATGAAGAAAATTCTGCAATCGCTCGCCCTCGGCGCACTGCTGGCCACGACGGCGTTTGCCGGTATCGCCAATGCCGATGGCGAGAAGTTCGTCTGGATCAGCCATGGCCCGGATAGCGACAGCTGGTTCAACGTTATCAAGAACGCGATCAAGGTCACGAACGAGCAGATGGGCGTTACGACCGAATATCGCAATCCGCCGAGCGGCGACCTCGCCGACATGGCGCGCCTCGTGCAGCAGAGCTCGGCGGCCAGCGTCGATGGCATCATCGTCACCATCGCCGACTTCAACGTGCTCGAAGGGCCGATCAAGGATGCCGTCGCCAAGGGCATTCCCGTTGTCACCGTCAATTCCGGAACGGTGGAAGAAAGCCAGAAGCTCGGCGCGCTGATGCATGTCGGCCAACCGGAATATGAAGCAGGCCTCGGTGCCGGCAAGCGCGCGAAGGAAGCGGGTATCAAGAGCTTCCTCTGCGTCAACCACTATATCACCAACCCCGCCTCCGTTGAGCGGTGCCGCGGTTTTGCCGAGGGCATCGGCGTGGAGCTCGGCAACCAGATGGTCGATTCCGGCATCGATCCGTCGGAAGTGCAGAACAAGGTGAAAGCCTATCTCACCGCCAATCCGGATACCGGCGCGATCCTGACGCTTGGCCCCAACTCGGCCGAACCGTCGATCCGCGCGGTCAAGGAGATGGGTCTCGACGGCGATATCTACTTCGGCACGTTCGACCTCTCCGCAGAAATCTCCGCGGCCATCAAGGACGGCACGATCAACTTCGCGATCGACCAGCAGCCGTTCCTGCAGGGCTCGATCCCGATCCAGGTGCTGACGAACTACGTCCGCTACGGTGTGACGCCGTCGAACTCGATCTTCACCGGCCCCGGCTTCGTGACGAAGGACAATATCGCGCTCGTCGAGTCACTGGCAGGCCAGTACCGCTGATCTGACGATTTTTGGCGCGCACCGGCTCATCACCCGTGCGCGCCAAAAATGTTTCTGAGGGAGGAAATGCATTCATGACGGACGTCATTCCGGACGCGCTGAAGGACGAGCGCATAAAACCCGTCTCGCCACTCAGGCGCGCGCTGATCCGGCCCGAGCTCGGCGGCATCTGTGGCACCATCCTGGTCTTCCTGCTGTTTGCGGTGATTGCCGGTGACAGCGGCATGTTCGCTGCCGAGGGCCTGATGAACTGGACGGTGGTTTCGGCCCAGTTCATGGTCATCGCGGTCGGCGCTTGCCTTCTGATGATTGCCGGCGAGTTCGATCTTTCCACCGGCTCGATGATCGGTTTTTCCGGCGTCATGATGGCCATCCTGTCGGTCCATCTCGGCGTGCCGCTCTGGCTTGCCATCATCGCGACCTTCGTCTTCTGCGTCCTGCTCGGCGGCGTGAATGGCTGGTTGGTCATTCGCACCGGCCTGCCGTCCTTCATCGTGACACTCGCCTTCCTCTATATCCTGCGCGGGTTGACCATATGGGGATCGATCTACTTCACGCGACAGACGATCATCGGCGGCGTCGCGGAAAAGGCGGCGACAGATTGGCTCGCCTCGATCTTCGGCGGCAAGGTTTTGGGCTGGCTCTTCACCTGGATGGGGGAGGCGGGCTGGATTGCCACTTTCACCCGCGGTAATCGCGCCGGGCAGCCGGTCATCGACGGCATTCCGATGCTCGTTGTGTGGGCGATCGTGCTCGTGGTCTTCGGTCATTGGCTGCTGACGCGTACCAAGTTCGGCAACTGGATCTTTGCCGCAGGCGGTGATGCGCTTGCCGCCCGCTATGTCGGGGTGCCGGTCAATCGCGTAAAAATCCTGATGTTCATGTTTTCCGCCTTCTGCGCCTGTGTCTTCGCCACCTGCCAGGTGATGGAGTTCGGCTCGGCGGCGGCTGACCGCGGCCTGCTGAAGGAGTTCGAGGCGATCATCTGCGTGGTTATCGGCGGCGCGTTGCTGACGGGCGGCTACGGTTCGGTCATCGGGGCGGCGCTGGGTGCCATCATCTTTGGTGTGGTGCAGCAGGGCCTGTTCTTCGCCAATGCGGAAAGCTCGCTCTTCCGGGTGTTCCTCGGCGTCATTCTGCTGACGGCTGTGATCATGAACACCTATATCCGCCGCATCATCACGGGAGAACGCTGATGTCTGCCATCGTTGAGATGAGAAACATCACGAAGCATTTCGGCCACGTCATCGCGCTGGCCGGTGTCTCCTTCGACGTCAAGGCCGGCGAATGCCACTGCCTGCTCGGCGACAACGGTGCCGGCAAATCGACCTTCATCAAGATCATGTCCGGTGTCTACAAACCGAGCGGCGGTGAGGTGCTGGTGGAGGGCGCGCCGACTCTGTTCCAGAGCCCGCGCGATGCCATGACCGCGGGTATCGCTACGGTCTACCAGGACCTTGCGATGATTCCGCTGATGAGTGTCAGCCGTAATTTCTGGATGGGGCGGGAGCCTGAGCGCGGCGTCTGGCCGTTCAAGACTTTCGATACGGACAAGGCCGACGACATCACCGTCAAGGAAATGCGCAAGATGGGCATCAGCCTGCGCGGGCCGGACCAGGCGGTCGGCACGCTCTCCGGCGGCGAGCGCCAGACGGTTGCCATTGCGCGTGCCGTCTATTTCGGTGCCAAGGTGCTGATCCTCGACGAACCGACCTCCGCGCTTGGCGTGCGCCAGACGGCGAACGTGCTGAGCACGATCGACCGGGTGCGCAAACAGGGCATCGGCGTCGTCTTCATCACCCACAACGTCCGCCATGCGCTTGCCGTCGGTGATCGCTTTACGGTGCTGAATCGCGGCCAGACGCTGGGCACCGCTGAACGTGGCACAGTAGATGCGGCGGCGCTTCAGGACATGATGGCTGGCGGGCAGGAACTGGCGCTGTTGGAATCCTCGCTTGGCGGGACGATCTGAGAGGCACGCCGGATAGATCACCCGGCGTGTTTTGCATCGCATCTGAGGGCTTGGTTTTTGGGGTCGCGAGCCTTTCCCACCCTCCAACGTCATCCTCGGGCTCGACCCGAGGATCCACGCTGCACTCACGGCACGGATGGTCGGGTCAAGCCCGACCATGACGGAGGAGAGGGCGGGGCTTCGAGGCAGATAGGGTCAGCAGACAACCTCATACCCGGCGGCAGCCATCACGCGGAGGAGTTCCTTTATGGCCGATCTTCGCCATGTCGAGCGGCGGATTGTGGGTGGGGTCCTGCTCCGCCTCGACGACGAACCAGCCCTCATAACCGTAAGAGGCGAGGCGTTTGACGATCGCTTCGAAGTCGAGGCTGCCATCGCCGGGGACCGTGAACGCACCTTTGATGACGGCATCGAGAAAACTCTCCCGTGTGCGGTCGAGCGCATCGATCACCGGCAGGCGGATATCCTTGGTGTGCACATGGGTGATGCGGCTGTGATGCTTGTCGATGACGCGCAGAACGTCGCCGCCGGCAAAGGCCATATGGCCGGCGTCGAACAGCAGCGGCAAGCCTTCGCCGGAATGGTTCATCAGGAGGTCGAGCTCTTCCTCGGCCTCGATGGGGGCTGCCATGTGATGATGGTAGGAGATCGGCATGCCCTGGTCGGCGCACCATTCGCCGAAGGTGGTCATTTTGCGGCCATAGGCCTTGATCTCCTCCTCGGAGAGCTTGCGCTTGGTGGCAAGCGGCGCGGCGCGGTTGCCCTGGATGGTGCCGGCGGTCTCGCCATAGACGATGCAGGGAGCGCCGACCGCCTTGAACAGGGCCATCTGCTCAGTGATGCGGTCTTTCTCCGCTTCGATGTCGCCATCGAGCAGCAGGCCGGAGAACCAGCCGCCGCAAACCTGGATGCCGTGCTTGTCGAGGATGGGGCGAAGGATTTTCGAGTCCATCGGAAACCGGCGGCCGGTCTCCATGCCGGTAAAGCCGGCTTGCGCGGCCTCGGCAAGGCATCCTTCCAGCGAAATGTCGCTGCTGATTTCCGGCAGGTCGTCGTTCCACCAGGCGATGGGTGCAATGCCGAGTTTGGCTTTCATGGTCGGGCTCCGGGTCAAAGGTTTCGAACGATTGAAAACAAATATTGACACTTCAGAGTTTTTGCAATGATAATTGCACGCAGCAATCGACGCATCATGCAGGGAACAGAGAGAATGAAGAAGAAGCGCCGTCTTGGCCTCATCGGGTCGGGTTTCATGGGCAAGACGCATGTCTTCGGCTTCGCCGCCGCCGAACGGGTGTTCGACCTGCCCTATGAGGTGGAGCTTGCCGCGATCGCCGACGTCACCATGGCGCAAGCCGAAGCGGCGCGGGCCGCCTTCGGTTTCACGCAGGCTACGGACAACTGGCGCAGCCTGGTGGCCGATCCCGCCATCGATGTTATCGATATCACCGCTCCCAATGCGCTGCACAAGGAGATGGCGCTTTCGGCCATCGCTGCCGGCAAGCATGTTTATTGCGAGAAGCCGCTTGCGCCGCTCGCCGCCGATGCGCGGGAGATGGCCGATGCGGCCGAAAAGGCCGGCATCAAGACACAGGTCGGCTTCAACTACCTGTGCAACCCCATGCTCAGCCTCGCGAGGGAGATGATCGCGAGCGGGGAGCTGGGCGACATCCGTGGTTATCGCGGGCTTCATGCGGAAGACTACATGGCCGATGCATGCGGCCCGTTCACGTTCCGGCACGATCCCGCCGGTGGCGGCGCCTTGGCGGACATCGGCAGCCACGCGCTGGCAACGGCGGAATTCCTGATGGGGCCGATCACCAAGGTCATGGGCGACTGCGTCACGATGATCGCGAGCCGCCCCGATGGTAAGGGCGGTGTACGGCCGGTCGAGACGGACGATGTCGGCCGCGCCTTCCTGCGTTTTGCCAATGGCGCGACAGGCTCCATTGAGGGCAACTGGATCGCGACCGGCCGCAAGATGCAGCACGATTTCGAGGTCTATGGCTCCCGGGGCGCACTCGCCTTCTCGCAGGAGCGGTTCAACGAGCTTCATTTCTACTCGACGGCTGATGCAAAGGGGCGGCAGGGTTTTCGGCGTATCGAGGCCGGACCCGATCATGCGCCCTATGGCCGCTTCTGCGTCGCTCCGGGCCACCAGCTCGGCTTCAATGACTTGAAGGCGATCGAGGTCGCCGGCTATCTGGAGGCGATTGCAGGCCTCAGGCCCGAGCCGTTCAATTTCCGCGCCGGCCTGCGCATCCAGACGCTGGTGGAGGCGATCCAGCAATCGTCGCGCGCTGGCGCCTGGCTTGACGTGAATGGTGATTGACCGCGGGCGAAGGTGGCGCAATAATAATTGCGGATGGGGTTTGTCCGGCAATTGATGCCGCGCTCGCCGCCGCCGTGTCTGGCGCTCCATTTACCCCGAACAAGCTGTCCATCGCGCCGATTACGCTTGACGTGCAATTAAAATTGCGCATTTGTGATAATGAAAATTAATATTGCTGATCGGATCACTTTCAGCAATCCGAGGAGGAAACATGTACGCGTCCTACGGCTTGTTCATCGATGGTGCCTGGTCGGGTCCCGCGACTGGCGCATCGACGGAAATCACGGATCCCGGTAACGGCGACGTCCTGGGTGTCGTTCCCGTGGCAAGCGTCGATGACACCAACAGGGCGGTCGGTCTTGCGGACAAGGCTTTCCAGGCGTGGAAGAGAACACCGGCCTGGACGCGGGCGGATCACTTGCACAAGGCCGCGGACGTGATGGCGGCGCGCACTGCCGAGGCTGCGCGCCAGATCACGCTTGAAACGGGAAAGCCGCTGGCGCAGGCGGGCCGCGAATGGGCACTCGCCGTCGACCAGTTTCGCTGGTACGCGGAGGAAGCCCGCCGCATCTACGGCCGCATCGTCGAAAGCCGTGTGCCGGGCGGCCGTCTGGAGGTCACGCACGAGCCCGTTGGTGTCGTTGCGGCCTTCACGGCGTGGAATTTTCCGGCGGCACTGATTGCCCGCAAGGTCGCGCCGGCGTTGGCCGCCGGTTGCGCTGTCATCGTTCGGCCCTCGGTCGAGGTGCCGGGTGTCGCGATGGTCCTGTTCGATTGCCTGCGTGAGGCCGGCCTTCCCGCGGGTGTCGCTAGCCTCCTGATCGGCCCGACCGGCAATACCTACAAGCCCATCATGGCCTCACCGCTCGTACGGAAGGTTTCGCTGACGGGGTCGACCCGCGTTGGCCAGCAGATGATCCGCGACAGCGCGGAGACCGTGAAGCGCATCAGCATGGAACTTGGCGGCAATGCGCCGATGATCGTCTTCGACGATGCCGATCTCGACAAGGCGCTCGATCTCGTGGTGCCGACGAAATACGCCAATGCCGGGCAGGTCTGCGTCACGCCGGATCGCTTCTACGTGCACGAAACGCTGCACGATCGTTTTGCCGAAGGCTTTGCTGCCCGCGCCCGCGCGCTGAAGCTCGGCCATGGCCTCGACGAGGCGACGCAGATGGGGCCGCTGATCAACGAGCGGCGCATCGCCGCTATCGAAGAGATCGTTGCCGATGCCAGCGACCGCGGCGGCAAGATTCTCGCGGGCGGCAGGCGCCCTGCTGACATGAATGCCGGTTTCTTCTTCGAGCCGACCGTTATCACCGGCCTGCCGGATGACGCCAAGGCGATCGCCGAGGAGAATTTCGGCCCGATCGCCGCCATCACGCCGTTCTCCAGTGCGGACGAGGTCTTCGATCGGGCAAACGCTTCGGAAATGGGCCTCTCGGCTTACGTCTTCACCCGCGATGCCGGCCGTGCACGCGAGGCGGCTGCGCGGCTGGAGGCGGGCATGGTCGGGGTCAACAGCTTTGCGCTTGCCGCCGCCGAGGCGCCGTTTGGCGGCATCAAGGCGAGTGGCATGGGCCGCGAAGGCGGCACCGAGGGTATCCTCGACTATTCCAACGTCAAGCTCGCGCAAATTCTGGTCTGAGGGGGCAGCCATGATCAAGAACGGTGTCAAACAGCGCTGGGCGGAAGGCAAACCTGTCCTCAACGGCTGGCTCTCCATTGCCAATTCTTTCAGCGCCGAAATCATGGCCGCGCAGGGCTACGATTCGCTCACCATCGACATGCAGCACGGCATCGTCGGTTACGACGGGGCGGTGCCGATGCTCCAGGCCATGCGGGCAAGTGGGGTGACGCCGCTGGTGCGCGTGCCGTGGCTCGATCCCGCCGACATCATGAAGGCGCTCGATGCCGGCGCCTATGGTGTCATCTGCCCGATGATCAACACGCGTGCCGAGGCCGAGCGGCTCGTTTCCTACGTGCGCTATCCGCCCAACGGGGTGCGCAGTTTCGGTCCCAGCCGGGCGCTGTTTTCCGCCGGTGCCGGATATGCCGCGGAAGCCGACGACGAAATGATCTGCCTTGCCATGATCGAGACGGCGCAGGCCTATGAGAACCTCGAGGATATCCTCGCGACCCCCGGCCTCGATGGTGTCTATATCGGACCCGCCGACCTGACGCTGGGGCTCCAGGGCAAGCGCTATGCGCCCGGCTTCGACCGCCGTGAGCCGGAAATGATCGAGGCGATCAAGACAATCCTTCATGCGGCCCACAAAGCCGGCAAGCGGGCGGCATTGCACAACGGCACCGCCGACTATGCAGCGGAAGCGGTGGGCTGGGGCTTTGATTTCGTGACGGTCACCAATGACGTGCGCCTCCTTGCGGGTGCCGCCGAGGCGAGCGTGCGGAAATTCCGCGATCTCGTGCAGGAGGTCGCTCCCGTCAACACGATCGACACGGGAGGATATTGAATGCCCAGGATCCTGGTGGCAGGCAAGATCCACGCGGACGGCCTTGCCGTTCTCCATTCCGCCCCGGGCGTGACGATCGACTATGTCGAGGAGGTTTCCGCGGCAAGCTATGCGCCGTTCCTCGCAACCGCCGATGCGCTTCTCATTCGCACCCAGCCGCTGTCGGCGGCCTTCGTCGCCGATGCGCCGAACCTCAAAATCGTTTCGCGCCATGGCGTCGGTTACGATTCGGTTGACGTCGCCGCCTTGAATGACCGCGGCATACCGCTTGCCGTCGTGGGGGATGTGAATTCCCGCGCCGTGGCCGAGCACGCGGCCATGCTGATGCTCTCGGCCGCGCGCCGCACCGTTCTCTTCGATCGCAAGATGCGGCAAGGCGACTGGAATTACCGCAACAGTCTGGATGCCGACGAGCTCGATGGCGGCACGCTGCTGGTGGTCGGCTTCGGCCGCATCGGCAGGCGGCTGGCGCAGATCGCGATGGCGCTCGGCATGACGGTGATTGCCTACGACAAGTTCCAGTCCGCGGATCAGATCGCGGCGGCCGGCGCAACGCCCGTCGACGACTTGCTTCATGGCCTCTCCCGCGCCGACGTCGTGTCGCTGCATGTGCCGAAGTCCGGCGCCGAGCCGCTGATCGGCGCGGCGGAGCTGGCCGTGATGAAGCATTCGGCCATTCTCATCAACACGGCGCGCGGCGGCCTGATTGATGAAACGGCGCTGCTGGCGGCGCTCAATGAGGGGCGGCTTGCCGCAGCCGGCCTCGACGTGCTCGATGCCGAACCGCCGGCAGGCGATGATCCGATGCTCGCCTGCGACCGGGTGGTGCTGTCTCCGCACAATGCCGGGCTGACCGAAGCTTGCGCACGGCGCATGGCCATCTCGGCGGCGGCAAATATCCTCGATTTCTTCAAGGGCACGCTCGACCCGGCGCTCGTCGTCAACCGCGCCGAGATTGCTCTGCGGCTTTCTCCGGTCGGAGGTTGATCGTGGCGCTCCTGGTATTTCGCGATATTGCCAAATCCTACGGCATCGTGCCGGTGCTGAAGGGCATCGATCTCGTCGTGAAACCCGGCGAGGTGCTGGCGCTCGTTGGCGAAAACGGTGCCGGTAAATCCACCCTCATGCGCATTGCCGCGGGGCTGGCGCCGCCGTCTTCGGGCACGATGCTGCTGGACGGTGCGCCAGCGCCGGCAAATCTGCATGCCGCCGAGCGTGCGGGCATCGTCATGGTGCACCAGGAATTCTGTCTGGCGCCCCATTTGACGGTGGCCGAAAACGTCTTTCTCGGCCGGGAAATGACACGCGGCCTCTTTACCGATCGCAAGGCGATGGAGATGCGGGCGCACGACCTGCTAGCTGAGCTCGGCTCATCGGCTCCCGTTCGAGCACGGTTGCGCGACCTGCCCGTCTCGGACTGGCAGATGATCGAGCTTGCCAAGGCCTTCGCCCGGCAGCCGAAACTCATCCTGATGGACGAACCGACTGCCGTGCTGTCGGCGACGGAGGCGGGCAACCTTTTCACCCGTATCCGGGTGTTCCGTCAGGCGGGCGGTTCGGTGATCTTCACCTCGCATCGCCTTGATGAGGTGAAGGATATCGCCGATCGCGTGGCTGTCCTGCGTGACGGCCAGATCGTGCGCGTCGAGAACACCCGCGACATTTCCGAGGACGCGATGGCCGAGGCGATGGTGGGGCGGCCGCTTGCGGAAATCTATCCGCCCCGGCGCGGTGCGGCAAAGCGCAAGGCCTTGCTCAGCGTTGCCGGCCTGACTTCACCGGGCACGGTCGAAGACGCGACGCTCGATATCCGCGAAGGGGAAGTACTCGGCATTTCCGGCCTCGTTGGTTCCGGCCGCACCGAGCTTTTCGAAGCGTTGTTCGGGCTACGGCCGGCGCGTTGCGGGTCGTTCGTGCTGCGTGGCGAGGCGCGGTCGCTGCCGGCGGCGCGCGAGGCCTGGGGGCTGAAGCTCGCCTACCTGACGGAGGACCGCAAGGGCAAGGGCCTGCTGCTCGGCAAGTCGCTCGACCAGAACGTGGCGCTCACCAAGGGGGCGATCAACGGCGCGAGCTGGATCGACCGGCGGGCGGAGCGGCGTGATCTCGAAGCGGCCGTTGGGCGTTATGATATTCGCACCGGGCGGCTCGACGTTACGGCCGGTGCGCTCAGCGGCGGCAACCAGCAGAAGGTGCTGATTGCCAAGACGCTTGCCGTCGAGCCCGATCTCATCGTCTTCGACGAGCCGACGCGCGGCGTCGATATCGGCGCCAAGCAGCAGATCTACGAGATCATCGCCACGCTTGCCGCCGAGGGCAAGGCGATCGTCGTCATCTCATCCGAGATGCAGGAGATCGTCGGCCTGTCCGACCGGGTGCTGGTCATGCGGCGCGGGCGCATTGCAGGCGAGCTTTCCGGCGACGCGATCAGCGAAACCGACATCATTCGATTTGCCATGGGCCTGGAAGACAGGGCCCCGCAGGAGGAGGCAAGCCATTGACCGACATTACCGCGACATCTACCGGCGACGCAGCAGTGTCGCCGAGCCGCACCCTTGCGGGCATTTTCGAGGCCGCAGGCCCGCTCATCGCGCTTATCCTCTTGATGCTGATCGGCTCCCTGATGAGCGACAGCTTCCTCGGCGCAGAGAACCTCTCCAACGTTTTTACGCGCAGCGCCATCATCGGCATCATCGCGGTGGGCGCCACGTTCGTCATCACGGCGGGCGGGCTCGACCTCTCCGTCGGGTCGCTCTCGGCGCTGGTCGCGGGCGTGACGATCATGTTCATGAATTCGGCGGCAGAGGTGCTCGGGCCTGGTTGGCAGCTCGTCGCCGCCGGCATTGTCTGCTCTCTTGTCGTCGGTGCGGCGGCCGGTCTCCTCAACGGTGTCATGATCGTCAAGGGGCGGGTGGAAGCCTTCATCGTGACACTCGGCGCCATGGGCATCTTCCGTTCGATCATCACCTGGCTTGCGGATGGCGGCTCCATCTCGCTCGATTTCTCGCTGCGCGATGCCGCACGCCCGATCTATTACGGCCAGGTTCTCGGCATCGCCGTGCCGATCCTCGTGCTCGCCGTCATCGCCATCGTCGGCGAACTGGTGCTGCGGCGCATGCGCTTCGGCCGGCATGTGGCGGCCATCGGCTCGAACCGTCATGTCGCCTTCTATTCGGCGATCCCGGTCAACCGCGTGCGCATCCTCACCTATGTCATCCAGGGCCTCTGCGTCGCCATCGCCACGGTGATCTACGTGCCGCGCCTCGGCGCAGCCACCCCTTCGACCGGACTGATGTGGGAGCTGGAGGCGATTGCCGCCGTCATCATCGGCGGCACGGCGCTCAGCGGCGGTTTTGGTCGTATCTGGGGCACGATCGTCGGCGTGCTGATCCTCGGTTTCATCAGCAACATCCTCAACCTCGCCGGCTTCGTTAGCCCCTATCTCAACGGCGCATTCCAGGGGGCGATCATCATCATCGCCGTCCTCTTGCAGCGCGACCGTTCGCAGGGCTGACACCTTCTTTTCACTTCCACAGGGAGACACGTGAAATGTTCGACAGATTGAAATCCATCCTCGCTGCAGGTGCTGTGGTCATCGCCAGCTTGGCGACACCGGCGCTCGCTGCCGACGCCGTCATCGGCGTCTCCATCCCGGCGGCGACCCACGGCTGGACGGGTGGCCTCAACTACCACACCAAGCGCACGATTGACCGGATGAAGGAAGCCTTCCCAAATATCGATTTCGTGCTGGCAACCTCGTCGAGTGCGACGCAGCAGGTCAACGATATCGAGGACCTGATGGCGCGCAACATCAATGCGCTCGTCGTCCTGCCCTTCGAATCCGACCCGCTGACCGAACCGGTCAAGGCCGCCAAGGCCAAGGGCGTGTTCATCGCGACCGTCGACCGGGGTCTTGCCGAAGAGGGCATCGAAGATCTCTATGTCGGCGGCGACAATCCGCAATACGGCACTGCAGCGGCGGAGTATTTCAAGAAGAAGTTCCCCGACGGCGGCAAGATCGTCGTGATGCGCGGCATTCCGACGGCGATCGACAACATCCGCATCGACGCCTTCAACGCGGCGCTGAAGGACACGAAGATCGAAGTTCTCGACATGCAGTATGCCAACTGGAACCCGGACAAGGGTTTCGAGGTCATGCAGGACTATCTCCAGCGCTTCCCCGAGATTAATGGTGTGTGGGCCGGTGACGACGATGCGGCACTCGGGGCCATCGAGGCGATCAAGCAGGCGGAACGCAAGAACGTGACGGTACTTGGCGGCTCGGGTATGAACAAGGTGATCAAGCTGGTGATGGACGGCCATGACATGGTCGATGCTGACATCTTCTACCCGCCGACGCTGATCATTCCGGCGATCGAACTCGTCACCATGAAGTTCGCCACGCAGGCCCCGATCAACGGCCGTTACGTGCTCGGCAGCCCGCTGATCACCAAGGACAACGCGGCGGAATATTACTTCCCCGACGCCCCTTATTGAGGAGCGAAAGGGGTGCGCTCTTCTGGGGTGCACCCCGTTATGGCTGCCACTATGGGGACCGCAGGACAGGCCCGCCGCGACAAGCGTTGCGGATTGCCGATTTTTGCAATACTGCACTGAGTAGGTGATTGGACCGCGCGCAGGACACATATTGAATGCCGCGGCCTCTTGCACTTCACGCTTCAGGAGTTGCGCTGCATGCCACGGGTAAAACAGTCCGATCAGCCGCCACCACGCACAGCCAACTACGAAACATTTGTCAATCTCGTCACGGAAGCCTATCCGGACCTGAGCGACCGTTTCCAGCAGGTTGCGCGCTTCATCACGCAGAACCCGAACGTCGTGGCGATGAAGTCCATCAACGCGATCGCCGAGGAGTGCGGCGCGCATCCTTCCATTCTTGTGCGCTTCGCCCAGAATTTCGGGTTTTCCGGTTTCAAGCAGCTTCAGGCCGTTTTCCAGACCCGGCTCTCGACGGCAGCCCCCGGCTATCGCGAGCGCATCAGCGCGCTGGACGTCGATCTGGAGAAGAACAAGCGCAAAGGCAATCTTGGCTTCCTGCACGACCTGGTCGTTCGCGATATTGCAACGCTGCAAGAACTGCTGAGCTCGACGCCCGAGGAAAGCCTGTCCCGGGCCGCCAAGGTCATAAAGAACGCCAACACGATTTTTATCGCCGGGCAGCTACGCTCCGAGCCGATTGCGAAATTCCTCCGCTACGTGCTCTCCATGCTTCAGTTGCGGGTCATTCTGCTCGATCCGGCGGGCGGGCTGGCGCCCGAAATGGCGCAGGTCATGGGCAAGAAGGACGTGCTGATCGCAATTGCCTTCCGCCATTATGCCAAGGAGGTGGTGACGATCGCCGACGTTGCGGCACACAATGGCACGCCGATGGTCGCCATTACGGACAGCCAGCTATCTCCGCTGGCGAAGAATGCCAGCGTTCTGTTCACCATCCCGGAGGACGAATACTCGTTCTCGCGCTCGCTTGCGGCACCCATGTGCCTGACCCAGGCCATCGCGGTCGCGGTCGCAGCGCTGCTCCAGGAGGACAAGAAGGACTCGCCGCAAATACCGACGGTGACGGGAAACCAGCGTCGCAAGCCCTGAAATGGGAGTGCCCGCCATTTCCGTACGGAACGGCGGGCAGTGATCTCACCCGACGATTTCGCGGATGTTGACGAACCGCCGGCCCACGCGCGAGAGGTTTGCGGCCTCGGCGAGCGCCAGGGATTTTTCGCCGTCTTCGAAAGTGGCATCCGGCGTGGCGTTTGTTTCGACGCAGTCGATGAAGGATTCCAGACCCAGCGCATAGGCTTCCGCATAGCGCTCGATGAAGAAGTTGAGGAAGGGTTCTGCGGCGCCGGTCGCGGTCGGTCCGAACCGTTCAAGACCATGCGCGCGGCGGTTTCCGGAGATGAGCATTCCGTTCGAACCGAGGATCTCGACGCGTTGGTCGTGACCGTAGATCGCCGCACGGGAGTTGTTGATGTGGCAAAGCTTGCCGCTTTCGGTGCGCAGAACGACCATGGCGGAGTCGATATCGTTCAGTTCCGCCAGCGTCGGGTCGATCAGCGCGCTACCGGTGGCGAAGACTTCGACGGGCTCTTCGCCGAGCATGAAGCGGGCGAGATCGAAATCGTGGATGGTCATGTCCTTGAAGATGCCGCCTGATGCCTTCAGGTATTCGCGCGAGGCAAGACCCGGGTCGCGCGACGTGATGATCACCTGGCGGATATCGCCGATCTCGCCGGAGCGGGCCGCATCGCGCGCAGCCCGATGGCCCGGGTCGTAGCGGCGGTTGAAGCCGATCTGGATCGGTCTGTTGAAGCCCTTCAAAGCCGCGCGGCAGGCCTTGACCCGAGCCAGCGACAGATCGATGGGCTTCTCGCAGAAAATGGCCTTGCCGGCCTTCGCGGATGCCTCGATGAGGTCTGCATGCGTCGGCGTGGACGTCGCGATCAGCACGGCGGCGGCCTGCGCGATGGCCTCCTCGGCGCTCACGGCCACCACACATCCGAACTGGCGGCCGACCTCTTTGGCGGCTGCGGAAACGGGATCGTAGACGGCTGCGAGTTCGGCTTTGCTTGAACGCACAATCGTGGCAGCATGCATCTTCCCGATGCGCCCGCAGCCGAGCAATGCAATCCTGATCATCAACTTCCTCCTGATGGCGGTGCAAAAAACGTTGCGCATTTGATATTCCGTCAATATTAATTCTGCAAGCCTGTTTTCGGGCGTATGTGGATTTTGAGGGAGGGGATCATGGCAGAGGTTTCAGGCGGCCAGGCGCTTCCGCTGGCCGAGCGTCGTTTGCGGCTCGGCATCGTCGGCGGCGGGCAGGGCAGTTTCATCGGCAAGGTGCATGCGCGGGGTGCACGGCTTTCAAACCGCTGGGACCTCGTTGCGGGCGCTTTGTCGTCCCGGCCGCAGGTGGCGCAGGAATCCGGGCGTGCCTGGCTGCTCGCCGACGACCGCATCTACACGGATTACCGGGTGATGGCCGAGCGCGAAGCGGCACGGCCGGATGGCATCGATGCCGTGGCGATCACCACGCCGAACAACTCCCACCATGCCATCGCCTGCGCCTTCATGGAAAAGGGCATCGACGTCATCAGCGACAAGCCGCTGACGACGTCGCTTGCCGATGCACTCGATCTCGTGCGCCGGCAAAAGGAAACGGGCCTCGTCTTCGGCGTCACATACGCTTATGCCGCCTCCGCCATGGTGCGGCAGGCGCGCCAGATGATCCGCGACGGCGCGCTTGGTGCGCTCCAACAGGTGCATGTCGAATATTTTCAAGAATGGGCGCTGACGCCGCTGAAGGACGCCGGTGCCGGCGCGCAATGGCGGGTCGATCCGTCGATCGTCGGCCCCACCTTCACGACCGGTGATATCGGCACCCACTGCCACCATCTCGGCGCCTTCGTCTGCGGCCGGCCGATCACGGCGGTGCGGGCGGAGTTTCACACGCTGGGTCCGCCGAAGGCGCTGGAGGACACGGCCTTCATGCATGTGCGCTACGAAGACGGCATTCCCGGCACCATCATGATCTCGCAAGTCGCGCCGGGCGCCCATTGCGGACTGCGCATTCGCGTCTTCGGCGACAAGGCAAGCCTGGAATGGAACCAGGAGGAGCCTGAAATCCTGCATTTCCGTCGCTTCAACGAACCGGCCCGTGTGCTGACGCGTGGCGAAGGCGCCGGCATCGGCGTGCATGCTGCGCGCTTCGTGCACATGCCGCGCGGACATCCGGAGGCGCTCAGCGACGCCTGGGGCAATCTCTACGAGGAGTTCGCGATCGCCGTCGAGGCGCGCCGCCTTGGCCGGAACCTGCCCGCAGGGCTGCTGGAATATCCGACGGTGGTGGACGGTGCGCTTGGTGTGAAGCTCATCGAGGCGGCGCTCGCATCGAGCCAGTCGGGCGGGCAATGGGCGGATTGCACATTGTCGATGTGATTTGCAATAAGTATTGCAATATATAAATTTATGAAATAATAGTTCTGCGAAGAGGGCTGGCGCGGGTATGCCGGCTCAGGGAGGTTTTAAATGGGTACCGTTCGTCTCACCATGGCCCAGGCCCTGGTCCGCTATCTCTGCAACCAGTTTACCGAAATCGACGGCCGACGCGAGCCGCTTTTCCCGGGCGTCTTCGCCATTTTCGGCCATGGCAACGTGACCTGCCTGTCTGAAGCGCTGGAGGCGGTCCAGGATACGCTGCCGACCTGGCGCGGCCAGAATGAGCAGTCGATGGCGCTTGCTGCGATCGGTTTTGCCAAGGCGACGCGCCGGCGCCAGATCATGGTCGCGTGCAGCTCCATCGGTCCGGGTGCGCTCAACATGGTAACGGCCGCAGGCGTGGCGCATACCAATCGCCTTCCCATCCTGCTTCTTGCCGGTGACAGCTTCGTCAACCGCCGTCCCGATCCGGTGATGCAGCAGGTCGAGCATTTCGGCAATCCGACGATCACTGTCAACGATGCTTTCAAGGCCGTGGCGCGCTACTGGGATCGCATCACCCATCCCGAGCAGATCCTTTCCTCGCTGCCGCAGGCCGTCGCCGTCATGCTGGACCCGGCCGATTGCGGCCCGGCTTTCCTTGGCCTGCCGCAGGATGTGCAGGAGATCGCCTGGGACTATCCGGAAAGCTTCTTTGAACAGACCGTTCACAAGGTGCCACGCCCGCGGCCCGACCGCGACAGCCTTGCGGAGGCGATCCGCGTGCTGAAGGCGGCCAAGCGCCCGCTGATCATCTCCGGCGGCGGTGTTCGCTATTCCGGTGCGGAAACGGCGTTGGCCGATTTTGCGCAAAAGCACGGCATCCCGCTTTGCGAGACCATTGCCGGCAAGGGTACGGTCACCCATGACCACCCGGCCCATGTCGGGCCGATCGGCATCGTCGGCTCCACCTCGGCCAATGCGCTGGCCGCGGAAGCCGACGTGGTGCTCGCCGTCGGCACGCGGCTCATGGATTTTACGACCGGCTCCTGGACGGCTTTTTCGCCGGACGCCCGCTTCGTTTCTATCAACGCGGCGCGTTGGGATGCCAAGAAGCATCGCGCCGTCGCCGTGGTCGGTGATGCGCTGGAAACGGTCGGTGAAGTCGAGGCCGCGATCGGCGACTACAAGGCAGACGCCGGCTGGACGGACAAGGGCAGGCTGGAATTTGCCAAGTGGAACGACGCATTGGACGGCTACCAGAAGCCGACGAACGCGCCGGTTCCGACCTATGCGCAGGTGGTCGGCATCGTCAACTCCAGGGCGAAGGACCGTGACCTCCTGATCACCGCCGCCGGCGGCCTGCCGGGCGAAGTGATGAAGAACTGGCGCGTCAAGGCACCCAACACCTTTGACTGCGAGTTCGGCTTCTCCTGCATGGGCTATGAAATCGCCGCCGGTTGGGGCGCGGCCATGGCCGATCCCACGCGCACACCAATCGTCATGATCGGCGACGGCACCTACATGATGATGAACTCGGACATCTACTCGACCGTTCTCTCCGGCCACAAGATGATCCTCATCGTCTGTGACAACGGCGGCTATGCCGTCATCAACCGCCTGCAGAACGCCAAGGGCGGCGCCTCTTTCAACAACCTCATCAAGGATTGCCGCGTCAAGGAACCGTTCCCTGTCGACTTCGGCAAACATGCCGAGGCCATGGGTGCGCTCACCCGGCATGTCGAGAGCCTGGCCGATCTCGGCGACGCGGTCGAGTGGGCGCAGACGACGGATCGTACCACCGTGCTCACCATCGTCTCAGATGCCTTCACCTGGACGCCCGGCGATGCCTGGTGGGATGTCGGTGTGCCGCAGGTCAGCGAACGCGCGCAGGTCAATGCCGCCGCGAAGGACCAGCAGGAAGGCCGCAAGAACCAGCGCGTCGGCGTCTAATCGCGCAAAGGCTTAGACACCATACTTATCTGAAGGACGACAAGCATGAGAACCATCAAGGGTCCCGGCGTGTTTCTCGCGCAATTTGCCGGCGATGAGGCGCCCTTCAATTCGCTGAAGGGACTGGCCGGTTGGGCCGCCGACAAGGGGTTCAAAGGCGTGCAGATCCCCACTTGGGACCGCCGGGTGATCGACCTCGAACAGGCCGCTGAAAGCCAGGGCTATGTCGACGAGATCAAGGGAACGCTGGACGAGCACGGCCTCGTCGTCACGGATCTCGCCAGTCATCTGCAGGGACAGCTCGTCGCGCTTCACCCGTCGTTCAACCTGCCGGCCGATTCCTTTGCGCCCGCCAAGGTGCACCGTGATCCCAAAGCGCGGCAAGACTGGGCCGTCAACCAGTTATTCTGTGCTGCCAAGGCCTCTCGCAGGTTCGGCCTTGATCGCCATACGACCTTCAGCGGAACGCTTCTTTGGCCCTATTTCTATCCCTATCCGCAATGGCCGGACGGGTTGATTTCCGACGGTTTCGATGAACTCGCACGGCGCTGGCGGCCGATCCTCGATGCCTTCGATCAAGAGGGGGTCGACGTCTGCTACGAAATCCATCCGACCGAAGACCTGCATGACGGCCTGACCTTCGAGATGTTTCTGGAGCGCGTCGACAATCATGCGCGCTGCAACATCATGTACGACCCGAGCCACCTGGTACTTCAGTCGATCGATTATCTCGCCTACATCGATCACTATCACCAGCGTATCAAGACCTTCCACGTCAAGGACGCGGAATTCCGGCCGACGGGCAAAACGGGCGCCTATGGCGGATATCAGCCCTGGGTCAGGCGGGCCGGCCGCTTCCGTTCCCCCGGCGACGGGGAGGTCGATTTCGGCGCGATCTTCTCGAAACTGACGGGCTACGGTTTCGATGGATGGGCCGTGCTCGAATGGGAATGCTGCCTGAAGAATTCGGAAGACGGTGCCGCCGAGGGCGCACGCTTCATTCGCGATCATATCATTCAGGTCTCGGATCGCGCCTTCGATGATTTCGTGAAGTCCGGCACGGACCGATCCGTCAACAATGAAATCCTCGGGATCTAAGGACTTTGGCCGTGTCGAATGCAAACCTATCCAATCGTCGTCTTCGCCTCGGCATGGTCGGTGGCGGCGAGGGCGCCTATATCGGCGGCATCCATCGCTTCGCCGCGCGCCTCGATAACCACTACGACCTCGTGGCAGGCGCGTTCGATGTCGATGCCGAACGGGGCCATAGCTTCGCCGCGAAGAATTTCATCGATCGCGACCGCTCCTATGGTGACTATCTCGGCATGGTGACGGGCGAGCGCACACGCGACGACCGGATCGATGTCGTGGCGATCTGCACGCCCAACCACACGCATTTCCCGATCGCCAAGGCGTTTCTCGAGGCGGGATTCGATGTCATTTGTGAGAAGCCGATGACCACGACCGTCGAGGATGCGATTGCGCTCCACGACCTCGGGCAGTCAACAGGGCGTTTCCTTGGGGTGACCTATACATACAGCGGTTATCCGATGGTTCATGAGGCGCGGGCCATGGTCGCGCGCGGAGACCTCGGCAAGGTCCGTGTGGTGCAGGTCGAGTATCCGCTGGAATGGATGGCGACGGGGATCGAACTGCAAGGCAACCAGCAGGCGGCCTGGCGCACCGATCCGAAGAAGAACGGACGCGGCGGCTCCATCGGCGATATCGGCACGCACGCCTATCATCTCGCAGGCTTCGTTACGGGATTGAAGGCCGAGGCGGTCGCCGCAGACTTGGCGACATTTGTCGAGGGCCGTGCCCTGGATGACAATGCCCATGTGATGATCCGCTACGAAGGCGGCGCGCGCGGTCTTCTGTGGTCCTCTCAGGTGGCGATCGGTCAGTCGAATGGCCTGAGGCTGCGGGTCTTCGGTGAGAACGGCAGTCTGGCCTGGCATCAGGAGCAGCCAAATGAACTGGTCTTCACCAGGCTCTTTGGCGCCCCGGAAACGATCAAGCGCGGTCGTGACGATCTGACCGATGGTGCCCGCGTTCGAACCCGCACACCGCCGGGCCACCCGGAAGGCTATATCGAAGCGTTCACCAACCTCTATTCCGGCTTCGCTGCCGTCATAAGGGCGAAGGAAAGCGGCGCGCCGGCCGGGTCGTTCGGGGAAGGAATACCCTCCTCCTATGATGGCCTCAAAGGTGTGGCCTTCGTCGATGCTGTCGTCGACAGCCACGAGAAGCACAATGGCGGATGGTTGCCGTTGCAGTTCGCTTGAAGCGCGCGCTGGACCAGCCGTAGGAACAACGTGCAAGCACGCGAGAGGAAATTGAAAGATGGCACAGTTCGAAAACAAGATCATCGTCGTGACCGGCGGCACCCAGGGTCTTGGTGCGGCGACGGCGACGCTTCTGGCCGAACGCGGCGCGAAGGGCCTGGTGATTTGCGGGCGGTCCGAAGAGAAGGGCGCGGCGCAGGCCACCCGACTGGCCGCCCTTGGGGCGGAAACCGTCTTCGTCAAAGCCGATCTGTCGAACGTCGACGACTGCAAGGCCGTCATCGCCGCCGCCGACAGGAAATTCGGCCGGCTGGACAGCCTGGTCAACGCGGCCGGGATGACAAATCGCGGAAACATCCTGAACACCAGCCCGGAGCTCTTCGATCAGTTGTTCGCGGTCAACACCCGGGCGCCGTTCTTCCTGATGCAAAGCGCGATCGAGCTTTTCAAGCGCGACGGCGTTGCCGGAACGATCGTCAACATCTCGACGATGTCCTCGATGGGCGGGCAACCATTCCTGGCCGCCTACAGCGCCTCCAAGGGCGCACTCGATACACTGACGCGCAACACCGCCTACGCCGCCCTCAGAAACCGCATCCGCGTCAACAGCCTCAACATCGGCTGGATGGCGTCCGAAGGCGAGGACAGGACGCAACGCGAACTCGACGGGCAGCCGGCCGATTGGCTCGAGAAGGCCGTTATCGCACAACCGAATGGTCGCCTGATCGATCCCAAGGAAGTTGCCCGGGCAATAGCCTTCCTCGCATCGGAGGAATCCGGATTGATGACCGGAGCAATCATCAATTTCGACCAGGCGATCTGGGGCGCCTATGACAGCCTGCCGCATGCCAGCTCGGCTCTGTAACTGTCTTTCATCAGGTTTTTCGGAACGAGCGGGTCAATAGATAGACTCTACGAGATAATCACCACTTATGCGGCTTTCCCAACTGCTGATCGGTGGTTCAACTTCCTTCAACACCGTGTCGAGCATCTTTGTACAGGTTCTATATCCGAATGGTGTGGCATTCACTGGTGAAGCGTAGGCGAGCCGTCGTCTTCATCGAGCAAAAACCGAACAGGGAACGCAAGCGCTCCCAGCTCGGCTGCATGGCCCGGCTATGCCATTCCGAATGAATCAGCGTGGGTTTCCAGACGCTGGATCATCGTCAGAACTACTCGGCAAGCCCGATGATCACACCGGTGGCGGATTCAGGCGGGAGAAACCATCCTGGCGGTGATAGGGGAAATGCGGGTAGGCGGGGGTGTTCCGGCTGGCCTTGTCGAGCTGCGCGATCTGCTCTGCGGTCAGCGACCAGCCGACAGCGCCGAGGTTCTGGCGCAACTGCTCTTCGTTACGGGCGCCGATGATAACGCTCGATACCGACGAGCGTTGCAACAGCCAGTTGATGGCGACCTGCGGAATGGTCTTGCCGGTCTCCCCGGCCACGTGATCGAGCACGTCGACGATATCGTAAAGCTTCTCATCATCGACGGGCGGGCCGAACGAGGCGGTATCGTGCAGGCGGCTTCCTTCCGGCCACGGCCGGCCGCGTCTGATCTTGCCGGTCAGGCGCCCCCAGCCGAGCGGGCTCCAGACGAGCGCGCCGACGCCTTGGTCAAGCCCGAGCGGCATCAGTTCCCATTCGTAGTCTCGTCCGACCAGCGAATAGTAGACCTGATGGGCGACATAGCGCGGGTAGCCGTGCTTGTCCGCTGTGGCGAGCGACTTCATCAACTGCCATCCGGCGAAATTGGAAACGCCGACATAGCGGAGCTTGCCGGCGCGCACCAGGGTATCGAGCGTCGACAGCACCTCTTCGACAGGGGTGCCGGCATCGAAGGCGTGCAACTGCAACAGGTCGATGTAGTCAGTGCCGAGCCGGCGAAGCGCTTCGTCGACACCCTTGATCAGGCGCGAGCGCGAGGATCCGGCATCGTTTGGGCCGTCGCCCATCGGCAGCGACATCTTGGTGGAGATGAGCACGTCATCGCGACGCCCCTTGATCGCTGCGCCAAGCACCTCTTCGGAGGCGCCATCCGAATAGACATCAGCCGTGTCAAACAGATTGACGCCGGCCTCGATGCAAATGTCGACAAGACGGCGCGCCTCGGCATTGTCGCTGTTACCCCAAGCACTGAAAAGCGGCCCTTTGCCGCCGAATGTTCCGGCGCCGAAACTCAGTGCGGGAGCCTTCAATCCCGACGATCCAAGCCGTCTGTATTCCATCATTCGAACTCCTCGTTGCGATCATGCCTGCATTGGCAAGACGAAGATGGTGTCGCGATGATTTGAGAGGTAGACTATCCACAGGCATATCATTTGTGAGTTGAAGTCACATGTCGCGACAGCAAATCAACCGCTCCGGCGAAATGGCCGTTTTCGTCCAGGCCGTCGAACTCGGCGGCTTCTCGGCAGCGGCGCGCGAGTGCTGCATGACGCCGTCGGCGGTGAGCAAGCTGGTGCAGCGGCTGGAAGAAAGGCTTGGCGTTCGGCTGATCAACCGGTCGACAAGGCAATTGCAGTTGACGCCGGAGGGCTGCGCCTTCCACGAGCGGGCGGTCCGCATTCTCGCTGATATCGATGATGCCGAGAGACAAGCGGCCGCTGGCGACGTCCCGGCGGGCCGCGTCCGCATCAACGCCAGCGCGTCCTTCGCCACGCATGTGCTGATGCCGCTGCTGCCGGAATTTCTAAGCGCATATCCGGATCTTTCGGTCGATATCATCCAGAACGATGCTGTCGTCGACCTGATGGCTGAGCGCGTCGATATCGCGATCCGCGCCGGTCCGCTCAAGGCGTCACGGCTGATCGCGCGCAAGCTCGGCAGTACCTCGATGACCATCGTCGGCGCACCATCCTATCTCGAACGGCGCGGCAAGCCGGAAAGCCTTGACGACCTCATGACCCACAACCGCCTGAGCCTCAGCTATGCCAGGGCGGTGGATGGTTGGCCGCTAGTGGCGAATGGTTTGCAGACGCTGCTGCCGCCGAGTGAAAAGGTGCGGGTAAGCGACGGAGAGGGCTTGCGCCGGCTGGCGCTTGCCGGTGTCGGACTGGCACGAATGGCGACCTTCACGGTCCGAGGCGATATCGATGCCGGTCGGCTGGTGCCTGTTGCCGAACATCTCAATCCGGGGGACCGTGAAACCTTCCACGCTGTGTTTCAGGGGCAGGGCGGCGCGCTGCCGTCCCGTGTCAGGGTGATGCTTGATTTTCTGGCGATGCGGGCGCGGCTTTCGGGCTGACCTGGAGGCTGGAAGCGGCTCTAAAGCGCTGTGACACGGGCCTATCGTCGCCGGTGCGCTGTGTGGACGGTATTCCCTCTAGGAGCGGCCCGTCGCTCCAACTCGAAGAGATCTGCGGATATGACCAAGCAAGCCGTACGGCCCTTGCTCCCTGTCGGGTTAGCTTCTATCCAGATGCGCCCGGTGGGAGAAATCAAAAAAAGAATACGCGCCTGACATAGGGATGTCGAAATCGGCCGGGCCGGCGGCGTCTTTGGTCTGTCGCAACACAAATGAGGAAAAATCCATGCTTTTTCAAGTTACGGCGCTCTACGCGCTGCCGCTTGCCATTCTGTTTCTGGTCCTGTGGTTTCGTGTGACCACGACCCGTTCGAACCTCAAGGTCTCCATCGGCGATGCCGGCGATACCGGCCTGCACGAGAAGATCAGGCAGCACGGCAATTTCGTCGAATGGGCGCCGATCGTACTGATCTTGATGATCATCGCCGAAGGTAACAAGGCGGACGCGATCTGGCTGCACGTTTCGGGTGCACTGCTTCTGATCGGGCGACTGATCCATCCCTTCGGGCTGACTGCCGCGAACCCCGCCCACCCGTTGCGGATCATCGGCAACACATCCAGCCTGCTCGCCACGCTGACTGTCATGGTCTGCGTTGTTGTCACGTCCTTCGGTCTCTGAGGAGGGGTCCATGCAGTACATGCTTCTGATTTACACATCTCCCGACGCCGAACCGGTTTATGGTACGCCGGAATTCCAGGCCATGATGCAGGGCTTCACCGATTTCAACGATCGTGCGCAGGCCGATGGTGTGCTGCGAGGCGGCGAGGCACTGCAGGGGATCGAAACGGCAACGTCGCTGCGTCTGCGCGGCGGCAAGGTCGAGACGATGGACGGTCCCTTCGCCGAAACCCGTGAGCATCTGGGCGGCTATTACATACTCGAGCTTCCCGATCTGGATGCCGCACTGCGCTATGCCGCGCTGCTGCCGGTCGCCGCGTGGGGAACCATCGAGGTGCGGCCGTTAATGTCCTACAATCCCGCCAACCTCTGATGACGGGAGCCGCGCCCCAGGCCATGGCTGTCGCGCGCGCACTGTCTTTGGTGATGCGCGAGGATCGGGGGCGGCTCATGGCGGCGCTTGTCGCGCGCCTCGGCGATTTTCAACGCGCCGAGGATGCGCTGCAGGAGGCCGGAATTTCGGCGCTGCTTCATTGGGGGCGATCCGGATTGCCGGATTCGCCGCGCGCCTGGCTGCTGAAGGTGGCAGGGCGCAAGGCGCTGGACCGCCTGCGGGCGGAAGGGCGCAGTGCCCGGCGTGAGGCGGCGCTGGCGCAGTTCGCCGTGCTCGAAACGGTCGAGGCCACGGAGGACATATCCGACGAAAGGCTGCGGCTGATTTTCCCCTGCTGCCACCCGGCGCTGGAAGAAAAGTCACGCGTGGCCCTGACATTGCGAACCGTGTGCGGCCTAACCACCGAGGAGATCGCGCGGATGTTTCTGGATACGGCATCGACCATGGGCCAACGGCTGAGTCGTGCCAAGTCGAAGATCGCGCTTGCAGGCATTCCTTTTGCGGTGCCAGGCCCAGAGGAATGGGACGACCGTCTGCGAACGGTGCTGACCACGATCTACCTGATCTTCACCACCGGCTATACCGCCGGCCCGGACGAGCCGCGCAATCTCTGCGCCGAGGCGATCTTTCTCTGCCGCCTTCTTTTGGCCCTGCGTCCCGGGCAGGCCGAGATCGAGGGCGCCCTTGCGCTGATGTTGCTCACTGACGCGCGCTGCGCCGCCCGGATCGGCGCCGACGGCGCAAGCGTGCCGCCCGGCGAACAGGACCGCGCCTTGTGGGACACGCAGTGCCTCAACGAGGGACGGGCTCTTCTCCACACGGCCCTGTTGCGCAAGCGCGCCGGCCCGTTTCAGATCAAAGCGGCGATCAGCGCCTGCCAGATGGCCGATACCGGGCCGGACTGGCCGCAGATATTGCAACTCTACACGGTCCTCGTGACCTTGGAGCCCACGGCGGTGGTGCGGCTGAACCACGCCGTAGCGCTGGCCGAGACCGGCCATGTCGAAGCCGCTCAGGCCGTGATCACGAGGCTGCAACCCGAGCTTGACGGCTTCCAGCCGCTCCACGCCGCCGCGGCCGTCATTCATGCGCGGGCCGGCGCCTGGGATGAGGCGCGGCGCAACGGGCTAGCGGCGATCGAAGGAGCAGAACGGGAGGCCGACCGACTGCTGCTGCGCAAACTGCTGCAAGGGCTGGGGTCGGCAGGTCGTGGCCCGACCTCGGCGTTCGATACGATTTCGATGTTTACGGGCGAGCGGGTTATGCGGGATGATGATCTTGCGCGACCGGTTGGAGGGGAAAACGGCCTCGGCTCCCATGGCGGCAATGATCTGGCGTAGAGCATTGCTGTCATAGGCCTTGCCAGCCAGAACGGCGTTTCCGGTCTGCCCTTCCAGAAGAGCCGCTGACAGATGCCGGCATGACACCAGCGGCTGAAGCGCTCGTGCACTGTCTTCCACTTGCTGTACCGCTCTGGCAGATCGCGCCAATGCGCGCTGGAGCGCAGAAGCCACAGACAATCGTTGATAAACACTCGGTGTTCTGCTCCGGATCGCCCGCCTTTCCGGGCAGCAGCGATGTGACCCTCGCCCACTGCCCGTCACTCAATTCATAACGCTTTGCCAGCATCCAGGCTCTCCGTGTTCAACACGGTAGCCTATGAGGCACCCATCAACTGATTTGAAAAGTACGAATGTCGATCCGCTCTAGTCCTGGAACGTCACGTTGCGGGTGAGTTTCGCGATTTCGGCTATCGTCTCTTCGCCCGATTTGCGGTCGCGCTGCCAGATGTTGCGGCCGGCGATCACGCCACGTGCGCCGCCGCTCTTATCGATGTCGTCATACCGGCGACTGTTGACCGCCTTCTGGACCCTTTCGCCCCGGAGCACAGCGACATGGAAACTCCGGTGCAGCAGCACGTTCAGTTCGGTGCGGTACGTGCCCTCCGCCCATTGCATGCAAACCGACAAATGCTGAAGGACGCCGCCGAGCTTGGCAGCAATGAAGGTGTTGAGCGGCACGTAGATTGCGATCGCCGTGAAAGTCAGACATGCGGTTCCATAGCTCCCGAGGACATCAAGCCTCCTGACGGCGCTGGATGTCTCAATCAGCTTGCTGCCAACGAGGCCGAGCGAGAGGACGACGCCGGCAATACCCATGGCGAGGCCGATGGCGCCGCCCGTCATGCCCTTGATTGATTCCTGCACGCGTTGGTCGACATTGTCCGGCGGCGGCACGGCCGCGCCGGTCGCGTCTATGCCGCTTTGCTGGAGATGGAAATGCGTGTGGTTTGTGTCGAGTAGTGCCCGGTTGAAGCGCTTGTCCAGCCAGTCACGCCATTTGCGGTGGAGTGTGGTCGACAGGAAATGTCCCACCGCCGTGAAGCCGGCATCCCGGGTGATGGCGATGGCGGCAAATGTCGCGGCCGTGGCTAGGAGGGCCGAGGGCGTCGTCGGCGCTGTCGGATGATGGAAATAGGCGATCTTGTTGACGAGCCCCCCGGAGGCCAGGGCGGACCGGACGCTGGCCTCGGCGGATAGGCCCGTAAGAAACAGAATAGCAATTGTGAGCGCCCAGGCCTCACGCCAGCGCTCCAAAAGCCAATAGGCCCACATCGAACCCCAGAAGGGTCGCATAGAGGAAACGGGGCTCGTCTGGTGCCGCGGTTCCCGGCCGGGCATCCTTCTGACCAGTGCTGCTATCCACCGCGCCTTGCCCAGCATCGACCTCACCCAAAGCTATTCAATTTGAGTTGGCGTGGACTTCGAACTTGTCAAATTTGATCGGCGAAAGCGATGCCTGCGGCTAGCTGCTCGGTGCCATCTTGATATCCGGTCCAGCTGTTGCCAGATCGTTCAGCTACCTTGCTCACGCCTTGATACTGGAGCTGGCGCCGTCCGAAATTGGCACCATCTAGGTCGGATTTACCGAAGGTCGACATCCGCGTCGGAAGCCGAGGAGCACGCGGATGTCGAGGTGGAGAGGCGCCATTCTGATGGCTTCGTGGAGGTGGCCGACGCGGTGGAAGTGGAGCCCATGATCAAGTCTGAACCGGTCTCTTCTGGGAAAGGGCGGGACACTGGCGGGCCACAGGCTAGAGGGGGGCGACGGCGACGGCGAAGTGAGCCACCGCAGGCGCGCGAGAATCGAGGCCATCGCTCCCAAGACGCCTGTCCCCGCAAGAAAACAGAGGCGTCGTGAAGACCAATCAATCAATTTTGACGACGAAATCATTGACATCGACGCCGAGGTTCGCGCACTCCGTCGCCAATTGATGGAAAAGCTAAGGCAGCAGAAAGCTCAGCTTCGACAGATGCTCGAGCGTTTTGGAGATCTCTAGTATTTTACAAGAACCGTGCAAGCATGTCTTGCCAAACCCAAGATCGTGCTCGACAGGGCGAAGGTGGTAAGTACCCGCGACCGCGACGGAGTCCTTGCCCATCATTCGGTTGATTTGTTGATGTTCGACCTCCGAGGCATACGACAAGACCTCTGGGGCCTTGCGCACAAAGGTTCTGTATTGATCTGGGCTGACGGGCCGTCCGCCAGATCCACACGCAGGTCATCGTGGAGCCCGACCGATGCCGGTGAACGACCTATTCGACGCCCTGCGCCTGCTCTCGGCAAATGATAGCGTGACGGAAATCAAAAGGCTTGCCGGCCCAGCGCCGCGTCGTGGCAGACCAGTGAAGGGCAATGAACGGTACAGGACCGGCGATGCCGTCAGCCGCCGCTCGGTTCACGCCGCCATGTTGAATGCCATGCGGCTCGGCGTCCAGTTTCTAGGGTGATGAAGGCTTATGCGGGCGCGTCGGCGACGGAGGCGCGGTCGACGACTTCGGTGCGCAGTACGATGCGGTTGGCCTCGCCGCCGTTTCCATTCAGCCGCGCGACCAGCAGCTTGGCCGCCGTCTCGCCGAGGCCGTAGACGGGCTGGCGCACAACGGTAACGGGAGGTGTCGTGACGGATGTCCAGTCCGCATCGTGGAACGACACCAGCGACAGGTCCTCCGGGATGCTGAGCCCAAATTCGCGGTGGACCTTAAACACTTCAAGTCCAATGACACTGTCCGATGCGATGATCGCTGTCGGGCGCTGTGCTGACTGGAGCATTGCGGTGACGATGCGGCGCGTGTGTTCCGAGGTGACGGCTCCGACATGAACCCAGTCTTCCATCTCGGCGAGGCCGGCCTCACGGCAGACGCCGAGAAACCCCTCGATGCGCCGACGCACCGAGCCGGTATTGATGTCGTCCGCTGTATGGAAACGATGATCCGGCGTGTCGCAGGCGGTGAGATAGGCAATGCGGCGATGACCGAGCGCAACGAGCCGACGCGTTATGCCCTCGGCGGCGTGCCGGTCGTCAGCGATGACGGTATCGACGTCGAGCGTGTCGCTGCCGCGATCCAGGAGTGCGAGTGGCAGTCCGGAGCGGGAGGCCTCGCGCAGGTGCTCGACCTCGCTCTCCTTGGCCGGCGAGACGATGAGGCCGTCGACGCGTTTTGCAAGCAAGGTCCTGATCGCCGCCTTTTCGGCGGCGACGTCCTCGCCCGAATTGATAAGAATGACGGTGAAGCCCGCCTGTCGGGCAACATCGGTAATGCCGCGCACAGCGAGGCTGAAAAACGGGTTTTCGATATCGCCCACCACGACGCCGATCGTACCCGAGCGGCCCGTCGTCATGCTGCGTGCGATTTCGTTCGGTCGGTAATCGAGGGCGCGTGCAGCGGCGGTGACGACTTCCCGCACCCGGTCGCTGACCGTTCCGTAGCCGCCCAGAACGCGGGCGGCGGTCGCTTTCGACACGCCGGCCTTGTGCGCGACGTCGGCCACTGTGACGGAGGTGTTTCGAGGCGGGCTCTGGTCCATGAGCGGTAGGCTTACAAGAGATATTGACGGCTGGCAAATGCGAAGATAACAATTGTAAAAAGCCAAAGAGACCGGTCTCTTTTTAGATTGAGACCGGTCTCAATAATGGAAACTGAAATTCCGGCATGCGAGATGCACGGGCTGGAGGCGTGGTGATACCGCCGTCCAGATGGGACCCGTGTGCCTTGGAAAACATCGCAGACACCACCAGAGGAGACGAAACGAAATGCGATTTACCGAAGCTCTCACTTCCCCCTTTGCCCGGCTGCGTGCCAGCGCCATCGCGGTTGCCTTTGGCGTTTTGGCCAGCGCCGCGACACCGGCGATCGCCCAAGACAATCCGCTAGGCCTCATCGATCCCGCCGTGATCAGCGTCGGCACGATGGGCGATGCCAAGCCCTATGCCTTCACCACCGCCGATGGGAACTTCACCGGCTTTGACATCGAACTCTTTCTCAACGTCGCCGAGCGCCTCGGCTTCAAGAAGGAGCAGGTGATCTTCACAGGCCAGGAATTCTCCGCCCTGATGCCGTCAGTCGCCAACAGTCGCTTCGACGTGGCGGCTGCCGCCATCGGCACGACGGACAAGCGCAAAGAGACGGTCGATTTCTCGAATGGATATCTCGCGGGTTTCCTCACCGTGCTGACGTCGAATGCCGGCATCACCGACGCAGCTGGCCTTAAGGGCAAGCGACTTGGCGTGGTTCAGGGGACACTGCAGGAAATCTACGCCGAGAAGAATTTCACGGGTGCGGATCTGGTGAAGTTCCCGGACAACAATTCCGCCGTTTCCGCGCTCAACAACGGCACGGTCGATGCGCACTTCCTCGACTACGAGGCGGCAAAGGATTATTCGGCGCGCTATCCCGAGCTGAAGGTCGCCGTTAACATCCCGAGCTTCGACGCGCCGGCCGGTTTCGTCATCCGCAAGGGCAACGGCGCCCTGCGCGAGGCGTTGAACAAGGGGCTCCAGGCCGCGATGCAGGACGGCACCTGGAAGACCCTGCATGAAAAGTGGTTCCCCGGCACGCCTATGCCGGACACCTATCTTCCCAAGCAGTGATGCCGCCTTGCCGATCCGACCCCGTCGGTCGGATCGGTCTTTCTTTCAAGGGACCTCCTGATGAACTGGCTTGAAAACCTGCGCCGCAGCTTCCTTGACTGGAACGCCATGGCAGAAGTACTGCCGACCATGATCACGGTCGGCCTGAAGAACACGCTGATCCTTGCTGCGGCCTCGACGGTGTTGGGCGTTGTCATCGGCATGGTGCTCGCCATCATGGGCATTTCCAGATCACCTTGGCTGCGTATCCCCGCCCGTCTCTATACGGATATCTTTCGCGGCCTGCCTGCCATCGTCACCATCCTGCTGATCGGTCAGGGCTTTGCAAGGCTCGGCCGTGAACTCTTCGGCCCGTCACCCTATCCGCTTGGCATTCTGGCGCTCAGCCTGATCGCCGGCGCCTATATCGGCGAAATCTTCCGCTCGGGCATCCAGAGCGTCGACCGCGGCCAGATGGAGGCTTGCCGGGCACTGTCGATGAGCTACGGACAGGGCATGCGGCTCATCGTCGTGCCGCAGGGTGTGCGCCGCGTGCTGCCGGCCCTCGTCAACCAGTTCATCGGCAACGTCAAGGATTCAAGCCTGGTCTATTTTCTCGGCCTATTGGCTTCCGAACGCGAGATCTTTCGCGTCGGGCAGGACCAGGCGGTCGTGACGGGCAATCTTTCGCCGTTGCTCTTGGCCGGTGTCTTCTATCTCATCGTCACCGTGCCGCTCACTCATGTCGTCAACACCATCGACAATCGCCTGAGGATCGGCAAACAACGCCCGGCAATCATCACCAGTGGGCTGGAAGAAGTCAGCGAGCTCGACGGCGCTGGCCGCACTTCCGGCGCTGCGTTCAAGGGCGGCAGCCTCGACGTGCGCAATCTCGGCATGGCTTACGGCGAGCTCGATGTGCTCAAGGGCGTCGATCTTGCGGTGAAACCGGGCAGCGTCACCTGCATCATCGGCCCGTCCGGCTCGGGCAAGTCGACGCTACTGCGTGGGCTTAACCGTCTCGTCGAGCCGAAAAGCGGCGACATCCTCATTGATGGCGAGAGTATCCTTGCCAAGAAGCCGGAAACGCTGCGCCGGCGGGTCGGCATGGTATTCCAGCACTTCAACCTCTTCCCCGACCACACAGCGTTGGAAAACGTCATGCTCTCGCTGACGAAGATCAAGGGTCTGCCGGCGGCGGAGGCCGAGCGCATCGCCAAGGCACGGCTCGCCGACGTCGGCCTTGCAAGCCGTCAGCATCATCGGCCGGGCGGCCTTTCCGGCGGCCAGCAGCAGCGGGTCGCCATCGCGCGTGCGCTCGCCATGGAGCCGGAAGTCATCCTCTTCGACGAGGTCACGAGTGCGCTCGACCCGGAACTGGTCAAGGGCGTGCTCAACCTGATGGCCGATCTCGGCAATCGCGGCATGACGATGGTCGTCGTCACACACGAGATGGGCTTTGCCCGCCGCGTTGCCGATCAAGTCGTCTTCATGGACGAGGGGCGTGTGGTGGAGGCGGGCACGCCCGAAGCGATCTTCGACAACCCACAGAGTCCGCGGCTTCAGCGCTTCCTTGCGGAAGTGCTCTGAATACAGGAGGAAGCGATGACACGAACGATACGATGGGGCGTGCTCGGCTGCGCGGGCATCGCCGCGAAAGCGGTCATCCCCGCCATTCAGTCCAGCCGCCTCGGACGCGTGGCGGCCATTGCCTCGCGCGATCCGGACAGGGCGACGGAGATGGCAGCGCGCTTCGGCATCGCCAAGGCCTATGGCAGCTATGAGGCGTTGCTGGCCGATCCCGAGATCGACGCGATCTACAACCCGCTGCCCAATCACCTGCATGTGCCCTTGACGATCAGCGCGCTGGAACATGGCAAGCCGGTGCTCTGCGAAAAGCCGATCGCCCTGGACGCCGCGCAAGCGATGGACCTAGCGGTTGCGCAAAAGGCCGCCGGCCTGCCGGTCGCCGAAGCCTTCATGGTGCGCCATCACCCGCAGTGGAAGAAGGCGCGCCGCCTAGTCGACGAAGGGCGCCTCGGGGAGGTGAAGGCGATCCAGACGATCTTCTCCTACTATCTCGACGACCCCGCGAATGTGCGTAACCAGGCGGATATCGGTGGCGGTGGCCTGTTCGACGTCGGCTGCTACGCCGTCAATACGGCCCGCTTCCTGTTCGGCGACGAACCGTTGCGGGCAATCGCGCTGTTGGAGCGGGATCCGGCCTTCGGCACAGACCGCCTGACGAGCGGCCTGTTGGCGTTCCCCGGAGGCAGGCAACTGGCCTTCATCTGCTCCACGCAGCTTGTTCTCACACAGAAGATCACGGTGCTCGGAACGCATGCGCGCCTTGAAATACCGATTCCCTTCAACGCACCTGCCGACACGCCGACGGTCCTTGTCCTCAATGACGGTCGCGATCTGGCGGACGGCGGGCGCGAGGAGATCGCCATCGAGCCGGTCGACCAGTACCGCGAGCAGGCCGATGCCTTCGCAGAAGCTATCCTGACCGGCACGCCGCTCGAAACCGGGCTGGATGATGCGGTCGCCAATATGAAGGCGATCGACGCGCTCTTCCGCTCCGCCGTCAGCGGACGCTGGGAAGAGCCCTGACCGGCCCATCCATCCGCATGACCAACCGATTGAAAGACACAATCATGACCGACAACACCATCTCTTCGGCCGTCGTCATCGGCGCCGGCATCTTCGGCGTTTCCACTGGTGTTCAGCTTGCCCGGCGCGGCATCCGCGTGACCATCCTCAACGACGGCCCGCCGGCAAACGGCGCTTCCGGCCGCTCACTCTCCTGGCTGAACTCGGCACGCATGCGCTCGAGACCCTATCACCGCCTTCGAATGGCTGGCATCGACCGCTACCGCACGCTCGCGGCGCGAAATGCCAACGCCGACTGGCTTCGTTTCGATGGTGGCCTGACGTGGGATGCTGAAGACGAGCGCAACGAGATCGACGCCGCCTATCGCCATGAGGCCTCGCTCGCCTATGATGCGCAACGGCTGTCGGCCGCCGACGTTGCCGGCGTCACGCCCGGCATCGACGCCACTGCAATCACGCCGCAGGGCGCGATCTTCAATCCCGGCGAGGGCTGGGTCGACCTGCCGGCGCTGATCGGCCTGCTCCTCGAGGAATTTTCAGCGCTCGGCGGCGTGCTGGTGACGGACCAGGGGACGGCACGCGCCGTGATCGAAGGCGGCCGAGCGGTCGGTGCCGAGACAGCGACGGGCGGGCGTATTCGGGCGGATGCCGTCGTACTGGCGACGGGGCCTGCCGTGCCGCGAATGGCCGCGGAGAGTGGGCAGACCATCGGAGACGGGACACCGGTCGCCCTTCTGGTACAGACCAGGCCGCTCGCCCATCCCCTGCGCGCCGTCCTGAACACGCCGCGTGTTGCCGTTCGTCCGGCGCCCGGCAGCACGTTCTCGCTGGACGCCGACTGGGCGGCCGACGAAGGGGTGAAGCTGCGCGCGGATGGCGGATACGACATCGACAACAGCGTCGTTGCGGCTCTTCTGGCTGAGGCTGCAAAGGTGATGGAGGGCAACCCGAAGCTTGAGGTCGCCACGATCGGCGTCGGCGGCAAGCCGATCCCTGGTGACGGAGAGCCGGTCGTCGGCGGATTCAAGGAAATTCCCGGCTACTACGTCGCCTTCAGTCACAGCGGCGCGACGCTCGGCCTCATCGTCGGGGAGTTGCTCGCGTACGAGGTCGCAACAGGTTTCGAACATCCAATGCTTGCTACCTTCCGGCCAGAGCGTTTTTCCTTGAATTAGCCTCGTCCGACGACATCAGAAAGGTGAGCCTGTCGCGCCAGCGCGGCTCATCTTTCTTTTCGACGACGTCGTTTTGAATCCAATCAAGACCGTAGGAGCGCATTCTTCTCAATCGGGATTGATGAAGGACGCCTTCCCCCCGACGAAACGTGGGTACGCCCTCGATGAGGGAGCGTTTTCACCACTATACGGTCCGGCCTATTGGATTACGTTTGCTCAAGGGGCGGCCCATGCTCAACCCCATAGAAGTTACAAGTCTCGCACGCTTCGCTTTCCCCATACCCTGCCGCCCCGCGCCGGAAAGCTCAAAGCCTGGCAAGCGCCTTCGCCTCGCCGGCCATGAAGTCGCAGAACAGTTTGACGCGCGGGGGGACGGTGCGTCCGAAGGCATGCAGGACGCTGAGGGGAAGCGTCGGCAGCGTGATATCCGGTGCCACTGAGACGAGCGTGCCCGCCCGCAATTCATCCGCAACCAGGCATCGCATAACGTAGGCGGCGCCCAGCCCGCCATGCGCGGCATGAATCAAGGCAGCACCCGTGTCGCAATCGATTCTCCCCCTTGGAGTGAAGGCCGTTCCGTCTGCCAGGTGGACAGGTCGCACCGTGCCACTCATCGCGTAGCGGGCGAAAGGCAGGTCGGCAAGAGCCTCAGCCGTTCTTGGATTGCCCCATGTCTCCAGAAAGGCGGGGGAGGAAACCACCACCATCGGCAAGTCCGCCAGACGACGGACGATAAGATCGTCCTGCGTGGGAGTGCCGGCGCGCAAGGCGAGATCATAGTCTTCGCGGACAATGTTGACGAAGCGGTCGGTCAGCCCGACGTCCAGATGCAGATCCGGGTAGTCCACCGCAAAGGCGCTGAACAGGCGCGGAAGCAAGAGCGGCGCAAGTTCGGCAGGCATGCTGATGCGCAATCTTCCCGATGGTGTCATTTCCGACCTGATGGCTTCGTCGCTCGCATCCAGCTCCCGCAAAAGCGGCGCGACGCGCTCGAAGAACACCTGCCCGTCCTGCGTCAGGGTGAGCGCGCGAGTGGTACGCAGGAAAAGCCGCGTGTCGATCTTCTTCTCCAGGCGTGCCACGCTCTTCGAGATCGCCGACGGCGTGGTGCCCAGATCGCGTGCGGCCGCCGTGAACGATCCCGCCTCGACCGTCCGCACGAAAGCCATCAGTCCCGATGTCTCATCCAGCAGATTTGGCATTGGCATCTCCGGGGCACAGATCATGTGCCTGATCATGGTCTAAAGGCTTGAGGTCGCGAAGCTTATCTCACGCTCTGTTGAAAAGGAGATAAGCAAAATGCAGCAGCTCAAGAACAAGGTCGCCGTTATCACCGGCGGCAATAGCGGCATCGGCAAGGCAACCGCGCAGCTCTTTGCCGAAGAGGGCGCGCAGATAATCATCACCGGGCGGCGTGCCGATGTCGTCGACCAGGCGATCGCCGACATCGGCCACGGCGCGATCGGCCTCGTTGGCGACGTGGCCGACCTGGCGCATCATCAGAAGCTTGCCGACCTGGTGACGAGCAGATTCGGCAGGCTGGATGTCTACATGGCCAATGCCGGCATCATCAACCTCACCACGTCGGACAAGGTGACGCCGGAAGAATACGATCGGCACTTCGCCACGAATACCCGTGGGGTGTTTTTTGGCGTACAGACGGTCGCTCCACTGATTCGCGACGGCGGCAACATCATCGTCACCAGTTCGCTTGCCGCAACGAAGATCCTGCCGGACCACACCGTCTATGCCGGCTCGAAAGCCGCGGTCGCCGCATTCGCCAAGAACTGGGCGATCGAGTTCAAACCGCGGAAGATTCGGGTCAACATCCTCAGCCCAGGGCCGGTCGAAACAGCGATTCTCGACAAGCTCGGCGTCTCGGAGGCCGATCGGCCGGCCTTCGAAAAGCACATGGCATCCCTCATTCCCGCAGGACGAATGGGCCTGCCTGAAGAACTTGCGCGCGCGGCGCTGTTTCTTGCCTCTGACGCCGGAAGTTTCGTCAACGGCATCGAACTGCATGTCGATGGTGGCATGACCCTGGTTTGAAGCAGGCGCGCGCGCGCCTGCGCTCTCCTGAATGCGTTGCAGCCGGTTCGTCGCGAACCGGCTGGAATCGTCTCTGACAACCGGCCGAAAGAGCCCGGCGTCGCCGAAAGCGGGCGCGAAGGGGCGGAAGGTGGGCTTCAGCGAGAGAGGGAAGGCCCCCGATCTCGGCAAGGCGTTTCCTGGCTGCCTTGCGCTCATCTGGCGCAATCCGCGTGTCTATCGTGGCGTGACCTCGTGGCCGAGCAGGCGGCGGATTTCCGCGAGGAAGAGCTGCAGCGCAGGTAACGGGTCGCGGTTGTGGTAAACGATATAGACCTCCGAAATCGGGGGATTTGGGCGGATCGGCAAGAAGACCAGGGGGCCAGAGGTCAGTCTGGCGATGCCCGCCGGCACGATACTGACGCCGAACCCTGCCACGATAAGGCTCGGAATAGACTGGGCGTCGATCACCTGCTGCGAGATGCGTGGTCGGTAACCGGCCGCGATCACGCAAGCCATGACATAGGTGGCAAAGTCGGAGCTCTCGGGGCGTAGGACCACGAAGCGTTCCTCCCGCAGGTCGGTGATTAAGACGCTGGCATGCCCGGCAAGCCGATGGTCGCTACGCACCAGCGCCACCATTTCCTCCTGCCAGCCATATTCATATGCCAGTTCCTCATCGCGCGGCATCGAACGGTTGAAGCTGACGTCGGTGCGCCGGCTGAGCACCTCGTTGATCTGTGCGGTTGGAGATTGTTCGTTCACACGCAAAGTAATGCGCGGATGCGCCGCCGCAAACTCAGCCAGGAGTTCCGATAGGCCGCCACGCAGGATGGAGCCGGTGGTACCGATCTCGATCACACCATCCTGCCCACGCTGGATTTCGCGGATTTCCTGCAGGCTGCGTTCGTATTGATCGAGCATGTTGCGAGCCCGCAGCAAGAACAGTTCCCCCGCGCGCGTTAGTTTCACCCTGCGGCTGGTGCGGCTTATCAACTCAGTATGCAGTTCCCGCTCAAGTGTTTGAATCTGTGTGCTGAGCGGCGGCTGCGACATGTTCAGCCGCTGAGCCGCACGTGTAAAGTTCAGCTCTTCGGCGAGAACCACGAAACACTGAAGTTGGCGTATTCTCATAGCGTGACCCTATAGATTGCTGACAAATCAATATTAGACAATGATATGACAATCACCAAATATGGATCCGTGGGGCGCCGTAGTGCGTGGGGGCGGTGGAGGCCGTGCATCCATAGGCATGCCGAGCGCGGGAGGCCCCTTTGCCATAGGGAGGAAAGAGCATGCCGAATTGGTCCAGGTCCTTGTTTGGACAGGTCTGCCTTGCGCTGGTGCTGGGTATTGCCGCCGGTTTCTTTGTGCCGGATCTTGCCGCGAAAATGAAGCCACTCGGAGATGGCTTCATAAAGCTCATCAAGATGCTGGTCCCGGTCATCGTCTTTTGTGTCGTCGTTCATGGCATTGCGAGCGCCGGGGACCTCAAAAAGGTTGGCCGCGTCGGTATCCGCGCCCTCATCTATTTCGAGATTGTCACTACGATCGCCCTCGCGCTTGGTATCGCCATCGCCTACCTTTTCGGGCCAGGCCATGGCATGAACATTGACGTTGGTACACTCGATGCTTCGGCTCTCTCCTCTTATGTGGAAAAGGCACATGAGGTTTCGAGCGGCGGTACCGTCGAATTCCTGATGAAGCTGATTCCGGCCACCATGATCAGCGGCTTCGCCCAGGGCGACGTGTTGCAGGTGCTCCTGGTCGCCATCCTCTTCGGCTGTGCGCTGGCGCAGGTCGGCGAGCGTGGCAAGCCGCTTCTCAGCATGATCGAACTCGCCGGCGAGGTGACGTTCAAAATCATGTCTTTCGTTGTGCGCCTCGCGCCCATTGGCGTCTTCGGCGCCATCGCCTTCACGGTCGGTAAATACGGGGTCGGTTCTTTGGCGCAGCTCGGCTATCTGGTCGGGCTGTTCTACGTCACGATCGCGCTGTTCGTCTTCGTCGTGCTCGGCTTCATTTTGCACGCCGCAGGCTTCAGCATCCTCAAGCTACTGCGTTACCTCCGCACAGAGGTCAGCATCGTTGCAGGGACCGCCTCCAGCGACGCCGTTCTGCCGCAAACCATGCGCAAGCTGGAGCATCTCGGTATCAAAGACTCGACCGTCGGCCTTGTCATCCCGACCGGCTATTCTTTCAACCTTGATGCCTTTTCGATCTACTTGACGCTGGCAGCTGTTTTCATCGCCCAGGCGACCAATACGCCGCTCAGTTTCACAGATCTGCTCGCCATCCTCGGCGTGGCGCTGGTCACCTCCAAAGGCGCGCATGGCGTACCCGGCTCGGCGATCGTTATCCTCGCCGCGACGTTGGCGGCGATTCCAAGCATTCCTGCCATCGGCCTGGTTCTGGTGCTTTCGGTGGACTGGTTCATGGGTATTGCCCGCGCGCTGGGCAACTATCTCGGCAACTGCGTGGCGACTGTCGTCGTTGCTTCTTGGGTGGGCGATATCGATCGGGACCGCGCGCGGCGGGTGCTGGACGGCGAGATAATGGACGCGCCGCAGCCATCCGACGTCGCCGCGCAGCCGGCCAAGGGCTGAAGAGAGCAGTCCTGGGTGGAGGTGTCGCTCGGGGCGATCGAGAGCAAGGCGGAGGCGCTGTTCGCGCGGCAACGCATCGAGCGCCTCACCTTGCTCGCAAGCCAGTTGATGGCGATGAGCTGGTTGCCGCGCGTGCTGGCGGCGTCCGAGGCGGTGAACCCGACGATCCGCATCGGCCTTAGGATGGAGGGCTCACAGCCCAAGGCGGCCTCGAACAGTCTTGAGAGAAGGCTGTTGTGGCCCGCGCCCGAACCTCGAAGGTACCGAAGGTCTTTCCTAAGTATGCCTCTCAAGCCACGGAAGCCTCTAGATCCGCAAACGTGTGCGGGTCTCGTTACCATCGGGCGCCCTGTCATCGAAGAAGGGCGCCTCGGCTTCGCAGACCGGACTGAACAGACAGCTTTATTGGTTGCGGATCAATGGCGGAACTCCATCTCCCGAAGACAAAAGACGGAGTTGCATCGTGATTGGCGTCGTGTTCGCGCACGCGTCACTGGTGACTATCCTCGACGGTTTCGGTCGGCTTGAGGAGCAGGGCCTTCTGTCTGCGTGAGAGGAGGAACGGCAGGACCGCGACAGCCAGCGCCATGACCCAGAGCGTGATCGAGATCGCGCTCTCGAACAGGATCGAAGGGTCGCCGCCGCTGATCGCCAATGCGTTTCTCAGGTTCACTTCCATTACTTTCCCAAGCACGAAGCCGAGGATGATCGGCGCCATGTCGAAGCCGGCCTTGCGCAGCATCCAGCCGGCAAAGCCGATGCCGAGCATCAGGAAGATCGAGAAGACCGAGGCGTGGGTGGAATAGACGCCGATGACCGATAACACCAGAATGCCCGGCACCAGCAGCCAGTTCGGCACGGTGAGCACGCGCGCAAAAATGTTGACGAGCGGCAGGTTGAGCGCAAGCAGGATGAAATTGCCGACGAACAGCGAGGCGATCAGGCCACCGACGACTTCCGGCCGCTCCACAAGCAGCATCGGGCCGGGTTGGATGTTGTACAGCATCAGCGCGCCGAGCATCACCGCAGTCGTCCCCGAACCGGGTACGCCGAGCGTCAGCATGGGGACGAAGGCGCCGGCGGCGGTCGCGTTGTTGGCCGCTTCCGGCGAGGCGAGACCGCGCACGTCGCCCTTGCCGAAGGTGCCCTCGCGGTCGGAGATGCGCTTTTCCGTGGTGTAGGAAACAGCGCTGGAGACGGAGGCGCCGGTGCCCGGCAGAACGCCGACGACGAAGCCGATGAGCGAGCCGCGCAGGGTCGCCCCCATGCTCTTCACGACATCGCTCATGCGTGCCGTCATACGACCGAGATCACGTACGACTGTCATGCCGCGGCCCTGGTGCTCGAGGATGATCATGGCTTCGGAGACGGAAAACAGGCCAATGACCAGAACCACGAATTCGATGCCGTCGCCGAGTTCCGGCTCGTTGAAGGTGAAGCGGTAGGCGCCGGACGTCGCATCGAGGCCGACGGTCGCCAGCATCAGCCCCAGCGTGCAGCCGATCAATGTCTTGACCGGCTGGCTGCCGACCATCGAGCCGAGGGTGGCGAAGGCGAAGATCATCAGCACGAAATATTCCGCTGGGCCGAAGCCGATGGCAAGGCCCGAGAGCAGCGGCGCGAAGAAGGCAAGGCCAATGACGCCGATAATGCCGCCGACGAAGGAGGCGATGCCGGACAGAGCAAGGGCTTCGCCCGCCCGGCCCTGTTTGGCCATCGGGTAACCGTCCATCGCCGTCATCACCGCGCCGGCGTCGCCTGGCACGTTCAACAGAATGGAGGAGATGCGCCCGCCATATTCCGCGCCGCAATAGACGGCGGCAAGCAGGATCATCGTGCTTTCCGCGGGCAGCCCCATCGTATAGGCGATGGGCATCAGGAGCGCGATGCCATTGATCGGGCCGATGGCGGGAAGGGCGCCCACCAGGGTGCCGATAAAGCAGCCGATGAAGCCGATCAGCAAGTTCTGCGCGGTCAGCGCGACGCCAAAACCCTGCCAAAGATAATCGAGGTTCATGGAAAGACCTTTCAAGTCGCGGCTGGTCGATCAGCCGAAGAGGGATCCGGTCGGCAGGTAGACCTGCAGCACATAGGCGAAGACCGTCCACCAGAGCAGTGTCTGCCCGGCAGCGCCAAGGAGCGCGTACTTCACCGGCGCGCCGAAGATCATCGCCACACCGAACGTCAGGACGAAGATCGAGCCGGCAAAGCCGAGCGGTTCGAAGAGCATGACGGAGAGGACGAGGATCGTCGGGATGGCGAGGATACGGACAAGGGCCGGTCCCGTTGGGATCGCCTCCACGCTGCCGGGCCAGGCCAGGTAGAGGAAACTGAGACCGGCAAGCACGGCCGCCAGCATGACAGGCATAGCACGCGGCCCGAGCGGATCTGAGGAAAACGCATATTCGATCGTCGCTCCCCCGATCCCATAGGCCACGGCCACGCCAAGAAGGACGAGGGCCGCGATGCGTCCGAGCCGCCTGTTTTCGACCATATGGGACATGACGTTCTCCGAGGTTTTGAGTGATGGCGTGACGGATCGGCAGGACCGCCCTCACCCCGAGGCCGGGGTGAGGGCGATCAAGGCGAAATCACATGCCGGCTTCCTTGGCGAGCACCTTGAAGCGCTCGACATCCTGCTTCACGCGGGCATCGAAGGCGCTGCCGATCAGGGTGAACTCGAAGAGGCCGCGGGCATCGCGCTCCCTGGCGAATTCCGGCGTCTTCGCCATCGCCTCGAAGGCCTGCACCCACCAATCGTAATCGGCATCGGAGACGTCCTTGCCGACATAGTAGCCGCGCCAGACAGGCCAATCGATGTCGAACCCCTGTTCGCGGGCGGTGGGTACGTCTGCCAGATCGCCCGGCAGGCGTTCCGGCGCCATGACGGCGAGGATGCGCACCTTGCCAGCGACATGGTGCTTGACCATTTCGGCCGCATCACCCGAGCCGACCTTCACATGACCGCCTTCCAGTGCCGTCAGCACCGCCCCGCCGCCTTCCAGTGCCACATAGCGCATTGTCTTCGGGTCCTGACTGGCGGCCTTGGCAAGCAACGAGCCCTTCATCCAGTCCTGAGAGCCGACAGCGCCGCCACCGGCGACGGCAAAGCCGGCGTGATCTGCCTTGTAGGCCTCGACGAGTTCTTTCAACGTCTTGTAGGGGGAATCGGCGGCGACGACGATCACACCGTAGTCCGCGCCAAGCGCGCCGAGCCAACGCACGGCATTCTCGTCCGGCTGGCCGAACTTGCCCTGGGCGATCAGCAACGCGGAGCCGGACGAGGCGGCGGAGACCAGATTGCCATCCTTGCCGCGTTTGCCGACCACGTGGTTATAGGCAACGGCGCCGACGCCGCCTTCCATGTAGGTCACGGTCATCGGCGTTGCGATCTGCTTGGATTCCAGCAATGCGTTCGCGGCAAGCCGGCAGGTGAGGTCGAAGCCGCCGCCGGGCTTGGCGCCGGCAAGGCATTCCGGCTTTGCCGGTTCGGCCAGCGCAGGCGCCATTGCGGCGAGGCTGACGAACGCGGCGCCGGCGAAAAGTTTCGCGATATTTCGGATCATGGTCTGTATCTCCCTTTGACCGTTGTCCGGGGAGGCGGTGGGCAAGCGAACGGGTTCGCGCCCGCAGTTGTTGCGGCGCGTCGACGATCTCTGCCAAAAAGCTCCTCCGGGCAGCCGACACACTCTCTCCCGTCGGCTGACGATCCTTCCTACGACGCCATCCTGTCACAACGCTGTCACGCAACCCCGCTTGATCGATGGCTTGGCGGCGTGTCACGCTCACGCGTATGCGTATCCTCCTCGTGGAAGACACCGACGACGTCGGCGAAGCGATCAGCCGTCGCTTTGAAACAATCGGGCACAGCGTCGACTGGCAGGTCGACGGTCTGGCGGCGTCCGAGATTCTCGATTTCACGTCCTACGATCTGGTGATCCTGGACGTGATGCTGCCTGGCCTCGACGGATTCGAGATCCTGCGCCGGCTGCGGCTTCGGAAAAATCCGGTGCCCGTTCTCGTGCTCACGGCGCGCTCGGAGATTGATGATCGGGTAAGCGCGCTCGATCTCGGCGCTGACGACTATCTCGTCAAGCCTTTCGATTTCCGAGAACTGGAGGCGCGGGCTCGTGTGCTGATGCGCCGCCGTTCCGGTGGCGAGCCGACCAACATCATCACCTGTGGCGACGTGGCTCTTGACAGAGCGAACCGGAATGTGCGCATCGGCAACCGCGAGATCCAGCTCAAGCGCCGCGAGATGAGCCTCCTCGAGATCCTCGCCTCGCGCCCCGGGCGCATCTTCGGAAAGCAGGAACTGCTCGACCACCTGTTCGGTTTCGACGAAGCGCCCGACCAGAACGCGATAGAACTCTACGTTGCAAGATTGCGGAAGAAGCTAGACGGTGCGGCAAGCCGCATCGTCACCGTGAGAGGCCTCGGATACAAGCTGGTGGCAGACCATGAAGACTGAAACCTCACTGTTTTCCCGTCTCCTGCTGCGTGTCGCCCTCGTGCTGTTTTTCGGTGCGGCCGGGATCGTGACGGCCGCGTGGTTTTATGCCGCGGCTGCGGCGGATGAGGCATTCGATCGCCTGCTCCAGGGCGCCGCCTTCCAGATCGCGGAGAACATGTCGGTGGAGGAGGGCGAGCTTGCCATCAACATGCCGTCCTCCGCCTTCGAGCTGCTGGGCCTCGCCACCCGCGACAGGATCTTTTATCGCGTGGTCGGCACGAAGGGCGAAACGCTGACAGGCTACGAGGATCTGCAATCTCCGGTAGATCTTGCGGAGAGCCGACGGGCCCCCGTCTTCGTCTCGACGCGCTATGGAAATTCCGATGTCCGCATGACGATCGGTGCGCGTGCGGTCTCGGATCCGATGCTGAGCGGCTGGGTCTATATCATCCTCGCCCAGACGACCGAGGCACGAACGGCGCTCACCTCCGAGCTGACGACACGTGCGACGGTCCTCGTCGCCGTCATGGCCTGCGCCACGCTCTTTGCCGCAGCGCTCGCGCTGCGTCTGTCGCTGCGCCCGGTGGTCGATCTGTCGCGCGTGCTGCACGACCGCGAGCCGCAGGACCTCACCCCGCTCGCCGTCGAGGTCCCGCGCGAACTCTCGCCGTTTGTCGGCTCGATCAACTATTTCATGCGCCGGCTGGATGAGCGCATGCGCCTGCTGCAACGCTTCATCGGCGACAGCGCGCACCAGATTCGCACGCCGTTGACAGCGCTGCTCGCCCAGCTCAGCCTGATCGACGACAAGGGCCTGTCAGACGACGGGCGCCATCATCTGGCGCGGGTGCGGGCACGGGTCGAGGAACTCTCGCACCTCACCAACCAGTTGCTCGGCCACGCCATGGTCATCCACCGTTTCGATTCCGAAAAGCTGGTGCCGATCGATATGCGCGACATTGCGCGCCGCGCCTTCAAGCGCGCCGTGCCGTTGAGCCTCGACCCCGATATCGTCGTCGCCTTCGAGGCGCCGGACGAACCGGTGACCGTTCTGGGTGACGCGCTCAGCCTGCGCGAAGCCATGGTCAACGTTATCGACAATGCGCTGCGCCATGGCGCAGTGGCCAGGCTTGAGGTTCGCGTCAGGGTGGAGGCGGCGAGGGCGCTGTTCGAAGTCGAAGACGATGGGCCAGGCATACCGCGCGCGCGATGGCCGGAGGTTACCCGACGCTTCGCCTCGTCGCGGTCGGAGCGCGACGTTTCCGGCCTCGGCTTCGCCATCGCGTCGGAAGTGGCGACCCTGCTCGGCGGGGCGCTGCGGTTTCGCGAGGCCATCGGGGGGCACGGCTTCACCACCATCATCGAATTGCCCCTTCATCAGGAAACCAAGGCATGATCCGCACCAGCCTGCGACTGGCAATTCTGTTCCTACTACTCGTTCTTCCGCGCGGCGCGGGCGCGGTGGAAGGCGACCGGCAGGTCTTCCAGGCCGCGGTGGAAAAGGCCCGCCTGGTCATCCACGGGGCGACGGATATCGAGGCGATGCGACCACTCCTTGAAGACTTTCAGGCGCTGAGGCCCGACGTAACGCTGGACTATGTCGACTATCTCACCAACGATCTTTTCCGCGAGGCGACGGAGGCCTGTGCCGCAGGAAAGTCCGTGGCCGACCTTTTGCTCTCCTCCTCGGTCGACCAATTGGTGCGGCTTGCCAATGATGGTTGCGCGGTCGCTCACCGCACGACGGAAAGGGTGCCGGACTGGGCCAACTGGCGCGAGGAGGTCTACGGTTTCACCTTCGAGCCGGCAGTCATGGTCTATGACGAGCGCCGCGTGCCGCCGGAAGACGTTCCGCGCAGCCACAACGATCTGGCCGAACTTCTGCGCCAGAAATCCGAAACCTATCGCGGGCGGGTCGGCACCTACGATATCCGCGTCTCCGGTATCGGCTATCTGCTCGCCTTCAACGATTCTCGTGTCGCGCCCACCTCCTATGGCCGGCTGCTCGAAAGTTTGGGCCGGGCCGAAACGGTCACGCGCTGCTGCAACAACGAGGTGCTGAACGAACTGCGCGGTGGCACGATCGCGATTGCCTACAACGTGCTTGGCTCCTACGCCTATGCCGCGCATCTTCGCGATCCGCACCTGCGTATCGTGCTGCCGCGCGACTACACGCTGATTCTATCGCGCGGTGCGCTCATTCCGGCAACCTCTCGGGAGAAGGCGCTGGCCGGCGCGTTTCTCGACTACCTGCTTTCCGAGCGCGGACAGAAGAAAGCGCGCGACGCCTCCTTCTATTTCAGCGCGAACGGCCCGCTTCCCCGTGGCGTCGACGGTCCGGCCTCGTTGGTTGATACCGGCATCGGGCGGCCGATCCGCATTGGCCCCGCCCTGCTTGCCGCCCAGGACCAGGCGCAGCACAGGCGTTTCACCGGCGAGTGGTCCGCCGTCATGAGGGGAAAGAACCCTGACATCACGCCGCGCTAGTAGGCTGACCCCTCCGCCTCCACCGCTGCAAAAGCGGCTTGGAAGATGAGGAGTTTGCGCGCCTGCATCATTGCGTATTCCGAAAAGAAGCCGTGCGAGATCCACAGGGGCGAATAGCCGCGGCGGCCGCTCCAACCGATGCCGCCAATGGCTTCTGCTTCGGCGAATTTACGGCTGGTATGCGCCCGAGAAAGATTGAAGGCGCGTGCGAGCTGCGCGATCGTGATGACATCCGTCAGATGGCCGCCGGGTTGGGGGGACTGCCGATCGATGCCGGCAACAAGCCGATCCATCAGCAGGCCGCCTGCATCGGTCCAGGCGAAGATGCGATAAAGCGGCCCTGGCATGCGAACATGTGGGTTTGCCAGGAGACCATCGCTCAGCCGCGGCATCAAAAGAGGGAGCATCCGCTCTGGCGCTGCGCGAAACCGCTCGCTTCGAGAGCCCGCATCGATGTGGTCGAGAGCGGCAAGATGCATGTCGCACCATTGGACAAGTATGGCCAACGCTCCGGGCGAAGGTGCCACGACCTCGCTCGGAAGGTCTCTTTCGGCTGTGGGAAGGACGATGCCGTATTTGAGGACTTCGTCAAAAAAGGCATAGGCTGTGTTGCGGCTGGCGATCAGATGCCTGAGCGCCGACTGCGCGATGGACCGTCGAGACATGCCCGCCCCGTCGGCGCCATAATGCTGGGAGAGGGCAGCCAGGCAGAGCAGCCAGCGTTGTTGCGTGGCAAAGAGGGCCGAGGCCCGGGGCGCGCTTGCATATCCGGCGACAAAGCTCTGCGCCAGGAACCCGACCGCTTTCGCAAAGGTCGCGGCCGCCATCAGATGGTCGATGTTTCCCGCCGGCATGTGCAAGGCTGGCGCATCGATCCACTCCCTGGTTTCGTCGTTCATCAAAGCTAGTTCAGATCGCATCCATTGTCCCCGGCGGTATCCGTCTGAATGGATAACCGGTGTGGCTGGCCGGCGTCCTGAAGGCCGTGTGGCGGGGCTCTAAAGTTTTCTGATATTTTTCTGAAATGCGTCGCTGGTGCGCGCCGCGCGTTTCACGGATCGGTTGACGGCTCTGGTGCGCGCTCACTATGGTGCGCTCCGTCTTAGGGCCAAGGATCGGGGGGTCCGTGTACTTTTTTGCGGACTTCGTTCTGGACACAGACCGGGCCGAACTGCGGCGCTCTGATGGACCCGCGACGCGCCTGCGCCCCAAGACCCTCGAACTGTTCAAGTTGCTGGTGCAAAACAGCCATCGCGTCCTTGGCAAGGAAGAGTTGATGGAGGCGATCTGGCCCGGCATCCATGTCGGCGAAGATAGTCTCTTTCAATGCATCCGCGAAATCCGCGTCGCTCTCGGCGACGCCCGGCGGGAGATGGTTCAGGTCATCTCGGGGCGGGGCTACCTTTTCGCCCTCGACGTCACCACCGAACCGGCAGCCAGCGGCACGACTGAACCGCGGCAGCAAGAAACAAAGCCTGACCGGAAATCACGCAGAGGACTTTCCCTTGTTGCGGTCGCGGCCTCCGTGCTCAGCGTCATGGCGCTCATCGGCTTTGCGCTTCACGGGAACAGTCTCTTCGCGCCGTCACGGGTGGTGGTCGTGCTGCAGCCGATTGTCGACACCGACGCTAGCCCTGAAGGCGTAGCGCTCGCACGCGACATCGCATCGGAGTTGATCAAGGGCTTTTCCCGGATCGACGGTATCCATCTGATTGTGAGGGAGGGCGAGGCGGTGCCGGCGCTGCACGGAGGTGCAGCACTGGACTTGCGGTACGAATTGAAGCGCGACCCGCTCAACTGGATACTCCAGGCCCGGCTCATAGATACCGCGAACCAGGAGATTCAGGCGGTCGCCGAGGCCAGCGCAAGCGAAGCCGACCGCCAGCGCCTGATGCAGCGCCTCGCGGCTGGTATCGGCTATCCGCTGGGTCTGCGTCTGAGTGATCTTCAGGAGCCTGAAGAGCGGGCGGCTACTCCTTCCGCTGTCGCCATTCGGCAGGCGGTCGCATCGATCAATCAGACGACGCGCGAACGTTTTGGCATGGCAAGGGCCATTCTTGAACAAAACCTTGCCGAGAATCCCGACAATGTGGAACTGCAAATCGCGCTTGCCGGTCTGCACCTGCGCGGGATGCAGATGAACTGGTACGATCCTGCTCAAAGCGCGGTCGCGGAACAGGATGCGGCCGCCCTGTTGAAAGGAGCGCTCGCGTCACGACCACGCTCATTGCCAGTGCTCGACGCCTCTTGCCGCTTCCTGACCGTAACCAACCAGTTTACCGAAAGCCTCGTCGTTTGTGCCCGGGCGCTAACCGTCAACCCGTGGGATGGCACGGCGCTCTATAATCTTGGCCTTACCCAGCTCCAGCTCGGCCGTTTCGATGATGCGCTTGCCAGCTTTTTAGAGGCGGAACGCTACGACACGCCGGAGGTCTCGCGCTGGACCTGGCTGCTCGGCGCGGGCTGGGCGAACCTGCTGCTTGGCCGCGACGAAGAGGCTGCCACGTTCCTGCAGCGCTCAATTGCGATCACCGCCGGTTCCGGCCGACCCTATCTACTGCTTGCCGCTGCTTATCAGCGCCTGGGCCGCGCGCGCGAGGCTAGGGAAGCACTGGCGAAAGCCATGGAGATACGCCCCGGCTCCACCGCCCGCAACGTCGCCTTGCCGACCCGCAATGCCAGCAACACCTTCCTCGCTGGCAGCAATGCGATCATCCATACCCTCATGGAGATCGGTCTGCCGTCAGGCACACCACGTTAGAATCATTGATCCGGGTACATTCGCAGACCCATTCCGATTGATGTTCGTTCTTGCCATTCGCTGGGTTTCCAACCTGTTGGTAGCCGTTCTTGCGGCAGTTCGATGCGAACGGTGAACGGAACATTCCTGCTTTGATCGACCTTAATTGTGCCAAAGGACAAAATGTCCTTACCGTTGCAATTGCAGCGCGCGACCCTAATTACGGCCGGGCAAACGGAGGGAACAGATGGACAAAAGTGTTTCTGCTAGGGCCAAAACAGGTGTCGAGGGGCTGGACGATATTCTTTCAGGAGGATTGTCGAGACGCCGTGTTTTCCTTCTTGAGGGCGCGCCCGGCACAGGAAAAACGACGATCGCGCTGCAGTTCCTCCAGCAGGGAGCTTTGCTCGGAGAGACGTGCCTTTACATTACTCTCTCCGAGACCGAGGAGGAACTCCGCGACAGTGCCCTGTCGCACGGGATGGAAATCGATAGCAACATCGCGATATTCGAGCTTGTGCCGCCCGAGAGCCTGTTGAACGCCGATCAGCAGCAGAGCCTGCTCTATTCGTCGGACCTGGAACTCGGCGAGACGACGAAGATGATCTTCGAAGCTTTCGACAAGCTTCAACCGAGCCGCGTCGTTCTCGACAGCCTTTCGGAAATCAGGCTCCTCGCGCAAAGCTCCCTTCGCTATCGCCGGCAGATCCTGGCATTGAAGCATTTCTTCGCGAGAACCGGCGCAACCGTCCTGCTCCTCGATGACATGACCTCCGACAGTCTCGACAAGACGGTGCATAGCGTCGTGCATGGAGTTATTCATCTCGAGCAACTGGCTCCCAGCTACGGTTCGGAGCGCCGTCGGCTGAGGATCACAAAGTATCGCGGCCAGGCGTTCCGTGGCGGGTATCATGATTTCACCATCAAGACCGGCGGTGTCTCGGTCTTTCCGCGGCTACGGGCGCTTGAACACAGGACGGAGTTCGAACGCTCCACACTCACGAGCGGCATCGTCGAACTCGACACCTTGCTGGGTGGCGGTATCGAACGTGGGTCGAGCACATTGCTAATCGGGCCGGCGGGCACGGGCAAAAGCCTGTTTGCGCTGCAATTCGTGGACGCGACCGTAAAACGTGGGGAGAAGGCAGCGCTCTTCATCTTCGACGAAGAACTGGGCTTGCTGTTTGCACGCACGAAGGCGCTGGGCTTCGATCTTGAGGGCTATCAGCGGGATGGCTTGATCCATATCGAGCAGTTGGATGCGGCCGAACTCTCCCCCGGTGAATTCGCCCAACGCGTGCGTGATCGCGTGGCGAGCTTTAACGCAAAGACTGTCGTCATCGACAGCATCAACGGCTATCAGGCGTCCATGCCCGAGGAAAACGCGCTGATCCTGCATATGCATGAGCTATTGCAATATCTGAACCGGCAGGGTGCGAACACCTTTGTGACGGTTGCGCAGCACGGCTTGGTTGGAGACATGAAGTCGCCGGTGGATGTGACTTACCTTGCTGATACGGTCGTGTTGCTGCGCTACTTCGAGGCGCTCGGCAAGGTCAGGCGCGCCATTTCAGTGATCAAAAAGCGCACGGGAAAACATGAGGAGACCATCCGGGAATTCAAGATCGGGCGGGGTGGCCTTTCGCTTGGCGAACCGCTTTCTGGCTTCCACGGTGTCTTGCGCGGTGTGCCGACCTTCGTCGGCGAAAATCGGCCGCTGCTGAAGTCTGGTGAGGAGCAAAGCGATCCCAAATAGAGAAGCTATCGCCCTCATTCATGCGCCTTTGGGGCGAGACGCGCAGATTGCGGGTTCTCTGTTGTCCGAAGCCGGTATCCTGTCAAAAAACGGTGAGGATATCTCCGCTTTCGTCGCGTCTCTGAATGAAGACATCGCTTTCGCCGTCGTAACGGAGGAGGCCTTGCGCTCGGCGGACCTCCGCCCTCTCTCGGCCTGGATAAAATCGCAACCGAGTTGGTCCGATCTGCCCTTCATCATCCTCACCCATCGTGGCGGCGGTCCTGAGCGCAATCCGTGTGCTGCCCGCCTGTCGGAGGTGCTGGGCAACGTCAGCTTTATCGAGCGGCCCTTTCACGCCACGACGTTTATCAGCGTGGCGAGTTCGGCATTGCGTGGCCGCCGGCGCCAATACGAGGCGCGACTGCGCATCGAGGCATTGGATGAAGGCGAGCGGCGGCTTCAGACGGCGCTTGATGCGGGTCGCCTCGGAGCATGGGAACTCGATCTCATGACCTATGCCTTGATAACTTCGGCCACCTGCAGGCGCATTTTTGGACGCAGCGCGGCGGACGCTTTCACCTACGACGACCTGCTTGCCGCCATCCACCCTGACGATGTCGAGAAAATGAAAGCTGCCGTACGGACGACCATTGAGACAGGCAGCGATTACGCAATCGAGTATCGTACTGTCTGGCCTGATGGATCCGTTCACTGGGCTGAAATTCGCGCGCAGCTCTATCGCGACAGAAGCGGAAGGGCGATCAAACTGGTTGGCGTCTCCGCCGATGTCACTGTGAGGGTTTTCTCGGAAGAGCAGCAGCGGCGTTTGAACGAACTCCTCGAGGAGCGTGTCGCCGAGCGGACGGAAGAGTTGCACAAAGCGCACGCGATCGTCATGGCGGAGGTGGCCCAGCGCGAGCACGCAGAGGCGCAGCTCCGGCAAGCGCAGAAGATGGAGGCAATCGGCCAGCTGACGGGCGGCGTCGCCCATGATTTCAACAATCTTCTCATGGCCGTGCTGGGTAATCTTGAGCTTCTGCGCAAGCACGTTGACGGTGACGCGAAAGCGGTCCGGCTGATCGATGGCGCCCTTCAGGGCGCAAGACGCGGGGCGTCGCTGACGCAACGGCTCCTGGCCTTCGCGCGCCGGCAGGACTTGCGTGTCGATCCGGTGGACCTTGGCAGGCTGGTTGGCGAGATGGCCGATCTGATGAAGCGTTCGGTCGGTACGGGCATCGTGATCGAAACGTGTCTTCCCGAACGGCTGGACCCGGTTCTGGCTGATTCCAACCAGCTCGAACTGGCGCTTCTCAACCTCGTGGTGAATGCACGCGACGCCATGCCGGAAGGGGGAACGATCCGCATCTCGCTTGCCGAGACGACCCTCGTGAAACAGGATGGCGAGCTTGCGCCAGGCCGATATGGCGTGCTTTCCGTCACGGACGAGGGCCACGGCATGGATGAAGACACGTTGCGCAAGGCGATAGAACCGTTCTTCTCTACCAAGGAACTTGGCAAGGGCACAGGTCTGGGCCTGTCGATGATTCACGGCCTGGCGCTCCAGTTGCAGGGAACATTGCGGCTCAGCAGCGTGCCGGGGAAGGGGACGACGGCCGAACTCTGGATTCCCGTTTCGAATGATGTCGCGGTCGTGCCCGAGGTGGCAGTGGTGCCAGAGAAGGATCGGGAGGTGGGCTTGCTGCGCGTCCTCCTCGTCGATGATGATTTCCTGATCGCGATGAGTTCGGTCGATATGCTCGTCGATCTCGGACACGAAGTGGTGGAGGCGCATTCCGGAAAGGAGGCGCTCGCCAACCTGAAAGAGAATGGCCGGTTCGATCTGTTGATCACGGACTACTCCATGCCCGAAATGACAGGTGGAGAACTGGCGAAAGCCGCGCGAACCCTGTTTCCCGATCTGCCGATCCTGATCGCGTCGGGATATGCCGACTTGCCTCCTGGTATCGGTTTCGATGTAGCGAAGCTCGGAAAGCCTTATACGCAGCAGCAACTTGCCATGGAGATCGAGCGCGTCTTGAGAGGGGCGCAAACATAATCCCCCCGTATTGAGCGTTACAGGCGAGGCCGGTTTATCACTTTGCGAACAGCTGCGTTGGAGGCGCTCGTGGGCAATTCCTTCAATTGACTTGTCTCAAATGCCTCAGACCTCAACCCCAGTGATGGCTGTGCTTCTTCGACGAGCCATTGTTCACATCCAGGACAATAGCGCGGGGATCAATGGCACAGAGGACACTCTGAAAGGCGTCGAAACGGCCGTGTTCTGACGGTACGCTGATCTGCGCGATCTCGCACCGACAGGCAACGCCGGTGGCCCGGTCATCTCACGGCGTGTCAAAAATGGACGCCGACTCTCTTCAAGTATTCCGATAACGCTCTGAGCTGAGCAGGGGTTTCCGTTCCGCGGATGCGCCGGAGCAAAACATTCGAAATCCGTAATGTGATGCTTTTCGGACACAGGGAGCGGATGATTGCGTGCTGGGGTCAAAGATTGCAACTATGGCTGGATATTCTCTCAGAATCTGGGAAATGTGCGTGCCGATTAGTGTGATTTAATAATTTGTCGATGGCGGCGATGCCGTTGCTGGGGGAATGTTTCGATGTGGGCATGGGGTACTGGGTCCTGGGGAGGCCTCGGCGCTATCTTTAAGCGTGGCTATGGAAGCCTCATTTGCGCTTGGTGTGCGGTGTTTTCGGCGATTCTAGCCCGCCTATTCATACCTCTTCGCGGCCATTTTGCTTCAGCCGCAACGCTTCCCAATCGTAAACCCGCTCCGGCATTTCAGCCTGTTGTCGCGAGGCTGTCCTCGGCGGCGCTGCTTTTCGCGGCCGTCCTTTTCGGCTCCAGCCTTGGGGGAACGACAGAAAGCAGAGCTGCGGACTGCACCCTCTCCACACTGACCTTTTCGGCCGTGAACGATACGCAGACGCTCAATGGATCGAGTTGCGATATCTTCATCACCTACGCGGGCGATTCCTTCTGGGGCGGACTGCATGACGTAGCGGGCGAAAACGCCATTGATTATCCTGGCGTCGGTTATTCACAAATCTATCCATACCCATCGGCAGATTCGACTGTAACCACGACCAACGCCACCTATAAGGTCAGGTCCAACAGTGCCCAATCCGACGCCTCGGCCACCGATATTTTTACGGTGACGCTGATGTCGGTGAATGCCAATGCCGGCGCGACCGACACCATTACGCTCTATACCTGCCCGTCCTATGGCGGTGGCAGTACGTGCCCGGCGACAAAGTCCGTCGCCATTTCGGTCAACCTGAATGTCCCGCTCAGCGTCACAGGGATTTCTCCGGCATCGGGGCCGGCATCGGGTGGCACAGTTGTCACCATCACCGGGGCAAACCTGTCCGAGGCGACGGGTGTGACGTTCGGCGGTGTTGCGGCGAGCGCGTATACGATCGATAGCGGGACGCAGATCACGGCGACAGCGCCGGCGGGCACTGCCGGTGCGGTCAGTGTGCTTGTCACCGCTCCCGTTGGCAGGACCGCCATCGGCACGGGCAATCAGTTCACGTACATCGCCGCCCCGACGGTGACGTCGGTTACACCGACAGCGGGGCCGACGGGCGGTGGCACGTCGGTCACCATCACGGGCAGCGGGTTCTCGGGCGCAACGGCAGTGACGTTCGGGGGGGCGGCTGCGACCGGTTATACGATCATCAGTAACACGTTGATCACGGCGACGGCGCCGGCCGGTTCGGGAACCGTGGATATTCGCGTCACGACGGCGGGCGGCACGAGTGCGACGACTGCGGCGGATCAGTACACCTATGTTTCTGCGCCGACGGTGACGTCGGTATCTCCGACAGCCGGCCCCACGGGTGGTGGGACGACGGTGATTATTACGGGCACCGGGTTCGCATATGCCAGTGGCACCGGAGCGGTGAAGTTCGGGGCGACGAACGCGACCTATACGATCAACAGCAACACGCAGATCACGGCGACGTCGCCGGCCAATTCGGCGGGCACGTACGACATCACCGTAGTCACGCCCGGTGGCACGAGCGCGACGAGCGCGGCCGACCAGTACACCTATGTGTCGGCGCCGACGGTGACGTCGGTGTCTACGACGGCCGGTCCCACGGCGGGTGGCACGACGGTCACCATCACGGGCACTGGCTTTGCGAGCACCACGGCGGTGACGTTCGGCGCGACGGCAGCAACCGGGTTTACGGTCACCAGCAACACGCAGATCACGGCGACGGCACCAGCCGGTTCGGCGGGCACGGTGGACATCCGCGTCACCACCGTCGGCGGCACGAGCGCGACGAGCGCGGCCGACCAGTACACCTATGTGACGGCGCCGACGGTGACATCGGTGTCTCCGACGGCCGGCCCCACGGCGGGCGGCACGACGGTCACCATCACGGGCACCGGGTTCTCCGCTGCGGCTGGCACCGGGGCGGTCAAATTCGGCGCCACTGTGGCGAGCTATACGATCAACAGCAGCACGCAGATCACGGCGACGTCTCCGGTCAGCTCGGCAGGCACCTACGACATCACCGTCACGACGGTTGGTGGCACGAGTGCGACGAGTGCTTCCGACCAGTACACCTATGTCGCGTCACCGGTGGGCAGCAGCTTCGTCCATGGATCGGTCACTGCGTATAATGACGGCTCGAACACGAGCGTGCCGGTCAGCCTGACCGGCCATGTCACCAACAATCCGACCAGCTATGCGGTCGGCTCGGCGACGACGGCCCAGGGTGGTTCTGTCACCGTCGACAGCAGCGGCGTGGCGACCTATACCCCGCCGCTCGGCTTCCGCGGCAATGACAGCTTCACCTTTACGGGAACCAATCTCGGCGGCACGTCGGCCCCGGCCACTGTAATCGTCCCCGTCGGCAATCCGACGCTTTCAGTGTCACTGCCCTCGGGTACAGCCACCGTCGGCAGGGCCTACAACAGCGGCAGCGCCGTCGTGACGATCACGGGCGGTAGGGCATCCTACACGATCAACAGCATCAGCGGCCTGCCCGCAGGCCTGACCGATAGCGGCGGCGTCATCAGCGGTATGCCGGATGTCAACGGTGTCTTCACGGTAACCGTCAACATCACCGACAGCTCGCTCGGGACAGGGCCCTACAGTGCCAATGCGACGGCGACGCTGACGGTCTCGCTGCCGCCGGCGCCGGTGGTCTCGTCCACGGCGGTGAACGGACTGGCCTACAATACCGGTTCGGCCACGGCCACGACCTTCAGCCTTGCGGCGCTGGCGACCGAAAGCCCGACCGGCTTTCAGGTGGGGGCTTCGTCCTATGGCGCGACGGTCAGCATCGATAGCGCCGGTCTTGTCAGCTATACGCCGCCGGTCGGTTTCCGCGGCACTGACGTTTTCAACTACGTAGCGACCAACCAGGGTGGCACGTCCAATGTCGGCCAGGTCTTCGTGACGGTGAACGATCCCGTCTTCCTGGTCACGCTGCCGGCCGCCACGGGCACGGTCGGCGAGGTTTACAATAGCGGCGGGGTAGCCGTCAGCATCAGCGGCGGCAACGCTCCCTATTCCAATTTTTCGGCCACCGGCCTGCCTGACGGCCTGTCGATCAGCACCACGGGCGTCATCTCCGGCACACCGACGGCGGCGGGCAATGCCACGGTGGTGATCACTGCCACCGACAGTTCGGGTGGAAACGGCAGCTATACCAGTACGGCTTCAGCTACCCTCGCCATTGCCGTACCGACGATCACCATCAGTCCCGTGACGCTGTCGAACGCCGGTATCGGCGTGTCCTACGGCGCAGCGGTGACCAGTACCGGCGGTCTTGCTCCGGTGACGTTCGCGGTCACCGCCGGCTCGCTGCCGCCCGGTCTCGCACTCGATCCAGGCGGAGTCATCTCGGGCACGGCGACGGGAGGCGGAACCTACAACTTCACCATCACCGCAACCGACAGCGCGACAACGTCGGGTCCCTATACAGGTGCCAGAGCCTATGCGTTAACCGTCGATGCGGCGACGATCGTTCTGTCGCCCGCGGCGGGTGCACTGCCGGGCGGAACGACTGGGATTGCCTACAGCCAGACCATCACGGCGGCCGACGGAACGGCACCTTACAGCTATGCCGTGGCCGCGGGCACGCTTCCCGCCGGCCTTACGCTGGCGGCGAACGGCACCCTGTCTGGCACGCCGACGGCCAGCGGCACATTCAACTTCACGGTAACGGGAACGGACAGTTCGACCGGACAGGGTCCCTATTCGAATTCAAACGCCTATTCCGTGACGATCGTCACGCCGACGATCGCGCTGTCGCCCTCTGCGGGGGCACTGCCCGTCGGCGCGGTCGGCACGGCCTACAGCCAGACGTTCACCGCCTCGAACGGGACGGCGCCCTACAGCTATGCCGTCACGAGCGGCGCGCTGCCGAGCGGTCTGACGCTGAGCGGGGCCGGGGAGGTGTCGGGAACACCCGATACCGAGGGGCCCTACAGCTTCGACGTGACGGCGACCGATACATATGGCGCCACGGTCATGGCAAGCTACAGCTTGGCCATTGGCGTTCAAGCGCCGATCGCCAATGCGGTGACCTTGACGATCGCGGCCAATGCATCGGCCCAGGTGGTGACGCTGGACATCACCGGTGGTGCGGCGACGTCCGTTGCCGTTGCGACCGCCGCGTCGCATGGCACGGCGACGGCGTCCGGAACGGCGATCCACTACACGCCGGCGGCCGGCTATTCGGGCACAGACAGCTTCACCTACACGGCCACCAATGCGGCCGGCACGTCCTCGCCCGCAACGGTGACGGTGACGGTCACGGCACCGACGCTTGCGCTTTCTCCTGCGGCGGGTGCGTTGCCCGACGGCACGGCTGGCACGGCCTACAGCCAGACTTTCACCGCCACGAACGGCACAGCACCCTATAGCTATGCCGTCACCGGAGGTGTGCTGCCGAGCGGTCTGACGTTGAGTGCGGCCGGTGAGGTGTCGGGAACACCCGATACTGACGGCGCCTACGGCTTCGATGTCACCGCGACCGATACCTATGGCGCGACCGGGACGGCAAGCTACAGCCTGACCGTCGGTGTTCAGGCGCCGGTCGCCAATGCGGTGACCTTGACGGTCGCGGCCAATGCGTCGGCCCAGGCCGTGACGCTGGACATCACTGGTGGTGCGGCGACGTCCGTTGCCGTTGCGACCGCCGCGTCGCATGGCACGGCGACGGCGTCCGGAACGGCGATCCACTACACGCCGGCAGCCGGCTATTCGGGTACGGACAGCTTCACCTATACGGCGACCAATACGGCCGGCACGTCGTCACCGGCAACGGTGACGGTGACGGTCACGGCACCAACGCTCGCGCTCTCGCCTGCTGCAGGCGCGCTGCCAGCCGGCACGGTCGGCGCCTCCTATAGCCAGACCTTCACTGCTACGAACGGCACCGCACCCTACAGCTATGCCGTCACGAGCGGCGTGCTGCCGGGTGGCCTCACACTGAGCGGGGCCGGGGAGGTGTCGGGAACACCCGATACCGAAGGGGCCTACAGCTTCGACGTCACGGCGACCGATACCTATGGCGCGACCGGGACGGCAAGTTACAGCCTTGTCGTCGGTGTCCAGGCACCGATTGCCAATGCAGTGACCTTGACGGTTGCGGCCAATGCGTCTGCCCAGGTGGTGACGCTGGACATCACCGGTGGTGCAGCAACGTCCGTCGCTGTTGCGACGGCCGCCACACACGGCACGGCGACAGCGTCCGGAACGGCGATCCACTACACGCCGGCGGCCGGCTATTCGGGTACGGACACATTCACCTATACGGCCACCAATGCGGCCGGCACGTCGCCACCTGCAACGGTGACGGTGACGGTCACGGCACCGACGCTCGCGCTCTCGCCTGCCGCAGGCGCATTGCCCGCCGGCACGGTCGGAACGGCCTACAGTCAGACCTTCACCGCCACGAACGGTACCTCACCCTACAGCTATGCTGTCACGAGCGGTGCGCTGCCAGCCGGCCTCACGCTTGATGGCACGACAGGCAAGCTCGACGGAACGCCGACGGCGGCGGGCAGCTTCGACTTCACCGTCACGGCTACGGACACTTATGGCGCCACCGGGACGGCGAGCTACAGCCTCGCAATGGGCGGACTGGCGCCGATTGCCAATGCGGTGACCTTGACGGTTGCAGCCAATGCGTCGGCCAAGGCGGTGACGCTGAACATCACCGGCGGTGCGGCAACGTCCGTTGCGGTTGCGACGGACGCCGCGCACGGCACGGCGACGGCATCCAAGAAGACGATCACCTACAAGCCTGCCGTCGGCTATTCCGGCATGGACACGTTCACCTACACAGCCACCAATGCCGCTGGCACGTCCTTGCCGGCAACCGTGACCGTCACCGTGATGCCCCCGAAGATCGTCCTGTCGCCGTCAGCCGGTGCGCTGCCTCGCGGCACGGTCGGCAAGGCTTATAGTCGCGCAATCACCGCTGCCAATGGCACGGCCCCCTACAGCTATGCTGTCACGGCGGGAACGCTGCCGGCTGGTCTCGCGCTGGATAGTGCGGCCGGCACGATCGCCGGAACGCCGACCGCTGCGGGCAGCTTCGGCTTCACCATCACCGCAACCGATGCCTATGGTGCGACAGGGTCTGCGACATACGATATCGTCGTCAAGGCGCCGGTCGTGGTCTTCGCCTTCACGCCGCCCGCGGGCAGCCTGGGCAAGACGATGGCGGGCGAGGCCTATAGCCAGCAGATCAAGGCGACCGGCGGCGCGGCACCACTGCTCTACAGCCTTGCCTCTGGCAAATTGCCCAAGGGCATGGTGCTCAACATCTCGACGGGTGAGCTGACAGGTCCGCTCGATGCGGCAAGCAAAGGCAGCTATACCTTCACGATCGCGGTCAGGGACAACAATGGTGCGACCGGTTCGGCAAGCTATTCGCTTGAGGTGACCCCGCGCCAGGTCACGGCGCCCGATCACGTGGTGAACGTGCCTGCTGGCAGCACGCCCGCCGACGTCTATCTCAATGCGGGCGCGACAGGGGGGCCATTCACTGCGGCCGAGACGACCTTCGTGGAGCCGAGCAATGCCGGTACGGCGAAGATCATCCGCGGCAAAGTCGCCCAGGTGGGGCCGGTGAGCGAGCCGATCGGCTGGTATCTGCAGTTCAGCCCGAACCCCGCCTTCTCCGGTGCGGTGAAGGTCGGATATCGTCTGGAAAGCGCCCTCGGTAGCTCCAATGTCGGGACGATCACCTACAATCTCCATCACGACGTCGAGCAGGTCGCCGAGGATATCGACGCGCTGGTGCGGGGCTTCGTGGAGACGCGCCAGAGCCTGATCGCCGACGGCATCTATGTGCCAGGTCTTCAGGAACGGCGGCAGATGGAGCAGGCGACGGATACGGTGACGGCCCGCATGACGCCTTCGGAAGACGGCATGACGGCGAGTTTCTCCACCAGCCTTGCGCAGATGGATGCGGCCCGCAACCGCGCCGACGGTATCGAGGATACAGCCTCCTCCGCCTTCAACGTCTGGATCGACGGTGCCTTCCTGGCACACAAGCGCGACCAGAACGGCGGCAAGTGGGGAAGCTTCGCCCTGCTCAATCTGGGCGCCGACTATCTGCTCTCGGACAGGGCGCTGATCGGCGTGTCTTTCCATCTCGATCGGATGACCGATCCGAGTGATGCGGACGCCGAATTGACCGGCAACGGCTGGCTTGCCGGTCCCTATGCCTCGCTGGAGATCGGCAAGGGCGTGTTTTGGAACACGAGCCTGCTCTATGGCGGTTCCTCCAACGATATCGACACGGCCTTCTGGGACGGTTCGTTTGACACGCAACGCTGGATGATCGACACGGCGATCGAGGGTGAATGGCAGATCGGCGAGGCGACGGTGCTGACGCCGAAGCTCCGGGCGGTCTACTTCAACGAAAAGGTCGATGATTACACGGTGCAGAATGACGACGGCGACGAGCTCACCATCGATGGCTTCGATGCAGAACAGTTCCGGGTGAGCCTCGGTGTGGAGATCGCGCGGAACTTCACGCTGGAGAGCGGCGCGACGGTCACGCCGAAACTGGGCGTGACGGCCGGTTACGCCGGTCTCGATGGCTCGGGCCTCTACGGCTCGCTCACCGCCGGTGTCGCAATGCAGACCACGGATTTCTGGATGCTCGAGGCAAGCCTCCTGCTCAACATCGAAGGCGACGGACAAAAATCCGTCGGTGCGACCGTTCGAGCAGGCAAACAGTTCTGAACATCGAGCGTTCAGCACCAAACTGGAAAAGAACCGCCGCGAAACGCGGCGGTTCTTTTGTGCGGTCTTGCGCAGACGGATTCCTCCGGCGCGAAGCCGTAGTGATAAATCACGGCATGGAGCCGGCTGGCCCTTAGGTGTGCCGATGCCGTCTCACGTTCCGGTCTTTTGGCTAGAGCGCTTGCTCCAAACTTGTGCACGCTTCAGCAATATCTGCATTCCGGGGTAAAGCAGACTTCGGACGTATGTTGTGGCGTCGATTTCGGTTTAACGGTTGGCTGACGTGCCGGACCGAGCGAGAGGAATTCTCGCTCGGTCCGATGCCGACGGAGTTGATGGGGACGACTGGTTGACCATTTCGACGTCTGAATTCGCTCCTATCCGGCAGCCGCTGCCACCCGTGAACGACTGGCAAACCCGATCAACGTAGCGCCAAGCATGGCGGACAGTCCGGCGAAGGCGAAGACCCCGGCCGGGCCATGGCTTCCGACGATCAAGCCGCCGAACACCGCGCCACTCGAAATGGCGATCTGGAAGGTCGTCAGCGTCAATGCGCCGGCACTCTCCGGTTCATCGGATGCCGCCTGGGTGACGAAGCTCTGGACGCTGACGGGGAGCGCGCCAAAGGCAAAGCCCCAAAGTGTCGTGGCGACCGTGGCGACGACCGGTGAGGCGCCTGCAAAGCTCAGCACGAAGGCTGTGATGGCGATACCGACTGCCGCAAGCGTCATCGACAGGGCAGTGTTGCGTTCGGAAATAAAACCGCCGGCAAAGTTGCCGAAGAAACCACCGATGCCGAATGCCAGAAGAATCCCCGAAATGCCTTCGACGCCAAAACGCGGCACATTCTCCAGGAACGGACGTATGAACGTAAATCCGGCAAAGTGGCCGGCGACAACCAGCAGTATGGTCAGGAGGCCGATGCGGATGGCCGGGCGACGCAGGACCGTGGCCATCGTGCCGAGGTTGGCCGGACCGGTGGACGGCATCGCAGGCAGTGTGATCGCCTGGGTCAGAAGCGCAAGCACCCCGAGTATGGCGGTGATGACGAAGGCGAACCTCCATCCCATGATTTCACCGACCCAGGCGCCAACGGGCGCCGCGCAGACGGTCGCGGCGGATACGCCGCCCATGATGATGGCCATTGCCCGGGGCATTAGCCGTTCCGGTACCAGCCGCATCGCCAGAGCCAGCGACATCGCCCAGAACCCGCCAAGGCCGATGCCAAGCAAGGCGCGCGAGAAAAGCAACATGGGCAGCCCGGTGGAGAAGGCAGTGATGAGGCTGGAAAGGATTAGCAGCGCGGTGAGCCCCAGAAGCGTATAGCGCCGATCGAAGCGGCTCGTGCCGACCACGATGGCAGGGCCGGCAATCGCACCGACGACCGCTGTCATCGTGACCGATTGTCCGGCCGCGCCGATGCTGACGCCGAGGTCGTGCGACATCGGTGTCAGCAGGCTGGCCGGCAGAAACTCCGCCGTGACCAGGCCGAACACGCCGAGTGAGAGAGAAACCACGCCCGCCCAGACAGGCTTGGTGTGGGCGTCGTCGGCACGAAACCCGGTTGTCTGTTGATTGGTATTCATCTGCTGTCTCCAAAATTGTTGAGACAAGGCTAGACGGGATGCTCTGGTGTTTCTATGCTGGAAAATCCAGAAGACATGACCATTCGTCCAAATAGGAATGTGCGGCGATGAACGACCCATTGACCGAGATGCTGCGAGGCTTACGCCTTGATGGTGTAGAATATGGCCGCTGCCAGCCTTCCGCCCCGTGGGCAACGGCATACCCCACTCAAGTAGAAGCGCGGTTCCATTTCCTGGCCGCCGGTCACGCCTTTCTGCAATCGCCCGCCGGCGAATGGACGGAAATGCACCCAGGTGATGCCGTCCTGCTGCCGCGCGGGGATGCTCATGTTCTGGCAAGCGAGCCGGGCGTGGCGCCCACGCCGCTTGAGTGCATGGAGCGAAAACGCCTCTGCGATGGCATCGTCGATCTGCAATGCGCCCGCCCCGACACGAACAATCTCCTGTTCTTTGCGGTGTTGCGGTTCAACGTCGACAAACGGCACCCGCTGCTGGAATTGATGCCGGACGTGATGCGCACCAGCGATCTGGCCGTAAGCGAGCCGACGATCCCGCTCCTGCTGGATGCGATGATGCGGGAGGTGGATATGAACCGCGTCGGGGCGGGTGGCATTCTTTCCCGTCTGGCGGATGTACTGACCGCCACGATCATCCGAACCTGGGTGGAACATGGCTGCGGCGATTCGACGGGCTGGTTGGCGGCCGTGCGAAACCCGGATGTCGGTCGTGTTCTGGCCGCCATTCATCTCGATCCATCGCATGACTGGAGTGTCGGCGAACTCGCCCGCCATATGGGCGCCTCGCGATCCGGTTTTGCCCAGCGCTTTGCCACCGTGGTCGGTGAAACGCCGGCCCGGTACGTCGCCCGGATGCGCATGCACCAGGCCCACCAATGGCTGCAGGACGGGCAGCGCGTCGCCGTGATTGCCGAACGCCTCGGATACGAATCCGAGGCGTCCTTCAGCCGCGCCTTCAAACGCATCATCGGTGCGTCGCCTAGCCAGTTCCGTGAACACCGGAAAGTAAATGGAAGTGCGTCTTTAGAGGAGCGGCGAAGTGCTCCTGCTTGACGGCTCACGCTGAAAGTCGCGAGATTCCTGATGTAGTGCGAGAAGAGATTTGGTGCTGCCCACAGATCCACCATGTGACCAGCAACTGCCATTGTCGGCCGGCAGACATTCGGGCCTCAGCGCACGGTGTGTGCGCCGAACATCCGCGCGAGTGTGGTGTCTTTCCGCAGCAAGTGATGATGGATCGCCGCGCCGGCGTGGGCAAGCGCCAGAAGCCCGCTGCCATAGGCGAGCAGGGCGTGCGTTCGTGACCAGAAAGCCTCAATGGCGTCCGAGCGTGTGAAAGGCAGATCGGGCACGACCACGAGGTCGAAGACGAAACTCGGGATCATCAGGGGGGACGTCGAGGCGATCATCCAGCCAGCCATGGGCACGGCGATCGTCAGCGCCAGGATCAGCCGATGAACGGTTCGCGCTGCCGTGGTCTCCCATCGCGGCACGCCGGGCAGGGGAAGGGGCCGGATGCTCGAAAGAGACCAGGCGAGCCTTACGAGCGCAAGCGCCAGGATGAGGAAGCCGAACGATTTGTGCCATTGGTAGAGGTCGAATTGCAGCCTTGGGCGGTCAGCCACCGCCTGTGTGAGGAAACCGAGTGCGATCTGTGCGAAGAAGAGCAGAGCGATGGTCCAATGCAGGACGATCGCCACCGTTCCATACGACGTGCGGGTATTGCGCAGCATGGACGCTTACTCCAGTTGCTTGTAAGCCAGGGTTGCGAGCTCCAGCAGGCGGTCGCGCGGCACGTCGCCGACAAGGGCGCAACTGATCGCCTCGTCGGTCCATACGAATGCTTCGAGCGGACCGATTGCGGCGTGGCGGAAGGAGGTTTCCTCGCGGTCGCTTTTCACCGGAACGATATAGAGTGTCACCCTTCGGCCGGTCTCGTCCTGATACATGACTTGTGCCGCCGGGCCGTTCGCTGATGGCAGTAACCTGCCACCGACGAGCGTGAACCCGCTCGCGGCGAGATCGGGAATGGCGAGCGAGCGGTCAAGACGCTTGGACAGCCATGCCTTGAGGTGAGCCTTTTCGCCTGCCCACACTTCGACAGGGTGGATGACTTCGCCGGAATAGACCCGGTGCGCCTTCATCGCCTCATCGGCCAGGGCGATCTCGGCTGGCTGAGCCGTTGAAAAACGGCCGCCCCCATACCAGCCAATCGCAGCGCCAAGGGTGAGGAACAGAACGGCCGCCGCTGCCATCCGGCCCGACCGGCCGGTGGCGGGCCGGATCTCCCGTTCGATATGGTGGACGTCGAGGCGACGGGGGACCGGCTCGGCCGGAAAGTCGTAAAGCACGCGCAGGCTTTCGTTCTGCCGCTTCCAGCCCGCGACCTCTTCGGCCGCACCGGGATTGTCCGCCAGATAGGCTTCGACGGCCGCGCGCGCCGGTGCGTCGAGCATGCCGTCGGCATAGGCATGAAGGTCAGGTTCGATGCTCTTGTTTTGATCGGCGCTCATTTCACGGATCTCAGTTTCGGTGTTCCCGTCTGCGTCAAGTCGCGCAGCGTGGAGCGGGCGCGGGCCAATCGCGACATGAGGGTGCCGATGGGAATGGAGAGGATCGCCGCCGCCTCGGCATATTTCATCTCCTCGACGGCGACGAGCAGCAGCACCTCGCGTTGTTCAAGCGGCAGCGCCTGCATGGCCCGCGCCGTTTCGGCGAGCGCCAGCCGGCCCGGCTGCACGTCGAGGCCGGCCGGGTCGCCTCCCGGAATGGTTTCGAGCGAAAGGGGCGCCGGCGAGCGCCGCTGGCGCCGCAGATCGTTGCGATAGACATTAAGCAGGATGCGAAACATCCAGGAGCGGACGGAACCGGAAGGGCGCCAGAGGCCACGCTTGCGGATCGCCCGTTCCAAACTGTCCTGGACGAGATCGTCGGCGCGATCGGGATCGTGCGTCAGCGCACGGGCGTAGCGCCGCAGAGCGGGGACGCATTCCTCGATCTCGTCCATGAGTTGCGACATCGGCTACTCTTTGGCCACGTGCCAGACCCCGCCCATTCCATCCCCGGTGACATCGCCGGGCTTCTTGTCGTTCTGCCAGAGATAGAGAGGCTGGCCATCATAGGCCCATTGCTTACTGCCGTCCTTGCGCGCGACCTGGGTGTATTCGCCGTCGGCGGTGGCGTCCGCCGCCGCCATGAGGGGCGGCCATTTCTGGGCGCATGCATCGTAGCAGTTGGACATGTCCTTTGCATCCTTGTCGAATGTGTAGAGCGTCATGCCCTTGGCGTCGGTGAGAACCTCGCCTTTGGCCGTATCCATCGACTTGATGGCACCGCCGGCATAGTCATCCGCATGGGCAAGGGGTAGTGCGACCACCATCGCCGCGGCAGCCAGTAGGAAGGAGCGCATGGTAGAAATCCTCTTCTTTGCAGGTTTCAAAGGGCCCTACCCGACACAACACCTCATGGCGGCAAATAATCCCGGCGGCGAACATCGCGGGTGGAGGGGCTATCTGCGTCGCCCGTTGAGCATCATGTCGAAACGCACGACGTTGGAGTAGATCGGCGTTCCAACGTCCATGCCGTAGGGTGAGCGCATCAGGTCGCCCACCACATGGAACGTGATCGTCTGTCCCTGCCGCTTGACGAGGGTCGCTTCGAACGTTTCGCGATGCGCAATGCCCCGAGCCGTCAGGACACCCTGTATGACTGCGTGGTCGGACCCTTCCTGGCGAATGGCGGTCGAACGAAATGTGATGGTGGGATAGGCCTCCACATCGAAAACCGCAGAGGATCGCAGGAATTTCTCCACCCGAGGCTCTCCGGTCGCGACACTCTCCGGCTGCAGCGAAAAGGTCACGCGTGACTTGGCCATATCGCCGGGCTGGAGGTCGAAGGTGCCGGAAAAACGCGGGAAAACGCCCTGTATGCCGCCCCCGCCGATCTGGGCGACGGAGAAGGCGATATGCGAGGAAGGATCGACCACATAGCGTCCGCGAAGGGCGGACAATGTGTCGGCGCGGGCCGGCATGACGGGCAGCAGCATGAGAAGGCTGATTGCGAAAAACATCACGCGCATCGGGAAAATCCTTGATCACCGCGCTCAAAGGGAGCGGTCTTGCAAGGACAACACCGCCGGCGCGGCGATAATCCTTTGAGCCCATCGATTTTCACCACGGGAAGGTATCCGTTGATTGGCGAGATCGCTCATATCTTCTCGCAATCCCGCTCCCCGTTGGCTGTTTGTCCTGATTGTGGGCGCCAGAGCCGGCGCGTTCGGCCGGGCCACGTCGTTCTAAGCCGTCGCGAGAAATATCAGGCGACCGAAGTGTCGCGAACAAAACCCAGTGTATCTGCAACGTAAGCGTGCGCTTACGCGTTGCTTCGGAAGGCCGTGCTGTTCCAAACGAAATATAGGAGGCCGTTGCGACGGATATGCCGGCCGCGTCTCGGCTTCATGGCAAAGTCTGCGACAGGTCGTTAAACCGTGACAAGCCGCATGATCGTCTCGATGTTGAACTGGATGCGCTGCTCCAGGGCGTCTTTCGCCATGAGGTCACGCTCATAGATGATCGTGCCGGTAAAGCGGTTCGTCAGGTAGTAGTAGCCGACGGCGGCGATGGTGATGTTCAGTTGCACGGGATCGACGCCGCTGCGGAACAGGCCAGCCTTCACGCCGCGCTCAAGGATGCTCGCGACCATGTTTACGAGCTTGCGGCTGGAGACCTTGATGATCTCCGATTTCTTCAGGTGCTTGGCGCGGTGCAGGTTCTCGCTGTTGACAAGCGTGAGAAATTCTGGGTTCTTCAGATAATATTCCCAGGTGAAGCGCACCAGTTTTTCGAGCGCTGCCTTGGGGTCGAGATCCTCCAGATGCAGCTTCTGCTCGGCGCTGCGGATGTCCAGATAGGCGTCTTCGAGAACAGTCTGGAACAGGCCCTCCTTGCTCTCGAAATAGTGGTAGATCATGCGCTTGTTGGCCTTCGCCTTTTCAGCGATGTCATCGACGCGCGCCCCGCCTAAGCCATTCTTCGCAAATTCTTTTTTGGCGGCATCAAGGATACGTGCCTTGGTGGCCTCGGCGTCGCGAATGCGGGGTTTGCGGCCCGGTTTTTCTGTCTGTTCGCCGGTCATTTTGTCAGCCTGTCCTTTGGCGCAGTCGTGATGTCTTGCCTGCAACTCATACACGCACGCATTGCCATCCGTCAAAGCCGGCCGGTGCGATTGCCTGTTGCCATCCCACTGAAAACCACTTGACTTGCGTGAAACTAAAGAAGTAACTAGTTAGTGCGTTAATTGGCGTGAGAGGCACGCTGGAGCGTCTCACCTGAGGGGTAAGGTTCTCCTTGCCGGCAGTCTGGCCAGCGGTAACGCGGGAAGCGTTTCAATCGGGGATTTGGGAGGAAAGCATGTCGACCTTTATCAAGGATTTCATCGAGCGCGAGACGGTCAGCCGTCGCAATTTTCTGTTCGCCGCTGCGGCTGGCATGGGCGCGGCCGCGATGCCAGGGCTGCTCGGCAGCGGGAATGCGCGTGCGGCGCTGACGGATCCGGCGATTGCCTGGAGCTATCGTGACCGTGCCTCGGCCTATTGGAACTCGGTTGTTTCTGGCGGCGAGGCCTTCGTGGAATCGCTCGGCAGGCCGAAGAGCGCGTTGGTCAGCCTCATCAACGAGGGATCGACGGAAAAGTCGCTGGCCGACATCAAGGCCTTCCTCGCCAAGAACAACGGCAATTGCGCCATTGCCTGCGATGCCAATGACAGCCCGAACGCTCGTCCGGTCGTCGAGGCCGTCCAGGCTGCAGGCGCTTACATTTCGACGATCTGGAATAAGACCGACGACTTGCACCCTTGGGATTTCGGCGACAACTACGTCTCGCACATGACCTGGTCGGACGAGAAGCCGGCGGAAGAAACCGCCCGCATCCTCTTCGAAGCCATGGGTGGCGAGGGCGGTGTGGTCCATCTCGGTGGCATCGCGGCCAACAACCCGGCCGTCGAGCGTCTTGCTGGCCTCAAGAATGCGCTGAAGGACTTCCCGAAGATCGAACTGCTCGACGCGCAGCCCGCCGACTGGGATACCCAGAAGGGCGCTGCCCTCATGGCCTCGTTCCTCACCCGCTATGGCGACAAGATCAAGGGCGTGCATTGCGCCAATGACAACATCGCCTATGGCGTGATCGAGGCGCTGCGTGCCGAGGGCATCGAGAATATGCCGATCGTCGCCTATGACGGTAATCCGGAAGCCGTGCAGATGGTCATGGACGGCCAGCTTCTCGCCACCGTCTTCACCAATCCGCATTGGGGTGGCGGAATCAGTGCTGCCCTTGCCTATCATGCAGCTATCGGCACTTTCAAACCGTCCGAAGAGCCGAAGGAACACCGCGAATTCTATGGCCCGACGATCCTCGTCACGGCCAAGGATGCGGCTGAGTTCAAGGCGAAGTATCTGGATTCCGTGCCGGCCTATGACTGGAAGGACTTCTGGGGGCCATCGAACGGCCAGATCCAGTACAAGGCCTGATTGGGCATGGCGGCAGCCATAGACGCTGCCGCCTCATCTCCTGCGAAATTTCATGAGAGGGGTGTCTGACGTGACACGTCGCCTATCGCGCGAAACCTTGATCAAATGGGCGCCGCTTCTGGTGTTGATCGCGCTGGTGATCTTTTTCACCGCGCTGAACCCGACCTTCTTTTCGTTGCGGAATTTTGCCCGTATCGCGATTGCGGCGGCCCCAGCCCTGATGGTCGCTGTCGGCGTCACCTTTATCATCGTCATGGGATCGATCGACCTTTCGATGGAGGGAACGGTCTCGATGACGGCGGTTTCCTTCGCCTTCATATTCGCCCAGCTCGGCGGTTCGCTTGGCGGCCTCGGCTGGGTGGCTATTCCCCTGGTGCTCGTTCTCGGCGGCCTGATCGGCGTGTTGAACGGGCTGGTGCATGTGAAGCTGAAGATCCCGTCTTTCATGGCAAGCCTTGCCATGGGTTTCGTCGGCACGGGAGCGGCGATCCTGCTTACCGGCGGTGATATAGTCAAAGTCAGCGACGCGGCCTTCCGCGGCCTGCTTACGGTGCGCTGGCTCGGTTTCCCGCTGATGGTCTACATCGCGGCCTTCTTCCTCTTTGCTGGTTGGTTCATCCAGACGCACACCACGCTTGGCCGCAATTTCTACGCCGTCGGCGGTGGCGAGGATCTTGCGCATGCGTCTGGCCTCAATGTGACGCGTGTCCGTGTCACGGGCTTTGCGCTTGCCGGTGTCTTCTACGCCATCGCCGCCATCCTCGTCGTCGCCCGCATCGGGCAGGCGGAATCTGTGACCGGTGCGAACTTCATGTTCGTCTCCATCACCTCGGTGGTCGTTGGCGGCGTGGCACTCTGGGGCGGCATCGGTGGTGTGTGGAACGCGCTCGTCGGTGTGCTCATTGTCAATGTCATCGACAATGGTATGGTCGTCATCGGCCTGCCTGATTTCCTCCAGGACGGCGTGCTCGGCCTCCTCGTCATTCTTGCAGTGGTGCTTTCCACCGACCGCAAGATGGTTTCCTTCGTGAAGTGAGGCGCGCCATGTACGAGTTGAAATCCGTCGACAAGAAATTCCCGGGCGTCCACGCGCTGAAGTCCATCAATTTCCACATCAAGCGCGGCGAGATTGTCGGCCTCGTGGGGGAGAACGGCGCCGGTAAGTCCACGTTGATGAAGGTCATCTATGGCGCCTACCAGCCGGATGGTGGTCAGGTCCTTATCAACGGCACCTCGGTCCGCTTCGCCAATCCGCGTCAGGCGATGGAGAAGGGCATCGGGATGGTGTTCCAGGAACAATCCCTGATCCCCAACCTGACCGTCATGGAAAACATCTTCCTCGGCTACGAGCGCCAGTTCGTACGCTTCGGCGTGGTGGACTGGAAGGCGATGGCGAATGCGGCCAAGGCGCAGCTCGCCAAGGTGAAGCTCGATATCGATCCGGCGATGGTGACGTCGAAACTCTCCTTCGTCCAGCGCCAGCTCGTCGAACTCGCCAAGGTTCTGACGCTTGAGGAGCGCGTGAAGGGCGATCTCGTCATCCTGCTCGACGAGCCGACATCCGTTCTGTCCAAGGATGAGGTGGCGCTGCTCTTCAAGCTCGTTCGGGAACTGACGACCCGCGCCGCCTTCATCTTCGTTTCGCACCGCATGGACGAGGTGATGGAGCTCTCCGATCGCATCTACGTCATGAAGGACGGCGAGGTTGTCGATGTGGTTGAACGGGGTGGCGCTACGGCGGAGGCCATCCAGCACAAGATGGTCGGCCGCAACGTTGACAAGCAATATTACCGTGAGCATCTGCAACAGCCGTTCGATCAGTCGAACGTGCTGGTCGAGATGACGGGCGTCGGTCTGCCGGGTCGCATCCAGGACATTTCGTTCAAGGTGCATGCCGGCGAAGTTCTATGTCTCGTCGGCACGGAAGGATCCGGACGCGAGGCGATCCTGCGCACGATCTACGGCATGCTGACGCCGGTGACCGGCCAGCTCAAGATCAAGGGCGCCAATGCGAACGGCTATTCGCCTCGTCAGTCGGTCGCTCATGGCGTCGGTTATGTGCCGCGCGAGCGCAAGATCGAAGGCATTGTCGCCGGCATGAATGTCTACGAGAACATGACGCTCTCGCAGATGAAGAACCATTCGAGCAGCGGCGTGCTGCGGGTTGCCGAAGAACGCGCCTTGGCGCGCGACTGGATCAAAAAACTCTCGATCAAGGCGCATTCGGAATTTGCCGATTGCGGCAACCTCTCGGGCGGTAACCAGCAGAAGGTCGTGCTCGCCAAGTGGCGTTCGGGCGGCTCCGACATCATGCTGCTCGATCACCCGACGCGGGGCCTCGATATCGGCGCGAAGGAAGATGTCTACGACATGATCCGCGCAATGAGCGCGGCGGGCGTCGGCATCGTGCTCGTCGCCGATACGCTGGAAGAGGCGATCGGTCTGTCGCACACCATCATCGTCGTCAAGGACGGCCGCATGCAGAAGCAATTCGCATGCGAGCCGGGCGCCAAGCCCACGCCCTTCGACCTGCTGCACTACATGATCTGAGGGACAAGATGGATATTCAGCGCCTCAAACCGCACCTGCCCTGGATCACGCTGATCGTGCTCGTCGCGATCGTCGGCATCAATGATCCGGGTTTCCTGCGCCCCTCGAACCTGCTCGGCATCGCCGGCGATATCGTGCCGCTGTTCATCATGGCGCTCGGGCTCACCTTCGCCATCTATATCGGCGGCATCGATCTCTCGGCCCAGTCCATGGCCAATATGGTGACGGTCGTCGCCTCGGTCTATCTCGCGTCGATGGGGGCGTGGGTTGCCGTGCTCTGCGTGCTCGCGGGCTTTCTGCTGGGCATGCTGTCCGGCTACGTGACGACACGCCTTTTTGTGCCGTCCTTCATCTCGACGCTCGCCGTCGGCGGTGTCGCCTTCTCGATTGCGCAATGGCTATCCGGTCAGCGGGCGCTCAACATGGACGCGACGCAGCGCAACGAGACCTTCGGCTGGATGATCGGCCATACCTGGGGCGTGCCGCATGAATTGCTCATCGCCGCCGTGCTTGTCGGCATCTGCCTTTTCATCGAACGGCGGACGACACTTGGTCGCGCCTTGAAAGCGGTCGGTGCCGGTGAGCTTGCTGCAGCCGCATCGGGCCTTAACGTTGCGCGCTACAAGATCCTTGCTTTCGCCATATCGGGTGCGCTCGCGGCCATTGCCGGCCTGCTCTTTGCGGTAAAACTTTCGGGTGGTGCGCCGACGATCGCCAACGGCTTCCTGCTGCCGGCCATCGTTGCGGTTCTTGTCGGTGGCACACCGTTGACAGGGGGTGTCGGTGGCGTGGTCAACACGGTGATCGGCACGCTCATCGTTGCCGTCATCCGCGCCTCGATGCTCTATTTCGAAATCGACGCAACCCGCCAGCAGATCGTCTTTGGTTTCGTCCTGATCGTCGCCATCGCCCTCACCATCGACCGCGCCAAGCTGCGGACCGTGAAGTGAGGACGCAGCCATGAGCAGCATGCGGGCCGCCGTTCTGACCGCGCCGAAGCGCTTCGAACTTCGTGACGTTCCAGTCCCGGCCGTCGGGCCGGAGGATGTGCTGGTGCGGGTGGCGCGGACAGGTATCTGCGGCACAGACATTCACATGTTCAATGGTCACTACGCCGCCGACAAGCTGCCGCTGATCCCGGGCCATGAATTCTGCGGAACGATCGCGGAGCTTGGTGCGAATGTGCGCCATCTTGCCATTGGTGCGCGTGTCGTCGTCGATATCAATATCGGCTGCGGCACCTGCTTCTGGTGCCGCCGCAACGAAGTGCTGAACTGCGCCGAAGTCACACAGGTCGGGATCGGGCGGGATGGGGCCTTCGCCGAATTCGTCGCCGTGCCCGCGCGTCTTGCAATCCCCGTCGAGGTGGACATTCCCGACGAAGTGATCGCCCTCACCGAGCCGGTCGCCTGCGTCGTTCGCGCCGCGCGCAAGGCCGGGGTGGGGTTTGGGCAGTCCGTCGTCATCTTCGGTGCCGGGCCGATCGGCAATCTGCATGTGCAGATGATGCGGCTTGTCGGCGCGGCGCCGATTATCGTGGTTGATCTTTCGCCTGATCGCTGCCGCATGGCGCTCGATGCAGGCGCGGATGCAGCGGTGGCCGATCCGGCGCAGCTGAAGGCCGCCGTGCTTCGCATGACCGGCGGGCGCGGAGCGGATCTCGTCATCGAAAGCGTCGGCAATCGAAAGCTCTATGAACAGGCTTTTGACCTGACGCGCCGTGGCGGACATGTCGCCTTTTTCGGTATCACGCCGCCGGGTGAAACGGTTCCTGTCGATATCCTCCGGACCGTTCTGGAGGAGGGGAGCCTCAAGGGATCGGTTGCCGGCATGGGGCAGGATATGCACGATGCGTTGACCCTCCTGTCTCATGGCCGATTCCGCACGGATGATTTCACCAAGGCGAGCTTTTCCCTGGACAATATCCAGGAAGCTTTTGAAACCCTCGGCGATCGACCGCGGGACCTGAAGACCCAGATCGCCATCGCGGCGTAAGACCTATCGAAGTGGAGGTATCTCATGGACCAGAAAAACCAGTTCCTTTCTGCCCCGACAGCGGCGCGCGCCTTCGGCTTTTTCGTCGATGGCGAGTGGAAGGACGGCGCGGAACACTTCGAGCGCGCGTCCCCGGGCCATGGCACGCCGGTCACGCGCACCGTCCGCTGCACGGTCGATGATCTGAATGCAGCCGTCGCCGCGGCACGTCGCGCCTTCGAGGATCGTCGATGGGCTGGTCTTTCGGGTGCCGCGCGCGGCAGCGTGCTGCTGCGCGTTGCCGAAATCCTGCGCCGCCGCCGCGACGAGATCGCCTACTGGGAAGCCTTGGAAAACGGCAAGCCGATTTCCCAGGCGCGCGGTGAAATCGATCATTGCATCGCCTGCTTCGAGGTGGGCGCCGGTGCCGCCCGCATGCTGCACGGTGATAGCTTCAATTCGCTTGGCGACGATCTCTTCGGCATGGTGTTGCGCGAGCCGATCGGCGTCGTCGGCCTGATCACGCCCTGGAACTTCCCGTTCCTCATCCTGTGCGAGCGTGTGCCCTTCATCCTGGCTTCCGGATGCACGATGGTGGTGAAGCCCTCGGAGGTCACGGCCGCAACGACGCTTCTGCTCGCCGAGGTGTTGGCGGAAGCGGGCCTTCCCGCCGGCGTCTACAACGTCATCACGGGGTCTGGCCGCACAATCGGCCAGGCGCTGTCCGAGCACCCCGATGTCGATATGCTCTCCTTCACCGGTTCGACGGCCGTCGGCCGTTCCTGCGTTCACGCTGCTGCCGACAGCAATTTCAAGAAGCTCGGCCTGGAACTTGGTGGCAAGAACCCGATCATCGTCTTTGCCGATTCCGATCTGGAAGACGCTGCCGATGGCGCGGCCTTCGGCATCAGCTTCAACACCGGGCAGTGCTGCGTGTCGTCCTCGCGTCTGATCGTCGAGCGCTCCGTCGCCGCCGAGTTCGAAAGACTGCTTGTCGAGAAGATGAAGAAAATCCGCGTCGGCGATCCGCTCGATGAGCGCACACAGGTCGGCGCCATCACCACGGAAGCGCAGAACGCGACGATCCTCGACTATATCGCCCAAGGCAAGGCCGCCGGCGCGACGCTGCTGACGGGTGGAGAGGCGATCGATCTCGGCCGCGGCCAGTATATCGCGCCGACGCTCTTTTCCGGCGTTTCCCGCGACATGGCGATTGCGCGTGACGAGATTTTCGGCCCGGTTCTGTGCTCCATGCATTTCGATACGGTGGAAGAAGCCATCCAGCTTGCCAATGACACCGTCTATGGACTTGCGGCGAGCGTCTGGACGAAGAATATCGACAAGGCGCTGACGGTGAGCCGCCGGGTTCGGGCCGGGCGTTTCTGGGTCAACACGATCATGGCTGGCGGCCCCGAAATGCCGCTCGGCGGTTTCAAGCAGTCCGGCTGGGGTCGCGAGGCCGGCATGTACGGGGTGGAGGAATATACGCAGGTGAAGTCCGTTCATGTCGAGATCGGCAAGCGTTCGCATTGGATCGCATGATGTCGGCTGGTTATGACTATGTGATCGTCGGCGGCGGCACTTCGGGCTGCGTACTGGCGGCCCGGCTTTCGGAAAATCCTTCCACTCGGGTCTGCCTCATCGAGGCCGGCGGACGCGATACCAACCCGCTCATCCACATGCCCGTCGGCTTCGCCAAGATGACGACGGGGCCGCTGACCTGGGGGCTGAAGACCGCCCCCCAGAAGCACGCCAACAACCGTGAGATCCTCTATGCGCAGGCCAAAGTGCTCGGCGGCGGTTCGTCGATCAATGCCGAGGTTTTCACCCGCGGCGTACCCGGCGATTATGACCGTTGGGTCGAGGAGGGCGCCGAGGGGTGGGGCTTCAAGGACATCCAGAAGTATTTCCTGCGTTCGGAGGGGAACTCGATCCTGTCCGGCGCTTGGCATGGCACGGATGGTCCGCTCGGTGTCTCGAACATCCCAGAGCCCCAGCGCATGACGCGTGCCTTCGTGCAGAGCTGCCAGGAAGCGGGCATACCCTATAATCCTGATTTCAACGGCCTCGTGCAGGAAGGCGCGGGCGTCTATCAGACGACGACACGCAACAATCGGCGCTGCTCCGCGGCAGTCGGCTATTTGCGACCGGCTCTCAAACGCCCGAACCTTAAGGTCGTCACGGATGCGCTTGTCCTGCGCATCGTCTTCGAGGGGCGCCGGGCCGTCGGTGTCGAATATGTGGTCGGGGGGAAAAGCACGGTCACTCGCGCTGACAGCGAGGTGCTCGTCACCTCCGGTGCCATTGGGACGCCGAAGTTGATGATGCTCTCGGGTATCGGGCCGGCCGACCACCTGCGCAGCCACGGTATCGACGTCGTGCAGGACATGGCGGGCGTCGGGCAGAACCTGCAGGACCACTTCGGCGTCGATATCGTCGCGGAATTGAAGAACCACGACAGCCTCGACAAGTACAACAAGCTGCACTGGTCGATCTGGGCGGGCATCCAGTACACGCTGTTCAATTCCGGCCCCATCACCTCGAATGTCGTGGAGGGCGGCGCATTCTGGTATGGCGACAGGGCGAACCCTGTGCCCGACCTGCAGTTCCATTTCCTCGCGGGCGCGGGAGCGGAGGCCGGCGTTCCCGGTGTGCCGAAAGGGTCTTCTGGCATCACGCTGAACTCTTACACGCTGCGGCCGAAGTCACGCGGGACGGTGAGCCTGCGCTCCGCCGATCCGCGCGCCCTGCCGGTCATCGATCCGAACTTCCTTGCCGACCCCGATGACGTGAAGATTTCGGTCGAGGGTGTGAAGATCAGCCAGGAGATCTTCGCCCAGGCCTCACTCCAGAAACATATCAAGGTGCTGCATTTCCCGGATCGCAATGTCCGGACGGAAGCGGACTACGTGGCCTATGCGCGCCAATACGGCCGCACGTCCTACCATCCGACCTGCACCTGCAAGATGGGGCGCGACGACCTGTCGGTGGTCGATCCGCAACTGCGCGTACACGGCCTCGATGGTATCCGCATCTGCGACAGCTCCGCCATGCCGAGCCTCGTTGGCTCCAACACCAATGCGGCGACGATCATGATCGGCGAAAAGGCATCGGACATGATCCGCGGCAACGCCTGATCGTTCGGCAGCCTGCAAATGAGAAGGGCGGCCTTGCGGCCGCCCTTTTGCGTCAATCCCATTCGGGAGCCCAGGGCAACTGTCCCGGCTTGACGATGCGGTAGCCGGTGGCGTTCAAGGCGTCGATCCTCTCCATGTCGATAGACGACAGCATGAAATCCATGATGTCGAAGTTTGTCCGGATGTTTTCCGGTTTCGTCGACATCGTGTTCAACGGCACGCCCTTCTGGAGAATCCAGCGCAGCACGACCTGTGCTGAGGATTTGCCGTAGGTTTGGCCGATCTCGGCAAAGAGGCCATGCTTGAACACTTCTCCGCGGGCGATCGACGCGTAGGAGGAGAGCGGTATGCCCGTCTCCGATGCGGCGGCGAGGAGTTTCCTCTGGTCGACGAGCGGGTGGAACTCCACCTGGTTGGTGACGAGCGGCCCATCGACCACGGTGCGTGCCACATGCATCATCCGGGCCGTATAGTTCGAGACGCCAATCGTGTCTGCCAGGCCGCGATCCCTCGCTGATTGCAGCAGGCGCAAGGACGGTGCGACGTCGCCGCCAACGGGCGGCCAGTGCAGCAGAAGCACATCGACGCGGTCGATCTGCAACGCCTTCAGGCTGGCCTCGACGGACGGCAGGAATGTCTCCTCCGAATAGTTGTCGGGGTGGACCTTCGTGGTGATGCAGAGGTCTTCACGCGCTACACCACAGGCGGCGAGTGCCGCACCCGTCTCGGCCTCGTTGCCATACATTTGTGCCGTATCGAATGCCCGGTATCCGGCGCCGATTGCGGCATCGAGGGCCTGTCTCAGGGTGTCTCCCTTCAGCGGATAGGTGCCGAAGCTGCGCTGAAAACTCTTCTGGAAATAGATGTTCATGCCTCCTCCTTGGCGGGGCCGATATGCCGGCATCGCGATTGCCGCTCAACGCGAAAATCTTGCTTGCCGGGTTGCCTTGATCACGATAATGTATAACTAGTTAGTTACTTAATGCAATCGGGAACGGAGATTTCGGCGATGAGGAAGGTGAAGACTGCGCAGGAGGCGGCCCAGCTCATTAAGGATGGAGCGGTCGTTGCTGTGAACTCTTCCTCCGGTCTCTGCTGCCCCGACGCCGTGCTGAAAGCACTCGGCGAGCGCTTCGACAACGAGGGCCATCCGCGTGGCCTTACCTCCATCCACCCGATTGCCGCCGGCGACTTCTTTGGCACGCGCGGTGTCGATCACATCGCCAAGCCCGGCATGCTGGTGAAGATCATCGGCGGCTCCTACCCCTCCGGCCCGAGCAATGCCGAGCCACCGCTCATTTGGCAGATGATCCTGAAGGAGGAACTTGCCGCCTGGAATGTGCCGTCTGGCATCGTCTTCGACATGTTGCGTGAAGGTGCGGCAAAGCGCCCCGGCGTTTTGACCAAGGTCGGCATGGAGACTTTCGTCGATCCCGATCAGGACGGCTGCGCGATGAATGCCAGCGCGCGCGCCAACCCGCTCGTCAAGCGTGTTGCCTTCGAGGGTGAGGACTGGCTGCATTTCCCGGCGATCCGTCCCGATGTTGCAATCATCCGCGCGACAACCGCGGACGAGAAGGGCAACCTCACCTTCGAGCAGGAGGGCGCGACCCTCGGCGCGATGGAAATGGCACTTGCGGCGCGCAATTCCGGTGGCCTTGTCATCGCGCAGGTCAAGCGCGTGGCGGCGAGCGGAACGTTGCGTCCACACGATGTGCGCGTGCCCGGTATTCTCGTCGACATCATTGTCGAGGCGCCCGACCAGTTGCAGACGACCGCGACACCCTATGACCCGGCGATCTCGGGCGAACTCTTCCGCCCGCTCGAAACGTTCCGGCTGCCCGGGCTCGATGTCGGCAAGGTGATCGCCCGCCGCGTCGCACAGGAGCTGAAGGATGGCTGGGCCGTGAACATCGGCTTCGGCATTTCAGCCAACGTGCCGCGTATCCTCATCGAGGAGGGGCTGCACGGCAAGGTCACCTGGGTGATCGAGCAGGGGGCCGTCGGTGGCGTGCCGCTGCTCGATTTCAAGTTCGGCTGCGCCTCCAATGCCGAGGCCTTCGTCGCGTCGCCGCATCAGTTCTGTTACTTCCAGGCAGGCGGCTTCGACTGCTCGCTCTTGTCGTTCCTGGAGATCGATGCCGAGGGCTCGGTCAATGTCAGCCGTCTTGCCGCGACGCCGCATCGTACCGCCGGCGCCGGCGGCTTCGTCGACATCACGTCGCGCGCGAAAAAGATCGTCTTCTCAGGCAATTTCAATGCCGGCGCGAAGATGCATGTCGAGGATGGCCGCCTGGTGATCGACAAGGAGGGCCGCATCGCCAAGTTCGTGCCGAAGGTGGATCAGGTCAGTTTCTCCGGCAAGCGCGCGCGTGCACAGGGCCAGGAGATCACCTATGTGACCGAGCGCTGCGTGATCGAGCTTGATGCCGACGGGCTTGTTGTTACGGAGATCGCCCCTGGCCTCGACCTCCAGCGTGATGTCCTCGACCAGGCGGCAACGCCGCTGCGGGTCTCGAAGACGCTCAAGGTGATGGACGATGCACTGTTTCGTGCGGAAACCATGGGGTTGACGCTGTGAGCGATCCGCGCGTTGAGCTTTCCATCGACGGTCACATTGCGCGAATTACCCTGCGGCGTCCGGAAAAGCTGAATGCGATCGACGAGGATATGATCGACGCGCTGCTGCAGGCGTGTCGTATCGTCGAGCGCTCGGATGCCAGCGTCGCGATCCTTTCGGGAGAAGGTGGAAAATCCTTCTGTGCGGGCGGAGATATCGAGGCGTGGAGTAGCCTTGACGCCGAAACATTTTCGCGCCGCTGGTTGCGCGACGGGCATGGTACCTTCGACGCGCTGGCACGCCTCACGGTACCGTTGATCGCGGTGCTGAACGGCCATGCGCTTGGCGGCGGGCTGGAGCTTGCCGCCTGTGCCGACCTACGTATCGCCGAAGCGCATGTGAAGATCGGCCAGCCGGAGCCCGGCCTCGGCATCATTCCCGGCTGGTCCGGCACACAGCGCGCATCGCGCCGCTTTGGCACGCAGCTTGTTCGCCGCATGGCGCTTTTCGGCGAGATTTATACAGCGCAGGAGGCACTCGCGCTCGGCCTCGTCGATCAGGTCGTTGCGACCGGTGAGGGCGCTGCTGCGGCGGAAACAGCTGCGGCGCGCGTGCAAAAACGCGCGCCGCGGGCGACCGAGTTGACCAAGATGCTGATCAATGCCGCCGAGGGCGAAGAACGCGAGCGGGTCGTGGAGATGCTGGCCGGCGCCGTGGCGGCAGCGTCCGAAGAGCTGACCGAAGGGCTTTCCGCCTACAAGCAGAAGCGGCCGGCCCGCTTCGGCAACTAGCGCCCAATCATCTGACATCCCAATATCTGTGGCGATCTCATGAAACCCGAAGACAAAGACTTTCTCTCAGAGCTCTTCCGTGCTGCGGTCGAGGCTGCCGATCCGGAAAAGGCCGTGCGCGCATATCTGCCGGCTCGGCCCAAAGGGCGGACTGTCGTTATCGGCGCCGGGAAAGGTGCCGCACAGCTTGCCGCGGCTTTCGAGCGTCTTTGGGATGGCCCGCTGGAGGGCGTTGTCGTCACCCGCTACGGTTATGCCACGCCCTGCCGGCGGATCCGCGTGCTCGATGCGGCGCATCCCGTACCCGATGCGGCGGGCCTTGCTGCCTCGCAGGCGCTTTTCGACGCCGTGAAGGGGCTTGCCGAAGATGATCTCGTCGTCGCACTGATCTCTGGCGGCGGGTCGGCCCTTCTTCCCGCTCCGCCAGGTAACCTCACGCTGGAGGACGAGGCCGCACTGAACAGCGCACTGCTTGCGAGCGGGGCGCCGATTTCCGTCATGAACGCCATTCGCAAGCAGGTCTCCGGCATCAAAGGCGGACGGCTTGCCGCCGCCTGCCATCCGGCAAAGGTCGTGACGCTCGTCGTTTCCGATGTGCCGGGCGACGACCCGGCCCAGGTCGCCAGCGGGCCGACCGTACCGGATGCGGGTGATCGTGAAGAAGCGCGCGCGCTGGTGAAGACATGGGGGATCAGACTGCCGGAGCGGATCGATGCCTGGCTTGGTGGAAATGAGGGAGAGCCGCCCTCCCCGGGCGATCCGGTCTTTGCCGCGCATGAGGTGCGGGTCATCGCTTCCGCCCGTCTCTCGCTGGAAGCGGCTGCGCACCGGGCGGAGGCTCTTGGCGTTCCCGCTGTCATCCTGTCGGATAGCGTCGAGGGGGAGGCGCGCGACGTCGCGCGCGTGCACGCGGCCATCGCCCGTGAAGTCGCCAGCCGCGGACGCCCGTTCTCGCGCCCGGTCGTCATTCTCTCGGGCGGGGAAACAACGGTGACGATCAAGGGGCGTGGCAAGGGAGGACGCAACACGGAGTTCCTGCTGTCCCTCGCGCTGGCCGGCGAGGGCATTCCCTTTGCGGCGCTGGCCGCTGATACGGATGGTATCGATGGCTCTGAGGACAATGCGGGTGCGTTCGCGGATGGCGCCAGCATTAAGCGCCTGCGCGACCTGGGCGTGGATCCCGCAGCCCTGCTCGCCGGCAACGATGCCTGGACGGCGTTCAACCGGCTGGACGACCTGTTCGTGCCGGGCCCGACAGGAACCAACGTCAATGACTTCAGGGCGATCCTGATCCGCTAGAATGGCCCGCGCGGCCCTCGTCGCGCGGGCCGATCTGGGGTCATGCCGGAACGGGCGCATCCTCGCGCAACAGGCCCTTCTTCTTCAGATCCGCCCAGAAATCGGCCGGGATCGGATGGGAGAACCAGGCGAGATTCTGATCCAGCTGTTCGATCGTGCGCGTGCCTGCCATGAAGGACGGGACGGCGGGGTGTGCCACGACGAATTGCAGGGCCGCAGCTGCCAGTGGCACGCCATGTTCGGCGCAGACGGCTTCGATCTTCGCGACTTTGTCTATGATATCGCGCGGTGCCGGCGCGTAGTTGTACTTCGCGCCCTCCTTGGCGCCGGTTGCGAGAATGCCGGAGTTGAAGCCGCCGCCCACGACGACGGCCGCGCCGCGTTGCTGGCAGAGCGGCAGGAAGGTATCCAGCGCTTCCTGTTCGAGCAAGGTATAGCGCCCGGCCAGCAGGAAGCAGTCGAAATCGTGGCGCAAGAGCGCTTCGTGGCAGACCTGCCATTCATTGACGCCGACGCCGATCGCCTTCACGACTTTTTCCGAGCGCAGCCGTTCCAACGCGCGCCAGGCGCCGTCCATCGCCTGTTCGAATACCTCCGGCTGCTCGTTGCCGCGCGTGAAGACGTCGATGTCGTGGATGAAGCACATATCCATCCGCTCCAGCCCGAGCCGCTGCAGGCTGTCCTCGAAGGCGCGCATGGTGCCGTCGTAGCTGTAGTCGAAATGCATGGTGAAGGGTGCGGCATTCGTCCAGGGTGCGAAGTCGATCGTGTCGCGCCGCGCCGGGCGCAGCAGACGCCCGACCTTGGAGGCGAGAACGAAGTCGTCCCGGGTTTTCCAGCGCAGGGCATGGCTCGTTCGCAGTTCGGCAAGGCCGTGGCCATACATTGGCGCCGTGTCGAAGAATCGCACGCCTGCCTCCCAGGCGCGTGCGAACATTTCCTGCGACGTCGCTTCGTCGATCTCGCGGAAAATGTTTCCGAGCGGCGCGGTGCCGAAGCCGAAAGCGGTGACTTCGAGGTCCGTCCTGCCGAATTTACGCTTTTCTCCTGGATGCATGCTTTCCTCCTTAAGTAACTGAATAGTGAATAATATGCACGCAGCCAAACGGCTGTGCAAGCAGCTACATTTCGCCTGCGTGAATTTTTCCGTCTTGACGTTCGTCTGCAGTCGAATGTATGTAACCAGATAGTTACTAGTAGCGAGACGAGGCAGATGTATCTCACCGAAACGCAGGAGCAGGTGCGCGACATGGCGCGCGCCTTTGCCGACGAAACGATCCGCCCCTTGGCCGAAGAACTCGACCGGGAGGAGCGCTTCCCCGCGAACCTCTATGATGAGATGGCCAAGCTTGGCCTCTTCGGCATCGGCGTGCCGGAAGCCCTTGGCGGTCCCGGCTTCGACACACTCACCTATGCGCTTGTCATGGAGGAGCTGAGCCGGGGATACGCATCGGTCGCCGATCAGTGCGGCCTGATCGAACTCATCTCAAGCCTGCTGGTGCGCCACGGTACGGAAAACCAGCAGGCCCTCCTGCCTGAAATTCTCGGAATGCGCTCGAAGGTCGCCTATTGCATCACCGAGCCGGAGGCGGGCACCGACGTTTCGGGCATCCGCACCACGGCCGAGCGCGACGGAAACGGCTGGCGGCTGAATGGCGGCAAGATCTGGATCCACAACGCGCCGGTGGCCGACTACGGCTTCGTGCTGGCCCGCACCGACAAGGAAGCCGGCAACCGCGGCATGTCGATCTTCATCGTCGACCTGCATTCGGCCGGCGTTGAGAAAGGGCCGAAGGAACACAAGATGGGGCAGCGCGCCAGCCAGGTCGGTGCCTTGAACTTCTCGGATGTGCGCCTGCCGGCCGATGCTCTGCTCGGCACGGAAGGGCGTGGTTTCCACATGATGATGTCGGTGCTCGACAAGGGGCGTGTCGGCATCGCCTCGCTCGCGGTCGGCATCGCACAGGCCGGCCTTGAGGCCGCCCTCGACTATGCGGGCACGCGCAAGCAGTTCGGCAAGGCGATTTCCGATTTCCAGGGTGTGCAATGGCTGCTTGCCGACATGGCGAAGGATATCGAGGCCGCGCGCCTGCTCGTCCATTCCGCCGCGTCGAAGATCGACAGCGGGGCGGATGCGACGAAAGCCTGCTCCATCGCAAAATGTTTCGCCGGCGACGTCGCCGTGCAGCGCACCGCCGATGCCGTGCAGGTGTTTGGTGGCTCCGGCTACATTCGCGGCTTCGAGGTGGAGCGCCTCTACCGCGATGCGAAGATCACCCAAATCTATGAAGGCACCAACCAGATCCAGCGTATGATCATCGCCCGCGAACTCCTGAAGAAGGGCGCACGGGCATGAGTGCCGTACCTGCCCGGGCGGTTGCGCTCGTCACCGGCTCCTCGCGCGGTATCGGGCTCGCCGTTGCCGAGGCTCTGGCAAAGGAAGGTTTTGCGATCGCCGTCAACGGACCGGCGGACGATTCCGAGCTGGCGGCAGCTGTTGCGCGCATTGCCAACCATGGGGTTCCGGTGGTCGCCGCCCCGTTCGATGTGGGCGCGATCGGCGGTCACAAAGCGGCGCTGGATGCGGTAGAGGAAAAACTCGGGCCGCTCACCACCCTGGTCAACAATGCCGGTGTCGGCGTGCTCAAGCGCGGTGACATGCTGGAGGTCTCGGAGGAGAGCTGGGACCGGTGCATTTCCATCAACGCAAAGGCCCTGTTTTTCTTGAGCCAGGCCTTCGCGCGCCGCTTGCTCGCCCGCGAGCGACCGTCCCTCTTCCATTCGATCGTCAATGTCACATCGTCGAACGCCGTTGCGGTGGCGGAGCAGCGTTCGGAATATTGCGCCTCGAAGGCGGCGGCGGCCATGGTTTCCAAGGTGCTCGCCGTCCGGCTCGGGCGGGAGAACATTGCCGTCTATGACGTCCAGCCCGGCCTGATCGCCACCGAGATGACCGCACCCGTCATCGAGGCCTATCGCGATCGCGCGGCCCAAGGTCTCACGCTTTTTCCCCGCGTCGGCGAGCCGGGTGAAGTGGGCACGCTGATTGCGTCGCTTGCGACCGGCCGGCTCCCCTACACGACCGGACTGTCGATCCCGGCTGATGCCGGCATGCTCGTCCCGCGCTTCTGAGGTCTTCTCCATGAAAATCGCCCTTCCCGATACCACCGGCCGCCGCACCGACTATGTCCTGACAGGGAAACCGATCGCAGTCGAAACGCTCAGCAAGAAGCCGGCCCGTATCGTCTATTCCGCCGCACACGTCGTCGCCGATCCCTTCACTTCAAACGATCCTTCGGGTCGCGCCTCGGTGGACTGGGCGAAGACGATGGCGTTTCGCCGCTACCTCGCCGGTCTTGGCCTCGGCATTGCCGAGGCGATGGATACGGCGCAGCGCGGCATGGGGCTTGACTGGCCGGGCGCGTTGGAGCTGATCCGCCGCACGCGTGAAGAGCTTCCGGATGCGCTCGTCGCCAATGGCTGCGGCACGGATCATCTCGATCCCGCGACGGTGACGAGCCTGGACGATGTGCGCCGCGCCTATCTGGAGCAGGCGGACGCCATCCAGAAACTCGGTGGCCGCCTCATCCTCATGGCGTCCCGCGCCCTGGTGCGCGTCGCAAGAGGGTCGGAGGACTACGTCAAGGTCTATTCCGATGTGCTCGCCGCCTGTGACGAGCCGGTGATCCTGCATTGGCTCGGCGACATGTTCGACCCGCAGCTTGCCGGCTATTGGGGCGACGCGGCGTTTGTGCCCGCCATGCAGACGGCGCTCGCCGTCATCGAAGCGAACGCGGCCAAGGTCGATGGCATCAAGATTTCCCTGCTCGACAAGGAGAAGGAGATCGTCATGCGCCGCCGCCTTCCGGCCGGCGTGAAAATGTATACGGGCGACGACTTCAACTATCCGGAATTGATCGAAGGCGACAGCGAAGGGTTTTCGCACGCTCTGCTCGGTATCTTCGATCCGCTCGCGCCTGCCGCGGCCTATGCGGTGGAGCGTCTGGGCGAGGGCGATAGGGCCGCCTTCCGCGCAACGCTCGATCCGACCGTGCCGCTCGCCCGCCTGATCTTCCGGGCGCCCACGCAATACTACAAGACGGGCGTCGTCTTCCTCGCCTGGCTGAACGGCTTCCAGGATCATTTCGTGATGCTGAACGGCGCCCAGGCCATGCGGCCGCTGCCCTATTTCGTTGAGGTGTTCCGCCTAGCCGACCAGTGCGGCCTGCTACGGGATCCGGAGCTTGCAGTCGAGCGCATGAAGACGCTGCTCGCCATCTACGGCAGGTGACGATGCGCGATTTTTCGATCGACCATTCGGCGCTTGCGCTCAACACCGCCAGCCTCGGCCACAATCTCGATGGTCATGGAGCGGGATGGGAGCCGGAACGTATCATCGACGCTTGCGCCGCACGCGGTTTCGGCTCGATCGTCTTCTGGCGCCGTGAAATTGGTACTCGGGCGATTGCGATCGGCGAGCGGGCACGGGCAGCGGGCCTGTCCGTCGCCGGGCTTTGTCGCACGCCGTTTCTTGTCGGGACGCAGGCCATAGACAAGGCGATGGTGCTCGACGAGGCGAAGGCTTCCATCGACATGGCCGCAGGCCTTGGTGCTGCGGTGCTGACGATCGTGGTGGGGGGCGTACACCCCGGCACGAAGGGGACGGCCGAGAGCCTGAAGATCGTCGCCGACCGCGTCGCCGCCCTTGCGCCCTATGCGGCCGAGCGGAATGTCAAACTGGCGCTGGAGCCCCTTAATCCCGTCTATGCCGGCAACCGCTCCTGCCTGACAACGATGCGGGACGCCGTCGATATTTGCGATGCGGTTGACGCGCCGAACCTCGGCATTGCCGTCGATGTCTATCATGTCTGGTGGGACAACGATCTTGATACCCAGTTGCAGCGCGCCGGAAAGCACAGGATTTTCGGTTACCACCTTTGCGACTGGCTGGCCGACACAAGCGATGTCCTGCTCGACCGCGGCATGATGGGGGACGGCGTTGCCGACCTCAAGGCACTCCGCAAGAGTGTCGAGGGCGCGGGTTACGCTGGCCCTTGCGAGGTCGAAATCTTTTCCGCCAACACCTGGTGGAAGCGCGATCCCGGCGAGGTTCTGGACGTGATGGTCGATCGTTTTCGCACCGTCTGCTGATGACAAGGAGAATTCCATGAAACTGCTCGTCCCTGTAAAGCGGGTCGTTGATTACAACGTCAAAATTCGCGTGAAGTCTGACGGCTCGGGTGTCGAGCTTGCGAATGTGAAGATGTCGATGAACCCGTTCGACGAGATTTCGGTCGAGGAGGCGTTGCGGCTGAAGGAAGCCGGCAAGGCGGAGGAAGTGGTCGTGGTGTCGATCGGCCCGGCCAAGGCCGAGGAAACGCTGCGCACGGCGCTCGCCATGGGC
>NZ_WUMK01000011.1 GCF_009827055.1 Shinella kummerowiae
TGTCCGACATCAGCGCCCATGAGACAGAATTGGTTTAGTTGAGAAGAGAGGATTTTCGGCTCATCGTAGCTCTATCAAAGGAAGCGAAGATGAGACAGAAATCCGGGCCGCAGACATCGGCGGCCGAACAGGTCATCAAGGACATCCGCCGCGCCACGCGCAAGCATCATTCGGCCGAGGACAAAATTCGTATTGTGCTGGAAGGTCTGCGTGGTGAGGACAGCATTGCCGCGATCTGCCGCCGTGAAGGGATCGCCGAGAGCCTGTATTATAGCTGGTCAAAGGAATTCCTCGAAGCGGGCAAGAAGCGTCTTGCCGGTAACACCGCCCGCTCGGCGACCAGTGACGAGGTGAAGGCACTGCGCCGTGAAAGCCGCGACCTGAAGGAGGCGCTGGCCGACCTCACCCTAGAGAACCGCCTGCTCAAAAAACGTATGGCCCGCCCTGCTTGCAAGAGGATTTTACGATTTTCTGATCAGTCTGCGTCAACGTATACGGTCTCATGAGCGTGCTCATGGCCAAGATGGACATCCGCGCATTTGGAGCCCCAATAAAGCACTCCGGCACCCAGTGCCATTTTTTTAACCGGGCTTTCCAAATGCCGTTCGACTGTCAGGCCATCTTCACGATCCTTCCTGCAAACTCCTTTGGGCTACGCGTTTGATAATGCGTAGCTGTTCCTATTACGCAGCCACCGGGTATCCACGGTCAAAGCCTGTTCCTTTGCGCAACGCAGCCCACGCTATCCGCGCCAGTTTGTTAGCCAGAGCCACAACAATGGCGTTACGGTGTACGCCTCGCTCGATCATGGCTTTCAGCCATCGCCCCAGAGGCGTCTCAGCTGTTGAAAGCGACGGTAGCGCTGCACGAGCACCATGAATGAGCAACGTACGCAAGTAGGTATTGCCACGTTTTGATATCCCAAGCAGTCGGGGTCTGCCGCCAGTACTGTATTGCCTGGGAACCAGTCCGAGCCAGGCCCCCAGATCCCGAGCTTTGGCGAAGCTGCTTGCATCACCCACCGCCGCGACCAAGGCCGTTGCATTAAGAACGCCAACACCAGGGATCGAGGTCAGTCTGCGCATGGCGGCGTCACCGCGTGCCAACCGGACAAACTCGGCATTCAGTGCGTCGATCTTTTTGTCGAGTTCCTTCCATTCGCTGCGTAGATCAGCAACCAGCTGATGCACACGAGGCGATAGTATCTGGGCACTCTTGGAAAGCATACCATCCACGCCGAGCTCAAGTTTTCGCCGCCCGACCGGGAAGATCACCCCGCGCTCCAGCAGGATGGCACGAAGTTGATTGATGAGGTTTGTTCGTTCGGCCACAAGGCGAGAACGCACCCGATGCAGCGTCTGGATGTCCAGTTGCTCCTGGCTCTTAAGGTTGACGAAACGCATGGTCGGTCGAGATGCAGCTTCGGCAATACCCTCTGCATCCCGGTCATCATTTTTCTGCGCCTTGATGTAGGGGCGAACGTATTCCGGCGACATCAGCCGGACCTCGTGGCCTTGTGCCTCAAACAGGTGACCCAGATGATGGGCGCCGCAGCACGCTTCCATTGCCACCACGCAGGCAGGGAGCTTCGCTACGTACTCAATTAGCGTCTCGCGACGCATTGTTCGCCGGACAACTATCGCGCCGATGTCGTCGACACCAACTATGCTGCAAGAATTCTTGCCCAGATCAACTCCAAGGATCGCTATAGACATTGGCTCGTTCCTTTCTTCCTTCCACCTGCAGCATCCTAACAGACGCTGGAGAAAGGGCGGGCCATTCCATAAAGCATGATCGCGGATGGGGGCGACGAGGAATGAGATATCCCGCCACTGAAAAACTTGAGATCATCCGGCTCGTCGAGCGGTCACATCTGTCGGTCCGGCAAACCCTCGAAAAGCTCGGCATACCCAGGCAAACATTTTACCGATGGTATGACCGGTTACAGACCCACGGTGTCGAGGGGCTGGAAGACCGGACGTCTGCGCCATCACGGGTGTGGAACCGCATCCCCGACGACATCCGGGACCGCATCATTGCCATGGCGCTCGATCATGCCGATCTGTCGCCGCGCGAGCTGGCGGTGAAGTTCACCGACACGGAAAACTACTTCGTATCAGAGGCTTCTGTCTATCGCCTGCTCAAGGCGCATGACCTGATCACCTCGCCAGCCTATATCGTCATCAAGGCCAATGACGAGTTCAAGGACAAGACCACACGGCCCAACGAGATGTGGCAGACCGACTTCACCTATCTGAAGGTCTTTGGCTGGGGCTGGTTCTACCTGTCGACCATTCTCGATGACTTCTCGCGTTACATCATCGCCTGGAAGCTGTGCACCAGCATGAGGGTGGACGATGTCACCGGCACGCTCGATCTGGCACTGGCCGCATCAGGCTGCGACAAGGTCAAGGTCGAACACCGACCGCGCCTGCTATCCGACAACGGCCCGTGTTACGTTGCTTCCGATCTCGGCGAATGGCTGGAGAAATACAAGATCGACCAGGTCCACGGCGCTCCCGGCCATCCGCAAACGCAGGGCAAGATCGAACGCTGGCACCAGACGCTCAAGAACCGCATTCTCTTGGAGAACTACTTCTTCCAGGAGGACCTCGAAGCGCAGATCGCCGCCTTCGTCGAGCATTACAATCATCGCCGATACCACGAGAGCCTCGACAATCTCACCCCGGCCGACGTCTACTTCGGGCGCGGCCAGACCATCCTGCTCGAACGTGAAAGGATCAAACGAGACACGATCAAACAGCGCCGCTTGAACCACCAGGCCAAAGCGGCTTAGATCAATCCGCAAATCGAGCCGGAAACTCCATTCTTCCGAAGCCCAAAAAGTCTCAAATCATTCGACGACGGACAGGGCTTAGGCGCCGATGGCGGCTTCCGGCGTCTCGAAGCGCGGGAAAAGCACGGTATTCTCCAGATGCATGTGCAAGACGAGATCATCGGTGAGCTTGCGCAGCCCCGTATAGAGCGCCGTCCACGACCCGCAGGCGCCCTCCGGCAGCGCCATGCCATGGGCTGCATGCTCGATATCCTGAAGAAGCCTGACCGTATCGGCATGTTCATGGCGCATCTGCATGATCGGGCGGGAAATCCGCGTGTTTTGCCCTTGCCGCATCAGGGGGAAGAGGATTTGCTCCTCGCTCGTCATGTGGTCTTCCAGTTCCGCCTTCAGCGCGACCAGTGCGCGAGCCAGTCCTGATGGGGCGACGGGATGGTCGCCGTGAACGCGTTCGACCTTCTCGGCAAGCGGGATCAAAAAGGCCAGTTCGCGGCGATGGGTCTCATGGTAGCGCGACAGAAGATGATCAATGAGCGGCCCGGTCTCCTGTGGCGCTTCAAGACCGGCCATCCGCTGGAGCGCTTCCAGCTCGGCAAGCAGTTCTGCCGGCGATAAGCCGGCCCGTTCGGCCGCTTGGCGCAGAGGGATATCACCCGCACAGCAGAAATTGATGGCAGAGCGGCGAAACAGTTCGGCCGCACCCGGCAGTTCGGCGGCAATGGTGGTCACGGTGGTCTTGAGAGAAAGCGTTTGCATGCTTGATCCTTTGAAGGAGGGAAGAGCTCCATTTTGCAGGATCGTCATGCGTCATCTTTGCGCCCGGCCGAACAAAAGAGCGGATGCATGAGAAGTTATCGTGGCGCTGCTTGCTGCACCGCAAAGAGTGCGACAATTCGGCGAGCCGGGAGCCTTTTCATCACGCGGCGCGCTTGGTAAGCCTCGGTGCGAGAGGTTTTGATGACGATATACATGCAGCAGTGCCGGAACGGATGGGTGGCTTTCGCCGCCGCCGTGCTGATGGCGTTGCAGGTTCTTCTGAGCCCCTTGGCCCAAGCTGCCACGGCCGGCAGTTCGGCGGTGGATGCCTATGGTAATCCGCTCTGCATCACCCATCTCGACGAGCAGAAACCGGCATCGACGCCGGGCAAGGAGCGCTCGCTCGCTCCCGATTGCTGCACGCTGGCCTGCGGTATGGCGGCAGGCCTCGTTCCGCCGTATCGCCCTGTCCTCATCCTGTTCAATCCGCTTGCACAACCCTCGCAGCGGATTTTCGACGGGTATGACGACCACGCGCCTTCGGCGCATGAGGCTTTGCCCGGACATCCGCGCGGTCCCCCGACACTCGCCTGATCGCCGGGCCAGTGCCGGCAAGGCCATCGTGCGAGCATGTTGTGCGGGTTTTCCCTGCCCTGATCGCTGCATGAGCGGACCGCCTGCTGCGTGCCCTCGCGCTCCTATCTCCTTTCCTTTTTCCATCATACCTTGCCGGCAGGGATGACCGGCTCTCTTGGAGACTGACAATGCTGAAAAGAACACTTGCAACCGTTGCCGCCCTTGCGCTCGGTTCCAGCGCCGCCCTTGCCCATGTTTCGTTGCAGTTGAAGGAGGCGCCGGTCGGCTCGACCTATCGCGCGATCTTCCAGGTGCCGCACGGCTGCGAGGGCAAGCCGACCAATGTGGTGCGCGTGCAGATCCCCGAAGGCGTGATTGCGGTGAAGCCGCAGCCGAAGGCCGGCTGGACGCTTGAAAAGATCAAGGGCGCCTATGCTAAATCCTACGACTACTACGGCACGCCGACCAGCGAAGGCGTGAAGGAAATCGTCTGGAGCGGCGGAAATCTCGGCGACGACGAATATGACGAATTCGTGCTGCGGGTCTATCTGACGAAGGATCTGAAGGCGGGTGAAACGCTGCACTTCCCCGTAGTGCAGGAGTGCCCGGATGGTGTGGCTGAGCGCTGGATCGAAATCCCGGCCGCAGGCCAGTCCGAGGACGATCTCGAGCTTCCCGCCCCCGGCGTGAAGCTGCTTGAGGCCACAAACGGCCACTGAACCCGAAAAGGCCGGCGCTTTCGGACGCCGGCCCCGTCTGTCCTTCGGAGATTGTCGTGCGGGATCATCTTGGCCGAGCCTGTATCCAGGTCTTTCTGACCGGTATCTTCTGGTGCTGCCTCGCTGTGGCAGCGATGGCGCATGCCTCGTTGACGGGCGCTGTGCCCGCTGATGGCGCCGTCGTCAATGCTCCGCCGAAAACCCTGTCGCTGTCCTTCAGCGAGCCGGTGTCGCCGCTCGTGCTGCGGCTCATCCTGCCCGATGGGCAGTCGAAGACGCTGGAGACATTCGTTCTGCGCGACCGCACACTCGAGATCGCGGCACCCGGCGACCTTGCGGCGGGAACCCACGTGCTTGCCTGGCGCGTCGTCTCCGAGGACGGACATCCCGTCGCGGGTTCCACGATCTTTTCGATTGGCGCGCCGAGCAGCGCGCCGCAGGCTGCCGGGGAAGCGATCGACTGGCCGGTGAGGACGGCGCTATGGCTTGCCCGCATCGCGATGTATGCCGGCCTGTTCTTCGGGATAGGCGGCCTTTTCGCCGTCCGGTGGCTGATCCCCGATGGCGCCGCTGGATTGCCGGTCATAAAAATGGCCCTGTTGCTCGGCTTCTCGGCGACGGTGGTTTCCCTGGGATTGCAGGGGCTCGATGCCTTGGGTGCTCCGCTCTCCAATCTTACTGATCGTGCGGTATGGAGCGCGGGGCTCGCGACGAGTTTCGGCCTGACCGTCGTCGTGCTCTCCTTTGCGTTCCTTCTGGCGCTGGTAACCTCTTCAAGGGCAACTTTTTCGGGCCGCGCGGCATCGCTTGTAGCCGTTGTCGCCGGAAGCGCGGCGATGGCATTGAGTGGCCATGCAAGTTCGGCGACGCCGCAATGGCTGATGCGGCCGGCGGTCTTCGTGCATGTAGTCACGATTGCCATCTGGATCGGCTCTCTCCCACCACTGGCCTACGCTTTGCAGCATGGAGGCGATGCCGCGCGGCAGGCGCTTGGCCGGTTCTCCCGCCTTATCCCCGTTTGCGTCGCTGCACTGACCGCGGCCGGCCTGCTGCTGGCCATCGTACAGGTCCAGACATTCGATGCGCTCGTTTCGACGGCCTATGGGAATGTGCTTCTCGCGAAGACGGCGCTGCTCGTCGTCCTGTTTCTTCTCGTGGTGGCCAACCGCTGGGTCTTCACCAAGCCAGCCGAACGCGGCGAGCTGGGCTCCGCACGGCGGCTTGCCCGCGCTATTATCATCGAGACCATGATCGCCCTCGCCATTTTTGCTGTCGCCGCCACATGGCGGTTCACGCCGCCGCCTCGCGCGTTGGCGATTGCGGCTGCGCAGCCGGTGTCGATCCATATCCACGCGGACAAGGCGATGGCTGAAATTGCCGTCACGCCCGGACGCGCCGGTCCGGTCGAGCTGTCCGCCGTCATCCTGGCCCCGGATTTCACGACCATGATCCCGAAGGAGGTGACCTTCGTGCTTTTCAATCCGCAGGCGGGTATCGAGCCGATGCGCAGGAAAGCGACCTTGCAGGCTGACGGTGTGTGGCGGGCCTCCGGCGTCGTAGTGCCGATCGCGGGACAATGGCACCTGAGGGTCGACATTCTCGTTAGCGACTTTGAACTTGTCCGGCTTCAGGACACGATTGAAATACCACGATAAAACCGTCCCGTTTTTGGTGGGACAGTCTGCTTCAACTCAGCAAACGGCATCTCGCCGAGCTATTGGGCGTGCCCAGCTTGCCGCAGTTGGTAATGGGTTCGGCACTCGCCATATGCCTCTGAAACGCGAAATTTGAAATATGCGACTGCTTTCGGATTGACGATGCGGTTTTTCGCCGATCGCACACGACGGCCGTGGACCTTCAAGGCGTCAGTTCAATTCTCCCAACTCTGCGCGGTGGCGAGGTATCCAAGGGCGAAGACGGATCCCAGGCCATAGACAATCAAAACTCCCGCTAGGCATATCGTTGGATTGCCAACGCTGGTTGGCGCCCCCAGGATCAAGGCGACCGCAGTGAGACCACCAATTGAGAAGCCTATCAACAAACGTGTGACCATGAATTTGATCATAGGCGGCATGGAGCGAGCCTTTCAACGTGGCGTTCCGCGTGCAACGGAGAACACAGCTCCGATCAGACCGCCTGTGACCACGCCCGCCGAACCGCCTGCAAGGCCGCCGATCAAGCAATAGAGGACCGCAGAAGCATCGAGTTGCGGAGCCGCCACGATCGCGGCCACGACACCGACCGCCGCGCCGACTGACCCGAGCACAAAGCCAAGTCCGGTTACGGCGTCGGAGGGGTCGACGACAACGTGTTGATGGTTACCCTCTTGAATCTTGGGCCGATCCTCATCTGTCATCTCATCCTCCATTCCTGGACATATGCCGCCGTCGGTCGCGGTCGATTGCATCGTCTTCGTCGCTGTCGAGCAGAATTCTGGCGGCGGCCCCGTCGAGATCCTCGTATTGTCGAGTACGCAGGGACCATAGGAAGGCGAGGAGCCCAGCGATACCCATAACGATCGAAAGTGGAACGAGCACGCTGATGGCCGTCATGTCCTTGCCTCCAAGACGGATTTCGCCATGTTCTCTCCAGACCGTGGCGCACGCGCGAGGCGTAGCGCGTTGGCGACCACGATGAGCGAGGACGAGGACATCGCAAGGGCCGCTATAAGCGGCGTCACATATCCGCTGAATGCAATGGGCAGGCTGATGAGGTTATAGAGGGCGGCGAGCACGAAATTTTGTCGGATAAGTCCGGCCGCCTTTTCCACGCTATCGAACACATCCGTCACAACGCGCAGATCATTGCCAAGGAAAACGAAGTCAGCGGCGCTGCGGCCGACGTCACTCGCCGACGTCGGCGCCATGGATGCGTCTGCGGCGCGCAGCGCCGGCGCATCGTTGATCCCGTCGCCGATCATCAGCACCCCGTGCCCGGCCGCCTGCAGGTTCTTTATCGCCCGGACCTTTTCGGTAGGCAGAAGCCGGGCGCGCCTATCGGTGATGCCGAGCGCGTTGGCAACCACCTCGACGGCTTCGAGGGAATCACCGGAGAGCAGGACGACCTCAAAGTGGCGGGCTTTCAGCGTTGCGACCAGATCGCGCGCGCCAGGTCGGATATCTTCGCCAAAGCTGAAACGCGCAAGGGCCTCACCGTTCTTCGAGAGCACGGTCATAACCGCTTCGTCCTGTGTGGTCAGAGCCCATTCAGGCCTGCCGAGCCGGTATAGGTCGCCGCCGAGGCGGCCTTCCAGCCCCATTCCCGCCGTCTCCCTCACATCCGTAAAGGTGGGCGGCTTCTCTGCGGAGACACCTGCTTCGGCTATCGCCCTTGCCATCGGGTGGATGGAGGTGCGGGCCAGAGCGGTGGCGAGTTTGAGCGCTTCCGGAGTGATCCCGTCAATGCCGAGCAGGCGAGGCGCCCCCGTCGTCAGCGTGCCCGTCTTGTCGAAGACGACCGTATCGATCTCGCGCAGGCGTTCAAAAGCGGAGCCGTCGGTTGCCATCACACCGCGTTCGAAGAGGTGGCGGGCCAGAGTGACCTGTACCATGGGTACCGCGAGCCCCAGCGCGCAGGGGCAAGTGATGATGAGAACGGCGACCGCGATAGTGAGCGCGGTATGCAAATTACCGCTCGCGATGAACCAGATGATGAAAGCGAGGACAGCGAGACTGTGAACAACGGGGGCATATAGGCCGGCTGCGCGGTCGGCGAGCCGCCGGTAGCGCGAGCGGCCATCCTCGGCCGCCTCGATCATTCTCGTCATCTCGGCGACCGTGGAATCTGCCGGCGCGTTGGTGGCGCGCAGCACGAAGGGGTTGCCGAGGTTCAGTTCCCCCGCCTGCACGGCCTCCCCGGCGCGGACGCTGCGCCAAAGGCTTTCGCCGGTGATAAGGGCGGCGTCGAGTTCAGCGCGCCCGTTCTCCAACACCCCATCGGTCGGCACACGCTCGCCGGAAGCGATGCGAAGGCGCATCCGCGCCTTGATGTCTCCCAGTTCTACGAAGTCCAGCCTGCCGTCGTTTTGCAGCACGTTCGCCCCACGTGGGATCAGCCGTGTCAAGGCGGCGACAGCAGAGCGCGCTTTCCGACGCATCGCATGATCGAGCACCCGACCGATCAGCAGAACGAAGATCAGCGACGTGGCGGCCTCGAAATAGGCATGGGGAGCGTTGGTGACGGTGTCGTAAAGACTGAGCGTGAAGGTGAGGAGGATGCCGATAGAGATTGGCACGTCCATATTGGTGCGGCCATGGGAGAGTGCCTGCCAGGCTGAGCGGTAGAAGCCCGCGCCTGCATAGAAAATTGCCGGCAGCGCAAGCAGTGCCGAGATTGCGTGGAACGTTTGTCGTGTCGCAGCGTCCGCCCCCGACCAGACTGAAACGGACAGCAGCATAACGTTCATGGAGCAGAAGCCGGCGACGGCGAGCGCACGCACCAGTCCCGCAAGAATCTCATCCTCGCCGTCGATCTCGGCTGTGGGAAGGTTGGCCTCATATCCAATGGCTGTGATTGCTCCAAGGAGGTCTGGTGCAACCTGCCGATCTCGTTTCCAGTCGATCGTGACGCGGCGTAGCGAGAGGTTGGCGCGTGCCCGCTCAACGCCGGGCACCGCGGTGAGGGCGGCCTCGATCGCACCAATACAGGCACCGCAATGCATGGCGGGGATCGAGAGCACGCTCTGGCGAAGGCCGTTGCCGAGATCCTTGCTGGTCATCGCCAACTCGTCGGCTGAGAAGCCGGTACGCGATTGCGATATATCCAATCCTATCTCGGCGGCGCAGCAGGACATGGTCGCTACCGCATTTCTTTATAGGCGTGCCAGGTGGCATGCCCGAGCCAGGGAAAGATCACGACCAGACCCAGAAGCCCCGTCGCGACGGAGATGAGGAAAAGGCCGAGCACGATGGCGCCCCAGGCCAGCATGGGCGTGAGATTGTTCCAGACGAGCGCCGTGCTGACGCCCATGGCGGTCAACGCATCGACACGCCGGTCGAGCAGCATAGGGATGGAAAAGACGCTGACGGCGAAGGCAAAACCGGCGAACAGTGCCCCGATCAGGCTACCTACCAGCAGCATGGCCCAGCCGGTGGGCGTGGTGAAGAGCATCCCGGTGACGTAGTCGAGCCCAGGAAAAGGGCGCACACCGAAGAACAGCGCATAGACAAGGACTGCCGCGCGCATCCAAAGGAGCATCAGCATGGCGAGCAACATGCCGGTGAAGAATACCTGCGCGCCCGCTAGCGGACGCACGGCCAGCATGGAGCGCAGCGTCGGCTGTGCGCCGGCCTCGATATCGCGGCTCTTGAGATAGAGGCCGGCGGCAACCAGCGGGCCGACGATCAGGAAACCCGCAAGTGCCGGGAAAAGGAAATAGTCCCGTCCGGTATGGAACATGTAGACGATGAAGACGATCGAGGCGATGAAGACCGCGAGCCCGTAGAGAAGGCTTGGTACCGGGTTGGTCCACAGATCGCGCCAGCCGCTGGCGAGCCACCGCATGGGCGCTTGTGCCGACAGGTGGCGCTTCCATTGCTCGTTGCGCATCTCCTCGATATCCGAGACTTCGGATACAAGTTCAGGCCTATGTTGCCTCGCAGCCATCATCGTCTCCTGTCAGCACGCAGACTTGGCCGCGCGATATTCGCCCGGCGTTCCGCTTTTATCCTTTAGATGCGCCACGCAGCCCGTCTGGCTGGAGACTGCGACGTAAACGAGATGGGCATTGGCGCCCACGAAGACGACGATCGTTGCCGCCGCCAGAATCCAAAGGAGGTGAAACCCTCGCGGGCGGGCGGGCGCGGCATCCGTCATCTAGGGTGCCCTCTTTCCGAGGTCGTCGACATAGAGCGCCAGCACCTTTATCTCGGCCGGCGCCAGCCGCTCGTCCCAGGTCGGCATATGCCCCTGCCGGCCGCCGTGGATGGTCGCGATGATGCGCTGCAGGCTGCCGCCGTAGATCCATCGGTTGTCCGTGAGATTGGGAGCGCCAAGTTCCGGATTGCCCTTGGCGTCCTCGCCATGGCAGGCAATGCAGGTCGTCTGGAAAACCTCGCGGCCCCGGTCCATCTGATCGACGTTGTCGGCGGTGGACACGGCCGGATCGCTAAGGGAGGCAACGTAGCTCGCGACGTCCACTACCTGTCCGGCGTCGAGCATCTCATCGCGGCCGAATGCGGGCATCTGGCCGACGCGGCTTTCCGCATGGCGCGAATTGATGCCTACTGTCAGCGTCTGCGCGATCGCTTCCGGCCCGCCACCCCAGATCCAGTCGTCGTCTGTGAGGTCGGGATAGTTCTCGCGGCCCTTGCCGTCGCGGCCGTGGCAGGCGGCGCAATTGTCGCCGAAGAGCTGATGGCCGTTGACACGCACCGTCTCCATCAGCGGTTCGTCGGCGCGAACCTCGTCGTAGGACAGGCTTTCGATGCGTGAAACCCAAGGGGCCCGCTCCCCGATGCCCTCCGTGATCGACGCCTCGACGGTTGCTTTTTGGTCGGCGCCGAGCACGCCCTTTGTATAAGTCTTGCCGAGTGGCCAGGTAGGCATCAGCACCCACCAGAGCACGGCGAAGATATGCGTGACGATAAGAAAGAGCAGGACGCCGCGCGGAATGGGCGTGTCGAGCTCGCGGATACCGTTCCAGATATGGCCCGTCGTCTTGCGGCCGCTGACGGGGTCGACCTCTTTTACTTCCATGGGCCATCGTCCTCGTCGAAAATCTCCCGCTCCGCCCGTTCGAAACGCTCCCGGTTGGAGGGCAGGAAGGTGTAGATCAGCACGCAGATCGAAAAGCCCATCAGGTAAAACAGGCCCCACAATTTCGCGCCTTCGAGCAGTGTCTCGTGTGTCAGCGCCATCTCGTCACCTCAATTGTCCGGATCCGGCATCTGTTCCGGCGCGGCAGTGTTCTCATAGGCCGCGCGGGTGAGCTGGCCGAGTACCTGGAGATAGGCCACGAGCGCGTCCATCTCCGTCACATTGGTTGTCACACCGTCAAAGGCCGAGACCTGCGTCGCCTCGCCGTAGCGTTCCGTGACGCCGGACGATTGCTCGCTGTCGGGCACGGCCTGGCCATAGGCGTCGCGCGCGGCGTTCTCGATCATCTCGTCGGTATAGGGCACGCCGACGGCACGCTGCGCGCGAAGTGCCAGCGGCAGGTCGGCCAGCTTCAGCGGGTTGGTGCCAAGCCAGCGGTAGGACGGCATGTTGGATTCCGGTACGACGTCGCGCGGATTGTTGAGATGGGCGACGTGCCAGAAATCGGAATATTTGCCGCCGATGCGAGCAAGGTCCGGGCCGGTGCGCTTCGAGCCCCACAGCATCGGGTGATCGTATTTCGATTCGACGGCGAGCGAATAGGGACCGTAGCGCTCCACCTCGTCACGGAGCGTGCGGATCATCTGGCTATGGCAGGCGTAACAGCCTTCACGCACGTAGATGTCGCGGCCGGCAAGTTCCAGCGGCGTATAGAGGCGCATGTCGGAGACGGTCTCGACCGTGTCGTCGATTGTGAAGAGTGGAGCGATCTCCACGATGCCGCCGACGCTTGCGGCGGCGATAATGGCCAGCATGAAGCCCGTTGCGGAGCGTTCGAGTTTCCTGTGCATCAGTTCCGGCATCGGCTACTCCGCAGGCGTGGGGGTTGCGCCGCTGATCTGTCGCTCGTCGCCCGGCGAATCGTCGTCGAGGGCAAGCGTCGCGGCGGCGGGCGTACGAACGGTCATCCAGATATTATAGGCTGCGACGATCGCTCCGATGAGGAAGAGAAGGCCGCCGAAGGCGCGCGCGATGTAATAGGGGTACATCGCCAGCAGCGTGTCCACGAAGGAATAGACGAGGGTGTTGTCTGGAGAATAGGTGCGCCACATGAGACCCTGGATGATACCCGAGTTCCACATGGCGAAGACGTAGATGAGCGTTCCCGCCAGCGCGAGCCAGAAGTGGACCTCGACCAGGATCGCCGAGTGCATCCGCTCCCGCTTCCAGATCGCCGGCACCAGCGTGTAGAGCGAACCGAAGGTGATCATCGCGACCCAGCCGAGCGCGCCAGCGTGAACGTGGCCAACCGTCCAGTCGGTATAGTGAGAAAGGGCGTTGACCGGGCGAATTGCCATGAACGAACCTTCGAAAGTGGAAAGTCCGTAAAAGAACGCCGCCATCATCATGAAACGAAGGGTCGCGTCGTCGCGTACCTTGTGCCAGGCGCCGTTGAGGGTCAGCAGCGCGTTGCCCGCCGAGGCCCAGGAGGGTACAAGCAGCATTACGGAGAAGGTCATGCCGAGGTTCTGCACCCAGTGGGGCAGGGCGGTGTAGTGCAGGTGATGCGAGCCCGCCCACATGTAGAAGAAGGTGATGCCCCAGAAGCTGAGTATCGACAGCCGGTAGGAAAAGATCGGCCGCTCCGCGCGTTTGGGGAGGTAGTAGTAAAGCATTGCCAGGAAGCCGGCGGTCAGGAAAAACGCCACGGCATTGTGCCCGTACCACCATTGCACCATGGAATCCTGCACGCCCGCCCAGATCGTGTAGCTCTTCGCATGAGCAAACGAGAGCGGAACCGCGAGATTGTTCACGATGTGCAGGATGGCTACGACGATGATAAACGCCATGTAGTACCAGTTGGCCACATAAATATGAGGCTCCTTCCGGCGGGCAAGCGTACGCACATAAAGCACGAAATAGGTGACCCAGACGATAACCAGCCAGATATCGGCGTACCATTCGGCTTCCGCATATTCCTTGGACTGGGTAACGCCGAGGAAATAGCCGGAAATCGCAATTAGACAGAAGAGGTTGAAGCCGAGGAGCACGAACCAGGGCGAAAGCTGATCGGCAAGGCGCGCCCGCGATGTTCGCTGAACGACATGGAACGAGGTGGTGATCAGCGCATTGCCGCCGAAGCCGAAGATGACGCCGGACGTATGTGCCGGGCGGATGCGGCCGAAGCTTGCCCACGACGTATCGAAGTTGAGACTGGGCCAGGCGAGCTGCGCGGCTGCCCACACGCCGATGAACATGCCGAAAATCGCCCAGAACAGCGTCAATCCCACGCCGACCTTGATCGGATCGTCATAGTAGCGGGTGAGGCGGGCGGCGCTCGGCGGCGTGCCGAAGGCGCCGGAGAGGAGTAAGAAGAGCAGCGCGAGACAGTAGACGAGAACCATAGCCCCGTGGATGCCGAGCACATCGGATCGTCCCGCAGCGGCCATTGCGATGCCGATGATTGCGAGCACGATCAGGATGATCGCACCGAAGTCCCGTTCCCCCGTCGTGAGTTGCCCCATCTCCGATCTCCCTCACCAACTTCAAGGCACGAGACACTGCAACGCGCTCGTGTTCAGGAACGCATATTGGCAAACCTGAAGTCAAGGACGTGGTGGGATTAAATGAAGTTGGCACGACAATCTCAAGCCAGAACTTGACGAAAATCAAGTTTAGGCCAGAACGGTGCAATGAGACCTCTTTGCGCAGCGGCAATTGCCGAAGCAACGCGGGTAGGCAGCCGGAGAACGCGTTGCCAAAATCCCGCAGTTTTATCAAAGGTACGACTAATTATGAAGCGACTAATTTAGCGAAGGTCTTATTTCTCGTTACGCTGACCGGTTCGCCTAAGGCTTGTTCAAATTCTCATTATGGGGTCTCGTAGCTAATCTCTACGATAACGTCTTGATTGTTCCAATCACGCGAAGTTCGTCCACGGCTTGGTTGATTAATTCCTCGAGTCTCGAGATCAGCCTGCTGTTATTACCGTCGTCGTTGCGGGAAATCGCATTGATCAAAAATAATAAAGTCTCTCGGTACTCGGCCAAATTGCGAGGTTTGTAGCTCATAACGGCCTCGAAGATCGCCTCGACGCCTTTATCCAAACTATCAAACACGGAACCCTCACAGTGATGGAGAGAATTATACAGTTGTTGCCGCATCTCGTGAAATCTGCCGATCAATGCGATCACCATTCCAGCCTCCTCCATGGGTAAGAGCGTCAACCGTACCACGCTCGATGACGGCGACCTATCGTTAGGATCAGCGAGCGATCCCCGCCATGTTGGTATGAGATGAGAGGGTCAGCGGCCTTAGGCAAGTTCGCACGCACGGTTCTGCCGACGAGGCGCATCTCTTCCCGTTGTTTGATCAACGTCAAAGAAGGGAGATGCCCCGTCGCCTATCCTTTGCATATGAACGTATGACGTTCGTCAGCAAGGAGAACTTTAGTGCGTATCATAGCAAAGTGCATCGTCGGCGCCGCAGCAACCTTCATCTCGCTTGCCCTTCCGGCGGGTGCGGCAGACTTCGAAGTGCACATGCTCAACAAGGGCGCCGAAGGCGCCATGATGTTCGAGCCCGCTTTCGTTAAGGTCGCCCCCGGCGATACCGTCACGTTCATTCCCACCGACAAGGGCCACAATGTCGAAACGATCAAAGGTTTCATCCCTGAGGGGGCAGAAGCCTTCAAGAGCAAAATGAACGAGACCTATAAGGTCACCTTCGACAAACCTGGCGCCTATGGCGTCAAATGCACACCGCATGTCGGTATGGGCATGGTGGGCGTCGTCGTGGTCGGCGATGCACCGTCCAACCTCGAGGCCGTCAAAACCGGCAAGCTGCCGAAGAAGGCTCGCGAGCGCATGGATGCGGCCATCGCAGGGCTGGGCCAGTAAACACGCGAACAAATCGAAGAAGAGGGCCGGAGAAAACGATCTCCCTCCGGCTCCTTACGCAATCTCTCTCAACTGAGACATTAAGTACGAGCCGATCCAAAACACGATTGTGTCGTTGGCAGGAACATGAGGACCGGTCGGACTTCGAAATCAACTATGTTCTCGGCCTGAGCCGGCTGGCGGAGCGCCATGACAAAGATCGCAAAAGATGCACCGTCGTCACAACAGAGCTCTTACAAGGAGTTTTTCCTGGACGTGGCGTTTATCGCGAGAACCTTCGATATGAGCGAGGCTCGAGTGTGCGCGCTTATGACGCGGAAGCTCTTCAGGAGCGTCGTGGAGAAGGGCGTGGGCGACGACGACGGTCTCTGGAGGCTGACGCTGCGTTGCGGCAACAGGGCCTGGCAAGGCATTGTGACGAGCAATGGCGATGTCGAACGGCAAACACTCGGTCATGTTCCCGCCACTCGAGATTTGAAGAACAAGCAATCGCGGATTTGAGAGCTATTAGGGAGATTTCCTGACGTTGATAATTCATCCAGATGATCGCGCCCTGTTTTTCAGGCGAGAAGAGCACATTGAGGCCGTCTTCGGCGCTTTGAACAGCCATTCGGCTGTCGATAGCGAACTGCTCGCCGCGATGCTCGAAAGCTTGGAACAAGCCAGCAGCCTGGCATTGGGCAGCCTTCCACAAGACTCACCTCGATTTCCACATCGGCGCTACGGGTGAAGAGCCGCGGTCTTCAGTTTTTCACATTGAAGACCGATGTGTAAAATAGCCCATGCAATTCAAGCAGAGCAGTATTGTCCGCAGCGCTGCAAGATCTTGCTGCCGTCGTCAACTCTGTATCATGTCCCCTGCCAGCTCTTCGAAAGCGGGGCGTGAGACAAGGCGAGGAGATCGATCGCGCGTGCTGCGAGATGGTCGACGATGTCTTCTACTGACTTCGGGTGATGGTAGAACGCGGGAACCGGCGGCATGACGATGGCGCCAATCTCGGTCACTGCGCACATGTTGCGCAAGTGGCCGAGATGTAGCGGAGTTTCTCGCGCAAGCAGCACGAGCCGGCGGCGTTCCTTCAGTTGGACATCAGCGGCGCGCGTCAGCAGTGAATCGTTGCGTCCCGTGGCGATTGCCGAAAGCGTCTGCATGGAGCACGGGGCGACGATCATCCCGCGAACGGGGAATGTGCCGCTTGCGATCGAAGCGCCGATATCTCCGATCGGGTGATGGTGGGTGGCGATGGAGAGGAGGCGAGTCAGTGCCTCCGGACCACATTCGTAATCCACCGTGCGCCGCGCCGCATCGGAGATGACGAGATGCGTTTCGACGGTGGACAGTGACGCGAGCCGTTCGACAATGCGCACACCGAGTGCCGCACCGGAAGCGCCGGAGATACCAATGACGACCCGATTCACCTGCCGGCCTCCCCCAGGCCGAGAGAAGACCAAAGTGCGTCAACCCCAGCCGTCACCTCTGGCGTCATCGTAAGGACCTGACCCCAGTCGCGACCGACTTCCGTGCCGATCTTTGTCGTGGCGTCCAGGCCCAGCTTGCCGCCGAGGCCGGATTTGGGAGAGGCGAAGTCGAGATAGTCGATCGGCGTGTTTTCCACTAGCATAACGTCGCGGCTGGCGTCGAAGCGCGTGGAGAGCGCCCAGATCACGTCCCGCCAGCTTTTGACATCGATGTCGCCATCCACTGCGATGATCAGCTTCGTGTAGCTAAATTGCGGCAGCATCGACCAGAGGCCCATCATGATTCGGCGCGCCTGTCCCGGATATCGTTTGTCGATGGAAACGATCATCGCACGGTAAGAGCAGGCTTCCGGCGGCAGCCACAGATCGAGGATTTCTGGAAACTGGCGTTTTACCAACGGTACGAAGAGTTCGCCCATCGCCTCGCCGAGCCTCGATGGCTCGTCCGGCGGACGGCCGGTATAGGTGGATAGATAGAGCGGGTTCTTGCGCATTGTGATCGCCGTTAGCTTCATCACCGGGAAAGGTTCGACCGAATTGTAATAGCCTGTGTGGTCGCCATACGGGCCTTCCTCGGCAGTCTCAACGGCAGAAACCGTTCCTTCGAGAACGATTTCGGCGCTGGCCGGTACGGGTGTGGGGATAGTCACGCCGCGCGCCGTCTCCTGTCGCCGGCCTTTCAACACACCGGCAAAACTCAATTCGCTCATGCCGTCCGGCAGCGGCATGACGGCTGAAAGGATCGTTGCGGGATCCGCTCCGATAACGACAGCGACCGGCATGTGCTGTCCCAGCGCCTTCCAGAGGCGATGGTGCCGTGCCCCGCCGCGATGCGCCAGCCATCGCATGATCAACCGGTTACGGCCGAGCTTCTGCATGCGGTATATACCAACATTGACGTCGGCAGGATCGTCCGGTGCTCGCGTGATGACGAGGGGCCAACTGACGAGGGGGGCAGGTTCACCCGGCCAGCAGGTCTGGATCGGCAGGTCGTCGAGATTGGCGTCGTCGCCCCGCCAGACGATCTCCTGGCAGGGCGGACGCCGTGTCTCGCGCGGGTTCATCGACAGGGCGGCCCTGAGATTGGGCAGTTTCTGCCAGGCGTCCCGCATGGAGCGCGGCGGCTGCGGCTCGCGAAGGTCGGCAAGCAAGGCCGCGAGGTGTGGCAGCCGGCCGGTCTCAAGGCCGAAACCCCATTCGATGCGCTCGCGTGTGCCGAAGAGATTGGTAAGCAGAGGGATCGGCTGGACCCGACCTTTCCCATCGACCGGCCGTTCGAAGAGCAGCGCCGGCCCGTCCTCGGCCAGCACGCGTCGATGGATTTCCGTAATCTCGTGGACCAGCGAGACGGGCTCGCAAATGCGCTTCAGCCGTGCCCGCCGCTCTAGCAAAGCGACGAAATCCTGGAGGTTGCCAAAATGGCGCGGAATGGGGGCATCGGCTTTCATACCTTTCCTTGCCGGGGAAAAATGGCGCGGTCTTTGACCTGGCGCAAACTCCTTTGCCGCCGGGCTCCCTAGGTTCGGCCTGACGCTTCTCTCCAAGGCTAGCCGCATGCAATCCCTTCCGCTCTTTCTCGCAAAACCGGTCGACGTCGCCCCCCTTTGGCTGGTGGAGCGGGTGGCGCGCCTGATCTTTTCCGGTGTATTGAAGGCCCACCCCGATCTTTTCGAACGGCTCGGCACCTATCGCCAGGCGCGCTACTGCTTTTCCCCGACCGACCTGCCGCTCCATTTCACCGTCGTTCCGGCGGCGCAAACGCTGGCGGTCTCACGCGGGCAGCCGCCGCAAGCCGATGCGCGCGTCGAGGGGCCGCTGCTGCTGCTGCTCGGCCTGCTCGAAGGCCGCTGCGATGCGGATGCGCTGTTCTTCTCGCGCGAGCTTTCGGTTACCGGCGACATGGAGGCCATGCTGGCGCTGCGCAATGCGCTCGACGACAGCGCCATCGACCTGCCGCGCGAACTTGGCAGGCTCGCCGGGCCGCTCTCGTTCCTGGTTGCGGGCACGGCACGATTCATTCGCAGCAAAGCGCTGGAAGGAAGGGACACCACATGGAACTGATCTGCCCCGCCGGCACGCCCGCCGCTTTTCGCGAGGCGGTGGAGGCCGGTGCCGATGCGGTCTATTGCGGCTTTCGCGACGAGACCAATGCCCGTAACTTCCCCGGCCTGAACTTCAGTCGCGAGGAGCTGCGCCAATCGACTGCGCTGGCACAGCGCAAGGGCGTGCAGACCTTCGTCGCGCTCAACACTTTCATGCGGGCGGGCGATGAGGCGCTGTGGTATTCGGCTGCCGACGATGCCGTGGCGCTGGGCGCCGATGCGCTGATCCTGGCCGATTTCGGCCTGATGGCCTATGTGGCGGAAAAATACCCGCAGCAGCGGCTGCACGTCTCCGTCCAGGCGTCTGCCTCGAACGCGGATGCGATCCGTTTCCTCGTCGAAGCCTTCGGGGCCAGGCGCGTCGTGCTGCCACGCGTGCTGACGGTGCAGGACATCGCCCGGCTGACGCGGCAGATCGATTGCGAGGTCGAGGTCTTTGCTTTCGGCGGGCTGTGCGTCATGGCGGAGGGGCGGTGCTCGCTCTCCTCCTATGCCACCGGCAAATCGCCCAACATGAACGGCGTCTGCTCGCCGGCAAGTCATGTGCGCTACCGGCAGGACGGGGCGGATCTCGTTTCCGAACTGGGTGCCTATACGATCAACCGTTTCGGCCCCGGCGAGGCCTCCGGCTATCCGACGCTCTGCAAGGGGCGTTTCGATGTTGGCGGCGTCGAGGGTTATGCCTTCGAGGATCCGGTCTCGCTCGACGTGATCGATGAGATCGACGCGCTGAGGGCGGCCGGCGTCTCGGCACTCAAGATCGAGGGCCGCCAGCGCGGCAAGGCCTATGTCGCGGAAGTGGTGTCCTCGCTGAAGAAGGCACTTGACGCGACGCCTGCGGAACGGGCCGTGCTCGTCGCCCGGTTGCGAACGATGAGCGAGGGTCAACGCACCACCGCCGGCGCCTATGACAAGCGCTGGCGATAGGAGACGAGATGACGACAAATGCGGGCAAGCCGGCGCTCAGCCTCGGGCCGGTCTATTTCCTTTGGGACGGGCCGAAATGGCGCGATTTCTATTTCCGCATCGCGGACGAGGCGGCGGTCGAGCATGTGACGCTCGGCGAAACGGTCTGTTCCAAACGCCAGCATTTCAGCGAGCCGCATATCGCCGAGGTCGTCGAGCGGCTGGAGGCGGCCGGCAAGCGGGTGACGCTTTCCTCCCTCGCCATGGTGACGCTGCCGCGGGAAAGCCGCCATGTGCGCGACCTGATCGCCGACAGCATCCACCCCATCGAAGCCAACGACCTTTCGGCGCTCGGCCTCCTCAAGGGCAGGCCGCATGCGATCGGGCCGCTGGTCAACGTCTACAATGCGGCGACCGCGCGGCTGCTCGCCGCCCGCGGGGCGCAAAACATCTGCCTGCCGCCGGAACTGCCGGCTGCATCCATCCATCCGATGCTGGCGGCCATGCCGGACTTCTCCTTCGAGATTTTTGCCTTCGGCCGCATGCCTCTCGCCATCTCGGCGCGCTGCGCCCATGCACGCTCCAAGGGGCTGACGAAGGACAATTGCCAGTTCGTCTGCGGCGAGGAACCCGACAGCCTGCCGCTGCGCACGCTCGACCGCCAGTCCTTCCTCGTGCTGAACGGCGTGCAGACCATGTCGAACAGTTGCGTGGTGCTTGTCGACGATCTGGCGCCGCTGGTCGAGGCGGGTCTTTCACGCATCCGGCTGTCGCCGCAGGATTGCGACATGGTCGAGGTGGCGGGCCTCTACCGTGCGCTGCTCAATGGCCGGATCGACGGCGAAGAGGCGATCGCGGGCCTGGCAAGGGTCTATCCCGGCGTGCGCTTCTCGAATGGCTTCCTGCACAGGCAGGAGGGCGCGGCCTGGGTTTCGCGCGGGCGGAATGCGGCGACGGGACGCGACTGAGGGGCGGCTCAGGCGAAGACGTCGCGCGCTTCCGCCTTTGCCGAGAGAAGCGCTTCCAGGATCATCTGTTCCGAGAAGACGTGGCGGCGCAGGCTCTCCTGGAAGCCGCCGATCATGCGCGAAACCGTCTGCGGCGAGAGCCCGCAGCGATCGTCGGCGACGGCCTTCAGCGTCAGCGACAGTTCGTCGGCCGCGAGCCGGTCGCATCGGTGCTCCGCCTTCAGCCGCTCGATCGCGATAGCGGCGAAACACGAGCCGGCGTGCCGGTCGAAATCGCGAAAGAGCAGGCGTTCCTCAAGCTCGTGCACGGCGCCGAGGAGCGGCGGAACGGTATCGGCAAGCTCGCACAGCTCTCCGGCCAGCCCCGGCTCGCCCGCCGCCGCTTCAAGGCGCAGGCACAGGTCGAGCAGGTCGCGATGAAGCGCTTCGAGCCGGCCGATATCGGCGGCGGCAAGGGTTGGGACGTTCATCACCGCCTCCTACTGGCCGAAGAACAGCACGGCGGCGATGACCACCGAGGCGCCGACGGCAGAGAACGTTCCGGCTCCCTGCAGCACGCCCATGCGATAGAGCATCAGGGCGAAGCCGGCGATGACCGGCGCCGCGACGAGGAGGCCGAACTGCGCATCCGTCATGGAAGTCATGGAAGGGTCCTTTCGTTTTGCCGCCATCATGCAGCACCCGCCATCGCCGCTCTTTGTGCCGGCGCAAAGAAGGCCGCGGGCGCCTGCGCTAGGAAAGGCCATGGCGACGATAGACGATATGGACATGGCGGTCCGGAAGGCTAGGAGCGGGGAAGGCGATTGCCTGCTGCTCTGGATCCTGGTGTGGAGCGAGCTTGCCGCCTTCGGCGCGCTGCTCGTCGCCTTTCTGGTGACGACGGTGGTGGATGCCGGCGGCGCGTCCCTTCTCCGCTCGCATCTCCATCCGGGGCTTGCGGCCCTCAACACCGTGCTTCTCGTCTCCAGCGGCTGGCAGGCGGCGCTGGCGGTTCGCGGCGGCGCGGGTGCGGTCCGCCGTCCCCTCATGCTTGCGGCGCTTTTCGGCCTCGCCTTCGCGGCGGTGAAGATCGCCGAATATACGGTGGAAATCCGCTCCGGCATCGGCGGAGCCGGCACGCTTGCGGAACTCTATTTCCTCGTCACCGGCTTCCACCTGCTGCATGTCGTCTTCGGCACGGGCATCCTCCTCCTCGTCGCCTGGCGTCCGTCGCGGGCCAATGTCGTAATGATCGCGACGCTGTGGCACGTGATCGACCTCGTCTGGCTCGTGATGTTCCCCATCGTCTATCTCACCTGAGGCAGCCATGACCCGACAGGCCCGCGAACAGTTTATCGCCACCCTTGCCATGCTGCTGACGCTCGCCCTCGGCGGTGCCTTCGTCGGCGGCCTCGGCGGCGGCCTGCTGGTGCCGATCGCCGCCGTGCTCGTCATGGCCTATGCGAAGGGACGTATCGTCATCCTCGATTTCCTGGAGCTGCGGGCGCAGCGCGGCGTCCTCCGATCCGCGCTGCTCGCCTGGCCGGCGGTGCTGCTCTCGCTCGCGCTCCTGCGCGCCGTCGCCGTCGCGCTCATCGGCTGACGAACCGCGCTGATCTTTGCCTGCGCGCAAAGAAGCCTTTTCATGCGGCGCTAGAACGGAGCGTCCCGCATCGTCGGCGAGGGGATCGCCGGCACCCAGTTTCGCGGGGTTTGACGCCGGTGCCCGAGGGGTTCTGGCCAAGGAAAGGACCAGGGGATGGCAGAGCGCCTAACCAAGACCGGGGCCCGCAACGTCTTCTATGGCGGGTCCATCTTCTTCTTCACGATCTTCGTGGGGCTGACCGCCCATTCGCATTACTACATGCGCACGGTATCCACCGACGAGACGACACTGACCGACAGCGTCGCGCGCGGCAAACACGTCTGGGAAAAGAACGCCTGTATCAACTGCCACACGCTGCTGGGTGAGGGCGCCTATTTCGCGCCCGAGCTCGGCAATGTGTGGAAGCGCTATGGCGGCGTGGAAGACCCAGAAGGCGCACGCGAGGCGCTGAAGGCCTGGATGGCCGCCCAGCCGAGCGGCGCGGAAGGCCGGCGGCAGATGCCGCAGTTCAATCTCACCGAACAGGAGGTCAACGATCTCGCCGACTTCCTCGAATGGACGAGCAAGATCAAGACCCAGAACTGGCCGCCGAACGACGCCGGTTAAGGAGAGACGACATGAAATATCAAACGCAAAAGGTCGCGATGCTGTACTTCTACGGCGCGCTCGGCCTGTTCCTCGCCCAGGTGCTCTTCGGCGTCGTGGCCGGTACGATCTATGTGCTGCCCAACACGCTGTCCGAACTCCTGCCCTTCAACATCGTGCGCATGATCCACACCAATGCGCTCGTCGTCTGGCTGCTCATGGGCTTCATGGGTGCCACCTACTACATGATCCCCGAGGAGACCGAGACGGAGCTTTACAGCCCCAGGCTCGCGATCGCGCAGTTCTGGATGTTCTTCGTCGCGGCCGGCCTGACGGTCGTCGGCTACATGTTCCGCATCCATGAAGGCCGCGAATTCCTCGAGCAGACCTTCATCGCCAAGGTCGGTATCGTCGTGGTCGTGCTGATGTTCCTGTTCAACATCACGATGACGGCGCTGAAGGGCCGCAAGACCACAGTCATCAACATCCTGCTCTTCGGTCTGTGGGGGCTGGCGCTGTTCTTCCTCTTCGCCTTCTACAACCCGGCGAACCTCGCGCTCGACAAGATGTACTGGTGGTACGTCATCCATCTCTGGGTTGAAGGCGTCTGGGAGCTGATCATGGCTTCGGTGCTCGCCTTCCTGATGATCAAGCTCAACGGCATCGACCGCGAGGTCGTGGAGAAGTGGCTGTATGTCATCGTCGGCCTGGCGCTGTTCTCGGGCATTCTGGGTACCGGTCACCACTATTATTGGATCGGCGCACCGGGTTACTGGCAGTGGATCGGGTCGCTGTTCTCGACGCTGGAAGTGGCGCCCTTCTTCACCATGGTCATCTTCACCTTCGTGATGACCTGGAAGGCCGGCCGCAATCATCCGAACAAGGCAGCACTCCTGTGGTCGATTGGCTGCTCGGTCATGGCCTTCTTCGGCGCCGGTGTCTGGGGCTTCCTGCACACGCTGTCGTCGGTGAACTACTACAGCCACGGCACGCAGATAACGGCCGCGCACGGACACCTCGCCTTCTTCGGCGCCTATGTAATGCTGAACCTCGCCATGATGGCCTATGCCATCCCGGAGATCCGCGGCCGCCAGCCCTACAACCAGTGGCTCTCGATCGTCAGCTTCTGGATCATGTGCACCGCCATGTCGGTCATGACCTTCGCGCTCACCTTTGCGGGCGTCGTGCAGATCCACCTGCAGCGCGTGCTCGGCGAAAGCTTCATGGACGTGCAGGACCAGCTGGCGCTGTTTTACTGGGTCCGCCTCGGCTCGGGCGTGGTCGTGCTCGTCTCGGCGTTGATGTTCATCTGGGCCGTGCTGGTGCCCGGCCGTGAGCGCACCGACAGCCTCACGCGGATGGTCCAACCCGCCGAGTGAGTGCTGGCCGGCCCCGTCATCCCGCGGGGCCGGCACCTTTCCTCTATAAGACTTGGAGATAGAAATGACCGTCATGCTCAAGGCCGCCCGCGCGGACATTCCCGCCTACAGCCCTTCCGGCAACGAATGCGAGCTGTTCGAAAAGGCGTGGGTACGCCAGCTTCCCCTGCTGCTGAAAGGCCCGACCGGTTGCGGCAAGACCCGCTTCGTCAGCCATATGGCGGCAAAGCTCAACCTGCCGCTCTCGACGGTCTCCTGCCATGACGACCTCTCCGCCGCCGATCTGACCGGCCGCTATCTGCTAAAGGGTGGCGATACCGTCTGGGTCGATGGTCCCCTGACGCGCGCGGTGCGCGAGGGCGGCGTGTGTTATCTCGACGAAATCGTCGAGGCGCGCAAGGACGTTGCCGTGGTGCTGCACCCGCTGACCGACGACCGCCGCATCCTGCCTTTGGAGCGCACCGGCGAGGTGCTGGAAGCGCCTGTCGGCTTCATGCTCGTCGTTTCCTACAATCCAGGCTACCAGAACCTCTTGAAGGCCCTGAAGCCTTCCACCCGCCAGCGTTTCGTTGCAATCGAGTTCGATTTCCTGCCGAAGGCCGCCGAGATCGCCGTCGTCGCCACGGAAAGCGGGCTGGACGAGGCGCGCGTCGCGCCGCTGGTCGCACTGGCGCACCGGCTGCGCGCGTTGAAGGGCCACGACCTCGAAGAGGGCGTCTCGACGCGCCTGCTCGTCTATTGTGCCTGCCTTATCGACAGCGGTATGGGCGTGCGCGAGGCTGTGCGCGCGGCGATGATCGAGCCCTTGACCGACGAACCCGATGTGCGCGCCGCCCTCCTCGAAATTGCCGATGCGATGATCCGGTGAGGTCTGACCATGCTGGATTTTCTGGAGCTTGAGGAGACTGTCGGCCGCGCCTGGCACCGGCTGGTCGGCAAGACTGGCAGTTGGCCGCGCCATCCGGACCAGGCGGTGCGGCTGGAGGATATCCGCCCGGTGCTCGCCGTCTGCTTTCGCGGTTTCGGCGGGGAGGGCGCGGTGCAGATCGCGCCGGCGCGTGGGCGCACCTCGACGCATCGGTTGCGGTTGCGCCAGCGCATGGGGCTTGGCGAGGAGAAGCTGGTGCAGCCCGGCCGCGACCACGCGACCGTCATGCTGCCCGGCGCAGTCGACCTTTTCCCGGAGCGCGCACTCAACCGCGATCTCTATGTCTGGCTCGCCGCCGCCATGGCTGCGATGCCGCTCGAGCCTGTTGCCGAAAGTGACCCGCTGCTGCGGGACCTTGCCATTCTCCAGCGCGCGGACGCGATGGTGAAAGCGGTACTTGCGGCCTTTCCCGGCCTCGCAAAGCGCTACCTCCGGCTTTCATTAGCCATGCTGGACGCGCGCCAGCACCGCCCGCTTCCCTCCGTCGAGCGCCATGTCGAGAACCGCATTCTCAGCCTGCTGCGCGAAGGCGCGGGGCTTGCCGACGAGATGCTGCCGGTGATTTTTCCGCATCGTGCACCTGCCGGCTATCTGCCGATGCTTCCCGTGCCGCTCTGGCCGGATGCGCTGTGGCGCGAGGAGGGTGAGGGACGCGGTGATGAAGACCAGCCGGCCACGGGAACAAACCCCGACGCACCGGAAACGGAGCGTCATGTGGCGCTGCGCGAGAAGGCGGAGAACCGCAAGAGCGAACGCAGCCCCTTCATTCTCAACCGCTTCGAGAAGATTTTGGCGATGGCCGAGATGGTCAATGTCGACCGCCCCGGCGACGACAGCGACGACCACGATTCCTCGGCTGCCGATGAACTCGACGACATGACGCTCGGCGAGCGCAAGGGGCGTCCCGCCGCGCGCTTCCGCTTCGATCTCGACCTGCCGCCGGAAGCGCTCGACCGCACGCGGCTGACGGGCGAGTTCACCTATCCCGAATGGGATTATCGCACGGCCACCTATCTGCCGGACCATTGCCGCGTGCTGGCCGCGCCCGCGCCGGATGCGGCCGAGATCCCGGAGACCGATGCCGATACGAAAAGCCTCATCCGCCGTGTGCGCCGGCAATTCGAGGTGCTGCGGCCGCGCCATGAAATGCTGCGTGCGCAGCTCGACGGCGCCGAACTCGACCTTGATGCGGTGGTCAGGGCGCGCAGCGATCTCGCCGCCGGCGGGCAGGGCAGCGATCGCATCCACCTGATGAGCCGGCCGCAGGCGCATGACCTCGCCGTCACCATCCTGGTGGACGTGTCGCTCTCCACTGATGCCTGGTTCGACAACCGCCGGGTGCTCGACGTGGAGAAGGAGGCGCTGCTGGTTCTGTCCCATGGCCTCGCGGCCTGCGGCGATAGCCATTCCATCCTCACCTTCACCTCGCGCCGCCGCTCCTGGGTGCGCGTCGAGACGGTCAAGGATTTCGGCGAGCCGATGGGCCATGGCGTCGAGGCGCGCATCGCGGCGCTGAAGCCGGGTTTCTACACTCGCATCGGCCCGGCGATCCGCCATGCGGCGGCAAAGCTGCGCGCGCAGCCGAACCGCCGCAAGCTCCTGCTGATCCTGACGGACGGCAAGCCGAACGACGTCGATCACTATGAGGGGCGTTTCGCGCTGGAGGACAGCCGCCGCGCCGTCAACGACGCGCGGCGCACGGGCCTTGGCGTCTTCGGCGTGACGGTCGACCGGGAGGCGCAAGCCTATGTGCCCGCCATCTTCGGCCGCAACGGCTACGCCATTGTCAGCAATATCGCCCGGCTGCCAGCGGCGCTGCCGGCGATCTATCGCGGTCTTGTGGGATAGAGGACACAGGATCTGCGAGAAAGGCCCGGCGTGCCGCACCACGCCGGGCCTTTTGCGTTCAGGCAGCCTTGCTGTGCGTGCGGGCCGACTGGTCGATATAGGCGTCGAAGGCGGCAGCGACGGCGCGGATGATGAAACGATGATCCTGCCGCACCGTGACCGTGCCGCCGCTTATATCGACGGCGCCGTAATCAGCGAGCGCTGCCAGCCGCGCATTGCCGTCCAAAAGGGGGGCCGCGTCGAAACCGTGACGGGCGGCGATGGTGGTGATGTCGGCGCGGAAATTGCACATCAGCCGTTCGATGATTTCGGCGCGCAGCCGGTCTTCGGCAGTCAGCCGGTATCCCTTGACGGTGGCCAACCGACCCGAGGCGATGCGCTGGGCATAGAGGCCGGGCGGCACCTCGTTCTGGACATAACCATCCGGCGTGCGGCCGATGGACGAGGCGCCGAAGCCGATCAGCGTTTCGCAGGTATCCGTCGTATAGCCCTGGAAGTTGCGCCGCAGCCGGCCGCGTTTTGCGGCGATCGCGAGATCATCGCTCGGGAGCGCATAGTGGTCGAGACCGATGCGAACATAGCCGGCGGCAACGAGTGTTTCGGCAATCGCCTCCGCCTGCGCGGCCCGTGCGGCAGCATCCGGCAGCGCGCGTTCGTCGATCAGTCGCTGGTGCCTCTTGAAGGAGGGGATGTGGGCATAGCCAAAGACGGCGAAACGCTCCGGCCGCATGGCGACCGCCGCGGTCGCCGTGTCGATGCAGGATTGCACCGTCTGGTGCGGCAGGCCGTAGATGAGGTCGAAATTGATGCCGCGTACACCGGCGGCACGCAGCCGTGCCACCGCTTCGGCGGTCTGCGCCTCGCTTTGCATGCGGTTAATCGCCTTCTGCACGACGGGATCGAAACTCTGCACGCCGAGGCTCGCGCGGGTGACGCCCGCCTCGCCGAGCGCTGCCGCCATCTCTGCCGTCAGCGTGCGCGGGTCGATCTCCACCGCGATCTCCGCGCCGGCAACGAGGCCGAAGCGGGCGCGCAGCAGGCCGATGAGATCGCGGAACTCCTCCGGCTGCATGATCGTCGGCGTGCCGCCGCCGAAATGGATGTGTTTCATCTTGATGCGGTTTTCCACCCGGTCGGAGACGAGGCCGATCTCCTGTCGCAGCATGTCGAGATAGTCGAGGATCGGCGCGTCCTTCTGGGTAATGGTGGTGTGGCAACCGCAATACCAGCACATGGACCGACAGAAGGGGATGTGCAGGTAGAGCGAGGCCTCGGTGCCCGGCTTGATGTTAGACAGCCAGTCGCCATAGGTGCCGGCGCCGACGACGGGAGCGAAGGCGGGCGCGGTCGGATAGCTCGTATAGCGCGGCAGCCGCGCCTCTCCGTATTTCTCGATCAGGGCCTGTTGCATGGCGCGTTCCTTTTCGTGTGTCGATTGCGGAAAGGGTAGGAGCGGCAGGGGCAGTCTTCTTTGCGAAATGCCAAGCAGCGCGGCAAGAGGCCTGAAAATCGTCGATTGTTTGCGCAGGGTCAAAGTGCCTGGCGGCGCGTAGGGTTAGCGTCAGGTGGTTCCGGTCGGGTCGGGCCGTGCCCTTCCGGAACGGTATCGGAACGGCCGGGACGGAAACACCAAACCATGTCTGAGACCCTGGACAAGCCCCTCATCGACGTGCGCACCATTCCGCCGCGCGAACGCCATCCGCGCATTTTCGGCATGCTTGGCGCATTGATGCCCGGCAAATCCATGCTGATCACCAGCGATCACGATCCGCGACCTTTGCACTACCAGCTCGAGACCAATTTCCCCGGCCAGTTCGGCTGGGATTATCTCGAACAGGGTCCGGAAGTCTGGCGCGTCGAGATCGACCGGCTGGAAGACGGCGGCGGCTGCGACTGCTGCTGCGGTTCCGAACACTGAACAGGTTGCGGCGAGGCAAACCGACATGCCGGGCGCAACGCTCTCCCGCTGGACCATGTCCTACTTCGCCGCCGCCTGCCTCATGCTCGTGGCGGGGCAGGGGCTGATGGTGGCCGGCTACGGCTATCCCTTTGCCGATATCAGCGCGCCGGAAACGCTTGTCGTCGTCCATCTCATCGCCATCGGCTGGCTGAGCCTGCTGATGGCCGGGGCGCTCTTGCAATTCGTGCCGGTGCTCATCGCCCGGCCTGTCATCGGCGGGCGTTTTGCCATGCCGGCCCTGTTGCTGCTGCTCGGCGGGCTGGGCTGCCTTCTGGGCGGGTTCGTTGCGCTGTCTGGGGCATTGGACCTGCCGCTTGCCCTGCTGCCCATCGGCGGCGTTATGCTTCTGGCCGGTTTCGGCCTGTTTGCCGGCATTCTCGCCGTCACGCTTCTTTCTGCGCGGCCTCTGCCGCTACCCGCCCGCTTCGTCGCCACCGGTCTTGCCGCGCTTGTCGGCGCGGCCCTGATCGGTTCTGCGTTCACGGCCACCCTGTCCGGTTTCACGGAAAGTCCATTGCTCGACCGGCTCGTTGCCGATGGCGTCGCGCTGCATGCCGCCCTTGGCCTCGGGGGCTGGTTGAGCGCGACGGCGGTCGGTGTCAGCTACCGGCTGTTCTCGATGTTTCTGCTGGCGCCGGAGGTCGAGCGTTCGACCAGCCGCGCCGCCTGGTGGGGTGCGAGCGTGGCTGTCGGGCTTGTTGTCGTGGCGGTGGTCTTCGTGCTGTCCGGCATTTTCGGTGCCGCGCTGCTTTTCGCCGCCGCGCTGCTGCTCACGCTGATGGCCGTCATGCTTTACGGCGCGGATGTCCTGCACATCTATCGTGGCCGGAAGCGAAAGCAGGCGGAACTGAACATTCGCGCGAGTTTCGCGGCGCTTGGCTTGTGTGCCCTCTCTATCCTCCTTCTCAACGTCCCCTCCCTCAGGTCCGGCAATATGGTGGCGGCGGTCGTCTACCTGTTCGTTTTCGGTTGGCTCACCGGGCTCGGCCTTGCCCAGCTCTACAAGATCGTCGCCTTTCTCACCTGGCTGGAGGCCTATGGCCCCGTCCTGGGCCGTGCGCCCGTGCCGCGGGTGCAGGACCTCGTCGACGAGCGCCACGCGTTGATCCTGTTCCGTCTCTATTACGGTGCCGTCGGCATCGCGGTGCTCTCCCTTGCTGCCGGAACGACCGGCTTTTTCCGGATGGCCGTCGCAGGGCAGCTTTTGTCGACGCTTTGTCTGATCCGCGAATTCATCCGGGCGCGCCGCCTGTCCATCGTGCCGGCTGCGCTACGTGCGCCTGCCGGCATGGTGCGGCCGCGCCTCTTTCTGCCTCTATCCGCTTTCCAAGGAGATAAATGATGTCCGAGATTACACCGAAGGTGCTCGACGTGCGGCCGATCCTGCGCAGCGGCGGCGAGCCGTTCCAGGCGATCATGCAGGCTGTTCAAGACCTGCAGCCCGGACAGGCGTTGACGCTGCTTGCGACGTTTCGTCCGCAGCCGCTGTTTCGTGTGATGGAAGGGCGTGGCTTCGATCATGAAGCCCGCGAGATCGACGGCGGCGACTGGGAGGTGCTGTTCACGCCGAAGAAGGACGCGGCGCCCGTCGAGACCTCTGTCGACGCCGATCGCCCCGAGACATGGCCGGATCCGTCCGAGCATCTCGACCTCACCGATCTGGATCCGCCAGAGCCGATGGTGCGTATTCTTGCCGCCGCCGAGGCGCTGGCGCCGGGGGAAGTGCTCTTTGCCGTGCTCTCCCGCGAGCCGCTGTTCCTCTTCCCGGAACTCACCAAGCGCGGCCACCAATGGGCCGGCAATTTCGATGAAACGGGCTCGGCCTATCGCATCCTCGTGCGGATCGGGGAGGCTTGACGGCGATGAACGAAATGGACAAGACCACGCTGTCCGAGGACATCCGCACGGCGCTGCGCATGGTCATCGACCCCGAGATCGGCAAGAACATCGTCGATCTCGGTCTGGTCTACGATATCGCGGTGGAGGAGGGCGGCGTCGTTTCCGTCACCATGACCACGACGACACGTTTCTGCCCGGCAACGGATTTCCTCAAGGAGGCGGTGCAGGCCTGCGTTTGGTATGTGCCGGGCGTCGAATATGCCGAGGTGCGGCTGACCTACGAGCCGCCCTGGACACCGGATATGATGCTGGATGTCGCATGAACGAAAGGCCCGGAGAGAACCTCCGGGCCTTTCGCGTTTTAGAGCGGTGCGCGGCGCTTCCTTGCGAGGATCGGTGCATATTCCAGGCAATAGAGGCCGAAGGCGACGATCCACAGCAGGCCGGAGGCGGCATAGAGGGCGGGGCTGAGGTCCGGCAGGATTTCCGCGAGCGGGCGCACCAGCGCGCAGAGGATGAGGGCGGCATAGGAGGCCACCGTGATCTTCGAGGCGATCAGAGCGCGGCCGGTATGGCCGAGGCTTGCCCGCGTCATGACCGCCAGCATCATGCAGGCGATGGCGCCGACCGAGAGCAGGTGCAGCACAGAGCGTTCCTCAAGGTATCCAGCTGCACTGAGGCTGATCGCCAAGAGGCCGAGCGGGATGAAGACATAGGCGATGTGCAGGATGACGAGGATCCGGTCCCGCGCCACCGTCCAGCCACGCCAGCGGTGCAGGCGGATGCAATGGAGGGCGGCAGCGACCGCGCCCGCAGCGGCGGTTGACGGACGCTCCGGCAAGACGGCCCAGAGGCCGAGTGTGCCGGTGCCGGCGAGGATCACGACCATGTCATAGCTGTTGTAGGGCACCGGAAAATCGGTGCGACCGAACTTGTTGAGCCAGTTGCGCGTAAAGCTTGGAATGATGCGTCCGCCGACGATCATCACCAGTACGACATAGGCGGCGACGGCGAGCCGGGTCGCCATAGGATCGTGCCCGCCGTGAATGGCCGCCACGTGATAGAGCGCATTGGCAAGCGACAGGGCGGCGAGCCCGGCCATAACCTTCAGGTCCTTCCACTTGCGCCCGGCCACGACCTCGCGCGTGCAGATGGCGAGCAGGACGGGCAGGAAGAGCGCATCGATGGTGGCGGCAACGGCAACACCGATCGTATCGGAGGCGAGAAGCGCGATGCGCCCGGCGCACCAGAGCGCGAAAAGGCCTGCTAGCGGCCAGCCGGAAACCGGCAGGCGCCCGGTCCAGTTCGGCACGGCCGTCAGCAGGAAGCCGGCGAGCACGGCGGAGGCGAAGCCGAACAGCATTTCATGCGCGTGCCAGTTCGGCGCGCCATAGGTCTCGGCAATCGTGATGTGGCCTGTTATCGCGGCGATCCACAGGCCCATGGCCGCGATGGCCCAGAGCGCGCCGCCGAGAAAGAACGGCCGGAACCCATAGGAGAAGAGCACCGGGCCGGTGCGGGAAAGGCCGCGTGGCACGGGGCGGCTGACGGATGGACTGACGGGGGGATTTGCAGACATTGATGTCACTTTCCTTTGCAATCGTCAGCTGTTTCTAGGGCCTCCATCGGGCTCTTTCTTTGCGAGATGGCAAAGAGCAAATCAGCATCTGCCAAAATGCCGCAGCGGCCGGAAAGGCCTGTTTGTCCCACCACAAAGAGGTTGGCGCGAATGCTCCTAGAACAGAGAGGACCGGGCGATAGACAAATCGCTCCGTCCTTTCGAAAAGGAGAAATTCAATGACCGAGCAGTTTCAGATGACCCGCCGCACGATCCTCGGCGGTGCCGCGTTTGCCGGCGTCCTGACGCCGATCATTGCGGCGTCGATGGCCCGCGCCGAAGGCGGCGCGGTCGAAACAAACGCCGCGGCGACCGCGGCCGACATCGCCAAGCTGGAGCGCGTGAAGGTCGAGCTCGTCAAGCCGCCCTTCGTGCACGCCCACACCCAGAAGGCCGAAGGCGGCCCGAAGGTCTATGAGTTCACCATGACGATCGAGGAAAAGAAGATGATCCTCGACGACAAGGGCACGGAAGTGCACGCCATGACCTTCAACGGCTCGGTTCCCGGCCCGCTGATGGTGGTGCACCAGAACGACTATGTCGAGCTGACGCTGATCAACCCCGAGACCAACGAGCTGCAGCACAATATCGACTTCCATGCGGCGACCGGCGCTCTCGGCGGCGGCGCGCTGACGGTGGTCAATCCCGGCGAACGCACCGTGCTGCGCTTCAAGGCCACCAAGGCAGGCGTCTTCGTCTACCACTGCGCACCTCCCGGAATGGTGCCGTGGCACGTCACCTCGGGCATGAACGGCGCCATCATGGTGCTGCCGCGCGAAGGCCTGAGTGATGGCCACGGCAAGGAGCTGACCTATGACCACATCTACTATGTCGGCGAGCAGGACTTTTATGTCCCCCGTGATGCCGAGGGCAACTTCAAGAAATATGCCAGCGTCGGCGAAGCCTATGACGATACGCTTGCGGTCATGCGGACCCTCACCCCGAGCCACATCGTCTTCAATGGCGCCGTGGGCGCACTGACGGGCGACAACGCGCTGAAGGCCAAGGTGGGCGACAGGGTGCTGGTCGTGCATTCGCAGGCCAACCGCGACACCCGCCCGCACCTGATCGGCGGCCATGGCGACTATGTCTGGCAGACCGGCAAGTTCCACAATCCACCTGATGTCGACCAGGAAACCTGGTTCATTCCGGGCGGCACGGCGGGCGCGGCCTACTATACCTTCCAGCAGCCCGGCATCTACGCCTATGTGAACCACAACCTCATCGAGGCCTTCGAACTGGGTGCCGCCGGCCACTTCGCCGTCACCGGCGACTGGAACGATGACCTGATGACCTCGGTCACACCGCCCAGCGGCGCCTGACACCACCCGACAAAGGCGCGCCCGTCTTGGGACGGGCGCGCTTGCGGATCGCAAGGCTGCGATTCCCATACCAATCGGCGCCCAGTCCCGGACGCCGAACGATCGTCCGGGCGAGGCGTAAGGAGGCCTTCATGGCTGCGCTGACATCGAAACCCGGCATTCCCCTGAAATCACTTGCGCTTCCCGCCCTGCTGCTGGCGGCACTTGCCGGCACGCTCGCGATCAAGGCTGATCTTATCGGATTGGCGGCTACCGGCCCCGTGTTGGACGAGCCGTTGACGGTGGAAATCGCGCCGCGCCGCTTCGAGTATCGCGACAGCGGCGAGTTCTTCCGCAACGGCTTTGCCGTCGATGGGCCGGTGAAGAGCGTCACCATGCGCCGCCCGCTCACCATCATGAAATATCAGGTGACGGCTGCGGATTACGGCCGCTGCGTGGCCGATGGCGCCTGCCCGGCGGCCGAGCCGGGCTTTGCTCCTCACGATGCCACCACGACGCCGGCGACCGGCGTCAGCTACGACGATGCCACCGCCTATGCCGGCTGGCTGAGTGCGCGCACCGGCGAGGTCTGGGTATTGCCGAGCGATCAGGATCTCGCCTTTGCCGCCGGCTCACGGTTTCCCGACGATGCGCTCGGTGTCGATATCAACAGCACCAACCCGGCCGATCGCTGGCTCGCCGATTATAACCGCGAGGCGGCGCGCAAGGCCTCGCGCGATCCGGCGCCGCAGCCGCTCGGCCGCTTCGGCGAGAACGAATACGGCTTTGCGGATTTCGCCGGCAATATCTGGGAGTGGACGGCGACCTGCAACCGGCGTGTCAATCTCGACAAGGCCGGCATTGTTGTGAACGACGTATCGTCCTGCGGCATCTATGTCGCTAGCGGCAAGCACCGGGCGGCGCTCAGTTCGTTCGTGCGCAACCCGAAGGGCGGCGGCTGCGCGGTCGGGGTTCCGCCCGACAATGTCGGCTTCCGGCTGGTCAAGGATACGCGCTGGTATGCGCCGCTTCTTGCGAAGCTTAGAGAGAGGGGACTTGCGTTCTGAACTTTCTGTCGGCGGACAGGCATGATAGAAGCCGGATGCGCCGATGAAGGCGCACGCAAAGGGACACGATTGTGAAGATTGACCGGACCGTCGTCCGGTCGCTCGCCCTGTTTGACAGGATGAGCGACGAGGATCTCGACAGGCTGCTGAACCACGCGGCCGCGCGCCGCGTGCCGCAGGGTGACGCCGTCTTCAAGCAGGGCCAGCAGGCAGCAAGCTTCTTCCTTCTGCTGCACGGGCGCTTGAAGGTGACGCAGGTGACGGAGGACGGCCAGCAGATCATCGTGCGCGTCGTGCATCCCGGCGATCTCTTCGGCTTTGCCAAGGCCTTGCAGCGCTCGGATTATCCGGGCACCGCGAAGGCCGCGACGGAAAGCGTCATCCTCGGCTGGCCGACGGATCTCTGGCCGCATTTCGTCGAGCAGAACCCTCGGCTTGCCGTCAGCGCCATGCAGACGATTGGCCAGCGGCTGGAGGAAGCGCATACCCGCATCCGCGAAATGTCGACGCAGGAGGTGGAGCGCCGCGTGGCGCACGCCGTGCTCCGGCTCTCCAAGCAGGCCGGCCGCAAGGAAGGCGAGGGTGTGCGCATCGATTTCCCGATCTCCCGGCAAGATATTGCCGAAATGACCGGCACGACGCTGCACACCGTCTCGCGCATCCTGAGCGCCTGGGAATCGCAAGGCCTCGTTGAAGGCGGCCGGCAGAAGCTTCTGGTGCGCGACATGGCTGGTCTTGCCGCGCTTGCGGATGGCGGCCGCGACTGACGCCTTGGTGTTTATTTTATCGCGTCATTATTCAGTAAATCCTGAATTGCTTTTGTTTCCTGTACTATTGATTTTAAATTAGCAGCGCTTTTTTGGAAATGTTTCATGTCTTCGATGTGTTCTCACCGATATATCCGGAATTGACATTGCGCAAATTGAATCATGATTACAAAAGTATAGTTTATTATTCTTTCTTTCTGCGGGATGAATGCTAGTATCGCGGCAATGAATTGTCGCCGGAGGTAAGCAACCTTGTCCGACGCCTTGGCAGATCATCCGACGGCAAGCGTGCTCTGCGTCATCGCGGGGATCAGACCTTCACGCGCCGCGGCGCATTGCACACAGCCGCAGTTCCATTGGGGCAGGCCGCCACCGGCGCCTGCCCCGAGAACGATGATACGCACAGCGCCCCGTTCAGAACGGATGTTCGGGACGCGGATCATCTTCCGACGGGCCGTACATGTTGATTTCCATACCGCAGGCAATGTCTTTGACGACGGGTTTCTTCCAGGCCATTTGTTTCTCCTCCAGAACGTGGACAGTTCACCCTGTCAGGCTGCGCCCGTCCGTCCGGCTTCACAATGCGACCAAGGTCTCGGGTCTCTCGATCGGGTCAGTTCACCGCCGCTGCCGCCAGCGCATCGAAGGCAGCCGTCATGCGCTCCGACGCCTTCTTCGGCAGCTTCACCGCTTTTGCAGCGTCAAGATTGGGGGAGCCATCGCCGACCCGGATGAGGGCGACCATGCCCATGCTGTAATGCGGCGAGCACTTCACGCCGTAGAAGCCGGGCTCGCTGACCGTCAGGACATATTCCTGGTTCACCTTGCTCTTGAAGGGTTTTACGCCCTCCGGAAGCATGCCCTTGATGCCCTCGACATTGTGGCTCTTGTCCGTCGGGATGAAGCGGATGGTATCGCCGGGTGCCGCCGCGATGGCGGCCGGTTCGAAGACCATGGCGCCGCTTTCGCCCTTGTTCATCATCTTGACGGCGTGCTCGGCCGCCTGTGCCGCACCGCTTGCAAGGATCATCAGGGCGGTTGCCGCGAGTAGCTTCTTCATGTCCTTCCTCCTCCAATTCGGGTGGAAGGGATGTCCCATCTGGCACGCCGTGTCGCAATGCGACCTTGGTGCCGGGTCAGCTCGCGTGCAGCACGAAGGCCTCCAGCGCGTCCGCGGCGATCGGCTTGTACATGACCTCGATGCCCGCGGCGTCCGCGGCAAGCCGCGCCTGCGGCGTACGGTTGGCGGTGAGCAGGCGGGTGGGGCGCTCGCCATATTCCGCATGCAGCGCCAGCACGGTTTCGATGCCGGTGAGCGTGCCGTCGAGCTGCTGGTCGATCAGGTAAAGGTCGGGCACGATGCCGATTTCCTCCAGCAGGGAGAGCGCCTCTTCGCCGCTTGCCGCTTCGAGCACGCTGACCCCGCGCCGCTCCAGCAGCAGGGAGATGGCGCGGCGCAGGTCCTCGTCGTTCTCCACGAGAAGCGCGATGCGATCGGAATTGTCGCCCGGCTCCTCGGGTATCGCCGGCGCGGTCTCCCGATAGGCCGGCTTGGCGTGGTGCGGGACGACGGCCAGATCGACGGCGAAACAGGTGCCGCGCCCCGGTTCCGAGTGAAGCGCCAGCCGGTGGCCGAGCAGGCCGCAGGCCCTTTCCACGATCGCAAGGCCGAGCCCCATTCCCTCCGATGCCGAGGCGGAGCCTTGGATGCGATGGAATTCACGGAAGATCGATTGCTGCTGGTCGGCTGCTATACCCGGTCCCGTATCATGCACCTCGATGCGCACATGCCCTTTCACCCGCCGCGGCCCGACGAGGACACGGCCGCTGCTCGTGTAGCGGATGGCGTTGCTGATCAGGTTCTGCAGGATGCGGCGCAGGTAGGTCGGGTCGCTCGATACGGTGAGGCCGCAGTGCAGGATGTCGAGCTGCAGGCCCTTGCGGGCGGCGATGGGAGCGAATTCGTCGGTGAGCTGGTTGAGCAGAACGGAAAGGGGAACCGGGCCGATATCGACCGCAGCGCCGCCGGCTTCCAGGCGCGAGATGTCGAGCAGGGCGCCGAGGATCCCCTCCACGCTGACAAGGGCATTGTGTGCCTTTTCCAGCGTCCCGCACATCGGCGTGGCACCCGCGTCGTCACGCGCCGCCGCGACGAAGAGTTTTGCGGCCGACAGTGGTTGCAGCAGATCGTGGCTTGCCGCCGCGACGAAGCGGACGCGGGCGGAATTGGCGCGCTCGGCCTCGGCAAGCGCTGCGGCGAGATCCCCGGTGCGCGCCGCCACGCGCGCTTCCAGCGAGCTGTTGGCGCGGATCATGGCGTGAATGGCAAGGCGCTCGCGCGTCACGTCGGCAAACGACATGACGAAGCCGCGCCCCGGCATTTCCTGCGCAAAGACGTCGAGAATGATGCCCGAGACGTGCTGGAGTTCGAAGGACAGCGGTTCGCGCGGCAGGCGGCCGTCGATCCATTGGCGCAGCATATCGGCGGAAAAACCGTCGCTGAGGGTGATCGAGCGGGCAATGCGGTCCGCCAGCAATTCGAACGGCGTTCCCCGCCGCAGCAGCCGCGGCGGAATGTCGAGAAGCTGCGCGACACGGCCGTTCCAGCCGGCCAGCCGGCGGTTTGCGTCGAAGATGCCGACGCCCTGGTTGATATGTTCCAGCGTCGCGCGGATCATGCGGGCCTGATCGTCAAGCAGCTTGCCGCGTTCCGAGCGCTCCATGCGGATGATGTCGGTGATATCCGTCTGGAGGATGACGGTGCCGCCATCGGCGGTGCGCTGCTCGCTGACCTGAAGCCAGCGGTCGCCGGTCAGCCCGACATTGAAGACCTGCCGGGTCCGATGCAGGCGCATGCGTTCCGCAGCCCAGGCCTTGACCGTCACGCCTTTGGGAAAGGCCAGCATCGTGGAACGGCTGACGATTTCCACATAATCGGCAAAGGCGATGCCTGGAAAGAGTTTCGGGCGAACGTCGGTGAGGTCGCGACAGAAGCGGGAATTGCACAGCACGAGGATGTCGGCGGGGTCGAAAAGGGCGAAACCTTCATCGACCGCCTCGATGGCCTGGGACAGATCGCGTCTCGCCCGCTCGGCCGCGCTGTTGGCGTCGTTGAGCTGCTTGAGCGTGGTTTCGAGGTCGCGCGTGCGCTGGCGCACCCGGTCCTCCAGAACGGCGGCGCGGCGAAACTGCTCGAAGGCCGCACCCCTGTCGCCGGAATTCTGCTCGACATGGCGAATGAGGGCATCGGCGATGACGAGCATCTTTTCGAGGTTTTTCGTCTCACCATCGGCGGGGTCGAGCAATCCTTCGGACAGGTGTGTGTTCATGGATCGCTTCCCGAAAGGATCGTGCCGGGCGGGTAGAAGGCAAAACCGGTCATGGTATGGTTGATGTGCATCGGGCCGATCTGTTCGCCATAGGTGGAAAAGCCGATCACGCCATGATGCCGCAGAAGCTCGGAAACGCGGCCGGTCATCTGTTTTTCCTGCGCCTCGACGCGCCGCAGGATACAGTCGAAGGCAAGCACGGCGACGGGGTTTCCGGGCTGCTTCAGGGCCTGCAATTCGCCCGCCAGGTGGTCCACGAGATCGTGCGGTTCGGCAATCGTGAGAACCATTCCCTCGTCGATCGCCGAAAAGAACAGGAGTTCGCCGGACGGCAGAACGCGTTGGATAGCACGCACGTGGTGGCGCTCGCCCATGCGCACGGTAAGCGGATGGATCGCGAAGGTGAGGGTATCGACGCTTTCCGGCTGCATGCCGATGAGACGGGCATATTCCTGCACGGCGGGTTCGGCGTTGATCTTTCGCACGATGCGGGCGGCAGGGTCGGCTTCCGTCACGACCATGCGCCGCTCCGTCGGCCTGATATGGTCCATTTTGAAGGCCCGCAGCGGACAGGCGCCGCGCATGACGGAAATCACCGCGGCATTCGCCAGAAGCCGCCTGCCGTCGAAGACGAGGGTTTCGCGGAAATTCGTGCCGTCGCCGGCCGATCCGCCGATGAGCGGCATCGCGCCCGTGCCGGCGGCGAGCACCGAAGCAAGTTCGTCCTCGCGCGCCGACAACCCATCGACGAAAAGCAGCGCGAACTCTTCGGGCAGGTGCCCGTGATCGCGGGCGAGCGATTGCCTAACATGCAGCAGCGCCTCCGAAAGCTCGCTTGCCGCAAGCTGCGACAGATCCGGAATGAGCAGCGTTTGGGCCGCGAAATGGCGTGCACGGAAACCGATGGCGACGATGCTTCCGTCCTCATAGCCGGCGCCGGAGATTTCTCCGGCGGTGGTACAGCCGGCGATGCGCGCATCCGGCCAGGCCCTTGCCGCGCCCGAAACGATGCCGGGCACGTCGGCTTCCGGCGAGACGAACAAAAGGACGAGCGAAAACGGGCCGGGACCGAGGCTTGATGCCAGCCTCTCGACCGCATGGGCGTCATGCGCCGATGCGAGCGCACGCGTGATGAACTGTTCCTCCACGGGTGATGGCCTCCTCCGCCGTTTCCCCCGCCTTAAAGCTTAGAGCATCCATGATGACCGGACGCCAGCACGCAGTTCGTTGTCAGATATCGGTCGCCATGACGTTGAAACTTGCCTCCTGGGCGAAAAGCACGGCCTGCATGCGTGTCTGCACGCCGAGCTTTCGCATGATGGCGGTGACATGGGCCTTCACGGTGGTTTCCGCGATGGAAAGCTCATAGGCGATGTGCTTGTTCATGCGCCCGGCGCAGACGAGTTGCAGGATGCGCGCCTGCTGGCGGGTCAGCAATGCCAGCCGCCTCACCGCTTCTTCGGATGGCGTCGGAGCCGAAGCTTCGAGCGCCATGCGGCTCGCATGGATTTCGCCGCGCGCGATGACGGCGAACGCCTCGCGGAATTCTTCGCGGGAGGCATGTTTGGGGACGAAGGCATTGACGCCGGCCTTGAGTGCTGCCCGCACGACGCGGATCTCGTCGAGCGACGAGACGACGACAATCGGCGTGTCCGGCAGGGCGCGGCGCAGGCGCACCACCCCATCGAGCCCGTTGACGTCGGGAAGGTTGAGGTCCAGCACCACCACGTCGGGCAGCGGGCCGGTCTCCAGCCTCGCAAGTGCTGCCTCAAGCGCACCGACGGCCTCGACGTCCGGAATGCCGACCGGACCGGTCAAGGTCATCGCCAGCGCATCGCAGAACAGCGGGTGATCGTCGACGATCAGCGCCGATTTCAGCGTGCGCACGGGTTTGTCGGGGGCTGGGACTGGCATCATGCGAAATTCCCGAAAGGGCTGGCGATAGCTTAGCATTGATTTCGTCCGTCTTCATCGGCCTTGTTGGCCCGTGCAGAAAGCAGGAAGCCGGGCGTTTCCGCCCGGCTTGTCGTCTCAGTCCAGCGCTGCGAGCTGTTTTGGCAGGCGGAAGGTCCAGACCATGCCGCCCTGGTTGAGATAGTTGACCTTCTTGGCCACTTCGCCGCCCCAGAGCGGAACCGCGCCGCCCCAGCCGGAAATCACCGAGACATATTGCTCGCCGTCCTGTTCCCAGGTCACCGGCTGTCCGACGATCCCGGAGCCGGTCTGGAACTTCCAGAGCTCCTCGCCGGTCTCGTTGTTGAGGGCGACGAAATCGCCTTCGGGCGTGCCGAAGAAGACGAGGCCGCCGGCGGTGGTCATCGCGCCGCCCCAGAGCGGAGCGCCGTTCTTGTATTCCCACTTGATCTCGCCGGTATTGGGGTCGATCGCCTTCAGGCTGCCGATATGGTCCTCGAAGAGCGGCTTGATGGTGAAGCCAGCGCCGAGATAGGCGGCACCCTTCTTGTAGCTGATCGGCTCGTTCCAGATGTCCATGCCCCACTCGTTGGAGGGAACGTAGAACAGGCCGGTCTTCGGGCTGTAGGCCATCGGCATCCAGTTCTTGCCGCCGAGGAACGACGGCACCGCGAAGACCTGCTGGCCCTTGGCGCCATCGGCGGCGGCAGCGGCATCGCCCGGACGGTTGTCTTCGTTGTAGATCGGGCGGCCCGTCTCATCGATGCCCTTGGCCCAGCTGATGTTCTTCACGAAGGGATGGGCGGAGACGAACTTGCCGTCCTCGCGGTTCAGCACGTAGAAGAAGCCGTTGCGGTCCGCCGTTGCGAAGCGCTTGTTGCCGTCCTTGTCGACGAAGGGCACGACCTCGTTGACGCCGTCGAAATCCCAGCCTTCGCGCGGCGTGGTCTGGAAGTGCCACTTGATCTCGCCGTTTTCCGGATCGATGCCGATGCGCGATGCGGCATAGAGGTTGTCGCCCTTGTTGCCGTCCACCGGCTTGCCGGCGCCGCGCAGGTGGCTGTTCCAGGGCGAGGGGTTGCCGGCGCCGAAGACGAGCGTCTTCGTGTCTTCGTCATAGGAGCCGCCGAGCCAGGTCGCGCCGCCGCCGGTCTTCCACATATCGCCGGGCCAGGTCGCGTTCAGCGTCCCGGTCATCGTGCTTTCCTTGCCCTTGAAGGTGCCCATGTGGCCTTCGATCACGGGCCGGGTCCAGACAAGCGCGCCGGTCTCGGCATTGCGCGCCTGCACCTCGCCGACGACGCCGAATTCGCCGCCGGAATTGCCCGTGACGACGAGGCCGTTCACGATCAGTGGGGCAGCGGTATAGCTGTAGCCTTCCTTGTAGTCGGCGATCTTCTTGTTCCAGACGACATCGCCCGTCTTGCGATTGAGCGCCACGAGGCGGGCATCGAGCGTGCCGAAAAAGATGTTGTCGCCGAAGATCGCCGCGCCGCGGTTGACCACGTCGCAACAGGGCAGGATGCCTTCCGGCAGGCGGGCATCGTACTGCCAGACTTCCTTGCCGGTCTTGATGTCGATGGCGTAGAGGCGGCTGTAGGAGCCGGTAATATACATCATGCCGTCATAGATGATCGGCTGGCTTTCCTGGCCGCGCTGCTTTTCGCCGCCGAGCGAGAACGCCCAGGCCGGCAGCAGGTTCTTGACGTTCTTCGTGTTCAGCGTCTCCATCGGCGAGAAGCGCTGCAGGCCGCGCCCCATGCCGTTGGTCAGCACGTCGGCGGCGGTTTCGGCGTCCTTTGCGAGATCCTCCTCCGTTACGCCGGCCTGCACGGCACCCGCACAGGCAATGGCCGCAACCGCGGCCAGAACGAGACTCCTCATGGCATCCTCCCACTCCCTGCCCGCAGATCGATGCGGGCTTCATGGCGTGGATCATCTGCTCACTCTTGCAACGGATGAATTGGACCTTGGTCGTAATGCCGAGACCCCGATGTCTTTGGGGACCCCCAATAGGTCGTATATCGGGCCGTGGCGGCGGCGGATAGCATCGCTGGAACAGGGGGAGGAGAGCCCATGACAATCCTGAAATCGCTTGTCGGAGTGGCATTTGCCGCGGTTATGTCCAGCCTGCCGGCGCTCGCCGAGCCGACTGTCGTGCGCGCCGCGCTCCAGCTTTCGGGCACCGTAAACTGGGAAGTCGATACGATCCGTCACTACGGTTTCGACACGGCGAACGGCTTTACCATGGAGGTGATGGACATTGCCGGCGCTCCCGCGGCCCAGATTGCGCTCGTCGGGGGCGAGGTGGACGTCATCGTCTCCGACTGGCTTTGGGTGGCGCGGGAGCGGGCCGCCGGCCGCGACGTCGTGTTCATTCCCTATTCGCGTGCGGTCGGCGGCCTGATGGTGCCGGCGGACAGCACGGCGAAAAGCCTTTCCGACCTGAAGGGCCAGAAGATCGGCGTCGCCGGCAGCCCGATCGACAAGAGCTGGCTGATCCTGCGTGCCTATGCGCAGAAGGTGGAGCATTTCGATCTTTCCGGCACGACCGAGCAGGTCTTCGGCGCGCCGCCGTTGATCTACAAGGCCGCGCTCGACGGCGAGGTGCAGGGCGCCCTGAACTTCTGGAATTTTGGCGCACGGATGCAGGCGGCGGGCATGCGCACGCTGGTCGGCGTCGAGGAGGCCGCGAGAGCCCTCGGCCTCGATCCGGAAACACCGCTGATCGGCTACGTGGTGCGGGGCGACATCCTGAAGAGCCATCCCGGACTGGGCGAGGCGATCGCCACCGCCTCGCGCCAGGCGAAGGAAAGGCTTTCCAATGATCCAGCCGCCTGGGAGCGTATCCGGCCGATGATGCGGGCGGAGACCGATGCGGAATTCGAGGCGCTGAAGGCGGGTTTCCTCGCGGGCACGCCGGAAAGGCGCGCGGTGGACGAAAAGGCGGCCGCACGCATGCTGGCCATCATGACCGAGCTCGGCGGCGCCGATCTGGTCGGCGACCTGAAAGAGCTGCCCGATGGCGTCTTCCACCACCCCGGCAGTTGAGTCCGTCCTCACGCTCGACCTTCAACGCGGCGGGCCGGGCGGTGTGCTCGGCCCGATGAGGCTTTCGCTGGCCCCGGGCGAGACGGTGGCATTGACCGGGCCTTCCGGCGTCGGGAAAACCTCGCTGCTGCGCGTCGTCGCCGGCCTCGATCGCGGTTTTCGCGGCCGACGGGAGGGCACTGCGCGGCTTGCCATGGTGTTCCAGGAGCCGGTTCTGCTACCCTGGCGGACCGCGATCGAAAACCTCACCATCGTCGCGCGCATCTCCCCTGAAGAGGCGCGGCACTGGCTTGAGGCCGTAGAGCTCGGCGGTCTCGGCGAACGTTTTCCCGGCATGCTTTCCCTCGGCCAGCAGCGGCGCCTGTCCCTGGCGCGAGCCTTTGCCTCCAAGCCCGATCTTCTCCTGATGGACGAGCCCTTTGTCAGCCTGGACCCGGCGCTTGCCGGCGAAATGATGGGCCTTTTCGAGCGGCTGATCGCGAAGCGGCCCTGCGCGACCCTGCTCGTCACCCATGTCCGCGTGGAGGCGGAGCGGCTTGCCGGGCGCATCCTTCGGCTTGAGGGACGTCCCGCGCGGATCGTCGAGGAGGATCAGAAGGCCGGGGCGTATTTCCAGTTGTCGGCGTCCGGCGTCACGACATCGAGGTCGTAGTCGGCGGCGCGCAGGCGCTTTGCGGTAGGAAGGCCACTGCGGGCCGCCTCGTCGATATACTGACGGCCGAGCGCGCGGTTCTCCGCGACGCCGCGGCCGCGCATCAGGTCGAGCCCGTAGTTCAGCTTGCCGATCGGATCGCCGGCCTCCGCGGCCCGGCGGTCCCACTCGGCCGCCGTATCAGGGTCTTCCGGGCCGCCAAGGCCGTTGTCGTCAAGCTGCGACATCCATGTCATGGCATGCGTCCAGCCGGCTGCGGCGCAACGCTCGAAAAGCTCGCGCGCCATTTCGTGGCGGCCCGATTTGGTGATGTAGTAGCCGGTCGCGCAGATGGTCATGCTCGTCCGCCCTTCCGCCACGTCCTTCATGACGCGGTTGAGCGTCAGCTCTTCCGGATTGAGCGTGCCGCCGGCATCGGTCTCCGTCTGGGACAAGGCGGTGTTGGCGGATATCAGCAGAAGGCCGGCGGCGAGGGTGGCAAGGCGCATGGCAGTTCTCCTTTGCGGCCCTGGTCAGGCCTTGCGCGCGGTAAGCCCGCGGGCGGGATCGTAGCCCCAGACAGCGATAAGGCCGAAGACGGCGAAAGCGGCGAGCGTGACGGCAAGCGATGTCAGGTTGCCCTTCGCGTAGAGCGCGAAGCGGATGAGTTCGACGGCATGGGTGAAGGGGTTCAGCGCGCATAGGTCCCGCAGTCTTGGAGAGGCCTCGGCCATTTTCCACAGCGGATAGAGCGCGGAGGAGAGGAAGAACATCGGGAAGATAACGAAGTTCATTACGCCGGCAAAGTTTTCGAGCTGCCGGATGAAGGAGGAGAGGAGCAGCCCGAGCGCGCCCAGCATCATGGCGCTTGCGGCCATTGCCGGCGCTGCGGCCAGGTAGCCGAGCAATGGAAAACGAATGCCATAGAGTGCGGCGATCGCCAGGAAGGCATAGGCCTGCAGCATGGCGATCAGGCTGCCGGCGAGAAGCCGGCAGAACAGCAGCCACCAGCGCGGCAACGGCGCCGTCAGCAACAGCCGCATCGATCCCATCTCGCGGTCATAGACGAGGCTCAACGAGGACTGCATGCCGCTGAACAGCAGGATCATGCCCACCAGCCCGGGCACGATATAGATCTCGTAGGTGATGTAGGTCTGGTAGGGCGGGGTGATCGAAAGACCGAGCGCCGCCCGGAAGCCGGCGGCGAAGACGAAGAGCCAGACGAGCGGCCGCACAAGCGCTGCAATCAATCGCCCGCGCTGGCCGAGAAACCGCAGCGCCTCGCGGTGGATGATCGCGCGCAGCGCGATGAAGGGGTGCGATCTGAAGAACCCGGTGGGTGCAGAAGCCACGGTTGGAAATGCCTCCGCAGTCATGGCCGATCTCCCGTGAGCGCAAGAAATCGGCCGGTCAAATCCGTACCGCCAATGTCTCCGGCTTCGCCATCGGCCAGCACCCGGCCGTGGTGAAGGATGACGAGCCGGTCCTGCCGGCGCACTTCATCCACCAGATGGGTCGCCCAGAGCACCGTCAGCCCACCTGCCGCAAGGTCGTGCACGTGCTGCGTGATGGCGGCGCGCGAGGCTGCGTCCAGTCCGACCGTCGGCTCGTCCAGCAGCAGCACGTCGGGCCGGTGGATGAGGGCACGCGCGATTTCCATGCGCCGGCGGTGGCCGCCGTTCAGCCTTGCGGCCTTCTCCTCCGCGCGTTCCGCCATGCCGAGCCTTTCGAGCGCCGCCATGGCGCGCGCCTCCGCCTCCCGCCCGGAAAGCCCGTGCAGGGCTGCGAAGTAAAGCAGGTTGCGCCTGACGGTCAGGTCCGGATCGAGCGTCGAAGCCTGGAACACGACGCCCATGCCGGCAAGGGCGGCGCGCGGCGCGCGGGCCATGTCGTGGCCGGCGATCGCGATGCGGCCCGTGCGCGGCGTGAAGAGCCGTGTCAGCATGCCGAACAGCGTCGATTTCCCGGCGCCGTTCGGCCCGAGCAGGGCGCAGAAACGGCCGCGTTCGACGGTAAAGGACACGCCGTCGAGGGCGCGCCGGGCGCCCCAGTCGTGGCTGATATCCTCTACCGTCAAGCCGCTCATGTGTTGCTCATTCTATGGTGATCGAGACCTGTTGCGTATCGCCCGTGCTGCCGGGCACCTTGAGGTGATAACTGCCCGGCTTGATCGCGATGAAGCTGATCTCCGCTTCGCCCGCCTCGTCGAATTCGATGGAATCGACGCCGAGCGGCCGGATCTCGATGCCCTCGATGACGATCTCGTTGACCCAGACGGCGCGGAAGAAACCGGCCCCCTCCAGCGCCAGTTCCTGGCTGCCGTCCGCCTTGATTTCCAGCGTGTAATATTTGCCGGATTTCAGCGTCAGCGCGCCCTTGGCAACCGGCTGGCCTGCCGACAGGGTAAGTTCGGGCAACGCTTCGCGATTGGATTTGGACAGGATGCCGGCAAGGCCCATGCCGGCTTCGGCCTTGTTGTCGTCGTCGTCCGCCAGCGCCACGAACGGCACGGCGACAAGCGCGATGGCGGTCAGGATTGCTCTTTTCATGATGTCCTCCTCTTCGACTCTTATGGCCGGCTCGCCGCGCCCCAGGGGAAGCGCCCGACCTTGATGGATTTCACGGGTTCCAGCGAGGCGACGTCGATGACGGTCACGTCGCCGGAGACACCGTTGGTGGTGAAAAGCTGCGTGTGGTCCGGCGAGAAGGCGAGGTGCCAGACCCGCCGGCCGACGAGGACGTAGGACTTGACCGCGAACGTATCGGCATCGATCACCGCGACATGGTTGGCAGGGCCAAGGGCGACGAAGGCGGTCTTGCCGTCCGGCGTGAACTCGAAGCCGACGGGCTGGACGAGGTCGGCATTGACGCCGGTGATCTCGAAGCGGATCTTGGCCTTTTCCGCCTGCGTGGCTACGTCGAAGACGGTGATCGTGCCGCCGATTTCGGACGAGACCCAGAGCTCCGTTCCGCCCTTGGCGAACTCCGCATGGCGCGGACGGGAATCGACGAGCGTGTTGGCGAAGATCGTCTTCGTGCCGGTGTCGATCCAGTGCGCCATGTTCGTCGTTTCCGACGTGGTGATGACGATCTTGCCATCCGGCGAGACCGCCATGCCTTCCGGCTCGATGCCGACATTGACCTGCGCCACGACCTGCCGGGTCTCGACATCGACGACCGTCGTCACGGCATCGTCCTCGTTGGCGATCCATAAATGCTTGTCGTCCGGGGCGAGCACGAACTGCTCGGGGTCCTCGCCGGAGGGCAGGTCGTGCAGGATCTCGCCGGTCGCGGGATCCATGACCTGGACCGTGTCGCTGTCGGAGGCGCAGATATAGACGCGGCTGTGGTCGGAATTGAAGGTGATGCCGCGCGGCCGCTCGCCGGTCTTGATGGTGCGCACCATTTCCAGCGTCAGCGTGTCGATCACGGAAATCGTGTCGTCCTTCTCGTTCGTCACCCAGATCTCGCCGGCAATCGCCGGAAGCGGCATGGCGGCCAGCATGGGCGCGATCAGCAGGGCCGGAAATTTCATCTCATCCTCCAAAGGCAGTGCAGGTGCTTTCGGGCCGGTCGAGGCCCAGCGTGTCCATTTCGTTGGTCTGGTGCAGGTAGCCGTCGAGTGGTGCCAGTTCGACCAGCGCGCGGGCGTTGACCACCGCCATCGGCTGGCGCAGCTGGCCATCCCAGTCGCGATAGGTGAGGCTGCGGCCCTTGAAGCCGTCGAGCGCGAATTTTTCCGAGAGGATGAAGGTGCGTAGTACGGCGGGATCGGCGGAATTGGTTCGCGTGACGGCCTCGCCGATGGTGCGCAGCGCCGTCCACGCGGCGTAATCGCGCGAGCCCATCTCGCGGCCGGCCGCCTTTTCGAAGCGGTTCTGGAGCTGCACGGCGGCCCATTGTTCCAGCACCGTCGCCCAGCCCTCGCCGCGCAGGCCATCGGAGCCCGCGACCGGTCGCGGCAGCCAGGTATTGTCCTGAACGTAACGCGCGAAATCGTCGGCCTCGTCGGAAATCAGCAGGATGTCATGGTCGGGAAAATCCTGGGTGAAGAGGGGGATTTCCTGGCCGGCGGCGCGCCGCAGGTCCGTGTCGAACGTCCAGTCCTTCGCGGCAAGGATTTCGACGCCGAATTTTTGCGCGGAGGCGCGCAGCGTGTCGGCGAAGGCGCGGTCCTCCGGCTTCGGTCCAGCGATTAGCACCGTGCGGGTCCAGCGCCGCGCCTTCAGCACCTGCATCAGCGCATCCGCGCGCATGGCATCTTCCGCCATGGTGTGCAGCACGTTCGCGCGGCAGTCGGCGTCCCGCAGCCGTCGCGCGCCGGATGAGACGTTGAAGAGCAGCGCGCCCTTGGCTTCCGGCAGGTCGGCCACGGCGAGAATGCCTTCCGGCGGCGCGTCGATGAACAGGATCTTGGACGTGGCAAGCGCCTTGCGGGCGGCGTCGAGGAAGTCGCCATCGGATTCGACCGAGAGCAATGCGAGGCTGTAGTCGTGGCCCATGAAGGTGCCGGTGGTCTTGGTATCGGTCAGCGCCACCTCGGCGCCGGCAATGCCGCGGTCCTCCGGAATCGGATCGAGATTGGAAAGCACCGGCGGCGCCTGCATCTCCTGGCGGAGATAGGTCATCGATATGGCAATGTCGGCTGCGGCTGAGGACGCCCAGCAGAAAGCCGCAGCCGCAAGCCACAAGCCTTTCCGGCTCCCTTTGAAGCATTCCCGCATGTCGCATCCTCCCGCAACAACCATGTCGCCAAGGGGGAGAGCTAGAAATACGACCTTGGTGCCATGCGCCGCCGCGACCTAGGTCGAATATCGCGCTGCGTCCGTGCTGCCTTACAAAATGCGCAGTTGGAAATGCGAAGGAGGACGGCATGTCGGCCAACATCATTCGCGGCGGGGTCGCCGCATTCATTCTCATGGCGACGACGAGCCTGGTGATTGCGCATGGCGATGTCGCGCCGCAACCGGTCAATACCGATGCGCTTCCCGAAGTGGGCGAGGAGTGGTTGACCGAAAACCCCTATCGCGAGGCGAAGATCGGCCATGAGGCCTGGTTGAAGGCCGTCGAGATCGGTGCCTCCGGCTATACCCAGAACTGCGCGCGCTGTCATGGCTTGGGTGCGGTGTCCGGCGGGCTTGCGCCGGACCTGCGCTTTCTGGAAGCGGAAGAAGTCGGCGACGAGTGGTTCGTGGAGCGCTTCCGGCACGGTTATACGCAGGACGGCACGACCAAGATGCCGGCCTTCGGCGACATTCTGGGCCAGAAGGCCGCCTGGGCGATCCGCACCTATGTCGAGACACGGCCGGAGGACGGCGCGCTCGACGCCCACGCAAAGCGCCTCCATGAAATCCGCGACGAACTCGGCAGCGGCAAGGTGGCCGATACGGGCGCGATCAAGAAGGAACTGGAGACGATCGCGACCGAAGTGAAGACCGCATCCGGCGCGCCGGTTGCCGACAGCGTCACCTATGAGGCTGCGCGCATCCTCTCGGACAAGCCGGAAAGCTGGAAGAAGGCGGCCGAGGTGCTGACGGTCGGCCTTTCGGCCACGCAGTAACCTGCCATGTTGCGCCGTGCATTTCTGGCCATGGTCCTCGGCGTCGCCCTTCCGGGGGGCGCCTTCGCGCGCTGCGAGGACTATGTGCCCCAGGCCAAGCCGCAGAACACTTTCGCGCAGGATGTCGGGCGCGAATTCGACCGGATCATCGAAGACGGCTGGATCGAGTTCGCCGTCTACGAGAACTATGCCCCGTGGTCCTATGAAAAGAAGGGCAAGGCGGTCGGCGTGGATATCGAGATCGGCCGTCTGGTTGCGAAGGCCCTCGGCGTCGAGGCGAAGTTCCGCCTTGTCGCGGCCGGCGAGAATCTCGAAGCCGATCTGTTGAATTATGTCTGGAAGGGCGCCGCCGTCGGTGGGCGGGTCAGCGACGTGATGCTGCATGTGCCCTATGACAGCGCGCTCGTCTGCCGCATCGAGCAGGTGAGTTTTACCGGGAAATACGCCAAGGAAAGCATCGCCATCGCCTATCGTGCGTCCGACTACGAAGAGAAGGCGCCGACCCCGCCCTTCTTCCGGTTCGATGCGGTGGCGGTCGAAAACGACGCGATCTCTGACTTTTACCTCACGTCCCTGATCGGCCCGGTCGACAAGATCCACCGTTATCGCTCGACCGCAGCGGCGATGGACGGCCTGGCGGACGGCGACACCAAGGCGGCGATGGGGCCTCGCGCGGAGCTGGAATCCGGTCTCGTGCGCCATCCGGATGCCGGGCTGAAGGTCCATTCTCCGCCGCTTGTCGGCTTCGCGCGTGGCAGCTGGACGATTGGCGTGGGTGTGAATTTCCAGCACAAGGACCTCGCCTATGCCGTCGACGAGGCAATCGAAAAGGCGCTTGCCAGCGGGGAAATCTCGCGTGTTTTCGAGGCGCATGGCCTGACCTTCACGCCGCCCGAACGATAGGCTCAGAAGGTTGAAACATCGCCGGCCTCATCGACCGCGGTGACGCGCGTGATGCCGGGAACACGGCGCAGGGTCGCGCGGATTTCATCGCGTGTCATCAGGCAGAAGGCGGTCGAAAAGCCGTCCGCCATGGCGGCACTTTCTGCCTCCACCGAGATAGTCGACCAGCAGGGGCGCTCACCACGGGGTCCCAGAATATGGAAGCCCGTGCCGAGCATCATGGCCGAAGGGCTTGAGGTCGCAATGGCGTTGCCGGCGAGGCGCCGCGTGGCGATCTGGCCTAGGGCAGGATCTTCGACGGCTACGCTGAACGGGCCGCCAATGGCGGCAAACTCCCCCATGTCCACGAAGGCCTGCGCATAGCCTTCTTCCAGCAGCAGGCGGCGGACCCGATCAGCCGCGTAGCCCTGCGCGATGCCGTTCAAGGTCAGCGCTTGGCCGTGAGCAAGCTGGATGGATGGTTCGATGCGCACCCGCTCCCAGCCGATCGCGGCCTGTGCTTCGGTGACGTCGCGTGCTTGGGCAAGCGCGCGCCAGAGGGGCTGCACCGTCGGGTCGAAACGACCGGCCGTTGCCTGATGGACGTGGTTGGCGAGGCGTAGGAGATCGAGAAGGGCTGGCGGCGGATCGTCCAGATGGCCTGCGGCATTCAGCCTGCTGAGGGCGGAACCGGTTTTGAACAGGCTGGCCGCTGCCTCGACTTCGGCAATCGTGCTGCCGATCCGTCCGACAATATCCTGCGCAAGGCCGCGCGTGCCGCGCAGATCCACCCGTACCGTGCCGCCAAGCATGTCTGTCTGCCAGGTCGTGTTTTCAGCGCGCGCGGCGCCGGAAAACGCAGCCGCCGCGGCGATGAACAGGAACCGCCGTCGCTTCATGCTGATGCCTCCACCTTGGCAAGCGCCTGAATCGGCGGGCGCTTTCGTTGCGCCAGCACCAACGGCACGCATTGCTGCGCGTCGTCGTGGATCGAAACGCAGTCGAGACATTGGAAACATTCGCTGTAGGCGATCTCGCCCGTCTTGCGGATGGCGCCGTAGGGGCAGCGCACGCGGCAGAGCTGGCAGGGCGAGCCGCATTCGGCGCGGCGGGGTATCCAGGAGCGGGTGCGCAACAGGCCGCCGAGCGCCATGACCGCGCCGAGAGGGCAGACATAGCGGCAGAAACCCTTGAAGGTCGTTGCTGCGAGGAGCAGCCAGAAGACGGCATAGGCGACGTAGTACCATTCGCGCTGGAAGAGCGTGGTGACCGCCGTCTTGAAGGGCTCGATCTCGGCTGCGGTTTCAATCTTTTCGGGTGCGAGAAAGGTGACGGCGACCAGGCCGGCGAGCGAAATCCATGCGCCAGCCTTCAACCGTCTGTCCCAGATCGGTGAGGGGTTCCATTGCGGCAGCCGAAGCAGGCGGCCGGCATGATGGGCGAATTCCTGCATGGCGCCGAACGGGCAGAGCCATCCGCAGAACAGGCCGCGTCCCCACAAGACAAATCCAAGGATGGAGGCGCCCCAGACCATGAGGGAGAAGGGATCGTAGAGCAGGACCGCCAGGCTGCCGCCGCTATTTGCGGCCCGAAGTGCCGCGAGTGGCGTAACGATCGAAAGCTGGCCCTGGCCCCACCAGCCCACGAAGCCGATCATCAGGCCCAGAAAGGCCAGCCGTGCCGGGCGCAGCAACGTCGGCGCGGCGAGCCGGTGCATGCCGGGGCCGACTGCGCCGATCAATCCCGCAAGCAGGATGCCAAGCCCGGCAACGTCCCATTTTCGATCGACGATCGCGGCCTGCCAGGGTGGCAGCGCCTTTGACGTTTGCGGGCGCAGGAAGAAAGCGGGGTCGGCCTTCAAGTCGAGCGGAAAATGGACCGAGCCCATTTCCGGCTTCAGCATGCCGTGGGCGCGCACGGCCTGGGCGGAGAGTATCCAGTCGCGCGTGGGGTCGAAACCGAGGCGCCGGTCGATCCTCAGGACCATCGTCGTGCCCTGCGGCACATCCCGCCGCGTCTCGACCATCATGTCGGCATCGCGAAGGGCGACCGGCAGGCCGTCCTGCACGGCCGCAAGCCGGTCCGGCGCCGTGTTGCGCACGAAATCCGCCGACACCAGCCCGTGGCGGCCGCCATCGATGATGAGCATGGGCTCGTCGTCCGGCGATACGCGCAGCAGGCGTTGAAGATCGGCGAAACTCTCCTCGCTCAGGACGGCCCGGGCGATGGACGGCGGACCGATGTCGACCACCCACAGATCGAGGAACAGGCCTTGCGGATCATCCGCCGCCTCGGGATCGTCGCGCGCCCAGATCGTCGTCTTGAAGCCGTCGTCGAGTTCGGCGTTGGTTACCTTCAGGTTCCGGGCCAACCCTCGCTTGACCAGTTCCGCCCAGTCGAATGTCTCGTCTATCGATGGATCGGGGTGCACCGGCGGGCCGCTCGCCACGCCCTGCATCTTCTCGCGCGCGACGGCGAGCGTTGCGGCGAGGATCGACTCGTGCGCGATGCGAACGGAGGCCGTGGCTTTCGTCACCCCGTCGAGATAGACGAGATCGGAGCCGCCGCCGGCCTCGCCATACGGCGTGCCGACAACGAGCGCTTCCCGGATCGAATGGCCGCGATATTGTTCGAGGAATGCGCGCAGCGGCGCTTCGCCCAGGCCGGAAACGAAGATCGGCTCGTTGTGGGCAATAAGGCGCACATCGAGAAAGCGGCCATCGCGGTCGATCGTCACGAGCATGTTGATGGGAGCGCCGGAAAAGCCCGGAAGCGGCGCCAGCGGACCGGTCTCGAAAACGTAACCCGCCTCCGCGCCACCGGAATTCAGCAGCGTCCACACGCCCTTTTCATTCACCGGCTCGCCGAGCGCGTAGGGCGGCACGATCAGGCCTGCAAGCGCATCGCGATCGAGCGGTGCTGCGCCCGCCATCCCGGCGCAGGCGAGCAGGCTGAAAACGAGAAAGCTCAGCAGGGCAAAGCGTCGTCTCATGCCGCGATCCTCCCAACCCGATCTCTACGCGCCAGGCGAAAGGCCGCCATACGACCAAGGTCGCGGATCGGGTGGCAACCGTGGCGGCTATATTCGGTTCGGGAGAATTCGCATGTCTGAGAAGAGCCTCGACGATCGCTTGCAGGGGAGCGTGTTCCTTCTTTCACTCGGCCTGTTCGGGCTGTTCTGGGCAACACTCGCCATGCTGAAGGCCGACCCGACCGTCCTGCCGGGGCCTGTCGAGGTCGCGCGTGTCTTCTGGTCTGAAACGGTTGCCGGACGCTTGCCGAAAGAACTGATGGCGACACTCTTGCGCGTGGCGGTCTCGTTCGGGCTTGCCATGGCGGCGGGCTCGCTGCTGGGTTTCCTGCTCGGCCGCCACAGGGCGCTCAACCGCTGGGCCGATCCGTGGGTGACGATCTTCATGAACCTGCCGGCGCTGGTTCTGATCGTGCTCTGCTATCTGTGGATCGGCCTCAACGAGCTAGCGGCGATCGTCGCGGTGACCCTCAACAAGACGGCAATGGTCATGGTCACCGTGCGCCAGGGCGTGACGTCCTTCGACCCGGCCCTCGACGACCTGGCATTCGTTGCCTGTCTTTCGCCCCAGGAGCGGCTTCGGCATCTCATCCTGCCGCAACTCGCACCATGGCTGGCCGTCGCCGCGCGCAACGGGATCGCCGTCATCTGGAAGATCGTCCTCGTCGTCGAATTCCTCGGCCGGTCCAACGGCATCGGCTTTCGCATTCACCTCTATTTCCAGCAATTCCAAACCGCGCATGTGATCGCGTATTCTCTAGCTTTCGTGGGTGTCATGCTGATCGTGGAGCACGGGCTCGTTCAGCCGTGGGAAGCGCGATCTATTCGCTGGAAAGCGACCGACAGTGGCTTCCGAAATGGTGTAGCCTGAGATTGCTCGATCCCCATCAATGCCTGGGTGTCGATGCCGTGGCGATATCTACGACCGATTGATCCGGCACGGTTTTCCACGAGAACTGACGTTGGCTTCTGGTCTTCGGTTCGATCCCGTTCAAGAGCAAATCATTCGCGGAGCCAAAAACGTTCGGCACGCAACCACCTTCTCGTCGCTGCATATCGCTTTAATCTGTCTCAAACTATCAAAATGCTTGGAGAGCTTCTCCAAGCTACGGTCGAAACAGCCTTCGGCGTCTGGCCAAAACTCTTTGCGCTTGTTGCCCAGTTGTTGGATATTTCCAGAATTTGACCCAGTTTGTCAGTTTATCGTGATCCACGCGCAGCAATAAAACTACTTTCGATCCCAAGCCTTTGCGTCGCTTTAGATGGGGCGATGCCAAATGAAAAACTGGGTCAATTCCGATCGTTATTCAACAGAGATTACTCTGCCTCTCCTTCGGGGCTAATCGTGCGTCATGGCCGCCAGTGTGTCTCCTCAACATGGGATGATTTTACTGCCCTCAGAGGCAGCATCTCTGATTTACCTTGCTAATGGTGCGGAGGGGGCTCACACTGGTTTCTTCAGCAGCCATGGTTCCGGGCACTGCTGTGTGAGGGTTGGTTACCCTGGCCCCAATCCAAGGAGGACGACATGTCTTCCGATACGAGAACGCCTGAAATCTCATTGCGCGAGATGGAAATGATCCGGTCCGTGCTGCGCATTGCGGGCTACAGTCCCGATGTCCTTGCCGAAGATCGGCAAAAATTCAATACGGCCACCAAATTGCTGATGCAGCTGGTCCTCTCCGGCGAAGTCGCGCCGCATGCTCTGGCGGAGCATCTGGAACAGTGTTTCGGTCGCCCCATGAAGTACAAGGTCCTCTTTGCCTCCCTACTGCCGCGGTATGCCATACAAGGCCTGCCGCTTGTTCCCAGGGCGGGCTTCCGTCCGATCAGCGTGCACTTGCGATCTGGTGAAAATGATCTGCAGGAATGGGAGAATGAAGGTGGAGCGCTGAAACCCGCCTCGCACCATAAATCTATCCACTGACAGGCAGAGTGCAAGACGCGCACAAACCACCCAATGCGAAAGGAGGGTGGCATGTCTTCCATCTATCAAGAACAATATATGGATGCCGCAGACATAAGAATGCTTCGCGACATTCTGAAGCGTTCGGGTTACCGGCTTGCCGGAGGAGGAGCGGAGACGAAGCGCAGTCGCTCCGCCGCGATGTTCGTGATCGGTCAGTTCAAGGCCGGCCTCATTGAACCGTCCTTCATGCTGCATGGTCTCGAACACAGAGCGTATCATCCGCGCCAAGCCGCGGACGATACAGGTCTTCAGGTGTGGGAAAACGAGGGCGGGGCGACGAAAGGAGACGCTATATGACCGGTCGCTTGACGCTGTCGGTCCTCCTCGTCGCTCTCTCGATCACGCTGGTCTGGGCGTTTCGCCCTGAACAGAATGCGTTCGAGCGATTGACCCCCGCTGAACTGAACCAGCCGATGTCGGCGCAGCCTGGAGGAGACGTCGAACGAAATCCATGAGGACACGCCACGCACCGATAGTCCTATTTGGTCGCCGGCGACGCGTTGCCGAGCTAGCGCAAAGTGTTGGGGGATGTCGAGGGAGCTTACCCGCAGCGATGGCGTGCGGCCAAGGAAAGCCGTGTTCCGCAGCGACAGATAAAGCACGCGACCGCCTGGCACATTTTGGCCGCTCGCAAGGGGAAGCGATACTCCTTCAAGAGGAAGCCCTCGTTCACCTCGACAATTACCCTGTCCGGCCGGCTCTCACCGATGCGTTGCACAACGTATGGGTGCTACTGACCTGCCGCCATCTCGCTGAACAGCCAGTCCCGGAACGCCCTGATTTTCTGGTGCCGCAGCGCGCTTTCCGGATAGACGACGTAGTAGCTCCAGCGCGATTTGAGAGCAAGGTCGAAGGGCCGCACCAGACGTCCCGCTGCAAGGTCCGCCGATACGAGCGCGCTCCTGCCGAGAAGCACGCCTTCACCCTGCACCGCGGCCTCCACGGCATAGGCGGCGGATTCGAATTTTATGCCGGCGGTGTGGTCGATGCCATACAGGCCGGCGGCCTGGTGCCAAGTCGCCCAGTCGATACGGAAATTGTCGTGAATGAGCCTGTGGTGCCGGAGGTCCTCCGGGCTGCGTAGCGGGCGGTCTGCCTTCAGGAGTTCCGGGCTGCAGACGGGGCTGACATCTTCTTCCGCCAGAAGTTCCGATACGACCTTGTCATAATTGCCCTCGCCGTAGCGGATTGCGATGTCGATGCCATCGCGGATGAAATCGGTGAGCGTCCCGGACGTCGAAAGACGCACATCGATTTCACGGTGGATACGGTGAAACCTGTGAAGGCGGGGTACAAGCCACCGACCTGCAAAGCCGTCCGAGGTGCTGACATTGAGGACACCGGCTGATCTCGAGGCCGTCGCTGCAATGGTCGCGATACCCACGCGGTCCAGCGCCGCGCCGATTTCGGCGGCGTAGGCCACCCCCTCCCGAGTCAGCCGGACAGAACGGGTGCCGCGCTCGAAAAGCCGGACGCCCAGCATCTCCTCGAGATTGCGCACGGCTCGGCTGATCGCCCCGTGCGTCAGGTTCAATTCCGCGGCCGCCCGGGTGAAGCTCAAATGTCGGGCAGCAGCATCGAAGGCTGGCAACGTCGTCAGCGGAGGAAGTTTGCGGGCCATCGAACACCTGTGAGCATTGATCACAAATCATCGACGATTACTCGTTTGTCGTCCAGCCGGTTTTGCCGCAGGTTTTTCCTCATGGATTTGAATTCAACGGCTGCTCCCCGGGGGCGCGATTTGAGAAGGAAAAACGCTGTGAGTATCATTCACACTTGCGACGCTCCGTGCCGCAGCCTTGTGCCGGTTTCCGCGCCCGATGCCCGAGAGGCGCTGACATCGTTGTTCGCGTTCGTCGCACGCCTGGCGGCCCGGTCAATGGATGCGGTTCACCTTCACCTTGCCATGCGGCGTATCGCGCGCCTTTCGGCCCGCCGTCTGGATGACATCGGCTTCGAACGCGACTGGGGCGGGACAATCCGCCCCCGGTCTGCGACCGCCAGCCAAGGAGAAGGCAAATGAAGATCTATCCTCATCTCTGGTTCCAGGGCCAGGCCGAGGAGGCCATGGCGTTCTACCTGTCGGTCTTCAATGGGTCCACGGTCATCGAACGCATCCTATTGCCCGATCCTGAACTGTCCGTCGTTCGGTTCACGCTGGCCGGTTTGCCGGTTGCGGCTTTGAACGCCAACTCGCGGGTGCCCTACAACGAAGCCTTCTCCTTCCTCGTCGAAACCGCAGATCAGGCGGAGACGGACTATTATTGGAACGCCCTTATCGCCGATGGCGGCAAGGAGCAGCCCTGCGGATGGTTGACCGACCGGTTCGGGGTTTACTGGCAGGTCACGCCGCGGGTACTCTTACGCATGCTCGCCGATCCCGACCAAGAGAAGGCCAGCCGCGTGATGCAGGCCATGTACAAAATGAAGAAGATCGTCATCGCCGATCTCGAGCACGCCTATCGCGGCTGACGCGTTCCGCTTCCCCGGAAAAATTATCTTCAACGCAGAATATGGAGAACCCAATGGCACCGCTTATGGGCAAGAGAGTTGTTATCGTCGGCGGCAGTTCGGGTATCGGTCTCGGCGTTGCCTCCGCCGCGGTGAAAGCCGGGGCACAGGTGGTCATCGTCGGTCGCTCAATGGAGAGGCTGAAGGCGGCGCGAGAGACACTTGCCGCTGAGGATCGTGTTACCGCCCTTGCTGCCGACATGACGCAGGAGCGCGAGATCGCCCGGCTTTTCGATGCCGTGGGCGCGTTCGATCATCTCGTCTCGACGGCCGGGTCGCCTCCACCGGGCGATCCGATCGATCAGACGGACATCGATGTCGTTCGCGACTTCATCGAGAACAAGTTTGTCGGCGCCGTTCTTCTTGCAAAACACGCGGCGCGCCGATTGACGCGCGGTGGGTCCATGACGTTCACTTCGGGCATCAACAAGGACAAGCCGCCCGTCCCGGGAGGCGCGGTCGTCGCGGCGATTGCCGGTTCATTCAGTTATCTGGCCCATGCGCTGTCGCTTGAACTGGCGCCAACCCGCGTGAACGTCGTATCACCGGGCTGGGTGGACACCCCCATGTTCGACGCATTGGCTGGCGAGGCGAAGGCCGGGTACTTCGACGGTATGGCCGCCCGCCTGCCCGTTGGTCGCATTGCAACGCCGGCCGATATCGCGCCTGCCTATATTCACACGATGGAAAGCGATTTTACCACCGGCCAGACCCTTCACATCGATGGCGGCCAGAGCCTTCTTTGACAGGGAGGCGACCCCGCCGCGCCAGCAATCTAACGTGACATACTCGCCTTGACGCAGGAGGAGCGTGAGATTGACAACACCCCCGGCTCCCGGTGGCCCTACCGCAACGGCGGCATGTTCGCTCGTCCCTTCCCGGTTACTGACTGCTCAAGGTCATCTTCGACGCCGCGGGCGCGCCGGCGTTCAAATAGGCGACGAAATCCCTGAGCATGGGCACCCGGCGTGGACGGAAACTCTCCTCCGTCATTCGGATATCGGCGATCCGGTCGACACGGAACTTGCGGAAATCCTGGCGCAGGCAGCACCAAGCGAGCAGCACCAGCATCCGCTCCAGATACACGATCGCCAGCGGCAGCACCTGCCGGTCGGTTCGCTGCTGCTCAGCATCGACGTAACCGATCACCACAGCGCGCTCCTGCCAGCAGGCCTCGCGCAGAAGGCCGACATCGATAAACGGCGGATCGCGGCGTTCGAAGCGATAGACCTGCGATGCGGCGTGCAGTGCCTGGCGCTGTAGCCGATCAGGCAGCGTTGCCGTGACCTTCGAAAGCACGGCAGCTGCGGCTGCCGCCAGAGCCGGCTCACCCATATGCTGCACCTCGGCAAGGCCGAGCACCAGGGCTTCGATTTCAAGCCGTGTAAATGTCTGCGGCGGCAAGGCGATGTCTTCCGTCAGCCGGTATCCGAAGCCGCGCTCGCCGTCGATGACGGCACCTGCGGCGCGCAGGCAGTCGATGTCCCTGTAGAGAGAACGCAACGATACGCCGGTCTCCTCGGCAAGGCGCGCGGCCGTCACCGGGGAGGGGAGAGTGCGAAGCGCCTGGAGCAGGCGAAACAGACGATCACTACGGGCCATGACTGTGGAAGGTAGATGAAGCCTACTGACGGAAAATGGCAGTTGGCCGACTGTACAAGATCAGCATTGCCAAACGCAACCGAGGATCCAGACCATGCTGACGCTGTTTCATTCCCCCCGCTCGCGCTCGTCGCGTATCGTCACCCTGCTTCGCGAACTCGAAGCCCTCGACAAGGTCGCGATCGAGATTGTCGACATCACCCGCGGCGACGGCAGCGGCCGCAAGGATCCGAGGAACCCACATCCGGAAGGCAAGGTGCCGCTGCTCGTTCACGACGGCGTGGTGATCTGGGAGAGCATCGCGATCATCCAGTACCTGACGAATCTCTTCCCGGAAAAGAAGATGGCGCCGGTTGCCGGCGACCCGCAGCGTGGTCGGTATCTAAGCTGGCTCGCCTGGTATGCCGGCGTCGTCGAGCCGGTGCTGATCGCACAGGCAGCCGGGATCTCGCATCAATTTCTGGATTCTACCTTCCGCGGCCCGGCGGAACTGGCGGCACGCCTCGAAACCGCACTCACGGATAGCCCGTATCTGATGGGGGAGCGATACACGGCTGTCGATCTGCTGCTGCATTCGCCCTTTGCCTGGTACCCCGCGGCGACGCCGGACAGCGATGTGGTCCGGTCCTGGGTTAAGCGGTGCGGGGAGCGGCCGTCGCTGCAATGGACCGCCGACTACGATGCCCGCACCATGGCTGCAGCCTGATCGCTGGCACTGGACGGCGACCTATCCGCAAACGCTCATCGCTTGAACCACGATCAGCTTAAGTCTGCATCCGGGATGGTCGCGACGCGGGTGGGGCGGCCGGACTTTCATTCGCAGGCAAGCGCCGCCTGGCACTAAGGTTTGTATGTGACCACCCGGTTGCGCCCACTCGTCTTTGCTTCGTAGAGGGCTGCGTCCGCCCATTGCTGCAGTGTTTCCGAGGAAACGATATTGTCGCCCTTTTCAAGGATAGAGACCCCGATGCTGACGGTAACGTATGGAGCAACGCTCGACCGAGGGTTAGGGAGCGAGGCGGCCTCGACGCGGCTTCGAATTTGCTCCGCGATCTTTGCCGCCTCCTGTTCGTCGGCTCCTCGAAGAAGAACAAGAAACTCTTCACCGCCGTAACGGGCAACTTGGTCGCGCTCATCGCGCAAACTGCTTTGGATAATACCGGCCACCTTTACAAGGCAGCGGTCACCTTCCGCATGGCCAAGGCTGTCATTGAGCTGCTTGAAGTGATCAATGTCGCACATCAGGATCGCCACCGCTTCTGCCTGCTCAAGCTCGTTGATTCCGACCCGATGAAGCGCTTCCATCATCCAACGGCGATTTGCGATCCCTGTCAGCGCATCGGTCCTGGCAAGTAGTTCCAATCGCCCATTGGCGTCCGTCAGATCGGCCAGGCGCGCGCGGTCGCGCAATTCGAGCAGAAACGTTTTGTGGCTGAGGATGTTTGCAGTGCGGCGAGCTACGACCGTCGCCCCAACGCCGCTCGCGAAGAAGTGCGTTCCCGCGAGTGCGCTTCCTTGCGAGACATGCGGGTTTTGCAGTTGCAGCACGAGAAAAAGGCCGATCGCCGCCAGCACGATCGAGATCGTCCATTCGAGTGGAACCGGGAAGACTATGATTGCGCTCGCCGCAACGAACAGCATGATTGTCAGGTGGCGCTCATAATATTCACCAGCTGCCGCTACGCCGACCAGAGCTACCGATAGCAAGATGAGAAACACGCCAAGATGGATAGCGGTGCCCTCGATCCAGCGCGTGCGCGGCTTTAGAAATACAGCCGCCGTAGCAAGCGCGGCCGGCGGGAGGATCAAGGCCGGCTTAAGCATGGCGGCCACGACTTCAGATGGCAGAAGGATCGCGTTGACCGCTAGCGTGAGAACGTCGAGTACGACGACCCAGATCATCCACGCGCGGATGATCTTCGATGTCTGAGGCCACGATCGCAGGCGAAAAATACTGGAAAGCTCAGGATTCAAGCGAATATCGCGCGTACGCCCGGCAAGAAGGCGATCGACTTCATCGACAACGGAGGATTTCGGCGGTTGAAGTGCGGATATCCCATCCTTCCTTGACGTTCCTATTGTCTTGAGAGGGTCCATAGCATTGATTTAGGCTCATGTCTGTTTGAAGCAAGAACGACGGACGGTCTCGCGTAAAAATGGCCTCACAAGCTTAACGCTGGATGTAGCATCGCACTGCGCGATCTGCTGGTTGTTCCACGTCAGAACATTTTGCCGATATCGCGGACGGCGCGTTCAGCTAGGCCAAGGAAGGGCATGCGTGCGTGGCGCAGCATGCGATCCTGCGCACTGCATCGCCGCTCGGCGAGCGGTTGCAACGCGACAGCGGTGCCCTATTTTCCCATTTGAATAGCAAGGCCGGGGCTTATCTGTCCGCAAGGGAGGCGGCGATGGATGAAGATCCGATCTGGGAGCTAGAGCGTCGGCTCTGGCTTGAAGGCATTTCCGTGTACGAGGCGCATCTTCACGAGGGCGCGCGCATGATTTTCCCGGGGATGGGAATTCTTGACCGTTCTGCAATCCTCGACAGCCTGCGCGACGCTCCCCGCTGGGACCACGTCGACATGTGCAACCGCCAACTCGCCGATGCTGGAGGTTTTGTTTTCCTCGCATACGCTGCAATCGCGCGCAGGGGTGACAGCCCCCCATATAAGGCGTTCTGCGGCTCGGCCTATGTCCGAAAGCACCTCGGAGCGATCATGATCGCCCATCAGCAGACGCTTATGGACTAGTTGACGCATGGATCGCCACTGCTGCGGTCGTCTGGCTACATCGATCTCGTGCGGGTGCTTCGCCAGCTTTAGGAAAAACGTCCTCCTTATACGATCTCGCTCACCTCGCGTGTCGCGCGAGCGCATCATGTCGTGGCAGAAATCCTGCACGTTCTGTCGTTTGGGCCGAGCGCACCAGTTGGTATATTCAACGCGACTTGCGGGCAGCCTCGTCCGCGCGCACCTATCACCGCGACCTGCCCGATGCGGAACTGCATCTGCTTGAAGGGGCCGGCCACTGGCGTTTGGAAACCCATTTCGACACGGCGCTGCCGCTGGTGCGCAAGTTTCTTGCTCGCCACTACGCCTGACGGGCGGCGCCCGGTCCGTTTGTAGATCTGCTTTGGAAAGGACGAGCAATGACTGAAATCGTTTGTGAAATCATGCTGACGATCGACGGCGCGGCGCGCGGCGAGAAATCGCCAGCTTATTACGGTTACACCGGACCCGAATTCATGGCGTGGCTGGCAAAAAAAAACGCGCAGACCCATCGCACGTTGATCGGTCGCAAGACCCTCGATGCGTTGAGCAGCATACCCGCGGCCTATCAAGATGACGGCTATCGCCGGATGACCGAAAATCCGGGCTGGGTCGTTTCCTCCACGCTCAGCCGCGTGACCTGGCCGGGCCTGACGGTGCTGGGGTCCAGATTTCTCGATACGCTTCGCGCGGAGCGCGCGGGCGAAGGTCCTGAAATCCGCACGATGGGGAGCCTGTCCATCGTCCGGCAGTTGCTCGCGGCAGGTCTGCTGGACCGCCTCCGCCTGATCTATTGTCCGCTGATCCTGCCGCAGTCGGGCGTCGAGCCATTCTTCCGGGGCATGCCTGACCAAAAGTTCAAGCTCAGGGATCATCGCATTCTCGATGAGGAAGTCGTTGTGCTTGACTACGCGCCTGACGGTAGGCCGCACTATTCCTGATAGCACGCGCTTGCCGCGGCGCTTATTCTTGGGATGTCCAGACCGGTGTGAACGAGACGCCGCGCAGCCCGGCGTCGCGGACCTTCGCGACGAAGCTGTCGCTGACATAGACCGGCGAAGCGCGTTTCCGTAGCTTGAATATCTCTGCGGTTCCGATGACCTCCTCCTTGAACACATATCGTTCGATATCGAGGATGTCCCCGTCGTCGAAATAGATGATGCTCGATTTTTCCGTGTCGAGGGCGTCGAGGATGGTGGTGACGTTGAACAGCCAGACCTCCTCGCCTTTCAGCGGCAGGAGCTGCCCGTAGAGGGTCAGAACCGGCGCCAGCGCGTCGACGGCGGGTTTCCTCAGAATGGGCGCATGCTCGCCCAGCCAGGGGAAATCGGAGTAGCTCGGTTTCTTGGCCCCATCCTCCGCCCTCACTATCCTCATGACGGGGGCAGCCCAATCGCGGATCACTCGTCCATCCATCGCAAGGAAGGTTTCGAAGTCCTCGTTGTCGACCGGGAAAATCCATTCCTGGTTTTCAAGGACGGCGAACGTATAGATCGTCATGGACATAGCCTGGTCCTCCTGATGGTCAGAACTCCGCGTGCATTTCGCGAAACAGCCGTGGGGCGATGCCGAAGCGGCGTTCGAAGGCTTCGCAGAAGCGTGTCGCCGGCGAGAGCCCGACCTCGACCGCCACCGATTTCAGGGAAAGCCCACGGCAGAGCAGCATGCGGGCGGCATCGAGGCGGGCCGTTTCGACGAAGCGCGCCGGGGTTTGGCCGGTTGCTGCAACGAATTTGCGATGGAACGTCCGCTCGCTGAGCCCGGCGCGCTCTGCCAGTCTGGGGACCTCCAGCGGCGAGCCGAGGTTTGCCAATATCCAGGCGATCAGGTCCGCGAAGGGGCTATCGGCCTTCACCTGCGCCTGGAGCAGCGGGCTGAACTGCGACTGATAGCCGGGGCGGCGTGCATAGAGCACGAGCCGCTTGGCGACCGCGCCGGCAATGTCGGCCGACAGATCCTGCGCGACCATGGCGAGCGCCATGTCGATGCCGGTGGTCACGCCGGCGGAGGTCCACAGCCGGCCGTCGACGACATAGAGCGCATCCGGGTCGACGGTGACGGCGGGAAAGGTTGCGGCCAGCGGCGTGCAGGCATCCCAGTGGGTGGCGACACGATGCCCGTCGAGCAGGCCGAGCCGCGCAAGGATAATGGCGCCCGAACAGACCGAGCCGAACCGTCGCGCCTTGCGGGCGAGGTCCGGAACCCAGGCCGCCCAGACGGAATCGGCCAGAACCGGCAGCAGATGCTCGCTCTCCGCGCCGGCGACGAGAAGCGTATCAACCGCCTCCCGGGATCGCTCTTCGAGGCTTTGCGTGTGGACGGCAACGCCGCTGCTGCTCGTCACCGGTCCTCCCGCCGCCGATATCAGGTCGATGGCATAGAATGGCGGCTTGCCACTCACGCCCAGAGCGCGGTTGGCGCCGGTGAAGACCGAGATCGGCCCGGACGTGTCGAGAAGCTCGAAGCCGGGATAGACGATGAAGGCGAGGCGGTGCATTGGCGGAAAATACGCTGTTTATGTCATTTCCGCCAGAGCAGAGGGCCGATACCCTGACGGTTGCTGCAATACCGGATCGGAGCGCCGTATGTTCACGCGCTATCTTCTCCTCGCCGGCCTGGCGCTCGTCGTCCTGCCGCTGGCGGGCTTCGGCCTTTGGTTGGCGACCTTACCGGCCGCACCTGTCACCTTTGCGCCGCCGGCCATCCCGCTGGCGGAAACGGATGCCATGCTGGCGGCGCTGAAGCCGCCGAAGCGGGCCAGGCCGCTTGTTGCTGTCGTCGGCATCAACGATGCCACGGAGACAACGGACTATTTGATGCCCGTGGGCATCCTGCGCCGTGCTGATATCGCCGACGTGGTGACTCTTTCGACCGAGGCCGGTCCGGTCAAACTCTATCCGGCGCTGACCGTCGAGGCCGAAGCGACGATCGAGGCGTTCGACGCGCTCCATCCTGAGGGAGCCGATTATGTGATCGTTCCGGCGATGAGCCACGACGAGGACCCGCTCGTCACGGCCTGGCTGCGCAGGCAGGCGGAGGGTGGGGCCGTTGTCGTCGCGGTCTGCGCCGGGGCGAAGATTGTCGCCGCCGCCGGGCTGCTCGACGGTCGGCGGGCGACCACCCATTGGTACTATCTCGAGAATCTGCTCAAGCGGCATCCTTCGATCCGCTATGTGCCGGACGGGCGCATGGTGGTGGACCGGGGCGTCGCGACTACCACGGGCATCACGGCCTCGATGCCGATGGTGCTCACCTTGATCGAGGCGATTGCCGGCCGCGGCAAGGCGGAAGCGATTGCGGGCGATCTGGGGCTGGGCAGTTGGGATTCCCGCCATGACAGCGGTGCCTTCCGCCTGACCCGCCCCTTTGCCAAGACCGTGCTGCGCAACCGCCTTGCCTTCTGGAGCCGGGATCGGTTCGGCATCGCCCTTGAGCCGGGAATGGATGAGGTCTCGCTCGCGCTGGTGGCCGATGCCTGGTCGCGCACCTACCGTTCGAGTGTGGAATTGTTTGCGGCTTCGTCGGGAGCCGTGACGACGCGCAACGGCGTGCGTGTCCTTCCGGACAAGATCGCCAATACCTGGCCCGGCCAGCGGCTGAGCGTGGACGAACAGCCGGCCAAGGCCTTGGACGGCGCGTTGCAGGAGATCGCCGCTCGCCATGGTCGGGACACCGCCGATGTCGTCGCCATGCAGCTCGAATACCCGCAACGGGGATCAGGACCATGAAGGCATTGATCGCAGGCGCCGGCATCGGCGGGTTGACCGCGGCCCTCTTCCTGCACCGGGCGGGGATCGACGTGGGGATATTCGAGCGTGCCTAGGCGGTGCGTGAACTGGGTGTCGGCATCAACATGCTGCCGCACGCCGTCGGCCTTCTGGCCGAACTCGGGCTGATGGACGCACTTGACGCGGCGGGAATCCGCACGCGCGAATTGATCTATGCGAACCGGTTCAGCCAGGTCGTCTGGCGGGAACTGCGCGGGATCGAGGCCGGCCATGCCGTGCCGCAGTTCAGCATCCATCGCGGCAGGCTGTTGGGCCTTATCCACCAAGCGGTGATCGAGCGGCTGGGGCCGGCGAGCATCCGCACGGGATGCCGCGTGGACGGCTTTGCGCAAGAGGGCCAGGGCATGACCGTTCACCTGTCCGAAGGCGGACGCACCGTGCAGGCCGAGGGTGACCTGCTGATCGGCGCCGACGGCATTCATTCGACCGTGCGCGCAGCGCTTTATCCCGCGGAAGGCACGCCCACCTGGAACGGTGTCATGCTGTGGCGCGGTGCCACACGCTGGCCGGCGTGGCGGGACGGCCGCACCATGGCGATCGCCGGCGGCAACCATGCCAAATTCGTTTTCTACCCGATCGGCGAGGACCCTGATAGTCCGGCCATGCGCGTCACCAACTGGGCCGTGATGGCCCGCAGTTCCGCGCCACAGGCGGGTCACTTCACCCTGGCGGACTGGAGCCGTCCGGGGGACCTCGCACAGGTCCTGCCCTTCGTGCGGGATCGTTTCCGCCTGGATTACGTCGATCCAGTGGAGATCATCCGCGCCACCGGCGCCTTCTACGAATATCCCAACTGCGACCGGGAGCCGCTGCCGCGCTGGTCGTTCGGGCGCGTTACCCTGTTGGGAGACGCCGCCCACCCGATGTATCCGGTGGGCTCGAACGGCGCGAGCCAGGCTATTCTCGACGCCCGCGCGCTGGCGGAGCATCTGCGAACCCATATGTCGGTCGAGGCTGCGCTCAGCGCTTACGATATGGAGCGCCGTCCGCTTACATCGCAGATCGTCCTGTCGAACCGCGGGGGCGGGCCGGAAGGCGTGATCGATCTCGTCGAGGCGCGCGCGCCGGACGGTTTCGACGATATCGATGCGGTCGCATCCTATGAGGAACGCGAGCAGGTCGTGCGCGGCTATGCGAGCCTTGCGGGGTTTGCCTCGGGCAATCCGCAAGGCGAGGCCGAAGCGGAAAAGTCCGAACGATCGTAAAGGTGGAACCATGTATGACCGGACACAACATCTTCTTTTCCTTCTCGTCGAGACGGCCCTCTTCGTGGCCGCTTCGCTGGTCCATGCCGGTATCCTTGTTTCCGGTTTCGAGCATGCGCGCGCCATGGTGGCCGAGGGTGTGATTGGGGCTGTACTCGCCGTCGGCGTGCTGGCATGCCTGATCCGGCCGGGGCATGCGGCGGTCGTGGCCCTTTCCGTTCAGTTCTTCGCGCTTCTCGGCACGCTGGTCGGCGCATTCACGATCTCGGTCGGGGTGGGGCCGCAGACGCGTGGCGATATCGCGTTCCATGCCCTGCTTCTCCTTGTCCTGCCGGCCGGAATTTTCGCCGCCTGGAAAGCTTGGCGACAACGACGCGCGGGCTAAGCCCTGCCGGAAAGACGAAAGCGTGGTCCACAATGTCGGATGGTGCCAATGTAGTTCGTCTTTTCTCATCGAAACATCGTGAACCACGAGGAGAACAGGACATGACGATCAATCGGCGGGAAACGCTCGGTTTGCTGGGCGCCGCGGTGGCGCTGCCCGGCGCGGCGTGGTCGCAGGCGACCGAAAACGAGATGGAGGCGCATCTTGAGGAGGCTCTGGAGGCCGGGCATGCACCGGGGCTGGTCGGCCTCTTGGCGCAGGGCAAGGACGTGCGAACCATCGTCCTTGGCCGCATGGCTGTCGACGGTCCGCCGATGCAGCGGGACTCGATCTTCCGCATCGCCTCTATGACCAAGCCGGTAACGACGGTCGCGACGATGATGCTCGTCGCCGACGGAAAGCTGAAGCTCGACGAGCCCGTCGACCGGCTCCTGCCCGAGCTTGTCGACCGCAAGGTGCTGCGCAGCCTCGACGGTCCGGTGGACGATACCGTCCCGGCAAGGCGCGCCATAACCGTCGAGGACCTGCTGACCTTCCGCGCGGGATACGGCCTGCTTCTCGTTCCCCCGGGCACCTATCCGGTGCAGAAGGACATCGCCCGGCTCGGCATCGTCGGCTTCGGCCCGCCGGACCCGCATATGCCCTACGATGGAGACGAATGGCTGAAACGCCTTGCCACCTTGCCGCTCTTCGCCCAGCCGGGCGAGCGGTGGCTCTACACAACCGCCTCGAACATTCTCGGCGTGCTGATCGCGCGCGCTGCGGGGGAATCCTTCGGCGATTTCCTTCAGGAACGCATCTTCCGGCCGCTCGGCATGAAGGATACCGCGTTCCATGTCCCGCAGGCCAAGATCGAGCGGCTGGTGACGGCCTACCGGCCGAAAGACGGTTCGCTCGAAGTCTGGGACGAACCGGCGACCGGTGGCTGGAGCAAGCCTCCTGCCTTCGAGCAGGGGGACGGTGGGCTGGTCTCCACGGCCGACGACTATCTGGCGTTCGTCCGCATGCTGCTGGCGGCCGGCGAGCATGAAGGGCGCCGGTTATTGTCCGCGGAGGCGGTCGCTGCGATGACGCGCGATCACCTGACGCGGACGCAGCGCAAGGATGGCGAGATCATCCTTCAGGAGGGGCAGGGCTGGGGTTACGGTATGTCGGTCGCCGTGGATAAAACGCCCGGTGGAGGGCCGGCCGGCACCATCGGCTGGAGCGGCGGCTTCGGCACCAAGTGGCAGAGCGATCCCGCCAGGCAGCTGACGACGATTCTCCTGACGCAGCGCATGTTCGACGGGCCGAAGCCGGTGACGATCTTCAACCGGTTCGAGCAGGATGCGCGCAGGATCGCCGGATGACGCTCGAAACTTACTTCGCCTATGCCGCCATCTGCCTTGTCGCGACCATCGTGCCGGGGCCGACCAACATGATGATCCTCGCCAACGGAATGCGCCATGGTGTCCGGGCCGGTCTGCTGAATGTTGGGGGGACGATCGCCGGCCTCGCCGTGATGATCACGATATCCGGCCTGGGTCTGGCGTCCCTCATTGCGCTGGCTGGTCGCTGGTTCGATTGGCTCAGGCTGGCAGGCGCCGCCTATCTATGCTGGATCGGCTGGAAGATGATCCGCGATCAGGGTACGTCCGAATATTCGGGGGCCGCATCGCCGCGAAGAGGGTTCTTTCTGCAAGGCCTGCTTGTGTCGCTAAGCAACCCGAAGCAGCTCTTGTTCTTTGGCGCGCTCCTGCCGCAGTTCATCGATCCTGGCCGCGGTCAGTTGTGGCAGATAATGATCTTCGGAGGAACCGCGATTGTCTTTTGCGTGCTCTCGGACGGCAGCTATGCCCTTGTCGCGGGGCACATCGGGCGCCGCTTGGATGGGGCGGCAAGACGCGCCATTGGCTGCATCGGGGGAGGGGTGTTGATATTGGGCGGTGCCTGGCTTGCTTCTACGCGGTTCCGTTAGCCGCGTTCAAATGAACGGCGACAGGGCTGCTGGGACGCCGAGAACGATGGCGAGGCTGAGCACTATGGCCGCTACCAGTTTCACTCGCGTGCGTTTGCGCGTCGTTTCGCCGGTCCAGTCGTAGGCCATGGTCGTCCCTTCATAGGCATGCAAGCCGCATTGAGATTCGCGGAAGCGCAAATCTGTCTTTGGCACCGGCGCGACACAACCCGTTAAATCTTGTGCTCTGGGTGGCGGATAGGGAAAACCCGGGAGCGACTCGTATCGCTCGACCGGGTCCCTGCGGGATTGATCTGATCTAGGCATCAAGTCGATCCGTGCAGCTCGTATGTTGGAAAATTTCGAGATCCTGGTTCCGGTGTGCTCGCAACAGCGGGCGTGCGCTTCCTTGAGAATTTGGCGGGCGCGATAAGCGTCGAATGGGATGGCCTCATTGGCGAGCCTGAGCTGCTCAAGCCGCTTGTCTATATCGCCAATCGCGCGGGCCAGATCGTCGGCCGGCGCGTGTTTTAGCGCGAAGCGGCGAGAGTGCCGGTGCGACATGTTCATTCCTCGAATCAGGCTCCATCATGGAGCGCAGCCAACCTATCCTCCTGCTCGGGCGATCCAAGCTACCGGAGATTGCGAGCGGCGCTTTGGTCTCCGAAATCTAAATGCTCTCGAACCGCTGTGCTCAACTGTGCCACTTCCACACACTGACTCTGCGGGATTGAGCGCCTGCAAGGATCGGGCTAGGGTCGGGCATGGCGATGCTCAGAGACATCGGTGGCCTCGTGGCATTGGCGGCACGACTTTTCGCCCGCTTCTGGCCGCAACTCATGCTGATTGCGGCGCTCCGGCTCATCGCGCGCGCTCTCCTCCTCGAGGCGGCCGTCAGCGTCGGGCTGAAGGCGCCCCTCGGCGGGATGGTGGTGCTTTCGCTGGTCGTGCTCGTCAAGCTGCTTGTGGTCATCGGCATGTTCGCCACCCTCACTCCCGGCCTGCCGGCGCTTGCCGCCCTGCGCGGAACGGCTCCAGCCGCGGCTGCGCCGGCGCGGAAGGGGCAGGCGACCAACCGGCTCTTGCTGATCACCGCTGCGGCCATCCTGCCGTTCTTCGCCTATTATGCCGCATGGGGTTTCCTGGCGGATACGGTCCGTGAATATTCGCGTCTTGCGTTGGACCGGGTGGCATCCGGGGAGCGGGTGCAGATATTTGAGCTCCTCCGCTCGCGCAGCCTGATCGCGGCGATCGCGGTATGCTGGCTGGTGCGTTGGTTCGCAAAGCGCGCCGACAGCCGCACTCCCTCATCCTGGCTGCGCCTCGTGATCGTCGCGGTGGATGCGAGCTGGATCTTCATCGGCCTTTACGCGCTCGACAAATGGAAGGACGACCTGATCGCCTGGATCGGCGCCGGCGCCGTTCTCGAAGGGGTGGAAACGAGCCTTTCCGGACTTGTCCGGGAAGCACACGCCGCGGCAGGCGACGTGCCGGTGGAATAATTTGGCTCATCCAATAGATAATTTATGACGCAGCTGTGACCATTTCCCGGTAATATTATTGTGGCCGTGAAGGATGTCCGCATCCTGCTTTCATTGATCGGGTGGATGGCAGCCTGCCAATACATCGACTGTTTGCCGTTGGTCCCGCGCTCAAGCCGATCGGTGAGAGCGTGCTTTTTTTCGTCAGATGCGTTGCTTGGAACAATCGACCGCTTCCCTGACGTGGTGATGTTGGCCGGATTGAAACCGGTAACGGTTCCTGAGCGGTATGCAGCCGCGATGATTCACGAGCCCTTTGAAATCCCGCCACACTTGTAACTCTCACCCGGCAGTCTGCCCGAGATAGTGTTCCAGGATCGCGATCTTTGGAACCGCGAAGCTATGAGAGGGTTGGAGAGGACGATGCGCAAGCAACGAAAGATCTCGCTTCGTCGCCCAGACCTATGGTGGATGAAGCTCTTCTCCGCAGTTTCGCGGCGCCCAACACCTCGATACCCAACGGAAGGAGACTGACAATGCAACACCCTGTTGTTTCACACAATGACTGGCTGACGGCCCGTCGGGCCTTGCTAAAGGCAGAGAAAGAGCTCACTCGTCATCGCGACGAGGTCGCTCAAAAGCGGCTTGCGCTGCCATGGGTGCGGATCGAGAAGGAGTACGTGTTCGATACGCTGGATGGCCCGCGCGCGCTCACCGATCTCTTCGACGGGCGATCCCAGCTTCTGGTGCAGCACTTCATGTTCGCGCCGGGATGGAAGGAAGGCTGCCCGAGCTGCTCTTACATGGCCGATCACACCGACGGCCTGAACAAGCATCTGGCGCATCACGATGTCACCATGCTCGCGGTCTCGCGCGCACCGCTCGCCGACATCGAGCGCTATCGCAAACGCATGGGCTGGCAGTTCAAATGGGTGTCGTCTTTCGGCAGCGACTTCAACTATGATTTCCGCGTCAGCTTCACGCCCGAGGAGGTCGCCAGCGGGCATATCGACTACAATTTCGGTGAGTGGCACGAACTCGGCGAGGAGTGGCCGGGCGTCAGCGCATTCTATAAGGACGATGCAGGCCAGGTCTTCCGCACTTACTCCACTTTCGGGCGCGGCGTAGAGGTGATGATGGGCACTTACAACATGCTCGATCTCGCTCCGAAGGGCCGGAACGAGGCGGAGGGAATGGACTGGGTTCGTCGCCACGATCGCTATGAGTGATCCGTGATGAGCGTCGACTATGCTGTCTCCTTCAAGGGCCAAACCTCGACGACACCATGTGCGACCGCGCAGGGAACGCCTGAGACCTTTTCGATGGCTTCGGCGAGATCGGCAGCCTCGATGATAGCAAAGCCGGCGATCGGCAGCGCGGACGACAGGAACGGACCTTCACGGGTTTCCATGCCACCGCCCTCTGGATTGCGAACCTGCACCGGTGGGCCTGCAATGCCCATGATCGCGCCTTCGGACCGCAGTTTTGCATCCCGGGCGTGCGCGGCGTCCCTTGCCGGCTGCGATGTGCGATCGTAGTCGGCGGCGGCGCCGTATCCGATTGTGATGAATCTCGGCATTGTCCTTTCTCCTTCGTGCGAGTGCGCGCCGCGCCATTTGCGGCCAAAGTCGTGCGCTCATCTGGATGCCGGTGTTCTTCGGCGCAGGTACTGCCGTGCAACGCGTCTTCCGGTTCGCCACAGGGCGAGGGACTGATCGACCGCAATGGCTCGGTTGCCTGAGAACCAGCACGGGGCGGCGCGAACGCATACCAAGCTACCGGACGAGTATACCGGCCCTCCGAAAGATAGTCAAAAATCCACCTTGAAACGGTTGTGGAGTTCCTTAACTGTGATGCGCTTATGGGAGGCATCTATGATCACTTATTTGTCAAAACGGCATTCCAGCCCGAGGAGTTGAGCGATCTCAAAGTGCTGTTCGATGACATCACATCGCAGCCCTGGTTCGATTCGTCTGATGGAGCGAGGGAGGCTTTCGCCAGATATCTCATCGAAACGTTCCCGTCTGGCGCCTTTGATGCCAGGAAACATCGCTCGGTGGTCGAAGCGTCGGCGCGAATGTTCTGCAGCAGCGACACGGCCGCATAAGGCAAAGCCCGATAGAGACCGAGACAGAACCGAGAAAATCGGCCCGGGAGCCACCTCGTATAGCTCGACCGGGCCTTGGCGCTCGATGGTTCAAGCACTATGGTACTCTGCCAGAGCCGGGTGCCGATGTTAATCCGGATCCACGTGCTGTCATGCACCGATCTTTCCGCTCACAATTGATGGTTCGGATCAACCATGAAGGCTGGGATGTCAACGTCCCTGCCTGCGAAGGCCTGCAGCAGTTCGATGCAGCGCCTGCGTTCCTCCTCGATTCCGTCGATAATCATTATCACGGGATCTTTCTGGCCGCGTGCCAAATGGCGAGCGGTGATGTTCCATGCTGTTCGCTCCGTGGTCGATGTAAAAATGCCCGCGATATCGTCCAATCTGTCTGTCCTGCCGATCAATTGGCGGCGGAGAATGCTTCGGCGTCCTTGCGCGAGCGTTGTCGTAGCACCAAAGGGGCACGATATCCTATCCACCGGATCCAGTGAACGTGCTTGTCACGCATGACGGTAGGCTGGTCGGCGGTTCATATCTCCTCACGAGCATTCAATAGAGCGGGAGCCATCATCTTATGGCCATTCGAACCCGAGGATTTCAGTCCCGTGACGCTTAGCCGCCATGGACTCGCGAGGTGATCGATGACCGCACATGCCGAACCGTGCGCAAAACGGCGAATAGGATGATCGGGACGACGCCGAAGAGCGCGGTCTTTGCGTGGTGCATGTCGACGCCGGCGGCCTGCAGGCTTTCGAGACATGTCTTCAGGAGACCAATGCCATAACAGGTGATCGCCAAAACCGAGAATCCTTCAACGGCCTGCTGGATGTGAACCTGCGCTCTGGCGCGCTCCTCCACTGAGGCGAGCAAGGACGCGTTCTGGTCCTCGAGCTGAACCTGCACCGTGGTCCGAAGGAGATCCCCCGCGAGGCTTACGCGTTGACCGACGTCGTCCAAACGCCGTTCGGCGGCGAGAAACGATCGAACCGCTGGCTGGAAGCGTCGGTCGATGAAGGTTCCAATGCGCTGTCGCTGATTGGCTCTGACGCACATTTGCTGACGTGCCGCTCCTACGATGCGCCAATCAGTCGTGCTTGCAGCAAATCGAGCTTTGCTCTTCCATACATCTGGCGCTTGATGCGCTTCAGGCGTGTGATCTGACCTTCCGTTTGCCCATTTGACCATGGTGAGATGATTGCATTCCTTACCGCGTCGAGGCCCTTTTCGACGCCGCCAGCAAACGATCCGACCAGGCTGTTCCTAGCGGCTTCCAACCACTCGTCGAGCTTTCGCGCTGTTTTCGAGCGGATCATGGACTGGAAGTCACCGATGGCCGTGCGGGCGACCACAAGCTCCGGGACGTTCACTTCGATCGCCGCCACCAGGATCGCTTCGGACTTTGCAAGGTCATCGCGTGCGGTGGTCATGAGCCGCGCGATGACCCTTGTCGATGGCGTTCTGGCGAGCCCGCTCTGATTGGCCTTTTCCGCAAGTCGTCGGCGTTGCGCCCGTTGCGAGACGACGCCACTCTGCCCCGCAAAACCCTTTGTCTTCATCTCACGCCAGAGTGCCGAAGCGTTCCGTGCTCCTTCCTCCCAGCGGCTGTTGAGCCAGAGCAGCCAGCTATCCAGAGAGCTGGGTCGCGTTCGGAAAACGTCGAGACGCTGGCCCCTTAAAACGTCGCTAACGAGCTTCCGGCTATGGCCGGTTTGCCGCACGATCTGTCGAATTGATATAAGCTTCTTCGACAGCTCCCGGACCGCCTCGTTCGTTTCCTGGCGGCGTAGATATCCCTCATGCTGCAGCTTCTCAGCGTATGTCAGAAGCTTGGGATCAACGACATTGCTGCCGACGGCCTGTCTGATCTGCCGCATCGACTTGCCGACAGCGTCGAGGAAGGCCCGGCTGGAATTCTCCATCAGGTGCCACCGATCGGCGACCTGCGCAGCATCGGGCAATACCTTTGCTATGGCCTCACCATAGCCACCTCCCCGATCACGGGCGACAATCGATATCGACGGATGCTCGGCAAGCCATGTTCGAGACATATCAAGCGCACGATCCGGCAACAGCGTGACGGGTCTCCGCCGTTCAAGGTCACAAACAATCGTTCCGTAGGTTTGCCCGCGCCTGAAGGCAAAGTCGTCAATGCCTATAACGTTGAGGTCTTCGTTCCGATCACCAATACGGCGGCGAACCACCCGCAATAACGTGTCGTTGCTCACCGGCACCATTAGGCGATTGGCAAATGCTCCGGCAGGTCTACCGCCGCGCGCCAAGCCGAGATGGTGAACAATCGTCTCCAGCCGCTGGGTGTGTCGACCATAGCGAGCCAGCACGTTGTCACCAAACTGTTCGCAGAAGATACGGCGGCCACACAGTACGGCGTCACACCAGAACCGACGCGTCACGACTGTCAACTCGACCCGCCGGCCGCTGAGAGGTAAGTCAGCAGGTCGCCGCTCATATCGGCTTTGTATTCGTCGGCTTGCTCGCCCGCAGGCTGGACAAGCTGCTGATAGATTGCGCGATCGAAGCCGAACTTGAACACATTCCCCAACGATCTTCACTTCATCTACTGCAAAGCCGAACGGCGCGAGACTCGCATGCGGCATTCGATGGCCCATTGCTGATCCTCCGGTGAATCAGCAGAAACCTCCTTCCGGACAGCAGCAAATGTGAGTCAGAGCCAATTCTCAGTGGCAACGTATGGCCCGCCCTGTTCGCAAGTAGAATTTTAGATCCCTGTACAGTCTGCTTCAACGTATTCGGTCTCACGGTCACGCCGTGGCCAAGATGGATATCCGCACGTCCGGAGCCTCAATAATCAACACGGCTTCAATGAGCCATTGCCAATGCTGGGCTTTCCGCACGCCGGTCAACTGTCAGGCCATCTACGGTCCTTCTCGCAAACATCATGGGCTGCAGCTGGACGCAGCCAATCTTGTTACGCCGCGGTGGCGCCGTACGCTCGCTCGAATGGGCAGTCCTTTCGTAATACCGCCCAGGCAATGCGGGCGAGCTTGTTTGCCAGCGCCACGATCACGACGTTGCGGTGCATACCCCGGGAAAGCAGACCTCGGAGCCATTGCCCGACAGGGGTATCACTCCGACTGAGCGTCGGCATGGCCGCTCGCGCGCCTCGCGGTAAAGAGCCGACTAAGATGGTGAGCACCACAACAGGCCTCCATCGCGATAACACAGGTTGGCAGCTTCTCGACGAATTCGATCAATGTCTCTCGCCGTATCGTTCGACGGACAACCACAGCGCCGCGCTCATCTACCCCAACAACGCTGCAACTGTTCTTCCCGATGTCGATACCCAGTATGGAAATCTGCATGACACGGCTCCTTTCCCTTCAACAGAAGGACATCATACTCGATGTCCTCGGAAGGGCGGGCCATCCCATAATCAACAGAACGGGGTTATGCAGTCCGCCGTTGCTTTAGCGCCTTACGCGGAAGGCGGTTGCCGATCACGTCTTTTCAAACTCGTGGCAAAAGGCGGCGTAATAGCCCGAAAGCAATAGCGCACTGCGGCAGTTCACGCATTGGGCTGTAATCGTTCCCCGTTGCGCGCTCTAGTTTAGTCACGTGCAATGTACGCAATCACTTTTGTCTTCTGTCTACGACAAATCTGCGTTAAAATGCGCCGTATGGAGAGCGAGTTTCAGCTAGCCGTTATGTTTCTGCTGGTCGGCGTAATCTGGTTCGCCGCCATCGTGGTCGGCTTTTGGCTGATTAGTCGCCAGTAAGATCAATATCCGCCCGGGCTTGTGTGCCGCCGCCAGTGACCATGCTGTTAGGGCTTGGGTCCTGCATATATCGCGTCATGATCGCATAAGCCTCCCGCTGTCAGGATGCATCCGATTGCTGCACAGACGGTGAGGTACAAGACATTGCTCATCATCTCAGTTTAATCGATAGCGGTTGCAGAACGTTTGCCGAAATATATCAAGTTGTAATAGATGTAGCTGATAAGGTGTACGTCGATTTACACCCCCATTTGGGGTACCTTTTCAAGGAAGTTCGCGAATTGGACTGTAAACGTTCCGCGTTTCACGTTGAAATTTAGCGATACCGAATGTATTCAATCGGCTTTGTTCTTTGGCGTGCGACAGATACTAGTATCGAAGCGTCAAGTTTATGCTTTCGATGCTACGGGGTTCGATCTAATTATTTTCTGTTAAAATCTAGATTTAACTCGCTCGATATGACTATGCCGCCTTGCTTGTTCCTTCGGCAGCAAGTGCTAATGTTCAATCGCAGTCGCGAATGCCCCTAACCCTTAAGCTGTGACTGCAAGAAGGAACGCGACTCCGCTAAGTCGCGTTCTTTTTTGTGAACAGTCATCGCGCCTGCATTCGGAAGACCCACGTATTTCCGCCTTTCGCACCGCATGCCATGCACCGAAGGGCAGGTCGCAACTCTGCCACGTACCTATGCTTGCCGCGCCGCGCCGCTATCTCCCATCGATCTACACCGGCTGTCCTCTCACACGACGAACAGTGTCCACCCAAGCAAATCGACTCCAAGAGGTCCGATAGCGTGGGCTTCTGTCCGTTCAGATAGCTTTCGAGGTCCATCCATTTTCGAGCGAGAGTAGTCATGTTGCTATTATGTTCCGGTCGCGGACGGAGTGAACAAACTGAACACATTGGGGTCGTTCACATTGCGGTCTTGCCGCAATGCAAGCGCGTGCTAATGTTTTTGAGTCGCAAGACTTCTCCAACCCCTGAAGTGGTTTTGCGATATCTGCCTCAAAGAGCCGGAGCGATTGTCAGCGTGGTTGCTCCGGCTTCTTGCTTGCCTCTAAGCAGCTCCTTCGATAGCTCCACGCTACCACCATGGAGCTTCTAGCGCTTGGCACACACCAATTCTGAAGACGATGATCTGAGTTCGATGGAAGCGGTGTTCGAAGACATTGCTGCGCGGCCGTGGTTTGATCCTGAAGCGCGTTATGCGTTCTCAGTCTATATTTTTGAGGCCTTCCCGGGCGCGTCTTTCAACGCTGCTCTACACCGCGAACTGGTCGAGAGTGTCGCACGCACGAAATATGCGAAGAAGCTTGAACGGCGTGGGCGATAAGATACTCTTTGATTCGAAAGCTCCCATGAAAAGCCAGCCTGTACCCGGCGCCTTGCCGGGTTTTTTTTGCGCGCGCGCGGTAGCTTGATCCAATTTGCGGTTGTGCTAATGTATTCGGCTCGTTGTAGGGCCTCTGCGATGAATTTTAGCCGGGACCTTGCTTACACAGGGCCCCGGCTTTTTTCATTTCAACGCTCGCCACTTGATCGCGACGTACTCACTTGATTAAAACAAACCATCCGGGGGGATGCAGGGCTCGGTGTTAGAGATGACGCCGGGTCCTCTTCGCGCAAGATATTAGACGGGACGTCGCCGGGGCCGCTGGAAGAAAAGCTAGGGGATGCGGCGACCGCCGACGGATCTGCAACGCCCGCCCAGACCGATATCGCCCCCGCGGTTTCACCGGAAGACGGACAGTAGACGGCACAAGCGACAGGAGCGCACAATGTTTATCGTTCTGGGAGCAACGGGTCATATCGGGTCCGAACTCGTGAACCAGCTCGACGCGGCCGGCGAAAAGGTCATTGCGATCGTGCACGACACCGGCAAGGCCGACGACATCCGCACTGCAAATGTCGAGCGGATCGTTCTCGATGTGGGGAAGACCGCACCGTTGCACGATCTCTTTCGGCGAGGCCGCCGCGCTTTTCTCCTCAATCCGCCGGCCGATCCGAGCGGCGATACGGATGAAGCGGAAACGGCGACAGTGCGTGCCATCACGGACGCCCTGCCCGGTTCGGGCCTTGAAAAGATCGTTGTCGCCTCGACCTATGGTGCCAAATCGGGAGAGAGGATCGGTGACCTGTCCGTCCTGTTCGACTTCGAGCAGCAAGCCGAGGCAAGCGGCGTTCCCACCGCAATAAACCGTGCGGCCTACTACTACACGAACCTCGACATGTTGCTGGAATCCGCGAGGGAAGGCGTCCTGCAGACACCCTTTCCGGGCGACATGCGTCTGCCGATGGTTTCGCCTGTCGACATCGCGAAAGCGGCCGCGAGCCGGCTTCTCTCCGAAGCTGACGACGTCGGCATACGCTATGTCGAAGGGCCTCGTCGGTACACGTTCGACGATGTCGCTACCGCCTTCTCGACGGCGCTCGGCCGCCCTGTCCGGCTGGAGACCATTCCACGCAACAAATGGGAGGAGAGCTTTCGCGCTGTGGGCTTCTCGCCGGAAGCAGCCCGTGCCTATGCCCGGATGACCGCAGTGACGGTCGATGGGCCGCACCTGCCGGCCGATCCCCTGCGCGGCGACGTTGCCCTGCTCGACCATATCAGAAGCCTGAATGGACAATAAGCACCCAAGCCTGCCCTCCGCATCAATCGAGTCACCACGGCCGGGAACTTGTGGGGCGACTGCGGGTTCTCACAAGGTCGAGATAGGGAGGTTACCATGAAAAAGCTCATGATTATTGCCTGCGTCGGGTTATCGCTCGCCGCCTGCACGGCAACCGAACGAGGGGCCGGTGTTGGCGCCGCGACGGGCGCCGTGGTCGGCGGCGTTGCGACCGGCAATGTCCGCGGCGCAGCCTTTGGCGCAGCGGTCGGCGGTGTCGCCGGCGCGTTGATTGGCAATGTCGCGGATCAGCCAGGACGCTGCTACTACAGGGACCAGTATGGTAACAGATATGTCGACCGTTGCTAGATTCGACCGCACAGGTGCGGACCCCGGCATTTTTGCTGGGGGTCTGCCCTCACATCTGCATATGCATCCACCTTTTCCCGTCATCAGGCCGCGATGTGCCGCTGCTCGGCCGGGGTTTGGCTAATGTAGAACTGGCGCGCCTGGCTATAGTGGGCGGCAAAGCTTTCGGGTCGTAGCCTCACCTTCTGGCCTTGCTCTTCCGCAGGGAAATGCGGAAAACCGGCCGACGGTGATTCCCGCGGTCCCTCGCCCCAGGAGTTCGGCTGATAATTATCGCGGCCGACGGGGTTGCGCAGGGCCATGTGCCCGTCCTGCTCGAAGTGATGGAAGGGACGTTTGGGTGCGTTGATCGGGATATGTGTGAAGTTCGGGCTGCCCGAGCGCTTGCGCATGAAGGCCCCCGTCGAGCGCGGGAGACTTTGTTTGAAGCAGGGTGTCGCGCAATGAAGCGGTGGGCGGTTCCTGCATTTTTTCGACCGAACTGCCCACCCCGCGCGTTCAGGCAGCCTTGGCATTGCCTTCGCGGTTCACCTTCGTTTCGGCGAGCTGGCTCAGCGCCTGGTCGGTCTTCATTTCTTCCGAAAGTGTCTGTTCGAGCAGCTGGGCGACATCCTTGTGCCCCAGCTGCAGGGCCCATGACTTCAGGGTGCCGTAGCGGGCGATCTCGTAGTGCTCGACGGCCTGTGCGGCTGCCAGCAGACCGGCGTCGAGCGCAGGCGATTCCTTGAACTCCTCGAGGACCTCCTGGCCTTCTTCGAGGATGCCGTCGATGGCCGGGCAGGTTTTGCCGCGGGCAGGTTTGCCGAGGATTTCGAACACCTGAACGAGGCGCTCGATCTGGTTTTCCGTTTCCTGCAGGTGTTTGTCAAACGCGGCCTTCAACTCTTCGGCCTTGGCGCCGCGGATCATCTTCTTGAGCGCCGCGACAATCTTGCGTTCGGCGTAATAAATATCCTTGACCCCATCGAAGAAGAGGTCCTCCATTGTTTTTGTGGGCATTTCAATCTCCTCGCTTTGAATGAGCCGTTAATAAGCTCCGGTTTCATCAAGTGCTTTCCGTGATTGTTCCGGGTGCCGGACAAAGCGCTACCGGAAGCGCGCAGGCCGTTTCGTAAGATTCATCTGGATTTCAAGCCTGCTCGCAAAACGGCCGACAATGAGCACGAGCTTTCTGGTCTCCCGCTCATCGATGTTGTGCGATCGGCAGTACGCAATGACGTCGAACACTTTGACGGATGGTTTCGAACGCTTCTTGTCGAGATGTTGCATGACGTCGTTCCCCCGCTGGTGGTCTCACGCAAATGAATTGGGGAAGGGGATGTTCCTGCCGGCTGAGGTGTTTGTACGGAACCGTACATGTTCCGGCTTCTATCCAACCGAAAGGTACTGCAATTCGGTGGGTCGGTACGGTTTCGTAAGGAGCCGGAACGCCGCTTCATCTCGCCTTATCATCGTGACACATTCTGCTCTCCCGCGAGGGAGGGCGCAGTTGCTGTTTAGCGATTGGGCGGAGGCCTCAAGTCCTTTGTCAAAGCTCCCCCCAGCGTTGGCCGCTCTATCCTTTGCCCGGCTCGCTCACTCGCGGAACGTTTGCCCCGCTTTGCCATTGTCTTCTCAATCCGGGAGGCGGCAATGGAACGGTATTATTTCAAGATCCAGGATCAGGACGGCGTACTGCAGCCTGATCGCGGTTTCGAATTTGCGGACATCGAAAAGGCCAAGGATGAGGCAAGGACGCTTCTTGCCGAGATGGCCATCGATGGTTTGCCGAATGAGCCGCTGGACAGTATCACCGTCGAATTGCAGGATGCCAACCGCGTGCCTATCGTCACCTTCCGGCTGGTTCTCGAAGCGATTCCGCACGGCACCCAGGAGGTGTGAGAGCGGAGGCAAACCCGTTCGCCGACGCGGATACTGACCGCGGGCGAAAACCGGCGCGCCTTCTTCGCGACCCATGCCGGGCGCGCGTACATTTCCATCCCTCTGTCCGCTTCCGTACCGACGCCCGACTCTGGGTTGTCTCGCCGATTTTATGGTCATAGATGGACAGCCATTGACGTTAGGAAGATCGAAGCCTTTGGGGGATATGCGGTCGCTTAACCGCATGGGATCGTTGGATGGATGGCGTTTGGCAGGGCAGGTTTCGAAATACCCTGCTACGGGGTTTACCGGAAGCGAGCCTGCAGCGGTTCGCCGCGCGATTGGAGTGCGTCGATCTCCCCCGTTTGCATCAGCTGTCTTCTCCCCATCAACCAATGGAACACGCCTATTTCTTCGAGAGCGGCATTGCCTCCGTGGTCATCCGCTCGCCGGAGGGGCAGCATAGCGAAATCGCGATCATCGGAAGGGACGGCATGTGTCCGGTATCGGCCGTCCTTGACGTCGACGCCGACCCATTCTCCATCCACATGCAGATGCAAGGCCAAGCTTACCGTCTTCCCGTTGCAGCCTTGAAAGCGGTTTTGACAGAAGATCGCGAGGTTCAAAGGCTGCTTGCGCGCTACACGCAGGCACTGGCTGTCCAGCAGGCCTATACCGCGCTTTCCAATGCCGTGCACCATATCGACGAGCGGCTCGCCCGATGGATATTGATGTGCCACGACCGGGTGGACGGTTCGGATATCAGCCTGACACACGAATTCATGTCGATCATGCTCGCCGTGCGACGCCCCAGCGTGACGACGGCGCTTCATGTGCTGGAGGGCAAGAAGCTCATCTACTCCGAGCGCGGCGTCGTCAGCGTGCGCAACCGGGCTGGCCTGGAAGCCTTTGCGCGCGATGGCTATGGCGAATGCGAAAGGGAATACGGGCGGCTCATCGGCGCCGTCGTCTCGCGGCCGGCTAGCTGATCGCTTCCTTGAAGGGCACCCGCGCCATCAGCTCCCCCCGTTCATCGACGATTTCGAAGAGACGCGTTTCATCGACGTGCCCCTTTCGCAAATCCTCGGCCAGAATCTCGCGCGCTGCAAGACGGGCCTCAGCCAGGGCGGCGTCCAGCGTATCGAAATCCGCACCCTCCCGGTCTTCGATCCGTTCCGTTCGGCTGCAGATGTGGAAGAAGTAGTGGGTCATGGTCGCCTCGCAGCGTCATCGCTTCCATAGGGACTGGCGAAGCCGCCAAGTGTTCCATTTTCTTTCCAGCCACGTCTGTACGCTATCGTACGGCAACCTCCGCACGCCCGTCTCGTTTCCTTCGAAATGGAGGAATGAATGGACGCCTTGGTCTCCGAACCCGTTTCTCAAACGGTCCACGCCGGTATAGAAGCCCAGCTGCCCGCGCTGAGGCGCTTCGCCCAGCAGTTGACCCGTTCGGCGAGCGACCGGGAGGACCTGATCCAGGAAACGGTGATGCGGGCGCTTCGGTCCTCGCATCAGTTTCACCCCAATACAAAACTCCGCTCGTGGCTCTTCACGATCATGCGCAATAGCTTCAACACGGAATATCGCCGCCGCTGCCGGGAGCCTGTCGGACTGGACGACGGCTTGCTAGAACGGGCGAGCATCATGGCGCCGCAGGAATGGGCGGTTCGCCGCAGCGAACTGCGCTGCGCCCTGCGCCGCCTTCCGCCGCGCTCGCGCCGCACGTTGCTGCTCGTGGCGATGGGCGTCAGCTACATCGATACCGCACGGCTGTGCGACTGTGAGATCGGCACGGTGAAAAGCAGGGTCAACCGTGCGCGCAAGAAGCTCGAAGACGACATCGGCCGCCCCGGGGCGCAATGACGGAATAACGGCGCGGTTGTGGTTGTTCTCCGGAACAAACGCCGGTCTGAGCGATTGGCTATCATCATTTCCAGATTAAACCGCGGAGCAAGACGATGGCCGATCGCAAACAAATCTCTCGTGAAGAGGATTTTCGAGACTACGAGGAGCGGGACACCCGCGACGGCTGGCCCTATCCGGATGACGACGATGCACGTCGAGCCGCGCAGAACTTGCCTTACGGAAGCCCCGGTGCTGATTTGGATCAGCTGGACAACGAGGGTGTGGCGATCACGCGTGATCCCGCTGCACGCGATGTCGACGGCGCGCCACTGTCGTTTGCAGATGAAACGGGCGATATCATCGCCGACGGCGATCTTGAGGCGCGCATCATGGAGGCGCTCGAAGACGACCACAGGGTCGATCTTGCAACGCTTGAGCTCACGATTCGCGACGGCGTCGCGGTGCTCGACGGCGCCGTCGATAGCGAAGAGGACCGCCGCTACCTCATCAGCTTCCTGCGCCGTGTGAAGGGGGTGCGTGACGTCGAGGCTGACAGGCTTCTCGCGCGTGGTGTCGACAGCCATTTGCCTCGCGACGTGACGGATTGAGTTTCTCCGTACGATTTCGTACCATGATACCGCTTTGAATCGCACCTATACGGACCTAGATTCATGCCTGTCGCACAGAGGAGGCGGGCGTGGGCAGCTACAGTTCCAAGGGGACTTTCGAGCCGGACGAGTTGGGCGCATTGAAGTCGGTCTTCGATGAGCTCACCTCGCAACCCTGGTTCGATGCGTCGGAGGAGGCGAGGGAGAGTTTTGCCAAGTATCTCTTCGAGACATTCCCCGCCGTCACCTTCGACCCCGTCAAGCACCGCTCCATCATCGAGGCCTCTGCCCGCATGTTCTACACTCGGGGATAGCGCCTAGCACTCTGTTCTGAACCATCGCTCCCTTGCCGCGTTGCAAACCTGATCCCTGAAGAAGAGGAGAAGGTGCAATGTCCGATGACAGCACGAAAACCATGTGGGCGACATTCGCGACCCGAGAGGCCGCCGACCGCGCCGTCGAGCATCTCGTACAGCAATGCGGAATTGCCCGTACCGATGTGTTCGTGGAGCCCGATACGGACGCAAACACGGCTGGCACGGCGCCTTCCGGCGGTGACGCCACCCGCGCCGACGCGCCGCTCCACGGCGAAATCCGCGTTTCCGCCGATATCGCGCGTTTCGATCTTATCAAGGCCGAACGGGCCTTCCGCCATGCCGGCGCGCGCAATGTCAAGGCGCAATAGGGGCCTGTCAAACCAGTAAGGAGTTTCCCATGGCTATTATTCCGACCGAACCCGGCCCGAATCAGGTTCCCGACCTGCCGCCCATTGGCGAGCCAAGCCCGCCGATCAAGGAGCCGGAGCCCGAGTACCTGCCCGATGAGGAGCCCAATCCGAACCCGGACGAGAACGACGAACCGGCCAAGCAGACTGGCCTGCGCTGACCTGGAAAGCCCTTTGCGCGCCGCCGAATGAAACAGGTCGGCGGGGCAGGTTTGTCCTATGGGTGGACGGTGTGGCTGCCGGCTCGCGCCAAGTGAAAAATCCGGCATCAGTCTGAAGTTATCTTAAGAAATCTCAAAATTAACGCGGAACTAAACGCCCGTATCCCGGTTCGCTCCTTGCCTTCAACGGCTGAAAACGAGGAGACATCATGAAAAAGCTATTGCTCGCCGCCGCATTTGTCGGCGCATCGACCCTTGGCGCCTTCGCCCAGACCTCCACGGCACCCGCCACCGATGGTGATACCCCGGCGATCGCGACCCCGGACGACAAGAACGCCACTGCGCCGGTCGAAGGCGCAAACAGCTTCACCGAGGAACAGGCCAGGGAGCGCATCGTCGAGGCGGGCTATGCCGACGTCACCGGGCTCACGCTCGACGACAAGGGCGTCTGGCGCGGTACCGCGATGAAGGACGGAAAGTCCGTCAACGTCGCGCTCGACTACCAGGGCAACATCGTCGCCAACTAAGAGGATATTTCCATGAAAAAAACCGCTACCGGACTTTTTGATGACTATTCCGACGCACGCGCCGCCGTCAGCGCGCTCGAAGCGAGAGGCATCCCCTCGGAGGACATCAGCATCGTCTCGAACAATGTGGACGATCGGCATGCCGGCGACACAAATGCCGCCGATGGCGCCGGAACGGGGGCTGGGATCGGGGCTGCCGTTGGCGGTGTCGGCGGCCTCCTGACCGGTCTCGGTGTCATGGCCATTCCGGGTGTTGGGCCTGTGGTCGCCGCCGGCTGGCTTGCCGCCACCGCGGTGGGTGCCGCGGCCGGCGCGGTCGCGGGCGGCGCGGCAGGTGGTATCATCGGCGCGATGACCGAATCCGGTGTGCCGGAGGAGCATGCCCATGTCTATGCGGAAGGCGTGCGCCGCGGCGGCACACTCGTGACCGCCCGGGTCGAGGAGAATCTCTACGCGGAAGCCGAGGCTATTCTGCGCCAGTCGAACTGGGTCGATCCGGTCGAGCGGCGTGCGGCCTATACCGAACAGGGTTGGACGCGCTTCGACGAAACCCTCGATCCCTACGGTTCCGCAGAAATCGAGCAGGAGCGCCTGCGTTATCGGCGCTGATTGCTGAACACGCTGCATTTCTCGGCTTGAAGGAGGCCGGTCCGCGAGTTGCGGACCGGCCTCCTTATATATCCCCTCGATCGCTGTGCCCGGTTCTTGCCCGCCCTTGCCAGGGCGGCGAGAAGGCGTAAATTCGTTCCATTATCTCTTGGAGCCGGACGCGTCGAAACAAGCCTCGGCCCGAAACTGGAGGCGTGAACATGACCGCCCCGTTGCGCTCAGCGCCCCTCAACAATCTCCTGCAGCTTCTGCCGGAAATCGATTTCCAGATGCTGGCGCCGGATCTGACACACAATGTCTTTCCAAAGGGCACGCCACTGGCGCATCGTGACAAGCCGATCGACGCGGTGCATTTCCTGACCTCCGGTATAGGGTCGGTGGTGATCATGACACCGCAGGGGCGGCGCGCGGAAGCTGGTATCTTCGGCTTCGACGGATATATCCCGACTGCCGCGGTCACCGGTGCGCGGATCAGTTCCTACGACGTCACGGTTCAGCTCGATGCCGAAGGCTACAGCATGGAGTTCGATGATTTCCGTCGCTGGATGGACCAGAGCAAACCTTTCGTGCAAATCATGAACCGATCCATGGAGGGGTTCGCCGTTCAACTGGCGCACACGGCGGTCTCGAACGCGGTGCATGACGTCAACGAGCGCCTCGCCCGCTGGCTTCTCATGTGCCACGACCGCTCCCGCAGCGATGAGATGGCCGTAACGCACGAACTCCTCTCGGTGCTCCTCGGCGTCAGGCGCCCCAGTGTGACGACCGCGCTCCACGTCCTGGAAGGCGAGGGCCTCATCCGCTCACTGCGGGGCAGCGTCGTCGTCCGCGATCGCCCGGCTCTCGAGGCTTTCGCACATGATTGTTATGGTAGGCCCGAAGCGGAATATCGGCGTTTGATGAGCGATCTTCCTCGGTTGTGAAGCCGGCCATGAACGCTCAATCACGGTTGTTGACGAAGCTGGCGTTCCCGAGACCGGTGTTGGGGGCGATCATGGAGGTGCTCGAATACACTCGATGCCCGACTCGAAGGTATTTGATAGACCCGTATATCTGAGGGAACGCAGCGAGCTGATCCGAGAGATAACGTGCCTGGAAGGCGGAATAATCGCTGTCGGAAAAGCGGATGATCCTGTCTTCCGGCGGCGGAAAGCCCTGCATCCAGCCTAGGCTTTGCGGGTCGGACTGCTCTGCCGTCAGCGGAGGCGCGCTTTCGCCATGGGTGACGCTACCGGACGATCGGTTTTCGAGAGATTTCGACGTCGAAGAACAATTCGGCATCAACGTCTTCGTAAGGGATGGCGACAGGGCATATCGTACCTATTTCATGAACGGTCGCGGTGTTGGGGCTGTTGGTCCCACCTTTACACTTCTCGACCTCACACCCCTCGGTAGGCAGGAAGTCTGGCAGGACGTGTCACCCGGGCGTCCGCAGGGGGCACCGCACACGTGGTGGCGGTTGCATGATCACTACGGCTCAGCGAGCAATCCCTGGCTGCCCATTTCCTCGTAATTACTGCATTTCTGCCGGCGCGAGACAATGCGCAGAGAGTTCTTAAGGGTGTTGGGCGCGGCCGATTGACCTACTGCGCCGAGCCAGTGCGGTGGTCAGCGCCGATATGATCTCCTCATCACGGAATGGCTTCTGTATGACGGCGAGGGCACCGTCGAATCCGTCCTGAAGTGCGCTGGCGTCGCCGGTTACAAAAACGACCTCAATTCCGAACCGGTCGACGAGGCGCCTTGCAAGCAGTCGTCCGCTATTCCCGTCAGCCAGCCCCAGATCAACGAGCGCAATATCGGCTCGCGGCGCGTAGGCAAGCGCCTGCTCGACCGTCGAAACCGGTCCTAGCCGCTCGTGTCCTTGTTCTTCAACGATGGCTTCCAGAAGAGATGCGATGAGGAACTCGTCTTCAACGATCAGAACGCGCATGGTGCAGCCTCCTTCAAGCGAAAGCTAGGATAGTGGAATGAACCGTCAACGGTCCGACCGGATTTCTTCGCGGGGGCTCCATATATTCGGGTTGCAGAGTTCTTGCCCGCTATCAAGGGATCCAAATTCTAAGATACATCCTGGCTGGATCGCTCATCCAGAATTCCGCGAACTTTTCTTGCCAGTTCCTCGATGGTGAAGGGTTTGGAGAGCAGTTGAGTATGGGGATCCAGGACGCCGTTGTGGACGATCGCGTTTCGCGTGTACCCCGTCGTGTAGAGGACGGGAACGGCGATGCCGATCTGGCGTAGGCGATCAACGAGCTCTCGGCCCGACATGCCGGGCATCACGACGTCGGTGAAGAGCAGGGAAATCAGTTGTCCCTTCTCGACCAGGTGAAGCGCATGTGCCGCATCGGTCGCTTCTATGACCGTGTAGCCCAACTCACGCAAGGCATCCACCGAGACCGCACGCACGCGGGAATCGTCCTCGACGACCATGATCACTTCGGTTGCCCGACCGGGCAAAGGGGTTTGTGTCCGTTCCGCCTCTACCGGATGCGAAGCGCTACCATGGTATCTCGGCAGATAGATTTTCACCGTCGTGCCGACGCCGGGTTCGGAATAGATTTTGACCGTTCCCCCAGACTGACGCACGAAACCATAGACTTGGCTAAGCCCGAGGCCTGTGCCTTTTCCGACCTCCTTCGTCGTGAAGAACGGATCGAAGGCTTGTGCGATCACGGCTTCGTCCATCCCGACGCCTGTGTCCGTGACGGCAATTAGAACGAACTGGCCGCTTTGAAGACCGGCGTCCTTCGCGTAGCGATCGTCGACATAGGCATTTGATGTCTCGATCGTAAGGCGCCCACCGCCCGGCATAGCATCGCGTGCGTTGACGCAGAGATTGAGGAGCGTGCTTTCCAACTGGATGGGATCGGCATTGATCTGCCAGCCGCCGGCGGTCAGAACTGTCTCAAGCGCAATCGTCTCACCAAGGGTTCTCGTCAGCAGATCGCTCATGCCGCCGACCATGCGGTTGGGATCGAGTGGTTTAGGGGAGAGCGGCTGTCGCCGTGAGAACGCGAGAAGCCTCTGGGTGAGAGCCGCTGCCCGATGCGCCGCCTCCGTTGCTCCATCCACGAACCGGCCGACATCGGTATCGCCGCGCGCCAGGCGCCGTTGCAGCATGCCTAGTCCACCGATGATGACGGCCAGCATGTTATTAAAGTCATGCGCGATGCCGCCGGTGAGTTGGCCGACAGCCTCCATTTTCTGTGCTTGGCGCAACTGCGCCTCCGCGCACGCGCGTTCGGCCACTTCCTCAGCCACCCTTTGCTCGAGGGTGGTATTTAGAAGCGTCAGTTCCTCTTCCGCCCGTCGGCGTTGCGCAAGTTCCACTTCCGCCGCCTGGAACAGCCGCGCATTGTCGATCGCCGTGGCTGCGTGACCTGCTATGCCCAACAGTGCGGTCTCGTGCTCCAGCGCAAATCGGCCGGTTTCCTTGTGACCGAAGAAAAGGCCGCCAAGCACCTCCCCTGACCTTGAGATCACTGGTACGGCAAGATAGGAACGAACGGGCAAATGCCCGGCCGGCATGCCCTTTCGGGGACTGTTTAGGCCATAGCGGGGGTCCTGCAGAATATCATCCGATCGCACGACGCCTTCGCCAAGGAAAGTGGGCTTGAACACGGCCGTTGCCCGCGGCATTGGATAATTCTCGAACGCGGTGGATGGAGCGCCCGACAGCGAGTAGAGCATGTAGCTTCCGCCCTGATTGTCGAGCACATTGTAGAAGAAGGCTCCAAACTCGGCGCCTGAAAGTTCCACGCCGGCATCCGTCACCGTCTGTACGATTGTCTCGAGATCCAGTTCCGCCGCAATCGCAGCGCCGGTGTCGTTCATGATCTTCAGGTGCCGCTCGGCCTTTTTTTGCCCGGTGATATCTCGCACGGTACCGACGAAACGAATCCTATTATCCTTGGCGGTCACAACGTCGCCGTTGGCAGCAACCCAGCGCTCGACGTGATCGTGAAGACCGACGGTCCGGTATTCGATGTTGAAAGGTTGGGATGCCGTGCCGGAGATCGCCTCCAGGACCGCAGCGTTGGCACGCTCTCGGTCGTCGGGATGAAGCCCGGCGAGGAAGCTGTGCTCGTAGGAAATCTCGGCTTCGGGCGGTAGTCCGAATAGAGCCTTGCAACGCGCATCCCATGTCAGCCGGCGGGAGGCGATCTCATAGTCCCAGATACCGATCGACGCGGCATCGGTGGCAAGCTTCAGACGTTCCGCGGCTTCCTCCGCCACTTGTCCGGAGCGCACGCGTTCTATATGGGCCCAGGAGCGCTCCGTGACCTCGGTCAGGATCGCGAGTTCCGAAAGCGTCCACGTATGCGGTGCCTTGTGGTGGATCGCCATCAAGGCTGTCAGGCGGCCGCGTTTGACGAGCGGCATGCAAATCGTAGCCGCAATGCCGATCGTCTGGAAGGTCGCGGCTTCTTCGGGCGGAAGCTCGGCGCGGTTGTCATTGATGACAAGAGGTCTGCCGGCATGCAGATCGTTGACCGCCCGCGCACCGAAGGACGCAAGGCTGTAATATCCCCTAATGCTTGGCGAACCCTCCGCACTCCAGTCGCCGCGTATGGTGAAATGGTCCTGGTCGGGCTCCATGTCCGCATAGGCGCAGACCGACACACCAAGGTATTCTCCAAGCACGCGCGTCGTAATGGCCAGGATTTCATCGGCGTCGGCACTCGCCGCCGTCGCCTTCGCCAGCCTGTCGAGAAAGCGCAGGCGTGCCTCGCTTTCAATGAGGTTTCTCATATCGGCGGAAAGCGTGGTGTTGGTGGCAGGGCTGTTGGAGCGGTCATCGTCGATATGCACGTAGATAACCTCGCTACCTGTTGAAAGTGGCATCATACGACAAGCTAACGCTTGCGTATCGGGAAAGCCCCAATCTTTCTGACCGGACAGCTATCCCGTCAGGCGCTCATGCGGGGCGGCGTCATTGGCCCAGGCCGATGCAACGCAGGAGGCTCGGCTTCAATCGCCATTCCCGCCTCGAGACAGGCAGCGACGAACGCTTCCTGTGCAACAGCAATCGGTGCTTGGCGAAGAAGCCCGGCCCGGCACTTTTCACAGGCGCGCCGGTATCGCTCACCATGGCGAAGCGGCCATTCGTTTTTCAGGAAGTCGAGAGTGTCGTTTACGCTGCCAAAGGTACGGCTAATGCCGCTGGACAGGCGCACATGCAGGGGGGCGGAAAAGGAAATGTCGGCCAGCATTGAAATCCTCCCTTCGATATCCATCTGGCGCATTTCGATATGGATTTCACTCCCGAGGTTTCAAGGGTATGAGGACCCGGAAAGGCACCCTTATGAAACTGTTTTCTTGAATAGCCCCTAGATTTGTAGACGCCTTCTTTCCTAATTTTGAGGCAGGAAGAGCATCATGAGCAAGTCGAAATTCAGCGAAGATTTTAAGCGCGACGCCGTGCGTCAAATCACGGAGCGAGGCTATCCGGTTTCGGAGGTTTCTCAGCGCCTCGGCGTCAGCCAGCATTCGCTCTACGAATGGAAGAAGAAGTTTGCCGCGTCGAACGCCAAGGGCAACGATGAGGCCGAGGAGATCAGGCGGCTGAAGAAGGAATTGGGTCGCGTCACCGAGGAGCGAGACATCCTAAAAAAAGCGGCCGCGTATTTCGCCAGGGATGCAAAGTGAAGCACGCGTTCATTGCCTTGCGCGGACGATGTGCCGCCTTTTGCGGGTTCATCCCAGTGGATTTTACGCCTGGCTGAAGGATCCGCTGAGCAGGCGAGCCAGCGAGGACAGGCGACAGACCGATCTGCTCATGAAGGCATGGGAAGAGAGGGGCAAGGTCTACGGCTATCGCAAGCTGCACGACGACCTTCTCGATCAGGGCGAGATGTGCTGCCCGAACCGGGTCGCGCGTCTGACGCGTCTCGCCGGGATCAAAGCGCAGATCGGCTACAAGCGCCGCCCCGGCATTTATGGCGGCAGGCCTGCCGTCGCTATCGACAATACGCTCGACCGGCAATTTGACGTAGCGGCCCCGGACAAGGCCTGGGTCACGGACATCACCTACATCCGAACCTGCGAGGGCTTTGCTTACCTTGCGGTCGTCATCGATCTCTATTCCCGCCGGGTCATCGGCTGGGCGCTGCAGAGCCGCCAGACCACGGACGTCGTATTGCAGGCTCTGCTCATGGCGATGTGGCGACGTAAACCGAAGGACAAGGTGTTGATCCACTCGGATCAGGGGTCGCAGTTCACCAGCATGAACTGGGCCTCGTTCCTCACGCACCACAATCTGGTTCACTCGATGAGCAGACGCGGCAACTGCCATGATAATGCGGTGGCCGAGAGCTTCTTCAATCTTCTGAAGCGAGAGAGGATACGTCGCAGGGTCTACCCTTCACGCGATGAAGCGCGCCAGGATGTGTTCGATTACATCGAGATGTTCTACAACCCGAAACGCAAGCACGTCAGAAACGGAATGCTGTCGCCCGTCGAGTACGAGAAGCAGCAGAAAATCTAACCCGAGGGTGTCTACGAAATGCGGGGCTATTCAAGGTCAACGAAGATGTGTCCCAGGCAGAAGCGAGCGTAGTCGATGATTATCGGGTGCCCGTCCCGCACAAGGGACTATCGCCTGAGAAAAATATTGAACCTTGAGATCAATGATGAATTCCGATGAAAATGCGCCTTCGTTATTTGCAATGAGAATTATCGACAAAAGATGACGACCGGCGAATACCCGCTGCATGAAGCAACTAGCCTGTCAAATTGACAGCAGAACAATGCGCGAGCAAAACTTGCCAGCGCCCGTCCTTTTGATGCCATATGCGCGAGTAGGCAAAGGTACCGCCAAATTGCTGGTCCGCATACTCGCCGGCCACTTCAGTGGTCAGGCAGACGGTCGCGGTATCACCAAACCTCTGGATGACACACTCACCTTTTTCCGAGAGCGTCTTAATCGCCAGTAAATCTGATCGATGTGCGGCGATATCATCCGCCTTGCTAAGGCGCGCTCCATCCTGATTGATGAAAATCAGCCCATCGCTCAGCAGGCGATCGAGCTGCGTCACGTCACTGTGCAAGATGGCCTCGCGCAGTTGCTGCTCGCAGTACTTTACTTCGGCAATATCGTCCATGATAATCCTCCACGCTGCGCGATTGCCGGGCCAGCTTGGAGCCCTGCGCCGCGTCAATCAATTCGTCCATGCCGCCCGACTACGATGCCCGCCTCACCTCTTTAATGGCTTTTGCGATTGCTAAATCGCGCGCCTCCTCTTGCCCGCCCGCGTTCCAGACCGCAGAAAGACAACCATAGGCATATGCCTGATCGAGCAAGCGGCGCGGATCGACATTCAAAGCCCGGGAGAAGTCATCCGCCATCAGCGCAATGCGTTCAAAGTCGAGGCAGAGATCGTCCCTTTCAGCCGGATCGTAGAACATGTTGGCAGCGCCGAAGCCCGCTTCCCCTACTAGACCGACCGGATCTATCACGAGCCAGCCCCGGCTGGAGAGCATGATGTTTTCGTGGTGCAGATCACCGTGTAACCCGCGGAGTTCTAAAGCACTGCTCATCAGTTGATCAGCAACGATTGCTCCTTCGAGATAGTCATTTCGATAGCCTGAAGATTGTTCGTCGCGTGCCTTTTGAAACAGGGCCTCGAAGCGATCCCTGATCGGGAGAAGCGCCGACGGCAGAGGTTCGGGCGATACGTCATACAATTCCGCCATGAGCTCGGCCGCAATTTGCGTCGCCCGGTTGTCGCCTTCTTCCTCAACGACGTGAGAGAGCATTCGCTCTCCCGCATATTCGAGGAGCATCAAGTTGTTCTCTCGACCGAGTAGGCGAACTGCACCACTACCATTGCGCCACGCCAGATAGTCCGCCCCCCGCAGCTCATCAGCAATATCCTCTATTGGCTTTAATGCCTTGACGATCGCGGGAGTTCCGCCCGGCAATTGGACTTTCCAAACGCAGCTTGAAAAGGTGTCTGCAATGAGAACTGGTTGTGTAACATTCCAACCAGGAGGAAATTCAGGGGGCATAACTATCAACCCCAGGTAAGCGGATCGAGGCGCAGATAGAAGGCCAGGCGTTCGCGATCAGGAGCGTCGATCCCCAAACTTGTGAACAGGATATCGAAAGCGCGCTTTGCTTCATCTGGAGAAGCCCAGTTCTCTTCAGCGTTGGCGATCATCAGCGTCAAATCTGCATAACGGTCTGCTTTTCCAAGTCGACCAAGGTCAATTAGACCTGTGCATTGCAGGGTTTCGACGCTTACCATGAAGTTCGGCATGCAGGGGTCACCATGGCAAACCCTCAATTCGGTGTTTTCCTGCTCTATCCGAACGGTTAGCTCTCGTTCGATGCGAGCTAGAAGATCGGGCTGCGGCGTAAGCTTGTCCTCGTCTGGCAAGAAGTCGGGGTTAACGGCATTGCGGGAAACGATATCAACAGCGCGTGCGAACATTCCTGACAACCTGCGCTCAAACGGGCATTCCTCTGCCGACAGGCTGTGAACAGCGTTAAGTTGCTGCACCAGCGACGGCCAAGCCTTGAACAAGTCGGATCCTGAAAGATCTGCTGCCGGCACTCCGGGGATTGCCGTCATAACCAGGCACGCGCCTTCCTGTTCTTCCCGCCAACTGATTACTTCGGGACACGTCACCCCTCGGCCTTTCAGCCAAATGAGCCGGTCGCGTTCCTCGGCAAGTTCTATCCGGTGGGCGGTAGGAGCGATTTTCGCGTATGCCTGCGCATCGGCACGCTGAAAAACGATATTGCCGGATTCTCCACCTCTGACTGGCAACCAGTTAGAGTGCAATCCATCAAGAAAGGCAGAACTTAAATCCAACCGAGACTCCTTTCACTTTTTGTAAGTTGCTGAATCGTTTCCCTTCACGGCGACCCCAGGAACGACTCTTGCGACCCCGATCTCGACCAGAACAGCTTTTTGATGCCACATACTGGGATGGCTCATCGCGGGCGAATGACTTTAAAGATAGCGCAGTGTTCCTCTGCGCCGTGCCCTGCCTCTTCAGCCTTGCGAAAGAGATCAGCAGCAAATTTGGGAAATGCGGGACTGATATGCAAATCATCCGCCATCTCAACAAGCCGCGAAATGTCCACACCAACTGACTTGATGGTGCTTTGCGGATCGGAAAACTTGTTCCCTGCAATAGCTAGACCCATGTGGCGCGCATCGTCTGCAAACATTGGTGACAAGGCAGCGATAGCTTCGCCAAACTCAGCGACATCCATTCCTTCCGTCGCGTAGATCGCTGCGCCATGGCTGAAGCCAATCCAGTGGCCCGCGAAATAGGAAAGCGCCGCATTGAAGACAATCTTTGCGCGGCCGATGTCGGTTCCGACGTAAGAGAGATTTGGAGCCAGCAGTTTCAGCATCGGTTCGACCGAGGCTAGAGCGCTTTCCCGCCCGGCAATGACTATCGAAGCTTCAGGTCCGCTGATCTGATCGGGCCAGGCCGAAATTGCACCGTCAAGATAGATTCCTCCACGTGACTCGACCCATCGTTCGAGATGACGAGCTTGCTTCGGTGTGCCTGACGTGAGTTGGACGACTGTCTTTCCTTCAAGAAAATTAGTTCCGTGCGAGCCATCGAGGACGACCGACGTTGCAGCGTAGTCCGACAGGCAGACGATGATCGTGCTGTTGCTGGCAATAGCAGCGGCGGGCGTTTCCGCCTTCAAGGCGCCGATGCGCTCCAGGGCGTCCGTTTTGCCTTGGCTTCGATTCCAGACAGTGACTCTCTTGCCGGAAGTCAAAAGCGCCTTGGCGAGCGCACTGCCCATACGTCCGAGCCCAATCACGGCTAAGTCACTCATCACGTCATCCTTGACTATGAAATTACATACTGTAACTTACAGATTGTAATTTCGTGCACAAGGGGGAAATGTGAAGCTGAAGAGAGATGTGCGTCGCGAACAGATGCTCGATGTTGCGATGGAAATCGTCCGCAATCAGGGCGCGGATGAGCTGACGCTCGGGACTTTAGCCGCAAAAGCAGGGGTCAGTCGCCCGATCGCTTACGAACACTTTTCTACCCGGGCCGGTCTTTTGCTGGCACTGTTCAAGCGGCTTGAGGAAAACTATGTCCACTGGCTCCGCTCTGCTCTTCGTAAGGCGCCAACCGAACTCGCTGCCGTAGCGGATGTCATCAGCCAAGCGTATTTCGAGTGTCTTGCCCAGTTTGGTCCAGAAGCTCTCGCCATCTCGGCCGCCCTGAAGGGAACAAAAGAGATGGCCGCGCAGCAGCGGCTCATGCTCAACGTATACGTCGATCTGATGTATGACGCCCTTCGGCCGCTCTCCGACCTAGAGGATGAGCACTTCCGACCTGTGTGCGTCGGTCTTTTAGGCGCAGCGGAGGCCCTAGCCTCCGAGACTCAGGCTGGGTCGATATCCCAGCAGACCGCCACCTCCGTATTAACATCCCTCATCGCAAAAGCTGTGGCTGATCGGCCTGGCAAGTCGTTTTGACGTAACTCTCATAAAAAAGCCGGGGAAAGAACGATGAACTTTGACCAGCACGCGAGCCTAGATGAAATAGCGTCCGCTCTCGGGCGCCCTGAAATCCTATCGGCCTTAGTTATCGAAGGCGGACAGAACAATCTTGTGCTCGACACCGGCGAGCTGATCGTTCGGGTCCCCCGGCACGATGGCGCAAGCCGCGATCTTGGGCGCGAAACGAAGGTGCTAGCGGCGCTTGTCGGCCGACTGCCGCTGCCCATTCCAAACGTCGCCGTCAAAACGCTTGCTTCCGGCACTGTTGTCGCGATGCACATGAAATTGCCCGGCACGGCTCTGCGCGATCTTGCCGGCGTCAGTTTTGCGGCGCGTCAGCAATTTGCAGAGAAGCTTGCGGGCTTCCTTCTAGCTTTGCATGCTTTGCCGGTCGACGTACTCGGTGGCGCGGACGAGCCAGATGACCCCTTGGCCGAGTGGTCTGGTCTCCTAGCGGAAGTAGATGCCAAGGTTCTGCCACTGCTGTCTACAGACACCGCGATGGCGGTGCGCGCCAGGTTTGAGCGCTTTCTCGCTGGCAACGGCGAGCCGCATCCAAGGGTGGTCATCCACGGCGACTTCGGCACGGGAAACATCCTCGTCGACAATGGCAAGGTCTCGGGCATCATCGACTTTGCCGGATGCACGATCGGCGATCCGGCCTACGACCTCGCCAGCCTTTCGGCTGGCCTAGGGGACGATTTTCTCGCACTGATGCGGAGGTCCTACCCCGGAATCGATGCCATGCGGGAGCGGATCTGTTTCTACAGGAGCACATTCCCACTGCTGGATGTGCTCTTCGGTTTGGAGTATGGCGACGTCAGTGCGTTGAACGCTGGGCTCGAGGCTTTGCGGCGCGGTTAGCGTGTGCTCGGGCGGGGCTCATCCATCGCATCGTGCGCGCCCTTCGCACAATGCCGATTGATTTTGTGCGAGGCGACCGTTGCGACAGTATGCGGAGGAGAACGACAGCGAGCACCTGACGTCCGGCGACTTCGCCGGCGGGCATCGTCTTTCTTCCCTAGGCGACGCGGCGGAGCTGCTCTCATTCTCGGCGCGACGGCGCGACGGCGCTCGCCGACTGCGCCGCCAACCGGCTACGACGCCAGCGTGCCGCCGCTTCCGGTCATTCCCGCATCGGTGACGGACGACCGACCCAAGCCGATCCATATCCCGCCGGGCGGGACCGTCGCACGCGGCGGCACGGCTGGGGCGACACCGACGGCTCGCGTGGAAAACGTCAACGCCGCCGCCCGCGTGCAGCCACGCCGCGAAGGCTATTTCAACGCCATTCAGGTCTACCGTGGTCGGAAGGGCACTCTATCAGGTCTATGCCGCGCCCGGTCAGATCACGAACATCGCGCTCGAACCCGGCGAGAGCCTGACCGGCGCGGGACCCATCGCGGCCGGCGACACCGCACGCTGGATCATCGGCGATACGGAATCCGGCTCCGGCGTCAGCCGCCGTGTCGATGTCGAGTTCCCCCGCGGCATCGTGCAGGGCGAAATGCCTTCGATCTTCGTCATCAGCTCCGAGGGCGAAGCGCAGATCGTCAACAGCCGTATCTATTAACACATCCTGATCGCCAATCGCCTGTTCCGCGCAGCCGAACTACGCCTTGGTAGCGGCGACCGCCAGCAGACTGTCAGGATCGTCCGCACCGACGGGAGACCGCAATCATGACCAAAGCCGAAACGAACGCCGCTCCCATGCGCCTTCGCGCCGACGCCCCCCGCGTCACGTAGCTATTCCGTAAGATGCTCGCCAGCGTCGCGGCCGTCGCCCTGGTAGGGATCGGTGGCGCGCTGATCTAAGCGCTTCAGACGCGCGGCCCCGGCGATAGCGGCGAGGCGCATTGTTCCACCGCCAACCGCCAGCCCGCCAATGGTCTTGCCGGTCTGCCCCGCGACTATACTGGCCCGATCCTCGGCCCGGCGCTACCCGGTGATCTCGGCGGACCGATCCTGTCCGCGCAGAATGCCGGTCAGCCCGTCGTGCCGCCTGTCGTTCCGACGCCTGGCGTCGATGAGGCCGAACGGCGTCGCGGTGCCGAGGAAGAGGCTGCCCGCGTCAGCACCGTGTTCTTGTAGTCGCGGTAAGGCACGACGGTAGCGACGCCCAGCACGATGATTGCCGGGCCTTGCCGGCTTTGATCCTGCGAGCGTGGCGGGACAGCCGACCGCGCAGGACAAGCAGCTTGCATTCCTCAATGCGGCGGCCGACCGCCGCACCGTCACGCCGGATCGCGTCACGCCACCGGCATCGCCCTTCGTTCTGCAAGCCGGCGCGGTGATATCGGCCGCGCTCTTCACCGGCATCCGTTCCGATCTTCCCGGCCAGATCACCGCGCAGGTCACGAAACGTATCTATGACAGCCCGACCGGCAGCATCCTGCTCGTGCCGCAGGGAAAGCGGCTCATCGGCCAGTATGACAACGCCGTACAATTCGGCCAGCGCCGTGTGCTGCTCGTCTGGAACCGCCTCATTATGCCGAACGGTCGCTCCATCGTTCTAGAGCGGCAGCCGGGTGCGGACACGCGGGGCTATGCCGGCCTCGAGGACGGCGTCAATTACCACTGGTGGGATCTCGCCAAGGCCGCCGCGCTCTCTACCTTGCTCGGCGTTGGCGCGGAGCTTGCCACCGATGACAACGACCGCCTGATCCGCGCCATCCGCGACGGCGCGCAGGATACGGTCAATCAGGCTGGTCAGCAGATCGTCCAGCGCCAATTGCAGGTCGCGCCGACCCTCACCATCCGGCTGGGCTTCCCGGTCCGCGTCATCGTCATCAAGGATTTAGTGCTCGAACCATACAGGAGCTGACCATGACCAAGCTGAAACTCGGCCCTATCGCCGACGACAAACCCGTCAAGATCGCACTGGAGATACCGGCGACGCTCCATCGCGATCTCACCGAATATGCCGCTTGCTCGCCGAAGGCGGCGCGGCCATCGAGCCCGCCAAGCTGATTGTGCCGATGCTCAACCGCTTCATCGCTACCGATCGCGGCTTCGCAAAGGCGAAACGTCTACCATCTGGGGCGTAGTACCCACCCGATTTGTTCGGGTATCCGCATCAGAAAGATGCCGACATGTGCGCAATTGAAATTGTATTAATTCGGTGCCGTTGACAATAAAATTCAATTTCTTCTTATGTCTTCACCTCTAAACATTGAGAGGTGAAATAGATGGCAAAAACTTCCTACGTCGGCTCAGGCCCGTATTGCTATTCCAATTCGTTTTCCATGATGTTTGGCGAATCGTCACCACCAGCGCGCATAATTGAATTTGCCACAAGCAGCGCCTTTGGGATGCACTTACTCAGAGGAAGCCTTCCATTCTTCGATCCATTCTGCTGGACTCCGGAAGCCAGCTTTGCCGAAGCCCTTGGTGCAATGGGGTGGGTGTCCGAACTCGTAAGAGGCGAGGATCCTCGATCGGCCATCCACCATCTAAAAAGGGCACTGAGTGGAGGCCCCGTTTGGGTTGGTCCGATAGAAATGGGCTATCTCCATCATCAGCCGGGGCGGGCAGGTCCGGTTGGAGCGGATCACTATGTCGTCGTTCTCGAAATGGACCACGAATCGGTTCTCATGCACGATCCGGAAGGCTTCCCCTATGCACGGCTACCCCTCGAGCTCTTCCTGCAGTCCTGGCGAACGGCAACGCTTGACTATGGCACCTCGTTCACGATGCGCCATGGCTTCCGCCAGATCTCGATGAGATCGAACGCTGATATCATATGCGCCTCTCTCCCCTCGGCTAGGCGATGGTTGTCCTGTCAGGGAACAATGGATATTCCTTCCGGGACCATCGGAAATGGTGAGGCGGCACATGCTCTCGCGGACATGATTAAGACTGGCATTACGGATGATCTTCGCAACCACCTTATCCACTTCGCCGTACGCGTGGGCGCTCGGCGTGCAGCAGATGCGGCCAAATGCCTTGCGCAGATTGCGGAGATCAGGGCAGCAACGGTTGTTGACCGACAGGCGCGGCTGATCGGCGCTCTTCAATACCCTTTGGTGACCAGAGAGGACGATAAGGCGGTAGCGTACTTGCGTAGCCTCGCACCAACCTATGACGAGCTCCTGGACGCCTTGCCAAACTAACCAACAAGGGGCGGCGCGGTATCATCAGCGCTGCCCCATCGAAAGCGCGGCGAGCAATCCCGCCAAATACTATCGCGGGGCGTGACCAGCCATGAGGTGCCAGCCCATATCTGATCCGTCCCCGCATCTGCTCTGTACGCTCAGTTGCTTGCGCTCTGCTTTGCTGGAACGGTCCGCCCGACGTAGGATGTTCCTGCTAGGCAAATTAAGGACCACTTCGACCTCTTCGCCGAACATCCCGCCGGTGGGAGCGCGGATTTCGTCGTTGCCGTCCCTGTGAACAGGGCCAGCCCTCCCAGAAGAAGGAACACGATTCCCCGAGCGACATAACCATCGCGCGCCAGGATTTGAAAGCCAGTTCGTCGATTCATGAGTCGCTCCCGCTGCTTGCTTTGGAACGCGAAAGGAGGCGTCTGTTTCTCTCAGAAATCTTCAGACTTGGTTGTGAAATGCGCAAAATCGCGAATGCGGCGCCAGCGCCAAAGCCCTCGTCGTCCTTGTCGCGTCTCCGAACGCGCTTCCGCATTGGCTATATTACTTCTCTCGCTCGAGACGGATCGCTTGCGCCGGCGCTTTCTGCCCTCGCCATAAGAATGGTCTCGATCTTGCCGGTTTGAACGTCATTGACGATTTTGAGTGTACCGGACTGGTGGAGTTCGGCGAGCCCCTCCGGGATCGGAACGTTGTTTGCGGCTAAAACGGCCTTGATGTCCTCAATCGTCTGCTCGAGGGAGGCAATCGTCGGTTCGTTGTTATCCAACCGGGTGAGAAGATATCGATAGCAAGTCTTGCCCACTTGTGTGAACTCCAGGAGTGTTACGGACAGATGTTCAAGCGCGAGGCCAAACATCACGGGTTTCCAGTAGTGTGCGAGGCCAGATACACCTTCGTTGACGGCGGCGGGATGTCCACGCCCAGAACAGCGAGATAGACGGAAATACCAAGCATGCAGCAGACGATAATTCCCACTGGAAGGCCCACGCTGAACCCTTGGTCGGGCGACTTATCGAAGGAGCTTCTTGTCATAATCCATTTCCTTTCCTGACTTGCTGGGGGCGATCGCGCTCGCCCCTCTCCGAGGCATCAGCCGACCAATCACGCGGTAATGACGTAAACCACCTTCAAAGTGCCAGGCTCGACGATGATGATGCGGCCGTCGGCCAGTACGAAATACTCGTAGCTGCGGTAGGCAGGAACGATCTCGATGATCCGGGGCGGCAACGGGCGGAGCTCGACCGTCTTCGGAACGACGACACCGACATTGACCTCGATATCGAGATCGACGGGTTCCGCCTTGCTCTCAACGATGACATTGCGGATTTCGGTACGCTGCTCGGACGTGATATCGATGCTTGCGGTCGTTTCATTCGACGGTTTGCCTGCCGAGGCCTCGTCGGATTGCTCGGTGTCAGGGGTGTCGGCTGCCGTTTCGGCGTCCTTTGCGGTCGTTGTCATTGTCGAAGATTCGCCGTTGGCGTCGAGCTGTGAGGACTTCGCATTATCCTCTTCCGCGGCGGTGCCCGTCGATCCGGCTGTTTCTGCACCGGTGCCGCCAGCTTCTGTCTGCGCCGAACCTTCGGCCGCAGAACCATTCTCGATCTTTTTGCTCGCGGCGGCATCGGTGCCGGCATCACTCTTCGTCGCCGAGGTATTCTCGCCGGCATTCGTGTCCACCTGCCCGGACGCTCCTGCTTGTGGGACGATGACGTTGGCGCCGTCCTGGGAGGTGCCGGCACCATCGGCGGACTGCTGCTGCGCCATGGCCGCTCCACCGATAAAGGCAGTGCCACTCAGGAGGACAGCGACAATCGTCTTTTTTGAAACAATGTTCATGATGTTTTCTCCTTCCAATTCTTGCTCTACGCGCTACAAATGCGCACCGAGCCGTCAACACAGGCGCCCCGCCGGTGTTCCTGGCATAGGGCTTTTGCTGGAACGGATTGGACCAAAGTCCATACCAGGACAGAGCAAATGGACCGTCCCGTTTCCGCATAGGCCCCGACGTCAACTGCGTAGATGAACGTATAATGTTCTTGCGCGTTGCACCGGCGAGAGCGCAGGATAACCATCATGACGGTCTACAACTTGGCGAAAGCAATCCTTACGATCAGCATGGCCTTGGCGGTTGCCGCAGTACCTGTTCACGTCGAATGGAAGGGCCGTACGCCGACCCCTACGCTTGCCACCGCGGATGCGAAGAACGGCAACGGGGGCGGACATGGCGGCGGCCGCGGCGGTAAGGGCGGATCTGACAGCCGAGGCGGCAAGGGATCCGACAGCAAAAGCGGCAAAGGGCGGAATGGCGCGAGTGACAAGGCAAAAGGGCGGGCCGCTTCAGTCGCGAAGAAGGAAGTCACACCCGATTCAGTTGCCGTTCGCTATCGCAACGGCTATCTTGAGCAAGTTGTCAGAGGCCGGTTCATCATGAAGGACTCGAAGGGCCGGACGATTGTGAACCGCAAGGCAACGGCACAAGACCGCATGCGCCTTTTTCTGAAAACGATCGTTCCCTAACCCAGGTAGTGCGGTGCCGTTTCGCCTGCATCCCGGAAAGCCATCGCCGCCTCGGTTCGGTTGCTGACGTTCAATTTGGCGAATATACGCGTCAAATGATGTTTGACCGTCTTCTCGTGAAGGTCGAGATCGCGGGCGATCCGCTTGTTAGTGAGGCCTGCCGCCACGAGGCTCAGCACATCATACTCACGCTCGGTCAAGTCACGGATGCCCGTTGCGGATGGCTGGTTTCCCACCTGCGAGAGGTCAGCAATCATCCGCGCAGACAGGGCAGGGGAGAGATACATCTCGCCGCCCTGCACAGCTCGCACGATTTCGGAGAGCGTGCGCGATCCGACACCTTTAAGCACGTATCCCTTGGCTCCCAGTTTCAAAGCCGTTGCCACGTCGGAATGCGATTCCGACACGGTCAACACGATGATCTTCTGTGCGGGCCGCCGCTCCAGGATCGAGGCTACCGCATTGAGCCCACCTCCCGGCATCGAGATGTCCAGCAGCATGACGTCCGGATCTGCCTGCTGGGCGATAGCCTTCGCATCCTCACAACTGCCGCCTTCACCGACGATATCGTACCCTCCAATGTCCATCAGACAACTCGCTACGCCCTCCCGGAAGATGGGGTGGTCGTCAACGACCGCAACGCGGATCGTACTCATATCGGTGTCTCCATGTTGTGCAGCGGTAATGTCATTGTCACTATGGTGCCTGCGGGGGCCGGCGCTACGCTGAAGGTCCCTCCCAGGCTTTCGACCCTGTCTCTCATTCCGGCCAGACCTATGCCGCTACCACCTGAATTCAGTTGCGAGAGGCCGGGCCCCGCATCGCCGACCTGGACTTCGATACCGTCATCGAATTGAGCTATGTTGACCCACTGGCCCAAACCGGCCGCATGTTTGTATCCGTTGTTGAGAGACTCCTGAATGAAGCGGTAAATGCAGATCTTTGCTGCGACCGGCAAAACCGTGATTGTAGCCCGATTGCGCAATTCGACCGTCTTGCCTGTGCGTGCGCGATAACTATTCAGCAACTCCCCCAACATCTCTTCGAGACTGACCGACTCGACATGCGGCAGCACCAGGCCCGTACATATCGTGCGGATCTCGGTCATTGCCTGATCCAGACTGGCTTTGATAACGCTGACCTCTTTCTCTCGACGTTCCGTGGACGTGGCTGGTTCAGACAACAGGCCGCTATCGACCCTTAGCGCGGCGAAGGCGACCAGCTGCGCGGGGCCGTCGTGGAGGTCAGCTCCGAGATTGCGAAGATAGCTCTCGTTGAGGGCCGTTGTGGCGGCGGCTGCGCGCTGGATCCGGGACTTGAGGGCATCATTCTGGCTTAAAAGCTGTGTCAGCTCCGCAATGCGGGACTCCAGCTCCCGACTCTGAAGGCTTATCGTTCTACTTCCTCGAAAAACGATCGCTGACAGGGTGAGAAAGAAGGCAAGCGTGACGGTGGCTACCGCGCTCCAACTCTGCCAGCGGGCTACAGACAGATCCACCTTCAAACCCTCTGCAACCTCGTAAAATTCCGTGACGGCGACAACTTCACCGGACCAGGGTTGCAGCAGCGGGCTATAAATCTCCAGCAGCGGAAGGCCGGACTCCCGCTCAGCCGTACTTTCGATGTCATCGAGTTCATCGAACTCGGCAACGAGCTCTCCGCCGAACGCCTTCTGCAAATCCTCACTGGGCGCAAACTGTTGTCCGATTTGGGATGGGTCGCTGGAATAGAGTATCCGCCCGTCACGAGCCCAGAGACGAAACGCCTTGAGCCGCTCGCCCAACGGCCCCTGCGCCAGGGTCTCATCAAGCACTCGGCTGCTGGTCTCATCGAGAATTTCGCTGCTTGCCATGTCAGGAAGCAGGGGAGCGATGATGCTGTCGACGTAAAGAGCGGTTGAGGCGGCGGCGTTGCGGGTAACGGCCTTCTCTATAAGGTGTGTGACGAACAGTCCGACGAGCGCCATTGCACCAAGGGAGAAAGCACTGCCGACAATAAAGAACTGGCGGGCAAGGGTTTGACGCCCCCAAACAGAATTGCGTGGCGGTTGTCGTGTCGACTCTACACACGCGGGATTCGTTGCATTCACGCGCGTTGGCACCCTTGGTTTCCTCGGCTCCGGAAGAGATAGTCCCTAAGCTTTCCCCCGAACGAACCAAGCGGGCATTGGTTCCGCCGATGACCGCCTGCCCTTCCATGACGAAGGGCAGGCGGAATGCGTCAGTTCAGTACCTGCACCACCGTGTACGTGCTGGGGTCAACGATGACCCTCTGCTTGTTGACCACGGCATAAGCATAAGTCGGGTCTTCGGGAATCGGCGTTAACACCACCGTCTTCGGCAGGGGCTTGCCGACTTCCACGACGTCCTCGACGACGATCGTGTCGGAGGGTATCGGCTGCTGTTCGACGTAGGTGACGACCCTCCTCGGCGGCGGATCGAGCGCCGTTCCCGCGATCGCGCCAACAACACCGCCGACGGCGGCACCGACGGGTCCGCCGACGACCGCGCCGGTCACGGCGCCGCCTGCTGCGCCCGTTACGGCACCATCATTGTCGTCGTCGGCCATCACCGGCGATGTGAGAAGAGCGGCCGCGATGGCAGCCGAGGCAAGAAGGTTGAGTTTCATTGTTCCACTCCTTTGGGTTGGACGGCAAAGGAAGCGGTTTGGCTGGCGATGGTTCCGACGTTGGACCAATGCCTGCGCCCATAGGGACAAAGGTCTGATCAACGCTTCCGGCCGGAACCATTGCCGCAATCCATCGCTTTTACAACGCGAGATAACCCGGCGATATGAGGACTTTATCATGAGACCGCTTCTCCTGGCCGCCGCCCTTGTCGGCGCACCGGCCTCTGGGGCCCTGGCCCAGGCGGCCGCGACCCCGACGACCGACGGCGATACGCCGGCCATCGCCACGCCGGATAGCAAGAACGAGACCGAGCCAGTCGAAGGCACAGCCGCCAAACGCTGACTGCGGCGGGCGCTGCATGGAGGTACAATCATGAAAACATTGGCAGCCATCATCGCCAGCGTTCTGCTGTCGGTTGTTACATTTTCAATCGGCGTGTTCGGTGCCATTCTTTATCTTTCGACACCTGAGCCGGCTTCGATCTCAAGAACCGCGGGGGTCTCGGATCTGTGGACCACGGAGCCCACCATTGTTGCGCGCAACCCGCTGGAGCGTGCCGCTGCCCGCCAGGTATCGGCATCGCATACCGAAGGGGGCAACCCGTCCAATGAGACCGTCGAACAGACAGTCTTGCCGGATTCCGAGCCGGACGGTTTTGTCACGGGTTCGATTGCGGACGAGGAAGACCAAAGGGCAATGACGTTGTCCCGCGAACATGTGCAATGGTGTGTGTCGAGGTACAATTCCTACCGAGCCGACGACGGAACCTATCAACCCTACAGCGGAAAACGCAGGCCTTGCGTTTCTCCCTACATCGCGCTTGAGACCGAAATCCGTGACCAGGACGGAGGAGCCGCCGAGGAGGTCCTTTTAAGCGCGCCTCGGTCGCTCGGCGAGAGTGACCAGAATGTGGCGATAGTCACCGCGGATATAGACGATCAGGTTCGCAGGTGCAGTGCGCGCTACAGGTCCTATCGCTCCGAGGACAACACGTACCAACCATATAGCGGAGGCCCACGGCGCCAGTGCCGGTGAAGAGCAATATTCTGGACCGTTCGCTTCCGCACAGAATAACCAGCAGACGCTTGCGGGCCGCAATACCAGTCAAGGCTCGATGTGTCGGGTTCAGGGTTAGGAAAGCTCGGATTGCCTGGACAGAAGAGCTGGACGGCCGCTTTCGAAAGGCGAGGTGAGCGCGCGGTGCTATCGCCACCGCTTCACGTGATTGACGAGTGCCCGCAGTTTCGGAGCGAGATTGTGATTAAGCGTCGAGGTTTGACCCCTTTCGGCGCGGAAGAATGACCCGCCCTTTTTAGATTAACATGCTGAGCAATTTGTGGTTTCTCCGATGTGACTGGGGTCAGCTGTCGGCGCCGATGGTGCGGTCAAACAAGACGCCGAAAGACACCAGCCTGAGGAGCTGAGCGATCTCAAAGTGCTGTTCGATGACATCACATCGCAGCCCTGGTTCGATCCGTCCGATGGCGCGCAGGAGGCTTTCGCCAGGTATCTCATCGAAACGTTCCCGTCTGGCGCCTTTGATGCCCGGAAACATCGCTCGGTCGTCGAAGCGTCGGCGCGAATGTTCTAGAGCAGCGACACGGCCGCATAAGGCAAAGCCCGATATAGACCGAGACAGAACCGAGAAAATCGGCCCGGGAGCCACCTCGTATAGCTCGACCGGGCCTTGGCGCTCGATGGTTCGAGCACTTTGGTACTCTGCCAGAGGTGCGTGCCGATGTGAATCCAGATTCGTCCGCTCATATGAGCCGGTCTGTTGGCTCACCATTGATGGTCGGGATCGACCATGAAAGTGGGGACTTCAAAGTCCCTGCCGATGGCAGCCCGCAGCAAATCGATGCAGCGTTTGCGTTCCTCCTCGATGCCGTCGACAATCATCATCACGGGATCTTTCTGGCCGCGGGCCAGATGGCGGGCCGCGATGTTCCATGCTGTACGCTCGGTGGTCGATGTAAAGACGCCCGACATATCGTCCAATCTGCTTCTCCTGCCGATCACTTGGCGGCGGAGAATGCTTCGACGTCCTTGCGCGAGCGTTGCCGTGGCGTCAGAAGGGTAACGCGGCAAGGAGCACGGCGACGGGCACGCTGATGGCCGACAGCGTCAACGCCATGGCGGTAGCAAGCCTCACCAACTGCGCGCGCCGGGCGCGCCGCTCATCCCATTCGTAGGCCAACCTTGTCCTCCTGAATATCCGACAACACCATGTCAGGACGTCGGAGTCGAGTCGGGAACGCTGCTCTGCAGGTCTCCGTCCTCGCCCATCGGCTCTGCCGAGCGCAGGTCGTCGAAGGTGATCTGAAGCGGTCCACGCTCGATGCCGCTTTCGCGATCGAACTTTGCGCTCGCGATCTCCTCGAGCAAGTGGCGGTGTCGTTTAAGGAGGCCGACCGGGCCAACCGCGCTGCTGTCGAACGCCTGCAGCGTGCTTGCGAAGACGAAGACGTCGATCGTCTCTCCCTCGGATGTCAGCATTTGCCAGAACAATCCGAGTTCCTTTGGCGCGGGTGCGCCGGTCCTTCTGATCAGGGGCATGTAAAGTCCTGCGTGCATTTCGACGATGGGGAGATCCTCGACAGCGGGGGCTGCCGCGAAATCTCCCCGGCTCATCTGCTTGAGTCGGATGAGCGCAGGTGATGTGGGGCGCCTATGACGAAAGTCAAATCCTTTGCCGGCGATCAGGCGCCCATCCGCCTTCGCACGATCGTCCGAGGGTGAATGGCAGGAACTCGACCTCGACGCCTGGTCACGGGTCGCCCTCTTCATAGCGGTCACGCTGTGCACACGACGGAACAAGCTTGCCGCGCCTGTGTTCTCCATTGCGGCTTCAACAAAGGGATTTCAGATGACCAATTTCCGGGCGAAGGGATTCGACAGTCCGTTACAGCTACGCGAGCATCTCATCGAGCTCGAGGAAGAAAGTCCAGCCGAGGATCCGAGCACGGCGAGGGCCGACCGCTCCGCCGAGCGAGACATCGCGGCCTTGCGGAAGGAGGTCGAGTATCTACGAGCGCGATTGTCGTTGATCCGGAAAGAGGCTGAAGGTATCGATGCGCCCCCGTCGCGGGGTGAACGTCACCCATGGATGCGGATAGCCAAGACTGTCGCGATGACCTATCTCCTCGGCCGGCTCGTGCAGCGTCTCCGTCTTGGCGCGCCCGGCGCGGCCGCCGTGCCGATGATCGCCTCGCAAATTGACCGCAGGATCTGGTAAGCGCGTCATGGCCGACAAGCTTTCGACCTACAAGAAGAAGCGGGACTTCAAGCAGACGCAGGAGCCGAGCGGCTCGGCGGCCGTCAAATCCTCGAACCGGCTGCGCTTTATCATCCAGAAGCACGACGCCACACGCCTGCATTACGATCTTCGCCTCGAGCTCGACGGCGTCTTCAAATCCTGGGCAGTGACCAAGGGACCGTCGCTCGATCCCCATGACAAGCGTCTGGCTGTCGAGGTCGAGGATCACCCACTCGACTATGGCGACTTCGAAGGCACCATCCCGAAAGGCCAATATGGCGGCGGTACGGTCATGCTGTGGGATCGCGGCTACTGGGAGCTTGAAGGCAACAAGTCTCCGGAAGAGGCTTTGAAGAAGGGTGACTTTAAGTTCGTGCTCCATGGCAAGCGCCTGCATGGTAGCTTCGTTCTGGTGCGGATGCGCAATGATCGCGAGGGCGGCAAGCGGACAAACTGGCTGCTGATAAAGCACCATGACGAGCATGCCGTCGATGAGAACGGCGCAGCCATCCTGGACGAGAACATGACCTCGGTCGCCTCCGGCCGGACGATGGAACAGATCGCCGGCGGCAAGGGCCGCAAGCCGAAACCGTTCATGACGGCCAGCGGCGATGTCGAGGCGGATGCGGTGTGGGACAGCAAGCACGGCCTTGCGGCTGACGAGCGCAAAAAGAAGACGCGCAAGGACGTCGCGACATCGACGGCAGCCGATCTGCCGGACTTCATTCCTCCGCAGCTGTGCGAAACGCTCGAACGCCCTCCGGCCGGCGACAAGTGGCTGCATGAGATCAAGTTCGATGGCTATCGAATTCAGATGCGGGTCGCCAATGGCGATGTGACGCTCAAAACCCGCAAAGGCTTGGACTGGACCGCCAAGTATCCGGAGATCGCCGAGGCCGCCGCATCACTTCCGGATTGCATCATCGACGGCGAGATTTGCGCGCTCGACGACAACGGCGTTCCGGACTTTGCCGCATTGCAGGCAGCGCTGTCGGAGCGCAACACAGGCAATCTTGTCTATTTTGCATTCGACCTTCTGTTCGATGGAGGGGAAGACCTGCGCGACAAGCCTCTGGTCGACCGGAAAGCCCGGCTACAGGAGTTCGTTACGGACGCGACCGAAGATCCGCATCTCCGTTTTGTCGAGCATTTTGAGACCGGCGGCGACGCGGTGCTTCGCTCCGCTTGCAAGCTCTCGCTCGAAGGCATTGTTTCTAAACAGGCGGATGCGCCCTATCAATCCGGCCGGACCCATACCTGGGCGAAATCGAAATGCCGCGCGGGGCACGAAGTCGTCATCGGCGGGTATGCCAAGACGAACGGCAAATTTCGCTCCCTGCTGGTAGGCGTTAACAGGGGCGAGCATTTCGTCTATGTCGGCCGCGTCGGCACCGGCTATGGCGCTAAGAAGGTCGAGACGCTGATGCCCACGCTCAAAGCCGCCCAGGCAGACAAATCCCCGTTCACGGGGATAGGCGCGCCGAAGAAGGAGAAGGAAGTCGTCTGGCTGAAACCCGAACTGGTCGCGGAGATCGAGTTTGCCGGTTGGACGGCCGACGGTCTGGTCCGCCAAGCGGCCTTCAAGGGCCTGCGCAAAGACAAGCCCGCCGCGGAGGTCGAAGCCGAGAAGCCTGCCTCGCCGGCAAAGACGGAAATCCCGGAGCCGGCCGCGGCCGTGGAGGCGAAGCCCGCGCGCCGTAAAGGGGCGAAGGCGGAGGTCATGGGCGTGCTCATCTCCAATCCCGACAAGCCCTTGTGGCCGGACGCCGGCGACGGCAAGCCTGTCACCAAGGAAGAGCTGGCCCACTATCACGAAGCGGTCGGCGCCTGGCTCATCGAGCATGTGAAGGGGCGGCCGTGTTCGATCATCCGCGCGCCGGATGGCATCGGTGGCGAACAGTTCTTCCAGCGCCACGCCATGCCGGGCACCTCGAACCTGCTGGAACTGGTCAAAGTCTTCGGCGACAAGAAGCCGTACCTACAGGTCGACCGGGTCGAGGGCCTCGTCGCCATCGCCCAGATCGGCGGCATCGAGTTGCATCCGTGGAATTGCCAACCAGGGAAACCCGAAGTACCCGGCCGCCTTGTGTTCGACCTCGACCCCGGCCCGGACGTGCCGTTCTCGGCCGTGGTTGCGGCCGCGCGCGAAATGCGGGATCGGCTCGACGACCTCGGCCTCATCAGTTTCTGTAAGACGACCGGCGGCAAGGGGCTGCACGTCGTCACACCGCTCGCGGTCAACGCACGCAAGCCGCTCTCCTGGGCCGAAGCCAAGGGCTTTGCTCACGACGTCTGCCAGGAGATGGCACGCGACAACCCGGACCTCTACCTCATCAAAATGACCAAGAGTCTGCGAGAAGGTCGCATCTTCCTCGACTATCTGCGGAATGACCGCATGGCGACTGCGGTGGCGCCGCTGTCGCCGCGGGCGCGGCCGGGCGCCACGATATCGATGCCGCTTACCTGGACGCAGGTCAAATCCGATCTCGATCCGAAGCGGTTCACGATCCGCACTGTGCCGGCGCTGCTGGCGAAAACGAGTGCATGGGAGGATTACTGCGATGGCCAGCGCCCACTGGAACAGGCGATCAAGCGGCTCGGCAAGCACAAGGCGGCCGCATGACCTTTGAACGGACGAGCGTCAGGGCCACATAGGAAGAATGAAGAAGCACGATCTCCCCATCGAGCACCTGGCGCGCCTCCGGCGGATCCGCGGACTGGCGCGGCTGATGGACACCGCGCTTCGCGTTCCCGGGACGCGGATTTCGCTCGGGGCGGACTCTGTTCTCGGCCTGATCCCGGGCATCGGCGATTTCGCTGCGGCGGCTATCAGCCTCGTCATCGTCAACGAGGCGCGCCGTCTCGGGGTGCCGAACGACAAGCTCGTCAAGATGCTGGTCAATGTCGGCTTCGATACGGTCGCGGGCAGCGTGCCGGTGCTGGGCGACGTCTTCGACGTCTATTTCAAGTCAAACCGCCGCAATCTGCAGCTGGTGCTGGATCACTTCGGTCTCGACCATGCCGACCTTGACCGGCGACGATAGTCACTTGCCGACGGTTAAGGTTTTCATGTCGAATACAGCGGCATTGTCCTGGACTTCCCGCAGGCCCTTGTAGGAGGCGTGGCGCAAATTGCCGTCGTCAGTCCAACCGCGGAATTCGATCTCTGCGATGAGCGTCGGCAGCGCGAACACGTAGTTCTTGCCCGTCAGTGGCACGGCAGGCGTTTTGGTCCTGAGCTTGTCCAGCGTCTTGCGCAGATATTCGGCGTCCGCCGTCTTGAAGCCGGTTCCGACAGAACCGACAGAAACCCAGGCATCGCCGCGCCGCGCGGCGAGCAGCAAGCTGCCGATACCGCTGCGCGCCGCCGCAGATTGTTCGTAGCCGACGATCATGAAACTTTCGCTCTGGATGCACTTGATCTTGATCCAGTCACCGGAGCGGCCGGAGCGGTGAGGCCGGTCGCGCTGCTTGGCGATGATGCCTTCAAGGCCCATCGTGCAGGCCTTGGCCAGCAACTCGGCGCCGTCGCCATGGGCTTCCTCCGACAGCTGCACCGCGCCGGTGGCGCCATCGAGGAAATCCGAGAGGAGATGCCGCCGGACGTCGAGCTCCGTCTTGGTAAGATCGTGGCCGTCGAAATAAAGAAGGTCGAAGGCGAAAAAGACGGCCTCGGTGGAAGCGCGCTTGCCCCCGCGGCCGCCGAGCGAACGCTGCAGCGCCCCGAAATCAGCGTGTCCTTGCTTGTTGAGGACCACGGCCTCTCCATCAAGAATGGCAGTTCCGACGCCGAGCTTCTTCGCGGCTTCAGCGATGGTCGGAAACCGTTGGGTCCAGTCATGTCCGCCTCGCGTGATGATCCGCACCCGTTTCGGCTCGATGTGGATCGCCAGGCGATAACCGTCCCATTTATTCTCGAACAGCCACTCCGGTCCCTCGGGCGGCGCCGGCCGGAGCAGGGCGAGGCAAGGCTCGACGCGGTCGGGTATCGGATCGAACGGCAGGCTCGGCTGTTCGGGATCGCGTATGCGAACCGGGCGAGACTGAAGCGTTTCGCGAGACTCATCGTAGAGAGGTATAGCGGATTGCCGCTTCTTCATGGCTGCCCATCATGCGTGCGAGAGAGGACCAACATAAGTGCCTTCCGTGAAGAATTCAGGATGCGCGCTTGCCTTTTTCGCCAGCGAGGCTTTTTCGCAGCGCATCCATGATATCGATGACGTTGCCGCCCGACGGCCGGTCTTCTCCTTTGGCCTTGCCTTTTTTTGACGGCTTCAGCGCCTTCTTCTTTTTGGCGATGATGTCGAGGAGCGCGTCCTGAACGGGATCGGAGACCATGTCCGGCGACCAGGGCTTCGTGTGCTGCTTGATGAATTTCTGGACGAGGGGAACGAGGTCCGGATCGGACTTTCTGTCTATATCCTCGAAATAGGACTCCTCCGGTCGCACCTCGTCACCGAAGCGCAGGCTCCAGAGCACGATGCCTTCGCCGCGCGGCTCGAGCACGACGGCCCGCTCGCGCCGGCCGATGACCAGGCGCGATACACCGAATACCTTGTCCGACGCCATGGCGTCGCGTATGACGGCGAAGGCCTCGTGGCCAACGGGATCATCGGGCACGAGGTAGTGGGGTTTTTCCAGATAAATCCATTCGATGCTGTCGCGCGGGACAAACTTGTCGATGTCGATCGTCTTCACCGTGTCGAGCGCCATCGCATCCAGTTCGTCGTCGGTGAGCAGGACATAGTCGTTCTCGCCCCGGGCATAGCCCTTCACCTCATCGTCGTCCTTGACGGGCTTCCTGGTGACGGCATCGACATATTGCGAGACGACGCGGTTGCCGGTCTCCCGGTTCAAAGTGTGAAACCGAACCTTGTCGCTCTCCGACGTCGCCGGTGACATCGAGACGGGACAGGTGACGAGCGAGAGCTTCAGATAGCCTTTCCAGTAGGGGCGGGGTGCCATGGTCTATCTCCTCAACCGGCCTTGCGCTCTGCTGCCGCGGGGCTGCGCGTCTTCGACGCGGCGGCGCGCGCCGCCGCCTTGCGACCGGCGCCTTTGTTGGCATTGGCAGCGGAACGCTTCGGCGTGTCGTCATCGGACTTCAGCATTTTGGCACTTTCGCGCAAGGCGGCCAGCAGATCGTCGGGCTTGGATACCTTGACCGCCGTGCGCTTCGGCGGAGCCTTACCCTCGATCTTCGCCTTCACAAGTTCGGCGACCGCTTCTTCATAGCGATCGTCGAACGCGGCCGGGTCGAAGGTGCCTTTCTTGGTGGCGATGATGTGCTTGGCGAGATCCAGCATCTCGCCTTTGATGCGCAGCTTCGGTATCTCGTCGAAGGCTTTCTCCGAGGAGCGGACCTCATAATCGTATTGCAGGGTCGTGGCGATCAGTCCCTTGCCATGCGTGCGGATCAGGACAGTGCGCATGCGCCGGAACAGGACGGTGCGGGCAACCGCCGCAACCATCGACTTATCCATGGCGTCGCGCAATGCGGTGAAGGCATCGGATGAGACGCGGTCGGTCGGCACCAGATAGTAGGGCTTGTCGAAATAGACGTCATCGACATCGGAGCAGGGAATGAAAGCTTCTATCGTCAGCGTCTTGTTGCTCTCCGGTATGGCGGCCGCGACCTCTTCCGGATCGATCATGATGTACTGGCCGTTCTCGATCTCGAACCCCTTGGTCTGGTCCTCGCGCTCGACCTCTTTGCCGGTATCGCTGTCGATGAAGACGCGGTTGACGCGATTGCCGGTGAGCTTGTTGATCGTGTGAAACGAGATGCGCTCGGAGGTGCTCGCGGCCGTGTAGAGACCAACGCCGCAACTGACCTCGCCGAATTTGATGAAACCCTTCCACTGGGCACGATGACCGGCCATCTCGATACTCCCGACTCGACGCAACCAAAGCGAGTCAAGCGAATCACTTGCGAATTTGTTCCGAGTCGAAAAGAATCGGAAATCAATAACTTAGGCGATCCTCGTCTCTCTTTTTGCGAGTCTCGATCATGCCTTTGATTCGCTGCATCTTTTCGAGTTGGCGTGCGTTTCTTGAGAACCGCAACTGAAAGACAATGGGATGGTCGACGGTGACGACATTGGCCAGGACGCCATGGAGGACGACGAGCGCGCCGCCGTCTCGTTTCCGTTCGACCGGATGACAGTGCAGCGGTTTCGCGAAACCTTTCCACGCGCCTGCTGGAGCGACCGGCGGAAGGCGTGGCTCGTGCCGGGGAAGACCGCGCGGCGGCGCATCGATCGCTGGATGGCAAGGGAAGAATCGCGTGCCGATCCGTATGCCGATGCGAAGGGCAGGGATGCCTTCGCGTTCGAGCCGATCCTCAGCCCCTATCTTGGCGTTGACAGAGAAGGGTTTCGCATCAAGACGCCCTATTCGCGCAAGCTGGTCGAGGAAATCCGCCAAGTGCCCTTCGCCCGCTGGGACGGCGACACCAAGGTCTGGCGGGTGCCTTTCGCCTCCTATGAGGATCTCGTTAATCGCTGGCAGGTCATCGAGACGGAAGCGCAGCGGTGCGAGCCTGAAGAAAGGCGCAAGCGCGCCGAGGCGCGTAAAGGGACGGACGAGGAGAGGACCTCCCGCCGCCGGGCGGCCGAGCGCAAGCGCCGGCGCATCCCGCTTCCCGCCGACGATCTGCCTCCGTTGGACCGACCGATTGCGACGACATCGTACGGGATCGTCGTCGTCAGCGATATCACCGGCGAGCTGGTCGAGCGCGAAGAGACCGCCGAACTCTTTTCTGATCTTCTCGAGGACCATGTCTGGGCCACATGGCGAACGCCTTCGCTGGAGGAACTTGTCCACACCTGGCCGTCGAAGGTCGAACCGGGAGAACAAGAACGCCGGCGGGGCTGGTGGCTACCGACCCTTGAGGAGTTGCGTGAGGCGCGTCGAACGGCGAGGGCGCGAGAGCGTCGGGCGACCCGACGCACTTCCGCCTGACCTCAATCCGATGGTGGCTCTATCTCGATCATGACGGGTGCATGGTCGCTGGTGTGCGCCCAGCCTCGTGGACCACGCCGGACGTTCGCCTTCCGGAGCCAGGGCGCCAGCGTCGGGCTGAGGAGAAAATGATCGATGCGCAGGCCGGCATCACGTTCGAAGGAGTTTCGCCAGTATTTCCAGAAGGTGTAGATCCGTTCCTTCGGATGCAGCTGACGGACGGCGTCGGTCCAGCCCTGGGCGAGAAGGTCCGCATAGGCCGCCCTGACCTCGGGGCGGAACAATGCGTCGTCGCGCCAGCGCTCCGGTGCATAGACGTCGAGATCGGTCGGCATGACGTTGAAATCCCCGATCAGCGCCACGGGAAGATCAAGCGATAGCAGCTCCGCCGCATAGGTCTGGAGCCGCTCAAACCAGCGCAGCTTGTAGTCGAATTTGGGACCGGGCGCGGGATTGCCGTTCGGCAAATACAGGCAGCCGATCAGGATGCCGTCGACGGCGGCCTCGATATAGCGGCTATGAGTATCGTCAGGATCGCCCGGCAGGCCGCGGCGCGTCAGGACAGGCGTTGTGTCCCTCGCGAGGATCGCCACGCCGTTCCAGCTTTTCTGTCCATGCCAGACCGCCTGGTATCCCAGCCGCTCAAGCTCGGGCTTCGGAAAGCGCTCGTCCGGCGACTTGAGCTCCTGCAAGCAGACGATGTCAGGCGCATCTTCTTCCAGCCATCGCAGAAGGACGGGAAGCCGGCCGTTGATGCCGTTGACGTTGTAGGTGGCGATCTTCACGCGCAGGCCTCCGCAGTCTCAAGTGATCTGTCCGCGCAGGAGCCCCAGCGTGCGCTCATCAGGTTCGCCGCTGTAAAAGCGTGCCAGGGCAGTATGAAACCGCGGCGTTTCATGATCAGAGGCCGTGTCGAACAGCGTCATCGACGAGCGGAATTTGAGATCGTCGGGCGAGCCGAAGATGTCATGTGCCGATCGATCCCGATGGGAGAGGACCGCATCCGTCACCTGCGCCAGCCGGTCTGCCAGAATTGGATGGGCGAGATAGGCGCGAGCCTCTCCAAGCGAAGCTATCCCGTAGAATTCCGCTTTTGGTGAGCGGCCGAGGGCGCGCGGCTGCGGGAAGATGAACCAGATCCAATGGCTTTCCTTGCGTCCGGTGCGTAACTCGGAAAGAGCGGTGGCGAAGACATGCTCCTGGGCCTCGACAAACCGGTTAAGCTGGAAAGGATCGTCCATCGATATCGCCTGCTCCGTCTGCATTGTAAGTCCGGCAGATAGCGCGCGAGAGCAGTGCGACAAGATGGATTTTCCTGTCGCCGTGCGTGACCATTGCAAAGACTTTCAGCGCTCCTATCTTTGCTCGAGATCGTTGGAGACGCCTGCGATGAAGACAATTCCCATCGATATTCTTTTTGACGACGCGGCCGAAATCATGCTGCCGCATCGGTGTGGCAACGCTGGGCAACCTGCGGCGGGCTGCATCTGTTGCGGGCGGGCGGATCAGGCGATGGACGATGACGGCTGCGGCATTTGCGATACCTGCCTTGATGCGCCGCTGCAGGCGGCCGGCAATCCAGACGGTTTTGATTTGCCGGATGGCGTTCCCCATCTATCGCTCACTGCCCGTCATCGATGACTTGCCTGCAGCGACGATACCCGTCGCGTGCTCGCAGTCGTCCGGGTCAGAAGGGCGCTCCCCGAGAGGGTTGAGCGCCCTGCGTCATTTCAGGAGAGGTTGCCAAGGAGTACAATCACGCGGATCGCCGCGAGCGCCCTGTTCCGGACCAGCCGGCGGCGGCGAGCATCTACGTCCGCGCGATGGGTTCGTACGGAAAGATGAATGTCGTTGCCTTCAGATGCTATTCTCCGATAATGGCATCCCGTCGCCAAACGCCGCTGGCAGATCTCCTTGATCAGCTGGCGTTCCCCGCAACCATCCGTCCTCAGTAGCGCAGGCATCAAAGGCAAGCTCCGGGTTGCATGCGGGCGCAATTGCATTTTTGTTCGAGACATGTCTTTTTGCGCGTGACCAAGTGAGTGCACCCGGAGCCTCGAACATTTGAAAAAGTCACAAAAGAACTTTGTCGTTGAGTACAAGAGTGCGCGTCAAAAGCCTACCACGCAATCCAGCTCCATCTGGGGCAATGTCGATTTGCGCCAGTTCGCCGAGAACGACGGTCAGGCGGAAGCACCTCAGGCAGGCAAGCTGAGCGTCGTTTCAGATGTGACGGTGCACGAGGTTCCGGGCGTACCGGCATTAGCAACAGATCTGCAGCAAGAGACAACATCAACCTTGGCACTGGAGGAACAGATGGCCGACGAAACGAGCGTAACCGAACAGGCGTCCACCGAATCCGAAACTGCTTTGCCGAAAGCCCCTGAGCCCAAGAAGCGCGGCCCGCGCGCCAAGATGGTGGCGCCGGAAGCTGTAGTTTCCGACGCTTTGGTCGAAGCGCCCGCCGTTAAGAAAACACGGGCGAAAAGGGGCAGCAAGAACGCTGCGGCCGAGATCAAGCCATCTGCACGTCTGGGCGGACGCAAGGCGAAGGCCGCTGTCGAGGCGGCAGTCGAACTCGCTCCGCAGGCTGTTTCGCCGATCACAGCCGCTGGCGACGAGATGGAGGACCTTCTTCAGCTCGAGCAGGAAAACCAGCGCCTGCGGAAGCTGCTTGCGGAAAAACTCCGTGCGGAGAATGCCGATCTCCGCAAACGCCTCGGTCTCGACTGACCTGACGGTGGGGGATTGGTCGACTGTCAGGCCGATCCTCCTAGTCCGTGCGAGTTTCTCGACCGCTGATAACAGGTATCGTCGGCTCCGCCGCCCGGTGAGTATCCGCAGCATTCGACAAGATGGGAGGTGAAAAGCGATGGTAAAGTCGCCCTGGAGACTTCTCACCGGATTGCTGTCTCGGGGAAGGCCGACGGATCAGCATGAGGTTGAACGGCCTGGAGACGGTTCCTCCGCTTCTGAAACATCGAGAGGCAGCGAACCCGCGCTTTCATCGGAGACATCGGCTGCGCCGCAAACTGGCAAGGACGACGCCGGTGATCGTCAGGAGCCGACGCCGCCAATGGCGGTAGAAGTGCCTGACGCGGTGCCGGCGGATGAAGCCACCGCCTCGGCTCCCGGTCGCGATGTGGTCATCGTTAGTGACCAACGTCGAAAGCAGCGGCGGGGTAAGGCCCCGCTGACGACCCGAAGGAAGTCCAAAGCGGACGTATTGGTCCATACCAAGGACGTTGAGCCGGCCGCCGCTTTTCCGGAGCAGGTGGCGGCAAATGAACCCGATCCTGTTCGAACACTCGAAAGCGAGATCCAGGAGTTACGGTCCCAGTTGGCGGGAAAGCTTCGGATTCAGAATGATCAACTGAGGCGGATGCTCAAGCGCTTTGAGCCGAAGTGATGTTTCTGTCGGTCCGGGTCATCACATGATTTTATGGATCGACGAACGCGTTGGCCCTGGCGAGAATTTCATCACACGGGAGCTGGTCGCCGATCATCGCGACGCCGTCGCCAAACTCAGCCGCGCACATTCCCTCGTGCATCTTTGAACCTACTCTTGCGAGGCGGCCCGCTTTGAGGATGTGGCGGTTGGGAGGGTGAAACGCATCACCCGACCTGCTCCACTGATAGTGCCCCTTCCGGTAGCGCTCTGATCAGCGACTTTGCCGAAACCGAGGGGTCGAGCCAATCAGCCCAGGCTTCGCGTTCGAGTATGACAATCTGCCTGTCGTGATAGGGCGCGATATCCAGCCCCGGTTCCATCGTCAGCATGGTGAAGGCCTCGCCAACATCGTCGGTTTCACGCCAAATGCTGGCGATGGCAAAGATCGGCTCCCCGATTTTGCGAAACAGCCAGTTGTCCTTGCGCTTCTTACCCTTCTCTGTCGGATCCGTGAATTCAGTTATGTGGACACTGAAAACTCGGCCCCTACTGATATTTCAAGGATAGTCGACCCCAGCCCGTGTAGCAAATCCAAATTGCGGAGCGGGCTGGGGTCGACTATCCTTGTGGCGCTCTCTCAGGTCAGCAGCCGCAAGCCCGAGCTGAGAAAAAATCAGCGCCAGGCTGGCCACGGCACGGCCGAAGACAGCTACTTCACCGCCGCCGCGGTGATTTCGGACCAAACAGCATTGGTGACCGGTCCCGAGCTTCCCGACAATCTGACCGCCATGATATCAAGTGGCGTGGCGTGCAACATCTCGGAAACATCTGCGATGACGCCCTCATTTATGCGCGGTCTGGCCAACGATTCCGGCACCCAGGCGACGCCAATGCCGGCCGTTGCCATTTCCAACGCGGCGAGCGTCAACGCGGTTTCGGCTATGGGGATCGTCCTGATCGATCCACCGAGGCGAGGCATGATCAGCCGCCCCATCACTCTTCCGAAGAAGACGTCGCCGGGATAGGCAATGTAGGGAACCTCGCCTTGCACCGCCTGCTCCTGTAGCCAGGCAATTGCATCTGCATCGAACACCGGAAGCAGTTGGTCGACACCGATCAACGCGGATTCGACATATCCGGCGCTGACCGGATGCTCCTCACCCGGTACGCGATAGACGATGGCGATATCGGCCTGGCGTGACAGAAGCAGCCCGAAGCATTCGTCCAGATTGGCGGACCGGAGGCGCGCATGGATCGCTTCGTTTTGTTGCCGTATCCGTTTGACCAGATACGGCGTCAGCGTCGTGGTAAGCGAATGCTGGCTGGCAAGGACAACGCGGTTGGAGGCAACGCGGGCATCGAGCCTCAGATCGACAACGAGCTGGCGAAGCTCCATTGCCAATCGTTGGATTTGATCATGCTTGTCAGCCATGGTTGGCCGCAACTGCACCGGTTTACGCGTCCGATCGAACAATTCGATGCCGATATGGTCCTCGATGTTCTGAATTCTGCGTGAAAAGGCCGACTGCGTCAGAAACCGACGTTCCGCGGCTTCATGGAACGACCCCGTTTCTGCGACAGCGAGCAAATCCTCCAGCCATTCCAGGCGCACGAAAACCTCCTAATATGCAAATACTGCATTATATGTGGAGAATTTCGAATTTGCATGCGATATTTTTGCATGCGACTGTCCGAATATTCAAGTTCTGGAGGTCTTTCCCATGCATCTCGCCCGGTTCCCACGCGTCTTCCTGGCTCACCTGCCAACGCCCCTCGAAAAGCTGGATCGGCTGAGCCGGGAGCTTGGCGGTCCGGAAATCTGGATCAAGCGCGACGACTGCACGGGCCTGTCGACGGGCGGCAACAAGACCCGCAAGCTCGAATTCCTGATGGCTGAAGCCCAGGCCATGGGCGCCGATACCGTCATGACGCAAGGGGCGACGCAGTCCAATCATGCGCGTCAGACGGCCGCATTCGCCGCCAAGCTCGGCATGGGTTGCCATATCCTGCTCGAGGATCGTACCGGGTCCAACGACGCCAACTACAACGGCAACGGTAACGTCCTGCTCGACCATCTGCACGGTGCAACCACCTCGAAGCGTGCGGGTGGGCTCGATATGCAGGCGGAAATGGACAAAGTCGCCGAAAAGCTGCGGGCCGAGGGACGTAAGGTCTACGTGATCCCGGGTGGCGGATCGAACGCGACGGGCGCGCTCGGCTATGTCAACTGCGCCTTCGAATTGGTGTCGCAGGCCAACGACAGGGGCCTTGTGATCGACCACATCGTCACGGCCACGGGCAGCGCAGGCACGCAGGCCGGCCTCGTCACGGGACTGAAGGCGATCAACGCGAATATTCCGCTCATCGGCATCGGTGTGCGCGCGCCGAAGGACAAGCAGGAAGAGAACGTTTACAAGCTGGCGCTCCTGACAGGCGAAAAGCTCGGTTGCCCCGGCGTGGTGGAACGGGCCGATGTCGTCGCCGACAGCAACTATGTCGGGGCCGGCTACGGCATCCCGCGCGAGGATACGCTCGAAGCGATCCGCATGTTTGCCCAGCTCGAAGGTATTCTTCTCGACCCCGTCTATTCGGGCAAGGGTGCTGCGGGCCTGATCGACTATTGCCGCAAGGGCAAGTTCAAGAAGGGCGAACGGATCGTCTTTCTGCATACCGGTGGCTCGGCCGCGCTGTTCGGTTACGACGCCATTTTTGCACACGATCAGACCACGCTCTCGGTGTAACAGCCATGGCCAGGCCGCGGTTCACTGGTAGTTTCACGCAGCAACTCCCGATCCCGGAGGAAGGGATCGCCGCTGCTGTCGCCGTCATGCGGTCGGGTCGGCTGCATCGCTACAATACCGGCGTCGGCGAAGAGAGCGAAGCCATGGCGCTGGAGCGGGAATACGCCAGCTGGCAGGGTGCGCGCTTTTGCCTTGCCGTGGCATCGGGCGGGCAGGCGATGCAGATCGCCCTACGCGCGGCCGGCGTCAAAGCCGGCGATGCGGTGCTGACAAATGCGTTCACACTCGCCCCCGTGCCCGGTGCGATCTCGGGCGTCGGTGCCAAGCCGGTGCTGGTCGAGATCACCGAGGATCTGGTGATCGACCTTGCCGACCTGGAAGCCAAAGCGAAGCTTAGCGGCGCGCGTTACTTTCTGCTGTCGCACATGCGCGGACACCTTTGCGACATGGAGGCGTTGACGGCACTTGGGGCTAAGCTTCATCTCACCGTAATCGAGGACTGCGCCCATACGATGGGCGCGACGTGGAACGGGCGCCGCTCGGGATCGTTCGGGCATGCCGGCTGCTTCAGCACCCAGACCTACAAGCATCTGAATTCCGGCGAAGGCGGACTTTTGACGTCGGATGATGCCGAGTTCATAGCCCGCGCCACGATCCTGTCGGGCTCGTATATGCTATACGAGCGCCACGGCGCCGGGCCGGATGCCGCCACCTATTCGGATATCCGGCTCGATACGCCCAACATGTCGGCGCGCATGGACAACCTGAGGGCCGCTGTCCTGCGGCCCCAATTGCGCGCGATCGAAGCGGATATCGACGCGTGGAACGCCCGCCACGATCTGGTTGCCGAGAAGTTGGCCGCCAGCCCGGCGATCCGCGTCCCGCATCGACCGGCCGCAGAGCACTACGTCGGATCCTCCATCCAGTTCCTGCTTCCCGGTATCTCGTCTGAAGCCGCCCGCAAACTGATGGCGTATCTGGCGGATGTCGGTGTCGAAGTGAAGTGGTTTGGCGCGAACCTGCCTGTCGGTTTCACGTCCGACCATCATAGCTGGCGCTATATCGGCCAGCAGAAACTGCCGCGCACCGACGAAATTCTGGCGGGCCTGTTCGACATGCGTCTTCCGTTGACCTTCAGCCTCGACGACTGCGCGCTGATTGCCGACCACATACTCGATGCTGTGGCAGTTGTGTATCCGGAGGACAGGGCATGAGGCGTCGGGTCGGGATTCTCGGTGGGATGGGCCCGGAGGCCACGATCCTCATCATGCAGAAAGTCCTCGCCGCGGTTCACGCCGACGACGATGCAGATCACGTTCCGCTGATCGTCGATCAGAACCCGCAGGTGCCTTCGCGTATCAAGCATCTCATCGAAGGGACAGGCTCCGATCCCGCGCCGATCCTGGCCGACATGGCCCGACGCCTTGCTGCCGGTGGCGCCGAGGCGGTCGCAATGCCGTGCAACACGGCCCACCACTATGCGCCCGCGATCCGTGCTGCCGTCGATGTGCCCTTCCTTGACATGATCGAGCTTTCCGCTGACCGGGCGGCACAGCTCACTGGCGCAGGAGGAAGTGTCGGCATTCTCGCCTCGCCGGCGGTACAGAAAGTCGGCCTGTTCGACGGACCGTTGACCAAACGCGGATTGACGCCGATTTACCCGGATTCCGAGGCGGCGGGACACATGCTCTCGGCGATCCGTCTTATCAAGGCCGAGGGGCCCTGTCTGGCGGCGCGCGAGATTCTTCGCGCTGTCTCTGCTGACCTGGCCTCGCGGGGCGCGGGCGTCCAAATGATCGCCTGCACCGAATTTTCTCTCATCGCCGATGCGGCAGCAGGCGCCGCGACCGTCTTTGACACACTCGACTGCCTTGTCGAGGAAATCGTACGGTTTTCGGGCGCAACACCGATCTCGGCGCCGCGCCATCTCTCATAACAGTGCCGGTAGAAGCACTCGCAACTGAAGACAGAAACCAACAGAGGATAAGTACATGACTGGGAAACTTGCAAAAATCGTTCTGACGACGACCACTGCTCTGGGCTTGTGCGTCGCCGTCGCTCAAGCGGAAACCTTGACGATCGCCACGTTCAGCGATCCGACCCCGATGAACGCGGCCCGCGCGCAGAAGGAGTTCGAGAAGGCTACCGGCTGGACGATCGACTGGCGCGTCTTCGATTCAGGGACCGACGTCATCGCAGCCATGGCTTCGGGGGACGTGAAAGTCGCCGAACTCGGCTCGTCCCCGCTCGCCATCGCGGCCACCCAGGGCGTCGACCTGAAGATGTTCATGCTGTCCTATGCGATCGGCGACTCCGAGAGCCTCATCGCACGAAACGGCTCCGGCATCGAAACCTTGGCCGACATCAAGGGGAAGCGTGTCGCTGTTCCGGTCGGTTCGACTGCGCACTTCTCCTTGATGGGCGCGATCGCCCATGCGGGATTGCAGCCGACGGACGTCACGGTGATGACGATGAAGCCCGATCAGATCGCGGCCGCCTGGACGCAGGAAGCGATCGACGCCGCCTTCATCTGGCCGCCTGCCCAGACCGAAATCCTGAAAACCGGCAAGCGCATCGTTTCGGCCAAGGATACGGCAGAGTGGGGCTATCCGACCTTCAATGCCTGGACGGTGGATTCCGCGTTTCTCGCCTCCCACGAGAAGGAGATCGTCGCCTTCGCCAAGGCGATGGATGCTGCCAACATGGCCTATCTGAAGGACCCCGCCGCCTGGACGCCCGACAACGAGCAGGTAAAGGCGATCGCCAGCGTGACCGGCGCCACCGCCGAGCAAATTCCCGAGATCCTCAAGGGCTACAATTTCATTCCGCTGAAGGACCAGGTGAGCGACACATGGCTGGGCAGCGCGCCGAAGTCGCTCAAGGCCACCGCCGACTTCCTGAAATCGGTCGGCCGGATCGACACCGTGGCGGACGACTATTCGAAATTCGTCACCATTGCGGTCGCGGAAGAGGCACAGAAGTAGTTCGACAGTCCCGCCCGACCTTTTGGTGGGCGGGACATCGCACTGGTCGGGGAAGAGCCAATGCATTTGAACATCGACGACGTCTCCGTCGTCTACCCCTCGTCCGATGGGCGGCCGCCGGTCTCTGCACTGAGCAAGATCGAGCTGGAGATCGGCAACAACGAATTTGTCGTCGCGCTCGGCGCTTCGGGCTGCGGCAAGTCCACTCTACTCAATCTCATAGCGGGGTTTCTGGCGCCGACGTCCGGAAGGCTGATGCTCGACGGGGTCCCGGTCTCAGGTCCGGGCGCTGAACGCGCGGTCGTGTTCCAGAAGCACGCGCTGCTGCCTTGGCTCAATGTCCTGGACAACGTGGCCTTCGGGCTTCAGATCCAGGGTGTCAGCACGGCGGCGCGCCACGAGACGGCCAACAAATTTATCGGCCTTCTGGGACTGGATGGGTTCCAGAAGTCGCCGGTTTACAAATTGTCGGGCGGTATGCAGCAGCGCGTCGGCATCGCGCGCGCGCTGACCTGCGATCCCAAAATCCTGCTGATGGATGAACCGTTGGGCGCGCTTGACGCGCTGACGCGCGAGAAGGCGCAGGAACTGATCCTGAATATCTGGAACGACACCCAGAAATCCGTGTTCTTCATCACCCACAGCGTCGAGGAGGCGCTGTTCATGGGCACGAAGCTCATCGTGATGTCGCCGCGGCCGGGGCGGATCACCCACACATTCGACCTTCCTTTTTCGCGCCAGTTCCTTGCAGGAACAGCGGCTCGGGCAGTCAAGGCCTCGCCCGAATTCATCGGCCTGCGCGAACAAGTTCTGAAGATCATCTTTGCAGACGAGGAGGCGGTGGCCAAATGACTGAACGGACCAAAACCCGTCCACTCCGGGCGCCAGGTCTGGTAGCCCGCTTGTCGCGCGCCCGGCCCACACGACCGGGCGAGATTTATGGCGTTCCCGGTCAGGGAAATACACTTTGGCTGTCCGCGCTGTCGATCGCCTTCTTTTTCTTCGTCTGGTGGCTGGTCACGGCGATGGGGTGGGTCAGGCCGTTGTTCGTGCCTTCCCCGGCTTCCATCGTCATGAAATTCGTGGAGATATGGAACAACGGATTTACCGGCACGCCGTTCATCGAGCACGTTCTGATCTCTACCGCGCGCGTGTTCGGTGCGTTCCTCCTGGCCTGCGTCATCGGCCTGCCGCTCGGCCTCGCAATGGGAATGAGCCCTGTCATTCGCGGCATTTTCGATCCGCCGATCGAATTCTACCGCCCCATCCCGCCTCTGGCCTATCTGCCGCTCATGATCATCTGGTTCGGCATCGGCGAAATGTCGAAAATACTGCTGATCTTCCTATCGGTGTTCGCGCCGGTCGTTCTCGGTGCGCGCTCGGGCGTGCGTTCAGCCGCGATCGAGCAGATTCACGCAGCCTATTCCTTCGGGGCAACGCGCTGGCAGGTGATGCGGCACGTGATCATGCCGTCGGCATTGCCTGAGATTTTGACGGCCATGCGCATCGGTATCGGCTTCGGTTGGACCACACTGGTCGCTGCTGAAATGGTCGCGGCCACCCAGGGCCTCGGTTACATGGTGCTCTCGGCAAGCCAGTTTCTGCAAACGCCTGTCGTCATCCTCGGCATCTTCATCATCGCCATCATCGCTTTCGCGTTCGACCTTCTCATGCGGTTCCTCGAAAGACGCCTCGTGCCCTGGAAGGGCAGAATGTAACGGGAAGTAAAGCTATGAAATACCTGAAAAAAGCCGCGCGTACTGCTGAAACCGACCAGGCCGATGTCCACGCCGCCGTCACACAGATGCTGGCGGCTATCGAGACGGGAGGCGAAGAAGCCGCCCGCCGCTACGCCCGCGAGCTGGATCGATGGGACGGTGATATCGTCGTCTCGCACGAAGCGCGAAAAGCTGCCGCCGCCCTGGTGCCGGAGCAGCTTAAGGCCGATATCCGCTTCGCGCACGATAATGTGCGCCGTTTCGCAGAGGCCCAGCGCGCCACCGCGACCGATATCGCGGTCGAGATCCTGCCCGGTCTCACGCTGGGGCAGAAGCAAATTCCTGTTTCTGCCGCCGGTTGCTACGTTCCCGGCGGGCGTTACAGTCATGTGGCAAGCGCGATCATGACGATCACAACGGCAAAGGTCGCCGGCGTGTCGCATATCGCGGCATGTTCGCCGCCGCGCCCCGGCGTCGGCATTCCGCCGGCCATTCTCTACACGATGGATTTGTGTGGCGCCGACGTCATCCTGAACATGGGCGGTGTGCAGGGCGTTGCGGCCATTGCGAACGGCCTGTTCGGGGTCAAGAAGGCCGACATCCTCGTTGGACCGGGGAACCAGTATGTTGCCGAGGCAAAACGGATCCTCTTCGGCCAGGTCGGCATCGACATGGTCGCCGGTCCCACCGACAGCATGGTGATCGCTGATGTGACCGCCGACGCTGAGTTCGTTGCGTCCGATCTGGTCGGTCAGGCAGAGCACGGCTGGAACTCTCCCGTTTGGCTCGTTACCTCCGACGAGAATCTTGCAAAACGCGTGATGGCGCGCGTGCCCGACCTGATCGAGGGGCTTCCGGCCCCAAATCGCGACAGCGCACGGGCCGCATGGGCCGATTTTGCCGAGGTCATTCTCTGCGATGACGCCGAGGAGATGGCTGCGGTCGCCGACGACTATGCGCCCGAGCACCTGCATGTTCAGGCGAGCGATCTCGACTGGTGGCTGCAGCGCCTGCGCGCCTATGGCTCACTGTTCCTCGGTGAAGAAACGACGGTCGCATTCGGTGACAAGACGTCTGGTCCGAACCATGTCCTGCCGACCTCAAGGGCGGCGCGCTATACGGGCGGGCTGTCGGTGCACAAGTTCCTCAAGACTGTGACCTGGCAGCGCGCCACCCGCGCGGCCGCGCGGCCTTTGGCCGAGGCCACTGCCCGGATCTCGCGTCTCGAGGGGATGGAGGGTCATGCCAGGACGGCGGATATCCGGCTCGCGAGGTTCTTTCCCGACGAAGTGTTCGAATTGAAGCCTGCAACCGACGAATCCTGATCGAACTGTCGATGCAACGGCATTCGGAGACAGAGATGCGGACACTGTCCTTTAAACGAAGCGGTAAAGGGCCGCCCCTTGTCCTGGTGCATGGCTTCCTTGGCGGTAGCGACATGTGGCGAGGGCAGCTACGTGCCTTCGCTGCCTCGCATGACGTCATCTGCCCTGATCTTGCGGGATTTGGCGACAACGCCGCCATGATCGCACCGGAGACGATCGAAGATCATGCGCTCTCAGTGCTGGATCTGCTCGACCGTCTTGAGATCGCGAGCTTCGACCTCCTCGGACACTCCATGGGCGGAATGATTGTGCAGGAAATGACGCGAATGGCGCCCGAGCGCGTCGATAGGCTCATTCTCTACGGCACAGGTCCGCAGGGCGTGCTTCCCGGCAGGTTCGAAACGATCGCGCAATCGCGTGAACGCTTCCTGCGCGACGGTGTCGCGGAAACCGGCGCGCGGATCGCGGCGACCTGGTTTCTCGATGGGAAGGACGCAAAGGGCTACAAGCATTGTCGATTAATGAGCAGCAGGGCGAGGATGGAAACCGCGCTGGCCAGCCTGACCGCCTGGGAGCGCTGGGACGGGCGCGCTGCGTTGACGGATTTCCGCGCCAGAACGCTTGTGCTCTGGGGCAGCCGGGATCGCTCGTACGAGTGGTCGCAGCCGGAACTACTCTGGCGCTCCATCCCTGGAGCCGATCTGGCGGTCGTGCCTGGAGCGGCGCACATCGTGCATATGGAAAAGCCGCACCTTTTCAACGCAATTGTCGCTGAATTCCTCGCATCAAGTGCAAGCGAGAGGATTTGTGACATGTCAGATAAGCCGGACTTGTAGGGGTCGGACCGCAGCCATGACATTCGCTACCTCCATCCATGAACGCATCCGAAGTGTGCCCCCCGGGTTCGTGACCTATTGGCCGGGCTTCGCCGTGACCGCAGCCGTGGCCGTCGCGGCACAATTCCTCTCCGACCACTATGGCGCGCCGGCTATGCTGATGGCGCTCTTGCTCGGCATCGCATTCCATTTCCTCTCGGAAGAGGGGCGCTGCGCCGCCGGCATCGATTTCTGCGCCAAGAAAGTGCTTCGTATCGGCGTCGCCTTGCTCGGCATGCGCATCAGCGTCGATCTGCTGATTGGGCTCGGCGCCGGCACCATTTTGCTGCTGGTGATGGCGATCGCCTCTACCATCGGCTTCGGCCTTGTGGCCGCCAAGCTACTCGGCCGCGGCTGGCGGCTGGCGCTGATTACCAGCGGCTCCGTCGCCATCTGCGGCGCCTCCGCTGCCATGGCAATTGCTGCCGTCCTGCCGAAGAACGAATTTTCCGAGCGCAACCTGATTTTCACCGTGCTCTCCGTCACAGTTCTGTCGACGCTCGCAATGATCGCCTATCCGATCGTCGCCCAGACGATGGGCCTCGATGCTCGGGCGACAGGCATCTTCTTCGGCGGCACCATCCATGACGTGGCGCAGGTTGTCGGCGCCGGCTTTTCCGTCTCACCGGAAGCGGGCGAGACTGCAACGCTCGTCAAGCTGATCCGCGTTACCATGCTAGCGCCCGTTGTACTCCTCTATTCGCTCTCGTTGCGCAACGTGCCGCAGCCAGACGGCGAAGCGGGAAAGCGTCCGCCTCTCATCCCGGGCTTCGTCGTCGCGTTCCTGATCTTTGCGGCGCTCAATTCTTTCGGCTTCGTGCCCGAATTGGTCGCGACGGCCGGCATGGAGACGTCGCGCTGGGCACTGCTCGCCGGCATTGTTGCCGTCGGCATGCGCACCTCGCTGCGCCGAGTGCTGGACGTCGGCGGTGATGCCGTCGCACTCATCGTTGCTGAGACCGCCTTCATCGCCGTTTTCATCCTCGTAGGCATTCACTATCTGGGGCACGCCTGATGAAACCACTCTGCCGCATTCTTGAACCGACTTTCTTGCAATTCGGTCTATTTGCTGCACGAGGTGCCTCGCGCTTGAGTCTATTTCCCTCTGCCGGCGTATTGGGCAGTTAGCCGATATCACCACTGCTCACCGAGCTCGGTGAGCAACTGTTCGACGCGACGGCGCGTGCATTCATGGCGCTCGGACTCCCGCTGAAACCCCTTGGCTTGGGCGTCATCCGCAAGGGCGATCTCGCGCAGTCGCCGCTCCCGCAATCTCGGTGCATATTCCGGCGTTGTTACGAACTTTGCGCAGGTAAGATACATATCGCATTCGCATGGCCCCTCCTCGAGAAGGCGAAGGCAATGACCGAGTTCCAGTTCCGTTCGGAAGAAATTTGACTTCAGCCAGGCGAGCGAGTCCTCTGGCATGGCCCGTGTCCTGAGCGCTTCCGCAAGCGAGCCGGCGACAACCGCTCCCGGGCCGAGTACCTTCATATAGTCTTGGCGTACGCTGGCATCACTAAGATGGGCATAGACCAGAGTCATGCCGGTGCTGGTGTGCCCGAGCATCTTCATAACTGTGTGGACCCGTGCGCCACCTTCGATCAGTTCCGTACCGATGGTGTGGCGAAATCGATGTGCCGAGTATTTTGGTCTGCCCTCGTTGTCGACGAGGCCGGCTGCTTGGCAGGCCGCACTCAGTGAATCTTCGAATAGGAAGTCAGAGGAGAGACATCGTCCCTTCATCGAAAACAGGCGCTTGACGACGACTCCGGTTCTCTCATCGGCGAATCCACGTCCAGGCGGATCAAGCGCTTGCAGCTCCCGGATAGCGGCCGCCGCTTCGGGATGAAGGGGAATCAACCGCTCTTTTCCTGTCTTGCCAGCGGGAATGCGCAACCTTGGCGTTCCATCTTGGTAGGCATCGAGGCAATCCAGTTCGAGACGGGTAATCTCCGAGCGACGCGCTCCGCTCCAGCGCGCGACGATCAGTGCTACGCGCTGGTAGATGTCGGGCAGGTTGCGAACGGCCTCCATGAGAAGCTCGAGATCCTTGCTCGGGATGAACCGGGGCATCCGGTTGACCCGCCTTGGCAGGTCACGCGCGCCGAGGAGGGGCCGCAGCGGAGCGCCCGGCCATTCCCATGCGGTTGCGTCGTGGAACATGACGGAAAGGCCCGAGAGCCGCGAGATCCTTGAATCGACCGACGCCCCTTGATCGACCAAACTCTTAGCATACTGCAAGATCTGCTCTCGCGTCAGCTCCGCAAACGAACTCACCTTGGGGTGATTGTCCCACAGCCAGTCAGCAAGATGACGTCCGTACGCCTCATACCTGACAGCCGTGGTGGGCCTTGCCCCGGTTGCTTCTCGGGTTTCCCGGTATCGCTTCAGAAGCGCCGCCATCGCAGGTTTTACCCGGTGCTTCGTCGGCTCGATGCGCGTGCGCTGTGGAGGTGTCGGCATCAGGCCTTCATGGTAGAGAGCGAGATGCATCAAGTGGCAATTAGCGTGCAGAACGTTGTAACGGCGTTGAAGGTGCTCGACGTCGACGAATTCAGCCAGATCAGGTCGGCTTAACAACTCTGCCGAAGCAGCGGCGAATTCATCGAAATGCTGTCGGTTGGGGGTGAGGAACGCCTCGCCATAGCGCAGATAGAAGTATCGGAAAGGCCGGGGAATACTGCGTCCCGGAGAACTGAAGCCGAGTTGCTCCAGTCGGTCCGACAGCCGCCTTTCCAGGGCCACGGCACGAGCCGATAGGATGCCTTTCAGGAAATGATAGCCGACCGCTAGAATCCAGGCCCAGTCCAACTCGATCCGGCCGATCGACACGAGAAAGTAGATGTACTGGCGGCCCTTGACACGCGCCCAGCCGGCGCCTCGGTGGACTGCGCTTGAGCCGATGCGCTCTTCGAGAGGCGCAGCGGTCCACTGGTCGAGGTCGGGGTAGAGCCGCGCGAAACGGTGCGCGTGGCACATCCGCTGATACAGCCCTCGCTGCTCGCCTCCAAGAAATGCGCGATAAGCGTCAAGCGCGTGGCCTCGCCCTGGCGCTTCTTCATTCCTGCTCAGCATCGGCTTGCTCCTCACATCTCCTGGAGAGGGCGCGGCGATACTCTTCCAGCATCACTGCGTCGCTGACGCGCGTGTAGGTTCTCGTGGACTCGAACGACACATGGCCCAGCCGCTTTTGCAGGGCGAGTTCGCGCATGCCGCCCTCCCACAGCCAGGTTGCATGCGTATGGCGGAGCGCATGTGGTGTGATCCAGGGCTCCGTCAGGCCCGCGGTCGCACAGCGTCGTTTGAACATCTTGACGAGCGCCGCATAGCTGAGCGCTTCATAGGCGTGTTTGCCCTTGCCACAGACCAGAAAGAGATGGCGTGTGGGCGCGTTCCGGGGACGTTCCTCAAGGACATAGCGGCTTATAGCTGCGAGCGCTTCCGGCTCGTGAACGTCGACAACGCGCTCGGTTCGGCTTTTTGTGCGAACACCCTTCGGATGGTCGATACGATGTCGGACCGTGACACGCCGCCGACCATATTCGATATCGTCGAGATGCAGGTTCAGCACTTCGCCGGGCCTGAGGCCGCCCTGAAGCATGATGAGGATCATCGCTCTATCCCGCGGCCGGTCAATCACGTCTAGCAATCTATCCACCTGTTCGCGTGTCATTGGCCGCGGTATGCGCTCGACGCGCTTCAGGCGTCGTGCGCCGCGGGCGCGCCTGCGCGCGATACCGCCGCGCGCCAGTTCCTGCGTCGTTGCAAGAGGATTGCGGTCGACGCCAGCAAGGTCGGCCAGCGCGAGGTGGTCAAAAAAGCTCGATATTGCCGCCATCGCCCGGTTGATGCTGGTTGGCGATAATGTCGTGCGCACTGCTGAAGGAAAGGAGGTGATCCGGGCACGCGGACACGGGACCGCGCCGAGCCAAGCCAGGAGTTCTACGCTATGCGCGACACGGAAGCTGGAGAGCGTAAGGCCGGTCTCCGCAAGGAAGCGATAGAAAAGCCGAAGGTCGTAAAGGTAAGCCGCCACGGTATGCGGCGAGCAGCCTCGACCAATGAGGCCGGTCGCAAAGCTGGTCACAAGTGGATCGGCGACGCCGGTCTCATCGACTAACTCATATTGGTTGTGCTCCCGTCGCCGAACGATGGCATCGTTACCTCCCGTCAGAGCCCTCCAAAGTGTCCACATAAATTCGTAGAATCCGTCACTGAGGATCAAAGCCCAGTTGGACGCGAACTCGCGGCCTTCCGACCGGAAATTGTAGACCGGCTTCTTGCTCGGTCCCGGCCAACTCCATCGCCGCTGGACAAGCTCACCAGCGCCGCGCTCGCCTTCGATCGAGCGAACGATGGGCGCCGTGTCGGTGATCCTGATATCCTCGCGCGCCTCGATGTTCGGCCTGCCCTCAGGAAAGCGGATTTTGATCTTGAGATGCTCAAACTCCTCGATGATCGAGGCCAGTTCGACCATCAGCCTGTAATCGTTGCACATGGTCCCTCCAGCGGCTCGGTGGTATCGCGGCTTGCGAGTAATCTAGCGCGGCGGCTGCCGATTTCGATGCGGCCGGCAAGGCGACGTGGGCTAGAGCTCGAATTGGAGTTGATCGGTAGGTCCGCTCGCGGTTTCGTCGCCGAAAGACGACATGGTGATGCCGAGAAGGCGGATCCCCTTCGCCGTCGGGAACAGGGGATCGAGGAGAGCGTGGACCGTCGCGACGATCTCGCCGGTTGATCCGAACGGAGCGGCTGCAGTTCTGCTCCGCGTGATGATCTGGAAATCCGCATACTTCACCTTGAGGATTACGGACCGGCCATGCAGATCCTTGGCCTCACAATGCCGCCAGACCTTGTCGACGAGCGGGGAGATTTCTGAACGTGCTGCATCAAGATCAAAGATATCCGTCATGAAGGTATCTTCGGCGCCGACGGACTTGCGCACCCGATCCGGCCGGACCGGCCGATCATCGATGCCACGGGAGATGTTGTAGTACCAGGCGCCCGACTTGCCGAAATGTTCCTGCAGATAGGCCAGCGATTTCGCCTTGAGATCCGCGCCCGTCAGGATGCCGAGCTGTTTCATCTTCTCGGAGGTGGCAGGCCCGATGCCATGAAATTTCTTGACGGCGAGCCCCTCAACGAAAGCCGGGCCGTTCTTTGGCGTGATAACCGCCTGACCGTTCGGCTTGTTCAGGTCGCTCGCCATCTTGGCGAGAAACTTGCAATAGGAAATCCCGGCCGAGGCGTTGAGTCCGGTGACGTCTTTGATGCGGGCGCGGATCAGGGTGGCGACCTCGGTCGCGATCGGAATACGCTGTTTGTTGTCGGTGACGTCGAGATAGGCTTCATCAAGGGAAAGCGGCTCGATCAGGTCGGTATATTCCTCAAAAATCGCATGGATCTGGGCGGAGACGGCACGGTAGGCATCGAAACGCGGCTTGACAAAGATGAGACCGGGACACTGGCGGGCGGCAGTGACCGACGGCATCGCCGAACGCACACCGAAGACGCGGGCCTCGTAGCTCGCTGTCGTGAGAACACCGCGCGGGCCAGGAAAACCAACGGCAACCGGCTTGCCGCGCAGTTCCGGATTGTCACGCTGTTCGACGGAGGCATAAAAGGCATCCATGTCCACATGGATGATGCGCCGGACCCGCTCCTCCGGATCCGGTTTCTGCTCCATCATGTCGATCGCCGTGACGTGCTGCATCGACTATTTCCACATCGACCGCATGCGCTCTCGAACGTCGACGCGGATCTGATTTGCGCTGCGCTCGCTGGCGGCGGCCGAGACCTTCGGCCAGGTTGCCGTCTCGAAATACTGCAGGAGCGTTGCGGGGATGAAGCGCGTCCGTGACGCATAGACATGGCGATCGCCTTGGGCGTTCTGGCCGTGCGTGAAGAACCGCTGCGGGGTGACAAGGGTGAGATTGTCGCGCGCCCGGGTCATGCCAACATAAAGCAGCCGGCGCTCCTCTTCGAGTTCGGCGGTGGTGCCGGCGCCGAGATCGGACGGCATGCAGCCGTCGACGACGTTGAGCATGAATACGGCGCGCCATTCCTGTCCCTTGGCTGAATGGATGGTCGAGAGGATCAGATAATCCTCATCCAGCAATGGTACGCCGGCCTTGTCGCTGGTCGCGTCCGGCGGGTCCAAGGTCAGTTCGGTCAGGAACCGTTCGCGGCTCGCATAGCCGCTCGCGATCTGTTCGAGCTGCACAAGATCGTCCTTTCGAGTGTCGGCATCCTCGTGAATGCGGTCAAGATGCGGCTCATACCACGCCCGCACCGTGCCAATCTCCGCGGGCCATCCTGCCTCGGCTTTTCGCAGGGCGGTGACCAGCGTCACGAAGGCCGGCCAGTCGTCGCCCGTCTTCGCCGGCGGCGGGATTTCCGCCAGCGATTGCAGCGGCTCGGGATCAGCCGCGATCGTGTCGAGAATCCTGCCGGCCGTCTGTGGCCCGATACCGGGCAGCAGTTTCAGCACCCTGAAGCCGGCAACCCGGTCACGCGGGTTTTGCGCAAACCGCATGATCGCCAGCAAATCCTTGACGTGCGCGGCGTCCAGGAACTTGAGCCCACCAAATTTGACGAACGGGATGTTTCGACGCGTGAGTTCAATTTCCAAAGCGCTACTATGGCTTGACGTTCTGAACAGCACGGCCTGCTGTTTCAGGGACACGCCCACTTCCCGGTTGGCGAGCACCTGCTCGACGATATAGGCGGCCTGGTCGACCTCGTCCTTGACCGTCACCAGCATCGGGCGCTGCTCCGACGCGCGGTCGGTCCAGAGGTTTTTCGTATAGCGTTCGCGTGCCAATTCGATGACGGCATTGGCCGCTGCCAGGATCGGCTGCGTCGAGCGATAATTGCGGTCGAGCGTGATGACGTCGGCGGGCTTCGGTGAGAATTCCTGCGGGAAATCCAGGATGTTACGGATGGTCGCCGCGCGGAAGGAATAGATTGATTGCGCATCGTCGCCGACAACGGTTAGGCCGCGGCCGCCGGGCGCCAGAGACATCAAGATCGACGCCTGCAGACGATTGGTGTCCTGGTATTCGTCGACGAGGATGTGGTCGAAGCGGTTGCCGACGTCCTCGGCCAGTTCAGGCTCGGAGACCATCTGCGCCCAGTAGAGTAGGAGGTCATCGTAGTCCATCACATTCTGCGCCTGCTTCGCTTCCGTGTAGGCGGCGAAGAGCTGCTTCAACTCCTCCTCCCATTCCAGCACCCATGGATAGGACAATTTCAGAACCTCCTTGATCGAGACCTCCGAATTGACCACGCGGGAGTAGATCGCGACGCACGTCCCCTTTGTCGGAAACCGGGTCTGCTTTGCGGAAAAGCCCAAATCGTGCCGGACGAGGTTCATCAGGTCCGCGCTGTCTTCCCGGTCATGGATCGTGAAGTCGACATTGAGGCCGATTTGCTCGGCATACATGCGCAAGAGCCGCGCGCCGATCCCATGAAACGTCCCGGCCCAGGCCAGCGCGTCCGTCATGATAGCGGCGTTGTCGCCGAGCACCTGCCGGCATATGCGCTGCACGCGCTTTGCCATTTCCGATGCAGCCCGGCGGGAAAAGGTCATCAGCAGGATGCGGCGCGGATCGGCGCCGTTGACGATCAGGTGGGCGACGCGATGTGCCAACGTGTTGGTCTTGCCGCTTCCAGCGCCAGCAATGATCAGCAGCGGTCCGCCGATCTGTCCCTCGGCCAGGCCAATGCCGTGTTCGACCGCCTCGCGCTGCCGGTCGTTCAGTTTTTCGAGATGCGCCGCCGCCATTTGTCCCCAGACACCATAAGAAAATTTTCCTGACCCCCGACGACCGGATATCTCCTTGATGCGGCTAACGGATTCGTTTCAACGACTTAGCCAAGGAACATTTTCCGGACCGGAGGCCCGATTGACTCAGTTGAGCAATCGGAACAAATAATGAACATATCAGCTTGGAAAACCGCTGCAAACCCCGAAGGAGCAACAATTCTGCCGTGGCCAATCATGCCCTCAACCCCGTCCTGGCGGAGCTTCGCGAGCGTATCGGCCAGCTGGAAGGCAGCCCGCAGCGCGCGCGGCAGGTCTTGCCTTTCGGTGTTGCCGAGATCGACCGGGCATTGCCGGGCGGAGGGCTCGCTTTCGGTGCGCTGCATGAAGTCGCTGGTGGCGGTGGAGGGACGGTCGACGGGGCCGCGGCGGCGCTCTTCGTGGCAGGCATCGCTGCCAGGTCGCGGGGCAAGGTGCTCTGGTGCATGACGCGCCCGGACCTGTTTTTTCCCGCCGTTGCCCAAGCGGGGCTCCATCCGGATCGCGTCGTCTTTTGCGAAAGCGACCGCGAAGAGGAGGCGCTGTCCGCCATGGAAGAGGGGCTGTCCTTCGGCGGGCTTACTGCCGTGGTTGGCGAGCTTGTTCGTCTCCCGATGACAGCATCGCGTCGCCTGCAACTCGCTGCCGAGAAGACGGGGGCCATGGGCATCGTGCTCCGGCGGTGGCGAAGGCAAAACGAGGCCTCGGACTATGGGCAGCCGACGGCCTCTACGACGCGATGGCGCATCAGCACCCTGCCGTCGGAAAGACTACCTGTTGCCGGCGTCGGGAGGGCGCGCTGGCTCGCAGAACTTATGCGCGTGAAAGCCGGCGAATGCGCCGAATTTGAAATTGGAGCGCCCGATGCCCAGGGTCGTATCGATCTACTTCCCACAGCTCGCGACGGAGCGGATCAGACGGCACGCTGGCGAAGCCTTGCGGGCTGACAAGCCACTGGTCGTCATTGCGCGCCGCGGTTCGAAGCGATGGATCTCCGCCGCTGATCCCGTTGCATTGAAGCTCGGCCTGCGCATCGGCATGGCCGCCAGCAAGGCGCAGGCCATGGTCGCCGATCTCCTCATGGTCAACGCAGCTCCGGCCGAGGATGCGGCAGCACTCGAACGGTTGGCGCTCTGGGCGCTCCGGCAATATAGCCCCGTCGTCGCCGTCGATGGCGCCGACGGTCTCGTCATTGATACGGAAGGCGCCGATCACCTGCACGGCGGCGAAGCGCTGCTCGTGTCCGGCCTCGTCAATATGCTACGCGGCCGCGGGCTGACGGCGCGCGCCGCCGTGGCCGACACATGGGGAGCGGCGCACGCGCTCGCCCGGCTGCTGGCCGTAGAATCGACGGTCGTGCCAGTGGACAATGTGACGAAGGCGGTCATCGACCTGCCGATCGTTGCGCTGCGGCTGCCGACGGAGACCGTCCAGGGCTTGCGTGTTCTCGGCATCGATACGGTCGGCCAGCTCTCGGCCATGCCGCGCGCGCCGTTGACGCTACGCTTCGGCCCGGAGCCGGCGCGCCGGCTCGACCAGATGTTCGGCCGGATCGCCGAGCCGATCGAGCCGATCCGTACGCCGGAGCTGATCGACGTCACGAAGAATTTTGCCGAGCCGATCGGCGCGCCGGAGACCATCGCCAAATATGTGCGTCGGCTGGTCGGCCAGCTCTCCGCTCGCCTTGCCGAAGACGGTCTTGGCGCGCGGCGCTGTGACCTCTTCGTCCATCGCGTCGACAACACCAGGCAGCATCTGCGTGCCGGTCTTGCCAAACCTGTCCGCGACCCCACGCGCCTGTCGAAGCTGCTCTGCGACCGCATCGAGACGATTGATCCCGGCTTCGGCATCGAGAAGCTGGTGCTGGTCGCCGTCTTTGCCGAGCCGCTGGAGGAACGTCAGGTTGCTTCCTCGCTGATCGAGGAAGAGGTCGCCGACATCACGCCACTGGTCGACATTCTCGGCAACCGCGGCCATCGGCTTTTTCGGGTCGCGCCATTTGCTTCCGACGTGCCGGAGCGATCGATCAGGCGTATTGCCGCAACAGCACCGGATATCGGGCAGACCTGGGCCGTGAAATGGCCGCGGCCGACGCGGCTCTTCGCAAACCCGGAGCGCATCGTGGTTATTGCGCTCCTGCCGGACCAGCCGCCGGCGGTGTTTACGTGGCGCGGAAAGCGCCGAAAAGTCGTGCGCGCCGATGGCCCGGAGCGGATTTATGGCGAGTGGTGGCGCCGGTCCCGCGAGTTCCAGGCTGTCAGGGACTATTTCGTGGTCGAGGACGAGCTTGGCGAGCGTTACTGGGTCTACCGCGCTGGCGACGGTATCGATCCTGAGACCGGTTCGCACCTGTGGTTTATTCATGGGGTGTTCGGATGAGATACGCCGAACTCCAGGTAACCACCCACTTCAGCTTCTTGCGAGGAGCGTCTAGCGCCGCCGAGTTGTTCGCCACGGCCGCCGCGCTCGGCATCGACGCGCTCGGCGTCGTCGACCGCAACAGCCTCGCCGGCATCGTGCGAGCGTGGGACGCGGCCAAGACCACCGGTGTTCGACTCGTCGTCGGTTGCCGCCTCGACCTCACTGATGGCATGTCGATCCTGGTCTATCCGATGGACCGGCCCGCCTACTCGCGGCTGACGCGGCTGCTGTCCATCGGAAAAAGCCGCGGCGGCAAGGGCAATTGCCTGATCGATTTTGCAGATGTCGCTGAGCACGCTGCTGGATTGATTGGGGTGCTGGTGCCCGACGAAGCCGATGAGGCCTGCGGCGTGCAGTTGCGTAAGATGGCTGGGCTCTTCGGCGATAGGGCCTATGTCAGCCTCTGCCTGCGTCGCCGGCCGCTCGACCGTTTGCGCCTGCACGGTATCGCCGCTATGGCCGCGCGCTTCAAGGTTCGCACCGTCGTCACCAATGATGTGCTGTTTCATGAGCCAAGCCGCCGGCAGCTGCAGGATGTGGTGACTTGCATCCGCACCCGCACCACCATTGATGATGTCGGCTTCGACCGGGAGCGTCATGCCGATCGCTTTCTCAAAGCGCCGGAAGAAATGCACCGGCTCTTTGCCGACTATCCGGAAGCGCTGGCGCGCGGCTGCGAGATCGTCGAGCGCTGCAAGTTCGATCTCGGTGAGCTGCAATACCAGTATCCCGAAGAGGCCATCGTGCCGGGGTTCGATCCGCAGCAGTCGCTCGTCAAGTTCACCTGGCAGGGTGCGGCTGTTCGTTATCCAGAGGGCGTGCCCGATAAAGTTCGAAAGTCCCTGCAGGATGAACTCGAACTGATCCGGGTGATGAATTATGCGCCCTACTTTCTCACCGTCTATTCCATTGTCCGTTTTGCGCGCTCGAAAGGAATTCTTTGCCAGGGCAGGGGCTCCGCCGCCAACTCGGCCGTCTGCTATTGCCTTGGCGTCACCTCCATCGATCCTGATACCAACGACCTGCTGTTCGAACGCTTCATCAGCCAGGAGCGGGACGAACCGCCGGATATCGACGTGGATTTTGAGCACGAGAGGAGGGAGGAGGTCATCCAGTGGATCTACGAGACCTACGGCCGCAGCAAGGCCGCGCTCTGTTCGACGGTCACGCGATATAGGGCGAAAGGCGCACTGCGTGACGTCGGCAAGGCCCTCGGTCTGCCCGAGGACATGATCGGACAGCTATCGTCCGGCGTGTGGGGCTGGTCGGAAGGCGTGTCCGAACGCCAGATCCGGGAAAACAACCTCAACGCTGCCGACTATCGGCTGAAGCTGACGCTGGAACTGGCGCAGCAGCTGATGGGCGCACCGCGCCATCTCGGTCAGCATCCCGGTGGCTTCGTCCTGACCCATGACCGGCTCGACGATCTCGTGCCGATCGAGCCGGCGCGCATGGACGATCGCCAGGTGATCGAATGGGACAAGGACGACATCGAGGCGCTCAAGTTCATGAAGGTGGACGTGTTGGCGTTGGGCATGCTGACCTGCATGGCCAAGGCCTTCGCCTTGATGGCAGAGCACAAGGGCGAGGTGTGGGATCTCGCGTCCATTCCTTCCGAAGATCCGCGCACCTATGCGATGATCCGCAAGGCTGATACGCTTGGCACCTTCCAGATAGAAAGCCGGGCGCAGATGTCGATGCTGCCGCGCCTGAAGCCGCGCACCTTTTACGATCTCGTGATCCAGGTCGCCATTGTCCGGCCGGGGCCGATTCAGGGCGACATGGTGCATCCCTATCTACGCCGGCGCGAGGGGAAGGAGCCCGTCGAGTATCCGACGCCGGAACTGGAGGCGGTGCTCTCAAAAACGCTGGGCATTCCGTTGTTTCAAGAGTCGGCGATGAAGGTGGCAATGGTCTGCGCCGGCTTTAGCGGAGGCGAGGCGGACCAGTTGCGGAAGTCCATGGCGACTTTCAAGTTCTCCGGCGGGGTCAGCAAATTCAAGGACAAGCTGGTCGCTGGCATGGTCAAGAACGGATACTCGGCGGAATTTGCCGAGCTCACTTTCAGCCAGCTGGAAGGGTTCGGGTCCTACGGCTTTCCGGAAAGTCATGCCGCCAGCTTCGCGCTGATTGCCTATGCCTCGGCCTGGATGAAATGCCATCATCCCGATGTTTTTTGTGCGGCCTTGCTGAACTCTCAGCCCATGGGTTTTTATGCGCCGGCGCAGATCGTGCGCGATGCCCGCGAACATGGGGTCGAGGTTCGGCCGGTCTGCATCAATCAAAGCCGCTGGGACTGCGCGCTTGAGGACGCCGGCGACGGCAACCTAAAAGCTGTCCGCCTCGGTATGCGCATGGTCAAGGGCCTGGCGACCGCGGACGCGGCCCGGATCGTGGCCGCCCGCGCCGATGAGCCCTTCGTGTCCGTCGATGATTTGTGGCGCCGCTCCGGCGCGCCGACGGCAGCGCTTGTCCAGCTTGCCGAGGCGGACGCCTTCCTCGCGTCGCTGCAGCTCCAGCGACGCGACGCCCTCTGGGCGATCAAGGCGCTCCGCGACGAGCCGCTTGCGCTTTGGACGGCGGCGGCCGAGCGGGAGGCGCGGCGGAATGCCGAAGCGCAGGAACCGGAGGTTGCCCTGCCGTCCATGCGGTCGGGGCATGAAGTTGTCGAGGACTACTCCCATGTCGGCCTTACCCTCCGCCAGCATCCAGTCGCCTTTCTGCGCGAGGACCTTCGCCGGAAGCGCCTCGTCACCTGCGCCGAGGCCAATGCGGCGGCGGACGGACGCTGGCTGATGACGGGTGGACTTGTCCTCGTCCGGCAGCGGCCGGGCTCGGCCAAGGGCGTCATGTTTATGACGCTGGAAGACGAAGTGGGCATCGTCAACGCCGTCATATGGCCAAAGGTGTTCGAGCGGCAGCGGCGGCTTTTGCTGTCGGCCTCGATGGTCGCGATCAATGGCAAGATCCAGCGGGAGGGAGACGTCGTGCATCTGGTTGCCCAGCGGCTGTTCGACCTCGCAGAGGACCTCGGCCAGCTAGGCGAGCGCGGCGAGGCTTTCCCGCTGCCTCATGGGCGCGGCGACGAATTTGCACATGGGAACGGCGCCCCGGACCCACGGGAGCGGCGCGCGGCACCCGCGCCGGCGCGCGATATCTTCATCCCGGATTTGTTGATCGACCGGCTGAAGGTGAAAAGCCGGAATTTTCACTAGCCCATGTCATGAACCAGACGTAGAGATTGCACCCCGCCGCAGCAGTGCCGGTGCTCTAGTGACTGTGCCAGCCGAGATCGGTGTAGGTGAAGTCGTCACCCTTGTAGGCTATGCGGGTTCGATAAGCCCGAGCGCAGGCGTAGGTGAAGCAGTCGCCCATGTTTAGCTTAGCCGGATGATTCATGATCTTGCCGAACTGCTGCGCTGCATCGAGTGCTTTGGCGCCAACGTCCCCGGAAATCATCGCTTCCTTGCAGTCAAGGTCGACTATGAACTGCTCGACGAGACGACGTGCATTTTCCATCATTTCGGACGTTGCTGGCTTGTCACGGCCAGAGACTTCAGCAAGCCGGCGCGTCAGTGACAAAGTTGCCTCCATGCGCACGACGGCCGAGATGTAGTAGGGGCCGCCGTCGTGCTCAAGCCGATTGATCAGGGCGGGGGCATCCTCTTCCCCAGTGAGAATAGCAACAATGACCGAAGCATCGACAAAGAGCATCAGTCTTCGCCCCACATCTCATCGGTTTCCCGCTTGTGATCGCCGGGCGCAAAGGGCCCAGCTTCGCGCGCCATGGCGAGAGACTTTGCAAGCCGCTCACGGAGGGGCAAGGCGGCTCGGCGTTTCGCGATCTCGTGCTTCAGCGCCTCTTTGACCGCATCGACCTTGCTGGTTTTGGTGATGCTGATAAGCTCTTCCGTGAGCCGGTCGACCTCGGGGTCTTTGATATAGAGCGGCATGAGGCATATCCTTTCAAGGATATTATAATATCCTATTTTCCATATCCTTTCCAGTCCGGATAGTGATTGCGACGCCCCGAAGCGGCGCGTACCGCTTCAACGCAGAACCTTATGACATCCCGTTGAATTTGACCTGAATTTCGTCATCCATCCCTGCATAACGTGCTACTTTCCGAACCGTGCTGATGGCGCGGGCGGCCGGGAATGGGGAAGGCGCGTCGGCGAAGGGAGAGGGAGAGAGGGGCGGAACGGCGGCGGGCGGGTTGAGAGGCTGGAGAGAGGCTCCGGCTGCTCGCCATGGAGCCGCACCATGCTTCACAATCCGATTGTGGATCCCGCGCACCAGCGATTTGCCACCCATAAGACGCAGCCGGCGATATCGATTGCCCGGGCTTTTCCGTCGATTTCCATCTTGCCACCGATTGTAAATCTCCTTGAGCAAGGCGCGGCCGTCGCCATCGGGGTTTCGGGCGGCAAGGATAGCCAGGCCGCAGCCATGGCGACCTTCGAGTATCTCGACCGCATCGGACATTCTGGACCGCGCCTGTTGATCCATGCCGACCTTGGTTCGGTGGAATGGGCGGGTTCGCTGCCGACTTGCGAGCACCTATCCGATCGCCTCGGCGCCGAGCTCGTTGTCGTCCGCCGCAAGCAAGGTGGGCTAGTGGACCGCTGGGAAAGCCGCTGGCGATCCAACGTCGCGCGACACGAAGACCTCAGCACCGTGACGCTCGTGCCATGCTGGAGCACGCCGGCGATGAGATTCTGCACATCCGAAATGAAGACCTCGAAAATCCATGCGGAACTCAAACGCAGGTTTTCTAAACTGCCGATCATCAGCGTAACCGGCGTTCGGCGCGAGGAAAGCCCACAGCGCGCCCCCGCCGAAATCTTCGATCACAAGCCGGGCGAGCGAATATGGACCTGGCGGCCAATTCTTGAATGGTCCGAGGAAGAGGTCTTTTCATCGCTCGACTTCTGGGGCATCGAACCCCATCCCGCCTATCGCCGGTTTGGCCTCACGCGTGTCTCGTGCCGCTTCTGCATCATGTCGAGCCTTCCCGATCTGGTGGCCGCGGCGGCGCAGCCGGAAGCACACGATCTCTATCGGCAGATGGTCGGCCTCGAATGCCGCAGCACGTTTGCGTTTCAGAGCAGCCGATGGTTAGGCGATATCGCTCCTCATCTGCTTCAGCCGAGAAGCCGTGATCTTCTCGCCATGGCCAAGGAAAGGGCGGACCGCCGTCGTGAGGCGGAACGCCGGCTGACGAAGCCGATGCTCTATGTGAAAGGCTGGCCGGTCCGGATGCTATCCGACGGCGAGGCGGACCTTCTCGCGGAGGTGCGCTCGGAGGTCAGCGCGATGCTGGGATTTCGTACTCGCTACCATGATCGGGCATCGATCCATGCTCGATACGCTGAACTGCTCAACCTTCACGCCAGCCGGAGGAGGACCGCATGAGTGACACATCGCCCTCCCGCCGCCTGCTGATCCTGTCCTGCTCGATGACCAAGCGCGGCGGCCCGCAATACATGCCGGCGCGCGACCGATACGATGGGCCGCTCTGGCGCACTCTGCGTCGTGTCGATCCCGACGAGCGGAAGGCTCGGGTTGCTTTTGTGTCAGCCGAGTACGGCTTTCGTGAATCCACGACCACCATCAAAAACTATGACCGGCGGATGACGCCGGAGATTGCGGCCGCGGTGAAGGCTGGCGGCCTCGGCACGCGATGGCCAGCGCCGAGAACACAGCGGCGCGCGATGGCATCGGGCGAGCATCCGGGCATGCACATTGCCTCGATGACAGAGCACGGGCACAAGCCGTTTATCGACGTCTGTCTGGTCGGAGGCGCCCTCTATCTCGATGTCATGCGGCACTTCGTCGACCTGTTCCAGGAGGATGGCTTTGTGACGGGGAGCGCGGCGATAACGGAAATCTGCGCGCCGATCGGCATCATGCGGCAGCAGATGGCGATCTGGCTGAACAGTTACTCGCGCAACGCCGACGGCGACGCGAGCGCTGGCGGCAGGCGGTGAGGGCGGCGGTCCGGGAAAGAGGAAGAGGGGGGAAGGGGCGTTCGTGGCGGATTGAGGTGGCTGGAGAGAGGCTCCGGCCGGTCCGCCGCGGAGAAATGACATGGCACAGGCCATTCAGAAAATCGCGCTCAACGTCGGGCGCGATATCCCCTTCAACAAGCTCGTCCTCAGCCAGCAGAACGTGCGCAAGACCAAGGCCGGCGTCTCTATTGAAGAACTCGCCGACGACATCGCTCGCCGCGGTCTGCTGACGAGCATCAACGTGCGCGCGGAACTCGACGCCGAGGGCAAGGAAACCGGCATCTACCGCATTCCCGCCGGCGGCCGCCGCTATCGTGCCCTGAAGCTGCTGGTCGATCGCAAGCAGCTCTCCAAGACGACCGGCGTGCCCTGCATCGTCAGCGATGGCGAGACCCTCGAAGCCGAAGACTCGCTCGCCGAAAACGTCAAGCGCATCGACCTGCATCCGCTCGACGAGTTCCGCGCGATGATGGCGCTCCGCGAGGAGGGGCTCGATGAAGAGGAGATCGCTGCCCGCTTCCACATCTCGGTTGCGACGGTGAAGCAGCGCCTGCGGCTCGCCTCGGTCTCGCCGCGCCTGCTCGAACTCTATGGTGACGACGAGATGAGGCTTGCCCAGGTGATGGCATTCTCCATCACCAAGGACCATGCCCGTCAGGAGCAGGTATGGGAGACGGTGTCACGGGCGCAGAACCCGGAGCCCTACTATATCCGTCGGCTACTGACCGAAACGGCGGTCCGGGCATCAGATCGCCGTGCAGTATACGTTGGTTTCGAGGCCTACGAGGCTGCCGGCGGCGCGATCATGCGTGATCTCTTCGAGCAGGACAATGGAGGGTGGCTCCAGGACCCGGCGTTGCTCGAGCAGCTGGTGCTGGAGAAGCTGACCGCCGATGCCGAGGCGCTGAAGGCGGAGGAAGGCTGGAAATGGGTCGATGCCGCCATCGACTTTCATTACGGCCATACCTCCGGCCTCCGCCGCTTCTATGGCAAACAGGCCGAATGGAGCGAGGACGAACTCGCGCGCCATGATGCCGCGAAGGTGGAATACGATAAGCTCGACGCCGACTATGCCGCCGCTGCCGACTATTCCGAGGAAACCGAAGCGCGGCTCGAAGAGCTCGGCAACGCGTTGGATGCCTTGAACGACCGGCCTTACCTCTTCGATCCGGATGACGTCGCCCGTGGTGGCGTCTTCATCTCGCTGGCCGCCAATGGCGAACTGAAGATCGAACGCGGCTATGTCAGGCCCGAAGACGAACCTGTCGTCGAGGTGGCGGAACCGGAGGGCGCCAATATCGATCAAGACGGTTTGGGCGACGGAACGACCGTCGCATCTGCCGGCGGCGTATCGGTCGACGGCAAGCCGGTCGGTGTTGAAGAACCGGACGAAGACGACGGCAAGGTTCGCCCGCTCTCGGACCGTCTCATCGAGGACCTGACGGCGGCCCGGACCCTTGCACTCAGGAACGCACTCGCCAACGACCCGACGATGGCGTTCATCGCCGTCCTGCACTTTCTCGTGCTGAAGACCTTCTACCACTACGGTGCCGCTTCGTGCCTGGAAATTTCGGTCCAGCACAGCGTTTCCAATCAGGCGCACGGTCTTGCCGAAACCGTCTGGGCAAAGGAGATCGAACAGCGCCAGGAGAACTGGGGTCACGATCTTCCAGGCGATGCGGGTGAGGTCTGGGGATACCTGATCGCATTGGACCAGGACAGCCGCATGGCGCTCTTTGCCCATTGCGCCTCGTTGGCGCTGAACGCGACGATCCAGCAATGGAACCGCCGTGCCAAGGAAAACGACCACGCGCGCCAGCTTGCCCAGTCGATCGGGTTTGGCATGGTGGAGGCCGGCTGGACGCCCACAGTCGACAGCTATCTCGGCCGCGTCACCAAGGCGCATATTCTGCAGGCCGTCCGCGAAGCCAAGGGCGAGCAATCGGCCCAGCTGATCGACCACCTCAAGAAACCGGATATGGCCCGCGAGGCCGCCCGCCTGCTCGAAGGCAGCGGCTGGCTCCCGGAAGTGCTGCGCTATCCGGCCGATGAAGCACATGCTGACGTCGAGCCTTCCGACTTGGGTGAAGTGGGAGTTATCGAGGACGAAACCACGGGACGCGCCGATGTCGATCTTCCGGCCTTTCTGACGGAGGGCCTCGAAGCCGCGGTATCAAGCGCCGAGTCCGAAGAGGACGAAGACGGCCATCTCGAAGCTGCGGAATAGGCATCCAAGCGAGCATAAATCCATCCAGGGCCCGGCCATCGCGCCGGGCCTTTTCTTATTTGCAAGTGGGAGACACGACAATGTCGAAATCGGAAACCACGCGGCAACCCGCCACGATCGTTTGCGAGGAGGGACGCCTGGAATTCCTGCCGAGCCTTTTCGGCCGCTCGCTGCTCATCGTTGCCGAAAACGCCGTCTACGGCTTTATGGAGAAGCTCAGCCCTCTTGACTACGGCGGCGGGTTCTGGGACTTTTACGAACAGGGCGGGCAGCCTCTGTTCCTTGCCCCGAGATCGAAAACCCGTTTCCGGATCACCGGCGAGGTCACGGGGTTCCAGGGCGATGTCTCCGCCGAAGCCGCCGGCATCATCGCCACGATGTTTGCCTTCTCGCACCTCTCCTTCCAGTATCAGTCCGAACGGCTCTGCGACGGATACAGCCGTCTCTATGCCTATGCGGCTGGCCATCCCGAAGCCTCCGAGATTTTCCAGGCGATCGACTGAGCGGCTTCACCGTTCCGTCTGATCGCCTTTCACCGACCACCCACCGGCCCGGTTGGCGCGAGAGCGCCGGCCGGGCCTTTTCGTTTCAGGAGCAATCAACATGAACACCATGATCCCCAGTCCATCCCCTGTATCCGCCGGCTTCAAGGTCGACATCTCCCGCGGCGAGCGCATCGGCCGCGCGTCGTCGGAATGGTTCTCGCGTCCCGATGACGAGCGCTACCTCTCGCTGTCCGATCTCCACCGTGCGGTCAGCGATCGGGCCGAGCGCGCCCGCGTTCGCACCGTCGAAAGCGCCGATATCCGTGTCGAGGCGACCCGCGAGAATGCCGAGCGCCTGTCCCTCATCGTCCCTGGCAGCCGCGTGCCGTTGGCGCCGACCCACTGGAGCTACGGACAACTCTGCAGCCTCGTGGGCGCGCCGGCGAGTTATATGCGCCAGTTGCCGGCCCCGCTCGCCGCGATCAATCTCCAGCACGGCCTTCTCAACCACAGCGCCGAGATGGTCAAAACGCTGGAGATGGAGGACGGGCGTGTCGAGCTTCGGGCGGTGACCGGTCCCGAATACGGCCGCATCTGGGATAGGGATCTCGTCGCCGCGGTGATGAGCATCGCCGGCGATGGCGTGGGCGACACGATGTGGAAGGTACCGGGTGTGCTCGACTGGTCGACCATGACGCACAACCCGTTCGTCGATATCACCAAGGATACGACGACGCTCTATGCCAGCGACAGGGACGTGTTCCTGTTCCTCGTCGACGATGCCCATCCGATCGAGGCTGGCCGCCTGCCGAACGGTGAGCCCGACCTCTATTTCCGTGGGTTCTACGCCTGGAACTCCGAGGTCGGCTCGAAGACCCTCGGCATCGCAAGCTTCTATCTACGGGCCGTGTGTGCCAACCGCAATCTGTGGGGCACGGAAGATTTCCAGGAGATCACCATCCGGCACTCGAAATTCGCGGCCCAGCGGTTCGCGCACGAGGCGGCTCCGGCGCTGGAGAATTTTGCGAATTCCTCGTCCGCGCCGTTCATCGCGGGAATCCGTGCCGCGCGGGAGCGGGTCGTCGCTTGCAATGAGGAGGACCGTTCCGATTTCCTGCGCAAGCGCGGCTTCTCGAAGGCTGAGACGGGCAAGATTATCGAGACGGTGCTTTCGGAAGAGGGGCGGCCGCCGGAGTCCATCTTCGATTTCGTGCAGGGGATCACCGCATTGGCGCGCGGGAAAGCCCATCAGGACACCAGGCTCGAACTCGAAGGCAAGGCGCGTAGACTGCTCGAAAGCGCAGCGTGAGACCCCCCATCTGACATTCGCCAACCAACCCAGCCCTGGCGCCGGGTTTTTCGTATCACCAAAGGGCAATCCCATGACCAAGCTCGAAACCCAACTCTACATCAATCCGCCAATCCCGCTCGCCGACATCACGCCGCTGGAAGAGCTGATCCTCGCGCATGTGCTGGAATGCAGCGCGACCGACGCCGGCCTTGTCCTTTTCACCAATACGGGTCCGAACAATCCCATCAGCGTGAAGCGCAAGCTGTTGCTCGAAGCGTTCCGAGCATCAGTGCCGCTGGCGGAAAGCGCACTCAACACGTTCATCGCAAGCCGCGTCCTTGCACTTATGCCGGCGCCGTCGGATGCAATCGATATGGATGCGACCGTCGATATCGATCTCGGCGCATTTCCGTGGCCGTTCATCGTCCAGGATATCGTCTCGCGGTCGCCGACCCTGTCGGAGGTCACCGTGATCCACTGGATGAACCATCCGTCGCAGCGTCTCGAGACCTACGGCGCCAGCGTATCGCTGATCACCGCGAAGGCGATTCATCACGCCACCAGCGAGGATATCCTGGCCCGTTTCCGATTGCAGGATCGCGGCCTGTCACTCCCAGGCCCATTGCCTGCTGCGTCGCTTCGGTCGTCAGTGCCTGACGGGCACCGTTTGCTCACCGTCGGCGAGACGGAGGCGGCACTCTGCATCTGGGAAGCCATGCTGTATTTCCGAGGCCTGCACGAGGACGGACGCGCCGTTCCCGACGGCATTGCCCAGATGTCGAGGCTGTGGGACGAAACCGGTTGGCAGTTCATGCGCTTATGCGTCCTGGAGATCGTGCCTCTCGTGCAGGATGCCTACGCCGCCCTCTCCGGTGTTATTGAGGATGGTGGATTTACCTTCGATTTCGACTTCGTCCCGGCAGTCTTGGGAACGCTCGTGTGGTCGGAGGACGGACCATATCGCGAGGGCGAACCGGAGGACTTCCTCGAAAGCGTCATGGCGGCGGTCATGCTTCGGCGACAGGATGTTGCGGCCGCTGCTCTAGCTGCTTCGAACACCGGTCGGTGACCCTGGTCAGACGCCGATCTCGGCGGCGCCCTCCACCGGCGAGGTCTCAGGAAGGCGGATGTCGATATCGACGGCGGCTTCCGTGACAGTCTGCTCTGCCGCGATCTCGCCGCCAGCGCCTTTCAGGTCGATACGTCCCCAGATCGAGGTTTCTTTCCGGGAGAGGCGACGCCGGTTCTTGAACTCGACGACGTACGGCTTCTTCTGAGACTTCATGATGCTCCGCTGAACAGGCGATGGATAGTGTGCAGCAGGTGTTGTTGTTCGTCTGAACCTGTCAATGGCCCATGACGCCATATCCCGGATTACGGAAGCGGCGGGATTTCGCCGTCCGCCACGCGCCAGACCCAAGGGGCGATCTCCGGTCGCGTTGCGATCATGTCGGCGACGGCGCGGTCGTATTCGTCGTCGGCCGTGGATGGGACAATGAACATCGCAACGGGGGCCGGCTTCTGTTCCGGAAGGGTCACTGAAACGATCGGCGCGCCGCGCGGCAGGTTGAAACGCAGTCCCTTGACGATCTTCCGCTTCAGATGCCCGAGCTTCTCCAGAAGCCGCAATTCATGAATGTCCTCGAAGGGCAGCCAGTGCTCGTTGACCACCATCAACGCGACCTCTTCCACCGATGTGATGCCAGCGGTCGAAATCCCGAAGGTGGCGATGACGATCAGGTGAAAGGCTTCGCTCGATCGCCACAGTTCGAGTTCGGTCTCATAGCGGGTCGCGAGCCGTCGCCATGCGCCATCCTCGACCATCAGCGGGAAGGGCGTATGCCGCACGACGATCTTCTGGCCTTCGCGCGCCGGGGAAAATTCCTTCACCTCGGCGACGATCATCATCAACTTGCGCGGTCCCGCTCCCGTGGCCAGCACACCCTTCAGCGCCGCCACCCGCCGGGCGGCAATGCCATCCTTGTCCTCTGTCTGAAACACCTCCGGCACATAGAGCATGTCGCTCAAGGGGCCGCCCCTCGCCGACATCTGCGAGGCGGCATTGAGAAGGCTGGAGCGGACCCGGCCCCAGCCGCGCCGGCCCGCCCAGACCGACCGCCACTCGGTCAATTCGCCGGCTTCCCAGAGATAATGAAGCATCGCCTTTAGCGACAGTTTGCGCGGCTCGCTGCGGATACCTGGCTCGGATGCTTCCGTTGGTGCGGAGGGCGCCGCCCTCGGTCCGCGTTTCGTCAGCGAGAAGTCCAGCTTCAACTCGGCCTTGCCGCTGGCATTGATCTGGATGGCGCTTCCGATCAAGGGGCCGAGGCCGGAGAGTTCGTAGGGCGGCTCGTAGGAAGGGCAGGCCGGATCGTGCTCGCGCCCTGATAGGGGCATCCGTTTGACCACGAATTGATCGTCCAGCCGCGCGATATACATGGCGACCGCCGGGTCCTTGCACATGCACTGAGGCCGCATCCGCTGTTCGTAGGCGTGCGGAAGAAGCGCCCGAAACTCTGGCGAGGATTCATCGAATGTCTGTTCGCCGATGATGAATTTCCGCACCGTCGCTCTCCTTTGCTCCGGTCGAGGCTACATCGTGATGCCGGTTTTTACTACCGAAAAATAGTGAGTAAAGGCGTAAGTCCAGCCCAATCCGAATATAGACCTGCCGGTGAGGATCGTCGCAATCGGCCTCCATCCCGTCGGGCACGAAGTCAATCGGAAATGCCGAGGCGGGGAGGAAGTGCAAGCGGCTGCGGGGAAGAGGGGGCTGCGGGCCGATCGGCCCGGCTGATGTTGGAGAGAGCGCATATCGGATCGGGCTTCTCCCCCGCGCTCCGAGGAAACCCCCATGAACGACCTTCTCTATCGACGCCTGCGCATCCGGGCCGACGCCGGCTGGCGCCACGTCGTCCGCGCCGCTGCCTTCCAATTCGACCGTCAGATGCTGCATGACCCCGCCTTCCGCGCCGCGCGCAAGCGCTTCTATCGCTCGATGCTAGCTGAGTACCGCGCCGACCAGCGCGACCTCGCCAACGCCTTCCGGTTTTGAACCACCCCAATCCTTTCCATCCCATCGCCCGGCGGCAGCCGGGCTTTTCGCTTCAGGAGGAAACCATGGCGATACCTGAATATGCCCGAACCAACTTTCGGACGCTGCTTCGCGCCGCCCAGGACGGCAATCTCGCGCTCATGGAGTGCCTAGATGCCCGCACCGAAGAAACCCGTTTCGTTCTCTGCGCGGTCGGACGCACCGATGGCGACTATCCGGTCACGCCGTTCGGTCACCTCGCGGACGGCAATCCGTACGACGCCTACCTTCCTCCGGACCCCGCCAATGCCGATGGATTTCTCAGAGGGAGCGACGCGAGTTCGGTCGAGACCTCGACGGCTGTCGACAACAAAGGAGGCGGACATTGAAAGCTCACGTAAATCGCGACCGGTTGCCCCACGGCATCTCGCCCAGTCCCTCGACTCGGCCGACCTCGGCGGGCACGATCCCGGCCGCTATCGGCTGACGCCGCCAGGTGCTCCCGACGTCCCGGCGCTCATGCGTCCAGGGATGGCGGTGCGGACCTCATACGGCTCGGGCGGCATCGTCACCGCAGTCGAAGGGCCGGTTGTCCATCCCGCCGCTGACGGCCGCGAGTATCCGCATTTCACGATCGTCTATGTGCCGGCCGACTGCTTCGGCCGGCACACGAAGCGCGATCGCAACTGGATCAACGAGTGTGTCGCCGTCCACGGCCGAATTCTGAAGCTGCTTGAAGCCAACAGCGACGAGGTCTTCGTCGAGCCGATGGAGGCCGCCCGGCCCTGACTATCGCGGGCGAATGCCCGCCCATCCTGCGGTTTTTTCCCATCCAGGGCCGATGCTCTCAAGAGCACCGGGCCTTTTCACGTTTCCGGAGAGCAACATGAGCCTGTCTGTCCTTGCCTGCCCGCCTATCGCCACGCCGGTCTTCCTGAACTTCCGGTCCGAAGTGGTCGCGCCCGTCTGTTTCGCCATCGTCTATTGGGAGGGACCGGGCGACACGCTCTATGCTTTCGAGGATCGTGACGCCTTCGACCGCCAGCGTCTCTGCGCGGAGCGCCATTTCGTCCATGTCCAGCAACTGTCCGCCGGCGAAGCTGCCGCGTGGATTGCTGCAGGCGGCAAGGCTGTCCTGCACGAAGTCTCGGTCGGAGGCGTTGCGGCATTCGGAAACCTCAAGCTCGCGCCCGGCTGAAGGCCGGGCGCCGCCGCGTGCGCCGCCCAGAGGGAGAGAGGGGCCGGGAAGGGGTGGCCTGGCGGGCTTGGAGAGCGCCCGGCGGCTGGCTCTTTCCCGCTCTCGATGAGGTTTCCCATGAACGCTCCTTCCTCCTTCGCCGCGAACCCGTTTGCCAGCAAGCCCCGCTTGCCCGAAGAACGCAGCCGCGCAGGCAACCTCTTTGCCGCCGGGGGTGTGCTCCTGCCGCTTCTCGAAGCCGGCCAATCCATCACATCGGCCCACCTGCGCGCCGTCCTCACCACAGAATTCGGCGGGTCGGACGCCGAGGGGTTTTGGTCGTGGAAGGATGCCTATGAGGCGACCGAAGTCGCCCAGGTGCTCTTCCTTAGAAAATTCGGCTCGGCCATTTCCGCTCGGACGAATACGCCTGAGGCGGCCCTTTCCATCCTGGCCAGGCTGGCGGCGCTCAACCCGGCGCACACGCGCCGGTCCGAGGAAACCCAGAGGCTCCAGCAGTTTTCCACACCCGTCGAACTCGCCTATGTCGCGGCGCGGGCCGTCTCCATCATGGCGGACGACATCCTGCTCGAACCGTCCGCCGGGACCGGCCTCATGGCGATCTTCGGGGAACTCGCCCGCGCGCGCCTCGTTCTCAACGAATATGCGCCGGTCCGGCACTCCCTCCTCGAGCATCTGTTTCCCGAAACGTCGGTCACGCACCACGACGCCGCCCATCTCGACGACTATCTCGATCGCGTCGCTCGTCCCACCGTCGTGCTGATGAACCCGCCGTTCTCGGCCGGTGTGCATGTCGAGGGCCGCATGGCCGATGCAGCGTGGCGGCATCTCACCTCGGCTTTCGCCCGCCTCGCGCCCGGCGGCCGCCTGGTCGCCATCACCGGTTCCAGCCTTTCTCCCGATAATCCGAAATGGCATGACGCCTTCGTGCGTTTGCAGGAGCGCGGCACGGTCGCGTTCAGCGCTGCGATTGCCGGCAGCGTCTTTGCCCGTCATGGCACGACGATGGAAACGCGGCTGACGGTGATCGACAAGATTGCGGCTGCCGATCCGACGAAGCTGGTCGTAAGTCAGGGTGTCGCACCCAACCTCACCACATTGCTGTCCTGGATCTCGGGCCTGCCGCCGCGCTCTCCGTCGACGGCAGCGAACTCCATCGGCGCGCTCTCCAACAGCATTCTGCGCGCCTGCGCCGCGAAAATGGCCGCGCGCAAGGCCGCCGAAACGCTGCGCCCTGCCGCGGTCGCGGGAATGCGGACGAGCCCGGCCCTCTCTCACCGTGCATCGAACCGGGTATCCCTTCCGCCTGCGCCTACCCATGACGAGATCGTCGAACTCGCCTATGAGTTGCGCGATGCGCCGCCGTCGGCGCGACTGGATGCCGCCGACGGCATCTACGAACCCTATGAGCTCCGGGCGATCCGCATTCCGGACGCCAGGCCGCATCCTGACAAGCTGGTCGAGTCCGTCGCCATGGCGTCGGTTGCCCCGCCCAAGCCCAGCTATCGGCCGCACCTCCCCAAGAACGTGATCACCACCGGCGACCTTTCGGACGCCCAGCTCGAAAGCGTGATCTATGCCGGCGAAGCCCATTCCGGCCATCTCGCAGGCTTTTGGAAAGTTGATGCCTCCTTTGACAATCTCACAGCCGCGCCCCCGGAAACCGAAGGCGCGGTGCGATACCGTCGAGGATGGTTTCTGGGCGACGGCACGGGAGCCGGGAAGGGTCGGCAGGCCGCCGGCATCATTCTCGACAATTGGCTGCAGGGCCGCCGGCGGCATCTCTGGATCTCCAAGTCTGAGACGCTGATTGAAGATGCCCAGCGCGACTGGAGCGCGCTCGGTCAGGAGAAGTTGCTGGTCACGCCCTTGTCTCGCTTCCGGCAGGGCAAGCCAATCACGCTTGAGGACGGAGTCCTCTTCTGCACCTTCGCCACGCTCCGCACGGATGAGCGCGAGGGCAAGCGCTCGCGGGTCCAGCAGATTGTCGATTGGCTCGGTGGCGATTTCGACGGCGTCATCATCTTCGACGAAGGCCATGTCATGGCCAATGCCGCGGGTGGCAAATCCGACCGTGGCGACAAGGCGGCCTCACAGCAGGGCCGCGCCGGCCTTCGCCTTCAGCGCGCCTTGCCCGATGCACGCGTCGTCTATGTCTCGGCGACCGGTGCATCCGAGGTCGAGTCGCTCGCCTATGCGGAACGGCTCGGTCTGTGGGGCAGCGCCGATTTTCCCTTCGCCACGCGCAGCGAGTTCATTGCCGCCGTCGAGGATGGTGGCGTTGCCACCATGGAGGTGCTCGCCCGCGACCTCAAGGCGATGGGGCTTTATGCCTCTCGCTCGTTGTCGTTCGAGGGCGTCGAATACGAGATCCTCGAACATGCGCTGACCGAGGAGCAGGTCCGCATCTACGATTCCTATGCCGGGGCTTATCAGGTGATCCACAATCGCCTCGATCAGGCGTTGGAAGCCTGCAGCATCACCTCGGCGACTGGAACGCTCAACAAAAACGCCAAAGCCGCGGCGCGTTCCGCCTTCGAGAGCACGAAGCAGCGTTTTTTCAATCATCTTTTAACGAGCATGAAGACGCCCACGCTGATCGGCACGATCAACCAGGACGTGGCGGACGGCCATGCCCCGATTGTCCAGCTCATCTCGACGGGACAATCGATAACCGAACGGCGGCTCGCCGAAATCCCGACAGAGGAATGGAACGACATTCAGGTGGACGTCACCCCGCGCGAGATCGTCGCGGAGTACCTCATGAACTCCTTCCCGACCCAGCTCTTCGAGGAATACACGGACAGCGAAGGCACACTCCTCTCCCGGCCGGTCTATGACGCTGACGGTAATGCCGTCCTTTGCCGTGAGGCCGCTGCCCGTCGTGACGAATTGCTGGAAAAACTCGGTAGCCTGCCGGCGATCCCGACCGCGCTCGACCAGATCGTCCAGCACTTCGGCACGGACAAGGTTGCCGAGATCACCGGGCGCTCCCGTCGTATCGTTCGCCGGGATGGTGACGGCGCCTTTGCACGCTTCGCCGTCGAGAGCCGGCCGGGCAGCGCAAATCTCGACGAGACGCGCGCGTTTATGGATGACCAGAAGCCAATCCTGATCTTTTCGGAAGCCGGTGGAACCGGGCGATCATACCACGCGGACCTCGGTGCAAAGAACCAGCGCCAGCGCCTGCACAATCTGCTCGAAGCCGGCTGGCGCGCCGATGTCGCGATCCAGGGCCTCGGCCGCAGCCATCGCACAAACCAGGCCCAGCCGCCGCGTTTCCGGATGGTCGCGACCGACGTCAAGGCCGAGCGGCGCTTCCTGTCGACGATCGCCCGGCGGCTCGACACGCTCGGCGCGATCACCCGAGGCCAGCGCCAGACCGGCGGGCAGGGCATGTTCCGCAGCGAGGACAACCTCGAATCCCAATACGCCCGCGATGCGCTGCGGCAATTCTACAAGCGCGTTCATGGCGGCGCGGTCGCCGGATGCTCGCTGGAGACCTTCGAATCGATTACGGGCCTCCACCTCTGCGACGAGGAAGGTGGGCTGAAGGACGAACTGCCGCCGATCCACACCTTCCTCAATCGCATGCTGGCGCTGACCATCACCATGCAAAACGTCCTCTTCGAGTCCTTCGAGGAACTGCTGGCGGCCCGCATCGAAGGTGCGATCGCCGCCGGCGTCTACGACAAGGGCCTGGAGACGCTGACCGCCGATCGCATGACGCTGAAGGATCGCAAGCTGGTCTACACCCATCCCGTCACCGGCGCGCTGTCGCACCTTCTGACCATTGAGCGCATGGACCGCAATCGGCCGATGCTCCTTGAGGATGCCCTTCGTCTGGTGGCGCGGGATCCGCGCGCGAAGCTGATGATCAACGGAAAGTCGGAACGCGCCGCGGTCATGACCCCGACGCGCTCCATCATGCTCGAAGATGGCTCTCTGCAGCCGCGCGTGGCGCTGATCCGTCCGATGGACGAACTGCGCTTCGAGATCCGCCAGCTTGAGGAGACGAACTGGGAGGAGGCGGACGAACAGGTCTTCGCCGCGGCCTGGAATGCCGAGGTTGCCAATGTGCCGGAGTTTTCGACCTCAACCTTGCATGTCGTCTCGGGCCTGCTGCTGCCGATCTGGAAACTGCTGCCGCACGACTATTGCAGGGTCTATCGCCTGCAAACCGACGATGGCGAGCGCATCGTCGGCCGCGTGATCGCGCCGGCTGGTCTATCCCGGCTGTGCAACAATTTCGGGATCGATCGGAGCGAAGTGCTCGACCCGGAGCAGCCGTGGCGATCGGTGGTCGATGGCTCCTCCATCATCAGCCTCGCGGGCGAGATGACGGTGCGCCGCGTCCGGGTCATGAACGACAACCGCGTCGAATTGACCGGCTTCACGGACGGCATGCGTGACTGGTTGCGCTCCATTGGGCTATTTTCGGAGATGATCGCATGGAAGCTGCGTTTCTTCATTCCGGTGACCGATGAAGGCGCTGCGATCCTTTCACGCCTGATGCAGCGCCATCGGTTGCTCGATGTCGTCAGCCGGCACTGAAGGAGGACCGCCATGCTCTCGGCCTCAGAGTTGGCAGTCCGTCTCGCGCGCGATGCCGAGACGGTCTGCCGGCATTACCTTTCCGCCGGCCGCAGGGCCGGCAATTACTGGATCGTCGGCGACACCGCCAACAGCAAGGGCAAGTCGCTCTACGTTCATCTCTCCGGTCCGCGCGCCGGCCGTTGGGCCGATGCCGCGACGGCTGAATATGGCGACCTGCTCGATCTCGTGCGGGAGACCTGCGGTCTTGTCGATTTCCGCGACGTTGCGGACGAGGCGCGGCGGTTCCTCAGCCTTCCGCAACCCGGCCCGGCCCACCTTAAGCGGGAAATGGCCCGCAGGGGCGCGGCCCGAACCGATCCGCCGGTCGAAAGACCGGCAGACGAGCGCGCGCAGCGCCTGTTTCGTATGTCGCAGCCGCTGGCGGGGACTTTGGCGGACAGCTATCTGCGCCAGCGCGGCATCCTGCGCGCATCCCTGCATCCGGCGCTTCGCTATCATCCGTCCTGCTACTATCGCGATCTCGTGACGGGCCGGACGACGAGCTTCCCCGCGCTGATTGCAGCCGTGACCGATCCCGGCGGCACGATCACCGGCGTGCATCGCACCTGGCTCGATCCCGATGGTGGCGGCAAGGCACAGGTCGAGGATCCGCGCCGCGCGCTTGGCGGTCTGCTCGGCAATGCGGTCCGCTTCGCCTTTCCTGTCCACCGCCCCGTATCGGTCATGGCCGCCGGCGAAGGCCTCGAAAGCATTCTGTCGCTGTCGCACGTCATGCCCGGAATGCCGATGGTGTCGGCGCTGACGGCCAATCACCTCGCCGCCTTCGAGCTGCCGTCCGATTGCGTGCGCCTCTACATCGCCGCGGACGCGGATGCCGCCGGCCGGAACGGCATCGAGCGACTGAGCCGTCGGGCGCAGGCCCGCGGAATCCTGCCGCTAGTGCTCGCCCCGGAACTCGGCGACTTCAACGACGATCTGCGGCTGGACCCGAGCCGGCTCATCGCCAGTCTCCGGGCACAGCTCGCCCCGGAAGACGCAACCGTCTTCCTGCCGTCGTGATGAGGCCGTGATGGGGAGATGCGGCGGGGAGGGAGCGACGAAGGGAAGGGCCGGGCATGCCGGTCGCCGCACGGATGAGCGCGCGCCCGCGGGCCTACCGAGAGGCGACCCTTACCATCCGGCGTTCGGGCCTCCAACCGCCGGAGGCCCAAGTTTTTTCCCCGCGCCGGCGGAGCCGGCGCTCCTGGCGGAGCAAAAAACCTGTCCCCGGCGGCCCGGTGCTGCGCTGGGCCGCGGCGCGAGCGCCGCGGTTCCGGCCAGCCCGCCGGATGCGAAGAGATCGCCGTCAGGCCGCGAGAGGCGCGGCCGCAACCGACGGAGACCATCATGAACGTCCAGCTTCCCATCGACGCCGCCACCGAGCCCCACGCATCGTGCCCGACCGATCGCGTCATCTACGAGATGCAGGTCTACGGCTATCGTCCGTTCCAGGACGAGGCCGACCCGCGTCCGCTCCCCGAGGAGCCGGTCGTCCAGTCCGCGCTGACCGCGATGTTCGACGCCATGTTCGAGATGTTCGGCGACACGCGCCTGGAACCCGATCTCGAAGACATGCTCTGGTCGACCGTCAATCTCTTCCACCGCGCCGGCGAGCGCATCCAGCGCGAGCTGCAGCGCAACGAGGACGCCCAGAGGAACGGGCAGAAGGAGCAGGACGGCTCGGAGGTCAGAAGCGTCGAGCTCGAACGCCATATCATGGAGGGCATCTCGCTCCTCGAACGCCGCAACGCCTTCGAATTCATGCGCGACTATGCATCCGACCTCTTCGAGGCGCAAACCGGCTCGACATGGCGGCCGCGCACCGGCTCCAAGGTCAATCACGCCAACATGACCGCGGCGATGATCGACTCCAGAGACTTCCTCTCTGCCCGCCGCCGCGCCGAGACCGAGGTTCTGATCCCGGCCGGCACCAAGATCGCCTTCGGCGGCGGGTTGGACTATAACGATCACGACCGGATCTGGGCCGCACTCGACAAGGCCCTCGCCAAACACCCCGACATGGTGCTGCTGCATGGCGGCTCGCCGAAGGGCGCTGAACGCATCGCGGCATGCTGGGCCGAAGCCCGCGGCGTGACGCAGATCGCCTTCAGGCCGAATTGGGGCAAGCACGCGAAGGCCGCCCCGTTCCGCCGCAACGACGAGATGCTTTCCGCGATGCCGGCCGGCGTCATCATCTTCCCAGGTTCCGGCATTACCGAAAACCTTCGCGACAAGGCCCGCCGCTTCGGCATCACCGTCTGGGAGCTGAAAGGAGACGGCGCGTGAGCGCCTTTTCTATCGCAGGATTTGTCTCCAGCCTTGCATTTCCTAGGAATTGTGTACACATTTCCTAGGAAATGGAGCGGCGCAATGGCTGAACCTCGACACAACACATCCTCCCCCCGCCGTGTCGGCGTGCGGGAGTTTCGCGGCAACCTGACATCCTTTCTGCGGCAGGTCGAGGAAGGGCAGCGCTTTGTTCTCACGTCCCATCACAAAGTCGTCGCGGAGATCGGACCGCCGTCCTCCGATGTTGCAATCCGCAAGCCGGGCGCCTTGCGCGGCAAAATCAAGCTTGCCGATGATTTTGACGGTCTGCCTGCTGACGTCCTGAAGGCGATGGAAGACGGAGCGTGAGGCTTCTCCTCGATACCCATGCATTGCTGTGGTGGTTGAATGACGACGACAAGCTGGGGAGCCGTGCACGCGGCTTGATCGGCGATCCCGCGAACGACGTTCTTGTCAGCGCGCTATCCCTATGGGAAATCACCGTGAAGCTGCGCATCGGCAAGCTCGACGCGGACATCGAGGAGATTCTTGCCATCCTCCCGGATCAAGGGTTTCAACGGGTCGACATCACCGATGCCCATTTGGTCGCGCTGGCCGGACTGCCGGTTCACCATCGCGATCCGTTCGATCACCTCCTCATGGCGCAGGCGCTCTCCGAGGATGCGCATTTCGTTTCTGAAGATCAGAACGTGCCCCTCTACGGTGTTCCATTCTTCACCTGCTCGGACCCTGCGACTTGACCAGTTCCTTGGCTGCCGCGGGGGATCTCAGCGACCATCCTAGCTCTTGGGCGAGCCCGATGAGAAGCCCTCCAGATCCGCGGATATAGCAGAGCCGATAGACGTCCTCATCTTCCCGGGCTCCGGCATCACCGAAAACCTGCGCGACAAGGCCCGCCACTTCGGTCTCACCATCGTCTGGGAACTGAAAGGAGACGGCGCGTAAACGCCGTTTTCTTGCAAATCTGGAAAATCTGGATGTTATGGAGATTGATGAGGGAGCGAGATCATGCGGCACTTTACGACAGGCGATCTCAACAAACAGGTCGGTGACGTCACGGACGCCGCCGCCCGCGAACCCGTGGTGCTGACGAAGCATAGAAATCCACGCTTCGTTCTCATGAGCTACGAACATTACGAGCGCATGCGCACCGGCGCCGATCTGCGCCAAGCAAATCGTGCATCGCAGATGCCCGACGAGCACGAAGTATTGCTCGGCTCGGCAATCGACCGGGTGGCGCGCGGCGAAGGCTATGATGATGAACCGTGACTATCCCCGATCAGGGCATCACCTAACGATAGCTCTGGGCTTGGCCGAACGAGCGCGATGAAATCGAAGGCCGAAAGACCCGCCCGACTTGCGTCGTTGTCGCCGTGCGTGGTGCCACTGACGGCCTGCCCCATCTGGCGCTTCTCGCCATTACGACACAGCCGCCGCAGGCCGATCGGATTGCCTGGAGGTTTCCGCAATCGAGTGCCGGCGTGCCGGTCTCAAGCGATGCTGGATTGTCGTCGAAGAGTACAATTGCAATATCGCAGAGCGATCCTGGTACATTGAGCCCGACGGCAACACGATCGGCCTGTTCAGCAAGACCTTCAGGATGAGGATCGCGACGGCCTTTGCAGGTGCGCGTCAGTCCGGTCGCCGCGTTTGCAGGCTGGACTGATTTCAACGTCCCGATGGCGGCGCCTGCCAGCTTCGACAGAAAGCCGGAATCAGAAAAGCCTGCCGCGGGAGGAGGTGCGGCAGGCTTTTCAAACTGTGACCGGCGACTGGGAGGAGGAGTGGATCGCCGGCGCTGTGAGGTTCGCGGGAGGAGGTGCGAACCTCATGGGCTCAATATGCCAATCGCTTCCGCCTTGTAGAAGTACCGTTGTGCGCAGGCCAGCGTTGCACATTGCGCACGTCAATTGCAGCAGTCCGCGCAAGGTCTGCAATGTGGAATACGACAACGGGCGATAAGCGTCTTTATCGGGCATGCGAGGCGTATTGCGGTCTGCGTTACAAATCTGTATATAAGAACGCAGCACAGGAGCGCGCCATGGCCACAATCACCCCCAAGCGGGAGACGCCCGTCTCAATGCGGTTCCGCGACGATGATCTGAGCATCATCGACCGCGGAGCGGAGCTTGTTGGCCTGTCGCGCACGGAGTTCATGCGCCGTGCAGCGCTTCACGAGGCGCAGGCTGCGATTCTGAATGAGACCGTCATCCGCATCTCCCCCGATGCCTACGACGCCTTCATGCAGGCCATCTCCGCTCCGACCGCCCTTCCGCCGCCGAAGGCGGCCGAACGCCTGCGCCGGTCCGCGCCCTGGGAGCGCTGATTGGCGCTTTCTGGCATCGAACTCCTCAATGACACGCACCGCGTTGACGCATTCGATTGCGGCAAGCCGGCGCTCAATGCCTGGCTGACGGGTTTTGCCGCGGCCAATCAGGCGCGCGGCTTCACCCGTGTTCTCGTCGTGCACGACGAGGGGAGCGTGGTCGGCTATTATGGCCTGGCACCGACCGTCATCCAGCCGAACAGCGCACCACGTGCCATTCGCACCGGGCGACCGCCAGATCCTATTCCGTGCCTTCTCATAGGACAGCTCGCCGTCGACCACCGATATGCCGGGCAGGGGATCGGCAGCGGGTTGGTCAAGGATGCACTCCACCGCTGCATCGCCGGCGCTGAAATCGTCGGCGGCCGTGCCGTCGTCGTCCGCGCGATTGACGCGGAAGCAGAACGGTACTGGCAGGGTTGGGGCTTCCTGGCCTCGAGGGATAATCCGTCTGTACTCATGCGCTCCATGCAGGATGTGCGTCTCTGGTTGGCAGACACCGCGCACTAGGCCCCCGTCAGGTTTCCGTCGTTATCGTTGCAGCTGGGTGCGCCGACCGCAAGGCTGTCGGTACGAAGGGCTGCGTGCCTGATGGCGGGATGCAGTGTGCGAACAATTCGGACGCCGGCTAGCTGGGCGGAGCGGACGCTGCCGACTGAAGCTTCTGCTACGCATAGCTTGCGAATGCCGGCTTGTCACTCGCTGCGGCCCGGACGCTGCCAGTCGGTATTGTCCCGCCGGGCGATATAGGTGACGACGAGGAGCGGTGACATTCCGCAGTGTTGGAAACCGGGCGGCCAGGGTGGTTTGACGCCCTTCGGTTGTGCTGAACCATTCCCGTTCTATGTCGCTCGTATAGACGGCCGCCTGCTTTTGCGGCCAACCCCTGAAGGGGTAAGACTCGGCGGAAATTTTTTCAAAATTCGATTTCGGTCTTCCCTCCTGGCGGAAAATCGAATTTTGCAAAATTTTCTACCGAGCTGACCGCAGCAGGTCGGCCGTCTCTTCGTGCGCCATCGGGAATGGTCCCGAACAACCGAAGGAGACAGCACCATGGCCACCACGATCGCAACCCTGACCCAGAAGAACGACGGCATCCTCGAAGGCGTCTTCGCCACCATCCGGGTCAATGCCCCGATCGCCATCGTCCCGAATGCCCAGAAGTCGAGCGAAGAAGCCCCCGACTTCCGCGTCATCCACCGCAAGACCGGTTTCGAGATCGGCGCCGCGTGGGCCCGCACTGCCCGCCAGACTGGCGAGGAATATCTCTCCGTCAAACTGGAAGCCCCCGAGATCGGCGTGATCTTCGGAAACCTTGCCCAGGCTCCGGGCGGTGACCCGACGAAGAAGGTCATCCTCTGGAACAACCCGAACTGAACGATGAGCGAGCGGCCCCGAGCAATCGGGGCCGGCATCGTCGAGCCAGGTACAGCGGCTTTAGCGATAAAGACACGAAAACGGGCGTCGCACCCGCATCCCACCTGACGGGTGCCCCACGAGAGGAAGGTCTGTCTGCTCAGACACCCAATCATGCCGTAACGCCCGCGCCGCCTCAAGCACTTCGCGGCACCTCCAATTTTCAGCCGCCGCCCTGAAGGGCGCCGTCAGAAAATCGGTTCCTCCGCTCGCCGGCTCCGCCGGTCGCCTGCGGCGATCCTTGACCCGGCCCGACCCTCACGACCCCGGGCGTCATCTTTCACATCATCAAGGAGATGACGACGATGACCCTCGAAAACCACATCGAACAACTGCGTGCCGAGCTCCGCAACGCCGACCCGGCCGAACGCGCCCAGATCGAGGCCGAGCTGGAACAGGCCCGCGCCGAACTGGTCGCGCTCATCGCCGCCGAAGACGCCGAGCCTCCCCACTGAGGGAGGCTTTTTGCCTTGCGGGAAGGGGCCGATGCGCCGGATCGACCGGCGCCCCGGCCCGAGTCTGCGCTCCACGCCCGCGTCCCCATTCCCAATCCTTGTCGTTTATTCCCCACGCGCCGGTGCCTCGATGCGTTTCACCCCGTATCCATGGGCACGCCTCTCCCGCAGCAGGTCGAGAAACAGTGCGACAGCGTCCTCCTCCCGTTCGAAATGATGCACCATCGTTCGACCTGATGTCCCGATCCTTCCCCAGCGACGAAGGAGACGCGGCGTGCCGAACAGCGTCGGCTCGATCGCGAGCGTATAGAAGCGGGCCATGTTTCGGTCAGGATCGACCCGCTCGACATAGAGGTGATAGGGCTGGGTGAGCATTGTCGGAGAATCGCTCGTCTCGATTCTGGCGTCCAATGACAGTTTTGAATCAATCTCGATGATCCGATTCATCTCGGTGATGGTTGACGGCTTGGGATAGGGGGTGCTTTGGGCGAGCCGGCCTGCGGCCGACCGCTCCCTACTCGCGCCGTTCCGGCGCTCCCCGAGCCGGCGTTGCCGTCTCGTCCGTCGGTGACGCTCACTCTCGCGGGGCGAAACGGCCGGATCGACCGGCCGCCTCGCCGCAAGGGGTTTCCCCTCATGCTCCCCGCCGGATACGCGCCGTCGATCTTCGCTTGCCCCGTCCATTCTCCGCGGCTAGACTCACTGAAATCCGATAGTAAGCATCGTCCGGCGAACGATGGCGTGAACTTCCACCGTTAGGATGTCGGCGCAATGATTGAAGAGCAACCTATCGTCAAAGCGAACGTACAGGCTACGACATGCAAGCCGCTGGTTCGTCTGCTGCGTTACGTCGTCCGGGTTACGGCTGCGCTGCCAGTCGCGATCGTCCGCGGAATCGTCTTCTGCGCCTGGTATCTCGCCTATTCCTTCCTTTGCCTGCTGCGGCCGGTCGTCAACGTGATGATGCTCGGCGGTCTCATCATGCCGTTGGTCGCATTCATCGCCTTCGTCAAACCCGAGGCCGCCAATGGAATGCCCTTCTGGGTTTTCCTCGTCATGGCCGCCGGCTTCGTCGGCTTCGCCAGGGGCTATTCGAAATTCGTCGACTGGATTACGCCGCCGGGCGAGCCAGACCCGGCCGCGCGCTATCGCCCTCGCGATCGATAACGCGGGTCCGAACCGGCGCGGCGATGCATTGTTCCGATCAGCGATGACGCTTGGCAAACCGATTGGGCTTCGCCGCCTTGTTCATGTCTTTCCGACGGAAATACATCGCGCGCCCGCACCGGATCGGCCTATGGCCCTGAACGATGATGATCTGCTCATCCTGGCGCATGGTCTGCGTGACCTCATGCGGCAGGATCAACGGTCGCGCCTGATAGGAGATGTTTTCCGACTTTCGTGGCGAGCCGTTCTTTGTACTGAAGCTGACATCACGCGAGTCTCCCTTGACCTCTACGGTCATCACGCCGCACAGCTTCGAAATGTTCGTGGCCGTCTCGATCGATTTGATGGCTGCATAGCTCGCGAAAGCACATCCCTCGATCCATGATGTCGCGCCGTTCTTACCGAAGTGATGTTCCAATTGACCGACCGATTGGTAGAACAGCATCATGGTGACGCCATGCTTGCGGCCGCGATCGCGCGCTTCTTCGAGCGCGCGCATGTAGCCGAGCAGGTCCACCTCGTCGAGCACGAAGAGTGCGCGGCGGGTAAACCCGCCGTCGGCCTGCACCATTGCCGTGAGCATCGCCCCGATGATCACACGGCCGATGCCCGGATAGGATCGCAGGATATCCGAGGGCAGGTTCAGGAAAATGTCCTTCTCGCCACTGACAAGGTCGCTCGATTTGAACGCGTTGCCGCAGACGAGCGCGGCATAACCGTCGAGGGATAGCCACTGCGTATCCTTTGATGCGGTCGAATAGACGCCGGAGAAGGTCTGCTCGGACATGTTGGTGAAAACGCCCAACGTCTCGCGAATGAAGACAGAGCCGGAATGCTCCTGAATGTCGCGCAACATGGCGAGCACGGAGGGCTCCGGCTCGGAAACGATCTGCCGCAGACTGCGCAGATTGCGTCGTCCCTCGTATTCAGGCGACAGCATGACATGGGCGAGCAGGCCCGTCAGCAGATTGTGCGCCTGGTTCTGGAAATAGGAGCCGGTGGATGTGTCGATGCGCACGCTCTCCGACAGCAGCATATGCGCAACGCCGACGATGTCCTCTTCCTTCTTGCGCGACGTTTCGATGAACTCGAGCACGTTGAACCCCATGACCGGGTTCATAGGGTCGAGCACCATTACCTTCCGGCCGAGTGCACGGGTGCGATGCTCCACCACCATCGGCGCGATCTCGGTGGAAGGATCGAGGCAGATCAGTGGACCGGTGTAGAGCAGGGTGGTCGGGACGACGTTGCTCACGGTCTTGAACCCGCCCGAGCCCGAGAAAAACAGCATATGGGTGGAGTCGAAGTTCAGCTTGTAGGTGAGGAGCGGCGCAGATCCACCCTTGCCCCATGTCGAGCGATTGTAGGGATCGAACGGCACGTCACGGACAAGGTCCTTGTCGACCCGGTATCGCTCGCCGATCACGATCTCGCCATCGGAAGGAAACACCTTTCCGGCGGCCGTCATTGGCAGCCAGTTCGCATCCCCGAAGATTCCACGCTTGGCACGCTTCACCGGTTCGGGCACGACAGTAGAAATGCGCGCAGCGACCGCTACGGCGGTGAAGCCGGCGACAGCCGCGCCGATGGCTATCCGGTCGAGATAAGACAGCGCGCTGTCCCAGGACACCGCGCCACTCTCCACGAACGGCGAAAGCCGCGCGAATTCCCGCAGGCCGTAGAAGCCGGCAACGATCAGAAAGCTGAGGAGGCTTGCCACGGCAATCGGCCTCCGCAGATGAAGCGGCAATGCCCAGACGGTCAATAGACCGGCGAGCGGCCCGAGCAAAAGCGCCGGCAGCGGCTCGGCGCGGAGGAACCAATATGCCGTTTTCTCCGACATGCCGACGGCGAGCGCTGGCCAGCGCCAGCCGGCGACATAGACAGCGAAGGCCGTGACGACGAACGGCACCATGACGAGCAAGAGGCTTGGATGTGGTTTGCCCGTCGCTGTCATTCGGCTGCCTCCAGCATCGGACGGCCGCCATCAAGGGCAGGAGCCTTAAAGGCTTCTTCGCCGACTTCACGCAGCCGCCGGTATTCCGGCGAACCGGGCACGACGCGTGCAAGTTCGATGAGCCCGCCGAGGAGAAACGCTCGGTCGGCCTTCGACAGTCCGGCGCGCACGACGATCCCGCCGAGCAGGAATTTCTCGCGGGCTTCCTTCTTGCGATCAGCTGTCATGAGGAACCTCCGTCGTCGCTCCAGTCCCACCACCTGGCTGTCCACGCGGCGAAGCAGCTGCGCCACCATCCCCCTTCTTCTCCGCTTTGCGAAATCGCGCGGCGATCTCTTCGAAGATGCGATCGACCTCCTCATCAGTGATCTCCATCTCCGCCAGCCCAGCCTTCGTGGCGGCCCGCGCAAAACGCTCGGCGGATTTTACTATCAACATTTTGCGACGTTCACGCAGCTTCTCGATTTGCGCGTCGATGTCCAGAATTGAAGACTTTGCGGCCATCTGTACGTTTCCTCTCTTCAAGCGAATGTTGCCTTGGCGCGCTTATACTGACTAGAAAACGATAGTAAAATGCGCTACCTTGCGCAAGTCCCCAAAACGTCGATGCCGGAATTCTTAGCTGGGCCGTCTTCCGGAAAGGCGGCATCGGACCTGCGGTCCGATCGATTTGAGGGCGCAATATACGTCGCTGGCGCGACGTGCCTGGATGATCGGGAGACAGACGTGGCGATTATGTTCATCAGAGCGCAGGTGATCAGCAGGGGAGCGGGACGCAGTATCGTCTCGGCCGCCGCCTACCGTCACCGCGCCCGGATGATGGACGAGCAGGTCGGAACCTCCTTCAGCTATCGCGGCGGTGCAGCCGAGCTGAAGCATGAGGAGCTGGCGCTGCCTGATCAGGTTCCGGCCTGGCTGCGCATCGCTATCGAAGGCAAGAGCGTTGCGGCCGCGAGCGAGGCCCTATGGAATGCGGTGGAAGCCTTCGAGACGCGGGCGGACGCCCAGCTTGCCCGCGAACTGATCATCGCGCTGCCGGAGGAGCTGACGCGGGCGGAGAACATCGCCCTGGTCCAGGAATTCGTCCGGGACAATCTGACCTCGAAGGGCATGATCGCCGACTGGGTCTATCACGACAAGGACGGCAATCCGCATATCCATCTGATGACGGCGCTGCGGCCGCTGACGGAGGAGGGATTCGGGCCGAAGAAGGTACCGGTGCTCGATGCCGACGGCGAGCCGCTACGCGTCGTCACACCGGACCGGCCGAAAGGCAAGATCGTCTACAAGCTCTGGGCTGGCGACAAGGAAACCATGAAGGGGTGGAAGATCGGCTGGGCGGAAACGGCCAATCGACACCTTGCGCTCGCCGGTCATGACATCCGCCTCGACGGTCGCTCCTATGCCGAACAGGGCCTCGATGGCATTGCCCAGAAGCACCTCGGCCCGGAAAAGGCGGCGCTTGCCCGCAAGGGCATCGAGATATATTTCGCGCCCGCCAATCTGGCACGGCGGCAGGATATGGCCGACCGGCTGCTTGCCGAGCCCGAGCTTCTGCTAAAGCAGCTCGCCAACGAACGATCCACCTTCGATGAGAAGGATATCGCCAAGGCGCTGCATCGCTATGTCGACGATCCCGAGGACTTCGCGAACATTCGCGCGCGCCTGATGGCGTCCGACGATCTGGTTCTGTTGAAGCCGCAGCAGGTGGATCGGCAGACCGGCAAGGTGGCGGAGCCCGCCGTCTTCACCACGCGCGAGATCCTGCGCATCGAATACGACATGGCGCAGTCTGCGGAGGTCCTGTCTCAGCGGAACGGCTTTGGTATCGCCAATACGGAGGTTGCCGCGGCCGTGCGTCAGGTCGAAACGGCCGATCCGGAAAGGCCGTTCAAGCTAGACATGGAACAGGTCGCCGCCGTCCGCCACGTCACCGGCGATAGTGCGATCGCGGCCGTCGTGGGTCTTGCCGGCGCGGGTAAGTCGACCTTGCTCGCCGCCGCGCGCGTTGCCTGGGAGGGTGAACATCATCGCGTCTTCGGCGCTGCCCTTTCGGGCAAGGCGGCCGAGGGGCTGGAAGACAGTTCCGGCATCAAGTCGCGCACGCTCGCCTCATGGGAATTGGCCTGGGAGAACGGCCGAGATCTCCTGGAGCGCGGCAATGTCTTTGTCATCGACGAGGCCGGCATGGTGTCGTCACAGCAGATGGCGCGTGTGTTGATGGCGGTCGAGAATGCCGGCGCAAAGGCCGTTCTGGTCGGAGACGCCATGCAGCTTCAGCCGATCCAGGCCGGTGCAGCATTCCGCGCCATATCGGAACGGGTCGGCTCCGCCGAGCTTGCTGGTGTGCGCCGCCAGCGGGAGGCCTGGGCACGCGACGCTTCGCGTCTCTTCGCCCGCGGGAAGGTCGAGGAGGGATTGGACGCCTATGCGCAGCGAGGACAGATCGTCGAGACCGAGCAGCGCGTCGATGTCATCGAGCGGATCGTTGCGGATTGGAGCGTGGCGCGCGAGGAAGCAATCGCGCGATCACAGGCGGAAGGTCATGACGGCAGGCTGCGCGGCGACGAGATGCTGGTGCTCGCCCATACCAATGAGGATGTGAAGCGTCTCAATGGAGAGTTGCGCGACGTGATGAACGCGGCCGGCGCGCTGACCGCCGCACGCGAATTCCAGACCGAGCGCGGCGTGCGGGAATTTGCTGCCGGCGATCGCATCATCTTTCTCGAAAACGCCCGCTTCCTCGAACCGCGGGCGCGCCGCCGCGGACCGCAATATGTGAAGAACGGCATGCTCGGAACGGTCGTTGCGACCGGCGACATGCGGGGTGGTCCGTTGCTCTCGGTCCGTCTCGCCAATGGGCGCGACGTCGTCATCAGCGAGGACAGCTATCGCAATGTCGATCACGGCTATGCCGCGACGATCCACAAATCCCAAGGTGCCACCGTCGACCGGACCTTCGTGCTCGCCACCGGCATGATGGACCAGCATCTGACCTATGTGTCGATGACCCGTCATCGCGATCAGGCAACGCTCTATGCGGCGCGCGAGGATTTCGAGGCAAAGCCGGAATGGGGGCGCAGGCCGCGCGCCGATCACGCTGCCGGCGTAACTGGTGAACTAGTCAAGGCGGGTGAGGCGAAGTTCCGGCCGCAGGATGAGGATACCGACGAAAGCTCCTATGCTGATGTGAAGATCGACGACGGGATGGTCCATCGTCTTTGGGGTGTGAGCCTGCCGAAGGCGCTGGAGAAGGGCGGCGTTTCGGAAGGCGACACGGTCACGCTCCGCAAGGATGGCGTTGAGACGGTCAATGTGGATGTCGTCGTCACAGATCCAGAGACTGGCGAAAAGCGTACAGAGAAACGCGAAGTTGAACGCAACATCTGGACGGCGAAGCTGGTCGAACCGGCTGGCGCCCGCCAGGAGCGGATCGAGCGCGAAAGCCATCGTCCCGAACTGTTCAAGCAGATGGTCGAACGTCTCGGCCGGTCGGGCGCGAAGACGACGACGCTCGATTTCGAGAGCGAGGCTGGCTACCAGGCGCATGCGCGCGACTTTGCCCGTCGCCGCGGCATCGACTTGGCTGCCGAGGTCGGGGCCGGGATGGAGGAGGGAGTCGGCCAGCGGCTGGCTTGGCTTGCGGAGAAGCGGGGGCAGGTGGCGAAGCTGTGGGAGCGCGCCAGCGTGGCGCTCGGCTTCGCCATCGAGCGCGAGAAGAGCGTCTCTTACAATGAGGCGCGTTCCGAAACCGCCACGGCGCAGATTCCCGATGATCGACCATATCTCATCTCGCCGACCACGCGATTTGTCCGCAGCATCGAGGAGAAAGCCCGCCGGGCGCAACTGGCGTCCGATCGCTGGCGGGAGCGGGAGGTTATTCTTCGCCCGGTCCTGGAGAAAATCTATCGCGATCCTGACGGTGCGCTGGCCAGGCTAAATGCACTGGCGTCGGATGCGGGAATTGAGCCGCGCCGTCTTGCGGAGGATATTGCCGCGACGCCTCAGCGTCTCGGCCGCCTGCATGGATCAGAGCATCTGATCGATGGTCGCGCCGCGCGGGACGAGCGGAACGCCGTGATGGCGGCCCTGTCGGATCTGCTGCCGCTCGCCCGGTCGCATGCGACGGAATTCCGCCGTCAGGCCGAACGCTTCGGCATCCGGGAGGAGCAACGCCGGGCGCATATGTCCCTGTCGGTTCCCGCGCTCTCGAAACCGGCCATGGCGCGTCTTGTCGAAATCGAGGCGGTCCGCGAGCGCGGCGGACCCGACGCTTACAAGACCGCCTTCGCCTATGCTGTCGAGGACCGTTTGCTGGTCCAGGAGGTCAAGGCGGTCAATGAGGCGCTGACGGCGCGCTTCGGATGGTCCGCCTTCACGGAGAAGGCCGATGCCATTGCCGAGCGCAACATGGTCGAGCGCATGCCGGACCATCTTGCGTCCGATCGACGCGAAAAACTGGCGCGGCTCTTCAAGGTTGTGCGCCGCTTTGCCGAGGAACAGCATCTTGCGGAAAAGAAGGACCGCTCAAAGGTTGTCGCCGGCGCCAGCGTCGAGCCGGGGAAGGAGACGAGTGCCGTGCTGCCGATGCTTGCCGCGGTGACGGAGTTCAAGACCGCGGTGGAAGACGAGGCGCGGGCGAGGGCACGCGAGGTTGCCCACTACGGTCACAATCGCGCCGCCCTTGCCGGAACGGCAGGGCGCATCTGGCGCGATCCCGCCGGCGCCGTCGACAAGATCGAGACCCTGATCGTGAAAGGTTTTTCGGGCGAGCGGATCGCGGCAGCCGTTGCCAACGATCCCGCGGCCTATGGTGCGCTTCGCGGTTCCGATCGCATCATGGACAGATTGCTCGCTGTCGGCCGCGAGCGAAAAGAGGCGCTTCAGGCTGTGCCCGAGGCGGAGAGCCGCGTCCGGTCGCTGGACGCGTCCTATGCCACAGCACTTGCCAACGCGACCCAGGCAATCACCGAAGAACGCCAACGAATGGGCGTCGCTATTCCAGGATTGTCGCCGGCGGCCGACGAGGCATTGCGCGGGTTGGCGGCGGCCATGAAAAAGAAGGACGCCAAGCTCAACATTGCAGCCGGATCGCTCGACCCCCGCATATGGGAGGAGTTTGCCGGCGTCAGCCGATCGCTCGATCTCCGGTTCGGCCGCGATGCGATCCTGCGCGGTGAGAAGGACGTGATCAACCGCATGTCGCCGGCGCAGCGCCGCCCATTCGAGGCGATGCAGGCGCGCCTGAAGATCTTGCAGCAGACCGTCCGCATGGGCAGCAGCCAGCAGATAGTAGCGGAATGCCAGCGCCGCGCGATCGACCGCGGCCGGGGCGTCATCCGGTGAGTATTCCGACGATATAGAAAAGGAGAAGAGCATGACGGAACAGGAAGTCTCTTACGACGCGATCGTCCGCGCCGAGATCGCCATCGAAATCCTCAACCAGGCGCGCGCCATCGTCACGGCGCGCGTCTATGAGCTCGAAGCCTCCGATCCCGACGCTGCCGAAGCATTGCGATCGCGCCGCCGAGAACTGATCGCCCTCCAGCAAAGCCTCACCGTCGCCGATCGCGCTTCTGTCGAGAGCGTCATCGCGCTCTGGGGGCCACGCGTGAGGGACGACGCCCGGTTCTGGGCGGAGTTCTGATCATGGCGGAGGATCAGATATCCGGCCCGCTCTCACTGGCGCGGAATGAGAGCATTTTCCGCAGCGACATCCTTCCAGACTATCTGCCGGAAACTATGAAAGCGGCGGCGTGGCCGCGGATGATCCTGCTCGGCGGCCAGCCGGGGGCTGGCAAGACGGCGGTTCTCATCGCAAGCCATGCGGAGCTCGACCAATCGGGGCCGACGATCCGCATCGTCGGCGACGATCTGCGCTCCTATCACCCGCAGTTTCGTGCGTTTCAGAAACAGGATGCGGAAACTGCATCGCAGTTTACCCAGGCCGACGCCGGGCGGTGGACGGAGAAACTGCTGGCGGCGGCCGCCGAGCGCCATGTGAACATCGTTTTCGAAACCACGATGCGGACACCGGAGAATGTCGCGCGCGTTATCGGCATGGCCCGCGCCGCCGGTTACGAGGTAGAGGCTCGAGCGATCGCCGTCAATCCACGGGTCAGTTGGCAGGGAAACCATTTTCGTTTTGAGGAAATGCTGCACGCTGGCGACGCGGCGCGTATTCCGCCGCAGCATGTTCACGATGCGGCTGTCGCGGGATTGCACGTCAGCCTCGAGAAGGTCGAAACGGAAAACCTCGTCGACCGTGTCCAACTGCGTACCCGCGGCGGGACGATCCTCTATGATAATAAGCGAGGCCCGGCCGGTTGGACGCGTCCTCCCGAGGCGTGGACCGCACTCGAGCGCGAGCAAACGCGGCCAATGACGCGGGGCGAGCTGCAGCGCTTCTCCGACGACTGGAACCACGTTCTCGCCCGCATGGAAGAGCGGCGCGCGCCCGAGGACCGCATAGCGACCGTCAGAACACGAGCCGCCGAGGATGTGAACCATCTGCTTGCGCAACGGCACGAGGCGGATGGCGACGATGGATCACGGCGCGGAAGATCGATTTTCCAGACACGCGCTGACGCACTTGGCATGTTCGTCGAGCTCTACGACAATGCGCTGCGCGATGCAGAGCGCCGCCCGATCGGCAACATCGAGGCGCATGCACTCGGGCGGTTGTCGCAAAGTTACATGGCATTGAAACTCGTCGAAACCGCCCGCGACCTTGGCCTTTTGCCCGATGACAGCACGATCGTCGCAACACGCGCCATGGTTCAGGATAAGCGCGGCGCCCAAGAGTTTCCCGCCGCCCATCGCCTGCCGGCCGATCTCGCTGTCGAAATGCCGAATGGCGAGCGCAAGCGGCTGACCGAGCATTTCGATGTGGGGCTTAACCAGGTTGCCGTCGATCGCGATGTCTTCGCTCGAACGGGCCGCCTGTCCCGCATGGCCAATGTGGTCGATTCCTGGCTGGAGGTCGCCGGCATGCGCAAGACGTTGGCGCGAGCAGCAAACGCTGTCGCGTCCGGACGCATGTCCGCCAGCGCCGCGATGTCCGATATCGTGGAGCCGGGATACGCCGCGACGGTGGCCCGCACCCGCCAGCGCCTGGATCGGAACATGGCGCTTGCCGAGAGGACCGCGATTGCCACCTCGATCGTCGATCAACGCGGTGAACCGTTCCGCGCGGTGCTGGACGACCTGCGGCTGCGGGCGGGCGATCTCGAAAACCGGGCGCGGGCGAAGGCCCTGATGGAGGCAATCCTCGATGAGACCGCGCGGCATGAACGGCTGGACGCCGAGCGGCGGCGCGCGGCCGAGGAATTTGCTCGTGGCATCGCCGATAACGAGCGCAGTCTTGGCGTGGGCCAGGCATTGGGGCGCAGCGCCGGTCGCCCCGACGTGCTAGTGGCTGGTCGGGATCTTCCCGATCTGACCGAGAAGGAGATCGCCGACAGGCTGCACGGTTCCGCGCGCCTCGCCGACAAGCGCGCCGAGATCGAGAACCTTTCCCGGCTGGTCTTCGGCAATAGCCACGCGGTGGCGTCGTCGGTGGTGAGCATCCACGATGCGCGAAGCGGCGCGGCCGCAGGTGACGATGTCCGCGAGGGCCGCCTGGGCGAATTGGCCGGGGAAGGGAAAGGCTGGTTGCGGGGGCCAAGTCCCGCGCGGCAGTCAGCCGAAGCCCATGCGCCTCAGCTTGCGGTGGCGCTCGCGGATTACGGACATACCGTGGATTTCGAGCGCCATCAGATCGTGACCCAGCACGGTGAGGCGCAGGCGCGGCAGCGGGTCGAAATCCCGGCGCCATCGGCGAACCTCACCGAAGTCTTGAGGAGCGACGGTCACGATCAGATCCGTCGCTTGAACAGCGAACCGTCCCTTCGTCGCGAGCTGGAGACGATGACGCTTGCGATCAGCAGGCGGCTATCGCCAGCAGACAAGGCGGACCTGAAGGAGGGAAATGTCGCGCGGCTCGCCTTATCGCTCGGCGCAACGCGCGAACAGGCGGCATCATTGCAACAAGTCCATGAGCAGGCGCGCGTGCTGCAGGAGAAGACCGTCAGACAAAACCGGGAGGTTTCGCGCACAAGTCAGTTGGCGATGCGGCGCTAAGTCTGGTCGCACCCGGGGAATTGCATAGCTGCATTGCACCATGGATGATGTTCATCCGCCCAGGAAACGGGCATTATGCTCGCAGTTGATGCACATCGCGGTTTTTTCCTCCCAGTGCCGCCGCATCAGCTGTTCCCCTCTGGAGGTTCAGATCTCCACACTTCATGGGCCACGGCTTCCGATGGCCGATTTTTTTTGCCCGCACCGTGCACGATATCGTCTAGCGGCGGAATGCCTGCTTCAGCGTCTCCACAACAGCGCGCACCGCGGGGACATCCTTGATCTCGGAGTGCACGACAAGCCAGATCTCCCGCGTCAATGGCGCCCCGCTGTCAATACGCTGAAGACCCTCCATGCGTTCCACCGCGAAATCCGGCAACATGACGACACCCCCGCCGGCTCGCGCCGCCGCGGTTTGGAATTCCAGTACGGACGAGCGAAGGGCGATTGGGCGGCCCGCTGCAAATTCCATCAGACGGGTCTGCTGCGGTGCAGCCTTCATCGACTCGTCATAGCCGATGAACGACCAGTCTTCAGGGGGCGTCGAGGCCAGGTATTCGTCCGCGGCATAAAACTCGAAGCTGATCGCGCCGACTTTGGTGATCGCGTATTCGCCCTCCTCGGGACGGGATAGGCGGACGGCGACATCCGCTTCGCGCCGGTTCAGCGAGGCAAAGCGCTTTTCGCCGACGAGAGTGATCTGAATGCCCGGATGTTGGTGGCGAAGGTCGACGATGGGCCTGGCAAGCAGCGTGTTGGAAAGCGCCGGCGGCGCGCTGATACGGATATCGCCCTGGAGTTCGTTCGAGCTGGTCCGCCCCAGCTGCTCGATACTCGCTGCCTGCAGAGCAATCGGGGCAGCGAGTTCGGCAACCTTATCACCATCGGGTGTCAGGACGATCTTTCGGCCACGACGATCAATAAGCTTTCGCCCGAGCCTCGTTTCGAGCGCCACAATACGCCGCCTGACGGTTGCGTGCTCGATGCCGAGACGTTTTGCTGCGCCGAGAAATGTTCCTACCTGCGCCACCGCTAGGAAATGACGCAGATCGTCCCAATCCAAACGTGTGAATTCTTTCCCAGTCATTGGGCGAGAATAGGGAATTTATGATCAGCGGGCTACAGGGCAGATTGTTTCCAAGAAGGAGACAGTTTCATGTCAGATAAAATCGTATTGCTCGTTTCACCCGGTGAGCATGGGCGCTTCGCAATCCAGGAGCAAACCGTTTCCGAACCGGGAGAGGGCCAAATCCTGATCCGTCACCAGGCCATCGGCACGAATTTCCTCGATGTCTATCACCGCAAGGGTATCTACCCCTTACCGACCAATCCTGCGGTAATCGGGGCTGAAGCGGCGGGCGTTGTCGAGGCGGTCGGTTCCGGTGTTTGGGATTTTAGAGAGGGCGATCGGGTTGCCTATGCCGGGCCGCCGGTCGGCGCCTACGCCTCGCTACGGCTGATCGCGGCCGAGAGGGTTGTCAAGCTTCCCGATAGCATCTCCAAGAAAACCGCCGCCAGTTCTCTGCTCAAGGGCATGACTGCGCAGATGCTTTTGGAGAAAACCTACAAGGTCGGCGCCGGTGATGTGGTGCTGGTGCACGCCGCCGCCGGCGGACTCGGAACGATCCTGACCCGCGGCGCCAAGGCGCGGGGCGCTGTCGTGATCGGGACCGTCGGGTCCGAGGAGAAAGCGGTTCTCGCGCGGGCCGCCGGCGCCGATCATCTCCTCGTCGGTCGGGATGCCGATCTCATCTCGGAGGTGAAGGCACTGACGGATGGGAACGGTGTTGATGTCGCCTATGATGGTATCGGCGGCAATACGCTGCTTAAGAGCCTCCATTCCGTCCGGCCCTTCGGGATAGCGGTGACAATCGGCCAGGCCGCCGGGCCGATCCCGCCCGTCGCTGTCGAGAATCTGCGGCCTGGAAAGTTTCTCGCGCATCCGAGCATCATGGCCTGGTGCGCGGATGTCGACCGCTACCGGGAGACGGCAACCGCAGCCCTACGCGATATCGAAGCCGGTATCGTTGCACAGGTCGATTCAGAATATCGATTGGAGGAGGTCGCGGCGGCTCATGCCAGAATGGAAACCGGCCGCTCGAGCGGCAGCATTCTCTTGATGCCCTGAGCGATAGGCGGCAAGCGGCTTGACGAGCAATCATCGACTCCCTCGCTGCAGGTAATGACGAACGGGCTGCTCGGTGCGTGAGAAGGTCAACTCGGGCTTCGTCGTCGGGCATAGCCGGCTTGGTGAGGGGGCACTTCCTCCCGCCGCTGGCTAGGTTCGACGGCCTCCCATTCGACAGCCGTGCCCGCAATGATTGCGACAGTGTCGAGCTGACCTTGCAACAGCATGCGGACGCCGTAGAACGAAATCAGATTCCTGCCTTCAACGCGCATCTGGAGGCCACCGTCGGCGGGGCTTAGTGTTGCGCGGACGTCCTCGAAGGCGAGAAGCCGATCAACGCCGACTGCGTCGATCGACGAGCAGTAAGAGCAGCATCGCGCGCAGAGTTGGTCGACAACGCATTTTGCGTCCGCGACAGAGACGAATGTCTCGGCTATGTATTGGTTCGCAGGATTTTTCACGGGAGCCTCCGCTTTCAGAGTAGCGCCGGACGAGGGGTGACCCCGCCCGACAAGCGCACAGGAAGAGATTGCGTTCTGACGGTGGTGGTTGTCGTCAGCCGCCCGCCGCCTTTGAAAGTTCCGTATAGGGTTGCGGCTCGTAGACGTATTCCGCCGGGATTGCGGGTTCGACCATCAACGACAGATAGCGCCACAGGTTTTCCTGGCTGTTGCTGGCTGCAAGGCCGTAGAAATTGCCGCTGTTCCAGGTGATGACGCAATGTTTGAACTGGGCGTAGACCGCGTTCGCCATTTCGGCCAGGGTCACCTCGCTGTTGTGCATTGTGGTCAGCACATCTTTGGTCTTTCTCTCGATCTCCTCGGCCGGGAAAAAGCGTGTTTTGAACCCGAAATCCTTTTGCGACTCACGCGTCTGGTAGTCGCGCGGATTTGACGTGCGGAATTTCTCGAGAAGGAGAAGGATTCCATCGCTCTTCAAGTGATGGGCAACGAATTCGATCTGTTTGTTGCGGTTCGGCGAGTACATCTGGAAGGTCGTGTCTTCCAGAATGAAATCGAACCCGTCTGCAAAGTGTCTAAGCCTCTCGTCGGACCGAAGGTGATCCTTTGAAAGCCGGTGGAATGGCCCGAGGAAGAAGTTTGCATTGGATGGTTCGCCGAATGCCATGAAGCACTTGAAGTTCTCCTCGTTCGGGCTGCAGGACAGCGATCGAATTTTTCCATTGCTCAATTCCGACAGGGTGCGAGCCATCGTACCTTCGGCCGTTCCGAGGCTATAGAGCAGCACATCGGCGGGGCTGAGCTGTGCGTATCGGAAGAGGGCGTGCGCCATACGGCATTCCTCCTCAAGACGGTACGGGATGCTGCTATGGTAGTGCTGGTCGAAGAACCCCTGGCGACGCGCGTGGAGGTCGACAAAGCGGTGAAGCAGCGTGTCGTTGGGGAATAACCGCGTGTCAACGATTGGTTTGCGAATTGGCATACCGTTTTTCCCGGCAGCGGTTTCTGTAAAGAAGCCAGCCAACTGATTTAGCCGCGGGCCACGGTCGCATTCACTGAAGAAGTCGTCAAAATCCTGCATCGAAATACACCTACGCCGATGAACACAAGGGTACGGCTTCGCAAACCAAGCGAATGAAATTCCTCAGTAGTTCTGCTGACTTAGTAAGGATCAGCTTCGAGCGATGCCGTAGCTTAGTGGTAGGCTTGTGTGTTCCGGCGCGCTTTCATCGGCATGCCGTTTTTTCATCGGAGTGCCATCATCGGCCAACCATGGGTTCGCGCCTCATTGTTCGGCAACCCAAGATCATTTTATAACCGTCGAACCTAAATGACGTGGGATATGACCTCTATTGACGGAAACACGTGATTTTGACCCCGGCGAAGCGCGTCGCTCGGACCACAGTTCAATTGTGCGTCAGCATCTCAATTGGGGTGTCGTGCGAGCGGATATCGTGAAACGAACTGGTCTGGCCCGCCAGGAGACACATGTTTCCGCAAAGCAGCACTCCTTTCTGATAAACCTCCAGGGCGAGGCGCGAGCGGGTGAGGATTTTGTCGAAGGACGGCGTGTTGCCTTCACGCCGCGCCGGCCCGGTTCGGTGGTCTTCCTGCCAGCACACAGTGAGTGGCGCGGATGGGACGAGGGCGACGAAACGGGCTCCTATCTCTTCGTTTCCATAGATGCCGCTTTTATCGATCGCGCAATCGGAGCCGAGCATATTGCGTGTTTGCGGCCTGCAATAGGATTTCGCGACACTGTTGTCGAGGCATGTCTGCAGCGGATCGCGGCTGAACTCAAGAACCCCGACCCGATTAGCGTGATCATGGTGGAAAGTCAGGCTATCCAGCTCTTCATCCAAATGGTGCGGCTCAACGGTCTTGGACCAGAGCCGGCAAAGGGCGGACTTTCGTCCTTCGACCTTAAGCGCGTTGTCGCCATCATCGAGGCTCGGCTGGGTGATCCACCGAGCCTGGACGAGATGGCCGCAGAAATCGGCGTAAGCCGCCGCCATTTTTTCCGCGCTTTCAAACAGTCGACAGGAAAGTCGCCGCGCTCGTTTGTCGCTGCGCGTCGGTTGGAGCGAGCCGTCGATCGTCTTCGCACGACCGAGCTTTCCGCCACGGACATCGCATTCGAGTGCGGGTTCGCGAGTTCTAGCCATTTTACCTATGCCTTTAAGAGGGCATATGGGACGGGGCCGCTGGAGTTCCGTCGAAGGTGGCGGAGCTGAAGCTCCGCAAATTTTTTGGCACGATTGTGATAACCCGGCATGAATTCGGAAGCGACGGTGCTCGCAACTGGCTATTTCAACCGGGTCTCCAATCGTGAAGAAGAAAAATGCCCCGACCATGCTCAGTGGCAACGCCAGACCCCAGCGTTCGCAATACGCGCTCGTTCAATTGGTTCCTGGCGAGCACGTTTGCATCCGCCGTGGGACGCAATGGCTACCACATCGCATGTGCTTGGGTCCTGATCGCATCCGGACACGGCAGCGGCGCAGTCGCGGGTTTCTTCGCAATCATTAGCTTGGTGGAACTCGTCACCAGTCCGGCCGCCGGTTGGCTTGCCGACCGTTTCGATCGGCGCAACCTCTATGTCATTGCAGAGACCATGCGTGTCGTGGCCGCGGCTGCCTTGGGTACGGTCCTGATGGCGACGGATGTGGTGTGGGCTATATGGTTATCTGCGGTGCTTTTCGCAACGTGTGATCGGGTCGCGCTTACCGCGTCGCAATCCATGATTCCGTCGATCAGCGCGAAATTCTCGCTGGCAACAGCGAATTCAATGACATTTTTTCTGATGCAGTCTGGAAGCCTCGTTGCAGCGGGGATCGTTGGCGTCCTCTTGCACGCGTCAACTGCCATGGTCACATTCGGCGCTATTTCCATCGGGTTCGCTCTTTCAGCCATCATTATGCGTGTTGTCCGACACGGGAAAAATCCTGCGGAAGGGGCTGAGGATGCGCGGCCGAGCTCACTCGTCATCGATTTCCAGTTCCTCTGTCTGGGCGCTATCTATGCTCTCCTCTACACCGGCGGTATGCTGGTCAGCGTGATCGGCCCGAGTTTTGTTTTTGATGAACACGGTGGAAATGCGATCGACTTCGGGCAACTCGAGAGCTCCTGGTCGGCTGGATCGGTCCTCGGTGCCTTGCTTCTAATTCCTCTGGTACATGCAGCGAGAGTTCCCGCCTTGCAGTTCGCTATCCTTGGACTAAGCGCGATGTCCTTTGCACTGCTCAAGGCACTCGATCCGCCCTTTACCCTCATCGCGTTTGCGACATTGGGCACCCTTTACAATCTCGGGAGAGTGGCGCTTGAAGTCATGATCCAATCGAGCGTTTCGAGCGCAACGCTCGGCCGGGCAAAGGGCGTGCTCCACAGCGTCGGTGTTCTCCTGGGCGTTGTTCTCTTCGCGGTCGTGTCGGTGGTCGCCGACGACGTCCCGCCATCGTCGCTGTTTCTCGCCTACGGAGTGATCCTTGCCATCGGCACGGTCGTCCTCATGCTTCTCTCCGGAAAAGGGACGAATGTCGGTTTTGAGCGGGATTCCGGCGAACATCCCAATGAAGTTGTTCCGCGTACACCAGGTTCGTCGACGCTACCGGGTTGATTAAACGCGACGAACTCGTCGTGTCCGCCTAGGCCGGCAGTCTGCTGAGTAGTGCCAGAATTCAACAATCGTGCCGCGATCCCAGTCCTGCACGCAATTTTTCATCGCATGTCTCTAGCGAAGTGATACCGCTTCCTCTATTTTCGGATGTGAGGCAGTACGTGCTGCCTCGGGGCTTAGTAACCCCTCCGTGCAACTGGTGCTGGTTGTGTCAGCACCGAACTCTGCGACCTTTTGGGTCGGGGAGCCTGTGGCGTATGTCCAGGTTCCTCGGAGCTAAAGGCCATGGGGCTGTCACGGACAGTTACTAACTCCCCGATCATTCGGAGGTTTAGCGAGTTTCGCGGGGACGCACCGCGGTAAACTCTCTTCCCGGGGATATCGATGCAGCACCCAGAACAGCAACAAGGCGTGTGGCTTACAATGCCGATCGGATCGGTGTGCGGCCACCTTGAGAAGGTCTATTTCTCCACCTCGAGCAGTCTGGGCCACCATGCTTGTGGCGCCGCCGTGTTTCCCAAATCTGGCTGGTCGATTGATACGTCACCGCGCATAACGGGGGGAGGTGACCGATGAAGGTCCAGGCGACATCCCCACCCCCCAGATTCAAGGCCGGCAACTGCCGGACGATTGTCCATGAGCAAAGGACTTGGCGCCACGTCCAGGCCGATCTTGTCCGCCGCACTGGCCTTGAAGCGGAAGAGATCGCGGTCAAGTCGGACCGCCACCTCATCCTCCTGAACCTGAAAGGGAACACCGAACGCGGCGAACACTTCCTTGACGAAAGGCGGACGGGCTTCGTCTCCCGCAGGCCCGGAGCCGTCCTCTTCGTTCCCGCCGGGTGTCACTGGAAAGGGTGGGAGGTTGGGGCCTCCACGGCGGCTTACCTTTCGATCACGATCGACCCAGTGTTTGTGGTGGACGTCTTTTCTCGAATGGCGACGAGCATGCTACCGACCCTTTCACCTGACCTTGGTTGCGAGGATACGATCATTATGAACGCCGCGCGCGGTATCGGCGAGGAAATCGGTGATCAAAATCCGCTCAGCACCATGGTCGTGGAAAGCTACGTGGCCACGATGTTTGCGCAACTGTTCCGCCGCCAGAAATATGTCGCAACGACCCGAAAAGGCGGGTTGGCAGCGACAAACCTGAACCGTGTCATCGAGAAAATCGATGATGATCTGACCTCCGACCTGTCGTTGGGTCAGCTTGCTGCTATCGCAGGGTTGAGCATCCCGCATTTTTGCCGGGCATTCAAGCAAACACTCGGATGCCCGCCCCACGCCTTCATCGTCCGACGGCGGGTCGAGCGGGCGAAGGAGTATCTTCGCTTTTCCACGATGCCGATCACCGAAGTGGCGCTCCTTTGCGGCTTCTCCAGCTCGAGCCATTTGGCCAATACATTCCGGCGTGAGACGGGTACGACGCCCCAAGATTTTCGCGGCTCGTCGCTGGATAAATCAGTCGAATGATTTTCCGATAAGATTTCGCATGCACGTCAATTCGCTGCAAGCCCTGACCGGGCCGATGTCGCATCCTCGGCAAAAGACAAGCCGAGGGATTGCTAGTGAACCTGCCATCAAATGACGATCACGCTCGTGACAATGCCGCGGAGCAACGAACTGCTCTGCGCGTCGTGGAGCTGAAGAAGCGCTTCGGCCCGCTCGAAGTCATCAAAGGGGTGTCCTTCACAGCGAAACGCGGCGACGTCATCTCGATCCTCGGAAGTAGCGGATCCGGGAAGAGCACGCTCCTTCGGTGCCTGAACTTTCTGGAAGAACCGAGCGAAGGTGAGATCTGGGTCGGTGGACGCCATATCAACGCACGCTCAGGCATCGTAGCACAACGGGAAATCAATGCGCTGCGTTGCAAGCTCGGGATGGTCTTCCAGGGCTTCAATCTGTGGTCTCACATGACAGTCCTGGAGAATATGGTTGAAGCACCGATCCATGTTCGGGGCATAGCTAAAGCCGAAGCGTGGAAACGCGCGGAGGAGCTTCTCTCGAAAGTTGGCCTTGCCGACAAGCGGCACGCCTATCCAGCTCATCTCTCTGGCGGCCAGCAGCAACGCGTCGCAATCGCACGCGCTCTGGCGATGGAACCTGAAATCCTCCTTTTCGACGAACCGACATCGGCACTGGATCCTGAACTCGTTGGGGAGGTGCTGAAGGTAATCCGCTCGCTCGCAGATGAAGGCCGGACAATGCTCATTGTTACGCACGAGCTCGGCTTCGCGCGGCAGGTCTCGAACCGCATTGTCTTTCTCCATCAGGGCCGGGTCGAAGAGGAGGGCGCACCAGAAGCGGTGTTTCGCAATCCTGCGTCATTCCGACTGAAGCAGTTCCTCTCGGCCCAAGCAACGGAGCTGCACCAATGATTGAGCTGCAAGGTTTCGGCGATCAGATCGCCGCCGGGGCGATAACGACTTTGCGCGTAGCGGCAACCAGTCTGGTTCTCGGGATTGGTGTCGGTCTTTGCGGAGCGATGGCAAAACTCAGCCGCTTCCATGCCCTCAGGCGACTGGCGGACGTCTATACCACGATCATTCGCGGTGTCCCCGAACTCCTCATCATCCTTATCCTCTATTTCGGCGGTACTGTTGCGATGACCGCGGCGTTCGGCCGCTACGTCGAGATCGATGCTTTCGCTGCCGGCGTCTTTGCACTGACCATCGTCTTCGGCGCCTACGCGACAGAAGTTTTCAGGGCCGCAATCCGTGCCGTCCCGGCCGGCCAGATCGAGGCGGCGCATGCGCTCGGCTTGTCGAAGGTGCATACTTGGCGATTGGTGATCTTCCCCCAGATGTGGCGGTACGCATTGCCAGGCATCGGAAACCTATGGCTCACGCTGCTGAAAGACACCGCCCTCATCTCCGTGGTCGGGCTTGAAGACTTGATGCGCAAGACCGGTGTTGCAGCGGGTGCAACCCACGATCCACTTACCTTCTACACAGTCGCTGCAGGTCTCTACCTCTTCTTCACCTCCGTATCGCTGGCTGGGCTGACTTTGCTCGAGCGGCGCGCAAATCGCGGCGTCCGCGTTGCAGATTGAGAAATCGACATGGAATGGCACCTTATTTTCGACGTTCTGCCCCTTCTGCTCGATGGAGCGCTCCTGACGATCCAACTAACAGCAGCTTCCGTCCTGCTTGGGCTCATCATAGCACTTCCACTTTCGCTGATGCGTGCGTCAGGGTCTACTGGGCTATCGCGCCCCGTCCTACTCTATACGTTTGCATTTCGCGGAACGCCGCTCCTGGTCCAGATTTTTCTGATTTACTACGGCGCGAGCCAAATCGAGTGGATACGCACGAGTTTTGTCTGGTCGGTCTTGCGAGAGCCTTGGTGGTGCGCGCTGATCGCGTTTTCTCTCAACCATGCAGCATATACGACCGAAATCTTGCGGGGTGGCATACGTGCGGTGCCACGAGGTGAGATCGAGGCGGCTAAGGCGCTGGGCATGTCTTACGCGTTGCGGACCAGACGGATTGTTCTGCCTGTCGCCTTTCGTCTCTCGTTGCCAGCCTATGCGAACGAAGTGGTGTTGATGCTGAAGGCAAGTTCGCTTGCCAGCACCATCACGATGATGGAGCTGACGGGCACAGCGCGAAAGATCGTCGCGCAAACCTTCTCACCCTATGAGGTCTTTATTTCGGCGGCGCTGATCTATCTGGGTATCACATTCGTGGTCGTCCATCTCTTCGGTCGGTTGGAGCGAGGTATCACCAGCCACCAAGGTCGCGCTCGTGCAGAGAACGACAACCGCAAGAACATCCCACCTTCGGAGGGTTACGCAATCGGAAAGGTATCGCGATGACCGCTCTCCTGGCGCCTTTCATTGAAAGTTATGACCTCGGTTGTGCAGAGGCGGCCCTACTGCGAGGAAGCTGGTACGAAATCGACCTGGGGGCAATCAGGCACAATTATCGCGAACTGCGATCTTTGCTTCCCCAGAATGTCAGCATTTATGCGTGTCTGAAGCGGAACGCTTATGGTTGTGGTGCCGGCCCGGTGGCGCGCGCGCTGGCGGTGGAGGGGGTTGCTGGGTTCGCGGTAGCGTCGCTTCTCGACGCCATGGCGATCCGAAGGATGGGGGCTGGACAGCACATCCTTCTATACCCCGGGGCCCTGCCAGCGGCGGGGCTGATGATCGAAGCGCTCGACCTCACGGTGAGCGTCTCCAGCGTCGATGAACTGGAGCGTTGGCGCGCGGCGATGACAAAGACCCGCGTCTTCATCAAGGTCGACTTGGGCTTCTTTCGTGCGGGGGCATCGCCACAGGATGCAGGTCCATTGCTGGCGGCGGCGAACGCATACTCCGACGTGCAGGTCGATGGAATCTATGCACACATGAGCGAGCTTCCAACCTCAAAATCATCCGATGCGGGGATCCAATTCCACCGGATGCGGGCGATCCTCGCCGAGGCCGAGGTGCGTGGAGACCGACCCGTGGTCGCCATGATGTCGAGCACGGAGGGCGTTCTCACCTATCCGGAAATGGACATGGACGCTGTCGATCCGGGTGCGCTATTTGTTGGGTTACCGGAAAGTCATGCACCTGTCCGCCGTGTTGTCTTGCAACAGGCATTGAAAACGATTTGCACTACGGTCGTCGCTGTTAAACACGTCGATGCCTCTCTTGGTCCGGTCCCCGACCTCCCAGGCTTTCGGTCGGGGATGAAGCTCGGTGTTCTTGGCATGGGATGGGGTGACGGCCTCCCCCGGCAGGTTCCGCCTGGTACTGAAGCGCTCGTAGGCGGTACGCGAGCCCGTCTCTTGCCGCCGGCTCATCTCGAACACGTGCGAATTGATCTCTCGAACGCTCCCGATGCCCGCCTCGGTGACAAGGTCGTGCTGCTCGGCAGGCAGGGAGACGAAGTCATCACACATGAGGAAATTGCGGCGGTTTGGGGAACCGATGTCGTCGGCATCTATGCGGGCCTGCGCGATCACATTCCGAGAATCTACACCTGAAACCACATCGAAAACCCAGAAAGGGGAACCAGATGAACATCCTGAAAATCACTGTCTTTACCGTCGTTCTGAGTATCTTGGCCGGAATGGCCCAGGCCCAGGATGCCAAGACGATCAGAATTGCCACGGAGGGGGCTTTCCCTCCCTGGAACTCGGTGGATGCGTCCGGGGAGTCAGTTGGCTTCGATATCGATGTCGGCGTAGCGCTGTGTGCGCGGGCGAACCTCAAATGCGAATTTGTCACCCAAGCCTGGGATGGGATCATTCCCGCGCTGACGGTCGGAAAATACGATGCCATCATGGCCGGAATGTCGATAACCGAGAAGCGCAAACAGGTCATTTCCTTCTCGGAGCCCTATGCACTGACCTCCAACTATTTCGTTGTTTCAAAAGCGGTCGACCTTCCGACGATGGAGAGCGCCTCGAAGCTCGATCTGACAACAGAAACGGACGCCAGCAAGCGCGTCTTGGCGGACCTGAAGGAAAACCTGAAAGGGCGGTCAATCGGTGTGCAGGGCTCTACAAACGCTGAGGTATTTGTCAGGGATTACTTTGGCGACGCTGTCGAGGTTCGCAGCTACGACAAGCAGGACAGCCTCAATCTTGATCTCGTAGCTGGTCGGATCGATGGCGGTTTGGCGGACTTTTCCGTCTGGAAGGCGTTCTTGGAATCCAATGATGGAGACTCGGCCCAACTCTACGGGCCGCGCATCTCGGGCGGAGTGTTCGGACCCGGCGTCGGGATAGGTCTGAGGAAAGATGACGCGGTTCTGACAGAAAAGTTCAACGGCGCCATTCAGGCCATTTCGGAAGATGGCACGCTGAAGGCGATCAGTCTGAAATGGTTCGGCGCGGACTTGGTCACGCGATAGCCTGGGCTCGAGTTTCGCGAGACGTTGGCGTGAGTAGCCGCGTCTCGCGCTTGGGGCAACAATTTGTCCCCATAAGATACTAAGTACTGGCGCACCTTGCGGAACCAGTGACCCTTCAACCTACGCGCTTAGGGCCTCTCGACCACGGCTATCAAAGCAATTCGTGGAAATGCAATTCTCGGCGCCACTATGTGTTGGTTTCCGCGCAGAACTGAGCCGGTTTTTCCACCGAGAAGTGAGCCACCTCTAAGTATGGTTTTCTGATCAGGCTTTGGTCAAGGGATTGACCTTGCCCCATTGCTGCAGTTTGGCCTTCGTCGCATGAAGGTAGTCGAACGTGTTCTCAGATCCGGCAAAGCGAAGATGCAAGAGCCTGCCGGTGGCGTCGTCGATATAGACGAGCAGGGCGCATTTGGGGCCGCGTTTCTCAAACCACCAGTGATGCGAACCGTCGATCTGCACCAGCTCGCCAAAGCGGTCACGTCGGCCGCGTGGCTGGAAAACCCGTTTCTTGCCTTCCCGGCGAGAAAGCCAGATGCCAGCCTCGGTCATCCATTGCCGCAGCACGACCGCGCGCGATCTCGCGATCCTCGGCCTGGAGACGGACCGGAAATTCCCGGAATATCGCCGCTTCTTCCAGGCCGCCGCCGTCACGATCGACGGCAAGGAGATCAAGTCCAACAATCTGCTTCTGACCCGCTTCATCGGCACGATCGGCATGAAGACGGGTTTTCTTTGCGCCTCCGGCCGCAACTTCGTTGGGCTTGCGACGCGCAACGGCAAGCGCGTGATGGTCGTCATCATGGGAGCAACCACGGAGCGGGAGCGCAACGAGCGCTCCGCCCTTTACCTCACGCTGGCCTTCGACGACCGCCTGCCGCCCACGGCCGGCGCCGTGGAAGCTGTGCAAAACCGGACCGAAATGGCGCCGGTGGATATGCGCGTGAAGCTGTGCACCGACAAGAGCGCGGCCTATGAGGCAGCGCGCGACGCGCTCTATCAGATGGGACTGCCCGGCCACGAAACCTATCTCGGCGACCCGATTCCAGGGCAGGTCCGCGCCATCAGCACCTGGCGGACGAAAAGGCTGTGGACATTCCGGTTCCCATGCGCCGCCCGTCGTAACGGGCAACGCGCTTGTCAGGCGCGATTGGCGAGAACGACGCCGAGAGTGATCGCGCAGACGCCCGCGGTGACGACCGGCGTCAGGGCCTCGCCCAGCAGAGGAACGGCACCGAGCGTGGCAAGGACAGGGGCGAGGGAGCCGATCACGGCGCTCCTGGCCGGACCGAGCCGGGTAATGGCCATCGCATAGCTCAGCGTCGAAACGATGCCGACGCCAAGGCCCTGCACGAGAACGAAGGGCATGGCCTCACCGAGGCTGAATCTGCCGAAGTGCGTCGTGACCAGACCGAAGGCGAAGAGCCCGGCAAGGATGACGAAAGAGGGCAGGGTGACGAGCAGGGTACAGCCGATGGCGTCCAGCCCGGTGCGGCGCAGGCCGACCGTATAGGCGCCCCAGAGCAAGCTTGCCGCCAGCAGCATTGCCACGCCCCGGCCGATATCGCCGTGGCCGGTCTGCGGCTGGGCGAAGGCGAGCGCGACAACGCCAAGGACGATGCCAGCAAGGCCGCCCATGCGCCGCACCGGCACCCGCGCACCGGTGAGCAAGAAGGTCACCAGTGCGACGGAAACCGGAACCGTGCCGGCGATCAGCGCGCTGACATGGGCCGTGGACGTGGCCGCACCACCGGCCGCCGCGATCCAGAAGAACGGCAGTCCCGCGCCGGCGAACACCATCAGCGCATCACTGAGACGCACTTTACGCAGCATCGCCCAGCGCGACGGGATGAAGGGACAGAGCAGCAGCGCCGGCATGCCGTAGCGAATGAGGGCGACATCCGCCGTGGTCAGGCCGGAGGCGCCCATAGCGCGGATCGACAGCGCGAAACCCGCCCAGATCGCGACGGCGACCGCGATGGCGGCATAACCGGCAAGGTTGCCGGAGGCGGACGGCCGGAAAAGGCCGGCATCGGTTTGCGGGCTGGTGATGATAGACATGGTGACATCCTCTGCTGTAAGCAAGATGACACAGCCAGAAGGGCAGTTTCTTGCGAAGATTGCCACAGCAATCTCATAAATTGGCAGGATCTATCAATCGGAGCGAAGATGGACGAAAAGGACCAGCAGATCGTCGCGGCGCTGCAGGACAACGGCCGGCTGACCAACCAGGAGCTTTCCGAGCGCGTGAATCTGTCGCCGTCCCCCTGCCTGAGGCGCGTTCGGCTTCTTGAGGAGAGCGGCGTCATCAAGGGTTATACGGCCGTCGTCGACGAGGCTACATACGGATTGCCGATCACCGCCTTCGTGCGGATCCGGCTGGAGCGCCACACCCAGGCCGCCGTGGCGGCCTTCGAGCGCAAGGTGCGCGACATCGACGCCATTATCGACTGCTACGTCATGACCGGCGACGCCGACTATCTGCTGCGGGTTCTCGTGGAAAGCCTGCAGGACTACGAATCCTTCGTGCGCACACGCCTGCACATGATCGAGGGCATCGCCTCCATCGACACCAGCTTCGCCTACGGCACCGTGAAACGGGCGACCCGCTTTCCGCGGGTGTAATGTCCCGAAGGAACGATCTGCTGCAGCGTCTCCTTGGCCACCGAGATCCGGTGCAGTTCGACCAGCTTCTCACGCGCCAGTGTCGGACCGAAATCCAGATAGCGCTCGCGGATCAGATCCAGCGCCGCATTGCGGAAACCCTCGCTGTGGCGCCAGTTCGTATCCGCTCCAACAGCCGACGCACCTGGCGCTCGCTCAGATCAAGCATATGCGCCGCTGACACCATCGTCATCCGGCCGGCGGCCACCTTCGACAAAATCTCGATCCGCTGCAGATCGCGCTCGCTCATCGCTATCAATCCCATCTGCAATCTCCCAAGCCTCATTCAGACCGGAGAGTGTGACATTCCAACTTTGCAGAAACAGGACATTCTAACTTTGCGGTTACAAACATAAATCACATAAGGCAATTTATGGAACTTGCGCCATCGTTCTCGAATTTGGCGAGCTTTAGTTGAGCTACGCATCCCTCATCGGATCAGCTGTTGGACCGATTGCTTTGCCTGGCTGACGCGATCGCGCGCTTCATCTCGCAGTGGGAGTACGGGCAGCGGAGGATCGACTTTGCAAAGATCGAGAAGCTCCGCGATGACATACATGACCCGGAAGCTGCCGAATAAGCGTCGGCACGCGCCCGCAGACTGGAGGACGCGGGACAATCGGGAGGGGAAGCGGTTGGGCATTCGACTCCAACCTCGTGAGACAACCATGACCCTGACTGCGCTGGCGATCAACTGCACCCTTAAGACAAAGCGGGCCGAAGACCCATCCTCCACCGATCGCATGCTGAAGCTGCTCGCCGTCGCGATGGAACCGCTGGATGTGACACCGGAGTTCCTGCAGCTTGCCGATTACGGCATCAGCCCGGGGTTACCTCGGACGAGGGCGACGGCGACGCTTGGCCCGACATCCACCGCAGGATTCTGAAGGCCGATATCCTCGTTATGGGCACGCCGATTTGGATGGGCCAGCCCTCCAGCGTCTGCAAGCGGGCGCTGGAACGCATGGACGCCTTTCTGGAGGAAAAGGACGATGAAGGCCGGATGGTTTCGTACGGCCGGGTCGCCGCCATTGCCGTCGTCGGCAACGAGGACGGTGCAAATCACGTCTCGGCGGAACTCTTTCAGGCGCTGAACGATGTCGGCTTTACCAATCCCGCCAACGCCGTGACCTATTGGGTCGGCGAAGCGATGGGTTCGGTCAATTTCGTCGATCTGACGGAAATCCCCGAGGTCGTGCGGTCCACGCTCGATCTCGTCGCGCGCAACACGGCGCATGCTGCCCGCCTCTTCAAGGCGCAAGCGTATCCTGGTGAAGAAGACTGACCATCGCGAAGAAGCCAAAGACGAAAGACGCAAGGAAGAAACGAACAGCTCCATCCTCGCCTACCGACCGCTTCGGCAAGGCAACCTCACCAATCCGTCGTGGAACAAAGCCGATCGGCGGATTTACACGTCAGAACATGTGCATCAGAGCCGCTTCACGGTGTAATCCCCAGCCAACTCTAGTTGCAAACTGGCATTCAGGCTCGATCGTAGGTGAAAGAAGTCAGCAAAGTCGTCACGAAATTGCTCGCCCTCTCCTTGACGAGCACCTCGGTCCACTCGTTGGTCCCTCGAAGTCTCAGATCGGTATAGATGCTGTCGACGGCGGCCTCTTCGATGCGTTTGATATGTGCTTTAAACTTTGTCTCGCCGCCAGCGTGGTACATGTCACGAATGACCATGCGCAGGATTTCCTGGATTGCGATTTGCCATGCCGTATTGATCGCCTGCAGCTCGTTCATATTCGGTGCCATTTAGGGCTCCTTCCTGTGATTAGACCCCTACATGACGGCGTCATGGTTTAGGTCGGTACGAACCAAGAGCTAGGCTTGCCTTGCCTTGCGGTTGGCGTAACGCCTGTCGCGCTCGGCCTTTCGCAGCGCCTCATCGTCGACCACCCTCGCTATCCGGGCTTTTTCGGCGCGCTCCCGCGCTTCAGTTTCAGCGGCTATCACGGCCTCAGCGGCTGCCTGCCGCTCCGCCGCCTCGGTCACGATACGCGTCTGCTCCTCAAGCTTCACGCGCTCCCGTTCAACACGTCGTTCTTCATGAGCGTTAGAAATGACTGTGCGTTCCGCCTGTCTTGCGATCTTAGCGGGCTCTGCCGCGGTCTTTGCCGCACGGTAGGCATTGAGCAGAGCGGCTTTGGCCTCAGCGGATGAGGAGCGGCGGTCGGCGACTTCGTTGTTTCTGGCGTTCTTCATTCTTATCCCGATAGTGAGTGGCGTAGCGATCAGCGCGACTTGACGCGTTTAGCGATGAGATTGGATGTCGCTGACCTACGGTCGGCCAACTCCTTGGAAAGGCGCGCCTCTCGCAGCCTGAGGGTTTTGGCATCCCGCGCCTGAGCAACGGAATCCAGCTCTTCCACCGCGTTGTTTTTGGCATAGAACTGCGTCTGCTCGTTGCTGAAGGCGATCTCCGCCTGCTGGCGGGATTTGCCGTGTGCTTCTGTCATGGAACCTCAATGAATTCGGATACAACCAAAACGAAAAAGGCCAGGCGAAACGCCTGGCCTCGATGAAATAGCTTCCGGCAGTGCCAGTACATCCGTGGTCAACGCGAAGCGGATCTCAAGTTATGCCGACTGCAGATTGGTCGCTGACATCTTGCCCGACTTGTTGTCGCGCTCGAGCTCGAAGCCGATCTTCTGGCCTTCGACGAGTTCGCGCATTCCGGCGCGTTCGACGGCCGAGATGTGAACGAACGCGTCAGCGCCGCCGTTGTCGGGCTGGATGAAGCCGAAGCCTTTGGTGGAATTAAACCATTTTACTGTGCCAGTGGTCATGATGAACCCTTTCAAAGCATAGAGTGAGGGTCCGCGGAAGCGATGCTTCGCGGACGGTGATACGACTATTTTTGAGAGAGAAGGTTCGAATAGAGCGCGGTGCCACTCGCGCGGTAGACAAAGCTCGGCAAGCAAAAGATCGATGCCGCATCTATAGGCTATTGAGATCACCACGTCAACGATTAGTTTTCGATGGGCGCCTCCTCTCCTATAGGTTGCGCCGATTAAACGCCGCATTAAATTCGTGAAAAAGACATGGGTGCGGTAACCATATCAAAATCGCTGGGTTCCTCATAAAATATTGAACTTGTAAGTAGGTTTGCAATTGTTGACGGAGCTGAACGCCTCGTTATTTTCTTGAGGAATTCGAACCGGAAGTCCCGCCGTTCCATTCGAGCTATCAACGAGCATGCCCATTAAGTGTAGTGCCTGTTTAAGCCCGGTATGATCCCTTGTCCCAGAACGTCAGCTTGAGGATTTGCGTCCAGCGACGTTTCTGCCGAAGCTAGGGCTCGTACCCCCGCGAGTTTTCGGCCCTCGAGGGCCATTTCCATGTCGAACGCACCGATCATCCATTTCGAAGCGGCGAGTTCCCTTGCCGTGGTGGTTTCATCGAGCCAGCCGCTGCTTTTCCTCTCCAAGGACCAGAAGGTCATAGCAGCGAGCACATCGTTCTGCCGGACGTTCGAAATCGATCCGGCGACAATTCCCGGCAGACCGCTCGCTTCACTTGGAAACGGCGAATGGGCAATGCCCAAGCTCGCCTCCCTCCTGCAGGCGACCGCGTCCGGAAGCGCGCGGATAGAGGCCTACGAAATCGATCTCCAGTGGCCGAACCGCAAAACGTGACAGTTGATCGTCAATGCGCAGATTCTCGACGACGGCAACACGGCGCGTATTCGGCACGACATAGGGCCGGTTGCCGGAGATACATCCCAGATGGCCGATGAAGTTCGTCGATAGCGCGGCCTCGCATTCGGCCCTTGTCATATCCCGCAAAATCATTCCGACCTCCCGGCATGGCTGCCATGGAAAGCACGGCGATGGACGCCCGCCGCCTGCAATCGATTTTGCGCCTTTTCAGGCGCTGTGGCAAACAGCGGCAACACGGCGGGTTTGCTCTGGAACAAGGGCGGTCATGGAGCGTTGAGGTGAAGTGAAGTGCCGTCCGCACATGCCACCTACGGCAAGACGATCACGAGCACTCACCGGAGCCTGTCATGGACATCACCACCCTTGTTATCATCCTCCTTGTCGTCGTTCTCTTGGGCGGCGGCTTTTATGGCCGTGGGCGCTGGTATTGAGCCACATCGTTCCCTATGCCCGGCCTGCGCTAGCGAGCCGGACAATCCAGCCTCGAACACCAAGTTCGCCGTTTGTACCGTGATAAATTCTAGGTGGACGCGACTTTCGAGCTTCATCGACAGCTCATTCAACCAGCACCAGAACATGCCTGTCACCATCCACGGGCAAACGTATCGGGCCGCCGGCGTGGGGCAATGAAGAGCCGTCCAACGTCGCAGAGGGTGGTCGATCGGAAGCCCGTCTGACCTCGATATTGTAGCAAGTGTCTCCCAATTTGACCGTCACCTCGACGTGCGGCCATGATGCCGGCAGGCAGGGTTCCATCACGAGCACTCCGCCTTGCCGGCGCAGGCCGAGGATGCCCTCGATGCCGGCACGGTACATCCAGGCGGCGGAGCCGGTGTACCATGTCCAGCCGCCGCGCCCGATATGCGGCGCGACCGAATAGACGTCGGCGGCCACCACATAGGGCTCGACCTTGTAGCGCAGCGCCGCCTCCGGCGTGCCCGCATGGTTGATCGGGTTGAGGAGCGCGAAGAGACCGTGCGCCTTGTCGCCCTCCCCCAGCCGGGCGAAGGCGAGGATCGCCCACATGGCGGCGTGGCTGTACTGGCCGCCGTTCTCGCGCAGGCCCGGCGGATAGCCCTTGACATAGCCCGGATCACGCGGGGTTGCGTCGAAAGGCGGCGTGAAGAGAAGCGCAAGCCTGTCCTCCCTGCGGATCAGGTGGCGCTCCAGCGACGCCATGGCGGCGGCGGCACGGGCGGGATCGGCGGCGCCGGATAGAACCGCCCAGGATTGGGCGATGCTATCGATCCGGCATTCGTCATTGTCCTTCGATCCCAGCCATGAGCCGTCATCGAAGGTGGCGCGCCGGTACCAGGCCCCGTCCCAGGTTTCCTGTTCAATGGAAGCCTTGAGCTTCTCCGCATGCGCCTTCCAGCGCGCGGCGCGCGCGGGGTCGCGGCGCTCCGCAAGCGGCGCAAACAGGTCGATCGCGCGGGTAAGCAACCAACCAAGCCAGACGCTTTCGCCCTCGCCGCCCTCGCCGACCCGGTTCATGCCGTCGTTCCAGTCGCCGGTTCCCATCAAGGGCAGGCCATGCCGGCCGGTGAGCGCGACAGCCTGGTCAAGGCCGCGGGCGCAATGCTCGAAGAGAGAGGCCGTCTCATCGGAGGGCGTCGGCTGGAAGAAGGCATCGTGTTCTCCCTCGGCGAGGACCGGCCCATCCAGGAAAGGGATGGCTTCATCGAGGATCGGCGCGTCGCCGGCTGTTCCGATATAGGTCGCGGTGGCGAAGGCGAGCCAGATGCGGTCGTCGGAAATCCGCGTGCGAACACCCGCGCCCGAATGGGGCAGCCACCAATGCTGCATGTCGCCTTCGGCAAACTGCCGACCGGCGGCGCGCAGGATATGCGCCCGCGTCTCCTCCGGCCGGGCGAAGGCCAAAGCCATGCCGTCCTGCAACTGATCGCGGAAGCCATAGGCGCCGCTGGCCTGGTAGAAGGCCGAGCGCGCCCAGATGCGGCAGGCGAGCGTCTGGTAGAGCAGCCAGCCGTTCAGCATGATATCCATCGCTCGGTCCGGCGTCCTGACCTGCACGGTCTGCAACAGCGTCCGCCAATGCTCGGTCACGTCGGCAAGAACCGTATCGAGATCGGCGGCGCGGTAGCGGGTGATCAGCGCGCAGGCTTCCTCGGCCGAAGCGGCCTCGCCGAGGAAGGAGACGAGCTCGATGCTTTCGCCCGGGTCGAGCTCGATCGTGCATTGCAATGCGGCACACGGATCGAGGCCCGCGCCGACCTTGGTGCCGAGCGGCACTCTCCTTGCGAGCGCCGCCGGTCGTCCGGAGCTGCCGCCCCGCCCGAGGAATTCCGTGCGGTCGGCGGTCCATGCGGTCTGCCGGCCGCCGAGATCGGCAAAGGCGACACGGCCGGGGAAACCCATGGCCGATCGATTACGGGCGAAGACCGCCCCCGTCCCGGCATCGAGGGATGTTGCAATGAACGGCGCGTTTGCACCGCGCAGGGTGCCGAGCACCCACTCGGCATAGCTCGTGACCGACAGGCGGCGCGGTCGCGACGAATGGTTGGTCAGCGTCAACCGCGAAATGCGGATCGGATCGGCGAGCGGCACATAGGAGAGCAGGTCGCTTTCGATCCCGTGCGCCCGATGGCTGAAACGGCTGTAGCCGAAGCCGTGGCGCGCCACATACCGCCCGTTGTCGCGGATCGGCTGGGCTGTCGGGCTCCAGAGGTCGAACGTTTCCTCGTCACGGATATACAGCGCCTCGCCGGAGGGGTCGCAGACCGGGTCGTTCGACCATTGCGTGAGCTGGTTCTCACGGCTGTTTTCAGCCCAGCTATAGGCGCTGCCGTCCGCCGACACCTGAAAGCCGAAGGCTGGATTGGCGATGACGTTGATCCAGGGCATCGGGGTCGCCGCACCGTTTTCCAGCACGGTCACATATTCCGTGCCGTTCCTGCCGAAGCCTCCCAGTCCATTGAAGAACTCAAGATTGTCCGGCTGCGCGACCGTCTCTGCCGAAGGCTTCGAAGGAAAGCGCGGCGGCAGCGGAGCGAGGCGCTCGATACCGGCGGAAAGACGTGCCAACTGATCGGCGATGAGGCCGCGATGGGCGGACAGCACGACGCGCGCGGTGGCGTTCAGGAGGTTTTTCGTCTCCTGGTTCAGGAAATCGGCGCGCAGCACATGGACCGCGCCCTGCGCCGGCATATCGCCAAAACGCGGGCGGGACTGGCTGGAGCGCACGGCGGCTTCGACGGCGTTCTGCAGATCCTGCACATAGGAGGCGGCGCGCTCATTGACGATCACCAGATCGACGGCCAGCCGCTTGATGCGCCAGTATTCATGCGCACGCAGCATTTGGCGCAGCTGTGGAAGGTCTTCGGCATCCTCGATGCGCAGGAGCACGATCGGCAGGTCTCCGGAAATGCCGTAGGGCCACAGGCCCGATTGCGGCCCGGCACCGGCAAGAATGGCATCGGAGGCGGGGCGGAAGCGCGCGTCGGCATAGAGGACGGGCGCAGCAAGGCGCTGGAAATCCGCCGCCTCCTCCATATCCATGTCGAGATGGTGAAGCTGCACCTGCGCCTGGGTCCAGGCGAGCGTCTTCGCCCGCTCGAAAGCGCTCCTGTCGTGGTGCTTGTCGATGCGTTCGAGGAGCTCTTCCCGCGAGCTGGCGACGACCGTCCAGAAGGCGACGCGCGCCACCTTGCCGGGAAGCACCCGCACGCTGCGGCGCAGCGCGAAGATCGGATCGAGCACGGTTCCCGCGGTGTTGGACAGCGCCTGCCCGTCGTGGATGGCGGCGGCGATGGCGATGGAACGGCCGCGCCCGAGGAAACGGGCGCGATCGGATTCGTATTGCGGATCGGCAACCGCATCGCCCTCGACCACCGCGAAATGGGCGGCCCAGATCTCCGTCTCCGCAGGTGCCCGTCGCCGCCGTGTGGCGATAAGCGCGCCGTATTCGGCCAGATGCTCGGTCTCGATGAACATCTTGGCGAAGGCGGGATGCGCGTTGTCGGTTGCTGGGGTAGCTAGCACCAGTTCGGCATAGGACGTCAGCTCGATCTCGCGCGCCCGTCGTCCGCTGTTGGTGAGGCAGATGCGGCGCACCTCGCCGTCGTCCTCGCCGGAGACGATAACATCCATCTCCGTCGTCAGCGTCTCGTCGTGGCGGATATATTGTGCATGGTCCTCGCCGAAGACCACCGAGGCCTCGGCCCTGTCGCCCGCCGCCGGGAGCGTGGGCGAGAAGACCGTGTCGGTCTGCATGTCCCTGAGGAAGACGAAGGCGCCGCAATCGTCGCGGGTCGCATCCTCGCGCCAGCGCGTGACGGCGATGTCGCGCCAGCGGCTATAGCCGCCGCCCGAGGCCGTCAGCATCACCGCATAGCGCCCGTTGGACAGGAGATGGGTCACCGGCGCGCCGGCAACGGGCAGCGAAAGCCGGCGCACCGACGGCGCGGGGTTCAGCGAGATGCCGGCGGAAGCCTTGACCTCCTCGGCGCGCGGCCGGGCGATCGCCACATCGCGCGGCATGCGCTCCGACAGCAGGAGTTCACTGGCCATGATCATCGGTTCGCGGTGGAACCGCGCCCGCATGCGCCCGTCCTGCAATAGGACGGCGATGGCGACGATGGTCATGCCCTGGTGGTGGGCCATATAGCTGCGGATGATCTCGACGCGCGCGTCTTCGGGCAGGCGGGCGCGGGTGAAGTCCAGCGCCTCGTAGAAGCCGTGAACGCCGCTTGCGCCGAGGGATTCGAGATGCCGGTAGTTGTCGAGCGCGGCGTGTGGGTCGACCATGGCGGCGAGGCCCGTGGCATAGGGCGCGACGACCATGTTGCCCGACAGCCCGCGCTTGAGCCCCAGTCCCGGTACGCCGAAATTGGAATATTGATAGGTGAACTCGATGTCACGCGCATTGAAGGCGGATTCCGATATGCCCCACGGCACATGCCGCGACCGGCCATAGGCCTCCTGCCGCGCCACGATCAGCCGGTTCGTGTCGTCGAGCAGGCTTCCCGCCGGCGCGCGCATCACCAGCGAGGGCATGAGATATTCGAACATCGAGCCCGACCAGGAGATCAGCGCCGAGCCGCTGCCGAGCGGCGTCGCCGCCCGGCCGAGGCGTAACCAGTGCCGAGTGCCGATATCACCCTTGGCAATGGCGAAGAAGCTCGCAAGCCGGGCTTCCGAAGCGAGAAGATCGTAGCAGTTCGGGTCGAGCCCGTTGTCGGCGAGCGAATAGCCGATGGACAGGAGCTTCCTGTCGGGATCGAACAGAAAGGCGAAATCCATGTCGAGCGCCATGGTGCGGGCCGTGTCCGCAAGCGCCTGAAGCCGGGCTTTCACGGAGGCGGCATCGTCGCGGAAGGCCTGCCGGTCGCGCGCGGCCTGTGTGACGGATCGGGCGAGCGCGCCGATCCAGAACGTAAGATCGGCGGCCGTGCCGTCATCGGCAGGTGCTGCCTGCTCGGCCAGTTTCAAGGCCTTGTCCAGAAGTCGCGTCAATGCGGGTGTTGCGGCCTCGATGGATTGCGGGCCGTGCAGGAGGGGTTCCGCCTCGTCGAGAATGGCTGTCAGGTTGGCACCGGGATTGCCGGCCGTCTCGCCAAGAGCCATGCGGGCGAGCGCCAGCGTATCGCCGGAACCCGCCCCGTCTTCCGCCGGCGGCGCCCCGGCCCACTCCTCGCAGGCATTCGCCAGCGCGATCAGGTGGCCGGCGAGATTGCCGCTATCGACGGAGGAGACATAGGGGGGAGCGAGGGTTCTGAGATCGCGCGTATCGTACCAGTTAAAGAAATGCCCGTTGAACCGGTCGAGCCGCTTGAGCGTCGAAAAAGTCGCCTCCAGCCGTTCAAGCGCTTCAAGGGTTCCCACCCAGCCGAAGTCGCGCGCGGCGACCGTCGAGAGAAGATAGAGGCCGATATTGGTCGGCGAAGTCCGGTGAGCGATGACGGGCAGCGGGGTTTCCTGGAAATTGTCCGGCGGCAGCATGTTTTCCAGCGGGGTAACGAAGGTTTCGAAAAACCGCCATGTGCGTCGCGCGACGAGCCGGAGTTCCGCCGCATCGCCATCCGAAAGCGCCCGGCCCGGCCGTGCTGTCGGCGACCGGCTGACCCAGAGCGCGATGGCGGGTGCTGCCGACCAGAGGAGCGCCAGCAGAAGCGCCAGAGGCCAGGCGGCCGGCGAAAACGCGACGGCAGCAGTGAGAAGGATCAGCGCGGTCGCCGTGCCGCCCGCCATGTCGCGGTAGAAGCCGGCAAGCGTCAGCCGCGTCCGGTTTCCGGATGTCGCGGCGGTCGTCCATTCCAAGAGTTTCCTGCGCGTCACCAGCAGCCGGCCGGCGGTCCTGAGCACCGCATCGCAACTGCGCCATGCCTGATCGGGCAGGAAGAAGAGGCCAAGCGCCGCCTGCATCACGGCGAGCTTGATGTCGCCGGCAAGCCTGACGGCATGGCTGCTCAGTTGCAGGCCGCTGCGGCGTGGCAGGATGGCGAAAACTACCGGCAGGAACGCGGGAACGACAATTGAGGACGCGACCAGCAACGCCGCGGTCACGCCCGCCTGCAACGGCATCGCGCAACAGGCCACGAGCGCCGCGAATGTCGACGGCGTGATGAGGGTGCGGCGCAGATTGTCCAGCATCTTCCAGCGGCCGAGTGCGGGAAGTGCCCGCCGCCCGAATATCCACGGCAGCAGCTGCCAGTCACCGCGCGTCCAGCGGTGCTGGCGCCGGGCGGCGACGTCGTAGCGCGACGGAAAATCGTCGACCACCTCGACATCGGAGGCAAGCCCCGCCCGCGCGAACGTGCCCTCGAAAAGGTCGTGGCTGAGAAGGGTATTCTCCGGAATGCGGCCGGCTAGCGCCGCCTCGAAGGCATCGACGTCATAAATGCCCTTGCCGGTATAGGAACCCTCGCCGAACAGGTCCTGATAGACGTCGGAAACGGCCGCCGCATAGGGATCCATGCCGCCGGGCGCGGAAAAGACCCGCTGGTAGAGCGAGCCTTCGCGACCGATGGGAAGCGACGGGGTGACGCGCGGCTGGATGATCGCATAGCCGTCGACGACCCGCTGCTGCACGGTATCGAAGCGCGGCCGGTTGAGGGGATGCGCCATCTTGCCGATCAGCCGCAGGACCGTGTCGCGCGGCAGTTTCGTATCCGCGTCGAGAGTGATGACATAGCGCACGTCCGGCGGGACGGATGGCGGCTTTCCGCCAAGCGCCATGAAGCTGGTGTCAGTGGCGCCGCGCAGCAGGCGGTTGAGCTCGTGCAGCTTGCCGCGCTTGCGCTCCCAGCCCATCCAGAGGGTCTCGCCGGCATTGAACCGGCGCTTGCGGTGCAAAAGCAGGAAGCGGTCGCCAGAAGGACCCGGCCCGTGCCGGTGATTGAGGTCGGCCATGGCCTCGACAGCGAGCGCGAGAAGCGCACCATCGCCCTCGACGGTCTCCTGCGAGGCATCCTTCCCGTCGGTCAGCAGAGCAAAACTCAGGTCGCCGCCAGCGCCCGAGAGATGATGGACCTCCAGCCGCTCGATCTGCTCCAGCAGGTCGGCACGATTGCTCAGGAGCGTCGGCACGACGACCAGCGTGCGTGACGACGATGGGACGCCCTGTGCGAGTTCCAGTCCCGGCAGACCGGTCGCGCCGTGGCTCCAGCTCACGAAGCGGTTGACGAGCGCCGTCGCGATATCGCTTGTCGGCAGCAGCGCCAGCACCGCAAAGACGATCAAGCCGGGCGCCGAGAGACCGGCGATGGACAGCAGCCATAGCGCAAGCGCCAGAAGAATCGCCATCACGAGCCCGATCGCCCCGGCATAGCCGGCAATGCCCGTGCGCGCCGCCAGCCGCCCGGCGATCAGATGCCGGGGCGGGCGGAACCCGATCGTGCGCTCGAAGGCCGGCCGCCCTTCCGCGATCAGATGGTAGCCCGGATCCCCGACACGTTCGGCCTGCGAGGCGGTATCGTCTGTGACCGCTGCGGCCTTTGCCGCTTTCACCGCCTGCCCAGCAATGTCGAGTTCCGACAGGTCCGAGCCGCGGGCGAGGTCTTCGATGGCGCTGCGATAGAGGTTGCGCGTGGCGAAATCCATGCGCGCGAAGCTGTCGTCGGCCGAAAGGCGCGCATCGACGAGGCTGACCTTCTCAAAGAGATCGGCCCAGTCGACATCGCTGATCAGCCGCATGCTGGTGATGATATTCCTGATCGTGACATTCGACGCGCCCTGGCGCTGCTGGGCATGCCCGACCACAGCGTCAACCGAACTGTCCTGCCTTGCCAGCCGCGCCTCCAGCCAGCCATGCGCCGGCGTCGTGCTAGGGTCCTGGTCGCGCAGCCGTTTGGCAAGCTGGGCCGCGAAGAGCTCGGGTAGGGGGTCGGCGGAGACCTTTTCAAGCGCGCTGCCGCGACCCTCGTCCGCCAACAGCCGGTCCGCCAGCGCATCCGCCTCGGCACGCATGCGGCGCCCGGCGGTGATCTGGTCGGCAAGCCTCCGCAGGTTCTCGACGAGCACGATGCGTAAGGTGATCGCCACGGCCCACAACTCGCCGATCGTCAGCGGCTGAACCTTTTGATAGGCAGCGATGAAGCGGACGAGCGTCTCTGGATCGAAATGGCTGTCGGTGTGCGCGACGAAGGCCCAGGCAATGCCGAAGACGCGCGGATATCCGGCGAAAGGCCCCTCGGCGAGTTTTGGCAGCTGCCTGTAATAGTTGGGCGGCAGATCATCATGAATCTCGCGGATCTGCTCCTCGACCAGATGATAGTTGTCCAGCAGCCATTCGGCCGCCGGCACGACGCCGCGCTCGTTCTCCACCTCCAGGGCGCTGGCGCGGTAGGCGGCGAGCAGGACCGCCGCGTTGCTCTTCAGGCGCTTGTGCAGCGACTGGACGGATGGCGGCCGCTTCGTTACCGGTTGGGCAAGCGCAAGGGTCGCGGCGTGCTGCTCGAGCCGTTCGATGCCGAACAGTTCCTCCCGCACGGGCATGGGATCGTTCCATGGCATGCCCGGTGCCCAGCGGAAACCGAATCCGGACGACGGACTGTTGCCCTCGCCTTTCCCGTCCGTAACTACTTGCGGCTCCGGCGCCGACTTGGAGCCCATCTCAGGATGGTGGGTCCTTTCGGCAACGGCGGTTTTCGAATTGCCGATGTCTTGCACGCCACGCTCTTGGCCTCTGGCCATAATCATTCCTTTGCCCAGATGCGGCCAGGCAGCCGGCCGGGCGAAACCCGGCAATCGTGTTGGGGATGTGGGGCGCCGAAGCTACGCTCAGGAGTGGCGCTCTCAGCCGAAATCGACACGCGTCAGGACGTAAACCGGCTTTCGGCCAGCGGAATAGGCGCGCCGCGCCGCCTTGTAGACAGAGACGCGGGCATCGTCGAAAGCCCTGAGATAACCGGCTTCGGATGTCACTCCCGGGAACAGGTCCGACCCCGCAAAGAACGGGATCTCGAACATGCCGTCATGACCAATGAAGCGGATACGCTTGCCGGCCTCTTCATAGCTGCGGCTTTGGTTTGGGAAACTGAGACTCATGGAACGTTCCTCGCGGTGGACGGCTGCCTCTTCGCTACGAAAAGCTGCCATGAGCACCGGAAACAGTCGCGCCGGCGCTCTTTAAAGAAAGAATGTCATCAAAAAACCTGATGCAGACCGCATCAAATCCCGGCCACTCAAATAAAAAATGAAACTTATGACTGTAAATACCCATCGAAAACCCATGAGTTCATGCGTTTTTCGATCGAATTCACCATATCACAAAAATCGAAATCCTGATTTTTTATTTTACGAAGAGAAAACATCACGAAGCACCAAAGAAAAACCTTTAATTTCATTTGCTTTGTGCCCGTTAAAGCGCACACTGAAACTGTCCGGATTGCCATTGGCTCCAGGTCCGAGCGCGGGCCCTTATCGATCCCGATAATCATCGATTATAGGGAGTAGAGTCATGTCATTCAGTCTGAACATGGAAAAAGCAAAACCCTACATGGTGGGTTTCGTTCTCGGCCTCGTGGCTGCGCCGCTCATCGCCTTCAATGCGGGATGGGTTTCGACCACCAGCGCACGCGCCGAGGCGGTGAGAACCGCGCGGGTAGAGACCCTTGCGGGCATATGCTCCGCGACGGCCGGCCGCATAGCCACGGCCGCGAGCACCGATCTGGCAACCGTCAAGGGATACGAAAACCGTGCAAAGCGGGACGAACTCGTCGCCGCCGCCATGGCCGATATCCAGGTGCCGGCAGATCTTCTCAGCAAGGTCACCTTCGATTGCGGGCGCACATTGTCCTGACGAGCACTGAATTCACAAGATGCGAAGCCGAAGGCGTTTTCGCCTTCGGCTTTCGGTTGGAGTAATTCGTGAATTTCAAGCAGACAGCCGTTCCTGTCATGCATCTTCCAACCACACCTGCCTCCGTTGCTACTTTCGCTTCAACTTCGGCAAGGGCGCAGGATTGATGACCTCTTTCGCCAGGCGGAGCGCGCGCAACTTCTCGGTCTTCTTTTCCCGCGTTGCTGCCTCCTGGTCGATGATCCTCCAGGCGACCGAGTTGGTCTCCGACGCCTTTTTATCTGCAGTAGTCTTTGTCGGCTTGAAAAACCGTTCGCTGTTCGCTGTCATCCGTCAACTCCTTCATCCCGCAACGACTGATCGTCATCCGGGCGTCCGCTTATCTGTCACGACTGTGCTGCAACGACGAAGTCGATGGCATCCTTAACCGTCAGGAATTCTTCGGCTGGCTGGTCGGGAATGGCGATTCCAAACTCGTCCTCGATGAGCATTACGATCTGGACCATTTCCAGGGAATCAGCCCCCAAGTCATCGATAATCGAAGCATCATCGACAACCCTCGTTATCTCGACGGCCAACTGCCCAGTGATAATGTTCCTTACACGCTCGGCTATATCAGCTCTTGCGTCTTCCATGAGCATCTGTCCTGATGAAGGATATTACTGCACCGATGCCGGTTGACGCGATTGAGAGGGGTGAAGCCGATCATATCGGCTTTGGTCAGGGCGGTAGCCCCAAACAAAGCCGATCGCCAAAACCAAGACGACGAGCATCGCTGTCAGGCGATCGGGCATCGTGGCCACCCAGCGGTGGAACCGCCTTCGTTTTCCCAAATCTCGACGCTGGCGCGCTGCTCTTGCGCAAGGCTACGTGTCTCGTAGTCGGCGTTTTTGAGAATCTGTCGGAGGACGGTTCGGCGATGCGCTCCCGGAATATCGGGGCCTTTGAAGATGAGGATCACCACAGCCAACCCTCCATGAGGAAGACAAGGATTATCACCAGGCTGACTGCAAAAAACAAATAGCCGCTCGCGGCGTCCGATACGTATTGCTGCTGTTTGTGGAAGAAAGCGGAAGACATCGAGTCCTCCTTCATTTTCAGGGCCAGGGTAACCACCCCTCAAACAGCAGCGCCCTTGTCAATGGCTGCTGGAATACGAACCTTGCGCCCGATACCTCACATTGGCAAGTCTTCAATTGCGGTCGTTTCGTGCCCGTAGCGCGCCAAGGTAGGCGGTCTGCGGGTGAGAAGGCGAAGTACTGTTCTCCATCGATGACTTTCGGCAAGGGCACCAATCATGGTGAGCTTAATCAAAGACGGAACGTTGCGCGGTTCCAGGGGTTGGTGAGCATTGGCAGGAGAATATCGTGCGCAAAGTTCTGGTCGTCGAAGACGAAGTGCTGATCCGCTTGACATTGGTTGACGCACTGCATGAGGCGGGCTTCGATGTTCTAGATACCGGCTCGGCAGAGCACGCTATAGAGATCATAAACGCGCAGACGATCCATCTGCTTTTCACAGACATCCAGTTGCCAGGCAAGCTAACGGGCCTTGATCTCGCCCATAGAGTTTTCGAGCGTTTTCCCGATGCCGGGATTATTGTGGCGTCGGGCCGGATACAGCCGATGAGCACGGATTTACCGCCTGCGGCAAAGTTCTTTTCAAAACCATTCGGCTTCGACGAGATCATCGCGTGCTTCAAAGGGATGAATCGCCCCTAGATTTCAGCCGCATTCAAAATGCACAAATATGACTGCGCACGCGATATGGTCCGTGGCATAACGTGCTGGCCTGAGTTCGAGATACATTCATGACGATCGCAAGCGATACCGGAACGATTTCATCACGAGAGCGCTTCCTTGAGGCGATCGTGCAAAGCGCGATCGATTACGCCATCATATCCATGGATCTCGACGGCCTCGTAACGAGCTGGAACGAAGGCGCGGTAAAGATACTGGGCTGGGAAGCCGAGGACATGATCGGGAAACCGGCTACGGTCTTCTTCACGCAGGAAGATAGGGAAAACAGTGTTCCGCAGAAAGAGATGACCGCTGCCCTCAATCGGGGCCGGGGCAATGACGAGCGATGGCATCTGCGCGCCGATGGCACGATGTTCTGGGCCTCGGGCGAGATGATGGCGTTGCGAGCGCCCGATGACAAGATCATCGGCTTCATCAAGATCCTTCGCGACAGGACCGGGGAACGTGAACGGGCGGAGCGTGAACGCCTCCTCATGTATGAACTTGCTCACCGTATGAAGAATACGCTGTCCGTCGTCCAGGCGATCGTGACGCAGTCGCTGCGGAATGCCGTTTCGCTCGACGATGCGAGCGACAAACTTCAGTTGCGCATTGCGGCCTATGCTAAAGCCCATGAAATCCTGTTGCAGAGGGACTGGGTAAGCGCAACGCTTGCAGATCTCGTGACTGCCGCCAGCATGAATATCGGGATGGAGGGGAGCGCCCGTATCGGGGCGGACGGGCCTGATGTTCGGCTCGGCCCCCAGGCCGCTCTATCGTTTGCAATGGTTTTTCACGAGCTTCTGACGAACGCTTCAAAGTATGGAGCCCTGTCAAACGAAGAGGGGCATGTCGAGATCTCTTGGGACCTAGAGCACCGCGATGGAATGGAGACTCTCGTCGTGTGCTGGCGGGAGATAAATGGCCCGCGCATTGTCAATTTCGAACCGGACCGCAAGGGTTTTGGTTCGCGCCTCATCGTTTCTAGCCTGCAAGCCTTTGGGGAGGCATCCGTTTCCTACCGGCAAGAAGGGTTCGTCCTCCTTGCCGTGTTACCGCTCGCGAAACTTCAGCTCCAAAACGACTTGTCGGCAATTGAAAATGCGCCGTACTGAGACGATCACGTCGCTCCTCTAAATATTCAGAACCTGTTGGCCCTCAGGAACAATTTGAACCTCCCATCCTCCTGGCACTTGCAGAAGCAACCAACAAAAAAGGCCGGGGCGAAACCGCACCGACCTTCCTCATCATCGCTTGTCTACCAGTGCCAGTACATCCGTGGTCAAAAGCATGAAGCGATGGCAGCAATTGCGAGCGGCAGAGCTTTTCTAGCGCTCATAAGCAATGCTGACGATCAAGGTGTAGATAATAATTATGTCGAAAACAAGTGCAATCGGCATATCTTATTAAATATTACAAAAGGACAATGAGCTGAATCTCTAAAACACAGAAACCATTTGTTGCTAAAGAAGGGAAATGGGTTCACTGTAATTATTCCAGCAGCCATTTTACGGGCGCTGCTGTTTGAGGGTTTGTTACCCTGGCCCTAAGCGAGGAGGACATCATGTCTTCCCTACTTCATCTACCGAAGAAACACGATTTCGCGACGTTAGCCGGTTACGCCTTATCCGCGGCTAGCTTTGCATTAATCGTCTACATCCTGATCGAGGGATGGCTTTGATGGTTTTCAGCGCAATGACGGCGGAAAGGTGGTGCTCAAGATGACCGAAAGAACCACAGAAACCGAAATCACATTCACGCATCCATTTCATCTGGAGTCCCTTTCGGAGCCTCTGGAAGCGGGTACATATCGCCTGGTCGTAGACGAAGAGTTGATAGAAGGCCTGAGCTTCACGGCGTATCGGAGGGTGGCGACCCATCTTGAGATTCCCGCGATCTCGGTCGCGATCAATAGGCGCCAATTTCTTCAGGTTTCCCAGCAAGAGATCGACGCGGCGTTGGAAAGCGATGGAACTGGCCAGGATGATGCCCCGCGCGACTTTTCCTGATCGCAAGATTGATTGACAATCGGGAATGCTCGATGAGGGCGCTACGTTCTTCGAGTATCGATGATCCACCCGTCACAATTCACCGGCACGTCTCCGCCTCCCGAACGCAAATGAGGCCGGCGAATGCCGGCCTTTCCGACTCTGGAGATGGTTCAACGTTTGTAGCGCAGGCGCTCCTGTTCGACTTCCGCCGGCCCGTAGGGGTCGAGGGTGTCATCGAACCGGGTCCAGCCCTCGTTGGCAGACCGCGCGCCGCTGAGCGGGATCAACCCAGTTCGACTTGCGAAGGATGGCTTCGGCCTCCGCCTGGAGGATCCGGACCTATCTCAATGCCAAGGGCGACACTCGTCCGGTCGAGGCCGACGCGGCCGTAGACTACTTCGGCGCTCCCGTTGTCACCGGCTCACTGGTTCCCGGCGGAGACTCCATCAAGGGCGCGATCACGATCGCCGAGTGGCTCAGAGCATAGGAGGGAAAGAATGATGAAAGCCATACTCTATGCCGCTACAGCACTTGCGGTCTCTCTGACCACAGCGTCCGCTCATGACGTGGCCAATCCTGGACTTGCATATGACACGAAGGACGCGAAGGTGAGGCTGGTTTACGACCATCCCCTCCCGGACGTTCCCGGTAAGAGCGTGAAGGGCGTTCTCGTCGAGTACGGCCCCGGCGGCTACAGTTCCGCTCATACGCATGCAAAATCCGCCTTGATCTATGCGACGGTTCTCGAAGGAGCGATCCTAAGCGCCGTGAACGGTGGCGAGACGAAGACCTTCACTGCCGGCCAGAACTTCACAGAGCTGCCGGGCGACCGCCACGACGTCAGCGCCAACGCCAGCAAGACCCAGCCGGCGAAGCTGCTCGCCGTCTTCGTCGTCGATACCGATGACACCGCCCTGACGACGCCGCGCAAGCTGTAGCGCTACCTACCAGACCGACCCCCTCACCCAGCACAAGCAACGACGGTTTCTCCGGCGAACGGAGAACCGTGTCCACGAGAAAGGAAAACAATATGTCCCGCATGAACTGGTCCGAAGTCGCCCCCGAGGGTGCGAAAGCGCTCTTCGGCGTCCATCACTACGTCACCAAGAAAACGAACCTGCCTGAAGAGCTGGTTCATCTCGTCTTCCTGCGCGTGTCGCAGATCAACGGCTGCGCCCATTGCATCGACATGCATAGTCGCGATCTGCGCAAGACAATGTCCGTCGATAAGATCACGCTTGTGCCGGTCTGGGACGAGGTGCCTCACCGGCGTCGTCACGTTGTTGATGGCTTAACGGTTGGCGTCTAATCGAGCGCCATGAACACCCCGACGATCAGCTACAAGAACCATCGCTTTACTGCGCTCATACGGGGCGGCCAGGCGCGATGTGATGCCTGCTGTCGAACATCGATCGCATAAAGGCCTGAACAATCGCGCGGAAAACTCGCACCTGCCGCTGCGAAAGCGAGAACGGATAATGCACGGCTTCAGATCCGTCGGCGGCCTACAACGATTCATTTCCGTATTTTCAGCGGTCAGAAATCTTTTCGTACCACCGCATCAGAAACGCTCAGCCATGGCAAACCACATTCATCGCATCCAAGCCATGGCACACTTGAAGGCCGTGACCGGCACAGCGGCATAAGAGCCCTCACGAGAGCGCTTCATGCGTCCTCAGCCCAACAATGTGTGAATAGCCCCTAGATTTGTAGACGCCTTCTTTCCTAATTTTGAGGCAGGAAGAGCATCATGGGCAAATCGAATTTCAGCGAAGAGTTTAAGCGTGACGCTGTGCGTCAGATCACGGAGCGAGGCTATCCGGTTGCGGAGGTCTCGCAGCGGCTCGGGGTCAGCCAGCATTCTCTATATGAATGGAAGAAGAAGTTTTCTGCGTCGAACGCCAAAGGCAACGACGAGGCCGAGGAGATCAGGCGGCTGAAGAAGGAATTGGCTCGCGTCACCGAGGAGCGAGACATCCTAAAAAAAGCGGCCGCGTATTTCGCCAGGGATGCAAAGTGAAGTACGCGTTCATTGCCTTGCATCGCTTGCAGTTTTCGGTGCGGACGATGTGCCGTCTCCTGCGGGTTCACCCGAGTGGATTTTACACCTGGCTGAAGAACCCGCTGAGCAGGCGAGCCAACGAGGACAAGCGACAGACCGAGCTGCTTCTGAAGGCATGGGAAGAAAGCGGCAAGGTCTACGGTTATCGCAAGTTGCACGACGATCTTCTCGATCAGGGCGAGATGTGCTGCCCGAACCGGGTTGCGCGCCTGGCCCGTCTCGCCGGGATCAAGGCGCAGATCGGCTACAAACGCCGTCCCGGCATCTATGGGGGCAGACCGTCTGTCGTCGTTGATAATACGCTCGACCGGCAATTCGACGTGACCGCTCCAGACACTGCCTGGGTGACGGACATCACCTACATTCGAACCTGCGAGGGCTTCGCCTATCTCGCCGTTGTCATCGACCTCTATTCGCGTCGTGTGATCGGTTGGGCACTGCAGAACCGCCAAACCACTGATGTCGTTCTCCAGGCTCTGCTTATGGCCGTGTGGCGACGCAAGCCGAAGGAAAAGGTACTGATACACTCGGACCAGGGCTCGCAGTTCACCAGCATGGACTGGGCCTCGTTCCTCAAGCACCACAATCTGGTTCACTCGATGAGCCGTCGCGGCAACTGCCATGACAATGCGGTGGCCGAGAGCTTCTTCAATCTTCTGAAGCGAGAACGGATATGTCGCAGGGTTTACCGTTCACGTGATGAAGCACGCCAGGACGTGTTTGACTACATCGAAATGTTTTACAACCCGAAACGCAAACACGTCAGGAACGGGATGCTGTCGCCCGTCGAGTTCGAGAAGCAGCAGAAAATCTAACCCGAAGGTGTCTACGAAACTCGGGGCTATTCAGTGACAACACCCCTTGAACCTCACCGGCATCGGTAGGAAAATGCTCTTTTAACAACGTCTGCAATCGCGCATTGCATCGCATCGTGGTCAACCACAAGGGTGGATCTCATGAGAAACAGCGCAACCCCTCCGGATCAACGCCGTCGCCGCCGAATTCACTTTGCCCGGGAGGAAATCCTTGTGTTCCTCATCGTGGGTGGGGCAGCGGTCGCCTATGTGGTGCTCGCCTTTGCGATCGGTATTTGAACATTCCGGGTACGGCCAATTTGACCTTCGTCACGATACGTGCATTTCCGCCGCCTTTTATCAACTGCCTCGCGATGAACTCGATAGACTTCCTCGATCAGACATTGCATCCTGGCAGGATCGAACCAAAGGAGGTGCCGTCGTGGCCAGAAAGATCGCCTCGATCATCCTGATCGCCGCGATTTCTTATGCCTGCTTTTGGGCGGCGTGGCAGTGGTTTTGACCTAAGTGCCATCCGACGAGGAACTGCTCGCCCCGTATGACGTTCTTCCCGAAATTGGAGAAACGCCATGACAAAGCCCGATACCAGCAAAACCGTGACGCCCACTCCGGTCGTTGAAGATCCTCACCCCGGTAGTATCTCTGACGGGACGCATCCCGCAGCGAGGGAGCACAAGCAACCGCAACCCACCAAGAGAAGCGGGGACGTCGAGCGTGTCTCGGGCACCGCGAGCAAACCCGACCTGAAAGAGGGACAGACGGCGGTAAATTCACAAGCGCCGAAGCATCCAAACAAAGCCGCCTACGGGTCCTGACAAGTCGTACCTAGGCTCAGAACCGTTGATCAGAGCCAGAAGATGACGGTTGCGGCGAGAGCGATGGCGGAGAGGAAGGCCATTGGGCATCTGTCGTAGCGCGTCGCGACACGCCGCCAGTCTTTGAGACGCCCGAACATGATCTCGATCCGGTTGCGTCGTTTGTAGCGGCGTTTGTCGTATTTGATGGTCCTGTTGCGGGATTCCCGACCCGGAATGCAGGGCGTGATCCCCTTCGCCGGTAAAGCGTCACGATACCAGTCGGCATCATAGCCACGGTCGGCCAGCAGCCATTTGGCGCTAGGAAGCTCATCCAGCAAGGCGGCAGCACCGGTTTAATCGCTGACCTGATCGGCCGTTATGAATAAACTGATCGGGCGACCACTCGCATCCGTTACGGCATCAAGTTTGGTGTTCATGCCGCCTTTCGTGCGCCCAATCAGGCGGCCTGCACCCCTTTTTACCCGCAGGCTGGAAGCCGTGCGGTGAGCCTTGAGATAGGTCGCACGATCATGATGGTCTTGTGCTCTGCAGCTTCAGGTGCAGCCCGGCCGTCCATCATCTGGATAAAGATGCCCTTTTCGCCCCAGCGTTTCCAGCGGTTATAAAGCGTCTTCGCCGGGCCTACTCCTTCGGCGCATCGCACCACCTGAGCCCGTTGCGGTTAACGAAGATGATGCCGCTCAGAACGCGTCGATCATCAACGCGCTGGCGACCCTGGCTCTTGGGGAAATGGGGCTGAAGACGAGCCATTTTCTCGTCCGTCAGCCAATATACACCGGCCTGAATCACAGCCGAGGGGCCGGGGGCTGTTGTGTTGGTAGCGGAGGTCCGTTCTGGTCAGGACAGCCGACACAATGAACGAACCGAGATCGCCTTGGGAACATGGCAGATACAACTAGGCAAAGCGATCAAAAAATATATGCTTTCGCGTGTGCCAAGCGCGGCAAACACGGGAGAAATCTTAGATGGCAACCGGCAAGCTGGTAGTGCTCGCAGCATTCTCAAAGACGGATGAGGGGCAGTTGGTGCCGGCGTTCGAGCCGCGTCTGGTCGACACGGAAGAGCGAGCGATTCGCGAGGCGAGGCTCATGGCGAGCTAGTATGCCGGCGTGTTGGCCTGGAGCCGCGATGCCGACCCGGCGCTAGGAGATTACGGCCCGCCGACGATCCTATTTCAGGCCGGCGAAATCCCGGTGATGGAATAACACGGGACGAGCGGAACAAGCGGCAAGCAACGCCGTTTGATCTCGGCGGCTACTAATGTGCGCCCATGCTCACGTTGTTCCCAACCCGCCGCAATAGAAGGTCGCTTGGGTCCCCTCCGAGCGACCTTCTTTTTGTCGTCGAGCGTACCGGATTGGCGGAATCAGACCTTCCCGCCAGTTGGCGAAACCCCTACTTTGCCGCCGAGGCCTCTCTAGACTTCCCAGCGGCACATCTGCCAATGTGTGTCGCCTTCTCGCCCCGCCATCGCGCGGGGCTTTTTTATGGAATAAATAAACCTCCACCTTCGGTGGAGGACTGGACGTGTTCTACATCGTAGTTGAGAGACCTCCGCGCTTGGACCGTTAGATTGGCCGAGACATAGAACGGAGGTTTTATGGAAGAACACTCGCAATCACACGCGACGTGGGACTGCAAATATCATGTGGTCTTCGCGAGTAAGTACCGAACGAAGCGGCTTTACGGGGACGTAAGGCGTGAGTTGGGTGATCTGCTACATAATCTTGCTTGACAAAAGTGATGCGAGATCAGGGAAGGACACTTGATGCCCGACCATGTGCACATGCTGATATCTGTCCCGCTGAAATACTCGGTGTCCTCGATTGTAGGTTTTTTGAAAGGCAAGACGTGGCCAACAAATATGCCCGCAAGTGGCGCTACAAGGGCTATCACTTTTGGGCGCGTGGATACTTCGTTTCTACGGCTGGCTATGATGAGCACGTCGTCAGACGTTACATCCGTAATCAGGAAAAGGCCGACAAAGCTTCCGACTTTGCCGACCTGTTTAATCGTAGCTACTAACCTATAGCAAAACCGCTTCTAGCGGTTCAAGCGCAGCGTTTCAAATCTCCACCTCTGGTGGAGGTCATGATTTCACAGCATTTCGGGCCTTCGAACCGCACCTGGTTAATGAGGCTGAGCGCGTGGTGCGCGAGGTCATTGCCAACGTCTTGCCAAGTAGCCGTCCTTGACGCTTGATAGGAGGGATAGTTTGTTGAGGCGCAAATTTGATGAAGCTAATTTTGGGGGCGGTAGCCGCAACACAGATCGCGTGGTTATGCGCGATCGGCTACGTGACGCTGTCGGTGCTTGGCTTGGTCGGAAATTGATACTCTGGTCATGGCACCCCTATCAGCATTTATTGCAGAATTAATTCGTGCGGCCAATAAGGTCGGGGATGTGGCTGACGCCGAGCGGGTTCGCCTACTTGGTCGTGCCTACGTCACCATTCTCGAAGCCCGCGAGGAAATTGGTGAAGAGGTCGAAAAATATCGGCAGTCCAGTCTAAGCCTAATTAGCGCAACAGGTTTTGTAGGGAGGCTATCGGATCAGGAAGTTAAGGAATTGCTTCTTGATGCCGCAGAGATGATCAGGACCATCAAGATCGTGTTGGACACAAAGCGTGCAGAAGGAACACGTTGACGCCGCACCAAGCCCGGGTGGCGGGGTAGCAGCGCCGGCTGACGCCGTCGTGATACCGCAGGTGGAATAAAATCTGGCCAAGGGAACAAGCGGCTGCGATCACGGTCGTTGATGCGCGGTTGCGCGGTCTCGACTGAGCATTGGCCCCCCAACCAAAGACCGCACCGGAGTCGCTTTCCGTCCCCAGAAGCGGCGCTGTCATGGATCGCATCCACGGACGCCTCAAGTCACGTTCGGGATTAGGGAGGCTGCTGAGCCCCCTTAGTGGTGTCCCGCCTTATCTTTGCGCGCCAGTATCCGGAACAATGACAAACGGATCACATTCCGCTCCGTGGAGGTGCATAATGCCGAAATACTACTTTCACATTCGCAATGGGGACGAGCTTGAAGTTGATGACATTGGCACGGATTTCGCGAGCCTCGAACTCGCGGTGGGCGACGCAAAACTAGCCGCGAGGGAAATGATCGCGGAACTGTTGATGGCCGGTGAAGTCGTCGATGGGCAACAGTTCGAGATTGCCGATACCGGAGGAGATGTTCTCGCGACTGTGCCCTTCCAATCAGTGCTCCGTCTACACTAGGGAACACGCGGAGATCGGCCGCCATCTATTCGGTCTAGCCGGCTGGCATCTCACGGGAACATATCTCGGCGTGCTCGGTTTGAAAGTGCGGTCCTGGGAGGATTGTTGCGGATCTCTATTGTCTGCCGCGCGGAAGGCCGCTTGTCACTGGGCGGCCTTTCGTTATCCATCTTTACGCGTTCGCGTCTCGTGGTAAAATCAGTGCAGCCCGCCGGGAGACGGGCGCGTCTCTGGATCCGCATGCCTTGCCCCGCTTCGGCGGGGCTTTTGTTTGGCGCTGGAGATTTATCTCGGGCGGTAGATGAATGCAGACCTCAGTCGAACGTATCCTCGCAGGGATGCTCCGAAACGATCCGCACCAGACCATTACGCGCTTGGCAAATGCTGCGCGCAGCTTCCTCCACGACCGTGCGGTGCACGGTCGGATCAAAATTTCCGTCCGGAAACGAAACAAAGAGGTATCTCGCAAAGCTTTCGCGGATCTCGCTAGAGCGCGGGAACCAGTCCTGAATGGTGATTTCGTTGAAAATAGCCTGCAACGAACCGAGTTCATGGGGTTGGTAGGCGTCTTTGGTGGAGTGACTATTCATAGCCGACCCCTCTCTTGTTGGGGCGGAAGCGGGTTAGCTCTCAAAGACGGCGCCCTTAGAAAATGCCGTCCATGCAATTATCTTACTCCGATCCCAGCGGATGTCGAATCCAGCCCGGAAATCCTGACGACCACGGCAGCCGGCTGGGGCCTTACCCAGCCGAAAGATAAACTAGCTACGGTCGGAACCCTTGCGTTCGTCCGAGCCCGACTTAGCAGTTTTTGCAGACTTGTCGTTTGCGCTGTCGCGCGGCGTCCGCTTGTCGTCTTTCTTGTCGTTGTCGCGACCATTTTGGGTAGTGTTGGGCATTTTCTTACTCCTTGCCGCGGATTGCGGCATTTGATTTACAACCAGTCCCTTTCGTTGTTCCCAGGCTTATCTCCCGGCGTTTCTGAGCAAATCTTTTTCCTTCGCAAAAGGGCCGAGGAGTTGCTTCAATCTCTGCTCCTCAGCCTGATCGAGCCGATACCGCCTTGCAAACTCGCTGACGAGAACCGTTTTTTCAGCAGCATTAGAAACGGGTTTCGGAACTTCTGGATGCGTCATAGTCGTATCCTTTCAACGAGGCGTCCCGCTAGGCGGACGTCGTTAATTTCCATGAGATGGACATTGGTGCTGGCCTTTCAGTGGTAGATGCATCTGCTTTCAAAGCTCTCAGCGGACGCGTAACCCACCTAATACGGACCAAGGCGAGAGCTGGCAGGAGAGGTCGGCTTGTGCCGAAAGAGCGCCTCCGTAAGGCCGCTCTTCGTCCTTATGCCGTCGCGGTATGCAGCGGAGAGGAAGTTTGATGCTGAACGTTTTGTGTCTGAACTCGCCTCAGACTCGACCCCTCGAAGGCCCGCTGCCTTCAAGACCTCCCTCACCATCTTGAAACCAAAAATATCGAGTTGTGCAGTTGTTTCTGAAGTGGAAGACATAGTGTCCTCCTTTGTTGGGGCAAGGTTGCCACCCTCGGCGACTGCGCCCTAAAGACGTGCGGTCACTATAACAATAAGTCGTGTCAAAAAAGCCCGATTACAAGGCGTCGTCAGCATTCAGCGGATTCTGAGCGTACGTGCAAACGATCCGCTCTACTACAGCGGGCAGTGCTTTAGACGCCGCTTAGCGCGTCTACCCTAGACTTCGAACCCGGTGAGCAAAGGCAATGCCGGCGCTGTGCTGCCATCGGTTGTCGGCACCTTCGGTTTACGCAGGGCGGCCTTACCTTTCTTCGCTTTTCGTAGCGGGCCGTCGGGCGCTGTCAGCTCGAGGTGCCCAACGCCCGCCAACAATGTCTCGTTGCTCGGAGATTTTGGAGCTACACGCTCCTGCGGGACTTCGGGCTCGACATAGCGGAAATAGCGAATCATCGGCAGCATGCCTCCATAATGTTCGCTAATCGTTCTCATTTGAAGAGGTAAGTGTCAACGCAAGAGATCGGATTTTGACCGGCAAGCACTCGATCCTGAGCTATCTTTTGTTAGCGGAGCAAAACGGCTCGAAACTCGCAGCCAACGAGCCACGCTGGCCTCTTTCAACCCGTTGGACCACTATGACTGCAGAACCGATCATTGAGGGGGAGCAGCATGCCGCCACGTTTCATTTGTCAGCTCCGACACTTTCGTGCACTTGCTGTTGCAGCGGGAATTATCCTCTCCACCGTACCGATGGTTCAAGCGGCGGGCAGTGAGCGTAGCACTCGAGGCGCCGACATCATCAGGCAAGCTTACCCCACTGCGCAAAACGTTTCCGAGCGGACGTTCAGGGTTGGCGACGAAACCATCGCGTTACCGGCAGATGCTGGCGACAACCCTCATGAACTAAACTGCAGGATGTGGCCTGCCCGGCCGGAGCTGATACTTATTGCGGCGCCCCTCATGACTAGTAAGTTTGCATTATAGTTTGTGACCGAGGTTACTAAAATAGATCTCGACGGCTCGAAACGTCCCTCCGAGCCGCTTGCACTGAACAACGACGTCAACTGAGGCTCTCAGCAGGTTTAGAATTTCGGTGCGCTCCAAATCTCCTCCAGCCTCGGATTCTTTGATCAAGAGAGCGAGCTGCTCGAATGCAAGAGCGACGGAATCAGCATGGACCGTCGTAATCGAACCGGGATGACCGGAGTTGACGTTCCGGACATAGTAGAAGGCGGTGCCATCGCGTAGCTCCTGCAGCAGAATGCGATCGGGTCGCATTCGGAGACTGGACTCCAGCAGCTCTTTGGGTCCTGCATGGGAGAGTCCTTGTCGGTCTTTCGAATAGAAAAGACGTACGTTGTTCGGCTGCGGGATCACGAGTTCGGAAGTGTCTTCGATCGAAATAATTCGTTCGTCTTCGGGAATGTGCTTGATGAGGGCTTTCGAAAGCGTGGTCTTGGCCGATCCGGTTGCCCCCGAAATGATGATGTTCTTCCGCGCAATCACGGCCTTTCGTAGGAAGTCCTTGAACCGCCCAGCGCGATAGAGGGCATGCAATCCCCCATCGTCGTTCGGCTGTCCGGCTTCAGCCGCTCGCGTATCCGCGAAAAAGTCCCGCCCTTCCAGGTCGTCGAGCGTAAAATCCACTGAGGACGGTTTGCGGATCGTGATGCTCACCGTCCCTTTCAAAGTGGCAGGGGGGATGACGATCTGGATGCGCTCGTCCCCAGGGAGCGTCGCCGACAGGATCGGCCGTGTCTCATCGATGGATTGATGCGAGAAGCTGGCGACGGCCCGGGCAAGGCGCATGAGTTTATCGAAGGTGAGTCCCGGAAGATCATGGGTCCGCCACCCGCCGGGTCCTTCCGTCAGCACTTGCTCGGGCCGATTGACGATCACTTCATAGAGCGATGCGTCCTGCAAGTAGGTCGAAAACGGCTTTAGCAGTTCACGAACGACTGCAGCATCCTGTGCGTCCGTCATACCCCTACCCTATTTCGTGACGATCGTCGAATGCGGCGCGAAATCTCCCAGCACCGCACGATCAAGAATTCGGATCCTCGGTTCTGTCACGCGCAAGCGATAGATCCCGGAAAAATCCAGATCGCGCGCGACGAAGATTGAGACGAGTTCGCCCTGGTGCTTGTTCAACGTCGGCGGGATGTTGATCGATTGCTCCACAGCGATCGCCGCGGCCCGCTGGCCGGCGCTCGTGGTGTTTTGCGCATCGACGTCGCTGTCCTGCAGACGGCTGTTGGCGTAGCTGGTCGCGTCCCCAACGATGGAGAGAAGCAGGGCGCTGCCAAACCGCTCCCACCAGTGCGTGTCGACGTAGCCATCGACGCCGGCGCCGCCAAGCGCGTCGGTCGCGGGAGATGCGAGCGTGACGATCACCCCCTTCGGCGTCTTGGCGCGATTCCAGAGAACGAACAGTCTTTTTTGCCCCCGTTGAAGCCCGCCACGATACTCGCCGACGACCTGGGTTCCCTTCTCCATTAGGACGACCCTGCCATTGTCCGAGAGGACATCGCGGTTGATCACGCAGCTGGCAAAACCGGGCAGGTCGGACGCCAAGGCTGTTTCCAGCACGCAGGGGATCGATGTTCCAATGGCAACGATGAAATCGCGATTGCCGAGGGTACCCGCACGCGAGCCTTCGAGCTTGGTGGGCCGCAGAAGGCCATCGAACCGCTGCTCGTCGCTGTTTTGCTGGTTCTGGCTCATCATATTGCTATCGAGTGGCAGGAAATTGCTGGTTGCAGCCGTTTCAGAATTATCGGCCTCTCGACGCTGCGTCGTATTTTTCTGCCCGGCGCTGTATGCCATGACCGGCGCGCGGCGGGCGGAATCAAGAAGTTCGTCCTTCTCCTCGGCGACAGGTTCCACGACCGGGGTTGGCAGCTTCACTTCCGGGACCGCCCGGAGCGGCTCGACCTTCTCCTTGGCCGCCTCAAAGTCGTTTGTCTGGCTAATGACGATGCGCTCGGGCTGCGCGTTCTCATCTTTCGCCTTTCTGCCTGTCGTCGACCAGAGGGCGAACCCGATGAACGCCACGACGGCGAACACCACCGCGCCGCGCTTCAGAACGGGGCTATTGTCGATGCGCCGGCCGGAGACTGTTTCGGCGCGCTCGCCGGGAATGCGGGTTTCGTCTTCCTGAGCCACTGCCTCCCTCCCCTACTGATCCGCGCCGTCGTTTTTCACGACACGCTCGACCGACGGTGATGTTGTGTTCGTCTCCGGGTTAATGCCGACACGATCGTAGGCCTCATTGAAGACGCACAGGACATCCTTGCCGCGGCGCAGGATGAACTTGCGGCTGATCGCGTGAACCATGACCAGATTGCCATCGACCGTCTTCGGCACCAAGCTTTCGGAGCCGTCGGAGTTCTCCATGTAGATGGCGGGCATCTCCTGATTGCCGACGAAGGCAAAGGTCGTGATCTTGCCGTTGTCATAGACGCTCTGCGGCTCCGGCGCCTGCGAGCCCTGGGCCGAATAGCGCCAGTTGCGCGGCCCATAGGCTTCGTGGAGTGCAAGCACGTTGTCGGCTTCCTTCGCCTGGCTGGCGAGCGCGCGAGCTGCGGCCTGACGGCGGCGGAGCTCCGCCTCATCGCCGGGATAGCGGAATTTCACATAGAAATAGGTGTTCTGCCCGACCTCGACGGAGCCGTCGCGAACGGTCAGTTCCATCTGGTAGCTGCGCGTCGATCCATCCCGGCGCGTCGTCACGACGGAGATGTTCGTGATCGGCTGGTTCTCGCGCGGCTTCAGAAACAGGATGTTGCCGGCCGGCGCCACCTCCCAGGCAACGCTGTTGCCAAGCGCCACATGGGCGATTTCTTCGTCGGCCGCGAATTCGACCTGCACGGAGGAGCGCAGAGTGCCGACGATCCTGGTGATATTGTACGGCTGATAGTTCACGAACCGGACACGGCTGTCCTGCGAGGCGCCGCGCGGCATGTCGAGCGCAAAGGCCGTCGAGGTGGCTCCAGCGAGGAGCGCCGTAACGAAGATGCTCTTTCGTATCAATTGATTGCCTCCGGATCGGCGCGGTATTCGCTGACCGCAAAGCCGAGGGGGTTCACCAGCCTGTCTGTCGAGGACATAGGGGCATTGACGTAGGAATAGGTGAGGGTCGCGACCCAGTGGCTCGAGCGAACTTGCTCGCCACGGGTGATCCTGCGTATGTAGCGTACCGACACGACGTTCTGATTAATCAGCGAGATCGAGGCAATGTTGACCCGCGCGGTGGCTCCACGCCCATAGATGTTCTGCGGCGATTCCGGATTGCTCCCGCGATAGATGGCGGAGAACCGCGCCTGCTCGACCTGCGTCGACAACAGCGCGATCGTGCGGAAATTCTCCTCCGCCTCGCTCCAGACATAGCCCTCGCGCGCGCGGACATATTTCGCCGCAAAATACTTTGTCACGGCCTCGTCATAAGTGTCCACCGTCGAGGTCAGTGCCGACACGACATCGACGATGCCGGTGGAATTGTCGACGCGCACAACGAAGGGTTCGACGGTCTTTAGCGGTGTCAGGCCCGCAATCGCGAAGACGGAGACGCCTGCGATGACGCTGGCGACGATCGCAATCGACCAAGCGATCCGGTTCGACCGCTCGATCTGCATCATCCGGTCCTGATCGAACCGCCGCGCTTTTTCGAAATAGCTCTTGAGATTGCCTGTCGAGACCATGTCGTCACCCCGCGCAACGGTGATATGAGCCGTCGATATCGAGATGCGCGAAAGCGGTCGGTTCCCTGCCCCGCTCGGCATAAGGCGTGGCCGAGGAAGAGGATCGCCGATCCGAATGCGGGCGCTTCAAAGTGCTGTCGCCTTCCCATTCCCACATCGCGCGGTTCAACGGACGGCGCGAATAGCCATCGCACTTGGGAAGCGGATAGGTTAGGGAAGCGCAGCCTTCGAGTGCGAGCAGCATGACAAGAGAAACGATGGTCTTGATCATATGGGAATGGCCTTTTCTTATTATCGAGATGCGCTCACTCACCGGCGCTTTTCGAGCCTAACGCACTGCCCGCGAAGCGTGCGCCGCGTCCGATCATCTGGCCCGTGTATCGGGTTCCCCTGGCGAGCATCCCCTCATGCGCATCCCGCGCCGTGGTGTAGCCGTAGGCCAGCGATGCGCCGCCGGACGCAAGGGCTGAAGCGATCGCCGGCAGTTGGTAGAAGACATAGAGAGCAGCGATGCCGATGGCGCAGAGCGCGATCGGGCGCATGAGAACGTCGGTATAGGCATCGATCGCCGTGAAGGTGGAATCGAGGCACGAGATCAGGAGCGCGCCGACGGCGACGACGAGAACCTGGAGGATGACGAAGTTGGCGAGCTGCCCGATCCAGGCCTCGGTGAAGCGACGCGTCGACTGGAACATGGCGAGAGCGATGAAGATCGGACCAATGGCCAGCACAATGGCGAGTGCCAGTCGCGCGTAGAGCGAGACGACATAGCCGATGCCGGCGACCAGAAAGCTGACGCCGATCACCATCATGCCGCCGATACCGGTGACGATATCGACCGGCCAGGAGGCGCGTGACCAGATGTCGGTCGCGGAAGCCTGGCCCTTGTCGAGCAGACTGTCGAACGTGCTGGCGCTGGGCGTCGTGCCGGTGTTCAGTGCCTGGGCAATCTCCCGCGGCAGGATGTCGAAAAAGACGTTGGTGACGTAGGTCTGATACTCGCCGGCGTTTTTCACCAGCATGACGATGATCGCCAGCTTAATTGCCCGAAAAGCAAATTCCAGAACCGGATCCTGCACGGAGCCGCGCAGCACAAGGTAGCCATACAACACCACATAAAGCGTCACGGTTGCCGTCAGCGGACCGGTGACCCATTCGGCGATGTTCGAAGTCCCATCGGAGACGAACATTTCGAGCGGTCGTTTGAATTGGCCGTCGATGAACTCGAACACATTATACATGGCGCCCTACTTCCCCAGCGCCTTGCGCATGTTCTGGAGGCGGAGCTTGCCGTCGGCGGCTTCCGCGTTCTGGCAGTTGGCCGTCTCTCGCAGCTCGCCCGGGTTGTTCCGGCAATCGGTCATGATACGAGACAGCAATCCCTTGTTGGCGGTCACCTGGTCGACGGTATAGGTCTGGTCTGTTTTCTCAGAGCAGGCCGCGAGGAGAAGGAGCGTCAAAATGAGCAGAGATCGTCTCATTGCAGCGCCGCCTTCATCGCATCCATACGCTGGCGCCAGTCTTCGGCCTTGCGCTGTTCGTCGACCTGGTTCTGCGCCTGCTGCACCATGCGCAGACCTTCCATCCGCAACACATCGGTCTGGAGAAACGCCTGTTCCGCTTGCAACCGCGCCTGGAGGTCGGCGATTTCCTTGGCATCGCTTGCTGTCGAAATCTTCTCTCGCAGCTGGTCGATGCCGTCGATGCGCTTGGTCGCCGCATCATACATCTGCTGGCCGAGGCTCATCTGCCCGGCGTTCTTGTTCTGAAGGCGCGATAGTTCCTTCGCATAGAAATCATCGGCGTCGGTGCGGTACGTCGAATTGCCTTCCAGGAATTTCGCCGCGGCGTCTCCGAACGTGCCGCTGCCATCGCCCTTCAGCAATCCCTCGATGGCGGCGAAGTCGGACGGTAGTGCCTTGCGGACCGCCGGATCGTTGAGCACGCTGGCGACGTCGGCCATATCGGTCAGTTTGTTAAGCGAACCGTAGAGCTGCTGGGCTTGTTCGATCTGCTGGTGCAGAGCATCGAGCTGCGACTTCAGCTGCGCGATGCTCTCGATGTGCTTCAGGATCGCCGTCTGGTCGATGACCGGAATCCCCTGCCCTGCCGCACCGCCGGCGGAGAGGACGATCGCCGCTGCGAGCGCCGCAGCATGAAGTCGATAGGAAGCCATCAGCTTGCACTCCTTCTTTTCTGAAAAACGGGAAGCCAGTCCTTGGGGTCGTTGCCGACTTCGGCGCGGATCGCGTCGAGAAGCTCGACATTGGCCGTTCGGCCGGAGAGGATCGCAAGTTCGTCGTCGAAGCCATTGAGATTGAGTTCAGCGACGACGCTGTTGTGGCCCTGCTTCAACACGAACCGCCGGCTCTCGACAGACAGTTCTCGCGCGATCAGTTCGTACTCACGCTCGGTGAGCTTGAACCCGTCCACATAGTCGGGATGGTTGCCGCGGGAGTTGGGCAGAAAGATCTGCGTCGGGCATTGCTCGATGATCGTATGCGCGATCGGAGAGATCAGCGCGTCGCGCGGGCTCTGCGTGGCAAACAGCATCAGCCCGTTCTGCTTGCGGATCGTCTTCAGCTTGTTCTGCGCGAGGTCGCGGAAGCCCTCGTCTTGCAGTGCTTTCCAGAATTCGTCGATGACGATGATGATCCGTCGGCCGTCGATCAGTTGCTCGACGCGGTGGAAGAGATAGGCCATCAGGGGCGTGCGGATTTCCTCATTGTCGAGGAAGTCCGTCATGTCGTAGCCGATGAACTTCCCGTTGCCCCCCAAATCGCCGAAACCAATGTCCTCGATGACGTTGTCGAAGACCCAGCCGAGCGCCCCTCCCCTCTCCCACCGTCGCAGTCGGGCCGCAATGCCCTCCATGTCGGTGTTGTTGAGGAAGGTGCGCAGGGCGCCGATCGTCCGCTGCTCCGGCGGCAGATCGGCAAGCCCGTCGATGGCGCCGGCGATATCGCGAAGTTCGGTGACGCTCAGTTCACGGGTGCCCGACCCGACAAGCTTGCCGACCCAACGGGTGAGGAAGACCTTGTTCTCCGGTGTGAGGTCGAGGGCCTTGAGGGGAGCGCAGCCGGTGGGCGTGCCATTCTTGAGAGGAAGATAGGTGCCGCCGGCGGCGCGGACATAGAGGTCCGCGCCGCGGTCCTTGTCGAAGAAGACGACATGCGGATCGTGCTTTTCAAGCTGCGATAGCATGAAGTTGACGATCACCGTCTTGCCGGCGCCGGATGGGCCGCACATGAACGTGTTGCCGAGATCGCCATAATGGAGATTGAAGTAGTATGGCGAGCCGGATGCCGTTTTCAGCAAGGCGACGGCCGGTCCCCACTCGTTGCCGTCCTTCTGCCCGATCGGATAGGAATGGAATGGCGACAGTGCCGCGAAATTGCGCGAGGTGATCGCTCCCGATCGTGCGCGGTAGCGGAAATTGCCCGGCAATTGCGCCCACCAGGCAGCCTCAAGACCGAGATCCTCGCGCGCCACGACCGCCCCACCGTTGGTCAGGCTCGCGCGGGCCTTGGCAAGGTTATCCGTCAATTCCTTCACGGAGGCGGCGAAGACGGCGAGCGTCAGGTGATGCTCACCTAGCACGAAGCGGTTCGATTCCAGATCATCCATCGCTTCGTCGAGCTCGCCGATCTGCGAGGCCGCCTTGTCGCCACTGCTAACCAACTGGTTCTGCTTGCGGCCCATGATGACGCGGGCATCCGCCTTCGAGGCGAAGCAGAAGGATTGCGACAGGATCAGTTCGAAGGGACTGGTCAGAACGCCGTCCAGCATCCCCGTCCTGGTGCGGGCAGGGTATTCCTTGATGCTCAACATACCGGCAAATCGGCTTTCGGCCTCATGGCGGATTTCGATTGTCTCGCGGCCGATGATGACACGATCGGAATAGATGGCCGAGGAAATCCGGCCCACGGTCAACGGGACCGGCTCGCGCCGGCCGCCGACCAACTGGTGAAGCACCTCGCTCGGCTCGGAAAACAGGACCCCGTCGCGATCATAGAGGGAGAGCACGCGCGGCTCGAAGCGTTTCAAGCCGGCAACGACGTCCACGACCTTATCCTGAAGGTGCTTCAGCGCCTCCTCGTCCAGTTCGACGCCTGAACGGAATCGCTGCCGCAATCGGGATAGCAGCTTCGCGGCCTTGTCGGCCGGATCGCGCGCCGGCGACCAGAGTACGGTGAGATACAGGTCGTTGCGAAACAGGTCCTCGCGCACCATGCGCTCGCGATACTTCTCGTTTAGCGCGGCCGAGAACGGCGTTGCGAATGTCCCGTCCGGATAGTCGCGGTCGCGACGACGAACAAGATGAGACCACAAGGCGAGCCGCTCATCGGAGATATTACGATAAAGCGTATTCAGATCACGATGGAGCGCGTTGAGGTCGAGAACGTCGGCGGTCTCGAAGGACACGCCGTCAAGAGCCACCATCACCATCAAGGTGCGGGAGTCGAGTGCGACGGTGGTTTCGTCGACATGGCGCACATAGGGAATGAAGGTTTCCGGGGTGAGCTCGCGCGATTTGAGCGTGGCGACGCTAGGCATATCCGAGGTCCCTTTCGTCAAAGCGCCGGACAAGCTTCAGCGGTGAAAGCGTGGCTCCGCCCCAATAGGCGCCGTTCCGGGTCCGGCCGCGCGTCTCCACCCAGGCCACCAGGATCCGGAACATGTTGTGGTCGTGCTTGACCAGCGCCCGGAAGACGAAATGGAAGACGACGCCAACGAATGCATAACCGACCGAGCCGGCGGCGAGGTAGAAGATCGTGGTCGCCATGACGTTGATGCCCATGGCTTCCATCGTGACGCCGGCGATCATCGCTGGCCGTGTGCAGGCGATGAACAGGGTGTCTTCCTCGAGCTCGGGTCGCGGGGCCGCCATGTGGTCAGCTCCCGATGATCGTGCTGACGAGTTCCGAAGAGCCGGCGATGACGCCGATGCCGACAATCCAGTAGCCTGCGCGGCGCAGGTCCATGTAGCCAAACATCCAGGCGAGCGCGATCAGGATGACAGCGATGGTGGCGAACAGCCTGAAGATGTTGCCCTGCAACAGATCGACGACGTTCTGCAAGATCGTCTCAATGCCGGCGGCCTGTGCAAAAGCCGGCTCGACCAGCATCGCTAGCACAGCAAACGCCATCGCAGACGGGGCCGCAAACGCGCGGATATGGGGACTGAACGTCATTCACTTTGCTCCATTTGATTGTTCTGAAACACCAGGACGGAAGAGCCGCGCCGGCTGTTGAAGACGTCCCATGTGGCTGCGGAAGCTAAGGTGGCGGTCTTGTGCTCGGAATTCTCGGCAACCACTTCTGCGACGACATCGGCCGGATCGGAGGCGGTAGGTTCGTCGATCGCCCTCCCCTCCCCCGTCTCCGTGATGGTCAGCCGGGCGATGGTCGGACCAAGCCGTTTGATTTCGCGGCGAACCTGAACGTCGTAGTTGACCATCGCACCGACCGAGGGATCGTCGCGGCCATAGTAGGAGTGGAGCATCACCTGCTCCGCCCTGGCCGGATCTGCGCCGGCCTTGACGGCAAGACGGTAGTAGCCATCCAGCAGCGTGGCCGTTGCTTGCAGGTTCAGGCAAGGATCGAAGGCGTCGGATATGGAGAGCTTCAGCTTTTGAACCTCCTCCACCCCGATTCCGCCGAGACCGAGCTGAATATCGTGATGCGCGGCCGCTAGCGATGTGGCGATTTCAATCGCCTCGGCTTTCGATGCCGGCTGTGTTTTGAGTGGCTTGCCGCTGTTGATACGAATGTTGAAAGGCGCGAACCGGCTCTCAAGGCTCACGACTCCGGCCAGCATTTCAGACGCAACAAAGGGTGCGCAGGTCTGCGCAAGGTCGAGAAAAGCAACGGGCATGTCTAGAACCACACCCTCTGCTTGCCGACGCCGTCGATGGTTACATCGATGTATCGAGGTTTCTCGCGGACCAGCGGGCGGCTGATTGTGTAGGCCATGCACTGGTAGCGGCCATCGAGTTGCTGCCAGCGTGGCGAGATTACCGAGTCACTCCTCCCGCCGGCATTGTCTCGGTCCCGCCGGCAAAGCCTGTCGCTCACCGGCTGCATAGATGTCGACACGCAGGTTCCGTCGCGCCCGGTCAAGCCAACGCCTGCTGACAAACGGTAGCCGTCGTTGCAATAGTAGGGTTCATATCGAGGGCGGGAGCTTTGAAAGCCAACGCCGCTGCAGGTCGGGAAAGAACGTCCCTTGGCGAGCCATCTCCAGAGTTTCTGGATCGGTTGGCGGCACTCAGCGTATTGTGTCGCGCCGCCGAGATTGGATAGGCACAGGATAACCTGGCAACCCCACTCGTCGGCACGCGCGCATTGTCCAGAACTGAGATATAGTGAACCGGACCATAACGCCACTATGATCGTTCGAAAGAGGCTCTTCATGCCCCCTACCCTCCGATTGAAACTTTGTTGGACGGGATGCGAAGAATCGTCGCGCCCTAACGCTCATACTATGCAAATAATAGATAGTTAAATCGATGGCAAGCAAATTGAGTGACCGATGGCAAACACAAGCACTGTCTGTCTTCGCCGTGCGTGAAATCCTCGACAAACCGCTTGAGGACGAGAGCGCGCAATCGCGCATCAAACAGATCGGGATGATCAACATCCTCTATATGATGCACCAAGCGCACGAGAAGCTAACGCTCTCAAATATAATACAGTTTACGGGGATGACGCGCGGCGGCGTCATCGAAACCATTGATCTTCTGGTCCAGCGCGGTGTCCTGACAGAGACGCTTGGAAAGAACTCCATGGGGCGAGGGACAGCCAGGCAATTTGAGTTCGCTGACCAGGTGTTTCAAGCGATTCGGTCTGCTGCAGCGAGTGAAGAGCGCTGATTTTACTTAACAAAGTTTTAAAGATGCCGCGGCTGGGGTCGGTAACCCGAGTTAGGACCGAGGAAGGGATTTGGGATGATCGTTCCTCATATGTCGCGCGTTAGACGATACGAAAACTTTAAGTGCCGCCTGAGATATCCGACTCAGAGATTTTGGCCGCTGGATACGACTCGAAAGTGACTGCTCAGACCGAGCTTTTGCCGAAGGATATTTTTTATGCCGGAAAGATTCCAGTGCACAAATGAGAGCCTGATTTAGAGCGTATCTGTGCTAACAGTCTGTTCTTAAATGCCAAAACGGCTGGAGTTTAATATGAACGGGTGACGTCTTTCAGCTTTTATTAACCCTAAATAGCTTGCCAGCCCTCTAGAATCGATGCTTATTGAAAGCAGCGGATTGTTCGCGAATTTCCGCTCGGAAGCGCTATTTCAAGAAGTCAGGCTCGGGCATGCCCAAAATCGCTGCAAAATTACCACCAAAAGACGAAGACCTGATGGGCTTGATTGAGCGCCATTCCCGGTCTCTGTCGGCGCAACTGCAAGAGCATCAACTCGCAACTTTCCCGCCGACAGCTGAAAAAGGTATCCGAACGTTTCAGCCGGCCGAGGCAGCAAAGCTGGTCGGGGTGAAGGAGGTCTACCTTCGTCAACTCGCCAACGAGGTCGAGGATTTGCAGGTCAGCACCAGTCCGACCGGACGACGGTCGTATTCCGTCGAGGACATGCACAAAATCCGCAAACACCTTGACCAGGCGGGACGTGGGAATCGTCGCTATCTCCCCCATCGCCGCGATGATGAAGCACTCCAGATTATCTCCGTGATGAATTTCAAGGGCGGGTCCGGCAAGACGACCACCGCCGCCCACCTTGCTCAGTATCTCGCTCTCCGCGGCTATCGCGTCCTCGCCATCGATCTTGATCCGCAGGCAAGTCTCTCGACGCTTTTCGGCACCCAGCCGGAAACTGATGTCAATGCAAACGAGACGCTCTATGGCGCGATCCGCTATGACGACCCTCGCCCGATGGGCGAAATTGTACGGGCGACCTATATCCCGGACCTGCATTTGATTCCCGGTAACCTCGAACTGATGGAGTTCGAACACGACACGCCGCGGGCGCTTATGAAACGCAAGGTCGGCGACACGATGTTTTTCCATCGGATCAGCGAGGTGCTTGACCAGGTCGCTCCCAACTACGACGTCGTGGTGGTCGACTGCCCGCCACAGCTTGGCTATCTGACCCTCTCCGCCCTGACCGCAGCCACGTCTGTTCTGATTACGGTGCATCCGCAGATGCTCGATGTCATGTCCATGAACCAGTTTCTTTCGATGACATCGGACCTGCTTCGGGAAATCTCCTCCCACGGCGCGCGCTTCGATTACAACTGGATGCGCTATCTCGTGACCCGTTTTGAGCCTAGCGATGGACCACAGAACCAGATGGTTGGGTACCTGCGGGCAATCTTTGGTGAAAATGTCCTCAACTTTCCGATGCTGAAGACGACGGCGGTCTCGGATGCCGGACTGACGAACCAGACCCTTTTTGAAGTGGAAAGAGGACAATTCACGCGCGCTACCTATGACCGCGCGCTTGAAGCGATGAACAATGTCAACGACGAGATCGAGTCGCTAATCAAGAAGGCATGGGGACGCAAGCCATGAGCAGGAAGGATATCCTCCGCGCACCAAAACCGACGGCCGGCGTCGTCGAGCCAGTTGAAAGGCCGACAAAGAGCCGCATCCTTCCGCTTCTCGGTACTCCCCTGGCTGACGGACCTCAGCCGGCCTCATCTCGTCTCACAAGCCAGGTCGGCAGCGCCTTTGCAGAGGGCAAGGCACGGTTTGAGCGTGCGGAGGAAATAGAAAAGCGCCTTTCGGAAGGCCAGACCATTGTGGAGCTAGACACCGACACGATCGATCCGTCCTTCGTTCAGGACCGCATGCCTGGCGACATCGACGGTCTCGTCGAGGCTATCCGAGAACAAGGCCAACAGATCCCGATTCTTGTGCGCCCCCTTCCGGATACTCCGGGTCGATACCAGGTGGCCTTCGGGCACCGTCGTCTGCGCGCGGTCACGGAATTGGCCCGCCCCGTCAAGGCAGTCGTCAGGGACCTGACCGACGAGCAACTCGTCATTGCTCAGGGCCAGGAGAATAATGAACGCCAGGATCTTACATTCATCGAAAAGGCGCGTTTTGCCTCACGGCTGAACGAGCGGTTTTCGAGAGACGTCGTGATGACCGCTTTGTCCGTCTACAAGAGCGACCTGTCGAACATGCTTTCCGTCGTGACCCGCATTCCCACGGATATCGTCGACGCGATCGGTCCGGCGCCCGGTGTCGGACTGAAAAGCTGGGTGGGCCTCGCAGATCTTCTCGGGCAGGACAGCGCCCTTGAACACGCATCAAGCTTCCTGCGATCGGCGGGGGCCAAAACCCTCCCCTCACCCGACCGGTTCAAATCTCTTGTCGCGAGCCTTAAACCCGCGTCGGCAAAGCGAGGACTTCCGGATCTCCTGACCACGCCCACGGGAGTTCGCCTAGCTCAGGTGACGAAAAGCAAAGCCAGGTTGGACATCTCGATCGATCGACGCGCGACGCCTGAATTCGCGGCGTTCGTCCTCGAACGGCTGCCAGCGCTTTTTGAGGAGCACCGCTTGAAGAGCGGCGCGAATGACAAGTTGAATAGCGGAGATTAAGCGGAAAAAGAAAAAGGCCCCCAAAACGTCGCCGTCGTGGAAACCTCTTTCAGATCTAAGCAACCTGAGAATCGCACTTCCACGGATATTCGTCAAGAGTCTAGGCACCGATTTGGTGAGCCGATTTCTTTTGCCTTTTGAAAGGTGAAAGACGATGCAGACAGGAAGTGTGACGACGCCCTTCGGGCGGCGGCCAATGACGCTCGCTCTCGTGAAGCGACAGGTCGCGACAAATGAGATCAAGGCGGGCAAATCGGTCGACAAATGGAAGGTCTTCCGGGACGCTTCCGAAGCCCGAGAAGAACTTGGTCTGCAGTCCAACAGCCTCGCTGTTTTGGACGCGCTGCTAAGCTTCTATCCGGAGAACGAACTGCGCCAGGACGCACAATTAATCGTGTTCCCGTCGAACGCACAATTGATCCTGCGGGCTCATGGCATGGCTGGAGCGACCCTGCGCCGCCACCTCGCGATGCTGGTAGACGCTGGGCTGATTGTCCGGAAGGACAGCGCCAACGGCAAACGTTACGCACGTAAGAACGGCGCCGGTGAGATTGAGAATGCATTTGGCTTCGATCTCTCACCGATCCTTGGTCGGTCCGAGGAACTGGCACTCGTGGCGCAGAAAGTTGTCGCGGCGAGGGCTGCCTTCAGGAAAGCCAAAGAAAACTTGACGATCTGCCGCCGGGACGTCCGCAAGCTGATTTCAGCAGCGATGGAGGAGGGTGCCGATGGTGACTGGGCGGCGATAGAGGCGATGTATTTGGACCTCGTGGGCCGGATACCGCGAACACCTAGCATGGCGGACATCGCGAACATCCTCGATGAGATGGCGCTTTTGCGCGAGGAGGTCCTCAATCAATTGGATACTCAGCAAAATTCGCAATTTTATAGCACCAATGATGCTCTTATTGAGCAGCACAAACAGAATTCAAAACCAGAATCCTCAATTGAACTTGAACCTCGCTCAGAAAAAGAGCAGGGCTGGACGTCGAGCAAGCCCGGCAGGCTAGCGATGAGGGAGCCGCTTAAAGCCTTCCCTCTTGGTTTAGTATTGAAGGCATGCCCGCAGATTGCCGACTATGGGCCTGGCGGGAGCGTTGGAGCCTGGCGCGAGCTGATGTCGGCCGCCGTGGTGGTGCGATCGATGCTGGGGATCAGTCCATCCGCCTATCAGGACGCGTGCGAGGTCATGGGAGCCGAAAATGCCGCCGTTGCGGTGGGCTGCATTTTGGAGCGCGCACATCTGATTAACTCGGCAGGTGGGTATCTTCGAGACCTAACCCGGCGAACCGAGCGAGGCGAGTTTTCTCTCGGCCCGGTGATCATGGCGCTTCTCCGCAGCAACGGCGAGCGGGCGCTGCAAGCGGGATGAAGCGGAGTTAGTTGCGACTAACTGCGTTAATAGGCTGAAATCATAGCGGTTTCTGAAGTGGCGGTAGCTTCAGCGTCCTCGCCTACGCTAATATCGCGGGTTGGCAGCGCGTGTTAGCTATCTTGACGCAGGTTTCGAGATGCTGAGATGAAAAAAAAAGCTGACGCAGACGACCTCATCCGCCGAGTCTGAATCAGGCAGACACTCGATGACGGCCATTCGCATCGTCAAGCAAGGATGTCTCGGTGTTAGTTGCGACTAACTGCGTCAAGGCCCGGAATTCACGAGGTTTTCACGAGCAGCGCGCCAAGCTTCCTCGTTGCGCGCGCCCCCTTTGCCGGAAAAGAGGCATGAAGCCGCCGAGCGTCGCGAGCGCTCCACCCGGCGTCGCGTTTCGTCGGTGGTTGGTCTTGCAGTGCGTGTTCATGATACTTCCGTCAGAGCAGATATTGCTTGTCGGTTCGACCAAGCGGGATCGTGGCGTCCCGGTGTGGGAATATGAATTAGTGCGTTGCGAAGGGCTATCGCTATGGCGGCGATGATATACCGGCCGTGATTCGTCAAGAAGAACCAGGGAACGGTGCGTCGATGCTGGCATCTGCCGATGCGATGGCTTCCCCTGGTCGACGCACCGTCAGATCGTTTTCGGTTGTTCCTCGTTCAATCGGCGTATGGCCGGGGAATGAAGCCGATCTGGAGCTGGTCGCCCTCCAGAACCCCTATTATGACGAAGAGCTCCACACGGCCGCGCCCAATCGGAAAGAAAGTGGTTCTCGAGCGGCACGGTGTCAAATCCGTCGGGTTGAAATTGAGAAACGACTTGTCCTCAAAACAGTCCAATCCGATGTCGTCGGCGGTCAAAGCGACGATCAGCAGGCGCTGCTAGCGTACTGCAGACGTGTCGCCACGAACGGCGCACATGGGTTAGGCCACCTCGCCGATCGGGCCGACAGATACGCTGAGCAAGGAACGCTCATGAAGATCATCGATCTCGGGGCCTATTGGAATCTGGAAGAGATAGCTGACGCCAGACCCAGATGCAGCTAAGGCGAATACGCTGTTGCCCAGCCATTCGCAAACCTGTATTTTGCCGCAGCGTTGCCACTTACAAAATGCGTCTAGATCACCGCTGACCTCTCGCAATTAACGCTGCCGCCTTTCCACACGGTTGCCAAGACAGGTGTCGTCGGCATCGGGTGTGGTCCGGTCGGTGCCACACCTTTAAAAGCCTCGCTTGCAAAGGTCGAGACCGCGAAATCCGAAAAAAGGCCCGAGATCTTGGTCGGGCGAGGCGGGATATCGACTTCGCTTGACATCGCTGAAGATAATCGAGCTGCTCCCATGGCGCTGATACAAACTGCCTCCATCGCGGGGCTTGCGATTACGGTTCTCCGCCGGTTGGCAATTCATGCCTAGTGTGTGTCCAGAGCGCACCGCAAAAAGGGTGGGAAGTGGGCGCGGAACGAAACTGTGTCTGCGAGGCCGACGACCTCCTGCTCGTTCAGGCGTCCCGGCCCGACATCATTCTTATCTCGATTGCGCAACGGAGGAGTGGCTTTGGCGCGCGTGGCGAATTTTATCAGTCCTCAAGTCACCGCGACCGCGCGTGTAATTTGCTGAACCGCGGGTCCCGGTCAGTTCCTGAAGACGATGCATGCGGCGCCGCTCTTGCGCACTTCACGGCATACCGCCTCGGCTTCCTGCCGGGTCGGGCGACCGATACGGGCCGTATATCGCACCCTTGTCCCGAAGGCACGGTTGCGTTCCTTCTGGATCAGCGGCTTTTCCTTGTTCAGCGGCGCGGGCAGGGACCGAACAGTAGACAGGAACAGTCTGACTGCCACCGGCTTCTGGAAATGCCCCGCCAGTTGCGCGCCCCACGGCGCCCAGACGCCTTCCGCTTCAAATTCCAAGGCCTTGAGGCGCCGCGTGTCGGCAAGTGCGATGCAGGCGTCCTCGAAGGACTTCTGCCCGTCGAGGCGCAGATCGATGGCTGCAGGCGGGTTGTCGCGCCAGTCCTCGGCCGCATGAGCCGTGATATCAAGGACGTAGTTGCGGTTCTCCTGCGGCAGGCTTCCGTTTTTCAGGAATGTCTGCAGTCCGCCTTCGCCGGCATTGTAGGCGGCGGCGGCCAGGCCGAGGTTGCCGAAGCGATCTCGCAGGTCATCGAGATACTCAGCGACTTCTTCAATGCCTCCAAAGCGTCGAAACTGTTCGATAGGCCGCGCAGTCTTGCGGTGGAGGGAATGAATTGCGCTATTCCTTCCGCGCCCTTCGGACTGACCGCATCTGGACGGAACCGGCTTTCCGTCCAGATCAGCCGCGCAAAGAAATCTGGCGGTAGATCGTTCTCGCCTGCGAAGCGAGCTAGCGCCCTGCATATGTCCCGATTGAAGCTGGCCTTGCGGACGCAGAGCGTTCCGGTGCTGGTGGCTATTGAGTAAGCACAAGGCGGCGCGCGCCATTCAATCTGGGCGATCGCGGCATCCGTTGGTATGCTGGAGGCAAGCCAGCCTGCGGCCAGAAAGGCAAGTCTTCCCCTGTCCCATCTCCGTCGCGCGTGCCGCATCGCTCCCTCATATCACCAATGCAAAACGAGAGGGAGAGCCCTGCAAATGGCGCCGGCAGCCTGCCACTGGGAGTCGAAAAGATTTTAAGACGAAAGGACGCGGTCTCATTCTGCCGTAGGAATCCTGAGCCCAATAAATCTCATAAGACCGCAGGGGGAGGTGCTTCTTCTACAGGCCGGCGGCTTTGGTCAGATTGATCCTGAACCGGTCGCGCCGGCGTTGGTAACGGCGGGTCATCTCGGCCGAAGCATGGCCGAGATGCTTTTGCATATACTGTTCGTCGACCTCGACCTCGACCTCGACCGAGGACGCGATGCCTTGCCATTTCCGCTCACGCGACGGAAGAGGGGGCCTTTGCGGAGCCTGGCAAAACGGATCCACGTCTCAAGCGCTGCCGCAGGGCCGCGAGGCCGGCAAAGCCGCATGCCTCAAAGTAGGCGCTCTGGAATTTCACAAACCCGACTTGCCCGTCGATCGTGTCCAGAACGAAATCGACAAAGCGGCTGATCCATGCAGGGTCGTCTTGCTCAAAAAGGAGTAACCTCGGAGGGTGAGGGATCGATGCCGGCAACAAGCCCGCCATATTTAGCAGCGTTCTGCCCAATACGCGACATACAATTCTACATGCGTCCTTCGGCGTGGCGGTTGGCGATCCACGACAGGTTCGGGATATCGCCTCCACCGGACTTCACAATGTTGGTGCCGTGAAACATGATGCCGTATCCATGTTCCCGATCCCACGTGCAAGCTAGTTCCGCCCCGAAATAGGGAAGCTTCCCCTGAATAGGGGGCAGCGTAAGATGAAGCAGTCGGACCATTTGACGAAGCATCGGCTCGTCACAGACGTCCGGAAGCGGCTTATCGTCGTTCCCCAATACGATGCCGTTTTGAATGGCGCGCAGCCTTGGCATGTCGCTCAAAATCGTCTCGATAATGACCCGCTCCACTTGCTCATCGTTTTTTATAAGCCACCGTGCCGTTTCAAGCATGATGGGATCCGGGGAGGCGCCTTCGCCATCGTCGTTCTCAAAAGAAACAGGCACCTCGCCCGGTTCGGCGAAGCTGGAATAGCCTCGGCCGGGGTGAGGCAGGGCAACGAGAGAATGCCAGAGCGTCGATGTCTGTGGCATCGGGAGCGCGGTTTCCCAAAACCCGTCTACGCCGTAGAGCACCGGTAGTCCATCGAATGTGTAAGGAGCGTACTTGGGGGAGAGCTTGTCCGTGAGCATCGTGTTCATCCTCTTGTCTCTTCAGGAGCAATCAAAACCTGCATCCGTCGCGACGTTCCCTCAGTTTGCGCGACACGGAAACGCCCCAGCTAATCCTTCGACCACAAGCGACGATGCGCTTCTTTTCAGGCGAGCTGACGCAAGGGACTGAAGATAGGTATAAACCCGGTCAATAAGCTCATGAGGGAGGACAGTGCCGGCTCCACACCATCGCGTGCCCCTCGTGGCGTCTGCGACACCGGCGATATAGGCAACGGCGCGGGCTTTCGGCCGACTGGGGTCGGCCTCACCAGACATTTCATCGCTTGATCTGCCTTCGAGTGCTTCGATCAGTTCAAAACCGCTGAATTTCCAGTCGCGCGTCTTATCTCCGGGAACCGCCCATGCAACACCCATTGCCAAGTGAACTGATAGTATCGCACCTGAGAAAACAGGAAAAAAGCGCATGTACGTCTTGAACTCCTTCTTGCCTTGGCAAATCTCCCGGGTTTTGCTCGATATGTTAAACCGACTTCTGTAGTGTCGCACAATCAGGAATTTTGCGACGAATCGAATGTCTTTTTGAGCCAGATGCAAGCATGGCCAGGACAAACCCCTCGATCCGACCGAATTCTTCGCAACCGTTGTTGCGATAGAAATCTGGGGCTTGAAAACTGAAGGTGTCGACTTAAGCACCCATGCACCCAGGTTGCTTCACGGCCGTCTCCCGATCTGTCTAGCAGCTGAATTGCCCAGACGTTGGCCTCTAGCCGCTGGAGACAACCATAATCAGTCAATGAAAAGCCACGAGTGAAATATGCGACCCTTCAGGCCTCCACCGCTATCGCGGGCGATACCCACAAATGCTCTGCATTATCTGGGCCCGCCTTCTGAGCGTTGAATAGGTCCAGACTTTCGCCAATTAAGCGCTGCACATCGTCGCTTGGAAGGCGTTCCAACTCGACATCAATTACCAATGACGTTCCCGTTTCTTTTGTTGTGAAAATCCCGATTAAAGTTTGGGTTTAGCGTACGACTTCTGCAAGGTCGCAAAACGGGTAATTTTGGGATGTGCCTGAGTGGACACTATAGCCCTGCTGCTTTGGTCAAGTTGATGCGGAAGCGATCACGCCGCCGCTGGTACCTACGTGTCATCTCTGCGGAGACATGGCCCAATTGTTTCTGGACGTAGCGCTCATCAACTTCAGCCGACGAGGCGAGGCCAGCGCGCAGCGAGTGGCCGGAAAACTTGAAAGCCCGCTCGATCTCACTGAGATCGCCGCGCACGCCGGCGGCGACTGCGGTCTTCTTGACGAGGCGCGCGATCTCCTGATCGTTCAGCCGGTCCGGCCCGACATCCTTGCCTTTCCCCGTCACCCGGCGGAAGAGGGGGCCTTTGATGAGCTTGGCGAACTTGATCCAGCTTTCGAGCGCGGCGACAGGGCAGGTGGCATCGGACGAACCGCGGCCGATTTCGACCTCACGCCAGCCGGTCTTGCCGCGCAGGGTGAGTAGCGCACCCTTATCGAAGATCTCAACCCAGCCGCGGCCATCGTCTGTCTGGTCACGGCCGAGGTCGAGGCCGGTGATTTCCGAGCGGCGCAGGCCGCCGGCGAAACCGAGGAGCAGCATCGCCCGGTCTCGAAGGCCGCGCAGCGTTCCCCTGTCCAGTGTTTCCAGCATGGCGATCAGGTCTTCTGGCAGGATGGCTTCCTTCTGCCGGGGCGGGACAGCGTGGCGGCTGCGAATGCCGGCCATCACGGTGGCGATCGCCCGGTCCGTACGGTCGAGTGGAGTGCCGCGCTGCGCACAATTCCAGCCGATGGCGGCCAGCCGGCGCTCGATGGTCGAAACACTGTCGGGTTTCCCGCCGCGTTTCGTAGTGCCAACGGCACTGCCGGATGCGGTGCCAACGGCACAGGCGGTGATATAGAGCCCGACGACGTGTGGATCGGGGGGGAGGGGCGAAAAGTTCTGGCGCCGGCACCAGGCGGAAAAATGCTTCCAGTCCGCCGCGTATGCCCGCCGCGTGTTGGCCGAACTGGCGGCTTCGACGTAGCCGCGCGCGCGCTCGGTGAGGTCCTGCAGATGCGCAGGCAGGCCGGCATTGGCCTCGGCAAGAGGGGAGGGGAGGCCGGTCGACACCGCGGCGGCGGAAACACCAGCGGAAACTGCCGTGCTGTGCGGCGGCGCAGAGCTTTCCGGAGGGTGAAATTCGCTGTTTTCGTCGCTGATTTGCGTCATTCCTCTATAATGACTAAAATGAACGATAATGCAAACTTATCCATCATTATATAGGAAGGACAAGCCGTGCGGTTTGTGTCGCAATCTATAGCATAAACCGCGCATCCACTATAGGATGGCGGCCATGGATTCGCCCGTCACTCCTCTCGTCGCCTCGCCGGTACTCCCGGCCGCCTTGCCCGGCTGGACCCTACCGCGTGGCTGCGAGCCGGACGCGCTTGCCGCCGCCTTCGCCGCCGGCATCGCCCTGAAATCGCTCGACGATCTTGTCCGCTCCACACCCGTTTGGGCCGGCTGCTGGCGATCCCGCCAGGGCCTCAAATGTGCCGCCGCCGCGGTCCGGCTGATGGGGCGCAGCGAGGACGAGGCGGCGTTGCGCGATGCCGTTCTGCTCACCGCCGCAGGCGACGATCCCGGCCCGGCCGGAAAGGTGTTTTTGGCCTTCAAAAGGCTTGCCACGCGAAAACCCGCGTTTTCCTCAAAGGCGGTGGCGGAACTTGCCGATCTGTTGGGGCTCGCCTGGGACGATCGGCTCACCGCGGCCGTCGATCATGCCGACGACGTGCTTCAGTCCGGCCGTCCCGCGCCGTTCGCCGCGGCGGACTTGGTCACGGCCGTCCATGCGGTGCGGCCGGACGCCGAACCGCTTGCCTGGATGCTGGCCGACCTGCTGATCGCCGCGCTGCTGAAATGGGATTGTGCCGTGCCGCTGCTGATGGCCGAGCGCTATGGGCCGGCCTTCAAGACGCTTGGGGGCAGGGGCCGCGTGCGCCCGGGCGAGCCGGCCTTCGCCCGCGCCGTCTGCCTTGCCCTCACCGAGGCAGCGGGCACGGCGCTGCGCACCGCCAGTGAGATCGCGCGGCGTGCCGAGACGCTGTGTGCCGCCGCGCCAAAGGTTCGCACGAAAGGCGCTGGCGCCGTCATTCAAGCCCTGCTCGATGAGGACGCCGTGGCGGCCTCGGCGCCCGGCAGCAAGCTCTCGCGCTGGGCGGCGACCCGGCTGTTCGACCGGCTGGAAGGCTTTGGCGCCGTGCGGGAACTGTCCGGCCGCAGCGCCTTTCGGATCTACGGACTGTGACGATGGCTGAACCGGAGGCAGCGGGCAAAACACGAATCTCTCGGACGAAGGACACAAGCGAACGCTTGTTGGATCGGGAGCTGGCGGACGTGCCGCCGGAGCTGCGCTGGCGCGAATGGATGCTGCGCGTCGAGGCGGTAATCTTCGCCGCGGCCGAGCCGGTCGGCCGCGAGACGCTGGCGCGCGTCGTCGGCAAGGACTGTAGCATCGACCTGTTGATCGACGACCTGTGCGCGGAATTGCGTGACCGGCCCTATGAGATCGTCTTCGTCGCCGGCGGCTGGCAGCACCGAACGCGTTCGCGTTTCGCCGTTCCGATTAGGGCGTCTCAGGCATCGACGCGCAGCGCGGCGCCGGCGCTGTCCGACTTCGAGGCCATGGTGCTGATGGCGATCGCCTATTTCCAGCCGACCACCCGCGGCGACCTGTCAAAAATCTTCGGCAAGGAGGTCAGCCGCGACACGATCGCCAGCCTGCGCAACGCCAACTTCCTCGCCTCTGGTCCACGCAGCCCGACGCCGGGTGCGCCCTATACCTATGTCACGACGAAACACTTCCTGTCGGCCTTCGGCCTGCAGACGCTGCGTGACCTGCCGGATGTCGAGGCGCTGGAGGATGCCGGGCTGCTCAGCCGCAAGGGCGTGCAGGAGGAAGTCTTGGTGGCAGTCGAGGGCGAGGAAGAATAGATTATGATTAGGTGCGCGGAGAGTCTTCGTATCACGCGCTTTATGGCCGCATCGGTTCAGGCCAGCTCGTCGATATTCTGGCGAAGCAGCGCCGGAAACGCCTTCAGGCCACTTTGTTGAAGTCCGTCGATGAAGGCTTCGACGGACGGCATTGTCTTGCGGAGATTGTGCCGGGCTCGTTTGATGCTGGACATCAGCGCCTCGGGAAACGCCGCGTGCAGACCGATGAGGAAATCATCCGGAGACTGGCTGGTTAGACCGTAGGAAGCAAGGTCTCTTGCCGGAAAGTCCCTGAGATTCCAAGTAACGATAAGGGAGGCTTTCCCAGCGATGGCGGCTGCCAGAACGTGCCGGTCGTCAAGGTCAGGTAGGCGGAGGTTCTGGATCAAGCGGTGATAGTCGGAGACGTCCGCATCCGGCAGGACGGCCTTCATCCTGTTTCGCGTGGCTATCAGGCGTTCGATGGGCAATGCCTGCGTGTTGGCTGCGAGATTGCGAATCCACTCGTCATGAATGTCGTCCGTCCAGCGTGCCTCGACGAGACCGTCGAAGGCGCACTGGATCAGGACGTTGCGTAGATGGAAGGGATAGAGGACGCAGGCATCATAGACCGCGACGGGCGGTTTAGAGGCCATGGGTCTGAATGAGGTCCTCTGTGTCGTCGGCAAGCGCATCCATCGCGGCCTGACGGGTGTCGAGCCTGGATTTCAGCGCGAGTACGTCTTTCAAAAGGGCGCGGCGATGCTTACCCACGTAACGGAACGGCAGATCGCCCCGGTCCATCCGCAGGACGACGAGTGGACGGGAGATGCCCAGGATGGCAGATGCTTCGGTTGGGCTGAGTTCTTGGTCTTCAGCAAGAACGGCAACGCGCTCCCCACGCAGCATATGCGCCAGTAGGGCTTCAACCGCGGCAGCAGCCGAGGGGGGAATCGAGAGCTTCTGTTCACGACCGCCCTCGTGGTGGACGTGAAGCTCGAGCCTATCGCCAGCAGTAAGCTTGGGCAGCGGTGAGGCTGCCCTGCGGTCCCGATCCGACAACCCGGCGAAGTGAATGATCTGGCTGGCCATGATGCTGTCTCCTTGACGGCAATATAGTCGCGGGGGCGTCTAACTGCAATAACTGAAACCCGCAGCTGATATTATGCGAGCGTGCCATCTCACCGATACCGGAGGCCCGGAGGCGAAAAGGTTGAATATCGTTGAAGCCTCTCAGCATCGACACACGTGGTTTCAGGTGTTCAGTCCACGATCTACAAGAGCCGCTCATGTGCGCCCAGCGTGGCGCGCTGTGCTTGCCAGACGGATGCGGAGGTGATCCCGTATCCACTCTGGCTTTGGAGGCGCTGCACTCAGGACGGTGGTTGACCTATGCGGCCTCCCAGACTTGGTTCAAGATCCTGGCTGCCAGTGCAGCTTTGTCCTGTGGCAAGAACCGACCATAGTGCTGCTGCACCACATCCGGCGTATCCTGGATCGCATAGCTCGCTTGCTCGTAGGAGCCAGTCTGCTTGAGAATATGGGTTGCCAGGATGTCGCGAAGATTATGAGGGCCATGCGGTAGCAAGCCCTTGATGGCGCCGCGACCGGTATAGGGATTGTAGATGCCGTACCGCTGGATCACGGTCCGCCAGGCTTCGTAGAACTTGGTCGAGTCGTATGCTGCATCGACGCTCGTCGACTTCACTGTCTTCACGAACAAGGTACCGGGATCCTTCGCCGGACCGAGCAATACGCCGCGATGGCAATCGATATAGGCTTCGAGGTATTTGTAGAGGTCGAGCAGGTCCGGGAGGATGAGACGAAACGGCTTCTGCCCGAAGAAAGACGAGCCGGAGTTCTTGAAGGCGACCGATGGGATCAGCACTTCCCATCCCTGTTCGCGGTCGCTCCAGCGCAGTTCGCCGCATTTCATGTCTTCGAGGCGCCGCTCGGACGTCGGGAAATGATGGCGCGGGCAGACGCGGAGCTGGCGAAGGTTCTTTTGCCGAAGCCCGAGGTGCAGGCCAAGGCGAAGCAGAAGAAAGGATCGAACGGCTTCCGCGGCCGCACGCGGGTATCGGTTCTCGTCAGGCATGCGGTTCAAGATTTCGTCGGTGATCTTGCGATACTCGGCAAGCGGACTGTCGGCCTCCAGAACACACATGATCGGTTCGAAGGGGTCGCGATGCACGCGCATCACCCGTTGGATCTCTTTCGAGCGATTGGCAGCATGCCGATGAAACGCATCGCAGGCACCATGCCAGTCCCGAGCAGCAAACTCGATCTCTTCCGGCGCAATGAGCCCATCGATCGGCCGCACATTCTTCAAGAGTTCGGGATGCTGGCGGATCCAGCCAACCTCGGAGCGGGTGAGGGCCTGGGCGACCATCAGCATGTCTTCTTCCCACTTGGTATAGAAGCCGCGGCGCTGTTCTCGCCATTGCAGGTACCAGTCCCAGACGCCCGGGAAAACCAGCAGGCCGAAGGTCAACTGGCTAAGCGGCACGCCGCGACCTTTGACGACGCCGGCAGGGGAGGCGGCCAGCGCGCCGAACATCAGGCCGAGATGCTCGATCTTCTGCGAGGCGGTTTCTTCGCCCCATACCCCATTCCGCTGGAAACCGATCGCCGTCAGTGTCGAGGTCTTGAACCGGATCAGGTCGGCCATTTCCATTGCGAGCCGTGGTGGCGCATCGACGACGCCGGACAGGAGATCCGGGTCCTCGAAGGTTTCCGCAACATTGTTGTTGGCGCCGGCGGTGAGGCTATTCACGCGAGGTGCAAGCGATCCTCCGCCATAGGTGACGCCTGGAAAGCGGATGGCATAGCGCTGCTTGCTGGCTGCCGCCTGATAGCGCCGATAGTCGGTTGATCCTGAAATAATCACCCGGCGCACCCAGTCGAGGATTTCCTCTCGCTTGCTGAACGGCAGGCTGCTGAAATCGTCAGGAAGGTGCAATGAAATCCGGCGTCGCTCCGCGGGGCTGATGTCGCCAAGGTCGTGACCAAGCAAAGAGCGGGACTGATAGGGCAGTTTCGCCTTGAAGTATCCTGCGGGCAGCCGATATCGTCGCTCAATGCGGGCGAGGATCTCAAAGCTGGCGACGGAGCGCGGCACGCGGTCGCCCTGGATCCAGGACAACATGGTCTTATGGTCGAACGTTTCGCCGAGGCGAACGACGGCGCGGTAGAGCTGCCAATAATTCTCGCCAAAACGACGCATCTGATAGATCAGCGCATCCTGAAACGCAGCAGGATCTTCGCTCGCCTCGAACAACGGATCCGGGAACGATTGGATGGGCTTTGGCTCTGGTCCTCTCCTGCGTGAGGCGGCTTGAGCGCGAAGATTGTCATCACCATCAAGTCTAGGCTTCCGGGCCGTAGAGGCTACGACCGTATATTCTTGCCGGTCGGTTCCGCTAGATCGGGATGCCTGTTTCGTCGAGCGGACGTCTTCCGCGGCGGCTGGCGCACCCAGCCATCGGAGGATCGCATCCAGGGCAATGCGGATTTGCTTTTTCAGATCGCCTGTCAGTTCGCCACCGAGCCGACAAGCGCGAGCGATTTCTGCCCAATCAATGCGACCGTTCAGGAGGGGTGGTGCCCTGCGATGAGAGATGAGTTTGACGAGGTACGCTTCGACGTTGCTTAACGTGCGTTTCGACGAGATTGGCGCGATGCGCAGCTCGCAGAATTTCGAGATTTTGCTCTGAAAATGACGTGATGAAAGGTCTGATTTTGACATGCATGCATTCCCGTTCGCTCGGCACCATGCCGAGGGCGAGCGGGGATAGGGCGTGTCATTTAACAAAGAGTGTATCATGGATATCGGTGATGAGGCGGGTGTTGCTGCTAGGAAATATGGCTGCGGATTCATTTCATCAAGTTGACCGACGTTTTATCTGAATAATAGGTGCCGCGCTAGGTGGATTATCTATTGCTACGCAGCCGAGTCTGCATGATTTCGTGCGAAAATCCACAGTTCAATAAAGAATAGTTTCGGAGGCAGACTCTCTGTGTTTTCAATTTAAATATCGATAAACGACAGTTATCGATGGTAGATTGACCAACCCACAAGCATACCAAGTGAGAAACCCTAACCTATAGATAGAGTTACTTTAGCAAATCATTTACCATGATTTCAATGTCTTACGATCTCGCCAAATTAACCATCCAGACCCTGCTCAAGCCCGCCTCGGCGGCAGGAACCGCGCTCGCCCGGCTCGACGAGCGCATCGCCCGTTCCGAGGTCGGAAACGGCTTCCTCGAACGCCAAAATTTCGCCGACGCCTGCGCCTCGCTCTGGATCGACGGCGAGCTTGTCCATCTCGAGGACCTCGTCCTGCACGACGCCAGCCACGACATCCGCACCCCGACCCACGAACTCACCATCGCTCGCGACGTCTTGCGCACCCGCCGGCGGATCGCGGCGCAGCCCCCCAGCTGGGCGCTGTCGCCGGACGGCCTCCGCAGCCTGCGCGGCCAGGCATGGCCTGGACCATCAGTTGGTGAGGACGGTGGCGTTCAGCGTGAAAGCGTCTCCGTGCATGCCGATGCGGCCGGAGAAGGGGAGGGGGAGGATGACGACGCTAGCGTCCTCGACGCCGAGCTCGCCGCCATCGATGCAGTGCTGGCGCGCTCGGAAGCGGCACTGAAAAAGGCTGCCGAACCGACAAGTCGGTCGCGGGATCGTGACCCACTCGTCTACGATCTCGACTGGGACGAGGACGCGCGGCTGGAGCAATGGCACAGCGTGCTGCGGCAAACGGATTTTCTGCTGTCGGTGCTGCAGGCCATCTTCGCCCTCGATGCCTGGAACACGCTCGAGGTGCTGCAGCATGCGCCCTGGTTCGGCCGGCACCTCGCAGCCTCGATCCTGCGCCAAGCCGGCGTCACGACCGGCGCGCATCTCGCCGCCATCAATCTCGGCCTGAAAACCATTCCGGTCGATCGGCGCCGGCATCGCAGCCGAGACGTCCGGCTGATGGCCATTGCCGACGGATTGGTTGCAGCGGCCGAGATCGGCCTGAAAGAACACGACCGGCTGGCGCTCGCGCGAAAAATGATGGAGCGCAAATTGTCCGGAAGACGGACGTCTTCAAAGCTGCCGGAGCTTGTCGACCTCGTCATGGCGACGCCGCTCGTTCATGCCGGCACGGTCACCAAGACGCTCGGGGTCACGCTGCAGGCGGCGCGGCGGATTGTTTTGGAGCTCGGTCTCCGGGAGATGACCGGGAGGGGGAGGTTTCGGGCGTGGGGGCTTCTCTGATGCTCAAGTCGCGGTGGGATATGCTACTGCTGAACCAAAGAGACGCCGGCTGCATCTTTGAGTGGAGGCCAGGCGTTATCGGCTTTCTCGTCATCCCAAAACAGGCACCTTAGTGCATTTCCGCTCAAGGATGTCGGCGACGGTCTGTATACACACCTTAAGGTGCGGGTTTGGTGGATGCGACTAGCGTTGGCAAGCGGACCTTATCGAACCATACGCCATGTACCAGCCTGTTGAGGCCAATAGAGGCGCGACCTGCGGACCATTCTCGCTTATCATGACATACCGCCAGCTTGAACATCGTCTACAGGCGACATCGCTTTACTGTCAGGGGGTGTTGCGACGGCGCTAGAATCTGTAAGAGCGGGCAGGACGACTCCGAACGGGCACGGTTGCAGTATGGCGCTACACAAAGACGAAATTCTAAACTCCTTAGCCGCAACAGCGAATATCGCACAATTTGTGGCTTTCCGGCCGGCGGGTGATCACCTTAAACAGAGCTACTGTAGGATCGCGGGTTTTGAAGAGAACCATCGTTTTGAAAGTCCCAAGGAGGCGATTGCGGCACTCTTAGGCCGGAGTTCCGACCGGAAAGTGAATGTCAGAAGCTATGAACCCAACAACCCGCGGAGCCGTGAGTTTGTCTATGGGCTGCAGACGGTTGAAGAAGCTTTGGCTGTGTTTCGGCCCTTTAATTGCGGGACTTAGTCAAATCTGTTTTGTCCGTGCCGGGGTCATGGTCCTTTTCGAGGTCATGGCCTCATGATGATGTTCGGGTCGGATGCCTCAACGTGTGGAGCGCTGTACGGTCGTAACCGCCAGCAGCCGAAACAACGAGGTCACCACAACCACCGTCCCGGCGGGACATCACAGGCCAATTCAGCCCTGCGATTTTGGGTTTAGGTATGTAGGCGATCAGGCGGGTTCCTTGCTCCACTGGAATGAGGTCCCGTCAATCCAGATGCAGTGCAGGATAACGGCCAATTTTCGCGCGACCGCCACCTGGGCTTTTTTCATGCCATTGCGTTTCGCTAACCGCAGTCCCCAGGCCTTCAACGCGCACCACCGCTTTGTCCGATGGAGCAATACGCTGGCGGCCTCGAAGAGATAAGTTCGCAGCAGGCGATCGCCCCATCGCGAGACTTGGCCGACAGTGTCCGTTTCACCCGATTGCTTACGGCGTGGCGTCAGGCCCAAATAGGCTCCCACGGAGGCTGCGCTTCGAAAGCGAGACGGGTCGTCGATGGTATGGCGGAAGGTCAGTGCCGTCACCACACCGATGCCCGGCACAGTCATAAGTCGCTTGGTCGTGTCGTCTGCGCGAGCCATCAGTCGAACCTGACGGTCCAAACCCGCAAGCTCTCGACAAACATACCCATGCACGGAAAGCAGTGGCAGCAAGACCGGCCAGAGCGCGTGGCCGTCCCCGGTCAATTCGGTGACGCATCGCTGGAATTGTCCTGCGATGGCACGAGAGAAGAGCAACCCGCATTCTTTCAACATCGATCGAACCTGATTTTCGAGATCACGTCGCATCGTTACGAGCCGGGACCGCGAAACCAGCAGTGACCGAACCTGTTGACTGGCCTCGCTCTTCACTGCAACCTCGCGATACCATCCGATGCGAACGAGCTCGGCCAAGCCACGCGCGTCGTTCTCATCGCTTTTGTTCATTCGGACTGACAGCACAGCGTGGGCGTGTCGCGCGTCGATGCAGACCACCGGCACGCCGATCCGCTTCAATTCATGCCAGAGCCAGCTCGACATAGCACCGGTCTCGAAGCCAACTCGTTCCGCATCAGGAGCCTTCTTCGCCAGCAGAGCGGCCAAGGCTCCGGGATCCGACTTCGCCCGGCCCTCGAAGATCAGTCGGCCGTTCTCGTCAACGACACAAACCGAAGTCTCCTTCTGTGAGACGTCCAATCCGACATACTGTTTCATCGTGATGTCCTCCCGTTGACACTGGGACCAGTCTGCCACCACAGTGGCGACTGGGACATGCCGGCAGCAATTACGTCATCGTGTGGAATATTGACCCCTCTGGCGGGGTGAC
>NZ_WUMK01000012.1 GCF_009827055.1 Shinella kummerowiae
CGCCGTACGTCAACAGGCCATGTGACATTTTTTTGAAAATTTCTTCGGAAAAGCAGTCCGCATTTTCATTTCCCCCGGATTTCCGGGACTTTCATAGGGCGGGAACGGTAAATAGCCGTGATTGCCCTCAGATTTTCACATTCCGCACGTCTAGAGGGATGTCAGCAACCCGCGTGATTTGACTCGCATGCCCTCGTGCGTGCATGGTCCCGCGCTAACAACAAAAACCAGTGATACAGGGCGAAGCACAATCGGCATGACCACCGACCGGAACATGACCCGATCCCTCGGCAACGAACCGCCGATCCTCGCCGATGGGCGCAAGGCGCCCGACCGTCGCGAAATTTCCCTGCGTTGGCTGTCCGGCACGTTCCTGACCGGCATCACCTCTTCCATCCTTATGGGGGTCGCCCTCTTCGCAGCGCTCGACGGGCGCCAGCAGCTCGCCATTCCGGCCGAAGCCTTTGCAGCACTCGCCTCCCCGAACAAGACGGGCGAGAGCGCGAAGCGCGGCGAACGCGTCATCGAAACCTCGATCGTCGCGAAACCCGCCGACAAGAAGATCATGGAAATCTCCACCATGATCCATGACGGCGAGAAGGAAGTGGTGCGCCGCCAGCCCTTCGCCCATGTGAAGATGGCGCTTGCCGCAAACCACACGACCGGTGATGACTATCCGCGTTTTGATCCGCTCGCGATCTTCTCCACCAATGGCAAGGATGCCGCGCCCGCCTCGCGCATGGGCACGATCTATGGTTCCGACGTGGAATCGGAAGTCGCGCTGCAAACCGATGCTTTCCCGACGGACGGCTCGGCACTCGACTATGCCGACCAGATGTCGATCGAGGAAGTCGAGGAGAATGTCCGCACCAACGGCTCGGTGCTGACGGACGGCGACACGCAGGTGGCTTCACTTTCCTATGTCGACCCGCAACGCTTCGCTTCCGAATCGTCCGAACTCGACCTGTTGCAGGGGCTGACGGCCCGCGTCGTCGAGGAGAACATGAGCGTGTCGACCTTCGACACGCTGACCCCTGACGACACGGAATATGCCGACGACGTGATCCCCGTGCGCCGCGCCGCCGAAATCGGCGAGCTCATGACGGCTGCCGGCTACACCAAAGCCCAGGCCGACGACCTGTCCGCCTATCTCGAAGGTCAACTCGGCAGCAAGGAACTCGCCGAAGGCGATGTGCTGCGCATCTGCATTTCACAGAAGGGCAAGGAAGCGAGCATCGTCCGGGCCAGCGTCTATTCGCGCGGTCACCATGTGATGACGGCGGCACTCGACGACAGCGGCCGCTTCGTCAGCGGCGCCGAACCACCGGTCCTCGACGCCGTGGCGACGGCCTTCGACGACGATGGCCGTCCCGCGATCATCGCCGGACGCGACCTGCCGCGTGTCTATGACGGCATCTATCGTGCGGCGCTGTCCTACGGCATGGGCAGGGACATGACGGCAGAGGTCATTCGCATCCTCGCCAGCAATGTCGATTTCCAGGCGCAGCTTCGCCCGAACGACACGCTGGAAGCCTTCTTCTCCGTCACCGGGGAGAACGGCACGGCGACGGAAGACTCGGAAATACTCTTCCTCGACGCGAAGTTCGGCGACACGGAAACCCGCGTCTACCGATTCCAGAATGCAGATGATGGCGCGGTCGACTATTACGACCAGGACGGCAAAAGCATCCGGCAGTTCCTGCTGCGCAATCCGGTCCCGAACGGCACGTTCCGCTCCGGCTTCGGCATGCGGCGCCATCCGATCCTCGGTTTCTCGCGCATGCATACCGGCGTCGACTGGTCCGCACCCCGCGGCACGCCGATCATCGCCGCCGGCAACGGCGTGGTCGAAAAGGCCGGCTGGGATTCCGGCGGCTACGGCAACCAGACGCTTATCCGCCATGCCAATGGCTATGTCTCGTCCTACAATCACCAGAGCGCCATCGCCAAAGGCGTCAAGCCGGGCGCGAAAGTGCGCCAGGGCCAGGTCATCGGCTTCGTCGGCACGACCGGTCTTTCGACCGGCCCGCACCTGCATTACGAGTTGATCGTCAACGGCAACAAGGTGGACGCGCTGAAAATCCGCCTGCCCGGTGGTAAGTCGCTGGAAGGCAAGGCTCTTGCGCAGTTCGAAATCGAGCGCAAGCGCATCGACGACCTCTTGGGCCGTGGCGAAGGAACGACGGAAGTCGCCGAGACGCACTGACCCGCTTTCCATCACATTGGCGGAAACAAAAAAGCGCGGGCCGAGACCCGCGCTTCGTTTTTATCCAATCGATGACCGATCTCAGGCGGCCTTGCTCACCGTCGCATTGCGCGGCGAGAAGAGCAGCCGGTCGGACCCGGCGGTCACCTTGACGGTCGAGCCGTCCGGAATCTCGCCGGCGAGGATCTTTTCCGCCAGCGGATCCTGAAGGTGCTTCTGGATCGCCCGCTTGAGCGGACGCGCACCATAAACCGGATCGTAGCCCTTTTCGGCCAGCCAGTGCACGGCGTCCTCATCGAGATCGAGAACGATCTTGCGATCAGTGAGCAGCTTGCGCAGACGCTCCATCTGGATGGCCACGATCGCCCCCATCTCCGACCGCTTGAGGCGGTGGAACAGGATGATCTCGTCGACACGGTTCAGGAACTCGGGCCGGAACGCCATCTTGACGACATCCATCACCTGGTCGCGCACCGTGTCGCTGTCCTCGTTCTCGCCGAGCGCCGTCAGATATTCGGCGCCGAGGTTGGAGGTCATGATGATCATCGTGTTGCGGAAATCCACGGTGCGGCCCTGACCATCGGTCAGGCGGCCGTCATCGAGAACCTGCAAGAGCACGTTGAAGACATCCGGATGCGCCTTCTCGATCTCGTCGAACAGCACGACCTGGTAGGGCCTGCGGCGGACGGATTCGGTCAGCGCGCCACCCTCCTCGTAACCGACATAGCCCGGAGGCGCACCGATCAGCCGGGCCACGGAGTGTTTCTCCATGTATTCCGACATGTCCATGCGCTGGATCGCCGTCTCGTCGTCGAACAGGAAGCGGGCGAGCGCCTTGGTCAGTTCCGTCTTGCCCACACCGGTCGGGCCCAGGAAGATGAACGAACCGATCGGCCGGTTCGGATCCTGAAGGCCGGCGCGCGCGCGGCGGACGGCACGGGAAACCGCCTGCACGGCGTCACCCTGGCCGACAACCCATTTGGCGAGCTCGTCTTCCATGCGCAACAGCTTGTCGCGTTCGCCTTCCAGCATCTTGTCCACGGGAATGCCCGTCCACCGGGAGACCACATGGGCGATATTGTCGGCGGTCACGACTTCCTGCACCATCGGATCGACATCGCCGGCATCGCGGCCTTCCGCATCTTCCAGCTCCTTTTCGAGCTTCGGAATGATGCCATAGGCAAGCTCACCGGCGCGCTGGAACTCGCCCTTGCGCTGGGCAATGGCCAATTCGTTGCGCAACTCGTCAAGCTGACGCTTCAGGTCGGCGGCACGGCCGAGCTTCGACTTTTCCGCCTGCCAGCGCGCGGTCAGCGCACCGGCCTGCTCTTCGAGCGAGGCAAGGTCGAGCTCGAGCTTTTCGAGCCGGTCCTGCGACGAGCGGTCGGTTTCCTTCTTCAAGGCCTCGCGCTCGATCTTCAGCTGGATGATACGGCGATCGAATTCGTCGAGCTCTTCCGGCTTGGAATCCACCTGCATGCGCAACCGCGCGGCGGCTTCATCCATCAGGTCGATGGCCTTGTCCGGCAGGAAGCGATCGGTGATGTAGCGGTTGGAGAGGGTCGCGGCAGCAACGATCGCCGCATCGGCGATGCGAACCTTGTGGTGCTGCTCGTACTTCTCCTTGAGGCCGCGCAGGATGGAGATCGTATCCTCGACAGTCGGTTCTTCCACCATGACGGGCTGGAACCGGCGGGCAAGGGCCGCATCCTTCTCGACATGTTTGCGGTACTCGTCGAGCGTGGTGGCGCCGACGCAGTGCAGTTCGCCGCGGGCGAGCGCAGGCTTCAGCAAGTTGGAGGCGTCCATTGCCCCTTCCGCCTTGCCGGCACCGACCAGCGTGTGCATCTCGTCGATGAACAGGATGATCTCGCCGTCTTCCGCCTGCACTTCCGTCAGCACGGCCTTGAGGCGTTCCTCGAATTCACCACGATATTTCGCACCCGCGATCAGCGCGCCCATGTCGAGCGCCATCAACGTCTTGTCCTTCAGGCTTTCCGGCACGTCGCCGTTGACGATGCGCAGCGCAAGGCCCTCGGCGATCGCCGTCTTGCCGACGCCGGGTTCACCGATCAGGACCGGGTTGTTCTTGGTGCGGCGCGACAGCACCTGGATCGTGCGGCGGATTTCGTCGTCGCGGCCGATCACCGGGTCGAGGCGGCCTTCGCGCGCATCGGCCGTCAGGTCACGGGCAAATTTCTTCAGCGAATCGAAACCCTGCTCGGCGCTTGCCGTATCGGCGGTGCGGCCCTTGCGGATATCGTTGATTACCTGGTTGAGCTTGGTCGGCGTGATGCCGGCCTTGGCCAGGATCTCGGACGTCGCCGCGGATTTCTCGATCGCCAGGGCCAAGAGCAGGCGCTCGACGGTGACGAAACTGTCGCCGGCCTTCTTGGCGGCGTCTTCGGCCGTCGAGAAGACCTTTGCAAGCGGCTGCGAAAGATAGACCTGACCGTTACCGCCGGTGGTTTTCGGCAGCTTGGCAAGGGCGGCGTCATTGGCGGTCCGCGCATCGCGCGCGCTGCCTCCGGCCCGTTCGATCAAGGATGCGGCCATGCCCTGCTCGTCATCGAGCAGCACTTTCAAAACGTGCTCCGGCGTGAATTGCGGATGGCCGTCCGCCAGCGCCTTTGTCTGAGCGGATTGCAGGAATCCGCGGACGCGCTCGGAGTATTTTTCAATATTCATCATCTACCTCCAGTACTCGGCCGGCCCTTCGAGGCACCGGTCGACGTTTAGGATAAGGCCCCCATCAAGGCGAACCTTTCATACCTGCGGTTCCCCGGCCTTAAGACCGGTCAACCGCCTGTGAGGAATATGGTGGAGGGGTTTTCCGAATTAAAGGGAGTGTCGCAATCCCAGCGGAGAATTTTCGTGGGCAGCACCTTCCAAAACGCAAGAACCCGGCACAAGGCCGGGTTCTTCGATGCATGGCAGAGGATGTTATTCCGACGCTTCGAGAGCCGGAGCCGCTTCACCGGCGGGCTGCGCATCGCCGCCTTCGGCCGCGGCTTCGCCACGGCGCGGACGGCGCGGGCGGGCCGCAGTGCGACGGCGCGGTGCACGGCCGGCGGGTGCGGCAGCTTCCTCTTCGAGCGAGACTTCTGCCGGCGTGCCCTCGATTACCGGCTGCGGGCCGGAACCATCGACGACGGGCTGTTCGACAGGGGTGGCCACCGGAGCAACGACGGCAACGGGCGCCGGCGCATCAACAGCCGTCGAATCGACTTCGTCCTGATCGCGGTCGTATCCGTCCCGATCATTGAAATCATTGCGGTCGTTGTTGTCGGGGCGCTCATCGCGCGGGAAGCGCTCCTGCATCTGCGCCTGTGCGGCGGCGATGATGCGGTTATAGTGCTCGGCGTGCTGGAGATAGTTCTCCGCGATGACACGGTCGCCAGCGCTCTGGGCATCCCGGGCAAGCGTCGAGTACTTTTCAGCGATGTGCTGGGCGGTGCCCCTGATCTTCACATCCGGACCCGAGCTGTCATAGGTCCGCGTCAGAGGGTTTCCGCCCTTGCGCTGATTGTTGTGGTTGCTGCTTGTGCTGTTGTTATTGTTGTTATTGTTATTACGCCCGCGGCCGCGCTTGTTTTGCTGTCCTGGCCTCATATGTCACTCACCTAACGTATCGTGTCTTGATGATCATGTGTCTGCACGCTTGATCGGGACACGCCAGATCAAGCATCCTTACCCGCGGGCAAACCACGCCGGTCGGTGGTCCTGTCGCCGTAAGACGTCAAATTAACAGGTACCCGCACAGGGCAGTCTTCAATCCTAGCAACTCTTCAGAGAGAGAAACCCTCGAGATCGGGTCATGCAGCAACGAATCTCTGTGCCATGACCTCTTGCCCAGTGCGTGCCCGCAACCTAGCCCGCTTCCTGGACAATTCCAAGCCTTTTCTTTGCGGCTGCGGAATTTGCTGCTCTGGCGCAGCAAACTTACACTATAGCCGCTTTCGAAAAGACGAGGACGCGATCGTTGCCACCGAAATCCTGGACCGCATCAATCCGCGCAAAACCCTTTTCGCGCATGATCGCGGTGACCTGATCCTTCTGGTCGTAACCGATTTCGTAAGCCACCAGGCCGTTTTCCCGAAGGTGATCGCCCGCCCCGACGGCAATGGCGCGATAGGCATCAAGCCCGTCTTCTCCGCCATCCAACGCCAGGACCGGATCGTAGAGCCGGACTTCGTCGTCCAGCGTTCCGACCACGGAGCGGACGATATAGGGCGGATTTGACACAATGATGTCGAACGCGCCGGCCACGGCTGCAAACCAGTCGCTCTCCACCGCTTCAAAGCGGTCGGCGACCCCATTTATCTCGGCATTGCGCTTCGCCGTTTCAAGGGCGCCTGCCGAAAGATCGGCCCCGACGCCCGCGGCGCCGGGCACCAGGTCGAGCAGCGCAAGGCAGATCGCCCCCGTTCCCGTGCCGAGATCGAGGATCCGGCAGCGGCCCGTCTCGGCAAGGATGCGCTCCGCGTGCGGCACGAGCGTATCGACGAGAATTTCGGTATCCGGTCTCGGTTCCAGCGTTTCAGGAGAGAGCGCAAGATCCAGCCGCGAGAAGGCCCGGTGACCGAGGATGCGATGCACCGGCTCGCGCCGGATGCGCCGGTCGATCGCATCATCGACCGCCTGCTGTTCCGCCGGAGCAAGGATGCGGTTGCTGTCCGTCAGGAAAGACGTTGGCGTCAATGCCAGCAGGCCCTTGAGCAAGGCGCGCGCATCACCGGCCGCATCCGCAATGCCCGCCTCTGAAAGCCGGCGCCGCGCGACGGACAGTGCATCGGCGAGGCTGGTGCCGCTCATCGGCCCAGTTCGCCCAACTGCGCCAACTGGCCGGCCTGGTAGTCGGCGACCAGCGCATCGACGATTTCATCGATCTCGCCGACCATCATGCGGTCGAGCTTATAGAGCGTCAGGTTGATGCGATGGTCGGTCACACGTCCCTGCGGGAAATTGTAGGTGCGGATGCGCTCCGAACGATCGCCCGAACCCACCTGGCTCTTGCGATCGGCGGAGCGTTCGCTGTCTGCGCGCTGGCGCTCGATGTCATAGAGTCGCGAGCGCAGAACCTGCATGGCCTTGGCCCGGTTCTGGTGTTGCGATTTTTCCGAGCTCGTCACGATAAGGCCCGTTGGCAGGTGCGTGATGCGCACGGCCGAGTCCGTCGTGTTGACATGCTGGCCACCGGCGCCGGACGAGCGCATCGTATCGATGCGGATGTCTTCCGGCCGGATTTCGATGTCGATCTCTTCGGCTTCCGGCAGCACGGCAACCGTCGCGGCGGAGGTATGGATACGCCCGCTCGCCTCGGTTTCCGGAACGCGCTGAACGCGGTGCACGCCCGATTCGAACTTCAGCTTGGCAAAGACGCCGCGGCCGGTGATCGTCGCGATGATTTCCTTGAAGCCGCCGGCTTCGCCCTCGCTCGACGACAGAACCTCGACCTTCCAGCCATGAGCCGCAGCATAACGTTCGTACATGCGGAAAAGGTCGCCTGCGAAAAGCGCGGCCTCCGAGCCGCCCGTGCCGGCGCGGATTTCGAGGATCGCGCTCTTCTCGTCGGCGGCATCTTTCGGGAGAAGCAGGATCTGCATCTCCTTTTCCAGCGCCTCCAGACGTTCCCTCAGGTCTGGCAGCTCCATTTCGGCGAGATCGCGCATCTCGCGGTCGGTCGCCTTGTCATTGAGCAGCACATCGAGGTCGGCGATCTCGCCATTGACCTTCTCGTATTCACGGATCTTCGTCACGACCGGCTGAAGCTCGGAATATTCAGAGGCGAGGCGCACATAGGTTTCCGAATCCGGCCCCGCCGACATGCGGGCCTCGATCTCGCCGAAACGGCGTTCGAGTTCGCGCATCTTTTCAACGGGAAGCTTCGCCACCGTTCAAACTCCAGTCAATTTCAAAGCGGAACGCCGTTTTCGGCCGCGAAGTCAGTGAGGATCTGGCGGATCGAAGCGGTCGGCTTCAGATCGTCCAGCGCGGGCATCAGCATCGCTTCCAGTTTGGCGGCATCAAGCGACAACAGCATCGATTTCACCGGGCCAATCGCCGCCGGCGACATGGAGACGGAGCGGAAGCCGATGCCAAGCAATGCCATGGCAGAGATTGGCTTGCTCGCCATCTCGCCGCACAGCGTCACGGTCGTGTCATTGCGCACGCCGGCACGTACGATATCGCGCAGGATGCGCAGGAACGGACGACCGAGCGAATCGAAACGATCGGAAACGCGGGCATTGCCACGGTCGACCGCCATTGCGAACTGGAAGAGGTCGTTCGAGCCGACGGAGACGAAATCGACCTCGGCCATCAGCTCGTCGAGCTGCCACAGCAGGGCCGGCACTTCCAGCATTGCGCCGAATTGCAGCTTCTTCGGCAGCTGGTCGCCGATCTTCGACTGTCGCTGGATTTCCTTCTGGAGAAGGTCGCGAACCTCCTTCAGCTCGGAAACCTCGGTGACCATCGGTAGCATCAGGCGCAGATCTGCGCCGGCGGCGGCACGCAGCATGGCGCGAAGCTGGGTGCGCAGAAGGCCCGGGCGATCGAGCGACAAGCGGATGGCGCGCCAGCCGAGCGCGGGGTTTTCTTCCTCCGCCGCGCGGAAATAAGGAACGACCTTGTCGCCGCCAATATCCAGCGTGCGGAACGTCACCGGACGCCCGCCCGCCTGTTTCAGGACGTTGCGGTAGAACGCCTCCTGCTCCTCCGCCTTGGGCATGGTGGAGGCGATCATGAACTGCAGCTCGGTGCGGAAAAGACCGATGCCGGAAGCACCCGATTCGTTGAGATGCGGCAGGTCGACCAGCAGTCCGGCATTCATCTGCAGATTGATGGCCTGGCCGTCCCGCGTCACCGGCTCGACGGCGCGCAGTGCACGATATTGCTCCTGCCGGCGGGCCCGGAAACGGACCTTCTCCTCATAGGAACGCTGGAGATCCTGCAGCGGCCGCAAATGGATCCGCGCGTCTTCCCCGTCGACGATGATCGGATCGCCATTTTCGGCCAGCGCCACCGCGCCTGCCGCCTGGCCAACCACCGGGATGCCCATGGCGCGCGCGACGATCACCACATGGCTAGTGACGGCGCCATCCTCCAGCACGAGGCCGCGCACATTCTCGCGCGGATAGTCGAGCAGTTCCGCAGCGCCCATGGCGCGCGCGACGACGATCGCATCGTTCGGAAAGTTGCTGGCAGAGAGTTTTGCGCCATAGCCGGTCAACTGACGCAACAGCCGGTTCGCCAGATCGTCGAAATCGTGCATGCGCTCGCGCAGATAGGGATCCGTCAGGCGGATCATGCGCGCCTTGGTCTCGCTCTGCACCCGCTCGACCGCCGCCTCCGCCGTCAGGCCGTTGCGGATCGCCTCTTCGAGCTTCCGGACCCAGCCGCGGTCATGCGCGAACATGCGGTAGGTTTCCAGCACCTCGCGATGCTCGCCTTCCATCGAAATCTCGCGGCGCGACAGCATGTCGTCGATCGAGATGCGCAGCGACCCGAGGGCTTCCGCCAGACGGCCGAGTTCGTGTTCGGAATCCTCGTTGAGCAGATTGGTGACGACGATGCGCGGCTCGTGCAGCACGACATAGCCAAGGCCGATGCCCTCGCCAAAACTCGAACCCTCGATCGACACGGGGCGCGACAGGTCCAGCTCGAGGCCGGGCTTGGTGAGCTTCTTCAGCTCGCCTGTCGCCACCATTTCCGCAATCACCATCGCTGTCGTTTCGAGCGCCTCTACCTCGTCTTCGCGATAGGTGCGGCTCGCCTTGTTCTGCACGACAAGCACGCCGAGCGCCCTGCCGGTGCGCAAGATAGGAACGCCGAGGAAGGAGTGGTAGATCTCCTCGCCCGTTTCCGGCAGATAGGTGAAAGCAGGATGGGACTGCGCGTCGGAGAGGTTCAACGGCCGCGCGGACGCGGCGATCGTGCCGACGAGACCCTGGCCCATCTTGAGCTGAGCCAGGTGAACGGCACCGGGATTGAGGCCTTCGGTGGCATAGAGTTCGAGAACGCCATCGGAACGCAGCACGTAGACCGAGCACACTTCCGCGACCATGTTCTGCGCGATCTGGCGCACGATCTGGTCAAGGCGCTCCTGTGGCTCGAGCGGCTCCGCCATCAATTCGCGCAGCCGCTTGAGAAGAACGCGCGGACCCGCGGAGAGATCTCTCATCGCGTGGCGTCTCCCGAAAATGACGTTACCTCACCAGCGCTTGCCCGCGCTGGCGATCACAGGATCGGCGCCGACTCGGCCGGTCATTACTTCTTATCGAGACCGTAGACGGAATGCAAAGTCCGAACAGCGAGTTCGGCATAGGCACCGTCGATCAGGATGGAAATCTTGATCTCGGAGGTGGTGATCGCCTTGATGTTGATGCCCTTGTCGGCAAGCGCCCGGAAGGCCGAGGCCGCAACACCCGCATGGCTGCGCATGCCGATGCCGATGACCGAAACCTTCACCAGGCCCGTCTCGTGCTGGATCACGTCGAAACCGACCTGCTCCTTGGCGCCATCGAGGACCCTGAGCGCCTTCTCCATGTCGCCCGAGGGCACCGTGAAAGTCATGTCGGTCTTGGAACCGTCCTCGGAAATGTTCTGGACGATCATGTCGACATTGATATGCGCCTCGGCGAGCGGGCCGAAGATCGCGGCCGAAACGCCCGGCCGGTCGGCGACGCGGCGGAGCGAGATCTGCGCTTCATCCTTGGCATAGGCGATGCCGGTTACGACTTCCTGTTCCACGATCTCATCCTCATCACAAATCAGCGTACCGGGCGGGTTCAGAAGATCGCCCATGCCCGGCGCATCGGGGTCCTCGAAAGAGGAGCGAACGAAGGTGCGCACCTTGTGCACCATGGCAAGCTCGACCGAGCGCACCTGCAGGACCTTGGCGCCAAGAGACGCCATTTCGAGCATTTCCTCGAAGGCGATCTTCTTCAGGCGGCGGGCCTTCGGCTCGATGCGCGGGTCGGTCGTGTAGACGCCATCGACGTCGGTATAGATGTCGCAGCGGTCCGCCTTGACGGCGGCGGCGATGGCGACGGCAGAGGTGTCCGAGCCGCCGCGGCCGAGCGTGGCGACGCGGTTGTCCGGGCCAAGCCCCTGGAAGCCGGCGACGACGGCCACCTGGCCAGTCCCCATGCGGCGAATCATCTCCGAACCTTCGATGTCGAGAATCCGGGCTGCGCCATGCGCATTGTCGGTCTTGATCGGAATCTGCCAGCCCTGCCAGGAGCGGGCGTCGATGCCCATCGACTGGAGCGCGATGGCGAGAAGTCCGGCCGTCACCAGTTCGCCGGAGGCAACGATGGCATCGTATTCGCGCGCATCGTAGAAGGGCGAGTTGGCGCCGGTGACCTTCGGCATGCCCTGCACCCAGCCGACGAGTTCGTTCGTCTTGCCGGACATGGCGGAAACGACGACGGCGACCTCGTGGCCGGCATCGACCTCACGTTTCACATGGCGGGCGACATTGTGGATACGGTCGAGGTCAGCGACGGACGTTCCGCCGAATTTCATCACGATGCGTGCCATGAGTGTATACCGCTATTCCAGATGTACGCGCGAGCGCGCGGGAGAAAACCGCGGGGTCTCTTAGCGGAAGACCCCGCGGTGCGCAATGCATGGAATCCGGCAAACGGTACGGTTAGGGTTTACGGCTGATGCGGTAGACGAAGGCAGGCGGAACATTGCGCAGCGTGCCGCCGACCCGCGCCGCGGACAATCCGAGATTGTCAAGCACCGCGCGCGGCACCGGGCAACGAAGGCCATAGGTGAACTGGTAGAGCGCCGCGCCCTCGCCAAGCCGGGCAAAGGTGCCCCCGAGGATGGCATGAACCGTCGGCGACCGCATCGACAGCAGCGGCAGGCCGCTGATGGCCGCACCGGCGGACTCCGGGCAGAACCGGGCGATGTCCGTCGCATCGATGCAGGCGATCTTTGCCTTGGGGAAGCGCTGCTGGAGGAGCGCTGCAAACTCTGCCCCCTTCTCGACGAGCAGGATATTCTCCTCCGCGACCCCGCGCCGCAGCAATGCGCGCGTGAAAACCCCGGTGCCCGGGCCAAGCTCGATGACACGTCCGGTCTCGGGGCCGATCTCGCGCACGATGAGGTCTGCCAAGGCCTTTCCGGAGGGTGTGATCGAGGCGACCCGCAGGGGATCACGGATCCATGCCCGGAAGAATTGGCAGCCATCCATGGTCAGTTCGTTCATTGCATGCGCTCCGCGGTCGAGGGGAAAGTCAGATGGGTCAGGTCTTCGGAAAGCCGCCAAAACCGTGCGGCAAGGTCGGGATCGGTCGCCGCGGGCAGCGGATGCACCAGGGACGGCGAACCGCGCATCTCGCGAAAACCATCCGGGCCAATGAAGGCGCCGCCGCGAAGACCTTCGGCGGTCGCCGCATAAAGCTGATTGAGCACACCCTGCTCGGCATTCTGCGCGAGGAAGCGGTTGCCGATAGACATGAAAAGACGCAGCACGCCGGAGGTCGCATTGGTCTGGAGGTTGGTATCCGAATAGCCCGGATGGGCGAGGAGGCTGAGGATTGGCAGCCCGACCGCCTTCAGGCGGCGATCGAGTTCCAGCGCAAACAGCACATTGGCGAATTTCGACTGGGCATAGAAGGCCATGCGGCCATAGCTGCGCTCACCTTTTAAGTCCTCGAAATGGATGCGCCCCCGGCGATGCAGCTCCGAACTCACGGTCACCACCCGCGCGTTGCTCGATGCGGAAAGCAGCGGCAGCAGCCGCAAGGTCAGGGCAAAATGCGCGAGGTGGTTGACGCCGAACTGGGTCTCGTGGCCCTGCGACGTCAGCCCGCGCGGCGGCATCATGACGCCGGCATTGTTGATCAGGAGATCGATCGGACGGCCGTCGGCGCGGAGCCTGTCGGCGAAGGCGGAAACATCGTCGAGATCGGCAAGATCGAGCCGCCGAAGCTCGACCGCAGCATCAGGCAACTCGGCACGGATGCGGGCCAGTGCCCGTTCCCCCCTGCCCGCGTCCCGCGCGGTCATCACCACCTGTGCGCCCTTCCTCGCCAGTTCGCGCACCGTCAGGAAGCCGAGGCCGCTATTTGCCCCGGTAACGACAGCAAACCTGCCGGACTGGTCCGGCATGTCGGAAAGCGTCCACGGTTTCGTGCCGGCCGCATCGTCCGTGGTTGCCATGCCGTTTGTGCGCATTATGATACCCCGGACAAATCTGAACAGTGTTTACATTTTGCTAGCGCAGAATCTTTACACTGTAAAGATAACAATTGCGTGAGACCGACGATGAACGAAAAAAAGACCGCCCAACGCGGCTATCACCACGGTGACCTGCGCGACACGCTGATCAAAGCCGCCGATGCGCTTCTGGCCGAACGCGGCCTGGAGGGGTTTACGCTGCGCGAAACGGCGCGCCGCGCCGGCGTCTCGCCAGCCGCCCCCTCCCATCATTTCGGCGGCACGGCGGGCCTGCTGACGGAAATCGCCGCACTCGGCTATCAGGAGCTCGCCAATCGCCTGACACTCGCCGGCGAAACAGGGACGGCCGCCGACCGCCTCAAGGCGCAGGGCGTCGCTTATGTCCGGTTTGCCGTGGATTTCCCGGGCCGCTTCCACCTGATGTTTCGCCACGACCTCCTCCTGAGGGACCAGCCCTCGCTGGAGCAGGCGACCGGGCGGGCGTGGGATGCGCTGGAAAAGACCGTACTGGCCATTCGCGGGCAGTCGGACGGTGCCGAACTCGACGCGGAGGGCGAGGCCATGCTGATCGGCATCTGGTCGACGGCGCACGGATTTGCCCACCTGACGCTCGACAAGAAGCTCGCCCGCATTGCCGACTGCGGCAGCGACGATGAGATGCTGGACAGCCTGTTCCCGACCATCATCGACACGCTCTGGGTCAAGAAGCTCGGCTGAGACGAAAAGGCCCGCGCACCTTTCGGCACGCGGGCAAGGGGATCGGATGATGGTGGTTGCGGGCGCCAGGCGCCCGCGTCCCGTTTTGCCTTACTTCTGCCAGCTCTTGACGAGTTCGTCATAGTTGACGGTCAGCGGCTTTTCCTTCTCGTTCTCGATCTTGAGCTGCGGCGCAATGTTGCCCTTTTCGACGGCATCCTTGTTCCAGTATTCAAGATCGTGCTCTTCGGCGAGCTTCGGGCCAATATCGCCCTGGACGCCGGCGCGCTCGAGGCGTTCCAGCACCTTTTCCTGCTCGGCGCACAGCGAGTCCATCGCTTCCTGTGCGGTCTTTGCACCCGACGAGGCATCGCCGATCGCCTGCCACCACAGCTGGGCGAGCTTCGGATAGTCAGGGATGTTCGTACCGGTCGGCGACCACTGCACGCGGGCCGGCGAACGGTAGAACTCGATCAGACCACCGAGCTTCGGTGCGCGTTCCGTAAACGACGGATGAGCGATCGAGGATTCGCGGATGAGCGTCAGGCCGGTATGGCTCTTCTTGACGTCAACCGTCTTGGAGACGACGAACTGCGCATAGAGCCAGGCGGCCTTGGCGCGGTCGTCCGGCGTGGACTTCAGAAGCGTCCAGGAACCCACGTCCTGGTAACCGAGCTTCATGCCGTCCTTCCAGTAGACGCCGTGCGGGCTGGGGGCGAAACGCCACTTCGGCGTACCGTCCGCGTTGACGACCGGCAGACCGTCCTTCACGAAGTCGGCGGTGAACGCCGTATAGGTGAACATCTGCTGAGCGATCTCGCCCTGCGACGGGACCGGGCCGGATTCCGAGAAGGTCATGCCCTGGGCGGACGCCGGTGCATAGGCCTTCAGCCAGTCGAGGTACTTCTGGATGGCGTAGACCGAGGCCGGGCCGTTGGTGTCGCCGCCGCGTGCGACGCACGAGCCGACAGGACGCGACTTCTCGTCGACTTTGATGCCCCATTCGTCGACCGGAAGACCGTTCGGCAGGCCCTTGTCGCCGTTGCCGGCCATCGACAGCCAGGCGTCGGTGAAGCGCCAGCCCAGCGACGGGTCCTTCTTGCCGTAGTCCATGTGGCCATAGACCTTCTTGCCGTCGATCTCGCGGCCGGTGAAGAACTCTGCAATGTCCTCGTAAGCGGACCAGTTGACCGGAACGCCGAGGTCGTAGCCGTACTTCGCCTTAAAGTCGGCCTTGTTCTTCTCGTCGTTGAACCAGTCGTAGCGGAACCAGTAGAGGTTCGCGAACTGCTGGTCGGGCAGTTGGTAGAGGTCGCCGTCCGGAGCGGTCGTGAACTTCAGGCCGATGAAGTCCTCGAGGTCGAGGTTCGGGTTGGTGACGTCCTTGCCTTCGTTGGCCATCCACTTGGTAAGCGAACGGGCCTGCTGGTAGCGCCAGTGCGTGCCGATCAGGTCGGAATCGTTGACATAGGCGTCATAGACGTTTTCGCCCGACTGCATCTGTGTCTGCAGCTTTTCGACGACATCACCTTCGCCGATCAGGTCGTGGGTGATCTTGATGCCGGTGATCGCGGTAAAGGCCGGTGCGAGAACCTTCGATTCGTATTCATGCGTGGTGATCGTTTCGGAAACGACCTTGATCTCCATGCCGGCGAACGGCTTGGCGGCATCGACGAACCACTGCATTTCCGCTTCCTGGGCGGTGCGGTCGAGCGAGGACATGTCGCCGATTTCCGCGTCCAGGAACTTCTTGGCAGCATCCATGTCCGCCAATGCGGAGCCGGTAAACGCCAGCAGCATCACTGCCGTCGTCGTCAGAAGTTGCTTTCGCATTTTGATCCTCCCTTGGGGTTTTGCGATTGCATGCGCGAAGGCCCTAATCTCCCCGGGCCTCCATTTCCTTTGCCTAGACGAAGCGGAAAACGCCAATGGCGTAGACCACGGACAAGGCAAGAGCCCACCACAGATTGGCGCCGACAAGGCCCAACCATGCGAGATGAATGAACGCCGAGCCGAGCAGCGACACGAACAGCCGGTCGCCGCGGGTCGTCTCGAAGCGCAGGATGCCAACACGCGGGCTTCCGCCCGGCCGGGCATATTCCCAGACGCCCATCAGCGCGATCAGCGTGAAGATGGTCAGGAAGAACATCGCCGTCGGGAACGACCAGGCCATCCAGCCGCCTGCGATAAGCGGCGCGAAGAAGTCGCGCTCGCCGTCCTTGACCGGAAGCCCCAGGAACAGGGCGCCGGCGACGACGACATAGACGAGGAGCACGGCAACGAGCGCGGCGGGCCAGCGATTGTTGTTGTTTGCGACAGCGGCCATCAGACCCTCCCCAGGGCAAAGCCCTTGGCGATGTAATTGCGGACGAAATAGATCACGAGCGCGCCGGGAATGATGGTGAGCACGCCGGCGGCGGCGAGCACACCCCAGTCCATGCCGGAGGCCGAGACCGTGCGCGTCATCGTCGCGGCGATCGGCTTGGCATCCGTCGTCGTCAGCGTGCGGGCGATCAGGAGTTCGACCCAGGAGAACATGAAGCAGAAGAAGGCGGCGACACCGATGCCCGAGGCGATCAGCGGCACGAAGATCTTGGCGAAGAACTTCGGGAACGAGTAGCCGTCGATATAGGCGGTCTCGTCGATCTCCTTCGGCACGCCCGACATGAAGCCTTCAAGGATCCACACGGCGAGCGGCACGTTGAACAGGCAGTGCGCGATGGCAACCGCGATATGCGTGTCGATCAGGCCGAAAGCCGAATAGAGTTGGAAGAACGGCAGCGCGAAGACGGCCGGCGGCGCCATGCGGTTGGTGAGCAGCCAGAAGAACAGGTGCTTGTCGCCGAGGAACCGATAGCGCGAGAAGGCATAGGCCGCCGGCAGCGCCACCGAAACCGAAATCAGCGTGTTCAGCACCACGTAGATGATCGAGTTGATGTAACCCGAATACCAGGCCGGATCGGTGAAGATCACGGTGTAGTTCCTGAGCGTCGGATTGACCGGCCAGAGCGAGAAGGCCCCGGTGATCTCCGCATTCGTCTTGAAGCTCATGTTGACGAGCCAGTAGATCGGCAACATCAAGAAGAGGATGTAGAGCGTCGGCACCAGCCAGGAGAAGCTGCGCTTGCTGTTGGCTCCGGCCCTTGTGTCGACGGTGCTTGCGGCGCTCGTCTGGAGCGTGTTTGCAGTGGTTGCCTGTGAGGTCATGGTTTCCTCCCTCACGCCTGTTCGTCGCTGCTGGTCATGACCGTGTAGAAGATCCACGACAGCAGCAGGATGATCAGGAAGTAGATGATGGACATTGCCGCGGCGGGGCCGAGGTCGAACTGGCCGATCGCCATCTTGACGAGGTCGATCGACAGGAAGGTTGTCGAGTTGCCGGGGCCGCCGCCGGTGATGACGAAGGGCTCGGTATAGATCATGAAACTGTCCATGAAGCGCAACAGGAAGGCGATGAGCAGCACGCGCTTCATCTTCGGCAGCTGGATGTAGCGGAACACGGCCCACCGCGAGGCACCGTCGATCTTCGCAGCCTGGTAATAGGCCTCCGGGATCGAGACGAGGCCGGCGTAGCACAAGAGCACGACAAGGCTCGTCCAGTGCCAGACGTCCATGACGATCAGCGTCATCCAGGCATCGAAGACATTGTTGACGTAGTTGTAGCTGATGCCGAGCGCATCGAGCGTGCGACCGAGCAGACCGATATCGACGCGGCCAAACACCTGCCAGATCGTGCCGACGACGTTCCACGGAATGAGCAGCGGCAGCGCCATCAGGACGAGGCAGAACGGCACGCCGAGGCCCTTCTTCGGCATGTTGAGCGCGATCAGGATGCCAAGCGGGATCTCGATGGCAAGGATGATACCGGAGAACAGCAGGTTGCGGCCGAGCGCCTGCCAGAAGCGATCGGATTCCAGAACGTCGGAGAACCAGCCGACGCCGTTCCAGAAGAACTGGTTGTTGCCGAACGTGTCCTGCACCGAATAGTTCACCACCGTCATCAGCGGGATCACCGCCGAGAAGGCGACGAGCAGCAGGACCGGCAGGACCATAAACCAGGCCTTGTTGTTCCAGGTCTTGTTCATCATCAGCCCTCCCTGCCGACACGCCAGCTATCGGCGTAGATGTTGATGGCGGCCGGATCGAAGGTCACACGCGGATCGGCGGGGATTTCGCCATCCTCCGGTACGACGATGGCGATCGGCTTGCCGGCAAATTCGGCGCGCACGATCTTCTGGCGGCCGATATCTTCGACCTTGCTGATCGAGACCGGCATGCCGTCACGCGAAAGCGAGATGAACTCCGGGCGGATGCCGAGTTCGGTCTTGGCACCGACGGCGACCTGCGGCTTGTAATCAAGGTCGAGCGTCTGCTCGCCAATCCTGATGCTGCTGCCATCGATGGAGGCCGGCAGCACATTCATGCCCGGCGAACCGATGAAATAGCCGACGAATGTGTGCTTCGGCTTCTCGAAGAGCTCGGCCGGCGTGCCGATCTGCACGATCTGGCCGTCATACATGACGACGACCTTGTCGGCGAAGGTGAGCGCCTCGGTCTGGTCGTGCGTGACATAGACCATGGTGAAGCCGAACTGGCGGTGCAGCTTCTTCAACTGCGAGCGCAGCACCCATTTCATATGCGGGTCGATGACGGTCAGCGGCTCGTCGAACAGGATGGCATTGACGTCGTTGCGCACGAGGCCGCGGCCGAGCGAGATCTTCTGCTTCTGGTCGGCGGTAAGCCCGCGCGCGGTCTTCTTCGCCCAGCTCGAAAGATCGATCATCTCCAGGATTTCGCGCACCCGGCGGTCGACTTCCGGTTCCGCAACACCACGGTTGCGCAGGGGAAAGGCCAGATTGTCGTAGACCGTCATCGTGTCGTAGATGACCGGGAACTGGAAGACCTGGGCAATGTTGCGCTGCTGCGTCGACAGGTAGGTGACGTCCTTGCCGTCAAACAGGATGCGCCCTTCGGACGGCTGCAGCAGGCCGGAAATGATGTTGAGCAGCGTAGTCTTGCCGCAGCCCGAGGGCCCGAGCAGTGCATAGGCGCCGCCGTCGTTCCACTCGTGGTGGACTTCCTTGAGCGAATAGTCCGCTTCCGACTTCGGCTTTTCGCCGTAGGCGTGGCGGATGTGGTCGAGGGTGATACGTGCCATGGTCTCCTCCTCAGGCCGCCGCGGCGGCCGGTTCGGCGATCGTCCTGCCATCCGTGCCGAACGCCATCAGGTGGCGCGTGTCGACATGGACAGTGATGATCGCGTCCGGCTCGATGTCGTGGATGCCCGGCGAGAGCATGACCCAACGGCTGCCCTCGAATTCGATGTAGATAAAGCTTTCCGAACCGGCGATTTCCGAGATCGCGGTGCGCACCTGAAGGCTTGCCGAGGTCGGATGCCGGCTCGTCAACGCCAAATGATGCGGATGGAAGGCGATGGTGCAGGGACCGTCCGGCAGGGTCGCAAGATGCGCCGGCACCGGCAGCACCGGTTTGCCGCCGACCTCGAAATGTGCGCCGTTCTTCAACACCTGCATGGTGTTCAGCGGCGGGTCTGCAAAGGTGCGCGCCGTGACGAGATCGCTCGGATGACGATAGACGTCAATGGTGCGGCCGAACTGGGTGATGCGGCCTTGCGACAGCGTCGCCGTATTGCCGCCGAGAAGCAGGGCTTCAGACGGTTCGGTCGTCGCATAGACGAAGATCGCGCCGGACGCGGCAAAGATCTTCGGCAGTTCGAGGCGCAGCTCCTCGCGCAGCTTGTAATCGAGGTTGGCGAGCGGTTCGTCGAGCAGCACGAGGCTGGCATTCTTGACGATGGCGCGGGCAAGCGCCGTGCGCTGCTGCTGGCCGCCGGAAAGATTGAGCGGCGTGCGGTCGAGATAGGGCGTCAGCTTCAGCAGCTCAGCTGCCTTGCGCACTTCGCGATCGATCGTCGCTTTGTCCGCCCCCTTGATGCGCATCGGCGAGGCGATGTTCTCGTAGACGGTCAAAGCCGGATAATTGATGAACTGCTGGTAGACCATGGCGACGCCGCGCTCCTGCACGCGCACGCCGGTGACGTCCTTGCCGTCGAACCAGACGGAGCCGGCGGTCGGCTTGTCGAGGCCGGCCATCAGCCGCATCAGCGATGTCTTGCCCGACAGCGTCGGGCCGAGCAGCACATTGAGCGCGCCGCGCTCGAGCACGAGGTTGGTCGGGTGGATATGCGTTTCCGCCCCCGCCACCTTCGCGATGTTTCTAAGTTCAAGCATTCCTATCTCCGTCGTTCCTCCCAGCCACCGGATCAGGGTGTGCTAGTGGGGGGCCGCCTGTGCGGCCGCCATGTAGTCTTCCAGCGCAGCCGCCTCAGCGGCCGTCAGGTGCAATCCGCGTTTGGTCCGCCGCCACAGCACGTCCTCGGCATGCCGGGCCCATTCTTCCTTCATCAGCCAGCGCACCTCACATTCGTACAGGTCGCTGCCGAAATGCCGCCCAAGATCGTCGATCGTCTTCGCGCCGTCCAGCATGACCGCGGCCCGTGTGCCGTAGAGCCGGACGAGCCGGCGGGCATGGGCCGGCGCCAGAAAGGCAAAGCGCGATGATAGCGCCTTCACCTCGGCGTCGAAGCCATCGACCTTGAAATCACCGCCGGGCAGGCGGGACTGCGCCGTCCAGCGATCGCCCTTCGCGCCGATCGATTCCGAAATCTTCTCCAGCGCCGATTCGGCGAGACGCCGGTAGGTGGTGAGCTTGCCGCCAAAGATGTTGAGCAATGGCGCCTGGCCATCGCCACCCTCGACCTTCAGCACGTAGTCGCGTGTCGCTTCCTGCGCCTTGCTGGCGCCGTCATCGAAAAGCGGGCGCACGCCGGAATAGGTCCAGACGATATCGTCCCGCGTCACCGGCTCGGCGAAATATTCACTCGCCGAGGCGCAAAGATAACCGATTTCCTCGTCGCTGATGCGAACATCCCGGGGATCACCCTGATAGTCCCGGTCCGTCGTGCCGATCAGCGTGAACTCCTCCTGGTACGGGATGGCGAACATGATACGCCCGTCGGGGTTCTGGAAGAAGTAGGCGCGCGGATCGGAGAATTTCTTCTTCACGACGATATGGCTGCCCTGCACAAGGCGGACATTGTGCACGTCGTTGCGACCGAAGGCGGAGGACAGGACCTTGTCGACCCAGGGACCCGCGGCATTCACCAGCATGCGGGCGCGAAACGTCTCGCGTTCGCCGGTCTCGACATGCTCGGTCTCGACATTCCAGTGGCCGTTTTCGCGCCGCGCGGTGACGACCTTGGTGCCGGTACGAATATCAGCGCCCCGGTCGGCGGCATCCCGCGCGTTCAGCACGACAAGGCGCGCATCATCGACCCAGCCGTCGGAATATTCAAAAGCCTTGTGAAACAGCTTCTTCAAGGGGCCGCCGGCCGGATCCTTCGTCAGGTCGACCGTGCGGGTCGCCGGCAGAAGCTTGCGGCCGCCGATATAGTCATAGAGGAACAGGCCGAGGCGGATAAGCCAGGCCGGACGTGGCCCGCCCTTCTGGAAGGGCAGCACGAAACGCATCGGCCAAATGACATTGGGCGCCATGGCCCACAACACTTCGCGCTCCATCAGCGCTTCACGCACCAGGCGGAATTCGTAATGTTCGAGATAGCGCAGGCCGCCATGAATGAGCTTGGTGGAGGCGGATGACGTGCCGGACGCAAAGTCCTTCATCTCGGCAAGCACGACCGAATAGCCACGGCCCGCCGCATCGCGCGCAATGCCGCAGCCATTGATGCCGCCACCGATAACAAAAATATCGCGGATCACGTTGCCGTCCAAGTTCCCCTCCCATTTCGCATTGCACAATTTTGCGCAGTTGCGAAAGCACGAAGAGTTAAAACGAAAACATTTCGAATGTCAAACGAATGTAGGACTAATGCTGTTTTTGTGCTTTCACGGCGCGGAAGACGTCTCGATCAGGCGCACGTCATGCTCCTGGCAAATGCCGCGAATGCCCTCGAACGGACAGGTATCGGTGATGAAAGTATGCACCTGCGACAGGTGGCCGATGCGCACCGGCGCTGTCCTTTCGAATTTGGTCGAATCCGAAACCAGGATGACGTGACGCGCATTCGCAATGATTGCCTGCGCCACCTTCACCTCACGATAGTCGAAGTCGAGAAGCGCGCCGTCCTCATCGATCGCCGACACGCCGATCACTGCGTAGTCCACCTTGAACTGCCGGATGAAATCCACCGCCGCTTCCCCGACGATGCCGCCATCCGCGCCACGCACCACGCCCCCGGCAATCACCACCTCAATCGAGGGGTAGACCCGCAAGCGATTGGCGACATTGATATTGTTGGTGATGACCATCAATTCCTTATGGTCGAGCAAAGCCTCGCCGACGGCCTCCGTCGTCGTGCCGATATTGATGAAAAGCGAGGAATTGTCCGGGATCATGGCGGCGGCGGCGCGGCCGATCGCCTGCTTTTCGGGCGCCGCAATCGAACGACGCGCCTCGTATTTCACATTCTCGTTGCCGCTCGGAAACAACGCGCCGCCATGGATGCGCGTCAATGCCTTGCTGTCGCAAAGATCGTTCAAGTCCTTGCGAATGGTCTGCGGCGTCACGGAGAAGCGCGCCGCAAGGTCCTCGACGAGCACGCGCCCCTCGATCTTCGCGAGATCGAGGATCTCCGCCTGGCGACCTGTCAGAAACATTGGCTCCTCCCATTGCTTTCGTTTGGTTTCATAATATGCAAAAACGAAAGCACATCAATTGATCCGCCCTGCCTTCTTGGAGTGTGCGCCTATTTTTGTGATACTGGCCGCTGGATAACTGGCCGCAGCAAGCCCCGGGAGGACGACACATGTTTCATCCAGCCTTGTTCAAGGGCGCCAATGTCGTCGTCACCGGCGCGGGACGCGGCATCGGCCTGGAGATCGCCCGGCAGTTCCTCGATTGCGGTGCCCATGTGTTGCTGCATGGCGGCCGTGCCGCCGCCGGCGCCCTGCCCGATTTCCTCGACAGCGCGATTGCGGAAGCCCGCGCCCATATCGTCTATTCGGATTTTCTCGTCGAAGGCGGCATCGGCGCGATCCTGCAGCGGGTGGACAGCCTCTTCCCGCATGTCGACGTGCTCATCAACAATGCCGGCACGATGGTCGGCCGCTTCCCGGCGGCGGACCTGACCGACGAGCAGTACGACACCGTCGTGCGCCTCAACCAGACGTCCGTCGTCGAGGTGACGCGCGCCCTGCTGCCGTCGCTGCGCCGGGCGCCGCATGCCGCAATCGTCAACACGGTGTCGATTTCGGCGCTCACCGGCGGCAGCCCCGGTTCGGCGATCTACTCCGCCACCAAGGCCTTCGTTTCCACCTATTCGAAGGGCCTCGCCCGCGAACTGGCACCGGATGGCATCCGCGTCAACTGCGTCTCGCCAGGCACCATCACCACCGATTTCCATGCGCGCTATTCATCTGCGGACAAGCTGGAGGCGACGCGCAAGACAATCCCCCTGCAGCGCCTCGGCACGGCGGAGGACTGCGCGCCCGCCTATCTCTTCCTCGCCTCCGCGGCGCTGTCCGGTTACATCACCGGCCAGGTGCTGGAGGTCAACGGCGGCCAGCTCATCTGCTGAGCGGTTCACTCCGCACCTCCAGGTCGATTCGCGCCCAAAAAGCGCGGCACCGACTGCATCCCCGTCCCGACGTGTTGCGCGCTTGCGTCACACAGCTTTAACCGCGCCTGAAATCGGCGGACGCACACGATTTCCCGATGCAAAATTAACCGATCGCGCCGCGCTGCCTTCTCCCGCAAACTCAGTCCTTTGCCGCATGTTCGCCCTCCATTTTGGGACGGCATGCCTCGCGCCAGCCAGGCCTGCAATTAACCTTTTGTTAACCATTTCTTCGATACACCGAAGCAACCGAAAATTAACCAAGATGACCGACGTGTTAACACAGCCACGGCCCATCCGCCTCAAGGGGCGATCCTTCCTCGCACTGTCCCTGACCCCGGAGCTTCCCTTCGAGGATTGGCTGGCGCGGCTTGACGATCTGGCCCGGCGCTCCGCCGGTTTTTTCCTGCGTCGGCCGGTGATCCTGGACGTCGAGGGACTGGATATCGACCGCCAGCAATTGCGCGATCTGGTAAGCGAACTCAGCGCCCGCAACGTGCGCGTCATGGGCCTTGAGGGTGCACGCTCCGCGCTGCTTGGTGCAGACCTGCCGCCAGCCATGACCGATGGCCGGCCGGCCGCGGATATCGAAGCGCCCGTCAGCGAGCAGGCAGACGCAGGCCGCAACCTGCACGTCGAAGCCGCGGCACCCGCCAGCCCGCAGCCGACGCAAACGCAAGCGCCGGCACCACAGGCTTCGCCGATGCCGTCGATGGTCGTCAACCGGCCGGTGCGCTCGGGGCAGTCCATCATCTTCCCGGAAGGCGACGTCACCATTGTCGGCTCGGTCGCATCGGGCGCGGAAATCGTCGCCGGCGGCTCGATCCATGTCTACGGCCCGCTGCGCGGCCGGGCGATGGCGGGCACGACGGGCAACGCGTCGGCGCGCATCTTCTGCCGCAAGCTTGAAGCGGAACTCATCGCCATCGACGGGTTTTACAAGACCGCCGACGACCTGGAACCGGACCTGCGTGGCAAACCCGTGCAGATCTGGCTCGATGGCGAAACAATCAAGGCAGCGACACTCGGCTGAACCGAAACACATTCACAGAACTGGAGAGGTCCATGGGCAAGGTAATCGTGGTCACATCGGGCAAAGGCGGCGTCGGCAAGACGACGTCGTCTGCCGCACTCGGCGCTGCGCTGGCACAAAATGGCGAGCGGGTCGTGGTCGTCGATTTCGACGTCGGCCTGCGCAATCTCGACCTCGTCATGGGTGCCGAACGCCGCGTCGTCTATGACCTCGTCAACGTCATCCAGGGCGAGGCTAAGCTGACGCAGGCACTGATCCGCGACAAGCGCGTCGAGACGCTCTACCTGTTGCCGGCCTCGCAGACCCGCGACAAGGACAATCTGACGCCGGAAGGCGTCGAGCAGGTCATCACCGCCCTGAAGAACGCGTTCGACTGGGTCATCTGCGACAGCCCGGCCGGCATCGAACGTGGCGCCACGCTTGCCATGCGCCACGCCGACGTCGCGATCGTCGTCACCAATCCGGAAGTCTCTTCCGTACGCGATTCCGACCGCATCATCGGCCTGCTCGATTCCAAGACGCTGAAGGCGGAGAACGGCGAGCGCGTCGAAAAGCACCTGCTGCTGACCCGCTACGACGCCGCCCGCGCCGAGCGCGGCGACATGCTGAAGGTCGATGACGTGCTCGAGATCCTGTCGATCCCACTGCTTGGCATCATCCCGGAAAGCATGGACGTGCTGCGCGCGTCGAATGTCGGCGCGCCCGTCACACTCGCCGACGGCCGCTGCGCCCCGTCGCTCGCCTATTTCGAGGCGACACGCCGTCTCAAGGGAGAAACCCTGCCGGTCACGATCCCTGGTGACAAGCGCAGCTTCCTTGGCAAGATCTTCGGAAGGAAAGCGGCATGAACCTGTTCCGTTTCTTCTCCCGTGGCCAGTCGGCCCCGGCTGCCCGTGAGCGGCTGCAGGTGCTGCTCGCCCACGAGCGCGCCGCCACCGGCGATTCCGACCTCGTCAACAAGCTGCGCGACGAAATCCTCAAGGCCATTTCCAAGCACATGCAGATCGACGACGAAAAGGTCAGCATCAAGATGGAACGCGGGGCCCAGGTCTCGACGCTCGCCGTCGATATCGAAATCCCGTTCAACGGCAACAAGAAGGCGGCCTGAGGGCCGCCTTTCCCATAGATCCGCAGAGGGTGCCGCCTTGTTGCGGCCCACCGCGCGCCACACCCCGGCGCGCAACGATGACCATGCGAATCTGCTCGCGCTTCCTTTCGCGCATGCATTGTCGCCAGAGGCAGCAAAACCACAGTCAAAGGTTGCATTTTTTCACGATTGCTGGTTAACTCTCTCCTAATGTTGGGAGGTGGGTCATGGCAGTTGCAGAGGTTCTCGGCGCAGTCTTCCTGGGCGGCGTCATGGGGTTGATCGGCCAGGGTGCGCGAACAGTCATCGGCCTCAAGAAACTTCACGACGAAAATGCCGCGAAGGGTCCCAACGAGCAGGATAGCTTCATTGCCAGCAGGCTGGTCGTCAGCCTGTTCATCGGCTTCATTGCGGGCGTGGCAGCCGCGCTGCTGCTCGACCTGGGCAAGCTTGCCGCCATCACAGTCAACGACATCGACCTCTTGCTCGGCCTGGCGGCAGCCGGCTATGCCGGCACGGACATCATCGAGGCCTTCGTCGCCCGCCTGCCGACGCCGGCCGGTGGCGGCTCTCCGGGAGGCGGTGAAGGCGTGGCAGCGGGCACTACGCCGACAAAGCCGCCATCGACCGTTGTCGTGAACGTCGCCGGCCAAACGCCCGCTGCCGAAGTGCTTACAACCGATGCGGTCACGGAGGCCGCCTTCAAACTCGACCTGGCCGACATCAAGACCAAGCTCGGTTCGATCACATCGATGATAACCGCTCCGGCGGTGGGAACGGGTGCCGCCGCCGCAGATGACGACAGCACCGATCTCATCAGCCCGACCCTGGTCAAGAGCATTTTCAACCCGGCGACACCGCTCGCCAATATCAAGACGCACCTGCCGTCCGTGCTTGCCGGCCTGCGCGACAAGGGCCTTCTCGACCGGGAGATGGTGCTGATGGCGCTGGCGACCATCCGCGCGGAGACCGAAGGCTTCGTGCCCATCAACGAATTCGTCAGCAAATACAACACCAGCACGGTTCCGTTCGATAAATACGAACCCGGCACGAGCGTCGGCAAGAATTTGGGAAACACCCAGCCCGGCGACGGCGCACGTTTTCGCGGCCGCGGCTTCGTGCAGTTGACGGGCCGCTACAACTACAATCGGATCGGGGCCCAGATCAGCGCCAATCTGATTGTGACGCCGACATTGGCCAATGATTCCACGCTGGCCGGCCTCATCCTGGCGCAGTTCCTGCTCAACAAGCAGGATATCATTCGCGCAGCACTTTCGAGTGGGGACCTGAAGGCCGCGCGCAAGGCGGTCAACGGCGGCACCCATGGGTTCGATCGTTTCGAGGACACCTATACCCGGGGAGACGCGCTGCTTCCGGAAACCGCCATGGCGTGACTCCGGTCGCGCACTTTGACTTGCCGCCAGCGTTTCGATGCGCATATTTCACGTCATCAATGATGAGGACTATGCGGCATGGCTGTCACCGATATCGCGACCCGGACCCATGATCACAATTTTCGGCTCGACCCTATCGTCCGCAGCCTGCTCGATACGGATTTCTACAAACTGCTGATGCTCCAGATGATCCGGCAGTTGCATCCGGACGTGGACGCGACCTTCTCGCTGATCAACCGCACGAAGAGCGTGCGGCTGGCCGACATTATCGACGAGGGGGAACTGCGCGCCCAGCTCGATCACGCGCGCAGCGTGCGTTTCACCAAAAAGGAACTGATCTGGCTGGCGGGCAATAGTTTTTACGGCAAGGCCCGCATGTTCGGCCCGGATTTCATCGCCTGGCTGGCGGCATTCCGCCTGCCGGACTACGAGCTGCGCAAGATCGACGGGCAGTACGAATTGCATTTCGATGGCCCCTGGACCCACACCACGATGTGGGAAATCCCCGCGCTGGCAATCATCAACGAACTGAAGTCGCGCGCCGCGATGCGCGACAGGGGCCGCTTCACGCTCGATGTGCTCTATGCCCGCGCCAAGGCCCGGCTCTGGGAAAAGGTCGAGCGACTGCGCCAGCTGCCGGATCTCGTCATCTCGGATTTCGGCACACGGCGGCGGCATGGTTTTCTTTGGCAACGCTGGTGCGTGGAAGCCCTCAAGGAAGGTTTGGACGATCGTTTCATCGGCACGTCCAACGTCCTGCTTGCCATGGACGCCGATCTGGAAGCGATCGGCACGAATGCGCACGAACTGCCGATGGTCGCCGCAGCACTCGCCGATGGCGATGCAGCGCTGGCCCAGGCGCCCTACCAGGTGTTGGAAGCGTGGCAGCAGCACTATAACGGCAATCTGCTGATCGCCTTGCCCGACGCCTACGGCACGACCGCCTTCCTCGCCAACGCGCCGGACTGGGTTGCGGACTGGACCGGTTTTCGCCCGGACAGCGCACCGCCGATTTCCGGCGGCGAACAGATCATCCGCTGGTGGAAGGAGAAGGGCCGTGATCCACGCGAAAAACTGCTGATCTTTTCCGACGGCATGGACATCGACACGATCGAGGAAACCTACCGGCATTTTCACGGCCGCGTCCGCATGAGTTTCGGCTGGGGCACCAACCTGACCAATGATTTTCGCGGCTGCGACCCGGACGGCGGCAATGGCCTCGACCCGATATCGCTGGTCTGCAAGGTGACGAGCGCCAATGGCCGGCCGGCGGTCAAGCTCTCCGACAATCCCGCCAAAGCGACCGGGGACCCGGCCGAGATCGAACGCTACCGGCGCGTCTTCGGCGTGATGGACCAGGAAACGCGGCCGGTGCAGGTTTAAACTGAAATTGCCCTAAGCGCGAACATCGACGACGACGCGTCCCTTGACCTTGCCGTCGAGAATGGCATTGGCCAGCTCCGGCAAATCCGAGAGCCGATGCTCGACGACCATCGATTCCAGCTTGTCCATCGGCAGGTCGGAGGCAATCCGGTTCCAGGCGTCGACGCGCTGGTCATAGGGCCGCATCACCGAATCGATGCCGAGAAGGCTGACCCCGCGCAGCAGGAACGGAATGACCGTGAAGGACGGCACGGCCGCACCCGCCGCAAGACCGACCGAGGCGACGGCCCCACCATACTTCATCTGCTTCAGCACGCGCCCCAGCATCTCGCCGCCAACCGCGTCGATCGCCCCCGCCCAGCGCTCGGATTCGAGCGGTTTGCTGTTGGCTTCCGACAGTTCGTCGCGGCCGACGATCGTCTCGGCGCCGAGGCTCTTGAGATAGTCCGCCGCTTCCGGTCGGCCAGTGATGGCGGCGACCGAATAACCAAGCCTTGCCAGCAGCGCCACGGCCACCGAGCCGACGCCGCCGGCAGCCCCCGTCACCAGCACCTCGCCTTTCAACGGCGAAAGCCCTGCCTCTTCCAGCGCGATGACCGACAGCATGGAGGTGAGACCGGCCGTGCCGATTGCCATGGCCTGGCGCGTCGAAAGCGTGTCCGGCAGCGGCACCAGCCAGTCGGCCTTGACCTTGGCGCGCGTTGCATAACCACCCCACCAGACCTCACCGACACGCCAGCCCGTCAGCACCACCCGGTCACCGGCACGATAGCGCGGGTCGTCCGAGGCCTCCACGGTGCCGGCGAAATCGACACCCGGTACATGCGGGAAGCTGCGAACGAGCCCGCCCTTGCCGTTGATGCAGAGCCCGTCCTTGTAGTTGAGTGTGGAATATTCCACCGCGACGGTGACATCGCCATCGGGAAGCCGCGAATCGTCGAGGTCCTGGATCGCGGCAGAGACCGCACCATCCGCCCCCTTCTCGACCAGCAATGCTTGAAACGTCATGGCGTCCCCCTCGTGATCCTGTCGCTTACCCAGATATAGGGCGCGGGGCATTGGTGTCGCCACTGTTCTTTTGTATCAAGAGCAGGGAGGTGCGGTTCGCCCATGATAGACAAGCTCGAATATTTCATTGCCCTTGCCCGCGAACGACATTTCGCCCGGGCCGCGGAAGAACTCGGCATTTCGCAGCCGACGCTTTCAGCGGCGATCCGCCAGCTTGAGGAGCAGCTCGGCGTGATGCTGGTCGTGCGTGGTTCCCGCTTCCAGGGCCTGACGCCCGAGGGCCAGCGTGTGCTGGAATGGGCGCGCCGCATCGTCGGCGACACCCGCACCATGCGCGAGGAAATGCGCGCCGCGCGCAAGGGCCTGTCCGGCCATATCCGTCTTGCCGCCATCCCGACGACGCTTGCCATGGTGCCGCACATCACCGCGCCGTTTCAGGAAAAGCACCCCGACGTCACCTTCTCGATCCTCTCCACGACCTCGATCAAGATCCTCGGCCTGCTCGAAAACCTCGAGATCGACGCCGGCCTCACCTATCTGGAAAACGAGCCGCTCGGCCGCGTCACCAGCGTGCCGCTGCTGCATGAGCACTATTGCCTCGTCACCGCCAAGGGCAACGCCTTCGCTGATCGCGAAACCGTGACCTGGCAGGAGGCCGGCAATATTAGGCTTTGCCTATTAACTGCCGACATGCAGAACCGCCGCATCATCAACCGCCACTTCGCCGAAGCGGGCGTTACAGTCGAGCCGTCGCTCGAAGCGAACTCGATGATCGTGCTGTTCTCGCATGTGCGCACCGGACGCTGGTCCAGCATCATGCCGAGAAATGTCGCAAAATCATTTGGATTTCCTGACGAAATAAGTATAGTTTCCCTTGTCGACCCTGAACCGCATCACACTGTCGGTCTCGTCGCCACCCACCGCGAGCCTTTCACCCCGCTCGTCTCCGCCTTGCTGCACGAAGCCCGTGTGCTGGCGGAAAAAGGGATCGATTGATAGGATTTTCCTATCAGCCAACGGCTTTGCTTTATTGACCCGCCGCCTCCGGACTGAGAAGCTGTCCGGATAGTCCGCGTGGATCGACAGGGTTCCGGTCTTCGCCGAGCAGTTTCAATGGCATCGGCGCGCCAGAACCCGTATAATCCTTGCGGTTCATTCGTGTCGGTTGGGAGGCCTGACCATGAATGTGCACGTGACCGGCGATATCGGAGCGAGGACGCTGGCAATTGTCAGCGACCTGAAGGGGCTCGAAGGGCCGCTTCTTCCCATCCTGCATGAAATCCAGGCCGAGTTCGGCTATGTGCCGCAGGAATGTCTGCCGGTCATCGCGGCCGAACTGAACCTGTCCCGCGCCGAAGTGCATGGCGTCGTCACCTTCTATCATGACTATCGCGACCACCCGGCCGGACGCCATGTCCTGAAGCTCTGTCGCGCCGAGGCCTGTCAGTCGATGGGCGGGGACGAAATCGCCGAGCGCGTCAAATCGCTGCTCGGCATCGATTTCCACCAGACGACGCTGGATGGCGCCGTGACGCTCGAACCGATCTACTGTCTCGGGCTCTGTTCGTGCGCACCCGCCGCGATGCTCGACGGCGAGGTGCATGGACGGGTCGATGCAGACCTTGCCAGGGAACTTGTTGCGGAGGCACGCCGATGACCGTTCGCATCTACATTCCCCGCGATGCCGCCGCCCTTGCGCTCGGCGCCGACCGCGTCGCCAAGGCGTTGGCCGGTGAGGCGGATGCCCGCAAGCTCGACATCAAAATCGTGCGCAACGGTTCACGCGGCATGCATTGGCTGGAGCCGCTGGTCGAGGTCGAGACCGCCGAAGGCCGCATCGCCTACGGGCCGGTGAAGCCGTCCGATGTCGCCTCCCTGCTCGATGCCGGCCTCCTTGAAGGCAAAGCCCATGCGCTCTGTCTTGGCGGAACGGAAGACATTCCGTTCCTGAAAAACCAGACCCGCCTCACCTTCGCCCGCTGCGGCGTCATCGATCCGGTTTCGCTGGACGACTACAAGGCTCATGGCGGCCTGAAGGGCCTGGAAAAAGCCATCACCATGGCCCCGGTCGAGGTCGTCAAGGAAGTCACCGATAGCGGCCTGCGCGGTCGCGGCGGTGCCGGCTTCCCGACGGGCATCAAGTGGAAGACCGTGCTCGACGCACCCGGCGACAGAAAATACATCGTCTGCAATGCCGACGAGGGCGACAGCGGCACCTTTGCCGACCGCATGATCATGGAGGGTGATCCCTTCGTGCTGATCGAGGGCATGGCGATCGCCGGCCTCGCAACCGGCGCCACCAAGGGCTACGTCTACACCCGCTCGGAATATCCGCACGCCATCGCTGTGATGAACGAAGCGGTCACCGTCGCGCGCACCGCCGGCGTGCTCGGACCTTCGGTGCTTGGCTCGGGAAGAGCCTTCGACATGGAAATCCGCGTCGGCGCAGGCGCCTATGTCTGCGGCGAGGAAACCGCCCTGCTCAACAGCCTCGAAGGCAAGCGCGGCATCGTGCGTGCCAAGCCGCCGCTCCCGGCGTTGCAGGGCTTCATGGGCCGTCCGACGGTCGTCAACAACGTCATCTCGCTCGCCTCCGTGCCCGTCATCATGGACAAGGGTGCCGCCTATTACCGCGACTTCGGCATGGGCCGCTCGCGCGGCACGATCCCGCTCCAGATCGCCGGCAACGTCAAACATGGCGGCCTCTACGAGACCGCCTTCGGCCTGACGCTCGGCGAGATCGTCGATACGATCGGTGGCGGCACGGCCTCCGGCCGCCCGGTTCGCGCCGTGCAGGTGGGTGGCCCGCTCGGCGCCTATTTCCCGCGCGCGCTGTTCGACACGCCCTTCGACTACGAGGCCTTCGCGGCCAAGGACGGCCTGATCGGCCATGCCGGCATCACCGTCTTCGACGACACCGTCGACATGCTGAAGCAGGCGCGCTTCGCCATGGAGTTCTGCGCCGTCGAGAGTTGCGGCAAGTGCACGCCCTGTCGTATCGGCTCGACGCGCGGCGTCGAGACCGCCGACAAGATCGCGAGAGGCGTCGAGCCGGAGAAGAACCGCGCCCTGCTCGCCGATCTCTGCAACACGATGAAATTCGGCTCGCTCTGCGCGCTGGGCGGCTTCACGCCCTATCCTGTCATGAGCGCCATGACCCATTTCCCGGAAGACTTTTCGCCGGCTCCTCTGGTGGAGGCTGCGGAATGAGCGAGACGGAAAAGGTCAAAGGCCCGGCCTCCTACTTCCCGGCCATCGAGAAGAAATACGGCCAGCCGATCGAGCACTGGAAAGCGATCGTTCGCGCGCAGGACGGCAAGGCGCATATGCAGATCGTGGCGCTTCTCAAGGAAGCACACGGTCTCGGCCATGGCCATGCCAATGCGCTGGTAGCGGCGACACTCGCCGAGAAGACGTCGTAGAAACAACCCAAGTCGCCCGACCCCATGTCGCGGCGCAGAATAGACCGGAGGTTCCCATGTCCCTCGTCCCCGAAATCGACTACGGCACGCCCGCCTCCCGCGCGGAAAAGATGGTGACGCTCACCATCGACGGGAACGAGATCACCGTTCCGGAAGGCACCTCCATCATGCGCGCCTCGATGGAGGCCGGCATCAAGGTTCCAAAACTCTGCGCCACGGACATGGTGGACGCCTTCGGCTCCTGCCGCCTCTGTCTCGTCGAGATCGAAGGCCGCAACGGCACGCCCGCCTCCTGCACGACGCCGGTGGCGCCCGGCCTTGTCGTCCACACCCAGACCGGCCGGTTGAAGGACATCCGCAAGGGCGTGATGGAGCTCTATATCTCCGACCATCCACTCGACTGTCTGACCTGTGCGGCCAATGGCGACTGCGAATTGCAGGACATGGCCGGTGCGGTCGGCCTGCGCGACGTGCGCTATGGCTATGAGGGCGACAACCACGTCAAGGCCCGCAACAGCGGCGAAATCAACGCCAAGTGGATGCCGAAGGACGAATCGAACCCCTATTTCACCTATGATCCGTCGAAATGCATCGTCTGTTCGCGCTGCGTGCGCGCCTGCGAAGAGGTGCAGGGCACATTCGCGCTGACCATCGAAGGACGCGGCTTCGGCAGCCGCGTCTCGCCCGGCATGCACGAGCATTTCGTCGATTCCGAATGCGTCTCCTGCGGCGCCTGTGTGCAGGCCTGTCCGACGGCGACGCTGACCGAAAAATCCGTCATCGACATCGGCCAGCCGGAACATTCCGTGGTCACCACCTGTGCCTATTGCGGCGTCGGCTGCTCCTTCAAAGCGGAAATGCGCGGCGAGGAGCTGGTCCGCATGGTGCCGTGGAAGGACGGCCAGGCCAATCGCGGCCATTCCTGCGTCAAGGGCCGCTTCGCCTATGGCTATTCGACCCACAAGGACCGCATCCTCAACCCGATGATCCGCGAGAAAATCTCGGATCCGTGGCGCGAAGTCACCTGGGACGAGGCCTATGCCCATGTCGCCGCCGAGTTCCGCCGCATCCAATATCAGTATGGCCGCGATTCGATCGGCGGCATCACCTCGTCGCGCTGTACGAACGAAGAAACCTATCTCGTCCAGAAGCTGATCCGCGCCGGCTTCGGCAACAACAATGTCGATACCTGCGCCCGCGTCTGTCATTCGCCGACCGGCTACGGTCTCGGCCAGACCTTCGGCACCTCCGCCGGCACGCAGAATTTCGATTCGGTCGAGCACACGGACGTCGTCATCGTCATCGGTGCCAACCCGACGGACGGACACCCGGTCTTCGCCTCGCGCCTCAAGAAGCGCCTGCGCCAGGGCGCAAAGCTCATCGTCATCGATCCGCGCCGCACCGAACTCGTCTCCTCGCCGCACATCAAGGCGTCCTATCACCTGCCGCTGAAGCCCGGCACCAATGTCGCCGTCGTCACAGCCCTTGCCCATGTCATCGTGACGGAAGGCCTCTATGACGAGCGCTTCATCCGCGAGCGCTGCGACTGGTCGGAATTCGAGGACTGGGCCGCCTTCGTCGCCGAGCCCCGGCACAGCCCCGAGGCGATCGAGCAGTTCACCGGCGTCGATCCGGAGACGCTGCGCGGCGCCGCACGACTGTTCGCCACCGGCGGCAACGGCTCGATCTATTACGGCCTCGGTGTCACCGAACACAGCCAGGGCTCGACGACGGTCATCGCCATCGCCAACCTCGCCATGGCCACCGGCAATATCGGCCGCGAGGGTGTCGGCGTGAACCCGCTGCGCGGCCAGAACAACGTGCAGGGCTCATGCGACATGGGCTCCTTCCCGCACGAGCTGCCGGGTTATCGGCACATCTCCGACGACGCGACCCGCGAGATTTTCGAAAAGCTCTGGGGCGTGAAGCTCAACAACGAGCCGGGCCTGCGCATCCCAAATATGCTGGACGCCGCCGTCGAGGGCACGTTCAAGGGCCTCTATATCCAGGGCGAGGACATCCTCCAGTCCGATCCGGACACCAAGCACGTCTCCGCCGGCCTCGCCGCGATGGAATGTGTCGTCGTGCAGGATCTCTTCCTCAACGAGACGGCGAACTACGCCCATGTCTTCCTGCCGGGCTCGACCTTCCTGGAAAAGGACGGCACCTTCACCAATGCCGAGCGCCGCATCAACCGCGTTCGCCGCGTCATGACGCCGAAGAACGGCTATGCCGACTGGGAAGTCACGCAGAATCTCGCCCAGGCGATGGGCCTCAACTGGAACTACCGCCACCCGTCCGAGATCATGGACGAGATCGCCGCGACCACCCCGAGCTTCGCCCTCGTCTCGTACGACTATCTCGAGAAGATGGGCTCCGTGCAGTGGCCGTGCAACGAGAAGAGCCCGCAAGGCTCGCCGATCATGCACATCAACGGCTTCGTACGCGGCAAGGGTAAGTTCATCCGAACGGAATATGTCGCAACCGACGAAAAGACCGGCCCGCGCTTCCCGCTGCTGCTCACCACCGGCCGCGTGCTCAGCCAGTACAATGTCGGTGCGCAGACACGCCGGACGGAAAACGTCGTCTGGCATGAGGAAGACCGGCTGGAAATCCATCCGCACGACGCCGAAAACCGCGGCATCCGCGATGGCGACTGGGTGCGCCTGGCAAGCCGCGCCGGCGAGACAACCTTGCGTGCGCTGGTGACCGACCGTGTGGCGACCGGCGTGGTCTATACGACCTTCCACCACCCGACGACGCAGGCAAACGTCATCACCACCGATTTCTCCGACTGGGCGACGAACTGTCCGGAGTATAAGGTGACGGCTGTGCAAATCTCGCCGTCGAACGGTCCGTCCGACTGGCAGATCGAGTATGACGAGCTGGCGCGCCGGTCCCGCCGGATCGCCGGCAAGCTGGAGGCGGCTGAGTAGGATCGCGCATGCCGGACTTCTCCACCACGACCAAGGTCGCCGAGATCGCCCGCCGCAACGGGCGGCTTACGGATGGCGAGCGTTTTGTGCCGGAGGAAACCCCGGTCGCCTTCTCCTATCTCGGCTCGACCCATGCCGTGATGATGGCGACGCCCGCCGATCTCGAGGACTTCGCCGTCGGCTTCAGCCTGACGGAAGGCATCATCGATGATCCCGGCGAGATCGAAACCATCGAGGTGGTGGCGGAGGATAGGGGCATCGACGTGCAGATCCGGCTTGCCGACGTGCAGAACGACGCACTGACCGCCCGCCGCCGCCACATGGCCGGGCCTGTCGGCTGCGGCCTGTGCGGCATCGAATCGATCGAGCAGGCGGTACGCGTGACGCCCTCAGTGCGTTCGTCAACGCTTACGCTTAGCGAGGATGAGGTGGCCGAGGCGGTGCGCCTGTTGAATGGCCAGCAACCGCTGCACATGGTGACGCGCGCCGTGCATGGCGCGGGCTTCTACGTGCCGGGCACCGGCCTGATTGCGGTGCGCGAGGATGTCGGCCGCCACAATGCGCTCGACAAGCTCGTCGGGGCCGCACGCCGCGCAGGCCATGCCGGCAGCACGGGTGCCGTCGTCGTGACGAGCCGCGTGTCCGTCGAGATGGTGCAGAAGACGGCCATCATTGGCAGCCCCTTCATCATCGCCATTTCCGCGCCGACGGCGCTCGCCATCCGCACGGCCGAAGAGGCCGGCATGACGTTGATTGCGCTGGTGCGCGGCGAGGAATTCGAAATTTTCACCGGTGCGGAACGCATCGTGTCCGGCGCCGGGCGGCGCATGGGCAACGCTTAGGAGATCAGCATGTCGGAAGGCAACAAGCTCGTCAGGATGGCGAACCAGATCGCCACCTTCTTCCACTCGCAGCCCGCAAACGAGGCTCCGAACGGTGTGGCCACCCATATCAACAAGTTCTGGGAGCCGCGCATGCGCCGGCAGCTTTTCGATATCGTCGACAACCATGGCGGCGAAGGCCTCGACAGTCTGGTGCTGCAGGCCGTGCCGCTGATCCGGCGCCCCCCGCCTGCGGAAGTGCCGCCCGCTCTGGCGGACAGCGCACCGGCTGCGCATTGAGGCTTTGCCGCTGAAAAACCAACGGCCGGCATCGCTGCCGGCCGTTTTTTCATGCCGCGATCCGCGCTTAGAACTCTTCCCAGTTCTCCGCTGCCGGCGCCGTGGAGCCACGCGACGCCCGCATGCTGCGCGCCACGGCATGAAGCTGTGTTACCGGTGCAGGCGCTGCGGGTCGGTGCATCGACTGCGCATTTCCGGCAAGTTTGAACCGGCGGATGAGCGTGTGCAGCGCATCCGCCTCACGCGCCATGGCGTGGCTCGCCGCCGTGCTTTCCTCGACCATCGCCGCATTCTGCTGCGTCGCCTGATCCATCGAGTTGACCGACTGGTTGATCTCGCGAAGGCCGGTGGATTGCTCGCGCGAGGCCTCGACGATCGCGGCCACGTTGGTATGCACCTCATGCACCTGCGTGAGGATCTCCTGCAAGGCCCGTCCCGTCTCGTCGACCAGCGCCACGCCGCTCTTCACCTGCTCGCCGGAGGTGGTGATCAACGCCTTGATGTCCTTCGCCGCACTTGCCGAACGCTGCGCAAGTTCCCGCACCTCCTGCGCCACGACGGCAAAGCCCTTGCCGGCCTCGCCAGCACGCGCCGCTTCCACCCCGGCATTGAGCGCCAGCAGATTGGTCTGGAAGGCGATATCGTCGATCACGCCGATGATGTTGGAGATTTCGCGCGAAGACTGCTCGATCTGCCCCATCGCGCCGATCGCCCTCTTGACCACCTCGCCGGATTTTTCCGCGCCGATCCGGGTCTTCGTGACCAGCGATCCGGCCTCGTCGGCCCGCCGGCTCGAATCGGCAACCGTCGTGGTGATCTCGTCGAGAGCGGCCGCGGTCTCCTCCACGGAGGCGGCCTGCTGCTCGGTGCGTCTGGCAAGGTCGTCCGCCGCCGAGCGGATTTCCTGCGCCCCGGACGCGATGGCATTGGCGTTGGTTTCGACGGTCCGCATGGTCTCGTGCAGGCCGGCGACCGCTTCGTTGAAGTCCCTGCGCACAACCTCCATCGAGGGCACGAAGGGCGTCGCCAGGTTTTGCGTGAGGTCCCCTTCCGAAAGCGCCTTCAGCGCGCCGCCCAGCGCATTGATCGCCGACATGCGCTCCGTGACGTCCGTCGCGAACTTGACCACCTTGTAGACCCGACCGTTGAGGTCACGGATCGGGTTATAGGCGGCCTGGATCCAGATTTCGCGACCGCCCTTGCCGTAGCGCACGAATTCGTTGGAGATGAATTGCCCGGCCGCCAGGTTCTTCCAGAAATCCGCATAGGCCTGCGTCTGCGCATAGGCGGGATCACAGAACATGCGGTGGTGCTTGCCGCGAATTTCCGAGAGATCGTAACCCAGCCCCGCGCAGAAGTTTTCGTTGGCATGGAGAATTTCGCCGGTCGGCGTGAACTCGATCACGGCCTGCGACCGCGAGATCGCGTCGAGCTTGCTGGCATCCTCCGCCGCCCGCATCTTCGCCTCGGTGATGTCGGTGGCGAACTTGACGACCTTGTAGGCCTTGCCGCCACGAAAGACCGGATTGTAAGAGGCCTGGATCCAGATTTCGCCGCCATCCTTGCGCAGGCGCTTGTAGCTGGAGGCGTCATATTCACCGCGCCCGAGGCGTGCCCAGAACTGCCGATAGTCCTCGCTCGCCGCATAGGTCGCTTCGCAGAAGATGCGGTGATGTTTGCCGACGATGTCCTTCAGATCGTAGCCGAGTGCCCGGCAGAAGTTTTCGTTGGCGGTGAGGATGTTGCCGGTAAGATCGAACTGGATCACGGCCTGCGAGCGCGACAGCGCGTCGATAATATGGCCCGCATCCATGGATTTCGCGATTGAAAGCATGACCTGTCCCCTTGTGTGACAGCCACGGACCGCGTGGCGATCATCGGTTGATGCGTTGGGGCACGATCCGTGGTGAGGACCGTGTCTTAACTCTCAGAGATTCAATCCATGCGGGAGGTTTATTGCCGGCCGCCGAAAAGCGTGTCTACAATCCAAGATGGAGTGACAGCCTTAAAAATTGATGAAAATCGGAAGGCGAGTTTTAGATCTATTACATAACAACAGCTTACAGAGAATCAAAAAGAATGACGCTAACGTTACGTCAGGAAGATGGCTTCTTATAGGAAGGCTAATTCACTAAAAAGTTGCATTCACCTCGAGCAACAAAAAACCGCCGTGCACAGGCACGGCGGTTCTTTGCTCAGGCGAAGCGGATGATTGCTTAGAACTATCAGGCCGCCATATCTTCCACGTCGCGTTCCTTGAACATGCGCGAAAGATTGAGGAAGCAGATCATGCCGTTCTCATGGGCGATGATGCCCTCCGCATAGGCCTTGTCGAAGGACGTCGTCACTTCCGGCACGGGCTGCAGCTGCTCGCTGCGGATGGTGAGAATGTCGGAAACCCGGTCGACGACGAGGCCGACGACCATGCTGTGCACTTCAGCCACAACGATGGCGCTGCGCTCGTTGGCTTCCGTGCTCTTCATGCCGAGCTTATGGGCAAGGTCGATGATCGGGATCACGGTGCCGCGCAGGTTCATCACGCCGATGACGTCCGGCGGAGAATGCGGGATCGGCGTGGACGGCGCCCAGCCGCGGATTTCGCGGATCGTCGTCGTCTTCACGCAGAATTCCTGATCGTGCAGACGGAATGCGATGATTTCGAGCGTGTCGCCGGCAAAGCTGGCCGTGTTGATGGAGGTCATCGGGATCTTTCCAGGTTGGTCTACGTCGTGATGCGATCCTATGCACGCCCTGGTTAAAATCTCTCAAACGCCCGAACGATTGTTGCGCCCCGAACGAAAGAAGGCTCCGCATCACCGCGGAGCCCCCCAATCAACCTCTGCAAACCGTCAGGTCCGCAGAACGGCCTCGAACTGCTCGAGTGCCCAATCCACCTGGTCGCCGGTGATGACGAGCGGCGGCGCGATGCGGATCGTATCGCCATGGGTATCCTTGGCGAGGATTCCGCGTTCCTTCAGCGCCTCGCAATACTTGCGTGCGCCGCCGGCGGCCGGATCCAGTTCCACGGCCAGCATCAGGCCACGCCCGCGCACGTCCGTGATGATGTTGGAGCGGATGGCCTTAAGGCCATCCTGGAAACGGTTCCCCATACGCTCCGAGTTGCCGATCATGTCTTCCTCGACCAGCACCTTCAGCGCCGCCCGCGCGATGGCGCAGGCAAGCGGGTTGCCGCCGAAGGTCGAGCCGTGCTGGCCGGGCTTCAGCACGCCCAGCACTTCGCTGTTCGAAAGCACCGCCGAGACCGGGTAGAAGCCGCCAGACAGCGCCTTGCCGACCAGCGTCACATCGGCCTCAATACCCTCATGTTCTTCGGCAAGCAACTTTCCCGTGCGGCCGAGGCCGGTCTGGATCTCATCGAGGATCAGCGTGATGCCATGTCGGGTGCAGAGGTCGCGTACCGACGAGAAATAGCCGGCCGGCGGGATCATCACGCCCGCCTCGCCCTGGATCGGCTCGATCAGGAAGGCGACGGTGTTCTCGTTGATCGCTGCGCGGAAAGCCTCGATATCGCCGAAGGGCACATGGCGGAAGCCCGGCGCGAAGGGACCGAAGCCGGTACGCGCATCCGGATCCGTCGAGAAGCCGACGATGCCCATGGTGCGGCCGTGGAAATTGTTGGCGCAGACGATGATCTCGGCCTGGCCTTCCGGCACGCCCTTCACCTCATAGCCCCACTTGCGCACGGCCTTGACCGCAGTCTCGACCGCCTCGGCGCCGGAATTCATCGGCAGCACCTTATGCGAGCCGGTCAGCGCCGCGATTTCCTCGTAGAAATGTGCGAGCTGGTCGTTGCGGAAGGCACGCGAGGTGAGCGTCAGCTTTTGCGCCTGCTCCACCATCGCCGCAAGGATCTTCGGGTGGCAATGCCCCTGGTTGACCGCCGAATAGGCCGAAAGGCAGTCCAGATAGCGGTTGCCATCGATATCCCAGACATGGACGCCCTCGCCACGCGACAGCACCACGTCGAGCGGCTTGTAGTTATGGGCACCAAGGCGGTATTCGGTTTCGATCAGGCTTGCAGTCGACGGCGTCATAAAGTCCTCCGGGGTTCAGGCGCTGCGGGTCGGCCGATCAAGAATGCGGCGCCCGAAAAGGCTTGCGGTCAGCTCGACGAGAATGCGGGCGCTCTTGCCGCGGTCATCGAGGAAGGGGTTCAGCTCGACCACGTCGAGCGAGGAAACGAGGCCGCTGTCGCAGAGCATCTCCATGATGAGATGAGCCTCGCGGAACGTCGCGCCGCCTGGAACGGTCGTGCCGACGCCGGGCGCCAGTTCCGGATCAAGGAAATCGACGTCGAGGCTGACATGTAGCAGGCCGTTCGCCGCTTTGATGCGCGCAATGATGTCGTGCATGATATGCGCCATGCCGATCTCGTCGATCGAGCGCATGTCGTAGACATTGACGCCATGCTCGGCGATCTCTTCGCGCTCACGCGCATCGACGGAGCGGATGCCGACCTGGAAGACGTTCTTCGGGTCGACCATCGGGCGACCGGCTTCGAGGATCGGCGCGAATTCGGCCTCGCCGCAGAAGAACGCGACGGGCATGCCATGCATATTTCCGGATGGTGACGTGGCCGGTGAATTGAAATCCGCATGAGCATCGAGCCAGAGCACGAAGAGCGGGCGGCCCTGATCGGCCGCATGCCGCGCCATCCCGGAGACGGAGCCCATCGAAAGCGCATGATCACCGCCCAGCACCAGCGGAAATTTGCCACCCCGGGCCGCATCATAGACGGCCGTATCCAGGGCGCGCGTGAAGGCTGCGACGACCTGCAGGTTGTTGGCTTTCGGGTGGTTGGCAAGATCGCGCGCCGGCAAGGGGCGCAGATCCCCCTCGTCCGTCACGGTGTGGCCGAGGTCCGCCAGGGTCGTATCGATCCCGGCGATGCGCAGCGCCGTCGGCCCCATGGCCGCGCCACGGCGGCCGGAGCCTTCTTCGAGAGGTGCGCCGATCAGCGCGATATGCTTGTCATTGTCAGCCATGGTTTCCCCGCAGATGCGTGAGCGCCGGTTATCCGGTTTTGGCCGATTATTGCCGTTCTCCTTGTTGGCAAAAAGATGAAAAACTGACAGATAGGCGGCTGAGTTCAGCAATTTGCCAAGCACTGGGCGACACAATGGTAAGTCTCGACGACCTCGACCACGCATTGATCGGCGCTCTGCGCCACAATGCCCGCACCCCTGTCTCCTCACTCGCCGCGATGACGGGCGCTTCACGCGCGACGGTGGCGGCTCGGATCGACCGGCTGGTCGCCTCCGGCACAATTGCCGCCTTCACCATCAAGACGGGCGCGGAACTGACGGGCAGTGGCGTGCGGGCCATCGTGATGATCGAAGTGCACGGCAAGATGGCCGACCGGGTGGCCGTGCAGTTGCGTGGCCTGCCGCAGGTGCGCGCCCTTCACTCCACCAACGGCCGCTGGGACTTCATCGCCGAACTGGAAGACCGCGACCTCGGCACGTTCGACGAGACGCTGCACCGCATCCGCCTCATCGATGGCATCACCGTCACCGAGACGAATATCTTGCTGAAGACGACGAAGAACGCGCTGACATAGGCGAACACCCCGACTCAGCTTATCTCACCCTCGGATCAATTCCGCCGATGGTGGCAGTGGGTGAGTCGACCTGCACGTGCAGGAAAAGCTCAGTATTCCTTCTCATAGAAGATACCCGCACCGGCACTGCCGCCGCTGCCGGCTTCGCCGCGCAGCTTGAGGCCGCGGCCGACATCGAGGTTGATCACCGCCTTCGCGCCGTTCGTCTCCGGGTCCTGCTTCAACTCGATATAGGTCCGCTCGTTGAGGTACTTGCCGGCCGAAACAGCCGCCCGCCCTTCCGCATCGGTCGTGATGTCGAGATCGTCGACGCCGAGCTTGCTGCGCAGGCTGTCGAGCAGGCCGGTGGACTTGCCGCCGGCAAGCTGGCTGGCAGCCGAGGCGAGCTGGGCGATCTGTACCGCCGAAAGGTTCGACATCGACCGGTTGAAGATGAGCTGCGCCAGAATTTCGTCCTGCGGCAGAGAGGGCGAGGAGGCGAAGGTGACGGTCGGGTTGCTCGCCACACCTGCCACCGTCACGGTGATTTCCGTCGTGCCGGCAGAACTGCCCGCAACGAGGTTCACCGTCGGCACGAGACCGCCGGCAAAGCCGATATGCGCGGTGGTGAAATCGAGGCGGCGCGTCAGGATCTCCATGCGCCCACGTTCCAGCTCGAAACCGCCAGACACGACTGGCGACGAGGATGTGCCCGTTATCTTCAGGCTCCCGCCCATTTCCGCATTGATGCCGCGGCCGCGCACGAAGAGCTGCCCCGGCGCGTCGATGGTCAGATCGAGCGCGATGCCACGCGAGGCGCCACCGCCACCGCCCTGATCGCGCTGGACGTCCGCGGTCATGCGCTTGACGTCGACCGGCGCATTGCGGTGCTTGATGTCGATCTCGGAGAGCGAGGCCGGCAATTTTTGCGGAATGGTGATGTTCGCTTTGTTGATGCGCACCTTGCCGCCGAGTGCCAGCGCGGCCACGGGTCCCTTCAGCGTCAGATCGCCGGCGACATTCGCCGTCACCAGCGTGCCGTCGACATAGGTGATGTCACCGAGCTTGATCGCCACGTCGACCGGGAAGCCGCTTGCCGGATCGATACCGACGCGGCCGCTGGCCGAAAGCTGGCCGCCGCTCGCAAGCTTGCCGGAGACGGTTTCGATCACCGCCTGCCGCCCGTCCATGGTGACGCGGATCGTCAGGTTTTCCACCGCGAGGTTACGGCGCACATCGACGAGACGGGCACCGCCCGCCGTGATGCTGCCGGTGACGGAAGGCGCTGCCGCCGTGCCGCCGATGGAGACATCGACATTGGCATTGCCGGTCAGAACGAACCCCTGCGCGGACAGTTGCCCCTGCAGCAGGCCGAACGGCACCGTGCCATTGAATTTGAGCCCGAGCGGCGTTGCTCCACCGATGCCGACCGTGCCGCCGCCGCGGAAGGACAGGCCGCCACCGCCCGAAAGCACCGTGTCGAGCCGCACCTGGTTGTTGGCGAATTCGCCCTTGGCATTGATGGTGAGTGCGCCGATCCCTGCACCACGCGTCTGGCTGGTGACGGCGCCGTCCCAATCCAGCGCATAGTTGACGACCGGTGCCGCTGCCTTGCCCTTGACCGTCACGGTACCGCCGATCGAACCGTCCGCCCCGAGGCCTGCCGCGAAATTGTTGACGAGGGCCGCCGGCAAAGCATTGAGCCGCAGCGACAGATCGAGTGTCTCGCCCGCGCGGCCGGAGATGGCCACCGAACCGCGGCCCGCCTGGATGGTCAGCGCGTCGAGCGCCGCAACACCATTGGTGACTTTGATCGTCGTCGGCTTGGCAAGCTTCAAGGCAATACGCCGCGGTGCGGCCTCGACCGTCTGCAAGGCGATATCAAGGCCACCGTCACGCTGGAGAACCTTGCCCTTCGTCACCAGCGGCGCGCCATCGAGCCGGCCGGTCAGATCAAAATTGGTCGCCTGCCCTTCGCGCGAAAAATCGAGGCGCAGCGCTTCAATTCGATTTTCACCCGAGGCGACGCGTTCGGCGCGCACCGAACCGGTGATCGCGGCGGTGGCAAGATCGGCGACCGCAAGGTCGACTGACGGCTTGGTGATGCTCACCGCATCGCGCCGGATGGCGGAACCCGCGGCCTGTACGGTGGCCGAGGTCTTGCCGTTCGTCGTCGCGATCTCCACCAGACCGGAAAGATCGCCGGCCGCCTGCTGGCCGGCCATCGCCGCGAGCAGGCCGAGATCGGGGAAGTCAAAGCGGATCGTTCCGTCCGGCATGAAGTTCTGCGCAAGCGCCAGAGAGCCCTTCAGCGTGTTCGGACCGATCTCCGCCTCAAGAACAGGCACGGAAATGCGCCCGCCCTCGGAGGTGATGCTGGAACGCACATTGATCGGCTGGCCGTCGAGCGCGCCCGTCGCCGTCAACTCCCCGGAGGGACTGTCCGCGACAGCCTTGCCGGTCAGCGTCACCACGAGGTCACTCAGGGTGCGGCCGGACAGCGTGGCACCGCTCGACGTGACCTTGGCCGAAACGTCGAGCCCCTGCACGGGGCCGGTGGCGGAAAGTTCGAAGGCCGCTTCGCCTGCGGCATCGGCAAGCAGCTTGCCGAGGTTCAGCACCTTGCCGGTCAAGGCCGCGTCGAGATTGCCGTTGCCGAGCGACACGGAGCCTGCCGTTTCCAGCGTGCCGGACTTGACCTGAAGACCGGAGACCTCAACCGCGCCATCGCCCGCCAGTTGAACCCGCCCTTCCATCGCGATCGTCGTGTCGAACTTGCCGGACAGCGCCGGCGGCAACACGGCGGGCATCGCAAAGAGGCGGAAGTTGACGTCCGCCTCGCGGCTCTCGATGCCGTAACGGCCGGACAGCGTGCCGCCGATGCTGGCGCTTTCAAGCGTCGCGGGATCGAAGGCGATCTCGCCAGGCGAGACGTTCAGCGTGGTCACGAGCTTCACGGGACCCTTCACCATGCGATCGACATCGGCATTGGCAAAGGTCGTCGTGCCGGTTTCCAGCGTCGCATCGATGCGGCCTGACTGGCTTGCCACATTGAAGGCGTCGCTCGTTGCCGAAAGCCGGATGTTATCAATCCGGCCGGCCGGCAGTTCCGCCGAAACCACGGTCGCGTTCGCCTCCAGCGCCGCGGCTGTCGCCTCGCCCTTCAGCGAAATATCGGCGCCCTCGATCAGCACCCGGGCATCGCCCTCGGCAAGCGGCCAGCGAAAATCGATCGGGCCATCCTTGCCGGCAAGCTTGACGTCGAGATCGTTCGCGCCCTTGGCGCTGACCGTACCCGAAGCGCCGAGCGTCAGAGCCCCTGTCGCAATCGACCCCTTTTCGATCCGCAGCATGTCCGACCCGTCGAAGGCCGCGACGACGTCGATACCGGTGTTGCCGGCAAACAGCGGGCGCAGCTGCGGCGGCATCAGGGCGTCAAACGTCCCGCCGCCGTTCAGCGCGACCGTGTGCAGGCCCTCGGCCGAAAGATCGTGGCGACCATCGACCCGCAGCATTTCCGTGCCGTCGAGCGATGCGGAAAGACGCCCGGTCCACTGCGACAGCGGACCGTCCCCCGTCAGGCGGATGCCCACGGCCGGGTCGTTCGGCAGCTTGAGCAGCGCGGCCAGTAGGCCGCCCTTCGGCTCGGCGACGTCGGCTTCGAGCCGCAGCACATTGTCCGCCGGGTTGAACACGATGTCCGCAGCGACCCGCGCATCCGGCCGCGCCGTTTCCGATGCGGAGAGTTTGACCGCGACGCTGTCGGCCGTCGCATTCCCGCTGCCTGTAACGACGAGGCGCTGGTCCTTTTTGGCGACCGCGGCGGAAACGAACAGTTCGGGCACTTCCAGCCTGCCGATATGCACTTCGACCGGAAGGGTGAAGGGCGCATCGGATTTTTCAGCGCCGGCCTTCGGCTCCGGCAGGCGCAACAGGGAAATGGACGAGGCAGAAACACGGCTGGCGTCGAAGCTGAAGAACAAAAGCTGGAGCGGCGACCAATCGACGGCGAGGTCGCGGATCTCTGCATAGGTGCCCTTGTCGTCGCCGACGGTAATCGTGCCGGCCCGCAGCTTGCCTGTCAGCAGCCCGGATGGTTCGCTGATCGAAATGACCTGCCCGCTCGCCGCCGCGATCTTCTCCGCATAGGACACGGCAAATCGCGCGCCGGCATCGGTAAAACCGACAAAACCGATGAGCGCGACAAGAACAACCAGAAGAAGGGCCAGGCCATAGCCGATATAGCGGAGCGTGGCGCGGAGAATTCGGGACAGCCTGTTCATGCTTCATCCATTTCGCGTGTGGGGAGCGCTGGGAGTCGCTCCTCAACGTCTTGAATCCGAATCGTGCAGCCGATCAAGAGTCTAGACGAAAATTGCGGCCGCAGTCAGAAGGACTGGCCAATACCGGCATAGATCCCGAAGGAGGTTCCGCCGGGATATTTGTTCAGCGGCACCGCCACGTCGAGCCTGAGCGGGCCGAACGGCGTCGCGTAACGCAGGCCGACGCCAGCGCCCGCCCGAATGTCGTTGAAGTCAGGCACTTCGTCCGTCGAAACCGTACCGACGTCGATGAAAGGCACGACGCCGATCGTCTCGGTCACTCCGATGCGCACTTCGGCCGAGGCCGCCACATAGGAGCGCCCGCCGAGCAGCTCGTCCTTGCCGTTGCGCGGCGAAATTTCCTGATAGCCATAGCCGCGGACCGTGCCGCCGCCGCCGAGGAAGAAGCGCCGCGTCGCCGGGATGTCGGAAAGCTTGTCGCCGCCAATGATCGTGCCCCCGGCAACTTTGCCGGCCAGCACGACGCGATCTTCCGCACCCAGCGCTTGATAGCCGGTAATGGCCCCTTCGAAGCTGGAGAAGAAGGTGCCGCGATAGGTCTCGTAGCTTGGCTTCGCATTGATCAGCAGGCGGTAGCCCTCGGTCGGATTGAGCTTGTCGTCACGCGTATCGCGCACATACTCGATCGGGATGCTGGCTGTCAGGTACTTGTTCTTGCCGAAGGCGTCTTCGACGTCGCTCCACATCAGTTCACCGCCGGCACTCACGGTATCCCTGTCGGACAGTTCGACGGCGACGCCCGCGGCAGCCGTGGTCGTGAATGCCTTGTAGGCATCGGGATCGACGATGGACGCCTTGAGGCTCGCATTGAACGTCGAGGCGGGGCCGAAAGCGCCGGGCTTGGAAAACAGAATGGCCGTCGAATAATCGAGGTTGCCCAGATCGGACTCGCCGATCCGGTTGACCGATCCTTCGAGGCGCAGCGACTCGGCTTCGCCAAACAGGTTGCGGTGGCCCCAATAGCCCTGCAGGCCGATCCCGTCCGTGTTCGAATATTGCGCACCGACACCGAAATAGCGGTGTTTGCCTTCCGAAACCTCGATGGTCATCGGCAGCGAACCGTCCGGCGCGAGCTTGTCGGCCTCGCGGATAGTCACGCTGGAGAAGACGCCGAGCGTACGCAGCCGCTCCGCCGCCTTGTTGAGCGCTTCCGGCGAATAGGGCTGCCCGGCATTGATACGCGAATAGCGTTGCACGAAATTCGCATCGACGGTCTTGGTGCCGGTGACACCAACCTCGCCGACAGGCGCGATCGGCCCGCCTTCGGCGGCAATGACGACATCCACGGTCTGCGTCTTGTGATCCGCCGTGGCATTGCGTTCGATAAGCTTGGCAAGCGGCCGTCCCTCGGCCTTGAGGTCCACGACGACCTGTTCGCCGGCTTTCAGGATAAGGGTGGAATCCGCACGCGCACCCGGCACCAGGCCGTAATCCGCCGGGTTGCGCCCTTCGGCATCGCCGGAAAACGCCACGTCGCCAAAGGTGAAGACCGGACCAGGCTCAACGCTGATCGACACGGGGATCGAACCGCGCCGCCCGAATTCCGGGCTCGGCGGCAGGGAATCGAGATCCTGTCCGTCGATGGTGACATTCACCACGCCGCCATAACGCGCGTTTTCGTAGAGCGCCGCCAGGATGCGGTCGCGGTCGTCGCGCGCCTTGATGACAAGGCCGAGATCGCCGGACACCGGTGTGCCCTCGTCCTGCTTGAGTCGCGCGGTGTTCTCGATCGCCTCCTTGAGGTCGTCGTCATCGGTGCCCGGATTGAGCGTCAGCGTGTAATTGACCGGATCGATGACAGCGGTCGTCTCTTCCTCTTTCTCGAAGAACTTCATGCCGAAGATCTCGAAAGCGGATGCCGACGTCACGGATACCGGGCCGAGCGCAAGCGCTGCAGCGACCGCGAGGGCGGTGCCAGCTCTCAGAAACGCAAAACTCTTTTCCGGCCGGTTCACTTTATCCCGCATCCGCAGCTATCCGTCGCCTTTCTCCGTAAGGTGCGGTGCTCACGGCGGACCGAACAGCTTCCGTCACAGACTTCAGGCGCCCTGGTTCATCCAGAGCTTTCAGGCAGGAAAAGACCCTAACGTGTTAGGTTTTCCGTAATGTTAACGGCGGTTTTACACGGCCGGGAACGAGATTTGAAGCGCTGATCGGGATTTTCTGCCCGCATTCAAAAGCAAAAGCCCCGGATCATATCCGGGGCTTCGCATAGGTTGCATGGATCGGGTATCAGTAACCCGACGGGCAACGGTCGATATAGCGACGGCCGTAGCGGTCACGGTAGTAGCACTGGCCGGGCTGCTCGGAGACGCTGCCGATGACAGCGCCGGAGACGCCGCCGATGGCAGCACCCACAGCCGCGCCACGAACGTTACCGGTGACCGCGCCACCGATGATCGCACCGGAGACGGCGCCGATACCCGCACCCTTTTCCGTCTGCGTGCAGCTGGCCACGGCCAGGCCGACCAGAACGAGCGCAATGACTTTTTTCATGAAGATGTTCTCCAAAGTTGAGCGGCGGCCGCGTTTTCCGGGGTCCGCACTATCCCCTTCTACTCCGATAACATACCGCGGCCGTCGTCGACGGTCAGGTCTGTCCGACATCGAAAATATAGCCGGAAATGGGGAAGTCCATGGCATACAACTATTTTTTTATTGGCCGAATAAATATCGTTTCCGTTTCGTTTGCTTAACCCCGCCGATACCGGTCACGAGAAATTTCGCGCCAGCCTGAAAGTACCGGTTGATCGGCGTGGCAAAACGTCAAATGATATGACTGTTGAGGTTGCGCCGGCGGTGGAGGAACTGTCGCCGCAACACTCGTTGCCGGAATGCAATGCACGCGAATTGAGAATGCTGGTGTCGCCTGATCCCCAGCCCGCGTCGTGAAGGCGCCCGCTGCATACGACCTTCGGATCGATCGACCCCAGCGGGCAATGAACCGCCAGGGAGGAACGAATGGCGAAAGTGGCAATGACCGTCAATGGCCGGAAGGTGAGCAAGGAGTGCGAGGACCGCACGCTGCTTGTCCACTTCATCCGCGACAATCTAAGCCTTACCGGAACCCATATCGGCTGCGATACCTCCCAATGCGGGGCCTGTGTCGTGCATATGGATGGCAAAGCCGTGAAAAGCTGTTCCATCCTCGCGGCCCAGGCCGCGGGGTCCGAGATCCTCACCATAGAAGGCTTGGCTGCGAACGGCGAGCTTCACCCCGTCCAGGCCGCCTTCAAGGCCCATCACGGCCTGCAATGCGGCTTCTGTACGCCCGGCATGGTGATGACCGCGATCGATATGATCAACCGCCATGGTGCGGAGCTCGACGAGAAGACAGTGCGCGACAACCTCGAGGGCAATATCTGTCGATGCACCGGCTACCATAACATCGTGAAAGCCATTCTTGCCGCCGCCCAGGAAATGGGTGCGGCGGGCCGGCAGGCTGCAGAATAAGGCATTGGGCAATAGGCAGGAGCCAATAGGGCGGCCATGACCCTAATTCCTATTGGCGAACGCCTACTGCCTCCATTCTCTGGAGGAGATCAAGATGGGTGTCGAAGGCATCGGCGCGCGCGTCGCGCGAAAGGAAGACAAACGGTTTCTCATGGGCCAGGGCCGGTATACGGACGACATGTCCGTGCCGGGCATGCGCTATGCCGCATTCGTGCGCTCGCCGCACGCCCATGCGAAGATCAAGAGCATCGATACGTCCGCGGCGGAGGATATGCCCGGCGTGGTCGCCGTGCTCAATGGCAAGCAGATGCTGGACGACGGCATCGGCAACCTGATCTGCGGCTGGATGATCCACTCCAAGGACGGTTCGCCGATGAAGATGGGCGCCTGGCGGCCGATCGCACACGAGACCGTGCGTTATGTCGGTGACGCCGTCGCCGTGGTGGTGGCCGACACGCTGGGCGAGGCGCGCGACGCCGCCGAAGCCGTCGTCGTCGACTACGACGTGCTGCCCGCCGTCACCAGCGCGGTGAAAGCGCTCGAAGCCGGCCAGCCGCAACTGCATCCCGAGGCACCCGGCAACCTGATCTACGACTGGCAGATCGGCGATGCCGACGCGACCGATGCGGCGATTGCCGCAGCCGCCCATGTCACCGAGATGACGATCGTCAACAACCGACTGGCGCCCAACCCGATGGAGCCGCGCGCGGCGCTCGGCATCTACGATTCCGCCGAAGACCACTATACCTGCTACACGACGAGCCAGAACCCGCATGTCGCCCGCCTCGTCATGAGCGCATTCTACAATGTGGCGCCGGAAAACAAGCTGCGCGTCATCGCCCCGGATGTCGGCGGCGGCTTCGGCTCGAAAATCTTCATCTATCCAGAGGAAATCGTCTGTCTCTGGGCCTCGAAACGTTCAGGCGTTCCGGTGAAATGGACCAGCGACCGGACCGAAGCGTTTTTGACCGATGCGCACGGTCGCGATCACGTTTCGACGGTCAAGATGGCCTTCGACGCCAACAACCGTATCACCGCCCTGAAGGTCGACACGATCGCCAATTTCGGCGCCTACATGTCGCTCTTCTCCTCCTCGGTGCCGACCTATCTCTATGCCACGCTGCTGTCCGGCCAGTACAACATCCCGGCGATCCACGCCAATGTGCGCGCGGTCTATACCAATACCGCCACGGTGGACGCCTATCGCGGCGCCGGGCGACCGGAAGCGACCTATCTGGTGGAGCGCACGGTGGAGACGGCAGCACGCGAACTCGGCGTCTCTCCGGCAGAACTCCGCCGCTCCAACTTCATCCGCTCCTTCCCGCATCAGACACCGGTGATCATGAACTATGACGCCGGCGACTACGAAGCCTCGCTGGAGGCGGCGATGAAGGCTGCCGACTGGAACGGTTTCCCGGCCCGCAAGGCGGAAGCCGCAAACCGCGGCATGAAGCGCGGCATCGGCATGAGCTGCTACATCGAAGCCTGCGGCATTGCGCCGTCGGCGGCGGTCGGTTCGCTCGGCGCCGGCGTCGGTCTCTGGGAATCGGCGGAGGTGCGCGTCAATGCCGTCGGCACGATCGAAGTCCTGACCGGCTCGCACAGCCACGGCCAGGGCCATGAGACGACCTTTGCCCAGCTCGTCGCCGAACGTTTCGGCGTGCCGATCGACAGCGTCTCTATCGTGCATGGTGACACCGACAAGGTGCAGATGGGCATGGGCACCTACGGCTCGCGCTCCGGCGCCGTCGGCATGTCGGCCATCGTCAAGGCGCTCGACAAGGTGGAGGCCAAGGCGAAGAAGATCGCAGCCCACCTGATGGAGGCCGACGAGAGCGACATCGTCATCGAAAACGGCGCCCTGAAGGTTGCCGGCACAGACAAGACCGTGCCGTGGTTCCAGATGGCACTTGCCGCCTATACCGCACACAACCTGCCCGCCGGCATGGAGCCGGGCCTCAAAGAAGGAGCCTTCTACGATCCGGCCAACTTCACCTTCCCGGCCGGCTGCTACATTGCGGAGGTCGAGGTCGATCCGGAGACCGGCAAGACGAAGATCATCCAGTTCGTCGCCGCCGACGACTTCGGCAACATCATCAACCCGATGATCGTCGAGGGCCAGGTGCATGGCGGCATCGCGCAGGGCATCGGCCAGGCGATGCTGGAAGGCGTGCACTACGATCCGGAAACGGGCCAGCTCCTGACGGCAAGCTACATGGACTACACCATGCCGCGCGCCGACGACCTGCCCTCCTTCAATGTCTCGCACCAGAACACGCCCTGCCCGAACAATCCGCTCGGCATCAAGGGCTGCGGCGAGGCCGGCGCCATCGGCTCTCCACCGGCGCTGATCAACGCCATCACCGATGCCATCGGCAACAACGACCTCTCCATGCCCGCAACGCCCCAGAAGGTCTGGGCGGCGGCGCGTGCTGCGGCCAACTGACGGAGGAAGCCATGTACGCAACGAATTACCATCGCGCGTCCTCGATCGCCGACGCCGTCACGCTGCAGTCCTCGTCGGACGAAGCAAAATACGTCTCCGGCGGCATGACGCTGATCCCGACCATGAAGCAGCGGCTCGCCGCGCCTTCCGACCTCGTCGATCTGCGCCATGTCGGCGAATTGAAGGGCATCTCCGTCAATGGCAGCCGGGTGCGCATCGGTGCCGGCACGACACATGCCGAGGTCGCCACCTCGGCCGAGCTGAAAGCCGCCTGCCCGGCGATCTGCCACCTCGCCTCGCATATCGGCGACCCGCATGTGCGCCATATGGGTACGATCGGCGGCTCGATCGCCAACAACGACCCGGCCGCCGACTACCCCTCCGCCATGCTGGCGCTGGGCGCGACGATCGTCACCAACGCGCGGGAAATCCTCGCAGACGACTTCTTCACCGGCCTCTTCGAGACGGCGCTGGAGGATGGCGAGATCGTCGTGGCGGTCACCTTCGACGCGCCCGCCAAAGCCGGTTACGCCAAGTTCCCGAACCCGGCCTCGCGCTATGCGATGACCGGCGTCTTCGTGGCGAAGGCAAGCGATGGCAGCGCGCGGGTGGCGGTGACCGGTGCCGGCTCCGACGGCGTGTTCCGCCATGCCGGACTGGAGCAGGCGCTTTCCGCCAACTGGTCGGCCGATGCCACCGCAGGCGTGGACGTCGATGCCTCCAACCTGCTCTCCGATATCCACGGCAGCGCGGACTATCGGGCGAACCTCGTGAAGGTCATGGCCAAGCGGGCGGTCGCAGCCGCCTGACTTCCACGAAAAAGCTGAAACTGGTTCGATTAAAAGGGCGGTTGAGGCCGTCCTTTTTTCATGCAGACTTGACATGCATCAACAGGAAATGGCCTTTGGGGGCTTAAGACACTTTGGAATGGTTCAAAGGTGGCGCCGATTTGCCGCAGCGGATACCGTTGCAGCGAAAGGGCGTCGGGTGTAGCCGATTGAACGACCGCCAACGACGATGATGTCCGGGTTTTCGCCGGACAGGAGACTCCGGATGGACTTCGAGACCTACTTCAAGAACGAGCTGGATGGCCTGCATCAGGAAGGCCGCTACCGCGTTTTCGCCGACCTGGAACGCCAGAAGGGCAGCTTCCCGAAGGCGACCCGCTACACGGCGGACGGTCCGAAGGACGTCACGGTCTGGTGCTCGAACGACTATCTCGGCATGGGCCAGCACCCGAAGGTCACCGAGGCGATGAAACTCGCCATCGACCAGTGTGGAGCCGGTGCCGGCGGCACCCGCAACATCTCCGGCACCAATCACCACCATGTGCTGCTCGAGCGCGAACTCGCCGACCTGCACGGCAAGGAATCGGCGCTGCTCTTCACCTCGGGCTATGTTTCCAACTGGGCCGCCCTCGGCACGCTCTGTTCGAAGATCCCCGGCATCATCTGTTTCTCCGATGCCGGCAACCACGCATCGATGATCGAGGGCATCCGCCACTCGAAATGCGAGCGGGTGATCTGGAAACACAATGACCTGAAGGACCTCGAAGCCAAGTTGGCCGCCGCCGATCCCAAGGCGCCGAAAATGATCGCCTTCGAATCGGTCTATTCGATGGATGGTGACATCGCCCCCATCAAGGAGATCTGCGACCTCGCCGACAAGTACGGCGCGATGACCTATCTCGACGAAGTGCATGCCGTCGGCATGTATGGCCCACGCGGCGGCGGCATTGCCGAACGCGAAGGCCTGATGCACCGCCTCACCCTCATCGAGGGCACGCTTGGCAAGGCCTTCGGCGTGATGGGTGGGTATATCGCGGGCTCGGCAGCACTCTGCGATTTCGTCCGCTCCTTTGCCTCCGGCTTCATCTTCACGACCTCGCTGCCGCCGGCGATCGCCGCCGGTGCGTGTGCTGCCATCCGCCACCTCAAGGAAAGCCAGGTCGAACGCTTCGCCCATCAGGAGCGTGTCCGCCGCCTGCGCTCACTGCTCGACCGCAACGGTATCCCGCACATGCCGAACCCGAGCCACATCGTGCCGGTGATGGTGGGCGATGCCGCCAAGTGCAAATGGATCTCGGACCTGCTGCTCGACAATTTCGGCATCTACGTCCAGCCGATCAACTATCCGACCGTGCCGAAGAAGACCGAGCGCCTGCGCATCACGCCGACGCCGCTGCACACCGACGCCGATATCGACCATCTGGTCGGCGCGCTGCATTCGCTCTGGTCGCGCTGCGCTCTGGCTCGTGCCGTCGCCTAAGCGAAGCGAAGCGAGGATTATCCGATAAGCCCGGCGGCCACCCGTCGGGCTTCTTCGTCTGCGGCGAAGACATCGTCCATCGAGGACGCTGGCGGCAGGTGGGTGAGCTTGTCCATCACCTGTTCGGCGATATCGGCCATCGACAGGAAACCGAGGCGCCCGCCGACGAAGGCGTGGAAGGCAACTTCCTCCGCCGCATTCATGATCGCGCCCTGCAACCCGCCACGTTCCAGCGCCGTGCGGGCAAGACGCAGGGCGGGGAACCGATCCTCGTCCGGCGCCTCGAAATCGAGCCGCGACAGTTTGGCGAAATCCAGCCGGTCGACATTGAGTGCCGAGCGCGTCGGATAGGTCAGCGCATAACCGATCGCCGTGCGCATGTCGGGCGCACCGAGCTGCGCGAGCACCGAGCCGTCGACATAGCCGACCATCGAATGGATGATCGACTGCGGATGCACCACCACCTCGATCTGGTCCGGACGCACATCGAACAGGTGCTTCGCCTCGATCATCTCCAGCGCCTTATTGAACATCGAGGCGCTGCCGATCGAGATCTTCAGGCCCATCGACCAGTTGGGATGGGCGCGTGCGATGTCCGCCGTGACGCCTGCCATCTGTTCGCGGCTCCAGGTGCGGAACGGGCCACCGGAGGCTGTCAGCACGATGCGCTCGACGGCATGCCGCTGGTCGTCTTCCAACGCCTGGAAGATCGCGCTGTGTTCGCTGTCGACCGGAATGAGCCGCCCGCCGCCTTGCGCGACAGCCTGCACGAAGAGATCGCCAGCAGAGACCAGGCATTCCTTGTTGGCAAGCGCGATATCCGCTCCACGCTTGGCTGCGGCAAGCGTCGGCGCAAGCCCTGCCGTGCCGACGATCGCCGCCATCACCCAGTCCGCATCGCCGGACGCCGCGTCCAGCAGCGCCGACCGCCCGGCAGCCGCCGCGATGCCGCTCCCGGAAAGCGCGTCCTTCAGATCCGCGTAGCGGCTCTCGTCCGCCGTCACCACCAGGCGCGCACCGCAGTCGCGCGCCTGTGCAGCGAGCAGTTCCACATTGCCGTTTCCCGTCAGCGCCACCACCTCGTAGCGCTCGCGCCCGCCGAGCTGGCGCACCACGTCGAGCGTGCTGGTGCCGATGGAACCTGTCGAGCCGAGAATGGTGATGCGGCGTCTCTGCCGCGCGTCCGGAGCCATGATGTTTTCCGCGATTTTCTTGTTTTCAACAAATGGCTCTACAGGCGAAAGACGCCTGCAACAAGTCATCGAAATGCTGTAAAGCGAAGGCAGGTCCGGTGTTCTGGAACCCGCGACTTGACCTTTTCGCCCGGTCGGCCATAACGTCCCGGCAAAGCGGTCTTCCGCCTGACGCGATTGGAGAAATCTGTGCACCGACGCCTGAGACTATGGACCCTCGCCTGCCTCGCCCTTTGGGCGGCGGCTCCGGCCTATGCCGACGAGCCGGTTCCGGGTGGTCTCGGCGGCACATGGCTTGCCGAGGATATCGGCGGCAACGGCGTGATCGACGATCTGCAGACGACGCTGGAAATCAAGCCGGACGGCTCCTATGGCGGCAATGGCGGCTGCAACACCTATCGCGGCAAGCTGAAGGTGCAGAACGGCAATATCGCCTTTGCCCCGGCCGCCGCGACGCGCAAGATGTGCGCGCCGGCGATCATGGACCAGGAGCAGAAGTTCTTCGATACGCTCGGAACCGTCACCTCCTGGCGGCTCGAAAACGGCATCCTGCACCTGACCGGCAAGGAAGGCGCCCCGGCGATCCGTCTTGCCGCGCTGAAGAACAACACGGACATCGTCATACGCCTGCCGGGACCGGAACAAAGCGTGGCGCGCGAGACGCTGAACTATCAGTGTGACGCCGATCAGCGCATCAGCGTCGAATACATCAATGTCGGCGCCAATTCGCTCGCCGTCCTGCGCATCGCGGAAGAGACGATCATTGCGTCGAACGTGATGGCCGCCTCCGGCGCCAAATATACCGGCGGCCGCTACGAATGGTGGACCAAGGGTGACGAAGCGACGCTCTACGACCTGACCAAGGGCGAGAACGCGCCGGGCGTCAACTGCAAGAAGACCGGCTGAGCCGGCGGCATCGGGGGAAGTCGTATGCCCACCTTCAAGGTCGGACAGAAAGTGGTTTGCATCAACGATCGCTTCAAGAACGTCTCGATCGATCAGGGCATCCGCAAGGGACAGATCTACACCGTCCGCTGGACCGGTCAATACCGCCACTATGTCGACGGCGATTTCTACGGCATCAAGCTGATGGAACTCTATCGCGGCAACGATGACGGTCCGGAAGGCTACGGCGCCACGGACATGCCCTTCCGCGCCACCCGTTTCCGCCCGCTGGTCAGCGACCGCATCCGCAGCATGCTCGGCATGAAGGCGCCCACCCCGAAGGTCGTCGCCAAACCATCGGTCGTGCCGTCGATCAAGACCAAGCCGCGCGTCGTCACGCCCGAGCGCGAGAAGGAAGACGTCTGATCGTCCCCTGCACAACTAGTCTCACGCCGGCAAACCCGGCCTGACGACGTCGGCGGCCGACTGCCGCACCACTTCGGAAATCTGCAAAAGCTGTTCGGCAAGCGGGCTGGTCTTGCGCCAGATCATGCCGATCGTTCTGGACGGTTGCGGGGCATTGAACCTGGCGATCGAAACGGCCGCCGAACGGGTTTCCACCGCCACGGCCATCTCCGGGATCAGGGTGATGCCGATGCCGGCGCCGACCATCTGCACCAGCGTGGACAGCGAACTTCCATCCATCAGTTCCCGCGGACGCTCCGTGTTCACCTTGCAGAAGGACAGCGCCTGCTCGCGAAAGCAGTGCCCCTCCTCCAGCAGCAGCAACCGCATTTCGCTCAGCATGTCGCGATTGGGAACGGGCTTGCCCTCGTCCTTGCCCGGGCGAACGAGCACGAAATCCTCGTTGAACAGCGCCACTTCGGTGAGTGACGGTTCAGACACCGGCAAAGCGACGATTGCGGTGTCGAGGCGTCCCTCGGTCAGTTCCTGGACCAGTTTTGCGGTCTGCGTTTCGCGCACATGGATGTCGAGCCCGTCATAAAGCCGAGTAAGATTGCCGATGATCCGCGGCAGCATATAGGGGGCGACGGTGGGGATGATGCCGATCCGGAGACGCCCCGCCAGCTGGTTCCTGGCCGCCCGAGCCACATCGCCCAGTTCGTCGACCGAACGCAGGATTTCCCGCACGCGCACGAGAAAGGCCTCGCCAAAATTGGTGAGCCGGACCTGGCGCGCGCCGCGCTCGAAGAGGTCGCTGCCTAGTTCCTTTTCCAGTTCCTTGATCTGCGTCGACAGCGCCGGCTGGGAAATCGAGCAGGCGTCGGCCGCCCGTCCAAAATGATTGTGGCGGGCCATCGCTTCAAAATAGCGCAGTTGTCTGAGGGTAAAGTTCATCATAAGCTTATCTTATCGCGCCGATCAATAAATCAAACTTAAATTTATGCCAGCCTTTTGCTAAGTCCCTATGCAAGGAGATGAACCACAGGTCATCGCCCAGGGTGGACGCGTCTTTTCGCATCCGCCAACACAACTCGGCCCCGGAGACGTGCCAAGCCCTCCGGGCGGAACAACCAATCAGATCAGACGGGAGAACATCATGGATACGAAAGTCGAAACCACGGGCAAGTGTCCTGTCGCCCATGGCGGGCGCATCGCAGCGGATTCGTCCATGCGGTCGAACCGCGACTGGTGGCCGAACCAGCTGAACATCAAGCTGCTGCACCAGTATTCCGCCCTGTCCAACCCGATGGGTGAACAGTTCGATTATGCCGCGGAATTCAAGACCCTCGACTATGAGGGGCTCAAGGCGGACCTTCGCGCCCTGATGATCGATTCGCAGGACTGGTGGCCGGCCGACTTCGGGCACTATGGCCCGCTCTTCATCCGCATGGCCTGGCACAGCGCCGGCACCTACCGCATCTACGACGGCCGCGGCGGCGGTGGCCAGGGCCAGCAGCGTTTCGCGCCGCTGAACAGCTGGCCGGACAACGTCAACCTCGACAAGGCCCGCCGGCTGCTCTGGCCGATCAAGCAGAAATACGGCAAGAAAATCTCCTGGGCCGACCTGTTCATCCTCACCGGTAACGTCGCGCTCGAATCGATGGGTTTCAAGACCTTCGGTTTCGCCGGTGGCCGCGCCGACGTCTGGGAGCCGGATGAAAGCACCTATTGGGGCTCCGAGACCACCTGGCTCGGCAGCGACAAGCGCTTCACCGGCGAACGCCAGCTCGACAAGCCGCTGTCTGCCACGCATATGGGCCTGATCTACGTCAACCCGGAAGGCCCGGAAGGCGTTCCCGACCCGCTTGCCGCCGCACGCGACATCCGCGACACCTTCGCCCGCATGGCGATGGACGACGAGGAAACCGTGGCACTCATCGCCGGTGGCCACACCTTCGGCAAGACCCATGGTGCGGGTGACGCAGGCCTCGTCGGCTCCGACCCGGAAGCCGGCATGATCGAGCAGCAGGGCCTCGGCTGGGACAACAAGTTCGGCACCGGCAAGGGCGCCGACACGATCGGCAGCGGCCTGGAAGTCACCTGGACCTCGACGCCGACGCGCTGGACCAACAACTTCTTCTGGAACCTGTTCGGCTACGAATGGGAGCTGACGAAGAGCCCGGCCGGCGCCCATCAGTGGAAGCCCAAGCACGACGCCGGCGCGAACTCGGTGCCGGACGCGCACGATCCTTCGAAGCGCCATGCCCCGGCAATGCTCACCACCGACCTCGCGCTGCGTGCCGACCCGGCCTACGAGAAGATCGCCCGTCGCTTCTACGAGAATCCGGATCAGTTCGCCGACGCCTTCGCCCGCGCCTGGTTCAAGCTGACCCACCGCGACATGGGCCCGCGCGCCCGCTATCTCGGCCCGGAAGTGCCGGCGGAAGCGCTGATCTGGCAGGATCCGGTTCCTGCGGTTGATCATCCGCTGGTCGACGCGGCCGACATCGCTGCCCTCAAGCAGACGATCCTCGGCTCCGGCCTTTCCGTCGCCGAACTCGTCTCGACCGCCTGGGCCTCCGCCTCGACCTTCCGCGGCTCCGACAAGCGCGGTGGTGCAAACGGCGCCCGCGTCCGCCTCAGCCCGCAGAAGGATTGGGCGGTCAACCAGCCAGCCCAGCTCGCTAAGGTTCTCGAAACGCTGGAAGGCATCCAGAAGGCGTTCAATGACGCGGCAGCGGGCGGCAAGAAGGTGTCGCTCGCCGACCTGATCGTGCTCGGTGGCGCCGCTGGCGTCGAGACGGCGGCAAAGGCTGCGGGCCACGCTGTCGACGTGCCCTTCACGCCCGGCCGCACCGATGCGACGCAGGACCAGACCGATGTCGAATCCTTCGCCGTGCTCGAGCCGGTCGCCGATGGCTTCCGCAACTACGACACGTCGGATGCCAGCATTCCGGCCGAAGCTCTGCTCATCGACAAGGCCAATCTCCTGACCCTCACCGGTCCGGAGCTGACGGTCCTGCTCGGCGGCCTGCGCGTGCTCGACATCAACCACGGCCAGTCCCAGAACGGCGTCTTCACCAAGCGCCCGGGTGCGCTCACGAACGACTTCTTCGTGAACCTGCTCGACATGGGAACCGCCTGGAAGGCCGCATCGGACGACCAGACCGTCTTCGAAGGCCGCGACCGCCAGACCGGCGACGTCAAGTGGACGGCCACCCGCGCCGACCTCGTCTTCGGCTCGAACTCGCAGCTGCGCGCCTTCGCCGAAGTTTATGGCGAAAGCGACGCACAGGAGAAGTTCGTCAAGGACTTCGTTTCGGCCTGGAACAAGGTGGTCAACGCCGACCGCTTCGACCTCGCCCAGTCTTAAACAAAAGCGGGCGCGGCTGGTCTCCAGCCGCGCCCGTCTTCCATTTTACGGCGACGACTCAAGCCCGTAGCAGAGACATGCCCGAGGCCCGGTCGAAGAGATGCAGGGCCTCTTCCTTTGCGCTAAACGCGACCGGCGTGCCCGCCTTGGGCCGCATCACCGCCGGCACCAATGCGCTCACCTCCTTGCCGCCGACCCGGAAGGACACGAGGGCGTCGTCCCCGTGGAATTCGACGAGGTCGATGACACCGGCAAGCCTGTTGGCATCGCTCACCCCCCCGCCGGCGACCAGCGCCGAGGGACGCACGCCAAGCGTGACAGCCTGCCGCTCCGTGAGATCGAAGCGCCCGCGGGACACCACGAAGCGCACACCGTCGCCGTCAAGCCGCCAGTTTTCGCCGTCCGCATGCGCCGTCACATCGACAAAGTTCATGTTGGGCGTGCCGATGAAACCGGCAACGAAAAGCGTGCGCGGCCGCTCGTAGATTTCCGCCGGCGTGCCGACCTGCTCGATGGCGCCGCCCTTCATCAGCACGATCCGGTCGGCCAGCGTCATCGCCTCTAGCTGGTCGTGCGTGACATAGACGGTCGTCGTCTTCAGCGCCTGGTGCAGCCGGGCGATCTCGACGCGCATATGGTTGCGCAGCTTGGCGTCGAGGTTGGAGAGCGGTTCGTCGAACAGGAAGACCCGTGGCGTCTTGATCATGGCGCGCGCAATCGCCACGCGCTGCTGCTGGCCCCCGGACAGCTCCGTCGGCTTGCGGGAGAGATAGGGTTCCAGCCCGAGCGTTCCAGCCACCGCCTGAATGCGGCTGTCGATCTCCGCCTTGTCCACCTTCATGCGCTTCAGGCCGAAGGCGATGTTGTCGTAGATCGTCATATGCGGATAGAGCGCATAGTTCTGGAAGACCATCGCCACGCCGCGATCGCGCGGTTCGAGATCGTTGACGACCCGGCCGGCAATCGACACCTCGCCGCCGGAAATATCCTCCAGTCCCGCGATCATGCGCAGCAGCGTGGATTTCCCGCAGCCGGAGGGGCCGAGGAAGACGACGAATTCGTGGTCCGCGATCTCCAGGTTGAAATCGCGGATGACGTTGACGGCCCCATAGGCCTTGTCCACCTTGGCACAGACGATGTTAGCCATGGCTCAATCCTCTCCCTGGACGCGGATTTGCAATTTCACATCCGTCGGCCGCGCCTCCACTGCCCGGTCGAAGGCGGCGACGCTGTCGCGGAAGGCATAGGTGCCGGTGATCAGCGGCTTGAGATCGACCTTGCCGGAGGCGATCAGTTCCAGCGCTCGGTCGAAGACATTGGCGTAGCGAAACACCGTCTCGACGCGGACCTCCTTGGAGATGGCGCCCGGCACGTCGAATCGCACGGCATCGACCGGCAGGCCGACCAGCACGACGGCACCGCCCGGCCGAACGAGATCGAACAGCCCGTCGAAAGCCTTGGCGCTGCCGCTCGCCTCGAACACCACGTCCGCGCCCCAGTCCATCGTCGCCTTGCCTATGGCCTCGGCGAAGGTGGTTTCCTTGAGGTTCACCGGTTCGATACCCGGATAGGCCGCGGCAATCGCCAGCTTCTCCGCGCTGAAATCGGAGATCAGCACGCGGCTACACCCGCCGGCCAGCGCTGCCAGCGCTACCATGATGCCGATCGGGCCGGCACCGATGACGGCGGCAACATCGCCCGGCACGATGCGGGCGCGCGCCGCCGCCTGCATGCCGATGGCGAAGGGTTCGACCATGGCCCCCTCCGCAAAGGAGACGTTGTCCGGCAGGCGATAGGTGAAGGCAGCGGGATGCACCGCATAGGGCGCGAGGATGCCATGCACCGGCGGCGTCGCCCAGAAGCGCACGGCCGGATCGACATTGTACAGACCGAGTTTCGCGGCGCGGGAGGACAGGTCCGGGATGCCCGGTTCCATGCAGACCCGGTCGCCGACCGCCAGATGACGGACGTTTTCGCCAGCCGCAACGACGGTGCCCGCCGCCTCATGGCCGAGCACCATGGGTGCGCGCACCACATAGGGACCGATCGCGCCATGGGTATAGTAGTGCACGTCGCTGCCGCAGACGCCGACCGTATGGATGGCGATCTTCACATCATCCGGGCCGACGGCCAGCGGAAGATCGATATCACGAAGGGCAAGCACACCCTTTTCTTCGAGAACCAAGGCTTGCATGGTTGGATTATCCTGTCGTCAATTGCTCTTGCGCCGGAAGGCATTGTTAAGGAGGCCGCTCAGGATGCCGATGAGCAGGAGCGGCGGGATGGAAAGCAGCACCACCGAGGCATTGAGGATGCCCCAGGGCACGTCGCGACCGAGCTGGGTGAGTTCCGAGGCGACGATCGGCAGCGTCTTGGCATCTGAGGTCGTCAGCATCAGCGCGATCAGGAACTCGTTCCAGACCAGCACGAAGGCAAAGGCCACGGCACCGATCAACGAGCGTGAGGCGATCGGCAGCGCGATCAGCAGGAAGACCGCATAGGGGCCGTAACCATCGACGCGCGCCGCCTCTTCCACCTCCTTCGGCACCCGGGCAAAGGCGGGCACGCCGAGCCAGATGACGGTCGCGAGCGTCAGCAGCGTATAGGTGACGATCAGGGACAGCCGCGTGTCGTAGAAGCCGAGATCGAGCCAGATAACCATCAGCGGGATGGCGACCGCAACCGGCGGCAGGAAGCGCAGCGACAGCACGAAGAACTGGATGTCGGCCGACCAGCGGTTCGGATAGCGCGCGATGGCATAGGCCGCCGGCAGACCGAGCAGCGCGCCGATCAGCACCGAGCCTCCCGCACTCAAGAGCGAGTTGACGAGACCGGCCGCAACGCTCTCGCGCCCCAGCACATAGGCGAAATTGTCGAGCGTTGGCGTGAAGATGAAGAGCGGCGTCGGGGTGACGATATCCACCCGGTTCTTGAAGGCGTTGATCGCCGTCCAGACCATCGGAAAGACCGCTGAAAAGGCAGCAAGATAGAGAACGGCCTTGCCGAGGAAACGTGAGATGGTCATGGCTTCACCCTCTTCCAGATCACCGTGAAGATGACGGTGGTCGCGACCATCATCAGCACCGCCATGCTCGAGGCGTAGGAGATGCGGCCGGATTCGATGAAACCCTGCGAGAAGGCGTACATGTCGAGCGTTTCCGTCGCGATGCCGGGGCCGCCGCGGGTCATGACATAGATGAGGTCGAAGGCGCGCAGCGATTCGATCATCTTGATGAAGGCGAGCGAGATGAGCGGGGCCTTCAGCATGGGGATGGCGATATAGGCGTAGATCTCGAAGCTGCGCGCATGGTCCAGCCGGGCAGCCTCGAAAGGTTGCGGCGGCAGGGTTTCCAGAAGCTTCAGCACGATGACGGCAAAGAACAGGCCCCACTGCCAGACATCGACCAGCGCCACCGTCATCAGCGCCGTCGCCGGGCTGGAGAGAAGATCGAGCGGCTGGCCGGTGATAGCCTTGTAGGGATAGGTGACGATGCCATAGAGCGGATGGAAGGCGAACTTCCATACGAAGGCCGCCGACACGCGCGGCAGGATGACCGGCACCAGGAAGAGCAGCGTCATGACCGCCCGCATGCGGGACGAGGCGAACTCGAAAAGCAGGATGCCGAGCCCGATAGCGACGACAAGCGTCAGCGTGACCGTAACGACCTCCCAGGTCAGCGACACGCCGACGGCATTGAGGAAGCGGCGATCGGAAAACAGATCGAGATAGTTCTGAAGTCCGACGAAGCTGCCATCCGGCCGGCTGAGTTCGCGGTTGCGGAAGGAAATATAGATGGCATAGGCCGTCGGCACGAAGGCGAGCACCGCGAGAATGGCAAGCGGCGGCGCCAGGAAGACGGCGGGCAGGCTGTTTCTGGTTTTCATGGATCATCCCTCAGGATTGCGCGGCCGCCGTCTCGGGAGGCGAAAGCGGCCGCGCGGCTCAAAGGCTACTGGCTGCGGGCAACGAGGTCCTTGGCGAAGCCTTCGAGTTCGTTCAGGCCATCCTTGATGTCCGTGCGCGAACCGGCGATCAGTTCTTCCAGGATGATGCCCCAGCGATCGCCGAGATCCGGCCACAGCGGGCTCTGCCAGAAGTTGACGGCGGTGACCTTGCCGGTATCGGCCAGCGCCTGGCCGAGATCCGGGCCATAGAGCTTGGCGAAGGTCTCGCTCGTCATGATGCTGGTGCGGTTCAGTTCGCTGAACTGGTTGGCTTCAAGACGCCGCTGCTCATTTTCCTTCGAGGTCGCCCAGGCGATGAACAGGCCGGCGCACGCCTTCGACGCATCGTCCGCATTTGCCTTGGTGCCGATGGCAAGCCCGTGGCCGTAACCACCGCCGGTCAGCGGTGTCGGCGGCGGCAGGTAACCAACCTTGCCGGCGACCTGCGAGGACTTCGGATCGATCGCCATGCCGACGAGCGGCGTGGATTCGATCAGGATCGCGACCTGACCGGAGGTGAAGGCGCCGGTGGATTCGTCCCAGCCGCCGGTCTTCGTGCCCGGTGCGGAATATTGGAAGAGGTCGAGATAGGTTTCCGTCGCCTTGACCGCGGCCTCGCTGTTGAACTTCGGCGTGCTGCCGTCGAACCACTCGCCACCGAAACCCTTGAAGTAAGGCATCCAGCGCCAGACATTGGCGCCCGAACCACGCTGGCCGCGCAGGGCGATACCGTAGATGCCCTTGTCCGGCTGGTGCAGCGCCTTGACCGCGACCTTCAGCTCGTCGAGCGTCGTCGGCGGCTTGATGCCGGCAGCCTCGAGCAGGTCCTTGCGGTAGACCATCAGGTCGCCGCCGCCGGTAATCGGTGCAAACCAGACCTTTCCGTCATAGGTCGCAACCTTCTGCCGGCCGGGATCGAAATCGGCATAGTCGTATTCGCTCGGATAATAGTCCGTCAGCGGCACGACCCAGCCGGACGACGCGAAGAGCGCGATGTTCGCCTCGTCAACATAGTACACATTGTACTTGCCGATGGTGGATGCATCCGCCTTGGTCTTGGCGCGGCGGTCATTCTCGTTGAGATAGTCGATCTCGAAGGACGCGCCACCGCTGAGCTTGGCAAATTCATCCTTGTAGTCTTCCAGAAGCGTCAGCCCGTCGCGCGGCTGGGCAAGAACGCGGATCGTGCCGGAGCACTCCGCCGCCAGCGCAATCGACGAGACCGAGCTGGCAAGAAGGCATGCGTAGGCGATGCTCGAAACGAGCGTCTTCACGGTTTTCATGGAACTGAACCTCCCCTAAGGATCCGGTGGTTGGCGCGGCGCAACCTCCTCGCGCCGACGTCAATCTGACAGCGAATATCTTCGCTAATGCTGATACTAGCGGAGGAATTGGCGCGAGCTAGCGCGCGTCATGCGGCGATTCTATACTTTAATGCGAATTGTTATGCTGCACTGCGAAAAAACCCTGCCGCATGCGCAAGGTTTCATCGGATTGCGACGACATCGTCACGCAGCGACCGGCGATGCGGCGCCAGCCGCCGATAGGCGGACGGGGTCATGCGGTGCTGCCGCAGGAAGGTGCGGTTGAAGTTGGAAATGTTCATATAGCCGACCTCGAAACAGATGTCGGTAATGGGCATTTCGCTTTCGGCCAGCAGCTTGCAGGCCTGCCAGATGCGCAGCTTGTTGACGTGGTCGGTAAAGGTATTGCCGGTGTTCTTCTTGAAGAAGCGGGAAAAGGCGCTCTCGCTCATACCGGCCAGATCCGCCACGTCGGAAAGCCGGATATCCGTCGCGAAGTTGCGATAGATGAATACCAGCGCCCGCTGCAAAACATCCAGCGTTTCCGCATCGAGCTTCGGCGAATATTCCGGTGAAGAGAGGATCTCGAATTCGGAGGAACCGCCGAGCAGGTCGAGCAGTTGTAGGAACAGCGCAAGCCGCGCCATTCCCCGCGTCTCGCCCATGCGCTCGACCAGATCGACGCCCCTAGCGAGCGTCTCGCCGTGAAAGACGAGCCCCCGCTGGGCGCGCGCAAAAAACGTCTCGAGCTGGGCGAATTCCGGCAGAAGCCGTGTCGCCTCGCGGATCCGGTCGGGGTGAAACTGGACGACGATGTCCCGCCCCTCGATGATCTCGCCAGGCGCCGTCATCGTCACCCAGTCATGCGGCAGATCGCTGCCGATGACGGTGAGGTAGTTCGCGGAAAAAGCGCCGATATAGTCGCCGACGAAGGCGACACCTCCCCCCTTGCGGATCAGATGGATCTCGAACTCGGGGTGGAAGTTCCAGACATTGCGCTCCCAGGGATAATCATCGAGCCGCCAGAGGAAACTCTCGTCCGCCCCGGTGATGATGTGCTCGAAGGTCGGCGGGCTCGACGCCAGCGGCGACGGCCTTGCCTCCGGCTCGTCATCACGGTCGCGTTTTCCACCCAGGATCTGCAAGGCCTGCTCCGCACTATCGGGCGCCATGTCTCTATGGTGATCCCGCCGCGATTCGAACGCGGGACCCCCAGATTAGGAAACCGCTCCAAGGCCCGGATTTCCAGTAGGTTGCGTGCGCCATGTCGCAACCATGTTGCACTCACGCCATGAAAGCGCGCTCGGCGGCCGCCATTTCATCAGCATCATCATCCTTCGGGAAGAGGTGAGAATAGCGGTCCATCGTGAGCGCAATGGTCGAGTGGCCCATCCTCTCCTGAACGATCTTGGGAGGCAAGCCCAGGCCGCCATCCTCTTTCCGATTGATGCACCACGAGGCATAGAAGTGCCGCAGCGCGTGCATGCCGCTATAGCGCGGCGCCAGCACTGGCTGACCCTTCTTGTCTATCTCTCCGGTTTCGACCGTGACGCCGGCGGCGATCCATGTCGGATGCAGGCCGCGGCGGAGGATGTTGTTCAATTGCTCGACTTTGCCAAGGCCGTTCGGAAAGACGAGATCGAGCACCTCGATTTTCTCGCCATCCTCGTTCACCTTGTTCGTAAGCCGCTTAGGGCATGCCAGCTTCCACTCACGAAGCGCGTTCAAGACCATCGGCGGCGCTGGCACGGCTCGTTCACCCGAGAGGGATTTGGGGCGGCCGATGTCGTTGAACCGATCGGCGCGCTGGTGCACTCGAATGAGCCCCTTCTGAAGGTCAACATCCTTCCACCGCAAGCCCCGCAGCTCGGAGGCACGTAGGCCACAGAAGACCGCTGTCAACAGCAACGGACGCCACCGGCCCGAGAGGGCACCAAGGAGGGCTTTAACCTCCTCCCGCGTTGGTATGTCTACGCCGACCTTCAATCGCCCCTTCAGGCGCTGCTCCTGCCTTTTCTCGCCAGAACCGCGCCGGCCCTTCATGTCACGCACGACGTTCCGAGCGACTAGGCCGCGCTCCTGCGCGTCTGCAATCAACGTGCCGAGACTGACCAGCACCTTTTTGGTCATGGCTGAGGAACGATCGGCGGTGCGAAGAGCGTCCTCAAATGCTCGCACCTTCGCAATGGTCAGCGCCGGCAGCTTCATAGCGCCAATGTGCGGATTGATGTGCAGGCGAACGTGACGCTCGTAGTCCTCGACCGTTGCACGCTCCAATCCGGCAGCGCGAGCACTCGCAAGCCATAGCTTGCCGGCTGCCTCGATCGTCACACTGGCGCTGTCCGCGACGTGCACCCCCTCGCGCACCTCGACGCTTGCTGTGGCAGAGAAAGAATCCGCCTCCTTCTTCAGCCGGAACGTCTTCAGGTGACGCTTGCCGGCACCGTCGAAGTAATCGACCACCCAGGCGGATTTCTCTTCGCCCTTGGGGGTTGTCCAAGTGCGCTTCCGGACTGACATCTAATGGTCCTTCTTTTTCGGCTGACGAGGCCTTCCCTTTATCTTCTCGGCGTTCTCCTCGATGAACTCCTCGGTGAAACTCTCGGATGCCTCGGCTAGGCGAGCCGCTCGAATACGATCTAGTCGCTGCTGTATCTCATCAATCTCATCAAGGAACTTCAACTCCTCCCGATACTTGGCCGGATCCGGAAATGCAGTCTCAAGCGCGGCGACAATCTCCGCGTTGACTGAACGTCCGTTTGCCTGCGCGGCAGCAGTTACTCTCGCCTTCAGCGCTTCGGTGAGTCTCAATTTCAGTTGCGGATCTTCGCGCCCCATAACGGCCCCTCACTTTTCCTCTGTTATGGACCACCGTGGTCTTGACTTCAAGTGACCACCGTGGTCCAGTAACCACCGTGGTTACCCTCTATTCGTAAAGGAACAGTAAATGGAAAACCAAAATAGTGCCTCGCTCGATCTGGTTTGGGGCGGGGAAGGAATAGCAAAGGTGATCGGCAGGACGCCGCGTGTGACTTTCCAGCTTCTAGAGAGCGGCGAGATTCCTGCCAAGAAGGTAAAGGGCCGATGGGTCGCCAGCCGCGCCAAGCTCATCGCGTTCTTCATGGAGGACGCAGCATGACCCCTGAACGCGCCGCCAAGAACGAAATTGACCCGGCAACCGCGCCAACGGTTCCGGGCCATGGTCCAAGCTCGATCCCCAGGAAGGATGCGAAAATGAACGAGGTAACGAATACCACGGCCGGAGCCCGAGAGGCAATGCCTTCTCGTTTCGACGGCATGACACTTCAGGACATGCGAAACCTCTTTGACGGCGTCCAGGCAGCGCACCACGTTCTGTTGACCAATGAATGGAACGCGAACGGCTCATCGCTGACTGGCTCTTATCTGTGGTTCAAGGTCGAGGCGGAGCGCCTCAACAACCTCATGCAAGAAATCGCTAGTGCTGCCCTCGATCGCCAGACGTACGACGACGAAGACGACGCTTGGGAGCGAGAGCAAATCCTCATCCGAGCCAAACCATTTCGCATGGGGCATCGACGCTATCGGACCCTGACCCAGGTGGAGCTTCTGGCATGACCTCACCCCTCACGCTCAAGGCGATCGACGTCATCAACCAGCTGGACGGAGCCGAAGCGCTGAACGACGCGGTGTTCATGGCCGCGCATGCAATCAACGATCCGACCCACCAGGCAGCCATCCTCGGCGTCTGCGACGAGGTATCGCGAAAGCTCGTTGCAGCAATGAAATGCGCGAAGGAGCTACGCGCCATGCTGGGCGAACCGCTTTGCCCGACTCTCGCCATAGCGGATGAGATCAACGACCTGCAGAATCGCTTTGACGCCCTCAAGGCGAAGCTGGAGGCCAAACCTTGACCCCTCCAGAGCACTCTCACTCCGCCGCGGTCGAACAGGCCGCCCACTGGCTCGCTGATCTCGGCGAGCCTCCCCACCCTGTTGTGCCGGCACTGAAAGAGCGGTTCGGTCTCTCCGCCGTCGAGGCGTGCGAGGCCATAGCGTGGGCCGACCGTATGCGCGCTTATCGAAAGGCTCATGGATGACCCACCTACCCTGGATGCCGGTTTATGTCGGCGATGAACTGGCTGAGACTTCCCATCTCAATGCGGAGGAGTACGGCGCCTATGCACTACTCAAGATGCATATGTGGCAGCATGGCCGGCTTCCCAGCGATGACGAGCGTCTTGCTCGCATAGCGAAATGCGCTGCCGAACGGTGGGACTTCGTCAAGGAAGCTATCTGGACGCTCTTTGCCGATGACTGGCGGCATCCTCGCCTTGAGACCCTTCGAGCCCAGTCCGAAGAGACCCACAAGAAGCGCTCTGAGGCTGGCAGAAGGGGGGGGCGCCCTCGGCTCGAAGAAAAGCCGGGCTTAAGCCGGGATAAAGCCGGGCCTAAGCATCCACAACCACAACCACAACCACAATCAGATTCATATTCAGATCCAGAAGCACAGGCACAATCACAAAGCTCTGCTGCTGAGAAGGATCAAGGGGGTACGTATACGCGAGCACTTCCCGTTCCTCATAGCATCGACGAGGGCAAGCTGTTCCTCCTGAGCCGTGGGTGCCCGCCAGAAGAAATGAAGCGTTGCCTCGGCATGCTCATGGACGGGCACCTGACACCATTCGACATGGAGTCATGGGATGTCAAAGCGAGGGCGAACGCATGACGCAGCTCAACCTTTTCGAATGGGCCGACAGCAAGCCGAGCAACGTGATTAACGCGATGCCGGCTCTCATCCACAAGGCGGCGATGGAAACGATTTACAACATTCCGCGGCCTAAGGGCGGTGGCGATCTTATCCCGCTGAAAAGGAGCGTGGCATGACCGAGGACATCACTGACGATGATCTCGCGCACCTCCGCGCCAAGTGGGGCATTCTCGACGTTCCGAAGCAGGAGGCCGCCGCGCTCGCCAGGGTCCAGAAGGAGCCGCCACCGGCAAAGGTATTGGTGCGGAAGGAACGCCAATGGGGCGACCTCGGCACCTACTTCAGGTTCTTCTTCATCGCGGTTGAGGCTGACGGGACACGGCGGGAGTCGTTCAACACCACCCATGTCGGCATCGCGAAAGCCGAGGCGGAGCGTTACCAGAACCTCGGCGTACCGATGGAAGTGATGAAAGAGGTGGAATTTGAATAGGCCAATCCTCACGCCCGCGCGCCTTGACGCCATGCTGGAGGGCAATATGCGGAAAACGCATAGTGCTTCCGGCAACCCGTCACGCATCATCTGGACGTTGCCGGCGATCGGCCGGCGCATAGGTGTAGGCGCCGATTTCGTGCGCGACACGTTGGCGAAGCAGCCGGGGTCGCCGGTCAAAGAAATCGGTGGCCGGTACTATGCGTTTGAGGAGGATCTAATAACCTACCTTCGGAGAGGCGGCCATTGATCATCCGCCGCGCCGAAAGTTTTCAATCGTGCGCACGCGGCCAATGATCATGTGCAATTCCTCGTTCACATAAAACGGAGCACCGTCGGCCGGGACAATTTGCGTGCCCTGGGCCATCGGGACCATCCGAACTACGTGATCGAGATTTACCGCAAACTTCTCATTTTCAGTGGTTGTTAGCTCGATCCACATTCCGCAGCCTCACGAATCAGGTTTGAAACCCGATTAAACCATGAATTCCCGTTTCAAACCGTTATCCAGTCAGGCCGTACACAGGGCATAAACTGCTCTATGAAGCTGTGGCCATTCTCCCGTACCGAAAAGCTCGAAACCCGAGACGAAAACCTCAAGGATGAGGATGGCGTTCTGGACGCTCTCTGGGGCGGTCAGGAGTCCGGCTCAGTCGCCGTCTCCGGCGCCGCCGCACTTCGTGTCCCGGCCGTCGCAGCTGCTGTCCGCGTCATCTCCGAAGCCGCCGCTTGCCTCCCTGTCCGTATCATGCGGCGCGCAGAGGGCGGGACCGAAACCGAAGACCTCCACCACCCGATCGGCGACATGCTTCGCGGCGACGTGAATAGCTGGACGTCCGGCTTCGAGCTTATACGCGATCTGACCGCCGATGCGCTCACCCGCGACTGGGGCGGCCTGGCCTACGTCAACCGCGTCGGTGACGAGGTACGGGAAATCATCCGCTACCAGCCTTCCATGATTTCGGTGGCCTACGAGCCCAAGACCGGGGAACCAGAGTACCGCATCGAAGGCGTGCGCCGCCGCTCCGCTGAAATCCTCCATGTTCGCGGCCCGTTTGATCGCTCGCCGCTGACACTCGCGGCCGAGGCGATCGGCACCGCGAAGATCATGGAGGAGCACGCCGCCAACTTCTTCAAGAACGGCGCGATGCCCGGCAGTGTGATCCTCAACAAGAAGGGTCTCGGCGCCAAGGGCGCGCTGGAAATGCTCAAGGGGTGGCGAGCAGCGTTTCAGGGGCCGAGCAAGACCGGCAAGACAGCGGTGCTATGGGATGACGCCGACGTCAAGCAGCTCGGCCTCAACTCGGTGGACAGCCAGTTCCTTGAGCTGCGCACGTTCCAGATCCTCGAAATTGCCCGCGCCTTCCGCGTGCCTCCGTCAATGCTGTTCGAGCTCGACCGCGCCACATGGTCGAACTCAGAGCAAATGGGCCGGGAATTCCTGATCTATTGCCTTGAGCCCTGGTTGAAAGCTCTGGAGACCTCGCTGGCCCGAGCGCTGTTCACCAAGGACGAGCGCAAGCGCTATCGCATCCTGCTCGACCGGGACGACTTGACCCGCGCCGACCTCACTGCCCGCGCCACGGCGATCAACAGCCTCATCAGCGCGAAGGTGCTTAACCCGAACGAGGGCCGCAACTGGCTCGACCTCGCCCCCTACGAGGGCGGCGACGAGTACGGCAACCCGCACATCAATCCGAACGCACCCGGACCCGGCCACAATGGCGGGCCGCCGCTCGAAGACGAAAAGCCCGAGGACAAGGAGCCGCCGGCAGATGAACCTTGAAGACATCAGGGCCAACGTGGTCGACCAAGACCGTGGCAGAAAGCTCGAAATCATCGACCCTTGGGAAGGCAAGCCAACCGGCATGACCTTGTGGCTCGCCGGCCCTGACAGCGACACGCAGCGCCGAGCCCGCCTCGCCATGATGGACGAACTGGCGGAGCGCGCCGAGCCGGATGGCACGATCACCGCGGCGAACCGGGAAGCGGCCCGGATCAACTGCCTCGCAAAGACGGTCCTGCGATGGGAGGTCCAGCACGAGGGTTCCGCTCTCGCGTTCAACCATAAGAACGTACTGCGCATCCTCAAGGCCGCCGACTGGCTCCAAGCTCAAGTCGATGCCTTTGCCGGCGATCGTCGCAACTTCGCACCGGAGCGCGGCTGATGGATCACCTTGACCTTGCCCTCCGTTTCGAAGCGCCGACCGATGCCGGTGAGTTCTCCGGCTATGCCGTCATCTGGGATGAGCGCAACGCCCATAACGAGCGCGTGCAGCGTGGCGCCTTCAAGCGAACCATTGCCGAGCATCGCGCGGCTGGCACCCGGCCGCTCATGCTTTGGTCGCACGACCCGCGCGACATCATCGGCGTATGGGATGAGGTCCGCGAGGACGACAAGGGGCTTTTCGTCAAGGGCCGGATCGTCCTCAGCACTACGCGCGGCCGGGAGGTCTTTGACCTTCTCAAAGCCGGGGCCGTGAACGGCCTCTCGATCGGCTTCAGGTCCCGCAACGAGAAGCGCGGCACCGACGGTCTGCGCGTCCTCACCGATATGTACGTCGGCGAAATCTCCATCGTGGGCCTGCCGAGTGCCGGCCGTGCCCGCATCTCCCAGGTTCGAAGCTACGGCCGCGATACGAGCGCAGCGGCCTTCATCGAAGCATGCCGGAAGGCACAATGCGCTCTGGTATCGAAAGGAAACTGACATGAAGCATGCAGCGATCGCTTGCGCAGCCGCAAGTATCCTCGCAACCGGCCGACACTTCGGCCCGCTGGAAACCCGCGACGAGCCGGATAACGACCCGCTGGCTGTCGCCACGCGCGCCGTCGAAGCGCTGACCACCGACTTCGCGTCCTACCGCACGACCTCGGAAGCAAGCACCGCCGAGCTGCGCGCCCAGATCGCGGACATGGAAACCCGCATGAACCGCCCGCACACGCCCGGCGGTGAGACGGGCGAAATCACGCTGGAGCGCCGCGCCTTCACCAACTTCCTTCGCCTGGGCGACAATCGCATGGATCCGGAAGAGGTTCGCGCGCTGATCGTCGGCGATGATACGAAGGGCGGCTATCTCGCCCCGGCCGAATTCCAGACGGAAGTCATTCGCGGCATCGTGGACATCTCCCCGATCCGCCAAGCCGTCCGCGTTGGCTCCACCGGCGCCGGTTCCGTTATCCTGCCGAAACTGACCGGCCGCCCAACGGCGAACTGGGTGGGTGAGGACGAAGACCGCGACGAAACGACCATGACCTATGGTCAGCTCGAAATCCCCATGCACGAGCTGGCCTGCTACATCGACGTGTCGCTGCGCCTCCTCGACGACTCGGCCATCAACGTCGAAAGCGAAATCTCCTCCGAACTCTCGCAGGAATTCGCCCTCAAGGAAGGTTCGGCCTTCTCGAACGGCGACGGCGCCAAGAAGCCCATGGGCGTCCAGCGCACCACCGGCGTGGCTGAGGTGGTCAACGGCCACGCAACCAACATCAACCCCGACAAGCTCATTGCCGTGATGTACGCGCTGCCGGCGGCGTATCGCAACAATGCCTCCTGGCTGATGAACAACACCACGCTCGGCGTCGTTCGCACACTGAAGGACGGCCAGGGCAACTATCTGTGGCAGCCTTCCTATCAGCAGGGCCAGCCGTCCACGCTGCTCGGCCGCCCGATCATCGAAGATCCGACCATGCCGGATATCGCGAACGGCACCTATCCGGTCATGTTCGGTGACTTCAATCGCGCCTACCGGATCTATGACCGCGTCGGCATGTCGATCCTGCGCGACCCGTACACCCAGGCAACGAAGGGCATGGTTCGCTTCCATGCTCGCCGTCGCCTCGGGGGCGGCCCGGTCCTCGCCGAAGCCCTCCGCAAGCTCAAGATGGCAACCTCGTAAGGAGAAACGCCCATGCGTGACCTCGTTCACAACATCGGTGTCGTGCAGAGCATCGCCCCTGCCGATATCGCCGCCAACACCAACGGTTCCGGTGTCGACCTCCTCGGTTTCGACAGTGTGGCGTTTGTCGTCGCCACCGGCGCCATTACCGGCTCTGGTGCCTTCACGCTGAAGCTCCAGGAGTCGGACACAGATTCGGGTTACACCGACGTGGATGCTGATCACTATCAGGCGCCGGTGTCCGGCAATCTGGGTGCCGGCACCACGGCCAAGGTCGGCTATCGCGGCTTCAAGCGTTGGGTGCGCCCGGTCCTCACCAAGGGCAGCGGCACGTCGATCTTCGCAAGCGTGATCGCCATCAAGGGCAACGCTGCAGAACGTCCGGTGGCCTGATGCCGTCCCGCGCTCCCTACGTCTGCGGCCGCTGCAACAAGGCACACCCTTCCGGTGAGCGCTGCCAGCGTGCCCGTATCGACGACAGGGAGCGCAAGGCACGCTTCGACAAGAAGCGTCCCAGCGCCTCACAGCGCGGCTACGACAAGGCCTGGGAGACAGAGGCAAGGGCTTTTCTCTCCCAGCCTGAAAACGAACTGTGCGCACGCTGCGGGGCAAGGTCCACCGTCGTCATGCACATTAAATCCATCCGCACGCGCCCAGACCTTCGCATGGCCCGATCTAATTGGCGGGCCGGCTGCCAGCGCTGCAACGCAATCGAGGCCGCCGAGGAGCGGCGACAGGAAAGGAACACCCTATGACCGTGCATGCAACGGCAGGCCTCAAGGCCTATATCGGCGGCACCATGGAGCAGAAAAGCGATGGCTTCGTCCTCGCTGACTTTACCACGCCGCCTCAGACGTGGGTTGAGATCAAGGAATTGGAGGCCGCGGGCTCGGTGGGGGATACCTCCGAAGCGGTCAACTTCACCGCTATCTCTGATGCTCGCACGAGGGTGCTCAAAGGACCGCGTTCGGCCGGCACCATGGAACTCATCTGCGGTATCGATGCCGATGATGCAGGCCAGCTCGCCCTCATTGCCGCTGAGAAGACGCCTTACGACTACGCCTTCAAGGTGGTCTTCAACGATGCGCCTCCCGGCGGCACCCCCTCCGAACGCTATTTCATCGCCAAGGTGATGAGCCAGAGCGAGCAGTACGACCAGGCCAACAGCGTGTTGAAGCTAAATGCCAGCCTTGGCGTCAACAGTAACATCGTCCGCGTCGCCGCCGAGGAGGCATGAACATGGCCTCAGCGACGTCGGCGGGACATGACCAAGCGCTTGCCAGCGTCGCTTATACCCACGCCGCCAAGCTTCTGCTCAGCAAGGCCCAGATCCTTGAGCCGCTTTGCCATGGCGGTGGGAATCATCATCCCACCTCCGCTCGCGAGTTCCTTCAACCAATGCTGTTCATCGGGTGTGAGTTCAGAAAGGGACGTGACCATCATCAGCTCCATGAGGCTCGGTCGCATCATCATGGCAGACCCGGGGGTGGTCTTCAACTTTCCACCTCATCGGGGGACCGGCGCGGGGTCAGTCGTGCGAAAGTTTTCACAATTGGCCCTGAATTTTTGAACGGCAGAAAGGATATCGTTCGATGATTGTGACCACTGCCGAATTGAAGGAACAGATCGGCTGGAGTGCAGACCTCGGAACGGCCGATGACGCGCTGATGGGCCGCAAGATCGCGGCCGCGCAAGACCACATCGAGCGCCTGCTCGGTTTCGCGATCGAGACCACATATCCACCTGCCGGAGAGCCGCCGGTCTCAACGGTGCCGCCCTCGCTCAAGGAGGCAGTGCTTCAGCTTGCCGCCCACTGGTTTGAGAACCGCGAGGCAACCCTCGTGGGTGTCTCTGCGCAAGAGATCCCGTTCGGCGTCTGGGCGATCGTCAACGAGTATCGGGAGTATTCCTTTGGCTGACGATGGCGGACTGTCCCGAATTCAGCAGCGCATGGCGATGATCCCTAGGCGCGTCCGCGACGCGGTGGCGCCGGCGCTCGTGAAAGAGGCCACTGACCTCTCCACCCTTATGCGGATCATGGCGCCGCGCGACACCGGCGACCTTCAGGAGAGCATCGAGGTCACGGGGCCGGGCCAGTCGACGCCGCCTTATTCGCAGCCTGGCGGATCGTCCGTCGTGCCCTCCACCGCCGCCGCCGTAACCGTCGGGAACACCGACGTTCGCTATGCGCACCTTGTCGAATACGGCACCACCAAGACGCCGGCTCATCCGTTCTTCTGGCCGGCCGTCCGGCTCCAGCGGAAGAAGGCGACGAGTGCGATCAAGCGGGCGATCCGCAAGGCCGTCAAAGACAATTGGGGAAGCCGCAAATGACCCCGGAACTCGCCCTGCAGAAGGCCGTCCGCGCCCGGCTAATTGCCGAAACTTCGGTAATTTCTCTGGTCCCGGCCGCCTCCATCCTCGACCGCAACGAGCGCCCCGCGCCGTCACCCTCCATTGTCATCGGCGAAGGCCAGAGCGTGGATGAGGGCAACAGCATCGGCCGCACCCTGACCCGCGTCTATATGGACCTCCATATCTGGAAGCGGGAGCCGAGTACCGAGGGCGTGAAGGCCATCGCCGGAGCGATCCGCACGGCCATTCAAAAGGCAAATTTGCCGCTTGATCCGGGCTTCCACTGTGTCGACTGCCACGTCCAGACCGTCCGCTCCCTCCGCGATCCGGACGGCGAGACCTCTCATGCCATCGTCACCGTCAAAGCCCTTGTGCAGGAGGTGTCCTGATGCGCTCCGGCAAACTCGATCGCACCATAAAAATTCAGGGGTTCACGAACACCGTGAACGAGTACGGCACGCCGGTGCAGGACTGGACCGACAAGGCCACTCTGCGCGCCCAGATCATCCAGGCAAGCACCGAGGAGTTCATCCGGGGCGGGGCTGTCGACGAGACCGTGATTATCTTCCGCACCCGCTGGCTGGCTGGCGTCACCACGGCCGACCGGATCGAATACGAGGGGCAGGCCTTCAACCTCAAAGAGACGAAGGAGATCGGACGCCGCAAGGCGCTGGAGCTTCGCGCCGTGAGGGCCGCATGAAGACGATAAACCTATGCCCGCTCAGTGTTATTCGCTTTATGGTAACCCACGGTTACCTTTTAGCTTTTCGTCAAAAGGAGGGAAATCGTCACCTTTTAGGAGGTGCCGAATGAGCAGTAAGGGCACGCGCGGCGCAAAGGCAACGCTGAAGGCGATCGACGGCGGGCTCAAGGGTGTGCCGAAGGCTCCCGATCGCCTGCCGCAAGAAGTCGTTCCAGAGTGGAACGATATCGCCGCCGACATGGTGCAGCGGAAGATCCTGACCGCCTCCATGATGGGCGTGCTGGAAACCTACGTCATCGCCCTGTGGACCGTTCGCGAATGCCAGAAGGCAATCGCCGATCATGGCCTCCTCGTCGCCACAGCTCACCAGATGATGAAGCCGAACCCCGCCAGCGGCATCATGGCGAAGGCGATGGAGACCGTTGCCCGCCTCTCGGCAGAGCTTGGCCTGACCCCGGCCGCCCGATCAAAGCAGGGATTCGGCGGCGGCGAAAAGCCGAAGACAGGAGGCGCACCTGATGGCCTCCAAGTCTAACCTTCCCTCAAAAGCGGGAACGTTCAAAGCCACTCGGCCGGAGTGGATCTTCGACGGCTCCGAAATTGATGATCCGTTCGGCAAGGGTGAGCAGGCCGTGCAGTTCCTGCGCGCGCTCAATCATCCGAAGAGCGAAGACGGCAAGTTTGACCTCCCGCTCTTCTGGGAGCGTATCGTGCGCCGCATCTATGGCCCGTGCTTCCCCGACGGCCGCCGGCAGGTGAAGACGGTTTTCATCATGCTCCCGCGAGGTGCGCGCAAGACCACGATGGGCGCCGGCCTCGCACTGCTCCATACGGTGGGCTACGAGCGCGTTCCGTCCGGTCAGGTGTTCGTTGCCGGCTCGGCAGAGGAAGACGCGCGCATAGCCTATGACGAGGCCGTGAGCATTGTCGACGAGACCGACTGGCTTCAGGAGAAGATGAAGCCGACCGAGAGCACCTTCGTTCTGGAGCACCGCCTCAGCAAGGCGAAGTTCCGGGCGCTGGCATCAGCCAAGAAAGGCAAGCTCGGCAAAACCGCAAACTTTGTCCTCGCCGACGAGCTGATCAACTGGGAGGGCGAGATCGCCCGGTCGATGTGGGCCGCGCTGCGCACGTCGCTGAACAAGACGACCGGCTCGCTCCTGATCATCATTACCCAGGCAGGTCGCGGCCAGGAGAACCTTGCCTATGAGCGCCTGAAGTACGCCCGCAAGGTCCAGTCGGGCGAGATCGAAGATCCACGCTTCCTGCCGGTGCTATTCGAAACTGACCATGATGCCGACTGGCAGGACGAGGACCTCTGGCACTTCGTCAATCCCGGCCTCGCCGACGGCTATCCAGATATCGACGGCCTGCGCTCCATGGCCCACGAGGCGAAGGAGCAACCGGCCGAGCGCGACAACTTCCGCCAGTTTCACCTAAACTGCTGGCTGGACTACAGCGCCTCTCCATTCGTCTCCATGCCGGTTTATGACGAGGGAAAGATGTGCTCAGATTTGAGCACATTCGAAGCCGAGCAAACGCCTTGCTATCTCGGCGTCGACCTTTCCAGCACGAGCGACCTAACCGCCGTTGTTGCCGCCTGGGGTGACCGTGAAAGCGGGTATGTCGTCCAGCCGTGGTTCTTCCTGCCTAGAGACAACATCGACAAGAAGGCCGGCCAGGATGGCGTGAACTATCGCGTATGGGAGGAGGAAGGCCTCATCACCCTGACCGAAGGCAACGTCGTCGACTACAGCGCCGTGGAAGCAGCGATCGAGGAGCTTTGCGCGCGGTTCAACGTCCGCGAGATCGCCTTCGACCCGGCGCTCGCCCGCAACTCGATCAACAATCTGCTCGACAAGGGATTGCCTGTCGTCGAGTTCCGGCAAGGCTGGGTCACCATGTCGCCGGCTATCAATGAGCTCGAGCGAGCGATCCTCGCCCGGCAGTTCCAGCACGGCGGCCACCCCATCCTCCGGTGGCACTTCGACAACATCGCGATCCGCACCGACACGGCCGGCAATCGCAGCTTCCACAAGGGCAAGAGCAAGGACCGCATCGACGGCGCCGTTGCAACCGCCATGGCCGTCGCCCGGTGCGCCGCCGGGGATTCGGGCATCTCGTCCTACGACACCTTCACCGGTGACATCACAGAATGGAGTTTCGCCTGATGCCAGCAACTGACGAAGAACGCCTTGTCGTCCTGCTTGAGGCCCGGATCAAGGACCTCGAAAAGAACATGGCGAAGGCCAGCGGCGTGACCGCAAAGACTTATCGCGAAATGTCCCTCGGCTCCAAGAAGGCCACCGCCAACATGGAGCGGGACATGATCCGGTCCACCACCCGGATCAACCAAGCCCTTGCCACGACATCGACCCGCATAGGTTCGTTCGGGAAAGCCTTCATCGGCGGTCTCGCGGTCGGTGCCGCCGTCGGCGCGCTAGAGGGTATCCGGCAGGCGGCGGTCGAGAGCACGAAATCCATTCTCGAGATGGGCGACCAGGCGAAGATGGCCGGGGTCAACTTCAAGGCCTTCCAGCGTCTCAAGTTCGTGGCGGAGCAGAACCGCATAGGCGTAGATGCCCTGACAGATGGCCTCAAGGAACTCAGCCTCCGCGCGGACGAGTTCATTGTCACAGGCGCCGGCAGCGCGGCCGAAGCATTCAAGCGGCTCGGCTATAGCGCCGAAGAACTCAAGGAAAAGCTGAAGGAGCCCGACGAACTTTTTGTCGAGATCATCGGCAAGTTGGAGCGACTCGACAAGGCGGCGCAGATCCGCATTTCCGACGAGCTTTTCGGCGGCACCGGCGGTGAGAAGTTCGTCCAGCTTATTGCCAAGGGCGAGCGCGGCATTCGCGACCAGATCAAGGCCGCCGAAGACCTCGGCCTTGTCATGGACAACAGCATGATCAAGAAGGCGGAGGAGGTCGACCAGAAGTTCCAGCTCATCACAACCACGATCGGCACCCATCTGAAGGCCGCTATCGTGGACGCGGTGTCGGCATGGTTCCGCTTCCTCGACAGTTACAACGACTTCAAGGATCAGAATCAGTCAACACTTGAGGACAAGCAGGCCAAGCTGGGCATGCAACGTGTCGAGCTCGAAAACGAGCGCATGCAGATCCTGGCTGGCGAAAGCGGAAACCTGCTTTACCGCAACCCAGACGGCCCAGCCGCCAAGGGTAGAATTCAAGAGATCGATATCGAACTCGCCAAGCTCGCCGAGACCGAGGCTCAGATCGCCCGTGAGATCGGCAGACGCAATGATTCCGCGGCAACTGTGCTTGATGCCATCACAGTGCCCGGCGGCTCGCGCGGCCCCTTCACCGGCAAGGGCTTCCTCGACCTCATCGGCCACGCTGAGGGCACCGACAAGGGCAGGGGCTACAACGAGACGCTAGGCTACGGCAAGTTCACCGGCGGCGACCGCAACCTTGTCTTGATGACCCTGGACGACATCGACGCGATGCAATCCGAAATGCTGCGCGACCCGGCCAACACGCACAACTCTTCCGCCGTCGGCCGATATCAGATCGTGCAAAAGACACTCCGCGGCCTCCGCAAGAGCCTCGGTATATCAGGCTCGGAATATTTCAGCCCAGACATGCAGGACCGGCTTGCGCAGGAGCTTATGCGCCAGCGCGGGAATAACCCCTCTGAACTTCGCAACGAATGGGAGGGACTGCGCGGTATCGATGACGCGACGATACGCTCCAACTTCGATGCGTCTTCCCTGAGTATGCCGGGGCAAGACGCCGGAATCGTCGCCAAGAATGAGAAGCTGAAAGAGCAGTCGGATGCCTATGCGGAAGTGGTAGCGCGAGCCCGCGAATTCATCGACGGCCAGCACCTTGAAGGCCAGGCGCTCGACATGACGAAGGAGGCTGCAGCGCGCCTTCGGTATGAGCAGGAGCTTCTGAACGACGCCCGACAGGCCGGTGTCGATCTAACGCCGACCCAGATTGAAAGCATCAAGCAACTCGCCGGCCAGATGGCGGCGGCGGAAGAGCAAACCCGGCGCCTTGCTCTCAGCCAGGACGACCTTCGTGAACGGGCGGAAGAGTTCGGCCAGCAAGCAAAGAGCGTTGTCGGGGGCTTCATCTCCGATCTCAAGCGGGGTGCCTCCGCCTCGGACGCTCTGCGCAACGCGCTTTCCCGCGTCGGCGACATGATGCTCGATAGCGCGCTCAACCAGATATTTGGCGGGGGCGGCGTGAAGGGTGGCGGTTTATTCGGCCCGCTCATCAGTTCGATCTTCGGCGGCATCGGCAAGAACGCCCGAGGCACCGAGTTCTGGCGCGGCGGCCCGACGTGGGTGGGCGAGCGCGGGGCTGAGATCATCAATGCGCCACGCGGCGCCCGGATTACCCCGAACCACAACATTCCAGCAGGTGGCGGCGGTGGCGGCGGAATGAAGGTCGACGTCGGCGTGTCCGTTGACCAGAACGGAAACCTGCAAGCGTTCGTCAAGAACGTCGTGAAGACGGAAGCGCCGGGCATCGCTCGCAATGAGGCGCAGGCCAGAGTCGCAACGTATCAGAAACAGCAGGAGCGGGGCGGCACCGGCACGATGACCAAAATCTACAATTCGAGGAAGGGATAACCATGCGCAGCCACTTCGAAAATTTGCCATCGCCGGAGATAGAGCGCCGTCTTGCTGACATGGCGCGCGCTGACACGTCTCTCCGGTGCACCACGTCGCACTACGACCCGATCCTGACGCCAATCATCACCAGCTTTTTCTCTGTTGGCTTCGCCGCGTCCGCCGTCGGACAGGCTGTCATTGGCGGCATTGGCCTTCTGGCGACAACTTCGATTAGTCTGGGTATCCAATATAGGAGCCGCCCATGACCGCCGTGAACGTTCTCGTCCTCGAAGACAGCGCCGTAATCGTCACCGACACCCTTGGCATCCAGCCGAGCGGCCGGCGCCTTCATGCCACGAAATGCATTCCCCTGCCTCACATGAAGCTGGCAATTGCCACGCGCGGAACGCTCGCGGCGAACGGCATGTTTGCCCGTATCCTCGCGCTCGAGGCGACGGATTTCGAGAGCGCACGCGCGTTCCTCGATCGCAGTTTTCGCGAACTCTCCACCATCACCTACGAGGACATGAGCGAGAACCACGCATGGAAGGTCGGCATAGACCTATTCGTTGCGGGCTGGAGCAAGAAAGGCCCGGCCGCCTTTACGGTCTCGACGCTCAATACCGGATACCGGGTGCAGGATATCCCCTATGTCGCGATCACTCCGACCGTTCCGCAACACGTCTTCAAGAGCTTCAGCGACGATCCGATTGCGAATATGCCGGCACTTCTCGCCGCCCAGGCGAAGGCCGATCACAACGTCGGTGGGTTCATGAATGTCACCCACGTCGGCGAGCGGGAAATCGTGACCTATTCCGCCGGCGCTATCCCGTCGCCGATCGTAACCGAACTCCCGACACCCGAGCCCAAGTTGCCGGAAGCCTTCGCCAAGCATCTGAGGAAGCCATGACGCGAAACTTGAAAAGCCTCCTCGTCGCCGCTCTGAGGGAACAGCTTGCGACGGGCTCGTCGGCCCGCATCCCCGCAGGTGGCGATCTCATCTGGCAGTGGTTCAAGGACCTATCGTCAACACGCACCGCACACGCCGCTGGCGCGAACCCCATCTCGTTCGCCGAGATGGAGGCATATTTCCGCCTGCGCCGCGTCAGCCCCGGCGAGCACCATGTCGACATCCTTCTCGCCATGGATGCCGTTTTTCTCGGGCACATCCATGAGGGCAGCAGGCCGTTGCCGGAAGGCGTGAAAGCGCTCCCGCCGATCAGCAAGCGTCCACTCACGGCTGGCCTTTTCGATAGCATGACGGGGTGACACCATGGTCTATCTCGATCACTTCCTCTCGGCGCGTGACAGGAAACCGAAACCCGTTCGCAAGTCGGACAGCGAGCAGTTCGTCTCTGCCGTGATGGACACTTTACGCGACTGGCGGTTCTCCCCGTTTCAGAACGAAGCGGGCACGCGCCACGCCCTGCGCAACTGGTTTATCGAGCACGGCCATTCGTGGGGGCTTTCCGACGCCGAGGCCCTGGCCTTGATCGGGAACGCATTCGATGCTCTTGGCGTGAAGCGGCCAAGCTGGTTGGAAGGGCAGTGGTACTACACTGAGGGCAGGACTCAATGTGTCTGGTGCGCTGGTGACATAGACGAAGAGGACCAGGCGCGCGGCTTCCGGTTCTGCTCGACGGTTTGCGCCAAGAGCGCGCTGGAGAAGCGCTACCGGGATTCGCAGACCCACGGCGATATGGTCTATCAGCGGGCACATTATGAGATTGCCGTGAACAGCTCGCCGGCTCGGCCGTGCAAGATATGCGGCACGATGTTCAAGAGCCGTCAGAAAGGCGCCCAGCACTGTTCTCGAGCCTGCAGTCGCGCTGCCAAGGGCGATCTCCTCGCCAACATCAACTGCGCGGAATGCGAAACACTCTTCCGCCCGGCCGGCCGCACCAAGAAATATTGCTGCAAGGAGTGCGCTAACAAGGGCGTCATCAAGACACGCGAAGCGAGCCTTCCACCCGAAAAGAGCTGCGAGTGCTGCCGCGTTGTCTTCCGGCCGAGGGTGAGCTTTGCAGTCTACTGCTCACCGCGGTGCTCAAGCATGATGGCAAATCGCGCCTATCGTGCACGGAGAGCGCCAGCCCGCATTTTCACATTCCCGCCGCTCACCCCGGCAATCTTCGACGGGTGGTTCAGGAGGGCTGCTTAAATCTCGCGTATGCCTCTGGTCTCATAGACTGATGGCTCTGGTCCGGCCGCCTCGGTCTCGTCCGCAATGGCGCGATCTACCTTTTCAATCGTTTCCTGAATGGAGACGAGATCCTGAATGCTTCTTTTTGCGTTGTTTCGAAACTCGCCGTCTATTTCCTCGACGGCACCGACCGCGACCTCTCGACGCAATTTCACCAGATATTCTCGTATTGCCTGCAAATTTTCGACGGACATTGAATTCCCAATCCTTTGTAGGTCAGCCTACCTTAGATTTTACAGCGTCATCTATCTTCGCGATGATCACCGAGAGCGCCACGCTGATCACACCGAAGCCGAACGCGGCCGTAGCTAAAATCTCATGGATCGCGGACTTAGCCGTGACTACGACGAACACGCCGCCGGCAATCTGAAGTAGCCCAAGGATCATTATCAGTGCAGCCATGATTTCCTCTCTGTTTTGGCGAGGAGATTGGCAGGATGCACGCGGGAGTCAAGAGACATGGAACTCACGACGCAAAGGCGGCGAGAAGCTGGAACACAAAGCCAACGAACATGAGAAAGAGACCGACTCGTGCCCTGAAGCCGAATACCTTCCTGTCGCGCGCCGCATCTCTTTTCATTTCACCCAGTGTCTTCCCATCAGGGAACCTAAAGCTGTCATCGACCCCAAGTCCTCCTCCCGCGTCAAAAGAGGGCTGGGGTAGAGCGAAGAAGAAAACGATGCCAACACCCATGATATTTGCGATGAGGCCGGCCACATTGAGGTAAAAACTCATTGGATTCCTAATCTTCGAGTGGAGCGCAGGCTTCCTTGGTCCGAGACGCTGCCAGAGCATTTCGCATGTTGCAATCCATGTCGCACGGATTCGCGGTGAACTCAGGCGATTGCCGGGAAATCAGGGTGTTCAGACTGCAACATGCGCGACATGGCGGACAGGCGGGAAACAGTTATATCCATTTGATTTCTTTGGTGATCCCGCCGCGATTCGAACGCGGGACCCCCAGATTAGGAATCTGGTGCTCTATCCTGCTGAGCTACGGGACCACTGACTGCACCCATACAAAAGCCCGGGCGCGAAGCCAAGAGATTTTCCGCGGAACGTTCATGCGTTCCATGCGGAACAGCGCGGCGGGCCAGCCCATGCGACAGTCGGGTCATCGGATGGAGATGGCTCCACCCACCAAAACCCAAGGACACTCGCCATGCGCAAGATAATGCTTTCCGCTATCGTCGCAACCGTCGCGGCGCTTTCCTTCGCCGCCCCTTCGCAGGCCGGCGGCTTTTCGATCGGTTTCGGCTTCGGCCATGGTTGGGGCCACGGCGCTCACGTCACCATCAGCGACGACTATGGCTACGACTGCTTCTGGAAGAAGGTGAAGCGCTACGACAAGTGGGGCAACCTGGTCATCAAGAAGATCCGCGTCTGCCACTGATCGCATACATCCGATCCTCCCCGCCTCGCCCGGCTGACGTCCCTGCAGCCGGGCTCTTTTTGTCAGGCGGCGAGCCGGCTTTCGGCGAGTTTGACCCAATAGCTCACGCCATGCGGGATGGCGTCGTCGTTGAAGTCGTAGGCCGGATGGTGGAGGCCCGCGGTATCGCCATTGCCGAGGAAGATGAAGGCGCCGGGACGGGACAGCAGCATGTAGGAAAAATCCTCGCCGCCCATCATCGGATCAAGCGCCGGATCGACCGCAGCCTCGCCGGCAATCTCCTGAGCGACGGCGACGGCGTGGCCGGTTTCGTCCGCATGGTTTGCCGTGACGGGGTAGTTGCGATGATAGCCGACCGTGATCTCCGCACCATGCGCTGCGCCAAGACCCGCGCAGATCTGGCGGATGCGGGCTTCCGCCTCCCCTCGCATCTCCGCGCTCAGCGTGCGCACCGTGCCGGCAAGCTGCGCCTGCTCGGGAATGACATTGTGGGCGAAGCCGGCATTGAACTTGGTGACGGAGACGACCAGCGAGGCGATCGGATCGGCAACGCGCGACACGATGGTCTGGAGCGCCGTCACCACAGCGGCACCGATGACGATCGGATCGACGGTCTTGTGCGGCAGCGCCGCATGGCCGCCGCGGCCCTTGACCGTGATGACGAATTCGTCGGTCGCCGCCATGATTGGCCCCGGACGCGTGCCGAAGGAGCCGACCGCCATGCCCGGCAGGTTGTGCATGCCGTAGACTTCGGCAATGCCGAAGCGCTCCATCATGCCGTCCTTGACCATTTCGTTGCCGCCGCCGCCACCCTCTTCGGCCGGCTGGAAGATGACCGCGACATTGCCGGAGAAGTTTCGCGTCTCGGCAAGATACCTCGCCGCGCCGAGCAGCATGGCCGTGTGGCCGTCATGGCCGCAGGCGTGCATCTTGCCCTTGACGGTGGAGGACCATGGCTTGCCGCTTGTCTCCTCGATCGGCAGCGCATCCATGTCGGCGCGAAGGCCGATCGTCCGCCCCTCGCCCTTGCCACGGATGAGGCCGACGACGCCGGTGCGGCCGATGCCGGTGACGATGTCATCAACGCCGAATTCGCGGAGTTTTTCTGCCACGAAGGCCGCGGTCTTCTCCACGGCAAAGAGGATTTCCGGCTGGCGATGGATGGTTCGGCGCCATTCAGCGATTTCGTCCTGCATTTCTGCGGCGCGGTTCAGAATGGGCATGCGATCTTCCTGTCCTGTTCGGCCGGAAATTTGGCCATCTCTCTTCGATGGCTTTGCCATCACGGTGCCATATAGGTTAAATAGGGCGACGGTTCGAGACAACTCCCGATTTCGAGGACACACCCTTGCTGATGAACGGACGAACGACGCGCCGGAGCGCACGGCTTCTGAGTACCGCCCTGCTGCTCGCAGCATCCCTTCTGACCACGACGGCAACGGCCGCCCCGCGCATGCTGGTGGACGTCAACACGCTCCAGGTCATCGAGCACGAGGATGCCTTCCAGCGCTGGTATCCGGCCTCGCTCACCAAGCTGATGACCGCCTACACCGTCTTCCGCGCCATCAAGGCCGGCGAACTGTCGCTGGAAAGCCCGGTCGTGATGAGCAAACACGCCGCTGCCGAGCCGCCGAGCAAGATGTATTTCAAGCCCGGCCAGAAGATGACGCTGGACAGCGCGCTGAAGATCATTCTGGTCAAATCGGCAAACGACGTGTCGGTCGCCATCGCCGAATCGATCGCCGGTTCGGAGCAGGGTTTCGTCGACCGCATGAATGCCGAGGCCGCCCGCATCGGCATGAGCTCGTCGCACTTCATCAATCCCAACGGCCTGCCCGGCAAGGGCCAGTACACGACAGCACGCGACCTTGCGGTTCTCGCCGTGACGCTGAAGCGCGAATTCCCCCAATACGCGCCCTATTTCGCACTGGAAGGTTTCACCACCGGCAAGAAGCAATATCCGAATTTCAACATGCTGATCGGCCGCTTCGATGGCGCGGACGGCATGAAGACCGGCTTCATCTGCGCCTCGGGCTTCAACCAGGTGTCGTCGGCCACCCGCAACGGCCGCAGCGTCGTTTCCGTGGTGCTTGGCTCCGACAGCCTCGGCGCCCGCGCCGACATCTCGGCCGGCATGCTGGAAAAGGGCTTGACGATGCGCGCGGGCAAAGTGCCGACGCTCGGCCAGCTGCGCCCCTATGGCGAAACGCGCGACATCGTCGCCGACGTCTCGCAGGAAATCTGCTCGAAACACGCCGCCAAGGTGCGCAGCGAAGGCCGCGACGAAGCCGGCCGCCAGAAACTGGTTTCACCCTATATCCACGAACTGGACCGGCCGCTAAAGTTCGTCTTCGCCGGCCTTCTGAACGGCGAAGCAGCGAAGACGGCCGGCGACGACAAGATTGCCGCCGGCGACATGGGCGATGTCGCCAATGTGCCGATCCCGATCCCGCGCCCAACCTACTGACCTGACAGGATAGACCATGACCCTCGCTGAGCGGCGCGTGCCGGTTTCCGTGTTGACCGGTTTTCTGGGTGCGGGCAAGACAACCCTGCTCAATCGCCTGCTGAAGGACCCGTCGCTCACCGACACGGCCGTCATCATCAACGAGTTCGGCGAGGTGGGCATCGACCACCTGCTCGTGGAACAGTCGAGCGACGGCATCATCGAACTGTCCGACGGCTGCCTGTGCTGCACGATCCGCGGCGAACTGGTCGACACGCTGGCCGACCTGATGGACCGCATGCAGACGGGCAAGATCCAGCCTTTGAAGCGCGTCGTGATCGAGACGACCGGCCTTGCCGATCCCGCTCCGGTGCTGCAATCGGTCATGGGCAATCCGGTGCTCAGCCATTCATTCAGCCTCGACGGGGTGATCACCGTTGTGGACGCCGCAAATGGTCTTTCGACGCTTGCCCATCACCCGGAGGCGGTCAAGCAGGTCGCCGTCGCCGACCGTGTTCTGATCAGCAAGGCCTCGCTTGTCGATAGGACGACGGTGGAGGCGGTGAGGCAGGAAATCGCCGCCCTCAATCCGCGCGCGGTGGTGTCCGATGTCGATACACCCGGCCTGGTCGGCCCGGATCTGCTGGCCAACGGCCTTTACGACCCCGGCAGCAAGAGCCCCGATGTGCGGCGCTGGCTGCACGAGGAGACGCATGGACATCACCATGATCACGATCATGGACACGGACATGATCATGGGCATGGCCACGACCATCACCATCATGACCACGAGCATCATCACGGGCATCAGCACGCCCATGACGTGACCCGCCACGACGCGACGATCCGCTCCTTCAGCATTGTGCACGACCGCCCGGTCGATCCGATGGCGCTGGAGATGTTCATCGACCTGCTGCGCTCTGCCCATGGCGAAAAGCTGCTGCGCATGAAGGGCATCGTGCTGATGTCCACCAGTCCGGAGCGCCCGCTGGTGCTGCATGGCGTGCAGAGCGTCTTCTATCCGCCGGAACGCCTGCCTGCCTGGCCGGAAGGATCGGACCGCCGCACACGGCTGGTGCTGATCACCAAGGACCTTCCCGAAGCCTTCGTGCGCGACCTGTTCGACGCGTTCACCGGCACGCCGAAGATCGACCGCCCGGACCGCGCGGCGCTGGAGGACAACCCGCTCGCCATACCGGGCCTGCGGCTTTAAACTTCAGGGTTTCTTGCGGATCAGGAAACGATGCCCTGCCTCGACGCGCTCGCTCGTTTCGAGCGCGTGGCCATCCTCATGGCAGAAGTGGGGAATGTCGATGACGGCCAGCGGATCGGTGGTCTCGACCCAGAGCGCCGCCCCCGCCGCCATCGACGACAAGCGCTTGCGCGTCTTCATCACCGGCAGGGGGCATTTCAGCCCGCGCAGGTCATAGATTTCTATGTCGTCGCGGGCCGCTGTGGCGGTCATTTCTGCCAGAATTTCCAGAACGGCTTTTCAGCCTTCTTCTCGACGACTTCAACATTGGCGTTGTCGCCCGGAACCGGGAGTGCGCCGGCGCCTTCGGCCGGTGTTTCCACACGCTGGCCGGCGGTCTCGGTCGCCGGGTTTCGCGCTTCCTTGCGCGTCGCCTGCTCACCGGTCTCAGTCGTTACCTGCTGTTGCGTCTGCTGCGTCACGGTCGGGACCGGCTCGGCCTTGCGCGGCTCGTCGTCCTTGGCCCACAGCTTCCAGAACGGCTTGGGTTCCTTCTTCTCGACGACGGCAACGCCCGGATTTTCCTCCGGCACGGGCAGTGCCCCCTTGCCTTGCGCCTGCTTGGCCGCCTTTTCGGCAGCCACGTCGGCGGCAAAGGCCTCAGCTTCCTCGACCTTCTTCTTTTCGGCTGCAAGCTTGGCCTCTTCGGCCTCCCGCACGGCGCGTTCGGCGGCCTCGACCTTGCGGCGCTCGGCTTCTTCGGCCTTGCGCTTCTGTTCGGCGATCTCGCGCGCCGTCATCAGCTTGCCGGCATCGAGCGAGTTGCCGGTCGGTGCGTAGGCGAGTTCGCGGCCCTTGCGCTGGTCGGCGACGATCGCCTTGCGCTGAGCTTCCGAGGGCTCGACCCAGACCGTGCCATTATATTTCTGCATCGCCGTCGCGTAGGCCGCGGCATAGGTCTTGTTGTAGCTGCCGAGCGCCACTTCCAGCGCCGCCGGCGTCGTCGTCGCCGGGCAGGCGCCGGTCGGGGAGAACGGTTTGTCGGATTGCTGATTGAAGACGTACTTCTTCTCGCAGACATTGACCTCGGGCGGACGCTTCGTCAGCTCGAAATGGTCGTAGCCGACCTTCAGCATCTTCCAGAATTGGATATTCGGATTGTCGCGATGGCGCGCCATGTTTTCCGCGGTCATGCGGAAGGGGAAGGCCTGAAGCTGGATGGTCGACTGCCCGCCGCCGAACGCGTCGCGGGCGAAGGCGAAGATCTCCACCATCTGCTCGTCGGTCATCGAATAGCAGCCTGACGACGAACAGGCACCGTGGATCATCAGATGCGTGCCGCTCGCCTTGTTGGCGCGGTCATAGGTGTTCGGATAACCGGTGTTGATCGCGAGATAATAGCTGGAATTCGGGTTCATGTTCGCCTTGGAGAGCGGATAGAACCCTTCCGGCGCCTGGCGGTCGCCTTCCTTCATCTTCGGGCCGAGCTTGCCGGACCAGGCGCAGATCTTGTAGTTGCGCACCAGCTTGAAGCGGTTTGCGCGATCCGCCTTCCAGAGCTCCAGGCGCCCTTCTTCCTTGAAGATGCGCAGCAGCATCGGCGAGGAGCGATCGATGCCCATGGAGGACAGCTTGCCCAGAACCGCCGAAGACAGCTGGTAATTGGTCTTGCTGGAAACCTTGGTGATATCGACGTCGACCTTGTCGAACGTGTCAAGCGTCTCGTTGGTGCAGCCGCTAGCGGCCACAGCGAGGAGCGATACAGCGGCAAGAACAGTCAGGCGCATTCGAAAGGTCCGTCAACAATCGTCAGATCGCATGCCGTCGCGCCACAAGGCGCGGACGCGCAGTCGTAACCGGCTTATACTTCATAAATTCTTAACCGGAAATTCTTTCGCGGGGCTGCCGGAAAAACCGCAACCTTCTCAGACACAAGGATTATGGCCGAGATTGGGCGATGGCGGCGCTGAGGCCGCCAATCGGCAAGAATCGGCTCAGAGCTGGCGTCCGATGTTGAGGTAACGCTGGCGGCGGTCCTTGCGAAGCTGGTCGCCCGGCTTGGCGCCAAGATCCTTGAGTGCGGCCGCGATGACATCGCCGGTGCGGGCGATCACCGCCTGCGGGTCACGATGCGCTCCGCCGACCGGCTCCTGGATGATGCCGTCGATGATGCCGAAGGCCTTCAGGTCTTCCGCCGTGATCTTCATGTTGCTCGCCGCTTCCTTGGCGCGGGTGGAATCGCGCCACAGGATGGAGGCGGCTCCTTCCGGCGAGATCACGCTGTAGATCGCATGTTCCAGCATGTAGACGCGGTCGCCGGTGGCAATGGCGATCGCGCCACCCGAACCACCCTCGCCGAGCACGACGGAAACGATCGGCACGCGGACATTGAGGCACATTTCTGTGGAGCGGGCGATGGCTTCCGCCTGGCCGCGCTCTTCCGCGCCGATACCCGGATAGGCGCCGGCGGTGTCGATCAGTGTGATGATCGGCAGGCCGAAGCGGTCGGCCATTTCCATGACGCGGATCGCCTTGCGGTATCCTTCCGGCCGCGCGCTGCCGAAATTGTGCTTGAGGCGCGACTTGGTGTCGTTGCCCTTTTCCTGGCCGATGATGGCGACGGCCTCGCCGCGGAACCGGCCAAGACCGGCCTGGATCGCCTCGTCCTCGGCAAACTTGCGGTCGCCGGCAAGCGGCGTGAACTCTTCGAAGAGCTGAGCGGCATATTCGAGGAAGTGCGGGCGCTGCGCGTGGCGGGCGACCTGCGTCTTCTGCCAGGGCGTCAGCTTGGAATAGATGTCGGCCATCGCCTCGCGGGCGCGGATTTCCAGCCGGCCGACCTCATCCGTCGTGTCGATGCTCTCATCTTCTTCAGCGAGCTTGCGCAGCTCGTGGATCTTGCCTTCCAGATCCGAGATGGGCTTTTCGAAATCGAGGTAGTTGTGCATGAGATGCGTTTCCGATCGTTTGCTCAAACCGCGCCAGGATACAGTCGGCCAAAAGGCCGGTCGCACCGAGAGGGGTCCTAATCCTGTTTTTTTGCCTGTTTGGCAAGAGGGTGATGGGTTTGAACGAGTTGGTGAAGCCGTTCTTCCAGCACATGGGTATAGATTTGTGTCGTCGAAATGTCCGAGTGGCCGAGCAATTCCTGCACCGCGCGCAGGTCCGCGCCGTTCTGCAGTAGATGACTGGCGAAAGCATGGCGAAGCACATGCGGTGACAGCGTCGAGGCGCGGATGCCGGCGCGTCCGGCAAGCGCCTTCAGGTCGCGCGCAAACACCTGTCGCGGCAAAAAGCCTTCCTTGCTTTGGGCGGGAAACAGAAAGTTACCCGCCGCCGGATCGTCGCCGATCTCCGCCGCCAACGCCTCGCCATAGGCGTCCAGTGCCGACACGGCGGCACGCGACAGCGGCACCAGTCGCTCCTTGTTGCCCTTGCCCTTCACCACCAGGAACCGCCCCGTCTGCGCCAGCACGCTCGCCGGCAGCGAGACGAGCTCGCTGACGCGCAAGCCCGTCGCATAGAGCAATTCGACGAGCAGATGCATGCGTCGCTTGATGAGGTGATTGCCGCCCGGCTCCGCCGCTTCCGTCTCCGCCCGCCCGATGAGGCGGTTGACATCGTCGACGCTCAGCGTCTTCGGCAGCGAACGCCCCTTCTTCGGCGCATCGAGAATGCCGGTCGGATCATCGCCGCGCAGGCCTTCGCCATAGAGGAACTTGAAGAACTGCCGCAATGCCGAAAGCCGCCGCGCCTGCGACGAGGCGGCAAAACCCTGTTTGGCGAGATGGCCGATATAGGCGCGCAGATCCTCCGGCGTCGCCTCGGTCAGGCGCACGCTCCGCTCATTGAGGAAGGAGCGCGCATCCTCCAGATCCCGCTCGTAGGACTGCAATGTGTTCGTCGCAGCGCCACGTTCGGCGCTCATCATTTCGAGAAAAGACTCGACCTGAAGGGCGGATGGATCCCTCATGGCTGCGGGTTCACCCGCTCGGAGGGAATCCGGATCGTCACCTCGCGTTCCGTCGGTTCGACAAAGGTCACCAGCGCCACCATCGTGCCGTAGATCGAACCGGCGATCACGGCGCAGAAGAACAGGAATCGGAAAAGGGTGGGCATGGCATTCTCCGGGACGATACCCTCCTATATCGCCTCCGCCTCCCTCAAGCGCAAGAGATCAGGCATCCGGCAGACTTGACGCTTCCGGTGCTTTTGTCGATACGGAAGGAGACGAAACCCCGGAAAAGACCATGACCGAGTTGATCGAACCGGCCCCTCTTACGCTCGCCGAGCAGGCCCGGGCAGCGCTCGGCAAGCGCAATCTCGTTCTGATCGGCCTGATGGGCGCCGGCAAGTCGGCAATCGGCCGCATGACGGCGCAGGCGCTCGGCATTCCCTTCATCGATTCCGACCACGAAATAGAACGCGTCTCGCGCATGTCGATCGCCGATCTCTTCGCGGCCTATGGCGAAGCGGAGTTTCGTGCGCTCGAAACCCGGGTCATCAAGCGCCTGCTGCGCTCCGGCCCGCGGGTCGTGTCGACCGGCGGCGGCGCCTATATCAATGAGAACACGCGAAAACATATCCGGCGCGGCGGGCTGACCGTCTGGCTGAAGGCCGATCTCGATGTGCTGTGGGAACGCGTCAACAAGCGCGACACCCGCCCGCTCCTGAAGACGGAAAACCCGCGCCAGACCCTCGAAAACCTCATGAACGCCCGCTACCCGATCTATGCGGAGGCCGATCTCACGGTCCTGTCGCGGGACGTTAAAAAGGAAACCATGGTGGAAGAGGTGCTCGCCGCGATCACCGCCGCCAGAAGAAGCTGACGAGATGACCATGACTGCCAATGCCATTGCCGGCCGCACCGTCCGGGTCGAACTGGGCGACCGCGCCTACGATATCCTGATCGGCCCCGGCCTGATCGCCACCGCCGGCCGCGAGATCGCCAGCCGCCTCAAGGGCCGCAAGGTCGCCGTCATCACCGACGAACACGTTGCACCGCTCTATCTCGACGGCTTCATGGCGTCGCTGAAGGCCGAAGGCATCGATTCCGTCTCGCTGGTGCTGCCGGCCGGGGAAAAGACAAAAAGCTTCGAACATCTGATCAGCGTCTGCGACAAAGTGCTCGCCGCCCGCATCGAACGCAACGACGCGGTCGTGGCTTTGGGTGGCGGCGTCATCGGCGACCTTACCGGATTTGCCGCCGGCATCGCCCGCCGCGGCTCGCGCTTCATCCAGGTGCCGACCTCGCTGCTGGCGCAGGTGGATTCCTCCGTCGGCGGCAAGACCGGCATCAATTCGCCGCACGGCAAGAACCTGATCGGCGTCTTCCACCAGCCGGATCTCGTGCTGGCCGATACGGACGTGCTCGACACGCTCTCGCAGCGCGAATTCCGCGCCGGCTATGCCGAGGTCGCGAAATACGGCCTGATCGACAAAGCCGATTTCTTCGCCTGGCTGGAAAAGAACTGGCAGGCGGTCTTTGCCGGCGGCGAGGCGCGCATAGAAGCGATCGCCACGAGCTGCCAGGCGAAAGCCGATGTCGTCGCCGCTGACGAACGCGAGAACGGCCAGCGCGCGTTGCTCAATCTCGGCCACACATTCGGTCACGCGCTGGAAGCCGCCACTGCGTATGACAGCGCCCGCCTCGTGCATGGCGAGGGCGTGTCGATCGGCATGGTATTGGCCCACCAGTTCTCCGCCCGCATGAACCTTTGCAGTCCCGACGACGGCAAGCGCGTCGAGGCTCATCTGCGTGAGGTTGGCCTGCCCACGTCGATGGATCAGATCCCGGGCGGCCTGCCGCCGGCGGGAAAGTTGATGGACGCCATCGCCCAGGACAAGAAGGTCAAGGGCGGCAAGCTCACCTTCATCCTGACACGCGGCATCGGCCAGTCCTTCGTCGCCGACGACGTGCCGCAATCCGAAGTCGTCGCGTTCCTTAAGGAAAAGCTGCCGCAATGACCGGCGACACGCCCACCGCGCTCGCTCCCTTCCCCTGGCTGCTGATCCTTCTTGTCCTCGGCCTGATTCCTCTCGCTATAATGATTTTCCGATCGCGTACACCGCTCGCCGCCCTTTGGCGCAGCCATCAGGAAACGCGCGAGACCGAGGGCGAACGCCGCAACGGGCAGACCGCCCGCGACAGCACCCCGAACAAGTCCGACCGCGAAAAGGCCGCGGGCATGCTCGACCTCGACGCGCTGGAAGTCTCCGACATCATGATCCACCGCACGACCATGCGCGCGCTCAATGCCGGTGACCGGCCGGAGGAGATCGTCAAGGCGGTGCTGGAAAGCCCCTATACGCGCATGCCGCTCTGGTCGGGCTCGGTGGACAACATCGTCGGTGTCGTGCACGCCAAGGATCTGCTACGCGCGCTCACCGTGCCGGGCGTCGAGCCGAAAAATCTCGACATCACCGAAGTCGCGCAAAAACCCTGGTTCGTGCCGGATACGACCACGCTCAAGGAACAGCTCGCTGCCTTCCTGCGCCGCAAGGAGCATTTCGCCACCGTGGTGGACGAATATGGCGAGGTACAGGGTCTCGTCACGCTGCAGGACATCCTGAAGGAAATCGTCGGCGATATTTCCGACGAGAAGGATGTCGACATCCAGGGCGTGCGTCAGGAGGCGGACGGCTCGCTCGTCGTCGATGGCAGCGTGTCGATCCGCGATCTCAACCGCTCCTTCGACTGGGCGCTGCCGGACGAGGAGGCGACCACCATCGCCGGCTTCGTCATCCACGAATCGAAATCGATTCCGGAAGAGCGCCAGGCCTTCACCTTCTACGGCAAGCGCTTCATCGTCATGAAGCGGGTGAAGAACCGCATCACCAAGCTGCGCATCCGCCCGGTCGAACCCGAGCCGCCGCGCGCCTGATCACCAGCGTGTCGGTTCGCCGGGTGCGGCCACCTCGACGGCGAGCGCGTGCAATCCGGCGTCGAATTCCGCCTTCACCAGATCGTTGATCGCCCGGTGCCGCGCCACCCGGCTCATGCCGGCAAAGGCGGAGGCCACGATGCGCACGCGCATATGCGTCTCGCCTTCGCCGTTGAATTCCGGCTTGTGGCCGGCATGCAGATGGCTCTCGTTGATGACCTCGAGGCGCTCCGGCGAAAAGGCGGCGCCGAGTTTTTCGGCGATGCTGGATTTCATGGACATGGGAAACCTTCGGCAATGTAAAATCACGCGCCGCAACGCAGAAAAAGGGTCCCACAAAGCCAGCAACATTCCGCTTTGTCAATTCTTGTTGCAGGCCTTCCGGAACCCCATAATGGGGCGATGAAACTCGATTCCAAATACTTCGACCGCATTCGCACGAAGCGGCGCGTGGAGCGTCCCGAACGTTCCGCGCCGACCTGTCAGTGGGACGGCTGCGAAGAGAATGCCGTGCATCGCGCGCCCGTCGGCCGCAATGCCGAAGGCCAGTATTTCATGTTCTGCTTCGAGCACGTCAAGGAATACAACAAGGGCTATAACTACTTCTCCGGCCTCTCCGACGGCGAGATCGCCCGCTACCAGAAAGAGGCCATCACCGGCCACCGCCCGACCTGGACGATCGGTGTCAACAAGGCCTCCAAGAACGGCCCGGCGCAGGGCACCGCCCGCTCTGGCACGGCCGGGGCAAATCAGCGCATCCGCGATCCCTTCGGCTTCGTCGAACAGGGCAAGGGACGCGGTCCACGCATGGAACCGCGCGCCAGAAAACTGAAAACACTGGAGGCGAAGGCCTACGACACGCTGGGTCTTGCCGCCACGGCAACGGCCCAGGACATCAAGACCGCATACAAAGCCCTTGTCAAAAAGCATCACCCCGATGCAAATGGCGGAGATAGAGGCTCGGAGGAGCGTTTTCGCGCGGTCATCCAAGCATATCAATTGTTAAAGCAGGCCGGCTTCTGCTAGAGCATTTTTGCAGCCGGGCGGAATCGCCCGGCGTCGCACAATGCGGTCAAGCAAAAAGCAGAGTTGGCGCACAACAGGATATCGGGCGGACGCGCGGGTGGCGGCGGCCCACGGAGACGTTATGAGCAAGATGGATCTCGATATTTCCAACCTCCCCGATACCACGGTATCCGTTCGGGAGGTTTTCGGCATTGATACGGACCTGCGCGTCCCGGCCTATTCCAAGGCGGACGCCTATGTGCCGGACCTCGACCCTGACTATCTTTTCGACCGCGAAACGACGCTCGCCATCCTGGCAGGCTTCGCGCACAACCGGCGCGTCATGGTTTCCGGCTACCACGGCACGGGCAAGTCGACCCATATCGAGCAGGTCGCCGCCCGCCTCAACTGGCCCTGCGTGCGCGTCAACCTCGACAGCCATGTCAGCCGTATCGACCTCGTCGGCAAGGACGCCATCGTCGTCAAGGATGGCCTGCAGGTCACCGAATTCAAGGACGGCATCCTGCCCTGGGCCTACCAGCACAATGTCGCGCTCGTCTTCGACGAATACGATGCCGGCCGCCCGGACGTGATGTTCGTCATCCAGCGCGTGCTGGAATCCGCCGGCCGCCTGACGCTGCTTGACCAGAGCCGCGTCATCCGCCCGCACCCCGCCTTCCGCCTGTTCGCCACCGCCAACACGGTCGGGCTGGGCGATACGACGGGCCTCTACCACGGCACGCAGCAGATCAACCAGGCGCAGATGGACCGCTGGTCGATCGTCACCACGCTGAACTACCTGCCGCACGACCACGAAGTCAGCATCGTCGCCGCCAAGGTGAAGCGTCTTGCCTCCGGCAAGGACGGCCGTGACACGATCTCGCGCATGGTGCGCGTGGCCGATCTCACCCGCGCCGCCTTCATCAACGGCGACCTGTCGACCGTGATGAGCCCGCGTACGGTCATCACCTGGGGCGAAAATGCCGAAATCTTCGGCGACCTCGCCTTCGCCTTCCGCGTCACCTTCCTCAACAAGTGCGACGAACTGGAACGCACGCTGGTTGCCGAACTCTACCAGCGCGCCTTCGGCGTCGAGCTGAAGGAAAGTGCCGCCAACATCGTGCTTGAGGCGACGGCCTGACGGTCGGGTAGGAAAGTCATGGCTGCTCGCGGAGACAATTCGAAGCCGAGGCCCGGCGGCGTGGTCGACATGGAGCCGTTCCGCCGCGCGGTAACGGGCTGTGTGCGCGCCGTCTCCGGTGATGCGGAGGTGGAGGTCACCTTCGCCAACGAGCGGCCCGGCATGACCGGTGAGCGTATCCGCCTGCCGGAACTGACCAAGCGCCCCTCGCCAACCGAGGTCGCGATCACCCGCGGCCTCGGCGATTCGATGGCGCTGCGCAAGGCCTGCCACGACGCCCGCATCCACGCGACCATGTCGCCGCAGGGTGCGGACGCGCGGGCGATCTTCGATGCCGTCGAGCAGGCGCGCGTTGAGGCCATCGGCTCCAATCGCATGCAGGGCATGGCGCAGAACCTCAACGTCATGCTGACGGAGAAATACGCCAAGGCCAATTTCGGCGCGATCACCCGCCAGGCCGACGCCCCGCTGGAAGAAGCCGTCGCCCTGATCGTGCGTGAAAAGCTGACGGGCCAGACCCCGCCGGCCTCCGCCGGCAAGGTGCTCGATCTCTGGCGCGACTTCATCGAGGACAAGGCCGCCAAGGACATGGAGGGCCTGTCGGCCGCCATCAACGACCAGCAGGCCTTCTCCCGCGTCGTGCGCAACATGCTCGCGTCGATGAACGTCGCTGAACAGTACGGCGACGACGAGACCGAGCCGGACGATTCGGAAACGCCCGAGGACGAAAACCAGCCGCGCAGCGACGAGCAGGAAGACAACGAAAGCCAGGAAGACGCTGGCGACGATTCCGCGCCCGCCGACGAGAACGAGACGTCCGACGAGCAGATGGACGAAGGCGAGATGGACGGCGCGGAAATCTCCGACGACGATCTCGTCGAGGATGACGGCGACGACACGGACACGCCCGGCGAAGTCCGCCGCCCGAACCATCCCTTCAGCGATTTCAACGAGAAGGTCGACTACACGGTCTTCACGGAAGAATTCGATGAAATGATCCTCGCCGAAGAGCTCTGCGACGAAGCGGAACTCGACCGGCTGCGCGCCTTCCTCGATAAGCAGCTCGCCCATCTTCAGGGTGCGGTCGGCCGCCTGGCGAACCGCCTGCAGCGCCGCCTGATGGCGCAGCAGAACCGCGCCTGGGAATTCGACCTCGAAGAGGGTTACCTCGACAGCGCCCGCCTGCAACGCATCATCATCGATCCGATGCAGCCGCTCTCCTTCAAGCGCGAGAAGGACACAACCTTCCGCGATACGGTCGTGACGCTGCTGATCGACAATTCCGGCTCGATGCGCGGCCGGCCGATCACGGTCGCCGCCACCTGCGCCGATATTCTGGCACGCACGCTGGAGCGCTGCGGCGTGAAGGTCGAAATTCTCGGCTTCACCACCAAGGCGTGGAAGGGCGGCCAGTCGCGTGAAAAATGGCTCGGCAGCGGCAAGCCGCAATCGCCCGGTCGCCTCAACGACCTGCGCCACATCGTCTACAAGAGCGCCGATGCGCCCTGGCGGCGTGCACGGCGCAATCTCGGCCTGATGATGCGCGAAGGCCTGCTCAAGGAAAACATCGACGGCGAGGCGCTGATCTGGGCGCACAACCGCCTGCTCGCCCGCCCCGAGCAGCGCCGTATCCTGATGATGATCTCCGACGGCGCGCCGGTCGACGATTCGACGCTGTCGGTGAACCCTGGCAACTATCTCGAGCGGCATCTGCGCGCCGCCATCGACCAGATCGAGACGCGCTCGCCGGTCGAGCTTCTCGCCATCGGCATCGGCCATGACGTGACCCGCTACTACCGCCGCGCCGTCACCATCGTCGATGCGGACGAGCTGGCCGGCGCCATGACCGAACAGCTTGCCTCGCTCTTCGCCGACGAGGCCACCAGCCGACGCCCCGCCGGCCGCCGCCGTGCGGGCTGAACCGGCGCTGCGCCGGCACCGTGGAGGCTTCATGGGGAGCCTCCCGGCTCTCGCTCTCTCCCTGGTATTTGCTCTGCCGCTGGCGCGGCCCGTGGCGGCTGAGGTCATCGACCTGCCCGTCGTCAACCACGTCATCTCGCAGTTCGCGCTGGGCTCTGACAACCGCACCTTCGGCAAGCTCGAATTTCTCGGCGGCATCAGCTACTCGTCGAGCAATCCGCTGCTCGGCGCCGTCTCGGCGATCCGCTTTCGTGATGACCAGAAAACCTTCGTCGCCGTGCTCGACACCGGGCACTGGTTGACCGGTCGTATCGAACGCGATGCCGAGGGTCGGCTGAGCGGGCTCACCGACCTGAAGACCCGCTCGATGTTCAATACCGAGGGCCAGGACGAGAACGTCAAATACCAGATGGATGCCGAGGGCCTGGCGATCGGTAAGGGCGAACTGCTCGTCAGCTTCGAGGCGGTTCACCGCATCGACGTCTATCCGGATCCGGGCTTTATGGACGCCAGGCCCTCGCGCCAACTGCCGCTCCCCTTCCCACGCCGCGAACTGCGCAGCAATCGCGGCATGGAGACGCTCGCCATGTCGCCGGCGACGGGCCCGCTTGGCGCCGTGCCGGTGACGGTCACCGAACGCAGCCTCGACGCCGGGGGCAACGTGCTGGCAGCCGTTCTCGATGGCCCGCTGGCGGGTGCATTCGCCGTGACGCGCAACGACCCCTGGGACATCACCGACGGCGCCTTCCTGCCGAACGGCGACCTCCTGCTGCTGGAACGTCGCTTCCGGCTGTCGGATGGTGTGGGCATGCGCATCCGCCGCATCGACGGCACGAAGATCCGTCCCGGCGCCGTGGTCGACGGCGAGGTGCTGATCGATGTCGATCTCAGCCACCAGATCGACAATATGGAAGGGCTGGACGTCGTGGCGATGGCCGACGACGACATCCGCATCATCGTCGTCTCCGACGACAACCACTCCATTCTCCAGCGCAACCTGATGCTGGAATTCCGCCTGCCGCAGACAAAATAAAAGCCGCCCAGAAATACGGGCGGCCTAGCTGCTGGCAGAGGCCAGTAAACCTCTCCTTCGTCATGGTCGAGCCTGACCCGACCATCCATCCAGCGGCACATCGCGGATGGGGATCCTCGGGTCAAGCGCGAGGATGACGGATTGCTTGGAGCAAGGGGCTCAGGCCGTCTTTTCGACGCCCGGCATCGGCTTCAGCTTGCTCATCAGCGCGCCGTAGGGCAGCAGCATGACGATGCCGACCAGCACCTTCACGGAGAAGTCGCCAAGCGCCCAGGAGATCCAGCGCGGGGCTTCGGTGGTGAGGACACCGAGCACCGGCGCCCATTCGATCGCGAAGGCATCGTTCGGCCCGAACATCGAGAAGGCCGGTGCGAAGGCGAAGGAGAAGAAGATCACCGTATCAAGCGCCGAACCGAACAGCGAAGCGATCAGCGGCGCGCGCCACCAGGTCTGCCGGCGAAGCTGGTTGAACACGGAAATGTCAAGCAACTGGCCAAGCAGGAACGCCGAGCCCGAGGCGATCGCAATACGCGGCGAGGCAACGGCAAAGGAGAAGACCACGGCAACCAGAAAACCGGCTACGACGACGCGGCGCGCGATGCGCGGGCCGAACTGGCGGTTGGTCAGGTCGGTGATGAGGAAGGCGACCGGATAGGTGAAGGCACCATAGGTCAGGAGATCGCCGAGATTGATGCCCAGCAGCGTGCCCGAAAGCGGGTACTGCACCAGCACATTGGAGGCGACGACCACAGCCGTCATCAGAAGGACGTAGAAAAACGTAATACGGTTCACTTGCATTTTTTTACCCTGGGTGATGCCACCAGCTGGAGTTGATGAAGCAATTCCGGGAAAAAACGGGAGGCGGTTTTCCGTCCGGGATTGCGATTTAGGCAAACATCTGCGCAAAGCATTGAGGCCTGCCCGGCAACCGGTCAAGCCTCAATGAAAACGCGTGAGCTTCGTGCCTGAAATCAGGCAGCAACTGCAGCGGCAGCGGTCTTCTTGGCGATCTGGCGGCGCAGCAGACGAGCGCGCATCGACAGTTCGTTCTCGCTGGCCTTCAGCAGGAAGGCATCGAGGCCACCGCGGTGCTCGACGGAACGCAGAGCAGCAGCGGAAACGCGAAGACGGTAACGCTGGCCGAGGGCGTCGGAAATCAGCGTGACATTGCACAGGTTCGGCAGGAACTTGCGCTTCGTCTTGTTGTTTGCGTGGCTCACATTGTTGCCCGACTGGACGCCCTTGCCGGTCAATTCGCAACTACGGGACATGGTACACCTATTTTTTCTTGGTTCTGGACAATACGTTTCCGGCACCGAAACCGGCCGCAGTCCATCTGGCCTTTTTGAGAAGTCGCGGTTCTATAGTCACACGCGGCGGCGACGTCAAGCCAAACCTGCCGTTCAGCTTGAATTCAGTTGCCAAAAGCCATGATTTGCAGGCAATAGCAAGCAGATCGGGAATTTATCGCGGCGCAGAATCGCCGCAATAGCAGGCTAGGCGGAGCGTCTCAATGGGAGTCGTGCAGATGAACGGGCGAGGTTGGATTGCTGGCGCTGTCATGTCGCTTGCTCTTGCGGGCAGCGCGACACCCTTGTCGTCAGCCGAAATCGAGCACCGCACGGACTACAGCATCCGCCTTTCCGGCCTGCCGGTTGCCACCGCCACCTTCCGGTCGGCGTTCCGAGGCGACCGCTATACGATTTCCGGCAGCATGCAATCGGCCGGTCTTGCCGATATCTTTTCCAGCATCAAGGGCACGACGTCGGTTTCCGGCGTGGTCAGCCGCGGCCGCCTGCACGCCACCAACTATTCGGTGAACTACAAGAGCGGCAAGCGTGGCCGCGCCATCGATGTCACCTTCCGCAATGGCAACGTCATCACCGCCAGCATGGTGCCGCCGCGTCGCAAGCCGAAGAACTGGGTCCCCGTTTCCAACGCCGACATGCGCGCCGTGCTCGACCCCATCTCCGGCCTCATCATTCCGGAAGGCAGCCGCATCTGCCCGAAGACGCTGCCGATCTTCGACGGCGAATCCCGCATGGATCTGAAACTGACCTCCAAGGGCACCAAGCCCTATTCCACCAAGGGATTCGAAGGCGAGGTCGTCGTCTGCGGCATCCGCTTCGTGCCGAAGTCCGGTTACCGTAAGGGCCGCGACGACGTGGAATATTTGCGCAAGCTGAGCACGATGGAAATCTGGTTTGCCAAGGCCGATGGCGCGAAGGTATATGCTCCGGTCTATGTACAGATTCCGACCAAGCTCGGCCCTGTCACCGTCTCGGCCACGCGCTTCGGCGGCTGATATGCGCCCGGTCGGTGGACCGGGAGTGATGAGCCTTGAAGACGCGTGCAACCCTGATTGGTTTTTCGGCGATCCTGATGTGGTCGCTGCTGGCACTCTTCACCGCCGCCTCGGGAAAAATGCCGCCCTTCCAGTTGTCCGCGATCTGCTTCCTGATCGGCAGCCTGCCCGGCCTTTTTGTGCTGGCCGCCCGGCCGGAGCGCATGCGTCTTCTGAGACAGCCGGCCAAGGTCTGGATCACCGGCATTCTCGGCCTGTTCGGCTACCACTTCCTCTATTTCACCGCGCTGAGGAACGCCCCGGCCGTGGAAGCCGGTCTCATCGCCTATCTCTGGCCGCTGCTGATCGTCGTCGGCTCCGCACTGCTGCCGGGCGAGACGCTGAAGTGGAACCACGTCGTCGGCGCCTTCCTGGGCCTCGGTGGCACCGTGCTGATCGTCGGCCGCAACGGTTTTGCCTTCGACGACGCCTATCTGCTGGGCTATGGCGCAGCCTTCCTCTGCGCCTTCACCTGGTCCGGCTATTCGCTGCTCACCCGCCGCTTCGAGGCCGTCTCAACCGACGTCGTCACCGGTTTCTGCCTTGCCACCGCGATCCTCTCGCTGCTCTGCCACCTGATGCTGGAAACCACGATCTGGCCGCAGACGAGCTTCGAATGGTTCGCCGTCGCGGGCCTTGGACTACTGCCGGTGGGGGCTGCCTTCTACGCCTGGGATTTCGGTGTGAAGAACGGCGATATCCAGATCCTTGGCGCTGCAAGCTATGCCGCGCCGCTGCTCTCGACACTGGTGCTGATCCTCTCGGGCTTTGCCGAACCGTCCTGGCGCATCGGCCTCGCCTGCCTGCTGGTGACCGGCGGTGCGGTGCTGGCAGCCAAGGACATGATCCTGCGCCGGCGCCCCGCGACCGCGTGACCTAGGCGCCCGGCGCCCATCCAGCAGGCGCCATCTCGAAGGACGAGAAGACGAAGCCGGGCGAGACCGTGCAGCCGACCAGCGTCCAATCGCCAAGCGGTTCCGCCGATTGCCACCAGTTGGCCGGCACGATGGCCTGCGGCCGCTCGCCCGCGGCCAGATCCGGCCCCAGCACCTGCACCTCCGCCGATCGTTTGCCGTCGCTCAGCGACAGGGCGAGCGGCGCGCCAGCATAGTGGTGCCAGATCTCGGCGGCATCCCGCACGCGATGCCAGTGCGATCGCTCGCCCTTCTCCAGGAGATAGTAGATCGCCGTCGAGTGTCCGCGTTCGCCGCCCTCGACATCGCGGAATGTCTGCACATACCAGCCACCCTCCGGATGGTGCTCCATGCCCAATGTCGCGATGATCTCCGCTGGCGTCATCAGAACCGGTCCTTGCGTGCGCGGATCTCGGCAAAGACCTCCGCGTCGCCCGCCTTCTCCATGCCGAGATGACGGCGGATGGCCGGATCGGCAGCGCGCAGGAACGGGTTCGTCGCCTTTTCAAGCCCGATCGTCGTGGGTGCCGTGAACGCGCCGGCCGCCCGCAGGGCCTCGATCTCCGCGACCCGCGTCAGAAGCGCCGCATTGTCCGGATCGATGGTCTTGGCAAACCGGGCATTCGACAGTGTGTATTCGTGGCCGAAATAAACCGTCGTACCATCCGGTAGCGCGGCGAGTTTCGACAGCGAACCCCACATCTGCGCCGGCGTGCCCTCGAACAGCCGGCCGCAGCCGAGCGCAAACAGCGTATCGGCGGCGAAAAGCAGCTTGTCGTCCGGCAAGTGGAAGCAGATGTGCCCCAAAGTATGGCCCGGCGTCAGAATGACCTCGACGTGCCGCCCGGCAAATTCGAAGCTGTCGCCGCCATCCACTGTCCGGTCGATGCCGGGAATGCGCGGCGCCTCGCGCGCCGGACCGATGATCGTGACGCCAAAATGCTCCTTCAGCGCGAGGTTGGCCTCGATATGGTCGTTGTGATGATGCGTCGTGAAAATATGGCTGAGCGTCCAGCCCCGGCGCGCAAGCGCGTCACGGATCGGCCCCTCCTCCGGCGCATCGATGCTGGCCGTGGCGCCCGTCACCGGGTCGTGCAGCAGCACGCCGAAATTATCGCTGCGGCAGGCAAAGAGATCGATTTCCAGCGGGGTCATGGGCAGTCTCCTCGTCATATCGGTCTGGCGGTCGGCGGGAATGTAAGGCAATCGGCCTTGAAGTCCATCGGCGCATCGCTCACATTCAGGCCATGCATGCCGATATCGTCGACCTCCGCGAATTCTACCACTCCCCGCTCGGCCGCCTCGCCGATCATTCGATCGCCATGGCGCTCACCTCGCTTTGGGCGCGCCTGCCGGATGAGCGGCTGGTCGGGCTCGGCTATGCCGTGCCCTATCTCGAGCGGTTTCGCGCGGACACCGAGCGCACCTTCGCCTTCATGCCGGCCGGCCAGGGCGCGGTGAACTGGCCGCCGAGCGAACTGTCCTCGACGGCACTGGTCTTCGACGAGGAACTGCCGCTGCCGGATGCCGCGGTCGATCGTATCCTGATGGTGCATTCGCTGGAATTTGCGGAAAACCCACGTGAGACCATGAAGGAACTGTGGCGCGTGCTGGCACCCGGCGGCCGCCTCGTCATCGTCGTGCCGAACCGGCGCGGCGTGTGGGCGCGCATGGAGCACACGCCCTTCGGCTCCGGCCGGCCCTATTCCCGCCGCCAGCTGACCGCGCTGCTGCGCGAGACCAATTTCACGCCCGGTGCCAGCGCGGAAGCCCTGTTCTTCCCGCCCTCGAAACTGCGCAGCGTTCAGAAGCTGCGCGGCGCCTTCGAGCGGCTGGGGCGCATGCTCTGGCCGATGTTTTCCGGTGTCATCATCGTGGAAGCGCAGAAGCGGCTCTATCAGGGCCTGCCGGTCGCGGCCCGCGCCTCGCGGCGCGTCTTCGTGCCGGTGCTGGCCCCGCAGGGCGTGCCGACAACCCGCGAGCGCGCGCCGCGCTGATCCCCTCGACAAACGCCAAGCCGCCCGCTAGAGCGAAGCCCAGCGGCAAAGAAGGGCGACGGGCATGACGGACGGACATTTCGACAAGATCGCGCTGATCGGCATCGGCCTCATCGGCTCCTCCATCGCCCGTGCGGTCAAGGCAAAAGGCCTGGCTAAAACCGTCACCATTTCCAGCCGCAGCCAGGAGACGCTCGACCGCGCCCGCGAGCTGGACCTCGGCACCGACTATGTGCACGATGCCGGCACGGCCGTTGAAGGGGCAGACCTCGTCATCGTCTCGGTGCCCGTCGGCGCCTCGGGCAAGGTGGCGGAGGAAATCGCCCCGCACCTGAAGCCCGGCACCATCGTCACCGACGTTGGCTCGACCAAGGCGTCCGTCGTGGCGCAGATGCTGCCGCACATGCCGAAACACGTGCATTTCATCCCCGGCCACCCGCTGGCCGGAACGGAGCATTCCGGCCCGGACGCCGGTTTCGCCGAACTCTTCCAGGGCCGCTGGTGCATCCTCACCCCGGTGCACGGCACCGACAAGGAGGCAAAACGCAAACTCGCCGCCTTCTGGGAGGCGCTCGGCTCGAAGGTCGACGAGATGGACACGGAGCACCACGACAAGGTGCTCGCCATCGTCTCCCACCTGCCGCACATCATCGCCTATAACATCGTCGGCACGGCCGATGACCTCGAGACGGTGACGGAATCGGAAGTCATCAAGTACTCCGCCTCGGGTTTCCGCGACTTCACCCGTCTTGCCGCCTCGGACCCCACCATGTGGCGCGACGTCTGCCTGCACAACAAGGACGCGATCCTCGAAATGCTGGCACGCTTTTCCGAAGACCTCGCCTATCTCCAGCGCGCCATCCGCTGGGGCGATGGTGAAAAGCTGTTCGACCTCTTCACCCGCACCCGCGCCATCCGCCGTTCGATCATCGATGCCGGCCAGGATACCGCCGCGCCGAACTTCGGCCGCCCCTCCGCCGACAAGAAAGACCAGGCTTAGAACGGCGGGATGAAGGCGATGGGGAAGAGGCCGAGATAGACGGTTCCGTCCTGCACGTTCAGCTTCACCACGGCGCGGTCGCCGCCCGCCGACAGGCCCTGAATGACCTGCGCCACGTGCGCGGTCGTCTCCGCGACCTCCGGAAAAGCCTCGGAAACACGATCACGCCAGACCGTGATGCCGGCAATGTCGAGGTCGAGCGTGCCGGAGAGATAACCGTCATCCCCCACCTTGAGGGGACCGGACAGCGTCGCGACCTTGCCGTCGCCAAGATCCAGCGACAGGCGCCGGAGTTCCACGCTTGCCCCGAGCGGCACATCGGCCGGCGGACCTTCGGCGGAAATCCATCTGGCGGCATCGGCAATCGTCAGGTCGGCGGCGACATCGAGCGGCGGCAGCACCCGGTCGCCGAGGTCGAGCGAGAGCGCATCGAACGAGGCGGCGATGTCGAGCGCTTCGCCCGACTGGCGGATATGCTTCTCGCCATGCGTCGCGGCAATGCCGATCGAGACGGCTTCCGACGGCACGTTGAGCCGGCCCTTCAACCCGTCATAGGCGATCGACGCGCGGTCGAGGCCATTCGTCCAGGCGGTGGCGCTGGCACGCAGCAGATCCCAGTCGACATCGAAGACGAGATCCGGCGTGACGCGCACCTGCGCCGGACCGTCAATCTCGATGACGCCATGACCCGGGCGGTAGACCTGCGCGGCAGAGCGAATCGCTCCGACGGTCGCCGACAGGCCTGAGGGGCGATCATCGACGCCGACCGAGTCGCAGAAGAGGCCGATGCGGAAGGGAAAGCCGCGGACGGAAAGGTTGCTGCAGGAAACGGAATGCATGCCCTGCGCGGATGCGGCAAGCTGCTGACCGAGCGTGTCCTTCAACCAGCTTGCCGCATAGAACCATGCGCCCGTATAGAGAGCGATGAAGAGAACGACGGCAATGGCGAGCCGGACGAGTTTGCGCGTAACGCCGGATGTCTCGGCGCGGCTTGACGATGCCATGGTGTTCTCCAATGGTGGCAGACAGAATTTGCCGATACGGCGTCAAAGCCGGCAATTGCGGCGGCTTTTAGAGTATGTGCAGCAAAAGTGCGAAGCGGTTTTGCGTTCGCAGCGACGACAAACAAGGGATAGAGCGTTTTCGCGGTTAAGAGAAACGCGGACGCGCTCTGGAAATGGTCCAAGTGACGGTGGATATGAACGAATTCTGGGTTTTTGGCTACGGATCGCTGATGTGGAATCCGGGCTTCGAGTTCGAGGAACGACAGCCGGCCCATCTCTTCGGTTTCCGCCGCGCGCTCTGCGTACGCTCCTGGGTGCATCGCGGCACGGAGGAGAAACCCGGCCTCGTCCTCGGCCTGGACCGTGGCGGCTCCTGCCGCGGCGTCGCCTTCCGCATCGCGCCACAAAACTATGAGGCCGTGGTCGATTACCTGCGCGAGCGGGAACTGGTGACCCATGTCTACAAGGAGCGCACGCTCTCCGCGACGCTCAGTGACGGGCGCCGTATCACGACGCTCGTCTATATCTGCGACCGGGCGCACCAGCAATTTGCCGGCTCGCTCACGGTCGAGGAGGCGGCGCGAACCGTCAGCGCCTCGATTGGAAAATCCGGCCATAACATGGACTATGTGCGCAACACACTCATCCATCTGCGCGAAATGGGCATCCGCGACCACTGGCTGGAAGATGTCGGCCGCGCCGCGGAAGGCCTCTATAGCGCACCGCCTGCCTGATCAGGCGGCATGCGCCTTCAGCTCCGCCAGCCGCTGCTCGGCGGTCGGCGGCAAGGGCAGGTCCGGGTTCGCCGCCGCGGTTTCGATCAGAAGCTGGTCACTCGCCGTTTCCATCACATCGATGAGATGGGCGAGGAAGGCATCGGGATCCATGCCCGGCGCGATGGCCGGCAGGATCTGCACCTTGAAATGCCCGGGATAACGGATGAACTTGCGCCGCGGCCAGAACAGGCCCGGATGCATGACGACGGGCACGACCGGGACCTGCAGATCGCGGTAAAGGCGGGCGATGCCATATTTGTATTCCGGGGTGGCGCCCGGCGGCCGGCGCGTGCCTTCCGGATAGATGATGAGCTGGCGCCCGGTATCCATCTCCGCCTTCGTGCGCTCCATCACGGCCGCCATGACCTTGCCGCGCGCATTGCGGTTGACGGGCACCATGCGCTGCTTCTTCAGGTACCAGCCGAACAGCGGAATCCAGGTCAGCTCGCGCTTCAGGATGTAGAGCGGATCGTCGAGCCAGGGCAGAAGCGCATAGGCATCCCAGAAGGACTGATGCTTCGGCGCAAAAATATACCCGCCGCCCTGAGGAATGTTTTCGAGGCCTTCGATTTCAAATGTCGTTCCAACGATCTTGTCGAAGAGCCAATGGTTGCTCCGCGCCCAGTTCTTGGCGATGACATAGGCCTTCTTGCGCGGCAGCAGAAAATAGGCCGGCGTCATGATGATCATCTGCGCGATGAGGTTCACATAGAAGAGGGTGTTGAAAAGCACGGAACGGAAAACGATCATCGGGCAGCCTGTCAGCGGGACGCGTTCTCACGCCCTACACGATATTCCCGGGCGGGGAAACTCCCGTTGCGGCGATCTCAGCTGCCGGACAGGCCCGACATGTCGCCGCGAAGACCCGACCAGCTTCGCGCGCCGATCACGGCGCGCAAACGCGCCAGGCTGTATTTGAGATATTCCGACAGCATCGCCTTCACGATGCCGGGCTGGCGCAGCCAGTTGCCGTTCCTGAGATCGGAATTGACGACCGGGTAGGCGATGAATTCCGTCTGCGGATCGCTGACCCTCAGCTCCAGCAGGCTGCGCGGCATGTGGTAGTTGTTGGTGACGACAAGCACCCGGCGGAACTGGTGATCGCTGATCCAGCGCGCCGTCTCGTTGGCATTGCCGATCGTGTCCACCGCCTCGTATCCCATGTCGACGCAGCACTCGAAGAGCGCTGACGAGCTTTGCGTCAACTTGCGGATCTGCGTGCCGCTCGTCGTGGGGTTCACGCCGGAAATCAGGAGGCGTTGGCCGGCGCCCTGCTTGAGCAGGCCGATCGCGCTGTCAATGCGCTGGTAACCGCCGGTCAATACGACGATCGCATCGGCCTTCGGGTCCTGCGGCGCCTCCATGGAGGCCACGGTTTCGGCGAAATAGAGGAAACCGCCGGCACCGGCCACGGCCGCAATCAGGATCAGCGCCAGGACGACGCGCACGGCGATCCGGACGGGGCCTTTGCGTCGGCGCCGCCCCTCTCCTTCCGGCCGGATGCCCTCAGGCAGATCCGGTTTTGCCCGTTCCAGCGCGTTCATGATTCCGTCCATAGAGTCCGATTGCGGCAACGGCTAGTCCGTTTCGCGGCGATGGTCGGCCCCTCTTGCATTATTTGGCACGCCTCGGTTTTCCCGCGTCATGCGTCCGGCAGCTGGTCTGTCCGCGACGGGTCGGAGCGGATGAGGTCGATTTCGTGGATGGTCCGCATCACGGTGAAGCGGGCCGTCAGCGTCGTCAGCAGCGCGATCACGACGATCGTCCCGGCAATGCCGAGATAGCCGGTAAGCCCCATGGAAAATGTGCCGAACAGCGCCGTCGCCTGGTCGCTCTGCGGGGTCGCGATCGAGCGCCCCTGCCAGAAACCGGCGATCAAGAAGAACAGCGCCGCCAGAAAACCGCCGGCAAACGAACCCTTCAGGCTGATCTTCAAGAAATGCTTCTGGAATTCGGACGCGACGAAGCTCGCCTCGGCGCCGACGAAATGCAGCACCTCGACGATGTGCCGGTTGCCGGACAGTGCGCCGCGCGTCGCAAAGACCACCGTCAGCACCATGGCGGAAAAGACGAGCACCAGCACGCCCGTGCCGATGAAGGCGGTCGTGCGCGCCATGGCGACGAGGCGGTCCACCCAGGTGCGGTGATCATCGAGGAAGGCTGTCGGGATCTTTTGCGCCAGCGCCGTGCGCATGGCGGCGAAATCCGGCGGGCTCTGCTCGTCGATGGTGACGATGACAAGGCGCGGCACCGGCAGTTCGTCGAGGTTCAGCCCCTCGCCGAGCCACGGCTCGAGCAGGCGAGCGGTCGCCGCCTTGTCGACGATGGTGCCGTCGCGCGTGCCGGAGAAGGTGAGCGCCAGATCGCGTGCGTCCTTCAGCGCCTGCTCCATGTCGAGCGCGTCGTCCGGCTTGATCTGGATGGTGATTTCGCGGGAAATCTGGCTCTGCCAGCTCGATGCCGTCGCCCGCACCATGTTGACGGCGCCGAAGGTGAGGCAGGCAAGGAAGGCCATGATGGCGATGACGAGCATCAGCGCGTTACCGGAGACGTTCGACGGCGGCACGATTGGCGCCGTCGGGCGCACCTTCATTTCCAGGCGGCGCGCCGGCTGAGCATCCTCGGTGGTCTGGCGGGGAGCGTCAGTCATAGATGTCGAGCCGTCCCTGCGAGAGGATCATGCGCCGCGCCTGGTCCACCTGGTCCATCAGCGAGAGATCATGGGTGGCGATCACGACGGCCGTGCCGAGACGGTTGAGCTCGAGGAAGAGACTGAGCAGGCGGCGCGCCATCGGCGGATCGACATTGCCCGTCGGCTCATCGGCCAGCAACAGTTCCGGCCGATCGATGAGCGCGCGCGCAATCGCCGCACGCTGTTTCTCCCCGCCGGACAGCACCGCCGGCAGCACGTTGATTCGTTCGCCAAGGCCGACCCATTTCAGAAGCTCCAGCACATCGGCGCGATAACTCGATTCGTCCTTGCCGCGCACCCGGAGCGGCAGCGCGACGTTCTCATAGGTCGTCAGGTGATCGAGCAGGCGAAAATCCTGGAAGACGATGCCGATGCGCCGGCGCAGCATCGGCAGTTCGTCGCGCGGGATGGTCGAGATTTCCCGGTCGAAGGTGCGGATGATGCCGCGCGTCGGCTGCAGTGACAGGAACAGCAGGCGCAGCAGCGTCGTCTTGCCGGCACCGGATGGTCCCGTCAGAAACTGGAAGGAGCGGTGCGGAATATCGAAGGTCAGGTCGCGGAGGATCTCCGGTCCCATCCCGTAGCGCAGTCCGACATTCTCGAAATGAATCAATGGCCAATCCGGTTCTAAAAACGGTCACTCTCGCCCGCGTCAGCGGTACCGTAGGGGAGGTCGCATAGGAAAGCGGCTCTTTCACGGTCGGGTTTCCGAAGCATTAACCAGTATGGTTTACGTTTCGTAAGGATTTGATTCAATGCCCGACTTTTCGCGGATGATTTTGCGCGAAAACCGGCCAAGCGAGGAGTTCGCCATGAACGCCTTCCGAGCGAAAAAACCGGCACAAGGCCGCATTGACCTCCTGCCGCCGGAACCCAAGGCACCCGCCCAGAGGCATGGCCAACGCCCCGCCGCCCGTCTGGAAGTGGTTGATGCCGATTTCGTCGTCATCCGCAGCAGCAGCGCGCGAACCTCCAACGACAATCACCGCCCTGTTCGGCCAGCATCGTCCCGCGCCGCGCCAAAGCATGTCCTCGTGCGTGCCGCGGCGGCGGGCGCGCGGCTCTGCGAGGCCGGCTTGCAGCTTCTTTCCGGCCGCGCCTTCGCCGGCCTCGTCACGGCGAGCGTCCTCTTCGTCTTTGCCTATGCCGGCGGTCTCTCGGCACTCAAGGCTGCCTTGCCGACGGCCGGGCCGACCACGCCCCTTCGCATCGCCGACGTCGTGGCGACGGTCGAGGACCAGAACGGCATGAAGGTGCTGTCCGTCTATGGCCGGATCGACAATGTCAGCAGCGGCGTCCAGTCAGTCCCGCCGCTCGACATCGTCTTCGACAATGCCGGCACCGCGCAGCAGCGCCGCGTCGCCCTCGACAGCGAATCGATTGCGGCCGGCGGCAGCGAACATTTCGCGCTGCGCATTCCGCATGGCGGCGGAAAAGTGCCGAAAGTCTCGGTTTCCCTTGCCGCCAAGGGTGCACCGGCCAACTGACTGTGCTAATCGGCTGCTTTGACACCACCCAAGGAGCCGCCTCGCAATGCATATTGTTCGCGGAAAGAAGATCGAAACGCTCTATGATGCCGGGCAGATTGCCAAGCGCAACGAGGAGCTGGCAGCCCAGATCGCAAGCGGCCCGACGAAGGACCTCCTCGTCATCGCCGTGCTCAAGGGCTCGTTCATCTTCGCCGCCGACCTGACGCGCGCGCTGCATGCTGCGGGTCTTGCGCCGGAAGTCGAGTTCATCACGCTCTCAAGCTATGGCACGGGCACCGTCTCGCAGGGCGTGAAGGTTATCAAGGACATCGACAGCGACGTGCATGGCCGCGATATCCTGCTGATCGACGACATTCTCGAATCCGGCCGCACGCTCACCTTCGCCAAGGAACTGATGTTCGAGCGCGGTGCGCGCAACGTCACCATCGCCGTGCTGCTCGACAAGCGCGAGAAGCGCAAGACCGATCTGGAAGCTGATTATGTCGGCTTCGAATGCCCGGATTATTTCGTCGTCGGCTACGGCATGGACGTCGCCTATGCCTTCCGCGAACTGCCTTTCGTCGGCATCGTGACGGGCGACGCGGACTGAGCAATTCCAGCAAAAGTGCTGAGCGGTTTTGCGCCGGCAATTGCGTCGCGCAAAAGTCCACCGCAGATTCCTCCACGCGCCGTTTACCGATCGACAAGGAAAGTCTGGTCTTTTCGTCAGCAGACGAGGCCGGATGGACGGTCCGAAAGGGAAAATGATGGCGAAGATTCTGATCACCGAAGACGAAGATTCCCTTCGTATCTTCGTGGCGCGGGCCCTGCGGCTGGACGGCCATGAAACCGTCGAGGCGCCGGACGGTGCTGCAGGACTGGACGCCCTGACAGACGGCGGCTTCGACCTGCTGCTGTCCGATATCCGCATGCCCGTGATGGACGGCATCGAGCTTGCCCACAAGGCATCCGCCGCCCATCCGGCGCTGAAAATCCTGCTGATGACCGGTTATGCCGAGCAGCGCGAGCGTGCGGATGACCTTGCCAGCAAGATCGTCGACGTGGTGAGCAAGCCCTTCAGCCTGCCGGACATCCGTCGCGCCGTGGCGCAAGCCCTCGCCGCCTGATCCTTTCCGGACGCAGGTCGCGTCCGGCCTTCATGGAAGTGCCTCACCGGATGCCTAGCAGGCGCTCCAGATAATCGCGCTCAAAGCTCGGCGAAGACCCGGTGCCAAGCCGGCGGCGGATTTCTTCGAGAATTTCCCGTGCCCGCTGGATATCGATCTCTTCCGGAATTTTCGTCGGCCCGCCGAAATCGGGGCCCTGCCCGTTGACCGGGCGCTCGCGGCCGAGCGGGTCGCGACCGTTGCGGCCCGCCTGCGGCATGCCCTCACCCGGCCCCTCGCCCTGTCCCATGGCCTGCATCTGGCTCATCATGTTCTGCGCGCCCTGGCGCAGGGCTTCCAGCGCCCGCCCCTGGCTGCCGACGGCTGATTCACCCTGGCCCTGCCCAAGCGCTTCCGACGCACCCTTCATCTCGCGCCCGGCCTGACCGAACCCTTCGCCGGGCTCCAGCCCCATGCCCTTCAGCGCGTCCTGCACCTCGCCGAGCTGCTTGCCGAGCGCATCCTGCTGCTCCTGAAGCTTCTTCAGGGCGTCGCGCAGCTGTTCGGCGGTCATCTGGTCGGTCGGCTGCTGGCCGGCACCGTTGTCGCCCTCTTGCTGTTGCTGCTGCTCGCCATCCTCGCCCGGCATCGGGTCACCACGCTGCTGGCGGTCGCGCAGCGCCTGGTCGAGCTGGAAGGTCTGCTCCATCAACTGCTGCTGCTTCTGCATCAGCTGGCCGAGCTTATCCATCTGCTGGCGCATGGCGTCGTTCTGCTGGCCCTGCTGCCCCTGTTGCGGGCGGCCGGCCTGCAGGTTGTTCATCATGCGCTGGAGTTCGGAGAGCATCTGCTGCGCCTGGTCACGTGCACCGGAGCGCGCCAGATTCTCGATCTGGTCCATCATGCGCTGCAAATCCTGCTGGCGCAGGATCTGGCCCTGCTGCTGCGCATTCTGCTGCATCTGGCCGTTCTTGGCAGCCTGGCGGGCGAGTTCCTGCATATAGGCCTGCATCGCCTCGCGCAGTTCCTTCATCAGCGCGGCGATCTCCTCGTCGGAGGCATTGCGCTCCAGCGCCTCGGAGAGCGCCTTCTGCGCTTCGCGAAGGCGGCGATCGGCGAGCGACAGGTTGCCATCCTCGATGCCGAGCGCGATTTCCCAGAGATAGTCGGCTGTCTCGCGCATCTCGTCGTCGGTGCGGGCAAGCTTCATGCGCGCGGCGGCCGATTGCAGCAGCAGGTAATGCGTGAGGTTCAGGATCGTCTCTTCCGGCCGGATCGTCAGCGCCTCGTTGAGCGCGATCGCAAAAGGCAGCTTGTTGGCATCGAGCGCAAAAACCTGCCGCTCTTCGGCGACGGCCGAAGCGAGCGGCTCGAAGAAATTCTTCGCCGGAAGGATCATCTCGACCGGCTGGCTGCGCCCCTCCTGCCCCGCCGCATCCTTGGCGACGAGCGTGATCTTCACGCGCTTGCCGGAGAGCGGGTGTTCGGAGAGGTTGCGGCTCGTCGTGCCCTTGGCGTCGCGCGCGCTGCGGCGCGGCAGGTCCAGCCTGTATTCCGGCAGCGGATAGAGCGGACGGGCATCCTTCTGCTCTTCGACCGGCGCGATTTCGGCGCGCGCTTCCTGAAGCCCGTAATCATCCTTGGCGAGGAAGCTGATCTCCAGTGCCGAAGCCACGGTCTTCTTCGGAATGCCGTCAAAGGCGATCTCCGGCACGCGGTCCGGGATGACCGAGAACGTCCAGTTCCTGCCATCGACCGACAGCGTGCCGTCCTTCAGGATCTTGTAATGCATGGTCTTGGCGCCATTGACGGCCACGACCGGCACCTTGGCCACCGCCTCCGTCTTCGCAGCCTCTGCCTTCTCGTCCTTCGGCTTTTCCTCCTCGGGACGAATGGCGATGGCGGCGGTCTCGCCGGTCACCTGATAGCTCACCTGCTCGTCGCCGCTGCCACCGGTGACGCGGACGGTCAGTTCGCTGAACTGCGGAATGCGGATATCGCCTTTTGCGGCCTCGTTCGGCTGCGCCTGGCCCGTTCCGGTGAGGAAGACAGGTGCGCGCGAGGTGTGCGCTGGCGGCGTCACCCAGGCATCGATACGCACATCCGGCGTCGTTTCCGCCGGCGCGCGGAAGGACACCACGTCGGCCAGCAGGCCGCCACGGTTGGAATAGGAGAAGGCGAAGGCGATGACGACGAGAAGCACAGGGATGGCGCGAAGCGCATGACGGTCATGGCGAGCGATATCCGGCTCCGGCGTGCCGGTGCGCAACGTACCGATCAGCCGCGCCATGCGGGCCTGATGCTCGCGCCACAGCGCGTCGGCAAAGGCATCGCCGCCCGCCGGCCTGTCGTCCTGCACGCGGATCGCCTGGTGCGCCAGCGCGTTGCGCGTCTCCAGCATGCGATAGGCATTGTCGATGGACGGCCAATCGATGCCGCGCAGGCGCAACAGCAATGCGACAAGGCCAAGCGCGAAGGCGGCGAGCGTCGCAACATGCAGCCAGAACGGCACATGGCGGAAATAGCCGAACCAGGTCAGCGCCAGAAAGCCGGCGACCAGCAGCACGATCGGCAGCACGCGCGGCGCAAGCGCTTCCAGATACAGGACGGCCTGGGCGACAAGGCGCTTGGCGGCGAGTTTGCGGGCCACCGGATTGCCGGTCGCCGTCGCCTCGCCTTGCCTTTCCGTGTCAATCGCCATCAGGTACCGCTCTCCGATGCAGGGTATCGAAGCTAAAAGATAACATGCTTTGTGGCGAAGACGAGGGCACGCGCAAAATCGTGATCGCGCGCGCGGACGGTTTTCACCCGGTTTCGGCTCAGGCGAGCCAGGCCGGCAGCGAGTCGAGCCCGATCAGGTCGTCATAGGACAGCCGCGGCCGGATGACGTGGAATTCCGCGCCGTTGACCAGCACTTCGGGGATCAGCAGGCGGCTGTTGTAAGTACCGGCCTGCACCGCGCCGTAGGCACCGGCCGAACCGACAGCGATAAGATCGCCCGGCTTCGGCTGCGCCATTTCACGGTCCTGCGCAAGGTAGTCACCCGTCTCGCAGACCGGGCCGACGACATCCGCCCGGATGCGCGGGGCGTTTGCCGCGGAAATGACGACCGGTTGGATTTCGTGCCAAGCCTCATAGAGCGTCGGGCGGATAAGATCGTTCATCGCCGCATCGACGATGACGAAGGTCTTCTCGCCGCCATCCTTCACATAGATGACTTCAGTCACCAGAATACCGGCATTGCCGACGATCAGACGGCCCGGCTCGGTGACGATCTTGCAGTTGAGACCCTTGAGCTGGTTCTTGACGATCTCGGCATAGGCATCCGGCAGCGGCGGCGGTGCATTGTCCGTCTTGTAGGGAATGCCGAGACCGCCACCGACGTCGACATGATCGATCGTATGGCCATCGGCCCGCAGCGTATCGACGAGTTCGCGCAACAGCTTGAAGGCGTCTTCGAAGGGTTGCAGCTCGGTGATCTGGCTGCCGATATGCATGTCGATGCCGGTCACCTGGATACCGGGCAAGGTCGCGGCGCGGGCATAGACCGACCGCGCACGCTCCCAGGAAATGCCGAACTTGTTTTCCTTCTTGCCGGTCGAAATCTTGGCATGGGTGCGCGCATCGACATCCGGATTGATGCGGAAGGAGACATGCGCGACCTTGCCGGCCTTCACGGCGCGGGCATTCAGGACGTCGAGCTCTGGCTCGGACTCAACGTTGAAGCAATAGATGCCGGCTTCAAGCCCGAGGTCCATTTCGCGCGGCGTCTTGCCGACGCCGGAGAACATGATGCGGGATGCCGGAACGCCAGCAGCAAGTGCGCGGCGCAACTCGCCTTCCGAGACGACGTCGATGCCGGCACCGAGCCGGGCGAGCGTCTTCAGCACCGCCTGGTTGGAATTCGCCTTCATGGCGTAGCAGACCATGGCGTCGATGCCGTCAAAGGCCTTGGAGAAGACTTTGTAATGACGCTCCAGCGTGGCCGTCGAGTAGACGTAGAACGGTGTGCCGACCGCCTTGGCGATGTCCGGAACAGGCACGTCCTCTGCGTAGAGGATGCCGTCGCGATGCTCGAAATGGTTCACGGGTGTTTTCCGTCAGAGAAGGGGGTCGAGAATGAAGGGCTTGTCTTCGATCTGCTCGACCTTCTTGCCATCGATGGTCTTCACGACCGGTTGCGCGCCACCCGGCAGGTCGAGATCGCCCTTGCGGCCACAGGCGGTAAGAACCGCTGCGGAAAGGCAGAGCACGAGAGCCAGCCTGCCGATATCGATGCGTGTCATGAAGCGTTCCCTGGAAACTCGGGTGGTCGGGTGGGCATCATCCTTAGCGAATTCGCCCGCCCTTGTGCACCCTTAATCTGCTGATGAGTCCTGCAAGCAACCTGATCAGTTCCGCTGCCGCCACCAGGCGATCTGCTTCCTGACTTCGGAGGGTGCGGTGCCGCCATAGCTCTTGCGGCTGGCGACCGAGGCCTCGACCGTCAGCACGTTGAAGATATCGGCGGTGATCGCGGCATGGATCGCCTGCAGGTCCTCCAGCGACAGTTCGGCGAGGTCGCAGCCCTTGCTTTCAGCCAGCGCCACCGCGCGGCCCGTCACATGATGCGCATCGCGGAAGGGAAGCCCCGCCTCGCGCACGAGCCAGTCGGCAAGGTCGGTCGCGGTGGAATAGCCGGAGCCGGCCGCCGCCTTCATCTTGTCCGTGCGGATCGTCATGTCGCGCACCATGCCGGTCATCGCGGCAATGGCCAGCTCGATGCTCTCGGCAGCGTCGAACACCTGCTCCTTGTCCTCCTGCATGTCCTTGGAATAGGCGAGCGGCAGACCCTTCATGACGGTGAGCAGCGCGATCAGCGAACCGTTGATGCGGCCGGTCTTGGCGCGCACCAGCTCGGCAGCGTCCGGGTTCTTCTTCTGCGGCATGATCGAGGAGCCGGTAGAGAAGGCGTCCGACAGGCGGATGAAGCCGAACTGCGGCGTCGACCAGATGACGATTTCTTCTGCCAAGCGGGAGAGGTGTACGGCGGCGATCGCGGCGATCGACAGGAATTCCAGCGCGAAGTCGCGGTCCGAGACGGTATCGATCGAATTGCGCGTCGGCTCGCGGAAGCCGAGCGCCTTCGCCGTCATGTGGCGGTCGATCGCGTAGCCGGTGCCGGCGAGGGCCGCGGCGCCGATCGGGCTCTCGTCGAGATGTTCGATTGCGTGGCGCACGCGCTGGCGGTCACGGCCGAACATTTCCACATAGGCCATGCAATGGTGGCCGAAGGTCACCGGCTGGGCGGTCTGGAGATGGGTAAAGCCCGGCATGACGGTGTCGGCGTGCTCTTCGGCGCGGTCGAGGAAGGCAGCGATCAGGCCGGTCAGCGCCTTTTCCGTCTTCTGCAGTTCTTCCTTGACCCAAAGGCGGAAATCAAGCGCCACCTGGTCGTTGCGCGAGCGGGCGGTGTGCAGGCGCCCGGCGGCCGGGCCGATCAGCGTCGCAAGGCGCGCCTCGACATTCATATGGATGTCTTCGAGGCGGCGCGAGAACTCGAACTGGCCGCTTTCGATCTCTGACAGGATCGTGTCGAGACCGTGAACGATCTTTTCCTTATCGTCCGCCGAAATAATGCCCTGATGGGCGAGCATTTCGGCATGCGCCTTTGAGCCGCGGATGTCCTGAGCGTAAAGCTTCTTGTCGAAGCCGATGGAGGCATTTATCTCCTCCATGATCGCATCGGGTCCCGAGGCGAACCGGCCGCCCCACATCTGGTTCGAGGATTTCGTCTCGGAATTGCCGTCAGCCATGGGATGCCTATCCTGGAGAAAGAAATGACAGTGAAGAAGAAACTCGGCCTGCCCGCCACGAAGCTGATCGCCATCGCGGGACTGGCCGGACTTCTCGCCGGTGGTGCAGCGATATACGTGAAGGAAAGCCTGTCTGGCAATGGCGCGGTGGCCTCGGCCGATACCGCCGCCTGCGCCCTCGCCTCCGAAAAAGCAGCCGCGATCACGCCCTTCTCCAAGGGCCAGGTCGCCGCCATGCGCAATGTCGACGAACACCGCCCGTTGCCCGATCTGGTCTTCGACGGACCGGACGGCAAGAAGAAGACGATCGCCGACTTCGCCGGCAAGACCCTGCTGGTCAACCTCTGGGCCACTTGGTGCGGCCCCTGCCGCGAGGAAATGCCAGCCCTCAACGCGCTCGAAAAGGAGCTCGGCAGCGACAAGTTCGAGGTCGTGGCGATCAACATCGACACGGGCGACGACGAGAAGCCGAAAGCCTTCCTCAGCGAAACGGGCGTCAATGACCTTGGCTACTACCGCGATGCCTCGATGGGTGTCTTCAACACGCTGAAGAAGGAAGGCCTCGCCTTCGGCCTGCCCGTTACCCTGCTGATGGACGAGAAGGGCTGCCTGATCTCCGCCATGAACGGCCCCGCCGCCTGGGACAGCGAGGATGCCAAGGCGCTGATCAACGCCGCACTGGCGACGCCGAAGAGCTGACAACAGCACGCGCACCGGGCGAGGTCCCCCTCACCCCGCCGCCGCTTCGCTCGGTTCCCTTCTCCCCTAGGGGAGAAGGTGACCCAAAGGGTCGGATGAGGGGGCTTGCTCTCACCTATGCCGTCAAGCCGCCGCGTAGACGCGCGGCCGGCGGATGTTGATGAAGCCTTCTTCACCCTTGCGGTACGGGAATTCCGGTGCCGTATCGAACTCGACGGCTTGGCCGCTGCCGGTCATCGCCAGCACGCGGCGGGAATCCGGCCGGTCGATGACGCGCAGGATCTTCGCGGCAATGCCTTGCCCTTGTTCGCGCCAGCTCACATCCGCCGGTCGGAACAGGATCTGCCCGCTGCCATCGGGCACGCCCTCGGCGTCGAAGGCGACCGCGTCGACATAGGCCTTGCCGCCGCGGATATCCGCATCGAGCTTGTTGGCGTCGCCCAGAAAGTTCATCACGAAGGCATCGGCCGGGTTGCGGCAGACGGCCTCCGGCGTGCCCTCCTGCACGATCTTGCCCTTGTTGAGGATGACGACACGATCGGCGAGGTCGAGCGCTTCTTCCTGGTCATGCGTGACGAACAGCGTGGTGATGCCAAGCTCGTCATGGATCTTGCGCAGCCAGCGCCGCAGGTCCCGCCGGACATTCGCATCGAGCGCGCCAAAAGGCTCGTCGAGCAGCAGCACGCGCGGATCGACGGCAAGTGCGCGGGCAAGCGCCACGCGCTGGCGCTGGCCGCCCGAGATCTGCCCGGGGAAACGATCCTTCAACCCGCTCAACTGCACGAGATCGAGCAGTTCCTTGACACGTTCGGCAATCGCTTGCGGCGAGCGCTTCACCTTGGAGACCTTCATGCCGAAAGCGATGTTCTCGCCGACCGTCATGTGCGGAAACAGCGCATAATGCTGGAAGACGAAGCCGACGCCGCGCTCGCGCACGGGAATGTCGGTGGCGTTCTCGTCACCGAAATAGATCGCACCGGCATCGGCATATTCGAGGCCGGCGACCATGCGCAGGATCGTCGTCTTGCCGGAACCGGACGGGCCGAGCAGGGCGACCAGCTCGCCGCTTTCGATATCGAGCGAAACGCCGTGCACGGCGCGAAACGTCTCGAACTCCTTGACCACATTGTCGAGGCGAATCTTCAAGGTTTTGTCTCCGGAATGATGCTGTCTGCGCCGGCAAGGGCTGCGGGACGCTGAACGCGCCCTGCGCCCTGCCGCTCCAGCGCCACCTTGACGACGAGCGTCACGATGGCGAGGCAGGCGAGGATGGATGCGGCGGCAAACGAACCGGCCGCGTTATAGTCGTGATAAAGCAGTTCGATATGCAGCGGCAGCGTGTTGGTCTGGCCGCGGATATTGCCCGAGACGACCGAAACGGCGCCGAACTCGCCCATCACGCGCGAATTGCAGAGAACCACGCCGTAGAGCAGTGCCCATTTGATGTTCGGCAGGGTGACGGAGAAGAAGGTCCGCCAGCCGCTCGCGCCCAGCGACGTCGCCGCCTCTTCCAGGTCACGCCCCTGCGCCTGCATCAGCGGGATCAGTTCGCGCGCCACGAAGGGCGCCGTCACGAACATGCTGGCAAGCACGATGCCGGGCAGCGCAAAGAGGATCTTGATCTCCATCGATTGCAGCACCGGTCCGAACAGGCCCTGCAAGCCGTAGACGAAGAGATAGGCCACGCCCGCGACGATCGGCGAGACCGAAAAGGGCAATTCGATGATGACGGTCAAGAGCCGCTTGCCGCGGAAATCGTGTTTGGTGATCGCCCAGGCGGCCGCCACGCCGAAAGCCGTGTTGATCGGCACTGCGATGAGCGCGGTAATGACTGTCAGCAGGATGGCATGGCGTGTATCCGGATCGGCAATCGATTCGGCGAAATAGACCGCGCCGCGCGAAAACGCCTCGACGGCTATAACGACGAGCGGCGCGACGATCATCAGCGCGACGAGCACGAGAACGATGCCGAGCAGCGAGCGGCGGAAGACGATGTTGTCGCCGACGCGCGGCGGCTTGCCTTTTCTAGCGTGCACCATCGTCAGCCCCGCACCGTGTAGCGCAGGGCACGGGCCTGCATCAGGTTGGTGATGGCAAGCATCACGAAGGCCGTCAGCAGCATGACGGAGGCGATGGCGGCGGATGCCGGATAGTCGTATTCCTCGAGCCGGATGAAAGCGAGCAGCGCCGTGATCTCCGTCGAGAACGGTTGGTTGCCGGCGATGAAGATAATTGCGCCGAACTCGCCGAGGCTGCGGGCGAAGGAGAGCGACACACCGGCGAGCAACGCGGGCGTCAGAAGCGGCAGGATGACGCCGACGAAGATCGACAGATCGCTGGCGCCGAGCGTCTGCCCGGCCTCTTCCAGCGCCGGATCCAATTCTTCCAGCACCGGCTGCACCGTGCGCACGATGAAGGGGATGCTGGTGAAGCTCATCGCGACGATGATGCCGAGCGGTGTATAGGCGACCTTGATGCCAAGCAGCGACAGCGGCGCACCAAACCAGCCGTTGGTGGCAAACAGCGTGGTCAGCGCAATGCCGGCAACCGCCGTCGGCAGCGCGAAGGGCAGGTCGACCAGCGCATCGACCAGCCGGCGGCCGGGGAAGCGGTAGCGCACCAGCACCCAGGCGAGCGCCATGCCGAAGAGAAGGTTGAAGACCGTCGCGGCCAGCGCACAGAGCACGGTCACCCGGTAGCTGGCGAAGGCGCGGTCCGACGAGATGATGCGCCAATAGTCCGCCGGCCCAAGGCTCGCCGCCTTGAAGACGAGGGCGGCCAGCGGCAGCACCACGATGATGGCCACGTAGACGAGGGTGATGCCGAGGGCGAGCGGCAATCCGGGCAGTACACGCCGTCTCAAGCGCGCGTCCTTTCTCAAGCAATTCCAGGAAAAGAGCGCAGCGTTTCCGTTGGAAGTGTGCGGCACTTTTCATGCCGGCAACCGGCGGGCTCCATGCCCGCCGGTTGCCGGAAAAACGATGGCTTTGGGTGATCAGCGGCTGCCGTAGATCTTGTCCAGCGTGCCGCCTTCAGCGAAATGCTCTTCGGAAATCTTCTTCCAGCCGCCGAAGACGTCGTCGACATTCACAAGGCGGATCTCCGGGAACTGGTCCTTGAACTCGGCGGCAACCTTTTCGTCATGCACGCGGTGACCGAATTCGGCGGCGATCTTCTGGCCTTCCGGCGCATAGAGGAAATCGAGATAGGATTTTGCCAGCTCACGGCTGCCCTTGGCGTCCGCCACCTTGTCGACGATCGCGACCGGGAATTCGGCCAGCAAGGAGACGGAGGGCACGACGCCCTCGAACTTGTCCTCGCCATACTGCTTGGCAATCGACTTGGTTTCGGCTTCGAAGGTGATGATCACGTCGCCGATCTCGCGCTCGACGAAGGTCGTCGTCGCTGCACGGCCGCCGGTGTCGAAGACCGGCACGTTGTCAAAAATCTTGGTGACGAACGCCTCGACCTTGGCCGGATCGTTGTTGAACGCTTCCTTGGCATAGGCGGTGGCGGCCAGATAGGTGTAGCGGGCGTTGCCGGAGGTCTTCGGGTTCGGGAAGATGACCTTTACGTCGTCGCGGGCAAGGTCCGACCAGTCCTTGATGTTCTTCGGGTTGCCGGCGCGCACCAGGAAGGACGGGAAGGAATAGAACGGCGAAGCGGCATTGGGGAACTTCTCCTGCCAGCCTTCGGCGACAAAACCGTTCTTCACGAGGAAGTCGATGTCCGTCACCTGGTTGAAGGTCACCACGTCGGCCTCGAGGCCTTCGACGATGGCACGCGCCTGCTTGGAGGTGCCGGCATGCGACTGGTCGATGGTGACGCCCGGATGCGCCTTCACGAAGGCTTCGTTCTCGGCAGCGAAAAGCTCGCGCGCCACATCATAGGAGGCGTTGAGCAGCTTGTCGGCAGCATGCGCGGAGAACGGAGCGGCGAGGCCGAGGAGGGCCGCGCCGAGAAGGAGCAAACGTTTCATCTAAAAAACCCCGAATGGAATTGAATTCGGGCAGACAATAGCGAGCCGACGCTTTCGATCCGAGGCATGGCCTGCCGCAGCTTATGCGACAGGCGAAACAATTTTCCCTGAAAGGGACATGTCGGGGATTCTTCCGCCGCTCAGCGGGTCGGAACCGGGACCTCGCCACGGTAGTCGTAGAAGCCACGGCCGGACTTGCGGCCGAGCCAGCCGGCTTCGACATACTTCACCAGCAGCGGGCACGGGCGGTACTTGGAATCGGCGAGCCCGTCATGCAGCACCTGCATGATCGAAAGGCAGGTATCGAGGCCGATGAAATCGGCAAGCTGGAGCGGGCCCATCGGATGGTTGGCGCCGAGCCGCATCGCGGTATCGATGGCGTCCACCGAACCGACGCCCTCATACAGCGTGTAGATCGCCTCGTTGATCATCGGCAGCAGGATACGGTTGACGATGAAGGCCGGGAAATCCTCGGCAACCGTGATCGTCTTGTCGAGCGAGGCGACGAAGGCCTTGGCCGCGGCAAAGGTGCCTTCCTCGGTGGCGATGCCGCGCACCAGTTCGACGAGCTTCATGACCGGAACCGGGTTCATGAAGTGGATGCCCATGAAACGCTCCGGCCGGTCAGTGGCCGAGGCGAGACGCGTGATCGAAAGCGACGACGTGTTGGTGGCGAGGATCGCTTCCGGCTTCAGCACCGAACAGACCTGGCCGTAGATCTTGCGCTTGACGGTCTCGTCTTCCGTCGCCGCCTCGATGACGAGGTCGGCATCGGAGAGGTCGTTGATGTCGGCGGAGCCCTTGATGAGCGCCATCGCCTTCTTGCGCTCGTCCTCGGTCATCTTGCCGGAGGAGACCTGGCGGGCGAAATTGCCGTTGATCGTGGCAAGGCCGGTTTCGACCCGTTCGGGCGACAGATCGTAGATATGGACCTTGTAGCCGGCAACGGCCGCGACATGCGCGATCCCGCACCCCATCTGGCCTGCACCCACAATACCGACATTCTTGATCATAGTGCCAACCGCCCCGTCATTCAGTCCACGTCCTGCGCGCGGACAAAAAAACACCGGGCCGGTCGAGCCGGCCCGGTGAAGTGATAAAGCGCTGCGACGCATTTTTCCAGTGAAATCATCGTCGCAAAATGAGGCCTGGTCGGCTCAGAGCGCCTTCTGCAACTCTGGCAGGGCCTCGAAGAGATCGGCGACGAGGCCGTAGTCGGCGACCTGGAAGATCGGTGCCTCCTCGTCCTTGTTGATCGCGACGATCACCTTGCTGTCCTTCATG
>NZ_WUMK01000013.1 GCF_009827055.1 Shinella kummerowiae
CGTCTGAGGCAAGACTGCCTGAAATTCGATATCGACAGTTGCAATTGCCTGGATATTTTGAGAAGTGACGGGGTAAATGACCATTTGGTGAGGGATGCAATGCACGATGATCAGTCTTTGAAGCCGGTCTTGCACTCGGCCGAGTCGCTTCTGATGAAACCGAATGCAAGCATCTTGGACGCCATCCGCGTCATCGATGCGGGAACGCAGCAGATTGCTATAGCCGTCGCAGAAGATGGGCGTCTCTTGGGCGTCGTGACCGATGGCGATATCCGAAGGGCAATCTTGCGGGGTATCGACCTTTCAGAAAAGGTATCTCAGATACTCAACAACAAGCCGACCATATGTAAACTCGCGGCAACTAGAGAACAGCTTGCCAGAACCCTGTTGAGCCAGCAGCGTATTACGCGCCTGCCCGTTGTCGATAATGACGGATTTGTGGTTGGGCTGTATCGGACTGAAGACCTTGTTGCCAACCCGCTAAGCCACGAATTCCCGGTTGTCTTGATGGCCGGTGGGCTTGGAACCCGTCTGCGCCCGTTTACCGACACCATGCCCAAGCCGATGATTGATGTCGGTGGGCAGCCTATCCTCGAACACATCATCCAAAGGTTTGTCAGCCAAGGGTTCAAGCGCTTTTATATTTCCGTCAATTATCTTTCCCACGTGATTAAGGACCATTTCGGTGACGGCAACGCATTCGGCGCGGAGATCGTCTACCTCGAGGAAACGGAGCGTCTTGGCACTGCTGGCAGCCTTCGCCTACTGCCAAGGGATTTCGACGGGCCGTTTTTCGTCATGAACGGAGATCTGTTAACGGCCGCGAATTTCGGAGCCATCGCGAACTACCATCTGGAAGCCGGCGTCGATGCGACGATGTGCCTGCGTGAATACACTGTACAAGTGCCCTACGGAGTAGTAGAGCAAGCCGGTGGGCGCTTTGTCGGGATCGAGGAAAAGCCGATGCATCGCCACTATGTGAACAGCGGCATCTATGTGCTAGATACAGCGATAATAGACTTGCTGCCGGACAGCGGCTACTTCGACATGCCTTCACTTTTCGGCACCCTCATGCAGAAGGATCCAAGCTCCGCTGCCGTATTCCCTTTGCGGGAGTACTGGTGCGACATTGGCCAAGTTTCCGATCTGGAGCGCGCACGACGGGAAATTGCCAAAATTTCCGATTATAAAAGCTGAATGGCGGTCAGGGCGCGGCCAGTACTGCTATGCAGATAGTTAAATCTGACTGTATTCCGGTTGCGGGTTCAGCATCAACTTGAACCGCAGCGCGACTACATGGGAAAAGGTGCCAGAATTTGAAATCAATAGTTGCTCATCTGGGTAGATTTGAACGACGCTTCTCCCAGTCGACTCTGGCTATCATACTTACCTTGCTTGGTGCAAGGGCAGCCGAACAATACCTCAGCCATTCGCCAATCGTTCGCCGGACTCAAGCCCGCATTCTCTGGCTCCACAAGCGTATTTTGTTGCGCAAGGGACGGGATGCGGCGGATAGGTTTGCGATCGACTATCTCTCCGCTCGGCCAAGAGTTCAGGATTACAGCACCATTTTGGTGGGAACTGGGGAAGCCTCCCTGACCACCGATAGACTCACGGCATCTCTGCCGGCGATCACGACAGTCGCCAGAAAAAGCGCCGCTACATATATAGCGTTAATTTCAACCCTCCTTGAGCGCGGCGAAATCGAGCTCGTATCCGAGCAAATAAATGACGCGCCCAGCAATTCGTCCGCGGCCTGGCATTCGTTGCTTATGTCGCTCACCCCCCAACCTTTATTTGGGACCGAGGCCAGCGACGGCGACGTGGTGACCGCGAAGAATCTGCAACCGCCCCCGTGCAAGAGCCGGCTGATCATTATGGACGAGGAGCTGTCGCCGGCTACCATCAGAAGCCTTGCAGACGGGGCCGAAAAAGTCACACTCCTGCAATACAGGGATCTTTATGGGCGAATCGATCTCAACGCCATTCAGACCGAGTTGCCAGACTGCGAGATATCGATCGAGCATGCACGCTCCCGGGTGGACCGCTTCCACCAACGATATTTCGAATTGCATCAAAAGACGCTTAATGCGGCGGAAACACTGAGCCGAAGCTTTATCCAGAAAACACCCTGGCTTAGAGAGCTTGTTCCCGGCCTGAAGGATCTTGACAAAGACCTGACACTCGAACTCGCCGACAAGCTGTTTTTCAAGGCATTGCGCCTGGAAGGGGTGCATCGGGCGGTGCTCGATCCGTCGTTCGACAGCGTTATTGTTTCTTTCGGCGATGGATTTGAACTGTATCGCTTGTTCTATTCTGACCCAGCACTCTGGCAAGATCCGCGCATCAAAGGCTGCTGCCGCTCGAAAAAGATCAAGACTGTAAGAAAGTTCGCCTCGCGCATTTCCGGAATGCAACACCGAGCGATCGTTGGAAGTACGGCACCGATACTTGGGCATATCGCATCGCTGAAGGAAAACGGGCAGACAACTGCCAGCCAATTTCCACCGGAAGACGTGGCCCGCTACCTGAAATCTGCAAGCAAAATCCCAAGCGCAACGAGATCGAGCCATCTGCCGGACCACCAGACCATAGCATTCGTCGCCCAGGAGGGCCGCGCCTATGGTTCTACAGCCGTTCAACTGGCCACTCATCTCCACGCGAAATATAATGTAGACATCATCCTCACGCTTGGTAGCGGAAACAGGCTTCAAAAATCCGTGTCTTCTGCGCAGGAAGACCCTTACTTGCCAATCCAGGCGAGAGGTCGTCAGCCGAGTTATTTAAAGTTCGCGGCCCCTGCCCCTAGCCAGGCAGCAACTGGAGTTTTCTCTCGCCAATTTAATGTAACCTTGCAGGACACGATCACGACGCTGCTTTGGGCCAACCAGCAAGATCTTGCCGTGTATTCAGCGCTAGATTTCTTGCTGACATCCGGTTTGCCAGAGGCCATTTTGAGCGTATTGGCCAATGCGCGTGCTGTCGCTGCCCTGCTGGAGCGGGAAAAATACGCAGCAATTGCTATATCACCGATACGAACCCCACGTAATGCCCAGTTCACGACGCTTGCACGCGAAGCTGGAATACCCTCGATCGCCGTGGAACCGCATTGCCTGAATGCAGCCTATTGCCGCTACGGCACGGTCCTCAGTGACTATGCCGCCGTCTATTCCGACTATTATTCCGAAGAATACGATCGCCACTTTGGTATCTCCAAGGCTCGCTGCTACCTATTTGGCTCACCACGAATCCTGCGACCGATCGGCTATGACCCGATCGCCTCTCGCATGAACGCACGTCGACGCATTGGCCTGCATCAGGGGGATCCGCCAGTGATTGCAGTGCCGACACAGCCCATGCCCACCGATTACATCCTTGGGGTTTGGAGAATGATCATTCGTGCGGCTAAGTCGCTCGATATGCCGATGCGAATCTTACTTAAAACCCATCCTGAAGAAGGCGCCGGCCACATCAACCGCTACCGTCAGGTAATCGCGGAGGAAAATGCGATGCATCTTTGCTCCGTAGCCGACGTAGACATAAAGGACCTATTGATGGCTAGTGAGCTCGTGCTTACCGCCTACAGCGTTACGGCTCTGGAAGCGACCGTGCTTGAACGGAATGTGGCGATCGTCGGAAAGGCTGGGGTTGCCTATCCCACGGAGTACGACAAGATACTGGGCATTCCATTTTGTGACACGGAGCAGAAAACGAAGGATACTATCCTGGAGGCCTTGAGCTTGGGCCGGGACGCACGATCCGGGGCGAAGGACTTCATTGCAGCGAATCCGTATCTATTCAATAATTCATCCTTCGACCGTCTCGCCAGCGCGCTAGAAGACATTATAGCCAAGGGCCCCGACGGCATCCGGCGCCACGAGGATTTGCCCTCATCGCTTTTCGTAACCGCCCCATTCCAAGAGTATCTGGTATGAACAAGTCATTTTCGATTGCCGATAGAACTATTGGCCAGCGCCAACCCTGCTTCATCATTGCCGAGGTTGGCGTTAACCATAATGGCAACCCGGACCTCGCTGCCAAACTGATCAGTGCGGCTCGCCACGCCGGCGCCGACGCGGTGAAGTTCCAGACTTTTAAGGCCGATCAACTCGTGGTGCGCGCCACTCCAACGGCGGCCTACCAGAAGGCCAATACCAATCTGACCGACCAGCATGCTATGCTCGCCGCGCTGGAACTGAGCGAGGGTGCACATCTGGCCCTGCTTGAACAATGCCGCGCCGAGGGTATTATCTTTCTCTCTTCGCCGTTCGACTTGGAAAGCATTGACATGCTCGATCGGCTGGATGTACCGGCCTTTAAGGTTCCGTCACCCGATTGCGTCTCGCAATCCTATCTGTCGCATATGGGCTCGAAGCAGCGCCCCGTCATCCTCTCAACCGGCATGTGCGACATGGAAGAGGTCGCCTTTGGCGTGAACACTCTTCGCCATTCGGGCAGCCCCGACATAGCACTCCTACACTGCACGAGTTGCTATCCGGCTCCGCCCGACGAACTCAATCTCCGCGTCATTCCTGCACTCGGCGACGTGACGGGATTGCCGGTCGGCTATTCCGACCACACGGATGGGATCGCGGTTTCGATCGCCGCCGTGGCTCTTGGTGCCTGCATCATCGAAAAGCATATGACTCTCGACCGCAATCTCCCTGGCCCGGACCATAAGGCCTCTCTGGAGCCAACCGAGTTCGCCGCGATGGTTGCGGGAATCCGAACTGTGGAGCAGGCACTCGGAAACTCGATCAAGGCTGCCCAATTGTGCGAAGCCTCGGCCCGGCAACTAGGCAGGCGCAGCGTGGCCGTCAATCGAGACCTGCCGGCCGGGCACAGGCTCACGCCCAACGACCTCATCCTGCTGCGGCCCGGTACGGGGCTTTCACCGCGCTTGGAAGGCTTGATGGCCGGCCGCATACTTGGCCGGCCGGTGGCTGCAAATACGCTTTTGGCGATCGAGGATTTAACATGAGCTCACCAAACAGTCTGATTCTGCTTGGAGCTGGCGGTCACGCCAAGGTCGTTTCTGAGGTCGCACGCTCGGCGGGCTGGCGGATTGCAGGTTTCCTGGCGCCGGAGTGCGGTAGAGGAGAGCAAAACCTCTGCGCGCCGCTGCTAGGCAATGGCTTGGACCTAACCGCAAACCCTACATGGCTGGAGCAAAACGATCTATTCCCAGCCATCGGCCAAGGAGAGATTCGCTGGCGGGAGTTTGTGCGCCTCGCCGCCGCCGGAGCACGCGTCCCCTATCTAGTCCACCCGAGCGCACTCGTCTCGCCATCCGCGCAAATCGAGGCCGGCGCCGTAGTCATGGCCGGCGCCATCATTCAGGCCAATAGCGTGATAGGTCCCGCCGCTATCATTAACACTGGAGCACAAGTGGATCATGACTGTCACATCGGCGCCGGTACTATGATCGCACCGGGCGCGGTCCTATGCGGCGACGTTCATGTTGGAGATCACGCTTTCGTGGGCGCCGGCGCAGTGATTGTGCCTCGCATTCGCATCGGCAGAGGCGCATTCGTTGGGGCCGGGACAACCGTAGTCAATGACATCATGGACGGCAGCCAGATCAAGGCATCTCGGCGCTCCCATATCGTTCCGAGACCTGAGTAAGCGATGTTTGAGTTTAGACCTTACCGCAACGGAGATGAGCCAGAGATCACGGCCCTGTTCGAGACTGTCTTTGGGCAGCCGATGAGCTTGGAATTCTGGCGCTGGCGCTTTCTTGACCATCCCGCGGGCGGTCCTCTCGTCATGTTGGCCTTCGCTGAGGACAAACTCGTCGGGCATTACGCAGCAAGCCAAGCTCCCTTATGCATCGGTGGCCAGTACTATCCCGCCGCGCTTTCCATGACAACGATGACTCACCCGAACTGGCGAGGCAAGCGGCTGTTCGAAAGAACTGCCGAGGCTCTCTACTCGACCCTTCCAGGGCATGGCATACTCGCGGTTTACGGTTTCCCAAATGCTGCGGTGCACGCCCTGCGTATTATGCGGGCCGGTTGGCACGACAGCTACGAAGTACCAACGCTCGCGCTCGACATGGCTTCGCTACGTCGTCCTGCCCAACCCGACTCTGCCGTCAAGATTGCTGATCGGATTGACGGCCGCTTCGGCCACTTCTTTGCTAAAATCTCCAAGGAGCTGCCAATTGCAGCACACCGGGACAGCCACATCCTTTCCTGGCGCATCGATCACAATCCCCACAATAGCTACAGACGCTTAGTACTGGAGGAAGGCAATGAGATCGCTGGATATGCAGTGACCAAGTCTTATGGTGTGGATATGCTTGATCTCGTAGAATTACGTTGTGCCGACGGGGCCGCCGCGCGTGCGCTAATTGGCACCGTGGTGGCGCATGCAGCAACCGAAGGCTGTTCACGCATCTCCACATGGTGCCTGCCGAACGACCTCCACCGTATGCCGCTGGAAATGGCGGGCTTCAAGGCTTCCGCACCGGTTACCTATTTTGGTGGCAGGACTTTCACCGCGCCTCCTGTCGACCTGACGGATGGCCGCCTCTGGCGCCTCTCCATGCTGGATTCCGACCTTTACTGAGTAGATGAAAATGAACAGAACTGTCCACTTCCTAACCGGTATTCGCTCCGAGTACGACATTCTCGCTCCTGTAATCGCTGCTGTGGACGCGCAGCCGGACCTTGATGCCAAGGTCATCGTAACGGGAGCCCATCTAACCGGCCTGCATGGTCATTCCGTCCGGCAGATCGAAGCAGACGGCTATCATATCGCCGCGCGTATCGAATCTCTGCTGGCCTCCGATGGTCTGGGTGGACGCGTTAAGGGAATGGCCCTTCAACTGGCGGGGCTATCCGATCTCTTCACCCGCGAGAAACCAGATTTCCTTGTCGTGATGGGAGACCGCGAGGAGGTCATGACGGGTGCTGTGGCCGCCATCTATCACCACATTCCCATCGTACATATCGGTGGTGGCGATCATGCTGACGACGGCAATGTCGACAATCTGGTACGCCACGCGGTATCGAAAATGGCCCATCTGCACATGGCCACTACCGAGTTAAGTGCCCTCCGCCTGCGTGGACTCGGAGAGGAACCTTGGCGTATTCATGTCACCGGCGCATCCGGTCTCGACCGCATCATGGCGACTCCCAACTTGAGCCGTACCGATCTTGAAAAGGCTCTTGGTGTCGACTGGCATGGTGAACCCTATGCGGTGCTACTGTACCACCCAACAATTACCGATTTCGCCGAAGCGAGAGCGCACATGGCGTCGATCACGCGTGTGCTTGAAACGACTGGCCTGAACATCGCCGTGATGGCGCCCAATTCTGATCCTGGCAACCAAGCGATCACCCTGGAGATCAACGCACTGATCGCCCGTTATCCCAAGGCAAAAGCATTCACCTTCCTCGAACGCACTGTGTTCATCAACATGTTGCGCCACGCGCGTGTCATGGTTGGCAACTCGTCGGCAGGCATCCTTGAAGCGCCAAGTATGGGTCTCCCCGTGATCAATATTGGCATCCGCCAGAGAGGGCGAGAGCACGGTGATAACGTTATTTTCACCGATTATGATGCTGGAGAAATTGCTGCCGCCGTCAACAAGGCCACCACGGACGAAGATTTCCGCACCCTAGTGGCGCAGAGGCGTACGCCGTATGGCGACGGCAAGGCTGGGCAGCGAATTGCCGAGGTCTTGCGAACTGTCGAACTCGGCCGCAGCCTGCTCGACAAGAAATGGATTCAGGGAGTAAAATGATGCTATTGGAACGCGACGGTGGCCCGATTTTGGTCATTGCCCCTCACCCGGACGACGAAACGCTCGGTGCAGGAGGCCTGTTGCTGCGTGCCCGCGCTGCGGGCCGTGCGATCCACTGGCTGATCGTCACCGGCATCACGGAGCAGGATTGGCCGGTCGAGAAGGTAGTGCGCCGTGAGACTGAAATCGACACAGTCACCAAGGCTTTCGGCTTCGCTGGCGTACACAGGCTGAACCTGCCATCGGCAAAACTTGAAACCCTTCCGCTCGGCGAGATAATCGGTAGAATCGGCAAGGTGGTCAATACGATCAAACCGGAGATGATTCTCATTCCTCATCGCGGCGATGCTCACTCCGACCACCACGTGGTCCATGCGGCAGCAACGGCATGCGCAAAATGGTTCCGCTATCCCTCAGTTCGCTGGACGTTAGTCTACGAGACGCTGTCCGAGACCGATGCCGGCCTGTTTTCCAGCGATCCGTTCATTCCCAACATCTTCGTCGACATCAGCGAGCACCTGGAGGAAAAGTTGCACATTACGACGATGTTCAACGACGAGATCGGCGAGTTCCCCTTCCCTCGCAGCCTTGATGCCATCCGCGCCCTAGCGATGACGCGGGGAGCGGCTTCGGGAACCCGTGCCGCAGAGGCCTTTATCTTGCTTCGAGGAAGCTTTTGAGGCGGGCAATCGTTGAGGCCACCTCAATCTGCACGCCTCCTGAGTCTTGCTACTTCGTGATGAGTCCACTAGGTATCGGCGCGCCGAGAGGATGCCCAACTGGCCTGAGCGGATATTTGCCACAAGCGAAGCCGCAAACTCTGTTTAGGCAAAAGGATTTCTGGACACCATGGCTTCCGTTCACCCTCATAGACGCCACGAATTTGGACTGGAGGGCAGATTACGCAAGATCGCTCAGACCGTCCGATGGTGGATGGAGGGCGCACCGGGCCGGTACAGCCGCAGGCAGTATCTGAAGCTTTATCACAGCGGTCAGTTTGAGGAGGCTGCCGTGGCTTTGCGGACTGCTCTTCAGGCGACACCGAACGACTTCCAATTGATGTTTCAGGTTGCCAGCCTTTCGCGCTTCGGCCTGCTACCGCTTGATGAGTCGCTGCTTCTGCTGCAAAGGATTGTTGCAGAGGCGCCGTCAGTCACGGCGCGGCATGCAGCCATTCATCTCGTCAACCTGCTTTGGGAGCGCAAAGGCGCTAATGCAGCGATGGAATGGCTACCGCGCCTGATTCAGGAGGGGGAAAGGTCGCCGCGCCTCCTTCTGCGCGCAGCCGCGCTGGCCCATGAGGCAGGAGAAACAAAGGACGCCTTCGACTTGCTGGTCCAAGTTGGACGAAAGCGTCCTTCCGCTTTGTCATCGATGGGTTACCTCGATCTGATTCTGGCGGCGGCAGAAGACGGAGCAGCGAAGCTGCCCCAAGCGGAACGCGCGCGCGTTGTTGCCAACCATCTATCCCGTTTTACCGGTCGGTTCACACAGATGATCGAGCGCTCCGCTGGTAACGTGGCCGTGGTCGCGAATGGACCATCCCTTGAGAGACTTCGTCTCGGTAGCACCATCGATTTGCACCAACTGGTGGTTCGCTTCAACAATCATGCAGCGTGCCCAGGATCGGTCGACCAAGGGGAAAAGACGGATATCTGGATCCGCCCGCCCGAATTCACCTACGTGCCGATGCGGAGCATGACCGCTGACGGGCTTCTCATTCTGACTGGCTCCAACATTCGGAACCGAAATTCGACCGGCCTGCATCTGCTGGAGCCCTATGTTCGGGAAAACCTACCGATCGAACTCGTCCCCAAGGAATTGTATGCGCGTCTGTTTGCTGCGCTCGACGCCTCTCCGAGTGCCGGCCTAGTCGGCCTCGTCTGGACGCAAGAGGCGATGGGGCGAACATTGTCATCCACGCAGGTTTTCGGCTATGCGTTGGACCGAAATACATCCGCAGTCTCCCACTACCACGGTAAGCACCACACGGGTTCCTGGCCGAGTCGCCATAACTGGCAGGCGGAACACGCTCTTTTCCAGTCACTGATAAATAGGGGCACATCCGCATGAATCCAACAGTCCTAGTCGTTGGCTGCGGCAACATCGGCCGCCGGCACATAGAGGCGCTCGCCGCCGCCGGTCGCCCAATGCGCGTGATCGGCGTTGAACCCGTTGAGGCAGCGCGCGCCCAAGCCGAAGCACTTGTCGCCTCCTTTGAGAACGGATCGAAGGTGCTTGCAAACATGGACGACGTGCCGGAGGCTGTGGATCTGGCAATCATTGCCACTTCGGCAGCTCATCGCCGAACCGCCTTTGAGAGAATGCTTTCCCGTTGCGTGCCGAAGGCCGTAATCTTTGAAAAGGTGCTGTTTACTACCCGCACCGACCTAGACGCCGTGGGTAAACTCCTAGCATCCCACGCAATCCCCGCCTTCGTCAATTGTGGCCGTCGGGGCTTCCCCTCTTATAACCGGCTGCGCAACCTCCTAACCACGCAACGCGGCTTGTCGATGAAGGTCACGGGAGCAGGCTGGAACCTCGGCTCCAACGCCATTCACTTCATCGACCTTGCCGAGCATGTTCTTGGAGATCAGACCGTTGCGCTAGACGAATCTGATCTAGATCCCAACCCCGTTCCCGCACGGATCGCAGGATGCGTCGACCTGTTCGGCACGCTGCGTGGTACCCTGGCAGGTGGTGGTACGATTGCCATTACCCAAGAGCGCGCACCCGGAAACCCGGTTTCAATCACCTTCTTTGGTGGCGGGGAAAGCTGGTGCATCGAAGAGGCAGCGAACAGGCTCATTCACCGCAATGTCGCTGGTGAAGAGAATTTGCAGGTCTTCGAAACGTTGTTCGTTAGCGGCATGCCCTATCTCTACACCGATATATTCGACGGTAAGGGGTGCTGCCTGACGCCTTATGAAAAGTCGGCGGCGCAACACGCGCTGTTCCTCGACGCCTTGCGTCGCCGCCTTGGCCTTTCCATTTCGGAGGATGTGCAGTGCCCGATCAGTTGAATACCTTGCTCCTTGTCGGTACCGGCGCCATGTCGGCAGCCTATGCCAAGGTGCTGAAGGCCCTCGGGCAGCCGTTCATTGCAGCCGGTAGGGGTGCTGAACGGGCCGAGGCCTTTGCTCGTGAATGGGGTGTAGAGGCCGGGCAAGGCCCGCTGCCTGAACAAATCTCCCGATTAAAGGAAGTACCCCAAACCGCTATCATCGCCGTTAGCGCGGCAAACCTTGCCGAAGCCACTGCACAGTTGGTCGAGGCGGGCGTGCGCCGGCTGCTGGTCGAAAAGCCGGCAGCCCTCAACCAAGCCGATGCCGAATCGCTGGATGTCCTGGCGAGGAATGCAGGCGCCGAAGTCTATGTCGCCTATAATCGCCGCTTCTACGCATCTGTCGAGGCCGCACGCACGCTCATTGACGCCGACGGCGGAGTTCTCTCGTTCAAGTTCGACTTTACCGAGGCGCGTACACGCATCGAAGCGCTGAACAAGGATCCCGCCGAACTTGCGGGCTGGCTCTACGGCAATTCGACCCACGTCATCGATCTGGCCTTCTTCCTGGGCGGCCATCCCAAGACAATTGTCGCACAGAGCCGCGGTGGTTTGGCCTGGCATCCGTCCGGCGCGATCTTCTCCGGCTGCGGCACGACGGACAAAGGCGCCGATTTCTCCTATCACGCGAACTGGCTTGCGCCGGGTCGCTGGGGGGTCGAAGTGATGACGGCCAAGAGTCGCCTTATTCTGCAGCCAATGGAGCAACTGATGTTGCAGAACCTGCAGAGTTTTGCGGTGGAGGCCGTTGCCATCAACGATACCTTGGACAAGGACTTCAAGCCTGGCCTCTACCGGCAGACGGAGGCGTTCCTGTCCGGCAAACCCGATCCCCGATTGATGAGTCTGTCGGAACAGGCCAAGTCTTTCAAAGATTACACCGTCATCCGAGACGGTAACCATTCGAACTTCGTAGGAGAAAACCGGCTATGAGCAACTTGTCTGGCAAAACCGTTCTTGTGACCGGCGCCGACGGCTTCATCGGCTCGCATCTGGTCGAGCATCTAGTGCGTCAAGGCTTCAAGGTCCGCGCCTTCTCACTTTATAATAGCTTCGGCACCTGGGGCTGGCTCGATCGCATCGCCCCCGAGGTACAGGGTTCGTTCGAGGTGTTCAGCGGCGACATTCGGGACCCGAACGGAGTGGCGACCGCCATGCGCGGCTGCGATCTCGTGCTGCATCTCGCTGCTCTGATTGCTATCCCCTATTCCTACCATTCGCCCGATACCTATATCGACACAAACATTAAGGGCACCCTCAATATCCTACAGGCGGCACGCCTCCTTGAAACGGAGCGTATCGTCCATACCTCCACCAGTGAGGTCTACGGTACAGCCCAGTTTGTTCCGATAACCGAGGAGCATCCGCTCGTCGGCCAATCACCCTATTCGGCCTCGAAGATCGGCGCGGACCAGTTGGCCCTGTCGTTCTACCGTTCCTTTGGCACGCCGGTAACCGTGATCCGCCCCTTTAACACCTTCGGCCCACGCCAGTCGACGCGCGCGGTGCTGCCAACGATCATCACCCAGCTTGCAGCCGGCAAGAAGGAGGTCCGCCTCGGCAAACTCAGCCCGACGCGCGACTTCACCTATGTCGCCGATACCGTCAAGGCCTTCCAAGCCATGGCCGAAAGCCCGAACGTGCTGGGCGAAGTCGTCAATTTCGGCAGCGGCTTCGAGATCTCGATCGAAGACAGCGTCAAGACGATTATTGACATCATGGGCGTCGACGCCAAGATTGTTTCCGAGGAACAGCGACAGCGTCCGGAACTTAGCGAAGTCGATCGGCTGTGGGCAGGCATCGATAAGGCCAAGCGCCTCACGGACTGGAAGCCTGATTATTCGGGCCACGAAGGCTTTGCCCGGGGCGTTCGCGAGACCATCGAATGGTTCAGCAATCCAAGCAATCTGGCCCTTTACAAGGCCGAGACCTACGGTATCTGACATGGCGAAACTAGATGTTCAAAGCGCCGTCAAGATCCTACGTGAGATTGCGGCGCCCGCCGGCAATTCTGTCGCCCTGCACGAGCCACGCTTTGCCGGCGCGGAATGGGACTATGTCAAGGACTGCCTCGACACCGGATGGGTCTCCTCAGTCGGCGCCTATGTCGACCGTTTTGAAAAGGAACTGGCGGAGGCCTTCGGTGTTCATCGCGCAGTCGCCGCCGTCAACGGCACGGCCGCCCTTCATATCGCCCTGATGCTCGTCGGCGTGAAGCCGGGCGATGAGGTTCTTATCCCGGCACTGACTTTTGCGGCAACGGCCAATGCAGTGGCCTATTGCGGTGCCATTCCCCACTTCATCGACAGCACCATGGAAACGCTGGGGCTTGATCCTGACGCGCTCGATGCCTGGCTCTCGGAGATTGCCGATCCGGGAGAGAATGGTCCAATCAACAGAGAGACCGGCCGTCGACTAGCAGCCGTCGTACCGATGCACGCCTTCGGCCATCCGATGGCAATCGTCCGGCTGCTCGAAGTCGGGGAAAAATGGGGCATTCCGATCGTCGAAGACGCCGCAGAATCGCTCGGCTCCCTGCTGAACGGACGTCCGCTCGGTGGCCGGGGCAAGATCGGCATCACCAGTTTCAACGGTAACAAGATTATCACCACTGGCGGCGGTGGAGCGATTCTGACCAATGACGAAGAACTCGGCGCTCGCGCTAAGTATCTGACGACGACCGCCAAGCGTCCTCACCGCTGGGCCTTCTGGCACGATGAACTTGGCTACAACTACCGCCTGCCTAACCTCAACGCGGCGCTCGGCTGCGCACAGTTGGAACAGTTGCCGACCTTCCTCGCTGCCAAACGCCGCCTCGCCGAGCGCTATAGACAAGCGTTCGAAGGTGTCGAGGGGCTTCGCTTTTTCGTCGAACCCGAGGGTTCGAAGAGCAATTACTGGCTGAACGCTGTCATTCTTGATGAGGCCGGTGACCGCGACAATTTCCTCGCCGTGACCAACGATGCTGGTTTGATGACACGTCCCTGCTGGGCCCTGATGTGTGACCTTCCGATGTACGTATCGAGTCCCTCTATGCCCCTGCCGGTTGCCCGCGCCATAGAACAGCGCCTAGTCAACATCCCTAGCAGCGCGATACTTGCTTTGGAGAGTGATGAATGAACGAAGCATCGCCTATTTTGGCGTCAGCAGCCGAGCTGTCGTTCCCCGATGGAGTCGGAACCGTCATAGCCGCAGCGCACGCAGCCGCAGGAAAAGGCAGGATGGATGAAGCCGTGCGGTGGTTTGACCTATGTCGCAAGCTTCTGACGACGATCGCGCCGGCAGCCGCGTTGAAAAAACGAATTGTAGCCAATGAGCAGGGGCGACGGCGTGAAGCTATCAAGTTCCACAAGGCAATTATGGATCGCGGCGCGCGCGATGCCGGGACGCGTGTAGCAATATTCGCCGACTCGCTTGCCTTGCCTCGACCGGAGGAAATGGATGCCTTTCCTGGAAATCTTGAGCAGACCTATCCCGGCATCATCAATGCCCGTTTGCAAGCGGCGCCGACCCTTCAGGGGGCCTCCGTCTGGGCTCACTGCGAACGCTATTTCACGACGGACAACCTAGTAGGGTTGCTATCTGAATATCCAGAATCTGTAAGAGATGCCCATGTGCTGGTGCATCTCGGCCTCAATGATTGTGCAATTCGGATGTATATGGATGAGCAGCGACTCGCGGTCGGTCTGTTACCGGACGACATTTCCAAAGAAGTTTTGGCTTTCAGCAATAAATATCGAAGTGCTCTCGTCGAAGCCTTTCCAAATTTTTCCTATGTCCCGATTCAGAAATTCACCGCGAACCTCCACCAGATCGCACAAATAACGAGATCCGCGAATGCAAAAAGTCTCACCTTTACGACGACGATCGTAGTTCCGGAGAGGTTCTGGCCGGCAACTCCGGGGATCTGTCAGAACTTTACAGCATACAACCTGGAAACGATGAATGTCGCGAACCAAGTCGGGGCCAGAGTATTGGATGTTGACCGACTTATGTGGGGCAGAAGCACCGGAGCCACCTTAAACAAGGATGGGATGCATCTATCGCCGGTCGGCCACGAGCTGCTCGCAACGTCCTGGCTGAAGTCCACATTCAAAATCTAGGCAAATTTATGCGAATTCTGATTATCGGCAATGGCTCGATCGGGAACCGCCACGCCCGCCTTCTGGCATCCGCTGGACACGACATAGCCATACTGTCCACCCGACCAGTCGAAAAACATCGCAGCTTCACGGTCCTCAATGAAGCGCTGGCGGATTTCTTGCCGGACTTTGTGATTGTCGCGAGCGTGACGAGTCGCCATGGCGCAGATATTGATGCCCTCTTAGAGCGCGGGTATACCAAGCCGATTTTGGTGGAAAAGCCGCTTCTTGCAACAGTCCCCGCAGGTGATATCCCGGAGCCACGTCCTTCAGTCCGGGTTGCTTATAATCTCAGGTTCCATCCAGTGATTATAGCCTTGCGAAAGGCGTTGGAGGGAAAAAAGGTTTTCGCGGCCAACATTGTCGCCGGCCAGCATTTGTCCCAATGGCGCCCTGGGCGAGACATGCTGTCCACCTATTCCGCAAGCAAGGAGAGGGGAGGTGGCGTGGTGCGGGATCTTTCGCATGAGCTTGATCTAGCGCAGCATGTATTCGGCCCGCTTTCGCTCATAGCAAGCCACAGCGCGCGGGTAGGTTCCGTTACGATCGATAGCGAGGACGTAGCCACGGCCATCCTGTCGTCAGCTTCATGTCCCTTGATCACGATCCATTTAAACTATCTTGATCGGCAACCCCGCCGGCATTGGGTGGTGATAACAGATACCGGTACAATCGAGGCGGACCTGGTCAAGTCCATAATCAGCATCAATGGAGAGCACGAGACCATTCCAGTCGCCCCCGATGAGACCTATAAACGACTGCACCAAGCGGTGCTGGCCGGCGAAACCGGCCCGTGCAATTGGGATGAAGGAATTGCCGCCGTGACATTGGCTGACAGGATAGCCCCTCTATGACCGAGACGCCGAAATTCATCTGCACCATCTGCGCCCGCGGAGGCTCCAAAGGGGTTCCGGGCAAGAACATTCGCATGCTGATGGGAAAGCCGTTGATCGGCCATTCAATCGCCCAGGCCAAGGCGACAGGGCTTTTTGCAGCGATAGCGATCAGCAGCGACAGTGAAGAGATTCTCGGTGTTGCGCACGAGTATGGTGCCGACTTGCTCATCAAGCGCCCCGACGAACTGGCATCCGACACCGCTGGCAAATTGCCGGCAATACTTCATGCCCTGGCAGAGGCTGAGGCCCGCCTAGGTGTCGAGGCTGATTATCTGATCGATTTGGACGCAACCTCGCCCCTAAGATTGCCGGAGGATATTCAGGCCTGCGCCAACCTGCTGATTGAGACCGGCACAAGCTGCGTTATCACCGGCACGCCAGCCCATCGCTCCCCCTATTTCAATCTCGTTGAACGAACGCTGGACGGAACCGTCCAGCTAAGCAAGCAGCTATCGAAACCGGTCCTGCGCCGTCAGGATAGCCCGGAATGCTATGATATGAATGCTTCGATCTATGGTTGGCGACGCGATGCGCTAAGCAAAGATCCGAAGGTATTCTATCCAGATACCCAACTCTACGTCATGCCGCGGAATCGTTCCGCTGACATCGATGAAGAAATGGATTTCGCCATCGTAAAGATGATCATGCAGCAAAGGGAAGCGAAATGAGTTACTTTCCAGCCCAGTTCGATCTGAGCGACAGAGTGGCCGTTGTCACTGGGGGAGCGGGTTTTCTCGGCCGGCATTTCTGCCACGCCCTGGCCTCCGCGGGAGCGAACGTGGTGGTTGCCGACCGTAGTCAGGAGGGAGCCGATGCGGTCGCCCATGAACTCCCGGGAAACCCACTTGCCATCGGCATTGATCTGGCCAACGAGGATCAGATCGTCGCAATGGTGCAAAAGGTCACCAGCTACTACAATCGGTTAGATATTCTTCACAATAATGCCGCAACCAAACCGAACGAGTTGCGCCGATTCTTCGACCCGGTGGAAGCCTTCTCCATGGACGTCTGGCACGAAGTCATGCGTATCAATCTGGATGCCATGTTTATGGTGGCTCGGAACTGCGGTGGATACATGGCTAGGCAGGGACGTGGCAGCATCGTCCAGACCGCATCGATCTATGGGGTTTATGCTCCCGATCCTCGCATTTATGAAGGTTCCGACTACCTCGGGGGACCGATCAATACTCCAGCCGTCTACAGTGCCTCCAAAGCTGGGGTTATTGGACTGACGAAATACTTCGCGACTTATTGGGCACCTCACGGCGTGCGAGTGAACGCCCTGACGCCCGGCGGCGTCGAAAGTGGCCAAAACGATGTCTTCCGCGAAAAATACAGTGCTCGCGTGCCGCTGGGACGCATGGCCAAGCCGGAGGAAATGACCGGTGCTCTGCTCTTCCTCGTGAGCGATGCAGCCAGCTACGTTACCGGGCAAAACATCATTGTCGATGGTGGGCTGAGCGCCTGGTGAAGCCACGCCGACTTACTGCAAAGTCTCCAGCTTAAACAAATGCGGCCATCGGAAAAAAGTTCGCACTCCGAAACTCGCGGAGTGCGGCGATGATTCTGAAGACAATGCCAAGAATGCCAACATGACGGCACGGCTCGTCCCAGATGCGCTGATCGTGGCAATCTGGCGTCGAGAAAAGCCAGAAAGGTTGCTGCACCATTCCCATCAGGGAAACCAACAACCAATAGACAAACGAGTGGTTCCAGATCCACATACGACCAACACATTGCCTGCTCGATGCGTCGCTCTGGAAATGTCTGGGACCACGCCGCAATGGAGAGTTGCTGCTCATCATTGAAAACGATGAGAACGGCGTGAAAGGTTACCGCACGAGGAACGACGCCAGAGCGGATGTGTTGGATGACATCGAGCTGTTCTGAAACCGAAGCGCCGCCATTCGACACTGGGCTATATCAGCCCAAAGGAATTTGAAACCAAACGGGATGAGCTTAACCTCGTGTCCGACAAACGACATCAGGCCAGTCTGGAGAGGTTGCAGAAGAGCCTCTGCGAGGATTGCGATCTGACGGTGAAACTCCTGCTGACGTCGCCCGTTCCAGTGCTGCAGGATCAGGCTTTCGATGGTCGAGCAGCGGGAACACTTTACCGTTCTGAAGCGCTCGCCGGGAGCCAGAACCCCACGGAATAGGCTCTCGTCGGCAGCCGATTGTGTGGAAGGGTCAAATGTCTTCGCGGGCCAGTCGAATAGCACGGCAAGCTGCGAGTGGCTTTACAGGGTATGGCCTGTCCGCCCCTCTTGTCAGCCGTTTACTCGACTGGCACTTTGCACAGGTGATTCACCTGCAGGGAGAAACGTCCATGGCGCACAAGTTCGAGATCTACAAGGACAAGGCTGGCGAATATCGCGTTCGCTTCAAGTACAACAGCGAAGTGATGTTCGCGACGGAAGGCTATTCCAGCAAGGCCAGCGCACAGAACGCCATCGACTCGATCAAGAAGAACGGCCCCGGCGCGCCTGTCGAAGACAACACGACGCCGCAGGCCTGATCCGGTCCAATCTTTGAAAAGCCCGCCTCCGGCGGGCTTTTTGCATTTTATGAGGCTGCTCAGAAGGTCGGCGGGGTGCAGGCGCTGATGACCTCGCAGGGCACCGGGCCGACGCAGCGGAAGCGGTGCGGGCGGCGGCTTTCGAAATAGTAGGCGTCGCCCGGGCCGAGGATGCGGCGCTCATCGTCAACGGTCACTTCGAGGCGGCCCGAGAGCACGATGCCGCCCTCCTCCCCGTCATGCGCCAGCGGCACCTTGCCGGTGTCGGCGCCGGGTTGGTAACATTCCTTCAGGATCTGCAGGCTGCGGCCGAACAGGTTGTCACCGATCTGGCGGTACGAAATTCCGCCCTTGCCGATCTCGGTCAGTTCGTCGACACGGTAGAATGCCTTCTTCGGACGGTCCGGCTCGAAGGCGAAGAATTCGGCAAGGCCGATCGGAATGCCGTCGAGGATGCGCTTCAACGCGCCGACGGAGGGGTTTGAGGCGTTCGATTCGATCAGCGAGATCGTCGAATTGGTGACGCCCGCGCGTTTGGCGAGTTCGCGCTGCGAGAGATTGTGGGCCATGCGCAGGTGACGCAGCCTGCCTCCGATATCGACCGACATGGCATTTCCTGTTCTAGATGTTCGAAATAGCGAAAACCTCGCTCTCCATATCCTTTATTTTCAATCGCTTGGCGTCAACCAGAAAAGGACTTGTTCGGCATCGCAAATCATGGCGTCAATCGCCCCAATCAGAGGAGATTGCCATGAACGTTCACAACAAGCCCAATGAACCGGTGCTCGACAGCTACTGGATGCCCTTTACCGCCAACCGCCAGTTCAAGGCAGCACCGCGCCTGCTCGCCAGCGCCGAGGGCATGTATTACACGAGCGCCGATGGTCGCCAGGTCCTCGATGGCACCGCCGGCCTCTGGTGCGTGAACGCCGGCCACGGCCGCCGGCAGATCGCCTCCGCAGTCGAGCGCCAGCTGACGCAGCTCGATTTTGCGCCCTCCTTCCAGATGGGCCACCCGATCGCCTTCGACTTCGCCGAGCGCCTGGCGGAAATCGCACCCGGCCCGGACGGCGCCAAGCTCGACCGCGTGTTCTATACCGGTTCGGGTTCCGAATCGGTCGATACGGCCTTGAAGATGGCCATCGCCTATCAGCGCGCCATCGGCCAGGGCACACGCACGCGTCTGATCGGCCGCGAGCGCGGCTATCACGGCGTCGGCTTCGGCGGCATCTCCGTCGGCGGCATTCTCAACAACCGCCGCGTCTTCCCGCAATTGGCGGGCTCGGACCATCTGCGCCACACGCATGACCTTGCCAAGAACGCCTTCGTGAAAGGCCAGCCGGAGCATGGCGTGGAGCTTGCTGACGATCTGGAGCGGCTGGTTGCGCTGCACGGCGCGGAAACCATCGCGGCCTGCATCGTCGAGCCGGTCGCCGGATCCACGGGCGTGCTGATCCCGCCGAAGGGCTATCTCGAAAAGCTGCGTGCGATCTGCGACAAACACGGCATCCTGCTGATCTTCGACGAGGTCATCACCGGCTTCGGCCGTCTCGGCGCCGCGTTCGCCACCGACTATTTCGGCGTGACGCCCGATCTCGTCACCACCGCCAAGGGCCTCACCAACGGCGCGATCCCGATGGGCGCAGTGTTTGCCAGCCGCAAGGTGCACGATGCGCTGATGCATGGGCCGGAAAACGCCATCGAACTGTTCCATGGCTACACCTATTCCGGCCATCCGGCCGCCTGCGCCGCCGGCATTGTGACGCTCGACATCTACCGCGACGAGGGCCTGCTCACCCGCGCTGCCGACCTCGAGGACGACTGGCAGACGGCGATGCATTCGCTGAAGGGCCTGCCGCATGTCATCGACATCCGCACGATCGGGCTGATTGCCGGCATTGAGCTGGCCTCGCGCGACGGCGCACCGGGCACCCGCGCCTATGACGTCTTCGTCGATTGCTTCGAGAAGGGCCTGCTGATCCGCGTGACCGGCGACATCATCGCCTTCTCGCCGCCGCTGATTGCGGAGAAGAAGCATTTCGAGGACATCGTCTCGATCCTCGGCGATGCGCTGAAGCGCGCGGCCTAAGCTTTCCTCGGCCAAAAACACTGTTATATCTGGGCCCGTATTCATACGGGCCCTTTTCATGTCAGCACTTGCCAAAAGCCAACCGACGCTCATCTTCCGGCTCCAGTTCGAGCCGGAGGGACGGATCGGACGTGGGAAAATCGAGCTTCTTGCGCATATCCGGGAGACCGGCTCGATTTCCGCAGGCGGGCGGGCGATGGACATGTCCTATCGCCGCGCCTGGCTGCTCGTCGATGAGATGAACCGGCTGTTCAAGGAGCCCGTGGTGGAATCGCAGCGTGGCGGCAAACAGGGCGGCGGCGCTGTGCTGACACCCTTCGGCGAGGCGCTGATCACCCATTACCACGCGATGGAAGAGAAGGCGCGCGCGGCGCTGGCCGACGATATCGGCTGGCTCGTCGCCAACCTGGCCGATTGATTTTTTTTCAAGCGCGTCATTCTCGGTCGGCATCGGAGGCGGCGACAAATTCAACCTTGATCCGATCCGGATCTTCGATGAACAGCGCGTAGTAATCGCTTCCGCCATTTGCGAACGGGTATCGATCGTCATAAAGGCAGGAAACGCCGTTCTCCCGGCAAAAATGCCTGAGCCTGTCGACCGTCTCCCTATCCTCTACGCGAAAAGCAAGATGGTTGAGGCCAACGCCGCTTCGGTGATAGGGCCGAAGGGCATGCTTTTCCGCCACCTGCACGAATGTCAGATAGGCATCGTTCCCATGGCCGAGCGTGAAACCATCCTCCCAACGACCACTTTCTTCATAGCCGATCTGTGCGAGCAGGGACGTCCAGAAAGTTCGCGAGGTATCGAGGTTGGACACATAGATCTCAACGTGATGGAGCATCGGCTCGTCTCTCCGAAAGCAGGCTGTTCGTCACCATAAGCTATCGGTTCTCCGCCCTGATCGCCATCCACCTCTTCACGTTCGATGACAAATCTGGTGGAAGGGTTCGAGGCTCACGTCTGCAACAATTCTATTCCAGCGCTACCGTCTTGATGACGGCATGAACGGCAAGGCCGAGCACGAGACCGAGGCGCTCGACGGAGAGCGCGGTGATGCGGGCACGTACGTGATCCCCACCGCAAGCGATGCGCAGGCTCGCCATGCCCTCCCCGTCCGGTTCGATAGCCTCGACCATGCCCTCGAGAATGTTGAGCGCGCTCAAGCCTTCCGGACGCACCGTCGCCACCATGACATCGCGGGCGGGGATGCGCACACGCACCGTCTCGCCGGGCGAGACGGTGGCGCCGGGCACGAGGATGGCGGCACCGCCGTCGAGGCGGATGGTGGCGAGGCCATGGGCGGCGTCGCGCGTCTCCACGCGGCCGGTGAGCACGCTGCCGGCCTCACGGCGTTCCATGGCCGAGGTGAGGCGCGGGCCGCCGAGCACGTCCGAGGCCGGGCCGATCGCCTCGATGCGGCCGCCGGCCATCAACACGACCTTGTCGGCAAGACGGGCGACTTCGGCGACGGAATGACTGACATAGACGATGGGAATGCCGACTTCGTCGCGCAGGCGCTCCAGATAGGGCAGGATTTCCGCCTTGCGCTCCTCGTCGAGAGCCGCAAGCGGTTCGTCCATCAGGAGGAGACGGGGGGAAGCGAGCAAGGCGCGGCCGATGGCCACACGCTGTTTTTCGCCGCCGGAGAGATTGGCCGGCTGCCGGCCCAGCAGGTCGCCGATCCCGAGCAGATCGACGATGCGGCCCGGATTTTCCGTGCGCGCGCTTTTCGGAGAGAACCAGCGGCCGTAATCGAGATTCTGGCGCACCGTCAGGTGCGGGAAAAGGCGCGCTTCCTGGAAGACATAACCGAAGCGGCGGCGGTGCGGCGGCACGAAGAGGCGACGAGACGTATCGACCAGCACAGCGTCGCCCAGCTGAACGCGGCCCTCCTTCGGGCGCGTCAGGCCGGCGATGATACGCACGAGCGAGGTCTTGCCCGAGCCGGAGCGACCGAAGAGCGCGGTGACACCGCCATCGGAGGTAAAGGCCGCATTGAGCGAAAAATCGCCGAGCCGGTGGCGTGCTTCGACGATCAGGCTCATTCGAGGTGCACCTTGCGGCCGATGCGCTGGGCGAGAACCTCCGAGGCGAGCAGCGCGGCCATGGAAATGGCGATGGCGACCAGCGTCAGCCGCATGGCGCCGGCATCGCCGCCGGGCACCTGGGTGAAGGTGTAGATGGCGGCCGACAGCGTCTGCGTTTCGCCGGGAATGTTGGAGACGAAGGTGATGGTCGCGCCGAATTCGCCCATGGCCTTGGCGAAGGCGAGGATCATGCCGGCGATGACGCCGGGCAGGATAAGCGGCAGGGTGACGGTGAGGAAGACCCAGAGGGGACTTGCGCCGAGCGTGCCGGCCGCTTCCTCCAGTTTGCGGTCCACGGCCTCGATGGAGAGGCGGATGGAGCGCACCATCAGCGGAAAGCCCATGACGCCACAGGCAAGCGCTGCCCCCGTCCAGCGAAAGGACAGCACGATGCCGAACCATTCGTCGAGCAGGGAGCCGATCGCGCCGCGCCGGCCGAACAGGACGAGCAGCAGGAAGCCGGTGACGACCGGCGGCAGGATCAGCGGCATGTGGACGATGCCGTTCAACAGCGACTTGCCCCAGAAGCGGCCGCGCGCGAGGGCAAGGGCAACCAGGATGCCGAGCGGCAGGCTGACGAGAACCGCAACCGTCGAGACCTTGAGGCTCAACCGGATCGCCGTCCATTCCTCGTCGCTCAACGCAAGCCAGTCCACGCGGGGTTCCTTCGAAATACAAGTGGCCCGGGCATCAGGACCGAGCCAGACCGTCGACAAGGCCCGAAAACCTTCCCTCCGCCATGGTCGGGCTTGACCCGACCATCCATGCAACTGGCGCCGCGTGGATCCTCGGGTCAAGCCCGAGGATGACGAAGTGCGCGGGGTGCGATTTGTCAACACAACGAGCCCCGGGTTTAGCGCCCGGGGCTGTTGCGAGGCTCGTGTCACTTCAGGATGGTGAAGCCTTGCTCGGTGAAGAAGGGTGCGGCCTTGTCCGACTTAAGGAAATCGAGATAGGCGGCGGCGGCAGCGCTCTTCGATTCCGTCAGGATGGCGACCGGGTAGATGATCGGCGGGTGGCTGTCTTCCGGGAAAGTGCCGACGACGGCAACGCCCGGATCGGCGGCGGCGTCCGTCTGGTAGACGATGCCGTAGGGTGCCTCGCCGCGCGAGACGAGCGCGAGGGCCGCACGCACGCTTTCCGCACCCGCGACCTTGCCTTCGACGGCGGACCAGACGCCGAGCTTCTCAAGCGCCGCCTTGCCGTATTTGCCGGCGGGCACGCTGTCGACCGCGCCCATGGCGAGCTTGCCGTCACCGACGAGGCCGGCGAGGTCGAAACCGTCCTTGATCTCGACGGTCGTCGCCTTGTCCTTCGGCGCCACGAGAACGATGCGGTTGCCGAGCAGGTTGGAACGGGTGTCGTCCTTGATCAGCTTCTTTTCGGCGACGTAATCCATCCAGGCCAGGTCAGCCGAAATGAACAGGTCGGCAGGCGCTGCCGCCTCGATCTGCTTGGCGAGCGCCGAGCTTGCAGCATAGGAGACCGTCGTTTCGTTGCCGCTTTCCTTCTGCCAGGCGGCATTTGCCGCATCCAGCGCGTTTTTGAGGCTCGCGGCGGCGAAGACGGTGACCTTTTCCGCGGCCGCGGCCGGCAGGGCGAGCGGGAAGCTGGCAAAGGCGGCGACGACAAGTTTCAGAAGCAGGCGACGGTTCATTTCTGTTCTCCCTTTCCTGCCTGTCCGGCAGCGTGATATCTCCTTGAATATATCGACATTTGTGGCTTGGCCAGCGGTATATTTTCAAAAATACAATGAAACTGACTGCGGCAGATCGATCGGAAAGACCGGCCGGGGAAACGGTGCGTCGATGCCGGATCAGGCGCCTAGAACAGGGCGTCGTCGAAGAGGTCTTCGTCGCTCTGGGCGACGGCGGGTGCCGGGGGCGTCTCGACCGCCGTTCCGAAGATGCGGGCATGCACCTCGCGCTCGGACACCATGGTATAGGTGCGCGCGATGCGGCTGCCGAGATCGGCAAGCGCATCTTCGAGGCCGGCCGTGTCAGGCAGGTCGTGGCCGGCCAGCTCGCCCGCGCGCGCCGAGCAATCGGCCAGCACGTCGCCGAGTTCGGCGTTGAAGTCGAGGTCGCCGATGATCCGGCCCGCCTTGGCGGACATATCCGCGCCGCAGGCGCGCAAGGCCTCCATGTCCTCCTCCATGCGGTCACCCGCACGGCGGATATGCTCCAGCACCTCTGCGAGATGCGTATCAAGCGAACCGCCTGCGGTGGCGCCCGCCTCGCCCAGCTTGCAGGCGTCGCCTTCCAGCGATTGCAGCGTCGTCAGGATGCGCTCGGCTGTATCGTCGAGCTGACCGGAGAAGGTGCGCAACTCCGCCGTCACGACATTGATCGCCCGCCCCTCTTCGCCGAGCTTGCCGCAACGCAGGTTGGTATTGAGCGCCATGTAATGGATGTCGGTACGCACGAGCTGAATGGTCTTCACGCCCTTCAGCAGTTCCTGCACGGTCTCGACCGTATTGGAGCCAAGCGCATTGGCCTTGTCGGCCGCCTGCTCGATATCTCCCACCACGGCGCGTGCGGCGGTGATATCAGCTTCCAGCGTGCGCATGGCGCGGTCGGCAGAACGGCCGTCGCCGGCATCCATGTCGCCGTGAAGCACCATCAGGCCATCGATATCCGCCCCGAAGCTGTGGATCGTGCCGACGACGGTTTTGCATTCCCGTTCGAAATCGCTGGCGATTTCGATGAGTTGTTCATGCACGAGGTGACGCACCAGCGCGGTGAGACGCCCGGCCGCCGCGGCATCCAGCGCGCACGCCTCAAGATACTCATCGAGGAAGCTGAAGGCGGACTGGCAATGTTCGATGCGCTGGCGCGTGATGTCGCCGATCTGCATGGACGAGAGCGTGGTGGCCACCTTGCCCTGCACCCGGCGCGCCGAGGCGCCGACCTTGCCGGCGAGCTGCGACAGATGGCGGCGCTGGGCGGTAAGGTCCGCCGCGTTGCGCGAGAGGTTTCCGGCAATGTCGGGAACGCTGCGATGGAAGCGCTCCAGCGCCTGCCCGCCTCCGGCCGAAGCGGCGTCGATCACGCTGCCGAGCGTGCCGATCTTCGTGCCGAGCGCACTGACCGCGCCGGAACCGAACTGGATGCGTTCGAGAATCTCGTCCGCGAAGCCGGAAAAATCCGGAATGGCGGCGCCGGTGATCTTTGCGGTGGTCGCGAAGGTGCGCAGATAGCGCAACGTCTCCTGCATGTCGGCGATGTAACCGCCAAGCGACTTTTCCGTGACGGCGATGCTGGCGAGGCGCTGCTGGCGCGTTTCTTCGATGCCGGGCAGTGCCGTCAGCTGGTCGATGGTCGCGACAAGCCGGGCGATCGTCGCCTCGGCGGTTTCGTCGTCGAGGGAGCCGGAGAGTTTTTCCAGCGATGCAACCATGCGGTTCAGGAGATCGAGCGCAGAGAGCAGCACCACGCCGCCATCGAGGAACCGCTGCTCGATGCGGGAACGCGCCCCTTCGAGACGGGACACGAGCTCTGACTCCGCCGTCTGCCGCTCGATGCGAACTGCGCTCGTTGTTCCTGACACGCTATACCCCACTCACAAGAATCCGTGAAAGCACCCTAGGGAGAACAATGTAACGCCCAGTAAATTCGCTTTTCCTTATGGAGTAAAATCCGGCGACATCGAGGCCTTTTTCGCTCCACTACCCGAAGATGTAGCCATCCCTAGAATTAGGGATTTAGAAATAATATCTATCGTGTCTAAATTTCTAATTTTATTTTTAAAACAATAATTTAGCTTATTTACCTGCCGTTGCGGGAGCCGGTGTATTTTTTCAAACGGACTACCAATGGGTGAATTTAGCAACCGCGCTTTACCGTTCATTAAGCCTGACCGGGGAATCTGTCGCGGGAAATACTTTCCTCAAAAACGCATCTCGAGGTCTCCATGTCATCGCCCCTGCCCGGTGACGCGCCGTTAACCTTACCGGCGACGCTCACCATCAAGAATATATTGGCAGTCCAGGAGTTGATCTTGGATTTTCTAAATAAAAATACGACCACCGTTCTGGATATTGATGAAGAGGCGCAGATCGACCTCAGCTTTGTCCAGCTCGTGACGGCCGCGCGCAAACAGGCGGAAATGAAAGCAGGGCGGGTTCTACTTGCCCGGCCCGCGACGGGAGACCTTTACGACGTGCTGAAGCGTGGCGGTTTCCTCGATGACATGACGCCCGAGGCCGCACATTTCTGGTTGCATCAGGAGACGAATTGATGTCCGCGAAAATCTTGACCGTTGACGATTCCGCCAGCATCCGGCTGACGACACGGGTCACCCTCAGCAATGCCGGCTATGCGGTAACCGAAGCGGTCGATGGCCTCGACGGCCTGAACAAACTCAAGGCCGGCGAATACGACCTCGTCGTGACCGACCTCAACATGCCGAACATGGATGGCCTGACCATGATCCGCGAGCTGCGCAAGCTGCCCGCGCATACCGGCGTTCCGGTCATCTTCCTCACCACCGAATCCGACGGCGAAATCAAGGCCCAGGCGAAGGCAGCCGGCGCCACCGGCTGGCTCACCAAACCGTTCGATCCGGAAAGCCTGGTCAAGATCGCCAAGAAGGTTCTCGGCAAATGAACAACCCGGACCCGATCTCAGTCTTCCGGACAGAAGCGGCCGAACTGCTGGAACAGATCGAGTCCGGCCTGCTGGATCTCACGCGCAGCCTCGAAGACCGCGACCAGATAGACGCGGTCTTCCGCGGGCTGCACACGCTCAAGGGCTCCGGCGCGATGTTCGGCTTCGAGGCGCTCGCGGCCTTCACCCACCATTGCGAAACCGCCTTCGACCGGGTGCGCAAGGGCGATGTGCCCGCAACGCACGAACTGGTCTCGGCGGTGCTGTCCGCACAGGACCATATGCGTGCGCTGCTCGAAACGCCGAACGGCGACCATGACGCGATGAGCGCCGCCCTGCTCGATAACCTGCACCGCGCGGTCAACGGTGCCGGCTCCCCTACCCCCATCACCACCGTCATCGCGACCAATCCGGTTGTCGAAAAGGCGGGCGGCCTGCGCGAATGGCGCATCCGTTTCAGTCTGCCGGCCAACGCCATGGCGAACGGCACCAATCCGCTCGGCCTGCTTGATGAGATGCGCGACCTCGGCGACTGCCGGATCATCGCCGACACGACGAAGGTGCCGGAGCTTGCCACCCTCGACCCGCGCGGCATCCACCTTGCCTGGGATGTGACGCTGAAGACCGAAAAGCCGCGCAGCGATATCGAGGACGTGTTCATTTTCGTCATGGACGACATGGCGCTGGAGATCATGGAAGTCGCCGTGGATCCGCCGGCTACTGCTCTTGTCGACATGCCGGTCGCAAAAGCCGTGGTCGTCACCGAGCGCGAAGCGCCGGCCGTGCAGGCCGCCAACGATTCCAAGCAGGCGAAATCCGCGGAAAACGTCCGCGTCCCGGCCGAGCGGCTCGACGAGATGATGGACCGCGTCGGCGAACTTGTCATCGCCCAGTCCCGCCTCACCCAGCTTGCCGGCACGGCGGCCGATCTCGGCCTGCGCTCCGTTTCCGAAGAAATCGAGCGGCTGTCCGGCGAATTGCGCGACACGATGATGGTGCTGCGCATGATGCCGGTCGCCAGCCTTTTCAGCCGCTTCCGCCGCCTCGTGCACGATCTTTCGCGTGAGACGGGCAAGGAAATCGAACTCATCACCGAGGGCGAGAGCACCGAGGTCGACAAAACGGTCATCGATCGCCTCGCCGATCCGCTCGTGCATCTCGTGCGCAATTCGATCGACCACGGCCTTGAACAGCCGGAAGAGCGCCTTGCCGCCGGCAAGGAGGCCAAGGGCAAGGTCATTCTCTCGGCGCACCAGACGGGCGGCGAGGTCATCATCACCATCAAGGACGACGGCCGCGGCATCAACCGCGAGCGGGTGCGCGCCAAGGCGGAAGCCTCGGGCATCATCCAGCCGGGCGCGACGCTGACCGACCAGGACCTGCTCCAGCTCATCTTCCAGCCGGGGTTTTCCACAGCTCAAACCGTCACCAACCTCTCCGGCCGCGGCGTCGGCATGGATGTGGTGAAGAAGACGGTGGAGGCGCTGCGCGGCACGATCGACATTACCAGCAAGCCGGGCGAAGGCTCGACTGTCGCGTTGCGCATCCCGTTGACGCTTGCGATCATCGAGGGCCTGCTCGTCCGTGTCGGCCAGGGCTGCTACGTCATCCCACTTTCGGCAGTGGAAGAATGCCTGGAACTGTCGCTCGAAGACGACCTGCGCTCGCGCGGGCGCAGCTTCATCTCGCTGCGCGACAGCCTCGTGCCGTTCCTCCGGCTGCGCGAACTTTTCCGCACCGGCACGCAACCCGATCCGCACCAGAAGGTCGTCGTCATCTCGACCGGCTCGGAGCGCGTCGGGCTCGTCGTCGACCAGATCATCGGCGATCACCAGACAGTCATCAAATCCATGTCCAAGCTGCACCATGACGTCGTCACCTTCTCGGGCGCGACCATCCTTGGCGATGGCAGCGTCGCCCTGATCCTCGACGTCACCCATCTCGTCGCGGCCGGACAACAGCAGGAGGCGCAATTGCGGGCGGCAGGATGAGCGAAGCGGCACGAAAAATCGACTATGACGCCATCTGGGGCGAGGAGGAGGACCTCTCGGTTCTCACCTTCAATCTAAACGGCGAGACCTTCGCCATCGAGGCGACCGTCGTGCAGGAAATCCTCGATCTCCTGCCGGAGACCCACGTGCCGGGCAGCAAGCCCTTCGTATCCAGCGTCATCAACTTCCGTGGCAAGGTCATCCCGCTTGCCGACATTCGCCTCGCCTTCGGCATGGATGCGACGGAAACGACCATCGACAGCCGCATCGTCGTCATCGAACTCGATCTTGACGACGAGGCAACGCTGATCGGCATCCGCACCGACAAGGTCAACGAGGTCACCACGCTCCCCAGGCTCGCCAGCGAGCCGCCGCCGAGCGTCGGCATGCGCTGGCGAGCCGACTACATCAGCTGCCTCGTCAAGCGCGGCGGCGAATTCATCATCGTCCCGAACCTGCACGCGATCTTCTCCTCCCAGAGAGACCGCACCGGCACGGCCACAGCGCCGAACTAGGCACCAGGAGAGATCCATGCGCTTTACCATCAAACTCAAGCTGTTCCTGACTTTCGGCTTCATGCTTGCCGTCCTCATCGGCACCGCGGCCTATGGCATCATGAGCCTTGGCGGCCTCAACACGACGCTCGGCGACGTGCTGAACGGCCCGGCCGAGCGCCTGAAACTCGCCCAGACACTGAACAATCTGCAACTTCAGCAGATCCGCCAGCAGAAGAACATGCTGTCCTCGACCAGCCCCACCGAGACCAACCGCTATGTCGGCCTGAGCGACGACGCCCGCAAGGAATTCGACGCGACCTTCCAGGAGGTTCTCGGCAAGGCGACGGAACAGGGCAAGGTGCTGTGGAACAAGCTCGACGGCTTCACCGCCGACTTCCGCCGCGACGACGACCGTATCCGCACGCTGGCGCTGGCCGGCGACATGGCCGGCGCCACGCGCGTTTCGACCACGGATGCCCGCGCGGTGACCAACGAGATCGACAAGCTGCTCGACGAGGTCGTCAAGCTCGAGGCCGGCCGCCTGAACGATGCGGAAACTGCGGCCGAAGCGCAATACCAAAGCACCCGCACGATCATGGTGACGGTCGCGACCATCGCGCTCATCGTCGCCACCATCGCCGCGATCTGGATCGTGCTGTCGATCAACCGTGGCATCGGCCGCGCCGTCGGCGTCGTGCAGAATGTGGCGGATGGCGACCTCACCCGCTTTGCCGAGATTTCCACCAAGGATGAACTCGGCGATCTGCTTGGTCACGTCAACACGATGATCGAGCGCCTGCGCGGTGTCGTGGCCGATGCGCTGTCGGCCTCCGACAACGTCTCGTCGGGCAGCCAGGAGCTTTCGGCAAGCTCGGAGGCGCTCTCGCAGGGCGCGACGGAACAGGCATCGTCCGCCGAAGAAGCCTCCGCCTCGATGGAGGAAATGGCCTCCAACATCAAGCAGAACGCCGACAACGCCGCCCAGACCGAAAAGATCGCCCGCCAGTCGTCCAAGGATGCGGAGGCTTCCGGCCAGGCCGTCGGCCGCGCCGTTGGTGCCATGCGCACCATCGCGGAGAAGATTTCCATCGTGCAGGAAATCGCCCGCCAGACCGATCTGCTTGCCCTCAACGCTGCCGTCGAGGCCGCACGCGCCGGCGAACATGGCAAGGGCTTTGCCGTCGTCGCCTCGGAAGTGCGCAAGCTCGCCGAGCGCAGCCAGGCGGCAGCCGCTGAAATCAGTGCACTCTCCGGCGAGACGGTCTCCGTCGCGACCGAAGCGGGCGAAATGCTGAACCGGCTGGTGCCGGATATCCGCAAGACCGCCGAACTGGTGTCGGAAATCTCCGCTGCCTGCCGCGAGCAGGACATCGGCGCCTCGCAGATCAACGAGGCGATCCAGCAGCTCGACAAGGTGACGCAGCAGAACGCCGGCGCCTCGGAAGAGATGTCGGCGACCTCCGAAGAACTTGCCGCCCAGGCGGAAGAGCTTCAGGCCTCCATCGCCTTCTTCCGCGTCGACAATGCGTCGCGCAGGGAGCAGCAGGACCATGCCGGCAAGCTGCGGGCCACCGCCGCGAAGATGGCGACCCCCGTCGCCGCCAAGCGCCCGGTCGCCACGGCAGCCTATCGCCCGGCACCGACGGCCGCCAAGGCCCGCGGCAATGGCTTTGCCCTCGACATGTCGATGGGTGGCCCGGATGCCGACGACGCGGATTTCCGCGAAAGCGCCTGATCAGGAATATGGACGGCGCGCCCGGTGATGGGTGCGCCGTCAGATCGACCCGGCGTGTGTAGGCGCTGGCAAAAGGACCGCCTTCCCGCGGTCCGCGGAAGGGTGAATGTATCGGTCTTCGCGCATAACGGGCCCCGTCGTCTCGGGTGCCCTGCCAACCATACGGCATCTGCGACCAAAGGAGCCCTTCGAAATGCGCTTTACCATCAAACTCAAACTGGCGATCGCCTTCGGCGTCATCATCCTGATGATGGCCGGCACGGCGGTCTACGCCATTATGAGCCTGTCCTCGCTCAACCAGGCGATCACCAACATGATCGCCGGCCCGTCCGCCCGTCTGGAGGCGGCACAGAACCTTGCCAATTACCAGCTTCGCCTGGCCCGCGCGCAGATGAATCTTGCACTTTCCAGCAATCCCCGCGAGGCCGCGATCCATATCGAATCCAGCGACCGCAACCGGCAGCATTTCGAGGAAACCCTCGCAACCCTGGTCAACCTGTCGACCGATCCGGTCGCCATCCAGCAATGGCAGGCCATCGGCGAAAAGGAAAAGCAGCTCATCCGCATCGACGACCAGGTGCGGTCGCTGGTTGCCGCCGGCAATTCGGCCGAGGCCGTGCGCCTCGTCGGCAGCGAAAGCCGCCGCCTGATGGACGAGATCGAAGAGACGATCAATGTCCGCATCGACAGCAACAAGGGGCTGATGAAGCAGGCGGACGAGGATACCGAAGCGCAGTATGCCACGACCCGCAATCTCATCCTTGCCATATCCGGCGTTGCCCTGTTGCTCGCCATCGGTGCTGCCGCCTGGATCGCGCTCAGCATCAATGCCGGCCTGCGCAAGATCCAGTCGGCCGCGCAAGCCGTCGCCATCGGCGATCTCAACCAGACCGTCGAGGTCAAGACGAACGACGAGATCAAGGACCTTGTCAACACGATCAATGTGATGACCGCAAATCTGCGTACCACCGCGTCGATTGCCGACCAGATCGCCAATGGCGACCTGACCGTGACGCCGAAGCCGCTGTCGGACAAGGACACGCTGGGCATTTCGCTGGAAAGCATGGTCGAGCGTTTGCGCGGCGTCGTTGCCGATGCGCTTTCGGCCGCCGACAACGTGTCCTCCGGCAGCCAGGAACTGTCGGCAAGCTCCGAACAGCTCTCGCAGGGCGCGACGGAACAGGCGTCCTCCGCCGAAGAGGCCTCCGCCTCGATGGAGGAGATGGCCTCCAACATCAAGCAGAACGCCGACAACGCCGCCCAGACGGAAAAGATCGCCCGTCAGTCCGCCAAGGACGCCGAGGCTTCGGGCGAAGCGGTGGGCCGCGCCGTCGGCGCCATGCGCACCATCGCGGAGAAGATTTCCATCGTACAGGAAATCGCCCGTCAGACCGATCTGCTCGCCCTCAACGCTGCCGTGGAAGCAGCGCGTGCCGGCGAACATGGCAAGGGTTTTGCCGTCGTCGCCTCGGAGGTGCGCAAGCTCGCCGAGCGCAGCCAGGCGGCAGCCGCCGAAATCAGCGCGCTTTCCGGCCAGACGGTTTCCGTCGCCACCGAAGCGGGAGAAATGCTGAACCGGCTGGTGCCGGATATCCGCAAGACAGCCGAACTGGTGTCGGAAATCTCCGCCGCCTGCCGCGAGCAGGATATCGGCGCCTCGCAGATCAACGAGGCGATCCAGCAGCTCGACAAGGTGACCCAGCAGAATGCCGGCGCCTCGGAAGAAATGTCCGGCACCTCGGAAGAGCTTGCCGCCCAGGCCGAGGAATTGCAGACCTCGATCGCCTTCTTCCGCGTCGACCGCGCTTCCACCGCCTCGACAGTCGCCCAGCGCCGCCCGGCACCAGTTGCGGTCCGCCCGATCGCCAAGTCCGTCGTCGCACCGGTTCGCAAATCCGACAACAGCGTCAACAGCCAGCAGGCGCGCGCCCGCGGCTTTGCCCTCGACATGTCGATGGGCGGCCCGGATGCCGATGACGCAGACTTCAGGGAAAGCGCTTGATCATGGCCGGCACATCCTCCGAATCCCAGTTCGTCACCTTCAGTCTCGACAACGAGGTCTTTGCCGTGCCGGTCTCGGTGGTGCGGGAAATCCTCGACCATGAGGATGCCTTCAAGATCCCGCACGGGCCGGACTACCTGCTCGGGCTTCGGGATGTGCGGGGCCAGGGTGTGCCGGTGATCGATCTGCGTCTTCGTCTCGGCATGACGAAGACGGAGAAGACGCCGCACACGCGGGCCCTCGTGCTCGATGTGCCGATCGGCGACAAGACCCTCACGCTTGGCCTCGTCGCCGACCGGGTCTTCGAGGTCATCCCTTTCCGCGAGGAGGAAATCGAGGGTGCGCCGGATATCGGCGTGCGCTGGCGCTCCGACTACATTGCCGGCGTGGTGCGCCGGAACGGCGGCTTTGTCGTCATCGTCGATCTTGCGCGCCTGTTTTCCGGCGCGGAGGTCGCGATGATGGGCACCGCCAACCGCCTCGCCGCCACGGCATAATTTCAGGAGAACGGGCGTGGGAGCAGCATTGCGCGCGCATGGGGCAGACGAAGGCTTGAGCAGCCGGAACTTCGACGCCCTGTCGCGCTACATCTATGACTATAGCGGCATCAAGATGCCGGTCACGAAGCTGACGATGCTGGAAGGCCGCCTGCGGCGACGGCTGCGGGCGACCGGCATCGCCAACTTCAACGACTATTGCGACTATCTTTTCAAGCACGGCGGCATCGACAAGGAGGCGATCTTCCTCATCGATGCCGTGACGACCAACAAGACCGATTTCTTCCGCGAGCCGAAGCATTTCGAGTACATGGCCGAGACCGGCCTGCCGGAAATGGTGGCCGCCGGCCACAAGCGGCTGCGGCTGTGGAGCGCCGCCTGCTCGATCGGCGCGGAGCCCTATACGATGGCGATGGTGTTGCAGGATTTCATCGATGGCCAGTCCGGTCTCGACTACCGCATCCTCGCCACCGATCTTTCGACCGACGTGCTGCAGGCGGCGCGACGCGGCGTCTATCCGCGCGACATGGTCCAGCCCGTCCCTGCCGACATGAAGCGCCAATATGTCATGACATCGCGGGATGCCGCGCGCGGCGAGGTGCGCATCCATCCGCGCCTGCGCTCGACGATCGGCTTTGCGCGGCTGAACCTCATGGATAGCGCCTACAAGGTCGGCGAGCCGATGCACATGATCTTCTGCCGCAACGTGCTGATCTATTTCGACAAACCGACCCAGGCAAAGGTGCTGTCGAGGCTGTGCGATTGCCTCGTGCCCGGCGGCTTCCTCTATGTGGGCCACTCCGAAACGGTCACCGGCATCACGCTGCCGGTGCGCCAGGTCGCCAACACGGTTTTCAAGAAGATCTGATGCCCCTTCCGGTCAAGAAAATCCGCGTTCTCATCATCGACGACTCGGCCAGCGTGCGCCAGGCGCTGACCCACGTGCTGGAGCAGGATCCGGAGATCGAGGTGATGGGGGCCGCCTCCGACCCTTTCATGGCGGCGAAGAAGATCCAGGAAGAGATCCCCGACGTCATTACGCTGGATGTCGAGATGCCGCGCATGGACGGCATCACCTTCCTGCGCAAGCTGATGTCGCAGCGGCCGATCCCCGTCGTCATGTGCTCGTCGCTCACCGAGGAAGGCTCCGAAACCTTGATGCAGGCGCTGGAGGCCGGCGCCGTCGATATCATCCTGAAGCCGAAGATCGGTGCTGCCGACCATCTCGCCGAATCCGGCACGCGCATCCGCGAGGCGGTCAAGGGTGCTGCCGTGGCGCGTCTTGGCCATGGCCGGCGCTCGGCTGCTGCAAGCGGCACGACGGCAAAACTCACGGCTGACGCCGTTCTGCCACCGCCAAGCGGCCGCGCCATGGCGAAGACGACGGAAATGGTTGCCTGTATCGGCGCTTCGACCGGCGGCACCGAGGCTTTGCGCGTGCTGCTCGAGCAATTGCCGGCGAATTCTCCCGGTATCGTCATCGTGCAGCACATGCCGGAGAAATTCACCGCCGCCTTCGCCAAGCGGCTGAACAGCCTTTGCGAAGTCGAGGTCAAGGAGGCCGTGCATGGCGATCCGGTGCTGCGCGGCCATGTGCTGATCGCGCCCGGCGACAGACACATGATGCTGGAGCGGCAGGGCGCGCGCTATCACGTCGCGGTGCGCGAAGGTCCCCTCGTCTCCCGACACCGGCCATCCGTCGATGTGCTCTTCCGGTCCGCCGCCCGTTCGGCCGGCGGCAATGCAATGGGCGTCATCATGACCGGCATGGGTGACGACGGCGCGCGCGGCATGGCCGAAATGCACCAGGCCGGCGCCTATACCATCGCGCAGGATGAGGCGACTTCGGTGGTTTTCGGCATGCCGAAGGAGGCCATCGCCCATGGCGGCGTCGACCGCATCCTGCCGCTCGACCAGCTTGCCCGCGAAATCCTTGCGGCCGACCGTCGGCGATAGTCTATCCTTTTGTTTTTGCGCCGTTCCGGGCGCAAACCGCATCGCGAAAACACCAGATTTTCACGCGCCATTAACCATAATTGGCGAGGATGACGAAGCACCATGCGGGGTGCGCTGTGATGAGCGATGACCGGCTCACGAACCGATCCGGGGACCATCATGCCTGTCATCACCTTCGCCAACACCAAGGGCGGCGCCGGCAAGACCACCGCCGTGCTGCTGCTCGCGACCGAACTCGCCCGCCTCGGCTTCCGTGTCTCGGTGCTCGACGCCGATCCGCAACACTGGATCACCCGCTGGTATGAAAATTCCGAGGGCCTGCTCGGCAACCGCCTGAACGTTGTGCCCTATGTCACCATGAGCACGATCGACCGGCAGCTCCAGGAAGAGAAGGCCCGCGCCGATTTCGTGCTGATCGACCTGCCGGGTTCGCGCAGCTCGCTGCTGGCCAAGGCGGTTGGATATGCCGACTATGTGCTGATCCCCGTGCAGGGCTCCGCCATGGATGCGCAAGGCGGCGCAAACGTCATCGAACTGCTGCACTATCTTGAAGACAAGGCTGATATCCGCATTCGCCATTCCGTCGTGCTCACCCGCGTCAATTCCATGGTGACGACGCGCGCCATGACGGCCGTCAAGGATCTGCTCGCCGCCCGCCGGGTGCATCTGCTCGAAACGCCGATCATCGAACGCGCGGCTTTCCGCGACATGTTCGGCTGCGGCGGCACGCTGTATTCGATGGACGCGAAACGTGTCAGCAATCTCGACAAGGCGCAGGAGAATGCCCGGGCGCTGGCGCTGGAGGTGCTGAAGCAGATTCCCGCGGCCCAATATGCCGGCGCGCCGAGCCTTCGAAGCGTCGCCTGAAAGCGTCTTCGTACCGTCGATTTCGAGAGGCCGTGGTTTCCGCGGCCTTTTTCATTTTGGAGAAACGAGGGTCCAGAAATGGAAAAGCCTGCCGCGGGAGGAGGTGCGGCAGGCTTTCCGATAGAACCGAATGACGACTGGGAGGAGGAGTGTCGCCATTCCCGCAGTCGGCCCTGGGAGGAGGAGTGGGCCTTCTGCAACATCGAAGCTTCGTGGGAGGAGGTACGTTGCTTCGATAAATATGACTATATGCGATTCTTGATCATTTCATAGGCATTGTTTTGCAAAGCAGCTATGCGTTATGCGCGTATCGAATATCTCAACTTGCCGAACCAATCCCAGCTCGAGAGTTTCTCTTCGCACATGCGAAGACGCCCGCCGAGGGGCGGGCGTCTTCAAATTCTGCCGGTAGACAGCGCGTCGATCAGAAGCCGACGGCGGCGCGGGCGACCGACTTGATTTCCGAGCGCTCGATGCCGAGGTCGCGCAGTTCGCGTGCGGTCATGCGGTCGAGTTCGTTGACGGTCTGACGGTATTTGCGCCAATTGCTGAAGGAACGTGCCATGTTCATGATGATCCCCTTTCGTGAGGCTCTCTGTTCGGCACCTTTCCGTGGCGCCGCGTCTTTCGATGGCCGTTTTATAGCTCCATGCTGCAATGCGGAACAGCGCTAAGCCGACACGCCACCCATGCGATTGGCGCATGGGTCTTTTAAGCTTTCCTTCAGGAAACGAGCGAAAAATCAGCCATCAGGCCGCTAAATTGGCCCTTTCCTCTGCCAAAAAGGCCGAAATCCGCTGCAAACCCGCGCGCAACACGTCTTCGCCGTTCGTGTAGCCGATGCGCAGGTATCCCTCCATGTCCATGGCGATGCCGGGTGTCAGCATGACGCCGGTGCGCTCCAGGAGCCGGATGCAAAAAGCCTCCGAGGTGATCGGCAGGTCGTATTTCAGCAATGCCGTCGTGCCCGATTTCGGCTTGACCCAGGAGATCAGCGGCTCACCGTCCACCCATTCGGCAAGGATGGCGAGGTTGGTGCGGGTGATGGCGTGGCTGCGGGCGAGGATCTTGTCGCGGTTTTCCAGCGCGATGGCGGCGAAATGATCGTCCAGCATGCCGACACTGATCGTATTGTAGTCGCGGTGGATCGAGACGGCGTGTAGCAGGTCCTTCGGCCCGACGATCCAGCCGAGGCGCAAGCCCGCCAGGGAATAGGTCTTCGACATGCTGCCGGTGCTGATGCCCTTTTCGTAGAGATCGGCGATCGAGGCGGTGATGCCGTTGCCGTGCTGGTCGGTGCCGCGATAGACCTCGTCGCACAGGATCCAGGCGCCGCAGGCCCGCGCGATCCCGACGACCTCGAGCAGGAAATCCCGATCCATCAGCGCGCCGGTCGGATTGTTCGGGTTGTTGAGGCAGATGAGCCTGGTGCCGGGCGTCGCAAGGCGGCGCAATTCCGCCAGGTCCGGCAGGAAGCCGTGCTCTTCCGCCAGCTTCAGGATCTGCACGTCCGCGCCAAAACTTTCCGGAATGGAATAGTGCTGCTGGTAGGTGGGCAGGACCGAGATAACCCGGTCGCCCGGTTCCACCAGCGTCTCGTGCACCAGCGCATTGGCGCCGATCGCGCCGTGGGTCACGACGACATTGTCCGATGCCTGTTCTTCATACATGCCGGCGATCAGGCCACGCAGCCGCTCGCTGCCTTCGATGGCGCCGTAGGTCAGCTTCATCGGCAGGAGTTCGGCGAGGATATCGTCCCGCTTGCCGGCCATATCCAGGAGTTCCGCAACGGTCAGCGATTCCACGCAGGTTTCAGCGAGGTTCAGCTCGCAATGGTTCTCGTAGCGGTTCATCCAGATTTCAACTCCGAAATCGCGTATCTTCATGGCCGGGTCCTTTCGGGTTAGAAGGCGGCATGCGGCAACACCGCCCATTCAATATCGGGACGATATGAGCAATATATTGCACAGTCAAGAACGCGGCGACGTGCTCGCCCATGTCTCCGGCAACCTGCGGCGCCTGCGGCAGACGGCCGGACTCAGCCAGGCGGCGCTCGCAGAAGCGTCCGGCATCAGCCGGCGCATGATCGTCGCCCTCGAAGGCGGGGACGCTAATATCAGCCTGTCCAGCCTGGACAAACTCGCCGGCGCGATCGGTGTCGGTTTCGTCGATCTGGTGCGCGATCCCGCTCAGGCCACTTCCGCCGAGATCAACGAGGTGACGTGGCGGGGCGCCGATCCTGCAAGCACTGCGGTGCTGCTCGGCTCGGCGCCGGCGACAAAGGAGACACAGATGTGGCTCTGGTCGCTCGGACCCGGCGAGCGCTACGATGCCGAGCCGGATCCGGCAGGCTGGCACGAGATGGTGTTCGTGACGGAAGGCACGCTGCAACTGGAGCTCTCCGGCACCGCGAAGCACTATGCCGCCGGCACATTCGCCGTCTACGGCACCGACCGCAGCTACGCCTATGCCAATCCCGGCACCGAAACGGTTCGCTTCATACGCAACGTGATTTCTTGACGCCTCAGCCGGCCAGCAGCGTCCAGGCCATCCCGGCAACGGCGCACAGGCCGAGCGTCAGCAATACCGACGCCTTGAGACGGAAGAGCGCGAAGGCCGCAGCGACCGCCAGCAGGGCGGCGGGCAGGATGATCGTCGCGACGACTGGCAACTCGACATGCAGCGGCCCGGCGGCAAACACCGTCACGCCGGCAAACAGCGTGTGCACGGCCAACCAGACCGCGAGGTTGAGGATGACGCCGACGACGGCCGCGGTTATGGCCGACATGGCCCCTGACAGCGCCACATTGCCGCGCAGCCGTTCGATGAAGGGCGCGCCGAGGAAGATCCAGAGGAAACACGGCACGAAGGTGACCCAGGTGGTGAGGATCGCCGCCAGCGTCGCGGCCGTCATGGGATCGAGACTGCCCGGATTTCGATAGGCGCCGAGGAAGCCGACGAATTGCAGCACCATGATGAGCGGCCCCGGCGTCGTCTCCGCCATGCCGAGCCCGTCGAGCATTTCGCCGGGGTTAAGCCAGCCGTAGTGCTGGACCGCTTCCTGCGCGACATAGGCGAGTGCTGCATAGGCCCCACCGAAGGTGACGACCGCCATCTTGCTAAAGAAGGTGCCGATCTCTGCGAAGACGCTGTTTCCGCCGGCGAAAAACCAGATCAGCAGGACAGGCCCGAGCCAGAGACAGACAAGTGCGGCCGAAATCTTCAGGGACCAGGCGAGGTTGGGACGGGCATGAGCAGGCGTGGCCTCGCCCAGCAGCGAATCACGATCCTGAAGTACGGCCCCCCTGGCGGCCGCATGACCGCTCAGGGTGCGGAAAAGCCGCGACCCGGATTTCGAGCCCAGATAACCCACAAGGGCGGCGACGAGAACGATGAGCGGGAACGGCACCTTGAAGGCGAAGATGGCGACGAAAGCGGCCGCAGCGATGGCGATCATCGCTGGATTAGCGAGCGCCCGGCTGCCGATGCGGAACACCGCCTGCACGACCACTGCCAGCACCGCCGCCTTGAGGCCGAAGAACAGGCCCTCGACCAAACTCGCATCGCCAAAGATGACATAGATGTAGCTCAGCGCCAGGATGGCAAGAAAGCCCGGCAGGATGAACAGCAGGCCGGCGGCGATGCCACCGGGCGTGCGGTGCATCAGCCAGCCGATATAGACGGCGAGCTGCTGGGCTTCCGGCCCCGGCAGCAACATGCAGTAGTTCAGGGCGTGCAGAAAACGGCTCTCGCCGATCCAGCGTTTTTCATCGACGACGATGCGGTGCATGACCGCGATCTGCCCTGCCGGGCCACCGAAGCTGAGGGCCGCGACACGCGCCCAGACGCGCAACGCCTCGCCGAAGGGCACGCCGTGGCCGGCCGGTTCCGTTGGATCGGCCGGCGAGGCCCCGCTGTTGCTCATCAAGAAATCCCTCTTGCCGTCGCGATCAATCGCAGCGGCCCCCTCCCCTGTCAAGTCGCGGCCGGGCTTGACGGATTGGCGCGATGGCTTTATTAAACTCATAAGCTAATTAACCTGATGGATAAATAATGTGAGCGACCCGCTGAGCTTGACCTTCGCCGCCCTCGCGGACCCAACACGCCGGGCTATCCTTGCACGACTTTCCGAAGGGGATGCGACAGTCAACGACATCGCCGCACCTTTCGCCATGAGCCTCCCGGCCGTCTCGAAGCACCTGAAGGTGCTGGAAACGGCCGGCCTCATCACCCGCAGCCGCACGGCCCAGTGGCGTCCTTGCCATCTCGAGGCCGCACCGCTGAAGGACGCGAACGGCTGGATTTCCCGCTACCGGCGTTTCTGGGAGGCGAGCTTCGACCGGCTAGACGATTATCTCGCGGAATTGCAGGCCGGCGACCCGGACAAGAAGAGCTGAGGAGGAAGACGATGCAACAGACCGCCAAACCCACCGAACCGATCGGCCTTGTCATCGAGCGCCTGATCGACGCGCCGTCTTCCCTCGTCTTCAAGGTCTGGACCACGCCGGAGCACATGGCCCGCTGGCTGGGGCCGAAGGATTTTTCGTCCCATTCGATCCGTCTGGATTTTCGCCCGGGCGGCGCCTGGTCGGCCGTCATCCGCTCACCAGAGGGCGAGGACTACCCGATGGGCGGCACCTATCGCGAGATCGTCGAAAACCGCCGCATCGTCTTCACCTTCCGCTGGACCGGGGAAGACGGGCCGGACACGCTGGTAACCGTCACCTTCGACGATCTGGGAACAAGGACGCGGCTGACCTTCGCGCAGACGCCCTTCGATACCGTTGAATCCCGCGACAGCCATGCAGAGGGCTGGGGCGAATGCCTCGATCGGCTCGTTGCCTACATCCTGGAAAACCGCACCTGAGGAGGAAGCGATGAAGAAGACCTATCACGGCAGCTGCCATTGCGGCGCCATCCGCTATGAATGCGTGCTCGATTTCGACGAGGGTCTGCGGCGCTGCAACTGCTCCTTCTGCCGGCGCACGCGCATGCTGAAAACCTTCACGAAGCGCGAGGATTTCAAGCTGCTTTCCGGCGGGGATCACCTCGTCAGCTACCGCGCCGACACATCAGGCTGGCCGGTCGGCGACGTCGACCACTATTTCTGCAAGCGCTGCGGCATCCGCCCGTTCTCGCGCGGCTACCTCAAGGATTTCATGGGACATTTCTATTGCATCAATGCCGGCACGCTCGACGACGTCTCCGAGGAAGAGTTCAGCGCAGCACCCGTCATCTACGAGAACGGCCTGGCGGACGACTTCTTCAACCCGCCGCCGGAGAACCTGAGAGCGCACCTGTAACCCCGGCGCGTGCCGTGCGCTGGAGGTAACCATCCATCGCCTCCAGCATGGCCCGCCAGCCGTCGCGATGGTCGTCGGCCTTGTCGCGGCCATCGAAATAGCTGCCCTGCTCGACAAACCGCATGCGCGTGCCGCCCTGCACCGTTTCGAAGGTGACCACCACCGTGCCCGCGAAGGTGAGCGTGCCACCCTCGCGCAGCAGGCTGGCATAGACGATGCGTTTCTCCGGCATGATTTCCAGACAACGGTTTTCGTTGAGATAGGTCGGACCATCCTTCGAGCCGAACCGGCAGATATCGCTTTCGCCGACAGTGAAGCGGAAGCGCTCGAAATGCATCTGCCAGTCCGGGCCGGGATCGCCCCAGGCCCGCTGCGCGGCCTCTTCCGCCCAGGCCGAAAAAACCGCCGCGGCTGGCGCTGCGAAGGTTTTGGTGATGTCGATGGTTCCCTGTTCGATGCTCATGTTATCCTCTCCTGTGCGATTGGTGATGACGCAGCATGGCGTAGTGGACGCCCACCGCGTAGAGACGTTCTCGACATATTCGGGGCAAATGTGCCAAACTCCGACCATGCCATCACGCCCCAGACCAACCGCCCCCCTGACCGTTGCCATCCTTTCGCTTCCCGAAAGCGGAACCATGGCGTCCTATGGCCTGCACGAGGTTCTGGGCGAAGCCGGCCGCGGTCCAAACGCATCGCACAGTCTTCGCCCCACGCTCGTTGCAGCCAAGACGGACGCCTATGAGGCGGGCGACCGGCTGCGCGTGACACCGCAGCGGGGACTGGACGGCCGCACCGCCGATATCGTGATCATCTGCGACATTCATCTCGATCCGGGCATGTCGCCGGAGGGCCGCTGGCAGGAGGAAATCGGTTGGGTGCGTCAGCATATCGAAGCCGATGCGCTGGTCTGCTCGGCGTGCAGCGGCGCGGTATTGCTGGCCGAAGCCGGCCTGCTCGACGGCGCGGAGGCGGCGTCGCACTGGATCATGGCGGACCTGTTTCGTGACCGCTATCCGGCGGTGAAATTCCGGTCGGAGCGCATTCTCTGTGACAGCGGGCGCGCCGGGCGGCTGATCACGACCGGCGGCGCCTCGTCCTGGCAGGACCTAGCGCTCTATCTCATCGGCCGCTTCTGCGGCGCGGAGGAAGCGGCACGCATCGCGCGGCTCTTCGTCATCGGCGACCGACGCGAAGGCCAGCTTCCCTTTGCCGCCATGGCCCGGCCGCGCCAGCACGGCAATGCCGCCATCGCCGACGTGCAGACCTGGCTCGCCGACAACTATGCCAGCCCGAACCCGGTGACGGCGATGGTCGTGCGCTCTGGCATGGCGGAGCGCACCTTCAAGCGGCAGTTCAAGGCCGCGACGGGTTATGCACCGGTGGACTATGTGCAGGCAATGCGTATCGAGGAAGCCAAGCAGATGCTGGAAACCGAGCCGACCGCCATCGAAGACATCGCCGTTGCGGTCGGCTACGAGGATCCGACCTTCTTCCGCAAGCTCTTCCGCCGCCACGTCGGGGTGACGCCGGCACAATACCGCCAGCGCAACCGGTTGCGCACGCTCGGCGATTAATGGCCTGTTTGCCCCGAAGACAGCCGATTTGCCTCTAACGTCTCCGCACAATCGCCGTCAGATTGGTTTCATCACAAACCGAGGAGACGCGTGATGGACTTCTACTATTCCCCAACCGCCTGCAGCCAGGCCGCCCATATCCTGCTGCACGAAACCGGCCTGTCCTTCCGGCCGCACAAGGTCGATATCTACCAGGGCAAGCTGGAGGACGGCAGCGGCTACACTGTGGTCAACCCGAACGGCTATGTGCCGGCACTCGTCTTCGACGATGGCATGCTGCTGACGGAGAATGTCGCGCTGCTCGACTGGATCGCCATGCAGGGCGACGGCCTTGTCCCGGATGGCGCCTTTGGCCGCACGCGTCACCTGCAAATGCTGGCCTTCATCTCGACGGAACTGCAAAAGCCGTTCGTGCGGCTGTTCTTCGCCGAAGGCGAGGAGGACAAGGCGTTTCTTGCCGCAGCACTTACCCGGCGGTTCGACTGGATCGCCACCCGCATCGAAGGCACCTATCTGTTCGGCGACCACTTCTCCGCATCTGACGCGTTTCTCTATGTGATGCTGCGGTGGGCGGCAATGTGCGGCCACACCGTGCCGGCCGCTCTGCAACGGCTTGCGGGCCGGATCGAAACACGTCCGGCGGTGCGCAAGGTGCTTGCAGGGGAAGCGGTCGAACCGCTTGGCATGGCGGCATAACGCCAGCGAAAAGCGTTGCGCCGGCCGGGTGATCCTTTAGGGTCTCGCCGCCGGCGCAGGATATCGCGGCCCGCGCCTGTTCCGGCGACTGTCGGAACTGGTCGCGGACCCGTCGCAGACAGGCTGCACTGGCACCGAACGAGGCCCTAAAATCGGCCGCAATATTTCATCGGGGTCCAGCACATGGCAGAGTTTCCGCAAAAGGCGAAGGTCGTCATCATCGGTTTGGGTGGCATCGTGGGCGCGTCGATCGCCCATCATCTCATCGAGCGCGGATGGGACGACATCGTGGGCATCGACAAGTCGGGCATTCCGACCGACATCGGTTCGACGGCGCATGCCTCGGACTTCTGCTACACGACGAGCCATGACTATCTCTCGGTCTGGACCACCCAGTACTCGATCGATTTCTACGAGAAGATGGGCCACTACGCCCGCATCGGCGGCCTGGAAGTCGCCCGCACCGGCGATGACACCTGGATGGAAGAGATCAAGCGCAAGCTTTCCTCCGCCAAGGCTTTCGGCACCCGCGCGCACTACGTCTCGCCGGCCGAAATCAAGGAGATGTTCCCGCTGATCGAGCAGGATCAGGTGATGGGCGGTATGTTCGATCCGGATGCCGGCCTCGTCGTGCCGCGCTCGCAGACGGTTGCCGGCAAGCTGGTCGATGCGGCCGAAAAGTCCGGCAAGCTGCAGGTCTACGGCAACACGCCGGCCCAGTCGCTGATCGTCGAGGGCGGCCGCATCAAGGGCGTCGTCACCCATCGCGGCACGATCATGGCGGACCACGTCATCGTCTGCGCCGGCATCTGGGGTCGCCTGATCGCCGCAATGGTCGGCGAGGACCTGCCCGTCATGCCGGTCGACCATCCGCTGACCTTCTTCGGCCCGTACAACGAATTCGAAGGCACCGGCAAGGAAATCGGCTATCCCTTGCTGCGCGACCAGGGCAACTCCGCCTATATGCGCGACACCGGCGACCCGAAGACCACCGAGGGCGGCCAGATCGAATGGGGTTACTACGAGCAGACCAATCCGCGCCTCTGCCATCCGCGCGACATTCTCGAAAAACATGAGGCGCGCCTGTCGCCCTCGCAGCGCGACCTCGACATGGAGCAGATCCTCGAGCCGCTCGAAAAGGCCATGGAGCTGACGCCGATCCTCGGCGAGCTCGGCTACAACGAAGGCCATTCCTTCAACGGCCTGCTGCAGGTTTCCGCCGCCGGCGGCCCGTCCTGCGGCGAGAGCCAGAAGGTACGCGGCCTGTGGTACTGCGTTGCCATCTGGGTGAAGGACGGCCCCGGCTACGGCAAGCTGATTGCCGACTGGATGACCGACGGCCGCACCGAGATCGACCACAACTCGATCGACTACTCGCGCTTCTACCCGCACCAGCTGACGGAAGAGTTCATCGAGGGCCGCTCTTACGAGGCTGCCCAGAAGATCTATTTCCCGGCCGTACACAACCGCGAACCCTATGCCTCCGGTCGCGGCGCCAAGCGCTCGCCCTTCCATGAGCGCGAAAAGGAACTCGGCGGCTACTTCATGGAACTCGGCGGCTGGGAGCGTGCGCACGGCTACGCCGCCAACGAACACCTGCTGGAAAAATACGGCAACCGCGTTCCGGTGCGCGAAAACGAATGGGACAGCCGCCATTTCTGGCGCGTGTCCAACGCCGAGCATCTGGCGATGAGCGAGGATTGCGGCATCGTCAACCTCTCGCATTTCCACATGGTGGATATCGAAGGCCCTGACCATGTCGAGCTGCTCGAATGGCTCTGCGCGGCAAAAATCGGCGGCGACGGCAATATCGGCAAGGGCGTCTATACCCACTTCCTCGACGACGAGGGCATGGTGCGCGCCGACTTCACGGTCTTCCGCATGGCCGACCGCTGCCGCCTCGTCAACGGTGCGGACGCCGGCCCGCGCGACTTCCATTATATGAAGCGCGTTGCCGAGGATCGCGGCCTCGACGTCACCATCACCGACACCTCGGAAAAGTACATCACCATCGGCATCTGGGGGCCGAACGCCCGTGAGAACCTGAAGAAGGTGGTGGCGGATCCGGCCGGTCTGGACCAGGAAAACTTCGCCTTCGCCGCGATCAAGCAGATCGAAATCGCCGGCAAGAATGTGACCGCCTTCCGCATCTCCTATGTCGGCGAGCAGGGCTGGGAACTGCATATGAAGTATGAGGACGGCCTTGCCGTCTGGGATGCGCTGCGCTCCACCGGCGTCATGGCCTTCGGCGTCGAGACCTATGCCAACTCGCGCCGCATGGAAAAGAGCCTGCGCCTGCAGAATGCCGACCTGCTGACCCAGTACAACCTCATCGAAGCCGACCTTGCCCGTCCGAAGGTCAAGGAAGCCGATTTCCGGGGCAAGGCCAAGCATCTGGAATACAAGGCGCGCGACCACCAGCCCGCCATGCTCTGCACGCTGGTCATGACCGAAAACACAGACAAGGCTGGCGTAAAACGCTACCCGCTCGGCAACCTGCCGGTCATGGATCCAGAAACCGGCGAGGTGTTGATCGACGAGCTCGGCCGCCGCTCCTACACAACCTCGATCGCCTTCGGCCCGACCATCGGCAAGAACATCGCGCTGGCCTATCTGCCGCACGCCTATTGCCAGGAAGGCCGCAAGCTCAACATCGAGTACTTTGCCGAGACCTACCCGGTCGAGGTGGTCGGCATCGGCTACAAGCCGCTGTACGACCCGGAGAACTCGAAGCCGCGGACGTAAGCCATTTCAAGCAGCAAAAAGAAAGGGCGTGCCGATGGCACGCCTTTTTGTTTTGAATGGCTTGGATGCTTTGGATGCCTCTGCATCCTCCTTCCGGTTCCCTCCACATTCGTCTCCTTCGTCATCCTCGGGCTTGACCCGAGGATCCATCCACACGCGCTGAGTTTGCCGCGTGGATCCTCGGGTCAAGCCCGAGGATGACGGAGGAGAGCTAAGCGGTCATTTGAAGGGTAATAGACGAGGCACGATCAGGCCGAGAGCTACCAAACCTCACCAATGCCAGCTTTCTTCGAGAGGGTGTCTACCGGATCACATGTCCATTCTCCGCAACCAACCGCCCGCCCTTGAACACCCGCCGCCCCTTCGGCACCGCGACCACCGCTTCGGGCACATGCTCCGCCGCAAGCGTCACAAAATCGGCCTTGGCCCCGACCGCGATGCCGTAGTCTTCGACGCCGAGCGCCTTGGCGCTCGCTGCGGTCACGACATCGAACGCAGCAGAGAGCTCTTCGTCCGTGTAGAAGCCGGAGCGGTAGCCGATCATCATCGCGCGGCCGAGCATGTCGCCGTCGCCATAGGGCCACCAGGAATCACGGATGTTGTCGCTGCCGGCGAAGACGGTGACGCCCTCGGCACGCAGCAGGGCAACCGGCGGGAAGGCGTGATCGCCGGGCGCATTGGTCATGATCGAGACGCCGGCAGCGGCGATCTTCGCGCCGATGCGGCGGGCAGCGTCCGCATCGAGATCGCCGAGGCCATAGGCGTGGCTGATCGCCACCTTGCCCTGCATGCCGAGCGCCACGGTGCGTGCGCAGATTTCCTCGACGGTGAAGGCACCGAGCGAACCGAAATCGTGCAGGTGGATATCGACGCCGACACCGCGGTTGTCCGCCACGCCGAAGACCACGTCGAGATGGCCATTCAGGTCGCGGTCGAAGCTTGCCGGGTCGAGCCCGCCGACGAGATCGGCGCCCATGCCAATCGCCTCGTCCAGCAATTCGCGTGTGCCAGGGCTTTTCAGGATGCCGCTCTGCGGGAAGGCGACAAGCTGGATATCGATGATGCCGCGATATTCCTCGCGGATTTTCAGGATCGTCTCCAGCGACGCCAGCCCAACCGAGCCATCCACCATGACGTGGCTGCGCATGTGGAGAGAACCGTTGGCAATACAGAGTTCGAGCTGCTTGCGGGCGCGCTCCTCCATGGGCGCGGCGGTAGCCATGTTCTCGGCCTGGAAGGCAACGCGCTCGTGGACGTCAAAACCGTTGGTGCAGGGTTTGTGCGGGATCCATGTGTCGCCGTAGAAGCTGGTATCGAGATGGATATGCCCCTCGACGAAGCCCGGGACAAGCAACGCGCCGGCGATGTCCACCTGTCTTGCCGCGCCCGCCGTCGCACCGGCGTTCTCGATCGAAACGACGCGGCCCGCGGCAACGCCGATATCCTTCAGCGAGCCATCCGCCAGTTTCGCATTGGTGAAAAGCGTGTCGATCCTGGCCATGATGTCGCATCTCCATTTGCGCACAGCTTGACCCGCCGCGCAAAGGGCGGGTCAATGATTGTACGCAATAACGCGCGAAAATCGTATGCAGTCAATAGGCGGCGGCAACCGCCGCATTGCCCAGCACTACGATGGGCGTGCCGTTCTGCACGCGGTTGAACAGATCGACCACGTCCTGGTTGATCATGCGCACGCAACCGGAGGAGACCGACTTGCCGATCGTCCACCATTCCGGCGAACCGTGAATGCGGTAAAGCGTGTCCTCGTTGTTCTGGAAGATATACATCGCGCGAGCGCCGAGCGGGTTCTTCAGGCCCGGTTCCATGCCGCCATTGGCGATGCTGTAGGGCTGCAGCTCCGGCTGGCGGGCGACCATTTCGTCCGGCGGCGTCCAGCGCGGCCATTGCCGCTTGTACTGGATGACGCCGCGGCCGGCCCATTCGAAGCCCGCGCGGCCGAGACCGACGCCGTAACGCATCGCCTGGCCATCCTCATAGGTCAGGTAGAGGAAGTGGTTCGCCGTATCGACGACGATCACGCCCGGCCGCTCGCCGGTCGGGTTCTGCACCATCTGGCGATAGAAGCGCCGGTCGACCTTCTGGTAGGGGATCGCCGGCAGCGGAAACTGCTCGTCCGGCTTCGGCCCGTACATGGTGGCATAGATGCTGGTATCGACCGGCTCCGGCGCGACGACGACCCTCTCACGGACCGGCGTGGTACAGCCGGCCAGAACCGTGGTTGCCAATCCCGCGCTGCCGAGCAGGAAGGATCGGCGGCTTACGCTTTCACCCGTCAATACAGACCTCACATGTCAATGATCATAGGGATCGGCCAGCGCGGCTTCGGGCCGGCTGACCGGATATTTGGTGCGCGAGATCCGGGCGGCAAGGCCCTTGGCACCCTGCTGTTTCAGCAGCGTGCGGAAACTCGGATGCATGCCGCCGTCCGCATAGGCAAAGCTCGATACGGTCGTGGTGGTCGCGATGGCAGCATCCAGTTTCTTCTGTTCCTCGCCGATCTTCGCCATCAGGTCACCTTCGGATCCGCCGACGACGGCCGGGCATTGCGCCAGCGGATCGTCCGGCTCGCCGTCGACAAACTCCTTGTTGAAGACGTAGCGGCTGCCGCAGACGGAGACCTTCGGCTGGCGCTTCGTGAAGGCGAAGGCGTCATAACCTTCCTTCAGCGTGCGCCAGAACGGCATGTTCGGGTCGCCCTTGTGCTTGGCCATGTTCTCCGTCGTCATTCGGAAGGGATAGGCCTGCACCTGGAAACGCTGCTGACCGCCATCCAGAGCCTTCTGCACGATGGCATAGATTTCGCCCACACCCTGGTCGGTCATGGCATAGCAGCCGGAGGACGAGCAGGCGCCATGCACCATCAGCGCCTCACCCGTATAGCCGAGCGCGGATTCCAGGCGGTTCGGATAACCGAGGTTGAACGAGACGTAATATTGCGAGTTCGGGTTCAGCATGCCGGCGGAGACGTGGTAAAACCCTTCCGGCGCCTGACGGTCGCCACTCTTGGTCTTCGGCCCGAGTTTGCCGGACCAGCGGCACATCGGGTAGGTCTTGAACAACGCATATTGGCCGCTGGCATTGACCTTCCAGACTTCCAGCTCGCTTTCCTGCTTGAAGATGCGCACCAGCACCGGGCTGGTCGGGCTCATCTTCTTTTTCGCCATCTCCCCCTTCACCTTGCTGGAAAGCTGCGGCGCCTCGGCGAGCGAGGCGACATCCATGGCCATGCAGCCGGCAAGCAGACCACCGGCGACGGCTGCTGCGGCAAGCCGCGCGACGAGCGCGAGGCGGGGACGGGCGTTTTGAAGAAAAGGACGGTGGCGAAGCGCAAACATGGGTCGTTTTCGGTTGTTAGGGGTCCGTGGCGCGCCGCATGGCAAACGGCGCATCTCGGGCTTAGAGTCCAAGCGATTGCTTAGAACTTCGTTAATCTTATGGCTGCCATCGGCCTCATGCCGTCTTTGGCAGCCGAATCCGAGGCTCCAGCCAATGCAGGCGAGCATAAAACCTCAAGCCGCTTGAGCATCAAGCCCCTCATTTCCGGTTTCCTGCGCCAAACGATCACGAACGGACACGCAGCGAACAACAAATCGTTAGCAGCGCTACTCGAAATCCCCGATGCCGTGATGATGCGACGTGCGCACGCCGCCCGGCGGGTGCAACTTCACCGGAACCGTCAGAATGTTTCCATCGTCGAACGTGGCGGACATCATCCGCTCGCCGGCGACGTCCAGCGTTTCGTCCATTTCCAGGAAAAACGAATCCGTCGCCATGTACAGTTCCGCCTGTCGCGGGATGACGAGGAAGGCATCCGCGACCGTGAGGGTTTCATACATCCCGGCATCCCGGCGCTTGACGATCGGCGCGCTGAACCCATCTGCGGAAATGGCCATGATGCGTTTGCCGGCGGTGCCGGCATTGTAGATGGTCAGGTAGGCGCGCGCAGGCGCATTCTGCGTGCCCGGGACGATATCGGCATGTTCGACGACAAGCCCGGACAGCACCGCCTCATGCGGCACGATCCCGCCGGCAGCCCCCATCGGCGCGGCAACCACCGGGGTGGCGGCGATGAACAGGAGCAGCGACAGAAAGCAGGCTTGATTTGACACGATTGTCCTCACATTTGTGTGCGGGCACTGTAGAGCCCTTGCGCAGGACGACACTTCAGGATTTCGTGAAGGTCGAAAATGTCGCGGTCGCGACGAGGAGCAAAAGATGCTGACGATCGGAGATCTTTCCAAAACCACGGGCGTCAAGGTTCCGACCATCCGCTACTACGAGCAGATGGGCTTGCTCTCTCATGCCGAACGCTCCGAGGGCAACCAGCGGCGCTACTCGAACGAGGAGCGCGAACGCCTCGCCTTCATCCGGCACGCCCGCGATCTCGGGCTGACCATCGATGCCATCCGTGAATTGATCGTCCTCAGCCAGCACCCGGAGCGCCCCTGCCACGATGCCGACCGTATCGCCGCCGAGCAGCTTGCGACCGTGCGGCGCAAGATCGAGCGTTTGCAGAAGCTGGAGGCGGAGCTGGTGCGCATCACCAGCCATTGCCACACCGACCAGGTCCGCGACTGCTATGTCATCCGCGCGCTTGCCAACCACGACCTCTGCCACGACGAGCACGATTAGGACGCGGCAAGCAGCTTCAGCTTCTGGAGCTGCGTTTCCCGCGGCTCGTGCATATCCAGCATGCCCTGGAGCCGGCCATCCGCGCGGATGAGGAAGAGGCCAGCGGTGTGGTCCATCGTGTAGCTGTCCGAGGCCGTTGGCACCTTCTTGTAGGTGGCCGAAAAGGCATCCGCCGCCGCCTTCGTCTCGGCCGCATCGCCGCGGAGCGCGATGATGCGCGGGTCGAAGGACGTCATATAGAGTTTCAAAAGCCCAGCCGTGTCGCGCTCGGGATCGATGGAGATGAAAAGCGGCGTGATGCGGTCCGCCGCCGGGCCGATGTCCTTCAACAACGCCGTCAGCTCGAAAAGTGCCGTCGGGCAGACATCCGGGCAATGTGTGAAGCCGAAGAAGACGAGATAGGGTTTTCCGGCAAGATCGGCCGAACCGAAGGCCTTGCCATCGACCGTCTGCAAGGCGAAGACCCGCCGTTTCGGCCTCTCCCTTGTTGGGACCTGTGCCGCGACCGTCGCCCCGACGATCGCGGCCAGCACACCTGCAAGACCGATAAATGTCCTGCGCTTCATTTGATCGGCCGCAGCAGGCGCAGCGCGTTCAGCGTGACGAGCACGGTGGCGCCGGTATCGGCGAGGATCGCCGGCCACAGGCCGGTTATGCCGATGATGGTCGTTACCAGGAACACGCCCTTGAGGCCGAGCGAGAGGACGATGTTCTGAACGATGTTGCGCATGGTGCGCTTCGACAGGTCCGTCATCAGAGCGACGTCGCCGACGCGGCCGTGCAGGATGGCGGCGTCCGCCGTTTCCAGCGCCACATCCGTGCCGCCGCCCATGGCGATGCCGATATTGGCGGCCGCGAGTGCCGGCGCGTCGTTGATGCCGTCGCCGATCTTGCCGACGACAAACCCTTCGCGCTGCAGTTCGCCGACGATGCGCTGCTTGTCCTCCGGCATCAGTTCGGCGCGCACCTCGATGCCGAGTTCGGCGCCGACGGCCTTTGCCGTACGGGCATTGTCACCCGTCAACATGATCGTCTTGATGCCCGCATCCTTCAGGGCCTTGAGACCGGCCGCCGCGTCGGGGCGCGGCTCGTCGCGCATCGCAACGGCACCCACGAGCATGCCGTCGACGACCAGCATGGAAACGGTCTTGCCGTCATCGTTGAGCGCGGCCGTGGCGGCCTTGACCTCGTCGGAGAGCGTAACCTGTTCGGCAACCGCCTTCGGCGAACCGAGGAAGACCTGCCTGCCCTCGACGGTGGCTGTGACGCCCTTGCCACCGAGTGCCCGCGAGCCGCTCGCCACCGGCGGCACGATGCCGTCTTCGGCGGCCTTGCCGAGGATGGAGAGCGCCAGCGGGTGGCTGGAACCGGCTTCGAGGGCGGCGGCGAGGCGCAGCACCTCGTCGGCCGGCTGCGCGAAAGCGACGATGTCGGTGACCTTCGGCTTACCTTCCGTCAGCGTGCCGGTCTTGTCGAAGGCGATGGCGGTGAGCTTGCCGAGGCCTTCCAGCACCGCGCCGCCCTTCATCAGCAGGCCGCGGCGGGCACCGGCGGAGAGCGACGCGGCGATGGCCGCAGGTGTGGAGATAACCAGCGCGCAGGGGCAGCCGATCAGGAGAACGGCGAGGCCCTTGTAGACCCATTCACTCCAGATGCCGCCGAGAAACAGCGGCGGGATGATCGCGACGAGGGCGGCAACGACCACCACGCCGGGCGTGTAGTATTTGGAGAAGCGGTCGATGAACCGCTCGGTCGGCGCCTTCGATTCCTGAGCTTCCTCGACCAGCTTGATGACGCGGGCAATGGTGTTGTCCGCCGCCGCCGCGGTGACACGCACGCGCAACGCCGCATCGCCGTTCACCGTGCCGGCGAAGACGCTGTCGCCGACTTCCTTGTTGACCGGCGTGCTTTCGCCCGTAACCGGGGCTTCGTCGATGGCGCTCTCGCCGTCGATGATCACGCCATCGGCGGAAATGCGGTCGCCGGGGCGCACGAGGATGACAGCACCGACGGCGAGCGATTCAGCCGGCACTTCCTTGGTGCGGCCGTTTTCTTCGAGAAGCGCGGTCTTCGGCACGAGGGCGGAGAGCGAGCGGATGCTGTCGCGCGCCTTGCCGGCGGCGACCCCTTCCAGCAGTTCGCCGACGAGGAAGAGGAAGACGACGGCGGCCGCCTCTTCCGTCGCATTGATGATCACCGCGCCGACGGCGGCGATCGTCATCAGCATCTCGATGGAAAAGGGCGTGCCGGCGAGTGCGGCCATGATGGCGCGTCGCGCGATCGGCAGCAGGCCGACGAACATGGCGATGACGAAGGCGTAGGTTTCGATGGCCGGGAAGAGATGGCCGATGCCGTAGGCGATCACCAGTGACGCGCCGGCGAGAATCGTCAACCGGCCCTTCTTGCCCTTCCACCACGGACCTTCGGACGGGCCGTGATCGTGGCCGTGCAGTCCCTCGACGACCGCAGCCTTCGGCTTGTGGTCGTGGCCAGCATGATCGTGGTCATCGTGATCATGGTCGGCGTGATCATGGGAATGGTCGTGCCCATGGCCATGATCGTGGCTGCAACCGGGGCCATGTTCGTGCTTCGCGGCCGGCTTTTCCGCGACCGCTGCCGCCGGTGTCACCGCATAACCGAGGCCCGAGACTTTCTTGCGGATCGCCTCCAGGTCGCTCGTCACGTCGTGCTGCACGCGCATGGTGCCGGCCGTCACGGAGACCGACACATCGGAAACCCCCGGCATGCGGCGCACGGCCGTGTCGATCTTGCTGGCGCAGGAGGCGCAATCCATGCCGCCAACCCGAAAACGCGTCTCTTTCACATCGGACATCATACAATCCTCTTCAGTCTGTCGAGGCTGTTCTACGACCTCTAGCGACTAGAGGTGCAAGAGGGGATACGAAAAAAATGCGGACAAAGAGGCGCATTGATATTTCCCGCCCCGCCATGTTAGAGAGCGCCGACTTTATTTGCAGGTTTCATCTGCTGGTTGGGGAGGACGCCATGTCTTGGCATACCCTCTTCCAATCGGGGATGGGCGCTCTTGATGCCCCCCGAACGGAAGAACGCTTTTTGATGGGTGCCCTTGTGGCACAGTCGGGCTATCACGCCGCTTCGCCGTCGGGCTCGCTCACGCCCGTGAAGGCACCCCGCCTGCCCGCCCTTTTCCCGCTCAAGCACCGCGACCGTGGCAACAGCGCAAAAGCGCTGTCACATCGCCGTGCCCGTACGGCGATACCGTAACATCGGTCTCCCCTTTTAGCCGTTTGAAGCAGGAGGTTTGCGCCTCCGCTTTGCGCGTTGCTATCGCGCTGCCGGCCCGACCGGCGCCACTCCACACGCCAAGAAGACAGGTCCCTATGTCCCTCACGACCCCCTATTATCTGATCGACAAGTCGAAGCTCCTCGCCAACATGGAGAAGGTCGCGCGCCTGCGTGACCTTTCCGGCGCCAAGGCGCTGCTGGCGCTGAAGTGCTTTGCGACATGGTCCGTCTTCGACCTGATGCGCGACTACATGGACGGCACGACCTCGTCGTCGCTCAACGAGGTGCGTCTCGGCCATGAGCGTTTCGGCAAGGAAACGCACGCCTATTCCGTCGCCTATGCCGACTACGAGATCGACGAGGTCATCAGCCACGCCGACAAGATCATCTTCAATTCGGTGAGCCAGCTCGACCGTTTCGGCGACAAGGCATCCGGCATCGTACGGGGGCTCCGCCTCAACCCCGGCATCTCCTCCTCGACCTTCGATCTCGCCGATCCGGCCCGCCCGTTTTCCCGCCTCGGCGAATGGGACGTGAAGCAGGTGGAACCGGTGATGGACCGCATCTCCGGCTTCATGATCCACAACAATTGCGAGAACGGCGATTTCGACCTGTTCGACCGCATGCTCGGAACGATCGAGGAAAAATTCGCACCGCTCTTGAAGAAAGCCGAATGGGTGAGCCTCGGCGGCGGCATCCATTTCACCGGCGAGACCTATCCGCTGGAGAAATTCGCCGAGCGGCTGAAACGCTTCTCCGGCGAATACGGCGTGCAGGTCTATCTGGAACCGGGCGAGGCCTCGATCACCAAGTCCACCACGCTGGAAGTGACGGTGCTCGATACGCTGAACAACGGCAAGGACCTCGCGATCGTCGATAGTTCGATCGAAGCGCACATGCTGGACCTGCTGATCTACCGGGAGAATGCGAAACTTCTCCCCAATACCGGGCCGCACCGCACCATGGTCTGCGGCAAGTCGTGCCTCGCCGGCGATATTTTCGGCGAGTTCAATTTCGAGGCCCCGCTGAAGGTCGGTGACCGCATCTCCATCCAGGATGCCGCCGGCTACACCATGGTCAAGAAGAACTGGTTCAACGGTGTGAAAATGCCGGCGATTGCCATCCGCGAACTGGACGGCAGCATCAGAACGGTCCGCGAATTCACCTACGCGGACTACGAAGAAAGCCTCTCCTGAGGCGATACGGGTAGAAGGAGATATCCCCCGACATGAAAAAGAACGTGCTCATCATCGGCGCCGGCGGCGTCGCACAGGTCGTCGCGCACAAATGCGCCCAGAACAACGACGTGCTCGGCGATATCCATATCGCGTCGCGCACCAAGGCGAAGTGCGAAAAGATCATCGCGTCGGTCCATGAGAAGAAGGCGATGAAACAGCCGGGCGTGCTCGAAGGCCATGCGCTCGACGCGCTCGACATCGAGGCGACCAAGGCGCTCATTACCTCCACGAAGTCGCAGATCGTCATCAATGTCGGCACCGCCTTCCTCAACATGTCGGTGCTGCGCGCCTGCATGGATACGGGCGTCGCCTATATCGACACCGCGATTCACGAAGAGCCGGGTAAGATCTGCGAGACGCCACCGTGGTACGGGAACTACGAGTGGAAGCGCGCGGCCGAATGCGAGGAGAAGGGTATCACCGCCATCCTCGGCGCCGGCTTCGATCCGGGCGTCGTCAACGCCTATGCCAAACTCGCCAAGGACGAATATCTCGACACAGTGACCGACGTCGACATCGTCGACATCAATGCCGGCAGCCATGGCAAGTACTTCGCCACGAACTTCGACCCGGAAATCAACTTCCGCGAATTCACCGGCGTCGTCTATTCCTGGCAGAACGGTGAGTGGCAGACGAACAAGATGTTCGAAATCGGCAAGGACTACGACCTGCCGGTCGTCGGCACGCGCCGCGCCTATCTCTGCGGCCACGACGAGGTGCATTCGCTCGCCAAGAACATGGACGGCGCCAACGTGCGTTTCTGGATGGGTTTCGGCGATCACTATATCAACGTCTTCACCGTGCTGAAGAACCTCGGCCTGCTTTCCGAACAGCCGGTGAAGACTGCCGAAGGCCTCGAAGTCGTGCCGCTCAAGGTCGTCAAGGCGGTGCTGCCGGATCCGTCGTCGCTTGCACCGAACTACGAAGGCAAGACCTGCATCGGCGACTATGTGAAGGGCATGAAGGACGGCAAGGAAAAGACCGTCTTCATCTACAACGTGGCCGACCACAAGGAAGCCTATGAGGAAGTCGGCTCGCAGGGCATTTCCTACACTGCCGGCGTGCCGCCGGTCGCAGCCGCAATGCTGGTCGCCACCGGCGAGTGGGACGTGAAGAAGATGGCGAACATCGAAGAACTGGCGCCAAAACCCTTCATCAACCTGCTCAACGGCATGGGCCTGCCCACCCGTATCCAGGACGAAGACGGCGACCGCGCCGTCAGCTTCTAAGCCTGAAGACACCGGCTGCGCCTCGTGCGCGGCCGGTGTTTCTTTGCCGGCGGCCCTTGGTCCGCGGCCAGGCCGTTCCGGCCCCTCCCCCGAAAAACACATCGAAATCAACCACGTCCGGCTCATGGCTTCGCTTTGAACCGTTGCGCCGTCCTGCGTCCGCGCATCTATCATGCCAGTGAAATATCACAGCCTTGACACATCCCAAAATTAGCTTTATAACTTAGCTATATTACAAACAATCACTAGGGAGGACAGGCGATGGACGAGCGGCAGTTTCGCAATGCGCTTGCCGAATACGCAACGGGCGTGACCATCGTTACGGCGCTGTCGAAATCGGGCGAGAAGATCGGCATGACGATGACCTCGTTCAACACGGTCTCGCTCGATCCGCCGCTGGTGCTGTTTTCCGTCGGCGTCAAGGCACTGAGCCTTGATGCGCTGCGCGAGGCGGATGCATATGTGGTGAACATCCTCGCCCGCACGCAGGAGAACCTCTCCAACCAGTTCGCCCGCGCTTCGAGCGACAAGTGGGCCGGCGTGCACCACACCGAGGGCCACAAGGGTGCGCCGCGGCTGACCAATGCCATCGCCCAGTTCGAATGCGAGCCCTATGCCTGCCACGAAGGCGGCGACCATCTGATCTTCCTCGGCCGCGTCGTCAATTTCCGCACATCCGATACGGCGGCCGAGCCGCTGCTGTTCTTCCGCGGCCGCTACCACAGCGTCGCCGGCCCGCGCATCGACGTCGATGCCTGGCCCCTGCCCCTGCATTACTGAAACCCTCTGGAGGATGCATACTATGAGCAAGTCCGAACCAAAATCCGGCAAGGAGCACCTTGCCAGCCTGCGCGATGGCCGCGAGATTTTCATCAATGGCGCCCGTGTCAACGACGTGACGACGCATGACGCCTTTTCCAATGTCGCGCGCTCGGTCGAAAAGATGTTCGACTTCGCAAAGGCCCCTGACAATGCCGAGCTGATGACCTATGCGACACCAGAAGGCGGGCGCGCCAACCGCATCTGGGAACTGCCCGGCAGCTACCACGAGCTGGTCAAGCGCCGCGCCGGCCTTGAAGCCTGGACCGGCCTGCACGGCGGCTTCCTCGGCCGCGCGCCGGACCACGTCGCCTCCTGCATCGCCGGCATGTATATGGGCCGCAACGTCTTCGAGGACTACAATCCGAAATTCGCGCGCAACCTCGCCGACTATTACAAATATGCGCGCGACAACGACCTCTACCTGACCTACGTCATCATCAACCCGCAGGCCGACCGCTCGAAGAATGCCGCCGAACAGGCCGATCCGTTCCTAACGGCCGGCGTGGTCGATCGCGACGCGGAAGGCATCACCGTGCGCGGTGCAAAGATGCTGGCGACCGGCGGTGTCGTCGCCAATGAAGTCTTCGTCACCTGCATCCAGCCGCTGAAGGCGGGTGAGGAGAACTACGCGCTGTCCTTCGCCATTCCGATGAATGCCAAGGGCCTGAAGATCCTGTCGCGCAAATCCTATGAGGCAGCCTCGCCCTCGGTCTTCGACAATCCGCTGGCGAGCCGCTTCGACGAGAACGACGCCGTGCTCTATTTCGACGACGTGAAGGTTCCGTGGGATCGCGTCTTCATCGACGGCGACGTCGCCATGTGCGCCAAGCAGTTCCATGCGACACCGGCGCATGTCTACCAGAACTACCAGGCAATGATCCGCCTGTCGGTCAAGCTGCGCTTCCTCGTCGGCATTGCCAAGCGCACCACCGACGTCAACGGCATCTCGCAGTTCCCGCAGGTGCGCGAAATGCTCGGCCAGCTCGCCGCCGAGGCCGGCATGGTGGACGCATTGGTCGCCGCGATGGAAGCCAAGGGCAAGCAGGTCGGCGCCTATTTCGTGCCGGATGCGGCAACGCTCTACAGCGCGCAGGTGCTGACCCAGCAACTCTACCCGAAGATCCTGAATACGCTGCGCGAACTTGCCGGCGGCGGCATGATCATGCTGCCCTCCTCGGTGGACGACTTCGGCAATCCGGAACTGGCGCGCCTCATCGACAAGACGCAACAGTCGCCGGCCGCCTCTTCGCGCGACCGCGTGAAATTCTACAAGCTCGCCTGGGATGCGGTCGGCTCGGAATTCGGCTCGCGCCATCACCAGTATGAAATGTTCTATGCCGGCGCGACCTTCGTGACGAAGAACCACGCCTTCCGCACCTACGACTGGTCCGCCGCCGACGGGTTGCTGCAGAACATGCTCGATTCCTATTCGCTCGAGGACAGCCTGAAGGCCGCCGAGGCTGCGTGAACCGCCCGAACAAGTGCGCTTTCGCGGATGCAATGGATCCTCGGGTCAAGCCCGAGGATGACGAAGGAGAGGCAGAGCAGGGATAGTCGAAGCCGGTGATCCCGGTCTCGCCAACCTCTCCTCCGTCATGGTCGGGCTTGACCCGACCATCCACAGCCGCGAGCGCCGCCACCCCAAATGGCCTGCACGCCCTCGGCGTGCCCGCCGTTCAAATGCACCACAGGAGGACCCGATGCCGGTCAACAAGAAACACGACGAATTCTACACGCTCGACATGACGACCGGCTGGGAAGTGCCCGCCGGCTATCCGCAGGGCATCAAGCAGAAGATCATTTCGGGTGCGCTCGACGAGGAAAACCGCGGCGGGACGCGCACGCGTCTTCTGAAGTTCGATCCGGGCGTCTTCACCACCAAGCCGTTCGAGCATGAATATTGGGAAGAGGTCTATCTCGTCTCCGGCGACCTGACGGTCGGCAACGACGAAAACGGCGATGGCGGCGAGACATTCCCGCCGAACACCTATGCCTGCCGCCCGCCGCATGCACCACATGGCCCCTTCAAGTCGGAGAAGGGCTGCATGCTGCTCGAAATCCACTATTTTGATCCGGTCTGATTCGGGCATAGGCAGGAGATAAACAATGCGCGCAACACTGAACGAACTTGCGGCCGATCTGGCGATGGGTAAGGTCACGTCGTCGCAACTGGTCGAAGCATCGCTCGCGCGCATTGCCGACGAGACAGGCGAAGGCGCCCGGGCCTTCGTCAAGGTCCATGCGGACAAGGCCCGGACCGCAGCGAAGGCCGCTGACGACCTGCGCAAGGCAGGCCTCGCCCCCTCGCGCTTCGCCGGCATTCCGATTGCCGTGAAGGACCTGTTCGACCTCTCCGGCGATCCCACCCCCGCCGGCTCGAAAGTGCTGGCGAATGCAGCGCCCGCCGAGACCGATGCGCCCGCCATCGCCCGCCTCAAGGCCGCAGGCTTCATCGTCGTCGGTCGCAACAACATGACCGAATTCGCTTTTTCCGGCGTGGGCATCAACCCGCATTACGGCACGCCGGCCAATCCCTATGACCGCGCCACCGGCCGCATCCCCGGCGGCTCGTCCTCGGGTGCGGCCGTGTCCGTCGCAGATGGCATGGCGGCGGCTGCGATCGGCTCGGACACCGGCGGCTCCTGCCGCATCCCGGCAGCGCTCTGCGGTATCGTCGGGTACAAGCCGACCGCCAGCACCGTTCCGCTCAAAGGCGCCTTGCCGCTCTCGTTCACGCTCGACTCCATCGGCCCGCTGGCCAACAGCGTCGATTGCTGCGCCAGCCTGCATGAAATCCTGAGCGGCACCTCGCTGGATGGCGAAGCCGCGCGCTCCGTCGCCGGCCTGCGCATCGCCGTGCCGCAATCCGTCGTCTTCGATGGCATCGAGCCGCATGTCGCCAAGACCTTCGAAGCGGCAATGAAGCGCCTCGCCGATGCCGGCGCCATCGTGACGGAAATTCCGCTCAGGGAATTCGAGATGGTCGGCCGCATCAACGGCAAGGGCGGCTTCCCGGCGCCGGAAGCGTTGTCCTGGCATCGCGACCTCATCGAAGAACACGGCGAAGACTACGACCAGCGCGTTCGCGCCCGCATCCTGCGCGCCAAGGAGCAGACCGCAGCGGACTATATCGACATGCTGCACCTGCGCCGCGCCTATATCGAGGAGACGAACCGGGCGATCTCGCCCTACGACGTCCTCGCCATGCCGACCGTGCCGATGGTCGCCCCAGCCATCGCTTCGCTTGAGGCCGACAACGACCTCTTCGTGAAGACCAACCTGACGCTGCTACGCAACCCCGCACTGATCAACATGCTGGACGGCTGCTCGATCTCATTGCCCGCGCACGCCGAGGGCGAGGCTCCAGTCGGCCTGATGCTGGCGGCGGCCGGTGGTCGCGACGCGGCGCTGTTTGCCAATGCGCGTGCGGTGGAGGCGGCGCTGCGGCGGTAAGTGGTAGAAAGCCCCCTCATCCGGCTGCCGCCACCTTCTCCCCGCGAGCGGGGCGAAGGGATGTGCCGCACCGTTTTCCTGCATTCTACTGCCCTCTGGGGCACGTCCCCTCTCCCCGCCTGCGGGGAGAGGGCTAGGGTGAGGGGCAAGCTGCTTGTCTAAGGGGCGCCTTCAAAACTGCCGGACGATATTTTCCCTGAAAGCCTCGATATGCTCGCGGATCGCCTTTTCCGCCTGGTCGGGGTCACGCTTGCGGATGCCCTCCACCACTGCCGCATGCTGTTCGCACACGCGCACATGGTGCTCGTTGGAGCGCAGCGAGATGAACCAGAGCCGCGTCGAGCGGTCATGCAGGTTGCCCATGATGTCGGGCAGCATGGAATTGCGCGAACTTGCGGCAAGAAGGGCGTGGAACGCGCGGTCGAGGTTCATCATGGCCTCGATTTCGCGGTCCTTGGCGGCCTGCCAGGTGGCGTCGAGGTTTTCCGAGAGGCGGGCGATATCGGCGGGCTCGGCCAGTTCCGCCACCCTTCGCACACAATAGGCCTCATTGACGAGGCGCACGTCGATGATGTCGAAGATTTCGTTCAGGCTGATGGGCTTCACCATGATGCCCTTGCGCGGCAGCACGTCGATCAGCCCGTCCGCCGCCAGCCGGTCGATGGCCTGGTGGACGGGCGTGCGGCCGATGTTGAGCTCGGTGCTCAGCACGCCCTCACTCAGCACCTCGCCCGGCTTGAGATCGCAGGTGATGATGCGGCGCTTGATAGCCTCGTAAGCCATATCGCGCAGGGAGACGACGGGGTCGCCGCGCCTGCGCCGGGTGGGAGATGCATCGTCGGTCTCGGCAGTCTCATCGGCCGTCATCGTCATGTCCGGTTTTCCTTCACTCGCAGCCCGTGAGGGCCGGCAGGCCGATTCATATCGACTTGCCGGACCGAGACAAGCGGAACGCCCCTGTCGGGGAATCACCCCGCGATGGGCAACGTTTTCACGTCATAGCCGAAAGCGATCTTGCGTTGCAAAACCGGATCCTCCAGTTCGCCCTCGAAGCGCGTGCCCGGACGCACGCCGCCGATGGCAGGCATGGTGCCGCCGAACATGGCGGTGCCATCGGGGAGCGTTCCATCCGCCGCCCAGCCGCCGATCAGGTTCGCCGGCGCCAGAAGGCCGGAGAGCGGGCCTTCCTGGTAGAGCACGCGCACGCCGTCGATGACCGCGTGGCTGCGCAGGATCAGGTCGTCCCAATGGTCCGCCACCTCCTCGAAGGGCCAGACGGTGGTGGCGACCGGCTTGTCGCAGACCTGCTTTGACACCGTAACGCCATAGGTTTCCACCTTGCGGTCGGTATGGTCGGAGCCGACGCCGACATGCAGCTTGCCATCCTTGGCGATCAGCAGGGCCTCCACCTCGCCGCTGCCGGCTCCGCCGGCGTCCTCGATGGCCTCGGCCGTGGAAAGCCGCGCGGCGGCGACGCGGTAATAGGTCGGGGTTGCGGCGGGACGGGCGACGCCGAGCGCCTCGAGCTCGCGGATATGATGCTCCATCGCTTCCTTGTTGCGGCCGGCCCAGCCGGCGATCACCAGATTTTCGACGTCGACCGTGACCGGCGTGCGGCCGTCGCGGCTTTCCAGCGTGAGATTGAGTGTCGTCATGTGCAGTTACTCCCTAGACAGCCGTCCCGGCTACTTGCTAACATCGCTTTGCTACAAAATTAAATGTCAGTGATATTTCACTGCAGTTTTATCTTGCATATGAAATGCGATTACGCAATCATCAAAAACAGGGCGCAGGACGAGGAAAACCAACGCCGAATTCAGCTCCGGAGCCTCGCTCCGGGCGGCGATGCCGCATGGCCGAAAAAACCGGAACCCGGCGCAGAGCCCGGGCCAAAAAGAGGGAATGAGATGATCAGCTACCGAAACATTCTTTGCTCGGCCGTTGCGGCCGCAGCCTTGCTCGCTGGCCCGGCGCTGGCCGAAGACAAGCCCGCCGCCCTTGGCGTCGGCGTGTTCAGCTTCACCTCCGGCGGCACCGCCGCCTATGGCAAGCCGGGGCGCGACGCCGCCGAACTGATGATCGAGCGCATCAACGCCAAGGGTGGCATCGGCGGCGTGCCGCTGTCCGCTACCTATGTCGACGAGGGCCAGGGCACCGAGGGTGTGATCGCCGAATACCGCAAGCTCGCGGGCGATGCCGCGACAGAGGTGATGATCGCCGCCCTGTCCTCCGGAAACTGCATGGCGCTTGCCCCGGTCAGCGATCAAATGAAGGTGCCGACCGTCGGCTGGAACTGCGACACGCACCAGCTCTACCTCAAGGATGCGCATCCCTATTTCTTCCGGCCGAACGGCAATACCGTGCCGGAGTTCGTCGCCTATGCCGCCTATCTCATCGCCGTGAAGCCGGATGTGAAGCGCATCGCCATCATCAACCCGGACTATGCCTTCGGCCACGACGCAGCAAAAATATTCACGACCGCCATCAAGGCGTTCAAGCCGGATGTGGAAGTCGTCGCCGAACTGTTTCCAAAACTCGGCGCCGGCACCTACCAGACGGAAATCTCGCGGCTTACCGCCGCCCGTCCCGACGTGATCTTCTCCAACCTCTGGGGTGGCGACCTCGAAAACTTCGTGCGCCAGGCGAGCCCGCGCGGTCTCTTCCGCTCCTCCCAAGCGGTTCTGGCGCTTGGCGAATCCTCCATGCAGAACGTGCAAATCCCCGAGGGCGTGATCGTCGGCGTGCTGGGCGATGGCTGGTGGATGTCGCCGGATGCGGCCGCCAACCCGGAGACCAGGGAATTTGCCGAGGCCTACAAGGCCAAATACGGCAAATGGCCGGTCTTCCCGGCGATGAAGATGGCCAACAGCTTCCTCTATGTGCAGGCCGCCTACGACAAGGCGATGGCCGGCAATGGCGGCAAATGGCCGAGCCGCGACGAGGTGGCCGCCGCCATGAAGGGCAGCGAGGTCAAGACGCTGACCGGCACGATGCAGACCCGCGCCGACAATGACGGCGTGGTTGACCAGATCATCGGCGTCACCGCCAAGGCGGACGGCCACGACGGCCCGGTCATCGGCGACATGGTGCGCTACAAGGGTGCCGACCTGATGCCGCCGGCCGGCGAAGACCCGATCGCCTGGATCGGCACGCTCTCCGCCGACCTGCCGACGAAACTGCCGCAGCCCGGCTCCTACAAGTAATTTTCGCGGGGTAGCTGCAGTAGGAAATGCCCTCGCCGCCACAGCGTCCCTTCTCCCCGTGGGGGAGAAGGGAATTCGGCAACGGCATCCTTCATCTGCGAATGCCCTGTGAACGGAGAAATCCATGTTCGAAACCATCGTCCCTCTGCTCATCGACGGGCTGGCGAATGCGGCGCTCATCTTCCTGGTCGCCGTCGGCCTCACCCTCGTTTTCAGCGTGCTGCGCGTGCTCAATGTCGCGCATGGCAGCTTCTATTCGATCGGCGCCTATGCAGCGGCCTCGCTCGGCCTCTGGGTCGTTGGCGCGGGCCTGCCCGGCTGGCTGACCTTCGCCAGCCTGCCGCTGAGCGCCGCACTGGTCGCCGTCATCGTCGGCCCGTTGATCGAGCGCACGCTGATCCGCTGGGCCTACGGCAAGTCGGAGGCCGTGCAGATCCTCGTCACCTTCGGCCTGTTCCTCATCCTCGAAGACCTGCAGCGCATCGTCTTCGGCGTCGATTCCTTCTACGAGGACACGCCGGTGCAACTGCTCGGCTCCATCGAGATCGGCGGCGTGGTCTACCTGACCTACCAGCTCGTGCTGATCCTGCTTGCGGCAGCACTGCTCGTCGGGCTCAAACTCTTCATCGGCCATACGCGCATCGGCAAGCTGATCGCCGCCGTCGTCGCCGACCGTGAAATCTCGCAGGCGATGGGCATCAACACCAACCGCGTCTTCATGATCGCCTTCAGCCTCGGCGTCTTCCTCGCGGCGCTCGGCGGCGCGCTCACCGTGCCGCAGGCCGGCGTCTCGCCGGGGCTCGGTGCCGATACGATGGTGCTCGCCTTCGCGGTCGCCGCCATCGGCGGGCTCGGCAAGATCGAGGGCGCGGCGGTCGCCGCCGTCATCGTCGCGCTCGCCCGGGTGCTCGCCATCTATTTCGCCCCCGAACTCGATGCGGTCGCACCCTATCTAGTGATGCTGCTCGTGCTTCTGGTCCGTCCTTACGGCCTGTTCGGCTCCGCAACGACGAGAAAGATCTGACCATGCCTCTTCTTCCCCTCGCCACCGGCGCCATCATCGCTCTCGTCGCGGCCACCTTCGCCTTTCCCTGGCTCGAATTCGTGCTGACGCTCGCCATCGCCAAGGGCCTTGCAGCCCTCGGCGTCGCGATCCTTTTGCGCGGCGGGCTGATCTCCATCGGCCATGCCATGTTCTTCGCCATCGGCGCCTATGCCACAGCCTTCGCCATGCGCGATTTCGGCATCACCGATGTCTTCGCCCTGATCCTGATTTCCGCGATCATCTCGCTCGTCGCCGGCCTGCTGATCGGCGCCTTCGTGGTGCGCTACCGCGCCATCTTCTTCGCCATGCTGAACCTCGCCATCTCCATGGTGCTGTTCTCGCTGCTTTCGAAATTCTACGGCGTCACCGGCGGCACCGACGGGCTGCGGGTCGGCACCCCGACGGTGCTCGGCATGGTGCTCGAAGCCAAGGGCTTCGCGACCTTCCTCTTTTATGCCGCGATCGCCGCGATGGTTCTCGCCGGCCTTGCCGTCAACGCTTATTTCAAGAGCCCGCTCGGCGAGGCGCTGTCGGCCGTGCACACCAACGAAATCCGCCTCGAATATCTCGGCATTCCGGTGCGCGGCGTCTTGCTCGTCGCCTATGGCCTTTCGGCCCTGCTCGCCGGCATCGGCGGCACCTTCGCCGCCATGACCATCGGCCACGTGCTGCCCGACATGGCCTACTGGACCGATTCCGGCCATCTCGTGCTCGTTGCCGTGCTCGGCGGCATCAGCGGCATTGGTGGGCCTTTCGTCGGTGCCGCCTTCCTCGAACTGGTACACACGCTTGCCGCCGGCGTCACCGATGCCTGGAACATGATCGTCGGCGCGGCCCTGCTCGGTGTCATCTTCTTCCTGCCCAAGGGCCTGATCGGCTTCATTCGTCCGACCAAGAAGGGAGACCTCGCATGACCGTGCTCCTCGAAGCGAAGAACCTGCACATCACGTTCGGCGCGGTCAAAGCCGCCAACGGCGTGGACCTCCATATCGACGAGGGCGAATTCCTCGCCATCATCGGCCCGAACGGTTCCGGCAAGACGACCTTCCTCAACCTGTGCACCGGCTATATCCGGCCGTCTGAGGGCGAGGTCTATCTCGACGGCAAGCCGATCACCCGCCTGCCGCCCCGCACCATCGCCCGCAAGGGCATCGCGCGGGCCTTCCAGATCCCGCAGCTCTTCCTCGACCAGACCGTGCTCACCAACCTGATGCTGGCGATCGCCTCACGCGAGGGTCTGTGGCAGGTGGGCAAGGCGCTCGGCCGCCCCGCCTACCGCGACGAGGCCATGGCACTGCTGGCGATGTTCAATCTCGCCGATTGCGCGCCCACGCTCGCCTCGACGCTGCCGGAAGGCCGGCGCAAGCTGGTGGATATCGCGATCGCCTTGGCGCTAAAACCCCGGCTGGTGCTGCTCGACGAGCCGACCAGCGGCGTCAGCGCGCTGGAACGCTTCGCGCTGATGGAAACGCTGATGGGCGCGCTCCGGCAAGCCAAGGTTTCCGCCCTCTTCGTCGAGCACGACATGGATGTCGTCGAGCGTTATGCGGACCGTGTCGTGGTCTGGGAAGCGGGTCGGGTGATGGCGGAAGGCAAGCCGGAAGCCGTGTTCAAGGATGCCCGCGTCATCGAAAACGTGATTGGAGTGGCCTGATGCTCACCGTCTCTTCCCTCAACGTCTCGCTGGCGGGCGCAAAGATCCTGCGCGACGTCACCTTCACGCTGAAACCCGGCGCGACGACCGTGCTGATCGGCCGCAACGGCGCCGGCAAGACGACGCTGCTGCGCGCCATCATGGGCCTCACGCCGGCCGAATCCGGCTCGGCCGCCCTGGATGGAAGACAACTTTTGCCGCTGCCCGCCTTTGCCCGCGCCCCTGCCGGCATCGGCTATGCGCCGGAGGACCGGCGGCTGATCCCGGAATTTTCCGTCGAGGACAATATCATCCTGCCCGGTCAAGCGCTGAAGCTGCCGCAGGCTGAAATCAAAAGCCGCCTCGAAAAGGTCTATGCCCTGCTGCCCGAACTGCACACGATGCGGGCGCGTCCCGGCAACGGCGTGTCCGGCGGCCAGGGCAAGATGGTGGCGCTCGGCCGGGCGCTGATGGTGGCGGAGAAGCTGCTGATGCTCGACGAGCCCTTCCAGGGCCTCGCGCCGGCGCTAGCGCTCGACTATGCCCGCACGCTCTCGCGGCTGCGCGAGACCATGCGCGATCTCACCCTGCTGATCACCGAATCCAGCCCGAACCTGCTGAAATCGGTGGCAGACGAGACGATGCTCATCGAGCGCGGCGCCGTGACGCTTCAATCGCCTGACGCGGAGGCCGCGTAGTTGTACCGGCCGGGCGGGTCCCTCGCCCGCTCGGCCTCCTTTGTTTGATCGCAGTTACCCTATATACCAGCTTCAGCTAGGTATTTTGCAAAGCTGAAGGACGCATTCATGCCAGTGACGATCAGCAGGCCCGAACTGCTTCAGGACGGCGACGACGCGCCTTTCCGCCAGATGATCCATGATGCGCTGGGCTTCGGCACGCGGCTGCTCGAGATCCGCAACCGGCTCGGCGAGGTGATCGGCCTTTCGGGACCGGCCTTCTCCATCCTTATCGCCATCGAGCACCTGTCCAAGGATGCCGATGTCGGTATCAGCCAGGTCAGCGACCATCTGCACCAGTCCGGCGCCTTCGTGACGCTGGAGGTGGCAAAGCTCGTGAAGGCCGGCCTCGTCGACAAATTCGCCAATCCGGAAGATGGCCGGCGTGTCATCGTCGAGGTGACGGACAAGGCCCGCGCCCTGCTCGCCGAACTCGCCGAGACCCAGCGCCCCGTCAACGACGCGATCTTCGCCGGGCTCGACCCCGACGAATTCCGCACCTTCGCGACGATCGCCGCAAAACTCGTCTCCGGCACGGAAGAGAGCCTGGCGCTGCTGCGCTATCTGGCCGAACAGCGCCGCAGCCGCGCCTGATCCCGGCCCTACGGTGGAGGCGGGAAAATGAATCGCTATCCCATGTTCAGCCCGCAGCTTCTCGTCAGCTTCGTGGCCGTCTGCGAGACCATGAGCTTTACGCGCGCTGCCGACCGGGTGTCGCTGTCGCAATCGACCGTCAGCCAGCAGGTGCGCCGGCTGGAGGAGCTTCTGGGCAAGGCGCTGTTCGAGCGCACGTCCCACGAAGTGCGGCTGACCGAGGAGGGCATCAAGCTCCTGAGCTATGCCCGCCGCATCATCGCGCTCAACGAAGAAGCGCATGACGCGCTGACGGGACCATGGCGCGACGGCGTGCTGCGGCTTGGCATGCCGGAGGATTTTACCGTGCCGACGGTCGACCTGCTCGCCGCCTTCAAGCGCGAGCACCCGCACCTGCGGCTCGACGTGACCAGCGGGCTCAGCCCCGACCTGCACCGGGCCTATCGTCAGGAGGAGCTGGATCTCGTGCTCGTCAAGCAGCGCCGCGTGCACCTGCCGCGCGCCGCGCGGCCGGAACCGCTGCTCTGGCTCGACAGCCAGGAACACCCCGCCATCGAACAATCGCCGGTGCCGCTTGCCGTCTTCCCGGTCAATGGTCTCTACCGTGAGGAACTGTGCGGGACGCTCGATAGTCTCGGGATCCGCTGGCGCGTCGGCTATAGTGGCGGCGGTCTTGCCGCCCTTGCCGCAGCCTCTGCGGCGGGGCTCGGGGTCAGCCTGCTGCCGGCAAGCTGTCGCCTGCCGGCGCATCGTGTCCTGGGCACGGCCGAGCGCCTGCCGCCGATCGACGATTTTGAACTCGCCTTGTTTTACCGCGATAGCGCCTCGGCCATCGCGCTCGGTCTTGCCGGGCGGCTCATCGATTTTTGCGGACTCAACCCCTAGCATCAGTGGAAAATCGAATAGCCAGCATTTTCAAATGTCGCTGCCAAGCGGTGCCGGCGTTGCCTAGAGTGGCGTCATCAGATCCATGCACCATGACGAGGAGACGACGTTGCAGCACGCCGTATCGCAGAGCCGCCGAACCTTTCTCAGCCGCACCGGCCAATTGACCACCGCAGCCGCCGTCGCCGGCCTTACCGGCATGAGCCACGAGGCGGCCGCGCAGACCACGGCTGATAAAGAGGATGCCACGGTGACGGACGTGAAAGACACACACTACCTGCTTGCCGATGTTCGGCTGGAGGACGGCTTCGAGAAGGACGGCGATGTCGTCGTCGCCACCCGCACGGCCCTCTACACGCTTGAAATCAGGGACGGCAAGATCGCAGCACTCCATGCCGCCGGCGCGACCCTGCCCGTAGACCTTCCGACCTACCAGGCGAACGGCCAGCTTGCGCTGCCCACCATGCGCGACATGCACATCCATCTCGACAAGACGTTTTATGGCGGGCCATGGCAGGCGCCATTGCCGCGCCAGGGCAAGACGATCATGGACATGATCGCGTTGGAAGAAAAGCTGCTGCCCAAGCTGCTGCCGACCTCGGTCGAGCGCGCCGAGGGCCTGATCGCGCTTCTGCAATCCAAGGGTAGCACGGTTGCCCGCAGCCATTGCAACATCGATCCGGTGAGCGGGCTGAAGAGCCTCGAACACCTGAAGATCGCGCTGGAAAAGCATGAGGACGACTTCGTCTGCGAGATCGTCGCCTTCCCGCAGCACGGCTTGCTGCATTCAAAGGTCGACGGGTTGATGCGCGAAGCCATGCAGATGGGCGTCGATTATGTCGGCGGGCTCGACCCGACCAATGTCGACAGCGCCATGGAAAAGTCGCTCGACGCCATGTTCCAGATCGCACTCGACTTGAACAAGGGCGTCGATATCCACCTGCATGAGACGAGCCCGGCGGGTGTCGCGGCGGTCAACTACATGATCGATACGGTGGAGAAGAACCCTGCCCTCAAAGGCAAGGTGACGATCAGCCACGCCTTCGCGCTGACGACGCTCTCGCCCGAACAGCTGGAAGAGACAGCCGGGCGGCTGGCCGCGAACGGCATGACGATCGCCTCGACCGTGCCGATCGGCGGCCTGATGATGCCATTGCCAAAACTCACCGAAAAGGGCGTCTTCGTCATGACCGGCACCGACAGCGTGATCGACCACTGGTCACCCTTCGGCAGCGGCGACATGCTGGAAAAGGCCTATCTCTACGCCCAGCTCTATCGCGGCTCGGACGAGTACCACCTGTCCCGCGCGCTCGCCATCTCGACCGGCGGCATCCTGCCGCTCGACAAGGACGGCAACCGCGCCTGGCCGAAGGCCGGCGACGAGGCCGGCTTCACGCTCGCCGGTGCAAGCTGCTCGGCCGAAGCCGTCGCCCGCGTCTCCCCGCGCAGCGCCACCTTCCACAGGGGGCGCCTCGTCTCCGGCGGCGTCGGCAAGGCTTGATCCGTTCTCAATCGAATTCCACGACGGCGGCCGTATCCTCACGGCCGCCGTTTTGCTTTTGTGCGGCGGCTAAAAATCAAGGGCCACAGCTCGTGCGCCCAAACGGCACAGCACAACCTGGACTGCTCTGTTCAACCCGGTGCGCTACATTTTTTGCGGAACAAAACACAACCATAGAGGGTTCTTTGTTGTGAAAAAGCTTCAATCCTGAACACTGACCTTTGTTGGATTCCATTTCAGCGAGGGCAAATTCTTCCTATGGTAGTCTATCTGCATCAATCTCTCATAAGTAGCATTTCCGCTTGAGGTTGCATTGCGGCACCAAACGTCAAAACCGAAAACCAGCGCGACAACCGATAGCGCCGCACTCACCAATATACTGTTTTTATTTCGAATAACTTTCAAAACTCCTTTTGCAAGGCAGCCTCATCCAACCGCATTTTACTTCTTAAAATTCAATTAAACTTTTAGATATTAACTAAATATTGATGATCTTTTAACGCCATAGGTAGCATAAAATACATTACCTCAACTGGAGGTGACGTATAATGACAGACACCGACAAGCGTTTTCACAGCAGACTCAGCTCAAGCAACACACCCTACGGTAGAGTTGACGCTACGCCTCCGGCGGCATGTGCCAAAACGACCGTGGAGGCACTTCCGCCGGTTCTCGGGCATGAATCTCCCGATGGGTGTGCGGGATCGGAGGGGGGATCGTCCTTGCTGGACGCGCTTCCGGCCGTGCCCCAGGCCCAGCTCGGAGGGCTGACGATCGCCGCACTGGACCTGACACGCGCCGCCGCCTTGATGATCGCCGCGGCCCGTCGGCACCGTCGCCACGGTCGCCCGCTCTACTTCACCTCGGCAAACGGAGAGGTCATTGCCCGCGTACATTCGGATCGTGCCATTGCCGGCCTGTTCCACGAGGCCGACCAGATCCTTGCCGATGGCCAGCCGCTGGTCTTCGCCTCCCGGTGGCTGTGCCGGCAAAAACTCCCCGAACGCGTCGCCACCACTGATCTCTTCCACGACGTCGCCCGGCTTGCCGAACGGGAGGGCGTGACGTTTTACCTGCTCGGCGCGACGGAGGCGCAGAACATGCGGGCCGCCGCGATCGTCCGGCAGCTTTATCCGGCGCTGCCCCTTGCCGGCCATTGTCACGGTTATCTCAGCGGCCCGGCGCTGCAGGCCAAGATCGATGAAGTCAACGCTCTGGCACCGGATATCCTGTGGCTCGGGCTGGGCGTGCCGCGCGAACAGATTTTCATGCGCGACTTTGGCGACCGGCTCGGCAATGTCGGCGTCGTCAAGACCGCCGGCGGGCTCTTCGACCATCTCAGCGCAAAGGTGCCGCGCGCACCGCTCTGGATGCAGCAGGCCGGCTTCGAGTGGTTCTGGCGCCTGCTGATGGAGCCGCGCCGGCTGTTCTGGCGCTACCTGACGACCAACCCGCGTGCCCTCTACGCCATCCTGAGGCATTCCAGATGAGCCCCGAACACACAGCCCAAGCCGACGACAGCAAACCGGGCATGGAGATCGCCGTCGTGGGCGGCGGGCTCTCCGGTACGCTCACCGCCTATCTGCTGGGACGTGCGGGCCATTCCGTCACGCTGATCGACCGTCACCGCAGCTTTCCCCGTACGTTTCGCAGTGAAAAACTCGGCCCCGGCGAGATCGAGACGCTCAGACGCTTCGGTCTTTCGGCTGCCGTTGCGGCAAGGGCCGCATGTTTCGACGAAACCCTCAACATGCGCAGGGGCAGCGTGGTGGACCGCACCCATGCCCGGCATTTCGGCATCCTCTATCACGACTTGGTGGAGGCGATCCGCGCCGAGATGCCGGCGGCCGTCCGCTTCGTCCAGGGCCAGGTCCGCGAAATCAAGGCGGGTGCGCGACGGCAGCGCATAACCATCGTCGGCCACGAGGAGGTGACGGCGCGGCTTCTGGTTCTCGCGACGGGAACCGGCGATACACTGCGGCGCGATCTCGGTATAACGCGGCGGATCATCCGGCCACGGCAGTCGGTCGCCTTCGGTTTCAACCTCCGCCCGACGGGCACCGATGGTTTCCGGCATGCGGCACTGACCTGGTATGGCGAACGGGTGTCCGACGGGATCGACTATCTCAGCCTGTTTCCGGTTGCCGGCGCGATGCGGGCCAACCTGTTCGCCTACCGCGACCGCGGCGATTCCTGGATCCGGGCGCTACGCGAACGACCGAAGGACACGCTGGCCGCCGCCTTTCCGGGACTGATCGGGACGATGGGTGACTTCGAGATCGAAGGGCCGGTCGACAGCTGGATCACCGATATCGCCGTCGCGGATAATTATCGGCAGGACGGCGTCGTGCTCGTCGGCGATGCGTTCCAGACGACCTGCCCGGCGACCGGGACGGGTGTCACCCGTCTTCTGACCGATGTCGAGCGGCTGTGCACCAGCTATATTCCCCGATGGACAAGCCACAATGTCATGACGGCCGCCGATCTGGCCGCCTTCTACGACGACGCCGAGAAGCGGCGGATGGACGCCTATGCGCTCGAAACAGCGGACTTCCGTCGCCGCCTGACCATCGGGACGGAAATGGAATGGCGGCTGCGCCGGTACTGTCATTTCGCGCTCCGCCGCGTGCTGAACGGCATCGACAGGCTGAGCCCGGCCCTCGTCGGCAAACTGCGCCAGATCAAGGATGCACAGTCCGGGCAGAATGTGCCATCGGCCGTCTGATCCCGCTCAGGAACCGAAAAAGACGAACTCCGTGAAGGCCAGATCGCCGGGTGATGGCGGGTTCGGGCCCTTGAAATATTTCGGCCCGATTTCGGCAAAGTAGCGCCCGACGAGCCCCGCCACCGGCCCGTTGGAATCGACGAGGCAGATCAACTGCCCCTTGCCCAGCAGATGACGGCCAAGCGCGCCGGCGTTCCGGCTGAGCTCGGCGTGGGAGCGGCAGTAGATGACCTGACTGCATGGCACCAGGCCTTTCAACACCCGGCGTGTCTTGAAAATGAAGGGAGAAGCCGCGCCGTCGCGGATGCAGATGAGCGCGCGGCAGCCAAGCACCGCATGGTCCAGCAGCATTTGCCGTTCATCCTCCGGCAACAGCGCGAGTTCCGTCGCGTCCGGCCGCACCTCGACGACCCGCACAGGCGCGCCGACGGGGCTCAGCATCGGCAGGAAGGCGAGCTGCCCATCGGCAAAACGCTTGAAACGCAAAGCCTCCGTTACCTTCAGCGTGACGGGGGCGGGCGTGATGCTGAGATAGGTCACCTCCTTGCGCCGCATCGCCGTCATGACCAGCTTGAGCGCATAGGCGCGAAAATCCTCGTCGACCGCCCAACTCGAGAGATTGCACCGCACCGCACTATCCTGGCCGACTGCCGGAAAATAGAGCGTCAGCATGACGCCGACGATGCGGCCGAGGCTGTCGAGGGCATAGCCGTATTGCGGAAAGTCGCCGACCGGCCGGCGTCGCGCCATGCGGGCCAGCGCCTCTTCCCAGTGTTGTCGCGAGCGTTCGGGAAACCCCCGGCCGAGGCAATCGATGACCGCGGGCCAATCGCTCTGCAAAATCGGCCTGCAAACCAGGCCTTCCGGGAGGGCACCCAAAGCGCTCATGACGGGCTCCGATTGCAATCAAAAGATTAACAATCATTATACACCCCTTAAAGTTGTGTTCGCAACTCTGCGCGCTCACCCCTCACATGTTTCTCTCTTATCTGTGTGCCAAGTGAAACACCGACCAGCAGCAGGCAGAAACCGAGTGCCAGCGGCGAGAAGAAGGCCTCCTCCTGCAGAACCGCATTTGCCGAAATCGTGACGATCGCGACAAAGGCGAACAGGAAGTCGGGATTGCCCGTTTCCATCAGTCGCCTGCCGGTTGTCTTGGCAAGGGCCGCCAGGAAGCCGAAGAACACGGCGCTGCCGATGCCCATCTGGTAGAGCATGACGCCGACGGCGCTTTCGACCGGAACCGCGGCCGCCCCCTCGCCCTGCGCCCTGTCCCAATCGAGGTTGAGGCTGGTGCTCGATAGGTTGCCGCCGATGCCGAGCCCCTGCCCCAGCGGATTGGCGAGAAAATCGCGAATGCCGGCGATCAGGCCGAGCACGTGATAGTCCCCGTGCCGGGCGCCGTAGAGGGTCGCCGCCGCCGTCCACGTTGCGGCAAGCAGCACGACACCTGCAAGCGTCAGGCCGGCGCGCGACGGGCGATAGAACAGGCGGCTCGCCAGCGCCATCGTCAGCAGGAAGGCGGCACCCTTGGAGCCGATGACGAGCAGGACGGGAAAGGCCGCCAAGGGCAGCAGCCAACGTCCACGGAACAACAGCCAGGAGGACAATAGGCTGAGCGCATAGGCATAGCTGATCGGGTGGAAGTTCGGCCCGCCATTGCGGAAGATGCGGGGCAAGGCGTCGCCGAAGAAAGCCGTGTTGAAGAAGGTCGCGGTCATCGTGTCTTCGAGGCCGCGCAGCACGAAGCCGGTTTCCCGCAACGCTTTCTCCCAGACACCCGCCTCGATCTGCTCCTTGAGGCCGCGCTGGATATAGAGATCGCCATGGAAGAGGCCCAGAAAATCCATCCGGAAAATCTGCTCCAGATAACCGTAACCGACCGCCACGGCGCAGAGCCACATCATGCAGGTGCGCAGGTCGATCCGGTAAAGGCTGGCGGCAAGGATGGCGATATGGAAGCAGGCGACCGGCGTGATCGTGTTGCGGAAATAGATGACGGCGTCCTTCGGTCCGCCGCGCACGGCGCCAAGCAGCAGGTAGATACCGATCACGCCGCAGAGCAGGAAGCTGAACAGCAGCCACGGCCGCAGGTCTTGCAGAGCGCGCACGCGGTTCTGGAAGGAGGCAGCCGCAAACAGGCCGAAGGCCGTCATCAGGATGACGAAATTGGCACCGCGCAGGGCGTCGAACGTGGTGTCGTCCGGTACGAAAGGCGTGAACCAGGCGACCACCAGATTCTGGAACAGAAAGGCGCAGGCGATGACGATCGGAATGCCGGCCGGCAGGGAGACCGTGAGGACGATCATCAGGAGGAAGGTCGCGGCAAAACCGAAAGGCGTCCACACGGCGAATGCGGCAACGGATGTGATGATGGCAAGGAAGGCGACGGCGAGATGAAACAGCGCGTCGGATCGCAGCATATCCGTCGATGGCCGTGCCAACACCGCGTCCGTCATCGGCACCGTCGCTTTTCGAGTGCCATGTCAGTCCCCCTCACCGAACAGCGCGTCGAGCATGGCCGCGTCGAAGCCGTCGGCCTCCAGGCGGCTTTCCATGAGGCCGAACCCCTGATCGAGGTCCCAATAGGCCCAGCCGATGCCGCTCGCTTCGGCCGCCTTGCGCACGGCGCGTATCCACGCCAGGCGACTTGGTGCATCGACACAGACATCCAGCACACCGAATTCGTTGAGCATCACCGGACAACCGGATCGCTCCGACCAGCGCGCAGCCCCCTCGAACACGGTGCGGACAGCGGTCTCGGTCCAGGGCGTCGCCAACTGGTCTTCGATCAAGGCTATCGCCTCGTCGTCGCCGGCCGCGCGAAGCGCGGCAAGGCGCGCACGGACAAGCGGCGTCTCCCGCGTCGCCGGAAACGGCAGGCCGGAGATGCGCGCGAGCGGCGATGCACCCCAGCTCTGGCATTGATGGGTGAAGGCCATGGGCGCGTAAAAGTGCACCGCCGCGATCTGCTTGTCGTCGGGTAGCGGCGGCGTGGCATCGAGCTGCCAGATGCCCTGATCGGGCGCCGGTCCCCAGACGATTGTATGGTCGGGACAGGCGCGGCGGACGGTTTGCGCAAGGCGATCCCGCAGGGCGAGCCAGTCCGTGTTTTCCATCGGCGGCTCGTTCAACAGTTCGGGGTAGACCCTGTCGGCCGGCAGATCGGCAATCACGCCGCGCAGGGTTTCCCAGCCACGCAGCACACGCTCGCCGGCAGCTTCGGCATCCTGAAGGAAAAGCGCATGAAGGTCGGCGGAGGGATGCATGTCCATCAGAACTGCGAAGCCGCGGTCGACGAGCCCTGACACGCCTTCCCGGATGTCCCGCAACGCCATCCCGTTGGCCGAAAGCACACGGCCGCAATCCACCGGCAGCCGGACGGTCCTGAAGCCCCGGCGAAACAGCGCGTCGAGCACAGGATCGGCCGGAACCTGCCCGTTTTCCCGGTCGAGCCATGCCGGAATGTTGATGCCACGGGACGGAACAGACCGGGATTGCGCCCGCATCGATCGCGATGGCAAAGCTGTCGCCAGCACCGCCGCGCCGGCAAAAGCAAGCGTCGCCCGCCGCGAGACTGCATCGTCCGACCTCACCGCGCGCTCCCGCGCCATCGAACGATGGTATCATTTGCCGCGCCCGCAACGCGCTCGGAAGCAAGCACGAGCACCGCGCTTCGCGCCACCCCATCGTTGCCGAGACGCTGGCGTAGCAAGCCATTCAACTCAGCCACGTCATCTGCGGCATCGAGCACAAACAGCATGCACTCGACATCCGGGAACAGTGCGGCATCCCAATCCGCATCGGTGAGCGGCGGCCCGAGCAGGAGCACGAAGTCATAGTCGCTGGCATCCGCAAGGCCAGCGCCGACCGTGAAAGGCGTGCGACGTCCCTTTTCGCCGTCGAATGCCCGAACGAGCGTCGGCAGGCCACTTGCGCCGTTGATGAACACGCCCGCGCCAAGCTCCGGCGCCGTATCGCTCACCTCGACCACCAACACCTTCTGGCCGGCCTGCTGGAGGCCGATCCCGATCATCGCGCCGGCCAGCTTGGCGTCGGGTCCGTTTCGAAGGGGGAAGACGAGGAGCACATAGGGTGGCGCATGCTCGGTCAGGAGTGCGAGGATGCGCCGGACGAGTTTCAATGTTTCCTGCGAGAAAGCCTCGCCGCCGCGCTGGAGAAACCGCCGCCGCATCGCACGGATGCGGGACGATGCGCCCGCGCTTGCCAATCCCGGCAATTCGTACCGGCCAAGGTTGATAGGGACGGCCTCGGATCGCGTCGGAATGAAGCGAGCGGGCAATTGCGTTACCGCCGCTTCGTCAGGCTCGGGGCCGGGATCGCGCTCTGCTTTTTCGACCGGCCCACGCAGGATTGCGACGCCGCAGCCGACCAGAAGCCCCAGCGCGGCGCTGACCGGCAGGAGCAGCAAGGGCGTCGGCCAGGTGGGCTGCACCGGCGGGGCGGCGAAACCGATCACCTTTGCCTCGGAGAGCTGGAGCCCGCGCATCTGCGACGTTTCTTCCGCCCGCTTCAGCACATCGTCGAGTACGGTGCGGGCCGCCTGCGCCGTCGCCTCGAGCCGCCGCAACTCCACCCGTGCGGCATCGGCAGCCCGAGATTTTTCGCGCAGGGTCTCGAGCTTGGCTTCCAGCGCCGCGACCGTCTGCGTGGAGAGGTCGTATTTCGCGTTCAGCTCCTCTTTGATCCGGCCGGCCTCCGCGCCTATCAGGCCGGCGGTCTTTTCCAGCTCGGAACGCAGCCGACGGATGGTCGGGTGGCGAGACTGGTAGACCGTTTCCGCGCTGGCAAGGGCGGCCGCGCGCTGGTTATAGTCCGTGCGCAACGTGTCGATCGCATCGGAGGAGACGATCTGCGACAGCCGGGCGAGACCGGCCGGCGAGGCACCTGCCGCTGCGGCCTGGTCGAATTTGTCCTTCGCCTGATCGGAACCCACGCGTGCCGCGATCACCTGCACGGTCAACTGGTCGATCTGTGATTGCAGGGTGCCGCCGGCCGCCGCATCGAGAAGCCCGTGCCGCACCTTGAAATCGCCCACGGCGCGCTCGGCCTCGGCGACGTTCCTCTGCAAGGTGCCGACCCGGTCGGCGAGCAGGGCGCTGACGTCGCTGTTGGCGCTTTCGCGATCTCCCGCCAGGCCCGCCTTGTAATAGTCGACGATGGCATTGGCGATCCGCGCGGCCTTGTCCGCCGCTTCGGATTTGACGCTGACTTCGATGACATAGGTCAGACCGGCCCGCTCGACGGAGATGCGTTTCTCGAACCGCTTGAAGGCCGCATCCTTGCCGGTTCCGCCCGAACCGAGGAAGGCCAGCAAACCGCCATCGGTGAATTCCGGATCACCGGCAAGGCCCTCGCTTTCGAACACTGCCATCAGCAGGTCGCGGGATTCGATCACGAAAACCTGGCTCGCGACGGCCGCACTGTCCGGGCCGATGCCGGGCAGGACGCTCTCGAAACGTGTGGAACGGGCGTCGCGCGGGTCGATCAGGATCGATGCGGTCGCCGTATAGGTCGGTTTCGTCACTGCGAGATAGAGGACCGCCAGCAGGACGGTGACGCCAACGCTCGCCAGCACCGTCAGCCGGCGCTGCCACAGGGTTCTCCAGACGGAGCCCACGTCGAACAGGGGCGGAAATGTGCCTTTTTCCATCTGCTGCGCTGCCATTTCCGCCGTCTCTGTCCCTGCGCGTTGTGCCTGGAACTATCGGCAATCAGCGTTAGCTCTTCGTTAAAATTCCACCATAAGCATTATTTTACTTTCCGAAAGTAACCATTGCGCGAGTTTTCCGTGGCGCAGTTGCCCCGTTCTGGCGTATTTGATGACGGTCAAATCGGGAGCCGGAAGGCCATGGCGCGCAGAAATGGGAGCAGTCGAGCGACGGGGTCGGGTGCGAGGCTGCCGATCGGCGTGCTGGCACGCAATGGCGTGGCGGCGGGCGTTATCAAGCTCGCCAGCGCCGGCCTATCCTTCCTGATGCTGGCAGCGGCAGCCATGGTGACCGACGAGCGGCAATTCGGCCTCTACAGCACGGCCTATGCCGGCGCCAGCCTGGTGTCCTTCTTCTCGCTGGTGGGCCAGCATTCGGTGGTGCTGCGCTTCTGGCCGCAATATGCCGGCAGCGACGACCAGCCAGCGGCCAATGCCCTGATGGCCCGCGCCATGCTGGTGGCCTTGGCCGGGCTCGTGCTCTCCAGCCTTCTCGTCGGAGCGATTGCCTTCCTTCCCCTCGCCCCGGACGTGCCGGAATGGCGTGCTCTATGCCTTACCGCCGCTGTGCTTGTCTTCGCACTCGGCTGGTCGGAATTCACCGCCTGTGCCTTGCGCGCCAAGAACGCGCTGTTCAGCGGCCTCCTGCCGCGCGACATCTTTTGGCGCACAGCGGGGATTGCGGCGTTCGCCGCAACGGGCCTTTTGACCACCGGCATGAGCGCCGTCGCGGCAACCTATCTCACCGCGTTGCTGCTCATCGCCTGCGTCTTGCCGCAGAGCATCGTCCTCGTGCGCGACACATTTGGCGCAGCGCGTGGTGCCCTCAACGCCGCGCAGAAGGCGGAATTCGTCAGCGTGACCTTCGGCCTCTGGGGCGTCACCGCCCTGCCGCCAGCGCTCAGCCAGGCCAGCACCTTGCTCGTCGCGGTCATCCTGGGGCCGGAAGCAGCCGGCGCCATCTTCGTCGCCGACCGCATCATGCGCCTTGCCATCCTCGCCCTCACCGGCATCAACCAGGCGGTCGCTCCGCAGATTTCCGGCAGCTTCTACCGCGGCGACCGGCCGCATGTGCAGCGCATCACCGGCCTGGCTGCCATGGGCGGCTTTAGCGTCGCCCTCCTTATGCTGGCGATCTTCGTCCTCTTCGGCAAACCGATCCTCGCCATCTTCGAACCGGCCTATGCGACGGACAGCATCCATGCGGTTCTGGTCATTCTCGGTATCGGCGCTCTCGTCGGCACGGCCTGCGGGCCGACCGAACTTCTCCTGCAACTGACCGGCCTGCAAAAGGCGCTTTTCCGAACCCTGATCGTCGTCAATTCAGCCGGGCTCGCCCTGACGGCGCTCCTTACCTATGGCTTTGGACCCATTGGTGCTGCGCTCGGCATTGCCGGCACCCTGATGGCGTGGTGCCTCACCGGCGCGACGATCGCCCGTCGCCGGCTCGGCATCGACCCCTCGATCCTCGGCTTCTTTACCGGGCCGGATGCGACCTTCGTCCGAACGCTCCTGAGAGGCCGCGCATGAAAATCGTTCAGGTGCAGACACAGGCCGAAGCCGGCGGGGCCCAGCGTATTTCCGACATGCTGGGGGACGGTCTTCGCGCCCGTGGTCATGACGTGCGCATCGTCTTCCTGTACCGCAAGACCGCGGTCTACGACCAGGATCCCTTCGCCGATTTCATTCTCGATGCGCCGCCGAAGGGACTGGCCGGGCAGGTCCGCGCCGTCATCGGCCTTGTGCGCTATCTGCGCAAGACGCGACCGGAGGCCGTGCTGTCGTTCCAGCACTACGGCAATCTGTTTGGTACGCTCGGCGCCCGTCTGGCCGGCGTGCGGACGATCATCGCCAACCAGAGCGGCGCGCCACAGAGGCGTGGTGTGCGGGGCCTTCTGACGCAGATCGACAAGGTCATGGGCATGGTCGGCCTCTACCATGCCAACGTCGTCAACTCGGGCTGGACCGCGGCGCAGTTCGGCGGCTTCCCGCGCACCTACCGGCAGCGCATACGGCGCATCGATCACGGCGTCGCCGCTCCCGCAGGCGATGACGACAAGGCTGCGGCGCGGACGGCGTTCGGCATGCCGCGCGACGGCTGGATTGCCGTGTCGTCCGGCCGCCTGGCGGCGTCGAAGAACCAGGTGGCACTGGTCGGCGCGCTGGCGAGAATTCCGGATATCCACCTTGCTATCGCAGGCACGGGGCCGGAACGGGAGGCGCTTCTGACCTCTGCCGCACGTCTGGGCGTTTCGGGCCGCCTGCATCTCGTCGGCGAAGTGCCGCCGGAGCGGATCTTCACGTTCCTGGCGGCCGGCGATGCCTATGTGTTTTCCTCACTGGCGGAAACGTTCGGCCTCGCCGCCGTCGAGGCGGCGATTGCCGGCCTGCCGCTTGTCGCAAGCGATCTCGACGTGCTGCGCGAGGTGCTCACCACGACGGATGGCGCACCGGCCGCGCTGTTCGTGCGACCGGACGTGGACGGGATTGCCGGGGGCCTCGCCGAAATCCTGGCGACGCCGGCGCTTGCCGCCGACCTTGCGGCGGCGGGACGCCAGCTCCGCGACCAATATTCTCCGGCGGCCATGTGCGCCGCCTACGAGGCTCTGCTGCTTTTCGGCCGCCTGGGAACGGCGGCAATGCCATCGATCACCTCGAGCGATCCCGAGCGATTGAGCGTGTGAATTTGCGGATAGGGCCAGTCGCCATCGGCAAGGATGGGGCGTGGGTCCGACAGGCGCACGGTGGTCGGATCGAGCCCGACCAGTTCGGACAGGCCAAGCCCGCCGCCATAACCCAGCGTACCGTCCTGCACCGGCAGCAGGAGGCGCCCCGCCCGACTTCGGATGAAGGCGCCGCCGGGACGCGCCCGGCGACGATCGATCAGGATTGGGTTTGCGGCATGCTCCCGCCAGGGACCGAGCAGCGTCGCCGCTTCGAAGACCACCATGGTATCGGATGTGCTGCCATAACCATCGCGGCGCGTCGCAAAGAGCCAGAGCGAACCGCCGTGATCGAGCAGCGTCGCGTCGGAGATTTCGCCTTCGAGCAGGGTTGCTGCCGGCTGCCATGTGTCCGGAAATTCCGCGGCGCGGTAGAGGGTAAGGCGGCCACTGGCACTTGCCTCGGGCAGCATCCAGAAGGTTCCGTCGCGCTCGAAAACCTGCGGATAGGAGAGATGGTGCGGCTCCTCCAGAACCACCCGCGGCGGGAGCGGCGTCCGGTCCTTCGTGAACGGCACGACGGAAATCACTGCCTTGCCGGCGTCATGCACATAGTCCTCCACGAAGAGAAAGGGACGGCCCTGCCAGTGGACGGCGAAGGGATCGGCATAGAAGCGGTCGCCGGCATCCGGCAACACCGTCCACCCCGTCCCGAGCCGTCCCGTTTCCGCGACACCCGGCCCATCGATGAAACGATAACCCACCCGCCAGTGGGCATGGCGGAACCGGGCGCGCCGGAGTGCTTCCCTGCCGAGACGGGGCAGAGCCCGGGAAAGATAGGCGGCGAGAAATCCTTCACCGCTGTTGTTGGATGCGCTCGACACGGTTCCCATGTCTTCGAGCCGGCCTTCCGCGAACGCGCGCACGACCGAGAGAATGAGGGTGACCGCCCGGGCAAGCACATCCTCGACGCCAAGCGATGTCGCCTCCCTTCTGTCGATCATCGGCGCGGCACGCCCCACGATGGTCCTGCCATCCAGCACGGCTTCAAGCACCGGCAGCTCGCCCAACGCAACCGTTCTTGCGATGGTGAAATCGGCGTTGGCTCGATCGAACCGAACCGTGAGGGTCGGAATATCTGAAGGGGGTGCATTGCCCACAAGATCCAGGCGGAGCGTAGGCGGCCGCGTTACGGAGCGCGCGGGAATACTCGTCACCGGAGACGCAAGCCCTTCGTCGACGCGCCGGAACAGCCGGCGCTCCAGGCCGAGAAGGGTGTTGAGGGAGGTAGGCCACGGCGTGGCAGACGCCTCGTGCAGCACGGCCACATCGCAATTGTCCTCCTCAAGCCGATGGATAATTTGAGCCTGCCAGGCGCGCGGATTGCGCTGGGGAACAACGACGACGATCGACAACATGGAATGCATCTTTAAGGTGCTACTTTCTTTTAAGCAACTATAAGATGAGGAATAGCGGATTCGCTTCTGAAAACCGAATCCTTCTGCCCGATGCCAGGCATGCGACCCCGCCCTGCACTTAGCGGCTCCCTAATCAGCGCTGAACCAAACGCTTATGTCGGCGATTTCCAGCTTCCTCTACATCTTTCGCCAGAGATGGCCGCAGCGCCAGAAAGCAAGAGGGAAGCCGGCATGGCAGTGGAAAAAGTGGATACGCTGGTGATCGGCGCCGGCCAGGCCGGCGTGGCTATGAGCGAACATCTCGGCAAGCGCGGCATTTCCCATCTGGTGCTCGAAAAGAGCCGTATCGCCGAAAGCTGGCGCACCGCGCGCTGGGACAGCCTCGTCGCCAACGGCCCCGCCTGGCACGACCGTTTTCCCGGCATGACCTTCGACCTCGAAGACGACGCCTTCGCGCCGAAGGAGCAGGTCGCCGACTATTTCGTGGCCTATGCGCAGAAGATCGAGGCGCCGATCCGCACCGGTATCGAGGTGAAAAGCGTGCGCAAGGAGGGGGACACGTTCCGCGTCGAAACCTCTGAAGGTTTGATCGAGGCGAAGAACGTGGTGTCCGCCACCGGCGCTTTCCAGCGCCCGATCATGCCGGCGCTCGTGCCTGATGAGGAAGGCCTCACGCAGATCCACTCCAATGCCTACCGCAATCCGGGCCAGCTCCCCGAGGGGGCCGTTCTGGTGGTCGGCGCCGGGTCCTCCGGCACGCAGATCGCCGACGAACTGCTGCGCGCGGGAAAACGCGTCTATCTCTCCATTGGCCCGCATGACCGGCCGCCGCGGCGTTATCGCGGCAAGGACTTCTGCTGGTGGCTCGGCGTGCTCGGCATCTGGGACCTCAAGGTGCCGGCACCGAACACCGAACATGTCACCATCGCCGTCAGCGGCGCCTATGGCGGCAACACCGTCGATTTCCGCCGTCTCGGCAACCGCGGCATGGTGCTGCTCGGCCGGGCGGAAACCTTCAAGGACGGCGTCCTGCAGATCGCGCCGGACCTTGCCGAGAACATCGCGCGGGGTGACGCCAACCACTTCTCCCTGCTCGACCGCGCCGACGACTATGCCGCGAAGAACAATCTCGACCTGCCGGAAGAACCGGAAGCCCGCCGCAAGGAAGCGGACCCGGCCTGCGTGAGCGATCCGATCCTCGCGCTGAACCTGAAGGAAGCCGGCATCACGGCCATCATCTGGGCGACGGGCTATGCGGTCGATTACGGCTGGTTGAAGCTCGATGCCCTCGACGAAAAAGGCCGGCCGGTGCATGAGCGCGGTGTTTCCAAGGTGCCGGGCCTGTTCTTCGTCGGCCTGCCCTGGCTGTCTCGCCGCGCCTCGTCCTTCATCTGGGGCTGCTGGCACGATGCGGATTACCTCGCCGGCTACATTGCCGAACACCGCACTGCGCAGGCGACGGACACCGCAGCCGCGGCATCCTGAGCAGCGTCACATGTTGCCCGCCGGGAGGAAACGAGCGTGCCATGATCCGAGACCTTAGCCCCCGCGACGGCCTGCTCATCCACAGCCCGGAGGGCCACGCTCTTCCCGCGCGCAAGAATCTGTTCCTTAATTGGCGCCTGAACAGGGGAACAGACATGGTGTTGCGCTTCACGCTCCGGCAACTGGAATATCTCGTCGCGGTCGGCGAATACGGCTCGGTGACGGAGGCCGCCGAACGGGTGAACGTGTCCGCCCCCTCGGTCTCGGCGGCGATCTCGCAGCTCGAGAAGGAATTCGGCATCACCCTCTTCGTGCGTCGCCATGCGCATGGATTGTCGCTGACCCAGGCCGGCCACACCTTCGTCGATCAAGCGCGGCAGATCCTCGGTGAGGCGGCGAAGCTCAACGCGCTATCGAATGAGCTGACTGGACAGGTGCGCGGCCCGCTGCACGTCGCCTGTCTCGTCACCTTCGCCCAGGCTGTCATCCCGGCGCTGCGCCGCGCCTTTTCCGATGACTATCCCGACGTTGATTTCTTCCAGTATGAGCGTGACCAGGCCCGCATTCTCGAAGGGCTGCGCATGGCGCGCTTCGATATCGCACTGTCCTACGACCTCGATATTCCCGCCGACATCGCCTTCCACGAACTGGCGGTCCTGCCGCCCTATGCGGTGCTGCACGAGGATCACCCGCTGGCGGGGCGCTCCGAGGTGACCATCCAGGACCTCGCGCCGCACCCGATGATCCTGCTCGACCTGCCGCACAGTTCGGCCTACTTCGTTTCGCTCTTCCGCGATGCCGGCCTGACGCCGCATATCGTCGAGCGCACGCGGGACATGTCCGTCATGCGCGCCATGGTCGCCAACCGCTTCGGCTATTCCATCGCCAATATCCGGCCGGTCTCCACCTATGCGCTCGACGGTGGCAAGCTCTCCTTCGTGCCGCTGACCGGCAATCTGCGCCCCATGCGCATGGGCATCCTCGCCATGGCGGGTGCCAGCCCGGCGTTGACCGTGCGGCGCTTCATCGATTTCTGCGGCGAAAAGATCGGCGACATGGTCATGGACCTGCCGGTTTCCGCCGACGCCCCCCAAGAACGGAAAGGCAGTTCATGACCACGACCACCGACTGGCGCACCCAAGCCGCGCGCCTGACATTCCGCAACGGCGTCTATATCGACGGCCAGTTCCGTGAGGCAGCGAAGGGCGGGCGGTTCGAGACCGTGAACCCAGCAAACGCGCAGGTGCTGACGGACGTTGCCCGCGGCACCGCGGAAGACATCGACGCCGCCGTCGCCTCGGCCCGCCGCGCCTTCAACGATGGCCGCTGGTCGGGCAAGTCGCCCGCCGAGCGCAAGGAGGTGTTGCTGCGCCTTGCCGCCCTCATCCGCGAGAATATCCCGGAACTGGCGCTTCTCGAAACGCTCGACGTCGGCAAGCCGATCAGCGACAGCTCGACCATCGACGCACCCGGCTCGGCCCATTTCTTCCAGTGGCATGCCGAGGCAATCGACAAGCTCTATGACGAGATCGCCCCCACCGGGCGCGGCGACCTCGCGCTCATCCGCCGCGTGCCGCTCGGCGTCATCGGCGCCGTTGTGCCGTGGAATTTTCCGCTCGACATGGCGACCTGGAAACTCGCGCCGGCGCTCGCCACCGGCAACTCCGTCGTGCTGAAGCCGGCGGAACAATCGCCACTCTCCGCCCTCATGCTGGCCGAACTCGCCTCCGAAGCGGGCCTGCCGGATGGCGTGCTCAACGTCGTGCCCGGCTTCGGCGAGGATGCCGGCCGTGCCCTCGGCCTGCATGCGGATGTCGATGCGCTGGTGTTCACCGGCTCGACCAAGGTCGGCAAATTTTTCATGACCTATGCCGGGCAGAGCAACATGAAGCAGGTCTGGCTGGAGACCGGCGGCAAGTCGCCGAGCCTCGTCTTTGCCGATGCCGATCTCGACAAGGCGGCCGAGATGGCGGCCTTCGGCATCCTGTTCAATTCGGGCGAGGTTTGCTCGGCCAATTCCCGCCTGCTGGTGCACCGTTCAGTGCAGGAGGAATTCACGCAGAAGGTCATTGCCGCCACATCCGCTTGGCCGCTCGGCGACCCGCTCGACCCTGCCACCCGCATGGGCCCGCTGGTCGAGAAGGCGCATGCCGACCGCGTGGCTGACTATATCGAAATCGGCCGCTCGGAAGCCCGGCTGGCGCATGGCGGCACGCGCGAGACGCGCGATGGGTCGGATTGCTACATCCAGCCGACCATCTTCAACGAGGTGGCGCCGGATGCCCGCATCGCGCGGGAGGAGATTTTTGGCCCCGTGCTCGCCATCACGCCGTTCGACAGCGACGAGGAGGCGCTGCGGATCGCCAATGACAGCGAGTACGGCCTCGCCGCCTCGGTCTGGACGAAGGATCTGTCGCGGGCGCTCTCCGTCTCCGACCGGCTGAATGCCGGTACCGTGTCGGTCAACACGGTCGATGCGCTGTCGGCCATGACGCCGTTCGGCGGCATGAAACAGTCCGGTTTCGGCCGCGACCTGTCGATTCACAGCTTCGACAAGTACTGCGCGCTCAAAACCGTGTGGGTGAAATACTAGGCACCTGCCCGCCCTGGCGGCGCTGTTTCGCCCGGATTTCAACCATCGACAGCGCCGGTCCGTTTTGCGCGAACGCGGATCGGCGTTCCAACCTTCACAACCAGATGAAAATAAACGAGAATTTCTCGACCGTCGGGTGGCGACCGCACTTTCGCGTTCAGATTGAAATCACACGCCGCCACACGGTGAGCTCTGATTAGCCTGAACCTAATCCATGTTTCCGGAACGCGTCATTTACCGGAAGCCCATTGCCCAATCCAATAGACCCAGAAACTCCGAGGACCGCCATGCGTGATGCCAAGTACGATATCCTGTTCGAACCCGTCGCGATCGGCCCGCACGTCGCGAAGAACCGGTTCTATCAGGTGCCGCATTGCAACGGCGGCGGCTACCGCGATCCCTCCGCGGCGGCCGCCATGCGCGGCATCAAGTCCGAAGGCGGCTGGGGCGTCATCTTCACCGAGCAGACCGAGATGCACCACACCTCGGAAATCACGCCCTTCATCGAGCTGCGCCTGTGGGAAGACAAGGACATTCCCGGCCTGCGCCGCATGTCCGACGCCATGAAGGTGCACGGCGCGCTTGCCGGCATCCAGCTTGCCTATTCCGGCATCAACGGGCCGAACTTTTACACCAAGGAGGTGCCGCTTGCGCCCTCCGCTCTGCCGATCCGCACCTTCACCAATGATCCGGTGCAGGCCCGCGCGCTCGACAGGGCTGCGATCAAGGATCTGCGCCGCTGGTTCGTCAACGCGGCGAAACGCTCGAAGATCGCCGGCTTCGACCTGATCTGTCTTTACGGCGCGCACGGGTTCGGGATCTTCCAGCACTTCCTGTCGCGCGCCACCAACCAGCGTACCGATGAATACGGTGGCAGCCTCGAAAACCGCTCACGCTTCGCCCGTGAAGTCGTCGCCGATATCCGCGACGCCGTTGGCGACACGACGGCGATCACCATGCGCGTGAGCCTCGACGAGACGATCGGCGAACTCGGCTTTTCCAATGCCGAGGTGCGCGAATTCGTCGAGATGAACGCCGATCTGCCGGACCTCTGGGATCTGGCGCACGGCGCCTGGGAAGACTGTTCCGGCCCCTCGCGCTTCAAGGAGGAAGGCGCGCAGGAGCTGCTGGTCAAGGGTATCCGCGAACTCTCCACCCGGCCTGTCGTCGGCGTCGGTCGCTTCACCTCGCCGGACGTGATGGCGCGCATGATCCGCCAGGGCGTGCTCGATTTCATCGGCTGCGCCCGCCCCTCGATTGCCGATCCCTTCCTGCCCAAGAAGATCGAGGAAGGCCGCATCGAGGACATTCGCGAATGCATCGGCTGCAACATGTGCATCACCGGCGACATGACCATGTCGATCAGCCGCTGCACGCAGAACCCGACCTTCATGGAGGAATGGCGCAAGGGCTGGCACCCGGAGCGCATGAACGCGAAGGGCGACAGCCAGACCGTGCTCGTGGTTGGCGCCGGCCCCGCCGGGCTGGAAGCCACCCGCGCGCTCTCCGTGCGCGGCTATGACGTGACGCTTGCCGAAGCGACCACCACGCTCGGCGGCCGCGTGGCGCGTGAACGCCTGCTGCCTGGCCTTTCGGCCTGGGGCCGCGTGGTCGATTACCGTCAATACCAGATTTCCCAGCGCACCAATGTCGAGACCTATTTCGACAGCCGCCTGACCGCCGACGACGTGCTCGCCTTCGGCTTCGAGCATGTGGCGATTGCAACGGGCTCACACTGGCGCCGCGATGGCGTAGCCCGCCAGCATGTCGTGCCCATGCCGATCGATCCGGCGATGACCGTCTTTACGCCGGATGACATCATGGCGAAGGCGCATGGCGAACTCCTCGCCGGCAAGACCGTCGTGGTCTATGACGACGACCACTACTACATGGGCGGCGTGATGGCCGAGGTGATGGCGAAAGCCGGCGCCAAGGTCATCCTCGTCACGCCCTCGGCCTATGTGTCCGACTGGACGCGCAACACGCTGGAACAGGGCGCGATCCATGTGCGCCTCGACGATCTCGGCGTCGATATCCGCCTCAATCGCGGCGTCACCGCCATCCGCGCCGGCGAGGTCGAGACCAACTGCAGCTATACCGGCCGACGCAGCGCGATCGGCTGCGATGCGGTCGTCATGGTCGCCTCACGCCTTTCCGAGGATGCGCTCTATAACAATCTCCTCGCCCGGCAGGCCGACTGGGCCGATGCCGGCATCAAGTCGGTCAAGATCATCGGCGATGCGGCGGCCCCCGCGCCGATCGCCTGGGCAACCTATGCCGGCCACCGCTACGCACGGGAACTCGACACGCCGGACATCGGCGATGCCCTGCCCTTCCGCCGTGAAGTCACTCAACTCGAGCCGGCGTGAGGACAGACCGATGAACAAGGCCATCGAAGTGAAATCGGTCTCGAAGAGCTTCGGGGCCTATCAGGCACTGAAATCCGTCAGCTTCGGCATCGGCAACAACGAGTTCTTCACGATGCTCGGCCCGTCGGGCTGCGGCAAGACCACGCTGCTGCGCATGCTCGCCGGCTTCGAAAGCCCGGACTCGGGCTCGATCCTGCTCAACGGTGAAGAGGTCGTCGCCATCCCGCCGCACAAGCGGCGCGTCAACACGGTGTTCCAGAGTTATGCCCTCTTCCCGCACATGACGCTGGAGCAGAACGTCGCCTACGGGCTGGAAAATCTCGGCTGGGAGCAGGCGCGCATCAAAAGCCGCGTCGGCGAAATGCTGGAGCGCGTGCATATGGGCGCGATGGCCAGGCGTAAGCCGGCCCAGCTTTCCGGTGGGCAGCGCCAGCGCATCGCGCTCGCCCGGGCGCTGGCGCCGGAACCGGAGGTGCTGCTGCTCGACGAGCCGCTTTCGGCACTCGACCTGAAACTTCGTCAGGCAATGCGCGACGAGCTGCGCACGCTCCAGCGCGACACCGGCATCACCTTCGTCTTCGTCACGCATGACCAGGAAGAAGCGCTCGACATGTCGGACCGCATCGCCGTGCTCGGCGGTGGCGAGGTGCAGCAGATCGGCACGCCGGCGGAGATTTACGAGGAGCCGGTCAACCGTTTCGTCGCCGATTTCGTCGGCGAGACGAACTTTCTCGATGTCGAGGTGCTGGAAACTGCAGGCGGACAGGCGACCATCCGCACGCCCTTCGGCGTGGCGCTCACCGTGCCCGCCACCGGCCATGCCGCCAAGGGACGTGCGACGCTCTCGGTACGCCCGGAAAAGATCAATCTCGGCGACCAGGCGCAAGGTGTGGTTTTCGAAGGGCGGATCACCAACAAGAACTACATGGGCGGCTACACCCACTACACGCTGGATGTTGCCGGCACGGAGCTGCGCGCCTCCCGCCGCAATGCATCCCGCGAGGGGGATACGATCCCCCTTGGAGCAACCGTACCGGTGGGCTTCGTCGCGGGCTCGGCGCGGGTGCTTGCGGCATGAGCGACACCGCCCTCCACGCCACCGCCGGAACGGACCGCGCTCCCCGCCCCCGTTTCTGGCACGACCTTTCGTTCTGGGGCCTGCTGCCGTCGCGGTTGCTGATGGGTTTTGCGCTGATCCTGCCCATCTTCATCATCGCCGCCGTCTCGCTTGCCACCCGCGGCGCCCATGGCGGCTTTGCCTGGGATTTCAACCTCGCCGGCTATCGCCAGATCCTGTTCAACGAGGGCTGGACGGGTGAGCTGGAATTCACCCCGCAATATCTGTTGATCATCACGCGCACCTTCGCGCTGGCCGGTGCGACCACGCTGATCTGCCTCGTCTTCGCCGTGCCGGTCGCCTATTTCATCTCGCGCCAGCCGCCGGGCCGCAAGGCGGTGCTGGTCTATCTGGTGACGCTGCCCTTCTGGGTCTCGATGATCCTGCGCGTCTATGCCTGGATGATCATTCTCGGCAAGGACGGCACGCTGCCGCGCCTCTTGGAAACCCTCGGTTTTCCCGCCGGCATGAGCTTCATGTTCAACGACGGCGCGACGCTGACGGCGATGGTCTACACCGCTATGCCGCTGATGGTGCTGCCGGTCTTCGCCTCCATCGAAAAGCTCGATGGCACGCTGATCGAGGCCTCGCACGATCTCTACGGCAATCGCTGGGTGACGCTGCGCCGGGTCATCCTGCCGCTGACCGCACCCGGCATCGTCGCCGGTGCCATCCTCGTCTTCGTGCCGGCGCTCGGCGCGGTGCTGGAACCGACGCTGATGGGCGGCGGCAAGCAGATGATGATGGGCTCGCTGATCCAGCTGCAATTCGGCGGCGGCCGCAACTGGCCCTTCGGCGCGGCCATCGCCATGGCCTTGATGGCGCTCGTCATGATCTTCCTGATTTTTACCGCCCTGCGTGCCGCCCGTCGGGAGGCCCTGCCATGAACATTCGCCACGACGTCAAACGCTATCCCGGCCTCGGCCCGCTCACCGCGCTCTTCTTCGTCTATCTTTACGCACCACTCGCGGTGATCGTGGTCTATTCCTTCAACGCCAACCGGGTTGCCGGTGTGTGGACGGGTTTTTCCCTGCAATGGTACGGCTCGGCGCTCCACAATGCGGCGCTGATGAGCGCGCTGGAGACCTCGCTGATCGTGGCGGCGATCGCCACCGTCGTCTCCACTTTGATCGCATTGTCCGCCGCGCTCGCCATCATCCGCGGCAAGAATGTCCGTTTCCGCAAACTCTCGGAGACCGTGGTCAACCTGCCGCTGCTGCTGCCGGAAATCGTGCTGGCCGTCGCAACCCTCATCCTGTTCTCGCTGCTCGATATTCAGAACGGCATGCTGCGGCTGACCATTGCCCATTCCGCCTTCTGCACGCCCTTCGCCTTCCTGCCGATCCGCGCCCGCCTGCAGGGCATGTCGCTCGACCTCGAGGAGGCGAGCGCCGACCTCTATGCTAACAGCTGGACGACGTTTCGCCGCGTCACGCTGCCGCTGATCTTTCCGGGCGTTTTTTCCGGCGCGATGCTCGCCTTCCTGATCTCGATGGACGACTTCATCACCTCGAACCTGCTTTCGACCGGCGGCTCGACGACGTTGCCGGTCTACATCTTCTCGCTGATCCGCGCCGGCACGTCGCCGGAACTGAACGCCATCGCGACGCTGCTGATCCTTGCCTCGCTCATCCTGGCCACCGTCGCGCTGTTGGTCGCAGCGCGCGGCGCCCGAGAAAATGCCTGAACCATAAACAAAGAGAGGAACTGACGATGAAAAAATACCTGGCAGCCACGGCCCTCGCCCTCTGCTTTTCCACAGCCGCGCAGGCGGAAGGGCAGCTGAACATCTACGCCTGGGCGGAATCCATCTCGCCTGCGCTGATCGAAAAATTCTCCAAGGAGAACGACGTCAAGGTGAATGTCGACAGCTTCACCTCGAACGAGGACCTGCTGACCAAGCTGCAGGCCGGCTCCTCCGGCTACGACATCGCCACACCCTCGCAGCACTTTCTGCGCGTGATGATCGACCAGGACCTCATCGAAAACTTCGGTGCCAGCAAACTGAAGGCCTATGAGAATATCGAGGAAAAATGGCGCAACCAGTGGTGGGACGAGACGCAGGATTATTCGATCCCGCTCGCCTATGGCACCGCCGGCTTCGTGGTGAACACCGAGCAGTACAAGGGTCCGACCGACAGCTTCAAATATTTCTTCGAGCCGGAGGGCGAACTGAAGGGCAAGATCGCCCTCCTGTCCTATCCCGACGAGGTGATCGGCGCCGCCCAGCTCTATCTCGGCGTGCCGTTCTGCTCGGAAGACCAGGCGGAGATGAAGAAGGTGCTGGACCTGCTGATGGCGCAGAAGCCGTCGGTCGCCGCCTATTCTTCCGACAATATCGCAAGCCGCCTCGCCTCCGGCGAAGTCTCGGCGCATTTCTGGTGGGATGGCGACTCGCTCCGCGCCCGCAAGGCCGGCTCGCCCGTCAGTCTCGCCATGACCAAGGAAGGCCTGGTCGGTTGGATGGACAGCTACGTGGTGCCGAAGGGCGCACCGAACCGCGACAATGCGGTGAAGTTCATCGAGTTCATGTCGACGCTGGAAAACGCCACCGAGCAGATGAACTTCTATTCCCATTCCTCGCCGATGAAGGTCGTCCAGGAGAAGGTCGTTAACACCAAGGACACGGCGCCGGAACTCTATCCCGAGGTGCCGATCACCTTCTCGCGCACCTGCTCGGCCGCAGCACAGGATCTGGTGACCCGCGTCTGGACGCAGCTCCTGCAGTAAACCCGCTTTCGCGCCGCGGATTGTTGCCGCGGCGCTTTCCCACCGCCATCAAGGAGACCAAAATGCCCGTGCACACCCGCATCCGCCCGTTCAACACGAAGGAGACCTACCCGGAGCAGAAGCTCAACAACGACCTCTGCCAGGCGGTGGTGGCGCGGGGGGCGACGGTTTTCGTGCGCGGGCAGATCTCCCAGGACCTCGATACGCGCGAAAGCCTGCATATCGGCGATGCGGCGGCGCAGGCCCGCAAGGCGATGGAAAACATCAAGATGCTGCTGGACGAGGCGGGCTCCGACCTCAGCCATATCTGCCGCGTCGTCGTCTACCTGATCGACATCCGCTACCGCGAGGCCGTCTACACGGAAATGGGCAAGTATCTCCAGGGCGTGTTCCCGGTCTCGACGGGTCTCGTCGTCTCGGCACTTGCCCGGCCGGAATGGCTGGTCGAGATCGAGGCGACCGCCGTCATTCCCGACGAAGCATGAGGACGATGCCATGACCTTCTCCGTCTCCGGGCGCTGCGAAAAGACCGGCATGTTCGGCATCGCCGTCTCCTCCTCCTCGCCGAGCGTCGCGGCGCGTTGCGCCCATGTGCGCGCCGGTGTCGGCGCGGTCTCGACGCAGAACATCACCGATCCCCGGCTCGGTCCGAAGGGGCTCGACCTGATGGCAAGTGGCCTTTCGGCCGAAGCGACACTGGAACGCCTGATCGCGGAAGCGCCGTTCATCGAATACCGACAACTTGCGCTGGTCGACGCCGAGGGCCGGACGGCCGCCTATTCCGGGGCCAGGACGCTCGGCACCCATGCCACGGCGCGCGGCAGCAATGTGGTGGCGGCCGGCAACATGCTGACCACGACGGACATTCCGCAGACAATGGTCGAGGCCTTCGAGGCAGCCGAGGGAAACCATCTCGGCGATCGGCTGATCGCCGCCATGCGGGCAGCGCTCGCGGCAGGCGGCGAAGAGGGGCCGGTGCACTCGATGGGTCTGGTGATGGTCGACAAGGTCTCGTGGAACGTCGCGGACCTGCGCATCGACTGGACGGACGGCGATCCGATCGAGGAATGTGCCGCTCTCTGGGCGCGCTGGCGCACGGAGATGGACGCGTATGTGACGCGTGCGCTCAACCCCACTGCGGCACCGAGCTACGGCGTGCCCGGCGATCTTTGAGAGGCGGCCTGTTGCCGCCCCCTCATCCGGCCCTTCGGGCCACCTTCTCCCCGCTGGGTAGAAGGCGAGCGGAGACGCCGATGATCATCCCCTTCTCCCCAACGGGGAGAAGGTGCCGGCAGGCGGATGAGGGGGCGCTTAGCACACCTTCATCTGCCATCCATCTTATGAAAGCACACGCATGATTCCTTCGACTCCTGAAATCCTCGCCCGCCTCATCGCCGAGCCGACGGTCTCACGGACGTCGAACCTTGCGCTGCTGGATTATGTCGAGGGTCTGCTCCGTCCCATCGGCGCGCGGATCGAGCGGTTTTCACATCCCGACGGCAGCCGCGCCAATCTGTGGGCGACGATCGGGCCGGAGGGACCGGGCGGGGTGGTGCTTTCGGGACATACGGATGTAGTGCCGGTCGAAGGGCAGGATTGGAGCACCGATCCCTTCTTGCTCGTCGCACGGGACGGCCGGCTTTATGGACGTGGCACGGCCGACATGAAGGGTTTCGTGGCGGCGGCGGTGCGGGCCATGCTCATCGCCGCCTCCCGGCCGCTCAAAACGCCGCTGCATCTCGCACTGTCCTATGACGAGGAGATCGGCTGCATCGGCGTGCGCGGCCTGATCGATGCGTTGGCCATGCGGGTTGAGCGGCCGGCGCTGTGCATCGTCGGCGAGCCGACGGGCATGCGAATAGCCACCGGCCACAAGGGGAAGCTGGCGCTGCGCGCCTGCTGCCATGGACAGGAGGGGCATTCGGCGCTCGCGCCAAATGCGCTGAATGCGCTGCATCTCGGCGCCAGCTTCATCACCGCGCTTCAGGCGCGGCAGGCGGAGCTGTCGATCAAGGGCGCGCGCGACGCCGACTACGACATACCCTATTCCACCATCCATGCCGGCATGATGCGCGGCGGCACCGCGCTCAACATCGTGCCGAACCGCTGCGAAATCGATTTCGAGATCCGCAACATTGCCGAAGACGACCCGCAGGACATCCTCGCCGGGATTGCGGCCGATGCCGAGGCGATCGCCGCGCCCCATCGCAACCGCTTTCCCATGGCCTGCATCGAGATCGAACAGGTCTCCGGCTATCCGGGCCTGAATACCGGGCCGGATGCGCCGGCGGTGCGCCTGCTGCGGCGCATTCTCGATCATGACGATCCGACGCTGAAGGTCGCCTTCGGCACCGAAGGCGGGCTGTTCAACGAGATCCTCGGCATCTCCACCGCCGTCTGCGGTCCCGGCTTCATGGAGCAGGGCCACAAGCCGGACGAATTCGTCAGCGCCGACCAACTTGGCCGATGCGACGCAATGCTGGCGCGGCTGGTCGATCTGCTGGAGGTTGGCCTCGCCTGATCGTCAGCCGGACAGGATCAACGGGTGCAACACCGGACGATACCCTGCCCCGAGCACCGCCAGCGTCGAGGGTGGCGTCAGCAGTCCGTCGGCGTCTTGAAGGGATTGTGACGGGGCGTAGCCTGCATTCGTCCAGCGGAAGGCACGGCCGGCGTGAAGCGTGAAAGCCGCGCCGGCGGCAACCACAACGGCACCGTTCGGAAGGGACGATAGTTTCCCCGGCAGCGGATGGATGCGCTTTCTGCCGCGATCCAGCCGCTCGCCGTGTAGCACTTTGTCGATGCCCGGTGCCGTGGGCTTTGCCCCGCCCTTCGCGGTCACCCAGCATGCGCGATACTGCTCCGCCGCCTCGCGCCGGCAGAAGAAGCAGGGCCGATGCCCGGCCGCAAAGGCCACCGCTTCATCGAGAAAAAACAGCTCCGTCCAGCTCCGCCCCGCCATGACATCCCGGCGGCGGCCCTTGTAGTCGCAGGTGCAGACCAGCCAGGCCTTACTCGACCAACGCTTCGTGAGGAGGGTTTTCGTCGCCGGATCGTGGAGGATGCCACGATTGCCGGTGAACAGGCCGCGCTGCGCGATGGCGACGATTTCTCCGAAGGGCGTGACGCGGTTTTGCAGCGGCATGGGCAATCTTTTTCCGTGACGACCGTTTGATCGGCATCTTCGCGCATATGGCGCCGGCGGGAAAGTGCGCCGTGTGGAAAGCCGGTTCCGTGCGCACAAGAATTTACTGTTGTAAAAATAAAAATACATCTGTATCAATTTCGACGCGGGCTTTGGGTTTTGGGAGCAAGCCCCGATACGGAGCCCTCGTTCCATCATTCAGGCGGGAGGACATTTCGCCTGCTCCAAGGGAGGTCATCATGAAGAAACTTGCCATGCTACTGGCGTGCGCCGCCGCATTCGCCCTGCCCCTCGCCGCGTCGGCGCAGGACGCCGCCGGAACCACCAAGAAGGACAGCTACCGCTTCGTCGTCGTGCCGAAGGTCGTGCATCCGTGGTTCGACAAGGTGAACGAAGGCGCACAGGCGGCAGCCGCCGCGATCAAGGCGCAGACCGGCTCGAGCGTCGAAGTCATCTATTCGGCACCGCAGTCCGCCGATGTCGTACAGCAGAACCAGATCATCGACAGCGCGCTTGCGACCCAGCCCGACGGCCTGGCACTCGACCTGCTCGACCCCTCGGGCAACCGCGCCTCGCTCGAAGAAGCGCAGAACCAGAACATCCCGCTGGTGATCTTCGATTCCATCCCGCCGGAAGGCATGGCGATCCCCTATATCGGCTCCGACTTCTGCGAGCAGGCGAAGATCGCCGCCCGCCGCCTCGTCGAGGTTCTCGGCGGTGAAGGCGAAGTCGCCATCATGCAGGGCGTTCCGACCGCACCGAACCATTCGATCCGCGCCGAATGCCACCGCCAGGTCTTTGCCGAGCACAAGGGCATCAAGGTCGTTGCCGAAGGCATCGACAATGACAGCATCGAGACGGCGCAGCAGCAGGCGGCGGCCATCATGCAGGCCAACCCGAACCTCAAGGGCTGGGTCGCTTCCGACGCCGCAGGCCCGATCGGCATCGGCCAGGCGATCGTCGAAGCCGGCAAGCAGGGCAAGGTCACGCTCGTCGGCCTCGACAACCTGCCGGAAATGCTCGACATGATCCGCGATGGCGTCGCAGACAGCTCGTCGGCCTCACAGCCGGAACTGCAGGGCTACTGGTCGGTCATGCTGCTCTGGGCGCAGGCAACGGGCGCCAAGGTGCCGGGTTACCTCGACACCGGCAACGCCTTCCTCACCAAGGAAAATGTCGGCGGCTGATCCGGAACGACCGGACCACCGCGAGGCGCGGGCCTTCCCGCGCCTCTTCTGTCTTCATCCTGCGCGCAGGTATCCCATGGCTTATCTCGAAACCCGCGGCCTCGGCCGGGACTTTCCCGGCGTGACCGCCCTCGACGGTGTCGATCTGTCGATCGAACTCGGCCGCACGCATATTTTCGCCGGCGAGAACGGTGCGGGCAAATCCACCCTCGTCAAGATCCTTACCGGCACCGACCGGCCATCGCGTGGCCAGGTGCTGATCGACGGCCGCGACCCGGCCGAGGATGCGAGCCTCTACAAGAACGTCGCCTATGTGCCGCAGGAGCTCAATCTCTTCCCGCAGATGAGCGTTGCGGAAAACCTCTTCATGCCGTTCGACCGCACGGGGCATGGCGGGCTTCTCGTCAATCGCAGCGCGCTCGTTGAGGAGGCCCGGACCTATCTCGAACGCTTCGGCATTGAGGCCGATCCCCGCGCGCTGGTCGCCAACATTTCCGTCTCCGACCAGCAGCTGCTGCAGATCGCCCGCGCCTGCACCAATGCCGACATGAAGGTCCTCATTCTCGATGAGCCGACCTCGTCGCTGACGCGCGTCGAGGTGGACCGCGTCTTCAAGGTCATCCGCGGCCTGCTCGACCGCGACCACGCCATCGTCTTCATCAGCCACAAGATGGACGAGGTCTTCGCCATCGGCGACGACTACACGGTGCTGCGCAACGGCGAGAAGGTCGAAAGCGGCCGGATCGCCGACATCGGCGAAGCGGACCTGATCCGCGCCATGTCCGGCCGGGACCTCGCCTTCGACGAGCATTTTCGCCCGCAAGGGCCTGTCACCGACACGATCATGCAGGTGCGCGGCCTTTCCGGCGCCCGTTTCCACGATGTCAGCTTCGACCTGCGCCGCGGCGAGATCCTCGGCTTTGCCGGGCTTGTGGGCGCCGGGCGGTCGGAGGTCATGCAGACGGTCTTCGGCTTCCTGAAGGCCAAGGCCGGCGCCGTGACGGTCGAGGGCAAGCCCTGGACGCTGAACGACACTTCCGCCTCGGTCGACGGCGGCATGCTCTACCTCTCGGAGGAGCGCAAACATCACGGCATCTTCCCGTTGCTGTCGCTGCGCGAAAACATCGGCATTTCCATCCTGTCGCTCACCAAGGGCTCGTTCGGCATCAGCGGGGGGCGCGAGCGGGAGGCGGTGCAGAAGATCATCGACGACTACGGCATCCGCACCTCCGGCATGGGCAAGCGCATCTCGCAGCTGTCCGGCGGTAACCAGCAGAAGGCCATTATCGGCCGGGCCATGGCGACGCGGCCGCGCGTGCTGATCTTCGACGAACCCACCAAGGGCATCGACATCCGCACCAAGACCGAGATCTACAAGATCATGAAGGGCCTCGCCGAAGAAGGCGTCGGCGTCATCCTCGTCTCCTCCGAACTCGATGAGCTCAAGAAATGCGCGAGCCGCATCGTGACCATGCACCATGGTCGCATCACCGGCGAGTTCGACACCACGAACACCAGCAATGAAACCCTCGTAGGCGCCATCTTCGGCACGGAGGCGAAAGCCCATGCAAACTAGTTCCACACAAACCAGCGCCGTCGCGCATCTGGCGCGCAGCCCGCTTGCCGGCGTCTTCGTCGCCCTGGCGGTCATCTTCACGCTGTCAGCGCTGATCTCCCCCTACTTCCTCACGCCCTACAACCTGTCGGTCATCGCACGCGGGCTCGCCTTCGTCGGCCTGATCACCATCGCGCAGTCCATGCTGATGGTGCTCGGCGAACTCGACCTGTCGCTCGGCGTGATCGGCGGCCTGTGCGGCGTCATCTCGGGCATCCTGATGGTGCGGCTCGGCGTCGAGCCCTATTCGGCCATGCTGCTGGCGATCCTGCTCGGCGCGTGTCTCGGCCTGCTCAACGGCCTGCTGGTGACCGTGCTCCGGCTGCATTCGCTGGTTCTCACCATCGGCACGGCCGGCATCTTCGGCGGCGCAAACCTCGTGCTGACGCGCGGCGTCGCGATCACCGGCATCCCGCGCGACGTGCACTATCTCGGCCGCGGCGACCTTCTTGGCATTCCGGTACCCTTCCTTATCATGCTCGTGGCTCTGGCCTTCGCCACCTTCGTCATGCTGAAGACGCCGTTCGGCCGCTACATGTACGCGATCGGCAACAACCAGGCCGGCGCGCGCATGCTCGGCATCAAGGTCGACAAGATCCGCCTTCTCGTGTTCGGCGTGGCCGGTGCGATTGCCGGACTGGCCGGCGTGCTGATGGTCGCGCGCCTCGGCACCGCCCAGCCGTCGATCGGCGAAACCTGGGTTCTGGCGCCGATCGCCGCCTCCGTCATCGGCGGCGTCGCCACGACGGGCGGCATCGGCAGCCCGATCGGCGCGATCTTCGGTGCGGGCATCATTGCCATCATCGAGAACATCATCGTGCTCTTCGGCGTCTCGCCCTATTGGCAGGGCATCGTCTCGGGTGCGATTGTCGTGCTCGCCATTTCCTTCGACGCCATTTCCCGCCGTTATCTGCGCCGTGACGCTTGATACAAGCCGCCGCATCGATCTGACGAAAGACAAGAGAATGAACCAGGAAGTCAAAACCAAGAAGCTGATCAACGCGCCGGAAAACATCATCGCCGAGATGATCGAAGGCATGGTCGGCGCGCATCCGGACATGCTGCGCGTGGAAGGATCGACCGGACGGGCCGTTGTCGCGGTCGATGGCCCGCGTGATGGCAAGGTGGGCATCGTCGTCGGTGGCGGCTCCGGCCACGAGCCGGCCTTTGCCGGCTATGTCGGGCGCGGCCTTGCCGACGCCGCCGCCGTCGGCAACGTCTTCGCCTCTCCCTCGCCGTCGCATATCGTCGAGGCGGCCCGCGCCGTGGATGGCGGCGTCGGCGTCGTCATGCTCTACGGCAACTATACCGGTGACGTCTTGAACTTCACCATGGCCGCGGAAGAGCTGGAGCAGGCCGGCATCGCCGTGCGTCACGTCGCGGTTGCCGACGACGTCGCCTCCGCGCCGATCGACCGTAAATCCGAACGCCGCGGCATTGCCGGCGACTTCTTCGTCTTCAAGGTCGCCGGTGCCGCCGCCGATCTCGGCGAGCCGCTGGCGCGCGTCGAAGCCCTGGCGCAGGCCGCCAACGAGGCGACCCGTTCGATGGGCGTGGCCCTCAGCCCCTGCTCGCTACCGCAGACCGGCAAGCCGAATTTCACCATCGGCGACGACGAGATGGAAATCGGCATGGGCATCCATGGCGAGCCCGGCATCCGCCGCCAGAAGCTTGCGCCGGTCGACGACGTGACCGACGAGCTGGTGGAGGCTGTGCTCAAGGAGCTTGGCCTGAAGGCGGGCGATCGCGTAGCCGTTCTCGTCAACGGTCTCGGCGCCACCTCGCAGATCGAACTCTACCTCATCTTCCGCCGCGTCAAGCAGCGGCTCGATGCGCTGGGTATCGACATCCATGCCTCGTGGGTCGGCGAATATGCCACCTCGCTGGAAATGGCCGGCGCCTCTGTCACGCTGATGAAGCTCGACGACACTTTGCAGGCCCTTCTCGACCACCCCTGCCGCACGCCGGCCCTCGTCGTCGGCGCCTTCGAGAAGACCGATGGCGTTGCCGCGCGCAGCCGCAAGGCCGTCAAAGTCGCCGAGAGCACGGCAGCCGCGCAGGAAAAGCCGCGCGAGCTTCTGACCGACGGCGATGTGACGCCGGCGATCTTCAAGACGATGATGCATGCCGTCGGCAACGAAATCATCGCGGAGAAGAACTGGCTTTCCGAACTCGACGGCGTGATCGGCGACGGCGACCATGGTGTGACGATGGAGATCGGCTGGAAGGCCGTTCAGAGCGCGCTGGAAGACGCCCAGGACGATGAGACGATCGAGGCCATCTGCAAGCGCATGGCGAAGGCCTTCCTCGATGCGGTCGGCGCCTCCTCCGGCCCGCTCTATGCCACCGCGTTCCTGCGCGCCGGCACGGCCGTCAGCCACCGCCTCAACCTCGATGGCGCTGGCATGGCCGAATGGCTGAGTGCCGCCTGCCAGGGCATTCGCGATCGCGGCCGGGCCGATCCCGGTGACAAGACGATGATCGATGCCTGGGTTCCGGCGGTCGAGGCCGGCACGAAGGTGGCGAAGGACGGCGGCTCGGCGCTCGACGTGCTGCTTGCCGCGCGCAATGGCGGCGAGGCCGGCATGAAGGCGACGGCGGCGCTGGAATCGCGTCGTGGCCGCTCGGCAAAGCTCGGCGAGCGCTCGGTCGGCCATATCGACCCGGGTGCCGCATCGACTTTCGTGACATTGCGCGCCATGACGGCGGCGCTTCAGAAGGCGCTTGCTTAACCTGAACCGTCAGCGCGGGCCTTGCAACAGGGCTCGCGCGACACCTTCATTGGTGACGAGCCGGTTGACATAGCCGGCGCGCAGGATCGCCCGGATGATCGGGATCTTGCGAATACCGCCGGATACCAGTACGGAAATCGGTTTCAGCTTCAGCTTGTCCGGTGGTAGCGCGATGATCGAGTCATTCAGGAAATGATCGATCGCCTGGCCGCGCGCATCGAGAAACCACCCCATGAATTCGCCGACGGCGCCGCTTTTCAGCACTGCATCGAGATTGTCCTTCACCACGCGGATCTGCGTCAGCGACGTATCCTGCGCGAGCGCGCCACAGGAGACGATGCCGATATCGGCGATCTCGGTGCGTGCCAGCACGTCCGTCAGCTCGTCGTTGAGCAGCAAGGCGTTACGGCTTTCGGGATTGGCGCAATAGATCGGCGCCGTCAGATAGTGACACTCAACGTCGAGTGCGCGGGCAAAGGCGGTTGCCACCTCGAACGTGTTGGTGGCCGAGCCGCTGGTGACGCCGCCGGTCAGGCCAACCACCCAGCTTTCGGATTTCGGCCGCGCGCGTAGACTGCGCACGGCAAAGCTCAGCGTGCGTCCCGAACCGATGCCGACGCCCATGTCGCGGCCTTCGATCAGGTCGCTGGCAAGCGAGCCGGCGGCCTCGCCGATCACCCGCTTCTGCTCGAGGTAATCGTCAAGATCCGGCACGACGACCGCATCGACCAGGCCGTAGCGGGCGGAAACCTTTTCGGCGAGCTCGATGCAGTCGGTCAGAGGCAGGCTGACATTGACCTGCACGCTGCCGGATTCGCGCACCTGGCCGATGATCTTGTTGACCTTCAGCCGCGTGATGTTCATGCGCTGGGCGATTTCCTGCTGGGTCTGGCCGCCGATGAAATAGAGCCATGCGACGCGGGCGCGCTCCAGGTCCTCGTCGAAATGTCCCCAATCTTCGCTCATGCGGCGCGGTATCCCCTTATGTTTGTTTTTCGATACGTCACTTGAGGTGGCATGGGCAACCACCCGTGGCCGAAAGCCTTGATCGATCAAGCGGATTCCACAGCCGGGTTCAGCTGCGTTCGATATCCCGGCGCAGCACAATGGACGTCGTGAGGTCCTCGACATTGTCCATTGTCGCCACTTCGTTGCGCATCTCGTTCAGCGCGTTGATCGAGCCGACCTCGACCTCCACCACCAGATCGAGCTGGCCGCTGACGGAAGACACCTTGCGCACGGCGGAAAAGCCCGCAAGCCGATCGAGCACGCCGATCGAAGGCGTACGCTTCAGGGTGACGAGCAGGAAGGCCTGGATCTGGCCGTCGTCGAGCTGGCCGATATCCGCCCGGTAGCCGCGGATGATGCCCGCCTTTTCCAGCCGGCTGACGCGTTCGGTCGTGGCACTGCGCGAGAGCCCGATGCGGCCGGCAAGCGACTTCATCGGAATGCGCGCCTCCTTGGTCAGGATGCTGAGAATGGTGCGGTCGATGGCGTCCGTATCCTGCATGGCCCCTCCCAAGATCGCGCCGACAAGATGACGGTTATTATAAACAGAGTGCCGGCACAACCGGCATAATGCCGGATGCAGTTGATCCGCGTCCATGCAACTCTTTGCGCCACGAAGAGGACTGCCATGAACGACATGCTGAAGACGACACCGGACATTTCCCTCGAGGCCGCTGCCGGCTTGCTTGCCGAGCACTATGGGCTGACGGGCACGCTTTCGCCGCTCGCAAGCGAGCGCGACCAGAATTTTAAAGCGGAAACGTCGGACGGGACCTTCATTCTCAAGATCGTCAACGCCGCCGAGCCGCAAGTCGAGAGCGACTTCCAGACCGCGCTGCTTGCCCATATCGATACCCATGCCGGCGACCTGCCGGTGCCGCACATCCGGCCGACGGCGACGGGTGCCAGCCTTGCCCGCACCACCAGCGCCAACGGCGTCAGCCACCGCGTCCGGCTGGTTAGCTGGGTCGATGGCCAGCCGCTGGCAGAAACGGACCGCAGCGATGCCACGCTCGAATCCCTCGGCCGCATGCTCGGCCGTTTCGATGCAGCGCTGAAGGGCTTCATGCATCCGGGCGCGCTGCGCGATCTCGACTGGGATATCCGCAAGGCCGGCCGTTCGGCGGAGCGGCTGCATCACGTCGCTGCAGCGGAAGACCGCGCGCTGCTCGAACGCTTTCTCGCGCGTTTTGCCAGCGTAGCGCCGCGTCTTGCGACCTTGCGCGCCGCCGTCATCCACAACGATGCGAACGACTGGAACGTGCTGGTCGATCCCGCAGATCAGAACCGCATCTCCGGCCTCATCGATTTCGGCGATGCGCTGCATGCGCCGCTGATCGCCGAAGTCGCCATCGCGAGCGCCTATGCCGGCCTCGACCATGCCGACCCGATCGGTGCGGCGGCCGCCATCGCTCGCGGTTTCCATGCCGAATATCCGCTGCTGGAAGAGGAAATCGACCTCCTCTACGATCTGATCGCCCTGCGTCTCGTCACCTCGGTGACGATCTCCGCCTCGCGCCGCAGCCATACGGACGACAACCCCTATCTCGCCATCAGCGAGCGTCCAGCCTGGACGTTGCTGCGCAAGCTCGACCGGATGAACCCGCGATTTGCCACCGCCATCCTGCGCAAGGCCTGCGGCTTCGAGGCGGCACCCGGCGCCCGCGCGGTCACCGACTGGATTGCCAGAAACCGCAAATCGCTTGCCCCCCTGCTGGCGCGGCCGGCCGCGACCTATCCGGCAGCACTCGTGCCCTATGGCGACCCCACCCATCCGATGACCGTCAAATCGGCTGCCGAGCAACCGGATGCGGCGCAGGCGATCTGGGAGACCTATTGCGCGGAAACCGGCGTCGAGCTCGGCATCGGCCCGTTCGGCGAGGCGCGCACCGTCTATGCCGGCGAGATGTTCGTCTCGCGTTTCATCGAGGGCGCACGCCGCACGCACCATCTCGGTTTCGACCTCTTCATGGCGGCTGGCACCAAGGTGTTCACGCCGCTGCCCGCAACCGTCGTAAGCGTCGAGGTCGAGCCGGATCCGCTCGGTTACGGTTGCCTGATCGCGCTCCGGCACGAACCGGAAGGCTGCCCGCCCTTCGTGACGCTCTGGGGCCACCTCGCCCATGAGGCGATGGGCCGCCTGCAGGCCGGCGACCGGCTGGATGCCGGCGCGCTCGTCGGCGAGATGGGCGCACCGGCGGAAAACGGCGGCTGGGCGCCGCACCTGCATCTCCAGCTTTCGACCGATACCAACCTCTCCGCCACCGAAATCCTCGGCGTCGGCGAGCCGCGGTATCTCGACGTCTGGGCGGAACTCTTCCCGGATGCGCGCACCTTCGCCGGCATTGCCGAGGAATTCTATCAGCGAGGCGGCCGCTCGCACGACGAGATCGTCAAGGTGCGGCGCGAGCTGCTCCTGCCGAACCTTTCCATCTCCTACGACAAGCCGATCAAGTTCGTGCGCGGCGACGGCGTCTGGCTGATCGACGACGGCGGCCGGGCCTATCTCGACTGCTTCAACAATGTCTGCCACATCGGCCACGCCCATCCGGCCGTGGTGGAGGCGATGGCCAAACAGGCCGCCACGCTCAACACCAATACCCGCTACCTGCACGACAACATCGTCGCCTATGCCGAGCGCCTGACGGCGACCTTGCCGAAGGAGCTGACGGTCGCCGGTTTCGTCAACAGCGGTTCGGAGGCCAACAGCTTGGCGCTGCGCCTGATGCGCGCGCATACCGGCCGCGAAAACGCCATCACGCTCGACTGGTCCTATCACGGCACGACACAGGAGTTGATCGACATCAGCCCCTACAAGTTCCGCCGCCAAGGCGGCAAGGGTCCGAAGCCGCATGTCCATATCGCGGCGGTGCCCGACAGCTACCGCGCGCCGGCGGACTGGCCGATCGAGGAGCATGGCAAGCGTTTCGCCGAGAGCGTCGCCGAACAGATCGCCCTCATGCAGGCGAAGGGCGAAGGACCGGGCTTCTTCATCGCGGAATCTATCCCGAGCGTCGCCGGTCAGGTCTTTCTGCCGGAAGGTTATCTCAAGGAGGTCTACCGGCTGGTGCGCGATGCGGGCGGTGTGTGCATCGCCGATGAAGTTCAGGTCGGTTTCGGCCGTGTCGGCAGCCATTGGTGGGCCTTCGAGACGCAGGGCGTGGTGCCGGATATCGTCACCATGGGCAAGCCGATCGGTGATGGCCATCCACTGGCCGCCGTGGTGACAACCCGCGAGGTCACCGACAGCTTCAACAACGGCATGGAATATTTCAACACTTTCGGCGGCAATCCGGTTTCCTGCGCCGTCGGCCTCGCCGTGCTCGACGTCATCGAAAGTCAGGACCTGCGCGGCAATGCGCTGGCGATCGGCAACCACCTGATGGATGCCTTCCGCGACATGCAGACGCGCCATGAGGTTATCGGCGACGTGCGCGGCCTCGGCCTGTTCCTCGGCATCGAACTGGTTAGCGATCGCCGGACCAAGGCGCCCGCGACCGACTTCGCCCGTGCCGTCTCCAACGGTGCGCGCCGCCGCGGTGTTTTGATGGGCACCGAGGGGCCGCATGACAACGTGCTGAAGATGCGCCCGCCGATGATCTTTTCGAAACGAGATGCCGATCATCTGATCGCCGTACTCGAAGACACCTTCGCCGACGTCGCAAGAACGCTCGGCTAGGCGAAAGACACCGACATTCAAACCGATCAGCCGGGAGGGCCACGCTTCCCCGGCCGGGACGACGCATGCCCAATATCAACAAGGAGGAGAACCCCATGAAGAACGCAATTCTGGCCATGGCCGCAGCCACGCTCGCTGCCGGCACGGCCGCCCAAGCCGGCACACTCGACGTCATCAAGGAGCGCGGCGAAGTCCGCTGCGGCGTCAGCCAGGGCGTGCTCGGCTTTTCCGTGCCCGACAAGAACGGTGTGTGGGGCGGCTTCGACGTCGATTTCTGCCGGGCGGTTGCCGCAGCCGTGATCGGCAACCCCGACAAGGTGGCCTATGTGCCGCTTTCCACGAAGGACCGCTTCACCGCGCTGCAATCGGGCGAAGTCGACCTGTTGTCCCGCCAGACCACCTGGACGCTGTCGCGCGACACCGATCTCGGCATGAGCTTCGTCGGCGTCAACTATTATGACGGCCAGGCCTTCATGGTCAGCAAAGAGGTCGGCGTCACCAGCGTCAAGGACATTTCCGGCGCCTCCGTCTGCACGGAAACGGGCACGACGACCGAGCAGAACATGGCCGACTACTTCAGCGCCAACAAGATCGAATACCAGGTCATCGCCTTCGAGAAGCCGGACCAGACGATCCAGGCCTTCAACACCGGCCGTTGCGACGTCTACTCCACCGACGCCTCGGCACTCTATGCCCAGCGCCTGACGCTGAACGACCCGGACCGCTTCGTCGTGCTGCCCGAGGTGATTTCCAAGGAGCCGCTCGGCCCGGCCGTGCGCCAGGGCGACGAGCAATGGTTCAAGGTCGTGCGCTGGACGCTCTTCGCGCTGATCGAGGCGGAGGAAATGGGCATCACCAAGGACAACGTTGCCTCGCTGCTCGAAAGCGGCACCACCGCGCAGAAACGCTTCCTCGGCATCGACAGCGAGGCCGGCAAGGCGATGAACCTCGATCCGAAATGGGCCTATAACGCGGTTTCCGCCGTCGGCAATTACGGCGAGATCTTCGAACGCCATCTCGGCAAGGACAGCCCGCTGAAGATCGACCGCGGCCTCAACCGGCTGTGGAGCGACGGCGGCCTGATGTACGCGCCGCCCGTACGCTGAGGCAGCCCCAATGACCAGAAAGGCCGCCGCGGATTTGTTCCGCGGCGGCCTTCTGTTTTTACGTCCTGAGTTCAGGCATCCCGGCGGTAGCGCGGATAGCTCGACGAGAAGATTTCCTCGACCGGCGGGTGGCCATGGGTGCGCTCCGGATAGCGCGCGACGAGGCCGTCGAACTGGCGCTGCGCCCTCTCCTGCTCGGCTTTCGCGTCGAAGCCCGGAATGACGCCATCGACCATGACGAAACGGCCGTCGATGATGGTCGTGCGCACATCGCGGCCCGAGCTGCTCAGCATCAATGTCTGGATCGGATCGATGACATGGCCGATGCGGTCGTGCCCCATGTCGATGACGATGATGTCCGCCTTCGCACCGGGCTCGAGGCGGCCGAGATCCGGCCGCTTCAGCGCATCCGCGCCGCCGAGCGTGCCGGCGTCGAAATAGTGTTCGGAACGAACGCTGTCGATCGAGCCGTCCATGACACGCGAGAGCAGCACGCCGACCTGCATGTTCTGGATGAAGTCGCACGGCCATGTATCCGTGCCGAGGCCGATGCGCACGCCCATCGCCCGGAACTTGCTGAAACTGTCCATGAAACCGGCATGGCGGGCCGAAACGATCGGGCAATGCACCAGCGTCGCCCCGGCATTGCGCAGGATGTCGAGGTCGCGCCCGGCACGCTCCACATTGCGCGTGCCGGCAACAAGCTCGCCATGCGGCAGCAGCATGCGGTCGGAAAGCGCACCGATGGAGTCGAGCCATTCGAGCGGCGTCATGCCATAGGCACTGGTGATGCGATCGAACTCCAGCTCCGACTGGCAGCAGTGCTGGCGGATCGGAATATCGAGATCGCGCCCGGCGGCCACCGTCCGGCGCATGAGTTCCGGCGTGCCGGTCTCGATGCGGTCGGGCGCCAGCATGGCGCGCACGATTGGCGAGCCGAGGCCCTCGATGCGTTCCGCGAAAGCCAGCGAGTCGGCGAAGTTGCGAAGGCCACGCTCTTCGTCGAAGTGGAAGGCGATGCGGCCGTTCTCGTCGACATAGCTGTTGCCGGCGCGATAGGCGGGGCCGAGATAGACGCGCAGGCCGAGTTCATGCGCAGCATCGGCGGCGGCGGAAAACTCGGCGTCCGTTTCGCCCCATTCGCGGTAGAACAGCGAGGCGATCGGCAGCGCGGTCGTCACGCCGTTGCGAATGAGCTGGGCGAAAGCATAGCGCTTCTGGAACGCCAGCTCCTCCTGCGAATACATTTCATAGGGACCGCGGTCCATGTAGGACTTCGGCCAGACCCGCCCCTTCTTCCACGAGGGCTGGTTGTCGAAAGCGAGCACGGTCGTATCGAGATCCGAAAGCGCATCGAGATCGACGAAACCGGGCGAGATGATCGCATTGCCATAGTCGATACGCTCGGCAACCTCGCCGGGATAATCGTGGCCGACGAAGACCACCCTGTCTCCCTCGAAAACGACCTCGCCGTCGTCGAAGATCACGTGACGGCCGTCACGATGGCCGATGACCCAGCGGGCGGTCAGGAGAACCGGACCGCCGAAGCGCCCGGACGGTGGAAATGTCGTCATGCGTTTGTTCCTCATTCAAGTCTGCCAGTCTTCGAACCCGTTCAGCCCAGCTTGGGCGTCAACATCTCGAAGCGATCCCGGATTGTCGAGCAGGTATCGCCGCCAAGGCGCGCGATGGCATCGATGACGTTCGGATCGACATGCAGGGCGGAATCCACCGCGCCTTCCTGATAATGCGCAAAGACGATCTCGCCCATGATGATCTGGCGGGACTTGCCCAGTTCCAGGGTAATATGCCGCCGGCATTCGAAGGCGGCGGGCGCCTCCTTGATCCAGGGCGCGGCAATCTTCGCGCCCGGCATGGCCGTGAGGCCGGCATGTTTCAGTTCATCGACACCGCGCGGATATTTCGTGCCGCAGACATGCATCGCCTCGGCGATGGCATGAGAGACGATATTGACGGTGAACACCTCCGTCATGCGGATGTTGTGGCCGGTATCCTTGAACGACATGTCGGCATTGTTCTCGACGCCAATGGCAAGGATCGGCGGGTCGGCGGACAGACAGTTGAAGAAGCTGAACGGGGCCGCGTTGAAGGTGCCATGCTCGTCCACGGTGGTAACGAGCGCGATCGGCCGCGGAATGATCGTGCCGATCATCAATTTGTAACGCTCGCGCGCCGACAGAGCCGTGAAGTCGAATTCAGTCCTGTCGCTCGTCTGTGTTTGGGTGGTGCGGCCGTCCATCGACATCAATCTCCCGCTTTCGCTCGCTCGACCCCGAAGAGCGCCGCATTGGCATGCAATGCCTTGCCTTTAAGGGATTCAATTTTTGTATACATATTTTCTCTATATATGCATGCATTCTTTAGCCGGTAAAGAGCGCGCCCGCTCGACGGGCAGGAATATTGCACCGACAGTATCAGGGCATGCTGCGGCACCAGAAGGCCGAGGGCAGGCAATGCCGAACCGGTGGACAGAATCGACCTTTGTGTGCAATTTTCCCGGTCCATTCATCATTTGGAGGTTCGCTCAATGGCAAGCAAAGTCGGAGATTCAGGCCGCGGCCGCTCGCAGGCCGTTCATCGCGCTTTGAAGCGGGCCATTCTCGACCAGGCCCTTTCGCCGGGCGCCAAGCTGCCGGAAGATTCGATCGGGGAACGCCTCGGCGTCAGCCGGACGCTCGTGCGCGAGGCTTTGGTGCGTCTCAGCGAAGAAGGATTGGTCGATCTGCGTCCGAACAAGGGCGCGACGGTTGCCCGGCCGACGCTGGAAGAAGGCCGCAACCTCTTCCTGACGCGCATGGCGCTGGAGCGCCTCGTCGTGGAAACGCTCTCCGGCAAGCTGACGCGCGAACAGATCGACGTGTTGTCCGCCCATATCGCCGCCGAAGAGGCGTCCAAGCAGGAGCATGCAACCTCCATCCGCCTGGCGGGCGAATTCCATACATTGCTCGCCCAGATGACGAACAATGCCAGCCTCATTCGCTATGTGAACGAACTTGTCGCGCGCAGCTCCCTGATCCTCGCCCTTTACGGCCGCCCCCATTCGTCCGAATGCGCCGTGTCGGAGCATCAGGAGATCCTCGACGACCTAGTCGCGGGCAAGACCGATCAGGCGGTAAAGCTGATGGCCCATCACCTCGATTCGATCACGACCCGCGCCCTGCTCCCCAAGGAGGAGGATCGCAACATCAAGGACGTGCTCTCCGCCTATGCCGCCGCGGAGGGGCTTGCCTAACCCTCATTGAACACGCGGCGCCTGAATACGCCCAAAAGCGAGACACTGAAGTGGATCCTTTTGCGCGCGCTGTTTCAGTCTCTCGCCGCCAAATATCACGACGCTGAGCTCGCGGCCCGTCACAACCGGCCCAACAATGAAGAGACGCGAAGTTTCTAGGAGAAGGCGGAGGATCTTGCCCCCCCAAACGTCAAAAAGCCCCGGGACATTTCTGTCTACGGGGCTTTTGGGTGTTTTTGGTTGCGGGGGCAGGATTTGAACCTGCGGCCTTCAGGTTATGAGCCTGA
>NZ_WUMK01000014.1 GCF_009827055.1 Shinella kummerowiae
TCAAGGCGACCGGTGGCTGCACCATCGACGTGCTTTGCCAGCCCAACCGCAAGGCCAACCGCGACTGCACCGGTTTTCATACCGAGATCATCGCCCGTCCTCACTCGGACAAGGACGGCCAGCCGATCGTTCTGTCGGTTCTGCTTGTTCCTCAGGAGGACGGCGACTGGCAGGTTGCCAGGACGATCATCAAGAAGGTCGTCGGCTGCGAACGCCTCGGCCCCCTCGAACCGGAGGACGATCTTTCCCGCGCCTTCTGCTCGCCCAAGGGAACCAAGGCACTCGGTCCGGCCAACATGTTGCTTGCCCTTCGACGCGACCAGTGGGCTGGAACCCTTGCGGAATTCACCCCGCTTCGCAAGATCGCATCAGCCCCGACCGAGCCCTACCATGAGCTTCCCTTCTCGGTTCACCCCACGGAATTCGTCATGTCCTTCGATGCCGACGCGGACGCTTTCTCGCAGTTCCTGCAAATCCTGGCACTCCAAGAGATTTCCGTCAGCCGCGGCGAGACCCTGACCTTCGGTTCCCACTATGGTTTCGCCTCCTGCGAGGCCTACGCGGTTACGGTCCTCAAGACCGTGCTGCCCGACCTCTTCAAAGAGATCGACCCTGCTTTCCTGACACTGCACGAATTGACCACCACGCTGGCTAAGAAAGCCGACCGCCTGTATCTGGCCAAGATCGACAATGCCCGCATCTACGACTTCGGTGACGATGACAAGCGCGACAGGGCATTCGAGGATGTCACCGACGACGCCGGGCGCTTCCACGCCGCAATTGAAGCGATCTGCACCGACGAGAAGCTGAACCTGCAGCCGAACGCGGAGCTTCCGAGCTGGAACAACTGGTTCAACAATGCTCTGGCCGTTCCCGAGGACAGACAAGCACGCTTCGTGTATCTGCAGTGCGCCAAGGCGGTCTTGACGCTTCTGGAGGAGATGGCCGAAACGCTTGCGGGCAAGACGATCCTTGTGCCGCAATCCGAGGAGGGCATGGCGGAGCTCGATGCGCTTGTGGACAACCTTGAGGAGGCCAACAGCCCTTGGGCGAACCTGCTCCAACGCACGTCCGATCCCGCCGTCGACAAGCTCATGGCGAAAATGAGTGGGACGGACCCTGCCTCCATCATCGACGCGTTGAGCTTGGAGGACATCAAAAAGGATCTCTCCAGCATGGCAGGCAGTGAGGCTCAGCGCTCGCAATGGGACAAGGCCGTGAACGCCTTGGTCAGGCTGGGTGACTTTGCAGGGCAGGTGCAAGACATCGACGGGAACAATGCTGCTTTGCGCTTTCAACAGGCTCTCTCGGAGTTCATGGCCCTTCAGGACAGCGACGACGAAGACGAGGACGAGGACGAGGACGAACCGGCAGACGAGCGCCCCCTGACTGATCGCGAAATCCGAGAGGAGATTGCCGCCGTCATTCCCGCGTTCATCCCGACACAGTCTGTGAGCGGCGCGACCCAAGTCCCAGCCGCCATCCCCGACACCACGGCCCAGGCTGAGAGCGAGGCAACCCCGGACGCCACCGAACTGAGACGCCAAGCCTATGAGCTCGTCCACATCATGATCGTCAACAACCCGAGCCGCAAGAGACGCATCCTTGCCGCCTGCCTCGCCATCTTCAAGGCTGTTCCCGATGTGGGCATCGCCCTCATGTTCTTCTGGCAGGTCATTCGATACGCAGCCTCGGCGGATGGTGGCATCCGCGTGTCCGCGGGCATGAACGCCGTTGCCGTCACCTCCTACACCCTTGCGCAGCCCGCCTTCGAGGTGCTTACCCAGCATGTCGCCTTGGCCATGGGAGCCTATCGCGCCCCCGTTGTTACTGCACTGCCCTACCCGAAGAGGATCGTCCAGGAGTACAGCTATGCCTTGAAGGGCGGGCCATTGATCGGCTTCCTGTCCAAGTTCATCAACGATGTCGAGCATCCCATGGTCGGCGGCGGGCGTCTGGGCTGGGAGCTTCTGGGTGTGGTCCCCGGACTGTTGCTCGTCTCGGCCGACAGAATTCTTGAGGACTACTACATCTTCAAGCAGGAGTACGAAATCCTCAGCTCGACCGATCCCCGCCGCCTTCGGTTTGGCAGGGCGCTGAAGCAGATCCTCAAGGACTTCCTGTCCATCGAGCACTGGGTCAAGAAGAGGGTCGTCACCTTTGCCGCCCTCTATGCCCACGAATGGACCGCCAGCAGCTGGTACTATTTGTTCCAGAACATCTCGAACCCCTACAACCGCACCTTTGTCGGTTCCGTCCAGTTCGGCACGTTCTTCGTCAGCTTTGTCTTTCTCAGCCAGATCGCCGAGAAGCTGTTCGACACTACTGCGCCGGTGGCCAAGAACATTGTTGGGAAGATGCGCCGCCGCCTTCCCGATGTGGAGCGCAGCGAATAGTTCGCTTCGGCATCATGCCGATTGGTTATGCCGTTGAAGAGTGGATGGAGTGGCGGAAAGGAGGATGGCTTGGCACGGAGGACTTCGAGAATAGGTAGATAGTAGATAGCTCAATACATGAAATTCATGCCCTGAAGAGGTTCATACCTCTGTTCCCGTGACCACCGTAAAACGCAGTGACAGGTTAGAGTTAGAGTTAGAGTTAGAGTTAGAGTTAGGGTTAGGGTTAGGGTTAGGGTTAGGGTTAGGGTTAGGGTTAGGGTTAGGGTTAGGGTTAGGGTTAGGATAACAGGATATATTCTCATGTAGTTACCGGAAGCCTTTTCGGGTCCGACGACCGCTTGCGGCCTCCCAAAGCGAAGCGTGGGCCAGGCGGCGGTCCCGAAAAGGCTGGAGGTAACTACATGAGAATATATCCTGCCACACAAAAGGCTGGAGAAGCTCGCCACACAAAAGGCTGGAGAAGCTCGCCACACAAAAGGCTGGAGAAGCTCGTCAACGGGCATCATGCCGGCGCCCGCCGAGGAACCTTTGCGGCTGGTCGTTGAGATAGGGGTGCGTGGGCGAGATCGCGTTGGATACGGTCGCCAGGTCAGTATCGCCGGTATAAGCGGCGAATACGCGTGTTGGCGTTTTCTATAGCGCCTTTCTGCCATGCTGTGCTGGAACGGCAGGCGCGAGATACCGGATCGTTCCCAGCATCACGCCGGGAAAACACCTCGCACCGCGCGCTTCAGGGAATTTCCGGGATCTGCCAGATGACGTTCGCCGGGATGGCAAGGCTTTGCAGGGCCTCGGCCGGCTGGCCGTCGATGGCGGCGATGAGGGACTTTGTCAGCTCGCGTCCCGCCTCGCGCACGTCCTCGTGCACGATATGGTACTGCTCGCGAAAGATGGGCAACCGCTTGAAGAGCTGCTTGGTGACGATGTCCACCTCGCGCCCCGGAGACACCCCGGCATCGGCCAGGCCGGCAATGATGGCGAGCAGCGCACCGCCGGTTCCGCTGACGCCGCCGGAGCTGCTGACGATGCCGTCCGGGCGAACGGGCTGCCGCATCAGGTCGCGGACGGCATAGCGGATCTGCTCGATCGAATTGTCGTTCGTCACCGCCTGGAAGCGGACCTCTTCCAGCCCGTGTTGCGAAAGTTCGCGCTGAAAGCCTTGCCGCATATGGTCGTGGAAGCTCAGATCCGCGGGGGGCGCCAGAAGCGCCAGCCGCCGTCGGCCGAGATTGGCGAGCCGGCGCACGGCGATCCGCGCGAAAGCCTCGTTGTCGAAATCGTAATAGGGATGCTGCAGCCCGGCGAATGTGCGCCCATGCGTCGCGAATGGCATGTCGTGCTCGAGCATGTAGCGCACCCGCTCGTCGTCCGGTTCGATGCGCGAGATGATGATGCCGTCGACCGATTCCGTTTCGACAAGATAGCGGATGGGCTCCATCGCATCCTTCAGCCGCGAATAGGGCGTGACGATGAGATGGTAGGCTGTGCCGGCGAGCGCCTCGGTGATGCCGAAGATCATCTCGGAGACGAAGCTGCCGACCTGTTCCTGCGTATCCAGCACGAGGCTGATGACGTTGGTCTTGCCGGTACGCAGGCGAAGTCCGGCCCGGCTGGGACGGTAGCCGAGGTTGCGCGCCTCCTCCTGCACCGACATGCGGGTCTTCAGGCCGATTTTCGGATCGTCCCTCAGGGCGCGCGACACGGTGGTGACGCCGAGCCCCAATGCGGTGGCGATCGTCTTCAATGTGGGCGGACTTCCGTGCCGAACCAACGTGATACCTCTTTCTCACGCCTTTGTTCCCCACGCCAAGGGCCGGCTGGCGCCATTCAGTCTAGGTCGCGCCCTCGTCGTTTTGCAAGCTCGACCCCGTGCCGCCGTACTGCGCAATTCCAGGCCCTGTGCGCCGGCCCAAAGCCCTGCCGCACAACAGGATTCCCGGCCGCAACCCTGACTCGAATTCATCGGCCAGTCACGAGACTCTAAGCATAGTGCGATCGACGTCAATTTCTATGGGAACCAATTTGACCGTCAAAAGTTTAATGGACAAATCGAATGTGTATCGTTACAACATGGCGGATAGGTGCCAAAAAGCGCCAAAACTACCGAGTGCATGCCACGGTCTGTCCCGCGGGGAGTGGGGTCGTCGTGGTGGGGCAGCAAATGGCCTCCTTTCGTAAGACAACGTTCGCGTGCAGGGGCAGTCACCCCGTCCGTCGTCTTCCGCTGTGAAGTGGAGGGGTGGATCCTCATGCGAACATGCCTTCCGGAAACGCCCTTTGCGGTGATGGGAAATGCGATGATCGAGCAACCGTCGGGGCTTTTCACGCCTGCATGAAGGCATGGCAGTCCCCGTCATCATCGCCGGAGCGGCACATGACGTGTTTCTCCGGGCCGGTCCGTTGCGCGATCCTGCAAACCAGGAAGTGAGGATGGCATGCTGATCGTTGAAAGCCTGACCGACCGGACCGCCGCGCATTCCGTCGCCGCACGCGCTCCGAACCCGCGGAAGACGCCATCCAGGCGATGTGCAATCCTTCCCTCCGGCGTCGTGCTGTTATGCCTCGTTCTGGCCGATCCCGCGCCGGCCCGCGCGACGGCACTGCCCCTCGACACGCGCAGCGCCGCGACCACAGGCGAGCAGATCGGCCGTCCCGACCCGTTTGCTGGCCTGTCCGAGAGCGGGTTTGCACAAGCGCCGGAGCCGGTGCGGCTCGCCTCCGTCTCCAAGGAATGGAAAACGTTTCTCAGGAAGACGCGGATCGATCGGCTGCCCCAGTCGCTTGCCCGGTCGCTGCAACGCCTGGGCCAGGATGACGAGCGGCCGTCGGTCAAGCGACGCAAGACCGTGTCCCCCGCCAAGCGGCGCTACGACCGGGACGTCGCCACTGTTCTCTGGCAGACCAACCAAATGGCCATCGAGCGTTTTGCCGTTCCGCAGCCGCGCCCCTCACGTTTTGTCCGCGACGACGAAGCCGGGCCGGTCCTTGCCGCAGCCGTCGCCATGCCCGCGCCCGGCCTTCTGTCCGCCCATCGGCACGCCCTCGGTGCGGCGACGGCGTGCCTGATGCTTCTGTCCGGCCTCCTCGCCTATCATCAGCGTGCCAGCGCGCGCCAGGCGCGAAACCGCATCCGCTCCGAAAAGGCGATCTACGATGCCATTGCCGGGCTTCCGCAGGAGGCCCACGGTTTCGCACCGGCTGTCGGCACCATCCTCGACCGTGTTGAAGAGGCCTATGGCCTGTCGGCCGCGTCGATCACCCTGCTCGATCCGGAAACCATCACGATCCAGGGCATCTACGCATCGCAGACGCGCTCCCCGACAACGGACGGGCTGGTGGAGGAGGCCATCCTCGAGCTGCACAATCGCAGCAGCACGCTGTCGGACCTGACGCTGTGGCGCTATCCGGAGCCGGCCCTCGAGGCGGCCGACGGCCAGGCCGAGCCCGACGCCATCACCTCGGTCGCCTGGCACGGCGATCGCACCGGGGTGATGCTGACCGCGCAGTGCCGGCCGGGCAGCGCCCGGCGCGCGACGGATGCCAAGACGCTGCAGTTCCTGACGCAGATCCTGGCCAAGGTCATCGAGGGGCGCCGCGACATGACGCCCTCCTTCGTTTCGAGCGCCGCGCCCGCCAAGTCGTCGCACAGCGGGGAAGAACTCGCCGGCACGATCGCCCATGAATTCAACAATCTGCTGATGCCGATCATGGGTTATGCGGAAATGGCGGCGGACGCGCTCAATCCCGGCTCCTACCCGCGCGCCTATGTCGAACGCATCCAGAGCGCCGGCGAGCGGGCAAAGCGGGTGGTGGAACAGATCCTCGCCTTCAGCCGGCAGCCGGAGCATCCCTATGGATCCTTCGACGTCGCGACAGCGACGACCGAGATCCTGCCGGACCTGAAAATGTGCGTTCCGGCCTCGACGAATTTCCGCATCCGCCTTCCCGATGGCCCGGTCTGCATCCGCGGCAACGCGCTTGCCCTGCAGCAGGCCGTGCTCAATCTGTGCAAGAATGCCGGCGAGGCCGTCAGCGACGGCGGCACGGTCACGCTCGGCGTGACGGTGATCCAGCAGACCGCGCCCCGCGCGATGACGCAGGGAGAGCTTGCCGCCGGCCGCTATGTCCGGGTGAGCGTCAGCGACACGGGCGGGGGCATTGCGACGCCGGACCTGCGCCGGATCTTCGACCCCTTCTTCACGACGCGCAGCCAGGACGGCGGCACGGGGCTCGGCCTGCCCATGGTTCTCAGGGCGGTCAAGCTTCTCGACGGCGGCATCAACGTGCGCAGCTCGCCGCGCTGGGGAACCCGCTTCGACCTGTTCTTTCCCTATCCGGTCAGGGCCAGCGCGACCCTGCCGAACTGGGCGACCATGGCGGTGGAATAGCCGGCGCAGCTCGACGGCCGCGACAACGCCCCGCCGGGCTCAAAACGCCCAGGGGTCGATCAGGTCCAGGCCGGTTCCGGCGAAATCGCGCAGGTTGCGGGTGGCAAGGCGGCCGCCGTTGACGCGGGCGATGGCGGCGATCATGCCGTCGGGCGCAGACATGACGCGCCCTCCCCTCGCCGCCTCGCCCATGATGACGCCATAGGCCAGGGCCGCCTCTTCCGTGAGCGCGAAAATTCGGTCGGCGAAGCGGCGGCGCCAGTCGTCCAGGCCCTGGCCCAGCCGGTCGGCCCGCTGGTCCGGCCTTATCTTCTCGATGCCATAGGCGATTTCGGCGATCGTCACGGTCGGCAGCGCAAGCTCCGCATCAAAACGCTCGAGCCAGGCGATCACCGGCTCCGCCGGCGTCTTCTTCAGCGTTTCCGACACGACATTGGTATCGAGAAAGATCAAAGGTCTGGCCCCGCATGCGGCGTGCGCTGCGCGCGGATCACCGCTTCGAGATCGAGATCGGCGCCGAAACTGCCAGAAACCCGGCGATAGAAGCTCTTCGCCGGCTCCCGGCCGGTCTCGCGCACGCTGTAGGCCTCAAGCGCGCGTTCGACGATGTCGGCGATCGAGCGGTTTTCCCGCCGCGCCAGACGATGCGCGAGATCGCGCGCGCGGGCGCTGCGGACGGAAAGCTGTGGTTCAACCATGGCAAAACTCCTTTGGCCGAATATAGGCGGAAAGCGCCCTGCCATCAAGATGGCAGATGATGGCAGGCGGTCACCGCCGCGGTTTCTCCAGCGCCTGCAACATGGGATAGACGCTGAAGACATTGCGCGCCGCCTTGTCCGTCAGGTCGCGCAGATAGCCGCCGGGCGACCGGATCGTCTCGGCCCGCTCGAGCATGGCGGCGATCGCCACGGCGGCGGCGGCGTCTCCCATGGCCGCCCGCGCCTTGCGCCAGGCATCCGGCGAAATGCCCAGCATCGACCGGACAAGATCGGCCGTCGCGATAAGATCCGTCCAGTTGCGGATGCCGTTCGGATTGTAATCGCCAATTTGCGGGCACAGTCGCTTCAGCCGCGTCAGGCTGATCGCCATCTTCCGCTCTGGTGCCGCCTTTTCTGTCTCCGCCGGTTCTGCCTGCTTTATGTCATGGCCGTCTTGTTCAAACGGGTAGTCTGTTTTTGAATTCTGTATATGGCGCTCGTCATGATGGTCATTGGCGCTCATTTCGTCTTCTGAAAGACTTGAAAGATAAGCATTTTCCACCTCGGCACGAAGACGCGCAAGACCATCGCGGCGCGGCGCGAGCACATCGCGCGCAGCCCGTCGGCCAAGCCCCCCGGCAAGCGCGGCAAGACGCAGCGCATAATCGGCCCAGTCCCCTGCCCTGCCCTCCTCCAGGGCGCAGGCGACGATCTTGGCGATATCCCGCTGGTGCAGCGTCACCTCGCCGCGCAGCGCCCGCAGGGCGCGGTCTTGCGCGCGCGCCATCTCGGCCGCCTCGAAGATTTCCCCGGCCCGCAGCGCAAGCGGCGCCAGATCGAAGCCGAAGGCCTCCTCCGCGACACCCCTGTCGTCGCGCCGGCAGTAGCGCTTGCCGTTGGCGCTGTCGCGCCGAAAGATCATGCCGGCCTCGACAAGGGCGGCGAGATGCCGGCGGATCGTCGCCGGCGCCATGCCGCGCGCACGCAGCGACAGCTCGCGGTTGGACGGAAAGACGATGATCGCCTCTCGCCCATCCAGCGCCCGCGCCGTCGCGAAGGAGACGAGCGCCTCCAGGACCGCGATCGTGCGGTCGCCGAGGCCATAGACCTGGCGCGCCTCCGTCAGCGCCCGCAGCAATTGCCACTTGTCGGCGCAGCCGCCGTCGTTGCCGCCCTCGCCGGCGCGCAGTCTTTCCTGCCTTTCGGCCGCGTCCTGCTGGCGCTGAAACAGGCGCGCAGTCATCCGCCCGCCGCCGAAAGGCGTCGTCGCAATGCGTTCCATCATCGTTCGGTCTCCTGGCTTGAGGCAAGGAGGTCCCGTCAACGCCGGCCATCAGGCAGACGAAGTCTCTCTTTCGCGCAACGCTACGGCCGGGCGACTCTTGACTTTGACTGTTGGAAGTGATTCTCTCGAATTGCTACATAGAAGAGGGCTTCCGAAATGGTGACGTTTTGGGGGCCTTTTTTCTTGTCTTCGCGCGTCCTTTCCGTGGTTTTCCTGGCTTTACCCGGCTCGCCTTGCGGCCGAATCACGTGGTCTTGCGATCAGGGTTTTTCCCCTGCCGCTCCCTTTCGGGCGGCGAGGAAGGCGGCATAGTCCGCCTGCAGGCGCCCCGTCACGGCGGCGATGAAATCCGCATCGACATCCGGTGCAAAGGCGATCCGCGCCGACTTGCCCTTCCGCTCCAGCCTTGCGAAGACCGCACCGTCCGGTCGGGTCAGCGCCTCGCCGGCGGCGGCAGCTTTCTTCGTCCGCCGCGTCAGCCTGTCGAACAGCAGCTGGAACCGCGTGTCGCTGCTGGCGGCCTGAAACCGTCCGGACGACACTTCGTCCGTCGCCTTCTCGATTTCCGCCCCGTTGCCGCTCGCAAAAAGCGCCCCGAACGCCATCCATCGCTCGCGGCCAACCTTCGGCGCCGGGCCGATGTCACGCACGAAGCGAAGGGGCACCGCATCGGCGACCTGCAGCAGGCGCGACAATTCGCTTTTCTGCACGGCCAGCGCGTCGCCGACGAGCTTGCGCTCGAAGCCGCGCGCAACGAGCGCATGGGCAAAGAGAGCCCGCTCGATGAAGCTGAGGTTGCGCCGCTCGGCGTTCTCCTTGCCCTGCGCCAGCACCAGCTCGTCGTCCGAGAGCGGCCGGACAATCGCCCGGACCGGCTGCCCAAGGCGCTGCGCGGCTCGGAAGCGGCGATGACCGTAGGCGATCTGGTAGCGGTCGCTCCCCTCCCCTGCCGGCCGCACGAGGATCGGCACCTGCTGGCCGTTTTCGCGCATGCTCTCGACGAGCGTCAGGAAATCGGGATCGTCGCGCTCGGCGTCGGACAGCCGGTCGTTCACGAAGGAACGGTCGATCCTGTCCGTGTCGAGTGCCACGATGCGCTCGCCCTCCTCGAGGGTCTGGCGCAGCGCGCGCGCCTCTTCCGCCTCACGGGTGAGCGAGGAGAGCGTCAGCCCCATCGCCTTGACCGCACCGGACGAAGCCCGGCCGGTCTCTGGCGCAGCGGGCAGTGATTTCGTCTCGGGCGCCCGCGCCTCGGCGGGCACGATATCGCCGCCGAACAGCGACTTGATGGAGTTCTTGCGGTCGCGGCCGGTCATCATGCGCGTCCCCATGCCTGGTGAACCAGTTGTTCGATCTCGCTGTTGACGGATTCCAGCGAATCCATCGCCCGGTCATAGGTGCCGCGCGAAAAATTCTCGCGGCCGACCTCGTAGAGTGTCTGCTTTGTGAGGCCGGCATCGGAAATCGCGGTCGATTTCAACATGGCCGAGGTCAGCACCCGCTCGCCGAACAGCGAGCGAAGGAAGCCGACGATCTGCGCCTGCGGTCCGTCATGCGGCTCGTAGCGGGTGACGAGGTAGCGCAGGAAATCGAAGTTGAGCTGGCCGCCCGCCTCGCGCACGACGCCGAGCAGGTCCGACGTCATGAACAGGAACTGGCTCATCGAGGCGACGTCGAGCATCTGCGGATGCACGGTGACGATGACCGAGGTGGAGGCGCACAGCGCCGACAGCGTGAGATAACCGAGCTGGGGCGGGCAGTCGATGACGACGACGTCATAGTCGTCGGCGACCGAGGCGAGCGCCGACTGCACGCGGGTGAAGAACAGGCCCTGCGTATCCCCTGCCCGCCGCTCGGCAAGTGCGCGCGGCGTCGAATGTTCGAATTCCTGCAGTTCGAGATTGCCCGGCACGAGGTCGAGATTGTGGAAATAGGTCTTGCGCACGATGGAGGCCAGCGGGCGGGCCTCGCCGTCATAGCGGATGGCGCCGTAGATCGTGTCATTGCCGACAAGGTCGAGTTCCGGCTGGTAGCCGAACAGCGCTGACAGGGAGGCCTGCGGATCGAGGTCGATGGCAAGCACGCGGTGGCCGGTCATGGCAAGGTGCTGGGCCAGATGCACCGAGGAGGTCGTCTTGCCCGATCCGCCCTTGAAGTTGGTGACGGAAATGACCTGCAGGTGCTCGCCCCGTGCGGGATCACGAAAGCGGACATAGGAGCGGGCCTTGGCGACATTGCCCTTGGCGCGCGCCTGCTCGGCCAGATGCTGGCGCAGCGCATCGATATCGGCGAGCGAATACATCCGCCGTCCGCCCGGACCGGTGGCGAGTTCCGGCCCCTCCCCTGCCAGCGAAATCTGCCGCAGATAGCCGTCCGACACGCCGATCAGTTTCGCAGCCTCGCCGGAGGTGAAGCTGCGCAGCGTCTTGCGCGAGGCCGGCGGGAACAGACGTTCGCGCATCGCCTTGAGCTGCAGGGACAGCGCCTGCGCATCCTCCGCGATGGTCTCGTCCGCCGGCCGCAGCGGCACTGTCTGTTCCCCGGGGCTGTTTTCCGACGGCAAGGCCATCTCCATTCTCCATCTACGCCCGATCGGCGGCGCCCATGCGCCCGCGCTGGGCGGTTCGTCCATTATGTGCGCGATTCTCGTCACCGGGGATATACGGGGATGAAAAAAGCTACAGACATTCTTGGCAGTTACGGCGAGCGACCTGATATTCGCTCCTTTCCGTAAGGGACGGTGCGGCAACGACCGAGTCGCGTCAAGTTTTTTTTGGTTAACGATTGCTTAACGCCGGAGAGCGTCGTGAGGCCGGCATCAGGCCGGTCCCGGGGCCTCTCGCGGCGTTGACAGCTGTCAACCGCATGGAGCCATCACCGGCATGAATCGATCGCCCCTGACCGATTCACAAAACGCGTTGGACAGGGTCGTACTTTGCCCGGACAGTGCCTGCCATGCAATCTGGCCCATCGATCCATTTCGAGCGTCGCGACCCGGCACGCAACATGAAGCGCTTCTACCGGCTGACGGTTCAGCAGGATCTTTTCGGGACGGTGCTGCTCGTCCGCGAATGGGGTCGCATCGGCGTCTCCTCCCACCAGCAGACGCAGGAAGCGCCAGACCTTGCCGCCGCAAGCCTGCACGCACAACGGCTCGCCGGCGAGAAACAACGCCGCGGTTATGTCCCGGTGGCCCGTTGACGCCCGGCGGTTGACAGCTGTCAACAGCGTGATGCCAGCTCGCCGCCGACATTTCCGACAATCACGGAAACCGGCACGGATGGCGGGGCCGTTCTGCCGGACCTGTTCGGACGACGAGAGCAGCACGTCGTCCAGCATTTCTTCTCAGGCGTTCCAGCGGCACCAGTTCACGCGCGCCAAGCCGCGGCCGCTTGCGCGGCGGGTCGGCCTCGTCGTCCGACGGTCTATCGGCTGCGGCGGGCAGCGGCGCCTCGGCCGCATCGTCGGGCGCCGTGTTTGAAACGCTCTCGCTTCTCGCTCTCTTGACCATGGCCGTCTCGTTCTCCGCTTCAACCGATCCCCGAAGTGCTGCCGTTGCCGGCACAAAAATCTCCGCCCCGGGGCAATGGCGAGGGCCTGCTCAGCGCGGCGCGGACGTCAGGGCGTGCCGCCTGGCCGCGCCGGCGTCCGTCTGCCGGAGGGTCTGCGTCTCTGGCGCCGTCCCCGCCGTGGTCGCTCCCGATCGGGCTGGCCGCCGCGGTCGCCGACCGTGTAGTCGCATCCCTCGGCAAAACCGCTGCATCCCCAGAAGAAGCCGGTGCTGCGCTTCTTCTGGATGCGGCGCATCGGCTTGCCGCAGACCAGACAGGCCGGCGCGCTTTTCTGCATGTCGAGGCCGTTTCGCTTGAGGGTGGCGATCTCGTCAGCGATATGCCCGACGAGATCGTGAACGAAGGTCTCGACATCATAGGCGCCGCCGAGGATCGCCTTCTGCTGCTCGTGCCACACGGCGGTCATATCGGGATATGTCGCGGCGGGGGGCAGGGCGTCGTGCAGCGCCAGACCGTCCGGCGCGGCGACGATGGAATGGCCGCGCTCGGCGAGATAACCCCGGTCGAAAAGCGCCTTGATGATGGTGTCGCGGGTGGCGGGTGTGCCGATGCCGCCATGTTCGCCCGCCTTGCCGTCGTCCTTCTCGACGAGAAGCTCGCGCAGGTGGCTGTCGCGGATATATCGGGCGACGCCCGTCAGATCGGCAAGCAGGGTTGGCATCGTGTACAGCGCCGGCGGGCGGGTCTGCGTGCGCTCGGCCGTCGCCGACGAACATGTCCCGGCCTGGCCCTCGACGAGCGCGCGCAGATCGTCGCCAGCGCCATGTTCGCGGCTTCCGTCAATCGAATCAATGGGTTCATCGCCATAGAGCACTTTCCATCCGGGCGCGGTGGTGGCCGTTGCGCTGGCGGCAAAGCGGCGGCCGGCGACCGCGACCAGCACCTCGGTCTGGGCGGCGCGGTGCTCCGGCCAGAACTGGGCGATATAGGCCCGGGCGATCAGCCCGTAGATATGCTGCTCATCCTCCCTCAGCGCCGCGCTGTCCGTCGCGCTGCCCGTCGGGATGATGGCGTGATGGGCCGAAACCTTTGCGGAATTGAACGCCCGACCGCGCACGGAGGGATCGGCGCGCGTCGCAGCGGCGCGAAGGTTCGGGGCCTTCCGCGCGATCGCCGCCAGCACGGCAGGGGCATCGCCGTGCTGCTCCGCGCTCAGATATTCGCAGTCCGACCGGTTGTAGGTGATCAGTCTGTGCTTTTCCCGCAGGGTCTGCGTGATGGCCTTCACCTCGTCCGGCTTCAGCCCGAACAGGCGCGATGCATCGATCTGCAGTTTCAGAAGATTGTAGGGCAGGGGAGGGGGCGTCCGATTCGGCCGCGTCACGGCGCTGAGGATTTTCGCCGCCCCGCCGCGCACCGCGTCGGTGATGCGCGTGGCATGGTCCGCACTGCTGAGCCGGCCCTCGCCATCGACCGGGTCGCCGGCGGCACAACGGTAGCGCGCGGAAAAGCGTGTCCCGCCGAAAACGAACAGGCCTTCGACGACGAAATAGGGGACCGGCCGATGGGCGGCATTCTCGCGACAGCGGCGCACGACGAGGCCGAGGATCGGCGTCTGCACGCGGCCGACGCTGACGACGCCCTGATGACCGCGCGCCTGGGCTGCGAGCGTATAGCCGCGCGTCATGTTGAAGCCGTAGAGCTGGTCGCCGATGCAGCGCGCCTCGGCCGCGGCCGACAGGCCGGCGAAATCGCTGTTGTCCCTGAGCGCTGCGAGCTGACGGCGCACCACCGTGATGTTGTTGTCGTTGATCAAAAGCCGCAGCACCGGCAGGCGGCATCTGGCATAGGCGAGGATCTCGTCGACCAGCAATTGGCCCTCCTCGTCCGGATCACCCGCATGCACGACGCTGCTGGCTGCCGCAAGCAAGGCGAGGATGATCTTGAGCTGCGCCTGCCGCCCGGCATCCTCCGTCGGCTTGCGCCGCCAGGGAATGTGGACGATGGGCAGGTCGTCCATCGACCACTTGCCGTAGCGCGGATCGTAATCCTCGGGCTCCAGCAGCTTGAGCATGTGGCCGTAGCACCAGGTGACCCGGTCCTCGCCGCAATCAAAGTAACCCTCCCGGCGCGCGCCTCCACCCAGTCCGGCGACAATGGCCCGGGCGAGTTCGGGCTTTTCGGCGATGAACAGTCGCATCGAATCTTCCTTGAATGTCGTGCCGCGCGGGCTTGCCGGGCCGGGCCGGCCGCCGACGCCGCGTGTGGCCGGATCAGCCGGGATTCTGGGACGGGAGGTAGATTTCGAGAACGCCGCGCTGGCCGTGGCGACGGCCGACCTGGACGACGAGATCGATGGTCTTCTTGGCGTACTGGATGATCTCGCCGTGCGACATCTGCACGCCGGAGCGCATCACCATCAGCGCCAGACGGTCGAAGGCGAGTTCGGGGCTGTCGGCATGGATCGTCGTGATGGCGCCCGGATGGCCGGTGTTGATCGCCTCGAGAAAGTCGTAGGCCTCGACGCCGCGGATTTCGCCGACGATGATCCGGTCCGGCCGCATGCGCAGGCAGCTTTCGAGCAGCCGCGAGGGACTGCGCGCCGACTTGTCCTTGCGGTCGGCGATCAGCCCCACCTGGTTCTTGTGCGGCGGGTTCAGTTCCTGCGCGTCCTCGATGGTGACGATGCGCTCGTCCGGATCCGCCATGGACAGCAGCGCGCGCGCCACCGTCGTCTTGCCGGAGGAGGTACCGCCGGAAATCAGGATGTTGAATTTCTCGTCGATCACCTGCCGAAACAGCGCCTGCAGGTCGCCGGCCTCGGCAAGTGCCCCGATTTCCTTGTGGCGCTGCCGCCGGGCCTCCTCGACCCGGATCTGGCCGCCGTCGACGAATTTGATGTCGGCGCTGTTCAAGGTGCGCGTCAGATATTTGCGGATCGACAGCGAGACGCCGTGTTCGATCGCCGGTTCGATGACGACCTGCACACGCTGCGGATTGCCCCAGACCATCACCCGGCCGGAGACGATCGGATGCAGCGCGCCCAGCGTGTTGCGGGTCTCGCCGGCGAGCTGCGCGCCGAGGCGCTTGATGGCGTGGGGCGACAGCTCGACATCGACCTGCTCCATGTGCACGGCGCCTGCCACCTCGACGAAGATCGATCCGTCAGGATTGATCGACAGCTCGTTGATACCGTCGTCGACGAGATAGTCGCGAAGCGGGCTAAGATATTGTTCGACGTAGGAAATTTCCCGGTTTGGCTGATGATAGTTCATCGGAAGATGAGATCCCTGTTGACGAAGACGCGGATTTCCTCGCCCTGCGGGACGCGGATGACGGGGGGAAGGGAAAGGTATTTTTCCAGGATGCTCGAGCTCTGTTCGGAAAGCTGGTCGCCGGCATTCGACGCCACTTCGCCGGCCACCTGCTGGCCGACGCCGACATCGCCGCCGCCCCGTGATGACGAGCCGGCGCCGTTGCCGACATTGATGGTCGTGCCGCCGTTTGACTTGCCGCCGATGGCGGCAAGCGCGGTCGGGATCGCCGTGATCGTGCTGATCAGGGCCGCGGCGCCGAACTTCGTCTTCAGCCGGTTGTCGACATTGCCCGCGGTTCCGGCACGCCCGAGCACGTCCGTCCCCGTCGAGCCGAGGGCGACCGACTTGCCCTCCGGCGTCACCGCGCGGTTCCAGGCGATAAGGACGCGCTTCTGCGCGACCTCCACGTCGTTGTTGAAGGTGCCGATCAGCACCGTGCCCGCCGGCATGAGGACGCGCCGGCCGTCGAAGGAATAGACCGGCTCGGTGACCTGCGCGCGCAGATTGCCGGGCAGTTCCGTGTCGATCGCGGTCTCCAGCACGGCCGAAATGATGGTGCCCTGGACGACGGTGCGCGACGGGTCGGCGAGCGAACTGGATTTCGCCGTCTCGAAGACCGAGCTTGCGGCCGAGGCCAGAAAGCGCTCGTTGCCGTCGAGATCGTTCGGATCGGCCTGGAAGCCGCCGAGCGACGCCAGCGAATTCTTCGAGTCGTCGACCACCACGCCTTTTGATTCCCGTTGCAGGTCGTCGAGTTCCTCGCGCTCCCTGCGGCGCTGCTCTTCAAGCCGGATCGCCTCTTCCGTGCGACGCTTTTCCTCCTGAAGCCGCTCGGCCTCGGCCCGCAGCCGCTGGTTTTCGACTGACATGCGCTTGCGCTCTTCCGCCAGCTTGTCGCCCATCTGCTCGTTGTACTTCTGCAGCAGGTCCTTCACGTCGTTGAGCGAAATCTCGGGCTTCTTGTTGGCGCGGGCGACCGCCTCGAACTCCTTCTTCAACTGCTCGAAACGCTTGCTCCATTCGACATTGGGATCGACCGCTTCGGCCTTTTCCTCCTCGAGGGGCGGGACGACGAAGTCGAGCGCCGCGGTCTCCTTGCTCAGTCTCTCAACTTCGAGATCGACCTCCGAGGTCTTCGGCCCCGTCCTGGTTTCGACGAGGCCCAGCATCTGCAACGCCGCCGTGGGGCCGACCGCGATCACGAAGCAGGCGAAGGCGACCGCCGAAAGCGTGCCGACCGCCAGGAAACGCCCGCTCCTCTGCCGCCGGCCGCCGCCCATCTGCCGGGCGCGGCGCTCTTCCAGCAGCGCGTCGCGTTCCGCCGCGCGCTGGCTGTCGGCCTCCATCTTTGCGTCGTCGATGGCGTCGATATCGTCCTGGTGATCGTCCTGTTCCTTGTCCGTCATGACGATCCTCCCTGGTGCTGTTTGCCGTGCCGTGTGAACACGCCGGAGCGGCGGCGGGCCGGCTGCCGTTGTTTCTTGTCATTTGACATGGCCGACATCCTTCCTGGTGGCCTGCGCCATCTGGATGGCACCGGCCCTGCCGATGCAGACCATCTCGTCGCCGATGCGCATGACCCAGAAGTCGCTGGTGCCGTCGACGATGATGCGATCGCCATCGGTGCGCGAATTGACCAGCTTTTCCTGGCGGTCGTGGCCGACCTTGAACACCGCGGGCCGCTGCGCGCCCTTGGGCAGGATGAACGTCGTCTGCAAAGTGTTGTCGTGCACGGCGATCGGGCGGAACGGCGTCTGCCCGGACACCATGTAGTTCTGGTTGATCGGGCCGCCCTTCACCAGGCTCTTGTCAACGGCGGTGAACTCTTCCGGATAGGTGAACACCGTGCGGAAGGCCTGGTCGGCGCCCGCTTTCATGCCCGCCTTGATCTCGCCGGCCGAAATCAGCTCGAACGTATAGACGCGCCGGTCGGTGTAGATCGTCATGTTGGTGAGCGCTTCGTCGATGATCGGCTTCAGGCTGATGACATTGCCCATCTTCAGCTTGACCACCTCCCAGGAGGCGCTGTCGCCGATCAGGATAGATTCGACGTTTTCCCCGTCGGCGAACTGCAGGGCCGTCACCGACTTCAGGTACAGATTGAGCTTGTAGACGTTATTTTCGTCATAGACATACCGCTTGATGCGGATATCGGACTTGAAACCGACGGGAGCCTGCTCCGCAAAAACGGGGTGGGAGAGGCTGAACAGGAAAAACAGGGGAAGAAAAAATCTATTCATCATCTTAAAACCTATTCAAAATCAGGAAATCTATTCAGCAGTCTCCGCATCTATTCTGTAAGCCAGCACGTTGAAGCCGAGCGGGTTCTTCCAGACGGTCTCCAGCGTCGCGTCTTCCTTCGGGGAAAACTCGTAGCCGATGGTCGCAACGAAGGTCCGTTGCGCCGTTTGCTTGCCCTTTTCCTCGCGGAACTTGGTGAGCCGCACGCGGGCGAGGTTGGTTCCGCCGCGCCGCAGCGACGGCGTCAGCGAGATCGACTTGACGGTGACCCGCACACGAACCTCGTTTCCGTAGACGTTCGGCGGATATTGCAGCGAACTCGACTTCCAGGTCTCGGCCAGCGTCTCGGCCGCATTTTTCGACGACCGGCTCATCACGTCGGGAATGCGCGAGCGGTTGTCGGCCGGATCGTAGGTTTCCCGGTCGACGACATAGGACACCAGCTCGGCCTGCAGCACGGCATCCTGCTGCTCGAGGGTGGCCGGGCGGACCTGCACGATCTTCTCGGCCTCGCCGGTGGTCTTGTCGACCATGACGACGAAAGGCTTCGTCTCGTTGAGCGGCAGAATGGCGATCAGGCAGCCCATCGAAAGGAGCGCAAGGATCACGGAGCCGACGGCGATCTTCGCCCAGTTGTTGCGCTGCTGGCGGATCGTGAAAAACAGTTCATCCTCGAAAACGTGCTGCGATGTTTGCGTGCTCATGGGACTTCCAGTTGATCTTGAGACAATGGTGGACGGTGTCGTTCTTCAGCCGAAACCTTCGATGGAGACCCGCCGGAACCGGGCGAATGTCCTAGTTCTCATAGTCTTCCGGGCTGGTACCGCGGCTGTTCTTGCGCCTCGGCGCCCTGCCGCCGCTTTCCGCCGCCCGGGCCTTTCGCGCCTCGAGAATCTCGGTGCGCCGTGCCCGCCGGACGCTGGCGCTCTTTCCCATGCCGCCGAGTGCGGCGCGCAGCATCTTGCCCCTGGAACCACCGGCTTCGCGCACCGCCATCGCGGCCCTGAATCCGTCGCGGAGAACCCGGCCTGCCAGGCCAACCCTACTGCCGGGGGAGGGTAGGGGGCTTTGGGGGGAGGATGACGAGCCGCCATCCCCGGAACCACCACCGCCGCCACCGCCGCTACCGCCCAGCCCCCGGGTTCGCCCGGAAAGACGGTCGTCGCGTCGGTTCTGGCGGGCAATCGCACTCTGGCGCATGCCATTGAGCGTGGACCACATGACGCGGCCGGGCGACGCGCCAGCCTTGCGGGCGGCGTTCGCCACCTGCGCGCCGTCGCGGATGCGCTGTGCGCCGCGGAAGGCCATTCCGGGGCCGCCTTTCGCCGCGAACGAAGCCGCCGCACGTCCCAGGCCAACGCCTGCCGCTCCGATCGCCGAACCGGATATGGTTTGGCCCATCTCCGGTAGTTTCCACAGCAGCACGAACGCGGCCACCATGACGCAGGCGAACATCAGATAGGCTTCCTTGTTGTTGCTACCGGCATTGCTTTCGACAAGCAGGCTGCTCGCGAAGAACAGGACAATCGAGGTCAGGGCCGCCAGCAGCAGCGGGATGACGAGGAAGCTGAGCACGAAACGGCTCCAGGCTTCGAAATACTGCCGCGTCTGCTCCATCATGAGCATGCAGATGGCGAGCGGCGCTAGGCTGAGCGCCATCATGAAGCCGATCTGTGCGATCATCACGATGATCGTCGCGACCGCGGTCCAGATGCCGCCGATGATGCCCATCAATATGCCGAGGCCGATATTCTTGAACGTCAGCCCGAGATTCGTGATGGACGTGTCCCTGAAGAAGTCCCCCGCCATCCAGAAAAGGGCATGGCTAAACTCGTCCATCGCCGTGTACTGGTCCGTTATGCGCCCCGGATCGAGAATGTCCGTGCGATGCGTGACGGCCGCGAAGTTCCCGGCGACGGCTTTCACCAGGAGAGCCGCGTAATGGTCGGGAATTTCGGTGATAAGCGTATAGATCCCGTTGAAGTTCTCCCATACCAGGGCGAACGTATAGATCAGCATGTATCTCATGCCCCACATGAGATATACCGAGTAGTTCACCGGCCTGAATTGCATGATGTGGTTCAGGGCAACGAACAGGACCGCGATCAGGGCGACGGACTTGAGCAATACTCCGAGGGGAGCCGAGACGGCCGTAAAGACCAGCTCGAGATACTCCATCAATGTCGTCTGCATCAGATCGGTGAGATACGAGATCATCGGAAATTCCTGTTGAAATCGTCAAAATTCAGTATCTCGTCGGCGTCCGCCTGAACGCCGGCCGCCGACATGAAGTAGAACCCTGCCAGCGTCGTCAACGCGGCTTGGCTGCGCAGCAGTTCGTTGAGCTGCTGCGTGAGCTCGATGTTCACCCGCGTGTTGATGTCCATGCTCGTCTTGAGATCCGGGCTGGCGCTGAGCGCGGTGATATAACCGTCGATCCGGCTCATGCTCTCATTGGAGCGCTTGTAGGAACTCTCCGCGGTCGATGCCGCGACCGCGCCATGCGCGGCCATATGGGCCACGACGACCTGGTTGAGTGAGCCCTTGCTCTGATAGTCGAAGGCCGGGCCGAGTTTGTAGGTCGTGACGAACTGCGAAAAGGCGGTCGCCACGTCGGTCGGGCCGGCCACGCTTCCCGCGAGGCCTTCGTTCGCCATCTCCCGGAGGCTGAGCCCGCCGTCGCGGGCCGTCACCTCGTCCGGCCCGTTGGCGAGCGGAATGGTCTTCGCGCCGGTCATCGCGGCGAGCTGCGCATTCGTGGTGTCGCGAATGAAGCCCAGGAGGCTGGTCATCGACTGGGAGGAGGCGAACAGTTGCGAAATGCCGCCGCCGATCACGCGGGAAAGCTCGACCACGTACATGAGCTGGCGGATGGTGTCTTCGTCATGCGATTCCTGTTCGCTGCTCGTGGCGGTCGGGACCGTCCCGATCGTCGGAAGCGGAATGGGCGTCACGACCGCGCTCTGCGCGTTCACTATGGTCGCCAACGGCCCGACCGGAGACAGGACGAGCGCCGTCGACAGCAGGACTGGTTTCAAGAGGGATTTCATGTGACCGCTCCGTTCTGTTGCGAGGGGATTTCCCAGTTGCATGCACAATTGTTCGTGCGCTCCTTCGGAATGCTCTGGCAGGCGCTCAGGCTGCCGATCAGCGCGAGCGCGATCAGGATCCGTGTCATCGCAACATCTCCATCTGAAAATCGGGCCGCTCCCGCCAGCCGGGCGACGCCTTGTCGCCGCGCCCGCCGCCAAGGATGTCGACGCCGCGGCCGATCGCGTTGAGCGCGAAGTCGAGCACGACGCTGTCGGTGCCCGATTTGAGCAGCACCAGGTGATTGTCGACATTGCTGGTCTGCAGGAAGGCGCTTTCCGTGGGGGTCAGGTTGAGCGGCTCGAGTTCCGCTTCCGTGTTGTAGGAGCTCGGATAGACGAGCCGGGTGACGGCGCTTTCCAGGATCGCGTCGCCGGCGGCACTGTTGGTGAGGTGCGAGACGCGCTGGGTGAGGAGGACGACCGCGACGTTCTTCTTGCGCATGGTCAGCATCCAGTCCTTGAGGCGAAGCTGGAAATAGGGGTCGTCGAGCAGCTTCCACGCCTCGTCGAGCACGAGGAGTGTCGGACTTTCGTCCTCGACGAGGCGCTCGATGCGACGGAAGACGTAGCTGAGCCACGCCGTGCGCACGGTGTCGTTGTCGAAGATCTCGGTAAGGTCGAAGGCCGTGATACCGCTGTCGAAGGCGAGCGGATCGGAGCCCTTGCCGCCAAACAGCCAACCGAACTGGCCGGTATCGTCCCAGCGCCCGAGCCGGTTGTAGAGATCACCGTCATCGTCGGTCGCGCGAAGCTGGCTGCGGAATTGTTCAAAATTCTGCAGACGCGGGTCGGCCGAGGTATTGGCCTGGACCGCATCGTTGAGCGCCTGGAGCTGGATCGGGTTCAGATGGCCGCCCTCGTTGTCGGCAAGCGCCGTCAGCCAGTCGGCAAGCCATGCGGCACCCCGGTTGTCGGCCTCCGCGCGCATCGGGTTGAAGCCGGTCTCTTCCCCCATGCGCACGGAAGAATAGCGCCCGCCCATGGCGCGGATCGCCATCTCGAAGCCGTTGTCCTTGTCGAAGACGATCATGCGGGCGCCAAGGCGCTGCGCCTGGCTCAAAAGGAAGGCCGTGCCGAGCGTCTTGCCCGAACCCGTCTGGCCGAGCACGAGGGAATGGCCGACGGTGCGCTGGCCGGGCTTGCCGGCGAGATGGAAATTGAAGCGGAAGGTTTCACCGCGGGCCGTCGGGAAGATCGTGACACAATCACCCCACGGGCATTTTTCCGGCGGATTGCCCTTCGACAGGCCGTGCATGGCGCACAGGCCGGCAAAATTCTGCGACGAGATCATCGCCGGACGCGTGCGGTAGGTGAAATTGCCGGGATGCTGGGCGAAATAGACGGCGCGTGCGGAAAAGTTCTCGCGCACGATGCCGGCGCCGGCATCCTGCATGGCGCGCGTCACATAGGCCATGGCCTCCTCGAGTTCGGCGAGGCTCTCGCAGAACAGCGCGATGCTGCAATGGTGGTCGCCAAAGACGATGCGCCCGGAGGCTACGTCGTCCTCCGCCTCCTCGAGCTGGGCCATGAGCGAGATGGCGGCGTCCTCGGCCGCCTTCATCTGCTTGCGCACGCGGGCGATCTTGCCCTGCGCCGTGATGTTGTCGATCGGCGTGAAGCTCTGGCTGACGACGGTGTCGTAGGGCAGGTTGAGCCGGTCGAAAATGCCGGGATAGGTCTCGGTCGGGTAGTCCTTGACGGAGACGATGGTGCCGTAGCGCTTGCGCGTCGGGTCGGGCGTGTCGCATTCGAAAACCCGGCCGCGAAAGGTGATCGGCGAGCTGGCCATGAGATCGGCCAGCGGCAGGAACTTGCCGCCGGGGATCAGCCGCCCGCTGGAACCGTCGATCAGCGTGCGCAACAGGCCGAGCCACTCGCCATCGGACACCGTGAGACGGCGCGGCTTTGCGTCGCCGACGCCGACCATGCAGGTGTTGATCATCTGGTCGAGGCGGACGGCGCGGACGGCAACCTCCTGGCGGCTGTAATCATCCTTGCCGCCGAACAGGCTGAGAAGCTTGGCGATGCGCTTGGGCGGGCGGATGACCATCGTCACCATGGTGATGCGGTCACGCAGGCCGATCGTCTGCAGATAGTCCTGCCAGCGGCGATCGATCTCCACATTGAAGGGATGGCCCTCGACCGGCTTGACGACCGGCCTGGTCTCGACGGAGATCCGGTGGACATAATAGGCGACGTCGCCACGCTGCTGGGCGATGAAGCGCGAAAAGGCGTTGCACAGCTCCATGGTCCGGCGGTTGTCGATCGTATCGGCATTGATGCCTTCGACGGCGAAGGACGCCATCAGGTCGCCGTCGCGCAGCATGAGCGTGCCGTCATCGACGACGCTGAGATAGGGCAGGCCGCTGACGAGGAGCTCGCTCCTGTCGGCGCGGTGATCCCGCACGCTGCGCGTCGCTTTCGTGAGGGGCGCTTCAAGCACGGTACACCACCCCTTCGCTCTTGAAGATCTCCGGGCTCATCCGGGTGCTCTTCACGGTGGCGATGAAGACGTCGATGATTTTCGGGTCATAGGCAGCAAGCGCGCGCAGCGCGGTGTAGCCCACGCCGCTCACCACGACGAAATAGATGAACGATCCGGTGAAGATGAAGCCGAGCATAACGACGCAGATCAGCAGGACCAGGTACATGATCGGCAGACCGGCAAAGGCGACCTCGCGCGTCAGGCCTATGAAAAGGGTCGTGGTTTGAATGGTCGTCACTCCCATTGGGTCAGCCGCTGCCAGCCGGTTCTGCCGGGGCCAAAGCTGAGCGATTTCGAACTATCGGAGCCTTGTCCGCTCCATGGTCGGAGAAGGCCGGCCCGCAGCCAGGGGACGGAACTGCGGGCCGGGGGCCGCCCTTCGTCAGGTGGCAGTGATGTTCTGCACGAAGGTGGCGGCGCCGAAGACGATGGCGATGCCGATGACGATCGACACGGCGAAGGTCCAATCCATCCGGCCCGTCATGAAGGAGAAGCCGACGGCCATGACCGCCAGCGCCGATATGGCAATGCCGATCGGACCGGTGATCGCCTCGACGATGGCCTCCAGGAAGGTGGTGACGCCGGCAAAGTCCTGGGCGGCACTCGGGCTGGCAAAAACCAGCGTCATGACCGCTGCCGCACCGGCGACACGCAGTATTTTCGTGTGATTGAGCTTATTCTTCAACATAGACATTTGTAAAACCCTCACTTTTTGCCGAAAATAAATAAATCTCAAAGTATAAACTGCATTCTGAAATCCAATATTGCTGGGTGCCGCCGTTACGCCGCCACCTTGCTTTCCTCCAGCACTGGAAGCTGCGGGCCATTCTCGTGCTGCTCCGCAGCGTCCTGCCCGCCATCGGGCGTGACAAGTGTCAGCGGCGCGCTGCCTTCGACGGCATCCGGGCGGCGGCCTTCATCTGAAGGCGAAGCCTGCTTGCGGTCCGGCGAAGCCCGCCGGCCGCCCGACAGATCGGCGATCAGGCTGCAGAAGCCCGTGACCAGAAAGGCAAAGGTCACCGCGGCAACGAGCTTTCCAAATGTCAGCTTGCCGGTAACCCAATCGGAAAAGGCAATCGGGCTCATCGTTGCCGCGAGGGCAGGGCGCTTCACCAGCGGCGTCACCACAGGCAATTTTGCCGGCTGTTTCGACACCACGCCGGACGCCTGCCTGGGCTCGGGCTCGGTTTTGCCGAGGCTGCGCCGCGCCAGCTCGCTCGCCACAGTCTGCTGCATCGCATGCGCTGCGGTCGCGACCAGCACATCGGGCTGTTTCTCGGGGGGCTGTTTCTCAAGCGGCTGTTTGTCGAGGCGTGCGACGACGAAATCGGGCAGCGGATCCTGCCGGATGTCGTGCAGGACATCGGCGATGAACTGCCGTGTCTTGAGATCGTCCGGAAGGGCGCCCTTTTCCTGCACGGCGACAGCGCCGGCATTGTAGGCTGCCAGCGCAAGCGCCGGAGACCGGAATTCATCCAGCAGACCGACGAAATGCGTCGCCGATGCCTCGAGGTTCTCGCGGGCGGAAAACGGATCCTTGACGCCGAGATCACGCAGCGTCTCCGGCTTCAGTTGCCCCAGCCCCTTGGCGCCTTCCAGCGACACGGCCCGCTCGTTGAAGCTGCTCTCCCGGCGGATCAGCGCGACAAACAATGCGGCAAAGGCTTCCTCGCTCAATCCCGCATTCTCGACGCCGGACGCCTTTGCATGGGCAAGGGCGATATCGACGGCGGTGTCGCGCAGCGCCTGCTGGGCTTTCGACAGTTCGCCGACGAAGACACGCGGTTCCGGCAGGGTGGAGAGGTCCGGTGGCGCCGGGGTTGCCTTCAGCGGCTTGTCGTCCGTAGCCGACGCCGGCGTGCCGTCCGCGTCCTTTTCCGGTTTCTTCTCCGGCTCCTGCCTGGGCAGGATTGCCGACGCCTGCGCCAGCTTGAAGGATGCCTTCTGCACCGTCGCGGTTTCCGGCGTGCCGGCATAGGCGGCGAGCTGGATCATCGTGTTTGCTTGCGCCCGCCGGGGCGTCTCTTTCAGCACCGTCGCGAAGGCGTCCTTTTCGACGGGCGCGGTTTCGTCCACCGCCAGCGCCGTCAGCAGGACGTCGACGTTCGGCTGTTCGTCGGGCTGCGCCACCCGCGCAGTGACGTAAAGCGGATGCGGTTCGCGCAGGATCTCATGGAAGATATCCGCGACATACTGGCGGGTCTCGCGATAGGGCGGGATGCCGCGATACTTCTCCACGGCGCCCGGGCCGGCATTATAGGCGGCAAGCGCCAGTTCGGGGGAGCCGAACTTGTCGAGCATGTCCGTCAGGTAGGTTGCCGCGCCGACAAGGTTTTCGTCGGGCGCAAACGAATCCTTCACCCCGAGCGCCCGCGCGGTCGACGGCATGAGCTGGCCGAGGCCGCGCGCGCCCACCGGAGAGACCGCGCGCGGCTCGAAGCCGCTTTCACGGTGCACCAGCGTGGTGAACAGCTTGATGAAGACCGGCTTATCGAGCCTGGCCTTTCGCACCCCCGGGCTACTGGCAAAGCGCAGGCCGACATCGGCCGCTTTTTCGCGCATCGCAATCTGCCGCTCGGAAAATTTGTTCGACAGCCGCTTCGGCGCGGGAAGCTTCAGCTTGCCGTTGAGAAGCCGGACGACCTCCAGGCCGCCCGTCGTGATGGTGGTCGTCCCGGCCGGCGGGTCGTCGCAGATGGAGGAGGGAGGGGAGGCATCCGCTGCCAAACTCGCACCGGCCGGAACGTCTGCTGCGTCTGCCAAAGGCGACAGACTGGATAGGATGATCGAGGTCGGGACGGCCTGCTGGCCATCACCGGGGAGCGACGCGCCGGACGGCACGCCACTCCCCATCGCAACAACTTTTCCACTACAGGTTTGCTCAAATACACCCGCCTGGACACCAGGTACGTGCCCAGCCAGGAATGCAGTCGCCGCCGAAGCATAGACTGCCGGAATCAATTTACGACTATTCTTTCTACGTACTTCTGAAATGGAAGACATATAAAGATCTTTCAAAAGGAATATAATATTTCTTCGTAAAATATATCCTTAATATAGATCGCCAATTGTGGCGAAAAAATGGCAAAATCTATCACGCAATATAAAGAACATGTAATACCGAAATACGAAATTCACTCTATACTTTGCATTTTTCCGTATATTCGAATTCTTATTGGAGAAAATTCTATAGTATTCCGCCTTAAATAGGCTGTGCGGTCGCCGTCGTTGAGGACAACCATGGAAAGGCGAGCGTCTCGCTCACGCCAGCCATTTCAGGCGCGCGACATCGCGATGCGGAACGGTTCAATCTGAGAGGGAAGACGCGGTGCGGGGGGTGTGATCGCGCAGCCGAAGACGCGCTTGCTCGCTACGGCAGGCGGGACATATTCGATCCGGGTGAGGGGGCACCGTTCATCTTCAGCGATTCTGCGGTGGCGGTGAAGGAGGGCGACTTGATGGTGCCGCCCCCCTCGCCCCTACTCGAAGAACGACAGATCGATCGCTTCGGCCATGGCGCGGTAGCCGGCGTCGTTGGGATGGATGTGGTCGCCGCTGTCGTAAGCCGGGCGCAGACGCGTCGGCCGAGCGGGGTCGTGCATCAGGGCGTCGAAATCCATGATGGCATCCGCGTCGCACTCGTTGCGGATAGAGTGGTTGACCGCCTGGCGGATGCGCTCCTTGGCGCTCGTGTAATAGCCGCCCTTCGGGAATTCCGGGTTCGTCCCCTCGAAGGGCAGCAGGGTGCAGAGCATGGTCTTGAGCCCGGAAAGCCGGGCGCGGGCGATGAGCTGCTGGTAGCCCGCGATCATCTCGGCCGCGCCAACCGCCTCGTGTCCGCCCGCCAGGATCGTGTTGGGCCAGACGATGTCGTTGATGCCGATCAGGATGACGAGATGGCTCACGCCGCCATAGGACAGGACGTCGCGGTCGAAGCGCGCCACCGCGCGGCTGCCGCGGCAGTCGTGCAGCAGGCGGTTGCCGCCGATGCCCTGGTTGACGACGGCGATGTCTGCCTGTCCCTCCCTTGCGGAAAGGCGCTCGGCGAAGACGTCGGGCCAGCGCCGGTCAGCGTCGATCGACGAGCCGTAACCGTCGGTGATGGAATCGCCGAAGCACACGACCGCCCGGGCATCGGCGCTGGCGCGCACATAGATGGCCGACAGGAGATAATGGCTGGTCGTCGTCTGCTGCACGATCATCTCGCCGGCCGATGTGAAGTCGCCGGGCACGGAGATGTAGGTCGTCTGCTGCGCTTCGAAATGATGCGTCTCGACCGGGACGAGGCCTTCGCCATGAAAGCTGAGCGCAAGCCGGCTGAAGGCGCGCAGCTCCATCTCCACGGGGTCGCAGATGACGGACGAACCGGGATGGATGACCGTGGAACGGCTGCCGCCGAAGGTCAGCGGCCGGCTCGTCAGCGGCTCGATACCGCCATGCTCCGCCGCATAGGCGAGGCTGACGGCGTCAAGGTGGATCGGGCTCCTGCCATAATCGTTGGTGAGGCGGATGACGACGCCGGACCCTCCTATGCTCAGGCGCGCCACTTCGCGAACCGTCTGCCCGAAAAAGCCCGATAGCGGGGCGTCAGGGCCCCAGACATTCATCGGCGCAGCACTCCACGATGCGATCCAGCGCGTCTCCACCAACTATCCTCCCGAAATAATTTGAATATGCGTATGGGTAAGCTTGACGTTCCGCGTCGTCAATAAATAAAACAGACTGAATTAAATATTGGTCGTTTCGACAGAAGGCTGGCAGACAGTGACCGGACATATCCCAGGAACCACGGTGCTTCGCGGCGCCCAGTCGGCGGACAGCACGCGCCCGGGCACCAACCACGTTGCCCTGCGCGCCGTCAACGAACGCCTCGTCCTGTCGCTGATCCGCACGCATGGCTCTCTCTCCAAGGCGCAACTCGCGGAGCTGTCGGGACTTGCCGCGCAGACCGCCTCGGTGATTTCCCGCAGCCTGATCGATGCCGGCCTGCTCCTCGCCGGCTCGCCTGTGCGCGGTAAGGTGGGACAGCCCTATGTTCCGCTGAGCCTCAATCCCACCGGCGCCTCGTTTCTCGGCGTGCATGTCGACGCGCGCGAGATCCGCACGGCGCATGTCAATTTCGTCGGGGAGGTCATCTCGGAAACCAGCGCGCCGGCAGAGCGCCTCGATCTTGATCACCTGGTGAAACACGTGCACGCCCGGGCAAGCCGGATTCGGGAGGAATGCGATCCGGACCAGCGCGCCCGCTTCCAGGCCATCGGCGTCTCCCTTGCAAGCGGCATCCTGTCCGGCGACCGGTCTGCGGCCGCATGGAACGAAATCGAGCAAGCGCTTCAAAAGCTTGGCAGCGCGCTGGATTTGCCGGTCACCGTATCAAGCGACGCCCTGGCCGCCTGCAGCGCCGAGCTCATCTATGGCCTCGGCCCGACGGTTCCGGATTTCCTCTACGTCTTTCTCGACGATGCGGTCGGCGGCGGGCTGGTGCAGGACAGGCGCATCCGGTTTTCCCGCGGCGATGCAGGCCCCAACCTTGGAAAGCTTCTCGTTCCAAGCGGAAAGGCCCGGCCGACGCCACTGCGCAACCTCGCCATCGGCGATGACGGCACGGCGAACGCGATCGGCCTGCTCGCCGAGGGCATTGCCTATGCCATCGCGAACTGCGCCGCGCTGATGCCTTGCCAGACGGTGATCGTCGACGGGCCACTGCCGGCGCACAAGCTGCGGCTCGTCATGGCCAAGCTGCGTTCGGCAATCGCCCAGCTGGATGTCCCCGACGCCGCCCACATCGCCGCGCGGGAGGGATCGATGGCGCGCAAGTCGATCGCAATGGGCGCCGCCTGCCTGCCATTGCTGGATCGCTATTACCCGGACGACCAGTTTTCGCACGCGGCAGGCGGTTAAGCACGGCCCGTTTATCGGGCCGAACCGCGTTTTAGACCACAGCTATTAATTCAGAGTGATTTAGTTATTGACAGAGGTGGCGCTTCTGGAGGACATTGCTCCTGCGAGGGTCGGAGGAGCCTCAAGTCAGATTGTGGCGCATTGCCGCCAGGACTCGATCAAACGGAGGAGGAAAACAATGTCACAGACACGCTCTGTATCAACAGGCATTTCCGCAGTCATGGCCGCGGCGCTCGTCGCCGTGACGGCATGGACAGGCGGTGCAGCGGCACAGGACAAGCCATTCGCCGGCCAGCGGCTTTCGGTGCTCATGGTGGGCCACCCCACCACCGATGCCGTGCGCAAGGCCTTGCCCGATTTCACCGCAGCGACCGGCATCGAGGTCGATCTCGAGGTGGTTCCGGAGGCTGATTCCGTTCCCAAGATGATGCTCGAATTTTCGGCAGGATCCGGCCGCTACGACGTGGTGGAGGCCAGTTCGATCCATATCAAAGGCTTCGTCGGCGCGGACTACATCGTCCCGCTGGACGACTTCGCCACCAAATACGCCGCGTTCTACGACAAGGCAGACTTCGTTCCCAGCTACCTGACGCCCAACATCGTCGATGACAAGCTCTACGGCCTGCCGCTGTTCGGCGAAAGCTCGTTCCTGATGTACCGCAAGGATCTCTTCGAGCAATACGGCATCGCCGTTCCCAAGACATTCGACGATATCGAGGCTGCGGCCAGGACCGTGAAGGAAAAGTCGAACGGCGAGATCGTCGGCATCACCATGCGCGGCCAGCAGGGCATTCAGGGTGTCTATATCTGGGCCTCCTACCTCTGGGGCATGGGCGGCTCGTTCCTCACCGACGACGGCAAGTCCGCACTCGACACGCCGGAGGCCGCCAAGGCACTCGACACCTTCGCCCGCGTCCTTCGCGACTACGGTCCGGTCGGCGTCGCGAATATGGGCTGGGAGGAAAACCGCCTGCTCTTCCAGCAGGGCAAGGCCGCGATGACGCTCGACGCGACCGTCAACGGCGCCTTCAACGAGGACCCGTCCGTCTCGACCGTCGTCGGCAAGGTCGGCTATGCGCCCGTTCCGGTCCAGACGGCAAATGCGAAAGGCGGCTCGTCGTCGCTCGCCGTCTTCAACCTCAATGTCGCGAAAGCATCGCAACAGCAGGAAGCGGCCTGGCTCTTCGTCTCCTGGGCGACGTCGAAGCAGCAGCAGATCCATTCCCTCGACACGGACCCGAATTCCGGCGTGACCTCGCTTGCCGCCATGGACAGCGAGGCGTTCAACAAACGGTACGGCACCTTCAAGGAAGCGATGCTGGCCTCGCTGGCGAACGGCAACCCGCAATATATTCCGACCGTGCCGCAGGCCAACGAACTGGTGAACAACACCGGCATCGCCGTCTCCAAAGTGCTCGCCGGAACCGCATCGGCCGCCGATGCACTCAAGGAAGCCAATGAGCTGAACAACGCGGCCCTGACACGATAGGGATCGCGGTGTCCCGTCGCGCACCCTCCCAGACGCGACGGGAACTTTGACAGGAAGAGACATTGGAATGCACCCTATTTCCCGAAATCCGACACGCCTGTTCTACCAGCCCGTCATCGGCTTCCTCGCCCTCGCGGCCTTCGCGCTGCTCGGCTATGCGCTCTGGCTTTGCCTGCACAACATCTACCTGATGGGCACGAAGGGCACGCAGTTCGTCGGACTGCAGAATTTCGTCCGCCTCGCAACCGACTGGCGCGGGCTTCAGGCCCTCTGGCGCACGGCCCTGTTCGTCGCTCTCGCGACCTCGGCTGAAGTCGTCCTCGGCATCGCGATCGCGCTGTTTCTCGACAAGGAGTTCCGCGGAAAGAAGCTCGTGCGGGCCGTGATCCTCGTGCCGATGATCATGACGCCGGTCATTGCCGGCCTGACCTGGCGTTTTCTCTTCAATGCCCAGTCCGGCATGATCAACTACTGGCTTTCGACCGTCGGAATCGCGCCGGTCGACTGGCTCGGCAATCCCAATGTGGCGCTCTACGCCGTCCTCGTCGCCGATATCTGGCAGTGGACACCCTTCGTCGTGCTGCTGGCGATGGCGACGCTCGAGACCATCCCGAAGGATCTGGTCGAGGCGGCGCGCATGGATGGCGCAAGCGAGATTCGCGTCATCTGGCACGTCATCCTGCCCATGCTCCGGCGCACGCTCGCGGTTGCAGCACTCATCCGCGCCATCGACAGCGTCAAGGCGTTCGACCTCTTCTACATCATGACGAAGGGCGGGCCGGCGCTGTCCACCGAGACGCAGAACCTCTACGGCTACACCGTCGCCTTCACCAATTTCGACATATCCTACGCCATGACGATCGCGCTGTTTCTGACGATCGTGACGAATATCGCGCTGCTGCTGCTCAATCGCTTCGCGATGCCGAAGGGAGTGCGCTGATGCTGCGGAAAATCCTGTTCTATTTCACTCTCGCGCTGATCCTGTTCGTGACGCTCTTCCCGCTCTACTGGGTGGTGACGACCTCGATGAAGACGATGCGCGACGCCTTCGCCATGCCGCCGGTCTGGCTGTTTTCGCCGACGCTGGAAAACTACGGCAAGATATTGACCAACCCGGCTTTCCTGAAGGGCTTTGCCAACAGCCTGGTCATATCGGTGACGGCAAGCGTTCTGGCGATCGTGGTCGCGGCCTTCGCGGCCTACGGCATTGTCCAGCAGGGACCGGCCCGCCGCCGGTCGATCGAAGGCTTCGTGCTGTCGCTGCGCATCGCACCTGCCATCCTGTTCGTTATCCCGACCTACTATCTCTCGATGCGCCTGGGGCTGCTCAATTCCCATGGCCTTCTCATCGCCGTCTATGCCTTCATCAACATCCCCTTCGCCATCTCGCTGCTCGTCACCTTCTTCGAGGAGGTCCCGCGGGAGATGCGGGAAGCCGGGCTGATGGATGGCGCCGGTGAACTGCGCGTCTTCTGGCACATCGTGCTGCCCGTGGTGCGCGGCGGGCTGGTCGCAACCTTGATCCTGTGCGTGCTGTTCACCTGGAACGAGTTCTTCATCGCGCTCGTGCTCAGCGGCCGCGACACGCAGACCTTGCCCGTCACCATCACCTCCTTCCTGACCTTCCAGGGCATCGAATGGGGCGCCCTCACCGCCGCCGCCACCCTCATCATGCTGCCGATGATCATCCTCGGCATGCTGGTCCAGGGCACCGTCGTACGCGGCATGGCCGCCGGCAGCGTGAAGGGGTAGGGCAGGGGTTTTACAAAGGCACGGAACGTTGCCGTCCGGCACAATACCAGCCTGCGTCGCGACAAAATCTCGGAATACTTGGCTTGACCGGTGTTTGTGGTACCATGAATGTTGCTTGGCAGGGCTATCCGCGCTGCCAAGCGCAGATATTTTGATACCGATTTCAGCATGCTTATTAAAAATTTCTTTCATCACGTTTTTAGCGAGATTCGATATGTGTGGAACTTTTCTATGTTTCCTTGCGGCATTGTTGGCTTTTGAATCCGGCTGGGACCGGGACCGCTACAAGGCCGGCATCATCCAGGACTCCCAGCTCACCGAATGGGCCAAAGGGCCCGTTCAAACGCATTACCCGGGCTACACAAGCTGGTCGCAGCTGACCGACGCGGAATGGGAGGCCATGTCCTACCGGTCGATGAATTCACTCGGCTTCGTCGGATTTCAGTTCGGCGAGGCGCTGCTCATCGATCTCGGCTACTACAAGGACGACACCTATTATGGTGCCGGCGCCGCGACCAACACCTGGGACGGCACCTGGACCGGCAAGAACGGCGTCAACTCCCTCGACGACTTCATGACCAAGCAAGCGCAGACCGTCGCCATTCAGGAGGCGTTCGGCTACAATCTCCAGATCCTGCAGAACCAGCTCGGCGTCTACGGCAAGTCGCTCGACGACTTCATCGGCCAATCGCGCACCTACACGCAGAACGGCCAGCAGGTGACCGTCACGTTGAGCCTGACCGGCATCCTGGCGGCAAGCCATCTGCGCGGCGCCTGGGGCACCGCGGCACTGCTGCTCGACAATGCGGTCAGCACCGACGAGAACGGCACGTCCATCCTCAAATATATCGAGCAGTTCGGCGGATATGAATCGCCCAGCATCGAGCAGCTGATCGCCCGCCATGAAGGGCGGGTCGTCGGCGATGAGGGGCTCGGCTCGCTGCTGCTGCCCAATGTCGAGGAACCCGACAGCGTAACGGTCGAGGAGAATCCGCCGGAGATCCCGGAAGTCATCGCCATCGTCGACGATCCCCCGGTGACATCCGGCGACGGCAAGACCATCCAGCTTGCCTATAGCTGGGGCCAGTTTTCGACCATCGACGACTTCGACCCGAAGGAAAACCGCATCGACTTCGGCAGCCTGCCTGGCGCAGACGTGCTGATCGAGGAGGTCGGCTCCGATCTGCGCATCACCATCAAGAACAATGGCGGCAGCGGCTATCTGCTGAAGGGCATCCAGGCCGAGGACCTGTCCGTCGCCAGCATCACCGCGCCGGCATGGAATCCGGTGGTCACGCAGGGCGGCGGCATTGGCGACCAGCTGCGGAGCCTTGGCGCCACATTTTAACACGCCGCCGTTTTCGCAATGCGCCTGCGAAATACGCTGGACGCCCGTCGGAGCTTCACTTCCGGCGGGCGTCCAGTCGCAACATCCCTGACGAATAGGATACTCCTGCGAGAACGGGGCAGGGACCTTGATGCAGCCCCAGCCTATGTACGACGTCGCCTCCGAAAGTGCACTCAAGCGCACAAGATACAGCAGGTCATCACAACCGCCCGCGTTTTCAACGAAGTGGTTCGGGCGCGCGACGGTCGTATCCGCTAGGGTCTTGTCCGGCAGCGGGAAATGCGGCGACGCCGACCATCGCCTGGGGCCTGCGTCGATCCCAAACTACAGCAGCGATCCCCAGGAGCCGGCCTCGGCGATCAGCAGCTTCATGATTTCGCGGTTGTAGGACGGATCGGATCGATCGGTGCTCGCCATGCGCAGGGCAAGCAGGCCGGCCAGCCGGTGAAGGCTGCCCTCGTCGAGGGCGGCGCCGTGATCGTCGACGAAACGCCGGAGGGCAGCCCTGGCCTCGTTGACCTGCCGCACGGTCGGCGGGACGCCGGCCCCGCTTCCTCCGGCGACGTCACCGGCCAGCTCGGCATCACCGATGAGTTCGGCGAGCGGCACGTCGCAGAAACGGGCGAACAGCTCGATCTTGTCGATGCTCCACGGATGTCCGGCCTGATCGTTCAGAAGCTTGCTGACGGCGCCCTGCGAAATGTTCAGGTAGGCCGCAAGGTCTTCCTGCGTCCGGCCGTGAAACCGTTTCTGCCGTTCCCATTCCTGCTTGATATTCAGCTTGGTCCGCTGGGAGATCCCGTGCCAGGCAATACTCTTGTCGTTCACGGCTTTATCGCTTCCGCCCGTCGCTTTTGCGCGCGCACCGTCATATGTCGAGAAGACCGTCTTCTCCGCATCCATTCTTCAACCTCCCGCAGCCGGTAGAATTTCAGCTTTGGATAGCATGCCGCATTATTATAATCACGAAACAATAATGCCACACACAAGCCGTTCATTTCAATGAAAATCGGACAAGACTTGTTAAAAACACTCAATTCCGTACAGTAAAAATTGAAAATACTACAACCAGCCCGAGAAACAAATTTCTATAGTCCTCGACACTCGCCTTCATCTGGACTGTATCTGCTTTTTCATCCTTCCCAGTGTCGATCCTGTCTTGCGGGCCAGCAGGAAAGGAATGTTTGCGGCGGCGACCGTGTCACGCCGGCTGCGCTGCCCGCCCGTGTGACGCGAGCTTGTCTCGCCCGCTGCTAGCCCCTTGACGTTCCTGGAACCGGCCAAAGACGCTGCGGGCCAGATGAAGCTCGCCGTTCTTCGCCTTCAGCGCCAACCCGCGCAGATAGCCGCCCGGCGACGACACCACGCCGTCGGAATATTTATCGGTGATCAGGGCAAGCGCCGCGGCCGCCTCCTCGCGGCTCATGGCGCGCTGTGCCACGGCCCAGGCGTCTTCGGAAATGCCGATGATCGGCCGGATCCGGTCGGCAACGGCGACGAGGTCGCGCCAGCTGTTGATATGGCCGGCAATGCCATGCGCCATGTCGGCAAAGACCGGGCAGGCATAGAGGATCGAGCGGATGGAGAGTTCGCCCGGCGTGCGCACCGGCTGCCGCTCCAGCCTGCTCGCGCCGCTGGTTGCTCCAGCGGCACTCGCTCGCATGCCTCCCGTCGGCGGCTCACTCGCCACCGGCGTTTCTGTCGCATGGTCCATGCCGTTACGGTTTACGGATTGAATGTCGTTTGTAATTCGTATGTGAGGGGCAGAAACGGCGCCCGTGGGGTTCATATTTGCCGGATTCCGGTTTGCTTCGACGGCCTCTGACGCGGCCTCGGCCGGCGTCTCTGCCATCTTGCGCAACGCCGATTCCGCCTCGTCCCTAAGTAGCTCGAACGACTGGTGGAGCCGGGAAAGGGCCGCCGTGTCCCGCGCGCCCTGCCGGAGCGCCGCCAGCAACTCTTCATAGCGCGGCCCGATGCCGCGCCAGAACGTATCTGCCCGGCCCGCCGGGTCGCTGTCGAGGAGCGCCGCCACGGTCCGCCGCAGAATGGTGATCCCGCGCCGCAGATCCTTGACCTGGTTCCGTTCGGCCTGCAGCGCGGCGTGCTGCGCCTCGAATTCTCCGGTCCTTGCGGCCAGGGGCGACAGGTCGAAGCCATAGGCCTCGATGATCCTGCCGTCCTTGTCCCGGTGGCCCCAGCGCTTGCCGTTGGAACTGTCGCGGTAGGCGATGAGGCCCGCTTCGGAGAGCCTGCGCAGGTGCCGCTTGACGGCGGAAAGGGAATAGCCCGTGCTCTCGATGAGATAGTCGTTGGAGGGCCAGACGATGGGCCGCGCGCCGGTCTCCCAGTCGCATGGTTTCGTGAAGACGGCGAGCGTCTCCAGCAGCATGAGATCGCCCGGCTTGAGGCCGATGACGTGGGCAACGCGGCGGAGCGCCAGCATCGCCTGGTTCTTGGGTACAGCAAGCTGCTCGCCGTCCTTCGCAAGCCCATTGGCTTTGCAAAGGCCCGGCGTCGGCTTGCGCCAACCGGATTGGGTCATGGATTTCCTACCTCCGTTGTTGAAACGAAGGCACAACAAGCCGTCGCCCGGAGACCCGGTCGCTTGACAAATTTTCGGGGAAGTGATTCTCTTTCAATTGCGACATATCAAGAGAGCTTCCGGAAATTCGTTTCTGGGAGCTTTTTTGTGCCTGCGGTTAACGTGCCTCCTCCTTGGGACCCAGCGCGTTCAATCCGGTCCGCCGGACGCCACCGCGCTGGTATGTTCTCGCGCCTGCGGGGCAGCCGCCTAACGATCCGTCCGGCCCCAGGCGGCCTTGATCAGGCCTTCGATTTCCGCCCCGACAGTCGTCAAGGATTCCATGGCGCGGTCGTAGGCGTTGCGCTGGAAATTGTCGCGCCCCAGTTCATAGAGCGTCTGCCGCACCAGGGCTGCCTCGGAGATCGCCGCCGACTTCACCGTCGGCGCCGTCAGCACGCGCTCACCGAACTGGGCGCGCAGGAACGCGGCAATCTGCGTCTGCACCCCGTCGGTCGGCTCGTATTGCGTGATGAGGTAGCGCAGGAACGAAAAGTTCGGTCCACCGCCCGCCTTGCGCGCCACCGACATGAGATCCGAGATCATGTAGAGGAACTGGCTCATCGAGGCGACATCCAGCATTTGCGGATTGACCGGAACGATCACGCCCGTCGCCGCATAGAGCGCGCTCAGCGTGAGAAAGCCGAGCTGCGGCGGGCAGTCGAGGACCACCACGTCATAATCGTCGCCAACCATGGCGATCGCCGTCTGAATGCGGCCGAAGGAGCGTTCGCCGGCCGCGCTTTCCATGTCGGCATGGCGCATGGCGAGGTTGCGCGGCGTGGCATGCTCGAACTCCTGCAATTCCAGGCTGCTCGGGCTGAGGTCAATGCCGGGAAAATGGGTCTTGTGAATGACCGAGCCGAACGGCACCTGCTCTTCGTCGTAGCGGATGGCGCTGTAGATCGATGCATTCGCGTTGGGATCGGCATCGGCCTGGTGCCCGAGCAATGCGGACATGGAGGCCTGCGGATCGAGATCGATCGCCAGCACGCGATAGCCATGCAGGGCGAGATATTGCGCAAGATGCGTTGCCGTCGTGGTCTTGCCGGAGCCGGACTTGAAGTTCGTCACGGCCAGGACCTGCAAGTGTTCGCCGGCACGCGCATTGCGATGCGGCAGATAGTACCTGGCCTTCGCGCCGCCTTGCGCCGCGAGATGGACGCGCAGCGCGTTGATGTCGTCCAGCGTATAGCCCCGCCGGCCGGTCTGGCTGATATTGGAGGGTTGCGGGCCGTCGCCGGAAAGAGACAGTTGCCGCAGGTAACCATCGGACACGCCGATCAGGCGTGCCGCCTCGCCGGACGAGAAGGTGCGAAGGCGCCGTCTGCCGGCCGGGGAAAAGAGCCTTTGCCAGATACCGGACAATTGGCCGGAGAGGAGGGCGGCATCGGCCGCCGTCTGGACATCGACCGGAACCGTCTCGTCGAACCAGACGTCGGGTCTGCCGTTCATCAGGTAGCCTGCCTGTGGCATGGCACCACTCGATTCAAACACCGTCATTGCAATCTCCCTTGTCTTCCGGCCGCCAGGACATGGGTCCGGCTGCCCTTGAACCATATCTGCCCAACCCGCATGGGGTCGGCACGCCGCGATTGGAACAATCCGATTGTTCCAAGGCATGTCCTGCATCTATGCCAATCAGGAATATTTCTGCACTTTTTTTACCGGCTCACGCCGGCCGAAACCTCAATCTTCTGCACGCTGCAAACGCCACTTGTCGTCTAAAACAGCATGCACTACAGAATGCGCCTGCGAGAAAATTAAAAGCAATATACTGTCGAATATAATTCTTACTTCCGGTGAACTTCAACAGCAAGTGCGTTGTATTCACTCTTGGATACTATTGTATTGTAACGTTACCATCGGCATTTAGTAGGCAATACTCACGGATAATTGCGATTCATGACGCAATTATTCATTCGAAATGTTGATTCTCAATTGGGGCATTTTTTCGACATAATGGGCAATTGCTCATTATAGAGCGATTACCCAGGCCCCTTTGCTGCTGGACGGACGCCGTCACAGGCGGGGCGCAGAACGGCCAAAGCCGTGGCCCCGCGCCGATCGGCGGCCGGCCTATTCGGGCAGGGGCGGGCCGATCAGGAGCGTGCCGTAATCGGCGGCAAGCTGCACCACCTCGGCGGGCGGCAGGCCCGGCATGCGCAGGAACAACGCCTCGATGCCGCCGGGCGAGAAGATCGTCAGCAACCGGGCCGGCCGGCCGCTCCGGTTGCGCCAGGCGTGCGGGGTGCCGGAGCGGATGAGAACCTGGCTCCCTTCGCGCAGGGTCGATATCTGGCCATGCACGGAAAAGACGACTTCGCCCTCCAGCACGCGGCTGATCTCGTCCTCGGCATGGACATGCATGGGCGTCGCCGTACCACTCTCGGCGATGTTCTCCAGGATGCAGAACTTCCCGTCGACCTCGCGGGAATGAAGGCGCACCGTCAGGCGTTCGCCGGGTGTCGTGTCGAGCCATGTCTGCTGGTCGAGGTGGTATCCGACATCGCGGCGCGGTTCCGGACGGCCTGCCGCACCGGCATCGTCATGTCCGTCGCGCCGCGAGCCGGCAATGTGCGTGAGACGCGGCCCGTCGCCGGCAAACGGCGCGATCGCAACCCCTGTCATCTTGTGCATGATCTATCTCCCGTCCTGTTACGGGAAAACATGTAGGAGTTGCAAGCTACCGGCAGGCTTCAGCCGCAGGGAGCTGCGTTACGACTGTAACAAAGGGCCGGTTTGGGCGGGTCGCGGGCTCGCTTGAGCATTGCAAAAACGCCGGCACAGTGTTCAAGTCGGCCGATAGGAACTGGTTTTCGTTCGATGATCCATCGCCGTTCCATCGTGCGGCGACAGCAAAGAGGGACGATCCGATGTCGACAGTGCAGGCCGCCGCGACCGTCATGATCGTGGATGACGACCCGGCGCTTGGAGCGATGATATCGGAATATCTGACGGGGCAGGGCATGGTTGCCCTGCCGGTCGCAACCGGCCGCGAGATGCTGAAGATACTGGAGACGAGGACGCTCGACCTCGTGCTGCTCGATCTGCAATTGAAGAACGAGGATGGGCTCGACGTGCTGCGCGAGCTGCGCCAGCGGTCCGACGTGCCGGTCATCATTGCCACCGGCCACCGCAAGGACGAGATCGACCGTGTGGTCGGCCTTGAACTGGGCGCCGACGACTATGTCACGAAGCCGTTCGGTCTGCGCGAACTGCTCGCGCGCATCAGGGCCGTGCTGCGGCGGCATGCAAGTGACTATTCGCATCGCAAGAACAGCGGCCTCACCTACCATTTCGGCGGGTGGAAACTTCGCGCCAAGACGCGAGAACTGTTCGATCCGCACGGCGAAACCATTCCGCTGACGAAGGGGGAGCATGCATTGCTGGTCGCCTTTCTGGACGCCCCGCAGCGCACGCTGGCACGCGAACACCTTTTGCAGGCAACGCGCATCCACGAGGATATCTTCGACCGGAGCATCGACGTGCAGATCCTGCGGCTGCGCCGGAAGCTCGAGGCCGATTCCAGCGCACCGAGCATGATCGTCACCGAACGGGGGCTTGGCTATGTCTTCACGCTGCCTGTCGAGCGTTACTGAACGGCGCCGTCGTCCCGCGACCCCGTGGCTTGGCGCCGCATTCGCCGTGGCAGCCCTCTGTACCAGCGCGGCGCTGTCGGCCGCCGCCGGCACGGACGAACCGATCAGTGTGGTGAAAGCCTTGGCAATCGAGCCATCGAAAGTGGCGCTGGGCAAGGTCCTGTTCAACGACCCGCGGCTGTCCGGCGACGGCGCGCGCAGCTGCGCCACCTGTCACGACATCGAGACGAACGGCGCCTCCGGCGCCCGCTTCGACCGCTCGCCGGAGGGGGCTGCGCTCGAATTCAACACGCCCACGGTTTTCAATGCCGCCCTGAGCTTCCGCCTGAACTGGGAAGGAAACTTCTCGGTGCTGCAGGATCACGCCCGGTCGCTGATCAGCAACCCGAACGTCATGGGCGGCACGATGGAGACGATCGTGCAGGCGCTCGGCGCCGATCCCGCCATCCGTGACCTTGTCGAAACGGCTTACGGCGCACCGCTCGACGAAACCAACCTGGTGGATGCCCTTGCCGCCTACCAAAGGTCCCTCGTGCTCGTCGACAGCCCCTTCGACCGATGGCTCGCCGGCGATGCAAACGCTTTGACGGAAGCGGAAAAACAGGGCTATCGGCGTTTCAAGGCGGTCGGCTGTGCCGCCTGTCATCAGGGGCGCAATGTGGGGGGAAATCTCTACCAGCGCCACGGCATCTTCCACCCGCTAACCTCCGGCGGCCCCGCACGCGTGCGCGTGCCGAGCCTGCGCACGGTCTACTATACGCCGCCCTATTTCCATGATGGCAGCGCCGAGACGCTGGACGAGGCGATCCGCGCGATGGGCCGGGCGCAGCTCGACGTCATTCTCGACGAGGACGACGTCCGCAACATCGCGGCGTTTCTCAAGTCCCTCACCGGCAGCCATGCGGGAAAATCCCTGCGGAAGGCGGCGCCATGAGAATACCGCTGCTGTTCGGCGTCTGTGCGCTGCTGCTTTTCGCCCTGACGGGCTATGCGCTGGTGGATATCTGGCGCCAGGAGATGACGCTGCGGCGCATCGGCGAGACACGCAAGAGCTTCGAGGCGGCGGTGAACGAGCTGGACACGACCGTGCTCCTGTCGCGCGCCGGCCTGCTGCGCAACTATGACGCCATCGTCGCGGCATCCGACCGGGCGATGGCCGCGCTGCGCGAGATCGACGCGCTGGACACCGACATGCCGGCCCTTGCGAGCGCGGTCGAAGCGGCCCGCCGGCAGCAGGAGGACAAGCAGGACCTGATCGAACAGTTCAAGAGCGAGAACGCGCTGCTGCAGAACTCGCTCGTCTATTTCACCGCGCTCGGCAAGGATCTGCAGCAGACCGGCGATGGCGCGCTTTCGAACACCGTCAGTGCCCTCGCCGCCGTCATGCTGGCCTTTACCCTCAACCCCTCGGACGACAACGCCGCACCGCTAACGGCCAGCATTTCCCGCCTGGCGACGCAGGCGATCGACCCATCCCATATGAAGAGCCGCGACAGCCTTGCCGCGCATGCGCAGCTCATCCAGTCCACGCTGGCGGGGGTCGATCAGCTCGTCCAGTCGGTGCTCACCCGGGCGCGCACCGCCGGCGTCAGCGACGCGGTCGCCGCCGCCGAGATCCGTCACACCTCCCTGACGCGGGCCTATCTCGTCGCCTTTTCCATCGCGACGGTGCTGGCGGCGTCGGCCTCCATCGCCATCGGCTTCCAGTTGCGCACCAAAATCCGCACCATCCGCGCCCGAAAGGAACTCGACACGATCGTCGCCGACATGACGCTGCATTCGATCAATGCCAGCACGGTCCAGTTGAACGCCATCGTCCAGGAGACGCTGCGGCGCCTCGCGGTCTGGGCGGGTGCGGATCGCGCGCGCTATGTGTCGGCCGGCATGCGCCGGATGAGCTACGATTCCATGCCGGGATCGTCGCAGGCATCCTGCGCCGCACTGGAAGCCTTCGCGCTCGCCGACGACGGCCGCGACTTCATCTATGTCCGACGGGGGCGGGCGGTGGAAGATGCCGCACTGTCGCGAGCGCTCGCGGGCGTCGATGTCGCGACATGGGTCTGCTATCGCTCGGGCGACACCCGGCGCGGCTCGTTGCTGACGCTGGAATGCCAGCGCGGCGGCTTCCACTACGGCGAGGAGGTGCTCAACCTGCTGCGCGGCCCGCTCGATGCGATATCGGATGCCATCGACCGCGTGATCCAGAAGGCCGAACAACGCGCGCTCGAGGCACGGCTCAACCAGGCACAGCGTCTCGAAGCCGTCGGCACCTTCGCAAGCGGCATCGCGCACAACCTCAACAACATCACCGCCGCGATCCGCGGCCATGCCGAGATGGCGGGCGAGACGCAGCACCGCCAGACGCTGGATCGCCATATCCGGGAAATTCTCAAAGGCGCGGACCGCGCCCATGACGTGGTCTCGGAGATCATGGCCTTCGGCCGCTCGGATGCGCCGGCACGCAAGAGCGCGGACCTCTCGGCCCTTGTCGGCGAAACGCTGCGCCTCCTGTCGCCGAGCGTACCGGCCTCTGTGCGGCTGGAGCCGGATATTGCCGCGGGGGTCACCGCCTCCATCGACGCGCGACAGATCGAACAGGTGCTTCTCAATCTGATCCGCAACGCATGGCAGGCGATCGGCGAGGGCAGGGGCGTCGTGCGGGTCCGTCTGGAAACCCGCGAGCAGGCGGGCGCGATGATCCTCAGTCACGGGACCGCCGAACCGGGACGGTATGCCGTTCTGACGGTTGCCGACGATGGCGAAGGCATGGACGAGACGGCTCAGGATCGTCTGTTCGAGCCGTTTTTCTCGACGCGCGAGGGCGGCAACGGTCTTGGCCTCGCCACCGTCAAGCGCATCGTCGCCGATCATCGCGGCGCACTCGACATGGACAGCACGCTCGGCCGCGGCAGCACTATTCGTGTCTGGCTGCCGGTCGATGCGGGCAATCCGGCCGACGGGGCGATCCCGGAGGCCGAAGGCACCGGCGAACGCATCCTGCTGGTGGGGCGCAACAAGGCGGAACGGTTGAAAATGGAGGAAACCGTGGCCGCCCTCGGTTATGAGCCGGTCGGCTTCTCGGATCCCGATCTCGCCGTCGGCACGCTGCCGGCCTTCGCCTTCGACGCTGTGCTGCTGCTCACGCGCAGGAACCATGCCGGCGAATACCGCGACCTGCTGAAGGCTATCGGCCGCGATCTGCCCGTGGTGATCGTCGGCCCTCCCGAGACGGTGCCCCAGGTCGTCGATGCGGCCGCGATGGTCGACGTCGTGCACCGGCCGATCACGCCATCGGCGCTGGCCGCAGCCCTCGCAAGAGCCATCCAGCAGCGCGCCAGCCTGAAAACCCTGGAAATGCCGCCGGCCTGAGCGCGGCGGCCGACGGCGTGACACGTCGCCTTGCGGCTTGCCCTTCGGCTGCTCCGGAGAGCATCGAGATAGTGCATTTGGCGGTGCACACGACAATCATGCGTTCTGTAAAGGCCTTCTGTCTTTCGCCTTCCTGTTGTAGAAAGCATCCTGATCGAGACGATCGGAACAACGGGGAACGATTGCGCATGGATGTGCTGACGCTTCAGAATTTTGCGGGTTGCGTCGGTCAGGCGTTTGATCTGTCCCTTGGCGAGAGCACCGTGCCGCTGACCCTTTCGGAAGCGAGGCCCAGCGCGCAGCAAATCCTTCCGGGGATGCGGCGGGAGCCGTTTTCCTTGCTGTTCCGCAGCCATTCGGCGATCGTCCTGCCACAACAGATCTACCGCCTGAAAAACATGTCGCTCGGCATCCTCGACATCTTTCTGGTCCCGGTCGCCCGCGACAAGGACGGTATCGTCTACCAGGCTGTTTTCAACTGACGGTTCATCCGGCTTCGGAGGCCGGGCCGCCAGGGCAGGGCCATGCCATGCCGATATGCGAGCCGCCGTCCTGCACCACGCGAAAACCGAGATTGCGATAGAGCGCCTGCGCCCGGGCGTTGTGCTGCTCGACGCTGAGGAGGACGGCCGTGGCGCCGGCGCGCGTGGCCTCTCGCTGAATGGCGGACAGCAACGCCGACCCCATTCCCCGGCCACGCCATTCCGGCAGCAGCTCGATATCGATGATGTGCCACTGCTCGGTGCTGCAATCCAGGTAGAGGCGGCCGACCGGCTCGCCATCACAATCGACGACAAGAAAATGTGCTTCGGGAAAGACCGCCAGATAGTGCCGGTGCTGGAAGGTGAACTGCTGGTCGAAAAAGGCGGTCTTCTGTTCCGGCGGCCAGGGCACCGCGGCAAACTCCTCGGCCCTCACGGAGCGATAAAGCGCGAGCAGGAAGGCCATGTCGCCCGACGCGGCGTGCCGCAACTCCATGCCCCCCGCCTTTATGACAGAAGGCACGGACCGGGCCGGAAAATCGGGCAGCATCGCAGCCCCTGGCACGACCATCAGCCGAAGGCCGGGAAAACACCCTCGAGGGCGATGCAATAGTTCACCGCCAGATAGGGTTGTCGGTTTTCATGCGGCTGGCCGCCTCCGGCCGGACCAAGCATGTTGGGCGCGAATTGCGCATCCGGCTGGCCATTGCTGGCCAGAGGCGTGCTCTGGCTGGGCAAGGTCAACGAGTTGCCGGCGGACGGTGTCCCTGACTTTTTCGCCGCATCACCCTGATTGTAGAGCCCGAACACATGGGCGTGGGCCGGCATTTCCAGCAAACTCAGCGTAAGACTGTTTTGCCCATAGGTCTCTCCGGCCGATCGTGGCGTGAGGCCAGGCCCGTTGCCCTGGTTGTTTGCGGTGCGGCCCGTGAAGTTCGGCAGCTGGAACGTCGTCATGCCGTTCCCGCCATAGGTCGTTCCCAGCAGCGAAAACAACGCGGTGTTTTGCTGGATCGCCAGCGTCGGGCCATTGCAGAACGCCCAGCCGCGCGGTGCGAAGGCGAAGCCGAACAGCTGGATTTCACCAATGAAAGGCTCTGTCATTTTTATCCCCTATCGTGAAACGGAGTTCGGATCAGCCTTGCGACGGATAGACACCGTAAACCGCAATGCAGAATTGCACCGTCAATGTCGGCATCGTGTTGTCGTGGGGTTGCGTATTACCGGCAACCTTCGTGGAGGACGATGACATGTTGAAGAGGGTCAGGCCCGTGACATCCGTGGCATACATCGTATCGCTGCCAAGCGCCCCCAGCTCTGCCGTCGGTTCGATGGTCTTGATATCCGCCGTCGTCGGTGTCGCGAAGAACGTGTGCGTATGTTGCGGCATCTGGTTGGGGATCAGGGTGACGCTCTCGTTGCCGGCCAGTTCGCCGGCAACATGGGGCGAGAGGCCCTGGCCCGTTCCCCAATGCATGGGGAGCCGACCGCGCAGATCGGGCACGCCGAACGTCGTCTGGCCGTCACCGCCATAGGTGGTGCCAAGCAGGTTATAGAGGGCATCATACTCCGCGATCGACAGCAGTGACCCATCACACGCCTGCCAGCCGACCGGCACACGCGCGAAACCGAACATGCGTATTTCCCCGAGAAAGGGCGTGCTCATTGTTGACCTCCGGCGGTGTGGTTCAGTTGCGGGACGGGTAAACGCCCGAAAGCGCGATGCAGAAGTTGATGACGCTGTAGGGCTGCATATTGCTATGTGCCTGTCCGCCGCCTACCGAGGTGACGGTCTGCGGCGACAGAGGCACCTGGGCCCCCGGCGTCTGCGCATAGAGAGGAACGGAATTCTTCGCAAAAAGCGCGCCAGTCGGGTTGCGGGCTGTGCCATCAGTGCTCGTGCCGTTGCCCTGGTGCGTATGGTTGGGCATCTGCGTCGACAATAGTGTCACGGTTTCAACCCCGCCGGTTTCGCCGATGTTGTAAGGCGAAGGCTGCCAGGATGGATCGGCGGATGCGCCGGCAGAGACCGGCGCGCGGCCCTGCAAATTCGGTAGGGCGAATGTGGTCGTCCCGTTGCCGCCGTAATAGGTTCCCAGCAGTGAAAACAAGGCCTGATTCTGCGCGATTCCCAAAATCTGGCCGTTGCAGAGCGCAAAATAGCGCGGTGCAAACGCATACCCACTCATCATGATCTGCCCGAGATAGTATTCGGCCATGGTTGCCCCCACCAACAATTTAACGACTTTGAATTTACCCTCACACTCACTTTCGCCCATAACGGGCATCTTGGGAAGAGTGTTTCAGTAATCTTTTTATAAGCGAATTTCCCCCTCGTCTGCGCTGCAGGGTTGTATTGTCTCGCGTTTCATGCAAGTCAATAGCCGCAGCGCTGAAGGGGCCGGCCGCAACGTGAGATTGCTCGTGGCGGATTCCATGCGCATTGGGGCGGGACGATGAACAAACAGCGACTTCACGAGTCAGGCGTTTCGCGCGGGCATCGCACCTGGCCGGCATTCTTCCTTCCATTGCTGACCTTGATCTCGCTGATCGTCCTGTGGCCGGCGACGGCGGCCCAAGCGGCCTGCTCCTCGCCCCAGACAGCGACCATAACCTCAGGCGGCACGGCGACCTTCACCTGCGCCGACTTCGGCTTCATTTCGCCGGCCAACCAGTCTCCGTCCCATGGCAGCCTGACCTTCGGGATACCATCAAATACCAATGCGCTCATCTATACTCACAACGGTGACGGAGCGACGTCGGACACGTTCATCGTCAAGGACGATTTCGCAGTTCCGATTACCTTCAACATCACGATCAACCCGTCGGCATCGCCGCTGACGGTCACGCCCGCGAGTGTTGCGACGCCGGCAATCGGCACGTCCTACAATCAGGCGCTCAGCACGACCGGTGGAACAGGACCCTATACCTATTCGCTGGTCGCCGGCAGCAACCTGACGCCCGGCCTCTCCCTTTCGTCCGGCGGTGTCATCTCCGGCACGCCGACCGGCTCGGGTCCCTACAACTTTACCGTCCGCGTGACGGATTCGACGACGCCGACGGCCAATACGCGCGACAAGGCTTATAGTGTCAACATCGCCGCGCCAGTCATCGACGTGACGCCTGATAGCCCGCCGGACGGTGGTGTCGGCACGGCCTATAGCGTGCAGTTTTCCGCAAGCGGCGGCACCCCGGGCTATACCTATACCCGCGACAGCGGCAGCCTGCCTGCCGGGCTATCCCTGTCGGCGAGCGGTCTCCTGTCCGGTACACCATCGGCGGTCGGCAGTTCGACCTTCAAGCTGAAGGTCCAGGACAGCACCACCATCTCGACCGGCGGCGTGCACTTCCTCGCGCAGGACGTGACCGTCACCATCAATGCCTTCCCGCCGGTATCGTTGACGCCGGCAAGCGGCACGGCCCTTTCCGCCGGCGTGGTGGGAAGCTCCTATTCGAACACGTCGATTTCAGCGACCGGAGGTTCCGGTGCGATCAGTTATGCGGTAACCGCCGGCGCCCTGCCGGCGGGGCTCAGCATCAACGCATCGACCGGCGCGATCACCGGCACCCCGACTGCGGGCGCGATCGGAACCGCGAATTTCACGGTGACCGCGACGGCCGCCACCAGCGGCTCGGCCGCCGCCAACTATTCGATCACGGTTGCAGCACCTCCCGTGGTGCTGACCCCGACGACAGGAACGGCGCTGACGGCCGGCGTGGTTGGCTCGTCCTACTCGAACACGTCCATTTCAGCGACCGGCGGTGTCGGAACGATCACCTATGCGGTGACATCGGGTTCGCTGCCAGCCGGCCTCAGCTTCAATACGTCGACCGGCGCCATAACGGGCACACCGACAGCCGGGGCGCTTGGTACGGCAAACTTCACGGTGACGGCAACCGCCGCGACGACCGGATCGGCCGCCGCCAGCTATTCGATCACCATCACGGCGCCGCCCGTGGTGCTGACGCCGACGACCGGTACGGCGCTTTCCGCCGGCGTGGTGGGAACGGCCTATTCCAACACCTCCATCTCGGCGACCGGCGGTGTTGGAACGGTCACCTACGCGGTGACGACCGGCACGCTGCCCGCAGGGCTGAGTCTCAACACATCGACCGGCGCGATCACCGGCACGCCGACAGCCGGGGCGCTCGGCACGACGAACTTCACGGTGACGGCAACGGCCGCGACGGCCGGATCGGCCGCTGCCAGCTATTCGATCACCATCACCGCGCCACCCGTGGTCCTGTCGCCCGCGAGCGGCGCATTGCCTTCAGGCACGGGCGGCATCGCCTATTCGATGACCATGTCGGCAACGGGCGGCGTCGGCACGATCACCTATGCGGTGACGGCGGGTGCGCTGCCGCCAAGCCTCACACTCGATACATCGACCGGCGTGATCAGCGGCGCAGCCACGGCCACCGGCACGTTCAACTTCAGCATCACGGCAACGGCCGCCACCAGTGGCTCGGCTGTGAACGCCTATTCCATAACGATCATAGCGCCGTCGCTGAATCTCTCGCCAGCGACCGGTACCGCATTGACGAGCGGCGTGGTCGGCACTGCCTATTCGGACGCCTCAATCTCGGCGAGCGCCCCCATCGGGCCGGTCACGTTCTACGCGAACCCGCTTCCGGACGGCTTGACGATCGACGCAACGACAGGCGCGATCACCGGTACGCCCACCGCGAGCGCACTCGGCACGACGACCGTCACCGTGGACGTCGAATCGATTGTTTTTGGCAACTTCGAGCAAGCCAGCTACACGATCACAATCGCCGCACCCCCGGTGGTGCTGACACCGGCAACGGGAACCGCGCTTTCGGCTGGCACGGTCGGCGTCTCCTATTCGAATACGTCAATTTCGGCGACCGGCGGCGTCGGCGCAATCAGCTACGCCGTGACGACGGGCGCGCTTCCCGATGGCCTCACTTTGAACACCACGACCGGCGCGATCACCGGCACGCCGACGGCGGCTGGATTCGGCACGGCGAATTTCACGGTGACGGCGACCGCCGCCACGGCCGGAACGACCTCGGCCAGCTATACGCTGGAAATCGAGGAACCGCCGGTGGTGCTGACACCGGCAAGCGGCGCCCTGACGGGTGGCACCGTGGGAACGGCCTATTCGGCGGCAACGATTTCGGCGAGCGGCGGACTGGGGGCCTTCGCCTACACGGTCACCGTCGGTGCGCTCCCCGACGGACTGAGCCTCGACGCAACCAGCGGCGCGATCACCGGCACGCCGACGGCAGCAGCCCTGGGAACGTCCAATTTCACCGTAACGGCAACCGCTGCGACGGCAGGTTCCAACGCGAACAACTATTCGATCACGATCGTCGCGCCGCCCATGGTGCTGACACCCGTGTCCGGCACAGCGCTGACGGGCGGCACGGTCGGAACCGGCTATTCGGATACGTCGATCTCGGCAACCGGCGGGGTGGGAACGATCAGCTATGCCGTCACCGCCGGTTCGCTGCCGACGGGGCTGAGCCTCAATGCGTCGAGCGGTGCCATCACCGGCACGCCTGCGGCCGGTGCGCTCGGCACGTTCAATTTCACGATAACGGCAACGGCCGCAACCACAGGCACGGTCTCGGCCGCCTATTCGATCACGACGGTGGCACCCCCCATGGTGCTGACGCCGGCATCCGGCACGGCGCTGACGGGCGGCACGGTCGGGACCACCTATTCGGACACGTCGATTTCGGCGACCGGTGGCGTGGGAACGATCAGCTATGCCGTGACGGCCGGTTCGCTACCGACAGGACTGAGCCTTGATACATCAAGCGGTGCCATCACCGGCACGCCGACGGCCGGTGCGCTCGGCACGTTCAATTTCACGATAACGGCAACGGCCGCAACCACAGGCACGGTCTCGGCCGCCTACTCGATCACGACGGTAGCACCGCCCATGGTGCTGACCCCGGCATCCGGCACGGCGCTGTCCGGCGGCACGGTCGGGGTTACCTATTCCAACAGCTCGATTTCGGCGACCGGGGGCGTGGGGGCGATCAGCTATGCGGTGACGACCGGCGCTCTTCCCGATGGCCTGACGTTGAACACAACCACCGGCGCGATCACCGGCACGCCGACGAACGCCGCCTTCGGTACATCCAGCTTCACGGTGACGGCAACCGCGGCGACCACAGGCACCGCGTCGGCGAATTACACCATCCTGGTGGGCGGGACGGCGGTCGTGCTGACGCCGGCGACGGGGACCGCGCTTTCGGCCGGCACAGTCGGGCTTGCCTATTCGAACACATCGATCTCGGCCGGCGGCGGCGTTGGCGCAATCAGCTTTGCCGTGACCACCGGGTCGCTTCCCGCCGGCCTCAGTCTCAATACGTCGAGCGGCGCGATCACCGGCACGCCGACTGCCGGCGCACTCGGAACGGCGACCTTCACGGTCACGGCCACGGCGGCAATCAGCGGCGCCGCTTCGGCGAGCTACACGATTACCGTGGCCGGACCGGCGGTCGTGATAACGCCGGTCACCGGCACGGCGCTTTCGGCCGGTACCGTTGGCGTGGCTTATTCGGATACGTCGATCTCGGCCGGCGGCGGCGTGGGGACCATCAGCTTTGCCGTGACCGCGGGCTCGCTCCCCGCGGGCCTCAGCCTCAATGCATCGAGCGGCGCGATCACCGGCACACCGACGGCCGGCGCACTCGGTACCGCCAACTTCACGGTGACGGCAACCGCCGCGACCACGGGTTCCGCCGCAGCAAGCTACAGCATTGCCGTCGGAGCACCGGCCGTGGTGATCACACCCGCCACGGGCACGGCCCTTTCGGCCGGCACGGTCGGCGTGGCCTATTCGAACACTTCGATTTCGGCCACCGGCGGTGTCGGAACTATCACCTACGCGGTGACGACTGGCACGCTTCCGGCAGGGCTGAACCTCAACGCATCGAGCGGTGCGATCACCGGCACGCCAACGGCCGCGGCACTCGGAACGGCGACCTTCACGGTGACGGCAACCGCCGCAACCGCGGGTTCCGCCTCCGCGAGCTACAGCATTACGGTCGCGGGAACGGCCGTCGTGCTGACGCCGGCATCCGGCACGGCGCTTTCGGCCGGTACGGTCGGCGTGGCCTATTCGAACACCTCAATCTCGGCCACCGGCGGCGTTGGCGCGATCACCTTTGCGGTGACGACTGGCGCACTTCCTGCAGGGCTGAACCTCAACGCAGCGAGCGGTGCAATCACCGGCACGCCAACGGCCGCGGCACTCGGCACGGCAACCTTCACGGTGACGGCAACCGCGGCCACCGCGGGTTCTGCCTCGGCAAGCTACAGCATTGCGGTGGCAGGGACGGCCGTCGTGCTGACGCCGGCATCCGGTACGGCGCTTTCGGCCGGCACGGTCGGCGTGGCCTATTCCAACACCTCGATTTCGGCCACCGGCGGTGTCGGAACCATCACCTATGCGGTAACGACCGGCGCACTTCCTGCAGGGCTGAACCTCAACGCATCGAGCGGTGCAATCACCGGCACACCGACGGCCGCGGCAATCGGGACCGCTAACTTCACGGTGACGGCAACCGCCGCGACCGCGGGGTCCGCCTCGGCGAGCTATACGCTTGCCGTGGGCAGCACCGCCGTGGTGCTGACGCCACCATCCGGCACGGCGCTTACGGGTGGCACGATCGGCGTCGCCTATTCGAACACCTCGATTTCAGCGACCGGCGGCGTCGGCGCGATCACCTTTGCTGTGACGCGCGGTGCCCTTCCGGCCGGCCTGACCCTCGATGCGTCGACGGGCGCGATCACCGGCACGCCGACGGCCGCCGCATTCGGTACGGCAAGCTTCACGATCCGGGCAACCGGCGCCTCCGCGGGTGCTGCGTCGGCGCGGTATACGCTGCGGGTGCGCGGACCCGCCGTCTCGCTGACGCCGGCAACCGGCACGGCGCTTTCGGCCGGCACGGTCGGGATCTCCTATTCGGAACGGGCGATCTCGGCCACCGGCGGGGTCGGCAGAATCACCTATGCGGTCACGAGCGGGTCGCTTCCGGCCGGGTTGAACCTCAACGCCGCGACGGGTGCGATCGCCGGCAGGCCGACGGCGGCTGCGCTCGGCACGGCAAGCTTTACCGTCAAGGCAACGGCTGCGACCGCGGGCTCCGCCTCGGCACGCTACACCATCACCGTGCGTGGACCTGCCGTCGTGCTGACGCCGGCCACCGGCACGGCGCTTTCGGTCGGGACCGTCGGCAAACCCTATTCGGACACGTCGATCTCCGCGAGCGGTGGCGTCGGCCGGATTGGCTATGCGGTGACGAGCGGTGCGCTTCCCGCCGGTCTGAGGATCCATGCATCGACAGGTGCGATCAGTGGCACGCCCACATCCGGCGCGTTCGGTCCGGTGACGTTCACGGTGACGGCGACGGCGGCAACGGCCGGTTCGGCCGCCGCGCGCTACACGATCACCATCAAGGCGCCGGCCGTGGTGCTGAAACCGGGATCGGGAACGGCACTTTCCGTCGGCACGGCGGGCGTCGCCTATGCGAACACGTCGATCTCGGCAAGCGGTGGCGTGGGTGCGATCAACTATGCCGTGACGGGCGGCGCGCTTCCGGCGGGCGTCAGCCTCAATGCCGCGACGGCCGCAATCACCGGCACGCCCACGGCAAGCGGTGACTTCTCCTTCACCGTCACGGCAACGGACACGGTCGGTACGAGCGGTTCGGCGGGTTATTCGCTGAAGATCAAGCCGCCGAAGGTAACCTTCGTCTTCACCCCGCCCGGCGGCGCGCTGGATGAAGCCATGGCAGGCGAAGACTACCGCCAGTCGATCACCGCACGGGGCGGAACCGGCGCACTGATCTACAGCGTCGCATCGGGCCGGTTGCCGAAAGGCCTGGTGTTGAACGTCTCGACCGGCGAGCTCACCGGCCCGCTTTCCGCCGACGCGGCCGGCACGTACAGCTTTGCCATTCAGGTGCGCGATGGCACCGGCGCAACCGGCAAGGCGACGTTCAGCCTGCGGGTGAAGCGGCGGACAGCCACGGTCATCGACCTCGTCGTCGAGGTGCCGGCCGGCGGCACGCCTGCGAATGTGTACCTCAACCGCGGTGCGACGGGTGGTCCGTTCACCGGGGCCGAGCTTGCCTTTGTCGAACCGGCCAATGCCGGCACGGCGACGATCATTCGCGGCGAGGTGGCGGCGGTTGGCGCGGCCGCAGCCCCTGCCGGCTGGTATTTGCAATACAAGCCCGATCCCGCCTATTCCGGCGAGGTACAGGTCGGCTACAGGCTGATCAGCGCGCTCGGTACGTCCAATACCGGGGTCGTCACCTACCGGCTGGCGCATGATGCGGACCAGGTAGCCGAGGACATCGACGCGCTGGTGCGCGGCTTCGTCGAAACGCGGCAGAACATGATCTCTTCGGCCATCAAGGTTCCGGGGCTTCTGGAGCGCCGGCAGATGGAGACGGCGACCGATCCGATCACCGCGCGCATGATGCCGTCGGAGGAGGGCATGACGGGCAGCCTGTCCACCAGCCTGCGGCAGATGGAGGCCGCGCGCGACAATGCCGATGGCGTGAGTGCGGCCGCGTCCTCGCCGTTCAACATCTGGATCGACGGCACCTTCCTGGCGCACAACCGGGATGACAATGACGGGCGCTGGGGCAGCTTCGCGATGATCAATGCCGGCGCCGACTATCTGCTGACGGACAAGGTGCTCGTGGGCCTGTCCTTCCACCTGGACCGGATGACCGACCCGAGCGATGCGGATGCGGAACTGACCGGCAACGGCTGGCTGGCGGGTCCCTATGCCTCGTTCGAGGTCGCCCGCAACATCTTCTGGAACGCCAGCCTGCGCTATGGCGGTTCGTCGAACGATATCGACACGGCATTCTGGGACGGCACGTTCGACACGACGCGCTGGATGGCCGACACCTCGCTCGAGGGGCAGTGGGATATCGACGAGGCGACGACCTTCACGCCGAAACTGCGGATCGTCTATTTCTCCGAAAGCGTTGACGACTACAAAGTCCGCAACGATGCCGGGGAGACGGTGGATATCGAAGGGTTCGACGAGGAGCAGTTCCGTGTCAGCCTGGGCGCGGAAATCGCCCGGTCGTTCACACTGGAAAACGGCACGCAGATGACACCGAAGCTGGGCGTGACGGGGGGCTATTCGGGCCTCGACGGGTCCGGCGCCTTCGGCTCGGTGACGGCCGGCGTGTCGTTGCAGACCGCGGACCTGTGGATGCTGGACCTGAGCCTGCTGCTCAACATCGCCGACGGCGGCGAGACATCCGCCGGCGGACGCGTGCGCGCGGCAAAGCAGTTCTGAGGCGCGCCATCCCGTCTCGACAGGTTGAGACGGAAGCGGGGCGTGTCCGGGCTGTAGCAAGGCGTTTGTCGCATCGGGTTGAGATGCGGCTGAGCTGCTTGAGCGTGGCAAAGAAGCGCGCAACGGGATTGCGTCCCTATAGCGGCCCCGTGTGCATGCATGCGGGCGCCGTCGTTCGGATTTCGGCAGAACAACGGGGCTTGCGCCTGCAGGCGGCGGCGATCGGCGAGGATGGCTGCCGGCAGGATCGGGCTAACCGAAAATCTCCCGGTGCGAAGCCGTTGTAATCATTGGCATGCCGCGCTTCATCCTTGAACCCGCCCGGCTACATCCTCGAATCGGATAAGTTCTATTATGGAACTAACCATTTGATATATAATGCCAATTTATGAAAGTTAGCCCTACGATGACCGACCTGCCCGAGGTATTTTTCAACCTACTAAAATTTGCCGCAACATCTTGGCCGAAATATTAAGCCGGCTGCGATAGACCTCGCTCCAGGATAAAGAGCACCGGAGACGAAACATGAATTCGCATACGACTCTTCCCTTGGCACAGAAGGCGCGCCTGAGGTGGGCTGTGACCGTTGCACTTGGGGTCGCTCTCACCGCAGTTCTTGGCGCGGGTGCCCAGGCGGGAGAAACCGGCAGAAAAAAACAAACGAAATCCGTCTATCTCGTGAAGTATCGTGTGGGTGGCGAAGTCCGCTACGGCAAGAACCCTGCCGGCAATGTCGTGAAAATCACCGTCGGGGAATACATGAGCAACAATTCTTATGTCTGCACGCCCAGCGGCTTCGGCAGGAAGGCGTTCTGCCGCGCTATCTAGCCGCCGAAGCAATGCCGCTTCGGCTGGAAATGCTCCAGGCACGCTCGTGCAACGACGGCCAAGACAAGACAGGCGCTGCCGTGTGTTTCGCCGGCAGCGTTTGCTTCACCGGCGCGTGGTCTTCATGCGTGCCAGTTCCTGGCTGACACGATCGCCTGCAATCAACTTGCGTGCCTCATCGGTCACCTCAGCCGGATTGTGGCTGAACACATACCATCTGCCGCCAACGGAACGTTTTTGATAAATGACGCCGTCCTTTTCCCGGTGCAGGAAACAGGTGCGTGCGGAAGAGCGCCAGTCTTCGTCGGTCCAAAGCGCATGCAAGCATAGCTTTCCGTCATTGGTTGCGAACCAGCTCCCCTCCCCATAGGACCATCTACGGCCCTGGCGAGACCAGGCGGCGAATCGCTTCCAGTCGGCAGGCACGAACCAACTGTTGCTCGCCTCGGCAGATAAGAAGCCGCCTCCGGTTTTCCACTTCCAAGTCCTGCCGGCGTACAGTTTTACAAGTGCATCAGCCTTCATCGGCGAAGCGGCCTCAGCAAGCTTCGCCGTTTCGTCGACAGGTTTGGGCTTCGAGACAGCGGCTGCGCTACCCGCCAAAAGCAGCGCAGAAAGCGCGGCGTTGATGAATATGAAGCGGATCGAAAACACTTTTACCTCCTGTTTGAACAAAAACTCCAGCAAGAAGGTTCGGGATCCTGCATCTGGAATTACGCAAGGGCGGTGATGGAGAGGCCCGGCGCTACGGATAGCGCGCGCCTCTCCCATAGTGGAGCGTCAATTCAGCGGAACGAGCGGATGGTCGGCGACACGCCAATCCGGTCGACCGACTTTACGCGGCCAAGGGTAGACCTCGAGGTCGTTGAAGTAGACGACGGCGTTCAAGGCCGGAAATTCCGTATGCGGCTTGTTGACTTCAAGAGCCCAGGCGCGCACGTAGTCGTCACTGCCGGCATAACCGAGTTCGGCGATGACGACCGGCTTTCCAAAATCCTTCACCCGATCGTAACCCGGTGTCGTGCGCTCAACGAAGGTCGTATCGCGGCCGACTTCCAGCCTGTCATAGGGTTGATAACCGAAAACCGACAGACCGATAACGTCGACATAGTCGTCACCCGGATAATAGGCCTTCAGTCCCTTCTCCCCCTTCGGCGACCACATGTACTGGGCCGTCGGCAGATGCTTTCGACACACGTCGACGACGCGCTTGTAGGCTTTCACATAGTCCGCCGGCTTCCAGAAGGCCCAGGTGAACTGGCCGTCGGCGTCCTCCATTTCCTGGGCCCAGCGAATGGTGACGGGGCTCTTCAGCTTTGCCGCTGCCGAGCAGACACTCGCCATGTTGGAATCGTATTGACCGGACAGAATGCCCGCCAGAAGATCGCCGGGACTGACGCGCCAGTCGCGCGCCCAGGACCAGGGTTCGACCGTCACGAGCAAGGCTCGCCCCCGCGCTCGTGCGTAATCGTCAGCGGCGCCGAGCGTGGCAAGATCCACGTCCTCCCAGGGAAGGAACAGATGCTCGATCTTGGAATTGGAATCGCTGGCATAGTCGCCGTGGGGATCATAGGCGCCTGGCGTCACCGCGCCAGCGTTGATAACGGGCCGCTTGTCGAGAAAACGCCCCCGGCTATCCACGTTTGCTCCCGACACGCCGCTGGCGGCGTGTACGCCCGTGGCAATGACAAGACCGCTACAGAAAACGGTAACGGCCAGTTTCAAGAGATTGGTCATAACCTCCTCCTCATCGCTTACTGTTCAGTTACGAGAGGCACACCCAGTGCAGCCTGGATCGTGTCGCGTTGTTCGGAAACCAGATCTGCGGCGATCAGCTTGCTGGCTTCATCCTCCTTCCGGGGTGTCGCGTGGCGGAAGATGTACCAACCGCCATCTGGCTCCCGTTTCTGGTAGATGGCACCCGAGGCGAGCCGGTGGGAAAAACAGGTCTTGGCAGGGAAAGCGCCCTTGTCCGTGTGCCACGTCGCCTTGAGGCACATGAGGCCCGTCTCGGTTATGACCCATCGCCCCTCGGCCCAGGTCTTGCCGGTCTCGCCATTCGACCATGCGCTGAAGCGCCGGTTCGCGTCGGTCATCATCCCGGCGCCGTTTTCCCAGCGCCAGCTCTTGTCCCTGTAGAGCTTGTAAAGCTCGAGGGCGCTCATGGCGCGCGCGCCCGCGGGCAGCGCGGAATCGTGTGACAATGCCATCTGTGCGGATCCGGCGAGCAAAGCCGCGGTAGCAGCGACCTTTGCCAGCATACGCAGACCCCGCGCATACGATAGAAAACTAGCTGTTGTCATTGGAGCCTCCTGCCATCTCGAAATATGCAAGATCCGTTTTGCGTGCGGCGGAAACGTGCAGCGCAGCAGAGGACGGCGTTGCAGTGGTGACGTCATGCCGCGCCACCGTCGGGCGACCGATGCCGGAAACGCGAAAGCCCGTTCGTTCGGCAGCACCCGGCTCGAACGCGTTTCTCAGATCGACCAGGATCTTTTGGCGCATCACGGCTTTCAGGCTCGCGAGATCGAGGTGGCGGATATCGTCCCATTCGGTGACGACGACGACCGCATCGGCGTCGCGCGCGCATTCATAGGGATCGCGATGCAGCTCGACATCCGAAAGGACCTGCCGGGCATTCTCGATACCCGCGGGATCGTAGGCACGAATGCGGGCACCGAAACGCTGCAACGTCTCGATAAGCGGGACGGACGGCGCCTCGCGCATATCATCCGTATCCGGCTTGAAGGTGAGGCCGAGGATGGCGATGGTCAGATCCTCGACGTCACCGCCCAGCGCATCCACGACCTTCAGAGCCATCCGGCGTTTGCGCGCCTCGTTCGCGGTGACGGTCTCTTCCACGATGCGCAGCGCCACACCATGGTCCTGCGCGGTCCGCAGCAGCGCCATCGTGTCTTTCGGGAAACAGGATCCCCCATAACCTGGCCCGGCGTTCAGGAAGCTCGTCCCGATCCGTTTGTCGAGCCCGACGCCGAGCGCCAGATGGCTGACATCACTGCCCACTTGCTCACAAAGATCGGCCAGTTCGTTGATGAAGGTGATCTTCGTGGCGAGAAAAGCGTTGGCGGCGTATTTGATCAGCTCCGACGTGCGCCGCTGCGTGACGACGATCGGCGTCCTGCGCAGGTCGAGGGACGCACCGTAGAGCTTGGTCAGAACGTCACGCGCACGGTCGTCCTCGATCCCGATCACGACGCGGTCGGGCTCCAGAAAATCGCGGATGGCGACGCCCTCGCGTAGGAATTCCGGATTGGACGCCACCGAGAAGGAGCCGGCCTTGCGCACCGATCCGATGATTTTCTGCACGATATCGCCGGTGCCCACGGGCACGGTGGATTTGATGACGATGACAGCGTTGTCTTCGATCAGCGAGGCAAGCTCGCGCGCGGCCATGTATACGAAGCTGAGATCCGCATCGCCGTGTCCCGCACGGGGCGGCGTGCCGACCGCGATGAACACGACCGATGCCCCCCTCACGGCGTCAGCCAGATCGCAGGTGAAACGCAATCGACCGGCCGCGAAATTTCGCTCCACGAGTTCGTCCAGACCCGGTTCGTAGATCGGAACCACGCCCCGTTCCAGGCTGGCGATCTTCTGGGCATTTTTATCCATGCAGACGACGTCGTGGCCCCAGCCAGAAAAACACGCGCCGCTGACCAATCCGACATAACCCGTCCCGATGACTGCGATCTTCATGCTCATCCCCTTTACGGCTGGCTTGCACGGCTGGCCGCGCTTGTGCGCCAGCGCGGATTGAAGATGGTACTGTGAACGTCATGGCTACCGATGCCCGCGCCGGCCACGGAAAAACGGTCGTCGAACAGGGTGAAGCTTTGCGTGCCCCAGGCGAGCGCCTCGACGCCTTCCCTCCCCCGGTCAATCATCGCGAAGCCTGGCAGGGCGACGAGGACGAGCATGTAGGTCGCAAAGGCGGGCTGAGACATGCGCACCTGATAGCGAATCCGGTTCTCCCGCGCGTGCTGCCGCAGGATCATGAACACCACGAACACGTAGAAGAACGCGTTGACGATGGCGAAGATATAGAACCCGCGCGTCTCGCCGGCATCGCGAACCAACAGCACCGGAGCAATCGAGATCAGCACCACGAACACGTATGGCGCGAGCACACGAAACGGCAGTGGATCGGCCTCAGTCGTGCCTTTGGGCGTGACGCGGAAATCGACGAACGAGCCTGTCATCCAGTCACGGAACGCCGCAAAGGTGCCGGCAAGAACCCAAGGCCAGCGGGCGAGCAGGAACAGCATCGCTTCCCAGCTGAAAATCTTGCCGTCGACGGGCCGGAACGTGCCGCTCGCGCGCCACCAGTACGCCATGATCAGGATCATCAGGGACTGCGGCATGAAGTGGAGCAGGAAATCCGGATAGGTGACGCTGACGAAATTGCGGCCGTAAAGCAAAACGACGGTCGGCAGCACGAACGTCACCGCCAGGAAGAAGGCGTAGAGCGGATACCAGAATTGCGAGAACAGAAACTGGATCTTCAGGCGCAACGGCAGGCGACCGATCAGCTTGGGCGTATATTGCAGAAGGATCATCACCAGGCTGCGCGACCATTGGAATTCCTGCGTGACGAGGTCGGCGAAGGTCCGCGGCCCGTCGCCATGCGCAATGGCATCGAGCGCATGCACGCCCCGCCAGCCATGGGCGTTCATGAAGAGCGTCGTCGAATGATCCTCGGCAAGCTCCGGCCCCAGGCCACCGATCTCCTTGAGGGCGCTCGTTCGGACCGCATAGTGGGAACCGATGCATACCGGAGCAAAGCCGCCATTGTAGCCGGCTTGCAGGGAACCGTGCATGCTGGCCTCGACATAGAGGCGGCCCCGCGCGGACCAGCTTTCGGCGGCATTGCGGTCACAGATGCTGGGTGCCGAGACATAGCCGATGGCGGGATCCGCAAAGGGTCGCAGCATGTGGAAGAGATAGTCCGGCTCGGGAATGTGATCCGCGTCGAGCTGCGAGACGAAATCATACCGTTCGTAGCCGTAATGGTCGTAGAAGAAAGCGAGATTACCCTCCTTGCAGCGCGTGCGGCGCGGCCAGGATTGGCGGTGATAGTCCATGCGGCCCTTGCGCGTCGAGACGTGCACGCCGTTGGCCCTGCACCAGGCGAGCGTTTCGAGCGTCGGATCCTCGTCGGCGAGCCAGGTGTCGTGCGGCACGGTCTGAGCCAGCATGGCGCGCAAGGTCGCGGCCACGACCTTGAACGGCTCCGACGGCGCCTTCGTGACCACCATGGCGATCCGGCTGCCGGCGGGAATCCGCAACGGACCGACGGGACGCCGCGCATTAAAGAAGACGGTGATGAAGTAAACGGGCAGAAGCGTTATCCAAGCCAGAAGCGCCGTCACCAGGAGCGCGCCGGCGAGCTGGCTGTCGCCAACGCTGGCCAGCCACCATTGCCACAAATAGACGATGCTCGCGGCCCAGAGCGCCACGCCGACGAGATATTCCACGCGCTTGCGGCCCGTGAATATCGATGCCATGAGCGGCTCGTTCCTCTCTCCTCTCGAGGTGATCGAAGCGGTCCTCATTGCCGGACCTCCAGGCCGAAGAACGGGGCGGCAGAGCGGACGATGGTGTCGAGGTCGGAATAGACCGCCTTGAAACCGATCGTTTCGGCTGCAAGCGTCGGGTCGGCATAGAGTGCCTGAGGGTCGCCAACGCGGCGCTCGCGTATTGCGATCGGCACCTTGCGGCCCGTAAGGCGATGAATCGCCTCCAGGACTTCCTTGATGGACGTGCCATGGCCCGTACCGAGATTGACGGCCAGGTTGCCGCCGCCTCCCAGCAGGTGTTCCATCGCCAGCACATGCGCACGCGCCAAGTCGGTGACATGGATATAGTCGCGGATGCAGGTGCCGTCGGGCGTATCGTAATCGTCACCGTAAACGTCGAGGACGTCGATACGGCCGGCGGCAGCCATCATGGCGCGCGGAATGAGATGCGTTTCGGGATCGTGCGCTTCACCTATTTCCCCATCGAGATCCGCCCCCGCCGCGTTGAAGTAACGCAAGGCCACATAGTGCATGTCGTAGGTAGCCGCGTAGTCGGCCAACATCTGTTCCGCGATCAGCTTCGTGCGTCCGTAGGGATTGATCGGGCGCTGGCCTGCCCCCTCGCGGATCGGCAGGCTTTCGGGAATCCCGTAGGTCGCGCAACTTGAGGAGAAGATGAGATTGCGCACGCCCGAGAGGAGGCAGGCATCGAGCAGCGACTGCGTGCCGCTGACATTGTTGCGATAGTATTTTGCCGGGTTCTCCACGGATTCGCCGACATAGGCCGACGCCGCGAAATGGATCACGGCGACCGGTTCCTCCTCCTCGATCGCCGCCCGCAGTCGCCGCGTATCCAGGATATCGCCCTGGATGAAGCGTCCCCAGCACACGGACTGCCGGTTTCCGGTCGAAAGATTGTCGTAGACGACGGGTTCGAACCCCTGCCCGCTCAGCAGTTTTGCCGTATTGCTTCCAATGAAGCCGGCACCACCGACGACAAGTACCCTTTTCCTGACCATATCAGTGCCTTCTCGAAGACATAGAACGATCCGTGCGCTCCGCGCATGGGCGGGAGCGACAGTATCGCTGCCTCACTGTTTTCGGTTCGGTTTGTCCGCCGCTCTTGCGCGATCAGACACAAAGCATTGTTTTCAATGCGTCATACGGCGCCGAAGCGGTTCTGCTTCGGCTGGAAATGCTCTAGGCAACGATGGCGAGTTCCTTGGAGACAGGCGCCAGCTGGTGCTCAAAATAGGCGATTGTCGCCTTCAGGCCCTCCGTCAGCGCAACCGTCGGCCTCCACCCCAGCGTCCGCTCTGCCACGGTGATGTCGGGCTTGCGCTGGTGGGGATCGTCGACCGGCAACGTGCGATAAACGATTTTGGAAGACGACCCCGTCATGGCGATGACCTGCTCGGCGAGCTGACTGACGGTGAATTCGCCCGGATTGCCGATGTTGACCGGTGTTTGAATGGACGTCGGGCTGTTCATCAGCCGGAAGAAGCCCTCAATCAGATCGTCGACATAACAAAAGGAACGGGTCTGGGATCCATCGCCGTAGACGGTGATGTCCTCACCCTTCAAAGCCTGAACGATGAAATTTGAGACAACCCGGCCATCGTCGGTACGCATGCGCGGCCCGTAGGTGTTGAAAATGCGCCCGATGCGGATATCGACACCGTATTGCTGGTGATAGCTGAAAAACAGCGTCTCGGCAGACCGCTTGCCCTCGTCGTAGCAGGCGCGCGGGCCGAAGGAATTGACATTGCCCCAATAGGTCTCCGGTTGCGGATGCACATGGGGATCGCCGTAGATCTCCGACGTCGACGCCTGAAAAATCCGCGCCTTGTAGTGCGCCGCAAGTTCCAGGAGGTTGAGCGCGCCCAAGACGCTGGTCATCATCGTATGGACCGGGTCGGCCTGATAATGCAGTGGCGAAGCCGGGCAGGCGAGATTGTAGATTTCATCAACCGCGAAATCGATCGGCTCGACGATGTCGTGCCGCACGAAGCTGAACGTGTCGAAGCGCAGCAGGTGGTGCAGATTTTCCATCCGGCCCGTGGAAAAGTTATCCAGGCAGATCACCGTATTACCACCTCTAAGGAGGCGCTCACAGAGATGTGAACCTAGAAAACCCGCCCCACCTGCCACAAGAACACGATGCTTGGCTTTTTTATTCATGCTCGCATTGAGAGTTTTGTACGGCATACCCACAATACTCCAAAACAACGGGGCGATCTCGCAAATACATTTCAGTACTTGCAGGGATTTTTACCTTTCATTAACTCTGAAAATGTATATATTAGCTAAATGGTATTAATACAATATCATTAAATCCGGAAACTTTTCAAATCATCCATTCCTGTGACATGAGGATTTTTGTCTACTTCTGATTTGCTCTGCTGGACGTTTTAAACCACACAACCGCGCGGCACGTGCGGCAAGTGCAGACACCAGGTCGCTCTTGACAAGCAACACCAGCGCTCTAGCTGCGAATCGATCCTCTGGAGGGAATTCAGGTGCTTGTTTTCAAATGAAAACAGCCACATGAAACTCGAAAAAATTAACGATAAAAAATCACACTATTGGATGAATCCAAAGCACGGTATATATACAATAGGCGTAGATCGACATTTAACTCTGTGCAAATGAGTATTGTTCAAAGAAGCAAGACAATACTACCTCTGCACATGGTGCCTGCCAAAGTGCATGACAGAGTAGGACGCGTACCACTGAAAACGGCGTCGGAACGAGACGTTCCAGCATTTCGGAGTAAGCAAGGTCAGGGCAATGGTCGACATTCGGTCGCGGTCGGAATTCGTCGAACGTAGGCGTTTTGCACGCGTGGTCCATGCTCCGCTGGGTGTGGATGAGATGCAAAGCGACGTGCTGGTCCCCCTGCATTTCGACACCGACACTCTACCGCCGTCCCAGCAGTTTGCGGCCTGGCAGGAATACATCTCCCCTTTGGTCGACATCCACCTGCCGGAACACGTCTATCCCAGCGACGGGTTTGTCGCCCGCCAGAGCGTCTGGAATCTGGGTGGCATGCTGATGACCAGGCAAAGCAGCCCCGCTTTCACCTATATGCGCCCGCCCGAGAAGGTGCGGCTCAGCCCCCTCGATCACTGGCACATCCTTTTTCTGCAATCCGGTCGCAGTTGGACCGAGGTCGATGGCCGCGTCGCGGAGAATGAACCGGGACTGGTGGAAATCCGCTCGCTCGGCCGCCCTTTCCGAGGGCGCAAACTGGCAACGGAATCGATGAGCCTGATTGCACCCGTCGACCTGTTTTCCGATCATGGCGGCTTGCCCACCGCCAGCAACAACATTGTCCTGGGCGGCCATCGCGCCCGGTTGCTGACGGACTATATTGCAAGCGTCGAAGCCAATCTGCCTTTCTTCACACAGGAGGATCTGCCCGGTGTCAGGGAACGCCTGCGGGAAATGGTGTTCGAGGCGGTAACGCCCCTGGTGGATCGCAATGCCGGCACGGATCACGTCTCGGATATTGGGTTAATGACACGGGCGAGGCGTTTCATCACAAGTCACATCGCCTCGCCAGACCTGACCGCCGAGGCGCTGTGCAAGGAATTGGCCATCTCCCGGACGCGGCTTTACGAACTGTTCGAGACGTCGGGCGGCGTTGCGAACTACATCCGCCGCCGCCGACTCCTTGCGGCGCACGCCATGTTGGCGGACCCGGCCGACGGCCGGAAGGTCGCGGAGATCGGTGCGGCGATCGGCATCGAATCCCCCGCGAACTTCAGCCGCGCCTTCACGCAACAGTTCGGATATAGCCCCAGCAACGTCTATAGACATGGTCTCGAACAACGAGGCGCCCATCCCCGACCGCATGGCGAAAACAATGATGAGCACGCGCTCACATTCGAAGGCATGTTGCGCACGCTAGGGCTTTTCTAACCGCGGTACATTTTTGCTATTTAGCCCCACAGTGATGGCCTGTTCCTGGCAGTAACCCGCCATTCGTCAAGCTTTCGCGCCATCTTCGCGCGAAGCTTGGAATTGAAGTTATCGGCACCCGTCCGGGCGACGACAAGCTTCGGGATGTTGATGTCGATCTCCGCCACCAGGATCGCTTCGGATTTTGCAATGTCACCGCATACGGTGGTGACATGCCGGGCGGTGAAGACCTACTTCGCCACCGATGACCTGGAATCACTGCACGGCCAACTTCGCGAGGTTCACTGATTTGGAGCGAACCGCGCAACGGCACGCCCACTAAGCCAGGAAATCGACCAGCAGTTTGACGTTCAGCGCCGCAATGATGATTGCAACCAATCCGGCGATGGCCGTCAGCCAGCGTGGCGCCACAAGCGCGCCCATCTTGCGCTGGTCCGCAGTGAACAGGACCAGCGGAAATACCGCGAAGGAGAGCTGCAAACTCAGCACCACCTGCGTCAGAATCAGCAGCTTCGCCGTGCCGCCGTCGCCATAGAAGATCGTCACGCCGGCCGCGGGGATGATGGCGATCCCGCGTGTGACGAGGCGCCGCAACCACGCGGCCAACCGGATATGAAGGAACCCTTCCATGACAATCTGGCCGGCCAAGGTCGCCGTGACGGTAGAATTGAGACCGCAACACAAGAGCGCGACACCGAAAAGCGTCGGTGCAATCGCCATGCCGAGAAGCGGCGCGAGCAGATTATGCGCTTCGCCGAGTTCGGCCACCTCGGTTCGACCAGTCGCATGGAAAGCGGCGGCTGCCAGGATAAGGATCGAAGCGTTCACCAGGAGCGCAAACATCAGGGCGACCGTTGAATCGATGGTCGCGAACTTCAGCGCTTCGCGGCGTTCCTCGAGGCTTTCTCCGTAGGCCCGCGTCTGCACGATACCCGAATGAAGATAGAGATTGTGCGGCATCACCGTCGCACCGAGGATACCGAGAGCGAGATACAACATCTCGGGATTGGTGACGATCTCGGTCGTCGGAGCGAAGCCGCGGATGACCTCGCCCCAGTCGGGATCCGCCAATCCGATCTGGACCGCGAAGCAAACGGCGATGACCGCCAGCAATCCTATGACGAACGCTTCCAGCCAGCGAAACCCCAGCCTTTGCAGATAGAGGATGAGGAACACATCGAGCGCGGTGATGGCGACGCCGATTTCGAGTGGAATGTGGAAGATGAGGTTGAGACCGATCGCCGTGCCGATAACCTCGGCGATATCCGTCGCGATGATGGCGATCTCGGCGAGCAGCCAGAGCATATAGGCAACAGGACGTGGGAAGGCATCCCGGCACGCCTGCGCCAAATCACGACCGGAGGCGATGGCGAGCCGGGCCGTGAGGGATTGGAGAATGATCGCCATGATGTTCGAGATGAGAGCGACGACAAGCAGCGTGTAGCCGAAGCGCGAGCCACCGGCCAACGATGTCGCCCAATTGCCCGGATCCATATATCCGACGGCCACAAGATAGCCTGGTCCGAAAAACGCAAGCGCCCGCCGAAACTGCGATGCGTCCTTTCGAACGGCGATCGTTCGGTAGACGTCGGAAAGGGAGACGCTCCCACCCGCGTGCAGCCACCCCTCGCGATGCATGTCCATTGCAACACCCTCATCTTAGAACGCTAATGCAAATCATTCGCAGATAGCTTTCGTTGACGCAAGAGGTCTGCTTCCGCTTTAGGCGCAAGCAAATCGATGTTTGCGAGCACCAACCTGAACGCAGCAACGGCTCGAATGGGCGTTGAAAGGATTGAAGCCTACGGGATTCCAGCCCTGTCCAGCCAAGCGGCAGGATCGCTTTAGCCGGCTGCGGCATAAGACCCGATTATCGAACTTCCGATATCGCGCGGCTCTAAATTTGGATTGCGTAATTTGCCCCTGCCAGCGGGCCATGGTAGTTTGATCGCATAGTTCATGCCATTTTTGAGTGCAGATATTTATTGATTGCCGCTTGGCCGGACGCGTTGCCACAATGCGAAGCACGCCAGGCGAACTATTGAATTTCATGACGTTTGTTCGTCCGGCCTCAGCGCTGGATGGCCCATCCATAAGGTGTGCTCATGTCCGGTTTTCCGAACGTTTCAGCAGCAGACTATCTCGATACTGCCATTCGCAACGCCTCCAACCTGGTTGTTTCCGGGAAAAGAGGCCTTGAGCGGCGCACCAACGCGTGCAGGCAACCGCTCTCGCCAAGCCACGAAAGAATAGAAAAGGCGGTTGATGCGGCACTGGGTGACTTCATCCCCGCACATGAAGTCTACAATGATATGCGCAGGGCCGCCCTGGAAGCGATCATCGACAATCACCTGTACAAGGCGGATCCGGTCACAGATCGCGTAAGGCTGGAATCGGTGGCGCAGACAATCCAGGCCAAGCAGCCGCGCTTCCGCAATCCGGGCAAGGAGCAAACAGTCGAACCGGCACTGATCGCCGGTCTCTACCGGCAGGTAAAGGATCTCCCGCCCTTCGCGCTGGCTGGCCATCGCTGGGAGCAAACAAAACTTGACGGAAACACGGCCGGAACAGTCCGCGGCCATGAGTCACCGGCAATGATCCTTGCCAACCCCATCAGCAACGCCATCATGCCGGCGAGCCCGTACTACAACGACCTGCGCCAGACGTTCTTTGATCTTGTGCGCACGAAAGGGGCGGCAGTCAAAAACTGGCTCCAGGAAGAAGCCAGGATTCGCGAAGAAAAGCGCAAGCCGGGTGCGCCGCGCTTCATCAAGAACGAATTCTTCTATCACAACAAGAATGCAATCGAGGACTTCGACAAGCTCCTGTTGCCTCACAAAAAGGCGTTCGAGGCTGAAATTCCGCCATCAAAGCCGATCAGTCCGGAAGCGCTGGTCCGCATCGGCAGATTGATGGTGGCCCACCACCGCAGCTGGGTTCCGATACGCATCCCGCCACAGGACGGCCAGCCGATTGCCAAGATCCCCCGGCTGAACTTACGCGACACGACGAATTCCGTACCGGACAAGGTTCCGCCGGGCATTGCCGAAGCCTCGAGGCATTTTCAGCCGGACATCGCCGCCGACCGGCCGAAAGCTATCGGTTTCAGGGATCGGCTGGTCGAACAGATCGATTCCATCCTGCCCCCAACCGCCAGCAACTTCAGCAAACGGCTGCAGCTGGGAAAGAGGATTTTTGCCGCCCGCGAAAAAATGCTGTCCGCAAACTCGGCCGAACAAGCCTATCGGGCTGCCCTGGGCAATCCGGACGCCAAGAAGAACGAAGCGACCAGCCAGCACCAGCAAACCATCCGCGACATGGCCGAGACCTGCGAGCGCTTCGTGGCCGCCTACGAGGGCAGAGATCCCGGATTCGGGCTCGACGCGGAAAGCGCCGGGCCGGCCGCACCGGTCAGACGCCTTGGCAAGCAACGGATGACGGCCAATCTGAACGGCCTGAAGAAGGCTGGAGCCGATGAACAACAGTTGCCGATCGCAGCCTTCTTCACATCGACGAAAAGGTCTCGCGCCGAAATGGAAAGCCAAACAGGTGAGCCGGCAACGAAATCGCCCGGGCGACCGCAGGCCGAGACCGCCGGCACCCCATCGCTGAAAAAGCCTGCGCTGCTGGACCTCCGCTCCCGCGAGGATGAACGCGGCCTCAGACGCTGACGCGGGCGGGGTCAGGCGGCACTGCAAGCATTGGTTACTGATGCTGCGCCTGAATTTCGAAGAAGATGGCAAGTGCGGCTGAAGCGAGCTTGCGCCCGAATGCACGGTCGCTCTCGAACCCGAGCGGATCGAAATGCGCGCGCGCCCTTTCGATGAGCCTTAGCGGCATGATCCGCGACGTCTGGATGATGCCGCAGACTTCCGGCGCGACCGCCTCGGTATAGGTCTCCGGCAGATTGTCGAGATCGCCGTTTTCCAGCAGCACCTCATAATCGTCCAGTGCGCGGCGCAGGATCATCTGCAGCGATTTCGCCGGCGCATATTGCCGGCACAGGCGTTCGAAGCTTTTCGATATGCCTCTGGCCGGCAGGGCTGCCGAGAGGAACACCTGGATCTTGCCTTCCTCGCTGCGCTTGCCGATCACCTGCTGCTTTTGCCGCTTGGCGATTGGCCGGCCAATGTCGGGAGCCGCCTTTCTTGATTTCTTCTCGGCCGATTTCCGGCGCGAGCTCGTGTCTGCTTGAGACACTTGCGGTGGTGACACTTCCGCCGTCATCGCGACCGGTTCAGGCCCCGGGCTTTCCACCGGATGAACCTCCGCCAGCGGGTCCGCCTCCGGTTTGGGGGTGGGCGGAAGAGGAATATCTACCGCGACGGATGCGATGGTTGTCGCGGCAACAGGCACGTCTTCCGTATGCGGACGCGGCTGCAAAGCCGATGGATCGCGCACGGGATCGTGCGGCGTCACGGAAGGCAGCAGATCCGACCGGTGAGCGGCCAGACTCCGCGCCTCCTTGACGGAAAGCACAGGTTTGCGGATTGCCACTTCAGCCTCCCAGCTTCAGGTCCACAAAGCTGCGCATGACGTGGAGCTCATCCATGGCGGTGGCATAGTTGCGCATGGGCAGGCGCAACGCCGCCTTGCCCTCCATATTGGCGAGGGCAAGATGCATCATGCCCCGCTCCTTCATCGCCGCGAACGCGTCACGCTCATGCATCGGCTTGTCGAATTGCGGCAACACATTCAGAAGGTCCGAAGAGGCCTTCTGCGATGACGTCAGCCGGCCGACGGGGATGCGCTGGACCAATATGGCCGTCGGGATGTCGATGGCCTCATTGACGAGCAACTCGATAATGTAGCGGTAGGTTGCCAGTGCTTCGTCGATGTCGAGCGGCGTCAGCATGGAAGGAACCAGCAAAAAGTCGGAACTGGCGATGATCGTATTGTTCAGCTCGCTTGAGCCGCCATGCGTATCGGCCAGCGCAAAATCAAAACCCTGCTTCTCCGCACCGTTGTAGGCAGCCTCCAGAAGCCCGATGTCGTCGGCAGCAAAGACCTCGCAGGTCTCGTCCCATGTATCGCTCTTGAGGGCGTTCTCCTTCCACTTGCTCAGCGGCCGGTTTTCGTCCGCCTCAAACAGCGCAACGCGGTAGCCGAGCGAAGCCCAGGCGGAGCACAATCCCATCAATGCAGTGGTTTTACCGGCGCCGCCCTTGAACGAGCAGCAAGTCACGAGTTTCACGATTGAAATCCTTAGCTAATGAAAACATTTGAAAAATCGAAGTTTTGTAAAAAAGGGCATGTGTAATAATGTGCAAATGTATGCCTGCAACAGCCTTTCGTCAAACCGGAAATAATGGCGTTTTGCAAATTTCTGAAACACGCCGTGAACTACAACTGTAAGAAATTGCTTTTGACGAACTGGCGAAACTGCACTATGATGTAGTCATATATTTGGTTTTTATAGTCGTTTTTTAAATTCATTTCAGCGGCGCCTTTTCCAGCGCCATCGATATTTAAGGCTGTTTCAGATGACCGATAATTCCGGCGTCCTCGACGCTTTTGCTACCGTTTCCCGTACCCAGCGCCTCCCGAAAAAGATTGATCCTGCCGGTTACAAGGTTGTGAGCGTTCGCCTGCGCGAGGGCGAATTTGCCACCCTTGCACGCCAGGCAGCCAAATGCGGCATGAGCAACAACATGGCGTTGAGAGTTGCCGCGCGGCGCATCGCCGGTTTCATCGAAATCGATGCCGCCACCCGCGAGGCGCTGCAGTCCATTTCCACCCGCATCGGCGAAATCTCCTCCAGCATCCGGCGCATCAGCCATCTGGCTCCGGGCCGCCCTGGCTTCGACATGGAGCAGTTCATGAAGGACCGGGCCGCCTTCGGGCGGGAGTTCGTCGAACTCGACGGTCACCTGCGCTCGCTGCTCAGCCTGTCGAAGCGCCGCATCGATGGATGCGCGCTGCTTCTCGACGAGGCCTCAGATTGACGAGGTCGCGCCATGTCCGCAAACGCACCCGGCATTCGCCCCCAGGCCATCGTCAAGGTGGTGCCGCGCGGCGGCACGGTCAATGCGCACCAGATCCGCCGCCAGATCTGTTACATCACCCGCAATGGCACCATCCCGTTCCGCCGCTCCGACCGCTATCTTGATGCAGCACCCGCAGGGATAGACGAATTCGACCGCATCTCTGTCGACTGGGCCCGTCATGCAGCCCGCTATCCACTGCGCAACCGCGCTGATGGCACGCAGCGCGACCTCACCACACATATCGTGGTCAGCCTTCCGCGCAACACGCCGCACCAGCTCGCGGAAGAGACGATGCGTGACTACGCCTATGAAATGTTCGGGTCGGGACGCAACGGCGGCCAATGGGATTATTTCACAGCCTTCCACACCGACCGCGAACATCCCCACCTGCACATCGTCGTCAACCGCATGTCGCACGAGGGCCGCTGGCTGAAGATTTCCCGGCGTGATCCGTTCATGAACTATGACAACATGCGCGCCGTGATGTCCGACGTCGCACATTCCCGCGGCATCAATCTGGATTCCACCTCTCGCGCCGAGCGCGGCATCATCGAGCGTCCCGTTACGTTTGCCGAATATCGCCGCCGCGCCCGCGACCGGATTTTCCTCTATCCGCAGCCCACGAACAACACGCCGGTCGAGCCGGATGCCATCATCGGACCAAGCCGGACCGGCGCAATCCATCGGCGCAATGCTGCCGAACACGGCATTGCCGAACGCGCGGCAGCCATTCAGCGCGGCTTCGTCAATGGACAGGATTTCCAGGCTGCCCGCCAGCGTGGCCGCGACATTGCCGCCGCAGCCGCAGCCCGCGCCCGCCAGCTTTTCCCCGACCCGCAGGATGATCTTGACGATGATTTCGGCGGCGGCGGTGGCGACAATAACGGTGACGATGATCCGGATGATGATGACGCAGGTGCGAACAACAATGGCGGCCCGGCCGGGAACGGAAATGGTCAGAACAACAATGGCCAAGGCCAGGGTCAGAACGGCCAGGCCCGCCGCCAGCGCGCGCCGCAGCAGCGCAGCATCATCGAAACCCGCGCCCAGCGCCGGGTCCGCGAACAGCAGGAGGCTGCCCGCGCACGGGTGGATGAACAGCGCCGGGCGCGCGCGGAGCAGGCCCGCGAGGCCGAGCGGCGCCGCCAGGCAAGAGAAGCTGCACCGGTCGCCCGCACCCGCGCCCAACAGCGGGAGCTCGATACGTTGAACCTGCGCTCCGGCACGCGCATCGACCGCACCGGACGGGGGCGCACCAACCGCAATGATCACGACCGGTAGCCATGGAAGGTGAAGCACGAATGGGTGAGCCCCCATGCCGAATTTGAATGAATTTGAAGAAGCAGAACGCAGACGAATTTCAGAACATGAATTGTTTAATTCAGAGGATGACGAAATCATGCCAAAGGCAGAAAAAAAGGCCCGCACCGCAACCCGTGAAACCCCTTATCAAAGGGAAAAGGCGCGACTGGAGAAAGAGAAAGCCGAGCAGGCCGAAAAGACCCGCGTGCAGAACAACAGCCGCGCTGCCCGTGCCGCACGCCGGGCAGGTCAGATGGAGGGCGTAGAGGCTACTCCGCAGCCGCCTGTCGAACCTGCACCGCAGGCCCGGGAAACCGCACGGCAGGCAAATGCCGCCGACGAAGCGCGGCGTATGGAGGCTGCGCTGCAAGAGCAGATCGCCCGCGACAATGCTGTCCGGGATGAGCGCCGGGCTTCGACAGCCCCTGGCATTGAAATGGATCATGATGCCGATATCGCCGCCCAGTTCGCGGCAGACTTGGCTGCCGCCGACGTTCGGGCGCGGGAAGCACAGCGTTCCTCCCCAGACATTGACGAGCATGCGATCCAGGAAGAGCTGGACCGGCAACTCCAGGAAACGGTCGCATCTGAAGCGACGCAGGCGCAGGCCCGTGCGGACAATTTGCGCCTTCGGGAACTGGAAGCGGAAAACCAGGCCCTGCGCAAAGCAGCCGAAACGGCAAATCAGGAAAGGCTGGATGCAGTCTCCGAGCGCATGGCGGAAACCACACGCGCCGATGATGCAACCGCGGCAAGCCAGCAGCTCGCCAAGCAGCTCAGCCAATCCAACTTTGAACGGGAATTCGCCGTCAAGCGTGCACAGGATCTCGAAGCCGGCAATGCCGAATTGACAGTTCGCCAATCCGAGCTGGAACGCCAGTCCGACACGACGATCGCCATGGGCAAGACCAGCATCGAAGCGGCAAACCGCGCCCGTCAGGACGCCGAAACCCGCGTCAGCCGGCTGGAAGGCGACAACCAGGTTTTGCGCCGTGAACGCGACGAAGCCGTGAAGACTGTCGGAGAGCGGGATCAGCAGCTTGCCCAGGCTGGGGCCCGCAATGAAGCTCTGGCCAGATCGCAGGCAGCGGCGAAGCAGGCTTCCGATTTGCGGATAGCTGATCTGGAACGCCGCAACCTCGAACTGGTCAGTACAGCGACACAGGCTGATCTAAGCGCCACCACAGAGAAAGCAAACCGCGAGGCGACCGAACGCGAGCTTGTCAAACGTGATGGCGAACTCAGGACAAACAAGGAGAGCCTAGCTGCTGAAAAAGCCGCGCGCCAGCAGGCTGATGCACGAGCTGGTGATCTCGACGACAAGCTGAAAGCCGCCAATGAAGCTGCGGCCCGCGAGAAGGCGGGTCGCGAGGCGGCGGAAAGAGAAGCCGCCAGCCAGAAGAAGCTCGTTGGCGAACTGTCCGGCGAAGGTGACAAGGCCAAGGCTCTGGAAACTGCGCGCCGCGATGCAGAGACAAAGGCCAAGGATCTTGAAAGCAAACTGCAGTCGGCAATCGAGGAAGCCGCGCGCGAGAAAGTGGGTCGCGAGGCAGCGGAGAGAGAAGCCGCCAGCCAGAAAAAGCTCGTCGGCGAACTGTCCGGTGAAGGTAACAAGGCCAGGGCTCTTGAAACGGCGCGCCGCGACGCAGAAGCAAAAGCCAAGGGTCTTGAAAGCAAACTGCAGTCGGCAACCGAGGAAGCCCAGCGTGAAAAGGCTGCCCGTGAAGCGTCTGAGAAGAATGCGCAGGACCTGATCGCCAAGAATGATCAACTGACAACCCAGGCGAAGGAGGCCACGCAAGCTCTTGTCCAGACCGAAGAACGGTTGAAGACGATGCGTGACCATGACGGTGATTCCGAATTGCGAAAGCAACTCGAGCAGGAGAAAGACGCACGCCAGGCTGCCGAAGCGAAACTGGCCGCCACCACCGAGCGCATGATCGATCAATCCAAGGCCGCCGCCACGGCACGGCGGAACGAAACGCAACAGGCGGCGCGTGATGCCGAACGCATCGTCCGCCTTGAAGCCGAGTTGAAGACCGCACGGGAAACGCCCGACCCGGACAAACCCATCCCCAGCGTCGAAAAAGATGAAACGGGCAAAAATACCGGCCGTGCTGCAACGGCGGCCAAGGACGACGAGTTTGGCCTGGACGATATCAGTAATGCGGACTTCGATGCAGCGGTCGCCGCCGCCGAGGCAAAGCAGAAGCAAGCGGCAGCGGCGAAGGCCAAGGACGATGAATTCGGCCTGGACGATATCAGCGTTGCGGAGTTCGATGCGGCGGTGGCCGCCGCCGAGGCTTCACGGAGCACTCCGGCGCCCGCCTCGCGCGAAGGCTCGCCCGCGCTGGATCCGGCCCATACGGTCAAGGGCAATGTCTGGTACCGCGCCGGCAAGATGTATGTGCCGGAAGCGCAATACGACAAGATGCTGAAGGCCGGTGTCAAAGTTCCGCTGCAAACGGACAAGCCTGCCCGGGAGGTTCTTCTACAGACCCCCAATGGTGATCTGCATTCCCCGAAAGCGTATAAAAGTGCCCATGGCGCAGCCGCTTTCGAAGCGCGCGCGAAAGCCGAAGGGCTTGATCCGAAGATTGCCGCCAAATGGGCAGCCAAGGATCAGACCCGCCCGGAAGTTCTGGTGAGACTGAAGAACGGTAATCTTGTCGATGGCAAGAGCCTGGAAATCGCAGCCGGCAAGGCAGGACTCGCAGGCAAATTCGGCGAAAAGAATGTCTTCATCGAAAACCAGACGACGAAGATCGAAAACGGCCGGGAGATCAAAAGTGGCACCGGCAACTATCGCCGCGCCGACAATGCCATCGAGCATGCGCGCGCCGCCGGTAGCACAGTAAAGCTTAACCAGCGGCTCGACACCATGCGCGTCAGCCCGCAGCCGGAAGGCCGCGCCTCACGCAGTGCAACGCCGGCATCCAACCTCAGCACGAACCGCAACGCTTCGCCTTCGACACGCGGCACGACACCAGAACGGGCTGCACCGCCCGCCCAGCAGCGCAAGCCGATCTTCCGCAACGGAAAGGTGGTCGCAAGCGTGCCGGTAAATGGCAACAATGGCGGCGTCAAGCGGTTGAACCAGCGCCCTGCGACCGTCCAACCCCGGCAGAATGCTCAGGCCGACAATCGCTACGATCGTGGCGGCAGTCAGCCACCCGCACCGGGCTACCAGCGGCCCGACCAGGGCGGCGCGCACAACCGCCAGACCAGTCCAACGACCACCATCAACCTCACCGTCAACGGTGCGGTCGGGCACGGCACAGCGACGCCCAATGTCGCCGCCAATGCCCCGTCGCAGACCAAATATTCACCCAAACTCGATGACCGCCCCCGGACACCAGATCCGCTCGAACGCAACTGATCAAATCGCTGCGAAAGCGCGAAAGGAGTAAATCATGTCAGACGCATCCGATGCGGCCCCGGTGGCCAACAAAAAACCGAAAACCAGCAAGCGGGAAAAACTTGCCGCTCGCGAGGCGAAGAAGACTGAAAAGAGCAAAACAAGAAAGGCGGAGCGCACCGAGAAGAAAGCCGATGGCTGGGAGCGCAAAGGTCGCAATTCCAATGGCCAGAAAGCGTATGACTTCAACAGCAACACTGCCAACGGCAGTTTTGTCGCCTTCGATGAAAACACCGTCAACGCTTCAAGGCGCGTGAAAGGCGCCTACAAGGAAGAGATTGCCCGCAACATGGATACGGGCGATGCCGCCCGTTCGCGATCCTGGGCCGGCGGTATCAAGCGCAAGACCGAGTACACCGAAGAACGGGTCGACAAGGAAACCGGCCAGCTTGAAGACGTTCGCACCCGCAAGGAAAAGCAGAATTTCGCCGCGAGCAAGAATATCGACTACAAGGAGAACGGCGCCAAGACCATCGAGCGCGGCACCCGCAAGGGCATGTTCTCGATCACGTACACCAACAATCCAGATGGCAGCCGTTCGTTCAGCGGCTTCAAGATCGGGCCCTTCAAAATCAACCGATCAAAGGGCGAAAATGGCGCAAAATCCTTCGAGGTCAGCTTCGGCAAATCCTTGTCCTATTCGACCTTGACCGAAGCGAACGGCAACAGGACACGAAACTACAATATCGGCAACATCTACGCGAACTCCACCACCGTAAATTCAAAAGGCGAGCTTGTCCGTTCGGAAAAGACCTATTTTGGAAGGCGTACCAAGACCATCGAAAACACAGCGGACGGGTCGACCAAATACACGACCAAGGGCCGCAGCGTGAATGAGATGAAGCGCGACGGCCTTGATGAAAACCAGATCAAGGACGCGATCAACGAGGATATCGCTGCTGGTAAGGTCTACAGGCTGAAGCGCACCAATGAACGCGGCGAGGTCACGCGCGACTACAATCGCCAGACCTACAAGGGCAAGACATCCGACTACATTGCCGGCGACAGGGATACGAACGATGTTTCGCGGAAGTCCAGCGGGTGGGGCCTGAGCAAAACAAGCTCGCAAACGCTTTCCAGCGAACAGCGCGCCGCCCGCAACGAGCGGCAAGAGCAGCTTGAACTGGAATCGATAACCTCCTCGACACCCGGAGCCTTCCCGTCCGATCTTAGCCCTGCCGACAGGAGGATGAACCGCAACGCCTCTGCTTCGTCCAAGGTCGCCCAGGTCAAGGGTGTGGCCGATGCCAAGGGCACTGATGCGAAGTCGGTAAGCTCGGCAGCATCGGACAAGAGTTCAATCGCCTCATTCGCCACCGCTGCGGGCAATTCCGTCAGAAGCATGGTTTCGGGCAAGGGATCTATCGACTCGTCTGCCACATCCAAGACAGCACACAGCAATGCCTCCTACTCAAGCACGGCAACGACAGCGACCGCGAACTCGCAGACCAAGTTGCAGGCCAAGCTCGACGAGCGTTCGCGCGGCCGCGAAACGCCCAGCGTATCGATGGAGTGAGGGGAGGATCGCATCATGAACCAGACCAACGACAACAGGCTGACGACGCTCGTCTTCGCCGTCATGCTTTCGCTCGTCCTCGGGCTGTTGCTCTCAAGCGGCTATGTGACGTTCCGTGATGGATTCGACACCTATGCGCTGAAAAACTTCAGCCTGTTGGCTGCCTGGCAGGAAACCCCGTTCGTGGCCGGTTATGTCACGGATGCCTTCATAACCTGCTTGAAAATCCTCGCCGGTTCTGCCGTTGCCACCACCGCGGTCGTCTTCGCCATCCTCTACCTGAGGGGCGGCGATCACCACGGCACGGCGCGCTGGGGCAGCTATTCCGAGCTTGCCCGCGCCGGCTATATCCGGCGCTACCACAAAGTCTCCGGCCCGATCTTCGGCAAGACCACCAGTCCGAAGCGCCGCGGCAAATACCTCACCAATGGCGACCAGCCACATTCGCTCGTCGTTGCTCCGACCCGCGCCGGCAAGGGCGTCGGCGTCGTCGTGCCGACATTGCTCACCTTCAATGGCTCGATCCTTGCCCTCGACGTCAAGGGCGAACTGTTCGAGTTGACGTCGCGCTCGCGCCTGGCGCGCGGCGACCGGGTTTTCAAGTTCTCGCCGCTTGACCGCGAAGGGCGCACCAACAGCTACAATCCGATCCTCGACATCGTGAAGCTGCCGCCGGAACGCCGCTTTGCTGAAACCCGCCGCCTCGCCGTCAACCTGCTTGTCCCCAAGGGCAAGGGTTCGGAAGGCTTCATCGACGGCGCGCGCGATCTGTTCGTCGCCGGTGTGCTCGCCTGCATCGAGCGCGGAAACCCAACCATTGGCGCCGTCTATGACCTCTACACGCTGCCTGGCGAGAAATACAAACTGTTCGCCCAGCTTGCCGAGGAAAGCGAGGTGCCGGAGGTCAAGCGTATCTTCAACAACATGGCGGGCAATGACACCAAGATCATCACTTCGTACACGTCGGTGCTGGGCGATGGCGGCCTGAACCTCTGGGCCGATCCGCTGATCAAGGCAGCGACCACGACGTCGGACTTTTCGATCTACGACCTGCGCCGCGATCCCACCTCCATCTTCCTCGTCGTCTCACCGAACGACCTTGAAGTCATCGCACCGCTGGTGCGCCTTTTCTTCCAGCAGGTTGTTGCCGTCCTGCAGCGCGAGATGCCCAAGGAAGATGAAATCTTTGAGGTCCTGTTCCTGCTGGACGAATTCAAGCATCTGGGCAAGCTCGAATCCATCGAAACGGCCGTGACCACGATTGCCGGCTACAAGGGCCGCTTCATGTTCATTATCCAGTCGCTCGCTGCGCTCACCGGTGCCTATGAGGCATCGGGCAAGGAAAACTTCCTGTCCAACACCGGCGTGCAGGTCTTCATGGCCACGGCCGATGATGAAACGCCGCAATACATTTCCAAGGCCATCGGCGACTATTCCTACAAGGCCAAATCCGTCTCGTGGAACCAGACCGAAATATTCAAGGCGAACATCCAGAAGTCCGAGCAGGGCGCAACACTCATCCGGCCCGAACAGATCCGCCTCCTCGACGACCAGACCCAGATCGTCCTCGTCAAGGGCAAGCCGCCACTGATGATGCCCAAGGTCAAGTATTACGAGGATCGCATACTCAAGACGCTGTTCGACAGCCAGACCGGGCCCCTGCCCGAGCCGGAACCGCTGAAGGCTGTCACCGAGCCCGCCTCGTTCCTCGCGGCATTGACCGGAGAGGAGCCGGCAAAGCGCGGTTCGGCTCATGATCCGAACGATCTGCAAATGGACCAGGAGCCGGAAAACGAGATCCGCATTCAGCCACAGGCCGAGCAGATCCAGGCAGCGTTCGAAGCGGAAGATTTCGCCGATGCGCACGACGATGTTCAGGAATTGCAACAGCAACGCATCGCGCGCGAAGCCTTGCAGCAGCCGGAGTTCGAAGACGAGCCGCAGATCGAGTATGAAAAAACCGCGCAGCAGGCCCTTCTTGAGCGCATCATCGCTGTACAGGAGCGCAACCGTGCCCAGGGTATTAGCCGGTAGGTCGCACGATCCCGCGCGGCGGAAAACCAGCCCTCAGGTGCCGGTCCTGACGCCCGGCAACCCAAAGGCCTGTTGGAAATAGCTGCGGAAGGCGAGCATGGGGGGCGTCAGGGCATTGCCGCTTCGCCAGGCAAGGCCGACATCCATGCCGGGTATCGGATCCTTGATGTTGATGGTCTCGATGCGCCGTCCCTCAAGCGACCATGGCCGGTGCACCATGTCGGAAAGAATGGCAACGCCCTGGTTGTTGGCGACCATCGAGCGCACCGCTTCCACCGAAGAGGTCCGCAGGATCACGTTCGGCTGATACTGCGTCTTGCTCCAATATTTGAGCGAGGACTGCGCCGCCTCGTCCACCGTCAGCATGATATAGGGTTCTTCCGCCACCTCTTTCAGGCCGACGCCGTCCTTGGCGAGCAGAGGGTGCCTGGCCGGCACCCAGAGCCGGCGCATTGAAGTGAGGAGCGTTTCCGTCGCCAGCATGGGATTCTGGATGTTGGAGGTCAAAAGGACCGACAGATCATAACGGTTGGCGAGCAGCCCCTCCTCGATCGATTCCCGGTTGATCTCGTAGAGCTGGACGCGCAGTTTGGGAAAAAGCCGCCGGATGCGCTCGATATGCATCGGCAGGAAGTAGCCGATCACCGTGTAGGTCGCCGCGACGACGAGCTCACCCTCGACATCGCTGTTGATGACGTTGAGATGCATGGCCTCGTCGATCTTAGAGAGGATCTCGTAGGCATGCGACAGGAACTGGCGTCCTGAGGAGGTCAATTCCATGCCTTGTGCGGCGCGATTGAAGAGGGTTACGCCAACGGTCTGCTCAAGTTCCTTGATCGCCGCCGTGATCGCGGATTGAGAGATATTCTGTTTGATCGCCGCCTGCGAGACCTGACCGAATTCGGCCGTGGCGACGAAATAGCGAAGCTGCCTAATACTAAGAGACATAATCGATAGTCCTAGGAATTCAGAATTTTGCATCGCAAAATCAGATACTGCTGCGCACATAAACGGCATTTTCCAGCTTAAATTTCAGCCACTTTGCCTAAGTAGCTGTAAAAAAAGCGCTTTCCTATATCGCCGAGAGGCAGATGAAATCTGATTTTCCGATATCGTGATTGAAAAAATTCTATTTTTCAAGCCGTAAGAATGCGCCTACCGTCAGTGTCACATCGGGAAACCTCATCGCCAGAGCATGTCTCACATTAGGAAGAGGGCGTATTTTGAAGGACACTGTCGACATCAATTGCGATATGGGTGAGGCCTTCGGGCGCTGGCGCATCGGTGATACCAGCGACGAACAGCTGTTTCCCCATATCAGCTCCGCCAATATCGCGGCGGGTTTCCATGCCGGCGATCCGAACCTGATCGACGAGACCGTCAAGCTCGCCATGCAATATGGCGTGGCAATCGGCGCCCATCCCGGCTTCAACGACCTGCAGGGCTTCGGCCGCCGGAAGATTGCCGGCAGCAGTCGCGAATTCGTCAACGACATTATCTATCAGGTCGGGGCGCTGCGCGAATTCTGCCGTCGCCATAACACGACGATCCAGCATGTGAAGCCGCATGGCGCACTCTATATGGAGCTTGCCGCCAACGCCGACTTCTCAGCCGCCTTCGTAGAGTATATGCGCACCGCCGCTCCGAACATGCCGATCTTCTGCATGGGCATTTCCGAGACCTACAGAACGGCAAAACTGCTCGGCCAGCCGATCGTGCGGGAATTCTACGCCGACCGCGACTATGACGACAGCGGCTCCATCGTCTTTACCCGGGACGCGGGAAAGCCCGATCCGAAGGCGATCGCCAGGAAGGTCGTGCGGGCCTGCGTCGAGGGCCGGGTCAAAACCGTCAGGGGCACGGACATCACCGTCGATTTCGAATCCATCTGCTTCCACTCCGATACGCTCGGAGCCCTCGATATCGTCGGCGAAATGCGGGAGGCGCTCACCGCCGAAGGCATACGCATCGCACCCGTGTCCCAGATCCTGGAAAGCCACGCTGACCAAGTTCTGGAACGCCAATAATCGAACCCAAAAGGGGAACATCATGAGCAAGATCGAAATCAAATCACCGCTTCCCGGCACGTTCTACCGCGCATCTTCGCCGGATACGCCACCCTTCAAGGCCGATGGAGATGCGGTCGCCAGCGGCGACGTGATCGGCGTCATCGAGGTGATGAAAACCTTTCATGAAATCACCGCCCAGGATGCGGGCACGAACATCACCTTTCTCGTCGATAACGAGGAGCCGATCATGCCGGGCCAGGTCATTGCGGAGATCGAGCAATGACGATCCGATCGGTTCTTATCGCCAACCGTGGAGAAATCGCGGTGCGGATCATTCGGGCGGCCAAGGCACTCGGGATCCGGACCGTGCAGGTCCACAGCGCCGCCGATGCCGAAATGCTGGCGGTCAAACTCGCCGACGAGGCGGTCGATATCGGCCCACCGGCGCCAAAGAAGTCCTACCTCAACATCGAGGCAGTGATTGCGGCCGCCAAGGCCGCGAAGGTGGATGCCGTTCATCCGGGCTACGGCTTCCTGTCTGAAAACGGCGATTTCGCCGATGCGGTCGTGGCTGCGGGCATGGCCTTCGTCGGCCCGAGCGGCGATGCGATCCGACTGTTGGGCGACAAGGTGTCGGCGCGTGAAGTGGCGGCGAGAGCCGGCGTCCCCACGGTCCCCGGCAGCGGCGGCCGTGTACTGACGCTCGATGATGCACACCGCATCGCCGAACGCACCGGCTTTCCCGTCATGGTCAAAGCGGCGGCTGGCGGCGGGGGGCGCGGCATCCGCATCGTCGAAACGCTCGCCGACCTGGAAAAGCAGTTTCCGCTCGCCTCCGCCGAGGCGGCAGCAGCCTTCGGCGATGGTGGCCTCTACATGGAGAAGGTCATCACCCGTGCCCGCCATGTCGAGGTACAGATTTTCGGAGACGGGGAGAATTTCGTCCATCTCTACGAACGCGAATGCTCCCTACAGCGCCGTCGCCAGAAGGTCTGGGAAGAAGCACCTGCTTTCGAATTGCCCCAGGTCGTGCGCAAGAAGCTCTGCGAAAGCGCGGTCGCGCTTGCCCGCGAGGTCCGCTATACCGGCGCCGGCACGGTCGAATATCTCTATGACGAGGAAACCCGCGAGTTCTACTTCATCGAAGTGAACACGCGCATCCAGGTCGAGCATCCCGTGACCGAGATGATCACCGGCGTCGATCTTGTCCAGGAAATGCTGAAGGTCGCCGGCGGTGCGCCGCTCTCCCTCAAGCAGGACGATATAAAGCCGCGCGGTCACGCCATCGAATGCCGGATCAATGCGGAGGACCCGTTCAAGGACTTTGCACCCTCCCCCGGAACCATAACGAAGCTTGTCGTGCCGGAAGGCAAAAGCGTGCGCTTCGATACGATGCTCTACGAGGGCTACACGATCCCGCCCTTCTACGACTCCCTGCTTGGCAAGCTCATCGTCTGGGGCGAGACGCGCAGCGAATGCCTGGAGCGGTTGGCAAAGACGCTCGAGGGCCTGAAAATCGAGGGTGTGCCGACGACCATCCCGCTTCACCAGACGCTGGCCCGTTCCGCCGCCGTGGCAAGCGGGGCCTTTCACACCCGTTTCCTCGAAGGCTGGCTGGAAACGGACTTCACCGAAACCAAGACCAAAAGCGCGGAGGTCGCCTGATGCCTGCCCGTTACACCTTCGGCGGCGATGAACATCTTTTCATCGAAGTAAGCGACGAGATGTCGCTCGACGCCTTCTTCAAGAGCCTTTCCATGGCGACAGGCGTGCGCGAGAGCAGGATTTCCGGCGTCACCGAAATCTGCCCAGCCAATGCCTCCTTCCAGGTGAAATTCAATCCGGACATCATCAAGCCGGACGACATCCTGAAAGAAGTCAAAGCAATCGAGGCGGCGGCGGAAAAGGCCGAGCCCGTGCTGAAGACCCGAATTGTCGAAATTCCCGTCTTCTACGGCGATCCCTGGACGCACGAGACGCTGATGCGCTTCCGCGAGCGCCACCAGGAACCGTCCGGCACGGATCTCGATTATGCGGCGAAGATCAACGGTTATCCGGATGTCGAGGGCTTTATCGCGGCCCATGCCGGCTCGCCCTGGTTCGTCTCCATGGTGGGCTTCGTTGCAGGCCTGCCCTTCATGTATCAGATGGTGGAGCGGCAACGGCAGATCGAGGTGCCGAAATATCTCCGCCCAAGGACGGACACGCCGCGGCTGACCGTCGGCCATGGCGGCTGCTTCGGTTGCATCTACTCGGTGCGCGGCGCTGGCGGTTACCAGATGTTCGGTATCACGCCGATGCCGATCTTCGATTCCAGCCAGACCACCAGCTATCTGCGCGATTTCATGGTGTTCTTCCGCCCCGGCGACATCGTCAAGTTCAATCCGATTACCCGAGAGGCCTACGACGCGGCTGTAGAGGCCGTGGACAAGGGCACATTCACCCCGCCGATCCGCGAGGTCACCTTCGATCTTCGGGAGTTCCAGAAGGATATCGACGGTTACAACAGCAAACTGGAGGACGTGCTCCATGGCCATTAAGGTTCTCCATCACGGCATCGCGACCAGCGTTCAGGATTTGGGCCGTCCCGGTTATTTTCATCTCGGCATACCGATCGGCGGGGCGATGGATCGCCTGGCGCTGCGCGCAGCAAACCTCCTCGTCGGCAACGACGAAGGCGCAGCCTGCCTTGAGGCCGTCTTCATGGGCCCCAAGCTCGAATTCACCGAGGACACGCTCGTTGCCGTGACCGGCGCGGACATGCCCGCGCTCATCGACGGGGCACCCGTTCCCGGCTGGACCGCCGTCAAGGTCAAGGCAGGCCAGGTGCTGAGCTTCGACTTCTTGAAGTCCGGCGCGCGCATCATCATCGCAGTCTCGGGCGGCATCGATGTCCCCCTGGCGCTCGGCAGCCGCTCGACCTATCCGATCGGTGCGCTCGGCGGCTACAAGGGCCGGGTCCTCGCCGCCGGCGACGAGCTGCCGGTCGGAGAAGGCTCGCTTGCGACAGAAGGCCGGACGATCGCCGACCACCTCCGCCGCAAGCCCGGCACGCCGGCAGAACTCCGCGTCCTTCCCGGCCTCTACTGGGACAGGCTCACGGACGCGGCGAAGCAGAATTTCTTTGCCGACACCTGGAAGGTCGCGCCGGAAGCCGATCGCATGGGCTATCGCTTCCGCGGCGGCCGGAAGATCGAATTCGTTGAGAGAAAGCAGTCCTTCGGCGCGGGCTCGGACCCGTCGAACATCGTCGATAGCTGCTATCCCTACGGTTCCATCCAGATCCCGAGCGGCACGGAGCCGATCATCCTGCACCGCGACGCGGTGTCCGGCGGTGGCTATTTCATGGTCGGCACGGTCATCTCCGCCGACATGGATCTGATCGCCCAGCTCCAGCCCCATACGCCAACCCGCTTCGTCGAAGTGACCATGGACGAAGCGCTTGATGCCCGCAAAGCGCGCGCCGCGCTGATCGAGGAGGTGCGCGCGACATTCCGATAGCCGGCCCGTTCCACACCAATCCATAAAAGGGGAATAACATGCGAATGCTGGGAAAACATTTCGCCGCCTGCACCGCCATTCTTGCGGGCCTCACCGTCACCGCCCATGCCGAGGGCTGGGCACCCTATCCTGCACAGAAAATCGAACCGCCCTTTGCCACCGATGGCAAGGCGGTTGACGTCGACTACACGCCGGTCGAAAAGGCCGAGAAGCCTTGGAACATCTGCGTCTCCTTCCCGCATATGAAGGATGCTTACTGGCTTGGCGTCGACTACGGCGTGGTGGCCCAGGCCGAGGATCTCGGCGTCAAGCTCAACGTCGTCGATGCGGGCGGCTACACCGAACTCGCCAAGCAGATCTCGCAGATCGAGGATTGCGTGGCGGGCGGCGCCCAGGCGGTTGTCATCGGCGCAATCTCGTTCGACGGCCTCAACAATCTCGTCGACGAGATCACGGCGAAGGGCATTCCGGTCATCGATGTCATCAACGGCATCTCCTCGCCGAAGGTCACGGCGAAGTCGCTCGTCTCTTTCTATACGATGGGCTACGAGACCGGCGTCTACCTCGCAAAGAAGCACCCGGCGGGCGGTGAACCCGCGAAAGTCGGCTGGTTCCCGGGCCCGGCGGGCGCCGGCTGGGTCGAGGCCGCGAACAAGGGTTTTCTCGAAGCCGTCAAGGGCTCCGCGCTCCAGGTTCTGGATCCGAAGTTCGGTGATACCGGCAAGGAAGTGCAGCTGAAGCTCGTCGAAGACGTGCTGCAGGCCGAGCCTGACGTAAAGTATATCGCCGGTACGGCCGTCACGGCCGAAGCCGCCCAGGGCCTCATCCGCGAGCGCGGCTTGAAGGATCAGGTCGGTCTCCTCTCCTTCTATATCACGCCCGGCGTGTATGAGGGCATCAAGCGTGGCTTCATCGCGGCCTCGCCTGCCGACTCCATGGTCATCCAGGGGCGTATCGCCGTGGATCAGGCTGTTCGCGCGCTTGAGAAGAAGGAACTGATCCAGCATGTCGGGCCGAAAATCTTCGTGCTCGACTCCTCCAATATCGGAGATGTCGCAAAGGATACCATCCTCCCACCCGATGGTTTCAAGCCGAAGTTCAACGTGAACTGAAGTTTGAACTTGAAACGTGCCCCGGCGGTTTCGCCGGGGCATGGAAGGAGAGATGTCATGCAAAGCGCTCAAAAGCCGCTTGTCGAGATGACGCAGATCTGCCGGGTTTTTCCCGGCGTGATCGCGCTCGACAAGGTCAATTTCGAACTGTTGCCGGGAGAGGTGCACGTCCTCTTCGGAGAGAATGGCGCGGGGAAATCCACGCTGATCTCCATCCTTTCCGGCGTCTTCCCGCAGACGTCCGGATCGCTTCGGCTCGACGGCGAGGAAATCGCCTTCGCTTCCGTAGCGGATGCCAAGTCGAAGGGGGTCTCGGCCGTCTTCCAGGAATTCTCGCTGGTCCCGACGCTCAGCGTCGCCAAGAACATCTTCCTCGGCGCCGAGCCGATGATCGGCCCCTTCATCGACCGGCGGCGGATGGAGCGCGAGGCGAAAGATCTCTTCAGGACACTCGGCTTCGATATCGACGTCAGGGCCGCGGTCGGCTCGCTCTCGCGCGCCGAGCAGCAGATGACAGAAATCGCGAAGGCCGTCCATTCCAATGCCCGCGTGCTGATCCTCGACGAGCCGACGGCCTCGCTGACCGAGCGAGAGACGGAAACGCTCTTCCGCATCGTGAAGGATGCACAGGCGCGTGGCGTCGGCATCATCTATATCTCGCACCGCATCCAGGAATTCTCCGTCATCGCCGACCGGGTCACGGTCCTGCGCGATGGCAAGCTGATCGGAACCGTCAAGGTCGCCGACACCACACCGGAAAAGCTCGTGGAGATGATGACCGGCCGCGCCATCGGCCAGATTTACCCGACGATCGAGCGCGCCGCCGATCCCCAGCCGCTGCTTTCGATCCGCGATCTCCATGCGGCTGGCGTCGAGGGTGTCAATATCGAGATACGAGCCGGCGAAGTGCTCGGCGTTGCCGGTCTCGTCGGCAGCGGCAAATCGCGCTCCTTCCGCGCAGCGTTTGGTCTCGCGCCCATCCATTCCGGTGAGGTCCGTCTCGACGACCAGGATGTGACCGGTGCGCCGACCCGGACGTTTTTGGCGCGCGGCGTCTTCTATCTGCCGCCGGACCGGAAGAACGAAGGTCTCATTCTCAATGCGACAGCGCGAAACAATATCAATCTCGGCCTGCTCTTCCGGCCGGAAATTATAACAGCCACGGGCGTCTCGGTGCGGCGCCAGAACGCGCTTTCCACCGCCATCGGCCGAGAGGTCGATTTGACCGATGCCTATATGGAGCGGCCGATCGCCAATCTTTCCGGCGGCAACCAGCAAAAAGCGCTCTTCGGCAAGGGCTTTGGACGGGATTACCGGATCTATATCTTCGACGAACCGACCGTCGGCGTCGATGTCGGCACGCGCGCGGCGCTCTACAGGCTGATCAAAAACCTGGCGGAGGCCGGCAAGGCGGTGGTCGTCATCTCCTCCGACCTGCCGGAAGCCATGAACCTCGCCCATCGCCTGATCGTCTTTTCCAGTGGCCGGATCACGGCGGAGCTTTCGGGGGACGCGGTCACCGAAGCCAATGTCCTCAGCGCATTTTTCAGAACAGAAGGGGAAGCCGCATGACCGGCAGCGTCGAAACCACCACGGAGAACCAGGCGGTCGCCGGTTTCTCCCCGCTGGTCCTGTTGAAGCAAGTCTTCCTCCGGGCGGGCGTATTACCCTTTTTCCTGATCATCGCGCTCCTGATCTTCTCGATCGCCTCGCCGCAGTTCCTGACGGTGCAGAACCTCACCAACGTGGCGCGGCAATCGGTCTATCTGGTGCTCGTCTCGCTCGGCCAGATGCTGGTGCTGATCACCGGCGGGTTCGATCTGTCCGTCGGCACGGCGATCGTGCTCACCTCCGTCGTCTCGGCCTCCACCATGGTCGCCACCGCCGCGATGTTTCCCGATGCCGTCTGGCTGGTGATCGCACTTGGGCTTACCGCCGGCTTCCTCTCTGCTCTTGTCATCGGCCTCGTCAACGGGGTTGGCGTCTCCTTCTTCGGCGTCTCGCCCTTTATCATGACGCTCGGCGTGCAGTCGGTCGGCGCGGGCATCGCACTCTTCATCACCGGCGGCGTGCCGATCGGAAATCTTCCGTTCGAATTCGGCGACTTCTTTGGTTTCGGCCGGGTTTTCGGGGTTCCTGTCCCCGTCCTTGTCGCGCTGGTCGCCATCCTTGTCATGTGGATCGTCATGAACCGGCTGCGCTTCGGCGCCAAGGTCTATGCGGTCGGCGGCAATATCAAGGCAGCGCATCTTTCCGGCATTCACACCGCGCGCACCCTCTTCCTCGCCTATATCGTTTGTTCGCTGCTCGCCTCGCTCGCCGGTGTGCTGCTGACGGCCCGCGTCGAAAGCGGGGAAACCAATCTCGGCGGCACGATCGGGCTCGAATCCATTGCGGCTTGCGTGATCGCCGGCGTTTCGCTGCGCGGCGGCATCGGCCGCGTCGAGAATGTCGTGCTGGGCGCGTTCTTCATCGTGCTGGTGCAGAACGGCATGAACGTCATGCAGATCGGCTCCTACATGCAGATGGTGCTGCTTGGCAGCCTCCTGATCCTCGCCGTTATCATCGACCAGCTGCGGTATCGCATGCTGCTCGTGCGACGCTAAGGATCCTTTTGGGGGGAGGACGGGATCATGCGCAACTCGGACGGCTCCTTCGATGATGACATCGTCGATGTCGCGATCCTCGTCGAGCTCGATCCCATTGCCGGGGATGACCGGTTGGCGGAAGGCAGCATCCGGCCGCGGGCGACGGTCATGGACGCGGCCGAGGCCAGGCTCGACTGCCGGGCGCCAGACTGTTCAGCGAGGAATTGACCCATGCATCCGCCTGCCAAACGCTCCCTTCATATCGCGCGCTCGGTCACGGAGGCACTCGAGGCCCGCGCCCGTCTCGGCGACAATGCCGAATTCTTCGCCGGTGGTACCTGGATCATGCGGGCCGATCGGCGGGAGGAATTCGAGGACCGTCATTATATATCGATCGGCGGCATCGAAGCGCTTGCCGGCATCTTGATCTCGAAAGACGACGTCGTGATCGGGGCTTCCACGAGCCATGCCGAACTTGCCGCGGCGCTGACGGAGGTTGCGGGGTTCCGTGCGCTCCAAGTCGCGGCAGAGAAATCCGCCAATCCCGCGATCCGCAATCTGGCGACGGTCGGCGGCAATATCTGTACCGGCGGCTTTGCAGCCGCCGACCTCGTGCCGGCCCTTCTATGCCTTTCGGCGTCGCTCGAGTTCTCCGGCGCGGACGGTCTGGAACGGGTGCCGCTTGAAACCTTTCTGAAGACCAGGAGCGCCGTTCTGCCGGGGCGCATCCTGACCAGGATGATCGTGCCGCGCAGGCCCCGCCGCTCCGCCCATGCGCGGCTGCCCCTCAAGAAGGCCGGCGACTACCCCGTCGCCATTGTGAGCGCATCCTTTGCACTTGGCGAAAACGGCGCGGTCGAGGACGCCGTCATCGCCGTCGGCTCGGTGGAACACAGTGCAAGGCGCTGGACGGCGCTCGAAACGGCGATCCGCGGCCTCAGGCCCACGTCAGCCGATGTCGTCGCGCTTGCGAAGGAGACGGCCGGAGAGTTTCAGGGACGCGATGGCGTGGAGGCGCCGGGCTGGTACAGGGTGAAGGTACTTCCAGAACTCGCCCGTCGGGCATTCGAGGACCTTGCGGAAAGGAAGGTATGATGACCGTGATGCTCAGGATCAACGGCGAGGAGCGCGCCTTTTACGGCGACCCCATGACGCCGCTCGTCGATGTGCTGCGCGAAACCCTGCTGCTGACCGGTGCCAAAGCGGTCTGTCGTGAAGGGTTCTGCGGTGCCTGCACCGTCCTGATCGACGGTGTGCCTACACCCTCCTGTCTGAAGCCGGCGGGGCTTTCGGGTGGGGCCGAGATCACCTCCATCGAAGGGCTTGGCATCGAAGGCGAACTCACGGCGCTTCAGCAAGCGCTCGAGGACAACGACGTCGTCCAGTGCGGCATGTGCTTTCCGGGCATGGTGATGACGCTCACCCCTTTCCTTGCGGCAAAGCCCGATCCGACCCGCGAGGAGGTGAAGCAGGCGCTGGTCGGCAATATCTGTCGCTGCACCGGCTATGAACGCATCATCGACGCCGTACTTTCGATTGGGAACAAGGAGCGGACGCCATGACCGCGAGCATCGCCAACCCCGCCGTCATGAATCTGGCGCGACGCGACGCGCGCGACAAGCTGCGCGGACGCACCCGCTACACCATCGATCATGTGACGCCAGGGACATTGCATGCCTTCCTACTGCGCTCGGAGGTTCCGGCCGCGCGAATCCTGCGCCTCGACGTCACGAAAGCCCGCGCCATGCCGGGCGTCCGGGCAATCGCCACAGCCGCAGACGCACCGGGCTTTTTCGGCATCGGCATCGCCGACCACCCGCTTTTCGCCAAGGACGTCATCCGCTATGACGGCGAGCCGATCGCGGCGGTTGCCGCCGAAACGCTGCAACAGGCGCAGGCCGCCGCGGCCGCAATCGAACTGGAGATAGCCCCCCTTCCCGCGTCGATCACCATGGCGCAAGCGCTGGCGCCGGATGCGCCGCTGATCCACGAGAACTGGCGCGACTACGAAATCCTGCTGGAGGGTGCTGCCCGGGGCGGCAATGTCGCCTGGGAGGCAAAGGTGATGCGCGGCGACACGGAGGCCGCCTTCGCGCGGCCCGATGTGACGATCATCGACAGCTGCTTTTCCGTCGGCCGGCAGAACCACGTGCCCTTCGAACCCCGTGCGGTCGTCGCCACCTACGAGGATGGCCGTTTCCACATCAAGACCTCGACGCAGGTGCCCTGGACGGTGAGGAACGCCACCGCCCGCGCCCTCGATGTGCCGGCGTCCCAGATCCGCGTCACCGTGCCCCCGGTCGGCGGCGCCTTCGGGCTTAAATTCGACTGCTCGCTCGAACCCTTCGCCGCCGTGCTCGCCCGCAAGACCGGGCGCGCGGTGGCGCTCGTCAATTCGCGGCGCGAGGAGATGCTGACCTGCCTGTGCCGGGAAAACGCTGAAATCCGCATCCGTTCGGCCGTCACCAAAGAGGGTGAGATCGTCGGGCGCGAGGCGACTGTGCTGATGGATTGCGGGGCCTATGGCGGCGAGCAGATCTTTCTCACCACCATGACCGCACATACGCTCGGCGGCAATTACAAGCTCGGTTCGGCGCGCATTTCGAGCCGTGCGGTCTATACCAACACGGCGCCCAACGGTGCCTTCCGCGCTTGCAATGGCGTCTACAACACCTTTGCGCTGGAACGGCATACCGACGAGATCGCGGAAGCGATCGGCATGCATCCGATGGAGTTCCGTCGCCGCAACGTCATCGGCGATGGCGACCTCGGCTCGACAGGCCAGGTGTTCGAAGGTGACGTGCTTGGCCCCATGCTGGAAAAGATGGCAGCGCTCCAGGCAAAGGCCCCGGCAACGCCGCGCGCTCCCGACGACCGCCGCCTGTTCGGCCGGGCGACCACGGTCGGCACATGGTTCATCTTTGTCGGACCGTCTTCGGCGACGATCAACCTCAATACGGACGGCAGCGCGACACTGATCACATCCGGCGTCGAGATCGGCTCGGGCACCATGGTGCAATCGCTGCCGCAGATTGTCGCCGCACGGCTCGGCATCCGGCCGGAGGATGTCGTCGTCAAAGGCGCCGACACGGATGCCGCCGGCTTCGACCTCGGCGTCGGCGGCGGGCGCACGACGGTCTCGATCGGGGCGGCGAGCACGGCGGCAGCCGACGAGGTGCGCAAGCAGATTCTCCATGCCGCAGGCGAGTTGCTCCAGACCAGGGTCGAGGATCTGGAACTCGGCGCGGGCCGGGTCGAAATCCGTGGCGTCAAGGGCTCGGGCATGACGATCGCCAAGGTCGTCCAGCATCTTCATGGCACGGTCGGCCCGGTCGCGGGTACGGGCGCCTTCACCAATCCCGGCGTCGAGGCGATGGCGGGCTGCGCCATGGGCCATTTCATCGATGCGATCGACATTCCGGTCTTCGCCGTGCACGACTGCGAGGTCGCGGTCGATCCGGATACGGGCCATGTGGATGTTTTGAGCTACCGCGTCGTGCAGGATGTCGGGCGCGCGCTCAACCCTCGCGCCATCCATAGCCAGATCCAGGGTGGCGTCGTGCAGGGTCTCGGCTATGCGCTGCACGAGGACATGTCGGTCGGACCGGAAGGCCGCATCCTGCAGAGCGGTTTCGAGACCTACCGCCTGCCCGGCGCGCTCGACGTCGTGCCCGTGGAAATCGAGCTCCACGAGGGCGCGCCCTCGATCGGCCCGCTGGGCACGAAGGGGGCCGGCGAAGTCCCGATCCTCAATGTCGGAGCAACGATTGCCTGCGCGGTCAGCCGCGCGGTCGGTAAGCCGATCCACGAACTGCCGCTCACGCCGCCGAAGGTGCTCGATCTCATCCTCGGCGATCCACGCCATCTCGATCATCCGCATATCAGCGCGACCTGGATCGACAACACGATCCCCGTACGCGCTTAGCATCATCATCATCGGGGGCCTTGAACGGCATTGACGACAATGCCGGAGACGGCCACAGATTTGGAGCGCGCGGTCTCCCAGCTTTGCGCTGGACGGTGCGCTGGCGCCGGGGCTCGGGCTAGCGGGACACGCCCCCTCGCCCGAGCCGTCTGAGCGTCTGCGGCCACACAAATGCACAAGAACACAAATGTACGTCGCATGACCGTCAACGATTACACATAGATACTTATATTCTACGATAGGTAGAAACTCACAAAGAGACGAACAAACGCACAAACTTATTTAGTTTACATCTCCATATATCCTGCCCTCCCCCAAAAAAGAGGTTAGCGGCCGGGCGGCTCTTCCTCCCATTCTCAGAAAGGAAGGTCGGAAGGCCCAGCCGGAAGCTACGAAAACGATGCGCAGGCCTAAACTCCGGCTCCACCCTCTATCGCCTTGAGAGAGAAAAGAGGAATGAAGCGGGTGGGCGATGGCCATCTCCCCATAAGCTGATCTCGACGAGAACGAGGGGGCAGTGCAATCACGCCATGGCTGCGCCAAGCCAATAGTGGGGTTTCATTCCGGAAGGATCGGGGCTGAGCTCAAGGGTGCGTCAGCAACCAGGCAGCCATGATGACACGCGGTCAGCTCGTATTCCTCGCATCGCCGATCGCCTGCATTCGACCCAACCACCGTATTCCCAATGGAGAAGTCCGAAACATTGTTGGCGTCAGCTGAAAGGCCACGTCAGCTGCACTGCCCGGATGCCACCCGTTCCGACTTGGCGAGAAAGGGCGATAACGGGAAAGCCAATGAGAATGCGCCAGCGACGCACGAGGCACCCACCCAATTTCCGATGACCCACCATGGCGTTTCGGATGTTCGGACATCCGGTGCACAGCCCCCTTTCATGGAAAGGGATGGAAGACGATGGATGCTGATCGCAGGGCGCTGAGGAAAACATAAATACGAGCGCTTTCCCTCTCACTTTCCTGCTCCTCATCACTCTCACCCTCACCACCTTCAGCACTTCCACAGCAACTCCCAAGTACTTTCCAGTTTTCCAATCATCTTTGTTTCTCACCAAACACTCATCCCCCCAAAAACCACCAACATGTCTTACCCCAAGATGCAGCCGCTCCAGTCGGTCGCCCGCATGATCCATCCGGATGCCAACTATGCGGAGCTCCTCACGAAGTTTGCGGCCGTCGACCCCACTCCCGAGGCCCAAGTCAAGTTTTGTGCCGAGCAGCTCGGCGGCGGCGCCACGATCGGGCTCATGCAGGCCTTCCACCAGGGCCTCAACCTCACCGAGCGTGGCCGCGAGGCTCTCAAGCTCATCCTCACCTGCGAGGCCGGCCGCAAGAAGACGGGCGTCGCCCTTAAGTTGAACCGCACCCCCGGCATGCTGGTCACCGACCCCACTTTGGCGCTCCTCCCCAGTTCCTCCGTCCTGACCTATGACGACGTCGAAAAGGTCAAGTCGACTG
>NZ_WUMK01000015.1 GCF_009827055.1 Shinella kummerowiae
TCGTGACCTCCCTTTTCGCCGGCAGCTCCCCGCGCCGGGCAGGCATCGCATCCCCATCGGACCGAGCCCAAGTGCTATTGTCACACGTTTTCCCCGCTCCGGCTGCCAGACTGACCGCGCCGGATGCAGACCCCATCTATCGGCTGCCCGGAACGCGTCCCGGGCAGCCCGTCCTTGGGGAGGAGGTTTTTACTTGATGTAGCCGGCGCGGGTCATTTCACGCGTGGTGACCTGCTGTGCCTGGGCGAGTGCATCGTCGACCGTCATCTGGCCGGCAAGTGCTGCCGAGAAGAGCTGGCCGACCGTCGTGCCGAGACCCTGGAATTCCGGGATGGCCACGAACTGCACGCCGACATAGGGCACCGGCTTGACGGCCGGGTTCTTCGGATCGGCCGCATCGATCGAGTCGAGCGTCATCTTGGCGAACGGAGCCGCCTTCTGGTACTCGGCGTTTTCATAGAGCGACTTGCGCGTGCCCGGGGGCACGTTCGCCCAGCCTTCCTTCTCGGCGACGAGTGCCGCATATTCCTTGCTGGTTGCCCAGCCAATGAACTTCTCGGCCGCTTCGGTCTTCTGCGACCCTGCCGGGATGGCGAGGTTCCAGGCCCAGAGCCAGTTGCCGCGCTTGCCGAGACCGGTATCGGGTGCGAGCGCATAACCGACCTTGTCGGCAACCGTCGATTCCTTCGGGTTCGATACGAAGGACGCAGCGACCGTGGCGTCGATCCACATGCCGCAATTGCCCTGCTGGAAGAGCGCCAGGTTCTCGTTGAAGCCGTTCGAGGACGCGCCCTGCGGGCCGGCGTCGTTCATCAGCTTGACGTAGAAATCGAGCGTGTTCTTCCATTCCGGCTGATCGAACTGCGGCGTCCACTTCTCGTCGAACCAGCGGGCGCCGAAGGCGTTTGCGGTGGCGGTCAGGAAGGCCATGTTCTCGCCCCAGCCGGCCTTGCCGCGCAGGCAGATGCCGTTGATGCCGGCGGCACGGTCGGTCATCTTGCGGGCGGCGTCCGCGATGAACTCCCAGGTCGGGGCGTCGGGCATGGTGAGCCCGGCCTTTTCCATCAGGTCCTTGCGGTACATGACCATCGAGCTTTCGCCGTAGAACGGTGCAGCGTAGAGCTTGCCGTCTTCCCCGGTGAGGCCCGAACGAATGGCCGGCAGGAGATCGTCGACGTCGTAGTCGGCGCCGAGATTGTCGAGCGGCACGAGCCAGCCCTGTTTGGCCCAGATCGGAACTTCATAGGTCCCGATCGTCATGATGTCGTACTGGCCGCCCTTCGTCGCGACGTCGGTCGTGACGCGTTCGCGCAGCACGTTTTCCTCGAGCGTCACCCACTCGAGCTGAATGTCCGGGTTCTTCGTGGTGAAGGCTTCCGTCAGCCCCTGCATGCGCACCATGTCGCCATTGTTGACCGTCGCGATGGTGAGCGTTTCGGCGTTGGCGATTCCGCACAGGAGAGCAGCCGAGCAGGTGCCCAGCAGAAGGGTTCTCAAATTCATCATCTTCCTCCCAGAAGGGTTTTGAGCATTTGCTTCGCTCATGGGCAATTACCCACATATTGCCGTGTGAAGTCAACGACCAATCGTTGCTGCATCGCACAAAGCGAGGCAGCAGACTTTGAATCTGCTAGGAAATTTCTGTGTGGTGGTGGGGCTCCGGCCGGGCGGGAGGAGCCTGCGTCAGGCCGAAAGCAGGTACCGGGCCGTCGACTCGTCGGTGATGACACCGTTGATCATGCCGCCGCGAAGGGCGGCAAGGAGGGCGAGATGTTTGCGTTTACCCTTGGCGAGGCCGATGACCGTCGTCGTCTCGCGCGGCGGCAGCGGAACCGAAGCGACACGCTCGTTGATGCTGTTGTCGAGCAGCCTGCCGTTGCGGTCGAACATCCAGCCGCAGATCTCGCCCGCGGCTCCCTCCTCCATCAGCCGCGCCATTTCCTCCGGATCGAGGAAGCCGTCGAGGCAGAGCGGCGCATCCGCGCCGAGTTCGCCGATACCGACGAAGGCGACGTCGGCCTCGCGGCCAAGCCGCAGGGTCGACTGCACGAGGCTCTGCTTGTGCAGGAGGTCGCGTTCCTCCGTGGAGGAGACGAGAACCGGCAGTGGCATGGGGTAATGCCGCGCCTTCACGGCATCGGCCATGGAGAAGATGACGTTGTAATAGGCGGCCGAACCGTCAGGACCGATATTGCCGGTCAGCGACATGATGCGGTGCTGCGGACATTCCATGGTGGGCAGCTGGTCGATCGCCGCTTTCAGCGTGCGCCCCGTCCCGACGGCGAGTACGATCGGTTCGCTCTTCTTCAGCCAGCGTTCGATTTCCGCCGCACCCGCTTCGGCGATGCCGATCGTCGTCGAACTGGAGCCCGGGTCGCTCGGCACGATATCGACATGCACGAGCGAAAACTTCTTGCGCAGCGCCTCGCCCAGCTCGAGGCATTCGGCGATCGGGTGGTCGAGGCGCACCTTTATCAGCCGCTCGGCGACGGCGAGCGAAACCAGGCGTTGTGCCGACTGGCGCGAAATGCCCATGGCGGAGGCGATCTCGTCCTGCGTGCGGCCGGCGACGTAATAGAGCCAGCCGGCCCTCGCCGCATCATCCAGCCGCCCGGCTGTTTCCGTCCGCTTCGCCATCGTATTCCCCGCTTGTTTCACCCGATTTGCTGCATCTTTTCGGGTCATCTGTCAAACGCCACATGATGCCGCGACAAGAACAGCCTCTGATGCCCGGCCCCGTCACCGACTTGAAAACATAACCAAAAATCTCATGTTTTTCGACGCTGAACCGCCTGAGAAACCGGCATTTCTTTTAAGTTTTTACCGTTTGATAAAAAAATAAACCTGAGTTACCGTTCTGTCATTCAAAAGCCCACGCGAATGGGAGAATAACATGGGAACGACGCAATCTGGGATCCATCGGGGGCGTCTTGCGCCTGCCGAATACGAAACGAACTTTTCCGATCTTCACCCGCGCCTCGACGATCATGAGGCGCTGGTCGCAGCCGACCGCTGCTACTTCTGTCATGACGCGCCGTGCATGACGGCCTGTCCCACCTCCATCGACATTCCGCTGTTCATCCGCCAGATCTCGACGGGCAATCCGATCGGCTCGGCGAAGACGATCTTCGACCAGAACATTTTAGGCGGCATGTGCGCCCGCGTCTGTCCCACCGAAACGCTGTGCGAACAGGCCTGCGTGCGCAACACCGCCGAGCACCGCCCCGTGGAAATCGGCCGCCTGCAACGCTACGCGACAGACGTCGCGATGACGGAGAACAAACATTTCTACGAGCGCGCCGAGCGTACCGGCAAGGCCGTCGCCGTTGTCGGCGCCGGCCCGGCAGGCCTTGCCAGCGCCCATCGCCTTGCCATGAACGGCCATGACGTCGTGGTCTTCGATGCCCGCGAAAAGGCCGGCGGCCTCAACGAATACGGCATCGCCACCTACAAGACGGTCGACGATTTCGCCCAGAAGGAAGTCGATTACGTGCTGGCGATCGGCGGCATCGAGGTGAAGAACGGCCTGAAACTTGGCCGCGACTTCACGCTCGCCGACCTTACCGCCAATTTCGACGCCGTCTTCCTCGGCATGGGCCTTGCCGGCGTCAACGCACTGCGCGCCGAAGGCGAAACCTTGCCGGGAGTGGTTGATGCCGTCGATTTCATCGCGGAACTACGCCAGGCCGAGGACAAAGCCGCCATCCCGGTCGGCCGCCGTGTCGTCGTCATCGGCGGCGGCATGACGGCAATCGACGCCGCCGTGCAGGCCAAACTGCTCGGCGCAGAGGAAGTGACGATCTGCTACCGCCGCGGCAAGGAGCATATGAACGCCTCGCCGTTCGAGCAGGATCTTGCCGCTTCCAAGGGCGTGATGATCCGCCACTGGCTGCAGCCGAAGCGCGTCATCGCCAAGGATGGGCATGTTGCCGGCATCGAGGTGGAATATACCGAGATGCGCGATGGCACGTTGACCGGCACCGGCGAGACCGGTGTGCTGGCAGCTGACCAGGTCTTCAAGGCGATCGGGCAGAGTTTCGAGGCCTCGGGCCTCGGTTCGCTTGCCATGTCCGGCGGCCGGATCGTCATCGATTCCGAAGGTCGCACCTCGGTCCCCAATGTCTGGGCGGGTGGCGACTGCGTGAAGGCCGGCGAGGACCTGACGGTCACCTCCGTCGCCCAGGGGCGCGATGCCGCCGATTCCATCAACCGCATGCTGGCTGCCGGTGCGCAGCCCGCCGTCGCCGTCGCTTGAGGGAGATGAGACATGGCTGATCTTCGCAACAATTTCGTCGGCATCAAATCGCCCAATCCGTTCTGGCTCGCCTCTGCACCGCCGACCGACAAGGCCTACAATGTCGAGCGCGCCTTCAAGGCGGGCTGGGGCGGCGTGGTCTGGAAGACGCTCGGCGAGGAAGGCCCGCCGGTCGTCAACGTCAACGGCCCGCGCTACGGCGCGATCTGGGGCGCCGACCGCCGGCTTCTCGGCTTGAACAACATCGAATTGATCACCGACCGCGACCTCTACACCAACCTGCGCGAAATGAAGCAGGTCAAGATGAACTGGCCGGACAGGGCGCTGATCGCCTCGATCATGGTGCCCTGCGAGGAGGAGAGCTGGAAGGCGATCCTGCCGCTGGTAGAGGAGACCGGCGCCGACGGCATCGAGCTCAACTTCGGCTGTCCGCACGGCATGTCCGAGCGCGGCATGGGTGCCGCCGTCGGTCAGGTGCCGGAATATATCGAAATGGTCGTGCGCTGGTGCAAGCAATACACGCGCATGCCCGTCATTACCAAGCTGACGCCTAATATCACCGACATTCGCAAGCCCGCCCGCGCCGCCAAGGCCGGCGGCACCGATGCCGTGTCGCTGATCAACACGATCAACTCGATTGTTTCCGTCGATCTCGACAGTTTTGCCCCGAACCCGACGGTCGGCGGCAAGGGCACGCATGGCGGCTATTGCGGCCCGGCGGTGAAGCCCATCGCCCTCAACATGGTGGCCGAGATCGCCCGCGACCCGGAAACCCACGGCCTGCCGATCTCCGGCATCGGCGGCATCACCACCTGGCGCGATGCCGCGGAATTCCTGGTGCTCGGCGCCGGCAACGTGCAGGTCTGCACGGCCGCCATGACCTACGGCTTCAAGATCGTGCAGGAAATGATCACCGGCCTGTCCGACTGGATGGACGCCAAGGGCCATCGCGACCTTGACGACATCTGCGGCCGCGCCGTGCCGAATGTCACCGACTGGCAGTATCTCAACCTCAACTACATCGCCAAGGCGCATATCGACCAGGATGCCTGCATCAAATGCGGCCGCTGCCACATTGCCTGCGAGGACACCTCGCACCAGGCGATCACGCAGTTCGTCGATGGCCTGCGCCATTTCGAGGTGATGGAAGACGAATGCGTCGGCTGCAATCTCTGCGTCAACGTCTGCCCGGTGGAGAACTGCATCACCATGGTCGGCCTCGAACCCGGCGTGCTGGACCAGCGCACCGGCAAGCCCGTCGATCCGAACTACGCCAACTGGACGACGCACCCCAACAATCCGATGGCGAAGCAGGCTGCGGAGTAACCTTCTCTGGCAAAATCGATCGCAGGGCTTCGCGTTCTGCGATCGAACTTTGGGTGAGGACGGTAAGGAAGTCAGCGTTTTCTCAAGATCGGGAAGACCATTCCAAATGTTATGCTGGCAATTGCGATGATCTGGGAAGGCGTCAATGTTTCACCCAGCACCGCCATGCCTGCCACCGCCGTCGCCACCGGAATGCACGGCATGAACAGCGAAGCCTGTTGCGGGCCTAGTTGGCGAACCACGTAGGTGTAGAGCACCACCGCGACCGCACCGGCGAGAAAACCCTGGATCACCAATTGCGTGGCGATCTCGGCCATGGATGCCGTTGCCAGTCCGCTCGGCGCCAGAGCGTGCAGCAAGGGAAGCGGCAGGCAGGAGAAGAGGACAACGGCGATCGTCGTGGTCACCGCATCGAGCGACCAGAGCCTCACCAGCACCGCATAGACCGCAAACATGATCCCCGATCCAGCGAACAGCAGATCGCCGCGCAGCGTGTCGCCTGCGACGGCACCCGCATGAAACACGAACAGCAGTAACCCCGCGATGACCGCGGCAATGCCGACCTTGCGCGCGCCGGATACCTTGTCCTTGAACACGATGCGCGAGAACACGAAGGAGAAGAACAGGATGGAGGCGGGCGACAGCGCGGCGGCATGGCTCGCCGGTGCATATGTCAGCCCCTGATTGATGATCAGCGGATAGGGCAAGCCCGTCAGCAGGGCCAGAAGAATGGCCTTGCGCCAGCCGAGCGCCCTCAGCTTTCCGGTGCCGGCCGTCCACAACACCGGCAAGAAGACGAAGGCAGCACCGAGAAAGCGCAGGCTCACAATATCGGCCGCCGTCAGGTGTTCGCGCAGGCTGTAGCGGGCGGCAACGAACTGGATAGTGGTGATCGCGACGAACACAATTCCCGCCAGAATGGCCAGCCGCTTGCTGCCGGCATTGTCTCCGATCATCGCGATATGCACGTATGCCTCCCTCGTGGCGGGACGGGCCTCGCCCGTGACAATCACATGCTATTGCTCAATCATGCGCGCCTAAATATATTGAATTTCCGCATTTAAAGTGAAAATCACCATTCTTTGGATGATATAGCGTGAATCATGAACTTGCCGATCTCGACGCGATCGACCGCACCCTGCTGAGGCTCCTTCAGGAAGACGGACGGCGCACCACGCTCGAACTGGCCAATCGGGTCGGCCTGTCGCCGACGGGTGCCAGCCAGCGCGTCAAGCGCCTGTTTCGCGAGGGTTATGTAAAAGCCGTCAGGGCGATCCTTGACCCAAAAAAGATCGGCCGGGGCACGGTGGTGTTCATACAGGTCCGCCTCGACCACACCGCACCGCATATTTTCGAGCGGTTTTCCGATGCGATCTCGAAGGCGCCCGAAGTGCTGGAATGCCACATGGTCATCGGCGGCTTTGACTATCTCGTCAAAGCGAGAATTGCCGACATGTCGCTGTTTCAGGACTTTCTGGAGCGGGTGATCCTGCCTTTGCCCGGCGTAAGAGAAACCCACACCTATGCATCGGTAGGGGATGTAAAGCCCGACGCCGTGCTGCCGATTTAGTCATCGAGAGGTTGTGCGGATTTGCTGCGGTCCGGCCGAGACGCGCGAGCCGGAACTCACCCGAAGAAATTAAAGCTCTGCCCCGCGCTATAGGCCAGCAGCGCCAGCCCCGCGAAATACACGATCGTCAGCACGACCAGCCCCGTCGCGTTGCGAGATGCCGGCGGCAAGCAGCAGCATGGCGACGCCGGGGGAGCGTGGCAGTGTGAGCGGTAATCGCGCCAGACCTTTACCCACTGCCATTCGAGAGCGTTATGCCCCCGCGTTGGCTTTCATCGTTCTTTTCGCACGCTGTTACAGCTTATATTTAAGTATTCTGGCACAATTAAACGTTCACCTGTACCGCGTACAGCCATTCTGTAAGCTGAAAAGCCATAGGCATCGGCCATCAATTTATTTGGAATCAATATAATTGGAGCCCGATTTTCCGAGCGATCGGTTTCAACGAAGTGTCTGGCATCTTCCATGACCGGAAAAACGACAGCCGACCCTTCATCGCCGTAAAGTCCTTTCAGGGTATATTTGTTTTCCTCATTCTCCGCCGGATGAAGTTCAAAACTCATGGGAGGCCCAGACACCGACACGCATACCTTGTTGCTGTCACACGCGCTGATGGGGTGGCAGGACCAAGGCGGCCCCCCTGGCATCTCCATGGCCAAAGCAGGAGATGTAAAAACAACAAAAAGCATCAAGGGATTCGGTCTCAAAAACGCGCATCCCTTGGAGCAGGTGTTGGTGAAAGATGGCATTCGACTTGCCAGGACTTGTTGAACTCCGGCAGGGAACAGGTCGGCATGGAACTCTCACCCGAAGAAATTAAAGCTCTGCCCCGCGCTATAGGCCAGCAGCGCTAACCCCGCGAAATAGACGATCGTCAGAACCACCATCACATACCCCCCAAGCACCACCAGCCCGTCGCGCTGCGAAATGCCGGCGGCGAGCAGCAGGATGGCGACGCCGGGCAGTGTGTTGGAGAAGGGAATGAGGCCAAGCGGCGCCATGAGGAGAATGCCGGCACCCATCAGCACAAGGCCGTTGACGCGGTTCATGAGGGCGCCGCCGGTCAGGCCCGTTAGCCGCGGCTTGAAGAACCGGTCGAACTTGCGCAGGAACGTGACGCCGCGTTCCAGCACCGGCCGGAGCTTGCCGCTTTCCAGCCGCCGGTCGGCGACCTTTTGCGGCAGCCAGGGCAACCGGTTGAGCGTGATCGCCGCGCTGATCAGCACGATGCCGGCGCCGAACACCGTCGAGACGCCCGGAATGGACACGGGAAAGAGGAATGGCAGCGAGAGGAAGGCGCAAAGCAACAGCAGGCCGCTTTCGCCCATCATCGCCAGAAGATCGCGCAGCGTGATGTGCTCGCCCTTGATCGAGTGAATGATGTCCTCGAGCAATTCGCTCGTCTTGCGGTCCGTATCCTTGAAGCCGATGGCCGTCGTCATGAAGTGTCCTCTCAAGTGCCGCCGGCATATGGGCGGAGATTGCGGCATTCCTGTGGGGTGGCGCATCGCTCCCCACCGGTCTATGACCGCATCGCGCAGCAGACAATAGGGTGATTTTCTTGACGAAGCGTATGCCGGCCCGCGCGGCCCTTTCCGTTCATGCCAGGGGCCGCGAAAAACTCAAGGGCCACCTCGCGATGCTGCTCTTCGCGGTGCTGATCGCCGGTTCCTTCTCCTTCGGCGGGCTGGCCGCGCGCTACATGGAGGCCGAGCCGCTGACGCTCTGGCGCTACATATTGACGATCGTCGTCATGGCCGCGCTCGCCTTCGGCGCCTTCAAGGTGCCGGCCGTCTGGCCGAAAGAGATCTGGCGCTTCCTTTTGCTTGGCGGCCTCATTGCCATCTACATGTTGACCATGTTCACCGCGCTCGAATTCACGAGCCCCATCGCAACCGGCGCCGTCTTCACCCTGATGCCACTGTTGAGCGCCGGCTTCGCGCTGCCCGTGCTCGGCCAGAAGACCCGGCCCGGCGTGCTCGCCGGCCTGATCATCGCCGCAGCCGGCGCGGTCTGGGTGATCTTTCGTGGCAATATCGGTGCCATCCTGTCCTTCGACATCGGCACCGGCGAGATGATCTTTTTCGCAGGCGTCATCTGCCACGCCCTCTACGTGCCGCTGATCCGCCGCTTCGACCGCGGCGAACCGGCCGTCGCATTCGGCTTCTGGGTGACGGTCGGCGCGGCGCTCTGGCTCGTGCCGCCCGGCATTCGCGGCCTGATCGAGACGGATTTCTCTGCCCTGCCGCTGGCCGTCTACGCCGCCGTCGCCTATCTCGCCGTCGTCACCACGGCCTTTACCTTCCTGCTGTTGCAATATGCCTCGATGCGCCTGCCTGCCTCGAAGGTGCTCGGCTACGGCTATCTGACCCCGAGCTTCATCATTCTGCTGGAAGGCCTGCTTGGCCACGGCTGGGCGAGCCTGCCGGTGCTTGCTGGTGCGCTTGTCACAGCCTGCGGCCTCGCGCTGATGGCTTTTCTGCCAGACTGATTTTTTTCGGAACGATCCGTCACCTCGTGCGTTGCGGCCCCGTTGGGGCGCACGGTGAGTATCGACGGAGCGCATATTTTGAAGCGATTTGAAATCATAGACGGCATGCGGGGCTATTTCCTCGTCTTCATGCTGATCAACCACCTGATTTTTGTCGGGGGCTACTGGATGATGGAGGTCAACCATCGCCAGTTCGCCTTTGTCGAGGACGCGCAGGGCTTCGTCTTCCTCTCCGGCCTGCTGATCGGCATGGTCTATGCGCGCAAGATGCTGAAGTCGGGCTATGAAACCGGCCGGCAACTCCTGCGCAACCGCGCTTTCGAGCTCTACCGGTATGCGATGGGCACGGTGATGGCGGTTCTCATCGTCCAGATGGTCCTGCCCGATGCCTACAAGCTCTGGTACAACTGGCTCGGTTACACGAATTTCGACGAGCCTTTGCGGCTGGCGGCCATCGCTACCTTCCTGTTCCAACCGACCTTCATGGACATCCTGCCGCAATATATCGTCTACATGCTCTTTGCGCCGCCGCTCGTCTGGCTGTGCCTGCGCGGAAAGTGGGCGCATGTGCTGGCCGGCTCGCTGATCGTCTGGATGGCGGCGCAGCTCGGCCTGCAACGCTTCGTCACCGATCCCCTGAACAGCCTCTTCACCGGCTCGGACGGACAGGGCATCCGCGCGAGCTTCAACATGCTCGGCTGGCAGATCGTCTTCTTCTCCGCGATGGTGATCGGCGCGCTGACCGCTCAGGACAAGATCGACTGGGGACGCATTTTTGCGCCGGAAAAGACGCTGCTGCCGAAGGCGGCGCTCGCCATCTGCCTGTTCTTCCTGCCGCTGCGCATCATCACCGCCTGGGATCTGCTGCCGCAATCGGTGCTCGACAAGTTCGCGACGATGGAAATCCGCGCGGATTTCGGTCCGGTCTATCTGATAAACTTTGCCGCCGTCGCAACCGGTCTCACCTGGCTGCTGATCGCCGGGCCGAAACACCACAATATGTGGGTGCGCAGGCTGGCAAACGGCGTCACCACCGTCTTCACGCTGCGCTTCCTGCGCCTGCTCGGTCGTCATTCGCTGCAGGTCTATGTCTGGCACGTCGCCATCGTCTATGCGGTCTATTATGCCGATGGGCGCACGGCGGAACTGTCGCAGCTCACCAAGACCACCATTGCCGTCGTCTGCATCGCACTGCTGGCCCTACCCGCACTCTGGCGCGAACGGGAACAGATCGTCGCCAGCCTGTTCGGCCAGCCGAAGGCCGAACCGGTGAAAGGAAAAACGACGCCGGCTACTCGCTGACGTGGAGACCACTGAGGAAGAGCTGTTCGAGGAAGCGCGCCGCATCCTCGAACCGCCCTTCGCCGGCTTGATCCTGTCCGAGCACCGCGCGCACCTGTACGTCGAAGTCGGCATAGTGCTGGGTCGTCGACCAGATCGAGAAGATCAGGTGGTAGGGGTCGCATTTGGCGATCTTGCCCGCCTTCGCCCAGGCACGGATGACCTCCGCCTTCTCATCCACCAATGACTTCAGCGGCCCTTTCAGCTCATCCTCGATGTTCGGCGCCCCTTGCAGGATTTCATTGGCGAACAGCCGGCTTTCGCGCGGAAAATCGCGCGCCATTTCCAGCTTGCGGCGAATGTAACTGCGGATTTCCGACACCGGATTGCCCTCCGCATCGAACTCGCGCAGCGGGTCGAGCCAGGTATCGAGCACGCGGGTGATCAGAGAGCGGTGCATCGCCTCCTTGGTGCGGAAATAGTAGAGCAGGTTCGGCTTGGACATGCCGGCCACCTCGGCGATCTGGTCGACTGTGGCGCCGCGGAAGCCATGCAGTGAAAACACCTCCAGCGCCGCCTCGAGGATCTGCTCCTCCTTCGCCTCCTGGATGCGCGTACGCCGTTGAGTCCTCGCCGCCCTCGGTAGTGCCATGTCGCCCCCTCGGCCTTGACCGTTGGACCGGAAAAGTGCCGCCAAATTCACCAGTTTAAACAGCCGCCATTTTCTTGGGCGCACCCGAATGCTTTTTGGTTTTTCGGCTTGAGTGCCGCTACGGAAGCTGTAATGTTTACCAACCGGTCAAATTATCAGACAGTTATCAAGTAAAGGCAACTGCTCTGATCGGAAGGCGCAAAACAAACAATCGCGCCGCCAGCCGGTGGGAACAAATCGAGGCTGCAAGAGCCTGAAGACGTGGGAGCATAGACATGGCCGCACCTGGCGAAAACATGCGTGTCAACGCGGACCGCCTGTGGGATTCCCTCATGGACATGGCGAAGATCGGCCCCGGCATTGCCGGCGGCAACAATCGCCAGACGCTGACCGATTCCGACGCCGAAGGCCGCCGCCTCTTCCAGACCTGGTGCGACGCCGCAAGCCTCACCATGGGCGTCGACACGATGGGCAACATGTTCATGACGCGCGCGGGCACCGACCCGGATGCGCTGCCCGTCTATGTCGGCTCGCATCTCGATACCCAGCCGACCGGCGGCAAATATGACGGCGTGCTCGGCGTGCTGGCCGGCCTCGAAGTCATCCGCTCGATGAACGATCTCGGCATAAGGACGAAGCACCCCATCGTCGTCACCAACTGGACGAATGAGGAAGGCGCCCGCTTCGCCCCCGCCATGCTCGCCTCCGGCGTCTTCGCCGGCGTGCATACTCAAGACTATGCCTATGGCCGCAAGGACCCGGACGGCAAGACGTTTGGCGACGAGTTGAAGCGCATTGGCTGGGTCGGCGACGAAGAGGTCGGCGCGCGCAAGATGCACGCCTATTTCGAATATCATATCGAACAGGGGCCGATCCTTGAGGCAGAGGAAAAGCAGATCGGCGTCGTCACCCACTGCCAGGGCCTGTGGTGGCTGGAATTCACGCTGACCGGCCGCGAGGCGCATACCGGCTCGACGCCGATGGCGATGCGCGTCAATGCCGGGCTTGCCATGTCGCGCATCCTGGAGATGGTGCAGACCGTCGCCATGGAAAACCAGCCGGGCGCCGTTGGCGGTGTCGGCCAGGTGTTTTTCTCGCCGAATTCGCGCAACGTGCTGCCCGGAAAAGTCGTCTTCACCGTCGACATCCGATCGCCAGACCAGGCCAAGCTCGACGGCATGCGCGCCCGCATCGAAGCGGAAGCGCCGAAAATCTGCGCGACGCTCGGCGTCGGCTGCTCCGTCGAGGCGGTCGGCCATTTCGACCCGATCACCTTCGATCCGACATTGGTCGCGACCGTGCGCAAGGCTGCCGAAGACCTCGGCTACAGCCATATGAACCTCATCTCCGGCGCCGGCCACGACGCCTGCTGGGCCGCCAAGGTGGCACCCGCCACGATGATCATGTGCCCCTGCGTCGGCGGCCTTTCGCACAACGAGGCGGAGGACATTTCGAAGGAATGGGCCGCCGCCGGCGCCGATGTGCTGCTGCATGCGGTGATCGAGACGGCGGGGATTGCGGAGTGAGAGTCTATAGAAAAGCCTGCGGGAGAGAAGCCACTCCCAGAGACGGCTACTATTTGGCGTTCCCTCCCGGTGAAAACATTACCCCAGCTAGTGAGCGCTTCAAAACCGTAGAAGAACTAGCACTGTTCCTACTGAAGAACCCTAAGTGGAAAGTTTGGCTAGCAGCAAACTCTCTGCATAAAGACGGGCAACTTAGTTCGGAAATAATAATCGAAGGCAGATTGGATCGTGACGCCCTGATATCACAGGGGTTGTTATAGAACTCGGGAGTGACATCATGAGCACAGTCATCAAAGGCGGAACCATTGTCACCGCCGACCTGACCTACAAGGCGGACGTCAAGATCGACGGCGGGAAGATCGTCGAGATCGGCCCCAATCTCTCGGGCGACGACGTGCTGGATGCGGCAGGCTGTTATGTCATGCCGGGCGGCATCGATCCGCATGTGCATCTGGAAATGCCCTTCATGGGCACCTATTCGGCCGATGATTTCGAGAGCGGCACGCGCGCCGGACTTGCCGGCGGCACGACCATGGTGGTCGATTTCTGCCTGCCCGATCCCGGCCAGTCGCTGCTCGACGCGCTGAAGCGCTGGGACAACAAGTCGACCCGCGCCAACTGCGACTATTCCTTCCACATGTCCGTCACCTGGTGGGGCGAGCAGGTGTTCGACGAGATGAAGGCGATCGTCGAGGAAAAGGGCATCAACACCTTCAAGCACTTCATGGCCTACAAGGGCGCGCTGATGGTGAACGACGACGAGATGTTCGCCTCGTTCCAGCGTTGCGCCGCCCTCGGCGCCCTCCCCCTTGTGCATGCGGAAAACGGCGATGTCGTCGCCGCCATGCAGACGAAGCTGATGGACGAGGGCAACAACGGTCCCGAAGGACACGCCTATTCGCGCCCGCCCTCCGTCGAAGGCGAGGCGACGAACCGCGCCATCATCATCGCCGACATGGCGGGCAGCCCGCTCTATGTCGTGCACACCTCCTGCGAACAGGCGCATGAAGCCATCCGCCGCGCCCGCCAGAACGGCATGCGCGTCTATGGCGAGCCGTTGATCCAGCACCTGACGCTCGACGAAAGCGAATATTTCAACAAGGATTGGGACCATTCCGCGCGCCGCGTCATGAGCCCGCCCTTCCGCAACAAGCAGCATCAGGATTCGCTCTGGGCCGGCCTTGCGAGCGGTTCGCTGCAGGTGGTCGCCACCGACCATTGCGCCTTCACCACCGACCAGAAGCGCACAGGTGCCGGCGATTTCCGCAAAATCCCCAATGGCACCGGCGGCCTCGAAGACCGCATGCCGATGCTCTGGACCAACGGCGTCAACACCGGACGGCTGACGATGAACGAGTTCGTGGCCGTCACCTCCACCAACATCGCCAAGATCCTCAATGTCTACCCCAAGAAGGGCGCGATCCTCGTCGGCGCCGATGCGGATATCGTCGTCTGGGACCCGAAGCGCGCAAAAACCATTTCCGCCAAGAGCCAGCAATCCTCGATCGATTACAACGTCTTCGAAGGCAAGGAGGTGGTGGGCCTGCCGCGCTACACGCTGACGCGCGGCGTGGTCGCCATCGAGGAGAGCACGGTGAAGACGCGCGAGGGCCACGGCCAGTTCGTCAAGCGCGACCCCTTCACGGCGGTCAACAAGGCGCTGTCGACCTGGAAGGAAATCACCGCGCCGCGCAAGGTGGAGCGCAGCGGCATTCCGGCGAGCGGCGTCTGATGCCTCCCGGTCGCCCCCTCCTCGCCCTTCTCCTTGGTATTGCACTCGCCGGACCGGCGGGGGCGGCAGCCGATATCATCGACGGCAGCTATGGAGACGAGGAAGGCTGCCGCTATGCGACCACCGGCGAATCCTCCGGTGCGGATTTCTTCTTCCTGCTGAACAGGGATGGCGTGACCACTGCGGCTTCCTACTGCGAATTCAAGGGCGAAGGTGAACAGGTGGGCGGCGCCACGAAGATTGCGGCCGAATGCCACGAAGAAGGCATGGAAGAGGTCACGCCCTACGACCTGACGCTGACGCCGGACAATGGCGGCTACACGGTCAGCTTTCCGGATGGGACGCGCTGGGGGCCCATCATGCGGTGCAAGAAATGAAGGTTGAGGGGCGCAGATATACCCCCCTCTGTCCTGCCGGACATCTCCCCCACAAGGGGGGAGATTGGCTGGAAGCGCTCTCTTTGCCTCCTGGGAAGCGAGCGGTTTTCCGCAAGCAGAGTGTTTGCGTTTGGGCACGACGGGGCCTTCTTCCGATCTCCCCCCTTGTGGGGGAGATGTCCGGCAGGACAGAGGGGGGTGCCTTCGCCCTAGACCGAAACCAGCGCCTCGAGATGCGGCAGAAGCACCACGCTCTCCTGCTCGTGGGGGTCTGTCCGGGCAATGACCGCCGAAGCCGGCTGGTCGGAAAGATTGGCGGGCAGATGCGGCACGCCGGCGGGGATGTAGAACATCTCGCCCGCCTTGACGACGACGTGGTTTTCCAGCCGCTCGCCGTACCAGGTATGCGCCTCGCCGGAGAGCATGTAGATCGCCGTCTCGTGGCTCTCATGCATATGCGCCTTCGCCCGCCCGCCCGGAGGTATCGTCAGGAGATGCATGCAGATGCCCGACGCTCCCACGCTCTCGCGGGCAATACCCTCGAAATAGCTGAACCCCTGCTTGCCGTCATAGGTGCTGCCCGGCCGCACCACCCGGCATTCCGCCTTCGTTTCCACTGCCATCGCCCCATCCCCCGAAAGAATTCCGTGCCCAAAGTGATACTGCAGACAATGCCGATTGCAATGCCGCGAAGGGACATGCAGTCTGCCGAAAACCGCGCCGTGCGGGGCGCCGAAAGATGACCAGCATGCCCGTCTCCGATACCGTTGTTTCTGCAAAAGATCTCGGCCTTACCTTCCAGACCGCCGATGGCCCGGTCACGGCGCTGACCGGCGTCAACCTGACCGTCGAAAAGGGCGATTTCGTCTCCTTCATAGGCCCCTCCGGCTGCGGCAAGACCACCTTCCTGCGCGTCATCGCCGATCTGGAAAAACCGACCTCCGGCACGATCACCGTCAATGGCCTGTCGCCGGAGGACGCCCGCAAGCGTCGCGCCTATGGCTACGTCTTCCAGGCCGCAGCACTCTATCCCTGGCGCACGATCGAAAAGAACATCGCCCTGCCGCTGGAGATCATGGGCCACTCGCGTGACGAACAGAAGGCACGCGTCGCGCGCACGCTCGACCTCGTCAACCTCACCGGCTTCGGCAAAAAGTATCCCTGGCAGCTTTCCGGCGGCATGCAGCAGCGGGCCTCGATCGCCCGCGCGCTTGCCTTCGATGCCGACCTGCTCCTGATGGACGAGCCCTTCGGCGCGCTCGACGAGATCGTGCGCGACCATCTCAACGAACAGCTTCTGAAACTCTGGGCGGCGACCCAGAAGACGATCTGCTTCGTCACCCACTCGATCCCCGAGGCCGTGTATCTCTCGACGAAGATCGTCGTCATGAGTCCTCGCCCCGGCCGCGTCACCGATATCATCGATTCGCCGCTGCCGAAGGACCGCCCGCTCGGCATCCGCGAAACGCCGGAATTCCTGGAGATCGCTCACCGGGTGCGCGAGGGCCTGCGCGCCGGCCACAGCTATGAGGAGCACGCCTGATGAAGCTCTCCTATATGCTCTGGCTGTTCGGCGCGACGGCCGTGTTCATCGGTGCAGCCACGTCATCGCGCGCTTATGTCGGCACCACGAACATCCTTTATCTGCTGCTCTCCATGGCGCTCTACATCGTCGGCAACCTGATGATGCTGAAGCTGATGCGCGAGGGCGGGCTCGGCATTGCCATTTCGCTCTCCGCCATCACCCAGCTTCTGCTCATCAACGTCATCGCCTTCATCTTCTTCGGCGAGCGGCTGAGCAGCACCCAGCTTGCCGGCGTCGGCCTCGGCATTCTGGCCATGGGGCTGATGCTGCTGCCCACCACGGCGCGGAGCTGAGCGATGGGTGAGGCAAGCTTCTTCCGCGACCGCCTGCTTCCGATCAGCACTGTCCTGCTGGCCCTCATCGCGCTCTGGTATGCCTTCGTCGTTGTGCTGAACGCGCCCTTCGAGCGCGACACCGCCGCGCGCGCCGGAACGACGATCAGCTTCATGGAACTTCTGCCGAACACCATGGCGCAGGAACGCCCCGTGCTGCCGGCGCCGCACCAGGTTTTCGCCGAACTGTGGGATACGACCGTCAACAAGGCGATCACCTCGAAGCGCAGCCTTGTCTACCATGCCGGCATCACGCTCTCCGCGACGCTGATGGGCTTTGCCATGGGCACCGTGCTCGGCATCCTGCTTGCCATCGCCATCGTGCACAACCGCGCGATGGACCGGTCGCTGATGCCGTGGGTCATCGCCAGCCAGACGATCCCGATCCTCGCCATCGCCCCGATGATCATCGTCGTCTTGAACGCCGTCGGCATTTCCGGCCTGATGCCGAAGGCACTGATCTCGACCTATCTGTCCTTCTTTCCGGTCGTCGTCGGCATGGTGAAGGGGCTGCGCAGTCCCGAGCAGATCCAGCTCGACCTGATGCACACCTATCATGCCTCCTCGTCGCAGACCTTCTGGAAACTGCGCTGGCCCGCCTCGATGCCCTACCTCTTCACCTCGCTGAAGGTGGCGATCGCCATCTCGCTTGTCGGCGCCATCGTCGGTGAGCTGCCGACGGGCGCCGTCGCCGGCCTCGGCGCGCGCCTGCTGGCCGGCTCCTACTACGGCCAGACGGTGCAGATCTGGGCGGCCCTCTTCATGGCCGCGGCCGTCGCTGCCCTGCTCGTCATCATCGTCGGCTTCGCCCACTCCCTCGTCCTCAAACGCATGGGGGCGCGGGCATGAACCTTTCCATCCTCGCAGCCGCAATCGTCTTCTGGCTCGCCGCCTGGGCCTTCAACGAATGGCTGGTGCGCCAGAAATTCGCGAACCCGGTGGCGGACCGCACTGCCCGCATCGCCGTCCCGCTGATTTTCGGTGCGACCATCCTCGTGCTCTGGGAAGGCATCGTGCGCGGTTTCAACGTGCCCTCCGTGCTGTTGCCGCCGCCGAGCATGATCTGGGCGCGGCTGATCAACTCCGTGCCGACGCTCTGGGCGGATTTCCGCCAGACCTTCCTGAAATCCGTGCTCGTCGGCTACGCGTTGGGCTGCGGGCTCGGCTTCCTCGTCGCGATCCTCATCGACCGCTCGCCGTTCCTGCAGAAGGGTTTGCTGCCGCTCGGCAATTTCGTCTCGGCGCTACCGGTCATCGGCGTGGCGCCCATCATGGTCATGTGGTTCGGCTTCGACTGGCAGTCGAAGGTTGCCGTCGTCGTCATCATGACCTTCTTCCCCATGCTGGTGAACACGGTCTCCGGCCTTGCGGCGACGAGCCACATGGAGCGCGACCTGATGCGCACCTACGCCGCCGACTGGTTCCAAACCCTCGTCAAGCTGCGTCTTCCCGCCGCCTGGCCCTTCATCTTCAACGCGCTCAAGATAAACTCCACGCTCGCGCTGATCGGCGCGATTGTCGCCGAATTCTTCGGGACGCCCATCGTCGGCATGGGTTTCCGCATCTCCACGGAAGTGGGCCGCATGAATGTCGACATGGTTTGGGCCGAAATCGCGGTTGCCGCGGTGGCTGGCTCCGCCTTTTACGGGATCGTCGCGCTCATCGAGCGGGTCGTCACGTTCTGGCACCCGTCTGTCCGTGGTGGGCAGGCGTAAAATAAGAAAGAAAGAGGGAACTGACATGAAAACGAAGATCGCATCGCTGCTTCTGGCAAGCGCCTTCTCGCTTGCCGCGTTCCAGGCCGAGGCCGCCGACAAGGTGACGCTCCAGCTGAAATGGGTCACCCAGGCCCAGTTCGCCGGTTACTACGTCGCGAAAGACAAGGGCTACTACGAAGAAGAAGGCCTCGACGTCGAAATCAAGCCGGGCGGACCGGATATCGCCCCCGCGCAGGTTATCGCCGGCGGCGGTGCCGATGTCATCGTCGACTGGATGCCGTCTGCCCTTGCCACCCGCGAAAAGGGCGTGCCGCTCGTCAATATCGCCCAGCCGTTCAAATCGTCCGGCATGATGCTCACCTGTTTGAAGGAATCCGGCGTCACCGGCCCGGAAAACTTCAAGGGCAAAACGCTCGGCGTCTGGTTCTTCGGCAACGAATATCCGTTCCTCTCCTGGATGGCGCATCTGAAGATCCCGACGGATGGCGGGCCGGAGGGCGTGACGGTCCTGAAACAGGGCTTCAACGTCGATCCGCTGATCCAGAAGCAGGCCGCCTGCATCTCCACCATGACCTACAACGAGTACGGCCAGGTTCTCGATGCCGGCATCAAGGCCGAGGATCTCGTGACCTTCAAGTATGAGGACCAGGGCGTCGCCACACTCGAAGATGGTCTCTACGTGCTGGAAGACAAGCTCGCCGATCCGGCCTTCAAGGAGAAGATGGTCAAGTTCGTGCGCGCGTCCATGAAGGGCTGGAAATACGCTGAAGCGAACCCGGACGAAGCCGCTGGAATCGTTCTCGAAAACGACTCGACCGGCGCGCAGACCGAAGCGCACCAGAAGTTCATGATGGGCGAGGTCGCAAAGCTGACTGCCGGCTCCAACGGCGCCCTCGACGAGGCGGATTACAAGCGCACCGTGGCCTCGCTGCTCGCCGGCGGTTCCGACCCGGTCATCTCCAAGGAGCCGGAAGGCGCCTGGACGCATGCCGTCACGGACGAAGCGCTGAAATAGTCCATTTCGTCAGAAATTGCGGCGTGCGGGACCCTGTCCCGCACGTTTTGTTTTGGGCGGGACCTGCGACAGCACGCCGCGATTGCCATCGAAAAGCCAAACGCATAAAATAATGAGGCACCATTTCGTTGCCCCTTGTAAGGGCAATGGACGCTGATTACATAGTCGGCAACGTGGGAGCGAGGAGAGGCAGGGGAGCCACTCCGTGTCCGCCATATTGCTTGGGAATTCGGTCCGGTAGAACACAAAAAATATCCGGCCTGCAATCATAAAGTCATGCTTTTGAGAAAGTTCGGCCTATGGCTTCTGGACACATGAAGGTTCTCTCTCTTTCCGTCGTCGCGTTCATGACGGCCGGCCCGATGACTGCTTTCGCCGCCGATGCGGCAACGGGCGAAGCCGATACGACCCAGCAGGTGCAGAACCTGCCCGCCATCGTCGTCACCGCCGCTGAAACCCGCACCATCATCGACCGGGTGATTGCGACCGGCACGGTCCAGGCGGTCGATGAAGTCTATGTCACACCGCTCGTCGACGGCCTGTCCATCCGCACGCTCGCCGCAGACGTCGGCGACACGGTCGAGGCCAACGGCACGCTCGCCACGCTCAACGACGATGCTCTTATCCTCGAGAAGAGCCAGACCGAAGCCTCGCTCGCCAAGGCTGAAGCGGCCCTTGCACAGATCAAGGCGCAGTTCGTCGAGGCAAAGGCCAATGCGGACGATGCCGTGCGCACGCGCGACCGCGCGCTGAAACTCGTCAAGTCCGGCTCTCAGTCGCAGGCCACCGCCGAGCAGGCTACGGCGGCAGCAGATGCGGCCCTTGCCCGCGTCAACTCCGCCGAACAGGCGATCGGCGTTTCGCAGGCCGATATCAAGGTCGCCCAATCGCAGATCGACGACATCAACTTGAAACTGGCCCGCACGGCGGTGAAGTCGCCGGTTGCCGGCATCGTCTCCGCCCGCACGGCCAAGGTTGGCGCGATCGCGAGCGGTGCCGCATCGCCACTCTTCACCGTCATCCAGGATGGCGCGATTGAGTTGAAGGCCGACGTTTCCGAGGACGGCATCCTCAAGCTCGCACCTGGCCAGAAGGCGACCATCACGCTTGCCGGCGGCGCTGCCGAAGTCACTGGCGAAATCCGCCTCGTCGAGCCGACGCTCGACGCGCAGAGCCGTCTCGGCCGCGTCTTCATCCGCTTCGACGATCCCGGCAAAGCACGCGCCGGCATGTTCGCCAATGCGGAGATCATCGTGGAGGAGAAGCAGGGCATCGTGCTCCCGCTCTCGGCCATCACGACGACGGACGGCAAGACGGTGGCCCGCAAGGTCGAGAACGGCGTGGTCACGCTGGTGCCGGTCGAAACCGGCGTTCAGGACGGCCAGGTTATCGAGATCGTCAGCGGCCTCAAGGAAGGCGATGAAGTCGTCGCCAAGGCCGGTGCCTATGTTCGCGATGGCGACAAGGTCAATCCAGTCAAGGCCGAACAGGCTTCGGCAACGAAATGACGTGAAGGCTCCCAAGGGGAGCCGCCTCCGCAGCATGCGGAGGCGAATGCCGGGCTGGGGCGCCCGGTAGCATGACGGGTGATCCGGACGGGGCCGGAGCCTGAAGTACGTCTGGTCTCTTATCGAGGACTTTGGGGACATGAACTTTTCAGCTTGGTCCATTCGCAATCCGATTGCGCCGCTGCTCGCGTTTTTCCTGCTGATGTATGTCGGCATCCAATCCTTTTACGCGCTGCCCATCACGCGCTTCCCGAACATCGACGTCCCGGTCATCGCCATCAGCGTGACACAGAGCGGCGCCGCCCCGGCGGAACTGGAAGTGCAGGTCACCAAGGAGATCGAGGACGCCGTCGCCGGCATCGAAGGGGTGGACGACATCACCTCTACCGTGACGGACGGCAGCTCGGTCACTTCCGTGCTCTTCGAGATCGAAAAGCCGACGAACCAGGCGCTTCAGGACGTCAAGGATGCGATCGACCGCATCCGCAGCGACCTGCCGGCGTCAATCGAAGAGCCGGTCGTCACCAAGATCGACGTGGAAGGCCAGGCAATCCAGTCCTTCGCCGTCTTCTCGCCGAACATGACGTTGGAAGAACTGTCCTGGTTCGTCGACGACAAGGTCAAGCGCGCGCTGCAGGGCCGGCCCGGCATCGGCAAGATCGACCGCTTCGGCGGCGCCGACCGCGAGGTGCGCATCGACCTCAACGCCGACAAGCTCGACTCCTTCGGCATTACTGCCGCCGACGTGAACCGTCAGATCCGCAGCATGAATGCGGATTCCGGTTCCGGCCGCGGCCAGATTGCCGGCGCCGAGCAGGCGATCCGTACCCTCGGCGACGCCCGCTCCGTCGAGAAACTGACGAACACGATGATCGCGCTGCCGAACAACCGCTTCGTGCGCCTTTCGGAACTCGGCACGGTCACCGACACCTATGAGGAGCCGCGCTCCTTCTCACGTTTCAACGGCAACCCAGTGGTGACCTTCGCCGTCTTCCGCTCCAAGGGGGCCAGTGAAGTGACCGTCGCCGAATCGGTCGCCGAATCGCTGGAAAAGGTGCGCAAGCAATATCCTGACGTGTCGATCCAGTTGGTCGATGACGCGGTCTATTTCACCTACGGCAACTATGAAGCAGCACTCCACACGCTGCTCGAGGGCGCGCTTCTCGCCGTTGCCGTGGTCCTCCTCTTCCTGCGCAACTGGCGCGCGACGCTGATCTCCGCCGTCGCCCTGCCGCTGTCGGTTATCCCGACCTTCTTCGTGATGGACATGCTCGGCTTCTCGCTGAACCTGGTCTCGTTCCTCGCGCTGACGCTCGCGACGGGCATCCTCGTCGACGACGCCATCGTAGAAATCGAGAACATCGCGCGGCACATCCGCATGGGCAAGTCTCCCTACAAGGCGGCGATCGAGGCCGCCGACGAAATCGGCCTCGCCGTCATCGCCACGACCTTCACCATCATTGCCGTCTTCGTGCCGGTGTCGTTCATGCCGGGCATTCCTGGCCAGTACTTCATCCAGTTCGGCCTGACGGTGGCCGTCTCGGTGTTCTTCTCGCTCGCGGTGGCGCGCCTCATCACGCCGGTCATGGCGGCCTATCTCATGCGCTCGGGCGATGGGGACGGACATGGCGAGGAGAAGGAAGGCGTCTTCATGCGCTCCTATACCTGGCTCGTCAGCACGACGACGAACAAGTGGTATGCCCGCTACCTGACGCTGATCGCCGCCTTCGCCTTCCTGGTCGGTTCGGTCATGCTGCTTGCCACCGTTCCCGGCAGTTTCCTGCCGCCGGAAGACGCCTCGCGCGTCGTTCTCTCGGTGGAGCTGCCGCCGGATGCCATGCTTGCGGATACCGATCGCACGACCACGCAGATCTACGAGCGGGTCAAGGACATCAACGGCGTCGAAAGCGTCTTCGTGCTCGGCGGCTCCTCGCCGAAGGGTGACCTGGAACTGCGCCGCGCCTCGATCACGGTCATCCTCGACAAGCTGGAACACTCGCTGACCTACAAGCTGGTGAACGATGTCATCGGCCGCATTCCGGTCATCGGCCAGTATCTGCCGAAGATGGAAGCGCACGGCCGTCTGCGGCCGCAGTGGGATATCGAGAAGGAAATCTTCGCGACCCTGCGCCAGATCCCGGACGTGCGCATCATCAAGCTCAACGACCGTGGCGAGCGCGACCTGGCGTTCAACCTGCTTTCCAACAACGAGGCGGATCTCAACAACACCGTCGCCGTGCTGGAATCCAAGCTGCGTGCCGATCCGGTCCTGTCCAATGTCAGCTCGGAAGGCTCGCTGCCGCGGCCGGAACTGCAGATCCGCCCGCGTGACGAGCAGATGGCCCGCCTCGGCATCACCACGGCGCAGATCGCCGAAGTGGTGCGCGTCGCCACCATCGGCGATATCGACGCCCAGCTCAGCAAGGTCTCGCTGGATGACCGGCTGATCCCGATCCGCGTGCAGGTCGACCGCGGCTTCCGCACCGACCTTGCCGCCATCCGCAACCTGAAGATCCAGGCGGCGAGCGGCCAGGTCGTGCCGCTCTCCACCGTCGCGGATATCGACTATTCGGAAGGGCCGAGCTCGATCAAGCGGCACAACCGCAACCGTGTCATCTCGATCGGTTCCGACCTCCAGCAGGGCGTTGCACTCGACACGGCAACCGGCCGTTTCAAGGAGATCGCCAACAGCATCGACATGCCGCCGACCGTGCAATTCAGCGAAAGCGGTGATGCGGAAATCCAGGGCGAGATGCAGCAATCCTTCGGCAATGCCATGCTGCTCGGCCTGCTGCTCGTGCTGATGGTGCTGATCCTGCTCTTCAAGGACGTGATCCAGCCCTTCACCATCCTGCTCTCGCTGCCGCTCGCCATCGGCGGCGTGGCGGCGGGCCTGATCCTGACGCAGAACGCGCTTTCCATGCCCGTTCTGATCGGCATCCTGATGCTGATGGGCATCGTGACGAAGAATGCGATCCTGCTCGTCGACTTCGCCATCGAGATGGTCAACCACGGCATGCACCGCGTGGAAGCGATGATCGAGGCGGGCCGCAAGCGCGCGCGACCGATCGTCATGACCTCGATTGCCATGTCGGCCGGCATGCTGCCGTCCGCGCTCGGCGTCGGCGAAGGCGGCTCGTTCCGCTCGCCCATGGCGATCGCGGTGATCGGCGGCATCATCGTCTCGACCGTTCTGTCGCTCGTCGTCGTGCCGTCGTTCTTCCTCATCATGGACGACCTGTCGCGCCTGCTCGGCTGGGTCTTCGGCCGCTTCGTCGGCAAGAAGGACGATGAACTGCTGGCGATGGAGCCGGAGGCACTGACCCGCCTTGCCGACCAGACGGCGCGCGACGTGTCCGACCTCGAAAAGCGCATCGAAACGCTCGAGAAGAAGAAGGGCGGCGAGCGCAACCACCTCAGTGTCGTGCACCACTCGACACTCGCTGCCGAATAGGCAGCCGCGACCCCAGATCGAAAACGGCCGGTTCGTCGAAACGAACCGGCCGTTTTCATGTTCATTGATCGAAATCAATTCGCGCTTGCCCACCCTCGACTATCGTCCTGTCATCGAAGACCGAACGACGCCTGCGGGAGCATGGAGTGAGATCGATGAACAGGCTGATGAAACCCGGTGCCCGGGAACGGGAAACCCTTCTGAATTCCGGACTGCTGTCGATGCTTGGGGTCGAAAGCGTCGCGGCCATGATGGAGATCGCTATCATCGGCAACCTGCCCGCGCGGCAGATCCTGTTTCGCGAGGGCGAGCCCGCCGACATGCTGCATTGCGTTCTGTCCGGCTACATCCGTCTCTACAAGCTAGATCCGGATGGCCGCGAGGCTGACGTCGAACTCTATGGCCCGGGTGATCTCGTCGGCGCCAGCGTGGTGCTCGATGGCGGACGCTATGCCGCAACCGCCCAGGCCGCGGAGCCCGCCCTCATCGCGCGTTTCGACCTGAAGCGCGTGCGCGACATCGCCAACCGCCGGCCGGATCTGGCGGTAGCGCTGACCGATGCCGTCTCCGCCCAGCTTGCCAAGGTTTTCGGCTGCCTCGCCAACGACCGGCTCCACACGGCGCCGCAACGTGTCGCCCGCTATCTGCTTGGCCATTGCCCACAGGATGGCAAGGCCGTCAGCTTCCGCCTGCCCTACCAGAAAAGCCTGCTTGCCGGAAAACTCGGCCTCGCCCCCGAAGCTCTTTCACGAGCCTTCTCGATGCTGCGCGACCATGGCGTCACCGTGCGCGGCCGCCTCGTCCACATCGGCGATCCCGAGGCGCTCCGGCGTCTCTGATCACGGCCACCCTCCCCGCGCGAGCGCCGCAACCAGCGTGCTCACGAGCGAAACAGCCTGGTGGTCAGCGTCTCATGTTTGAGGCTGGCAATATCGGCTCGCACGGTGGCGGAGCCGAGGTCATCGAGCGTCGAGCGGGCGGCCGCGGCGGCGAACGCGAGGATCCGAGCCTCCAGCCCGGCAAGTGTTGCCACGCCGTCGCGCTGGCCGATGACGCTGCAGCGGATCGCAACGGAGACAAGATTGGAGGCGACCGCATGGAGATAGGCCGCAAGCGCCGTCTCGGCGGCAATGCCATGCCCGCCTGAAACCGCACCGACCGCGATCGGATAGGCGGCCGCCTCGCCAAGCGTGGCCAGCACCGCATGCGGCCAACCTGCCGCGGCGGCAAGAAAAGCCTCGCCCTGCAGCATGGTCTCGCGATGGCGCTCCGCCGAGCCCGAGAGGGCTTCCGCAAGGGCCGCAACGGCGGCAAGCCGCTCAGCATCTTCGACGGAGCGGTGCGCTTCCGCAAAGAGCACCGCATCGTTCCAGAGCGCGCCGTGCGCCAAAAGGCTCGCGAGCCAATCTCGAAGAGTGCCCGCATCGCGGACATCGCCATCGGCCACCGCCTGCTCCAGCCCGCCGGAATAGGAGAAGGCCCCGACAGGAAAGGCCGGCGAGAGCCAGGTCATCAGCCGGACCAGCGCTTCGGGCGAGGCCGTCTCAGCCATGGTTATGGTTGTGATGCCCGTGGTCGTGACCGGCACTGTGATAGGCGCCCCGCACCGGATGGAATGGTTCGGAAACATCCCGAACCAGAGCGCCGAGTCCGACCAGCATGTCGCGGATCACGTGGTCACGCAGGATGAGGATGCGCCCCTCCTCGATCTGGGCCGTAAGATGTCGGTTGCCGAGATGCCAGGCGAGTTCGACGAGATGCAGGCGGTCTTTCGGCGCCACTTCGTAAAGCTCTTCCTCTGCGGCGATCACCTCGACAACCTCCCCCGTCTCGGTGAGCAACAGGTCACCGTGGGCAAGCTGCACCGGCGCCTTCAGGTCGAGCATCACCACGTCGTCATGCTGCATGTGCAGGAGCTTGCGGCGCACGTGGCGCTGATCGTGCGTCAGCACGACGACGTCGATGGGCGTGCGATCTCCGCCGGTACCGTGCGGCAGGATTTCCGTTGAGCGATAGGGCAAGGCGACCTCGGGTGTCGATGGATGAGTCCTGCCGAGAAAAGCATGTTTGCCTGGCCAAGGAAACCGTCGAAGCGATGGACTACGTCATTTGTCGTAGGCAAGACTTAGCGCCGACGCCCGCCATTGGCGACCCGGCGGCTCGGCGCGAGCAGGCCGTCACCCTCATCCTCATGGGTCGCCCGGTCGCGGCCGAGCGACTTTGCAAGATAGAGCGCCCGGTCCGCCGCCTCGAACATCGCCTCGAACATCCGGTCCGCGGGCCGGTCGGCGATCCCCGCCGACAATGTGACGGCGACGACGCCATGGGCGGTCTCGACACGCCGTGCGGCGACCGATCGGCGCACCTCTTCGACTAGCAGGCCGCAGTCGCCACGGTCGTCGTTCTGGAAGAACACGGCGAATGCCGAGCCCCCAAAGCGCCCGACAAGATGCGGTGGCGAAAAGACCCGCGCCAGTTCCTCCGCGACAGCGACAAGGACCTCGTCGCCAGCCGCATGGCCATACCCGTCATTGACGGACTTGAAACGATCGATATCGAACAGCACGAAGAAACCGTTAACGCTGCGGCCCGCCAGTTCCTCGATGAAAGCCGGGCGGTTCAAAAGGCCGGACAACGGATCGAGCCGGCTCAACCGCTCGAATTCGGCGCGCGACAGCGAAATCTCATGGATCGCCATGCCAAGCAGCCAGGCCAAGAGCGCCAGGACGCTTGCCGAAATCAGCACTGTCGTCGACGCGCCGAAGTTGAGCGCAACGGGGAAAGAATGGGTCGAAAGGTTGAAATTCACGAGGATTGCCGCGCCCATGAGATAGGCCGCCGTGGCAAGCGTGATCGTCACCAGAACGGTGTTCAACACGAACATGGAAATGTCGGCTCGCGTCTGGAACACACCCACCTCCCACTGGGCCCTTATCCATAGGGCCACCCTGCCTCGCATCATTCTCTCCATCATCAGCAAAGGGACACTACGCCACTTTCTTTCAGACTCCGATAATGCGTTCGCTAGAAGTTTAACTGTCCCGTTTTGACGCGCGCCCTTAGAAGAGAAAATAGCGCTGCGCCATCGGCAGCACGGTTGCAGGCTCGCATGTCAGAAGCTCGCCATCGGCCCGCACCTCGTAGGTCTCCGGGTCCACCTCGATATGCGGCGTCAGGTCGTTCAGGATCATCGAGGCCTTGGAGATTGCGCGTGTGTTGCGCACCGGCAGCAGCTGCTTGGCGACGCCAAGGCGCTCCCGCAGGCCAAGATCGATCGCCGCCTGCGAGACGAAGGTGACGGACGAATTGGTGCGCATCTTGCCGAAGGCCCCGAACATCGGACGATAATGCACCGGCTGCGGCGTCGGGATCGAGGCGTTCGGGTCGCCCATCGGCGCCATGGTGATCGTTCCGCCAAGCAGCACCATATCGGGCTTCACTCCGAAGAAGGCCGGGTTCCACAGCACGAGATCCGCCCGCTTGCCCACTTCGATCGAGCCGATCTCGTGACTCAGTCCCTGGGCGATGGCGGGATTGATCGTGTATTTCGCGATATAGCGGCGGATGCGCAGATTGTCGTTGTCGCCCGTCTCGCCGGCAAGCCGGCCGCGCTGGCGCTTCATCTTGTCCGCCGTCTGCCAGGTGCGGATCGCCACCTCACCGACGCGTCCCATGGCCTGGCTGTCGGAGGAGATGATCGAGAAGGCGCCGATATCGTGCAGGATATCCTCCGCCGCGATCGTCTCCTTGCGGATGCGGCTTTCGGCAAAGGCGATGTCCTCGGGAATCGAGGAGGACAGGTGATGGCAGACCATCAGCATGTCGAGATGCTCGGCGATCGTATTGACCGTGTAGGGGCGCGTCGGATTCGTCGACGATGGAATGACGTTCGAGTGGCCACAGACCTTGATGATATCCGGCGCATGTCCGCCGCCTGCCCCTTCCGTGTGGAAGGCATGGATCGTGCGGCCTTTGATGGCGTCTATCGTGTCCTCTACGAAGCCGCTTTCGTTGAGCGTATCCGTATGGATCATCACCTGCACATCGTATTCGTCGGCAACGGAAAGGCAGCAATCGATCGCCGCCGGCGTCGTGCCCCAATCCTCGTGCAGTTTCAGCGACGAGGCGCCGGCCTTCACCATCTCGACGATCGGCGCAGGCAGCGAGGCATTGCCCTTGCCGGCGAGCGCCAGGTTCATCGGGAAGGCATCGAAACTCTCGATCATGCGCTCGATATGCCAGGCGCCCGTGCAGGTCGTCGCCAGCGTGCCATGCGCCGGGCCGGAACCGCCGCCGAGCATCGTGGTGATGCCGCTGACCAGCGCCTCCTCGATCTGCTGCGGGCAGATGTAATGGATATGCGCATCCATGCCGCCGGCCGTGAGGATCTTGCCTTCCCCCGCGATCACCTCCGTCGAGGGGCCGACGATGATGGTGACGCCCGGCTGCGTATCCGGGTTTCCGGCCTTGCCGAGCGCAGCGATACGCCCGTTCTTCAGGCCGACATCCGCCTTGAAGATCCCGCTATGGTCGATGATCAGCGCATTGGTGATGACGGTATCGACGGCACCTTCGGCACGCGTCGCCTGGCTCTGTCCCATGCCGTCGCGGATGACCTTGCCGCCACCGAACTTCACCTCGTCGCCATAGGTGGTGAAATCCTTCTCCACCTCCGCGAAGAGTTCCGTATCGGCAAGACGCACCTTGTCTCCGGTGGTCGGGCCGAACATGCTGGCATAGGCGGCGCGGGACATTCTGTATGACATGATGCGGTTCCCCGGGAGGCAGGTGTTGTTCTAGCTGTCGAGACGATCGAGATGGCCGGCGGCGATCAGCGCATTGACCCAGCGCCGCTCCGCGGCGAAGGGATGCCATTGCCAACCCTGGTGGCCGAAGCCGGCGATGGAAATGCGGTCACCCTGTTCGGCAACGTTTTCGAGGACATGGGCGATGGCGATGAGCCCGGAACTCGGCACCACATAGGGCGTCGGGTCATAGGCCTTGAGCGCGGCATCGACCGCATGGTGAACGGAGGCCGGAATTCTTCCCAATTTCCGGCCGGTGGCCTCCGCGAAGGTTTCAAAACCGATCGTGTAGTCATCGCAGAAATCGTCGAGGTCCGGATGGCTTTGCGCAAGGACGCCACGCATTGCGGCAAACACCTCCGAGGTGCGCACGCACCAGATTTCCTGCGCCTGCCGCACGGTCTCGCTCGCCTTCCAGCGCCCGCCGGCCAGCATATCCAGCGCTGGCCGGCCGGTGTTGCAGGCCGCGATCACATCCGTCTTGAAACCGCCGCGCCCCGCCGAACGGCAGAGGTTGAAGCGGATCACCATATTGGCGGAATCGATCACTCCGGCCAGCCCCTCCGGGATGTCGCCATTGCCGACGATGACGATCCTGCGCGACACCGGCAACCCCTCAGTTTTCCTGCTCGTAGACGGTCTTCAGTTCGGCCGTGCGCTTGCGCGTGAGATCGGCGAGGCAACCGGAAACCAGCATCGGCTCCATCGAACCGCCGCGCGCCTCGAACCCCGCCAGCTCGCACTGGCCGTCGCGATAGCCGATCCACGATCGCTGGGCGCGCTTCAGCGCATCGACGGCGCCGACATAGTGCTCGCCCATCTCCTTGGCCTGCACATCCATTTCACGGGCCGCCGCCATCGCCTTCTTGTAGACGGCGTTGAGTTCCGTGTCGGCCGCCTGGTAGTCGCGACCGGCGCAGATGTTCATCTCGATTTGCGCCATGGCATTGTCGCAATCGACCTCCGGCTCGCCATCCTGCGCCGAGGCGAAAGAGGCGGACATGAAAACCGCGGCGAAGGCGAGCAGAACACGGAGGGGAAAAACCATGTCAGAGTTTCCCCATCACACTCTGGCGGAAACCATAGACCTCCCGCTTGCCGGCGAAGGGAACGAGACGCACCGTCCGCGTCTGTCCCGGCTCGAAGCGTACGGCCGTGCCGGCCGGGATATCGAGCCGCAGGCCCCGCGTCGCCTCGCGGTCGAAGGAAAGCCCGGAATTCGTCTCATAGAAATGATAGTGGCTGCCGACCTGGATCGGCCGGTCGCCGGTGTTGGAAACGTCGAGCGTGGTGACCGGCAGGCCGGCATTCAGTTCGAGGTCGCCGGTGGCCGTGATGATTTCACCCGGGATCATGTCTTCCTCACGCAGCTTCCGCCGGCCCGCAGCCTTCGGCTTTCAGGACCCGCTTGGTGGATGGCGGATATTTCGCAAGCAGGACGGCAGGCCGCACCGGCCGGCGCGCGAAGTCGCCGCCGCAGTTCGGGCAGGTGCCGCCAAGAACCGTGGTCACGCAATCGGCGCAGAACGTACATTCGAAGGTGCAGATCATCGCCTCCCGGCTGTCCGGCGGCAGATCGCGATCGCAACATTCGCAGTTGGGTCGAAGGTCGAGCATGGTCCTACCTTATCGGTTCGTGCACGGTCACGAGTTTCGTGCCATCGGGAAACGTCGCTTCCACCTGGATGTCGTGGATCATTTCGGGGATGCCCTCCATGACCTGGTCGCGACTGATGACATGCGCACCCGCCTCCATCAGATCGGCAACGGACCGGCCGTCGCGCGCGCCTTCCACCACAAAGTCGGTGATGAGCGCGATGGCTTCGGGATGGTTGAGTTTCACGCCGCGCTCCAGCCGCTTGCGCGCCACGATCGCCGCCATGGCGACCAGCAACTTGTCTTTTTCGCGGGGAGTGAGGTTCATCGGCGATCCATCGCTTTGTTCTTACAGTGTCCAGACTTTCGGCACGCTCGCGCCATTACGCAAGTGCGAAATGACCGGGATGAGTTTTTTTCTGAGCGCGAACCCGTCGGCCGCAACGACGCGGGCAACGAGCTTGTCCTGCCAATGGCTGACCCAGCCCTCGGCCGCCTCCAGCAGCCGGCGCAACGGCTCCAGATGCGCCTCGGCATTGCCTCCACAGAACAGCACCGTCGCGAAGGCGCGCCCACCGGCAAGCACCGCCCGTTCCTCCGTTAAGCCAGCGACATCGCCGGTGAAGCACGCTTCCTCGGCATGAATCAGCTTGCCAGCGCGGCGGATGCGCCAGCGGTCGCGAAACAGCCCCGTCTCCATCCTTTCGCCCATGGCCTTGCGGCCGAGCAGGATGGCCTCGACGGCGAGGAAGGTCGCGTCATGGGCGAGGTCCACCTCCAGCCTGCGGCTCAGTGAGGAGCGGTCGAAAAGAATGGTTTCCTGCGGCAGCCAGTCCGCCCGCGCCCCGGCACCAACAGTAATTCGGGTCTCGACCGTCGCGGTGAAGGCGCTTGCCTTGTAGGCACGCTCACAGGCCTGGGTGGTCGCGGTCAGGTGCGTGCCGCTGGCGACATCGAAGGTCCAGTCGATATGATCGCCGCCCGTCAGGCCACCGGCCGTGTTGATGAGAACGGCCTCCATCGTGCCGTCGAAACTGCGCGGCAGGCGGATCTTGGCGCAGCCTTCCTGATAGAAGGTGTGGAGCCGGGTCCGGCCGCCGAACGGTTTCGTCGCAAGCCGGCCGGTTCCTCGGGCCCTTTGCGCCTTCTGTTGTGCTGCGGTCACGCGTCCCCTCTCCTTGAAACCGCTCAGCCGGAGCGCTTTGTTGCGTCACCGGCCGTCAGCGGCGTTTCTTCCGGCGAGCGCGTGTTCTTGAAGAACTCCCACATGCGCCCCGTCGCGTCCCGCTCCGAAGTCACCTTGCCGTTCGCGTCGAAGGTACGAAACAGCACGCTGCGGGCCGGCCAGGCATGCGTGTTCTCCTTGAGCAGATAGGAATTGATGCGCGCGCCGCCGGCACAGGTGTTGAACGAAAGCGCCGTCATCATCGCATCGACGATGACATTGCCCTTGCCCTCGCACTTGTCGAGCTCCGCCCAGCGTTGCAGCGCCGTCTCGCCGCCATATTGCCAATAGGGCTTGCCTCCGCCGGCAAACGGGTTGGTGACATCCTTCATGCCGGAAAAGGCGATGATGGAAATCGGATTGCCGGGTTTGCAGCTTGCGACATCCGGCTGCCAGACACCGTCGCGTTCCACCGGATAGCCGGCGCGCAGCCCCATGACGAAGCCGGCGGCAGCGAACTCCGGATGCCCGTTGCAGATATATTGCGACAACATGCGCCCGCCGCCCGAATATCCGGACGCGTAGATCCGGGTGGGATCGACGCAGAACGTGGACTTGACCGTCTTGATCGCGTCCGTGATGTAGCGTTCGTCGTCGTGCGTGCCGCCGTGCGTCACACCCGGCACGTTCCAGGCATGCGTGCCCTCGTACTGGCCGCCGAGACTGCCTTGCAGCGCGATGGAGACGAAACCCTCGTGCTCGGCAACGGCATCCCAGCCGCTGCGGCGAAACTGGCCGGCCGGGCCGGAATTGCTGCCGTGGAAATCGAAGACGACCGCAAGTTTGGTCTTGCCGTCATAAGCGGCCGGAATATGGGCCAGCGCCGGGCGCTCGATCCCGCCGGTCTTCACGGTGAACTCCATCGGACCGGGTTTCAGGGCCTGGCCACATCCTGCGGCAAAACCTGGCCCCGCCAGGCCGAGAAAGAGAAGAAGTCCCATCGCGGTTACGCGGACAGAACCTTCAGGCCGCACGCGGCCACGCAGACGAAGTGTATCCATCAAGACGCCTTGTAATAGCTGGTGTGTTACGGCTGGCGTTGTGGCCGACATTTCGGACCGGGTGACGCATGACATCAGGGTTGCCGCCGTTATACTGTCAAATGCCGGCGCGCTTCCGGTGTGTCAAGCGTTTCGGCCGCACCCTCGTGAACAATTTCTCCCCGGTCCATGATATAAACGTGATCGGCAAGCTCCCGGCAAAAATCAAGATATTGTTCTACAAGCAGAATTGCCATGCCCGTCGAATCCCGCAGGTATTTGATCGCCCGGCCGATATCCTTGATGATCGACGGCTGGATACCTTCGGTCGGCTCGTCGAGCACGAGGATTTTCGGCCGCGTGACCAGCGCCCGGCCGATCGCCAATTGTTGCTGCTGCCCGCCGGAAAGGTCGCCGCCCCGCCGGCCGAGCATGGTTTGCAGCACCGGAAAGAGGCTGAAGATTTCGTTCGGAATGAAGCGGTCCGAACGCTTCACCGGCGCATAACCGGATTCGAGATTCTCCTTCACCGTCAGCAACGGAAAGATCTCACGGCCCTGCGGCACATAGCCGATGCCCTGCCTGGCGCGGTTATAGGGCGCCAGGCCGTCGAGCTTCACGTCGTTGAAAACGACGCTACCGGAAGAGAGCGGATGTTGGCCGCTAATCGCGCGTAGCAGGCTCGACTTGCCGACGCCATTGCGGCCGAGCACGCAGGTGATCTTGCCCATCTCCGCGTTCAGCGAAATGCCGCGCAGCGCCTGTGCGGCACCGTAATGGAGATTGGCTTTTTCGACGGTCAGCATGGCCTCATCTCCCCAGATAATTCTCGATGACCTTCTGGTCGGCGCTGACGAAGTCGATCGAGCCTTCCGCCAGAACAGAGCCCTCCGCGAGGCACGTCACCTTCACGCCGAGATCGCGGATGAAGCCCATGTCGTGTTCGACGACGACGACGGAGCGGGTTTTTGCGATCTCCTTCAGCAGGACCGCTGTTTCCGCAGTCTCCGCGTCCGTCATGCCGGCAACGGGTTCGTCGACCAGCAGGAGTTCCGGCTCCTGCGCGAGCAGCATGCCGATCTCCAGCCATTGTTTCTGCCCGTGGCTGAGATTGGCCGCAAAATCGTCCTTGCGGTTGGTCAGGCGCACGGTCGAGAGAATCTCCTCGATACGCGCCCTGTCCTCGGCCGTCAGACGATAGAACAGCGTGGAAAAGACACCACGCTTGCGGTTGAGCGCCAGTTCCAGATTGTCCCACACCGTGTGGCTTTCGAAGACCGTGGGTTTCTGGAATTTGCGACCGATGCCAAGCTGGGCAATCTCCGCCTCGTCCTTCTGCGTAAGATCGATCGAGCCCTTGAAGAACACTTCGCCCGAGTCCGGCCGCGTCTTGCCGGTGATGATATCCATCATCGTCGTCTTGCCGGCACCGTTCGGGCCGATGATGGCGCGCAGTTCGCCGGGCTCGATGACGAAGGACAGCGAATTCAGGGCCTTGAAGCCATCGAAGGAGACGGAGACGCCGTCGAGATAGAGGATGCTGTTGGGTTTGGTATTACCAACGAGGGTGTTCATGCCGGTCACTCCGCCGCCTGGGGTTCTGCCGCAGCCGCAAAGGTGCGCGCGTCTTCGGCCTCCCGCGCCTTGCGGTATTCCTTGCGCCGCTCGACGAACTGCCGTGCCGTGCCAACAATGCCCTTGGGCAGGAAGAGTGTGACGAGTACGAAGAGGCCGCCAAGCGCGAAGAGCCAGAATTCCGGGAAAGCCGCAGTAAAGATGCTCTTTCCGCCATTGACGAGGATGGCGCCGACGATCGGCCCGATCAGTGTGCCGCGCCCGCCGACCGCCGCCCAGATGACGACTTCGATCGAGTTGGCCGGATCGAATTCACCCGGATTGATGATGCCGACCTGCGGCACATAGAGCGCGCCGGCAATGCCTGCCATCATGGCGGAAACAACGAAGGCGAAGAGCTTCATGTGTTCGACGCGGTAGCCGAGAAAGCGCGTGCGGCTTTCGGCATCGCGCACCCCGACGAGGATCTTGCCGTATTTAGAGCGCACGATGCCCGAGGTGATGATCAGCGAAAGGGCGAGCGCTATGGCCGAGGCCGCAAAGAGCGCGGAACGGGTGCCGTTTGCCTGGATATTGAAGCCCAGAATATCCTTGAAATCGGTGAGGCCGTTGTTGCCGCCGAAGCCCATGTCGTTGCGGAAGAAGGCAAGCAGCAGGGCAAAGGTCATGGCCTGGGTGATGATCGACAGATAGACGCCGTTGACGCGCGAGCGGAAGGCGAACCAACCAAAGACGAAGGCGAGCAGGCCGGGCACGACGACCGCCATCAGGGCGGCGAACCAGAACATGTCGAAGCCGTACCAGAACCAGGGCAATTCCTTCCAGTTGAGGAAGACCATGAAGTCCGGCAATAGCGGGTTGCCGTAGGAGCCGCGCGCGCCGATCTGGCGCATCAGGTACATGCCCATGGCATAACCACCGAGCGCGAAGAACGCGGCGTGGCCGAGCGAGAGAATGCCGCAGAAGCCCCAGACGAGATCGAGCGCCAGCGCCAGCAGCGCATAGGTCAGGTACTTGCCGAACAGCGAGACGATATAGGTCGGCACGTGCAGCGGATGGTCCGATGTCGTCAGCAGGTTGAGCGCCGGAACGAGAGCAGCGAGCACCAGCAGAATCGCGACGGCGATGACGATGTTGCGCCCGAGCGCCTTGGCGAGAAACGACGTGATCATGCTTCCACCGCCCGTCCCTTGAGTGCGAAGAGCCCGCGCGGCCGCTTCTGGATGAAGAGGATGATGAGCACGAGCACAAGGATCTTGCCGAGCACGGCACCGGCATAGGGCTCGAGGAACTTGTTGAGGATGCCAAGCGTGAAGGCGCCGACCAGCGTGCCCCAGAGATTGCCGACACCGCCGAAGACCACGACCATGAAGCTGTCGATGATGTAGCCCTGGCCAAGGTTCGGCGAGACGTTGTCGATTTGGCTCAGCGCCACGCCGGCAATGCCCGCAATGCCGGAGCCGAGCGCAAAGGTCAGCGCGTCGACCCAGGGCGTCCGGATACCCATCGAAGAGGCCATGCGGCGGTTCTGCGTGACAGCACGCATCTGCAGGCCCATCGGCGTCTTCTTCAGGAGGAAGAGCAGGAAGGCGAAGACGGCGAGCGAGAAGACGATGATCCAGAGCCGGTTCCAGGTGACGGTGAGGCCGCCAAGTTCGAAGGCGCCGGACATCCAGGACGGGTTACCGACCTCCTGGTTCGTCGGGCCGAAGATCGAGCGCACGGCCTGCTGCAGGATCAGCGAAACGCCCCAGGTGGCGAGCAAGGTTTCGAGCGGCCGGCCATAGAGGAAGCGGATGATGCCGCGCTCCATGACGAGACCGACTGCGCCAGTGACGAGGAAGGCAAGCGGCAGCGCGATCGCCAGCGACCAGGCGAAGGCGTCGGGATAGGAATTGCGGATGATCTCCTGCACCACGAAGGTGGTGTAGGCGCCGAGCATGACCATCTCGCCATGTGCCATGTTGATGATGCCCATCACGCCGAAGGTGATGGCAAGCCCGATTGCCGCGAGCAGCAGCACCGAGCCGAGCGACAGGCCGTACCAGATATTCTGGCCGGCGGCCCAGAGCGCAAGCTGGTCCTCGATCTGCTGGATGCCGGTCTCGATATCCGGCCGCAGGCTTTCATCGGCAGAAGAGAGAGCGCCGGAAAGCAGCGACAGCGAATCCCGCCCGCCGGTCTGGACGACGGTGGCGATGGCGGCCTTCTTCTCCTCCACAGGCCGGTCGGACACGAGGACGGAAGCTGCGCGGGCTTTTTCGAGCACGGCCTTGACCGCGCTGTCCGTTTCACCGGCAAGCGCCGCATCGAGGCCTTCGAGAGAATCGGCGGATGGCGTGCGCAGGATTGTCTGCGCTGCCTGGAGGCGAACGCCTGCATCAGGGCTCATCAGCGTCAGGCCGCCGAGTGCGGCGCGGATCACGCGGCGCAGCCCGTTGTTGACCTTGACCTTTTCGAGCGCCGCCTTGGCTTCCTCGCCGGCCGCATCTCCCGTCAGGGCGTCGACGAGTTTGAAGTTGGAACCGGCCGGCTTGACGATGAAGACCATGCCGTCGGATTTGCGCTGGTAGAGATCCCCTTCGGACAATGCCTCAAGCGCCGGAACGATCTTCGGATCACCCGTCTTGGCGAGCGCCTCGACCTGTTTCTGGTTTTCCTGGAAACTGCCGCCGCCGAGCGCGTTGACCATGGTGCGCAGGTCGTCCGCCGCGCGCAGGTCCGTCGCGAGCACCGTCACCACCACGCAGAAGGCGATGAGCAGGCATTGCAGGAAACGATGGATGAGGCGCGTGGGCATCTCATGTCCTCGGAGCGATAACGGAGAAAGGATTTGGTCCCGACGCAATACGCCGGGACGATGGTTTGTCAGCAAAGCCCCCTCATCCGGCCCTTCGGGCCACCTTCTCCCCGCGGGGGAGAAGGGAGTAGAAGGCGTTTGCGATCTTCCCCTTCTCCCCTGCGGGGAGAAGGTGCCGGCAGGCGGATGAGGGGGCGTTCGCCACAACACCCGCCCTCGCTTCAGGATCAGGACCCCTTGCCGCCGCACTTGCCGGTGGCGACGTTGAAATTGCCGCACGACATCGGCGCACGCCAATCGGCGATCAGATCCTTCGAGTCGGGCAAGAAGTCCGACCATTCGTCGCCGACCACGAGGCCGGGGGTTTCCCAGACGGTCTCGAACTGGCCGTCGGCCTGGATTTCGCCGATCAGCACGGGCTTGGTGATGTGGTGGTTCGGCATCATGGTGGAGAGGCCGCCCGAGAGATTCGGCACGGAGACGCCGATCATCGCGTCGAGCACGGCGTCCGTATCCGTCGTGCCGGCCTTTTCTACGGCCTTCAGCCACATGTTGAAGCCGATGTAGTGCGCTTCCATCGGGTCGTTGGTGACGCGTTTTTCGTTCTTGGTGAAGGCCTTCCACGTCTTGATGAACTCGGCATTCGACGGGTTGTCGACGGACTGGAAGTAGTTCCAGGCAGCCAGGTGGCCGACGAGCGGCGTCGTATCGAGACCGGCCAGTTCCTCTTCGCCGACCGAGAAGGCGACAACCGGAATGTCTTCGGCCTTGACGCCCTGGTTGCCGAGTTCCTTGTAGAAGGGAACGTTGGCGTCGCCGTTGATGGTCGAGACGACGGCGGTCTTCTTGCCGGCCGAGCCGAACTTCTTGATGTCGGAGACGATCGTCTGCCAGTCGGAATGGCCGAACGGCGTGTAGTTGATCATGATGTCCTCGGGCTTCACGCCCTTGGAGATCAGATAGGCTTCGAGAATCTTGTTGGTCGTGCGCGGATAGACATAGTCGGTGCCGGCGAGAACCCAGCGCTCGACGCCTTCGTTCTCGGCGAGATAATCGACGGCCGGGATTGCCTGCTGGTTCGGCGCAGCCCCGGTATAGAACACGTTGCGCTGGCTTTCTTCGCCCTCGTACTGGACGGGGTAGAAGAGGATGGAATTCAGCTCTTCGAAGACCGGCAGCACGGATTTGCGCGACACGGAGGTCCAGCAGCCGAACACGGCCGAGACCTTATTGACCGATACCAGTTCGCGTGCCTTTTCAGCAAAGAGCGGCCAGTCGGAGGCCGGGTCAACGACGACGGCTTCGAGCTTCTTGCCGAGAAGACCGCCCTTCTTGTTCTGCTCATCGATGAGCATCAGCATGGCATCCTTGAGCGTCGTCTCGGAGATGGCCATAGTGCCGGAAAGCGAATGCAGGATGCCGACCTTGATCGTGTCGTCGGCTGCGAAAGCGCCGTGGAAGGCGGTTGTCGAGAGAATGGCTGCAAGCAATGCGCCGGTGGCGCGCGCCTTGATGGACATGTCGGAACCCCTCTAGTTCTTTTTTTGACCGCAACGGGGCGGAAGCTTTTTTACCGTTGCTTAACAAACTATCGGACAGCGATGCTGCGCTGCACATACGTCATTCTACGTAGGTGCCGGGGGTAAGCGGGAAGCATTTGCCGCGACGCACCAATTTCGGGGGCACAGCATCTGTGTTACGAAGGGCCATTGTGTTGAATAACCGCCCTGTCCTCCGTCACCTGCGGCATGGATCCTCGGGTCAAGCCCGAGGATGACGGAGAGGGTGGGTTTAGGGCACGCCACAACGCACACCCAAAGGGCCGGATGGACAGGCCTTGAAACGTCACAGGGGAACAGCAGCAAAAAATGGCCGCACGCCAGCGCATCATACCGATCCGCCGCGAATACAATCGCTGGGTCGCCAACCAGACGCTGGAAGACTATGCGCTGCGTTTCACGGCCAAGAGCGCGCGGCGCTTTTCATCCGACCGCATCTCGCAGACCGCCATCGGCGCCATCTCCTTCCTCGCGCTCGAGGCGATCGGCGGCGCGATCACCATGTCCTATGGCACGACGAATGCCATCGTCGCGATCATTGTCGCCAGCCTGATGATCCTGCTGGTCGGCCTGCCGATCAGCCGCTACGCCATCCGCCACGGCGTCGACATCGACCTTTTGACCCGCGGCGCGAGCTTCGGCTATATCGGCTCGACGCTGACCTCGCTGATTTATGCGAGCTTCACCTTCATCCTCTTCGCCATCGAAGCCTCCATCATGTCCGGCGCGCTGGAGCTGGCGCTCGGCATCCCATTGTGGATCGGCTACATCATCTCGTCCGTCGTGGTGATCCCCCTCGTCACGCACGGCGTGCAGCTCATTTCGCGCTTCCAGCTCATCACCCAGCCGTTCTGGATCGTGCTCAACATCCTGCCTTTCGTCTTCATCGCCTTCGCGGACTGGGAAAAGGTCGGCGAATGGCTTGCCTATTCCGGCCTGCACCACGCCTCCGGCCCACCCGGCACCTATGCGCCCTTCAACCTGCTCGAGTTCGGCGCGGCCTCCGCCGTCATTTTCGCGCTGATGGCGCAGATTGGTGAGCAGGTCGATTTCCTGCGCTTCCTGCCGCCGGACGGGCAGCGCAAGCTGCATCATCGCATCGCCGTGTTCCTTGCCGGCTCCGGCTGGGTCATCGTTGGCGCGCCAAAACTGATTGCCGGGTCGTTCCTCGTGGTGCTGGCGCTATCGGCCGGCGTGCCCTCCACCCGGGCTGCCGATCCGGCGCAAATGTATTACACCGCCTTCGGCTACATGCTGCCGTGGGATATGGCCGCCCTGTTGCTGATGGTCGCCTTCGTGGTGGTCTCGCAGCTCAAGATCAATGTGATGAACGCCTATGCGGGTTCACTCGCCTGGTCGAACTTCTTCTCGCGCCTGACCCACAGCCATCCCGGCCGTGTCATCTGGCTCGTCTTCAACGTGGCGATCGCGCTGCTGCTGATGGAGCTCGGCATCTACCGGCTGCTGGAGGAAACGCTGGGCGTCTTCTCGATCGTCGCCATGGCCTGGCTCTGCACGATCTCGGCCGATCTCTTCCTCAACAAGCCGCTCGGCCTGTCGCCGCCGGGTATCGAGTTCAAGCGCGCCCATCTCTATGACATCAACCCGGTCGGCCTCGGCGCCATGACGCTCTCGGCGATCATCGCGCTCACCGCCCATTTCGGCACCTTCGGCGAAATCCCCGCCTCGCTGGCGCCCTACATCGCCGCCGTCGTCGCCTTCATCGCCTCTCCCGCCATCGCCTGGGCGACCGGCGGCAAATATTATCTGGCGCGAAAACCCCGGAAGAGCTGGGCACAGCAGCAGTCCATCACCTGTTCGATTTGCGAACACCCCTTTGAGCCGGAAGATATGGCGTGGTGCCCGGCCTATGCCGCGCCGATCTGCTCACTCTGCTGTTCGCTCGACAGCCGCTGCCACGACCTCTGCAAGCCGAAGGCCCGCTTCAACGCACAGGTGGCAGCTGTCGCAAAAACCATCCTGCCGGCACCGGTAACGGCGGCGCTCGGCACGCGCCTCGGCCGCTACGGCATTGCCACGGCGCTTTCCATCACCAGCATGGGCATCATCCTTGCGATGATCGCCCATCAGGTCGGCACCGGCTCGCCGGAGACGGCCACCGTGGTGGAACGCACCATCGCCATCGTGTTTTTCGTCTTTGCCGTGGTGGCCGGCATCGTCTGCTGGTTTTATGTGCTGGCACATGACAGCCGGGTCGTCGCCGAGGAAGAATCCTCGCGCCAGACCACACTGCTCCTCAAGGAAATCGCCGCGCACAAGAAGACCGACGCGGCCCTCCAGCAGGCAAAGGAAACGGCCGAGGCCGCCAACCGCGCCAAGAGCCGCTACGTCGTCGGCCTTAGCCACGAGCTGCGCACCCCACTCAATGCCGTGCTTGGCTACGCGCAGGTGCTGGAGCGCGACGAGAGCATCCCGCCGCAGCGTCAGGGCGCGATCCGCGTCATCAAGCGCAGCGCCGACCACCTCTCCGGGCTGATCGACGGCCTGCTGGATATTTCGAAGATCGAGGCCGGCAAGCTGCAGGTCTATTCGAACGAGATCAACATCCACGAATTCCTCGACCAGATCATCGAGATGTTCCGTCCGCAGGCCCAGGCGAAAGGCGTGGCCTTCGAGCACAGCCGCTCCGCCAGTCTACCGCAATATGTGCGCACCGACGAGAAACGCTTGCGCCAGATCCTCGTCAACCTCATCTCCAATGCGATGAAGTTCACCGATAGCGGCCGCATCTCGCTCGATGTCCTCTATCGCAGCCAGGTCGCGACCTTCACCGTCGCCGACAGCGGGCGGGGCATCCTCGAAAAGGACCTGCCGCGCATTTTCGAACCCTTCCAGCGCGGCGATGCCGAACATGGCCGCATGCCGGGCCTCGGTCTTGGCCTGACCATCACCCGGCTGCTCACCCAGACCCTCGGCGGCGAAATTTCGGTGAAGAGTGAACGCGACAGGGGCACGGAGTTCAAGGTGCGCCTCATGCTCTCGGCGGTTGACCGCCCGACCGCGCCGAAGATATTGCATATCAAGGGTTACAGCGGACCGCGGCGGACCATCCTCGTCGTGGACGACAATGCAGACCACCGCAATCTGATGGAGGAGGTGCTGCGTCCGCTCGACTTCATCGTTCTGACGGCTCGAAGCGCCGCGGATTGCCTCTCCCTCATCGAGGGTGTGAAGCCCGACCTGTTCTTGATCGACATTTCCATGCCCGGCATGAGCGGCTGGGAACTGGTGGAACGGCTGCGCATTCTCGGGCAATCCAGCCCGATCATCATGCTCTCGGCCAATATCGGAGACGGCTCCGCTTCCGCCCAGAACGGCCACAACGACACGCTGGCAAAACCCTTCGACATCCGCCAGCTTGCCGACAAGCTTGCTTTGCATATGCGGCTCGATTGGGTCTACCAAGGCCAAACGGCAGCGAAGGAACCCGAAAAGGCAGCCATCATCATTCCGGCGGAGAGCCATGTGCAGGAATTGATACGGCTTGGCGAAATCGGTTATGTGCGCGGTATCGAGGCGAAGCTTGCCGAGATCGCCCGCACGCCCGAACACCAGCCGTTCACCGATGCGGTGCGCGCCTATGTGCAGGCTTTCGACCTTTCCGGTTACGATGCCTTCCTGAAGACCATGGACCCACAAGAGGACGCTGCCCGTGACTGAAACGGCCACTCCGCGCGATATCGTCCTCATTGTCGACGACTCCCCCGAAGCGCTTGGCTTTCTGACCGAAGCGCTGGAGCAATCCGGCTTTTCCGTGCTGATCGCCACCTCCGGCGCCTCGGCGCTGAACATTGTCGACCGCATCACGCCGGACATGATCCTGCTCGACGCCGTCATGCCCGGCATGGACGGGTTCGAGACCTGCCAGCGCCTGAAGGCCAACCCGGCGGCAAGCCCCGTGCCCGTCGTCTTCATGACCGGGCTGACCGAGACAGAACATGTCGTGCGGGCGCTCGAGGCCGGCGGCGTCGACTACCTCACCAAACCGATCAACATCGATGAGCTGCGTGCCCGCATCCGCGTGCATCTCACCAATGCCCGCTCCGCCCAGAGCGCCCGCGTGGCATTGGACGCGGCGGGCCGGCACCTGCTGGCCGTGAGTGGCGAGGGCAAAATCCGCTGGTCGACGCCGCAGGCGACACGCCTCGTCAATGCCGCAACCGGCAGCGATGAAGGCCTCGACGCGGTATCGGCGCATATCCGCACCTGGATGAAGACCCGCGAGCGGCCGGGCATGGCGCGCGACACCACGTTCACCATCCGGCAGGCGGGCCAGGCGAGCCTGCAACTCTCCTTTCTCGGTGCGATCGGTGCGGACGAGTATCTTTTCCGCCTGACCGCGGAGAACCGGCTGTCCGACGACGAGATCCTGCGCCAGCATTTTTCGCTGACCCAGCGCGAATCCGAAGTGCTGCTGTGGATCGCCAAGGGCAAGGCAAACCGCGATATCGGCGAAATCCTGGGGCTGAGTTCACGCACCGTCACCAAGCATCTCGAACAGATCTACGTGAAGCTCGGCGTCGAGAACCGCGCATCCGCGGCCGTAAAGGCAGCCCACGTCCTCCACGAAGTCTGATCCCCGGCAACAAAAAAGCCCGGCACGAAGCCGGGCTTGAGGTCAAGCGGCCGGGCGGCGTCGATGCACCGCCCGTTCCGTAAACAAGGACTACTCGTTCTGGAAGTAGGTGTACTTGCCGTCTTCACCCTTCTTCCAGGTGTAAAGAACGTAGTCCGGACGGGTGATGTCGCCCTTTTCGTCGAAGCCGAGTTCGCCGATCGCGGTCTTGAACGGACCCTTGGCCTTGATGGCTTCGGCAACGGCCTGCGGGTCGACGCCGCCAGCAGCCTTGGCGCCTTCAGCGATGACCTGAACGGCAGCGTAGGCGTAGAGCGTGTAGGCTTCCGGCTCGAAGCCGGCTGCGCGGAACTTCTCGACGATGTCCTTGGCAGCTTCGTTCTTGCGCGGATCCGGAGCAAACGTCATCAGCGTGCCATCAACGGCGTCGCCGGCGATGGAAGCCAGTTCGTTCGAGACGATACCGTCGCCCGAGATGAACTGAGCCTTCAGGCCCTGGTCGGCAGCCTGGCGCTCGATGAGGCCAAACTCGGTGTGCAGGCCGCCCCAGTAGACGACCGATACGCCGGCTTCCTTCATCTTGGCGATGAGAGCGGAGAAGTCCTTGTCGCCGACGTTGACGCCTTCATAGATGGCTTCGGTGATGCCAGCTTCGTTCGTCGCCTTCTTGGTTTCGTCTGCAAGGCCCTGACCATACGGGGTCTTGTCATGCAGGATGGCAACCTTGGCGTCCTTGAAGTTGGCAGCGATGAAGGAGCCCGCTACCGCGCCCTGCTGATCGTCACGACCGCAGGTACGGAAGGTGTTCCACAGGCCGCGCTCGGTGTAGGTCGGGTTGGTCGAGGCCGGAGAAATCTGCAGGATGCCGTTTTCGGCATAGATTTCCGACGCCGGGATGGAAACGCCCGAGTTGAAGTGACCGACCACGAACTTCACGCCGTCAGCAACGAACTTGTTGGCAACGGATACGCCCTGCTTCGGGTCGGACACGTCGTCGCCCAGCACAACCTTGATCTGTTCGCCGTTGATGCCGCCTGCTGCGTTGATGTCGGCAGCAGCCTGCTCGGCACCCTTCTGCAGCTGCGCGCCGAAGGCAGCGTTCGGACCGGTCAGCGGGCCGCCGACGCCGATCAATACGTCGGCCCAGGCGCTGCCGCTGAATGCGACCATTGCAGCCAAAGCAACGGCCGACATGAGAGACTTCTTCATATTATTACTCCCAAATTTATAGCGGGTTCGTTTCAACCGGTCGCAACACCCGCATTCATTGCGCCGATATCGCTATGCCCGCAGCCGAGGACCGGCTGCGGCGTTCCCTTTGTTATTTCGACTTCCAGGAAAAAGGCGACGCCTTTTCATAGAGCCAATAGTAGTTGTTGGTCATTTGCCGCGTGCGGTAGTAGCGGTAACCGAGCGTAGCAAACAACAAAAGCACGACCGTGTCCACGACATAGTACTGGAATGTCAGCATGCTGCCGTGGAACAAAGCGTGGTGGATGAAACGGATCGCGACGCCGAGAAGCAGGATGTAAATCAACAGCGTCGTGTAGCTCTGCCAGTTCTCCGCCACGCTCTTGCCCGTGCGCCAAGCCGTCCAGCCGCCCATGATGACGGTGATGAACAGGAACTGCCAGATGGATGGTTCTTCGTAGAGAATTCCCTGCATTTTCTTATCTCCCCTACAGCGCTGCGCGTCATGCCATGATGCGCAAAGGTCGCTGTAACTTCTTACATCTGCACAGGGTCCCAGAGAATCCTGTGCGCCCGCCTTAGTGGCGCCCGCCTTCGAGATAGGCGGCGCGCACTTCCGGGTTGGCCAGAAGTTCCTTGCCAGAACCGCTCATCGTCACCTGACCGTTGACCATCACATAGGCCCGGTGGGAGAGTTTGAGGGCGGCGAACGCGTTCTGCTCGACGAGGAACACGGTCAGCCCTTGTTCCTCGTTCAGCACCTTGATGGCATCGAAGATCTGCCTGATGATCAGCGGCGCAAGACCGAGCGACGGTTCGTCGAGCAGAAGCAGCTTCGGACGGGCCATCAGCGCGCGGCCGATGGACAGCATCTGCTGTTCGCCGCCCGAAAGCGTGCCGCCGCGCTGGGCCTGGCGTTCCTTGAGGCGCGGGAAGAGCGTGAAGATCTTTTCCACGTCCTCGTCGAAGTACTTCAGATTGTCGAGGCTCGCGCCCATCTGAAGGTTCTCGTACACGGTCATGCGCGGAAAAATACGGCGACCTTCCGGCGATTGGGCAATGCGGCGGCGCGCGATCAGATGCGTCGGCAGGCGCGTGATGTCCTCGCCATCGAAGGTGATGGTGCCGGTGCGGGCCTGCGGGCTGCCGCAGATCGTCATCATCAGGGTCGACTTGCCCGCGCCGTTCGCGCCGATGAGACTGACGATCTCGCCCTTCTTCACATCGACGTTGACGCCGCCGAGTGCGCGGATATTGCCGTAATAGGTTTCCACGCCCTGAACGCTGAGAAGCGTATCGCTCATGAGTGCGCCCCTCCCTGCGGACCTTCGCCCTCTGCGATAACCTCGATTTCCTCGATCACCTCTTCGACCTCATCATCTTCAACACCGAGATAGGCCGCAATAACCTTCGGATCGTTCTTCACATGGTCCGGCGTGCCGTCGGAAATCTTCTGCCCGTATTCGAGCACGACCACATGGTCGGAGATTTCCATGACGACCGACATGTCGTGCTCGATGAGCAGGATCGACGCGCCGCTGTCCTTGCGGATGGAGCGCAGGAGTTCGTTGAGCGCCAGCGATTCACGCGGGTTGAGACCGGCTGCCGGTTCGTCGAGGCAGAGGAATTCCGGCCCCGTGCACATGGCGCGGGCGATTTCCAGACGGCGTTGCGCGCCGTAAGGCAGGTCGCCCGCCGGGTCGTCGGCACGCTCGATGAGGTTGGCCTTTTCCAGCCAGTACTTGGCGATGTCGATCGATTCGGCCGCTGCCTTCTTGTAGGTGGGCAGGCCGAGCAGGCCGAGGATCGTATAGCCGGAGGCCTTCATCAGCGCATTGTGCTGGGCGACGAGCAGGTTTTCCAGAACCGTCAGGCCCGAGAAGAGCCGGATGTTCTGGAAGGTACGCGCCACCTTCGCATCGCGATTGACCTCGAAGTCGGTCATGCGCTCGAGCAGGAACTCCTTGCCGGCCTTCTGGCGCATGGTGATCATGCCCATGGTCGGCTTGTAGAAGCCGGTCACGCAGTTGAACACCGTGGTCTTGCCGGCACCGTTCGGACCGATCAGCGCGGTGATATCGCCGCGATAGGCTTCGAAGGAGAGGTCGTTGATGGCCATGAGACCACCGAAGCGCATCGACAGATGCTCGACTTTCAGGATGGGATCTTTCGTCATCGTATTCGTTCCGGGCGCCATCAGCCGTGCCCTTCCTTGGTAAAGCTGCCGGAGACGTTCTTGCGTTCCTTGAGGAAGGCCGTCGGTTCACGGCTTCCGACGAAGCCGCGCGGCTTCAGCACCATGACGACGACCATCGCCAGACCGAAGATCAGCATGCGGTAGAGTTCCGGGGTGAAGTCCGGGCCGAAGATGCTCTTCAGGAAGGTCATCTCACGCAGCAACTCGGTACCGCCGACCATGACGACCGCCGCAACGGCGATGCCGATGAGCGAGCCCATGCCGCCGAGAACGACGATGGCAAGGATGATTGCCGATTCGAGGAAGACGAAGCTTTCCGGCGAGACGAAGCCCTGGCGCACGGCGAAGAACGAGCCGGCAAAACCGCCGAACATTGCGCCGATGGCAAAGGCCGTCAGCTTGGTCGTCACCGTGTTGATGCCGAGCGAACGGCAGGCGATCTCGTCTTCGCGCAGCGCTTCCCACGCACGGCCGATCGGCATGCGGCGCAGGCGGATCGTCACGTAGGCGGTGAGCAGAGCAAGCGCCAGGATGAGATAGAACAGGAAGATCTTGTAATAGGCCGATGACATCGGCAGTTCGAAGACCTTGGCGAAGTTGTTCGGCGCGCTGACGTCGAAGGACCAGATGCCGAAGACCGAAGCCTTCGGAATGCCGGAAACGCCGAACGTTCCCTTGGTCACTTCCGTCCAGTTTATCAGGACCAGGCGGATGATTTCCCCGAAGGCGAGCGTGACGATGGCGAGGTAATCGCCCTTGAGACGCAGCACAGGGAAGCCGAGGATCATGCCCCAGAAGGCGGCGAGGATACCGGCAAGCGGCAGCAGCACCCAGAAGGACAGGCCGAAATACTGCGACAGCAGCGCGTAGGAATAGGCGCCAACCGCGTAGAAGGCGACATAGCCGAGGTCGAGCAGGCCGGCGAGGCCGACGACGATGTTCAGACCCCAGGCCAGCATCACATAGATGAGGATCTGGATGCCGAAATTGTCGACCCATTTCAGCGAGCCCTGCACGCCAAAGAGCACGACCATGAGGGGCGGATAGAAGATCAGCGCAACGATCGCGATCTTGCTGAAGTTACGCTTGAAGAAGCTCTCTTCTGTCTCGGTGGACGCCGTTGCCGAAGCGGCGGCCTTGCGGGCAGCCAGCCAGGGACGCAGATAGGCGACCGAAAGGAAGCGGCCGACGGCAGCCACGATCACGAAGACCGCGAGCAGACCCCAGCGCTGGTTCAGAACAAGCTCGTTGCGGATGTTCTGCGTGGTCTCGAGACCGACGAAGAGAACGAAGAGGCCGAGCGAGATGACGCCGGCATAAAAGCCCTCGCGCAGAGCCCGCGCCGTCAGATTACCGCCGGCGCTCTCATGAGTATTGGAAATGTTGGCCATTTAATCAAACCTTCTCGACTTCCGGTCGTCCAAGAATACCGGACGGCTTGAAGATCAGGACGATGGCGAGGATGGAGAACGTCGCAACGTCCTTGTAGTCGATGGTGAAGTAGGCGGACCACAGGCTCTCGATGAGGCCGATGAGCATGCCGCCGAGAACGGCGCCCGGCAGCGAGCCGATACCGCCCAGAACCGCAGCCGTGAAGGCCTTGACGCCCGGCACGAAGCCGTCGGTGAAGACGGTCACGCCGTAATACATCAGGTACATCGTACCGGCGACGGCCGCGAGCGAAGCACCCATGACGAAGGTCACGGAGATGGTGCGGTCGACGTCGATGCCGAGCAGCGCCGCCATCTTGCGGTCCTGCTCCGTCGCGCGCTGGGCGCGGCCAAGGGCCGTCTTATTGACGATGTACCAGAAGATCGTCAGCAGGCTGACCGTCAGGATCATGATGATGATCTGCTTCAGCGAGATCGAGATGCCGAAGACGTTGTAGACGGACGAGACCAGCGGCGGGATCGGCTTGTTGCGCGGACCCTGCGTGACCTGGATGAAGTTCGATAGCGCGATCGACATGCCGATTGCGGTGATCAACGGCGCGAGGCGGAAAGAACCGCGCAACGGCCGGTAGGCCACCTTCTCGATCGTCCAGTTCCACAGCGACGCCGTCAGCATGGCCGCAGCAATCATGACCAGCAGCAGAAGCACAACCGGAAGGCCGGCAAAGATGCTGGTGAGCAGAAGGAAGACGATGAGAGCGGCAAATCCACCCAGCATGAAGATATCGCCATGGGCGAAATTGATCATGCCGATGATGCCGTAAACCATGGTGTAGCCGATGGCTATCAAACCATAAATAGATCCAAGCGTCAGCCCGTTGACGAGCTGCTGGACGAAGTACTCCATATATATAATCCCCCGGATGCGGTTCCTGATCGGCCACATCTCTTGTTCTTGACGCTCATTTTTGAGCTTGTTTAGACAAGGAGATTCCATACCGCTTTCGAGACAAAAGGGAAGCCAAAAAAGGCCCGATCGACAATTTCTTTAGCAAGAAGCGTTAAATGACGTAATTAACGCCAGCGAAACCAAAAAAACGGCAGGAAAATCCGCACTTTTGTGCAAAATAATGCACGAAAGCTGCAAAACGCGGTGTCTCGATAAGACACACCGCGTTTCGTATGTGTATCAAATCACCCGCGCATTTTCGCGCCGGTCGCGTCGAAGAGCGGCTCCGGCTGCAAGCGGGCCGCCAGCACCTCGCCGAGCAGCTCGATCGACCAGCCCGCCTCGATGTCCGCGATCTCCTTCGGCACGTAGCCGACCGCAACCGAGACGCCGGCCGCATGAGCATACCCGCCCGAGGTCACCCAGCCACGCACCGCGCCGTCCAGATAGATCGGCTCGTCGCCGATGACGTCGGCGTCCTTCGCCTCGAGGATGAAGGTCCGCAGCCGCAGTTCGCCGCCTGATTCGCGTTCGGCCTTAACCGCAGCCTTGCCGATGAAGTCCGCGCCCTTGCCGACGGCGACGAAACGCTCCAGCCCCGCCTCGAGCGGGCCGTAGAGTGGGCGGTATTCCCGCGACCAGCTGCCGTAGGATTTTTCGAGGCGCAATGCATTGAGCGCCCTGAGACCGAAGAGCTTGATGTCGAATTCGGCGCCGGCCTCCATGATGAGATCGTAGAGATAGCGCTGGTACTGCGGCTTCATCCAGATCTCGTAGCCGAGATCACCCGTGTAGCTGACACGTCCGACGATCGCCGGCGCCATGCCAAGATCCATCTTCCGCACCGTCATGAAGGGGAAGGCCGCGGTCGAAAGATCCTGATGGGTCAGCTTTTGCAGAACATCGCGCGCCTTCGGACCGGCAATCGCCAGGCCGACGAGGCCGAGGTTCAGCGCTTCGAGCGTCACCGATCCATCCTTCGGCAGATGCGTCTCGAACCAGCGCATATGATAGTCTTCGGCGATGCCGGAGCCGATGAGCAGGAAGCCCCCCTCGCCCAGCTTCGCCAGCGTGAAATCGCCGATCAGCTTGCCGTCGTCCTTCAGCATCGGCGCCAGCGTCATGCGGCCGGCTGCCGGCATGCGGCAGGTGAGCAGCTGATCGAGCCATGCTTCCGCGCCTTCCCCCTTCACCGCATATTTGGCAAAGCCGGAGGTCTCCATAAGGCCGACGCTGTCGCGAACCGCCCGGGCTTCCGCGCCGACGGTCTCGAAGTCCGTGGAACGGCGCCAGGAGAACTGGTCCTCGACCCCTTCCGGCGCAAACCACAGCGGCGCCTCCAGACCGTAGGACGCGCCGAAGACGGCACCGGCCGCCTTCAACTTGTCATAGATCGGCGTCGTCAGCAGCGGCCGGCCGGCCGGCAGCTCCTCATTCGGATAACGGATCGAGAAGCGGCGGGAATAGTTCTCGCGCACCTTGGCATTGGTATAGCCGAGTGTCGCGAAATCGCCGTAGCGGGACACGTCCATGGCGAAGACGTCGAAGCCCGGATCGCCGTGGATCATCCAGTTGGCGAGCGCGAGGCCCACGCCGCCGCCCTGGCTGAAGCCGGCCATCACCGCGCAGGCCGACCAGTAATTCGTCATGCCGCGTACCGGTCCGACCAGCGGGTTGCCGTCCGGCGAGAAGGTGAAGGGACCGTTGATGATCTTCTTGATGCCGGCCTTGTTGAAGGCCGGGAAGTGGCGGAAGCCGACTTCCAGCTCCGGCGTGATGCGCTCGATATCCTCGTCCAGCAGCTCGTGGCCGAAATCCCAGGGCGTGTTCAGCGGCGACCACGGGCGGCAGGCCTTTTCATAGGTGCCCATCAGCATGCCATTGCGCTCCTGGCGGAGATAGATTTCCCCGTCGAAGTCGACGCAATGCATCAGCTCCTTGCCGCGCGTCTGGTTGAACTCGATGACTTCGGGCATGTCCTCGGTGATGAGATACATGTGCTCCATGGCAAGCACCGGCAGTTCGAGCCCGACCATGCGGCCGACCTCACGCGCCCAAAGTCCACCGCAATTGACGACATGCTCGGCGATGATCTCGCCCTTGTTGGTGATGACCCGCCAGCTGCCGTCCTCGCGCTGCACGAGATCTTCCACTTTGGTGTGAAGATAGATGTCGGCACCGTTCTTCTTGGCCGATTTCGCATAGGCATGCGTCGTGCCGTAGGGATCGAGATGCCCCTCGACCGGATCGAAAACGGCACCGACGAACTGGTCGGGGTCGAGCAGCGGCATCAGCTCATGCGCCTCCTTCGGCGTCAGGAGATGCGCATCGAGCCCCATGTAACGACCCTTGGCGAGGATCGACTTCATCCAGTCGAAACGGTCCTTGGTCGAGGCCAGCATCATGCCGGAGGTCATGTGCAGGCCGATATCCTGGCCGGAATAGTCCTGAATCTCCTTGTAGAGCTCCACCGTGTATTTCTGCAGCTTGGCGACGTTGGGGTCGCCATTGATCGTGTGCATGCCGCCGGCCGCATGCCAGGTCGAGCCGGAGGTCAGCTCCGAGCGCTCGACGAGCACGACATCGGTCCAGCCGAATTTCGTAAGATGATACAGGACGGAACAGCCGACGACGCCGCCTCCGATGACGACGACCCTTGCATGGCTCTTCATGAATAACTCCGGCTTTCGGCGGGTTGAAGGGAACTGTGTGCTGCAGACGAAACGCAGCCTATTTTGTCCCCCGGAGCCCCCACAAGCCCGTGGTGCGAAACCTCATGTCGCTTTGCCGATTTCGGGTGTCGGTGTTGGGGTCGCAGCGCGGCGAAAAGCCGGATCCGGATCCGGCGCATCCGTGTCAGCGCGTCGCGAAATCCACGGACAGTTCATGGCTGCGCGCCATGGTCTTGAGATCATCGACCAGCGCCTCGGCGAAGCTGCGCATCACGACGAGATCGAAGCTGTCCGCAGCGGTGCGGGCAAGATTGACCGACAGATGGTTGCACAGCACGTTCGCCGCCCGACCGACGGGGAACACATCCGCATGGAGATCGATGGCAATGCCGTTGGCCAGGATGCGTGCGGCGTCGGGGCCAGCGAGCGTCAAGGCGACGCGGCCATGGCTCTGGTCGATGACGAAGGCGAAATCGCCCAGTCGGACGGACAATTCCGCGCAGAGCGTTTCCGGCGCATGCACCTCGGACAGGATCAGCCATTCGCCAGGCCCCGAAAACCGCGCCTCGAACTCCCCGTTCGCAACGAGAATGCCCGCCGCCTCCGCCGTCTGGCCGGGTGCCGCCAGCACGACGGCAATCGCCGTTGCACGGTGGACGGCGAGATGGTTGGCACGCCGCTCGGAAATCGCGCCGATCGTACCGTCGAGCGCGTGCACTGCTTGATAGTCGTAAGCCATCGTTGTCACCTCACGCCATCAGCTTGCGGTTTTCCGGATCGACGAAGACCGGGTTGCAGACCTCCGCCATGGTCTCGACGCCGCGCAGCTGATCCCAGACCACGATCTTTTCGCCGTAGCGCTCGCGCCCTGACTTCAGGAAGGCGAGTGCGATATGGCCACCGAGCGTCGGCGAGAAGCAGGCGGAGCTGACCCAGCCCTGGTCATTCAGCGTCGACGGTTTTGCGCCATCCTTCAGCAGATGCGCTCCCGCGCGAAAATCCTTGTCCGCCTCCAGCGCCTTCAGGCCGACAAGCTGCGCACGGTCCGCCGCCGTCAGGCCGAAGCGCGTGGACAGCCGCTTGCCGATGAAATCGTGCTTTGCGCTGCCCATCATGCGCCCGAGGCCCGCATCGTCCGGCGTCACGCGACCGTCGAGTTCGGCGTGGGTGACATGTCCCTTCTCGATGCGCAGCACGTTCAGCGCCTCTACACCGTAGGCGCAGAGGCCGTGCGGCTGCCCTGCCCGCATCAACGCATCCGCCGCCGCCTCGCCATGGCCCGCCGGCACCGCCAACTCATAGGCAAGCTCGCCGGAGAAGGAGATACGGAACAGCCGCGCCTTCAGATTGCCCTTCAACCGCACCTCGCGGGCAGCAAGGAAGGGGACGGCTGCATCGGAAAGGTCGTCTTCGACAACGGCCTGCAGGATGGTGCGCGCCTTCGGCCCGGCAATCGACATCTGCGCCCACTGGTCCGAAACGGAGAGGAAGCGCACGCGCAGGTCCGGCCAAAGCACCTGCGTGGCAAACTCCATATGCGAGAGCACGCCGCCCGCCATGGCCGTTGTCGTGGTGACAAGGAAATGTGCCTCGCCAAGCCGGCTCACCGTACCGTCGTCATAGACCATACCGTCCTCGCGCAGCATCAGCCCATACCGAGCCTTGCCGATCGGCAGCTTCAGCACGGGATTGCAGTAGAGCCTGTTGAGGAACTCGGCGGCATCCGGCCCGAAGACCTCGATCTTGCCGAGCGTGGAGACATCGCAGAGGCCGGCGTTTTCCCGCACGGTGCGCACTTCGCGGTCGACGCTGTCGCGCCAGGTCTTTTCGCCTTCCTTGGGGAACCAGGAGGAGCGATACCAGAGCCCGGCATCGATGAAGACAGCGCCGTTTCGCGCCGCCCAACCGTGCAGCGGCGAACGGCGCGTTGGCATGGCGTGTTCATCCACGGACGTGCCGGCAAGCGCGCCGAAGGAGACCGGCGTGTAGAACGGCCGAAAGGTCGTAGTGCCGACATCGGCGGGGCTGACGCCGCGCATCGCGGCAAGAATGCCGATGGCATTGATGTTGCCGAGCTTGCCTTGGTCCGTCGCCATGCCGCCCGTCGTGTATCGCTTGGCGTGCTCGACATGGCCAAAGCCTTCGCGCACGGCAAGACCCAGATCCTTGGTGTGCACGTCGTTCTGGAAGTCGACGAAGGCTTTCGATTTTGCGCCCGGCACGTGCCACAGCGCGGTGAAGGAGGGATCGACTTCCTCACCGACCGCCGGGCGGTCGAAACCGGCAACCGAGTGCCCAAGCGCCTCGACAACCGCCGACGCCTTGCGCGCGCCGTCCTCGACGCATTCGGACAGACGGTAATGTCCCGCTGCGGCACCGGCTATCACCAGGCCCGCCCCCACCTCGGGTGCCATAAAGGCCTGAAGGGCTTCCGACCAGACGGGCTTGCCGCCACGCTGGCAGGCGAGATGGATAACCGGGCTCCAACCGCCGGACATGGCGACGGCGTCGCAGGCGAGCAATTCTTCAAAGCCGCCGCGATCGGTGACGATCGCGCGAAGACGCTGACGTCCCTTCGTGTCGACGACGGATCCGCCGCGAATGAGCCGGACGCCGTCCGGCGCCGTATCGGCAGCATTCGTCCGCGTGTCGATGACCGCGGCAATCTCAATGCCCTGCGATGTCAGGTCCCGCGCCGTGCGATAGCCGGAAGAGCCGTTGGTGAACACGGCAACCGACTTGCCCACAGCGACGCCGAAACGGTTGGCATAGGCGCTGACGGCGCTGGCCGTCATGACGCCCGGCCGGTCGTTGCCGCCGAAGACCAGCGGCCGCTCCTCCGCACCCGTCGCGAGAACAGCGTGTTTTGCCACGATGCGCCACAGCCGCTCGACGGGCCTTGCGGCGTCGACGACCGCGCTATGCTTCTGCACGCGTTCGACCGCGCCGAAGACATTGTCATCGTACCAGCCAAAGACCGTCGTGCGCGCCAGCAGTGTGACATTCGGATTGGCCTGCAACTCCTCGATCACGCGGCGGGCAAAGACGACGGGTGGTTCGCCATCGAGCCGCGTCGTCTCCGACAGCAGCGCACCGCCGAGGGCAAAATCCTGCTCGGCGAGGATGACGCGCAGGCCCGAACGGGCGGCGACCAGGGCGGCGGCAAGGCCGGCCGGACCGGACCCGACGACGAGCAGATCGCAATGCGCCCAGCTCTTTTCGTAACCATCGGGATCGCGCGGCAGATCCGTACGTCCGAGGCCGGCGGCGTGGCGGATCAGCGGCTCGTAGACCTTTTCCCAGAAGGCGGCGGGCCACATGAAGGTCTTGTAGTAGAAGCCGGCCGAGAGGAAACGCGACATCAGGTTGTTCACCGCGCCGATATCCCAGGACAGGCTCGGCCAGCGGTTCTGGCTCGTCGCGGTGAGGCCGTCATACAGTTCGGCGACGGTTGCCTTGGTATTGGGATCGCGACGCGCGCCGCTGCCGACGGTCACGAGCGCGTTCGGCTCCGCCGGACCGGCGGTCACGATACCGCGCGGACGATGGTACTTGAAACTGCGGCCGACGAGCAGCCTGTCATTGGCAAGCAGTGCCGAAGCGAGCGTATCGCCGGCATGTCCCGAAAGCCTCGCCCCATCGAACGAGAACGGCACCGTCTGGCTGCGATCGACGAGGCCACCGGCGGCGAGACGAAAGGCCGTCATCTGGCGCCTCCCTGCTCCAGGGACGCATCGCTCACGGAAAACACCTCGTGGGTGAAATTGTCTCGCTCCACCACCAGCCAGCGCCGGCATCCGGCGATATGCTGCCAATGCTCGCGAATGCGCCCGCGCGGATTGGCACGGACATGCATATAGTCATTCCAGACCTCGTCGGCAGCCATCGGCGCAGGCCGAACAGGCGTCGCGTCGCCGCGCACGGAAAACTCTTGCCTCGGACGCGTGCCGCAATGCGGACAGGGAATCAGGCTTGCCATCGCTCACTCAATGCAGGTTGGGCTGGGTGCCGACACCCGCCTCGTCGATCGGGAAACCGCGCTCGAAACGATCGAGCCGGAGCGCGCGCGCCACATGGTGGCTCTCGCCCTTGGCGATCAGATACGCAAAACAGAAACCGGAAGCCGGCGTCGCCTTGAAGCCGCCATAACACCAGCCGCAGTTGAGATAGAGGTTATCAATCGGCGTGCGGTCGATGATCGGCGAGCCATCCATCGACATGTCCATGACGCCGCCCCAGGCCCGCAGCACCCGCACGCGGGAAAGGCCGGGGATCATCGTCACCCCCTCCTCCATGACATGCTCGGCCGTCGCGAGATTGCCGCGCTGGGCATAGGAGGAATAGCCGTCGATCTCCGCGCCGAAAACGAGGCCGCCCTTGTCCGACTGGGAGATATAGAAGTGCCCCGCACCGTAGGTGATGACGTGGTCGATGCAGGGTTTCAGCCCTTCCGTCACGAAGGCTTGCAGCACATGGCTCTCGATCGGCAGCTTCAGTCCGGCCATCTCGCCGACGCGGGACGTGTTGCCGGCCGCCGCCAGCGCCAGCTTGTTGCAGCCGATGAAACCCTTCGTCGTTTCGACGCCGGTGACCACGCCGCTTTCGCGGCGAATGCCGGTGACCTCGCAATTCTGGATGAGATCGACGCCAAGCCTGTCGGCGCCACGCGCAAACCCCCAGGCGACGGCATCGTGCCGAGCCGTGCCGGCACGCTTTTGCAACAACCCGCCGATAATCGGGAAGCGCGCATGGTCAAAATTGAGGAAGGGCAGCATCTTCTTCAGCGTGTCGCGATCGAGCTGTTCGGCCGCCACCCCTTCCATCATCATCGCATTGCCGCGACGCGTATAATGATCGCGCTGGCTGTCGTTGTGATAGAGGCTGATAATCCCACGCTGCGACAGCATGACATTGTAGTTGAGCTCCTGCTCCAGCCCTTCCCAAAGCTTCAGCGAGAACTCGTAGAAGGGCTCGTTGCCGGGCAGCATGTAGTTCGAGCGCACGATCGTGGTGTTGCGCCCGACATTGCCGGAGCCGAGATAGCCCTTCTCCACCACCGCGATGTTGCGGACGCCGAATTCCTTGGCAAGATAGTAGGCTGTCGCAAGGCCATGCCCGCCGCCACCGACGATGATCACGTCGTAATGCGGCTTCGGCTGCGGCTCCCGCCAGGCGGGTTTCCAGCCGAGGTTTCCGGCAAGGGCTTGTTTGAAGATCGAAAAGGCGGAGTAGCGCATGCGGGTTCCCGGATCAGTCGCCACACATTCGCATATGCAGCACAAACGGCAAGACGCAAGAGCGTCGCAACGGGCCGCATGCGGAACTCTTTCCACCGCTATGGTCCGCGCTTGTGGGCAATTGCTTTCCCGTCGCGCGGCGTCTAAGCCATGAGGCCATGCAGATAGACCTCGCAGACTTGGCCAAGGTGATGGAAAGCGCCGCGCTGGCCGCCGGCCGCGCCATCATGACCATCCATAGCGGCGGCCCGGCCGTGCAGTACAAACCCGACAGTTCGCCGGTCACGGAAGCGGACGAAGAAGCTGAACGGCTGATTCTCTCTGCCTTGAAACAGCATTTCCCAACGATACCGATCGTCGCCGAAGAAGCGGTCTCGGCGGGCGATATCCCGGATATTTCCGGCGGGCTTTTCTTCCTTGTCGATCCACTCGACGGAACGAAGGAGTTCGTCGCCGGCCGCAACGAGTTCACCGTCAACATCGCCCTCATCCGCGACGGCAGTCCGGTTGCCGGCATCGTTCTCGCCCCGGCATTGTCGATCGGCTTCCTGGCAGCGGAAGATCATGCCGAGCGTTTCTCGGTAACGGGTGGCCACGTGATCGGCGACCGCAAGACGATTGGCTGTCGCGGGCCGGGCACGCCGCCGACTGCTGTGGCCAGCCGCTCGCATGACACGCCGGAGACCGCGCGCTTCCTCGAAGACCATGGCATCGGCGCCTGCACCGCCATCGGTTCCTCGTTAAAGTTCTGCCTCGTCGCCGAGGGCCTTGCCGATGTCTATCCCCGCTTCAGCCGCACGATGGAATGGGACACGGCAGCGGGCGATGCCGTGCTGCGCGCGGCAGGCGGCGAAACGCGCATGCTGGATGGAAGGCCACTGCTTTACGGCAAGCGCAACCAGGCGCACGACGCGGATTTCGCCAATCCGAACTTCATCGCCGCAAGCCGGGGTTGGAGTAAGACGTCAGAATCGATCACAAAATAACCAGATTGCTGGACGAGGAGTGCCCGGCGACAAAAGGACCGCTTCAACCCGATCGACAACCATGCTACCACTCGGCATGACCGTTTGCCCTTGTTCATGCACGGCATTTTAGTTGTTTGTAAGGGTAAAGTCGAATAATCTGCCGCCACCTATGCGTAGGCGACCTACCAGTTTGCTTTTGAGAGAGTAGCGACGTGAAAGACGAGAAAGCGCCCGCTGCGGCAGAAAATCCTGACGCCAAGGCAAGCAGCCTGATGGACATCGCCAAGCAGCGCGCCAAGCAGCGCGCCGCTCAGCAGAAAGTGGTCGCAATCAAGCAGGCTGCCGCGGCCCGGCACCGTCCCGATCCGGAACTCGATGACGAGGAAAATCTCGGCAAGCGTGCCGACTCGCGACCAGCGCTGCCGAAGGACATTGTCAAGACCATCCTGACGCTGCCCGAAATGCCGAAGAGGAAACGGAAGCTTCCCTGGCCCAAAATTTCTTTCGTTGCAGCCGCGATTCTTCCGGCATTCTTGACGGGCCTGTATTACCTTTTCATCGCAAGTCCCCAATATGTTGTAGAGACACAGTTTTCGGTCCGCGGCTCCAGCGAAAACTCCTTCAACGCACTTGGTCTTTCAGCTCTCGTTGGAAACTCGGCGCAGTCCGGCGACTCTTACATCGTCGCCGACTATATTCATTCGGCGCAGATCCTGCCCGACATCCTGGAACAGACGAACGTCGACATCCGGGAAATCTACTCACGCCCGTCGATCGACTTCCTGTACCGAGAAAACAAGGACGGAGCACTGGACGAATTCCGGGACTATTGGCGGGACATGGTCAATGTCAGTTTCAACTCGACGACGGGCAACGTGACCATGCAGGTCTATGCCTTCTCTCCGTCGGACGCCAAGCAGGTCGCGGATTCTGTTCTCACTGTTTCCGAGAATCTGGTGAATACGCTCTCCGAGAAATCGCGCCGACAGTTCATCGAAGTGGTCAACCAACAGGTTGCCCGTTCGGAAGAACGCCTGCGTAACATTCGCAAGCAGATTACCGACCTGCGCATCACGGAACAGGCCGTCGATCCGACGGCCGTCGCAACAATGGAAGCGACGATCATCAGTACACTCGAGCAGGAACTCGCCTCGCTCAGGACGCGATACAAGGCGCTTGTCGATTCGATCAGTGCCGACGCACCTTCGGCCCGCGTCATCGAGCGGCAGATCAGTGCGCTTGAAGACCAACTTGTCGAGCAGAAGAGACGGATTACCGGCGAGGCAGCCCCGACGGATTCCAGCAGCAAGACCACCCGCAGCGGCGCAGAAAGCGGGCGTGCACTGCCCGAAATGCTCGACCGTTTCACGGAACTCAGCGTCGAGCAGGAGTTCGCGGTCAAGGCTTACACCGCTTCGCTTGCCTCGCTTGAAACGGCGATGCAGGAAGCGCAGAAGCAGGAGCGCTATTTCGCAGTCTACGTGGTACCCAGGGAACCGGAAATCGCGCTTTACCCGCTGGGCATGTTGAACACCGTAATCGTACTGATTGCATCCATCGGTCTCTGGATCATCGGGTACTTCACGTTCCGGTCCGTCAAGGACCATTCAATCTGATCGTGGCGCCATGAGCATCTTCGCTGAAAAACCTCTGAGCTACGCGCTAAAGGAAAATGCCAGGGTCATTTCAGCTCTTGTGGTGAGAAGTGCCGTTACGCGGTTCAGCAAGAGCCGGTTCGGCTTCATCTGGATCCTGGCAGAACCGGCCGCCTATGTGGGGATCTTTTTGGCGATCCACACTTTCATGAAGGCGCACATCCCGTTTGGTGACAACGCGGCCCTGTTCATTCTTGCCGGCGTGTTTGGATTCCGGATGACACGCGGAATCTCCCGCAAAACAGAACGCGCGATCGTCAGCAATCAGCCGATGCTGACCTACCCTCTCATCCGGCCGCTCGATACGATCATCGCGACGTTTCTGCTCGAGGCGACGATCTGGCTCATGATCTGCGGCCTATTCATGGGCGGTCTCGCCTACAGTATGGACCGATCGATTGTTGTGTATCCCGTTGATTTCATGGAATGCCTACTAGCCATTCTTTTCTTCGCGTTTTCTTTTGCAACGTTCAATGCGGCGGTGGGTGCCTTGATTCCTCGCTATGACACGTTCCTGAGTATGATAAGCATGCCGTTAATGCTACTCTCAGGCGTATTCTACATGCCGACGCAGTTTTCGCCAGAGGTTCAGGCCATTTTGTGGTGGAATCCATTTCTGCATTGCGTGGAGTGGTTTCGCACCTCCACCTATATCGACTATGCACCGCTGCTAAACAAAGGCTATCTTCTCGGGCTAGCGACCGGTCTGCTGGCTATCGGCCTCACGTTGGAGCGCGTCTTCAGGCCACGGATCATTAGCGCATGATAATATTTGACAATGTGAGTAAAGCTTTTCCGCGTCCCGGCGGAGGAAAAAAGATCATTCTGGACAAGTTCAGTGCAGCGTTTCGCCCGGGTATCAATGTAGGCATCCTCGGACGCAACGGTGCTGGCAAATCTACGCTGATGAACCTCATATCCGGTGGCGACCTGCCGGATTCCGGACATATCATCCGCGAAGGGAAAATCTCCTGGCCGCTCGGCTTCAATGGTGGTGTGCACGGCAAACTAACCGGCGCCCAAAACACGCGATTCATCGCCGACATCTACGGCAAGAGCCGCCGCAAGGTGCTTGATTTCGTGGCCGAATTCTCCGAACTCGGCCCCTACCTCGACATGCCGGTGCGGACCTATTCGGCCGGCATGAAAGCGCGTCTTGCCTTTGGAATTTGCATGGCGATCGAGTTCGAATACTATCTTATCGATGAAGTGATCGCCGTCGGCGATTCAACTTTCAAGAAAAAATGCAAGGAAGTCTTCGATCAGCGCCGCGAAAACGCGACCCTTCTTCTCGTTTCACACTCCGCCGGCCTGCTGCGCTCGTTCTGCGATATCGGCGGTGTCATGAATGACGGCCACCTAACATTCTACAACGATATCGAAGAAGCGATCGAGGTTCACGAGGAAATCCTGCGAACCTCCCGGCCCACATCGAGGCGACGCCGGTCAGCCTGACCCCGCTCTGCCAAGGTCTGGACACGCGCGCTTCAGACATGCAAAAAAATCAATAGACTGATGCCCGAGCAGCGAATCGGAGACATCGCAACCTGCATCAGGCAATAAAGTAGACAAGAGCTGGCTTAGCCGGCAGATGCTTCACCCGAACATTGCACCCAAGCTTGCTGATCGCTGGTATCCGACAGAGGCAGCAAAACGCCTGTCGTACGGCCGGCCGTCTCCATCGAGCGCAGCTTCCCGAGAAGGGAATTCGTGGCCACCTCCATCCCTTCATAGGCATAGAAGTCACCCGGCTCGAGACATTGTTCGGCGACCCAGTTCAGATAGTCCCGCCGCAGGGCCGCCGGGGCCACATGGCCGCTCGACCAGAAGCCATCCAGATCAATGCCCTTGGCCACGCAGAAAGCAAGCGAAGGGTGACGGTAGAACGCCTTTCCGAGAACAGCGAGAGGAACACCATGCACCAGCGCAGATAGGCCGGAGGTGCTGTTGATCGTCACCATGCCCGCGGAATGCCGCGTCAGAAGGCCGAGCGAACCATTGTCGAGAATATGCACGCGGTCGGCCACGTTGTTCAGCACACCCACCTGGCGGATGAACTGCTTGTCTTGACTATGCCCACGCTCCATAGGATGAATCTTGAAAACCAGCTGATGCGTCGGCGGCGCATTTCGCGCAAAGGAAACGATCGCCTTCAGAATGAGCTTTTGGTTGTTCCAGCCACCGGCCGCGGCAGCCAGTTGGCTATCGTCATGCACCTGCAGGGGAACGAGATAATACTTTTTGTCGTGATGCTCGAGCAGTCGTTCCATGCTGCGGTAATTGCGACCGAGATTGCGGAACTTCAGATAGTAGTTCTTGATCCAGTAGAACATTTCGGTCACGAGCGACCGCTTGGGCTTATGAAAAAGCTTGCGTTCGCTCAAGGTCGAAAAAACGCCACGCACCGCAAAATAGGTGAAAGCATAGGTCGCCATCGCACCGAAGGACGACGGATAGGTCGTATTCTTCGGACGGTCGCGTCGCTGTGCGGCCTCATCCTCCGGCGGCAAGAGCCCGGCAATCGGCGAAAGCCAATTGTTTCCGCCAAGCTCCATCGTCACGAAACCGGGGCGAATATAGCCTTCTTCCAGGCACAACACGGGAACAGCGTTCAAGGCGCATTGTTCGATCGCGATCTTGTGCACGTCGCGTTCGCAGCCGAACAGGATGACATAGTCGAACCCGTGCTCGGCTACGATCCCGGTGAACCAGTCGCGCCAGGCATCTGCCGTCCCGGAAAAATGAAGAATGTTGCTGCCGCGGGCAAAAAGCCGGTCACCTGCATTGAAGCTGACACGCCAAGCGTCAAAGCCACTCTCATTCAGGAGAGTCTGTACCTTGCGAAAGAAAGGTCCGACCGGGCCCTGCAGCAACAGCACACGCGGCGCGCTCTTCGACGGGAACCGCTTGGAGAGCTTGCGACGCAACGCCAGATTGACGAGTCGCGCGCCCTTTGCCGAGGCATTCCCATCGGCATCCGCGCTCAGATGTTTTTCATGCTGTTCGGTCATGACAGGCTGGCTTAACCTAAAGGATAGCGCTGACGCTGAATGCGCTTGGTATTCGCATAAAGCAGCGATTTTAGCAACGGCATCGACAACACCTCCCCCCACAAATTGCCAATCTGGCAACCGAAAATCGCAAACTGCAGCAGCTATGCCACGCAACCGCGGTACTTGTTCACCCACCGCCTATCGCAACCGCGAGTCGCGAAGTAAAACACCGACTCGGTTTACCTGCTGCGCCACACCCAGAAGCATCCTTTGCAGGAGGCCTGCCTTTCTCAAGGCACCGACAGAAATCTCCTCAACGAGGTCCTCCGGGCGGCAGGGCAGGCCACTGAGAGGATGGACATAGAATGGGTAGAGAATGAGGCTTGCAGCAACAAGCGTGTCCAGATCAATCCGGCGCGTGCGGCGCGGTATTACAAGACGATCATCGGTGAGGCCCCAGCCGGCATAGAAGGGTGCGCCATGCACGCCGACGGCCTTGCCTCTGAGGAGCGCCTCGAAACCGGCAAGCGACGTCATCGTCTCGACACGGTCGGCCCAGGCGATCCATTGCAGGATGTCACCGCTTGTGACGATCATATCCGCCGCAGCCGGCTCTGCGCCACCGTCCCGCACGCCGGAAACCACATCGGGATGCGCTTTGTAGACGATGAAGGCATCCGGAAAAAGCGCCCGCACCGCCGCCACGAGCGCCGCGTTGGAGCGCACAGCGGGCGAGCCATAGCGGATTGAGGCATCCTTCTCGACCTGACCAGGCACAAGGATTTTCAATTGTCCCGCACCCCCGGCCGGCAAACGCGCCTCCGTGCCCAGATTGTATTTGGATACACCGCGCTGAACCAGCAGCCGCACAAGCGCCCGTGCCCGAGTGCGCAACGGTTCATCGAACGTCCCGCCTGAGAGAAGCACCTCCAACCGGCTTTCGCCACGGGCATCGTAGTAGACATGGTCGTCATCCACGGCGATCGAAGACGGCATAGTCAGGGTAACACCCAGCCCGCGCGAACGGATGAAACCATCTTCGAGCCTGATAGCCGGCACGCCCGCGGGCAACGGCCGGTCACTGCCCCAGATGGCGACGACACCGTTCTCGGCTTTCGCGGCGGCTACCGCCGCATCGAGCGAACGCTTGTGGACCGGGTCACTGGCAACCCCTTTGAGGAAAGGGGTCATCGCCCTGCGCTTCCACGGGGAGAACCCGGCGGTAAACACCTTCCGGTCGATGCGCATGCGTTGATCACGAACGGCGACCGCCTGCTCTATCGCTCGCTCCAGGCTGCACAGCTCTCGACTGTGCAGATCCAGATAGTGTGAATAGTCGAGGAACGCCGCATGAAAAACCTGCTCCAGCGAGGCCGATGGCCGGTCCGGAGGTTGGGCGCCATAGTCGTTGGTCAGTCCGCGGCCGGAATAATAGGTCGTTCCGAAGCAATGAACCTGCCGACCCGCCATGAGCGCCTCGAAGCCGAGCTGGCTGGAGACCGTGTAGAGGCTGTCGGCCGTCTCCAGAAGCGGCCAGGGGTTCATCCGTGCCGGAACCACGATTTCGACGCCAAGCGCTGACGCGGCCTGCCTTAGGAGGCTCCGGTCGCCCGCCGCGGGATGCGTGCGCACGACAATCGTCTTCCCCGGATTGTCCGCGACAGCCCGCTCCAGCATAAGCCGGAAGCTGTCGGGCCCTGCGCCGGCGCCGGCAATCGATGCATCGCCCGCGACCTGGTCGACGAGAAGGACAAACGGGCGGCCGGAAGGCACGCCGGCGTCGACGGGACTCAGCAACGGGCTGTTGTTGTACTTAGAAAGACGCGCCTGGCGCAGTTGAGCGATCAGCCGGCAGGCGCGCTCGAGCGCCGCGACATCGGTCACCGGCCGCGAAAGCAGCCGGTCCAGCCCGTTCGTCGCCTGCGCATCGAAATAGATGCCGTCCCGATCGATGACATAGGAGTGACTGGGCTCCCCCTGCCCTGGCGCAAATCCACGCAGGAAACCATCCTCCAGCGTAACGACTTGCTTGCCGAATAGCGCCGCAAGCCGCATCGCCCGGACGCCGGATGGCCGGCGGCCCCAGCCAACAAAACCGTCGACTCGGCCGGGCAAGACAAATGGCCACGCGACGACATCGGTGTCTAGCAACCGGGCGATGTCGCCGCGCTGTCGCCAGAGACCAGGAGAAAGGAGCGCGTAGGTTTTCCGTGCCTGTCCGGCCATTCAGCCCTCTACGACAAAATGCAAAAATCCGGAATGCCCCAAGAGCATTCCGGATGCAATGCAACGCGGCCGCGCAAGCGTTCGGCGATTAGAACGCCCGTCCTGTGCGCTGAATATTGTACGCCGCGCTTGAGCCGCTGGAAACGATGCTCATGAACTTCGCAAAATCCGTTGCGACATGGCGCGCCAGATAGATGACGTCCTTGTTCCGCACCGGGAAGTTCTGGGCAACGATATAGCTCTGCGTCGCCGCCAGATCGAGGCGGTAGACGATGGGATATCGGCCTTCGGTATCCGGCGCCATGCCGCGCGAAATCAGGTCGCGGAAGCGATCATCACCCACAACGCTGCGATAGACGTTTTCCTCTTCGTAGCGGAAAATGAAATAGCCCTTCGGATCGGCTGTCGCCGTGTTGCCGCCGCCGGCCAGCGCCGCAGCCTCGACGAGGCTGAGCTTGGCCGCGTTGAACGCGATCTTGCCGCTCTTCTCCGTCTGTCCGAGCGCCGAGAAGGTCTGCGGATCATAGCTCACGTAGATCTGGTCTTCCGGCTTGACGTAGATGTCGTCCCTCGGATTGTCGATGATCGACTGCAGCAGCACGGACCGCGTGCGGCCAGCGCGCTTCAGGCTGACATAGGTGTCATAGGGCGGCTTGCTGGCGCCGCCGGCCATCGCCAGAACTTCGCTGATATGCAGGCCGTTCAGCCCAAGCGGCACGATGGACGATTTGTTGACGTCGCCCTGAACGGAAACCGTCCGCGAGGCATTGTCGGCCATGGCCACGATGACATCAGGCTCGACGGCCTTTGCCTTCAGCGCGTCGACGATCGTCGAACGCGCCGAATCGATGGTCATGCCGGCGAAACGGACCGAACCGACATAGGGGATCTGGCCGTGGCCGTCCGGCTGGACGATGACAGGGATCGTCGTCGATTTGCGCTCGGCGGTGGAGAACAGGCCGTCCGGCCCCGCTTCGAAGATCGTGACCTCGAGGCGGTCACCGACGCCGATGACCGGCGTGCCGCCGCCGCCGCCAATACCGAAGGTCTTGGCAAAGCTGGCACGCGGCGAGGCGTTCACGCTGTTGGCGATGCGCTGGTCGATCGTCACGACATCGAAAATCAGCTTTGTCTGCGGAATCTCGTAGGCCTTGCCGTCCGCACCGGACGAAATGACCTCATTGGTCAGCGGGCCATCGCTCGGAACGATACAGCCGGCCAGTGCCAGCAGGGTCCCTGCCGCGAGAATACGCACGAATGCGTCCAAACCCTTACGCGGTCTGCTCACGTCTTCAATTCCGATCATCACACTGCAATTCCCTTCGACCGCGCCCGAGAGGGCACGAGGCAAGAGCCGATCGCTTGCCGCGATTGGGCGGCATAGACATGCAGTTTCAACGTTTCGTCAAGTCCCATGACCAAACCTTGTTCCGCTCCGATACATCCGCCCGTCCCGCCGATACCATGGAGAAAATCCCTTGCACATTCGTTACTGCGTGAAAAGCCGCTTTGCCCTTCGGCATTCAAAATCAACTTTTTCCACCAGCTTTTTCAGAAAGGGTGCGACAAAAAGAACGCATCCCGCCTCCAGAAACCAAAGCATATAAAGGGCATAAGCTCGCCGGAAGCTTACCGTGAGAATCGCCTCCCTCCTCACGCCTTCCCGTCCATGGCCGCGATTTCCGCACAGCTCTGGTGCCGGACATGGGCGAAATTGAGAGGCCCTACGCCACCTCGACAGGCTCCGCGGGTGGAGCCGACGGTTCGTCCTTGTCTTCCGGCTTGATCCGGAACCAGGCGACGTAGAGCGCCGGCAGGAAGAGCAGCGTCAGCACCGTGCCGACGATGATGCCGCCCATCATGGCATAGGCCATCGGCCCCCAGAACACTTCGCGCGAGATGGGAATAAGCGCGAGACTGGCCGCCGCCGCCGTCAGCATGATCGGCCGCATGCGGTGTTCCGTCGCTTCGCGCACGGCATTCCAGGCGTGCATGCCCTCTCGCCGAAGATCCTCGATCTGGACGACAAGGATCACTGAATTGCGGATCAGGATGCCGATCAGCGCCAGCACACCCAGGATGGCGACGAAACCGAGCGGCGCGCCACTGCCGAGCAACGCGATGACCACGCCGATCAGCGCGAGCGGCGCCACTGCAAAGACGAGGAACAGCCGCGAAAAACTCTGAAGCTGCAGCATCAGGATCGTCGCCATGGCAAACAGCATCAGCGGCACGACGGCGATGATCGGCGCCTGGCTGTTGGCGCTCTCCTCCACCGTACCACCGACCACGACATGGTAGCCGGAGGGCAGGTTTTCCTGGAAGGCCGCGACATCCTTTGCAACCTGCGAGACGATCGTTGCCGGCTGCACGCCACCGGTAATGCTTGCCTTGACGGTGATGGTGGGCTCGCGCGAACGGCGCCAGACGACCGGCTGCTCCATTTCGTAGCGGAAGTTCGCGACCGCGGCGAGCGGCACCGCGGTGCCGCTCGCCGTCGGCAGCTGGAGCTGGCGCAGCGTCTCGATCGATTCGCGCTCGCCTGCCCGTGCCCGGCCGATGACGTCGATCAGATAAACGTCGTCGCGGATCTGGGTGACGGTGGTGCCGCCGACCACGCCGTTCAGCGCCGAGGCGATATCCTGCGAGGTAATGCCAAGCTGGCGGGCCTTGTCCTGCAACACATCGACCTTCACGACGCGGGCCGGCTCGTTCCAGTCATAGACGATGTCACCCAGCAGCGTGTTCTTGCCGAGCAGCTCGCCGAAATCGAGCGCGTGTTTGCGCACCTCTTCGATATCCGGGCCACTGACACGATACTGGATCGGCCGGCCGACCGGCGGGCCGATATCGAGCAGCTTCACCAGCGCATCCGTGCCGACGAAGGTTTCGCGCAGATAGGCCTGAAGATCGGCGCGCAGTCGGTCACGCGCCTCGAGATCCTTGGTGACGATAACCGTCTGGCCGAAGGCCGGCGACGGCGGCTGCACATCGAAGGACAGCAGGAAGCGCACCGCGCCCTCGCCCACATAGGAAGACCAGCGCTCGATATCCGGATTGCCCTTCAGCTTCTCCTCTTCGAACTTGGCGATCTGCGCATTGGTTTCGGCAATCGATGCATTCTGCGGCAGCGACCAGTCGACGATCAGTTCCGGCCGATCGGAGGACGGGAAGAACTGTTCCTGCACATAGCGCATGCCGAAGACGGAAATGCAGAACACCAGCACGGTTGCGACGATGGTCGTCCATTTCCAGTGCATGCAGATATCGAGCAGACGCACGAAGGCGCGGGTGAACCGGCCTTTCTGCTCGTGGTGCTTCTTCATCGTCTTGGGCAGGATCGTCACGCCGAGCAACGGCGCGAAGATCACCGCCACGACCCAGGAGACGAGAAGCGAAATGGCGATGACGACGAACAGGCTGAAGGTGAACTCACCGGCCGCGCTGTTGTTGAGCCCGATCGGAATGAAGCCTGCCACCGTCACCAGCGTGCCGGTGAGCATCGGGAAGGCGGTCGAGGTATAGACGTAGGTCGCCGCCTTGCGGCGCGAGTCGCCCATCTCCAGCCGCGCCACCATCATTTCCACGGCGATCATCGCATCGTCGACAAGCAGGCCGAGCGAGATAATGAGCGCACCGAGCGAGATGCGCTGCAAGGATATGTCGTCGTAGTACATGAAGACGAAGGTGATCGCGAGCGTCAGCGGGATCGACAGCGCCACGACAAGGCCGGCACGCACACCAAGACTGACGAAGCTGACCGCGAGAACGATGATCACCGCCTCGAACAGCGCCCGTGTGAATCCGGAAACCGCCTCTTCGACCACCTTCGGCTGGTCGGACACCAGATGCACATCGACACCGACCGGCAGCTCATGCGACAGAAGCTCGATCTGCTTTTCCACGGCCGCGCCGAATTCCAGCAGGTTCGAGCCCTGCTTCATGCCGATGGCAAGGCCGATCGCCGGCTCGCCGTTGAAGCGGAACAGCGCCGAGGGCGGGTCCAGGTAGCCACGCGTGATCGTGGCGATGTCGCTCAGCCGGAAGAAGCGGTTGTTGACCCGGAGATTGACGTCGCGAAGGTTCGCTTCCGAAGCGAACTGTCCGCCGACACGCACGCTGACGCGCTCACCGCCGGCCTGCACGACGCCCGAGGGCGTGACCGCGTTCTGCGCCTGGAGGGTCGAGACGACCTGCTGCGTGGAAATGCCGAGTGCTGCAAGCTGGCGCGTCGAGAATTCGAGATAGATCACCTCGTCCTGCGCACCGACGAGATCAACCTTGCCGATGTTGGGAACCGTGAGGATGCGGCGACGGGCGTCTTCCACATAGTCGCGCAACTGGCGCGGCGAAAGGCCGTCCGCGGTGAAGGCGTAGATATTGCCGAAGACGTCGCCGAACCGGTCGTTGAAGGCAGGGCCGACGACACCGGACGGGAAATCACCGCGGATGTCGTTGATCATGTTGCGTACCGTCACCCAGGTCGGCGCGACATCGCGGGCACGGGTCGTCGGCTTGAGGTTGACGAAGATCAGCGTCTGGCCGGGCGTGGTGATGCTGCGGGTGAAATCGAGCGATTCCAGCTCCTCCAGCTTGCGCTCGATGCGCTCCGTCACCTGCAGCGTGGTCTCTTCGACCGAGGCGCCGGGCCAGGCGGCACTGATCGTCATCGTCTTGATCGTGAAGGACGGATCCTCCTCGCGACCGAGATTCTGGTAGGTGAAGAAGCCGAGCAGCGCGAAGACGATCATGAAGTACCAGACGAGCGATGCGTGATCGAGCGCCCAGTCCGAAAGGTTGAATTTCTTCATAGGCTTGCCTCGTCTTCAACCTTGATTTTCTGGCCTTCTTCGAGGCTGTTCACCCCGGCGGTGACGACGCGGTCGCCCGCCTTCAGCCCGCTCGATACCGGCAGGTATCGGCCGACCGCAGCACCCGTTTCGATCGGTGCCAGGCGCACCTCGCCCTTCTGCGCATCGACCAGCCAGACATTCGGCTTGCCGTCCTTCTGCAGGACCGCCGTTTCCGGGATCATGATGGCGGTGAGGTCCGGCCCTTCGAGCTCGGCGGTGATGGTGGTGCCGAGACGCACCGTATCCGGCGGGTTTTCCAGCGCGATCTTGACGCGCCGGGTGCGGGTCACCGCATCGGCGGAAGGCGCCACTTCCCGCACCACGCCCTTGACGCTGATGGCGGGATTGATCTGCAACGACACGGTAAACCGGCTACCCATGGCAATGGCTTCCGCCGTCTCGGGAATATCGACGACGGCATCCCGCTCGTCGGGGCGGGCGACCGTGACGATCGTCTCACCGGGCGAAACGGTCTGGCCCACCTCAGCCCCCGTCGCCACGACGACACCGTCGAACTCTGCGAGGATGCTCGTGTAGGAAAGCTGCTCCTCCGCCTTCACCAACGCCGTGCGCGCCCGTGTCACCCCGGCATCGGCCGCCTCGCGCGACTGTTCCGCGCTCTCGACGGCGGCCTTGGCCGCGGCGTTCGATTGGAGCAAGGTCTTCTGCCGGCCTTCGATCGAGACCGCGCTGGCAAGCGTTGCCTCGGCGCTTGAAAGCTCCGCACGCGCCGACCGGACGGCCAGTTCATAGGCGGTCGCGTCGAGCACGGCGAGCACGTCTCCCTTCTTCACGAGATCGCCGACATGGACGGCGCGCGAGACGAGGCGGCCGGCAACCCGCGAGCCGAGCGTGGCCTGTACCTTCGCCTGCACCATGCCTGCAAAGCGGGTGCCCGGAAGCGCCACGGGCGTGACAACCATGGACAGGACCGGCCGCGGCGGAACGGCAGCCTCTTCTTCCTTCTTGCAGCCGGCAAGCGCCAGCGGGACGACGATCACCGTGGCAAGCAGCGTGGATATCCTCATTGGGCCGCTCCCCCGATCACGGTCACGGTCTGGCCGGGCCGAAGCAGCTTTGTGCCGTCGGCGATGTAGGTCTCACCTTCTTCGATACCGCCCGAGATCAGCGCTACACCGGTCTCGAAGGACGCGACCTCGACGGGGCGCAGGCTCACCGTATTGTTCGCCTTGTCGACGATCCACAAAGCCGGTTCTCCATCGGTGCCGGAAAGGGCCTGCCAGGGCACGATTGCGACGCGGCGCGGCGCCAGCGCGCCCACACCGACGACGGAGGCGCCAAGTGTCATTTCCGGTGGTGTGCGATCCATGGCGATCTTGACGCGCACGGTCCCCTTCTCCGCGTCTATCGTCGGTGAGACCTCGCGTACCGTGCCCGTGGTGCGGACCTTGTCATCGCTGAGCAGGATCACGACGACACCGTCTTTCGAAGGCTGCGCGAAGAACAGCGATTCGTAGACATCGAAGACGGCGTCGCGCGGGCCGGTGTCGGCGATGGTGAACATGGTCTGCGCCGCCTGCGCCACCTGGCCGCTCTCAGCGAGGCGCTCCGTGACGATACCATCGGCAGGCGCCCGCAGTTCCGTATAGGAAAGCAGTTCCTTTGCCGTGCCGCTCTGGGCAATCGCCGCCTCCCGGGAGCTTTCCGCCGTGCGCAATGCCGTTTCGGCGTCGTCGAAATCACGCCGTGTGCTGATGCCATCGTTGAGAAGTGATTTCTGGCGGTCGAAATTAGTGCGGGCGAGCCTCAACTGCGCATCCGCCGCGCGAACACCGGCTTCCGCGGCCTCGACGTCGGCTCGCTGCTCCTCGGGGTCGATCCGCGCGAGGACCTGGTCCTTCTTGACCGCGTCGCCCACATCGACGAACCAGCCAATGATGCGCCCGCTGACGCGGAAGGAGAGATTCGTCTCAACGCGCGCGATCACCTCGCCCGTGATGGTGACCGTCTGTTCGCGCTGTTCGAACTGGACCGGCGCAACACGCACCGGCCGTGCCAGACCGTCAGCCCACGCTGGTGGAGCAACGGCGCAGACCGCCGCTGCCGCCAGCAACACTCTCCCCCATCGGGTCATTGTCGACTCCTGTTACAGAACACCCATTTAATATGGGTCCTCATTATATCGTGAAGATCAAGCTGGCAAGCTTCACCATCAAAGCCGTTCGTCTAGCTGATCTGAAGTGTGGCGGAGTCCGTGAAAAAAGCCAATCAGGACGAGGCTATGACAGGAAAATTTAATAAATCATATTTTTCAGCCGCCTAACGCCTCTATGGGCGACGACCGGGAACAACAAAGCCGCCGGCAGCTTTCGGAACCTTTGCGGTTTCCACCAAGCTACACGACGGCTTTCCCGGAGCGCCATTCGTTGGACGCTTCTATCTCGGTCCCCTCTGGACCTATCCCAAAGAAAGCAGGAAGCGTGCCAAGCCGGAAGAACCATAAAGCCATAAGCAATTTCAATAGGATAAAGATCAACCCAACATGACAGGCGCAAAGGGTTCGCCGTCCCGTTGGTTAAATGCTGTGCACGGCACAAACTTGTGCGCTTTTCTGGCGCACAATAAAAAGGCGGCCGGACGGCCGCCTCTTTCTCAAAGCCGCCGGAGACCGGCTCAGAATTCTTCCCAATCCTGCGCCGCAGCACTTGCCGCCGCCTGCCCGCCACCAAAGGCGCGGGTAAGCTTGTTGCCGAGCGCCCGTGCACCGGATGTGACAGGACGGTGTTCGACGGAAGACGCCGAGACCGGGCGGGAAACCGCCCCCTCCATGCCGAGACGGAACTGCGCGATGAGCGCGTCGAGCGCCGTCGCTTCGCTTGCCAGCGCATGGCTTGCCGCAGTCTGTTCCTCCACCATGGCGGCGTTCTTCTGCGTGCCCTGATCGATGGAATTCACGGCCGCGCTGATCTCGTTGAGACCCGTGGACTGTTCGCGTGCGGAACGCACGATGGCCGCGACGTTGATGTCGATCTCCTGAACCTGGTCGACGATCTCGCTGAGCGCCGAGCCCGTCTCACCGACAAGTGCCACACCGAGATGAACCTGCTCGCCGGACTTGGTGATGAGGGCCTTGATCTCCTTGGCCGCATTGGCCGAACGCTGGGCGAGTTCGCGCACCTCCTGCGCCACGACGGCAAAGCCCTTGCCGGCCTCGCCGGCACGCGCGGCCTCGACGCCGGCGTTCAGCGCCAGAAGGTTGGTCTGGAAGGCGATCTCGTCGATCACGCCGATGATGTTGGAGATTTCGCGCGAGGAGTTTTCGATGCCGCTCATCGCGGAGACGGCACGACGCACCACCTCGCCCGACTTTTCCGCTCCGGCGCGGGTGCGCTCGACGAGCTGGCCGGCATCCTCCGCCCGGCGCGTGGCATCCTTCAGCGACGTGGTGATCTCCTCCAGCGCGGCCGCGGTCTCCTCGACGGAGGCGGCCTGCTGCTCGGTACGCTTGGCAAGATCGTCGGAGGCAGAGCGGATTTCAGCAGAGCCGGCCTGGATGGCATTGGCATTGCCGCCAACCGAACGCAGCGCCGACTGCAGTTTTTCGACGGAGGCGTTGAAATCGTGGCGAACCTGGTCGAGCGAACCGGCAAATGCGTTGTCGATCCGATGCGTCATGTCGCCGTCGGCCATTTTCTGGAGACCGTCGGCAAGCGCCTCGACGGCCAGGCGTGTCTGGCGTTCCTGTTCGGCCGCCTGCTCGGCGCGCTGACGACGCTCGTCTTCCGACTGTGCGCGGTTCAGTTCAGCCTCGCCTTCAAGGCGGATCTTGGCGAGCGTCGCATCGCGCAGCACGGCAAGCGAGCGAGCCATTTCGCCGATTTCGTCCCGGCGTTCGGATTCGGACAGATCGACATCCGTGCAGCCGCTGGCGATTTCACTCGTCGCGCTGATGACGGTGGCAAGGCGCTTGCGGAAGCGCGTGGCGAGCAGCCAGCCCACGACGATCATGAGACCGGTGGCAATGGCAATGACGATGATTGAGGTGATGGCCAACGTCGTGAGGCTGGCGAACAGAACGGATTTCGGCACCGAGACGACGGCAAACCATGCGGATCCCGCCGTGATGTTGACTGGCACGGCAACCGCCATGGCGGCGATGCCGCTTGCATCCGTCATTTCGAAGGCTTTGCCCGGATTGTCGAGCAGCTGCTGCCAGGCGGTCGCATCAAGGCCGGAATCCTTCAAAGCCTTGCCGAGCGCAGCCTTGTCCGGGTGGCTGACGACGCTGCCGCCGCCGCTAAACAGCGCGACATAGCCTTCACCGAGCGGCTTCAGCTTGGCGATATCGGCTGCGAGCGCATCCAGCGCGATGTCGGTACCGGCCATGCCCTTGAAGGCGCCATCGAACATCAGCGGTACCACGAACGACGTCAGCATCGTCTCCTTGCCGCCAACGCTATAAAGATAGGGTTCAGCGAGGAAATCCTTGCCGGTATTCTTGGGCACCTGGTAATAGTCACCCGGTCCCGGCTTGTCGTAGTCGACTAGCGCCTCGATCGTCGTGCCGCCATTTGCCCGGATCGTGTAAGGAACGTAGCGGCCCGTCGCGTCATGGCCCGGCTTGCCGATATAGTCGGCGTCCTTGCCGTCGAAGGCGTTCGGCTCCCAGGCGGTATAGACACCCACCGCGATCGGATTTTCCGTCAGCAGCCGGCTCATCATCGCATCGAATTTTTCGCGGCTGGGCACTTCATCCTGCTTCATCGCAAAGAGCACGGAACGCATGTTCCAGCTCAGCGCCTTTACGCCGGCAAAGGTCGTTTCCACCTCGCCTGCGCTCGCCTCTGCCGCGTTCACCATTTCGGAGACCGAACGCTCCTGCACCGCGTTATAGGACAACCAGAGCAGAACGCCCGCCGTCGCCACGGTCGTGGCAACACCGGCCGCCACGATGGCGAACATGTTTCTGGCAGTCGCAGTCTTGGGCAGCATCAAACGTCTCCTCGCATCCGTGCGGAAAATCCGTCGCGGCAATCATCGGAAAGGGCGGGACATGCCGACGGGCGCGGCGAAGCAGAGACGAAGTCATTTCGCAAGCGGCAGCGTACGGCGTGTTGGTTTATGAAACGATAAAGTTCGAAGGTGCTAACATTGGAACTGAATGGGTGGAAACGCCGGTCGAAACGGTGGCGGCCCGCATGCCCGGCATCAGACGCTCTACTGGCAACGTGGTCGTTCAACAAAGGTGAACAATCCGTTCGTCCGGCCCGGTCTTTCGGCAGCGCATGCGAGGGGCGATATTCGCTTCAACGCAAGGCCCCGACAGCGGGGCACGCACCAGAACGTCCCGGACAGATCCGGGGAGGAGTTTATCATGACCCTACAGCTCACAGGCATCCATCATCTGACCGCGATCACCGCGCATGCGGCGGAAAATCTGCGTTTCTACACGCAGGTGCTCGGCCTGCGCCTCGTCAAGAAAACCGTCAACCAGGACGATACGAGCGCCTACCATCTGTTCTACGCCGATGGTCTGGCGTCTCCTGGCACCGACCTCACCTTCTTCGACTGGCCGGTCGGCCACGAGCGGCGCGGCACACACAGTGTATCCCGCACGGGCCTGCGCGTCGCAAACCTCGGCACCCTCGAATGGTGGAAGGCCCGCTTTGCCGAGTTCAAGGTCAAGGCCGGCGAGATCCATGACGTCGGCGGCCGCGCTTCGCTCGATTTCGAAGATGGCGAAGGCCAGCGCTTCCGCCTCGTCGTCGACGATGCCGGCGTACCGTCCAATCCGTGGGATAGGAGCCCGGTCCCGGCCGAACACCAGATCAAGGGCCTTGGCCCCATCACGCTCAGCGTGCCCGATATCCGCAACACGCAGACCGTGCTCGTCCATGTGATGAACATGACGGAGACCTCGACCTATCCGAACCCGGACGGCGCAGGCGACGTGCATGTCTTCTCGATGGGCGACGGCGGCCCGGCTGCCGAACTGCATGTCGCGGTCGAACCGGACCTGCCGCCGGCGCATCAGGGTGCCGGCGCCGTGCACCACGTCGCCTTCCGCGCACCGGACGAGGAAGCCCTGCACGCCTGGACGGAACGCCTGCGCGGCTTCCGCCTGCCCTCCAGCGGTGAGGTCGAGCGTTTCTACTTCCGCTCGCTCTATTTCCGCGAACCGAACGGCATCCTGTTCGAGATCGCCACGGACGGTCCCGGCTTTGCCGTGGACGAGCCGCTTGAAACGCTGGGTGAAAGCCTGTCGCTGCCGCCCTTCCTCGAACCGCGCCGCGCGCAGATCGAGGCCCGGCTGAAGCCCCTCGTCTAAACCAGATGAACCCCGGCGTGACAAACCGTCCGCCGGGGTTTCTTATGTCGTCTGTAAAGAGGAGAATCTCAATGACGAAACTGGTGGCAATCTCGGGCAGCCTGCGCAAGGGCTCCTTCAACACGGCGCTGCTGCGCGCCGCCTTGAATATGGCGCCGGAGGGCGTCGAGATCGTCGAGGGCTCGATCCACGGCATTCCGCTCTATGACGGCGACGTGGAGGCCGAGAGCGGCATCCCGGACGCCGTCACCCGCCTCAAGGACCGCGTTGCGGAAGCGGACGGCGTGCTGCTCTTCACGCCGGAATACAACAACGGCATTCCCGGCGTCTTCAAGAACGCCATCGACTGGATGAGCCGCCCTTCCTCCGACATCGAGCGTATCTTCGCCGGCAAACCCTTCGCGATCACCGGCGCCTCGCCCGGCAATTTCGGCACGCTCCTGTCACAGGAAGCCTGGCTGCCCGTCATGCGCACGCTCGGCACCGTGCCATGGTTTGGCGCCAAACTGATGGTCTCGCGCGCCGGAACGGTTTTTCAGGATGGAAAAATCGTCGATGAGGCGACCGAGAAGAGACTTCGCGCCTTCATCGCCGGTTTTGCAGCTTTCGTTGCGGAGCGCGGACGTTAAAGCCAGTCATAAAGGACCGTCGAATCAAAAGGGGCATGCCTTCCGGCATGCCCCTTTCTGTTTTCCGACGGCGGCCCCGTCAGCCGATAATCCGCTCCCTGTAGGCTTTCGCCAGGTCCAGATCGGCAGCGCCGAGCTCGTGACCGGCGGCAACCAACCGGTTTTCGACGGACGCGCCGGCCGCTGCAAGGCGGGTTTCAAGCGCCGCCGCGTAGGAACCGTAGGGATCCGATTGCCCCGTCAGCATCAGCACGTTCGTGCCGGAAAGATCGACCGTCGGGGCACTTTCCAGAACGTTCATGCCACGCAGCAGCAGGGCATTGCGGATGAGGCCCGGATGGAGCTGCATGACCGCACCGATCATGTTCGCACCATTCGAATATCCGACGAAGAGCGTCTTGCCCGGATCCAACCCATAGGCCGCATTGGCTCCTTCCATGAAGGCGGCGAAGGCTTCCGCCTCGCCAACAAGATCCTTCTGATCGAACGTCACCGTCGTCAGCCGGCGGAAGAAACGCGGATAACCCTCGTCCACGCTGCGCCCGCGCGGGCTGAGCAGGACAGCGTTCGGCGCCAGCCGCACGCCGAACGGCAGCAGGCTCGTCTCGTTGCCCCCGGTCCCGTGCAGCAGCACGACGGCCGTGCCATCCGGGCTTTCCGGGCGGTGCACGCGGTGGATAAAGGGCAGGTCGCGCTCGGTGATCCGCTCTTCCCCCGGCAGGGCGAATTGCGGAAGCCGGGCCTGGACATCCACCGGATCGGCCCGGAAATGCCGGGGCACGAACAGCTTGCTGCCCAGCGTTTCCAGCGGTTCGTCCACCGTCATGCCCGGCGCATCCGTCGCATACTCGAGGAGCGAACCTCCCGGTTCGCGCACATAGAGCGAGTAGAAATAGGTGCGGTCGTGCATGTTGGTGTCACCCGCATCCTCATCCGCAAGCCTCTCCGCCATGGCCTCGACCGTAGCCCGGTCCGGCGCACGCAAGGCGATGTGATCGATCGTCCCGGTGCCGGGCGCCGACGTCCAGAAGCCGCTGGCATTGCGGATGTCGAGCACATCGCCCGTCCCGCCGGCAAGCCGCGTGATGCCATCCGCTTCGGCGACCTGGCGGTAGCCGAAATGTCCGCCGATAAACGCCGCAGTCTCCGCCGGCTTTTCGGAAAAGATCGTCGCACCGCGAATACGCTGGATGGCATCCGCCGCCGCGATGTCTTTCGTGACATGCGGGGCCGATCCTGCCACATCCGCCTCGCCGACGAGCTTGACGATGATACCGTCCGGGTCCTTCAGCCGCAGCACCGGTTCACCGAATTCCTGTGCTGGACCGGTCAGGGTGATGTTATGCGTCAGAGCCCGCGTCAGCCAGAAGCCGATCGCCTCCGGCTTGATGGCCAGGGCGATCTCTGCCGGCTGGCCGAGCCCGACACGGCCAGGCGATCCGTCCTCCCAGGCAAGGAAGGTGATCAGCGAGCCGGGGCTTGCCGCCGCATCGCCATACAGGAGGTGAAGCTGATCGGCGTCTTCGTAACCCGCCGTCCGCTTGACGAGGCGCAGGCCGAGAAAACCGACGTAGAAATCGACATTCGCCTGGATTTTCCGGGTGATCGCCGTGATGTGATGGATGCCGCTGGTCATGGGGCACCTCCTTTCAGGCGGTAAACAATCAGGATTTGACAGTCCGCGCCAGCCGCTGCCGGGTGAATGCACTGTCCACAAAATAAAACCGGCCCCGCTGAATGGCGAGGCCGGCCGATGCCCGGCTTGGAATGCCGGACTGTGAGAATCTCGGTTCAGGCGGCCGCAATATGGGCCGGTGACATCGACCGCGTGGCGGCAGCCGGATCATTGAGGAGACGACGGATTGCCACGCGCACTTCGTCTGCTGACGAAAAACGCTGCGAATCCAGGTCCCATACGGAATATTTGACGGCTACGAACTTCAGCCGGTCTTCATCGGGAACGACAACACCGACGGCTTCACCACCGATTTCAATAACTTGCTTTTGCATAACAACTCCTGCCGCACCAAAGGTGCAGCCAATTCAATCTTGCGCTCAGTTCGAAGAGGGAAGTGCGGGTTACATTCGGCGGAGTGCCGTATGCGCTTTCCCTGTAATCGTTTCACGACAGGAGTACGCCACACACACGGAGGCGATGCAGTTCATATCGTACATGGACACTCCCTTTCGTTGGCGATGACGCTCTAAAATGGATGCGTCAGGGGGACCGGGATTAAAACGCATGCGGTCCTCATGCGATGCTCCAACACATAAGCGCGCCTCCTTTCCTTGTCAATGGAATCGCCAGAATTTTGGAAAAAATTACTGCCGAATTTGTGTGACAATTCGAATCGCAAAAATACTGTTCGCGCATGCAGCATTTCTCAGAAAAATATGTCGCAAAGACGGACAATCCGAGGAAATGCCGTGACGCAACCCTGTGGCGTGTTTTCGAATGGCGACTTTCGCCAGCCGGGCGAAAATGCAGCACTCGGGCAAATGCCCCAGTTGCACGACGGACACACCCTCTCAGCGAAGCGGGGAAAAAACGCTGTGGGACCATTCTTTCTTGGGTGGGGGCTCGATCTTCCGCCCAAACATGAATAAAGAGTGAATCGCACTTTTGTTCCGTTAAGTATGCCATTGTGGCCGGCAGGGTAGACCCATGAATTTTTCCAGGACGCTTTTTCCGCTCACCATGCTTCTCTTGTCCGGCTGTGTCGTCGGCCCTGATTACCAGAAGCCAGACACCGCATTGCCGGCCAAGTTTTCCGAAAGCAAGGCAACGAGCAGCGAGAGCGTAGCGCTCAATCCGTGGTGGGAATCCTTCCGTGACAAGCGCCTCAACGGCCTTGTGCACCAGGGCATGGCCGAAAACCTGACCGTCCAGCAGGCGCTGGAGCGCATCACCGCAGCCGAAGCGAACGTCATCGTCGCCGGCGCGGGCGCCCTGCCGAACGTCGGTTTGTCCGCAGATGGCAATGTCAGCGGCCAGGACGGCAACTTTATACGCCGGTCAAACCCCACTACCGGTGCAAGCCATTCCGAATCCAAATCCATCAACGCCGGCTTGAGCGCCTCCTGGCTGATCGACTTCTTCGGCCAGTATCGCCGGCAGAGGGAAGCGGCAAACGCCTCGCTCGACGCCGCTTACGATGACGTCAATGTCGCGCGCCTTGCCTATCTCTCGGACCTCGTGTCGAGCTACGTCAACGCCCGCTACTATCAGGAAGCGCTCGCGCTCAACCGCAAGAACCTGGTCTCGCGCCGTGAGACGCTGAAGCTCACCAACGAAATCAAGGAAGCGGGTGCCGCCTCCAGCCTCGACGTGCTGCAGGCCGAAGGTCTCGTCAACCAGACGCTCGCGAACCTGCCTGCGCTCGAAACCGGCTTCCTGCAGTCGGCAAACCACATCGCGACCCTGCTCGGCGTGCCGGCAAGCACGATCACGTCCAGCATGACCAAGGGTTCGGCCCAGCCCATGCCGCGCTACGCGACGCGCACCGGCGTTCCGGCCGACCTCATCCGCAACCGTCCGGACATCCGCGCGGCGGAACGCCGCCTGCAGGCCGCAACGGCGCAGATCGGCGTCGCGGAAGCCGATCTCTACCCGAGCATCGAGCTCGGCGGCTCGATCGGCGCGGCGCGCAACTTCAATACCAAGGTCGGCAACCTGACGAGCTGGTCGTTCGGCCCGTCGCTCTCCCTGCCAATCTTCAACGGTGGCGCGCTGAAGGCGCAGGTCAAGATCGCCCGTTCGGATGCAGAACAGCAGTATCTGGCCTGGAAGTCGACGGTCCTGACCGCCGTCGAGGAAGTGGAAAACGCCCAATCGGCGCTGATCCGCGATTACCAGACGGTCGCCGCCCAGCGTAAGGTCGTCGATACCTTCGACCAGACCCTGGTCCTCGCCCGCGAAAGCTATCGCGGCGGCGCCAGCACCATCCTCGATGTGCTCGATGCCGAACGCAACGTCGCCGATGCCCGCCTGGCGCTCGCCTCGGCGATCCGTCAGCTGGCCCGCGACTATGTCGCGCTCAACGTGGCGATCGGCGGCGGTGCCGAGATCGGCGGCGCGACGGTCGTCGTCAGCAAGTAAGGGTTACCCTTTGAAAAAACTCTCGAGCGCTGCGGCCGTCCGGCCGTAGTGCTCGCGGAGCGCTTCGGCGGCACCGTCCGCATCGCGCGCCAGCGCACGCTCCATCAACCGGCGGTGTTCTCCCGTCACATCCCGTGCCGCGCCCTCGAGGCTGACGGCCAGTCGCCGGTAGCGATCCGCCCGCGAAAACAGCTTACCGCAGATCTCCAGAAGTGACGGCGAGCCGCAGGCCGAAATGAGCGCGGCGTGGAAGGCCGCATGCCGCGCCTCCCAGTCTTCCCGCATCGCCGACGGAATGTCCTCGCGCGCCTGCGGTATGCGCGCCATCAGGTGGTGGGCGGCAAGCACCCTTCCCTCCCAGTCCGCGTCTCCCTTCAACACCGATAGCCGCAGCGCCTCGCCCTCGCAAAGTTGGCGCGTCGCGGTGACGTCACGCAACTCGTCCAGTGACAGGCGCGCCACGCTGTATCCCCGGTGGTCGTCCAGCACGGTAAAACCTTCGGCCGTCAGCCGCGCCAGCGCTTCGCGCACCGGCGTCACGCTCATGCCGCACAGCGCCCGGAGATCGGTGAAGCGCAATCGGTCGCCCGGCTTGAACGCACCCGAGCGGATTTCCTGGCGGATTGCCGCATAGGCCTCCCCCGCGAGTGTGCGTCCGCTCCCCTTCGTCTGTTCCATGCCGCCACACCGAAGTTATAAAATCGCAGGATTTTCGAAAATCATTGACTTGATGTAAAACCAGATGGAAGGTGCGCGCAACCAAAAATCATAACTGGCATTCAATGGAGGTTCACATGAAGCTGGTGCGCTTTGGCGCGGCGGGCGCGGAAAAGCCCGGGATCATCGATGCGGACGGCAAGATCCGCGACCTGTCCGGCGTGGTGCCGGATATTGCCGGCGACGTGCTTGGCCGCGAAGGCCTCAAGCGCCTTGCCGCAATCGACCCGAAGAGCCTGCCGCTTGCGCCGGAAGACAGCCGCTTCGGCGCCTGCGTCGGCCGCGTCGGCAATTTCATTGCCGTCGGCCTCAACTATGCCGACCACGCCGCCGAAAGCGGCATGGCCGTGCCGAGCGAGCCGGTCCTCTTCAACAAGGCCCCCTCCTGCATCGTCGGCCCGGACGATACGATCCTCATCCCGCGCGGCTCGGAAAAGACCGACTGGGAAGTGGAACTCGCCGTCGTCATCGGCGAACGCGCCTCCTATGTCTCGGAAGCCGATGCGCTGGACTACGTCGCCGGCTACTGCGTCTGCAACGACGTGTCCGAGCGCGCCTACCAGATCGAGCGCGGCGGCCAGTGGACCAAGGGTAAGGGCTGCCCGACCTTCGGGCCGATCGGCCCCTGGCTGGTCACGACCGACGAGGTGGACACCGGCGACCTCGCCATGAAGCTCAGCGTCAACGGCGAGCAGGTGCAGAACGGCTCGTCGAGCACCATGGTCTTCAAGGTGCCGTTCCTCGTGCATTACATTTCGCAGTTCATGATCCTCGAACCCGGCGACGTCATCACCACAGGCACGCCCCCCGGTGTCGGCATGGGCATGAAGCCGCCGCGTTACCTGAAGCCGGGCGACCGCATGGAAGTTTCCATCGCCGGTCTCGGCGTGCAGCGCCAGGTCGTTGCCGCCGGTTGATTCGGGTAAGGCAAACCCCATAAAGCGAGAGGGGCCTTCACGGCCCCTCTTTCGTTTCAGCGATCAAAGCGTCTCGCGCAAAGGATGCGGTGGTCTCGCGTGAAATCAGTGGAATGTCGCAGGCGACACTTCGTCTCCGAGAATACGGAAGGCTTCGTCCAGCGCAGCCACCAGGATGTTCGTCAGTTCATCCGCATCGTTTTCAAGGAGGAAGAGCGCAACCGTAGCATTGTCCGGGTCGCTATAGCGCTCGATATCGTTCGACATGTCATTGTCCCTTTCCAGCCGGCACCATCCCGGTTAACGGAAAGCATAGGAACGCTGGCTTGCGTCGGGCTTGTGCCGGAAAGACACAGGTTGCGCAAGATTTAATGCCTCAACCGCACCAGGATTGATGGCGCCCCGTCCAGGGTTTTGCCAGCCCTTCCTGCACCAGCCGGTGGCCGACGGACTGGCCGTTTCGCAGCACGAGATGGGGTGTCGCCCCGGCTCGTGCGCCATCTTTCGCCGCAACCAGTGTCACATCGCCCTCGTTGAGGATTTCGCGCAGCCGCAGCTTGGCATCGCCGCCGCGCAGGCGCTCCGCGTCGCAGCGCGCGCCCGCAATCGCCGGCGTATCGATATCGGCAAGCCGCACCTTGCGGCCAGCATAGAGGATCGTGCTGCCGTCGAGCACGCAATAGTCGGATTGCGTCGTACAGATGAACCATTTGCCGGAAAAGGCCGGCAGCGCCTGTTCGACCGGGATCTTCTCCACCTTTCCGGTGAGCTCCTGCTTCGGCCGCGGCAACGGCACCTCACGCTCGACCTTCTTTTCCTTGCGCTCGATGGAGGCCGTGCGAATCGCGGTCGCCGGCGTCTCGGGCCCCGAAACGCGATTGTCCATGTAGAGAACGCCGCCGATCACCGCCGCACCCAGCACATACCAATGCGCCATGCCGCCCCGCCCCGCCACAGCGGACCGCTTCGATCCCGTCGTCTTCTTTCGCCTGGTCGTCTTCTTCGCCATCACCGGTCTCCTGCGCGAGACAGTGCGACGATCTCTTGAAGATATGGTTACCAGGATGTGGAGACACCTCCCCGTCCAAAGGGAAAGCAGTCGCAGCCAATATTCAACCAAGTGGTTGACAATCAGCTAGTAGCCATATATTCTACCGGTAAGTTAACAACTTAAAGGTTGAATATATGGCTACCGATCCCCTCTCACTTACCTTCGCCGCCCTGGCCGATCCAACGCGGCGCGCGATCCTCTCACGCCTGGCGAACGGGCAGGCGAGCGTCGGTGAACTCGCCATGCCGCACGACATGAGCCTCGCCGCGGTTTCCAAGCATATCAAGGTGCTGGAAACCGCGGGCCTCATTCGCCGGGAGAAGGATGCGCAGTACCGTTACTGTCAACTTCAGGCCGGCCCCCTCAAGGATCTCGACGGCTGGATGGCCGCCTATCGCGGCCTGTGGCGCGACAATCTCGACCAGCTCGACACCTATCTCGCCGACATGCAGCGCGGCGACGATACCAACAAACAATGATACGCAAAGGAAGGAAACCAGCATGAACAAGATGCATGTCGAAACGCCCGCCAACGAACCGATCATCCGCATGACCCGCACCTTCGCCGCTCCGCGCCAACTCGTCTGGCGAGCCTGGACTCAGCCGGAGCATGTTGCCCGCTGGTGGGGCTCGCGGGCCATGGGGGCCACCCGGGTGATCAAGCTCGATGTCCGCCCCGGCGGTGAATGGCGTTTCGAGCAGACGACACCCGACGGTACGGTCTTCGCCTTCATCGGCAAATATATCGAAGTCGCCGAGCCGGAGACACTGGTCAATACCTTCGCTTTGGAAGGCATGTTCGAGGACAAGACCGTGATCGAGACCCACCGCTTCGACGAAGCGGACGGCAGGACCCACTACAGCTGCGTCAGCCGCTTCGACAGCATTGAGGACCGCGACGGCATGGTCGCCTCGGGCATGGAAGCCGGTGCGCAGGACAGCATGAACCAGCTCGAAGAACTGCTCGGCGCACTTACCGCCGCCTGACCTCCCGCCAGTCTATCTGGCCGGCTCCCCCCTCACGCAAGGTCCGTCCGGCCGTCGCACGGCCGGCCGGCCTTTCTCACCCAAAGACAAGGAACATCCCATGAAACCGCTATCCACCGCGGCTGCGCTTCTGCTTGCCCTCTTCAGCGCCATCGCGCCGGTCGACCCTTCAGCCGCGCAACAGCCCGGCGCAGAACCTCTCGGCCTCTACCACGAGATCCACGGCGAAGGTGAACCGCTCGTCCTTCTGCACGGCGCGTTCATGACCATCGAAACCAACTGGGCAAGCAGCCTTGCTGAACTTGCCCTATCTCGCAAGGTCGTCGCCGTCGAGTTGCAAGGGCATGGCCGCACCGCTGATCGCAACGGGCCGCTCCGCTACGACACCATGGCCGACGACGTTGCGCGGCTGCTCGAAACCCTCGGCATCGAAAAAGCGGCCGTGCTCGGCTATTCGATGGGCGGAAACGTGGCTCTCCAGCTCGCCCTGCGCCATCCCGATCGGGTCGAGCACATCGTGGCGATATCGGCCGCCGCAAGCGACAAGGGCCTCGCCGCCGGCCACAAGGACATGGCGCAACATCTGTCGGCAGATATGTTCCAGGGCACACCGCTTGTCGCGGAATACGAGAAGCTGTCACCCAGACCCGACTTCCCAGGTCTCGTCGGCAAGGCCAAGCAGCTGGAACTGACGTCTTTCGATTGGACCGCCGACCTTGCAAGAATCAAAGCCCGCACTCTGCCGATCGCCGGTGATGCCGACGTTGTGACACTCGACCACCCCGCCGATATACACAGGGCCCTCGGTGGCCACGCCAACGGCGACATCAACGGCCCATCAAGAGCCCAACTGCTCGTGCTGCCCGCCACCACCCACATGGGCATCCTCCAAAGCCGAAGCGGTCATCGCCGCCACAAAGGCCTTCCTGGCAGCACAGGCGCAGCCATAATAATCGAAGAGAGAGATAGACAAAGGCTCTGCCACGCGGAGCCTTTTCGGAACCAACAACCGCCTTCAGCCAGCGCTTCCAAACACTCTAGAGATGAGATTTTTGGTAGCGGAGGACAGTTACATTCGAATACACACACAGAAATTATTACTTATAGATTTTCTACAGTAATTTAGATGAATTATCGGGTAAAACTACGTTATTTTTCGCGGTAAAACGCATGATCCATTGCGCACATACTTTATTATAGCGTTGTCATTTTTGATGATCTCCAAATTCGACTCATTGGGTGGCGTCCTAAAACATGGCATTAACCGAAACCGCTGTGAAGAATCTTAAGCAGAAAACTAGACCCTTCAAGCGCGAAGACGGCGGTGGCTTTTACGTCTTAGTTAAACCAAACGGGACAAAACTTTAGCGTTTCGATTATCGCTTTCTCAAAAAACGAAATACCCTATCGATTAGCGCTTATCCGGTGCTGTCTTTAGCAAACGCCTGTGAAGCTCACGAGCGGTGCGGATCCAGCGCTTCGGGAATTCGGCCCGCCGACCATCTCCTCTTTTGCCCGAACACCTGATGAACAAAACCTCCGTTCCATGCGGCCCGAGCGAGACCGGTTGTCCGAGATCGAGCAAGGACTATAGGCCAATTGACTTTCGTGGACATCCTGCCAGGGTGACTACCCTTGCATGTAGAAGGCGCTCAAAGCGGCGGCAAAAAATTTGCAAATTCGCTTGATGGCGCTGGCCACAGGTGATGCTGTCGGCGGGCCTACCGATGTCGAGTAAATTCGACGGAGACCACAGCAGGAAGGGACAGGAATGACCGTTGAAATCAATGTGGGCGAGGCGTCTGAGTTATTCAAAACTACGGTGAAGTTGTCCGACGGCCGTTTGTTGCTGACATGGGTCGTGAACAAGCCCATGGTGTGGATTGATGACGAGGAGAGATCCAACGGGTTCACGATCTATGCGAAAATCCTGGACGATGACGCGGTATCCACTCCCGTTGCAGTTCTGTTTGATACCGACGTAAATTATTTAAGTGCCGCTCCCGACGTAGCTGCGCTGGCTGATGGTCGGGCGTTGATGAGCTGGGGCAAGTTCACCAGTTCCATCGTGGAGGCCGATGGGACTGCGGGTGCTCCCTTCTCGATTAGTGACATGCCGACCCAATTCATTGATCCGACGATCATCAATGTGGGTAGTGACCGATTGTTGGCGACCTGGAGCGCTCACTGGGGCGCTCACTCAAGCGGGTTTGACTTTGGTCTCTATGGGCGTTTTTTCTCATCGGATGGAACGGCGGAAGGAAGCTTTCTGATCGCTTCCGGTGTCACAGGCAATTCTGCCTCGACAGTACTGACGGACGGACGAATATTGATCACTTGGTTCTCAAGCGACGGAATGGTCAGGAAAACGCTTGCGACGGTTTTGAACGCCGACGGCAGTGTTTCGACGCCGGAATTCATGTTGGCGGAAAGCGGGTTTGCTCCGACCGTCGCCGCCCTGGACGACGGTCGCGCAATCGCCACCTGGTTGGCGGGTACGAAAATAATGGGCCGCTTTGTCGAGGCTGACGGCACCCCGTCGCCAACCGCGTTTCAGATAAACCAGACCACGGCGGATCAACCCTCGTTCGTGTCAACGACGAGCCCCGTCGCAGCACTGAGTGACGGGCGAATGTTGTTTGTTTGGCGAGGTGTTGCCGTCGACAAGGTTTACGGCACGATTCTGGAAGCGGACGGCACCACGTCCGCCGAAGAGTTCACGATACCGGTATACGAGAAATGGTTAATCGACAGATCGCTTGCCATTACCGCGCTGAATGACGGAAGCGCCTTTGTCAGCTGGACATCATACACGAAGGGAACCCAAGCGCTCTTGGGGGAGTATCTGAGCCTCGGCACCGGCGACAGCGACAACCGGGCGGGCACCGCTGGCGCCGATACGATGATCGGCAACCTCCGAAACAACGTGTTCTCGGTCAATCATGCAGGCGACAGAGTGGTTGACGGCAGCAGTGATGCCAGCGGCATCGACACAGTTCGTTCCAGCATCAGTTTTAGCCTGGGACAGTCTAAAAATGTCGAAGGCAAAATAGAGAATCTGACTCTCCTCGGCACCACCAACATCAACGGCACCGGAAACGGTTTGGCCAACGTTCTGACTGGCAACGCTGGGAACAACGTACTTGATGGCGGAGGTGGTGCCGACAAGATGCTCGGTGGCGCGGGGAACGACACCTACTTTGTCGACAACACCGGAGATGTCGTCACTGAGGCAGCCAATGCCGGAGACGACTTGGTAAACAGCTCAGTGACCTTTTCGCTCAGCGCCGCGATCGAGAGACTGCAGCTTATTGGAGGGGGGAACATCAGCGGCACTGGCAATGCGCTGGCCAACCACATACGCGGCAACAGCGGTAACAACACCCTTTCCGGCGGCGGCGGGAACGATACGCTCAACGGAGCGGGAGGTGCAGACAAGCTATACGGCGGAGATGGCAACGATACGCTCGACGGAGCGGCCGGTGCAGACGAGCTGCACGGCGGAACTGGCAACGACGTCTATATGCTGGGCGCGGAAAACGATCTGGTGAGCGACAGCGCCGGGATAGACCGGATTACCTCGACTATCTCCCGCTCGCTCGCAGACTACGCGACGATCGAAAACCTGACCCTGCTCGGAATCGGCGACACCACCGGAACCGGCAACATTTTCAACAACCATCTTCTTGGCAACAGCGGGAGCAATATCCTTTCGGGTGGTGACGGCAACGATACGCTCGACGGAGCGGCGGGTGCCGACTGGCTGTACGGCGGAACTGGCAACGACGTCTATGTGCTGGGCGCGGGAAACGATCTGGTGAGCGACACCGCCGGAATAGACCGGATTACCTCAACTATCTCCCGCTCGCTTGCAAACTACGCGACGATCGAGAACCTGACCCTGCTCGGAACCGGTAACACCGCTGGCACCGGCAACAGTCTTAACAACCATCTTCTTGGAAACAGCGGCAACAATAAACTTTCAGGCGGTGGCGGTAATGACAAGTTGGACGGGGGCACCGGCGCCGACAAGATGACCGGCGGCACAGGCAACGACACATACGTCCTCGACAATGCCGGCGACGTCGTGATCGAGGCTGCCGGAGGCGGCACGGACCTGGTTCAATCGTCCATTAGCTGGGCCATGGCCGCCAATGTCGAGAGGGTATCGCTGACCGGCTCCGCAAACATCAACGCTACCGGCAACACACTCGGCAACACCATGACCGGG
>NZ_WUMK01000016.1 GCF_009827055.1 Shinella kummerowiae
CGCGCTGTCGCAGACGGTGAAGATGAAATCCATCTGCGGCGCGCCGGGTTCTGCGAACACGTCCCAGCTCTTCGATGAGAAGCCCGTCGATGGATAGCCCAACGCTTCCAGTTCTTTCAGGGCATGCGGATTGACTTCGCCCTTCGGCTGGCTGCCGGCGGAGAAGGCTTTAAATCGTCCGCCACCTTCCTTGTTGAGAATGGCTTCGGCAAGAATAGAACGAGCGGAATTGCCCGTGCAGAGGAACAGCACGTTATAGGTCCTATCGGTCATGGTCGTGGTCCGTGGTTAGGTCGGCGGCCGGGTAAGCCTCATGATGGTCGCTGACGATGGGCAGATGGAGGAAAGCTGGCGGGTCGCCAGCACTGCTGCGGGAACGATGTCCCGTTGGACTTCAGAAAATCCGATGCGCGTGAAGAACGGTGCTGCATTCGTCGTGGCAAGGAAGACGTCGCCGGCATGGTCGAGACCCGCCACCGCCCGCTCGACCAAAACGCTGCCCAGTCCTTGCCCCCGATGATCGGGAAGCACGACAACCGAACGGAGGAGAAAGTCGTCACCGCAGCGCTCGACACCGAGGAAACCGATAGCCCGGCCATCCGATGACTGCGCCCTGAAGAAGGTGCGACCGTGATCCTCGATGTCATCAGTTGGCAAATGCGCTTCCGTCAAGGCTGCCTTGAGGCCAGCGTCGTTGCCATCAATTTGCTCCAACCTGATCGCGCTCATGACAGCTTCGCCTCGGGGGCGCAGCAAGGCGTCAACTCGGCGATGAGCGGAGCGCAAAGCTCTGTCGATCCGCCGCAGCAGTCCTTCAGGAGGAACAGCGTCAATTCCCTCAGGCCGTTGAGGTCTGCCCGGTAGATGATCGACCGGCTCTGCCGCTCGCTCGTCACCAAGCCTGCCCGCGAAAGCGTTGCGAGATGCGCCGACATGGTGTTTTGCGGCACATCGATGAGGCGGGCCAGCTCACCGGCCGGGATGCCGTCAGGCTCGTGCCGCACAAGAAGCCGGAAGGTCTCCAGTCGCGTGGTCTGTGCCAAGGCGCCGAGCGCCGCGATCGCCGTGATATTATCCATATATCCAGAATAGCAGATATGTTGAGATTGTCAATTGGAGACGACTACTGACATCGCGTAGGGCTAATCCGTGCTTGGCCCTATAGACGCCTGAGCAGCAGGATGGCCGCTTCTCGAGATTTGATCGCGAGAGCAGACTGTCAGCAACCGGCCCCATACCGGACATTCGAGAGCAAGTGGTTGGCCGGGTTCGAAAATTTAATGCGAATGTAGCCAATGAATGACGGGGTCGGCGGTTCGAATCCCGTCAACTGCTTCATAGAATTCAAAGGTGAGATCAGTTCTGGCATTATCGTTGAATATCCTCGTAATTCTGCAGGACTGATCTCACCAGGGGATTAGAGCCTGTAGCCGCCACTCGCTTCGATAACCTGGCCGGTCACCCACCGGCCTTCATCCGAGGCCAGGAAGGCCACCACCGCGGCGATGTCCGACGGTTCGCCGAAGCGGCCAAGGGCGGTATCTGTTTCTATGGCGGTCACCATTTCGGCGCTTTCGCGGACAGCCGCGTTCATATCGGTTCGCGTCCAGCCCGGCGCAACGGCATTCGCCGTGATGCCACGGGGACCCAGTTCAATGGCGAGCGAATGCGTGAAGACGTTGATGCTTCCCTTGGCCATCGAATATATAGACGCCCTCGGCGAGGGTCGTGTGGCGAAACCGGAAGACACGTTTACCACCCGTCCGCCATCGCTCAGGCGGCTGAGTGCGCTCTGAACGACGAAAAAGGGTGCACGGACGAAGACGTTGAACATGGCGTCAAAGCTTTCAGGCGTCGCATTGTCCAGACCGCCAAAACCGCTACCGCCGGCATTGTTCACGACGATGTCCAGCGTTTTGCTGCCGTTGCGGCTTTCAAGTTCGGCATCAAGCGCCTCGAACAACGGCGCAATCGAGCCCGCGTCCAGCAATTCAGCTTTCAGCGCGAAGGCGCTGCCGCCGGCTTTTTCGATCTCGGCGACGGCCTCGTCGGCACCGGTCTTGCTGGAGTTGTAAGTCAGTGCGACGGTCGCGCCGTCGGCGGCGAGACGCTCTGCGATAGCGCGACCGATGCCCCGTGACCCTCCCGTCACGAGAGCCGTTTTTCCATTGAGAGACTGCGACATAGAATTTTCCTCCGTTAGCCGAAATGTGATTTCAGTGATTTGCGGACGAGCTGGCGCGCGGGTTCACGCGATCCGTTCGCGTGTGATCGGGCCCGGATTGGCTTCGACGACCGCGAGCGCCAAGCGGATCAGGTCAGCGTCGCCGCCATATTCATTGTCTGCGATGTGATGCAAAAGCACGCCGACCTGTTCGAGCTGCCGGGCGCCCTTGAGATTACCGGCGTTGACGGGCTTGAAGCCCGCGTCGGCAATGAGGCCCCGCGTTACGTCGCCAGCGGCACTGTCGTCGGTTGCGTAGAAGACGTTGGCCTGCACAGGCGCCGCAGCCCACGCCGCCGCTTCAAGCGACGGAGCCGCTATCAGGTTGAAGCCCTTGACGATGCGCGCCTTCGGCAAGCGCCGCTGCAGGTCTTCCGAAGTCGAGCTGTCGCGCATGAACTCCAGATCGTGGAAGTGCACGAAATCGGCGGTAACGCCGAGCGGGTTCATGGTCTCGATCACGACCTTGCCGTCGAGCGCGTCGCCGACCTGGCTCACGATCGCCTCGACCCGTGGCCAGTAAATCGAGAAAAGTACGACTTCACCGAACTCCGCCGCCTCGCGGATCGTGCCGAGCCGAGCCTTGTCCCCCAGTTCCGTAAGCAGAGGTTCGATCTTCCGGTCCTCACCATCCGTGGCGATGACGAGTTCATGACCTGCGGCTGCCCAGGCGCGGGCCAAACGACTACCGATATTCCCGGCGCTCAAAATTCCGATCTTCATTAGATATCCTATTCACTTCAACGTTCGCGCTTCCTCTCGGAGCGGTTCGGTTGGAAGGTAGGATATCGCTCAGGAATAGATTAGATGCCCGACGAACCTCAGTCTGTTGTTCGTGCGAGCAACAATGTTGAACCGACGCTCACTCGCCGGGATGGCCTTGCGCCCAACTCCGGCCTTCGGCGAGCCCTCACTGTAGGTTGGTGTCACTACCATCCCCGAAAGCATCACGGCAAAGATCAACGAAGCCACGTACCTTCGGATCCATGTAGCGCGTGGAGGCAAAAACAGCGTGAACCGGCATCGGTATGCTTGCCCAACCGGGCAAAACCCTCACCAAGCTTCCCTCCGCTACATATGGTTCAGCCATGAACCGCGGAAGCTGCGCCACCCCCAAGCCGGAGACGGTCAGGTTCTTGGCGGCCACGATGTTATCGAGCGCGCAGCGTGGCGCCTGCGAGACCTTCTCTATTGCTTGGCCATTCACAAGGTTCCAGCTTGCGCGGCCGCTGGACGTTTTCATAATCAAGTCGTGGCGCTTCAAATCGTCGACGATCCGGAGCGCCGGAGCTTCCTTCAGATATCGAGGCGCGGCATAGAGACCGTAGGTTATTTCTCCAAGCTTGCGGGCCGACAGATCAGAATCTTGCAAGGTGCCGATGCGGATCGCGACATCGATCCCCTCATGAATGATATCGATGAACCGAATTGAGTATATCGCTTCCACCGTGACCTTCGGCCACTTGGACAAATAGGCGGCGATCCAATTGTCGACGCGTGTTGTGCCGAACTCTGGTGTCGCTGTGATCTTAAGACGGCCCTTGGGCTCCTGCCTCTGCTGAGCGACTGCGGCTTGGGCCGCCTCTGCGGCGGCGAGGATCGAAGAGGCGCGTTCGAAATAGTCTCTTCCGACTTCCGTCACGCTGAGGCGGCGCGTCGACCTGTTCAGCAGCCTCGCGCCGAGCTTTTCCTCGATCCGCTGCACGATGCGGCTCACCCGAGCCTTGTCAGTCTCAAGGCGATCGGCCGCAGCGGTAAAGGACTCCTCCGTCACCACTGCGACGAAGACCTGCATTTCGGAAAAGCCGATTGTTGATGTCATAGACAACATTCTGTCACGCGTCGCTTGAACCATCAATCAGCGCGAGCCCCATATCTCCGACATTAATGAGCTAAGCTCGGATGCGCTGTTGTCATGGAAACAACAATAGAATTGGCCGATTTTGCTCGGCGCATATTCCAGCATTTAATCGCGGGCCGTAGTTTCGATAGCATCGACGCGGTCAGGGTAAAACGCGAGGTATCCCTTAATCATCAGCATGTGGTCGAAAGTATCCTCGTAAGACCAGGCGACATCCCTGGCGGCGCCACCTCGCGCGCTGAAATAGCTGGCGTCGCCCTTGTAGGGGCAGTGGGTGCTGGTGTCGCTGCGGCTGAGTTCATCCATCGTCACGTCAGCGCGCGGGATGTAGTAGACCGGATTGAGGCTCGCCTCTTTGAGGATGAGGGCGTCACGGCTGTCGGCGAGGACGGACTCATCCAGCTTGACGACAACCCTCTCGCCCGCAGGAGCGATGGTGATCGGATGATCGGGACCTGGCTTTCTTCCACCTTGCATGTCGTATTCCTTTGTGTTGCTCGCGCCGGGCCGGCAGCGGTCGGGGCCTCTCTCAACCGACATCCGGACGCCCTTGGAGGGGCGTCCGGCAGGAGGTCAATTCGCGACGGTCGCGGCGCTTGCCTGGGCCATGAAGAGGTCGACGTGGACCTGCGGCATGCCCTCGAACGTGCCGCCGATCGGCGACGGGCGCTTTGCCTCGTCGATCAAGCGCCGAGCATCTTCGCGCGACACGGGCGTGCCGGGCTGCGTGTAGGCGCGCTCGGCTTCTGGCCCCGTCGCCTGCAGGTCTACCTTCGGAGCATAGGCCCAGAAGTAGATCGGCGTGCTCGGTTCGATGCGCCAGCTGTCAGCGAGCGAACCAGCGTCGATGGAATCGAAGCCGATCTTGTCGAAGAACTCGGTCACCGCCTGCTTCGCGCCGGCGTCGTCACCCGCGATCGGCAGCGTCGTGCGGTTCGCCGAACCATTCGGCGTCGCGTTGGCCTTCATGTGGAGCCAGCTGAGGTTGTGAAAGCCCTTGACGACCTTCGCCCCCGGCAGACGCCGCTGGATCAGCTCACTGGAAGTCAGCTCGGCCTTGTCGAGGACGTCATTGTTACCGAATGCGGGATAGTAGTTCGTCTGGTCGAGTACGACCTTGCCCGCGAACTTGTCGGCGGGCAGCTGCTCGGTGGCGGCGATCGGGATCGAGAGCGTGACGACGTCACCCGCCGCGATGGCCTCCTCGGTGGTGCCGGCGCTCGCCAGCGGACCAAGCTCCTCGATCAGGTCGTTGATGGTGTCCGCGCCGCGGGAGTTGCTGATCACCACCTTGTAGCCAGCTGCGGTCGCGAGGCGCGCGACTGCCTTACCGACGAGGCCGGAGCCAATGATTCCGATTGTTTGTGTCATGTACGATGTCTTTCTTCATAAGGGCGGTAGCCGCCGACGGGATCAATGCGGCCGCACTGTCCCGCGCGCCCTTCGACGGCGAGCGCTCCAGCAAGCGACACGAGCGAAGTTATGAATCTGATCGAGGAGTTAACAGTCGCGCCGCGGGCAACACACTGTTGTCCCTCGGACCGACAATAAATCACCAGCCGTGCAGGCACACTCACTCCGAGAACCACAAGGTCGCTCGAAAGGTAAGCGTGATGACCAGATCGCTAGAGACCCGGTGACAATCGAACGGCTTCACGCCGGTTAGAATGTAACGCATTGGGCGCAGCAGATCGTCTCAACTGAAGCCTTCGACAGCACTCCTGAAGCCATCGCGGCAGACGTCGACAAACCCCCGCACCTTCGGATCCATATAGCGCGTCGAAGCAAAGACGGCGTGGACCGGGACTGGGATACGCGCCCAACCCGGCAGGATCCTAGCAAGGCCGCCTTCCGCTACATGCGGCTCGGCCATGTATCTTGGAAGCTGCACGATTCCTAGACTCGACAGCGCCAGGTTCCTGGCGGCCATGGTGTTATCGAGGGCGCACCGTGGTGCGTGCCACACCTTCTCCGTCTTTTCACCATTCACCAAGGTCCAGCCCGGACGGCCGTGCGGCGCATGCATGATCAGGTCGTGCCGCTTCAGATCATCAACCTTGCGGATAGACGCTGCACTCCTCAGATAATCGGGGGAAGCATACAAGCCGTAGGTCAACTCTCCCAGCCTGCGGGCCGAAAGCTCCGAGTCATCCAACGGACCGATGCGAATCGCCACATCGACACCTTCATGAATGATATCGACGAGACGGTTCGTGTACTCCGTTTCGACGGTGACCTTCGGCCACTTGCGCAAGAATTCAGCGATCCAGCCATCGACCCGCATCGTTCCAAATTCAGCCCCAGCCGTAACTTTCAAGCGGCCCTTCGGTTCTTGAGTCCGTTGCGCCACTGCGGCTTCGGCGGCTTCAGCAGCCGCCAGGATCGATGAGGCGCGTTCGAAATAATCGCGCCCGACTTCCGTCACGCTTAGATGCCGGGTCGACCGATTCAAAAGCCGTGCGCCGAGCTTCTCTTCCATTCGCCGCACGACGCGGCTCACCCGCGCCTTATCCGTTTCGAGGCGTTCCGCTGCGGCTGTGAAAGACCCTTCAGTCACCACTGCGATGAAGGCCTGCATCTCTAAAAAATCTATTGTTGCTGTCATAGCAACAGTCTGAAACCATTGACGGAATTGTCAATCCTTAAACAACCAAAATCGCATCCATTGGACACGACCGGGTTAAGACTTGCATGGCTTTAAAACGTGAGTGTCTTCAAACGACAGATCGTTTAGTTCGGATTTTTCAGTAGTTTAACATGATGGCGGAGAGGCCGAAGGTTCGATGCCGTTCAAGAGCTCATCGTCGAAGCAATGGCGTCTTCGTGCATCGGAGTGCGTTAGCAGGCGTGGCGGGTGATCCCGCAACCGCATGTAACCAGGCCTCCGAAATCCGGATGGTGGTCAGCGGAGCAGCCCGTCAACGTCGAAATCTTCCCAGCCCCGAAGCCCGGTTGCGGGTTCGTCGATAACGCCCGCAGCCTTACGCGACCGCTTTTCCTTTTTCGCTAACCGCACAAGCTTCGCCTGGTACGCCGCATTTTCTCTCTTCTCAGCCTTTGCCTCGGCATCTTCGACCCGCCATTCGTCGACAGCCCCGCGATCGAGGAGATCCACAACGATATCTGGATCGAAGACATGGAAAGTAATCTGTCGAGCTCGTCCTGCTAGCCTGACGGTTCTGGTCCCGGCGCTTGGAAGGCGGCCGTCGGCAAGCCAACGATGCCGCTCGCTTGCCTTCATTCCAAGAATGTCCTGAATCTCGCGCGGAATGACGGGCAGCCTCGGTGCGTCTGCCATCACCTTGGAGACAACCGACACTGCGGCGTTGAAGGCAGCTCTTTCATCAATCGGCATCGCAAGAATCAGGTCGACGCCTTCGAACGAGATCGCTTTCTTGGACGTTTTCGGTAGTCGGGCCTGGATTTCCTGCAGGATACCTTTGGCTCGGATTGAAGACCCCAAGGTGGCATCGGCCGTCAAGGTCCAGGTCCTGAGGAGTTCGTTGTCGTTCTTCTGTGATTTCGGCATAGGAGCTAAATGGTGCCGGTGTCGCGCGTGATCAATGAACTTCTATGTAAGGCATGAGTCCATCGCCAATATTCGGTAAAGCCCGCAGACCCGAGGAACTTTCTGTGGTGAGCGAAGTTAGCAGGCTCCACCCCCTGAACGGAGAGAACTTCATGGTCACCATGGTCGGCAACGAAGGCAACATCGAGAGCTTGTCGATCATATCAGCGATTGCGGCGATACGGAGGGATGACCGCTCGATTTCACTCATTGCCTCGACGGCCTGAACGACAACCGCGCTCGCTTTCTCTATCTTTTCGTTTGCATGCCTTGCGGCAGCCGATACGTCGGTGGCGAGCTGGCTGCCATGGCGGGCGACGGAAACAATCTCGTTCCTGCCGCAACAATCGCTTCGACGACTTTCTTCTTTTTGTTGAGGTCGTCCGAGCCGGCACGGCGGCAATTATCAACGTGGGTCACGGGAGCGCAACTTAACCAACAAGGTTAGAAATTGGCGCGCATGACAGCAAGAAGGCTTCGTCGCGGACCTGGCACGTCGTACGCCATGTCGACATGATTGTCGAAGATGTTCAGCAGCGTCAGGCCGAGCTCGAGATGCCCCGTCGGCGATTTCCAGGTCAGCGCCGCATCAGTGGTTGTGTAGTTTTCGACATTGACGAAATAGGGGCCAAAGTCTGGGTCGTAACCTTTGCCGCCCACGCGCTTGCCGATGAAGTTCTGCGCAAGGCTGAAGGTCACGCGTGAGGGATGCACATAGGTAAAGCCGATCTGCGCGAGATAGTCGGGTACGAGCGGAACCGGTGTGTCGCCGCCGATCAGCGGGGTGGTGTCCACGCTATCGTTCCATGTGAACGAGCCGAACAGACCCAATCCATCCCCGAGCCAATAATTCGCGCTGACATTGACCCGGTCGATCTCGCCCGTCGCCGTATCGAAGAGGCCGGAGAGACTCGGGATGCCGAGGCTTAGGCCGTCGAACCTCACATGCTTGTAATCGACGGAGGTGAAGAAGCGCTCGCTCCATTCCGCATCCCACCGCAGCATCACGGTTTCCTTCTCGCCTTCCATGAAGAGTGGAATATCGAGCGGCACCAGGCCGACGGTGGAAACGGGCGAGAGCGTCTGATCGACGGGATACTGCGTATCGCGCCGATAGGCAGCACGGAGCCAATGGTTTTCAACCGGCGTCCAGGCGACGCCGAAGCGCGGGTCTATGGCCTCGAGCGTGTCGCTGCTCAGCGTATCGAACCAGGAATAGTAGGCACCGGCCTGAAGCTTCAGGTGGTCGGACAGGTCGAAGGTCGCGTCGGCATAGAGCCGCGCCGCCTTTCCGCCCAGGGGGTAGCCGTATTCCACGATCAGATCGCCTGCCGGCTCGTTGAAATAGCGCACAACGTTCCAGGAGGTGTTGTCGTACAGTTCCGCGCCGTAGCGCATGGTGAACGGCCCCAGGCCGAGGAGATGGCTTATGCCGCCGCTGAGGCCACGGTTCTTGGATGTCTGTTCGAAGCTATAATCGCCATTGACGGGGTTGATGTCATAGCTGGTGCCTTCGTAGTGCTCCAGCGAAGTGCCGTTTTCATACATCGCGAAGGCTTGAACGATGTTCTTCTCCGAAATCGTGTGGCTCCAGCCCCCGCCGATCGTCTCGCGCTCGCTGCTGAAACGATCGTTCAGTGGGTCGTAGAGCTGGCCGGGATAGCCGATCTGCGTGTCGATGAGATCGCCGAAGAGAAAGACATTGTCGGCCAGCGTCGGGCGCAGTCCGATTTCGAAGGCGCCCCCTTCGAAATCGCTTCGGTCGTTCTCCCGCACACTTTCCGGACGGGAGAACTGGCCCATGACATTGTAGCTGAATGGAACGACATCGTAGTTGGTGCCGTGAACGTTGATTCCTTTGCTCCAGCCGGTGGCGCCGGGTTGGGCGGAAAAACTGCCGGTCAGCGTGGTTTCCATAAACGCGCGGCTTTCGAGCGCGTTGGCGCGCTGTTGCGCCGCAACGCTCATCGGATCGAGCAGGAAGTTCTGAATGTTGGTCGGCAGGCGCACGGACCCGAGCGAGTAGCGGTCAAGGCCGCTCGGCGGCGTCGAGACGAAGGGATAGACCTGACCGGCGGCCTGCTCGTCGTCATAACTGGCGCCGAGGAAAGGATCATAGGCCCGCGCCTTGTGGTATTTTCCCCATTCCGCCAAGCCGATGTTTTCCAGCGCATCGCCGAGAACGGAGGATGCCTGCCGGTGCACGTCGTAGCCGGAATAGTAGCCGCCACGCCCCTGGCGGCGGCGTAGGGCTTCGCGCGCGCTCTCGATCGCTTCGTCGGCGCGGAACTGGTCGATGGCGACCCCGGCGCGGATCATGGCGATCGTCGGATCGTCCTTGTCGAAGCGGTCGGCATTATCGAGCGCTTGTTCAGTCTCCGCGACGGCCCCGCTCTGGTAGCTGGCGATGGCCAGGCCGACCAGGGCATTGCCATAGGTCGGGTTGATGGCCGCCGCTTCCAGAAGAATCTTCTTACCCTCTTCCGTCTTGCCCATGCGCAGGAGATAACGCCCCTTGGCGGCAAGCACGGCATAGGTGTCGGGGTCCAGCGCCTCGGCTGCGTCGAGCTCGCGCTTTGCCGCGGCCATCTGCTCGTGGCTCATGAGAAACAGGGCATAGTTGGTGCGGACGGCGATATTGTCAGGGTTGAGCGCGACGGCGCGGCGATGGGTGGCGTCCGCCTCTATCGTGGCGTCGCGATCGCTCTGGATGCCGGCAAGATCATCCCATGCGGCGTCGTTGCCCGGGGCGATCTCGACGGCGCGTTTCAGGTCGGCGAGGGCGCCATTGATATCGCTCGAAACGGCGGACAGATAGCGGGCATTCGTCGTGAGATAGCCGATGTCGTCGGGATCGATCGCCCGGGCGCGGTCGAGGGCGGCGCGCGCTTCCTCGCGCCGGTCGAGCTCGAGCAGAAGGCTTGCGCGCATGGCCGTCAGGCCGGCGTCGTCGGGAAATCGCGTCTCCGCCTTTTCCAGAAGTGCGATTGCCTCCGCCTGGCCCTGCAGGTGGGCGACGACCGAGGCCTGGACGGAAGCTTCGCTTGCGGTGGCCGGCATGCGGGTGAGGTAGGACGGCGCTTTCTTCGTATCGGGATCGGCGAGCGATGCGGCGACCCATTCGCCATAGTCGGCCATCACGCGCCGTTCGCCGGAAAGTCCGGCCCGCGCCTTGCGAAACAGCCGGATCGCTTCATCATAGCGCAGGGCGTTGCCGGCGATCATCGCTTCGACCAGCGTCACTCGTGCTTCCATCGCTGCAGGAAGGGGGCGCGGCAGGTGCGAGAGGGCGTCTTCCGCCGCCTTGCGGCCGTCGGCGCCCAGCGCCAGTTCGGCGAGCTTCAGCCAGTCCTCGCGGCTGCGCGACGCTTCCGGCTTGTCGAGAAGCCGCCGCCGGTCGCCGCGCGCGTCGATCGTATCCTCGCCGGAGATCGGCAGCGTGATGAACAGGCCGCGGATTTCGCCATAGAGCAGGATCTGCTCGCGCTCGTCGAGATTGACCAGCACATATTTGCGCGGAGCCTGCCCTAGCGTCGCCACGGCCCCTTCACCCTGATTAACGGTGACGCTGCCCTGGGCGTTGCTGAGTTCCACGGTGCCTTCGAGCACCGTGAGCGTGGTGCGATTTCCGTTTGTGTTGAGCGCCCAGTCGGTGCCGCGAATGGCGGCTGCTGCAGCCGGCGTATCGATGACGATGCCGCTCCCGCCGCGCTCGGCACGGCCCCAGATCATGCCGCCTTCGAGATTTAGCAGGCTGTCGGAGGCGCTGTCGATCTTGCGCACGCGCAACACAGTCTCGCGTGCCATGCGCACCAGCGTGTTGTCGGCGAAGCGGATGGCGAGGCTGCCCAGCGCATTGGTGCGCAGCGTGTCGCCGGCCAGCAGGTCCTGGTTGACCTCGACGCCGCGCCAGTCCTTGGCCTCGACGAACTGCACCTCTTCGCCGGACTTGCGCTCCACGACGGAGCCATCTGCGGCGGAGACGCGCGGGAGCAAGTCGGCAAAAGCCGGCACCACACCCGCAACGAAAGCCATCGTGGCTACGCTTAACCTCAACGCACAAATAAATTCTTGGTGGTAACTCAAGTCGACTTGTCCGTTATCTGGACGCCTTTATTGCGCAGCGGGATGAGCAATTCCTCAGGGCACCTCTACCGCGACGCTGTCGATATCATAGAAGTCCACGACGTTGTATGCCGAAACTGAACCTAACTTCTCCCTGGACCTAAGGGCAATGGTTTCGGCGGATCGGCCACGGTCTTCGGCGACGCCAAGATGACAACAGCTCTCCTCGACCGCCTGACCCACCGTTGCCATATCCTGGAAACCGGTAATGACAGCTTCCGCTTCAAGGCCAGCTCGGCCGCTGCAGCACAGAAGAGAGGAGAAAAGGCCAATCCCTTGACCAAGGCCTGATCAGAAAACCATACTTAGAGGTGGCTCACTTCTCGGTGGAAAAACCGGCTCAGTTCCGCGTGCAAACCAACAGAAGAGGTCGCGGACAGCGGAGAAGACGGAGATGAAGCGCTGAAGGCCTCCCGATGAACGGAAGCCCTGCATCATCCGCTCCCGTTTTCGAAGGGGCACATGAGAGTTCTCGCCCAGACGCTCCTCCCAAGGCGTTACCGTGACATCGCCCACGCTATCGATGACAAGGGACGGTTTCCCCTTTTCGAGAATTAACTCCTGCCGCTGTGGCTCGCAGCGAATGGTGATTGCCTGCGGTTCATGAGTCAAGTAGCCAACCGCCACCGCGGTCGATGTATGCGTCGCGGCGGCGAACCTCGTCGGGTACCGCGAGGCCGAAGGCAGTCAGAATCTCATCGATATTGTGACCGATGAGATCCGCGAAACGCTTCATTCCGCTTCGGTCCATGCCATGAAGTTGCGCGACCAGCCTTCGGGATATGCTTCCGGTCAGGCCTTCAGTCAGGCGTCGCTTCGCGCCGGGTGCGTCAATGCCGAATGCTTGAAGGAAGAGGAAGAAGTCCTCCTCCGTTATTTCCGTGAGCTTCGTTGCCTCGCCGATAGCATAGGGCAGGAAATCCGTCAGGTTTGGATCGAGCCGGGTCGGCATCAGGTCGTATCTCGGTGCAACGCGGACGCCACCGGTAGGTTCGTAGAGGAGGGCGAAATTCTTGGCATGAGCATCGACATTGCCGATCATCAGGTCGAACAAGGTCGCCGAGATGAACCGTCGCTTCTCGGCCGTGGGCTCGTTCGTTGCCTCGAGCACGCGATTGATAGCGGCGGCATCGAACCTTCGGTCCTCGGTACCGTTTCGCTCGTATTTCATGGACGGCGGCAGGCCTAGCGCCTGTGCGAAGTCTTCCTGATGGATGCGGACAACCAAATCGTTGCCATCGAGGGCTCGATCGAAGCGACGAATTATGAGGGCATTGACCCCCTCGAACTCCCGGACGATCGCTTCGGCCGTCTCGAATCCGAGCCCCGCAGATAGCCGCAAAGCCTCCAGTTCAAGTTGTGGATCGCTCGGGTGTCCCTGGTCCGGAACCTTGACGATGTGTGTGGTCGGCGCGCCGGTTCCTGGCAATGGCTCTGCGAACGATCCGTCCGGCAGGATCGTCAATGCGATCTTGCTCTGGACGCCTGCAAGCGGCGAGGGATCTTCGGTCTCGTCCGGCAGGCGCTGGCGCCGGTATAGGGAATGGACGATCCTTGTCATCCAGGCTTCGTCCAGCCGACGGTAATCGGTCTGGAAATTCCCCGGGACCTTGGCCGCGGGCGCCCCCAGCGGCAACACCGAGATCGATCCCGGGCAGTCGCGTCCAAGATGGAAAAGCAGCCCGGCGACATCGCTTCTTGCCAGCCCTTCGCGATCCATGACCCGTTGGAGCGGGCCATCGCGCTCCTGCAGGAGATTGTCGAAGAACGGCCGTGCATTCGGGTCGACATAGGTGGCGTCGGTGAGCGGAAGCGATAGCGAGAGTGGGATGGCGTTGGGATTGTCCAGGTACTGCGATCGGTAGGCGAATGCCAGTGCGCCCTCCTCATCGCGAACTAGGTTGCCGATCGGGTCATCGAAGCCATCCAGGCGGACATCGAGCGCGATAATGTCCATCAGCGCTGGCGTCCCTGGAGCCAAATGCCGGCGCCAAGGGCGACCTTCAGCGCCTTGCCGAATTCGACCGTTGACTTGCCGTTCTCAAATTCTGAGATGAAGCGCCGGCCAACCCCCGTTAAGTCAGCGAATTCCTGCTGCGTCAGACCCTTTTCCTCGCGCGCTTTCTTGACCAGTCGACCGAGGTCCGCAGTCGTGTGTATGTCCTGTGCTATGTAGGTCGGGGCAATCGACGAGGATTGCAGGACCGTTGCGATGGATTCGGAGAATTCTTCGTATTTCGACGGTGCGATGTGCTTGCTGTCGATGACGGTCGCCACCGGCAGTGACCCGGAGTTGAAAGCTTCCTTGATGCGCGTCGACATGGATGGAATGGAACCAGTCGGCCCTTCCTTGTTCGAAGGCTCCTTTTGTGTAATCGCCTCGCGCAGCTCTTGCCCGCTCGGAGATTGGGCCAAGAGCCTTGCGAGTGTCGCGGCGTCTTTCGGGGGGCTTTTGCCGGGTTGCTTACTCATTTTTTTGCTCCTGTACGGGAGCATATAGCAATCCGGCTGTCGCTTCAACACCTCGTGCTCCCGAGCGGGAGCGGTGCGATATTGTCATGATACCGAACGGGAATTTGAACGCGGAAAACGAAAAAACGGAAGGCAATGTTCCCGTTCGGGAGCATGATTTCCGTTGAACAAAAAATTGGTATGGGATAAACGTTGATGCAGCCTTTTGCAGAAATATCTCCGCGTTGGAGGTATCGAAACGCCCAACGGCTTTGATTTTCAACGAAAATTGTGACGCACGGCGCGGGTTCGATTCCCATCAAGAGCTTAAAACAGACTAGTGTGCTCTATTGAGGATTGCCAGAAGCCTGATTGCCGATCCTTCCCATTGCCGGGCGGTTTCGCCAGGCTCCGTCGAAAAATCACGGATTCGTCGGCCGTCTGCATAACGCCAACGTCAGAACCGAAAGGGCCAGCAAGGAAAATCCCGCACCCGCGATGAAGGTTGCGGTGGCGCCATAGCTATCCCAAAGCAGGCCGGCGGCCACGTTGCCAATGAGGGCGGCAAGGCCCGTCATCAGGTTGAAGACGCCGAAGGCCGTTCCCTTGAGGCCGGGTGGCGCCGTGTCGGCGACGAGGGTGGCAAGCAATCCCTGTGATAGGCCCATATGCAAACCCCACAGGACAATGCCGATCAGGAACATCGGGATCGAGCCGGCGAGAGCCAACACCAGATAGGCGGCGGTGAGCAGGCCGACACTGACAGTGAGGATGTCGGATCGCCCGAGCCTGTCTGAAAGCTTGCCAGCCGGATAGGCCGTCAAACCATAGACCGCATGCATAATGACCATGGTGATGGGGATCCAGGCCGGCGTGAAGCCGGCTTCTTCGGATTTCAGGAGCAGGAAGGCTTCGCTGAAGCGGGCGAGGGTCAGCGTAGAGGCGGCGACGATGACGGACCACACCGCGGAGTTGAGACGGATGATGTCGCCTGTCCTGAGCGGTGGTGCAGCGGCTTTCGCGGCGGCTGGGGTTTCCGGCTCCCTAATGCCGATGATCAGGACGAGAACGGACAGGAAGGCGGGAACAACGGCAATCCAGTAGACCGTGAGCACATCGCCGCTAAGTGCGATCATCAGTCCGATCGCTGCAAGCGGGCCGATGAAGCCACCAACCGTATCGAGGCATTTTCGAAGGCCGAAGGCGGCGCCCCGGATGTCCGGCGGCGTAACGTCGGCGATCAGTGCATCGCGTGGCGTGCCGCGAATACCTTTTCCGACGCGGTCCACCGCCTTGGCGGCGACAATCCAGTCGATCGAGGTAGCGAAGGGGAAGGCGAGTTTCGCGAGGGCGCCGAGGCCGTAGCCGATGACCGCCAGCGTCTTCCGTCGCCGCGTCCAGTCGGCGATTATGCCGGAAAAGAGCTTCGTGATGGTGGCTACGACAACCGAGAAGCCTTCGATGAAGCCGACGACCACGGCCGAAACGCCGAGCCCAGAGACGAGATAGAAAGGCAGAAGCGTCTGAACCATCTCCGAGGAAACGTCCATCAGCAGGCTCACGAAACCGAGGACCCAGACGGTTGCAGGAATTCCTGGGCGCATAGCTGCGGACTTAGGGGAGGGAATAGCGATCTGCCTGTCTGCGTCTCCATTCATGTCGCTACAGATCCCGTCAGCAGCGTCCAGACGATGCCACCCGCCGCGCAGACTGCGAGCGTGGCGACGACGGAGACCTTCAGCCTGAACAGGCCGATGACGGCGAGTGCGGTCAGGGCCAGCGACGCTAGGTCGATGGAGGCGAGGCGGGGCACTTCGACGGCAAGCGGGCCGAACGCCCGTTCGTCCACTTCCCGGAAGAGGACGTGCAGGGCCAGCCAGATGGCAAGGTTGAGGATGACGCCGACGACCGCGGCCGTGATCGCCGACATGGCGCCCGTCAGCGCGGGATTGCCGCGGAGCTTTTCGATGAAGGGCGCGCCGAGGAAAATCCACAGGAAGCTCGGCAGGAAGGTCACCCAGCTCGTCAGCATCGCCGCCAGCGTCGCGGCAACCAGCGGGTCGAGCGCGCCGGGCGCGCGATAGGCGCCCATGAAGCCGACGAACTGGACGACCATGATGAGGGGCCCAGGCGTGGTCTCGGCCATGCCGAGGCCATCGAGCATCTCGCCGGGCCTGAGCCAGCCGAAGTTCTGCACCGCCTCCTGCGCCACATAGGCAAGCACCGCATAGGCGCCGCCGAAGGTGACGACCGCCATCTGGCTGAAGAACACGGCGATTTTCGTGAAGACATTGTCGGGGCCTAGACTGATCCAGAGGGCCGCGACCGGCAACAGCCAGAGGGCGGCGAGCAAGGCGGATGACTTCAGCGACGCGGTCAGGTTCGCCTGCGTGTGCGGCGTCTCCTCGCCCAGAAGGGAATCCTTGTCCTCGAGTATCCTGCCGGTCCCTGCCTTGTGGCCGCCGCCGAGCCTGAACATTGGCGAGCCGGACCGCCCGGCGATGAAGCCGACGAGGGCGGCGACCGCGATGATCAAGGGAAACGGCACGCGGAAAAAGAAGATCGCAACGAAGGCCGCGCCGGCAATCACAAGCATGGCGGTGTTCTTCAGGGCCCGGTTTCCAATCCGGAACACGGCCTGCAGGACGACGGCGAGGACGGCGGCCTTCAGCCCGAAGAACAGGCCCTCGATGAAGGGCACATTGCCGAAGAGCGCATAGACATAGCTCAGGGCGAGGATGGAGAGGAAGCCCGGCAGCACGAACAGCGCACCGGCAATCAGGCCGCCGGCGGTGCGGTGCATCAGCCAGCCGATATAGATGGCGAGCTGGTGGGCTTCCGGGCCGGGCAGCAGCATGCAGTAATTGAGGGCATGCAGAAACCGGTGCTCGCCGATCCAGCGCTTCTCGTCGACGAGGATCCTGTGCATGACGGCGATCTGCCCCGCGGGGCCGCCGAAGCTGAGGGCGGCGATCCTTGCCCATACCCGGACCGCTTCCGACAGGGGAACGCCGTGCGCGCCCGCTTCCGCCGGGGCGAAGCCTTTCTCGAGGGTCTCGCTCATCTCACTGGCCCTTCTTCTGGTTCGGCCAGTTGTGGGTCTCGCCGGTCGCATCGCGGCACCAGCGATAGAAGGCGTCGTAGAGAAGCATGCCGGCATCGAGTTGTTCGAGATCGTCGTTGAACATGCGCGACAGGCCGAGCGAGGCCGCGACCAGCCCCGCCACTTCCGGCGCAAGGTCGGGCCGGGCGGTGTCGGCGCCGCGCACGATCGCGGCGAGCCGGGAAAGCGGCTCCGAGGCAAGGCCGAACTCCTCGATCATCACGTCGAAGGTGCACAGTTCACCCCGATGGCTCCAGAACACCTCCTCGATGTCGAACGGCGTCGCGCCGAACCGCTCGCCGACCAGGGAGACGTCCGCTGCCGGCACGAACAGGAACAAGGCGGAGGGATCGACGAAGCGCCGGATCAGCCAGGGGCAGGCGATCCGGTCGATCTTCGGCCGGGACCGTGTGACCCAGACGGTACGGTCCTGCGCATCGCGCGCCGGCAGTTTTTCCTCCGGCACGGCCGCGCCGCTAAAGCGGATCCAGGCCTCGAAGCCGCCTTCCAGCACTTCGGCGTCGATGCCCGCGTGCCGTAGATAGGCGGCGACGCCATGGCTGAGCTTGCGGCCGGCCTGGCAGACGACGACGGCGGGCCCGGCGATCTGGCAGCACCAGTCCGCGACGTCCTTGTGGCGCCGGCGGATGGAGCCGGGCAGAAGCCTGCGGTCGCGTGCAAAGTCCTCTTCGGTGCGCACGTCGACGATGACGGGCGTATTGGGCGTGCCGATAAGGCGGTTGAGCTTGTCCGGGGAAATTTCGAGAAATGACGGCATGACGCGTCCTCCGTTTTGCGGGTGTGATGGACGCGATTCTTCAGCCTGTCGCCTCGTGGGGTGATCGCGACCCCATGCGCTTCCTATGCGCGTGCGCGCTTTTGCTGTCAAGCGTATAGGTCGCGCTTGAGGCCGTGACCCGCTAGAGGCGGGCGCGCAGGCGACGCTTCAAGAAGCGGCTCTGGAAGGGGCCCGCTGAGAACTTCTGTCTGTGGGATATCGGCGGACCACACAACGTCATGAAAACAGTCCTTTAGGGGAAACTTTCTTGACATATGCACTCATATTAAAATAAGCGCGGCTGGTGCGGCCACGAGGCCGTGTGAGGCTTGAGGCGGACCGGCGATGTCGCTGTCTTTCATCCAGAAATTCGCGGCGCGGGGCGACCGGCCGGCACTGGTCTTTCCCGGTCACCGAACCGTTACATACGCGGAGCTTGCCCGGCGTATCACCAGTCGCGCCGCACTGTTCGGCTACGGTCGCCGCCTGGTGGCGATCGAGGCGGGTACCTGCGAGCATGCCATCATCACCTACCTCGCGGCCCTTGCCGCGGGGCATGCAGTCGCGCTGCTTCCGCCCGGCCAGCCGGCGCTGCTCGACCGCTTCTGCGACGATTTCCGGCCGGAAACCACCTGCCGCTCTATCGACGGGCGCTGGCGGACGGACGCGGACACCCATCTCGATCCTGCGCCGTTGCATGCGGACCTCGCCTTGCTGCTCTCCACCTCCGGCTCGACCGGGGTCAGCAAGAGCGTGCGCCTATCCGCCAGCGCGCTGGAGGCGAATACCCGGTCGATCGCCAGCTACCTAGCGCTTTCGGAAGCCGATCGCGGCCTGCTGATGCTGCCATTGCACTATTCCTATGGCCTCTCGGTGCTGAATTCCCATCTTGCCGTTGGCGCCAGCCTTTTCGTGCCGCGCCATTCTGTGCTCGATGCAGGTTTTGCCGAAGACCTTGCAGACCACGGTGTTACCAATATCGCTGGCGTGCCGTTCAGCTACGAGCTCTTCGAGCGCATCGGTCTGCGCGAGCGGCACCTACCTTTGCTTCGCTTCATGACCGTGGCCGGCGGCAGGCTTTCGCCGGACCTCATCACCCGCTATCGCCGGCATATGGAGGATCGCCTCTTCGTCATGTACGGCCAGACTGAGGCGACCGCCCGCATCGCCTATATGCCGCCGGAACGACTGACCGGCCACGAGGACTGCATCGGCATGGCGATTCCGGGTGGCCGGCTCTCGCTCGTCGGGGAAGACGGGGAAGAGATCACCGGGCAGGGGATTTCCGGCGAACTCGTCTATTCCGGCCCGAATGTCATGATGGGTTATGCCGCTGGCCGCGACGACCTCGCGCAAGACCACACGATAAAAGATCTGAAGACCGGCGACCTTGCCGAGCGCACCGATGACGGTTTCTTCCGCATCGTCGGACGCCTGAAACGGTTTTCGAAGATCGCCGGACTGCGCATCGCGCATGATGCGATCGAGCAGGCTTTTGCCCGCGACGGTCTCGATGTCGTCGTGACGGGCACGGACAGCCAACTCACCGCTTTTTTCACCGGAGCGGCCCGGGAAGAAGACGTGCGGGCAAAACTTGCCGGCGCAAGCGGGCTCGCCCTGCTGCACGTCGCTGCCCGCCGCATTCCGGCTCTGCCGCGCACGGCGAACGGCAAGATCGACTATGCCGTGCTAACGGCCCTCTCATCCCGCGAGGAACCCGCATCCGGCGGCGTGCGGGAGGCCTTTCGCCGGGCTTTCTTCCCGAAGGCGATTGCCGAAACGGATAGTTTTGCCACGCTCGGCGGCGATTCGCTGCGCTTCGTCGAACTCTCGGTGGGACTGGAGCGCACGCTCGGTGCCCTGCCGGAGGGCTGGGAGCGCATGACGGTCGGCGCGCTGAGCGCGCGCGAACCGCAGGCGGCGGCAAAACCCCGTATCGGCATCGATATTCCGCTGCGCGTCATCGCCATCCTGCTCGTCGTCCTGCATCACGAAATGCTCTGGCCCATTCCGGGCGGCTCGGCGCTGATGCTGGTGCTGGTCGGCTTCTCGTTGGCGCGCTTCCAGCCCGGCAATTTTTCGCGGGGTGATCGCAAGGCGCTGCTGCGGCCGCTCATGACGGTACTCGTGCCCTATGCCGGGCTTCTGGTCGGTTATGCCGCCGCCTGGGGGGAGGTGCCCTGGGCCTCGGTGTTCCTCGTCGGCAATTTCGGCTTTGCCGATCCCGACCGGCACACCATGCTGCCCTATCTCTATTGGTTCGTGGAACTCTTCACGCAGGTCCTGCTGATCTTCACCGGGCTCTCCTTCCTGCCGAAGGCGCGTGCTGCGGTGGCGCAAAATCCCTTTGGTGCAGGGCTTTTTGTGCTCGGGCTGGCGGTGGCGGTGCGGTTCGTTGCGCCGTTCTTCATCGATATTGGCAACCGGCAGATTTTTACCCTCTACTGGAATGTCTACCTCGTCGCGCTCGGCTGGTGCGCCTTCCATGCGCCGGGGCCGCGCAGCCGGACGCTGCTGAGCGGTTTTGCGGCGGTGCTGTTTTTCGTCCTCGGCTTCGTCGATGGCGTGTGGATCGGCACGACGATCAAATATCTCGTCGTCTTCGCCGGCTTCCTCGCCCTCGTCCATCTGCCGTCGCTCGCCCTGCCGCGCTGGCTGTTCATCGGGCTGATGCCCACTGCAGCGGCAAGCTACCACATCTATCTGTTTCACCGGCTGGTGCCGGACGTGATGATGGTGCCGCTGCACGGCACCGCCATCGCGCCGGCTCTGTTCCACGCAACCGCGATCGTCGGCGGGCTGGCGCTCGGGATTGCGGTGTGGTTCGTCCAGCGCACGATCATTCGCCGTCTCTCGGCGTTGCGGGCTAGGGCGCCGGACTCAGTGGTGAATGTTGCGCGCGACTACACAACCTTGGCAACCAGAAGGTAGCGCTAGCCATCCGTTTTTGCATCTCTGGTAGGGGCGTTGTCACGTTGTTGGTGGCTTAACGGTTGATTGGCTATCTGGGCCTGATGAGCAGTCTCATCGTCAGCTATAAGAACCACCGTTTTCCGCCGCAGATCATTGCCCGCGCGGTCTGGCTTTATTTCGGGTTTCCATTGAGCCTGCGGCTGGTTGAGGAAATGCTTCTGGAGCGCGGCATCATTGTCTCTTACGAAACGATCCGGCGATGGGGTCGCAAGTTCGGGGCGGCCTACGCAAAGCAGTTGCGCAGAAAGAAGCCATCGCGAAAGGATATCTGGCATCTGGACGAGGTGGTGATTTCCATTGGTGGTCGGAAGCACTGGCTTTGGCGCGCCGTCGACCAGGACGGGTATGTACTCGACGAAATCGTACAGGCTCGTCGCGACACGAAGGCTGCCAGGCGATTGCTGCTCAGATTGCTGAAGAAGCAAGGCCTTGCTCCAAAGCGGATCGTCACCGACAAACTGCGCTCGTATGGGGCAGCAAAGCGGGATCTGATGCCTGCCGTCGAGCATCGATCGCACAAAGGCCCGAACAATCGCGCGGAAAATTCTCACCTGCCGCTACGAAAGCGAGAAAGGGTGATGCAGGGCTTTCGATCTGTCGGCGGCTTACAACGTTTCATCTCGGTCTTCTCGGCAGTCAGAAATCACTTCATCCAGCACCACCAGAAACACTCTGCACTCGCCACTCATATTCATCGGATCCGCGCTATGGCGCAGTGGAAAGCCGTGACCGTTTCAGTTGCCTGAGTTCAATGGCAAGCGCTTCATCTCGCCTCAGCAAAACAACGTGACATCACCTTCCGCCGTCATCGTATCGGCAAGATGAAGTTCAAGGTGACCAACTGGGCGGAGTATGAGGCAGGCCTTGGTCGGCGTGGCAGCCTGACACTTTGACGCCGGAGGCACTGTCGTCATGACAGGCGCCGAAGCGCACGACACGCGGTGGCCACCGCGCTATTCCGATCTGGCGATCGAGACCGCCCTGACCCTGGGAATGGTGTTCGGTCTGCGCCTGCGTCAGACGGAAGGCTTCGTGACCTCGGTGCTGGAGTTGATTGGACTAGACTTCGCTGTTCCCGATCATGCGATCCCGTACCCATCGTCATTCCTGCCAGACCACACAGGCCTCCCGCGCCGAAGATAGCCGCCTAACGTAAGAAAAGGCTTAAGCGCCGGGCAATCTTTCGACGGCGGACCGTCCTGCAAATTCGTGTCGCAAAGCGATAATTTCGTTTGCAGGTTCGTTTTTCTTCGTTTTGAATGCAGCTTGCTTCGCTGCGAAGCGGGCCGGGGCGGGATCGAGGAGGATCTCCCTTCGGAACAGGTCGTTTCCAGCGGCCGGAACATCAGGGAGGAAACATGTCTAATCGTCTCATCGCCACCTCGACAGCCGCCATCACCCTTTCGCTCCTGCTTGGATCGAGCGCACTTGCCGCAACCGAACTGCAATGGTGGCATGCCATGACCGGCGCCAACAACGAGGTTGTCGACCAGTTGGCGAAGGAATTCAACGGAAGCCAGAGCGAGTACAAGGTCGTTCCGGTGTTCAAGGGAACCTATCCCGAGACGCTGAACGCCGGCATCGCCGCCTACCGCTCCAAGCAGCCGCCCGCGATCATCCAGGTGTTCGACGCGGGCAGCGGCGTGATGATGAGGGCCGAGGGCGCCATCGTGCCGGCCGCCGACGTCTTGCAGAAGGGCGGCTACACCTTCGACAAGTCGCAGTATCTCGCGGGCATCGTCGCCTATTATTCCAAGCCGGACGGCACCATGCTGTCCTTCCCCTACAATTCGTCCTCGCCGATCCTCTACTACAACAAGGACGCCTTCACTAAGGCGGGGCTCGACGCGGAGAACCCGCCGAAGACCTGGCCGGAAGTCTTTGAGGCAGCAAAGAAGATCAAGGCGAGCGACGCGGCGAAATGCGGTATCACCTCCACCTGGCTAACCTGGATTCAGACCGAGAATTTCGCCGCCTGGAACAATGTCGCCTATGGCACGAACGAGAACGGCCTCGGTAGCACCGATGTGAAGCTCGAGTTCAACGCGCCGCTGTTCGTGGAGCATTTCCAGGCCATCGCCGACCTTGCCAAGGACGGCACGTTCCGTTACGGCGGGCGCACCTCCGAAGCCAAGCAGCTATTCATGTCGGGCGAATGCGCGATCCTGACCGAATCCTCTGGCGGCCTCGGCGATATCGTCAAGTCCGGCGTCAACTACGGTATCGGCCAGTTGCCCTATTATGAAGGCCACGGCCCGCAGAACACCATTCCCGGCGGCGCCAGCCTCTGGGTCTTCGGCGGCAAGAGCGACGAGGAATACAAGGGCGTCGCGCAGTTCTTCAACTTCCTGTCGCAGACGCAGATCCAGGCTCGCCTCCACCAGGTCTCCGGCTACCTGCCGGTCACCAACGCGGCCTATGAGGAAACCAAGAAGTCTGGCTTCTACGAGAAGAACCCGGCCCGCGAGACGCCGATCCTGCAGATGATGGGCAAGGCGCCGACCGAGAACTCGAAGGGCGTGCGCCTCGTCAACCTGCCGCAGGTGCGCGACATCATGAACGAGGAGTTCGAGGCGATGCTGGCCGGCTCGCAGGACGCCAAGACAGCGCTCGACAAGTCCGTCGAGCGCGGCAATGCGGCGATCGCGGAGGCGATCGGCAACTGAGCGTAGTAGGATGCCGGATGCCGCCCGCCGCCTTCAGGGCGCGGGCGGCGGACGGCGCGTCTTGAATTGTCGCTTCGGGAGACCGCCTTGCACACCGTCGCCTTCCCCAACAAGATCCTGCCCTATCTCCTGGTGGCGCCGCAGATCATCCTCACCGTGGTCTTCTTCTTCTGGCCGGCGAGCCAGGCGATCTACCAGTCGACCCTGCGCGAGGATCCGTTCGGCCTGAAGAGCGGCTTCGTCGGCCTTGCCAATTTTTCCGCCGTGCTCGCCGATCCGAACTACCTCTCCTCGCTGCAGGTCACCGTGGTCTTCATTGTCCTGACGGCGCTGGTGTCGATGGGCGTCGCGCTGCTGCTGGCGACCACCGCCGACAAGGTGGTGCGCGGCCAGACGCTCTATCGCACGCTGCTGATCTGGCCCTATGCGGTGGCGCCGGCCGTTGCCGGCATGCTCTGGCTCTTCATGTTCAACCCGGCCATGGGCACGCTTGCCTACCTGCTCCGGCGCAACGGCTTCGGCTGGGACCCGCTTCTCAACGGCGACCAGGCCATGGCGCTCATCGTGGTCGCGGCCGCCTGGAAGCAGATCAGCTACAATTTCCTGTTCTTCGTCGCCGGCCTGCAGGCGATCCCGAAATCGCTGATCGAGGCGGCCTCCATCGACGGCGCGCGCGGCACGCGGCGCTTCTGGACCATCGTCTTCCCGCTTCTTGCCCCCACCACCTTCTTCCTCCTCGTGGTCAACACCGTCTATGCCTTCTTCGACACGTTCGGCATCATCCACGCGGTCACTGGCGGCGGCCCGGCCAAGGCGACCGAGACGCTGGTCTACAAGGTCTACAATGACGGTTTCGTCAACCTCAACCTCGGCTCCTCCGCCGCGCAATCGGTGATCCTGATGATCATCGTCATCGCGCTGACCGCCTTCCAGTTCCGCTTCGTCGAGAAGCGCGTGCATTACGGGTGAGGAGAGGCCATGATCGAAAAACGCCCCATCGCCAATCTCATCGGCCACCTCGTCCTGATCGTCGGGATCATCGTCGTCGCCTTCCCGATCTACTATACCTTCATTGCTTCGACGATGACCTCGGAGGCGATCATCCGGCCGCCCATGTCGCTGCTGCCGGGCGGGCATCTGGTCGAGAACTATTCCGACGCGATGGCCGGCGGCGTCGAGCGGGTCGTCGGCGTCAGCCTGGAGCGGCTGCTGTTCAATTCCTTCGTCGTGGCCGTCGCCATCGCGGTCGGCAAGATCGTCATCTCGTTCCTCTCCGCCTTCGCCATCGTCTTCTTCCGTTTTCGGCTGCGCATGGTGTTCTTCTGGATGATCTTCGTCACCCTGATGCTGCCGGTGGAGGTGCGCATCCTGCCGACCTACAAGGTGATCGTCGATCTCGGCCTGATCGATACCTATGCCGGGCTGACGCTGCCGCTGATGGCATCGGCCACCGCGACATTCCTGTTCCGGCAGTTCTTCCTCACCATTCCCGGCGAACTGGTCGAGGCGGCGCGCATCGACAATGCCGGGCCGTTCCGCTTCATGCGCGATATCCTGCTGCCGCTGTCGAGCACCAATATCGCGGCGCTCTTCGTGATCCTCTTCATTTACGGCTGGACGCAGTATCTCTGGCCGCTTCTCGTTACCAACGATGCGAAGATGAACACGATCATCATCGGGCTGCGCCGCATGGTGGACTTCACGGACGCCTCCACGCCGTGGAACTACGTCATGGTGACGGCGATCCTCGCCATCATCCCGCCCATCCTCGTCGTCGTGCTGATGCAGCGATGGTTCGTCAAAGGTCTCGTGGAGACGGAGAAATAATGGCCAGGATAGCACTCAACGATGTCCGCAAGACATACGGGACGGTCGAAGCCATCAAGGGCGTCTCGCTCGACATCGCCGATGGCGAACTGATCGTGCTGGTCGGCCCGTCGGGCTGCGGGAAATCGACGCTCTTGCGCATGATCGCCGGGCTCGAAGGTATTACCGGCGGCACGATCTCGATTGGCGACCGGGTCGTCAACGATCTGGAGCCATCGGGCCGCGATATCGCCATGGTGTTCCAGAACTATGCGCTCTATCCGCACATGACGGTGCGCCAGAACCTCGCTTACGGCCTGAAGAACCGCAACACGCCCAGGCCGGAAATCGACCGGCGGATTGCCGAGGCGGCCAAGGCGCTGGAGATCGAGCCGTTCCTCGAGCGCAAGCCGCGGCAATTGTCCGGCGGCCAGCGTCAGCGTGTCGCCATGGGCCGGGCCATTGTGCGCGAGCCCGCCGCCTATCTGTTCGACGAACCGCTTTCCAATCTCGATGCCAAGCTGCGCGTGCAGATGCGGGTGGAGATCAAGCGGCTGCAACGCTCCCTCGCGACGACCAGCGTCTATGTCACCCACGACCAGATGGAGGCGATGACGCTCGCCGACCGGCTCGTCGTGCTGAACGGCGGGCATATCGAGCAGGTCGGCACGCCGATCGAGCTTTACGAGAAGCCGGCGACGACCTTCGTCGCCACCTTCATCGGCTCGCCGTCGATGAGCCTCCTCGTCGCGCCGGCGACCGGCGACGGATGGACGCTTTCCGGCGCGTCGGCCATGCCGGACGGGACGGCCACCCTCGGCATCCGGCCGGAGGACCTGCACCTGGCGGAGGAGGGCCGCGACGATACCTTCCGGGCCGACGTCAAGGTCGCCGCCGTCGAGCTTGTCGGGGCGGAGAGCTACGTGCACGCTACGCTGCCGGATGGCACGCCGATCGTCTTCCGTGTCGCCGGCCGTTCGCGCATCGCGATGGACGACACCATGACCATTGGCGCTGCGGCGTCTAGCCTGCATTTCTTCGACGGGCGGGGTATGCGGCTGGCTTAGCCGAAAGGGGCGTCACGGTAGGATCAGGCGTTCCATGAGGACCTTCAGGTCCCGGGCCACGGCAAAACTGTCGTCCTGGGGCGTTGGTGCATCGGTCGTGAAAAGAACAGACTTCCGTCTGTGATGCTGTGACTACGCTGTAGCTTTCCCACACCGGATGGATTTCGGGCGTGCGCATGCCAGCATTCGATTGAGGATGGTACAGCCGACGGCGACCTCGGTTTGCTGAGCTGAGAATGAGCGTGCCCGCAGCCGACGACCAATAGTCGATTTGTAACGACCGATCGCGGTCTCTACCAACGATCGCTTGCCGTAGCCGGTCGCGACCTGCCGCTTCATCCGGCCATCGGCGTTGATCGCAGCAATGTGTCGGTCTCGCTGAGTTGGGCAATCGCTGTCCGGCCGATCCAGCGCATTGGCGCGGGGTGGAATGACCACCGCGGCTTCGGGACTGTGCCTGGTGACGGCGTCATAGGTCGGATCCCCGTCATAAGCGCCATCGGCCGTGAACTGCCTGATCGACACGCCGATCCGGTCGAGCAGCGGCTCCACCTGTGAAGCGTCGCCGGCGTTCTGGTCCGTCACGACATCTGCGATGATGTCGCCGCTGTCGGCATCCTGTGCCAAGTGTAGTTTGCGCCAGTTGCGACGAGATTTGGTGCCATGCTTTTCCTCGGGCATTGGCCCGCGCCGTAGACTTGCAGTCCTGCCCATGGTCAGGAAGCTGCCGAGTGATGTGCAAACGACTATGATCGCGAAGTTGCTCATGCCGCGAAGATAGCGGTTTTCGGTGGCGGTTGAGTTGTCGAAATAGATAAAGTTGTATCGGCCCGATCATCCGAAAGGCTTAGTGCATCGCGGCAGTTCTTCAACTGAGCAATAACTGTTCCGCCAGTGTTCCTCTGATTTTAGCAACTGGAAATATACATCACTACCGCGCCGCTATGCAGAATACCGACGTGTTTGAACCTTTGTTGCCGCACCCCATACACCTAAGGGCAGGGCGCAAGTCCGACACATAGCGGTGCGTGCCGAGTCTGCTAGCTATCTCCCACCGATCAACTCCGGCGTGCGCTCACAAGGCGAGCAGTGGCCGCCAAGCTCGATAGCCGGCAAAAGATCGCGGAGCGTGGCGTGCTGTCCACGCAGGTACGATTCCAGATCTAACCACACACGCTTGGGGTCTCAATAAGGCGTATTCCTATTTTGTACTTGTCGATATAGGGACTCGTTTGCTCGTCACATTGCTATGTCAAAATCTTGAGCGTGCAAAAACACGGGAGGACTCAATGAACCATGTCTTCGTAAAGTCGGCGTTTGAACCGGAATAGCTTGCGGAACTGAAAGCAACCTTTGACAACATCACCTCACAGCCTTGGTTTGACCAATCAGAAGGCGCATAAGCTGCGTTCGCAAAATATCTGATTGAAACTGTTCCGATTTCGGTTGATGCAAGGCGTTACCGGTCGATTGTCGAGGCGAGCGCGCGCATGTTCTATAGTGCTTAGCAGACGGCTGCATAAGTCCGTCCCCACTTTGATCCGGATTCGCTATCAACGACATCGCTCAATGTGTCTATGCGACGACAGTTGTTCATTCGGCAGTAAATGCTAATGTTTAACTGCAGTCGGGACAGCCTCTTGCCCCTGCGAAACCTGAAGCCGGCTGTGAAAAGAACCCGACTCCGCCAAGCCGGGTTCTTTTTTGCTAGAGTAACTGATGCTTGATCCAATGTGCGGTTGTGCTAATGTGCCCGGATCGTCGTGGGGCCTCTACGATGAATATTCAGCCGGGACCTTGTTTGCGCATGGACCCGGCTTCTTTTATTCGTGAAATAGACGCGTTTATGTATTCAGCCGAAGGCGCAGAAGTGCCGAACAGTGTAGTCAGCGCAACACACTGAGAAAAAGGCGGTCGGGCACTGTAAAGTTAACGCCGCTCAAGTGCGGTCGGCGTAGACGCCCTACCGTCAGGCGTGCGCAAGCTGAGCGATCTCGTTCCACATCTGCTCGCGGCGGTCCGTAGTTCGCGATGATGGTTCGAGGAAATGTCGTGCCGAGTAATGTGGAAGAGATTGGCGATCGGATCGTGGATCGAGACGAAGCGCTGAAGGTGCCGGCGTGACTTGAACCGCCGCATGATCCGCTCACGCCTTCGCGTGTCTTCGCCGAGCGGAAAGCCGAAGGCGATCGCATTGGTGCTGAAGACGGGAGGACCTCCCGTGGTCGCGGCAACCATGGCATTGGCATTCGTTGCTGCAAGACCCACCAGTCCTTCCCGCGCGTGACAACTCGCGCAAGCCACTTCGACCGTGAAGCCGTACAGTTCCCTGGCGGTTGGGGGATCATCCCACATTGCTAGGAGTTATACCGATCGGTACAAAACATTTGACGCCATCGAATTTCGCGGATAGTACTTTTTTACCGATCGGTACATAAGGAGCTGTCGCGGTGAAATTCAAAGGAAAAGTCGCCCTCGTAACCGGAGGGTCACGAGGCATTGGCGCTGCCATTGTTCAACATCTCGCTCGAGGAGGTGCAGATGTCGCGTTCACCTACGCGGCGTCAGATCAAGCGGCGGATCGCATTGTCCGTGAGCTTCGGCTCGATGGCCGCAGGGTACTAAGCATAAAGGCGGACAGTCGTGACCCGGCCGCGGTTCGAAGCGCTGTCGATCACGTCGCCAATCAATTCGGACGGCTGGATATTCTGGTCAACAGCGCTGGCATATTTTACGCTGGACCTGTCGAGAACGTGTCGCTCCAGGAGATCGACGATACACTGGCGATCCATGTACGGGCAGTATTCGTCGCCTCACAGGCCGCCCTCGCTCATATGGGTACCGGCGGGAGCATAATTTCCATCGGTTCCTGCTTTGCCCAGCGAGTACCCTATGGCGGAGTGACATTGTATGCGATGAGCAAGTCTGCCCTGATCGGCTTTACGAAGGGACTGGCGCGCGAAGTCGGTGAACGTGGCATTACGGTCAACATTATCGATCCTGGCTCTACCGACACGGATATGAACCCAGCTGACGGCCCGACGGTTGAGGCCGAACTGGAGCTTATGGCAATCAGGCGTTACGCTGAGCGCAGCGAAATCGCGGCCGCTGTCGGGTTTCTCGCAAGCGCAGAAAGTCGGTTCATCACTGGATCCTCATTGGCCATCGATGGCGGCTTTACTGCATAGCGAACAGCCACGGGAACAATCGAACTGAAGCTGATGATTTCTCGCAGCTCATTCTGTAACGAAGGCCGCGGCGAATATTTTCACGGCCAGAAAGAACTGTGATTCTTCCGGCGGGGGAGTTAATTGTGTTGAACGCAGCGTCAGGGACCGCCTGGCTCTGATTATCAAGAGATTGCCCGTGGCGCGAGTCGGATGATCTAATGTGGCAGCTGATGGTGGAAGCATGAGAACTGGCCCCGACTCGCAAGCGTCACCCGCAATCGGCCGCCCGAGGCAATTTGACCGGGACATGGCTCTGCTAGCAGCCATGCGCATCTTCTGGGCGCAAGGCTATGAAGCTACCTCCATTCAGGATCTGGTGCTTGCAATGGGCGTGAACAAACCGAGCCTCTACTCCGCCTTCGGTTGCAAGGAGGAGATCTTTCGAGAGGCGGTCGAGCTCTACGACCGCCTCGAAGGACGAGCGACGACGCAGAGTTTGACCATGTCGGCGACAGCCCGAGGGGCTGTTGAAACCATGCTGTTGGCCAATGCTCGCGCCTATACATCCGACGAAGGACCGCGGGGATGCATGATTGTTCTGTCGTCTCTTCTGGGTGCTCCAGCAAACGAAGGAGTTCGCGCGTTTCTTGCCAAAAATCGCCTTGACGGAGAAAAGGCATTGAAGATTAGGCTTGAACAGGGCGTTGCGGAGGGGGATCTGAGTCCCGCTGCGGATGTCGATCAGCTTGCTGCTTTCTACACTACGGTTCTGGAAGGACTTTCGATCCAAGCCCGCGATGGAGCGTCTATTGATAAGCTCAATATGATCATTGAAGCCGCAATGTTCATCTGGCCAGCGGACGACTGACTCAAGGCTGGGCGCTCGTCGTTTTCGGGGGCAATCAATTAAAATTCCCGCACGGGAGAACGGGGGGCTGCGACCCGCCGCTACGTTGCAAGTCAGAACCTGCGAGTGAGATATAGGGAGAGAACCCGGCTCCCGTCGTGCGATTGCCGAGTTCATGATGGGCAAGGACCTCATCCAGATGCCAGATGTCCCTGCGCGAGGCTCGCTTGCGACGCAGTTGCTTTGCATAAGCCGGACCAAATTTCCGACCCCACCGGCGGATCGTTTCATAAGAGAGTCCGATCCCACGTTCCAATAGCATCTCTTCGATAAGGCGCAGGCTTAACGGAAACCGGAAATACAGCCAGACCGCATGCGCGATTCTTGGTTGTGTTTCGGCGTGGCATTTGACTCCACCATCGGCGCAGAAGGCTAACCCTCGCTACGCCGAAGAAACAACAAATTGATCAGCGTGTTTCCTGTCCGAGCTGGGGTCATTCTTCCGCGCCGAAAGGGGTCAAACTTCAATGCTTAATCACACTCAAGCAGCCGAGGCAGGATCTGGCCCCCGCTGAAGAGAATCCGATAGTTCTCGCGGAGTACGCCTTCCCACCCGAGAGCACGGATCGAAAACAGATCTCCTTCGGAGAGCCGAGACCGCAGCGCGGGATAGATTACTTCCAGAAACTGCTTGGATGCCGGCCATCGCAGATCGGCATGTGAGAAGATCGCGCCGATGATGAGGCTACCACCAGATACGGTTGATATCTGCGTTACCTGCTCGAGGAGCCTTTGCTCGGCGAGATGCCGAAGCACTCCGAGATGGAACACGGCAGCGCGAATGCCGCCGCCAGACAGGGCGAGCCCGATCCTCCATGTCACAACTTCGTTATCCATGCACCGCTCCCTCCGGGCCGCCGATCAATACGGACACGCTTTTCTCCGCAACAATCACCGATATCGCTGGAAGACCCTCGATCTCCATCGCATGCTTCAGTTTAAGGATCTGGGCTAGGTCCGTCTTGCTTGGCGCGGAGGACATGCCTTCCGGATGGGAATGCCACTCGCCGATGTACCGGATTTGGTTGCCAGCTCTGGACGCAGCGGCCTCAATGTCCATCTTGAGCTTGGAAACACCTCGGATGAACGAGCCTGTCGTACCGACGCTATCCGGCGGAGGCGCCAGCGCACCGACGACATCGATCCGCCGCCGCTCGAAATCGATCATCCCCATCAAGGAGCCGCCCGTCTCATCAGGAAGTGCGGCGCTCCGCTTACTCCGCAACTCATCCTTCAACGATCCGGCATCGAGACGGTCCAGCCTCTTTCCGATAGTCGGCAAGTTTCTCCAGCGACCGAGATCTTTCCGACACCCTGGTCATCGATCGTCCAGATCTTCAGCGTCGATGTAGCGATCTTGGAGCCAGAAGCGATTTCCGCGGAGATGAGAGCAGACAGGATCTGGATCGAAGCCATCGGGATCCGATTTGTCAGCGACCTGCAAGCACCGGTGTATTGCATTCTGTTGGCAGCACCGAGATGGTCCTGCAGACGATCATTGACCAACACCTCTCGTAGATAGGCAGCTTCGAGATCGCGAAGGGTGATCGTGCGTGCTTCATCTTCAATCATGACGATGCCCGACCTGCCATCCGGCGAAAAGAACGCGCACATGCGGCGTGACGTGCCAGGGAGATCAGATACCCAACGGGACACAGGGACCGATGCAGATGCATCGAGGATCAGCTCGGCTTCCGCGATCCTCGCTTCAAGTGCGCCGCTGTCCTTCGGAGCGAGAACATTCTCGACAACGTGCCGGACATCGACATCGGACCTAACGAGATTGAGGCGGCCCGCCAGCGCCACGGCCTTTTTCTGTCCTACAAACTGGCCCGTAAGGGTGTGTGACGGGCGATGTTGTGCGGCAGGAGTGTGTCGTTGTCCACCAGCGTCCACTTGAAAAGGCCCTGACGGACGAGGGTTTCGGAAATTGTCGATCCAGCGGACCCAGCTCCGACCATGAGAATGCGGCGGTTGTCCGCGTGATCGCCACCCGAGAGGACGGCAGCGCCTTCGGCATCGAATTCACTGTGCACGAACGACATCTGGACCTGGATGTCGCGAGTGTTTTCCATGGAAACCGTCGCGGCGAAAGTCGGCAGGAAGTTGATCTCTTTCGCTTCGTCACTCCCGTTGCGATAGAGGAACCCTATCTTCTCGCCGATCTCCCCGGGGCTGAACGACGAAACGAACGCGACGGTCTCCGTGACACCTACCTGATTGGTTGCGGGATTGATCTGCGGCATGCTGATGAGGAAACAGGTAAGACGCATTCCCTCACCGTTCTCATTCTGCCCTTGAATCCATTCCTTGATGCGTTTCTCGAGCACGTCCTGGAAATCGACCCCGGCTCCGGTGAGGAAGTCGCTTAACTGACCTAGATCGCGTGGGGCGCGCTTCATTCGCGCCATCACCTGCGGTTGGATCGAACAGTGCACTGCCATGCACCGCAGGTTGTTCCCCACGACGTTGCCGGGTCGCTTCCCGGAAACGAAGAGGCACTTCGCTTCCTTGTCCGCCGCCCATATAAACAGTGGAGCATTACGCTCCACGGTGACCCAGAAGTCGGACTGAAGGATGATCTCGCTCGAATTGTCGGGAATGAACAAGGGGTCGAGGGGCTGCGCCGCCCCGTGCAATTCGCCCTGACACGCTTTCTCAAACCAGCCGCTCAGCCGCCCCACCAGCTCGGCAGCCGTATAGAAGCTCTTCGTATCCTGCCACGGCCTGTCGTCGATGCAGAGACCTGCAGGAAAACCTTCTATCATCAGGCTCTGGTGCGGAGTATCGGGGAAGTCGGGTCGGGGCACGAGAACCGAGAACCCGCCGGGCTCCGATCTCTGAAAACAGACGGTGACTGACTCGATAGAACGGATATCGTAGACAGGCCGCTGCGGGCGCTCGATGACCAGATCGAATGAGACTAGATCCCAGTCCTTGAAACACCGACATTCGGCCAGGGTTACATAGTTTGCACCAGGGCCACGGATGTAGTTGACGAGCGCCTTTGCAAGCGAACTGGCAAAATCCTTCTCGTCGACTACTTCCGACTCTTCAGGCTGCCAATACATTTCTCAGCCCGTGCGCCCCGCCCGCGTGGGCGTTGAAGCCGCAACGCTGGTTGCAGTGGCCGCGGCGGCCAGCATGACGGATACGCCCTGCGCCGTGATCTTCAAACGGATCGGCGTGGGCCTCGCTTCGCTCGGTGTTGCCATGGTCACCAGGAACTCCCCGTCGGAGTCCTTGATGATCTTGCGATAGTAGGCCGCCGCCTGACGATGTGGCGGCTGCGGATCCTCGTCTTCCTTTGTCCCCTTCTTAGGAATTGGCCAGCTTGGCGAGATGATCTTTTCGTGCTGCCGGGCAAGAGTTTCGAAGAGCCACTTCACATCTTCCACGGGTTCGGTGATGTCGTCACCCTTGTCTGGCGACAACGACAGATAAGAGCAATGATGGAAGAGCTTGAGGACATCCCAGTGGAGGCGATGCTCATTCCCGCGATCACGGCTGGTACGAACGATCTGCGACAAGCTCTCATGATCGATGTCGGCACCGAGCAGCGCGTAGGTCTCGCTCAGTCCCTCGCGCATCGTCATGTGAACCACGATGGACCCCTGGTTGCGGTCGATCAGGCCAGCATCCGTCCGCCATGCGAATGGGCTGTGCACGAAGAACTCCGCCGCTTCCGGCCCCCATTTGTCGAACCCGGGAACGAGCTTGCCCGCGTCGATGATGCAGTGCTCGCGGTCGGGGATCGTAAGGCCGTTGTCCTCGAGGAACGAAGCAAGTGCCTCCGGGCGTGAAAAGACCTTGATGCCGGTTCCCTTGATGAGGCGATGCCGCGCTTCCTGCCGGATGATCCTGGCGTCGTCGTCCAGTGACATCTCGGTAATCGCACCCGCCGGAACCCACAGTTCGTCGATCTTCATGCGATCGCCACCCTGATACTTCTGCGCATGGTCGAACCAGAAGAACTCGCTCGACCGATAAATATGATCCTTGTCGAGATGGGTGAATGCGACAACTCGGTCTAGAAGGCCAGCGCTAAGACACTGAGAATTAAGATCCGCACTCCTCTCCATTCTTAGCAAAGAGGTTAAGTTGCGCAAAAAAATGCAACCCAGAGATATTGGTCGAGGCATTTGAAAACTAATCGTTGACCCAGCGCCTGCCTTCACGTATTGATGTCCCATCGATCTTTTGCTTGCCGAGCTTTGTCTACCGCGCGATTGGCACCGCGCTCTAAGCGAACTTCTCTTTCAAAAATAGTCGGTTTTCGTCTGCGTGGCATCCGCTCCGCAGTTCTTCGCTCTATGCTTGAAAGGGTTCACAATGACCACTGGCACAGTTAAATGGTTCAATTCCACCAAAGGCTTCGGCTTCATTCAGCCTGACGATGGCGGCGCTGACGCTTTCGTTCACATCTCGGCTGTCGAGCGCGCTGGAATGCGCGATCTCGTCGAAGGCCAGAAGATCGGCTTCGACCTCGAGCGCGACAAGAAGTCAGGTAAGATGTCGGCCTGCAATCTGCAGGCTGCCTAAGGATGGCTGCTTCCCTTTGACCACGGATGTACTGGCACTGCCGGAAGCAATTATCACTTTTAGGCCAGGCGTCATGCCTGGCCTTTTTCGTTCTGGCCTCAAGCCACATCGAGGACATTCAGTGACAGAGACATATAGTAAATCTCGCCAGCAGGCCGAGACCGCCTTCGGCAATCTCCAGACGGAGTTCTTCGCCAAGAACAATGCGGCGGAAGAGCTCGAATCCGAAGTTCAAGCACGCGACGCCAAGACAGTCAGGCTGCGCGAAGCGCGCCTCGCGAAGGAGCAAGCAGACCGGATGTCTGCAACATCGGCGCTTCTTGCCAAACGATCCAAGGCCAGTTGATCATCCCAAACGCTAAATCAGGATAATGATTTGAGACCCGCCAGAAATAACGACCTCACCGACCGACGCTCCGCTGCTGCGGACGCCAAGGCCGCTCTTCTCACAGCCTACCGGGCCGCAAAGACGGCGGCAGAGCCGGTTCAAGCCGCCCGACAGGCGGAGCGCATCTCACTTGTTGAAACCCGCGAAGCGCGCCGTGCGGAACGGGAACGACTGAAAATCGAGGAGCGCACCCGCCTCGAAACTCTTGCCACGCAAAAGCAGGCAGCCATCGAGGCAGCCGCCGCAGCCGAGATTGAGGCGCGACAGTCCGCTGAAAACGCTCGGATATTGCGTGTCCTTGAAGATGCGGCCGCTCGCAAGGCCGAACGCGACCGACGTTACGCCGCCCGGAAGGCCCGGCAGACTTAACGCCCAGGCGCCCGCTTTCTAATGGAGGCGGCCGTGGAATAGATCAAGGCGTGATATACAGTCGCGCTCGAACGTACTCATTCCTTGGGAGCCTTTGATGGCACCGAACACGAACGAACTGCAGGCCATCAGTACGGCCTGGCAGATAGCGATCCAGGAAATCCTGCGCATGGTCATCCGTGACATGTACCATGGTGCGGGTGAAGCAGCCTTCAGCGCCCATATAAAGCGGATTGAAGAAGCGGCCGTCGACAGCATCCAGACCGACTTGAGGCTTCGCGCAACCAGCGAGTGGACCGAAATGCTGGTCAAGGAACGGGCAAGCAATTTCGTGACGACGCTGCTGACCTCCTTTACCTACGATCGTGCCTGAACACGATAGACGGTCATCCGAACCGCCGGTCTTTATACGCTACCGTACCTGAACTTTTCTTGTGGTCTGCGAGGCTGCTCTGTAAGGCTCCTGCCTAAATCACTCCAACGCCGCGATAAGCCAAGAGGTCGGCATGGATGAACACAGCACAGAACGCCTCGCGCCATCGTAGAGTTCTCCTTCGAGGCGATCATCGGTAATATCTTTCAGGCACGATCGTGCGCTGGAAGAAGGCCGCCGAACGCATGTTCGGCTACTGGGAAGCCGAGGTGGTCGCATACACGCTATCGCCGAATTCTATCTTGAGTGAACATGCAGTGTAAAAATGCCGGGACTGGTCCGCCCTTGTGCAAGACGGACCAGCGGTGTGTCGCTTAGAAATCCATGCCTGCGCCACCGGGGACGGCAGGAGCGGTTTCCTTTTTGGGCTTCTCGGCGATCATCGCCTCCGTCGTTACGAGCAGGCCTGCAACGGAAGCAGCATCCTGAAGCGCGGTTCGGACAACCTTCGCCGGGTCGATTACGCCCTGAGCGTAGAGGTCTCCGTACTCACCGGTTTGTGCGTTCCAGCCGAACGAAAGATCGGCCTTCTCGCGCAGCTTGCCGACGATGACTGAGCCTTCCGCGCCGGCGTTTTCGGCGATCTGCCGAACCGGCGCCTCAATGGCCCGGCGGATGATATCGATACCGACCCGCTGGTCCTGATTGGCCACCTGGATGTTGTCGAGAGCCTTTACAGCCCGCAACAGCGCGACGCCGCCGCCGGGCAGGATGCCCTCTTCGACAGCCGCGCGGGTGGCGTGCAGTGCGTCATCGACGCGATCCTTCTTCTCCTTCACCTCGACCTCCGTCGAGCCGCCAACGCGGATGACGGCAACGCCGCCTGCCAGCTTGGCAAGCCGCTCCTGCAGCTTCTCCCGGTCGTAGTCCGAGGTCGTCTCTTCAATTTGCGCACGGATCTGGGCAACGCGTCCGTCGATCTCCGCCTTGGAGCCGACACCATCGATGATGGTGGTATTCTCCTTCTCGATGGCGACCTTCTTGGCACGGCCAAGCATATTCAAGGTGACGTTTTCCAGTTTGATGCCGAGGTCTTCCGACACGACAGTCCCGCCGGTCAGAATGGCGATGTCTTCGAGCATTGCCTTGCGACGATCGCCAAAACCAGGGGCCTTGACCGCCGCAATCTTCAGGCCGCCGCGGAGCTTGTTGACGACGAGCGTCGCGAGAGCTTCACCTTCCACATCCTCCGCGATGATCAACAGCGGTTTGCCCGACTGGACGACCGCTTCCAGCACGGGAAGCATTGCCTGCAGGTTCGACAGCTTTTTCTCGTGGATCAGAATGTAGGGCTCTTCGAGCTCCACACGCATTTTGTCCTGGTTGGTCACAAAATACGGGCTGAGGTAGCCGCGATCGAACTGCATGCCTTCGACCACTTCGAGTTCCGTGTCGGCGGTCTTTGCCTCCTCGACCGTGATGACACCTTCGTTGCCGACTTTTTCCATGGCTTGCGCGAGATAACGGCCGATTTCCTCATCGCCGTTCGCGGAAATGGTTCCGACCTGCGCGATCTCCGCGTTGCTGGTGATCTTGCGCGCATTCTTCTTGAGATCCTTCACCACGGCATCGACGGCGAGATCGATGCCGCGCTTCAGGTCCATGGGGTTCATACCGGAAGCAACCGCCTTGGCGCCTTCCTTGACAATGGCCTGGGCGAGCACGGTTGCGGTCGTCGTGCCATCGCCAGCGAGATCGTTGGTTTTCGAGGCGACCTCGCGCAGCATCTGCGCGCCCATGTTCTCGAACTTGTCCTCAAGCTCGATTTCCTTGGCGACTGACACCCCGTCCTTGGTGATGCGCGGCGCGCCGTAGGACTTGTCGATCACGACATTGCGCCCCTTGGGCCCAAGGGTTACTTTCACAGCATTTGCGAGCACATCGACCCCACGCAGCATGCGTTCACGGGCGTCGGTGCTGAACTTGACGTCTTTGGCAGCCATTTCTTTAACTCCTCAATAGGCAGCTATGTGACTGGTTGGATGGGTGGGGTCGCTCAGGCCGCCTTCTTCTGTTCGGCTCGGCCTTCGAGGATGCCCATGACATCGCTTTCCTTCATGATCAGCAGATCCTCGCCGGCGATCTTGATCTCCGTGCCAGACCATTTGCCGAAGAGGATGTAGTCGCCGACCTTTACGTCGAGCGGCTGGATCTGCCCGGCGTCGTTGCGCGCGCCCGGGCCGACGGCGATCACCTCGCCCTCTTGCGGTTTTTCCTTGGCGGTATCGGGAATGATGATCCCGCCCTTGGTCTTTTCATCCGATTCAACCCTGCGAACGAGAATGCGATCGTGAAGCGGTCGGAACGACATGTTTTCCTCCAATGGACAAACAGTGATGACGATGTTCACCCGGAGCCGGACCGGATGACCGGTCCGGGCGGGTACAGGACCTCTCATGAGCGCCCTGCGCGCAAAAATCTGGATTGTCGATTTTTCCATTTCAAGAGGTTGGCCGAAAAAAATCAGCACTCGTCAGAAGTGGCTGCTAACATACTGTAATACTACGAGAAAATCGAAGTTGAACGATGAAATTTGTTGATGATCGTGAACGATGGCGGCATCATTCCGGGGGCGAACAACGGAGATCAAAGCATGCGGTTTGCATCAGATCTGGAGCGCCAGCTCCAAGGCTACGGCCTGACAACTGCGCATATCCTTTATCGCATTCCCGACTTCGAATCCGTTCTCCAGACCTATGTCTGGCAGGACTACGATCTCGCCCCGGACTTTCCCGAAATGCACAAATTTCTGGACTTCTGGCGGACGTCGCTGGATGGGCCGTTGCATTCGGTGCGGTACACCCACAGGCGGCTCGTTGGCGCCAACGACTGGCGGCGTGTCGAAGGCGAGTTCAGGCTGCACTGAACTGGCCGCAAAAAATTCCGCATCATGTCCTTGAAAGTCAGTTGAGGAAAAACCAGATCGTTTGCCACCAGCCGCTGGATCAGGGCTGGCCTAGCTGGGAGCGCCGTCTTTCGGCGCCCCGTACCCATGTTGCTTCAAGGAGGATATGGTTATGGCAACATCCTATGATTATGCGCCGCTCTTTCGGTCGAGCATCGGCTTTGACCGTGTGTTCAACTTGCTGGAAAACGCGCAGCGTGCGCGCTCAGTCAGCGACTGGCCGCCTTACGATATCGCCAAGACCGGCGATGACAGCTATCGAATTGCGATTGCTGTCGCTGGATTCTCGCGAGACGATCTCGACATAACCTTTCAGTCGAACCTGCTCACTGTGACCGGCAGGAAACAGGATGCGCCTGCGGAGGGCTACCTCCACCGCGGCATCGCGTCCCGGCCATTCGAGCATCGCTTCGAGCTCGCGGACCATGTCAGAGTAGACAGTGCAGACTTGAGCAACGGTCTTCTCACGATCGGACTTGTCCGCGAGGTTCCGGAGGAGATGAAGCCGCGCAAAATCTCCATCGGAAGCGCGCCTGCGCTCGGCAAGCTGGATTCTCCCGCGCAGATCGAGGGTCAGAAGGCCGCGTAATTGTTATGGATTGCCAACGGGGGCGCCGGTGGAGCGGCGCCCCACGGCATAACGGGTTGGGAAGGAGGAAATCATGAAACCCGATGTGTTTACGAGACCTGTCCAGATATTGATTGGTCTTGGATTTCCAATGGAAATCCAGACCGCGGCCGAGGCTTATAGGCATCTGGTCGAGTGGCCGCACCTGAACAAGGACGCGTCATACACTCTAGCGCTGAACGCATGTCGCGCAGCTCTGCGAGGGGAGGTGGAGGTCGAGATCGCTCGCGGTCTTTATGCTGCATTTGCCGATAAACATGACCTCTTGGTACCCTCGGGTGACCCTGTCATCGCGCACCGACGACGACGTGACCGCGATTCCCATATTCGGTGAGGTGTGGATGCCGGACATGCCCATGGCGTTAACGGGGCATCAACGGATCGGGTCGAAGCCCTTGAATGTAGGACTCTTGAGTGACCGCCGTTAGGTCTTTTTTCGGCAACCCGGCGGGCCGAGTAAGCTCGGGAGATAGCCGCCGGTACGAAGGTTCGAAATGCGCAGGACGATGGTGCCCGTCGGTATCTCCAAACCCCGATCGCGAAGCCGATGATCTAGCGCCGCAAATCAGCGTCGGCGCCCTTCTCATCGAGTGATGGCAGGTTCATCATGTCGTCAGTCTTCGATGTTGTTGATCAGCTTGCTCATGAGCAACTAGACCCTACCCGCAATCATCGACGGCCATGAAATCCAGCTATACTACTCTATGGGACACGATCGCAATTCGTCTTTCATTGATCTCGCGAACTATGTTGGCGGGAGCGTCGTAGCTCGCGGTTAATACACTATGCTCAGGCAATCCCAACGTTTTTCGAAACCTCATCCGCCTCGTTTGCCAACGTCTCGTAGTGCGTTTGACGCCCACTGCTTTCTCGCCAATAAAATCCCACCTCACGCCGCTCGCTCCAATCGTCGATTGACAGCAACTTCACATCGTCCTCCTTTCTAAACTCGGCGCGTGCGTAAAGCTCTGGGAAGAGCGAACATCCCATTCCGATCGAGACCATTTGACGAATGGAATCAAGGCTTGTGCCTTCGTAGTCGTCAACAACAATGGCGCCCGAAGCTGCTGCCAGATGGTGCACGTTTTCCATGAGTCTGTGACCACTGCCGAGTGCCAAAAGCGTTTCATCGACAAGATCAGAAATCCCAACCGACCGCTTATCCGAAAGTGGGTGGTCTGCGGGCACGCCTAAGAATAGTTTCTCGTTCCCAATGCGTCGAAACTTTAAACCCGATCTCTCGGGCGCCGGTCCAAGACCGCAGTCCAGCGCACCCGTCGCCACGGCGTCTTCAATGTCGACCGGGCGGTCTTCTCTAATGTAGATTTTGAGACTTGGAAACTTGCGATGAAGGCCAGGAAGAAAATGCGGAAGAAAATAAGGACCGAACGTCGGCGCTGTCGCGAGCCGCATCACTCCGCCTAGATTTTCCGTATCGCCGACCGCTCTGTCGACTATGTCGTCGACCGACGCAAGCGCCAGTCGAGCGCCTCGCGCGATCTCGGATCCAATCGGTGTGGTGATGACGCTGCTCGGTGTGCGCTCAAAGAGCGTGACGCCAAGGGACTTCTCCACCAATCCAACCTGAACGGACAGAGTCGGCTGCGAGACATGGCAGTGTTTCGCGGCTTTCCCGAAGTGCCGCAAGTTATCGAGCGCGACGATATATTCCAGTTGGCGAAGAGTAGGTCGGTAGGCCATCTTTCCGATAGTTATGAACTATCGGTGGAATTGCAACAATGAATTGGAACTATGGCAGAGAATGCCCGATATTTGTGTGGTCAACGAAAGGAAAATCAAATGGACCAGTTCTTGAAGTCACTTCGTAGCCGCAAGGCGCATGTCCAGTCTCGTATCGACGACGAACAGTCGCGGCCAGCACCAGATGGCCTCCGCTTGAGCGCGCTTAAGAAATTGAAGCTGCGTTTCCGGGAGCAGATCGAGCTCATCGAGCGTCATAACCGCCAGAGCATGCCGGTCCTCATCCCTGTCGCCAAACGAAGATCGTTCAAGCTCTAGAGGAAGGGATGACAATGTACAAACACATCAGTCGACAAGATCACAGATCTTTAGAGGCTAACGACGCTCTTCACAAGCTCGTCAGTGGCTACCGAGCGCTCAAAAAGCGAATTGGGACCCGCTCAGTCGTGGCGAGCAAGACTACCATGTCCTGACCAGACGATCGCAGTTGATCGCTGCGATGCGTGGGTCACATCAGAGAAGAGCTGGAAATTCGGCGAAAGGCAAGGTCAACTCGCCGAGCGAAGCAATACACTTTTGTTCGTCCCAGCAGCGGACCTATCGCCCCTCAATTTCCTATCGCTGTCCGGGCCCCTCTGACGAAAGATGCCGGTCTTTTCGTGATGTCGGACTTCAATAAAACCGGATCGCCGGCTGGAGTTTCTCACGTGGAGTTAACGTTACTTTTCGCTGATTGGTTGGGAAAACCCGCCTGGATGTGGCTAGGGTTCCTCGGTATCGTGCTTGCACTCCTGATTTTTGACTTGGGCGTTCTCCACCGCGAAAACCGCGAGATCGAGGTCAGGGAAAGTCTGCTTCTCTCATCCGTCTACGTTTCGCTCGGCCTAGCCTTCGGAGGATTTATCTGGTGGCAGCTCGGTCCTGAATCGGGGATGAACTATCTCACAGGTTTCGTGGTGGAAAAGACCCTGGCGCTCGACAATGTGTTTGTCATCGCGCTGATCTTTTCGTTCTTTGCCGTTCCCCGGATCTACCAGCATCGCGTGCTGTTTTGGGGCATTTTGGGTGTGATCGTGCTTCGCGCGATCATGATCGGAGTGGGTGCAACACTCGTCTCTCAGTTCTCCTGGGTGCTCTATGTCTTCGCCGCCTTCCTGATCATCACAGGCGTCAAAATGCTCTGGATCGGCGATAAAGAGCCGGAGCTGGCTGGCAATCCCATCATTTCCTTCCTTCGCCAGCGGCTAAACGTCACTGAAGGGCATCACGGTCAGGCCTTCTTCGTGGAGAAACAGGATCCACTAACCGGCCGCTTGAGGTGGTTTGTCACACCGCTGTTCCTAGCTTTGGTCATGGTCGAACTCGCCGATATCGTCTTTGCAGTCGACTCGGTTCCTGCGATCTTCACGATCACTACAGACCCGTTCATCGTCTACACCTCGAACATCTTTGCGATCCTGGGACTTCGCGCTCTCTACTTCGCGCTGGCAGCCATGATCCATCGATTTAAATATCTGAAGCCGGCCCTTGCCATCGTGCTCGTGTTCATCGGCTCAAAGATTTTTGTCGCAGATCTGCTTGGCCTCGAGAAATTTCCCGCCGCTCTCTCGCTCGGGATTACCTTCGCTATCATCGCGGCGGGCGTGTTCTGGAGCCTCGTCAAAACACGCGACGACACGCATCCTGCTTAACCATCGTTTTATCAAAAGCTAAGAGAAAGCCCCAATGATCTCTCATATTTTCGCAAGCCTGGTCGCATCCTTAGCTATCGATCGCTGCAGGCCGAAACTGTGGAGGAGGTGCAGGCAGCACGCCAACCCGTGGCGACCGTCAAACGCTTAAGCCGCATCGCGTCGCAATGACCGACGCTGCTTGAGCGCGCCTCTAGCGACTGGGGTTGGGTCGCGACGACGGCGATCCATGTCTCGGGTTGCTTTACATGTCTAGAGGATTTGCTTGGTTGGAAAGACCCCGTCTGCTCAAGCGTGATCCGAGCGCTGAATGCCTCAGCTGCGAGCGGGCCTTGATCCGTATGCAGCGTACACGCAACGGAGATGATGCGCGCTGCTCCCTGACGGCGAAATCCGCGGTGTGGCATCGCGCCATGCACAAACTTTTGATTGTTGCTGGAGCTTCACGCGGTTTTTGAGTTCAAAGTGATCTACGCTTTCGGTGAAAAACTGCTTCTTCTTCAAGCATATGTGCCGCTTCAGTCGGGGCTGCGACAGATGAATAGCCGGATTAAATCCGATCGATGGTTCACTGGTTGGCCGTTGTGCGATCATGGCGTCTGGCAAGGGGGTTGCCGAGACGCAATCGCGATTGAAGTTTTTGACGAGGGCCTTCGCCATTCCGTGGATTGAGAGCCTCAGATCCACGCAGATGTACGTCCACGCATTGATCCGAAACAGCCCAATCCGCGTAAAACGGGAGAGATGTATATGGAGAATTTCAATGGATGCTGTCGCCAACCAGGGCTGCCGTTTGTCAGCGGCATATCGTCCGACTCAAGAGGAAGCGGAAGAAGCAGTGCGGACTCTTCTTCGTTGGGCCGGAGACGATCCCAACCGGGAAGGCTTGCTTGAAACGCCGAATCGGGTTGCGAAGGCGTATCGCGAGCTGTTTTCCGGCTACGAGGTGGTGCCGGAGGATGTTCTTTCCAAAACGTTCTCAGAGGTAGCTGGTTACAAGGACATGGTCCTTGTGAGGGACATCGGGTTTCATTCCCATTGCGAGCACCACATGGTGCCGTTTCACGGGATCGCCCATATAGCCTATATTCCGGACAGGTGCGTGGTCGGGCTTTCAAAGCTGGCTCGGCTCGTAGAACTTTATGCCCGCCGGCTTCAAACCCAGGAAACCATGACCGCGCAGATCGCAAAGGCTCTGGATGAATGCCTCCGGCCGCAGGGTGTTGCAGTGATGATCGAGGCTGAGCACATGTGCATGGCGATGCGAGGCATCCGCAAGGAAGGCGCCAAGACGTTGACCACCGTGTTCACCGGCCAGTTCGATGTGTCGGCGGAGCGGCAAGCGCGCTTCATGATGCTGGCGCGGACATGAAACGCTTACGGTGACTGTTGCAACCTAAAGAGCGTGAAATGACCGAAACGCTGATGCGATCATTATCTCACGGGTACTCCGCCTTGGTCCTTGGGGCGAGCGGCGGAATAGGTCAGGCGTTTCGCTGGCAGTTGGAGATGGATGCCGGCTGCGGCAAGGTCGTATGCCTTTCGCGTAGAGATGACGCTTTCGATGTTACCGACGAAGATTCTGTGCTGCGCGCCGCCGACAGGATGAAGTCGGAGGCATTCGATCTTATCGTCTGTGCTACAGGCGCACTGACCATCAATGGGCTCGGACCAGAGAAGTCGCTTCGTCAAATTTCACAGCACTTAATGATGGCGCAATTTGCGCTCAATGCCATAGGACATGCTTTGATACTCAAGCATTTTGTTCCGTTGCTCGCGCGACGAAAGCGCGTGATCTTCGCAGTTTTGTCGGCGCGCGTGGGCTCCATTGGTGATAATGCGCTCGGAGGATGGATTTCCTATCGTTCGTCCAAGGCCGCTCTCAATCAGATCGTTCACACCGCCGCGATTGAAGTGAACCGGACGAACCCCTCATCCTTGCTCGTCACCGTGCATCCGGGCACCGTTAAAACGGACCTGTCCGCGCCATTCGCGTCGGGACACAAGCGTTTCGAGCCCAATGATGCAGCGCGCCGCATCCTGGAGATGCTCGACGGTCTGACGCCGGACCGTACGGGCGGGTTCTTCGCCTATGACGGAACCGCCATCGCCTGGTAGCCGTAGATGGGTGCTCCATATCCACACGGTTTGCAAAGTCGCCTCCCATGAGCACTGTCCGCAATCTCATATTCATACTCGGCGATCAGCTGACGTGGTCGCTTTCGAGCCTTGAAGCTGCCGATCCCGGGCGGGACATCATCTTGATGTGCGAGGTGATAGAGGAAGCCACCTATGCACATCATCACAAATTGAAGATGGCGCTGATCTTCTCGGCCATGCGGCATTTCGCCATCGAGCTTCGCGAAAAAGGCTTCGACGTCCGATATGTCCATCTGGACGATGTAGACAACACGGGTTCGTTCACCGGAGAACTCGCCCGCACCGTCGCGGCAATATCGCCAAAGCGCATAATCGTAACCGAAGCGTCCGAATGGCGCGTTCTTCAAGCCATGAAACCTTGGAAATCTGCGTTTGGCTTGCCAGTGGAAATTCGCCCAGACACCCGGTTTCTGGTGTCCAAACAGGACTTTCAGACATGGACACAAAGCCGCCGCGCGCTGACGATGGAATATTTTTACCGCGACATGCGCCGCCGCACCGGTCTCCTCATGAATGGAAAGGATCCGGAAGGCGGACGGTGGAACTTTGACGCAGACAATCGCAAGCCCGCACAGGCAGACCTTTTCCGTCCAACGCATCCACGCTTCCCGCCGGACGCGGTGACGCGGGATGTCCTCGACCTCGTCGAGCGCAGGTTTCCACGTAACATGGGGTCGACGGCCCAGTTCTCCTTTGCCGTGACCCGCTCCGATGCACAAAAAGCGGCGGATGCCTTCGTTCGAGACTTCCTTCCCGATTTCGGCAAAACGCAAGACGCAATGCTGAAAGAGGAACCATTCCTCAACCACGCGCTCTTGTCCTTCTACATCAATATCGGCTTGCTGGATCCTTTAGAGATATGTCGGATGGGCGAACGTGCCTATAGGGAGGGACACGCGCCGCTCAATTCGGTCGAGGGGTTTATTCGACAAATCATCGGGTGGCGCGAATACATCCGTGGAATCTATTGGCTGAAGATGCCAGGCTACGAGAAGAGCAACATTTTCGAAGCAAAACGACCCCTTCCGGATTTCTTTTGGACCGGCGAAACCGACATGGCCTGTGTTTCATCCGTCATTACGCAGACGATAAAGCACGCATATGCGCACCACATCCAGCGCCTGATGGTCGTTGGGAACTTCTCGATGCTGGCGGGCCTGGACCCCTATGCTGTCCACGAATGGTATCTGGCCGTCTATGCCGACGCTTTCGAATGGGTGGAATTGCCCAACGTCATTGGCATGAGTCAGTTTGCAGACGGCGGCTTCATGTCGTCCAAGCCGTATGCCGCGAGCGGCGCCTACATCGCACGTATGTCGAACTACTGCGGCGGATGCCGATACGACGTTTCGAAGAAGAGCGGAAAGGACGCCTGTCCATTCAATGCCCTGTATTGGGATTTCATCGTTCGAAACGCTGATAGCCTCTCCAAAAACCATCGTCTCGCCCAGATTTACTCCTCTTGGGGTCGTATGAGCCTGGAAAAAAGGAAGGCGTATCGGAACAGCGCATCCAAGTTTCTGCAGAAGCTGGACGATGGTGAACGGGTTTGAAAGGGCTTCATCCTCCAGCGATTCATCCGGTACGTATCATTGAGGCGGAAACTCCAGCTTGCGCACGTCATATCCGAGTTCGCTCGCTTTCCTTATCATGCGCTGGAGCTTCGTCTTGGAGGGAACGGCACGGGCATAGATCCAAAGGTCCGTCGTGGATGGATTGGCGCTGATGAACCAGGATTTGTCAGGTGATTTGTAGAGCACCCAGTAATTGAACGTGATCAGCAACGGGTATCGAACGCGCATCTTCGCATTCGTCGACCCGAAGTCCTCGATCTTGCCGTTTCCGCGAACCGTCTTGAGGCGGCCGTCCGGCGGCTCCATCCGGCAACCGTCCTCAACCAAGACCTCGTCGGGTGCTTTGCCTTGCCGGTAGGTCGAGTAACCCGCGACGCATCCGTCCGTCATGAACATGGGTGTGCGACCGATCTCCAGCCAGGTGCCGCTGTAGTGATCTGGGCCGACTTTGACGACCTGGGGCGCCCCAGATGCAGTTCCAGCAACGCCTAACAGGAACGCTGCCAACAGAGCAGTCCCGATCGTGAGCGTGACCCGTTTCATAAAACCCTCCCTATTACAGGTTATGATCTTCCTAGCGCAGTAAGTAATTGTTGTTGTAGAATGTATTCGTGATATTCATCTGAAGATTGGAAAAAGATGACAGTATTAGCACTGTAAACGCCTAATCTCACTGACAACCAAGAAGGTTGCATTCCAAGTTTCATCAATCGTCACGCATCTCACGATTTTCCGAATCCGAAGGCCAGCCTGATGATTTGCAAAATAACATCACGGCTTCTATCGCTTTTTTCTTGTCTGTAAATGGCCCCTGAAGATAGTGCGAGCGGCCGTTGAATTCGACGAATACTCCTTTTCCGACAACATCATAGATGATGTTAATCTTAGTTTCGCTAGACATTATTGTCTCCAACGCCTTACGATGATTTATTTTACTGCAGTATCGACAAGTTTTGGCATATCCTATGGAGAAATATTTATAGAAGCCGTTTTATTGAAGTTAAAAGTACAATGTAAATGGTGGCACCCCGCATAAGCAGAGTTCGTATCTATAATGCGAGGCGCCATTACTACCTCACATCGGGGGCATGAGGACCTTGTCAATCACGTGAATAACGCCATCGTCGGCTACTACATCCGCATTCACGACTTTTGCCTCGTTGACAGTAACGCCATTTTCCAAATCAACGGAAAGCTCAGCGCCGTTAACTGTTGCTGCCTTCATGTCGTCTTTGAGATCTTTTGACATCACCTTGCCGGAAACAACATGGTAGGTGAGAATTTTGGATAGCTTGTCCTTGTTTTCCGGCTTCAGAAGGTCCTCAACGGTTCCAGCCGGGAGAGCCGCAAAGGCATCGTCAGTCGGTGCAAAAACAGTGAAAGGACCGGCGCCTTTAAGGGTGTCGACAAGGCCTGCTGCTGTTACCGCTGCCACAAGGGTCTTGAACTGACCGTTTGCCTGCGCGGTGTCGACAATGTCAGCTGCGTGAGCGCCATACGCTGCGGAGGAAAGGGCGAGTGTGGATGCAAGAAAAAATCTCTTCATTATGCGTTCCTTCCGTCTCTCTCGCGTGCCATACGCGGTTTTTGAACACCTTCATGTACGAGCACTTATAGAAATCGGATCAGTGAAGATGGCTTGGGTCCAGAAATTCCAATACTCTTTCTGAAGGGAAGTACGGGAACAGTCCGGTGCGACAACTTTCGTAGGCCTGAAGACGCGCCGAAGCCATCGCGCCTCCTCGTGCCCGCGGCGTAGCGCAGTGTGCTGAAGCAGTTTCGGGCATGATGCGACCATCGGTCAAAATCTTTAAGTGGCATTACGGGTTGCATGCTGAGCAGAATGTCGGGGAAGCGCGCTCGCCATTTGACCTTTCAACTAACTGCTCATGGCCGCAAGCGGCGCAACCCATAACATCATGAGACGGCAATTGCGTTTGCGAATTACATTCGCTGCAGCATAGCCCCGCCGCTGTTCCAACCCAGCCCCATCCGGGATGGTCGCACTGGGGACAGGCGGTCATTAGGCGTTTGACAAAGCGCTTGCCTAGCTTGGCAATGACGGACATGCGTCGAGGGTTCATGTGCGCTCGCATGTCTGTCTGGATGCGCGCCAAGCTGCAGGGTGATTGTGTAACGGCTGTTATGACCGCCTCGCTCAAAGCCGCAGCATCTCTTATGCCCTTTGCGGTCACCACGTCTGTGCCGACGACACTCACAATTAAAGCATACTGAGGATACTCAATCGAGTTCAAAAATTTGTCCGCTTCGTTAACGTCTTCCACGTCAATATGGGCAAAATTCGGAGACTCATCGATGATCATATCGACGATCTCGACCCCGGATCGGATATCGAGCCATAAGATAAGCTCCCGACCGATCGGAATGAGCGGAATGAATGGGTGTGGACTGTAGGAGCCTTCACTTGCGATGCCGATCGGCAGGCCGCTTAACGCGGCCGCCGCTTTTGCTTTTGCTCGAGCGGCGTCGAGTATGGTGCCCGCTCGCTTCACTTCGCTGGTGAATGTTCCGAACCTATCCGTGTTGAGATCGCGAGGAACCGCCAGATGAACATCTATATCGGCAAAGGAGGGCGAAAGCGCTGCCTCCTTTCCGTGCATGGTTCCAAGCGCAACCTGCCTTGGTAACTTGAAGTAAATTGATGACGAAAGGCTCGAATCCCTGGATTCTGCGTGGCCGAGCGTCCATTGTTTGCGAGATAGATCAGAAATATTCATTTCAGCTTCTCCAACCGATCGCACTATTCTCTATAGCGCGCGAACTGGAGCTCTAAAAATTCATTGTTTCGATCTATTTATTCTCTTTAATGAATGGGTTTTCTGCAGTCGCTGCGGCTTTGGAGGGTTTTAGCAGAAATGATACGAGCGGATTTGGGAAACGACGTTTCACGGTTATAGCGTAAAATGTCTCGACCATGCCCGGAAGGGCGTCGTACTCGATGAGCTTGCCGGTCTCCAGTTCACCCTTGACAACGATAGGAGGAAGAACGGCAAGACCGGCTCCTTCCAGAGCGAGGACGCGCATCATCGCCATATCGTCCACTTCTGCAGCAATCTGAGGTGTGATTCCAAGTCGTGCTACGAGAGCGTCAAATTGCGAGCGAACCCCACTTTCGAGCGACGGCAGAACGACGGGGTGGTCGGTGAAGAGATCCACAAGGCTAGCACGAGATTTAGTGTAAGGTATTTTGCCCACTAAGCTCACTCGCTGTTGATAGATTTGCTGGGTGATAAATGGTGTGACGGAATCGGTCATCGGGGCTTGATTCAGCAATACGATGTCAAGACTCAGTGCTTCAAGCGCGCCAAGCAACTCGCTTGTACTACCTGAGCGTAGTATCATATCAACGTCTGGGCGCCCGAGAATCGGTCGCAAGAACTCAATCTGGAAATTGCGAGAGAGTGTCGCAAGCGCGCCTATCCGGATGGCACGGCGGGTCCTGCCGGTTTCTTTCAACGTCTCAACGAGTTCCTGCCCTGAGGCGAAGATCGCGTCCGCATGATCGAGCGCGATACGCCCCGCTTCTGTTAGAAATAACTGCCGTCCGCGGCGCTCGAAAAGGGCATGGCCCAAGCGCCCTTCCAGCTGCTTTATCTGTGTGGAAAGAGCCGACTGAGAGAGGTTCAGCCGTTCAGCCGTACGCGTTAGATTTCCATCGTGTGCGACGGCACGAAAGTAGCGAAGGTGATGATAGTTCAACTCTGACATCATTCTAATTTATAGAACGATTTCGTGAAAACAATGAATTTTTTTCATCTCTAGCCGGGTGATAACAACGCCTCGTATCGACGCTTTGCCAAGTGTCGAATGTGCATGGAGACCTTTATGATCACGAGTCTTCCCTTGGTAGCGCCGCTGATCCTTGCGGGTGCTTCCTTCTATTGTTTTACGGCGTCCAGCCTTCGGCCTCGTCTGGCCGTGCGCATAGCTGAATTAACGGCTCTTGCCTCGATTGTTGTTGCGATCCTGTCAGGCATCGTGCTCGCCTTGAATGGACCTACAACAGGTCTGGCAATCGGGTACTATTACTTTGCATTCTCCTCGCGCCTCGATCTGGTCAGTGTCCTGATGCTGTCGCTCGTATCTTTCATTGGTTGGATAGTGCTGCGTTATGCTGGCAATTTCCTGGACGGAGAACGGCGCCAGGGCGCCTTCACAGGCTGGATGGCTGCGACCATCGCTGCCGTCCTCTTGTTGGTTCAAGCAGGCACGCTTTTGCAACTTGTCATGGGGTGGATCACATCTAGTCTGCTGCTCCACAAACTTCTGCTTTTTTATCCGCAACGCCCCGCGGCGCAGCGTGCCGCGCGCAAGAAATTCATCATCTCACGCACTGGCGACGCGGCCCTTATTTGCGCTGCGGTCCTCTTGTCGATTGATTTGAAGACAGGCGATATCGCGACGATCCTTGCCATCGCGCGTGACGGGGATGGCACGCCGCTGACGAGTGCTGCCGCAGCCTTTCTGGCGATCTCGGCCCTCCTCAAGTCGGCGCAGTTTCCGACCCATGGCTGGCTGACCGAAGTCATGGAGACGCCAACGCCGGTTTCCGCCCTGCTGCATGCCGGCGTTGTAAACGCCGGAGGCTTTCTGCTCATACGGCTTGCCGACGTTATGTTGCACGCTCCATTGGTGCTGGCCATATTGGTCATCGTGGGTGGGTTCACAGCGCTTTTCGGCAGCCTCGTCATGCTTACGCAATCTGCGGTGAAGACTTCACTGGCTTGGTCTACTGTGGCGCAGATGGGTTTCATGATCCTGCAATGCGGCCTTGCGCTTTTCCCCATCGCACTCCTCCACATCATCGCTCACTCCCTCTATAAAGCGCACGCCTTTCTTTCTTCTGGCTGCGCCGTCGAAACGGTCTCTGCCATCCCGCGTCCAGGCCCGGTTACAATTCCAAACCTAGGCGCGGTCGGTCGCGCTTTCCTTTTGGCCTTCTTTATTTACGCTGTGTTTGGGGTGATCTTTGGAATCGTGGACAAGCCGCCGCAGGCGATGGCTCTCGGCGCGATGCTCATATTCGGGGTAGCTTATCTCATTGCTCAAGGTCTAGCAGATGCCGCACCACGAGCGCTGACGTGGCGGACCACCCTATATTCCATAGCGGCAGCCACAGCCTACTTCGCCCTGCAGTGGATGTCGGACAATCTGCTGAACGGCACGTTGCCGACAACACCGCAGCCCGGCCCACTCGAATGGACGCTTATGTTGCTCGCTGTCGCCACCTTTGGCTTGGTGGCGTTGGCTCAGTCTCTGTTCCCGCTATGGGCCTATCATCCGGCAGCGGCCGGCTTCAGGGTTCATCTTGCCAATGGCCTCTATGTGAATGCGCTCTTCGACCGCCTGCTTGGCGGCTGGACTATTACACGATCGGTGTCGCCGACGTCTGACTTCGTAAAGGAGTGAATCCATGGCCGATGTAGGAAAAGTCGAAACCTTGCATGGCGAAGCACTGGTACGAGCAGCAAACGAGGCGGTAGGGGCTGTTCCACCAGCCTGGCCGCTGACAACGTCCATAGCCGTCAATCCCTTTCTCGGGCAGGTGAACGAGCGCTTCGATCACACGGCAGCTCGGCTCGCTCGAATTGGCGGCATACGGCTCGCACTACCCCGTAAGCACTATTCGGCCAAGATTGCCAATGGTGAGATCGCGGACGAAGATCTTATCGCCGCCCTTGACGCTAGTGTACTTTTTAATCGGATAGACTTGCGTGAACTTAAGATTGCCGCTGCCGCTGAGCCGCAGCATCTCGCGCCTTTGCCAACTATCTCAGAACTCGCGGCACAAGCCACGGGCACGGATTGGCCCTCACTGGTTTGTGACCGCATCGGTTCTTTCGCCTCCGGCTTCTTCGATGAAGGTCAAGCCCTTTGGGCTGCATCCCGTCGCAATGGTCTCTATGCCGCTTGGCGGGAATTTGCGACCCACGATTTGACGACGGAAATCCACGGTCTAAAGAACTTTTGCTTCTATGTCACCGACGCGCCCGAAACCCCACAAGCAGCCATTGAACGAGCATCCGTTACGCTTGGTCTCGGCGCCGAGCCCGGTACTTATTTTCATCAGCTTCTGCTAACGCTTGGCGGATGGGTCCAGTTGGCACGACACATCCAATTCAAGGCAGAGTTGGAGGGCAGGGATGATACGACCGCGCTTGAATTGCTCGCTGTGCGGCTGATCTTCGAAGAGGCGCTCTACATTTGCCACAGGTCGGCCATCGATACGGAATGGGTAAAGGTGCGGCGGACCCATAGGGCGCCAGTCTCGGTAGAATTCGACACGGCGATCGACGGCATTCTCTTGTCAGCTGCCGAGCGCTCAGGCCAACGTAAGCTCGCCTGTACACTTGCCGAACCAAAACCCGCCAATGTTACTGAAGTGCAGCCGGTGCTGCAGGCGGCATTCTGCATCGACGTGCGTTCTGAGGTTTTCCGGCGATCCCTCGAAAGCTTGGATCCAGGAATCCGCACGATAGGCTTTGCCGGTTTCTTCGGTCTCGGTATCAGCCATAAGGGTTTCGCGTCCGACGTTCCCGAACAACGTCTGCCAGTTCTCCTGAACCCTTCCGTTTTCACCTGTAGCGCGGTGGATCAAAGAGGAGAGACCGATGTGCGGACACGGCTGAGCGCGCGAGGAACGCGTGCCTGGGGTCGATTCAAGCTCGCGGCGGTCTCCTCTTTTGCTTTCGTTGAGGCGATGGGGCCGGTTTATGCTGGTAAACTCGTGCGCGATGGTCTCGGTTTCGGCAAAAGTAAGCGCGCAGACGTCGCCATGCCGCGCTTTAGCCCAAGCCTCGATTTGACTACGCGGGCAAGTATGGCCGAGATGGTGTTGAAGGCCATGTCGCTCACGGAGGGCTTTGGGCGCTGCGTACTTGTTGTTGGCCATGGTGCAAACGTAGCCAATAATCCCTACGCTAGCGCACTACATTGCGGAGCTTGTGGCGGGTATGCAGGTGACGTCAACGCGCGTTTGCTGGCGAGCCTGCTAAACGAGCAGCCAGTGCGTGAGAAGCTATCTATGAAAGGGATCAACATTCCTTCTAACACCATTTTCCTTGGTGCGCTACACGACACAACGACTGACACTGTAACTCTGTTCGATCATGATCTCGGAGATGGCATTGCACGCGGGGACATCGTTCGCATTCGTCATTGGCTCGTCGATGCCGGACGGTTAGCGCGAGCCGAACGGTCGAAACGTCTGCCACGAGCGACGGCAGACAACGTCATCAGGCGTAGTCAGGACTGGGCGGAAGTTTGGCCCGAGTTAGGACTTGCTGGCTGCCGAGCTTTCATCGCTGCACCGCGTTTCCGAACCTCCGGTCGGTCCTTGGATGGACAGGTCTTTCTCCATGATTACGTCTGGCGCAAGGATGAGGACTATAAAATTCTTGAGCTCATCCTGACCGCACCTGTTGTTGTCGCGAGCTGGATTAGTCTGCAATACTTTGGTTCGTCGGTCGCGCCGGTTCTCTTCGGGGCTGGCAACAAGTTACTTCACAATGTCGTTGGCGGCATCGGAGTCGTCGAGGGTAACGGTGGCAATTTACGCGCGGGCCTTCCTTGGCAATGTGTGCATGATGGAGAACATTTCATTCACGAGCCTCAACGGCTGACGGTTGCCGTGGAGGCGCCCAGGGATGCGATCACCGCAATCTTGACCCAACATAACCAGGTTCGCGCACTGTTCGATAACGGCTGGCTAAATCTGTTTGCTCTTGACGAGAAAGGTCATATGGCGTGGCGCTACACTAACGGTTTGATCTGGGAACCATTTCAGCACATGAACAATACCATGGCACCCACGTGTGCGATACGAAGATGAACTTAGGAAATATGATGAGGCGCTCTCCACTGGTGGCGGGTAATGAATGCGAGAGCACCTCATCCTCCTTTTATGCTCCAGCTAGCACGGCTCGTTCACTCGCTTTGCATCCGCATCGAAGAATTCCGAAACCGCGAAAATATCCTTGTCACCACGGCCGCAGAGATTGAGGATGACAATGGCCTCCTTCGGCATGAGAGGAGCAATCTTTAGCGTAGCAGCCAATGCGTGCGACGGCTCGAGAGCTGGAATTATGCCTTCCTCCACCGCAAGAAGCCGGAACGCGCTCAGCGCCTCGGTGTCTGTGGCCGAGGTATATGAAACTCTGCCGGTTTCTTTCAACCATGCATGCTCTGGACCAACGCCGGGATAATCAAGCCCTGCCGAAATTGAATGACCCTCTCTAATTTGCCCGTCGTCATTTTGCAGAAGGTAGGTTCGATTTCCATGTAAGACGCCAGGCTGGCCCGTTGACAACGACGCGCAGTGATCTCCGCTCTCTATACCACGGCCGCCGGCTTCCACACCAAGCATCGATACTTCTGACTCATCGAGGAAGGCATGAAACAGTCCGATTGAATTGGAGCCTCCACCAACGGCTGCCACCAGAAGATCCGGAAGTCTTCCCTCATATTCAACTATTTGCCGTCGCACTTCATGGCCGATGACAGCCTGGAGAGACCGAACCATTTCGGGATACGGATGGGGGCCAGCGACGGTCCCGATGAGATAATACGTGTCATCTATGTTCGAAACCCAATCGCGAAGCGCTTCGTTCATAGCGTCCTTCAGGGTTCCGTTCCCCGAAGACACTGCGTGCACTTCGGCCCCAAGAAGGCGCATCCTGAATACGTTTGGCGCCTGCCGTTCTATGTCCTTTGATCCCATGTAAATTACACATTTGAGACCGAACCGTGCTGCAACTGTTGCAGTTGCAACGCCATGCTGTCCTGCGCCGGTTTCAGCTATGATTCGTGTCTTTCCCATTCGGAGCGCCATCAAGATTTGCCCGACGCAGTTGTTTATCTTATGGGAGCCAGTGTGGTTGAGTTCGTCGCGCTTTAAATAAATACGCGCACCACCTATCGAGGCAGACAAGCGCTCCGCCAGATACAAAGGGCTTGGCCGACCAACGTAGTGTCGACACAACAGCTCAAAGCGCGCCCAGAAGGACGAATCCGCTTTAGCTTCCTGCCATTTTGCATCCAGCTCCAGGAGGAGAGGCATCAGCGTCTCGGCTACGAACCGTCCGCCGAATGTACCGAAGAAACCATCCACGTCCGGCATTCGGGCTTTATATGTTTCCATGTCAATTTCTCCAATCGAACCATCTTACGATTCAACGCGCCATGTGGATCGCAAATCCGGAGAAATAAGCGTCGAAGCCAATCGCTTTGAGGCTCTGAGCACGACTTCGGATTGTTTGTAAAATGTGAGTGCAGTTGGAACCGCCTTATTTTCGCGGTTGCCTGCGGGCTATTTCTGCCCGCCCGTTGGCTATAGTGGCATGCTTGTTGTGCCGTGCATCCGGCATAACTGAAAGCAACTCGTAGCGCATATCGGGCGATACGCGCACTACGTAGGTCGAGGGTATGCCCTATTATGGTTGCGCCAGTTCCGCCGCACCGCGCGCCAAGCCAGAAATAGCGTCACCAGCGCGATGTAGATCCATGGTTCCAGCCTCACGACCTTCACCGACATGGCGAAGTGCAGCGCTCCGGCTGCGGCGATGATATAGACAAGCTTGTGCAGTTTTACCCAGCGCGGCCCGAGCCGGCGGATCGACCAGTTGTTGGAGGTGAGCGCCAGCGGGATGAGCGTCACGAAAGCGGCCATTCCGATGGTGATGAAGGGGCGCCTGGGGATATCGACGAGGATGGCCGTGAAATTCAGGTACTGGTCGAGCACCATATAGGTCAGGAAGTGCATCAGCACGTACCAGAAGGCCAGCAAGCCGAGCGCCCGTCAGTAGCGGATCCAGTTGATGCCGAAGAGATCGCGCAGCGGCGTGATCGCCAGCGTGGCGACAAGGAAGCGCAACGCCCAGAGCCCCAGCAGGTGCTCGAATGCCTTCACCGGATTGCCCGGCAGGCGCCCTGTCGCGCCGAGCCAGAAGTCGTAGGCCGCGGGTAGGAAACCGACGGCATAAAGCAGCCAGATCGAGGTGGCATGGTATTTACGGGGCAGGGCGGGCAGCATCAGTAGTTCGCCCTGAGATCCATGCCGCTATAGAGGCCGGCGACCTCCTCGGCATAGCCGTTGAAGGGCAGGGTCGGCCGGCGGTTCGCGCCGAAGAAGCCGCCTTCGCTGATACGGTTCTCGCTGGCCTGACTCCAGCGCGGGTGATCCACCTCCGGATTGACGTTGGCATAGAAGCCGTATTCGTTCGGCGCGGAGATGTTCCAGGTGGAGGGCGGCTGCTTGTCGGTCAACGTGATCTTAACGATCGACTTGATGCCCTTGAAACCGTATTTCCAGGGAACGACGAGGCGGATCGGTGCGCCATTTTGGTTGGGCAGCGTCTTGCCATAGACGCCGACGGCGAGGATGGCGAGCGGATGGCGAGCCTCGTCGAGTCGCAGGCCTTCGACATAGGGCCAGGGCAGCGATTGGAAGTAGCCCGATTGCCCCGGCATCTCCTCCGGCCGCACCACCGTCTCGAAGGCGACGTATTTGGCATCCCCAAGCGGCTCCACCTTGTCGAGCAGGGCGGAGAGCGGAAAGCCCACCCAAGGAACGACCATTGACCAGGCCTCGACGCAGCGCATGCGATAGACCCGGTCCTCCAGCGGCATGGCCAGCAGCTCCTCGAGGCCGAATTCCTTCGGCTTGCCGACCAACCCGTCCACCTTCACCGTCCAGGGTGTCGGTTTTAAATTTTTGGAGTTTGCCGCGGGATCGCCCTTTCCCAGACCGAATTCGTAGAAATTGTTGTAGCTGGTGACGTCGTTTTCGGGCGTCAGCGTCTCGTCGACCGTGTAACCGGTCTTCGATGCCGTCAGGGCTTCGGCGAAGGCTGGTGTGCCGGCGGCTGCGAGCGCGCCGCCGGCGGCAGCTACCAGAAACGAGCGACGACTAAAGAAATAGCTTTGCGGGGTGATTTCCGAGGCTGCGATTCGTGGCGGGCGATAGAGGGACATTGTGCTCACCCTTGTTGTTTGTGCATGCTTGCTAATTCCTCAGCCTCAGAGTTTGAAATCAAGACGCGACTACAGCGAGCAAATTTTCGTGTCGGGGCCGTGATGGGCACGCGATCGTTTACGTCCGTCTTGCCGCTTAGACCGAAAGAAACAGAGCGATACAGGGTCTATTCCGAAGGAATTCCCGGCAGGCAGTAACTTAAGACCTACTATGGCGCCTTGGGGTTCACCCAACCGGAAAGCTCCCGCCTAACGATCTTCTCCAGCACTTTCATGCCTTCCGGCGAATCGTTCAGGCAGGGGATGTGCGCGAACTTTTCGCCGCCGTTGTGCAGGAAGCTGTCGGCAGCCTCCTCGGCGATCTCTTCCAGTGTTTCCAGGCAGTCGGAAACGAACCCGGGATTTAGCACGGCGATACGTTTGACACCTTCCTGCGCCAGCTTTTCCACGGTCTTGCCGGTGTAGGGCTGCAACCATTCCTCCGGCCCGAAGCGGGACTGGAAGGTGACCACGAGCCTGTCGCTCGACCAGCCGAGGCGTTCGCGCAGCAGGCGCGCGGTCTTCTGGCATTGGCAATAGTAAGGGTCACCCTTCTCGAAATAGCTTTTCGGAATGCCGTGGAAGGAGGTCAGTACCTTTTCCGGCTGCCAGTCGAGCGTCGCAAGATGCTTCTCGATGGAGACGGCGAGCGCGTCGATATAGGCCGGGTCGTCATGATAGGGCGGCACGGTGCGCAGCGCCGGCTGCCAGCGCATCTTGAGCAGTGTCTCGAAGGCCTTGTCGTTGACGGTTGCCGTCGTTGCCGCCGCATATTGCGGGTAGAGCGGGAAGACGAGAATGCGTTCGCAGCCTGCCTTCTGCAGGTATTCCATTCGCGAGGCGATGGAGGGCTGGCCGTAGCGCATGGCCCAGTCGACGATGACGTTGGCATGGTCCTTTAGGGCTTCAGCCATCAGCTCGGCCTGGCTACGTGTATATGTGCGCAGGAAGCTCTCGTTCTTTTCCTTGTTCCAGATCGTCTCATAGGCCTTGCCGACCTTGCCGGGGCGGGTGTTGAGCACGATGCCGAAGAGGATCGGATACCAGGCGATGCGCGGCCACTCGATGACGCGCTTGTCCATCAGGAATTCCTTCAGGTAGCGCCGCATGGACGTGTAATCCGTGGCGCCGGGCGTGCCGAGGTTGACGAGCAGAACGCCGACCTTGCCGTGCTTGACGGGCGGATGGCTGTGTTCGATTTTTGGGGATGTCAATCGCATTCTTTTTTGTGCCAATTTCAGTTACCAGGAAGCGTGGGAATAAGCGCGGCAGTATCCCGTCTCGCGCGAATGGGGTCGGCAGGGCGTTCCAATACATAGAGGCCGACATTTATGGTTCCGGCCTTAAAACCAGCCGCGCAGTAGCAGAGGTAATAGTCCCACAGGCGATGAAACTGTTCACTGTAGCCCAGTGCGCTGATGCGGGGCCACGCGGCGCGAAATCGCTTCCGCCACTCGAGGAGTGTTCGAGCATAATCCGATCCGAAATACTCGCATTGGACCATCCGAAGCCCTGCGTTCGCAGCTTGTGCCTGGATGATGCTTTTGGTCGGAAGCATACCCCCGGGGAAGACATGTCGCTGAATGAAATCTGCCGATCCGCGATAGGCGGCAAAACGGCTCTCGTCGATCGTGATGACCTGAAGCACGGCGTGTCCGCCCGCGCGAAGCCTTTGCTGCAGAGTCTTGAAGAACAGCGGCCAATAGGCCTCGCCAACCGCTTCCAGCATCTCGATGGACACGATCCGGTCAAAGCTTCCCGTGACATCTCTATAGTCTTTCAACTCCAGACGGACTGCTTCCTGCTGGCCGTTGGCCCGGATGCACTCCGTCGCATGGTCCAGTTGCGCTGAGGATAGCGTTACACCATCCACCGTGGCGCCCGCATGTGCGAGACTTGCTGCGAGTGCTCCCCAACCGCAACCGATCTCCAGAATTTGCTCGCCTCCCTTGATCGACAGGAGCTGTTTGACCCGCTCTATCTTTGCCCGTTGGGCCTCCTCCAGGCTGAGAGCCGGTTCCGTGTAGAGCGCTGAGGAATAGGTCATGCTCGGGTCGAGCCACTCCCTGTAGAAGGCATTGCCGAGGTCGTAATGATAGGCGATGTTCTTTCGGCTGCCCGTCTTGTTGTTCGCGCGCAGCGCATGGCGGAACCGGTGCAGCAGCCTGACCGCTAGGTGGCCTGAAATCTTTCCGTCAAGCATATCGATGTTGCGTGCGGCCAATTCCAGGCAGGCTTCCAGGTCCGGCGTCGACCAGTCCCCATCGATATAGGCTTCCGCAAAGCCGAGATCACCGCCTGTCGCGAGCCGGCGGACGGCCCGCCATCTGTGAATATTGATCGCCGCCGAAGGCCCCGGACGTGTGCCGATATGTTCACTACGTTCGCCTGAGGGCAGGACAACTGTGATTTTCCCGATATCGACAGATGCGATGACGGCGTTCATTGCGCGCGCGAAAACTCCGATCTTCGCTCTGTTTTCGCCAAGACCACGCCTGAATATTCTTGCTAATGCGGCCACGATGTCTTCCTGGAAAATTTGATAAAGTTATGGGTGCAGGCGCTTCGGACGCCGTGTGGCTCAAAGCCGTTTCACGCCGTGTCCGTGTAACTTGCTGTTTCCGGTGGTGGCGGACTTGTGCGGAAGCGTGCGCCTTTCAGCCAAAGCTTGAAGGCTTCCCAATGGATACCGGCCATCACCTTCATCGTCATGAAGGGGAAACGGATCAGGCAGCGCGCCAGCATGCCGTCCGTCAGCGGCGCGGCGTCCGCATTGAACGTGGCGGCCATGACCGGCTCTTTGCCTGCGGTTTCGTGAATTCGCAGCCGGACAGTCCGGCCGGGCGGGAGGATGCGGAAATGGTAGCGCAGGCCCATGTCCATGAAGGGGGAAACATGAAAAACCTTCGTTCGTGTCTGCCGAATGCCGGCGGCGCTGATCTCGCCAGCAAGGACCGGTGCCACATAGCTGTGCCGCTCACCGAAGGTATTCCTGACCGCATAAATGATGGCAACCAGCCGATCTTCATCGTCATAGGCGAAATAGGTCGAGAGCGGGTTGAAGACATAGCCGAACATGCGCGGGTAGGCGAGCACCAGAATACGGGCCGCGGGTTTTTCGAGACCGGCGCGCGCCAGCAGACGGTCGGCGAACTGTCGCAGTGTCTCACCGTCCTCTTCGACGTGGTCGAGCTCATGGAATGACAGGATTCCATTGCGGTTCACGGTAAGCAGGCGCGTCAGTCCGGCGAGATCGACAAGCCGGTCGACATCGACCAGAAGTGAAAAGACGCTATAGCTGAAGCGGTGGCCGAAAGGATGCAGCCTCTGATGCATCACCTTTCCGGCATAAAGCGTACCGGCCGCAGAGGGCGGCGGACCGTTGTCGGCCATGCTAGTGACCCGGATCTGCTTCATGCCTTGCTCTTTTTCGTTCATCATCGGGCCGGCTGCCAGCGCACGTTCTTGCAAAGCACGCCGCCAAGAATACACCCGCGCGTTAGAAGCGAATTGTCGGACACCTGCACCGTGATCGAATAGGTGCGCTCGCGTTTCTCATCGAAGGCGGTGCCTGATAATGTATCCGGCGATTTGGGCTGAAGCGACATGATCAGGCGGTCGCCGGCCTCTTCGCCCTTGCTGGTATCCCGGATCCAGAGATTGGTGGCGCAGATATTGCGGCCGCATGGAGCGATGCGCACACGCGCGTTTCCGTCGTCGCGCAGCCAGACACCGCTTGGATCGGCGGATTGCTGCGCTTGGGAGGCTGCGGCAGTCAGCATCAGGGCGGAAAACGCAGTCAGAACGGCTATCCTCATCGGTCCATCCTCGTTGCTTTTCCTTGAATACGCATGCGCGGGCAGATCGGTTCACCCGAGGTGATCCGTCAGAGCGACGAAGGCGTAGAAATGTCGACAAACGTAATGGGAGACATCGGTATGAAAACCATCGTCATCGCCTATCTGGCGACGGGCATCGCCTTTCTGACCGTCGATGCCATCTGGCTTTCGACGATGGCCGATATGCTTTATAGGCCGCTCCTGGGCGACAAACTGGCGCCGCAGTTTGATCTGGCGCCGGCCGTTGTCTTCTATTTGATTTACATTGCCGGCATCGTATTTTTCGCCGTGATGCCCGCGCTCGACGGGGAAGGACTCGGCAAGGCTGCGCTGAACGGTGCGATCCTCGGCCTAGTGGCCTATGCGACGTATGACCTCACGAACCAGGCGACATTGAGAGACTGGCCGCTTTCCATCACGCTTGCCGATATTCCCTGGGGCGCGTTCGTCACCGCGATCGGTGCATCAGCCGGTTTTCTCGTGGCGAGCCGCATCGGCTGACCGTTCCGTCTGAGCCAGAATGCCTGAGAACAGGATCGCGACGAAGGCGGTGAGCATGCCGGCGCTCAGGAGGTTGAGCCGCGCCAGAGCGGCATATTGGACTGCGTCGTACCGCGCGAGCGGCTGGCCGTAGGCTTCATGCAACAGAAGGAAAATGCCGAAGGCGATCGCTGCAAGCGCCAGCCCGATGACGCGCTCCCGCGGACGAAACACCAACAATGCGATGACGCCACACGGAACGAGGAAGATTTCGACCGCAGACGCCGTGCCAAAGAGCCATGCCGAAAGCATGGTATTGCCGATCCCCGCCAGCGGAAGTAGAGCCCGCCCTGCCACGCTATTCCGTCGCGCCACGGCCGGTACGGCGAGAAAGAATGGTGTCGAAAGGAATGTGAACCAGGCGGCGGTGACGTCGGCACTCACCAGCCAGAAGAGATAGAGCGGGTAAAAGGGCTGGTTCGACGCGACCAGCAAGGAAGTCATGTTCGCCGCAGCGACACGCGGGTCGGGATGGTGCGCATAGGCCCGCACCATCGCGGTGAGGCGTTTCAGAAAGAAGATCACCGGCCTGCGCCGGCGGGGCTTAGGCGATAGTGGCTCACGCCCCATTCTTCTCCATCGGCATGGCCGAAGAGCCCGGCCGTGGCGAGGAAAAACATTCGCCAGCGCCGCATCCAGACGGATGCGTCCTTGCCGTAGGTCGCCTCGAAGATGGTGCGGATCGCGTCGCGGTTTCGGTCGAAATTGTCGAGCCAGTCCTGCGCGGTGCGCTCGTAATGCTTGCCGTTCCAACGCCAGTCCCGCTCGACGGTGAAACTGTCGTCAAACGCGCGAACCAGTCCATGGCTGGGCATGACGCCGCCGGTAAAGAAATACTGCGCAATCCAGTCCGCCTTGTCGGCATGGTCAAAGCGATAGGCAGTCTTGCGATGCGAGAAGACGTGCAGGAAAAGCCGCCCATCGTCACGGATCCAGCTGCGTGCACGCTGGAGCAGGCAATGCCAGTTGGACATGTGCTCGAACATTTCCACCGACACGATGCGGTCGAAGGTGCCGTCCGGTGAGAATGTGTTCATGTCCGCGGTGATCACGGTCAGATTGCGAAGGCCGCGGCGTTTGGCTTCCGCCTCGATATAGGTCCGCTGCGAGGATGAATTCGAAACGGAGACGATGCGACCGGACGGAAAGCGCTCTGCCATGAACAGCGAGAGGGAACCCCATCCGCAGCCGAGCTCGAGAATATCCTGCCCGTCTGCGAGGTCCGCGTGAAGGCACGTCTCCTCCAGAGCCGCGATTTCCGCCTCTGCGAGTGTCGTGGCGGGCGAGGCATAGAGGCAGGATGAATATTTACGGCGCGGGCCGAGCACCAGCGAGAAGAATGCCGCGGGAAGCTCATAGTGCTGGGCATTGGCGTCATCCGTGTGCACGGCGATGGGCCATTCGCTCATGGAACGCGCAAAGTCCTGGTCGGTCGGACCGGTCCCCTCCGCCAGCAGGCGGCGCGTGCGGCCAACGAGCCGGCTGATGCCGAACCGCAGGGCATGATCGGGTAACGGCAGCCGCTCGGCGGCGGTGATGGCGGTCTCGGCAAGGTTCATGTCGTCTGCTCCCGTTTTTGCGCGCCCGGCCAGAAGGCGTTGACGCGCCTGGCATAGGCGGTGAAGGCAGTGCCGCGTGAACGCATCATGTGCGCCTCAAGCGGCGGAATCCCTGAAACGTGCACCAGCAGCCAGTACATCAGGGCAGGGCCTGCAAGCGCCAGCCAGCCCCAGCCCCAATCGCCGGCAGGGCCGATAGCCACGACTGCATAACCAACCCATCCGAGCCACTGGAAGAAATAGTTGGGATGGCGCGACAGGCCCCAGAGACCGACATCGCAGACCTTGCCCCTATTGGTGTCGTCGCTGCGAAACCGTGCCAGCTGCGCATCGGCAATGCCTTCCCCGACGACGGTGATGACGATGATCGCGATGCCGGCAATATCGCTCCACTGCCAGCCTATGGCCGGGTTTCGTGCTGCGGTGAAGATCGTGGTGGTGAGGAGAAGCGCGGCGGCGGCCTGGATCTGCAGAAACAGGAAGAGACGCCCGCGCCAGCGCTCGCCCCATTCCTCCTGAAGTTTCGCGTAGCGAGGATCCTCGCCCCCCCTCAGCGTGCGCCGCAGGATATGCAGGCCAAGACGACAAGACCAGAGCGCGGCCACCGCTGCCATGAGAAGCCGTCGCTGCCCATCGCTCTGCCAGTCCGAAACCGGAAAAAGCGCGGCAGCCACACCCGCCCCGCCCACGAGAAAGGACCAGACGGTATCGACCCAGCCGGATCCCGCCCCCTTCACGACCGCGAGCCAAACAGCTGCCATGCCCAGCGAGATAGCAGCGGCCAGAAGAAGGAAGAGCGCCACCGCCGGCATGGTTCAAATCCCGAAGATCGGCTGCAGCATGCGGCCGATGAGATTGTTGAAGCGCATTTTACCCTCCATAGCGGCAAGGCAAATACAATCATCGCCATTGTCGACGACCGGTTGGTGATCAACGTCTTCGTCCATTTCCGCGAGATCACCTGGACCGAATGTTCCGAAACGATCGGTGTATGAACCCGATACGATATAGGTGAACTCGGTGCCGACATGTCCGTGGTCTGGAAGGGCGCGGCCCGGGCCGACCTTGAGCAGGATGAGATTGGCATGCGGATCCTGAGGCACGCCGACCCGGCTCATCTTCATACCGGGCCCGATCCAGCGCCAGCGTCCGATATCGCAGCCGCGCAAAGCGTCCGGCAGGCGAATGCCTTCAATCTCCACCGGCGCCCGCGGCGGCGGTGTGAAGGGGGCGGCGGCGTCCTCATCGTCCAGCATGGCAAGCACGTCGCTCAATGCGGTTGCCGACATTTGCGTCGCTTCCGTTTCTTCCAGAAGCGCGCCCCCCAGCGCTTCATATTCGCCGACGCGGGCGCGACAGGCCGGGCAGCTTGCCAGATGCGCCCTGACGACGATGGCGGGCGCGGGGGCAAGCGTGCCGGCGGCGTAGCGCATCAGGGTCTCGTCGGTTGCGTGATGTGTGGTGGTCATGATTTGTCTTCCAGCAGCCCGCGAAGCCGGTTCATGGCCAGGCGTGTTCTAGATTTCACGGTGCCGAGCGGAATACCCAATTCATCGGCGATTTCGGTCTGCGATCTCTCGCTGAAATACGCGAGGCGGATGATCGTCTGTTGCTCGGGTGAGAGCGCGGTCAGCGCGTTGCGCACCGCAGCGTCCCGCTCGGCGTCGAGCATTCCATCCTCAACCGTATCCATCGCCGTCTCAGCATCCGGCGGCAGAGCCGAAGGGTCTTTCTGCCGTCGCAGATGGTCGATGCGAATGTTGCGCGCGACTGTGAAGATCCAGGTCGCCACGCCCGCGCGTTCCGCATCGAAATACGAGGCCTTGCGCCAAACGGTCAGCATCGTTTCCTGCACGAGATCATCCGCCGCGACGGAGGACAACGTCCAGCGAAGGAAGAAGGTCTTCAGCTTCGGTCCGAAATAGCGGAAGAGGAGGGCAAAAGCCTGACGGTCTCGATCCTGCGCAACCTGTCGCATCATTTCGACAAGCGCATCGGGCGAAGGCGTCTGTTGTTTGTCCCTTGAACTCACCACAGCAAGGCGCCGGCCGGTCTGGAGACCGGGTTTGTGATTACTCTCAACGGGGTTCGAAGCTTCATTCATGCATCCTTATACGCGGTGCTCTCCGAAGCGGATCACACTACGCGATATCGTCCTTCGCAGTGATCCGTCAAAAGTGTCCGCCCGTAAAGGATACAGATAGTTGTCCAAAGTTCGAAAGCCGCAAAAGGATCGTCATGCGCCATTTTCCTCAATCGGATCGGCCACTCAAAATCGCGGTTGTCGGCACGGGCATCGCCGGCCTTTCAGCGGCATGGTTGCTTTCGAAGCGCCACGAGGTCACCGTTTTCGAGGCGGACGATCGCGTTGGCGGCCATTCGCACACAGTGTATGCGGGCGGTGTTCCGGTCGACACTGGCTTCATCGTCTATAACGAAGTGAGCTATCCTAACCTCACTGCGCTGTTTACGCATCTCGACGTCCCGACCAAGGCGTCGGAAATGTCCTTCGCCGTCTCGATGGACGGTGGGAAGCTGGAATATGCCGGTACGAATCTCGCCGGTCTTTTCGCCCAGCGCAGCAACCTTGCCAGCCCGCGCTTCTGGTCGATGCTGCGAGACCTCGTGCGTTTCTACCGTCAGGCGCCAGACGGCGTGCGTGATCTCGATCCTTCCGCTAGCCTCAACGACTATCTCGATAGCGCCGGCTTCGGACGGGCGTTTCGCGAAGACCACCTCTATCCAATGGCGGCCGCGATCTGGTCGACACCGGCACTTGAGATCGGGAATTATCCGGCGCTTTCCTTCGTGCGCTTCTGCGAGAACCACGGCTTGCTGAAATTCGTGCGCAGGCCAATCTGGCGAACGGTCGATGGCGGCAGCCGTGCCTATGTCGAGCGGCTGACAGCGTCGTTCCGCGACAGGATCCGGACCGGTACGCCGGTAAGGGCAATCCGACGCGTCAACGGTGCGGTGGAGATTTCCGCGGGCGGCGCGGAGGCCGAATGGTTCGATCATGTCGTGATCAGCGCCCATGCCGACCAGGCGCTGGGGATGCTTGCCGATCGCTCACCACGCGAAGCCGAACTCTTGAGCACGTTCACCTACGGAGATAACGAGACGGTCCTCCACCGCGATGAAACCTTGATGCCAAGCCGCAGGCGTGTCTGGGCAAGCTGGAACTACCTCGCGCAATCCGGACGTGACCGCACGGCGGTGCGCAAGCCCTGCGTCACTTACTGGATGAACCGGCTACAGGGGATTTCCGATTTGCGTCCCTGCTTTGTGACGCTTAGCCCCTTACATGCACCCGCCGAAGACAAGGTGATCTGGCGCGGACTTTACCAGCATCCTCTCTTCAACGCCGCGACGCTTGCCGCGCAAAAGCAACTATGGTCGCTTCAGGGTGAGGCCAATACGTGGTTCTGCGGATCCTATTTCGGTTCCGGCTTCCACGAGGATGCCATTCAGGCGGGTCTGGCCGTTGGCGAAACCTTGGGAGGAAATATGCGGCCATGGTCCGTCGAGGGCGAATCCGATCGAATATTCAGAACCCTGCAGGGCGCTTGATTGCGTGCGCCTTCAGGTTCTTCTGCAATTCTCGATGCTTCCTGCCCACCAGTCTGATACCACGTCCCCAGAGTGAT
>NZ_WUMK01000017.1 GCF_009827055.1 Shinella kummerowiae
GACTGAAGGGTTTTTGAAGCAGATGGGTTCCGGCGTCCAGGATGCCGTTGTGAACGACGGCGTTGCGCGTGTAGCCGGTTGTATAAAGGACCTTCAGTTCCCCCAGTTTCTCCGACGCCAGGGTGGCGAGTTCACGGCCCGTCATCTCAGGCATGACAATATCCGTAAAAAGGAGCGCGGGCTTCAGGCCTTCTCCCAACAGGGCGAGCGCTGCCGCGCCGCTAGCGGCTTCCGCCACCGTATAACCGAGTTCGCGCAGCGCCTCGACGGAGAAATTGCGCACCCGCTCGTCATCCTCCACCACTAATACGAGTTCGCCACGGACGCCGCGCGCAGGGTCAGCATTCTGCGGCGATATCTCTCTGGCTTCCGTCTCGCCGTAGTGACGGGGTAGGTACAGTTTTACGGTGGTTCCGTGGCCTGGTTCGGAATAGATCTTCACGTGTCCGCCGGACTGGCGCACGAAGCCAAAAACCTGGCTCAGGCCGAGCCCGGATCCCTTGCCGACCTCCTTTGTCGTGAAGAAGGGATCGAAGGCCTTTGCGAGAGTGTCGCCGCTCATTCCCGTGCCGGTGTCGGTGACCGCAATCATCACATATTGGCCGGGCGACATCGTGTGTTCTTGGGCATAGTCCTCGGAGACGTATGTGTTGGCCGTTTCGACGGTGAGCCGGCCGCCGTTCGGCATGGCATCTCGGCCGTTGACCGCAAGATTGAGGACCGCGTTCTCAAGTTGGCTGACATCGGCATTTATGCGCCATACCCCCGCAGCCAGCACGGTCTCGACCTGAACCTGCTCGCCGAGCGCCCTCGTCAGCAGCTCGCGCATGCCGGCGACCATGCGGTTCGGTTCGATGATTTCGGGCTGGAGTGGCTGGCGACGGGAAAAGGCGAGCAGACGTTGGGTGAGAGCGGCTGCCCGGTTTGCGCCGTCCTTGGCGGCGTCGATATAACGGGCAAGATCGGTTTCGCCGCGCGCAAGGCGCCTTTCGAGAAGGTTCATGGCGCCTAAAATGACGGCAAGCATATTGTTGAAGTCGTGCGCGACGCCGCCGGTGAGTTGCCCGACCGCCTCCATCTTTTGCGCCTGCCGCAACTGGGCTTCGGCTTCCAAGAGTTTGACGGTGCGCTCCTGCACTTCCTTTTCAAGTTCTTCCCGCGATCGGGCGAGAACCTCACGTGCGTCGATGATGTCCTGGATATCAGTGCAAGTACCGAACCAGCGGGTGATTGCACCATCCTCATTGCGCACAGGCTGCGCGCGGCCCAGCACCCAGCGGTACTTTCCGCTTCGATGACGGAGCCGATATTCGATGTGGTAGGGCTCTCCGGTCTGCAGGCAATGCCGCCAGACGGTCCAGGCGCGGTCCTGATCCTCCGGATGGAACATTCCGGCCCAGCCCTCGCCATCGGTTGAGCCTGAAGGCACGCCGGTGAAATCGTACCAGCGCTGGTTGTAGTAGTCGTGATATCCGTCTGGGGTCGTCGACCAGATCATCTGGTCGATGGAGTTCGTGATTGCCCGGAAGCGCTCCTCGCTGTCGCGGAGCGCGGCTTCCGCATTTTTTCGGTCGGTTATATCGAAGCTGATGCCGGGGAAGCGCAGAGCTGTTCCGTCCGGCGCAAGCGTCGGCCGACCCTGCGCGATGACCCATCTGTGTGCGCCGTCCGCCTGGACGAGGCGGTATTCCTGAGAAAAGATGCTGCCGTCCTTCAAGGCCGCCGCAATAGCTTTTTCGACATTTGGAAGATCGTCGGCGTGAATGGCATTGAAGAAATTGGCGATTGATGCGCCGGCGCTCGCCTCTTCGCGCGGGACGCCGTAAAGCTTCGCGAAGCGCGCATCGGCAATGACCCGATTGTTGGGAACATCCCAGTCCCAGGTGCCTACCGTATCCGATGCGCCCAGCGCATATTCCAGTCGCTCCTCGCTGGCGCGCAGCGCCCGTTCCGCCGACAGGCGCGCTGTTGTCTCGTTGCCCTGGTTGAATATGCCGAGGACCTTACCGTTCTGCCCGAAGATCGGCGCGAAGCTGTAATCCCAATGGGTCTGCTGTGTACGGCCGCCGCGCTGCATGGGCAGCATTTGATCGGTGACCGAAAATCCCTGGCCGGTCTGCAGCACGGCGAGCAGCTGGGGCTCGATCACGTGCCAGATGTCGGCCCATACCTCACGGGCCGGACGCCCCAGCGCCCAGGGATGTTTTTCCCCGGCAATCGGCGCCCAGGCGTCGTTGTAGAGGAGACGGAGATCGTTGCCCCAGTAAAGGGCCGTCGGAAGCGTCGTATTGAGGCACAGGCTCAACGCCATCCGCAGTTCCTGCGGCCAGTCGGCTTCGGCACCGAAGGGCGTTTTCTTCCAGTCGATCCCCCGGATGCGCTGGTTCATCTCGCTGATTACGTTCGGAATAAAAGTCATCTTGCCGTTTCTCGAGGTATCGCGAGCTTATATGGGGAGGTCGGAAAAATTTGAAAGCGCGGTAACCCTGTGAAATTTTTAAAAAAATGGGAAGGGACATAAGAGGGGCAATGCTGTCCCAGACAGGCCGACGGCTGTGCCTCGATGCTAGGGGTACATGTGCCGGGTAGGCATGATGGCGTTTTTCGCCGTGATCTGATCATCGAGTTCGGCGATCACATCGTCCAGGCTATAGGGCTTCGCGAAGATCCGGACCGCCGAAGGGAATGCCGCCTCTTCCAGATCGCCCCTGCCTGAAACGACGATCCTGGCTGCGTTCGGCCGGCAATTGCTGAGCAATTCCAGTAGGTCGAGGCCGCTCAGCCCACCGGGCAGGTCGACATCCGTCACCAGGCCGTCGATTTCCGCATGCCTTGCGATATACCCGATGGCCTCCAGGACATTGGACGCCGCGAGCACGCGGTAGCCTTCATGCTGCAACGCCTCGATCAGGATAAGGCGGAGGAGCGGTTCGTCCTCGACGACGAGAATGGTGGACTGCGATGCGGCCATCGGTATCTCCAGTTCGTTGGTCTCCGCACAACGTGCACCCCCTGGAATTTCGCCCGTCCCCAAGACAAGTCTTTGCGAACAATCTTAATAAAATGCAAAGAAGGCTCTTCGCGACGCGAGACACGTCCCGTGCGTCGGATGCGATAACGGGTTCCGGGCACGAAAGAGACCTACAAAAAATGCGATCCGCTCTTAGATAGTAGGTGTCTTTCAACGCTGCGATGGTCGGTCTATACGATCCCCACCATCAGCAGGCTTGGCCGGATTGGCGTGCGGGAGAGGGGATTCGATGTCAGGGAGCCAAAGCGATCTGGATTTTTGCGCGCGCGAGCCGATCCATGTTCCCGGCGCAATCCAGCCCCATGGATCTCTGCTCGTTCTTGATCCCGCCGGTCTCGATGTCCTGTGGGCATCGGCCAATTTTAAAGCAATCACGGGCCGGACGCCGCTCGAACTGTTCCCGTCGGTCGAGGCTGCTTTGCGCGCTTGGCGGGCCAGCGGCGCGCATGCCTACCGCGCCAGGCTGCAGAACCCGGAAGTGGACATGGCGGCACATGCCCATCAGGGCCGCGCCATCGTGGAGTTCGAACGCAGCGCGCCCTTTTTACCCAACGCGCTTCTTTCCCGTCTGACCGGCTTCGCACAGCAAATGACGGCCACTGAAGAGCTTACGGATGGGCTTTCCGCGACCGCGCGCCTGATCGCTGACCTGACCGGCTTCGACCGGGCACTCGTCTACCGGTTCGATACCGACTGGAACGGACATGTCGTGGCCGAAGCCGGCAACGGTACCCTGCCCTCCTATCTCGACCTGCGTTTCCCCGCTGCGGATATTCCGGCGCAAGCACGCAATCTCTACACGTTGAACCGCATACGCCTGATCCCCGATGCAAATTACACGCCGGTCCCGCTGACAGCGTTCGGGGAGGAGTGCGACGCAGGGGCCATCGACATGACGTTCACGCAGCTTCGCAGCGTGTCGCCGGTCCATCTCGAATATATGCGCAACATGGGCACGCTCTCGTCCATGTCGATATCGGTCATGGTGGACGGCAAACTCTGGGGCCTTCTGTCCTGCCACAGCCGCAATGCCCACCATGTGACGAGCGACATCCGCGAAGCCTGCGATTTCGTGGTCCAGAGCCTGGCCATGCGGATCAGCGCCGACAGCCGGGCCGAGACAGCGGCACTCGGCGTCGAACTCGCGCGCGTGCACACCAAGCTTTTGGCCGCGATGGCTCAGGCCGATCGGTGGGATGAAGGCCTGGCCGGCACGCCGGGGGCGCTGCTGGAACTCACCCGAGCGGATGGGGCGGCGGTCCTGTCTCAGAACAGCTACCTGCCTGTCGGCGAGGCTCCGGAAGAGCATCAGGTAAGAAGCCTGGTCGCCCGCCTTTCACAGCAAGACGCGGCCACCGATTCCTACATTACGGACTCTATCGTCTCGGAGGTCCCGCACGACGGCGGCTTCAACGACGGCACCTGCGGTGTCCTCGCCTTGCGCATTTCCGAGGTGGAAGACAGCTGGCTTGTTTGGTTCCGCCAGGAAGTGGTCAAGACGGTCACCTGGGGCGGGGATCCGCACAAGGTGGTGCGGGAGAGCGGGCGGATCCATCCTCGCAAGTCCTTCGAGGCCTGGCGCGAGATGGTGCGCGGCAGGAGCGCACCGTGGCACCCTGCAGAGATCGCCGCCGCGCGCGACCTGCGCGCCTCGATCGTGGAGATTGTGCTGAAGAAGGCCGAGCAATTGGCCAGGCTTGCCGCCGACCTACAGAAGTCCAACAGGGAACTGGAGGCCTTCTCCTATTCGATCTCTCACGATCTGCGGGCGCCGTTCCGCCATATCGTCGGCTTCTCCCAGCTTCTGACGGAGCGGGAGAAGAATCTCGGCGAGCGCTCGCGCCATTATCTCCAGATGATTTCGGATTCGGCGCTGGCCGCGGGTGACCTCGTCGATGATCTCCTGACGTTCTCTCATCTCGGTCGAGCGGCACTGTCCGCCGACAAGGTGGACATGAACAAGCTCGTCGCCGAGGTGCGGCGGGGACTGGCAGAGGAGACGGCGGGCCGCACGATCGTCTGGCAGGTCGATGATCTGCCCGCTGCGACGGGGGACGCCACCCTCCTTCGGCAGGTTTGGTACAATCTTATCGACAACGCGGTCAAATATACGCGGCTGCGCGAAGAGGCGCATATCGAGATATCAGCCGTTCTGACCGACCAAGGCATTTTGTACCGGATCGCGGATAACGGTGTCGGCTTCGACATGGCTTACAAGTCTAAGCTGTTCGGTGTATTCCAGCGGCTGCAGCGAAGCGAGGATTTCGAGGGCACGGGTATCGGCCTTGCCCTCATCAGGCGCATCGTCGAGCGGCATGGCGGCAGCGTGGACGCCATTGGCACGGTGGACGAGGGCGCATGCTTCACTTTTTCCTTACCGGCGCTACCTGAGGAGTAATCCGTGCCAGAACTGAGGCCAATTTTGCTCGTTGAAGACAATCCCCGGGATCTCGAACTGACCCTGACGGCGCTTGAGAAGTGTCAGATCGCCAATGACATCGTGGTTGCCCGCGACGGCGCCGAGGCGCTGGATTTTCTCTATCTCAGCGGTTCCCATGCCGCCCGCGATCCAGGTGATCCCGCAGTCGTCCTGCTCGATCTCAAGCTGCCGAAAGTCGACGGACTGGAGGTGCTCGAAAAAGTAAAGCGCGATGAGAACCTGCGTCACGTTCCAGTCGTCATGTTGACCTCGTCTCGCGAAGAACAGGATCTGGTGAAAAGCTACCAGCTCGGGGTCAACGCATTCGTCGTCAAGCCGGTCGAGTTCAACCAGTTCTTCAAGGCGATCCAGGACCTCGGCGTCTTCTGGGCGCTTCTCAACGAGCCGCCGCCGAAGCTGCGGCAGGTGGGCGGCGACTGACATGGCCGGAATGCTGCGTATCCTGCTGCTGGAAGACAGCACCATCGACGCTGAACTTATTGAAGCGCAGCTCGAGAACCTGCAAGAAACCTTTGAGGTCAATCGCGTCGCGACGCGTGCTGCTTATCAGGCCGCGCTGGCACAACACACGTTCGAGATTATCCTTTCAGACTTCTCGCTTCCCGATTTCGATGGCATGGCCGCGCTCGACCTAGCGGTCGCCTCAGCGCCGGACGCGCCCTTCATTTTCGTCTCAGGTGTTCTAGGCGAGGATGCTGCCATCGAAGCCTTCCGCAAGGGCGCGACGGACTATGTTCTGAAGCAGCGCCTGGCGCGTCTGCCGGCTGCCGTGACGCGTGCGGTGAACGAAGCACGCGAGCGGGCAGAGCGCAGGCGGATCGAGCAACAGAAGGATCTGCTGGTCCGGGAACTCAGCCACCGGGTGAAAAACAATCTCGCCGTCGTGCTTTCGCTAATCCGCCGGACGGGTCGCGGTTGCCGGTCAGTCGCGGAATTCGAGGAGAAACTCATCGCCCGTGTGTCGGCGCTGGCAGACGCCCACGAGCTCCTATTCGAAGGCAATTGGGACGAGACGGAGCTTCTGAGCGTTTTCCAGCGCGCGGTTCGGCCACACAACAAGGATCTCTCGCGCTTCGATATTGGGCGGCACGATCTCGTTCGGTTGGACCCCAGGACCGCGCTCTCCATCGGCATGGTCTTCAACGAGCTGGTGACGAATGCCTCGAAATATGGGGCGCTGGCCAACGAGCAGGGGCGTGTCTCCATTGCGTGGGTGGTCAACAAGACGGGTCCGGGGCGGTCCGTTCGGATAAACTGGACCGAGCGCGGCGGACCGGTCGTCAAGGCGCCCGATGACGAGGGCTTCGGTACCCGGCTCATCAAAGCCAATATCGAATATGAGCTGGGCGGGCAGGCAAGCCTCCACTACCTGCCGGACGGGTTCAGAGCCGAAATCGACCTTCCGATCGCCGAGAGCGAAGCGCTAAGGGCGGTGTCGGCCTAAACGAACCTGTCCTGGCACTTCGCCGGCTTCGATCTTGCGCGTCTAGGAAGTCGTCTGGGGCGCTGCGGTAATCTGCTCAGCGAGTCTAGCTTGCAAAACCTTGAGGTCGCAAGGTTTCGGCAGCAGCACGATATCAGTCAGCTCCGTCCGGGTGTCGGGCAGTTCGGCGTATCCGGAACATACGACGAGCGGTGTACCCGCCTCGGCGAGTGCTTCGATGACCGGGTAGGAGTAGACGCCTCTCAGATTGAGGTCGAGTACCGCCCCGTCGATCCCCGTGGAGACCGCCTGGAGGGCCTGCTCGACGCTGGAGACAGGGCCGATCACCCTAGCGCCGAGTTCTGTAAAGAAGTCTTCGAGGTCGAGAGCGAGGAGAGGGTCGTCCTCCAGGATGAGAATGCGTTTGTTTTCTAGGCTGCTTTTCACCATGATACCCTGAACGTCTCTGTCAGTACCCATCTAACTAGGATCGTGTAACTATCCGTCAATGGTTTCGATCGGGTGAGGCAAGCGATATCGCGTGAAGGCGCACATATCTGTGATTAAGCGTCGAGGATTGGCTCTGACTAATATTTGCTGCTGTCTTGAGGAAAGTTTTTGCTGATTCACCGGAGGATCAGCAATGGGCCATCGATTGCCGCATGCGAGTCTCGCGCCGTTCGGCTTTGCAGTAGGAGCAGTGAAGGTCATTGGGGAATGCGTTCAGGATCGGCCTCGGCGCTGGTGCGCGTTGAAAGTGTGGGGGCTGCGGCTGGCGAAACGCAATGGAACGAAAAAAACACAGGTCGCAGTCGCACGAAAATTGGCGGTCATCCTGTACCGCATCTGGATCGACGGCACCTCATTCCAGTGGAGCAAGGAACCGGCCTAATTCCCTGCTTACCTCCACCCAAAATCGCAGGGTTGATTTGCATCTGTGATGTCCCGCCGGGACGGTGGTTGCGGTGACCTCGTTGTTTCGGCTGCTGGCGGATTAGACCGCACAGCGCTTCACACGTAGAGGCATCCGATCCGAACATCATCATGAGGCCATGAGCTCGAAAACGACTATGATCCGAGCACGGACAAAACAGACTTGACGAAGTCCCGCAATTAAAGGGCCGAAACACACTCGAAGGCAACGCAGAGCCTGCCGCAGCGCAGAGAGTTTTTCTGAAGGCCGCGAGAGAGGCCGGGGTGTTTATCAGAGGCTAAAACCAATCACCCCAGCCAGAACGTTCGATCCCAGACAGGGACAGACCCAGCAACCTCGAAAATGATCCTGCGCACACGCTGAACGACCGCCGGCGGAAGTTGCCCTTGGACAATGATGGCCTGTGGCTCGTATCGAATATCGATCCGGTGTTGGGAGCATAGATCGTCGTAAGCTACTGCAGCGGCAATGGATGCACGTAGGCCATAGCCCTGCGCGCCGAAGCCACCGCCGAGAGATGCCTGGAACATCTCATCCTCCTTTATTTTGATTATCAGTGAAAACTGATAGAGTGCTCGTTGGGTTCCGGGCGAGAGAAGAGACGCCGATCAATATGTCGGTGTGATCACACGGAGCCGCGGTGCGGACCCGGCCCATTTGCGAGCCGAGCCCGGTCCCCCAACGGACCTTGGAACTTATCGGCTAGTCGTTACAGCGTTCCCGTTTCCGCATGCCGCGAAGTCGGCCAATGGAAAGCCCATGCGTAGCCGCTGGCCGTCAGCAAACGTTTGCGCGTGTTTTTGGAAGCGAAATGAATGGAGAGACTCGCCATCGGCCTCGACGATCATGACCGACCACTCGTCATATGAAGTAAAAATTGCCACGGAACGGCGAGACATAGCTTAACCTCCAAAGTAATGGGGAAGGTTGCTAAGCTCCATGGCCGCGCCCATTTAAATGGCAGCCGGTAGAAACACCATACGCCAATCTAGCGACTTGTCGAATCCAATCAGACACGGGGTCTTGAGAACATGAAATGGTGACGCGCGTTTCCAACAGGCAGCAAAATCCACCGTTTCCTGAGCGGTGAGCGCGGAACAAGTGACGGCCGATATGGTTGTAAAGGCGCGGCAAGTGATGTGCCTCCGCGCTCACTAGGCTCCCCAACCCGCCGCAACAGAAGGTCGCTTCGATCCCCCTCCGAAGCGACCTTCTTTTTCGTCTTGCCGACCGCGGCTCGGCAGGTAATTATCGAGTTGGCGGGTGAGGCAGGAGTGTCTATCCACTAACTTGGTATGTCGACCATCCCGTTTCAGGCCGACAAGCTTCCGGAAATGGAGTGAATCAGGCACTCTGCTATTCTGGTAGGGCATTGAATGACCAAGAAGTCTGACGAGATAATCAAGGCCATCTCAGCGGTCCATGCAGCGCACACCAATGCGCTCGTCGTCCTGGTAAAAACCCTTCAGGAAGCTGGCGCCCTGGATCCGGCCCACTATGCTGCCAATATCCGGATGACAATCGAGGCCAATAACTCTCGCATCGGGCCCGACGTTCAGGGACTGCTCGTCGACCTTGCAGAACTGGTGGAGATGCAAGACAATGCAGGGACGGCTTAATGCTGTGGCAGGATGGTTCGCTCTAGAGATTTCACATGGGAGCTCGGAACAAAGGGGCGAAAACCGCGTTCCACTAGTGCCACTTTTAGTTCAGTCTCTTGCCCCGCCTCAGCGCGGGGCCTTTTGTTTTCAGGTAGAAAATGCGCCTTCGGATCAACATTATCGGCCTATGCCTACTGTCGATGTTCATCGTGATCCTCGGCTCGATCTTGATTATGCCTCTTTTCGGCGATGGGAATACCGCCCCGACTGAAATCAACATCGACGCTGCCGCCGCAACCGGCGAGGAATCAGGCATCCCTGGATCAGGGAGTTTGGGAGAAGCCTTATCACGTTCGAAACCAACAAGCTCGGAAGATACCGGACCGTGACCAGTACTGCTGAAGCAGCGAGAGCTTTGATGGAGAGGTGGCCGGTAGAACCAGGAAGGCGCGGGAGGAAGCGCGGAGAACGTGTCTGGCGGTATTGGAGGGTAAAGAAGACTCCGCGGCTGCGCGCAAGACGTTCATAAGAGCGGCGAAAGAAGCCGACATCTTCATCCGACCGTGGAGACCGGCCACGCTGTTTCATGCGGTGTGATTAAGCGTCGAGGTTTGACCCCTTTCGGCGCGGAAGAATGACCCCGGCCTTGTTAGATTAACATGCTGAGCAATTTGTGGTTTCTCCGATGTGACTGGGGTCCGCTGTCGGCGCCGATGGTGGGGTCAAACAAGACGCCGAAAGACAATCGTCATTCGGCAGTCACCCAAGAATTTTGCGGCATGTGCAGAGGCACCCCCTTGAAACTCAAAACAAGAGAAAATAAATCTTCGGCGGGCGCTGAAGCGCAGCGCCTTCCTTGTTGATCACCAACGTTTTCAGTGAGGTAGAGATGAACTCGAAGGTATTTGATAAGCCCGTCTATCTGAAGGAACGCAGGGAACTGATCCGAGAGATAACGTGCTTGGAAGACGCCATCGACTTTCTGGAAGATTGGCCTGAAAGGGATCGTGACATAGTACACGATGCCACCTTGAAGACCTGCTACATGGCCTTCGACGGCCACAAGCCGGTGAAAATCGGACGGGATGCCATCCGCTCCTTTGGGGAGAAGAAGGGTATCCTGGTGAAATCTCCGGGCGTCCAGCCTTGGATGATCCGTTCGCGTTCCGGCGGCGGTCGTTTGTCTGCGTAAACTCTGTAGCGAACTAAAGAGGCTGCGATTGCGGCCTCTTTTCCCGAGGGCGGCACGCATAGTTCGTGGCGAAATTTCGATAGATCGGCACTTTTGTGAAAGCCGGCTCGGTCCGCAGCGGATAGTTCGTCACCTGCTCGCGCCTCTTGCAAAGGGTGCGAGTGGACAAGGAGTGGGGCCGCCGCATCTGGGGACGTACCAGTTGCGGCGGCCTTTAATGCGAGGGCGGCGTTGCCGATGGCCAGGCTGACGAATTCTGTCATGCCGCACCTCCGGAATTGTCCGAAGCCGGTTCCACAATCGGACGCCAGCTAGCGTTGACCTTGTCGCATTTGCCGTCGATCGCACGCAACAGAACGTGATCGGCTTCACGATTGGTTCTGGCCTTGGAAAGCTGGACGGCAATTTTCCGAGCTTGGGCTGTTCGAAGACAAGTCGGGAACCTGCATGTAATTTGTAGATTTGGCGATTCCAAGCGAGGCTTCTCAAGCCCCTGCCTCTACCCTCCTCCGAGGATACAGAGAGAAGCAGATGAGAAGCCAACGGCTGGAGTTCTCCTGCCTGGCTCGACACACTGGGCCTGAAGTTGCATTCTGCCGTCCCAACGATCGCACCGTGACCAAACATGCTAATTCATGAAGGCGACTACCGGACCCCACGAACCGATCTCATGCTGGCATCGTCGCTAGCCTTCGTGGCCGGCGGCGTGAACAGTGCTGGGTTCCTAGCCTACCACTACTTCTCAGCCAACATGACCGGCAACGTCTCTATGGCTTCCGACCACTTCGCCGTCTTCCAGTTCGACTTGGCGCTAGGCTTCCTGGCGATCATTGTGATGTTCATCTTGGGTGCCTTTGCCGCCTCACTGTTCATCGAGTTCGGCAGACGACGGCGACGCAGTAACGTCTATGCACTGACGTTGATCCTTGAAGCCGCCCTTCTGATACTCGTTGGCCTTGTTGTGGCTCTTGGCCCAAGGGCGCCGAACGGAGTGCTGATTGTCGGCCTACTGAGCTTTACCATGGGTATACAGAATGCGGCCTCAACCCGGATTTCTGGTAGCCGGGTTAGAACGACCCATGTCTCCGGCGTAGCTACCGATCTGGGCGTCGGACTGGCCATACTTCTTGGGGCAAGTTCCAACACTGACAAATTGGCGATTGTGCAGCGGTTGAAGCTCCACCTCGCCACTATTGTCTTCTTTGCGCTGGGTGGGGTGCTCGGGGTGCTGGGGCATCAGGCCCTTGGGGGTGTGTCTTTCTGCGTTTTCGCGATGCCTCTGATAATTCTGAGTGTGCGATATCTCAAGTGAAGCCCTTGCCTCGTCCGCGGATTGGCGCTGAGTGCAAGTCCTCATGACGCAAGGGAACGCCGCGGCTATCGATACGTTCTCCATATGCTCGACAAAAACGGGTTTAAGGAGAATGCAATGGATAACGACCTTATCGCTCGCCTCAATACCGAGAGCAGCGACTTGCGGCGGCGGGCAATGGAAATCGACAAATCCAGCGAAGACCGTGACACCGCCCTCCTCATGCAAGGCTTGGCGACGGCCATAGATGCGATCCGTGCATTGGCTGCAACCGCCGGGAGGTTGGACGGCCCGCCTGGGCTCGGCAGGAGTGGTGACTAAGGCTACGTGAGAAGCCGGACCTAAGTCGATATGTCAGCGAGCTGCCCGGGCTGACTCCCATATGAATGTTGGCCGTAGGGTGTTTCGGCCCTACGGGCTACCGACGCGCCCACGGAGTAGACAGGCGGCAGTTTGGCGTCACCACTTCTACCCTCCAACGAAGATAGATAACGCGGCGGCTGAAGTCGCCGCGAATTCGTTTCCTAGTATGGCGCAATAGGGGTAAGGTTAGCCATCATCAGCTATCCCTTGGCACGCTGAGACAGAGAGGCTTTTCGCACTCCCGCCTATGGAGTAGCGCTATGCCTAGATATTTCTTCCACGTATTGGACGGCCGAGCAGCGATCGACGACAAGGGTCTCTTTCTTGCCAACGAAACTCAAGCTCGGGTTGAAGCACTTCGCGGCGCTGGTGAGATGCTTGCTGACGCCGACATGAACGTTTGGCTTGGCAACGAGTGGATGATGGCAGTGACCGACGCGACTGGCAGCATTCTGTTCAAACTGAGGTTTGAAGTGGATTTCCCGAAGCTGCGGACGGGATTGGGTGCGTAGTGCTCCCCCCAAACACCTGAAGACCGCCCCGAAAGTCTAATCCGGCTGACCGATGGCTGTTTGGTCATTGGCGCACACCATCTGAGATAAATACCGAATAGGAGAGCAGGATGCCTACCTACGTAATTTGCTACGACAGTCAGAACGACGAAAACGACGCATTCGGTGAACAAATGCGGGAATGGAATTGTGTCCGCCCACTACCCACTCTCTGGTTCGGCAGGTTGAACAGTGATGCGCTTCGCGTCAGGGAAATCCTCAGGACGGTGGTTCGCGATAATAACGGGCTTTTCATTTGTGAGATCAAGCCCTCAAGCGATTGGGCAACTTTGAAAATGCATTACACGGTGAGCGATTGGATGCGCAACAACATTGGGGCTTGACGATAAGCTCGCTCGGATCAGCCGCAACCAATGCGCCTCGAAACCAACACACTTGAGAGCTTGCTAAAACCGCAGAAGGCGCGCAGGGTTGTTTCTTCGGCAGCCAACTTTACGGGCGCTGCTGTTTGAGGGTTGGCTACCCTGGCCCCAAAACGAGAGGAGGACGATATGTCTTCCCTGTTCGACCGCCTCAACGACCGATATCTAGTCACCACTATGGCGGGGCATGCGTTTGCGGCTGCCTGTCTTCTTGCAACACTCTATGTGTTGACGGAGGGCACGATATGGTGATCCTGCTGTTCACCGGCGCGAGGAAGAGTCAGATACCACAGAGGACGGTCCTTCGAGCGGTCCTGCAGGATGCGAACTACGAAACCGAGAAACTTGTCGGTGGCATTGGCGCCCAGCACGAAGAAGCGCGAAAATTGATTCGGCTCATCAAGGCCGCGACAATTGGCGCCGAGAACTATCCGCTTTCCAAAACCTCATTGCACCGCGATCGCAATGCCGGCATCGATGTTTGGGACGATGAAGGAGGGGCTCCAGGGAGGTCGACCCGACCTATTTGCTAACCCCACCGGGAAAGCGCGCCGTGCTGAACGAGCGCGCCATGCCCCTTACCGACTAAGGAAATCAACATGACCACCAATGTTGGCAGACCCGATATTGCCTTCCGGGTAAAGGAAATTGTCTCCGCCCAGTTGAACGTCCCGAAAGATGAAATCGAGAATGATGCGTCCTTTACGGCAGACCTTGGAGCCGATTCCCTCGAAGTTACCCAGATCATGATGCTGATCGAAGACGAATTCTGGATTACGTTCCCCGAAAGGCCGGTTACCGATCTGTCGACGGTTGGCAATACAGTTGATTTCGTGCTGGCAGCACGCAACGCGGCGCAAACGCCTCGCTGTGATTAAGCGTCCAGGTTTGACCCCTTTCGGCGCGGAAGAATGACCCCGGCCTTGTTAGATTAACATGCTGAGCAATTTGTGGTTTCTCCGATGTGACTGGGATCAGCTGTCGGCGCCGATGGTGCGGTCAAACAAGGCGCCGAAAGACATCCTCTGCCTTGCCATCGCGCTCTCCGGTTCGATCGGCGGACTTGGGATTGAATGGATCGGCTCTGGCAACCTCGGTTTCGTGGCTTCCATGCTAGCTGCCCTCGCTCTGCTGTCAATTTCGAAGACGCCGAAGGACAAAGCCGGCGCATGAGGCCGGTCCCGAATGCGTCAGCACGGGCTCCGCGGATCAGAACGGCGCCAGCGAGAACCCCGTGCGTATGCGAACCTCCACCTGGTTGACTGCTGGATCGGGATCCTCTTGGTAAGCCAGTGCCTGACGTTCGGTGACGCGCTTGATCGCCTTAAATGCCGCCTCGGGAGGCCAACCGGCGGTGATGGCCTTATCGACCAGTTCGCGCACTGCGCCGTCAATGGCCCGCTCGCATTCAAACGTAAAATAGGGGTCGATGGTTGGGTGTTGCCGTGGCGGGATTCTGCCGTTCATAAAGCGTCTCCTGCAGCGGCTCAAAAAGGTTTTCTGCTTCGGTAGCAGGGCGGAGAACCAACATTTTCGTCCGGGGAAACACCGAGAACGATGGATTCGTTCCGCACTCTTAGACATGTAGGGAAAGAGGTGACGGTGACAAACCCTAGCGAACCACCACGACGTTTGCTTCTCGCGCCGCGGCGAGGAACGCCAATCTTGCCTTGGATGGCGAGCATTTGCCCTCAATTGCCTTGGCGCAAAACGCGAGCGCTCGTTGAAATGCGCGCCCATAGGTGACCGGCCACTTCTCGGCCAGGACGAACATAGCGTTCCGCGGGTCCTTGATCTCCATTGCGCGCGGCATGCCTGGGAGGAGGATGGCGAGCGCGTTGTCCCAAATTACAGAAAGCATTTCATTTTCCCAATCTTCTCGGGCCCATAAATGCCGGTTAGGCGAGCTGGTTCCGTGTCAGATCGATAAAATTTGTGCACAATTGCTGAGGTGTTCCGACCTATCCGCCCATCTTCGTTGGAACATCCTCGCCCGGGAGGGGTGTGACGTCAGGAGCCTCCTCCGGAACTGCATCCGGTTCGGGCTCTTCAATCGGACGCTCAGGGATATCCGGCAAAGAGTCCGGTGTCTCACCAGGCGGGATTTCCTGGGGCCTTTTCGGGTCTTTCGGATCATCGGTCATGTTGAATTCCTTTCAGCTTGACCAACTGTGGTCAACCCGAGAATGTTCCGTCATCGGGCAGGGGCTGTTGCAGCGCCTTCGCCTCTTCTTAGGGCGCGTGCATCCACACGTAGCGTTCCTCCCCGGTTGTCAGGATAACCGGCATTGCCTTGGGATGGATGGGCTTGGCGATGGCGTTCGCACTTTTGCCTGATAGCCAAACACGATCTGGGGATTGTCACGCTGGACAATAGTATGATTTACTTACCAAAATGGCGTCCGGCCGTCGGATACGAAAGAACAATCATTTGACATGGGGAACGGGAATGAACAGGGAAACGCTTACGAACCATATACGCCCGCTGCTTGCCGGTGCAGCTTTATCGCTGCTACTTATTTCGGGTGGCATGACGCCAGCCTTTGCGGAAACCCCGGCCGATACGCTCGTGCAGGCTTGGGCAATCGACGATACGATTACGCTCGACCCCGCCGAATCATTCGAGCTATCGCCGGCCGAGTTCATCGGCAATGCCTATGACATGCTTGTTCGCCTCGACATCGCCGACACGACCAAAGTCAAGGGTGGCGTTGCCGACAGTTGGACCGTGTCTGACGACGGCCTCACCTACACGTTCAAGCTGAAGCCCGGCATCAAGTTCGCCTCCGGCAACCCCGTGACGGCGGAGGATGTCGCCTGGTCCTTTGAGCGCGTCGTCAAGCTCGACAAGAGCCCCGCCTTCATACTCACCCAGTTCGGCCTGACCGGCGAAAATGTCGCTGAAAAGGCCAAGGCCGTTGACGAAAGCACTTTCGTCTTCACCGTCGATAAGGCCTATGCGCCGAGCTTCGTGCTGAACTGCCTCACCGCCACCGTCGGCGCCGTGCTCGACAAGAAGCTGGTGATGGAGCACGCCGAAGCCAAGACGCCGAGCGATGATTACAAATACGACACCGATTTTGGCTATGGCTGGCTGAAGACCAACTATGCCGGCTCCGGCCCGTTCAAGATCCGCGATTGGCGCGCCAACGAAATCCTCGTTCTCGAGCGTAACGATAATTACTACGGCGAAAAGCCGGCGCTCGCCCGTGTCATCTACCGTCACGTCAAGGAAAGTGCGACGCAGCGCCTGATGCTGGAAGCCGGCGACGTCGATGTCGCCCGCAACCTGGAGCCGGGCGATCTCGACGCCGTTTCGAAGAATGCGGATTTGACGACGACAAGCGCGCCGAAGGGCACAGTCTATTACATCAGCCTCAACCAAAAGAACGAGAATCTCGCCAAGCCCGAGGTGCGTGAGGCCTTCAAGTATCTCGTCGACTACGACGCGATCGGCTCGACCCTGATCAAGGGCATCGGCGAGATCCGCCAGACCTATCAGGCCAAGGGCGTGCTCGGCGCGCTGGAGGCAAGCCCCTACAAGTTGGACGTGGCGAAGGCCAAGGAATTGCTTGAGAAAGCAGGTCTGAAGGATGGCTTTTCCGTGACCTTCGACGTGCGCAACACGCAGCCGGTAACGGGCATCGCCGAATCCTTCCAGCAAACCGCCGGCCAAGCCGGCGTGAAAATCGAGATCATTCCCGGCGACGGCAAGCAGACGCTGACCAAGTACCGTGCCCGCAACCACGATCTCTATATTGGCCAGTGGGGCATGGACTACTGGGACCCGAACTCGAACGGCGAGGCCTTCACCTCCAATCCCGATAATGGAGACGATGCCTCCGTCAAGACGCTCGCTTGGCGCAATGCCTGGGATATTCCGGAACTTACGGCCGAGTCCAAGGCTGCCCTCCTGGAGCGTGACAACGCCAAGCGTGCGGCGATGTATGAAAAGCTGCAGCAGCAGGCACTGGAGACCAGCCCCTTCGTCATGATCTTCCAGCAGATCGAGGTCGCGGGCGTTCGTGGCAATGTCAAGGGCTACACGCTCGGCCCGAGCTTCGATTCCAACCCGCTCGCACCCGTCTCCAAGGAATAGTCTTCCTTGAGCATGATGGAAACGCGCAAGCCGGCAGGGCGCGCCAGACGGCGCGCCTATGGGCGGTTGAAATCGGTGGCGGGCTTCCTCGTGGTCGTTGCCACCACCTATCTCGGCCTGCTCGCCGTCACCTTCTTCATCGGCCGCGTCGTGCCGATCGATCCGGTTCTGGCGATCGTCGGCGATCGGGCGCCTGCCCATGTGGTGGAGCGCGTGCGGCTGGAAATGGGGTTGAACCTGCCCTATTACCAGCAGTTCTGGCTCTATATGAAAGGCGTGCTCAGCGGTGATTTCGGCACATCGGTGCTGACGACAAACCCTGTAATGACCGACATTCGCCGCGTCTTCCCCGCGACGATGGAGCTGGCCACCGTCGGGACGATCATCGGCGCGCTTCTCGGTATTCCGCTTGGTGTGCTCGCGGCCGTCAGGCGCGGCAGCATGAGCGACCAGGTGGTGCGCATCGTCGGCCTCGTCGGCTATTCGGTGCCGATCTTCTGGCTCGGCCTGCTCGCCTTGCTCGTTTTCTATGCACGCCTCGGGTGGGTCTCTGGCCCCGGCCGCATCGATGTCGTGTTCGAGTACACGTTCACGCCGGTTACTGGCTTCTTCCTGTTGGATGCAATCATCAATCGCGACTGGGCAGCATTCCGCGACATCCTCTCGCACATCATCCTGCCCGCCTCGCTGCTCGGCTATTTCTCCATGGCCTACATCAGCCGCATGACACGCTCTTTCATGCTGAACGAGCTTGGCCAGGAATACATCGTCGCAGCGCGCGCCAAAGGCCTGTCAGAGGCGCGCATCATTTGGGGTCATGCATTGCGCAATGCCGCGGTGCCGCTCATCACTGTGATCGCGCTCTCCTATGCCGGCCTGCTCGAAGGCTCGGTGCTGACGGAGACCGTTTTTGCCTGGCCGGGGCTTGGTCTCTACATTACCAATTCCCTACAAAACGCCGACATGAACGCGGTGCTCGGCGGCACCATCGTCATCGGTTCCGTCTTCATCGCCATCAATCTTCTCTCCGACGTGCTCTACCGCATGCTCGATCCCCGAACGAGGACACGATGAGGGACGTCACCATGACCCGCCGCGAATGGCTCCTGACCGACAGGCCGCAATCGCGCATGCAGGCCCGGCTCGGCCGTGCCTATGTCGCCTGGCGGCGGTTTACCGCCAACCGTCTCGCCGTCATCGGCCTTGTCATCATTCTCGGCCTCGTCGTCCTCGCCGCTTTTGCCCCGTTGCTGGCACCCCATTCGCCTTATATCGGCGATCTTGCCAAGGCGCGCCTGCTGTCGCCAGGGCCGGGGCATTGGCTTGGCACGGATGATCAAGGCCGCGATATCCTGTCGCGCCTCATCTACGGCTCACGGCTGACCTTGCAGGTTGTGCTGCTGGTTGCGGTCATTGCCGCACCCATCGGCCTTCTCGTCGGCACGGTCGCCGGTTATGCGGGTGGCTGGGTGGATGCGGTACTGATGCGCATCACCGATATCTTCCTCGCCTTCCCGAAACTCGTGCTGGCGCTCGCCTTCGTCGCTGCTCTCGGGCCAGGCATCGGCAACGCCATCATCGCCATCGCCATCACCTCCTGGCCGCCCTATGCGCGCATCGCGCGCGCCGAGACGCTGACGGTACGCAATTCCGACTATATCCTGGCAGTGCAACTGATGGGAGCCTCGCCCTGGCGCATCGTGCTGCGCCATATCATGCCGCTCTGCATCTCCTCCCTCATCGTGCGTGTGACGCTCGACATGGCGGGTATCATCTTGACGGCAGCCGGCCTTGGCTTTCTTGGCCTCGGCGCACAGCCGCCGCTGCCCGAGTGGGGCGCGATGATCGCTTCCGGCCGGCGCTTCATCCTCGATCAATGGTGGGTAGCCGCGGCTCCGGGCTTCGCGATCCTCATCGTCAGTCTCGGCTTCAACCTGCTGGGTGACGGCCTTCGAGATGCGCTCGATCCGCGTGGGAGCGGCCAATGAGGGCGCTGCTTGATGTCGAGGACCTTCGCGTGTCTTTCCCAACGCGCACCGGCGTCATCGAAGCCGTGCGCGGCGTCTCCTTCACACTTGGCCGCGAGCGGCTCGGCATTGTCGGTGAGAGCGGTTCCGGCAAGTCCCAGACCGGCCGCGCTATCATGGGGCTGACCGCCGAACACGGCGTGATCGCGGCCGGCAAGCTTGATTTCAACGGCACTGATCTCCTCAAGGCCTCGAAGGCAGAGCGACGCGCGCTGCGGGGAAAACGCATCGCGATGGTCCTGCAGGATCCGAAATATTCGCTTAACCCGGTTATGACCATCGGCCGGCAAATCGTCGAGACGCTGCGCACGCACGAGCCTGTTGGCAGAGCAGAGGCGAAGAGGCGCGCGCTCGACATGTTGGCCGCCGTGCAGATCCGCGATCCCGAACGCGTCTTCGGCCTCTATCCTCACGAGGTTTCCGGCGGCATGGGCCAGCGCGCGATGATCGCCATGATGCTGATTGCCGGCCCGGAACTTTTGATTGCCGACGAACCGACCTCGGCGCTCGATGTTACCGTGCAGCTCGACGTTCTCGGCATCCTCAATCATCTTGTCGCCGAGCGCGGCATGGGGCTGATCTTCATCTCGCACGACCTGCGACTCGTCTCCTCGTTCTGCGACCGGGTCATCGTCATGTATGCCGGCCGCATCGTGGAGGAACTGCCAGCGGCGAGGCTCTCGGACGCACAGCATCCCTACACCCGTGGCCTGCTAAACTGCATGCCCGAGATCGGCACTGAGCGGCACCCGTTGCCGGTGCTCGACCGGAAGCCGGAGTGGAAGACATGACACCGGCTCTCGCCATAGAAGGCCTCGGCGTCGCTTTCGACGATTTCGTGGCGCTCGAAGATGTCAGCCTTTCGGTGGCGCCTGGCGAGTCCTTCGGTCTTGTCGGCGAATCCGGCTCCGGCAAGTCCACGCTTTTGCGTGCCGTGGCTGGCGTTACTCCGGTTTCTACAGGCGCGATTGCAGTCGACGGTATGATACTCGGAAAACGGCGCGACAAAGCCTCCTACCGCAAGGTCCAAATGGTGTTCCAGGACCCCTATGGTTCACTCCATCCGCGCCAGACGGTCGATCGACTGCTCCTTGAGCCCCTTGCCATCCATGGCTTCGACGATACCGAAGGCCGTATCGTGCACGCGCTCGACGAGGTCGGGCTCGGGTCAAGCTTCCGCTTCCGCTATTCGCACCAACTGTCCGGTGGCCAGCGCCAGCGCGTGGCGATCGCGCGCGCGTTGATCCTCGAGCCGTCCATCCTGTTGCTCGACGAGCCGACATCGGCGCTCGATGCATCCGTTCAGGCTGAGGTGCTGAACCTGCTCGAGCAGTTGCGTGCCGCGCGGCAACTCACCTTCGTGATGGTCAGTCATGATCTAGCCGTCGTCACCCATTTGTGCGATCGGTTGATGGTCATGCAGAACGGTCGCCCTGTGGAAGAACTCGCGTCCGCCGACCTCGCCGCCGGCAAAGTGACGCAGGATTATACACGCGGCTTGCTAGCCGCCAGCAAAGGTTTCCGCCGCGAGCGTTCGGGTTGGTCGTAGCGAGCGGAAACAGTCACGTCAGCGTAGCCAAGCTGGCGATACCGCCGCTGTCACGCCGACGATCCGTCCTGACTTTAGCTCAGCACTTGCTACACTGCAGGCAGAACGGAATCCTTATAATCTTCGTTCCTGGTGATCATTGCCCAGATGGATCGAGCCATTTTGTCGGCGAGGGCGATCGCGACGAGCATGCGAGGTTTGCGCGCCAGTATCCGTGCCAGCCACGAGTTCTCGGGTGGGGCTTTCCGGCATGCCCATCGAATGACGGTCATCGCGCTAATGACAAGAAGCCTGCGGATGTCGCGTTGTCCCATCTTCGATGTTCGGCCGAGAACCTGCTTCCCTCCGCTCGAATGCTGTTTTGGCACCAAGCCGAGCCAGGCCGCAAAATCTCGCCCCCTTCGGAAGGTCACCATGGTGGGCGCGAAAGCCTCGACTGCCATTGCGGTAATCGGTCCCATGCCGGGCATGGACAGGAGGCGAGCGGTGCTCTTCGAACGCTTCGCTTCCGATCTGAGCGCCTTTTCCAGGGATGCGATCCGAGAGGAGAGCGCGTCTATTTGATCCAGATACAGTCGGCCGGTCTCTACAACGATGAGCTCGAGGCCGGCCTCGCTATCTTCAATAATCTCCGCCAGCAAGGCCAGATTCGCGATGCCTTGAGGTGCAATGACACCATGCTCGGCCAGATGTGCTCTAAGGGCATTGATAAGCTGCGTTCGCTGACGGACGAACAAGTCTCGCGTCCGGAATAGCATGGAGCAGGCCTGTTGGGATTTAGTCTTCGGAACCACAAACCGCATTGACGGCCGGGTCTCTGCTTCAACGATCGCTTCTGCGTCGGCCGCATCATTCTTCTGCCGTTTGACAAAAGGCTTCACGTAAGCCGGCGGGATTAAGCGAACATCGTGGCCAAGTTTGCCGATCTCACGCGCCCAGTAATGCGCTGTGGCACAGGCCTCCATCGCGACCGTGCATTTGGGCAGTTCCGTAAAGAAGGTGACCAGTTGGCTGCAAGACAGTTTCCTGCGCAAGACCACACTTCCATCGCTTCCCGCGGCATGAACCTGAAACACCCGCTTTGCAAGGTCCAGGCCGACGATGCTAACTTCCTTCATGGATGCTCTCTCCTCTAAGTGACGTTCTGGCGAACATCACTCTGGCACATTGCGATGCCGTCGGGATGGGGCATCCACTCCATCAGCTCTCAGCGTAAATCAACAGCTAAGAAACAAGATTTCTTGAATGACGATAGGTGAAAAACCAAATGAGCGGCGGTCTCCAACTGGCCAGCTTCGTGTCGATATGTAGTGGTCGGTCGACACCGATCTTATCGCGACAGGCGACCTTCGTCGTCGATTAGCGTCAGCCGGCAAGGCGCCGCATCGCTCCACGTCCAAAGGACTAAATTGGCATCGTCTCGGGCCGCGCCGGGTGCAAAGCTCCTCACGATCAATCCATGATAGCCGGCAGCGGCAAGCCGACCGGCGAAGGCTTGCGTCTTCGCCTCTCCGGCCGTTTTCATCTGATCGCGCCAAGTGCGATCCGCCAAATCCGCATCGTCCATGCCTTCAGCGCGCAGGGCGATATCGTCCCGCGTATCGAATATGCGTTCGAAGACCGCACCATAGGAGACGAGCGTCGTGGGTTGCAGGGAGCCGGCCTGATTGGCTTCACGCAACGCCGTGACGATTGACAGCGACGTATAGAGTGCCGGCGTCCCCTTTCGGTTGAACCGACCTCCATAGAGTTCGGCGCCGCGTCCCGACATCGGCTCGCGCGCATAGATCGGGTTGAGCGCCCGGTAGAGTGTTCCTCGAAGCTCCGTCGGCACCGTCAGGCGTGAACGCCGGCATCGATGGCGTCGATATAGTCGAGAACCTCGTCGGCACGGCCGTCGCGTACGAGCTGCATCGCCGTGAAGCCTGAAAAGCCGGGCAACGGTTCGGAGCGATACCAGGCATAGGCCATCAGGGCGGAGCCAAACCGAGGCTCGACCTTATTGACGATCTCGGTCATTTCCCGAAGACGCCGCTGCGTCTTGTCCGAGCGAATGCGATCCTGCCGCTGGATCGCGTCCTTCCCGAGCCCTGCGGTCCGAGCGATCTCTTCGCTCGTGGTGCGCAGGGCACTGGCGATCTTACGCGGCGAGAAAAGCCCGCCATCGGCATATTGGGCGAGGTCCATCTCAAAAACCTCCGTTCGATGCACCATGGATTATGACGCAATATAGCGTCAGAATTCGCGGAATTCAATGAGGGGGGAAGAGGAGATAAGAATTGGAGAAAGATGCCGCTCGCAGATCGGGCGAACTGCTGACACAAGCTCTCAACGGCGCCTCGTACTCCCGGCTGTCGTCCTGCGCAGCGCTGTGAGCCCTGCTGGGCAGGCTAGGCAGGAGAGGCTCGGCGCACTTGTACCAGCCCGCTCGCTCGCTCGGCGTCGACGGTCTCAATATAGAGTAGGAGTTTGCATTGACGTTAAGCTTCAGATCGCGGATCGTCGGTTCGGTTTCGAGGTGATGCACGAGTTCTCGCGGTGAGCGTGTGAACATTACGCGGTTGACATCACCATCGGCTTTATCGTTAGCCTGCTTCAGCAGAGGTTTTTCAAGATCTCCGCCACCAAGGCTTCCGGGCGATCCTCCTGAAGCAGATGTCCAGCTTGGGGAACAGAGACCAATGGGCGATCTGATATCATCGCTGCAAGGGCCTCGCCCCTCTCGCAGGGAATCCAACCATCTTCCCGTCCCCAAAGCACGGTGACAGGGCAATCCAGCCGGTCATACAGGACTTCGACTTCATCGGTGAACCGCTGGTCCATCTGCGCTATCTGCCTGTAGAATGCCGGCTGACCCACCGGCCCAAGCCAGGGCGCGATGTAAATCTCCAACGCTTGCTCGGATAGGGGATTATAGGCTGCCGTCTGCAGATAGGCCCGCAGCAGCGCCCGGTGCATGTAGTCCGGCATTCCCGAAAAGGCGGTCTCGTGCTTTCGGACGTGCTGGACGAAGGCCGATCCCCAGGGCGCCAAGGCAACGGCATCGAATATTGTGAGCGAGCGGTAACGCAGGCCGTTCAAATAGTATCCGCGCAGCGCTGTGGCGCCGCCAAAGTCGTGCGCCAACACGTCTGGACGGTCCAGGCCCCACTCCGCGAAAAGGCGTGCCAGCACCTTGTTGTGCACCGCCAAAGACACGTCCTGGCCGTCCCGCATCTCGGATAGTCCGTAGCCAATGAGATCGAAATAATAGACGGTCCTCCAGTCGGTTAACTGCGGCACGATCCTGCGCCAGACCTGTGATGAGAAAGGTGTTCCATGTATCGCCACCAGAGGCGGGCCATTCCCCACCCTACCCCATCGAATGGCATTTCCTTCGATAGTCGTTGTATAGGGAACGTTCAGCATGACGATAGTTCCATATAGCACGTTCGCTAAGTGACAATATGATTGAAGGCCATGGAGAGATCAACCCAAATGAAGGCGATGGCGAGCGAGCAGCGCTTGAAAGTTCTCAAGCTGCTCATCGATCCCGCCGAACACTTTGGCCACCAGTGGTCAGCTGACCCGGAAGAGTTCGGTGTGTGCATGACGCTGATCGCCGATGCGCTGGCAGTGTCGCAACCCACGGCCAGCCGACATCTGGATATTCTGAGGCAGGCGGGCTTCCTGACAGTGCGGAAGCACCTGAAATGGTCGTATTGCAAAAGGGATGAGGCTAATATCAGCGACTATTTCGAGTGGCTCAGAAATGAACTCTCTTTAAAGGCCTAGTGCCCGCCGCCATCACTGGATATTTTTTCACCGGAAGAAGCAGCTAGCACGTCAATCCACCCGCTGGTTTTCCCTCCAATCTTACGGAAGTAGCGACGCGCATGACCACTTTGTCTTGGCGGTGTTTCCAGTTCGTGCGAGCCTCTAGTTCACGCAAGCGCGTGCGGTGAGAAAATCCAGCAGGACCTGCACGCGCGCCAGCAGGGGACCGCCCTGGCGGACATAGATGGCATGGAAGGCCTCCGTATCGCCAGGGCGAGACGGCACGGCGCTTCTGCGTCAGTTGCCTGCACGCACTGATGCGTCGATACGACGCTCTCTGGTGCTGCCGGCGGGTCGATGGATACAGAATGGTACGCGGTTCGAGTCCGTTCAAGGCGCCAAGGAGAGAGGAGGTTTTCCACCTTTCGAACCACCAAGCACGACATGAGATATGGTGCGCGTCGGCGTTACTTGCTCGCGACCTGCAGTTTTGCCTGCTCCAAAGACCAGTACTCCATGTCGAACAGGTCGGCCTCGCCGACGGGTTTGAAGCGCCCATAGGCTTCGGCGGCGTTGATTGCGCGCGCTGCCTGCTCGCAAAGGTCACCGCCGATCTTTGCGGCCCTAGCGTTGGCGCCGAGGGCGTACATGCCTTTTCCACGCACCAACACCACACGAGGATAGGCGTCCAACATATGTTTGGGCTCGCTGGTGCGAGTTGCGTTGCGTGCGAAATAGGCCCGGTAGCGCTCGGCATAAGCGTCAAGCGAAGTATTGATAGCGTCCTCGCTCGCGTCAGGGGCGACAATCATCGGCCAAGGTTTGATGCGGATGACATGGTCCGGCGTGATGGTTCCGCGCAGGCCAATAGCCTCCACGTCCTCAATCGATGTGTGCTCGCGGATCGCGACGGTGGAGCGGTAGTCGAGAAAGACGCCCTCGCCGAAGGGTGAGCCCCCGCGAGCAAGGGCCTTTTCCAGCCTCGCCCTCAACGCGGGATCCTCTTCGCCGTCGCTCGGCTGCGGGCCGGAGAGCATCACACCGGCACGCGCAAGTTCCTTCTCGGCCATAGTGACGAATTCAACCATCAATTCATAGGAAGTCCGGGCATTATCGGCGAAGCTGAAGAGGCCATGGTTCTCCAGCCAGAGACCCTCGCAGCCCGGATGCTCGCGGTAGATGCGATCTGCGACGATGGAAAGGTCGAAGCCCGGCATGACATAGGGCACATAGGCGAGCCGCTCGCCATAGATGCGCCGCACCGTCTCGCGCATGTCCGGCTGGTCGGCCAGCGCCAGGATCGCCGTTGCATGGGTATGGTCGACGAAGGCGAAGGGCAGAAAGGCGTGCAGCAGCGCCTCGACGGAAGGATTGGGCGCATCCGCATCGATCAGGCTGGCCCGCAGCAGCGATACCATGTCGGGATCCGACAGCTTGGGGCCGTTGCGGGTTTCCAGGAGCGGTTCGAGACGCACCGCCGGCAGGCCCGGTGCTTCGATCGTGTCGAGATCCCAGCCGCTGCCCTTGATGTGCATGAGCGTTTCGCCGCCAGCGGACGTCACCTTGACGGACGTATTGCCGCCGCCATGCAGCACGAGGTCGGGATCGCCACCGATGATGCGGGAGGTGTAGATGCGAAGGCCGAGGGCCTCGCTTTGTCCCGCCGCGCGCGCGGCCTCAACATAACGGGCTGCATCCTCGTCGTTCCAACGGCTTTTCATGCGTGTCGTCCTGTCCTTGAAGAAAGTTCGGCGGGCAGCCGGAGCCGCCCGCCGTCCATGTGTGATCAGAAGTCGAAGTTGGCGATGTTGTCCTTGGTGAAGACGGTGCGCTCCGGCAGCAGGATGATACCGTTGCCGTCGCCTTCGTAGTCGTAGCCCTGCACCTTGTTGGCCGAGACTTCGACGGTGCCGACGCCCGGAATTTCCAGCTTGTCGCCGACCTTCATCGGACCGTTCTTCAGCACGTGATCGGCAACATAGACCGAGATCTTGCCCTGCTGCGTGACGTCCCACAGGCCGAAGCGCTGGATCGTGCCGCGCTCGATATAGGGGCGCATGACGTTTGGCGTGGAGAAGCCGACGATGGTGACGCCTTCGGCGCGCTTCAGGTTCTCCGCTGCCTGCGCGGCGGCCGGCAGCGCGTTGGCGTCGGGCGCGATGATCGCGTCGAGGTCCGGATAGGTCTGAAGGATGCTTTCGGCGGTCTGCAGCGACTTCTGCGCGTCGTTGTAGCCGTACTGGGTGGTGACGATCTCCCAGCCGGGATGTTCCTTCGCGATCCTCGCCTTGGCGGCTTCCGCCCAGGCGTTCTGGTCGGTCACGGTCGGGCTGGAATAGAAGAAGGCGACCTTGGCCTTCTCCTTCGTCACGCCTTCAGCGGCCATGTCGACCAGCAGGCCCCCGAGCTGCTCGGGCGTGCCCTGGTTGATGTAATAGCTGCGGCAATCCGGATTGACGTCACTGTCCCAGGTCATGACGAGCACGCCGCGCTCCATGGCGCGCTTGAGGGCCGGGCAGAGGCCGTCCGGAGAGACCGAAGAGACGACGAGCGCGTTGTAACCCTGGTTGACGAAGTTGTTGATGAACTGCACCTGACCGGAAACGCTGGGTTCCGTCGGGCCGTCATAGGTGACCTTTGCACCGAGCTCTTCGCCGGCCTTCGTCGCGCCGGCGCCGCCGGAGGTGAAGAAACCGACGCCCACCAGCTTGGGGATGAAGGCGATCTGGTTTTCGGCGCGCGCCGTGCCGGCGGCGAGCATGGTGCTGGCAAGAAGTGCTGCGGCGATGGCGCCGGATTTCACAATGGACTTGATCATTCTCATTCTCCTCCTGAAGTGACTGCCGCCCGGGTCTGTCTTTTTTGCCGGGCGACGGCGATGAAATCGGCCAGCATTGCGCTTCCATGGCGCAGTGCCACCGCGACAACCAGCAACCCTCCCGAAAGTGCGCTGGAAATCTGGCTGGGGACGCCGGCCGCCTGCAGGCCCTGCTGCAGGTAGCCGATGACGAATGTGGCGATCAGGGTGCCGAGGATGGATCCCTGGCCGCCATAGATGGAGGCGCCGCCGAGCACGGCCGCCGTGACGGCGGGCAGCAGCGTCGCCGAACCGAGGTCGACGCGCGCGGAGCCGAAATAGGCCGACATGACGAGGCCGGCGATGGCAGCCGAAACGCCCGTGATGACATAGGTGATGGTCTGCACGCGGCCGACCGGGATGCCGGCAAAGCGCGCCGCGCTTTCCGACTGGCCCGAGAGGAACACGGCGCGGCCGAAGCGGGTGAAGTGCAGGAGCACGACCAGCACGAAGGCGAGCGCGAGAAACAGCGCGAGCGGGGCCGGCAGGCCGAGGACTTCCGCATAGCCGAAGGCGTTGAAGGCTTCCGGGAAATTGCCGATCCCCTCGTAGCCGCCCGCGCCGACGAGGCCGGAGGCGACCGTCGCCGTGCCCTGGAAGAGATAGAGGCTGCCGAGTGTGACGACGAGCGGCTGGATCTTCGACAGGTGGATGACGGTGGCGTTGAGGAGACCGCAGAGCGCGCCGGAGACGAGCGCCAGCGCAATCGAAAGTGGCAGCGGTACGCCGTAGAAGGTGGCGACGCCGAAGACGATGGCGGCAAGGCCGATCACCGAGGCGAAGGAGACGTCGATGCCGCCGGCGATGATGACGAGGGTCAGCGACAGGGCGACGATGCCGATCTGCACGAAGTCCGAGGTGCCGTAGATCAGGTTCGCGACATTGAGAAAGCGTGGATTGATGATGCCGAAGATGACGAGTTCGGCGACCAGCATGGCAAGGAGCGCGGTTTCCCAGCGGAAGATGAGTTTCTTCATCGGCCGGCCTCCACGGTGCGCGCCGTTGTCGTTTCAGCGGATTGGGCGGGGCCGCGTTCGTGCAGCGCATAACGGCGGGCGCGGATGCGGCGGTCGATGATCTGGCGGATGCGCCCGTCGAGCAGCAGGACCGAGAGCAGGATCGCGCCGGCGATGAAGTCGTTCCAGTAGGCGGGGATCTTCAGGAAGACGAGCGCGCTGTCGATGGAGGTGATGAAGATGACGGCGGAAAAGACGCCCGCGACCGAGCCGGTACCGCCAAGCAGGCTCACCCCGCCCAGCACGTTGACGGCGATGGCCTTCAGCTCGATGCCGTTGCCGGCCTGGTTGGGGATGAAGCCGATCTGCGCGGCGAAGACGAGGCCGGCGAGCGCGGCGCACAGGCCTGTCGCGACGAAGGCGGTGAACTGCACGCGTTTCACTGGTACGCCGAGATGGTGCGCGGCGGCGCGGTTGTCGCCGACGGCGTAGAAATAGCGGCCGAAGCGTGTCTTGCGAAGCACGAGCCAGGCGACGACGACGAGCGCCAGCACGACGACGGTCAGCGCCGAGAAGCCGGGGCCGAGATTGGCGGCGAGCGCCTTCAGGCCCTGCGGCAGGTCCTCGATCCAGCGTCCGCCGGTCAGCACGAGCATGGTGCCGCGATAGAGGCCGAGCGTGCCCAGCGTGGCGACGATGGAAGGGATGCCGAGATAGGCGACCATCAGCCCGTTGAAGGCGCCGGCGGCGGCCCCCGTCGCAAGGCAGAAGACGATGGCGAGCGGCAGGCCGACGCCGGCATTGAGCGACAGGCCGAGCACAGCGGCGCTGAGGCCGAGCACCGAGCCGCTGGAGACGTCGATGTTTCGCGTCAGGATGACGATCATCGTGCCGAGCGAGATCAGCATCAGCACGAGGCTGTTGGAGACGACAACCGAGGCCGTCGTACGGGAGAGGTAGCCGGGCGCGGCCGCGCCGATGGCGGCATAGGCGACGGCGAGCACGACGATGAGCGTCGCGACGCGGTTGCGCGCGAAAAGGTCAAGCATGGCGGGCCTCCGCGGCGCCGAAGGCGAGGCGGGCGATAGTGTCCACCGAGATATTGTCCGTCAGCTCCCCGCCGGACTGGCCGAAAGCCATGACCTCGACGCGGTCGGCGAGTTGTAATATCTCGTCGAAATCCGAGGAGATGAGGACGATGGCGACGCCATCGGCGGCGAGCTCGCGGATGAGATCGTAGATGTCGTTGCGGGCCGCCATGTCGACGCCGCGCGTCGGCTCGTCGAGGATTAGCACTTTCGGCCGGGCGGACAGGCACTTGGCCAGTAGAACCTTCTGCTGGTTGCCGCCCGAAAGGCCGCGCGCCTCCTGGCCAGGGCCGGTGCATTTGATGCCCATGCTGGCGCGGAATTCGTCGAAAGCCTTCCGTTCCGCGCCGGGGCGCAGGAAGAAGGGCAGGCGGTGTACGAGATAGGAGGAGACGTTCCAGAAGAGTGGTGCTTCGAGGAAGAGGCCATGCTGCTGGCGATCTTCCGGCAGGTAGACGAGGCCGCGGTCGATGCAAATGCGCGGCGAGCGCTTCTTCAATTCCATGCCGTCGAAGACGACGCTGCCCGCCGCCTGGGGGCGCAGGCCAAAGAGCGTTTCGGCGAATTCCGTGCGCCCCGCGCCGACGACGCCGGCAAGGCCGAGGATTTCACCGGCCCGCACGTCGAGGCTGATATTACGGAAACCCTCGCCGCTGAGACCGCGCACGCTGAGGCGCGGTTGGCCGATCTGCGAGACCTTGCGGCCGGTGCGGTCCTTGCCCGAAGCCTCCGTGATCTGCACGCGGCTCATCGCGTCGATGATCTCGGCGTCGCTGTAGTCGTCGAGCGGGCCCGAGAGCACGATGACGCCGTCGCGCAGCACGCTGATCGTGCCGCAGATCTCGCGGATCTCGCGCAGCTTGTGCGAGATGAAGAAGATGCCGACGCCCTGCGCCTGCAATTTGCGCACGCGCTGGAAAAGCGCGCTCGTCTCGAAGGGGGTGAGGGCGGAGGTGGGTTCGTCGAGGATCAGCACGCGCGCATCGCGCACGAGGCCGCGCAGGATCTCGACGATCTGCCGCTCGGCGATTTCGAGGGCGGCAGCCTGGGCGTCGAGGTCGAGCGAGACCGAGAGCTCGGTGACGAGCTGCTCCACGCGCGGGCGCAGTGCCTTGGGCGATGCGGCGAGGCCGAGGCAGATGTTTTCGAGAACGCTCTGGTTGGGCAGGATATGGGCTTCCTGCGGCACGAGGTAGAGGCCGAGCTCCTGGGCATGGGCCGGCGAGGCATGGGCAAGCCCCCGGCCGTTGATCTCGATCGCGCCGGAATTGGCCGGGATGATGCCCGACATAATCTTCATAAGGCTCGACTTGCCGGCGCCGTTGCCACCGAGAAGCGCATGCACCTCTCCGGCCCGCAGGGCGAGCGAGACGCCCTTCAGCACCGGAACCGCGCCGTAGGACTTCCAGATGTCCGTCAGCTTCGCGACCCTCCCGGTCGCCGGGCTATCCGTCATTCTGCACCTGTTCATATGTAATTCTTGTCAATCATATGATCATAGTGGTGCAGGGTCGTCAATATGCTCAAATCGCGCAGATAGGCCACGCGAAGCCGATATTCCGCTGCAAAATATGAATTATCAGCCGAAATCAAGGAATTGCGATGGCAAAGAATATTTTGGCGCGCGGATACGTTGACGTATCAAAAGTTTTTTTGTTATTCAGATGATCGTAAATCGACCGAAAGGGCCGCTTGCATGGCGTCGGATAACGGGGAATGGAGCTACGCCGATACGGACGAGGAGATCCTCACCCGCATCGCCTGGTATTACTACAACGACGGGCTGACGCAGAACGAGATCGGCGAAAAGCTTAACATGTCGCGCATCAAGGTCTCGCGCCTGTTGGAAAGCGGCCGTCGCTCCGGGATCATCCAGGTGCGCATCAATTCGCGCTACCAGGGCTGCCTTGCGCTGGAGCGGCAGATCAAGGAGCGCTACGGGCTGCTCGAGGCCTATGTCGTGCCGCAGCTTCCCGATCAGGACCCCAGCGACCGGCTCGGGCAGGCGGCCGCGCAGTTCCTCATGCAGCGGCTGCAGACCGACGACCTTCTGGCTGTCGGCTGGGGCGCCACGGTATCCAACACCATCCAGAGGCTCGGCCATCTCGCCAACGAGCGCAATATTGGCCTCGTCAGCCTCACCGGCGGCGTCGGCACCTATGTCGACGGCATGCGCACGGCCAACTGGGGCAGTGGCGTGCACCTAGTGCCCGCGCCGCTCGTCGTGCGCGATCCGGACGTTGCACGCAACCTGTCCTCGGAGCCGGCCGTCGCCAACCTCCTCGACATGGCGCTCAACGCCACCTACCAGCTCGTAGGCATCGGCGAGCTTTCCGCCGCCTCCACCGTCGTGCGCTCCGGCTATGTCAGCCCGGACGAGGTGGAGCCGCTGCGCCGCAAGGGCGCGGTCGGCGATATCCTCTGCCAGTTCTACAACGAACGCGGCGAACCGCTCGACCTGCCGTTGCACGACCGGGTGATCGGCGTAAAGCTCGCGGCCTTGTCGCGCGCCGAAAAGGTCGTGGCGGCGGCGGGCGGCATCCACAAGGTCGGAGCCATCCACGCGGCGCTGCGCGGAAAGTTCGTCGGAATCCTCATCACGGACGAAACGACGGCCGCCGGCCTCATCGATATCAAGGACTGAGTCCATGACGACGACATATCTGCTGGCGGTCGACGCCGGCACTGGCAGCGGCCGGGCCGTGATCTTCGATGAAAACGGCAATCAGATCGCCAGCGCACAGCACGAATGGTGGCACAAGACCGATCCCAGATTCCCCGGCTCGATGGATTTCGACGTGGAGGGCAACTGGGCGCTGCTGTCGCGCGCCATCCGCCAGGCCATCGCCGAGGCCGGTATTGCGGCTGCCGACATCCGAGCCGTTAGTGCCACCAGCATGCGCGAGGCTTTCGTGGCCTATGATAGAAGCGGGCGGGAAATCTGGGCCTGCGCGAATGTCGACAGCCGCGCCGTCAGTGAAGTGCGTGACCTCAAGCGCGAGTTTCCGGGCCTTGAGCGTGACCTCTACGCCGAAACCGGCCAGACTTTCGCGCTCGGCGCGCTGCCCCGACTCTTCTGGCTGAAGCGCAACCTGCCAGACGTCTATGCCCGCATCGACAGGATCAGCATGCTGTCCGACTGGGTCCTGGCGCGCCTGTCCGGCGTCATCGCCAGCGATCCGTCCAACGCCGGAACGACCGGCCTCTACAGCCTTGTGAAACGCGACTGGCTGCCGGAAGCGATGGCCAGGGCCGGTATGCGCGACGATATCTTCCCCGAAAGCGTCGAGCCCGGTACGGTCATCGGCCGCGTCACGGAAAAGGCCGCGAACGAGACCGGCCTTGCCCCGGGCACGCCCGTCGTCATGGGCGGCGGTGACTGCCAGAGCGGCGCTGCGGCCATCGGCGTCGTACACGACGGCGACTGCGCCGTGCTCGGCGGCACCTTCTGGCAACAGGTGGTGAATGTCGGCCCTGATGTCTCCGACCCGTCCATGGACCTGCGCATCAATCCGCATGTCGTGACCGGCCTCAACCAGGCCGAGGCGATCAGCTTCTTCGTCGGCATCGTCATGCGCTGGTTCCGTGACAGTTTCGGCGCCGAGGAAGTGGCGGCGGCCGGGCCCGGCGGCGATGCCTACCGGCTGCTGGAGGAAAAGGCGGCGAACGTGCCCGTCGGCGCGCACGGCATCATCCCGGTCTTTTCCGACGTCATGCAATACGGCAACTGGTACCACGCGGCCCCCTCGCTGCTGAACCTGTCTATCGATCCGGAAAAATCCGGCAAGACGGCAATCTTCCGCGCACTGCAGGAGAACGCGGCAATCGTCGCGGCGCGCAATCTCGCGGCCATCTTCAAGCTGTCGGGCAAAACGCCGGACAAGATTGTCTTTGCCGCCGGCGCATCGAAATCCGCCCATTGGTCGCAGATCCTGTCGAGCGCCACCGGCCTTCCGGTCGTCACCCCCGTCGTGAAGGAAGCGACGGCGCTCGGCTGCGCGGCCGCCGCGGCCATCGGCATCGGCTTGCGCCAAAATTTCGTCGAGGTGGCGGACGGCTGGGTGCGCTAGGACAGGCACTTCGAGCCGGATTTCAGGCACAAGGCCATCTATGACGAGGCAGGCGAGCGCTGGGCACGGGCCTACGCGCTGCAGCGCCAGCTCGTCGACGAGGGCGTCACCACCGCCATGTGGAAAGCGCCGGGCCTTTGACCCTTTCATCCAGGACTTCAACATATAGCAGGGAATAAGACATGCTCATCCAGATGGTCAGCATCAACGTCAAGCCGGGCCATGCCGCGGAGTTCCTCGAGGCGTTCCGCATCAATTACGAGGGCACCCGGCAGGAGCCGGGCAATGTGCGCTTCGACGTGCTTCGCAATCCCGAAGACGAAAACAGCTTCACGATCTACGAAGTGTTCACCTCGCCGGAAGCCGTCGATGAGCACCGCAAGACCCCGCACTATCAGGAATGTGTACGCCGGATCGACCCGATCCTCGCAGGCCCGCGGACCAAAACCTTTTTTAATGCCGAAATGGCGGATTTCCTCGGTACCTAAATCAGTTAACCGCGCGTGGCGCGACAACGTTTTCGTCTGGCGCTCAGGGGATGAACGTCGGCATAGCGTGAAGCTCAAAGAGCGACCGATGCCAGCGCAGGCCCCGGCTTGGACTATGCCGCGCTTGCGTCGGAAGCCGTGAAACCCGGATGATATTTGGCATCCGGCCTGAGTGGTCATGATCATAGGCGGACGGAGACACTGGCTCTGAAGCGCCGTGGATCAGGACGGATACGTTCTCGACGAGATCGATCAGACCCGCCGCAACACGGCGTCAGATCATGCCTGCAGTGATCATAGATCACACAAAGGCTTAAACAACCGCGCCAAACTCGCACCTACCGCGGCGCAAACGGGAGCGTATGATGCAACGGTTTCGCTCCCCAGGCACGCTGCGACGTTTCGTAAGCGTCTTTTCGGCAGTCCGAAATCTCTTCGTCCCCGCTCGCTCCAAACACTCAGCCATCGCCGCCTATCTCCATCGTCTCGGAGCGATGGCACATTGGAAGGCAGTCACCGGGATAGCGGTATAAGCCAACCAGCACGCAGATAATGGACTTGCTCAAGGTAACCTGACATCACCGCTACACGAGATATCGCTGAAGAATTAGGCGACGAGTGGGTCCGATCCTTTCAGGACAGTTACGGCATCAGTTAGCTGGTCCCCAAGAAGGTCGCTTATTATCGACTGCGCGACGAGTTCCACTGACCGGGATTGGCCTCAGTATAGCTGGAAAAGAACAGTGAATCGATGCACTTCAGATTCTGCTATTTGTCGTCGGGGTCGCCGACTCATAAGGAGCGTTCAGATTTGGCTGAAGCGAGTTTCACGGCAGCAGGGTCGTTTTCGCGTCGACGGTAACGACACGTTACCGATCGTCGACCGGTTCGGCACCGGCTACGTCACCATGGATCAGATGGGCTTGCACTACGCGATCCCGGAAGGTTCTCCGCTTCGCCTGCGCCAATGCCTCTACCCTTCAACGACTTCGCTGATCTGCACGATGGGGGCGATGTCCGTGTAGTTGGCGACGTCCGCGGAGATCTCCGCGCGGTGGGGGCCCAACGCCTCCTGGAATGCCGCCAGGGTCGGCGAGTAGACGTGGCACACGGCGACGAACTCCGGCGCGCTTCCAGGTTCGCGCCCCGCAAGGCCCTTATCGATCTCGTAGCGCAGGCAGGCATCGCCGAGCCGTTCTTGGATCAGTGGCATATGGCTGATGCGGTAGTAGTCGTGATCGAACTTCGAACCGCCATCGGCCGGATAGTAGACGCTCATCTTGATCATGGTCGTGCTCCTCTGCCTGAACGCCTCTCCGAGCGTTCGAGGGGCCTTTTTAGCTTTCCGGCTCGTAAAGCGCATCCAGATTTTGGCTGAAGCGAGTTTGACGAAAGCAAGGTAGTTTTCGCTGTGCTTTTCGAAACGGGTGGCGACGTCACAGAAACGCTTGAGTTCGCTGAAGGAGAGATCGATGAGGTAGGCTCAGCACTGTTGCGAAGACAAGAAAAGCCGCGATCGAGCGGTCTGGCCGTTTGAGGACCACACCATTACGGCCCTAGTGCGAGCCGGGCTGAGCAGCGTGACACGCCCACTTGTGATTAAGCGTCGAGGGTTGACCCCCTTCGGCGCAGAAGAATTACCCCTGCCTTGTTAGATTAACATGCTGAGCAATTTGTTGTTTCTCCGATGTGACTGTGGTCAGCTGCCGGCGCCGATGGTGGGGTCAAACAACACGCCGAAAGACCAACCACGGGGTCGGGAACAAGCGTGGATCCACAGCAATTGCCGGACCTATTAACCGACGGTTTTTGCCTCTTGTTCCGATGGCCGCCCGCTATTCCATCTCCTGCAGTTTCGCGGCTCGCCCCATCGTGGAGTGCATCCCCTGGAGCGTACACGTGCCAGTAACCAAGGTGACACCTGACAGCGCGCTGACCTCTTACAAGGTTGCTCTGAACAAACCATGAGTTTTGGCGTTCACGCAAAACTCAACTTGCAAGGACAACGCCATGCCTCTGGCACCGCAGATTATTTTCGACGTAGTTACGAAGTCCGTCGCAGTGATGTTTGATCGCGATCTGGTGACTCTAGAGGGACCATTCGCAAGCCGCACCGAGGCGATGGCGGCCGCCATGGAGGAATGTGCCAAGCGCGGATGGCTAAGTGCTGATCGCGCGGGCCGCAGCGAAAAGTAAAAGTGCGCTAACGTCTCGCCGTCAACAAGTTCAAGCTGCTGTCCTGGGCGGAGGCCAGGCCTTCGCCCATTGTGTTTGCCGAGAGATGGTCCGGGACTAATCGCGTTGATGAGTTTGCGTCGTTGACCACCATCGTCAACGGCCACAAGCGGAACTGGCTCAATGAACTGCCGCCTTGGTACTTTCCGGTTGAGTGTCGTGTGCAAAAAAAACGCAGTTGGGGCGGAGTTCGGCAGAAGAGCGCCAGCTTTCTGTAGGAGCTTGATGTAATGCGGAGCTCAGTGCACGAACGCCACGAAACACCTCACGGTCGGCTCCACCTCTCATGCGTAACTGCCTTTGGCAATGAGTGCTTGGCTCCAGCGGTTCCCAAGTTCGCGAGACGGTTCCCGCAGCTCGACGTCTCAATTGAACTTGGCATCGGTTGGTCGATCTCATTGGAGAGTGTTTCGATGTCGCCATCCGGGTAAGGCCGTTGAACGATTAATCCCTGATTGCGCAAGGGATTTTCACACAGAGGATCGTGTTCGTCGCTACTCCTCAGTTTTGCGAGCAATATGGAACACCCAGAACCTTGGACGAGATAAGAACGTGCCCATCCGTTACACAGCTCAGCGGGGAATGGGGACGCGTTCACAGATGATTTTTGCATCAAGGAAACATCACTGATTTCGAAGTGCCGCAGCATCTGACCATGAACTCGCCGCGCGCGGTTGGAAATGCTTGCCTAGCGGGAGGGGGCTATTCCCTCATGGGAGATTTCATGGTCGCCCGGGATATATCAGAAAACCGCCTTGTGCGGCTCCTGCCGGACTACGAACCCATCGAGCAGCCGATCTTCGCCTTCCATGCTCAGCGAAGTCGCATCCCACGTAAAGTCGGGGTATTTATTGACCACTTGGCGGAGGTCTTTAGTGGCACATTGCCAGCTGAGGTCCCGGACATTCTTTCCAGGTAAAATTTCGTTTGTCCCCAGTCACAAGGAGCCTTTTCCAGACGCGGATGGCACGCGGTTTACGGGAGATGCAGGCGAGCGGTATGCGGGGGCTGGGGAACATTCCGTAGAAATATGGGCGCCGGTGCGCGCCATATGATTGCGCGCGGTTCTCGCTTCGGAACTAAAAATAATGCGCGCCGTTCACCGCTTGACCGATGTGATGGAGGTAGAAATGTCCAAGAGACTCGTCGCGCTGTTTACAGTTTTCGCATTGTCGGCTCTGCCTGCGGTGGCCGAGGATGCAAAGATTCGTCCGGAAGACGGTAGGAAACCGTCCGAGATACTTTCTGCGGTCGAAGGGCGCCCAGATTTTACCCGACTTCACGAGATGTCGTGGAACGACCGCGGGTATTACGAAATCGAGTACCGAACGAAGGACAAGGCCCGCGTCGAGATCAACATTGATGCGAAGAGCGGTCAGCCTGTCGAGCAGGAGTAGCGAGCCGCTCTACCGTCTAACAGGCGACTGGTGATGTGGCGGCCCGATGCTCAATCCAGCAGCTCAGGGGGAACTTTGCCGCCATTGGCAGCGAGCTCCTTCAAGAGGGCTTTGTGCAGCCAGATATTCATGCGGGCGGAGTCGTTCTTGTCGCCGGTATAGCCCAATTCCTCGGCAAGTTCCTGACGTTCCTGCAGGCTTGCGTCCATGCCAAGCGCCTTCATCATGTCCACGATCGAGTGGCGCCAGTTGAGCTTCTGGCCATTCTGTTTCGCTGCCTCATCAAGAATGACAGCAACGTCAACGGGGTCAGGCCGCCGCATGGATGCGGGTTCAGCGTTAGCTCCGCCGAGTGTTGCTGCGACTTCGCTCTCGATGCTTGGCGTTGATGCTGTGTCTGTCTGCGCCGTTTCGACATCGCCCGGAAGAATCGTGTTCGTTGTCGCTGTTTCAAGCGCGGGCGTCTCCAGCGCCTTGCCGAAAAGCTTTTCCTTGATCGAGGTGAAGATCTTCATTGCCAATCCCTATTTTAACCAACCCTGTCTCGAAGCTCTTCCGAGATGAAATATGGTACGGACCAGCCTTGGCAAGTACGCAGTCCTCAGACCCTATGCTCTCCGAATTCCTGCTGCAGACATCAGCCTGGCTAACTTCGCGGGATCCACGAGCGCGCCAGTCTCCAGTTTCGTGATTTCCAATTCGGTTAGCCCGGACACGAGCGAAAGCTGTTCCACGCTGTAGCCGGTCGACTTCCGTAACTCGGCAATCGGATTTGAAACATTTATCGTCATGCGCGTCTCCTGTTGTTGCGCTGCAATATAGGTCTTTCGCAGTGCGCAACAAGAGGGTTGAACAGCCTGAGTTTCGTAGACGCTCGCGAGTTCGATTTTGTTCGCGTCAATTCTAGCTCAGAGGAGGCTGGGAACATTCTCTGCCCACGTGCGTATTTCCACATCTTCACCCTGAAATGGCAGGCTGACGCAATGACTCTTTACACCATGCTGGTCTCCCATCCTCTATCCTACGCTGTCTATCGCTTCTTCTCGTCGTTCCCGATTGCCTGCTTCTTTCTGGCCCTCTTGACGGATGTTGCGTTTTGGCAAACGACCAACCTGATCTGGCTTCACTTCTCGGAATGGCTGCTCCTTGCCGGTCTCGTGTTCGGCGCGGTCGCCATCATCGTCGCGCTCATCGCGCTCGTTGCGCGATGGTACGGCCCAACTTGGTTCGGGTTGCTGGGTCAGGGCACTGCGTTTGCGCTCGCGGTCCTCAACAGTTTTATCCACACTGCAGACGGCTGGACGGCGGTCATGCCTTATGGGCTCACGGTTTCCATCGCCACAGTGCTCGTCATGGCCGTTGCAGGTCTTGCCGGTCGCAGAGGAGGTGCAAATGTCTAAGGCCCGCATTTCACTTGTGACCTTCTCACTTGTGACCTTCTTCGCCGGTGTTGTTCTCGTCGGCTGCAGCGGTAGTGAAGGTGAGTTCGAAACGGCGCAGCAAATTGGACCCGATCCGGTTCTGCCGGAGCCCTCGCAAAGTCTCCTCCCGGACCTCAACGTCGCGCCGGTCGTCGGCTGGAAGGATGGCCAACTTCCGAAAGTTCCGGATGGATTGACGATCACCGTCTATGCGAAAGATCTTGCCAATCCGCGCACCGTTCATACGCTTCCAAATGGTGACATCCTTGTGGTTCAATCGAAGGCGCCCGCCGGCAAACCGCTCGAACGACCGAAGGACATCATCCGCGGCTGGATCATGTCCATGGCCGCAGGTGATGCGGGCGGTGGCGGTGAAACAAACCGCATCACCCTTCTGCGGGACAGCGATCGGAACGGCACGGTTGACGAGCGCGTCGACCTTCTGGCCGGCCTGAATTCGCCGTTCGGTGTCGCCTGGTACGAGGACACCCTCTACGTCGCTGCTGCCGATGCGATACTCGCCTATCCCTACAAGCTTGGCAGTGGCGCCATCACAGCGCAGGCCCGGATCCTCACGCCGTTGCCTGGCGGGCCCATCAACCACCATTGGACCAAGGATCTCGCCCTCAGCCCCGACGGACGCTTCCTGTACGCTTCGGTCGGATCCAACTCCAATGCCGGCGAGAGGGGGATCGAGGCGGAGAAGGGGCGTGCTGCAATCTGGCAGGTCGATCGCCAGACGGGTGCCGCAAAGGTTTTTGCGTCGGGTATTCGCAATCCCAACGGGCTCAACTTCCATCCCCAGACGGGCGCACTCTGGACTGTGGTGAACGAACGTGACGAGCTCGGCCCGAATCTCGTTCCGGATTACATGACTTCCGTGAAGGAAGGCGGCTTTTACGGGTGGCCCTGGAGCTATTACGGCCAGCACGTCGATCCGCGGGTCCGTCCGGAACGCCCTGATCTCGTCGAAAAGGCGATCTCGCCCGACTATGCGCTGTCGAGCCACGTCGCGGCCCTTGGTCTTGCCTTCACCAAGGACTCTGCTTTGCCCGAGGTGTTTCGCAACGGAGCTTTTGTCGGAAACCGCGGTAGCTGGAACCGCAATGCTTTCAACGGCTACAAGGTCATCTATGTGCCGTTTGTCGATGGAAAACCTTCTGGCAAGGCACAGGATGTTGTTACCGGTTTTCTTGAAAACGACCAGGTCCATGGGCGTCCGGTCGGACTTGGAATCGATGGCACGGGGGCGTTGTTGATCGCGGACGATGCCGGAAACACCGTCTGGCGCGTCGCCGCGGCCGATGGGTCAGTGACAGCGCAGCCAATACCGAGCGACCGGGTAGCGACCTCTGCCGTGATAAACGAGGATCACGGTTCGACGGGGGATGGCGCCGAGGAACGAAGCGACTCTCAAACCGACATTTCACCGGCGGTTTCACCAGAGGACGGTCAGTAGTCGGCTGGAGCGAGGGCCAAGGGGAGTGGATGGACCCTCGACCGTCTACGGGGAGGAGGGCTTCTCTCCCGAGATCCTAGCGGCCGTCAATGCGATGTCACGCCGCGACGAAGAGGCCTGGGAGGATTTCGTTCGCCGTGCGGCTGCAAAACACCTTGGCTCGGCCTGTCAAACCGGCCGATCTCGAGGACAACGTCGCACAGGTTCAGATGCTGGGGGAGGATGGCGCGAAGTACGCGGAGGGACTTGTGCTGTTGAGCACGTTACGAAAATTGTAGAGAGCAAGGTGCTCCACCAAACCGACTGCCGGACTAAAACGTTCGTTCATCGATCATACGGGCGATCAACCGGGATGAACCCTTCCGAGAAAGTCGCGGGCAAGATGAACCACATCCTCGAGGTGGGTTTCGAGCAGCCAGTGTCCACCATCGAGAAGATGCAGTTCAGCCTCCGGAAGATCTCGCAGATAGGCACGCGCCGAGCGTTCCGGCATATAGTGATCGTTGCGACCCCATACGATGAGTGTCGGTGGCTGGTGTTCGCGCAGGTATTTGCGATGGTCCGGAAACCAGGCCCGGTTCTGCTTTAGCCACGCGATCAGGTCGATGGCGATTTCCTTGCGTCTTGGCGTGACCAGCGACCAATGGAGCTTCCACAGATCAGGCGGGATCGCTGCTGCCAACTCCGGTTTCAGGTCGTTGAGGAACTCCTCCCTGAACGCCTCTTCCGTCACCGCCCCCGCCAGGGCCTTCTTCATCTCGGCAGTCGGAAGCGTCCATGTCTTCTCGATATCCGCATATTTCGGACCCAGCGCGTCCTCATATGGAATGTCTCCATTCTGGATGATGAGAGCAACGATGCGGTCCGGTTGCCGGATCGCCAGCCGTGCCCCGATTGGCGATCCGAAATCGTGAAGGTAGAGCACGAAACGGTCGATCCCGAGGGTTCCGACGAAGGTCTCCAGGAAGGCAGCATATCCATCGAAGCTATAGTCGAAATCGTCAGGGGTTGCGCTGTAGCCTGCGCCCGGGAAATCCGGCGCGACCAGACGCCAGCGATCCGCAAGGCAAGGCATGAGATTGCGGAACTCATAGGAGGAGCAGGGATAGCCGTGTGGCAGCAGGATGACCGGGGCATCCCGTGGGCCAGTCTCGCGATAGAAAGTGTCGGTCCCTCCGACCGAAACACGACGATGCCGAACGAGCGTATCCATTCGAAGTCTCCTCAAACCCACTTTCGTTTCGTTTTGATGCCAAGAGTGGCACCTCCCGGACAGGGTGCTGCGCATAGAGGGCGACGGGGGTGCGCGCGAACACAGCCTCTCCAAGGCTTCCCGCATCGATAAACAGGCTCCCGCGTGCGATGTTCCGATCAATTCGGCGCGTTTTGATCCGCAATATCGCGAGCAGAGAAGTAGGCGGCCAACGCCGAGATGTCGTTCGCTTCCAGCTTGGCGGCGGCGCGGGTCATCACTTCTTTGAACGGTCCCCCGCCGCGCTTTTTCTCGACGAAGAGCCGAAGCTGGTTTGCGAGATAGGCGGCGGGTTGGCCGGACAGGCGGGGGTAGCTGGGGTTTGCTTCGGCTTTGTCGTGACAGGACAGGCATGCGGGAACACCACGGCTCGGATCGCCTTTTAATGCGAGCGTCTGGCCCCGCTCGAATAGATCGCCAGCCAATAGGGGCATTGGATCGGCGCCTTCGCCCGCGAAATGATGGGCAAGGTCCTTTAGCTCTGCCTCGGTGAGTTTCTCGATGGCTACGGCCATGACTCCGCTACGGCGCGTTTCGTTGGCATAGGCGATGAGAGCCTGTTCGAGGTAGGTGGAGGACTGCCCCGCAAGCCGAGGAATGAGGCTTTCGGGCCTGAGACGGTCTGGTGCATGACAGCCATTGCAGGTCGCGATGAGCCGGTCCATCCCCTGCGACGCGATGGCGGTGAAGCCCGTTAGTGCGCGGTATTGATCGCCATCGAGCTCCGGATACCGGCGCAGGAAAGCAACCATCGCCCACGCCTCATCTTCGCGATCTGCGACTGGCCAGGCGGGCATGCCCGTATAGCGAACGCCATGCTGGACGATCAGGAACAGCTCCGCGTCGCTCCAGGTTACGATCTTGTCCTTGAGATCGGGCGGTGGTGGCAGCATTTTGGCGACGCTATCCGGCCTCGGCATGGCGGGCGAGCCGTGGCAGACAGCGCACCCGGCTTCGAAGTGCCCGGCCGCCATCGGCAACATGCCCTTCGTGAAGGCTGGAACCTTCGTGCCGATCGCGGCGGAGCGGACCGACGATCGCATCACCCAGTGCAGGACGATGTCCGTGATCCTCCAATGGCCTGTGCTCGCCTTGATGCTGATCAGTCCGGACCAGGTGACGAGGAACGCCCCCAATATGCAGGCAACTAGGACGCCGACGACATGTCTCCACCTGATCACCATCGTGGTCTCTCCCGCAGCGTCTCGCCATCTCGCAAGACGCCGGCAAGAAGCAGGATGCCGCCCAGGAGGTAGGCCAGCGCCCCGACCATCAGCATAACGACGCCGCCGATCTGCTGGTCGGCGGCAGCAGACAATGGAATGCCGAAACAGGTGATATCGCCATCGCCATAAAGCGGACGCGGAGCGAGTGCGAGCAGCACCCCGAGTAGGGTCATGTGCAAGGAGGTGAACAACAGCCCGGCCGTGCCGGCAAGGCGCCCGTCTTTCGGTCGAAAACAGGCATGCCAGAGTAGGACGCCGGCCACCAGAAAGCTTGCCTGTTCGACAAGGGACAGGATGAGGCTGGCATCGGCGCTCGTCCGGAAAGTGGGAAAATGCCAGAACCAGACGACAACGAGCTCGATGAACGACGCGAGCATGGGGCTCACCCTGAGCATTCCCGGAAGTGGATCGAACCGCGTGTCACGAAAGCCGTAAGCGATGAGCGGCGCGGCCACTGCGACGATCCCCATGTGGATCACCATGTGGGCCGTAAACGAGCCGCTACCGAAGCTGGCAAAAAATAGCGCAACCATCACGGAGAGCAGCACGAGTCCCAGGAGGCGTGCGATATATGTCATGGCTGGCACGCCTCTATGAAGGCAAGGGGCACGGCGACGAAGATCACGGCCACGAAGCTGAGGCCGGCGAGAAGCAGGGTCGCGAAGCCCTGGAAAAGCAGGCGGTCTTTGCGGGTCGGCTCGTCATGCGGCGGGTCGCCCGAGCCGAAGCCCCATTGCCGCCAGGCGAGATAGGCCGAGAGCACGATGCCCGACAGGGCAACCAGTGTGACAGCACAGAGGGCCAACCGCATCGCCTCGAAGGAAAAGGGGGGCGCACCCGCCTTGGCACAGAAGACGGCGGCCGTGACATAACAGACGAGGAAATGCAGCGCCCAGATGGTCGGTGCGGTGAAAAGCGTCCAGAGGCTTTCGACGTCCTTGGGGATGAGGCGCATTGTGTCACCTCAATCCCGGAAAGAGGCCGAGCACGCCGAAGGACGTGATCGCCGTGATGACGAGGAAATGCCAGTAGAGCACGACATTGCGAAGATCCATGTCGTGGCGCGCGCTCATCCGCCCGGCAAGGTTCCTGGCGAGGCAGTAGAGCTGCATGATGATGCCGACGCCGCCATGTACGACGGTCCAGAGGGCGACCACCCAGACGATCGCCGGATAAACATGCACGGTCGGGTCCATGCCGGTGAGATAGGGCCCGGCAAGCCCCGCGCAACAGGCGGCGAGCGTCAGGAGCACGGCAACGGCGAGCGCGAGACGGGTGAGGCCGCGCCAGTCGGCCTCATTGACCCATTGCGCGACAAGCATGGCAGCCCAGGCGAGCGTGAAGAGGCCGGCGGCGGTAAACGGCCAGAGCACGCCAGGGCCGGCATGGCCCGCGGTGAAATCCTCGTGGATCGTCCAGTAGAAGAAGTAGCCGAACATCAGGCTGGCATAGGCCGTACCGTCGCCGGCCATGGTGATGAACATCGCCCACCACCCAACCGATCCCGGTCCGGATGTATAGAGCGGCAGGGTCTTGCCGAGACCCACATCACGCATCTCCTCGCGTGGGATCACAGCGGTTCCGGTCCAGAGCCAGGCCACGATTGCGGCAAGTGTAGCCGATGCGCAGACGATCGTCGTGATCCACCAATGGAAGGTCAGCGCGATGAAGACGCCGCCGAGCGAGAAGGCGGCGAGGATGGTGAGGAGCGAGGTGCCGCCGACGCGCAAACATTGAATGGGCTCGGCATCGAGCACGGACGTGACCAGCGTTTCGCGTGCACCGTCCTTGGCATCGGGGAGGTAGAAGCGGCCGGCTTTGATGTCCTCGATCAGGCCGCGCTGGTCCCAGATGGGGTAGCGGCTCCTGATGATGGGGATGGAGCGCACGCCCCACTTTTCCTCCGGCTCGCTGATCCATTCCAGCGTGCCGGAATTCCAGGGGTTCTGCTCGCCCTTCGGCTGGCGGTGCTTTGGGCGCAGCACGTCGATTACCACGAGGGCGACGCCGGAGGCGAAGATGAAGGCGCCGATGGTGGAGATCAGGTTGAACCAGTCCCAGCCGATATCGGCGGGATAGGTGAAGACGCGCCGCGGCATGCCGCGCAGGCCCGCGAGATGCATGGGGAAAAAGGCGACGTTGAAGCCGACGAACATCAGCCAGAAGGCGATCTTTCCAAGCCTGTCGGAGAGTTTTCGCGCATCCAGCAGCGGGTAATAGTAGTAGATGCCGGCGACGATCGGAAAGAGCATGCCGCCGATCAGCACATAATGCAGGTGAGCGACGATGAAATAGGTGTCGTGCGCCTGCCAGTCGAAGGGCACCAGCGCCACCATCACGCCGGTCAGCCCGCCGATGATGAAGATTGCGAGCCCGCCTGCGCCAAACAGCATCGGAACGGAAAAGATGACGCGGCCGGCGAGCATAGTGGCGATGAAGACGAAGATCTGCACGCCGGTCGGGATCGCGACCGCCTCGGAGGCGGCGGAGAAGAAGGCGAGCGAGATCTGCGGCAGGCCTGTGGTGAACATGTGGTGGACCCACAGGCCGAAACTCAGGAAACCTGTCCCGACAGCAGCCAGCACGATCCAGGAGTAACCGACGATGGGACGCTGCGAAAAGGTCGGCACGATCATCGCCATAAGCGCGATGGCCGGCAGGAAGATGATGTAGACTTCCGGGTGGCCGAAGATCCAGAAGAGGTGCTGCCAGAGCAGAGGATCGCCGCCGCGCGCCGCGTCGAAGAACGGCCAGTCGAACATCCGTTCCATCTCGAACAGGATGTCGCCGGCAATCAGCGGCGGGAAGGCGAAGAGGATCATGCCGGCGACGATCAGCAGATACCAGGCGAAGAGCGGCATCATATTGATACGCATGCCGGGAGCGCGGCACTTCATGATACCGACGATCAGCTCCACCGCGGCGGCGATCGACGCGACCTCGATGAAGGAGAGACCGAGCAGCCAGATATCCGCGCCGATGCCGGAATATTCCTTGTCGGTGGCGAGCGGCGGATACATGAACCACCCGGTGTTCGGCGCCGCGCCAAAAAAGATCGAGCCGCAGACGAAGACGCCGCCGAGCGCGAAACTCCAGAAGCCGAAGGCTGAAAGCCGGGGGAAGGGCAGTTCCCGCGCGCCGAGCATGGAGGGCAGAAGGAAGATCGCCACCGCCTCGAAGATCGGTACGGCGAAGAGGAACATCATCACCGTGCCGTGCAGGGTGAAGGCCTGGTTGAACATGTCGGCGGAGAGAAAATCGTTTCCCGGCACGGCGAGCTGGACGCGCACGAGCAGGGCCAAAACACCGGCAAATAGCATGAAAATGAACGCCGCCGCGCCATACCACAGGCCAATCTCGGTATTGTTGACGGAGGTCCAGTAGCACCAGCCGGATGGTGTGCGCCATACCTCGCGCAGCTCGGCCTCCTGCGCCTTGCGCGCGTCCGCCGAAAGCTCCGTTTCGACAGTGCCGGTCATTTGAGCCCCACAAGATAGTCTGAGATAGCGGCTATGTCCTTGCTTGGAAGCATGTCGAAGGCCGGCATTTTTGCACCCGGTTTCCATGCGGCCGGATCGCGGATGAAACGAGCGACGTTTTCCTTCGTGTTGGCAAGTGTGCCGGCGCCGACCGTCTGGCGCTGTCCGAAGAAGGTGAGGTCCGGGCCGAGCGTTGCCGGCCCCGTCACGCCGCGCACGCCATGACAACCCGCGCAGCCGTGCCGGGCGAAGAGCTGCTCGCCCTCGCCGCCGCCAGGAACGTCGCCTGCCGCCTGCGCGCGCCGCCACGCAATATAGTCCGCGGGCTCCATGACAATGACGGAGAATGCCATCAGCGTGTGCGACGTGCCGCAGAACTCGGTGCAGGGCGCGCGAAAGATGCCTGTCTTCGTCGGCGACAGCGAGAGTGTATTGGTGCGACCGGGAATCATATCCATCTTGCCGCCGAGTACCGGGATCCAGAAGGAATGGATAACGTCCGCCGCCTTCAGCGAGAAGGCAACGCGCTCGCCCACCAGAAGACGCAGCTCGTTCGCCGTCTCGAACGCGGGCAGGCCGTCCCTGGCCGGATAGCGGATGCGCCACCAGAACTGTTCGCCAGTCACCTCAATCGTCTCTGGCGCCGGTGCGTGGCGTGCAAGCCATGGCCGAATGCTGGGCATGAGCCAGACCGCATAGGCGAGAAGCGCCAGCAACACGACGAGCGGAAAGGCAACGCCGCCCCAGACAATCAGGCGCCCGGCCGTCCTCTCGCTCCAGGGTGCATTCCGTCTTTGCGACGCGTGAAGAAGCAACCCCACGACGGCACACCAGATCAACGTCCCGCCCACCACCATGACAAGGAGGAGACGGTAGATCGCGGCCGCTTCCTCGCCTGCGGGATCGAGCGCCGACTGGACGCCGGTACAGCCGCTCAACGGCATCACCAGAATGGGTAGGGCGCGACGGGAAATTGCTTCGGCTCCGCTTGGATCTTCTGAAGCGATATGGCCCGCTTTTTCAGACCGGCAAGGGTGCGTTCCTGTCGGGACACGTGGTCTAGCTTGGCTTATGCTTAGACAACGCCCGCCACGTGACGCGCTATTGTACTCGCCGAGGCAGGGAAGCGAATGGGCTCAGCCCAAGCCATTGCTGCATTGATCGCGCGAGCCCGGGGTCACCTTCGATCGTCAACTGACCGCTGTCGGCTTCCTGCTTGATCGTTGTCAATCCCATCCAGATTGCTGTCATGGAGCGGAGCGAACTCATCACGAGAAGATCCAGCTCATGGCCAGGATCGAAGTTGCACAGGTCAACTGTTCCTCTTTCGGTCACGAGCCACCAGCTCTTTTGTGAGGGAGGAAGTTCGGAGTACAGAAACTGTATCGTACACCGCCGCGCGGGCAGCAGCTTTAGATTGAGACTGCGACGCATGTCCCACATGAGCAGAGACGGGTCGAGGTTTTTCAGTGTAATGCGCGATTCCATCCAGCGCTGCGCCCACGTGCCGAGCCCCATGATCAGAGGGCGCAATTCTTCGCCGGCCTCCGAGAGCCGATACTCAACTGTACCTGTGGCCCTTGGCAAGGCGACAACAACACCGGCGGCCTGTAACTCTTTTAGGCGCTTGGAGAGCAGCGCCGGGGACATCTTGGGTAGTCCGCGCCTCAAATCGTTGAACCGTGTGCTGCCGCATAGAAGTTCGCGTACCACTAATGTGGTCCAGCGACTGCACAGTATTTCCGATGCCATTGATACGGGACAGAATTGGCCGTAACTTCCGCGCTCTTCCACTGGCCACCTCGCAAACCCGGCCACTCGACGTATCGTAGCACATCCACGCCGCCGGAAATAGCGGCAGTACAGATGCTGAACTAGAATGACGCGCCTTCACCGGCGATCTTATCCTCCCGACTATAGGAGGAAACCCCATGTCACCGAATGCCATGCCAAGCACTCCGGCAGGTTCACTGTCGGCCGATACAACCAATGAGGCAGGAGGCGTCGTAGCGACCGCGCACGGCCTTTCATCCAGGCTCGCCGCCAGCGCCGCCGAATTTGACGAGGATGACCGCTTCGTCATCGAAAATTACGCCCTTCTGAAGGAAGCAGGCCTCGTGGAAGCCGGTGTTCCCCGCGAGCTAGGGGGCAGAGGCGCCGAAATATCCGAGCTCGCCAACATGCTGCGTACGCTTGCCAAGTCGTGCGCCTCCACCGCTCTCGCGTTTTCGATGCATACCCATCAAGTTGCCATTCCGGCCTGGCGTTGGCGCCACCAGAAAGCAGCCGCGGCGGAGCCCCTTTTGAGGCGGGTCGCAGCTGAGCGACTGATACTACTCTCGAGCGGCGGCTCCGACTGGATCGGCGGGAGCGGTAATGCGACCAGGGTTGCTGGCGGCTATCGCATATCGGCCCGCAAGGTCTTCACCTCCGGAGCCGAGGTAGGCGATCTTTTGATGACCGGCGCATTGGTTGAAGGGAAAAATGAGGTAATCCACTTCGCGGCCCCGATGAAGGCTCCGGAAGTGCGTATCGAGCAAACGTGGAAAGTGCTCGGAATGCGCGCTACCGGCTCGAATGACGTGGTCATCGACAACCTCTTCATTCCCGAGACGGGCGTCAGCTTTTCGCGCAAAGCTGGAGAGTGGCATCCGCTGTTCCAGATCATTGCGACGATTGCATTCCCGCTGATCTATGCCGTTTATCTTGGCGTCGCAGAGCATGCTCGCGATCTTGCGGTGGATCTGGCGAAACGCAAGACGCCGACGCCACACAGCCTCGACCTGGCCGGTCGAATGGAGACGTCACTTCGCGCCGCACGCCTGGCGCACCGATGGATGCTGGACACCGTGGAGCTGAATGCCCCTTCGGCTGAGACGGTCAACGAGGTGATGATTGGCCGCTCCTTGGTCGCCGACAACGCGATACGCGCCGTCGAGCTAGCATTGGAACTAAGTGGCGGTGCGGGGTTCTACAGGCGCAATGGGCTCGAGCGCTGCTTTCGCGATGTACAAGGCGCCCGCTTTCATCCGCTCCAGACCGGACCGCAGGCGCAGTATGCGGGGGCCATGGCGCTCGGCCATCCTGTCGCGCAGACCTTCTGAGCGTTCCGGCTGATGAAAGTTGATGAGTGCGATCGATTGGTCTTCCGCGCGTGCATCTGTTGCAAGGGTTTTGGCCTGCGTTACGCGCGGTCATGAGATTCATGGCTCCAGGTCAACGTCGCCACGCTCTACCAGGCGGATGCACCAGCGCTTATCGGTGGTGCGACCACGGGTGCCCGCACGGCCTGGCATATCCATCCCCCCGGCCACCGGGTTCAGAAGGAGGACGGGCCAATCGAAGAGGTCGGTTTCGGCGATATCATCTGAATCCCGCCGCATCTGGGTCACTTGCACGGGGCCAGCGAGACCGAAGCGGTGACGCATTTCGCAGTGGCAGAGGCGCTCAACGGCAGCGCAGTGACCTGGATGGAGGAGGCCTTGGATGACGAATATCGCGACGGGCAAACTGCGAGGCGATAGGTCGCTAGCGTGTTGCCGTTAACGACGCGCCTTCGGATGAAACGATTTTCCTCCGAAGGCGCGTGCCGTTCTATACAGCACCTTTTTTGGTGTAGAACATTCGGGCGGACGCCTCGACCATCGAGCGGTGCTCGCGTGCATCGAACGCGCCGGCCGGAAATGTCTCGAGTAGATATTTCGCGAAGCTCTCCTTAGCCTCAGCGACGGATCGAATTACGCCTGCGATGTCAGTTCATCGAATATCTGCTTTAGAGTGCCGAGCTCATCCGGCTTGAATGCGCTTTTCGAGAAAGACGTGCCCATTCCCGCCCCCGGTGGCTGTTCTCCGAAAAGCTAGGAAGTTCTCGGCGCCGTTCAAGGTGACGGGGCTGGCTCCTTGCCTTGATTTCAGGATCATCGATGATGGGGAGATTCTCGACAGCGGAGGCTGCCTCGAATTTCCCCTGCTCAACCGCCTAAGTCGGATGAGCGCAGGTGATTTGGAGCATCTTGTGCCGGAGTGGCAGACTATGTCCGATTGCATGGCGCACCGAAAATCTACTACTCCAGCTACAGCGAGGCGGAGATCGCGGGTTTCGGCACATGTCTCGCTGCCGGAAGCTGGTGTGTTTTCGACAACACGGCCTCGGGTTCCACCGTCGAAACCGCGCTGAGGATGCGCGGTCACAGAATCGGACGGCGGGTTGACGATGGATGAACGTTTTTTCGCACGTGACGTGCTTGCCGTCGCGGTCGATCTCCTGGGAGCCTGCTTGCTGATCGATGGGGTGGGCGGTCTCGTCGTGGAAACGGAGGCCTACCGCCAAGACGACGAAGCGTCCCACAGTTTCCGCGGACAGACGGCGGCGAAGGCGGCGATGTTCGGGGCGCCAGGCCGCGCCTATGTCTATCGCTCCTATGGCGCTTGCACTGGTGCTTCAACATCGTCTGTGAGCAGGGCAGTGCGGTGCTCATCCGCGCTTTGGAGCCGACGCACGGGCTTGAGACGATGACAGTGCGGCGCGGCGTAACCGAAGCGCGCAAGCTTTGTGCCGGTCCGGGCAATCTGTGCAAGGCGCTCGGCGTCACCGGGGGAATGAACGGGCTCTCGGTTCTCGAGGCTCCATTTTGCTTATACCCGCCATCCGTCGCGCCCGTTTTGGCAAGCGGTGTCCGCATCGGGATCAGCAAGGCCGCCGAACGCCCCTGGCGTTTCGCCGTGAAGGGGTCTCCCTCCCTGAGCAGACCGATCTGACCTGCGGCGGCGTTTACGGCTCGACGATCTCCAGATCGGCGGTGAAGGTTGTTCCATTGCTCCCGTCAAAGCTGTGAGTGCCGTTCAGCTGGCTGACGACGCCTCGGATCAGACGGCTGCCCATTCCCTGTTTTATAGCCTGCGGATCAAAGCCGATGCCATCGTCATGCACGACCAGCCGGGCACGCCGCTCTCCAGCGCCTTTAAGCGCGATGGAGATTCGACCCGCGCGGCCGTCCGGAAAGGCGTATTTCAGGATGTTGGTGAGAAGCTCGCTGGTCAGCAGAGCAAGTGGGGTGGCATTGTCGGTCGAAACCGCAAGGTCGTCGATATCGTAGTCTACGGTCACCGGCGCGCCATACGCGAAGATCAGCTTCTCCGCCACCGATGTCATCAGGTCTCGCGCGCAAAGGCGGGAAAATTCGTCGCGCCGGTAGATCTGCTCATGCACGGCGACCATGGAGGAGATGCGGTTAGTCAGCGATTGCTGGATCTCCGGGGCCAGTCGTTGCATCTGGATGATGCTCTGGACGGCTTGCAGGTTGTTCTTGACGCGGTGATGGATTTCGCGAAGCAGCAGCTGGTTGTCCGCAAGGGCATTGCGGAGCAGCTGAGCCTGCGCGGCCTCGCGTTGCCGAAGGTAACGAATCCACTGACCGGCGGCAAGAAGGCTGACGCTCGCCAGGATCAGTACCGAGATCGCTACCGTCACATCGCGCCAGAACCGCTGGATGCCGAAATCGTAATCCGCCGAGGCGAGCGCGATCAGCCCGGTCCCTCCGACGGTCCGATAGGCGACGATGCGGTGGGCGCTGTCGAGAGGCGATATGGCTTCGTAGGTGCCGGCGTCCGCCTTGGGTATGTACTCCGTGAACAGCACGTATTTGCTCATGTCGAGCGGCCCGTCGGCCAGCGGATAGCGCGCGACGAGCTGGCCGTCGGCACGGGCGAAGCTGACGGTGGAGTTCGGGCCGAGATCGACGGCCTCCCAGACATCAGCGAGAACCTTGACCTCGAAGGAAACGACGGCGGCCCCGGCGAAACGGCCGTTCCGTTCCAGCCTGCGGCTGAAGGCAAAGATCTGCTCGCCATTCAGGCGGCTGATCAGAAGGCTCGAAACATGCTGCCTGGCGCCCTTTGCCAGTTCCGAAAAATACGGCCGGTCGACAATGCTGATAGGCTTCACCATCGGATCGGTTGAATAAAGCGTCAGCCCCGATTCATCCACGACATAGGCCTTGACCTGGCCGGGCAAGTCCGCGACCGCCTCGTTGATGTTACGCACCTTCGCGGAGGCGGGCGGCACGATATTCTCTCCGAGCGTCTCGTCGATGCGCTGAAGGGCCTGGCGAGCGAGCGAATTGAGCAGGGACACGTTGCTGGCGACAATCTTGGAGGCGGCTATGGCCCGCTCCTCGGTGCGACGGACCGCATCCCGGTAGCTCGTGGTGACCCATAGGCCGAGCATGAGGAGAAGCGAGACGAACATCGCAAGGATGATCATCGCAGCCGCTCTTGCCAGCGTGAAATCAATGTTCAGCCCGCGCAGCACTAATGTCCCCCGAGTGCGTCGAACGATTTTAACGGGAAGGTTGAAACATGTCCCTGCTTTTCGTCAAGCGGGACAGGCCGGTCATCGATCGTATTCAGGGCGGAGCAGCGGCGTCTCTCCGGACATGGCTCTGCGTATGATGTCCTGGAGCTGGCGTTCACTGAACGGCTTCGACAGGCGAAGCAGATCAGCCCGCGCCTCCGGTGGCAGTTCCGAGTATCCCGTGGCGATGACGATGGGTATGCCCGGCCAGCGTTCGCGCACGATTTCGGCAAGCTGGGAACCGGTCATCTGTGGCATGGCCTGATCGGTGACGACGAGATCGATAGGCCGCTCGGCGAGGAACGCCAGCGCTTTCGTGCCGGAGCCGGCCTCGCAGACGGTGTGGCCCATGTCTTCCAGCATCATGACGGTGTTCATCAGCACGAGGGGATCGTCGTCGACGGCGAGAACGCAGAGCGGTTGAACTCTCTCCGGCAGACGAGGCACGCTTGGCTCGTCCTTCTGTGCCCATCCATTGGCTTTGACGCCAGCTTCAACGACCGGAAGCCATAGTTCCGCGGTGGTGCCTGCGGTCGGCTTGGACTTGAGTACGAGTTTTCCGCCGGATTGCGCCATTAGGCCCTGCACCATGGAAAGGCCGAGCCCCGTGCCCTTGCCGATGCCCTTGGTCGTGAAAAAGGGTGACACTGCATTCCTGAGCGTGTCGGAATCCATGCCGTGTCCCTCATCTTGGATATAGAGGCAAAGATAGGCGCCTTTCTGCAGGTCGGGATGTGTTGCGGCCGCCTCGGCCTCCAGCCGCGCGCCAATCAGAAGACGGCCGCCATCCGGCATCGCGTCCCGCGCATTTATAGCCAGATTGAGCAGCGCATTCACCATCTGGTTGGGGTCCGTACGGACCGAAGGCAAATTCAGTGGCAAGTGTGTTTCGACCAATACCAATGGGCCGATAGACCGTTGTAGCATATCCGTCATGCCGCGGATGAGGCTCCAGAGATCGACAGGCTTGAAATCCAACTCCTGTCGGCGAGAGAAGGCGAGAAGTCGTTGGGTCAGAGAGGCACCACGTCGCGTCGCCTCCAGGGCGTTGTCGATCAGGGATTGCGCCTCGGCCGTCGGGGAGATGCGGCGCTTCAGAAGGTCGAGGCTCGCCTGCACGGCCATGAGGAGATTGTTGAAGTCGTGCGCGACACCGCCGGTTAGCTGGCCAAGGGCTTCCATCTTCTGCGCCTGGAAGAGTTCCTCCCGGGCCAGTTCGAGCGCTGCCTGTGCGTCACGCTTTTCCGTTATGTCACGCGTAATCTTGGCAAAGCCGATCAACATCCCGTCGTCGTCGCGGATCGCGTCGATGATGGCATTCGCCCAGAAATGCGTGCCGTCCTTCCGCAACCGCCAGCCTTCCGACTCGTAGCGGCCCTCTTGCCGGGCGATTTCCAGCGCACGGTCCGGAACCCCGGCAAGCCTGTCCTGCTCTGGAAAGAAGTGGGAGAAATGCTGCCCGATGATCTCGTCGGCGCGATAGCCCTTGATGCGCGTGGCGCCGGCATTCCAGCTCGAAACCCGGCCGTCGATATCCATCATGTAGATCGCGTAATCCGTGACGCCCTGCACAAGAAGGCGGAACTGCTGCTCCGATTGGCGAAGCTGTTGCTCCGCCAGCCGCCTCTCGGTAAGGTCGCGCGTGATTTTGGCAAAGCCGATTAAGCTGCCGGCATTGTCCCGTATGGGATCGATGATGACGTGTGCCCAGAATTCAGATCCGTCCTTGCGCACCCGCCAACCTTCGCCCTCGAAGCGGCCCTTCTCGGCAGCGTGCGTCAGGGCAACACAGGGCAGGCCCTTGTCGCGGTCGGCCACACGATAGAAACGGGAAAAATGCGTTCCGAGAACTTCGGCAGCCTCATATCCCTTGAAACGGCTCGCTCCGGCATTCCAGCTAACAATGTTACCCTGCGTGTCCAGCATATAGATGGCATAGTCGGTAATCGCATCGACCAACACTTTATACCGGTCATCTCCAGCCAGCGCCGATACCTCGTCCCCGTTCATGTCTTTTCCCCAAAAAGCCGGCGAGAGCAAACGACGAAGACGGGGAAAGGTTCCACGCACGGTCCAATTGCTTCCGGCCACGCGGCTCATCCAGATCGCGGGCGTTCATGGTTGCCTGGCTCGGCCCTTGAACGTCTGCAAAAGGAGATAGAGATGTTTCTGAGCATCACGTCATTACGTTGGCGCCCCTATCTGAAATTCAGAAGCCGGGAGGGGCGCCGTCTCTCTCGCCAGCGGCGAGGCTCCTCACGGGGTTACTTGGTGGGAGGCGATGCCTTGCCGAATTTTACCGATGGCTCTCGGCTCCATACGCGCAACCTTCCCAGTTCCGAGACGAAACGGGAAAGTCCACCCTCGCCTGGAAGGGCAAGTATCCCCTCATCAAGCGCATCGGCGATCCCGGCCTTGGCCAGCAACGGCATCGCCGACTGGTCGTAACCGATGAATTTGCAGTGCTGGAAGGCGTCCGCCACGAAGTCGCGCGCGGCCGCCTCTGTCACCAAGTCGTCGATGGCCTCGGCAGAGGTCAACAATGCGACCGCGTCGAAAAGGACCGACGGTCCGCCGTCAACCATATGATGGGCTTTGACCAACGATCCGTCCGAAGCGGTGACGCCGCCGACCTTGGGCGCGATCAGTTCGCAAACGGCTTTTTCCTTGTTAACCGCCTTGATCAGCCCGTTCAGCAGCTTGGCGTCGACGCCATCGGTGACGAGGATGCCGAGCTTGCGACCCTCAAAACGCTTCGGCCCGTTCTCGACGATGCTAAGCGCGGGCGAGGGGTCGAGATCCTGGCGCGTCGCAACAGCCGCATCGGCCGGCTTCGGCATGGACTGCAGGCCGAGCTTTTGTGCTACGGTCGTCGCGAGCGTCTCGTCTATGTTCAGGAGGTGCGACACCATTCGCTCTCGAATCGCCGGTGTTTCGACCTTGCTGAGCTCGAAGGTGAGGGCGGCTGCGATGTGACGTTGCTCCGGCGGTGTCTGGCTGACGAAGAACTGCCGGGCCTGGCTGTAGTGGTCGGCAAAACTTTCCGGGCGCAGCCGAGCCTTGGTGCCCTGCTCTTCGGCAGGGAAAGGACGGTGGCCGTGCGTCGGAGATTGACGCGGACCATCGTTGAACGAATTCGGCTGGTAATTCACCCGCCCGACTGGATTGCGCATCGCCATGTGTCCGTCCTGCTGGAAATGCGCGAAGGGACACTTCGGCGCATTGATCGGCAGATGGGTGAAGTTTGGGCCGCCGAGACGTTTCAGCTGTGTATCGAGATAGGAAAAGTTGCGACCCTGCAGCAGCGGGTCGTTGCTGAAGTCGATGCCCGGGGGCACGTTTTGTGTCATGAACGCGACCTGTTCGGTCTCGGCGAAGAAATTGTCCGGCATGCGGTCTAGCACCAATCGGCCGATCGGCTGCGGCTTGAGGATTTCCTCCGGGATGAGCTTCGTCGGGTCGAGCACGTCGAAATCGAAGCTATCGGCAAACCCCTGGTCGAAAAGCTGGACCTGCAGTTCCCATTCGGGGAAGTTGCCGGATTGGATCGCCTGCCAGAGGTCGCGGCGGTGGAAATCCGGATCCGCACCGTTGATCTTGACCGCCTCGTTCCAGGCGACGGACTGGAGGCCCAGTTTCGGCTTCCAGTGGAATTTGACGAAGGTCGACTCGTCCTTGGCATTGACGAAGCGGAAGGTATGAACGCCAAAACCCTCCATGAAGCGCAGGGAGCGCGGAATGGCCCGGTCCGACATGGTCCACATGACCATGTGCATGCTTTCCGGCGTCAGGCTGATGAAGTCCCAGAAATTGTCATGGGCGGTCTGTGCCTGCGGGAACGCCCGGTCGGGCTCTTGCTTGGCCGCATGGATCAGGTCGGGGAACTTGATGGCATCCTGAATGAAGAACACCGGAATGTTGTTGCCGACAAGGTCCCAGTTGCCTTCCTGCGTGTAGAGTTTGACCGCGAAGCCGCGCACGTCGCGGGCGAGGTCGGCTGAACCCTTGTTACCGGCAACCGTGGAGAAGCGGACGAACGCCGGCGTGCGCTCACCGGACCGTTGAAAGAGATCGGCTTTGGTATAGGCGGCGAGCGACTCGTAGGTCTCGAAGAAGCCGTGCGCGCCGTAGCCTCGGGCATGAACAACGCGCTCTGGAATACGCTCGTGGTCAAAATGGAAGATCTTTTCACGGAAGTGAAAGTCGTCCACGACAAGCGGCCCACGCGGGCCGACGCGAAGGGAGTTCTGGTCGTCAGCTACTGGCGCGCCTTGGGCAGTCGTCAGCACGGGCGTCTCGCCTTCTGCGGTCTGGTGAAGCTCTCCACCCGCACCGCGTCGCAGCTTCACGTCGTGGATCGTGGCGATGTCGGCTTCGTCTCTCGTAGAGACGGCGGTTCTTTTCTTGGCCATGGATGCGGCTCCTTAGCAATATGTTTAAGGGCAAAGTTGCACGGAAACAAAAGGCCGCCCTGAACGGCGGCCTCATCTGTTTATGACCGGTCTAGCTGGCTTTCTTTGTCGGGGCCTTGGCGTTTGCCGAGGACTGGCCCAGCGCCGTCAGCTTCTGGTCAGTCGCAATCTCCTCCTGAAGGTTGGCGTCCAGAAGCGGAATCGCGTCCTTGAGGCCAAGCTGCGTCGCCCAGGCCTTGAGCGTGCCATAGCGGGCGATCTCATAGTGCTCGACGGCCTGGGCCGAGGAGATGAGGCCGGCATCGAGGGCAGTGGTGCCCTTGTAGTCCTCCATGATTTCTTCGCCTTCCGCGATGATGCCCTGGATGGCCTCGCAGGTCTTGCCGCGTGCAGATTTGCCGAGCTGTTCGAAGACTTGTTCGAGGCGCTCGATCTGGCCCTGGGTTTCGTCGCGGTGCTGCAGGAAGCCGGCTTTGGCGTCCTCCGACTGGGTCGCACGCGCCATTTTGGGCAATGCCTTCAGTATCTGTTTTTCGGCGAAGTAGATGTCCTTGAGTGTATCAAGGAAGAGGTCGTTAATCGTCTTCTCCGAAGCCATTTTGACGTTTCCGATCACTGTTTTGAGAGGTTGGGACTCGAGAAACCGTTGATCAGGGACGACGTTCCTGCCGCTCTAAAATATTTTCTGCGTCGGTAAGCGGAAATGATGTGGCGCAACACTCCATGACTGCATCCCGCTCGCTGCACGCCAGGTATCTAATTCAAAGGGCTGAGGATTGGGCCAAACGGGCGGCCGTCGTTTCGTTGAACAACGAGTCACCAAGCGGAGTATGCGTTAGACCGAAAGTGAGGTCCGTGCGGAACAAAGGCCAACCATGCGGGTTTTCAGCACTCCTATTCAAATGGAGGAAACCGACATGGACCACACAAATCACGTACGCCTCACCGCTGCCGAACTGACGCTTGACGTTCTGGAAGGCGCAACCATTTACGGGGCGGACGACCACAAGGTCGGCACCCTCGACCATGTCCACGGTGCTGGCTCTGGAAGCACCGCTGTGATCGACGTCGGTGGGTTCCTTGGCATCGGTGCGAAGCCGGTTGGCGTTCCGCTGACGGATCTTGAGTTCATGCGCGACGAGGACGGCGACGTTCACGCGGTGACGACTTGGACCAAGGACCAACTCAAGGAAATGCCCGAACATCATCACTGACAGGTATTTCAGTAGACCTGAAGCCCGGTTCGATGCCGGGCTTTTTGTTCGTGGATCGGCTCAAAAATCGCGGAGACTGAAATGGTGGACAAGGAGCAGCGGCAACGTGAGCGGGCCTATAAAATCTGGGAGGACGAAGGCCATCCGGACGGTCGGCATGCCGACCATTGGAGGCGCGCGGGGGAGGAGGGGCAATTGAGCGACCAAAATTCGGATGATGTGACCCGGGTCAATCAGCAAGCCGACGACGAATTCGCACGCGGCGACAGGGAAAGGGAACCCGCACACATCAAGCCTCCCTCAGTGGCGAACCCCGATTGACGTCGCTGGGAGACCAAGATGAGCGAGAAGCTCAAAAAAGGCGATAAAGTGAAATGGGAGACCAGCCACGGCGAAACCGAAGGCAGGGTCGTGAGGAAGCAGACAAGCAAAACGAAGATCAAGGACCACACTGTCAAGGCCACGAAAAGCGATTCTCAGTTCATTGTCGAAAGCGACAAATCGGGCAAGCGGGCAGCGCACAAACCCGAGGCACTCAAGAAGGCCTAAAGTTTTCGTCAGATGTTAGCCTCGAATGCGGCCGGCAATGTAGACCTCGACGACTGCGGATGACGCGTAGTGCATGCTGGATTCGTCGGCGCCGAGGCTCCGTTTTATCACATCGGAACCAACGCCCCTCGCTGTCGGCATTATGGCGATCGGACCGTCGGCTCTTCCTTGCGCAACGACGGAGCACCGTGCTCCGCCGTGTTGGGCGAGGCAAGGTCACATCATTTCATCAGCCCGGCCGAGCGCAGAGCGTTCTCGATAACCGATTGGATCTTGGTTCCAGCGCCATTGCGCGGGGCTGTGGCCGGCCGTTCGGCAAGAGCTTCTGCCTTGGGGCGCTCGCGGCGCTCGAAGGAGGCTGCGAGTCCCCAGGTCCTTGCGATTTCTACGGTTGAGGAAACACCGACATCCAGCATGAAGGGCGAGGTACGGCCATAGCCGGTGGAGGCATCGACGGGTGTACCGTGGGCCATGCCGGGGATTCGATAGAGTTCGATCGCATCTGTGCCGCGTTCGTCGCGCCAGACCGACCGGGAATATTTGGCGAATGTCTCTGAGGATGTCGGCTGTTCCGGCAGTACATGCACGCCGCGCCACTGCGCGACAATCGCGGCCGCATTTTCCGGCACGACCGTGTTGTCACCCGTTCCGTGCCAGACGGAAACCGTCGGCCACGCACCCTCATGCCGTGAGGCGGCATGCAGGCTTGCCTGCAGGGCGTTCGTTTTGGGAAGGCCTTGCCCGCGCATGCGATCGAATGCTTCCGGCACGGTGGAGGCAGCTGCGTAGGGGAGGCCGGCGATAATCGCGCCGCCGGCAAAGACGTCCGGATAGCAGGCCAGCATCGCATTCGCCATGGCGCCGCCGGCTGAGAGGCCAGTGATGTAGACCCGGCGCTCGTCGATGCGGTGTTCGGCGACCACCGTGGCGATCATCTGCCGGATGGACATGGCCTCGCCGTCGTCGCGCCGCGTATCGGCGGTGTTGAACCAGTTGAAGCAGAGGTTCGCATTGTTCTGCCGGACCTGTTCGGGAAAGAGAACGACGAAGCCGTAGTCTTCGGCCAGGTCCGACCAGCCCGAGCCGGCGTCGTAACCGCCGGCGGTTTGCGTGCAGCCGTGTAATACCACCACCAAGGCCGCAGCGGGAGGCAGATGTTTGGGCACATGGTGCCATGCGGTCAGAGCACCGGGATTGCTCCCAAACTGATCGAGTTTCCTGAGAATGGAGCCGCTCGGGGCGGCGGGCTTCACCGCGCGCAACCGGGCAAGGCGTTCGAGCGTATCGGACAGGGATCTCATGGGGGGCTCCAGGGGCGCGCCGGATTGGCGCATACACCCTAACCCATCAGCGGCGATATGGTTGCTGCACCGCACAATAAATCTGCTTTAGAGAAAGAAGCCGCCCCGGGAGGCGGCTTCCATCAGGTTTAGCGCTTGACGATCAATGCGGCTTCTTCGTCGTCACGCTGACGTCCACCGAGAGCGGCCGAAGCAGAGGCGATGAACGCACCGGCAAGCAGCGACAAGGCACCGAGCATCGCCACCGTCGCGGCGGACTTGCGCGCCTCGTCGGCGGCTTTCAGCGCGGCATTCTTCGCATCCTCGACCTGCTGCAGGACCTGGTCAACGCGGGCGCGCGCTTCCTCCGGTGTCACGCCGGCCCGCGACGCGACGATGGCGGACATATACGCCCGGTCGGCTTCCGGAACGCCATCGTTTACCGCGCCTTGCACTAGGATGCGGGAAATCTCGGCGGTGGCCGACGCGTCATCCCCCTGCGCCCGGGTCGACAGATCCTGCGGACGAAGCAGAAGGTCCGTGAAGTAGCCGGTGGCCGAGTCGGGCCACGCATCGCTGTTTGCTGCCGCGGCCGAGCCTGCAACCGTCGCCGTTGCTGCTGCGGTTGATGCGGCCTGTACGCCCGTCCCGGCAAGCGACGTAAAGGCGGATCCGGCCAGACCTGCAACGACGATTGTCGCCAAGGCCCAACTGAGGAAGCCATGCGCCGTGTCGCGGAAGAAGACTTCATCCGTATGGATGCCGGCCCATTTGGTGCGAAGGCGGCCGGTGAGATAGCCGCCAAACGCTGAAGCGAGCCATTGCACGACGACGAACCAGATTGCCGCCGTCACGCTGACCGCTGTAAAGGACGCGCTTTCCCCTGCCCAGGGCGAAACCATCGTGAGGCCGACGCCGGACCCTAGAAGAAGAAGGATGATCGTCGTGGCGGCTGCCGCGACCGAGCCGCCGATGACGGGACCCCAGGCGAGCGCCGGCGTGCTGGATTCCACGCCGACGTCGGAGACATCAGAGCCGTAAAGGGACATGTCCGCCTCCTATCGCAGGAAGAGAACAAGCAGGATGACGATCGGCAAGGGAATGCCGAGAAGCCAGAGAAGAATACCGCGACCCATATTAAGACCTCCAATTGCCTGCGAGCGAATGTTCGCAGCATGGTGCGTCAACTCTTTGAAACGGCTGATGTTCCACGGAACGTTGACCATGGCGGAGGCTTAGGCCTCCAACACGGCGCTTAAAGATCAACTTTGGCGTTTTCGCCCACATCGGGTTTCGTTCCGGCCACCGCGGCCATCACCATCTTTGCTGTCGCCACGAGTTTCCCAGGACTGTCCCATAGCTCGGCTTCGTCAGGAACAACGGTTATCAATCGGATCTCGGGATCCTGTGCGTTGTTCCACCAGGCCTTGTCGGTCTTCTCCCAAAGCCGTTCAATCGTTGGCCGGTCATTGCTGACCTTTGCATGGCCCGATATCGTCACATATTTGTAGCCGCTGTTGTTGCTCCAGGCCATGGTGACCTTTGGGAATCGTTCAAGCTGATCATTCTTGGCGCCGTCGGCATTGACCAGAAAGTGGATGGCGTTCTCCTCGCGATGGACCCGCGCTGATAAGGGCCTGGCGCGGGTATATTCTCCGTCCCATGTCACGAACATGCAGACGTCAATATCTTTGGCAAGCTCCCAGACGCGGTCGATAGCCTCTTCGTTTGAGAGGTCGGATTTCTGTTCCTTACGGTGTGACATCGTAAATCCTCGTTCCAGTTGGCCGAGCTAAACGCGTATGGGCCGCGGGACGTTCCGCGGCATCATAGGTACTCTTCTCGCGACGCGGAGAGCGTGCAGGCGCTCCGAAGAAAGTCAGATGCAACCTCGTGACGTCTCGATTTCGATGGGGCAGATGCCGGTAGGTTCTCTCGCACAAGATTTCAACCGCCGTGCAAAGCGACTCGTGTTCGAGCGGAAGGAAGGCCCCTATCGTGAGCGCAATGGAGACACAGTTGTAGGCTGCAGCCGCGTCCGCCCAAATGGGCCGCATGTCAGTATCAGCCCCCTTTTCATCAGTCAAAAATCTATCGACTGCGCATGGAACTTAGCGGGGTCGTTCGAGTTTTCAGGCTGAGCCTATTCGGCTGAAACGAGGATAACATCATGAAAAAGCTTATTTTTGCCGCCGCGCTTGTCGGCGCGTCGACGTTTGGCGCCTATGCCCAAACCTCCACCACGCAGGCGACCGACGGCGATACACCGGCTGTCGCGACGCCCGACAGCAAGAATGCGACGGCGCCTGTTGAGGGCGCCAACAGCTTCACAGAGGACCAGGCGAAGGAGCGCATAGTCGAGGCCGGCTATGCCGATATCATTGGCCTGAAGCTCGACGACAAGGGCGTCTGGCGCGGCGCGGCAATGAAGGACGGCAACTCTGTGAATGTCGCGCTCGACTACCAGGGCAATATCGTCGCCAACTAATCCAAATCGGAGGAAATTTCCATGAAGACCGTAACCGGACTTTTTGACGACTATTCGGATGCAAGCGCAGCAGTCAGCGCCCTTGAAGCGCGCGGCGTGCCGTCCGACGACATCAGCATCGTCTCGAACAATGCCGACGATCGCTACACCAAGGAGACCAATGCGGCGGAAGGCGCCGGCGCTGGTGCCGGTATCGGCGCCGCGGTCGGTGGTGTCGGCGGTCTCCTGACGGGCCTTGGTATCATGGCGATCCCGGGCGTGGGTCCGGTCGTCGCGGCCGGCTGGCTCGCTGCTACAGCAGCGGGCGCCGCCGCCGGCGCCGTTGCCGGCGGCGCAGCGGGTGGCCTCATCGGTGCGATGACCGAATCCGGCGTCTCCGAAGAGCATGCCCATGTCTATGCCGAGGGTGTGCGCCGCGGCGGCACGCTTGTCACGGCGCGCGTCGATGACAGCGTCTACGCCGATGCCGAAGCAATTCTGCGCCGGTCCAACTGGGTTGATCCGGACGTCCGCCGCGCGGCCTATGCCGAACAGGGCTGGACTCGCTTCGACGAAACGCTCGATCCCTATGGCCCAGCCGAGATCGAGAAGGAGCGCCTTCGCTACCGGCGATAAGCGTGATGTGCCGGCGACAGGGGAAGTCTCTTTTGTCGCCGGCCTTCCAGTCAATCCCGGGCCATACGTCATCCTCCGGGGAAGGCAAATGAAGCTTTCGGAGCGCCGAAACTCCACCCCGGCTTCTTTAACCGGTCGCACGACAGAATTGCCATTTTCCCGGCCGTTGGCTTGCGCATGATGAAACCTCTCCGTCAAAGCGGCGTTGTCCTGGATGACATAAACCTTCGAGGACAACATGGCCAACGATAGCGTAATCCCAAGGACAGGCGAACTGCGCAGCATCCTCGACGAGAAACTGACCGCCCTCATGCGCGAAATGCAGGACGCGAACTGGGCCGCCGAGGAAGTCGCTTTTGCGTTGCAGGCCGTCTTGAAGGAAAGGTGGATCGACAAGGCTATGGCGCTCCGGGCTGCCCGCAGTAATGTCCCGGAAGATTTTGTGTCCGACGGAAACGAAGGCTGATTCACCTGAAGGCGTGTGGGAGGATGTTATGAGCACGATGTTCCAGATCATCGCGTTGAGTTCGATCGATCCTTTCAGTGAGAACCGGCAGCATGAGCCAAAACTACTCTACCCGGATGCGCTGAAGGCGGCGCAAGCGCTAAAGTCTCAGGGCAAGGCTTTCCGTGTCTATACTGAAGGTGCAGCCAGCGAAGAACAGCGGCGAGCATTTGTTGAACTGGGGGTAGTGGAGTAATTTTAGTCTGCAACGGTAGAGTTAACTCCCCCCTTCAGCGACTTGTCGAAGGAACCTGGTCCACACACGCGGCATCCGTTACGCGCATTTCCGCAACCTGCTCACACGTGCCGACATCCCGCTCAAGTGGTCCATCGCCGTGTCGCCGAAGCCATAACCTGCGCACAAGAAGTTTAGGCCCATCGAAGGCTATTTGTTTCGCCCAATATGCGCGTTCACTTTTTCATGAGGCATTCGCGTACCGAAGGTGAGAAGGCGCGGAGTCAAGGGCGGAAAACCCATGAACCCGACTGGGCGAGGTGTCATGTCTCTCCGTTCCGATCGATCGCCTCCTTGCCCCATTCGCGCGGTCAACAGGTCATCTGCACGGATTTGGAGAATCCGATCATCGGCAGATCTTGCTCGATCATATTTCTCACTGGCGATGGCTTCCAGCAGTGGTCGGTGTCGCTTGAGCAGCCCTAGCTTGGCCGCTGGATCGAGCCGAACGTGATCGGAAACCTTGCGGATGATCGCGGAGAACTTGCCCGCCGGCATTTGGCTCAGGCCGTCCTCGTCGATATCCCAGAGTTGGATGAACATCTCCGCCCAAGCTTCTGGATTGGCGCCACAGTCGCGTGCCGAGAACGCGTCTGCCTTGACCTCGGTGACGTGGCAGCCCGCTTTCACTGGCTGCCCTTCGTAGAGAACGACCAGCGGCGCTTCCGGCGCGGCCGCCTTCTCCGCGTCACTCTTCGTTGGTGGCCTCTCGGCACCCTATATCGGCCGGAAGATGGACGGCATTGGCGCAGCGACGGTGATGGCCATCGGCTCGGCATTGTCCGCGCTGACCTTGACCCTCTGCGCC
>NZ_WUMK01000018.1 GCF_009827055.1 Shinella kummerowiae
AGCGCAGAGGATCAGGGTCAAGGCGGACAGCACCGAGCCAATCGCCATGACGGTCGCTGCGCCGACGCCATCCATCTGCCGGCCGATATAGGGTGCCGAGAGACCGCCGACGAACAGTGACGCGGAGAAGATGGCAAACACCTGCGCGACGCTGATGCCGAGATCCGTCGCCATGCCGGGCGCCAGAATACTGAAGCTGTAATATAGTGTGCCGTAGCCGATGATCTGGGTCAGGCCGAGCGCGGCGACAACGCCAACGGGAACGCCTGGATTACGCAACGATGTCGCCCTCGCTCCGGGCAGCATCCGTCTTGCAGCAGCCAGTGGGGCGCTCAACGCCTTCACGAATGATCGGATGCCCTGCGCAGCAGTCGTCCATCAGGAATTTCACGAGATCGGCCAAGGTATCGTAGCTGGCGCTATAGACGATCGAACGGGATTCCCGTCGCTGCGTGATCAGGCCCGATCGCTCCAGTTCCTTCAGATGGAAAGACACATTCGACGGCGAGACGCCCATGCGCTCGGCGATCAGGCCGGCGGCAAGTCCTTCCGGTCCGGCGACAACCAGTGTGCGGACGATGGCGAGGCGCGTTTCCTGCGACAGGGCCGCGAATGACGTAAGGGCTTGACGCTCGTCCATATTTCAATAATCCTTGAATCATTGAACAATAGGAGTAGCGCACATGACCGCAATCGACAAGGCCGTTTCCTCCGATGTCACGCTTGGCCAGCTTCTCGATGGGCTGGCGACCGCGCCGGAAGCGCCGCTGGTGTTTCTGTACGAAGGGCAGCCAGTGAAGGCAGGCTACCATGTCACCGAGGTCAAGGCGGGCGCGTTCTCGGCACTCGACTGTGGCGCCAACCCGGAAGCTTGGTCGGAGATGTTCATCCAGCTCTGGGATATCGATGAGGACGGCCGGAGCCATATGCCAGCGGGCAAGTTCTCCGCGATCATCCGCAAGGTTTCCGATCACGTTCGGCTCGATCCAGCGGCCAAGCTGACCTTTGAAGTTAGTGACGGAAATCGACCGATGGCCCTCTACTGCGCATCGTCGACGCGCATGGTCGAGGACAAAATCGAGGTGACGCTGGCCGCACGACCGGCAAGCTGCAAACCCCGTGATCGGTGGCTGACGGAGAACTCCGCAGCAACAAATTCCTTCTGCGGTCCGGCAACAACCAGTTCCAAGTGTTGCGCCTGAAGAGCAGAAAAGCTCTTGAAGTGATACGAACCGAAAATCCACCAGTTCGGAAAAAACCTCGATATCTCTGATCAATAGCAGAGTACGCTCATCCAATTAGCGTTGGCTACTAAAGCACCGATAAACTGTTGCCGAGACCACGCTTGTGCTTGCCCAGCATTAACGTATCGCTGTCAGGGGCGATAAGTGCTGAAATCGGCAATGTGGCCGCTCCAACGGGAGAGGCCGTCGCACCGAACTGCCCGCTTATGATCTCGGGCGGAACGATGCCTACGGCACCAGCGCGTGTGAATTCGCGCTGAACCCTGCTCAGCAGATCGAGATGTATGGTTCTAGGCAAAATACTGTCGAGAATGATCGCTTCGAGGTCGATTATCGAAGTGATGGCGATGATCGCCTCAGCCAGCGCGCCGGCGCAATCGTCCATCCACTCGACGAGCGGTTCACGGGCCAAGCTTGCCAAGGGCTCCAGCTCGCGCACCCGGTTAATCTCAACGCCGTGAGCGCGCAGATGGTTGACCAGGACATAGATGGATGCTCGGTGCAAGAGGCTGCGAAAGCGAGTGTGCTGTCCGGCCACGGAATTTAGGTTTGAAGCTGAAACCGGCAAGGGGCCCAAAGCTGCACTATTGCCGTGCGCTCCAGTGTGAAGTTGACCGTTCTGAACGAGACCCCCGCCAACGAAAGTATCGATCGAAATATGCATGAAATCCTTGAAGCCGGAACCGACGCCGAGATTGAGTTCGGCCAAGGCCGCAGCCGAGGCATCATTTTCGACGAATACAGGGAGCTTTTTATCGACTTCAAAAAAAGCTGCTAGATCCACGCGAGTCCACCGAGTATCCAAATCTCCAGGAAAGCCAAGCTCCTCGCTCCAGCCGCCAAGAAAATACGGCGCCCCGATACCCAGCCCAGCGATTTCCGTTTCCATGGACCGATCTGCCTGATGCATCAACGTTGCGAGCGCAGCATTTCCAACCTTCAAGACAACAGTTGGATCGGGAAAGTCGTATTCATGCTCCTCCCAACCCTGAACCTCGCCTTCCAGATCAATCATGACCGCCTGCAGCGCCCGGCGGCCAATCTTGATGCCGATACTGTTGAGACGCTTGGGATTAAGCCTGTACAGGATCGAGGGCGTGCCACGCTGCCCAAATCTTTTGCCAACCTGCTTTACAAATCCGGCGGCCTCCAGCCTATCGACGATTGCGGCAACGGCGGCCGGCGTCAAACTCGCGGCGCGCGCCAGCTCAGATTTCGAGGCCTCGCGCAGACGGCGAATGGCATCGAGAACGAACCGCTCATTATAGTGTCTGAGCTTGACGGAATTGCTTCCTTTTCCCGACAAGTTGGCACTCCCTGCATGCTCACGCCCGTTGCGCACTCGGCACGCGGCACGACTATCGGCGTAAAGCGCCATACGGGTCAAGGCTTGCTTGTTCCTCGGTCAGAACGCAGCACAGAGAATGTTGGCAGCTGTGGCTTGACAATCTTTATTATATCAACTTAAAAAAATATTGCCTAGCAAGAGGAGATCGACGTACACGCGTTGAGCTGGGCAGCCATTTTTAAAGGGAGGGTTCATGCAAAATGCGCCTATAAACCTGTCTCAGGCATCAACCGATGCGGTTGTGAGACTTGATGGCATTTCGAAAATATTTGGCGGTACAGTTGCTGTGGAGGGCGTGAGTTTCAGCTTGCGCGCCGGCGAGGTCCTCGCCCTGCTTGGGGAAAACGGCGCGGGAAAAAGCACCTGCGTTAAATTGCTGGCCGGTGTCTATTCCCCGACCATCGGCACAATCGAAGTCGATGGCAAAGCGCAGGTGTTTAATTCACCCGCAGATGCGCAAAAGCTCGGTATCGCGGTCATGCACCAGCATCCGGGCCTGTTTCCCGACCTCTCGGTCGCAGAGAACATCTTTATTGGACATATGCCCAGGGGCCGCGGCGGGATCATCGATCTGTCGACTATGGTGTCGGAAGCCCGGAAGGTCCTCGCGATGGTGGGGCTGCGTGTCACAGCGGAGACCAGGCTCGGCGAGCTCAGCACTTCCGAGCAGCAACTCGTCGAAATCGCTCGTGCGCTTTCACTCAAAGCGCGTGTCCTGATCATGGACGAACCAACAGCAGCCCTTTCACAGCGCGAAGTAGAACAACTCTTCGAAGTGGTCGACGACCTGCGGACCCGTGGCGTTGCCATGATGTTCGTCGGCCACCGCATGGACGAGATCTATCGCGTTTCCGATCGCATTGCTGTTCTGCGAGACGGAAAAATGGTCGGCGTCGAACACATCTCGGACGTGAGCCGTGAGCGCGCTATCAAGATGATGGTCGGGCGAGAAATGAAGGCAATCTACCCCGACCGGCCTTCCAAATTCGGCGACGTGGTGCTGGATGTGCATGGACTGACCCGCGCCGGCGCTTTTCGCGACATCAGCTTCCAGGTTCGCGCCGGCGAAATTGTGGGGTTCGGAGGTCTGGTCGGCAGCGGAAGAACCGAGATCGCTCGCGTCCTTTTTGGCATCGACCACGCGAGTGAGGGCACGATAGAATTTTCCGGGCAGAGCGTGACCTTTGCGGCACCGAAAGAGGCAATCGCAGCAGGCATCGCCTACGTTTCAGAAGACAGGCTCGGCCAGAGCCTTGTTATGGACTTCTCTATTCTCGACAATGCCAGCCTTGCGGTGCTCGATCAGGCTTCCCCGCGTGGCTTCTACAGCCGCAGATCGGCCATCGAGCTGGTTGGCGATGAATTGAAACGGCTTTCCCTGCGCTTTCGGAGCTTCGATCAGCCTGTAAAGGAGTTGTCCGGAGGCAACCAGCAGAAGGTCGTGCTGTCCAAATGGCTCGCGACGAAGCCGAAGCTTCTCATCCTCGATGAGCCGACCCAGGGCATCGACGTCAACAGCAAGGCGGAAGTACAGGCGATGATCGCTAGCCTCGCTTCAGACGGCATTGCTATTATTCTCATATCCTCGGAAATGCCGGAACTGCTCGGCATGTGCAACCGAATCATCGTGCTACGCGAAGGCCAGCAGACAGCGGAGTTTGTGGGTGGAGAAGCCACGCAGGAATCCGTACTGTTGGCAGCGACCGCGGACGAAACGGGCACCGTAACCCAAAACCAGGTCACTGCCCGGAAACACGCTAACCACTGGCTCGATATTTTCAAGCGCCGTGAAATGGGCCTCGTCGCCGCCATTGCCGCGATCGTTATCCCGGTGGCAATGATCAATCCCCGCATCTTCAGCACAGCGAACCTGACCGCAGTATCGATGGATGTCAGCCTGCTCATGCTGGCTGCGCTTGGACAAATGCTGATTCTGCTGACGCGGAGCATCGATTTGTCGATCGCCTCCACGATCGGCCTCGCAGCCTATGCATCCGCAAGCACGATAGCAGCCTACCCGGAAATCGGCGTTGTTGGTGGCGTCCTCACAGGAAGCGCCGTTGGCATCATAGCGGGATTGTTCAACGGCGCTATCATCACCTTCGGACGGATTCCCGCAATCGTCGCGACACTCGCCACGTTATCGCTTTACCGAGGTTTCAACAGCCTGTGGGCAGCAGGCGACCAGATCAGTGCCGATGAAGTGCCCGCCGCGTGGCTCGCAATGACCGGCTACAAGCTATTCGGCGTTCCGCTCGTTGTCATCATCGTCCTTGTTATCATGCTCGTGGCCTCATTTCTTCTGAACCGCACGACGATTGGCCGTGAGCTGTTCGCCACGGGATCAAACCCGGATGGAGCCGCACTGATCGGTATCCCAGTCAAGAGAAGGATCTTCCTTGCTTTTGGCTTATGCGGTCTGCTTGCCGGCATCTGCGGAGTCCTTTGGGCATCCCGCTACGCGACGGTGGATGCGCGTGTCGCAACTGGTTTCGAACTCACGGTGATCGCGTCGGCAGTGGTCGGTGGGGTCGCAATACGAGGAGGAGCCGGTTCCCTGTTCGGGATCGCCCTTGGCGCCATAACCCTGCTCGTCATTCGCAACGGCCTCACGCTGGTGCGTGTCGATCCTCTTTGGTTACAGGGCATCTACGGTCTGGTCATTCTGGTTGCCATCAGCATCGACGCTGCGATCGTCAAGCGGTCGCGACGCGCCGGGGCGCATTGAGGAGGCGAGAAAATGGGAAAACTGTTCGCATTCATCGACCCGTTGGACGCGCTTCTCGCCACCGTCTGCATTCTGGTCGTCGTCTTTGGCGCACTCTTCGTGCCGAACTTTCTCTCGGAATTCAATATCTCGCAAATGATGGCAAGCGCGGCCGAGAAGGCGCTGATCATGTTGCCGATGACACTGTTGATCATAACTCGCGAAATCGATATTTCTGTCGCATCAATCCTTGGCCTGACCAGTGTTCTCTTCGGCCTCATGATCCAGGCCGAGCTCCCGCTGGTGCTCGCCCTGCTGCTTACCGTCGCCTGCGGCGCGGCGCTCGGGCTGCTTAATGGATATCTGGTCGCCTATATCGGCCTTCCATCCCTGGTGGTGACGCTCGGCACCATGGCGATGTTTCGCGGCGTTGGCTACATCCTGCTTGGCACAGGATCTATCAACGTCCTTCCGGATGCCCTTGTCGACTTCGGCATCAACAATGTTCCCGGCACGCCCATTCCCTGGGTGCTGACACCGTTTCTCGTGCTCGCGCCCATCATGGCAATCGTTCTGCAGCGCATGGCCACAGGGCGTCGCATCTATGCAGTCGGCGGAAATCCCGATGTCGCCATCTATTCGGGTATCCCTTCACGGCGCTTGATCACAGCTTTGTTTATCGTAACAGGTGCCATCTGCGCCATCGCGGCGATCGTCTACACAGCCCGTCTGTCGAATGCACGAGCAAACAACGGACTGGGAATGGAGCTCGACGTCATCACGATCGTGCTTCTCGGCGGGGTCAGTGTCTTCGGCGGAAAGGGAAAGCTCACCGGCGTTCTGCTGGCACTGATCCTAATTGCCGCGATCCGCAACATTCTTGCGCTCAACCAGATCGGCGGCGACATCCAGGGCATGGTGATCGGCATTCTTCTGATCGGTTCACTGCTGCTCGGTAATTTCTCGACCGCCGTCATGTCGGTCATCGCGCCGCCGGCGCGACGGGAAAACAAGGTTGGCGCTGAAATATCATCACATTGATAGCGCCCCGACAAAGCTCACAAACCAAGGAGGACTGACATGAATGCAATCAAGCTTGCACTGCTCGCAACCGCTTTGCTCATACCCCAGGGCGTGACGGCTCTGGCGCAGGAATGCTCCAGCGAACCCGTTACGGTCGGCTTTTTGCCGAAACTGGATACGGACCCCTACTTCCAGGTCGCGAAGACCGGCGCAGAGGAGGCGCAGAAGGAAATCGGGGGCAACCTGATCCAGGTTGCCCCCTCACAGGGCACGGCGGAAGCGCAGGTTGAGTTCATAAACAGCCTCGTCTCCCAACAGGTCGGGGTGATTGCGATCTCCGCTAACGACGCCAACGCCGTCGCCCCTGCCCTCAAACGCGCTGCAGCCAATGGCGCTCGTGTCATCTCTTACGATTCCGACGTCCAGACGAGCGCCCGATCGATCTTTGTGAACCAGGCCAAGGGTGACAGTCTTGCGGAAATGATGCTCGAAAGCGCCTACAATCTCATAGACGGCGAAGGGGAGTTTGCGATTCTCTCTTCTACACCGACCGCGACGAACCAGAATGCCTGGATCGACCTGATGAAGTCGAAGATTGCAAATGACCCGAAATTCGCCAAGCTGAAACTTGTACAGGTCGCCTATGGCGAAGAAAGCGAGCAGATCAACCAACAGCAGGCGCTTGCATTGGTTCAGGCCTTCCCGAACCTCAAGGCAATCATCGTTCCCGCCGGTATCGGCCTTCCGGCCGCAGCACGGGCGCTCGATGAAGCTGGCCTCATTGGCAAGGTGAAGTTGACAGGGCTGGCACCTGCAACCCTAATCTCGAAATACATCAAGGACGGCTCAGCGCAGGATATCTGGTGGAATGTTGCTGACCTCGGGTATCTGACTTACCACACGGCCCAGGCCCTCGCACAGTGCAAGATCACCGGCAAGGAAGGCGAAACCTTTGCCGCCGGACGCCTTGGCGAATATACGATCGGCGCCGACGGCGAACTTGTTCTCGGACCAGCGAAGATCGTAACGCCTGAGAACCTGGCCGAGTTCAAGTTCTGAGCGCGAGAACGCTTACGCGTCAGCATTTCATACGTCGTTCTGCTTCAATTTGCTAAAGAGGCGAATGTGGCACCTCCCGAACAATTCGCCTCCTGGGCGGCCGCAAGGCCGCCCAGCCAGTTTGACATGGTCGAAACAGCCAAACAGGTGGTCGGTCGATACGTCTTCGCCGCATCCCGGATTGCAAATAATCGCAACAAAGACAGCGTCATCAATTTCAGATTACCCATTTACCCGATCACAATTTTTCGCCTGCAGAGTAGAACTAGCGTAATTTGCAGTTCATCCCTTATGCTATCGGGCGGGAGCCGAAATCATTTCATGGTTAGGCGAAAAGCGATTGATACAAGGAATACTCCAGAGCACGGGAACATCATACATCACGACGCGCCGGAGAGAGCAGGGTTTCGCACAACCAGACAACCTCATCCTTTGTTCATGAAGTACGAAGAATCGTTTCTCATAAGACAACTGATCGATAATGCTCCTGATTATCTGTTTATCAAAGACACCGAAAGCAGGTTCGTCATTGTGAACGACGCTATCGCAACGGATCTTGGCCTCAAGAAGATTGAAGAAGCCCTCCGCCACCGCATTGTCATGGCAGTTGCCGCGTCGGCTCATCGAGTGAACCAGATTGCGGTGCTTGAGGAACGAGGCCCAGTCCATGCTGGTGAACTGCGTACCCTGATCCGAATGAACCAGCACTTTGTCCTTCGGCTTTCGATTCCCCACCGCCATGAGCAGAGCCTTCGATACGACGTCCGTGGTCTGGCGGCTCTGCATCGCCCGGCCGAAGACCCGGCGAGAATAGAGGTCGATGACGACCGCAAGGTAAGCGAAGCCCTCGCAGGTTCGGATGTAGGTGATACATGTCCGGCCGTCAGCGATGTGCGCGCCCTCGCTTACGGGTTCACGGCGGGGGCGTGCCATGCTTCGATTTTTCAGCGAGATATTCCGCTCGCCGACGATGCAAATCGCAAATGATCGTAGGATAACACCGGGTTAAGTTTCCCCGCGCGGGCGTTGAACCGAAGACGTGGTCCGCCGACGGCCGCCGCTCCCGTTCACCGAAAGATTTGGAATAGAGCTCCCTAAGCGGCTGTCGGGTCGTCTGATGCGAGAGCTGCGCCGTGCGGGTCGTTTCCGACAGGGCGTTCACCTCCACGGCCGGAAGCGGACGACCCGGATACCACGCTGACGTGACAAGCCGTCCCGTTTAGCGACTTTGTACTGGAGGCGTAGGCGGATTATGGTGCGTTGACCCCTGCAAACCGAACGCCGACCGCTTGCGCACACCGCGCTCGCCGTGGCCTTTACTTATGACACACGGCCTAGAGAGGGAGCGGCCCAAAAATGCGCGGCAATGGCGCCCTTGTTGACTTTGATAGGAAACAGCAGCCGCTCACACGGCTGATGCCAAGCAGGTATGGGCGTCGCCGCTGACGAAGACACTCATATTTTCGTTACTTCACCATCGGGGCCGAGTGGGTCGCAGCAACGGAAATGCCCTGATGCAGCTGGCGAAGCCATTCTTCCTCCTTAAGAAGGTGCGCCTGCGCCGCCACCAGGATTTCATCGGCAATGTTCAGCGGCACGACGACGACACCGTCATCGTCGCCCAAAACGATGTCCCCCGGCGAAACGGCGACACCCCCGACCGAGACCAGACCGTCGACGTCACCACCGAAGCCGGTATGCGGCCCGCGTGGCACGATTGCCCGGCAATACATGGCAAAGCCGCGCTTGCGCATGTCAGCGACATCACGGATCGCGCCATCGACAACCGCACCGCCGAGATTGCGCAGGAAGGCTTCCTCCGCCATCACGCCGCCCCAGACGGCCGTGTCCTCGACGCCACCGGCATCGACGACGATGACTTCACCGGGCTGAGCGGTGGCGATGAGCACGCAGATCGCCACACAGTCGCCGGCCATGGTGGAAACCGTGCGCGCCTGACCGCACAAGGTTGCGCCTTGCGAGATGGACTTGATCGCCGCCTTCATGACCTGGGTACGGTTCATGCAGTCGGATGCGACGGCGGGTGGTATCTTGCGCCAGGCATCGAGTTCGTCGGCGCTCAGCTGGCGGAAAGTGACATCATTCTTTTTCAGGGCCATGGTTCTGGTTCCAGATTGCAATGGGTGGTGAAGGGGTCAGGCTGCAGACCTGTCCCAGCCCGGATTGACGTTGTTGCGTAGCCGTCCCGTCACGAGATAGTCGCGCAGGATTTCCGCGGCGAAGGTCCGCATGTCGATGTAGCCGGCCTCCGAATAGAAGGCGGCGTGAGGCGTCACAATGAGGCGGCCGGCCAGCCAGTCGGCATTGCTCTGCCAGGCTTCGACGAGCTTCGGCGGCGGGAACGGCGGCTCCTTGGGCAGCACGTCGAGACCGGCGGCCGCGAGATGGCCGCTCTTCAGCGCCGCGTAGACCGCGTCGACATCCACGAGACCGCCGCGGGCGATGTTGAGGAGGATGCCCCCCGGCTGCATCGACGCAAGCTCGACCGCACCGATCAGGTTGCGCGTTTCTGCCGACAGGGGGACGTGCACGCTGACGATCTCCGAGCGTTGCAGAAGCTCCTCCTGCGACTGCACCCGCTCGATACCCAGCCCCAGTTCATGACCTTCGGAAGCGAAGGGATCGTAGTAAATCACCTTCATGTCGAACGCGGCAGCCCGGCGTGCGACGGCAGTTCCGATGCGTCCCATGCCGATCGCGCCGAAGGTGGTGCCACGGATGCGACGCACGACCGGAACATTCTCCGCAAGGAAGCCGGCAACGAGATCGGCCTTCAGCCGGTTCTCGTAAGTGCCGAGGCCGCGCACGAGATGCAGCAGCATGGCAAGCGCATGGTCTGCGACCTCCGTCGTGCCGTAGTTCGGAACGTTGGAAACCGGGATGCCGCGCTCGCGGCAGGCCTTACTGTCGACATTGTCGAAGCCGACGCCGACGCGCACGACGAGACGGCAGCGATCGAGCTTGGCGACGACATCCGCCGTCAGTTTCATGCGGTGCCAGATGAGGATGGCATCGCAGCTTCGCCACATCTCGTCGGGGATTGTGGCCGGATCGATCTCGTCGAAATGGACGAAATCGAGCTGGTCGCCGGTGACGCTGCGTTCGAGGTCGAGATCGCTGATATGCGCGTCGGGCACCAGTACTTTGAATCGGGTCATTTCACTGCTTCCTTGTGTTCACAGGACCTTATCGAGGAAGTCCTTCAGTCGGGGATCGTTGGGGGACTGGAAAAGCTGTTTCGGCGGGCCACGCTCCACGATGACGCCGCGATCTGTGAAGAAGACCTCGTCGGCGACCTCCTGCGCGAAGCGCATCTCGTGCGTGACGAGCACGCAGGTCATGCCCTCGCCGGCAAGGTCGCGGATTACGTTCAGCACTTCGCTCACCATTTCCGGATCGAGCGCCGCCGTCACCTCGTCGAAGAGAATGACGCGCGGCTGCATGGCGAGCGCACGAGCGATGGCGACACGCTGCTGCTGTCCGCCGGACAGCTGGCTCGGATAGGCGTCTTCCTTGCCGGTCAGGCGCACCTTGGCGAGAAGCTTCAACGCACGTTCGCGCACGTCGGCCGGGTTTTCCTTCAGGACCTGGATCGGCGCCATCGTCAGGTTCTGCATGACGGTGCGGTGCGGAAAGAGATTGTACTGCTGGAAGACCATCGCCACCTGATGGCGCAGGGCGATCAACTCGCGGTCCGTCTTCATGGCCTCGACGGCAAAATCGCCGACGCGGATCGTGCCGCTGTTGACGGGGATGAGCCCATTGATGCAGCGCAGGATCGTGGATTTACCCGAACCGGACGGGCCGATGATGCAGACGACACCTCCCTCCCGCACGTCGAGCGCGATGCCATTGAGGACGTCATAGGTTCCAAACGACTTGCGCACGTCGCGCATCTCGATCAGGGGCTTGGTGGTGCTGGTCGTGGTCATGGATGGCTGGTTCCTACGCGATGCTCCAGACGGCGCGTCAAAATCGCGATCGGAAAGCAGAACAGGAAGAAGAGAAGGAGGACGAAGATGTAGATTGCGGTCGCTACCGCATCGCCATCGACGGCGATGATGGTGCGGGCCACCGACAGCACATCATTGGCGCCCGTGACGACGACGAGGCTGGTGCCGATGAAAAGCATTGAATACATCGTCATGAGGTTGGGCACCATGAGCGGCAGCGCCTGCGGAATGACGACGTGGCGCAGGATCTGGAGCCGGCGATAACCGAGCGAGCTTGCCGATTCCCACTGGCCGCTCGGAATAGCCTGCACGCCGCCGCGGAAGATTTCCGCGATGTTGGCGGTGACGGGAAGCGCCAGACCGATGACCGCCTTGACCGCCGGAGAGAGCGAAACGGTAAACCCGAAAATCTCGATTTCGAACGGCAGCAGGTAGAGCATCGCGAAGAGCACAACGAGCCATGGCGAATTGCGCAGCAGATTCATGACCAGCGAGGACGGCAGCCGCACGAAGGCGCTGCGGGCAATGAGCCCGGTCCCGAGCATCGCACCCGTCACGATGGCAATCGCCATGGACCACAGGCTGATCAAGATGTTGGCGACGAAGCCGCCTTCGAGACTGCTGAAATCGGCAGAGCCGGTGAGGAGCATCGGAACGCGCGGCAGGATGCGTGCGATGATCGCGCCCGCTTGCTCGCCGTAGACGGTGAGGAAGACCAGTGCCAGCAGGGCGGGCACGCCGATCATGCCGAGAATGAAGGTGCGCATCTGCATGCTCATGCCACGGCTCCGTATCCAGGGATGCGGATCAGCCGATCGATATAGCGCATGGCGACGACGGCAAGGCTGGACAGGGCGACATAGACCACCCAGACGAAGATCATGACTTCGAGATTGCGGAAATTCTCCAGCATGATCTGCGTGGCCGTATACATGATGTCGGCCACGGCCACGAGCGCCGCCTGGTTCGACGTCTTTATGAGGCTGACGACATTGTTGGTCATCGCCGGCATCGAAAGACGCAGGCCGATCGGCAGCTCGATGTAGCGAAACGTCTGGACACGGGAATAGCCAAGCGAACGCGCGCCCTCGACCGTCTGCGAAGGCACTGCTAGCAGTCCGGAACGGATGATCTCGATTGCCAGCGCACCATTGTAGAGACCGAGCGACAGCACGGCGCAGGTGAAGCCCGAAAAGATCGGGATCCTCTGCCCGGTGGCCGGATCGGTCAGCGTCAGCCCCATCTCCGACAGCATGAAGTAGAGAAAGAACAGCTGTACGAGCGGCGGCGTGTTGCGGAACATTTCCACGAAGAGCGTGGTCCATGTCGCCAGCACCGGCACCCGCAGATGGATGATGAGGGCGCCAGCAATGCCGATCACCATCATCAGCACGAGACCGAGCACGCTCATGAGGATCGTGGTGCCGAGCCCTCGCAGCAGCCAGTACTGGTAGTACGGGTCGGCAAGCCAACTGAAATCGAGATTCATCTTTGCATCGTCACGGTTGAAGGCCGAATCGTCACCGGATCAGGAGACGGAGCCCCTGACCCGGCCTGTCGATAGCGGGCGTCAGTTCGCCTTGGCTTTTGCCTCTTCGGCGCGCTTGGCGACATACTCCGACGCGCCCATGTTGAAGGTCTTCTCCGATGCGACGAGCACACCTTTGGCCTCCGCATCCGTGATCGCCTTGTTGACGGCTTCGAGGAAGGCCACTTCGCCCTTGCGCACGCCGCCCGCGATGGGATTGAAGGCAAAGGCCCCGACGGCGATCTTGTACTTGTCCTTCCAGCCGTCTTCCGCAACCTTCATGTTAAGGATCGGCCCGTCGAAGGCGATACCCTCGCAGCGGTTGTCCTGGAATGCCTTAAACATTTCGGCCGTGCCGGCAAACAGCACCGTCTCAGCGCCGAACTTCTCCGTCAGGGTGCGGTTGTAGAGGTTGCCCTGGATACCGCAGAGCTTCTTGCCCTTCACCTCTTCCCAGGCCGTTATGGCGCTGTCCTTGGACGTCAGCAGCACCATGCCTTCCATCTGGTAATATTCATGCGTGAAATCGATGATCTTGGCACGATCGGGATTGGTGCCGAGCGTTGCGAAGATGGCGTCGATACGGCCGGCATTCAGAAGCTCGATACGGTTGGAGGCCACGACCGGCACGAGCTCGATCGCGTCGGCCGAGCCCAAAAGCTCCTTGGCGACGAACTTGGCAATATCGATCTCAAAGCCCTTCACCTGGCCGTCCGCGCCGAGGTAGCCGAACGGCGGGTAATCCGTCTTGATGCCGACGACGAGCTTGCCGCGCTCCTTAACCTTCTCCAGCTGGTCGGCCTTGGCCGGTATCGCCGTCGCACCGATGGCGCAGGCGAGCGAGACGAGGGAGGCGAGCTGCCATTTCCGCCGGGACTTCGGCGCATTGACCCGGGTGACTGCGGTGACCATTGGAACCCCTTTATTTGATGATGTTTTCGACGGGCTTTCCCTGCCCGTTCGCTTTTACGGAGGCCAGCATCACCGCGATTGCCTACATTTTCAAATAGATTATCATAGCCCCAGCATAACTGAAACTTATGAAAGTACGGCAATGAATGCGCGCCAGATCGAAGCCTTCCAGGCCGTGATGACGACGGGAAGCCTAACGCGCGCCGGTGAGCGCATGCTCATCTCCCAGCCGGCGGTCAGCCAGCTTGTCGCCCAGTTCGAACGAAGCTGCGGCTTTTCGCTGTTCGAGCGCACGGGCAACAAGATCGTCCCCACGCGGGAGGCCGAGGCGCTCTTCATCGAAGTGCAGCGCATGTTCACCGGCGTCGGCCAGATTTCACGAGTTGCGACCGCGCTGCGCGACCGGACCTGGGGATCGCTCAGCATCGCCGCCTTCCCCGCGATCGCGCGGCGCGTCGTGCCAGAGATCATGTGGGGCTTCTGCAAGGACCGTCCCGAGACGCGCATTCGTGTGGAAAGCATGCGCTCACGCGGCATGATCGATGCTGCCGCAGCGCAGCAGATCGACATCGGCCTCAGCGTATTGCCGAGCGACCGCCCGGAGGTCGAATGCACTCTGCTGCACAGCCTGCGCGGAGTCTGCATTCTGCCCCTGGGCCACCCGCTCGCGGCACAGGAGACGGTGCGGGCGACGGACATGGCCGATCAGGATTTCGTCTCCCTCGGCCCGCAGGATCAGACGCGCTTTATGGTCGATCGCATTTTCGATCAGCAGGGCCTGTCGCGCCGACTGCGCATCGAGGTAGGACAGGCCGAAACCGCCTTCACCTTCGTGGCGGCCGGCGCCGGCATTGCTGTGATCGATCCCGTCAGCGCCTACAACAACCGAGGTGCCGGAATCGTCATCCGCCGCTTCGAGCCGGCCGTCCATTTCGACATCTGGCTTCTCAGGCCGAAAGTTGTCCGGCCTTTCAACCTCATCGACGCCGCTCTCGATTTCATAGTCGAGCGCCTAAAGCAGTTTGCGGTACTTTGCGAGGCGCTCCCAGACCTCCCCGTACCGGATCGCCCGCCGCTCTTGAGCGAAACCTTTCTTCACCTTCTTAGAAGGCAAAATCACGCGCCTTGATGAGAGCCGAACCCTCGACCCTTACATTCGATCACGCTTGTCTTAAGACTGGGCCTCAAAAGACAACTAACTCCCGTTTCTTATTCGTCACCCAACGATTTCGGCTTCTACGCGCCGCGCTCCGTCCCGGTCCATTCGCGCCAGTGCCCGCGCACGGCGCGAGCTGCCATTGAGAAACTGGCGACCTGTCGATCACCTGGAAAGGCATCAATTTGCCAATGATTAGAGTCGCGCATCGCCCCGGTAGACGTTCGGCTTGGCGCCCGTCAGCCGGCCAAATATCTTCCGAAATGCGGCTGGATCTGAATAACCGACTGTATATGCGATGCTCTCGACCGACGCATTTGTCGTCTCAAGCAATTGCCGCGCCTTCATGATGCGCACGTTTTGCAGATATTCGGTTAGCTTCAGCCGCGTCGCACGGTGGAATCGTCGCTGGAGCGTCCTCTCTGAAAGATGCACGCTCTCCGCCAACTCGCCAATCGATTTCTGTAGCTCTGGTCTCGCGTGGAACTGGTGCTGGATCTGCACGACCTCTTTATCGCCGTGATCGAACTGCGGCAGAAAGGCCTTGTATGGGCTCTGACTGCGACGCGGCGGATCGACGACCAGAAAGCGAGCCGTTTCCAGCATCACGGCCTGTCCGAGCAGCTTCTCGACAAGCAGCAGGCCGAGATCCGCCCAGGCGAGAATGCCGCCCGCGGTGATCACGTCACCATCTTCGATAATCATATTGTCCGGTGAGACGTCGATATTGGGAAACTGTTCGGCAAGCCTTTTGGCGAAAGCCCAATGGGTGGTGGCGCGCCGGCCGTCGATGAGGCCCGTCTCGGCAAGGACAAATGCTCCGGCACAGATCGAACAGACGGTGACACCGCGTGCGTGCTGGTGTGCGAGCCATTGCGACGCGAGGCTCATGCTCTGCATTTTCTCCGGCATGATGATGCTCGGTGGCGCGATAACGTAGCTCAGAGCGTGAGGGATTCCAGGGTGCGTATCCCATGTGCACGACACATCACCGTCCTCCATCTTCCAATAGCTGACGCGGATATTGCGAAGGCTTGTCGGCATCTGCAGACCCGTCGACCAGTCGCTGGCGACGCGGAACAGATCCGTCAATCCGTAGACAGCAGCCAATTGGCAGTCTGGGTAGATCAGCAACCCTACCTCTATGAACTCAGCTTCTTTGCGTTTTGCCACTTTTGCCTCGGATAAAGTCATTTCCGCCACGTGCTTATGTCAGAAGATGGCGATACTTTCTCTTTATCAAATACGACTTCGCAAACACAGCGCGACAGGAGAAATGCAATGGCATCCGATACAGATCAGTTCTTCGTGTCGAGACGCAGCGTACTGATCGGAGGCATCGCACTTGCCAGCGTGAGCATTCCAGCGCTTGCCTTCTCACACAACTCTTCCACAAACAGTTCATCGCAAGGAGATATCGACATGGGCTTTGTAACAACCAAGGACGGCGCTGAAATCTTTTACAAGGACTGGGGTCCGAAGGACGCACAGGCGATCGTCTTCCACCACGGCTGGCCGCTGTCGTCGGACGACTGGGACGCACAGATGCTGTTCTTCCTCTCCAAGGGATATCGCGTCGTCGCTCACGACCGGCGTGGCCATGGCCGCTCTGCCCAGGTCGCCGACGGTCACGACATGGATCACTATGCAGCCGACGCATTCGCCGTCGTCCAGGCACTCGACCTGAAGAATGCCATCCATATCGGCCATTCCACCGGCGGCGGTGAAGTTGCCCGCTATGTCGCAAAGTTCGGCCAGAAGGCCGGCCGTGTTGCCAAGGCTATCCTCGTCTCCGCCGTCCCACCGCTGATGGTCAAGACCGCCGCCAATCCTGAAGGCCTGCCGATCGACGTCTTCGACGGCTTCCGTTCAGCGCTTGCCGCCAACCGTGCGCAGTTTTTCCGCGATGTTCCGGCCGGCCCATTCTACGGTTTCAACCGTGACGGCGCCAAGGTTCAGGAAGGCGTGATCCAGAACTGGTGGCGTCAGGGCATGATGGGCGGCGCGAAGGCTCATTATGACGGCATCAAGGCCTTCTCCGAAACGGATCAGACCGAGGACCTGAAGGCGATCACTGTCCCGACACTCGTCCTCCATGGCGAAGACGACCAGATCGTGCCGATTGCCGATGCAGCCAGGAAGTCGATCAAGCTTCTGGTGAACGGCCAGATCAAGACCTATCCGGGCTTCTCGCATGGCATGCTTACCGTCAACGCCGACGTGCTGAACGAGGATCTGCTGGCATTTATCAAGGGCTGATCCGAATCTGGCGTGGATGAACCATGCCACGGCCGTTTGTGGCCGATCGACAGATAAAAGGGGCGTCTGCGCCCCTTTTTCCGATCCTCGCCCCGCAGGCCGCGCTCGCCTCGCAATGTTCTCCGTACCGATTGCTACGCATAACCGGCGCAGTCGTGGAGGGGCTTACATCGTTGAACGGGCCTTCGGGGTTGGTCCAAACGCTATCCGAGGTGGTGGTAATGCTCGAAGAGAACTTCGATGCCAAACCCGTCTGATCGCACCCTAGAAAGCTTCGTCGCTGCCGTCTGAAATATTTGCGACAGAGGCATCGAGCCTGCCTCATCCTCCTTGCGCAGTATGAGTATTCCGCCAGCAGACGGGCACTGCGAGCATCCTGACTATGGCGAGGCACCCGCACCCACAACCCGTTTTCTGATCTCATTTTCCGAATTGTGAGGACACGACGCGATTGGGATTGACACCAGCCTAATCGTAGATATTTTATATCCATGATTAGGAGATGCAACATGAAACTGAGCGAAGGCGTAGAGCAGGCTATCCACTGCACGGCGTTCCTGGCGGGATTGTCTGAAGACGGCGTCCTTTCGGCGGCAGCTCTGGCCGAACTGCACGGCGTATCGACGAGCTATCTGCTGAAGCACCTGCAGGCGCTGTCCGGCGCGGGCATTGTTGCGACGACGCCGGGGCCGAAGGGTGGCTATCGGCTGGCCAAGGCGCCTAAGGACATTAGCTTTCTCGACATCGTCCTTGCGGTAGAAGGACCGGCGCCAGCTTTCCGCTGCGCGGAAATCCGCCAGCGGGGGCCGAACCCGCTGCCGCAGCGCTACTTTACCAAGCCCTGCCAGATCAACGCCGCGATGCTGAAGGCTGAGAAGGCCTATCGCGCAGAACTCGCCAATGTGTCCGTTGCGGACCTTCTGGCGGATCTCGGTGCAGACGACGACGGCGGAATCGCCGCACGAGGATGCGCCTTCCTCGAACTCCACGAACGCAAGACGGGCAATCGCGCCTCGTCATAGGAGAAAGCACCATGACCAAGATGAAGAAAGTCGTCGTCATCGGCGGCACGGGCCTGATCGGGTCGAAGGCAGTGAAACTGCTGCAGGACGCCGGTCACGAAGCCATCGTCGCAAGCTCCCGCAACGGCATCAACGCCTACACGGGCGAAGGACTGGCTGAAGCCCTCGCGGGCGCTGACGCCGTCATCGACGTGTCGAACATGATGTCCTTCGACAAGGCCGTCATCACCGACTTCTTCGACACGTCGAGCCGCAATCTGACGAGCGCCGAACAGGCCGCGGGCGTGCGTCATCACGTCGTCCTCTCGATCGTCAACGCGGACCGCCTGGCCGCTAACCCATACATGGCCGGCAAACTCGCCCAGGAAGAGGCCGTCGCAGCATCGGGCCAGGCCTACACCATCGTGCGTGCGACACAGTTCCACGAATTCACGGAGACGCTGGTGGGCGCGTACTCGGCCGACGGCGCGGTCAAAGTGCCGGATATAGACTTCCAGCCGATCGCGGCCGACGACGTCGCCGCCGCTTTGGTGGAAGCCGCGCTCGGCGAGCCGAAGAATGGACCCGTCGATCTTGCCGGACCCGAACGGGGACCGTTCGGATCCTTCATCCGGGCCTATCTCAATGCCAAGGGCGACACTCGTCCGGTCGAGGCCGACGCGGCCGTCGAATACTTCGGCGCTCCCGTTGTCACCGGCTCACTGGTTCCCGGCGGAGACTCCATCAAGGGCGCGATCACGATCGCCGAGTGGCTCAGAGCATAGGAGGGAAAGAATGATGAAAGCCATGCTCTATGCCGCTACAGCACTTGCGGTCTCTCTGGCCACAGCTTCCGCTCATGACGTCGCCAATCCTGGACTTGCATATGACACGAAGGACGCGAAGGTGAGGCTGGTTTACGACCATCCCCTCCCGGACGTTCCCGGCAAGAGCGTGAAGGGCGTTCTCGTCGAGTACGGCCCCGGCGGCTACAGTTCCGCTCATACGCATGCAAAATCCGCCTTGATCTATGCGACGGTTCTCGAAGGTGCGATCCTAAGCGCCGTGAACGGTGGCGAGACGAAGACCTTCACTGCCGGCCAGAACTTCACAGAGCTGCCGGGCGACCGCCACGACGTCAGCGCCAACGCCAGCAAGACCGAGCCGGCGAAGCTGCTCGCCGTCTTTGTCGTCGATACCGATGACACCGCCCTGACGACGCCGCGCAAGCCGTAGCGCTACCTACCAGATCCACCCCCTCACCTACCGCACAAGCAACGACGGTTTCTCCGGCGAACGGAGAACCGTGTCCACGAGAAAGGAAAACAATATGTCCCGCATGAACTGGTCCGAAGTCGCCCCCGAGGGTGCGAAAGCGCTCTTCGGCGTCCATCACTACGTCACCAAGAAAACGAACCTACCTGAAGAGCTGATTCATCTCGTCTTCCTGCGCGTGTCGCAGATCAACGGCTGCGCCCATTGCATCGACATGCATAGTCGCGATCTGCGCAAGACGATGTCCGTAGACAAGATCACTCTGCTGCCGGTCTGGGACGAGGTGCCTCACCTGTTCAGCGAGCAGGAACGAGTAGCGCTGGCCTGGGCTGAAGAAGTCACGAATGTCAGCCAGACCCACGCCTCCGACGAGGCCTATGCCGCCGCCGCCGGCGTATTCGAACCGAAGGATCTCGTCGATCTGACGATCACCATCGCCGCGATGAACGCCTTCAACCGGCTCGGCGCCCCGTTCCGGCTTCCGGTGGCGGCCAAGGCCTGATCGCGCTAGCAGCGCAACGCATAGACACCTCCCTGCCGGGCCGTCGAGGTCCGACAGGGTGTTTCGGCCTGCAGTGGCGATGCGACCATCCGCGTCGCCATCTCCTAGAGGCGAAAAGGCATTATCCGGATCGACCACGTCATTAGGTTTTTGAAGGTAAGCCGCTGTTTTACCTTTGCGTGATACCGACCGACCAGGACGTAGCCGGTCTTCGACAGCCCGAATTCCTCGCCCTGGCAACCGCAAAACGCTCCTGTGCCGATATGTGCTCAGCCTCGACGATCACCTACTGACAAGCCGGTCAACTGTTCCGAAAGCAGCCACAGCCGTTCAGCAGCCTGTGGATCCATGACCCAAGGTGCCACACCTCTAGTCCCATCCGTCTCCTTCTGCGGCAGGGCGACTTCGCAATCTTCGCAGTAGACGCCGCCGATACCGTCGAGTTCGGGCCGCGTTGCTGCCCACACGCTTGTTGCTGCGCCTTGTTCCGGCGTCTTGAGGTCAAGTGCGGGGTCGACCCGACGATTGCCATTCTCGTCGTAGACATCAAAAGAGTTGATCTCGTCTTCGGTAAGATGGCGGGCGAGATCGGTCAGGATGACGCCGGGGTGCAACGAAAATGCCCGCACGCCAAGCGCGGCTCCGCGGCGATCAAGTTCCAGCGCGAACAATGCATTTGCCGTCTTTGCCTGGCCATAGGCCTGCCACTTGTCATAGGCGCGCGTCCGGAAATCAATGTCGTCGAAATCGACCGGCCCGATTTGGTGGCCGCGCGATGACACAGAGACCACCCGCGCGCCGTCTGCCTTGACAAGTGCTGGCCACAGGCCTGCAACCAACCGGAAATGACCAAGATGATTGGTGGCGAACTGGCTTTCGTGGCCGTCCTGATCGCGCGCAAGCGGCGTTGCCATGATGCCGGCGCTGTTGACCAGAATTGAGATCGGCATGCCCGCCGCAACGATCCTGCCGGCAAAGGCGGCAACCGATGCGGGATCCGCAAGATCCATCGCTTCGATAACGACATTGTCGATACCGGCAAGCGTGCGTTCGGCCTTTTCGCGATTGCGAGCCGGTACGATGACACGAGCGCCGGCACCAGCGAGCGCCCGCGTCGTCTCGACGCCGAGACCGGAATAGCCGCCCGTGACGATCGCCGTCTTGCCGGAAAGGTCAATACCCTCGGTAACCTTGCGTGCCGCGCTGGATGCGCTGAAACGAGATCCAATAGGTTTCTGTTCGGACATGTTGTTACTCCTTCATTTGTGACGCTGGTGTCCGTCCCCTATATCGGGTAGTTTCTCGGAGCCCCCAGCCTGCAGGATCCGGATTTCTGTCGTGATCGTCCAAAACGTACAGGATCCCTTGTCCGACGTGCTCAGCGCCATCGATGCGCGCGCGCTGTTCTCCGTGCGTTTTGCAGCCGGAGGCGCGTGGTCTGTTGCTTTTCCACCACCGGGCTACCTCAAGTTCAATGCAGTCCGTGAAGGCTTTGCCTGGCTGATCTCGGAGGGAGACGCACCCTTGCGCATTGAAGCCGGCGACTGTCTTGTGGTCAGCGGCAAGGCGTTTACGCTTTGCAGCGATCCCAACGTGAAGCCGATAGCGGCGGCAGAGGTATTCGCTGGGGGCAATCTCGATGTCTCAGTGGGCGATGGTCGGGATTTCGTGCTCCTCGGCGGCAGCGTCAACCTCGATACCGTCGATGGCTCACTCCTCACCGACGCCCTGCCGCCTGTTGTAGTGATTGAGCACGAAGAGGCCGGACCGATTGGCTGGCTGCTCGAACAGTTGGACCTGGAGTGGAACAGCGCAGCACCGGGCGCCCGCGTCGCCTGCAACGACCTGCTGCGGCTGGTCTTTATCCATGTACTACGTGCTTACATGGCACGCCAGACAGCCCAGCATCCCGGCTGGCTCGCCGGCCTTGCGGATGCCCGTCTGGCGCCGGCACTGCGGGCCATCCACGCCGATCCATCGCGCCGCTGGACAGTGGAGGCGCTGGCGTCTCTTGCCGGCCAGTCCCGCTCCGGATTTGCCGAAAGATTTCGTGCCACCGTTGGAGCATCGCCGATCGACTATCTCGCGGGTTGGAGGATGCGGCTTGCCGCAGCTCGGCTGAGGCGTGGCAACGAGCCGGTGCCACGGATTGCACAGGCGCTCGGCTACGCGTCCGACAGTGCTTTTGCAGCCAGCTTCCGCCGCGTCCTAGGGCAATCGCCCGCGCGTTACCGCAGTCTTTATCGTGACAAGATGCGGAGTGAGGTTGCCAACTCGTGATTGCTGCCTTGCCCCGTCGAATACAAAGGCAAAGCAAGTCGGCACTATCCGTGACCGCTTCCGGTCCGAAACCCGTGCCGCCACATAGGCACTGGTATGAACCGAACCGCTGGACATCGACCAAGTCTCCGACTGCGATACCACTGCCCGCCACAAGACTCTTTTATGGCAACCAGTCCACAAGCGTTCCGGAGCAGGCGTGGCAGGCTTCCAGAACAACCAGATTCCGGCGCAAATCGATGGATGCTAAAGGGTGAAGCTTCCAGCAACCAGTACGGCAGTTGCCGGAAGCCAGCGGCGTTTTACTTCGCGACCTTGCGATCAAGGAAGCTTCGAATGAGCGGCGCCATCTCGTCCAGCTTGTCTTCAAGCGCAAAATGTCCCGTGTCGATCAGATGGAACTCAGCTTCAGGAAGGTCACGCAGATAGGGATGTGCGCCTTCTTCCGGGAAGATCTGGTCGTTCTTGCCCCAGACGATCAGCGTCGGCGGCTTACGGTCGCGGAAGAAGGCCTGGATCTGCGGATAAAGAGGCAGGTTGGTGCGGTAGTCATAGAACAGGTCGAGCTGGATATCGTTGTTGCCAGGCCGGTCAAGTAGAGCCTGATCATGGACCCAGTTGTCGGGGCTGACGCGGGTCAGGTCCTTGACGCCGTCGGTGTACTGGAATTTGGTCGTTTCAGGTGAGACAAGCACGGAGAGCGCTTCGCGGTCCTTCTTCGCGCCCGATTTCCAGTAGGCGCGGATCGGGTTCCAGAAATCACGAATGCCTTCATCATAGGCATTGCCGTTCTGGACGATCAGGCCGGTGACGCGGTCCGGGTGCTTGAGCGCCAGCCGGTAGCCGACAGGTGCACCGTAATCCATGACATACATCGAATATTTGGCAGCACCGCGCCTGGTCAGCAGCGTATCGACGATATCGGCATAGTGGCCGAAGGAATATTCGAATTTTGTGTGGTCCGGCGCATCGCTCTGGCCGAAGCCCGGATAGTCAGGGGCGATGACGCGGTAGCGATCTGCGAGCAACGGGATCAGGTTGCGAAACATGTGGGACGATGTCGGAAAGCCGTGAAGCAGCACGACGACGGGGCCATCGGCCGGGCCGGCTTCGCGATAGAAGACGTTGACGCCATCGATCTTCATGGAGCGATAATGGATCGTTGCAGGCGCCTGGTGCGTGATGGCGGGTGTTTCGGCGAAGGCTATCGTGGCTGGAGCGAAAGCAAAGATGCTGGCGGATGCGAGAAGCAGTGCGGCGAGAGTCCGAGACATTGTGGTTCTCCTCAGGAGTGATTGCGGGCGGCTTGTTGCCTGCAGCCACCATCGCTCTTTCGGCCTGGAGGGAGAATGCTCGTACTCGACAAGGGATTATTGCATCACGTGATATGAGTGCGGCGCAATGGGCGTGGCACGGGCAACCCGAGCGGCGACTGTTTGACCCAGAATAGGCAGATATCAATTCAAAAGCCGGTTCTCGCGTAATCTGCTTGCCGCCATGTCAACGAAGGCGCGGACCTTTGCTGGGGCATGCCGTCCTTCAGGGTGGAGTATATGAATTGGCAAAGCGGGTTCTTCGAACTCGCTGAGGACGATCTGCAGTTCTCCAGCGACGAGGGCTGGACCAATCTGGTAGTTGAGAACCCTGGTCAGCCCCCATCCCTCACGTGCGGACTGTATCGCCGCTTCGTTCGTGTTGCATTGCAGAGCCGCATCGACAAATACGCGCAGATCGTTGCCAAAATTCCACTCAGGTGAAGCCCATGCCGCTGTCGATGCAGCGATGCGATGGTCTTTCAGATCGTCTGGCGAATTCGGAACGCCGTAGCGCTCGAAATATTTCGGCGAACCGCACATGACGCGTCGGACACTTCCGACCTTGACGGCAGAGAGATTTGAATCCGGGAGATGGCCGATACGCACAGCGACATCGATCCCCTCCTCCACGATGTTGACCGGTCGATCGATGAAGAGGGTCTTGGCTTTCATGGTCGCGTATGTGTCGAGATAGCTCGTCACGATCGGGAGGACGTACATTTGGCCGAACAGCGCTGACGCGGTTATCGACAGAGTTCCCGTCGGCGTAGCATAGGAGCCGCCGGCGGCGGCCTCTGCTTCAGCGATATCGGCCAAAATCCGGCGGCAGTCTTCGAAATAACGAACGCCCGCTTCGGTCATCTTCACCGAGCGGGTGGTTCGCACAAGAAGTCGCGCGCCAATCAGGTCTTCGAGCGAGGCAACCGCTCTAGTGACGGCAGGCGCGCTCATGAACATCTGGCGAGCGGTGTCTGCGAAGCTCTCGGTTTCGGCGACCTTCACAAAGATCCTCATTGCCTGCCACCGATCCATCCGCATCCCCAATCACGTTTGTTTCCAGCACCTTAAGTGCTCGGAACCGAAGCCTCAAGAGGCAACTGACGTTCAGGCGGTCTGCGCACGAAGAGAAAGTGCGAGGCATTCTATTTCCTCACAGGTTTCCTTGGAAAAGCCGGCGTCTCGCGCGCGCTGGCGCGTTTCGCGACAGGCATGCAGAGCAAGTGACACAGCGATCGATGTATGGAAGTCGAAGCTTGAACCGCGCCTTGCCACGTCCATCTCGGCGCCAGTCATGCCAAGGGCACGACCGGCTTCTTCTTGTTTCGCGAATTGGCTCGGCATCGCATTGTTTGCGGTTAGGGCGAGCTCTATCGAGAGCCTCACGCGAGGATCGATTGGCGACCTGCCCATTGTTTCATCTCCTCGAGTTAGGCCTTAAAAGCCGAAATCGCTGAGGCCAGGGTGATCATCAGGCCGGCGGCCCAGCGGCCAACGAAACTTGCGATCGGCTTCCGCGATCGGGTGTTCGTTGATGCTGGCGTGACGTTCCCGCATCAGGCCGTCTTCGGCGAATTCCCAGTTCTCGTTGCCATAGGCGCGAAACCACTGGCCGCTGTAATCGCGATACTCATAGGCATACCGGACGGCAATGCGATTTCCAGTGAAGGCCCAGAGTTCCTTGATGAGACGATAGTCGAGTTCCTTGTTCCACTTGCGGGTCAGGAAGGCCTCCGCCTCGGCGCGGTTCTTTGCGAACTCGGCGCGGTTGCGCCAGCGCGTGTCGAGCGTATAGGCGAGCGCTACCTTGGCAGGATCGCGACTATTCCAGCCATCTTCGGCAAGCCGGACCTTTTCGATGGCACTCTCTCTGGTGAATGGGGGAAGCGGCGGACGAGACATGGAAAAGTTCCTCTGGGGTTGATGGTTGACCTTCGGGCCGGAGGCGGTACGTCTTGCATCGCCTCAAGGCCAGACGTCAGGCAGCCGCGCGATTAATGCTAGGGAAGTCGATTTCTGTGTCGAGGGCCTCGTTCACATAATTCGTGAAGGTATTGAGGGCGACATGCGCGATGATCTCGACGAGCTCGGCGTCGCTGTACCCTGCATCACGGACCTTGGCGATTTCTGCTGGCGCGACGGAACCGCGAGCCACTGTCAGTGCCCGGGCAAATTCGACGGCAGCCGCCGCCTTGGGGTCGTTCGACGTGCCGTTGCGGTTGGCGGCGATCTCGCTCTCGTCGAGCTTGGCGAACTTCGTGCCCGTGAAGGTGTGGGCCGAGAGGCAGTAGTCACAACCGTTGGCTTCCGCCATGGCGAGCGCAATGCGTTCACGGGTGGCCGGCGGCAGCTTGCCCTTGCCGAGTGCCCCCTGGAGCGACGTCAGGCCCGTCAATGCGGCAGGGCTGTTGGACACCAGCCGGAAGATGTTCGGAACGGAGCCGGTCTGCTTCTGGATGATCTCGAGGATCGGACGGGACGCTTCCGGAGCGTCTTCGATGGTGGCCGGGGTAGGAATGCGTGACATTGTAATCTCCTTTTTCGGTTGAGAGAGACGTTGCTCTCTTGAGATTGAATATGATCCGGTGGCGCAACTTGCTGAAGATCGAAAGGAAACAAGGAACTGTTACGCTGGACGCAGCAATCGCCTCTCACACAGCAAGCTGCAGGCCGCCTCCCTGTTCGGCTGGAACGGCGCAGCAGAGCAGCACTTCGTCGGTGTCGATCTTCGCGGTGGGCTGCTTGACATAAGCGACGGCACCCTTGACGACCTTTGTCCGGCATGTCCCGCAATTGCCTTCGCGGCAACTGAATTCGGGCTCGAGGCCTCGCGCCTCGGCGAACTCCAGGAGAGTGCCGGAATCAGGTGTCCACCGTGCTTCTTTCAGGGAGTTCGTGAATATGACGGGCACGGGCTTTTCGGACGGCTGCGTGGTGAAAGACACGGCTGCTGGTGTGGGTTGCCCCGTGCGGATCAGCGACGACGGACCGAAGGCTTCAGCCTGGATGCGATCATCAGCAATGTTGAGAGCCCGCAGCCCGTCATAGAGGCCTTGCGTGAACTGGGCAGGTCCGCAGATATAGAAATCATAGTCGTTGAAGGGGAGGAACCGCGTCAGCATCGCCATATCGATCCGACCTGCGGCGTCGTAATGCCTGCCCTCTTCAGCATCCGTGGCGTCGCTGAGGACCCTGATCAAGCGCACGGCGCCTTTTGTCGCACCGATAAGGTCGGCGATCTCCTTGTCGAACGGTCGATCGGCCTTGGAGCGAGCCGCGTAGAACAACGTGACCGGGCGAACACGCTGCTTGCGCAGCCCCTCGTAAACGATATGACGGAGCATTGCGAGCAGCGGCGTGATGCCGACGCCGCCTGCGAGAAGAACCGCCGGACGGGTCGACCGGGCGTCAATGCTGAAGTCGCCGGCCGGCGCGCGCACCTCGATGACATCGCCGACGGCAACCTTATCGTGCAAGAACTGCGAAACCCGGCCGTCGCGTTTGACGCTGATGCGGTAAATCCCGTCTGATGGTGCGACTGAGAGCGTATAGGTGCGGATGATCGACTTATCTTCGCCTGGCAGCTTTATGCGTATGGGGAGATGCTGACCGGCCACGTGAGGTAGTAGCCCTGCGCCATCGCCGGGCTGCAGATGGAAAGACTTGATCGTCGCGCTTTCATCGACAATCGCGGTGACGGTCATTGGCCGCCAGCTTGTGGCAAGCTCTGTCGCACGGAGACGGTCGGCCGCTTGGCTCCAGCTGCCTGTCATGAGGGAGCTCGGCGACCACCCGTCCTTCTGAAATGCCCATCTCAGAGCCAGGGCATTTCGGCGACGGACGATACGCGTCGGTTTGAATGTCCAAAACCGCTCCGCGCCTTGGAAGGCCGCGATCTCCGGCGAGTCAAAAATGAGGTCGGCTTTGCCCGTCATTTGCAGCATGTCGCCTGTTGCAAAATTTACGAACAGCAGCCCGGCCTTTCCATTCAGCAGGATGTTGCCAAGCGTGGCGAAGAAGAGATTTCCGTCGAAGTCGGGGATCGTCAGGACGCCGTCGTTGCCGACGCGAACAAATCCGGCATTCCCGCCACGGTGGGAGACATCCACCTGGCGCCGGTCTTCGCGATCGACGTAAGACGCAACGAAAAACGCATCGGCTTCCTGGATGATCGTGCGTGCCTGATCGTCGAGCACAGGCAGTTCTTCCACCTTACCTTGGAACGGTGTTCCCGGCTGATGCTCGAAAGCGAAGTCGCGCAGCTGAATGTAGCGCGGGCAGTTTCCAAAACTCTGGTCAACATCGACGCGGAAACCGCCCTCGATCGTCGAGACAAAACCGTTCATACGGTTGCGGCGACGCGTGTGCATCTCGATACCCAGGAGACCGATCGGCATGCCGTCCGCCATTCCTTCGCTTGCCGGGTCGCTCGGATCACGGTGTGCGAGAATGTCCAAGACAACAGGCGAAGGCGACGACATGAACCCCGGCTTGCCTTCGACGAACGTCGCCCAGGCGTCGCCTGCCGGATCGACGCTTCCCAGGACAATGAAGGGGAGCTGAGCGTAAAAATCCCGGTGCTGGTCCGGCATGTAATCGCGAATTACCCGCTGGCCGACTGAGGCCATGCGTTCCTTTACGCCAAGCTTTTCCTGGATAAAGGTCTCGCCTTCATGCCACGTCGGCAGTTTTGTGAGATTCACGGACATCTGCGTTCTCCAGGGGAAAGAGGCGAAGGGCGCGCGATGCATCGCACGCCCTATTGGGCTCAGGCGGCAAGGCCGACCGGCGTCTTGACGAAGTCGACGAAGCCTGGAAGTTGTTCGACCCGGCGAAGCAGAGCGTTGACGGACGGATAGGCGCTCAGATCGACATTGCCTTCCGGAGCACGCGCGACATAGCTGTAGATTGCGACATCGGCGATCGTCGGGTGATTGCCCACCAGCCATTCCCGCCCTTGCAGCTGGCTCTCGATCCGGCCGAGAATGGTGTGTGCTCGGCCAATGACCTCTTCCGGATTGAACTTGGCCCCGAAGACCGTCACCAGGCGGGCAGCTGCCGGGCCGTAGGCGATCTCACCGGCTGCGACCGAAAGCCAGCGCTGGACATCGGCCGCGCCTTTCGCATCTTCCGGCAGCCATTCGGTCTGACCGGATTTCTTGGCGAGGTAGACCAGGATCGCGTTGGAATCCGAGATGAACACATCGCCATCCGCCAGCACTGGCACCTGCCCGAACGGGTTCATCTTGAGGAAATCTGGCTGCTTGTGGGCTCCAGCTTTCAGATCGACTTCCACAAGCTCGTGGGGAAGCCCGATCAGCGAGATAAAGAGCCGGGCACGGTGCGCGTGGCCCGACAGCGGATGGTGATAAAGTTTCATGTGATCGCTCCTGATTGAAGGTCGGGTCCGTTCCCGATCCCATGCCCAAAGGATGCAACGGACGATCAGCGGGCTGAATACTCATGTTTGACAGTGCAGCGTTACGCTGGATGCAACAGTGCTTGGAGCCGCTTCGCGTGGTGAGCTCACTTCGCAAGCATCGCATAGACGGCTGGGCCTGCTAAAGCCTCCGGGTTACGGAAGCCCTGGCGAGACATTCATCAGTCCTGAAGCGGGCTCTCACCGTGGCTGCCGTGCCGAACGTCCTTGATGAGATCGACGAACCGCCGCAGTTTGGCGGGGATATTTCGTCTTCCGGGATAATAAAGGCAGAGTCCCGGATAGGGCGGGGTCCAGTCGGCGAGGACCTGCTCCAGCCTTCCAGCGGCAACGTCGTCTGATACCTGCCATTCATTCAGATAGGCAAGTCCGGCTCCGTCCCGGGCCGCCCGGAGCATCAGGTCGCTGTCGTCGAGCGTGAGCTTGCCGGGAACGTCGAGCGTGAAGCTCTCCCCGCGCTTTTCGAACTCCCAGCGATAGAGTGTGCCACTCGCCATTCTGGCCCGAATACACTCGTGGTTTTGAAGATCTGCCGGGACCTGCGGCTTTCCATGCTGGCGGAAATATTCGACCGAACCGACGATGGCCGGACGGACGCTGTCGCCGATTGGAACAACGATCATGTCGGGGGGAACGGCTTCCCGAATCCTTATCCCTGCGTCAAAGCCCTTGGCATTCACATCGACCAGCGCACCCTCCGTGACAATCTCCACCGCCATCTGCGGGTTTCTCTGCATGTATTCCAGGATCAGCGGCGTGAGGATCATCCGGGTCGCACCCACCGATGTGTTGATGCGCAGAGTACCCGTGGCTTCGGCACGATGCTCGTCGACATGCTCAACGGCGTTGCGAATGGCCTCCATCGCCGGACCGACGCTCGCCACGAATTGCTCGCCCGCGGCGGAAAGGACGACGCTCCGCGTAGAGCGGTTGAACAGTCTGACGCCCATGCGCGTCTCTAGCGCGGCGATCTGTTGGCTGAGCGACGACGACGAGACCCCCAACTCGCGCGCTGCGGCCCGAAACCCGCCTCTGGAAGACACCGCGAGAACTGCTTCGAGTTCGGCGAGCGAGCCACGCATCATTGTCCGTAATCCCTTATTAGGCTGAGCGCTTTTCGCGAGCTTACCAGGACAATGGAGAAATGCCAGATAAGCCTGACAGTCGAAAGGAGTTTCAAATGCGCAACATCGACAAGATCTACCTCGATGGCCAATTCGTCACGCCAAAGGGCACCGAGATGGCCGATCTCCATAATCCGTCCACGGAAGAGAAGATCGGCACGGTCCGGCTTGCCGGCGTCGAGGATACCTGGGAAGCCGTCGCCGCGGCAAAGCGCGCCTTCCCCGCCTTTTCCCGCACGTCGAAGGCCGAGCGCATCGACATGCTGAAGCGCTTGAACGCCGCGGTCGCCGCGCGCGTCTCAGATATCACCGAAGCGATGGCGCTCGAATATGGCGCTCCGCAGACCTTCACGAGCTTTGCTGTTCCTCATGCTGCGTCGAGCTTTCTCACCATGGCGTCTGTTCTGGAGGACTATGAATTCGAGCGCCAAATGGGCCGCGCCCGCGTGGTCATGCAGCCGTCTGGTGTCGCCGCGGCCATCACACCCTGGAACAGCAACATCGGCTTCATCACCTCGAAGCTCGCAACCGCCATCGCCGCTGGTTCGACCATCGTCATCAAGCCAAGCGAGATGAGCGCGATCCAGACGCAAATCCTCACCGAGTGCCTTCATGAAGCGGGTTTGCCGAAAGGTGTGTTCAACGTCGTCAACGGCTATGGCAATGTCGTCGGCGCGGAACTCAGCCGGCATCCAGACATCGCGAAAGTGACCTTCACGGGCTCCACCGCGGTCGGCCGCGAAATCCTGCGCAGTGCAGCCGATACCTTCAAGCGCGTCACGTTGGAGCTTGGCGGCAAGGGTCCGAACATCATTCTCGACGACGCAGATCTTGACGTCGCCATTCCCGCCGTCTTGCGGATGGGTTTCATCAACAGCGGTCAGGCCTGCATCGCCGGCACCCGTATTCTGGTTCCAGACCAGTTGCTCGACGACGCCCTGGTCAGTCTGAAGAAGGAGATCGAAACGTTCAAGGTGGGAGCACCCAACGATCCGGACGCGATGATCGGGCCGATGGTCAGTCGCAAGCAGTACGATCGTGTCCAGTCCTACATCGAAATGGGAACACAGGAAGGCGCCCGCCTCCTAACGGGCGGCATGGGGCGGCCCGCTGGCCTGGATCGCGGCTGGTTTACGAAGCCGACGATCTTTTTTGGCGTGGAAAACCAGATGCGCATCGCGCGCGAAGAAATCTTCGGTCCGGTCCTCTCGGTCATCGGCTACGGCGACGAAGAGGAAGCCGTGTCCATCGCGAACGACACCCAATACGGCCTTCAGGCCTATCTGCATGGCACCGACGCCGCACGCATGCAGGCGCTTGCGGATCGTCTCGATTGCGGGCGGGTGGTCATCAATGGCGCTCCGCATGAACCACTCGCTCCCTTTGGCGGGTTCAAGCAGTCAGGGATCGGTCGCGAATATGGCGTGTTCGGCCTCGAGGCGTTTCTGGAACCGAAAGCCGTTATCGTCTGATAAGCTGAGTTTCAGCGGACCGCGTCACGGATTCCGAATTTGCACGAGGACCTTTCCGACAGCCTTGCCGCTCAGATCACATAGGTTTCCAGTGTGGACGGGTGGAACAGTTCCTCGATCGCCACCATGCGGGCAGACAGGCTCTGACGGTGATGGGAAGCCGTAAAGTATTCCAGCACATGCCGGTTCGGACCGACGCCGTAGGGCCAGAAATCCCGTCCCATCAGGGAGATTGCACGGCGCAGTTGCTCTTCCACGAAGGGCAGCGTGATCTTGGTGGCCGAGGTTTCCGAAAGATGCTCGAGCGCGATCGCCTTGGACTGGGCGAACGCCTTGTAGACCGCCATCGGCAGCCAGGGATGTTGTTCGGCAAGAGCCTTGCGGATGCCGATGACGTGCATGATCGGGAAGATCTTCGTTTTCTCGTAATAGGCCATCGCCTCGGCGGTCGGGTCGGCAAAGAGCCAGCGCAGGCCCTTGTTCGATGGAACGAACGTGGTCGGCGCGCGCGGTCCCATGAAGGCGTCGATCCGGCCATCGGCCAGCATGTCGCGTAGCGTGTCTGTCGCCCCGATTTCCTCGATCCGCACCCCGTCCGGCAGATCGAGCTTGACCTTCTCAACCCGCCCCGCCTCTTCCAGTCCGCCGCGCACCCACTGGATGTCCTGGGGTGCCACGCCATATTCGTCCTGCAACAATGCGCGGATCCAGACATTCGCCGTCAGCTGCCATTCGGGAATACCGACACGACGTCCCTTAAGCTGGGACGGTTCGGTAATGCCGCTGTCAGCGCGCACGATGATGCCGGTATGTCGGAAGGCACGGGAGACGAAGGCGGGAACCGCGATATAGGGCGCATCCCCTCGCGCCGTGCGCAAGGTATGCGAAGACAGCGACAGCTCGCAGATGTCGAAGGCCTCGTGCCGCATGGCGCGGAAGAACATTTCTTCCGGCGTCAGCGTCATGACGATCGGATCGACGCCATCGATTTTGGCGCGCCCGTCGATCAGCGGACGGTTGCGGTCATAGTCGCCGATGGCGACGGAAAGCTGCATCATTTCTTTTCTCCCGCATGGCGGTTCAGCGAGGCCGTCATGGCCGGTGTGTAGCCCGGCTCGACCCGCACATCGACGACGGCGACACCGCCCGCCTCGACATGGGCGAGCGCCTTGGCGAAGACCTCGACCAGTTGATCTGCCGATTTCACAGGCCCGAACCCGGCAGCACCCTGCGCTTCCGCTATGCCGGCGATGCTGATTTCCGGATCGTCCATGCGCATTCCGATCCACTTGTTCTCCACCGGCCGCCCGCGCATCCGCGCCACGCGCTCCTGATGCACCTCGTCGTTGAAAAAGGATTGGTTGTTGCCGACGATATACAGCAGCGGGATGCGGTAATGCACGGCTGTCCAGATGGCGGTTACGCCCATCAGGAAGTCGCCGTCGCCGCCGACGCAGACAGGCAGTCGGTCCATGTCCTTGAGCGCCAGCGCCGCCCCGACCGCAATGCCCGGACCACCGCCGATGCCGCCGCCGCCATCCGAACCGAGAAAATCAAGCGGATGGCGAAAATGCCAGAAGGCGCCATCCCATCCCAGCGGCAGATGCACGAAGGAAACATCATGCCGGGCGGTCACCTCAGCCAGGGCATGAGCGAGTTGTCCCATGATGATCGGCCCGGCAACGAGTGCCGGATAATCCGGCGATGGCTTCGTCTCCGTGACGATGCCGGATGTTTGCGTCACACCCAGCGCCTTGCAGAGACCGCCGAGAATTTGATCCGGATCCGCTGACAGCATCAGATCGATCGCCGGAAGGGCCTGATAGTCCATGTTCCAGCCACGATGCATCATGTGGTCCTGCGAGATCTGGATGACTTTGGCCGTGGGCGCACTGCCCTGAAAGGCTGCATCCAGCGTCCCACCCAGATCGACCCAGTCGAGCGACAGGATCACGTCCGCTGCCGCAATCGCCGCGCGGGCTTCCGGCACGGCATAGATGCCCGGCGCGCCGGCGTGAAGCGGATGGTCCGTCGGAAAACTCGCGCCGATCTTCAGGTCGGTCACTACCCTGGCGCCTAGCGCTTCGGCCAGCGTCACCCGCTGCGCCCAGGCCTGCGGATCGCGCGATGCACGGCCGGCGAGTATCACCGGATTTTTCGCGCCGGAGAGAATATTCGCCACTTCGGCGAGCTGCGCCTCGTTGGCCCCCGCGCTGACCGGCGGCCGAAACCGTGCGCCCGGCGTTTCGGCCGAAGGCGCGGACAGTTCGGCCTCCTGCAGGCCGGCATCCAGATTGACGTAGACAGGCCCTTTTGGCGCCGTATTGGCGATCCAGTCCGCGCGGAAGATCGCCTCGCGCGAGGCGAGCGCCGAACCCGGCTGGTCGTCCCATTTGGTGTAGTCGCGCACCAGCGCGCCCTGATCGCGCGAGGTGTGGATCCACTCGATCCACGGGCGCCGCTTCGAGGCATCGACGGGGCCGGTCGCGCCCAGCACGACAACCGGCATCCGGTCGCACCAGGCGTTGAAGATCGCCATGGTCGCGTGCATCAGGCCGACATTGGAATGCGCGATGGCGGCCATCGCCTTGCCGGTAACCTTGGCCCAGCCATGGGCGATAGCGACGGCATGCTCCTCGTGCAGGCAGAGCAGCATCTGCGGCCCCTTGTTGCCGAGATAGTTGACGAGGCTGTCGTGGAGCCCGCGATAGCTGGCGCCGGGATTCAGCGCGACATAACGGATGTCGAGGTCCCGGATGGCATCGGCCATCACGTCGCTGCCGAAGATCGCGTCGAAGCGCTCCTGCAGGACGGGCTGTTCGACATCGGACGGTGATCCATGAGCCTGCAGGCCTGTGGGCTGATCCTTCATTGCCGGGCTTCCTTCCTTATTTTTCGTCTTCTATGTCCACCGGCAGACCGGTGAGTTCAAATACCGTCGCCTTGGGCCAGCGGTAGCGTTTGCTTTGGGCTCCCTTGGCAGGAGCATGGGCGCAGGTTTCCTGGCGTCGTCCCGTGAGACGACGCAGGTAATGCAGAGCCGACAGGGTTTATTGCTCGTCGAACACTTCGCGGTTGCGGCGGAAGGTCGGCAGCGTCACCACGGCGATCAGCGCGACGATCAGGAGCATGATCGTCAGTGAGATCGGGCGGGTCACGAAGACCGTCGCATCGCCGCCCGAGATCGCCATGGCCCGGCGCAGGTTTTCTTCCGCCAGCGGTCCGAGGATGTAGCCGAGCAGCAGTGGCACCGGTGGGAAGCCGAAGGCGACCAGCAGCACGCCCGCGCCGGCGAAGGCCGAGAGTGCCATCAGGTCCACCGCCGAGAACTCCAGGGAGTAGGCGCCGATGCAGCAGATCGTCAGGATGACCGGAAACAGAATCCGGTAGGGAACGCGCAGCAGCTGAACCCAGAGCCCGATCAGCGGCAGGTTGATGATGACCAGCATGACGTTGCCGATGAGCATGGAGGCGATCAGGCCCCAAAAAAGGTCCGGCCGCGCCACCATGACCTCCGGGCCCGGCTGGATGCCCTGCATGACCATGGCGCCCAGCATCAGCGCCAGTGTCGGCGTCGTCGGAATGCCGAGCGTCAGCAGCGGAATGAAGGAGGTCTGCGCAGCGGCATTGTTGGCGGCCTCGGGAGCAGCCAACCCTTCGACTGCGCCTTTGCCGAAGATCTCCGGTGTCTTGGAAATCTTCTGCTCGAACATGTAGGCGACGAAAGTGGACAGGACAACGCCGCCGCCCGGCAACACGCCGAGAAGAGAGCCGATCAGCGTTCCGCGCGCCGCCGCCGGCGCCGCCCGCCCGGCTTCCTCGCGGGAAGGCCAGAGCCGACCGATCTTCGCCTGCATCACCTCGCGGCTGTCGGACTTGGAGATGTTCATGATGATTTCCGAAAGGCCGAAGAGCCCCATCGACAGCGCGACCATGCCGATGCCCTCGCTCAGTTCCGGCAGGCCGAAGGTAAAGCGGGACGCGCCCGTCTCGACATCGGTGCCGACACAGCCGAGCAGAACGCCGAGGCAGGCCATCGCCAGCGCCTTGGACATCTTGGCGCCGGAAAACACGACCGCCGCCATCAGCCCGAGCAGCATCAGGGCAAAATATTCCGGTGCGTTGAAGCGCAGGGCGAAATTCGACAGGACCGGCGCGAAGAGCGCGATCACGATCGTGGCGCAGACACCGGCAAAAAGCGAGGCGAGTGCGGCGACGGCGAGTGCCGCCCCGGCCCGCCCCTTCCGCGCCATCTGGTGTCCGTCGAGAACCGTGACGACGGCCGAGGCCTCGCCGGGAAGATTGCACAGGATCGCCGTGGTGGAACCGCCATACTGCGCGCCGTAGAAGATGCCGGCCAGCATGACGAGCGACGACAGCGGGTCGAGATAGATCGTCATCGACAGCAGCATGGAAATTGTCGCAAGCGGACCGACGCCCGGCAGGACGCCGATCAGTGTGCCGAGCAGACAGCCGACGAGCGCGAAGCCGAGGTTCTGCCAGGTGCCGGCAAGGCTGAAGCCGTAGAGAATTGTGTCTTGCATAGGTGTCTCCTCCCAATGCGCGTCCGTCCGGTCAGAAGGCCGGGATTGCGACCCCGAGGAAGTCGATGAAGATGAACACGCCGACGGCTGCGAGGCCGATCGGCACGAGGACGAGGTCCCAGCCCCACTTCAGCGGCTCGGCCATGCGTGCGAGAACGGCCGTGACCAGAACCGTGGGCACCATGCCCGCCCATTCGATCATCAGCGAAAAAACGATCGGGCAGGCGATGACGACAAGAAACGGCCGCAGCTTCGGCAATTCGGGAACGGCCGTTTCACCTTTGAGCCCTTCCAGCGCCACCACCGCGCCAAGCACGACCAGTCCGATCGCGGCGCACACGGGCAGAAAACCCGGCCCCATGCGCGTCAGAGAGCCGAATGTCAGCTGCGATCCCACGACAAGGAACAAGAGGGCGATGAGGATCATCGCCCCGCCGGCCACAACATCCCAGCGGAAGTCTTCGAATTTCGATTGCATGGTATCCTCCCCGATCTCCGTCAGACGGCGCGCTTGCCGTAACGGATATGGATATTCTTCTCCCGCGTGAAGCTCATCAGTTCGGCAAGGCACTCCTCCCGCCCCAGACCCGAGAGCTTGACGCCGCCGAAGGGCGCGCCAAGGAAATGTCGGCTGACCTCGTTGACCCAGACATAGCCGACCTCGACAGAGGCCGAGATTCGCAGCGCCGCCGCAAGATCGTTCGTCCAGATGGCGCAGGTCAGGCCGACCTCCACCGCATTGACGTCGCGCAGCATGGCCGCCTCGTCCGACCATTTCAGCACGGAAAGGATCGGCCCGAAGATTTCTTCGCGCGCGATGGTCATGTCCTGCGTCACGTCGGTAAAGACCGTCGGCTCGATGAAAAGCCCGTCTTTCGTGTCCTCGCCGGATGGGATCTTTCCGCCGGTCACGAGCGTCGCGCCCTCCGACTTGGCGGTCTCGATATAGGTGAGAATGCGGCCGTGCTGGACCTTGGAAATGATCGCACCCATGGTGGTCGACCAGTCCTCCGGACGGCCCGGCTGGAAACGGCTGATCTTCTGGACCAGCGCCTCAATGACCGCATCGTGCAGGCTTTCATGCAGGAAGGCGCGGCTGGTCGAGCCGCAGGACTGGCCGCACCATGCGAAGTTCATGCCGGCGATCATCGCATCGGCCACCTCGGCGGGATCAGCGTCCGGGAAGGCGATCAGCGCATTCTTGCCGCCGAGTTCGAGCAGCAGCGGCTTGACCCGATCGGCAGCACTTCGCATGACGCCCTGCCCTGCGCCGACCGATCCGATCAGCGCGACGCTGTCGGTGTCCGGATGCGCGACCAGCGCCTGTCCGGTTTCTCGTCCCGCCCCGGTCACGACATTGAAGACACCCGGCGGCAGCACGTCCTCGAGCAGTTCCGCCAGCCGCAGCGCCGAGAGAGGCGCCTGTTCGGGCGGCTTGACGACGATCGTATTGCCGGCCGCAAGCGGCGCCGCCGATTTGCCGGCTGCGAACATGAAGGGATGATTGAACGGCACGATGCGCGCCACGACCCCGAGCGGCTCGCGCACGGAGGTGTTCAGCCGGTCCGGACCCATCGGAATGGAAGCGCCCTTCATTTCCGTGACCAGTCCGGCGAAAAAATCGATCTGCGCTGCCGCGATCGCCGCATCGCCCACCATGGCCGCCGCCGGATTGCCGCAGTCCAGCGCATCGAGCAGGGCGAGCTCGCGGGCATTGTCGCGCACGATCTGCGCCATGCGGCGCAGGAGGCGGGCGCGCTCCAGCGGCGCCGTGTCGCGCCAGCCCGGAAAGGCGGCGCGTGCGGCAGCGACGGCGGCATCGACATCCGCCACGGACGCATCCGCGACCACACCCAGCGACCGGCCGTTACCGGGGCTCTTCACCTCGAACGTCCGGCCACCCACGGCCTTGTGCCAGGCGCCGCCGTAGAAGAGGCCGCGCCTGTCCGGCAGGACCGACTCCGGGTCGATCCGCGGCGCGTCCTTGATCGCAGTCAGCTGTGCCATGTGTTCCTCCTCATCATTGGCATTGAGGTAGGCCAGTCCCGGCCAGCCGTCCAAAACTGCCTTTTTGGCTCAGCCATAGCGGAACGGTCTGACAGGCGCGGCCAACGGAAATGCTTGGACAGGCAAGCTGAAATACACTTGGACCGGACCGAAACGCTGCATCATCCTTTGCTTGTGAAGGGCGGATGATCGCGAGGAGGAACCGACGGTGCGGCCGGGCGGTGGTGCGCTTTCCTGCCCTATTTTCCAAGGGAGGATATCATGAGCATTTCCAGCCTGACCCGACGCGGTTTCCTGTTCACGACGGCGGCTGCCGGCGCGACACTCGCGTCGCCTGCGATCCTGCGGGCGCAATCCTTCGCCACGCAGCCGATCACCATCATCGTCGGCAACGCCGCCGGCGGTGCCAACGACACGCTCGCACGCCTCATCCAGCCGACTCTGCAGGCCGAACTCGGCCAGCCCGTTCTAGTCGAGAACCGGCCGGGCGCCGCCGGCAATATCGGCCTCGGGCTGGCACTGAAGGCGAAGCCGGACGGCCACACCCTGTTCTGCTCCTCGTCCGTCATGCTGGCCACGGCGCACACGCATATCAATGCGCCCGGCAATCCGGTCGAGGGGCTCGAACACATCACGATGATCGGTGACGGCAATTTCACCTATACGGCGCCGGCCGCGACCGGCGCGAAGAACTACGAGGAGTTCAAGGCGCTGGTGAAGGCCGGCCCCGGCAATTTCCGCCATGGCACGCCAGGCGCCGGCGGCAACATCCATCTGTCGGCAGAACTGCTGAAGCTGCGCGAAAAGCTCGACATGCCGGCGATCCACTACAAGGCTGCCGGAGACCTGATCACCGATCTCCTGTCGAACCAGATCCAGATGGCGATCAACGCCATCCAGCTCACCGAACCACATATCCGCTCCGGCAAGCTCGTCCCGCTGTTCACGGCTTCGAAGGTCCGCGAGACAAGGGTCGAGGGCATCCCGACCTCCGCCGAACTCGGCATCCCCGACATGGACCGCATCACCAACTGGTTCGGCCTCCATGCTCCGAAGGGCACGCCGGAAGACATCATGGCGCAGCTACACGCCGCAGCGGTCAAGGGCGTCAAGGCGCAAGCCGCCGTCGAGAAGATGACGGCCGGCGGCTGGACGCCGATCGGCTACAGCCGCGAGGAATTCAAGGCGCGCCTTGTGTCGGACGACGCCATCTTCGGCGAGGTCGCGCGCGAAACGGGCATCCGCATTGGCTGACGCGGCCCTCGTTGCCCGGCTTCGGGCCATCCCGGTTGCGGAAATGAGCGACACGCTTGCCGCAGCCGGCCTGCCGGATCAGGTTCTTTCCTCTGAATTCAGGCCGGTTTCCACACCATTCGCCTTTTCCGGTCCGGCCGTCTGCCTGAAAGGCGAAGCCTCGACCGACGCCGGCCTGAACATTACCGCGACCGATTCAGCGATCCTGCCCGGTTGCATCATCATCGTCGGCCCCGGCTGCGCCTGTACCGGCGCCCTTGTCGGCGGCAACATGATCACCTCCTGGCGCCGGCTGGGATGCGCCGGGGCTGTCATCGACGGCCTCATCCGGGACAGTGCAGCCTTCGATGGCCTGCCCGCGCTCGCCAGCGGACAGACCCCGATGAACAACAGGGGCCGCTGGCGTTTCGTTTCGGTTGAAGAGCCAATTGATCTGCCGGGCCAGACTGCCCCCGTGACCGTCCATCCCGGCGACTGGCTGCATGGCGACGCCGACGGCACCGTCGTCCTGCCACAGGACTATCTGCAACAGATCGTCGAGGATGCCGAGGAGCTTGGCCGCATAGAACGGCGGATGCGTACGCGCATTCTTGCCGGCGATTGCCGACAGGCGGTCTATGACGGACACGACCGCTTCGGCCACGTTCGTTCGGTATAGTCGGGCTCCGCAGCCTATTCGCGGAAATTGCGGGCGTCGGGCCGCGGGAATTCGCTGAGCGGCCGATCCGTCGCCAGAAAGTCGAGGCTGGCGCGGTCGGTGACGACACGCTTCAGCACGCGCCGCGTCACCTCGTCGGCCAGGGCGAGCGGAATGATGCAGACGGCGCTGTCATCGGCGCAGACGATATCGCCGGGATGAACCGGAACGCCGCGAATTGTCACCGGCCCGTTGATCTCCACGGTTTCCTGCCGCCAGCGGCCGGTCCGCGCCGTGATATCGCTGCACCAGACCGGATAGCCGATGCGGCGCGAATGGCGCACGTCGCGGATGCCGCCGTCGATGACTGCACCGAGCCCCCCTTGGCGCTTGCCCATGGTCGCGGAAATGCCGCCGAGATTTGAAATGCCTTGCCGGCCCTCGATCACCAGTACGTCGCCCGGCCTTGTGAGATTATGCGCCTCGAAATCCGCCTGCCGGTTCATATGACCTTCCCGCGCCACGACGAAGGGATCGGCCTCCAGCGGCCGGTTGCGCAGCGTGATGGCCGGCCCGACCATGGTCGCCCCGGCGATGGTCGGTCGCAGGACGGAGGCGGCAATGACGCCGTCGAAGCCGAGATCGTCCAGCGCGTCGGAAACCAGTTCGCAGGGCCCGTCGATGGCCGCCAGCGCCACCACCACGCCCTCGGGCGCTGCCGGCAGATCGAAAAGCCGGATCAGGCGCGGATCGATCCGGCCCATGGTTTCGCGTGTCATGCGCTCGCCTCCGCCTGCAGTGTGGCTAGAAAGGCTTCGGTCTCGACGCGGGCGATGCGCGCCCTTTGCGCCGGCGGCAAGCCTGCATAGACGGTGTTCGGCGCTTCCACCTCGACCTCGATGTCCCGGGGAAGCGCCCGCAGGAGACCGGGCAGGTCGAATACACCCTGCCCCGCCATCAGCCGCCCGCCCCGCATCTCCGCATAGAGCGCATCCCCGACAGGCGCCTGCGACGGGCCGTCGCAGAGCTGAACCGACAGGAGCAGCGACGGATCCACGGTTTCGAGATCGACGGGCGATCCGCCCGAGCGCCAGAGATGCAGCGCATCGATGACCAGCCCGACATTGTCGCGGCCGGTCGCCCCGGCGATCCGTGCGGCCTGTTCCAAGGTCTTGACGGCACTGACGGGGATGAATTCGAGCGCCAGCCGGATCCCGAACGGCGCCGCCAGATCGGCAATGGCCGCGAGCTTCGATACGATCACCGCCTCCTCCGTCGCGGAGGAGTTGCAGATCAGCGTTGCGATCCCAAGCGCGCTGCAGGCCATCAGCACAGGTCCGTAGGCAGCCGGATCGACATCGGCGGTGACACGGTAGGTACAGGCGTTGACGAGCCGGACGCCGGCTTGTTCCATGACGGCGCGCATCCGCGTGATATCCGCCTCGCTCTGCGGATCGAACGGCCACGAATCGCCGGGCCGGTGGCCGGTCAGGCGAATGCCGCTGGCCTTGAAGCCGCCCTCTCCGGCAGCGCGCACCATCTCGAACGGGTCGAGATCGCCGAGCATCAGATAGCCCATCACGAGATCGCTCATGCCAGCGGCCTTGCACCCGGCACGCCGCCGAACAACGCCCATGCCTGGCTGATCGTGGTGCCGGTATCGACCAGAAGATTGGCGCCGGTGATGCCGGAGGCCTTGTCCGACAGCAGGAAGGAAACGGCATCCGCGACCTCCTGCGAGGTCACCAGCCGGCCGAGCGCCGTCATTTCTATCGGGTTGGTTGTGTAGCGCGTGCCGGTCCGGATCCGCTCGGCGACCCGCTCGGTCATCACCACGCCCGGCGAAACCGCATTGAAACGGACACCGCTCCGGCCCCATTCCATCGCCATGCCTTCGACCAGAAGGTTCACCGCCGCCTTGGAGCTGCAATAGGCGTGCATCCGCGCCGACCGCAGCCCGTTCCAGGACGACAGGGCCACGAAGGAACCCTGCCCCCTTGCGGCCATGCGTTTGGCGAAAGCGACCGAGACGAGATAGGTGCCGCGATGCACGAGCCCGGTGATCCTGTCCCAGTCTTCGACGGAAACCTCCTCTGCCGGCTTCAGTTCGCCGAACGTCGCAGCTGAGTGCACGACGCCGGCAACCGGTCCGATCTCGGCGTCGATGGCGGCGGCAAGATCCTCGATGCCCTTCGGGTCGGTGATGTCGAGAAAGCGGGCATGGCCGCGAACCTCGGCCGCCACCGTTTTCGCTCCCTCGACATTGAGGTCGCAGACGACCACCGTCCATCCCTCTTGTGCCAGTGTTCGGCAGATGACCTGGCCGATGCCGCCGGCCCCGCCGGTCACCACTGCTATCCTCCTCATGAAGTCCTCCCTTTTTGTCTGGCTGGCGCTCCGGCTCACGCCCCGGCGCGAAAATCGACCGGCGACAGCGCCATTGCCACGGCGTCCAGCGCCATCAGATAACCGCCCGGCCCGAAACCGGCTATCACGCCTGTTGCGACGGGGCGCACGAGGGAGACGTGGCGATTGGTCTTTGCCGGATCGCGGTGCACATTTGCGAAATGCAATTCGATCACCGGGCATGTCAGGATGCCGAGCGCATCCGCGATCGCGAGCGAGGTCTGGGTGTAGGCCGCCGGGTTGATGATCACACCCGCGACCCGTTCGTGCGCTTCATGGATCCAGTCGACCAGCACACCCTCATGGCTGGATTGACGGAACTCGAGATCGATCCCCATGCTCGCGGCCTTGGCCCGCATGACGCGCTCGATATCGGCCAGCCGCGCCCCGCCATAGGCCTGCGGGTTGCGGATACCAAGCATGTTGAGGTTCGGGCCGTTCAGGACCAGGACAACGGGATCTGGCATGTCTCCTCCTCCGCCGGATTGTGTTCCGGGCTCGATGAAGGATTAGGCAGCGGCAGCCTCCCTGTCCAAAGCCGCTTGTCTTCGCCAGACCAAAGCGGAATGGCTTACCGGCGGCGGCGGAAACCAGCGGCGCCCGTGCCGGCGACGGCAAGGCCGAGCAGCAAGAAGACGGCGCCGGCCTGCGCGGCCGCGATCAGCCCCGCGACAAGCGGAATGGCAAACTGCCCGGCGCGGTTTATCGCCAGCCGCAGCCCGAGGCTGGTCGACCGCGCACCCGGCGGCGCGAGGCGCATCGTCAGCGCGACGGAGGCCGTGATCGCGAAACCGAGACAGAAGCCGGAGGTTGCAAGCGCGACCGCGAGGAGGAGGACGTTCACCGGCAAGGCCAGCGCGGCCGTCGAGAAACCCGTGCCGAGCACCGATCCCCACAGAAGAAGCGTCGGCCCGAACCGGGCAGCCGCAGGCTCGTGTAAAGCGCGCGAGAGCATCTGTGTCACTGCAAACAGCATCAACAAGGCCCCGACGACGACCGGCGGGACAGACCGCGTCTCGCCCACCACCGGCAGATAGATCAGGGTGAGATCCTGCACGGCGACGCACAAGCTGCCACCGGCGATCACCCAGGCAAGACCCGGGACACCGGCTATGGAGCGAAGGGAGGCAGGCGTTTCCACCGACCGCGGCGGCGCGGCGTTGCGATACAGCAGGATGGACGTCATCGCGCCGAAGGCCGCGAGGGTAGTGGCGACAATGGCCAGATTGCCCGGCAGATTGCCGCCGCGAAGGGCCACGAGGCTCAGAAGCAAAGGTGCGCCGATCTGCCCGACCGCCTGCCAGAGCATCAGCCCGCCGACCATACGCTCGCGATGGGTCTGAACACGAAGCGAACCGATTTCGGCCTGCAGGGCGGTCAGTTGCAGCGTCTGGCCGAGCCCGAGAAGGACGGAAGCCAGCACCAGCCAGGCCATGGTTGCAAGGGGCAGAAGCAGGGCCGCGCAACCGCTGGCTAGAAGAACGGCGCCGGCGAGCGCCGCACCCCCGGCACCCTGACGATCATTGTAGCGGCCCATGCCGACCGCGAGAAAGGCGGGAAGCAGCGCAAAGGCGGAGGACAGCACGAGAACCTGCGCCGGCGAAAGCCCCGCCTCGGTTGCGCGATAACTGGTCGCGATGCGCGCTAGCGGCACGATGACCTGCGCCAGAAAGGCGACGGCCAGCAGGGGACGCGCCAGCCGCCAGACGAGACCCTTGCCGCGCACCTATTCCGCCGCGAGCGCGCTCGCGCGCAGGAAGCTAAGCGTCACGCGCCCCGCATCCATCACCCGGTCCTCGACCGTCCAGCCCTGCTGGTCGCGATGCGGCGCCTCCAGCGAAACCGAGCAATCTTCCGGCAAAAGCGCCAGCATCTCGCGAAGCGGCAGGCCGCCCTGCCCCGGATAGAGCCGCGCCTCGCGGCTCTCCGCCATCTTCGCGGCGTCGCCGGGCGGTATCGCGGCCGGTGCGTCGCAGATGTGGAAATGGCCGATGATCGAGCGATCGGGAATGGCCGCGAGATCGGCGACACTCGCGCCGCTTCGGCTGAGATGAACCGCATCGATCAGCAGCCGCGCATTCGGATGGCCGACCTTGGCATGAACCGACAGGGCATCGGCAAGCGTCTTCATGCCGCGATAGGGCATGAATTCCATCGCCATGCGGATACCGTAGCCTGCCGAGGCCTCCGCCTGCCAGCGATAGTTCTCCGCCAGCCGCTCGAGATTATCGTCGATGCCGGCCGAGACGATGACGCCGGCGTTCAGGGCCTTTGCCGCTTCCAACGCCCGGGCATAGTCGTCGCGGTTGAAATCCGGCCCGATGCCGAAGGATTCGGCCTCGAAGATGCGGACGCCCTGATCCTCCGCCCGGGCCCGAAGGCTGCGGATACGATTCCAGTCACCGGTGACCGGATACTGATCCGGCGCATGGCGCGGCGGAAAGATCCGCAGGCCGACACCCTGGAAGCCGGCCTTCGCGGCCGCATCGACCATGCGCTCCGGCTCGGCGTCCAGCGCCGTCATATGGGAAACACAGATCATGACGCCTCAGAAGGTAAGATTGGAATCCTTGATGATCTTGCCGTAGAGCGCATGATCGGCATTGAGCTTGGCCATGAATTCTTCGGGCGTCGAGCCGACGGGGGTCAGGCCGGCCTTTGCCATGCGGTCGGTCAGATCCGGATTGGCATAGCTGTCCTTGATCGCCTTCTGCAGCGCCTGGATGATTTCCGGCGGCGTGCCCTTGGGCGCCGAGGCGCTGATCCAGAAGGACATCTGGTCGACATCGGCGAGGCCGAATTCCGTTGAAGCCGGCGTGTCGGGCAGTTGTTCGGCCCGCTTGGGCGCGCAGTTGAGAATGGCCTTCAGCTGTCCTGCCTTGACATAGGGCTCTGCCTGTCCGACCGAGATGAAGGTGCACTGCGCCTGATTGGCCAGAAGGTCCGTCATGGCCGGCGCGCCGCCCTTGTACTGCACGGTGTTCAGCTGGATTCCGGCGCGCTGCGACAGAAGCTCGCCGAGAAGATGGTTGACGGAGCCTACGCCGGCACAGGCGTGGACCAGCTTGCCCGGCTCGGTCTTCGCCAGCGCGACGAACTCGTCCCAGCTGTTGGCAGGCGTCTCCTTGTTGACGAGCAGGACATAGCTCGACTGCGTCGCCAGCGTGATATGCTCAAGATCGGCGATCGGGTTGAACGAAAGATCGGGAAACGCATAGGACGCCGCCGCCATTGCGGATGCGGTGCTGAACAGAACCGTATAACCGTCGGCCTTCGCCTCGACGACCTTCTGCGTCGCGATATTGCCGTTGGCACCGGTGCGGTTCTCGACGAGGATCTGCGTGCCGAGCTTTTCCGACAGGAAGGGCGAGAGAAGCCGCACATAGGCGTCAAGGCCGCCGCCGGCCGGGAAGCCGAGAACGGCAGTGATCGGCCGTGCCGGCCAGGTTGCTGCCGAAGAAAGGCGCGGCATGGCGAGCAGAGCAGCGCCTGCGGCGGCGCCGCCCAGAAGATGGCGGCGGGTTATGCTGGTGGTCATGGTATCCTCCCGATACGGCACCGTGTTTCTCTTTGGGCGTATTCTGCCGATCGGCACCGCTCAATTCAAATAACGAATGCCTTCGACAGACCGAAGCAATTTGTCTTGATCGACGCTTTGGGCGGACCACGGCCGATCCAAGCAAAACATATGACAGACAACGGCTTTTAACTCTGGACGGTTTCCGGGGTGCCGCCTATCAACACCCCTGAACCGGGCCATCGCCCGGCCGATGCGACAAGGGAGGAGCGCCATGACCCAGCCGAAGATCCTGTGCCTGAACGGGCCGAACCTCAACATGCTGGGTGTTCGCGAACCGGAGCTTTACGGGCGCCAGACGCTGGCGGACGTCGAGGCGGCCGTGCGAACCAAGGCCTGTACGCTCAATTTCGACATCGATTTCCGCCAGTCGAATTTCGAGGGCGAACTCGTCACCTGGATCCAGCAGGCCCACGGCAGTATCGACGGCGTGATCATCAACCCCGCCGCCTATACCCACACCTCGATCGCCATTGCCGATGCCCTGCGCATCCTGACCGTGCCGATCATCGAGCTGCACTTCAACAATTCCTATCGCTACGCCGACCGCGCCTTCCGCCAGCTTTCCCATGTCCGCCCGGTCGCGACCGGCGTGATCTTCGGCTTCGGCGCGGCGGGCTACATTGTCGCCGTCGAGGCCATGCACAATCTGCTGAACCCGCCTTTTCCCAAGGGCTGAGTTCCCGGCGCCGCTTCGCCGGCCCAATCCCGCAACAGTCCGTTTCAGGAGGAAAAATCATGGGCACTCCCGTCAGGATCGCCTTCATCGGCGCCGGCGTCATGGGCCGCCACCACCTGTCGGTGGCAGAGCGCAACCCCGACATCGAGATCGCCGGCGTCGCCGAATTCAGCCAGGACACCCGTGAAAAACTCGAGGCCAAAGGCATCGCGACCTTTGCCGATCACAAGGAGATGCTGGCCACCGTCAAGCCGGACGGCGTCGTGATCTCCACGCCGAATGCCTATCACGCGCCGGCGGCGATCGATTGCATCGAGGCCGGCGCCGTGCCGCTGATCGAAAAGCCGGTCGCCGATACGCTGGCGGCCGGCCTGCGGCTTCGCAAGGCTCTTGCCGGCGCTGACCTGCCGGCGCTTGTCGGCCATCACCGCCGCCACAATCCGATCATCGCGGCAGCAGCAGCGCATGTGCGCGCAGGTGGGCTCGGCCGCGTCCTCGCGCTGAACGGCATGTGGCTGCGGCGCAAGCCAGACGAATATTACAAGGAAGCCTGGAAAACCGATCCGGCGCTCGGCGGCGGCACGCTGCTGATCAACGCGATCCACGATTTCGACAGCCTGCGTGCCATCTGCGGCGAGATCGAAAGTGTCCAGGCCGTGACCTCATCGGCCTCGCGCGGTTTCGCGGTCGAGGATACCGCGGCGGTGCTGCTGAAATTCGAAAGCGGCGCGCTCGGTACATTCGTCATCTCCGACAATGTCGTGGCACCCTGGTGTTGGGAGATGACCTCGCAGGAGGATCCGCGCTTTGCCTGGCAGCCGGAGGATTGCTACGTAATCTGCGGCACGGAAGGTTCGCTTGCCGTACCGACGCTCGAAACCTGGACCAACGCGCCGAACGGCGGACGCGACGCGACGTTCATCCGCCGCAAGCTCTACCACGTCGCCGCCGAGTCCATGGAGTTGCAGATGGCCCATTTCGTGCGCGTCATCCGCCGCGAGGAGGAGCCGCTGGTCAGCGTCGATTCCGCACTCGGCACGCTCGCAGCGACGCTCGCCGTCTCGCTTTCGGCAAAGGACGGCAAACCGGTGCGGATTGCGGACCTGCTCGCTTGAGCCCACGCAACGGGCTTGCGAGCGCGACCTCGCTTGCTTATCCTCCTTGACCGAGGAGATTTTTCACCATGAATTTGCGGCAGTTACGCTATTTCGCCCAGACGGTCGAAGCCGGCAACATCACGCGCGCGGCCGAGCAGCTCTATGTCGCCCAGCCGGCGCTCGGCCTGCAGATCCGCCAGCTCGAGGAAGAACTCGGCGTGCCGCTGCTGATCCGCCATTCGCGTGGGGTCACCGCAACGGAAGTCGGCAAGATCCTTTACGATCGCGCCCGCGAGGTACTGCGTCAGGTCGACCTGATCAAGCAGGAGGTGATGACCCACAAGGGCACGGCTGCCGAAAGCATCACGCTCGGCCTGACGCCGGGCCTCGGCAAGCTCTTCGGCGCCGGCCTCATGGTGCGCGTCCGCGACGACATGCAGGGTGTCAGCCTCAGCGTCGTCGAGGAAATGTCCTTCGTGCTGATCGATGCGATCGAGCGCGACGAGGTGCATCTGGCGCTCGCCTACGAGGTTCCCGAGCGGCCGGGCCTTGCCCGTGTCCCCTTGTTCGAAGAGGAACTGCTGTTCGTCACCTCCGACATGTCGGAACCGGGACCGATCGCGCTGACGGACGTGCTGAAACAGCCGATGGTGCTGGCCGGCGAGCGCGATCATGTCTACCAGCTGGTGATGCAGGCGGCGGAAAAGCTCGGCATCGAGCCGATCATCGGCTTCGAGGCATCCTCCGTCAGCATCATGAAATCGCTGGTCGTCGAGGGTTCCGCTGTCAGCATCATGCCCTATGGCAGTGTCATCGGCGAGTTGCAGCGCGGCGAGCTGGCAGGCCGCAAGATTGCTGACGGGCAGCTGGTGCGCACCCTCTACCTCATTCACTCCTCGCGCCGCGTGCCGCTGATCCATGAGGACGAACTGGTCGAGCTGATCAAGCTCCACATCCGCGGCGCGCTGCGCAAGGTCGAGCCGATGGTCAACCCGCGCGAGGGACTTGCGCCAAAGCTCAGCGACTGAGCATCCGCCAAGCAATCCCGGCTTCGCACGGAAACACAGACGCTATTGGACCTCCGCACTCCGCCCCGCCTAGATGGGGGCAGAGGAGACAACGGCCGATCGCCGCCAGGCACCAGTGCCCCGGCCACCGCGACCGCCGTCAGTGGAGCAGACGACATGTTGGACGATTTCATTCCGGCGGAGGACGAACGCCGGATCCACCGGCTCTATGCGCTGTACTGCCATCATTTCAATCACGGCAACGCGGAAAACTGGGTCGGCCTGTTCGCCCCGGACGGATCTTTCACCCGGCTGAACCCGAGCAGTGCTGTGCCCGGCAAGACGGCCAATCCGGCCGGCACGACGACCGGCCACGACGCGCTGCTGGAACTGGCCATGGCCCGCCGCGAGATGTTCCGCGGCCTCGTCCGCCACCAGCAGACCGATATCGTGCTGACCTCCGGCAAGGATGCCGACCATGCCGACGGCATCTCCTTCATCTTGTTGACGGACTGGCGCGACGGCCAGGGCCTGTTGCGCGCCGTCGGCGATTGCCGGGCGTCCTTCGTGCGCCTGCCGCAGGGCTGGCGGTTCCAGTCGATCGAGTTGTCCACATTGCCGCGCCCCTGACGCGGTCTTTTTCGAGGAGGAAAGAAAATGAGATTTGCAGTCATCGGATCGCTGGGCTGGGCCGGATCGCGGCATGTCAACGCGCTGGCCGAAATGGGCCAGGACATCGTCGCGCTGGTCGATCCCGGCGAAGGCTGCGCCGCGCAGGCGGTCAAGGTCGGTGCGAAGGCACTCAGGTCGTTCGACGAACTCGACCTGGACACCATCGACGCCGCGACGCTGGCGCTGCCGCCGCATCTGCACCCGGAGTTCACCCGCCGCCTCGCCCGCGCCGGAAAACATGTCATGTGCGAGAAGCCCATCGCCCCGGACAGCACGGAAGCCATGGCGCTTGTCGAATTTGCCAAAACCGTTCCGGTCACGATCATGCCTGGCTATCTGCTGCGCACCAATCCGCACATCAGGGGTTTTCTCGACGCCCTGCGCGGCATGGGCAGCCTGCGCCGCGTCCATCTGTCGACCAATGTCCGCAAGCCGTCCATGGCCGGCTGGCGCAGCGAACCTGTCATCGGCGGCGCGCTTCTCGTCAATGCCATTCACCAGATGGATCTCGCCACCTGGTTCGTCGGCGAAACGCTGACGCCCCGCTTCGCCCAGCTCGACAACGTGCATTTCGAGGCACCGACGGAAGACCTGTTCTTCACCTCGCTGGTTTCCCCCTCGGGCGTTACGGCCTCGATCCTCAGCAGCTGGTCGCCGAACCCGCCGATCTGCGACGACGGCCTGATGATCACCGATGCTGGCCGGCTGCGCATCGAGGCGGAAACCGACGAGGGGTCCATCATCCTGACCGGAACCGGTTATCGCAAGAACGGCGAGGACGTGGCTCTCCCGGGCGTCGTTGGCGTCAACCAGTTCATCAAGGAACTGGAGCATTTCATCGATTCCATCGAGAACGGCACGCCCCTCTGGGTGACGGTCAAGGACAATTACGATGTTCAGAAGCTGATCGAGGATTGCCGCGCCGTCGCGATCGCCCCGGCCGGCCGGGTGGCGAAAAGGGTGGCATGACGGTGCCCACGGGACAGACCGGCACATCGGAACCTGATGAGGCGATCTGCCCTGCGGAAACCGATGTCATCGTCATCGGCGCCGGTGCTGCCGGACTGGCCGCCGCCGTTGCTGCGAAGGATCTCGGCCTCGATGTCGTGGTCCTTGAGAAGGAACGGCACTTCGGCGGCACCTCGGCCCTGTCGGGCGCGGCGATCTGGATCCCGCTCCACGACGGCGGCAAGGCCGACGACGCGGCCAGCATTCTCGCCTACCTCGACGCCCTCGCCGAACCCTGCGACCGGTCCCGGCGGGAGGCCTTCGTGCGTCACGCCGGCGCGGCACTGTCCTTCTTCCAGCATTGCGGCGCGCTGCGCTACACACCACGCGCGATCGCGCCGGACTATCATCCCGAGCTTGCCGGCGCCGTTGCGACGGGCCGGGTACTGGATGTCGCTCCCTTCGACGGCCGCTCGCTTGGCCTGCGCCTGAACGACCTGCGCCCGCCGCTCGCCAGTCATCTCGTCTTCGGCGGGATGATGGTCAATCGCGCCGACGTGCAGACCCTGCTGGCTTTCGGTCGCGAATGGATACCGACACGACGCAGCCTCGCTCTGCTCGGCCGCTATTGTCGCGACAGACTGACCGGCTGGAAGCGCGGTACTCGGCTCGTCGTCGGCAGCGCCCTCGTGGCACAGCTCGCATCCGCGCTTTTCGGCCGCGGCATACCACTGGTCCTGAACGCAAGAGTCCTGCAACTGACCTTGGCGGATGGTCAGGTGAGCGGCGCCGATGTCGCGGTCGGCGATGGAAAGCGACACATCCGCGCCCGCCTGGCGGTCATCCTCGCGACGGGCGGGTTTCCGGGCAATCCCGCGATGTCGCTTGCCGAACGCGATCCCGATATCCCGCATCTCAGCATGGCCAGCGCCTCCTCCGATGGCGGCGGCATCGCGCTGGCGCAGGCCGTCGGCGGGCAACTGGCAGAAACCGGCTCCAGCGCCTTCTTCCGCGCACCCGTCTCCGTTCATCGCCGAGGCGACGAGGAGATCGGCCGCATCGCCCACCTCGTGCTCGATCGGGCCAAGCCCGGTGTCATCGCCGTGAACAAGGACGGCCGCCGCTTCACCAACGAGGCGGATTCCTATCACCGTTTCGGCACGGCGCTCAGCCGGCTGACACCATCCGCTCCTCAACGCCCGCCCGCCTGGCTGATCTGCGACGCACGGGCGCTGCGGCGCTATGGGCTCGGGCTTGCACGGCCCTTTCCCGCGCATCTCGGCAACTGCCGCCTGATCCGCGATGGCTATATGATCGAGGCGCCGACGATCAATGCCCTGGCGAAGAAGCTCGGCCTGCCCGGGGACACGCTCTCGGAAACGCTGGCACGCCACGCCGAGGCCGCAGCTAACGGCAGGGATCCGGATTTCGGCAAGGGCGGCAGCGGACACAACCGGGCGCTGGGCGACCCCGCCATCCACCCCAATCCCTGCCTCGCACCGCTCAACCGCCCGCCCTTCTATGCCGTCGGCGTTGTCAGCGGCGACCTCGGCACGGCGCGTGGATTGCGGACCGACGCCTCGGCCCGGGTCCTGAACGCCGAAGGGGATGCGGTTCCCGGCCTCTATGCCGTCGGCAACGACATGCATTCGATCATGGGCGGCTCCTATCCCGGTCCCGGCACCACGCTCGGCCCGGCGCTCGTCTTCGCCTGGATCGTCGCCAACGCCATTGCCAAGGGAGATGCACCATGAACCCCGCAAATGTATCGCTCGCCCAGCTCGGCATGAACGACGAGGGTCCGGTCGCCCTGATCGCCGCGGCGGCGGAGGCCGGCTTCGGCGCTGTCGGCCTGCCGCTGCGGTCCGGCGCACTCCGGAACCTGAAGGTCGAGATCGTCGGCAACGCCCCGCTCCTGCGTGAAATCACCGCCGCCTGCCGGGATACGGAAGTCGGTGTCTTCGATGTCGAGGCACTGGTGCTTGGCCACTTGCCGCCTGACGATGTCCTCGAACGCATTCTGGAGACGGCGGCAAAACTCGGGGCCTCCCGCATATCCTGCCTCGGCTACGAGCCGCTGCATGGTCCGGGCGATATCCCGCCCGGCGGAGAGGCGGAGAAACTGTCAGACATCTGCGCGCTGGCGACCCGGTTCGGGCTACAGGTGGGTGTCGAGTTCATGGCTTTCCGGTCCATCGACAGCCTGTCCGCTGCCGTCGACATCATCACGGCGTCCGGTGCTGACAATGCCGGCATCGTGCTTGACGCCCTGCATGTCCAGCGCACCGGCGCCCGTCCGGGCGACATAGCGGCTCTGCCATCCGGCATCGTCTCGCATCTGCAGATCTGTGATGCCAGCGCATCGGCACCCGCGCGGGAAGACCTGCCGCAGGAGGCCCGCGGTGGCCGCCTTCTGCCGGGCGAAGGCGTCATTCCACTGGCGGCGATCATCGCCGCCCTGCCGGCGGGCACGGCGATGTCGCTCGAAATTCCGGTGGCGGCACTGGCAAGCGAAAGCGTCGCCGAGCGAGCGCGCATCGGCGCCGCATCGATCGCCTGGCTCTGAGGGAGGAGCGCATGAACAGCACGAAGAGAGTGGCCCTGGTCACCGGAGCCGCCCGCGGTCTTGGCTTCGCGACGGCGGAGCGTCTCGCTCAGGACGGCATCGGCGTCGCGCTGGCCGACATCAACGGCGAAGGCGCGGAAGACAGTGCAGCCCGTCTCCGCAACCGGGGCATCGACGCACACGGCTACAGGCTCGACGTAACCGATCCGGCCTCGATCGGGACGGCCGTCGCGGCGGTCGAGCGCGATTTCGGACGGCTCGATATCCTCGTCAACTGCGCTGGCATCCTGCCCCGCGTCAACGGCCGAAACCCGACCGTCGCCGACATGCCGCTCGATCTCTGGAACGCGACGATTGCTGTCAACCTGACCGGACCGATGCTGATGGCGCAGGCCTGTGTTCCTGCCATGCGCCGGGGCCGGTTCGGACGGATAATCACCATTTCCTCGCGCTCCGGGCGCATGCGCACTTTCGGCAACGCGCATTATTCCGCCTCCAAGGCCGGCCTGTTCGGACTGTCGCGGATTCTGGCGGGCGAGGTCGGCCCGGACGGCATCACCGTCAACTGCATCGCCCCCTCGCGGATCGACACGGAGCTCAACCGCGCCATGCCCGGCAACGAGGCGACGCTGCAGGCCGCGTTAAAGGAAACGCCGATAGGACGCATCGGGCAGCCGGAGGATATCGCCGCCGCCGTCGCCTATCTCGCCTCGGATGCAGCGGGCTTCGTAACCGGCGCGATCCTCGACGTCACCGGCGGGTCCTATATGCCGTGAATCCCGATCATTCCCCCGTCCTGCGCGGCGTTCTCGTCGGCATCGCCGCGCAATCGGTCTTCTCGGTGCACGACGCCTGCGCCAAATGGCTGACGCAGAGCTATTCGGTGTTTCAGGTCATCTCGATGCAGGCGATGGTCTCGGGCACGCTCGTCGCCCTGGCGCTGATCCTGTCCGGCCAGGCAAAACGCACGGCCATCCGCGACCCACGCGGCCTTGCCCTGCGCGGCACGCTGGCGGCGACCGGCGCGCTCGCCAGCTTTTACGCCTATACGGTGCTGCCGCTCGCCGACGTCTATGCCATCATCTTCTGCGCACCGCTGATGGTGACGGCCGTCAGCGCGCCCTTGCTCGGTGAGCGGGTCAAGGGAAAGGAGTGGCTCGCCATCGCGGCAGGGTTCTGCGGTGTGCTGATCGTCATCAATCCGGCCGGCCAGGCACTGTCGCTCGGTCATGCGGCAGCGCTCGTCTGCGCGTTCGTCAGCGTGGCCGTCACGCTGCTGCTGCGCAGTTCGGCCAATCAGGGCTCGCGCTTCATGTTGGTCGGGGCGGTCTCCGTCGGCCATTTTCTCGTTGGCCTGCCGGGCTTCATGCTGTCTGCAAGACCACCCGCCGCCGGCGACCTGCCCGTCATCATTCTCGGCGGCGCGGCGATGGCCGGCGCGCAGTTCCTGATGGTGCAATCGCTGAGAATGGCACCGGCGGCACTGGTCGCGCCGGCGCAATATCTCAAGCTGGTCTGGGGGCTGATCTTCGGCTTCCTCGTCTTCGGCGATTATCCGAAGCTGCATATGCTCGCCGGTGCCGCGATCGTGATCCTGTCGGTCCTCTACCTGCTTGGCCGATCCCGCGCGCCGCAGGTTTAGGGTCACAACTCAATCAGGATATGCGGCCTGCCCGAAGGGTTGACTGTGACGGGCCGCCTGATCGCAAACAATGCTCGACAAGACCTTCGGGTCTTGCCTTGCGCTTGTTTGCTTCCATCCAATCCCGTCACGGTCAACAGAACCTATATCCCGATTGAGTTGTGACCCTATAGGCCGACGCTGAAACCAGCGCCGGCCGGAAAAACTATTCGATACGGATACCACCGGTGTTGACCACTTCGGTCATGACAGCGACGTCCTTTTGCAGCCGCGCCGCAAGATCCTGCGAACTGCCCGGAACGGCGAAGAACCCGGCCGCCGCCATCCCTTCCTCAACCTTAGGATCTTTCAGCGCCGTCTGCAGCATGCCGTTCAGTTCGGCGGCGATCTGCGGATCGAGACCCTTCGGCCCATGCAGGCCGAACCAGTTGCTGATACCCTCGAGCCCGCCGACACCGGCCTCCGCGCCGGTCGGAAGGTCCGGGAAGAGCGTCGTCCGCTCTGTTCCCGCGATAAACAAGGGCCGCAGCGCGCCGGACTTGATCTGCTGCGAGAGGACGGCGGCGCCGGCGATGCCGAGCTGGGTCTGGTTAGCGAGAAGTTCGGTCAGCCGCATCCCGGCATTGGCATACTGGATCACGGTCATTTCCGTCCCGGTCTTCTGCTGGAACAGCGCGCCCGACAGATGGATACCACCGCCCGTACCCGTCGCGCCGTAGCGGATCTTGCCAGGCTCCGATTTCAGGAGCGTGATGAACTCCTCCGTCGTTTTTGCAGGGACGTCCTTGTGCACGGCATAGATGAAGGCACCGTCGCAAATCATGCCGATATGCGAGAGATCGTCCACGAGGCTCGGCGGCTTCGTCGCGCTGGCGATATAGGTAGCGACCGCGGCCGAACTCGATACAAGCAGCGTGTGCCCGTCGGGACGCGCATTGGCGACGAGGCCGACCGACATGGTCGTGGCGCCGCCCGGCCGGTTCTCGACCGCGACGGGCTGGCCCAGCATTTTCTCGAGCGGCACCGCGATGAGCCGCGCCACGAGATCGTTGCTGCCCGCCGCCGCCGTGCCGACGAAGAGACGGACCGGATGGGTCGCGAAGCTTTTCGCCCGCAAGATCGAGGGCGCGGCCAGCGTCGCAGTCAGCGCCGCGCCCGCGCCCAGGAATATCCGCCTTGTCACCATGGGTTTTTGCATGTCTTTCCTCCCTGAAGATCGTCGATGCCGCGTCGGCCGGTTTCCCGGCAGCTCCCTCCCGGAGCGCGCAGCCATCTTCAGGGTGGTCAAAACCCCTTGACCAAGTCTAATACCGATTGCCTTCATCTGCCCGATACGGGACGTCTTGCAAGCGATTGCTCAGACAAGGGCATTTCTTCGGAGGCAGCTGTTCCTCAGGCAAGAATGCCGGACAGCTCCCTGGCCACCATTTGCAGGGGCTGGAGATATGTCTCGACAAGCGCCGTCATCGGCACGGCTGAGGCGGCAAGGCCCGTATTCAGCGCCGCGACCACGATACCTCGCGCACCGCGCAGCGGGACGGCGAGGGAGCGCAGGCCAAGCTCCACCTCCTGATCGACCGTCGCGTAACCGCGCAACCGCGTCTCCCGCAGCTCTGCGATCACCGCATCCATTGCCGTCAGCGTATGCGGCGTTCGGGCCGGCATCGGATGACTTTCGAGAACCTTTCGCGCCTGCTCCTCCGGCATGGCCGCCAGCATCACCCGGCCCATGGAGGTACAATAGGCCGGCAGCCGCGATCCGGGCATCAGCGCAATCGACATGACCTTAGATCGCCTGGCGGGCGGCGCAGGACATCGCCGATGGCGCCTATGTCAATCTCGGCATAGGCTTCCCGGAAATGGTCGCCCGCTACCAGCCGCCGGGGCGGCAGGCGATCTTCCACACCGAGAACGGCATCCTCGATTTCGGCGAACCGCCGACGGCCGGCGCTGAAGACTGGGTGTCAATCGGCGCGGAATGTTGACCCCTT
>NZ_WUMK01000019.1 GCF_009827055.1 Shinella kummerowiae
GGCGCTGTCGCAGACGGTGAAGATGAAATCCATGTGAGGGGCATCAGGCCCGGCAAAGGCATCCCAGCTCTTCGAGGAAAAGCCCGTCGAGGGATAGCCGAGCGCTTCCAGCTCCTTCAGCGCATGCGGATTGACTTCGCCCTTCGGCTGGCTGCCGGCGGAGAAGGCTTTGAACCGTCCGCCGCCCTCCTTGTTGAGGATGGATTCGGCGAGAATAGAACGAGCGGAATTGCCCGTGCAGAGGAACAGCACGTTGTAGGTCTTATCGGTCATGGTCGTGGTCCGTGGTTAGGTCGGCGGCTTGTTAAGCTTCATGATCGTCGCCGATGATGGGCAGATGGAGGAAAGCTGGCGGGTCGCCAGCACGGCTGCGGGAACGCTGTCCCGCTGGACTTCAGAAAATCCGATGCGCGTGAAGAACGGTGCTGCACTCGTCGTGGCAAGGAAGACGTCGCCGGCATGGTCGAGACCCGCCACCACCCGCTCGACCAAAACGCTGCCCAGTCCTTGCCCCTGATGATCGGGAAGCACGACAACCGAACGGAGGAGAAAATCGTCGCCGCAGCGCTCGACACCGAGGTAACCGACAGCCCGGCCATCCGATGACTGCGCCCTGAAGAAGGTGCGACCGTGATCCTCGATGTCATCAGTTGGCAAATGCGCTTCCGTCAAGGCTGCCTTGAGGTCAGCGTCTTTGCCCTCAATCCGCTCCAACCTGATCGCGCTCATGATAGCTTCGTCTCCGGGGCGCAGCAGGGCGTCAACTCGGCGATGAGCGGAGCGCAAAGCTCCGTCGATCCGCCGCAGCAGTCCTTCAGGAGGAAAAGGGTCAATTCCCTCAGGCCGCTGAGGTCTGCCCGGTAGATGATCGACCGGCTCTGCCGCTCGCTCGTCACCAAGCCTGCCCGCGAAAGCGTTGCGAGATGCGCCGACATGGTGTTTTGCGGCACATCGATGAGGCGGGCGAGTTCGCCGGCCGGGATGCCATCGGGCTCATGCCGGACCAGAAGCCGGAATGTCTCAAGTCGTGTGGTCTGAGCCAAGGCGCCGAGCGCCGCGATTGCCGTGCTATTATCCATATATCCAGATTATCGGATATGTTGAGATTGTCAACGGAAGCGTGGATTCTGCGTTTCTTATTCGATGCTTGAATGCGATGAACGGATACGGATGACAACGTGGTCTAAGTGCTGCCGACGCTTTAGGCCGGTAACATAGTTGCAGCTAGGCAGCCGACAACACAATTCGTGAGGAAGCAAAAATCCTATTGAGTGGAATAGCATTGAGGGATCAGAGTTCCCCGGGACCTCTCGTCGGTTCTTGTCGAGCTCTTCGCTGTAACGACGCGGGGGTGGCTCTCCGTCAACGTGTCGGAAAAAAATGGGGAGTGCCTTGCGTCATGTGCCGCGGACCTCAATTCAACTGCGTGTCATCGACGGATTTAGACCCCTGCCATTGCCTTTCAAGCTCCTTTGGTCGCACGTGCGGAAAGTGACGCAGGTCAGATGGTCAACTGCTCTTAGGCTTTTAAGAGCATGTATCCTGCCACGACGAGGATGAGCAGGGCGAAGACGGTGTTGAGCGCGCCTTTTCTGGCGGCGAGTTTTCGCGCGGCGAAGGCGCCCAGCAGGCCGCCGACAACGCCGCCACCGATAAAGACAAAGGCGAGTCCCCAGTCAACCAGGCCGGAATAGGCATAGTTAAGGGATGTCGTCAGGCCGAAGGCGGTGACAGCGAGGAGAGAGGAGCCGACGGCGGAGAGGATGGGCATGCCGGTCGCGGCGATAAGGCTAGGCACGATGAGGAAGCCGCCGCCGATACCGAAGAAGCCGGAAAAGGCACCTGTCAGTCCGCCGAAGGCGATCACCTTCGGGGCGTTCTCACGGGAGCATTGCGCATTCGGGTCACCCTCTTCGCCGCGCCTTATGAACATCAACGCACCGACGACGAGCATCAGTAAGGCGAACAGGATCAGCAGGTGCTGCCCATCGATCATCTTGCCGATGGAGGAGCCGACAAACGCGCCCATGATTCCAGCGAGGCTGTACAGACCCGCGCAGCGCCATTTGACATTGCCGAAGCGGGCATGGCCGAGAAGGTTGGCAAACGCGTTCACGGCGACAGCAAAGGCGCTGGTGCCAATGGCGAGATGCGGGTTGGGAACGCCGACCATATAGACCATAAGGGGCACAGCGAGAATGGAGCCGCCCCCGCCGAACAGGCCGAGAGTAAAGCCGACAAGTCCGCCAGACAGCGCGCCGAGGCCGTATTGAATGGGTTCCAGAAGCATGGCGCACCTTTCGCCGCGCGTTCAGGCGGCCTTGGTTCGGTGTGGTCGAAAAGCGTGCAAGGCGATGACACTTTTTGCGGATTATCGGATCACCGCTGCGGGTCGGCCGACCGTCAAGCGATAGAGGACCATGCCGGCAAACATGGCTGCGACGAAGAGCGCAACCTCCCAGCGGCCCGTCGTCAGGGCCGCAATTGCGGGGCCGGGGCAAAGGCCGACCAGTCCCCAGCCAAGTCCGAACAGCACCGCGCCGCCGATCAGCGCCCGATCCACGCGGCCATGTTCTGGAACGTAGAACCGATCGTCGAAGGCTGGCGTAAGTCGCCGCTTCCGGATCAGGTAGGCGAAGGAGGAAGGGATCAGCGCACCGCCCATGACAAATGCGAGCGAGGGGTCCCACTCGCCGGTAATATCAAGGAAGGCGAGGACGCGGGCCGGCTTGATCATGTCCGACACGACGAGCCCCGCGCCGAAGAGGAGGCCGCTCAGGATCGCAGCAAGGGTTCTGGCGAACATCAGACAATGCCTTCAAAGACGTGGCGGACGGCGAAAACCGTGAGGGCGGCGACGATCATGAAGACCGATGTGGCGACCAGCGAGCGCTTTGACAGGCGTGCGAGACCGCAGACGCCGTGGCCGCTCGTACAGCCGGAGCCGAGGCGCGTACCGACGCCGACGAGAAGACCGGCGACAACGAGCAGCGGTGCCGACGCGGTGAGGGTGATCTCGGCTTGCCGGAGGAAGGCCGAGGCAAGTGCCGCACCAGCCGGAATGCCGCCGAGGAAGCCAAGGCCCAGTGTGCTGATGCCGGTTCCCGTGAGGCCGGCGGCCGATGCCGCAAGGCCCGAAACCCCGGCGATGCGGCCGGTCGTCAGCAGATAGAGGCCGGCCGAAAGGCCGATCAGCAGGCCCCCGGAAAGCGGCCAGAGGATGTTGAGGTCGGTCATGGGGTCACAGGACGTTGAGAGGGATCTTGAGATACTGCACGCCGTTGTCTTCGGTGGGCGGAAGCTGGCCGCCGCGCATATTGACCTGCACGGACGGCAGGATCAGCTTCGGCATGGCGAGCGTCGCGTCGCGCTCGGTACGCATCGTGTAGAAGTCGTCCTCGCTCACGCCCTCGCGGACATGGACATTGCCGGTCCGTTCTGCGCCGACTGTGGTCTCCCAGGCGTAGTGATCGCGGCCGGGCGCCTTGTAGTCGTGGCACAGGAACATGCGTGCTTCATCTGGAAGCTTCATCAGGCGCCGGATCGAACGGTAGAGCTGGCGTGCGTCGCCGCCGGGGAAATCGCAGCGCGCTGTACCGTAGTCCGGCATAAACAGCGTGTCGCCGGGGAAGACCGCATCGCCGATGACATAGGCCAGACAGGCGGGGGTGTGGCCAGGGACGTGCAGCACGGTTGCCTCCAGACTGCCGATCGAAAATCGGTCGCCGTCGTTGAAGAGCTGGTCGAACTGGCTGCCGTCCCGCTGGAATTCGGTGCCTGCGTTGAAGATCTTTCCGAAGACCTGTTGCACGCGGACGATTTCACGCCCGATGGCAAGTTGGCCGCCGAGTTCGGCCTGCAGCAGCGGCGCGGCGGAAAGATGATCTGCATGGGCGTGGGTCTCGAGCAGCCAGTGCACTTCGAGACTTTCGAATTTTATGTAATCGATGAGCGCCTGGGCGGAAGCGCTCGTGGTGCGGCCCGAGGCCGGATCGTAGTCGAGCACACTGTCGATGATGGCGCAGGCATTGGACTGCGGGTCGCGCACGACATGGCTGATCGTGTAGGTCTGCTCATCGAAGAACGATTTTACGACAGGGCGTTTTGCCGGATTCGTGAGGCTCGCTGCGACGATGGCGCGGGCGTGATCGAGGGGGAGATCTGAAACGGTGCTTGGCATGGCTCGGGTACTCCGTGGAGGATGATTAATAGATATATATTTACAGTAATTATGCAAGTATGTATTTTGTGGAAATCGAAACCGGCAGCCGTTATCACGGACGCCCGGCCTGCACCCAGGAATGCGATCATGACGGAAACGAACACACACTCAGCCCGCCCGCCACGTATCGACGAGGCTGCACCCGGATTCGCCGCGCGGTCTACGGCAGGCCCCATCACTCTGTCGGCCTTTCGCGGGCGCTGGCTGGTGTTCTTCTCGCACCCGGCGGATTTTACGCCGGTCTGCACCAGCGAATTCATTGCACTCGCGCGCGCGACGCCGGAATTCGAGAAGCTTGACTGCGCTCTGCTCGGGCTTTCCGTGGATAGCCTCTATTCCCACATCGCCTGGCTACGAGACATTGAGACGCGCTTCGGCGTGAAGGTCACCTTCCCGCTCGTGGAGGACAGCGCGATGGTGATCGCGCAGGCCTACGGCATGATTGACGGGACCGCTCAAAGCAGCGCGACCGTCAGGGCGACCTATGTCATCGACCCGGATGGCATCGTGCGCGCGGTCGTCTGGTATCCGATGAATGTCGGGCGCTCGGTCGATGAGCTTCTGCGCCTCGTTGCGGCCCTTCAAGCTGCAGAGCGCGAGGACGCCTCGACGCCCGAAGGGTGGCGACCGGGCGCGGCTCTTCTTGAGCAGGTACCCCTTGCCAACGAGGACGATGGCGCTCTGCGTGAGGGAGAGGCCTGGTATTATCGGGAGAGGCGGGCATGAGTGGGGGAGCGAGCGTTTCGCTGGAAACGATGATCGCCAAGGCGCCGGAAGCGGCAGATTTCATGCGCCAGTTCAGCAACGCCAATCGTCTCATGCTGCTATGTCAGATCGCACGCGAGGAAAGCTCGGTCAGTGACATTCAAGGGGCGCTCGGCATCAAGCAGCCGGCGCTGTCCCAGCAATTGGCGGAGCTTCGGCAGGCCGGCCTTGTCAAAACACGCCGGGAATCGCGTCAGATCTACTATTCCATTGCCGATGGCCGCGCCGAGGCGGTTATGGGATTGCTGTTTGAGCTGTTCTGCGGCAGTGAGGCGCCCTCAGCCGCCGGGCTCGCGGAACGGCGAGACGGCGCGTCAGCCCCGGATGTGCGCGGAGATGCGGCTCATTTCGCCCGCATTGTTATTTCCGAATAGCTTGTCGGATTGTCGAAGGCGACCACACTATCTGTCCCCGACCGGGTCGCATGGCGGCAGGTTGAGGCGTGGAGCGAGGCAGTCTTCTTCATGCGGCCGAGATCGGTACGGCAACAGGCTGGTTCGGTCCATGCCTTCTAGCTCGACATGAATCGATTCCGGCCGCTTTCATCGAGAAGAAAGCGGGTGATCCCGCCAAATACCAACTCTCTCAGGCGACTATGTCCATATGCGCCCGACACTATGAGATCCGCACCGCTCTGATCGACAAACTGCAACAGGCCAATCGTCTCATCCGCGCTTTTGGAGATATGGGATCTGGCTCTCACGTTGTGGTGGGTGAGGTACGAGACAACGTCCGCATTGCTCTTTCGCAGCAAAGTGTCAGGTTCGGAGCTGACCGAAACGACGGTCACGTCCTTGGCCAAGGACAGCAAAGGAATGGCATCAGCAACGGCACGCCGCGCCTCGCGTGTGTCCTTCCAGCAGACCACAATCTTGCCTGACGCTATCGGTTCTGCGGCGCTGCCCGCTACGAGCACAGGACGGCCAGCGCGCAATGTGACACCGGCTGGGTCAGCAGTTCTATATGAATCCCCTGAATGCGCACCTTCAGCTGCAGTCATGAAAATCAGGTCGGCAGCGCGGGCAGCTTCAACAATTGCCTCGGTGGGCGCGCTCATCTCCGCACGCCATTCGAGTTCGACCCTACCGGCCGCCGCGGCACGAAACTCTTGATGGACCTGCTCCATGCGGTCTTCAAGCTCCCTGTACATTTGCTGTATGGCGATCGTTGCCGCGGAGCTAGTCGCTTGCATGGCGAACGGAGAATGTAGGGGCTGGGCGGCACACAGACCAATCACCCGCGCACCTACTTGCGATGCCAGGTCGACCGCAGCATTTGTGATCGGCTTGACTGGCCGATCGATGTCCAGGTTCAGGAGAATGGTACGATAGCTCACGGCTCTCACCTCCGCGGACGGTTGCAATACCATGAGACTAATGTCCGGTGGGCAATGCGCGTTGACACCAGTCAAACGGGGCCAGTTCAGGATCCTCTTTTGACGCAGATCATCGCGGCATGCAGGTGCCGGGAGCAAGCTTCCCTTCAACGCATGACCACTTTCATGAAGGAGCTCAGAAATGTCGTTCAAGACCATACTCTCGCTCATCGGCACGACAAGTACCGATATAGATATCGACAAGGCCGTAGCGCTGACGGCAGAAATCGACGCGCATCTTTCCGTCATGGCGCTGAGAACCGCGATATCGCCGTTCGGGGCCGACTACCCGGCCGCGGCCGCCTGGCTGAATGAGCGCCAACGGGAAATCGACGAGGTGGTGGATGTTCGACGCATCGCCGACGAGCGCTGCAGGAAAGGTGGCGTATCGTTCGATGTCGACCATATCTACGACGATCGCTTCATTATCGAGAGCAACATTGGCGCGCGGGCAATGTATGCAGACGTGGTCGTCGCCGGTGAAGGTGTCCGCTCAGACACCGAGCTTCGCAAGGCTGCGATCGCGGCGACAGCGTTCAATGCCGGTACGCCTCTGCTCTTGGTGCCGAAAACAGGTCGTGCCACCTTGAAGCCGAAAAACGTCCTTCTGGCGTGGAATTCGCGTCCCCAAGCGGCCAGCGCCGCAAAGGCGGCTATCGAGATGCTGAAAGGCGCCGATACTGTCCGCCTCGTCGTCGTCGATCCGGATTCGTCTTACTTCGAGAATGGCGGAGAGCCGGGCGCTGACATGGCGGCCTTCCTGTCGCGTCACGGTGCAAAGGTCGTGGTTGAGCAGATCGCGAGCGGGCAAAGGCCGACTGAGGACGTGATCCGCCAACATGCGCTCGAACTCGGCTGCGACATGATCGTCATGGGGGCCTATGGCCATTCACGTCTGCGCGAGCGCGTTTTCGGGGGTGTCACGGCTTCAATCCTGGAGACATGCAACGTACCAGTCTTCATGGTGCGGTAAGAGACTGAGCGTCCCAATGCTCATATCGCAACGGGACGCTCATCCTGATCTCCCTGGCGTTTCTCGTTCAGCCATCTGTCAGCATGACGCCCTATTCCCCGATGGAGTTCCAGCCAAAAGGAAGCTGACATGAACATCAGTCGCAATATCCTCACCGCGCTCGCCGTCGTCACAATCACCTCGTCCGCGTGGGCGGCGAACACTCTCAAGGTCATAGAGGGTGGCGAAGGCGGCGGTCCAATGACGCTTACGCTCGACCACTCCACGATAAGGGCTGGAGAAACGACGTTCGTGGTGCACAACGACGCAGTGACCGAGGAGCACGAAATGGTCCTGGTCAAGCTGAAGTCGGCCGATCAGAAGATCGATGTGATTGCCTCCAAACATCGGGTGGATGAGAAGCAATTGAAAAGTCTCGGCGAAGTCTCGGACCTGAAGCCCGGCGCGGACGGGCAGCTGAAGGCGAAACTCGCCCCGGGTTCCTATCTCCTGCTCTGCAACATCAAGGGTCACTACGAGGCGGGAATGCACGCCATGCTGACGGTAACGAAGTAACCGCATCCTCCTGGATGCCATCACACGAAAGAAGGCGAACCACGTCCATGGCTACGACCGCATCACTCTCGTTTTCCCTTCCGCAGCGCGTCTTGCACTGGCTCACAGCGGGGCTCGTCTTCTTCAACCTTCTATTGCCGGACGGCATGAATGCGTGGAACCGGAGCATCAAACAAACCGGTGCGGCGAGCGCCGAACAGGTGGCAAGTGCCAACATCCATGCCTATGCCGGCATTGCGATCCTCATTCTCGTGGCGCTTCGCCTTGTGCTCCGGCAGATCCAGGGCGTGCCGGCTGCGCCAACCGAGGAACCACAGATGTTCAAGTTGGTTGCGAAGGTTTCCGAATGGACCCTTTACCTTCTTCTGATGGCAATGCCGGTTACCGGCGCCGCTGCCTACTACCTCGGATTCGAGGGCGCCGGCGACTTCCATGCCGATGTTCTCAAGGCCGTGCTGTGGGCTGTTGTCGGCCTTCATGTCCTCGGCGCGCTGGCGCATCAGTTCTATTGGAGGACGAATGTGCTTCGGCGGATGACGATTGGCTGATCATCCTTTCCTACACCCGGCGGCCACGCCGTCGAGCACGCTTGTCACATACCGGCGATGATGGTGTGAACGGCAAACGCTGCCGCGCCGGCGGTGATTGTGAGGGTGGCAAACGTTTTGCTGAAGGTCGATGGTCCGAGGACGGTTGCGATGCCTGCACGGCATAGGGCATTCGTTGCCATGGCGATAAGGATTGCCTCTCCAATCACGTCGATCGGCATGGCGTTCCGGCCCACTTGCAGAGCAGCCAGCACGGCAACATCGACATCGACCGTGCCTGCCAATGCGCTTGTGACTAAAAGACCGGAGCTACCGAAGCGCGAGGCGAGAACAGCGCTTGCAATGGCGGCTGCCGCGAAAATCGTCGCGAAGATCAGGAGCGGACCGATCTCGAAGGGATTGCTGGCCGGTACGTCCGCGAAGGGCTTGTCCCGCCGCCAATATAAAATTGCGAGCGCAGACCCGGCGAAGACGATCGCTGCCGTGGCTGCGGCCGGGCCGATGGCAACAATCGCTGCCGGATCGATCAGCAGGATCAGGCCCGTCACGCGCAGGATGGACACCGCTGCGCCGAGGGCCGCAGCGCCGGCAAGCGGAAGCGGGTCGGCGGAGCGTTTCGCGGTTCGCGCCAGAACCATGGTGACGGCGGTGGACGAGACGAGGGAGCCGGCAATCGCGCTCAGCACGAAGCCCTTGCTCGCTCCGAAGATCCTGACGGCAATGTAGCCGAGGAACGAGAGACTTGCCGTCAGAACGGTGAAGAACCACACCTTCCAAGGATTAAGCCCTCCCCATGGGTCGATGGCCTCGTCCGGCAGGATCGGCAGGACCACCGCCGTCATGACGGCAAGCATCAACGCAGAGCGCAGTTCCATCCAGGTCAGCCGCTTCAGGAAGCCATGCAGGACGTTGCGACTTGCAAGCGTGGCCGCAAGAGCGGCGCCTCCCGCTGCCGCTGCTTGCGCATCGCCGGTGACCGCGAGGCCGCCGAGCGCCAGAACGCCCAGGCCCGCCATGACGGTGGTGACACTATAATCGGAATCCGAACGCGCCTCGCGCAGCTTGAACACGCCCAGCGTCACGGCGAAGCCCAGGAATCCGATTGGAAACATCGTCGGAGAGTTAAGGGTCTGAGCGAGAGCCGCCAGCACGCCGCCAAGCAGTCCCGATATCCCGAACGTGCGCATGCCGGCGGTTCTGCTGCCCTCGGGAGCCTCCCGCTCCTGCCAGCCACGTTCGAGCCCGACCAGAAGACCGATCGATAGCGCAAGACCCAATCTGGCTATGAGCGTATCCATTTGCAGAGCCACCGAGAATGAACCAGCCGGCCAAGTCGCGGTGGTCGCTTATTGCATTGTAGAGAAATCGCCGTTGCTGGACTTGATCTTGCGCAAGGCGACTGCACCCGTGGTTGGGCTTACTCTCTTTGCATTCTGCGGACAGGAGCAGTGAACGTGCCACAAACCGACAAAGGCCTCTGGCAACGACATTCGAGCGTGATCCTGGTCGCCATCGCCGCTGGTGGGTTGGTGATCGGGTTGGTCTTGTCGTGGCAGGCCGCTCGCTACGCGCATCTTGTATGGAGCGCAGCGACGCTGGCTGTCCTTACCAGTCTGCTCCTCCAGGTTTTCAGTGCATTGCGCCGGGGCGATGTCGGGCTCGATATCGTTGCGGCGCTTTCCATGTCTGCGGCAATCGTATTCGGCGAGCCGCTTGCCGGGAACGTCGTCGGCTTGATGTATGCGGGCGGCCAGTTGCTGGAATCGTTTGCGGAAGGGCGCGCGCGTCGGGAGATGACGGCCCTGATGGGGCGTGTCTCGCATTTTGCGATGCGATACGGCCCTTCCGGGCTCGAGGAGGTCGCGATCTCTCAGATACAGCCAGGCGACCGGCTGCTGATCCGACAGGGCGAGGTGCTGCCGGTGGACGGGATCGTTTCCGGCGACGGCGCCGCACTGGACATGGCCGCCTTGACGGGAGAGCCTTTGCCGCAGCCCGCTCCACCTGGAACCGAGGTGCTCAGCGGCTCGACCTGCGTGGGCGCGGCCTTCGATCTGGTCGCCAACCGGACGGCTGCCGAAAGCACCTATGCCGGGATCGTCCGGCTGGTCGAGGCCGCGCAGGCAAGCAGGGCGCCCATGGTCCGCATGGCCGACCGTTTCGCGATGGGCTTCCTGGTCCTGACCCTTATCATTGCGGGCGCCGCCTGGTACTTTTCACAGGATCCGATCCGCGCGCTCGCTGTCCTTGTTGTCGCGACGCCCTGTCCCCTGATCCTTGCCGTCCCCGTCGCCATCATTTCCGGCATGTCGAAGGCCGCGGGTATCGGCGTTCTCGTGAAGAACGGCGGCATGCTTGAAATGCTGGCGCGCGTGCAGACGGCGGTTCTCGACAAAACCGGCACGCTCACTCATGGCCAGGCAGCGGTGGTCGATATCAGGACGACACCGTCTTTTACGGCGGAAGCCGTGCTGAAGGCTTCCGCAAGCCTCGATCAGGCTTCCGGCCATGTCGTCGCCGCTGCGCTGGTCCGTGCGGCAGCCGAAAGAGGCCTGTCTCTTTCGAGGCCAGAGGCTGTACGGGAAGTGCCCGGCACTGGCATCGAAGGCTATGTCGACGGAAGGCGGATTGTTGTCGGCGGGAGCGGTTTCGTGCAGCGCACGTCCGGCTGCGACGATCCGCATGAATTGATCGCACCCGAAATGCGCGCCTCGATGACCGTGGCTGTCGCCATTGATGGAGTGCTCGCGGGGATGATCGTTCTGAAGGATCAGGTCCGCATGGATGCGCTGTCGGTTCTCGATGATCTCCGCGCCGCCGGTGTTCGAAAGCTCGTGCTGGCGTCCGGCGATCGTACGGAGATCGCCCAGTCCGTGGGCAAGGCGCTTGGCATGGATAGCGTCTTCGGCGATCTAACGCCGGAAGCCAAGGTCGATGCTGTCAGGAAGGAGACCGGCAATGGCCCGGTCATGATGGTCGGCGATGGCGTCAACGATGCGCCTGCGCTCGCGGCGGCCGATATCGGTGTCGCCATGGGCGCGCGCGGTACGGCCTCATCGTCGGAGGCTGCCGGTGTCGTGCTCCTTGTCGACGAGCTTGCGCCGCTGGCCAAAGCAATTGCTATTGCGCGCCGAAGCCGCCGGATCGCGTTGCAGAGTGTGTCGGTGGGACTGACGCTTTCGGTCGGGGCGATGGTTGCGGCGGCATGCGGATATCTGCAGCCTGTCGAAGGTGCGATCCTCCAGGAGGTGATCGACGTGGCCGTAATCCTCAATGCTCTCAGGGCTCTTCGATGATGTGAGGCTGAAAACCCCGCTGGAGTTCTCAGTGCGACATTTCGCTTGTTTCGCTCATCGCCTCCCGCCCGCTCATCGCGAGGATTTTAAGTTCGAAGAAGACGTGGGGCGACGTGCACGACGGGTTGCGGCTGAGGCTTGAGTGCGCCTGGCTCCCACCAGTCGAAATCCTTTGCGAGGAGAGCCCAGGCTTTCAGGCGCTCCTCGTGCAGTTCTTCAGTATCGGGAAGCTCATGGAACAGGGCGTCAACGATGACGCTCTTCCATTTATGCCGCGTTTCCAAAGCGTCGACGAGCAGACATGCGCGAGGATTGGCGTGCAGGATGTCAAGCTTCTTGCCGGGCATCGAGAATGCAAAAAGCCGGCTTGCCGAACAAGCATAGCAAATCGGGACGACGTAAGGACTGTCGTTTTCGGCGCAAGCCAGTCGCGCCAGCCGCTGAGCCGCAATCGTCGCTGCGCATTCGTTATGGGTCATTTCGCGGATCATCATCGGGAGTTCCTCCTTCGATCCGTGCGCGAATTGATGCCACTTTCTTCCACTTTGATTCCCGGCACATTGACGCAAGGCAAAGGAGTTGACGCATCACTCAATCGAGCGGAAATGCTCTAGGCTTCAGCCAACCCGCTCCTCCCATCACCATTCCCGCTTCCAGACCATACCTTTCGGGCTACTGCCTTCTCGCATTCCAGCACCGCCATCGTGATTACGCCGACGGCGAGGATGAGCAGTCCGTCGGGCAAGGCGATGGGAGCTGTGCCGAAAAGCGCGTGCATGAACGGCGCGAAGGTGAAGAGGAGCTGTGCGGCCACGACGACCGCGATGGCGGCGAGCACGGCAGGAGTACCCATAACGCCGGCCAGGCTGAAGGATGTGCGGTGCAGGTAGCGCACGTTGAACAGATAGAAAATCTCCATCACCACCAGCATGTTGATCACCATGGTGCGCGCGCCGTCCTCGCCATAGCCCCTGCGAAGCGCGTATTCGAAGATGCCGAACACGCCGAGCATGAAGACGAGGGAGACGAAGGCAATGCGCCAGACGAGGAAGCGCGACAGGATCGGGGCGTCGCGCCGGCGCGGCGGGCGGCGCATAACGCCCGGCTCGGAGGGTTCGAAGGCAAGCACCAGGCCAAGCGTGACGGTGAGGATCATGTTGATCCAGAGGATCTGGATCGGCGACATCGGCAGCGTTGCGCCGATCACGACGGCGAAAATGACGCACAGCGTCTCGGCGCCGTTGGTCGGCAGCTCCCATGTGATCACCTTGCGAATATTGTCGTAGACGGTGCGTCCTTCGCGGATGGCCGCGACGATGGAGGCGAAATTGTCGTCGAGCAGCACCATCTGGGCGGCCTCCTTGGCCGCCTCCGTTCCCTTGCGGCCCATGGCGATGCCGACATCGGCCTGCTTGACGGCCGGCGCATCGTTGACCCCGTCGCCCGTCATGGCGACGATATGGCCGTTGGCCTGAAGCGCGCGTACGATGCGCAGCTTGTGCTCGGGCGTGGCGCGGGCGAAGACGCTGGCCTCCTCGACAATCCGGCGCAGCTCTTCGTCCGGCATGGCGTCGAGCGCGCTGCCGTCGAGCGCCTTCGGATCGTCGGCGATGGCGAGCTTGCGGGCGATGGCGGCCGCCGTGCCGTTGTGGTCGCCGGTGATCATCTTGACCGCGATGCCGGCGGAACGGCATTCGGCCACCGCTGCGACCGCCTCCTCGCGCGGAGGATCGATGAAACCCGCCACGCCGAGAAAGGTCAGGCCCGTCTCGACCATGCCGAAGGTTAGCCGCCCGATGTCTGGCCCGGCGGCGATCGTCGCAAAGCCCAGTACGCGCTCGCCCTCGGCGGCCGCGGCATCGATGCGCTCGCGCCAATAGGCACGGTCGATGGCGCTCGTCCCGCCGCCACACGCCTGGTCCGTGCACATTTCCAGCACCCGCTCGGGCGCGCCCTTGACGAAGATGTGGCGCGTGCCGTTCGGATCGACATGCAGCGTGGCCATGAAACGGTGGCGGGCGTCGAAGGGGATCTCGTCCAGCCGGCCCCAAGTCGTACGCTCGGTCTCCTGGTGCAGCCCGGCCTTGGCGGCAAGGGTGACGAGCGCTCCCTCCATGGGGTCGCCGAGCACGGCCCAGTGCCCGTCGCGCTCGACGAGCCGGGCGTCGTTGCAAAGCAGCGCGGCGCGCACGAGCGTGTCGCGAGCAGGGTCCGACGATGCGGCACGGCCGTCCGTCGCCGCGAACGCGCCCTCCGGTGCATATCCCGAGCCCGCAAGCGCCGTCGCGCCTCCTGTCGTGACCACGTGGCGCACGGTCATCTCGTTCTTTGTCAGCGTGCCCGTCTTGTCGGAGCAGATCACCGAGGTCGCGCCCAGCGTCTCGACGGCCGGCAGATGGCGCACCACGGCATTGCGCGCCGCCATCCGGCGCACGCCGATCGCCAGCGTGATGGTGATGACCGCCGGCAACCCTTCCGGCACGACGCCGACCGCGAGTGCTACGACCACCATCAGCGCATCGATCCAGTCGTAGCCCCGCGCCAACACGGCGAAGAAGAAGACCAGCGCGGCCATGCCGATGGCGCACCAGGTGAAGAGCCGGCCGAATTCGTTGATCTGGCGGAGCAGGGGCGTGGTCAGGGTCCGCACGTTGCCGACGAGGCTGGAGATGCGGCCGATCTCGGTGCGGCTGCCTGTCGCCACCACGACGCCGTGCCCTTGCCCGGTGGCGACGAGGGTGCCTGAATGGAGGATGGGCAGGCGCTCGCCTAGCGCCGTGTCGGCGGCAACGGCCTCATCCCGCTTTTCGACTGGCACCGATTCTCCGGTCAGGATCGCCTCGTCCGCGGTGAGCCCGCGCGCCCTTAAAAGCCGCATGTCGGCCGGCACCTTGTCGCCCGCCTCCAGCACGACGACGTCGCCCGGGACGATCTCGCGGGCGTCGACCGTATGCCGCTCGCCGTCGCGCACCACGACGGCATGCGGTGCGATCATGTCGCGGATCGCGTCGAGCGCCCGTTCGGCCTTGCCCTCCTGAAGGACACCGACGACGGCATTGACGAGCACTACCACGGCGATAACGGCCCCGTCGACGGCATGGCCAAGCACCGTCGCTGCGAGGGCGGCCGACAAAAGGAAATAGATGAGCGCATTGTTGAACTGGGCGAGGAAACGCCGGAACGGGTGGAGATGGGCCGCGGCCGGCAGTTCGTTGGGGCCGTGGACGAAGAGGCGGCGGGCGACCTCGTCATGGCGGAGGCCATCGGGACCGCTGCCCAGCGCTGTGCAGGTGTCTTCTTTCGTTCGAGCGTGCCAGCCGAAGGGGCTATCAGCTTTGCCGCTGACGGGTACGTCCTGGGGGCGTTCCTGGGCGGTTGTTGCGGTCATTTCCCTGCGCCCTCCAGCAGCGAGACGGTTTCCTCGGCGATCACCTGTTCCTCGTCGGTGGGGATGACGAAGGCGGCCGTGCGGCTTTCTGCTGTGCTGATGAGCACCGCGTTCGCAGCATTGGCGACGGGGTCGAGGTCGAGGCCGAACCAGCCCAGCCGTTCGCAGACACCGGCCCGCACCGCCGGCTGGTTCTCACCGACGCCGGCTGTGAAGACGATGGCGTCGAGACCGCCGAGCGTGGTGGCCAGTCGCGCGACCTCGCCGGTAATGCGCAGGGTGAAGAGATCGATCGCCTCCTTTGCTTCCGGTGCATCGCTTTCCAGAAGATCGCGGCTGTCGGCGCTGATGCCGGAAACCCCGAGAAGCCCGGATTCGTGGTAGAGGAGGTCTTCCATCTCGCGCAGCGCCAGTCCCTCCTGCCCGAGGAGATGCAGCACCACGCCCGGGTCGAGCGCGCCGCAGCGCGTCGCCATGGGAATGCCGTCGAGGGTCGAAAAGCCCATGCTGGTGTCGCGGCTGATACCCTTGTCGAGACCGCACAGGCTCGCGCCGCTGCCGAGATGGGCGACGACGACCCTGCCGCTGGCCGTTTCCGGCGCAAGGCGGGCGAGTTTGGTGGCGATATATTTGTAGGAGAGGCCGTGGAAGCCATACCGCTTGATGCCCCGGTCATGGAGGGCGCGTGGGATGGCGAAGCGGCGCACCAGCGCGTCGTTCGTGCGGTGGAAAGCGGTGTCGAAGGAGGCGACCTGCGGCAGGTCCGGCAGCACGTTTCCGATTGCGCGGATGAGGCGCAGGCTCTGCGGCTGGTGGAGCGGTGCGAGCACCGTCAGCGCGTCGATGGCCGCGATGCTGTCCCCGTCGAGACGAACAGGCCCGGCGAAACGGTCGCCGCCATGCACGACGCGATGCCCGACCGCCGCGACCTCGCCAAGATCGAAATGGCGGCCGAGCACGGCGACGGTCTCCGACAGGACACCTCTCAGGTCCGCGTTCGGCCGGGCATCCAGCGCGGCCTCGATCCGCTGCTCCCCCTCGCTTACCCGCAAGGTCAGCGGATCGTGGTGGAAATCGATCATGCCCCGGGCGATCCGGACGGGCGCGCCCGGGCGAAGCGCAAACAGGCCGATCTTCACGGTGGAGGAGCCGGCGTTGAAGGTCAGCAGGGTCTTCATCCGGGCAATCCCTCCATCGGATGGGGCGCGGCGACCATCTTGGCGAGCGCCGCCGAGGCGATGCGGGCCGAGAGCGGATCGGCGCGGCTTGTCAGCACGATGGGCACCCGCGCGCCGAGCACGAGGCCGGCCGCCGTCGCGCCGGCGAAGTAGATGAGCTGCTTGGCCAGCATGTTGCCGGCTTCGAGATCCGGCACGAGCAGGATGTCGGCCTCGCCCGCGACGGGGGAGACGATGCCCTTGGTGCGGGCTGCGTCCACGCTGATGGCATTGTCGAAGGCGAGCGGCCCGTCGACGCTGGCTCCGGTAATCTGCCCGCGTGCGGCCATCACGGTCAGCGCCGCGGCATCGAGCGTTGCCGGCATCTTGGGGTTCACGGTCTCCACGGCGGCGAGCACCGCGACTTTCGGCTTTTCCATGCCGAGCCGGCGCAGGAGATCGACCGCGTTCTGGCAGATGTCCCGCTTGTGCTCCAGCGTCGGCTGGATGTTGATCGCCGCGTCGGTGACGATGAGCGGCTTGTCGTAGGCCGGGATATCCATGGCATAGACATGGCTGATGCGCCGCTCTGTGCGAAGGCCGGACGCGGTCGCGACGACGGCGCCGAGAAGCTCGTCCGTATGAAGGCTGCCCTTGACCAGCACCGAAACGCTGCCGGAGACGGCAAGCTCGACGGCACGGTCCGCCGCGGCGTGGCTGTGCGCGACGGGAACGATCTCGATACCGTCGAGCGAGACCTGCGCGGCCTCGGCGGCGGCGCGGATCTTGGCCTCAGGCCCCACGAGGATCGGTTCCAGCAGGCCGGCCTCGCGCGCTTCCAGCGCGCCGGTGATGGCGGCGGCTGAACAGGGATGCACGACGGCGGCGCGGATTGCCGGAAGGTCGCGCGCCCGCTTCACGAGGGCCTCGTATCGGTCGTGCCGTCTGAGTGAAATGTCGGGGAGTCGCGTGCGGGGCCATTCGATAGGCGTGTCCGGCGCGATCACCGTTGCCATTCCCTTCAACACCACGTCGCCCGCTCTGTTGGTGCAGACGGTGTCGAGCAGGACGATGCGCTTTTGCGACTGCTTCTCCTTCACCGTGACGGTGGCGGTGATCGTGTCGCCGGGGGCGACGGGCTTGAGGAAATGCAGTTTCTGGCCGAGATAGATCGTGCCCGGCCCCGGCAGCCGCGTGCCGAGCACGGCGGAAACCAGGGCGGCCGTCCACATGCCATGGGCGACGACATGGCCGAAAAGGCCGGTCTTCGCGAAGGCGGCGTCGAGATGAGCCGGGTTCTCGTCGCCGGAGACGGCGGCGAACAGGTCTATGTCGTCGTGGCCGACGAGCCGGACGATCGAGGCGGTATCGCCGGTCTGAATCTCGTCGAAGGTCCTGTTTCGGAGAAAGTCATCCATCGGCTCTTCACCTTTGCAAAACGTAGCGACCAGGGGCGTCGGAGAGCGGTCTGTGGCCCGCGCGGCGCATGCCCATTGCCGGCGGGTCGATCCGTTCGGATGCCGAATGGGCGGAAAGCCAGTCCGTCCATGCCTCCCACCATGATCCCGGCCGCGCCTCTGCCGTCTCTGTCCATTCGTCCGCGCCAAGGCACAGTCCGTCGGCGGCGCGCAGGGCGATGCGGTAGCGCCGGCGCGGGCGGCCGGGCTCGCTGACGATGCCGGCATTATGGCCGCCGCTGGTCAGGACGAAGGTGAGGTCGGTATTGCTGAGATAGTGGATTTTGTAGACCGATCGCCAGGGCGCGACGTGGTCGCGCTCGGTGCCGACCACGAACATCGGCACGCGGATGTTCTGGATGGTGGCGGGGCGGCCATCGACGAGGAAGCGACCGGCGGCAAGCTCGTTCTCGAGATAGAGCCGCTTCAGGTATTCGGAATGCATCCGGTAGGGCATGCGGGTCGAGTCGGCGTTCCAGGCCATCAGGTCGATCATCGGTTCGCGTTCGCCCATCATATGCTCATGGACGATGCGCGACCAGACGAGGTCGTTCGAGCGCAGGAGCTGGAAGGCGCCCGCCATCTGGTCAGCCGAAAGATAGCCGCGGTTCCACATCATGCTTTCGAGCACATGGACCTGGCTGTGGTCGATGAAGAGCGCGAGTTCGCCGGGCTCCGTGAAGTCCGTCTGCGCGGCGAGCAATGTCAGGCTCGCCAGCCGGTCGTCGCCGCGATGCGCCATGTCGGCGGCCGCGATGGACAGCAGTGTGCCGCCCAGGCAATAGCCGGCGGCATGGACCTTTCGGCCGGGAACGACGGCATTGACGGCATCGAGCGCCGCCCTCACGCCGAGCCGACGATAATCGTCCATCGTCAGGTCGCGGTCGGCCGCCGTCGGGTTACGCCAGGAGATGCAGAAAACGGTGTGGCCCTTCTCCACGAGATAGCGCACGAGCGAATTGTGCGGCGAGAGATCGAGGATGTAATATTTCATGATCCAGGCCGGCACGAGCAGCACCGGTTCGGCCGCCACGCGCTCCGTCGCCGGCGCATACTGGATCAGCTCGATCAGGTGGTTGCGGTAGACCACCTTGCCCGGCGTCGCCGCGACGTCCCGGCCGACGACGAAATCCTCCGCGCCGACCGGCGGTTGTCCGCCGGCGAGCCGACCCATGTCCTCCATCCAGTTGCGAAAGCCATTGAGGATGTTCATACCGCCGGACCGCATCGTTCTGTCCAGCACTTGCGGATTGGCGAAGGGCATGTTGGAAGGCGAGAAGATGTCGAGGACCTGACGGGCGGCGAAGGAAACGACATCCTGGTGATGCGGTGCGACGCCGGGTACTTCGTTGGTGACATTGTGCCACCATTGCTGCTGGAGCAGGAAGGTTTGTGCCCAAATGCTGAACGGCGGTGTCTTCCAGCGTGGGTCGGAGAAGCGGTAGTCGCCCGCAAGGGGGGCGATGCAGGGCGGCGCATCCGGATCGACCGCCACGGCCGCGAGATGGCAGAGCAGGCGGATGATCTTGCGGCTCGCCTTGTCGAGGAGTTCCAGGCGCTTGCCGGGGGCGGAGGCGAGATGGATCGACCAATCCATCACGGCGAGCGCGAAAGCGGTGGGCGACAGGCCTGTGCTGAACTGCCCGGTAAAGGCCTCCCGCATGCGATCGATCGACCGGAACGCCTCGCTTCCGAGTTCCTCGATCCGGGGGACGGGCGGAAGCGAGGTCGCGTCTGGCAAAGCTGATGCCGCGTTCGTTGGGCTGAACATCGATATCTCCTTCGGACGCCTCGGGCACCGCCGGAAGCAACCGCATTCCTATCGCGGCCTTGTGATCGCATGGCGGATCGAAATTCACCCTATATAGGGCGGTCTTCACCTCCGTTGACGCAGATCAAGTTTTAGTTCGCGGAACCGCCTAGAATGAAGCTGTATCGAAACGGACGCGGGAGTTCGTCATGCCCGAGATCAATGCGACAGATGCGGAACGAACTGCGGCGGGCTTCACCCCCAGGGTAGCCGATCCACTTCTTTTGACGCCTTTCAACATCGGAATGGCGATGTACCGGCATTGGTTGGGCGCGACGTCACGCCTGATTGAGGATCAGTGCGCCCATCTCCAGAACCTTGCAGAGTGCGAGGATCCCTTGAACGTGCTGGTCTGCCAGACCGAGTTTGCTGAAAAATCCCTCGCGGCAAGCCTCCATGAACTGCGCCGAGGCGTCGACACGATTGCCGACACAGCCTGCGGACCGCTTACCCCCGGCGGGGCGCTGCCGCAGTAGTGTTGCGCTTCTCGGAGCAAACAGGCTTTCACGGGCGTTGAACTCTCGGAGCCGGCGGATAGGGAGAGCAGACATGGCTATCGATCCTGATGCCGGGGACCTCGCGCTGATCGACCGCTACTGGCGGGCGGCCAACTATCTTTCGGTGGGCCAGATCTACCTGATGGACAATCCGTTGCTCCGCGAACCTTTGAAGGCGGAGCATGTGAAGCCGCGCCTTCTCGGCCACTGGGGCACGACGCCGGGCCTCAACTTCATCTATGCCCATCTCAACCGCATCATCCGGGCGCGCGACGCCGATGTCCTCTATATCTGCGGCCCCGGCCACGGCGGGCCGGGCATGGTGGCCAATACCTATCTGGAAGGCACCTATTCGCAGGTCTATCCCGAGATCGGCGAGGACGAGGCGGGGCTGAAGGCGCTGTTCCGGCAGTTCTCCTTCCCGGGCGGCATTCCGAGCCACGCGGCCCCCGAAACGCCCGGCTCCATCCATGAGGGCGGCGAACTCGGCTATGCGCTGGTGCATGCCTATGGCGCGGCCTTCGACAATCCGGACCTCGTCGTTGCCTGCGTGGTGGGGGATGGCGAGGCCGAGACCGGCCCGCTCGCCGCGGCCTGGCATTCCAACAAGTTCTTGAGCCCCGTCAGCGACGGCACGGTGCTGCCGATCCTCCATCTCAACGGCTACAAGATTGCCAATCCGACCGTGCTGGCGCGCCTGCCGGACGAGGAGCTGGCCCATCTCTTCACCGGCTACGGCTACGACCCGATCTTCGTGGAGGGCCACGAGTCGCAGGCCATGCACCGCGACATGGCGGCAGCCCTCGACACGGCCTTCGACCGCATCGCGGCCATCCGCGCCGCGGCGAAGGACGAGCCCGCTCGCCGCCCGCGCTGGCCGATGATCGTGCTGCGCAGCCCGAAGGGCTGGACGGGACCGAAAGAAGTGGATGGCAAAGTGGTCGAAAACCACTGGCGCTCGCATCAGGTGCCCGTCTCTGAGTGCCGCACGAACGTCGCCCATCGCGATATCCTCGAGGCCTGGATGCGCAGCTACGATCCCGAAGACCTCTTCGATGCGGATGGCCGCCTGAAGCCGGAACTGCGGGCGCTGGCGCCAATGGGCGCGCGGCGCATGGGCGCCAGTCCGCACGCCAACGGCGGCGTCCTTCGCAAGGAGTTGCGCACGCCGGACGCCACTGCCTATGCGGTCGCGGTGGAGCGGCCCGGCGCGGCCGAGGCGCAGGCGACGAAGGTGCTTGGCGACTACCTGCGCGACGTGATCCGGCTGAACGCGGCGGAGCGCAACTTCCGCGTCTTCGGGCCGGACGAGACGGCCTCGAACCGGCTTTCCAGCGTTTTCGAGGTGGCGGACCGGGTGTGGATGGCCGAGACGCTGCCGACGGACGATCATCTGGCGCCGGAAGGCCGTGTCATGGAAGTGCTCAGCGAGCATCTGTGCCAGGGCTGGCTGGAGGGCTACCTGCTTACCGGCCGGCACGGCTTCTTTTCCTGCTACGAGGCTTTCATCCACATCGTCGACTCGATGTTCAACCAGCATGCAAAATGGCTGAAGGTCGCGCGCGAGCTGCCCTGGCGCAAGCCGGTTTCCTCGCTCAACTATCTGCTCACCTCCCACGTCTGGCGGCAGGACCACAACGGCTTTTCCCATCAGGATCCCGGTTTCATCGATCTCGTCGCCAACAAGGGATCGGACATCGTGCGCGTCTACCTGCCGCCGGATGCCAATACGCTGCTGTGGGTCGGCGACCATTGCCTGAAGACCTGGAACCGCATCAACGTCATCGTGGCCGGCAAGCAACCGGCGCCGCAATGGCTGACGATGGACGAGGCGACCTCCCATTGCGAGGCCGGACTTGGCATCTGGGACTGGGCGGGCACGGAGGAGGGGCTTGGCCCCGACATCGTGATGGCCTGCGCGGGTGATGTGCCCACTCTGGAGACGCTCGCCGCCGTCGATCTCCTGCGCCGGGCGCTGCCGCACTTGCGCATCCGCGTCGTCAACGTCGTGGACCTGATGGCATTGCAATCGCCGCAGCACCATCCGCACGGCGTTTCGGACGAGGATTTCGACCGGATCTTTACCCGTGACCGGCCGGTCGTCTTCGCCCATCACGGTTATCCCTATCTCATCCACCGGCTGGTCTACAAACGCGCCAACCATCCGAATTTCCACGTCAGAGGCTTCGTCGAGGAGGGCACAACGACCACGCCCTTCGATATGACGGTGATGAACAAGCTCGACCGCTACCACCTCGCCATCGAGGCGATCGAACGCCTGCCGGCCCTTGCCGAGAGGAAACCGGACCTTATCGCTGCGCTGAAGGCGAAGCTCGACGCGCATCATGCCTATGTGCGCGAGCACGGCGAGGACATGCCCGAGGTCCACGACTGGAAATGGCCCTATGCGCGGCAATAGGCCGATCCGTGGGCAAAGCGGCTCGTGAGGGGAGGAAACCATGCTGTCACTGAAATCGCTCGGCGGTGCCGGAACTGTTACCGGCTCGAAGCATCTGCTCACCCTCGGGGGACACCGCATCCTGATCGATTGCGGCCTTTTCCAGGGGCTGAAGAACCTACGAGACCTCAACTGGACACCTCTGCCGGTTTCGCCGCGCGATATCGACGCGGTGATCCTGACGCATGCGCATCTCGATCATTGCGGATACCTGCCGCGCCTGGTGCGCGAGGGCTACCGTGGCAAGATCTACGCGACGCCCGCCACCCGCGATGTCGCCGAGCTGATCCTCATGGACAGCGGCCATCTGCAGGAAAAGGACGCGGAATTCCTCAACCGGCACAAGTTGTCGCGCCATCAGCCGGCTCTTCCCCTCTACACCGTCCATGATGCGCAGAATGCCGTGGAGCACTTCTCGACCGTTGAATTCGACCAGACCGTGCGGCTTTCCAACGGAGCGTGGTTCCGGTTCCACCGCGCGGGCCATATTCTCGGCGCGGCATGGGTGGAGATGGCCTGGGGTGGGCAGAGGATCGTCTTTTCCGGCGATATCGGCCGCTACGGCGATCCGCTGATGCCGGATCCGTCCCGGCCGGTCGAGGCGGACTATGTCATGATCGAATCCACTTACGGCAACCGCATTCACGACAAGACCGACCCCGAAGATGCCCTGCGGGCGGTCGTGGAGCGCACGATCAAGCGGGGCGGAACGCTCGTCGTCCCGGCCTTTGCTGTCGGGCGCGCGCAGGAACTGCTCTATTATTTCTGGAGGCTGAAACAGGCGGGGGATCTCGGGGATGTCCCGGTGTTCCTCGACAGCCCCATGGCCATCGATGCGACCGGGCTTATGAGCCGGCATCCCCGGGATCACCGTCTCGATGCCGAAAGCTGCAAGAAGGTGTTCGGCATCGCACGCTATACTGACGACGTCGAGGCCTCGAAGGCGATCAGTTCAAGCCGCGTTCCGAAGATCGTCATTTCCGCCTCCGGCATGGCGACGGGCGGCCGCGTGCTGCATCATCTGAAAGCCTTCGCGCCCGATCCGCGCAATACGATCCTGCTTGCCGGCTTCCAGGCCGCCGGCACGCGGGGGCGTGCGCTTCAGGACGGTGCGAAGGAGCTGAAAATCCATGGTGTCTGGATTCCGGTCAATGCGGAGGTCGCCCATCTCGACATGCTCTCGGCCCATGCCGACGCCGATGAGCTGATGCGCTGGCTTTCCGGCTCTCCGCACCCGCCGCGCAAGGTCTTCATCGTGCATGGGGAGGCCGAAGCCTCTGAAGCCTTGCGCGTGCGGATAGGGCGCGAGCTTGGTTGGGCGAGCGTCGTGCCGCGCCTCGACCAGGAATTCTCGCTGTGAGCCCGACATGCGGGCTCAGGCGGAGCGAAGATCCTTGCGGATGAGGATAAGCGTCGGATCGTCGGGGTAGGGGACGGCGACGAAACCCTGTTCCCGCTCGAGTTCGATGACCTCGTGGTTTTCCCGGCTCTCCAGCGATTCCAGAGTGCTGACGCCACGACTTTGCGCATAGTGGGCTGCGTGGCGCAGCATCTCCCAGCCGACACCCTTGTGCCTGTCGTCGGCGCGCACGGAAATCGCCACCTCGGCTTTCGTCATCGATGGGTCGAAGGCCACCATCGCCGCCGCGACAATCGCGTCGCTGCCGCCAGCGAAGGCGAGGAAGTGTTCGGCCGTGACGTGATCGACCTGCGTCATGGCAAGCAGGCGTTCATGGCTCACCTCCCGGACGCCGCCAAGGAACCGGAAGCGCAGGTCTTCCGGCGTCACATGCCGGAAGAAGTCCGCCAGGAGAGGCTCGTCCTCCGGCTTGACCGTGCGCACATGGAGCATGAGCCCTGTATGGGTCACGAGGGCGGTGCTCAGGTCGTCGTCCATCGCCCCGGCGGGGATCGCCCGCACGGCGTCGGTCTCGATAATCACCTTGAGCGCTTTCGTGTCGGCCGCGTGGGAGAAGGTCTCGTAGGCATCGGCGATCTGGTCGAGGCCGAAACGGTGTGTGATCAGCTTCTTCGGATCGATCTTTCCCGCCCGCACGATCTTCAGGAGCATTGGGGTCGAGGCTGTATCCACCAGTCGCGTCGTGATGGCGATATTCTGCGACCACAGCTTTTCCAGATGTAGGTCGGCCTTGACCCCATGCACCCCGATATTGGCGATGACCCCGCCGGGTGCGACGATTTCCTGGCAGAGTTCGAAGGTTGAGGGAATGCCGACCGCCTCGATTGCTGTATCGACGCCCTTGCCGCCCGTCAGCGCCAGCACTTGGTGGGCGGCGTCCTTTCCGCTCGACTTGATCGCCTGCGTCGCGCCGAAACGCTTGGCCACAGCCAGCCGGTTCTCGGCTAGGTCGATCATGATGATCTCGGCTGGGGAGTAGAACTGCGTCGTCAACAGCGCCGCCAGCCCGATCGGCCCGGCGCCGACGATAGCGACAGTGCCGCCCGGCTGCACCTTGCCGTTCAGCACGCCGCACTCGAAGCCGGTGGGAAGGATATCGCTCAGCATGACCAGCGCCTCCTCGTCGGCCCCTTGCGGGATCGGATATAGGCTGGTGTCAGCGTGCGGGATGCGGACATATTCCGCCTGCGTCCCGTCGATCGTGTTGCCGAGAATCCAGCCGCCGGTCGTGCAATGCGAATACATGCTGCGCCGGCAATACTCGCACTTTCCGCAGGAGGAGATGCAGGAAATCAAGACGTGGTCGCCCTTGGCGAACTGGGTCACCCCGGCGCCGGTCTCCTCGACGATGCCCACGCCCTCGTGGCCGAGGATTCGGCCCGGCGTGCAGGTCGGCACGTCGCCCTTGAGGATATGCAGGTCGGTGCCGCAGATCGTGGTGCGCGTCACCTTGACGATGGCGTCGGTTGCCGCGGCGATCTTGGGCATCGGCCGTTCCATGAGGGATTTCCGTCCCGGTCCTTCGTAGACAAGCGCCTTCATCTCATTCTCCTTGCGGGTTCGCATGCGTTGCGGGTGCGTATAAGAATGAGCCTCTCCCTCGCGACAGGCTTTGACGCCCGTCAACGGCCGGTCCCCCTGCGAGAAATTTCAGGCCTCAGCGGCGCTTTGACGCCGATCAAAGCGACCTGCGAGTTGGAGGCGCAGTCTTTGGCTATGTTTTCGAACTCCGGGAGACCCGCCATGACTGCCGCAGATGTTCACTCCGCCTCCAGCACCGCCGCCTCGGCGACAAAGCAAACCAAGCTGCATCTGGGCGCGCTGACCGCGCTCGTCATCGGTTCCATGGTGGGATCGGGCGTTTTCAGCTTGCCGCAGAACATGGCGGCAGGAGCCGGGCCGCTCGCCATCATGATCGGTTGGGCGATAACCGCCGTCGGCATGCTGGCATTGGTTTTCGTTTACCAGTCGCTGGCGACGCGAAAGCCGGATCTCGATGCCGGTCCCTACGCCTATGCAAAGGCTGGCTTCGGGCCGTTCATCGGCTTCAACAGTGCCTGGGGCTACTGGATCAGCGCCTGGGTCGGCAATGTTTCTTATGCGGTGATCGTTTTCAGCGCGCTATCCTATTTCTTCCCCGCCTTCGGCGACGGCAACTCTTGGCAGGCGGTGCTTGGCGCCTCGGTCCTTCTTTGGGTAATCCACTTCCTTATTCTGGCTGGCGTACGCCAGGCGGCGATCGTCAACCTGGTCGTCACCGTTGCCAAGATCGCTCCCATCGTACTGTTCGCGGGCATCGTCGCGGTGGCCTTCAAGGTAGACGTCTTCAACGCCGACTTCACCGGTCTCGGCAATGCCGACCTCGGTTCGATCATGAACCAGGTGAAGAGCACCATGCTGGTGACGCTGTGGGTGTTCATCGGTATCGAAGGCGCCAGCGTGTTTTCGGCCCGCGCCGAGCGGCGCAAGGATATCGCCACGGCCACCGTGCTCGGCTTCTTCACCTGCCTTGCGCTTTATGCACTTGTCTCGCTGCTGTCGCTCGGCATCCTGAACCAGCCGGAACTCGCCGCCCTCAAGAACCCGTCGATGGCCGGCGTGCTGGAGGCGGTCGTCGGACCCTGGGGTGCCGTGCTCATCAATCTGGCGCTTGTCGTCTCGGTGATCGGCGCCTTCCTGAGCTGGACCCTGCTTGCCGCCGAAGTGCCGCATGTCGCGGGCCGGGACGGCACCATGCCGACGTTCTTCGGCCGTGAGAACGCGCGGGGCGTACCATCCACCTCGCTGCTCATCACCAATCTTCTGGTGCAGGCGTTCCTCGTCATCACGCTCTTTGCGCAAAGCACCTATCAGGCGCTGTTCTTCATCGCCTCGGCCGCCATTCTCGTCCCTTACATTTTCTCTGGCGCCTATGCGGCAAAGCTGGCGATCACCGGCGAGGGGTATCGCGAGGGCGAGTATCGCACTCTTCCGATGCTGATCGGCCTTCTGGCAACAGTCTATGGCCTCTGGCTCGTCTATGCGGCCGGCCTTTCGTATCTCTTCATGTGCGCCATCCTCTATGCGCCGGGCATTGTCTTCTTCGTCTGGGCGCGCAGGGAGAAAGGCGAGCGTGTCTTCCATCCTGTCGAAGCGGTACTCGCCGCCGCGCTGGTCGCAGTGGGGCTTTATGCCGCCTACGCCATGTGGACCGGCGCGGTCAGCGCCCTTTGAATCCGAAAGGAACTGTCATGGCCGCTCTTGGCGCTCATTCCGAAGTCGGCCGGCTGCGCGAGGTGATCGTGCACCGGCCTGATCTCAGCCTCCGCCGTCTCACCCCTGATAATTGCAAGGCACTGCTCTTCGATGACGTGATCTGGGTCAAGCGCGCCCGTCAGGAGCACGATGTCTTCGTCGATGCGCTGCGCGAGCGGGGCGTCACCGTGCATCTCTTCGGCGAATTGTTGGCGGATACCATGGCCCTTCCGGAGGCACGCGGCTGGCTTCTCGACCGGCGCGTCGACGCTTCCGTGGTCGGCTACGACATGGTGGACGAGCTGCGCGGCTGGCTGGACGAGATGCCGGCCGAAGGGCTCGCCTCGCTGCTGGTCGGCGGCATTGCGCGCGCCGAACTGCCTTTCCAACCGCTTGGGCTGACGGGTCGGACGCTACTGCCGCAGGACTTCGTGCTGCCACCGCTGCCGAACCAGCTCTTCATGCGTGACAGCTCCTGCTGGATTTATCGCTCTGTTTCCGTCAACGCCATGTACTGGCCGGCACGCAAGCCGGAGGCGGCCAATGTCGAAGCCGTTTACAGGTTCCATCCGCGCTTCCGTGATGCCGCCTTGCCCTTCGTTTCTCCCGACAAATTGGGCCCGGGCGTGAGCCTGGAGGGCGGCGACGTCATGCCGATTGGCGGCGGTGTCGTGCTGGTCGGCATGGGCGAGCGCACGACATCGCAGGCGGTCGGCGGGTTGGCGCGCAGCCTGTTTGCGGCCGGCGAGGCGACCCATGTCGTCGCCGCCCTGATGCCGCGTGACCGCTCCTTCATGCATCTCGATACCGTCTTCACCTTCTGCGACCGGGATCTGGCGACGATGTATCCGCCGGTAGTCGAGCGGTTGCGCACCTTCTCGCTTCGACCGGGAGAGGGCAAGGCAGCTATCGAAGTGGTCGAGGAGCAACGACCCTTCGTGGAGGTTGTGAAGGAAGCGATGGGGTTGAAGAGCCTGCGCATCGTTTCCACCGGAGGCGACGCCTACGAATCGGAGCGCGAGCAATGGGACGACGGCAACAATGTCGTCGCCGTCGAGCCGGGCGTGGTCATCGGCTACGACCGCAACGTCTACACCAACACACTGCTGCGCAGTGCCGGCATTGAGGTCATCACCGTGGAGGGCGCCGAGCTCAGCCGCGGGCGTGGCGGCGGCCACTGCATGACCTGCCCCATCGCGCGCGATCCGATTTGACGAAGGAGGAACTGACATGCCTGTCAATCTGCATGGCCGCAACGTGCTGACGCTGGACGATTTCTCCGGCGCGGAGATCCGCTACCTGCTGCGCCTTGCCGTCGAGCTAAAGGCCGCCAAGCAGGCCGGCACGGAGGTGCCGCGCCTTGCCCGCAAGAACATCGCCCTGATCTTCGAAAAGGACTCTACCCGCACGCGCTCCGGTTTCGAGGTCGCGGCCTACGACCAGGGGGCCCATGTCACCTATATTGGCCCTTCGGGTAGCCACATCGGGCACAAGGAGTCGATGAAGGATACGGCGCGTGTGCTCGGGCGCATGTACGATGCCATCGAGTTCCGGGGCTTCAGTCAGCATCAGGCGGACGAATTGGCCGCCTATGCTGGGGTTCCTGTCTACAACGGCCTGACGGACGAGGCCCATCCGACCCAGGTGCTCGCCGATTTCATGACCATGCGCGAATTCTCGCACAAGCACCTCTCCGACATGACGCTCGTCTTCGTCGGGGAGGGGCGCGACAATGTTGCGATGTCCCTTGCCATCGGCGCGGCGAAGGTCGGCATGGATATGCGTATTGCCTCGCCCCGTTCGCTCTGGCCGGAGGAGACGTTCTGCGACCATGTCCGCGCTCTGGCTGAGAAAAGTGGTGGCAGTTTCCGGATGGACGAGGACGTCAACGCCGCGGTGCTCGGGGCTGATTTCGTCTACTCGGATGTCTGGCTTTCCATGGGCGAAAACGAAAACGCCTGGCGCGATCGAATTGAACTTCTGACGCCCTATCGCGTGACCCGGGATCTCATGGCTGCAACGAGAAGGCCACATGCCAAGTTCATGCATTGCCTGCCCGCCTTCCACAATGCGGAGACGGAGGTCGGGCAGGATATCGCCCGCAGTTTTGGCATTGACTGCATGGAGGTCACTGACGAGGTCTTTGAATCCGCCGCATCTGTCGTTTTCGACCAGGCGGAGAACCGTATGCATACGATCAAGGCAATCCTGGTCGCCACGCTCGGGGGCTGACATGAAGATTGTTGTCGCCCTCGGTGGCAATGCCCTCTTGCGACGCGGCGAGCCGATGACCGCCGAGAACCAGCGCGCCAACATCCGGCGCGCGGCGGCGGTGCTCGCCAGGCTGATCGCCGCCGGCCATTCGCTGCTGATTGCGCACGGCAACGGGCCACAGGTGGGCCTGCTCGCCCTCCAGGCGGCCGCCACGCCCGGCTCGCCGTTCCCCCTCGACGTGCTCGACGCCGAAACCGCCGGTATGATCGGCTACGTCTTGCAACAAGAACTCGGCAATGCCGTCAAGGACAGGTTGTTCGCCGCCCTCTTGACGCAGGTGAGGGTCGATCCGCGCGACCCAGCCTTCGCGGCGCCCACCAAGCCCATCGGTCCCGTTTATGACGAGCCAACGGCCCGCCGGCTGGCAGCGGAGCGTGGCTGGCAGATTGCCGCCGACAACGACAAATGGCGCCGCGTCGTCGCCTCGCCGAAACCTCTGGAAATCCTGGAGGCTGAGGTGCTGGGTTTTCTCGTCGAGCGCGGCGTCATCGTCATCTGCGCGGGCGGTGGTGGTATCCCCGTCATGGAACGGGAGGATGGCAGCCTCAATGGCGTCGAAGCCGTCATCGACAAGGATTATGCCTCCGCACTTCTCGCGCGCCAACTCCACGCGGACTTTCTTCTCATGTTGACCGATGTCGATGCCGTTTATCGTGGGTGGGGCACGGACGCCGCCATTCCGCTCGGCATTGTGCGGGCATCGGATCTGGCGCCGGGTGATTTTCCCGCCGGCTCCATGCGGCCGAAGGTCGAGGCGGGCATCGACTTCGCCCGTACTGCCGGTAAACCGGCGGCAATCGGCCGGCTGGAGGACGCCGTGGAGATCATTGCGGGCATTCGCGGAACATGGATAGAGCCGGTCGATGCCTGAAACGTCAGGCATCATCGGGCTTGATCCGCGTCAAGGTGTCTTTCGTTCCAAGCTCTATCGTTTTGACAAGTAGACAGGTCGGACGGAGGACAGTCCAGTGAGCTATAAATCCATTCTTGTGAATCTGGATATCGATGGGCCGATCGTTCCGGTCGTGAAGGCGGCCAGCGAACTGGCGCAGCGCTCGAACGCCAGGTTGACCGGTTTCTGCGCGGCAGATGCGTATTTGCCGGTCACCGGAGCCGAGGGTGCAGAGCTTGCCGCGCAGGTATGGCGCCAGATGCGCGACGACGACGAGCGGCGTTTCAAGGAACTGCGAAAGGAGTTCGAAGCGCTCGTCGCCGGTGCGGTCGAGACCGATTGGCGCGCCACGCAGGAAAGGCCCACTTACGCCCTCGTGCAGGCGGCGAGGATCGCCGACATCGTCGTCACACAGGCGACCGACGGTGCGGCGACGAAGGATACGGCTCGCCGGGTCGATCCGGGCAGCGCAGTGCTGCAACTGGGGCGGCCTATTCTGGTCGTCGGCAGTGATACGGAGCACCGTGTTGGCCGGAAGATCGTCGTTGCCTGGAAGGACACGCGCGAGGCGCGGCGCGCGGTCGCGGATGCCATGCCGTTACTGCAGGCGGCGAGTGACGTCATCGTTGCTACTGTCGCTTCCGTCATCGACGAATGGGCGCGCGAGAGCATAGGCGATGTGGTCTCCTTCCTGTCACGTCACGGTGTGACCGCACGTAGCGAAACCGTGGAAAGTAGCCGTGAAACCGAGAGCCTCGTCGAGCTGATCGACAGGCATGATGCTGACCTGGTCGTGTCCGGCGCCTATGGGCACAGCCGCCTGAGGGAATGGGCCTTCGGCGGTGTGACTCGTTCGCTGCTCGACGAAATCCGGCTCAACCGCTTCATGTCGAGCTGACAGATCCTCGAACGGGGTGGCCAAGGCCGGAGATACGCACATGCAGCCGAAAACGTCCTCGCCACCGGCCATGGAAGCTGCGTCGGCCTATTGGTCGGTCCCCGTTGACACGCTGCTTGCCTCGCTGGACACCAGTGCGAACGGACTTTCCAGTGAGGCGGCGAAGGTGCGTCTCAACGATGTCGGGGCCAATACGATCCGGCAAGGGCACGGCGTTTCCGCGTTTGCGGCTTTCGCGCGGCAGTTCCGCAGTCCACTCGTTCTCATCCTCATCTTCGCGGCGACCGTATCGGGCATCGTTGGCGAGGGAAGCGAAGCCGCTATCATCGGCGTTATCGTGCTGGCGAGCTGCTTTCTCTCCTTCACGCAGGAATACGGCGCTTCCCAGGCGATGCAGGCGCTCACCGCCCGTATCGCCCGCAAGGCGCTCGTGCTGCGCGACGGGCGCGAAACCCTGCTTCCCGTCGAGGAGGTCGTGCCGGGAGACATCGTCCGGCTTTCGGCCGGAAACCTCGTCCCGGCCGATGGCATCCTCCTGGAGACGCGCGACCTCAATGTTAGCGAGGCGGCGCTGACCGGGGAGACTTTCCCCGTAGTGAAGACGGCGGATACCTGTGCGCCCGAAGCTCTCATTGGCCAGCGGACGAACGTGGCCTTCACCGGCACCTCCGTGCGCAGCGGCACGGCGACGATGGCGGTCGTGAAGACGGGCGGGACGACGGAATTCGCCACCATTGCCGCGACCATCGCCCATGTCGCGCCGGAGACCGATTTTGCGCGGGGGATCCGCCGCTTTGGCTATCTCATGACGGAGATCATGCTGGTCATCGTCATTCTCGTCTTCTTCGCAAATCTTCTATTGCATCGACCGGCGGTGGATTCGCTGCTGTTTTCGCTTGCGCTCGCTGTCGGGCTGACGCCGGAGCTGTTGCCGGCGATCATCAGCGTGACGCTGGCGCGAGGCGCCCGCGCCATGGCTGCGAACGGGTTCATCGTGCGCCGCCTTGACGCCATCGAGAACCTCGGCAGCATGGACCTTCTATGCACCGACAAGACCGGCACGCTGACCGAGGGCGTCATCCATCTCGATGCCTGCCTTGCTATCTCCGGTGTCGAAGCCCCGCAGGTGCGGCTCTGGGCATTGCTCAATGCGACGCTGCAGGTCGGTATGGCAAACCCGCTCGACGAGGCCATCGCCGCCGGCAAGCGACCGGAGGATGACTTTGCCGCCTACGCCAAGGTGGACGAGATTCCCTATGACTTCATCCGCAAGCGGCTAACGGTGGTGGTCCGCTGTGCGGGCGAGCCGGAGGATCTGATGATCTGCAAGGGCGCGGTGCAGGCCGTGGTCGCGGCCTGCACCCATGTCCTTGGCGATGACGGCGCGCCGGTGCCGATGGATGCGCAGCAGGCCGCGGCGATCGATGCGAGGGTGCAGGCGTGGAGCGGGCAGGGCTACCGCGTCCTGGGACTGGCCGTGCGCCGTTCAAAACCGCAGGATGCGTATGGTCGGCAGGATGAGGCCGGCCTTGCCTTTGCTGGCTTCCTGCTCTTCCTCGATCCGCCCAAGGCGGGCATGGCGCAAACACTGAAGGCAATGACTGCCCGCGGCATCAGGGTGAAGGTCATCACCGGCGACAACCGCTATGTCGCCGCCCATCTCGCGGAAACCATTGGCCTGCCGCATCGCCGCATCCTCACGGGAACGGAGGTGAGCCAACTGACGAAGGAGGCACTGGTGCGCCGCGTCACGCAGAACGACATCTTCGCCGAGATCGACCCGAACCAGAAGGAACGCATCATCGCGGCGCTGCGCAGGCACGGCCATGTCGTCGGCTATCTCGGCGACGGCATCAACGATGCGCCGGCCCTTCACGAGGCCGATGTCGGCATTTCCGTGGACGGTGCGGTGGATGTAGCGCGGGAGGCGGCCGACATGATCCTTTTGGAGCGCGACCTCGGCGTGTTGCTGCGCGGGGTCGATGACGGCCGGAAAACCTTCGCCAACACGATGAAATACATCTCCATCACCACCAGTGCGAATTTCGGCAACATGATCTCGATGGCCTTCGCTTCGCTCGCCTTGCCTTTCCTACCGTTGCTCGCGCCGCAGATCCTTCTCAACAATTTTCTCTCGGATGTGCCCTCACTCGCCATCGCCACCGATAATGTCGATACCGATCAGGTCCGCACGCCGCGGCGGTGGGACATCGCTTTCGTTCGCCGGTTCATGGTGACGTTCGGATTGGTCAGTTCGCTTTTCGACGCCCTGACCTTCGGCTTCCTGCTCCTTGTCGCCGGAGCGACGGCTCAGGTCTTCCAGACGGGATGGTTCGTCGAATCCCTGATCACGGAGCTTGCCATCGTGCTTGTCGTGCGGACGCGCACGACCTTCTGGCGCAGCCGTCCGAGCGCCCTGCTTTCCTGGCTGACGCTGGCCGTTGCGGTATTCGCCGTCGCGATCCCCTATCTGCCGGGTGCGGACTGGTTCGGTTTCGTCGGCTTGCCGCTGCCGGTTGTCTGTGGCCTGATGGTGATCACGCTCGCCTATCTGGCGGCTTCCGAAACGGTGAAGCACTGGTTCTTCGCGCGCGAGCGCCGCCGTGGGGGCGCAAAACGCTGCGTTTGACGCGCATCAAGGCACGCGCGCGGCAATGGCGTTTGATGGTGTCTCATAAGGAGATCGCCATGCCGCGCCGTATCCTCATCATCATCGGCCACCCCGACCCTGAACCGAGGCGTCTGTGCAGGGCGCTTGCCGCCAGCTATGCCGATGGCGCCCGTTCGGCAGGCCACGAGGTACGGCTCGTCGATATCGCAACGATCGATTTTCCGCTGCTGCGTACGCAGGAGGAGTTCGTAGACCGCGCCTTGCCGGTGACGCTGGAGGACGCTGCACAGGCGATCGGGGAGGCCGAGCATATAGTCTTCGTGTTTCCGCTTTGGCTCGGCACCATGCCGGCGCTGCTGAAGGCCTTTCTGGAACAGGTGATGCGTCCGGGTGTGGCTTTCGCCTATCGCGACAATGGGAAGGGCGGCTTCGGCAAGACGTTGCTCAAGGGCCGGTCCGCACGGGTGGTCGTGACCATGGGAATGCCGGCATTCTTCTACAGGCTTTGGTATCTCGGCCACGGCATCGCGGGTATGCGCCGCAATATCCTGAATTTCGTCGGCATCGGTCCGGTTCGTGAAACGCTGTTCGGTCCGGTGGAGGGCGCAAGCGAGGCCAAGCACGATAAATGGCTCGCGACGATGCGAGCGCTTGGCGCGCGTGCCGCGTAGCCGGCCGCGGCGTCAGGGAACCAGCACTGCCGCTCCGGCAAGGCGACCAGCCCGGAGGTCCGCGAGAGCCTCATTCGCAGCGGCGAGGGGATAGGCTCTGGTGTGCGTGCGCACGCCGGCCGCGTGTGCCACGGGAAAAAACGTCGTCGCATCCTGCCGCGTGAGGTTGGCGACCGAAACAAGCTCCCGCTCTCCCCACAGAACCGCGTAGGGGATGGAGGGGATGTCGCTCATGTGTATGCCGCCACATATGACACGGCCGCCCTTGCGGACGGCGCGCAGCGCTGCCGGCACGAGCTCGCCCACGGGCGCGAAGATCAGGGTGGCATCAAGCGGCATGGGTGGGGTGTCCTGTGACCCGCCGGCCCACACGGCGCCGAGGCTCAGTGCAAACCGTTGCGTATCCTCGTCGCCCTGCCGGGTGAAGGCGTAGACGTCACGGCCTTGCCAGCGGCAGACCTGCGCGATGATATGAGCGGCCGCGCCGAAGCCATAGAGCCCGATACGCTTTGCGTCGCCGGCCTTCATCAACGCGCGCCAGCCGATCAGCCCGGCGCAGAGAAGGGGAGCCTGTGCGACCGGATCGGCGTCGGGATCAAGGTCGAAGGCGAATTCGGCGTCCGCCACGGCATGGGTGGCAAAGCCGCCGTCGCGCGTGTAGCCGGTGAAGAGGGGCGCTTCGCAGAGGTTCTCCGCGTTGGACCTGCAATAGGGGCAGGCGCCGCAGGTGTGCCCGAGCCACGGTACGCCGACGCGCCGGCCAATGCGCGCGGTATCGACCCCCGGCCCGACGGCGTCGACAATGCCGACGATCTCATGCCCTGGCACGAGTGGCAGTTTCGGATGCTCCAGTTCGCCGTCGACGACATGGAGATCCGTCCGGCACACCGCGCAAGCCTCGACTTCGAGCCTTATCTCGCCTGGCCCGGGGATCGGGTTGGGGCGCTCGACCAGGACCAACTCTGCTCCCGGTCTTTCCAGGACCATCGCTTTCATCGCGACCTCCGGCACATGACGCGGAAAAACGTGAGGCGGAAGCAATGCCTCCGCCTCACCGGCCGTCGTCTGGGCGTCTCACATCATCCGACGGAGATGTGATCCTCGACGGCATGGACGCCGGCGGCGGCCCAGGCGGCCTGTTCGGCGGCACGGCGTTCGGACCACGCATGGACCCGACCGTCCAATCGCACCTTGCCGCCCTCGAGTACCGCGACCTTTATCGCCTGCGCTTCCACCTCCGCATTTCGTTTCAGCGCATCTTCGATCCGCTTCTTTACGTCCACCGCCGAGACGTGGTGCTTGATCTCGATCTGGTTCGTCACGCCGACGACGCCGGCGAGGTCACGCACGGCATTGGCGGCCGCGATCCGCTGATACTGCCAGTCGACCTTGCCGCTCAACGTAACCCAGCCCTTCTGAACCTTCACTTGCACGGCGTTGTCGGGGATCGATGTGTTCCAGGCGATCGTGTTGACGGCGCGCTTGGCGATTTCGTCATCGGCTGTGCGGTTGGTTCCGAACGGCCGCACTTCGATCTCCTGGGCTATGCCCTTGACACCCTTGACCCGCCCCACGACGTCCTCGATCTTGAGCTTCTGGCTGTAGGTCGGGACATGCCCGGTCAGTGTGATGATGCCATTTTCCACCGCTACGCCGATATCGGCGGCGTCGATGCTGGGTTCGAAGTCGAGTTCGTCCAGGATATCCTGTCTCAATGTGCTGTCATTCATGACTTTCACCTCGTTCTTCCGGCGGGCACCATTCCCGCCCTGTGTCCGATCATTTTCTGATGCGAAGAGCTGATGGGCGTTGACCCGCGTCAAAACCCGCATATTTTTAAGCCTTCTCTACTGCTCGATGTTTGTCGGCCGTGCACCATCGATCCAAGGCCGCCAATGCGTGGGCGTTACGTCGACACGTTCCCGCGTTCCTGATTTTATCCACCCGACTAGCGTGCGGCGGCACGGAAAAATCAGCGTGTGCGTCCCGTCGCGGTCCATGACCGCCAGTTCGAGGTCCAGGTTGTAAGGGGCAGTGGAAACCTCTTGCCACATTGAGCGATATACTCGAGGAGCCGGGTGCGAAGGCGCTCAAGCCGTCCGGATGGCTGTCTCGATCTCCGTTTTGGAGCGTCCGGTCATGTCCTTGACGATCTCGCCAAGCAGCCGTTCCCGCAGGCTCCGGTGAAAGTGACGGCGCATTTCGCCGAGGGTTCGCGCATCCGCGATGATGAGCAGCTTGCTGATGTCGCCTGCAACGGCGGTCCGGTTGAGCGCGGCGCAGGCCGTGGACGCGAAGTCGTCTTCCAGAAGGCGCGCCTTGTCAGGGTTCGCGATGCTATTCCTGTGGCGGGTGCCGGAGCCGCCATGTTCCTCCGGCAATCGGGGGGCGGGCAGTGTGGCAAGCTCGATGCCGGGTTCGTGCGCCATGTTTTTGAAGAGAAGCAGCGTATGCCCGTCGGCGACTGCCACCGTTGTGCCGTTCGGTAGGATCATCTTGGTCTTCCTCTTTGGCCGTTGACTTTCGAAGTCGGGACCGGCGTTTGAATGAACTGCTGTTCGGTCGCTGTGCGTCAGGCGGCGAGGTCCTCCAGCGCCTGACGTTTGACGATCTCGACGCCCCGCAGGTTCGGCAGCCGGATGACATCCTTCTGGCGGAGCCGGGAAAACACGCGCGAGACGGTTTCGATGCTGAGGCCGAGATAGTCGCCGATGTCGGCGCGCGCCATCGGCAGCTCGATCGTTCGCAGGCCGCCCTGGCGATCCGACATGTCGAGCAGGAACGCGGCGACACGTTCCGTCGCGTTCTGCCGGCCGAGCACAAGCAGGTGTTCCTGCGCCCGCACGAGGCTCTGCAGCGCCATGGGCAGAAGCGCGCCGGCAAGATCGCCGTGGAGGAGCGTGGTGCGCTGTATCCTTATCCCGGTCGCGCAGAGGGCTTCGGCAAAGAAATGATGCGTGACGTCCGTCTCGAACCCGAACATCTCGCCGGCGAGGTGAAAGGCGGAAATCTGGCGGCGCCCGTCGGCAAGCAGCCGATAGACGCGCACGGCGCCGAACTCCACGGTATAGAGACCGCCGCACTTTTCGCCCTGCGCGTAGATTTCGGCGCCGGCGGCGAAGTATGTCGGTGCGTCGCCCGCTGGTCTGTGGACAATTTTCGGATCGAACACGGTGCTGCGGTGAAACGATGTCAGAATTTTATCATGAACGGTCATGATCTTCTCCCTGAAGTCGATGGGAGATCATTGCGCAAATCGTGCGAAACGAAATTCGGTCATGTCCGTAAGGGAAATTGCGTAGCTGTGCCGTTCAGGCGCGGTGGGCTATCCCGCGGCTGGCCTCAGCGATGGGCATTGGCGACTTTGAGGGCGATGGCCATGCGGACGAGTTCCGCCAGGCTTTTCGCCTGCATCTTCGACATGATGTTCGCGCGATGCACCTCGACAGTGCGCGGGCTGATGTCGAGATCGTAGGCGATGGTCTTGTTGGGCAGGCCTGAAACCACAGCAGACAGAACCTGACGTTCTCGATCCGAAAGGCTGCCCAGGCGCGTGCGCAGCAACCCATCGTCGGCGAAGATTTCGACCGTCTCCTCGAGGCGGCTTGCAGCCCGTGTGATTGCGTCGATCAGCGTCTGGTCTTCGAACGGCTTTTCGATGAAGTCGACGGCACCCGCCTTCATGGCCGATACCGCCATGGGCACGTCGCCGTGCCCGGTGATGACGATTGCCGGGGGGAGGGCGCTGATCGCTCCAAGCTTTTCCAGCAATTCGACGCCGCTCATGTCCGGCATGCGCAGGTCCGTCACAAGGCAGGCATGTGCGAGCGTTGGCGCGACAGCGAGGAAGCTTGTGGCAGATTCGTGCACCCGCACGGTGAAGCCGGACATGGTGAGAAGAAAGGCCAGTGATTTTCGCACCGGCTCCTCGTCATCGACGATATGCACGACATAGCTATCAGGCTTCATGGTCTGTCCCTTGCCCGGCGACCGGCAACGAGAACCGGAATGTCGTTCCGCCGTTCTCGTTGCGCCGCGCAGAAATATCGCCCCGATGGGCCTCCACAATACGTTTGGATATGGAAAGCCCTATGCCCATGCCGCTTGCCTTGCTGGTGACGAAGGGCTGGAACAGGCGGGCCGCGATCTCGTCGGAGATGCCAGGCCCCGTATCTTCGACTTCGACGACCACTTGATCGGGTCCATCCGCCAGCGTGCGCACGATCAGTTCCCGGCGCTCGCCATCCCGCATGGCTTCCATGGCGTTGCGCATCAGATTGATGAGAACCTGCTGGATCTGCACGCGATCGACAAGCACCTCTTTGGTGTTAGGGGAGAAGGCGAAAACCGACCGGATGCCGAGTTCCCGGGAGCCGACAAGCGCGAGCGCGCCGGCTTCCTCGATCAGTTTCCGCAGGTCGTGCGGAGCCTTTTCCGTTTCGCCGCGCGTGACGAATTCGCGCAGATGACGGATGATTTCCCCGGCGCGCAGCGATTGCCTTGCGGTATCCTCCAGGGCTTCCCGCATCTGGGTGGCGGGCTCCTCCTTCATCTTTTCCAGCAGTCGGACGCAGCCTTGCGAATAGTTCGCTATGGCTGCGAGGGGCTGATTGAGTTCATGCGCAAGTGTGGAGGCCATTTCCCCCAACTCATTGAGGCGCGCGAGCCGCGCCAACTCATTTTGGATTTCCTGCAACCGCGCCTCGGACTCTTCACGTTCTGTCAGGTCGCGAATGAAGCCCGTGAAGAACCGGCCATTGCCCGACCGAACCTCCCCGACCGCGAGCTTCATGGGAAAGGTGGAGCCATCCTTGCGCAGGCCGACGACCACGCGGTCGATCCCGATGATCCTCTTTTCCCCGGTCGTCACATAGCGCTGGATGTATCCGTCGTGCTCGCGATGGTAGGGCTCGGGCATGAGGATGTTGACGTTGTGGCCAATCACCTCGGATTCCACATAGCCGAACTGCCGCACGGCCGCGGCGCTGAAGGAGGTGATCAAACCTCGCTCGTCGATGACGACCGTCGCGTCGGGCACGGTGTCGAGGATCGAACGAAGATGGGCTTCGCGCGTCCTGAGTGCGTTCTCCGTCCTGTCGATGGCCCGGCGCGCGTGGTGCAGCATCTCGCCCATCCAGGTGATCGCCAGTCCGACCATCGCGAAGATCGCAACCTGCAGCCAGATCGTCCCGTAGGGACCGGCGACATAGGTTGCGCTGGCAAGCGACAGAGCAAGAGCGAGAAGTCCAGGCCCCATGCCCCCGGCGATCGCGGCGATCAGGATGACGGGAATGAAGAGGATGAACGTGGCGGTATTGCCGAGCACGCTCTGAAGCAGCCAACGGATCCCGAAAATGCCCGCGACAGATACCAGCGCCAATCCATACCCGGCGCTTCCTTCGAAGCGGCGTGAAAAAATCGCCTGCAGGAATCGCCCCTGCAATCCCGGTATGTCGCGCGCCGGCATGGTTTCCTATCGGGGCGCCAGCCCAGGCGCCATCGGGAGGAGAGTTTTGACCGGTGTCAAGGATACAGCCGACCGGACATGAAAGGAAGATAGGCGATACTCGAAGAGGAGGCGTGCGATATGGATCGCAAACACACGTTCAACGTCGGTTATTTCCTTTTGGCGCTCTTTCTGCTCGGCGCATTTCAGACATGGCTTGCCTGGCGTGACGTCGCCCAACTCTCCCACAGCGCGTTGATGCAGATGGTGGACGAGGGCAAGGTGGCATCGGTCACGATCACGGAAACCACAGTGCAGGGCCGCTTCAAGGCGCCGTTCAATGGCAAAAGCCTGTTCCTCTCCACCCGCGTCGATCCGGACGCGGCGGCGGCCTTTGAGAAAGCCGGGGTCGAGGTGACGGGTGGCAGCGACAGCAACTGGCTCTCGACGATCCTGTCTTGGGTTGTGCCGATGCTGCTCTTCTTCGGTGTGTGGATGTTCCTCTTTCGCGGTTTCGCCGAGCGGCAGGGCATGGGCGGGCTCATCAATATCGGCAAGTCCAAGGCGAAGGTCTATGTCGAGCGCGAGACCGGGGTGAGCTTCGAAGATGTAGCCGGCGCCGATGAGGCGAAGCTTGAACTGATGGAAATCGTGTCCTTCCTGAAGGACAAGGAAAAATACGGCCACCTCGGTGCGCGCATTCCCAAGGGCATCCTGCTCGTCGGCCCACCCGGCACCGGCAAGACGCTGATGGCCCGCGCGATCGCGGGCGAAGCCGGCGTGCCGTTCTTCTCGATCTCCGGTTCTGAATTCGTCGAGATGTTCGTCGGCGTCGGGGCGGCGCGGGTGCGCGATCTCTTCGAGCAGGCGCGCAAGGCGGCCCCGTGCATCATCTTCATCGACGAGCTCGATGCGCTCGGCCGGGCGCGCACGCCCTTCAGCGGCTATGGCGGCGGCGACGAGAAGGAGCAGACGCTCAATCAACTGCTTTCCGAGCTCGACGGCTTCGATCCGCGCGTCGGCATAGTCCTCCTGGCGGCGACCAACCGGCCGGAAATCCTCGACCCGGCCTTGACGCGCGCCGGCCGCTTCGACCGGCAGGTCGTGCTCGACCGGCCGGATCGCAAGGGCCGCGAGGCGATCCTCAGGGTGCACATGAAGCAGGTCAGGACCGAACCGGGGCTGAATGTTGGTGACATTGCGGGCATCACCCCCGGCTTCACCGGCGCGGACCTTGCCAATCTCGTCAACGAGGCTGCGATCTTCGCCACCCGCCGCAACGCGCAAGAGGTGACCATGGCCGATTTCACCGAGGCCGTGGAGCGCATCGTCGCCGGCGCCGAGCGGCGCGGCCGGCTGCTCCGGCCCGAGGAGCGGGAGCGGGTCGCCTATCACGAGATGGGCCACGCTCTGGCTGCCGCCTCGCTGGCAAAGACCGATCCCGTCCACAAGGTCTCGATCATTCCCCGCTCGATCGGTGCGCTCGGCTATACGCTGCAAAGGCCGACCGACGACCGCTTCCTCATCACCGCCAGCGAACTGAAGGAGCGGATGGTCGTGCTGCTGGCCGGCCGTGCGGCCGAGGAAGTCGTCTACGACGAAATCTCGACAGGGGCGGCCGGCGATCTGGCCAAAGCGACCGACATAGCGCGCCAGAGCGTCACCCGGTTCGGCATGAGCGGCGCGCTCGGCCCGGCGGTGCTGGAAGAAGAGAAACAGCAATGGCTGGGCGACGGCGCGTGTTTGCAGCCGAGGGACTATGCCGAGGCAACGGCGCGGGAGGTCGATCTTGCCGTGCGCAGCATGCTGGAAGAGGCGGGCGCCGCGGCGCGGGATCTGCTACGCGCCCGCATCGACGACCTTCGGGCCGGCGCCCGCCTGCTGATGGAGCGTGAGACGATCACTCCTGAGGACTTTCCGCCGCTCCAGCGAATTTCAGAGGGCGAGGTCAGGCCGCCGGCCAAAGGTCGCGCAGCGGTTTCCTCATCGAGTTCCTGACCTGCACGATCTCGCCATGGGAAATGTGCCTATCGAGCAGGCGGAAGACGGCGCGCGCGGCCTCGTCCGGGTCGTTCAGCATATCACCGGAAAAGGCGTCCTCGACGCGGGCGATGAAATCCTCCTTCTTGCGCTCCCGTACGGGCGTATCGAGGGGTTTCCAGTTCTCGAAATAGATGCCCCGCACCAGAACGGGCAATTGCGAGGAGAGGTCTGTCATCTCCTCGGGCGAGAGCCAGTCGCGCAGGGCATGCAGCACGCACCGCAGCAGGTGATAGGCCCGCGGCTGCGTCCAGCCGAGATCCTCGGCGAGCTCATTGACCCATTGCTGCGCCTGTTGCGCGGCCTGCGTAAAATTGGTGATCGATGTGCCGCTCATGGGGCGTCTCCTTGGAGAATCCCGGCGCGCCGGCCGGCGCACCGGTGATGGTCGCAATGATTATGCAGCCTTGACCGCGATGGTCTTTTCCGCCTGCTTCGCCTCGGCGGTCTTGGGCAACTTGACGGTCAGCACGCCCTTGGCGAAGGCGGCGTCGATCTTGTCGGCGTCCACCCCGTCGGGAAGCTGGAAACTGCGCTGGAACGAGCCGTAGCGGCGCTCAGAGAGGTAGTAGTCCTTCTGCTTTTCTTCCTTTTCCTCCTGCTTTTCGCCCTTGATCGTCAGCGTGTGATTGGAGAGCTTGATCTCCACGTTCTTCTCCTCGATGCCGGGAAGCTCGGCCGTGATCTCGTAGGAATCGTTCTTCTCCACGAGATCCATCGCGGGAAGCACCTGCCATTCGTCGCGGGACATGCGCGGCAGTTCGAAACCGAAGACGCTTGACGGCAGGCGCCAGTCGAAGGGATGGAAGCTTTCGAAAAGCTGATCGATGTCACGCCGCAGGCTTTCCAGCGGACGGCGCTCTTCGCGCTTGGCAGGGGCTGTCGTCTTCGTGACGGGCATTTTGGTGGCAGCTTCGGCCATGATTGATCTCCTTTGCGTTGAATAATCGTCCTCATTGCCGTCGCCCCGGACTTCGTCGCGCGCCCAGAACGGCGGGGCGGAGGGGCGGCGGTGCTTCCCGCCGGAAAGTCGCTCGTCGACGCGCTGCCGCGCTCGACCTTGCTTCGCCTGATCGGCTCGATCCGGCGGGCATCCCAGAAAACGCCGGCCGTCGCCCTGTCGCATTGACGCGGATCAAGGTCGTCGCGGCCGGGTTCTGATTTTCATTCTGAAGACTTTCAAGACGGAGCAATGGCCGTGATCGCATCGTTGGGGACAGGCACAGAGCATCAGGGTCCCTGCGTCGGCCCGCTTGCCAGGAAAGGGAGCCGTCATGATAGCCGGTAGCCGCCTCTGGCTCGCCCTCCTCCTGCTCGCGGCCCTATCGGTCGGCGGGTTCTATGCCTGGCTGCAGGCCGGCAATGGTGCGCTGCCGAACGGGCTGGCGAGCGGCAACGGGCGCATCGAGGCCGTCGAGATCGATATCTCGGCGAAATCGCCGGGGCGGATCAAGGATATCCTCGTCGACGAAGGCGACTTCGTGAAGGCGGGCGATGTGCTGGCCCGCATGGATACGGCGGAACTTTCGGCCCGTCGCCGGCAGGCGGAGGCGCAATTACAGCGCGCCTCCATCGGCGTGGACACCGCCGGGACGCTGATCGTCCAGCGGGAGGCCGAGAAGACGGCGGCCGCCGCCGTGGTGACGCAGCGCGAAGCCGAGCACGATGTTGCGCAACGCACGCTGGCGCGCTCGGAACAGCTCGCCGCCAGCAACACGGTCTCGCAGCAGATCCTCGACAATGGCCGCGCAGCCGAGCGCAGCGCCGCCGCCGCGGTGGCCGCCGCCAGGGCACAGCTTGCAGCGAGCGAAGCGGCGATCAATGCGGCGCGGGCGATGGTCGTGGATGCGCAGGCCGCCGTGGACGCGGCGCGCGCCGCGATCGAGGCCATCGACACGGAAATCGACGACGGGACGCTGCGGGCGCCGCGCGACGGGCGCGTGCAGTATCGCGTCGCCCAGCCGGGCGAGGTGCTCGGCAGCGGCGGCCGGGTGCTCAACCTTGTCGATCTCGGCGATGTCTCCATGACGTTCTTCCTGTCCACCGCCGATGCCGGCCGTGTCGCCATCGGCACGGAGGTCCGCCTCGTGCTCGATGCCGCGCCCCAATATGTCATTCCCGCCCGGGCGACCTTCGTCGCCGACGTGGCGCAGTTCACCCCGAAGACGGTCGAGACCGAGGAGGAGCGCCAGAAGCTGATGTTCCGAATCAAGGCGAAAATCGCACCAGAATTGCTGCGCAAATATATCCAGCAGGTGAAGACGGGCCTTCCCGGCGTCGCCTATATTCGGCTCGATCCGAAGGCGGAATGGCCCGCCGCCCTTAACGGAACCCTCCTGCAATGACCCCGCAGGCAACCGCGCCGCACCGGGTGGCCCGGCTGGGAAATGTCGGGCTTTCCTATGGCAGGACGCGAGCGCTTGATGCCGTCACGCTCGACATGCCGGCCGGCTGCATGATGGGTCTCATCGGCCCCGACGGTGTCGGCAAGTCCAGCCTGCTGTCGCTGATCGCCGGAGCGCGGGCAATGCAGGAGGGGCACGTCGAGGTACTCGGCGGCGACATGGCGCGGTCCGCGCACCGGCACGCCGTCTATCCGCGCATCGCCTACATGCCGCAGGGCCTCGGGCGCAACCTCTATCCGACCCTCTCCGTCTTAGACAATATCGATTTCTTTGGCCGGCTTTTCGGCCACGAGCGGCAGGAGCGGGAGCGGCGAATCGCCGAGCTTCTCGAAAGCACAGGCCTTGCGCCCTTTGCCGATCGGCCCGTAGCCGCGCTTTCGGGTGGCATGAAGCAGAAGCTGGGCCTTTGCTGCGCGCTGATCCATGATCCGGACCTCCTGATCCTCGACGAACCTACGACTGGCGTCGACCCGCTAGCCCGCCGACAGTTCTGGCAGTTGATCGAACGGATCCGCGCTCGCCGCGAGGGCATGAGTGTGATCGTCGCCACGGCCTACATGGAGGAGGCCGCACGCTTCGATTGGCTGGTGGCGATGGACGGCGGGCGGATTCTTGCCTCCGGCACGCCGAACAAGCTTCTGCGCCATACGGATACGTCCAACCTCGACGCCGCCTTCATCGCCCTGCTGCCCGCTGAAAAGCGAGCGGAACACCATCAAGTTGTCATTCCGCCGCGCCCCGCCGACATGGACGGGGAGGTCGCCATCGAGGCGGAACATCTGAGCCGGCGTTTCGGCGATTTCAAGGCCGTGGACGACGTGAGCTTCCGCATCGCGCGCGGCGAGATCTTCGGCTTCGTCGGCTCGAACGGCTGCGGTAAGACGACCACGATGAAGATGCTGACCGGCCTCCTGGAGGCGAGCGGCGGGCAGGCAAGCCTGTTCGGCCGCAAGATCGATCCGCGCGACATCGCGGTGCGGCGGCGCGTCGGCTACATGTCGCAGGGTTTCTCCCTCTATTCGGAACTTACGGTCCGCCAGAATCTGGAGCTGCACGCGCGCCTCTTCGGCATGTCCGCTGCCGATATCGCGGCCCGGGTCGAGGAGGAGGCCCGGCAGTTCGCGCTCGTCGGCCACATGGACGCGCTGCCCGGCGCTCTGCCGCTCGGCATCCGCCAGCGGCTGTCGCTCGCCGTCGCGACGATCCATGCGCCCGATATCCTGATCCTCGACGAGCCGACCTCCGGCGTTGATCCGGTCGCCCGCGACGGCTTCTGGCGCATCCTCGTCGACCTGTCGCGGCGCCGGGGCGTCACCATCTTCGTATCGACCCATTTCATGAACGAGGCCGAGCGCTGCGACCGCATTTCGCTGATGCATGCCGGCAAGGTCCTCGTCACCGACACGCCAGTGGCCATCGTCGCCGGCCGCAACGCCGATACCCTGGAAGCCGCCTTCGTCGACTATCTGGAAGAGGCTGCGCCGGTCGAAGGGGCCACCGAGTCCGTGCCAGAAGCACCACCGTCGCAGGAGGAAAGCCCGCATCCCCACGGCCGCGTGTTCGACCTCCGGCGGATGTTCGCCTATACGCGGCGCGAAACGCTGGAATTGCTGCGCGACCCGATCCGCGCGACGCTGGCCACCATCGGCAGCCTGATCCTGATGGTGGTGATCGGCTACGGCATCAATATGGATGTCGAGAACCTTTCCTTCGCCGTGCTCGACCAGGACGACACCGCCATCAGCCGGGATTACGGCCTCCAGCTTTCGGGCTCGCGCTTCTTCACCGAAAGGCCGCCGCTCGCCGGCCATGCCGACATGGACCGGCGCATGGAAAGCGGCGAGATCAGCCTTGCGCTGGAAATCCCGCCGGGCTTCGGACGTGACCTGGCGCGCGGCCGCCCCGTCGCTGTCGGCGCCTGGATCGACGGTGCGATGCCGATGCGGGCGGAAACCGCCCGCGGGTATGTCGAAGGCATGCACATGGCCTGGCTCGCGCAGAAGGCGCGCGAGACCTACGGCAAGGATGCCGCGAGAGGCGATTTCCAGCTTGAGGTCCGCTATCGCTACAATCCCGATGTGCGCAGCCTAGACGCCATGGTGCCCGCGGTCATTCCCATGCTGCTGTTGATGATCCCGTCCATGCTGGCGGTGCTGAGCGTGGTACGCGAGAAGGAACTGGGCTCGATCGTCAATTTCTACGTCACGCCGGTGACGCGGCTGGAGTTCCTGATCGGCAAGCAGATCCCCTACGTGGCCGTGGCGATGATGAATTTCGTCCTGATGATGGCCTTTGCCATCATCGTCTTCGACGTGCCCTTCACCGGCAGCTTCGCCACGCTGTCGGCGGCGGCCTTCCTCTATGTCATCGTGGCGACGGCGATGGGGCTCGTTCTTTCCACCTTCCTGAACAGCCAGATAGCGGCGATCTTCGCCACCGCGCTCGTCACCATGCTGCCCGCCTCGCAATATTCCGGCCTCATCGATCCGGTGACGTCGCTTCAGGGGTTCGGCGCCTTCATCGGCCGAATCTATCCGACGACCCATTTCATCACCATCGCGCGCGGCACCTTCTCCAAGGCGCTCGGCCTTGCGGACCTCGCTAGCGCCTTCACGCCGCTGCTCATCGCCATTCCGGTTCTGGTCGGCCTCGGCGTCCTCTTCCTCAGAAAGCAGGCACGTTGATGCGGGCGGCGAACATCCTCCATCTCGGCATGAAGGAACTGCGCGGCCTCGGCCGTGATCCGGTGCTTCTCCTCCTGATCGTCCATGCCTTCACGCTGGCGATCTACACCGCCTCGAAGGCAATGCCGGAAACGCTCAACCGGGCGCCGATCGCCATCGTCGACGAGGATCGGTCGGCCGTGTCGGCGCGCATCGCCAGCGCCTTCTACCCGCCCTATTTCCTCGCGCCGTCGCTCATCTCGCAACAGGAGATGGACAGCCGCATGGATGCCGGCCTCGACACGTTCGCGCTCGACATCCCGCCGGGCTTCCAGCGTGACCTTCTCGCGGGCCGGGCGCCGACCCTCCAGCTCAACATCGACGCGACGCGTATGTCGCAGGCTTTCACCGGCGGCGGCTATGTTCAGGCGATCGTATCGGGTGAGGTGGACGAATTCCTCGCCGGCCATCGCCAGCAAACCGTGTTGCCCGTCTCTCTCGACCTGCGCGCTCGCTTCAACCCGGAGCTGGACAAGGGATGGTTCGGCGCGATCAGCGATGTCATCACGTCGATCACCATGCTGTCGATCGTGCTGACCGGCGCCGCGCTCATCCGCGAGCGCGAGCATGGCACGATCGAGCACCTTTTGGTGATGCCGGTGACGGCCTTCGAGATCATGGTGAGCAAGCTCTGGTCGATGGGCATCGTCGTGCTAGCCGCCGCCGCGTTCAGTCTCATCTTCGTCGTGGAAGGTCTGCTCGCCGTGCCCCTCAACGGCTCGCTTACCCTGTTCCTCGCCGGCGCGGCGCTCGATATCTTCGCAATGACGTGCCTTGGCATCTTCCTTGCCACCGTGGCCGGATCGATGCCGCAGTTTGGGCTCCTGCTGATGATGGTGCTGATGCCGCTGCAACTGCTGTCGGGCGGCGTCACCCCGCGCGAAAGCATGCCCGATGCCATCCAGCTCATCATGTTGGCGGCGCCCAACACGCATTTCGTGATGCTGGCGCAGGCGGTGCTCTTTCGGGGCGCCGGACTGGATGTGGTTTGGCCTCAGCTTGTCGCTATGCTCGTTATCGGTGCGTCCTTCTTTGCCTTTTCTTTGGGCCGTTTTCGAGTTTTCCTGCGATGAACATTCAACTCCAGAATTTTTCTGGATCCTCCCAGTTTTGATTTCCTATGGAGGTTAGGCTTCCATCAATGGCTATTAAGAGAGCCGTGAGCAGGGAATGACGATGTGAAACTTTATCTGGAAAACGTCATTCAATTGCATTACATTCTCGTTGAATATGGAGATTGCCATGGCCGCAAACGCTCTCGTACAAACACGTATTGATTCTGAAATCCGGGACCGTGCTTCCGCAGTGCTTGAAAGCATGGGCCTCACGGTATCTGATGCGGTTCGTATCATGCTCACCCGGACTGCCAACGAGGGGGCGCTGCCTCTTGAACTTCTTTCTGGCAGTGAAGCACATGACGCCTGGTTTCGGACCAAAGTGCTTGAAGCGTTAAACGATACTCGACCGGATTTATCGGACGACGAGGCGGAGGCGCACTTTGCCAAACGTCGAGCGGCGGCCCGCCTTAATGCTGGTGTGCGAGAATCGTGAAACTTACTTGGTCTGCCTTTGCAATGTCGGATCGTGACGCCATCTTCACATACGTCGAGGCAGATAATCCCGCAGCAGCCGTCCTGATTGATGAACGGATCGTAACCGCCGCCCGCCGCCTGCTCGATTTTCCTGCCAGCGGGCGCGTGGGTAGAATTGGCGGGACACGCGAACTCGTCATCAATGGAACGCCATACGTCGCTGTCTACGCTATTACCGAGACGACAGTTCGAATTGTTCGCGTACTCCACGGCGCGCAGGAATGGCCGGAACATCTACCGCTTAGTTGATGACTGCGTTCTCGCAGGGGGGCGCCGGTTCGATTCCTTTCAAGAGCTTAAGAAACAAGATTTCTTGAATGACGCTATGGGTGGAAAACCAAAAGGGCGGGCGGTCTCCAGCTGGCCAGTTTCATGTCGATGTGTAGTTGTCGGTCGACACCGACCTATCGCGACAGGCGACCTTCGTCGTGGATTAGCGTCAGCCGGCAAGGCGCCGCATCGCTCCACGTCCAAAGGACTAAATTGGCATCGTCTCGGGCCGCGCCGGGTGCAAAGCTCCTCACGATCAATCCATGATAGCCGGCAGCGGCAAGCCGACCGGCGAAGGCTTGCGTCAGGTTCTTCTGCAATTCTCGATGCTTCCTGCCCACCAGTCTGATACCACGTCCCCAGAGTGAA
>NZ_WUMK01000002.1 GCF_009827055.1 Shinella kummerowiae
GCAGACACGTCAACAGGGTGGAACAAGAAAAATCAAAAAACTTACAAGCGATTGAAATTAAACAATTTTCTTATGAGATACCGCATCGGGCGTCCTCCTGATGCCCAGCAAAGTGGGTAAAACGCCGACCGAAATCTTGTCCGGGCGGTAAAAAGCGGCCCTACGGCAGGGCAATACGCCCCGACAACCGCAATACGCCCGGTGCATAAGACGAAGATCGGGGAAAAATGACCGTTTTCGCTTGACTTCGCGCCAAACAAAAAGGGCGCCGACGGATATCCGCGGCGCCCCTCCCCTGCCCTTTTCGGCACAGCCATCAGCCCTTGAGCTTGGACATGATCTGCTCGAGGAAACCGAGCAGCACCGCCGAGACCACAAAGGCGAGGTGAATGAAGGTCAGCCACATCAGCTTGGTGTCCGTATATTGCTGCACATTGAGAAAGACCTGCAGCAGGTGGATCGACGAGATCGCGACGATGGACGATGCGACCTTGATCTTCAGGCTGCCGGAATCGAGTTTGCCGAGGAAGGACACATCGGCCTCCGCCTCATCGAAGCGGCTGACGAAGTTCTCATAGCCGGCGATCATCACCATCAGGATGAGGCTCGCGACAAGGGCCGCATCGATCAGGCCGAGCATGGCGAGGATCATCTCCGCATCGTCAAAGACGAAGACATTCATCGCCACCTTGCCGAACTTGTAGAGAAACGACACCGCATAGACCGCGAGGGCCGCGACGAGGCCGAGGTAGAAGACCACCAGGATCCAGCGGCTCGACAGGATGATGCGTTCGACCAGCAGTTCGAGGGATTTCATCAATCAGGCTCCAGGGATTCAAAAAAGTGAACGCTGATTAACCAATCCCCTCAAAGCCCGCAAGACCAGCCGCATCACGCAAAAGGGCGGCGTTCGCGAACGCCGCCCTTGTCCGGAATGCTCCGTCCTCATGCCCTGCGGAACAGGCCTGCGATCAGCGACAGGACCAGAAGGGCCAGGAAGACGAAGAAGAGGATCTGCGCGATGCCAGCGGATGCGCCGGCGATACCGCCAAAGCCGAGCAGGCCGGCGACAAGTGCGATCACGAGAAAGACAACTGCATAATAGAGCATTTTTCGAACTCCTTCTTTCTATCGAAAGAGAAACGGGGGCCCAAGAAAAAGGTTCCAGGAGATCAACAAGAATGCAATGCTTTTGTGACAAAAGCTTTACGGCACAAAACGATGCCGCCGCGGCCTTTCGGCTGCGGCGGCATGAGCGGCGATCGGGATGGTCAGCAACCATCACTTCATGTGCACGATCTTTTCTTAAACCGATTCCGATTTAAGTCAGATGTGCTTAGTGGCGGCGCGCCCAATCGTCGATCTGCCGCTCCGCCTCCTCCTTGGCGAGGCCGTAATGCTGCTGGATCTTGCCCGAAAGCTCGACGCGGCGGCCCTTGATGACATCGAGATCGTCATCCGTGAGTTTGCCCCACTGCGCCTGGGCCTTGCCCTTGTACTCGGTCCACTTGCCTTCGATGATATCCCAGTTCATGTCGCTGTCCTTTCTGTTCCGTTGAACGCGATGGCGTTGACCTCAAGGAAACAGACCAGCGCCGGAAAGGTTCCTGGCGAAATTCAGTGCAGCTTGACGGGAACGTCCGCCGGGTAGGCGTTTTCGGCGACGACCATGCCGTCGGTCGACGGGCTGACCTGTCGAATATCGATCTGCAGCCCGTTCTCCCGGCTCATGCGCCAGCTGATCTCGACATCGTCCTCCATCCACGCCGGATCGACCGCCGCGCAGCGGCCGTGCACGATGCGCTTGCTTGCGCCTGCGCCACCGAGTGCGACGGGAAGTGCGTCCTGGCATTCTTCCATGGATTCAAACGCCACCTGGGGCGCTGGCAATTCTTCACAGGCGAGGCTGCCATGGCTGCAGCCGACCAGAAGCATGATAGCGGCTATGTGTTCCATTTCACTCTCCATCCCCGTGCCGGGCCTCGTGGCGAGGCCCCTCGTCAGGTTGGGCAAGCAACGGCAGGACGCGAAGAAAGTTCCGGAATGCCCGATGACGCGGCTGTCACATTGTTGGGAACAAAATCCACCACCACCCGTTGTTGGCGCATCGCTCGATAGCGAGCCGGACGTGAAAGGACGTGCAGATGAGCACCATTCTCCTCGTGATTTTGATCCTGCTTCTGATCGGCGCCTTGCCGAACTGGGGATATAGCCGTGGCTGGGGTTACGGCCCGTCAGGCGGTCTGGGTCTGATCGTTGTCATCCTCCTCATTCTCGTCCTCATGGGACGCATCTGATCCCGAACCCCATTCCAGGAGCCGAAACCATGAAGAAGACCATTATTGCGTTTGCGCTCATCGCCTCCACAGTCACGCTGACCGCGTGCAGCCAGACCGAACGCGGCACGGCGATCGGCGCGGCATCCGGCGCCATCATCGGCGGGGCCGTTACCGGGCGTGCCGGCGGCGCGCTTGCGGGTGCTGCCATCGGCGGTGCGGCAGGTTACCTGATCGCACGCTCCGACCGTAGCGGCTACTGCATCTACCGCGACCGTTATGGCCGTCGCTACGAAGCGCGTTGCCGCTAAACAAGCGCCGTATACCCAAACAAGAAACGGGCCTTCCGGCCCGTTTCTTGACGTCTAGCACCAGGAAGACCGGATGATTTCAGGACCCGCCCTTGGCCCGGCTCTCGGCCTCGTCAAGTTTTTCCAGAAGGTCGAGCAGACGGCTCGGTACCGGCTCGGTCTCTATGACGTCGTAGAAGGATTTCAGCTTGCGGCCAATCGGACCGTTAGGGTCAAAGGCAGCCTTGGCAGGGGCGTTGCCACTGCCGCGTCTCTTGTCTTTACTGGGCTCGATCATGGTCTTGTTTCCATCGCCTGCCGCCCGCTATCTTCCTTTTGCCCAAGATTCCAAATAGCAAGTCAGACTTAGCATGCTACCAATAGGTTTCCGCATAATGAACTCTAGCGGAAACGGTTCCGATGCGGAACATATTCAGGGAGAACTAAATGTCACTTTCCACCCGTATCGCACCGCATCTCGCCTATCTGCGGCGGTTTTCCCGTGCCGTCACGGGTTCGCAGACGTCCGGTGACGCCTATGTCGCCGCCATGCTGGAGGCGCTCGTCACCGATATCTCGCTCTATCCCGAGGGTCGCAACGACCGGATCGCGCTTTACCGGCTCTACTGCACGCTGTTTGAGAACCTCGATGTGACGCTGCCGGACAACACCTCGCCCTTCGGCTGGGAGCGGCAGGCTGCCGCCAATCTCGCGAACCTCCCGCCGGCCGAGCGCAAGGCGTTCCTGCTGGTGGCCGTCGAGGGCTTCGACATGAGTGAAGCCGCCGACATTCTCGACGTTTCGGAAGAACGGTTCGCCGAGCTGCTCGACGAGGCGTCGCGCGACATCTCCAGCCAGGTCGCGACCGACATCATGATCATCGAGGACGAGCCGCTGATCGCCATGGACATCGAGGACATGGTGCGGGGCCTCGGTCACAACGTGACCGGCATCGCGCGCACCCATTCCGAAGCGGTCGAACTCTATCACCGCACCTCGCCGCGCATGGTGCTGGCGGATATCCAGCTTGCCGACGGCTCGTCGGGCATCGACGCGGTCAACGACATCCTGAAGAACAGCACGATCCCGGTGATCTTCATCACCGCCTTCCCCGAGCGGCTTCTGACCGGCGAAAAGCCGGAACCGGCCTTCCTCGTCACCAAGCCATTCAACCCGGACATGGTGAAGGCGCTGATCAGCCAGGCGCTGTTCTTCGACGAGCAGGCGCGACTGGCAAAATCCGCCTGACGGCACTGGCAACACACATAAAAAAGGCCCGCGAAAGCGGGCCTTTTCCGTTTCCGTCATGTGCCGCCGATCAAAGCGCGGCGACGACGATGACTTCAACCAGGTATTCCGGCGTGGCGAGCTTGGATTCGCCGGTCGCGCGGGCGGGCGTGTGGCCCTGCGGCGCCCAGGTATCCCAGACGGCGTTCATCTTCGGAAAATCGACCATGTCGGCCAGCCAGATCTGAGCGGAGAGAATGCGGGTCTTATCCGTGCCGGCAAGCGCCAGCAGGCGATCGACCTCGGCAAGCGCCTGCTTGGTCTGCTCGGTGACATCGGAGCCGGCTTCACCGACCTGGCCGGCCAGATAGACGGTTCCGTTGTGCACGACAGCCTGGCTCATGCGCGGGCCGGTTTCAAAGCGTTTGATGTCCATGTCTCGTTCCTGTCACGTCTCGGAATTTTTCGGAAACCGCAGGCGCGCGATGGCCAGCGGACCCGCCGTCTATAGGGGGCCCAGCGCAAAGATGCCAGTGTCCGTGGGAAATTCCGCCTGGGCGGAGATTACCTGAGTGCTCTCAGCCCATCGCGGGCTGCGGCGACAATGCCGTCGGGGAGCCTTGGCGGGGGAAAGCGTAGCCGAAAATGCCCATGACGACGATAGCGCGTATCTGCGTCATGGGCTGTTCGTTTTCAGGCGACGCGCTTGCGCCGTTCGATGCGGGCGCGGATGGCGTCCACGTCGACGCGGGGCGTCGCGGCGAAGAGGGTCTTGGTGTAGCTGTGCTGCGGGTCCTCGAAGACCTGGTCGCGGCTGCCATATTCCACCGCCTCGCCGAAATACATCACCATCACGTCATTTGCGATGTGGCGCACGACCGAGAGATCGTGGCTGATGAAGACGTAGGTGAGCTGGAACTCATCCTGCAGGTCGGCGAGCAGGTTGAGAACCTGAGCCTGCACCGACAGGTCGAGGGCCGAAACCGGCTCATCGAGCACCAGAAGGCGCGGATTGAGCATCAGCGCGCGGGCGATCGCCACGCGCTGGCGCTGGCCGCCGGAGAACATGTGCGGGTAGCGCCCGTAATGTTTCTCCTCCAGGCCCACCTTCTTCAGCATGGCCATGGCGCGGTCACGCCGCTCGTCTGCCGGCACCTTGGTGTTGATGACCAGCGGTTCCGTCAGGATATCGCCGATCTTCTTGCGCGGATTGAGCGAACCATAGGGGTTCTGGAAGACGATCTGCACCTTGCTGCGCATTTCGGAGGTCAACGGCTCGCTGGCGATATCGACCTTACCGCCGTCGATCAGCATTTCGCCCTCGGTGATCGGGTCGATCATCGTGACCATGCGGGCAAGCGTCGACTTGCCGCAACCGCTTTCGCCGACGATGGCGAGCGTCTTGCCCTGCTCGACCTTGAAGCTCACGCCCTTGACGGCGTGAACGGTCTTGCCCGGTTTGAACAGGCCGCCGGGGATGTGATAGTCGCGCTTGAGGTTCTTTGCTTCGAGAACAGGGGTCATCGCACGGCTCCCGCAAAAATCTCGGTGTCAGTCAGCTTTTCCGTGATGGTCGGCAGGCGCCCGCCCACCGCATTTTCCGGAAGCGCGGACAGCAGCGCCTTGGTGTAGACGCTCTTAGGGCTTTCGAAGAGCGACAGCACGTCGGCGGATTCGATCTGGCGACCCTTGTACTGCACGATGACGCGGTCGGCGGTTTCGGCGACGACGCCCATGTCGTGGGTGATGATGATGAGGCCCATGCCGTGCTCGGCCTGGAGCTTCATCAGGAGGTCGAGGATCTGCTTCTGGATCGTCACGTCGAGCGCGGTGGTCGGCTCGTCGGCGATCAGAAGTTTCGGATTGCAGGCGAGCGCGGTCGCGATCATCACGCGCTGGCACTGGCCACCCGACATCTGGTGCGGGAAGTGGCCGAGGCGCTCTTCCGGGTTCGGAATACCGACGGACTGGAAGAGTTCGATCGCCCGGTCGCGGCGCGCCTTGCGGGACAGGTCCGTATGGATGCGCAGCACTTCTTCGATCTGGAAGCCGACCGTGAAGCACGGATTGAGGCTGGCGATCGGTTCCTGGAAGATCATGGCAATGTCCTTGCCGATGATCTTGCGCCGGTCGCTGTCCGACATGGACTGCATGTCGCGGCCGTTGAAGGTCAGCACATCGGCCGTCACCTTCGCCGTCCAGGGCAGAAGCCCCATGGCAGCGAGCATAGAGACCGACTTGCCGGAGCCGGATTCACCGACGATGGCGAGAACCTCGCCCTCGTCGACCTTGAGGGAAACGCCATCCACCGCCCGGAAGGGGCCGGAGGCCGTCTGGAATTCGACGGTGAGGTTTTTGATTTCGAGAAGCGACATCACGACCTCTTCAGCTTGGGATCGAGGGCGTCGCGCAGGCCGTCACCCATGAGGTTGATGGCAAGCACGGTGATGAGGATGGCAAGGCCGGGGAAGGTCACGACCCACCAGGCGCGCTGGATAAATTCGCGCGCTTCGGCAAGCATGGTGCCCCATTCCGGCGTCGGCGGCTGGGCGCCCATGCCGAGGAAGCCGAGGGCGGCCGCGTCGAGGATCGCCGCCGAGAAGGCAAGCGTCGCCTGGACGATCAGCGGCGCCAGGCAGTTCGGCAGGATCGTCAGGAACATCAGGCGCAGCGTGCCCGCACCCGCGACCTTCGAGCCGATCACATAGTCCTTGGTCTTTTCCGTCATAACGGCCGCGCGCGTCAGGCGCACGAAGTGCGGCTGGTTGACGAGCGAGATGGCGATCATCGCGTTGAGCAGGCCGGGACCGAGCACCGCCACCAGCACCAGGGCGAGCAGCAGCGACGGAAACGCCAGGATGATATCCATGACGCGCATGATCGCGGTATCGACCCTGCCGCGGAAGTAACCGGCGACGAGACCGATCAGCACGCCCGAGACCACCGACAGCGTCACGACGACGAGACCGATGAAGAGCGAGAAGCGTGCGCCGTAGATGAGGCGCGACAGGATATCGCGGCCGACGGCGTCGGTGCCAAGAATGTGTCCCCAGCTACCGCCTTCGGAGAAGACGGGCGGCAGGAGAAGGAGTTCGCGGTTCTGGATGCTCGGGCTGTGCGGCGCGACGAAAGGCGCGAAGACCGCCACGAACAGGATGACCAGGAAGAAGGCGAGGCCGATGACGGCGCCCTTGTTGCGCGAGAAGTAGAACCAGAATTCGGAGAGGCCGGACGGCGGCGAACCGCCCGTCTTGGTCTCGGTGGTTGTCTGAACTGCACTCATGAGATCGCCTCCTAGTGCCGGATACGCGGGTTGATCCAGCCGTAAAGCAGGTCGACCACGAGGTTGACGATCATGATGACGGCAGCGATCAGCATCAGGCCACCCTGCACCACGGCATAGTCGCGCTTGAAGACGCTGTCGACCATCCACTTGCCGATGCCCGGCCAGGAGAAGATCGTCTCGGTAAGAATGGCGCCCGCCAGAAGCACGCCGACCTGAAGGCCGATCGTGGTAATGACGGGGATCATCGCGTTGCGCAGCGCATGCACGCCGATGACCCGGAACGGCGAAAGACCCTTGGCGCGGGCGGTGCGGACATAATCCTCACCGAGCACTTCGAGCATGGCCGAACGGGTCTGGCGCGCGATGACCGCGAGCGGGATGGTCGCAAGCACGACGGTCGGCAGGATCAGGTAGCTCACCGCCGATTTGAACGCCCCTGCTTGTCCCGAGATCAAGCTGTCGATCAGCATGAAACCGGTGACCTGCGGGAAGAAGTACATCAGCGAAATGCGCCCGGAGACCGGGGTCCAGCCAAGATAGCCGGAGAAGAAGATGATGAGCAGCAGACCCCACCAGAAGATCGGCATCGAATAGCCGACGAGCGCAACGCCCATCAGTGACTGGTCGAGCCAGGTCCCTCGCTTCACCGCGGCGAGCACGCCGGCTGGAATGCCAAGCGCGATGGCCACGATGATAGCGCAGAGCGACAATTCCAGCGTAGCCGGGAAGAGCTGCAGGAAGTCATCGAGCACCGGCCGCTTGGTCACGATCGACGAGCCGAAGTCGCCCGTGAGCAAGCCGGTCAGATAGTCGAAATACTGGATGTACATCGGACGGTCGAGGCCGAGCTGCTGCATGAGCTCGGTGTGCCGTTCCGGAGACATGACGCGTTCACCCGACATCAGCATGACCGGATCGCCCGGCAGAAGTCGAATGAAGGAGAACGCGATCAACGATACCCCGAGGAACGTAGGTATCAGGACGGCAAGCCGTCCGACGATAAAGCGCAACATGGGAGCCAATCCCTTCTTTCTTTTGAAAAACCGGCGGCCCGAATGTCTTCGAGCCGCCGGCCATTGCACGCTCTTTGCGGCGTGCCTTTTTTCGTAGCCGATATTACTCGGCGATGTCCACGCCTTCGAACACGAAGTCACCAAGCGGAGACTGGACGAAGCCAGAAACCTTCTTGCTCATCGGAACGACGGCGAGCGAATGGTCGAGCGTGTTCCAGGGCGCTTCGCGCTTGAAGATGACCTGGGCCTCTTCATACAGCTTCGTGCGCTCTGCAACGTCGGCGGTTTCCTTCGCCTTCGTCATCAGGTCATCGAATTCCTTGTTGCACCACTGCGCGCGGTTGTTGCCGCCGACGGCATCGCAGCCGAGCAGGGTGTCAAGGAAGTTGTCCGGGTCGCCATTGTCGCCCGTCCAGCCGAGGATGGCCGCGCCATCGCGGTCCTTGGCAGACGAGAGCTTCAGGTACTCGGCCCATTCGTAGGAGACGATTTCGGCCGTGACGCCGATCTTGGCAAGGTCGGCCTGCATCAGTTCTGCTGCACGACGGGCGTTCAGCATGTACGGACGGGCAACCGGCATCGCCCAGATCTTCATCTTGAGATCCGAAACGCCAGCATCGGCAAGCATCTTCTTGGCCGCTTCCGGATCGAACTTGTCGTCTTCGACGGCGTCGTTATACGACCACATGGTCGGCGGGATCGGGTTCTTGGCAACAGTCGCCGCGCCCTGGAAGACGGCGTCGACGATGGCCTGGCGGTTGATCGCCATGTTGAGGGCCTTGCGGACCTCGACCTTGTCGAACGGTGCCACGAGCGTGTTGTAGGCGAGGTAGGCGACGTTCAGGCCGGCCTGCTCGGAGATGTGCAGGTTCGGGTCGGCCTTCAGCTCGGCGACGTCGGCGGCGTTCGGGTAGGACATCAGGTGGCATTCGCCAGCCTTCAGCTTCTGCGCGCGAACGGCAGCGTCCGTGGTGATCGCGAAGACGAGATCGTCGATCTTCTGCTTGCCACCCCAGTAATCCGGGTTTGCCTTGTAGCGGATGGCCGCATCCGGCTGGTAGGCGACGAAGGTGAACGGACCGGTGCCCAGCGGCTGCTGGTTCATCAGCTCCATCTTGCCGTCAGCCTGCAGCTTGTCGGCATATTCCTTCGAGACGATCGAGATGAAGGGCATGCCGAGGTTCGCCAGCAACGGCGCTTCGGGACGCTTCAGCGTGATCTTGACCGTCAGGTCGTCGACCTTCTCGATCTTGTCGAGAACATCCGGCAGGCCCATGCCGGAGAAGTATTCCCAGGACGCGCCCGGAACGTACTTGTTCCACGGGTTGTCGGCCTTGTACTGGCGCTCGAAGGAGAAGATGACGTCGTCTGCATTCAGCTCACGCGTCGGCGTGAAATACTCGGTCGTCTGGAACTTGACGCCCTTGCGCAGCTTGAAGGTGTATTCCTTGCCATCGGCAGAAATGTCCCAGCTCTCGGCCAGCGCAGGCTCGATTTCCGTCGTGCCGCGCTTGAATTCGACGAGCCGGTTGTAAACCGTGTGTGCGGCCGCATCGAAGGTCTGGCCGCCCGTATAGAGGCCGGGGTCAAAACCTTCCGGCGACGCTTCCGAGCAATAAACAAAGGTCTTCGACCAGGCGGCGGACGCCATCAGCGAGGCAAGCGCCGTCGCAGCGATGAGAGTAGTCAGCTTTTTCATAGTGAGCTTCCCAGATTTGCTTTTTGTTCTCTTGTTACGGGCTCGGGTGCGTTACCAGCCCCGGCTTGCGCGGATGGAACGACATTTGCCGCAGGATTGCAATAAGTCCGCGAACAAATTTGTCCATTCGGAAAAAACCGTAGAACATCATTCTCCACAGCATTAGAAATCACTGCAAAAGCAGTGCGAATCGGTCGTGGAGGCGCCTGTCAATCCCCACCTGCCCTGATAGCGGCACCGAGGTCGCCATGTCATAAGGCTGCGACGAGGCAAGAGGGACTGTCCTTTGCCGTTTCGCACCGTGGCGGCGGAGCGAGCGGCAAAAAGAAGGACAGTCCCTCTTTTTTATTTTCCCTTCCTTATCAGCACCTTATCGCGCGATCGGCCTGAAAACGCCGGGCCGTCGCGAAATTGTCCCGCAAAACCCTTTGCCGCCGCAGATTGCGGCGCTAGATTGCACTGCGTGGAATCTTTGGGGGGTGGGAGGCCACGTGGCCGTACTGAACCAACATTTTAGAAGATACGATTTTGAAGGCGATCTGGAGAAGGCGCTCAATCGCGTCGATTTCTTTCGCATCTTCCACACGATGGCATTGCGCTACGGCTTCGAGCATTTCGGTGTGCTCCAGCTGGCCAATGAACACGAGACCAGCACGCTTGCCGCCCGTCTCGTGTTGCACGATCTGCCGGCGGGGCTGGCCGAAACCTACGACAAGCGCCACCGCCTCAACGATTCCGCGCTCTTCCGGAGCTTCTACAAATCCACCATCTCGACGGTCTGGCAAGCGTCCGACCACGACGGGCATAACGGTTCATCGGCCGAGGGCGCGGATTTCATCGACCAGATCGGCTTCGACATGGCGTTGTCCATTCCGGTGCATTCGGTCGCCGGGACGCGCTACATCGTGCTGTTCCTCGGCGACGGGGACGACATCGGCCGCACCGAGCATTTCGAAATCTGCTACGAGGCGAACTGCGCTTTCGATTATTTCCACCGGCAGGTCCTTGCCAACAAGGCCGGCATGGGGCTGACGCCGCGCGAAACGGAGATCCTGCGCTGGATTTCCTATGGCAAGACGGCGAGCGAAATCGCCCTCATCGTCTCGGTGTCCGAGCACACCGTGAATTCACATACCGCGACCATTCTCAAGAAGCTCGACGTCGTCAACCGCACGCAGATGGTCGCCAAGGCGATCCGCGAGCAGATCATCCAATAGCCCGTCCGGGACCGCACACGGCCTAACAGCGCGATGGAACAATTCCTCGTCGATAGCAAAGTTAGGGACTTGTTAATGAACGCGGCCTGGATGACAGTAAACGCGGCTTGTCCGGCCTCCGGCGGCCCTCTCGACGCAATCAGGTTCAGCTACCGCCATGCCAGCACAAGTGCATATCCTGCTCGTCGATGACGATCCTGCGGAAAACCTCATCATCGGCGCTCTCATGCGCAAGGTGACGAGCTATGCGATCACGCTGCACTATGTGGAGACGGTAGAGGACGCGCTCGGCTTCATCCGGTCGTCCGGCGCAGCACTCGACATGGTTCTGATGGACAACCGGCTCCAGCCGCAGGCGGATTTCCGGGAAACCGTGCCGGAGCTGCGGCGCAACGGTTATATCGGCCCGGTCGGCGTAATCTCGTCTTCGATCAGCGACGCCTATTTCCAGAAGATCGACGATTACGGCGTCGACTTCCGCATCGACAAGGCCGAACTCGATCCCACGGCCGTCGAATTCATTCTACAGGAATATGTGAAACGGGACGTCAGCGCCGGGCAATAACCGGCGCCACGCGTTCTCAGGCGGCCGGCTGCTGCTGGACGGCCGGCGGAATCTCCAGGCCGAGCAGCAGGCCGATCTGCGGGCGTGCCTTGACGAGATCGTCGATCGTATATTGCTGGAGCACGTCGAAGAAAGCGTTCAGCGCCTTGCGCAGCGCCGCGTTGAGGCCACAGCTGTCGACCAGCGGGCATTCGACCTCACCCGCCTCGAAACATTCCGCCATCGCAAAGGAATCTTCCGTCACCCGGACCACATCGAACAGCGTGATTTCGCTGGCAGGCTTCGGCAGGCGCACGCCACCGTTGCGGCCGCGCACCGTCTGGATGATGCCGGCCTTGGTGAGCGGCTGGAGAATCTTGAACAGGAAAAGCTCCGAGACGCCATACGCCCGGGCGATTTCCGGAATGCGGCTGAGCTTGTCACCGTTCGCCGCGCAGTACATCAACATGCGCACGGCATAGTTGGTTTGTTTCGTCAGACGCATCGGGAACTCCGAATCCGGTTTTAAGTCCGAACACATATAAGATGGATCGCCGTTTAGAACAATTCCAAAAAGCGGAAAATCACATTCATGTTATGACAGTGGTCGCATGGTTGACTGCGGGGGGCAAGCCGCTAAACACGACTTTAGCAGTCAGGAATAAACATATCAGGAGGACCCCATGCAACTGCTCAAGACGTCCCTCACCGCCCTTGCTCTTTCGGCCGCTGGTTTGACGCTCGCCGTACCGGCGCATGCAGACGGCGAAGTCAACATCTATTCCTATCGCCAGCCGGACCTGATCAAGCCGCTGCTCGACGAATTCACCAAGGAAACCGGCATCACCACCAACGTGCTGTTCCTCGACAAGGGTCTCGTGGAACGCATCCAGGCGGAAGGCGCCAACTCGCCGGCCGACGTCATCCTGACGGTCGACATCGCGCGTCTCACCGAAGCCAAGGACGGCGGCGTGACGCAGACGGTGCAGAACGACACCATCAACAAGGACATCCCGGCGCAGTATCGCGATCCGGACGGCAACTGGTTCGGCCTCACCACGCGTTCGCGCGTCGTCTATGCCTCGAAGGACCGCGTCGCGCAGAACGAGATCACCTATGAGGAGCTTGCCGACCCGAAGTGGAAGGGCAAGATCTGCACGCGTGACGGCCAGCACTCCTACAATATCGGCCTCACCGCCTCGATGATCGCCCACCACGGCGAAGCCGAAGCGGAAAAGTGGCTGACCGGCCTCAAGAACAACCTCGCCAAGAAGCCGGACGGCGGCGACCGTGACCAGGCCAAGGCGATCCTCGCCGGCGAATGCGACCTGGCGCTCGGCAACTCCTATTATGTCGGCCTCATGCTGACCAATGAGAAGGAGCCGGAGCAAAAGGACTGGGCAGCGGCCATCAAGGTGCTCTTCCCGAATGCCAACGACCGCGGCAGCCACGTCAACGTGTCCGGCATGGCGCTCGCCAAGAATGCGCCGAACAAGGACAACGCCCTGAAGCTCATGGAATTCCTGTCGGAAGGCACCGCACAGAAGATCTATGCCGAGCAGGTCTATGAATATCCCGTCATGCCGGGCGCAGAGCCTTCGGAGATCGTCAAGTCGTTCGGCACGCTGAAGCCGGATGCCCTGCCGCTCGTCGACATCGCGGCAAACCGCAAGAAGGCCTCCGAGCTGGTCGACAAGGTCGGCTACAACGACGGTCCGTCGCAGTAATACCCAGCCTCCCAAGGCAAACAGGAAACGGCGGCTTTCGGGCCGCCGTTTTCGTTTCTCATTCCTTGCTTGCCGCGCCCTGCGCTTCACCTCGGGCATGATCGGGTCTGACACGACCATTCAGGCTCCGGGCGTGGCCGTGGATCCTCGGCTCAAGGCCGAGGATGACGACGGTGGATGGTGTTAACGGCGCGGCGGCCATCGGCTGCCGTTTTCGTTTATTGCAGGTCCGGGTCCGACTGGCCGGAGATGATCCGGGAATAGTCGATGATGTCCTTCTTGCGCTGCGGCGTGCCCGGATGGGTGGACAGGATATTGGTATTCGACTTATCGCCGAGCTTTTCCTCCAGCAGCGCGAAGAAGCGGGCGATCGCCGTTGGGTCGTAGCCGGCCTTGGCCATCAGCTCCACCGAACGCCGGTCCGCCTCGGCCTCGGCCGAGCGCGAATAGGAGAGCGCCAGCAGGCCGCCGCCCTGCACCAGCACGTCCTCGACGGCCGAGCCGACGTCGCCGGCGATCAGCATGATGAGGCCGGTCATGCCGGCGGCGCGGTAGAATTGCCGGAGACTGTGCTCCAGCTCGACATGGCCGATCTCGTGCGCCAGCACGCCGACCACCATTTCCGTATCGCCGCCCGCCATGGTGACGAGCTGGTCGGTGATGACCAGCGTGCCGTCCGGCAGCGCGAAGGCATTCGGGCCGATCAGGCCGCCATCCCGGAAGTTGAGGGTGTAGGCGCCGGCACCACGCGGTGACTGGGCGGCGATACGGGCGAAACCGTCGGCGATGTCCTTGCGGCGGTCATCCGGCAGTTTTGTCGGCGAGAAGGTCGTCTGGTCGAGCGCTTCGAGCGTGCCCTTCGCCATGAGCTGCGGCACGATCGGTGGCGTCGTGGCGATCGCCACTTCGACAAGCAACGGCACGCCCCAGCGATAAACCGCTCCGCCGAGCACAAACGCCAGCAGGACGATCACGATGAGGCGCAGGCGGAACTGCTCCAGCCAGTGCACGAGACCGGCACCGCCCTTGCCCCGCATCGCGAGGTAACGGTCGACGCCGTCATTGTCCCAGGTCTCGAAGATCGAGCCGTCCGGGAACGTCACCCGGCGCGGAATGGAACCGACACGGCCGGAAATCTCCACCCAGGAAAGGCCTGCACCGGCGAGTGGCTTTTCGCCCCCCACCGGCACGGCCGCGATCTCCCCTGCCCGCTCGATGAGGCGCGCCTCCACTGAGCGGCTTGAACCGGCAGGGTGCCATTCCCCAGCGGCGATTGCGGCATTGTCAGAAGCCAAAATCGAACCCTTCAAAGTCCATGAACTCCGAGCCGACCGCCGAACCCTGTGCCTCGATCCGGTTGAACAGCTCGCCGACGTCGCCCGTGAAGGTGATGCCGGTGTGCTCCCAGGTATAGCGCGCCATGCGCACCGCTGCCCAGGGGCGCATAAGGCCGAGGGTGAGGATCGTCACGATCACGTTGGAAATGGCGATCCAGGTATAGCGGGTGCGCGACACGTCGCTCATCAACTGGTGCTGGCCATCGAAGGTCGTCGCCGACCAGGTGACGTTGCGCACGCCCGCCTTGTAGAACAGGCCGGCAATGCCGAAGGTGGCAAAAAGCACGATATAGCCGATGACCGCGCTGAAGATGAGCGGGATCTGCTGCTCCGGCGTCAGCAAGCCGGGCGTCTCGATCATCGGGAGGATGAGCGACAGGTTCATGAGGACGAGCAGCGCGATGATGCCGAGGCCGACGAGCGCGATCAGGAACGACAGGAGCCAAGACTTGTAGAGCGGCCCGAGCTTCGGATCGGTCTCGAAGGCCTTGCCGCCATAGCGCAGGTTCGAGCCGACATAACGGGCGACCCAGCGGCTGGCGAGCGGCGTCAGGATGCCGATGGTGATGACCGCGAGCAGGCTGCCCAGAATGAAGGCCTTGAAGGCGCCGCCGGCACCACCGACGAAATCGAAGCGCACATTGCGATAGCTGGTGACGCGCGCGCTGAAGCGCAGGCCCTTGGCGACGAGCCACGGCAGCGCGATCAGCACGACAAGGGTCGGCAGCAGCACGAGGATCGGTACCAGTGCCGCAATGATGTTGAGAACGACAAAACCGCCGAGCACGATCAGGCGGCCAATAAGGATCTGCAATCCCTTTGCGTGATATTCAAAGGACCGGCCGAGCAGGACGGTGTTGCCAAAAAAGTAACGGTTGCGACGGACCTTTGCCCAGGCGGAATAGATGCCGAGCGTGACGATCGTCAAAAGCACATTGACGATCCAGATGCCGAAATATTCGGATGCCTTGCCGGTAAACACAATCCGGTGGAAGCCGCCCGCCTGTCCCGCGGGCCGCGCCGATTCTGCAAATGACATAGTTTGCCCCTTCCAAATGCATAGAACACGAGGGGTAAACGGGTCGGGCTTCTCCCCTATTCTTCGCAGAGCACAAAAAAGGGGCAATGAAAAAAGGGCCCCCGACGGGAGCCCTTTCCACAATCAATCCGGGAGGATCGTTTACTTCATCGTCGGCATGACGAATTCGGCACCGTCCTTGATGCCGGACGGCCAGCGGCTGGTGATCGTCTTGGTGCGGGTCCAGAACTTGATCGAGTCCGTGCCATGCTGGTTGAGGTCGCCGAAGGACGAGGACTTCCAGCCGCCGAAGGAGTGGTAGGCGAGCGGAACCGGGATCGGAACGTTGACGCCGACCATGCCGATGTTGATGCGGCTGGCGAAGTCGCGGGCAGCATCGCCGTCACGGGTGTAGATCGCGACGCCGTTGCCGTATTCGTGCTTCATCGGCAGGTCGAGGGCTTCCTCGTAATTCTTGGCGCGAACGACGGAGAGGACCGGGCCGAAGATTTCGGTCTTGTAGATTTCCATGTCCGGCGTGACGTTGTCGAATAGGCAGCCGCCGACGAAGTAGCCGTCTTCATAACCCTGGAGCTTGAAGCCGCGGCCGTCGACGACAAGGTTGGCGCCTTCTTCCACGCCCTTGTCGATGAGGCTCAGGATACGCGCCTGGGCTTCCTTGGTGACAACCGGGCCCATGTCGGCCTTGTCATCGGTATAGGGGCCGATGCGCAGGCTTTCGATCATCGGCGTCAGCTTGTCGATCAGACGGTTGGCGGTTTCCTCGCCGACCGGAACGGCAACCGAGATCGCCATGCAGCGCTCGCCGGCCGAACCGTAGCCGGCGCCCATGAGGGCGTTCGCGGCCTGGTCGAGATCGGCGTCGGGCATGATGATCATGTGGTTCTTCGCGCCGCCGAAGCACTGGGCGCGCTTGCCGTTGGCAGCAGCCGTGCCATAGACGTAGCGGGCGATCGGCGTGGAACCGACGAAGGAAACGGCAGCGATATCCGGGTGCGCCAGGATGCCATCGACCGCACCCTTGTCGCCGTTGACGACGTTGAGGATGCCGGCGGGCAGACCCGCTTCGATCATCAGTTCGGCAAGGCGGATCGGCAGGGACGGGTCACGCTCGGAGGGCTTTAGGATGAAGGCGTTGCCGCAGGCGATGGCGGGCGCGAACATCCACATCGGGATCATGCCCGGGAAGTTGAACGGCGTGATGCCCGCGCCGATGCCGACCGGCTGGCGGATCGAATACATGTCGATGTTCGGGCCGGCGCCTTCCGTGAACTCGCTCTTCATGAGATGCGGAATGCCGATGACGAATTCGCAGACTTCGAGGCCGCGAATGACGTCGCCCTTCGAGTCTTCGACCGTCTTGCCGTGCTCGCGGGAGATCAGGACAGCCAGTTCGTCCATGTTCTGGTTCAGAAGCTCGACGAACTTCATGAAGACGCGGGCGCGGCGCTGCGGGTTGGTGGCGGCCCACTTCGGCTGCGCGGAAAGCGCGCTGTCGATTGCGGCCTGCAGGTCGGCATCGTTGGCGAGCGCCACGGTCGCCTGGACCTCGCCCGTCGCCGGATTGTAGACATTCGCGGTGCGACCGCTGGTGCCAGCGACCTTCTTGCCGCCGATGAAATGGCCGATCTCGTACATGGGGAGCTCCTCCGTTGTTGTGAGGAGATCATCGCACTTCAATTTGCACAACTCAATCACCTCCGGTAAGGAACCGTTGTGCAAAAATTAAAGCCGGAGGCGACATGAACTGGGATGACGCACGCATGTTCCTCGCCGTTGCCCGCACCGGGCAAATCCTCGCCGCCTCGCGCCGGCTCGGCGTCAACCATGCCACGCTCAGCCGTCGCGTCAGCGCGCTGGAAGAGGCCTTGAAGACGCGGCTCCTCATCCGCCGGACCAATGGCTGCGACCTGACGACAGAGGGTGAGGTTTTTCTGCGCGCTGCCGAACGTATGGAAACGGAAATGCTGGCGGCCCAGGCAAGCATCGGGCGCATCGACACGGCCGTCGCCGGCACCGTGCGCGTCGGCGCTCCGGACGGTTTCGGCGTGTCCTTCCTTGCCCCCCGGCTCGGGCGGCTGACGGCGCGGCATCCGGAACTGAAGATCCAGCTCGTGCCGGTGCCGCGCTCCTTCTCGCTGTCGCAGCGCGAGGCGGATATCGCCATCACGCTGGAACGCCCGGAACAGGGCCGCCTCGTCTCGTCGAAGCTGACGGACTACACGCTCGGCCTCTACGCCTCAGACGATTACCTCAAGGAAAACGGCACGCCGGAAACCGTCGAGGACCTGAAAAGCCATCGGCGCGTCGGCTATGTGGAAGACCTGATCTTCACCGCCTCGCTGAATTTCACCGGCGAGATCATGCGCAGCTGGGATGCCAGCTTCGAGATTTCCAGCGCCACCGGCCAGACGGAGGCCGTGCGTTCCGGTGCGGGCGTCGGCATCCTGCACGACTACATCGCCCGGCAATATCCCGAACTGGTGCGCCTGCTGCCGGCCACCTCGATCCGCCGCGCCTACTGGACGACCTGGCACGAAAGCGCACGCGACCTTGCGCGCGTGCGCACCGTCGCCGAGTTCGTGCAGGAACTCGTGCGACAGGAGCACGATATCTTTCTTTGAGCCTCAGTCGGCTTCGGTGAGCGACGCGGTTTCGGGCGTCGGCACCAGCGCGCTTGTTGCACGTGCCTTGGCCTTCTCCTCGGGCTTTTCCGCCGCTTTCTCGGTCACCGCGACTTTCTGCTTCTCCTCGACAGCCTCACCCGGCAGAGGGACGCGCACGGCATTGCGGATGGCGACCGGCTCTTCCCTGCGCTTTTCCTCCACGACGCGGCGCTTCGGCGTGCGGCGCGGTTCGGCCTCGACGCTGTCGTCAGCGATCACCACCGGCTCGGCATGCGCCAGCACGGGCTGGTTTCGCAGGGAGCCGCTGCCGCCGGCATAGCTCAGCATGTCGAAGGTCTCACGCGTCACCGGCTTCAGCCGCATGCCATCCATCAGCACGGCAAGGCGCTCCTGCGGCATGGTCGGATGGCAGAAGCGCAAGCGCACTTGTGCAGAATAGTTGCCGGCACCAAGCCGGCCTATCGCCGTTCCGCGCAGCGGCGAGACACGCTTGACGAACTGCCAGGCGTAGACGCAGCTTCCGGCCTTGCCGAGCGGCCCGGTGGCGTAGCCGTAAACGCCGTACGGGTTCTGCCCGGGCGCCGTGTTGATCGCCATTGCGACTCCCGGCAGCGCCTGCCGCATCTCCGCAAGGATCGCGTTGCGTGTCGGCGCCCGCAGGAAGACCATGCCCTCCGAGGGCGTGCCAACCCGCACGGTCAGCAGGTTTTCGCCGGCGGATGCCGTGGTGTTGGTGTAGACGATCTTCTGCTCGAAGAAATCGGCGCGCGACGTCTGGCGCACGCTTTCGACGCGGCCCGCGATGGACGGCAGATAGCCGGCGGCGAACTCCGGAGAAACCTCCGTCGAGAGCGGCGGCGCATCCGGCCGGATGGCGCCCGTTTCGAGGAACGGGTCGGGTACGGCCGTGCAGCCGGCGACGAGAAGCGGGATTGTGGCGACAAGCAACCAGCGCATGGGGATCCTATCGGGTCGAAACGGCGGAGGAGACGGCGAGGCCGCGCGCGGCCGCGGGATCGTAGAGATGCATGTTCAGCCGGGTGAAGACGGCCTGCGCCTGGCTGCGGTTGCCGAGGTGATAATAGGCCCAGCCGCGCAACTGGCTGAGATCGGCCGGTTCGGCGACCAGGCTGGCGCGCGCGTTCAAGGCGTCGAGCACGCGCTGGTATTGCTTGTGGTCGAAGGCCGAGCGGGCCCGTTGCCAGTAGATTTCGGCGCGCACTTCCCGCTCGCGCTTTTCCGACAGCGGATACATGGCGATCATCGCCTCCGCATCGTCCGTCAGGCGACCGCGCAGCAAGGTGAGCGCCGCGCCATAGGCGGCATCCTGCTGGGTGCGGCTGTTGCCGAGCGCGGCTTCGAAGGCGTTGCGGGCATCGGCGATGCGGTTCAGCTCAAGATGGCACCAGCCCTTGATGAGCATGGCATCGGCCGAGACGGCCCCGCGTGCCTCCAGATTGGAGATATCCTTGATGCAGGCGCTAAAACGCTTCGCCTTGAAATGCGCGAGATAACCGTTGCCACCGGTAGCGCTGCCTTTAGCCGATGTCGATACGGCAACCGGCGTCTCCACGGCCACGCTGCGACGGCCCTTCGGCGGCGTCGCGATTTTGATCTCCGCCCAGATATCCGGGTAGATGTCGCGATACTCGTCCTCCAACGCCGCATAGTCGGCCTTCTCGCCGAGGCGCATCAGGCTCAGCGCGAGGCCCTTGACGCGCACCGGTGCGCTTTCCCAATCCAGCGACTTCAGGAACCAGGCCTTCGATGCGTCGTACTGGCGCGAATTATAGGCGTACCAGGCGAGAATTTCCGCGTGGTCGGCATTCGATGTCGCGAGGATGGCGTTGGAGTAGGCCGTCACGGTCTTCACGTCCGCATCCGGCTGGTCGGGCTTGGAGAAGCGCAGCGACAGCGCGTTCATCAGGAATTCGGGATCGTCGGAAAACTCCTCGATATAATCTTCCGCAATCGCATAGGCCTCGTCCTGCTTGTTCTGGGCGGCCAGCGAGAGATAGAGGCCCTTGGCGTTCTCCTCGTCGCGACGATTGGCAAGTGCTGCCTTGAACCAGCGCTCGGAATTCTGCGGCGCCTTCAGCTTGAGGTCGTACCAGCCAAGCAGCGACAGGTCTTCGAGGCGCGCGCCCTTGTCCGCCACCGCGCGCAGCTTGCCGACCTCGTCTTCGGCGAGCGGCGTCTGGCGCTTTTCGTCTGCGTTGAAATCGGCGATGTCCTTGCGCGTGAGGTCGAGTTCGACCGGCTGGAGGTTCGCTTGCAGCATCGGCGACACGGCCAGCACGCCCATTGCCTTGCGCACGTCTTCGGAGGAAAAATCGCGTGTGGATTTTTGCAGCGTGGTGAGGATCTGCTGGTCGGGCAGGCGCTTGTCGCCCTCACGGAAGAGCAGGCCGCGATAGACCTTGGTGAGGGCATCTTTCGCGCCAGTCTCGGCATAGGCATCGAGCAGCATCCAGACGAGATCGACCTCGGCCTCGATCGCCACATCCAGCGTTTTGGCGGCCTCGATGACGCCCATCCAGTCCTTGCGGGCGGTGGCGGCCATCATCTCGACGCGCTGCTTGCGGCGGGCGAGCTTGCCGGAAAAATCCTCGCTCGGCAGCCATTCGGGGTTTTCCGAGCGGCGGCGGCCGATTTCCGCCTCTATGCCGATGAAGTCGTTTTTCTCGTAGAGCGTCCAGAGGGCGCTTTCGTCCAGCTGCCGTGCCGCAGGCGAATAGACATCGGCTGGCACGACGAAATCTGGCTATTTCTGGCGCAGCCGGTTGGTCTCGGCTTCGAGCCGGTCCTGCTGCTGCTGTTCGGCATAATAGTAGAGCGCCGCCAGTTCAACTTCACCGGGGCCGGCCTTGCTATCGGCAGCCAGCACCAGCGGGGCAAGCGCCGTGGAGCCGGCGAGCAGGGTGGAAAGAAAGAGTATTCTCATTTATCGGACCTCACGCCTTTGCGCGGCACGACGAGCCCCAGCCAGACCGCTAAGACACCGAGGCTGGCGAGCACGAGCAGCACGTAAATCTGGAAATTATCGGAGAACCACGCGGCCGCGATGCGGCGCAGGTTGCCGGGGCTGCGGTCGGTCAGGCTGGCGACATAACGCTCCGCCGCGGGCAGGCTGACAAGCGACAGGCTCGCCGTCTCGATCGTTGCCGTGCCGCCCTCCAGATCGCGCCAGACCGTAGGGTCAACGAGACGCTGCACGCCGGCGCCGAGATCGCGTGGGGAGTTCGCCTTGATCACCGTCCAGGTCGCGTTACCGCCGGGTGCGGCCATCTGCGACAGGGTCACGAGAGCCCCTTCGCCGTGCGGTGCGGCGCGAGGGCCTTCGTCCCCCTGATAGTTCAGCCAGCGGCCAAAATTCGTCGACGCGGCGGCAAGCCAGCGCTGTGTGCGTGCGCTGAAAGACAGGTCATTTTCCTGCTGTGCCGTTGAATTGTGGAAAGCCTGAAGAAGGTCCGCCGTGTCGCTGCCGGTGCCGCGCGCATCGTCGGAAACCGAGGCGGTGACGACCGAATCCGGTTTCAGGAGGTCGGCGACGGAGGCATTGATATCCGCAGCACTCGGGAAGGCAGCTTTGTCGGCGGAACCGAGATCGGCAAAATCGTTTTGCGACGACACGACAAGCGCATCACGACCCGTTCCTTCCGAAGGCGCGCCGATGGCGAGCTTCGCATTCAACGGCGCACGGGCGGAGAGTGCCAGACGCGAAAGCAGCGTGAGGCCCGCGCCGATGGACTGATCGTCCGCCCGGTCGATGACGAGATCGAACGGCTTTCCGCCGCCATAGGGATAGGCCTTGCCCGCAAGCGCCGCCAGATCCGGCAGGCGGCCGAGGCGAGCGAGCGCCGGCACCTCGATTGCGGTCGTGTCGAGCAGGATGAAACGCGGCTTGTCGTCGTCACGCTCTTCCGGCCGGCAGGCCGCATCCGCCGCCATCGGCAGCTCTGCCAGAAGCTCCACGCGGTTGACGCCCGGCCGGAAGGCGCGCAGCGGCAGCTCGATGCGCTTGCCATCGAACTGCTCGCCCTCGCGGTTGCGGAAGGGATAGCTTTTGACGACCTTGTCGTTGACGCGCACGAGGAGCTGCGCGGTCTGCTCCAGCCCCGGCGAAGTTGCCGCATGGAGGCGAAGATCGAGCGTCGCATAGTCGGCGGGATAGAAATCCGCCGGCATCTCCACGGCAAAATCCGTGCGCGACAGGCGACCGGAGAAGACGCGGGTCTCGTAGCCCGCCTCTTTCAGCGTGCGCCGCTCGCCGGCATCAACGGGCAGCACGCCCCTGCCCTTCTCGAAGATGCCGGTCTTCAGGCCATCGGCCATCGGCCCCTTCACGGCTGCGAGCACAGCCGCGTTGATATCACCGAGATTGGCCGCGCGCATGATGACGGCCGCGCGATCGGCCGATGCGCCGGCCTGCACGGAAAGCCCGCGAGCGGCCGGCTCGAAGCCGAGCCTGGCGAGCGTTGCGCCACCGCTCCGATCCATCGCCATGACGAGGTCGATGCCCGGCCCCGTGCCCGGCTTGTCGGCGACGGAGACCGTCACGTCGTCACGGTTGAGGAAGAGGATGAGGGATTGCAGCACCGGGGCGACCTCGTTCAGCGCCTCGGCACTCAGCACGCCGGGAACGACGATGCGGATATCCGTGCGCTGCTCCGCATTGCGCCGCACGGCGAGCAGGCTGTCGAAATCGGCGAAGGCGACCGAGGTGCCAGTTGCGAAGCCGCTAAGGGCCGGATCGAGCTTTGTCCAGAGTTCGTAGGTGGCATCCAGCGAGCAATCGACGCGATGGTGCTGCCGGGCGCGGACCCGCACGACATTGCGGCCGGCCTTGAGGAACTCGGATGGGATGGCGATCTTTTCCGTCAGCGTCCGGTTCGGCGAGGCGATGGAAAAGCCGCCGAGGTCGCGGCCGTTTACCTCCACATCCATCATCGCGGTGTCCGGCAATACGGAGACGGCGTTGATATAGGCGAGGTTCAGCGTGCCGCCGGCGGAGACCTGCGGACCATCGAGCACGAAGGTGAAGGTGGCAACGTCATCCTCGCCGGACAACGTGAAGGCATCCGACACCTGCTCGAAGGGCACGAGCATGCCGGCCGCGCCTTCGGCCGGCTCGATCTTTTCCGTGGCCACGGGTTGCGGCAGCAGGCCACCGCTCAGCGCGGTGCCATCGAGCAACGGCTTGACGGCATCCGCCACCAATCCCTCCGCCCGGCCGCAGCCAGCCGAGGCGATGAGGACAGCGAGCGTCAGCTTTGTAAAAAGGGTGGGCTTAACCATAGGCCTGGGTTCCTGTGAGGACCGGCGGCAGCTCCACGGCGCGGCCGGGGATCTGCGCATTGTTTTCCTTCACGACGATGGGGGCGTCGGCGAAGGACTTGACGGCGTTTTCGCGCATGAGGCCGGCCGAATACCGGAGCGCGCGCAACGTCTCGCGGATGCTCCAGAGCGCAAAGCGCGAGGTGCCCCAGAAGAAGCTGTGGCGCACCTGGCGGCGCACCAGCCGCTCCTGCAGGACCGCCTGGTCCGAATACATGAGCTCGGCAATCGCCATGAAGGTTTCCGGCGTGCGCTCCTTGTAGGCGAAGCCGTAGACGGTGCCGCCGCCTGCCTCGCGGCTGGAGCGGCAGATCACCTCAAAGGCAATGATCTGGCCGGCACGGCGAAGCTGGATCGTCGCCTCGAGCGGGGTATCGAGATCGATCTCCGGCGCCTGCTCGACGAACTCCACCGAGATGCCGCCGGACGACGCATCCTGGATGATGATGTTCTTGAGCTTGCCATCCACCTTCATCAGCGCGTGGCGCTTGACGGGAAGGCGCTGGTTGCGGCGCAGCTCCCGCCGTTCGGCGACGACACCGAGTGCGGCACCGGCAAGGCCGAGATTGATGAGGTTCCAGCCGGCGACGATGGTCAGGAGTTCGGTGGCGACTGGCTCCGTCAGGAAGCGATAACCGGAATAGATCGCGGCCGCCAGCAGAACGAAGAAGATGATGAAATACGGCCGGGCGAGCGGCGACAGCATGCTGCGATCCAGCGTCTGGCCCTTTGCCGTGACGTTGAAAGTGGGCTTGCGCGGGTTGCGAATAACGCTGACGATCGAGCCGAACAGCAGCACCGACTGGACATATTCGTACAGTTCCGAAACCCAGGGCCAGCGTACGCGACCGTAGAGGTAGCTCTGCATGGCGAAGGAGCCGATGAGGTAGGTCACCGCATAGGAGGCGAATTCGAGGATGTTCGCCTGGTAGATCTCCAGCGAGAAGAAGATGTAGAGCAGCGGCGAGAAGACGAAGGCAAGCCGCGACAGCGGGAACAGCCAGAACAGGTTGATACCTGCGTAGCAGATGCGCTGCGCCAACGTCAGGCCCTTCGCCAGGAACGGCCGGTTCAGGATGAGGATCTGCAACATGCCCTGGCACCAGCGCGCGCGCTGGCCGATGAAGGAGACGAAGGTCTCCGGCTGGAGGCCAGCGATCAGCGGCTTGTCGACATAGAGGCTGTGCCAACCCTTGGAATGCAGCGCGAGTGCCGTCTCGCAATCCTCGGTGATCGACTGGCCGGAGAAACCGTTCGCCGCCGAAAGGGCCGCACGGCGCAGCACCGCCGCCGAGCCGCAGAAGAACGACGCGTTCCACTTGTCGAGCCCGCGCTGCAGGATCGAATAGAACATCTCGTTTTCCGACGGCATGCGCGCGAAGGTCTGGAGGTTCTTTTCCAGCGGGTCCGGATTGAGAAAATAGTGCGGCGTCTGGACGAGGAAGAGTTTCTTGTCCTTGGCGAAGAAGCCCACCGTCTCGCGCAGGAATTCGCGCACCGGCGCATGGTCGGCGTCGAAGACGACGACGAGTTCGCCGTTCGAGACCTTCAGGCCCTCGTTGAGATTGCCGGCCTTGGCATGGTCGTTCTGCTTGCGGGCGTGATAGTGCACGCCGAGCGAGGCACAGAGCGCCTTCAGCTGCTCGTGGCGGCGGATCGCGGCGATCGAGATGCGCGGATCCTTGTGGTTGCGCTTGGCCTCCGTGCCGCCGTCATCCAGCAGATAGACGTTCAGCTTGTCCTTCGGATAGTGCAGCGACTTGGCGGCGGCGAGCGTGCCGGCCAACAGTTCCGGCTCCTCGTTGTAGGACGGGATGAAGACGTCGACGGTCGGCAGGTCCGCCGCATCGCCGAGGTCCGGCGCCTTGCGCTTCAACGGGTCGGCCAGCATGAAGAAGCTGATTGCCAGCATGGCAAGGCAGTACATCTCGGCGAGATACAGGATCAGGCCGGGAATGAAGTTCAGCGGTTCATGGATGCTCGGCAGCGTTTCCGTCGTGCGCCAGAACGCGTAGCGCATGGCGAGGATGCCGGCAAAGGTGAATGTGACGAGCCGGAGGGTGGTGTTCTTCGGGCGCGTCATCGCCAGGAACATCACGCCGAGCACGGCGAAACTGAGAACAAGCTGGGCCTGGAGGCTGAGCGGCAGCCAAAGAAGAAACAGCCCGAACATGCCGGCGGGAACCGCCAGCCATTTGACGCACGTCATGTGCATTTGAAGAACCCCATTTGCATCGCGGCAGCGCGTCATGCGGACCGGTCCCACACAGGAACAGGAGCGACCCTAGAGATTCATTGGTCAATGGATTCCTAATACAGTGCCAAATCGGGACCGGCATCGCTGGCGTGGTAAAGGAAGGGTTTACAAGGTTTTAGGGATGAACCGGCGTCTGCGCCTTCGCGACGATGAGAATGCCGAGAAGCGAAATGACCAACCCCACCGCCATCGCCCAGGACAGGGGCTCGCCGAACATCAGCCAGGCCCAGATCATCGTCACCGGCGGACTGAGATAGAGGATCGCCGTCACCCGGGCTGGCGAGGACTTTCTGAGCGCGAGGTAATAGAGGCTCCAGGCCGCGAAGGTCGCGACAAAGACCAGCCAGAGAATGCCGCCGATGAAGCCGGCGTCGAGCACGGGCAGCACTGTCCCTTCATGCCAGGCCAGCACGGAGAAGATCGCCGCGGCCGAGAGGCACTGGAAGCACAGGCTCTGGTAGACCGGCATCGCATTGACCCGACTGCGCTTTTGCAGCAGCGTCGCCAGCGCCAGCGCGAGCGTCCCGAGCACGGGAAGACCGTAGGCCCACAGCGGCACGTCGCCAAATTGCACCGACCAGCCGGAGGCAATCAGCACGCCGGCAAGGCCGATGAAGGAGCCGATCCACTGCCGTGCGGTCAAGGCCTGCCCCAGAATGGGCCAGGAGAGGAACGCCACGGCGAGCGGCAGCATGTCGGTGATCAGCGCCACGAGACCGGTCGGCACGCCGAAGGAGATCGCCAGCGCGAAGCCGGAGAGATAACCGGCCATGGCGAGCGCGCCGAGCAGCATCTGAAAGGCGACGTCCCTCGCGTGGATCTTCGGCCCCATCAGGAGCGCGAAGGGCAGCAGAACCAGTCCCGAGACAAGGCTGCGCCAGAGCAGGATGAGAAAGATCGGCGCGTGATCATTCGCGAACCGGACCCCGATGAAGCCGGCGCTCCAGGTCACCACCAGCGCCGCTTCGAGGAGAACGAGAACGACGAGCGCCCAGAGCCGGCCGGACCGGCGGTGCGGCAGCGCAGCAAGATCCGTGACTGTCATAGCCGGTCCACGATCGAGATCGCGAGCTTCCGCGCCGCCTTCAGCCGTCCGTCATGGCCATCGAGACCCGCACGCGCCATGGCACCTTCCAGCACGAAGGAGAGGTGCTCCGCCGTCTCGTCGATCGCCGCACCGCCATCCGGCTTCATTTCCCGTAAATATTGTTTGAAGAGTTGCTCGACCTCGTCCTTCTGCACCGCCACCGTGTCCCGGCCAGCATCGCCGACGGGCAACTCGGCCGCGGCGTTGAGGAGCCCGCAGCCGCGAAAACCCCAGCCATAGGCGCGTTCCGCATGGTCGACATAGGAATCGAAGACGGCGAGAAGCCGATCGCGGGGTGTGCCCGCTTTGGCGAGGCGCTCGTGATAAAGCGCGTGCCATTCTTCCAGGCGCGCATCGAGATAGGCCTTCACCAGATCCGACTTGGAGGCGAAGTTGTTGTAGAGGCTCATCTTCGCAACGCCGGCATGGGCGGTGATCGTATCGATCCCCGTCGCCCCTACCCCATCACGATAAAACAGCTCCGCCGCCGATTTCAGCAAGCGTTCCCGCGCCGGCACCCGTTCACCCATCACGCACCTCGATTCATTATGTAGACCGATCTACCTAATTTGTTGCCGTGTCAAGCGATACCTGTGTGATGACGTCGGCACACGTCCAAGGCTGGAGAGAGATAAGGTTGAGGGATACGAACGGACAGCCGCGATAGCGCAAACTGCGATCCGAGTCGTGCGGTCTATATCGATGGCGACGGGAGGAGAGTATTCCTCTCTCCCGATAAGTCTCTGTAGCATTTAGACTTATCAGGAGAGAGGAATGGTACGGTTGAGTGGGGTCGAACCACCGACCTCAGGTGCCACAAACCTGCGCTCTAACCAACTGAGCTACAACCGCACACGGCGCGTCTGGCGCGCTTGGTGCGTCACATACGGGCAGCCGCACTATTTTTCAAGCGTTTTTTGCAAGCGCCCACAAACGAAAATGGCCGGACGATTGCCCGGCCATTGTAACACAGCGCCCAAACCGGCGCTACGCGGGGTATCAGACGGTCTTGAAGGACTTCATGGCCTTCTCGGCAGCCGACTTGCCCGGGGCCGAAACCTTTTCGGCAACCTTCTTGGAGGTTTCCTGCAGGGTCTTAGCCTGTTCGACGGCGACTTCAGCCTGCTTGCGCAGGAAAGCGGTCTGCAGCTCGAACAGTTCGGAAACCGACTTTACGCCGAGCAGGGCTTCCATGTGCGAAAGCGAATTTTCGGCATTGGTGCGAAGCGCGTCGATGGCCTTGAGGCCGAGTTCGACGGAGCCGGCCTGCGCGCTTTCGAGCGTCGCTTCGACGGTCTTGGTCGCGTCTTCGGCGGCTTCCTTCATCTTGGCATAGGCTTCCTTGGACTGTGCGGCGCCCTTTTCGGCGAAGTCACGGAAGCTTTCGGAGAACTTGCTCGGGTCGATGGAAGCGATGGAGAATACGTCGTCGATCTTCTTGGTAGCCATTGTCTGCGCTCCTTGGTTTGGCCCTCTCTTGAGGCACCGTGTTCTTGGATGCCCCTTATATAGACGATCTCATTTCGCATTGCAACAAAATTGTGCGATGCACAATAATTCCTGGCGCCGTTAACCCTTTCCCCTGAAAGCCCGGGGCCTTCCGGCCTCGCCGCTGGACCCCCCGCCTATGCACGGCTATTAATAAAGCGTTAATCGAAAACCGGGACGCCGGAGTCAGACACAGGCCTGAATATGTCCGCAAAGCAGTATCCCTTTATCGACGTCGCCGTCCACGAGCGGGTGCGCCTGCCGTTTTCCCGCGGCGAGGCCGTGGTGCTGTTTTCCAGGGATATGGCCCGGGTGCTGTGGTCGAACGGCCGGGGCGCGACCCTGTTCGGCCAGGACAATATCTACGATTTCCTCGATGCCGGCCCGGACCGCGCGGATGTCGCCTATCGCCAGCTCGCAGCGACGGCACGGCAGGTGCAGGCACCGGGCGAGCGGCGCGGTTTCGTCATGCGCATCGGCAGCGGCTTTCGCAGCGTGCCGGTGAACGCGGTCGTCGAGGGTATCACCATTCGCCCGGGCGAAGAGGCGATCCTGTTCAGCGCACCCGTCGGCCTCGGCCGCCAGAACCAGGAAGACATCGCCACCGCCATGCTCACCGGCTTCGACGACCCGGATACGCATATGGCCGTGCTAGACGGTGACGGTGCCGTTGTCGCTGCGTCCGACAGATTTGACCGGATCGCCGTCAGCCTGGAGACGCGCCGCGCCCTCGTCGACGCCGCCGCCCACAGCACCGAACACCTGGTCAAGCGACCGATCGCCACCGGCCTCGGCCATCTGCCCGCCGCCATCGGCCGCATTTCCAGCGATCCCGCATTGCATCTGCTCTTCGCCGTCGAAACCATTCTCGGCCACCTCGATGCGGACGAGGATGCGGCAGAACCTGTTGCCACCATCGCGGCAGAGGCAGAGGCGGTCGATGCCGTCGCCCCCTCCCTTGAGAGTGAGCCACCGGGACTGGAAGAACAGGCTGATCCGGTCGACCTCATCTCCGAAGAGCGGGTGACAGATCCGGCCGAAGAGCCTGCGGCAAACGAAGCCGCCGCCGAGGAGAGCCCGATCGATGCTGCCGAGCCCCTCGCGGAGGAGGCTTCGGAGCCGGCACTGAACGCGGAGCCGGAAAGCGAACAGCCGATTGCGGAGCCGTCACAAGCGGCCCAGGAATATCCCACCGCAGAATCAGCGGAAGAAGCAAACGCCGCCGATGAGGAAGGGCCTGCCGCCAGCGAGGCAGCCGAGGTAATATCCGGCTTCACCTTCAACCCGCAAGGCCGGCCGATCCGTTTCGTCTGGAAGATCGACGCCGAAGGCCGGTTCAGCGAGATTTCGGAAGAATTCGCCGCCGCCGTCGGCCCAAAGGCCGCAACCATTTCCGGCGAACGCTTCACGGATGTCGCCGCCCGGTTCGACCTCGATCCCGATGGCAAGATCGGCGACCTCCTGCGCCGTCGCGACACCTGGTCGGGCAAGACGATCCGCTGGCCCGTAGAGGGGACCAACCTTGTCGTGCCGGTGGATCTCGCCGCGCTGCCGACCTATTCGCGCAATCGGGAATTCGACGGTTTCCGCGGGTTCGGTATTGTGCGCATCGCCGACGCGGTCGAGGATTCTCACGCGCGCGGGCTGACGCTGGGCCAGTCCGTCGCGATCGCCGAGGCGGAGGTCGAGGAAACCCTGGCCGAGGAAACCGGTGCGCTGCTGGAAAGTGCTGCGGACGAACTGGATGGAATGGCCGATGGTTCCGGGGACGCGCCGGATACCGCAGACGAGGTGTCCGCACAGCCGGATGAACCGGTTGCAGAAGCCGACGAAACCCATCCGACGGAAGAGGTCGTCGAGACGGCAGACACCTCCGCTGATGCGAACGATTCGACAGCACCCGCAAGCGACGAACAGGACGCCTTCCGCGGCGAACGTCCGGCGCTGCGCCTTGTCGAAACCCCGGCCCGCCGCCAGTCGGACAAGGTCGTGCAGCTCGAAACCCGGCGCAATCGCGGCGGTCTTTTCGATGGGCTCTCGACCGGCGAACAGGCGGCTTTCCGCGAAATCGCCCGCCAGCTCGGCGAAAACTTCGGCAAACGCAAGCCGGAAGACCGGCCAACAGATACCGTGGCGGAAACACCCGCCGATGACCCGTCGGAAGACCGCAACGGGCAGGACGCGGTCACCGCAGCCGTGCCCGGCGTGTCCGAAACGGAAATGCCGGGCCTCGAAGTCGGCCCGCATGCCGATGATCTGCTGCCTGACGACCATGCCGTCGAACGCACGGGATTTGCGCCATCGCGCCGGCAGATGGACTACGGCCTCACCGCCGCCGTGGTCGATGCGTTACCGGTCGCACTGCTCGTCCATGTCGGCGAACGGCTTATCCACGCCAATCCGGAATTCTTCCGCCTGACCGGCTACAGCAATCTCGAGGACCTCGAAGCCTCGGGCGGCCTCGATATTCTTCTCGCCGGCCCCGACGCGGAAGACGGCGACGGCATGATGGCGCTCCGCCATGCCGACGGCGAGAGCACGAGCGCTGCGCGCGCCCGCCTCCAGTCGATCCGCTGGGAGGATGGCACGGCGCTGATGCTGGCGCTGACGCCGGCACATGAAAAACCTGCCCTTGCCCTGGTAGAAACGGTGCCGGCGCCGGCGCAAAGCGAAGAGCGCTCTGCCGATCAGGCGGCAGCCTCCGCGCTTCGCGTCGAGATCAGCGAGTTGCGCTCCATCCTCGAGACCGCGACGGATGGCGTCGTGGTCGTCGGCCAGGATGGCGACATTCGCTCGATGAACCGCTCAGCGAGTGCGCTCTTCAACTATGATGAAGACGAGACGCGCGGCCGTCCGTTTGCCATGCTGTTTGCGCACGAAAGCCAGAAGGCCGTGCTCGATTACCTCGCCGGTCTCGCCGGCCACGGCGTTGCGAGCGTGCTGAATGACGGGCGCGAGGTCATCGGCCGCGAGGCCGGCGGCGGCTTCATCCCGCTTTTCATGACGATGGGCCGCCTCTCCTCCTCCTCCGGCTATTGCGCGGTCATCCGCGACATCACCCAGTGGAAGCGCACCGAAGAGGAACTGCGCAACGCCAAGCGGGCCGCCGAGACGGCCAACGCCCACAAGAGCGATTTCCTTGCGCGTGTCAGCCACGAAATCCGCACGCCGCTCAACGCCATCATCGGCTTTTCCGACATGATGGCGACGGAACGCTTCGGGCCGATCGGCCATCCGCGCTACATCGAATATGCCAATGACATCGGCCGCTCCGGCCGCCATGTTCTCGATATCGTCAACGACCTGCTCGACATTTCCAAGATCGAGGCGGGCGAGATGGATCTGGAGTTCACGGCCGTCGGCCTTAACGAGACGATTGCCGAAGCCGTCTCGCTGGTGCAGCCGCAGGCAAACGGGCAGCGCGTCATCATCCGCACCTCGCTGTCGAATAACGTGCCGCAGATCGTCGCCGACCTGCGCTCGATCAAGCAGATCGCCCTCAACATCCTGTCGAATGCCATTCGCTTCACGCCGGCCGGCGGGCAGATCGTGGTCTCCACCGCTTATGAAGCCAATGGCAGCGTCGTGCTGCGCATCCGCGATACCGGTGTCGGCATGACGCGCAGCGAGCTGGAGCAGGCGATGAAGCCCTTCCGGCAGGTGACGACGGGGTCGCGCAAGCGCGGTGACGGCACCGGCCTTGGCCTGCCGCTCACCAAGGCCATGGTCGATGCTAACAGGGCGAATTTCGCGATCAGCTCCACGCCGAACGAGGGCACGCTTGTGGAAGTGATCTTTCCGTCACCGCGCGTGTTGGCAGACTGAGCCGATTGGTCTAGACCGGCTGAAACGCCTTACGGCGCTCTCGCCGTGAGCGGGATTGCCGCACCGCCGAGGGAATGCCTTGCAGGTTCCGTCCGAAAGCGCGCCGGCGCGCACCCTGCGCCGTTCCGGTGCAGCCCGCCATCCGCTCCTGTCTGCCGCCGCCGTGCTGGCGGCTGTCATCGTGCTGATGCCGGCGATCGCCATCGTCGTGATCGCGGCGACCGGTGGCACCGATAGCTGGCCGCATCTCCTCAGCAACGTCATTCCGCGCGCCACGTTGCGCACGCTGATCCTGCTGGCCGGCGTGGGCACGCTTACGGCGATCGTCGGCGTCGTGACGGCCTGGCTGGTGGCGAGCTGCGACTTTCCCGGCCGCCGGCTGCTTTCCGGCCTGCTCGTGTTGCCGCTCGCCATTCCCGCCTATCTCGGCGCCTATGCCTTTGCGGAGTTCTTCTCCTTCACCGGACCGGTGCAGACGGCCTATCGCGCGCTCTTCGGTTTCCAGACGAGCCGCGACTACTGGTTTCCGGAGGTGCGGACCACCGGCGGCGCCGTGCTGGTTCTGTCCAGCGTGCTCTATCCCTATATCTATCTCGCCGCCCGCTCGATGTTCCTGATGCAGGGCCGGGCGGCGGCGGATGTGGCGCGCACGCTGGGCGCAGGGCCGCTGAAAGTCTTCGCGAGAATCCAGATCCCCATGGCGCGGCCGGCGATCATGGTGGGATTGACGCTCGTCGCCATGGAAACGCTCAACGATATCGGCGCGGTCGAATATCTCGGAGTGCAAACGCTGACCTTCTCGATTTTCGATACCTGGCTCAACCGCGGCAGCCTGGCCGGTGCGGCGCAGATTGCCTGCGTCATGCTGCTTTTCGTCATCGGCCTGATGGTGATCGAGCGCGTCGCCCGCCGCCGGCAGCGGTTCACCAGCCAGAAGACGACAGCCGCGGTGCACGATTCCATACGCCTCAGGCTTGGCGGCTGGAAGAAATGGGCGGCAAGCCTCGCCTGCCTGCTGCCGCCCGTCATCGGCTTTGCCATTCCCGTCTTCGTGCTCGGTGGCTATGCCGCGCGCCGGCTGGACCAGTTCGCCTCGACGCGGCTGCTGACCGCGCTCTGGCAAAGCCTGCTCGTCTCGGGCTCGACAGCGCTTGTTGCCGTGCTGCTTGCCTTCCTGCTTGCCTATGCCGCACGCTCGACGCGCTCCCGGCTGGCGGCGACCGCCGGGCGCTTCGCATCCTTCGGCTACGGCGTTCCGGGCACGGTGCTCGCCATGGGCGTGCTCATCCCCCTCGCCACCTTCGACAACGCGCTCGACGCCTTTTTGCGCGCGCATGTCGGCATCTCGACCGGCCTGCTGCTCTCCGGCACCGGCTTCGCCATCATCTATGCCTGCACGGTCCGTTTCCTGACGATGGCGGAGGGCACGATCGACGCGGGCTTCCACAAGCTCTCGCCCCATCTCGACATGGCCGCCCGCACGCTGGGGCGCACCAGCGGGCAAACGCTCTGGAGCGTGCTGCTGCCGATGATGCGGCCGGCGACGCTGACCGCTGCCCTGCTCGTCTTCATCGAGACGATGAAGGAACTGTCGGCGACGATCATGCTGCGGCCGTTCAATTTCAACACGCTGGCCACCCTCGTCTACGAGGATGCTTCGCGGGCGAAAGTGGAAGATGCAGGCGTGCCCGCCATCATCATCGTGGCGGTCGGGCTTATTCCCGTCTTCCTCGTCTCGCGCTCGCTCGAACGGAAGAACGGTTAAAAAAAGAGGGCGGCAAAAGCCGCCCCGATAGGTGAATGCTGTCCAACAAAAGCGAAGGTGAACGGCTTCATGCCATCGGGTCGGGTGCGACCAAAGCCCTCCATCGGGCGCGCTCAAGTTGATACGACTTTGCCCCGTTCCGACTTAACAAAACCTTACCCGACCGGTTTCGGCACAAACCTTTTGTTCACAACTTCGCGAACTTGGTTAATGCAAGCGGTTAAACGGGCGTTAACCCGGGAGGCGCTCACGATCTGAGCGCCTCCAGATCGGCGAAGAGGCCCAGTGCCTCGGGATTGGCGAGCGCTTCCTTGTTCTTTACCGGCCGGCCGTGCACGACCTCGCGCACCGCAAGCTCGACGATCTTGCCGGATTTGGTGCGCGGTATGTCCGCGACCTGGATGATCTTTGCCGGCACATGGCGCGGCGAGGCGCCAGTGCGGATTTTGGTCTTGATCGTCTTTTCCAGCGCCGCGTCCAGCACCACGCCAGGCGCAAGGCGCACGAAGAGCACGACGCGCACGTCGTCGTCCCAGTCCTGGCCGATGCAGAGCGCCTCGAGGACTTCGTCCAGTTGTTCGACCTGGTTGTAGATTTCCGCGGTACCGATGCGCACGCCGCCGGGGTTCAGCGTTGCATCCGAGCGACCATGAATGATGATGCCGTCATGGCTCGTCCATTCGGCGAAATCGCCATGGCACCAGATATTGTCGAAGCGCTCGAAATAGGCCGCACGGTACTTTTCACCCTGCGGGTCGTTCCAGAACATGACCGGCATGGAGGGGAAGGCCCTGGTGCAGACCAGTTCCCCTTTTTCGCCACGCACAGGATGGCCGTCCTCGTTCCAGACGTCCATCGCCAGGCCGAGGCCCGGCCCCTGGATTTCACCACGCCAGACCGGCCGCAGCGGAATGCCGAGCACGAAGCAGGAGACGATGTCCGTGCCGCCGGAAATAGAGGCGAGCTGCACGTCCGGCTTGATGCCCTCGTAAACGAAGGTGAAGCCCTCGGGCGAGAGCGGCGAGCCTGTCGAGGTGAGCAGGCGCAGACTGGAGAGGTCGTGCGTGGTGAGCGGCGTGAAGCCTCCCTTGCGCACGGCGTCGATATATTTCGCCGACGTGCCGAAGACGGCGAATTTTTCCGCCTCGGCATAGTCGAACAGCACGTTGCCGTCCGGATGGAACGGAGAGCCATCGAACAGGCAGAGCGTGGCGCCGACCGCAAGACCGGAGACCAGCCAGTTCCACATCATCCAGCCGCAGGTCGTGAAATAGAACAGCCGGTCCCCCTCGACGAGCCCGCAATGCAGGCGGTGCTCCTTCAAGTGTTGCAGCAGCGTGCCGCCGGCCGAATGCACGATGCATTTCGGGACGCCGGTCGTTCCGGACGAGAAGAGGATATAGAGCGGATGGCGGAAGGGGAGTTGGGCGAAGGTCAAAGGCTTCGCCTCGTACGGCGCCGTCAGCGCTTCGAGCGAGCGGCCATCAGCAAGCGACGCGGCGAGCGCCTCGGCATCACCGGCATAGTGCACAACGAGGACCGGCACGCCGAGCTTGCCGGCCACCGCCTGCACCTTGGCGGACACATCCTGGAGCTTGCCGGCGTACCAGTAGGAATCGCAGGTGACAAAGAGTTTCGGTTCGATCTGGCCGAAGCGGTCAAGTACGCCCTGCTCGCCGAAATCGGGCGAACAGGAAGACCAGATGGCGCCCAGCGACGCGGTGGCGAGCATGCAGGCAATGGTTTCCGGCATGTTCGGCATCATCGCGGCGACACGGTCGCCCTCGCGGACACCGAGTGCTGCAAAGGCCTGCTGCAGCTTCGAGACACGCGCGCGAAGGTCATCCCAGGACCAGCGATAGGAGACCTTGTCTTCGCCGCGGAAGACGATCGCATCGCCAGGGCCTGCCGTTTTCAGCAGGTTCTCGGCAAAGTTCAGCCGTCCCTCGGGGAAGAAGCGCGCTTCGAGCATACGGTCGCCGTTTTCGAGCGCCACGTTCCCCTGCACACCGATGACGCCGCAATCGTCCCAGACGGCAGTCCAGAAGGCAGCGCGATCTTCCACCGACCAGGCGTGAAGATCGTCAAAGGTTCTGAAGTCGCGTCCCGCGGCCTTGCCGGCGGTCTTCATGAATTGGGCCATCGGGCTTTTTGTCAGGATTTCTGCCGAAGGTTCCCACAGGGGCTTTTCTGACGTCATGCTGTTCTCCACTCCATCGCACCTCGTATAGCATGTTGCGTCGCAGTATAAAGCGGCGAACGCCGGTTCGCGCCGTTGGAGAACGCAATTCCGCCATGGCGCCATTTGATTTCTTGGCCCCAAGCGCCTATCCCCGTTCGCCTGTAGAAATGTGAACGCTGCCGGCCAAGGACCTGCACCCGAATGATCCTTTCCCGTTTTTTCCAATCACGGCATCTGGTGCTGGGCTTCCTTGCGATTGTCGTCCTTTTCGCGGCCGTGCGCATCGGTTTTCCGTTCCTCATCCAGACCGATACGGTGCGCCGGGAAATCGAGGAAACGCTGAAAGCCTGGACGGGTGCTGACGTCGAGATCGGGCGAGAGGCGGCGTTTTCCTTTTGGCCCTATCCGCAGGTGACGATCGGCAGCGTGCGCCTCGTCGATCCGCAGGCGCAAGCGGGCAACAGGGAGCTCGCCTCCATCGAGAGCCTTACAGCAAGCTTCGACCTCTTCGGCGCGGTGCGTGGCAAGCCGGTCTTCGGCGATTTCGATCTCGTGCGGCCGACGATCCACGTCGGCTGGAAAGGCGATGGCACGTTCAACTGGCGCCATAGCGGCTGGCTGATGCAGGCGATCGACGCGACCGCCGCGGTGGCGGAAGGACAGGCGACGCCCGAACTGCCCGCGGAACGCATCGGCGCGATCAACGTGGTCGACGGAACGATCGAGGTGAAGCGAGAAGACGGCGGCGCGCCGTTCCGGATCTCCGACATCAATGGCGATATCGACTGGTCCGCCCTCCGGCGGCCGCTCGACCTGACGCTGTCCGGCGTAGTCAATGGCGAAATGACGCGCTGGACCTTCTATTGTGACCAGCCGCTGGCGCTGCTCGCCGGACGCAACGCCAATGTACGCACCAATCTCTCCGCCGATCCGACAACGGTGAATTTCGAAGGCCTCGCCAATCTTTCCAGGAACGCCTTCGTCTCCGGCAACCTGCTGCTCTCCACCCCATCGCTCGGCCACCTTCTGGCCTGGCAGGGCAAGGAAATCCCCTCGGTCGGCAATATGGGCCAGGTGACGGTGGAAGCGAAGGTGGCGACGGCCGGCTACTCGGCGAAACTCGAACAGCTCAAGCTGACGCTTGCCGATACGCAGGCAACAGGCGTGCTCGACGTCAGCGTGCCACCGGACGGCATACCGCAGCTAGGCGGCACGCTCGCCTTCGATCACATCGACCTGCGCGCCTTCCTGACCGCCTTCGCACCCGGCGCCGAGCGGAACACCGCCACGATCGATACCGCCTTCGTGCACCAGTTCGGCATGGACCTCAGGCTGTCGGCGAAGACGGCGGATTTTGCGCCGTTCTCATTGCAAGACCTTGCTGCAGGCATGCGCATCGAGAACGGCCGCGCCTCCTTCGACGTCGGCGACAGCACGTTGCTGGGCGGACGTGCGACCGGACGGATCTCGCTTTCCGAACAGGGCTTCCAGGGCGGCGGCCACTTGCAGATGTCACTGAGCGACGTGGATATCGGAGCGATCATAAACACGCTCGCCCTGCCGGGGCCGCTGCCGTCAGGACGCGGGACGGCGAATTTCGAGTTGTCGACGGAGCGGCCCCTGTGGGCGACAGCACCCTCTGACGTCTCCGGTCAGTTCCGTCTGCGCATGGGGCCGGGCACGCTCACCCATTTCAACCAGCAGGCCTTCGAGGAACGGGCGGGGCAGAATGCCTTCTTCAACGTTTCCGAGGCGGCGGACGGATCATTCGATTTCGTGCGGGCCGATGTGGAGGCTAAGCTCGACCGGGGCCTTGCGGAACTGACGAAAGCCGAAATCGAGGGCAACGAGACGCTTCTGACCCTCTCGGGCATGATCCCCTATCGCAGCGGCAGCGTGGCGCTCGCCGGCTCGCTCGCCGACCGACCACAGGCGGATGCGACCGCCGTCGTCAAACCCGCCATCAGCTTCTTTGTCGGCGGCTCCTGGCCGGAACCGGTGATCTCGCCGATTTCCATCCTGACGGGGCAGACGCCCCGCCAGTAGTTTCCTGACAGATATCAGCGGCCGGCGAAGGCCGCCTGCTCGTCTCGGACACGCTGCACTTCGCGCCGCTTCGTCATGATCGATGCGATGATGACGCCGATGGCGACGAAGCCGATGAGCAGCGTGCAGGCCGCGTTGATCTCCGGCGTCACGCCGAGACGCACCTGGCTGTAGATCTTCATGGGCAGCGTCGTAGCACCAGGACCGGAGGTGAAGCTCGATATGACGAGATCGTCGAGCGACAGCGTCAGCGCCAGCATCCAGCCCGACAGCACGGCGGGCGCGATGATCGGCAGTGTCACCTCGAGGAAGGTCTTCACCGGGGTGGCGCCGAGATCCATCGCCGCCTCCTCGACCGAACGATCGAAGGACAGCAGGCGCGACTGCACCACGACCGTCACGAAACACATCGAGAAGGTGATGTGCGCCAGCGTCACCGTGACGAAGCCGCGGTCGAAGCCGATGGCGACGAAGAGCAGCAGCAGCGACAGGCCGGTGATGACCTCCGGCATGACGAGCGGCGCGTAGACCATGCCGGAAAACAGCAGGCGGCCGCGAAAGCGCGTGTAACGCGTCAGCGCCAGCGCCGCCATGGTGCCAAGCGCCGTCGCGACGGTGGCAGACAGCAGCGCCACGCGGATCGTCACCCAGGCCGCATCCATGAGGCCCTGGTTATGGAAGAGCGCGACATACCATTTTGTCGAGAAACCGCCCCAGACCGTCACGAGCTTCGATTCGTTGAACGAGAAGACGACCAGCAGCACGATCGGCAGATAGAGGAAGGCGAAGCCGAGAACGACGGAAACGATATTGAAACGGGACCAGCTGTTCATGGTCTACCTCCCCTGCTCTTCGGCCTTGGCCTGCGCATTCTGGAAGAACACGATGGGCACGACCAGAATGAGGAGCAGGATGGTTGCGACGGCAGCCGAGACCGGCCAGTCGCGGTTTGCATTGAACTCGTTCCACAGCGTCTTGCCGATCATCAGCGTCTGCGATCCGCCGAGCAGGTCGGGGATGACGAACTCGCCGACGGCCGGAATGAAGACCAGCATGCAGCCCGCGACGACGCCGGGAATGGAGAGCGGGAAGGTGATCTTCCAGAAGGCCGAGATCTGCGGGCAGCCGAGATCCTGCGCCGCCTCGATCAGCGTGTTGTCCATCTTTTCCAGCGCGGAATAGAGCGGCAGCACCATGAAGGGCAGGTAGGAATAGACGATGCCGATATAGATCGCCCAATTGGTGTTCATGATGATCAGCGGCTGGTCGATGACGCCGATGCCCAGCAGGAACTGGTTGAGCAGGCCTTCCGGCTTCAGAATGGCGATCCAGGCATAGACGCGGATCAGGAAGCTGGTCCAGAACGGCAGGATGACGAGCATCAGCAGCGTCGGGCGCAGCGTGCGCGGCGCCTGCGCCATGCCATAGGCGATCGGGTAGCCGATCAGGAGCGTGACGAGGGTCGAGACACCGGCGATCCACAGGCTCGACAGGTAGGCGTTCATATAGAGCGCATCCTCGGTCAGCCAGACGTAGTTCGCGAAACTGAACTGCCCGATCTTGGCGAAGATGCCGGAGAGGCCATCCGCCAGCGCGAAGACCGGCTCATAGGGCGGCTGGGCGATCGCGGTGGTTGACAGCGAGATGCGGAAGACGATGAAGAAGGGGATGAGGAAGAAGAACAGCAGCCAGGCATAGGGCAGGATGATGACAAGGCGGCTGAAGATGGCGGAGCCGAGCTTGTTCATCGGTCAATCCTTCAAGACGACGCCGGCGGTTTCGCCGAAGGAGACCCAGACCTTCTCGTCATAGGCGATCGGATCCTCCACCTCGCGCTGCGCATTCAGCATGGAGGCCTTTACCACCTTGCCGCTGTCCAGCTTGACGTAGAAGACCGTCATGTCGCCAAGATAGCCGATATCCCAGACCTCGCCCTGGGCCGCATTGACGGAGGCGTCGGCGGGGGCGGCCCGCGTGACCTTCATCTTTTCCGGGCGGATGGCGAAGCCTGCGGCACTGCCCGTCGTCGGGCCATTGGCCGTCGTGGTGCGAATGGTGAAACCCTCGTTGACGGCGAGCTCGATCTTGCCGTTGCCGTTGGCCGAAACCTTGCCGTCGAGGATGTTCACGTCACCGATGAAGTCCGCCACGAAGCGCGAATTCGGCGCCTCGTAGATCTCCGCCGGTGTCGCCACCTGAATGACCTTGCCATGGCTCATCACCGCGATGCGGTCGGCCATGGTCATTGCCTCTTCCTGGTCGTGCGTCACGACGACGAAGGTGAGGCCGAGTTCCTGCTGCAGGTCCATCAGTTCGAACTGGGTTTCCTCGCGCAGTTTCTTGTCGAGCGCGCCGAGCGGCTCGTCGAGCAGCAGCACCTTCGGGCGCTTGGCAAGCGAACGGGCCAGCGCCACGCGCTGGCGCTGGCCGCCGGAAAGCTGGTGCGGCTTGCGCTTAGCGAACTGTTCGAGTTTTACGAGCTTCAGCATCTGCGTGACGCGCTCGGCGATCTCGTTCTTCGGCATGCCGTCCTGGCGCAGGCCGAAGCCGATATTGCTCTCCACCGTCATGTGCGGGAAAAGCGCATAGGACTGGAACATCATGTTGACCGGCCGCTTGTAGGGCGGGATGCCGGCAATGTCCTGGCCGTCGAGGATGATTTCACCGGAGGTCGGCCGTTCGAAGCCGGCGAGCATGCGCAGAAGCGTGGACTTGCCGCAGCCGGACGCGCCGAGCAGGGCGAAGAACTCGCGGTGGTAGATGTTGAGGGTGAGATCATCGACGGCAGTGAAATCGCCGAACCTCTTCGTGACATTGCGGAACGTGATGAATGGTTTTGCGTCCGGATCCGTCCACGGTGCGAAGGAACGACGGATATTGCCGAGAGATTTCATTAGCTGTCCCCATCTCTTTTCTTGGCAGTCAAAATGAAATTGCCCGGAAGCATCTTCCGGGCAACTCGTCTTCGACCGGTTACTGGCCGGTCACGATCTTGGTCCACGCCCGCGTGAACAGGCGCTGCGTTTTGGCGTCCAGCGTCGTGTTGGTGAAGAGCTTCGCCAGCGTCGCCTCATCCGGATAGATCGTCGTGTCCTTGATGATCTCTTCCGGCATGACGGCCTGTGCAGCCTTGTTGCCGTTGGCGTAGTGGATGTAGGTCGATGCCTTGGCGATGACTTCCGGGCGCATGATGTAATCGAGGAAGGCGTGGGCTTCGTCGACATGCGGCGCGTCAGCCGGGATCGCCATCTGATCGAACCACATCTGCGTGCCTTCCTTCGGGATCACGTAGCCGACCTCGACGCCGTTCTTGGCTTCTTCGGCACGGTCGCGGCCCTGGAAGATATCGCCCGACCAGCCGACGGCGATGCAAATGTCACCGTTCGCGAGGCCGTTGATGAATTCGGAGGAGTGGAACTTGCGCACGAAGGGGCGGATCTTCTGCAGCGCTTCCTCGGCCTTGGCGAGATCGGCCGGGTCATGGCTGTCCGGGTTCAGGCCCAGATAGGCGAGCGTGACCGGGATGATATCGGTCGGCGAATCGAGCAGGTTGATGCCGCAATCCTTGAGCTTTTCGGCGTTTGCCGGATCGAAGATCACGTTCCAGCTATCGATCTGGTCCGTGCCGAGGGCTTCCTTGATCTTGGCCTTGTTGTAGCCGATGCCGATCGTGCCCCACATGTAGTTGATCGAATATTCGTTGCCGGGATCGAACGGCTGCATGCGTGTCGCAACCATGTCCCACATGTTCTTCAGGTTCGGCAGCTTCGACTTGTCGAGCTTCTGGTAGACGCCGGCCGCGATCTGGCGCTGCAGGAAGGTGTTGGTCGGCACCACGACATCGTAGCCCGTGCCGCCGGCGAGAAGCTTCGTTTCAAGGATCTCGTTCGAATCATAGACGTCGTAGACGACCTTGATGCCGGTTTCCTTGGTGAAATCGTCAATAATCGAGGAGTCGATATAATCCGACCAGTTGTAGACGTTAACGACTTTTTCCTGCGCCAGCGCACCGCCGGCACCAAACAGTGCGACAACGGCAGCAGTCGCTAAAAGAGTACGTCTTACCATTGATTTATCTCCCAGTTTTTTTCCGTGCCTATGAGTTCGTATGAAGAACAGCCGCCGATTATGGTTGTTTTTCGAGAGGCGACAAGCTGCATTCTACGCAAAGGCGCGGCGATTTTGATATCACATTGTTCCCATTCCTATCATATTTGAAGCCCTAACGACGGCGGAATGCAAGTAGAAATTTACTGAAAGTCGAAAAGGCTCAATCCGGCGACCATTTCGTCCAGTCCGACCGGCCGCGTCACGGGCGGCTCGGCCCGCGCAAGACAGCCCTGGCGCTCGCACAGCCGACAGGCCGTGCCGACCGCGACGGCACCGTCCCGCCGCACCGCTTCGGCATAGACCGTTTCCTCGGCATGGGCCGCATCGCAGGCGAGGAGGAGAGCGGTGCGGCGCACTCGCTCGGCAAAGGCGCCCTGCGGCCCTTCGAGGGTCCGCGACACCGTCAGGAACGCGCCGCCGTCCGGCATTTCGACGCGATCGACGAGGATCTGCCCCGGCTGGGCAAAGGCCGAATGCACGCCGAGCTTCGGACAGCCGCCGCCGAAACGGGCCTGCGGAAAGCCTTGCGCGCCGGCGCGGCGAAACCGGTGGCCGGCATTATCGATCTCCAGCATGAAGAAGGGCACGCCCGCCTTGCCGGGCCGTTGCAGCATGGTCAGCCGGTTCGCCGCCTGCTCATAGGAGACGCCGAAGCGCGAGCGCAGCACATCGACATCATAACGGGCGCGCTGCGCGGCCGTGTGAAAGGCCTCGTAGGGCATCATCAGTGCATGGGCGGCATAACGCGCCAGTTCGAAACGGGCGATGCGTTTGGCTTCCGCCGTGGAGAAAGCGAGCAGGTTCAGCTCTGCGAAAATCTCGTCCTGAAGTGCGAGCTGCACGGTCTCCATGGCGATCTCGCGCATCTGGTCGAAGGGCGACAGGCGCTCCGACAGGAAGAGGCGCATGGAGTGCCGGTCGAAGCGGCGGCGCAGGTTCGGCATGGTATGCACAGGCAGAAGGCGCACGACGACACCGTGCTCCTTGCGAAGCCACCCCTTCAGCGCCGATGGCAGATCGTCGCCCGGCGCAAGAGCCGCATGAAACCGCTCGGCCGCCTCGTCGATGGCGCCGAAATAGTTGGGGCGGCCCTCCAGTTTGTCGCGCACCTCGTCCATCGGCAGAAGCGTGCCGGACAGCGTCGTTGCATGGCCTTCGCGGGCAAGCAGGTCGGCGAGGTCGGTGAGGCGCGCGGCCTGCTCACGATAGGCGCGGTGGAGTTTCAAAATGCCGCTCACGACATTCGGCGCGGAATCGGCGATTTCCACCAGCTCATGATCGCCCGGCAACTCGCCGGCGAGCAGCGGATCGGCGAAGACTTCGCGCAACTGGCGGGCATTGCCGGCACTTTCACCCTGAAGCTCGTCGAGATCCACCTTGTAGACGGAGGCCAGCCGCAGCAGCAGCTGCACGGTCAGCGGCCGCTGGTTGCGCTCGATGAGGTTGAGATAGGACGGCGAGATCGACAGGCCTTCGGCCATCGCGGTCTGGGTCAGGCCGAGCGTGTTGCGGATACGCCGGACTTTTGGGCCGGCAAAAATCTTGTTCTCCGCCATATGTCAAATCCTTTACACCGGTGAGCCGCCGAGAGAATTTACAAGATTTACTTTTTTACAGATCATTCCTGTCAAAGACAAGACATCGTTACTCGATTATCGCCTTGATTTACCGGTTTTCTCTCGTCGAATTGTGCGCTGCGATGTAAATAATGTCACATGAAATCGGGCAGCGACAAGGACCACAGCCCGATCCCGAGACACCATACCGGAGGACATTATGACTGACTTTTACAACCTCGTTCCAAGCGCACCGAAGGGCCGATTCGACGGCATCGAGCGTCCCTACACCGCCGAGACGGTCGAGCGGCTGCGCGGTTCGGTTCAGATCCGCTACACGCTGGCCGAGAACGGCGCGAACCGGTTGTGGAAGCTCATCCACGAGGAAGACTTCGTCAACGCGCTCGGCGCTCTCTCCGGCAACCAGGCCATGCAGATGGTCCGCGCCGGCCTGAAGGCGATCTACCTCTCCGGCTGGCAGGTCGCCGCCGACGCCAACACCGCGTCCGCCATGTATCCCGACCAGTCGCTCTATCCGGCCAATGCCGCACCGGAGCTTGCCAAGCGCATCAACCGCACGCTCCAGCGCGCCGACCAGATCGAGACGGCGGAAGGCAACGGCCTTTCGGTCGACACCTGGTTCGCACCGATCGTCGCCGATGCCGAAGCCGGCTTCGGTGGCCCTCTCAATGCCTTCGAGATCATGAAGGCCTTCATCGAGGCGGGTGTTGCCGGTGTCCACTTCGAGGACCAGCTTGCATCGGAAAAGAAGTGCGGCCATCTCGGCGGCAAGGTTCTGATCCCGACCGCGGCGCATATCCGCAACCTCGACGCCGCGCGCCTTGCCGCCGACGTCATGGGCACCTCGACGCTGATCGTCGCGCGCACCGACGCCGAGGCCGCGAAACTACTGACCTCCGATATCGACGAGCGCGACCAGCCCTTCGTCGACAAGGACAAGGGTCGCACGGTCGAGGGCTTCTATCAGGTCAAGAACGGTATCGAGCCGTGCATTGCCCGCGCCATCGCCTACGCGCCGCACTGCGACCTGATCTGGATGGAAACCGGCAAGCCGGACCTCGAACAGGCCCGCAAGTTCGCCGAGGCAGTGCACAAGGCCCATCCGGGCAAGCTGCTCGCCTACAATTGCTCGCCCTCATTCAACTGGAAGAAGAACCTGGACGACGCGACGATCGCCAAGTTCCAGCGTGAACTGGGTGCGATGGGCTACAAGTTCCAGTTCATCACGCTCGCCGGCTTCCACCAGCTGAACTATGGCATGTTCGAACTGGCCCGCGGCTACAAGGATCGCCAGATGGCGGCCTATTCGGAACTGCAGGAGGCGGAATTCGCCGCCGAAATCAACGGCTACACCGCGACCAAGCACCAGCGCGAAGTCGGCACCGGTTATTTCGATGCCGTCTCCATGGCCATCACCGGTGGCCAGTCCTCGACCACCGCCATGCATGAATCGACCGAGCACGAACAGTTCCGCCCGGCCGCCGAGTAACCCTGAACGTCAACCCTTCAAGAACCCCAATAGAGCCCGCATTCCTGCGACGGCAGGTGTACCACCTGCCTGCAAATGCTCAGATAAGAGGAGAAATGCCATGACAGTCCAGACCCGCGTCAAGGAACGCGCCGAAGAACAGGCGTCCGCCATGACCTCCGACCAGCAGGCCATGATCCGCATGGTCGCCAACGACCTGCACCGCCTCAACCAGTCCGTCATGAAGGCGGTCGAGGCCGGTGTCTCGGTGGAGCTCGTCCGCTCCGCCCGCCACCACGGCGGCGAAGGCAACTGGGGCGACCTGCTGATCCCGGTCATCGTGACGCAGGGTCGCGGCTGACAAGGCATATCCAGTCAAAGAAAATCCCCGGCGTTCCCTGTGCCGGGGATTTTTCATGTTCTAGCGTCCTTGTAGGGAGCCGTAAGGAGGCGTGTAGTCCGACGTTACACGGCAGCGCTTGCTGCTTCATCGATCAGGGCTGCGACTTCGGCCGGGTGCGAGGCCAGCGAGGCGTGGCTGGCCTGCAAGGTGATGAGCTTGCGCGGGTTCATCCGCTCGGCCATGCGCTTCTGGTTCTCGGGATTGATCATGCGATCCTCGCTGGAAAGCTGATACCAGACCGGCTTCTTTTTCCAGGCGGGATTCGTCACCGTGTCACCGAACGTGTTGGCGATCGGCGCCTTTTGCGCCGCTGCCATCACGAGGCTCTCATCTGCCGTCAAATCCTGGCAGAAACTCTCGTGGAACTTGTCGTATTTGATCCAGAGGTAGCCATCGCTGTCCGGCGCGAGATTGGCGATCGCGGCAGGCGGAAACACCTGGCTGATCGCACCGGGGCTTTCGCCTGCATCGGGCGCGAAAGCCGCAATATAGACGAGACCCACGACATTTGGCAGATCCCCGGCCTCGGTGATGACCGCACCACCGTAGGAATGGCCGACCAGAAGAACAGGGCCCTCCTGCTGCCGGACCATCTTGCGTGTGCGCTCGGCATCGTCCTTGAGCGAGGTCAGCGGCATCTCGACCGCACGAACCTTGTCATATCCCTTGCGTGAAAGCGCGATGATCACCTTGCTCCAATGCGCTGCCCCGCCCCAGAATCCATGAACGAGAACGATCGTTGGTTTAGCGCTCATTGCTGAGACCTCCTAAAGTGCTGTCTCGATTGCATTTTCTCCGGGACGCACGGCACGCCACCGAGTGATCGTCGCACAGTCCCACACGCATTTTATCGCACTCGGCAGAGGGGTTAGCAAATGTCATATTCGCAACCCGGAATATGCATAGGCCGCGGTTGGCAAGGGCAAATCCGAGCGAACCGAAAACCGCCTTCTACGCCGGGGTTTCTTTTATGTGCGGCTCGGCCGCTTGCCGGCGAAGAGGTCGGCATGGCTCTTGAGCAAGCGGAACAGCCGGTCGGAGACCGTGCGGATATCACGCCGGTGCCGGTCTTCGCTGTTGGCGACGATCCATTGCTGGTGACGCAGTTCCCGGATTTCGTCCCCCGCCCTTTCCAGGCTCGGATCCAGATCACCGACAAAACACGGCAGCACGGCCTGCCCTGCCCCGGCACGCACGAGATCGAGCAGCGAGCGTGGGCGGCTGACGAGCACGGCGATCACGCCGCCTGCCCGTTCATGCGGCCAGCGCAGATAGGCGGAGACCACATCGTCTTCCGACACCGCAAGCCAGCGGCCAGCAAGGGTTTCGCCCGAATTCTTCCGCCGATAGGCCGCATAGGCCACATCGCCGGCCGGTCGGCTGATCAGCGTCGGCTCCACCGGTTCGACGGCCCGGATGCCGACATCCACCTCACGGTGCGCGAGCGTGGCCCGGCGCTCGGAAACCGACAGGTCGAGGCGGAAGGGGTCGCGCTCTGTACAGATCGCCGACATGTTCTCGCAGACGAGCCACGTCACCCAGGTGCCGGCCATCAGCCGCACGGTGCTTGCGCCCTGCCCCTCCTGCCGCCAGCTTTCCACGCCGCGGGCGATGGCTTCCATCGCCTGCAATTGCTCGAACAAAGCCTTCCCTTCGCCTGTCAGCCGGTAACCGGTCTGGCTGCGCAAAAAGAGCGGCCGCCCCATCGCCTCTTCCAATTGCAGCACGCGTCGGCCCACCGTCGCGGGGCTGAGGCCAGAAACCTGCGCGGCACCGGTCAGCCCGCCCTGGCGGGCAACCTCCAGAAAAATGCGATAGGACTCCCAGGACATGTCTTTCATGATTGAAAAACATAGTCCGGTTTTTGCCGTTCGTGAATGCGAATTTGAAGGGTAACGTCACGGCGTCCAATACGGCGCAATTGGTGCCGCCCAAACCCCACCGCAGCCATGACGCGCCCTGCCGGCGCCACGGCTTGTCGTTGCCTGATCAAAGGAGACAGAGATGCAGGACATGTACGGCCTTGCCATCCTTTTCGAGCTTTCGCAAAAAGACGGCCGCCGCAAACACGAATTCGATCACCTGCGCGAAACGCCGCCGCTGCGGACACGTTTCGTCAGGTTCCTGCGGGCCTTGCGCATGTCGAAAGCAGCCAAGGGCCCGGAATAACCGGGCCCTTGATAAGCGTGCGGGATCACCGGCAGCCTATGTCAGCGCTCTCGGCATTTCCCCCGCCTGATAGAACGAGACGATCTGGCCGTCGGGATCGCGAAAGTCAGCGAACCAGCCGCCCGGCGCCTCCGAGACGGGCGTGACGATTTCGACGCCGGCCGCAGCCAGACGTTCGATCACCGTATCGATGCCGCCATCGGCGAGACCGAAGACCACATTGGGCGTGTTGCCGGGTTTCGGATCGCCCTTGAAGACCATCAGGTCGACCTCCTGGCCGATCTTGGTCATGAGATAAGCGCTGCCGTCCTCTTCATCGTAGCGTTCGAACGCGATGCCGAGATGGTCGCGGTAGAAGGCACGCGTGCGCTCGATATCGGCGACGTTGAAGATGATCGTGACGCCGTTGAAGGTCATGTTCATGAAACTCTCCTGTTGTTGCGAAGGCTAGTTGCCGTCGCCGGGCGAAACGTGATCACGCTTTGAAAAGAAAATCGGAATGCCGTCCGGGTCGCGAATGGCGAAGGCCCGGGCCGCGTGCGGACGGAGGGCGAGTTTCAGGGAGCGTCGCGCCGGACCATCGCCCGGCATCGGCGGAACGCCGAATTCGGCCCCGCCGCCGGCAGCGTCGAAGGCCTTGCGCAATCCGCTGAGGCGCTGGCGGAAGGCCGTGTCGCTCAGAGCCAGCAGATGCGTGATCTCCACGCGGTCGAGGCCGAGGTTGACGAGAAGCGCCACGATGCGCTGCGCCGGCGGCAAGGATGCGATGAAGGCTTTGGCGAACCGTGGAGGTGTCTCTCCCGTGGCGTCCGGGTTTTCCCAGGCGGTCTCGCGCGCACGTCGTCGCGCGGCCGTGCGGGCGACAAAGCGGGCATGATTGCGGATTGCGCCCTTCGCCCAGGCCGCAAAACCCGGATCGGTGATCCGGCGCCCGCCCGTGACCGCCAGCAGCAGCACATCCTGCACCAGGTCGTCCGCTTCGTGATCGACACGGCTATGCCGGCGCGCGCATTGTCGCAGCAGGGCCAGGATCGTATCGTGCGTCAAACCAACCATGAGACCGACATAGCGCGGCAATGCTGCGCCCGGAAGCGTGGCGACGTGAATTTCCGCCGTGCTTCCGGGAGCAGCAATCAGATAGCGCGATAGAGCCTATCGCGATGTTTCCGGCATGCTGCGATCACGCCGCGCGATAGACCGCGTGTTCGTCCGCCTCCAGGCGGAATTGCTCGACCAGCATCATCAGCGTGTCGGCATCCCCTGCGAGCCTGCGGCTGGCGGCGGTCGTCAGGTCGACCATCGAGGCATTCTGCTGGGTCATCTGGTCCATCTGGTTGACGGAGCCGTTGACCTCCGCAAGCGCTGCCGCCTGGTCGCGGCTCGCCGTCGCCATCATGTCGACATGCTGGCTGACCGTGACGATCTGCTGGCTGATCGAGGCGAGAACCGAACCGGTCTCCTGCACGAGATGCGAACCGGCGCTGACCTCACTTGTCGACTTTTCGATGAGGCCCTTGATCTCGCGGGCGGCGCTGGCCGAGCGCTGGGCGAGTTCGCGGACTTCCTGTGCCACGACGGCAAAGCCCTTGCCGGCCTCGCCGGCGCGAGCGGCCTCGATGCCGGCGTTCAATGCCAGCAAGTTGGTCTGGAAGGCGATGTCGTCGATCACCTCGATGATCTGCTCGATCTGGCGCGAAGCACCCTCGATGCGGCCCATCGCGGCAATCGCATTGTTGACGACGGCGGCGGAGCTATCGGCGCTGCGCTTGGTGGCGCCGACGACGAGGTTCGCCTCATGCGCCCGCTCGGCGGAGGAGCGCACGGTCGCGGTGATCTGCTCGACGGCGGCGGCGGTTTCCTCCAGCGACGAAGCCTGGGATTCCGTGCGCTTGGCAAGCGCATCGCCGGAGTCCAGCATTTCCGCGCCGCTGCGCTGGATCGACAGCGCGTTGTTGCGGATCTGGCCGAGTGTGTCCTGCAGGCGTTCGAGCGAGACGTTGAAGTCCTGGCGAAGCTGTTCGAGACGGCCGGTGAAGGGCGTGTCGATCTGGCGTGACAGGTCACCCTGCGCCAGACGGCCGAGGCCGGCGGCGAGCGCGTTGACAGCAAAGTCGATCTGTCGGTCGAAGGCCTGTTTTTCAGCGTCATTGCGGGCGCGCTCGGCTTCGGCCGCGGCACGTTGCTGTTCGCTTTCGGCTTCCACGCGGATTTTCGACAAAGCGTTTTCCTTGAAGACGCCAAGCGCGCGCGCCATGTCGCCAATCTCGTCGGCACGACCTTCGCCGGAAATGCCGGTGTCAAGGAAACCATCGGCTAGGCGGCGCATGGCACCGGTGATCTGGCTGATCGGCCCCTTCAGCGTCAGCACCAGAGCGATGCCGGCGAGGACGGCGATGGCGGCACCGCCGACGGTCGCGAGGACCGAGACCTGATTGGCCTTTTCGCGTTCGGTGCCGGCGCTGACCTTCTGCTCTTCGGCGAACTGGCTCAGAAGATTCCAGATCGTGTCGATCGACTGGCCGGCGGTCTCGAAATCGGCGGCGCGCTCCGTGCTGATCTTGACGAGGGCGGCACTGTCCGCCTCGATCCGCTCGAGAACCGGCTTCAGCGTTTCATCGACCTTGTCGAAGAAAGGCAGGCCGCTGGCACTGCCGCGCAGGCTGTTCATGTCGATGCGCAGGATGGATATGTTGCCGAGCAATTTGACGCGATTGTCCTGCGAGGTCTGGCCGAGGAAACGCGCGGCGGCGACTTCGATGTCATCGATCGACGACACCAGCTTGCGCGTCGAGCCAAGCACGGCCTCGGACTTGATGATCGGCGCGTCGAGTTCGCTGAAGATACGGGTTGCTTCGCGCATCTTTTCCGACGCGGCACCCTGGAGCTGAATAGTGACCTGGCGGAAGCGGTTCACCCGGCGCCCGATCTCGGGCACCGTGACGCTTGCCGGATCGGTCGAGGAGAGGAAACCGCCAAGCTCATCGATCGTGTTGCGGATGGTGATGGAGACGACCTTCTGGCTCTTCGGCAGGATCATCGCGATCGAGCGGTCGGTCTTGGAGATGAACGGATAGCGTTCCTTGATGAGCTTCAACTGATCGTCCGGCGTCGCACCGCGGCTGAATTCGGAGAGCAGGTCGCCAAAAAACTTGCTGGCCGCGGTCAGGCGCTCGGCCTCGCGCAGCATGCTCTTTGCCGCATTCTCGTTCTGCCGCACCTCGCGCTGGAGTTTCGTCGCCTCGTCGAGGATCTTCATCTGCTCGCTGGACAGCGTGTTGAGGTTCTTGGCCATCGTGTCATGCAGCGCGAGTTCGTTCACATAGAGCGACCAGAGCCCTTCCATGCGCGCTTCGATGTCCTTGGTCTGGGCCTGGGCATCCACCAGCTTGGACTTGTCGGCATCGGGTGCCAGACCATCCATCGTGTCCTGAAGGACGGCACCTTGCGCCGTCAGGCGCTCCTGCACGGCATTGCGGCTTTCCTCGCTGGTGTTCTGCAGGAAGCGGTTCATGCCGGCATAGACGTCCTTGAAGCCACTCAGCGACTGGAGGACGCTGTTGGAAATCTCCATGCGGCCCTGCAGCAGGCCGGAGGCATAGAGCCCGGTGAAGCCGACGGCGCAGATGGAGAGCACAAAGGGTAAAATGAAGACCAGAACCTTCGTCTGGATCTTGAAGCGGGCGAGAATCTTATCAATGAACATAGCGGAACATCCGTTGTCGGCGTGCTCCACCCCTGCCCTTTTTAAGAGCCTCCCCAGGATTCGGACGCCGGATTACCGACAGTCATGCGGCAGCAATGCCGCGCATCCGGGGGAGCAGTCATTGCCAGCCGCATGCATCCGTCATGGGACGCGGCTTCCGGAACCCTATCCGGCGATCATCATCGGCAATCTTTAAAATTCCATCACTTTTTAAACCGATTTATGACGATTCAAAAAGCTTCAAAGCGTAACGATGGCAAGGCCCGCGACGAGCACGGCTGCAAGCGCACAATTGATGCCGATGGCGATGAGCCGGCGGCTGCTTTCCTCGGCAGAGGCGATGGCAATGGCGCGGGCGGGGCGGCGTTTTGCAGGCATGCGGCGATACTCCGTTACGAGACACTACGGGCAACCCCGGATGATCCGGCCAGCCGGCCCACATCATGTTGTCCCACGCTTTGCCGTGCGGGGCATGCCGACATTGCGAGAGCATCCGCCCCGAGGTCTTAACGGACGGTAAAGAGCGGCGCGCAGACTTCGTGATCAGGCGTCCTGGCCCGCGGCATGGCCAGAGGCCCAGGCCCACTGGAAATTATAACCGCCGAGCCAGCCGGTCACGTCCACCGCCTCGCCGATGAAATAGATGCCCGGCACCGTCTTCGCCGCCATGCTGCGGGAATCGAGCGCTGCTGTATCGATACCACCCAATGTCACTTCCGCCGTGCGGTAGCCCTCGGAGCCAGGCGGGCGCATTCGCCAGTCGCGCAGCTTCTGGATGAGCGCCTCGACGCTGCGGCCGGATTGTTCGGCCAGCGAACCATTGATGCCGAGATCGTTGACGAGGAGCTGGGCAAGCTTCTTCGGCATATGCTCGGCAAGCACGGTCTGCATGGCCTGGCGGCCGTTCTGGCGCCGGGCAGCGGCGATCACGGACGCAAAATCCACGTCGGGGCAGATGTGCAGGGCGATCTCCTCGCCCTCCCGCCAGTAGGAGGAGATTTGCAGAATGGCGGGACCACTCAAACCCCGATGCGTAAAGAGTGCGGCTTCGCGGAACTCGGTCTTGCCGTGACGGGCGATGACGTCCACCGCAACGCCGGGCAGGCCGTCGTGCGCGGCAAGCGTCGCGGGATCCAGCGTCAAAGGCACGAGACCGGCACGGGTTTCGACAAGCGGTAGGCCGAACTGTTCGGCGATACGGTAGGCGAAGCCGGTCGCGCCCATCTTCGGGATGGATTTTCCGCCGGTGGCGATGACCAGCGACGCCGCTTCCACCACACCGTTCTCCGTCACGACGCGGAAGGAATGGCCGTCATGGTCGACGGCACTTACCGCTGTGGATAGGCGAAGCTCTGCGCCGACCGCCTTCATTTCCGCGAGCAGCATGGCGATGATGTCCTTCGCCGAGTTGTCGCAGAACAGCTGGCCGAGCGTCTTCTCGTGCCAGGCGATCCGGTGGCGCTCGACGAGATCGAGAAAATCGCGGGGGCTGTAGCGGGCGAGCGCCGACTTGCAGAAATGCGGGTTGGCGGAGAGGAAATTCTTCGGGCCGGCATGGATATTGGTGAAGTTGCAGCGGCCGCCGCCCGAGATGCGGATCTTTTCGCCGGGCGCTTTCGCATGGTCAAGCACGAGCACGCGGCGGCCACGCCTGCCCGCCTCGATGGCGCACATCATGCCCGCCGCGCCCGCTCCGATAATGACGACGTCCCGCCGCTCTGCCACGTCTACGATCCCTGTTCGCACTCTCCTTTCGGCCATACGGGCGGAAAGTCAATCGGGCGAGAAAACAGATTTTCCTGAAGAATTCGGCATTTCTACCCCCCGGGGGGAGCTAGTAAAGGGTTAAACTCTGTCTATGATGGCGCCATCGTCAACAAACCCGGTGTGTCATGCCGTCCAAAAAGAAAGTCGTTACCCCTACAATCGAGAAAGCCGTACGCTCTGGAAAAATACCTCCCTCCATCAGCGTGCCACGTGGGGTAAAGACCTGGAAGGACGCCGCAGACTGGCTTCGGGCCCGCGGTATCGAGGATATCGAATGCATCACGCCGGACCTCGCAGGCGTGCCGCGCGGAAAGATGATGCCGTCGTCGAAGTTCACCTCGAACACCTCGCTGGCGCTGCCCTCCGCACTCTACCGCCACACGATTTCCGGTGACTACCCGGAAGAGACCGGCAATTTCCGCTATGAGCCGCGCGACAGCGACCTGAAGCTGCTGCCGGATCTGTCGACGCTCTCCGTGGTGCCATGGGAAAGCGATCCCACCGCGCAGGTCATCTGCGACATCGTCGGCTCGACGGGCGAAAGCGTGCCCTATACGCCGCGCAATGTTCTGAAGAACGTCGTGAACATGTATCGCGACCGCGGCTGGAAGCCGGTCGTGGCACCGGAAATCGAGTTCTACCTCGTCGCGATGAACGAGGACCCCGACTATCCGCTGCATCCGCCGAAGGGCCGGTCCGGCCGCGCCATCCAGGGCGGCCAGGGCTATTCCATCGCCGGGATCAACGAGTTCGACGAACTGATCGACGACATCTATCACTTCTCGGAAAAGCAGGGGCTCGAGATCGACACCCTGATCCACGAGGAAGGTCCGGCGCAGCTCGAAATCAACCTGCGCCACGGCGATCCGGTCGAGCTGGCCGACCAGGTGTTCCTGTTCAAGCGCACCATCCGCGAGGCGGCGCTCAAACACGGCATCTACGCCACCTTCATGGCCAAGCCCATGCAGGGTCAGGCGGGTTCGGCGATGCACATCCACCAGTCGGTGGTCGAGATCGACACGGGCAAGAACGTCTTCTCCAATCCGGATGGATCGGCATCCAGGGAGTTCTTCCACTTCATCGGCGGCATGCAGGCCTATGTGCCGAAGACACTCGTCATGATGGCGCCCTATGTGAACTCCTATCGGCGCCTGACGCCCGACATGTCGGCGCCCGTAAACAATGCCTGGGGCTACGACAACCGCACGACGGCCTTCCGTGTGCCGGTGTCTGATGCCGCCGCGCGCCGCGTCGAGAACCGCCTGCCGGGATCGGATGCCAATCCGTATCTTGCACTTGCGGCCTCGCTCGGTTGCGGCCTGCTTGGCATCATGAACCAGCTCGAACCGACCGAGCCGACGGGAGACACCGCAAACGAGGGGTCGATCGACCTGCCGCGCGGCCTGTTGGAAGCCGTGTCGCTGCTTGAGTCGGATCCGGCGCTTGCGGAGGTGTTGAGCGCCGAGTTCATCGGCCTCTATGCCGGCGTCAAGCGCGGCGAGTTCGAGACCTTCATGCAGGTGATCAGCCCCTGGGAACGCGAGTTCCTGCTGCTCAACGTCTGAGCGGCCCGGCGGTCCGGGCCGCCCGAAGACATCAGACCCTGAGAAGCGGCCGGCGCCCCGGCGCGCCGCCGCACCCTCTTGAACATGAGTGTGCGCAATGCCCTGGCAAAGCCCGATTTCTCCCGGCATCTCCTGGTATGAGGCGACCGTTGGAGACCGTCCCGAATATGCTCCGCTCGACGGCTCGGTCGAGGCCGATGTCGCCATTGTCGGCGGCGGCTTCACCGGCCTGCAGGCCGCTTATAATCTCGCTCAGAAGGGCGTGCGCGTCGTGCTCATCGAAGCGCACCGCTTCGGCGACGGCGCGTCGGGCCGCAACGGCGGCCAGCTCGGCACCGGCCAGCGCGCCGAGGCCGAAAGCCTGGAGGCGGAACTCGGCTTCGAGCGCGCCAAGGCGCTGTTCGACCTCGCCGAAAACGCCAAGCGGCATATCCACGACTTCGCCAACGCCCAGAACCTCGACATCGAATACATGCCGGGCCAGCTCAATGTGAGCCACAAGGAAAGCTACGAGAAGGAGTTCCGCGATCATATCGAGATCGCCGCGACCCGCTTCGGCTATCCGCACATGGACTATATGGACCGGGCGGAGACGGAGGAGCGCGTCGGCTCGAAGCGTTTCTTCTTCGGCCTGCGCGACACCGGCACCGGCCATATCCATCCGATGAAGCTCCTGGTCGGCATCGCCCGCGCCGCGCAAGCGGCGGGCGCCAGCCTGCATGAGAAGACCCCTGCCCTGAAGATCGAGCGGGCGGGCGGCAAGGCGGTCATCACCACGGCGAGAGGCACGATCCGCGCGGACAAGGCGCTGATCGCCTGCAATGCCTATATCGGCAATCTGGAGCCGAAGACGGCGGACCATGTCATGCCGATCCGCTCTTTCATCGGCGCGACGGTGCCGCTCGACAAATTTCCGTCGGTCATTCCCGGCGGCGAGGCGATCGCCGATACACGCTTCGTCGTGCGCTATTTCCGCAAGACCCGCGACGGGCGGCTGCTGTTCGGCGGGCGCGAGGCCTATACGTCCGACAATCCCGACGACATGACGCCACCGATCCGTCGGCAGATCGAAGAAGTCTATCCGGAACTGAAGGGCATCGAACTCACCCATGCCTGGGGCGGCTCGGTCGGCATCACCATGCCGCGCAAGCCCTATGTGCGCGAGGTCATGCCGGGCATCACGACGATCGGCGGCTATTCCGGCCATGGCGTCATGCTGTCAAACTACTGTGGCAAGCTCTATGCCGAGGACGTGACCGGCGGCAGCACCGAACTCGACCACCTGAAGGCCCTGAAAATCCCGGCCTTCCCCGGTGGTCCGCGGTTCCGATCGCCGCTTCTGTTCCTCGCCATGACGTGGTACGCGCTACGCGACAAGCTCTGATCTGTTCGGAAACACCGATTTTGTTGCGTTGCGCGCTGGTGTTTTTAAATCGATTAGATTATAACGCCCGACAACAGAACGAGATCGAGATATCCGATGAGCAGCCAGATCATTCCCGTTGAGCCTTTCGACTATGTCGTGTTCGGCGGAACCGGCGATCTTGCGGAACGCAAGCTCCTTCCGGCCCTTTACCACCGGCAGCTCGCCGGCCAGCTCTCCGACCCGACGCGCATCATCGGCGCGTCGCGCACAGCGCTGACGGATGCGGAATACCGCAAGTTCGCTGTCGATGCGCTGAAGGAGCACCTGAAGCCGGGCGAATTCGACGACGAGCAGATCAAGACCTTCTGCGACCGGCTGTTCTACATCGCCGTCGACGCGAAGTCCGACCAGGGCTGGGACAAGCTGAAGGACCTGCTCGACGAGGGCAAGGAGCGCGTGCGTGCTTTCTACCTCGCGGTGGCGCCCGCGATCTTCGGTGATATCTCGGAAAAGATCCGCGACCACAAGCTGATCACCAAGCAGACCCGCATCGTGGTGGAAAAGCCGATCGGCCGTGACCTCGCGTCCGCCAACGAACTGAACAACACGATCGGCAAGGTTTTCCGCGAAGAGCAGATTTTCCGCATCGACCATTATCTCGGCAAGGAGACGGTGCAGAACCTGATGGCGCTGCGCTTCGCCAACGCGCTCTACGAGCCGCTGTGGAACTCCGCGCATATCGACCATGTGCAGATCACCGTCGCCGAATCCGTCGGCCTCGAAAGCCGGGCCGGCTACTACGACAAGGCCGGCGCACTGCGCGACATGGTGCAGAACCACATTCTCCAGCTGCTCTGCCTTGTGGCGATGGAAGTGCCCTCCTCCATGGACGCCGAGGCGGTTCGCGACGAAAAGCTCAAGGTGCTGCGCGCCCTGAAGCCGATCGACCAGTACAATGTTGAACGTCTCACCGTGCGCGGCCAGTATCGCGCGGGTGCCTCGTCGGGCGGCCCGGTCAAGGGCTATCTCGAAGAGCTGGAAGGCGGTGTTTCCAGCACGGAAACCTTTGTCGGCATCAAGGCCGAGATCGGCAACTGGCGCTGGGCGGGTGTGCCCTTCTACATCCGCACCGGCAAACGCCTTGCCGCGCGCATGTCGGAAATCGTCATCACCTTCAAGCCGATCCCGCACTCGATCTTCGACCCCTCCGCTGGCCGCATCGAAGCCAACCAGCTGATCATCCGTCTCCAGCCGGATGAAGGCGTCAAGCAGTCGCTGATGATCAAGGACCCCGGTCCGGGCGGCATGCGCCTGCGCAACGTCTCGCTCGACATGAGCTTCGCCGAAGCTTTCGACGCGCGCAATGCGGACGCCTACGAGCGCCTGCTGCTCGACGTCGTGCGTAACAACCAGACGCTTTTCATGCGCCGCGACGAAGTCGAGGCGGCATGGCGCTGGGTCGACCCGATCCTCAAGGCCTGGGAAGCGACCGGCCAGCAGGTTCAGGGCTACACCGCCGGCACCTGGGGTCCGAGCCAGGCCATCGCTCTCATCGAGCGTGACGGCCGCACCTGGCATGAGACGTAAGGAAGACCGATGAACGCGAGACTGCATGAATTCAAGGATGGCGCGGCGTTGGCCGAAGGGCTGGCGGACCGGGTGTCTGCAACCCTTGCGGACGCCATCGCGGCACGTGGCCGGGCGACCATCGCGGTCTCCGGCGGCTCCACGCCGAAGGCGTTCTTCAAGGCCATGTCGACCCGCGACATCGACTGGGCAAAGGTGACCGTAACCCTGATCGACGAGCGTTTCGTACCGGCCGACAACCCGCGCTCGAACCACTTGCTCGTCGCGGAAAACCTGCTTCAAGGCAAGGCGAAAGCCGCGACCTTCCTGCCGCTCTACCGGGATGCAGGCAGCGCGGAAGAGGCCGCAGCGATCGCGACGGCCGATGCCGCCACACTCGGACATCCCTTCGACGTCGCCATTCTCGGCATGGGAACGGATGGCCACACGGCCTCCTTCTTCCCGGGCGGCAGCAAGCTTGCCGAGGCTATTTCGCCCGAGACGCCACGTGGCGTGATCACCATGGAGGCGGAAGGCGCCGGCGAGACCCGCCTTACCTTCACCTTCACCAGCCTTCAGGATGCACGCCTGCTGGTGCTGCATATCGAGGGCCAGGGCAAGAAGGACGTTCTGGCCGCCGCGGAAAGCGACGGCCCGGAAACTGACATGCCGATCCGTGCCGTTCTGCGGCGCGCGGCAACGCCAGTCGATATCTACTGGGCGCCATAACACGCTCAACCGGCTGAAGCCGAACATGCCCGGCGCGCGACGCCAATGAACAGCGGACAGCGCAGCGTTCCCGCCCGCTTTGCCGCGCGAAAATGCAATCGAGAGAGGTCAGGATAGCTCCCATGTCCGCCGACAAACGCATCGAAGCCATTACAGCCCGCATCGTCGAACGCTCGAAGCCGCACCGTGGCCCCTATCTTGACCGCGTGCGTGCGGCCGCCTCCAAGGGCGTGCACCGCGGCGTGCTGTCCTGCGGCAACCTCGCGCACGGCTTTGCCGTCTGTTCCCCCGCCGAGAAGGACGCGCTCGCCGGCGACCGCGTCCCGAACCTCGGCATCATCACCTCCTATAACGACATGCTCTCGGCCCACCAGCCGTTCGAGACCTATCCGGAGCTGATCCGCCAGGCCGCCCGCGAGGCCGGCGGCGTGGCGCAGGTCGCCGGCGGCGTGCCCGCCATGTGCGACGGCGTCACCCAGGGCCAGCCGGGCATGGAGCTGTCGCTGTTTTCGCGTGACCTGATCGCCATGGCGGCCGGCATCGGCCTGTCGCACAACATGTTCGATTCGGTGGTCTATCTCGGTGTCTGCGACAAGATCGTGCCCGGCCTGACGATCGCCGCGCTGACCTTCGGCCATCTGCCGGCCGTCTTCATTCCCGCCGGGCCGATGACCTCCGGCCTGCCGAACGACGAGAAGGCGCGGGTGCGCCAGCTCTTCGCCGAGGGCAAGGCTGGCCGTGCGGAGCTGCTCGAAGCCGAGTCAAAATCCTACCACGGCCCCGGCACCTGTACGTTCTACGGCACCGCCAATTCCAACCAGATGCTGATGGAGATCATGGGCTTCCACATGCCCGGCGCCTCCTTCATCAATCCGGGCACGCCGCTGCGCGATGCGCTGACCAGGGAAGCCACCAAGCGGGCACTCGCCATCACCGCGCAAGGCAATGAGTTCACCCCGGCCGGCGAGATGATCGACGAGCGCTCGATCGTCAACGGCGTGGTCGGCCTGCACGCAACCGGAGGCTCGACCAATCACACGCTGCACCTCATCGCCATGGCGCGCGCGGCCGGCATCCTGCTGACCTGGAAGGATATTTCCGACCTGTCCGACACCGTGCCGCTGCTCGCCCGCGTCTATCCGAACGGTCTGGCCGACGTGAACCATTTCCACGCGGCCGGCGGCATGGGCTTCCTCATCCAGGAACTGCTGAAGCACGGCATGCTGCATGACGACGTGCGCACCGTCTTCGGCCAGGGCCTGAAGGCCTATGCGATCGACCCGAAGCTCAGCGACAGCGGCGCGGTGGTGCGTGAACCGTCGCCGAAGGTCAGCCACGACCCGAAGGTGCTCGCCAATATCGAGACGCCCTTCCAGGCGACCGGCGGACTGAAAATGCTGACCGGCAATATCGGCAATGCAGTGATCAAGATTTCCGCCGTGAAGCCGGAGCGCCACGTCATCGAGGCGCCGGCCAAGGTGTTCCACGACCAGCAGGAGCTCAACGTCGCCTTCAAGGCCGGCGAACTGACAGGCGATTTCATCGCTGTCGTGCGCTTCCAGGGGCCGAAGGCGAACGGCATGCCGGAACTGCACAAGCTGACCACCGTGCTCGGCATCCTTCAGGACCGCGGCCAGCGCGTGGCGCTCCTCACCGACGGCCGCATGTCAGGCGCTTCCGGCAAGGTTCCGGCGGCGATCCACATCACGCCCGAGGCGGTCGACAACGGCCCGATCGGCCGTATTCAGACCGGCGACATCATCCGGCTCGATGCCACGCATGGCACGATCGAAGTTCTGGTCAACGCCGCCGAGTTCGCCGCCCGCCCGCAGGCGACGGCCGATCTCTCCGGCAACGAATTCGGCATGGGTCGCGAACTCTTCGCGCCGTTCCGTGCGATTGCCGGACCGGCGGACCACGGCGCAAGCGTGCTGTTTGCGTGAGGGCTAAGAGAGGGCCGACACCCTTTCAATGCCATCGGCTCTCAAACCTCTCCATCGTCATGGTCGGGCCTGGCCCGACCATCCACGCCACGGGTGCCGATGGATCCTCGGGTCAAGCCCGAGGATGACGAACGTTGGTGATTTAGGGTCGCCAGATCAGGCGGCGCTGTTGCACGCCCCTCTTTTCGTCTCAGCTATAGATATCCAGCGTCCGGCCCTGGTGGTTGCGGTGCGACGAGTAGACGAAGATGCGCTGCAAGTCCTTGTCGGAGAGCAGCCGCAGGAAGCGGGCTTCGACGACGTCGTTGGGATAGACGCGCTGTGTCAGGCAGCCGATCATCGGCAGACGGGCGCTGACGATATCGAGATAGAAGTTGCGCGGCAGCTGGAACTTCGTCGTCATGGTGATGACGGCGCCGCTCCTCGACAGCTTAATGATGAGACCGCGGCGGGAGACGAGATTGACGAGGCCACCGTTTTCGGTGAACTCGATGCGCGCCTCGTTGCAGGTGTCCTCCATCGGGAAACTCTTCTCCCGATCGTACATGAAGGACTCTTCCTTGCTCAGGTAATTGTTACGCGGTACCGATCCCTGAATGCCCATCTGCCTGCTGTCCCCGGCCCTGTCTCTTTCTGGGAAAACCTAGAGGAGCAACGCTTAACAACGGGTTGAGCGGCGGGGCGAAATCCTGCCGCTCGATCGATTCGCGTCAGGATGCGCGATAGCTTTTGCCGGCGGCATCGAAGAGATGCAGCTTCGCCCTGTCCGCCGTGAAGCGGACCTTTGCGCCGCGCTTCACATCGAGGATGCCGGGGATCTTGGCGATGATCGGCTCACCCTGCACGAGACCCTCGATATAGAGCAATGTCACCTCGCCGAGCGCCTCGACGATCGCCACCGTGCCCTCGAAGAGGAAATCATCACCGGTCGAGATCTGCAGATCCTCCGGGCGCACGCCAAAACTTGCCGTCTTGCCGACTTCGGAGGCACTCGTCGGAATATCGACGCTGGAGGCGCGCCCGCCCGTCAGTTCCAGCACGGTCGTGGCCCCTGCCGCGGTGATCTTCGCCGGAATGATGTTCATGGCCGGCGAGCCGATGAAGCGCGCGACGAACAGATTGTCGGGACGTTCATAGAGTTCGAGCGGGGGACCGACCTGCTCGATATGACCGGCCGACAGCACGACGATGCGGTCGGCTAGCGTCATCGCCTCCACCTGGTCATGCGTCACGTAGATCATCGTCGTGTCCGCCATCTGCTCGGAGAGCTTGGCGATCTCGATGCGGGTCGCCACACGCAAGGCGGCATCGAGGTTCGACAAGGGCTCGTCGAACAGGAAGACCTTGGGATTGCGGCAGATGGCGCGACCGATGGCGACGCGCTGGCGCTGGCCGCCCGAGAGCGCCTTGGGCAGGCGGTCGAGATATTTGGTGAGCTGGAGAATGTCGGCGGCCGAGCGCACCCGGCGGTCGATTTCTTCCTTGCTCTCGCTGGCGATGCGCATACCGAAGGCCATGTTGTCGTAGACGGTCATGTGCGGGTAGAGCGCATAGGACTGGAACACCATGGCGATGCCGCGCTTCGACGGCGGCACTTCGTTGACGCGCTCGCCATCGATCATCATGTCGCCGCCGCTGATCTCCTCCAGACCGGCGATCATGCGCAGAAGGGTCGACTTGCCGCAACCGGACGGGCCGACAAAGACGATGAACTCGCCCTGCTTGATATCGAGATCGATGCCGTGGATCACGTCCACTGCGCCGTAGGATTTGCGGATATCCTTGAGCACCAGCCCTGTCATGTCTCTCTCCCCTTTTGCGTTTTGACCGATCAAGCGAAACGGGCGAAGAACCCGCTCCAGGCCGGAAGTTCGATATTTTCCTCATGCATGATACTGTCGAAGCCATGGCCCTCCAGCGCTTCCAGCGTGCCGGACGGCAGATCGGCAAGACGCGCCACCGGGCTCATGTTGAAGGCGCAGAAGACCTTTTCATTGCCATGCGTGCGCACGAAGGACAGGATCGCGCCTTCTGCCGAGTGGAACTGGATCTCGCCCTTGACGAGGGCAGCGTGCTCCTTGCGGAAGGTCAGGAAACGCCGGTAATGCGCCAGCACCGAGGCTTCGTCGCCGTCCTGCACGTTGACGGCACGCTCAAGATGGACGGGCGCAACCGGAAGCCACGGCTTACCAAGACTGAAGCCGCCGGACTGTTGCCCGCTATCCCAGACCATCGGCGTGCGGCAGCCGTCGCGCCCCTTGAAATCCGGCCAGAACTGAATGCCGTAGGGGTCCTGAAGGTCCTCATAGGCGAGCTCGGCCTCGGGAAGCGCAAGCTCCTCGCCCTGATAGATGCAAACCGAGCCGCGCAGCGACATCAGAAGGCTGGCGAGCAGCTTGGCATGGGCCTCATGGTCGGTAACCGCATTGCCCCAGCGGCTGATATGGCGCATCACGTCATGGTTCGAGAAGGCCCAGCAGACCCAGCCCTCGGGTGCCGCCTTTTCCAGCGCGTGCTGCGTTTCGGCGACGAAGGCCGGCGTCAGCGGATCGGGCGCCAGGAACTCGAAGGCATAGCACATGTGCATCTTGTCGCCGCCGGAGGTGTATTCGCCGGCGATCTCCAGGCCACGCTGGCTGTCGCCGACTTCGCCGACGGCGGCAATCGCCGGGAACTCTTCCATGACCGCGCGAAAACGCTTCAGGAATTCCAGGTTTTCCGGCTGGTTCTTGTCGTAGAGATGTTCCTGGTAGTTGTAGGGGTTCACGGCCGGTGCGGTCTGCGCATTGCGGCGCTCGGGGGCAAGCGACGGGTTGTCGCGCAGTTCCTTGTCGTGGAAGTAGAAGTTGATCGTGTCGAGGCGAAAGCCATCGACGCCGCGCTCCAGCCAGAAGCGGGCAACCGACAGCAGCGCGTCCTGAACCTCTGGATTGTGCAAGTTGAGGTCCGGCTGCGAGGTCAGGAAATTGTGCATGTAATATTGCAGGCGGGTCGGATCCCACTGCCAGGCGGAGCCGCCGAAGATCGACAGCCAGTTGTTCGGCGGTGTGCCATCCGGCTTGGAATCCGCCCAGACATACCAGTCCGCCCGCGGGTTGGTGCGCCGGGAGCGGCTTTCGACGAACCAGGGGTGTTTGTCTGACGTGTGCGACAGGACGAGGTCGATCATCACGCGGATGTTGAGGCGATGGGCCTCGGCGATCAGCGCGTCGAAATCGGCAAGCACGCCGAAGATCGGATCGACGTCCTGGTAATCCGAGACGTCGTAGCCGAAATCCTTCATCGGCGAAGTGAAGAACGGCGAGATCCAGATCGCATCCACCCCGAGCGAGGCGACATGGCCGAGGCGTTCGGTGATGCCGCGCAGATCGCCGATCCCGTCGCCATTGGTGTCCTGGAAGGAGCGCGGGTAGATCTGGTAGATCACCGCGCCGCGCCACCAGTCCTTGTCCGGCTGGAGAAGAGTGGAATCCAACGTCGTCATTCTCATATGTCCTGTCGTGAAGTTTATCAGCCGCCCTTGACCGACCCCGCCAGCAGGCCGCGCACGAGGAAGCGCTGCAGGCTGAAGAAGACGATGAGGGGGACGATGATGGTGATGAAGGCGGAGGCCGTGAGGATTTCCCAGTTGCCGCCGCGCGAGCCGAGCAGGTTCACGAGACGCCCCGTCAGCACAAGTTCCTCATTGCCGGCACCCAGGAAGACCATGGCGACGAGCAGGTCGTTCCAGGTCCACAGGAACTGGAAGATGGCGAAGGAGGCAAGCGCCGGGAAGGAAAGCGGCAGGATGATCTTCACGAAGATATCAAAATCGGAAGCGCCATCGACGCGGGCGGATTCCATGATCTCGCGCGGCAGGCCGGCCATGTAGTTGCGCAGCAGGTAGACGGCGAGCGGCAGGCCGAAGCCCATATGGGCGAGCCAGATGCCGACATAGGTTTTTGCCGGCACGCCGAAGAAGGCGCCGACACCGTTGTACAGCCGAAGCAGCGGGATCAGCGACATCTGCAGCGGCACGACGAGCAGGCCGACGATGACCGCGATCAGGATCGCCCGGCCGGGGAACGGCATCCAGGCGAGCGCGTAGGCGCAGAAGGCGGCAACGAGGATCGGGATGATCGTGGCGGGGATCGCCACCGTCAGCGAGTTGATGAACGAAGCACCGATGCCTTCGGCGTTCAGCACTTCGCGGTAGTTGTCGAGCGTGAAGCGCGGCGGCACGGAGGCCGTATAGAAGATGCGCTGGCCGCGCGTGCCTTCCATCTTGGTCGGCGAGACGATTTCGTAGCTGCCGTCTTCGTTGACGGTCAGCGTCTGGCCGTCGCCGATATCGGCCGGCTTGCCGGGCTCGAAGGCGGCCGGCTGCATGGGGCGGAAGCCGAAGGCGGAGACCTTGGTCGTGCCGCCTTCCACGAGATTGCCCGATATGACGAACTTACCGTCACGCTCGACCTGCGCCTCCGGCGAGGCGGCACGGCCGGTCATGTTCTGTGAGGAGGTGGAGAGGGCCGTCCACCAGCCGGAGACGGCAAGCTGGTCCTTGTCGCGCAGCGACGAGATCAAGAGGCCAGCGGTCGGCAGCGTCCAGAGGGCGACGAGCAGCAGGACCGAGAGATGGACGACGAAGATGAGTGGCGAACGGGATGTGGCGATCATCTCAATGGCCTTCCATTTCCTTGGTGGCGTTGCGGATGTTCCAGATCATGATCGGGATGACGAGGATCATGATGACCACGGCGATGGACGCGCCGCGCCCGAAATCGCCGCCGCCACGGAACATCCAGTCGAACATCAGGTTCGCCAGAACCTGCGTCTGCCACTGGCCGTTCGTCATGGCGAGCACGATGTCGAAGACCTTGAGCACCAGGATGGTGATCGTCGTCCAGACGACGGCGATCGTGCCCCAGATCTGCGGCACCATGATCTTGAAGAAGATCTGGAAACCGTTCGCGCCATCGATGACGGCCGCCTCGATCGTCTCCTCCGGTATGCCGCGCAGTGCGGCCGAGAGGATCACCATGGCAAAACCGGTCTGGATCCAGATCAGGATGACCATGAGGAAGAAATTGTTCCAGAACGGAATGGTCATCCAGGCTTCCGGCGCACCGCCGAAGGCGACGACGATGGCGTTCAGGATGCCGATCTGTTCGGATCCTTCGGCACGGTAGTCATAGACGAACTTCCAGATGACGGCCGCCCCGACGAAGGAGATCGCCATTGGCATGAAGATCAGCGTCTTGGCGATATTGCCCCACCAGATGCGGTCCGTCAGCGCAGCGATGACGAGGCCGAAGAAGGTGGCGAGCGCCGGCACGACGAGCAGCCAGAGGAAATTGTTGAAGATCGACTGGCGGAACTCGCCATCGTTGATCATCCAGGAAAAATTGCTGAAGCCGACGAATTGCTGGCCGGTTCGGTCATGGAAGGCGAGCCGCACGGATTCGAAGACAGGATAGACGAGGTAGATCGCCAGCGCGAACAGGGCCGGCGCCATGAACAGCCAGGGCCGGATCGCATTGGTGATGCGCAGATTCTTCGAAGCCTTGGCGCCCGTCAGCCCCTTGGAGGGGAACAGCTTGTCGAGCAGCCAGTTCGTTCCGAAGAAATAGACGACGCAGGCGAGAACGCCCCCGACCATCGTGGAAATGGCGAATAACAATTGCTGCACGGAAGTTCCTCCCCAGGAATGCTTCCCCCGATGGACCTTCAGGGGTCAGTCGATCATTCACGCGGCGTTGCACCGCGTGGTCCGGCTGCACTTCGGCATGCTTGGGAAAACCGGCCGGCGGATGCCGACCGGTTCACCGGATTTTACTTGATTGCGTCCCAGGACTTCTGGACACCGGCGGCGACATCGGCCGCGGATTTGCCGCCGACGAAGTCGATCATGCCGGTCCAGAACGCGCCCGCGCCGATCTTGCCCGGCATCAGGTCCGACCCGTCGAAGCGGAACGTCGTCGAATTGAGCAGGATCTCGCCCTGCTTCTTCATCGGCGCGTTGGCATAGGCTTCCTGGTTGGCGCTCTTGAAGGGCGTCAGGAAGCTCGTCTGCGCCATCCAGACCTCATGCGCGATCGGCGTCTTGAGGAACTCGATGAAAGCGCGCGCGGCCGGCGTGTCCTTGGTGATCATCGCGAGCGTGCCGGCACCCAGGACCGGGTTGCCGAGCTCCGGCTTGCTGGCATAGGGCGGCATGTAGAAGAAGTCCGCATCCTCGCCGACCACCGTGCCTTCCGGGAAGAAGGACGGGATGAACGATGCCTGGTGGTGCAGGTAGCACTTCGGCGGCGAGGCGAAGAGACCCTTTGGGCTGTCGCGGAAGTCGGTGGAGGCAACGGCTGCCGCGCCGCCATCGACGAACTTGTCGTTCTTGGCGAACCAGCCGAACTCATCGAGCGCGCCGGTCACGGCGGCATCGGTGAACGGGATCTGGTTGGTGACCCACTTGTCGTAGGTTTCCGGTGTTGCGGTGCGCAGCATCAGGTCTTCGACCCAGTCGGTCGCCGGCCAGCCGGTGGCGCCGCCGGAACCAAGGCCGATGCACCAGGGTGTGCCGCCATCGGCAACGATCTGTTCGGTCAGCGCCTTCAGGTCTTCCATGGTCTTGGGCACTTCGTAGCCGGCATCTTCAAAGTTTTCCGGCACGTACCAGACGAGCGACTTCACGTCGATCTTGTAGGGGAAGGCGAAGAGTGCTGCATTGCCGTCCTTGCCCTTATAGGTCGAAAGATCGACCCACGACTGGCCGGCGGCGTAATTGTCGAGCAGCCATTTCTGGGTCTCGTCACCCAGCGGCGAGAGGTAACCCTTGGAGGCGAGGTCGGCGATCAGGCCGGGCTGCGGGAGGATGGCGACATCCGGCGGGCTGCCGGCCTGCGTGTCGATGACGATCTGCTGTTCGTAGTTTTCGGAGGAGGAGTACTTGATCTCGACGCCCGTCGCCTCGGTGAAATAGGCGTAGACGACCTTGAAGAGTGCTTCGTCCTCACCGCGCCAGGGGCCGAAAATGGTCAGCGTCTGGCCCTTAAGGTCATGGCCCTTCTTGAAATCTTCAAAACTCTGCCAGTTGAACTTGGAATCTTCGCCGGGCTTGAACTTCAAATCCGCCGCAGCAGCGCCGCCCGCCATCAAAAGCGCGAGGGCAGCCGTCATCAAAAACGTCTTTTTCACCTGATTTGCCTCCCATAGCAAACCCACCCTCTCCCGGGGCAGGCATCCTCTAAAATACCCCAAAATTCAAAGCGCTTTGGATTTCCTTTCATCCCATTTCCCCCTCGCCCTCGTCAAGTCCCCCCAAATCAATTCACTGCAAATCTGCGGCTTCTGACGCAGTGCAGCGTATTTTTGCGCCGCAAAACGGGCAAATACGCTTTTCCTCCATGATTTGCTGATGTTAGATGCCAAAACGCTTTGGATGAAAATCGGGGAACCATAACGCCAGGGATCCAAAGCGCTTCGACTATATCAAGAAAGCTAAGCATGTGAATCTCAAGCAATTATCGCAGTTGCTGGGCCTGTCTCAGACAACCGTGAGCAGGGCATTGAACGGGTATCCGGAAGTCAACGCGGAAACACGCCAGCGCGTGCTCGATGCCGTGCGGGAGACCGGATACCGACCGAACCGCGCCGCCCAGCGCCTCGCAACGGGCCGTGCCGGCTCGATCGGCCTCGTGATGCCGACGGCCGATGGGATCGAATCCGACGTGCATTTCGGCGAATTCCTGGCCGGCCTCGGCGATGAGGCGGCCAAGCACGATTTCCATTTCGTCATCAATCCGAGCCATCCGGACGAAGAGGTCGCGACCTGCCGGCGGCTGGTGGCGAGCGGCAATGTCGATGCGCTGTTCCTTGCCTATATGCGCGAGAAGGATCCGCGCATCGCCATGATGAAGACCTTGAAAACGCCGTTCGTCGTGCACGGCCGCTCGATCGGCGTGCCGACCGACTATCCGTTTCTCGACATCGACAATACCGGCGCGTTCTACGATGCAGCGCGCCTGCTCGCCCAACTCGGCCACCGGCATTTTGCGCTGTTGAACGGCCCGGACTATCTCGCCTTCTCAATCCGCCGCAAGAAAGGCACCGTGCGCGCGCTTGCAGAACAGGGACTCGTGCTGCGCGAGGACTGCGTGCAGCATTCGCAGATGACGGACGAGCATGGTTTTCGCGCCATGGAACGCTTTCTCCAGCTCGATACGCCGCCGACGGCGGTGCTCTGCTCCAGTACCGTTCTGGCGCTCGGGGCTGTGCGGGCGATCAACCAGGCGGGACTGAAGCTCGGCGTCGACATTTCACTGATCGCGCATGACGACGTGCTGCCCATGCTGAAGCCGGAGAACTTCATGGTGCCGCTGACGACGACCCGCTCGTCGCTGCGCGCCGCCGGCCAGCGCATCGCGCGCCGCCTGATCGCCGGCATCCTGCAGATCGAAACGCTGCCGCAGCAGGAATTGTGGAAGACCGACCTGATCGTGCGGGCTTCAACGGGACCGGCGCCGGCGGGAAAATGAAAAAGGCGCCCCACGGGCGCCTTGGAGTTGCAGTTGAGACCGACAAACCTCTCCTTCGTCATGGTCGGGCTCGACCCGACCATCCATCCAAGCGCGGGACGCGGCTGTGGGTCCTCGGGTCGAGCAACCGTGGACATTGTTATGCGAATGCGGGATCGGAGCGAGCGATAGCATTGAGGATCGTGATGAGCTTTCGCATGGTTGCGACCATCGCGAGCTTGAAGGGTTTGCCGCGCGCCCTGAGCCCTTGATAGAAGCCGGCGAGGACGGGATCCTTGACCTTGACGGCACTGAGGACGGCCATGTAGGCGATGTCGCGCAGGTGTTTTCGCCCGCCGGTACAGCGCCCGTTTCGCTCGCAAGTGCCCGACTGGCGCGCATAGGGCGCGACACCGACAAGGGCTGCGGCAACCTTGGCCGAAACCTTTCCCAGTTCCGGCATGTCGGCCAGCAAAGCCGTGGCCAGAACCGGGCCGACGCCGGTGACCTTGCGAAGCCGGGCATGGCATTGACGCAACCGCGCCACCTTGGCCAGCAAGTCCGTGATCGCCGCATCGAGAGTGGCGATATCCTGTGCGATGGTCGCCAGCCGCTTTTCGATCATTGACCGCACGAGTGGCTCGTCGATGGTGTCGAGCTGGCTGATGAGCCCACTCTTCTCGGCCAGCAGTCGTCGGCGGTGCGCGCTGATCGCACTGAGCCTGCGGCGGTCGCGGTCCGGGGCATAGGGCGTGAGGTCTGCTCGCACCGCCACCAGGTAGCGGGCGATCATGGCGGCATCGATCCGGTCGGTCTTGGCCAATTGACCGATACCGCGGGCGAAGCTGCGCACGCGGGCGGGTGCAACGACATGCGCTTCAACGCCTGCCGCATGAAGACTGTCGGCCAGCCTGCTCTCATAGCCGCCCGAGGCCTCCAGACCGACCGCCACCGGTCCCAGCCCGGCGATGCGCCGAACGAGCTGCGCGATCGCGTCCGATGACGTGCCGCAACGCAGGCTCTCGCCGGCGGGATGGATATGGACGTCGAAGTGGTGTTTGGAAACGTCGATGCCGACAAAAGACAGGTCGTGTATCATGGCCTTGCTCCCAGGCTTGTGGTGCGGGCGAAAGCCCGATCAACCGTTCGGGGTCAAAGGGAGCAGGCAGGGCCTTGCTTGACCTCGGCTGTCTCAAACCAGCCCGAAAGAACGGCCGCCTGCCTGCATCAGCCGGGAAGCGCTTCCCGGCTGATGCGACGAGTAAACCACATCCTCTCCACACAAGCCCGAGGATGACGACGGTGAGGTCTGGAGGGCGTCTCCAAGTCCGCTGAAGGGGTCTGCTTCCCTCAGAACTTCGGCGGCGTCCTGCCGGCTTTGCGGTAGGCGGCGATCACGGTGTTGGCCATCAGCATGGCGATGGTCATCGGGCCGACGCCACCGGGGACCGGGGTGATGGTGCTGGCAACCTTGGCGCATTCCTCGAAGGCGACGTCACCCACCATGCGCGACTTGCCCTCGCCCTTTTCCGGCGCCGGGATGCGGTTGATGCCGACGTCGATGACGGTGGCGCCGGGCTTCACCCAGTCGGCCTTCACCATTTCCGGGCGACCGACGGCGGCGACCAGGATATCGGCGTTGCGGCAGACCCCGGCAAGGTCCTTCGTGCGCGAATGGGCGGTCGTGACGGTTGCGTTCGCAGCCAGCAGCAGCGCGGACATCGGCTTGCCGAAGAGGTTGGAACGACCGACCACCACGGCATTCAGGCCGGAAAGATCGTCGCCGTGGGTGCGGCGCACGAAAACCATGGCACCAGCCGGCGTGCAGGAAACGAGGCCGCCATCGAGGTCGCCGGTCGCCAGCTTTCCGGCATTGACGACATGCAGGCCGTCGACGTCCTTCTCGGGCTTGATCGACTGGATGATCGGATCGGACTTGAGATGTTTCGGCAGCGGCAACTGAACGAGGATGCCGTGGATGTTCGCGTCGGCATTCAGCGTCTCGACCAGCCGGGCAAGCTCTTCCTGCATCGTCTCCTCCGGCAGCGTGTGCTGGATGGAGGTAAAACCGCATTCCTTGGCCATGCGGCTCTTCGACGAGACATAGGCGTGGCTGGCAGGGTCGTTGCCGACGATGACGACGGCGAGGCCGGGCTTGACGCCCGTTTCCTTCTCCAGAGCGGCGGACGCGGACTTCACAGTGTCAATCACGGAAGCGGCAACCTGCTTCCCATCGATAATGGTGGTCACATTTCTCTCCCTGAACGGCGTGCGCCCACTCTACCGGAGCGGCTGCACGACGGAATGGCCTTTTAACGCCCTATGCTGTCCAAAACGGATAATTTCAAGCGCCTCCCCTCGGAAACAACCTGCCCAATTTATTAACACACGCTTTCCTGTCAGCCGTGAGAGGGCGCACCGGTAGCATGAAGGAACCTTTCAAGCCGGCGAAAGAGTCCTTTTTTGAAGCACGGCCTACAAATATTTTTGCGCCAAGAGGGGCATTCAAGGCACACAACCTTCCCACAAACTCAAAGCTTATCAACAGCTTACAATCCTGAAAACCAGCATGGTTAGCAACCCTTAAACCGGGTCGCCGACCTTTTAAAGAATTCCTTAAAAGCCCTTTCAGGGGGAATTGCTAAATCCGCTGACAGCAGCACAAGCATTGCGGGAGCAGCATGAAGCCCTTTCCCACTCACCTCACCGAAAGCACCGCCCGACAAACCATGATGGTCGTCGGGGCTGGCCTTCCTGCGCTTGTGGTCGCGGTACAAGGAGCCCTGCCATGAACCTCGCGTCGGGTAACATCGTTGCGTCACAGCGTGACATACTGGGCCTGCCGGTCTGCGAGCTGGACTGGGCCGACGCCTTCGCCTTTGCCGAGGAGGTGGCGACTATGCCCTTCGGCCAGACCGTCATCGCCTTCATCAACGCCAACAATGCCAACCTGATGATGCGAGACCAGGACTACCGCGCCGTGCTCGAGCGGCAGGTCGTCTTCCCAGACGGCCATGGTGTCGACATCGCCTCCATGGTGTTTCACGGCCGCAAGTTTCCGGCCAACCTCAACGGCACGGACTTCGTGCCGGCATTGCTGACCTACATCACCCGCCCCATGCGCGTCGCCCTGATCGGCACCCGCAAGACGACGCTGATGCGGGCAGCGGAAAACTTCCGCCAGCATGCGCCGTGGCACGAGTTCATCCCGATTTCCGACGGCTTCTTCGACCGCGAAAAGTCCGACGAGATCATGGAGCAGGTCCGCGACGCCAAGGTGGACATCCTGCTGGTCGCCATGGGCAGCCCGGCCCAGGAAAAATGGATCGATCGGCATGTCGGCCCCGGCCATGCGCGGCTGGTTCTCAGCGTTGGCGCGCTTTTCGATTTCGTTGCCGGCGACGTGCGGCGTGCGCCGCTCGGTATCCGTAGGCTGCGGCTCGAATGGCTCTACCGGCTCCTCCAGGAACCGACCCGGCTGTGGCGGCGCTATATCCTCGGTAATCCGGTCTTCCTGTATCACGTCATGCGCTACAAACTGTCGGGCATGGTAGTGAAGCGTCGGCAAGACGACACGGCAAAAGCCGGCCTGCTCTGACGCAGCCGGCTTTCACGAGAATAATCATGCATTTCCTAAGAGCGGTAGGCTTCAGTGCCCGCCGCTCTTTTCCGTTTGCTGCCCGCCCGGAACCTCGCCCTTGAGCAGGGTCACGCCCTTCTTGGGCGCCGGATCCTGCACCGAAGCGGTGGTGATGTAGTCGATCTGCTCGACATAGACATCGGCGATGACATCGGCGCCAAACCGACGATTCAGCCCCTCCTTCACGACGCCCCGGAACGCATCGAGATCGAAACTTCCGGTGTTCGCCACGTCGATCATCTTCTTGCCGACGAGCAGCGTGTAAAGCTCGTCGGTGATCATCTGCGGCAGGGGCACGACCTGCTTTGCAGCAAGCTCCTTGTTCGCCTTGTAGGCAAGCTTGGTCAGCAGATAGCCGTGGACGCCACCATCGCTAATCACCGGAACGGTCGTCGTGTAGCCCGTCACGAATTCCATCGCGGCTTCACGCGCGGCGGCTTCCGTGTCCACCTTGGGCGCCGAGGCCATCTTCAAGGAGAAGTAGACCGAGGCAAGCGTGATGACGAGGATCCAGACGCCGGTGCCGATGAGCTTGATCATGTGCCGTAGCCCAGGCGGAACTGTTCCTGCGAATAGGTGCCGTCGGCCTCGAGGTCCTGCACGGCATTCTTCAGGATGGTGACCACTTCGCGCACCGCATCCAGATGAGCGGACACACGCTGTGCATTGGTGGCGAGCTTTTCACGCACACGGCCGAGCTGAGGCGAGAAGCTGGCCGGGACCTCATCGGGACGCACGTCGCGCGTCAGCATGGAGAGTTCATAGAGGCAGCGGCTCTTGTGGGCGTTCGAGGTCGGCAGATCGAATTCGGGATCGTTGCCGATATTGTCGTTCTCGTTGTCGATGATCGTCTCAAGCCGGCCAAGGACGGTGCGGATTCGGATCTCGTTGCTAGCCTGTTCCATTTTTTTGTTCTCCGCTTACGCTTTGGTGTCTTGTTCTTTGATGCCCGGCGTCAGGTCGGCAAAGACCTTGCGCTGCAGGGCATCAACCATGCCGGTGGCGACACGATCGGTATTCTTGTCCTTTTCGGGAGAAGCGGCGCCAAGGCCGCTGCTCTTGGCAAGGCTCGCGGCGATGCCGATGCCGCCGCCCTTGGACAGCGCTTCGCCGAGCTGGTCGGCCATCATGCCACGCCACATCTCGCCGGCCGTACCCTTGCCGTAAATTTCTTCGCTTTCGGCCGGCATCATGGACTTCACGAAATTCTGCAAAACCATGGTCTCGAATTTGCGCATATGCTCCGGCACAGACTTGCCGTTCACCGCGGAAACCCCGGCAGATGCATGGCTGCTTGCCGAATCCCGGTTGAGAATGCCGACGGCGGCCTGGAAACCGGCGCCCGCTTCGGCAAGGCTCGTCGCCTCGAAGGCAGCCTTGTTCGATTTCAGCTTGGCCTGCGCTTCCTGAACCAGGGTCGGGTCGGCAGCGCGCACGACATCGAGCACCAGATCACTGGGGGGAGAAATTGCCACGTCTAGAGCCTTTCAGGTGGTTCCTGCGCGCCGGACCCGTCCTCATGGCGGTTCGCCGGCTTCTGACCGTTTGGACATCCGGTTTGCCCGCGCCAGACAAGCGGCAGCTTCGGTAAACCTCTTCATCGTCCGGAAGCGACTATCTCTGCTCAACCTTACGGGAGGCTGGTGGCAAATGACGAAGCCGTGACGAGGGCAACCGTGAAATCCACTTTGACGCAAGCTTGATAAGACGACGGTAAATCGCCTTGTCTTACAGAGGCTTGTAGAAAAGCCTATTCCGTACCGCCCTTGTAGGCGATGTGCTGATCGATGAGATCGTAGATCGCATCGTCCGCCGCCTCGCGATCCTCGGCGCTGCGGGCTTCCTTCCTGTGCTCGTCCATGCGGTCGCCCTTGGTGCGTTCGCGCACCACGCGCATCTCGTGCATCTGCTGCACGTTGGCCAGCATCTGGTCCTGTTGCTGGAGTTTGCTGTGCTGGCTGGAATAGTGCTTGGAAAAGCTTCTGTGCACCGGATTGAGCGAATTGATCGCTTCGGCGACGGCGTCCATGGTCTGGGCCACCTCCTCGCGCTGGCGGGTGGTGGTGGCGAGATCGATCTCCGCCATCTTTTCGAGATGGCGCTGCACGTTGACGAGGCGCTTGAGCTTTTCCGAGCGGCTCTGCGCCATCGTCACTCTCCCCTGAAAACCGGAATGAAGCCTGCCGCGAAAATCTCGAGCAGCGAGGAGAGGCCGAAATACAGCAGGAACAGGCCGCCCATGATGATGAAGGGCAGCGAAACGAAGTAGATCGGGATCTGCGGTGCGAGCTTGTTGATGAGGCCGACGGAAACGTTGAACACCAGGCCGTAGAGAATGAAGGGGCTCGCGAGCCGGAGCATGATCATGAAGGTCTGGCTCAGCGTGTCGGTGAGCGTGATCAGCGCGCTCTGCGGATTGAAGCCCGCGCCGAGCGGCATGACGTTGTAGGATTCGATCAGCGCCCTCAAAACGACGTGGTGGAAATCCAGCATGAACAACACCAGCAGGCCGGCAAAGGACAGCAGGTTCGTCAGCTGGTTTTCAGCCGTATCTTCCAGCACGTCGGGCGTCGGCGGCGCGTTAAAGCCCATCATCATGGTCAGCACCGTGCCGGCGAACTGCAGGCCGAGCACGTAGTAGCGGGCGATGAGGCCGATGACCGCGCCGGTCAGCGTCTCGAAGACGATCAGCGTCAGATAGTTCGCGATCGTGCCCGACGACGCACGCGGATAGATCGTGTCCCACAGGATCGGCAGCACGCCCATGGAGATCGCCACCGCCAGGAGCAGCCGGATCTGGACGGAGAGACGTGCCGAGGAAAAGCCCGGCAGCAGCATGAAACACCCGCCGACACGGCAAAAGGCGGCAAACAGCGCCAGCACCGTGCCCTGCGGGTCCGTTATCATGAAATGGAGCCGAGGATCTTGATCTCGATGCCCTTGGCGAGCTCGACATGCGAGAGGACCGGCAATGTGGCAAACAGGCGCTCGATGATCATGCGCACATATGTACGGGATTCGGGCGATGTGACCAAGACAAACGGCGTGCCGCGGTCCAAAAACTCGCGGATAACCCGGGTCGCCTGCTCGGAGAACTCTTCGAGCTGGCGCGGATCGATGTCGAACTCGACGATTTCACCCTTCGAGTCGCGCTTCAGCGCCTGGTGGAAGACCATGTCCCACTTGTTGCCGAGGCGAAGCACCGGCAGCACGCCATTGTCGGTGAGGTCGCCGCAGATCTGCTGCGCCATGCGGATGCGGACATGTTCGACGATCTGCTCGGTCTTGCGCACATGCGGCGCCAGTTCGGCAACCGCTTCCAGAATGAGATGCAGGTTGCGGATGGAGACGCGCTCGGCAAGCAGCAGTTTCAGTACGGCCTGCAGGCCGGAATAGGACATGTGAGACGAGCAGATTTCGTCGGCGAGCTTGCGGTATTCCGGATCGAGGCGCTCGATCAGCACCTTCACATCCTTGTAGGACAGAAGCTGCGGTAGGTTGTTACGGATGACTTCGGACAGATGCGTCAGCACGACCGAAACGTTGTCGATCGGGTGGAAACCTTCGCGGCGCAGGTCGTCGGCAAAGGTTTCGAGGATCGACACGGCCGGCATGCCGAAAGCGGGTTCGCGGATATCGTCGCCCGGAACACTCGGCTTGCGACCACCGCCGGTGACCACCAGCACTTCGCCGACACGCACGATGTTCGATGCGATCGTCGTGCCGTGAATACGGATCTGGTAGGACTTGTCGGGGATCGAGATGTCGTCGGACACCTTGATTTCCGGCACGACGAAGCCGTACTGCCCGGCAAACTTCTTGCGCATCTTGCCGACACGGAAGGCGAGTTCCTGGTGCGCGCCGAGCAGGCGCGTGGAGACCTGCTTGCCGAGCAGCAGTTCGATTTCGGCCGTCTTCAGCACGGACTTGACCGAATCCTTCTCCTGATCGCGCGTCTGCTGGACCTGCTGGGCTTCCGCTTCGCGCTTGACGCGGTTTTCCTCGGCGATGCGGCGCGGGATCATCCATGCGCCGAACGCCATGAGACCGCCGAGCGCCATGAAGGGAAAGAACGGCAGGCCGGGAATGATGGCCAGGAGGATCATCAGGCCGGCGGCAACGAAGAGCGCGCGCGGATAGCCGGAAAGCTGGTTGACGACGGCCTGGTCGGTGGAGCCCGCCGTGCCGCCGCGCGAGACGATAAGGCCGGCAGCAAGCGAAACGATGAGGGCCGGGATCTGCGACACGAGACCGTCGCCGACGGACAGCTTGACGAAGACGTCGGCTGCCTCGCCCAGTTCCATGCCATGGCGGAAATAGCCGATGATGATGCCGCCGAACACGTTGATGGCGGTGATGAGCAGGCCGGCGATGGCATCGCCGCGCACGAATTTCGACGCACCGTCCATCGAACCGAAGAAGGAGCTTTCCTCTTCCAACTCGCGGCGGCGCAGCTGCGCCTGCTTCTCGTCGATCAGGCCTGCGGAGAGGTCGGCGTCGATCGACATCTGCTTGCCGGGGATGGCGTCGAGGGTGAAGCGCGCGCCGACTTCCGCGATACGCGTCGCACCCTTGGTGATGACGATGAAGTTCACCACGATGAGGATCATGAAGACGATGATACCGATGACAAAGTCACCGGACATGACGAGGCTGGCGAAGCCGGCGATCACGCCGCCCGCCGCATCGTGTCCCTCGTTGCCGTGCGAGAGGATGACGCGCGTCGTCGCGATGTTGAGCGCGAGGCGTATCATCGTGGCGATCAGCAGCACGGTCGGGAAGGACGAGAATTCCAGCGGCCGCTGGATCCACAGCGACACCATCAGGATCAGCACCGAAAAGGCGATGGAAAACGCCAGGCCGATATCGATCATGAAGGGCGGAATGGGCAGGAAGAGGATCGACAGGATCGTCAGGATGCCGACGGCGAACGCGATATCGCGGCCATTCGGGCTGACCTTCGGAATATTGATTGCCGGTACCTGCGCCATCTGAATGCTTCCCGTCTCATCATGAGAGGCTGCGGCGCGTCACACGCACCGCCCATTTCACCTCATGACCTACAGGCCGAAGCTTGCGCGAAGGTTGGGAAAACCGACTAGAAGCCGCTTTCTATGCGGGAAAAGACGAGATCGGTAAAAATGGAGATCTGGGCGCCGATGAAGGGGGCCGAGATGGCGATCGTCACGAAGATCGCGAGGATTTTCGGCACGAAGGTGAGGGTCATTTCCTGCACCTGGGTCAGCGCCTGCACAAAGGCAATGGCGACGCCCACGATCATGGCGGCAAGCACGGCCGGGCCGGAGGCCGCGATGACCGTCCAGATGGCTGCCTGCGCTATATCGAGGGCGTCTGCCTCATTCACGTTTTGGTATCGCTCTTTCCGTCGCTGATCTTCACGCCAGGCCCGATAACGAGGGTCTTGCCCGAATCAAGCTTCGCTACGATGCCGTCATTGTATAGTGTCACTTCCTTCACCACACCAGTGATCTTGCCGTCTTCGCTGGTAACGGTGCGGCCGATCACGGAGTTGGCTTCCTGCAGCGACGTGCGCTGGAGCAGGCTTTCCAGATTCTTGTTCGTCTTAACCGTCTGCTCGACCTGCGAGAAGGTCGCAAGCTGCGACATCTGCTGAGTCGCATCCATCGGCTCGGTCGGGTCCTGGTTCTTCATCTGCGCCACGAGCAGCTTCAGGAAGCTCTCGTATTGCAGCGTCGTGGACTTCTCGTCCGTCGACGATTCCGAACCCGAGACAGAGGGCGTATAGGGCGTGTTGGCGCTCGACGCGGCGCCGACGGGCGTTACCATGGTGCGATCTCCCTGCGGATCTGTTCGATCGTGGCCGGTGCCATTTCGTGATTGTTGAGAATGCGGTCCTCGAGCGGGTAGAGCCCGCGGATCGCCTTCAGCGCTTCAAAGACGCGGTCCTGGGTGACGAGTGCATCGACACGCTTCAGCTCGGCCAGAACCTCTTCGTTCTTGAAGCAGGAGAGCAGCATGATGACCGACTTGCGGAACATGGCGATCGACTGTTCGGCGCCTTCCGGGTTGATCAAGGCCATCTGCGCGATGAAATAGAGCTGGCGAAGCGGCGTCGTCGCCTGTTCCGGCTGGAGAACATGGTTCTCCAGAAGGAATGTGACATCGTTGAGGAACTCGACGGCCACCTTGCGGTCGACCCTCAAAACAGCGCCGTTGACGAAAATGCGCTCACCGGACTTCAGGGATATACGCAGGGTACTTTTCATTTGATGCCATCCTTGATGATGGTGGTGATGTCGATGATGCCCTGGAAGTTCGTCGATTCGCGTTTGCGGATCTTTTCGATTTCCTTGAGAATCCAGATTGCAATGGAGATGAGATTGGCCCTCAGCTCGTCGTCGAGCTGGTTCTCCGGGTTTCCGAGGTCTTCGATGAAGCGGATCCAGACGCGGCGCGTGAAGTAAATGGCCTCCACCGCCTCCTTGCCGTAGTTGCCGCCATCGGACGCCATTGCCGCCTTGAGGAGCGCGATCGAACGGTCGAGAACCTGTCGTTCCCGATCTTTCGAGACGGCGACGCCCTCCTCCATGATCTCGGCATATGAAAACTGGTACATTCAGACATCCTTCATGTGTGTCCGTACCCTCTGGTTCATCAGAGGTAATTCAGCAGGCTCAGGTTCTGGATCCTCGACGTCAGCGTGTAGGCGAGCGAAAGCTGCGATTCGAGCGTGGTGACACGCGTGGCCGCCTCGTAGGTATCGATCCCTTCCATGTCCTTGATGCTGTTGCTCAGAATGGTGATCTGGGCACCGAGCGAGGTGTTGGCCTGGGCAACACGCGCTTCGGAGATGCCGAGCTTGCTGCGCTCGCCGTCAATGCCGGAAATCGCCCTGCCCATATAGTCGATCGACGCGTCGCTGACGACTTTGCGCGCGCTTTCACTGATGTTGAGCGCCAGCAGTTCCTGTCCCAGCACGAGGCCGAGCGCCATGTAGCGCATGCCATCCGTGTTGGTGTTGGTCGAACTCTGCACGGTCTCCGATGTGCTGACGCGGCTTTCCATGTTCTCGCTGGACGCGTTCGACCAGTCGTTCTCCCAATCCACACCCGTGAAGCTCGATTCGAGCGTGTCGATGAAGGACTGCATGTCCGCCGGATCGATGGTGGCGACAGCATTGTCGTCCTGATCGAAGCCGAAATGCGCGAGGAAGGCGGCGTCGAATTCGGCCTTGGCGTCCGAAACGGGCGATTCCTGGAAATAGTCGTTGAGCGGCATCACGTCGGAATTGATGCCGGCGAAGAGATACTCGCCGCTGAAGGACGTGTTTGCAGCCGCCGTAAACGTCTGGAGGGCGCTGCCGAGGTTCTTCTGCGCCAGTTGAAGCTGATCGGCGGAGGTGATGCCGGAGAGTGCGATCAACACACCCATGGCGTCGTTTGCCGCCGTCGACATCGTGCCCAGGGCTTCCTGCGAGGCAGAGAGGCGCTGCGTGGTGAGCGCGTTCGTGCTTTTCAGCGATTCCATCCGCTGGAGATCGCGGTGCAGGTTGAGCGTGCGTGCGGTCTTGGCGCCGAGAACTGCACCGACGTCCGAATGACGCCCGGTGACGCTTTCCTCCTGGACTTTCAGCATCTCCTTCTGCGCGGTGGCCACGGTGAGCCGCATCGCATTCTGGAGGGACATGTTCGAAACGAAAGAAGCCTTCATGCCTTAGCCCGCCGCTTGGAGAAGCGCTGCGATCATCTCATCGACCGCTGCCACGAGTTTCGCCGACGCCTTGTACGACTGCTCGAGGTCGAGAAGCAGCGCGAGCTCCTCATCGAGGCTGACGGCAGTCACATTCAGGAGGGCTTCCTGGGTGCGGCCGAGAAGCGCCGACTTGTCGTCGCCCGCCGTCGTCGCCGCACTGCGAAGCTGCTCCACCCAGCCGACTGATGACGTGCCGAAGGCCAGGATGGTCGCAGACGTGTCGATTGCGGCATCCGGATGAAAGGTCATCGGCGCCTCGAAAGCGGACGCATAACCGTTCAGCAGCTCGGAGAAGCTCGCATTGTTGTCGACGTTGTAGTTGGTGTTGATGCCGTCGCGGAGCAGCATCGGATTGCCGCCCTCGTTCGATATGACATCGGGGTTCACGCGGATGACGGTGGAGAGGCCCGGATCCGTCAGCGCCGGCAGGCCGTTGCTGATGAACAGGCCCTCGTCCGTGCCTTCCGAGAACATCGTGATGACGCCACGGGCAATTTCGTCGAGCTGCTTCTGGAAGGTCGGCGCGGCATGGTCACGGATCTGCAGCAGGGCTGCGATCGAGCCTTGGGCGCTTGTGTTGCCGCCGGCGCCGGCCTGGATGGCGACACCGTCGATATAGACCTGATTGCCAGTCACGGCCGCCGTATAGGTTGGCGTCGGCGCGAAGGTCACCGTCCGTGCGGTGGTCTCGAAGAGAACGGTGCCGTCGCTCGTATAGAGCGCGAGATCGTTGTTCGTCCGCTTCATGGTGCTGACGCCGACGATCGACGAGATCTGGGTCAGCAGCTTGTCGCGCTGGTCGAGCGCGTCGTTGACGTCCGTACCGGCCGCGGTGCCCTGCTTGACCTGGTCGTTGTAGGTCTTGAATTCCTTGAGCAGGCGGTTGAGTTCCGTGACCGAAGTCGCGATGTCGGAATCCGCTTCGGCGCGCAGTTTCTGAAGCGCCTGCGAGGTGGTGTTCAGCGAATTGGCGACGTCGATTGCATCCGCCACGACCGTCTCGGCGAGCGAGACTTCGTTCGGCTTGTCGGCGAAGGTCTGGAGATTGTCGCGCAGCTTGGCAAGGTAGGTGGACGGGGCGAGTTCGTAGTCCTCGCCGCCGAGCATCGTCTTCATCCGCGTCAGGCCGGACAGCAGCGTATCCTGCCCGGCGGACTTGGAGATGCTGAGCAGGTTCTGCTTCAGCAGCGCTTCGTTCTGGGCACGCTGCGTTTCGACCACCGACGCGCCGGTCGCCGCCGTGGCGAGGATGGCCGAGCGGCGTGCGTAGGCCGTGTCGCTTGCATTGGCAATGTTCTTCGACGCGACGGCCGATTGCAGGCCGACGTTGGAGAAGTTGGACTGAGCAGTCTTCATTGCTGCTGAAAGCGACATCGTTGCTACCTAACTCTGGAATGCACGCGGTTTTAAGCCGCCTTATCTCTTGAGGTTGACGAGGACTTCCATGAGTTCCGAGCCGGTCTGGAAGACCTTCGAGTTCGCCGTGTAGTTACGCTGCGACTCGATCATGCTTGTCAGTTCTTCGGCGATGTCGACGTTGGAGTCTTCCAGCGCGCCGGAGATGATGCTGCCGTAGCCGTTGGTGCCGGCATAACCCATGACGACGACGCCGGATTCGTTGCTCTGCGAATAGACGTTGCCCGGCAGCGGCTTCAGGTTGTCGGGGCTCTGTACCGACGCCATGGCGATGCGGTACTTCGGCGTCAGTTCGCCGTTGCTGTATTTCAGCGAGACGATGCCGTCGTCGCTGATTTCGTAACCGGTCACCTTGCTGGCGCCGTTGCCGTCGATCTTGCCGTTGGACACGTCGAAGGCGGAGGCAAGCTGGCTCGAGCCACCGACAGTGATGGAGAGCGCGTTCAGGTTTGCTCCGTCGATGACCTGCGCCGTCGTGGTGATCGTCGCGGGCGACGGCGTCAGAAGCTGGCCTTCCGAATCGAAGGTCATGGCGATCGGACCGGCAATCGTGGTGCCGTCGTAGCTCGCTTCCACGGACCAGGCATTGTCGGCGGTCTTCGTGTAGGTGAACTCGATCAGACGCGTGTTGCCCTGGCTGTCATAGGCAACGAGCGAGGTGGTCTTCTCGTAACCGACTTCTTCGTTGGACGGCAGGTTGACGTCGAGCGCACCGGCGGTCGAACCCTTGGCGTTCAGCGCGCCGGACGACAGGTTGATCTGCTGCAGGCCATCGAAGCCGTTGACGACGATCGTCGGATCTTCGGTCGAGGAATATTCGTAGCCCATCAGCGTGTAGCCGGCGGAATTCTGCAGCGAGCCGTCGTCCATCATGGTGAAGGCGCCGGCGCGGGTCATGTATTCCTGACCGTCCGTCCCTTCGACGATGAAGAAACCCTTGCCGTTGATGGCAAGATCCGTCGCGGAGGTGGTGTAGGTGAAGGTGCCCTGCGCGGAGATGGAATAGCGCACGTCCGTGGTGACGCCGCCCGAATTATAGGCGCCGCCCGTCGAAGGCAGGATCAGGGAGGAGAACTGGGTCGAGGCCTTCTTGTAGCCCGTCGTATTCGCGTTGGCGATGTTGTCGGCAACCGTGCTCAGGCGGTTAGCCTGTGCGTTCATGCCGGAAACACCCGTTCTCATCGTGCCGTAAAGACTCATGTCATATCCCCGTTCGTCTCGTACTTCGACCCTATGGGACGGGCCTTGCGTGAAGCTGGCTGCCGGGGTCCGCCTTCCCCGCCAACCGGCGATCTCGATCTCAGTTTTGCCAGTCGATGCAGTAACCAAGGAAACGCTTGGAATCGATCGGGTCGAAACCGAGCTTCTTGCGCAGTTTCTTGCGCAGCTTGCTGATGTGACTTTCGACGACGTTTTCCTCGACGTCCTCGTCGAAGATCCCGTAGATCGCGTTGAAGATCTGGGTCTTGGAAAGCCGGCGACCGCGGTTGGCGACCAAGTATTCCAGGATGCGGCGCTCGCGGCGCGGCAGCGGGAAGACGTCGTCGTTGATTTCCGGATCGCGTCCATCCGAGAAGACACGGATCGGGCCGATTTCGGTGAAATTGGTGAGCGCCTTCAGACGGCGCCGGATGGCCGCCGCACGGGCCAGGATTTCCCGTGGATGAACCGGCTTGCGCACGACGTCATCGACACCGCTGTCGAACAGCGCAAGGGTGTTTTCGAGGGACGGTGTATCGCTGACCGCGATCACCGGGGCCTGGGTACGATCCCGGATGGCCCGCGGCAGCTCCATATGGAGCTGGCTCTGACCAATCAGGAATGCCTCGACCGCATCGATGTCCGAATCGGCGGCGGTCGTAACCCACTCGCCGAATTCACGGGGATCGAACCCCGTCGAGGGCACGCCCTCGCGACCAAAAAGAGAAGTATAGCCGTCTTTCACGAGCTCGCGCTCATCAACCACTACGATCATTCGTCCGCCTCCGAATCAGTGTGGTGCTTCGTTCGGGCAGTGGTACGAATCGGGCGATTCACCGGCAACTAGAGGAAGTGACTGGGTGAATTTAATAATTGATTAAGAATTGCGTGCCGATTTGGTCTACATATAGTAGGACCAATCGGCCATTGCCACAATTTTATGGTGGAAAAGTTAACAAAGGTTAACGACCGCCCTTGTCGCTCTAAAACAGGGCGCATTGTTGCCACATTACGGAACAGATTTCCGAAAGAATAAATTCAACCTTTAGTCGAATTATTGGCAGAACTGTTTCGCGTTCTGAGTCCAGCTTCCATAGCCCGTTGCAACCAAGTTGGCGATCACCCGGCAGACATATCGCTTTTGCGCCGGATCGTTGTTCGGCCCCGCATGATAGCGGGCAACGGCCATCGTCCAGGTTTCGTGCCGGGCATGAAGACGCGCCAGAAACGCCGCCGCATATTCGACGTTCTTGCGTGGGTCGAACATCTCCGCCGGCGATGCGAACTGGTCGCCGTGGAAATGGTGGTTGATCTGCATGCAGCCGAGATCGATCAGTTTTGCGCCGCGGGCACGCGCGGCCTCGAATGCCTGCAGGGCATCCTGCCGGTCCTGGCCGAAGAACGCCTTGCCCTCGATGTTCATGGCATAGGGCTGCAACGAGCCCTTGCGGCCGGTCTCGGTGAGGCCGACCGAATAGAGGATCCCGGCAGGAATATCGTATTTGGCGGCGGCGGCGAGAATCTCCCGTTCGCAACTGCCGACGGCGGCTTCAGCGTCAGAGGTAGACGCCGCCAGAACGCAGAGACTGGCTGCCAGCGACGCCAGCAGCATTGTCCGACGTGTTGCCTTCATGGGATGCTTCCTCGCGTGAGAAACTGCGTGCAGACTGCCCTTCGGCGCCCTGGCGGCCATTGCCGCCCTCGCGGGCCTGCGGCTGGCTGGAGAACTGCGGCTGCTGTTGCTGGCTCTGTCCGTCGCCCTGCTGTGCATCCGCGCCTCTGTCGGCCGAGGTAAACTGGACGCTGACCTGGTCGACGGCAAAACCCTGATCGCGCAGGGCCTTGACCATAGCGTCCTGGTCCTCGCTGAGCTGGCGGTAAGCCTCCCCCGTCTGCACTTGAAGCGAGACGACCAGTGTGTCGCCATGCAGCCTCAGCGTCGCCGTGACGAGACCGAGTTCGATCGGATGCATCTGGATCTTCAGCGTGTTGACGACCTTGCCGGTCATGGCCTCGTGCGGTTGCAGGAGGCTACCGGTCGAACTGAGCGACGCCGCCCAGGACGGGTCCTGTGTGAGCGCCGTCGTCACGGCCGCCGAATTGCCCGTCGACGCAAGGCCGATATACCGACGCGCATCGACCACCGTCACCGTTTCGCCTTTCGGGCCCGTCGTATTGGCGTCACGAACGGTCGTGCGCTCGCCGTCGACGGAAATGCTCATGTCGACGTCGCGGCCCTTGCCGTCGGCCCGGATCAGCCGGAAGAGCTGATCGGCATCGGATTCCGACTTGGTTGCGGCCATGTCGACAGCAGCCGCATCGGCATGCGTCGCATCATCCGCCAGGGCCGAGGAGACATCGGCGTGGATATCGACGAGGTCCGCCGCCTTGCCATCCGGCTGCTCGTCGCCAGTCTGCCCGCCTGCCGCGGCCGCGATCGCCTGGCCATTGGTCATGGCCTGCGCGGCGGCATTCGGAGCAGCGAGAAGCGCCAGCAGATTGCCGACATCCACGGCGTTGCCGGTATCCGGCACGGCGCCGGCTTCGACATCCGCGGCCTTGTCGGATTTGCGGTCGGTGGACTCGTTCTTGACCCTGCCCTGTGTTTCGGCCGGCAGTTTCTCAGCCGACTTGTCGGCAAGATCATGAAATACCGGGACCTTTTCGTCCAGGATCTTGTCTGTTTTCGCGATCGGGTCGCCATCGCGCCGCGTCGCGGCCTTTGTTCCGCTGTCGACATCCGCTTTCCCACCGGAAATGACCCCGGCCTTTTCACCGGGTACAGCATCGGTCGGCACAGCACGGTCCGGCTTGGCATCACCTGGCAGAGCGTCACCAGGCACAGCCTTGCCTGTCGGGATCTTTAAGCCAGCGAGTTCATCAGACCTGACAGCAGCCTTTTCGGCCCCCTCGGCGCCGGCCCTGCGCAGCGCTTCAGCAATGCCGGGCAGGTTCGAACTCGACGTCCTGACCCGCGTATCACCAGTCTGCTCGGCCGGTACGGAGCGCGCCGCAGCACCAGCGGTTTGGATCGACAGGTTGGCGCCCTTGCGGCCTCCCTCGCCTCCACGACCGGCAAGGTTTGCCACGGTGCTGGCGAAATCGCCAGTTTTGGGAACGGTCCCCGCGGTCTTCGCGTATCCGACCTTGTTCTTCGCCGACGCCTGGTTCTGCGCGGCACCCAAAATTCCGTTCGCGGTGTTGCTCAACTGCCTTCTCCTTTCAAGAGCGCGTCGATCTCGTCGAGCTTGGACCGGCCACTCGATACGAATGTATCGAACGCCGGATCAATGCCCGTCTCCGCCGCCTGCTCTTTCTTCTTCTCGTCCGGCTCGGCGGCGGTGGCGATCGGGGTTTCCCCCGCGCCTGCCTGCGGATCCATCGACCGCTCCGCCGTTTCCGCCTCATTCAGGCCCGCATAGGACGCGTCTTCGGACTGTTCCGGCACCGCGGCCGCCTCTGTTTCGGTCAGCGCCGCCTGTGGTGCGCGCAGCACCTCTTCGGCAACCGCCTTGGCCGCAGCCTTCAAGGCGCGGTCCTTCTCGGAAAGCCTGTCGTCCGGAATGGCGATGATGGATTCCATGGCAGACGAGACATCGCCGGAGGGAACCGAGGCCAGCCCGGAATAGAGATCGGCCAGGACCCGCGGCGTATTCTCCCCGTCCTCGGACAGCATCTGCGCGCGTTCGGCGGCGAGCGAGGCGAGTTTGTTCTTGCCCGAGATCGCGGCGAGCCGCGCCATGCGCAGATAGACCTCCCGCTGCCGCGGCACATCCATGAAGGACAGGACCTCGAGAATATCCTCTTCCTTGATCGCCTCGAAATGATCGACGGCGAGCTTCACGAAGAGGTCGGCGAACTGGCTGGCATAGGGCGAGCGCAGGTAGCGCCGCGCGTAGCGGTTCGCATAGACCATGCTCTTGTCGATCCAGCCGGCCTCGCTCGTGACATAGACCGAGCGGCGCAGTGCCGCCTCTTCGACGATCGTGCCGGGGGCCACCAGCCGCGCCCAATCGAAATAGGTCAGCGCCAGCGCGGGATCCTTGCGGATGACCGAGTTAGCGGACACCAGCGCCAGATAGGGGCCGACCCGCGCGCGTTTGTATTCCGGAAAGATGTCGGCCAGCGACTTCACGCTCTGGCTGCCGCGGCCGCTCAGATAACTGCGCAGCGCATCGGTGAGGCGGGAATCGAAATGACCGTCGACATCCCGCTTGATGAGAAGCTCCAGCGTCTCCGGGTTGCCGCCGCTCATGGCGTAGACGAGTGCTGCGTCCACGTTGCGAGGGTCATCGAAAATCGCGGCGTCCGCCGTGCGAAACCGTTCGTCGATGGTGGACAGCAGAAAGCGCTGCATCTCCATTGCGGAATGGTCGCCGAGCGCCACCGTGTCCTGCACATATTGCAGCGAACGGATCATCTTGTAGGGCGCGAGATCGTCGAGATCCTCCGCGCAGGCGGGCGTGGCCGCGGAAGCAATGCCGCAGAGGACCGAACCCATCAGAAAGAGGCGCCGCAACCGGTCCATGGCGTCAGCCGCCTTCCGCCTGGATGAGGATTTCGATGCGGCGGTTGGCGTCGGCCATCGGATCGGTCGGCACCTTGAGGCGCCGGTCGGCAAAGCCCGTCACCTGGCTCACGCGCTTCTCCTCAAGCCCGCCGCGCACCAGCATGTAGTAGGCGCTCTGCGCGCGATCCATCGAGAGCCGCCAGTTGTCGTTCTTGCCACCGGCAAAGGGACGGGCGTCCGTATGACCGCGGATCGCGATGGCGCCCGGACGGCTTGCGAGGATCTTGCCGATCTTCTCCATCGCCAGCACCATGTCGCGCTGGGGTACGGCCGAACCGATGTTGAACATGGGCGTATCGAGCTGATCTGTCAGGCTGACGAGCAGGCCGCCTTCGGCCGGCGTGACCGTCAGGCCTTCCGCCAGCTTGCCGAGCGTGCCGATCTCCTTGTTGATCTGCTTTGCCAGCTCGGCCGCTTCCTTGTCTTCCTTGGTCTTGGCTTCGTCGGCAGCAACCTGTTCGGCTTCAACCTTCGCAGCTTCCGCCTCGGCCTTTGCAGCTTCGGCCTTCTCCGCCTCTTCCTTGGCGAGTGCCTCCTGGACGGTCTTGCCCTCGCTGCCGGCGCTGGTTGCCTGCGAGATGTCGACCTGCTGCGTCCAGAAGTCCGGATCGAACGGATCGCGATAGGCTTCGCCGCCGCTGGCGCCGGTGGACGGGCCGGAATTGGCCGCACCGCCCTCGCCCTTGGCGCTCACATTCGCCTGCTGGCCGACTTCCTGCGCGATTTCGGAGAGCACCGAATAGGGATTATCGAAGAAATTGGCCTCGGAGTACTGGGTCTCCTCGCCGGCCGTGGTCTTCTCGTCCTTGCCGCTTTCCGCGCCGTTGCCGCTTGCCTGCTGTTGGCCCTGTTCCTTGGACTTGTCCTGCGTCGCCTCGCCTTCGGCGCTGTTGGCCGGCTTCTTCACCGATTTGTCGGCCGGCTTGTCGTCGGTCAGCTTGATCGGGTTGAAATAGGAGGCGACGGAGGCCTGCGTCTTCTCGTTGGCGGCATTGACGAGCCACATCACGAGGAAGAACGCCATCATGGCCGTCATGAAGTCGGCATAGGCGATCTTCCAGGCGGCCGAATGATGGTCACCCTCATGATCGCCATGTCGCTTGACGATGATGATCTCGTTCTTGCCGTGGTGATGATTTTCGCCTTCGCTCATGCAAGCACCTTGCGTACGGTATCGGCCCAGGCCGCCATTCGCGTTACCAGGACGGTTTCGCCAAACTCCACCGTCAGATCGACATCCTGCATTTCGACATGCTTGAAGACGGGCATGCTATCTTCGAAATGCGATTTCAACTGTTCGAAGAGGTTTGCCGGCCCCTTCACCGTAACCGTGACACCTTCGCCGCCCGCAAGACCTTCCGTGATCATGCGCGCAAGATCGGCAACCGCGCCCTTGGTAAGCACAAGGCTCATGATGGGCGCCAGGACCTGCGCGGTCTGGGCCGCGACAAGATCGGCAACCTCGGCGGTCAGTCCGGAAAACCGTTTGGCCAGCGCGTCCGCATAGTCCTGCTCATAGCGCGCCTTGAGGGCGTCAAGCTCGGCCTGATGCGCATCATTCAAAGCGGTCATGTCCGCCTCGTGCCTTGCGGCAAACTCTGCCTCGGCTTCCGCGCGACCTTCGGCAAAGGCCTCGGCGCGCTCCGCCGCAACATCGACCTGCGGTTCTGCGAACGGCATCGCGAGGGGCTCGGCCCCGGCAACGTCATTGGTCTGCGTGAACGACGGCGACGAGAAGGTCGGCGTCTTCGCACGCGGCGGTGCGCCGAAATCCTTGAGGTAACGGGCGAGTTGCACACTCATGCCGCGCCCTCCAGCCCTGCCGCGTGCCGGACGAATGCAAACAGGGCCCGACGGGAACCCCGCGGACCGTTTCGACGCTCGCTCTCGTAAACACTGGAAGCTGACACCACCGCTGACCTGTCTCCTCGACATCGAGCCTTCCGGAAGAGGAAAGGCACACAATCTTCCTGATCGTGCCATCGAACCTAGGGGTCCAAACTTGTGCGAGGATGAAGATGAAAGGTGTTGGGCCGCGCCAGGGCAAATCGCGCGGCCCAACCGCCCGCCTCGGCCGATGACCACGGCCGGGCGGAAGCAAGACCTCCCTGCCCTTACTGACGGAAGAGCTGGAGGATGTTTTCTGCGCTCGAATTGGCGATCGAGAGCGACTGGATACCCAATTGCTGCTGGGTCTGCAGTGCCTTCAACCGCGTCGATTCCTCGTTCATGTCGGCATCGACCAGGCGGCCGATGCCCTTGTCGATCACGTCGCCGAGCGAGGCGACGAAGCTTTCCTGCATCTCGATGCGCTTGGTGATGGCGCCGAGCGTGGAGGCCGCGTTCGTCAGGCCTTTGAGGATGAAATCCGTGACACTGATCATGCCATCGATTTCTTCGTAGGTCGTATCGGCCCTGAGCTGCACCACAGTGTCATCAGCGGGGTTGCCGAGATCGTCCATGTTGATGATGGAGTATGGACCGAACGCTGGCGGGTTCTCCATGACGTCGGCAAGATCGATGGGTTTGGTGAGGTAACCCTGCTCGGGTGTTTCGATGTCGATCAGCACGGAGTTCGCGGTGTCGAAGTCGAGCGTGGTGACCTTGACGTTGCCGTCGGCGCTTCGCACGAAGGAGGCAACGACGGATTTTATGCCGAGAGCGTCGTCACCGGTATTATAAAGCCAGTTCTCGCCAGAAAAGGAGGCCGACTGAGCCGCCGAAATGAGCTGGTTCTTCAATTCGGAAATTTCGTCGTTGATCTTGGTCTTGTCGACGCCCGGCTCTCGCGCGGCGACCAGCTTGGCTTTGATCTCGCTCATCACGTCGATGACGCTTTCCAAGGAGGTATAGGCGGTATCGACCTTGGCGGCACCGAGGCCGAGCGCGTCGGCGACGGTGGAGATGGCGCGGTTGTCGGAGCGCATGGTGGTCGCGATCGACCAGTAGGCGGCGTTGTCGGCGGCGGTTTCGACGCGCATGCCGGAGGAGACACGCGCCTGCGTCGTCTCGAGGCTGTTGTCGATCGAACGGAGGGTCTGCAACGCAGCCATGGCGGCGGAGTTGGTCAAGATGCTGGTCATTGGCATTTGCCCTGAGTAAGTGATTGTCGGGGACATGCCGGAGTGAGGCGGGGGACCGGTAACGATGGGAGGCTTCATGCAACCGACGCCGCTCGTTTGCCCTGGGCGTCAGTCCATCGTTCTTAATGATTGGTTAACGGCCAATGGTTAACAAATGGTTAACGCCGTTAAGGATTTGGAAAGGAAAATGAAAAAAGCGTAAACGAGCGATGGCAGGTTTTTACGGTTTTCAACCTTTCCGCGACAAAACCATGACACGCCCTGCCTGTAAGTGGCACGATACCGTGCGATTTTGGCAAACGACCGTTCCGTTTCAGGTCAGGCCGCTTTTGGAATTGCAAGGATGTGTTGCATCTCATTAACGCATTATTAGAGGTTCCTGCTTAGAACTTTGCTTAGTTGTAGGACTTCTACCCGTATAGGGCCTGCAACCACTGGCGTGGGGATCGGAGCCGCCTTCTGGCTCTGGAAGCATGATGCCCTTCCGATACGCTGGCTCGTTCGAGTCATGTTCCATGAAAACAAGTTATCGTCCGCGAGGACACCCGAATTGCGAAGCCAATGACGGGTCCGGGGGGACGTCCAACGCTGCAGCAAGCGCAGGGACATGCTGAGTATGCCGTAAAGGCGCCGAACAGGCCCTTTGCGCTGCGACTCGCAGGGCATTGACGTTTGTGGTCAGCCAACCATCAAGGGCGCGTTCATGACTTCAATCGTCACATCTCTTTCGATCAACCAGATCCGGGCGCTCTCGTCGACCGCGATCGCGAACCTCACCACAACCGACGTCGCAGCTCTCACGAGCACGCAGATCAAGGCGCTGAGCTCCACGCAGATCGCGGCTTTCGAAACCGAAGACCTCGCGGCCTTCTCCTCGACCCAGATCAGCGCCGTCACCGCCGCCGCCATCACCGGCCTCACCCTTTCGCAGATGGATGCGCTGGGCTCCACCAACATCGGCGGCCTCACCTCGGCGCAGATGAACGCGCTCAGCACGTTGCAGATCAACCAGCTGAATTCCGATCAGGTCGATCTCCTGACGAGCACGCAGATCGCAGCCCTCAGCGCGGCCGCCCTCGGCACGATGACCTCGGACGAAATCGGCACCTTCACCTCGGATGAAGTCTCCGCCATCTCCACCAAGGTTCTGGCAAGCCTCTCCACCGCCGCCATCGCAAACTTCAACAGCGATCAGATCGGCGCCCTCAGCACCAAGCAGGTCGCATCGCTGACCAGCGCGCAGATCGCCGTCCTGACCTCGGACCAGATCGACGGCATGACAAGCGGCCAGGTTGCCGCTCTCACCGCCAAGCAGATCACGGCGCTCACGACCGATGCCGTCGCATCGCTCGACAGCGACCAGATCGGCGCCCTGAACGCCAAGCAGATCGCAGCCTTCTCGACCGCACAGGTCGCCATCCTCGACTCCGACCAGGTTGCCGCTCTGAGCAGCACCCAGATCGCAGCGCTGAGCGCCGACGCACTCGGCACGATGACCTCGGAAGAAATTGCAACCTTCTCCTCCGATGAGATTGCAGCCATCTCCACCAAGGTTCTTTCGAGCCTCTCGACGGCGACCATCGCAAACCTCGACAGCGACAAGATCGCTGCCCTGACTTCCAAGCAGGTCGCGGCTCTCACCAACGCCCAGATCGGCGTCCTGACGTCGGATCAGATCGACGGCCTGTCTTCCGACAACGTCGCCGCGCTGACCGCCAAGCAGATCACGGCGCTCACGACCGACGCGCTGGTATCGTTCGACAGCGACCAGATCGCTGCCCTGACGGCCAAGCAGGTCGCTGCCCTCTCCTCTGCCCAGGTCGACGTCCTGACCTCCGACCAGATCGACGCCCTCGACAGCGTCCAGATCGCGGCCCTCAGCGCAGCGGCACTCGGCACGATGTCCTCCGACGAGATCGCGACCTTCACGTCTGACGAAGTCGCCGCAATCAGCACGAAGGTCCTGTCGGCCCTCTCGACCGCCACGATCGCAAACTTCGACAGCGCACAGATCGGCGCCCTGAACAGCAAGCAGATCGCCGCCCTCACCACCGCCCAGATCGGCGTTCTCACCTCCGATCAGCTCGACGGCCTGTCCTCCGACAACATCGTTGCCCTGACCGCCAAGCAGATCACGGCGCTCACGACTGATGCCGTCGCATCGCTCGAAAGCGACCAGGTGGCTGCCCTGACGGCCAAGCAGGTGGCTGCAATGACGACCGGCCAGGTCGACGCCCTGACCTCCGATCAGGTTCAGGCCCTGACCAGCACGCAGATCGCGGCCCTCGGTGCCGTGGCGCTCGACACGATGTCCTCCGACGAGATCGCGACCTTCACATCTGACGAAGTCGCCGCCATCTCCACGAAGGTGCTGTCCAGCCTGTCCACCGCAACGATCGCAAACTTCGACAGCGACAAGATCGCAGCCCTGACGTCGAAGCAGGTTGCTGCCCTCACCAACGCCCAGCTCGGTGTTCTGACCTCCGATCAGCTGGACGGCCTGTCGACCGACAACATCATTGCCCTGACCGCCAAGCAGATCACGGCGATCACGACCGATGCCATCGCATCGCTCGAAAGCGACCAGATCGCAGCCCTGACGTCGAAGCAGGTCGCAGCCCTGAGCTCCGCCCAGGTCGACGCACTGACCTCCGACCAGGTCCAGGCTCTGAGCAGCACGCAGATCGCAGCCCTCAGCGCCGCAGCGCTGAACACGATGTCCTCCGACGAGATCGCGACCTTCACGTCCGATGAAGTCGCAGCCATCTCGACCAAGGTTCTGTCTGCCCTTTCGACCGCTGCCATCGCCAACCTCGACAGCGACAAGATTGCCGCTCTCAGCAGCAAGCAGGTTGCAGCCCTGACCGCAGCCCAGATCGGCGTCCTGACGTCCGATCAGGTCGATGGTCTGACCAGCAACAACATCGTCGCCCTGACGGCCAAGCAGATCGAAGCGCTCACGACCGACGCAATCTCGTCGCTCGACAGCGACCAGATCGCCGCCCTCACGGCCAAGCAGGTTGCATCCTTCACCTCTGCTCAGATCGACTCGCTGAACTCCGACCAGGTCGAAGCTCTCGACAGCGACCAGATCGCCGTCCTCAGCGCCGCGGCACTCGGCACGATGACCTCCGAAGAACTGGGTAAGTTCACCTCTGATGAAATCGCCGCCATCAGCACCAAGGTCTTGGCCGCTCTGTCCACCGCTGCCATCGGGAACTTCGCCAGCGATCAGATCGCAGCCCTGAGCTCTGCCCAGGTTGCCGCTCTGACCACTGCGCAGGTCGCAACCCTGACCTCCGATCAGCTCGACGGTCTCAGCTCCGACGTGATCACGGCCCTCACTGCCACCCAGGTCGCAGTTCTGACCACTGATGCGATCGCATCGCTGGAAAGTGACCAGGTCGCAGCCCTGACCTCCAAGCAGGTTGCCGCCCTGACCACCGCGCAGGTCGCAACCCTGACGTCGGACCAGGTCGACGCCCTGACGAGCACGCAGATCGCAGCCCTCAGCGCCGCAGCGCTCGGCACGATGAGCTCTGACGAGATCGGTACCTTCTCGTCTGACGAAGTCGCCGCCATCAGCACCAAGGTTCTGGCCGGCCTGTCGACCGACATCGTGTCCTTCCTCAGCAGCGAACAGATCAGCGCCCTGAGCACCGGCCAGCTTGCCTCGCTGACAACGGCACAGATCGGCGTCCTCTCCTCCGACCAGGTTGACGGTCTGACCTCCGACAACATCGTCGCCCTGACGGCCAAGCAGATCGAAGCGCTCACGACCGACGCCATCTCGTCGCTCGACAGCGACCAGGTCGCAGCCCTGACGAGCACGCAGATCGCAGCCCTCAGCACGGCCCAGGTCGCAACGCTCACCTCCGACCAGGTCGAGGCTCTGACGAGCACGCAGATCGCGGCGCTCAGCTCTGCCGCACTCGATGCGCTGGCTTCGGACGAGATCGCGACCTTCACGTCGGACGAGATCGCCGCAATCAACGTCAAGGCACTGCCGGGCCTCTCCACCGAGGACATCGGTGCCCTGAGCTCGGAACAGGCGCGGGCCTTCACCAGCCAGCAGATCGGCGCGCTGAACAGCTCGCAGGTCGAAGCGATCATCGCAGCCTACAACGACGTCTGATCCGGACGATCGATCCCGAAAACTGGCGGCGCGGTTCTTACCGCGCCGCTTTTCTTTTGGGCATGGGGCACACGAACCCGCACCCCACGCCATCCCCGCCGCGAAAAACGATCAGCCCGACGCAAGACAACTCCGATAGCAAGGCAAACGAGCTCCTTTGCGAGTCGTTCAACAGCCCGGCCAGCAGGCCACTTGCCGCAGGATGTCCATGACCGTCAGCACCCCCATCGTTCCTGATCCGAACGCACCGCTCCTCAACCTGCTTGGGCGCGCCCGCAACCAGCAGCTTTCGCTCGCCGAGCTGTTCCAGACCGCGGAAGCCCTTGCCGCTGGCGGCGCCACCCTGCCGGCCATCGAGCTCTACAAGACCTGGATCGCCTTCAACGACACCAATCCGCTGCTGCATCTCGCCTATTTCAATTTCGCGGTATCGCTTTCCAAGGCGGGGGACACCGCCGCGACGATCCACGCCCTGCGCGCGGCGATCCGGATGAGCCCGCAGTTCGGCCAGGCCCATATCAATCTCGGGCGGACGCTGGAGGATTGCGGCCTGACGGGGCAGGCCGTCCAGCAATGGCGCACCTTTGCGGATGCGACGGCGGACATTACGCCCGACAAGATCAACAACCGTCTGCTGAGCCTCCAGCATATCGGCCGTGTTCTGGAAGCAACCGGCAATCTCGAAGAGGCGGAAGCCGCCCTCTGGCAGGCCATGGAGCTGCAGCCCTCGCGTACCGAGGCCGCCCAGCACTGGATTTCGCTTCGTATGCGCCAGTGCAAATGGCCGGTCGTCGCGCCGTCGACCCACATCACCTCGCGGCAGTTCATGGACGCGATGTCCTCCATGACGATCGCCTGCTACACGGATGATCCCCTCTTTCACATGGCCAAGGCGCACCGCTACTGCCAGGCGACCGTCGGCCGACCGGCCGATCTCAAGGCTTTCGTGCGCAAGCCCGTGCGCCACAAGAGCGGAACCGGCCAGCGCCTGCGCGTCGGTTACGTTTCCTCCGACCTGCGCCAGCATGCCGTTGGTTTTGCGCTGAGCGAGCTGCTCGAACTGCACGACAAGTCCAATGTCGAGGTCTTCGCATACTATTGCGGCGAGCCGGTCGTGCTCGACCAGACGCAGGCGCGCATCAAGCTTGCGGTCGATCATTGGTGCGACATTACCAAGTTGAGTGACATCGACGCGGCCCGGCAGATCGTCGCCGACGAGATCGACGTGCTGATCGACGTCAATGGCTATACCAAACACGCCCGCACGAAAATCTTCGCCTATCGCCCGGCCCCGGTGATCGTGAATTTCTGCGGCTATCCCGGAACGATGGCCAGCCCGTATCACCAGTACATGATCGCCGACGACCAGATCGTGCCGCCGGAAAATGAGCTGTATTATACCGAGAAGGTGCTTCGCATCCCCTGCAATCAGCCGGTGGACCGCAAGCGCACCGTCAACCCGCGCCCGACCCGGGCGGCGGTCGGCCTGCCGGAAGACGCCTTCGTCTTCGCAAGCTTCAACGGCATGCAGAAGATCACCGCCAACTGCTTTGCCCGCTGGATGGCCATCCTCACCGCCACGCCGGGCAGCGTGCTGTGGCTGCTGGTCGGCGATGACAGCGTCAACGAGCGCGTCAAACAGATGGCAGAACAGGCGGGCGTCGCGCCGGAGCGGCTGATCTTTGCCGGCAAGACCCAGAACCCGGATCATCTCGCCCGCATCGGCCTTGCCGACCTGTTCCTCGACACCTTCCCCTATGGCGCGCATTCTACCGCCGCCGACGCCATCACCCAGGGTCTGCCGGTGCTGACCGTCGCGGGCAAGAGTTTCGCCTCGCGCTTCTGCGCCAGCATCGTCGTGGCGGCCGGCATTCCCGAACTCGTCTGCAAGAGCCCGGACGACTACGTGCACCAGGCGGTCGCCTTCGCGAAGGATCCGGCGCGTCTTGCCGCGGTCAAGGCTTCGCTCCTGCAGCAACGGGAAACCTGCGCGCTGCGCGACATGCCGGCCCTTGCCCGCCGGCTCGAAGAATTGTTCTGGCAGATGCAGGGCGAAGCGGAGCGTGGCGAGACGCCCGTGCCGGACCTGCGCAACCTCGACCTCTACTACGAGGTGGGTGCCGAGCTTGCAGCCGCGAATATCGATTTCGAAGACGACGAGGCCTACAGGCAGCGCTACCGCGCGCAGCTTTCCATCCTGAACGACTTCGCACCACTTTCACCCGACGCTCGCCTCTGGACCGCTGCCGTATAACCATCCGGCGGTCGTCAGCGTGGCAGTGATCGACAATTCTGAATGACGAGGACAGCATGACCCCAGTTATCCTGGTGACCTTTGCCGGACGGCAGAAACGGATGGAAATCCTGACCCAATACGTCCGACGGGCGTTGGATCTCGGGATCATCGACGAGTGGCATATCTGGGATTTCACCCGCGCGGACGACGACTACGCCTGGGTGACCCGGGAATTCGGCCCTGCCCGCTATATGGGCTCGAAGGTGCCGTATCAGACAGCAGGGACCGTCACGCCGCAGGCCTCCTTCCGCACGAGCGCACGGATCCGTCACGACCTGCACATCGCGATCGTTCCGAACGATCGGTCGCAGGAGTGCTACGAGATCGTGGTCGGCGGCTGGAAAAACACCCATTCGGCGCTGCGCAAGATCACGCGCGACCAGCTGCAGAATTTCGACCGGGACAACCAGGCCAATCTCTGGATCAAGCCGACGCCGGGCGCCCTGTCTCCGGGACAGCCCAATGAGGTCGTGCTGATGCTCGATTCGGCGGGCGTGCCGACGCTGCGCATCAACGATGCGACGATCGGCACCTGGCCGGAGCTGAACCTTGGCGCCGGCGCGTCGGTTCTCATTCGCGGCGGCTGGGGCGCCGATCTGGAACTCTGCGACGTCAATGCCCGGACCCGGCGCTATATCGGCAATCCGCGCGAGCAGCTGCCCTATTTCCAGGCCTACGAATATTACGCGACACGGATCGACGCCTTCGCCGACGCCGTCTTCCTGAAGTGCGACGATGACATCGTCTATCTCGACATCGACAAGCTGGATGGCTTCATCCAGTTCCGCCGTGCCAATCCGCACTACTTCGTCGTGTCGGCAAACGTCGTGAACAATGGGGTATGCGCCTACTTCCAGCAGCAGGCGGGTTCCATTCCGGCAAGTGTCGGCGATTTCGAAAGGCCGCCGGGCGGTTTTGGCGGCTCTCTCTGGGAGAGCGCGGAACGCGCGACGCAGTTGCATGCCTTCTTCCTTAGCACCGGCGGCGCGGCGTTGCCCCTCCCCGAGCCCGTCGTCGACTGGACCGAACGGCAGTCGATCAACTTCATCGCCTGGCTGGGGCGCGACCTGCGCCACATGGCGCTGCCGCAGGGCGATGACGAACACGCCCTCACCATCGGCGTGCCGACCTTCCTGGAGCGGCCGTCCGCGATCTATTCCGACTTCATGGTGAGCCATCTGAGCTTTGGCCCGCAGGAGCGCGGCTGGGATCCAACCGCGCTGATCGAAGCCTACGAAGTCTTGATGCGCGACCGGCTGTTTCCGGCAGATGCACCACGGCTGCGGGCCGCAGGCTGACGCGACAGGTTCAATTCAGGACAGATTGGCATGGGTGTGAAAGAGAAAATCCTCATTGTAGGCGCCGGGCTTTCCGGCGCCGTCATCGGTCGCGAGCTCGCACAGGAGGGCTACAAGGTCGAGATCATCGATTCGCGTAGCCACATTGCCGGGAACTGCCACACGGAACGGGACGAAGCGACCGGCGTGATGGTGCACATCTACGGCCCGCACATCTTCCACACCGACGACACCGAGGTCTGGGACTATGTGAATGGCTTTACGACCTTCATGCCCTACAAGAACCGCGTGAAGACGACGAGCGGCGGTCAGGTCTATTCGCTGCCGGTCAACCTGCACACGATCAACCAGTTCTTCGGCAAGACCTTCCGGCCGGACGAGGCCCGCACCTTCCTCGAGGACCAGGCGGACAAGACGATCACCGATCCGCAGACCTTCGAGGAGCAGGCGCTGCGCTTCGTCGGCAACGACCTCTATGAGGCCTTCTTCAAGGGCTACACCCAGAAGCAATGGGGCTGCTCGCCGACAGCGCTTCCGGCGTCGATCCTCAAGCGGTTGCCGGTACGCTTCAACTACGACGACAACTATTTCTTCCACAAATACCAGGGCATGCCGGAAAACGGCTATACGGACATGATCGAGCGCATTCTCGATCATCCCAACATCACGGTGACGCTGGACACCGTGTTTAATCGGGATGCCGCCGAGGACTACGCCCACGTCTTCTATTCCGGACCGCTCGACGGCTATTTCGACTACGAGCTTGGCCGGCTCGGCTATCGCACGCTCGATTTCGAGCGCTTCACCTATGACGGCGACTACCAGGGCTGTGCGGTGATGAACTACGGCGACGTTTCCGTGCCCTATACCCGGATCACCGAGCACAAACATTTCTCGCCCTGGGAGGAGCATGCCGGCTCCGTCTGCTACCGCGAGTTCTCGCGCGCCTGCGAACCGCAGGACATCCCCTACTACCCGATCCGGCTGGTCGAGGAGAAGGCGCAGCTCACCGAGTATGTCGCCCGCGCCGAACAGGAAAGCGGCGTCACCTTTGTCGGGCGGCTCGGCACATACCGCTATCTCGACATGGATGTGACCATCCGCGAGGCGCTCGATACCGCCAGGCTCTATCTCGCCCGGAAGGCAGAGAATGCTGCAATGGCGACCTTCCTGCACGCGCCGCTCTAAGGCGCCTGCCCATGAACGACGAAGGCCCCGGCAAAACCGGGGCCTTCTGAATAATGCGAAGGGTTCGAGCCTCCTCTTCCGATTAACGGAAGAGCGTGAGGATGCCTTCGGCCGAGGAGTTGGCGATCGACAGGGCCTGGATACCGAGCTGCTGCTGGGTCTGCAGGGCCTTGAGGCGGGTCGATTCTTCGTTCATGTCGGCGTCGACGAGGCGGCCGATACCGCTGTCGATGGCGTCGATGAGCTTGGAAGCGAAGTCTTCCTGCAGGTCGATGCGCATGGAGATCGAACCGAGCTGCGAAGCAGCCTTGGTCATCAGCTGGATGGCGGCTTCCGTCAGGTTGAGGGCTTCAGCCATTTCTGCGTCGTCGAAGGCCGAGATGTCGAGCGTCACGACGGTGTCGGTGATGGTGTAGGTGTTGCCGGTCGGGTCGATGTCGTCACCAGCCGTGCCGAGGATACCACCGGCGCTCTGGGTGTGGTCGGACGTGTCGACCGTGCCGAACAGAACGTTCTGGCCATCGGCGGTCAGTTCGTCGAGCGTGTAGACCGTGGTGTTGACCTTGACCGTGCCGCCAGCGTCGCGAACGAAGCCCGAAACGATCGTCTTGTCTGCGACTGCGTCGGCAGCGGTGCTGTCGAATACGAGCCAGTTCTGGCCGTTGAAGGCGGCGCCCGAAGCGATCGAGACCAGCTGCTGCTGGAGCTGCGTGATTTCTTCCTGAACCTTGGCCTTGTCGACGCCCTGTTCGGTTGCCGCGGTGACCTTCTTCTTCATTTCCTTCACGACGTCGATGGCGGCTTCCATACCGGCATAGGCGGTGTCTACCTTGGCGGCGCCGAGGCCGAGGGCGTCCTGAACGGCGGAAAGCGCCATGTTATCGGAGCGCATGGTGGTAGCGATCGACCAATAGGCGGCGTTGTCGGCGGCTTCACCGACGCGCATGCCGGACGAGACGCGGCCCTGCGTGGTTTCCATGGCGCTGCCGATAGAGCGCAGGGTATTGAGCGCGGACATTGCCGCGACGTTGGTCAGAATGCTGGTCATGTTAAAAGTGCCCCTTGAGTGGCTGACTGAGGAAGGGCATTCCGGATGTTACCGGGGAACGGTGGTCAGCATCATGCCTGCCAACCGGTTAAGTTTTTTGGTTAACCCACCGTTTCGATGTCCCCAGAAAACCGCAATAAAGTTAAGGAATTCTTTCGCGCCAAAAAAAATAAAAAAGGCCGCGCCCGTTTCCGGGTGCGGCCTTTCCTTTGGGGTCTGGCGCGGGTCAGCCTCCGCGCCGTTTCCCGTCCGTCTATTAACGGAAGAGCGAGAGGATGTTCTGCGAGTTGGAGTTCGCGATCGACAGCGACTGGATAGCGAGCTGCTGCTGGGTCTGCAGAGCCTTCAGGCGGGTCGATTCCTCGTTCATGTCAGCGTCGACCAGACGGCCGATACCCTTGTCGAGAGCAGAGGTCAGCTTCGAAGCGAAGTCTTCCTGGAGGCCGATGCGCATGGAGAGCGAGCCCAGGTTCGAACCAGCCTTGGCAAGGTTGGTCAGAGCCGTTTCGATCGTGTCGAGGTGGCCGGCAACTTCGGCGTCGGTCGTGGCGTCGGTCAGCTCGATAGCGAGCGTGTCGGCCAGGTAACCGGTGCTGTCGTCGACTTCGCCGGTGGACGGGTCATAGGCGCCGAACAGGGCGTTTGCAGCCGAGTCGTAGGTAGCCGTCGTGACCTTGACCGTGCCGTCATCGCCGCGCACGAAGCCCGTGACAACGGTGGTTTCAGCGGAGCCGCCGGCCAGCCAGTTTTCGCCGTTGAACGTGGCGGAAGCGCCGATGCTCTTCAGCTGGTCCTGGAGCTGGGTGATTTCTTCCTGGACCTTGACCTTGTCAACGCCCTGCTCGGTTGCGGTGACGAGCTTCTGCTTGATCGTCTTGACGACGTCGATGGCAGCTTCGACACCGCCGTAGGCGACGTCAACCTTGGCGGCGCCGAGGCCGAGGGCGTCCTGAACAGCGGAAAGGGCTGCATTGTCGGAACGCATGGTGGTCGCGATCGACCAGTAGGCAGCGTTGTCCTTGGCCGCGCCAACGCGCTGGCCGGACGAAATGCGGCCCTGCGTCGTTTCCATGTCGTTGTTGATCGTGCGCAGCGTCTGGAGAGCTGCCATGGCAGAGGTGTTGGTGAGAATGCTCGACATTCTGTTTGTCCCTTTGAACGAAATACTGATGGGGGACATACCGGACTAAAAAACTTACCGGTTACGGCGGTTCGGCGTCATGCCAACTCGGTTTCTCCAGAGACCTGAAGGGATACCAAACCCGTCGTGTGAGCCCAAACCTCGCAGCCAATCCTTGCCAACTTCTTAAATCGGGCAAGGGGGCGCAAACCGCTGAGAAACAGGGTGAACGACGGGTAAATCTGTATGGTTAAGGGGGTCTAACTGAAGGACCGCACGAGACTGCCGACGAGCAGATTCCAGCCATCGATGAGCACGAAGAACAGGATCTTGAAGGGCAGTGAAATCGAGGTCGGCGGCAGCATCATCATGCCCATGGCCATGGTGATGGTGGCGACGATCATGTCGATGACGAGAAAGGGCAGAACGACCAGGAAGCCGATTTCGAAGCCGCGACGGATTTCGGAGATCATGAAGGCCGGGATGACGACGCGCAGGTCCGCGACATTGTTCTGCATGACCGTCTGGCCACGCTCTTCGGCAAGCGAAATGAACAGCTCGATGTCCTTGTCGCGCGTATTGGCCACCATGAATTCGCGGAACGGCTCGGCAATGCGCTTGGCGGCTTCCGTTTCGTCGATCTGGTTGGCGATCAGCGGTTCGACGCCGTTCTGCCAGGCGCGGTCGAAGGTCGGCGCCATGACGTAGAAGGTCATGAACAGCGCGAGCGACACGAGGATCATGTTGGACGGCGTGGTGGCAAGCCCCATGCCGGAGCGCAGGATCGAGAACGCGATGACGAAGCGCGGAAAGCTCGTCACCATGATGAGGATGCCCGGCGCGACCGAAAGGACGGTGAGCAGCCCGAAGGTGCGGATGATCCAGGAGGCGGCCGAGCCGTCGATCTGCCCATTGAGAAGCCCGTCCGGCAGCTGCAACTGCTGCTGGGCGTAGGCCATACCGGTCATCGCCATCATGGCGACGAAGGTCAGAAGGGCTCGAATCATTCGATCACAAAGGTCCGGAACATGACGTTGGTTACGCGCCCTTCGGACCGAAGGTCAACCCGCTCCTGTAGGTCTTCCCGGAGATATTGAAAACCGCGCGGTCCCTGCACCTGCTGGAGGGAGACCGTGCGCATATAGGCTAGGATGTCCTGGTGGATTTCTTCGGCGAGCGCAACGTCCGGCGCGCCCCGGAACATGAGCGCGACTTCAAGGCGAACGCGGTTGTCCGACGGGTAGGCAAGATTGCTGGTGATCGGATCGAGCAGCACGATACCGTTCGCCTCGGTGGAGATGTGGGGCACGTCCTGCCCGGCCTCCCCTTCCGCGCCGCCGGCAGGTTCGGCCTTCGCCACCTCTTCCGCCGGCTTTTCGGCGGGGGGTGGCGCCAGCATGTTGCCGACGAGCCAGCCTCCGCCGCCGGCCAGCAGCGTCAGCACGGCGATGGCCGCGATGGTGATGACCAGCGTCGGCTTCTTCTTCTCCGGGACGTCGCCCTGTGCTTCTTCCGCCATTTGCTTCTTCCCGGGTTGTTGGGCTGGTCCGCCTCAGAGCGGCGAGAACAGATCGATGGCCTGCTGGCCCCACGGCGGCTGCTGCACTTCGGTCAGGCGTCCGCGACCGCCATAGGAGATGCGGGCTTCCGCGATACGCTCGTAGGCGATCATGTTGTCGGCATCGACATCCTGCGGCCGCACGATGCCGGCGACATTGAGGATACGCAACTCATGATTGACCCGCACTTCCTGCGAACCGCTGATCAGCAGGTTGCCATTCTCGATGACGCCGGTGACGACCGCGGCGACGAGCAGGTTCAGTTTTTCTGAGCGCTCCGTTGTGCCGTCACCCTTGGTGCTGGTCGACGAGCCGTAGGTCAGGTCACCCTTCCCTTCGAGATCGGGCAGATCGCCGCTGGCGCCGAAACCGAGATTCATGCCGCTCTTGTTGGTGCGCGAGCGGTCGGTCTTGTTGTCGAAGGTCGCCCGGTCGTTGACGCGGATGTTGACGGTCAGGATGTCGCCCACCTTGAAGGCGCGCGAATCCTTGAAGAGCGCCGACTGCTGGTCGCTCCAGATCGAATACCCGGCGGCGGCGGTGCGCGGCTGCTTCGGATAGGCTGCCAATTGCGGCGTTTCGGCATAGTTGAGGCCGCTGCCGATCGGACTCATCGACGGCGCCTTGCCGATTTCGTTGATGGCCTGGCTGGAGCAGCTCGTCAAAACCAGCACGACGGCCAGGGCGGAGGCGGTCTTCTTCATGACGGATCCTTTGACGTATTCGCTTTGCCGGCTATGGCGATTATGCGGGTGAGAAGGGCTGCCTTGTCGGCAGGCATTTCACCGAGAATGCTGCTCGACTGGCGCGCCGGCAGCTTCATCACGATCGCCGAAGCAATCTCCGGATTGATCTCGGCGAGCTGTGCGGCTGCGGCATCCGGTTTCATCTTCCGGTAGATTTCGACCAGGCCGCCCTCGGCCATCTTCAGGAAATCGTTGCGGCGCTTGAGCCAGTCCTCGTATTCGGCACGCCGGGTCTCCAGCACCTTGATGCGTTCGTCGACGTCCTTCTGAAGGGTTTCGAGTTCCTGCTTCTGGATGAGATAGCGCTGGTCACGCGCGGCATCGGCGATGTTGGTGCAGAATGCACGGATTTCGTCGGCACTCGCGCTGGTGGTGGAGATGACGGGACGCTCTTCGGCAAAGGCGCCGGGAATGGCCATCAGGACAAAGCCGGCGACCGGCAAGGCAAGCTTGCGGGCCAGGACCCTTGCGGCGGCGGAAAGCGTGGGCTCGGTCTTCATTGCAGCACCAGTTCTGCCTGGAGGGCGCCTGCGGTCTTGATGCTCTGCAGGATCGAGATGATGCCGTCCGGCTTGACGCCGATGCTGTTCAGACCGGAGACGAGCGAGCGCAGGCTGGAACCGTCAAGCATGGCGACCTGGCCGCCGTCCTGCTGGACGAGGATGTCGGTGTTCGGCTCGACCGCCGTCTCGCCGTCGGAGAACGGCTCCGGCTGGACCACCCGTGGCATCTCGTTGACCTGCACGGTGAGCGTGCCGTAGCTGACGGCGACCGGCGAAATCCGCACGTCCTGGCCGATGACGATCGTTCCCGTGCGCTCGTTGATGACGACGCGCGCCGGTACATCCGTCTCGACGACGAGGTTTTCGATATCGGCCATCAGGCGGGCGAGGTCCGCCATCTTCGGCTTGGCAACGTAGACGGACTGCGAATCGCGCGATTCGGCGATCGGCGAGCCGTATTGCGCCGACGCATAACGATTGATCGCATCCGCCATGCCGACCGCTGTCGAGAAGTCCGGATTGCGAAGCTGCAGAACGAGGTCGGACGAATCCTTGAAGCGTGAGGGCAGCTCACGCTCGATGATCGCACCATTCGGCACGCGACCGGCGGTCGTCACGCCCTGCTGGACGGACGCGGCGTCGCCCGCGGCGCTGACGCCGGTGACGACGATCGAGCCCTGCGCCACCGCATAGATCTGGCCATCGGCGCCGGTCAGCGACGTCATGACGAGCGTACCGCCGCGCAGCGACGTCGAATCGCCGAGCGAGCCGACGGTCACGTCGATGCGGCTGCCAGGGCTGGAGAACGGCGGCAGGTTCGCAGTGACGAGCACGGCCGCGATATTCTTGGCGCGGGTCTGCGTGCCGACCATCGAAATACCGAGGTTCTGCAGCATCGCCCGCATGGATTGTTCGGTAAACGGCGACGAACGCATGCTGTCGCCCGTGCCCTGAAGGCCGACGACGAGACCATAGCCGATGAGCTGGTTTTCGCGGCCCGACTGAAGCGAGGCGATGTCCTTGATGCGGGCGGCCGACAGCGCCGGACCGACAGCAAGGGCGAGGCAGGTGACTGTGGTCAGCACGCGGAGGAAAAGGGAACGCATCATTTCGCCACCACGTGCACGGTTCCGTCGCCCATGACCGTACCGGAGACGATCACGCCGGAATCCTTGTTGCGGACCTTGATGAGTTCGCCGACCGCCGCATCCTGCAAAGGCGTGCCGGAGGCGCGCAAAACCAAAGAACCATTGTCGAAGACGAGCTGGACGGTGGTGCCGCGGGAAACCGCAAAAGGCTCGCGCAGCGCCGAGGTGAGGATGACGCGCCCTGGCAACAGCGTGCGCTTCGAAATCAGGCCGCTGACGGCATTGATGTTTTCGGCATAGCCTTTGACGAGGTTCGGGTTGGTGACCTCGACCTCCTCGAGCTGTCCCGCCTGGATCTCCTCGCCGGGATAGATGATGCGCTTCGGCACGACGGCGGTGCGCATGTCCGCAAGCGCGGCATCGGCCACGAACAGGCCGATGAGCGCGAGCAAGGCGGCACGGCCGTGGGCCGAGACGGTCTTTCCTCTGCGAAGAGCTGCTGTCAGGCGAAACATCATGTTCCCCGTATTCCGTTGTTATCTCAGGTTCTTGCTGACCACGGCCGCCATTTCGTCCGCCGCCTGGATGATCTTCGAGTTCATCTCATAGGCACGCTGCGCCGAGATGAGATCGGTGATTTCCTTGACCGGGTCGACGTTGGAGGCTTCGAGGTAATTCTGCTGGATGTAGGCAAAGCCCGCTTCATCCGGTGCGCCGACATTGGCCGGGCCGGAGGCGGCGGTTTCGCGGAACAGGTTTTCGCCGAGCGGCTCGAGGCCGGCTTCATTGACGAAATTCGCCAGCGTGATCTGGCCGAGGTCCTGCTGGTCGCCGCCGACCGTCGCGAAGACCTGGCCGGACTTGCTAACGGTGACTTCCGTCGCATCCTGCGGCACGGTGATGCCGGGCACGACCGTGTAGCCGTCGAGCGTGACGAGCTGGCCATCGGCATTGGTGTTGAAGGCGCCGGCGCGGGTATAGAGCGTGGAGCCGTCCGCCGCCTCGATCTGGAACCAGCCGCGGCCGATCAGGGCGAGGTCGAAGGAGTTGCCCGTGCTCGTCAAGCCGCCCTGGAGGTGCAGGTTGCGCACGGCGGCGGTCTTCACGCCGAGACCGACGATTGCGCCTTCCGGCACGACGGACTGGTTGGCGCGGTTCGGCACGCCTGCGGCGCGTTCCGTCTGGTAAAGCAGGTCGGAAAACTCGGCGCGGGCGCGCTTGAAGCCGGTCGTGTTGATGTTCGCGATGTTGTTCGCGATGACTTCAAGGTTGGTCTGCTGCGCGTTCATGCCGGTGGCGGCGATGGCAAGGGCTTTCATGTCCGGTCCTCAGATCTGCATTCTGGCTATTTCGAGATAGGCGGTGACGACCTTGTCGCGGATGGCGATGGCGGTCTGCAGCGTCTGCTCGGCGTTCATGACGGCGTCGACCACTTCGCGGGTCGTCGCCTTGCCCTGGATGGCTTCGAAGGACTTGGTTTCGCTTAGTCTGAGCGAATTGGTCGCTTCCGTCGCCATGTCACCCATCACCTGGGCGAAGCTCATGCCCGTACCGGTGCCCTGCGCGACGGCAGGGGATGCGGTGCTGGAGGTGTCGTTGGTGACGCTCGAAAGGGCGCCGGTGGAAAAGAGCGAGTTGACGCCCTTGATGCTCTCGATCATTGCGATGCCCTCAGGAGGTCGATGGTCGCGCTGATGAGATCGCGTGACTGCTTGATGCTCTGCAGGTTGGCTTCGTAAGAACGGTTGGCTTCCCGCATGTCGGCCATTTCGATCAGCATGTTGACGTTCGGCATCTTGACGATGCCCTGCTCGTTTGCCGCCGGATTGCCGGGGTCGTATTCGGTCGAGAACGCGCCCTCGTCTACACCGAGGCGCTCGACCTGGACCAGCGAGGCGCCGGTCGCCCGGTCGAGCTCGGAGGCGAAGGTCACGGTCTTGCGGCGGAACGGGTCAGCACCGGGCGTATCGCCGGTGGAGCGGGCGTTCGCCAGGTTTTCCGAAACGATGCGAATGCGGGTAGATTGCGCCTCAAGTCCCGAGGCCGCGACTTTCATTGAAGCTACGAGCGGATCCATTTTTTACCTTCTGACTGTCATCAGCATCATGCGATGAAAGGCCTTTACGAGGCCGGCATTCAACTCGAAATCACGCTTGACCTGGCCCTCTTTCATGAGTTCCTCGGCAATGCCGACAGTGTTGCCGGACTCCTGCACGCCGATCTCTTCGGTGGGTTTGGTTTCGATGACGCGGCTTGCCATTTCGCTTTCGGTGAAATGGCCCGGCTGCGTCGCTGCCATGCGGATGCCCGTGGTTTCGAGCACCGCCTGGAAGGGAGTGACGTCCTTCGCCTTGAACCCGGGGGTGTTGGCGTTGGCGATGTTGCCTGCAACCACACTCTGGCGGACTGAGAGCCAATCGGCTTGCTTCGATGCCAGTTCAAACAGTTGTATCGGTTGCATGACAAGCTCCATCCTTGTTCGGGATGAACCTACGGAGCCAATCTTGCGTGGGACTTGCTCCCGTGGCGGGGTATGCGCAAGCCGCTGAATTCCCGGGAAAATAAAGTGCTCGAGCGGCCTTTTCGGCCGCGAGCGGTCGGCAGGCCGCGACAGTGCGGACCGGCCGATTCGGAGGCGAGGCGAGCCGCCTTGCCTCAGTTGCGTTTGACGATGTCGCCGTTCGACGTGACGATGACCCAGGCACCGTCGCGCTGTTCGAGTGTCGCCAGGCGACTGTTGTCCGGTAGGATCGAGCCGACGCGCACGATGTACATGCCGCGCGCGTCCTCGATCAGTGCCCTGCCGTTTGCCACATGCATGAGGCGGAAGCCGGAATTTGCCGGCAGCGGCTGGTCGAGGCCGGTATCGACCGGCGCACCAAGCGTCTTTTCCGTGCTGCCGCCGGCCGTGGTGGCGGTCGCGACAGGGTCGACGCTTTCGAGCGGTGGGGTGTTGTCATTGTCGATCATGGCGGCGGGCGAAACGCTCATCACCTCCTTGGCCGCCGTCTCCGGCAGGTCGCGCGTCTTGCCCTCCCAGAGCGCGGGTACCGCGAACTTGCCCGGATTGAGAAAGACATACCAGGGAAAGAAGGCCGCCCCGGCAGCCAGCAGCACGCCGGCGCCAGCGAGCACCTTGTCGCTGGTGCTGTAGCGCCCGCTCTGCGGCCGCTTGATCGGCTGGACCCTCTCGTCCGCGTCGAAATCCGTCACTGTCATCCCCTTCCTCGTGCCGGCGCACCGCCTTGCCCGGCCGCGTTCTTCAGCGCCATGGCAAGGTCGGAGAACGAATCGGCCGCAGGCCGTTCACTCGGCGTCTGTTTCAGAACCTCGTAGATGATCGGCACCTGCTTGATCGCCATGTCGAGATCGGGATCACCGCCCGGGCGATAGCCGCCGATGAGGCGCAGGTCCCGCGTCTCCTCGAAGCGATGGATCAGCGCCTTCAGGCGCGAGACCAGCTTTTCTTGGTCCGGCGTCCAGGCCTTGCGGGCGAGACGCGAAATCGAGGCGAGCGGGTTGATCGGCGGATAGCGCCCCTCTTCGGCGAGGCTGCGCTCCATCACGATGTGCCCGTCCAGAATGCCGCGCGTCGAATCGGCGATCGGGTCGTTGTGGTTGTCGCCGTCGACGAGGATCGAGATGATCGCGGTGATCGAGCCGGATCCCTCCGCGCCCGGTCCGGCGCGTTCGAGCAGGCGGGGCAGTTCCGTGAAAACCGAGGCCGGATAGCCACGCGCGATCGGCGGTTCGCCGGAAGCCGTCGCCACCTCGCGGATCGCATGGGCGAAACGCGTGACGCTGTCGATGATGAGCAACACATTGTCGCCTTGGTCGCGGTAGTGTTCGGCAATGGTGACGGCGGTCAGCGGCGCCATCTTGCGCAGCATCGGGCTCTCGTCACTGGTCGCGACGACCGCGACGGACTTGGAAAGGTTGTCGCCGAGCGTATCCTCGATGAATTCGCGCACTTCACGGCCACGTTCGCCGACCAACGCGATGACGACCTTGTCGAAGGCGTCGGCCCGCGCCAGCATCGACAGCAGCGTCGATTTGCCGACACCCGAGCCGGCAAAGATGCCGAGACGCTGGCCAAGGCAGAGCGGCGCAAAGATATCAATCGCCCGAACGCCCGTGCTGAACCCCTTCTCGACGCGCTTGCGCGTCATCGACGGCGGCGCGGAATTGTGGATGGACCGGCGATCGTCTCCCTGCAGAAGCGGGCCGAGCCCGTCGATCGGCTCGCCCAGCGCATTGATCGTGCGGCCGCACCAGGAGGCTGTCGGCGCGACGCGGAAAGCGCCCTTGCGGATGACCGTGTCGTGGATGCTGATCGGCTCGCCCGGCTCGATCGGGCAGACGACGACCGAATCCGGCTCGACACGCACCACCTCACCGAGATGGATGCCGGTCGGGCTGCGATGCGCGACGAATTCGCCAAGCCGCACATGGCGCGACAGGCCGCTCACCGTGTAGTTGCCGGCGGCGATCGTCTGGACATGACCACCGTGCACGACGGAGAATTCCGGCGAAGAGTAGCGCTTCACAAGGCCGGCGAGCGCATTGAGCATGCGGCCGCCTTCGGGTCTGTTCGGTGTCCTGTTTTCTGTCGCCGCCATGATCGTTTACCGGCTTCCACCCAGCGTGCGCACCGCCTCGTTCATCGATTCCTCGCTATCGCGCAGCAGCGATGCGATGCTTTCGAAGGCGCGGGTGACCTGGATGAGCTGCGTCATCTCGCCAATGGCGTTGACGTTGGATTCCTCGACATAGCCCTGCACCACGCCGGCATCGAGGCGATCGACCACCGGTTCCGGCGCAATGGTGGTGATGATACCGCTGTTGCCGGCCCGCGTGAAACCGCCGGACAAATCCGCCGAGAAGAGGCCGAGTGCGGCGATCGGCTGGCCGTTCTGGTTGAGCTGCCCATCCGCGCTGAGCAGGATCGGCCCGTTGGCGGCGTCGAGCTGGATCGGCCCGCCGCCCGCGTCGAGCACGGCATAGCCGTTGAGCGTCACCAGTTCGCCGGCGTCGGTCAGCGTGAAACGACCGTCGCGCGTCAGCGTCGGGCCGGACGGCGTCTCCACCTGGAACCAGGCGTCACCCTTGATGGCGAAGTCCAGCGTACCGCCGGTCTCGGTCATGCCGCCGGCGCGCGTCGAGAGGAATTCGTTGCCTTGCGAAACAAAGGCGACGTCGGCAACCTTCTGGTCGCTGACCACCTGGTTGAACTTCACTTCCGTGGCGCGAAAACCGACGGTCGTCGAGTTCGCGACGTTGTCTGCGAGGGTCGTCAGGCGGCGGTCGAGCGCAAGCTGGGACGAAAGCGATACATAGAGCCCGGTCTGCATGTCAGCGACCTCCGAGTTTCAGATTGTTGATGGATAGAAGCAGGTCGGTCGAAATGCCGGTGAGGCTCGACGACTGGAAGGCCGTCAGCGGGTCATAGCTACCGGACGGGTTTTCCAGTTCCCACATCGCGGTGAAGCGCTCCAGAAACTTTCCGACCTTCAACGGGTCCTTGAAGTCCTCGAGGTCGAGCATCTCTTCATAATAGGCCGCCTGGCGGTCGATGTCGGTCGCGGCGAATTCCGCCGGAAGCTGGAAGGCGGTGCGCACGACCTGCGCCAGCGCGTCGTCGGCGATGATCGAATAGCCCGAGGTGACGGTGGAGGCCATGCGCTCGAAATAGAGCGCGAGCCGAACGCCGGTATTGTCCTCGCCGGCGCTGATCTCCAGCGTCTGACGGGTATATTTGTCGACCATGCCCTTCTGGGCGCGCTCGAAGGTGGTGGCGAACTCGCCGTATTTGGCGAAATTGAGCGATTCCGCCAGGGCCTTGTAGCGCGTGTCGGTGAGCTGGTTGGCGAAGGCATCCTTGTCGTCGACGCCTTCCGTCAGCACCTTGCGCATGAAGGCCTTGGCATAGGCCATATCCTCCAGGCCGTGCGCCTTCATGACGTAGTTATAAAGCCGGCTGTCGGCGAAGAAGTCGTCGACCGATTTCACGCTGCCGATCTTCGACAGGTAATACTCCGTCTCCCGCTTGACGTCCGGCTGCTCCGAAACGCGGCTCAGCGAGGTCTGGAGGTCAGCGGTAATCAGCTTGTAGCTTGTATAGGTGGTCGTCACGATTGGCCGCCGATCAAGGTGCAAGAGGGCACGATTGCCCGTTTTGAGCCATGATCCTGCGGCGTTTTGCTTGCGCGAACCTGATCCGTAAACCTGGCGTTAGGTACAGCTTCACGCAAGGCTGGAGCCGTACTTCCAGAAGGGTCAGAATTGTGTCGGGACACCAGCGCTCATGAACATCGTCATCGGTCTTATCGTTACCTTCGGCTGCGTCCTCGGCGGCTATATGGCCATGGGCGGGCACCTGGAGGTGCTGAACCAGCCCTTCGAGCTCCTCATCATCGGCGGCGCCGGGATCGGCGGCTTCATCGTCGCCAACACCATGAAGGTCATCAAGGAGACCGGAAAGGCGCTTGGCGAAGCCTTCAAGCACAAGGTTCCCAAGGAGCGTCACTATCTCGATACGCTCGGCGTGCTTTACAGCCTGATGCGGGATCTGCGCACGAAATCGCGCAACGAGATCGAAGCGCATATCGACAATCCGGCCGAGTCGACGATCTTCCAGTCCGCGCCGACGGTTCTCGCCAACAAGGAACTGACGGCCTTCATCTGCGACTACGTGCGCCTCATCATCATCGGCAATGCCCGCAGCCACGAGATCGAGGCGCTGATGGACGAGGAAATCCAGACGATCACGCGCGACAAGATGAAGCCCTATAACGCGCTCAACACGATGGGCGACGCCTTCCCGGCCATCGGTATCGTCGCGGCCGTTCTCGGCGTTATCAAGGCCATGGGCGCCATCAACGAGAGCCCGGAAATCCTCGGCGGCAAGATCGCTGCCGCCCTCGTCGGCACGCTGCTCGGCGTGTTCTTGTCCTATTCGATCGTCACGCCCATCACCACCAACATCAAGGTCGTGCGCGAGAAGCAGAACCGTCTCTACATCATCGTGAAACAGACGCTGCTCGCCTATATGAACGGCTCCGTGCCCCAGGTGGCGCTGGAATATGGCCGCAAGACCATCTCCTCCTACGAGCGCCCGTCGATCGACGCGGTCGAGCAGGAAATGATGAACCCGGGCGGCGGATCGAAGGCGGCCTAACAGATGAGAGACGCGACCGTGACAGCACCGCCCGCCATGGACCCGATCGTTCTCGCCCGCCTCACCGGCCGGCTCGGCGACCAGGCGACGATCTCCAAGCTCTGCGCCAGCCTTGGCGACGTCTTCGCCGAATTCCTGCCGGACATGCTGGAAAGCGAGCTCGGCTTCGAGGTCGCGGTTTCCTATGCCGGCTTCGAGACCGGCAAATACGGTCCGCTGGTTGCCGGCCTCGGCGGCGCCATGGCGTGCTGCGACGCGTCGCTGCGCGACTGGTGCGAGCGCTTCACGCTGATCTGCGACAGCCCGATGATTATCACGCTCGTCGAGAACATGCTCGGCGCCATCAGCGATTCGATCGAGGATCCGGAAGCGCGTCCGCTGTCCAAGATCGAGCTCGATCTCGCCGCCATGATGTTTGACCGCATTTCCAGCGTGTTGAAGACCGCCGTCACCGATGCGAACAGCTACGAGCCCTTCCTCGGCCCGTCGCACAATGCCGAGACGCGCAAGCCCGCGGAAGACGGATCGGACGACAGCTTTGTCGCCATGGTCAACATGGCGGTCGGCATCGGGCCCGTGCTCTCGACCTTCCACGTCATCATTCCGCAGAGCGTTCTCCTGAAATCGACCGTCGCCGCACCCCGGCCCGCCAACGCGCCGAAGAACCGCGTCGAGTGGAGCGAAAAGCTCGGCGAGCAGGTCCGCCGCTCGAAGGTGACGCTCGAGGCGCGCATCCGCCTCGAAGCGCAGACGCTCGACACGATCAGCCGGCTTCAGGCTGGTGACATCATTCCGTTCAACGAATCGGGGGACGTGCGCGTGGAGGTGAACGCCAACGGCCGCAATCTCTATGTTTGCGAATTCGGCCGGTCCGGCGCCCGCTACACGGTTCGCGTCAAGGATACCTATGGCTCGGAGGACGACATTCTCCAGCACATCATCGGATAGTTTAGGCATTAAGCCTGTCGAGCGGAACGCCTCAGGCAAGTTTCGAATGGAATAGTGGTCATATGGCACCGAAGAAAACACCCCTTGACGACATGACGCCTTCCCTCAACGCTGGCGACCAGGAACTGGAGCAGGCGATCGACGACCTGCGCGGCGTTCTTCAGAAGGATGCTGCTTCCGGCGCAATGGGCGCAGGCCTGCCCGCGACCACGGACAGCGACCCGCTCGCCGCTTTCGGCGGCGATTTCGGCAGCTCCGACTTCGGCGGTGGCGCGACATCCGATTTCGGCGCCGACACAAGCTTCGGCGGGTCGGATTTCGGCGGCTCCGACTTCGGTGCTGGCAACGATTTCTCCGCGGACCTTGGCGAAGCCTCGAAGCCGGGCAGCGCGCTCGAGTCCAACATGGACCTCATCATGAACATCCCGATCGATCTGCAGATCGTTCTGGGCTCGTCGCAGATGCAGGTCTCCAGCCTCATGAACCTCAGCGAGGGTGCCACGATCGCGCTTGACCGGCGCATCGGTGAACCCGTCGAGGTCATGGTCAACGGCCGCGTGATCGGCCGGGGCGAAATCACTGTTCTTGAAAACGACGACACCCGCTTCGGGGTGAAGCTCATCGAAGTGAAGAGTACACGCAAGGTCTGATACCGCTGAGGTTTCAGGAGGATGATCCATGATGGATTTCGAAAATTTCGGCACCTCGACAGCGGTTGGAACACCGCTTTCGCCGGTTGAGAAGGCAGCAGCCGTCCTTCTCGCCATGGGCAAGGGTGTTGCCGGCAAGCTGCTGAAGTATTTTACCCAGAGCGAACTCCAGGCGATCATCGCCGCCGCGCAGAACCTGCGCGCCATCCCGCCCCATGAGCTGATCGACCTCGTCAACGAGTTCGAAGACCTGTTCACCGAAGGTGCGGGGCTGATGGACAATGCCAAGATGATGGAAGGCATTCTCGAAGAGGGCCTGACGCCGGACGAAGTCGATGGCCTGCTGGGCCGCCGCGCCGCCTTCCAGGCCTTCGAGACGACGATCTGGGACCGCCTGCAGGATGCCGATCCGGTCTTCGTCGCGAAATTCCTGCTCAATGAACATGCGCAGACGATCGCCTATATCCTGTCGATGATGCCTTCCGCCTTCGGCGCCAAGGTGCTGCTCGAGATTCCGGAAGACCGCCGCGCCGACATCATCAACCGGACGGTCAACCTGAAGGACGCGAGCCCGAAGGCGACCGCGATCGTCGAGGCGCGCGTCATCGAGATGATCAACGCGCTGGACGCGGATCGCAACGCGGTCGGCACCAACAAGGTCGCGGATCTCATGAACGAGCTGGAGAAGTCGCAGGTCGACGAAATGCTCGCCTCGCTCGAAACGGTCTCGACCGAATCGGTCAAGAAGGTGCGCCCGAAGATCTTCCTCTTCGAGGACGTGCTCTACATGCCGCAGAAGAGCCGCGTCTCGCTGTTCAACGACGTCTCCGGCGACATCATCACCTCCGCGCTGCGCGGCACGACGATGGAACTGCGCGAAGCAATCCTCGCCTGCATCGGCGCACGCCAGCGCCGCATGATCGAATCCGATCTCGCCGCCGGCGACCAGGGCGTCAACCCGCGCGAAGTGGCGATTGCCCGTCGCTCGATCACGCAGGAAGCCATCCGCCTCGCGGCGGCCGGACAAATCCAGTTGAAGGAAAAGGAAGAAGAGCGGCAGGCAGCCTGACCCTCCTTGACACGTTGGCGCCACAGGCGGAGCGTATCTGCGGCCCGAATCTCCTAAAAAGGGGTTCGGGCCGTTTGTTTTTGGCCCGTCGGGGCCACCAGGGAGCGCGACATGTCCGACGAGGACAAGGACAGTAAAACAGAACTCCCGTCAGAGAAGAAAATCCAGGACGCGATGGAGAAGGGCAATACGCCTTTCTCCCGCGAGATCACCTTGTTCGCCTCGACGCTGGCGATCTATCTCTTCCTCGTCTTCTTCATGCCGGGCGGCATTGCCCGCATGAACGAGACGTTGCGCGACTTCTTCGAGCAGCCGGAGGCCTGGAACCTCAAATCCGGCACGGATGTCATCGCCATCTTCCGCCACCTTGGCTGGGAGGCCGGCGCGCTGCTGCTGCCCATTCTGGTGATGATGATGGTCTTCGGCGTGGCCTCGTCCGTCTTACAGAACCTGCCAACCCCCGTCCTGGAACGCGTGCGCCCGCAGATGTCCCGCCTCAGCCTGGTAAAGGGTCTCGGCCGCCTGTTCGGCAAGCAGGGCCTCGTCGAATTCGGCAAATCGCTGATCAAGATCATCATCGTGTCGCTGGTCGTGGCGCTTGCCATGCGCGGCAACTATTTCGCCTCGCTCGACACCATGTTCTCCGAGCCGGCGACGCTGATCTACCTGATGATTTCCGATGTCAACAAGGTGCTGCTGATCATCCTCTTCGCCACCGCGATCATCGCCGGCCTCGACTTCGCCTGGACCCGCCATCACTGGTTCTCCGAACTGATGATGACGAAGCAGGAAGTGAAGGAGGAAATGAAGCAGTCGCAGGGCGACCCGATCGTCAAGGCGCGCATGCGCTCGATCCAGCGCGACCGCGCCCGCCGGCGCATGATCACCGCCGTGCCGCGCGCCACTCTCGTCATCGCCAACCCGACTCACTTCGCCGTTGCGTTGCGTTACGTGCGCGAAGAAGGCGACGCACCGGTGATCGTCGCCAAGGGGCAGGACCTTGTCGCCCTGAAGATTCGCGAGATCGCGGAAGAAAACGGAATTCCCGTTTTTGAAGACCCGCCGCTCGCACGCTCAATGTTTGCGCAAGTCTCGGTGGATAGTGTCATTCCACCGGTGTTCTATAAAGCTGTGGCGGAACTGATTCACCGGGTATATGCAGCTTCGCCCCAGACCAGACGGGTAAATTAGATCCGATGAGAAAATGCACCTATTCCGCCGAACGCGAGAAGATTGTTGCAGAAGCAATCTGCCCGGTCGCCACTGAGCTCAGATTGCTCGATGCTGCCGATCTTGTCTCGTTGTTGCGTTTCGAGTGCTACGGTAATCTGGCCGATCTGGTCTCCTCCGCCGCAGAACTGTATTTCCTGCCCGGCACGGTGAATTTCGGCGCCGGTGGCGACTATCGCCTCGATTGGGATACGGAGCCGGAAGTGACGCTGGACATGGAAATCCGCCCGCAGGGCGTGACGGTCTATGCGAAACTTCTGCTTCAGAAGGATACCGCCGGCGTGGAGGTCACCCACGTCGCCTTCAACAATCCGGCGGCCGACCCGGACGACAACACGGCCTTCCTGCGCAAGAGCCTGGCAGAGGCGCGGTACGTGAAGTCCAGCCCGTCGCCGCAACAGGCCCATTGACGAAAAGGCAGCGGCCATGCCAGGCATGGCCGCGTTCGTTTGTCAGGTGATGTAGCCGAGACGAATGGCCTTCGCGATCGCCTGGATGCGGTTTACCGCGTCGAGCTTCGTTGTGGCCGTGCCGAGATAGGCGTTCACGGTATGCACCGACAGGCCCATCTTCTCGGCGATCGCTTCTGAAATGCAGCCATCACCGGCCATTTGCAGGCAGGCAATCTCGCGCTCGCTGAGCGCTTCGGACGGCGCCAGCTTCTTTTCCTCACAGGCCAGCATGTCGATGAGCATCTGGCAGCTTTTCATATGTATATCGACGATCAGGTCGCTGGACGGCGAAATGAAAGCGCCCATGAAGACGACATAACCGTTGCCATGCACACCCAGCCGGATGGGGAAGGCGATACCCGACCACGGCAGAAGTTGCGCCGGGAGGCGCGTGGTGAAGGGTTCGGCGCCCGATTCGGCGAACTGATTGTTGCCAGCACCTTCCCAGATCAACGGCAGCATGGAGGCTTCGAGGTGAGCAAGCATCGTCGCGCCATAGGCGTCGAGGAGCGCACGGGTGTTCGCGCCGACGTCACGGCCCCAGTTGTGCAGCGAAAGCATCAGCTTGCGCGCCGAAGGAAGACCATGGCCGGCAACCCGGAGAACCGCGAAGTTCTCGGCCCCGATGACCGTCTGCATCATCTGTAGGCGGGCAACGAAATCCGACGCCCGCGCCGTCTTCGACGGCCGCGCGAGCCGGATTTCCACCTCAAGGGCTGCGGGAGCGGAAAGCTGGATGTTCATGGCAGTTCTCCTCAGACCAGGCTGTTGCGAACGGCCCAGGCGATCGCTTCCGACCGCGTCTTCGTCGCGGTCTTTCGCATCACGCTGGTGATGTAATTGTTGATCGTATTGCGTGAGATACCAAGGATGACGGCGATCTCGTCGCTCGTCTTGCCTTCGGCGATCCAGTAGAGGCACTCAATCTCGCGTTCCGTCAGCTCCATCTCGCGGTCGTGACGAAGGATCACACCCTGGCAGCAGACGCTGGCGAAATAGCCGGTCATGACGCCGACATCACGCAGCTTGCTCTGCGAGAGGATAAAATGCTCCGGAAAGAGGAGCAGCAGCGACATGCGCACCCGGCCGACATGGAAGGCGATGACGCAATATTCACGGCTCGTGCCTCGCGGCACAGCGACGTCATCGGCGAGGTGATGGAAGCAGGGCTTGAGGAGCCCGAGGCACTTGTCCAGCTCACTCATGCGGGACTGGCTGGCGATGACGGCACCGGAAATGATGCGTACCATGTCGAAAGGCCAATCCGAGGCGACGACGGTTTCGAGGCCCGCTTCGGGCGAGACGTCGTGGCGAACGAGAAGATAATGCGAAGCGCTTACATAGTCGGTCAGCGCTTTCAGACCGGAGGAAAGGCCGGCGCGATTTGCACAGCGGCCGAGATGTTGAACCAGAAGCTCACGCGCACTCTTACGCTCATTCGCTTCCGCGGAGAATCCATAGGATTCCCGGGTCGCGACATCCGACCGGATCGTTTCCATGATAGCCCCCTGTTCCGATTCCGAACGGAAAATTCCCGCCTCCTTCCCGTCAAGGGTTTTGGAACCATCCAAACCCCTTCCCGCTCAGGCCGCATCGGCAAGAATCACCAAACGAATCAGTAACTAAAGTGTACATCGGCTATCGCTAAAAACCACCGCCATCTTCTCGGGATTTACTTTTGCGGCCTTCTGTGAGTCGGCGTGACGAGAGTGATTTGCTTGCCTGCTCTTGCTGGAAGCCGTAACGTTAAGCGATTGTTAACCATGTGTTATTCGCTGTCGCCCGAACAAAAGCCTCCGCTAATTCGAGTGAAAATTGCGATTTGCGCATGCCGCCCTCAACCAATGTGGTGGTAATTTTTTTTCAGCAATCACACGGCCGTGAACTCGCCCGCCGACGTAGGGCGCCCGAATGGGCGAAATTGCTGCGCGCGCACTGAACAATCGTTGCCAAAAAGCGACAGGCTGGCCTCAAAGAACGGCGAGCGCCGTTCTTCCGGCAAACAAAAACGCGGCCCCTTCGGGCCGCGTTTTTATTCGTCTTACAAGTGGAGCCGTCAGGCTGCTTCCTTCTCGGCGGACCACTTGCGCAGGATTTTCGCAGCGCGTTCCTCGCTGATGTCCACCATCCGGCCGAGGCGGCGTTCCGGACCTTCCTTGACGCGGCGATTGAAGGTGCCATCGCTCTCGTCGCCGGCATTGAGCAGATCGTCCGTGCTGTCGAAGCCGAAGTCCGCGCCGAAGCCGTCCATGAGGGTGGCGCCGGGGCCACCGATACCGGCAGCGGGCGAGAAGTCGGGCAGTTCGAGACCAGCCGCATCGCTTTCCAGCGCATTGGCCGCGGCACCGCCACCGGTGACGGAGCGGACCGCCGGGCGAAGGCCGAACCAGACCACCAGGAAGGCGACGCCGATGAAGGCAAGCGCATTGATGATGCCACCCAGATTGCGCGTCAGCACTTCCATGACGCCCGGTCCGGGCACGGCCTCGTTGAGCAACTCGTGATCAAGGAATTCCATCGCGGTGATGGTCACGACGTCGCCACGCTCGCCGTTGAGACCGGCTGCCGAGGAGACGATCTTCTGCATGTCCGCGATATAGGCGTCGATCTTCGCCTGGTCCGCCGGCTCGCCGACCATGGCCGCCACGCGAGCCCGGTTGACGACGACCGCCACGGACAGCTTTTCGAGCGCATAGCCGTTGCGAACGGTCGCGACGGTCTTGCTGTTGATTTCGTAGTTGGTCTGCTCTTCCTTCTTGTCTGCCGCGTCGCTGGACTTCTGCCCGGTTTCCTGGCCGTCAGGACCGCCCTGCGGAATGTTCTGCTCGACGGTCGCGGCCTTGTTGGCGGCCTGCTGCTCGGACTTCTGGGTTTCGCGCGTGACGCGGACGGAGCGCTCGACGCGCGATTCCGGATCGTAGACCGTCTCTTGGATCTGCTGCGTATCCATATTGAGTGCCGCGGTGACGCTGGCGCGGAAATTCTCCATGCCGAGGAAGGGGGCGAGCGCCTTCTCGATATTGCGCTCGACTTCGCTCTGGATGGTCTGCACGGCCGTCAGTGACCGGTTGACCGCGCCGTTCTCCGCGTCGTCGCCGGAGGCGAGAAGCTGGCCGGCAGAATCCAGGATGGTCACGCCATCGACTTCAAGCCCCGGAACCGAGGCTGCCACCAGATGGCGGATCGCGGCCGATGATTCACGGCCGACCTGCGCGCCTGCACGGATCATGACGGAGGCGGTCGGCACCTGTTCGGCTTTGCGGAAGTTGCCGCGCTCCGGCATGACGATGTGCACGCGGGCGGCGGCGATGCCGCTGATTTGCTGGATGGTGCGGGCGATTTCGCCTTCAAGGGCGCGAACGCGCGTCACTTCCTGCATGAAGGAGGTGAGGCCAAGCGAGCCGACCTTGTCGAAAAGTTCGTAGCCGGAATTGGCGCTGTTCGGCAGGCCGCGTTCAGCGAGATAAAGCCGCGCCTTGCCGGTCTGGCCGACCGGGACCTCGATGCTGTCGCCTGCGGTTCCGGTGGTGAAATCGATATTGGCTTCGGCGAGCGCCAGGCTGATCTGGTTGACGTCGGTCTTTTCCAGTCCGACGTAGAGCGTCTCATAGGCTGGCTTGTTCACCAGGATCCCGGCTGCAAGCACGAGACCGACCGAAACGACGGCGGCTCCCGCCAGCATCGCAAGTTTCGCCTGCCCCAGCGAAGCCAGGTTCTTGTAGACTTTCGTCAACTGTTCCAACAGATTCATTCTGTTCCCGCACGGACTAGTCGCCTGGACACCGGCCAACATGCCGGCGCTATCAGACAAATTTTCAATCTCGTGGGACGAAACCGGCACATTTCCGCACGCGCCGCCTGCCCCATGGAATACGCGGATCTGACCGACCCGAGATGGAGACTAGACCGTGAAACTTGCGCGAACATGTCGTTGCCCTGCGGGAGGAAGGGGCAGGCAGCAACGAAAAATGGCGCCGCGAGGGCGCCATTTGAAAAGACGATTATGCTTTCAAATCAACTAGAAAGCTTCGAAATCGCCGACCGCCTTGCCGATCGGCTGAGAGTGGCCGTGGCGCATTCCGTTGCTCAACGCCTTCTGCATATCGGCAAGCTTCACCAGATTGAGCGCCGTCGTGACGTCGACGACCCAGTTTTCCGGAATGTTGCCGGTGATCGTGTCGATGAACTCGGCCAGGCCCCGTGTCTTCTGCACGGCAAGGTCGATGCCTTGCAGCACCATCATGCGTTCTGCCGCATGCGCCGCCGTTTCGCCGTGAACGGCGGCCAGTTGCGGCTCGATGCGTTCGATCAGATAGGCGACATCGTGCAGTTCGGAGACGATACGCATCAGGACGTCCGGAAGGGCTTCCTCCATGGCAGTCGCTGCACTCAGATACTCGGCTTGCATGGGTAACCCTTTTGCCCCCGTGCGGGGCCGGCAGATCGATGATCAGAACCGGCAACGCACATACTTTGGTACTTCGCTTCCTTCGGGCGCGATTGCCCGATCAGAAGAATTCGATCGAGCTTTCGACGGGCCTTGCGACAGGAACGGGCCGCTGTTCCAGCGCCACCGTCTTCTGCGTCTCGACTCCGGTCAGCGCATATTGCCGCGCGCGGCCACTCGACGGCCAATATTCCAGCTTGCGCCCGTGTTCACCGCCCGTGCTTTCGCCGACGACCTTGATGCCTTCGTCCATCAGGAACTGCCGGGCAAACAGCGCATTCTGTTCACCGACATTGGAGAAGCGCGCGATCGTCTTCGCGCCGCCAAAGATCTTGGCTTCCAGCCGGTCGCGTCGCGCGCCCTGCTTGAGCAGACCGTTGATCAGCAGTTCCATCAGATGCACGCCGTAGCGTGTGGCATCGCCGCCCGAGGCCATGGCCTCGGCCGAGCCCGGCAGCAGGAAATGGTTCATACCGCCAACACCAATGACCGGGTCACGCATGCAGGCGGCCACGCACGAACCGAGAATGGTGGTGAGCACCACATTCGGATCGTTGAGGACCTTGTATTCGCCCTGAATGACATGGACGCGGCGCGTCCCGGCTTCTGCTATCATTTCAATGCCCCGAACACAGCTTCGATGGCTGCCTTCATCTTCTCGATGGTGAACGGCTTGGCGAGAACGTTGTTCGCACCGAGCGCCGCCGCCTTCTGCACGAGGGCACGGTCGCCCTGCGCGGTCAGGATGATGAAGGCCGCCTTCTTGGTGGTGGGGTTGGACCGCACCGCCTGGAGGAACTCGATGCCATCCATCTTCGGCATGTTGAAGTCGGAGATGACGAGGTGGTGCGGCTGCTGGGCCATGATGGCCATGCCCTGCGCACCGTCACCGGCTGCCGTGATCTGCTTGAAGCCGAGTTGCTGCAGGGCATCGCCCAGCAGCAGGCGACTGGTCACCTGATCATCGACGATGAGGACTTTGATTTTTTCAGCGATAGACATTATTCGCTTCCTTCTCTACGGGCCGCAGTGATCTTCAAGATTTCCTCCCCTATGGAGGAGAGCGGAAACTGGTGCTCGACGGCACCCAGCTCGAAAGCCACTCTTGGCATTCCATACACGACGCAGGTTTTTTCATTCTGACCGATGGTCCGTGCGCCTGCATGACGCATTTTCAATAGGCCGCTTGCTCCGTCCCGGCCCATGCCGGTCAGGATGACGCCGACGGCGTTGCGGCCTGCTAGTTCGGCAACCGAATCAAACAGCACATCCACCGAAGGACGGTGGCCGTTGACTGGATCGCGTTCCACCAACCGGCAGCAAGGCGCATGCACGTTGGCGATCTGGAGATGGCGCTCGCCGCCGGGCGCCAGATAGATTTTGCCGATTTCGAGCCGCGCGCCGTCGGTCGCTTCCTGTACCACCGGCGCGCAGAGCCGGTTCAACCGCTCGGCAAAACTCTTGGTGAAGGTCGGCGGCATATGCTGCGTGATGACGGTCGGCGGGCAATTGACCGGGAATTTCTGGAGCACCGCGATCAGCGCTTCGACGCCACCCGTCGAGGAACCGATGGCGACGACCCGGCGGCCGGGCCGGTAGCTGGCAACCGGATTGACATTGGCGGCGGTCGGCGCAAGCGGCGGCGGGTCGGCATGGAACCGGCGCTGCGAGCGGGCGGCCGCCTTTACCTTTTCGGCAAGATCACCGAACGGACGGGCGTCGCCCGGCTGCGGCTTGCCGACGCAATCGAAGGCGCCGATTTCCAGCGCCATCAGCGAGGCTTCTGCGCCGCGGTGGGTCAGCGTCGAGACCATGATGACCGGCATCGGCCGGAGCTTCATGATCTTGTCGAGGAATTCGAGCCCGTTCATGTTCGGCATCTCGATATCCAGCGTCACGACGTCCGGATTGAGCTGCTTGATCGCGTTGCGGGCTTCCATGGCGTCGCCGGCCTGGCCCACGACATTGACGTCAGGGTCGGCATTGAGCACGGCCGTGATCAGGCCGCGCATGGTCGGCGAATCGTCGACGACGAGTACGCGCGCGGGTGCCATCATGCGCTCCTCCTGTGCTTGCCGGTATAGCGGTAGGTTGTGATGCCGATATTATCGAACTGGTTCTTCGCCTCGCCGGAGACGCGCTCCGAATGGCCGATATAGAGGTGCCCGTTATCACCCAGCATGCCGGCGAAACGCGACCAGATCTTCACCTGCGTCGGCTCGTCGAAATAGATGACGACGTTGCGGCAGAAGATGACATCGAACGGGCCTTTGAACGGCCACTGCGCCATCAGGTTCAGCTCGTTGAAGGTGATGAGGCGCTTCACCCGGTCGTCGATCTGCCATTTCTGCCGGCCGCCGACATCCGTTTCGCGGAAGAACTGCTTGCGCATGGCGGGATTGACCGTTTCGAGCGCCGTCGCGTCATAGGCGCCGGCCCGGGCGATCGCCAGGATCTTCGGGTCGATATCCGTCGCCAGGATACGGAAGTCGTAGTCGGCGGCGTTCGGCATCAGCGAGAGCACGGTGAGCGCGATGGAGTACGGCTCCTGCCCGTCCGAACAGGCGGCCGACCAGATGCGCACGCGGCCGCCATTGCGGGCCCGCGCCAGAAGGTCCGGCAGCACATCACTCTTCAGGTGGTCGAAATGGTGGTTCTCGCGGAAGAAGCGCGTGAAATTGGTCGTCAGATGCGACAGCATTTCCTTGCGCGGACCCGCACCCGCCGGCGACGACACCAGCTCGCAATATTCCTTGAACCCCTTGAGGCCGAGCTGGCGGATGTGCTTCGACAGCCGCGAATAGACAAGCGAGGCCTTCGTCTCGTTGAGATAGATGCCGGCATCCGCATAGATCATGGCCGCAATCTCGGAGAGATCCTTGCGCGTCAGCGGATATTCGCCGCTCGCCAGGCACTCGTCCGGAGACTGTCTCGTGTCGATGGCCGGGGAATAGGTCATGCGGCTTCACTTTCCGTATGCGGGAAGAGGGAATCGAGTTCGATGAGGCAGATCATGCGACCTTCCATGGCGAGGATGCCGCGCGCGTAGCCCTTTTCCGCTTCGTTCGCGATATCCGGCGTCGGCTGGATGTTCTCGTCGGTGACGGTGAGGATATCGGACACCGCATCGACCAGCAGGCCCACCACCTTCAGCCCGACCTGGGCGACGATGATGACGTGACGGTCGGTCGGCTCCGCCGCCTTCATGCCGAGGCGTTGAGACAGGTCGACGATGGGCAGGACGGCGCCGCGCAGATTGATCATGCCGAGGACATAGGATGGCGCGTGCGGCATCGCTGTCGCCGGGGTCCATCCACGGATTTCCCGAACCGACATGACGTTCACGCAGAACTCCTGGTCGGCGATCCTGAACGCGATCAGTTCGCGCCCGTGCATGATGTTCTTTCCTGCGTACGTCATCGTCTCAACCGGTTGCAGCAAGCGAGATGTCTTGTCTCAGGGAATGGCCGCGCGATGCCGCGACCACTGCGTCGACGTCCAGGATGAGAGCCACACGACCGTCGCCGAGAATGGTCGCGGCTGCGATGCCCGGAACGTGCGTGTAGTTCGCCTCAAGGCTCTTGATGACGACCTGGCGCTGGCCCTGGATCGCATCGACCATGAGCGCGCGCTGGCCGCCGCCTTCCGATTCGACGAGAAGTGCCACGCCATCCATCGGGTTGGCCTGGATGTTGCGGAAGTTGAGGATCCGGCCGACATCCACCAGCGGGCAGAAGGAGTTGCGGATCGAGATGAGCCGTTGCGAGGCGCCGAAGGAGTGGATGGCGGAGGCTTCCGGCTGGAGCGTCTCGACGATGGCCGTCAGCGGCACGACGAGCGTCTGGCCGGCGACCGTGACCACCATGCCGTCGAGAACGGCGAGCGTCAGCGGCAGGCTCATGGTGAAGACGGAGCCCTGGCCGGGCTTCGACGAGATCGAGATGCGGCCGCCGAGCGCCTGGATCGAGCGCTTGACCACGTCCATGCCGACACCGCGGCCGGACAGGTCCGAGACCTTGTCGGCGGTGGAGAAGCCGGCGTGGAAGATCAGGTTGTCGATTTCCTCGTCCGACAGGTTCGCATCGGCCGCGATGAGATCGTTGTCGATGGCCTTCTGGCGCACCTTCTCGCGGTTGATGCCGGCGCCGTCGTCGGCAAGCTCGATGACGATGCGGCCGGAACGGTGTTTTGCCGTCAGGCGAACCGTGCCTTCCGGGTTCTTGCCAAGCGCCTCGCGCTTCTCCGGCATTTCGAGGCCGTGGTCGACCGCGTTGCGGATCATATGCGTCAGCGGCTCGGCGAGCTTGTCGATGACGGTCTTGTCGACTTCGGTGTTCTCGCCTTCCGTGATGAGACGGACCGACTTGCCGGTGATGTCGGCGATTTCGCGGACGGTGCGGGCCATGCGCTGGAAGACCGGCTTCACCGGCTGCGCGCGGATCGCCATCACCGAATCCTGGATCTCGCGGGTGAGCTGCTGCAGCTCCTCGAGGCCCATATTGATAGAGGACGTGCCGTTGCTGTCGTTCTCGACGACGCTCTGCGAGAGCATCGCCTGGTTGATGACCAGCTCACCGACGAGGTTGATCAGGCGGTCGACGCGGTCGAGGTCGACGCGGATGGTCTGGCCGGCGGCGGCAGCCTGGTTGGCCTGTGCGGCGCTTGCAGCCGATGCGGCGGCAGCGGCCTTGGCATTGTCGGCGGCGCGGCTTGCGACCTGCGCGACCTTGCTTGCGGTTTCCGCGGCGGCAACGGCGGCCGCGGCATCGCTTTCGATGACTGCGGGCTCATCCTCGGCGGCGACGGAGCCGCCATCGTCAAGGATCGACAGGTCGAACGGTACGGGCTGCATCGGCAGCTCTTCGTCATCCGTCGCCTCGCTGACGACGTCTTCCTCGATGGTATGGATGTCGAGGTCGCAATCCCATTCGGCAAATTCGAAGACGGAGCGCACACCATCCTCGCCCTTGTCGGTCGTGACCGAGATCTTCCAGGAGAAGTAGGCCTCCTCCGGGTTCATCTTGTCGAGCGTCGGCAAGGCATCCATGTCGCAGTAGACGCTCATCTCGCCGAGGCGGGAAAGGTCGCGCAGCAGCAGCACGGCCTCATTGCCCTTGGCGTAGAGGTCCTTCTTCGGCTTGAAGAGGATCTGGCAGGTCGGAACGTAGTGCGCAGCCGGCTCCTCGTCGAAATCGCCGAACGAGAACGGGATCGGCTGAAACCCTTCGTCGTTGACCGCCGGCTTTTCCACGACCGGCGCAGGTGCGGCCGCCTTGGGAGCAGCGGCTGCAGGTTTGGGCGCAGGCGCTTCGGTGGCGGCCGGCGTTTCGCCGTTCGCCAGCGCTTCGAGTTCGCGGATCAAGGTGCGGCTGCGGGCCTCGTCGACGCTTCCGCCGTCGCGCGCCGCATTGGTCAGGTCCGCCAAGACGTCGGCGGACTTGAGCATGACCTTCAGGACGTCCTGGGTCGGCTCCAGCTTGTTGGATCGAACGCAATCCAGTGTCGTTTCGAACACATGGGCGAAGGAAACGAGGTCATCGAGGCCGAATGCACCGGCACCGCCCTTGATCGAATGCACGGCACGGAACACGGCGTTGACCGTTTCCGGGTCGCGATCCCCGTCGTTCAGCTTCAAGAGACCGGATTCCAGTTCGGCGAGCTGCTCCTCGCATTCCTGGAAGAAGATCTCTTTGATTTCGTTCATATCCATCGGGAGAATCCTGGACTAGTGAATTAGGCGGTTACGCGCTCGATTGCGTCGATCAGCTTGGTCGGATCGAAAGGCTTGACGATCCAGCCCGTGGCGCCAGCCTGGCGGGCACGGTTCTTCTTCTCGGCATCGCTTTCGGTGGTCAGAACCAGGATCGGGATCGCGCGGTACTTCTCGTTGCGACGCACACCCTCGATGAAGCCGAAGCCATCGAGGCGCGGCATGTTGATGTCGGTGACGATGACATCGGGGTTGGCGTTTTCGAGGACTTCCAGGCCCTCGATGCCGTCTTCGGCCTGGATGGTTTCGAAGCCTGCATTGTTGAGGGTCACCAGAAGCATGTTCCGGATTGTCCGGGAATCATCCACGGTGAGGACTTTTTTCTTCATTGCCGAATCTCCTGTGCCAGCAAGTGATCAATGTTCACGCCGATAAGTTGCATTGTCTTCATGAAAGGGTCGGAAACCTTGCCGAAGGTGAAAGGCTGCTTGTCCTCTTCCCAGCTCTTGGCGCCCGCCATCAGCACCTGGGCACAGAGCGCGCCGACCCGCTCGACCGCCGAAGCATCGATGACGAGCGGATTGCCCTTGAGGCCCATGAGCTGGGTGTGCAGCGCCGTCGCCTCGTTGAGATCGAGAACGGGGGCAAGGCTTAAACTTTTCTGAGCGGCTTTCTTGCTCGCCATTACCGGGTTCCTTGTCTGCGTCTGTCCAAAATCATCGTTGCCCTGTTCGGCGCCGCGCGCGGATGGCTTTCTTCCGAAAGCCGGCTGCGTGCCGTCGAGAACCAATGCCGGGGTTGCGTGTTCGTCATCTCAGCCTCCAAAACCGACGGCGCGCGCCGAGAGGAAATCGAGCGGGGACGCCTGCGCTTCGCTGCGATCGGCCGGCACGCGCTGTTCCGTCGATGCCGGGCGGCCCGGACGCCGAAAGTCGCGGCTTGAGGAAACATGGAACTCCCGGATGGTCCGACCGAGTTCGAGAATGACGCTATGCAGATCGCTGCCCGTCTCGCCGAGGCGGCCTGCATCGGAAGCGTCCGCCTCGAGTGCGCGGCCGACACGGCCGATATCGGCAGTCACACCGCCGAGCCCATCCACGTCGACGGCGCTTTCGCGCACGATGCCGGTGATCGCGTCGTTGATGCCTTCGACCTGGCGCACGATGTTGCCGATTGCGTCCTGAGTGCGGTGGACGTGCTCGACGCCGGTTTCGACCTGCGACTTGGTGCTGGTGACGAGCTGCTTGATCTCACGTGCCGCATCCGCCGATCGCTGCGCAAGGGCCCGTACTTCCTGTGCAACGACCGCAAAACCGCGGCCGCTGTCGCCGGCCCGCGCGGCCTCGATGCCGGCATTGAGCGCCAGGAGGTTCGTCTGGAAGGCGATTTCGTCGATCACCCCGATGATCTGGCCGATCTTTTCCGCCGAAGCCTCGATATCGGCCATGGCCGACATGGCTTCGCCGACGATATTGCCGCTCTGGGTCACGGATTGCTGCGTGCTGGCGGCGGCCGATTGGGCCTTGCGGGTTTCGGCGAGTGTCTGGCGGACGCGTTCGACAAGGGTGCCCAGGGCATTCGCCGTCTCGATCAGGTTCGCCGACTGCTCGACAGAGCGGGCCGACAGCGCGCCGGCACCCGAGGCAAGCGTGCCGACAAGGCGGTCGCTTTCCGTCGCGCGGTCGGCTGCCGATGCGAGGCGGGACTGGATTTCGTCGAGTGCGCCGTTCAGCGTCTCGGCAAGATCGCGCCAGGCATCAGGCATCTCGCCGGAAACACGCTGGGTAAAATCGAACTGCGAGAGGCCGCGGATCGTGTCACCGAACACACGGTCGAGTTCGGCACGATCCTCCCGGCGCTGTTCGCCGAGCGCCCGCTGGTGAGCGTGGCGCAATTCGTTGAAGCGCAACGAGACGCCGATCTCCATGTCGACCATCGCGGTACGCAGGAAGGCGGAAACGAGGTCGGTCAGTTCCTTGCGGCGCGCCTTGCCGGATCCGGAAAAGATGGATTTCGGCCAATATTCCTCGATCAGGCCGCTGACGACCGTTTCGACGACGACCGAATGGCCGGCGATGCGCCAGCGCGGATCGAGCCCCATCTGGCTTTCGCTGTCGGAGAGGACTTTGACCCGCTCGGCATAGAGCGCATCGAACCGCGCATCGGTCAGCACGCTCCAGTGGGAACTCTGGAGGTCATGCAGGCGGTCGATCTGGCGCTCGCTCTGGAAATGACGCGCGGCATCGGGAAAGGTCTGGAAACGCTGGAAGAGATCACGAAGCGCCGTTTCGACGTGCCGTTCGAGCGTCTGGCGATGCCGGCGGAGCGTATCGCCCTGGCTGCTTTCGACGCCGGCAAAGCGCAAACGGTCGCGCAGGCTGGTTGCCTGTCCCGCTCGGGCCTGTTCTGCTGGCATTTCCTGCACCAAATCGCTCCCAAAGCAACAATGCCGGGCCACCCGAAACGGGTGACCGACTGAATTCTCGCATGGAGGAGAGGTTGGCTGGCCGGCCGTGCTCAAAGGGGAGTGTGTGCCGGCAAACCGGCGCACGCGATGCCACCCGTCGATCCATGATCAAATTCGGTGAAACTCGAATACCGGTTCAAATCCGGTACGGCGGGTCGGCATCATGCCTGGGTGAGAAACGGAGAATTTCCCATTCCGACGCGTAGTTCAATGTTTATGGTTAATTCCTTGCCTGAAGGTTAATAGTTCATAGCTTGCTTATGGCATTGCTAAAATTAACCGGAACCGCCGTAACGTCAGCTACACGCAAGCTCGCGCGCGTAGGGTCTGGCCATGAACTGACAATGAGGTCAGGGGGAAAGAGCAATGATTGTTCTGGCATTGGGCGCGACCGTGATTGCTTCCGCAACACTCGCCGCCATCTATCTTCTTCTTGATATCGAAGCGGCGCGCGCGCTAGCCAAGGCCCGCGTTTTCTGAGCATGGCGGCTAACGGGTTCTACCCTTGCCCGGCGAGCAAGCGCCAGCGCGCGGCGTAACCCGCCGCTCCCATCGGCAATTCTTCCGCAATAGATACAAGCACCGGCTCGGGTGCCCTGCCCGCCGCAAGGCAGGCGGCACCGATGCTCGTGCCGGTCGCGCTGCCACCGGCCAGCACCGGGCGATCTATCGCCACCTTCAGCATCATCAGGAATGCCGTGTTGGCAGCAAAAGGGCCTTCGACGATGGTCGGTCCTTCCGCGCCGATCAGCTCGAGGCAGGTCGCGGTCATCAGGGCAAGGTGGAAGGCGATGACGGCCTGCGCGGCATCCTCGCTCAAATCCGTGCGGGGCACAGTCCACGTCGCTTTGTGGCCAGGGAACGGCCCGGATTCTTCCGGCAGCGACGGCAGCAGCATGGCGCCACGCTCCAGCACCTCGGCTACAGCCGCAGCCGGCAGGTCGCCCGACTTACCGCCGAGCAGCGAGAAGGCCCGACCACCCATGAAGCGCGACGACGGCACCGGGTCCCCCAGCGCGTTGACGTTGATCAGCGTGTCCCTCGCCTCGTCCAGCGTAACGGACCGCGCGCCGATCGCCATCACCACGACCCAGGTGCCGGTGGAGACGACTGCGTAGGGCGCCTTTCGCGTCAGCACGTAGGGCAGCAGAGAGGCGTTGGAATCGTGGATGCCGCAATGAACGGGAACATCGGGACGCAGGCCGGTCGCCGCCGCGATATCCGGACGGATCGGGCCGAGCACGTCACTCGCTTTCCGCACCGGCGGCATAAGGCTCGTCCAACCCTGCCCCTCGACCAGGCTGGAGAAGCGTCCGTTGCGTGGTTCCCAAAGGTCGGCATGGCAGCCGAGTGACGTCACCTCGCTCGCGGCGATGCCCGTGAGGCGGAAGGTCCAGTATTGCGCATACATCAGGATGTGGCGGGCCTTCGCGAAGGCCTCGGGGAAACGCTTCGACTGCCAGTAGATTTGCAGGCCGGCATTGAGGCCCATCGGCATGATCGGGGTGCCGCTTTCGGCAAAGCGCGGGCGGGCGGCGCGATACGCGTCGGCAAGCGCCTGTGGTCCGTCATGTTCGTAATCGAGCACCGGCAGCACAAGGTCGCCATCCTCACCGACCAGTGCGGCGGTGGCGCCATGGGTGGTGACGGAGATCGCGTCGATCGGACGCTCTCGATTGAGCGCACCCAGACTTTCGACGATGAAGGCCCAGAGCTTTTCCGTGTCGAAATGCGGATAGGGCGCCGTAGTCACCACGCTGTTCGGCATGGTGCGGGCGGCGATCTCCTGAAAGCTTTCACCATCGACGAGCACGACCTTGGCATTCGTCTTGCCGATATCGACGACGGCAATGGTTTTCGGCGCGGTCATCGGGTCAGTCCATGTGGAAGACGGTGACGAGCGGCACCGCGACAGGCTCGTTGTCCGGCTTCGTCTCCATGATGTCAGCCATGTGTGCCCACCAACGCTTCATCACGGGATGGTCCGGCAGGTCCGCCATGGTGTGGTCCTCGCGCCGCCAGAGCACGCCGAAGAGCAGGTTCGTCTCTTCGTCGAGATGGATGGAGTAGTCCGAGACGCCGGCTTCCTTCAACAGCGCGGAAAGCTCCGGCCAGATCGCATCATGCCGCGCCTTGTATTCTCCCGAACAGCCGGGGTTGAGCCGCATGCGAAACGCGTATTTCTGCATGGTCAATGGCTCCTGCGGCCGCGAAAGCGCCGGTAGAGGATCGGCAGCGCGATGACGGAGATCAACAACAGACCGATGAAGATGGACATGACGATGCCCGGTACGTTGAGCAGGCCGAAGCCGAAGGTCACCATGCCCATGATGAGCGCTGCCAGCACGACACCCGGAATGGTGCCCGAGCCACCCAGGATGTTTACGCCGCCGAGCACGACCATCGTCACCACTTCCAGCTCCCAGCCCATGGCGATGGAGGGCCGCGTCGAGCCGAGGCGCGCGGTCAGGCAGATCGAGGCGATCGCCGCCATCAGGCCGGTCAGGAGAAAGAGCACGAACTTGACGCGGCCGACCCGCACGCCGGAGAAAAGTGCTGCCGTCTGGTTGTTGCCGATCGCATAGATCGTCCGGCCAAAACTCGTCCTATGCAGCACGACGCCATAGATGACCGCGAGGACCACGAAGAGGCAGAGTTCGAAGGAGAAGACCCACCAGACGTAGCCTTGGCCGAACCAGGAGAAACTTTCCGGGTAGCCGGTAAACGCCTTGTCGCCGAGGATGACGAAGGAGAGGCCGCGGAAGAGGCTCATCGTGCCGATGGTGACGACGATGGACGGCAGGCCGAGACCGGTGACGAGCAGGCCGTTGAAGGCGCCGCAGAGAAGACCGGTGGCGAGGCCGACCATGACCAAGGCCGGCGTATCGAAACCGAGCTGTACGGCGTAGCCCATCGCGGTGGAGGTGAGCGCGATGATCGAGGCGACGGAAAGGTCGATCTCGCCGGAAATGATGACGAGCGCCATGGCAAAGGCGATCATCGCCTTTTCGGTGAAGTTGAAGGTGGCGTCCGACAGGTTCCACGGGTCAAGGAAATAGGGCGAGGCGAAGGAGTTGACGAGGAAGATCGCCAGCGCCACGGCGACCAGCAGCGTCTCCCAGCTCTTCACCAGCCGCGCGCCGCGGCCTTCCAGCCGGTCGGGAATGTGGCGCGCCACCATCTGGGTCTCAGCCATGGGCGGCCTCCGCTTTCCTGAGAATGACCCGGCCTTTGCGCTTTTCGGCGCGCGCATTCACGGCAACGGCGATGATGATGACCGTGCCGGAGATCGCCATCTGAGCGAAAGGCGAGATGTTGATGACGGGCAGCGCATTCTTGATGACGCCGAGGAACAGCGCCCCGAGCACGGCACCGCCGACCGAGCCGATGCCGCCGGCAATCGAGATGCCGCCGATGACGCAGGCGGCGATGATGTCGAGTTCGAAGCCGGCCGCGATATCGACATAGGCGACGGCATAACGCGACACCCAGAGATAACCGGCAAGGCCGGCCAGCGTGCCGGACAGGCAATAGGCGAAGAAGCGCGTGCGGCCGACATCGATGCCGGTATAGACCGCCGCATGCGGATTGCCGCCGACGGCGAAGAAAGCGCGGCCGAGCGGCGTGCGGCGCATCACCACGACCATGATGCCGATGATGACGAGCGAAAGCCAGGAGAGCAGCGGAAAGCCAAGCACGGCCGTACGCGGCAATGCCTTGAAGGCATCGCTCATCTGGTGCGCATTGATCCAGGCGCCGCCGGACAGGAGGAAGATCAGGCCGCGATAGATGGTGAGCGTGCCGAGTGTGACGACGATCGGCGGAATGTCGAGTTTCCAGACGAGCAGGCCGTTGATCGAGCCGAGTACGGCGCCGAGCGCCATGACGATCAGGATGACGAGCGGGATCGGCAGCCCCGGCATCGCCGCATTGATCATCGCCGCCACCATGCCCGACAGCGCGAGGTTGGCGGCCATCGAGAGGTCGATGCAGCGCGTCAGGATGACGGCCATCTGGCCGAGCGCCAGGATGATCAGGATCGACGTGTCATTATAGACATTGGCGAGATTTCCCGGCGTCACGAAGGGCGGGAAGCGAAGGGCGATCAGCGCCACCAGGGCGACGATCGCCACGACCAGCAGCATTTCGCGGTTTTTCAGCAAGAGTTTCATGCGGCCTCCTGAATGCCGGCGGCGGCGCGCACGAGTTTTTCGGCGGTGAGGTCCGCGCGCTCGAAGCGGCCGGCGATGCGGCCCTCGCGCATGACGATGACCCGGTCGGCCATGCCCATGATTTCCGGGATTTCCGAGGAGACCATGATGACGCTGAGGCCCGAGGCGGCGAGTTCGCTCATGAAGGCGTGCACGGCAGCCTTGGAACCGATGTCGATGCCCTTGGTCGGCTCATCGAGGATGATGACCTTGGGCCGCGTCGCGAGCCACTTGGCGATTACCACCTTCTGCTGGTTGCCGCCCGACAGCGTGCCGACATCCTGATCCAGCGAGGCGGCGCGCAGATCGAGGCGCGCAGTGTATTCCCGCGCCAAGGCGAACTCTTCCGCCATGCGCAGGAAGCCGGCGCGCGCGGTGCGCGAAAGTGACGGCAGCGTGACGTTCTGGAAGATCGGCAGGCCGATGATCGCACCCTGCCGGCCGCGCTCCTCCGGCACATAGACGATACCGGCCTCGATCGCCTCGGCAGGAGAGCGGATGACCTTGATCTCGCCGTCGAGCTTGATCGCACCGGCCGAGGGCCTGGTGATGCCGATCAACGATTGCATGAACTCGGAGCGGCCGGCACCGACGAGGCCATAGAAGCCGAGGATTTCGCCGCGGCGCAGTTCGAAATTGATGTCTTCGAATTCCGTCGGATGGCGATAGCCGGAGACGGTGAGCACCGGTTCGCCTATCGCAACCTCCTGTTTGGGGAAAACCTGGCCGACATCGCGGCCGACCATCAGGCGGACGAGATCGTCCTGCGTCGTCTCGCCGATCAGCCCCTCGCCCACCATGCGCCCGTCGCGAAAGACGGTGTAGCGATCGGCGATCCGAAAAATCTCGTCGAACTTGTGGCTGATGAACAGGATCGCCTTGCCATCCGCCTTCAGCCGGTCGACCAGTTCATAGAGTTCGTGGATTTCCTTGTGAGACAGCGCCGCCGTCGGCTCGTCCATGATGACGACGCGGGCGTCGATGGAGAGCGCGCGGGCGATGGCGACGAGGTGCTTGTTGGCGATGCCGAGATCACGCAGGCGGATCGACGGATCGAGATCCGCACCGACGCGCGACAGCAGCGCACGCGCATTCGCGTTCATCCTTTTCCAGTCGATGAGGCCGAGGCCGGTGCGTGGGGCGTGCCCCAAAAAAATGTTTTCGGCGACCGACAGCTCGTCGAACAGCACGGTCTCCTGATGGATGGCGGTGACACCGGCCTTGGCGGCGGACGTGGCGGTCGGAAAACGCGTCTCTACGCCATCGACGCGGATTTCCCCCTCATCCGGCTGATAGATGCCAGTGAGGATCTTGACGAGCGTTGACTTGCCGGCACCGTTCTCGCCGACGAGCGCGGTCACAGAACCTGGATAGAGCGCGAGCGAGACCTCGGCGAGCGCGCGCACGCCGGGAAAGGATTTCGAGATCCCTTCGAGTGCGATGGCGGGCTTCATCCGCGATGTGGTCGTGTCCTGCAGCAAGTCTCGGTCCACCGGTTGGGTTTATTGTGCTCGATAGTGAGCAATGCGGGCTGGGCTGGGCTGCCCCTCACCCTAGCCCTCTCCCCGCAAGCGGGGAGAGGGGATGAAACGCTGTGGCAAGTTTCCTTCTCCCCGTTCACGGGGAGAAGGTGGCCGGCAGGCCGGATGAGGGGCAATCTCCCTTCAGACCGCCAGATCAGAAGATCTTGGCGAACTCTTCGACGTTCTTGGCATCGTAGATGAACGGATCGGCCATGGCGCCTTCGTTCTTGTCGTCGAGCTTGACGGTGCCCATGCGGCCCATCTTCAGTTCCGCGCCGGGCTTGGCTTCCGCACCGCCGATCAGGTCGTAGGCGATCATCGTTGCCGAGTAGCCGAGGTCGATCGGGTTCCAGATCGCGAAGGATTTTGATGCGCCCGACTTCACATGGCCGGCCATTTCGGACGGCAGGCCGAGACCGGTGACGTTGATCTGGCCAACCTTGCCGGCGTCGGTGACGGCCTGGGCTGCAGCAACGATGCCGACGGAGGTGGGCGCGATGATCGCCTTCAGGTTCGGATGCGACTGGATGAGGCCCTGCGTCTCACGGTAGGACTTGTCGGCCAGGTCGTCGCCATAGACGGTCGCGACCACGTTGATGCCCTTGTAGTTCGGCAGCACCTTGGTCATCTCCTCGATCCAGACGTTCTGGTTGGTCGAGGTGGCCGTTGCGGAGAGAACCGCGACGTCGCCGCCATCAGGCAGGTTGTCGGCGGCAAGCTTGATGATCATGTTGCCGATGAGCGGGTTCGACGACGGGTTGAGGTGCATCGAGCGGCCTTCCGGCGCGACGCCCGAATCCCAGGAGATGACCTTGATGCCGCGGTCCATGGCCTTCTTGAGGGCCGGTACAAGGGCATTCGTGTCGTTGGCCGAAACGGCAATAGCATCGACCTTCTGGGCGATCAGCGAATTGATCACTTCGATCTGGCCTTCGGCGGTCGTCGTGGTCGGGCCGGTATAGATGACCTCGACGTCGCCGAGTTCCTTGGCGGCTTCCTGCGCGCCCTTGTTGGCGGCTTCGAAGAAGCCGATGCCGAGCGCCTTGACGACGAGGGCGATCTTCTTGGTTTCCGCCTGCGCGGTTGCCATCATCGCGACCGAGACGGCCGCGGTCACAAGCAATGTCTTCAGAATTTTCACGACGTTTCCTCCCAGTGAAAATCAACCCTCCGGCGTCATGCCGAGGAGGGTGCAGTCTGCGTTCTGGCGTCCGTCTGAACGTTTGCAACGATCAGGTTGACGCCGGCCTCCTCCAGCATCGCGGCATCCCTGTCCTCGATGCCCGAATCCGTGATGACGGTTGCGATGCGCTTCAGCCCGCAGAGAATGAGGCTGGAGCGCTTCTTGAATTTTGTGGAATCGATCAGCACGATGAGTTCGTCCGCCTGATCGATCAGCTTCTGTTCCGCCTGGATGAGCAGCGGATCGGCCTCCATCAGGCCGAGCGGCCCGAGGCCCTGTGCGCCCATGAACATGCGGCGCGCATAGAAATTGCGCGTCACGTCGTTGTCGAAGGGGCTGAGCACGATGTTCTGCTCGCGGTAGATCGTGCCGCCGGAGAGCATGATCGTGTTCTTCGAATGTTTCAGCAGGTGTTCGGCGATGTTGAACGAGTTGGTGAAGACCTGCATGCGGCGGTTGGTCAGGAAGTGCACCATCTGGAATGTGGTCGTACCGCCATTGATGATGATCGGGTCGCCATCCTCGCAGAGCCCGACGGCCTCTTTAGCGATTGCCTGCTTCTGGCGGGTGTTCAGCGTCTCGTTCACCGTGAAGGGTCGGCCGGCAAGGCCGACGAACTGCGGCGGATGCAGCGCCTCGGCGCCGCCACGCACTCGGCGCAGCTTCTTCTGCACGTGAAGTGCTGCGATGTCGCGGCGGATCGTCGCCTCGGAACTGTCGGTCAGGTCCACCAGCTCGGGCACGGTGATGACCGGCTTTTCCTGAACCGCGGACAGAATGATCCGATGTCTTTCCTTCTCGTGCATGGCTCCTCCAGTGCTTGCAATGCTTCCATCGCGATCGCGCAATGTCAATCACAATCAATCATATTTTTTCATTGTGCAGCGCAATATGATTGTTTTTGATCGTTTATGATTGACATCGGCGAAACTCTCATGTGATCTGAAAGCATGCCTTCAAGCGCGGCGATAGCCTTGGGAATGAGAACCATCGCCTTGCGCATGAGAAACACCGGGAGGAAATGCCAATGCTGGAGAAGAACCAGGGCGCACGCCTTGCAAACCTGTGGGATGACGCCAAGGCGTCGACGATGAGCGAATCGGAGCGGCTGCTCTATCGCTCGAACCTGCTCGGCTCCGACAAGCGCATCACCAATTACGGCGGCGGCAACACCTCGGCGAAGGTGATCGAGGCGGACCCGCTCGGCGCGGGCGTGGTGGAAGTCCTCTGGGTCAAGGGCTCGGGCGGCGATGTCGGCACGATCAAGATGGACGGTTTCGCCACCCTCTACATGGAGAAGCTGAATGCGCTGAAGGGCCTCTATCGCGGCCTGGAGCATGAGGACGAGATGGTGGGCTACCTCCCCCACTGCACCTTCAATCTCAACCCGCGCGCCGCCTCGATCGACACGCCGCTGCATGCCTACGTGCCGAAGAAGCATGTCGACCACATGCACCCCGATGCAATCATTGCCATTGCCGCCGCGAAGAACAGCCGCGAGCTGACGCAACAGATTTTCGGCGAGGATATCGGCTGGCTGCCCTGGAAGCGGCCGGGCTTTGAACTCGGTCTGTGGCTTGAGAAATTCTGCCTGAAAAACCCCAATGCCCGCGGCCTCGTGCTGGAGAGCCATGGACTCTTCACCTGGGGCGATACGGCGAAGGAATGCTACGAAACGACCGTTGAGATCATCAACAAGGCGATCGGCTGGTTCGAAGGAAACAACACCGTGCCGGCCTTCGGTGGCGCGGTGAAGCCGGTTCTGGCTGCTGCCGAACGCCGCGCGGTCGCGGAAAAGCTGATGCCGGTCATTCGTGGCATGATCAGCCAGGATGAAAAGAAGGTCGGCCATTTCGACGATGGCGAGGCCGTACTGGATTTCGTGACGTCCAGGGACCTTGCGCCACTGGCAGCACTGGGCACGAGCTGCCCGGACCATTTCCTGCGCACGAAGATCCGGCCGCTGGTCGTCGATTTCGATCCTGCCAGCCCCGACGTCGACAAGACGCTCGCCGGCCTTGCCGACGCCGTTGCGGCCTATCGCGCCGACTATGCGGCCTACTACGAGCGCTGCAAGCGCGACAACAGCCCCGGCATGCGCGACCCCAACGCCGTCGTCTATCTGGTGCCCGGCGTCGGCATGATCACCTTTGCCAAGGACAAGGCGACGGCGCGCATTTCCGGCGAATTCTATGTCAACGCCATCAATGTCATGCGCGGCGCGTCCGGCGTTTCGGAGTATGTCGGCCTGCCGGAGCAGGAGGCGTTCGATATCGAATACTGGCTGCTCGAAGAGGCGAAACTCCAGCGCATGCCGAAACCCAAGAGCCTTGCCGGCCGAATCGCCCTCGTCACCGGCGGTGCCGGCGGCATCGGCAAGGCGACGGCAAACCGCCTGATGGCGGAGGGCGCCTGCGTGGTGTTGGCCGATATCGATGAGACGGCGCTTGCCGCCGCTCAAAGCGAACTGGCCGCCCGCTACGGCAAGGATGTCGTGCGCTCGGTCGCCATGAACGTGACCGACGAGGCGCTGGTGGCCAAGAGCTTTGCCGATACGCTCGTCGAGTTCGGCGGCCTCGACATCCTGGTATCCAATGCCGGCCTCGCCTCCTCCGCCGTCATCGAGGAGACGACGCTGGAGCTGTGGAACAGGAATATCGGCATTCTCGCCACCGGCTACTTCCTGGTCGCACGCGAAGCCTTCCGCATTTTCCGCCGGCAGAAGGCGGGCGGCAATGTGGTGTTCGTCGCCTCGAAGAACGGCCTTGCCGCCTCCCCCGGCGCGTCTGCCTATTGCACGGCGAAGGCCGCCGAAATCCACCTCGCCCGCTGCCTCGCGCTCGAAGGCGCATCCGAGCAGATCCGCGTCAACGTGGTGAACCCGGATGCGGTGCTGCGCGGCTCGAAAATCTGGACCGGCGAGTGGAAGGAACAGCGCGCCGCCATCTACAAGACCGACACGGAAGGCCTGGAGGCGCTCTATCGCGAACGCTCCATGCTGAAACTCTCGGTCTTCCCGGAGGATATCGCCGAGGCGATCTACTTCCTCGCCTCCGACATGTCGGCGAAATCGACCGGCAATATTGTCAATGTCGACGCGGGCAACGCCCAGTCTTTCACGCGCTGAGGAATTTGTGATGACGATGATTTCCGAGGACGTCGTTTCGCGCGAGAACGACAGGCGTCTCGCCGACCTGAAGAGTGACTACGCGCATCTCGGCGCGCAGCTTGCCCGCCGCGGTGTTGATATCGATGCGGTGAAGGCGAAGGTCGCGGCCTATGCGGTCGCGGTACCCTCCTGGGGTGTCGGCACCGGCGGCACGCGCTTTGCCCGCTTTCCCGGCGAGGGCGAGCCGCGCAATATCTATGACAAGCTGGAGGACTGCGCGGTCATCCAGGAACTGACGCGCGCCACGCCGACCGTCTCCCTGCACATTCCGTGGGACAAGGTGCCGGACCTCAAGGAGCTGAAGGAACGGGGCGCGGCCCTCGGCCTCGGCTTCGACGCGATGAACTCCAACACCTTCTCCGACGCGCCGCAGCAGGAGCACTCCTACAAATACGGTTCGCTGTCGCATGCCAGCGCCGCAACGCGCCAGCAGGCCGTCGAGCACAATCTGGAATGCATCGCCATCGGCAATGCGCTGGGATCCAAGGCGCTGACGGTGTGGATCGGCGACGGCACGAACTTTCCGGGGCAGGCGAACTTCACCAAGAGCTTCGAGCGGTATCTCGACGCGATGAAGGACATCTACAAGGGCCTGCCGGACGACTGGCGCCTCTTCACCGAACACAAGATGTACGAGCCGGCCTTCTATTCGACGGTGGTGCAGGACTGGGGCAGCAACTACCTGATCGCCCAGGAGCTTGGCCCCAAGGCCTATTGCCTCGTCGATCTCGGCCACCATGCGCCGAACGTCAATATCGAGATGATCGTCGCGCGCCTCATCCAGTTCAAGAAACTCGGCGGCTTCCATTTCAACGATTCAAAATATGGCGACGACGATCTCGATACGGGATCGATCGATCCCTACCGGCTCTTCCTCGTCTTCAACGAGTTGGTCGATGCGGAAGTGCGGAAAGCCGAGGGCTTTTCGCCCGCGCATATGCTCGACCAGAGCCACAATGTCACCGACCCGATCGAAAGCCTGATGCGCAGCGCCATGGAAGTGTGCCGCGCCTATGCGCAGGGGCTGATCGTCGATCGCGCGGCGCTGGCCGGCTACCAGGACGGCAACGACGCGCTGATGGCCTCCGAAACGCTGAAGGCCGGCTTCCGCACCGATGTCGAGCCGATCCTCGCCATGGCACGGCTGGACGCCGGCGGCGCGATCGATCCGGTCGCGACCTATCGGTCGGCCGGCTACCGGGCAAAGGTGACGGGCGAACGGCCAGCGGTTGCAAGCGGGGGTGGCGGCATCGTCTGAGCCGCTGAAGAGAAGTTTTCAGCACCCCTTGCTTTCCGCAATACGGCTGCCAGATTGAGTCCAGACAGAATGAGACTGTCTAAAGGGAGCACAGCATGGGCATTGAAAGCATTCTCGTTTTCCTCATCGTCGGCGCCATAGCGGGCTGGCTTGCGGGCCTGATCGTTTCGGGCTTCGGCTTCGGCCTCGTCGGCAATATCGTCGTCGGTATCGTCGGCGCCTTCATCGCCGGGTTTCTCTTCCCGGCCCTCGGCATCAGCCTCGGCAGCGGCATCATCGCCGCCATCATCCACTCTACGATCGGCGCAGTGATCCTGCTCGTGCTTATCAAGGTCATCAAACGCGCCTGATCGCGCGTCACGAATCGAAAAGGCCGTGGCGGTTTCCCGTCACGGCCTTTTTCTTTCAGTTGACGCTGACCGGTTTCGACCGCATGCGCGACACCGTTTCGCGCTCGGCACGCTTGCAGCGCATCGGCGGCAGACCTCGATCCATCAGCGCCATGTCTTCCAGCACCATGTCGCCCATCTTCTTGAAGGCGCTATCGAGCGCGCCGGCACGATGCGCCGAGCGCACGAAGCCCTTGAGCGCGCGCACCGGATGGTCGAGCGGCAGCGGCTCCTCGGGATAGACATCGCTTGCCGCAACGATATGGCCGGATTCGACGGCTGCCATCAATGCTGAAAAATCGACGACGTCCGCCCGGCTGAGCAGGATGAAGGCCGCACCCTTGCGCATCGAGGCAAAGGCCTCGGCACCGAGAAAACCCTTGTTCTCGCTCGTCACAGACGCGACGACGAAGACGAAATCGCTCATCGCCAGCACTTCCGACAGCGACGCCGGCTCGACACCAACCTCGCGCAGCATGGATGGCGGCAGCCAGGGATCAAAGACGCGTATTTTCGCGCGAAAGCCGGAAAGCACGCGGTTCAACGCGCGACCGAGATCACCAAAGCCAACGATACCAATCTCCGAGCCGGACAACAGGCGGGCAGACTGGTTGCCCTCCCCGCCCCACAATTCCTGCCCATCGCGGAAGGCGACATCCGCATCGATCACGCCGCGCGCCAGGTTGAGCGCCATGGCAAGGCCGAGTTCGGCGACCGGCTCGGCAAAGACCTGCCCCGTCGTCACGACATGGATGCCGCGCTCGAACAGGACCTCGTAGGGCATGTTGTTGAGGAGGTTGCTTTCGACATTGAGGATCGACCGCAGCTTTGGCATGCGGGCCAGCGTTTGCGCCGACAGCGGCGGCTGGCCGAGAATGTAGCGCGCTTCCGCCAGCACATCGTCACCGAGCCCCGCAATGTTTTCCGGATCCGCTTCGACAAGACGATACGTCCTGCGCAGCTCGGCCTCCGCCGCCGGGGTGAAGATGAGGTCCAGCGTGCGCGGATCGGGCGCGCTGATCACCAGCGGCAGGGTATCGTCGGTCATGGCTCCTCCGGATGACAGTCTCGATGGGATCGGCGAAACGAAGAGGCGTGTGTCTTACCAGTCGAGACCACGCAGGTTGCGTTCGCGCGACAGCGGCTGACCGCTGCCGGTGATCGTCACGCCGCCACGCACGCAATCATAGACGGTGTGGCCCCATATCTGCCTGGAACTGTTTTCCGGCGGAGGGACATAACGCGGCTCGCATGTCACACGCTCTTCGGCCTCATGCTCTTCTGTCGTCACGACACCCGGCAGGTCATGAAAAACCTGCGCCTGGACGGTCGGCGCGATTGTCAGCATGGCAAGGGCAGCAAGGGTCAATCGTATCGTCATCGTCTCTTCCGGCCGGCGGCCGATCCTTCGCAATCCATAAAGAGGTACCGCAGGGCAGAAACTTGCGCTATAGGCCTGCGGATATTCCTGCTGCTTAGATGGGGTTTTTCATGGCAAGTGCAATCCGGTATCACGAAGGTGACATCTCGGCAGCAGATGCGGCCCGCTATACCGGCGCGATCGCCATCGATACCGAGACGCTCGGCCTGATCCCGCGCCGCGACCGGCTGTGCGTGGTACAGCTTTCGCCGGGTAACGGCACGGCGGACGTCATCCGCATCGCCGCCGGCCAGAAGGAAGCGCCGAACCTCGTCGCCATGCTGGAAGACCCGAGCCGCCAGAAGATTTTTCACTACGGCCGCTTCGACATCGCCGTGCTGTTCCACACCTTCGGCGTCACGACCACGCCGGTTTTCTGCACCAAGATCGCCTCACGCCTGACGCGCACCTATACCGACCGGCACGGGCTGAAGGACAATCTCAAGGAAATGCTCGAAATCGATATTTCCAAACATCAGCAATCCTCCGACTGGGCGGCCGAAACGCTGTCGCAGGCGCAGCTCGACTATGCCGCATCCGATGTTCTCCACCTCCACGCACTGCGCGACAAACTGAATGCCCGCCTCGTGCGCGACGGCCGGCTTGCCCATGCGGATGCCTGCTTCGCCTTCCTGCCGACCCGTGCCAAGCTCGACCTTCTTGGCTGGGAAGAGACCGACATTTTCGCGCATAGCTGAGGCGGTCCGTGGAAAACGGACAGCAACACCAGACCGGACCGGCGCTCGAACCGCTGCGGCGGCTGATCCGCGGCCGGCTTGCGGCCCTCCCGCCCGGGCTTGCCGAGTTCATCCTGTTCGGCCTGAAACAGGCCTGGGCCTGCCTGTTCGGCGCCCTCATGCTCGGGCTGATCATCCTGACGAAACTCGTCTGGCAGCCCGACTGGCCGATCCATCGCTACGATGCGCTTTTCCTGATGGCGCTCGCCATCCAGGTCACCTTCCTCAGGCTGAAGATGGAGAGCCTGGAGGAGGCGAAGGTCATCCTGATCTATCACCTCGTCGGCACGGCCATGGAGATCTTCAAGGTCCATATGGGCTCATGGGTCTATCCGGAGGAGGCCGTCATCCGCATCGCCGGCGTGCCGCTGTTTTCCGGCTTCATGTATGCCTCTGTCGGCAGCTACATGGCGCGCGCCATCCGCATCTTCGACATGCGCTTCACACACTATCCGCCGTTCTGGGCGACGGCGCTGCTGGCGATCGCCATCTACGTCAATTTCTACATGCACCACTTCATCTTCGATATCCGCATGGTGCTGTTCGCCGCGACCGTTCTGCTGTTCTGGCGGGTGCGCATCTACTACACGGTGGAGGAGAGGCCGCGCTGGATGCCGCTCGTCGTGGCCGCCTTCCTCACTAGCATCTTCCTCTGGATCGCCGAGAATATCGGCACTGCGACGGGTGTGTGGCTCTATCCGGGCCAGAAGACGTGGCACATGGTGCCTTTCACCAAGCTCGGCTCGTGGTATCTGCTGCTCTATGTCAGCTTCGTGCTGGTAACGGTGGTGTGCCGGCCACAGCCGCCGGATACCCCTGAAATCCGACGGGCACAGGATTAACGCCCGGTTAATCGACCCGCCCTATCCTCCGACAAGACCGGAGGTTGCCATGTTGACACCCCTGCAGAGCGCGCAATCCACTGCCGCCGTCTCGGCGATGCAGTCGATCGTCGAAACGCTGGAGGAACGCCAGCGCCAGGAAGCGGAGAAGGCGAGCGGGCGCAAGCCCGACGAAATCCGAGAGCAGACCCATCTGCGCTCGGACGACACGGCACGCCAGGCGAACGCCCGCATCAACGAACATTTCTTCGGCAGCAATGCCGGCAGCGAAGACACGCTTGCCAAGCTGGTTTCCCGTTTCAGCGATGCACTCGGCCTGACACAGCAGGACGGTGAGTCCAGCCGCCAGTTCGCCCAGCGTCTTGCCGACCAACTGACGCTCATCGACGGCATCGCCCTTCCCGCCAAGGGAAGCACGCTCAACGTTACCCTCGGCTCGCTCGGCACAACGCTGACCGCCGTCAAACAGGCGATGAGCGGCCCATCCGACGATGCGACGGCAAACCTCGTCGCGCGCCTTGCGTTGACGGCCGACGTGACGCAGGGTGAAGACGAGACGGACGCCGATTTCGAACAGCGCCTCTCCAGCATGCTGACGCGCCAGCGCGGCGAATTGCCGGCCGATATCGCGACGCTCGAAAAGAAGACCGGCCTCTCCGAGCTCGGCCTTGCAGCGAGCGATCTGGTTGCCGCAATCCGCAATCCCTACGGCACCGAAGCCGAGCGGGTGAAAGACGCGTTGGCCGAGAAGGCGCAGGCTGAAAAGGCGCTGACGCCGGAGATGCAGAAGGTGCTTGCCCGTCTGGAAGACGCGGCGAACCCGAAATCGATCGAGGAACTGAAGCTCGACCGCACCCGGCGGGACCCGACCCGCGTCGAGGACGCGGAAACGCGCAAAGAGCGCGAAGACACGATCCGCAAGCTGGAAGCGGGCAAGAAGCTCGAGGATGTCCAGGCGCTTCAGGACGCCGTCGGCGAAGCCCACGAGGACGTGAGCGCCGGCAAGACGAAGGACAAAAAGGCCACCGAACCGTCCGCCGCCGCGCTCGACACCATCCAGTTGCTCGCCGCCGGCGCGGAAGCCACCGCGATTACCGATAGAGCGCCTGCGAAAACCGACGACACCTTGTTCAAGAACAAGGAAGCCACGGCCGAAACCACCGGTGAAGCCGTCCGCAATCTTGATGCGGCGAGCACCCGCGAACTGGAAGAGCGGGAAGCGGCAAAGAAGGAAGTTTTCGCGCTGCGCGTCGATGACAACGGCATTTACGATCTGATCACGCGCCAGCTCGTCGCCTGACGCTTACGCCTTCCGCCGCACGATGCCGAGCCTTGCAATGACCTCGGGCGGAATGCCGTAGCGGCGGACCGCGTCCTTCTGGCTGCGCAGGCCGCACATCTCCCGCTGGATGAAGAAGGCCCATACCTTGTCCGCCGCGTCGTTCAGCAGGTCTTCGCGTTCGGTATCGCCGCACCCCGCACCAAGGCGTTCAGCGAGCAGCGCCAAAGCCTTCTCGACCTTCAGCCCGTGCCAGCCGAGCGCATCCGCCCGCTCGGACATCAGCTCGTATTCAAGGATATTGAGCCCCGTTTCCTTGGTGAAGGAGGGGGCGAGGGCCTGTGGCGGGCGAACCGTCATCTCTCGTCTCCAATCAACGAGCGAAAGATGGCGCGGCACGCGTGCCGTTGCAAGAGGTCAGGCGGCGCGGGCGCGGACCTCGTCGAAGGCCCAGTCGCGAAGCAGCTGGCCGTCGCGCCAGACCGGTTGCAGCAGATTCTCGCGGCCCACCAGCTGGTCGATGCGGGCGGCCTCCAGGCCGCCGACGCCTGCCACCACGGCCTGCCGCCCCCCCTTCGAGGCCTTGAGGTTCATGGTCGCCGGGCGCTTGAACACGTCGTGCCAGGCGCCTTGCGTATCCTGCCGCGCATTGGCCTTCATGGCGAAGGAATAGGTGTCGCGGTTGACCTTCTGCAAAAGCCCCGCGCCCATGCCGAAGGCGATGTTTTCTGCCGAGAAGCCGAAGGCCTCCAGCCGGCCGAGGATGAGGCCGATATCGGCTGGCGAAATGCCGTCGCCCTGGATAACGCGCACGCTGTTGTCCAGCACCTTGTAACCCTTGGCATTGAGATACGTGCCAAAGGCATAGGCGAGCTGGCGCACGACCTGCACCGGCGTTTCCACCGGATCGCCGCTGTCCGGACGCACGACCAGCGTGCCACCCGCGGACTGCACCCGCGCCTTGAGCTGCTTGCCCCAGATTTCCGTGACGGCATTGTTGATGTCGTAGCTGTCCGACACGACCGCGTAGAGACCCTTGGCGCCGAACTGGTCGATCATGTTGCCATAGGCGTCCGCCTCATGTTCCTGACCCCAGGAGGTCATGGTCGAGTGCTCGGATGCCGGGATCGAGAACCCGGCCATGTCCGCGCCGTAGTAGCGGCGCGCGAAGAGCACGGCGCTGACCGTATCGGTCCCCATGAAATTGACGAGATGGGCCGCGCCACCGATGCCCGCCTGCTCGAAGCTCGTCGTGCCACGCGCGCCAAAATCGTGCAGGCGGAAAGGCAGGACGGCGGCCGGGTCGTCGCAGGTCTTGTCGAGGATCGGCTGGATGATCTGCTTCACCTTGCGCGAATTGGACGCGACTGTGCTCGGGTACCATATGGCGCGCAGAAGCGAGGTCTCGATATAGGAGGTTAGCCAGTAGCAGGCCGGATCCGTGTTGACCACCTGCGCAACCGGCACGCCACGGCGCACCAATGTGCCCTCCGGCAGCGCCTCGATGGAGAGCGGCAGAAAACCGCCATGTTTGTTGACGATATGCGTCCAGCCTGCCCGGTTGAACGGCAGGCCGTGCGCCGTCACGATCGCTTCGGCCTCGTCCACATCCCCTTTCGTCACCGGTTTCGACAGGTATTCCTTGAGGAACATCTGCAGCCCGAAGAACAGCACTTCCGGCTGCTCGGAATGGCCCCGCGCCTCGACATAGGAGGAAATGGCACAGGTTTCCGGCGGATATTGCAGATAGTGGCTGAACTTGTAGCTGTCGGTGTTGAGGATGAGATTGGTGAGGTTCATCAAGGGTCTCCGCCGCGTCCGCGGCCAACAGTGCCGGCAAGATTTACGCGAGCTGAGCATAAGGGGCAAGACCCGTGGAAGTGGTGAAATCCAGCCTTCCGGTGCTGCGGGTGCGAAGGATTTCCATCTGAATTAGGATTTCATTAACCATAAAATGCCAATTGTAAGAATCAGTAGATGTTCGGAGTTCAGGGTTTCTCCCGTCCGGTACAGTCGAGCGGTTCAGTGCTTGCCGGGTTGCCCGCCGCCTCCGCGTAAATGTCCGGTTCGTCCGGGCCGAAAGCTTACCCTTTGCAGCGTCGCGCATGATGCGCCATCCGACGGACGATGGAACATTGGCAGGCCTTGCGATGCGGGATCGCATCGGCGATGGACAACAGGAGGCAGGCATGCTGCCGCGCGTGGCAACGACGACCGGGACTTCGCAGCCCTCCCCCACCCTTCCGGCGGGCAGCTCGGTCGATGCGATCGCCAGGCCACAGCTCTCCGCCGCCGCCCTCGCCAATCTTCGGGCGGACGTGCTGCTCCGGCTTATCGAAACCATGCTCAAGCACATGCCGCCGAGCGCCGAGGCGAACCCGAGCCGTGACCTGCTGGAGACATTGCTCGTCGCCCTGAAGACCTTGCCGGGCCGCGAAGGCGAGACTGGTCGCAAGCTTGCCGATATTCTCGCCAAGCTTCCGCCGGAACTCCGCCCGAGCGTGGAAAAGCTGATCAGCACCGTGCTCTCCTCCATGCCCACCCGCAGCCTCATCGAAATCATTCGCAACCCGAACGGCCCGGAGGCACAGAAACTCGCGACCCTGATCGCAACAAGCCTTGCGCTTCCGGACGGTGGCGACGTTAATGGCGGAAAAACGGAGTACCCGAAGAAGCCGCTTGGCCTGACGCTCCAGCAACTCGCCATTCTCGACCGCCAGGACAGCAATGTACTCTCTGCCATTCCGGCGCGCGTGCTTGCCGAGGCCCTGCGCAATCCAGGCGGACCGGAAGCGCAAAAGCTTGCCAGTCTGATCGCAGCGAGCCTTTCGCTTGCCGACGAAGGCGGAGCGGACCTCCAGCAGAAGCCAGCGGGTCTTGCCGCCCAGCAGCTAGGTATCGTCGGCCGCCAGGGCAATCTGCTCTCTGCCATTCCGGCGCGCGCGCTTGCCGAGATCCTGCGCAATCCGAGCGGGCCGGAAGCGCAAAAACTCGCCGCTCTCCTTGCGAATTTCGATCTCGACCAGGGCGACAACAACCTTCATGCTGCCGGTGCGGAGCGCAAGCCAGGCGGCCTGACCGCCCAGCAACTTATCGCCATCGGACGCCAAGGCACGCAACAGGCTGGGCAATCCGGGGATGCGCGTGCGCTGCAAGCGGCACTGAAAAGCATCTTCGACGCCGACGGCAGCAGTAAACCGCGCACCGGGGTGGCACGCCCAACAGAGGCCGTTGCCGGCCGGCAGGAGCCCGCCCAGGCGAACCGTTTGCCCGCGGATGCGAATGCTCCAGCGCGCACAGAGCAGCAAGCGCCAGTGCCCGTCACCAGACGCGGCGACCAGCAGCCCGTCGAAGCCGTCGAGACGGTCGTCCGCCACGGCGACCACGCGGAAGAAGCCGAAACCGCGACACCGACCGCAAAGCGGGAGGACCTGCCCGCGAAGGCGCAGACTGTCAACGCGACGGGACAGGCGCTGGCCCGCAGCGTGCTGCAAGCCGTGGCACGCGATGTGCCGCCAGCTTTGCTGATGCAGGCCGTGGCGCATCTGGTCGAGAACCTCTCGCCCGAGGAGGCGAGCTTTCTTCGTACGCTGCTGGAACGGCCGCTCGATGCGCTGGTCGAGCAGGAACTCGGACGCGCTGAGACCGCCCATCCGGAGGAGAGCGGACAGCAGGCCATCGAGACCGAAACGGCGGCTGAAGGCACCAACGCAAAGCCTGAAAATGCCCTCTCCTCGCCACGGCAGGCTACAGAGCAAAACGAGGCATTGCCGATGCCGGCGCGCCCGGCTGCCCAACCGGCAACGGTGGTCGATGTGACGCCGGACAGATTGCTCCCGCCAGCGATGCCGCGTGACGGAATACCGCTCGCCTTCGTTCCTTACCGGCCGGCCGAGGAAGACCTCGAATGGTCGGATAACCGGAAGCCGGAAGACGACGAACCCGGCGATGAAGACGCGGCCGAGGATGAAGCCGAGGGCGACAGCGCTGCACAGCAGGACGCCGAAGCGGGTTCTTCCGATAACGGGCCTGAAAGCGCGGATATGGCGCGCAAGCGGGAAAAGACGGCGGAGATGGTCGGCGTCATCGAACCCGGCCTCATCTTCTACCAGAAGCTCGGCGACTACTGGGCCTGAGCGCCCGAAAGATCCGGAACGAAAAAGCCCGCGGAGATCGCTCTCCGCGGGCTTCTTATTGTTCAGGCAAACAAGGCTTACTCGGCGTTGTTGCGGTTCTTCAGAGCCGCGCCGAGGATGTCGCCGAGCGAAGCGCCCGAGTCGGACGAACCGAACTGTGCGACGGCTTCCTTCTCTTCAGCGATTTCCAGAGCCTTGATCGAAAGCTGGATCTTGCGATCCTTCTTCGAGAAGTTCAGGACGCGGGCGTCAACGGTCTGGCCGACCGAGAAACGCTCCGGACGCTGTTCGTCACGGTCACGCGACAGGTCGTTGCGGCGGATGAACGACGTGATGTCCTCGTGGTTGACGAGCTTCACTTCGATGCCGCCATCGTTGATCGCGATGACTTCAGCCGAAACGACGGCGTTCTTGCGCAGGTCGCCGGATGCTGCGGCGTCGCCGACAGAGTCCTTGCCGAGCTGCTTGATGCCGAGCGAGATGCGCTCCTTGTCGACGTCCACATCGAGAACGACAGCCTTGACGACGTCGCCCTTGTTGTATTCCTCGATGACCTGCTCGCCCGGACGGTTCCAGTCGAGGTCGGAGAGGTGCACCATGCCGTCCACGTCGCCGTCGAGGCCGATGAACAGACCGAATTCGGTCTTGTTCTTGACTTCGCCTTCGACTTCCGTGCCAGCCGGGTGGCTGTGCGCGAAGGCCTGCCACGGGTTCTCGAGGGTCTGCTTGAGACCGAGCGAGATGCGGCGCTTCGTCGGGTCGACTTCGAGAACGACCACGTCAACTTCCTGGCTCGTGGACAGGATCTTGCCGGGGTGAACGTTCTTCTTCGTCCAGGACATTTCGGAGATGTGGATCAGGCCTTCGATGCCCGGCTCCAGCTCGACGAACGCACCGTAGTCGGTGATGTTCGTGACCGTACCGGAGATCTTCTTGCCGGTCGGGTACTTGGTGCCGATGCCATCCCACGGATCCGACTCGAGCTGCTTCATGCCGAGCGAGATGCGGTGGGTTTCCTGGTTGATGCGGATGATCTGAACCTTGACCTGCTGGCCGATGGACAGGATCTCCGACGGATGGTTGACGCGGCGCCAGGCCATGTCGGTGACGTGCAGCAGGCCGTCGATGCCGCCGAGGTCAACGAACGCACCGTAATCGGTGATGTTCTTGACGACGCCGTCAACAACCTGGCCTTCTTCGAGGTTCTGAACGATTTCAGAACGCTGCTCGGCGCGCGACTCTTCGAGAACCGTACGGCGCGAGACAACGATGTTGCCGCGACGCTTGTCCATCTTGAGGATTTCGAAGGGCTGCGGGTTGTGCATGAGCGGGGTGACGTCGCGGATCGGACGGATGTCGACCTGCGAACGCGGCAGGAAGGCAACGGCGCCGTCGAGATCGACGGTGAAGCCACCCTTGACCTGGTTGAAGATGACGCCTTCGACGCGCTCGCCAGCTTCGAACTTGACTTCGAGCTTGGCCCAGCTCTCTTCGCGGCGAGCCTTTTCGCGCGACAGAACAGCTTCGCCCAGCGCGTTTTCGATGCGCTCGACATAGACTTCGACTTCGTCGCCGACCTTCAGCGTGCCGTCCTTGGACTTGGCACCGAATTCCTTCAGCGGTACGCGGCCTTCGACCTTGAGACCGACGTCAATGATGGCGACGTCCTTCTCGATGGCCGTAACGATACCCTTGGCAACATAGCCTTCGGCGAGATCGTTGGTGGCAAAAGATTCCTGCAGCAGGGCTGCGAAATCTTCGCGCGTGGGGTTTGCTTGAGACATGAAAACTCCTGGTGTGCCTCTCGGGCACGGGCGCCGGGGGTTAGCGTTGATGATAAACAAAACTCTGTCCGCTGCCACGAAGGCAGCAAATCCGGCGCGGGGACAGGCTTCGTTCTATTGCTTAAGCGCGGCGTCGATGACCGACTTTGCCGCCGAAAACGCCGCCTCTATACTCATTTCCGAGGTATCAAGCAAGTGCGCATCGTCAGCGGGCTTCAGCGGACTGTCGGCCCGGCCCATGTCGCGCTCGTCGCGCCGGCGGATATCGTCGAGGATCGTCTCGAAATCGGCCACCCCACCGCCGGCGAGGATTTCGTCGTAGCGACGCTTCGCGCGCACCTCCGGCGAGGCAGTGACATAAAGCTTTACCGGCGCATCCGGGCAAACGACGGTGCCGATATCGCGACCGTCGAGCACCGTACCCGGCTCACGCCCTGCAAAACTGCGCTGCGCCTCGACGAGCGCACGACGCACCGAAGGCATGACGGCGATCCTGGATGCCGCCTCGCCGATTGCATGGGCCGAAAGCACGGAGCGGTCGAGCCCGCCGAGATCGAGATTGCGCGCGACGTCGGCGGCGATAGTCTCGTCGTCAAGCGGCAGGCCGCGATCCAGCAATGCTTTCGCCGTTGCCCGGTAGGTCAGGCCCGTGTCGAGATGATGAAAGCCATAGTCTTCCGCGATAAGGCGCGACAGCGTTCCCTTGCCGGCAGCCGCAGGACCGTCGATGGCAATTGTGAAGGTCATTCTCTTACCTGAAAATGGATGTGATCGTCATGCCGAGCCGCCCTGCACCCTTGGAACCCTAAATTCTGGCCGGAGACACCGAGGCGCTGCGACAGATGCGGCTCTATAAAGATTCGCTCCACCCCGAATTCCTGTCCCTCCGATGCCAGCCAACGCAAGGCTGCACCTGTTCTGACTTCATCCAGCGTCCATGCGGGAAAAAGCCCTTGCAGAAACCCCATATCCCACCGAAGTGTCAAGAGATCGGTACGGCCGCGACACGGTAAAACGGCATCGGCAACGGGCTCTTCGAAAGCAAAATAGCCGATCGGGGATCGTGTCACCCGGTTTAAGACGCCTCCGGCTTCGTCCCGGTAGTAGAACGCAACATCGAGCTTGCGCCCATCATTGTGCGACAGGTGCGGGAGAAGTGGAAAGCCACCCAAAAAGGGAAAATTGGCATCGAGAACGAGTGTCACGGTCCCTGGATGCTTCTGCTCCATTGCGACGGACAGTGCTTCCGCCGCCCGTTTTGCAACGGGCGTCAGGTAGTTGCGGTTGAGGATGCAATAAAGTGGCGACTGAACCTGCAAACTCCCGCGCTCGAAACATGACAGCGCGATGCGACCGAATGCCGGCGCCAAAAAAGGCGTGGCGGCAGTTGCCGAAACGTACAGCGTAACGAAAATCGCAAGACGCGCTGCAAGGCCCGTGATCTTCGCCTTACGGGAAAGCCAGCGTGCCACGAGGTACACCACGCCGCCGATCTGCGTAAGAACGGTTAAAAGCCCGAAGAGAAGCGCAACGCCCAGAAGACGCATCGAGCGTTCTAGGCGTTCAGCTCGATCTTCGCCCCAAGACCCGCCATCAGGTCCATGAACTCCGGAAAGCTTGTTGCGATCATCGTCGCGTCGTCCACCGTCACCGGGTGTTCCGAAACGAGGCCCATGACGAGGAAGCTCATGGCGATGCGGTGGTCGAGGTGTGTGGCGACGGCGGCGCCCGAGGCGTTGCCGAGGCCCTTGCCATCCGGGCGGCCGCGCACGACGAGCGAGGCTTCACCCTCGTCGCAATCGACGCCGTTGAGCTTGAGGCCGATGGCGACGGCCGAGAGGCGGTCGCTTTCCTTGACGCGCAGCTCATCGAGGCCATTCATCACTGTGGTGCCTTCAGCGAAGGCGGCGGCGACGGCAAGCACCGGATATTCGTCGATCATCGACGGCGCGCGATCTTCCGGCACCGTCACGCCCTTGAGCTCGGAGGAGCGCACGCGCAGGTCCGCCACGTCCTCGCCGCCGGCAAGGCGCGGGTTCAGCACCTCGATGTTCGCACCCATTTCCTGCAGCGTCAGGATGAGACCGGTACGGGTCGGGTTCATCAGCACGTTGAGGATCGTGACGTCGGAGCCCGGAACCAGAAGGGCGGCGACCAGCGGGAAGGCCGTCGAGGACGGATCGCCCGGCACATCGATGACCTGGCCGGTGAGCTTGCCGCGGCCTTCAAGCCGGATCGTGCGCACGCCGTCTGCATCCGTCTCGACCGTGAGATTGGCGCCAAAGCCCTGCAGCATCTTTTCGGTATGGTCGCGCGTCATGATCGGCTCGATGACCGTCGTGATGCCGGGCGTGTTGAGGCCGGCGAGCAGCACGGCCGACTTCACCTGGGCAGACGCCATCGGCACGCGATAGGTGATCGGCGTCGGCGTCTTCGGACCGCGCAGCGTCACCGGCAGGCGGTCGCCGGCGTCAGACGTCACCTGCACGCCCATTTCGCGCAGCGGGTTCAGCACGCGGCCCATCGGGCGCTTGGTGAGCGAGGCGTCGCCGATGAAGGTGCTGTCGAAATCATAGACGCCGACGAGGCCCATGGTCAGGCGGCAGCCGGTGCCGGCATTGCCGAAATCGAGCGGCGCTTGCGGCGCCAGCAGCGCGCCATTGCCAACACCGTTGATGATCCAGGTGTCGCCATCCTTGCGGATCTTGGCGCCCATGGCCTGCATCGCCTTGCCCGTATTGATGACGTCCTCGCCTTCGAGCAGCCCGGTGATGCGCGTCTCGCCACTGGCAAGGCCGCCGAACATGAAGGAACGGTGAGAAATCGACTTGTCACCCGGGATGCGAACGGTCCCGGAAAGGCCGGAGGACTTGCGGGCGATTGCGGGCCGTGCACTGGCGCCGTGCGACATGAGCGTCTTCCTTATATACATCCACCGCTCCCTCAACGGTGCCCGCCGGGGAGAACGCGGGCTTGCTATCACAAACGATTTAAAGCGTCATCATCTTGCCGAAAAACATTCGTCTGCGGGCACGGGCCCGCTCCTCCCGAAGTTTGGCTTTGACAGGATTGCCCAAGACGATTATGGGGACCGGCTAATCATTCTACGTCCAACGCGCCGGGACCCCCGGCCCCGCCGGAAATATTCGGCACCTGAGAGGCTTTGACTGTGGCGAAACAGGAACTCGGAACCAAACGCATCGACCCGGAAACGGGCAAGAAATTCTACGACCTGAACCGCAATCCGATCGTCTCCCCCTATACCGGCAAGTCCTACCCGCTTTCCTTCTTTGAAGAGACGGCAGCGGTCGCGGTTCTCGAAAAGGCCGCCGAAGAAGAGGACGTCAACGAAGTCGATACGGAGAACACCGAAGTCGAACTCGTTTCGCTCGAGGATGCCGATGACGAAGCAGCGGGCGGCGACGACCTGCCGGATCTGGGCGACGACGAAGTCGAAATCGACGGCGACGAAGACGATACGTTCCTGGAACAGGACGATGATGACGACGATGACGACATGACCGGCCTGATCGGCGTCACCGGCGACGAAGACGAAGCATAAGACGTTGTTTTTCCGGCCGGTTTCAAAAAAACCGGCCGGATTTCATTTTTCGGCTTGCCATCTCCGATCACCGGAAGTAATAAGCCGCACACCGAACGGAAACACCGCTTCGGTTCCCGGAAAACCGGCCTTGCCGGACCCGTTATGGGGCTATAGCTCAGCTGGGAGAGCGCTTGCATGGCATGCAAGAGGTCAGCGGTTCGATCCCGCTTAGCTCCACCAAATCTTCTCCAAGGCAGATAGTTGTTAGAGCGCGAAAGCTTTAGGGCTGTTCGCGCATGCCCGGTGTTGCTTCGCGCTGATCGGCGTCTTCCAGATCGGTCTTCACCAAGAACACATCATTGTGCTGGCGCGCAGCTTCGCGCAGTGCCGCGAGGTTCGGGACGTCGTCGCCCTCGATCTCGCCGACGCCCTGGTCGATTTCGCGTTCGGCCTGATACCAGTGTTCGTCGGGCTTGCCCTCCGGCCGGCCTTCCTGCTGCCAGAGCGCATGGGCCCGTTTGCGGATTTTCTCGTCACGATCATCGGTCATGGACATGCTCCCTTCCATACCTGCAACGAACGAGAGAGGGTGTGAAATGTTCCGCCACCCCACCGCTCGCCCACCGACCATCATATCCCCGCTTGCACAGTTCAGGAACCGCGAATAAGCATGGCCTGCCGGGCGTCTCAGGCTAGAACGCACGCTTTGTCGGGGGACATCATGAGCTTTACGGAAACGACGACCACCTCCTGGTTTTCCAGGTTGAAGGGTGCGCTGATCAAGATCGTGATCGGCTTCATCCTTCTGATCGCCTGCATCTGGCTTCTCTTCTGGAACGAGGGCCGCTCGGTAAAAACCTATCGCGCGCTCGTCGAGGGGGCGGGGCTCGTTGTTTCCGTCGACAATGGCAGCGTCGACCCGGGCAATGACGGCAAGCTGGTGCATATTTCAGGGCCGGTGAAGCCGGTCGGCGTGCCGGAAGACGACGTGCTTGGCATATCGGCGCAGGGTGCTGCGGGTCTCGAGCGCATCGTCGAAATGTACCAATGGATCGAGAGCTCGAAGTCGGAGACGCGCAAGCAGCTCGGCGGCAGCGAGGAAACCGTCACGACCTATTCCTATCACAAGGAATGGAAGCAGAACGAGGTCAACTCCGGCAACTTCCGCCAGTCGGGCCATGACAACCCGCAAAAGCCGATCGACGATGCAAGCTTCCCGGTGAAATCCGCCACGATCGGTGCCTTCAGCATCGATGGACGCGCGGTCGCCCGCCTCGGCGAGGAGCGGCCGGTGCCGCTGACCGCCATCGAGGCGAACCGCATGGGTGAGGCCGTAACGCTTGGCAAGCCCATCTCGACGATCGCCGGCCAGGCGGTCTTCTCGTTCAATCCCGAGGACCCGCAGATCGGCGACATCCGCATCCGCTTCGAGCGCTCCGACATTGCCGAGGCGAGCTTCGTCGGCGCGCAGCGTGGCAGCGGGGTGACGCCCTACAAGACGACGAACGGGCGCGACCTGTTCCTCAGCGATGCCGGCATCGTCGATGCGCCCGCTATGTTCGACGCGGCGCAGAGCGAGAACACCATCATCACCTGGCTTGTCCGCATCGGCGGCCTCGTCGGTATCTTTGTCGGCTTCGCCTTCATCCTGTCTATCCTCGGCGTCATTGCCGACGTCATCCCCTTCATCGGCTCGATCGTCAATTTCGGCACGACGGCGATTGCCCTCATCCTCACCTTGCTGATCGGCCCGGCCGTCATCGCCATTGCCTGGATCGCCTATCGTCCGTTCATTGCCATAGCGGTTATCGTCGCGGGCATTGCGCTTGCGGCAGGCATCCTCTATCTGCGGCGCGGCAAGACGGCGGCACCGGCTTTGGGCCGGGCCTGACGCAGACGGCGGCATGACAACGAACAGCGGGTAACGCGTGACCTACTACGCCTCGAAGATCTTCTGGCTGGCGGCCCAACCGCTGTCGCTCGCTCTGCTGCTACTCGTTTTCAGCCTGCTGGTCGGGCTCTTGAAATGGAACCGCCTTCGAACCTGGGCGAGCATCGCCGCCACGCTCATCCTCTTCCTGACGCTCTTTACCACGACCGGCTCGGTCCTGCTGCAGGCACTGGAGGACCGCATTCCCCGGGCGGCACTGCCGGCCGGCGGACCGGGCTGCATCATCATGCTCGGCGGCGGCGTGGAAGCGGAAGTGATCGCGGCCCGCGGCGGTTTCGAGATGAACCAGGCCGGCGACCGCTTCATCGAGACGCTGCGGCTTGCGCGTGAATTCCCGGCAGCGCGCATTCTGGTTTCCGGTGGCGACGGCTCGTTCAGCGGCAATTATGAGGGGGATGCGGTTGTCGCAACGCGTTTCTTCGAGGCCTTCGACGTGCCCGCCGACCGGCTGATCCGCGAAACGGACTCACGCACGACGTTCGAGAATGTCGAAAACACCAAAGCGCTTCTCACCGCCAACGGCCTCGATCGCTGCCTGCTCATCACCTCGGCCTTCCATATGCCGCGCTCGGTCGGTCTTTTCCGCAAGCTCGGCCTCGACGTCCTGCCCTGGCCGACGGATTTCCGCACGACGGGCCGCGCCAGCCTCGCGCTCGACTTCACACAGCCATCGACCAACAGTCAATTGACGACGACGGCGCTCAGGGAATGGACGGGGCTGCTGGTCTATTACATTGCCGGCCGCACTCACGCGCTCTTCCCGGAATAGGCCTATTTCTTGGAAATCGTATCGAACTGCGCGCCGCGCACGCGGATCGTCATGACGCAATATTCTGAATCGTCGCGCCCGCAGCTTGCGGCATTGGCTTTCAATTCCAGCACCTTGTTGCCGTAGCGCTGCTTCAATTCATAGCCGTAGAGATCGGCGTTGGCCGCCAGAAAATAACCGCCTTCGGCAACCTGGATGTAGAACTCATGCGGGCAACCGACATTGCCGCAGAGGCCGCCGGGCACGCCGTCGCAATTGACCGCGCCGAGATTGAAGATCGCATCGACAAGCTTGTCATTGTTGAAATCGACATTGTCGGCGAAATCCTCGCCATAGACCGTCGTCTTGCAGCGTTTGGCGACCTCAGCCTGCACGACTGCCTGCGCATCGGGGACGATTTCCGCGGCGCGAGCCGGCAGGACGGTGGAAACGAGCGCGGCGGAGAGGAGCGCAAGGATTCTGATGCGGATAGCCATCTCTCAAACCTTTCCATGGCAGGCGATTCGGTCATTATGCGGACGAGCCGGCGCGCTGCCTGATTCTGCCCGGACCTATGGGCGCGCACTCTAGCGCGGCAAAGCTGTCGCGAGGCTTGGGCTGGCTTAGCCCGCAAGGAGGGGACGCGTGCCGATTCTGGAATTGCTCGATTATACTGGCGTCGCGGTCTTTGCCGCCACTGGCGCGTTGTCCGCCTCGCGCAAGCAGCTCGATATCATCGGCTTTCTCTTCCTGGCCGCGGCAACCGGCATCGGCGGCGGCACACTCCGGGACGTCATCCTCGGCGCAACCCCGGTCTTCTGGGTGGTGAACCCGACCTATCTCATCGTTTGCGTGGCGGTCGCGCTTCTGGTCTTCGTGCTCGCCCACCGGATCGAGTCACGCTACCGCCTGTTGCTGTGGCTCGATGCGATGGGCGTCTCCGCCTATTGCGTCATGGGGGCCGCGAAGGGATTTGCCGCCACCGGCTCGCCGACCGTGGCGATCACCACCGGGGTGCTGACGGCGAGCTTCGGCGGGATCATACGGGACCTGCTTGCCGGAGAACCCTCCGTATTACTGCGGCCGGAAATCTACATCACCGCAGCGCTCATTGGTGCCGCCGGCTTCACGGCGGCGACCGTTGCGGGTGCGCCGCTCTGGCTCGCTTCGGCAATCGGCATCGGCAGCGCGTTCATCGTGCGCGGCGGCGCGCTGCGATTCGGCTGGTGTTTTCCAGTCTACAAGCCGCGGCCAGGGCGGCATCCGGACGATGTAATGTAGGGAGGGCTCAGCCCTTGCGCGGACGCAAGCGGATGATCACGTCGACATGGGCGATTTCCATGCCTTCCGGCGGCTCCGGCAGGTTGCCGATGGCGATGTTGCTCACCGGAATGTCGAGCACGTGGTTCTCGCCCTCGATGAAGAAATGGTGGTGATCCGATACGTTGGTGTCGAAATAGGTCTTCGAGCTCTCCACCGCCAGAACGCGGATCATGCCCGCTTCGGTGAACTGGTGCAGCGTGTTGTAGACGGTTGCAAGCGAGACCGGGACGCCGGCGGTGACGGCTTCCTCGTGCAGTTCCTCGACCGTCAGGTGGCGGTCGCCTTTGGCGAACAGCAGGGCGGCGAGTGCCACGCGCTGGCGCGTCGGGCGCAGGCCGCAGTGGCGCAGGCGCTCTTCGATGGGCATCTCGTGTGTATGCGTCATGGGTGACGGATCCGCTTGGCTGGCCTTGAACAACAATCTTGACGTTTCGATATAACTTTAGCCTCGCCGGGATTCAATAGGATTACGGCACTTGAATGGCGTGCAACATGCGGAAAACCGGGCCCTTTGCTTTCACCACAACACTTTGCACTGGCTGTCACGGCAAGCATCATGTATGCGGACTGCTGAAATAACCTCTCGCCCAAAACAGGTGAGGCGACAAAAAGGGGAAGGACCGGGTGCTTCAATTCGCGCCGTACCTTCCTAAATCTAACGCTTACACAGCGTGTTCAGACCGGGGATGAGACATTCGATGACGACCAGGCAATCCAGCTACAACTATGAGGAAATTCTGCGCTGCGGCCGCGGTGAGCTTTTCGGCCCCGGCAATGCCCAGCTTCCTCTGCCGCCCATGCTGATGGTCCACCGCATCACCGACATTTCCGAAACCGGCGGCGCCTTCGACAAGGGCTATATCCGCGCCGAATACGACGTGAAGCCCGACGACTGGTATTTTCCCTGTCATTTCCAGGGCAACCCGATCATGCCGGGCTGCCTCGGCCTCGATGGCATGTGGCAGCTGACCGGCTTCTTCCTCGGCTGGCTGGGTGAACCGGGCCGCGGCATGGCGCTGTCCACCGGCGAAGTGAAGTTCAAGGGCATGGTGCGCCCGGAAACGAAGCTCCTCGAATACGGCATCGACTTCAAGCGCGTCATGCGCGGCCGCCTCGTGCTCGGCACGGCGGACGGCTGGTTGAAGGCCGACGGCGAGACTATCTATCAGGCGACCGACCTGCGCGTCGGCCTGTCGAAGGACAAGGAAGCCTGAGGGCGGCGCCACGCCGCCTTCACAATGAGACGTTCTAGAAAAGGTCAGGAATCATGAGACGGGTTGTTGTCACGGGTCTGGGGATCGTATCCTCCATCGGGAACAATGCTGACGAAGTGACGCAGTCGCTGCGTGATGCGCGCTCCGGCATCAGCTTCAGCCAGGATTTCGCCGACCACGGCTTCAAGTGCCAGGTCTGGGGTTCGCCGAACATCGACACGACCGAAATGGTGGACCGTCGCGCGGCCCGCTTCCTCTCGCAGGGCGGCACGTGGAACCATGTCGCGATGAAGCAGGCGATCGCCGATTCCGGCCTCGAGGAGGCGGACTACGCCGCCAATGAGCGCACCGGCATCATCATGGGTTCGGGCGGCCCCTCCACCCGTACGCTGATCGAAGCGGCCGAGATCACGCTGAAGAACAATTCGCCCAAGCGCATCGGCCCGTTCGCCGTGCCGAAGGCGATGTCCTCCACGGCATCGGCGACGCTTGCCACCTGGTTCAAGATCCACGGCGTCAACTATTCGATCTCGTCGGCCTGCTCGACCTCGGCGCACTGCATCGGCAATGCCGCGGAAATGATCCAGTGGGGCAAGCAGGACATCATGTTCGCCGGCGGCCACGAAGACCTCGACTGGACCATGTCGAACCTGTTCGACGCCATGGGCGCCATGTCCTCCAAGTACAACGACACGCCCGCCACCGCTTCGCGCGCCTATGACGTCAGCCGCGACGGCTTCGTCATCGCCGGCGGCGCCGGCGTTCTGGTTCTGGAAGAGCTGGAGCACGCCAAGGCGCGCGGCGCCAAGATCTATGCCGAAATCGTCGGCTATGGCGCGACCTCCGACGGCTACGACATGGTGGCCCCCTCGGGTGAAGGCGCTATGCGCTGCATGCGTCAGGCGCTTGCCACCGTGAAGGGCGACGTCGACTATATCAACACGCACGGCACCTCGACGCCCGTCGGCGATTCGAAGGAAATCGGCGCCATCCGCGAAGTGTTTGGCGACAAGATTCCGCACATCCAGTCGACCAAGTCGCTGACCGGCCATTCGCTCGGCGCTGCCGGCGTGCAGGAATCGATCTATGGCCTGTTGATGATGCAGGCCGGCTTCATCGGCGAAAGCGCCCACATCACCGAACTCGACCCGGAATTCGACGGCGTGCCGATCGTGCGCAAGCGCATCGACAACGCGAAGATCGATACGGTTCTCTCCAACTCGTTCGGCTTCGGTGGCACCAATGCCACGCTGGTCTTCCAGCGCCGCAACGGATGACAGGCATGACGGGGATCATGAACGGTAAGCGCGGCCTCATCATGGGGGTCGCGAACAACCATTCTATTGCCTGGGGCATCGCCCAGAAGCTCGCAGCCCAGGGCGCCGAACTCGCCTTCACCTACCAGGGCGAGGCGCTCGGCAAGCGCGTGAAGCCGCTTGCCGCCGAACTCGGCTCCGACTTCGTCATTCCCTGCGACGTCGAGGATATCGCGTCGGTCGATGCGACGATCGCGGCGATCAAGGAAAAGTGGGGCAAGCTCGATTTCGTCGTGCACGCCATCGGCTTTTCCGATAAGAGCGAGCTGAAGGGCCTTTATGCCGACACCTCGCGCGACAACTTTTCCCGCACGATGGTCATTTCCTGCTTCTCGTTTACGGAAATCGCCAAACGCGCAGCAGAGCTGATGACCGACGGCGGATCGATGCTGACGCTGACCTATGGCGGCTCGACGCGCATCATGCCGAACTACAATGTCATGGGTGTCGCCAAGGCGGCGCTGGAAGCGTCCGTGCGCTATCTTGCCGGCGACTACGGCCCGCGCAATATCCGTGTCAACGCGATCTCCGCCGGCCCGATCCGCACACTGGCGGGTGCCGGCATCTCGGATGCGCGCGCCATGCTCTCCTGGCAGCAGAAGAACGCGCCGCTGCGTCGCACCGTCACCATCGAGGATGTCGGCAATTCGGCGCTCTACCTGCTCTCCGACCTTTCGAGCGGCGTCACCGGCGAAATCCACTATGTGGATGCCGGCTACAACATCACCTCCATGCCGACGCTGGAGCGCCTCGCCAAGGCCGACAGCGAATAAGGTCGTGGCGGCGCGGACGCCGAAACGCCTCGCGCCGTTTCCTTCCGCGCTCAAAGCGCCATCAGCACGACAACAAGCAGGATCACCGCGGCGAGAATGCCCAAGAACAGCGTGCGGACACGGCTGTTCATCTCCGGCGTTATGCCGGCCGTGCTGCGCCGCAAGAAGGCGAGCGGCACCTCGGAGGTTGGCGTATGCCCCTCCCCTTCCTTCACATCCTTGGCGATGACTTCCGCCACGTCTTCCGTGATTGGCGGTCTTGCTGGTCCAAAAGCCATTACGGGTCTCCTGAACAGGAACAGTCCGGCGATGGTGGACCTCTTTGGGTGAAATGGCAATCGGCTCCTATTCGAACACGACAGGCACAAGGGAAAGCACCAGTAGCAGTGCCATTGCCCGATTGAAGCGTTTCAGGCCGCGCTCACTTGCAATGAAGCGTGATGCCCCGACGCCGACCCATGTCCAGGCCACGGTGCTGGCGACGGTCGCGCCGCCGAAAATGGCTGCGAATGCTGTGGGGATGACCAGATCTCCGGCGCTGCCGCTGCCATAGGTCACAACTGCGCCGGCCACCATCACCCAGAGTTTTGGATTGACGAGTTGCAGCAGCGCGCCCTCGACGAAGGTGAACGGCCGCTGCCGGCCACTCTCTGCTGCGATCCCCACGGGCGCCGCATTGGCGATGCGCCAGGCCAGCCAGAGAAGATAGGCGACGCCCAGCCATTTCAACACGAGATGCACCCTTGGATCGGCGACGATTGATCCCCCCATCGCCGCAACAAGGAAGATGATGACGGCGACGCCGATACCCATGCCGGTCGCAACGGGAAGCGTGCGACGAAAACCGTAATTCGCCCCGGATGCCGTGACCATCGTATTGTTCGGCCCCGGCGTGCCCGCCATGGCGAAGGCAAAGCCCGTTGCCGCCAGAATCCAGGCCCAATCCATGTCGCTCTCCTCATCGAAACCAGAACAGCCTAGCCGACCTCCGGCGCAACGGGGTTGCCAAGATGCCAGGCTTGGGGAAGAGTTTGGCATTCAATGCCGGCGACTGGCTTGAACGATCGTGAGGATTCCAATGCAGCTCGACGACATAGACCGCCGCATCCTTCGCGAACTGCAGCAGGATGGCCGGATGCAGAACATCGAGTTGGCTAGGCGTGTCGGGCTGTCGCCCTCGCCCTGCCTGCGCCGGGTCAAGCTGCTGGAGGATGCGGGCGTGATCAGCCGCTATGTCGCGGTGGTCGATCAGGCGAAGGTAGGCCTGCAGCTTTCGATGTTCGCCCGCGTCTCGCTGACCGCGCAGGATGCAGAGACGATCGACCAGTTCATCGCGGCGATGAAGCGGCTGCCGGAGGTGGTGGAGTGTTACATCATGCTCGGCGAGAGCGACGCGCTGCTGCGCGTCGTCGTCTCGGATCTCGCCGACTATCGCCGCTTCCAGGCGGCGAACCTCACCCGCAAGAACGGCATCCAGACCGTCAAGACGGACGTGCCGAGCGAGACGATCAAGCAGACCTTTGCGCTGCCGCTCTGAGGGAAAGCCTTAAAGCGTGTCGCGATCTTTCAGATTCGCTCCTTGCGCTTTAGCTTTTTGATTTTTCGCATGTCGTTATCGCAAAACCGCTATGCACTTTTGCGCGACATGCTTTAGCGACGGCCCCATAGAACCTTGAAGCGCGCGTTGCGGCAGACTTCGCCGCTCTCCTTGAAGGCTTCCTTCAGCACCGGCTCGTAGGGCAGGCCGCGATTGGCGACCATCAGCAGGCGGCCGCCGACCTTGAGTGCCTTCGCCGCCGCGCGGATCATCGCGCCGCCCAGGCCGTGATCGGCCGCGTGGCCTTCATGGAAGGGCGGGTTCATGACGATGAGGTCGTAGTGATCGCGGGGCGTCTCGGCTGTCAGGTCGAACCAGTAGTAGCGTGCCGGAATGTTTGGGCAGTTCTCCGCCATGTTCTCCTTGGCGGCTTCCAGCGCGTCATAATGCGCCTCGAACAGATCGATGCCCTTTACCTGCGGCGCGCGGGAACCGAGCATCACCGAGAGATAGCCCCAGCCGGCGCCGAAATCGGCAGCGTGGCCATGGAAATCCTCCGGAATGCGGGTGGCGAGCAGTTCGGAGCCGTCGTCGATGCGATCATGCGAGAATATGCCGGGAGCGGCCGTGAAGCGGCCGACGATGCGCACCGGCTTTGCCGCCAGCTTGGCGATTGCCTCGGCAGGATCTTCCGGACGCGCAAACCAGATGGCGAGGCCGTGGTACTTCGGCATGTAATCGCCGGTGAGGCCGAGCTGGTCCAGGCGCTTGCGCATGGACTGGACGCCATCTTCCTTGCTGCCGGCAACGACGATGAGGCCACCGGTGCGCACGCGACGCAGCGCTTCGGCAATGCGGTTCTCATTCTCGCCCTTATGCTTGTTGATAAGGATGAGCGCGCCGTCATAATCCTCGCCCTCGATGACCGGCTTGACCGGCACGCGCACGGCCTCCAGCCCACGATACAGCGAACGCAGCGGCTGTACCGCGTCGAGCATCGCCTCAAACCCTTCCGGCGGACGCTGCCCGGCCTCTGCGCCGAGGAAGAGATAACGCTCGTCCGCGCCCGGAAGGGCAAGCGTGCCGGCGGCAAAGGGATGGAACAGGGTTTTCAGGGCGTCGCGGGTCATGGTCGGCTTTCGGCGGGCGAGAGAGAAAGTAGATCAAAGAAAAGGGGCGCGGAACGTGCCGCTCCGCGCCCCTTTATGCGTAAGGATAGGGTTACTCGGCGGCTTCGCCGTCGCCCTTCTTCTCGGCAGCGACTTCCTTGCCGGTTGCCTGGTCGACAACCTTCATGGAGAGGCGAACCTTGCCGCGCTCGTCGAAGCCCATCAGCTTGACCCAGACCTTGTCGCCTTCCTTGACGACGTCGGAGGTCTTGGCAACGCGCTCCTGAGCGAGCTGCGAGATGTGCACGAGGCCGTCACGCGGGCCGAAGAAGTTGACGAAGGCGCCGAAGTCGGCGGTCTTCACGACCGTGCCTTCGTAGATCATGCCGACTTCCGGCTCAGCGACGATCGAGTGGATCCACTTGCGGGCCGCTTCGATTTCCTTGCCGGAGGACGATGCGATCTTGATCGTGCCGTCGTCTTCGATGTTGATCTTGGCGCCGGTCTTTTCGACGATTTCGCGGATGACCTTGCCGCCCGTGCCGATGACTTCACGGATCTTGTCGACCGGGATATTCATGACTTCGATGCGGGGCGCGAATTCGCCGAGCTGCGAGCGGCCTTCGGAGATGGCGTTGGCCATTTCGCCGAGGATGTGCTTGCGGCCGCCCTGGGCCTGGCTGAGCGCGACCTTCATGATCTCTTCGGTGATACCGGCGATCTTGATGTCCATCTGCAGCGAGGTGATGCCGTCGGCGGTGCCGGCGACCTTGAAGTCCATGTCGCCGAGGTGGTCTTCGTCACCGAGGATGTCGGAGAGAACCGCAAAGCGCTCGCCTTCCAGGATGAGGCCCATGGCGATACCGGCAACCGGCTTTGCAAGCGGAACGCCGGCGTCCATCAGTGCGAGCGAGGTGCCGCAGACCGTGGCCATCGAGGACGAGCCGTTCGACTCGGTGATCTCGGAGACGACACGCAGCGTGTAGGGGAACTGTTCCGCCGTCGGCAGCATCGGGCGGATTGCGCGCCAGGCGAGCTTGCCGTGGCCGATTTCGCGGCGGCCCGGGGAGCCCATGCGGCCCGTTTCACCGACCGAGTAGGGCGGGAAGTTGTAGTGCAGCAGGAAGCGTTCCTTGTACATGCCGGTCAGGCTGTCGACATACTGCTCGTCTTCGCCGGTGCCGAGCGTGGCAACGACCACAGCCTGGGTTTCACCGCGGGTGAAGAGAGCCGAGCCGTGCGTGCGCGGCAGGATGCCGACTTCCGAGACGATGGCGCGAACGGTGTCGAGATCGCGACCGTCGATGCGGCTCTTGGTGTCGAGGATGTTCCAGCGAACGATCTTGGCCTGCAGGTGCTTGAAGACGGCGCCGATGACTTCGGCGGTGTGCTTCGGCTCGACGCCTTCCGGGAAGAAGTGGGCCTTGACCTTGGCCTTGACGGCGTCGACGGCGGCGTAGCGGTCGGCCTTCTGGGTGATCTTGTAGGCGGCGCGCAGTTCGGTTTCGGCGAGGCCGAGCATTTCGGCTTCGAGTTCGGAATGGTCTTCCGGGGTGAAGTCGCGCGGTTCCTTGGCAGCCACTTCAGCGAGCTTGATGATCGCGTCGATGACCGGCTGGAAGCCCTTGTGGCCGAACATGACGGCGCCGAGCATGACGTCTTCGTTCAGTTCCTTGGCTTCGGATTCGACCATCAGGACGGCGTCCTGCGTGCCGGCGACGACGAGGTCGAGAACCGACTCGTCCATCTCGTCGAGATGCGGGTTCAGCACGTATTCGCCGTTGATGTAGCCGACGCGCGCGCCACCGACCGGGCCCATGAAGGGCACGCCGGAGATCGTCAGCGCTGCGGAAGCGGCAACCATCGACAGGACGTCGGGATCGTTTTCGAGGTCATGCTGGACGACGGTGACGACGACCTGCGTGTCGTTCTTGTAGCCTTCCGGGAAGAGCGGGCGGATCGGACGGTCGATCAGGCGGGAAACCAGCGTTTCCTTTTCCGACGGGCGGCCTTCGCGCTTGAAGTAACCACCCGGGATCTTGCCGGCGGCGTAGGTCTTTTCCTGGTAGTTGACGGTCAGCGGGAAGAAATCCTGGCCCGGCTTCGGCGCCTTGGCGGAAACGACGGTGGCGAGAACGACGGTTTCGCCGTAGGTCGCGAGAACCGCGCCGTCAGCCTGACGGGCGATCTTGCCGGTTTCCAGCTTGAGCGGACGGCCCGCCCATTCGATTTCAACCGTATGGGTATCGAACATGTCTTGTCCTTCTTGGCAGATACGCGCACCGCCGCCAGAAGGCGCAGGTGGTCTATCCGCTTTATGACGCATCATGGGCAAGACAACGGGAGGCTTCGTGTTTTACTGGCTGCAATTCCGGGCGAAAACCGCTTCACAGTTTCCTGGAATTGCTCCCGAAGAAGCATCCTGCAATCCTGCCCCATGACAGGTCATCGGTTGGTTCCGCAGGGCCGGCCCTTCCGGCCTGCTGGAAGATCCGTTTCACGAGGCGGTCGCAACCGGCACAGGCGAAGCGGTATGGCGGAATTCTCTTCCGCAAAAGAAAGCGGCGGGCGCTCGTGGGAGCGCCCGCCGAAAAGGCTTAGCGGCGAATGCCGAGAGCAGCAATCAGCTTGCTGTAACGGGCATCGTCCTTCTTCTTGAGGTAATCAAGAAGCGAGCGACGGGTGGAAACCATGGTCAGAAGGCCACGACGGGAGTGGTTGTCCTTCTTGTGGTCCTTGAAGTGGCCGGTCAGGTTGTTGATGCGCTCGGTCAGGATCGCTACCTGGATTTCCGGAGAACCGGTGTCGCCTTCGACCGTTGCATATTCCTTGATCAGCGCAGCCTTGCGCTCAGCAGTGATCGACATCGTATGTCCTTTCATGATGGAGAACTTAAGGTCGCCAAAAGCCGGGATGTCGTCCAGCGATGGCCGTGAATGCAAGGAGGCATAAGCCCCCATTGCTGGCGGTGCCTATAAACCATTCCCTTATGAAAGGGAAGAGCCGTCATTGCAGGCCTCTCCTGCGGGCCTAGCGCTGCTCCGCCGGCTGACTCGGTGCGGCCTCGCGCGCATCGCCGGCCTGCTTGCAGACGACGTAGGCCCCGAAGATCCAGCCGAGACGCTCTCCCTGCCGCGCGACGAAGAACCAGCGTTTGGTGCCGATCTTCATCTCCTCGACAACCTCGACCGCCGTGCCATTGGCCAGCGTCGTCAGGATCGTCCCGTTCGGCGCGGAACGCACGTTGAGCGGCGTGCCCGTCGGGTCATCGACCAGGCACTGGCCGGATCCAGCGGCGGATGCGGATGGGGCGGAAAAGGCAACGGAAAGGCAGGCTGAAGCGGCAAGTATGCGCAGAAACGACGTCATGAAATGCACCTGCTCACATAACTGGAAAGGACCACGCCTGTCATTCGGCGGCGCCCTGCTGGTGCACGTCCTCGTCGCGCAGCCGGGCAAGCGGGATCGTCACACGCCATTCAATGCCGTCGTCATGCACGATGAAATCCAGCTTGGCATCGAGCGCCATGCCGAGCATGCGCTCCAGCACCACGCTGCCGAAACCCTTGCGGCTGGCAGCGATGGCTTGCCGGTCGATCGTCGCCCGGCTTTCGCGCCAGACGAGGTTCAGGTCCTCCCCGGACGTGACCCAGCTTAGCGAAACAATCCCGGTCTCGTTGGCAAGCGCGCCGTATTTCGTGGCATTGGTCGAGAGCTCGTGCAACGCCATGCCAAGCGTCTGCGAGGCCTGCGGGTCGAGCAACACGACGGGGCCGGCAATGCGCACGCGTGCCGTGTCATCGGGCGTGAAGGGCTTGAGCTGGTTCTTCGCAAGCTCCGCAAGGTTTACCCCCTGGGTCGCATTGGCGATCATCAGGTCCGTCGAACGGGCAAGGCCTGCGACGCGCTTGCGGAACGCTTCGGCAAAGTCGCTCGCATTTTCCGCACCCGCCGCTGACTGGTTCAACATCGCCTGGATGACGGTAAGCTGGTTCTTCGAACGGTGCGCCACTTCGCGCATCAGGAATCGGACCTCGTTTTCCGATTTGACGCGTGCATCCGCGGCCTCCGACAAGGCCCGCGAGACGGTTTCGAGTTCCGTGATGGCATAGGGGCGCGTGGCGATCCGCTCGCCATGGCCGAGCCGGCGGGCATCGGAGGCGAGCAGCCGGACGTCTCGCGACAGAACGCGGGCGATGCCGACGGCGCTGGCGGCGGCGAGAAGGGCAAAAACCACGCCGCCGATCGTCAACCATAGCAAGGAGGAAACGGCGGGCGCCTGCACGTCCGAGGATTTTGCCCAGGCGATCATGCGCCAGCCGGCAAGCGACGAAAACTCCGTCACGACCTGATAGTCGACGCCACCCTGCTGCATCGGGCTGACCCCGAGGCGCAGCGACGGCACGACACGCAGGAAGAACGTTTCACCCGCTTTCTGCTTCTCGTCCGTCGAGACGATGACCGTTCCCTGGCTATCGAGCACGGCGGCATTCCAGCCGGGGGAGAGGATGTCCGGATTGACCGCCCGCCGCAGTGCCTCGGCATTCTTCGTCAGTGTGAGGAGAATGCGCCGGCCGTTTGCCAGCTGCATCGGCTGGTAGACGTTGAACACCCATTGCTGCGCCGTCTTGCCGAAGAAGATGTCGGAGACCATGCGTTCGCCACGCGACAGCGCCAGCCGCGCGGAAACCGGCTCGGAGGTCACGTTAAGCGGCGTGCCATACGGAACGCGCGTATTGAGAAGCTGGCGCATCGTCTGGTCGATGATGAGGAAATAGGTGTCCGTGCCTTCCAGCGCCTTGCGCGCCTGCCCATACAGCGCGGAATAGTCACCCTTCTGAAGACCGTCCGATGTCGACAGGAAATTCAGCGTCGAGAACATGCCGGAGATTTCGCGCTCGACCGCGCGGTTGACGGCGCTCGTCGATGTCCGCAGCAGGGATTCGAAGATGCGTTCCTGCGCCTCGGTGGTGCGTTTCAGCACGACGATCGAGAAGAGGAACGAGGGGATGACGATGACGAGGATGAGGCAGACGAGGTAGAAGACGACCGGATGATGCAAGCGCCGTCGGCTCTGAACGCGGCTGGCTCCGTCGCCCGCATCCTCGGCGGACACCGTTCTGTCAGTCGGCGCAATCCTCAACGGCCAGCCCTTTCACCCTTCGCCCGAAAGCGGCCGTGACGGCAAAGCGCCGCCCAGCCCGCGTCCAAGCGAACCTCGCCGGCCCATAAAGCCTGTAGCTTGTGGTGAAATCAAGTCGGCAGCGATTGGTTCCGCCCTATCAAATTTAGCCGCCGAAGACCCGCTTCGGGCGGAACTCGCCCCCGCCGATCTCGCCGATCGCCACCAGCTTGCCCCGCGCTGTCGCATAGGCCTCATCGGCCTCCACCGGCGCATCGCGCCCGCGCAGGATGATCGGGTTGCCCATGCGCAGACGGTGCGCCTGATCGTCATTGATGACGATCTGCGGCAGGCTGGACAGTGCTTCGCCCGTATCGATCAGGAAGGCGTCAAGGGCGGCCAGCCGCTCGGTCTCGTCCTCGATCTTTTCCAGCGCCACGAGGTCTGCCAGCGGCACCATGTCATCCTCGCCGAAGGGCGCGACGAAGGTGCGGCGCAGCCCGGAAATATGGCCATAGCAGCCGAGCTGGCGGCCGAAATCGCGGGCGAGCGCACGCACATAGGTGCCCTTGCCGCACTCGACCTCGAATTCCGCGGTGTTCTCGTCCGGGCAACCGATCAGCGTCAGGCGGTGGATTTCCACCTCGCGCGACGGGATCTCGACGACTTCACCTTCGCGGGCGAGATCGTAGGCACGTTCGCCGGCGATCTTGATTGCGGAAAACTGCGGCGGAATCTGCTGGATGACACCGGTATATTCACCGAGGATCGCCCGGATTGCCTCGGCAGACGGACGCGTATCGGAGCTCTGCGTCACCTCGCCCTCAAGATCGTCCGTCGTGCGCTCCTCACCCCAACTGACCGTGAATTCGTAGATTTTCCGGCCATCCATGACATAGGGCACGGTCTTGGTCGCGTCGCCGAGCGCGATCGGCAGCATGCCGGAGGCCAGCGGATCGAGCGTACCGGCGTGACCGGCTTTCTGAGCCTTGAGCAGCCACTTGATCTTGGCAACGGCTTCGGTCGAGCCGAAATCGAACGGCTTGTCGAGGATCAGCCAGCCGGAAACCGGCCGGCCCTTGGGTTTGCGGGGTTTGGACATCTTGTTCCTGAATTGTCAGAGCAGGTGTGCTCGCTGCCGCTCGCTCACCTGCCCTTTCTATGTGTTGTACGCATGTGCGAGCACCAACCGCGACGCACCTTGCTGGAATTACTTGTCGTCTTCGCCGTCTTCGGCGGCGAGATCACGCGCGACTTCCGGCGAACGCAGGAGTTCATCGATCTTCTTGTAGTTGTCGAAGCTCGTGTCGTCGAGGAAGCGCACGTCCGGCATATACTTCATCTGGCGCAGATGCGGTCCGAGACGGCCGCGAATGAACTTCGAATTGCGGTTGAGCGCCTCGATCACCGCGTCATGATCCTTGACGCCGAGCGGCGTCACATAGGCCGTCGCGTGCTTCAGGTCAGGCGACATGCGGACTTCCGAGATGGAAATCACGGTCTTCTCGATCAGCGTGTCGCGCACATCGCCGCGCTGAAGGACCTGGGTGATCGCCGCGCGCACCTGCTCGCCCACGCGCAGCATGCGTTGCGACGGTGCAGAGGATGTTGCTCTTGTCATGGTCGTCACCTTCAAAAAAATGCGAGCGCCGAAACGATCCGGCGCTCGCACGATTGTCTGATCGCCGGACGCTTACAGCGTGCGGGTGATGTGCTCCACGCGGAAGCACTCGATCGTGTCGCCGGCGCGGATGTCTTCGTAGTTCTCGAAGGCCATGCCGCATTCCTGGCCCATCGGCACTTCGGCAACTTCGTCCTTGAAGCGCTTGAGTGTCTTGAGCTTGCCTTCGTGGATGACGACGTTGTCGCGCACGAGGCGGACGCCCGCACCACGCTCGACCTTGCCTTCGATAACGCGGCAACCTGCGACCTTGCCGACCTTCGTGATGTTGAACACCTCGAGGATTTCGGCATTGCCGAGGAAGGTTTCGCGGCGTTCCGGCGAGAGCAGGCCCGACATCGCTGCCTTTACGTCATCCACCAGATCGTAGATGATGTTGTAGTAGCGGATTTCGAGGCCGGCCCGCTCGGCAGCCGTACGAGCCTGCACGTTGGCGCGAACGTTGAAGCCGATGATCGCCGCGTTGGACGCTTCGGCAAGCGAAATGTCCGATTCGGTGATAGCGCCGGCGCCCGAATGCACGATGCGCACCCGCACTTCATCCGTGCCGAGCTTTTCAAGCGCGCCGGCAATGGCTTCGATCGAGCCCTGCACGTCGCCCTTGATGAGCAGCGGGAACTCCTTGAGACCGGTGTTCTGGAGCTGGCTCATCATCTGTTCGAGCGAGCCACGGGAACCGGACTGGCGGGCTACCTGCTTTTCGCGCGCGAGACGCTGGCGGTATTCCGAGATTTCGCGAGCGCGGCTTTCGTTCTCGACGACGGCGAACTTGTCGCCGGCGGCCGGCGTGCCGGAGAGACCGAGAATCTCGACCGGCATGGACGGACCGGCTTCCTTGACGTGATCGCCCTTGTCGTTGACGAGCGCGCGCACACGGCCCCACTGGTCGCCGGCCACGATGATCTGGCCGGGCTTCAGCGTACCCGTCTGGACGAGGACCGTTGCGACAGAGCCGCGACCGCGATCCAGCTGGGCTTCGACGACGACGCCCTCCGCGGTGCGGTTCGGGTTGGCCTTGAGGTCGAGAATTTCAGCCTGCAGCAGAACGGCTTCGAGCAGCTTGTCGAGATTGACGCGGTTCTTGGCCGATACTTCCACGTCGAGCGTTTCACCGCCCATGGATTCGACGAAGACTTCGTGCTGAAGCAGCTGGTTGCGCACCTTCTGCGGGTCGGCTTCGTGCTTGTCGATCTTGTTGATCGCCACGATGATCGGCACACCCGCCGCCTTGGCGTGGTTGATGGATTCGATCGTCTGCGGCATCACGCTGTCGTCGGCCGCGACCACGAGGATCGCGATGTCCGTCGCCTGCGCACCACGGGCACGCATGGCGGTGAACGCTGCGTGGCCGGGCGTATCGATGAAGGTGATCTTGTGGCCGTTGTGCTCGACCTGGTAGGCGCCGATATGCTGCGTGATGCCGCCGGCTTCGCCAGCGACGACGTTGGCATGGCGGATGGCATCGAGCAGCGAGGTCTTGCCGTGGTCGACGTGACCCATGATGGTCACGATCGGCGGACGCGATTCCAGATCGCCGGCATCGTCGGTCACATTGAAGATGCCTTCTTCGACGTCGGATTCCGATACGCGCTTGACGGTATGGCCGAATTCGACGGCGATGAGTTCCGCCAGGTCGGCGTCGATCAGATCGCCGGGCTTCATCATCTGGCCTTCCTTCATCAGGAACTTGATGACGTCGACGGCGCGTTCAGACATACGCTGCGACAGTTCCTGAATGGTGATGGTTTCCGGCAGGATGACCTCGCGCATGACCTTTTCACGGGTCTCCTGCATCTGGCTGCGCTTGAACTTCTCCTGGCGGCGACGCATGGCGGCGAGCGAACGGCCGCGCTGCGTGGCGTCCTCGTCGGTCGAGGCCGTCGTCAGCGTCAGCTTGCCCTGGCGGCGACCGTCATCGGCCTTCGGACGGGCAGGAACCTTTGCAGGTTCCGGGCGCGCGACCTTGCCACGGTTGACAGGAGCACCGCCACGCGGACGGGCGACTTCTTCCGTTTCCGTTTCGCGGCGACCGCGACCGGCAATGGGGGCCGGCGTTGCAGCCGGGGTCGTGCGCGCAGGCTGCGGACGGGTCTCGACAGCGGCCGGCCTTGCGGCGACCGGCTGTTCGACAACCTCTTCCACGACTGGAGCGGGAGCGGCAGCCTCACTGGCGCGGCGCTCGGCTTCTTCCTTTTCGCGGAGAAGACGGGCTTCTTCCTCGACCTTGCGGCGGGCTTCCTCTTCCACCTTGCGGCGGGCTTCGTCTTCCGCGCGCTGCTTGGCTTCAGCGGCGTCGCGGATCTGCGCTTCTGCAAGCGCGCGACGACGGGCCTCGACCTCATCCGGGGAAAGCTGGTTCAGCACGACGCCGACGCGCGGGCGGCTTTGCTCGACGCGCTGCGGCTGCGGCGCAGGCCGCGATGGCTGCTGCGCGGGACGCGCCTGCTGGGGCTCGGGTGCACGTTGCACGGGCGCGACAGGTGTCGGCGCCGGGCGTTCGTCTCCCGGGCGGCTGAAATGGCGCTTTGTGCGGGTCTCGACCACGACGGCCTTGGTGCGGCCACGACCCATGTCCTGGCGCACGGTTCCCTGCTGAACCCCCGAGGGCTTCAGGCTAAGGGTCTTCTTGCCAGCCACACTGATCGTCTTGTCGTCTTCGTTGTCGGTCATTCCGTTCCGTTCCTAAGATCAGAGCCGGATGCGTATCACCAGGCCCTGTCGTTCAATTGTGTTCATCCAATGCGATTTCGGCCGGCAGAATGCCGGTAACCGCGTCATTGGTTTGGCTGGCCAGCGCCACCTTGTGCCATCATCCGGCTATCGCCCCGGTATTTCTCGAGCATGATTGCGCGCTTCACTACACCCTCACCCGCCTGCCCTGCAAGCGCTGCGGCATGGATAAAAGCATTACTTCCCAAAAGCCCCTCCAATTCGCTCTCGGAAAAGAGCCTGAAGGAGGGTATTTCCGTTTCATCGTCGGTGAGAAAGCTCGCAGCCTTCCGCGCCTGGTCTATCTTTCTGACGCCGTCCGCGGCCGCATCCGTCGCATGGAAGACCGCTAGCGCTGCCAATGCACGCACCGCCTGGTCGACCTTGGACGCACCCGTGATGAACTGGCCCGCCTTGCGCGCCATATTCATCATGCCGCCGAGCTGGGCGGCCATCAGCCGGTCCACTTCGGCACCGAGCTCCGGCCCCGCCTTGGCTTCCGCCTTCAGCGCACGCCCGAAAAGCTTCTTGGCGACCGCCTTGTCGACGATTGCCCGTTCCGCCTTCACCCAGCAGCCACGTCCGGGAAGCTGACGCTTGAGGTCCGGCACGATATTGCCGTCCGGGCCAGCAACGAAGCGGATCAGCTCATCCGCCTCGCCCTTTTCGCGCGTCACGATGCACATGCGATCGTTCACGCCGTCGTCCTTCTTACTCATATAGGTTCCCGCCATTCCGGACGCAAAACCGCGAGCCGTATTTTTTCTGGAAGTTGCGGGACGCCGGTCAGGCGTCCTGCTCACCGCCTTCGACGACCGGCTCTTCGGTGGCGAGATCCGCTTCCGTGATCCAGCCGGCCGCGAGGCGGGCCTGAACGATCATGGCTTCGGCTTCGGCACGGGACACCTCGAACTTCGCGAACAGGCCCTCGAACTTCTTCGTCTCGCCATCCTTGCGCTCCGACCAGCCGACGAGATCGTCAGCCGCGCAGCCTGCGAAGTCTTCCATCGTCTTGATGCCGTCTTCGCCGAGTGCCACGAGCATCTGGCTCGTCAGGCCGTCGATCTGGCGCAGCTCGTCGGAAACGCCAAGCTCCTTGCGCTTGGCATCCATCGCCGCTTCGAGACGGTCGAGATGCTCGCGGGCGCGGGTCTGGAGCTCTTGGGCCGTGTCTTCGTCGAAACCTTCGATGCCGGCGATTTCGCCGAGATCGACATAGGCCAGCTCTTCCACGGCGGCGAAGCCTTCGGAGGCGAGGACCTGGCCGACCATCTCGTCGACATCGAGGGAATCCATGAACAGCGCGGTGCGCTCGTTGAATTCCTTCTGGCGACGCTCGGACTCTTCGGCTTCCGTCAGGATGTCGATATCCCAGCCGGTCAGCTGCGAGGCAAGGCGGACGTTCTGGCCGCGGCGGCCGATGGCGAGCGAGAGCTGCTCGTCGGGAACGACCACTTCGATGCGCTCGGCATCTTCATCCAGAACGACCTTCGAGACTTCGGCCGGCTGAAGCGCATTGACGATGAAGGACGCCGGATCCTGCGACCACGGAATGATGTCGATCTTCTCGCCCTGCAATTCGCCGACGACGGCCTGGACGCGCGAACCGCGCATACCGACGCAGGCGCCGACCGGATCGATCGACGAATCGTTCGAGATGACGGCGATCTTGGCGCGCGAACCCGGATCACGGGCGACCGACTTGATCTGGATGACGCCGTCGTAGATTTCCGGCACTTCCATGGTGAACAGCTTCACCATGAACTGCGGATGGGTACGCGACAGGAAGATCTGCGGACCACGCTGCTCGCGGCGCACGTCGTAGACGAAGGCGCGCACACGGTCGCCGTAGCGCATGTTTTCGCGCGGAATCATCTCGTCGCGACGGATGATGCCTTCGCCACGGCCGAGGTCGACGATGACGTTGCCGTATTCGACGCGCTTGACCGTACCGTTGACGATCTCGCCGATGCGATCCTTGTATTCGTCGAACTGGCGGTCACGCTCGGCTTCGCGCACCTTCTGCACGATGACCTGCTTGGCCGACTGGGCGGCGATGCGGCCGAAGTCCATCGGCGGCAGGGGATCGGCGATGAAGTCGCCGAGCTTGGCGTCCGGATTGCGGTCGCGGGCAAGCTCCAACGGGATCTGGGTGGAATAGTCTTCGGCGTGCTCGACGACTTCCAGCAGGCGCTGAAGGCGGATTTCGCCGGTCTTGGAATTGATGTCGGCGCGGATGTTGGATTCCGTGCCGTAACGCGAGCGGGCTGCCTTCTGGATGGCGTCGGCCATCGCGGCAAGCACGATCTCGCGGTCGATGACCTTTTCACGGGCCACGGCATCCGCGATCTGCAGAAGCTCAAGCCGGTTCGCACTGACTGCCATTGTCTCAGGTCTCCATGGTCTGGCCGGCGCAATTGCCGCCGGCGCTGGGGAGCGGATTGACCGCTCCGGTTCCGTCCTCTCCGCTCCGTCCGCGATCAGGGCAAACGCCCCCGGGACGGACCGTACTCACAAACTTATTCTTCGTCTTCGCCGTTCTGGTTGGCGGCCTGCGCGGCCTTCGCCTTCTTGTCGGCGGCCAGCGCGTCGCGGATCAGCTCGTCGGTCAGGATCAGCCTGCCCTCGGCCAGCGCCGTGAAGGGGATGACGACCGTCGGCTCGTCGCCGGCGGCGGGCTGGTCCCGCTCCAGGGTGAAGCCGTTTTCGTCGGCAGCAAGGATCTTGCCGCGGAAGCGCTTGCGGCTGTCGACGAGGATCGACGTCTCGCATTTCAGCAAATGGCCAAGCCAGCGTGAAAAGTCCGACTTGCGGACCATCGGCCGGTCGATGCCGGGCGATGAGACTTCGAGATGATACGCCTTGTCGATCGGATCCTCAACGTCGAGCACCGGCGAGACGGCCATCGAGACCTTCTCGCAGTCTTCGACGGTCATGGTGCCGTCCGGGCGCTCGCACATGATCTGCAGCGTGGCACCATTCTGCGCCGAAAGACGCACGCGCACCAACTGATAACCGATCTGCTCGATGGTCGGCTCGATGATGTCGGCAACGCGGCGGTCGAGGCCGGTCTCGACGATCAGGCGCGGCTCGATGGCTGCATTTTCTGTCTGGGTCGTGTCGGACATGACATGCCCTCCCGGGATGGTCGTTATCATGCGCCTGATCGGGGCAATAAAAAAGAGCGGGTCCTCGCGGGCCCACTCTTCATCTGACGATCAAGAATTTGAGGGTGATATAGACCGGGTTCGTCATAAATGCAAGGTCGGGCTCGAAAGCGCCTGTGGGCGAGTGATTTGCGCATCATCGCCTTGCCGCTTTTGTTCTTTGGGCTAGATTGCATGAGATCACTGCGTCGAGAATGAGTGCCCCACCGTGCCGGACCGGAAATCCCCCCTCGCCCCCTTCCGAAACGAAACCTTTCGGCTGATCTGGGCGGCGAGCCTGGTCTCCAATTTCGGCGGCCTCATCCAGTCCGTCGGTGCGGCCTGGATGATGGCCTCCATCACGCCTTCGGCCAATATGGTGGCGCTGGTGCAGGCCTCGACCTCGCTGCCGATCATGCTGTTTTCCGTCGCCGCCGGGGCGCTGGCCGACAATTTCGACCGGCGCAAGCTGATGTTGACGGCCCAGTGTTTCATGCTGGTCGTCGCGATCGGCCTGACCCTCTGTACGTGGTACGGCGTCATCACGCCCTGGCTGCTTCTCACTTTCACCTTCCTGCTCGGCTGCGGCGTGGCGCTCAACAACCCGGCCTGGCAGGCCTCCGTCGGAGATATGGTGCCGCGCGAGGACCTGCCCGCCGCCGTGTCGCTCAACAGCATGGGCTTCAACCTGACCCGCAGCGTCGGCCCGGCCATCGGCGGCGCAATCGTGGCAGCGGCGGGTGCGGCCGCCGCCTTCGCCGCCAATGCGCTCAGTTATTTCGCGCTACTCTACGCCCTTTTCCGCTGGAAACCGGCCGTTTCCCCCAGCAGCCTGCCGCGCGAGGATTTCGGCCGCGCGATCTCGGCGGGGCTGCGTTACGTCTCCATGTCACCGAATATCGGCAAGGTGCTGCTGCGCGGCTGCGCCTTCGGCCTTGCGACAAGCTCCATCCTCTCGCTGCTGCCGCTGATAGCCCGCGACCTCGTTGCCGGCGGGCCGCTGACCTACGGCATCCTGCTTGGCTGTTTCGGGCTTGGCGCCATCAGCGGCGCGCTGATGAACGCTTGGCTGCGCGAGCGCTTCACGAGCGAGACCATCGCCCGCCTCGCCTTTACCGGCTTTGCCATCAGCGCGACCGTCTCGGCGCTCAGCACGACGGCCCTTCTGACCGGCGCCGTCCTCTTGATCGCGGGAGCGTCCTGGGTGATGGCCCTGTCTCTCTTCAACACGACCGTGCAGCTCTCGACGCCGCGCTGGGTGGTGGCACGCGCCCTCTCGCTCTACCAGACGACGACCTTCGGCGGCATTGCAGCGGGCAGTTGGATCTGGGGAACGACGGCCGATACGCATGGCGCGCAGACCGCCCTGCTGGCCTCCGCCGTCGTGATGATCGCGGGTGCGGCACTCGGCCTGCGCTTCGGCCTGCCGGAATTGCAGAGCCTGAATGTCGACCCGCTCAACCGCTTCAGCGAACCGGACCTGCCGCTCGACCTGAAACCGCGCAGCGGCCCGATCGTAATCCTAATCGACTACGAGATCGCCGAAGGCGACATTCCGGAATTCCTGGAGGCGATGACCGAGCGGCGGCGTATCCGTATCCGCGACGGGGCCGGCCAATGGGCGCTGATGCGCGACTTGGAAAACCCGACGATCTGGACCGAGACCTACCACGTGCCGACCTGGGTGGAATATGTGCGCCACAACCAGCGTCGCACCCATGCGGATGCCGCCAATGGCGAGAAGCTACGCCAGTTGCATAGCGGGGCGGAGGACCCGCGCGTTCACCGTATGATCGAGCGGCAGACGATCATCCCGCACGAATACGAGCGGTTCAAGCAGCAGGTGGAAATCCACTAATCCTTAGCGGAGCTTGGATTTCAGCGAGGCATCCGGATAGCAGGTTGATGCGAGGCCCGCCTTCGCCTGCCAGTCGCCCAGCGAGCGCCGCGTCTTGTAGCCCGGCAGACCATCGACCTTGCCGACATCGTAGCCCTTGGTGACGAGCGCCTTCTGCATGGCCAGCACATCCGAGCGCAGCATCTTGCCGACATTGCCCCACTCGCCGCGGAACGGGCCGCTGCCATAGGCGATGCGATCGGCGAGATTGCCGATGAACAGGGCGTAGAGGTCAGAGTTGTTGTACTCCTTGAGTACGTAAAAATTTGGCGTGACGATGAATTCCGGCCCATGCGTGCCGGCCGGAACCAGCATCATGCCGGACGCCTTCGCCTCGCCGGAGGAAAACCCCTTCCCGGAAATGCGCGTGATGCCCGTCGCGGCCCAGGCCGAGATCGGTTTTTCGAGGTCCGGCCCTTCCTGCGCGCAGGAGACGCCTGCCGGGATCGTCACTTCGTAGCCCCAGCCTCGACCAGCCTGCCAGCCCTTCTTGGCGAGGTAGTTGGCAATGGAGGCGAGACTGTCCGGCACCGAGCCCCAGATATCGCGCACGCCGTCGCCATCGAAATCGACGGCATATTGCAGGAAGCTGGTCGGCATGAACTGCGGCTGGCCGAGCGCGCCGGCCCAGGAGCCCTTGAGCTGCGCCACCGTCCGGTCACCGCCGTCGACGATATGAAGCGCCGCGATCAGCTCCTTGCGGAACATGTCCTTGCGGGTCGACATGAAGGCCTTGGTGGCCAGCACTTCCACCGCCGAATAGGGGATTTTCGCGCTGCCGAAGCCCGATTCACGGCCCCACACGGCAACGACGATCTCGCCCGGCACGCCAAAACGCTGCTCGATCTTGCGCAGCGTGGCGGCATGGGTCTTGGCGAGACTGCTGCCCTTGCCGGCCAGGCCCTGCAGGCGCTTCTCCGAGAAATAGGCTCCGGGCGACGAAAATTCCGCCTGGCTCTGCGACTGCTCCTTCTTCGGCTTGGAGCCGGGCGGCACGAGATCGGGCAGGTCCCAGTTGAGCGTCACGCCCTCCATCGCCGCGCGAAAGGTCTTCTCGCTGACGCCGGTCTTTTGCGCCGCCGGCCACAGATCCTTGTCGATCCAGCTCCGGAACATCGTTTCGACTTCAGCCTTAGAGGCCGCCGCGGCTGGAAACGTAAAGGCGAAAGAGAGAAGTGCGACGCTGGCGGCGGCCTTGAAGGCTCTGCTTATGATCAAGATGGTCTCCTCAAATCGCCGTGCGGGCGCGCAATGCGGCCGTCAATGTGCCTTCGTCGAGATAATCGAGCTCGCCGCCGACCGGCACGCCATGGGCCAGCCGCGTGATCTTCACGTCGAGACCGGAAAGCTGATCGGTGATGTAGTGCGCCGTCGTCTGGCCCTCGACAGTCGCGTTGACCGCGATGATGAGTTCGCGCACGCCGCCCTTCGCCACGCGGTCGACGAGGCCGCGAATGTTGAGGTCATCAGGCCCCACGCCGTCGAGCGGCGAGAGCGTGCCGCCGAGCACATGGTAGGCGGCATTCATGGCACCCGCACGCTCCAGCGCCCAGAGATCGGAAACGTCCTCGACGACGATGATCATCGTGTGGTCGCGCCGCACATCGGTGCAGACCGTGCATGGATCGCTCGTATCGACATTGCCGCAGCACGAGCAGATCCGCACCTTGCGATGCGCCTCGCCCATCGCGTCGGCGAGCGGGCCGAGCAGTTGGTCCTTCTTCTTGACGAGATGCAGCGCCGCACGTCGCGCCGAACGGGGCCCGAGGCCCGGCACCTTCGCCAGAAGCTGGATGAGTTTTTCGATTTCGGGGCCGGTGACTCGTTTTGCCATTGCCGGTATCTACCCCATATCAAGGGGAAACGGAATCTCGGGAGGGCCAACGCTTGATCAAAATCCTCGCGGTCTGCACGGGTGTGGCCCGCCCAGTCCCCGGCAAAAGCTACAAGACCGGCATTTTCAAGACGCCGACCGATGCGGCGATCGTCGTCGACCGCGAGGGATTGCTTGGTGACGCGATCTGCGACCGCAGACATCACGGCGGGGCGGAGCAGGCCGTCTATGGCCTCGGCTCCGTCGACCTCGACTGGTGGTCGAAGGAACTCGGCCGCACGATCGAGCCCGGCACCTTCGGCGAAAACCTTGTCATCGAGGGCGTCGACAGTCGCGCCGTCTCCGTCGGCGACCGGTTCGAGACCGAGAGCGTGCTTCTGGAAGTCACCTCGACGCGTATTCCCTGCAACACGCTGACCGCGCGCATGGGCGATCCGGCTTTCCCCCGGCGCTTCATGCAGGCGGGCCGTCCGGGCTTCTATTGCCGCGTGCTGCGCGATGGCGTGATCCAGGCCGGCGATGCCGTGACCTACACACCCTTCGACGGCGAGCCGGTCAGCATGCCGGAACTGCTGCGCACCTACGGCAAGAACATTTCCGAGGAAGATCGCATCCGCTACCTCGCAGCCCCCATCAACGACAAGCTGCGCGCCGCGCTGACCGGCTGATCAGCGGGCGGCGATGGCGGCTGCAGCCCCGGCCATGGTGCCGGCGCTGAGACGATTGGCGATGCGCACGGCGCGCGGGCTCTTCAGGAAGAGACGGGCGCGCGAGGCAAGGAAGACCCAGGCGAGATCGATTGCCACCAGCACCACGAACATGGTGACCACCAGTTCCGCCCAGCCGACGAGCGTGACGGCGCCCAGATCGACGATCGCCGGCAGAAGGGCCACGTAGAACATCATGATCTTCGGATTGCCGAGCGTCACCGTCAGCCCGGCGAAGAACAGCTTCAGGCCGGATCGCGCCTCCGGCAAGGCCGCGTCGCCCGTATCGGTCGGGGCGAACCACATTTTCCAGGCGAGATAGAGCAGGTAGGCGACGCCGAGCCATTTGATGACGACGAAAGCGGCGTGGAAGGTTTCGGCGATCGCCGCAAGGCCAAGCACGGCAAAGGTGAGCCAGATGCCTTCGCCGATCCACATGGCGGCGAGGAAGGGCAGCACGTCCTTGGCGCCGCGCGACAGCACGCGGGCGACCAGCGCCGCGATGCTCGGACCGGGCGAACCGGCCGCCATCATCAGCGCGCCGGCAAAGACAAGCAGGGTCATCAGGCTCATCGGAATTCCTCCTCGAAAGCCTGACCTTATCGAATCAGAACGGCAGTTTGAAGCCTGGCGGGATCGGCAGGCCGGCGGTGAGCGCCTTGGTGCGTTCCGCGGTCTCGGCCTCGGCCTTGTCCTTGGCATCCTTGTGGGCGGCAACGATCAGGTCTTCGAGGATTTCGACATCGTCTTCCTTGAAGAGCGAGGGATCGATCTTCAGGCCCTTGAGGTTGCCTTTGCCATCGAGGGTGACCGAGACGAGCCCGCCGCCGGAGGTGCCGTTCACCTCGAGGGCTGCGATCTCCTCCTGCATCTTCTCCATCTTGGCCTGCATTTCCTTGACCTTGCCCATCATGCCCATGATGTCGCGCATCGGTCTCTCCTCTTTTATCTGGCTCTTAGTGTTCGATATCGTCGCCGGGCAGGATATCGCCCTCGGCGGATTCCGCCACAGCCGCAGCCTCGACGGTCTCGGGTTCGTCTTCGGTTTCCTGCACCTTGATGCGCACGTCGGTGATCTTGGCGCCCGGGAAACGCTGCAGGATGGCTGCGACGTCCGGATCCTGGCGCGCATCGGCGACGCGCGCCTCCTGCGCCTGCGTTTCGGCTTCGGCCAATGTCGGGCCGCCAGCTTCGCGTGACAGGATCACCATCCAGCGCGCGCCGGTCCATTCCTGCAGCCGGCTCTGGAGTTCGGAGACAAGCGACTTCGGCGCATCGTCCGCCAGGCTGATTTCCAGCCGGCCGGGCTCGATCTTCACGGGACGCACGAAAGCGCGCAGCAGCGCACGGATGCGAATATCGCGGTTCTTGGTGCAGAGATCGGCAAGATCCGAAAGGGAATTGACCGGCACCTTGGGTGTTGCCGCCGGCAGCGGAGCCTCGACCGGTTCGATGCGCCCGACAGGTGCTGGCACCGGATCGGCCTGCGGCACGGGCCGCAGCATGGTCACGGTCGCGCCGCCCGACTGAACGCGCTGCGCCGGAGCGTCGGGCTGCCGCGAGACGGCGGAGACCGACGCCGAAGAGCCGCTATTGCCGCCGAGCGTGCTGGATGATTGCGCAACACGTCCACCATTGCCGCCGCCATCGCTAGCCGAAAGCTCGGCAAGGCGGCGCGCGGCGTCTTCCGGCGACGGCAGATTGGCCGCATGCGCGAGGCGGATGATGACCATCTCGGCGGCACCGGCCGGGCGGCTGGAGGCTTCCGTTTCCGGAATGCCCTTCAGCAGCATCTGCCACATGCGCGAGAGTACGGTCACCGCAAGCGAATTGGCAAACTCGACGCCGCGCACGCGCTCGATCTCGCTCAGCGACTGGTCGCCGGTGGCATCGGGCACGTATTTCATGCGGGTGACGAGATGGGTGAAATCGGCAAGATCGGTCAAAACGACAGGCGGGCTGGCGCCGGCCTCGTATTGTGCGGCGAATTCGGCGAGCGCTGCCGCGGCATCGCCCTTCACGATATGCTCGAAGAGATCGACGATGCGGGCGCGGTCAGCAAGGCCGAGCATCGAGCGCACGGCATTCACCTCGACGCTGCCGCCGCCATGGGCGATCGCCTGGTCGAGCAGCGAAAGACCGTCGCGGGCGGAACCCTCGGCGGCACGCGCGATCATGGCAAGGGCATCCGGCTCGGCGTCGACGCCTTCCTTGCCCAGAATGGTGGTGAACAGGCCGACGAGGTCGGAAGCGCCGATGCGGCGCAGGTCGAAACGCTGGCAGCGCGACAGAACGGTGATCGGAACCTTGCGGATTTCCGTCGTCGCGAAAATGAATTTCACATGCTCCGGCGGCTCCTCGAGCGTCTTCAACAATCCGTTGAAGGCCTGTGTCGACAGCATGTGCACTTCGTCGATGATATACACTTTATAGCGCGCCGAAACCGGGCGGTAGCGCACCTGCTCGATGATCTCGCGGATATCGTCGATACCGGTATGGGAGGCGGCGTCCATCTCGATCACGTCGACGTGCCGGCCTTCCATGATGGCCTGGCAATGTTCGCCGGGCGCGCGCAGGTCGATCGTCGGCTTGTCGATTTCGGCGGTCTTGTAGTTGAGGGCACGGGCAAGGATGCGGGCCGTCGTCGTCTTGCCAACGCCGCGCACACCCGTCAGCATATAGGCCTGCGCGATACGCCCGGTCTCGAACGCGTTGGTCAGCGTGCGGACCATCGGCTCCTGGCCGACCATGAGGTCGGAGAAATCCTTGGGACGGTATTTTCGCGCGAGCACCCGGTAGGCGGCTGGCTTTTCGCTGGACGGTTTTGGGGTTTCGTCGCTCATAGACCCTGCCGTTGATAGAACGTCTGTCCCGACAGGACGGAAAGGTGGGAGGCTGGCACGATGACCCGTGCCGGGCTCGTTGGGGCTGCTTCCTTCCGGACCTGACCCGGTTGGCGAGTGGCTCGTCCACCACCAACCTCCCGTCCCCCATATCGGCAATATTCCAACCGAATGCAAGCGCGACCGACAAAAAACTATTGGGGGAATTTGGATGCCATGGCATGACTCTATGAAAGAAGCATTTCGGGAGAACCCCTTGAGCGATTTTCGACCCGACGAACGGCTGGCGCGCGACAGCGATCTCCTGACGAAGATCGGCCTGTGCGAACTGCGCCTGATGAAGGACAGCCGCTGGCCGTGGCTGGTGCTCGTGCCGCAGCGCCCGGATGTCAGCGAGATCTTCGACCTGACGCCGCTCGACCAGACCATGCTGACCTTCGAGACGGTTCTGGTCTCCGAGGCGCTGAAGACGGTGACGGGGGCAACGAAGATCAATATCGGCGCGCTCGGCAACATTGTGCGCCAGCTTCACGTCCACATCATCGCCCGCAGCGAAGGTGACCCGAACTGGCCCGGTCCCGTCTGGGGCTACGGCACCGCCGAGCCGCGCTCGGCCGACGAAACCAAGGCCTTTGCCGCCAAGCTTTTGGACGCGCTCGCACCATGAAGCCATCGCTTTTCGATCTCTACCGCCCGCACCCCGAACCGAGCACCATGGTGGCGTTTGCGGAAAACAGCCTGGATCGCCAGTCGGAGCACCGTGCGCCGGATTGCCTCGAACAGGCCTTCAAGGCCGAGACGGTGCACGCCTTCGCGCTTGCCGGCGGCAAACTTGTCGTCAAGCATGACGAGAAGATCATCGATCCGCTGTTTGCGCCCTATGAACTCGCCGAACTCGATCCGATCCCGGAAGAATCGATCCTGCTCGGCTACCTGAAGAACGGCGAACCCCGGCTGGCCATTCCCGTGCGGGCCGATCCAGAGACCTTGCAGGAACCGCTGAAGGCCACCGACGGGCGCACACTCTACCGCCAGCAGATGCTCGACGACGATCTGCTCGGCCAGTTCGCCCAGGCCTCCAGCCTGATGACCTGGAACAGCAACAACCGCTTCTGCGGCAAGTGCGGCTCGCCGACCCGCTCGGAAATCGGCGGCTATCGCCGGGTGTGCGAGGCGTGCAGCCACACGATCTTCCCGCGCACCGATCCGGTCGCGATCATGCTGGTCATTGATATCGAGCGTGATCTTTGCCTGCTCGGCCGCTCGCCGCATTTCCCGGAGGGCATGTATTCCTGCCTTGCCGGCTTCCTGGAACCGGGCGAGACGATCGAGCACACGGTGCGCCGCGAAACCCTCGAGGAATCCGGCATCAAGGTCGGCCGCGTGCGCTACCACGCCTCGCAGCCCTGGCCGATGCCGCACTCGCTGATGATCGGTTGCTATGGGGAGGCGATCTCCTTCGACATCCGCCGCGACGAGACCGAACTGGAGGATTGCCGCTGGTTCACCCGCGAGGAGACCGCGGCGATGATCGAGCGCAGCGCCATGGCGGGTGCAGCACCCGGCACCACGATGCCACCGCCGAAGGGCGCCATCGCGCACCGGCTGATGCGCGACTGGCTCGACTGGAAGGGCTGATCAACACAGCCCGGTTTTGGCCGTGAATGGTGCCCCGGTCAACGGTGCGATCAAATACGGGCACCGCCGGTGGCGTCGATCATTTGCCCCGTTGTCCAGCGAGCCTCGCTCGACGCGACGAACGCGACGACATCGGCAATATCCGCGGCTGTGCCGACACGTGAGAAGACCGACATCGCTTCAGCGCCGGCGCGCGCCTCCGGCTGCGCCAGCCACTCCGCATTCATGTCCGTGTCGGTAACACCCGGCATGACCGCGTTGACCGTGATGCCACGGCGACCGAAGTCCGGCGCGAGCGCCAGTGTCAGCGTTTCAAGCGCGCCCTTCGATGCTGCATAGGCCGGATGGCTCGGCGCGGCGATGCGCGTGAAACCCGTCGATATGTTGATGATCCGTCCATTGTCGCGAATATGGTCGGCGGCTGCCTGGATCAGGAAGAACGGCGCCTTGAAGTTGATCGTCATCGTCTCGTCGAAGAACGATTCGCTGGTTTCCGCCAGGGAAACCGCCTGGGCGATACCCGCATTATTGACGAGAATATCCAGGCCAGGCTCGCCGGTCGCTGCAATCGCTGCGGTCTTGAACTGGCCCCACAGGCTGTCTGCGGCTTCCTTGCCCTTGCTCAGGTCCGCCTTGATCGCGACGCCTTTTGCTCCGAGAGCCTCGATCTCGCGGATGGTCGCTTCGGCGGCGTCGGCGTTGCTGCCGTAGTGCACGCCGATGAGGGCCGCACCCTCCTTCGCGAAGGCAAGCGCGATAGCACGACCGATACCGCGCGAACCTCCGGTCACAAGGGCTGTTTTATTCGACAGTTTTCCAGACATCGTTCGCTCCATTGATATTTTTATAATGATCGATACAATAAATGCCGGAAAGAGCCCGTCAAGGATTATTATAGTGATCGATATAAAAACAGATGTGCCCGCGCGGAAACGCGGCAGGCCTCGGGTACTGGACCGGGACGTCGGGCTTGATGTCGCGGCGCGGCTGTTTTGGGAGCATGGCTACGAGGGAACCTCGATCGCCGACCTGACCAAGGCCATGGGGATCACGCCTCCCTCCCTCTACGCAACCTTCGGTTCGAAGGAAGAACTCTACAGGCAAGCGCTCGACCAATGTATCGAGCGGGAAGGCAAATGCCGCGGCGAGGCGTTGCAGACCGAAGAGACGGCCTACGAGGCGATCGCATTTTACCTTCACGACGTCGTGCAAGGCATCACCCAGCCGGACAAGCCGCATGGCTGCATTGTGTCCACCGCCGTCCTTCAGCATTCGGAGGAAAACGAGTCTGTCGCGCGGGACGTCGCCGCACGCCGTGAGGCTGCGATGCAGGCTATCAAAACGCGCTTTGACCGCGCCGTCTGCGAAGGCGAGCTTCCAACCGACACGGACACCGATACGCTCGCGCGTTTCTATACGGCTGTCGTGCAGGGCATGTCGGCCCAGGCCTATGACGGGGCATGCCGGGAAAAACTGACCCAACTGGCAGACATAGCGCTGTCAGCGTGGCCCGGCGATCCGGCCTATCGAAATCCGAAGCCTGAGGCATAGGCGCATGCCGGGCGAGCGTATGCCCGCCTTAAAACGCGCTGCGCATCGGATGGGCGCGGTAGGTGCCGAGGATGCGGACTTTTTCGGAGAAGAAGCGCAGTTCCTCCAGCGCCCGGCGCACATGCGGCTCATCCGGATGGCCTTCGATATCGGCATAGAACTGGGTTGCGGTGAACTTGCCGTCGATCTGGTAGCTTTCCAGCTTCGTCATGTTGATGCCATTGGTGGCAAAACCGCCGAGCGCCTTGTAGAGCGCGGCCGGAATGTTGCGCACGTTGAAGACGAACGTCGTGACGATGATGCCCTCGCCATCCTGCTCGATTTTCTTCTCGTCACGCGACAGCACCACGAAGCGGGTGACGTTGCTCTCCGTGTCCTCGACATTCTCCGCGATGATCGACAGACCGTAGAGATCGGCCGCGAGCCGCGGGGCAAGCGCCGCCATGGAGCGGTCGCCGGTTTCCGAGACGAGCTTGGCGGCGCCCGCCGTATCACCGGCAATCACCGGCTTCCAGCCGTTGAGGCGGACGATCTTGCGGCACTGGCCGAGCGCATGGATATGGCTGTGCACTGTTCGGACCTCGTCCTTCGTGACACCCGGCAGCACCATGAGCTGGAAGCGGATCGGCATGAAATATTCGCCGACAATATGAAGGCGCGATTCCGGCAGCAGGTGATGAATGTCGGCGACGCGGCCGGCGATCGTGTTCTCAATCGGAATCATGCCGAGATCGGCATCGCCATTCTCCACAGCGAGGAAGGCATCCTCAAAGGTCTGGCACGGCAGCGGCTCCATGGTCGGAAACATGTCGCGGCAGGCCATGTCAGAATTGGCGCCGTACTCGCCCTGGAAGGCGATCTTGTTGGTTTTCATGATCATGGCAGGGAATCCGTATCAAACAGGGTGGGCCGCGAGCATCGCGCGGGCCTTTTCGAGGTCGGCAGGAGTATCGACACCGAGCGGAACGGTGTCAACGATCTCCGCATCGATGCGCATGCCGGCTTCGAGCGCCCGCAACTGCTCCAGCGATTCCCGCTTTTCCAGGGTCGAGGGCTTGAGCGCGACGAAGGCTTCAAGCGCCTTGCGGCGATACGCGTAGAGGCCGATGTGATGGTAAAGCGGACCCTTGCCGTAGGGCGCGGTTGCGCGCGTGAAATACAACGCGCGCAGACGGCTGTCGCCGAGCGGCGCGCCGACGACCTTCACGACATTCGGATTGGTCTTCTCCTCCTCGTCGCGGATTTCCGTCGTCAGCGTCGCAATGTCGGTCGAGGCATTTTCCAGCGGGCGCAGCGCGGCGCGGATCGTCTCGGGGTCGATCGTCGGCAAATCGCCCTGCACATTGATGACAAACTCGGCGCGACCGGCCGGGTCGCTCTTCGTCAGCGCCTCATGAATACGGTCGGAGCCGGACTGGTGGTCCACGCGGGTCATCACCGCCTCGAAGCCGGCTGCCACAACCGCGTCAAGAATATCCGCATGATCGACGGCAACGACGATGCGCCCCACCTCGGCGGCAGCCGCCCGTCGCGCCACCTGGACGATCATCGGCAGGCCGGCAATATCGGCGAGCGGCTTGCCCGGAAGGCGGGTCGACGCCATGCGCGCCGGAATGAGCACGAGGGTCTTGTCAAAATTGGCGGGATTCATCGCAGGCCCTTCAAAACCCCCGGGAAAAGTGTCAAAACGTCTCAGTGCGGGGGCTACAATCACTGTTGCAACGAAGCAGCAAAAGACATAGGTTCCGCGCGATTTCAAGACTGGCCGGCGTTATGTCCGTCGGTCCCTAGGGGAGCGTTTGGATGAACTCTTATGTGAACATGGGCGTGGGTGCCCTTTTGGGCACCGTATTCGTACTGATGTCCGTGTCGATCGCTTCTGAAGGCATTTTCCATTCGGGCGAGCCCGAGAAGGAAGGTTTCGCGATCGTTGCCGAGGAAACAGGCGGCGAAGCAGCCGGTGGCGAAGCTCCTGCAACTGTTCCGATCGCAACCCTGCTGGCCACTGCCGATGCCGGTGCCGGCGAAACGGTCTTCAAGAAATGTGCGAGCTGTCACACCCCAGAGAAGGGCGGACCGAACAAGGTCGGCCCCAACCTCTGGGACATCGTGAACCGCCCGATCGCTTCGCATGAAGGCTTCAGCTATTCCGCCGGCATGACCACCTTCTCCGAAGGCCATAAGGTCGTCTGGGACTACGATCACCTGAGCTTCTTCATCGAAGCGCCGAAGAAGCACGTCCCGGGCACCGCCATGGGCTTTGCCGGCGTGAAAAAGAACGACGAACGCGCCAACCTGATCGCCTACCTGCGCACGCTGTCCGACAACCCGGCCGCTCTGCCGACCGCATCGAGCGAAGGCGCAGCCGCAACGACCGAAGGTGGTGCGACCACCACCGAGGGTGCGGCTCCGGCTGACGGCGGCGCGGCAGCCACGACGACCGAAGGTGCAACGACCCCGGCCGAGGGCGGCGCTGCGACCACCACGACCGAGGGCGCAGCCCCGGCCGAAGGCGGCACCACGACGGAACAGCCGGCTGCTCAGTAACAAGCCAGCGGCAAAACACAGACAAGGAAAACCCGGCCTTCGAGCCGGGTTTTTTGTTGTTCTCAATCAGCCGAGCAGCCAGGCCCAGAAGGACACGGTGAAGACGCCGAGCGCCGTCGTCATGGTGATCGTCGAGGAGGCGAGCGCGTGGCCGACGCCGAAATGGTTGGCGAGCAGCCAGGCATTGACGCCGGTCGGCACCGAGGATGTCAGCACCATGGCGGCCGTCCATTCCGGGCTGAGGCCGAGCAGCCGGCAGGCGACGTAGACCGACCCGGGTAGCACGAGAAGTTTGAGGCTGGTCATGGCCAGCGCAATGCCGGCATTGCCGCCGACCTTGTACTTGTTGAGCGCCATGCCGATGGAAACGAGGGCAGCGGGGGCTGCCATCGCCGCCAGTTGGTCGACAACCACCTTTACCGGACCTGTGAGCGGCACGCCGCCCGCGTGAAACAGCGCACCGACGGCGAGGCCGATCACCAGAGGATTGCGCAGCAGGCTCTTGCCGATGCCGAGCAAAAGGGCTGCGAAACTCTGCGGCTCGCGCGTGCCCTCCTTCCGCTCTGCCCGTTCCATGAGGACGGTGCCGGCAATCATCATGACCGGAAGATGCACGGACAGCAGAACGGAGATCGCCACCAGCCCCTCATCGCCGACGATGCGCGAGACGAGCGGCAGACCGATGAAGACGGTATTGGCAAACGCCGAGGAGACGCCGGCGAGAACGCCGATCCGCCGATCGCGCTTGAAGCCGAGTGTCGCCACCAGATGAGCGATTGTCCATGTTACGGCGACGGCGCCGAAATAGGCGACCCAGATGCGCCACGGCGCTTCGCCGGCAAAATCAGCTTCCGCGATGGTGCGAAACAGCAGCAGCGGAACGGCGACGCGGAAGACGAACTCGCCAAGCCCCTCGCCCAGCTCCTCCCGCAGATAGCCGGTGCGCACGAGCACCCAGCCGATCAGGATCAGCGCGAAGACAGGCAAAACGTTGAGAGCGACATCCGACATGAAACCGTCCCGAAGGAGAATGGAGGGACGGCGAGAGAACCGTCTCGAGGGCGGGTTTCATCGGTAGAGCAATCGTCGGGAGGGGTCCAGCACGACATGTCCGGCAAACACCGTAAATGAAAAAAGCGAGGGCTGAACCCCCGCTTCCTCATCCCGGCTTGGCCAGGGAAGTGTCCCGCTCAGTGCCAGTACATCCGTGGTCACTGCGATGCGAAACACGACTTTCGTGTCTGACGAGGTTTCTAGCGAGCCGCTCTTACAGCGGTATGACAGAAGAACGCTCGTTGATGGATTGGAGTCTGCGCGCATATGGTTAACAAAAGGTTAACGCGCCTTGGGCCAAAAATTTTCGCATTTCCGGCGATTGAACGATGGGCCTGAAACGTCTTCCCCCTGGTTCCATGCGCCACCTCCCTTTCCGGCCTCCCCGACAGCGGCGTCTTTCGATTGACAAGCCGATACCGGGTCTGGACAGTGGGGCGGCAACGAGACGGGCAGCGTTAGGAGGACTTGATGTCTATGCGCGCATTCTTCGGTTTCTCGGCACTTCTTCTAGCGGCCGTCGCCTCTCCTCCCCTTCCCGCCCATGCCGAGGAGACCCGCACCGTCGTGACGACGGAAAACAGCGACTATTTCGGCTTCGACCTGCGCACCGTGCAGGATGTGACGCTGGACCAGTGCAAGACCGATTGCGTCGACGACCTGTCCTGCCGCGCCTTCACCTATAATCCTAAGGTAAAGTGGTGCTTCCTGAAGAGCGATTTCAACCAGCTCAACCATTTCCAGGGAGCGATTGCCGGCAAGATCATCAAGGCCGACAATGCCGCCGATATCGGCGCGCCGCCGGCCATGCCCTTCATCAGCGAATATATGGCGAGCGACGCCCGCGCCTTCCGCGAGGGCCTCACCCTTGCGACCGAACATACCGGCCAGGGCGCCGAAAGCCTTGCCTCGCTCGGCCGTATCGAATCCGCCTCCAGCCGCTTCGACCAGGCGCTCATCGCCTACAAGGGCGCGCTCTCGCTTGCGCCGGATGACTATTATCTCTGGATCGAGACAGCCGAATCCATGGGTCGCGCCGTCAGCAACAGCTATCTCGCCGGCCAAGGCGCGCTTGCGGCAATCAACGCCTACCAGATCTCGCGCACCACGGAGACACGCGCGCGCGCGCTTGCCGTTCTCGCCGATACGCTCGACAAGTCGGGCAACTACCGCGCCGGCATCAACGCCTACAGGGCAAGCCTGGACCTGAAGGACGATGTCGCGGTCCGTTCCGCCTATCTCGGTCTTCGCGCCCGCCAAGGCTTCCGCATCGTCAACCACACGATCGATTCCGACAGCGCGACGCCGCGGGCCTGCGTCGAGTTCTCCGAACCGCTCGTCAAGTCGGGCGCGGACTATGCCTCCTTCGTCACGCTGGATGGTGCGGCACCCAAGGCGGTCGAGGCCAAGGACCGGCAGATCTGCGTCGAGGGCCTGAACCACGGCCAGCGCTACAAGATCGCCTTCCGCCCCGGCCTGCCGTCTGCCGTCGATGAGCCGCTGGAAGCGGCTGTCGACCTCGACATCTACGTGCAGGACCGTGCCGCGATGGTCCGCTTCACCGGCGACGGCTTCGTGCTGCCCGGCAGCGTGCGCCGCGGCATTCCGATCGTCTCGGTCAACACCGACAGCGCCGACCTGAAGCTCTACCGCGTCGGCGACCGCGCGATTGCCGGGCTTCTCGCCGACAGCCGGTTCCTCACCCAGCTCGACGGCTATTCCGCCGAGCGCATCGAAAGCCAGAACGGCCAGCTTGTCTGGCAGGGCAAGATTGACATCTCGCCGGAGCTCAACAAGGACGTCGTCACCAGCTTCCCGGTCGACGAGGCGCTGCCGGAGCGCAAGCCCGGCGTCTATGTGCTGACCGCCGCCGCCTCCAACGGCCGCAGCAACGAATGGGACGCCAAGGCCACGCAATGGTTCGTCGTCTCGGATGTCGGCCTCACCACCTATGCCGGCACCGACGGCCTCAACGTCTTCGCCCGCTCGCTCGATAGTGCCACGCCGCTGGAAGGCGTCGACCTCCAGTTGATCGCCACCAACAACGAAGTGCTTGGCACGGCGACCACCGATGCGGACGGCCGCGCGACCTTCACCGCCGGCCTGATGCGCGGCACCGCCGCCATGACGCCGGCCGTCATCCTCGCCAAGAAGGGCGAAGGCGACTTCGTCTTCCTCGACATGACACGCGCCGGCTTCGACCTTTCCGACCGTGGCGTCACCGGCCGCCCGGCACCGGGCGCCATCGACGTGCTCGCCTGGACCGAACGCGGCATCTACCGCGCCAGCGAGACGGTGCATGCCACCGCGCTTGCCCGCGACATCGAAGCGAATGCCGTAGAAAAACTACCGCTCACCTTCGTCTTCAACCGGCCGGACGGCGTGGAAGACCGTCGCCTGGTGTCCAACGGCGCTGCCCTCGGCGGCCATGCGATCGACCTGGCCCTCCAGGAAAACAGCATGCGCGGCACCTGGACGATGCAGATCTACACCGACCCGAAGGGCACGGCGATTGCCGAGAAGACCTTCCTCGTCGACGATTTCGTGCCGGATCGCATCGAATTCGACATGACGAGCGAAGCGAAGGATATCGAGACCGGCGTCCCGGCCCCGGTTTCCGTCGAAGGCCGTTATCTCTACGGCGCGCCGGGTGCCGGTCTTGAAATCGAAGGTGATGTCGCGCTGAAGCCGACGCGCGCCGACCCGGCCTATCCGGATTACGTCTTCGGTCTGACGGACGAAGAAGCGATCGAGGAAAGCCGCATCCCGCTCGAAGGCCTGGACGTGCTCGACGACGAGGGCAAGGCAACCTTCGACGTGACCCTCACCGATCTCCCCTCGACCACGCAGCGCCTCGAAGCGCTGGTGACGCTGCGCATGATGGAGGCCGGTGGCCGCGCCGTCGAACGCTCGCTGACCCTGCCCGTCAAGGCGACCGGACCGATGATCGGCGTGAAGCCGGAATTCAAGGGTGAGCTCTCGGAAAACGGTATCGCCAACTTCCACGTCGTCGCGGTCGGCCCGGATGGTGCCAAACTGGCGATGCAGGGCCTGCCCTGGAAGCTGCTTTCCGTCGAGCGGAACTACCAGTGGTATCGCGACGGCAGTTCCTGGCGTTACGAGCCGGTGCTTGCGACAAAGCAGCTCGCCAACGGCACGCTGGACGTCACGGCTGACGGTGGCAAGATTTCTGTTCCCGTCACCTGGGGCCGCTACCGCCTTGAGGTCGAAAGCCCCGAGCCGGATGGTCCCGCAACAAGCACCGAGTTCGACGCCGGCTGGTATGTCGCCGCCACCTCGACGGAAACGCCCGACGCGCTGGAAATCTCGCTCGACAAGGAAAACTACGCGGTCGGCGACACGGCGAAGCTGAAAATCTCGTCGCGCCATGCTGGCCAAGTGCTGATCACCGTCGGCGCGGAAAGCCTGATCACAACCCAGACCGCCGCCATCGGCGCCGAGGGAGGCGAGGTGGAGATCCCGATCACCAAGGAATGGGGACCGGGCTCCTACGTCACCGCGACGCTTTTCCGCCCGGGCTCCGACCAGGAAAGCCGCATGCCGATGCGCGCCATCGGCATCACCTGGCTGAAGGTCGATCCGGCTGAACGCAAGCTCAATGTCGCCCTCGACGTGCCGGAAAAAACCCTGCCGCGGCAGCCGCTCGACATTTCGCTGCAGGTGGCGGGTGCTGGTGCCGATGAAGAAGCCTACATCACGGTCGCCGCCGTCGATGTCGGCATTCTCAACCTCACCAAGTATGAAGCGCCCGATCCGGCCGACTGGTACTTTGGCCAGCGCCGGCTCGGCATGGAAATCCGCGACCTCTATGGCCGCCTGATCGACGGCTCTCTCGGCACCACCGGGCGCCTGCGCACCGGCGGTGACGGTGGCGAAGGCGCGCTCTCGGGCAAGCCGCCGACGGAAAAGCTGGTCGCCTTCTTCGCCGGCCCCGTGAAGCTCGACGCGGACGGCAAGGCCAAGGTCAGCTTCGATATTCCGCAGTTCAACGGCACGGCCCGCGTCATGGCCGTCGCCTGGACGAAGACCGGCGTCGGCAGCATGTCGAAGGACGTCATCATCCGCGATCCGATCGTGGTGACCGCAAGCCTGCCGAAATTCCTCGCGCCCGGGGACCGCGCGGATCTGAGGCTCGATATCGCCAATACGGACGCACCGGCTGGCGACTACATGGTCGAGGTCACGCACAATGCATCCGTGATGGTCGAACAGACCGGTGCGGGCCAGACGGTCAAGCTGGAGCCCGGCGGCAAGTCGGCGCTCACCCTGCCGCTGATCGGCGGCGAAGAGGGCGATGGTCTCATCACCGTGAAACTGTCGAATGGCAACGGCCTGTCCCTCGAACAGGCGCTGAACGTGCCGGTGCGCCCGGCCGCCATGCCGATCACCACGCGCCGACCGATCGAGATCGCCGCCAACGGCAGTCTGACGATCGACGACCAGCTTCTGGCCGACAGCCAGCTTGCCGGCGCATCCGTCAGCCTCAGCGTCTCGCGTGCCGCCGCCTTCGACATCCCGGCGCTCTTGATGGCGCTCGACCGCTACCCCTATGGCTGCACCGAGCAGACGACCAGCCGCGCGCTGCCGCTGCTCTATCTCAGCGAGCTTTCCAAGCAATCCGGCCTGCCGGAGGACACGGAAACGCAGAAGCGCGTGCAGGACGCGATCTACCGCGTGCTTGCCAACCAGTCCTCGTCCGGCAGCTTCGGCCTCTGGTCGCCGGGTTATGGCGACCTTTGGCTCGATGCCTTCGTGACGGATTTCCTGACACGAGCCCGCGAACAGAAGTTCGACGTGCCGGAGCAGGCCATGCTGCAGGCGCTCTCCAACCTGCAGAACTCCATATCCTATGAGGTCAATGTCTCGACCCAGGGCACCGAGATCGCCTATGCGCTCTATGTGCTTGCCCGCAACCGCAAGGCCGCGATCAGCGACCTGCGCTACTATGCGGACACGAAGCTCTCGGAGTTCTCCTCGCCGCTCGCCCGTGCGCAGCTCGCCGGCGCGCTCGGCCTCTACGGCGATGCCCAGCGCTCGATGACGATCTTCTCCAATGCGCTCGGCTTGTCGCGCGACAGTATCCTGAATGCCAGCCTCTCGCGCACCGACTACGGTTCGTCGCTGCGCGACGGCGCCGCAATCCTCGCGCTTGCCGCCGAAAGCCGGCCGGTGCCGAACGTCATTCCGGAACTGACGAAGCTCGTCGCCAAGCAATGGGAGGACAAGCGCTGGACCAGCACGCAGGAACAGACCTGGATGCTGCTCGCCGCCCGTTCGGTCAGGGATGCCGACAAGGACCTGAAGCTCGAAATCAACGGTGCCGAGCGCGCCGGCGGCTATGCCGCGCAGATGACGGGCAAGTCCCTGCTTGAAAACCCACTGACCATCGCCAACCGCACCGGCGAGCCGGTCTCGGCCGTGCTGACGACGGTCGCCGCCCCCGCCGATCCACTGCCGGCCGGCGGCGACGGCTTTGCCATCGAGCGCACCTACTACACGCTCGACGGCGAGGAGGCGAACATCACGGAGGCGCAGCAGAACGAACGCTACGTCGTGGTGCTGAAGGTGACGGAGCACAATGACTGGCCGTCGCGCATCATCATCACGGACCTGCTGCCGGCCGGTTTCGAGATCGACAATCCGAGCCTCGTCGACAGCGCCAAGCTTTCGAACTTCGACTGGCTCGGCGAGACCGAGGCGGCGCATACGGAATTCCGTTATGACCGCTTCGTCGCGGCCTTCAACCGCAGTGCGGGCGACAACCGCGAGGTCAGCCTTGCCTATGTCGTGCGCGCCGTAACCCCCGGCATCTACGATCTGCCGGCCGCCCAGGTGGAGGACATGTACCGTCCGCAGTATTCCGCCCGCACGGCGACCGGCCGCATGCAGGTCGTGAAGGCCGAGTAGGAAGGTCCGGCCGATGGCGCTCTGGCGCAAGCTCCTCATAGGCTCCCTTGGCGGGGCGGCAGCGATTGCCGCCCTCGCCTTCGGGCTCGACTATGCGGACAAGACCTACCCGCCGCCGATCGCGGTGGCGGAAACCGTCTCGAAGGAAGTGCTCGACCGCGACGGCCGCCTGCTGCGCGCCTTCGCGACGCCGAACGGGCTGTGGCGACTGAAGACAACGGCGGCGGATGTCGACCACCAGTTCCTGCGCATGCTGGTGGCGTATGAGGACCGACGCTTCCAGGAGCATGGCGGTATCGACCCGCTGGCGCTGCTGCGCGCCGCCGGCCAGTTCGTCACCAATGGCCGTATCGTCTCGGGCGCCTCGACGCTCTCCATGCAGGTGGCCCGTCTGATCGAACCGCGCGAAAACCGCTCGATGCTGGCAAAACTGCGCCAGATGGCGCGCGCCGTGCAGCTCGAGCGGCGGCTCTCCAAGGCCGAGATCCTCGACCTCTACCTGACGCTCGCCCCCTATGGCGGCAACTTGGAGGGTGTGCGTGCGGCAAGCCTCGCCTGGTTCGGCAAGGAGCCGAAGCGGCTTTCGGTCGCCGAAGCCGCACTTCTCGTGGCCCTGCCGCAGCTTCCCGAAAAACGCCGCCCGGACCGCCACCGCGCGGTTGCGGAAAAGGCCCGCGAGCGCGTGCTGAACCGTCTCGCCGTTTCCGAGGTGATCGGCGAGGGCGAGGCCGAACGCGCGAGCCTCGACGCCGTGCCCGATCGTCGCCGGCAGCTTCCCTCCTATGCCGCCCACCTTTCGGAACTGGCGCTACGCAAGGACCCCAAGGCGATCAAGCACGAGACGTCGCTTGATCTCACCGTGCAGGACGGTCTCGAAGCCGTGGCGCGCGAAGCGGCCGAGCGGCTCGGTCCGAAAATCTCCATCGCCATGGTGATGGCGGATGCCCGCACCGGCGAAATCCTCGGCGAGGTCGGTTCGGCGGATTATTTCGACGGCAGCCGCGCCGGCTGGATCGACATGACGCGCATCCGCCGCTCGCCCGGTTCGGCGCTGAAGCCGTTCATCTATGGCCTCGCCTTCGAGGAGGGGCTTGTCGCACAAGAGACGATCGTCGAGGACCGGCCCTCCGACTTTTCCGGCTACCGGCCGCGCAATTTCGACATGACCTACCAGGGCGATGTCAGCGTGCGGAAGGCCTTGCAACTGTCGTTGAACGTGCCCGCCGTGCGCCTGCTCGAGGCCGTCGGCCCGACCCGGCTGATGGTGCGTTTCCGCCGCGCCGAGGTGCAGGCGGTGCTGCCGCCGGGGGAAACGCCGGGCCTTGCCATCGGGCTTGGCGGCCTCGGCATCACGCTGCGCGATCTGACCCAGCTCTATGCCGCGCTCGCCAATCGCGGCATGCCGGTCAAGCTCGGCGACGGCATTACCGATGATGCCAAGGTAATCGTCGGCGACCCGTTGCTCGATCCTGTCGCCGTCTGGCAGGTCTCCGATGTGCTGTCAGCCGTCACGCCGCCGACCGGCAGCCGCCGCCTCGGCATCGCCTACAAGACCGGCACGAGCTACGGCTACCGCGACGCCTGGTCCGTTGGTTATGACGGCCGCCATGTGCTCGGCGTGTGGGTCGGTCGCGCCGACAATGGCGCAGTACCCGGCCTGACCGGCTATGGCGCCGCGGCCCCCATTCTCTTTGAGGCCTTTTCCCGCTCGGGCGTCGCCATCACTGCGCTGCCGCGCGCGCCGGCCGGCGCGGTGCGGATCGCGCAATCGGAACTGCCGGCAAGCCTGCGCCGCTTTGCGATCACCGCCAACGGTCTTGTCGCCACGGCGGCACGCGAACCGGCACCGGAAATCATCTACCCGCCGGAGGGCGCCCATGTCGAACTCGGCGCCACCGCCGGCACCGAGGTCTCACCCCTCGTCCTGAAACTCCAGGGCGGCCGTGCGCCCTTCCGCTGGCTCGCCAATGGCAAGGTGCTGCCGGATGCCGCGCGCCGACGCACGACGCAGTGGCTGCCGGAAGGCGCAGGTTTTTCGACGCTGACGGTGATCGACGCCGCCGGCCGGGCGGCGAGCGTGCGGGTGTTCATCGAGTAACACGATCCGCCTGCCATCGTTTCAATGGCGATGGGAATGTCGACACGCGCCGCATTCCCTTCTCCCCACGGGGAGAAGGGGCTCGACGGCCATGACGTCGTGCCAAGGGCAACGTTCACTTACCCCGGCGGGGGGCAAAAAATTTCAAATCCGTCCGCACGTCCGCAATCATTTGCCGGATTCCACCGGCACCCAGCCCGGCTTGCGCTTCTCCAGAAACGCCGCAATACCGTCCGCCGCAGCGGGCGTTTCCCAGGTATCGGCAAGCCGCGTCAGCGTCATTTCGATGAGCTTGTCGTCGATCGGCAGCGCCAGCGCATGCGCCAGCGACTTGGTGGCCGCGATCGCTTCCGGGGACGCGGCGAAATAGGGCGCAATCTCCGTCTCGATCGCCGCATCCAGCCCGTCGGCCGCGACGATACCGCTCACCAGGCCGATATCGCGGGCGGTTGGGGTGTCGAACAGCCGGGCAGAGGTGGCGAAGCGCAGGAAGGCGGCGGGACCGATGCGGGCGGCGACGTAGGGGCTGATCGTCGCCGGGATGAGGCCGAGGCGGGTCTCCGTCAGGCCGAAGCGGCTACCCTCCACGGCGATCGCCGCATCGCAGACGCTGATGAGGCCAACGCCACCACCATAGGCCTGACCGTTGACGCGGGCGATCAGCGGCTTCGGCAGGTCACGCAAGGCCTTCAGCATCAGCGCCAGCCGACGCGCCTCCGCGATGCGCTCCTCGCGGGTGGCCGCAATCTGCTCCTTCATCCAGTTGAGGTCACCCCCCGCACAAAAACTCTCGCCCTCACCGGTCAGCACGACCACGCGCACCGCCCTGTCATCGCCCAGCAGACCGGCGACGGCGGTCAGTTCGCGGATCATCAGGCCGGACAGCGCATTGTGCTGCGCATGGCGGCGCAGCGTCAGCGCTGCGACACCGCGCCGGTCGACGGATACGGAAATCGTCTCGAAATTCATGACACCCTCCATCTCTAGCACGATTGCAAACGCAAACCGCTAGCCACTTTTCCGGTGCTCGCCCTTGCCGGTGATCTGCCGCGCAAAGGCCGCGGCCGCCGTCAGCTTCGCCCGGTCGAGCCCTGTCTCATAGCCTTCCGCCGCCAGCATGTCAGCGACGGCGAGCGTATCCACATTGCCGCGGGCACCGGGCGCATAGGGGCAACCGCCAAGCCCGCCGACCGAGGCATCGAAGACGGACAGCCCATGATCGAGCGCAACGCGGATATTGTCGAGCGCCAAACCGCCCGTATCGTGGAAATGGCCGGCAAGATCTTCCGGGGCGGCGACGGCAAGCACGCCATCCAGCATGACCGCGACCTCGCCGGGGCGGGCGCGGCCGATCGTGTCGCCAAGGCTTACCTCATGGCAGCCGAGGCGCAGCAATTGTTCCGTCACCGCCGCCACCGCGCGGGGTTCGACCGGACCATCATAGGGGCATTGCACGACGCAGCTGACATAGCCGCGCAGCGGAATGCCGTCCGCCTTCGCGGCCTCTGCGACCGGCCGCGCGCGTTCGATGCTTTCGGCAATCGAACAGTTGAGATTGGCGCGCGAAAACCCTTCCGACGCAGACAGGAAGACCGCGACCTCATCGACTCCTGCCGCCTTCGCCGCCTCGTACCCCTTCATGTTGGGCACCAAAGCCGCATAGGAAATGCCGGACCGGCGCTTGATGCCGGCCATGACCTCTGCGCCATCGGCAAGCTGCGGCACCCATTTGGGGCTGACGAAACTCGTCGCCTCGATGCGAGCGAAACCGCAATCGGACAGCAGGTCGATCAGCGCGATCTTGTCGGCAGACGGGATGATCGCCTTCTCGTTCTGCAAGCCGTCGCGGGCCGCCATCTCGACGATTTCGATGCGCCGGCTCATGCGGCCTCCTCCGGCTCCAGCGCGAGCAGAAGCGCGCCCTCGGCCACCTGGTCGCCCACCGCGACCGGCACCGCGGCCACCACGCCATCACGCGGTGCGGCCAGCACCAGTTCCATCTTCATCGCCTCCATGGTGACGAGCGGATCGCCTTTTGCCACGTGCGCCCCCGGTTCCACCGAGACGATGCGCACCAGGCCAGGCATCGGCGCCGAGAGGCGGTCGCCGCCGGCCGCCGCCTCGCCATGGTGGCTTGCCTGTTCGGCACGGGCGAAGGCATGGCTGTGGCCGGCGAAGAAGACGACGATGTCGGCACGCTCGCTGTGCACCATTGCCGGCAGAACATGGCCATCGAGGTCCACCTGCAGGGAACGGCCGTTCGAAACGCAAAGACGGATATCCGTTGCCAGGCCATCGCGTTCGATGCGGAAGCGATCCTGGCCGAGCGTCGTGACGCGCAGGGCATGCTCCGCGCCGCCGTGATCCAGAAAAACCGTCTGTGCAGCTTCACCCCACAGGCGGAAGCTGCGGATCTCGCCCCACGGATCCGCATCGGCCGGCGCGCCGAGAAAGCCGAGCGCCGACAGGGCCGCCAGTGCAAAGGCCTCCTCCGGCGCATCGGGTTCGGCCAGCAATGTTTCACCCGCCCGGCCGATCACCCCGGTATCGACATCACCGGCGGCAAAAGCGGGCAGCCGGCAGAGGCGGGCAAGGAAGCCGGCATTGGTCGTCACGCCACCAACGCGGCATTGTTCCAGTGCCGTTTCCAGCTTCGCCAGAGCTTCCGCGCGGGTGCTGCCCTGCGTGATGACCTTGGCGATCATCGGGTCATAAAAGGGCGTGATGAGATCTCCGGCCCGCACGCCGGAATCGATGCGGGCGCCATCCGGCAGGTCGAAAACCGAGAGGCGGCCGGTCGCGGGCAGGAAATTGCGCGCCGGGTTTTCCGCATAGAGCCGCGCCTCGAAGGCCCAGCCATTGATGGCAAGCTCCTCCTGTCGCTTCGGCAAGGGTTCGCCAGCAGCGACGCGCAACTGCCATTCGACGAGGTCGAGGCCGGTGATCGCCTCCGTCACCGGATGCTCGACCTGCAGGCGCGTGTTCATTTCCATGAAGTGGAAGCGATCCTGCCGCAAGCCTTCCGAAACATCGGCAATGAACTCGACCGTACCGGCACCGCTATAGCCGATCGCCGCCGCTGCGCGCACCGCAGCCGCTCCCATTGCCGCGCGCATTTCCGCCGTCATGCCGGGTGCGGGCGCCTCTTCGATGACCTTCTGGTGCCGGCGCTGCAGCGAGCAGTCGCGTTCGAAGAGGTGCACGACATTGCCGTGTTTGTCGCCAAAGACCTGCACTTCGATATGGCGGGGCTTGGCCATGTATTTTTCGACGAGCACGCGGCCATCGCCGAAGGCGCTTTCGGCCTCGCGGCGGGCACTTTCCAGTGCGGCGCCAAAATCGGCAGGCCGCTCCACCCGCCGCATACCCTTGCCGCCACCGCCGGCGCGCGCCTTGATCAGCACGGGATAGCCGATGGTGTCCGCCTCGCCGGCAAGGAAGGCGGCATCCTGTTTCTCGCCGTGATAGCCTGGCACCACGGGCACGCCGGCCTTTTCCATCAGCGCCTTTGCGGCATCCTTCAGGCCCATGGCGCGGATGGCATTCGCCGAAGGGCCGATGAAGACGAGGCCGGCGGCTTCCACCGCCTCGACGAAAGCGGGGTTTTCCGACAGGAAGCCGTAACCGGGATGCACCGCCTCCGCCCCGCTCGCTTTCGCCGCGTCGAGGATGGCCGCGATGTTCAGGTAGCTCTTCGCCGCCTCCGCCGGGCCGATGCGGATGGCTTCGTCGGCCATTTCGACATGCAGCGCATCCCGGTCGGCATCGGAATAGACAGCGACCGTCGCGACGCCCAAACGCCTGGCGGTGCGGATGACGCGGCAGGCGATTTCGCCGCGATTGGCGATGAGGATTTTCCTGAACATGCGCGCTTCGGCTTTCTATTGTGCGGCGATCGCTTCGACTTCGAGCAGCCATTTTTCGTCGAAGATCGAGGCGATGACGACGCTCATAGCCGGCGCGACGCCGCCAAGGTATTCGCTGCGGATTTCGCGATTGGCCAGCGTGTGATGCCGGTCGGCGAGAAAGGTCGTGACCTTGACGAGATCGGCCTTCGACATGCCGGCGACCTTCAACTGGGCATCGATGTTGCGCCAGACGAGCCGCGCCTGGTCCTCGAAGCCCTCGGGCACCTTGTCGTCGTCGGAGACGGGAATCTGGCCGCTGATAAACAGCAGCGTCTTGAAATCCTCGATCTTCACGGCCTGCGAATAGCCGCCCCGCGGGGTGGGAGCGTTCTTGGCATTGATGGTTTCGCGCTTCATGACTTCCTCCTCTACATCCGGAAAATGCCGAAACGGGTGGGCTCGATCGGCGCGTTGAGCGCCGCCGAGAGCGAGAGCGCCAGCACATCGCGTGTCTTGCGCGGATCGACGATGCCGTCGTCCCAGAGCCGGGCCGAGGCATAGAGCGGGTGGCTCTGGCGGGCGAACATATCGATGGTCGGCTGCTTGAACGCGGCCTCCTCCTCGCTGCTCCAACGGCCGCCGGTGCGCTCGATGCCCTCGCGCTTGACGGTCGCCAGCACGCCGGCCGCCTGCTCGCCGCCCATCACGGCGATACGGCTGTTCGGCCAGGTCCAGAGGAAACGCGGCGAGTAGGCGCGGCCGCACATGCCGTAGTTGCCGGCACCATAGGAACCGCCGATCAGCACGGTGAGCTTCGGCACATTTGCGGTCGCGACCGCCGTGACGAGCTTGGCACCATTCTTGGCGATGCCTTCCGCCTCATATTTGCGGCCGACCATGAAGCCGGTGATGTTTTGCAGGAAGACCAGCGGAATGCCGCGCTGGGCGCAGAGCTCTATGAAATGCGCGCCCTTCAGCGCGGCTTCGGAAAACAGCACGCCATTGTTGGCGATGATGCCGACGGGCAGGCCGTGCAGCGCGGCGAAACCGCAGACGAGCGTGGTGCCGAAGCGGGCCTTGAACTCGTCGAAACGGGAGCCGTCCACCACGCGGGCAATGACCTCGCGCACATCATAGGGCGTGCGCGTATCGGCCGGCACGATGCCGAGCAGTTCTTCCGGGTCGTAGAGCGGCGCGTCGCCATCGCCGTTTTTCGTCATTTCCCGCTTACGCGTATTGAGGTTCGCAGCGATCTGCCGGGCAATCGACAAGGCATGCCGATCATCGCGCGCAAGATGGTCGGCAACGCCGGAAAGGCGGGTGTGCACATCGCCGCCGCCGAGGTCTTCGGCCGTCACCACCTCGCCCGTCGCGGCCTTCACCAGCGGCGGGCCGGCGAGGAAGATCGTGCCCTGGTTCTCGACGATGACCGTCTCGTCGCTCATCGCCGGAACGTAGGCGCCGCCCGCCGTGCAACTTCCCATCACGACAGCGACCTGCGGAATGCCGGCGGCGGACATCTGCGCCTGGTTATAGAAGATGCGGCCGAAATGATCGCGGTCGGGAAAAACCTCGTCCTGGTTCGGCAGGTTGGCACCGCCGGAATCGACGAGATAGATGCAGGGCAGCCGGTTCTCCGCGGCAATTTCCTGCGCGCGCAGGTGCTTCTTCACGGTGATGGGATAGTAAGTGCCACCCTTTACGGTGGCGTCGTTGCAGACGATCATGCATTCGCGGCCGGAAACCCGGCCGATGCCGGCGATCATGCCACCCGAGGGCGAGGCGCCGTCATAGAGGCCGTGGCCGGCGGTGAGGCCGATTTCGAGGAAGGGCGAACCGGGATCGAGCAATTGCGCGACGCGGTCACGCGGCAATAGCTTTCCCCGCGCGACATGGCGCTCGCGCGCTTTCGCCCCGCCGCCATCCATGGCCGCGCCGGCGGCCTCTTCCACAAGCCTCAGCGCATCGAGCATCGCCTTGCGGTTTGTCGCAAAGGTCTCGCTGCGGGTGTTCACGGCCGAGGGGATGACCGGCATCAAAGCGTCTCCTGAAAGATTTCGCGGCCGATCAGCATGCGGCGGATTTCAGACGTGCCGGCGCCGATCTCGTAGAGCTTGGCGTCGCGCAACAGCCGGCCGGTCGGGTAGTCGTTGATATAGCCGTTGCCGCCCAGCGACTGGATGGCTTCCAGCGCCAGTTTCGTCGCCATCTCGGCGGAATAGAGTATGCAGCCGGCGGCGTCCTTGCGGGTCGTTTCGCCGCGGTCGCAGGCGCTCGCGACGGCGTAGACATAGGCGCGGCAGGCATTGAGCGCGACATACATGTCGGCGACCTTGCCCTGCATCAGCTGGAACTCGCCGATCGACTGGCCGAACTGCTTGCGCTCGTGGATGTAGGGAACCACCACGTCGAGGCAGGCGGCCATAATGCCAAGCGGGCCCCCGGACAGCACGACGCGCTCATAATCGAGGCCGGACATCAGCACGTTGACGCCGCGCCCGACCGTGCCCATCACGTTCTCCTCCGGCACCTCGCAATTCTCGAAAACCAGTTCGCAGGTGTTGGAACCACGCATGCCGAGCTTGTCGAGTTTCTGGGCGGTCGAGAAGCCGGCAAAACCCTTTTCGATCAGGAAGGCGGTGATGCCGCGCGAACCGGCTTCAGGATCGGTCTTGGCATAGACCACAAGCACGTCAGCATCCGGCCCGTTGGTGATCCACATCTTGTTGCCGTTCAGCACATAGCGGTCGCCGCGTTTTTCAGCGCGCAGCTTCATCGAGACGACGTCGGAGCCCGCACCCGGTTCGGACATGGCGAGCGCGCCGACATGTTCGCCGGAGATCAGCTTCGGCAGGTACTTCTGGCGCTGTTCGGGCGTGGCGTTGCGGATGATCTGGTTGACGCAGAGGTTGGAATGGGCGCCGTAGCTCAAGCCCACCGACGCCGAGGCCCGGCTGATCTCCTCCATCGCCACGCAATGGGCGAGATAGCCCATGCTGGAACCGCCATAGGATTCCGGCGCGGTAATGCCAAGCAGGCCGAGATCGCCCAACTCCCGCCAGAGCGGCATGGGGAAATTGTTCGTGCGGTCGATCTCAGCCGCCTGCGGCGCGATGCGATCCGTCGCAAACCGTCGCACGCTTTCGCGCAGCGCCTCGATGTCTTCCCCGAGCCCGAAGCTCATGCCAGCGTCGTACATGTCCATCCTCCCCTGTCGCCGCCTCAGGCGGCCGTCTTCTGTCGTTCTGTCCGATCGAAGGCCACACGCATTTCCGCTTCACGCGCCTTCACCCGCTGCGCGGCTTCCTCCTTGACCGGCCCATAGCCGCGAATCTCGCCGTAAAGCGAGGCAAGCGCAACGGCCGCGTCGAGGTTTTCGCGACAGAGGTTTTCGACCACATGCTCGACCAAAGCCGCGTAATCGGTGATGAGCTGGCGCTCCATGCGACGCTCTACGGTGCGGCCGAACGGGTCTAAAGCCGTGCCGCGCAGGCCCTTGAGCCTTGCGAGCACACCGAAGGCCGGCAGCATCCACGGCCCGAAGCGGCGCTTGCGCGGCCGGCCGTTCGCATCGTCACCCTTGAGGAACGGCGGCGCGAGGTTGAAGGCGATGCGGTAGTTGCCCTCGAACTGCTGCGCGAGCCCCGCCTTGAACGCCGGATCGGTGAAGAGCCGCGCCACCTCGTATTCGTCCTTGTAGGCAAGGAGCTGGGCGTAGACATGCGCGACGGCGCGTGTCAGCCGGTCGTCCGGGACAACCGCCTTTTCGGCTTCCCTTACGCGGTCCACCAGCGCCTTGTAGCGGTTGGCGAGGGCGGAATTCTGGTAGGCCGTCAGATGCGTCATGCGATGGCTGACGAGATCTTCCGTCGCCATGGTCTCCAGCGTCGCGGTCCGCTTGCCCGGCTCCAGCAGGCGCTCGGCACGGGCCGGATCGGCCGCAATCAGCCGGCCCCAGCCAAAGGCGGAAAGCGTGGCGTCGACGGCGACACCGTTCAGCACGATCGCCTGTTCGATCGCCTGGCGAGTGAGCGGGATCAACCCCTTCTGCCAGGCGAAGCCGGTCATCAGGATGTTCGTCGCCATCGCATTGCCGGCGACCTTTTCGGCGACCGTGGTGAAATCGAGCAGGTGCGACGGCGCCCGCAATGCGGCCCGCACCGTGTCCTCGACATCACGGCGGCGAAAGTCGAAGTCGCGCTTGCGCACGAAGTCGGCGACCGGGGTCAGCCTGGTGTTGATCACGCCCGTCGTGCGGTGGTGGTCGCAGAGCGTGACGGCATCCTTGGAGGAGGCCACCACATCGTCGGCGGCGATCAGCAGGTCCGCGCCGCCGGTAATGATGCGCGGCGAGGAAACGTCCTGATCCTTGAGGCCGATGCGCAGGTGGCTCATCACGGCGCCACCCTTCTGGGCGAGGCCCGCCATGTCGAGGATCATCGGCGACTTGCCATCGAGATGGGCGGCCATGCCGAGGATCGCGCTGATCGTGAGGATGCCCGTGCCGCCGATGCCGGCGATGGCGACATTGTAGGATCGGTCACCGATCTGGACGATCTCGGGCTCGGGAATGCCGGCCAGATCCGGGTTCGAGCGTGCCGTCTTGCGCAGCCGCCCGCCCTCCACCGTCACGAAGGAGGGGCAAAACCCCTTGAGACAGGAATAGTCCTTGTTGCAGGTCGATTGGTTGATCTTGCGCTTGCGGCCGAGTTCCGTATCGAGCGGCTCGACGGAGACACAGTTCGACTGGGTGGAACAGTCGCCACAGCCTTCGCAGACCGCCGGATTGATCATCAGACGGACCGGCGGATCCTCCATCAGGCCGCGCGAACGGCGGCGACGCTTTTCGGCGGCGCAGGTCTGCACATAGACGATGGCCGAACAGCCGGGGGCCTCCCGTATGTCGCGCATCACCCGGTCCATCTCGTCACGATGGTGCACGATGACACCGGGTGCCAGCATGGACGGCGAATAGGCTTCGGGATGGTCGGACACCAGGTAGATCGGTGCGACACCCTCATCGTGCAACTGACGCGTCACCGCCTCGGGGCTGAGCGGCCCATCGACAACCTGCCCGCCGGTCATGGCGACCGCGTCGTTGTAGAGCAGCTTGTAGGTGATGTTGACGCCCGCCGCGACCGACTGGCGGATCGCCAGGATGCCGGAATGGTAATAGGTGCCGTCACCGAGATTGACGAACATGTGCTTTTCATCGGTAAACGGCGCGATGCCGGACCACGGCACACCCTCGGCGCCCATATGGGTGAAGGTCGTCGTCTCACGATCCATCCACTGCACCATGTAGTGGCAGCCGATGCCGGCCGCAGCACGGCTTCCCTCCGGCACCTTGGTGGAGGTGTTGTGCGGACAGCCAGAGCAGAAATACGGCACGCGCTCGATGGGCGCCGCATGCGCCTTGCGGATCTTTTCGCGCTCCAGCAGGTAGGCGAGCTCGTCGGCGATCACCCTCTTCAGGCCGGCATCGAACTCCAGGTGCAGCAGCCGGGCGGCGATGGCACGGGCGACCACGCCGACGGTCAACGCCTGCGACAGGGGCAGGAACGGGTTGTCCTCATGGTCGAACTTGCCGATGATGCGCGGCCGTTCGCCATGATGCCAGTTGAACAGTTGCTGCTTGATCTGGTTTTCGATGATCTCGCGGCGCTCTTCCACCACAAGCACCTCTTCCAGGCCCTGCGAAAATTCGCGCACGCCCTCCGGCTCCAGCGGCCAGGGCATGCGGACCTTGTAGATGCGCATGCCGATCTCGGCCATTTCCGCCGGACCGAGGGAAAGCTCCTTCAAGGCCTGAAGCACATCCTCATAAGCCTTGCCGGACGCAATGATGCCGAAGCGGGCGCGCGGCACGTCATGCGTGACCTCATCCACCTTGTTGGCGCGGGCAAAGGCGATGGCAGCATAGCCCTTATATGTCTGCAGCCGTTCATCCTGCGGCAGCGGAGGATCCGGCCAGCGCAGGCTGAGGCCGCCCGAAGGCAACTCGAAATTCTCGGGCAGGACGAACTGGCGGCGCTCACCGGCGAGATCAACGGAGGCCGTCGTCTCGACCGTGTCGGAGATGAACTTCATGCCGACCCAACAGCCGGAATAACGCGACATGGCGGTGCCGAGCAGGCCATATTCGACGAATTCATGGATCGATGACGGATAGAGCACCGGCATCAAAGCCGACATGAAGGCGTGATCGGACTGGTGCGGAATGGACGACGACTTTGCCGAGTGATCGTCGCCCGCAAAACAGAGCACGCCGCCCTGCTTCGAGGTGCCGGCAGCATTGGCATGTTTGAAGACGTCGCCGCAGCGATCGACGCCCGGACCCTTGCCGTACCAATAACCGGCGACGCCATCTTTGCGGGCGCCCGGCGAGAGGTGAAGCTGCTGCGTGCCCCAGACGGCGGCGGCGGCCAGATCCTCGTTGACGCCCGGCCGGAACACGATGTCGTGCGCCGCCAGATGTTTGCCGGCTTTCGCCAGCTGCTGGTCGTAGTTGCCGAGCGGCGACCCACGATAACCCGAGATGAATGCAGCGGTGTTCAGCCTCGCGGCACGGTCGCGCCGCATCTGAACGATGGGCAGGCGCACGAGTGCCTGGATGCCGGAAAGGAAGACCCTTCCCTCCTCCGCCGTATACTTGTCCTCGAGAGAAAAGCTCTGCTTGAGCATGACTTCCTCCTCGATGGCCCTCCTCCACGAAAGCCATCCTCCATATCTAGGAGCCTACGCCTGGATTGGGAGGAGCGGGTCCTTATTTTCTCGTTGCAGCATCACGATTTAGGGATGGCGTCCGCAAATTGGGCCTGCGAACGCAAAGCCATCCTAGTGGGCCTAGATTGGCACGCGGTGCGTGTTCTTCAGCTCATCGAGAGCGAAGCTCGAATTGACGAAACCGACGCCCGGCAAGCGCAGCAAGGCCTTCTTCAATATCTCCTCGTACTGCCGCACGCTGCTCGTCAGGACACGCAGCACATAGTCATGCTCGCCGGTCATCGAGTAGCACTGCACGACGTCCGGCATGTTCTTCACCGCCTTCTCGAATTCGAGAAGGGTCGCTTCATCGTGCTGTTTCAACCGCACGAAGCAGAAGACCGAGACATCGAAACCGATGAGCTTCGGATCGACCGCGACGATGCGGCCGCGGATGATGCCGAGCCGCTCCATCTCCTTGATACGCCGCCAGCACGGCGTGTGGCTGAGCCCTACCCGCGCACCGATTTCGGCGACCGTCAAATCCGGTTCGCTCTGCAACAGCCGCAGGATCTTGCGGCTCGTCTCGTCTATCGCGCCCTCGGCCATGACCTAGAGCAGCCCGCGGGAGGCGAGGTTACGCATCAGCGCGGCCATGCCGAACGTCCAGGGCGGGCATTCGGTGGAGAGGCGGACTGTGTTGACCAGCGCACCAAGCTCGGCATTCGAGATCGTCACCCGGTCGCCGACCTTGTGGGTAAACCCCTGCCCCGGCGCGTCGCGGTCTTCGACCGGCGCGAAGAGCGTGCCCATGAACAGCATGAAGCCGTCTGGATATTGATGATGTTTGCCGATCGTCTGGGCGACGAGGTCGAGCGGGTCGCGGCTGATCTCGCGCATCGTGCTGCGGCCCTTCAACACGAAGCCGTCCTCGCCTTCGATCGACAGGTCGAGATCGGCCTTGCGCACATCGTCGATCGAATAGGTTTCGTCGAACAGGCGGATGAAGGGGCCGATGGCGGACGAAGCATTGTTGTCCTTCGCCTTGCCGAGAAGCAATGCCGAGCGGCCCTCGACATCGCGCAGGTTCACATCATTGCCGAGTGTCGCGCCCTTGACGCGGCCCTTGCTGTCCACGGCGAGCACGATTTCCGGCTCCGGGTTGTTCCACTTGGAAATCGGATGCAGACCGACCGAAGCCCCCCAGCCGACCGAGGCCAGCACCGGCGCCTTGGTGAAGACCTCTGCGTCCGGCCCGATGCCGACTTCGAGATATTGCGACCAGACACCCTCCTCGATCAGCGCCGCCTTGACCTTGGCCGCGGCTTCCGAGCCCGCCTTCAGGTCGCGCAGACTGTCGCCGATGATCGCGGTGACGCGGCCGCGCACCTTCTCCGCCAAAGCCGGATTACCCGCCGCCTTCTCCTCGATCACCCGCTCGACCATCGAGCGCGCGAAGGTGACGCCACAGGCTTTTACCGCCTGAAGATCGCAGGGGGCGAGAAGATGAAGCCGGGAGAAATCACCCGCGCCCTCGACGAAAGCTCCGAGCACTCCATCGAGTGTACCAAGGGATTCTGCCGGCGCCGCGCGGGCAACGGCCGTCGGATCGTCCCGTTCCAGCAGATCGCGCATGGTGGGAAGGTCTGTGGAGGTGATGTCGAAAAGCGCGCCATCCCTAAGAACCACAAGCGCCGGGCCCTCCACATCCGGGCGCCAGATGCGCCCGACAAAGGTTCCCCGCGAAAAATCTCCTGCCGTCAGCGTCACGCGCCATTCCTCCCGAATTTCTCGTCTGGAGTTCTAGACTGAAAAAGGCGGCGGCGAATAGGGACGAGGCGAGAGAAGAGACGATGGTCCATCAATGCCGCCGTCACGCGTCATGCTGGCCGGGTGCGTACGGCCGAGACGATAGTGCGAGCGGCAAGGAACAGCACGACGCCGCTGGCGACGAAGACACTCGTCACGCCATTGATAAGAACACCGCGGAGAATAGAAAAATCAGAGAAAAATGGTGCTGCTAGAGAGATTTGAACTCTCGGCCTCTCCCTTACCAAGGGAGTGCTCTACCCCTGAGCTATAGCAGCGTCCGGCGAAACAAGGCTATTTCGCGTAAGCGAGGGCCTATTGCCATAGCTCACCCGGCAGTGCAAGCGGCGATTTCGCGATTGGCGCAACAAATGTGATGCGAAGCCACTTTTATACGGGGTCGGATTCATTCAGAGAGTATGCATGACCGACAAGGAAGAGACGAAAACCAGGAAGATCAGGACCGAGGCGGAGATCCGTGCGGAGCGGCTGGCAAAGACGCTGCGCGACAATCTCCAGCGCCGAAAGCAGCAGGCACGCGCCCGGCGCTCCGGCGCGGCGGATGAAACGACCGGACTGCCTGCCGCAAAAAAAGACGAATCGGACGGTTAGTCAGGCTTGTCTTCGCCATGAAGGCCAAGGGGGTGGTTTGCGAACCGGGCGCGCGGAAAAAACGGGCGGCGGGCATGCTCTTCATTTTTCGCTCGCGATGTTCTAAAGAGCCGCCATCTCCGAAAGCCGATATTCTTTGAGAAAGGCGGGCCCGGCCCGTAATCGCACATGGATCGTATCCGAATTGTAGGCGGCAACGAACTGCGGGGCACGATCCCGATTTCCGGCGCCAAGAACGCTGCGCTGCCGCTGATGATCGCGTCTCTTCTGACGGACGACACGCTGACGCTGGAAAACGTACCGCATCTCGCCGATGTCGAGCAGCTCATCCGCATCCTCGGCAACCACGGCGCCGACATTTCCGTCAACGGCCGTCGTGAGCGTCAGGGTGAAGGCTATTCCCGCACGGTCAATTTCACCTCGCGCAATATTGTCGACACCACCGCGCCCTACGAGCTGGTCTCGAAGATGCGCGCTTCGTTCTGGGTCATCGGCCCGCTGCTCGCCCGCGAAGGCAAGGCCCGTGTCTCGCTGCCGGGCGGCTGCGCCATCGGAACGCGTCCGGTCGACCTGTTCATCGAGGCGCTTGCGGCCCTTGGCGCGAACATCGAGATCGACGGCGGCTATATCGAGGCGACGGCGCCGAAGGGCGGCCTGATCGGCGCGCGTTATACCTTCCCGAAGGTTTCCGTCGGCGCCACGCATGTTCTCATGATGGCGGCAACGCTCGCCCGCGGCACGACGGTGATCGGCAACGCCGCCCGCGAGCCGGAAGTGCAGGACCTTGCCAAGTGCCTGAACGCCATGGGCGCGAGGATCACCGGTGCCGGCACCGCGACGATCACCATTGAAGGCGTCGACCAGCTCTCCGGCGCGCGCCACCGCGTCCTGCCGGACCGCATCGAGACCGGCACTTATGCCATGGCGGTCGCCATGACTGGTGGCGATGTCGTGCTGGAAGGCACCGACGCCTCCCTCCTCGACACCGCGCTTGAGGCGATCCGTCGCTCCGGCGCGGAGATCACCTCCACGGAGAGCGGCCTGCGCATCGTACGCAATGGTGGCGGCATCAAGCCGGTCGACGTGGTGACGGATCCCTTCCCCGGCTTCCCGACCGACCTGCAGGCACAGTTCATGGGCCTGATGACCAAGTCGAGCGGCATTTCGCACATCACCGAGACGATCTTCGAAAACCGTTTCATGCACGTGCAGGAGCTTGCCCGCCTCGGCGCGAAGATCTCGCTGTCCGGCCAGACGGCCAAGATCGAAGGTGTCGAGCGGCTGCGCGGCGCCCCGGTCATGGCGACGGACCTGCGCGCCTCCGTCTCCCTCGTCATCGCCGGCCTTGCTGCCGAGGGCGAGACGATGGTGTCACGCGTCTACCACCTCGACCGCGGTTTCGAGCGGCTGGAGGAAAAACTCACCCGTTGCGGCGCCATCGTCGAGCGCGTCAGCGACTGATCGACCCGCGCGGCGGTTGCAGTCCGCCGCGCGCCGTCCTATCTCGTAGTCGAATATTCGGGATACCACATATCCGCGGTATCCCCGGGAAGGACAGCACCATGGACAGCCTGAAACTGCTTGCTCTCGACACCGAAGATCTCTCCGTCGTCTCTGCCCATCTGCAGGACGCGGTCTTCAAGACCGATGGCCTTGGCTATGACGCCCGCCATCACGTCTTCTCGGTTGTCGTCAATCGCTTCGTCTGGGAGAAGGCGGGTGGCCGCGGCAAGGCCTTCGAACGTCGCCGTGCGGTTGTCGCCTTCAAGCGCGTCAATGCGGTGCGCTCGCTCGGCATCGACCGCAAGGACGGCGACGCCGTCCTCTCCCTGCTCGCCGTGAACTTCACCCAGAAGGACGACGGGCCGGACGGCACGCTGGAGGTTGTCCTGTCCGGCAACGCGTCCATCGCGCTCGATGTGGAATGCGTCGAAGTTCAGCTTGCAGATACCGGCGGAGCGTGGGAAACCAGTCTGAAACCCCGCCATCCGGCGGTTTGAGGCATGGATCCGGCGCTTTTCGCCGGGAGACGACAGGGACAGACGACTTGGCGATCAGACTTGACTACCAGAGCAGCGATTTCGAAAGCCGGTTCGCTGCCTTCCTGACGACCAAGCGGGAGGTCTCCGAAGACGTCAATGCCATCGTTCGCACGATCATCGACGACGTTCGCAATCGCGGCGACAAGGCGCTCGCCGATTACTCCAAAAAATTCGATGGCCTCGACTTTTCCGTCACCTCCATGCGCGTATCGCTGGAAGAGATCGACGCCGCCTTCGATGCGGTCGATGCCAGGATCATCGCCGCACTCGAACTTGCCGCACAGCGTATCGAGAAACATCACGCCCGCCAGAAGCCGAAGGACGACATTTACGAAGACGATATCGGCGTCGGCCTCGGCTCGCGCTGGACGGCAATCGATGCCGTCGGCCTCTATGTGCCGGGCGGCACGGCAAGCTATCCGAGCTCCGTGCTGATGAACGCCGTACCAGCGAGGGTCGCCGGCGTGCCGCGCATCGTGATGGTCGTGCCGGCGAAAGAAGGCGCGATCAACCCCGCCGTGCTTGCCGCTGCCCGCATTGCCGGTGTCGACGAAATCTACCGCATCGGCGGCGCGCAGGCTGTCGCTGCCCTTGCCTACGGCACCGAGACGATCGCGCCCGTCGCCAAGATCACCGGCCCTGGCAATGCCTTCGTCGCCGCCGCCAAGCGCCAGGTCTTCGGCACCGTCGGCATCGACATGATCGCCGGCCCCTCCGAAGTGCTCGTCATCGCCGATGCCGACAACGATCCGGACTGGCTTGCCGCCGACCTGCTTGCGCAGGCCGAACACGATGCCGGCGCCCAGTCGATCCTCGTCACCGACAGCCCGGCCCTTGCCGATGCCGTCGAGGCCGCCGTCGAACGGCAGTTGAAGACGCTGGAGCGCTCGGAAACAGCCGCTGCCAGCTGGCGCGATTTCGGCGCCATCATCCTCGTGCCGGACCTGAAGAAATCCGTGCCGCTGGCAAACCGCATCGCCGCCGAGCACCTGGAGATCGCCACAGCCGACCCGGACGCGCTGCTGCCGCAGATCCGCAATGCCGGCGCGATCTTCGTCGGCCGCCACACGCCGGAAGTCATCGGCGATTATGTCGGTGGTTCGAACCATGTGCTGCCGACCGCACGCTCGGCCCGCTTTTCCTCCGGCCTTTCCGTGCTCGACTATATGAAGCGCACCTCCATCCTGCGTCTCGGTGCCGATCAGTTGCGCGCGCTCGGCCCTGCCGCCATCACCTTGGCCGAAGCCGAAGGGCTCGGCGCCCATGCCCGCTCCGTCGCCATCCGGCTCAATCTGGAGACATGAGGCCATGGGCACGAAGGGCAGCTTCCGCCTCTGCGACGTGGTGCTGGACGACACGATCGGCCGCGCCACGCCGGATGTGGAGCACGAGCGTGCCGTCGCCATCTTCGACCTCATCGAGGAAAACACCTTCGAGCCGATCGGCCATGCCGGTGGGCCCTACCGCCTGAACATTTCGCTGCTCGATTCCAAGCTGGTCTTCACCGTCCGCACCGAGGCCGGCGAGGATGTCGCCACCCACATCCTTTCGTTGACGCCGTTCCGGCGCATCGTGAAGGACTATTTCCTGATCTGCGAGAGCTATTACCAGGCGATCCGCTCGGCGACACCCAGCCAGATCGAGGCGATCGACATGGGCCGGCGCGGCATCCATAACGAAGGTTCGCAGACGCTGGTGGACCGGCTCTCGGGCAAGATCAAGTTCGACTTCGACACCGCCCGCCGCCTCTTTACGCTCGTCTGCGTTCTCTATTGGCGCGGGTGAGCGGATGGAGGGCGTTTCCCCGGCACATCAGGAAACACGGTCGCGGACACCCCGGTCGCTCCTCTTCATGTGCCGTATGAACGCCGTGCGCTCCCCGATGGCCGAGACGATCGCCCGCAGCCTGCTGCCCGGCACCTATGTCGCTTCCGCCGGCGTGCGCCCCGGGGAACGCGATCCCTTCGTCGATGCCGTGCTCGACGAGGTCGGCCTCTCGCTCGGCCGCCATGCGCCGCGGTCGCTCGATGAGCTGGAGGACGATTACTTCGACCTCATCGTGACGCTGGCGCCGGAGGCGCATCACGCCGCCCTCGAATTGACCCGCTCCATGGCGGTCGACGTCATGTATTGGCCGACGCCCGATCCGACGGTTGCGACCGGCACGCGCGAGCAAATTCTGAATTCTTACCGCGACGTTCGCGAACTTCTGAAAACTCTGATAGAGAAGCGCCTGAAAGATCCGGGCTGAACCTCCAGAAGCCCGATTTTCGGCAAATGCAGAAACCCGGCGCTTCGGTGTTCACAAAGCACCGGGGATTGTGTAGTTTCCGGCAAATTTTTCGAGGCGAGCATCCGGCTCGCCCTCATCCACCCTACAGGAACATCATCACAAGATGGCAAAAGAAGAAGTCCTCGAATTCCCCGGCACCGTGACGGAACTGCTCCCGAACGCAACGTTCCGCGTCAAGCTCGAAAACGAGCACGAGATCATCGCGCATACCGCGGGCCGCATGCGCAAGAACCGCATCCGCGTTCTGGCCGGCGACAAGGTCCTGGTCGAGATGACCCCCTACGACCTCACCAAGGGCCGTATCACCTACCGTTTCAAGTAAGCCAGAGGGGCCGCGCCCTCGCCCGGCTGAGGCCGCAGAGCGAAGACCGGCGCCCCCCCGGAGCTTTCCCGGAGACCCCATGGCGCAGACCGACACGCTCATCCTTGCCTCCGGCTCGCCGCGCCGCGTCGAACTGCTCGCGCAGGCGGGCATCGAGCCCACGCGCCTGATGCCCATGGACATCGACGAGACGCCGAAGCGTGCCGAGCATCCCCGCTCGCTGGCACGACGCCTGTCGACCGGCAAGGCACAGGCCGCCCTTGCCGCCATCAAGGGCGACCCCGCCTTTGCCGGCAGCTACATCCTGGCAGCCGACACGGTCGTCTCGGTCGGCCGCCGCATCCTGCCGAAGACCGAGATGATCGACGAGGCCTCCAGCGCACTCCACCTTCTTTCCGGCCGCAGCCACCGCGTCTTCACCGGCGTGTGCCTGATCACGCCGGACCGCACCGTGCGCCAGAAAGTCATCGACACCAAGGTGCGCTTCAAGCGTCTCTCGACCACGGATATCGAACGCTACCTCGCCTCCGGCCAATGGCGCGGCAAGGCGGGTGGATACGCCATCCAGGGCATTGCCGGCAGCTTCGTCGTCAAATTGGCCGGCTCCTACACCAACGTCGTCGGCCTGCCCCTCTACGAGACGCTCGCCTTGCTGTCCGGCGAGGGTTTTGACGTGCATGCCGGCTGGGCGGACGCCTGACATGGCGGACGACAGTAAAAACCCGGCCGCGACGGTCGCCCCGCTGCGCAAGGCCGTGCCCTGTCCTATCTGTAAGCGCCCCTCGGCACGTGAGCACTATCCGTTCTGCTCACCCCGCTGCCGTGATGTCGATCTCAACCGCTGGCTCTCCGGTTCCTACGCCATACCCGTCGCCGATGACGAAACGAAGGCCAAAGAAGACGACATGTGACGCCTTTGTCACACGGCAAAAACACAATCTTTTCCACAGCTTGCAAGACCCGTCATTTTTCCCGCAAAAAACCGCCCATAGGGCTGGACACATTTTTGCAAGATGCTATAACCCCGCTCGCTCCCGGGGCGAAACCAAGCGCCCCACGGATTTCCTCGCGAAATCCACCGAGATGCCCGGATAGCTCAGTTGGTAGAGCAGCGGATTGAAAATCCGCGTGTCGGTGGTTCAAATCCGCCTCCGGGCACCATTAATTTAATAAACAATTTCAATGGCTTGCCCTTATTTTATTAGGGTGCCGTCTAGATTTTCATGCCGCACAGCGTTGCAAGCGAAACTCCTGGGTTTTCAGGAGTTTTCATGTGGTTCCGGCGAATCCGTGCGACATGTTCTGCGACATAAGTGGGTTCGGTGAACGCTTGGAACTCTATGTGATACGGCTCTAGTCCCGCTGTTTTCCCTCGCCCGCAACCCCTATCCCCGCTACAGCGCAATGGAAGCGCGCGGCGAGTAGGAATTGCTTTGTTTCGCAGGATCACTAACCAATGTGATTGCGCGCGGTTCCACTGTCCCTATCTGGAAGAATCGGTTGTCAGTAGGTCGCTCAGTCTCAAGAGAGCTTTGCCCCTCCAGATTTCTGTGTCAGAACGGCCTTCAAAGAATGTGCTCGATCCACAGCTTGAGTTTTTGTGGCCTCGTGCAAAAAAAATGAGATGAGGCCTCGTTTGTCACGCCTAACTGATCTGATCGCACAAGCGAGGAAGAAGGATGCTGCTTTAGGTGAAGAGCTAGAGCGCGAATTCAAAGTTCTTTCGGCCCGCCGTTCCTTCGGCCTCAATTTTGAGCGCCATCGCCCCGAAAATGTCGAGCTGCCTGGCCGTCCTGTCCGGAAGGGCGACAAGGTGCGGGTACTGCCGCCGCGCGGGTCGACGGTGAAAGGTGATCAGCGGATATGGAAGGTCCTCGGCTTTGACCGGGAGAACGGCGCTCGGCTGGCGCAATTGGAATTGATCGGGAATGGTGAGCCAGAGGCTGCGTCGGTTTCGCTTGAGGACTTGGTTGTCGTTGCAGAATTCCGTGATTACATCTACCCGGGACTTGTCAGTACCGGACGAGTAGAGCGCGGCGGCCACAAACCTTTCCACACGGTCATCAACGGTGAGAACTTCCATGTACTTGAGGCGCTCACTTACACGCATCGCGGTAAAATAGACGCCATATATATTGATCCTCCCTATAATTCGGGAGCAAAGGACTGGAAGTATAATAACGATTACGTTGAAAAGGATGACCTATATCGTCACTCTAAATGGCTGGCGATGATAGAGCGCAGACTGCAAGTCGCCAAAGAATTGCTTAACAGCGAAAAATCCGTCCTTATAGCGACTATCGATGAGAAGGAATATCTTAGGCTCGGTATGCTTCTTGAGCAAGTGTTTCCGGATTCCAAAATCCAAATGATTACGACTTTGATAAATCCCAAGGGCGTAGCACGTGGCAATGAATTTTATCGCGTGGAGGAGTACGTTTTCTTCGTTTTTGTAGGTGCGGCGTCCGTGACGAAAGCGCACGACCCTATGATTCTTACAGGCAAAAGAAATGATGCAGCCGAGGCCGACAGCTCGCCTAAGTCCGTCAATGTTAGGTGGGGGAACCTGTTAAGAAGCGGCACCGACGCCAAACGGACAGATAGAAAACACCAGTTTTATCCGATCTACTTGGATGCAAGTAAAGGAACTTTACACAGCGTCGGCGAACCGCTGCTTCCGGTAACGGCAGACCGATCCATAATAGTGCCTCCAGCCGGGACCGTGGCCGTGTGGCCCATAAGAAAGGACGGCTCAGAAGGACGCTGGCAAGTCGGTCACCATCGACTCCGAGAGTTATTCGAACAAGGCTTCGTTTCCATCGGTAGGTTTAATGGCGGCGACCGCGTTTCGTTCAGCTATGTCACTGACAAGCTTTTCGAGCAGATCGCTGCGGGTGAGATCGAAATCACCGGCAAAGACGACCGAGGTGCCGTCTTACTTTCGTTCTCGAATGATGCTTCAGCTTCTGAGAACCCCAAGACAATGTGGAATAAGACATCACATAGTGCAAGCGAGTATGGTTCTTCCCTTATTAGACAAATAATACCTGGTAGGAACTTTCCCTTTCCAAAATCACTTTATGCCGTCGAAGACAGCCTTCGTTTCTTCGTTGCGTCAAAGGCGGACGCCATAGTCCTCGACTTCTTTTCTGGTTCTGGCACGACCGCGCACGCTGTGATGAGGCTGAACCGTCAGGACGGTGGACGACGGCAGTGTATCTCTGTGACGAATAATGAAGTTGCTGCTGAGGAGCAGGCAGCACTCCGCAAAGCTGGGTTGAGACCAGGTGATTCAGAATGGGAGGAGTGGGGCATCTGCGACTACATCACCAAACCTCGGATTGCCGCAGCAATCACCGGCAAGACACCGAATGGTAAGGACATCGAGGGCGACTACAAATTTTTCAATGAATTCCCGATGTCCGAAGGCTTTGACGAAAACGCCGAGTTCTTTACCCTTACCTATGAGACCCCCGTCGCCGTCAGCCATAACCGGGCCTTCTCGCGGATCGCGCCGCTTCTTTGGATGCGAGCTGGCAGCGAGGGCTGCCGTATCGATGTTGTCCCAGCCGAGGGCTGGGCGGTTGCGGATACGTATGGGCTTCTAGTCGACTTGGATAAGACTGCACCTTTTTGCAACGCAGTCGAAACGAAAAGCAACTTCCGGATCGCTTACGTCGTGACTGATAATGAGCGACGCTTCCAGTCGGTGGCTCGCCAACTCCCTGCTGCCGTCGAGCCAGTACGACTTTACGAATCTTATTTGACCAACTTCCGATTTTCGATGGGGCGATAAGGTATGAAGTTCACCCTGAAGGACTACCAGGATGCTGCGGTCGGAGATGTACTTGACCGTATGAAGAAGGCTCGCAGGCGTTGGCACGAAGACGGTGACAAGCACGCCTTTTCCCTTACCGCGACGACCGGCGCAGGCAAAACTGTTATGGCGGCAGCGGTATTTGAGGCGCTATTTTTCGGAAATGATGATCACGATTTCGAACCGGACCCCGGCGCAGTCGTGATTTGGTTCAGCGATGACCCGTCACTTAACGAGCAGTCCCGATGGCGTCTTCACGAGGCGTCCGACAAGCTCACCATCTCCGATTTGGTTACCGTTGGAAACGCTTTCGGCAGCGATAGATTCCAGCCTGGAAAGGTCTACTTCCTCAACACCCAGAAACTCTCAAAAAATAGCCTTCTGGTACGCGGCCATGACGCTGACGATCCGGCCCTTGAAACGGCGGACGGGCAGCAAATAATGCCTGATATGCGCTCTCACACAATTTGGGATACGATTAGAAACACTATCGAGGACCCCGACCTAACACTCTACCTCGTTCTCGATGAAGCCCATCGGGGTATGAAGGAAGGCGGTCGGTCCAGTGGGGACGGGAAGCCGACGATTGTCCGACAGCTTATGAACGGTTCCGGCAGTACACCAGGGATTCCCATTGTTTGGGGCATATCGGCGACGGTACAGCGTTTCAACGATGCCGTGACCGGCATGCAGGGCCGAAGCACACTGCCGAATGTTGTCGTTGATGCTAAGAGGGTCCAGGATTCAGGTCTTCTCAAAGATACCATCAATCTGGACGTGCCGGACGAAGACGGAAATTTTCAGACCGTACTTCTGCGGCGCGGTACGACGAAGCTCCGGGAAATTTCCAATGCCTGGGCGGAGTATGCAAAGCAACAGGACGATTCCAATTTGGTCCTGCCGCTTATGGTCCTCCAGGTGCCGAACTCGCCCGACCATGCCGAAATCGGTAAATGGCTTGATACGGTCTATGAGCAATGGCCAGAACTCCCGCATGATTGCGTCGCGAATGTCTTCGGTGAACATAAGGCGGAGAACTTTGGTAGGTACTCCGCGCCCTACATTCCGCCGGAGCGTGTTCAGGAATCTCGATGGGTCCGTATTCTCATTGCGAAGGATGCCATCAGCACTGGTTGGGACTGCCCGCGCGCGGAGGTCATGGTTTCGTTCCGGGCAGCTTCCGACAAGACCCACATCACCCAGCTTCTGGGGCGAATGGTGCGCACGCCCTTAGCTCGGCGCATCCCCGGCAATGACCGATTGAACGCGGTGGACTGTTTGCTTCCGCATTTCGACAAGAAGTCAGTCGAAGCCGTCGTAACGGCACTCATGTCGGGCGGTGACACAGGGGAACCGCTGACGGGTCGTCGCATTCTCATGAATCCAGGCGAGATGAAGCCGAACCCTACCATTCCGGAGGACGTCTGGCAGAAGCTACTTTCCTTGCCTTCTGAAACCCTGCCGAAGCGGCAGGCACGTCCAGTTAAGCGGTTGACCGGACTAGCTCACGAGCTAGCTTTTGATGACCTTTTGTCCGACGCGGGCAAAAAGGTACATGCAGAGATGCATAAGGTACTTGATGGTGCCCAAGTCCGCTACGCCGAAGAGATACAAAAGGCGCGCACGTCGGTCCTGAGCGTCGAGGGCAAGACGGTGAAAGCTGACGTGAAAACTAAGGGGATGACGTTCGACGACTTTGTTGAAGCGGCAGACTATGTGGTCATCGAGGACGCCTACAAGCGTGCTGCCCGTGTCATCAGCCCTGATCTGGCGACCAGCTACAGCGAACATCTTGCATGCAAGTTCTCAAATTTTGAGGACACCGAAGATGCGCTTATCGAGGCGCACACCGTCATCGCGGCGATGGGGCTTGTCGGCGGCATAAAGGATGACCTGGAGACGGCAGCGGAGAAGCAATCCAATCAATTGCTATCGCAATACCGCGTGTCGATTAAGAGCCTTTCAGACGAGCGACAGGAAGTATTCCGGCAAATTCGCGAAATGAGTGCCGATCCGCTACCCGTCGATCTCGCGCGTCCCAACACATGGCTACAGATGACTACGGTCAAAAAGGCCGACGGGACAGAAGAACAACTCCCGCGCTTCGAAAAGCACCTTCTTTGTGACGAGAACGGGGTCTTCCCGGGCGACTTCAACACCTGGGAGGCAGAGGTCGTAAGTAACGAAATCAAGCGCGACGGGGCTATCGGCTGGTACCGGAACCCAGCCCGTGCAAGTCAGGACTCCCTTGGAGTAACCTACGAGGACGGAGGCGAGGTCAAGATTGTACGTCCGGACTTCATTTTCTTCGTGCGGATGCCTGACGGAACAGTTGCGGCCGATATTGTTGATCCCCACGGGGTTCAGTTTGGCGATGCGCTTCCAAAGTTGAAGGGCCTGGCGAAGTACGCAGAAGAGCAGGCGGGCGTGTATCGACGGATCGAAGTATTCGCGAAAATTAGAGGTAAGAATCGCGTCATCGACCTAACCGAGGCTGCCGCGAGAGCGGCCATCGCGGTGGCGGCGACAGTGGTGGAAGCTTACGACAGTGCCGCTGCGAGCGATTACGTTGCTTAGCGTAGACAAGGGGCATCGCTGTCTGGTTTACTATCGATGCTTTTTTCCACGAGCGGGACGTCATGGGTGAAGCCGTGAGGAAGTACGATCCTCCGGTATTCTCACTCCTATTTCAACGTTGAAAGCTTTGCCGACGCCAAGCGTTTACAGCGTTCACGGTATCCGCCTTCGGATCGGGATCATTCCAGCAGTTCCAAAACTCAATCGTCTGGCTGTTCGGGCGGTGGCGTGGCTCAGCAATTCTGACGCGAGTAGGTAGAAGGCTTGCATCTCCAACAACAAGCGCTTCCCCTAGATCGAGGATCGGGAGCAAGTCACCGAAACTTCCTAAGCTGTCAGGCAACAGTCGCCTGATTACGCTTTGATCGTCCCCGTTGGTAAGGCGCATCGCAATTACGTTGTTGCACTGACTCAAGACTGTGCGATTCACTTCAGCTGGGCGTTGGCTGATGACGACAAGACCAACCCCGTATTTTCGCCCTTCCTTAGCAATTCGTTCGAAAATCTGCACCGACACCGCATCGGAACTGTCTGTATTTGCTCTCTCAGGAATGTAGAGGTGTGCCTCGTCGCAAAACAACGCCACCGGGTGTCGGTGTTGCTGCTCGGTCCATTGGCTGGTCGTAAAGATCAGTCGTGCCAACAGGCTAACCATCAGAGGCAAAACGTCTGAAGGAACCTCAGAAAAGTCGATTATCTTGATGCCGCCGCAAGCGTCTGGTTGGGCTCCTCGGCCACCGATAAGGCAGTGTGCAATTGTCGAAAGCCACGCCATCTCCATGCATTCGTCGGGTGCTTGAAACAGAAAGCCGAGTCTCCTGTCGTTCTTCTTGGCTTCAAGCCGAGCAATCATTCGGCTTAACTTATCGAAGTACGGCCCCTGTTTCTCGCCTCTGGCACCGGCCACCATCTCCACGTTCAGCCTTTCTAGCTCCGCTAACACAGCGTCAATGCTGAAAGGGACGGGACTATCAATGGTAAAATTTTGGAGGATTTCATTTTCGTCGGCCGCGACGAGTGTCGCCGTTTTGGCGTCGGTGATGCACCTACTCATCATCATTGCTTGGTTCGGCGCGTTTTGATCACTCCGGTCGACAAAAAGAGAAACTAAAGCTTCGTAGCCAAGCAGCCAGTAGGGGAGATGCAGAACTCCCTCTGCCAAGCCTGATCGGCGCTCGATATCAACTGGCCCCGCGATGCGGATATGTCGAAATTCATCGCCGACAAGCGGCTTGTATTCTCCATGTATATCGAAAAGAATCACGTTTGCTTGGGGAAGTTGCGCGATTTGATCGAGAAGCCGCGCGGTCGTCCAAGATTTTCCTGATCCCGTACTGCCGACGATGACAGCATGGCGTTGGAACAATTTGTTACCATTTAAAAAGGCTTCGGCATCATCATCCAGGGTAAATGTCCCTAGTGAAAGTCGGGGCCCATCATCCGCCACGTTGGAAATCACTTGCATGAACTTGGTTAGACGCTCACCTTCGAGAGCAAAGCAATTGGCATCGATCTCGGGAACGGTTTCCAGAGTCCGCCTAAAGACGTTTCGTTGAATGCCGACTCTGTCGTGATGGGTACCAATCAACGTGATTCGGACGAGATTGTTTTCGGGAAGGATTTCTTCCGCAGGGTCTTCGCTTCCAGCAGGCTTGCTTTCGTCAGCTTTACGCGTGATCCGTGTTACAATTCCGATAAGGTATTGACCAGCACGGCTACTTTGCAAAACCGTCAGTCGGTTCACCTGGACTCGGCGCAAGCGATCCATTGCGTCAACGCGGATGGTAACAGTGGCCGTGTCAACAGAGATGACACATCCTAGTGCTTCTTCATCAACATAGTTGAAAATGCTCATCGTTCCTCACGTCACTAAATTGAGAAATCCGTCGACCGACCAGTAGTCGACGCCGGGAATATCGATGCCGTCCGGGTAAGCGTGAAAATATGCCCGCGAGCCCTTCGCACTTTGCTCGATACCGAGAAAAAGCGGCCCTGCCTTTTGTTGCAGAAAGGTCTTGGCCTCGTCAGTCAGGGTGCGTGCGACGACCGTTACCGGAACTTTCTTGAGCCGACAGCGCTCAAGAATTTTTGGTTCGATATGAGCATCCCTAAAGCCAAATCCCAAACAAAGGTAACCGTCAGATTGCTCCAAAGCACGATCCGCACCTTGAATCGCAGACCGAAACGGCTCGTCATGAGTACGCTCGTATTTATTAAAGCCAGGCGTGACAATGAGAGGCAGTAGTCCGGCTTCCGGTAGTTCGTAAAGCGGTGCTGACAGGGCGGTACCATCACTTCGTTCGAACCAGTCAAGCGAGCCATGAACCTTCCAAATCTTCACGGTTCGAAGGCTTTTTCCCGCCTGCACAAAGGAAATCGGGTAACTACCCTCACGCCGTTGCAGGTAGCCTGGAGTGAAGCCTACCGAGTGGATAACATCAACGGAATTGCACGCGTACTCCGCTACCCGATCATAGTTTGTCGTGACGATGTCGAGCACTTTTTGGCTGCTTGCGAGTAGGGCAAGTATCAATCGGCCGAGCGGAAAATTCTCTTCTGCCCGAACCGCTCTGGAAAATAGGACTTTGTCAGAATTGTTGATGCATTCCCAGGTGTGTCCCACAATTTTTCTTGTGAGGAGCGCTGGTAAAGCTTTACCGGTTAAGGCCTGCTCAAGGTGTTCCCCAGCTGCAAACGCTTCGGTGACCTTCGCCCAACCTTCGGCCTCTTCGTCGCCGTCGGTGGTAACTTTTTCCAGCAGAAAATCTTTGAGAGCCCCCATTCCCGGCAGCCCGTGACTGGCTGACGCCCCACTGCCGAGCACAACCACCGGGCTGCTAGCAAAGCACGACTGGGCAATTTTGGCTACATCGTCTTCCAGCATCAGCGACTCAGCGTTTTGATTGTCACTTCAATTTAAGCGAGCAGATGAGGCGCGCAACGGAAATCGCATATTTGAGTTAGCCGGTGGGTGATTTGGGTATGCCCCTGCGAACAATCGCAGCATCGGCCCGAGAGGCGTCCGTAAAGGTTGTTTCTTGCATTCGGACATTCGAGGCTCTGGACATCATTCAATCGGACAGTCCGGAGGTCCCATGTCCGTCATTTTCTACGCTCGCGTTTCCACGGCAGATCAAAACCTAGATCACCAGATTGCCCAAGCTCAAGCAGCCGGTTTCGTTATTGATGAAGTCATTGCCGACCATGGAGTATCGGGGGTCAGCACGAGTCTTTCCGAGCGTCCGCAAGGAAGGCGGCTCTTCGACAAGCTCCGGGCGGGCGACACCCTCGTAGTCCGGTGGGTTGACCGCCTCGGTCGCAATTACCGGGACGTAACCGATGCAATCCGCCACTTCATCCGCCAGGGCGTCATCATCCGAACAGTGATAAATGGCATGACATTCGACGGCGCGACTTCGGACCCCATGCAACAGGCGGTGCGGGATTCGCTCATTTCGTTCATGGCTGCGATGGCCCAGGCTCAAGCAGAGGTGACGAAGGAAGCGCAGAAGGCCGGTATCGCGGCGGCGAAATCCGATAGCCACAAGTACCCCGGCAAAAAACCGAGCTACACTCGTCACGATTTTGAAGCCGTACAAGCGATGCTGGTGGCTGGTTCGGGGGCGTCTTTCATCGCACGGGAAACAGGATTGTCGAGGCAGACAATTCTCCGGATCAAGACTGATCCCGTTGCAGCGGAAGCGGCCCTAACGCGATGGAGGCTGTGACTAGTCAAGTCATCAGATAAATATGCTCTGCAGGGGATTTCTGCCCTCAACTCCCATTATGTGGCGGTCTTGTATTAGTTCGTCCTATGCAACGCCAGACGCGATCTTCAACGAAAGGAGATCGCTATGCAGCCACACCAGTTTACACCCGCCCAAAAAGCAAAAATCAAAAAACGTGAAGAACGTCGCCGCCGCGAACGACAACGGCGAGCGGACGAGTACCGCAGGCGCATCGAACGCCTCCGCCGCCTGATCGAAGATGCCCGCAAACGACGCCAGCGCCTCATGCTGCTGCTTCTGCTGGCGATCCTGGCCATGCAGGAAACGATTCTGGCCACATTTCGGCGCTCGCATATCGATTGGCCCGACCCCAACCCAAAGCGTGATTGGACGCCCGATCCAAGGAACGACTATGCGCCCGCGCCAGATAACGATGACTACTGCGACGGCTACAGTTACGAGCAGTGGACGCGTATGCTGAATGAGCGCGGTATCAAGCTCAGTCGCAAGGCAGAGCTTCAAGGGGCTTGGGAAGCCGATCCGGAGCGCGAGTTTTTTCCAGAACGCTATCAACTTTGGGGCCACAAGCCATACATCGGCCAGCTCATGTACGATCTCGCAGCGCCATATTGGCGGGCCGATGCCTTCGCAGCGATTAAGCTATTGACGCCTGTCGAGACGCACAAATATCTCGATGAGGCATACGCAACTGACCCCAGCGATCTTCGCCAGTGCCTCGCGGATCGTGACAGCGACATTGTCCAAGCGTTCCAGAACCGCGCCATTTTGTGGGAGGAACGCAAGCGCCGCGAAGCCGAAGAAACAAAACGCGACAAAGAATTATCGCGAAAAAGCGACGGTGACCAAGGAATTCCCAGGCCAAATTGAAGGAATTTTTCAGAGAATTCCTTGATCGGAGACCTGCCGATTATTCGTGGCAAGGAATTTCTTGAAAATTCGACTTCGCCAAAGGAATTTGGAAGAAAATTATTTATTTTGAATTTTTAGAAGAATTCCTTTGCTTAAAATTACCTATTGACGGAATGATTTTGCTAACCTACCTATTCGTCGTCCACAACGAAAGGGAGCTTGGGCATGATGAATACAATCTACATCTCTGCGGACGTGATCCAGAATTCGATGCTCTACACTGGTGACGCGATTGCGGTTTTCAGCAGTTGGAAGCCGAAGCGACGGGAGACCGTTTTCCGTTACGAAAAGGCGGACATCCGCATCACGGCTGCAAACGGCTCGATCTATCTGATGTCTGAGGCGGAGATGACGCAGCCGAAAATTCCATTCACACCGATCCCCGCTGCCGAGATCGGGGCGCTGGTGCGGTCAATGGCTGGCGTTGTGCAACCTGCCGAAGTCAACCAGGTGCTGCGACTGCTGAAAGGCGCGATCTGATGGCAGCGCTGCCACCTGAGTTCGATCTTGCCAGAAGCAAGATCATCACTCGGTTCTCGATTTACCGGAGCCGGTACAAGCGATGCAGCCTTTGTATCATCCCGAGCATCGTCAGAAGGCAGGTTTTAGAAAACTGGCAGCAAGCCGTGACTGACAGCGAGCCATTCACAGTGATGGATGCGAAGAGCGTCGGGTCGGCGAGGTGCGGCGATTGCAGTTTGAAGGGATGGCCGAAAGTCTCGGTGGAGAGCGGCACCCTGTTTTTACACCTAGCCAGCAACAACAGAAGGAAGATGAAATGAATCAGCATTTTATGGCATTGAGCTGTGGAGGACAGTATCCCTGACCGGCGCGGGCAGGATGCGTTCGCCCGCAAATATCAACAGATGCCTTTGCCATCGCTTGCACCGTTGGCAAAGCTTGAAATTTGCGGCCTTTAGGCTCGCTTAACCCATCCCAACAATTCGAGAAACTTGGCTGACGCTACAGGGGGTACCGTGGCGTCATAACGAAGGAGTATGTCTATATGTCTGGTATCAGATTGAAGGAAATCGGCGCGAACGTCTGGAAGACGCCGGAGACGGATGAACTGCCCGGTCTCATATCGAGCGTTACGGGGTTGTGGGCAAAGATTTCCGAGGCAGACCGCGATCTTGCTTTGCAGGTCGCGGCTATGTTGCCGACGATGAAAATCCGCCGCGTCCGCCACGTGAAAGTGGATGTGGCGAGCTTGAAGACCGAGCGGGTTCATAGCATCGACACGCGTTGATTGAACCTTCCAGTATTCACAGTCATTGCCGCTGTCCTTGACAGCCACGCTTTCACGAGCCTCGGCTCCCACTAAAATCGATCACTTCCAGGAACAGGATCGTCATGAAGCTTTTCCATTTTACATCACTTGCCCATCTGAATGGCATCCATCGCCACGGTCTGACTATCGGTGACGTTCCGACTTGTCTCGAACGCCAGACGGGGAAAATCGGCGTATGACTGACCACAAACCCGGAACCCGATGGACACGGCTTGGAAGGCAGCGCCGTCGATAAAAAGGCGGTTCGCTTGACCGTTGAAGTCCCCGATGGTCGGCCACTCTGGCAGTGGGACAACTGGGCTGAAGGTCGAGTGACCGCCTTTACCAGACATCGGCTCGAACAGGCGGGAGGCGATGCGGCGCGAACATGGTACATATTCTTTGGATGGATAAAGCCCGAAGTGATTGCCGAGGCGGTTTTGACGCGAACCGGCGAACCAGTAGCGGCTTGGGGATCGTACTATCCGGCCGAAGATAGCTTGCCGGGTGTGCCTTTCTGGCGAAGAGAAGCGTGGCAGAAGCAAATGCTAAAGAAAGTGCGCCAGGCTATAAATGCCCGTTAGGCCTATTGAGGATGCCGGGGCCGCTCCAATCGCCCCCGGCATCGCTGTGTTTCGAGCCACTGAGCGCTTCAGGAAATGGTTATCGACAGCATCAAGTCAGAAGAGGCACTGTCCTTTGCCGCCCGTATAGTGATGTTATAGATACCTGCGACCACTGCGAGACCGATGATTTTACCGGTTGCTGCATCGAGCGCCAGAGCGGGTGGCAGTGGATTTCGCGCCGCGAATGTGTAGCCGCTGACATCCCCAATCGGCATGATACTGATAGACGCACCAGCGGCAACCTGGATAGGCTGGTAACGAATTCCGAAAGCAGGTTGCTCCGGTTCCGGCTGCGTTGGTGCAGGATCGGCAATAGCGGCCAGCGTGCCAGACGTAGGCGACCGGAAGATGATACTGCCAGCGGAGGCGTTGGACGCGATCAGAATCGTGGCGGCAAATATCAGTTTAAGCATCACGTTTTCCCTTTTTTGTAAAATTGGGCTTCAAAGCCAGCCTCGGCGCAGGTGAAAGCTCTGGCGTGGACTGGGCGGCGACAGGCGAAAGCATCGACCGGAGGCGATCACGCTCGACGCCTGCCCGGAACGCCGCATCCTGCGCTGCCCGTGCCTTCTGTTCGGTTTCATAGCGCTGGCGCTCGGCCTCAAGTAGCTTTCGCTCGGCAGTCTGCGCGACATCCCGCCAGCGGTCGATTTCGCCCTTCAGCTCAGACCGGATTCTTTCGGCTAGTTTTGATTTCCGCAGGCCATCCCAAACCGCCCGGAGGCGACCGGCCCACCCGCTGTACCTGGCTGCATCGGCCAGTGCTGCGCGTGCATGCACTTGATCGTTCCGAGCGCGATCTTGCAAAGCCAGAGCGGCAACGGTGGACTTTTGAGCTGTTTCCCGCATTGTGGCGGCATTAGCGGCGATCTTTGCGGCGTCAGCTTTTGTGCGGCCTATGTACGCCTCACCATCCGCCTTGACCTTACGTGCGCGCTGGACGGTCTTTTGCAGGGCTTTGGCCTGGACCTGTTCCCGTTGCCATTCGTCCCTTGACAGGCGGCGGCGCTGAGGGCCGAGACGGGTAAGGCCAGACGGAATGGCGACTGCCTCGTGATAAGAGTCCTGCCACTGCCTCATCGCAGTTTTGTATTGGGCGTCAGCCCGCTTCCCGAGCGCCTTTTGGTCCTCCCCAGCAATGGGACCGGCATCCATAACGGCACGCTTGGCAGTCATCCCCGGATGATATCTAGCTGCCTTGAGAGCAGGATCGGATAGCGGCAGGATATAAGCATGAATGTGCCAGTGGCTTTCGTCTTCGTGCCTGATCACGCTTTTCAGGTCGTCGCCATATTGATCCCTCAACCACGCAACTGTGCGACGCTCCCACTCTTCAGCTTCTCGGCGCTTTGTGGGGTCGGCTCTGATCTCGTCCATGGTGTAGGGATGCGAGGCGACCACCGTATGCACCGTTTTTTGGTCCTGTCGTATTTTTCGCGATTTACCACCCTTCACCTCGACGGTGGCGGATGCGACAGCCGAGTCGTGTAATTCCTGAACCGTCTCGACGCCGACACCGTGCACCAAAACAGGAGGAGACGGATTCGAGACATGGACTGAGGCGTTAGGCTTGCGGGACGCCTCGGCAAAAATAAAATCTGTGCCCCGCCCCTGGGCATCGGGCTTTCGGGAAAACGAATCCAAATGAATGAACTGATAGCCCATAATAGGCCTCAGCCCACGCGGCGGTGATCCAACTCGGCGTTAAGCAGGTCCTCGACCTTCGCCCAGTCTCCGCCCAGTTGTAAAGCGACCTGCTGTTTCAAGGCGCAAGCTTCATCGCCCCATCCCCGCAACCACGTAGCGACATATCCGTATCGCGGATGGCTCCTAAGCACCCTAAAAGCTTGGGAGAACATGGTAATTCGTCTTAGCGTATCCTCGGCTGTCCAATCGCTCCGTTCGTCGGCATCAAGCTCCATCCACGTCCTGGCCAGCGCCGGATCGTCATCGCACATCGTCATATAGAGTTCCGAGGCAACGGCGATATGGTGCATGTCGAGGTCGACAATACAACGGATTTGGTGATCGACAGCCTGGAGCCCATCTAAGGAACGCTTATCATCATCAGATGCCGAGGGTTCCGGCGCATACTCGAAATTGACGCCGCCCTTCCAAGCCGCGACGAGTTGTACGCGGACGAGGAACTGTTTGTCGGACATGTACGCAATGCCGCCGTTTACTTCGGTCGCGTCTTGGGAGAACGAAGCGTAATTCAAGTCGTCGGACCAGACCACGCCATACCATGATCGAGGCAAGCGAATAACCTTGAGCCGCGCAGGAAATCGAACATCGCCTCCAACAACAGTGACATCACGTTCGTATTCTTTCATCAGTCTGCTCCAGAGATAGGAAAATACTCCTTCAAGTGTGAGAGCAAAAACAATGGGCGGAAAGCAGATTTTGGTACCGGAATCAAAGATGTAGTGACCGACTACCACTATCTTCGATAGTGTCGGCTCTTCGAGGAGGCCTTCAGCCGGACCACTTCATGGAGATAACGCCGTCGAGGGTCTGCCGACTGCCCCCTCTTTCGCCGGGAGGCGATCACGCTCAGGCCACATGGCCCCATTGCCAGCCCGTGGCTGACAAGCCGAACCGCTGGAAAATCAGCGTTCGTCACGAAGTGATGCGGTGTATGGTGTTTACCTTCCACGGGGTCTGGGGGGCTTTGTCCCCCAGTCATGGGAAAATCAAGATTTTGCTTGTCTTTGGCGCGCCTGCCGTGCCTCTGACATGGCCTTGGAAATTTGCCCGGCAGACACGCCGAAATGCGCTGCAAGATCATCACGGCGCATGCCCTTCGTCGCTTGCAGATATAGCGCCATACCGCCCATCTCAAGCCTTGCCGTCTGCTGTCCCGTCCGATCCTTCACGCCCCTCTCACGCCGCGACTTTTCAGTGCGTTCAACTGAACGCTCCCGTTTCCGGTCTTCATCGACCAGCACCCGGAGTCCTGCCGCACGTTGTTCTGCCGGATCGATGCTCAGCCACTCGACAATCGTGTTGGCTTTCATCCGATAACGGCAGTCAACCTCACGTCCGCCGAAATCCAGCTTCTGCCCATCGGCGGCTTGCCGCGCCCTCTTGATTATGGCGGACATACGGGATTTCGTTTCGCTATCGCGCCATCCCGCTGCTTCCCTTGCGAGCGACATGATTTCCCGACCAAGGACTTCTGCCGGTGAAATCCATGATATCGCCACACCTGCAATAAACAGCCAGGAATCGCGCTGCCCTTCCGGCAATGAACCTTCTGGACAGCGATGCGCGCGGAGGCGTTGCAAATCACTCAAGACGGATTCCCAATATGTCGCCCCTGACAAGGTTAGGACGGGACGCGTCTTATCTTTTCCCTCCGCCTTACGTTTAGCCCGCTCAGCACGGAGAGAAATCAATTCAGCGTGGGTGACGGGCAGGACTTCATCTGCAAGCGTCCCGAAATCGTGACGTGTCGGTGTGTCAGGCGCACCGTGGCACCAAACCATGCCGACTTTGCACCGATCTCGATCTGCACTGGAATTTTCGCTACCTGCAAGCCGGAATACCCGTGCAGCGTCCAACGCCCGCTTGTCCGCTCCGAAGGGCTCTAAAATCAATCCTAGGCGCTTCTGGACGGCATTCCACCGAGGCAGGGCAGTACGAGGCAGCAATTCCGACAACCAAACACAAACAAGACCTCGGCCCGTCGATAAAATGTAGGACGGATGCGGGATCATCGCCTCCTCCAGATAACCTAGAACGGCACCAGCAACATCTCTGGGGGCTTTGGCGCGCCACCGAGCTACGTTGTGATAGTCGAGGTCAGCGTAACACGCGCCAATCGCCGTCAACTGCGAGATGGAGCGCCATTTCCAGAAAGCTGCTTGCGACACGTACAAGTCGGTCCGATTGTCTTGCTGGAGGAGCCGTTCGGCTTCCATTATCGCGCCGCCGCCAACTGGAACGGTCCATTCCTTCCACGGTCTTTCCCGCCATCGCACCCGCTGCGCGAAACTGACGACCCCATTTCGGAGGCCGCCGCGTGAATTGTCCGGATGGAGATTTTCAATGTGCTGGCGCGCACCGAACGTGCCGTAGTCGAAACCTTGTGGCTCCGAAAAAATGTCAACATTTCTTTTTGGAAAATCGTCTGGCTGATGTTTTGGGGCTGGGCTATTTGCCAGCCCGCCGCTCACCGAGCAACGCGGTGGAGCTTTACAATGATTTCGCCATCAGCAATCATATGAATACGTTCCTAAAAGACGCCGGAGGGTTCCAGCCCTGTGATGGCGTCTTTTTTAATGGTGAGAGCAGGCGGAGTCGGCGTCAACCGCCGATCCGATTTTCCAAGAAGTCAGAGAATGAATTCGTGTTGGGTGACGTCACACCCGATCCGCTCAAGGTGATCGTAAGCCGCTTCGCAGATGTCGCCATCGTGATCAGTTAAGCGAGGAAACCCTTTGCGTTCCGCGTGCTCCGAAAGCCACTCCAGGAAATCCATCTCATCCGAGTATCGTACACAATAAGCTGTATTCTTCTGAGCGAATCCAACGACGAAAAGGACATTGTCAAAGCGTGGCGTTTGCCCGCATCTCCAAGAGCCGACCTTACATTGCCCGAAATTATTCATGTGGAACCGATCCGACATCATCGAGATAGTCGTTGTGCTGAATACGGTTCAAAAGGAAGCTCATCGCAGCTTCGACGCCCTTAATTTGCTCACCTGCCAGCTGATAGCGGTCTACGCAGACTGTGCTCGGCGACATCAGCATCGTTTGCAGATAATCGAACTCTCTGCCCAGGTAGCGTATCTCGCGTCGGACTTTGGACAGATGTGGCATAGCTTCAATCGTCAGATGGTCCCGAACGGGTTTTGCTTCGACCCGAGTTTCATTCCTAAGCGGCCCCAAGAGCATTTCAAGATGCTCTTCAAGGCGCGCACGGACTTCTGCAACCTCGTCCTCGGAAAGTTCGTTCCAGTCGCGCATGTTGCTTTCCGAAGGGCTTTTAAGCTTAAGATCATCTGTCAGCCATGCGAGCGAGGGCTTTGATTTAGCAGTGCCAATTTTCAAATCGAAGAAGATAGCCTTACCCAAATCGTGGCAAGTGATGGAGACTTTGCTTATCTGGAGTTGACGGTGCATTTTTATTTCCTTTCGTTGGCAAAGCTTCGCTGTCCTCCCCATGCGGAAGGCTTTGCGGCGCGTAAAGTTTCGGAGGTTGTGAGGCCGTAGGCGCGGTTAGTCGGTCGAGCCTATACGCTGTCGTGACGGATGGACTTGTCGTCCTTTAAAAGCTGTATGAACATCATTCCAATTCCCGGTCATGCAGCAATGCTACAAGCTCATCCATGGTTATTGTTTCGTCTGGTGAGCTATCGAGCTTTTCGCCGACAGCCGCCCAAAATTCGGGCGGTTGCCCGGCGACCAGCTTGGCCAACCGCTCCGTGCGCCAGCGTGCGTAGAATTCGCCAAAGTCGATTTCATTTGCCGCCATGTTGACCTCCTGAGTAGCCAAACCCGTGGAGGTGGTGGCTTTGGTGATACTGGAGCGGCGGCAGGCCGCGCTCTTTGCGGATGATTTGGCAAACACGAATCTGTTCCGCGTTGAGCGTGTCAAACGCGCCCTGCGTGGAGCGACTGCTTCCCATTTCCTCGAAGCGATCCAACGCGAAACCCACAGTGTAGGTTATGGTGGTGCTGCCCGGAATTTCATCGTAGCGAAGACGGTATTCGCCAGCTTCGATTTCAGCGATTTTCTCGCGTACCATGCGGAGCATGTGAGAGGCGTCATGGGTTTTCCGGTGGTGTGTCATGGCGCAACCTCAAAATTTGAGACTGCCCGCTCTTGGATGGCGACGTACTCGCTACGTTGGATAGCAATCTTGTGCTTCTCAGCCTGTCCCGCGTACACGGTCACGCGATCAGCCGTCATAAGCCGCCATCCGCCATCATAACGCCGAAGATGGGCGACGGTGCCTGTAGCCTGCGGCGTCCAACGAGCCGTTTTGCGCGACCGATCAGGCCCGGCGCTACGTGCAACAGCGGTGATCCCCGAGCGCTTGCTTGTCGCAATACCCGCGCCATCAAGCGCCTTTTCCAGATTCAGCGCCACACGGCGCAAGTCGCTAAGGTGGTAGGCGTACTTCTCCGCCTTTCCATTCACCTGCTTCAAATAATCTGCGCATCCGCCATCGGCGTCATCAAGGCGAAAGCCATGGCGTGGCAATTTGGTTGCTGTTTGTTTCATCTACAGTCCTTTCGATTGGCAAAGCTTCGATGCCTTCCGCATGAGGAAGCTCTCCACTTTTCATTTGGGTAAATGGCCGCACTTGCGGCCAGCAGAGCCGATTGAATATTGGCTACACGCGGGTTCCAGGCTGCCTGAGTCTAGGTCCCAGCCCGTGCTTCGAGCACTGCTCTGTCAGTTCATTTGTTTGAAGAAAGCTACAAGGCGGCCGCGTTCTGCAACCCAGCGGCCGCCCACCTTCTTTGCGGGCAGCTCACCCTTTTCCAGCAGATGAAAAGTAATGCGACGCGAGCGCCCGATGAGTTTCGCAATATCCTCCCCGCCCCAAACCAGGTCGAGGTCAACACGCACAATTTCTTTCGATTCATACATTCACTACACCACACTTTTGCGAAATCACCGTAATATAAATTACCGTGATTTCATTGCGTGTCAATAGGAAAGAAATTACAGTGATATCAAAAATGACGGAGATAGTACGTGGCTGGAAACAAACCGGGACGAGGGTCGGACCAGTTCCCCCTACGATTGCCTGACGGAATGCGTGACATGATCAGCGATGCGGCTGACAGAAATGGCCGGTCTATGAATGCTGAGATAGTTGCGCGCATCGAGGCTTACGAGACTGGCGGAAAAGATGCGTTCGAATGGAGAAGGCGGTTCGAAGATGAACACGCTCTTAGAAATAGATTGGAAGAACTCTATGCAAAAATGGCAGAGAATGCTGAAGGCCTGAGAGATTTAGCTGGTCTCTTTAAGAGCCAGCTTTCACTGCATCTGGGTATGGTCCAGATACTCTCCGGATTGATTCAAAAGCTGGACCGCAAGCCAACTCCAGACGTTCTTGCGACCGCTAGGCAAGCTGAGGAGCATGCTGCCTCAACACTTGCAGGCATGGGCACGAGAGACCCCACCTTCGACATTATTCGTAAGCTCGCCGAGCAAAGTGCTACACTTGATTCAACGGAAATATGAAGAATGTCAGTTCGAAAGCGCGACTGGGTCACCAAGGGCGGCGAACGGAAGTCGGCCTGGATTGTCGATTACTTTGACGTTTCAGGTACTCGGCGGCAAAAGACTTTCCGTCTGAAAAAGGAAGCCGATGCCTTCGCGGCAATTGCCACGGTTGAGGTGCGAGCGGGAACGCACGTAGCAGATGCCGCGAGTGCCACGATAGCAGAGGCGGCGGAATTGTGGATCAAGGGTGGAGGGATTGAAGAGTTAGAATTGAGCACCTTGGATCAACGAAGGCAACACGTTGACCTCCATATAAAACCTTTCATAGGGAGCGTGCTTCTTTCTAGATTCAGCGTTCCGGGCGCGAGAGCCTTCCAAGATCAACTGCGCAACAGTGGCAGATCGATTGCGATGGTTCGTAAGGTCACGACGAGTCTCAGTTCCATTATGTCGGATGCGATGGAGCGAGGTTTAATTGGCCGGAATCCCGTTAGAGAAATGAAGGCCCGACGAAATTCGGGCCACAACGCCGCGCAGGTAAAGCGTCAGAAGGGCAAGCTCAAGGTTGGGGTAGATATACCAACGCCTGAGGAGGCGAAGGCTTTCGTTAGCGCCCTCAATGGCCCATGGCGAGCGATTCTGCTGACTGCAATTTTCACGGGTATGCGAGCGTCTGAGTTGCGCGGCCTCAAATGGAGTGCTGTTGACCTGGAAAAGAGGCAAATCCACGTAGTGGAGCGCGCTGATCGTTACAACTCGTTGGGTAAGCCGAAATCTGCAGCGGGGGAACGTTTTATCCCAATCCCCCCAGTCGTCGCAAAAACGTTGCAAGAATGGAAGCTGACCCTTAGTGAAAAGCGGGATACGGGGGGCGTCGCGCCACGCGAAAATGTGGGTTTGGTTTTTCCCAATGGAGCGGGGAAAATTCAAAGCTTGGCGAATATTATCAATCGAGGGCTGTGTCCCATGATGGTAGCAGCTGGTCTCAGGTACGACAGCGGTAGGGTGGACAAACAGGGGCATCCAATCTTCAAAGCTAAGTACAGTGGTATGCACGCGCTTCGGCATTTTTATGCCTCCTGGTGCATCAACCGCAAAGAAGATGGTGGTCTCGGGCTTCCTCCAAAGGTGGTACAGGAACGCTTAGGTCACGCCACAATCGCGCTAACTATGGACACTTACGGTCACCTCTTCCCGAGAAACAATGAAACGGATGAAATGGCGCAGGCAGAAGCGGCTTTCTTTGCTTAGTGCAACATGACTGCGACATGGAAGCTAATGGCCCCTCCTTTTCAGGGCCTTTGAGCGGATTGAAAATCCGCGTGTCGGTGGTTCAAATCCGCCTCCGGGCACCATTCGCTTCCCGTTTGATCGTCACGAAATCGACAGATCGATAAATTCGGGTTCCTATTCCACACGCCTCCTCCCATCACAGAATTCGATACATCCGTCAGCGAAACTCGCGTGAACGGTCTCGCGAAACCGGGTAGACCTTTGCCGCTTCGCCTCTCCTGGCGATGGCCGGGGTCCAGTTTGCGGAGTTTTCATGAGCATCGTCGAAAGCCTTAGCCCCCGATCGCTGCGGGCGCCGGAGAGCGGGATCGTCGAAGTTGTCAATTATGCGCGCGGGCGCGAGGGGCTGATCCCGCTTTGGGTGGGCGAAGGGGATTTGCCGACGCCGCAGTTCATTGCGCAGGCAGCGTCCACCGCACTGCTCGGCGGCGAGACGTTCTATACGTGGCAGCGCGGCATTCCCGAGCTTCGGGCGGCGCTGTCGCGCTATTATGCCCGACGCTTCGGCAAGGTTCTGCCGGCCGAGCACTTCTATGTCGTCGGCTCCGGCATGCAGGCGATCAAGCTTGCCATCGAGGCGCTCGTCTCACCGGGCGACGACATGGTGTATCTGACGCCGGCCTGGCCGAATTTCGCGGCGGCGGCGGAGCTTTCCGGCGCCAACCCGATTGCCGTGCAACTCGATTTTACCGGCGGGCGCTGGCAGGTCGATCTCGATCGCATCGAGGCGGCGATCACGCCGAAGACCCGCGTGCTCTTCGTCAACACGCCGTCCAACCCGACCGGCTGGACAGCGACGCGCGAGGACCTTGCGAACCTCCTCGCCATCGCGCGGCGCCACGATCTGTGGATCATGGCTGACGAGATCTATGCGCTATATCACTATGCCGGTGGCCACCATTCCAGCAGCAGGGCGCCCTCCTTCCTCGATGTGATGGAGGACGGCGACCGCGTCATCTTCGTCAACTCCTTCTCGAAGAACTGGTCCATGACGGGCTGGCGTGTCGGCTGGATCGTCGCGCCGCCGGAGATGGGCCAGGTGCTGGAAAACCTCGTGCAGTACTCCACCTCCGGCGTGCCGCAATTCCTGCAAAAGGGGGCGATTGTCGCACTCGATGAGGGTGATGCCTTCGTGCAGGCGAATATCGACAAGGCGGCGAGGAACCGCGACGTCTTCTGCGATGCGCTGATCGCCACCAATCGGGTGGAGACGCTGAAGCCGGACGGCGCGCTCTATGCCTTCCTCAAGATCGACGGCGTGACGGATTCACGGCTGGCGGCGCTCGATATCGTCGACCGCATCAATGTCGGCCTCGCGCCCGGCACGGCCTTCGGCCCCGGCGGCGAACTTTTCATGCGCGCCTGTTTCCTGCGGGATCCCAAACAGGTCGAGGAAGCGGCCGACCGGCTCGCGCGGTACATCGCGGCGCGCTGAGGCTGCTCACAGATGGTCGAGCACGAAGTCGGCGCGCTCGACCACCGACACTTTGGGTAGGACAATCACCTCATATCCAAGGGCCGGATAGGTCTTCTCGAGCCGCTCATACTCCTCCAGGGCGGCATCGAAGCCATGGCGACGCTCGGCGTCACCGGTATGGATATCCGGCCAGGGCGGGGTGAGAAAGACGCGCCTGTTGTAGCGATGGACGGCCGCCAGGTCGTCCTGGACCGGCTCACCTCCGGATATTTCAAGCGCCGATGCCGCATCGACAAAGCCACGGTCGAAGAAGACAAGCCCCGGGTGGTCGCGCATCGCCTCGCGATCGGTAAGCGCCATAGCCATGGCGCGGCGGGCAAAGGCAGTCATGTCGAGCCACGGCAAGGCCTGGCCGCCGCTTGCCAGCTCCTTCTGCACGATGCGGCGCCCCGGTTCCTCGACGACGGCATGGCCGCGCCGGCGAAGTTCTTCGAGCAAGGTCGATTTTCCGCCACCCGAGCAGCCGGAAAGCACGATGAAGCGGTCGGACATGATGTTGCCTTTCTGGAACGGGAAAACGGCGGGGCGCGATTGCGGTTGCGTCTTGCCGGTCGGCAAGGTGATATGCCTGAAATTCAGGCGATTCGGAGGGGTGCATGGCGGTTCTTGTCACGGGCGGCGCGGGCTATATCGGCAGCCACATGGTCTGGGCGCTCATCGACGCCGGCGAAGAGGTGGTGGTGCTGGACCGGCTTTCCACCGGCTTTCGCTGGGCAGTAGCGCCGGAAGCGCGGTTTTATGAAGGCGACATCGCCGATGCCGCGCTCACCACACAAATCTTCGCCGAAAACGCTATCGACGCGATCATTCATTTTGCCGGCTCGATCATCGTGCCGGAATCGGTCGCCGAGCCGCTCTCATACTACGAGAACAACACGGTCAAGTCACGGGCGCTGATCGCCGCCGCCGTCGCGGCGAAGGTACCGTATTTCGTGTTCTCCTCGACCGCCGCCGTCTACGGCACGCCGGATGGCATCGAGCCGGTGCTGGAAACGGCCGCGCTGCGACCGGAATCGCCCTACGGTTCCTCCAAGCTGATGACCGAGATCATGCTGCGCGATACCGCAGCCGCGCATGACTTCACCTATACGGCGCTGCGTTACTTCAACGTCGCCGGCGCCGATCCACGCGGTCGAACCGGTCAGTCCAGCGCCGGCGCCACGCATCTCATCAAGGTGGCCAGCCAGGCAGCCCTTGGCAAACGCGACGGCATGGATGTCTACGGCACGGACTACCCGACGCCGGACGGCACCTGCATCCGCGACTACATCCATGTCAGCGACCTTGCCAATGCGCATCTCAAGGCGCTGCAGCGCATGCGCGCAGGCGGCGGTTCGATCGTCGCCAATTGCGGCTATGGCCGCGGCTTCTCGGTGTTGGAGGTTTTGGATCAGGTGAAGGCGGTATCCGGCGTGGATTTCCCGGTGCGGGTCGCCGGCCGCCGGCCAGGTGACGCGGTGCTGATCGTCGCCAACCCCTCGGTCGCGATGAAGGAACTCGACTGGAAGCCGGAGCATGACGACCTCACCTTCATCGTGCGCACCGCGCTCGACTGGGAAGATCACCTCGGCAAGCGCAACCAGCGCTGACCCTCAAGCCTCGCCGAGCTGCGCCTTCTCGTAGGCGATGGCGTGCTCTATGAGCTGTGCCCAGATCTCTTCGTAGAAATCCCCGTCGAGGGCGTGCGTCTCGGCATTGCGGTGCGCATTGTCGCGCACTTCCCGGACGCGCTCGGGAACGTCGGCGGGGATGCCGAGGCCGGCCTTGATCTCGGCTGCACGGCGAATGAAGCTCCAGCGCTCGGCGAAGAGCGCCATCAGCGCATGGTCGACCCGGTCGATGTTTTCCCGGATTTCCGCCATCGTCGTGCAGTCTGCCGCAATCTTCGCCATTCCGGTCTCCTTCATGGGCACCCGGATAGCAGAGGAATGTTTGGGGGGGAAGGCATCTCTCCGCCGCGAGACACTCGGTCACGGTCGAGGCCACATGCAGGCCCGGGGGTTAAGCGAAAGGAGGGTGCGGTCCTGTCTTTCACTTGCGGGCCTGCATGCTGGCCGAGGCGGAACCTAGGCATATAAGCTGGCGCGAAGCTGGATGATGTCACGTTACGTGAAGTCATGTCCCGATCACCAGTTTGATGGCAAAGCCGACAACGGTGACCGCCAGCACGCCGCCCGCCCACAGGCCCACGAACCACAGCAATTTCCGCCCCGTCGAATTTTCCGCCATCAATGATAGCCCTCCTCCGGATCGACCTTGCCGCGGAAAACCCAGTAGGCGTAGGCCGTGTAGCCGAGGATCATCGGCACGAGCACCAGGGCGCCGACGAGCAGGAAGGCGAGGCTCTCCTCGGGGGCAGCCGCCTCCCAGATCGTCAGCGAAGCCGGCACGATATAGGGATAGAAGCTGATGCCGATGCCAGCAAAACCGAGCACGAAGAGGCCGAGGGCGGCGATGAAGGGTCGGGAATCGTGTTCGGTGCGCAGCCCGTGGATCAGCAGGGCAAAGCAGCCGAGCACCAGCAGCGGAACCAGGACGCTGAAGGCAAGGGTCGGCCAGCCGAACCAGCGGTCGAAATAGAGCGGCTCCATGAAGGGTGTCCAAAGGCTGAAGACACCCATGGCGCCAAGCGTGCCGATGCCGGCCTTGAGCGCATAGCCGCGGGCGCGGGCGGCAAGGTCGCCGCTCGTCTTCATCACCAGCCAGGTTGCGCCAAGCAAGGCATAGCCGATGAGAAGGGCAAAACCCGTTGCGATGGAAAACGGCGTCAGCCAATCCCACCAGCCGCCGGCATAGGCGCGGTCGACCACCGGGATACCCTGCACCAGCGCACCCAGCGCCACGCCCTGGGTAAAGGCCGCGACCATCGAGCCGCCGGCGAAGGCGATGTCCCAGAGGAACTCGCCGCGCCGCGTGCGCCAGCGATACTCAAAGGCGACGCCACGAAAGATGAGGCCGAGTAGCATCAGGATGAGCGGCATGTAGAGCGCCGGCAGGATCGTCGCATAGGCGAGCGGGAAGACAGCCATCAGCCCGCCACCACCAAGCACCAGCCAGGTCTCATTGCCGTCCCAGACGGGCGCGACGGAGTTCATCATCACGTCGCGGTCATGTTTTTCCTTGAAGAAGGGAAAGAGGATGCCGACACCGAGATCGAAGCCATCGAGGATGACATAGGCGAGCACGGCAAAGGCGATGATCGCCGCCCAGATGAAGGGAAGGTCAAACGCCATGGTGGTGGCTCCCGGATTTGCTGGCAAGGGCGGCGGCCGGCGTGATGCCGGCGGTGCGGAGAGGACCATCCTGGAGGTCCGGCATCGGATCGCGCGGCAGACGACCCATCAGGCGCAGGATGTAGAAGGTGCCGGCGCCGAAGACGAAGAAGTAGACGACGATGAAGGCGATCAGCGAGGTCGCGACGGCCGGTGCATCGATGGGGGCGACGGAATTGGCCGTTAGCAGGTGGCCGTAGACCGTATAGGGCTGGCGGCCCACCTCCGTCGTCACCCAGCCGGCAAGCACGGCGACGAAACCGGCGGGACCCATCAGGACAGCGGCGCGGTGCAGCCAGCGGTTTTCGCCGAGCGTGCCCCGCCACCGACACCACAGTGACCACAGCCCGATGGAGAGCATGGCGAAGCCGATGGCGACCATGATGCGGAAGGACCAGAAGACGATGCCGACCGGCGGATGCAATTCCTTCGGTACGGAATCCAGCCCGGCGAGCGGGGCGTTGAGGTCATGCTTCAGGATGAGGCTCGAAAGCTTCGGAATCTCGATGGCATAATCGACACGCTGCTCGGCTGAGTTCGGAATGCCGAACAGAATGAGCGGCGCCCCGTCCGGATGACTTTGGTAGTGCCCTTCCATCGCCATGACCTTGACCGGCTGATACTCCAGCGTGTTCAGCCCGTGCATGTCGCCAGCGAAAATCTGGATGGGTGCGACGATCGCCGCCATCCACATCGCCATGGAGAACATCTTACCGGCACGCTTTGGCGCATCGCCGCGCAGCAGGTGGTAGGCGCCGACACCGCCGACGACGAAAGCGGTCGTGAGATAGGCGGCGAGCACCATATGCACGAGCCTGTAGGGGAAGGAGGGGTTGAAGATCACCGCCCACCAGTCGACCGGCACGAACTGGCCGACATCGTTGACGGCGAAACCGGCCGGCGTCTGCATCCAGGAATTGGCGGCAAGGATCCAGGTGGCCGAGATCAACGTGCCGACGGCGACCATGAGGGTCGCGAAGAAGTGCAGCTTCGGACCGACGCGGTTGAGGCCGAACAGCATGACGCCGAGGAAACCCGCCTCAAGGAAGAAGGCCGTCAGCACCTCGTAGCCCATCAGCGGCCCGATGACCGGCCCGGCCTTGTCGGAAAAGACGCTCCAGTTCGTGCCGAACTGGTAGGACATGACGATGCCGGAAACCACACCCATGCCGAAGGCGAGCGCAAAGATCGTCTTCCAGAAATTGAAGAGCGAAAAATAGACCTCGTCCTTCGTCCAGAGCCACAGGCCTTCCAGTACCGCGAGATAGCTCGCCAGCCCGATCGAGAAGGCCGGGAAGACGATGTGGAAGGAGACGGTGAAGGCGAACTGGAAGCGGGCAAGCAGTGTTGCGTCCAGCGATTCGAACATTGGCCACGACCTTTCTGAAGCCGCCGCAATCCCAATCAGGCTGCGGTCGCCTCAAAGAATGCGGCGCAAAACAGGCAAAGGTCAATTCCGTCCGTACACCCACGTTGCCGCAGCGCGACAATCGCCCGCGTGCGGCATTTCCGCCCCGACCTTGGCAGGGCCGAAACGAGCGAAGCTCCCGGCGGGGGCACACCGGGAGCTTCGCGAAGGCGTCGAACGTGGCACTATGCCTTAGCGGGCATTGGGGTTCGCGCCCTGATAATAGTCACCGTTCGCCGGGCCGACCTTCACGCTCTGGCGGTAGCCACCGTCGGCGGCATAACCACTGCCGATGCTGTTGGTGCGGACGCGATCGATTCTCTGGCTATCCATTTTCTGGTTCTGCTCCGATTCCGGATAGGCGCCCTTATAGTAGTCCCCGCCGGCGAGAGCGGCCGAGCCACCGAAAACGGAAGCGGCAAAAAGAGCGGTTGCGAAAGCTGCGTTAATGGTCTTGGTCATTGTCTTGGTCCTTTTCATATGTGCTTTGCATCAAAGCTTGAAGGGAGTTTCAGCCAGGCTTTTCGGCATCGGTTACGACATCGCCATTCCCTTCGCTTATCTCCGGAAGCGGGTATTGCCGCTTTCGTCAAATAAAGATGGTCCCTCATTTTGTGGGCCGCAAGGGTCTCAAATTGGAAACAGTCGTCAACGTTTTTCGAACAATGAAAATCGTTACTCCCGCGCACAACCGGGGGCGCCAAAAACCAAGAAACCGTCCATCAGGACGGTTTCTGTAAAAAGGGAAATGACATCTCAAGGTATTGATTTGGCGGGGATTTTAAATATGCGAATCCACGCAAGCACGCCGAGGATGCAGCGAACGGCAGGAGCGTTAAGGATTGAGGCACTAAACGGCTCGGCACCGATTTCAAGAGTTTCACGAATGTGTGACACTCAAAAAATCAGAGCCGAAAGCCGCCAAAACACGGAATGAATCGTGGCAAAATTGTGGTGAAACCGCCCTGTGGACCGGGTCCCACTCGCGTCGCCGAAACGGCTGCACGGGCGTCAGGCCGCCCGCAGGTAATGTTCCGTCAGTTCCGTCCAGAAGGCCGCACCGACGGGCAGCAGGTCGTCGTTGAAATTGTAGGCGGGGTGGTGGAGCGAATGGTCGTTTTCGCCACTCTTGCCGCCAAGGAAGAAATAGGTGCCCGGCCGCTCCTTCAGCATATAGGCAAAGTCCTCGCTGCCCATGAAGGGGCGTTCGAGGTCGACGACCTTGTCGGCGCCGGCAAAGCGCGTGGCAAGTTCGCGCACCAGATCGGTCTCGGCCTTGTGGTTGACCGTCGCGTCATAGAAGCGCTGGTAGTTCACCGTGGCGCTCATGCCATAGCTTTCAGCCTGGCGTTCCGCAATGAGGCGGACGCGACGCTCCAGCTCGTCGCGCACCTTCGGATCGAAGGAGCGGATACCGACGACGATTTCCGCTCGGCTCGGGATGATATTGCTCGCCGAACCCGAATGGAACGAGCCGACCGTTACCACCGTCGGATCGATCGGGTGGATGTTGCGCGAGACGATGGTCTGGAGCGCCATGACGATCGAGGCGCCGCAGACGATCGGATCAAGCGTCTCCTGCGGCTCCGCACCGTGGCCGCCGACACCGTTCACGGTGATGCGGGCCTCGTCGACCGCCGCCATGATCGGGCCTTCGCGGAGCGCAAACTGGCCGAAGGGCAGGCCGGGCTCGTTGTGGAGGGCGAAGACGGCATCGCAGGGAAATTTGTCGAACAGCCCCTCCTCCACCATAATTTTTGCACCGCCGAAATTCTCTTCCGCCGGCTGGAAAATCAGGTGCACGGTGCCATCGAAATTGCGCCTTTCGGCGATCGCCTTGGCGGCACCGAGCAGCATGGTCGTGTGCCCGTCATGGCCGCAGGCATGCATCTTGCCGGGCGTCTTGCTGGCATAGGGAAGGCCGGTTTCCTCGAAGATCGGCAAGGCATCGATATCGGCGCGGATGCCGATCGACTTGCGGCTGGTGCCGTTCGTTAGCGTCGCGACGAGGCCGGTCTTGGCGAGCCCACGGGTGACCTTGTAGCCATAACTTTCCAGATGGCGCGCGATGACATCAGAGGTGCGCACTTCTTCCAGGCCCAGTTCCGGGTGTTCGTGCAGGTCGCGGCGGATCGCCACCATTTCAGGCATGGAGTTCTTGAGAGTCGTATGGATTGTCATGTCATTGTCCGTTTTCAGGCACCGCGTGTGGGAATTCTGCTTTCGAAATAGCGAAAGGCGACCACCAGGATAGCGGTCAGGCAGAGATAGATGAGGGCAAGCAGCAGCAGCGGCTCATAGGTGATGTAGGTTTCCTGCCGCACCTTGGAGATGACGGCATAAAGGTCGATGACGGTAATCGTCGCCACCAGCGGCGTCGCCTTCAACTGCAGCACGGTTTCGCCGTTCAGCGTCGGCAGAGCACGGTGCACGGCACGCGGCAGCCAGATGCGGCGAAAGACGGTGAAAGGGCTCATGCCATAGGCGCGGGCGGCTTCCAGCTCGCCGGGCGGCACACCGGCAAAGGCGCCGCGCATCACCTCGCCCTCATAGGCGGCAAAGGACAGCGTCAGCGCCGCCACGCCATAGGGCCAGGCCTCACGCAGATAGGGCCAGAGGAAGGAACTGCGGATTCCCGGAAACTGCGGGAACAGCGAGCCGAGGCCGTAATAGAGCAGCCAGAGCTGGAGCAGCAGCGGCGTGCCGCGGATGACGGTGCAGAAAACACGCGCAGCAACCTTCAGCGGCCACGGTCCCGTCACCTGCACCAGTCCGATCGGCACGGCGAGGAAGAAGCCGAGGATCGAGGTGCTGAAGAGCATCAGCAAGGTCACGCCGACGCCATGGACGAGACGGTCGGAATATTTCGGCACCCAGTCCCAGCGCATGAACCAGATGACGCAGAAGACCAGAAGAGCGGCGATCGCCATCAGCACGATGCGATGCGGCTTGAACATGCTCGCTTTCGTCGGCAGTTCGGTCAGCGCGAGGGCGGAAATGGTCGGATCGCTCATCAGGCGGCCCTCGCCATGCCGCGCCGGTAGTGGCGCTCGATCAGGCCGATCAGCACGTTGGAGACCAGCGTGATCATCAGGTAGAGCACGCCGGCCGCGCAGAAGAACAGCAGGTAGGCCTTGGTGCTGCCCGCCGCCTGGCGCGTCACCAGCGTCAACTCGCTGAAGCCGACGACTGCGAGCAGCGCCGTGTCCTTGGTGGCGATCAGCCAGAGATTGGAGAGGCCGGGAATGGCGTGCGGCAGCATGGCCGGCAGGGTGATGCGGCGCATGATCTGCGTGGGCGCCATACCATAGGCGCGCGCCGCCTCGATCTGTCCCGCCGGCACCGCCTTGATCGCGCCGCGCAGCACCTCCGTCGAATAGGCGCCCTGCACGACGCCGATGACGAAGATGCCGGCCGCAAGGCCGCTGATATCGACCGGGCCGAAACCGACCAGCGCGGAGAACTGGTTCAGCACATCCGTGCCGGCATAATAGAGAATGAGGATCAGCACGAGTTCCGGCACCGCGCGCACCAGGGTCGTGTAGATCTCGAGTAGGTCCTTGGTGACCGGGCCGCCATAGAGCTTGCCCATGGCGCCGCCGGTACCGAGGATCAGGCCGAGCGTATAACCGCCGACGGCAATCTGGAGCGATTGCCAGAGCCCCGCCAGCATTACCCCGCCCCAGCCGGGTGGGTCAAAGGCAAGCAGGCTCCAGTTGATCAGCGATCCGGCATCGGCCATAGGGTCTCGTGTCCGTTCGAGGAGATTAGCCGGCGGCGAAAACCGCCGGCATCAGGCACAGGGCAGACGATCAGCCGCCGTAGATGTCGAAGTCGAAATACTTCTTCGAGAAGGTGTCGTAGGTGCCGTTGGCGCGGATCGCCTTGATCGCGGCGTTGATCTTGTCCTTCAACTCCGTCTCGCCCTTGCGCAGGCCGACGCCGACGCCGAGCCCGAGGACCTCCGGATCGTCCTTGACCATGCCTTTCATGTCGCAGCAGGCAGCGCCCTGCTCGCTCTTGAGGAATTCCAGCATGGCGACGGAGTCGGCCTGCACCGCATCGATGCGGCCTGCGGCGAGGTCGTTGTTGGCCTCGTCCTGCGTCTGGTATTCCTTGACCGTCACACCGGCGGGCGCAAAATACTTGTTGGCATAGACCTGGTGGATGGTCGCCACCTGCACGCCGAGCGTCTTGCCGTTGAGGCCTTCCGGCGTCGGCTCGAACTTGACGTCCTTCGGTCCGATAACGCCGGGAAGCGAGTTGTAGTATTTGTCTGAGAAGTCGATGGTCTGCTGGCGTTCTGCCGTGACCGACATCGAGCCGATGATCATATCGATCTTATTGGTGGTCAGCGCCGGGATGATGCCGTCCCAAGCGACCGGCGTGATGACGCAATCGAGCTTCGCTTCGGCGCAGATCGCCTTCATGAAGTCGACTTCCCAGCCCTGCCAGTTGCCCGAGGCGTCCGGCGAGGTGAAGGGCGGATAGGGCTCGGCGGCAAAACCGACGCGAACCTGCTGGGCGGCGGCACCGGAGACGGCGGCAAGGCCGATTGCGGCGGCAAGGGCGATTGTCTTCAAGGCACTCTTCATGATCTTCCCTCTGTTGGTTTTTTTGATCTCAGTGGATGGAACTGATGAATTTCTTCAGCCGCTCCGATTTCGGTGCTCCGAACAGTTCGTCCGGCGGCCCCTGTTCCTCGATGACGCCATTCGCCAGAAAGACGACGTGGCTCGCGACGTTGCGCGCAAATTTCATTTCGTGGGTAACGAGGATCATCGTGCGCTTCTCCTTGGCGAGGTCGCCGATGACGGAGAGCACCTCGCCGACCAGCTCCGGGTCGAGCGCAGAGGTCGGTTCGTCGAAAAGCATGACATGGGGCTGGATGGCGAGCGCCCGGGCAATCGCCGCACGCTGCTGCTGGCCGCCGGAGAGGAAGGCGGGATAGGCGTCGCGCTTCTCGTAGAGGCCAACGCGGCGCAACAGCGTCTCGGCGCGGGCGATCGCCTCGTCCTTCCTGACGCCGAGCACGTGCACCGGCGCCTCGATGACGTTTTCGAGGATGGTCATGTGCTGCCAGAGATTGAAGCTTTGAAACACCATGCCGAGGCGGGAGCGCAGGCGCTGTACCTGCTTGCGGTCGGACGGCATCATGCCGCCATGGCCGTCCGCCTTCATGGCGATGGTCTCGCCGTGGATGGTCACCGAGCCGGCGCTCGGCAGCTCCAGCATGTTGATGCAGCGCAGAAATGTCGACTTGCCGGAACCGGAACCGCCGATAATGGCGATGACGTCGCCTTCATGCGCGGTGAGCGAAACCCCCTTGAGAACTTCAAGCGGCCCGAAGCGCTTGTGCAGGTCCCGGACCGCGATTGCCTCGGCACGTTCCGTCATCGTGGAGAGGTCTCCAGCGCACGGAAAATCGATGCATGGATCATGCCAAACTTCCCCTGTTTTCCAGCGTTCCCGCGGGCATCTTCGGCCCGTCGTGTCGTCTTGTTGAAAGCATCGTGGCACTTGTTAAGAAATTATTCAAGCGTATAATAGACCAACCGCTGACTTTTCCGGCAGCGCCCACCCATGATCCATTTTCCAGCAGGAGCATTGAATGACCGCCTACGGTTCGCAGGAAATGTCGGCCCCCCTGATGCGCGTTCTGATGCGCCGCCCCGGCAACAGCCTGAAGGCTGCCGATCCCGCCAAGTGGCATTACGGCCCGACGTTCGATGGCGCGCGCGCCGTGCACCAGTACAAGGCCTTCGCCGAGCTGGTCGAAAAGTCCGGTACCGAGATCATCTGGCTGGAAGACGAGGGCGACGGCCTCGCAGATGCGATGTTCACCCACGATCCGTCCTTGATGTCCGACCACGGCGCGATCCTGCTGCGCATGGGCAAGCCGCTGCGCGTGGCGGAAACCGCCCTGCATGAAAAAGCCTACGCCGAGCGCCAGATCCCGATCCTCGGCCGCATCGAGGGCGACGGCACCGTCGAAGGCGGCGATTGCATCTGGCTCGATGCCAAGACGCTGGTCATCGGCCGCGGCGTGCGCACCAACCAGGAAGGCATCGACCAGATCTCGAAGATCCTGGCGCCGCATGGTGTCACCGTGCTCGCCTATGACCTGCCGCTCTGGCACGGCGAGGAAGCCTGCCTGCACCTGATGAGCGTGATGAGCCCGCTTGCCGAAGACCTGGCGCTGGTCTTCGCGCCGCTGCTGCCGGCCGCCTTCTACCAATTGCTCAAGAAGCGCGGCATCCGCCTCATCGAGGCGCCGGCCGACGAATTTCATGCGAGCAACGGCCTGTCGCTGAACGTGTTGCCGACGCGGCCCTACGAGGTCATCATGGTGGAAGGATTCCCGGCCACCAAGGCGGCGATGGAAGCGGCTGGCTGCACGGTACAGGTGTTTGAAGCCGACGCGCTCTGCATCGCCTGCGAAGGTGGCCCGACCTGCCTGACTCGGCCGGTGCTGCGCCGCGCCGCCTAAGGCACCAACGAACGAGGACAAGATGGCCCGCCGGACCTTCCACCGCGCCCCAGAGGCCGAACGCCGCCACGATCTGATCGAGGCGACGCTCGACTGCATCGCCGAATACGGCTTGCAGGGCGCAACGGTCCGGCAGATCGCCATCAAGGCGGGTGTGACGGCAGGGCTCATCCGGCACTATTTCCAGTCCAAGGAGCATATCCTCCAGGAGGCCTACCGCCTCGTCATCGCGCGGCTGACCGAAAAGGCCGAGCGGGTGACGGGCGATCCGGAAACGCGCCTGCGCGACTTCATCGTCATCAACCTGACGGAGCCAGTCGCCAACAGCCGCAGCCTCTCGCTCTGGGCCTCGTTCATCAGCCGGGTCAGCGTCGATCCCGAACTCGCCGCGATCCACCGGGAAGGTTATCTGAGCTTTCGCAACGCGCTCGAAAGCCTGCTCGCCGATTTCCTCGCTGCCCGCGGCGCGGATGCCTCGCCGGAGCGCTGCCGCAAGCTCGCCATCGCCGTCAACGGGCTGCTCGATGGCCTCTGGCTGGAGGGTTGCCTCGCCGGCGAACTTTTCGGGGAGAGCGAACTTGTCGAGGTCGCCCTGACCTCGATCGAAACCCTGCTTGGATTACCCCTCAGGCCGGTCGACGCTGCGAGCGCCGATCGCTAAACCACACCCAATTGAAATGCAGAGGACGGCCATGCGCTACGCTTCCATCACAGACCGGCTTGCCAATCTCGGCTCGGAAAAATGGGCCATCCATGCCGAAGCCCGGCGGATGAAGAAGGACGGCAAGGCCATCATCGAGCTCACCATCGGCGAGCCGGATGTCGCCCCGGACCCGATGCTGCTCGCCGAGGCCGTGCGCGCCATGCAGGCGGGCCGCCACCGTTATTCCAACGGCCGGGGAGAGCCCTCCGTCGTGGACGCCCTCGTGCGAAAATACCGCAAGCGCCGCAGCGATGTGACCGCCGAAAACGTGCTGTGTTTCCCGGGTACCCAGACCGCCCTCTTCGCCGTCATGCTCGGCCTCGTCGAGGCGGGCGATACCGTGCTCGTCGGCGACCCGCTTTATGCCACCTACGAAGGCGTCATCCGCTCCACTGGCGCCGAGCATATTGTTGTACCGCTGCGCCCGGAAAACGGTTTCCACATGAAGGCCGCCGATCTTGAGGCCGCGATCACGCCCGAATGCCGCGCGCTGCTGCTCAACACGCCGCACAACCCCACCGGCGCGGTGCTGAGCGCGCAAGAAATCGCCGAGATCGGTGCCGTTTGCCGCAAACATGATCTCTGGATCGTCTGCGATGAGGTCTACGAACAGCTCGTCTTTGGCGCCGCCTTTGCCTCGCCCTTCGACAATCCGGACCTCGCCGAGCGCACCATCGTCGTCTCTTCCATCTCGAAATCCCATGCCGCACCGGGCTTCCGCAGTGGCTGGGCGATCGGGCCGTCTGAATTCTGCACGCGACTGCTTTCGGTATCCGAAACCATGCTGTTCGGCGGCCAGCCTTTCATCGCCGACATGACAGCCTATGCGCTCGACAACCCGATCACCACCGCCGCCACGATGCGCCGGATTTACCAGGGGCGCGCCACCCGGTTCGCCACGGCGCTCGCCAAGGCTCCCGGTCTCGTGCCGTTGCCGCCGGAAGCCGGCATGTTCATCGTCGTAGACGTCGCGGGAACAGGCCTGAGCGGTGAGGATTTCGCCTGGGCGCTGCTGCGCGAGGAACTGGTCGCCGTCATGCCGGGATCGTCGTTCGGCGACGCGGCGGCAGACTATATCCGCCTCAGCCTGACCGTGCCCGACGACCATATCGACGAGGCCTGCCGGCGCATCGCAGCGCTCGCCGCCCGATCCGCAAGCCCCAAGGAGCGCCGCGCATGACCACGAAAACCGTAGGCGAAGTTCTCGTCGACCTGCTCGAAGCCAATGGCGTCGAGGTGGTTTTCGGCATTCCGGGCGTGCATACGGTCGAGCTCTATCGCGGGCTCGCCGCCTCAAAAATCCGCCACATCACGCCGCGCCACGAACAGGGCGCCGGCTTCATGGCCGACGGTTATGCTCGCGTCTCGGGCAAGCCTGGCGTTGCCCTCGTCATCACCGGCCCCGGCCTCACCAACACGATCACCGCCATGGCGCAGGCGCGGCAGGATTCCGTGCCGATGCTGGTCATCTCTGGCGTCAACCGGCGCGATTCGCTTGGCCATGGCCGTGGCCTGCTGCATGAACTGCCGGACCAGCAGGGCATGATGAAGACGCTGGCGCTCTATTCGCACACGCTACTCAACCCCGCCGACCTGCCGCTCGTCGTGGAGCGCGCCTTCGCGGTTCTGCTCTCCGGTCGGCCCGGCCCGGTGCATATCGAAATCCCGACCGACGTGATGGCAAAACCCATCGAGACCGGCAGCTTTCCCGCGACCGTCGCGACCCGACCGCGCGCCGATGCCGAAACGCTTCAGCGTGCCGCGATCCTCTGCACCAACGCATCCCGCCCCGTCATTCTTGCCGGTGGCGGCGCGATCACGGCGGAAGAGGAAATCCGTGAACTCGCCGAGCGCATCGGTGCGCCCGTCGTCACCACGGTCAATGGACGCGGTCTGCTCGGCGGCCATCCGCTACGCATCCCGGCAAGCCCCAGCCTGAAGGCCGTGCGGCGGCTTCTTTCCGATGCCGATCTCGTCGTCGCCTTCGGCACGGAGTTCGGTCCGACCGACTACGACATCAATGTCGATGGCGGGTTCCCGCGCCTCAAGACATTGATCCGCATCGATATCGACGCCGCCCAGCTTGCCCGCACGCCGCAATCCGCCCTGTCGATCTTCTCCAGCGCCAAGACGGCAGCAGCCGGCATGCTGGGTTTCCTCGAGGGCCACAAGCCGATCAGCAATGGCGCGGCGCGTGCCGAGACCGTGCGGAAAAACGCCTGGAACGAGCTGACGGCGAAAATGCAGTCGGAAGTGCGCGTCATCGATGCGATCTGGAAAACGCTGCCGAAGGCGATCATCGTCGGCGATTCCACGCAGGCCGTCTATGCCGGCAACTACTATTGCGATGCGCCGCGTGTGCGCAGCTGGTTCAACGCAGCGACCGGTTATGGCGCACTCGGTTTCGCGCCGCCGGCGGCCGTGGGCGCAGCCCTCGCCGAACCCGATGCACCGGTCATCTGCCTCGTCGGCGATGGCGGCTTGCAATTCTCGCTTTCGGAAATCGGATCGGCGGTGGATGCGGGAGCCTGCGTCGTCTTCCTTGTCTGGAACAATGACGGCTACCAGGAGATCGAGAACTACATGGTCGATGCCGGCATCACGCCGGAGGGAGTAAAACCCTCGGCACCCGATTTCATCGCGATCGGCGCCGCCTACGGCCTGCCCTCCGAACGCCTGGCCGACGTGCGCGATCTCCCGGCGTCCCTGGAGCGGGCCGCGGCTCGGACGGGCCCGAGCCTCGTCGAAATCCACCAGACGAAAACAATCGGAGCGACGGCGTAGTCTCTCCCCTCCGTTGACGGCAGCAGTGTACGGCTGCCGTCCGTGAAAGTGCGCACGCGCCCTCTGGAGTGACCCATGAGCGCGGGAAACCCTGTTGGCGGGCTCACCTGCGCCTTTGCAAATCGTGTTTTATTTGTCATGGATGCGGCATTGTCTGCCGCCCAACCGCGCGCGCGGTAATCGAAAGCAAGTCGGATACAGGGGTGGCCAACCAATACACGTTTCCAGGACCGGTTTACAAACGGCTGCCGCCCGACATGCGGCCGCCGTCGCCGTCGCTTGCCCAGCGTTTTCTCGACTGGATACCGGTGCATGACTTTATGGCGGCCCGGTCCGGTTTTACCAGCCGCTTCAACCGCACCGTCGCACGCCTCGCCACGGAAGGCGGGTCGGGATTGTCCGCCGCGCAGAGCCACTTCCATTTTGGCGATGCCCTGTTCCTAACGATCGATCCGAAAATCGTGCGCACGCGACTGCGCGACAACTTTTTCGACGGCAACCGTCCACGGTGGATCGGCCGGCATTTTCTCGATGGCGGCGACTGGAGACCGATCCTGCAGCCGATCAACAGATCGTTCTCCCATGAGGAAATCGTGGAGATCTGCCAGCTGCGTCGGAATTTTCGCGAAGGCCTCTGCTATCGCCGTTATGCCGACAACATCAACAGCGGCGTAGCGGTGCGGCGAAATCGCGTGACCATCAATACGATCGACAAGCTAGACAGCTACTTCGAGTACTATCTCGCCCTTATCGAGAACATCGAGGAGAATGGGATCGTGCCGCGTGGTGATCTCGGCCTGAAGGACCAGACCAGCCAATGGCACCGCTGGACACGTTCGCTGTGGCAGGATCTCGCCGAACGCGACATCGGCGTTGCGATCGATGCCAGCGGACGCCTTGTGCGCCACACCAGCGGCAAGCACCGCATGGCGGCAGCACTTGCCCTCGGTATCGACAGTGTTCCCGTCGAAATCCGCCTCGTTCATGCCGGCTGGCTGCTGCGACGCTCCGAGCGCCTGGGACTTTCTCCGGAGGAAGCCCTGCTTGCCACGATCAAGCGCGCCCGCCTGAAGGGATGGCCCGTAAAATAAAAGGCCCGGCGAGCCGGGCCTTTCGTTCGAAAACGGGAGAGCAGCGCCTCAGACGGCTGGGCGGCTCTTCAGCAGATCGCGAATTTCGGTGAGAAGCAGCACGTCTTCCGGCGGCGGCGCGGGTTCGGCGGCACCGGCAGCCTTTTCCTTCTCCAGCGACGCACGCATACGATTCACGCCCTTGATCATCAGGAAGATGATCCAGGCGAGGATCAGGAAGTTGATCAGGACGGTGATGAAGCTGCCATAGGCAAAGACCGCACCCTGTTCGCGGGCCGCCGCAAGCGACGTCGCCGTCACATTGCCCGACAGTGCAATGAAGTAGTTGGAAAAGTCGAAACCGCCACCCGTCAGGGCACCGACAATCGGCATGACGAGATCGTTGACGATGGATTCGACGATCTTGTTGAAGGCTGCACCAATGATGACACCCACGGCGAGGTCCATGACATTGCCGCGGGCGATGAACGCCTTGAACTCATTGAGCATGAGGGTCTCCTTTTGCTGCGACGCAAAAGCAAACTAGTTTAGTTTTTCGCAAGAGGAAACTGCAATCCAATCAATATTTACGGGTTTACACAAGGTGTCTTCGGGACCCTACCTTAGCTGCAATTTCCTTCCGCACCGCTTTGGCCTATTCTGCCGGAAGACGGCCGAAGGACTGCGGGAGGAAGCATGCCGGGTTCGCTGATATTCGCCTTGGCGCTCGCGTACCTGCTCCTGCTCTTCGCGGTCGCAAGTTACGGCGACCGGAAGGCCAAACGCTCCGGGCACACATCGAAGGGCCGGCCGCTGGTCTATGCGCTGAGCCTGGCGATCTACTGCACGTCCTGGACCTATTTCGGCGGGGTCGGTCTCGCCACCACCCATGGCCTCGAATTCCTCGGCATCTATATCGGCCCGATCGTGATGTTCACGCTCGGCATGCCGCTTCTGCGCCGCATCGTCACGCTCGCCAAATCCGAACGCCTCACCTCGATTGCCGACTTCGTCGCCGCGCGCTACGGCAAGAATCCGGGCGTCGCAGCCGTCGTCGCCCTCATTTCGCTGATCGGCTACATTCCCTATATCGCACTGCAGCTGAAGGCGGTTTCCAGCTCCGTCTCAGCCATGGTCGATACGACCGGTTTCGGCATCGCGGCCTCGGGCGGGCTCATCGACCTGCCACTCGTGGTAACGCTGTTCCTCGCCTGTTTCGCCATTGTCTTCGGCACCCGCCACACCGACGCGACCGAGCACCAGGACGGCCTCATTCTCGCCATTTCGATGGAATCGCTGGTCAAACTCATCGCCATCGCCTCGGTCGGCCTCTACGTCATCTATGTGATGTTCGACGGCCCGGGCGACCTCTGGCAGCGCGCATCCCAAAACGAGCGTATGATGCAGGCGTTGACCTACGAGACGCCGATCGCGCGCTGGATCCTGCTGATTACGCTCTCCGCCTTCGCCATCGTCATGCTGCCGCGCCAGTTCCACGTCACAGTGGTGGAAAACCGCACGGCCGGCGAGCTGCGCACGGCGGGCATTCTCTTCCCGCTCTATCTCATCGCCATCAACCTCTTCGTGCTGCCCGTCGCCATCGGCGGCGTGCTGACCTTCAATGGCACGGGCGATCCCGATCTCTACGTGCTGACCCTGCCCGTCGCGCTCGACCAGCCGGTGCTGACGCTGGTGGCCTTCATCGGCGGCTTTTCGGCGGCGACCGCCATGGTCATCGTCGCCTCGGTGGCGCTGTCGATCATGGTGTCGAACGACATCGTCATTCCGGTGGTGCTGCGCCGCAACCTCATCGGCGGGGTCGAGCAGCAGGAAGACCTTTCGCGCATGCTGCTGCGCATCCGCCGCCTTGCCATCTTCTTCGTGCTGCTGCTCGGCTATGCCTATTATCGTGCGGCGACGGCGAATGCCGGCCTCGCCTCGATGGGCCTGCTGGCCTTTGCCGCCGTGGCGCAGGTGGCGCCGGCGCTGCTGGGCGGCCTGTTCTGGCGCAATGCCAATGCACGCGGCGCCATGGCCGGCATGATCTGCGGCCTCGTCGTCTGGGCCTATCTGCTCTTCCTGCCGAGCATCGGCGTCGCCGACAACGCCTATGTCGCCGAAACCGTGCTCGGCTTCCTGTTTCCCGGCTCCACCATCTTCACCGGCGAGGCGGCCGATCCGCTGGTCAATGCGACGCTGCTCGCCATGATGGTCAATATAGGCGCCTATGTGATCGGCTCGTTGACGCGCAATCCGACCTCGCTGGAACGCCTGCAGGCCGGAACCTTCATCCGCTCGAAACCGCGCCTCGAGCGCGCCTTCCGTGGCCGCCGCACCAAGGTGACCGTGCGCGACCTCAAGACCACGATCGCCAAATATCTCGGCGAGGAGCGCATGCAACGCTCCTTCCACACCTATGAGCGGCAGGTCGGCCGCTGGCTGGAGGACAATGCGCCGGCGGACGCCGCCATCGTGCATTTCTCGGAACAATTGCTCGGCAGTGCCATCGGCTCTTCGTCCGCCCGCCTCGTGCTCTCGCTGGTGCTCCAGCGCATCGATGACACGCCGACGGATACCGACTGGCTGCTTGACCAGGCCAGCGAAGCGCTGCAATACAATCAGGACATGCTGCAGACCGCGCTTGGCCAGATGGACCAGGGCATCGCCGTCTTCGACAGCGCCGGCAACCTCACCGTTTGGAACCGCCGTTTCCGCCAGTTGCTCGATTTGCCGGAATATGTCGGCCAGGTCGGCTTTCCGCTCTCCGACATCGTCGAAATCCTCGTCGAGCGCGGCGACATCGCCGAGACCGATCGAGAATCGGCGATTACCCGCACCATGACGTTTGACGAGCCCTTTGCCTTGGTGCTCGGCGGTGGCGAGCGCATCGTCGAAATCCGCACCAATGCCATGCCGGAAAAGGGATTTGTTTCCACCTATACCGACATCACCGATCGTGTGGCGGCCGACCGGGCGCTGAAGCAGGTCAACGAAACGCTGGAGCAGCGTGTCGCACAGCGCACCGTCGAACTCACCCGCGTCAACACCGAGCTTGCCGAGGCACGCGCTGCGGCGGAAGAAGCCAATATCGGCAAGACGCGCTTCTTCGCCGCTGCCGGCCACGATATTCTCCAGCCTCTCAACGCGGCGCGCCTCTACTCCTCCTCGCTGGTCGAGCGGCTCGGCGAAACGGAAAATCGCGAGATGATCCACAACATCGATTCCTCGCTGGAATCGGTGGAAGCGATCCTCGGTGCGGTGCTGGACATTTCCCGCCTCGATACGGGGGCGATGAAGCCGCGTGTGCAGACGGTCCCGCTCAAGGATCTGCTGAAGCGCATCGAGACCGACTTTGCTCCGATGGCGCGGGCGAAGAACCTCAAGTTCACGGTGCTCCCCTCGTCGCTCGCCATCCGCACGGATCCAAACCTGCTGCGCCGCGTCGTGCAGAACCTGGTCTCCAACGCCATCAAGTATACCAATTCCGGCAAGGTGCTGGTCGGTGTGCGGCGCAAGGGCGGCCACGCCTTCATCCAGGTGCTCGATTCCGGCATCGGCATTCCCGCATCGAAGTTCCGTACCGTCTTCAAGGAATTCGCCCGTCTCGACGAAGGCGCGCGCACGGCGCCGGGCTTAGGACTCGGTCTCTCCATCGTCGACCGCATCTCGCGTGTCCTCTCCCACCCGGTCGAGCTGCAATCGACGCCGGGTCGCGGGACCAGCTTCAAGGTGCGCGCACCAATCGACGCCGCCGCCAGCCGCCACGTCGCTGACAAACCCGCGGGGGTGCCCGTGAGCGATGAGCCGCTGAAGGGGCTTCGTGTGCTGTGCATCGACAACGAGCCGAAAATCCTCGACGGCATGCGGCTGTTGCTGTCCGGCTGGGGCTGCACGGTCACACTGGCGGAATCGGTTGCGGCGGTCGAGGCTATGGTCGCAAGCGGTGCGCCCCCAGTCGATGCGGTGATTGCCGACTACCACCTCGGCGACGGCACCGGGATTGCGGCGATCGGAAAGTTGCGTGCGGCGCTCGGTCGCGAGGTGCCGGCCCTGCTGGTCACCGCCGACCGCACGCCGGATGTGCGTGCCGAGGCCGAGCGCGACAATATCATCGTGCAGAACAAGCCTGTCCGCCCCGCATCCATGCGGGCCTGGCTGACGCAGCTTTCGACAATGCAGCGCGAGGCCGCGGAATAGGATCAGGCCGCCGCCTGTGCGGCGCCGATCTTGCCGAGCTGGATGACCGCCTGGGTGCGGCTGTCGACATTGAGTTTCAGGAGGATCGCCGAGACATGCGCCTTGATGGTCGCCTCGGAGACCCCGAGTTCGTAGGCAATCTGCTTGTTGAGCAGGCCCTCGGCGAGCATGGCGAGCACGCGGGACTGCTGCGGGGTGAGCGTGCGCAGCCGCGCGATGAGATCCGCCACCTCGCTGTCCTGCTCCGGACCGCGCACATAGCCGCCGGGCGTATAGATATTGCCCTCCAGCACCAGGCTGATGCCCTCGCGGATGTCCTCGATGGAGGCCGACTTGGAGATGAAACCGGAGGCGCCGAGATCGAGCGCGCGGCGGATGGTAGCCGGGTCGTCGCTTGCCGAAACGATGACGACCGGCAGGCTCTGGAACTCCGCCCTGAGCGAGATAAGGCCGGAAAGGCCGCTGACGCCCGGCATGGCGAGGTCGAGCAGCAGCAGATCGGCATTGGGATTGCTCTCGGCCGCCTTGCGCGCCGCCTCGAAATCCCCCGCCTCGACGATATCGGGATTGCCATCCATTCCGGTCAGCGCCTGTTTCAACGCACCGCGGAACAGCGGATGGTCATCCGCTATGATGATCGTGAGTGCCGATGCCATGCGCTCCCTCCCAAGAGTATATGGACCTCGTAACGGAGGCAGGCAGCACGGTCTCGGCCGGCGCGGGTTGCTCCGTCAGGTCTTCTGCGGGATCGTGTCCTTCCCGGGGGCGGTTTCCTCCTCGCCGTCCTCCAGGTTTTTCACGATGCCCATGAACCTTTGCATCATCTTTTCCATGATGCTCATCGTCCGGTCAATCTCTTCATCCGTCGGTAGTGCGGGTTTTGCATCGCTCAGTGCGGTTGCACCGCCTTTTTCGAGGGCTTCGACGCGCTTGGTGAGCAGATCGAGTTCCTTTTCGAACGCCGCGCGCTCGTCGGCGGCCATGCGGCAGACGATCTGGCCATCCTGCTCGCGGCACAACGAAACCTCGCCGGTCGTGGTGTCGAGGCGGACAAAACCGCCCTCGGTCTTCTCCATGCGATAACGCCCCTCGCCCTCGGCATGGGCGGACCCCGCCAGAAGGGTGGCGGCGACAATCACTGGCAGAGAGCAAATTCGCATGCAAAATCCTCCAAGAGCCGGTTTCCGGGCCTGTCGCCGGTGGACATTCGCCGTTCTTTGCGGCAAGCGCTACCCTTGAATGCGGTAGCCTTGGGAGAAACGGGCGAGATGGCCAAAACAATCTACAAGATCGTTCCGGCAAGTCTGTGGCAAAAAACCAGGGAGACCGGGATTTTCGAGGGCGCCGCGATCGACCTCGCTGACGGCTTCATCCATTTCTCCACCGCCGCCCAGGCGCGGGAAACAGCGGCCCGTCATTTCGCCGGGCAGAGCGATCTTCTCCTCATCGCCGTTGATGGCGGCTCCCTCGGCGAAAAACTCGTCTACGAGCCATCGCGCGGTGGCGATCTCTTCCCGCACCTTTATGCCACCCTGCCGCTGTTCGCCGTGCTGTGGGAAAAGCCCCTGCCGCTTGGCCCCGACGGCACCCACCAGTTTCCGGAGATGCCCCTCTGATGTCGCTGCTTTCGACCCTTGGCCGCAAGGGCCTCTTCCTATTCGACCCGGAAACCGCGCACGGAATGTCGATTGCCGCGCTGAAGACCGGCATCGTGCCCGCCTGCCCGGCCAAGGCCGATCCGCGCCTCGCACAGACCATTGCTGGCCTCACCTTTCCCAACCCGATCGGCATGGCCGCCGGCTATGACAAGAATGCCGAAGTGCCCGAAGCCCTGCTGCGGCTCGGTTTCGGCTTCACGGAAATCGGCACGGTCACGCCCCGCGCCCAGGAGGGAAATCCGAAGCCGCGCATCTTCCGCCTGGTGGAAGACGACGCCGTCATCAACCGCCTCGGCTTCAGCAATGCCGGCCATGCGGCAGCGCTCGAACGCCTGAAGGCCTGCCAGCGCGATGCGCTGATCGGCGTCAATATCGGCGCCAACAAGGACAGTACCGACCGCGTCGCCGACTATGTCGCCGGCATCCGCACCTTCTACGACGTCGCCCGCTACTTCACCGCCAACATCTCCTCGCCCAACACGCCGGGCCTGCGCGACCTGCAGGCGAAGGATAGCCTGCATGCGCTGCTTTCCGCGGTGCTGGCCGCCCGCGCCGAGGAAGCGACCCGCAGCGGACGCCAGGTGCCGGTCTTCCTGAAGATCGCACCGGACTTGACGGAGGATGGCCTCGACGACATCGCCGAAGTCGCCCTTGCCCATCCGCTCGACGGCCTGATCGTCTCCAACACGACGCTGTCGCGCGCCGGCCTGCGCAATACCAGCCATGCCGGCGAGGCAGGCGGTCTTTCCGGCAAGCCGCTCTTCGAAAAATCGACGGTCGTGCTCGCCAAGATGCGCAGGCGCGTCGGCGAAAACCTGCCGATCATCGGCGTCGGCGGCGTCTCCTCGGCCGAGACGGCGGCGGAAAAGATCCGCGCCGGTGCGGACCTCGTGCAGCTCTATTCCTGCATGGTCTATGCCGGCCCCACCCTGCCGGGCGAGATCGTGAACGGTCTCTCGCGCCTTTGTGATCGCGAACAGATCGCCTCGATTTCCGCGCTGCGCGGCACGCGCACTGGCCATTGGGCGGACCGTCCCCTCTGATCACAAGGGAACCAAAGGCCGCCGTGCGGGTTCCTTTCTCGCGGGTGGAGTGTTCGGCAAAAGCCGATTCGCATCGACGGTAGCCTGCACCGATCCCGCCTCAAACGGCCGAAAAGGCCGGGAAGGGACGATAGGATGGATGATCACGACGAACGGATCCGGCAAAGAGCCCACGACATCTGGGAAGAGGAAGGTCGCCCGGAAGGCCGGGAATATTCGCATTGGCTGCGCGCCCGTGCGGAAATTCAGGAAGAGGACGGCGAGGCAATCGGCCTTGCGCAGCGCCGGGACCAGCCTTCGGGCCAGGCCATGGAACGCACGAGCAAGGCCGACATAGCCCTCAACGCGCTTCCACCCGGAACCGTGCCGGAAAATCCGACGGCAGAAAATCCCGACCGTATCGTCCGGCTGAAGCCGGGACAGGTGAAAAAGCCGCTGGATGCGCGGGATATCGACGCCCAGCTTGACGAACCGTTCTGAACGGCCAGGGTCGGAGCCTAGCTCCGGCCCGTCTCGGAAAACTGCTGCGCCGTCAGCGCCGGCACGCGAAGAGCAAGAAAAACTCCTCGGAACGCCAAAAACAGATTGAGCGCCAGCCAGAGCCCGTGATTGCCGAAGAGCGGCACGAAAAGGGCGAGTGCCACCAGATAGCCGGCAAAGGCTGCCAGCATCATGTTGCGCATGGCCGACGACCAGGTCGCGCCGATGAACACGCCATCCATCTGGAAGGCCAGCGCCCCGGTAATCGCCGTCAGTGCCGCCCAGGGCAGGTATTTTGCCGCCTCCGTCCTGACGCTTTCCGTTGTCGTCAGCAGGCCGATCACGTCCGCGCCGAACACAAGGAACAAGGCCGTCGTGATCGCGCCGAGCCCGAACGACCAAAACATGGTGAGCTTCACGGCGCGGTCGAAAGCCGGCCGGAAATTCGCACCGAACGCCCGGCCGACAAGTTGCTCCGCCGCATTGGCGAGGCCGTCGAGATAATAGCCGGCAACAAGGAAGATGTTCATCAGCACCGCATTGGCGGCAAGCACCAGCGGCCCCATGGACGAACCGATGCGGGTCATGATGGCGAAGGCGCCGATCAGCACGAAGGTGCGGATCATGATATCCCGGTTGAGCGAAAACAGCGCCCGCAGCCGGTCGCGCGAGAAGATCTCGGCCCGGGCGGGACGATGGGCGCGGTCGAAGCGCGACACGACGATGAGCAGGCCTGCCAGCATGCCGATCGTCTCGCCGGCAAAGGTGCCCCAGGCGATGCCGGCAATGCCCCAGCCTAGCCCGAGGCCAAGCCCAATCGACAGCACGATGTTGATGCCGTTGATGATCGCCTGCAGCAGCAGCCCCGTCATGCCCTGCCCGCGCCCCAGCACGAAGCCGAGCAGCGCATAGTTGGCGAGCGCCATGGGGGCGGACAGCACGCGGATCGTGAAATAGGTCGATGTCACGTCCGCCACGCCCGGCGACGGCGCCATCAGGACGAGCCCGGCCGACAAAAGCAATGGCGAGAGCAGCGTAATGGCAAGCCCGCAACAGAGCGCGATGATGAGCGAGCGCCAATAGACCGCCTGTTCCTCGCGCCGGTCGCCGCGGCCGAAAGCCTGTGCAACGAGCCCGGTGGTGGAGGCCCGCAGGAAATTGAAGCTGCCAAGCAGAAGATCGAAGATCACCGCACCGATGGCCAGGCCGGCAAGGGCGTCCGCCGAGCCGAGCCGGCCGGCAACCGCGGTATCCGTGAGCCCGATCAGCGGCGTCGTCAGGAAGCCGAGCGTCATGGGAATGGCGATCGCCAGCACCAGCCGATGCGTCACCTCGAAGGGGCCTGCCCCCTCGTTCTCGCCTGCTGCCGTAGCGCTCATGCCCTGCCCTCTACTTGGCGCTCATCAGGATCGGCGTCACCGGCACGAGGCGGAGCGCACGGACCATGGAGGCCGTGAGCATCTTGTACTTCTGAAAATGCGGCGTGGCGAGATGGGCCTGATACGCGTTTTCATCGGCATAGACTTCCAGCAGCCGGATCTTCTCCGGCGCTTCGAAGAGCGCCACCGCGTGCAGCATCAGGACGCCCGGTTCGAGGCGAACGGAAGCCTCGATCTCTTCCGCAAGCAAGGCGTTGTACGCGTCGAGTTGAGCGGGATCGATCTCGAGTTCGGCAATCCGGACAATCCGCTGATCTCGACCTCGCTCCACGCGTCCCTCTCTTGGCTATGAATATGGGCAAACTCAGCCCGACAGCACCATCGCCCAATAAGGCCGGTTGCCGGTTGCCGGATTGGAAACGACCGCAACGCCGAGACCCCGGAAGCGCGTCCCAAGCATGTTTTCCAGATGTTTTGGCGACCGGTACCAAGCATCGAAAGCGTCCGTCGCGTTATCCTGTCCGGCGGCGATGTTTTCCGCAGCCGGCAGCGCCACCTCCATGCCCTTCATGCGTTTGGCGAAGTTCGCGCCGAAGCCGATATTGTGCTCCATCTTGCCGGCAGAGGCCATCCGGCTCGCCTGGTCCATCGCCGCCTGCTGCGCCGCTTTGTCGATGACGAGCGCCGGCACGCCGCGATCGGCCCTGAGCTTGTTGACAAGCGCAAGCGAGGCCGGCGTCTGGTCGCTTCCGGTGCCGGCCGACGGGCTCAAAACGCCGGTGGTGGAGCAGCCCGCAGCAAGCGCTGCGACGGTCGCCGCGGAAGCGGCAAGCAAGGATCGGCGGGAAAACAGCATGTTCAACGACGGTAGCTGAAGAGACGGATGAGAATGAAGACCGGGATGACGATGACGGCGCCAAGCAGCAGGTAATCGCCGAGACGACCGAGCGTCTTGAAGCCGGTGTTCCAGAGATCGAGGAAGAAATCGCGCACGGCAAACAGAATGTCATCCGGATAGAGCCCGAAGATCGACATCAGGAAGCCGACGGCCACCGACAGGATCAGGAGCTTGATGAGCACGCGCAGGGGGCTATCGCCCAGAAACCCGTTCACGCCATTCGACATCCGCTGATTCTCCAAAAACTCGTATTCCTTCAGATAAGCGGTCAGCCCCTCTACCGCAAGCAAAGGCGGCGCCCTGAGAATTCGCTTGCCTTTTGCCGCGGCCCTGCCATGTAGCTGCGCCAGCTTCCCCATTTTCGAGCACCCATGACGAGCCCGCATTTCTCCTCCGGCGATCTCATCGCCGACCGCCGCGCCGACTACGCCCGCATGTTTGCGGAATCGGGCGAGTTCGCGGAGGCGCACGAGGTCATGGAACAGGCGCTCGAACAGGTGCCGACCTGGGCCGCCGGCTGGTTCCGGCTCGCCGAATATGCCGAAAAATCAGGCCGCAAGGAGGCGGCGACCCTCGCACTCGAAAAAGTCGTGGCTCTCGACCCGACCGACATTTTCGGCGCTGGCCTGAAACTCGCCGTGCTCGGCGCGAAAGATGCACCCGCCACGCCCCCGAGTTCCTATGTCGAACGCCTCTTCGACGACTACGCCGACCGCTTCGACACGGCCCTCGTCGAGCGGCTGGACTATACCGTGCCGCAGACGCTGGCCCGGCTCGTGCGCAAACATGCGGGTGAAAACGCCCATTTCGACCTCGTCTCGGATATCGGCTGCGGCACCGGCCTGTTCGGCGCAGAAATCCGCGCCCATGCCGGCCGCCTCGAAGGCTTCGACCTTTCCGCCGGCATGCTGGCCAAGGCACAGGACAAAGCGGTCTACGACCGTCTGGCACAGGCCGACCTGTCACTCCCGGCAAAAATAAGCGGCCTGTTCGCCGATGACGCGGGGCAAGCGCGCGCCGACCTCGTCAGCGCCGCCGACGTGCTGATGTATCTCGGCGATCTGGCGGAGGTTTTCCCGAGTGCTGCGCTCCTCACCAAACCTGGTGGTCTCTTCGCCTTTTCGGTCGAGGATGGCGGTGAAGCCGATGCCCCTTTGCTGCGCCCGTCGCTGCGGTATGCGCATCCGGAAACCTTCATCCGCCGGCGGATGGCGGAAACCGGTTTTGATTTCGTCGCGCTCGAAAAAAGCGTCATCCGGCGCGATGCCGGTCAGCCGGTGCACGGTCTGCTCTTCCTCGCGCGGCGGCAGGGATAGGCTTGCACGGACGGCGCGACCCGATACAACACACAGACCACCGGAGATCAGGCATGGACGTTGATAAGCGGCGTTTCGGCTTCTGGAACCCCACCCCGACCCGCCATACCCCGCTGGAAGATGCGCAAGGCCTCTTCGCCAGCAGTATGATCGCCGCCCTCGGCCTTGCCTTGATGAGCAGCGCCGGGCTGGTGGCGAGCGGCACGGCCGGCGTCGCCTTCATCCTGCACTATCTCACCGGCTACAGCTTCGGCCTGTTCTACACCGTCGTGAATATCCCCTTCTACGTGCTGGCGCTGAAGCGCCTCGGCTGGGCCTTCACGATCAAGACGATCATCGCCGTCTCCCTCACCTCCGCCATCACCGAGCTGCAGCCGCATTTCGTGCGCATCGAGAGCATCGATCCGATGTGGACGGCGGTGCTGGCCGGCATCCTGCTCGGTTTCGGCCTGCTCGGCCTCTACCGTCACCGCGCCAGCCTCGGCGGGGTCGGCGTGCTCGCGGTCTATCTGCAGGAGCGCTTCGGCATCCGCGCCGGCCTCGTGCAGCTCGCCTTCGACCTTTTCGTGCTGGTCGCCGCCTTCCTGGTCGCCCCGCCCTTCATCGTGCTCTGCTCGGTCGTCGGCGCCGTGGTGTTGAACCTCTTCCTCACCGTCAACCACCGCGCCGACCGCTATATCGCCATGTGACGGCCCTGAGAGATGAAGACCTTTGGCCGCCTCCTGCTGTCCGCCGTGCTGTCGTTTGTAACCAGCCTGATCGTGGCCGGACTGTTTCTGCCGGTCTATGGCATCTTCGAAGGTGGGCCATACAATTGCCTGAACGACGGCGTTGCGACGTGCCTTTCCGGCATTCCGTTGAGCGCGCTGATTTACGGGCCGCTGTTTTCCATCGCGGGCACCGTGATCGGCACGCCGATTTTCATGGTGATCCTCGCGTTTCGCGACTGACCGCCGTCGCTCCGTCAGCATGGGCTTGCGGCCGTCAGCTATTTTTCGGGCGACTGCTTCACATTCCCCCGGCGACGACTAGCTTAGCCCGGTGAGCATCATCGATTCTGCCGCCGGCCTCCACCTCCTTCCCTCCCCCTTCGCCGACTGGTTTGCGGCCAAGGGCTGGCAGCCGCGCGCGCACCAGATGGAGCTTTTGGCCCGCGCGACGGCCGGCGAGAGCCTGCTGCTGATTGCTCCCACCGGCGCCGGCAAGACGCTGGCGGGCTTCCTCCCTGCCCTGACCGACCTGACGCGCCGCGGAAAAATCCCGCCCGGCAGCGCCTTCACCGGCGTCCACACGCTGTATATCTCGCCGCTCAAGGCACTTGCCGTCGATATCGAACGCAACCTGATGAAGCCCGTTTCGGACATGGGCCTGCCGATCTCCGTCGAGACCCGCACCGGCGACACGCCACAGGCCAAGCGCCAGCGGCAGCGGCTCAATCCGCCCGACATCCTGCTGACGACGCCAGAACAGGTCGCCCTCCTCATCGCCAACGGCGAGGCGGAGCGCTTCTTCAAAGACCTGAAATACGTGATCTTCGACGAGCTGCATTCGCTCGCCACCTCCAAGCGTGGCCATCTGCTGTCGCTCGGCCTCGCAAGGCTGCGCCGCCTCGCGCCGGACCTTCGCACCATCGGGCTTTCCGCCACCGTCGCCGAGCCGATGGATCTGCGCCGCTGGCTTGTCGCACAGTCGCCGGACAGGGAAAACCACGCCGGTCTCGTCACGGCACCGGGTGGGGCAAAGCCGATCATCACCATCCTCAAGAGCGAGGAGCGCGTGCCGTGGTCCGGCCATCAGGCGAAATACGCCATGCCGGAGGTTTATGAGGCAATCAAGGCGCACCGCACCGCACTGCTCTTTGTCAACACGCGCAGCCAGGCGGAAATCCTCTTTCAGGCACTCTGGAGCATCAATGAGGACACGTTGCCGATTGCGCTGCACCACGGCTCGCTTGATGTCGGCCAGCGCCGCAAGGTGGAGGCCGCCATGGCGGAAAACCGGCTACGCGCCGTCGTCGCCACCTCGACGCTCGACCTCGGCATCGACTGGGGCGACGTCGACCTCGTCATCCATGTCGGCGCGCCGAAGGGAGCTTCGCGGCTGGCCCAGCGCATCGGCCGCGCCAACCACCGCATGGACGAGCCGAGCCGCGCCATCCTCGTTCCCGCCAACCGTTTCGAGGTGATGGAGTGCCAGGCGGCGCTCGACGCCAACTATCTCGGCGCGCAGGACACGCCGCCGGTCGGCGAGGGTACGCTCGACGTGCTCGCCCAGCACGTGCTCGGCATGGCCTGTGCTGCGCCGTTCGACGAGGATGCGCTCTTTGCCGAGGTCATCTCCGCCTCGCCCTATACAAGGCTTGCCCGCGAAAAATTCGGCCGCATCGTGCAATTCGTCGCCACCGGTGGCTATGCACTGAAAACCTACGAACGCTACGCCCGCATCCGCAAGACGATCGACGGGCTCTGGCGCATCTCCAACCCGCAAGTCGCGCAGCAATACCGCCTCAACCTCGGCACGATCGTCGAAATGCCGATGCTGAACGTGCGCATGGTCAAGCGCGGCGCGCGCGGCGCCGTCGGCCGCGGCGGCGCGTCGCTTGGCAAGGTGGAGGAATATTTCCTCGAAATGTTGGCGCCCGGCGACACGTTCCTGTTTTCCGGCAAGGTGCTGCGCTTCGAGGGCATCCGCGAGAACGAATGCCTCGTTTCCCAGGCCTTCTCGCTCGACCCGAAGGTGCCCGCCTATGCCGGCGGCAAATTCCCGCTCTCGACCTATCTCGCCGATCAGGTGCGCTCGATGCTGGACGACCCGCAGCGCTGGGGCGCGCTGCCCGAACAGGTGCGCGACTGGCTTGCCCTGCAACGCGACGTTTCCGCGCTGCCGAAGCGCGACGAGTTGCTGATCGAAACCTTTCCGCGCGGCAGCCGGCACTACATGGTCGCCTATCCGTTCGAGGGGCGGCTGGCGCACCAGACCCTCGGCATGCTGCTCACGCGCCGGCTGGAGCGCGCCGGCCGCCGGCCGCTCGGCTTCGTCGCCACCGACTATTCGCTCGCCGTCTGGGCGCTCGACGATCTCGGCTATTCGTTCGCCGTCGAACGCCCGTCGCTGGAAAACCTCTTCGACGAGGACATGCTGGGCGACGATCTGGAGGCCTGGCTCGACGAAAGTTTCATGCTGAAGCGCACCTTCCGCAATTGCGCCGTGATTGCCGGTTTGATCGAGCAGCGCCATCCGGGCAAGGAAAAGACCGGGCGGCAGGTCACCGTCTCCGCCGACCTGATCTACGACGTGCTGCGCAGCCACGAGCCGGACCACATCCTGCTCGAAGCGACGCGCAACGATGCAGCGGCCGGGCTTTTGGATATTCAGCGATTGGGCGATATGCTGATGCGAATCAAAGGCCACATCACGCATCGGCGGCTCGACCGCATTTCGCCGCTCGCCGTGCCGATCATGCTGGAAATCGGCAAGGAGCCGGTGGCAGGCGAGGCGCAGGATTCGCTGCTGGCGGAAGCGGCAGACGACCTGATCGCCGAGGCGATGGGCGAGACACAGATTTAGGAATAGAACGCGCATGCAGAGGCTGGCTCTGGCATCGATTGACATACAGGATTTCGGCGCCGTCTCGGCGCGCACCGTCGTCGCCGGCGTCGAGGCCGTGTGCGATCCGCTCGGCGCGCTCTACTTGCCGGAAACCCGACTGCTCGTCGTCTCCGATCTGCATCTCGAAAAGGGCGCCGCCTTCGCGCGCCGGGGCATGATGCTGCCGCCCTACGACACGCTCGCGACGCTCAAGGTGCTGGAAGCCGTCATCACCCGGCACGATCCGGCCATCGTCGTCAGCCTCGGCGACAATTTTCACGACCGCGTCGGCTCGGCCCATCTGCCGGATGTCTTCCGCAGCAAGATCGCGGAACTGGCGCGCGGGCGCGACTGGATCTGGATCAACGGCAACCACGATCCGGATGGCACGGTGGATCTGCCCGGCCAATCGGCCGATGAGCTGCACTATGCCGGCCTCGCCTTCCGCCATGAGCCATCGCTGATTTCCCCCGCCGGCGAGATCGCCGGACATCTGCATCCTGCCGCCACCGTCATCCGCCGCGAGAAGGCGGTGCGCCGCCCCTGTTTCGCGACGGACGGGCGGCGGCTGCTGATGCCCGCCTTCGGCCTCATGACCGGCGGCCTCGACCTGCGCCACAAGGCGATGACCGGCCTCTTCAACCGGCCAAGCCTCGTCGCCCACATGCTCGGCCGTGACCGCATCTATTCGGTGCGGTTCGCCAACCTGATCGGCTGAGGCGTCGCCGTTTAGCTTTTCACCAGCCGCAGGATCGTCGACTCGCCACCGCGCTGCTCCGTCACAGCAAACACCGTGCCGTCCGGCGCGACCTTCACGTCGCGAATGCGGGCGTCGAGCGGCACCCGCTCCTCGCGCGCCACCTTGTCGCCCTCCATATGCAGCACGACGAGGCCCTGGCTGACGAGGCCACCGATCAGGAAAGCGCCCTTCCATTCGGGGATGGCGTCGCCGTTGTAGAAGGCCATGCCTGAGGGGCCGATCACCGGATCCCAGTAATAGGCCGGCTGCTCGGTGCCCTGTAGCGTGGTGATGCCCTCGCCGACCGGGCCGCCGCTATATTCGATACCGTAGGTCACCTTCGGCCAGCCGTAGTTCTTGCCCGCTTCCGGGCGGTTCAGCTCGTCGCCACCCTTCGGCCCATGTTCGACGGTCCACAGTCGTCCCTGACCATCGAGCGTCGCGGCTTGCAGGTTGCGGTGGCCATAGCTCCAGATTTCCGGCAGCGCGCCTTCCTGCTTGGCGAAGGGATTGTCCGATAGCGCCTTGCCCTCCGCATCGATACGGAAAACTTTGCCGAAGCCGCTGCCGAGATCCTGCGCGCCGACGCGCGTCTCCCGGTCCGAGCGCTCGCCGACCGTGACATAGAGCTGTCCCTCCGGCCCGAAGATCAGCCGCGAGCCAAAATGTTTGTCGCCGTCATAGGTCGGCATCTGCTGGAAGATGACCTTCACGTCCTGGAGCGCCAGCTTGCCCTCCTCCTCGGTCAGCCGCGCCGAGGCGACCGACGTGCCGTTGCCGCCCTCGCGCGGCTCGGAGAAGGAGAAATAGATGCGGCTCGAACTTTCGAAATCGGGCGCCAGCGCCACGTCGAGCAAACCACCCTGCCCCTCGGACATCACCGCCGGCACGCCCTCGATCGGCGGGCTCGCCTCGCCGTTTTCCTGCGAGACGACATGCATGGCGCCGCCCTTGGTCGTCACCAGAATGCGGCCGTCCGGCAGGAATTCCATGGACCAGAGATGCGGCAGGCCATCCGCCACGACATCGACGCTAATCTGCGGCACGACATCAGGAAGGGCCGCACGCGTCTGGTTTTCAAAGGCCGGCGTCTGGTCCGGTGCATTGGCATTTTCGGTTTCGGCCGTCTTTGCCGTCTGGGCGAAAGCGGGAGCAGCCAGAAGCGTGGCGGCGAGCATGGTTCCGGCGAGACATGTGTTCGTGCGCATGTGGGTTCCCTTGTTCGATCGCAAACGAGACGGCGGGTTGCGCGTCACAACCCGCCTTAGCGCCGCAAAGGGTCAACACCGAGATTTGTTTCAACACATCTCTTCAAGAAATGTTTATCAGGCGCTCGCCGGCGCATAGCGTGCGAGAATTGCACCGTTCGACAACGGCTTGGCCTCGACGAGGTCGAAATCGCGCCGGTCGCCTTCCTTGAAGAAGGGCGTGCCCTTGCCGAGCTGCACCGGCACGATCGCCAGCATCACCTCGTCGACGAGCCCGGCCTTCAACAGCGAATCCGTCAGGTCGGCACTGCCGAAGACATAGATCGTCTTGTCGAGCGCTTGCTTGCGCTTCGCGAGTTCACCGACAATGTCGGCCGTCACTTCCGTGTTGTTCCAGTCGGACGAGGTGACCGTGCGCGAGGCAACAAGCTTCGGCAGGGCATTCATGTATGCCTTTACCTCGCCCTCGTCCTCCGCCGTCGTCCAATAGACCTTCATGCCTTCATAGGTCACGCGGCCGAAGACGAGCAGGCCGGCGGATCTGCCGAAGTCGCTGCTGAGCTTTTCCAGTTCCGGCCCCCAGGCGCGGTTGTGGAAGTCGAGGTCCCATTTCTTCTCACCCTCGAAGAAGCCGTCGAGCGTCACGAGGTTCCAGACGATTAGCTTTGCCATCTGCATGTCCTCCGTTGCGGGCGCATGCCACGCCACCTCTAACCAGTTGCGATTTGCAACTGGTTGATGAATAGCAAAACCGCTTGTATTCTGCAAGCGGTTTTGGAGATTATGATGAAAGACACCCACCGTTCCGGCTGCCCGATCAACCTGACGCTGGAAATCCTCGGCGACCGCTGGAGCCTGATCATCCTGCGCGACATGATGTTCGGCAACCGCCGCCATTTCCGTGAACTGCTGACGAAATCGGAGGAAGGCATAGCCTCCAATATCCTGGCGGACCGGCTGCGGCGGCTTGTCGACGAAGGCCTGATCAGCAAGGCGGATGATCCGAGCCACAAGCAGAAGGCACTCTACAGCCTGACGGAAATGGGTGTCGCGCTGGTGCCGGTCTTCGCCATGATGGGCGCCTGGGGCCGGCGCTTCCTGCCGGTGACGGAGGACCTGTCGATCCGTGCCGAACTGCTGGAGGATGGCGGGCCGGCCATGTGGGACGCCTTCATGGAGGAGCTGCGCGCCATCCATCTGGGCACGCCGCCACCCGCCCGCTCGGTCTTCAGCGAGTTGCAGGCCGCCTATGAGGCGACCGTGGCCGGAATGCGGGCGCAGGCCGCGGGCTGATCAATCCTTGCGGTAGACGACGCTGGCGAGCCAGCCCGTGACAAGGGCGAGGAAGACGGAAAACGCGCCGTAGGCCAGCGAGTTGTTGTAGGCGGCATTGGAGATCATCTGCTCGATGCCGGTCTTCATCACCCTGAGCGGCAACGCCTTTTCGGCAATGAACACGCCGTCGCGGAACAGATGCGCGCGCACGACATGGGTGCCGTTCGGCACGCTTGCCGGCAGTTTCACCGTCGCCTTGAACAGGCTGGCGCTGATGAACTGCACGCCGCCCGGATCCTTCTGGTAGAACCCGCCGCTCTCCTTCAGTCTGCGGAAAGCGTCGCGGAATTCGGTGAGATTGCTGCCGTCGCCGAGATAGCCGACCGGCGACAGGCGGATATGCTGGATGCCGACACCCACGCCGTTCAGCATGGCAGGCTCGGCGATCGTCTCGACATCGCGCGTGCTCGACAGTGAATAGGATTCCGGCACCAGTTCGAAGGTCATCGAGCGGCGGTTGACCCAGATGCCGAAGACGCGCTCCTTCACGCGCACCGTATTGTTGTCCTTCGGTCCTTCGAGCGCCACGACGATGTCGTATTTGCCCTGGGTCAGCAGGGCGGGATCATAGCTTTCGATCGCGCCGAAGATCGTCAGGTCGGCGCCGCGGAAATCCGAGGAGATGGCGATCTCGTCCGTCGAAATGCCGATTTCGAGCTTTTCGGGAAACTCCACCGGCCTGTCTTCCAGCACCTGGGCGGCGGCGGGAAAGGCGAGACCAAGCGCCAGCAGAAGGGCGGGGATCGCTCTCATCGATAGACCCCCTCGCTGACCACGGAATAGAGATCCCGCGGCGTGACGACGAGATCTATCGCAAGGCGGGCGCCGACGGCGAGAACCAGCAGCGCCAGCAGCGCGCGCAACTGTTCGCCGCGCAGCCGCTGGCCGACCCGCACGCCATATTGCGCGCCGATCACGCCCGCCACCATCAGGATGAAGGCCAGCACGATATCGACCGAATAGTTGGTCGTCGCCTGCACGACGGTCGTATAAGCGGTGACGAAGATGATCTGGAACAGCGAGGTGCCGACAACCACATTGGTCGGAATGCGCAAGAGATAGATCATCGCCGGCACCATGATGAAGCCGCCGCCGACACCCATGATGGAGGTCAGGATGCCAATGCCGAAGCCGAGGCCCACCACCGGAATGACGCTGAGATAGATCTTCGACTTCTTGAAACGCATCTTCAGCGGCAGGCGGTGCACCCAGCTGTGCTGGCCGGGGCGGCGCAGCGAGACCGGCTGGTTGGTGGCCGCGCGGCGCAGCGCCCGGATGCTTTCCAGCAGCATCAGCGTGCCAACCGTGCCGAGCAGCACGACATAGAGCAGCGAAATGACGAGATCGAGCTGGCCGACGCTGCGCAACAGCGCGAAGATCCATATGCCAACGGTGGCACCCGCAAGGCCGCCCGCAAGCAGCACGGTGCCGAGCTTGATGTCGAGCGTGCCGCGCCGGAAATGCGAGAGCGCGCCCGAGACCGACGAGGCGACGACCTGGTTGGCGCCCGTCGCCACGGCAACGATCGGCGGGATGTTGTAGAAGATCAGAAGCGGCGTGATCAGGAAGCCGCCGCCCACCCCGAACATGCCGGACAGGAAACCGACGGCCGCGCCCATGCCGAGAATGATGAAGATATTCACCGAGAGCTCTGCAATGGGCAGATATACAGTCACAACAATACCCCGATCGGCAATTTTTCCCGCACGCGCGGACTTATTCTCGCAGTCGCATTCACCTTCATTGCCTCCCGACGAGGCACCTCATCGGCAAGCTGCGGATGCACGGAAGCGCCGCGCCGCGGGAAGGGAGGCCCCCTCCATCGGCCGGTCGCGCCTTGCATCGCGCAAGGATCGGTCAATCGGCGCCGCCAATGCGGCGCGCCGTTGCCACCCTCTAGGATAAGACGTCTGACGGACGCGTATCATCTTGGGGCGACACATAATTTTTCTACTGCATAATTCCCGTAATCAGGGCCGATTTAAGGATAAGACGTGCAGCGCATACAAAATGCCACAGCGACCTTTGCGTATCATTAACGACACGCGGTGCTGTGGGGAGCGTCATGCCCGTGGGGGGTATGGTCAGGTCAACCGGAGGGCCGCTTTCGCGGCTCCCCGGCGCTTGAACGTCAGCTCGGCTGCTTGTTGCGCTTCAGCAATTCCGTCACCAGCGCATCATCGATCTCGCCGGTTTCCTTCTGGCCCACCGACTTCTGGAAGGACTTGATGGCGGCGACCGTCTTCTTGCCCATCGCGCCGTCGGGTGTGCCGGCGTTGAAGCCGTTGTTGTTGAGGATCGCCTGGATGTTGCGGATCGCCTTTTTCATGTCGACGCTGGCGGTCTTCGTCGGCTTGCCGACCCATTCGTCCGGCAGGTCGGCGGAGTTGGTCTTCTCGTCGAGCGGCTGCGGCTTCCAAAGCTCCATCTTCGCCTTGGCGCTCGTCAGCTGTTCCGGCCGCATGGCATTCGCCACTTCGTCGCGCTTTTCCGCGGCGTCCTTGTCACCGTCGCGGGCGGCGATGGCGAACCACTTGTAGGATTCTTCCAGGTCCTGCTTCACGCCGTTGCCGCGCGCATAGAGGATCGCCAGATTGAACTGGCTGTCGCGGACACCGAGTTCGGATGCCTTCTGGAACCATTTTGCCGCACCGTCGAAGTCTGGCTGCGCCGTGCCGATGCCGGTCGCGAGCAGAACCGCGAGGTTGTGCATGGCGCTCGCATTGCCCTTGTTGGCGGCGATTTCGTACAGTTCACGGGCGCGGGCAAGGTCCCGCTCGACGCCCTGGCCCTTTTCATAAAGGTTGGCGAGACGATATTCCGCCGGTGCAAAGCCACGGGCGGCGGACAGCTCGTACCAGCGGGCTGCCTCCGCAAGATCCATCGCCACGCCGCGGCCTTCCGTATAGCGCGCGCCGATCTCAAACAGTGCCAGCGCATCGCCTTCGGTCGCCGCCTTGGAGAGCGAGGCCGGGGTGATGACGTCCGGAACGACGATCGCCGCCGTCTGGGTCTGGTTGACCGGTGCGGTCTCGGCAGCAGCGCCGGTGTCCTTGGTGTCCGCAAGCGGCTCGGCTTCCGGCGTCGTGACCGGCTCGAAACCTGCCGTCGCATTGCCGTCGGTCGTGGCCGGAGCCGTCAGGGCGTCGGAGCCGGTTGCCGAGGTATGTGTCGGCGGCGTCTCGATGACAGGATCCGTCTCCGTGCTTTGCTGCGTCTCGGTGCCGGAAAGGCCGCGCTCGTCCGCGCCCTCGGCAGGGGTCGGATCGGTCACCGCCTCTTCGCCGGCAACCGGTGCAGCGGCGGTGTTGGCGGTCACGGCTTCGCCCGAGCCGGTCGTGGTTTCGACCGGTGCGGTCTCGTTCGTGTCGATCACGGTCTGCTCGACGACAACAGGAGCCTCGTCGCCCGTCACCAGCGTGCTGACCAGCGGATAGGACATGATCGCCAGAAGCACGGCGCCGACGGCAAGCAGGATCGGCCGGCGGTGACGCGACAGGGCGGAGGCCGGCTTTTCGCCCTTCGCCACCTTGTCGTCCTTCTTGGCCGGGGCAACGCGGGAAATCGCGTCGGTTTCCTCGGCGGCAACCTTTGCGGCACGGCGGGCGGCGGCGATCTGCTGGGCTGCCTTGTCGCCATCGACGCCCGTTGTCGGACGATTGCCCGAGGCCTGACCGGCGCGCACGCGCTCCAGGATACGGCGGACGTCAGGCACGCCGGAGCCCGGCTCCAGCAACTGGTTCGCTTCTTCCGGCGCCAGCTCGTCGGTGGGATCGATCGAGGGTGTCGGATCGATCTGGCGGCGCTCGGTTGGTGGCGTGGCGTCCTTGCGGCCCGGCACGAGGCGGCGCTTCAGGCCGGCCAGCAGGCCGACCTTGGGCTGGGCGCCGGCGGGCTGGTCCTTCGCAAGGCCGGCTGCCTCTTCCACGACGGTCTCTTCCAGCTCCGGGCGCTCCGGCACGGGGATGTTCTCGACCTCGATCTCGGCGTAGCGGCTTTCCTCGCGCGGCTCCTCGACTTCGGCCTGGCGGGTCTCGCGCGAGCCGAAGCCGTCGTCGTCAAAAGGGTAGTCGTTACCGTACGCGTTGGTGGCGGACTCGGCGGCGCGGCCGAAATCCATGGCCGGCATGTCGGCGCGTGGCATTTCTGCACGCGGGAGCGCGGTCTCACGGCGGCCGAAGGTTTCGCGCGGCGCATCGAGCTGTTCCAGGCGGCCCGCGATCTGCACCAGCGTGTCGTGCAGGGCATCGAAGGTGCGGGCGGTGCGGTCCTCGCTCGAGCGGGTCAGCTCTTCCAGCGCGCGCAGGTCGTCGGCAAGGCCGGCGATCGCGTCCATGTCAGTCGAGGCGGATGCCGCGGGGCCGGCATGGCGATAGGCTTCCATCACCGCTTCGGCGGCCTGGCGGGCGGCCTCGACGATATATTCGTCATTGGTCGCCATGTAGTCCTCGATCGTCGCCAGACGGCTCTCGAACTCGTTGGGCATGGCGGCGACCGTGGAAGACGGCGTGCTGATCAGCGTGGACAGATGGGCGATCTGCGCCTCGAGGCCGCGCAACGCTTCCTGGTCGCCGGCAGGCGCGACGCGGGTCGCATCCAGCCGATCGGCGATGGCCGAGAGCCGGCCTTCGATATGCGAGAAGCGATCCTCCTGGAATGGCGAGCCGACCGGCGTGTCGAGGCCGTCGATGCGGCGAGCGAGTGCGTCCAGGCGTTCGGCCAGCTGGTCGTTGACGCTGCCCTGGTCGAGGGCGTCGATCTTGCGGGAAATGTCGGAGAGATAGAGAGCAAGGTCTTCGTTTTCGCGGACGGGAGCGGCCTGCTGGCTCTGTTCCAGCATCAGCGAAAGCTGCTCGATGCGCTCTTCGAGACGCAGCGCCGCACGCTCGTTCGACAGTTCCTCGATGCGGCCGGCGAGCGCATCCAGACGCAGGCCAAGGCCCTGTTCCTGCACGGGCGCCGGGCGGTGGGCGATCACGTCGAGCTGACCGGCAAGGTCGGCGATGCGGCTTTCGAGACGCTGCATCATGGGGTTGTCGGCGGCAGACGACTGCTGCATGCGGCCGGCGGCGGCAATCGCGCGGCTGATTTCGTCGAGGCGCGCATCCAGTCCTTCGAACTGCGTTGTGACGGCGGAAGCAAAACGGCTGTCTTCCGGCTTGGCCTGGCGCGCCAGCATGTCGATGGCGCGGGCAATGGTCTCCATCTTGCCTTCCAGCGCGTGGATCGCCGGCGTGGCGCTGACCGCGCCGATCTGGTTCTTCAATTCATCGAGCCGATAGGCAAGCGCCACCAGTTCGTCGTCGCGGGTCTGGTCGAAAGCCGAGAGCTTCTTTTCGACGCCCGTCCAGCGGTCTTCCATGCGGCGAACCGAATCCTCGCGGGCAAGCCCGTCGAGCACGGAACGCAGTTCGTCGAACTCGACGCGCAGCCCTTCCGTCTGGCCAGACTGGCGGCCGAGCTGGTTGATGCCGGTGGAGAGCCTGAGCAGCTCCTCGCGCAGGTCATCATTGTTGCCGCGGCCTTCGGCCGTCTGGCGGATGCCGCGGATTTCCGAGCGCAGCGACTGCATCTCGCGCTCCAGCCCGTCGGCAATGTCCTTCTTCAGGTCCTGGCGCAGCGAAACGAGCGCCTTGGCAATGTCCTCGACGGACCCTTCGGCGCGGGCGGGCGCGGCAGCCTGGTGGCCGCCATAGGCGGCATGGGCCTGTTGGGCCGCAGCATAATGATCGCCGGAAACCGGGCGACGCTCGACACGCTGGGCGACACGATCACGACCGCCTTCGATGGCGCGCTGGCGCTGCATGATTTCGGAGACCGGGTCGTCCCGCAGCGGGATGGTGCGCGTGGGTTCGTAACGCGCCTGTTCGCCGCGCGGCGCAAGACGCTCCTCACCGCGGCCGCGTGTGTCGCGACCGGTCGCCATCAGTCCCTCGATGCGGGCCTCGAGCCCTTCGATCGTGCGATTGAGCGCATCCAGCGAGGATCTTTCGCCTGGGCGTTGCGGGTTTCGCGATCCGTTCATCTTTCGCCTCACTTTGGCGGCCGTCCGGCCTGCCGGGAGATACCCTTGAAGGCACTGCCGCCCGGCTGCGCCCTTAATTCCATTTCGGCGGGAGGTTTCTTGACCGCCGTCAAACACCGCATGCGCAGTGGGGAAACAGCATCGTCCCTGTCTAATCCGGACCTGCCGCCCGGGGTTCACAGGGGGAAACGAATGATTCCCGATCCCACGCCCTCAAGCGCCACAATTCATGAAACGTGGTAAACAAGGGGTTAACCGCCCCGGAATTTTTTTAACGATTTGCTCATAGAATGCTCTTTGGAGGGAAAGACGACCGGTTGCGGCACAGCCGCGGTCGTCGATGGGAGGCATATCCAGCGCGGTCGCGCGCACCGCCCACCTCACAGTCCATTCGCCCCAAGGAAAAATTCGCGGCCGTTTGCGTTTTGACGTTTACGCAAACGTCAAAGTTTTATAGTATCCCGCTCCAAGGACCGGACTCATGTCCGCGGGATAGGTGAGGAACGCGAAAAATGCCGATCTACAAGGCCCCTGTGAATGACACGCTTTTCATCCTGAACGACGTTCTGGCGCTGGAGCGGTACAACAACCTGCCCGGCTTCGCCGACGCGACGGGCGACATGGTGGAGGCAATTGCCGGCGAGGCCGCGAAGGTCGCCGAGGAAGTGCTGTTCCCGGTCAACCTTTCGGGTGACCAGGAAGGTTGCGTGCGCAACGACGACGCGACCGTGAAGACGCCGAAGGGTTTCAAGGAAGCCTACGACCTCTACCGCCAGGGCGGTTGGATGGGCCTCGCCGTGCCGGAAGAATTCGGCGGCCAGGGCCTGCCCTATGTGCTGCACACCGCCGTCGGCGAATACATGTCGTCTGCCAACATGGCGCTCACCATGTATCCGGGCCTGACGCAGGGCGCGATCGCCGCGATCCTCGTGCACGGCTCCGACGAACAGAAGGCCGCTTATCTGCCGAAGATGGTGGAAGGCACCTGGACCGGCACGATGAACCTGACGGAGCCCCATTGCGGCACCGACCTCGGCCTGCTGCGCACCAAGGCCGTGCCGCAGGGCGACGGTTCCTACAAGATTTCCGGCCAGAAGATCTTCATTTCCGCCGGCGACCACGACATGTCGGAGAACATCGTGCATCTGGTGCTCGCCCGCATTGAGGGCGCACCGGAGGGCGTGAAGGGTATTTCGCTTTTCATCGTGCCGAAGTTCCTGCTCAAGGACGACGGTACGCCGGGCGACAAGAACGGCGTCTCGTGCGGCGCGATCGAACACAAGATGGGCATCCACGGCAACGCCACCTGCGTCATGAACTATGACGAAGCGAAGGGCTTCCTCATCGGCGCGGAGAACAAGGGCCTCAACGCCATGTTCGTCATGATGAACGAGGCCCGTCTCGGCGTCGGCCTGCAGGGCCTGTCGATTGCCGAGGTCGCCTACCAGAACGCCGCCAGCTATGCCCGCGAGCGCCTGCAGGGCCGCTCGCTTTCCGGCGTCAAGAACCCGGGCGGCAAGGCCGATCCGCTGATCGTGCACCCGGACATCCGTCGCACGCTGATGACCATCAGGGCCTGGACCGAGGGCGGTCGTGCCTTCACGCTGTGGACCGCGCTGAAATCCGACATCGCCCACCGCGCCACGGACGAAAAGGAACGCCAGGACGCCGACGACATCCTCGGCTTGATGACGCCGATCCTCAAGGGCGTCTTGACCGACAAGGGATTCGACCACGCCGTCATGGCCCAGCAGGTTTTTGGTGGCCACGGCTATATCGAAGAACATGGCATGAGCCAGTATGTGCGTGATGCGCGCATCGCCATGATCTATGAAGGCGCGAACGGCATTCAGGCCCTCGACCTCGTCGGCCGCAAGCTCGGCATGAATGGCGGCCGCGCCGTCATGGCCCTCTTCAAGGAAATCGGCGATTTCTGCGAGGAGAACCGCAATGACGAAAAGCTCTCCGCTTTCACCAAGAGCCTCAAGAAGGGCTTGAACGACCTGCAGGCCGGAACCATGTGGTTCATGCAGAACGCCATGGCCAAGCCCGACAATGCCGGCGCCGGCTCGACCGATTACATGCACCTCTTCGGCCTCGTCGTCATCGGCTACATGTGGGCCAAGATCGCCAAGGCGGCCGAGGAAGGCCTTGCAAACGGTGCGGGCGAGCGTGAGGATTTCCTGAAGAACAAGCTCACCACGGCAAAGTTCTTCATGGAGCGCCTGATGCCGGAAACCGCTCTGCGCAAGACCCGCATCGAGGCCGGTGCGGACACGACGATGGAACTGGCGGCAGAGGCGTTCTGAAGCACAAGTAAGCCGCATCTTCGGGGGGAGAAATGGCAACGAAAGCTGATCTGACTGATTGGGTGGTCGAAGCTCTTAAAGCCAACAATGGCACGGCTTCGATCCTCTTCGTCGCACAACACATTTGGTCGCACCACGAAAAGGAACTTCGCGAAAGCGAACTGTTCTATTCATGGCAATATGACATGCGATGGGCGGCGACCGAGTTGAGAAAGAAGGGACGGCTTGTCTCTGCCGAAGATGATCGGCGAGGCAAGTGGACCTTAAAGTGAATTTCGGGTGCGCCTGCACCGATAGCGACCGAATGGCCGCAGTGAGGAGAAACTGAAATGACCGACGTCTTCATCTACGATCATGTGCGCACCCCGCGCGGGCGCGGCAAGAAGGACGGTTCGCTGCACGAAGTGCCGTCCGTCCGTCTCGCCGCCAAGGTTTTGGAAGCGGTGCGCGACCGCAACGGGCTCGATACGACAAAGGTTGACGACATCGTCATGGGCTGCGTCGATCCCGTCATGGATGCCGGCTCGGTCATCCCCAAGGCCGCTGCCTTCGAGGCCGGCTATTCGACCAAGGCGCCGGGCATCCAGCTGTCGCGCTTCTGCGCCTCCGGTCTCGATGCCGTGAACCTTGGTGCGGCGAAGATCGCCCAGGGTGCGGACGATATCGTCATCGCCGGTGGCGTCGAGAGCATGTCCCGCGTCGGCCTCGGCATGTCGGGCGGCTCGTGGTTCATGGACCCCTCGGTCAACTTCCCGGCCTACTTCATGCCGCAGGGTGTCTCGGCCGACCTGATCGCCACCAAATACGGTTTTTCCCGCGACGACGTCGACGCCTATGCCGTCGAGAGCCAGAAGCGCGCGGCGCACGCCTGGGAAAAGGGCTATTTCAAGAACGCCGTCGTGCCGGTGAAGGATATCAATGGCCTGACGATCCTCGCCCATGACGAGCACATGCGCCCCGGCACCGACATGCAGGCGCTCGCCTCGCTCAACCCTTCCTTCCAGATGCCCGGCGAAATGGGCGGCTTCGAAGCCGTCGCCATCCAGGCCCATCCGGAAATCGAAGGCATCAACTACGTGCACCACGCCGGCAACTCGTCGGGCATCGTCGACGGCGCCGCCGCCGTGCTGCTCGGTTCGAAGGAGGGCGGCAACATCCTCGGCAAGACGGCGCGCGGCCGCATCAAGGCCTTCGCCAATATCGGCTCCGATCCGGCGCTCATGCTCACGGGCCCGGTCGACGTCACGGAAAAACTGCTCGCCCGTGCCGGCATGCAGCTTTCCGACATCGACCTTTTCGAGCTCAACGAAGCCTTCGCCGCCGTGGTTCTGCGCTACATGCAGGCCTTCGACATCCCGCACGACAAGATCAACGTCAACGGCGGCGCCATCGCCATGGGCCATCCGCTCGGCGCGACCGGCGCGATGATCCTCGGCACCGTGCTCGACGAACTGGAGCGCCGCGACCTCAACACCGCCGTCGTCACGCTCTGCATCGGCGCCGGCATGGGTACGGCGACGATCATCGAACGGGTCTGACCATGGCGAACCCGACCCGCCGCAGCTTCCTCACCCTCATCGGGGCAGGTCTCATCACCTCCTCCGCCGAGGCCGGTGATCGCTTCGTCCTGTCGGGCACTGTCACCAATGTGGCGAGCGGTCCCGTTCCTGTTGGCCGGCTAACGATCCGGCTGGAGGAGCAGGGCATCATGGATGCCCCGGCGCAGCGCATCGCTCAGACCACAGTCATCAGCAGGGGCAATCGGCATTCCATCCGCTTTTCGATGCGGGTGAATCGCTCGGCGCTCCGCAAGGCGGTCGCACCGGGCTTCACCATCCGCCTCGAGCGTGACGGCCGGCTCATTGCGATCAACACGACGAAACAGGCGTATGGCGGCGAAGGCAAAGCCTCGCTGCACATCGAACCCATTCTCTACTGAGGGGGAGAACCCATGAGCGCATACAAGAATTTCACCATCGAGACCGACGCCGACGGCATTGCTCTGGTCACCTGGGACATGCCCGACAAGTCGATGAACGTCTTCACCATCGAGGTGATGGACGAGCTGGACACCATCATCGACCAGGTCGTGGCAGACAGCGCCGTCAAGGGCGTGGTCATCACCTCCGGCAAGTCCTCCTTCTCCGGCGGCGCCGATCTCTCCATGATCAAGGCGAGCTTCGACCTCTTGAAGGACGCACGCGCGACCGATCCCGCGACCGCCGTGCAGAGACTGTTCGAAGCCACCGGCCGCATGACCTGGCTGTTCCGCAAGCTCGAAACCTGCGGCAAGCCCTGGGTGTCGGCCATCAACGGCACCTGCATGGGCGGCGCCTTTGAAATGTCGCTCGCCTGCCACGGCCGCGTTGCCTCGAATGCCAAGTCCGTCAAGATCGCCCTGCCTGAAGTCAAGGTCGGCATCTTCCCGGGCGCTGGCGGCACCCAACGCGTGCCGCGCCTTGCCAATGCGCAGGACGCGCTGCAGATGATGACGACCGGCTCGTCGCTGACGGCCGCCCGCGCCAAGGCGATGAACCTCGTGCACCAGGTGGTCGAGCCCGACCAGCTCATCCCGGCCTCCAAGCAGATGATCAAGGACGGCCTCAAGCCGGTCCAGCCGTGGGACGAAAAGGGCTTCAAGGCTCCCGGCGGCGGCATTTGGACGCCCGCTTCGGCCCAGCTCTGGCCAGCGGCACCGGCAATCCTGCGCCGCGAGACCGCCGGCAACTATCCGGGCGCGCTCGCCATCCTGAAATGCGTCTATGAAGGCCTGCAAGTGCCCTTCGAGACGGGCCTGAAGATCGAGCAGCGCTACTTCACCTATATCCTCCAGACGACCGAAGCCTTCTCGATGATCCGGTCGCTGTTCATCTCCATGCAGGAGCTCGGCAAGGGCGCACGCCGCCCGGCCGGCGTCCCGAAGTCGGAGATCAAGAAGGTCGCCGTCGTCGGCGCCGGCTTCATGGGCGCCTCCATCGCTTACGTCACCGCCGCTGCGGGCATTCCGGTCGTGTTGATCGACCGCGACCAGGAGGCCGCCGACAAGGGCAAGGCACACTCCGAGGGCCTCGTCACCGGCGCTATCGGCAAGGGCCGCATGTCGAAGGAGGATGGCGAAAAGCTGCTCTCCCTCATCACGCCGACACCCGACTATGCCAGCCTCGCCGATGCCGACCTCGTCATCGAGGCCGTCTTCGAGGACCGGAACGTCAAGAAGGAGGTCACGGAAAAGATCGAGGCCGTGCTGCGCGAGGACGCCATCTTCGCCTCCAACACCTCGACCTTGCCGATCACCGGTCTTGCGAAGAATTCCAAGCGCCCGAACCAGTTCATCGGCATCCACTTCTTCTCGCCGGTCGACAAGATGATGCTGGTCGAAGTCATCCTCGGCAAGGAGACGGGCGACAAGGCGCTCGCCACGGCACTCGACTATGTCGCCGCCATCAAGAAGACGCCGATCGTCGTCAACGACACGCGCGGCTTCTACGTCAACCGCTGCGTCTTCCGCTACATGGCTGAGGCCTATGACATGCTGATCGAAGGCGTGCCGGCGGCGATGATCGAGAATGCCGCCAAGATGGCCGGCATGCCGGTCGGCCCGCTGTCGCTCAACGACGAGGTCGCCGTCGATCTGTCCTACAAGATCTTCAAGGCCTCCATCGCCGATCTTGGCCCCCAGTCGGTCGATCCGCGCCACATGGAACTCGTGACGAAGATGGTCGAAGGCGAAGGCCGCCTCGGGCGCAAGGCCGGCAAGGGCTTCTACGACTACCCGCCGAAGCCGGCTAAGAAAAAGCTGTGGCCGGGCCTGAAGGACCTCTACCCGCAGCAGAAAGCGGAGGATGTCGACGTCAAGGTGCTGAAGGAGCGCCTGCTCGTCACCATCGCGCTGGAAGCCGCCCGCACCATGGAAGAGGGTATCGTCACCGACCCGCGCGAGGCCGATGTCGGCTCCATCCTCGGCTTCGGTTTTGCGCCCTATACCGGCGGCACGCTGTCCTATATCGACGGCATGGGCGTGAAGACGTTCGTGGACCTGTGCGAAACGCTTGCCGCGAAATACGGCAGCCATTTCCAGCCGACGCCGCTGCTGAAGGACATGGCCGCCAAGGGCGAGACCTTCTACAGCCGCTTCGCCCCGCAGGAGAAGAAGGCGGCCTGAGCCGCCTTTCCCGGCCATGACGCGGGACCTCTCGGCCCGTCTCCTGGAAATCATCGAAGCGTTGCCCCTTAAACCGGGGCAACGCGTTCTCGAAATCGGCTGCGGCCCGGGCGCCATGGCCCGTGAGATCGCCCGCCGCATCGGCGACGGACACGTCCTGGCGATCGACCGTTCCGAAACCGCGATCCGGCAGGCCGTTGCCGGGTCGGAAGCCGAAATCGCCTCTGGCTGCCTCGCCTATCGCTGCGTCGCCGCCGAAGATTTCGTGCTCGAACCCGGCGAAGTGCCGTTCGATCTTGCCGTTGCCATCCGTGTCGGCGCGCTTGACAGGCGCCATCCCGAGGCCGGTCGACTTGCCCGGGCTCGGATCGCAAAAGCCCTTGTGGCCAGCGGACAGCTCTTCATCGATGGCGGCAAGCCGCTGAAAACCGTTGCGCTCGACGACGCCTAGAAGGTGATCTTCACGGACGGCGTGCTGCGTTTCGCATCGCCGTGATAGACCGCCTCTATATTGTTGCCGTCGGGATCGATGAGGAAGGCGGCGAAATATCCGGGATGGTAGGGCCGCTCGCCCGGTCCGCCATTGTCCTTGCCGCCGGCCTCCAGGCCAGCCACATGGAACGCTTCGACCATGGCCTTGTCCGCGGCCTGAAAGGCCAGGTGGTGCCGCCCGGTCAGCTTTCCGGCCGCCGCTTCGCTGTCGATGCTCGAGATGAACACCTCATCCGCCCAGAAATAATCCGCACCCGTGCCGGCTATCGGAATTTTCAGCGCGTCGAAAACCGCTTCGTAGAAGCGGCGGCTTGCGGCCAGATTGTGCACGACGAGTTGGATATGGTCGATGAGACGACCGCGATGGAGTTCCTGCGTTTCCATGCCTGACGCTCCTTTGACGATGAAAACCCTCTAGCTAGGTCAGCCGCGCCGCGCGTCAACGGCGCCTGTTCCATACGGAACAGCGCGATGGAAGGCGATGTGGGACAGTCTGATCACTGGATGAGAGAGGCTCATCCCCAACCAGAGATCAGGAGAGACCCCATGCGCAAGTTCATCGTTTCCGCCACCGTTGCCCTCGTTGCCGCGGTTTCCTTCGCCGCTCCCTCGCAGGCCGGCTACTACAGCTACGACTACCAGCCCTATTGCTTCATCAAGAAGATCAAGTCCTACGACTACTACGGCAATGTCATCATCAAGCGGATCAAGGTCTGCAAGTAAGCCGCATCGTCACTGACCTCCCAGGACGGCCCGGATGTTCCCCTGCATCCGGGTCGTTTGCTTGCGCGGCAAACAAAACTCACGCCGGGCGGGTGGCGTCTCCCATGCGGACCAGCAGCTCTGCCCGTGTCCCGGCAGCGCGCGCGGCATATTCCAGCTTGGCGCCGAGGCTGCCGGCCATCGCGCCGATGATCTTGGAGCCAAGGCCGGTGCCGCGCACAGGCCCCTCGCCGCGCCAGCCGATGCCATCGTCCTCGACAAAGAGCAGCGCGTTTTGCGCATCGAGCCGGGTGAAGCCGACGCGCACCTCGCCGCCCGTCTCGCCATAGGCGTATTTGAAGGCATTGGTGACGAGCTCGGTGACGATCACGCCGAGCGAGACGGCGCGGTCGGTCGGGATATGCAGCGGCTCCAGCATGCGGTTGAGGCGCACGTTCCGGCTCTGGCTCTTCATCGAGGTGTCGAGTTCGGACAACAGCGTCGAGAGATAAGCGCCCATGTCGACGTTGCGCACATCCTCGGACGTATAGAGCCGACGGTGAATACCGGCGATGGCGGTGATGCGGGCCTGCGTTTCGGCGAGCGCGTCCTTCACCGCCGCGTCGGATGCGCTCGACATCTGCAGCCGGATCAGGGCCGCGACGAGCGCCAGCGAATTGCCGACACGGTGGTTCACCTCGGCGAGCAGCACTTCGGCCCGCTCCTTGGCGGCGCGGATTTCCTGTTCGGCCCTCTGCTTTGCCCGTTTCAGTTCCGCATTCTCCAGCGCCTGGCCGAGCGCGTTGGCGAGCAGCGGCATGAAGTCGTCACCGACGGATTTGATGACATAGTCCGCCGCTCCGGCCTTCAGCGCCTCGACGGCAACCTGGGCATCGCTGGACCCCGTCACATAGACGACCGGAACGGCGCCGGGCGCATCCGCAAGCTCCATGAGGAAGGACAGGCCCGTGCCGGATTTCAGGAAATGGTCCAGCACGACGGCATCGAAACCACCTTCGGCAAAAAGCGCGCGGCCCCGCTCCACGTCCTCCGCATGCGACACCTCGTAACCGAGACGGCCAAGCGCCCGCTCGGCGAGCCGGGCAAGGATCGGGTCGTCGTCGATATAGAGAATGCGGACGGGGCCTTCCTTCATTTACTGCGTCTCGGGAATCTGGATCACGGAAAAGAACAGGCCGAGCTGGCGGATCGCATGCGCGAAGCTCTCGTATTCGACAGGCTTCGTGATGTAGACATTGGCACCGAGATCGTAGCAGCGCTGGATTTCCCGCTCGTCGTCCGTCGTCGTGAGAATGACGACCGGCAGGCGCTTGGTGTGGGTGTTGGTCTTGATCTTCTGCAGGATATCGATGCCCGACATGTCCGGCAGGTTTAGGTCGAGCAGGATGAGCAGGAACCGTCCGGCGCTGGCAAGACCCGAGCGATCCTTGCCGAGCACGAAATCGAGGGCCTCCGTGCCGTTGGTGAAGGGCACGACCTCGTTGTGTACGCCGGCGCGGCGGATATTCTTCTCGATGAGGCGCGCATGGCCCTCATCATCCTCGATCATGACGATGGTGACTTCCTTGCCCAGTCCGTTCATGCCTGCATACTCCTGACAACTTTGCTGAGGTCGGGCGGCAGACGAAGCACGAAGGTCGTCCCCTGCCCGAGTTCGGATTTGACAACAATATCACCACCAAGATTGCGCATCAGTGAACGCACATGCGCCAGGCCAATGCCTTCACCGGGCCGATCCTGCGTGCCGGAGCGACGAAACAGTTCGAACACCCGCTCGTGATCCTCCGGCGCGATGCCGCGGCCATTGTCGGTGAACTCGATATAGAAACCGGCCCGGCCCGCATTGCGCGCCGTGACGGAAATGCGCAGCGGCCGATCCGGCGACTGATATTTGATGGCATTGTCGAAGAGGTTGCCGAACACCTGCTCGAGCGACAGCCGGTCGGAAATGACGGTGGGCAGTTTTTCATCGATGGTGATCTCGCCATCGGATTCGCTGACCTGGTGATTGACCGCTGCGGCCCCCGTCTCGATGAGCGTCTTGATGTCGACGCGCTCGATCTTGAGTTCGCGTCGCCCGTCGCGCGAAATCTTCAGGATGGCATTGATGAGCCCGTCCATCTTCTTGGTGGAGGAGCGGATGAAGCCGATTGCCTCCGGCAGATCCTCGGAGACGGCGCGACGTGCCTCGAGGATATCATCGACGCTTGGCGGCTTTTCGTCGGCCAGCACGTAGCCCTGGATGGCGGCAAGCGAGGCCTGCAGCTCGCTGGTGAACCCCATGATGTTGACGAGGGGCGCGCGCAGATCGTGCGTGACGATATAGGCGAAACGCTGCACTTCCTGGTTGGCGCGGATCAGTTCCTCCGTCCGCTCGTCGACGCGCTTTTCCAGCGTGGCGTTCAGCGTCTCGACCTCGCGGCGCGCGACGACGATGTCGCGGGTATATTGCGCAACGATGACCGCAGCGCCGCCCAGCACGGCGATGATGGCAATCGCCCCGATGACCGTCGTCCATCGGAGCGCACCGGCTGACCACAGCGTGTCGATCACGCCCGCTTCCAGGCGGCGATCCGCGTCGGCCATGATGTCACCGAGCTGGTCACGGAGTTGATCCATCAGCAGGCGGCCACGGTCGGTTTTGACGAGCGTGACGGCATTCGCCGCTTGCCCGCTTTCGACAGCAACAACCGTTTCGGCAAGCTCCGCGAGCTTGTCGGCAACGAGGCGATTTATCTCGGGGATACGCTCGGCATAGGCGGGAAAGCCGGCAGCCTTTTCGCCAAGCAGCCGCTGCCGTTCGGCCACGGCCTTCAATGCCTCATCATAGGGCTCGCGGAAACTCACCTCACCAGTGATGACGAAACCGCGCTGGCCCGTCTCGGCGTCTTTCAGCGTGGACAACAGATCGGCGGCGGAGCTGCGCACTTCACGCACATCGACCAGTTCGGCAAAATAGGTCTGCACCTTGCTGACAAGCCAAAGCGACGTGCCGACAATGCCGAGCAACGCGATCATGCCTGCTACCAACAGGATGATGGTCGACCGCACGAATGCGGCGTTCGATATTGGCATTCCACCCCCCGGTTAAAGCTGCCAGCTCGACGGCGACAATATCGTCATGCGGTGTGTACGCAACCGACGAAAAACGAAAATCAAGGATTCTTTTGGTTGTTTCGCAACTTAGCGCTCATGTGGGCACCCCGAAACGGGCACGAAAACGCTCGGTGGCGATGATGATCAAGCCAGCGGAAACGATCAGCGCAGCACCGACAAAGACATTCGAGCCGGGCACGTCGCTCCAGATGAGATAACCGAGCCCGAAGGCCCAGATGAGCGAGGAATATTCGAACGGCGCCAGCACCGAGACGGGCGCCCGGCGCATGCCCTCGAACAGGGCAAACTGGCCAATACCGGCAAGCACGCCCGTTCCCGCCATCAACACGAGGTCGAGGGACGATATCGGCTGCCAGACGAAGGGCACGACCAGGGCGGTGTAGAGGACGAACAGGCCGCTCGATATGACCATTTGCACCTGCGTGCGCTCCTGCAGCGCCGTCTTGCGCAGAAGCACCGTCGCGATCGCCCAGAAGATGGCGGCCTGCAGGGCGAGATAGACGGGCAGCGACAGTTCCAGCCCCTTGACCGCAACTCCGCAGGCGATGACCACGCCGACGAAACCGGTCGCAACGGCAAGCCAGCGATAGCCCGGCACCTTCTCGCCGAGGATCGGTACGGACAGGATCGTCATGACGACCGGCGAGGCGTAGTACAGCGTCGTCAACTCGGCGAGCCCGAGATCGCGTGCCGCCGTATAGTAGGAAAGCCAGGCTGCCAGCAGCAGGAGATTGCGCAGGAAGAGCGGCTTCAGCACCGGCGAACGATACGCGGCCTTGAGGACCGGTGGCCCACCGAAGGCGAAGCAGAGCGAAAAGATCGTGACGCTGCGCACGAAAAGGATCTGCCAGACCGGCAGGGCCACCACGAGCCATTTGACGGAAGCGTCCTGCACGGAAAACAGGAAATAGGCAAACGACGTCAACAAAATGCCGGAAGAAACAGTCTTGTGCACGGGATGAACCTCGACGGCGCAGCGAAAGCGCGCCTGCGCCTTGATAGCGCGCCGTTCGCCGCCGCGAAAGTGGCTGGAAATCAGGGGGTAGGAAATTTTTCTCCCTCTTTGCGCCTTGCCGCGTAAACCACCACGAAAAGTCCGGTGAGGCGCAAGTTTGCACGTGCAAGCAGGGCGGGACGGGTATATGCGCGGACCATGGATTCCAAACGACTCGGCTACGGCTTCACGCTGCTGGCGATCCTGATCTTCAGCCTGCAGGACGCCATCTCTAAACATCTCGGCAGCGCCTATCCGCCTGTCTTCATCGCGATGCTGCGCTTCTGGGCCTTTGCCATCTTCGTCATGGCATTGGGCGCGCGCAGCCCGGGCGGCCTGAAAGTCGTGGCGGCGACGAAACGGCCGGTCCTGCAAATCCTGCGCGGCATTCTTCTCGCCGTCCAGATTGTCATCACCATCACCGCCTTCACCATCGTTGGCCTTGCCCATTCGCAGGCGCTCCTGGCATCGGGGCCGATCTTCGTCGCGCTGCTTTCGATGCCGCTGCTCGGCGAGCGTGTCGGCTGGCGGCGCTGGACAGCGATCGGCGTCGGCCTATGTGGCGTGCTGGTCATCCTTAACCCCGCCGGCAGCGACTTCGACCTCCCCGTTCTGCTGCCGCTCGTCTCTGCATTGATGTTTGCGCTCTATGTGATCGCAACGCGCCTTGTCAGCCGGGATGACACGGCTTCGACAAGCTTCTTCTACACCGGCGTGGCGGGGGCTGCGGCAATCTCCCTCGTCGGCCCTTTCTTCTGGACCAATCTTGCCCCTGTCGACTGGCTCTGGATGGGGCTGCTCTGCATCACCGGCATGTCGAGCCACTATTTCCTGATCCGGGCCTACGACCTGCTCGACGCCGCCGCCGTCCAGCCACTGACCTATCTGCAGGTCGTGCTGGCGGCGATTATCGGCGTCAGCATCTTCGGCGAAACGCTGAACTTCAATATGGTTCTGGGCTCCGTCATCGTCGTTGCCGCCGGCATCTTCACCATCTGGCGCGAAAGCGTCGTGGCGCGGCGGCGCGCAGCCGAAAATCGGGCGGAAAACGATACAGGAAAATAATCCTTTTTTCTTTACTCGCAAACCGTCCTTGGCTATGCTTCCGATCAATCGGACCGGCACTGGCCGGTCCGCCGCCTTGGCAGGGTTTTACAACATGTTCTCCCATGACCGGATCTGGGCCGCGATCGACGCCCTTGCCGAACGCAACCGACTCTCCCCGTCCGGGCTTGCCCGCCGTGCCGGGCTTGATCCGACGTCTTTCAACAAATCGAAGCGCCAGGGCACGGACGGCCGCCAGCGCTGGCCTTCGACCGAATCGATCGCCAAGGTGCTCGACGCGACGGGCGCCTCCATTGACGAGTTCTTCACGCACACCGATGCGGTGCGCGAGGCCGTTCTGCCGCAGGACAGTTTTCCTCCCCAGATCGGCACCATTCCCCTGCTCGGTTTCGCTCAGGCAGGCGCCGGCGGCTTTTTCGACGACGGCGGCTTTCCCGCTGGTCAGGGCTGGGACGTGGTGGAATTTCCCGCCTCGCCGGACCGCAAGGCGGGCGTCTATGCGCTTGAGGTGCAGGGCGACAGCATGATGCCGCTCTATCGCGACGGCGACGTGCTGATCGTCGAGCCGGGTGCGCAGGTGCGGCGCGGCGACCGCGTCGTCGTGAAGACCCGGGAGGGCGAGGTCATGGCCAAGGTGCTGCACCGCCAGAGCCCGCGCACCATCGAGCTCGTCTCGCTGAATCCGGAGCACCCGAACCGCAACTTCGAGATGGACGATATCGACTGGATCGCCCGCATCATCTGGGCGAGCCAGTAACCGGCTGGAAAAACCCTCACTCAGCCGCCGTAGAGGTTGATCGGGAAATACCGCAGGTAGATTTCCTGCAAGCGGCCGTTGCGCGACAGGGCCAGCAGCGCATGGTCGATCGCCTCGGCCAGCACGGCGTCCTCCTTGCGGACCATGATGGCCAATCCTTCGCCGAGAAACAGTTCGGACAGGTAGGGACCGTCAAAGAGGCGGCAGCAATTGGCGGAATCCGTCCCGTTCGTCCAGAAGGCCAGTTGCAGGCCATCGCCGAAGACGGCCTCCACCTTGCCATCCTTCATGGCGGAAAACAGCGCCGCACGATCGGGAAACGCCTCCGGCTGAATGCGCGGGAAGAACGTGCCCAGCATCGCCTGATGCGCGCTGCCGGCGATGACACCCACCCGTTTTCCATAGAGCGCCGCGGCTGTCTCATCGGCCGGCGCTGTCTTCTTTGCCACCGCGAAGCGGGCGGGCAGGCGCATGAACGGCCGGGAAAAGACGAAACGCTCCCGCAGCGCTGCCGTGACGGCCACGCCCGCGGCGACCGCCTCGCCATTGCCGTCGACCAGCGCCTTCTCCAGTTCCGGAAAAGTCACGGCCTGGACCTGGCATTTGTCCGTCAGGGCGAGTTCGCGGCAGATTTCACGAATGAGATCCACGTGAAAGCCGGCGAGCTTGCCTGTCTGGTCGATGAAATTGAACGGCGGGAAATCCACGGTGGTCAGAAAGCGCAGACGGACGATCCCCGAAAGGTCCGGGCGGGCGATGCGTTCACGCGTGTCAAAGAGGATCGGCAGATCGACCGACGGCCGTTCCTGCGCGGCAGCACCCGGCGGGCCCACCGCTATCAACAGGCAAAGCGCAAGAAGCCAGTGTAATTTAAAGGATGAAATTCCGTTGTACACCATTACAATCAACTTGGGGTTTCAATAGGGCGCTGCCGTTTGCACGGCAGTGGTGGCTGCATGCGATTGGCAGAATATCCCGACGACGTCGCTTTCGCCACTGCAATCGGCATCGCGCCCGTATGCCCGGCGCCACAGGCCGAACTGCATGTTCCCCCGCGTCTGATGTCGGAAGCCCGCCTCTTCCGCAGGCTGGGTCTTTCCAAAACGCTGATCTCGACGATGCTGGTGCAGGCGGGCCGGCATGGAACGACGCTTGAGGCCGAACTCCTCGCCAGCGGCGCGGTGTGCGAGGCAACATATTATGAAGCGCTCGCCGAAATCCTGGACCTGCCGTTCCTGCCGCACCTGGATCCAGAGCAGATCGAAGATCTGCCTGACGCCGACACGCAGTTGATCGAGCCAACGATCGTCCGCGTTCGCCACCCCACCCGCGCGCCCCTCACGGTGATCGTGCCAAGCGCCGAAAGGCTCAGCTATCTGGGCGAAAGCCTGCATTTCTCTCCCGCCCTGCGCTCGATGCTGGCGGCCACCACGCCCACCGCCCTGCGTGCCGCGCTGTGGCAGGCTGGCCACAAGCGGCGCCTTCGCGAGACGGTCGACCAGCTCTATCGCGGCATGCCCGAGGCGAGCGCCCGTATCACATTGTGGGGACAGCAGGGATTTTATACCGGCGCGGCGCTGTCGATCATGCTTGTGCTGACCATCGCCGAGCCGGAGATCGCGCTGCTCCTGCTGCATATCGTGCTCAGCTTCTTCTTCTTCGCGTCGTTTTCAATTCGCCTGGCAGCATTGCGCGCCGGCAAACGCACCGGAAACCGACCCCTTCCCCGCCCGCCGGCGGTTCGGCGCCCCGTCTACTCCGTCTTCGTCGCGCTCTACCGGGAAGCCGCCGTTGTGCCGCAACTCATCGACACGCTGAACCGGCTGGAATGGCCGGCCGCCTGTCTCGACATCAAACTGATCTGCGAGGCCGACGACCAGGAAACGCTCGATGCGCTTGCCGCCATCCGCCTCGGTCGGCAATACGAGGTGGTCGAAGTCCCGCCCGGTCACCCCCGTACAAAGCCGAAAGCGCTGTCTTATGCGCTCGGCGCGGCGCGCGGCGATTATCTGGTGATCTACGATGCCGAGGACCGGATCGACCCTCTGCAGCTCGAAGAAGCCTGGCGCACATTCGAGGCCGGCTCGCCGGATGTCGCCTGCTTGCAGGCGCCGCTCGTTATCACCAATGCACGCGAGAGCTGGCTGAGCGCGCTCTTCGCCCTGGAATATGCCGGGCTGTTCCGTGTGCTTCTGCCGCGTCTTGCCGCCGCCCGCCTGCCGATGCCGCTTGGCGGTACGTCGAACCATTTTCGCACCCGCGTTCTAAAGCAGGTGCGCGGATGGGATCCCTACAATGTGACGGAGGATGCCGATCTGGGCCTTCGGCTCTACCGGCTGGGATATCGCTGCGGCACGATCAGCCGGCCGACCTGTGAAGAGGCGCCCACCACGGTGCAGGCCTGGCTCGGCCAGCGCACACGATGGTTCAAGGGCTGGCTGCAAACCTGGCTGGTGCTGATGCGCCAACCCGCACAGGTCGTACGGGACATGGGGCTGGGGCCCTACCTTGTCTTCCAGGTGCTGATCGGCGGGCTTATTCTGTCATCGCTGGCCCACCCGCTGATTGTCGGCTATCTCGGCCTCATCGCCTGGCAGCTCGCCTCCCAACAGGCCTACCTTGCCGGGCCGCTTCACCTCACCCTCTTTGTGATGGACATCATCAACATTTTCGGGAGCTACGCCGTCTTCATAGCGCTCGGCCGCAGAGGCATGACACCCCAGCAGCGGGCTGCAGTCGGCTGGCGCTGGACGATGACACCCGTCTACTGGCTGCTCGTCTCCCGGGCAGCATGGCGCGCGGTCGGCGAACTGCGCAGCAACCCCTTCTTCTGGAACAAAACGACCCATCGCCCGACGCAACCGGCGCCAGAGAGCCCATCAGCAACCGGAACTGTTTAAGGGAAAATGCAGACAGGGCCACAACAAGAATGGAAGCTGTAAAACTTCCTGTAGAATCGTCCGAAACAGGATCGGCTTAAATGTCGCGCGATATCCAGAAAAATCGGGCTGGAGCGGGTAGCGGGAATCGAACCCGCGCGTTCAGCTTGGGAAGCTGACAGGCTACCATTACATCATACCCGCAGGGCAGCGCGATGGCGCAGTCATTCAACAGTTCGCGGGGCGTGTCAAGCGGAGGAGCGCGGCACCACCTAATCGAGGCGAAAGAGCTTCACGCTCCGATGGCATCCGGAATTCCGCCGAACGCCGCCTGACAGGTCAGAGGCTTTGTCGGGCGAATAAGTCGCATAAAGGCACGCGACAGAAAGGCCTTCGCGAGCAGCTTCACCCGACGCGAAAATGCTTCGAGAGCTTCAGCCCTTGCGCTTGGTAGTTCGATCCGAGTCCGGAGCCGTAGAGGCCCTCCGGCGTGTCCAGCATGTGTTCATAGACGAGGCGGCCGACGATTTGGCCGTGTTCGAGGATGAAGGGCACTTCGTGGCTGCGCACTTCGAGCACGGCGCGGCTACCGGAACCGCCGGCCGGGGCGTGGCCGAAGCCAGGGTCGAAGAAACCGGCATAATGCACGCGGAACTCGCCCACGAGCGGGTCGAAGGGCGTCATTTCGGCGGCATAGAGCGGTGGGACGTGCACGGCTTCGCGCGAGACGAGGATGTAGAATTCGTCCGGATCGAGGATCAGTTCGTTGCGGCCGCGGCTGAACAGTGGCTCCCAGAAATCGAAGATGTCGTGCTGGTTCTTGCGATCGACATCGACGACGGAGGTGTGGTGCTTGCCGCGGTAGCCGATCAGGCCATCCGGTCCGGTGCCCTTGAGGTCGATCGACAGTGCAATGCCGCCGCCGGAGACATTCGGCGTTTCGCTGGCAACCAGCGTATCGCTCACATGCAGCGCCAAAAGTTCGCTCTCGCCGAGCAGCGCCTTGCCCTTGCGAAAGCGGATCTGCGACAGGCGCGAGCCGCGGCGCACGACGATCGGGAAGGTGCGCGGCGAGATTTCGAGATAGAGCGGACCGGAGTAACCCGCCGGGATCTTGTCGAATTCCTGCGCGCGATCGGTGATGACGCGGGTGAAGATATCGAGGCGACCGGTCGAGCTTTTCGGGTTTGCCGAGGCGGCGAGTTCCGCCGGCAGGTCGAGGCTTTCCATCAGCGGCACGATATAGACGCAGCCCGTCTCGAGCACCGCACCCTCGGACAGATCGATGACGTGCAGTTTCAGCCGATCGAGCTTGTCGGCGACGAGATGGGCCGGGCCGGGCAGGAAACTGGCGCGCACGCGAAAGGCCACCGCGCCAAGACGCAGGTCCAGGCTTGCCGGCTGGATCTGGTCGTCGTCGAGAGACGCCTCGCTCTTCAGCCGTCCGCTGTCGAACAAGCCGCGAATGGCGGTGTCCGCCAGAATGCCCGTGCTGCGCACCGCAGAAGCCATCATCATACCGTCCCGTGAGAAGGCCCGCACAAAACCAAATGCCGGCAATTGACGCAAGCACGGCCGCGCAGTAATAACAAGGTTATCCCGTGGTGATTTGGCCGGCCGGCTTGCAGCCACGTAAAACAAGTAGCTAAAAAGGCCGGGTTTGAAACCGGCCTGCTTTTGCGGCCGGTTTTTTTGTTTGAAGGCGACGATCACATGAGCAAGTCCTGGCGCGCTGCCACCCAACTCGTTCACGGCGGAACCACCCGCTCCCAGCACGGCGAAACCGCGGAAGCCATCTTCCTCACGCAGGGTTTCGTCTACGACACGTCGGCTGCGGCCGAAGCCCGTTTCAAGGGCGAGACGGACGGCTTCATCTACGCCCGTTACGGCAGCCCGACCAACGACATGTTCGAAAAGCGCATGTGCCTGCTGGAAGGTGCCGAAGATGCCCGCGCCACCGCCTCGGGCATGGCAGCCGTGACGGCCGCGATCCTCTGCCAGCTGAAGGCCGGCGACCATATCGTCGCGGCCCGCGCGCTTTTCGGCTCCTGCCGCTGGGTGGTCGAGACGCTCGCGCCGAAATACGGCATCGAATGCACGCTGGTTGATGGCCGCGACCTCTCCAATTGGGAAAGGGCCATTCAGAAGAACACAAAAGTGTTCTTCCTCGAAAGCCCGACCAACCCAACGCTGGAAGTGATCGACATTGCCGGCGTGGCGAAGCTCGCCAACCAGATCGGCGCCAAGGTCGTCGTCGACAACGTGTTTGCAACCCCGCTCTTCCAGAAGCCGCTGGAGCTTGGCGCGCATGTCGTCGTCTATTCCGCCACCAAGCATATCGACGGCCAGGGCCGCTGCCTCGGCGGCGTCGTGCTGTCCGACAAGGAATGGATCAACGAACATCTGCATGACTACTTCCGCCACACCGGCCCGGCCATGTCGCCGTTCAATGCCTGGACGCTGCTGAAGGGGATTGAAACCCTTCCGCTGCGCGTCAAGCAGCAGACGGAGAATGCCAGCCGCATCGCCGATTTCCTCGCCGAGCAGAAGCAGGTCGCCAGCGTGATCTATCCGGGCCGCAAGGACCATCCGCAGGCCGATATCGTCGCCAAGCAGATGACGGGCGGCTCGACGCTCGTCTGCTTCGAACTGAAGGGCGGCAAGGAAGCGGCCTTCGCGCTGCAGGACGCACTGGAGGTCGTAAAAATCTCCAACAATCTCGGCGACGCCAAGAGCCTGATCACCCATCCGGCGACGACGACGCACAAGAACCTGACGGACGAGGCACGCGCCGAGCTCGGCATGTCGGCCGGCACGGTTCGCTTTTCCGCCGGTATCGAGGACAGCGAAGACCTGCTCGAGGATTTTTCGCGCGCGCTCTCCAAGGTCAATGCCTGATCGCGGCTTACAGAACGGACAAATGCGGAGGCACCGGCCGACGAGGCCGGTGCCTCTTTGCTTATCCTTGACGAAACCACAATCCTGTAGAATAGCAGGAGCTAATCAGTTCAAGGCTTGCCTATGTATCGTGCGCTGACCCGCGACATCGAAGTGACCGTCGAGCCGTATTATCTGGCCGACCAATCAGACCCCGACGACAGCCGGTATGTCTGGGGATACAGGGTCGTCATATCCAACCATTCCGACATCGCCGTGCGGCTGATGACGCGCTACTGGCACATCACCGACCAGAACGGGCAGGTCGACGAGGTCAACGGCCCCGGCGTCATCGGCGAACAACCGACGCTGCGTCCTGGTGATACGTACGAATATTCCTCCGGATGCCCGCTGGAAACGCCATCGGGCATCATGTTCGGCCGCTACCACATGGAAGCGGAGAATGGCGAAGCCTTCGACGTCGCCATTCCGGCCTTTTCGCTGGATACACCGGGGCAACCGCGCACGCTGAACTGAGCGACGCGGGGATTTCCCCCTCATCCGGCCTGCCGGCCACCTTCTCCCCGCAAGCGGGGCGAAGGGGCAAAACCGATCTGTTTTCCTGACATCATCCTTCAGAGCAAGGCCAAACCTCGCATCCTTCCCTTCTCCCCGCTCGCGGGGAGAACGTGGCGGCAGCCGGATGAGGGGCATGCGCTGCCTTACTGCGGCAGGACTTCCGCCGCTTCGAAGCGGTAAGTCGTCGAGCAGAACTCGCAGGTGACCGCGATCTCGCCCTTGTCATCCGCCGTGTGCGCGATGTCCTCGGCGCTGAGGCCCGCAATCACGCTCTTCAGCTTCTCGCGCGAGCAGGAACAGCGGTCGAAGACCCGCTGCGGCTCGTAGACGCGCACGCCGCGCTCGTGGAAGAGACGGAACAGCAGCCGCTCGGTGCCGACAGTCGGGTCGGTCAATTCGTCGGCGTCGATCGTCTCGACCATCGCCTTGGCTTCGGCCCAGTTGTCGTCGTCATCGATCTTGTGGCCGACATCGTCACCATCGCCACCCGGCAGGTCGGCCTGGCGCATGCGCTCCGGCGCCTGCGGCAGGAACTGTGCGACCATGCCGCCGGCCCGCCAGCGATGGCGTGCCTTGCCCGCCTCGTCGCGGTCGAAGAGTTCGGCGACGCCAAGGCGCACCCTGGTCGGGATCTGTTCCGACTGGCGGAAATAGACGCCGGCAATCTCTTCCAGCGTCTCGCCATCCAGCGGCACGATGCCCTGGTAGCGCTGCGTGTGCGCACCCTGGTCGATCGTGAAGGCCAGAATGCCCTTGCCGAGCAATTCGTGCGGCTCCGTCGTGCCGGCGGCGATGGCAGCATCGAGGGCTGCCTGGTTGAAGCGGGCATAGGCGCGCACGTTTTCCGGTGCGGAGAAATCGGCGACAAGCAAGTCGACCGGGCCGTCGCTCTTCGTCTGGACGATCAGCTTGCCTTCGAACTTCAGCGACGTGCCGAGCAGGACGGTCAGCGTAATCGCCTCGGCGAGCAGGCGCGCGACGGGCGCGGGATAATCGTGCCGGCCCAAAATACCGTCGAGCATCGGGCCGAGCTGCACGGCACGGCCGCGCACGTCGAGACCCTCCACCTGAAACGGCAGGATATGGTCGTCGCCGGAATAACCGAGCTCACCGAGTTTCAGGGCGTTGTCAGCCATCATCATTCTGCTCCTTGCACACCGGGAAGCCACCGGGCCATGGGCCCGGCTGCTTTCGACCGGCATTCTACCGTGATTCAGCGCTATTGCCCGATCATTCCATACCGGGCGGGCATGCGCCAGAGAAAGCGCCCTTCAGCGCTTCGTGATGGCCCCTAGATCGTGTCGGTCGCCGTGTTTTTCAAGACGGCCGTCAGACGGCGCCCAGGCACCAGGCAAGGATCGATTTTTGCGCATGCAGGCGGTTTTCCGCCTCGTCGAAGACCACCGACTGCGGGCCGTCGATCACCTCATCGGTGACCTCCTCGCCGCGATGCGCCGGCAGGCAATGCATGAAGAGTGCATCGTCGTTCGCCCGCGCCATCAGCTGCTTGTTGACCTGGTAGGGCTGGAAGATGTTGTGGCCGCGGGCACGGTGTTCCTGGTTCATCGAGACCCAGCAGTCGGTGACGACCAGATCGACACCATCGACGATGGCGTCCGGATCATGGCCGAGCAGGATGTTGCCACCGTTGTCGCGCGCCCAATTGAGGATCTTGTCGTCCGGCTCCGAGCCCATCGGCACGGCCATCTTCATCGTGTAGCCGAAGCGGGCCGAGCCCTCGACGAAGGAATGCAGCACATTGTTGCCATCACCCGTCCAGGCGAAGGTCTTGCCCTTCGTCGAGCCGCGATGCTCCTCGAAGGTCATGATGTCAGCCATGATCTGGCAGGGATGCGTGAGATCCGTCAGCGCGTTGATGACAGGCACGGTGGCGTGTTCGGCAAGCTCCAGCAGACGGTTATGGTCCGTCGTGCGGATCATGATGGCATCGACATAGCGCGACAGGACCTTGGCCGTGTCGCCGATTGTCTCGGCGCGGCCGAGCTGCATTTCCGTGCCCGACAGGAACAGCGTCTCGCCGCCGAGCTGGCGCATGCCGACATCGAAGGAGACGCGCGTTCGCGTGGAGGGCTTCTCGAAGATCATCGCGAGCATCTTGCCGGCGAGCGGCTTTTCTTCCGTGCCGGCCTTGCGGGCGGCCTTTCGCGTGTGCGCATCGTCCATGATGACGCGGAGATCGCTTTCCGAAACGGCGGAAAGGTCGAGAAAATGCTTGGCCATGATATGTCCTGTCTGTCCCGGTCCTGCTTATGCGGCCTTCGCCGCCGTCAGCTTTTCGGCTGCGCGCTCAATGCGGGCGAGCCCTTCGCGTGCCTCCTGCGCTGTCACGGTGAGCGGCGGCAGCAGCCGCAGCACATTGTCGCCAGCGGGCACGGCGAGCAGTTGTTCCGCGCGCACGGCCTTCAGCAGATCCGCGACAGGGATCTTTGCCTTGATGCCGAGCATCAGGCCTTCACCACGGACATCCTCGATGATCTCGGGGAAACGGTCCTTGAGTGCTGCAAGGCCCTGGCGGAAGACGAGGGCAACGTCGCGGATGTGATCGAGGAACCCGTCTTCCAGCACGACGTCGAGCACGGCATTGCCGACGGCCATGGCGAGCGGGTTGCCGCCATAGGTGGAGCCATGCGTGCCGGCGACCATGCCGGCGGCCGCCTCGTTCGTGGCAAGGCATGCACCGAGCGGAAAGCCACCGCCGATGCCCTTGGCGACCGCCATGATATCCGGCGTGATGCCCGCCCATTCATGGGCGAACAGGCGGCCCGTGCGGCCGACACCGGACTGCACTTCGTCGAGGATCAGCAGCAGGCCGTATTCGTCGCAGAGCTGGCGAAGTTCCTGCATGAACTCCTTCGGAACGGGGCGGATGCCGCCCTCGCCCTGCACGGGCTCGATCAGGATGGCGGCCGTTTCCTCGGTGATCGCATCCTTGACGGCGGTGAGGTCGCCGAAGGGAACCTTGAGGAAGCCGGGCGCCTTCGGGCCGAAGCCCTCGATGTACTTCTCCTGCCCGCCGGCGGCGATCGTCGCGATCGTGCGGCCATGGAAGGCGCCATCGAAGGTGATAATGTGGAACTTGCCAGGGTGGCCATTGGCGAAATGGTAGCGGCGCGCGGTCTTGATCGCGCATTCCAGCGCTTCCGCCCCGGAATTGGTGAAGAACACCTTGTCGGCGAAGGTGGCTTCCGTCAGCCGGCGACCGAGGCTTTCCTGGCCCGGAACCTCGTAGAGGTTGGACAGGTGCCAAACCTTTTCGGCCTGATCCTTCAGGGCCGCGACGAGATGGGGATGCGCATGGCCAAGCGAATTGACGGCGACGCCGGCGGCGAAATCGAGATATCGCTCGCCATTTTCGGCGATCAGCCAGACGCCCTCCCCCCGCGTGAACCGGAGCGGCGCACGCATATAGGTTTCATAGAGCGGCGCGGCATCGGCCATGGCGCGGATCCTCCAAAAGAGATGCGGAAAGATTCGTTTACGACTTGACTTTTCCAGGCTCCGGAAAAATCAAAAACCGCCTTTCGGCGGCATGCCGCACTATCGGCATTTCCCCCTGCAATGTCAATGAAATGCGCGTCTGAAATGCCGCTGAACCTACCGCAACGTGAGGATTCACGGTACGCGCGCAAGGTGTCGCTCTTGAGTCACACCAGGGCAGCAAGTTGGGGAAAACTCCGAAATCGATTCGCACCGATTCCTGCGACTCTTGTCACAGAGTCCCCCGAACTCTAGGTTAAAGACCAATTACTAGACTGCAAGCGGCGGAACTAGTCACCAAAAGAGTTAGGGCGTTCAAGTTCCGGACCCATCCGGAACGCGATGAGGGATTCCCGCATCGCGAGCGTCGAACGGAGACGAGAAGATGAACTGGACAGACGAGCGGGTCGAGAAACTCAAGAAGCTCTGGAGCGAAGGTCTGAGCGCGAGCCAGATCGCAGCACAGCTCGGCGGCGTCAGCCGCAACGCCGTCATCGGCAAGGTGCACCGGCTGAACCTACCGGGTCGCGCAAAGGCCGGCGGCACACCGAGCGCCGCCCGCCCGAAGCGCCCGGCCGTTGCAACGCCGCGGCCCTCGAACTTCGCGGCCCGTCCGGTCCCCGCCCGCGTTGCGGCGCGCCCGGCTGGTGCGATCGTCGCCAAGGAAGACATCGACGCCGATTTTGACGCACAGATCGAACAGCTGCCGGTTCCCGCCAACGGCAACAAGGTGGTCGTGCCGATGTCGCGTAAGCTGGAACTGACCCAGCTCACCGAGCGCACCTGCAAGTGGCCGATCGGCGATCCGCTGAACGACGACTTCCATTTCTGCGGTAACGAGTCCCCGGACAACTCGCCCTACTGCACCTACCACCAGCGCCTGGCCTACCAGCCTTCCGCCGAACGGCGCCGGATGCGCTAGCAGACGCGAAAAACGGAATGCGATGAGGGCCCGAAGGGGCCCTTTTCTTTGGCTGGTGAGGCAGGCGCGAGGCTCCAAAACGCAAACAGGCCCCGAAGGGCCCATTTCCGTCCTTGGGAGGAAACATCTGGCTCAGGTTTCCAGCGAATAGCCGGCACCGCGGACAGTGCGGATGACGTCCTGCATATTGGCGAAGTTGAGCGCCTTGCGCAGGCGCCCGACATGCACGTCGACGGTGCGTTCGTCGACATAGATGTCATGGCCCCAGACGCCGTCGAGAAGCTGAGAGCGCGAGAAGACGCGGCCGGGCGAGGTCATCAGGAACTCCAGCAGACGAAATTCCGTTGGGCCGAGGCGGACTTCGCGGGTACGGCGATGCACACGATGAGTCTCGCGGTCGAGCTCGATATCGCCGCAGCGCAGCACCGTCGAGACGACCTCGGGTTTGGCCCGGCGCAGCATGGCGCGAACGCGGGCGACGAGTTCCGGCGTCGAGAACGGCTTGACAACATAGTCGTCGGCGCCGGTCGCGAGCCCGCGCACGCGCTCGCTCTCCTCGCCGCGTGCCGTCAGCATGATGATCGGCAGACGCTCGGTTTCCGGACGCTGGCGCAACCGCCGGCACAGCTCGATGCCCGAAACGCCCGGCAACATCCAGTCGAGGATAAGAAGGTCCGGCAGGCGCTCCTGCAGACGGACCTCGGCCTCGTCACCGTTCAGGATCGTATCGACCTCAAAACCTTCGGCCTCGAGATTGTAGCGCAGGAGGACGCTGAGCGCCTCCTCGTCTTCGACGACGGCAATTCTGGGCACCATGGAGGGGAAACTCCTTACTCGGAGGCGTCGGTTACGTCGGCAGTGACGACCGACGTCGTGGTATCGTCCTTCGGGCGTTCACCCTCGGGCTGCGAGCCGGTCGCCATGTAGTAGATGGTTTCCGCGATGTTGGTCGCGTGGTCGCCGATGCGCTCGATGTTCTTGGCGCAGAACAGGAGGTGCGTGCAGGGCGTGATGTTGCGCGGATCTTCCATCATGTAGGTCAGGAGTTCCCGGAACAGCGACGTGTAGATCGCGTCGATCTCGTCGTCGCGCTCGCGGATCGCCTTGGCCTTCTCGACCGAGCGGGTCGCGTAGACGTCGAGCACTTCCTTGAGCTGGATCAGCGTGAGTTCGGCCAGGTGCTCGAGGCCGCGGGCGAGCGTGCGCGGCATGCCGGAGCTCTGCACGGCGATGACGCGCTTGGCGGTGTTCTTGCCGAGATCGCCGACGCGCTCCAGTTCGGCGGCGATACGGATCGCACCCATGATTTCGCGCAAGTCCGCCGCCATCGGCTGGCGCTTGGCGATGGTGACGATCGCCTTCTCGTTGATCTGGCGTTCGGCATTGTCGAGGATGACGTCTTCCGAGATCACCTTCTGCGCCAGCGCGCCATCGGTGGTGACGAGCGCACGGACGGAATCCGCGACCATCTGCTCGGCCGTGCCGCCCATCTCAGAGATGCGGCGGGAGAGGTATTTCAATTCTTCGTCATAGATCGAGACAATATGGGTCGATGACATGGTTCTGTCCTTAATGCGCTCGGGTTTTCAGGGCTTTGGCGACGGCAACGTCAGCCGAAGCGGCCCATGATATAGTCCTGCGTGCGCTGGTCATCCGGGTTGGTGAACATCTTGTCGGTGTCATTCTCCTCGACAAGGTTGCCGAGGTGGAACATGGCGGTACGCTGCGAAACGCGGGCCGCCTGCTGCATCGAGTGCGTCACGATGACGATCGTGAAGTTGGCGCGCAGCTCGTGGATCAATTCTTCGACCTTGGCCGTCGCGATCGGATCGAGCGCCGAGCAGGGCTCGTCCATCAGGATGACTTCCGGGCTGACGGCGACGGCGCGGGCGATGCACAGACGCTGCTGCTGGCCGCCGGAGAGGCCGGTACCGCCTTCGTGAAGGCGATCCTTCACCTCGTTCCAGAGGCCGGCCTTCTGCAGGCTGGACTCGACGATCCCGTCCATATCGGCCTTCGCCTTGGCAAGGCCATGGATGCGCGGGCCATAGGCGACGTTCTCGTAGATCGATTTCGGGAACGGATTCGGCTTCTGGAAGACCATGCCGACGCGGGCGCGCAGTTCCACCACGTCGATGTTCGGATCGTAGATATCATCCGTATCGAGTGTGATGCGGCCGGTGACGCGGCAGCCTTCGATCGTGTCGTTCATGCGGTTCAGCGTCCGCAGGAACGTGGACTTGCCGCAGCCCGACGGACCGATGAGGGCGGTCACGGTGTTTTCGCGGACATTGAGGTTGACGTCGTAGAGCGCGCGCTTGTCGCCGTAATAGACCGAAACGTCCTTGCCGATCATCTTGTAGGAAATGTCGTTCATTTTCTTGTCCAGCGCTTTCTCGACTGCTGCTTCTGACATGATGTTCATCTGTCTATAACCTTCTACCAGCGCCGTTCAAAACGGCGGCGCAACAGGATTGCACCCACATTCATGAGGATGAGGAAGATGAGGAGGATGATGATCGCTCCCGACGTGCGCTCCACGAAGGCGCGCTCCGCCTCGTTCGCCCACATGTAGATCTGCACCGGCAGGGCCGTTGCGGGCTCGAGCGGCGTCGAAGGAATATCGGCGACGAAAGCGACCATGCCGATCAGCAGCAGCGGTGCCGTTTCACCGAGCGCGTGCGCAAGGCCGATGATCGTGCCTGTGAGGATGCCAGGCATGGCGAGCGGCAGCACGTGGTGGAATACAGTCTGCATCTTGGAGGCGCCAAGGCCCAGCGCCGCGGCTCGGATCGACGGCGGCACGGCTTTCAGCGCGGAACGCGTCGCGATGATGATCGTCGGCAGCGTCATGAGCGTCAGCACCAAACCACCGACAAGCGATGCCGAGCGCGGAAAGCCGGCAAAATTCACGAAGACGGCGAGACCGAGCAGACCATAGACGATCGACGGTACGGCAGCGAGGTTGTTGATGTTGACCTCAATAAGGTCCGTGAAGCGGTTTTTCGGCGCAAACTCCTCGAGGTAGATCGAGGCCGCGACGCCGATCGGCAGCGCCAGTACGAGCACGATCAGCATCATGTAGAGGGAGCCGACGGCAGCAACCCCAACGCCAGCGGCTTCCGGGCGGCTCGACGCGCCGTTGACGAAGATGCCGGTGTTGAAGTGCTTGGCAAGCGCGCCACTTTCGGCGAGCTGGTTCATCCAGCCGATCTGCTTGTCCGAAATCTTGCGGTTGTTCTCGGCAACCGAAAGATCGATCTGCCCCTTGAAGGCGGAATCGAGATCGCCGTGCGCCAGGAAGCTCACAGTCCGGGTGGTGCCGATAATCGACGGATCGGCCGTGACAAGATCGCGGAGCTGCGTGCGGACGCTGTCCGAGATCATGCCGTTGATGGCGCGCAGGCCCTGGCGATCGTCCTCGCTGACGCCAAGCACCTTGGCAAGCGCATTGCGGGCAACGACCGGATAGTTGGCCGAGACCAGCTTCTGCGGATTGGTGGCACGCTCGTTGTCCTTGTCGATGATCTGTTCCGAAAACTCGACCGGAATGGTGATCATCGACTGCTGGAATGCGGTGTAGCCCTTGGAGACCACCGAGAACAGCAACAGGAACAGGAAGACAAGGCCAAAAGCGATTGCGGCCATGCCGTAGAGGCGGAAGCGGCGTTCGGCGGCATAGCGACCGCGCAGGCCGATATCGCGGCGTTCGGGTTTGGCGGTGGCGCCAAGGGCGGCCATCGAAGGGCTCGTGGAGACCTGGCTCATTCGTACTGCTCCCGGTATTTGCGCACGATATAGAGGGCGTAGATATTGAGGCAAAGTGTGATGACGAACAGCGTGATGCCGAGCGCGAAGGCCACCAGCGTCTGAGGCGAGGTGAATTCGAGATCGCCCGTCAGCTGGCTGACGATCTTGACCGTCACGGTCGTCATCGGCTCGAAGGGGTTGATCTGTATACGGGCAGCCACACCGGCCGCAAGCACCACGATCATCGTTTCGCCGACGGCGCGCGAGGCGGTCATCAGGAGCGCGCCGACGATGCCCGGCAGCGCGGCCGGCAGGATGACGCGCTTGATCGTCTCCGAGCGGGTGGCACCAAGGCCGAGCGAACCGTCACGCAGGGCACGCGGCACGGCCGTGATGATGTCGTCCGACAGCGACGAGACGTAGGGAATCAACATGATGCCCATAACGAAACCCGCCGTCAGTACGCTTTGTGCCTGGATGAAGTTGGAATAATCGCCGGTAACGAGACCGCTCAGCTGGGCGGAAAGGTCGCGCAGGAACGGACCCACCGTCACGAGAGCGAAGAAGCCGTAGACGATGGTGGGAATGCCGGCCAGCACCTCAAGCAGCGGCTTTGCGACCGAACGGACATGACGCGAGGCGTATTCCGACATGTAGATCGCCGCGAACAAACCGACCGGTACGGCAACCAGCATGGCGACGAAACCGATATAGAGCGTGCCGGCGAGCAGCGGGATGAGGCCGAACTGGCCGGACGAATCCGTCGAACCGGCGGCGGCAAAACGCGGATCCCAGACCGTACCGAAGAAGAACTCCCAGGCCGGAACCCTGTTGAAGAAATGAACGGCTTCCGTCAGCATGGAGGCCACGATGCCGACCGTCGTCAGGATGGCGATCGACGATGCGGCGATGAGACCAACCAGCATGACGCCTTCGACGCGGTTGCGCGCGCGGAACTTTGGCGCGATCACGCGGTAGGAGAAAACCGCCCCGGCCAGAGCCGTGAGGACCACGACGATCGCCAGGAAGGTGCTGCTCGCCTGCGACATGCGATTGAGGCTGTCGGCCGAGGTCAGCATATAGGGTGCAGGATCGGCGGCGAGCGGCACGCCCTTGCCGGCGAGCACAGTGCGGGCCGTGCTGCCGTCCTTGAAAATCGCTTCGCGCTCTTCCGGCGCCAGGACCCTCAGGCCCCGCGCAATGGCGCTGATCATGTTGTAGCCGAGGTTCTGCTCAGCTTGCGACGTCGCCTTCACCTCTTCGGGGAAGCCGGCGCGGACGGTCGAACTGATGTAGATCGGGCTGGCGACGATCCAGACCAGGAGAACGACGACCGCAGGAAGCATGGACCATACGGCAACGTAGGAGCCGTAATAGCCTGGCCGGGAATGCAGGCTCGAAAGCTTGCCGCCGGCAAGCGCGTTGGCGCGCCAGCTGCCGATCAGATAGCCCGCCACGCCGATGATGGCGACGATGAGCAAAAGAAAGGAAATACTCATTTAGGAAATTCTCCCGGCGAGATCATCCGCCCTGGACGCGCAAAATCGCCCGCCCCGACCGTTCGACAAGGCGCCCCATTCCCGGTCGAAGAATATGACGTGGGCGAAAGGCCGCCCGATAGGGAGCGGCCGGCGCGGTGTTTCTCAAGGAAATGCCGCGCCGGCCAAGTCGAATTACATGATCTTGCCGTCGACGAAAGCCTTACGGATTTCTTCGCGCTCTGCGTCCGGTGCCGAGACGAGACCGTATTCAGCCAGCGGGGAGTCGGGGCCAATCATGTCGTCGCTCGTGAAGAACTCGACATATTCCTTCAGGCCCGGGATAACGCCGAGATGTGCCTTCTTGACGTAGAAGAACAGCGGGCGCGAGACCGGGTATTCGCCGGAAGCGATCGTTTCCGTCGACGGAACGATGCCGTTGATGGTGGCGACCTTCAGCTTGTCGGCGTTGTTTTCGTAGAAGGACAGGCCGAACACGCCGATACCGGACTTGTTGGCAGCGATACGGGCAAGCGTTTCCGTGTAGTCGCCGTCGATGTCGACAGCCATTCCGTCCTTACGAACGGCTACGCACTTTGCGAGCTGTTCCTTGGCGTCGGCGATAGCAGCCTTAATGACGTCCTGAGCGCCGGAGTCCTTGCAGCCGTGAGCGAGGACCTTCTCTTCGAAGACTTCGCGCGTGCCGTGCTTGGAGCCCGGGATGTAGGCGGCGATTTCAGCTTCCGGCAGAGCGGCGTTGACTTCCGACCACTTCTTGTAGGGGTTGGCGACCAGCTTGCCATCGACGACAACTTCAGCGGCGAGCGCCAGGTAGAGGTCCTTCGGCTCGAGCTTCAGGTCGGCATTGCCGGCGTCGGTTGCGAAGACGATGCCGTCGTAGCCGATCTTTACTTCCTGGATTTCCGTTACGCCGGCCGTCTTGCAGGCTTCGACTTCGTCAGCCTTCATCGCACGCGATGCATTGGCGATGTCGATGGTGTCCGGGCCGACGCCCTTGCAGAATTCCTTGAGACCACCGCCCGTGCCGCCGGATTCGACGATCGGGGTCTTGAAGTCAGGGAAGGTCTCGCCGAACGTCTCAGCGACGATCTTGGCGTAGGGAAGAACGGTGGAGGAGCCGGCGATCTGGACCTGGTCGCGCGCAACGGCAACGCCTGCGAAAGCGGCGGAAGCAACAAGCGCCGCAACAGTGAGCTTAAGAGATTTCATCTGGGTTCTCCCGAAGAGGACATATATGGGAAGCGCTGTTCTTGCGCTCTCTGCCGTTGACCGGCGGCTCTTCTCTAAACCCCGATCGCCCTCTCTTTTATGTCAGTTTGACGAAACATTTGTGACACATCAAGCGCCTGAAATTATTACGTAATTTCAATCAATGCAAAAGAAGTACGACTTTTTGTGTCAGAACTTGACGGTAAAGACCGTCCCCTTGCCCACTTCGGACTTCACCACAAGGCGGGCACGGTGGCGGGTGAGGATGTGCTTGACGATCGCCAGGCCAAGACCTGTGCCTTTCTTGGAACGGCTCGCCTCGACGTTAACCCGATAGAAACGTTCGGTTATCCGCGGCACATGCTCCGGCGGGATGCCGGGGCCATAGTCCGTGACGCTGAATTCGACGGGCGTGTCGCCGCCTCCGGAGAGCACGACGTCCACGCGCTTGCCCTCCTGGCCATATTTGCAGGCGTTTTCGATGAGATTTTCAAAAACCTCGACCAATTCGTCGCGGTCGCCCGGAACAAGGACGGGATGTTTTGGCAGATCGAGGTTGATTTCGACCCCAAGATCCGACGCCAGCGGCTGTAGGCTGTCGCGCACATGGCCGAGCAACGGCGCGAGATCGACCGTCTGTTCCGGCGCAAGGTTCGAGCGCAGCTCGAGGCGGGAGAGCGAGAGAAGGTCATCGACGAGGCGGCTCATGCGCGTCGCCTGCTCGTGCATGATGACGAGGAACCGTTCATGCGCCTTGACGTCGTTCTTGGCCGGTCCCTGAAGGGTCTCGATGAACCCGCGCAACGAGGCAAGCGGCGTACGCAGCTCATGGCTGGCATTGGCGATGAAGTCGGAGCGCATGCGGTCGATGCGGCGCGCATGGGAGACGTCGCGAAAGGTCAGCAGCCACAGCGGCTCCGTCGTCGGGCCGGCAAGCGGGGCGATGCGCACGACATACACCGTCTCGGACGGCAGGCGCTCGGCATGCTCCGTCTCGCGCGGCTGGCCGGAACCGATGGCATCGCGCACCATGTCGAGAATGCCGGGCGCACGAATTCGGCCGGCGAGATCGCTGCCTTGCGGAATCGGGCCAAAGATGGACTCCGCCGCACGGTTCTGAAGCTTTACCGTTTCGCGCGCCGACAAAAGCAGCGCCGGCGCATCGAGCGCGCCGAGAACGGCGGCAATGGGCGTGAGATCGTCGGCGGCTGAGGCTGGCTCGACGGCCGGCTGCACGGGAACGGGAACGGCGAGGCCGGTCACCGCCGCGCTGCTGGCCTCGACCACCCGACGCTCCACGCGCAGGAGGCCGGCGATAATGAGCAGGAGGACGGCGAACGACACCCAGCCGAGATGGAGGCCGGCAAGCCACATCATGAAGCCGACGAAAACGGCCGACGCGATGAGAACGCGCTCACCCCACAGTTGCGCCGTCAGCCAGCCGAGGCTCGTCCGCTGATCCGTCACAGCCACCCATTCCCTTGCAAGCATCGTATCCTCCGCACCTCCATCGATTCTCCATGGATAGCGCGACTTCATGACATGTTTTCCACGGTGCGCTTGAATTCGCAATCCGGTTGTGGCCACCTCTGAGGTCCGCGGCATGCGTCGCAACCGTTTCTGAAGGAGTGGACGATGGTGGAAAAGGCCGAAAGCCGGGCTGTGGAGCTGGATATTGACGGTAAGAAGCGGGTCTTCGATATCGACGATCCAAAACTTCCCGACTGGATCGACAAGGAGGCATTCCAGTCTGACGACTTTCCCTATGACAAGAAACTCGATGAAGACGAGTATGAAGAAGCGCTCGAAGCCCTTCAGGTCGAACTGGTCAAGGTGCAGTTCTGGCAGCAGAAGACCGGCGCGCGCATCATGGCGATCTTCGAGGGACGCGACGCGGCCGGCAAGGGCGGCGCCATCCACGCCACCATGTCCAACATGAACCCGCGTTCCGCCCGCATCGTCGCGCTGACCAAGCCGACCGAGACGGAACAAGGCCAATGGTATTTCCAGCGCTATGTCGCGACCTTTCCGACATCCGGCGAGTTCGTGCTGTTCGACCGTTCCTGGTATAACCGCGCCGGCGTCGAGCCGGTCATGGGCTTCTGCACGCCGGAACAATACGAGAAATTCCTGAAAGCGACGCCGCGCATCGAGAAGATGATCGCCTCCGAAGGCATCCATTTCTTCAAGTTCTGGCTGAATATCGGCCGCGAGATGCAGCTGAAGCGCTTCCACGATCGCCGGCACGATCCCCTGAAGGTCTGGAAGCTCTCGCCGATGGACATCGCCGCGCTCAACAAGTGGGACGATTACACGGAAAAGCGTGATCGCATGCTGAAGGCGACCCATACCGACCGGGCGCCCTGGACGGTGATCCGCGCCAACGACAAGCGCCGCGCGCGCATCAACCTGATCCGGCACATCCTGACGACGCTCGACTACGAGGGCAAGGACGAGAAAGCGATCGGCAAGATCGACGACAAGATTGTCGGATCAGGTCCCGGCTTCGTCAAATAGGGACCTGGAGGCTCATTCGCCCGGCAGGATGCGGACGGCATAGAGGTTCACGGCCGCATCCCCACCCGTCATGTCGCTGTTCAGCACCAGATGCCCCGCTCCGCTCGGCGAGAGCGAACGGTCGAACTCCACCTGGAACAGGATGTCGGTGCGCTCCGACACCGTGAAACGATGGCGGCCACAGCCGCCCATCGTCGCGAAGTCGCATTCGACCGAGACCTGGATCGGCTTGCCGTTGACGGATTGCAGCGTCAGCGCAACCGTCGAGGTCTTGCCACCCATTTCCCCCAGCACGTCCGGCGACACCTCGATCAGCACCGAACCGTCGCGCTCGGCATTGGTGGAGGTGACACGCACCGCCGGACCGTCATTGGTGCTGACAGCCTCGAAACGGCCGGCCGAACCCGCCGAAAGTTTTGCCGTATCGGCCGGCGAGAAGATCGCCCGCCAGTCGGAGGAGAAGCGGCTCTGCGTATCGAGCGCCTTCTTGATCGGATCCTCGCCGGAAAAATCCTCGCCGGAAACGGTGGCCGGCGGCGTCGAGCCATCCCTGCTATTCCGCAACTCGTCGAGAAGCCCGCTCGTCTCAACCCACCAGGCGAGTGCGCCGAAGGCCGCGATCAGCGTTGCGACGACGAGCAGGAACGAAAAAACCCGGCCACGACGCTTGCGCGCCTTGGCGACGCGTTCCGGGCGGAAATCCGAAGCTTCGCTGGTTGCCGCGGCGCTTGCGGATGCCGTCGTCTTGGTGCTTTTGGCAAAACCATCGGCACGCTCGGGGCGAATGGCGCCGAAATCGCCTGTCGCTGCCGGCTGATGCGCGTCGATGCGCGGTTCGGCGTCGAGCGTCGGTTCGGGGCGTACCTCCCGCTCGGCGCTTAGCACCGGCTCCGGACGCGCCTCGATGACGGGCTCCACACGAACATCCTGTGCGGGCGCTGCCGCGAGCTGTGCCCGTTCTTCCGCCTCGATCTCGTGGATGGTCGCTTCGAGCCGGTGGCGTTGTGTGGCAATCGTCTCGGGATCGTTGATTTCCTGCTTGCGCAGGCCCGCTTCCAGCGCATTGCGCGCCGACTGGTAGATGCGCGCCCGAACTTCGGCATTGGCGCGTTCGGAACGCGCCAGCGCGTTTCTGATTGCCGTTTCCAGTCCGCTCACATCCACCCCTTCTGCGGGAGCCGCCTGACGCGGCCGTCACGATACATCTGTAGAAAGAGCCCTACGTTCCAGTCTTTGTTAGCTTTTGCGTAACGTTTGCCGGGGCTTTGCGCAAGTCTTCCGGCCGAAACTGCCCAAGCGCCGCCGGGGATAAGCCTCAGGGGAAGGCCACCAAATCGGCCCGCAGGCCCGGCCAGCACGGCGATCAGCGCCGTTGATCATCGAGCGCCTTGAAGCCTCCCGGACACGTGGCGACGGACGGTCGGTGGGAATTCCTGTGGTCACGGCGGGATTTTCGAAACGTCGCGCGCCCCCAAAAACTCCCCGGAAAAATCGATACGGCCGGCATCTCCCGGCGCGCAGCCGGATACTTTGCCCTTGGTCTCGCCACCCCTTTTCAGAGAGAAATCCCGCTGATATAGTTTTGACGTTTTCGTAAACGTCAAAACTGGACTGGACTTCCACCATGGCCCTGCCCGCGATCCTCAAGGACAAGCTGCGCCTGCCCGTCGTCGGCGCGCCGCTCTTTATCGTCTCGCATCCCGCATTGACCCTCGCACAGTGCAAGGCCGGCGTCATCGGCGCCTTCCCGGCGCTGAACGCGCGTCCGGAATCGCAACTCGACGAGTGGCTGGCGGAAATCACCGAAGGTCTCGCCGCGCACGACGCGCAAAACCCCGACCGCCCCGCCGCCCCCTTCGCCGTCAACCAGATCGTCCACCGCTCCAACAAGCGGCTGGAGCACGATCTGATGATGTGCGTGAAGTACAAGGTCCCCGTGGTGATCTCCTCGCTCGGCGCCGTGCCGGAGGTCAACGCCGCGATCCATTCCTATGGCGGGATCGTGCTGCATGACGTGATCAACAACCGGCATGCCAATTCGGCGATCCGCAAGGGCGCGGACGGCTTGATCGCCGTCGCGGCGGGCGCCGGCGGCCATGCCGGCCCGCTCTCCCCGTTCGCGCTGGTCCAGGAAATACGCGAATGGTTCGACGGGCCCCTCCTCCTCTCCGGCGCGATCGCCACCGGCGGCGCGATCCTCGCGGCTCAGGCGATGGGCGCCGACATGGCCTATATCGGCTCGCCCTTCATCGCCACGACCGAGGCGCGCGCAAGCGACGCCTACAAGCAGATGATCGTCGACAGCGCCTCCGCGGACATCGTCTACTCCAACTATTTCACGGGCATCCACGGCAACTATCTGAAACCCTCCATCACCGCCGCCGGCATGGACCCGGAGCATCTGCCGGAAGCCGACCCGACCAAGATGGACTTCGAAGCGGCAACGACCGGCGCCAAAGCCTGGAAAGACATCTGGGGCTGCGGCCAGGGTATCGGCGCCATCAAGGAGGTCGCGCCCGTCGAACATCTCGTCGCCCGGCTGGAGCGCGAATACAGCGCCGCAAAACACCGCATCGCCGCCACCTGAACGCTGCACGGCGAAGAATCGCACCGGGAAAAATGCGGAAGTTGAAACTCCCCGCTTGAAATCTCTTCCCATTGCGGTTATCAGCGCACCAATTCCGGTCCCGACGCGCTTCGGGATCGTTTGAAGGCCGCTTTAGCTCAGTTGGTAGAGCACGTCATTCGTAATGACGGGGTCACGTGTTCGAGTCACGTAAGCGGCACCATTTCCCTTGAAAATCCCGATGCCCTATGCCGCACCTTTCAAAGACTGGTGCAGGTGACGAGCTGCGTCTTGATGGAACGCGAAAGGCGCGATGACACCGCGCTTACGCGTTCAGCCCTGTTCCAGCGTCGTGAAGTCTCGCTTCGAAACGTCATCCGTCCGGTGTGCCGGAAAGGGGCTAACGGTGAGAAGGCTGAAGTCGAAGGTGCCGCGCCTGTCGCCGTAAAGCACGTATTGGCGATGGACACGGAGAAAGTCGCGCTTGATTCGCTTGTAGCGCTCGGGCTCGAGGAGCTGCTTCACGCGGATATACATCTGCTCCGCCTGGGGGGCATCCGGGTGCCCGCAGAGGGAGACGACCGGGCATTTGTAGAAATGGATCACGTCGGTCAGGCAGTGCACTTCAACGAAGGACACGTCGGGCATGCGCGCTATCGCTCCCACTCTCGCGCGCAGCCTCGCCGCAGGCCTGAGAAGCGCACATTGCAGGATCGCCCCCCCGAGGGTGAGGAAGACGACCTTTTTTCCGGCCATGAGTGCTGGATTGTTTTCCAGCACCATTCCGAAGACATGGGCTGCAAGCGTCGAGCCCATGCTGTGGGAGCTGATGACATATTCGTCGGCGGGCTCGTCGAGCGCCTTGGCGAGCCGTACAGCGCTTTGCTCCAACCATATGGCGAGGTCAGGATCGTCAAGGCGGGCGGCCGACACGGCCAGTTGCCAGTCGGCAAAGAGATGAAGGATGAGAAACCGCTCGGAAAGCGGAAAGAGCACGTAGTGAAAACACAGCCAGGCGAGCGGGATGCTCCAGCCATAGTGCCAGGGGCGCAGATCCAGCCAGAAAGGGGTCGCCGCCACGAAGAGGCAGGCAGCGAGTGCGAGGCCCATCAACAGGAAGGGAAATACGAAGAACAACCCGAACCGCCATGCGTGGCGGAAGTAGCCGGCCGCCGCGCCATAGAAGACGACCTGGGCGGCGCTGAGAAAGCCCGCCAGCATACGGTGCAGGATCGGTTTCTCGGTCAGGCGTTCGAGCAATGCTTTGTGATCGCACAGGTGGACGGTCGTGGATGTTTTCCAGCCCTCGACATCGCTTGAGACCGTGAAATTTGGACTGACATCTTCGTCGGCGAGCGGCGATACGTCCGCGGTATACGCCCAGACCTTGGAGGAAAATTGAACGGATCGCTTGAAGCGGCCGTGATGTGCCCGGGCGGTCATGGGCTCGAATCCGGGAAAATGCACCACGACGCGTCGGTTTATTGCTTTTGTCATATTGTCCTGCGGCTGCTCCGCGCCGAGAGCATGGTTGGTTGGCAGATCGCGTTCGCCAAATGCCGCCGACGCGGTGGAGCCGGTGATCAGTGGATGGTGCGTCTCGTCGTCAAGTTTACAGTCGTCGGAAGCCGGCACGCCCTTCGGCATCGTTGTATCGGTCCCGGCCGACGACATGCCGAGGGCATCGAACAGGTTTTTGGGTCGGAATTGCGGCTGCCGGATCAGCTGGCAGGCCGGGCGCATAGCACGTCGCAGCGTGCGCGGGAACCAGCGCGTTCGCTGGAGTGCACGCTTTTGTCCTCAACGTGAGCAGCAACCACTAGTGCCGATTTGCAACGAGGCTCCGTATTCTCAACTTCAGATAATTCACGCGGTTACGACTCACTCCGACTATGGCAGAAACAGGCCTGTTCTTGCTCCGGGGCGGTCACATATGAATTTTCCGATACTTCGATCTGCGCTGGTGGCATTGGCGCTTGGCACGTCCATGGCGCATGCAGGCGATGCCGCTGTACGTTCTGCTGACGGTAGTTTCTGGTTGTCCGGTGGCGTCGGTCTCATGACCATCGAAGCCCACGAATACGTCTATCTGGGCAACGACAAAGCGAGCCAGCTCGACTGGGAGAGCAACGGGGTCGTCCTTTACACGGTGGCGGCCGGCGCTGACCTCGGCAGCGACTGGCACGTCAAGGGCAAGCTCGACTTCGGCTTTGGCGGCGATGGCCACATGGTCGACTATGACTGGGTGCCGGGTTATGCCGTCGATCAGAGCATGGATGGCTGGAGCGATCGCTCCATTCACCCCGACACACGCCTCGACTATTATTTCAGCGGGACATTCGAAATCGGCCGGAACGTCTTCGCCGACGAGCGCAGCACTGTCAGCTTCGGCGGCGGCATCAAATACAGCCAGGTGCGCTGGGACGCCTTCGGTGGCTCATACATCTACAGTGATGGGGGCTTCCGCAACGATATTGGCGAGATCCCGGATGGCCTGCGCGGCATTACCTACCAGCAGAACATACCGACGCTGTTCCTCGGCTTCGATGGCTCGACCAGCATCGACCGACTGACCCTGTCTGGCGGCGTCAAAGGCGGTATGACGGTCGGTATCGACGACACGGACAACCACTGGCTCACCAGCACCCGGTCGCTCGGCGACATGAAGGCCGCACCGGTCCTTATGCTCAATGCGGCCATCGACTATCGGCTGACGGAGACGGCTTCGATCTACCTCGCCGGCAATTTCGAGAATGTCTTCCGCAAACGCGGCGACCTGACCTCGACGGACACATCCACCGGCATCGCGACCCTCTACAGGGATGCTGCCGGCGCTTCCTTCAAGACGATGTCGCTGCAAGTCGGCCTTCGCGGCCAGTTCTAACCCACGCAGAACGGCAGCCGGGGCAAAGCCCGCCGGTTCGGCGGGCTTTCCGGGCGCAGGTTCCCTAGTCGTTTTCGTCACATTCGGTGATCTCGCACACGGATTCTTCCGTGGTGCGGTTCGCGCATTCGGTCAGCGCCTTTTCGCGCGCGTCACCCTCGTCATCATAGCTGTAGCTGTAGCCGTAGCTGCCCTCCTCGGAGACGGCGATGCAGCCCCAAGCCAGCGCCGAGGTGGTGGATGCGGTAAAGGCAGTCGCGAGGACGAGGGCAGCAAGCCCTGTCCGCAATGTGGTCGTCATGTTTTAATCCCCCAAAAATGCGCGAATGCGCGGGGGCAACCTATGGCACGCGCGCCAATCTTAGCAAGGCCGCAAGCAGCAACGCCGGGTGGGGAAGAGATCATCGACTTGGCCCTGCGCAGGTGCCGCTGGGGAAAGGGTTCACTCACGCTCCAAACGGATCGTGCAGTTTCTGCTCGTGGATTTGCCGGACATCGTGTCGGCGGCAATCTTGACGACATAATCGTACGTATTCGCCTTCGCGGTGACGATGATGTAGGAATCGGGTGCATCGTCGGTCGGCATGGGGCTTATCTGCGCTTCGTCGGTTCCCGTTCCCGCACCGGTGAAGGCGAACGAACCTTTGGCCACCCTGCCGAACTGCTCGCCGACCGACAAGGTGACCGAGAACTGGCGGCGACCGCAGGAGACGCCGCCGAGCCACGTGCCAATGAGACTATCCTTCTGCGGCACGCTCTCTGCTGTCGACGCATTGTCGCGAAGCCGGGAAATCTCGCGTTCCAGTTCGCGGATCACGGCCTTGAGGCGGTCGATTTCGGCTTGGGCCTCATTCTGACTGACGCGTGGCCCCGTCGGCCCGCTGGCATCGAAATCCTGCGCCGCGACCTGCGTGGCCATGGCGAGCGTCGATATTGCCGCGATGATGCCGAAGATGCGCATTGATTGTCCCTCACTGAGACAATCGCTCATCCACAGCCGTGAGTCGAGAGGCGTCGGCTCAGCCGACATTGCGCTCCTGATCGGCCTGGCCCTGCGGTGCCGCATGGGGATCGAGAATGATCGGCGACGGCGATTCCGTCGTGTCGACTTCGCGGATCCATTCCCGCCAGATTGCGACGAGCAGCGCCATCAGCACCGGGCCGATGAAGAGGCCGAGGAAGCCCATGGTCTTCACGCCGCCGATAAGGCCGAAGAAGGTGGGCAGGAAGGGCAGCTTGATCGGGCCGCCGACGAGGCGGGGCCGCAACGTCTTGTCGACGATGAAGAGTTCGACCGACCCCCAGATGAAGAGCGCGAGGCCGGCTACAGGCGAGCCGCTAGAGACGAGATAGACCGAGACGAGCGTGAAGGAGAGCGGCGCGCCGCCGGGAAAGAGCGCCATGATGCCGGTCAGCACGCCAAGCGTGACTGCAGATGGCACACCGGCAATCCAGTAGGCGACGCCGAGAACGATGCCTTCGCCGATGGCGATCAGCGTCATGCCGGTGACGGTGGAACTGATTGTCGCCGGCACGATGCGGGAAATGCGCTCCCAGCGCATCGGCAGGATGCGCTCGCCGAGGCGATCGACCTGGCCGGCGAAGGACTGGCCGTCGCGGTAGATGAAGAACAGCGCGATCAGCATGAAGAGCATGGCGAGCAAAAGGCCGAAGGCCTTGCCGCCGGCGGCGAGCGCGACGCGATAGATATTGCCGATATTGGCGCCGCTGACGATCTGGGTCAGCTCACCAATGGCGCCCGGATGATCGATGAAGCGCGTCCACTGCATGTCGAGCCAGCCGCCGACGACCGGCAGCGCGCGGATCCAGTCCGGCGTTACCGCCCCGGTGCGGTTTGTCTCCACGGCCCAGCCGATCCAGTCGCGGATTTCGTGGAAGGCATAGGTCGAGGCGATCATGATCGGCCCGATGATGAACGCAAGAATGAGAAGAATGGCGATGGAGGCCGCGAGTGTGCGGTTGCCGTTTACCTGCGCCAGCAGGCGCGAATAGAGCGGCCAGCTGGCAAAGGCGATGACGAGGGCCGCCAGCACCGGCACGACGAAGCCATGGAAGAAGTAGATGCCGGCGAAGACGACGAGGACGAGGAGCCAGCGCGCGGCCGAGATCGGCGATATGAGCGCGACGCTGCTCGGGCGGGCAGCGCCGAGAAACCGGGGCTCATTTCTGCGGTGTTCCGAATGCAGCAAGCGCGTTCACTCCAATGCGGCCGTCGTCCAGCCGAGACTGCCTAGATAAGCTGTACTCCAAGATTGTTAAACATATACGTGATATTTTAGACCAAAGCGCGATGAGACGCCGCAGGGCCAGCGATTGCCGCGGCTTACGCAAAAGCTATAGCGAGGCGGACGGCAGATTGTTGACGTTTACGTCAATGTAATATAGCCATGTGTCTTGATGGCGCATGCTAAAAGCATATCTTGTCCGCATCGAACGGTTGGAGGAACCTTCGGTGCCGGCGGGACGGATGATGCCCGCGCCCAATGAGGAGGAGCACGCATGTCGGTCACAGTTCAGGACCCTTCCACGCAGCCGTCCGGCCGCTTCTGGCTTGCCTCGTATCCCGAGGGCATGGCCGGCGATATCGCGCCGCTCGGCTATCCGTCCATCGGTGCGATGGTGGAAAGCTGCTGCGCCCAATTTGCCGACCGCCCCGCCTTCACCAGCATGGGCAAGACGCTGACATTCCGCGAATTCGAGGCCGCAACCCGCAGCATCGCTGCCTGGCTCCAGGCACGTGGCCTTGAAAAGGGCGACCGCGTCGCGGTGATGATGCCGAACATCCTGCAGAACCCGGTGATCATCTTCGGTATCCTGCGTGCAGGCCTCGTCGTGGTGAACGTCAACCCGCTCTATACGCCGCGCGAACTCGAGCATCAGTTGAAGGATGCCGGCGCCAAGGCGCTGTTCGTTCTGGAAAACTTTGCCAACACCGTCGCGCAGGTCGTTGCGCGCACCGCGGTCAAGCACGTCGTGGTCACCACGATGGGCGACATGCTCGGCCTCAAGGGCCTGATCGTCAATCTCGTCGTGCGCAAGGTGAAGAAGCTGGTGCCCGCCTGGTCGCTGCCGGGCCATATCCCCTTCAAGCAGGCGATGGCGGAAGGCGCGCGCGACACCATCAAGCCCGTCAGCGTTGCGCCGGGCGATACCGCCTTCCTGCAATATACCGGCGGCACGACGGGCGTGTCGAAGGGTGCGACGCTCACCCACGCCAACCTGCTTTCCAACATGGAGCAGATCAAATTGTGGATCGAGCCGATCTTCCATTTGAAGAAACGGCCGGACCAGCTCGTCTTCATCTGCGCGCTGCCGCTCTACCACATCTTCGCCTTGACGGTGAACGGGTTGATGGGCATCGCGCTCGGCGGCCACAATGTGCTGATCGCCAATCCGCGCGACATTCCCGCCTTCGTCAAGGAGCTCGGGAAATACCGCGTCCACATCTTCCCAGGCCTCAACACGCTGTTCAATGCGCTGATGAACAACCCGGACTTCGCCAAGCTCGACCTGTCCGACCTGCTGTTGACGCTCGGCGGTGGCATGGCGGTGCAGCGACCCGTCGCCGAACGCTGGCAGAAGATGACCGGCTGCGCCGTCATCGAGGGCTATGGCCTGTCGGAGACCTCGCCGGTGGCGACCGCCAACCGTTTCGACCGCGCGGAATTCACCGGCACGATCGGCTTGCCGCTGCCCTCGACGGATATCGAAATCCGCGACGACGACGGCAGGACGCTGGGGCTTGGCGAAGTGGGCGAGATCTGCATCCGCGGTCCGCAGGTCATGGCCGGCTACTGGCAGCGGCCGGACGAGACGGCCAAGGCGATCACCCCGGACGGCTTCTTCCGCTCCGGCGATATCGGCTTCATGTCGGCGGAAGGTTTTACCAAGATCGTCGACCGCAAGAAGGACATGATCCTCGTTTCCGGCTTCAACGTCTTCCCCAACGAGATCGAGGAAGTGGCGATGTCGCATCCCGGCATTCTCGAATGCGCGGCGATCGGCGTGCCGGACGAACATTCCGGCGAGGCGGTAAAACTGTTCGTCGTGAAGAAGGATCCGGCGCTTACCGAAGCGGACGTGAAGGCGCATTGCGCGGCAAACCTGACCAATTACAAGCGGCCGAAATTCATCGAGTTCCGCACCGAGCTGCCGAAATCGAACGTCGGCAAGATTCTGCGCAAGGATCTCCGGGGCTGATGCCAGCCCCGGTTAAACCGATTTAATTTTTTCGGGCGAGTCGCGTTTGCGGTCTTGATTTGCACATGCCAAAGCGACTAGCTAGCCGGCATCGTCCAAAGCCAAGGAAGACGCCGATGAACGCGCTTGTCGAAAAGCTGAAATCCATCGCCCGCGATACCAACGCCACAGACATCAGAGCCGCCTTTGCGGCCGACCCCGAGCGGTTCTCCCGCTACAGTGCCAAACTCGACGATTTCCTGTTCGATTATTCGAAATGCGCGGTCAACGATGCCGTGCTCGACGGGCTGGAAGCGCTGGCCAAGGATGCCGGCGTCGAGAAAAAGCGCGACGCGATGTTCGCCGGCGCGATCATTAACATCACCGAAGAGCGTGCCGTGCTGCACACGGCGTTGCGCAACCGCGCCAACACGCCCGTGCTGGTCGACGGCAAGAACGTCATGCCCGACGTCAACGGTGTGCTCGACGCCATGGGCGCCTTTGCCGACGGCATCCGCTCGGGTTCGCTGAAGGGCGCCACCGGCAAGGCGATCACCGACGTTGTCAATATCGGCATCGGCGGCTCGGATCTCGGCCCGGTCATGGCAACGCTGGCGCTGGCCCCTTTCCACGATGGCCCGCACCTTCACTTCGTTTCGAATATCGACGGCGCGCACATTGCCGATACGCTGAAATTGCTCGACGCCGAAACCACGCTGTTCATCGTCGCGTCCAAGACCTTCACGACCATCGAAACGATGACGAATGCCGCGACCGCGCGCAAATTCATCGCCGATGCACTGGGCGATGCGGCGGTCGGCAGCCATTTCTGCGCGGTCTCCACGGCGCTCGACAAGGTTTCGGCCTTCGGCATCGGCGCCGAGCGTGTCTTCGGTTTCTGGGACTGGGTCGGCGGGCGTTATTCGATCTGGTCGGCGATCGGCCTGCCGCTGATGATCGCCATCGGCAAGGAAAATTTTGCCGAGTTCCTGGCCGGCGGCCACGCCGTCGACAATCATTTCCGCGCGGCGCCGGTCCGCGAGAACATCCCGATGCTGCTCGGGCTCATCGGCTATTATCACCGCAACGTGCTCGGTTATCCGTCGCGCGCCATCCTGCCCTATGACCAGCGCCTGTCGCGTTTTCCCGCCTATCTCCAGCAGCTCGACATGGAATCGAACGGCAAGTCCGTGACCATGGATTCGACGCCGGTCGAGGGCCAGACCGGCCCCGTCGTCTGGGGCGAGCCCGGCACGAACGGCCAGCACGCCTTCTACCAGCTCATCCACCAGGGTACGACGATCATCCCGGCCGAATTCATGATCGCGGCGAACGGCCACGAGAAGGAATTGCGCCACCAGCATCAGCTTTTGATCGCCAACTGCCTGGCGCAGTCAGAAGCCCTGATGAAGGGCCGCACGCTGGCGGAAGCCAGGGCGCAGTTGACCGCCAAGGGCATGGACGAGGCAAAGGCCGACAAGATCGCGCCGCATCGCGTGTTTTCCGGCAACCGCCCGTCGATCACCATGGTCTATGACAGCCTGACGCCGTTTTCGTTCGGCCGGCTGGTTGCGCTCTACGAGCATCGCGTCTTCGTCGAAGGCGTGCTCTTCAACATCAATTCGTTCGACCAGTGGGGCGTGGAGCTCGGCAAGGAACTGGCGACGGGCTTGCTGCCGGTCGTCGAAGGCAAGGAAAGTGCCGATGGCCACGATTCATCGACGGCCGGCCTGGTTGCCGCGCTGCTGAAGGCTGCGAAGTAAGCTCAGCGCAGGCTGAGATGGCGTGCCGCGAAAGCACCGCGCGGCACGCGGGTGAGGTTGCCGAGGAATTCGCGCGCACAGGCGCGCCAGCTATAGGTCATGGCGCGGTCGCGTGCGATGTCCTTCGGGATGCCGAGCGCGGCAAATGCTGCCTCCCGCAGGTTTTCCGATAACGCCCCGGCCTCGCCGAGCACGTCTCGCGGCGCAGTGACCGGGAAGGCGGCAACCGGAACACCGCTGGCCAGCGCCTCCAGCATGACATTGCCGAACGTATCCGTGCGGCTCGGGAAGACGAAGACGTCGGCTGAAGCATAGACGGAGGCCAGATCCTCGCCGAGTTTGCGGCCGAGGAAGTGCACGTCGGGATAACGCTGGCGAAGCATCGCCAGGTCCGGCCCGTCGCCGACGACGACCTTGCTGCCCGGCAGATCGAGGCCGAGAAAGGCGGGCAGGTTCTTCTCCACCGCAACGCGGCCGACATTCAGGAAGATCGGGCGCGGCAGGCCGAGATCGCGGCGCTTGGCCGGATCGAACAGCTTGGTATCGACTCCACGCGACCAGCGCTTGATGCGCACGAAGCCCCGCGCCGCCATTTCGGCCCCCAGCGACTTGGTTGCCACCATCATGCCGTTGCCGGAATTGTGGAAACGGCGCAGCCACCAGTAGCTGACGCTTTCGGGAATGGGCAGGCGGGCGCTGATGAATTCGGGAAACCGTGTGTGATAGGCCGTGGTGAAGGGCAGCCGGCGCTCGAGGCAGGCGCTACGCGCCGCCATGCCGAGCGGGCCTTCGGTAGCGATGTGGATATAGTCCGGCGCGATCCTCTCCATTTCGGCCAGCACCCGGCGCTTCGAGGTGATGGCGAGCCGGATTTCCGGATAGGACGGCAGCGGCACCGTCGTGAACTCCTGCGGCGTCAGAAAGACGACGTCGATGCCCTCCTCCGCCATGGAGCGGGCGAGTTCCTCGAGCGTATGCACGACGCCGTTCAACTGCGGGCGCCAGGCATCCGTCACGACAAGAATGGTGGGAGCCCGTCCATCGGAACGGGCGGCGGCGAGCGAATCTGGGGTGGTGTGATCGAGCATGGCCCCTTTGACCATGCAGCGATGACAGGCGAATGAAGGCCTCCAGGAGCTTACGCCAGCCCGATTTCCTTCGCCCAGGGCGGGTTTGCGCCGGCGCGCGAGACGGTGACGGCGGCGGCCTTGGCGCCGAGCGCCAGCACCTTGGCGATCTGCTCTTCATTCAGCTTGGCCACCTGCGCCTTGGTGAGCAGGTTCTGCATCTTCAGCGAGGCGAGCACGCCGGCATCGAACGTATCGCCGGCACCGACCGTGTCGACCACGCTCACGCGTTCGCTCGGCACCACGACCTTGTGGTTGGCGCTATAGCCGACTGCACCCTCCGCGCCACGCGTCACGACGACGAGTTTCGCACCATGGTGCAGCCAGTGGCGGGCAAGCGCGTCCTCGTCGCCCTCGAGGCCGAACCAGGCGAGGTCCTCGTCGGAGAATTTTACGATATCCGCCATCGCCGCCATGCGGCGAATGCGGCCCATATGGGCGTCCTTGTCCTTGATGAAGCCGGGACGGATGTTCGGGTCGAGCGAGATCACGCGCTTGTCGTGCTCGCGCTTCAAAAGCGCCTCATAGGTGGAGCCGCAGGGTTCCGGGATCAGGCTGATCGCACCGAAATGCAGCGCCTCGCACGCATCGCCCAGAGCCGGAAGCTCGGCTTCGGTGATCATGCGGCCGGCGGTGCCCTCGTCGTAGAAGGCGTAGGTGGCATGGCCGTGCACGAGCTTGACGAAGGCGACGGTGGTCGGGCGCGAGAGGGTCGCGCAGTAGCTGTAGTCGACGCCGCTTTCCCCCAGCGTCTTGCGCAGGATGTCGCCCATCATATCGTCGGAAAGGCCGGTGAAGAAGCCGGTCGGCACGCCGAGGCGGCCAAGCGCGATCGCCGTGTTGAAGATCGCCCCGCCGGCATAGGGGGCGTAGGCATCCTCCCCGAGCGTCGATGTGCGCGGCAGCATGTCGATCAGGGCTTCACCACAACACAGGATCATCAGCATTTCCTCCCAAGCGGACTTTCAATCGATTTAAACGATCGCGCCGGAAAGCGCCAGAGCCTTTTACGACGTCGGCAGTTCCGCGACGCCGCCATGAGCCGCCGACCAGGTGAGCGGCGCATCGAAGAAGGATTCGACCGAGGCGAGCGTCGCATCATCGAAGAGTTTTTCCGCCTTCGCAACCGCCAGCACGTTCCGCCAGTTGGCGACGTGGTGCAGCTTTACCCCGCCATTCGCATAGCGGGCCTCGGCTTCCTTGAAGATGCCGTAGTAGAACAGCGACATGCCATGATCGACCACACCGCCCGCCGCGCGGATCGCATCGATGAAGGTGAACATCGAGCCGCCGACCGTCACGAGGTCCTCGATGACGAGCACGCGCGCGCCTTCCTGCATCACGCCTTCGATCTGGGAATTGCGGCCATGGCCCTTCGGCTTCTTGCGCACGTAGATCATCGGTAGGCCGAGACGGTCGGCCAGGAGGGCGGCGAAAGGAATGCCGGCCGTCTCGCCGCCGGCGATCACGTCGAAGCGCTCGAAGCCGGCCTCGCGGGTGAGGGTCGCGGCGGCGAAATCCATGATCGCCGAGCGGATGCGCGGGTAGGAGAGCAGCTTGCGGCAATCCATATAGACCGGGGAGGCCATGCCGGAGGCGAGCTTGTAGGGCTCTTCCGGGCGGAAATGCACCGCCTTGATCTCCCAAAGCATGCGGGCCATCAGCTCCGCCATCACATCTTTGTCCGGAAAGGAATTGGAAAACATCGGCGTCTCTCCACGTGGCTGTCTTATCCGAGCGCATAGCAGCAAGAGGGACGGCTTTCCAGCAGGCCGGAAACGAAAAACCCTCCCCGGAGGCCGGGAAGGGTTTCTGGAGGATCAGAGTTTTGCGCGCTTAGGCGGCAACGGTCTTGCCGGCAGCGGAGCGGGCATCGATCGAGAAGGCGCCCGGGCCGAAGGCGGCGAGCACGAGGAAGCCGCCGGCGATCGTGATGTTCTTCCACATCATCAGGCCGTTGAAGAGGGTGAGCAGGCCGTTTGCGCCTTCCGGGAAGTCCGGAACGTTGATCGCGCCACTATGGAAGACGAGCGCGGTGAAGACGCTGAAGGCAGCGAGAAGGTAGGCGGCGATCTTCGTCTGGAAGCCGACGAGGATGAAGAGGCCGGCGACGAGCTCGAAGAGACCGGCGAGGTACGCAAGGGCGGTTGCGGCCGGGAGGCCGGCACCGGCGATCATGCCGGCAGTGCCCGACGGATCGATGAGCTTCGGATAACCGGACGTGATGAACATGAGGGCGAGAAGGATGCGTCCGACAAGGACGACGGCGTTCTGTTGCATGATAAGCTCCTGAGGCTTGGCTGTTTGCGTTGGCAGAGAGATATCAGTTTTCCGTCGTCAAACTAGACGGGCGATCGGGATACAGATCGTTCGCTTTTTGTGAACGACACTCCTGTTCCCGGCGGAACAGAGGGGCGATCCGGACCGTGCCACAAGAGGATCACCGCAGCCCGCCCCTCCTCCTCCCCGGATCCCTCATGCGCCATTATCTCCTCGCCCTCGCGCTTGCCGCCGCCTCCCTCGCCTTCACCGCGACCGGTCATGCCGGCTTATCCGTGACGCACGGCACCGATGGCCGTGATCCGCAGACCTGCATCACCAAGCGCGTCCAGACGACGGACCAGCATGGCAAGGCGATCAGCAAGCGCGTGCGGATCTGCCAGTAACGGCAAGACCGGCCCAAAGCTCTCCGTTCTTTTCTGTTGCAAGCGCACGGCGGGTGGGCGAAGATTTCGGCCGAGCGGCGCGTGTTTGTTTCGTCTGCGGCGGTCGGGGGAACCGGATATGAACGAGATCAACAAGAGTGCCGCGTTCTGGCGTTCTTTCCCGATTTTCGAGGGATTCAACAAGGAAACGCTGGGCGAGATCGCCGGCATTGCGACCTGGCGCAAATGGTCGCCCGGCACGGTGATCTTCCAGCGCGGCGACGAGGGCACCTATCTCATCGTGCTCGTCTCCGGCCGCATCAAGCTGTCGCTCATCACGCCGCAGGGCAAGGAACTGTCGCTGCGCCAGCTCGAAGCCGGTTCGATCCTGGGTGAAATGGCGCTGCTCGACGGCCAGCCCCGCTCGGCGGATGCGACCGCCGTCGTGGCGACGGAAGGTTATGTCATTTCCAAGCGCGATTTTCTCGACATCCTGACCCGCAATCCGACGGCCGCCCAGGCGATCATCCACTATCTCTGCACCAAGCTACGCGAAACGACGGAGCAGCTCGAGACCATCGCGCTCTACGATCTCGATGCCCGCGTCGCCCGCTTCTTCCTCGCGACACTGCGCAACATCCACGGCGAGGAACTGCCCGACAGCGCGAACCTCCAGCTCTCGCTCAGCCAGACGGAAATCGCCAGCATCGTCGGCGCCAGCCGGCCGAAGATCAACCGCTCGATCCTGGCGCTGGAGGAGGCCGGCGCGATCCGGCGCAATGACGGCATCATCCACTGCCATATCGGCCGGCTCTACGGCATCGCCGAGCCGGATGACGACTAGGCCGCCATCGGGAGCGGCCCCATGATCGCCAAGAAATACAGACCACTCATCGCCGGCCTCGTGGCCAGCCTGGCCGGCGCGCTGGCGCTGTTTTCTCTCGGCGAGACGGCGCTGGAGCAGCAGCGTGAATACTATTTCGATGCGCTGACGCAAACAGTGCCCGCCCTCCAGAGCGACCGCATCGTCGTGGTCGATATCGACCGCAAGGCCTTCCAGAGCGTGCCGGACAAGGACTGGACGCGCGCGCAGACGGCGGCGCTGATCGAGCAGCTTGCCGCTGCCAAACCGACGGCGATCGCCTTCGACTTCATCTTCTCCACCGATTGCGCAGCGGATGAGCCCGCCAATGCCGCCCTGGCCAGCGCCATCGGCAAGACGCCGACCATTCTCGGCTTCCTCATCGGAGAAGCGACGGACGGGGCGCCGCATCCGGTTCCCGCGCTCGCCCTGCAACGGCCGGTCAGCATCCCGGACCTCTGGTTCATCGATGGCACGGAAAGCTCCTGCGCCTTCCTGCAGGACAAGGCGACGGCGGCCGCGGCAGCCTTCCTGGTCGGCGACGAGGATGCCGTCGTGCGGCGCGTGCAGGCCTATGCGATCCTCGGCAATGCGGCCTATCCATCGCTCGGCGTCGAGGCGGCGCGACTGGCGGCCGGCGCACGCGCACCGGTTCTCGGCGGCAATCCCGCCTGGGTGCGGCACGATTCCCGTATCCTGCGGCTCGACGACGACGGTAGCCTGCGCTTCGTGGCGAGCAGCGCCGACACGGTTGGCGCGCGCACCTTTTCCGCCGCGGATGTCGTGGGGGGCCGGGTTCCCGCGGACAGGATCGCCGGCAAGGTCGTGCTGATCGGCAGCAGCCTGCCCAATCTCGGGGGGCTGAGGACCAGCGCCTCCATGACACTCGAACCCTCCGTGCAGATCCATGCGGACGTGGCAAACTCCATCCTGACCGACCACATCCCGATGCGCGATACCGGCCTCATCCCGATCGAAGCGGGCCTGGCCTTTGCGGCAGGGGCGGCGGCGGCGCTCGCGGCGGCACGGCTTCGTCCGCTCTGGGGTGCAATGGCCGGTCTCGGGCTGGTCGGCCTCGTGTTCGGCGCGTCGGCCCTGCTCTATATGCAGACGGCGCTGCTCTCCGATGCGGTCGGCGTGTCGCTGATCGTCGCGACGGCGGCGCTCGTTACCGGTCTCCTGCAATTCGCCCATGTGCGCCGCGCCGAAGCCACCGCCCGCCAGCGTTTCGCGCAGTATCTGCCGCAATCCGTCGTCTCGCGCTATATCGACAACCCGGACCTTGGGCGCGTGGCCGGCGAGGAGCGCCAGGTGACGGCGGTGTTTACCGACATCGAGGGTTTTTCCACGCTGTCAAAAAGGCTCGGCCCGCATGACCTCGTCAAGCTGCTGGACGTCTACTACACCGAGGTGAACGCGCTCGTCGCTCGCCATGGCGGCATGGTGGACAAGGTGGTGGGCGACGCCGTGCACGCGCTCTTCAACGCGCCGGATGATCTCGACCACCATGTGGACAAGGCGCTCGCCTGCGCGGACGAGATCCGCACGCTGACGGAAGAGATGCGCCGCCGCCCGACCTTCGTCGAACAGGAATTCGGCCGCACGCGCATCGGTATCGAGACAGGCATGGTGGTGCTGGGAGAAGTGGGCGTCGGCGGCAAGCTCGACTACACGGCGCATGGCGATTCGATGAACCTCGCCGCGCGTCTTCAGGATGCCAACAAGTTTCTAGGGACGCATATCTGCGTCGGCCCACAGGCGGCGCGCGAGACGACACGACCGCTGCGCGCCATCGGCAGCCACGAAATCCGCGGCTTCGGCCAGGTCGAGCTGTTTACCTTCGACTAGCGGACACCGACGCTCGCATAGGCCTCGCGGATGCGGGCGCCACCCCATTGCGCGACCTCGCTCGGCGCCGCACCCGGCGTGGCGATATCGACGCCCTGGCCGCGGCCGACCTGGCGCGTCACGCCACCACCGGTGACTTCGACAAGGCCGTGTTCGACGAAGACGCCGAAGACGCCGCGGCTGGGACCGGCGAAAAATTTCGTGCCGCGCACGCCGATCATGCCGAAGGCGGTGCGCATGGTGAGGTCGATCTTGGCAAGACCCTCCGGCCGGTCGAAGACCATCTGCCCGGTGCCAAGTTCGATCGTGCCGCCCTGCCCGGCGATGAAGGTGTCGATCAGCAGCTCCGTGTCGCTGCCGAGCAACAGGCTGGTGTCATCGCCGAGTTCCAATGAGGCAAAGCTCTTGGCACCGGTCTTGACGAAATCGTGGTCCATCAGGCTGGCGCCGGCCTTCAGGCCTTCCAGATGATCCTCCTGCTTGCGGGTAACCTCACCGGTGATTTCCACCGCCTTGCCGATGATCGCATTGGCCTGCGTCGCGCGGATGCCGATGCCCGTCAGCGCCAGTGCACTGCCCGCTATGAACAGCCTGCGGCTGAGAGTGACCGGACGGAGAGAGTTGAGCGTTCGCATGACACACCTTTCGCACGGGATGACCCGTCGGATGGATTTGAACTGATAGGGTCGGCTCGTCAATCGCACAAGCCGCCTGTGCTGCATCTGTTATGCGCCGCTCCCGCCCTTCCCTCTGTTCCCGTGGAAACAGCCTGTCTGCGCCAGTCGTCTAAGGTGCGGTCATTCAACGAAGGGAGACGGATCATGATCACACGATCCACAGGTATAAAGACGGCTGGCCGCGCCCTTTTCTTCGCGGTCCTTCTTATTGGTGCCGCAAGCGGCGCCCAGGCGAACACGCTTTCCATCGAGGCCCAGTGCGACCGGAATGCCGGCAGCCAGTACGACAGCACGCGCAACAAGGCTTTCGCGCCGGTCGCGCTGGCGGATATCAAGATCGGTGCCGCCCTTTCCGCCTGCCGCGAGGCCTACAATGCCGGCGGCGGCGCACGCATGGCGTTCCAGCTGGCCCGTGCGCTGGAGCGCGCCGGCCAGGACCTCGATGCCATGAAGCTCTATGCAGAGGCCGCAGCCCTTGGCCATACCGTGGCCATGGTCAATTACGGTGCGATGCTCGGCAAGCGCGGCGACCCCGCCGCCGAATTCAGCCACTACAAGAAGGCTGCGGAAATGGGCGACACGCTGGGCGCCTACAATCTCGGCGTCGCCTATCGCGACGGCATCGGCACGGAGATCAACGGCGCGGAAGCGGCACGCTGGTTCGACAAGGCGGCTGCGGCCGGCGACGAGACCGCGGCCTTCAATCTCGGCGTACTGCTCGACGACGGCAGCTTGGTCGATGAGGACAACGCGCGGGCCGCAGCCTTCTATGGACTTGCGGCGAAAGGCGGCAGCATCGATGCGATGATCAATCTTGGCCTCATGCTGGAATCCGGTGAGGGCGTCGAGCAGGATCTCACGGCCGCAGCCGGCTACTTCAAGCAGGCCGCCGATCAGGGTGACAGCTATGGCAAGCTAAAATTCGGCCTCATGCAGCAAAGCGGCACCGGCATCGTCAAGAACATCGAGCAGGCGGTCAACAGTCTCGTTGCCGCCTTCGAGATGCGCGACGTCGATCTCGAAGTCATCCTGCGCGACCAGCCGGAACAGCTGAGCGCCGATGCCCGCCTCGCCATCAAGCGGGTTCTGGTCGAGCGCGACCTGATCGACGCGGCCGGCAATGCGGAGATCGATCCGATCACGCTGGGCGCCATCGAAAAGCATTACGCGGCGAAATAAGCCCTGACGCGGTTCCAAAGCGGCGTGTTGCCGCTTTGGAGCTTTTTTCCTGCTTCAGCTGATCTCGCCGGCCTGCGGACCCCAGGTGTCGGTCATGGCAAAACCGTTGGCCAGCGGATCCGTCGGGTCGAGCGCGATCTGGTGCAGGCCAAAGGTCCAGCCGCGACCGGTGATGGTGGGGATGATGGCCTTGCGGCCCGCAACCACGGTTTCCGCGTCCAGCCCCACCTCGAATTCCGAGCCGATAATCGAGCGCGAGCGGAACGTATCCCCCACCTTGGCCAGGCCGCGGGCGTGCAGCGTCGCCAGATTGGCGGAATTTCCTGTGCCGCAGGGCGAACGGTCGACGCGGCCGGGCCACATGGTCGTGGCGGTGCGCACGAGGCCATCCGGATCGCGATCGCGGAACATGACATAGGCGATGCCGCTGATTTCCGGGATTTCCGGGTGCACGACCTTCATCGACTTGTTGATTAGGTCCTTCAGCGCCATGCCGGCGTCGACCAAAGCGCGCGCATTGGCCTTCTCGATCTTCGTGCCGATCTGGTCGACATCGACGAGCGCATAGAAGATGCCGCCATAGGAGATGTCGAAGCGCACGCGGCCCCAATGCGGCGTGTCGATCTCCACATCCAGCGCCTCGACAAAGGACGGGACCATGGTGAGCTTGACCTTCTCGCAACGCCCGTCGCGGCAGGTCGCAGTCGCCTTGACGAGGCCGGCGGCCGTGTCGAGCACGACGATGGTTTCCGGCTCCTTCATTTCGACGATGCCGGATTCCAGCAGCGCCGTGGTGACGCAGATCGAGTTGGAGCCGGAGGAGGCGTGCGCCTGGTCGGCCTGGAGGATGATGAAGCCGGCATCGGCTTCCGGGCGCTTGGCCGGCACCAGGAGGTTGACCGAGCCGGTCGCCGCCGCGCGCGGTTCCAGGCACAGGAAGCGGCGCAGGCTGTCATCGACCGTGTTGATGTGGTTGAGCTGCTCGGCGATCGTGTTGCCGGGGATCTTCGGCACGCCGCCGATCGCCACCTTGCCGATCTCGCCCTCGCAATGAACGTCCAGCAGCTGGATCGTGCGCTTCCATCTCATGTCGTCGTGCTCCGTCTGCGCCGGTTTGCCGGCTCTTTCTGTCCCGCGCGGCCCGTGCCGGGGATCGATTGGCTTCGTCTTTCTGATATATCAGATTGTCATGCGTTCCAACTGCTTTTCATGCGACAGGATTGCGCGCTACGACTGGCTTTCGGCCCAAACGTTCCTGGGGCGCGAAACATCACCCCGCCAAGAGACCTTTCCATGACCAAACTCATTGTCTTTACCGATCTGCACATGGTGCCCGAGGGCTCGACGATCATCGGCCTCGATCCCTATCACCGGCTGCGTGCCGGCATTGAGCACGTCAACCGCTACCATGCGGATGCCGACCGGGTGATTTTTACCGGCGACCTGACGCACCGCGCCGACACCCAGTCCTATGAACGCCTGCGCGACCTGCTCTCTCTGCTCACGCCACCGGCGGCGATCACCATCGGCAACCACGACTATCGCGACCGTTTCCTCGAAACCTTTACCCAGGTGACGCCGGACGAGGACGGCTTCGTCCAGCAGGCAATCGACTTTGACGATTGCCGCGTCGTGCTGCTCGACACGCTGTTTGCGCCACCCTACGACTATCCAATGAGCCATGCCGGCTATCTCTGCGAAAAGCGCCTCGCCTGGCTCGACCGCACGCTTGCGAGCGCGAATGGCCTGCCGGTCCTCCTCTTCATGCACCACCCGCCGCACAAGACGGGTTTTAGCGGCATGGATGCGATCCGGCTCGGCAATGAGGACGCCTTCTACGATCTCGTGCTGAAACACGGCAATGTCCGCCACATCTTCGCCGGCCATGTGCACCGCACGATCGGCGGCTCGCATCGCGGCATTCCCTTCTCGATCTTCAAGAGCCCTGTGCACCAGCAGCCGATGCCTTTCGATGCGCCGAACGCCTCGCTCGCGGTCGATGAACCGGCCGCCTATGGCATCGTCGTCGTCACGGAAGACGGCCTGCAGGTGCACCACGAGGACTACGAAATCGCAAAACGCGAATCGGAAATCGCCTGAGAAACAGGTTAACGCGCGTTACACAACGTGACATGCCGCGCCGCTGGTGGGGCGGAACAGAGCCAGCCATGTCACGTTGTCTCCGCCGAAGGGGTGGGAAACCCAACTTTCGAAGGAGAAAGACATGCGCAAGATTCTCATGGCTGGTGCGGCCCTCGCACTCATCGGCGCCACCGTTGCCCAGGCGGACGATGGTGACAAGGAGGTTCTCGGCGGTGCCGCCGGCGGCGCTGCCGGTGCAACCGTAGGTGCCGTCGTCGGCGGCCCGGCCGGTGCCATTATCGGCGGTGTGGCCGGTTTCGCCATCGGCGCCGAGGCCGCTGTTCCGAATGACGCCCGCACCTATGTGATGGAAAACCCGACACCGCCGGTCGTCCTGAACGGTCAGGTGACCGCCGATACGCGCTTCGACGACACCGTCACGCTGACACCGATCCCCGATCACCCTGATCTCGCCTATGTCTATATCGACAACCGCCCGGTGATCGTGCGGACCGACAGCCGCCAGGTGATCTACGCGCCGGAGGTCGAGACGACGGCAAGCATTTCTTCCGACATCCCGGAAACGACCATCACCTATGTCGAACGCAACCGGCTTGAGCCGGTGATGCTGGAAGGCCCGGTCGAGGCCGGGGTCGTGATCCCGGACACCGTGCAGATCGTCGAAGTTCCGGAGAACCCGAACTACGGCTACATCTATGTCCAGGACCGTCCGGTTCTCGTGGACCGCGGCACCCGTGAAGTGATCTGGGTCCGCTAATCACCCGGCACGACCAAACGGCAAGGCGGCCCGCACGGGCCGTCTTTTTATTTATTGCCCGACGGCGGTCGTCGTCGTATCTTCGACGGCGTTGCCGAAGCGCCGCCATTGATCGTCGTAGTTCTTGCGCGTCACCGGATCGAAGACGGCGATCGGCGTGGACACCACGATGCTCGCGGCACTGCCCACCGTTTGCGCCGTGCCGAGTGCGACGGCGCCGAGCCGCTCACCGAAACCGACCTGCGAATCCGTGACCGCCTGCCCATCGATCAGGCGATTGCCGATGAGGCGCACGACCTCGGGGCTCTCGGCAAATTTGCCATGGTTGAGGCGGTCGCCGGATTTCAGCGCTGTCAGGTCGAGCACGGTGATGCCCTGCTTTTCCAGCATCGAGCGGTAGGGTTCCTCCGCCGGATTGATCTGGCCGAGCCGGTCGACATTGCCGGAGATGCGGCGCGAGAGTGTCAGCGCCCGGTCATCGCGCGAAACGAACAGGGTAAATTTCGGCTTGTCCTTGCCAAGGGCACGAAACTGCTGGCCGAAGACGTCCACGTCGAGGTCGGGCGAGGCCAGGATGATCTGCTGGATCTTCTTCGGCACATGCCCGTCGCGGATCGCCATCTGGCGCAGCGTTTCGACGGCGAGCCACGTCCCCATGGAATGGGCCATGATGGTGATCTCACCGACCTTCGGCGAATTGACCGCCGCCCGCAGCAACTCCTCGAGCGCATCGCGCGAGTAGTTCGTGCTTTCCTTGTCGTAGGAATAGTCAAAGATGCTGGCGCGCGACGGCCAGGTGAAGATCACCGGTGCGGCGTCCGTCTTGGAATCGTGCACGATCTGCGCGAAACGGTAGACCGCATCCTCATACCGGTTGTTGAAGCCGTGCACGAAGACGAGTACGCGCCGGCTTTTCGGCAGGTTCTGGTCAAGCCAGGCACCGCCGGCCTTGGCACCCTCGACCGGCGTCACGCTGACGGTCGAGAAGTTCTTCATCGGGTCGGCGGGTAGCTTCTCCGGCCACTGCACCTGTCCGACCTCGCGCTTGTCTTCCGGCGGGATGGAGACGACGATGTCGTTCATCAGGAGATCGGAGCCGCGCTCACCGGAAAACAGCACGCCCGGCTCGCTGGACCGCGCGCGCGTGGTGGCGACCAAAAGATCGACGGTCGAGACCCCTGCCGGTGTCTCGCCGCTCGGCACCAGCACGCCTTCCGGCCGTCCGGCACAGCTCGCCAGCACCAGCAATCCGGCGAGCACCACGCGACGCAATGCGCGGTTCATCATGTCCCGCTTCCTTCCGCTCTTCCTGTTTCGCCGGCGCTATGGAGACACCGTTCCTGCTTGCTTAGCCGAGTGGCGGATGGTTTTGAAGGGACGCGAGGCGGCAGGAACGTCGGGGCAAGGATCAGAGGCGACAGCGCGTGTCATATCCGCCACGTTCACCCTGCTCAGGTCCCTGCTCGCCCGCGCATATAGGCCGCGAGATTATCGAGGCTGGAATGCAGACCGACGTCATGATCCTCCGGCCGAATGCCTGTCGGCACATGTTCGCAGGCAATCGCGACTAGCGTACCGCCGGGATGGGGCGTGAAAGACCAGGTCATTCGCATGGTCCCGGCAAAAGCCGGATCGTCAGAAACGAAGTCGATATCCTGAACGACACGCGCACCTGGCACCAGCACGACAAACCGACCTTCGACAATATCGCTGTCGGCCGCGCTTTTGCCCGCGCCCGGCTCGGAATAGACGAGCACCAGACGAAAGCGCCCGCCTTCGCGCGCATCAAACACCTCGACCCGCGCCGTCATGCCCTCCGGCGGCAGCCAGACGGCAAGGGCGACCGAATCGACAAGGGCTCGATAGAGCGCAAGCGCCGGCGCCGCAATAACCCGCGAGGCACGATCAACCCGTGTTTGCGCAGTCGAAGACAAGTCGCTCTCCACCCGGGCAGCGACGCCAACCACCAGGCACGCTGTCGCGGCACACTAACAGGTCGAGAATGGGATTGGGAAAGAAATGGCGCACCCGAAGAGATTCGAACTCCTGACCCCCAGATTCGTAGTCTGGTGCTCTATCCAGCTGAGCTACGGGTGCGCTGGCAACGGGGTGTTTACTGCCCGGCTGCGAGGCGGTTCCTAAAGGGTGCGCCGGTTTATTGCAAGCGTCTTTCTGAGAAAAAATGTACTTTTTTCATCGTGCCGTCACATCCCGCCCGGAATGCCGGGGTTAGGCGCGGTGGCGGAAGGCGTCGAGGGGGACGGGGCGGTCCGGGAGTTCGATGCGGAAGAGCGTTCCCGGCGTCACCTTCTCGACCAGCGCGATCGTGCCGCCATGGGCAAGCACGAGTTCACGCGCGATGGCCAGGCCAAGCCCAGTGCCGCCAGAGCGCGCGGAACCGCGGAAGGCGGCAAAAAGGTTTTCGCGGGCCTTGGCCGGCATGCCGGGGCCGTTGTCGTCGATGGCGATGGAGACGACGCTGCCGGTGCGCAGACCGGTGACCAGGACGGTGCGCCGCTCGACGCCATTGCCCTGCGAAAGTGCTTCCACAGCGTTGCGGCAGAGATTGTGGATGACGCGAAAGAGCTGCTCGCTATCGGCATCGACCTGAAGGCCTGGCTCGACCTGAAGCGTAAACTCGATATCGCCGCGCGAATCGAGGGCCAACACCTCCGAGACCTCCTGCACCAGCGGGCGCAGCGCCACGAAGCGGCGGCGCGGCTCCGGCTCGCGCATGCGGCCGTAGGAGAGCACCTCGTTGGTGTAGCCCACGGCCCGGTCGATGCTGCGCAAAAGCTTCGGTGCGACACGTTTGACCACCGGGTCATCGACATCCGACAGGCGGTCGGACATGAGCTGGGCGGAGGACAGGATGTTGCGCATGTCGTGGTTGATCTTCGACACGGCGAGGCCGAGATCGGCGAGGTTCTTCTGTTCCTTCAGCGTGCGTTGCAGCGTCTGCTGCATGGCGGCGAGGTGGACGCCGGCGACGGCAATCTCGTCGCGCCCACCGGATGGCTCCAGCACGCGGCTCGGATTGGACGGGTCGGCGGTGAATTCCTGGATGTTCGCCGTCATGCGGCGGATCGGGCGGATCAGCAGGCGATTGAGCGCGAAGAAAATCGGGCTCGCCGTAACCAGCGAGATGATCATCGACAGGATGAAGACGTTGCGCGCATAGCCGAGCATGGCGCGGCGAAGCTTGTATTCATCGAGCAGCAATTCGATGCGTGTGCTCGATTCGCCGACCGGCCCAAAGACGCGGATGATGCGGTCACCGCCGAAGACCAGCGTATCGAAGGCGTCGTAGATGGAGGTGAGCGTCGAGACGTCGGAGAGGTCGTATTGCGCATCGACGCTCGGCGGCATATCGGCGGCGGCGACGATGCGCGAGGCATCCTGCTTCTTTAGCACGATGGCCTTGGCGCCGGTCGCCATCAGGGTCTCTGCCTGCACGGCGCGCGGCAACTCCTGATCCGGCAGGCCCTCGATGACGACGCTGGCGGCGGCGGCCGTGTTCAGCCTGTCACGCAGCCATTGCAGGCGCATGTTGGCAACCGAGGGCACGAAGATCAGCACTTCGGCGATCAGCACGAACACGGCGGTCAACAGGAGAAGCCTGCCCGACAGGCCGGACAGGAAACTGACCGCCGGTACCGGCTTCTCGGTCAAGGACGGTGTCCCGTCTCTGTCCACCATCTGCAAAACTCCCGGACAGGTCGCGGCGCGGCACACAGATCGTGACGAAGGATCGACGCACCTTCGGTTCACGTCCGACAGCCAATTATAGGAGATTACGGCAATTTTTCCAACGCGGTCGCCGCAAACGCAAAAGCGCGGCGATCTTGTGACCGCCGCGCCGGTTTTGCGGGAATCCGGCTATCGATCAGAACTCTTCCCAGCTCTCCTGGGCAACGGCCGCCGTCGCGGTCGCACGGTTGCCGCCGAAGGCCCGGGCGACATTGCCCATCATGCGGCGCGCCGGCGATTCAACCGGGCGGGTTTCAGCCCGCACGGCGGCCACCCGCTGGACGACATCTCCGGTGCGGAAGCGCGCGACGAGGTCGGCCAGGCTGTCCGCCTCGCCTTTCAGCTTGTGCGTCGCAGCCGAGGTCTCCTCGACCATGGCGGCATTGTGCTGGGTGACCTGGTCCATCTGGTTGATGGCGGTGCTGATTTCCTGGAGACCCGTCGCCTGCTCGCGCGCGGCGGTGGCGATCGCGTGGATGCGCTCGTTGATGGTGACGACGCGGGTTTCGATGTCGGAGAGGGCCGAGCCGGTCTCCTGCACATATTTCACGCCGACCGACACTTCGCTGCCCGACTTGGTGATGAGACCCTTGATGTCCTTGGCAGCACTGGCGGCACGCTGTGCGAGTTCGCGCACTTCCTGGGCGACGACGGCAAAGCCCTTGCCGGCCTCCCCGGCACGCGCGGCCTCGACGCCAGCGTTCAGCGCCAGCAGGTTGGTCTGGAAGGCGATCTCGTCGATCACCGAGATGATCTGGCTGATCTCGCTGGAAGCCTGTTCGATGCGGCCCATGGCATCGATGGCGTTGCGCACGATGGCGCCGGACTGCTTGGCGCTCTGTGTCGCCTCGCCGACCATCATGCTCGCCTCGTTGGCCCGCTCCGTCGAATTCTTGACGGCGGCGGTGATTTCCTCAAGTGCGGCGGAGGTTTCCTCAAGCGCTGCGGCCTGTTGCTCCGTGCGCTTGGAGAGATCGTCGGAGGCCGTGCGCAGCTCGCCGGAATTGGCGTTGATCGCATCGGTCGAACCGCGCACTTCGCGCATGGTGCGCTGGAGCGTGGCGAGCGTCGTGTTGACGTTCTGCTGCAATTCCGCGAAGGCGCCGCGGAACGCGCCGTCCATGGTCTGCGTCAGGTCGCCGTCTGCCAGCGAGCCGATGACGCGGCGGGTTTCGGCAATACCCTCTTCGACGCCGGCGACGAGCTCGTTGACGCTGCGGGCAAAGCGGTTGAGATCCTCGTTCTGGTAGTCCTTGCTGATGCGCGAGCTGAAATCGCCGGCGGCGGCGGCATGCACGACGGTCGCGATCGAGGACTGCAGATCGGCGCTCTTCTCGCGCAGGATCTGCTCCTGGGCATTGAGGTCGCGCACGGTGATGGCGTTCTGGCGGAAGATCGCCACGGCGGCAGCCATGTCGCCGATCTCGTCCTTGCGGCCGGCATAGGGCACCTCTGTGTCGAGGTCGCCGCCAGCGAGACGCTTCATCGTTTCGGTGACATCCTGGATCGGGCGGCTGAGCTGGTTGGTCGCGATATAGAAGGCAACACCGCCGCCGAGCACCAGGCCAACACCGACCGTGCCGAGCACAAGCGTCAGCATGAGCGTTTCGAAGGCGGAGATCTCGGCCTTGATTGCCGTCAGGTTTTCGCTGTCCGTCTGGACGACGGCATCGATTTCCTTCTGGAAGGCCTTGCGGTTGGCGCGATTGAGCTCGTTGTTGCCCTGCTCGTTGGCGGCGGCAATCGAGACGGTCGTGCCAAGACGGGCGGTTTCCGTGCGGAAGGTGCGGAACTCCGCAGCACGGGCGACCACCGCGTCAAAGGTGGCCTTCTGCGCATCCGGCACGCTCGGGCGCCACTTGCTCAGCGTTTCGTCGATACCGTCGAGTTCCTTGACAATACCGTCGGCGAACTTCTTCGCGCCATCCGTATCCTTGGACGCGTAGACGCCGCGGGCTTCCATGACGACGGCCGTGACCTGGCGGTTCAGGTGCTCGCCGAGGAAGGCGCGGTCGGCGGCATTCTCGTACTGGTGGAGCTTCTCGCTGTATTCCGAGACCACATGGACGGCGATGCCGCCAATGAGGACGGAGATGAGCCCCATCAAACCCACGATGAGGTAAATCCTGCCGCGTATCTTCACGTCAAACTCCAAAGCCATGCTTGAGAACCGACAAGACCGCACAGGCCGCCTCGTCCTTTGATGCGGACGATAAACGCTAAAGGTTAATTAGACTTTGATACAACTACGCAAGGCCGTTGAAAGTGATCGCCCCCTAATATTGCGACGCAAAAAATTCTTGAAGAAAATCAAACACCTCCGCTTGCATGACGTAAGGGTAGTCTGCTTTCACCTCGTCATTCACAACCATTGATTGCCAAATCCGTTAAGAATTGTGACAATCCGGCACGCCATAAAGCCGCAATTGACTTTCCGCCGGTTTTGCCCTTATAAGCCGCGCACGTCTGGAAAGCCGCCTTCCCGCGAGGAAGTGGCTGTGCCGGGCTTCCAAAAATGCTTGCTAGATGCAAACCAAGAAGGGCCGCACACCGCGGTATTAAATAAATGACGAAGCGTACCTACCAACCCTCCAAGCTTGTTCGCAAGCGTCGTCACGGCTTCCGTGCCCGCATGGCTACCAAGGGCGGCCGCAAGGTCCTGTCCGCACGCCGTGCACGTGGCCGCGCAAGCCTCTCGGCCTAAGGCCGTGCCTGCCCGGAACAGAGGCGACGGGCAATGACGAAGACTGTTAGACAATCTGCTGTCGGACGGCTGAAAAGCCGTCCGCAGTTTCTTTTTGTGCGCGAGGGCGAGAAACGCCGGGGACCCTTGTTCCTTCTCGAAGTGCGCGACCGGCAGGCGCCGGACGAACAGCCCCGCGTCGGCTTCACCGTTACCAAGAAACACGGCAATGCCGTGGAACGCAATCGCATGCGGCGGCGCCTGAAAGAGGCGGTGCGGCTATCCGCCGGGTTTGCAATGGAGCCCGGACACGACTATGTGGTTGTCGCGAGAAGAGACGTGTTGAACGCGCCCTTCAAAACCCTTGTGGCCGGTCTCAAGGAGAGGATCGCGACAAGGCACAAACAGAAGCAGCAGCAGCGCCCTGCTGCTCCCGGGAAAGAGTGATGGAAAACAACCGCAATTATTTCGTGGCGATCGCGCTGTCCGTCGTGATCCTCATTGCCTGGCAGTTCCTCTATGTGAACCCCAAGCTGGAGAAGGACCGCGCCGCGCTCGAGGCGCAGCAGGCCCAGACGCAGCAGACAACGACGACGGCCGGTGGCACGACGACCACCGCGACCGGCACGAGCGGCACCCTGCCTGGCGGCGCAGCAACGGGCACCACGACCGAGACGCGCGAGGCAGCCCTTGCCAAGTCCGCTCGCGTCGAAATCGACACGCCTTCGCTTTCCGGTTCGATCAACCTGACGGGCGCTCGCTTCGACGACCTGAAGCTCAAGGGCTTCCACGAGACCGTCGACAAGACGAGCCCGATCATCACGCTGCTCAGCCCGGCCGAGACCGAACACGGCTATTTTGCCGAAATCGGCTATGTCGGCAGCGATGCGACCGGCCAGGTGCCGAACCCGCAGACGGTCTGGACCCAGGACGGCACCGGCAAGCTGACGCAGACGACCCCGGTGAAGCTGGCCTTCACCAATGACAAAGGCGTCACCTTCACCCGCACCATCTCCGTCGATGAACATTACATGTTCACCGTCGCCGACAGCATCGAGAACCGCACGGACGCGGCGATCGCCCTTTCGCCCTATGGCCGCGCCACGCGTTTCTTCAAGCCGAAGGATCCGTCGGTCTACGTGCTGCATGAAGGCTTCATCGGCGTGCTCGGCGATCTCGGCCTGCATGAGGTGAAGTACACGACGACCGAAGACGACACGACCGTCGCGCCCGGCAAGGCGACCGGCGGCTGGCTCGGCATCACCGACAAATACTGGGCGACCGCGCTCGTGCCGCCGCAGGCGACGCCCTACGAGACGCGCTTCTCCTACTTCACGGATGGCCGTCCGCGCTACCAGGCGGACTACCGCCAGGACGACATTACCATCGCGCCCGGCCAGAAGGCCGACGTCAAGAACCTGTTCTTCGGCGGCGCCAAGGAAGTGCCGATCATCGACCAGTACGAGACGGCCTATTCGATCCCGCAGTTCGACCTGATGATCGACTGGGGCTGGTTCTGGTTCTTCACCAAGCCGATGTTCCAGCTGATGGACTTCTTCTTCCGCTACTTCGGCAATTTCGGCATCGCGATCCTGATCACCACGATCGTCGTCAAGGGCCTGTTCTTCCCGCTTGCCAACAAGCAGTACGCCTCCATGGCGAACATGAAGAAGATGCAGCCGAAGATGGAGGAGCTGAAGGCCAAACACGGCGACGACCGCATGGCACTGCAGCAGGCGATGATGCAGCTCTACAAGGAAGAGAAGATCAATCCGCTGGCGGGGTGCTGGCCGATCCTGCTGCAGATCCCGGTCTTCTTCGCACTCTACAAGGTGATCTACGTCACGATCGAAATGCGCCACGCGCCGTTCTTCGGCTGGATCCAGGACCTCTCGGCACCCGATCCGACGTCGCTGTTCAACCTGTTCGGCCTGCTGCCCTATGACGTGCCGCACTTCCTGATGATCGGCGTCTGGCCCATCATCATGGGCATAACCATGTTCCTGCAGATGCGCATGAACCCGACACCGCCGGATCCGACCCAGGCGATGATCTTCACCTGGATGCCGCTGATCTTCACCTTCATGCTGGCGACCTTCCCGGCCGGTCTCGTGATCTACTGGGCCTGGAACAACACGCTGTCGATCATCCAGCAGGCGATCATCATGAAGCGCCAGGGCGTGAAGATCGAGCTCTTCGACAATCTCAAGGGATTGTTCGGAAAGAAAGCCGGATCATCCTGACGACGCTTCCAGCAAACCACATGAAACCCCGGCCTTCGCGCCGGGGTTTTCTTTTGCCCTATTGTTTGCGCACGGCCCGCTTGCGACATCGCTCCGTCGCTGGCATGGAAGCGTGGCGGACAGGCCGGTGGCATGCTCGCCAATATCCCTTGCTGCGAGCGCCCCATGTCCGCCTCATCGCTTCCGGTCACCCCCACCCTCCCGGACAGCCGGGGACAAGGTTATGGCGCGGCGCTCGTGCTCGGATCCGCCGTCGTCTGGAGCTTTGGCGGCACGCTAGCGCGCTTCCTGCATATCGAAGATGGCTGGACGGTCGTCTTCTGGCGCTCGCTTTTCGCAGCCCTCTTCCTTTTGGCCTTCATGCTGGTGCGCGACGGACCACGCGGCACGGTCCAGCTCTTCAAAGGCATGGGGCTTGCCGGCGTCGCCGTCGGCGTCTGTTTCGCCACGGCCTCGACGTCCTTCATCCTCGCACTCGCCTATACCACTGTCGCCAATGTCGTGCTGATCCAGGCCGGCGTGCCGCTGATCGCCGCGCTGATGGCCTGGCTGCTCTTCCGCGAAAGGATCGCGATCCATACCTGGCTCGCCATCGCGGCGGTGATCGGCGGCGTTGCCATCATGGTCTCGGAATCGCTCGGCGGCAGCGTCTCGATGATGGGCGATGCGCTCGCCATCCTTATCGCCTTTGCCTTCGCCACCGCGACGATCATCACCCGGCGTTTTGCCCATGTGCGCATGACGCCGGCCGTCTTCCTCGGCACCGTGATCGCCTGCGCCACGGCGGCAAGCCAGGCCTCCGGCTTCGCCATCACCGCGCAGGAACTCGGCGTCCTCATCGTCTTCGGCGCGCTCAATTTCGGCCTTGGCCTGGCGCTCTTCGTCACCGGCGCACGGCTCATCCCCTCGGCGCTCGCCGCCCTGCTCGGTACCGCCGAGACGGTGCTCGCACCACTCTGGGTCGCCGTCATCCATGGCGAGGTGCCGGGCGCCCGCACCGTGATCGGCGGCTTCATCGTGCTCGCGGCCCTGCTCTGTTACCTCGGCGTCGAACTCTGGCGGCAGCGGCGCGCTTGACTTTCACGGCCAAAACCGGGAAGCCGGGGGCTGACAACAAAGGCCAGACTTATGACCGAGACGACGCCTCTGGGCGACAAGCCGCTGTTCGGCAGGCCGTGGATCTTCATCCGCGGCGTGCCGGCCATGAAATTCCTGCCGCCGGAGGGCCCGCCGGAGATCGCGTTTGCCGGGCGCTCGAATGTCGGAAAGTCGTCGCTGATCAACGCGCTCGTCGGTCACAAGGGTCTGGCGCGTACCTCGAATACGCCGGGCCGCACGCAGGAACTCAACTACTTCGTTCCGGACGGCTATTCCGGCGCGGAAGACGATCTGCCACCGATGGCGCTCGTCGACATGCCCGGCTACGGCTATGCGCAGGCGCCGAAGGACCAGGTCGATGCCTGGACGAAGCTCGTCTTCGACTACCTGCGCGGCCGTTCCACGCTGAAGCGCGTCTATGTGCTGATCGACAGCCGCCACGGCATCAAGCCCAATGACGACGAGGTGTTTGGCCTGCTCGACAAGGCCGCGGTCTCCTATCAGGTCATTCTGACCAAGACCGACAAGATCAAGGACGTCGCCGTGCCGCGCCTCATCGAAGAAACGCGCCTGAAGATCGTCAAGCGCCCGGCGGCCTATCCCGAAGTGCTGTCGACCTCGTCGGAAAAGGGCCGTGGTCTCGACGACGTGCGCAACGCCATCATCACCGCGATCGCGCGATAAAAAGGCCGCCGGCTGGAACCGGCGGCCAAAGGCTGACGAAGGCTGATCCGCGCGAGGTTTCGAGGCGGGCGCGGACTTGAGGTCAGGCCTTCGGCAGCAGAACCTTGTCGATGACGTGAATGACGCCGTTCGACTGCTTGACGTCGGCGATCGTCACCGTCGCAACGCCGCCCATCTCATCCGTCAGCGTGATCTTGTCGCCGTCCATCTTGGCCGAAAGCATGCAGCCGCCGACGGTCTTGACCGGATGGTTGCCGCCATCATCGGCGATCATCTTGCCGATCGCCTCGGAAAGCGCATTCGCCGCGACCACATGGCAGGTCAGCACCTTGGTGAGTTGCTCCTTGTTTTCCGGTTTCAGCAGCGTATCGACCGTGCCGGCCGGCAGCGCTTCGAACGCTTCGTTGGTCGGCGCGAACACGGTGAACGGGCCAGCGCCCGAGAGCGTTTCGACCAGGCCGGCGGCCTTGACGGCGGCGACCAGCGTCGTGTGGTCCTTCGAATTGACGGCGTTTTCGACGATGTTCTTGGTCTCCAGCATCGGTGCGCCGCCGACCATCGGATTTTCGGCATGCGCAGCAAAGGCGCCGAGCGCAAAGGCCGTGGCAAGGGCGGCGGTGCGAAGGGTGAAACGGCTCATGGGGTGGGTCCTTCCTTTTCGGCCCGCATTATGCGGGTCCTCCCGGTGCGATGCCCAACGGGCGATCATTGCAAGCAACGGGAGCTTTGGAAAAAGAGTTTCAGGACCGCCGGTCTTTTTTACAAACCCTTGATCGGAAACAAAAAAGCCGCGCAAAGCGCGGCTTTTGGCATCGAACGGTCAGCATCAATCGAAGCGCGTGGCGCCGGATGCGATGACCGGGCCGGTCGCGCTGCCGGTCGGCGATCCGCCGAACGGTTCGATACTGACGGCGAGCACCGCGCCTTGCACGATGCGCCCGCGCATGACCGCCGGCACCACCACTTCCCCCTCACCCGTCTGTGGCAGCACGCCGAGCGAGACCGGCGCCTTGCCATCCTCGACGAGCCAGAGCTCGAGCGATTTTTCCTTCTCCTTGCCGGCCGCGACCGGGGTGACGCGCAGCGCGCCATTGGCCTCGTCGTAGCGCGCCACCAGATTGATCGTGGCGTTTTCGCCAGACAGGTCCGCGACCAGTCTTCCGCCACTTACCGGGCGCGGCGCCAGGAGCGAGCTCATCGAGAAGGCAAGCCCGGCAGCGACCGCGAGCGAGGCAAAGGCAAGCGAGCGCCAGAGCGCCAGCGAATTCCAGAAACCGCCGGAAACCTTGCCGGAAAAGGCGGCATCCGGCGGTGCCGTGCCGAGAATGCGCTGTTCGATGGCGGAGTAGGTGCGCGGCGGCGGTTGCAGCGCCTCATAGTCGTCGTTGAAGGTGGAGAGGTTTTCCTCCCAGCGGTTCACCATGGCGGCGAACTGCCGGTCTTGCGCAAGCCGCGCCTCCACCTTGCGGCGGTCTTCGGCGGAAAGCACCCCGAGCACATATTCGCCGGCGATCACCTCGTCGCGGCGGGGGTCTCTCATGTCTTTGTCGGACGCCGTCATCGGCTCATGCACTCTCTCAGTTTCAACAGGCTTCTGCGAAGCCAGGTTCTCATCGTGTTCAGCGGCACGCCGTGGATTTCGGCAAGCTCTTCGTAGCTCAGGCCCTCTATATAGGCATGCCGGACGGCCGATGCCCGGTCGGGCTCCAGCTCATCCATACAAATATCGATCCGGCGGCCCTCCGACCTGAGCACGACCGCCTCCTCCGGCGACATGAGCGGGTCGGCGATATCATAGGCCTCATCGATGTCCGTTGCCACCGGTCTTCGCGCGCGGATGACGTCGATGGAGTGGTTGCGCGCGATCGCGGCAAGCCAGGCCATCGGATGCACATTTCCAGGCACGTAGCGGTCGGCGCGCTGCCAGATCTTGACATAGACCTCCTGCAACGCCTCTTCCGCTTCACTTCTGTCTCTGAGGATACGCAAGCAGATCCCAAAAAGTTTCGGGGCGCTCGTTTCATAGAGCGCGGCGAAGGCCTTGCGGTCCTTCAGGGACACGCGGCCGATGAGGTAGGAGATGTCATTGCCGATCACGCGCCGCTCCTTGCCTGTCGCGCCCGCAACCTAGTCTTTTTGTCATGCTGCGCGCAATCTCGTATGCAAATCATTCCATCGTCACAAAACATGCGTTAAACAGGCCGCCATCAAAGTCCCAAGAGGCCGCCATGTCCCTATCCGAAAGCGAAACCCAAGCCCGCCTTCTCGCCCAGGCCCTGCCCTATATGCAGCGCTACGAGAACAAGACCATCGTGGTGAAATATGGCGGCCACGCCATGGGCAATGCGGAACTCGGCAAGGCTTTCGCAAGCGACGTGGCGCTGCTCAAGCAGTCGGGCGTCAACCCGATCGTCGTGCACGGCGGCGGCCCGCAGATCGGCGCCATGCTGACCAAGATGGGCATCGAATCGAAGTTCGAAGGCGGCCTGCGCGTCACCGACCAGAAGACAGTCGAGATCGTGGAGATGGTGCTGGCCGGCTCGATCAACAAGGAAATCGTCGCGCTGATCAACCAGACGGGCGAATGGGCAATCGGCCTGTGCGGCAAGGACGGCAACATGGTCTTCGCCGAAAAGGCCAAGAAGACCGTGATCGACCCGGACAGCAATATCGAGCGCATCCTCGATCTCGGTTTCGTCGGCGAGGTGGTCGAGGTCGACCGCACGCTGATCGACCTGCTCGCCAAGTCGGAGATGATCCCGGTCATCGCACCGGTGGCGCCCGGCCGCGACGGCCATACCTACAACATCAATGCCGACACCTTTGCCGGGGCGATCGCCGGCGCGCTGAACGCCACGCGCCTGCTGTTCCTCACCGACGTGCCGGGCGTGCTCGACAGACAAGGCCAGCTCATCAAGGAGCTTTCGGTCGCTGAAGCCCGTGCGCTCATCAAGGACGGCACGATTTCCGGCGGCATGATCCCCAAGGTCGAAACCTGCATCGACGCCATCAAAGCCGGCGTGCAGGGCGTCGTCATCCTGAACGGCAAGACCGCCCATTCCGTGCTGCTCGAAATCTTCACCGAACACGGCGCCGGCACGCTGATCGTGCCCTGATGCTTTTGCCGGCGGTTACGGCCGCCGGCTCCTCTACCAGAACAGCAGGCCGAGGATGCCGCAGACGATCAGCAGGCACCCCGCCACTTCCGTGCGGTTCACCCGCTCGTGGAAGAGGAAGTAGGAGGCCATGAAGGTGAAGACCAGTTCGATCTGGCCGAGTGCGCGCACATAGGCGACCTGCTGAAGGCTCATGGCCGTGAACCAGCAGGCCGAGCCCAGCACGCCGGCAATGCCCACCAGCGATGATGACCGCCAGCTCTTCAGCACCTGCACGATCTCGTTTTTGTCCTTCCACAGCATCCAGACCAGCATGAAGGCCGTCTGGAAGGTCGTGACGCAGGCCAGTGTGACGGCGGCGTTCATGATCGGGCCGGGGCCATCGAGCGACAGCGACGCGCTGCGATAGGCGACCGCCGAAACGCCGAAGACGGCGCCCGACGCGATGCCGATCAGGGCGGTGCGGCTGGTGAGCGCGGCGAAGGTGTTGCGCCAGGACAGCGGCGCGCGGGCGACAGAGATCAGCATCACCCCGATGACGCCGACAATGATGGCGATGACGGCGCCGAAGGTGATGTGCTCGCCGAGCAGCACGAAACCGAAGATCGCCGCCTGCACCGGTTCGGTCTTGGAATAGGCCGTACCGACGGCGAAGTTCCTCAGCGAAAACAGGTAGACCAGCAGCATGGTCGCATAGATCTGCGCCAGACCGCCGATCACCGCCCAGAAGGCGAAGGTTCCGTTGAGCGTCGGGAAGGGCAATCCGACGATCCAATGCAGAACCAGCACATAGAGGATCGCCAGCGGAAAGCCGTAGCCGAAGCGCACGAAGCTTGCGCCGCGTGTGCCGAGCTTGCCCTGCAGGTGCTTTTGCAGGGCCGAGCGCAGGTTTTGCATGAAGGCGGCGGCGATGGTGATGGGGATCCAGAGTTCCATGCCCTGCCGCTAGCATGCGGGCCGGGGCAAATCCATCACTCGCGGAGGCGGGCGCTGAAAATTCCGTTTCCCTCGGCAATCGGCCATGTCATAAGACGCCCCATGACCGATCTTCCGAACAAAGCCGACTTCGCACATGTGCGTGACTGGGTCTTCGACCTCGACAACACGCTCTACCCGCATCACATCGATCTCTTCGCCCAGATCGACCAGAACATGACGGCTTATGTCTCGGCGCTGCTCGGCCTGTCGCGCGAGGACGCGCGAGCCCTGCAGAAGCAATATTATTACGATCACGGCACGACGCTGAACGGCCTGATGATCCACCACAAGATCGATCCGGCCGACTTTCTGGAAAAGGCGCATGCCATCAATTACGGCGTGCTGTCGGAGGACCTGTCGCTCGGCGAGGCGATCCAGGCGCTGCCGGGCCGGAAATTCATCTTCACCAATGGCAGCGTGAAGCACGCCGAAATGGCCGCCAGGGCCCTCGGCATCTTCCACCATTTCGACGACGTCTTCGATATCGTCGCGGCCGAATATGTGCCGAAGCCGGCGGGGGCGACCTATGACAAGTTCATGGCGCTGCACCGGGTGGACACCAAGCATGCCGTGATGTTCGAGGACCTGCCGCGCAACCTTCTCGTGCCGAAGACGCTCGGCATGAAGACGGTACTGCTCACCCCGCGCGACGAGAACCACGAGTTCGTCGATGCCTGGGAAAAGCGTACCGACGACGACCGGCATATCGACTACATGACGTCGGATCTCGTCGGGTTCCTCAACGCCCTGCTCTAGACGGCCACATTCCGGACACGGAAAAAACCCTTATTCGTCAAAAGGTTGAATTACCAATTTGTAACTGGTGAAAGCCGGCGTTCTGCCTATCCTGCCCTCAGGGACAAGATGGATAAAAGGAAACGACCATGGCTAGAAAAGACCTTCTCCTCGGCGCCGTTGCAGCCAGCCTTCTTCTTTCGAGCATTGCCGCCCCCGCCTTCGCCGCCAAGGGCGAAGGCAGACATGGCGAGCGTGGCGCCGCGATGATCGAGCGCCTCGACGCCAACAAGGACGGCAAGGTCTCGCTCGACGAGTTCAAGACGAACATCTCCGCTACCTTCGAGACCTTCGACGCCGATAGCAACGGCCAGGTGACGAAGGACGAGATCAAGGCACGCCGCGATGCCTTCAAGGATGCCCGCAAGGCTGTTCGCGATGCGGCCGACGCCGACAAGGCCACGGCCCGCGAAGCGCTCCAGGCGGCCGCCCCCTTCATGCTGCCGGGCGCCGGCAGGATGTTCGACCGCGCCGATACCGACAAGAACGGCACGCTTTCCGAAGCCGAAGTGCTCGCCTCGGCGGAGAAAATCTTCGAGCGCCGCGACACCAACAAGGACGGTGCCATCGACACGGCGGATGCCCGCCCGATGAAGGGCAAGGGCCATCACGGCAAGGGCGGGGGCGAAGAACGCGCCGAGCGAATGCTGAAGCGCCTCGACACCAACAACGACGGCAAGGTCTCGCAGGACGAGATGCTGGCCGGTGCCACGCAGACCTTCGAGCGCTTCGACGCGGATAAGAACGGCGAGGTGGCGAAGGCGGAAGTCGATGCCAAGCGCGAGGCCTTCCGTGATGCCCGCAAGGCGTTTCGCGAGGTGAAGGCGACCGATGGCGAAGCCAGGCAGGCAGCCCGCGAGGCCCTGCGCGACGCCCGCATGGACCGCATGGGCGCCCGCATGTTCGAGCGCGCGGACGCCGACAAGAACGGCACGCTGACCAAGGCGGAAATGGAAACGGCCGCGAACGCGATGTTCAAGCAGCGCGACAGCAACGGCGACGGCTTCATCACCGCCGATGAAGTCGGCAAGCGCCACAAGAAGTAAGCGTTCCTCACAGCACGTCCAACTGAAACGCCCCGGTCCGCCGGGGCGTTTTTTGTGATGGGTTTCGCTGGGCCGCGTCAGCCGTGCGCGGCAGCAGCCGCGACGTTTTCCGCTTCCATCTTGTCGTAGAAATCGACGATGATCTCCCAGGCCTCATCCGCCGTCTCGACGAACTGCATCAGTTCGACGTCGCCCGGCGCGATCGTACCGAAGGCGGCGAGTGCGTCGAAATCGATGATCTTGTGCCAGAAGTCCTTGCCGAACAGGATGAGTGGCACCAGCGCCATGCGCCCGGTCTGCATCAACGTCACCGTCTCGAACAGTTCGTCCAGCGTGCCGAAACCGCCCGGAAACACCGTGACGGCCTTGGCGCGCAGCAGGAAATGCATCTTGCGGATCGCGAAATAATGGAAGTTGAAGCTCAGCTCCGGCGTGACATAGGGGTTCGGCGCCTGCTCGTGCGGCAGTACGATGTTGAGGCCGATCGACGGCGCGCCGACATCGGCCGCCCCGCGATTGCCCGCTTCCATCACACCCGGCCCACCGCCGGTGACCACGACATATTCCTTGTAGTCCAGCTCGGCGGACCGCTCGGAGCACATGCGCGCGAATTTCCTCGCTTCCTCGTAATAGACCGAGGCCGCTTCGAGATTGGCGCGCTGCGTTTCGTTGCGCGCGGCCCAGGCATCCATGCCGGGGGCGGGAATGCGTGCGCCGCCGAACATCACCACGGTCGACTTGATGCCGCGCTCGGCAAGCATCATCTCGACCTTCAGCAATTCGAGCTGGAGGCGCACCGGGCGCAGCTCCTCGCGGCAGAGGAAATCATCATCCACATAGGCAAGGCGGTAAGCGGGGTGCGCCGATTGCGGCGTCTGCGGCACCACGGCGGCGCGGTGCTTGTCCTGCGCGCTATCGGCCAACGGGTCCCATACGCCATCCTTGCGGCGCAGGCTCTTCTTCTTCAGTCTTGCCATGTCACGTCCTGCTTTCAAGTCTCACGGGATTACCATTTCGCCCGTGCGACAGTATCTGCCGGAAAGGGGCTTCATCTTTCCCGGCACTTGCTCTAGAGCATTTTCAAGATTGATGAAATCAACCTTCCGGCATCCCGACCATCGAAAATAAGCGTCGAAGTTTAAGGAATTCCGATGAGCACGTCCAACCTGTCCGCATTGTCCGCAACCATCGACCGCGCCTTCGAGGAACGGGAACGCATCTCGACCTCCACACGCGGCGAAATCCGCGATGCGGTGGAGACGTCGCTGAACCTGCTCGACACCGGCAAGGTGCGCGTCGCCGAACGCGGCGAGGATGGCAACTGGACGGTCAACCAGTGGCTGAAGAAGGCCGTTCTGCTCTCCTTCCGCCTCAACCCGATGGAAATCGTCAAGGGCGGCCCCGGCGAATCGTCCTGGTGGGACAAGGTGCCCTCCAAGTTCGACGGCTGGAGCGTCAACGAATTCGAGAAGGCCGGCTTCCGCGCCGTACCGAACTGCGTCGTGCGCCGCTCGGCCTATATCGCACCGAACGCCATCCTGATGCCCTCCTTCGTCAATCTCGGCGCCTATGTCGGCGAAGGCACGATGGTCGACACCTGGGCGACGGTCGGATCCTGCGCGCAGATTGGCAAGCATGTGCATCTCTCCGGCGGCGTCGGCATTGGCGGCGTGCTGGAGCCCATGCAGGCCGGCCCGACGATCATCGAGGACAATTGCTTTATCGGCGCCCGCTCGGAAGTCGTCGAAGGCTGCATCGTGCGTGAAGGCTCGGTGCTCGGCATGGGCGTCTTCATCGGAAAGTCCACCAAAATCGTCGACCGCGCGACTGGCGAAGTGACTTACGGCGAAGTGCCGCCCTATTCCGTCGTCGTTGCCGGCTCCATGCCATCGGACAAGACCATGCCGAACGGCCTGCCGGCGCCCGGTCTCTATTGCGCCGTCATCGTCAAGCGCGTCGATGCACAGACCCGCTCCAAGACCGGCATCAACGAACTGCTGCGGGACTAAACCATGGCAGCCGTGGAAGAGCAGAGGCCAAGCCTCGCCTGGTTCTTCTTCGGCTGGTCCGGCCGGGTCAGCCGCGTGCCTTTCGCGCTCGGCTGGGCCTTCTGGCTCATGCTGCTGTCGGCAGCCTTGGCCCGCATCATCATCGTGCCAAAGGAGGATCCGACCTTCCTCCTCTGGTCCTTCGTCTTCGTCGGCGCCGCCATTGTCTCCACCGTTTCCTCTGTCCTCATGACGGTCAAGCGGCTGCATGACATGAACCTGCCGGTACCGCTGATCATCTGCCTTTTCGTGCCGGCCATTTCCCTCTTCGCGCTGATCGTCTTCTTGGTCTGGCCCGGCACCAGCGGCCCGAACCAGTATGGCCTGCTGCCCAATCGTCCGAAAGACTGAGAGCCGCGGCCACGCGCCGCTCGTGACAGGCCCCGGACGATCGGCTAAACCTCGATTCCATACCTCCCTCTCGTCGTTGTGACCGCATACCTATGACCTCTGCCGATCCGATCGAAAATCTCGCAACGCTCATCCGCTGCCCCTCCGTGACGCCTGCAGAAGGCGGCGCGCTGAGGGCACTTGCCGCCATGCTGGAGCCGCTCGGCTTCAGCGTGGAGCGCGTGACGGCCAGCGAGCCCGGCATGCCGGATATCGAGAACCTCTACGCCCGTATCGGCACCGAGGGCCCGCACCTGATGTTCGCCGGCCATACGGATGTCGTGCCGGTCGGCAATGAGGCTGCCTGGACGCATGCACCCTTCGGCGCCGAGATTGCCAATGGCGAGATGTTCGGTCGCGGCGCTGTCGACATGAAGGGCGGCATTGCCTGCTTCGTCGCCGCCGTTGCGCGCCAGATCGCGAAGAACGGCCCGTCGAAGGGCTCTCTCTCCTTTCTGATCACTGGCGACGAGGAAGGCCCGGCCGTCAACGGCACCATCAAACTCCTGCAGTGGGCGGCCGAGCGTGGCGAACGCTGGGACGCCTGCCTGGTCGGTGAGCCGACCAATCCGGATCAGCTCGGCGACATGATCAAGATCGGCCGGCGCGGTTCCGTCTCCGGGACCATCACCGTGCATGGCGTGCAGGGCCATGCGGCCTATCCGCACCTTGCCGACAATGCCGTTCGCGGCGTGATCGCGCTCACCGATGCGCTGATGCATCCGCCCTTCGATGCCGGCACGGAAAGCTTCCAGCCGTCGAACCTAGAGGTGACGACGATCGACGTCGGCAACCCCGCCACCAATGTCGTGCCCGCCGAAGCGCGCGCCGCCTTCAATATCCGCTTCAACGATACGTGGACGGCCGAAACCGTGATGGCCGAGATCGTGCGCCGGCTCGATGCCGCCGCGCACGACGAGAAGCTGCGACCCGGCCGTGCGCCCCTTCACTACGACATCAAATGGGCCGAGAGGCCGAGCCACGTCTTTCTGACGCGCAACAACAACCTGATCGCCTCGCTGTCGGGCGCCATCGAGGCCGTCACCGGCCGGGCGCCAAAACTGTCGACGACGGGCGGTACGTCCGACGCGCGCTTCATCAAGGATTATTGCCCCGTGGTGGAATTCGGCCTCGTCGGCCAGACCATGCACATGGTGGACGAGCGGGTGGCGGTCGCCGACCTCGAGACGCTGACCATGATCTACCAGACCTTCATCGAACGCTGGTTCGGCGATGCCCAAGCTTGATGAGGTCCTGTACTACCTGACCGGCATCTTCCTGCTGCTTCGGCAGAAGCAGGAGGGGTTCGGCTGGCTGGACCTGACCTTGCGCGGGCTCTTTCGCTCGTTCTGGGCCTTCGTCTGGTGCCTGCCGGCCTTCGCGGTCATCTGGGCATCCTGGCGGCTCTATTATCTCGGCAGCATGCCGGCGGAAACACCCGCCGGTGTCGGCTTCTTCGTCAAACTCCTGGTGATCGACGTCGTGGGCTGGCTGCTGCCGCTGGTGGTGCTTGTCGGGCTGGCCCGTCCCCTCGGCTATGGCAAATATCTGGCAACCGTGGTGACGGCGAGCAACTGGGTGGCAGTTCCGTTCTCCTATGCGGCGGCAATCCCCTTCGCGCTGACCCTCGTTTTGCCGACAAGCGCGCCCTTTGCCGGCCTGCTGCTCTATGCCGTGTTCGGCGCGAGCGTCGTGCTGCAGTTCCGGCTCGTCTGGATGTGTGTCGGCAAACAGACGCTTCTGGCCTCTGCCATGACGGCGATCTTCGTGTTGCCGCCGATGATCGTCGGGCAGGAATTGCAGCGCATCCTCGGCACGCTGCCGGCGTGAGTCAGTAATCGACCGCCATGAAATAAAGCCCGTCCGGCGGCGCCACGGGGCCGCAGGCCTTGCGGTCACGCGCTTCGAGGGCGGCGCGCACGTCCTCGACCGTCCATTTGCCTTCCCCGACCAGTTTCAGCGTGCCGGCAAAGGAGCGGATCTGGTTGTGCAGGAAACTCTGTGCCGAAACGCGCATCTCGATGAGATCACCGCTGCGCGTCACATCCAGCCGGTCGATGGTGCGGATGGGGCTGTTCGCCTGGCAGTGGGTCGCGCGGAAGGTGGTAAAATCGTGTTTGCCGACCAGCATCTGCCCCGCCGCATGCATGGCCTCGTGGTCGAGTGCCCTGGTGACGAACCAGGCGCGGTTCGCCTCCAGCGCCAGCGGCGCAGGGCGCGAGATGATACGGTAGAGATAATGCCGCTTCAGCGCCGAGAAACGGGCGTCAAAATCCTCCGGCACCTGCGCCGCATCGAGGATCGCAATGCGCTCGTGCGCCTGGCCAAGATGGGCGTTGAGGGCATTGCGGAGCGTGTGTTCCGGCCACGCGCGCGTGAGATCGGCGTGGGCGACCTGCCCCATGGCATGCACGCCGGAATCGGTGCGTCCCGCACCCCGGACCGACACCGTCTCGCCGGTCAGCGAGAGGATTGCCGCCTCGATGGCGCCCTGGACGGAATGACCGTTCGTCTGCCGCTGCCAGCCGACATAGGGCGTGCCATCATATTCGATACGGAGCCGGTAGCGCGGCATCAGGCGAGGACCTGACCCGCGGGAACCGGCGTGCCGCGCAGGAAATCCGCTGCATCGAGCGGCTTGCCGCCGGCCTTCTGCAGGCGAACGAGCCGGACGGCACCGCCAGTGCCGCAGGCGATCGTCAGCCGGTCGTCGAGCACGGTACCGGCGGGTTTGACCGAAACCTCATCCACCCGTTCGCTTGCCAAACCCTTCACCCGCTCGGGCTTGCCGACGACCGGCAGCTCGAACCAGGCGCCGGGGAACGGCGAGAGGCCACGGATATGGTTGTGCACGTCCGTCGCCGGGCGGGAAAAATCGATGCGCGTCTCGGCCTTGTCGATCTTGGCGGCATAGAGCACGCCCTCCTGCGCCTGCTCCGTCAGCGGCAGGTCGCCGGCTTCGAGCTTCGCCATGGCGTCCACCATCAGTGCACCACCGGCCTGCATCAGCGCGTCGTGCAGTTCGCCGGCGGTCATGGTCTCACCAATCGCCACGCGCGCGGTCAGCGCGACGGGGCCGGTGTCGAGGCCCTTGTCCATCTTCATGACCATCATGCCGGTTTGCGTGTCGCCCGCCATGATCGCCCGCTGGATGGGGGCGGCACCACGCCAGCGCGGCAAAAGCGAGGCATGCCCGTTGTAGCAGCCGAGCCGCGTGCCGGAGAGAATGGCTTCCGGCAGCAGCAGGCCGTAGGCGACGACGACGGCAACATCCGCCTTCAGCGCAAGGAAAGCGTCTCGATCGGCCTCATCGCGAAAATTGACCGGTGTGAAGACGGCAATGCCGAGCGCTTCGGCTTTCTGGTGCACGGGCGATTTCACCAGTTCGAGGCCGCGGCGGCCGGCCGGACGCGGCGGCTGCGAATAGACGGCGACGATCTCGTGACCGGTCTTGGCAAGCGCCGTCAGCGTCGGAACGGAGAAATCCGGCGTGCCCATGAAGATGATGCGAAGGGCCATCGGTCAGCCTCCGTGAGAGGATAGAGCGGAGCGTCTCCGCTCAGAGCGCCTTGCTGCCGCGCATCTTGGCCGCCTTGGTGAACTTGCGGATCACCATTTCGCGCTTCAGCTTGGAAATATGGTCGATGAACAGCACGCCGTTCAGGTGGTCGATTTCATGCTGGAGGCAGGTAGCGAGCAGGCCGTCGGCCTCCACGATCTGCTCCTTGCCATCGCGGTCGAGGTGCTTCACGGTGATGGCGGCAGGGCGTTCGACCTCGGCATAATAATCCGGGATCGACAGGCAGCCTTCTTCATAGACCGAGCGTGCATCCGACGACGCAACGACCTCAGGATTGATGAAGACGAGCGGCTTCTTGTCTTCGCCGTCCTTCGAGACGTCCAGCACAAGCATGCGGCGGGCGACACCGATCTGGATGGCAGCCAGCCCGATACCCGGCGCATCGTACATGGTTTCCAGCATGTCGTCGGCGAGCTTCTTCACCTCGCTGTCGATGGTCTCGATGGGCTTCGAGACCTCGCGGAGGATCGGATCGGGAAGAATAATCAGCGGCTTGATGGTCATGCGCCTCCTTAGCGCGGTTTTTTTGCGCTTTCAATCGGCTTTGGGCTGCCGCATTTCGGACCTGCCGATAATTTGTTCACGTTATGATCTGGTTTCCGCGGCAAACCATGGTATGGTCGCGGTATGATCGACCCGACCTTCGACGCCCTGCTCGCCTCTCTTCTTGCCCGACTGGGCGGCCCCGGCCCCGCGCTGGTGCTGCTCGCCACGGTTTTCCTGGCCGTGTTCAGCCTCATCTCGGCCCGCCGCAGCCAGGCCCGCCAGCAGGAAGCAGGCAGGGTGGCGGAGCTGCACTTCGCCGAACTCCTGAAGGCGCAAACCGAGATGCAGGGCCGCGTCGCCGCCATGGCAGAAGTGTTCGGCAGCAAACAATCCGAAACGAACCAGGCGCTCAATACGCGTCTCGACGGGCTGACGCAGCGGCTCGGCCAGTCGATCTCCGAGCAGACACGCTCGACGCATGAGAACCTGCGGCGCCTGCAGGAGAGGCTCGCCGTCATCGATACGGCACAGACCAACATCCAGTCGCTGGCGAAGGATGTCGTCGGCCTCCAGGCGATCCTGTCCAACAAGCAGACGCGCGGCGCCTTCGGGCAATCGCGCATGGAGACGATCATCGCCGACGCGCTGCCGCACGGCGCCTACCAGTTCCAGGCCCAGCTTTCCAACGGCGTGCGCCCCGACTGCACCATCCGCATGCCCAACGGCCAGCCGCCGCTGGTGGTCGACGCCAAGTTCCCGCTGGAGGCGTGGAACGCCATGTCGGACGGGCGACCGCCGGAGGCCGCCAAGGTTGCCGCCCAGCAATTCCGCCGCGACATGGAAATCCATATCCGCGATGTCGCCGAGAAATACCTGATTGCCGGCGAGACGCAGGACACCGCCTTCCTCTTCGTGCCGTCGGAATCGATCTTCGCCAGCATCCACGAACATTTCGAGGCGGTGGTGCAGCGCGCGCACCGCGCACGGATCGTCATCGTATCACCCTCGCTGCTGATGCTCTCCGTGCAGGTGCTCCAGGCGCTGCTCAAGGATCAGCGCATGCGCGAGCAGGCGCATGTCATCCAGGGCGAAGTCGCGCGCCTGATGGACGATTTGACGCGGCTCGACGACCGGGTGCGCAAGCTGCACGGCCACTTCACCGCCGCGCAGAAGGATGTCGACCAGATTCTGACCTCGACCGAGAAGCTTGCGCGGCGCGGAGCGCGTATCGGCGACATGGAATTCGAGATGGTTACGGCGCCCTCCGAGCCGGCGGAGAAGGCTGTCGAGAGCCGAAGCGGGCCGTTACGTCTGAGAGTAGTTGACGAAGACTGATCGCCTCGGGCAGTGTCCGGCGGAAACGACAAGAGGCACTCTCATGATCACCGTCTTCGGCTCCATCAACATGGACCTCATCGCCACGCCAGACCGCCTGCCGAAGCCGGGTGAAACCGTGATCGGCAGCAGCTTCACCACCGCCGCCGGCGGCAAGGGCGCCAACCAGGCGCTCGCGGCGCGACGCGCCGGCTCCATCGTGCGCATGGCCGGCGCCGTGGGTGACGACCGCCTGGGAAGCCAGGCCCTGGCGCTGCTCGCCGACGCCGCCGTCGACCTCAACTCCGTGCGCTCCGCAGCCGAAGCGACCGGAACCGCGCATATCCTCGTTGCCGATGACGGCGAAAACGTCATCGTGGTCGTGCCCGGCGCCAACGGTACGGTTACGGATGAGGACGCCAAGCGCGTCGTTGGCGCCATGTCGCGCGGCGACTACCTGATGCTGCAGTTCGAAATCCCCAACGCCGCGATCGAGGCAGCCCTTGCCAGCGCGAAGCAGAAGGGCGTCACCTCCATCATCAACATCGCCCCCTTCGGTGCCGATGCGAAGCGCCTCGGCGGGATGGCGGATATCCTCGTTGCCAACGAGACGGAATTCGACCTTTTCGTCGGCAAGGGGGAACTCTCCGACGAGGCCCGAGAGGCGACCATGCGTGCGCTGCATGCTGAAAACGGCCAGACGATCATCGTGACGCTCGGTGCCGACGGTGTCGTCGCCATTCGCAAGAACGAGATTTTCCGTGCTGCCGGCCTTGCCATCGAACCGATCGATACGGTCGGTGCCGGTGACACGTTCTGCGGCTATCTTGCCGCCTCGCTCGACGCCGGGCTCGGTTTCAAGGAGGCGCTGCGCCGTGCGGCAGTCGCCGGTTCGCTCGCCTGCCTCAAGCCGGGCGCCCAGCCGTCCATTCCTTTCGCTGCCGCCGTCGACGCCAAAGTCTAAACGCGACACGGCAGTGACCGTCCGTCATTTCGCAAATGGCATATCAGGCGTCGCTCTGCTTGCGATGCCCGATAATTCAGTCTGTTGAGCGCATATGTGGCGGCGAAATTTGGCTCTTTATTAATATTTTATCGGTTACTGAAGTCTTAGACACCGGCCTGCTGAAGCGCCGCTCGTCTCTGGCGCTGGTCGCGCGCCCCGCCCTCCATGATGGAGACCCCCGCAAATGAATCTGCCCTATCGCGGCCGGTCGCCGCGGACGTCTTTCATCGTGAGGATTTCATGTTCAAGTTCCAGGCCAAGTCGCTCGCGACGAAGCTTATAGCGGTCACCGGCGGCACGATCGCCCTGGTGATGCTCGCCTCCAACACCGTTCTGATCTCCGAGACCCAGACCCGCGTCTCAGACCTCGTCTATACCGCAGCGGATACCGAGGCGAAGGCGATTGCGGCCGATATCGCTGCCGACATCGGCGCGCTTGCAGGTGCCGCCCGCGCCATGGGCGGGGTGATCGAACAGGGGCATGCCAACGGCCTGCTGGACCGCAAGGCGGTGGTCAACATCATCAAGGCGAACACCGAAAAGAACAGTTTCGCCCTTGGCAGCTGGTTTGCCGAAGAGCCGAACGCCTTCGACGGCAAGTCGCGCGAGACGGCGGAGCAACTGGAGAGCGGCACGTTCAAGGACGGCTCGTTCAACCCCTACTGGACGAAGCGCAAGGACGGTTCGATCACGCTGTCGACCTTCGAATCCGATTACAAGGCGGAATGGTACGCACTGGCCGCCAAGAGCGGCAAGGGCGCCATGAGCTCGCCCTATGCAGAAACCTCGACCGGCGAAGGCCTGACCATGGCCTCCATCGCCTACCCCGTCAATTCCGGCGGTAAGCTCATCGGCGTCACGGGCGTCGACGTCTCGCTGAAGACGCTCTACGACCAGCTCAGCCAGTTGAAGCCGTTCGGCGAAGGCCGCGTCATGCTGGTCTCGCAGACCGGCAAATGGATCGTCGCACCGACCGCCGATCTCCTCATGACAGACTATGACGGCCAGGGTCACGAGATCGTCAAAGATGCGCTCACCACCGGCAAGATCGGCCATATCCGAGACCTTTCGTTCGACGAACTCGCCTCCTTCGACCGCGTCGTCTATCCGTTCGCCCTGCCGGACATCAACACGACCTGGGCGGTTCTCGTCGATGTGCCGCACACCGCGATCAACGCTCCGGTCAACGAACAGACCACTGTGATGGTTATCGGCGGCCTGATCGTGCTCGGCGCTGTGCTCGCCGGTCTCTACCTCGCCGTTCGTTTCTTCGTGCAGAAGCCGCTTGCCGGCCTCGTCAGCGACGTGGCAACGCTCAGCAACGGCGTCTATACCCAGCCGATCGCCGGCCAGCAGCGTTCGGATGAAACCGGCTCGGTCGCCAAGGCGCTGGAGGGTTTCCGTCACCAGCTCGCCGACACCAAGCGCCTCGAAGCCGAGGCCGACAGCCAGCGCCAGATGACCGAAGCCGAGCGCGGCCGTTCGGAAGCCGAACGCGCGGAATCGACCGCGCTCCAGCGCGATATCGTCGCCCGCCTTGGCGATGGCCTGGCGCAGCTTTCCTCCGGCAACCTGACCTTCCGTCTCTCCGGCGACTTCCCCGGCGAATACGGCAAGCTCAAGACCGACTTCAACTCGGCAATCGCCAGCCTCGAAGAGACGATCCAGACGGTCAACGCCTCGGTCGGCAATATCGGCGGCGGCACCGGCGAAATCTCCAAGGGCGCGGCAGACCTGTCGCACCGCACCGAGCAGCAGGCCGCCAGCCTGGAAGAGACCGCAGCAGCGCTCGACCAGCTCACCTCGCAGGTCAATTCCAGCGCGGAAAATGCCCGCGTCGCCGCCAAGTCGGTGGAAACGGCGAGCCAGGATGCCAGCAAGTCCGGCGAGGTCGTTCAGAAGGCCATTGCCGCAATGCACGGCATCGAGCATTCCTCGCGCGAAATCTCCAACATCATCGGCGTGATCGACGACATCGCCTTCCAGACCAACCTGCTGGCGCTCAATGCCGGCGTTGAAGCGGCGCGTGCCGGTGAAGCCGGCAAGGGTTTTGCCGTCGTCGCCCAGGAAGTGCGCGAACTCGCCCAGCGCTCCGCCAATGCGGCCAAGGAGATCAAGACGCTGATCAACACCTCCGAGGTGCAGGTCCGCGAGGGTGTGGATCTTGTCGGTAAGGCCGGTGGTGCATTGGAAAATATCGCCGACCAGGTCATCCAGATCAACGGCCTCATCCGCCAGATCTCCGGCTCGGCTTCCGAACAGGCCGTCGGCCTCAAGGAGATCAACTCGGCCGTCAACCAGATGGACCAGGTGACCCAGCAGAACGCCGCGATGGTGGAGGAAACCACCGCCGCCTCGATGGCCCTGAACGACGAGGCCCAGACGCTGAAGTCGCTCGTCGCCCGCTTCCGCGCCGGCGCCGCCAGCATGGCCGCCCAGCCGGTGCAGCAGGTGGCCCGCACGCAGACTGCCCAGCGCCCAAGCTACCAGGCACCGCGCACGACCGCACGCTCCATACCGCAGGTCGCCGGCAACACGGCACTCGCCCGCGACGAATGGGAAGAATTCTGAGCCAGGATAGAGACCAACAAAAAGGCCGGCGGAAACGCCGGCCTTTTTGTTTGCGGGTAATTACTTCGGTTCGGTCGGCTGCGCCTGAAGCCTGCCACGCGAGCGGGAGCGGCTGGCATTGGCCAGGCGCTGTGTTGCCTCCTTCAGCTCCAGCTCGGAAAACAGGCCCCGATATTCGGGCCGAAGCATCATCGCCTCCATCGAAAGCTCCGCCTTGCCGGCATCGAGCAGGCGCTCCAGACCCGTCGTGCCGGGCTTGAAGACGAGCTCCTTTGCCGCTGCCACGCCGCCGTTCAACAGCACGAAACGGCGCAACAGGACCGGGCGGAAGCCAAGCTCGGCGAAGCGATCGTAGAGGCTCATCATCTCCTTGTGGAAGCGACCCTCCGCGCCCGGGGCGGCGTTGCGCGGCCCGCGCATCAGAGGCGACCGACGCGCTCGGTGAGCAGAGCGAAGAAGCCGTCGGCGTCGACATCTTTCATGACCCGCGCATTGTGCTTGCGCCCGGTGACCTGCCACCAGTCGACCACCGTCATGCCGACGGTGAGCGGTGAGGCGGCTTCCACCTCGACATTGCAGTCGCGGCCGGAAAACAGCTCCGGCTTCAACAGATAGGCAATGACCGTCGGATCATGCAGCGGGCCGCCATCGGAGCCGTATTTCTCGATGTCGAAGCGCTCGAAGAAATCCAGCATCTCGACCAGCGCGATGGCCGGTCGGCTGCCGATTTCGCGCAGTTTCGCGACACGGCTTTTCAGCGTCAGCACCTTGTGGGTCACATCGAGCGGCATCATGACGATCGGGATGCCGGATTTGAAGACGGTGGCGGCGGCTTCCGGGTCGACATAGATGTTGAATTCGGCGGCCGGCGTGATGTTACCGCCCTCGAAGAAACCACCCCCCATCATGACCAGTTCGCGCACGCGCCCGGCAATCTCCGGTGCCTTCTCCAGTGCCGTGGCGATGTTGCTCAGCGGGCCGAGGGTGCAGAGCGTCACGGTGCCGGCCGGCTCGCGCTTCAACGTCTCGATGATGAAATCGACGGCGTGCTGCGCCTGCAGCGGCATTTGCGGGTCATGCAGTTCCGGGCCATCGAGGCCGGTCTTGCCGTGCACATGTTCGGCCGTGATGAGCGGCCGGGCGACGGGCTTGTCGGCGCCGGCAAAAACCTTCACATCGGGCCGGCCGCAGAATTCCAGGATGATGCGGGCGTTGCGGGAGGTGAGCGTCAGCGGCACATTGCCGGCGACCGTGGTGATGCCGAGGATATCGAGTTCGGGGCTGCCGAGCGCCAGCATGATCGCGGCGGCGTCGTCCTGGCCGGGATCCGTGTCGATGATGATTTTCCGTGGCTCAGACATGCCCGTTTCCGTCCCTTGTTTCTTATGATTCTGCCCGCGCGGCGCAGGCGAAGCGGCGACTATATTTGCGAAATCGCCTTTCGCAAGCGTCTTGCGTCATGCGCGCGCAATCACCATATTGCAGCCAATGGGATGCCGATGTCGGGTCCCCTTACAGTCGCTTGAAGCCAAGGACTAGACGCATGACACGCATGACCCCTTTTACGAGCCCATTGCTCCTGGGTTTCGACGCCATGGAGAAGACCCTTGAGCGCATCGCCAAGGGCAATGATGGCTACCCACCGTACAATATCGAGCGGCTGCGGCCGGATGGCGAGAGCGGCGCTCCCGAGCGCCTGCGCATCACGCTTGCCGTCGCAGGCTTCTCCGACGAGGAGCTCGATGTGACGACGGAGGAAAACCAGCTCGTCATTCGCGGCCGCCAGATCGATAGCGGCGAGCGGGACTATCTTTACCGCGGCATTGCCGCCCGCCAGTTCCAGCGCACCTTCGTGCTTGCCGATGGCATGCGCGTTCAGGGCGCCGAACTGAAGAACGGTCTCTTGGCGGTCGATCTCGTCCGTCCGGAGCCGCAGCGAATGGTAAAGAAAATTAACATTTCCGTATCAGACTAGGTCATGAGCCGTTCCTGCGGGAACACCCGCCGGACCGTCTCGAGCGTAACCTGATCGCTGACGCACCGATGGGCCATTGTGGCCAAAGGCGTCCAGCGGCCGGCATATGCCGGCATTGCCATGGAGGCAAAGATGGGACTGAAAACTGCAATCCACACCGTCTCGAAGGCAGACCTTGCGCATCTCGGCGCAGGTGAAGTCGGCTATATCCGCAAGATGAAGGCGGACGAAGTGTCGCGCGTCTTCCCGGAAGCCCCCGAAATCGACCCGAGCCTCGACCTCTGGGCGCTGTTCGGCGCCGACGGCACGCCGATCCTGCTCACCGACAACCGTTCGAGCACCTTCTACAAGGCCGCCGAAGACGAGCTGCGCACCGTCAGCCTGCACTGATACCGAATTGAATCCTTCCGTCAGAGACGGCGGAAGGTGAGATAGGCCGAGCTCCGGCCTTCGCGCTTGGCCTTGGCCTCGTAGCGCGTGCCTGGCCAGCCGGCAAACGGCGTCAGCCAATCGGCCGCATTTTCCGCGGTCCACACGAAAGCGGGATGAGCCCCGCAGTGCATAAGCGTCCAGTTGACATAGGTGTCGATGTCGGACGCAAAGCAGAAGAGCCCGCCCGGCTTCAGCACCCGGGCAAAGCGGTCCAGATTGACCCTGGAGACAAACCGCCTCTTCCAGTGCTTCTTCTTCGGCCACGGATCCGGATAGAGCAGGTCGATCTGATCGAGCGAGGCCGCCGGCAGCCAGTCCAGAAGCTCCGTCGCATCATCATCATAGAGCCGGATATTCTTCGCACCCGTCTCCTCGACGCGGCCAATCAGCTTCGCCATCGAGTTGACGAACGGCTCGACGCCGATGAAGCCGGTCTCCGGCTGCTCCACCGCGCGGTGGATGAGATGCTCGCCACCGCCGAAACCGATTTCGAGGCGCAGGCGCGCGGGCTTCGCGTCATAAAGCGTCGTGATATCCACCGGGGCCGGGTTCGAAAGATCGACCTTCAGCTCCGGCAGCAATGTTTCCAGATGCTGCACCTGCCGTTCGCGCAACGGCTTTCCCTTGCGGCGGCCGAAAAAGGCCTCGGTCGCCCGGCTGCGGCGCTCTGCATCGCTCATGTCGTCCTCAGTTCTTCAGCGCGTCCTTGAGGGCCTTGACGAGGTCGAGGCGCTCCCAGGCAAACGAACCGTCACGGCCTGCCTTGCGGCCGAAATGGCCGTAAGCGGCGGTCTTGGCATAGATCGGCTTGTTGAGATCGAGATGGCGGCGGATGCCCGACGGCGAGAGGTCCATGACCTTGCGGACGGCCTCTTCGACGGCATCTTCGCTGACCTTGCCGGTGCCGTGCAGGTCGACATAGACCGACAGCGGCTGGGCGACGCCGATGGCGTAGGACAGCTGGATCGTGCAGCGATCGGCAAAGCCGGCGGCAACGACGTTCTTGGCGAGGTAGCGGGCGGCATAGGCGGCCGAACGATCGACCTTGGTCGTGTCCTTGCCGGAAAACGCGCCGCCGCCGTGCGGGGCCGCACCACCGTAGGTGTCGACGATGATCTTGCGGCCAGTGAGGCCGGCATCACCATCCGGGCCGCCGATGACGAACTTGCCCGTCGGGTTGATGTACCAAACGCAATCGTCGGCGATCTTGATGTCGTGCAGGGCCTCGCGGATGTAAGGCTCGACGACCTGGCGCACCTTCTTGGAATCCCAGCTTTCATCGAGATGCTGGGTAGACAGCACGATTGAGGCGACGTCGGCCGGCTTGCCGTCGACGTAGCGCACCGTCACCTGGCTCTTGGCGTCGGGGCCGAGCTTGCCCGCGTCACCTTCGCCCTTCTTGCGGGCGTCGGCGAGGAGGGCAAGGATACGGTGCGAATAGTAGAGCGGCGCCGGCATGAGTTCCGACGTCTCACGGCAGGCGTAACCGAACATGATGCCCTGGTCGCCGGCGCCCTCGTCACCCTGCTTGTCGGCGGCGTTGTCGACGCCCTGGGCAATATCGGCAGACTGCGAGTGCAGCAGCACGTCGATCTTCGCCGTCTTCCAGTGGAAGCCGTCCTGCTCGTAGCCGATGTCGCGGATCGCCTTGCGGGCCGCCGACTTGAACTTGGAGGGGTTGATGACGTCGTTGCCGTCCTTGTCCTTCTTGAGCAGGCTCGGCGGCAGGCGCACTTCACCGGCAATGACGACGCGGTTGGTCGTGGCAAGCGTCTCGCAGGCAATACGGACCGACCAGGGATCGACCTTCGACTTCACGGCTTCGCGATAGACCAGATCGACGATTTCGTCGGAGATACGGTCGCAAACCTTGTCCGGATGGCCTTCGGCGACGGACTCGCTGGTGAAGAGATAACTGCTGCGCATGCGGGAATTCCCCTCAAAGAAAATAGACTTCGACGTTGTTATTCAGTTCGCGGGGGAAAGACAAGCACAGAAGGACATAAGAATATGTTTATGTCCCGTGATTTGGGGTGCTGTCCGGCGTCGTCCAACGGTGCGATACGGGTCGCCAAAAACAGGAAAGGCGGCCCCGAGGGACCGCCCTTTCATCCGTTGCCAGAACGATTAATCACTCAAGCTCGGCTTCCGCCGCCAGCGCCTTGACGAGGTCGACGAGCTTGCGGCGCACCTTCGGATCGCCGATCCGGACAAACGCGCGGTTGAGCTGAAGACCCTCGGAGGACGACAGGAAATCGACCACATAATTGGAGCTCGAGGCTTCCGCGAACCCGGCCTGCGTGTTTGCCTGGTCGCCGGGCGCGTCCTCGAAGAAGAAGGAGACGGGGACGTTCAGGATGCTCGAAATGTTCTGCAGCCGGCTTGCGCCGACGCGGTTCGTGCCCTTTTCGTATTTCTGGATCTGCTGGAAGGTGATGCCGAGGCTTTCCCCCAACTTCTCCTGGCTCATGCCGAGCATGGTCCTGCGAAGCCGGACCCGGCTGCCGACATGAATATCGATCGGATTCGGCTTCTTTTTGTTTTCCATCATCACTTTCGTCCTAACGCGCGGAATTGGCCCCACCCATCCGGCAGCCTTAACCATGACTTAACGTCACGTTGTATGCGTAACCTCTGAAGGTCCCCACAATACAGTACAACGGCCGGCGGCGTGCACTATGCTATTTTAGGGGTTTTTGGTCAATTCACCCTGTTTCTAAAACCAATGCGAGAAATGCTCACCATAACGAGGAGAAAGCCGAGAACGATCGGAAATGACCAGTTTCGCCACTTTACCCCCTCCCCTAGCGTAAACCTTCCCGGTAGAGTTGCGTCCACGAAGCCCGGTACGTCGTGCGCCAGACCGGCCACGACCTGTCCTTTCGCATCGATGATGGCCGAAATGCCATTGTTGGCAGCGCGAATCAGTGGGAGGCCACGCTCGACGGCCCGTAGACGCGCCTGCTGGAAGTGCTGGTAGGGGCCGGGCGTGTTGCCGAACCAGGCATCGTTGGTCACGTTCAGCAAGGCGGCCGCGTCGTCGGCGGCAGCGTTGATCTCCTGCGGGAAGATCGCCTCGTAGCAGACCAGCGGATAAAAACCCTTGCCGAACGCTTTGAGGAGCTGGTGTTCGCGGGCGGCGGAAAACCCGCCCGGCATGGCGACCGCGCTCACGCCAAAACTCTCAAAGACCTCGGCAAAGGGCATGTATTCGCCGAAGGGCACCAGGTGAACCTTGTCGGCCGCGCCAATGATCTGCCCCTTGCCGTCGATCGCGTAGATGGAATTATAGTAGCGCGGCGCCTTGCCGGAGCCGGCACTCTCCATGCGCACCGCGCCGGCGATCAGCACCTGATCGTCCTCCAGCACATCGGCAATGCGCACCAGGGCATCCGGATTGTCCGTCAGGATGAAGGGAATGGAGGTTTCCGGCCAGACGACGATATCGGGGCGCTTGCCCCCCTCTTCCGGCTTTGCCGCGCTCAGGGAAAGGTGCCGCTCGAAAATTTCGGCCCGGGCGGAATCATCGAGTTTCGTCGCCTGGTCGATCACCGGCTGGACGAGGCGGATGACCGTCGTCTGGCTTTCGGGCGCCGGCACCATGGTCAGGGCATAATAGCCGTAACCGACATGGGCGCCAAAGAGCAGCACGGCGAGCGAAAGACCGGGAACCCTGCCTCGGTGCGTGCCGAGCAGTGCCGGCGCGGCGAAGACGAAAACCGCGAGCGCATTCATGCTCGCGATGCCGAGAAGACCGGATGATTGCATGAGCAGCGGCACCGGCATCGCGCCATAACCGACGGCGTTCCAGGGAAAGCCGGTGAAAAGCGTGCTGCGCAGCCACTCGCCGATCCCGAAGGCGAGGGCGAGCGCGGCGATGCGGCCCATGCCATCGGACCACAGGAGACGGGCGAGCGCCGTCGCAAAACCGTAGAAGAATGCAAGGAAGGCCGGCAGGCCGAGCACGGCGATCGGTATAGCCCAGGCAAAGGCATCGGCCTCCACCAGCAGTGCATTGCCGAGCCACCAGAGCCCGCCGACGAAGTAGCCGAAGCCAAAGAACCAGCCGATACGGAAGGCCGGCGCGAGGCGCCGCAGGAAGCCGGCCTCCGGCGCGGCGCTCGCACCGTCGAGCAGCCAGACAAGCAGGGTGAAGGACACGAAGAAGGCCGCAAAGAAGCCGAAGGGCGGCAGCGCCAGCACGCCGATCAAGCCCGCAAGAAATGCCACAAGCGCCCGTCTCGTTCCAGACAGGAGCATGACCGTGCTCGCAAGCCGCTCCATGCCGTCCCCTTTGCTCGAGCCCGCGCGTTTCAAAGCGCGCAAACGCTCTGTCCCCTTGTTTTTCGCAGTTCCGGACGCCCCCTGCGCGCCGCGCTGGAATTGCTGCCCGAATCAGCCCGCGCCAGTCTTCCAAAAAACCAACGCCTTGTCCCGCTTCACGGCGGCACAAGGCGCAGATCATTTTAGAGGAATGGCAGACGCGGCCTATTCGGCACTCGCCCCGTCATTCTGCTGTTCAGGCAGCGCTGCACGGTCGGCGGGTATGGTCGTGCCTTCGCCTTCCGGCCGGCGCTCGCGGCGACGGACTGAGCCGGCGCGCTTGCGCGTGACACGCACGCGCTTGACGCGACGCGGATCGGCATCGAGCACATGGAACTCGAAGCCCGGCACCGCCTGCACGACCTCGCCGCGCACCGGAATGCGACCGAGCGAGGCGAAGATCAGGCCGCCCAGCGTATCGGCGTCCTCGAGCTGGTCGCGGATATCGAAATCCCGGCCGATCGCTTCGGCCAGTTCCTCGAGTTCGACACGGGCATCGGCGATAAACACGTCGTCGCTGACACGCTGGATCATCACTTCGTCGTCGTCGTGTTCGTCCTCGATATCGCCAACGACCATCTCGACGATGTCTTCCAGCGAGGCGAGACCGTCGGTGCCGCCATATTCGTCGATGACGAGCGCCATCTGCGTGCGATCGGCCTGCATGCGCGCCATCAGGTCGGCGGCAAGCATTGAGGGCGGCACGAAGAGAACCTGGCGAATGATGCCGGCTTCGGCGACGGTCTTGGAAAGATCGACACGTCCAAGGTCGAATTCCGGCTTGGGTGTCCGCGCCGGCTTCTCGGCGACGGCGACAGCAGCGGCGGCCGTGCCGTTCTTCGCCCGGGTGCGGCGCTTGTTGCGGGCCTGCTTGGTGACATAGGCGAGAAGGTCGCGGATGTGCACCATGCCGCGCGGATCGTCGAGGCTCTCATTATAGACCGGCATGCGCGAGCGGCCGGAATCCTCGAAGATCACCATCAGTTCGGCAATCGTGATGTCCTGGTCGACGGCCTCGATATCGGCCCGCGGCACCATGACGTCCTCGACCCGCACCTCGCGGAAACGAAGAATGTTGTGCAGCATCGCCCGTTCTTCGGGCAGAAAGGCCGGCTCACTGCCAGTGTCTTCCGTCATCAGGGCCTCGGTGAGGTCCTTGCGCAGCGAGGAGGCGCCCGTCATGCGCCAAAGCCGTGTCGCACGGGACCAGAACGATGACCGGCCCCCGCTTTCGTGCTTCGGCGCGCTGCTACTACTGCCCGCCTCGTCCTGACTTGAGGCGTCCGCCTCGCTCTTTTCCGTCGCTACGGACTGGTTTCTGAAGTCGCTCATTGGTCCAAACTATTCATCGGGGCCATCCCCGTATGGGTCAGATAGGCCAAGCTCGGCAAGAATGCGAGTCTCCAGCCCTTCCATTTTTTCTGCTTCTTCGTCGTCCATGTGATCATAGCCGAAGAGATGCAGAAATCCATGCACCAGGAGGTGCGTGAGATGATCGCCAAAAGGCTTACCGAGTTCGCCCGCCTCGCGGGTCAGCGTTTCCTCGGCAAAGATGATATCGCCGAGCATCGGCCCCGGCATTTTTCCGGGCGTCAGCGGGAAAGCCGGGAAGGACAGAACGTTGGTCGGCTTGTCCTGGCTGCGCCACTCCGCATTGATGCCGCGGATCTCGTCGTCGCTGGTGAAGACCAGCGAGACTTCGGGCGCACCCGACTTGGGGAACGGCTGTTTTTCCTCTCTTGCGAGAAATCGTGCCGCGACACCCAGAACGCGTTCGCTCGTCTCGCGCAGGCGCTCTTCGGAGGGCCATGCGCCCTCCTCCACGGAAATCTGTATGTCGAGTTCGCTCATAAGATTAGGAGGACCACCTCAGCGGTCGATCTGCTCGCTTTCGTCCTGCACGGCCGTCTGGGCTTCATAGGCCCGGACGATGCGGGCGACCATCGGATGGCGCACGACGTCGACATCCTTGAAGCGGGCGACCGCGACGCCTTCGACACCCTTGAGGATCTGCAGCGCCTCGACGAGGCCCGACTTGACGCCGCGCGGCAGGTCGACCTGGCTGGGGTCGCCGGTGACGATCATGCGGCCGTTTTCACCAAGACGCGTCAAAAACATCTTCATCTGCATCGAGGTGGTGTTCTGCGCCTCGTCGAGGATGACCGCGGCATTGGCCAGCGTGCGGCCGCGCATGAAGGCGAGCGGTGCGATTTCGATGACGCCGGCGGCAATCGCACGTTCCACCTTGTCACCCGGCATCATGTCATAGAGCGCGTCATAGAGCGGCCGCAGATAGGGGTCGACTTTCTCCTTCATGTCACCCGGCAGGAAGCCGAGGCGTTCGCCGGCTTCGACGGCCGGACGCGACAGGATGATGCGATCGACCGCGCCACGCTCCAGAAGCTGGGCGGCATGGGCGACGGCGAGGTAGGTCTTGCCGGTGCCGGCCGGGCCGACACCGAAGACGAGTTCGGACCGCTCCAGCGCGCGGATATAGGTATCCTGCATCGGCGTGCGGGCGACGATGGTCTTCTTGCGTGTGGAGATCTGCGACATGGAGAGCTTGGCCTTGCGCTCCATGGTCGGCAGCGAAAGCTGGTCATCGGCGGCGATCGCCATGCGGATCGCGCCTTCGACATCGGAAAGCTCGATCGAGCCGCCGCTTTGCAGGCGCCCATAGAGATAGTCGAGCGCACGGCGGGCCTGGTTGGTGGCCGCGATTTCACCGGAGATCGAGACGGAATTGCCGCGCGCCCGCGCGTCGATGCCAAGGCGCTGTTCGATAAGCTTGAGGTGCTGGTCGAACTGGCCGAAGAGCTCGCTTGCGTATCGATTGTTCTCGAAAGTGAGCACGAAGTGATTTGCGTCGGTCTGGGTTTTCGACTGGCGCGGCGATGACGTCATCAGTTCGTGTCCGTTCAAGCGGTCAAGCTCCTTGGGTCCGCCCGTCACCTGATCGCTTCTGCGAAGAGGCTGTTGGGCCCGGCATCGGTGATTCGTACCCTGATAATGTCACCGATTTCCGACGTTTTTGCATCAACATTCACAGGCTGCAGCCAGGGCGAGCGGCCAACGAGCTGTCCCGGCATGCGGCCGGGCTTCTCCAGAAGCAGGTCGATCTCCTTGCCGATGCAGGTGCGGGCGAATTCGCGCTGCTGGCGAAACAGCAAAGCTTGCAATCTTTCAAGGCGTTCCGACTTCACGGCCTCGTCGACATGGCCGTCCATTTCCGCGCCCGGCGTGCCGGGACGAATGGAATATTTGAACGAAAATGCCTGTGCATAACCGACCGTCTCAATGAGACGCATGGTGTCCTCGAAGTCCTGATCGGTCTCGCCGGGGAAACCGACGATGAAATCACCCGAGATCGCCAGCTCCGGCTGGATCGCGCGGATGCGTTCGATGAGGGCGATGTATTCTGCCGCGGTGTGTCGGCGGTTCATGGCTTTCAGGATGCGGTCCGAGCCCGACTGGACCGGCAGATGCAGGTAAGGCATCAGCGCCGGCAGGTCGCGGTGCGCCTCAACCAGCCGGTCGTCCATGTCGCGCGGATGGCTCGTCGTGTAGCGCAGCCGCGCGAGGCCCTCGATCTCGGCCAAGCGGTAGAGCAGGTCGCCGAGGCCCCATTCGGTGCCATCCGGGCCGATTCCGTGCCAGGCATTGACGTTCTGGCCGAGCAGCGTGATTTCGCGCACGCCGCCATCTACGAGGCGCTCGGCTTCGGCGACGATCTGCGAGACGGGGCGGGACACTTCCGATCCGCGCGTGTAAGGCACGACGCAGAACGTACAGAACTTGTCGCAGCCTTCCTGCACGGTGAGGAAAGCGGTGACGCCACGGGCGCGGGTCTTTGCCTTTTCCGGCGCCGGCAAGTGCTCGAACTTGTCCTCAAGCGCGTAGTCCGTCTCGACGACGCGCTCACCGCCCTTGGCGCGACGCAGGGCGTCGGGCAGGCGGTGATAGGTCTGCGGGCCGATCACCAGATCGACGGCGGGCGCGCGGCGCAGGATTTCCTTGCCCTCCGCCTGGGCGACGCAGCCAGTGACGCCGATCACCATCTCGCGGCCATCCTTGGCGCGGGCCTTCTTCATGTCGCGCAGGCGGCCGAGTTCGGAATAGACCTTTTCCGCTGCTTTCTCGCGGATATGACAGGTGTTAAGAAGGACGAGATCGGCCTCTTCCAGCACGTCCGTCGCCTGATAGCCGTCCTTCGACAGCGCATCCGTCATGCGCTCGCTGTCATAGACGTTCATCTGACAGCCATAGGTCTTCACGAAGACCTTGCGGGTGTTCGGCGTGGCGATTACGACAGGCGTGGAGAGGGATTGTTCGCTCATGGCCGCTTCCATAGTGGAAAAACCCCGGAAAATGAAGCCCCGTCTGCTGTGGATCTACCGGCCGCGCAGCCGCGCCCCCAGCATGGCGCGGATGCGCGCCTCTACCTCTCGGCTCACCTGCTTGCGGTTGCTGGCCCGGGTGTAGTCCACGCGCTCGCCAAAATCGACGTCGACATCGACCGCGCCCTCGCGCGCCACGCCGAGAAGATGCGGCAGGAGTTCAATATCGCCCGGCCAGGCGGCAAGCGGCCGGTGGAAGCGCCCCATCGCCATGCCGTGCACGCCGGTATAGGCAATCGACACCGGCTGGATATGCACGACGCCGCCCGGCGCATGCGGCACGGCGGACGCAGCGGCGCCGAACAGCGAGGTCTTCATCTCCAGGAGGCGGTTGCCGTCCGAGGTCGTGCCTTCCGGGAAGAGCACGACGATTTCGCCATCGGTCAGGCGGCGCGCGATCTCGTCCACCTGGTCGCCCGTCTTCTGGCGCTGTTCACGCTCCACGAAGATCGTCGCCTGCAGGCGGGCGAGCAGGCCGAAGACCGGCCAGCCGCGCACCTCGGCCTTGGCGATGTAGACGACATCGGCCACCGAACCGAGCACCATGATGTCCTTCCAGGAGGCATGATTGGCGGCGATCAGCAGCGGGCGGCTGGGCTCCGGCGTACCATGCACGCGCACCTTCAGGCCGAGGACACGGCAGGCGACCCGATGCCAGAGCCGCGGCAGACGGCGGCGGATCTTCAGATTGAAGCGCAGGCCGACAAGCTGGATCGGCAGCAGGACCAGCGTCACCGTGACGAGAACGATCAGCCCTATGGCAAGGCGCAGCCAGGTGATCAAAGGATCACCGGCAGGCATTCAGAGGGAGCAAGGGTTGGCCTCACTCGCCCTCCTTGAGGGGAACGCCGTAGAGTTCCAGGCGGTGATCGACGAGACGAAAGCCGTGCTCGCGCGCGATGCGTTCCTGCAGGGCCTCGATTTCCGGCGAATGGAACTCGATGACCTGGCCGGTCTTGAGGTCGATCAGGTGGTCATGGTGCTCGTCCGGCACCGTCTCGTAGCGCGAGCGGCCATCGCGGAAATCGTGCCGCTCGATGATGCCGGCATCCTCGAAGAGTTTGACGGTGCGATAGACGGTCGAGATGGAAATGCGCGCATCGACGGCGGACGAACGGCGGTAGAGCTCCTCGACATCAGGATGATCGGCAGAGCCTTCCAGCACGCGCGCGATGATTCGGCGCTGCTCCGTCATGCGCATGCCGCGCTCGACACAAAGCTCTTCCAGCGATTTCTCCACTTCCGTCATACGACCCGCCCTTGTTCGTTCAGCCTCCCAATACAGGGGAACTAGCGAAGATCACGCCGCATGACAAGCGCCGTGGAGCGGCGGCCATCGGCCGCGGCATAATAGGCCTTGCGCTCGCCCACCTTGAGGAAGCCGAGCTTGGCGTAAAGCCCGCAGGCCGCGACATTGCCGTCGTCGACCTCGAGGAAAACATCCTCCGCACCGCGCATCTTCGCCTCGCGCAGCGCGGCCTGCATCAGCCGCCAGCCGAGGCCGGCACGCTCGAAGCGCAGGTCGACGCCGATCGTCAGGATTTCCGCCTCTCCCGCCACGGCGCGGCCCAGCACGAAGCCGCCGGCGGTCCGGCCGAGCACGCCTTCACGCAGCGCGACGAAGCCGTAGACCGGCGGCTGCGACAGCAGGGAATGGAATTCGCCATCGTTCCACGGCTGGGCAAACCGCGCACGATGCAACATCGCGGCCATGCCGGCATCGGCGGTTTCGAGCGGGAAAATATCGAAGGTCGGCTTGCGGGTGAAATAGTCGGTGAGCACCATAGATCACGCCCTCCGGATCGCGAATCCCGCCTGCGGCTTGGCATCGGGGCCGCGCAGATAGAGCGGTTTCGGCAAGTGAGCTTGCGGATCGAGGCTTGCACCGAGGCGCGCCACGGTGGCGATAGAGACGCCGTCGCCCGCCTGGGGCGCACCGTCGCGCAGCAAGGCGGCGGCGAAGCCGACGAGTTCACCGTCATGTCCGGCGGCAATGCCGCGCGCCTCGTCGAGGGAAGCGATCGCCGGCGTCGAGGCTGCCGAACCATCGGCTGCAAACCGCTGCCAATAGACCTCATCGCGCTTGGCATCCATCGCGACCATAACAGGGCTTCCTGTCTGGTGGTCGGCGGCGATCGCCGCAAGCGTCGAGACGCCGACGGCCGGAACACCAAGCGCCAGCGAAAGGCCGCGCGCGGCCGCAACACCGACGCGGATGCCGGTGAACGAGCCGGGGCCGACGGTGACCGCGATGCGGCCGATGTCCTGCAAGGTCATGCCGGCGGCATCGAGTGCCGCATCGACGAAATCCATCAGCTGCTCGGCATGGCCGCGGCCGATATCGGCGCCGGCGGCGCCGAGGATCGTGTCCTGATCCGTGTCATAGAGCGCCGCGTAACAGCCCGTGCCCGCCGTATCGATCGCAAGAACGATCATGTCGGCGACCGGCGGTTCGCGGGGCAGGCGTTACATGACGGCTTCAACTTCCTGCACTTCCGGTACGAAATGGCGAAGAAGGTTCTGCACGCCGTGTTTCAGCGTCGCCGTCGAAGACGGGCAACCCGAGCAGGCACCCTTCATGTTGAGATAGACGACGCCGTCGCGGAAACCCTTGAAGGTGATGTCTCCACCGTCCTGCGCCACGGCCGGGCGGACGCGAGTGTCGAGCAGTTCCTTGATGGTCGCGACGATGGTTTCATCGCCTTCGTTGAAGAACTCGCCCTCTTCCGGCTGGTCGCTGCCGGCAAGCGCGCCGCTCGCCACGACCGGCTGGCCGGACATGAAGTGTTCCATGATGTTGCCGAGGATGGCCGGCTTCATGTGCTGCCAGTCGGCGCTGTCCTTGGTGACGGTGATGAAATCATAGCCGAGGAACACGCCGGTGACGCCCGGCACACCGAACAGGCGGGCGGCCAGCGGCGAAGCGGCGCGCGCTTCCGTCTCGTCGCGGAACTCGGCCGTGCCGCTCTCCAGCACGATCTTGCCCGGCAGGAACTTCAGGGTCGCCGGGTTCGGCGTCGCTTCGGTCTGGATGAACATCTTTCTCTCCGTGCGGCACGGCGCTTGCCGGCCGGCCAAGACATTTAGAATAATTCAAAAGAAGATAGGCTTTTCCACGCCCGTCTTCAAGACCAGTCAGTCCTTCACCTGCGCAATTCGCGACACGCAAAACCGCTGCGCACGCTTGCTGGAATTGCCTTAACTCAGCGCGTCCAGTTCCTCGTCGCTGAGCTGGTCTGGAATGACTGTGACCGGGATCGGGAAGGCCTGCGCGCGGCTGGCGAGCGACGAGACCAATGGCCCCGGCCCTTCCTTGGCGGATCCGGCCGCCAGAACGAGGATCGCGATATCGCGGTCCTCCTCGATCAGCCCGTTGATGGCTTCGCTCGCGACACCTTCGCGGATGACCATTTCCGCCTCGATGCCGACCGCTTCGCGCAAGGCCTGTGCGGCCTTGGCGAGCACGGCTTCCGCCTCCTCGCGCGCTTCCGCCCGCATGATCTCCTCGACACCCAGCCATTGCTGAAAATCGGCATTGGCGATCACATAGAGCAGCACGACGCCGCCATTGGAGTTCTTCGCCCGACTTCCCGCATAGTGGACGGCGCGCTGGCATTCCGGCGTGTCGTCGATGACCGCCAGAAATTTCCGGCGGTGGCCTTCAAGGCGGGAAAGTCGTCGAGAAACCATACGGCCCCTTTTCTCTATTTCCGACGTAATTCCAGGCGCAAAACCGCGCACACTTTTGCTGAATTGCGTCGGGACGTTTCGCGGCGACCTTACTGCACAAAACCGACGATGTCGCGAACTTCCTTCATGGTTTTTTCGGCCCGTGCCCGCGCCCGTTCGCCGCCGTCGCGCAGGATGGCGTCGATATGGGTCGTGTCGTCCATCAGGCGGCGCATCTCGTCGGTGATCGGCGACAGCACGGTGACGGCGAGGTCGACCAGCGCCGGCTTGAAGGCAGAGAACTGCTGGCCACCGAACTGGGACAGGATCTCGGCCTTGCTCTTGTCGGAGAGTGCCGCGTAGATGCCGACAAGGTTATCCGCCTCGGGGCGGCCCTTCAGGCCGTCGACCTCGCTCGGCAACGCGTCCGGGTCGGTCTTCGCCTTGCGGATCTTCTTGGAAATCGTGTCGGCATCGTCGGTGAGATTGATGCGCGAAAGATCGGAGGCATCCGACTTCGACATCTTCTTCGTGCCGTCTCGCAGCGACATGACGCGCGGCGCCGGGCCGCCGATCAGCGGCTCCACCATCGGGAAATAGGCGTGCACCGGCTCCTCGCCGACAACGATATCGACGCCGGTACCGGCGCTGCGGATGTGGCTGCCGAAGTCGATGTTGAATTTCTGGGCGATATCGCGGGTCAGTTCCAGGTGCTGTTTCTGGTCGTCGCCGACCGGTACGTGGGTGGCGCGGTAGACCAGGATGTCGGCCGCCATCAGGCTTGGATAGGCGAGCAGGCCGAGCGAGACCTGTTCGGCATTCTTGCCGCCTGTCTTGTCCTTGAACTGGGTCATGCGCTCCATCCAGCCGATGCGCGCCACGCAGTTGAAGATCCAGGCAAGCTCGGCATGCTGCGGCACGGCGGACTGGTTGAAGACGATGTGCTTCGTCGGATCGATACCGGAGGCGATGAACGCCGCGGCAATCGAGCGGATCTGGCCGCGCATGTCCTCGTGTACCAGCTGCGCAGTGAGCGCGTGCAGGTCGACGACGCAGTAGATGCAGTCGTTGTCGGCTTGAAGGGCCACGAACTTGCGGATCGCGCCGAGATAGTTGCCGAGATGGAGATTGCCGGTCGGCTGGACGCCGGAAAAGACGAGAGGCTTGAATGCGCTCATGACGGTGTTCCTTCAGGCGGGTGGAGGGCCTGATCCTGTTGCTGAAGCCGTTCCAGGGCGGTTTTCCGTCCGGAATTGCACGAAAAATATGTGGGCGCTTATGCACGGCGCGGGCATGTCGATCAAGAGGGGCGGAGGCAGCGCGCATCGTCGGCAGAGGCCCGATTCGGCCTCTCATCAGAAACTCCTCATAAATGACACTTTCCGGGCCTCTGGTCCCGGCGGGGAAAGGGGCAGTCGGATTTCGATCGGCCGCGTTTCGACGCAGCGGTGCAAACCGGAGTGTGCCATGCGCAACAATTGCTCGACCCTGCTTGCCTGTGTGATCGCCCTTTCATCGATTTTCGCGGCCGAAGCCTCGGCAGGCGGCAATCACAAACATATCGCCAAGAGCGAAAAAGGCGGCGTCGCCAAGGTCTATACCGTCCAGACGACGCGTGTGCGGCACCGATGTTTTCCGGGCAAATTGCGGGTGATCCTCTCCCATATCGCGCGCCAGGTCGGGCGTCGCCCACTCGTCACCTCCGGCCATCGCTCCGGCGGGCGCCGCGGATCGCTGCATCGCAAATGCCTTGCTGCCGATATCCGCGTGCCGGGCGTTTCCGTGAAGCGGATCATTGCCGCCGCGCGGTCCGCGCCATCGATCGGCGGCATCGGCACCTATTGTAACGGCATCGTCCATGTCGATGTCGGGCCGAAACGGCGCTGGCACCATTGCGGCGGACTGGCCCGGCTTGGACGGCGCACGACGCTTGCCGCACGCTGAGAAAGCCTATTGCGACTGCTCGTCGGTGGGCGCTGCCGCAGCCTTGGGCTTGCGCTTGATGTTGCGGCGGATCATGCCGAGGTTGGCGCCGCCGATCAGGAAGGCGACGGAGAAATAGACGACCATGGCAAGGCCGATGAGCAGACCAAGCGCCAGCAACTGTTCGTAGAGGGGTGACGAGGGCGCGAGGCGACCGGCGAGATAGTCGGAGGCATAGTCGAGCGCCACGGCCATGATGACCGTCGCGATCAACAGCCGGGCGACACGCCAGAGCAGCGCCTTTTCCAATGGCCAGTGGCCACGACGCACCAGCGTCACGAAAAGCAGCACGGCCGTCAGCCAGCCGGACACGGCTTCCGCGGTGGCGATGCCGCGCTCGTAGAACAACGGGAAAAGCGAGACCGCGAGCACACAGTTGATGACAACCGACATAAGCGTGATGCGCATCGGCGTCTTGGTGTCCTCGCGGGCGAAGAAACCGGGGTTCAGCGCTTTGATCATCACGAAGCCCGGCAGGCCGAGACCGTAGATGGCAAGCGTACCAGCCACGACGGACGTGGTTTCCGGGCTGAAGGCGCCGCGCTCGTAAAGCACGCGCACGATCTCATCGGAAATCACCCAGAGGGCGCCGGCGGCCGGCAGGGTGAGGAACAGCACGAATTCCAGCGAACGGTTCTGCAGGTTGCCGGCTTCCCGCTCCTGCCCGCCCTTCAGCGCCCGCGCCAGTTCCGGCAACAGCACGACGCCGACGGCGATGCCGACGACGCCGAGCGGCAGCTGGTAGACGCGGTCGGCATATTGCAGCACGGAAATCGCGCCGTCCTTGGTGGAGGCGATCATCTGGCCGATGATCTGGTTGATCTGGGTGATGCCGCCTGTGATGGCCGCGGGGAAGGCGAGCCACAGCAGGCGCTTGACGTTCGGTGTCATGCGCGGGCGGCGGAAACCGATCTTCATGCCCGCCTGGCGAACACCGGCATAGAGCACCGCCATCTGCAACAGGCCGGCGACAAGCACGCCCCAGGAGAGATACCAGGCCACCTGGAGCGGCGACGCGCCCTGCCAGAGGCCGTAACCAAGTGCGCCGATCAACACGACATTGAGGAAGACCGGGGCGATGGCGGCGGCGAAATAGTGGTGCAGCGAGTTCAGCATGCCCGACAGCATCGCCGTCAGCGACATGCACATGAGATAAGGGAACATAACGACGGCGAGCTTGACCGTCACGTCGAACTTTTCCGCATCGCCCACGAAGCCCGGCGCGATGACCCAGGCGACGATGAGCGGCATCAGCAGCTCCATCGCGATGGTCAGCATCAAGAGCACGGTGAAGAGCACGCCAAACACTTCTTCGGAGAAGCGCTTGGCCCCCTCGATGCCGCCGGCCTCGATCTCCTTGGCGAAAAGCGGCACGAAGGCGGCGTTGAAGGCACCCTCGGCAAACAGGCGACGGAAGAGGTTCGGGAACCGGAAGGCGGCGTAGAAGGCGTCGGCCATCGGCCCGGTGCCGAGTGCCGCCGCCATCAGCGTTTCGCGCGCAAAACCGAGCACACGGCTGCCGAGTGTCGCGCCGCCGACGGTCGCGAATTTCTTGACCAGACTCATTGTTGTGCCTTGACCCTTCTCGGCGCCGGGGCGACCGGCGCGATCATGCCCGGTGGCATGCGGTCGCGCACTTCATCCGCCTCGTCCGCCATGACAGCCTTCAAGCGGGCGATGATATTGGTATGCCGGTTGTCGTTGGTGACCTTCTGGCCGACGAGGTCAGTGACATAGAACGTATCGATGACCTTTTCGCCGAAGGTGGTGATGTGCGCCGAGGCGATGTCGAGCGACAGGTCCGACAGCACCGCCGTCACTTCGGACAGCAGGCCGGGCCGGTCGAGGCACTCGATCTCGATGACCGTGAACTTGTTCGACAGCGTGTTGGAGATCGTGACGGCCGGGGAAACGGTAAAGGCGCGGCTGCGCTTGCGGCTCTTGGTACGCGTCGCGATCACCTCCGGCAGGCGCTTGCGGCCGGAGAGCACGTCCTCGATCATCCGGCCGATCGTGCCGGCGCGGCGCGTCTCGTCGGCATCGTTCGGGAATTCGCGGTTGACGAGGATGGTGTCGAGCGCCCGCCCGTCGGAGGTCGTGAAGATCTGCGCATCGACGATGTTGGCACCCGCCGCGGCACAGGCGCCGGCGATCACCGTCAGCAGGCGCGGATGGTCGGGCGACAGAACCGTGATTTCGGTGATGGCGTGGAAGGAATGCGTGCGCACCATGGTGGCGAGCGGCTTGCCGGCCTTGTCCGACTCGCGGATGAAGCTCGCATGGCGCACCTGATCCTCCAGCGACACCGTCAGCAGGTAGGGATCGTAGTGCAGCTTCGTATAGGTCTTTCGGTCCTTCTGGCTCCAGTCGGCCGGCAGGGCATTGGACAGGACATCCCGCGCCGCCTGGGCGCGTTCCTTGCGCGACAATTCGGAGAAGCCGCCGGAAATCAACAACTCGGTTTCGTAATAGAGCGTGCGCAAAAGCTGGCCCTTCCAGCCGTTCCACACGCCGGGGCCGACGGCGCGGATATCGCAGACCGTCAGTACCAGCAGCATCTTCAGCCGCTCCATCGACTGCACCTTCTCGGCAAAGTCGACGATGGTCTTGCGGTCGTTGAGGTCGCGCGTCTGGGCGACCATCGACATGGTGAGGTGTTCCTCGATCAGCCAAACCACCAGTTCCGTCTGCTTTGGCGAAAGGCCGAAGCGCGGGCAGAGTTTGCGCGCCACCTTGGCGCCCGCCTCGGAATGGTCCTCCGGCCGGCCCTTGGCGATGTCGTGCAGCAGCACCGCGACATAGAGCGAGATACGATCCTCGATGCCGGGCATCACCTGATAGCTCAGCGGATGCGCTTCCTTCTCGCGGCCCTGGTCGATATTGGCGAGCACACCCACCGCGCGGATGAGGTGCTCGTCGACCGTGTAGTGGTGATACATGTTGAACTGCATCATCGCGACGATCTTGCCGAATTCCGGGATGAACTTGCCGAGCACACCGGCCTCGTTCATGCGGCGCAGGATGAGTGCCGGGTCGCGCGGCGAGGTGAGGATCGACAGGAAGAGGCGATTCGCTTCCTCATTCTCACGCAGCGCCGCATTGATGAGCTTCAGCGAGCGCGTGACCTGCTTCAGCGCGTCGGGATGGAATTCCAGCCCGTTGATATCGGCGATGTGGAACAGCCGGATGAGATTGACGGGGTCGCGCTTGAAGACCTCCGCATCGGCAATGGTGATGCGGCCGCGGTCCTCGAGGAAATCCAGCGTGCCGGCGATTTTCCGCGTGCGGCGGGTGAAGCGGCTGATGACGGCGGTGATGCCGGGTGCTTCCTTCGCCTGCTGGTCTTCCAGCGTCGCGCAGAAGATGCGCGTCAGGTCGCCGATATCCTTCGCGACGAGGAAATAGTGTTTCATGAAGCGTTCGACGGCGGAGAGACCCGGATGCGGCTGGTAGCCGAGGCATTCGGCGATCTCACGCTGGATATCGAAGGACAACCGCTCCTCGGCCTTGCCCGTCAGGAAATGCATGTGGCAGCGCACCGCCCAGAGGAAATCGTCGGCCTTCTGGAAAAGCTTGTATTCCTTGCGCGACAAGACCCCGAGCTTCACCAGCTCGGCGGGATCGCGGATGTGATAAAAATACTTGGCGATCCAGAACAGCGTGTGCAGGTCGCGCAGCCCGCCCTTGCCTTCCTTGACGTTCGGTTCAACGAGATAGCGCGTGTCGCCTGCCTTGCGGTGACGCTCGTCGCGCTCGGCAAGCTTCGCCGCGATGAATTCCGGGCCGGTGCCGCGCATGATCTCGCGGTCGAAGCGAACGGCGAGCTCCTCGAACAGCGCGACCGAACCGCAGATGTAGCGCGCCTCGAGGATCGCGGTGCGGATCGTCATGTCGCCCTTGGAGAGCTGGATGCACTCTTCCAGATTGCGCGTGGCGTGGCCGACCTTGAAGCCGAGATCCCACAGAATGTAGAGCATGAACTCGATGGCCGGCTCGCTCCAGGCGGCGGGTTTTGCCGGCAGCAGGAACAGCAGGTCGATATCCGAGCCCGGCGCCAGCGTGCCGCGGCCATAACCACCGACGGCCGTGACCGTGATGCGGCTGGCAGGCGAGGCCTGGCCGGCGCTGAAAACGTGGTTCAGGGCAAAATCGTGCAGAACGGCGATCAACTGGTCCTGCAGCCAGGAAATGCGGGCGGCGCATTGCAGGCCGCTGCCATCGGCAAAGAGCAGTTCGCGCGCCCGCTCGCGGCCGGCCGCATTGACCTTCTTGAACTCGGCGAGAAGCTCGCGACGCAGCCGGTCGCGGTAGTCCGCATTGGTGCTGGCGATGAATTCGCATCTGGCGCGCAACGCCGGCACATCGAGAAGACCGGAATCGGCCGGTGCCAAAAGCTTATGTTCCATCGGATGCCGGCCTGCGTCCCGCTTGTCTTCCACCGCCCGTTCGGTTCGCATGCGCTATAGACCCTTTCAGCGCCGGAAAACAGCCATCCTAGGCGCTAGCGATTGCCAAGTTCTTTCTTCAGCGCATAAAGGGCATCGAGTGCCTCGCGCGGCGTCATGTCGTCCGGGTTGATGTCCTTGACCAGCGCCTCGACCTTGGAGGGGGCCGAATCCCGGCGCGCCTCCTCGCGACGCACCGCAACCTGGAACAGCGGCAGATCATCGATGAGTTGGCTTGCCGGATTCTTGCGGTCCGCATCCTCCAGCTTGGCCAGCACGTCTTTCGCGCGCGCCACAACGGAGGCCGGCAGACCCGCAAGCCGCGCGACCTGGATGCCGTAGGAGCGGTCCGCGGCACCCGGCCCGACCTCGTGCAGGAAGATCACGTCGCCATCCCACTCCTTGACGCGCATTGTGGCGTTGGAAAGGCGCCCGAGTTTTTCGGACAGCACCGTCAATTCGTGGAAATGCGTGGCGAAAAGCCCGCGGCAGCGATTGGCTTCGTGCAGATGTTCCACGGCCGCCCAGGCGATGGACAGGCCGTCGAAGGTGGCGGTGCCGCGGCCGATTTCGTCGAGGATGACAAGCGACCGGTCGGTCGCCTGGTTGAGGATCGCCGCCGTCTCGACCATCTCGACCATGAAGGTGGAGCGGCCGCGCGCCAGGTCGTCCGAGGCGCCGACGCGCGAAAACAGCCGGTCGACGATGCCGATATGGGCGCTTTCGGCCGGGACGTAGGCGCCCATCTGGGCAAGGATGGCGATCAGGGCGTTCTGGCGCAGGAAGGTCGACTTACCACCCATGTTCGGGCCGGTGAGCAGCCAGATCGCGCCGTGCCCCTTGCCATCCGCCGGCGAGAGATCGCAGGCGTTCGCGACGAAGGCGGCGCCCTGTTGGCGGCGCAACGCCTGCTCGACGACGGGATGCCGCCCGCCGACGATGGCGAACATCGTGGAATGATCGACGATCGGCCGGCAATAGGCCTGCTCCTCGGCCAGCGCCGCAAGCCCAACGGACACGTCGACGACGCCAAGCGCCCGCGCCGCCGCCTTGATGGCCTCGGCTTTGGCGACGACCGCCTCGACGAGGCCGTCGAAGGCTTTCAACTCGATGGCGAGCGCGCGGTCGGCGGCGTTGGCGATCTTCGTTTCCAGCTCGGAGAGCACGGTCGTCGTGAACCGCATGGCGCCCGCCATGGTCTGGCGGTGGATGAAGCGCGCCTTCGCCTCGTCGCCATCCGTCAGTGCCGAAGCGTTGCCGGCAGAAACCTCGATAAAGTAGCCGAGCACATTGTTGTGCTTGATCTTCAGCGACTTGACGCCAGTCTCCTCGGCATATTGAAGCTGGAGGCCTGCGATGACACGGCGCGACTGGTCACGCAGCGCGCGCATCTCATCGAGTTCACTATCCGCGCCTTCGCGGATGAAACCGCCGTCGCGCTTGAGAAGCGGCAGTTCGTCGGCGAGCATGAAGGCAAGGCGGTGCGAAAGGTCGATCGGTAGTGCTGCAATGGCCTTGCGGGCCTCGGAAAGCTCGCCGTCGAGATCTTCCACGGCCATCAATTGCGCGATTTCCGCGGAGCTGGAAAGACCCTGGAAGATCGCGCCGAGATCGCGCGGGCCGCCGCGGCCGAGCGCGATGCGCGACAGGGCACGCGGCATGTCGGGAAGCCGCTTCAGGGCCCGTCGCAAGTCTTCGCAAAAGGAAGGCCGTTCGGCGAGAGCCGAAATCGAATCGAGCCGTGCATTGATCGCCTCGGGATCGGTCAGCGGCGACATCAAGCGCTCGGCCAGAAGCCGCGCACCGCCGCTCGTCACCGTGCGGTCGATGGCTTTCAACAGCGTGCCACTGCGTTCGCCGGAAAGCGTGCGCACCAGTTCGAGATTGGCGCGCGTGGCGGGATCGATGAACAGCGTGGAGGCGGAGCTTTCACGCTCCGGCCGACCAAGCGGCGGGCGCTCGGCGATCTGCGTCTTTTCCACATAGGCAACGGCGGCGGAGGCTGCCGCCAGCTCGGCGCGTGAGAACGTGCCGAAACCGTCCAGTGTCGAAACGCCGAAATAGCGCGCAATACGACCTTCCGCCGTTGCGCTGTCGAACAGCACCGCCGGCTGCGGCACCGCCACGCGGCCGACGACATCCAGCACCGGGCGGAACTCCGGATCGTGGAACAGTGTGTCCGGCACGATCAGTTCGCGCGGGTCGATGCGCAGGATATCGGCGAGCAACTGGCCCTGCGCGGTTTCCGACAGGCGAAAAATGCCGGTCGAAATGTCGATCCAGGCAAGCGCCATCGCCGGTTCCGCGCCGCCACGGATGCGGGCGACGGCCATCAGGTAGTTGGCGTCGGACGGCGAGAGCAGCTTTTCTTCCGTCAGCGTGCCGGGGGTCACGAGACGTACGACATCGCGGCGCACGACGGATTTCGAACCGCGCTTCTTCGCCTCCGCCGGGTCCTCGACCTGCTCGCAGACCGCGACGCGAAAGCCAAGCGCGATCAGCCTTTGCAGATAATCATCGGCGGCATGGACGGGCACGCCGCACATCGGGATATCGAGCCCCATATGCTGGCCGCGCTTCGTCAAGGTGATCCCGAGCGCGCGCGACGTCTCCACGGCGTCCTGGAAGAACAGCTCGTAGAAATCACCCATGCGATAGAACAGCACGCTATCGGGATTGTTCGCCTTGATCTCGATATATTGTTCCATCATCGGCGTCGCCGATGCGCGGCTTTCGTCGCTGGCAAGCTCGGCGGTCGACAGGATATCGGTCTGGCGGGCGATCTGATCGTTCACGGATTGACTGTTCTTCCCAAAAAAGAGGTGCCACCCTAGCCATGCAGCGATATAGAAAACAACAGCTGTGAGCAGCTATGGGTCTATCGCCCACAGGAGTGTAAGGGGGGAATATGCCGGGTACCGACAAAACCGATCACCAGAGGGCAACCGTCACCGACAAGGAAGCGCTGGATTTCCACTCGTCCGGGCGTCCCGGCAAACTGGAAATCACGCCGACCAAGCCGATGGCGACACAGCGCGACCTGTCGCTCGCCTATTCACCGGGCGTCGCCGTGCCGGTGAAGGCCATCGCCGAAGACCCCTCGACGGCGTATGACTACACGACGCGTGGCAACATGGTCGCCGTCATCTCGAACGGCACCGCGATCCTCGGCCTCGGCAATCTCGGCGCACTCGCCTCCAAGCCCGTGATGGAAGGCAAGTCGGTGCTCTTCAAGCGCTTCGCCGACGTCGATTCGATCGACCTCGAGGTCGACACGGAAAATGTCGACGAGTTCATCAACTGCGTTCGCTATCTCGGCCCCTCCTTCGGCGGCATCAATCTTGAAGACATCAAGGCCCCCGACTGCTTCATCATCGAGCAGCGCCTGCGCGAATTGATGGACATCCCCGTCTTCCACGACGACCAGCACGGCACCGCGATCATCGCCGCCGCCGGCCTCATCAACGCGCTGGCACTGACCGGGCGCGACTTCAAGACGACCAAGCTCGTCTGCAATGGCGCGGGTGCCGCCGCCATCGCCTGCATCGAGCTCATCAAGTCGATGGGTTTCGCGCCGGAGAACGTCATCCTCTGCGACACCAAGGGCGTCATCTTCCAGGGCCGCGAAGAGGGCATGAACCAGTGGAAGTCGGCGCATGCGGTCAAGACCGACCGCCGCACCCTCGTCGAAGCCATGGACGGCGCGGACGTCGTCTTCGGCCTGTCGGCCAAGGGCGCCTTCTCGGAAGACATGATCCGCTCCATGGCGCCGCGGCCGATCATCTTCGCCATGGCCAATCCCGACCCGGAAATCACGCCGGAAGAGGTCGCCCGCATCCGTGACGACGCGATCGTCGCTACCGGCCGTTCGGACTATCCGAACCAGGTCAACAACGTGCTCGGCTTCCCCTATATCTTCCGCGGCGCGCTCGATGTGCGCGCTTCGACGATCAACGATGCGATGAAGATCGCGGCGGCCGAAGCGCTCGCCCATCTCGCCAAGGAAGACGTGCCGGACGACGTCGCCGCCGCCTATCAGGGTGTGCGCCCGCGTTTCGGCGCGCAGTACATCATCCCCGTGCCGTTCGACCCGCGGCTGATCTCGGCCATCCCGGTCGCCGTTGCCAAGGCGGCGATGGAGACGGGTGTCGCACGCAAGGACATCCCGGATCTCGACGCCTATGCCCGCGATCTGAAGGCGCGGCGCGACCCGATCGCCTCGACCCTGCAGCAAATCTACGCCCGCGTGCGCCGTCACCCGAAGCGGGTCGTCTTCGCCGAGGGCGAGGAAGAGCAGATGATGCGCGCCGCCGTGTCCTACGCCAACCAGCAGCTCGGCACGGCGATCCTCGTCGGCCGCGACGACCGGATGCGTGAAGTGGCCGAACGCGCCGGCATCGATCTCGACCGGCCGGGCATCGAGCTGCTCAACGCCCGTATTTCGACGCGCAACGATGCCTATATCGACTATCTCTACGCGCGCATCCAGCGCAAGGGTTACCTCTACCGCGATGCCCAACGCCTGATCCACAACGACCGCAACCACTTTGCCGCCTGCATGGTGGCACTCGGTGATGCGGATGCGATGGTGACGGGCCTCACCCGCAACTATTCCACCGCGCTGGAAGACGTGCGCCGCTGCATCGACGCCAAGCCCGGCCATCGCGTCATAGGCGCGTCGCTGGCGCTTTGCCGCGGCCGCACGGTGCTGGTTGCCGATACGGCCGTGCACGACATGCCGTCGTCGGAAGAGCTGGCCGACATTGCGGAAGAAGCAGCCGGCCTCGCCCGCCGCCTCGGCTACGACCCGCGCGTGGCGATGCTCGCCTACTCGACCTTCGGCCATCCCTCGGGCGAACGCTCGGAGCGCGTGCGCGAGGCCGTCAAGATCCTCGACCGGCGCCGCGTTGATTTCGAATATGACGGCGAAATGGCGGCCGATGTGGCGCTCAATCCGCGCATCATGGAACAGTACCCGTTCTGCCGCCTTTCCGGCCCCGGCAACGTGCTCGTGATGCCAGCGTTCCACTCGGCTTCGATCGCGACGAAGATGCTGCAGGAACTCGGCGGCGCGATGGTCATCGGCCCGATGCTCGTCGGTCTCGACAAGTCCGTGCAGATCGTCTCGATGGGGGCGAAGGACGCCGATATCGTCAACATGGCGGCCCTTGCCGCCTACAATGCCGGCTGACGGCACATAAAAAGCCGCCCGTCCCGGAGGGAACGGGCGGCAAATCAAGCTATGCTGACCTTCATGTAATTTGCTTTTGGCGTTACGCAACGCCGAACGGGAAACCGCTTCGCGCTTTCCCGGAATTGCTTAGCTGGCGAAACGCCCGGCATCTGCGCCGTAATAGTTGAGATAGCGGCCGGAAATCTTGCCGATCGGCAACACGATCAGTACGTCCGTCGTGTTGAAACCGTGATCGACGACGGCGCCGTTGCCAACCGTCGCACCCAAGCGCAGGTACCCCTTGATCAGCGGCGGCATGGCGGAGAGCGCCTTGCGCGCATCGATACCTTCCGACGGCATCAGGTCCATGGTGCGGAAGAGTTCCGGGCGGGCAGAAACGCTCCACTCGTCCTTCGCCAGCACATTGTGGTGCAGGAAGGACAGCGCCAGCGCGTGTTCCTCCGGCACGGTGCCGTGGAAGGAGGCGCAGCCGAACATCACGTCGATGCCGTGCTTCAGGGAATAGGCCCAGTTGCCCTGCCAGAGCAGTTCCACCGTGCGCTTGGTGCGGTAGGCCGGCAGCACGCAGGAGCGGCCAAGCTCCATGAAGCGCTTTTCCGGATGGCGCGCGATCAGCGCGTCGACGTCGAATTCGGATTGCGAATAGAAGCCCCCGGACACCGCGGCGACATCCTGGCGCAGCAGGCGATAGGTGCCGACGATCTGCTCCTCGGCATCGCCCTCGATCGAGGTGTCGAGCACGAGCAGGTGGTCGCAGACCATGTCCCAGGCGTCGATGTCGCGCTTGCGGCGCACCGCGTCGGGCGAAAGTTTCGCGTTCATCTCTTCGGCGAAGACGCGGTAGCGCACGGCCTGGGCGGCGTCGATTTCCGTTACCGAGCGGGCGATGCGCGTCTCGAGATTGCCGATGCGGCCGAGCACGGCCGTTCCCGAACGGCCCGCGACCGCAACCGTCTTCTGGGCGATCTCCACCGGAGCGATGGTCTGGGCGAGGTCGAGCGTCATGGCACTGTATCCGTCAAACGAAACTTCATGGTTTTAACCACGATTCTGCAACAGGACAATGACGCACGTCCGGTCTGGCCAGCGAAAAGCGGCCAGCGTCGAAGATCAGGCCGTGGCACGCCGGGCGAGACGGGCGATTTCGGCAATCAGATGAACGGGATCCGCCGGTTTTGACAGAACCGCATCGGCACCGATCGCCAGAAGTTCCTCGCTCAGCCCCTGCCGGCTGTCGGCCGTCAGCACCACGACCGGCAGGCGGGCATTGCCATAGTCGCGCTGGACGATGCGGGCGATCATGTCCTTGCCCTCCCCGCCCGGCATGCCGAGGTCGGTGACAAGCAGATCCGCCGCGAAGGGTCCGGCATCCGTGGCGCCGGCGAGCGCGGCAACCAGCGCCGGGTAATCCGGCACATGGCGCACGACATGACCCGCGCGCTCCAGCACCGAACGCACCAGCATGGCGTTCACCGGGTCATCCTCCGCAAGCAGGATGCGGGCGCCCGTCGGCGCGGCGAGCGTCGGCTCGGGGGCAACGTCCGGCAGTTCCGTCAGGATCGGACGGTTGTCGTTGATCGCATCACGCACCTCGATACCCTTCATGCGGCCGCGCAAGACCTCGACCAGCGAGCGCTCGCGCAACGGCCGGATGAGCCAGGAATCGTAACCCTCGCCATTGCCGATCGCCCGGCCGCTGCGCTCTTCCGGATTGACGAGATAGATGCGGCGCGCGCGGCTGTCGCGCAGGTAGCCGAGGTCGGCAAGCTCGCGGCGGAAGGCGCCGGCAAGGCGATTGTCGACGATGATGTCGGTCGGCTCGACCCCGCGGCCGGCCAGTTCCTGGACGAGATCGAGCGCCTCATCGATGGATGTGGCCAGATGGCAGGCGCCGCCGAGCGCATCGATGGTGCGCACCAGCGCCTTCGATGCCGGACCGGCCGGCGCCAGCACAAAGACCAGGCTGCCCTTCAGCACGCCCTTGCGCGCGCCGGCTGCCCCCGCCGTCTTGCGCCGATCGACCGGCATGCGGATGGTGAAGGTGCTGCCCTTGCCGGGCGTGCTTTCCAGCGTCAGCGCGCCGCCGGCCTCGTTGAGAATACGGGCGGAAATGGCAAGGCCGAGGCCGGTGCCGCCGCTGCGCTGCGCAGCACTTCCCGTCTGCTCGAATTCCTGGAAGATGCGCGCCTGCTCCTCGGCATTCATGCCGGGGCCGGTGTCGGTGACGCGGATGACGACGGCGCCGCGATCCATCGTGGTTTCGAGCGACACGCCGCCGGTATGGGTGAATTTCACGGCATTGCCGACGACATTGTAGAGCACCTGGCGCAAACGCGGCGCATCGTAAAGCAGCAGGCCCGGCACGTCCGGCGAAACGAAGGAGCCGATCTCGATGCCCTTTTCATGGGCGCGGTGCGAGAGCATCTCCACGACGCTTTCCAGCATCGGCCGCACCGGCTCCTCCGACGGGCGGAGCTGGAAACGGCCGGCCTCGATGGTCGAGAAATCGAGCAGGTCGTCGACGAGCTGCACGAGTGCATGGCCGGACTGGCGGATGCCGGCGAGATAATTCTTCTGTTCGGCGGTCAGCCGCGTCTGGCCGATCAGGTGCGACATGCCGAGAATGCCAGAGAGCGGCGTGCGGATTTCGTGGCTGACGGTGGCGAGCAGGCGCGACTTGGCGGCACTCGCCTCCTCCGCGCGCTGCCGGGCGCGCTCGCGCTCGCCTTCGGCCCGACGCTCCTCGGTCACGTCGCGGGCGATGGAATGCACCACGAGATCGCCGGAAGCAGGATCGCGCACCGTCACGTCATGCCAGGAATAGATGCGCTTGCCGGCCGGACCGTCCACGTCGACATCATAACGATGCGCCATGGCCTGGGAGCGGAAGGTCAGGCCAAGCGCCTCGCAGGTCTTGCCTTCGGCAGCGGCGGTGCCGGTCAACTCGCCGAGCACGGCATTGGCGCGCAGGATGCGGCCATCGAGCGTGCGCATGACGACGATATCGCCGAGCACGTCATGGATGGCGGAAAGGATTTCGGAGGTCTCGCTGCGTTCCCAGGAGCGGTCATGTGCCGCTTCGACGCCGGCCGCCGGCCGCCGCGACCAGAAGAGGAAAGCGGCCCCCGCGATGCCGGCAAGACCGAGGCCGATCGCCGCGATATAGAACCCGGTCGCCATGCCGGTCGCTAGCACGAGCGCGCCGCACAGCAGGCCAACCCCGGCAATCACGCTGCGGATCATCGCGTGGCTTTCCGGCTCTGGCCGGCGTGGCGAACCCTCCGCATCGATATCGTGGATATCGTCTGTCGCGTCAAAACGGTCGCCCGCAGACCGCTGCGGCGCTTCGGCAAATTCGGCCTTGAGCCGATTCTGTAGCTTGACGGGTTCGCTCATGACGATCCGCTTAACACACGGACCGTTCAAATCGGCTTCAGCAAGTCGCTAAAAATTTAACGTTTCGCGCGACGCAGGAGCAGCAGCTCATCGAGGATGACGAGGCCCGCGCCGATGGTGATGAACGTGTCGGCGAGGTTGAACACCGCAAACGACCAGGTCTCCGTGTAGAACAGGATATAGTCGATCACATAGCCGAACAGCGCCCGGTCGATCAGGTTGCCGAAGGCGCCGGCGATGATGAAGGCATAGCCGGCATGAGCAAAACCCCGTGCCTTCGGCGTCTGCCGCCACAGCCAGACGACGAAGCCGACGACGAAGAGGCGCAGCGTCACGATGAACCAGCCCTCCATGCCCGACAGCATGGAGAAGGCGACGCCATAATTGTAGGTGCGGTAGAGCGCCAGCATGGGCACGACATGCACTGCTTCCTGGAACGGAAGCCACATCTCGACGGCGAATTTCACCGCCTGATCGAGCAGCAGCGCGAGCAGGATGACGACGATCACCGGCACCGGCCGGGACATGAGCGGAATGCGTTCGTTCATCCGCGCTCGTCCAGTGTCAGCAGGTGACGGCGCGCTTCGAACAGCATGATGCCGGTGGCGATCGCAAGGTTCAGCGAATCCGCACGGCCCGTCTGCGGGATGCGGGCAAGGGCGTCCGCCTCGCGGGCGAGCTCTTCCGGCAGGCCGGACTGCTCGTTGCCCATCAACAGCACGACGGGTTTTTTCTTGTAGTCGATGGTGCGGTAATCGACGGCGCCGGCCAGATGGGTCGCGACGATCTGGACACCCGCCGTCTTCTTCCAGCCGAGGAAATCGGCAACGCTCGTTTTCACCAGCGGCACGGCGAAGACGGAACCCATCGTGGCGCGCACGGTTTCCATCGAGAACGGATCGGTGCTCTCGCCGACCAGGATGACGCCGCTCGCACCCGCTGCATCCGCGGTGCGGATGATCGTGCCGAGATTGCCGGGGTCACGCACGCGGTCGAGCGCGATATAGGTTTCGCCGGTCTTCGGCTTGATATCCCGAAGGTTCGTCCAGCGCTGCGTGAAGATGCCGACGACCATTTGCGGATTGTCGCGCCGGGTGATCGAGGACAGCACTTTCTCGCTGACTTCCAGCACCAGCCCGCCACGCGCCACCGTCTTCGTGGCGACCTGCACGACCTGCGGCTTGTCCTTGACGTTCTTGGCGTAGACGAGCGTCTTGATCTCGAAGCCGAGTTCCAGCGCATCGATGACGAGCTTCAGGCCCTCGGCCATGAAACTCTTCGTCTCGTCGCGGTCCTTCTTGTTGGCTAGCGCCTTGATGTCCTTGATGATCGGGTTTGCGAGGCTCGTCACCTCCTTCACCTGCCCAACGCGGCGCGTTCCGTGGTGTTCCTGGCTCATGCGCTGATCCATCGGCTGAAAAGGGAGGTGGAAAGCGCGCGACCGACATGCCGGCCGTCCGTGCCGCTCTCGCGGATGACGAGTTCGCCCGATTCCACCGTGCCGCCAGCGCCGCGCATCGTCTCGCGCATCAGCTCGTGGATGGAATAGAAGCTCGCACGGATCGAATAAGCCGTCAGCACGAGGCCGATGGCCTTCGGCGACAGGATTTCGCGGCAGATATCGAGCATCAGCGGCAGGTGGTCGAACAGGTGCCAGACCTCGCCGTTCGGGCCGCGGCCGAATTTCGGCGGATCGGTCAGGATGATGTCGTATGTGCTGCCGCGACGCTCCTCGCGCTGGATGAATTTCATCGCGTCTTCGCAGATCCAGCGGATCGGCAGCTTTTCCATGCGGCCGAGTGCCTGGTTTTCGCGCGCCCAGCCGATCGCCTTCTTGGAGGCGTCGACATGGGTAACTTCTGCGCCCGCAGCCGCCGCGATCAGCGAGGCGACACCGGTATAGCCAAAAAGGTTCAGCACCTTGACCGGGCGGCCGGCCGTCTCGACCTTCTCCTTCATCCAGCTCCAATGGGCGAGCTGTTCCGGGAAGACGCCGACATGGCGGAAGGCGGTGAAGCGGCCGTGGAAATCCACGTCGAGCAGCTGCATCGGCCAGGTTTCACCGAGCATGTCCTTGGGGAACTTCCAGCGTCCCATGCCGTCTTCGTCCGTATCGCCGGTGAAGAGGGCGTCTGCCTTGTCCCAGATGCCGTCGGCGAGGCTGCGCTGCCAGAGCGCCTGTGCTTCCGGCCGCACGATGCGGTAGGGACCGTATTGTTCGAGCTTTTCGCCCGCACCGGTGTCGATGAGGCGGTACTGGTCGGAGCCAGCGGTTTCCAGGATGACAGGCAGGCGCTCGGCCGGCTTTTCGCCCTCGCGGCGCATCAGCGGGCGGGTGGGCATATCGGGGGCCGGGCGTGGCTCCTTCTTGGGTGCCGGCGCCTTCATGACCGGCGCCCTTTGGGCCTGCGCCTTGGCGGGAGCGGCGGAGCCGATCTTCGGCCGGCGGTGTCTGTCCTTCACGATTGATCGTCCGTCGTCGGTTGAATACAGGCCGGCAGCGCCGGAAAACGAGCGGTCCCCATACCATCCCTCCCCCTCTTGGCAAAGCGCTTTCCGATTGCGACAATCGGGGCAGCTCCAGGGAGGACCGATCATGGACATGTCCGGCGAAGAACGCATTGCCGCCCCGCGCGACGCCGTCTGGGCGGCGCTCAACGATCCGGACATCCTGAAGGCCTGTATTCCGGGCTGTCAGGCGCTCACCATGAAATCGCCGACGGAGCTTGAGGCGACGGTCAAGATCAAGATCGGCCCGGTCTCGGCGACCTTCAGCGGCGAAGTGACGCTCTCCAACCTCAACCCGCCGCTCGGCTACACGATCTCCGGCGAAGGCAAGGGCGGCATTGCCGGTTTCGCCAAGGGCGGCGCGGACGTGCAACTCACCGAAGATGGCGACGGCACGATCCTCGCCTATGACGTCAAGGCGCAGATCGGCGGCAAGCTCGCGCAGCTCGGCTCGCGGCTGATCGATTCGTCATCGAAGAAACTCGCGGCACAATTCTTCGCCGATCTCGGCGCGAAACTGAACGGCGGGGCGGCCTAGCTTATTTTGCCGAGGCCGGCAGGACGGCCTGCGAGGCGATCGCTTCGGCGCGCGTGCGGTGCTTTTCCGCCTCGCCGTGCCATTTCACGGCCTCATGCGCCTCGATGCGGGCACGCTTGCGGTATTTGCCTTGCGTGAACCACGTGATGAGCGCACCGAGAACGAGGCCGAAGATCACCGCGAGAAACAGATAGACGAAGAACGGCGCGGTGACGGAGAGCACGCTGTCCTCGGGCCGGAACGGATTGAGCGCCAGGGTCACCGGCTGGCGATTCGCCACCGACAGCACGATCAGCACGATGGCGACCGGGATGAGGACGAGGATATTGACGACTCTCTTGATCATGGCATCACCTGCTTGGCGCAAGGCGCCGATCAGGCGCCCAGGGCTTTAATCATCTTGGTCGGCCTGACCGGGATTGAGCCGCTCGCGCAGCTCCTTGCCGGTCTTGAAGAACGGAACCCACTTCTCCTCGACGAAGACGGCATCTCCCGTGCGCGGATTGCGGCCCGAACGGGACGGCCGGTTCTTCACGGAGAAGGCGCCGAAGCCGCGCAGCTCGACGCGGTTTCCGCCCGCCAGCGCGTCGGTGATTTCGTCGAGCACCGCGTTGACAATATTCTCGACGTCGCGGTGGTAGAGGTGGGGATTGCGCGCGGCGACAATCTGAACCAATTCCGACTTGATCACTGTGTCCCCCTCAAAAATTCTTGTTTTTCAATCACGAGCAACCTGCCAAACCGAGACCAGACCGTCAAGAAACAACTTTTGGCCAGCCAGTTTTTCGATCGTCGGTTGAAGCTCGAGCGGCAATCCGAGAATGGAGCGTGCAAGATCGGCCACATTGCTGCCCAGCAACCCGAAACCCGAGCGTTTGGGGGCCTCGTAGTCGACGACCGGCAGATCGGCCGCGACCTCGCGTTCGTCGAGATAGGCGCGGATTTCCTCCGGCCCGCCGAGTCGGTCGACGAGCTTGGCGGCAAGCGCCTGGCGGCCGGTGAAGATGCTGCCGTCAGCAAGGCGCAGAACCTCGTCGCGCGGCAATTTGCGGCGTTCGACGACGAGATCGACGAACCAGTCGTAGCTGTCCATCACCATGGCGCGGATCATCGTCTTCGCCTCCTCGCTTGCCGGATGGAACGGCGAGGGCTCGGCTTTCAGCGGCGCGGATTTGATTTCCTCGAGCGACACGCCGATCTTGTCCATCAACTCCTTCATCTGCGGATACTGGAAGAGCACGCCGATCGAGCCGGTGATCGAGCTTTCGCCCGCGATGATCGTGTCGCCGGCCGTCGCGATCATGTAGCCGGCGGAGGCGGCGAGCGTGCGCACGTCGGAGACGACCGGCTTCTTTTCCGCCACTTTGCGCAGCGCCTTGAAGATGACTTCGCCGCCGTAGGTCGTGCCGCCGGGCGAGGAAATGGTGACGATGAGCGCCTTCGCCCGGTCGTTGCGGGCGATGCGGTCGAGGCGTTCGAGAAGCTCGGCATCGTCCTGGATGATGCCGGAAATGCTGACCCGCGCGATGTGATCGCGCGCACCGCTCCCCGGCCAGCGCCAGGCGGCGGCGGCAAAGACGGCGATGAGCGCAATCAGGACGGCGACGACCCGCCAGAAGGTGAGCTTGCGGCGCAAGTGCCGGCGATCGGCGATGGCGGAGTGATCCATTCCCAGTCCTCGATGCTAAAGGCCGCCTATCCGTTGAGGTGGCTTGCAGAAGCCCCTATCGATATGGCATTCCAGACGCAAATGGCAATTCGTCGCTGAACATTCTTGGACAAGCATTGTTTGTTCAGGAATAATCGCCATATGGGGCCCGTTATCCGAGGCGGCCCCCCGTTTCGCAGCGAAGGCCATACCGCGAGATTTTAGCAGGCAGCATGCTGGACACCGTGACAGAAGCACCGATAACGGGTGCACAGGGCATAGGCGTATCCGCCGAGGCTTACCGCCTCGCGACGCGGCACTCTTCCCGTGTGCGCTTTCTGAAGGTCGCCCTGCCGGTTGCCGCCATCATCATCGGTGTCATCTTCATCATCGTCTCGATCGTGCGCACCTACGTGCCCGATAATCTGCAGGTGGAAAGTGCTTCCATCGAGGATGGCAAGATCGTGATGCGCAACCCGGCGATTTCCGGGCGCAACAAGGACGGTATCAGCTATTCCATGAAGGCGGAGCGGGCGCTGCAGGACATCAAGCAGCCCGATGTGCTCACGCTGGAAAATATCAAGGCGAAGGTGCCGGTCAACGAGAGCACGATCGCCGAGGTGATCGCCGCGACCGGCATCTATGATCGCGGCAAGAACCTGCTCGACATGATCGCCCCCTTCACCATCAATCTGAATACCGGCCTCGAAGCTGCCTTCCGCTCGGCCCATCTCGATATCGACGGCGGAAACATGTCGACGGAGGAGCCCGTCTCCATCCGCTCGCGCGAAGCATCCATTGTTGCGCAGTCGCTGCGAATGACGGATAAAGGCAGGATCGTCATCTTCGAAGGCAAGGTCGTCGTCGACGTCGATCCCGCCGCCATCCGCAACCGAGCAAAGTAAGAGCGCCATGTTCGCCAGTCTCTCCGCCCCCGTCCGGGCCGCCAGCATTACCGTTCTTGCAGCAGGCCTTGCGCTCATCTCGGTTCCTGCGGGCGCCCAGCAGACGTCAAGCCGAATGCAGGGCATGCAGCTGTCAAACGACAAGCCGATCCAGATCCAGAGCGACAAGCTCGAGATCCGCGATCAGGAGAACAAGGCGGAGTTCAGCGGCAATGTGAAGGTCGTGCAGGGCACGACGACGCTCCAGGCCGGCAAGATGACGGTCTATTATGCCGCCGGCGGCAGTGGTTCGGTGGCAAGCGGCGACGCGGATATCGAGAAGATCGACGTTTCGGAGAAAGTCTACCTGAAGTCCGGCACGCAGGAAGCAACCGCCGATACCGGCACGTTCAACCTCGTCAACGAGACGCTGCTGCTGAAGGGCGAGAAGGTCGTGCTGTCGGAAGGCAAGAACGTTTTCGTCGGCTGCCAGCTTCTGGTGACCATGCGCACCGGCGAAGCCAAGCTCGACGCCTGCGGCGGCCGAGTGATGATCCAGCTGGACCCGAAGTCCCGCAAGCAAACGAACTGATATAGCGTCCCGCCCGTGACTTCTTCCCTCATCAACCGCCTGACGCGCCGCCCGAAGAAAGCTGCGCAGGAACCCCAGCGCAGCGCCGATCTTTCGCGCTATGACGGGACCCTCATTGCGCGCGGGCTGACCAAGACCTATCGCGACCGTCGTGTCGTCAATGGCGTGTCGCTTGTCGTGCGCCGTGGCGAGGCCGTCGGCCTGCTTGGGCCGAACGGTGCGGGCAAGACGACCTGTTTCTACATGATCACCGGTCTCGTGCCGGTGGATGAAGGCTCGATCGAGATCAACGGCAACGACGTCACCACCATGCCGATGTACCGCCGTGCCCGCCTCGGCGTCGGCTACCTGCCGCAGGAAGCCTCGATCTTTCGCGGCCTGACGGTCGAAGACAACATTCGCGCCGTGCTCGAAGTGCACCACAAGGACAAGGCGGAGCGCGAGCACAAGCTCGACAGCCTGCTTGCCGAATTCTCGATCTCGCATCTCAGGAAGTCGCCGGCCATCGCGCTGTCGGGTGGTGAGCGCCGCCGTCTCGAAATTGCCCGCGCGCTTGCCACCGACCCGACCTTCATGCTGCTCGACGAGCCGTTTGCCGGCGTCGATCCGATTTCGGTCGCCGACATCCAGGCGCTGGTGCGCCACCTCACCTCGCGCGGCATCGGCGTGCTCATCACGGATCACAATGTGCGTGAAACGCTCGGCCTCATCGACCGCGCCTATATCATCCATGCCGGCGAAGTGCTGACGCATGGCCGCGCGAACGACATCGTCGCCAATCCCGATGTGCGCCGCCTCTATCTTGGCGATAATTTCAGCCTGTAGGGCAAATAGGCGCCTCTTCGCCGCGATCTTCACCAAGTTCGCGGCTGCGACTTGACCAAACTTCTCAAAAAAGCAATTTTTGGGCCAGTTGGATTTTGTCGCCCCGCCACCATGGCCGAGGGCCGCTTCTCCGGGGAGTAAAGCGTCCGCATGGCACTCGCAGCCAGCCTTTTCCTGCGCCAAAACCAGTCGCTGGTGATGACCCCCCAGCTCATGCAGTCCATCCAGCTGCTGCAGATGACGCATGTCGAGCTGAACCAGTTCATCGAGCAGGAAGTCGAGAGAAACCCGCTGCTGGAGGTCGTCTCCGGCGATGAGGGCGCACGCGACCCTGAGCGGGCTGCCGAGGACTATTCCACGCCCAGCGAAGATCGCGCACATGCCGAAACGGCTGGCGGCGACGAGGGCTTCCAGCCCGACCTCTACGATTCCGCCAGCGCGGGAAGCGTATCCGAAACGCTCGACGGCGGCCTCGACAACATGTTCCCGGACGATGCCGGGCCACGGGCCGCCGATGCGCCTGAACTCGCCGACCAGTGGAAGTCTATGCCGGGTGGTGGTGGAGACGGCGAGGGCTACGACCTCGACGACTTCGTGGCAAGCCGCAAGACGCTGCGAGACGTACTCCACGAGCAGATTCCCTTCCTCCTGTCGGACCCGATCGACAGGCTGATCGCCCAGCATCTCGTCGATCAACTCGACGAAGCCGGCTACCTTCAGGGCAGCACGACGGAGACGGCGGTTCGCCTCGGCAAGCCCCTGGCCGAGGTCGACCGCGTTCTCTACCGGCTCCAGGAACTCGATCCGCCCGGCGTCTTCGCGCGTTCGCTCAGCGAATGCCTGGCGATCCAGTTGCGGGCCCGGGATCGGTACGATCCGGCCATGGCAGCCCTCATCGACAATCTCGAACTTCTCGCGCGGCGCGACTTCGCGACGCTGAAGAAGCTCTGCGGCGTCAACGAGGAAGATCTTCTCGACATGCTGGCGGAAATCCGCAAGCTCGATCCGAAGCCCGGCACACGTTACGAGACGAGCGCCTCGGAAGCGGTGGTGCCGGATATCCTCGTGCGCGCAGCACCCGACGGCACATGGCATATCGAGCTCAATGTAGACACCTTGCCGCGCGTGCTCGTCAACCGCGACTACTATGCGTCCGTCTCAAGCCGCACGCGCCGCGACAGCGAGGACCAGAGTTTTCTCAACGAATGTCTGCAGACGGCCAACTGGCTGACGCGCAGCCTCGACCAGCGCGCCCGCACCATCATGAAGGTGGCGGCCGAGATCGTGCGCCAGCAGGATGCCTTCCTGATGCATGGTGTCGACCACCTGCGCCCGCTGAACCTGAAGACGGTCGCCGAGGCGATCAAGATGCACGAGTCGACCGTGAGCCGCGTCACTTCCAACAAGTTCATGCTGACGCCGCGCGGCCTGTTCGAGCTCAAATATTTCTTCACGGTCTCGATTAGCTCGGCGGAGGGTGGCGATTCCCATTCCGCCGAATCCGTCCGCCACCGCATCCGCACGATGATCGCGCAGGAGCAGCCGGAGGCCGTGCTTTCGGACGACGACATTGTGGATATCCTGCGCAAGGGCGGCGTCGATCTCGCCCGCCGGACGGTCGCGAAGTATCGGGAAGCGATGAACATCCCCTCCTCAGTACAGCGGCGACGGGAAAAACGGGCGCTCGCCAAAGCCGCCGCCTCCTGAAACAAAGCCGGGAGAACCGGCGTTTCAGACCGCCAAACATTAACAATGCCTGAATCCGCTAATTGACTTCGCCACCGGGACGGGCTACTGCGCGCCCCTCTTCTGAAGAGAAGGCAGGCCGGAATTCCGGACATATCCCCGCTTTTCTTGCCGCATATGACGGAAATTCCATCACATGCGTAAAAGCTTGGAACGTGGAGAAGGTTGGAATAGACTGTTGCACGCAAATCACGAACGAGAGGAAACCTCCATGAGTGTGCGTGTATCCGGTAAACATATGGAAATCGGCGAAACTTTCCGTCAGCGCATTGAAGACCAGGTCGGAGAGGCCGTAACCAAATATTTTGACGGAGGATATTCGAGCCAGGTCACCGTGGAAAAAGCGGGATCGCGCTACAGCGCGGACTGCAAGATCCACCTGGATACGGGCATGGCCTTGCAGGCAAATGGCGAAGCAAACGACCCCTTGGTGGCCTTCCAATCGGCCTCCGAACGGATCGAGAAACGCCTGCGCCGATACAAGCGCAAACTCAAGGCACACCACAATGGCAATGGTCACGATGCCTTTGCAGAAGTGGCCTACACGGTGATGGATTCGGTCCCCGACGAAGAGGATGAACTTCCCGAGGACTACGCACCGACCATCGTTGCGGAAAGCACGAAGAAACTGAGGACGATGTCCGTCGCAAGTGCCGTCATGGCGCTCGATATGACGGACGAGCCGGTTCTTCTTTTCCGTAGCGCCGGATCGGAGCAGCTCAATATCGTCTACCGACGCAACGACGGCAATATTGGCTGGATCGACGCAGCCAATATCAAAGGCTGAGTGACGGGAGCGTGGTGCCGGAAACCGGCACCACGTTTCTTCAATCCCTTCACCCGCCTCACGAGGACAAAAGCATGGCATTGGCAGGTTTGCTGCAGCAGAGTGCGATTATTCCGGCGATGAAGGCCAATTCCAAGAAGCAGATGCTTCAGGAACTGGCGGCAAAAGCGGCGAAGCTCACCGGAATTCCGGAACGCGAGATTTTTGACGTCATTCTTCAGCGCGAACGGCTCGGTTCGACCGGCGTGGGCAATGGCATCGCCATCCCCCACGGCAAGCTGAAGGAGCTTTCCCAGATCACCGGCCTCTTCGCGCGCCTCGAAACCCCCGTGGATTTCGAAGCGTTGGACGACCAGCCGGTCGACCTCGTCTTCCTGCTTCTGGCGCCGGAAGGCGCCGGTGCGGACCACTTGAAGGCGCTGTCGCGCATCGCCCGCGTGCTGCGCGATCCGACCATGGTTGCAAAGCTGCGCGCCTCCGACAGCGAGAGCGCGATCTACGCCTGCCTCAGCGAGGAGCAGGCGTCGAACGCAGCCTGAGCATTTCGAATTGGCATGAAAAAACCGGCGGTTTTGCGACCGCCGGTTTTTTCTTTTTCATTCGATTGATGATCAGGCCTGTGCGGCACTGGTCTCGCCGGCAGGCGCCTTGGGGCCGCCCTTCGACACGCCGACCATGGCGGGACGCAGCACGCGCTCGCCGATGACGAAGCCGGCCTGCACGACCTGCACGACCGTGTTGTTGGCGACTTCAGGGTTCGGCACTTCGAACATCGCCTGATGGAAGTTCGGGTCGAATTTCTCACCGACCGGATCGAGCTTGCGCACGCCGTGGCGCTCGAGGGCGGCGAGCATGGAGCGCTCGGTCATCTCGACACCTTCGGCCAGCGCCTTCAGGCCGGCATCGCCGCTTTCCAGCGCGTCGGCCGGAATGGCGTCCAGCGCACGGCGCAGGTTGTCGGATACGGCCAGCATGTCGCGCGCAAAACCGGCAACGGAATAAGACTTGGCGTCCTTCACGTCACGCTCGGTGCGACGGCGCAGGTTGTCCATCTCCGCGGCGAGGCGAAGATACTTGTCCCTGAGGTCGCTGTTTTCCGCGCGCAGAACGTCGATCGGATCCGGCTCGGCAGACGCCTCAACCTCGGCAGCTACGTCGTCCGCTGCGGACATTTCTGCGTCAAAGCCGTTTTCCACGCCTTCGTCAGGTCCATGTTTCTTGTTGTCGTCGGTCATGACGTACTCCGAATTGCATCTTTTAAGGGGTTGGGCCCGATATCGAGCTTTGAGCCCGAAAAATCAAGGGCTGGCGGCTGGATTGCCAGAGTTCAGCGCGAAAGCCGCGACATAAGCTGGGCCGTATAGTCCACCATGGGCACGATCCGCGAATAGTTGAGCCGGGTCGGCCCGATGACGCCGACGGCGCCGACGATCTTCTCGTCGCTGTCGCGGTAGGGAGCGACGATCAGCGAGGAGCCGGAAAGCGAGAACAGCTTGTTTTCCGAGCCGATGAAGATGCGCACGCCCGGCCCGGTCTCGGCAAGGTTCAGGAGTTCGATCAGGCTGTCCTTGCGCTCCAGATCGTCGAACAGCATGCGCAGCCGATCGATGTCTTCCACGCCGGCAAGGCCCTCGAGGAGGTTCGCCCGGCCGCGCACGATGAGCCGCGTCGGCTTGCCCGCGTCGAACCCTCCGGACCAGACCGCAAGCCCGCGCTCGACGAGATCCTGCGACAGCTTGTCGAGCTCGCTGCTGATTTCACCGCGCAGGCGCTCCAGTTGGGCGCGCGCCTCGAACAGCGTGTTGCCGGCAAGATGGGCGTTGAGGAAGTTTGCCGCCTCGGTTAGCTGCGAGCTGGTGACACCCGCCGGCAGTTCGATGATGCGGTTCTCCACCTGGTCATGGTCGCCGACCAGCACGACGAGCGCCTTGGTCGGCTCCAGCCGGATGAACTCGACATGTTTCAATATGGCGTCGTTCTTCGAGGTGATGACGAGGCCGGCGCCGCGCGACATGCCGGACAGCGCCTGGCTCGCCTCGTTCATCATCGTCTCGACGGCGGTGTGTTTCTGGCCGTGCGGGCGCACATGCCGCTCGATCGAGGCGCGGTCCTCGGCCGAGATGTTGCCGACCTGCATGAAGGCATCAACGAAGAAACGCAGGCCCAGTTGCGTCGGCAGGCGTCCGGCACTGGTATGCGGCGAATAGATAAGACCAAGTTCCTCGAGATCGCTCATCACATTGCGCACGGAGGCGGGCGACAGCGACATGGGCAGGATGCGCGACAGGTTGCGCGAACCGAGCGGCTCGCCGCTTTCCAGATAGCTTTCCACGATGCGGCGGAAGATTTCGCCCGAACGCTCGTCGAGCGCCGCCTGACTATCAGGAACCGGAGACCTCAAAACCATCTTTGCGCTGCAACCTCGTTATCTCCAGAGAATATAGTGATTTCGTGCGGAAGCGCAAAACGGATTTTCGCGGCGCAGCATCCTCAGAAATCGCCCGCAGGACCGCCGCGCCATTCCCTCGCCGGGCGAACTGGTCTAAAGCAGCGTTCCAGATATCACGAGACAGGAGTTCGCAATGCGGCCGTCCGGCAGAAAAACCGACCAGATGCGCAAGGTTTCCTTCGAGCGCAACGTTTCCAAGCATGCCGAAGGCTCCTGTCTCGTCAAGTTCGGCGACACGCATGTGCTCGTCACCGCAAGCCTGGAAGACAAGACGCCGCCGTGGCTGCGCAACAGCGGCAAGGGCTGGGTCACCGCCGAATACGGCATGCTGCCGCGCGCCACCGGCGACCGTATGCGGCGTGAAGCCGCGGCCGGCAAGCAGGGCGGCCGCACGCAGGAAATCCAGCGCCTCATCGGCCGGTCGCTGCGCGCGATCGTCGATCTCGAAGCGCTCGGCGAACGCCAGATCACCGTCGACTGCGACGTCATCCAGGCCGATGGCGGCACCCGCACGGCGTCGATCACCGGCGCCTTCATCGCCCTGCACGACTGCCTGAAATGGATGGAAGCGCGCAGCATGATCAAGGTCGAACGGGTTCTCAAGGACCACGTCGCGGCCATTTCCTGCGGTATCTTCGCCAGCCAGTCGGTCATCGACCTCGACTATCTTGAGGACTCCGCCGCCGAGACAGATGCCAATTTTGTCATGACCGGCTCGGGCGGCATCGTCGAAATCCAGGGCACGGCCGAAGGCAAGCCGTTCACGGAGGAAGAGTTCTCCAGCCTGATGGCGCTCGCCCGCAACGGCATTGCCGAACTGGTCGAGATGCAGAAGCAGGCGATCGCATAAGGAAGGTTCCGATGACCGCCGCGATCGAAGGCATCCTCGAAACCGCGCTCTACGCGCACGACCTCGACGCGGCGGAAGCCTTCTATGGTGGCCTTCTCGGCCTTGAAAAGATCACGCGGCAGGCCAATCGCCACGTGTTCTTTCGCTGCGGCCCCGGCGTTCTCCTGATCTTCAACCCGCAGGAGACCGTCGTTCCACCACCGGCCCACGCCTTTCCCGTGCCGGTCCACGGCGCGACCGGGCCGGGACATGCCTGTTTCCGCGTCGCGGGGCCAGCGCTTGATTTCTGGGTGAAAAAGCTCGAAGAAGCCGGCATCACCATCGAAGCGGATTTCTGTTGGCCGAACGGCGCCCGCTCCATCTATTTCCGCGACCCTGCCGGCAACAGCCTTGAATGTGCCGAGCCGAGCCTCTGGAACATCGCTTAGGGACTTTTATGCGCAAGCTCGACACCAAGACGATCGTCGTCGCCAGCCACAATGCCGGAAAGATCCGCGAGATCGAAGACCTGATCGGCCCGTTCGGTTTCTCCGCCAAATCGGCCGCCGAACTGAAATTCGAGGAGCCGGACGAGACGGGCACGACCTTCGAGGAGAATGCCACGATCAAGGCGCTCGCCTCGGCCAAGGCCTCGGGCCTGCCCGCCCTTTCCGACGATTCCGGCCTTGTCGTGGACGCGCTCGATGGCGCACCCGGCGTCTATACGGCCAACTGGGCGGAGAAAGAGGACGGCACGCGCGACTTCGCCATGGCCATGGAGAAGGTGGAAAAGGCGCTTGCCGACAAGGGTGTGACCGACGCGAAGGATCGCGCCGCGCGCTTCGTCTCCGTGCTCTGCCTTGCCTGGCCGGATGGCCATACCGAACTCTTCCGCGGTGAAGTCGAGGGCACGGTCGTCTGGCCGCCGCGCGGCAGCCAGGGCTTTGGCTACGACCCCGTCTTCCAGCCTGAGGGTTACGAGACGACCTTCGGCGAAATGAGCGCCGAAGAGAAGCACGGCTGGAAGCCGGGCGATGCGGCAGCACTGTCGCACCGCGCCCGTGCCTTCAAGCTCTTCGTCGAAACCTGCCTGAAGGTTTGAGGTTTAATGACGGCGGCGCCCTTCGATATACGGCCGAGCTCTGCAGCCGATCTTTCCGATCCCGGCTTTGGCATCTATGTGCACTGGCCGTTCTGTGCCGCCAAATGCCCCTATTGCGACTTCAACAGCCATGTGCGCCACCAGCCGGTGGACCAGCCGCGTTTCGTGCAGGCCTTCCTGAAGGAAATGGCGACGATGCGCCGCATGACCGGCTCGCGCAGCGTCACCAGCATCTTCATGGGCGGCGGCACGCCCTCGCTGATGGCGCCGGAGACGGTCGATGCGATCCTGAACGGTATCGCCCGCCACTGGCATGTGCCTGAGGGCATCGAGATCACCATGGAGGCCAATCCGTCGAGCGTCGAGGCCGAGCGCTTCCGTGGCTATCGCGCGGCGGGCGTCAACCGCGTTTCGCTCGGCGTGCAGGCGCTGAACGACCGGGACCTGAAATTCCTCGGCCGGCTGCATGATGTCGCCGATGCGCTGAAGGCGATACGGCTGGCACGCGATATCTTCCCGCGCATGTCCTTCGACCTGATCTATGCCCGCCCCAACCAGACGGTCGAGGAATGGGACCGCGAGCTGAAGGAAGCCGTATCCTACGCCGTCGACCATCTCTCGCTCTACCAGCTCACCATCGAGGAGGGCACGCCCTTCTATGGCCTGCACAAGGCCGGCAAGCTGATCGTGCCGGATGGCGAACACTCCGCCGTGCTCTACGAGGCGACACAAGAGATTACCGAACGCGAAGGCATGCCGGCCTACGAGGTCTCCAACCATGCCCGCCCCGGCTCGGAGAGCCGCCACAACCTGACCTATTGGCGCTACGGCGACTATGTGGGCATCGGCCCCGGCGCGCATGGCCGGTTGACGACCGGCGGCGCGAAGATCGCGACCGCCACGGAACGGCGGCCGGAAGGCTGGCTTGAGCTGGTCGAGGCCGAGGGCCACGGCATGATCGAGCAGGAATTGCTGGAGCGTGAGGCACAGTCGGACGAGTTGCTGCTGATGGGGTTACGCCTCAAGGAAGGCATCGATCTCGTCCGCTGGCAGACGCTGTCTGGTCGCGACCTGGATCCGGATCGCGAACAGTTTCTCATCGACCATGGCTTCATCGAACGGCTCGGCAATTCGCGGCTGCGCTGTACGCCGGCCGGCATGCTGATCCTCGACGCGGTCGTCGCCGATCTCGCCTGCTGAGCGTCAGGTATCCGAGCCGAGCGGCCGGCGCTTTTCCATTACCATCCGCAGAAGCCGTCCGTCGATCGCGGCAAGCCCGACGGCGATCAGTGCCATGCCGGCAAAATGTTTCGGCGCCAGCATCTCGCCCAGCACCAGCGCGCCGAGCAGGATGGCGCTGACCGGAATGAGGAAGGTGACGAGCATCAGGTTCGTGGCGCCGGCCGTGGCGAGAATGCGGAAGAAGATGACATAGGCGAGTGCGGTGGCGAGGAAGGCAAGGCCGAAGAGGGCGGCCCACGCTTCTGCGGATGGCATGGCGAGTGTCCACGGCCGGTCGACGATCAGCGCCACCGGCAGCATCAGCAGGGCGGAGGTCGTGACCTGCCCCGCAGCCGGCAGCAGCGGCGGCAGGCCCATGCGGCGGAAGCGGCGACCGAAGATGCCGGCGATCGAATAGGAGACGGCAGCGCCGAGCACGGCGAGCTGTGCCAGCACGTTCGAGCCGAGATCGGACAGCACCGCAGGACCGATCATCAGCGCGACACCGGCAAAGCCGACGAGCACACCGACCAGCCTGCCTCCCGTCATCTTCTCGTCCTGCGTCAAAAGATGCGCGGCGATCACGGCGAAGAGGGGCGTGGTGGCATTGAGGATCGAGGCGAGGCCGCTCGCGATATGCGTCTGCCCCCAGACGATCAGCGAGAAGGGTATGATGTTGTTGAGCACGCCCATGCCGAGGAAGGCGAGCCAGACCTCCTTGCTGCGCGGGATGGCATGGCCGGAGAGGCGAACGATGGTCCACAGCGCCATGGCGGCCAGCGACACGCGGGCGGCGACAATGGTGAGCGTCGGCAGCTCGCGCACGAGAATGCCGTTGAACAGGAACGAGCCGCCCCAGAGGATCGACAAGGCGATGAGCAGACCCCATTCGGTGGTGGTCATGTAACGGTTAGCCATAACGGCCTCCTAAGCGATTTTTTCTAAATCCAACGAGATATCCGAGTGCCAAAACCCGGCGTTGACGCTATAATTCCTCGTCTTTTCGCTTTGCACAAACGATCATATTTCGGGGATACAGCGAGGAAAACTAAATCATGAGCAACCGTCTTCCCTCCCTGTCCGGCCTGCGCGCCTTCGAGGCGACGGCACGCCATCTGAGCGTCACGCTCGCCGCTGGCGAGCTCAGCGTCACGCCCGGCGCGGTGAGCCTGCAGATCCGCGACCTCGAACAGTCGCTCGGCGTGCGCCTGTTCGATCGACTGCCGCGTCAGCTCAGGCTGACGGAGGATGGCGAGGGCTATTTCAAGGCCATGCGCTCGGCCTTCCGGCTGATGCGCGAGGCAACCGACGAATTGCTGGCGCGCGCCCGGCCGGCAACGCTGTCGATCAGCTGCACGCCGACATTCGCAGCACAATGGCTCGTGCCGCGGCTACCGCATTTCGAGGAGCGCATGCCTGGCGTCGACATCCGCATCAGCGCCTCGAACCGCCTGGTCGATTTCGTGCGCGACGGGGTCGATATCGCCATCCGCCACGGCTTCGGCCGTTATCAGGGTCTCGTCAGCGAACGGCTGCTCGATGACGACCTCGTACCTGTCATAGCACCGGCATTACGCGAGGCCCGGCCGCTCGACACGCCGGGCGATCTCATAAACCACGTGCTGATCCATGACGTGCACCGGCAGGACTGGCGGCTCTGGCTGGAGGCGATGGGCGTGACCGAGATCGACGCCATGCGCGGCCCGGTCTTCCAAGACAGCAACGGCGCCATCGAGGCGGTGAAGGCGGGCGATGGCGTCGGGCTGGTACGGCTCTCGCTGGTGGCGCGGGAAATTCAGGAGCGGCGGCTCGTCGCGCCCTTTTCGCGCGGCGTCTCGACGGGCCTAGCCTATTACATCGTCTATCCGCCGGGTGCGCTCGACCGGCCGGCGGTCACCGCGCTGCGGCAATGGTTGACGGACGAGGCGCGCGCCGTGCGCGGAAGCTGAGCCGGGACAGACAGCCGGCTCAATCCGGAAAATCTTCCATCCGTTGCATGTAGGTTTGGAAACCCGCCCGAGCATAAACCGCCTGCGCCTTCGGATGATCGTTCGTGTCGGTATGCAGCCAGATGCGCCGTGTTCCCGCGCGCCAGACCGCATAGAGGGCGTTGGCCAGCAGGAAAGGCCCGAGCCGCCGGCCATAGGCGGCGGGAACGAGGCCGAAATGCGTCAGCTCGACATCCTCCGCCTCGGCGGCATCGAATTCACACAGACCGATCGGCTGCCCTGCCTCGCGCAGGACGAAGGTCCGCGTCGATGGGGCGGACAGGAACTGCGCGACCGCCTCCACCGGCATGCGAAGACGGAGATCCCAGGTGAGCGGCACGCCGATGGCGCGATAGAGCGCCAGATAGTCGTCCACCGAGAGATGCTCGGCATGGATTTCCAGATTGCCGGAGGGGGCCGGGTGCGCCACAGCGCTCGGCGGCGGCGTCAGCAATTCCATGTAGGTGACGAGGAGATTCATGCCGCGACCTTGAGTGCCCTGCCAAAAGCAGAACGCTGTGCCGTCCGAAGACCGTGCACAGCGTTCCAGCATTGTATAGCGATCGAAGCGCCTATTCGTTGATCAGGCGCTTCAGCAACTCGATCTCGTGGCTGAGCTTGGTGTCGCCCGAGATCAGGTCCTCGATCTTGCGCACGGCGTGCAGCACGGTCGTGTGGTCGCGTCCGCCAAAGCGGCGGCCGATTTCCGGGAAGGAACGCGGCGTCAGCGTCTTCGACAGATACATAGCGATCTGGCGCGGCTTGACGATGACGCGCGTGCGACGGTTCGAGACCAGTTCCTGGCGTGACACGTTGTAGTGTTTCGCGACGACGCGCTGGATGTCTTCGATGCGCACGCGGCGCGGCTCGCCGGCGGCGACCAGATGGCCGAGCAGTTCGTCGACGCGCTCGATCGTCAGGTTCGGCTCGAAGGAGCGACGGAAGAGCAACTGGTTGAAGGCGCCTTCCAGCTCGCGGCCGCTGGCCGTGATGTTGCGCGCGACGTGGCTCAGGATCTCGGGCGAGATATCGAGCGAATGGTCCTCATGCTGCGCGACGGCGAGCCGGCGCTTGAGGATTTCAAGGCGCATCTCATAGTCCGGCGCTTCCATCTCGATGGCGACGCCGCCCTGGAGGCGGGAGCGCACACGCGGATCGAGCGATTCCAGCTCCCACGGCGCACGGTCGGCGGCGACCACGACCTGCTTGGCGGAATCGAGCAGCATGTTGAGCAGGTGGCAGAACTCGTTCTGGATCGAGTTACCCTGCAGGAACTGCATGTCGTCGATGATCAGAAGATCGATGTTGCGCAGCGTCTCCTTGAGGGAGAGCGCATCATTGTCGCGGATCGCGGTTGCGAAACGCCACATGAAATATTCGGCCGTCAGATAGACGACGCGCGGGTTGCGGGCACTCGAAAGCGCGCCAAGCGCGATTGCCTGCAGAAGGTGCGTCTTGCCGAGGCCGACGCTCGAATGGATGAACAGCGGGTTGAAGCGCACGGCACCGGCGCCGGCTTCCGCGATGGTGCGGGCCGCGGCAAGGGCAACACGGTTCGACGTGCCTTCGACGAAAGCATCGAATGTATAACGCGGGTCGAGCGGCGAGCCGAAGAGCGGGCCGGTATGCTGGACACGCGGCTGGGCGGAGGCGGTAACAGACGCAACGGCGCTTGCCACCGGCTGCGGACCACCAGCCGAACGGCGCGGCTGGGCCTGCGGGGCGGGCTGCTCGACAATGGCCTCATCGACAGACCCCGGGCGAACGCCGCGGGTCGCGGTGCGCACCAGGATTTCCACCTTGAGGATTTCCGCATCCTCCTGCTGGAACAGGCTGGTGATGAGATCGAGATACCGGTTGTTGATCCAAGACTTCAGGAAGGTCGTGGGCACGGAAAGGCGCACGAGGCTCTTGGAGACCGAATGGAGCTTCAGCCGACCGAACCAGCTCGCGAAGACGTCTGGGCCAACCTGCGCCTTCAGGCGCGCACTGACCCGTTCGAAAATCGCGTCTTGCTTCATATCGGATGGTACCCCCGCCGCCATCTGCACTCCTTCTGGCGGGAGTGCCTTCAGTGCATTTTCCCCGTTCGTGAATGCACCAGCCTTTGTGGCCGTAGTCATCTGCATTTTGCCGCCTTTCATGCTTCCTTCGCCACGTCGGCATTCCTGCCGGCGCCTTTCATGTTTGCCATCTCCCGACCGTGCCGAGCCATCGCCCGGTCCGGGATCTGGTGCCCCGATCACGCCGGCCCCCTACATCCGACGCAACCCTTTTTGCCAAACACATATCGGTGCAGCCCGATCCGGTGTCATTCCAGATCGCGCAGTCCCGTCTGTGATCCTTACCGTCCGCTCCCTCGTCGAGCGCCCGGCAAGTCTGCCCTCAATCATCGGGCCGTCCTCACGGCCCGCAACCAAAAATCGCAAAAGCCTTCGCCAGAATGCCAGAGGCATCTGGGGCAAGCATTGCCGGTTTGATGATTTTACGAAGCGGAGCCGCTCCGTTACAAGGGACAAAACAATCACCGCTGCCTCGAAAGACAGTCTTGTCGGCGATTACTTTTAAGGCTGTGTCCGCGCCCCCTGTGGAAAGCATTTAGGCAGGATCATGCACCAAGATCAATCGCGAATTTTACGCAAAATTAAGGGCCAGCCGTTGACTCGCAAGGTGCTTCCTGACTCGGAATCGCCCCCTCGAAGGAGAATCTGTTAGGAATCAATGGCTTTGTTTTCGGGTGGTTTTCGGAACGCTCGGAAAACGAAAAAAATAAAAATTCGCTTGACTCAAATTGCTGTCAAACTCCCGCAACGAAAGGTCGTCAAACTTGGACAACCTCCGGCAACTAACTGAATTTAAAGGATTTTCCTCGTCACGCTTTTGACACGATCGAGCCTTGCACATTAACCATAGCAGGGTCGAAAAAACAAAGAAAAGCCCGGCGCAAGCGCCGGGCTTTTTCTAATATTGCATAGCTCGATGGGTCTGATCAGATCAGGCCGTCATCGTCTTAACGCGGTTCGCCAGACGCGAGACCTTGCGGGACGCTGTGTTGGAATGGAGCACACCGCGGGTGGCGGCGCGCATCAGTTCCGGCTGGGCGGCCTTCAGAGCGGCGGCAGCCTGCGTCTGGTCGCCGGAGGCGATGGCCTCTTCGACCTTGCGGATGAAATTGCGGACGCGCGAGCGGCGCGACTTGTTGACTGCGGTGCGCGCGGCGATCTTGCGGGTCGCCTTCTTTGCCGAGGTTGTATTGGCCATGTATGCCTCTCTTCAGAAATCTGACACAAACTCCACCCTCGCCGTGCCGGGTCACTGCGACCTGTCATCAAAGCAATTCGGGAGCAATATCGGAAAACCTCAGAATTCGGCTTTCCAAACTGTGGGCGGCGTATAGCTGGAAACCACGATGACGTCAACGCGGATTCTGCAAGAAACGCCGCCCGGCTGCCTTGAACCCTCTCAGCGGTGGCGGAAGGCCGGCTTGCGCTTCTCGATGAAGGCCGTCATGCCCTCCTTCTGGTCGTCCGTGGCAAACAGCGCATGGAACAGCCGGCGCTCGGCGCGCATGCCCTCCGACAGCACCGTCTCGTAGGCGCGGCCCACGGCCTCCTTGGCCATCATGGCGGCGGTGAGCGAGAAGCCGGCAATCTTCTCCGCGGCGGCCAGCGCCTCGTCAAGCAGTTTTTCCGGCGCCACCACGCGGGCCACGAGGCCGGAGCGCTCAGCTTCCGCCGCATCCATCAGCCGGCCCGTCAGGCAGAGGTCCATCGCCTTCGACTTGCCGATCGCACGGGTCAGCCGCTGCGTGCCGCCCATGCCGGGAATGACGCCGAGCGTGATCTCCGGCTGGCCGAATTTCGCGGTCTCGGAGGCGATGATGAAATCGCACATCATGGCCAGTTCGCAGCCGCCGCCGAGCGCAAAGCCGCTGACGGCGGCGATCATCGGCTTGCGGCAGCCGGCCACGTCGTCCCAGCCGGCGGCGAGGTCCTCGAGCATGGCCTGCGCAAAGCCGTAGGGCTGCATCTCCTTGATGTCGGCGCCGGCGGCAAAGGCCTTTTCCGAGCCGGTGATGACGATGGCGCCGATTCCGGCATCGGCCTCGAAGCCGGCGAGCACGCCCGTCAATTCATCGAGCAGCTGGCGGTTCAGCGCGTTGAGCGCCTGCGGCCGGTTCAGCGTGATGAGCCCGACGCGCCCGCGCGTCTCCACCAGCAGGGTTTCATAGGTCATGTCTCTCTCCTCGTTTCTGGTGCGGAATGTCGGACACAAAGCCGCTGAACAGTTTTCCCGGCCTTGTTCTACTTCTGGCAGGCTGCGCAATAAAAGGTCGACCGACCGCTCTGGACGATACGGCCGATCGTGCCTTGGCAGCCCGGCGTGCGGCAAGGCTGCTTTTCGCGGTCATAGGCGGAAAAGGAATGCTGGAAATAGCCGAGCGACCCGTCGGCGCGGATATGGTCGCGCAAGGTCGAGCCGCCGGCCTCGATGGCATCGGCAATCACCGCACGGATCGACTGCGTCAGGGCCACCAGTTCCTTCTTCGGCTTGCCCGCCGCCGTCACCAGCGAGCCGGCCAGCCGCTCCGGTGAAAGATGCGCGCGCCACAGCGCCTCGCAGACATAGATATTGCCGAGGCCGGCAATGTTCTTCTGGTCGAGCAGGGCGGCCTTCAGCGGCGTCTGGCGGCCGCGGAATTTGGCCGCGATGTAGTCGGCATCGAGCGTGTTGCCGGTCGGTTCGGCCCCGAGATCGCGGAAGAAGGCGTGGCTGGCGAGATTCTCCCGGCGTGCGAGATCCATGAAACCGAAGCGACGGGGATCATTGTAGACGACGCGGCGCTCGCCGTCCGGTGTTACCAGATGGAAGACGACATGGTCGTGGCGCTGGTCCTTCCTGCGCGGCATCTGGAAATCGCCGGGCGTCTCGGCGGGGACCTCGTTCCCCTCGACCCGGAACGAGCCCGACATGCCGAGATGGGCGATCACCACGTCGCCCCCGTCGAGATCGATCAGCAGGTATTTAGCGCGCCGGCCAAGCGAGATCACCTGACGGCCCTCAAGGGCTTCGGCAAAGGCCGGCGGGAAGGGAAAACGCAGATCCGGGCGACGCAACTCCGCACGGCGGATCCGGGATCCTTCCATGACGGGGGCGAGGCCGCGCTTCACCGTTTCCACTTCCGGCAATTCCGGCATGTTCCACTCCTTGAAGTCGCTTTAACCTTGGGCGCATTTGCCGCGGTCGGGCATTTCCCTCCCGGCAATCTATGTCCTATATACGCGTGCGTACCGACACTCGACTGCCCGGTTCGTTGCTCAGATAGCGCGGCCAATGCCAATTCGCCAAGGTCCTTGCGGCAATTCGCCTGCGAGACCTGCCCATGGAGACGATGATGACCGAACAGCGCACATCCGCGACAGGCGGCATGGAAACCTCCTACGGCTTCCGCCAGGTGGCCGAGGGCGAAAAGCAGGCGCTGGTCAACGATGTGTTCCACAAGGTCGCCAAGCGCTACGACATCATGAACGATATCATGTCCGCCGGCCTGCACCGGGCCTGGAAGGACGCGATGATCGCCAGCCTCAACCCGCGCAAGGATCCGGCCTACAAGGTGCTCGATGTCGCCGGCGGCACCGGCGACATCGCCTTCCGCATCGTCGAGGCCTCCGATCGCCTGGCGCATGCCACCGTACTCGACATCAACGGTTCGATGCTCGGGGTCGGTGCCGACCGCGCGGCGAAGAAAGGCCTTTCGGCCAATCTCGACTTCGTCGAGGCCAATGCGGAAGAGCTGCCCTTCGAAAACGGCACGTTCGATGCCTATACGATCGCGTTTGGCATCCGCAACGTGCCGCGCATCGATGTCGCGCTGTCGGAAGCCTATCGCGTGCTGAAGCGCGGCGGCCGGCTGCTTGTTCTGGAATTCTCCGAAGTGGAGATGCCGCTGCTCGACAAGTTCTACGAAGCCTGGTCGTTCAAGGCGATCCCGCAATTCGGCAAGATGATCACCGGTGAAGCCGAGCCCTACCAGTACCTTGTGGAATCGATCCGCAAATTCCCGAACCAGCAGGATTTCGCGTCGATGATCCGCACCGCCGGCTTCTCACGCGTCAACTTTACCAATTACACAGGCGGCATTGCGGCCCTGCATTCGGGCTGGAAGCTCTGAGCATGGCCCGTCCCCCTCGCATGGATAACCGTCCCGCATGAGCGTTTTCGGCGCCTATCTTCGCCTCGCCCGCGTAGGCTGGGTCCTCGTGCGCGAAGGCGTCGTCTCGGCGCTGCCGACCGAGGGCATGCCGCCGCTGGCCCGCACGGCACACGCCTTTGCTGGCCTCTTCGCCCGCCGCAAGGCTGCAAGCGAAGACCGCGGCGATCGCCTCGCCCGAGCCATCGAGCGCCTTGGTCCGTCCTATGTGAAGATGGGCCAGTTCCTGGCGACCCGGCCGGACGTCGTCGGTGCCGAGATCGCTGTGGAATTGTCCGCCCTTCAGGATCGCATGGCGACCTTTCCGCACGAGGCGGCGGTTGCCACGGTGGAGGGTTCGCTCGGCCGCCCGCTCGACGATCTCTATGTCGAGTTCGGCGATCCGGTCGCCGCCGCCTCCATCGCGCAGGTCCATCCTGCGATCGTGCGCGACGCCAATGGCGAGCGCCGCGTGGCGGTGAAAGTCATCCGTCCCGGCGTGCGCCAGCGTTTCGGCCATGACCTGGAGGCGATGTATGCCGCCGCCCGGCTTCAGGAGACGATCCTGCCCAACACGCGCCGGCTGAAGCCGGTCGAGGTGACCCGCACGCTGGAGCAGACGACGAAGATCGAAATGGACCTTCGCCTGGAAGCAGCGGCACTGTCCGAACTGGGCGAAAACACCAAGGACGACCCCGGCTTCCGCGTGCCGAAAGTCGACTGGGAGCGCACCGGGCGCGATGTCGTCACCATGGAATGGATCGACGGCATCAAGATGTCGGATGTCGAGGGCCTGCGCAACGCCGGCTTCGACCTCGACAAACTCGCCGACACGCTGATCCAGTCCTTCCTGCGCCACACGCTGCGCGACGGCTTCTTCCATGCCGACATGCACCAGGGCAATCTCTTCGTCGACCCGCAAGGCATGATCGTCGCCGTCGACATGGGCATCGTCGGGCGTCTAGGAAAGAAGGAGCGCCGGTTCCTGGCCGAAATCCTTTTCGGCTTCATCACCCGCGATTACCAGCGCGTCGCCAATGTGCATTTCGAGGCGGGTTACGTGCCATCGCACCACAATACTGCGAGCTTCGCCCAGGCGATCCGCGCCATCGGCGAGCCGATCCATGGCCAGCCGGCGGAGACCATCTCCATGGCGAAGCTTTTGACGCTGCTGTTCGAGGTGACGGAACTCTTCGACATGGAGACACGCACCGAACTCGTCATGCTGCAGAAGACCATGGTGGTGGTGGAGGGCGTGTCGCGCACGCTCAACCCGCGCTTCAACATGTGGAAGGCCTCCGAAGGCGTCGTCGGCGACTGGATCCGCGACAATCTCGGCCCGAAACGTCTTCTGACGGATTTGCGCGATGGCGCGCATGCCGCCTTGCGCCTTGCCGAAGCCGCCCCGGAGATCGCCGCCAAGGCGGAAATGCTGTCGCAGGAATTCTCCGCCATGGCCGAAAAAGGCCTGCGCTTCGACCCCGAGACCGCCGAAGCGATCGGCCGTTCCGAGGCCCGCCACAGCCGCTCCGGCCGTCTGGCGCTCTGGGTCATGGCAGCAACGCTCATCTACATCGCCTGGCAAGTCAGCTAAGGCGACGGCGACCGCTTGACCGGCACGGGACGAGCGCTAGTCTTTCGCCGATGACCGACGAACCGCTCAGCATAACCGAACCGCCACCTTTCATCGAACGGCTGCGCCGGCAGTTGCGCGGGCTCTATTTCGGGCGGGACCGCGAGGCGGTCCGGTTCCAGGTCGCGATGCTCCTTGTCGATATCGTGATCCTGTGCTTCTTCATCCTGGGCCCCTACCTGCGCGCGGGTGCGGCCTATGTCATTGTCGACTACGTCATCGCGGCCATCATCGCCTTCGAGCTTGGCGCGCGGGCGCTGATCGCGCCGAACCTGCGCTACTGGGCCATGCGGCCGATGACCTGGGTGGATATCGTCGTGCTCGGCACGCTGCTCTTTCCCAATCAGCTGCACAATTTCGCGTTCCTGCGCGTGCTGCGGATCTGGGCGATCAGCCAGAGCAAGCTCGTCACGCTGACACTGCGCAGGCTGGGGCATGGCGACAAGGAAGACGTCATCCAGGCCTGCGTGAACTTCCTCGTCTTCCTCTTCCTCGTCACCGGCTTCGTCTACAGCAACTTCTTCTACGGCGAAGACGGTTTTACGGGCTTCGTCGATGCGCTCTACTTCTCCGTTGCGACGGTCACGACCACCGGCTTCGGCGACATCGTGTTGCCGGGTACGCTCGGTAAGCTCACCTCCATCGTCACCATGATCATCGGCATTTCGCTCTTCGTGCGGCTCGCCCAGGCGATCGTACGGCCCTACAAGGTGATCTTCCCCTGCCCGCAATGTGGCCTGTCGCGCCATGAGGCGGATGCCGTGCATTGCAAGGCTTGCGGCCACGTGCTGAACATTCCCGACGACGGCGCCTGACGACAGAATGCCCCCTTGTTGGCCCGCGCCGGCAGTTCCCGCCGGCGCGTTAGCGTGGTATTTTAGCAAGGCCGGAACAACCGGCGCATTGCACTGCAAGACCGTATTCTCCAAAGGGCCAAAGGGGAGCCGTCCATGCGCAACATCATGATATCCGCCACTATCGCAGCCCTGTCCCTCGTCGCGTTCTCCGCACCGGCCTTTGCCGGCAGGATGCCGGATGCCGCGACGATGCGACCAGCCGGCCTCGTCGACCTCGCCACGCACTATTACGGCCACAAGCCGAAATGTTTCTGGAAGAAGATCAGGAAGTACGATTATTACGGCAATCTCATCATCAAGAAGGTCAAGGTCTGCCACTGAGGGGCGGCGGCCGGAGCCAAGACTTGGAAATGCCACGGCAACGGGGTAGGACGGAATGACCGCCCTCCCGGAGGGTATCCATGTGCCTCACGCGTTCAGGACCCGCCATGCCGCTTGCAGGAAAACGCATCCTCCTCGTCATCTCCGGCGGCATCGCCGCCTATAAGAGCCTCGACCTGATCCGGCGGCTCCGGGAACGGGGCGCGGAGGTGCGGCCCGTCATGACCGCGGGCGCGCAACAGTTCGTAACGCCGCTTGCCGTGGGCGCGCTCTCGGCCGGCCATGTCTATACGGATCTCTTTTCACGCGAGGACGAGCAGGATGTCGGGCACATCCGGCTGGCGCGCGACTGCGACCTCATCGTCGTCGCCCCCGCCACGGCCGACCTGATGGCCAAGATGGCGAACGGCCTGGCCGACGACCTCGCCTCGACGCTCTTGCTCGCCACCGATCGCCCAGTGCTGCTGGCGCCGGCCATGAACCCGAAAATGTGGTCGAACCCCGCGACACGCCGCAATGTCGCGACGCTGCGCAAGGATGGCCTGACCTTCGTCGGCCCCAATGCCGGCGAGATGGCCGAAGGCGGCGAGGCCGGCCTTGGCCGCATGGCGGAACCCTTGGAAGTCGTTGCCGCCGCCGAAGGCCTTCTCGACGGTGGCGCCAAACCGCTTGCCGGCCGCACCGCCATCGTCACCTCAGGCCCGACGCATGAGCCGATCGACCCGGTGCGCTACATCGCCAACCGTTCTTCCGGCCGGCAGGGCCATGCCATCGCCGCCGCCCTTGCCCGGCTTGGTGCGCAGGTGACGCTCGTCTCCGGGCCTGTCACGCTCGCCGATCCGCCAGGCGTCACCGTCATCAAGGTGGAACGGGCGGACGAGATGCTGCAGGCCGTGCTTGGCGCATTGCCGGCGGACATCGCGGTGATGGTCGCGGCCGTCGCCGACTGGCGCGTCGCGACGCCGAACGCAGAAAAGATCAAGAAGCAGCCGGGCGAAGGCCCGCCGCCGCTGATGTTGACGGAAAACCCGGATATCCTGAAGACCGTCGGCCACCATGCCAGGCGTCCGAAGGTGGTCGTCGGCTTCGCGGCCGAGACGCAGGATGTCGAGAACAACGGACGGGTGAAACTTCAGAAAAAGGGTGCGGACCTCATCGTCGCCAATGACGTCACGCCGGAAACCGGCATCATGGGCGGCACGCGCAACAGCGTGAAGCTGATCACCACCGCCGGCGCCGAACAATGGCCGGACCTGTCGAAGGACGACGTCGCCGGCCGCCTTGCCGGCTGGATCACTGAGCGGCTTACTTGACCAGCGAGAGTTTTGCCTCCATCGCGCTGGCCGGGCGTCCGGCCGGCGTGAAGATGCGCACGTCGACGCCGTTTTCACCAAGCACCACGGCGCTGCCGTCCGGGATTTCCACCCAGGCTTCCGTGTCGTCGTTCAGCGGTTCCGAAACCAGGCAGTAGCCACCCGTTTCCCCCATTGGGGCCGCATAGAGCGTCGGGGCGGCGTAATCCGTCGCGTAACGCACGGCATAGAGCTGGTCGCCATCGGTGAACGCTGCAGTAAAGCGCACGAGCACGCGGCGCTCCAGATGGGCGGCGAGACGCTCGACGAAGGCGATGGTCTCCGCCATGGCGCCGAGCGGATCGCGCGCCAGGCCGAATTGCAGTGCCAGCAGGAAGAGCAGTTCCGAATCCGTCGAGCCCGTGCGGGCATTGTAGAGGTCGTTGTCGAGCATGGTTTCGAGCGGCCGGCGCAGGTGCTCGAAATCGGCGATCTGGCCATTGTGCATGAAGGACCAGATGCCGTTGACGAAGGGATGGCAATTGTCGCGCCGCGTGCCGCCGCCGGTTGCCGCACGCACATGGGCGAGGAAGAGCGGCGAGCGGACCTGGCGGGCGATGCTTCTGAGGTTGCAGTCGGACCAGGCGGGCAGGATATCGCGGTAGCGGCCGGGCTCCGGGCGCTCGCCATACCAGGCGATGCCGAAGCCGTCGCCATTGGTGGACGTCTTGGCGCGGGTGGCGCAATGGGATTGTTCGATCAGCGAGTGTGCCGGCGAGGACACCAGTTCCTCGAGATAAAGCGGCTCTCCGCGATAGGCTGCCCAACGGCACATGAGGCTATTCTCGCTTTCGAAGACCGGCGACGAACCGGTGTTTGACCAGACGCATTAACCATGGCACTGCCCTGATTTTCAACGCAAATGGGTAAAAATGCGTTAACGAATGTAAACGGGCCGAAACCATGCGTGTCATTTTGATGACGATGTAACCTGCCGGCAGTTTCCGGCGGAACAGCATGGTCCTCCCGTTGACGCTGCGACGTGAGGGCCTATCCTCTCGCGATGAAAGGAGGATGGAGCATGCGCATCGACGGACAATGCCATTGCGGTGAGGTGACCTATACGGCCGACATCGATCCGGACGCCGTTTCGATCTGCCATTGCACGGATTGCCAGCGGCTGACCGGCTCACCCTATCGCGTGACCGTCAGCGCGCCACGCGAGGCCGTGACCCTCACCGGCAAGGCGCCGAAACTCTACGTCAAGACGGCGGAAAGCGGCCGCAAGCGGCTGCAATATTTCTGCGCCCAGTGCGGCTCGCCGCTTTTCGTCACCGGAACGGACGAGGATGCCCAGACCTGGGGCATCCGCTGGGGCAGCATCAATCAACGGGCCGCCCTCAAACCGACGCGCCAGAGCTGGTGTGCCTCGGCCATGAACTGGTTTGGCGAAACATCGGCGCTTGCGCCCGAACCGCGGGATTGAGCCATGGCGACCGGGCGCTTCCAGATCGTGCGGACGGCTATGGACGGCATCGAGGTGGTGATCGCCGACAGCCGGCACACATTCGCGCGCCACAGCCACGACACCTATGGTATCGGCCTCGTCGAACGCGGCGCACAGACATCGGCAAGCGGGCGCGGCATGGTGGAGGCCGAAGCCGGCAACACGATCACCGTCAATCCCGGCGAAGTGCATGATGGTGCGCCGCTTGGCGATGCTCCGCGCGCCTGGCGCATGCTCTATATGCAGCCGGCTGTCGTTGCCGCCGCCGCGCAGGACATTTTCGAAGGCGCGCCGCGCGAGGAGTTTCATGCCCCCGTGCTGAAGGACGGGCGCATCGCGGGCCTCGTCACCGCCACGCTCGCCGCATTGCTGAATGATCGCGCCGCATCCATTGGACGCGACGAGCGCCTCCTCCTGCTGCTTGCGGCCGTCTTGCACGAGCAGCCAGTGCAGCGTCGGGGCGCTGCCGCATCGAGCATCAGCCGCGCCCGTGACCGCCTCGACAGCGACCCCGCCGCTGCGGTCACCCTCGAGGAGCTCGCCGCAGAAAGCGGGCTCGGGCGCTTCCGGCTGGTGCGCGACTTCGCCCACGCCACCGGCCTCACACCGCACGCCTACCTGCTCCAGCGCCGCACCGAACTCACCCGGCGGATGATCGCGGGCGGCACCCCGCTGGCCGAGGCGGCCATCGCCGCCGGTTTTGCCGACCAGAGCCACATGACGCGCAATTTCACGCGCCGCTACGGCTACACGCCGGGCGCCTATCTCGCGGCGCGCGCCTGAACCTGCAATTTCGTTCAAGACCGGTCGCCCCTTCCAGTGTCCCCTGCGGCCTCCTCATCTGCACGGGACCTGCCATGACCACCGAATTCCTTATCACCTCGCTCGTCGTCATCCTGCTGCCGGGCACCGGCGTGATCTACACGCTGGCGCTTGGCATCAGCGGCGGCTTTCGCGCCGGCGTGCTTGCCGCCTTCGGCTGCACGCTCGGCATCATTCCGCATATCCTCGCCAGCGTCGTCGGCCTTGCAGCCGTCCTGCATGCCAGCGCGCTTGCCTTCGAGGTGCTGCGTTATATCGGCGTCGCCTATCTCTTGTTCATCGCATGGAGCCTGTTGAAGGAGAGCAATGCGCTGGATCTCGGGGCGGAAAAGGCCCCTGCCGAACGCGCGCTCCGCATCGTGCGGAAGGGCATTCTCACCAACATCTTCAATCCGAAGCTTTCGCTGTTCTTTCTGGCGTTCCTGCCGCAATTCGTGCCGGCGCAAGCACCGGACGTCACGGCACAGATGCTCTTTCTCGGTGGCATCTTCATGCTGCTCACCTTCCTGGTCTTTGCCGTCTACGGCGCCCTGGCCGCCGGGTTCCGGCACCAGGTGCTTAGCCGGCCAAGGATTATGGTCTGGACGCAGCGCAGCTTTGCCGCAGCCCTTGGCCTCATGGGCCTGCGGCTGGCGCTGGCAGATCGCTGACGATCAGGTCCAAAGCGCGTGGAAATGATGAAGCGGCCCATGGCCGGAGCCAACGGACAGCGCATCGGACGTGCGAACGGCGCCCGCGATAAAGCTCTTTGCCGCTGCAACGGCATCGGCAAGCGGCTTGCCCTTGCCGAGTTCCGCCGCGATCGCGCTCGACAGCGAGCAGCCGGTGCCATGCGTGTTGCGCGTCAGCACGCGCACACCCTCGAACCAGCGTTGTCCCTCGGCGGTCGCAAGCACATCGGGGCTCTGTCCACCCGGCAGGTGGCCGCCCTTCAGCAGCACGGCCTTCGGGCCGAGCGCCAACAGCCGCTTCGCCTGATCCTCCATTGCGGCGCGGTCGATTGCCTCCGGCTCGCCCAGCAACGCGGCCGCCTCCGGCAGGTTGGGCGTCAGCACGGTCGCAAGCGGCAGCAGGCGCCGCGTCAGCGCCTCGACGGCCTGTTTCTCCAGCAGGGACGCCCCGCCCTTCGCGACCATCACCGGATCCACCACGGCCGGCAGCCCGCGCCGCGACGACAGTGCCGTGGCGACGGCCTCGGCGATCTCACCCGCGGCAATCATGCCGATCTTCACCGCATGCACGCGAATGTCGCTGAAAATATCGGTAATCTGCGCCGCGACGAAGGCGGGCGGCACGAGATGCACGCCGGAGACGCCCTGCGTGTTCTGCGCCGTCAGCGCGGTCAGCACCGCCATGCCATAGGTGCCGCGGGCGGCGAAGGTCTTGAGGTCGGCCTGGATGCCGGCGCCGCCCGACGGATCGGATCCGGCGATCGAGAGAATGTTTGCAATCGTGTCGGCCATTTCGCCTCCTTCGGTCGGAGGCAGCCGGCGGGCAGCGTCGCCCGATGACTCCCTCCGCCGGCATGATCCGGTTCAGGTTCAAAGGGTGCTTCTCAGCCCGCACGCAGCAGACGCCCCTGTCTCGGGGGCGGTTTTCGCAAATGCCGCCGCGCCTGTCACGTCGAAACTGACAGGCGCGCTATCAGGTCACGCCTTGCTGACGTGATACTCCTTGATGGCGACCATCTTGATCGCCGGATAACGCTCTGCCTCGTAGCGCAGCGAGAAGCTGTCCTGCGCCAAAAACACCGGATCGCCATCGAGGTCGCGAGCGATATCGCCGCGGCGCTGGGTGACGAACTTGTCGAGCTCCGCAGCACTGTCCGACGAAATCCAGCGGCAGACGGAGAAACGCGACATTTCGAAGGAGACGGGCAGGCCGTATTCCGCCGACAAGCGCTCCTTCAACACATCGAGCTGCAGCGCACCGACGACGCCGACGATGGCCGGCGAGCCGTCTTCCGGCGAGAAGAGCTGCACGACGCCCTCTTCCGCCATCTGCTGGAGCGCTTCCTTCAGCTTCTTCGCCTTCATCGCGTCTTCCAGCCGCACGCGGCGCAGAATTTCCGGCGCGAAGTTCGGCACGCCTTCAAAGACCAGCGCCTCGCCTTCCGTCAGCGTATCGCCGATGCGCAATGTGCCGTGGTTCGGAATGCCCACCACGTCGCCGGCATAGGCGGTATCGGCCAACTGGCGCTGCGAGGCGAAGAAGAACTGCGGCGCCGACAGGCCGATCGTCTTGCCCGTGCGGGCAAGGCGCACCTTCATGCCGCGTTCCAGCATGCCGGAGCAGACGCGGGCAAAGGCGATGCGGTCGCGGTGATTCGGGTCCATGTTCGCCTGGATCTTGAAGACGAAGGCCGTCATCTTGTCTTCGGCGGCATGCACCTTGCGAACGTCCGCCACCTGGTCGCGCGGCGGCGGTGCGACGGCGCCGAGTGCGTTGATGAGATCACGCACACCGAAGTTGCGCAGCGCCGAACCGAAGAAGACGGGGGTCAGGTGCCCTTCGAGAAAGGCCTCGCGGTCGAACGGCCGGCAGGCCTCCCGCGCGAGTTCCAGCTCCTCGATGAACGTCTCCCGCTCGTTTTCCGGCAGGTTCTTCGCAACGACTGCGGCATCGTCGATCTTCGTCGGCTGGACCTGCGTATCCGAACCGCGGAAGGTGCGGTCGGCCAGGTGATAGGAGCCGCAGAACGTCTTGGACCGGCCGACCGGCCAGGTCACCGGCGCCGTGTCGAGCGCCAGCTTCTCTTCCACCTCGTCGAGGATTTCGAACGGGTCGCGGCTCTCGCGGTCCATCTTGTTGACGAAGGTGATGATCGGGATGTCGCGCAGGCGGCAAACCTCGAACAGTTTCAACGTGCGCGGCTCGATACCCTTGGCGGCGTCGATGACCATGACGGCCGCATCCACCGCCGTCAGGGTGCGGTAGGTGTCGTCGGCGAAGTCTTCGTGGCCGGGCGTATCGAGAATGTTGAAGACGTTGCCGTCATATTCGAAGGTCATCACCGAGGTGACGACCGAGATGCCGCGTTCGCGCTCGATCTTCATCCAGTCCGAGCGGGTCTGGATGCGATCCTTCTTCGCCTTCACTTCGCCGGCGAGCTGGATGGCGCCGCCGAACAGAAGGAGTTTTTCGGTGAGGGTGGTTTTACCGGCGTCCGGGTGCGCGATGATCGCGAAGGTGCGGCGGCGGGAGACCGCCTCGGCAAGGGTTTCGGCCATTTTCTGCAATATCCTGTGAGTTGCCGCGGTCTTTACAGTCTCCGCCCGGAAGATGCAATTGACGGTGCAAGCGACGGCACGGCTTATGGGCGCCATGAACGCGCACGCCCCTTCCAAGCCCACCCTCTCCCTCGTCCGCCTGCCGCATGGCGCGGATATCGAGCTGCCCGCCTACGAAACCACGGGTGCCGCCGGCATGGACTTGCGCGCTGCCGTCGAGACCGACGCGCCGCTGACGCTTGCGCCCGGAAAACGCGCGCTCGTGCCGACCGGCTTCGTCTTCGAAATCCCGCATGGCTATGAAGGCCAGATCCGCCCCCGCTCCGGCCTCGCCTTCAAGAACGGCATCACCTGCCTCAACACGCCGGGCACGGTCGACAGCGACTATCGCGGCGAGGTGAAGGTGTTGCTTGCCAATCTCGGCGATGAGCCCTTCGTCATCGAGCGCGGCATGCGCATCGCCCAGATGGTGATCGCCCCCGTCACGCAGGTCACCGTGCGCGAGGCGAGGGAGACGAGCGAAACCAGCCGTGGCGTGGGCGGCTTCGGCTCCACCGGCGTTCGCTGAACCATGCCCGTGAACCGGTCGGGCCTGATCTTCCGCTCGGACTATTTTGGCGATGCCGCAGCCTGGCAGGCGGTGGCCGACCTGCTCGAGGAAACGTTTGGCATCGACGTGACCGGGCTCGACCGGCTCGGCGGGCCGGATCCGACCTGCACGGCCTTTGCCTGGTTCGATGATGCCGGCGCCTGCATTGCCAATATCAGCGCCTTCGCCTTGCCCCTTGTCATCGACGGCGTTGTCGTGCAGGCCGCCGGATTGCAATCTGGCGCAGTGCGACCGAGCCATCGCGGCCGCGGGCTTTACCGCGACGTCATGCGGGCGGCGCTCGACCATTGCGATGCGAAGGGGTTCGCGGCAGTGCTGCTCCTGACGGAAGCGCCGGACCTTTATACGCGCCACGGTTTTCGAACATTGCCGCAGCATGGTTTTTCCGGCCCGGCGCCGGAGGGTGGGCGCGCACGATCCGTCCGGCGGCTCCATATCGAAAACGACGACGACGTTACCTTGCTTCGCCGGCTGCTGGATGCGCGCAGCCCGGTTTCCAACCGTTTCGCGCCGTTGCGCCAACGGGAAATGTTCCTCTTCAACGCCCTGCTCGCGCCGGATGTGAAGCTCGATCTGCTCGAGGAGGACGACGCCGTCGTCGCCTGGCGATCCGGCGAGGATGGCTGCCTTGAACTGCTGGACATCGTTGCGACGTCCATTCCAAGCCTTGCGGACATTCTCGCGAGCCTGGAGATTTCGACCACGCGGGTGATCGTCCGCTTCGCGCCGGACCGTCTCGCGTGGGAAGGCACGGCCCTGCCGGATGCGGGTGACATGAAGCTTATGCTGCGCGGTGCGGAAAGCCTGCTGCCGGCAGGACCTTTCGCCCTGCCCTCCATGGCGGAGTTCTGATCAGCGACGGGCTTCCGTCGCCATGCGCAAGGCAAGACCAGCCAGCACCGTGCCCATCAGCCAGCGCTGCATCACCAGCCAGCGCGGGCGGGCGGCGAGCAGCCGGGCGATGGAACCGGCCGAGACGGCGATCAGCGCGTTGACGCTGACACTGATGACGATCTGGATGCCGCCGAGCACGAGCGATTGCAGGAAGACGCTGCCTTTGGCCGGGTCGATGAATTGCGGCAGCAACGAGAGATAGAGCACCGCGATCTTCGGATTCAGGAGATTGGTCAAAAACCCCATGAAGAAAAGTTTGCGGTTGCTGTCGCGCGGCAGCGCCCGCACCTCGAAGGCCGAGCGCCCGCCGGGGCGCAGCGCCTGCCAGGCAAGCCACGCCAGATAGAGCGCACCGGCAAAACGCAAGGCATCATAGGCATAGGGCACAGCCATCAGGAGCGCGGTGATGCCGAGCGCTGCGGAGAGCATGTAGAAGACGAAGCCAAGCGCCACGCCACCGAGCGAAACGAGGCCCGCAGCCGGCCCCTGGCAGAGCGAGCGGGACACCAGATAGACCATGTTCGGCCCCGGCGTCAGCACCATGCCGAGGGCGATCAAGGCGAAGGCAACGAGGCTGGCCAGTTCGGGCACGACGGTTCTCCGGGAAGATGTACGGCATAGGATTAACCGGCGGCGCTGATCGCGGCAAGGGCCTCACGAATAGGCCCTCCGGGAGGGTCGTTCTATGCCCGCACAGCGCTCTTTACCGTCTTTATTCTGCGCATCTGTCGCCCGACATGGGATTGGCAAGGGGCCGCCGGCGCCCTTCAAATGCTGCACGCATTTGACACGCGGCGTGTAAGTGCCGCTGTTGCCACACGGTCGTTCATTGACCGTCGCCGACATTTGCCGGGCGGTCTGCAATCCGCATAGGCACATCCTCGATTGCCGGGCCGTGCTGTCGGGGAGCCTGCGACGACCAACGGATTTGCCGATCGGCATCCCGACAGCACGACCAGCCCGCCGCGACCGCCTTGCAACCCCCTCTTTCTCGGCCGGCCGATTGTCGGTGCTCAGCACGGTTCGCCCGGTATCGCCGGACATTTTCACGTCAGCCCATAGCGCGATATGGCCACCGCCACCCCTCCGAATGACGCGATCATACCCTGCCGTTGCGCCGGCGCACCCATTGCCGGGACGGGTCGGCAGGCATAAAAGGAGCCGATCCAGGGAGCCTGCCTGCCATGACCTTCGCCGTCCTTCTCGCCTATAGCGGTGCCCTGTTCATCGCCGCCATCATTCCCGGTCCCGGCATTACGGCGATCGTCGCCCGCGCGCTCGGCTCGGGCTTCCGGCCGACCTTCTTCATGGGCCTCGGCCTCATCCTCGGCGACATGGCCTATCTCACGGCGGTCATTCTCGGCCTCGCCTTCATCGCGCAGACCTTCACGACGGCCTTCATGCTGATCAAGATCGCCGGTGCGCTCTATCTCGGCTATATCGCCTGGAAGCTCTGGACGAGCGGCCTGCTGCCGCAAAACATCGCGGCGCAACGCTCGACCAGCCTGACTGCGTCCTTCCTGTCCGGCCTGTTCGTGACACTCGGCAATCCGAAGACCATGCTGTTCTATGTGGCGCTGGTACCCACCCTCGTCGATCTTCAGGCCATCGGCCTCAAGGAATACGGCCTGCTGCTCGCCGCGACCTTCGTCGTGCTGCTCATCGTGCTGGTCCCCTATATTGCGCTCGCTTCGCGCGCCCGGCTTCTTTTGAAACAGCCAAAGGCGTTGCAGCGGCTCAATCGCGTCGCCGCCGGTATTCTCGCCGGAACTGCCGCCTATATTGCGGCCCGCGCAGCCTGAGGCGACACGCCGGCGACCGATGTTGCGCGCGGGTTGAACGACAGGATCCGACTTTTGCCGGATCGGCGCCCGATTATTCCGCCTTCGGCCCATCTGGCGCGAAATTCAGACTCGTTTCTCGCCGCGTTCGCCCCTATCTTCACTCGAACGAGAACCGAGGGAGTACCCGATGACCGACACCCGCAAACCCGGCCGCGGCCGCATCTACACCTCCATCACCGAGACGATCGGCGACACGCCGATCGTGCGGCTCGACAAGTTCGCCAAGGAAAAGGGCGTCGTCGCCAATCTTCTCGCCAAGCTCGAATTCTTCAATCCGATCGCCTCGGTCAAGGACCGTATCGGCGTGGCGATGATCGAGGCGCTGGAAGCGCAGGGCAAGATCACCCCCGGCCAGTCGACGCTCGTCGAGCCGACCTCCGGCAATACCGGCATTGCGCTCGCCTTCGCCGCCGCCGCGAAGGGATACCGCCTCATCCTCACCATGCCAGAGACCATGTCCGTCGAACGGCGCAAGATGCTGGCGCTCCTCGGCGCAGAGCTGGTGCTGACCGAAGGCCCGAAGGGCATGAAGGGCGCGATCGCCATGGCCGAGGAGCTGGCTGCCACCATCCCCGGCGCCGTCATTCCCCAGCAGTTCGAAAACCCGGCCAACCCGGACATCCACCGCAAGACGACGGCTGAGGAAATCTGGAACGACACCGAAGGCGCCGTCGATATTCTCGTTTCCGGCATCGGCACCGGCGGTACGATCACCGGCGTCGGCCAGGTGCTGAAGGCCAGGAAACCCGGCCTGCAGGTCGTTGCCGTCGAGCCGGCCGACAGCCCGGTGCTGTCCGGTGGCAATCCCGGCCCGCACAAGATCCAGGGCATCGGCGCCGGGTTCGCCCCGGCGATCCTCGACAAATCGGTCTATGACGAAGTCGTCACTGTCAGCAACGACCAGGCCTTCGAGAATGCGCGTCTCGTCGCGCGCCTCGAAGGCGTTCCGGTCGGCATCTCCTCGGGCGCGGCGCTGACCGCCGCCGTTGAGGTCGGCAGCCGTCCGGAAAATGCCGGCAAGACCATCGTCGTCATCATCCCCTCCTTCGCCGAACGTTACCTTTCCACCGCACTCTTCGAAGGGCTCGGCGGCTGATACGGACGGCCCGCCGCGGGACCGGTCCCGCGGCGGGCACCTTCACCGCTGATACATCCACTGTTCCAAGAAGGGCGGACGCGCGTAGCGTTGCGTTTCAAGGCAGGTCTGGCGCAAACCGCTTTCCACATTTTCCGCAATGATCCCGGTGTCCAAACATGCTGCACCACCTTTCCCTCGGCGTGACCGACTTGGCGCGCGCGGCCGCCTTCTATGACGCCGCCCTGACGCCACTCGGTTATCACCGCGTCTGGTCGGACATCCGGCCCGGCGAACCGGACCAGGCCATCGGCTACGGACCGTCCGGCGGCGGCGACAAGCTTGCGCTCAAACAGGACGATGGCGCCCGAGCACCCGGCCCCGGCTTCCACATCGCCTTTGCAGCGCCCAACCAGGCGGCCGTCGATGCCTTCCATCAGGCGGCCCTCACCGCCGGCGGCATCGACAACGGTGCCCCCGGCCTGCGGTTGCACTATGGCCCGACTTACTATGCCGCCTTCGTCATCGACCCGGACGGACACCGGATCGAGGCGGTTTTCAAGGCACCGGCATAACGGCTGAGCCTCTATAGGGCGATCCACACGCCTCTGTGGTTTCGAATCCCGCCCTCTCAGGCCCTTGGTCCAAACCATGCGGTCGCGCGCGCCCTCCGGACGGCCTTCCCGTCGACTCGCTCCATCACCACAACGACAGGCTTACGCCGCAGCGACCAGCCGCTCGCCCGCGATGCGATAGGAAATCGCTTCCGCCAGATGGATGCGCCCGACAAGGGTTGCCTGGTCAAGATCTGCGAGCGTGCGGGCAACCTTCAGGACACGGTGATAACCGCGGGCGGAAAACCGCATTTTCTCCGCCGCGTCGCGGAGCAGCTGAAGGCCGGCCGGGTCGGGCTCGGCGATCTTTTCGACGAGCGCCGTCGAGGCGCGGGCATTGCTCGTCACCGACGCCATGCCGAGCCGGGCAAACCGATCGACCTGCAGGGCACGGGCGTGGGCGACGCGGCGCGCAACGGTCTCGCTGGGCTCGGCCGCCATCGGGCGGATAAGGTCCGTCGCCGAGACGGCCGGCACGTCGATGCGGATGTCGATACGGTCCATCAGCGGACCGGAAACGCGGGCCTGGTAATCACTCATGCAGCGCGGTCCGCGGGCACAGGCGCGGCCCGGTTCGCCCGCCATGCCGCAGCGGCACGGGTTCATGGCCGCGACGAGCTGGACGGCCGCGGGATAGCTCACGCGGTGGTTGGCGCGCGCGATGATGCATTCACCCGCCTCGAGCGGCTGGCGCAGTGCATCGAGCGCCTGGGGCGAGAATTCCGGCAGTTCGTCGAGGAAGAGCACGCCATTGTGTGCAAGCGAGACTTCGCCCGGCCGCGCGCGCGACCCACCACCGACGAGCGCCGCCATGGTGGCGGAATGGTGCGGCGCCCGGAACGGGCGGCGATCCGACAGGCGACCGCCCGAGAGCTGGCCGGCGATGGAGTGGATCATCGAGACTTCGAGCAGCTCGGCCGGCGTGAGCGGCGGCAGGATGGCGGCAAGCCGTGCGGCCAGCATGGATTTTCCCGAGCCCGGCGGGCCGACCATCAGCAGATTGTGGCTACCGGCCGCCGCGACCTCCAGGGCCCGCTTGGCGCTTTCCTGCCCCCGGATATCGGCAAGGTCCGGCAGGTTGCCCGCCGCGGCCCGGATTGCCGGCGTGGGACGCGACAGCACCTGGGTGCCTTTGAAGTGATTGGCAAGCGCAATGAGGCTTCGCGGTGCCAGAATATCGAGGCCGCCGCCGGCCCAGGCGGCTTCCGCGCCGTTTTCCGCCGGGCAGATCAGCCCCTTGCCGAGCGCATTCGCCCCCATGGCGGCGGGCAGGGCGCCGGCAACCGGCGCGATCGTGCCGTCGAGGTTCAGTTCGCCGATGACGACATAACCTTCTACCGCATCGCCCGGCACGGCCCCGAGCGCCATCATCAGGCCGAGCGCGATCGCGAGGTCGTAATGGCTGCCTTCCTTGGGAAGATCGGCGGGCGCGAGATTGACGGTGACCCGCTTCGGCGGCAGCGAGAGACCGGAGGCGTGAAGGGCGGCCTGCACCCGCTCGCGGCTTTCGGCGACCGCCTTGTCCGCCAGGCCGACGATCTGCATGCCCACCTTGCCGGGCGCCACCATAACCTGCACGTCGACGGGCACGCCCTCGATGCCCTGAAACGCAATCGTACTGACTCGTGCCACCATGACTGCCCCCCGCTCGCGCCACGGCGCCGCGCGTCGCGCATGACGCACAGAGCACTGCAACACGTTTTTGCCGAAAACGGCTCCCGCAACCGCCCCTGGGTTGCAGTTGCAAATCTGGCATGAAATGCGGAATGAAACAAGAACAATTATAGAACTTGCGCGTGGATTTTCCGCGTGCTGATTGTGGCCGGTTGCCTTTGCGGAACGAAGGCGGGACGTTCGCGAACGGAACGTCCCGGAAAGGCGATTCTGCCGGGAAAAGGCCGCGGATTTTCCGCCGCACGATCGCCTGGGAAGAAGGCTTTAGCGCTTCTTCTCGATGGCGTCCCAGAGGAGGGCTGCAATGTCGGCGCCGCCAAATTTCTTGACCTCGCGGATGCCGGTGGGCGACGTCACGTTGATCTCGGTCATGTAGTCGCCGATGACGTCGATGCCGACGAGCAGGAAGCCGCGTTCGCGCAGCGACGGGCCGATGCGGGCGCAGATTTCCTTTTCGCGCGCCGTCAGCTCCGTCGGCTCGGGGCGACCGCCGGCATGCATGTTGGAGCGGGCGTCGTGCTCGGCGGGAACGCGGTTGATGGCGCCGACCGGCTCGCCGTTGACGAGGATGATGCGTTTGTCGCCCTTGCGCACATCCGGCAGGTATTGCTGCGCGATGAAGGGCTCGCGGAACATCTGGCCGAACATTTCGAGCAGCGAGGAAAGATTGCGGTCGTCCTTGGTGGAATGGAACACGCCCGCACCGCCATTGCCGTAGAGCGGTTTCAGGATCATGTCGCCCATCTCGTCACGGAAACGACGGATTTCGCTCGCGTCGCGGGTGATCAGCGTTGCCGGCATCAGATCGGCGAATTCGGTGACGAAGATCTTTTCCGGCGAATTGCGCACCCAGGCCGGATCGTTGACCACCAGCGTCTTCGGGTGGATGCGCTCCAGGAGGTGCGTGGAGGTGATGTAGGACATGTCGAAGGGCGGATCCTGGCGCAGCAGCACCACGTCCATCGTCGAGAGGTCGATGCGCTCGGCCGTGCCCAGCGTGTAGTGGTCACCCTTGACGTCACGCAGCTCCATCGGCTCGACGGTGGCATAGACCCTGCCGTCGCGCAGGCTGAGACGGTCCGGCGTGTAGTGGAAAAGCTTGTAGCCGCGGCTTTGCGCCTCGAGGCTCATGGCGAAGGTGGAATCGCCGGCGATGTTGATGGTCGACACGTGGTCCATCTGGACCGCGACGTTCTTGATCTTTGCCATGAAAAGTCCCCTCAGGAATGCCCGACACATGTAGGATGCGGCAGGCACAATGGCAACGGGCGCCGTGCTTGCCCAGCACGACCCCCGTCAATCGTTACCATGGGTTTTTCTCAGGCCGCCAGCCCGCCGGGCGCCTGCCGGCCGCCGCGCAGCCGATCGCGCAGCTTCAAGGCAAGATTGATTGGAGCCGGGAATTCCTTGCGGCAGAAGGCGATCTTGCGCACGTAGCTGTCGATATGCCAGGTCGCCCAGCTCTTGCCGGGGAAATAGGCGATGTCGCCGGCCTTCAGCGTGCGCTCGCTGCCGTCTTCGCCGGTGACATGAACTTCGCCGTCGAGGATCATCACGGTCTCGTCCCAGCCGAAATACCAGCGGAAGGTGCCAGCGGTGCAATCCCAGATCGCCGTCGTCGCCTGGTCGTCGTAGGCGCGCGAATGCAGCGACAGCCGTGCCTGCGGGTCGCCGGCGATCACCCAGGAGGGCTCGATCGGATTCGGCGCCATTTCCAGCTTGTCGAGCGAAGACGCGATCAGCGGCCGCGGCGCGTTCATGTCGGCCTGCCGGTTGCGCACGGCGACACCGACCATGGCAGCAAGCATCAGTTTCAGTACCATTTCATCCCCCTTGCAAGTCGTGGCGGGAGACTAGGCGATAGCGGTAACGGTGTCGTTCAAACAATCGGTGGCATTTTAAGCATTCGTCACATTCTCACCTCAGGCAAAACCATCGATTCGGCAGGTGATGAGGTCGTGATCGGACAATGGCCGGCCGGAGGGGCAGAGCGAGGAGACGATGCGGGTCTCGGAGACCGCGAGGCCGCGGGTGAGGAACCAGTCGAGCTTCATCGCCCGTTCGGGCCAGCGGGTGATGAGGCTGGGGCGTGTCGTCATCGTGTCGAGCGGGCCACCATGGCGGGTGAAGCCACGCTCGGCGGCGCGGGCAAAGAGGCCCTCGGCCTCGAAATCACCGTCGGCGTGGTTGCCGGTGTTGAGATCGCCGCCGATGATGAGCGGACGCCCCGGGAAGGCGGCATCCAGCGCATCCATCAGGCCAACCATCTGGCGCTCGCGGTAGGCGGCGGTGGTCGCACTCTCAAAATGGGTGGAGGCAAGCACCAGCGGGCCGGATTCCGTGTTGATGACGGCGCCGATCGCCATGCGCTCGCCAAGCCGCGGCTGGTCGACCTCGCCCATGAACCAGAGGCGTTCGCCCGCCAGGCGCAGCAGAAAGGGTTCGTGCAGCGGCACGGTCGACATCAGGCCGTTGCCATGCAGGCCGCGCCGGTTGAATCTGTCCTTGCAGAATTCCAGCTCGGTCTCCGAGCCGAGACCGAGCTCGATGAATTCGACGCCGTAGAGATAGGCCATGCCGAGTTCGTCGGCGACCTCCGCCGTGGTGTGGCGCTGGCGGGTGCGGGCCATGCCGTCGTCCATTTCGGAGAGCAGCACGATCTCGGCGCCGGTCGCCCCCAGATGTTCGGCGCTTTGCAGCGGAAACAGGCAGCGCTCCAGGTTCCAGGCGGCAACGGTGAAGGGAAAGGGCAGCGGCTCGGCGCGCTCGGCCCGGCCGCCCACCTCGACAGCATTCATGCAGGCAAGGTCCGCCATATGGGCATCGTGCGCGGCGATCGACTTTTCGAGGCCGGCAATGGTCGCGCGCTCCTCCAAAGAGGGTGCCGGAAGCCTGTCGACGGTCGAACGGATCATGATATCACGAACTCCACGGTGGACGTGGCGGCTGCTCCCGCCCTCTCGCCCGCCCAGTCGATGCGGCGACCGCTGGCCGTATCGAAGAAATGCAGCCGGAAGGACGCGATCGACAGCGAGGCCGTTTCCGGAAGCGGGATTTCCGCCGAAAGAGCAGCGACCATCGGCTGATCGCCGACGAGGCCGTGCACGAGGCGCTGCGCGCCCAGCTCCTCGACATAGTCGATGCGGAACGGCATGCTGCCATCCAGCCCCTGGTGCAGGCGCAGGTCTTCCGCGCGCAATCCCACGGTGACGGCCCCTTGCGTGGGCACCGTCGCGCCGAGCTCGATCAGCGCCGGGCCGAGTGCCAGCTTGCTGCCATGCACTTCGCCGCTGACGAGGTTCATGGCCGGCGAGCCGATGAAGCTCGCGACGAAGGTCGTGGCCGGGCGGTGGTAAACTTCGAGCGGGCGGCCGATCTGCTCGATCTTTCCGCCGGAGAGCACCACGAGACGGTCGGCCAGCGTCATGGCTTCGAGTTGGTCGTGCGTGACATAGATCGAGGTCGTGCCGACACGGCGTTGCAGGCGCTTGATCTCGCCGCGCATGGAGACGCGCAGCTTGGCATCGAGGTTCGACAGCGGTTCGTCGAACAGGAAGGCGGACGGCTTGCGCACGATGGCGCGGCCCATGGCGACGCGCTGGCGCTGGCCGCCGGAAAGCGCGCGCGGCTTGCGCTCCAGATAGGGCTGGAGTTCCAGCATGCGGGCGGCTTCCGCCACACGCGCATCGATCTCGGCCTTCGGGGTGCGGCGGTTCTTCAGGCCGTAGGCGAGGTTGTCGTAGACCGACATGTGCGGGTAGAGCGCGTAGTTCTGGAACACCATGGCGATGTCGCGGTCGGCCGGATCGACGTCGTTGACCACCCGGTCACCGATCGTCACGCTACCCTCGCTGATCGTCTCCAACCCGGCGACCATGCGCAGCAGCGTCGACTTTCCGCAACCGGACGGGCCGACGAGCACGATGAATTCACCGTCGGCAATGTCGATATTGACGGCGCTGACCGCGGTCACGCCGCCATTGTAGATCTTCGATACGTCCTTGATGCCGATCGATGCCATGGGGGAGGTTCCTTACTTGTCGCTTTCGGTGAGGCCCTTGATGAACCAGCGCTGGAAGATCAGCACGATCATCACGGGTGGCAGCATGGCGAGGATCGCCAGCGCAAAGGCCTCGTTGTAATCGGGAATGTTGGAGCCGACCCAGACGAGCAGGATCTGCTTGATGCCGCGCACCAGCGTGAAGAAGCGCTCGTCGGTGGTCATCAGTGTCGGCCAGAGATACTGGTTCCAGCCATAGACGAACATGATGATGAAGATGGCGGCGATCATGGTGCGCGAGAGCGGCACCAGGATGTCGAAGAAGAACTTGACCGGCCCGGCGCCATCAATGCGCGCGGCCTCCAGCAGTTCCTCCGGCACGGACTTGAAGAACTGGCGGAAGAAGAAGGTGCCGGTGGCGGATGCCAGCAGCGGGACGATGAGGCCGGTATAGGTGTTGGTCAGTCCGAGCTTGGTCATCACCTCGTAGGAGGGAACGATGCGCACTTCGAGCGGCAGGAGCAGCGTCGTAAAGATCATCCAGAAGAACAGCGTGCCGAAGCGGAAGCGGAAATAGACGATCGCATAGGCGGCCAGCATCGACAACACGATCTTGCCGGCGGCAAAGCCGATACCGAGGATCAGCGAATTGAGGATCATGCGCGCGCCGGTGATGTCGCCGGTGAAACCGCCCTTGCGCGTCAGCACGGTGTTGTAGGTCTCGGTGAAATGGCCGCCCCACGTAAACGACAGGCCATTGCGATGGATGTCGACCGCGTCGTGGGTCGAGGTCATGAAGGCGACCACGACCGGCGCCACCATGACGAAGACGCCGAGCAGGAGGACGAGGTGATCGACGAGACGGATGCGGTTCATGGCGGGCGCCCTCTCAATTGTAATGGACGCGCCGCTCGATGAAGCGGAACTGGAAGATGGTGAGCACGAAGACGACGATCATCAGGATGACGGACTGGGCCGAGGAGCCGCCGAGGTCGTTGCCGCGGAAGCCGTCCATATAGACCTTGTAGACGAGCGTGATCGGGTTGTTGGCCGCCTTGTCCTTCACCATCACGTCGATGACGCCGAACGTGTCGAACAGCGCATAGGTCATGTTGATGATGAGCAGGAAGAAGGCGGTGGGGGCGAGCAGCGGTAACGTCATCGTCCAGAAGCGGCGGAAGCCCGAGCGGCAGTCGATGGCAGCGGCTTCGCGCACCGAGACGGGAATGCTCTGGAGCCCTGAGAGAATGAAAATGAAATTGTAGGGGATCTGCTTCCACACCGACACGATGATCATGGCGATTGCCGTGTCGTTGTAGTTGAGGCCGACCTTCATATCCCAGCCGAACAGCGCCGCGAACTTCACCAGCGGGCCGATATGCTGGTCGAAGAACATCATGCCCATCAGGCCGGCGACCGGCGGGGCGATGGCATAGACCCAGATCAGCAGCGTCTTGTAGGTCGAGCTGCCCTTCAGCACCGCATCGGCCTTGACGGCGAGCAGCATGCCGATGCCCAGCGAGAGAAAGGTGACCAGCACCGTGAAGACGACCGTGAAGCGAGCGATCGCCTGATACTGCACGGAGCCCAGTGCATCAGAATAGTTGGAGAGGCCCACGAAGGTGGCGCCGAAGCCGAACGGGTCTTCGAGATAGAAGGACGACTGGATCGCCTGCACGGAGGGCCAGTAGAAGAACACGAAGATGATCGCCATCTGCGGCGCGATGAAGAGATAGGGCAGATAGACGGAGGAGAATTGCACGCGCTTCATGGAGCCACCTTCATAGCGGCGTGCCGGGAGCAGGACGCCCCCGGCACGAATTTCAGCAGATGGCAGTATCAGCCGGCGGTCTTGGCGAAGCGGGCGAGCAGTTCGTTCGCTTCGGTCTCGATCGTCTTCATGGCGTCCTCGACCGAGGTTTCGCCGGCGAAGATGCGGCCGTATTCACGCTCCATGATCTCGCGGATCTGCGGGTAGAAGCCGAGGCGATACCCCTTCGACCAGTCACCCGACTTCAGCATGAGCTGCTGGATACCGACTTCGGCAGCCGGCTTCTCCTTGTAGTAGCCTTCCGACTTCGCGAGTTCGTAGGCAGCCTTGGTGATGGCGACGTAGCCGGTTGCCTGGTGGTAGAACTTCTGGATTTCCGGCGAGGTCAGGAACTGGAAGAAGTCGGCCGTGCACTTGTTTTCGGCTTCCGGCTTGCCGGACATGGCGAAGAGAGCCGCGCCACCGATGAAGGTGTTGGTGCCCGCACCCTCGATGCTGTTCCAGTAGGGCAGGAAGGTTGCCGAGAACGGCTTCTGCGCGGTCTTCTGGAGGCCGCCGAACGAACCCGAGGAACCGATCCAGAAGGCGGCCTTGCCTTCTTCGAAGAGCTTCTGGTTGTCGTTCCAGCCGGCGCCGTAATAGCCGAAATAGCCTTCGTCAGCCCAGGCCTTGAGCTTGGTGAACATCATGATGAGGTTCGGGTCGGTCATGTTGATCTCGGTGTCGACGACCGAGTCGTAACCGTTGTTGTTCGTCGCGAACTGGATGTTGTGGCGCGAGAAGAAGTTCTCGGTGAACTGCCAGGTCAGCTGCGACTGGACGAGCGGCAGGTAGCCGGCTTCCTTGAGCTTCGGCGCAACCGCCTCGAACTCTTCCCAGGTCTTCGGAGCTTCGACACCGGCCTTTTCGAGGGCTTCGGTGTTGACATACATGATCGGCGCCGAGGAGTTGAACGGCATACCGACGAACTTGCCATCCGGCGCGGCGTAGAAATAACGCACGCCTTCGATGAAGGCTTCGCGGTCGAAGGTGTAGCCGGCCTGGGTGATCAGATCTTCAGCCGGAATGACGGCGCCCGGAGCATTGATGATCGTCGCCGCACCGGCGTCGAAAACCTGCAGGATGTTCGGCTGTTCGCCCGAACGGAAGGCCGCGATGCCGGAAGCGAGCGCTTCTTCGTAGGTGCCCTTGGAAACCGGCGTGATGGCGCAGGTCGACTGGGCAGCGTTGAACTTCTGGGCGACTTCGTTGATGACTTCGCCGTTGCGGCCGGCCATGCCGTGCCACCAGGTGATGTTGGTGGCGGCCATCGACGTCGTGGCGGAGATTGCGAGTGCGAAACCTGCGAGGGAAAGCGGCTTGAACATGGGTTGCTCCTCTTCACCGGATTTGGTGTGAGGGGTGCACTAAGGGGCGACCATGACGGGCGCGTTACGCTTTCATGTCAGTTTCGTTACATTTTCCTTTTGATCAAAACGCATCCACAAGGTGTTTTGGAAGACGCCAGGGACGCACCGCGACGATATCATACCGTAACGACAGGCGATGAGCGTCCGGCTGGCGGGAGAGCCAGAGTTCGCTGGCCGCGCGAATGCGGTTCTGGGCCGTACCGGTGACGGCAAAGACGGCGCTGTCGATATCGCGCCGGGCTTTCACTTCCACGCAAACGACCAGGTCGCCCCGCCGGGCGATGATGTCGATCTCGCCAAGTTTCGTGCGATAGCGGATGGCACTTATGCGGTAGCCCTTGGCGACCATATAGAGTGCAGCGATGTATTCGGAGACATGTCCGCGGCGGAAGGCCTTGAGCCGGCTCGGATCCGCCTTATTATCCCGCATCGCCACCCTTCAGGTCGATGAGGCGCTGGTAGAGGTCGCGGCGCGGCAGGCCGGTCTGGCGTGCCGCCTCCGTCGCCGCCTTGCCGGCCGACATGTCCTTGACGAGCGCCGAAAGCAGCCGGTCGACATCCGCCGCCTCGGGGGCCGCCGCCTCGCCCGGCGGGGCGATGACGAAGACGATCTCGCCCTTCACCGTGTGGCCGTCACCATAAAAGGCGGCGAGATCGCCGAGGGGTCCACGACGGAATTCCTCGAATGTCTTGGTCAGTTCGCGGCAGACGCAGGCGACACGCCCCTCGCCCAGCACGTCGGCGGCGGCAGCAACCGTCGCGGCGATGCGATGCGGCGATTCAAAGAACAGCAGCGTCGCCGGGACATTCGCCAGCTCGGCGAGACGATCGCGCTTGGCCTTGTCCTTGGTCGGCAGGAAACCGGCGAAGAAGAAGGCATCGTTCGGCAGGCCGGAGCCGACGAGGGCGGCAAGCGGCGCGGAGGCACCGGGAATGGGCACGACGCGGTGGCCGGCCTCGATGGCGAGCAGCGCAAGGCGGTAACCGGGATCTGAGACGAGTGGCGTGCCGGCATCCGAAACCAGCGCCACGGACTTTCCCGCTTCGAGCGCGGCGATGAGGCGCGGGCCGGCCTCGTCCGCATTGTGCTCGTGATAGGCATAGGGCCGGTTGACGATGCCGTAGCGGTCGAGCAGCACGCGGGTGACGCGAGTGTCCTCGCAGGCGAGCACGTCGGCGCCGGCCAGCGTTTCCAGCGCACGCAGCGTGATGTCGGAGAGATTGCCGATCGGGGTTGCGACCAGATAGAGCGCCGGTTCCAACGGACGGGCCGGGATGACGGCATTGTGCAGGCGAAAGCTTTTCGCGTTTTCGCTCGCTCCGCTCGCCGCACCCTCGTCCCGCATTGTCCGATACCTTTCCGGCTCCCGGGGAGCCGCACTTTTGTCTCCTTATGGGCGAGTGCGCATGCCCCGGCAAGGTCCGGCCGTTGACTATCCTGTGTCCCGCGCCGTTAGCACTTGCAATGATGCGCCAGTTTCTGCCATTTTGCCCGTCCACATCCTTCCGGCACCACCGGAACTCCAAGGCAATGCCGCGCCGGTTTCCGGCGCACTAGCGGTCGAAAGCGGTACAGTTCATGCGCATTACTCTCGAGCGGTCCAATCTTCTGAAGTCGCTGAACCACGTTCATCGCGTGGTCGAACGGCGCAACACGATCCCGATCCTCTCGAACGTGCTCCTGCGCTCGGACGGCGCAAGCCTCGACATGAAAGCGACCGACCTCGACCTCGAGATCACCGAGGCGACGCCGGCGCAGGTTGAACAGGCCGGTGCCACGACCGTCCCGGCGCATTTGCTCTACGACATCGTGCGCAAACTCTCCGACGGGTCCGAAGTGGCGCTCGCCACCAATGCCGACGGCTCGTCCATGACGGTCACGTCCGGCCGCTCGAAATTCTCGCTGCAATGCCTGCCGCAGTCCGACTTCCCGGACCTCACCGCCGGCAGCTTCTCCCACACGTTCCGCCTCAAGGCGACGGATCTGAAAATGTTGATCGATCGCACGCAGTTCGCGATCTCGACGGAAGAGACCCGCTATTACCTGAACGGCATCTTCATCCACACGATCGAAAGCAACGGCCAGCTCAAGCTGCGCGCCGTCGCCACCGACGGTCACCGCCTCGCCCGCGCCGATGTCGAGGCCCCGTCGGGCTCGGAAGGCATGCCGGGCATCATCATTCCGCGCAAGACGGTCGGCGAGTTGCAGAAGCTGGTCGACAACCCCGACCTCATCGTCACCGTCGAAGTCTCGGATGCGAAGATCCGCTTCACCATCGGCTCGATCGTGCTGACCTCGAAGCTGATCGACGGCACCTTCCCGGATTACCAGCGCGTCATCCCGACCGGCAACGACAAGGAACTGAAGATCGATTGCCAGTCCTTCGCGCAGGCCGTCGACCGCGTTTCCACCATTTCCTCCGAGCGCGGCCGCGCCGTGAAGTTGGCGCTGGGCGAAGGCCAGCTGACGCTCACCGTCAACAACCCGGATTCGGGCAGTGCGACGGAAGAGCTGGCGGTTGGCTACGAAAGCGACCCGCTGGAAATCGGCTTCAACGCCAAATACCTGCTCGATATCACCTCGCAGCTCTCCGGCACGGAAGCCGTGTTCATGCTGGCCGATCCGGGCTCGCCGACGCTGGTGCGGGATCTCGCCGGCGACGACGCCCTCTACGTGCTCATGCCGATGCGCGTCTAGGCCTGCGGTCTCGACATCGGGAAACCGTTGTGGAACCCGCCGGCCATCCGGCGGGTTCTTTTTTTCGTGAGCGCAGCCGCCCTCAAGAAACTTGCGGGCGACGGCGCAATCAGACTTGTTTTTGACGCAAACCGCGTCACATATTCGCCATGGTCCGACGACGCGGACGGGAATGAAGCCCGCCGACGGCCCATCGATGACACCATGAAGGGGGAATGGCATGACGTTGCGTGTGAAGGTCAAGGAACGGCTGGGCAAGAAGTTCGACGACGAAATCCGTTTCTTCAAGGGCTGGATGAGCAACACGCGGGCCGTCGGTTCCATCATTCCCACCTCCTCGATCACCGCGCGCCGCATGGCAAGCGTCGTCAATCCCGCCTCCGGCCTGCCCGTTCTGGAACTCGGCCCGGGCACCGGCGTCATCACCAAGGCGATCCTCGGAACCGGCCTTGCCCCGGAAAAGCTGACTTCGGTCGAATTCTCGACGGATTTTTACAACCACCTCGTCGAACGTTTCGACGGCGTGAACTTCATCAACGGCGATGCCTTCGACCTCGACAAGACGCTCGGCGCGTTGCGCGATGCGACCTTCGACAGCGTCATCTCCGCCGTGCCGCTCCTTAACTTCCCGATGCACAAACGCGTGTCGCTGATCGAGGACCTGCTGTCGCGCATTCCGGCCGGTCGCCCCGTGGTGCAGATCTCCTATGGTCCGCTCTCCCCCGTCGTCGCCATGCCGGACCGCTACCAGATCACGCATCTCGACTTCGTCGTGCGCAACATCCCGCCGGCGCAGCTCTGGACCTACCGCCGCACCCATTGAGGCGCGGCGATGTACGCCCTCTACATCACCCATCCACAGGTGCTGATCGACCCGGCCGTGCCGGTGCCCGACTGGGGCCTGTCAGAGCGCGGCCGCGAGCGTGCCTTGCTTGCTGCCTCTGCCGACTGGTCACGCCAGATCGGCCGCTTCGTGGCGAGCACAGAGCGCAAGGCGACCGAGACGGCGGATATCCTGTCCGCCGGCCGCCTCACCATCGAGACCGACCATGCCATGGGCGAGAACGACCGTTCCGCCACCGGTTTCCTGCGGCCCGACGCCTTCGAGGAGGCGGCCGACTGGTTCTTCGCCCATCCCGAGCAGAGTTTTCGCGGCTGGGAGCGGGCGGTGGATGCGCAGGCACGCATCGTTTCGGCCGTCGAGCGGGTGCTGGCCGACCATGACCCCGCAATCCCCATCGCCTTCGTCGGCCATGGCGGCGTCGGCACCTTGCTGAAATGCCACCTCAAGGGCACCCCGATCCGCAGAGACGGCGATCAACCGGCGGGCGGCGGCAATCTTTTTGCTTTCCGGCTTGCAGACCGTGCCGTCACATGCGACTGGACGCCAATGGAGTTTTGGAAAGGGATTTGACCATGTCCGCGCGCGACCGCCTGATCGTTGGCCTCGATGTTCCAACCATCGCGGAGGCGGAAAAGGTGGTCCGGTCGCTGGGCAGTACGGCCCTTTTCTACAAGATCGGCTACCAGCTGGTCTTCGCCGGCGGTCTCGAATTCGCCCGCGACCTTGCCAAGGACGGCAAGAAGGTCTTCCTCGACATGAAGCTGCTCGACATTGACAACACGGTGGCGAAGGGCGTCGAGAACATCGTCAAGATGGGCATGTCCATGCTCACCCTGCACGCCTACCCCAAGGCCATGGCCGCCGCCGTGTCCGCCGCCAAGGGATCCGACCTCTGCCTGCTCGGCGTGACGGTACTCACCTCCATGGATGCCAAGGACGTCATCGACGCCGGCTATGAATACGATCCGCACACGCTGGTGCTGCGCCGCGCCGAACAGGCGCGCATCGCCGGCATGGGCGGTGTCGTCTGCTCCGCCGAGGAGGCCAAGGCCGTGCGGAAAATCGTTGGCCCCGACATGGCAATCGTCACCCCCGGCATCCGCCCGGCGGGTGCAGACCTCGGCGACCAGAAGCGCGTGATGACGCCGTTCGACGCCTTGAAGGCCGGTTCCAGTCACCTCGTGGTCGCCCGCCCCATCGTCAACGCCGCCGACCCGCTCGCCGCGACCAGGGCCATCCTCGCCGAGATGGACGGCGCGCTGACAGCGTGAAATAACAGCCAGCTACAGGGGTCCCCCTCATCCGGCCTTCGACGACCTTCTCCCCGTGGGGGAGAAGGGAAACGGGACGTTGGCGACGGCAGGCGGATAAGGCAGAATCCCGACAGCAACGTCGATAACAAAGCAGGGAGTAAGACATGCCCAAGGGCTACTGGATTGCACAGGTCGATGTGCGGGATGCCGAACGCTACAAGGACTATGTCGCTGCCGCCAAGCCGGCCTTCGAGAAATACGGCGCGAACTTCGTTGCCCGCGGCGGTGCCTATGCACAGTTGGAAGGCCGCGTGCGCGCCCGCAACGTGATCATCGAATTCCCCTCCTTGCAGGCCGCCGTCGACTGTTACAACTCGCCGGAATACCAGATCGCCGCTGCCATCCGCCAGGAAGTGGCCGATGCCGAGATGGTGGTGGTCGAAGGCCTCTGACCGGCCCGCGCAAAGCCTTCACAAAACCCGGCGAGAGAGACGCTTCGCCGCGCTTCACCTTGTCAGCACTTTGGGCTATGTAGGCCCTACCTACCTTTCCTATCCTTTCAGGAGCAGCCCCATGACCTTGTCCAACCTTCCGCCGCTCGTCACCGTCTTCGGCGGCTCGGGCTTCGTCGGGCGTCATGTGGTGCGCGCGCTGGCACGCCGCGGCTACCGTATCCGCGTCGCCGTGCGTCGCCCGGACCTTGCCGGCTTCCTGCAGCCGATCGGCGGCGTCGGCCAGATATCCTTCGTCCAGGCAAACCTGCGCTACCGCCAGTCGGTCGACCGCGCCGTCGAAGGCGCCGACCATGTCATCAACTGTGTCGGCGTGCTCTTCGAGAGCGGCCGCAACACCTTCGACGCCGTGCAGGATTTTGGCGCCCGTGCGGTTGCTGAAGCCGCCCGCGCGGCCGGTGCCAAGCTCACCCACATTTCCGCGATCGGCGCCAGCGAGACGTCGCAGTCCTCCTACGCCCGCACCAAGGGTCGTGGCGAAGCCGCCGTGCTGCGCACCGTGCCGGACGCCGTCATCCTGCGCCCCTCCATCGTCTTCGGCCCCGAGGATGGCTTCTTCAACAAGTTCGCCACCATGGCGCGCTACGCGCCGGCGCTGCCGCTGATCGGCGGCGGCCACACGAAGTTCCAGCCGGTCTATGTCGCCGACGTCGCGGAAGCCGTCGCCCGCTCGGTGGACGGCACGATCGAACGCGGCCGCATCTACGAACTCGGCGGCCCGGAAGTGCTGACCTTCCGCCAGTGTCTCGAATTGATGCTGCGCGTGGTCGATCGCAAGAACCCGCTCGTCTCGTTGCCCTTCGGCATCGCCTCGCTGATCGGCTCCATCGCCTCGCTGGTGCCCTTCATTTCGCCGCCGCTCACCGCCGACCAGGTGACGCTGCTGCGCTCGGACAACGTGGTTTCGGATGATGCCAGGAACGAAGGCCGCACGCTCGAGGCCATCGGCATCGAGCCGACCCTCGCGGAAGCGATCCTGCCGAGCTATCTCGTGCGCTACCGCACGCAGGGCCAGTTCACGCGCGTCGACAAGACGGCCTGATCCCGCTTTTTGACGGTAAGAAACGGCCGCCGCAGGGGCATTCCCCGCGGCGGCCGCGTCGTTTTCTGAAAGCGCTTTGATCGCCCTGTTGCACTTATGCAGCGGTTAAAAAAAGCGTTGCGGTATTTACGCGGGATTCAGCATGTCGCGATATTGCTTGTCTTCGGGCCAGCGAATAAACACCGCCCCCGTCGCGTTGTCCTGAAGGACAGTTCTGCGGCGTATTTTCAGGACTTTGAGAGGCTTCTCCGCCCATGGGCAAGGCAATTGCAATCTTCTTCGGATTTTCGGCTCTGATTATCGTGGCCGGATCCTTTGCCGCGCCCTCGACGGTCTCCGCGGGCAAGCATGGCTGCTCGCCGGCCTACGGCGTCGACCCCTGCACGACCGCATCGGTCAAGTAAGCTTTGGCCGATCCTGAGATCGGCCAAAACCTTTCGCGTCAGCCCCAGATCAGCAGGCCGATCAGGCCCAGCGTTCCCACGACGATTCGCCAGATCGCAAACAGCGTGAAGCCGCGGCGCGACACGAAGTCGAGCAGCTTGCGCACGACGAACAGACCGGCCACGAAGGCGGCGGCAAAGCCGACGCCGACCAGAAGCAGGTCGTCCGACGACAGCGCATCACGGTTCTTGTAGAGATCGAGCGTGAAGGCACCGACCATGGTCGGCATGGCGAGGAAGAACGAGAATTCCGCCGCCGAACGCTTGTCGGTGCCCATCAGCAGCGCGCCGGCGATCGTGGCGCCCGAGCGGGAGGTGCCCGGGATCATCGCGAGGCACTGGCAGAGGCCGATCTTGAAGGCGAGCGACGGCGGGTAGGTCATCGCATCCGTATAGCGTGGCTGCAGCGGCAGCCGGTCGATCACATAGAGAATGACGCCGCCGATGATCAGCACGATGCAGATGAGCATCGGCGTCTCGAACAGCACCGTCTTGATGAAATCATGCGCGAGTGCGCCGATGACCGCCGCCGGGAGGAAGGCGACGAGCACGGTGAGCACAAAACGCCGGGCCTCAGGGCTCGACGGCAGCGCGAAGGCGATGCGCAGCAGTTTCGCCGCATAGACGGAGAGGATCGCCAGGATGGCGCCGAGCTGGATCAAGACGGCAAAGCTGTTGCCCGGCGACTTGAAGCCGAGAAAGTGCCCGGCAAGCAGGATGTGGGCGGTGGAGGACACCGGGATGAATTCGGTCAGGCCCTCGATGAGACCGAGGATAAGGGCGCTGACAATCGATTGATCTGCCATGAAAGTTCCTTGAGACTGGGAAAGGAAGGCATGAAAGTGAAGCAGGCTTACGGCAAAAAGCCCGATTCGCTTGTGTTTGTACCACCAAATTTCTATAGGTTCGTCAAATCAGCCGTCGCCAAATCAGTTCCGCATGAAGCGGCAGGCCCGGCATCGCCCCTTCCGCAAGACGAGTAAAAGCAGCGTACATGCCCACACTCTATCATCATCCGATGTCTTCCGCGTCGCGCTTCGTCCGCCTGATCCTTTCGGAATACGGCTTCCAGACGGAGCTTGCCGAGGAGGCGCCGTGGGAGAACCGACGCGATTTCCTGGCGCTCAACCCGGCCGGAACGCTGCCCGTCTATGTCGATGACAGCATGCGCGCGCTCTGTGGCGCGAGCATCATCTCGGAATATCTCGACGAGACGCACGGCGTGTTGAAGCGCGATCGCCGGCTGCTCGCCGAAGACCCGTTTCAACGGGCGGAGATCCGTCGCCTGACCGAATGGTTCCTGCAGAAGATGGAACAGGACGTGACGCGGCCGCTGGTGCGCGAGCGGATCTTCAAGCTGCAGATGACGCCGGACCAGGGCGGCGGCCCGCCGGACAGCAAGATCCTGCGCAATTCGCGCGCCAATATCCGCCAGCACATGAAGTATCTCTCCTGGCTCGCCGGCTCGCGTACCTATCTCGCCGGCGACCGGCTGAGCTATGCCGACCTTGCCGCGGCCGCGATGATTTCGGTGCTCGACTATATGGGCGAGATCAACTGGGCCGACGCGCCGCAGGCCAAGGACTGGTACCAGCGGCTGAAGTCCCGCCCCTCCTTCCGTCCGCTGCTCGCCGAGCGCGTGCGCGGCGTCACCCCGGTCTCGCACTACGCGGACCTGGACTTCTGAGGACGAACCCATGTCGGGCGACGAGAGGCTCCGGCGCCGCCTGACCGATTTCGTCAAGGCGGAAGCGGCGGACAAGGGGTTCGACCTCTGTCGCATCACCGGCCCCGACTCGATCCCTGACGCACCGCCCCGCCTCGCCGACTTCCTCGCCGCCGGCTATCACGGCACGATGGACTGGATGGCCGAGACGGAAGCCCGCCGCGCCGATCCGCGGGTGCTGTGGAGCGATGTGCGCTCCGTCGTGCTGTTCGGCATGAATTATGGTCCGGAACACGATCCGCGCGCCGTGCTCGCCATGCCGGACCGGGCGGCCATCTCGGTCTACGCCCAGAACCGCGACTACCACGACATCATCAAGGGCAAGCTCAAGGAAGTGGCGACGCGGTTTGCCGCGCGTGGCGGGGCGGACGTCAAGGTGTTCGTCGACACGGCGCCGGTGATGGAAAAGCCGCTCGCCGCCGCTGCCGGCCTCGGCTGGCAGGGCAAACACACCAACCTGGTCAGCCGAACGCACGGCTCCTGGCTGTTCCTCGGCAGCCTCTTCACCACGGTCGATCTCTTCCGCGACGAACCGGAGCGTGATCATTGCGGCTCCTGCCGCGCCTGCCTCGACGCCTGCCCGACGGACGCGTTTCCCGCACCCTACAAACTCGATGCGCGCCGCTGCATCTCCTACCTCACCATCGAGCACAAGGGCCCGATCGGGCCGGAATTCCGCGAAAAGATCGGCAACCGCATCTATGGCTGCGACGACTGTCTCGCCGCCTGTCCCTGGAACAAGTTCGCCGCCAGCGCCTCGGAAATGAAGCTCGTCGCGCGCGAGGAGCTGAAGGTGCCGGCCATCGCCGACTTCCTGGCGCTCGACGATCTGGGGTTTCGCGCGCATTTCTCCGGCTCGCCCGTCAAGCGCATCGGCCGCGACCGCTTCGTGCGCAACACGCTCATCGCCGCCGGCAATTCCGGTGACCGCAGCCTCATCGCGCCCTGCACGCGCCTTGCCGACGACGCCGCGCCCGTGGTGCGCGGCATGGCCGCATGGGCGCTTTGCCGGCTGATGACACCTTCCGAATTCCGGCAATTTGCGGCAGGAAGGGCAGACGACGCGGACGACGACGTGCGCGCGGAATATGAAAGAGCGAAGGCAGACGGACGATGACGCACCTCCTGATCCTCGGCGCCGGTTTTTCCGGCAAGGCCATCGGCGAAACCTTCCGGAATGCCGGCTTTACCGTTTCGGGAACGACACGCTCGGCCGAGAAAGCGGAGGCTCTGCGCACCCTCGGCATCGAACCGATCCTCTATGACGGCGGTACCATCTCTGAAACTCTCGCTGCCGACATGGCGCGCGCCACCCATCTCGTGCAGTCGATCGCCCCCGGCAAGGACGGCGATCCGCTCTTCCGGATGGAGAGCTCGTCGCTCGCCTCGCTGATGCCGAAGCTCGAATGGGCCGGTTACCTCTCCACCGTCGGCGTCTATGGCGACCACAAGGGCGGCTGGGTGAATGAGGAGACGGTATTGAATCCGGTCTCCGCCCGCTCCGTCGAGCGGGTCGAGGCGGAAGGCCATTGGCTCGCCTTCGGAGCGGAATCGGGCCTTCCCGTCGCCGTGCTGCGCCTTGCCGGCATTTACGGGCCGGGTCGCAATGCGCTGCGCAATATGGAAGAAGGCACGGCGCGCCGCCTCATCAAGCAGGAACAGGTGTTCAACCGCATCCGCGTCGAGGATATCGGCGGCTCGGCCCTGTTCCTTGCACAAGGGCATCTCGGCGGCGTCTGGAACATCACCGATGACGAGCCGGGCCCGCCGCAGGATGTCGTCGCGGAAGCCGCCCACCTGATGGGCCTGCCGGTGCCGCCGGATATTCCGTTTGAAACCGCGGAACTTTCTCCCATGGCCAGGTCTTTCTATGGCGAGAACAAACGCGTCTCGAACGCGAAACTGCGTGCAGCGGGCTTCCAATTCCGCTTCCCGAACTATCGTCAATCGCTCGCCGAGCTCTTCTCGTCCGGGCAGTGGCGGAGCTGAGGGGACAGGGCCGGTGGGATGGCTTTTGCTGTTTTATGCAACCTGAAATTTATCTGCCCTATTTTTGCCGCCGAATTCCTGCGCAGTGATTGCTAATATTGGAAGTTTTTTCTGAAAATTTGCGCGAATGCCGCACCGGCGTTCCAGCTTCACAGTCGATCCAGTTTAGCGACTGATTCGCAAGACATTTTTCTGTCATCTTAACGAAGATTAAAAATCCATCGTGGGCGATGGACTGTATATCCGCGCGCCATTCGACAGAATTGCGGCAGGTTGAGGCACGGTTTTGCCACTTTTGCTTCCTCATAGGGCAAGCATCACAGGGGATTTTCACAACTCGCCGCAAGGGTCATCCGCTACATGCTGTCCAAGCTCTCCAGCCTCGCGCTCGCTTCTCTCGTCGCCGCCTCCTCCACCTTCGTTACTTTTTCCGATGCTCAGGCCGCCGGTTGCGGTCGTGCCTCGTGGTATGCGCTGCATTCGCGCACCGCGTCCGGCGAGCGGATGAATCCGAACCTCATGACGGCCGCACACCGCAGCCTGCGCTTCGGCACCAAGGTGAAGGTTACCAACGCCAACAACGGCAAGAGCGTCGTGGTGCGCATCAACGATCGCGGCCCGTTCATCCGCGGCCGGGTGCTCGATCTTTCCAAGGCTGCCGCCTCCAACATCGGCATGATCCGCTCCGGCCACGCCAAGATCTGCTACGAAGTCATCGGCTGATCGCCACGTGAATCTGTCCGCGCCGGCTTGCTCTCGGCGCGTTCCGCCGCTACCACGACGCAAAACGGAGTAAACGGATGCGATTGGGTGGGCGGCTCTCGGGAGCCATCGAGGTTCTGACGGATATCGAGACGCGGCGGCGCCCCGTCGCCGATGCGCTCAAGGACTGGGGCCTTTCCCATCGGTTCGCCGGCTCCGGCGACCGCGCCGCGATCGGCAACATCGTCTATGACGCGCTGCGCATGAAACTGTCGCACGCCTTCCTGATGGACGATGACAGCCCCACGGCCCTTGCCTATGCCGTGCTGCTGCGCCAGTGGGGCCTCGCCCCCGAGGCGCTGGCCGCCGAATTCGACGGCGACCGCTTCGCCCCTGAAGCCCTCTCCGACGAAAAGCTCGTCGCCTTCCACGCCCGCACCCTCGACGGCGCCGCCGCGCATGTGCAGGGCGACATCCCGGAATGGATCCAGCCGGCCTTCGAGACGAATTTTGCCGATGCGTGGCTTACCGAAGCCAAGGCACTTGCCGGGCGGCCGACGCTCGACCTGCGCGCCAACACGCTGAAGGCCGGTCGCGACAAGGTGCTGAAGGCGCTGGAACGCAATGCCGCCGTCGCCTCGGCCATTGCCCGGCAAGGCATCCGCATTCCGGCCGGCGAAGGCCCGTCGCGCCTGCCGAACGTCACTGCCGACCTCGCCTTCCAGAAAGGCTGGTTCGAGGTGCAGGATGAGGGTTCGCAGATCGTCGCCGATCTCGTCGTGCCGCAGGAGGGCGACCAGGTTCTCGACTTCTGTGCCGGCGGCGGCGGCAAGACGCTCGCCATGGCGGCCGCCATGCACAACAAGGGCCAGGTGCACGCCTACGATACCGATCGCAAGCGCCTTGCCCCGATCATCGAGCGGCTGAAGCGCGCCGGCACCCGCAACGTCCAGGTCCACGAGGACATGTCCAGCCTCGCGCCGCTCAAGTCGCGGTTCGACCGCGTGCTGGTCGACGCGCCCTGCACGGGTACCGGCACCTGGCGCCGCCGCCCGGACACCAAGTGGCGCCTCACCGAGAAGAACCTCGAGGAACGCATCGTCCAGCAGCAGGAAGCGCTCGCCAATGCCAGCGCCTTCGTGCGGCCGGGCGGTTCCCTGCTCTACGTGACCTGTTCCATCCTGCCGCAGGAGAACGAGGACCAGGTGCACGGCTTCTGTGCGGCCAATCCGGAATTCGAGGTATTGCCCGTCACCGATACGTGGCAGAAGCTGTTCGGCGCGGACAAGCCGCAGCCCTGGTCGCGCGATGGAAAGACCGTCACGCTGACCCCGGCATCCACCGATACGGACGGTTTCTTCTTCTGCGCCATGGGTCGCAAGGCCTGAGGCGTTTGCGCTCTGTCAAAACGGGCAGAACAGCTTGAAATCGTTCTAAACTATACACTTTGACACCAGTTTTTATTTGGTCCATGACAGTAACGCCTGAATAATCCCGAGCCCGGCGGTCTGCCGGGCCATCCGGGCAACGGCCTGCTGTCGAGCAAGCCGCGACGTCCGGTGTCGGGGGGACACGCCAAACAGGACACCAGGAGACGTCATGACCACTTCCACTCTTCGCGCGGTCGCCTTTGCGCTTGCTGCGGCGGCGTCAAGCCTCGCCATCGGCTCCGCCCATGCGGCGGCCGATCCGGCTGCGATCGTCAAGCATTATGCCGAAATCGCCCATGCCAAATTCTCCGACTCGCTCGATGCCGCCAAGGCGCTCGATGCGGCGGTCGATGCCCTCATTGCCAAGCCGAGCGACGAAACGCTGAAGGCAGCGCGCGAGGCGTGGCTGAAGTCGCGCGTGCCGTACCAGCAGACGGAAGCCTATCGCTTCGGCAACCCGCTCGTCGACGACTGGGAAGGCAAGGTCAATGCCTGGCCGCTCGATGAAGGCCTGATCGACTATGTCGACCCGAGCTATGGCACGGAGAGCGACGAGAACGCGCTGTTCGTCGGCAATGTCATCGCCAATCCGAAGCTGGAGATCGCCGGCAAGACGATCGACGCCACGACGATCACGCCCGCCGTGCTGCAGGAACTGCACGAGGCCGGTGAAGTCGAGGCGAACGTCGCTACCGGGTATCATGCCATCGAATTCCTGCTGTGGGGCCAGGACCTGAACGGCACCGGCAAGGGTGCGGGCAACCGCCAGGCGTCCGACTACGACAAGGCCAATTGCACCAACGGCAATTGCGACCGCCGCGGCGCCTACCTGAAGGCCGCCTCTTCGCTGCTCGTCACCGATCTCGAAGAGATGGTGAAGGCCTGGGCCGCGGATGGCGACGCCACCAAGAACGTCACCGCCGATCCGAAGGCCGGCATCACGGCGATGCTGACCGGCATGGGCTCGCTGTCCTACGGCGAACTCGCCGGCGAGCGCATGAAGCTCGGCCTGTTGCTGCACGATCCGGAAGAAGAGCACGATTGCTTCTCCGACAACACGCACAACTCGCACTACTATGACGTCGTCGGCATCCAGACCGTCTATACGGGCGAATACACCCGTCCCGACGGCTCGAAGCTGACCGGCCCGTCGCTCTCGGAGCTGGTTGCGGAAAAGGACGCCGCCCTCGACACCGAGATGAAGGGCAAGCTCGACGCCAGCCATGCCGCCTTCAAGGCGCTGGTCGACCGTGCGGAAGGCGGCGAAGCCTATGACCAGATGATCGGCGAAGGCAATGCCGAGGGCAACAAGGTGGTGCAGGCCGCCGTCGACACCCTGATCGACCAGACGAAGACCATCGAACGCGTCATCGGGTCGCTGGACATCGGCAAGATCGAGCTTGAAGGCTCCGACAGCCTGGATAATCCTAACGCTGTCTTCCAATGATAGAAGGCGGGCCGCTCCCGACGGGACGCGGCCCGATTTCACGCATGACAGAACGCCCTGCCCGTCGCCTGCTCGCGGTTTCTGCCGCGGTCTTCGTCGCGGCGGGCGTTTTTGTTCTGGGCGCCCATTCCGCTGATGGCGGGCGCGACGACCTGTCGGAAAAGGATCGCAAACGCGTCGCGACCGTGACGCGGCTCACGACGGACTTTTCCGCGGCCGAACAATACGAGGCGATGTCCGGCGGGGCCGCGACCTCGCTTGCGTCCGTCAACCTCAACAGCTTTTCGCACTTTTCCGAAAACATCACGTTTGCCGAGGAAGAAACCTTCAAGCTCGGCAATGCACTGTTCCAGAAGCTCTGGGTCTCCTCACCGTCGTCCACGCAGGCCTCCGACGGGCTCGGGCCATTCTACAACGCCCGCTCCTGCCAGACCTGCCATATCAAGGACGGCCGCGGCCATCCGCCGGAGGGAGCCGCCGACGCGACCTCCATGTTCCTGCGTCTGGCGCGCGCCGCGACGACGCCGGAGGAAGAAACGGCACTGAAGACGTTTGGCGAGCTGAGCCTGCCGGACCCCGTCTACGGCCGCCAGCTTCAGGATCTCGCCGTGCCCGGCCTCAAGGCCGAGGGCCGCATGGTCATCACCTACACGGAAGAGCAGGTAGCGCTTGCCGGCGGCGAGGTCGTCAGCCTTCGCCGGCCGAGCTATTCCGTCGCCGACCTCGCCTATGGCGATCTCGATGCGGCGACGACGCTCTCGCCGCGCGTCACCCAGCCCATGCTCGGCCTTGGTCTCGTCCAGGCGATCCACGCGGCGGATATCCTGGCGCTCGCCGACCCCGATGATGCGGATGAAGACGGGATCAGCGGCAAGGCCGCGGTCGCCATCGACCCGAAAACCGGCAAGCAGACGCTGGGCCGGTTCGGCTGGAAGGCGCAGTCCGCCACGGTGCGCCAGCAGAGCGCCGACGCCTTCGCTTTCGACATCGGCATCTCGACACCGGAGGTGCCGCTGCACCAGGGCGACTGCATGTCCGCACAGGCCGCCTGCCTGGAGCGACCGGACGGCGTGCAGAAACGGCTCGGCGATGTGGAAGCGCCGCCGCCGATCATGGATCTCGTAACCTTCTACGCGGAAAACCTCGCCGTGCCGGCGCGCCGCAAGGCGAGTTTCGCCGAGACGCTGGCGGGCAAGCGCGTCTTCTACGAAACCGGCTGCGTCAGCTGTCATCAACCGAAATTCGTGACCCGACGCGATGCCGAAAACAAGGCCCATGCCTTCCAGCTCATCTGGCCCTATTCCGATTTCCTGCTGCACGACATGGGCGAAGGCCTTGCCGACGGGCAGGCTGTCGGCGTGGCGAGCGGCCGGGAGTGGCGCACGCCGCCGCTCTGGGGCATCGGCCTTACAAAAACCGTCAACGGCCATACGTTCTTCCTGCATGACGGGCGCGCCCGCAACCTCACCGAGGCCATTCTCTGGCACGGCGGCGAGGCTGAGGCAGCACGCAACCGCTTCACTGCTCTCGAAAAACACGACCGCGACGCCCTTCTGACCTTCCTGGAGAGTCTCTGATGCTGACCCGGCGCCCAACCTTCCATCGTTTCGGACCTCTCCTCGCCGCAGGCCTGTCTCGCCTTCGTGGAATACCCCCTCATCCGACCCTTCGGGCCACCTTCTCCCCCCGGGGGAGAAGGGAAAACGAGACGCCGGCGATAATCCCCTTCTCCCCAGCGGGGAGAAGGTGCCGGCAGGCGGATGAGGGGGGCACGCCCCGGCAGATTACCCTGCTGCTTGCGACGGGCCTGCTGCTCGCGACAAGTCTGCCGGCCGCGGCCCAGGAGGGCGGTGCACCGGTGTTGCCGGAGCTGACGGACGAGGTCGTCACCGGCATCATGACCCGCGCCGTGGACGACGTCATCCGCCCCGGCTACCGCACCTTCCAGGCCTCCGCCGGCGCGCTGGCCGAAACGACCGCCGCTTTCTGCAAGGCCCCATCCGAGGATGGCCGGAAGGCCGTCGATGACGCCTTCCGCCAGGCCGTGACCGACTGGGGGCATATCGAGATCGTGCGGATCGGCCCGGTCATCGAGGACAACCGCTTCGAGCGCATCCTGTTCTACCCCGACCGCAAGGGCACCGGGCTGAAACAGGTGCAGGCGCTGCTTCAGAAACAGGACGAGGCGGATACGAAGGCCGAAACGATGGGCAGCAAGAGCGTCGCCATCCAGGGCTTTGGCGCTATCGAATTCGCCCTCTACGGCACCGGCGCCGAAACGCTGATGACCGCGCCGGAGACATTCCGTTGCCGATACGCCGCCGCCGTCGCCAGCCATATCGAGACGACGGCCGGCCAGCTCGTCGCGGCCTGGGACGCGCCCGACGGCGTACAGCGGGACTGGAAACATCCCGGCCCGCAGAACCCGGTGTTCCGCACCGGCAAGGAGGCCATGACCGCGCTGCTCGGCATTCTCGTGCACGGCGCAGAGGCGGTGCGCGACCAGCGCGTCGAGACCTTCTATCGCCACGGCGGCATCGCCCGGCCGAAATCGGCGGCGTTCTGGCGCTCGGAAAACACCTGGACGTCGATCGATGCCAATCTCGAGGGCCTGCAAACGCTGTTCGACAAATCTGGCATGGAAGAGCTGATCGATCCCAGCATCGCCTCGGTCAACGGCAATATCGACTTCATCCTGAAATCGCTGCGCCGCGTGGTCCCGACGATCGACACGACTATGGAGAAGGCCGTTTCCACGCCGGAGGAACAGCAGAAGATCAACTTCGTGCTCGTCAACACGCGCGAGCTGATCCTCGCTTTCGACGGCGGCTATGGCGGCGCCATCGGGCTCGGCTCCGGCTTCTCCTTCTCGGACGGCGATTGATGGCGGCGACGGGCCGCCATAGCGCGCTGGTCGACCGGCGCGCCTTCCTGCGCATGGCAGGTGCGGCCTGGGTCGCGACGCTCGGTGCGGGAGAATCCTTTGCGCTCACCCGCACCGACGCCGTCTTTGCGTCCGGCTACCGGGACAGCGATGGCCGTTTCGGCATCGCGGTGCTTGCCGAAGACGGCACGGTCATCGACCGCACGCCCCTGCCCGCCCGAAGCCACGGCATGGCCTTTTCGCCGGCAACCGGCCACCTCGTCGCCTTCGCCCGGCGCCCCGGCACCTTCGCGCTGGTCATCGACCGCACCGGCAAGGCTGCCCCGGTGACGATCGCCGCCACCGAGGACCGACACTTCTTCGGCCACGGCTGCTTCTCGCCGGATGGACGAGTGCTCTATGCCAGCGAGAACGATTTCGACGCCAACCGGGGCGTGATCGGCCTCTATGATGCTCGCGACGGCTACCGCCGCATCGACGAATATTCCACCTACGGCATCGGCACGCACGACCTTTCCGTCAGCGACGACGGAAGCCTGCTGATCGCCGCCAATGGCGGCATCGAGACCCACCCGGATTTCGGCCGCACCAAGCTCAACCTCGACCATATGGAGCCGTCGCTCGCGCTGATCGACGCTGCGACGGGCGCGCTGATCGAGCGCCACACCTTGCCTCAGAAACTCCGCCAGCTTTCCACCCGCCATATCGATCTCGACGACAGGGGCCGCATCTGGTTTGCCTGCCAGTACGAGGGGCCGCGCAACGACCTGCCGCCGCTCGTCGGTCATTTCGGCAAGGGCGAGGACCTGACCTTCCTCTCCCTGCCGGAGGAGACGACCATCGGGCTCGCCAATTATGTCGGCGCCATCGCCGTCAACCGGCGCGAGGGTCTTGTCGGCCTCACCTCGCCGAATGGCGGCCGCTTCGTCGTTCTCGATGCCGGAACCGGCAGCGTGCTGCGCGAGGAAAGCGTTATCGACGCCGCCGGCATCGCTGCCGCGCCGCAGGGGTTCGCCGTCTCGTCCTATGGCGGGCGTTTCGCCGGCCATCGCGCGGACGTGTCCTGGGACCAGCACATTGCCGGCCTGACGCCGCACCGCTGATTACGACCCCTCCGCCTCTGGACGGTCGCCTGCGGCGCACTACCTCCAGGCCCATGAACAACAAGCCCCTCGTCTATCTGCTCTTCATCATCCTCGTGCTCGGTGGCGGTCTCCTGATCGGTGCCAACAACGTGCCGGGCGGCTGGTACCAGTCGCTGGCAAAACCGTCCTTCAACCCGCCGAACTGGGTGTTCGCGCCGGTCTGGAGCCTTCTCTACGTCATCATCGGCGTGGTGGGCGCCCGCACATGGCTTTCCCCGCTCCGCCGGTCGATCGCCATGCGCCTGTGGTTTGCCCAGCTCGTCTTCAACTTCGCCTGGTCGCCGGCGTTCTTCGGCCTGCAGGATCCGCTATCGGCGATGATCATCATCCTCGGCCTTCTCGTCTCGGTCGCCGGTTTCATCATCGTCTCCTGGCGGCAGGACCGCACGGCCGCCCTGCTCTTCCTGCCCTATCTCGCCTGGGTGCTCTTCGCGACAGCCCTCAATGCGGCAATTATCGCGTTGAACTGAAAGACGCTTGCGATGCAGCATGGGCCGTGCAAACGTCGATCAACTCCGTTCCAGGCCGGCGCGCCGGCAGACATGTGTGCACCATGACCGATTTTCCGCCCGCCGATTTTGCCGGCCGCATCACCCGAAGCTTCGATCGCCAGCCGGCGCTGCGGCTGATCGGCGCCGAGCTGACCCGTGTCGAGCACGGCACGGTGGAAATCGAGCTGCCCTTCGATGAGAAGCTGACGCAGCAGCACGGTTTTCTGCATGCCGGTATCATTTCCGCCGCCCTCGATGCCGCCTGCGGCTACGCCGCCTATTCGGTGATCGACGCGGATGCCTCGATCCTCACCATCGAGTTCAAGGTCAACCTCATGTCGCCCGGACGCGGCGACCGCTTCCTGTTCCGCGGCGAGGTCACCAAGCCGGGCTCCAACATCATCGTCGCCGACGGGCGTGGTTATGCCATCTCGGACGGCCCGGCAAAGCTCATCGCCTCCATGACGGGCACGATGATGGTGGTGCGCGGCCGCGAGGACGTCGCCGAATGAGCGTCGTCCTGAAGACGATCGGCGCGCGCCGCATCCTCTATGTCATGGCGGCGGACGCCGAATACGGGCCGCACCTCAAGGCGCGCATCACGCCGTTCATGACGGGCGTCGGCCCCGTCGAGGCCGCCGTGCAGCTGACGCTGGCGCTCTGCCACCTGGAAGCCGAGGCCCAGCTGCCCGATTTCGTCGTCTCGCTCGGCTCCGCCGGCTCTGCCACGCTGGAGCAGACCGGCGTCTACCAGGCAACCGCCGTTTCCTATCGCGACATGGACGCCTCGGCACTCGGCTTCACCAAGGGTGCCACGCCCTTTCTCGATCTTCCGGTGGAGGTAGCGCTCCCCGTTTGCATACCCGGCATTCCGGAAGCCCGCCTTTCGACCGGCGCCAACATCGTCTCCGGTCCCGCCTACACGGGCATTGACGCCGATATGGTGGAGATGGAAACCTATGCCGAACTGCGCGCCTGCCAGGCCTTCGGTGTGCGCCTTATCGGCCTGCGCGGCATTTCCGACGGCAAGACCGAACTCACCCATATCGGCGACTGGACGGAATACCTGCATGTCATCGACGAGAAGCTCGCTGCCGCCGTCGACCGGCTGGAAGCAGCCATTCTCGACGGGACGATCGTGTTGAAGGGCTGAAAATCCGGCCTTCCCCCGTTGCGCGGCGCGCGGTTTTTCATTAAAGGCTCGCCATGACCCAGACAGCCAATCCCGACAGCGTTCTCATCATCGATTTCGGCAGCCAGGTGACCCAGCTCATCGGGCGGCGCGTGCGCGAAGCAGGCGTCTATTGCGAGATCATCCCCTTCCAGTCGGCGGAAGACGCCTTCCACCGCATGCAGCCGAAGGCGATCATCTTCTCCGGCGGCCCCGCCTCGGTTCTCGACCAGGGCAGCCCCCGCGCGCCGCAGGTGGTGTTCGATTCCGGCCTGCCGATCCTCGGCATCTGCTATGGCCAGCAGACGCTCGCCACCCAGCTTGGCGGCACCGTCGAGGGTGGACACGCCCGCGAATTCGGCCGCGCCGACGTCGAGATCCTGAAGGCGAGCCCGCTGTTCGAGGGTTTCTGGGAAGTCGGCCAGAAGTATCCGGTCTGGATGAGCCACGGCGACCGCGTCACGGTCGCGCCCGAAGGCTTCGAGATCATCGGCACCTCGGAAAACGCGCCCTTCGCGATCTGCGTCAACGAGGCGAAGCGCTACTACACGACGATGTTCCACCCGGAAGTGGTGCACACACCGGACGGCGCCAAGCTGCTGTCGAACTTCGTGCACAAGATCGCCGGCATCAAGGGCGACTGGTCCATGTCGGCCTACCGCGCCCGCGCCGTGGAAGCGATCCGCGAACAGGTCGGCGACAAGCGCGTCATCTGCGCGCTGTCGGGCGGCGTCGACAGTTCCGTTGCGGCCCTCCTCATCCATGAGGCGGTCGGCGCGCAGCTCACCTGCATCCTCGTCGACCACGGCCTGATGCGCAAGAACGAGGCGGCCGACGTCGTCGCCATGTTCCGCGAGCACTACAATCTGCACCTCATCCATGTCGATGCCGTCGATCGTTTCGTCGGCGAGCTGGAAGGCGTCTCGGACCCGGAGACCAAGCGCAAGATCATCGGCCGCCTGTTCATCGAGGTGTTCGAAGAGGAAGCGAAGAAGCTCGGCGGCGCGGAATTCCTCGCCCAGGGCACGCTCTATCCGGACGTCATCGAAAGCGTCTCGTTTACCGGCGGCCCCTCGGTCACCATCAAGTCGCACCACAATGTCGGCGGTCTTCCCGACCGCATGAACATGAAGCTCGTCGAACCGCTGCGCGAGCTCTTCAAGGACGAAGTGCGCGTGCTCGGCCGCGAACTCGGCCTGCCCGACTCGTTCATCGGCCGCCACCCCTTCCCGGGTCCGGGCCTTGCCATCCGCTGCCCGGGCGGCATCACCCGCGACAAGCTGGAAATCCTGCGCGACGCCGACGCCATCTATCTCGACGAGATCCGCAAGGCCGGCCTCTACGACAAGATCTGGCAGGCCTTCGCCGTGCTGCTCCCCGTCCAGACCGTTGGCGTCATGGGCGATGGCCGCACCTACGAATTCGTCTGCGCGCTGCGCGCCGTCACCTCCGTCGACGGCATGACCGCCGATTTCTACCACTACGACATGAACTTCCTCGGCCGCGCCGCCACGCGCATCATCAACGAAGTCCGCGGCATCAACCGCGTCGTTTATGACGTGACGTCGAAGCCGCCTGGCACGATCGAGTGGGAATAGGATCGCGATGACGGATCCCAAGTCAGCAGACAGATAAGCCGCAACGACACCCTGTTGTTGCGGCGCTCTGCTTAAGCCAATCCAGTTTTTGAACGCAGACGCCGCCGGATGTTCCTCATTTAGCGGATGATTTGTCATGCGTGTTCATGATCCACGCCCGTGGACCTATAGCCTGCCCGTAGCGCTCCTGCTGCTGGCCCCCTTCAACATTCTTGCGTCGCTCGGCATGGATATCTACCTGCCGGTCGTGCCTGCCATGCCGGCGATCCTGCAAACCACGCCGGATGTGGTGCAACTGACGCTGACGGTCTACATGATCGTGCTCGGCGTCGGGCAAGTGCTCTTCGGACCGCTGTCCGACCGTGTCGGCCGGCGGCCGGTACTCATTGCCGGAGCAGTGATCTTCGCTGCCGCCTCCTTCGGCCTCGCAGCGGCGACCGCCGCACCGCTTTTCGTCTCGCTCCGCCTGCTGCAGGCAATCGGGGCGTCGGCAACGCTGGTTGCGATCTTCGCGACGATCCGCGACGTCTATGCGGAGCGTCCGGAAAGCGCCGTGATCTACAGCCTGATGAATGCCATGCTGGCCGCCGTTCCGGCACTCGGGCCGATTGCCGGCGCCGTGCTCGCCGGTCTATTCGGCTGGCCGTCGCTGTTCATCGCCCTCGGTTTTCCCGCGGTGATCGCACTGCTCTGGGCATTGCCGAAATGGCATGAAACCCGGCCAGTCGAGGCCAGTGAGCAAAAGCGCGCCTTCGGTCCCGTCCTGGCGAGCCTCGCCTTCTGGACCTACACGCTCGCCTTCAGTGCCGCGATGGGGAGCTTCTTCGTGTTCTTCTCCACGGCGCCGCGCATCCTGATGGACGGCGCGGGCTTTTCCCAACTCGGCTTCAGCTTGGCCTTCGCTACCGCCGCCGTGGCGATGATCGTCACGGCGCGGTTTGCGGAACGCTTCGTCGGCCGATGGGGCGTTTCGGGCTGCATGCTGCGCGGAATGCTCCTGCTGCTGGCAGGCGCCGGATTGCTGGCGCTCGGGCAGCTTACGGCACCGCTGTCCTTCTGGACCTTCATGCCGCCCATGTGGCTGATTGCGGTCGGCATCGTCTTCACGGCGTCCGTGTCCGCAAACGGCGCCTTGTAGGCCTTTGCAAGCTCTGCCGGCACAGCGGTTGCGCTGCATTTCTGCGTGCAGAGCCTGATCACCGGCCTTGCCGGCACCGCCTTCGTCATCCTGCTCGATGGCACGACCGCATGGCCACTCGTGGCTTATGTAACCTGCATGGCGACCATCACGCTCGCGGCCCGTACACTTCTCGAAAGGCGTCACGTACGGCGCTGACGGCTGGATACGGGCGGCCCCGGTCGCCCGTATCCTAAAACCCGAACGACGACTGCGCCGGTTCCGGCGGCGCGAAGGAAACGCCCTCCAGCGCCAGCATCTTCAACTTGGACGAGGCACCGCCCGGCGCGGAGAAGCCGCCGACCTTGCCGCCGGCCGCAAGCACGCGGTGGCAGGGGATGATGAGGGCGACCGGGTTTTTCGCCATGGCCTGGCCGACCTCGCGGGCCATTTCCGGTCCGGCGCCGAGATCGCGGGCGAGCGTGCCGTAGGTCGTCGTCTCACCCCAGTGCAGACGGCGCGCCGCATCGTAGATCGCCCGGAAGAAATCGCTCTGGCCGGCAAGGTCGAGCGGCACATTGGAAAAATCGGCCGGCTCGCCGGCAAAGTAACGTTTGACACCTTCGATGGCCTCGGCAACCGCCGGCGGCGGCTCGGCGGCGTCCGCCTCCGGCAGGTGGCGGAGCAGCAGGCGTCGCGTCGTGGCGGCATCGTCGCCCGGCAGCTGGAAGCGCACCACGCCGGCGGGCGTCCAGGCAATACCGCAGGGGCCGCCGTCAGTGTCGAAGATCCGATAATAGGTTTTGCCGGTCATGGTTCGGCTCCTCATCCCGTTTCACTAAAAGATCGGGCTTTGCCCGGCCGCTTTCAACCCGTTTCTTGCCGGGGCTTGCGCCGGAGGCCGCCAATTCGCATAAACCGTCGCAAAAACTGTCAGCGAGGAAACGACGTGGAGACTTCGGAGTTCATCATCAGCGGCGATACGGCGGGCATCGAATGGCGCGTGCCCGTCTTCCGCTTCAAGGGCCGCGACGCCAAGGCGCCGTCGGTCTATCTCCAGGCGGCGCTGCATGCCAACGAGCTGCCCGGCACCGCCCTCCTGCACTTCCTGCTGGAAAGGCTGCGCAAGGCGGATGCAGACGGGGCGATCCTTGGCGACATCACTGTCGTCCCGCAGGCGAACCCGATCGGCCTTGCGCAATCGCATTTCGGCGAGATGCAGGGCCGGTTCGACCTCGGTTCACGCACCAATTTCAACCGTGACTTCCCGCTGATCGCTCTTGTCGAGCGCGAGACGCTTCTCGACGATCTTGATCGCCGCAGCGCGGCCGACCGGCTGAAACGCCGGCTGCTGCACGCTGCCCTTGGCGCCGATCTGGTGCTCGACCTGCACTGTGACGACGAATCCCTGCAATATGCCTATATCGACGACGCCTTCTGGCCCGAAGCGGCCGATCTCGCCGGCGAACTCGACATGCAGGCCGTCTTCCTCTCGGACGGTGAAAGCACGGCCTTCGAGGAGGCTGTCGGCCATGCCTTCAAACATCAGGGCGGTGACAGGCTCAAATCCGTTCCGGGCCGCCTTGCGGTGACCGTCGAACTGCGCGGCCGGCGGGATGTCTATCCGGACATGGCAAAGCGCGATGCCGATGGCGTGTGGGCCTTCCTCGTCGGCCGCGGCGTCGTGGCAGACCCGGCATATGAAGCCAAGCCCTATGCCGGCCCAGCACTGCCGCTCGACAATATCGAGATGGTGCGTGCGCCCGAGCCCGGCACGATCCTCTTCCACCGAAATATCGGCGAACCGGTCAAGGCCGGCGACCTGCTGGCGACCTTGATCACCCGGCCTGGTGCTGCGGATGGCACGCTGGAGGTCAAGGCCGGCCATGACGGCCTGATCGCCACCCGAAGCTCGGCCCGCTATGCGCGGCGCGGCGACGACCTGATGAAGATCGCTTGCCACGAGGCGACGCGCAAGGATCGCAAACCGGGTACGCTGGAGGATTGATCCTCTTCCGGTAGAGATTTCTTGCCGGCGGCGGCACTTGCCCCTCGCCTTCATCTGGTCCAGCGCAATATATAGGGGCGGCAGCATCGACTGCCGCGCCTGGGATGATCCGCACGCATCATGTTTGAGACGCTTTCCGCCTACTGGCCGCATATCCTCGTCGCCTTGTCGATCATCCTCGGCGTGCCGGCCGCCATTCATGCGACCATGACGAAGGAAGAGGTGCGCGCGGCGATCGGCTGGGTCGGCGTCATCATGCTCTCGCCGGTCGTCGGCCCGATGATCTATGCCATCGGCGGGGTGAACCGCATCCGCCGCAAGACGCTGAACCTCAGCCGCGAGGGGCTGCTCGCCGCCGGCTGGCACCACATGGCGGAATACGACGTCTCGAACGAACATATGCAGGTGGCCTATGGCGGGGCGCTCGCCGCCATGCAGCGGCTCGGCGACACGGTCGGGCGCTGCAAGCTCACCTCCGGCAACCGCATCACGGTGCTGTCAACCGGCGACGAGGCCTATGCCGCGATGCTCGCGGCGATCGACGCCGCCGAACGCTCCATCCTGCTCGAAACCTATATCTTCGACCGCGACAGGGCCGGCGAGCGCTTTGTGCGCGCGCTGTCGGCGGCGGTCGCACGCGGTGTCGAGGTGCGCGTGCTGATCGATGCGGTCGGCGCGCGCTACTCCATCCCCTCGATCGTCTCCGAATTGCAGCGGGCGAACGTGCCGACGGATGTCTTCAACGGCAATATCGTCATGGGCCTTCGCCTGCCCTATGCGAACCTGCGCACCCACCGCAAGATCCTCATCGTCGATGGCAGCGTCGCCTTTACCGGCGGGCTGAACATCCGCGCTGGCTTTTGCGCCGAATTTTCCGGCGAGGCCGCCGCACTCGACACACATTTCCGCCTCACCGGCCCCGTCGTCAGCGATCTATTCCGCATCGCCTACGAGGACTGGCGCTTTTCCGGTGGCGACGACCTGTCCCACGAGGCCTGGCAAATCGCGCCGCCGCCGGATGCACCGGGGGATGGCATGCTGGCGCGCGTCGTGCCCTCCGGGCCGGACAAGAGCCTGGAGACCAACCACCGCATGCTGATGGGCGCCGTCTCGGTCGCCAAGAAACACATCCACATCATGTCACCCTATTTCCTGCCCGACCGCGAGCTGATCAGCGCCATCGTCACGGCAGCACGGCGCGGCGTGGAGATCGACATCGTCGTGCCCTCGGCCAACAACCTGAAACTCGTCGACCTCGCCATGACGGCGCAGTTTGACCAGATGCTGAAACACGGCTGCCGCATCTGGCGGGCGTCGGGCGCGTTCAACCATTCCAAGCTGACCGTCGTCGATGGCGTCTGGTCCTATGTCGGCTCGTCGAACATCGATCCGCGCTCGTTGCGGCTGAATTTCGAGGTGGATATCGAGGTGATAGACCCGGCTTTCGCCGATCTGATCGGCCGCCGTATCGGCGGCGCCCTTTCGCAGGCGGTGGAGGTCAAGCTCGACGAACTCAGGGCACGGCCCTTTGCGCAGCGCCTCGTGGAGCGCGTCACATGGCTTGGCTCGCCGTATCTGTGAGCCCGAAGGATCGTTCCCAGATCACCTTCAGGTCGATATGCGCCTTGATCGGCAGGTGATCGGAGGCGATGCGGGCAAGCGGTGAATCATGCACCTCGACCGAGGTGACGAGATCGTGCGGATGGCCGAGCGCCCGGTCGAGCGCCAGCACCGGAAAGCGCGAAGGAAAACTCGGCACGGCGCCGGAGGCCGGATCGAAGGTCGGCTGAAGGCGGGAGAGCGACGAACGCCGTCCGACGCGCCATTCGTTGAGATCGCCGACGAGCAGCGTCGGCATCTGCTCCTCTTCGGCGACGGAGGCGAGGATCGCCATCGCCTGCTGTTCGCGCGAGCGCTTCAACAGGCCGAAATGCGCGGCGACGAGGCGGAGTTTCCCGACCGGCAGATCAAGCGTCACGACCAGCGCGCCGCGCGGCTCCACGCCCGGCAGCTTCAATTGCCGCACGGCGCCGACCGCGCCCTTGCGCATCATGATCATGTTGCCGTGCCAGCCATGGCCTGTGGACGACAGCGCGGTGATCGGCACCGGCACGAGCCCGCAGTCGCGCTCCAGGATTTCAAGGTTGAGCAGCCCCGAGCGTTCGCCGAAACGCTTGTCCGCCTCCTGGATGGCGATGATGTCCGCATCGATCTCGGCGATCACGCTTGCCGTGCGTTCGGGATCGAAACGCCGGTCGACGCCGATGCACTTGTGCACGTTGTAGGACGCGATCACGGTATCGCCGGGGCGATTGGCTTCCGGCGGCCGATGGCCGCGACGGTTGCGGATGGCCGACAGCAGCGCGGCCGACATGACCTTGTCGTTGGGCTTTCTGTCCACGGGTCCTTCCTTGGTGGCGCCTCCCATCATATGGGCGCCTTCCCACCATCGGCAACCTCCGCGGACAGAGAAAGGTTCCGCGACGGGTGTCAGGGAAGCGCGCTCACCTGCATCTTCGGGCTGTCGAGCAAGATCGTCGAGCGCAGCGTCTTGATCTCGCTGATGCGCTCGAACTCGCTCCACAGTAGCCGACGGTAATCGGCAACATCCTTTACCGCGATCTTCAGCAGGAAATCGAAATCGCCGGCGACCGTGTGGCATTCAACCACCTCCGGCATGCGCCGCACGAGATCGATGAAACGCTCGCCGACCTTCGGCGCCGTGCGCTCCAGCGTCACCTCCAGGAAAGCCTGGAACCCGATGCCGGCCGCGCGCGGATCGACGATCACGGTATGGCGGATCACGCCGCTCGCCTCCAGCCGCGCCAGCCGGCGCGACAGCGGTGCTGGCGACAGGCCGACCTTCTCCGCGAGCTGGTTGTTGGAGAGCCCGGCATCCTCGACGAGCAGGCGGATGATGCGCCGGTCCGTCTGGTCCAGCACGACCTCGTCACCCGCCATTTTGTCCATCTTCGTCCCTCACGCAAAATCCTGCATAAATCTAGCGGGTAGCGGCAAGAATACAAAAGCTTCTTGCGTCCTTCCCGCAATATCATGGTCGATTTTGCGGAGGCTTTGTCCTACACCCCTTTGATACCCCACACGCACAGGAAACCGGCCATGTTCGACGCCCTCACCCGCCAGCCCGATGATCCGTTGCTTGCCCTGATCGGCCTTTTCCGGGCCGACGAACGGGCCGGCAAGGTCGACCTCGGCGTCGGCGTCTATCGCGACGAGACGGGCGCGACCCCGATCTTCCGCGCCGTGAAGGAGGCCGAACGCCGCCTCGTCGAAACGCAGCCGACCAAGGCCTATATCGGCCCGGAAGGCGACGCACTCTTCCTCGAACGCCTCTGGACGCTGACGACGGGCGAGGCGGGCCGCGGCCGCGCCACCGCAGCCCTCCAGACGCCGGGCGGCTCCGGGGCCCTGCGCCTTGCCGCCGACCTGATGGCGCGCATGGGCACCAAGGGCGTCTGGCTCGGCCTGCCGAGCTGGCCGAACCATGCCAGCATCTTCAAGGCTGCCGGTCTCGACGTGATCACCTACCCGTTCTTCGACATCCCCTCCCAGTCCGTGCAATTCGACCGCATGATGGAGGCGCTGTCGGGCGCCGCGGCCGGTGATGCCGTGCTGCTGCATGCCAGCTGCCATAACCCGACCGGCGCGAACCTTTCCGCCGACCAGTGGCGCGCCGTCTCCGACCTTATCGCCGCGCGTGGCCTGCTGCCGCTCGTCGATATCGCCTATCAGGGCTATGGCCGCGGCCTCGACGAGGATGCCGCCGGCCTACGCACGCTGCTTGCCGCTGTTCCCGAAGCACTGGTCGCCGTCTCCTGCTCGAAATCCTTCGGCCTCTACCGCGAGCGCACCGGCGCGATCTATGCCGCCTGCAGCAACCCCGAGACCGCGCTTTCCGTGCGCACCAACCTCGCTGCGCTCGCCCGCACCAGCTATTCCATGCCGCCGGACCACGGTGCCGCCATCGTCAGCATGATCCTCGGCGACGAGGCGCTGAAAGCCGACTGGATGGAGGAAATCGAGACCATGCGGCTGCGCATCACCTCGATCCGCGAACGGCTGGCTGCCGGCCTGTCCCGCCGTTGGCAGGTGCTGACGGCGGTGCGCGAGCAGGAGGGCATGTTCTCGCTTTTGCCGCTCGAAGAGGCGGATGTGCTGAAACTGCGCGCCGAACACGCCATCTACATGCCGACCTCCGGCCGCATCAACATTGCCGGCCTGAAGAGCGCGGAAGTCGATGCCGTCATCGAGAAATTCCTGAGCCTCTGAGGTCGCCATGTCGGTCGAGATCGCGACGCCCGAGCGTCATTCCGCCTATGAGGATGCCATCGCCATCGTCGTCGGCACGCTGTTCATGGCGCTCGGCGTTGTCATCTACACCAAGGCGGTGCTGCTTGCCGGCAGCACCGCGGGCCTGGCCCTTCTCCTGCAATATGCGAGCGGCATCAGCTTCTGGTGGCTGTTCTTTGCGATCAACCTGCCCTTCTACATCCTCGCCGTCAAAAAACTCGGCTGGGCCTTCACGCTGCGCACCTTCGGCGCCGTCACGCTCGTGTCGATATTTACCCGGCTAACATCAGAGCTCGTGTCCTTCGCCCATCTCGATCCACTCTACGCGGCTGTCATGGGCGGCGCATTGTCCGGTGCCGGTCTGCTCATCCTGTTCCGCCATCGCACCGGGCTCGGCGGCATCAACGTGCTGGCGATCTACCTGCAGGACCGGTTCGGCCTGCGCGCCGGCTATTTCCAGCTCGCCGTCGATCTTGCCATTCTCGCCGCCGCTTTCTTCGTCATTCCGCTCGATCGCCTCGCGCTTTCCGTGCTCGGCGCCGTCATCGTCAACATGACGCTGGCGATCAATCACCGCCCCGGGCGTTATCTCGGGGTGACGTGACGGTCTCCTCGCTCTAAGAAGACCCGACTGAGACAATCGGGAGAGACGCGTGACCGTCACGATCTACGGCATCAAGACCTGCGACACGATGAAGAAGGCGCGGACCTGGCTCGACGCCAAGGGCGTGGCCTATCACTTCCACGACTACAAGGCCGAAGGCATCGACGAAACAAGCCTGAAACGTTGGGTCGACGCACTCGGCTGGGAAACCGTGCTGAACCGCGCCGGCACCACGTTCCGCGCCCTTCCCGATGCCGACAAGCAGGACCTCGACGCCAAGAAGGCGATTGCGCTGATGCACGCCCAGCCCTCGATGATCAAGCGCCCGATCCTCGATCGCGATGGTGCGCTTACCGCCGGTTTCAAGCCGGATATCTACGAAACGCTGTTCTGAGCGTCACGGCCAGGCAGCATAGGACGTCTCCTCGCGCACCTGCCGATTGACCAGGCCCGCCCGGCGCGCGCGCGGCGACACGCCGGCAAGCCGCTTGAAGAACCGGCTGAAATAGGCGGCGTCGCGAAAGCCGAGCGCTTCCGCCACCTCGGCGATCTGCAGGCTCGACCCGTCGAGCAGCATTTCCGCCTCCATCATCAACCGGGCATGGATCAGTTCCATCGGCGAGCGACCCGTCGCGCGGCGCACCGCCGTGTTGAGCCGGTCCGCCGTGACCCCCAGCACGCCGGCATAGTCGGCCAGCGACCATTGTTCGCGCATGTGCAGTTCCACGAGATGGAGAAAACTGCGCACCGTGGCGCGCGGCGAGGGTTTCGGCTTTTCCGTTGACGGGTTGGCGCGGCGCCAGATGGCAATCAGCAACAGCGCCAGGTGATGGCGCACCACCTCCTGCATGCCGGCTGCGTTCTCGCGCAGTTCCGCCTCGATCGTCTCCACCGTCTGCAGCATTTTTCTGGCGTCAGCGAGCGCCAGCCGGGCGCCGAGGATCGGCCGGGCGACGGCATCGCGCACCTCGGCAAAAATGGCGCCGGTCGGCATGGCGGGGCCGAGCGCCAGTTCGGGAATAGCGAGTGCCGCCCCTTCCGCCCCCGCATCGAAGGTCACGGAGCCGCGCACGCCGGCCGGCGCCCAGACGAGCGAGGGGCCGGACAGGCCGAGATCGGTGCCGCCGAGCGACACGCGCCCGCTGCCCGAAAGCAGCAGGAAGACACGGTTGCGCCCGCCGCGAAAGGTCCAGCCGGATTGCGAAAGCGCCCCGCGAAACAGCCGCGCCTCCGTCGGCAAAGGCGGCGCATTGGCAAGCGCGCGATGCTGCGGCGCAAGAACGTCCTGGAACGGCATGGGCAAAACTCCTTACCCGCGAAAAGTACAAGTATCTCTTGTAAAAGTCTATTCCGCTGCACCGTGATGGCGGCTAACCTTGCCTTCGTCAAAAAGCGACAGAAGGCCCGGAGGAGAACGGGGCCGCTGCCCGCATGACGCGCCGCCTGCCGGAAGAGCAGGCCCTTTGGGAGGAATCGACGATGAAATCTGTTCAACGCAGGCATGTCCTGCGCGTGATGGCGGCTGCCTCCGCCCTGCTCGCCACCGGCATTGCGCCGGGCGCGCTCGCCCAGGACCGCACCTCGGTCAAGATCGGCTACGCCATTTCCAAGACCGGCCCCAATGCCGGCGGCGCCGGCATCACCACGCTGCCGAACTACCAGCTCTGGGTGAAGGATGTGAACGACGCCGGCGGCCTAGAACTGCCGGACGGCAAGAAGCTGCCGATCGAAGTGATCGAATATGACGACCGCTCGACCTCCGAGGAGCTGGTGCGCGCCGTCGAGCGCCTCGCCACGCAGGACGAGGCGGACTTCATCCTCGCACCCTGGGGCACGGGCTTCAACCTTGCTGCCGCCCCCCTCTTCGACCGCTACGGCTATCCGCAGCTTGCCGTCTCCTCCGTCACCGACAAGGCGCCGGATTTCGTCAAGCGCTGGACGAAGAGTTTCTGGATGCTCGGCGGCGGCCATGACTATGCGGGCGCGCTCGCCGGCATCATCAAGAAGGCGGCCGCCGACGGCACGCTCAACAACAAGGTCGCCATGGTCTCGGTCGCCGACGGCTTCGGTATCGACCTCGTGACCGCCGCCCGCCCGGCCTTCGAGGCGGCCGGCATCGAGGTGGTCTATGACAAGACCTACCCGATCGGCACCTCCGACTTCACGCCGATGATCAACGAGGCGAAGGCGAGCGGCGCCGACAGTTTCGTCGCCTTCTCCTATCCGCCGGATACCTTCGCGCTGACCCAGCAAAGCCAGGTCGCGGATTTCAATCCGAAACTGCTCTATCTCGGCGTCGGCACCGGCTTTCCCATCTACGGCAAGAACAATGGCGACAATGCCACCGGCATCATGAGCCTCGGCGGCATCGACCCCGCCAATGCGGAGAATGCCGCCTACCGCAAGCGTCATGAAGAGGTGACCGGCCAGGGCCCGGATTACTGGGGCAGCGTCATCACCTACGCTTCGCTGCAGATGCTGCAGGAGGCCATCAAGCGCAAGGGCCTCGACCGCGAGGCCGTCTCCGCAGAACTCTCGACCGGCACATTCCAGACCGTGCTTGGCGAGACGAAGATGGAGGACAACCAGCTTCGCACCCTCTGGTGGACCGGCCAGTGGCAGAACGGCCAGTTCGTCGGCATCGCGCCCGCCGACCGCGCCGGCGCCAGCCAGCCGATCCTGCCGCGGCAGGGCTGGAAGAAGTAGCCGACGCCGTTGTCGCGGAAGCTTGGGAAGCGGGCATCGGCGGACCGGCCCATCCCTTCCTTTCATGCGAACCGGAATAGGTAAGATTGCCCCTCACCCTACCCCTCTCCCCGCAAGCGGGGAGAGGGGACGTGCCTCACAAAACCGTGCTGGCTCGGGAAACCGTCTCGACACATCCCCTTTGCCCCGCTTGCGGGGAGAAGGTGGCCGGCAGGCCGGATGAGGGGCATTCTGTCATTGAATGAAAGGGCCTGGTCCAAACGACCGGCCAAGATCTGAAGGAGTGGCCATGCTCGTCACGGCCGTGTTGTCCGGGCTCGTGCTCGGCGGAACCTACGCGCTGCTCGCCATGGGGCTGACGCTTCAATATGGCATCGCGCGCATCATGAACCTCGCCTATGGCGAGACGATCATCGCCGCGGCCTTCCTCGCCTATGTGCTGTTTACCGGCTCTAGCGTCAACCCGGTGCTCGGCCTTCTCGCCGCCGTCCCGCTCGGCTTCGCCTTCGGCTATTTCGTCTACGGCCTGATGATGCGCCCGCTGGTGCGTCGCGCCAGAAGCCGGGAAAACCTCGAGATCGATTCCATCCTCGCCACCTTCGGCCTGCTGTTCGTCCTGCAGGGCGTCATGCTGGTGCTGTTCGGCAGCAACTATACGAGCTACAGCTATCTTAATGTCGGCGTGAACGTGCTCGGCACCAACATCGCCGCCAACCGCCTGCTCGCCTTCCTGCTTGCCATCGTGCTCGGCGGTGGCCTCTATCTGTTGCTGACCCGCACGCTGTGGGGCACGGCCCTGCGCGCCGTTGCCGTCTCGCCCGGCTCCGCACCGCTCGTCGGCATTGATGTCGACCGCGCGGCCCGGTTCGCCTTCGCGATCGGCGGCGCGCTCGCCGCCGCCGGCGGTGTCGCCATCTCCATGTACCAGACGTTCACCGCGACGGCCGGCGTCGTCTTCACCATGAAGGCGCTGATCGTCGTCATCATGGGCGGGGTCGGCAACGTTCTGGGCGCCCTCCTTTCCGGCCTCATGCTCGGCCTCGTGGAAACCTTCGTCGCCACCTATCTCGATCCCGGCCTGACGCTTGCCGCCACCTACCTGATCTTCCTCGCCATCCTGCTCTGGCGTCCGGCCGGCCTGTTCGGGAGGGCCGCGCGATGACCGCCCGTACCCTCCTCGGCCTCGCCTTCGCCGGCCTCGTCCTGATCGCGCTCGCCGCCCTGCCCTTCTTCGCCGGCCCCTATGCCGTGACGCTGATGATCGGCATGACCGGCTATGTCGTGCTCGCCACCGCCTGGGGCCTGTTTTCCGGCCCGACACGTTACGTCTCGCTCGCCACCGTCGCCTTCTTCGGCATCGGCGCCTATACGGTGGGCGTGCTCAGCGAGACCCTGCCCTATCCGCTCGTCCTCCTCGTCGCCGCCCTGATCGGCCTTGCGGTGGCGTTGGTCGTCGGGCTCTCGACGCTCCGACTTGCCGGCGTCTACTTCGTCATCTTCACCTTCGGCCTTGCCGAACTCATCCGCCAGGTCGTCACCTGGTACGAGGTCAACGTGACGGGCACGCTCGGCCGCTACATCTTCCTGCCGGTGACGCCCGAAGGCATCTACTGGCAGCTGCTGGCGCTTGCCGCCGCCACCTTCCTCATCTCCTGGGGCATCGGCCGGACGCGCTGGGGCCTTGCCCTCAAGGTCATCGGCGACGACGAGGTGGTGGCGAGCCATTGCGGCATCGACATCACCAGACTGAAGCTCGCGCTCTTCGCCACCAGCGCCGTCATCATCACGCTGGTGGGCGCGATCCAGGCGCCGCGCTGGACCTATATCGAGCCGAGCATCGTCTTCAACCCGACCATCTCGTTCCTGACGCTGATCATGGCGCTGCTCGGCGGGGCGGACCGGCTGTGGGGGCCGCTGCTCGGTGCCATCCCGCTGTTCCTGCTCTTCGAGTGGCTGTCGGCCAATTTCCCGAACCACTATCCGATCATCCTCGGCCTCGTTTTCATCGCCATCGTCTTCCTGCTGCCGAAGGGCGTGCTCGCCGCGCTCGAAAGCCGGCTCGGCAAGGGAGGCGCAAAATGAGCGAACTCCTGGCGCTCACCGGCCTCACCAAACGCTTCGGGGGCCTCACCGCCGTCAACGCGGTCTCCTTCTCGCTGGAGCGCGGCGAGGTCGTCGGCCTGCTCGGGCCGAACGGTTCCGGCAAGACGACCGTGCTCAACATGATTTCCGGCTTCCTGCCGCCGACCGGCGGGCGGATCACGCTCAACGGCGACGCGATCTCCGGCCTCGGCCCGAACCACATCGCAAAAATGGGTGTGGCCCGCACCTTCCAGCTCGTGCGCGCCCTGCCCTCGCTGACGGTCGCCGAAAACGTCATCGCGGCCCTTGCCTTCGGCCGGCAGAAGCTGTGGGATGCCGTTGCCCGCGATGCGGCACTGCACCACCTTTCCGCCGTCGGCCTCGCCGGGCGGGCCGATCAGCCGGCCGGCTCCCTCACCTATATCGACCAGAAGCGCATGGAGCTGGCCCGCGCGCTTGCCGCCGAGCCGGAACTGCTTCTGCTCGACGAATGGCTCGCCGGCCTCAACCCGACGGAACTCAAGACCGGTATCGACCTCATCCTGTCGCTGAAGGATCGCGGCATCACCGTGCTGCTCGTCGAACATGTCATGGACGCGATCCGTGCGCTGTGCGGCCGCTCAATCGTCATGAATGCCGGGCGCAAGATCGCCGATGGCCCGACGGCGGAAACGCTGAAGGACCCGGAGGTGGTGCGTGCCTATCTCGGAGATGGCCATGTTTGAGATCCGCGACCTCTCGCTGCATTACGGCCAGCACCTCGCCCTCGACCACGTCGCCGCCACGGTCGGCAAGGGCGAAACGGTCGTCATCCTCGGCGCAAACGGAGCCGGAAAATCCTCGCTCCTCAAAGCGGCGGCCGGCCTCGTTAAACCCGATCCCGGCGCCAGCATCCGCTTTGCCGGTGCAGACATCGTCAGCCGGCCCGCCCATCTCGTGCTCGAAGCGGGCATCGCGCTGGTCCCGGAAGGCCGTGGTGTCTTCGGCGACCTGACGGTCGAGGAAAACCTCGCGCTCGGCGCCTATGCCAAACGCGCCCGCGCCCATGGCAAGACGAGCCGCGACCTCGTCTATTCCCTCTTCCCGAAACTCGCCGACCGCCGAAAGCAATTCGTCAACACCATGTCGGGCGGCGAGCAGCAGATGGTGGCGATCGGCCGGGCCTTGATGTCGAAGCCCGATCTGCTCATGCTCGACGAGCCGAGCCTCGGCCTCGCCCCCGTGGTGGTCGGCGAGCTTTTCGCCGCCCTCGGGCGGGTGCGCGAAAGCGGGCTGGCGCTGCTGATCGTCGAGCAGAATGTCCGGATGAGCCTTTCCATCGCCGACCGCGGCTATCTCATGGAGGCCGGGCGCATCGTCGGCGAAAACACCGCAACAGCGCTTATGAACGACGACGCCGTGAAGCGCGCGTTCCTCGGCGCAACCGTCTGAATTCTGCAAGGAGCAAAATATGTCTGTGCTTGGACTGAAGATCAACAACCTGGACCAGGCGGCCTCCGACGGGCGCACCTTCTCCCGCATCAACCCGATTTCCGGCGAGGTCGCGTCCGAAGTGGCCGCCGCCTCGCTGGAGGATGCGCGCCAGGCGGTCAACGCCGCGGCCAAGGCCTTTCCGGCCTGGGCGGCGATGGGTCCTGGCCAGCGGCGCAAGCTGCTCAACGCCGCCGCCGACAAATTGCAGGCGAAGACGCCGGATTTCGTCGCCGCCATGGCCGCGGAGACGGGCGCCACCGCCGGCTGGGCGATGTTCAATGTCAGCCTTGCCGCCGACATGCTGCGCGAGGCCGCGTCGCTGACCACGCAGATCACCGGCGAGATCATCCCCTCCAACCGGCCCGGCTCGCTCGCCATGGGCGTGCGCCAGCCGGCCGGCGTGGTGTTGTCGATGGCGCCGTGGAATGCGCCGGTCATCCTTGGCGTGCGCTCGCTCGCCACCCCGCTTGCCTGCGGCAACACGGTCGTCATGAAGACCTCGGAAATCTGCCCGCGCACGCACCGGCTGATCGTCGATGCGCTGCATGATGCCGGCCTGCCCGAAGGCGTGCTCAACGCCGTCTCCAACGCACCGGAGGATGCCGCCGCCATCGTCGAGACGATGATCGCCCACCCGGCCGTGCGCCGCGTCAACTTTACCGGCTCCACCCGCGTCGGCCGCATCATCGCCGAGACGGCCGGGCGCTATCTCAAGCCCGCCCTGCTTGAACTCGGCGGCAAGGCCCCCTTCGTCGTGCTGGACGATGCCGATATCGACGCGGCCGTCGCGGCGGCCGCCTTCGGCGCCTACATGAACCAGGGCCAGATCTGCATGTCGACCGAGCGCATCGTCGTCGACGAAACGATCGCCGACCGCTTCGTCGAGGCGCTGGCGGAAAAGGCAAAGACCCTTGTTGCCGGTGATCCCCGCGAGGGCAACACGCCGCTCGGCTCGGTGGTCGATGCCCATGCGGCGCAGCGGCTCGAACAGTTGATCCGCGATGCAGTCGGCAAGGGTGCGGCGCTTGCCGCCGGTGGCAGCGTCCGGGGCACCATCGTCGATGCCACCCTGCTCGACCGCGTGACGCCCGCCATGCGCATCTATGGCGAGGAAAGTTTCGGGCCCGTCGTCAGCGTCATCCGCGTCGGTTCGATCGACGAGGCGGTGCGCGTCGCCAATGACACGGAATACGGCCTCTCGGCCGCCGTCTTCGGCCGGGATGTCAACCGCGCCATGCAGGTCGCCCGGCGCATCGAATCCGGCATCTGCCACATCAACGGCCCGACCGTGCATGACGAAGCGCAGATGCCCTTCGGCGGCGTCAAGGAATCCGGTTATGGCCGTTTCGGCGGCAAGGCCGGCATTGCCGAATTCACCGAACTGCGCTGGGTCACCGTGCAGGACGGCCCGATCCATTACCCGATCTGAGCCATGGCGCTGCTCGACAAAAAGACCTGCATCATAACGGGCGGGGCCGGCAGCATCGGCCTTGCCACCGCCCGGCTGTTCCTCGCCGAGGGTGCCAATGTCGTGCTCGTCGACCTCGACCGCGACACGCTTGACAGTGCCGCCGCCGGACTGCCGGCGGACCGGGTGGCGCTCGCCGCGGCGGACGTCACGGACGCGGCATCCACCAGAGCCTATGTCGACCTCGCCGTCTCCCGCTTCGGCGGCATCGACGTGCTGTTTTCCAACGCCGGCATTTTCGGCACCGTGGCGCCCATCGCCGACTATCCGGTGGACCTTTTCGACAGGGTGCAGGCCGTGCATGTCCGCGGCGCGTTTCTCGCCGCCCAGCATGCCGTCCCGCATATGCGACGCGGCGGCAGCATCGTCATCACGTCCAGCGTCGCGGCGACGCGTGGGGACGCCGGTGTCTATGCCTATATCACCGCCAAACACGCCCAGACCGGCCTGATGCGCTGCCTTGCCAAGGAACTCGCCCCGCGCGGCATCCGCGTCAACACCGTCAATCCCGGCCCCGTCGACAATGGTTTCCAGCTTGCCGTGGAACAGGGCCTGGGGGCCGCGATCGGCGCGGACGGGACGGAATTCTTCAACGGGCTCATCCCCATGGGCCGCCATGCCAATCCGGAGGAGGTCGCCCGCTCCGTGCTTTATCTCGCTTCAGACCAGTCGAGTTTCGTCACCGGCACCATGCTGATGGTTGATGGCGGGATGAGCATCTAGCCGGAGAAACCTTGTCAATGGAAAAATTTATGCTATATTTTTTCCATTGAAAGGATCTTGACCATGCAGCGCAACCCCGTCCCACAGGCCAATGCAGAAGGCACGGTGCTCACCAAGGCCACCGTCAGCGCGGCGGACCGGCTGGGGCTGACGGCGCGCATCCTCTCCGGCGTCATCGGCGTTTCGGAGGCGACGGTGTCGCGGCTGAAGCGGCAGGATGTGCTGCTGGAGCGGGGAACAAAACCCTTCGAACTCGCCGTGCTGCTGGTGCGCCTCTTCCGCTCGCTCGACGCCATTACCGGCGGCGACGAGACCGTCGCCCGCGCCTGGATGACGGCGGACAACACCGTGCTCGGCGCCCGCCCGGTCGATCGTATCGTCTCCATTTCAGGCCTTATCGATGTCCTTGCCTATCTGGACGCCCGCCGCGCTCTCGTCTGAGGCGCGGCCCTTTGCGGGCTCCGTCTGGCGGTTCGTCGAGGCGCAGCATCGCGTCTCGACCTTGAAACTCATCGATACGCTGGACGAACAGGCGCTGCTGGAAGACATTCTGGAGGAGAGCAAGCCGGTGCTTCCGCCGGAATGCGCCGGCCTCGACTATCTGCTCGCCACCCCCTTCCGCTATGGTTCGGTCTATCCGCACGGTTCGCGTTTCCGCCGCGCCGGGCGCACACTCGGCGTCTACTATGCGGCTCTGTCGGTCGAGACGGCACTCGCCGAAATGGCCTTTTACCGGCTGCTGTTCTTCGCCGAATCGCCAGCGACGCCGCTGCCCGGCAATGCCGCCGACTACACCGCCTTCTCCGCCGCCATCCGCACGGATGCGGCAATCGACCTGACCGCGCCGCCGCTCGACCGGGACGCCTCCGTCTGGACGCACCCGACCGATTACGCCGCCTGCCAGTCCCTGGCCGATGGCGCGCGGGTGGCGGCGGTCTCCGCCATCCTCTATCGCTCGGTGCGCGACCCGGGCGCCGGCACGAGCATGGCGCTGCTGACGGCAACCGCCTTTGCCGCCCCCAAACCGGTGGAGCGCCAGACCTGGCGCATCCGCTTGTCGGCGCTTGGCGTGCAGGCTTTGTGCGACCATCCGCCGAAGCGCATCGGTTTTTCCCGCGAGGATTTCCGCGCCGATCCGCGCATATCCTTACGCGGATAGAGCAGCCTCGGCAAAAAAGTCCTCCGGGCCGTCCACCTCGACGAGCCGCCGTCTCTCGATCACCCAGAAGCGGTTTGCCACCGCCCGCACGAAGGCGCGGTCGTGCGAGACGAACAGGCAACTGGCCTCGCTGCCCGTCAATTCCCGTTCCAGCGCTTCCTGCCCCTCGATGTCGAGATGGTTGGTCGGCTCGTCGAGCAGGTAGAAATTCGGGTTGGTGAGCCGCAGCACCAGCATGCCGAGCCGCGCCTTCTGCCCGCCTGAAAGCTGCCCCACCGGCCGTCCCTGCATCTCGATGCTCAGGCCGGCGCCCGCCAGCAGGCTGCGCGCCCGCTGGTCGCCCACGTCGAAGCGGTGGATGATCGTGCCGTGTGGTGTCTCCGTGTCGGCGAGGTCGGAGAGCGCCTGGTCGCCATAGCCGAGCACCAGCGAGGGTGTCGCCTTGATGCCCTGAAGACTTGCCCCCGCCGCCTCGATCGCCCGGCGCAACTGGCCGACCAGCCGCGTCTTGCCGGCACCGTTCAGCCCGAGCAGCACGATGCGATCACCCTGGCAGATGAATTTCTGGCCCGTGCGGAAGAGCGGCGTGCCATCCGGCGTCTTGACCTCAGCATCCTCCAGCGTCAGCAGCACCTTGGCATGGGTGCCGCGGTTGGCGAGGCGGATGGCACCGGCGGAGCGCTCCAGATGGGCCGGCTTTGCCGCATCCTCGATCTTCTCCGCCCGCTGCTTCAACTGCTTGGTCTTCACCACCAGAAGGTCGCTGCCGGAGTTGATGCCGATATTGTTGAGCTTCGCCGCCTGCTGGCGAAGCTGCTGCGCCGTCTTCATGTCGCGCTCATAGCGCCGCCCCTCGGCCGCATCCATCTCGTCCAGCGCCGCACGGGCCTCGGAATAGGGCAGTGCGAAGAGCGGCGACCGTTCGGGACGCAGGAACAGCGTGCGGTTGGTCACCGCATCGAGGAAGGCACGGTCGTGGCTGGAGATGACGACCGGCATGTCGCGCGGCAGCGTTGCAAGCCAGGTCTCCAGCAAGGCGATCTTCGACAGATCGAGATGGTTGGTCGGCTCGTCGAGCAGCAGCATGTCCGGCTCGCCGACGCGCACACGGGCGACCAGCGCGATACGCTGCCAGCCGCCGCTGAGCGCATCGAGCCGGCGCTCCCGCAACGCCTCGGGCACCTCCAGCTCCTCCAGCGTCACATCGGCGCGCCAGCCCTCGCTCTCCTGCTGCTCGGGCGAAAGCGCGCCCAGCACGGCCTCGCGGAAGGTGAGCGTTTCAAGCCCGGCGGGCAGATTCTGCTCCATATGGCCGATGGTCAGGCCACGGGCGCGCGTGATCTCGCCGGTCGTCGGCTCGAAATCGCCGGTGATGCATTTCAGCAGGGTGGATTTGCCACGCCCGTTGGCGGCGACGAGGCCGATACGATCGCCGGCAGCGATAGAAAGATTGAGGTTAGAGAAGAGGTCGGTGGACAGCGTGACGCCGAGCGCACGGATATTGAGAAGCGACATGAAGGGTCTCTGGTCTTTCGAGGCCCACGCGGCGCGGCATCAGCCGTCAGTCACGCGAAAAAGGCCCGATGAAATCTGATGCAGCAGCACACCTGAAGGCACGTCAGCGCATCGCCGGGAAGGGCAGACCAGAAGAAAGCGTTCGTTCCGATCAGCCCTGCAAACGCATTTGCAGGGCAAAATCAGGGCCATGCGTACGATGTGGCAGGAAGTTGGTCTTCACGCGCAGCCCCTCTCTTTCGTGTTGCGAACGAGACAACGGGTACCATCGGGCGGAGGCTTTTGCAACCGGGCCGGTTATCACCACGTCAAAAGGCCCGGATGCAGGGAACATCCGGGCCTTCGGGGAGGTCAGCGGGACGGTCGCTTACTTGCAGACCTTGATCCGCTTGATGATGACGTTGCCGTAGTAGTCGTAGGCCTTGACCTTCTTGATGAAGCAGTAGGGCTGGTAGTCGTAGCTGTAGTAGCCGGCCTGCGAGGGAGCAGCGAAGGAAACGGCGGCGACGAGGGCAACGGTGGCGGAAACGATGAACTTGCGCATGGGGTCTCTCCTGATCTCTGGTTGGGGATGAGCCTCTCTCATCCAGTGACCAGACTGTCCCACATCACAGTCCGCGACGCTGTTCCGCATGGAACACGCGAAAACTACCGGAACAGCCGCTCCACATAGTCCCGCCCGAGCCCGACCTTGTCATAGTGGTCGCGACAGAGCGCAATGTAGTTGTGCACGTCGAAGAAACCGTTCGGCTCGCCCGCCTCGTCGAGCCAGATGAGCGGGCCTGTCACCTGAAAGAACACCTTCATCGGTTGCTCGTGTTCGTAGGCGACGAGCGTGTGGCCCTCGCCGGGCGTCTCGTAGACGAAATCGCCGGCCGTCGCCGTCCAGTCGTGCTCCAGATAGCCCCACTTGCCGGAGATCGTGTAGGCGAAGACCTCGTGCGGATGGTAGTGGCGGTTCACCAGCCCGGCCTTCTTGGCCATCAGGATGTCGCACCACTTGTTCTGCGTCGGCGAAATCCACAGCGGGCGCGACGACACGGTTTCGGTGAAGGGCACGTAGTAGCGCTCATCCTCGGTCGGCGCATTCTGCAGATAGACTTCCGGCAGGGCATCGGGCTGAAACACCTTGTCGATCGGCTTCAGGTCTTTCCAGAATTCATGGGTGGCACGTTCGGGCATGGTTTCCTCCTTGTATGATCGGCTTCAGGCGCGAACCTGCACGTCGATGAGCGCCAGCGTGCGCTTCGTCTCGATATGCGCGATCGCCTCTGCGATGGCGCCGGCCAGCGCCGCGCCATCGGTCACGCGGCGGGCATAGGCGCGGCTCGCCTCGGCGACCTTGACGAAATCCGGCACCGGCGACAGCGCGGTCAGCGGCATGCGGTTGGTTTTGGCGGCATAGCCGTCCGGATAAAGGCCCAGCACCGACTGGCGTACGGCACCCCATTCCGCATTGTTGACGATGAGAAGAAGGATCGGCAGGTCGAGCGCTTCGGCGATCTGGTGGCAGGCGACGGGATTGGCGAACATGTAGGACCCGTCGCCCATGGTCGCGACGACCAGCCGGTCGCGCCGCGCGAGCTGCATGCCGAGTGCTGCCGGAAAAGACCAGCCGAGCCCGCCGGAATGCGGCTCCTGGTACCAGGCCTGGTGATGGGCAAGCGTCATCGGCGCCATCGGGCAGCCGAGTTCGGACAGTACCGTCGCATCACGGCCGGCCAACGCCGCGGACAGGGTCAGCGAGACAAAATCCTTCGTCATCGGTGTGCCGCTGCCGCGCCGCGCCGTTTCAAGCACGGCAGCGCGTGCTGCCCGGTTGTGCGCCGCAACGTCCCGGGCGTTTCGCTCGGCCTTCGTCCGATAAATGGGCAGCAGCGGGTCCATCGCCGCCTTCAACGCGAGAAGGCCCGCATCGACGTCGCAGGCGAGCGTCACATCGGCGCGGAAATAGCGCACCGGCTGGCGCTGGTAGAGCGGATCCTGCGCGAGCTGGACGACCTTGCAGCCGGACCGGAGCGAATGCGCATCCGGCGACCAGGGGGCGAGTGCATCAAGCACCAGCACCACATCGGCCTTGTCGAGCAGCGGCTTCGGATCCGCCTGCGCCGCCATCGGATGGTCCGTCGCCATGGCCAGCTGCACGGCCCAGTACTGGCAGACGGGAATGCCCCACACATCGGCAAGGGATGCCAGCGCAGCGAACCCTTCGGCCGAGCCCGCACCGCGCTGCGCAAAGATCACCGGGCTTTCCGCTTCCGCCAGCAGGCGGGCCGCCTCAGCCACCGCCATCGGCGCGGGTGATGCGAGGGCTGGCGCCATGGTTGCCGGCGCGTCCAGCCCCTCGGTCGGGCAAGGCTGGCACAGCACCTCGCGCGGCAGGCTCATATAGACTGGCCCGCGCGGCGTGGAATTGGCGATGGCATAGGCGCGGTCGACCATCTGCGGGATATGCTCGGGCACGCGCAATTCGTCGTCCCATTTGCAGGCCTCGCGCACCAGCGCCGCCTGGTCGCGCATTTCCTGCCCCCAGCCGATCGGCACGGTGCGCGACCCCTTGTGCCCGCGTTCGGTGACGGGCGTGCGGCCGGAAAACAGCAGGACCGGGATATGCTCCATGGCGGCGTTGATCGCGCCGATCGCGCAATTGGCCAGCCCGACATTGGTGTGCGCCATTACCGCCTGGGCGCGGCCGGTCGCCAGAAAATAACCATGCGCCATGCCCATCGCCGCACTCTCATGCGGCATGATCAGCGCCTGCGGCAGGTCGATGCCCTTGGCCTCGGCCTCGGCAAGCCCCTCGATGATCGGCGGAAAATCCGTGCCGGAATTGGCAAAGATATAGTCGACGCCGACGGCCTTCAGCCGGGCGAGCAACGCGCCACCCGCCGTCATTACCGACGTTCCAGCGGGATCGCCTTCGTGCCTGCGCATCGCCACCTCCCCTTCGTCCGGACCCCTCGCCGCGTCCGGCCTCCTCAAGCCGGGACGCGACGGTCAGGCCGCACTCTGACAGGCGAGGCAGCGATGTAAAATGAAATGCCGGCAGCGATTCATAACGAAAGCCGTATGAGTAGGCTCAGTGCAGGCCGCCGACGCCGAGCAGGGTTTCGACCGTGTGCTGGTCGCCGGCAAGTGCCGCCGGCGTGCCGGTCCAGGCAATGCGGCCGCGCTCCAGGATGATCACCGCGTCGGCGAAATCGAGCGCGCTCTGGATACGCTGCTCGACGAGCAGGATGGTCATTTCACCCGATGCCGCCAGCGTGCCGAAGGCCGCCATCAGCTCCTCGCAGATGACCGGCGCCAGACCCTCGAGCGGCTCGTCGAGCAACAGCACGGACGGCTGGCCGAGAATCGTGCGCGCCGTGGTCAGCATCTGCTGTTCGCCACCGGACAGCTGCGAGCCGAGGTTTTTCCGCCGCTCCTTGAGCCGGGGAAACATCGCATAGGCTTCCTCGATCGCCGAGCGCGGCCGCGCCTTCAGGCCGACGAAGAGGTTTTCCTCGACGGTCAGCGTCGGGAAGACATCACGCGACTGCGGCACGTAGCCCAGCCCTTTCAGCGCGCGCGACGAACTGTCGATGCCCTCGATCGGCTGGCCGCCGAGACGGATTTCGCCGCCATAACGCTTCGTCTGGCCGGCGAGCGTGGCAAACAGCGTCGACTTCCCCATGCCGTTGCGGCCGAGCACGGCGAGCCTTCGCCCGGCATCGGCGGAAAAGGAAATATCCTCCAGCACCCGCGTCGGGCCGTAGCCGGCGGAGAGGCCGGAAATTTCAAGCGACGCTGCGGGCATCGGCATAGCTCCCGAGATAGGCCTGGCGGACGCGGGCGTCCTTCGTCACCGCATCCGGTGAGCCGTCAAAAATAATCTCGCCCGCCGCCAGCACGATGACACGCCTGGCGAAGCGGAAGACGAGATCCATGTCGTGTTCGATCATCAGCACGGCGAGATCGGACGGCAGATCGGCGATCGCCTGCTCGATGCGCGCCGTGTCGCTCTGCGGCACGCCGGCGGCGGGCTCGTCGAGCAGCAGCACCTTCGGCTTCAGCGCGAGCGCCAGCGCGAGTTCCAGCAGGCGCTGCTGGCCATAGGCGATCTCGCTGACACGGTGGTGGGCGAGCTGCGCGATGCCGAGCTTGGCCAGCAGGGCCTGCGCTTCGTTCATCACGTCGGGCATGGCGCGATGGCTGGCAAACATCTTTCCCGAACGGCCTTCGCGCTGGAGAATGGCGAGCGCCACATGCTCCTCCGGCGTCATCTCGGAAAACAGCCGTGTCACCTGGAAGGAGCGCACGAGGCCGCGGCGCACGCGCTCGGTCGGGCCAAGGCGCGTGACATCTTCGCCGCCGAGCGTCACCGTGCCGGAATTCGGCAGGATGTTGCCGGTGACGAGGTTGACGAAGGTCGTCTTGCCTGCACCATTCGGGCCGATCAGCGCGACCCGGTCGCCCGGCGCCATCGACAGCGACACATCGTTGGTGACGGCGAGACCGCCGAACATCTTTTTCAGGTTGCGGACGTCGAAGATCGCGCTCATCGGCCCTTCCTCCCGCGGCGTTCGAGATAGGCCGCGAACGAACCGTAAAGGCCCTTCGGCGCGAAGAGCACGACGGCGATCAACAGCGCGCCGACGATGGTGAGCCAGTGGAACGGGTTGGCCGCCGAGACGACATCCTCGAACCACAGGAACGAGATCGTGCCGATCAGCGCGCCGTAGAGCGAACCCGTGCCGCCGAGCACCAGCATGACAAGCGCTTCGGCCGACATCGTGAAAGACAAGCTGTCGAGGCCGACGACCTGGGTCGAGATGGCGTTGAGCGCACCACCCGCCCCGGCAACGGCACCGGAAATGGCGTACATCTTGATGAGGGTGCCGTGCACCGAGGCGCCCATGGCGCGCACCCGCACCGGATCCTGCTTGATGCCGCGGCAGAGCATGCCGAAGGGCGAACGCACGATCTGGCGCAGGATGACGAAGGCGACGAGCAAAAGCACGATGCCGAAGACATAGGCGGTGCGGCCCCAGAGATCGAACTGCCAGAGGCCGAAGACGGCGTCCGGCATGATGCCGGCAAGGCCGTCGCTGCCGCCGGTCCAGCCCGACGCCTTGTTGGCGGCTTCATGGGCGAGGTGAACGATGGCGATGGAGAGCACGAGCTGCGGCAGGCCATGCGCCCGCAGCACGACGACGCCGGACACCAAACCGGCAAGCGCACCCGCGACGATGCCGACGGCCAGCATGGCGATCGGGTCGGTGATGCCGAAATGCGCCGCCGCGATGCCCGCGCCATAGGCCCCCGCGCCGAACAGCGCCGCATGGCCGAGCGTCGCCACACCGCAATAGCCGGTGACGAGATCGAGCGACAGCACCAGCAGCGCGATCGCGATGATGCGGGTCAGCAGCGCGAGATTGTTCGGGAAGAGGAAATAGCCCACGGCGGCCAGCACAAGGATGACCAGCACGCCGATGGCGTCGCGCGTCAGGCGCGCGCGGCGGTCGCCGGCGGTGGAGATCGTGTCGGAATTGGCAAGCAGCGCCATCACTTCGCCCTTCCGGCAAGACCGCGCGGAAACAGCCAGACGATGGCGATGACCGCGAGGTAGAAGAAGAATTCGCCGAATTCCGGCATGAGATAACGCCCCGTCGTATCGATGCCGCCGAGCAGCAGGCAGGCGGCCAGCGCGCCGGGAATGGAGCCCGCGCCGCCGACCGAGACGACGACGAGGAAGGTCACCATGTAGCGCAACGCATAATAGGGCTCGATCGGCAGCAACTCCGCGCCAACCACGCCGCCAAAGGCAGCAAGGCCGACGGCGACGGCGAAGCTGACCGCATAGACGACCTGCGTCTTCACGCCGAGTGCCGCCGCCATCGCCGCATTGTCGACGCTTGCGCGCAGCTTCACGCCGAAGGCGGTGCGCTCGATGAAGTACCAGAGGCCAAGTGCGACGGCGAGGCCGCAGCCGATGACGAACAGCCGGTGCGCCGAGACGGTGCGGAAGCCGAGGCTGACCGGTTCGCGCAAGGCCTCCGGCGTCGGAATGGTCTTCAGCGTCGGGCCGAAGACGTAATTGGCGATGCCGATGATGCAGAAGGTGATGCCGATGGTCATCAGCACCTGCGTCAGTTCCGGCTGGCCATAGATGCGGCGGTAGAGCAGGCGCTCGACGGGAATGGCGATGAGGATGGTGCCGACCACCGCGAGCATGACGGCAACGGCATAACCGAGCCCGAGGTCGCGCGCCGCATAGGAGGCGATGTAGCCGCCGATCATCGCAAAGGCGCCATGCGCCAGATTGACCACCCGCATCAGCCCCATCGTCACCGAAAGGCCGATGGAGATGACGAAGAGCACCATGCCATAGGCAAGGGCATCAACCCCGATGCTGAAGACCGTTTGCATGTTCCTGTCCTGCTTGTCGCCGGGATTTCGGCAGTCACTCGTCGGAGGCGTGTGGATCCCCGGGTCAAGCCCGAGGATGACGAAAGAAGCGAGGGCGGCGCATCACAACGATGACGGCGCCTGCCGCACTGCCCGACGGACGGGAAGCGCTTCCCTCCCCTCCGTCATCCTCGGGCTTGACCCGAGGATCCACACCCCAGGCGCAACGCTGAGAAATTCGGCTACTTCGCAGCCGCCAGGCCCGGATCGCCCTGCTTCTCAAACGTCTGGATTTCCTTGTTGTAATACGTCCCATCCTCGGCCTTGGCCACCTCGCGCAGGTAGATGTTCTGCGTGATATGCCGGCTTTCCGGATCGATCGTCACCGGCCCGCGCGGGCTTTCCCAGGACAGGCCCTTCACGGCCTCGACGGCCTTGGCCGCGTCCTGCTCGCCGCCCGTCGCCTCGATCATCTTGTAGATGACATGCATGCCGTCATAGGCGCCGACCGAAGGGAACGACAGTTCCGCCGGATTGCCGATCGCCTTCACGGCGGCTTCGACGAATTTCTTGTTTTCCGCCGAACCGTGCGAGACGGCATAGTGGAAGGTGGTCTGCAGGCCGAGCGCCGATTCGCCGAGCGCCGGCAGGTCGGATTCCTGCGTCAGGTCGCCGGGGGCGAAGAACTTGACGCCGGCATCCTTCAGGCCGTTCTCGTTGAACGCCTTGACGAAGCCGAGCGTCGTCGGGCCGGACGGCAGGAAGGCGAAGACGCCTTCCGCGCCGGAGTCCTTGATGCGCTGCATGATCGGCGAGAAGTCGTTGGTCTGGAGCGGCATGCGGATCGCCTCGACGACCGCACCGCCCGCCTTTTCGAAACCGGCCTTGAAGGCGGCTTCCGCGTCGACACCCGGACCATAGTCGCTGACCACCGAGATCACCTTCTTCGTGCCGCCGTCGAAGGCGACCTTGGCGATCGGCGTGGAGGTCTGCCAGGTGGTGAATGACGTGCGCACCACATAGGGGCTCTTGGTGACGATGGCCGACGTCGCGGCGTTCATCACCACCATCGGCACATTCGCCTGCTCGAGCAGCGGCGTGGCGGCCATGGCATCCGGCGTGAAATAGAAGCCGGCTAAATACTGCACGCCTTCCTTGACGACCAGTTCCTGCGACAGCGCCTTCGACTGCGCCGGATCGGCGGTCGGGATGTCGCGGTAGATGATCTCGATCGTGTCGTCGCCGACCGTGTTGCCGTTCAGCGCCATATAGGCGTCGATGCCGGCCTTGAAATTCTTGCCCTGCAGCGCGAAGGGGCCGGAGAACGGCCCGACGACGCCGACCTTGATCGTATCGGCATGGGCGACACCGCCCAGCAGTGCGGCCGCCAGCGCTGCGATCGTAAATGTCTTCATGTTTTCCTCCCTGAAGGGCCAGCCTCCCGCCGGCGTTCGGTCTCGTCCCACAATAGCGTTTTGTCAGATTGCCAGATGAAACGGTGATGTAAAATGAAAATATAGGCCGATTTCATAACTTATAAATTATGCATTCGCGCTATACCGGCCCAAGCCTCCGCACGGACGACATCAATTCGCCGGCGAGGCGCAGGGCGGCGCCGCTGGCGACAACCATCTGCGGCAGGAGCAGCCATTCCAGCGTCCAGGCAGCACCGGAGCGCTCCTGTTCATGCACCGCCGCCTGTGCCAGCCCGCCGAGCTGGGCGGCATTGAAACGGGCAAGGGTGACGAGCACCTCGGCAGCGACCGGGTTCTGCTTGTGCGGCATGGCAGAGGAACCGCCGCCGCCGGCAAGCGCGATCTCGTCGCCATGATCCGCCATCAGCGCGATGTCCTGTCCCATCTTGCCGAGACTGCCGGTGATCGCCGCAAGCAGGCCGCCAAGTTCGACGATCCGCTCGCGCTGGCTGTGCCATTGCGGCCTGTCAGCGAGCCCGAGTTCGCGGGCAAGGGTAGCGCGGACGGCGGGCGCCCGGTCGCCAAGCTTTTCCAGCGTGCCGGCCGCACCGCCGAACTGTACCGCAAGGCCGGTCGCTGCGAAGGACCTGAGCCGCTCGCCATGGCGCTCCAGCGGCGTTCGCCACGCGGCGACCCGGTCGGCCACCGTGATCGGGATGGCCGCCTGCATGCGCGTGCGCCCCATCAACGGTCGTTCGCCGAAATCGGCGGACAGGCCATCGAGGCGCGCACCCAGCGCCGCCAGCCGGTTTTCAAGAACGGGCAGCACGCGGGCAAGCCGCAACATCAAGCCGCTGTCCACCACATCCTGACTGGTCGCGCCGAAATGCACGTGGCGGCCATGCGCTTCCCCGACGGCTGCCCGCAACTGCCGAACGAAATCCGAGACGACGACACCGTCCCGCTTCGTCGCATCCCGCAGGCTGGCGACGTCCGGTGAAAAGCGGTGTGCGGTCTCGGCAATAACCTCGGCCGCTTCGGCGGGAATGATGCCCTCCGCCGCCTCGGCCTTTGCCAGCGCCACCTCGAAGGCAAGCATCGCCTCGAGTTCGGCCGCCGCGGAAAACAGCGCAGCCACCTCCTCGTCGCCGAGAAGACCGGACAGATAGGGGTGATCGAAGGGCGAGACGGTCATGGGGCGCTCTTTTCGCGGCGGCAGCTTGTTTGGCGTGGATCCTCGGGTCGAGCCCGCGGATGACGGAGCGGAGGAGACGTTACCGGTTTCTTGGGTGGCGCGGCCTGCGGCACCGTTCGATAGGCCCCGGCTTCCCTTCTGTCGTCATCCGCGGGCTCGACCCGAGGAGCCACGCCCCGGCGGACAGCGCACTATAGGCGATTGCCGCGCAAACGCCGCCTCAAATATCGAAGAACACCGTCTCCTTGTCGCCCTGCAAATGGATGTCGAACCGGTAGGTATCGCCATCCGCCATGGCGACCAGCGTCGGCACGCGCACGCGATGCTCGATGCGCGCCAGCACCGGGTCCTCGGCATTGGCTGCTTCCTCGTCGCCGAAATAGAGGCGCGTGTTGAGGCCGAGATTGATGCCGCGGGCAACGATCCAGACCGAAATGTGCGGCGCCATCAGGCGGCCGTCCTTGAACGGTACGCGGCCGGGCTTGATCGTCTCGAAGCGGTATTCCCCCGTCACGCCGTCGGTGGCTGAGCGGCCCCAGCCGGAAAAATTCGGGTCCGCACTGCCGCGCAGTTCCGACGGGCTGTTGTAGAGGCCGGCGGCGTCCGCCTGCCAGATTTCCAACAGTGCGTCCTTCAGCGGCGTGCCGGTACCGTCGAGCACGCGGCCGGTGATGGTGATGCGCCGGCCGAGCGTCTTGTCGGTGACCATGATGGCGCCGAGATCGCTCTCATAGACGCCGTCGATGCCGGAGAAATTGGGCGTCAGGCCGATATGGACGTAAGGCCCCGCCGTCTGCGAGGCACTTTCCTTGAGATACCCGAGCGGCTGGACCATCAGTTGCCCTCCATGCGGTTTTCGAACAGCGTCGAGCGGCGGCCGCGCAGCACGATATCGAACTTGTAGGCGCGCGCGTCCATCGGGATCGTGTTGCCCCAATCGAGTGCTGCGACCAGCTGTTCGATCGCCGCCTTGTCCGGGATCGTCTGCACGATGGGACATTTCCAGATCATCGGGTCGCCCTCGAAATACATCTGCGTGATCAGCCGCTGGGCGAACCCATGGCCGAAGACGGAGAAATGGATATGCGCCGGGCGCCAGTCATTGACGCCGTTCGGCCAGGGATAGGGGCCGGGCTTGATGGTGCGGAAAGCATAATAGCCGTCCGCATCGGTGATGGTGCGGCCGCAGCCGCCGAAATTCGGGTCGAGCGGCGCCAGATAGCTTTCCTTCTTATGGCGGTAGCGCCCGCCGGCATTGGCCTGCCAGAATTCGAGCAGCGCGCCGGCGACCGGCCGCGCCCGTTCGTCGAGCACGCGACCATGCACGATGATGCGCTCGCCGATGGCGCTCTCGCCGGATTTGGCGAAATTGTGGATCAGATCGTTGTCCAGCTCGCCGAGAATCGAATGGCCGAAAACCGGGCCGGTGATTTCCGACACCGTGCCGTCCAGCGACAGCAGCGCCTTCTGCGGCGAGCGTAGCACGGAGGTCTTGTAGCCGGGGGTGAGGCCGGGCGGATGCCACAGCCGATCGCGCGAGAAGAAGGCGCCCGTTTCGGGCTTGCGGTTGGAAAGGTCCGTCATCTCTGCCTCACGCCGCCTTTTCCGCATCCAGTTCGTCGAAGACGTGTTTGGCGATCTTGATCGCCCGATTGGCGGCCGGCACGCCGGCATAGATCGCCACATGCAGCAACGCTTCGGCGATGTCGTCGCGGCTCGCCCCGGTATTGACCGTGGCGCGCACATGCATCGCCACCTCCTCGTCATGGCCGAGTGCTGCCAGCAGCGCGATCGTCACCATGGACCGTTCGCGCTTCGTCCAGCCCGGCCGCGACCAGACCGTGCCCCAGGCGCCTTCGGTGATCAGCTCCTGGAACGGCTGGTCGAAATCCGTCGCCGCGGAGGAGGCGCGGTCGACATGACTGTCGCCGAGCACCGCGCGGCGGGTCACCATGCCCTGGCGGTAGCGGTCGGAAAAGGTATGCGCATCAGCCATGGGGCTCGTCTCCGGCAGGTAGGGTGGCGATGAAGGCGCGGATCATCTCGGTGAGCATTTCCGGCTGTTCGACACAGGGAATATGCCCGGCGTCCTTGATGACCTCGTAGCGCGCGCCGGCAATCAGCTTGGCCATGGACAGCACGAGATCCGGCGGCGTCGAGCCGTCCTGGTCGCCGACGACGCAGAGCGTCGGCACGGCAATGTTTCGGGTGGATTCGGTGAGGTCCGCATCGCGCAGCGCAGCGCAGGTCGCGGCATAACCCACCGCCGACTGGCGGGTCAGCATGGTGCGGTAGCCGTGATAGGCGGCGTTCTCCGGACGACGGAAGGCCGGCGTGAACCAGCGCTCCATCACCGCATCGGCCAGGCTTTCGATGCCTTTGGTCTCGACGCTTTCGATGCGGGCGTTCCACATGTCGGCCGTGCCGATCTTGTGCGCCGTGTCGCACAGGACGAGCGCCTTGACGAGATCCGGGCGCTTGGCTGCAAGCCCCTGCGCGATCATACCGCCGACGGAAAGCCCGCAGATGATGGCGTTCCTGACGTCGAGCCGGTCGAGCAGGGCGGCGAGATCGAGCACGTGGTCGTCAATCGAATAGGGCACTTGGCCGAGATCGGACAGGCCGTGACCACGCTTATCATAGGTGACGATCGGATAGTCGCCGGCAAGGCGCACCACGACGTCGCGCCAGATGCGGAAGTCGGTGCCGAGCGAATTGGAAAAGACGATCACCGGCCGCCCGGCCGGGCCGCCGATCAGCTGGTGGTGCAGGATGACGTCGTTGACGGTTGCGAATTGCACGGCTTTCTCCTCCCGTCTTTCCAGATTGATCGCTTGATCTGGTTAGGTAAAATGATATTTCATGCCGTTTCGTTAACTTCAGGGTTATGAAAACCATGATCGACAGCCGTATCAAGTTCCGCCATCTGCAAACCTTTGTCGAGGTGGCACGCCAGAAGAGCGTGATGAAGGCGGCGGATCTTCTGCATGTCAGCCAGCCTGCCGTGACGAAGACGATCCGCGAACTGGAGGAGGTTCTGGGCGTCGCCGTCTTCGAGCGCGACGGCCGCGGCATCAAGATCACCCGCTACGGCGAGGTCTTTCTCAAACATGCAGGTGCTGCGCTGACGGCGCTGCGGCAAGGCTTCGATTCCGTCTCGCAGGCGCTGTCCGGCGATACGACGCCGATCCGCATCGGCGCGCTGCCGACCGTCTCGACGCGCATCATGCCGAAGGCCATGCAGCTCTTTCTTGCCGAGGGCACCGGCGCGCGCATCAAGATCGTCACGGGGGAAAATGCCGTGCTGCTCGAGCAGTTGCGCGTCGGCGATCTCGATCTCGTCGTCGGGCGCTTGGCGGCGCCGGAAAAGATGACGGGCTTCTCCTTCGAGCATCTCTATTCGGAAAGGGTGGTGTTCTGCGTGCGCGCCGGCCATCCGCTGCTTTCCGGCGGCTCGGCCTTTGCCGGCCTCGATGCCTATCCCGTGCTCATGCCGACGCGCGCCTCGATCATCCGCCCCTTCGTCGAACGGTTCCTCATCACCAACGGCATTGCCGGCCTGGCGAACCAGATCGAAACCGTCTCCGACGCCTTCGGCCGCGCTTTCGTGCGCGAAAGCGATGCCATCTGGATCATCTCCGAAGGGGTCGTCGCGGCCGACATCGCGGAAGGCAAACTCGCCGCCCTGCCGATCGATACCAGCGAAACCAAGGGCCCCGTCGGCCTCACCATGCGCACCGACGCCGTGCCCTCCATGCCGCTCGCCATTCTCATGCAGACAATCCGCGAGGTGGCCGGCAGCGTGTCGCCTGCGGCTTGAGACGCCTTCGCGCCTCGGCTAGGACTGGCCATGGAAAACGAACTCGATCCTTTTTACGCCGTGATCGTCGCGCGCCATCCCGATCTCGCCGACGCCGCCTTCCGGCCGCTGCCCGGCGGCTGGCATTCGCGCGCCTTCGCGGTCGATGACCGTCTCGTCTTCAAATTCCCGCAGGGCGAAGAGGCGGAGCGGGCGCTACGGCGTGAAGCGACGATCCTCGCGGCGTTGCGCCCCCATCTAACGATGCGCGTGCCCGATCTTCGCCTCTATGACGGCACGCCTCTATTCTCCGAACATGCGATCATCCCGGGCGAGCATCTCGAAACCGCGCACTACGACGCGCTGCCGGAACCGGCGCGCCAGACCCTCGGCGAAGCGCTCGCCCGCTTCTATGCAGACCTGCATGCACGCGACCGGGCCAGCATGGAGAGGGCGGGCGCGCAGCCCATCGAGCGCTGGCTGGATGCCGATGCGATAAAATCGAGAGCCCTGCCGCTACTGCCGCAGCACCTGCAAGCCTTCGCGGCCGAAACGATTGCCGGCTGGCGCGACCTGCCGCCGGATCCCTATGGCGAGACCTACGGTTTCTTCGATGGGCACGGTTGGAACATGGCCTTCGACCATGCGGCAGGCACGCTCAACGGTATCTATGATTTCGCCGATTCCGGCTTCGGGCCGCTGCACCAGGATTTCATCTATTCCAACTTCATCAGTCCGGACCTGACGGCGCGGATCGTCGACGGCTATGAGCGGGTCACCGGTCGCACGCTCGACCGCACCCGCATCCACCTGCTCACCGGCGTGCATCGCCTCTGGGAACTCGCCACGCTGGCCAACTCCCCCGAGCACCACGCGACGATGATCGATTCGATTGCCGCCTGGGCCAGCCGTCAGTAGGGCAGGCCGACATAGTTTTCCGCCAGCACCGTTTCCGCGGCGCGCGAATGGGTGAGGTAGTCGAGTTCCGCCTCCTGGATCTTCTGGTCGAAATCGCTGGTTTGCGGGAACCGGTGCAGCATGCTCGTCATCCACCAGGAGAAGCGCACCGCCTTCCAGACACGGGCGAGCGCCTTGGCCGAATAGGCGTCGAGGCCGCCATTCGAGCGGTCCTGATAGTGTTCCAGCAGGCCGGAGAACAGGTAATGCACGTCGCTTGCCGCCAGATTGAGCCCCTTGGCGCCGGTCGGCGGCACGATATGGGCGGCATCGCCGACGAGGAACAGCCGGCCGAAGCGCATTGGCTCGGCGACGAAGGAGCGCAACGGCGCAATCGACTTCTCGAAGCTTTTTCCCGTCACCATCGCTTCGGCGTGGTGCGCGGGAAGCCGGCGGCGCAGCTCGTCCCAGAAGCGGTCGTCCGACCAGTCCTCGATCCGCTCGTCCAGCGCGCATTGGATGTAGTAGCGGCTGCGGGTCGGCGAGCGCATGGAACAGAGCGCGAAACCGCGCGCATGGTTGGCATAGATCAGTTCGTCGCTGACCGGCGGCACTTCGCTGAGCACGCCGAGCCAGCCGAAGGGATAGACCTTCTCGAAGGTGCGGATCGCGCTGTCCGGCACCGCCTTGCGGCTCGCCCCGTGAAAACCGTCGCAGCCGGCGATGAAATCGCAGTCGATGCGATGCGTCACGCCGTCCTTCTCGTAGGTGACGTGGGGGGCTGCACCATCGAAGCCATGCGGCGTCACATTCGCCGCCTCGTAGATCGTTAGCCGGCTGTCGGCTTCGCGCTGCTCGATGAGGTCGCGCGTCAGCTCCGTCTGGCCATAGACCAGCACCCGCTTGCCGCCGGTGAGGTCGAAAAGGTCGATGCGATGGTCGCGACCGTCGAAGGCGAACGAAAAACCGTCATGCGGCAGGCCCTCGGCATGCATGCGCGCCCCGACACCCGCCCTGTCCATCAGGCCGACCGTGCCCTCTTCCAGCACGCCGGCCCGCACCCGACCGAGAATATGCGCGCGACTCGACCGGTCGAGAATGACCGTCTCGATGCCGGCATTGCCCAGCAACTGGCCGAGCAGCAGCCCCGACGGACCCGAACCGATGATGGCGACCTGGACGCGCATGTGATCCTCCCGCATTTGGCATTCGGCAAATTGTCGGCGAGAAAGGCGGTGGCAGACAATGGACGGATCAAGCCACAACTTGTACAAAACGAACATCGCAAACCGGCGGCGCCGACATGAACAGACCTGTCCCGACCTATGATCTCTATGGCGAAAGAGCGGGACGATCGGCGGATTTCTGGTTGCACTGCGAAACGATCCCGTCGCGCAGCAGCCTGCATCGCTACGAAATCGGCCTGCACCGGCATGAGAGCTTTTTCCAGATCCTGTACATTTCCGCCGGATCGGGCGATGCGCTGTTCGGGGCCGAGCGGCTGACATTGCGCCCGCCGGCGATCGTCACCGTGCCGCCGGCCATCAACCATGGCTTCCGCTTTTCCCCCGATATCGACGGCTATGTCTTCACCATGCTCGCCTCGCATGTGCGGCTTGCCGGCGAGGCGGCGCGCTTTGCGGCGGAGCCGCGCGTCACCACGCTCGATGCCGCCGATCCGGAGGACGCCTTCCTGATCGGGACGCTCGAGCGGCTGGCGGCGGAATGGGCGAGCCGGCGCAGCGGGCGCACCGATCTGATGGAAGCCTATCTCGTCTCGACGCTGACGCTGACGGCGCGGCTGTCGGCCCGCGACACTCCGACTGAAGGCATCGGCGAGACGGCCCGGCGCATGGAACATCTCAACGGCCTGATCCAGCAGCATTTCCGCAACCAGAAACCGGCGCGTTTCTACGCGCAGCAGCTTGGCGTGTCCCCGACGCATCTCAACCGTATCGTCAAGGCCGCGACGGGCCTGACGGCGCATGCCTATATCGGCCGAAAGCTGATCGACGAGGCGAAACGCGAACTGGTCTTCACCGAGAGGCCGGCACAAGAAATCGGGCTGCGCCTCGGCTTTGCCGATCCGGCCTATTTCTCGCGCTTCTTCCTGCGTGAGACCGGTGAGACGCCGCGCGCCTGGCGGCTCGCCGAACGGGCGCGGCTGGCCGCTCAGTCGTCCGAGTAGCGCTCTTCCATCCAGGGATCGCCGCGCATGTGATAGCCGTTGCGCTCCCAGAAGCCGGCCTGGTCTCCGGGCAGGAAATCGATGCGCGTCAGCCACTTGGCGCTTTTCCAGAAGTAGAGATGCGGCACGACGAGCCGCATCGGCCCGCCATGGTCGGCCGTCAGCGGCTGGCCTTCCCAATGGGTGGCGAGAATGGCGTCCTCGGCCGCGAAATCGGCGAGCGGCAGGTTGGTCGTATAGCCGTCATAGCTCGTCAGCATGACGAAACTGGCTTCCGGCCGCGGCATGACCAGATCGAGCAGATCGCGGGTGGACACACCCTCCCAGCGATTGTCGTAGCGCGACCAGGTCGTCACGCAATGGATGTCGGAAAGCTTTTGGCTTTGCGGCAGAGCGAGAAAATCCGCCCAGGAGAAGGACATCGGGTTTTCCGCGCCGCCCTTCACATCGAGCCGCCAGCTTTCCGGACGGATCACCGGCTGCTGGCCGAGATCGAGCACCGGCCAGTTCTTGACCAGATGCTGGCCCGGCGGCAGGCGATCGGTTTCCGGCCGCGATATGCGGCCTGTCAGGAATTTCCCCTGGTCCGCCCATTGGCGTTTCGTGCGGGTGAGCTTGCTGTCGTCGTCGCCCATGGCGGCCTCCTGCTGCGCCGCAATAGGTGGGATCGCCGCCCGTCCTCTGTCAAGGCCGGCTCAGGCCAGCACCTGCCGCAGCGCCGCCTGCACCTCGCGCATCGCCGGCAGGTAGCGCTCGACCATCTCGCCTGCCGCCGCATGGGCCGCCGGTGCGCCGATATTGAGCGCCGCCACCACCCGGCCGCGGGCATTTTCCAGCGGCAGCGCGATGGAGCACAGGCCGATTTCCAGCTCCTGGTCGATCACCGCAAAACCCTGCCGGCGCACGCGGGCGAACTCTTCCATCAGCACGTCGGGATCGGTCTTGGTGAAGGGGGTGTTCGCCCTGCGGTCCGAGGCCTCCAGAATGGCGCGCGCCTCCGCTTCGGGAAGGGCGGCAAGCAGCACCCGGCCCATCGAGGCGCAATAGGCCGGCAGGCGCGAGCCGGGCATGAGGTTGATCGACATAACCCGCTTCTGTGCGGCGCGTGCCACATAGACGATTTCCGTCCCATCGAGCACCGAGGCGGAGGCGCTTTGCCCGACCTTGTCCGAAAGCTGGTCGAGATAGGGCTGCACCAGCCGCGGCAGCGGTGTTGCCGACAGATAGGCATGGCCGAGCCGCAGGATTTTGGGCGTCAGCTGGAAGAACTTCCCGTCATAGGCCGCATAGCCAAGTTCGGCGAGCGTCAGCAGGCAGCGCCGCGCCGTCGCCCGGTCGAGACCGGTTTCCTTCGACACGTCGCTGATGGTGAGCCGCGGCTTTGCCTCGTCGAAGGCTTCGATGACTTTTAGGCCCTTGGCAAACCCGCCGATGAAATCCGTTTCCCGCATGTGTCCCTCCAGAACGCTGGCTTGCCTGTTTCATCCGCTTAATACCTCTCCACCGTCATGCTCGGGCTTGACCCGAGCATCCAGGCTTCGGTTGCCGGCATGGATCCTCGGCTCAAGGCCGAGGATGACAGTGGAGGGCGAAGCGTATGTTTCCCCATCACCTTGGTCGCCTCCACTTTGTGCGATAATTGAACAAAAGTCAATTATCGCACAAAGTGGATTGCCCGTTTCCCCCTTCGGATTTACCTCTAGGGTCACAACGGGAGATTTTGCATGGACAAGACCATCGGAAGTCTGGCGGAGGCCGTGGCGGGTATCGGTGATGGCGCGACGGTGATGATCGGCGGCTTCGGCGGCTCGGGCGCGCCGATCGAGCTGATCCACGCGCTGATCGATACGGGCGCGAAGGATCTGACCGTCATCAACAACAATGCCGGCAATGGCCGCATCGGCATCGCCGCGATGATCGACAAGGGGCTGATCCGCAAGATGATCTGCTCGTTCCCGCGCTCGAGCGATCCGCGCGCCTTCACCGACAGCTATCTCGCCGGCAAGATCGAGCTGGAACTCGTGCCGCAGGGCACGCTCGCCGAGCGCATTCGCGCCGGCGGCGCCGGCATTCCGGCCTTCTACACGCCGACGAGCTTTGGCACGGAACTGGCGAACGGCAAGCCGACCGCCGAATTCGACGGCCGCATGTATGTGCAGGAACGCTGGCTGAAGGCGGATTTCGCGCTGATCAAGGCGCATGTCGGCGACACGCACGGCAACCTCACCTACAACAAGGCCGCCCGCAACTTCAGCCCGCTGATGTGCATGGCCGCGGCAAAGACCATCGTTCAGGTCTCGAAACTGGTGAAGCCGGGCGGCATCGACCCGGAACAGGTCGTCACCCCCGGCATCTTCGTCGATGGCGTCGTGGAAGTTGCCGCGCCCAGCCAGGAAGAAAATCTCATCCGCGCAGGAGTGGTTTACGCATGAGCCCCGTGACACGCGACATCGATACCCGCGAAGACATCAAACTCTCCAACGCTCAGATCGCCTGGCGCGCGGCGCAGGACATCGAGGATGGCGCCTACGTCAATCTCGGCATCGGCTTTCCCGAAATGGTCGCCCGCTACCAGCCGGAAGGCCGCGAAGCGATTTTCCACACCGAGAACGGCATCCTGGATTTCGGCGAGGCACCACCTGCCGGTGAAGAGGACTGGGACCTGATCAATGCCGGCAAGAAGGCCGTGACGCTGAAGCCCGGCTCCGCCTTCTTCCACCATGCCGACAGCTTCGCCATGGTGCGCGGCGGCCATCTCGACGTCGCGATTCTCGGCGCCTATCAGGTGGCGGAGAACGGCGACCTTGCCAACTGGCGCGTCGGCTCCAAGGGCGTGCCGGCGGTGGGTGGCGCCATGGACCTCGTGCACGGCGCCAAGCAGGTGGTCGTCATCACCGAACATGTCACCAAGAACGGCGAGCCGAAGCTCGTCGAAAAATGCACCTTCCCGCTCACCGGCGTCGGCTGCATCACCCGTATCTATACCAGCCATGCCGTGATCGACGTGTCCGGCGGCCGCTTCGTGCTGCGTGAAAAGCTGGCGGGCATGACAATCGAGGAATTACAGGCCATGACAGGCGCCAGGCTGCATGTCGAAGGCCCCGTCGCCGATCTCGTCGTGCCGGAACTCTAGACCATTGTTTACGCAATTTCCGAACGCAAAACCGCTGCGCACTTTTGCTGGAATTGCTTGAGAGGAAGACCATGTCAGACGCCTATATCTGCGACTATATCCGCACCCCCATCGGCCGCTTCGGCGGCTCGCTTTCCGCTGTCCGTGCCGATGATCTCGGCGCCGTGCCGCTGAGGGCGCTGATGGCGAAAAACACTGGCATCGACTGGGAAGCGGCCGACGACGTCATCTTCGGCTGCGCCAACCAGGCGGGCGAGGACAACCGCAACGTCGCACGCATGTCGTCGCTGCTCGCCGGCCTGCCTGTTTCGGTGTCCGGCACGACGATCAACCGGCTGTGCGGCTCCGGCATGGACGCGGTCATCGCCGCCGCCCGCGCCATCAAGGCCGGCGAGGCCGAACTGATCGTCGCCGGCGGCGTCGAAAGCATGAGCCGCGCACCCTTCGTCATGCCCAAGGCGGACACCGCCTTTTCGCGCAACGCGGAAATCTACGACACGACCATCGGCTGGCGCTTCATCAATCCGCTGATGAAGAAGCAGTATGGCGTCGATTCCATGCCGGAGACCGGCGAGAACGTCGCCGAGGATTTCAAGGTGTCGCGCGAAGACCAGGACGCCTTTGCCGTGCGCTCGCAGGCGAAAGCCGCTGAAGCGCAGGCGAATGGCCGTCTGGCGAAGGAAATCACGCCCGTCACCATCCCGCAGAGGAAGGGCGACCCGGTCGTCGTCGAAAAGGACGAACATCCGCGCGCCACCACGATGGAAGCGCTCGCCAAGCTCGGCACACCGTTCAAGAAGGAAGGCGGCACCGTGACTGCCGGCAATGCCTCCGGCGTCAATGACGGGGCGGCAGCGCTGATCATCGCCTCGGAGGCGGCGATCAAAAAATATGGCCTGACGCCGATCGCCCGCATTCTCGGTGGCGCCATGGCGGGCGTGCCGCCGCGCATCATGGGCATCGGCCCGGTCTATGCCACGCAGCGCCTGTGCGCCCGCCTCGGCCTCAAGCCGACCGACTTCGATGTCGTCGAGTTGAACGAGGCCTTCGCCTCGCAAGGTCTCGCAACGCTGCGCGAACTCGGCATCGCCGACGACGCAGAGCATGTCAATCCGAACGGCGGCGCCATCGCGCTCGGCCATCCGCTCGGCATGTCCGGTGCCCGCATCAGCGGCACGGCGGCGCTGGAACTGCAGCTCACCGGCAAGAAGCGCTCGCTCTCCACCATGTGCATCGGCGTCGGCCAGGGCATTGCCGTGGCGCTCGAGCGAGCTTGACGCCTCCGGCTCGATAAGAAGAAAGCGCAAGCGCCTCTCCTGCGATTGGATAAGGCGCCGCAGAAGTTCCCCTTTTCCCCCACGGGGAGAAGGGGAGTTTCCAAAACGGCCTGCCCTCATTGCATGCGCAGAGAAACGGGGTGCATTGACAGCCGCCCCGCCCTCCGGCACCCATGCGGGCCGATATCCTCGCTTCGATGACGGCCCGCCATGTCCAAGACCACCCGCGCCACCCAGGCCCTTGCCAAGGCCGGCGTTTCCTTCACCGTGCATACCTATGACTATGACCCCAACGCCGAGCGCGTCGGCATGCAAGCGGCCGAAGCGCTCGGGGAAGACCCGTCGCGCGTGCTGAAGACGCTGATGGCGGAGGTGGACGGCAAGCCGGTCTGTGTCATCGTCCCGTCAGACTGCGAGGTCAGCATGAAGAAGCTGGCAAGCGCCTTCAAGGGCAAGTCGGCGAGCATGATGAAGCCGGCGGATGCCGAGCGGCTGACGGGCTATGTGGTCGGCGGCATCAGCCCGTTCGGCCAGAAGAAGCAGGTTCCCACAGCAATCGAGGAGGCAGCACTGGTCCACGCGGCGGTCTACATGAACGGCGGGCAGCGTGGCCTTCAGGTGCGGCTGGCGCCCGGCGACGTGCTCGTCGCGCTGAAGGCGATTTCGGCACCGGTTATCGCCTGATTGCGCCTTCTCATCCGGCGACAAGCACACTAAGTTTCTCCCATCCTTTCAGAAACAGACAGGCATGCCATGACCTATCCCGCCAATTCCGCCCCTGCCGTCGATGCGGCAAAGCTCGACAAGCTCGCCGAAGTCGCCGTGCGCGTCGGCCTTCAGCTCCAGAGGGGGCAGGACCTCGTGATGACGGCGCCGATTGCCGCCCTGCCGCTTGTCCGCCTGATCACCAAACACGCCTATATGGCCGGCGCCGGCCTCGTTTCCACCTTCTATGCCGATGAGGAGGCGACGCTTGCCCGCTACCACCACGCGCCGGACGAGAGTTTCGACCGCGCGAGCGACTGGCTCTACGAGGGCATGGCCAAGGCCTATGCCAATGGCGCGGCGCGGCTTGCCATCGCCGGCGACAACCCGATGCTGCTGTCGGCCGAGGACCCCGCCAAGGTCGCCCGCGCCAACAAGGCGAATTCCACCGCCTACAAGCCGGCGCTGGAAAAGATCGCCAATTTCGACATCAACTGGAACATCGTCTCCTATCCGAACCCCTCCTGGGCCAAACAGGTGTTCCCGAACGATGCCGAGGACGTGGCGGTCGAAAAGCTCGCCAACGCCATCTTCGCCGCCTCGCGCGTCGATGTCGCCGATCCGGTCGCGGCCTGGGCCGAGCACAATGCGGCCCTTGCCCGGCGCTCGGCCTGGCTGAATGGCGAGCGCTTCGCCGCCCTGCACTTCAAGGGACCGGGCACGGACCTGATTGTCGGTCTCGCCGACGGCCACGAATGGCACGGCGGCGCCTCGACCGCCAAGAACGGCATCACCTGCAATCCCAACATCCCGACCGAAGAGGTCTTCACCACGCCGCATGCGCTGCGCGTCGAGGGCCATGTCTCCTCCACCAAGCCGCTCTCCCACCAGGGCACGCTGATCGACGATATCCAGGTGCGCTTCGAGGGCGGCCGCATCGTCGAGGCGAAGGCCTCGAAGGGCGAGGCGGTGCTGAACAAGGTGCTCGATACGGACGAAGGCGCGCGGCGGCTCGGCGAAGTGGCGCTGGTGCCGCATTCCTCGCCGATCTCGGCAAGCGGCATCCTGTTCTACAACACGCTGTTCGACGAGAACGCCTCCTGCCACATCGCGCTCGGCCAGTGCTATTCCAAGTGCTTCCTCGACGGCGCGAGCCTGACGCCGGAGCAGATCCGCGCGCAGGGCGGCAATGAGAGCCTCATCCACATCGACTGGATGATCGGTTCCGACAAGGTGGATATCGACGGCATCCGCAATGACGGAAGCCGCATGCCCGTCATGCGCGCCGGCGAGTGGGCATGACCCATCTCGGCGTGATCGGTGGCGGCGGATGGTTGGCCGGGGCCCTGCTCCGGCCGGCACTTGCCGACCGCGTCATCCGACCCGCCGACCTCGTGCTTTCCTCGCGCTCCGGCCAGATTTCCGGTTTCGAATCCTGGCCACGCGTGCATATGACGACGGACAATGCGATCCTCGTCGATGCCTCCGACGTCATCCTCTTCTCGGTTCGGCCGGAAGACCTCGACGATATCGAACTCGACCTGCGCGGCCGCTTCGTCATCTCCGTCATGGCGGGGGTGACGGTGGAGGAAATCGGCGAGCGCTACGGCGCGCGCCGCATCGTGCGGGCGATGCCCAATGCCTGTGCCGAGCAGCGCCTGTCGTTCACGCCCTGGTTTGCGACGGACGACGTGCGCCCGTCGGAAACGGATTTCGCGCAGCGCTTCTTCGCCGCATCGGGCCAGGCCCATCTCATCACCAGCGAGCAGGATCTCGACTATTTCACCGCGTTGACCGGCTCGGGCGCGGCCTTCCCGGCCCTCATGGCGGATGCGATGATCCGCCATGCCGTCGAGTCCGGTATCGATCCCGACACGGCGGACCTCGCGGTTCGCCAGCTCTTTCTCGGCGCCGCCACGCAGATGATGCGGGTTGCCGAGACGCCGGCCGACATCGTGGAACTGTTCATGGAATATCGCGGCACCACGGCTGCCGGTCTTTCCGCCATGATGGAAGCCAATATCGAACACGCCATCTTCAACGGGCTGACGGCGGCGCGGCGAAAGGCGTCGCAGCGCCGGACCTGACCGGCACCGGCCGCGATGCCTGTGCCCACTGGCTGAGCCAGACGCTCGCCAGCACGACGACCATGCCGGCCATCTGCAGCCAGCTCAGATTCTGCCCGAGCATTGCCCAGCCGAGCACGACGGCGACCAGCGGGCTGAGGAAACCGAGCGGCGAAATCGCTGCCGGACCGAGCTTCGCCAGGCCACGGAACCAGACGATATAGGTGAGCGCCGCGCCGATCAGGCCGAGAAAGAGGAAACCGACGAGGTTCTGCGCCGTCGGCACGGGCAGGGCCGGCTCGAAGAACAGCGCGACGGGCACGAGCAGCAGGCCGCCCGCCGTCAACTGCCAGGCCGTGAAGGTCAGCGGCGGCACCGGCGGCTGCCAGTGGCGCGACAGCACCGTGCCGAACGCCATGGAGACCGCGCCGGCGAGACCGGCGGCAATGCCGATGGGATCCAGGCTGGCGGACGGCGTCAGCACGAGGAGGGCGACGCCGCCGATGCCGGCAAGGCCCGCGATAACAGACAGCGGATGCACCGTCGTTCCCATCACCGCGCGGGACAGCCCCAGCACGATCAGCGGCTGGATGGCACCGACGGTCGCGGCGACGCCACCCGGCAGGCGGTAGGCCGAGACGAACAGCATGGCCCAGAAGAACGAGAAGTTCAGCGCACCGAGCAGGAAGGTCCGGCCCCACCAGATGCCCTGCGGCAATTGCCGGACGACGAGCAGCAGGAGGAGCCCGGCCGGAAGCGCCCGCAGCATGGCGACGGTCAGCGGATAGCCGGCCGGCAGCAACTGCGTGGTGACGATATAGGTGCTGCCCCAGATGGCGGGGGCGGTTGCCGTGAGAAGGACGTCGGTGGCGCGGGACATAATTATCTCCACTCAAAGTATCTTGAACTCAAGATATATGATTTTATCTTGACGTCAAGAGAATCTCTTCGTTAAGTCGAGCCATGGATCACGTCGACAGAATTCTCGCTCAATGGAATCGCGAACGGCCCGACCTCGATGTCGAGCCGATGGGCCTGCTCGGCCGCCTGGCGCGGCTGCGTACGCATCTCGCCCGTGAGATCGAAAAGGCGCTCGCCGAGCATGGGCTGAATTCGGCGAGTTTCGACGTGCTGGCGACGCTGCGCCGTTCCGGCCCGCCCTACCGGCTGTCGCCGGGCGATCTCATCGCCACGACGATGGTCAGCTCCGGCACGATGACCAACCGGCTCGATCAGTTGGAAAAGGCAGGCCTCATCGCGCGCTCGCACAATCCGGACGACCGCCGCAGCGTCATCATCGCGCTGACGCCGAAAGGGTCTGCGCTGGTGGACGAGGCCGTGACATCGCATGTCGCCAACCAGCACCGGCTGCTGGAAAACCTCAGCACGGACGAGCGCGCGGCGCTGGACGGCCTGCTGCGAAAATTCCTCGGGGATTTCGAATAGTCAGATCCGGTCGACCAGCTTTTCGACACGGGCGATATGCGCCTTGCGCTTGTCCGCGCTCACCCGGTCCATGTCGTAGAGATTGGTGAGCTTGAAATCGAGCCCCTTGGCGCAGAAGGCGGCGATGCCACGCTTCAAAAGCCGCTTCACCGGGTTTCCCATGTAGAGATTGACCACCCACCAGGGCGAACCGGTGGTGGTGAAGGCCCAGAACAGGTGGATATTGCCGAGCCGCGGCTGGATGCGCCCACCGTCCGGGTCGTTCTCGAAGGCGACGCCGGGCGCAAAGACCCGGTCGAAGAAGCCTTTCAGGATGGCCGGGAAATTGAACCACCATTGCGGAAAGACCAGCACGAGCCCATCCGCCTGCTTCAGCCGCGAGATGAAAGGCTCCGCCTCGGCGGGATCGTAAGCCGGCTCAAAATAGCGCGAGCGCTCGGAGACGGTCAGCCGCGGATCGAAGCCTTCGCGGTAGAGATCGAGCAGGTCGACCGTATGGCCGTTCGCGATCAGCTTCTGCCGCACCGTCTCGGCGACGCTTGCGGCAAAACTCTCCTCCAGCGGATGGGCGAGCACGAGCAGGATGCGCATCACGGCCTCAGAACAGCGAGCCTTGGCGAGCGGCGGGTTTCGCCGCCTCCGCCTCTGCCTTCGCCTTCCTGCGCGGCGGCGCACCGCCGCCCGAGCCGGTCACGGCATCCACCGTTCCGTCGGCGAACTCGATGGCAATCGCGCGGCCGGGACCGAGGCTGGCGGCACCCTTCACCGGCGCACCCTCCTCGTCGCGCACCAACGCGTAGCCGCGTTTGAGCACATTGCGATAGGACAGCGATTGCAACATGCGATCCTGCGCCTGAAGCAGGGCGCGGCGGCGGGCGAGGTCGCCGGCAACGGCACTTTCACCGCGCAGCGCAAGGCCGGACAGCCGGTCGCGCGCCCGCCCGGTATAGGCGACAATGCGCGCCGGCGTCGCACGCAGCGAAACGTCGAAGGCCGAAAGCCGGGCACGAAACTGGTCGAGCCTACGCTCGACGATGCGTTCGGCCCGCTGCACCCGATCGGCGACGCGCTGGCGCCGCTCGGCGATGCGGGTGAGCAGCATATCGGGCCGCAGATGCGCCGCCGTGCGCTCGAAGGCGCGGCGCTTGTTGACCGTGTTCATCTGCAAGCCGCGGCCGAGGCCGGCGGCCGCTTCATCGAAGCGGCGACGCGGCAGGGCGAGAAGCTGGTCGAGCGATGGAAGCGCGCGGGCGAGCGCGCGAACACCCTGGCGGCGGTTGTCCATCTGGCGCAGCATAGCACCGCTGAGGCGCGCGCCGAGCGAGGCCGCCTCCGCCTCGAGATCGGCCTTCACCGGCACGGCCATTTCCGCCGCCCCCGTCGGCGTCGGCGCGCGGCGATCGGCGGCATGGTCGATCAGCGTCCAGTCCGTCTCGTGGCCGACGGCGGAGATGAGCGGGATTGTCGAGGCGGCGGCGGCGCGCACCACGATCTCGTCGTTGAAGCTCCACAGGTCTTCAAGGCTGCCGCCGCCACGCGCGACGATCAGCACATCCGGCCGTGGCATCGGCCCGTCGGGCGCAAAGGCGTTGAAACCGTCGATCGCCGCGGCAACCTCCTGTCCCGACCCCTCGCCCTGCACCTTGACCGGCCAGACGATGACATGCACCGGAAAACGATCGGCGATGCGATGCAGGATGTCGCGGATGACCGCGCCGGTCGGCGAGGTGACGACGCCGATCACCTTCGGCAGGAAGGGCAGCGGTTTCTTTCGCTCCTGGTCGAACAACCCCTCGGCGGCAAGCTTGCGCCGGCGCTCCTCGAGCAGCGCCATCAGCGCGCCAGCGCCAGCCGGCTCCAGGGTTTCGATGACGATCTGGTATTTCGACGAGCCCGGGAAGGTGGTGATCTTGCCGGTGGCGATCACCTCCATGCCCTCCTCCGGCTTGAAACGCAGCTTTGAAAAACTGCCCTTCCAGATCACCGCGTCGATGCGCGCCCGGTCGTCCTTCAGCGAGAAATAGGCGTGGCCGGAAGAATGCGGCCCGCGATAGCCGGAAATCTCGCCGCGCACGCGCACCTGGTCGAAGGCCTGTTCAACCGTGCGCTTGATGGAGCCGGAGAGTTCCGACACCGAATATTCGGCAAGGTTGCTGGGCGAATCAGTGTCCGAAAAGAAGCTCATGCCACAAGTGTAGAGCGTTTGGTCGCCGATGACAGGCCGCAACACGCGGTGTCCCCAGCACGCTTAGCCGTTTCTTGTCGGGCAGGCACCGAGCCCCGCAATGACACAGTCGGCGACTAGTCCGGCCGCACCCGGTAGAGCCGCAGCGCCGCCTTTTCCGTGCCCGCGACCGGCTCGAGATAGGCCGGCACCCGGCCCTTCAGCAGTTCGGCATAGAGGCCTTCCGGTTCGGCGCCGGCAATGTTGTGCGTCTGCGTGTCGGTTTCGCAGAAGGCGAGCAACGTCACACGGGCGCCGCGTAAAAACGCCTCCGCCTGGTTCGGATTGGACAGGCCGATATGCAGTTCCGTCAGCATGCCGCCCTGGTTGCGGTGATAGGGCGCCGACAGCACGCGGTGGGGCGTAAAGCGCAGGATCGGCGCGCCGAGATCGGACGCTGCCGCGACCACGCCGGCCGGCTCGCCGGCAAGCGGCGCCATTGCGGTCTTGTCGATGCAGGATTGCCGGGGCGTGGCATTCTCGGCGATTTCGGCCTTCAGGATATCCTGCGACCGGCCGGGCAGCAGCGCACCGGCTAGCGCCCAACTGGTCGGCACGGCGGCGAGCGTCGCGGCGATGAAGGCGAGCGCGCGTTTCAGGTTCTTCGGGTCGGCGTTTGATGCGCGGCGCAGATCGGCAATCAGCAGGCCGAGTGGCACGGCCGACAGCAGGTTGGAGAAGATCGCGCCGCGGATCTGGATCAGCGTCACGGCATAGGCGACGACCAGCAGCGCAAACAGCACCAGATGGGCTTCCACCCGGTCACCGCGCCGGATCCGCCACAGGCAGACCAGGATCGCAAAAAGACCCACGGCGTAAAAGCCGCCGATGGAGCCCGGATCGAAGCGGAACTGGGCGACCATGGATTGCGCTTCAATGACGCCGGCAAGCCAGAAGGTCTTCAACAGCGGATCGAGCGTGTCGAGCGGGTTGGCAAGGCAGCCCGGGGCGATCAGCAGGACCGCGGCGGCCACCACCACGCCGGCACCGGCAAGGGCGACGACCCGCCCGGCCAACGACCAGGCACTGGTGAGCGATACCGTCAGGAACAGCGTGCCGCCGCCGAAGGTCGCGAGCGCGTAAAAACCGTAGGAAAGGCTGTCGCAGGTGACCTGCGCATAGCGCGACGGCGCAACGGTGGAGAAAAAGGCGATGGTCACCGTCAGCGCCAAGGCGAGGCCGAATGCGGCCGCCGCCTCGCGAAAGGCCTGCCCGTGCCAGACCCAGCGCAGCGAAACGACGATGCAGACCGCGCCGATCAGCGGCGTCGTTTCCGCACCGATGGCAATGGCAAAACCGGCAAGCGCGCCGGCAATGGCATGATCGCGCGCCCGCTTGGCGGGATCGAGCAGCATGGCGGCAATGCAGGCGATGAGCGCGATCTGGAGATTGTGGTGGTCGATCGCGCCCGGCTGGAAGCGGCTGACCGCGAGAATGAAGATCGTCGTCAGCACCAGCGTCGCATGCATGGCGGCGGTGCCCCCCAGGCGGCAGGCCGCAAGCCCCATGCCGAAGACGGTCGGCACGACCAGCAGGGCCGGCCACACGGCAAGCGCCAGCGCCTCCGCCCGCGCCTGCCCGGTGAACAGCGAGAAGAAGCCGATCAGGTTGGCGATCGGCAGGTCGACGAAACGCGACCAGTGCATCGTGGTGCCGCCGTCGAGGCCGAGGCGATACTGCGTCGTGTCGAACCAGCTCTGGCCGGCGATGAGATCGCGCACCGTGACGAGCCGCATCGTGTCGTCATTGTCGGGGCCGACATAGTCGGTGGCAAAGGGCAGCGTGATCGCCAGCAGCAGGACGATCGCCAGCAGCGAGTAGCCGGCAAGCACGCCCAGCGTCATGCCTTCACGACGAGACGGTGCCTCGGAGCGTGCGAGCGGCAGGGCCGCAGGCAGGTTTTTCAGCACGTTTCGCCCCTTCGTCCACCATTGGAACCCTGTGCGAAACCTAGCCTTAACCTTCTCAAGAAATAGTAAAACCAGCGGTCGCATGCGGTGGCCGATCGGGAGAACGCGTCATCATGACGGAAGCCTTGCTGGAAGACCTCGAGATCGCCGTCCTGCTGCCCTGCTACAACGAGGCGCAGACCATCGGCGACGTCGTGACGGCCTTCCGCGCCGCGCTGCCGTCCGCCCGCGTCTATGTCTACGACAACAATTCCACCGATTCGACCGCGCTGCGCGCGGCGCTGGCCGGTGCCACCGTCGTGCGCGAGCGCCGCCAGGGCAAGGGCAATGTGGTGCGCCGCATGTTCTCCGATATCGATGCGGACATCTACCTGATGGCCGACGGCGACGGCACCTATGCAGCCGCCGATGCGCCGGAGCTGATCCGCACGCTCATCACCGAGGGTGCGGACATGGTCGTCGGCACGCGCCGCAACGTGCGCGCCGATGCCGGCCGCCAGGGCCACGCCTTCGGCAACCGCATCTTCAACACGCTGTTCCGCTCGCTGTTCGGCAACGATTTCTCCGACATCTTTTCCGGCTACCGCGCCTTCTCGCGCCGCTTCGCCAAGAGTTTCCCCGCCGTCTCCGGCGGTTTCGAGATCGAGACGGAAATGTCGGTGCATGCCTCGCGCCTGCGCCTGCCGATCGCCGAGCTGGAGCTCGACTACGGCCGCCGGCCGGAAGGGTCGCATTCGAAACTCTCGACCGTCCGCGACGGCGCAAAGATCCTCTGGATGTTCGCCATGCTGATGAAGGAGACACGGCCCTTCGCCTTCTTCGGCGTGATCAGCGGCGTCTTCATGCTGGCGAGCCTCACCTTCATGGCGCCGGTGCTGGCCGATTACTTCCGCACCGGCCTGGTCGACCGCATGCCGACCTGGGTGTTCTCGCTGGTGCTGATGATGATGTCCTTCCTGGTCTTTTCGGCCGGCATGATCCTCGATTCGCTCGCCCGCGCCCGCGCCGAGCAATTGCGCATCCACTATATGGGCCTGCCCGCCATCCAGAGCGGCCACCGCCGCCGGGCGCGCCCGGCGGAAGCGCCGGCCGCACGGTCGCGCGCCGCATGAAACGCGTCCTGCTCTTCGCGGTCGCCGGCGCCGCCGGCTTCCTCGTCGATGCGGGCATCCTCGCGCTTCTGCTGTGGGCAACGCCGCTCGGGCCGCTCGTCGCGCGGCTCTTCGCCATCGCCGCCGCCATGCTCTTCACCTTCTGGCTCAACCGCACCTTCACCTTCGGCCACAGCGCGCGCAGCCTCTCTGCCGAAGGCGCGCGCTATGGTGGGGTCGGCATCAGTGCTGCTCTCCTGAACTACGCCGTCTATTCGGCGCTCGTTTTGGCCTTTCCGGCGCTCTGGCCGGTTCTTGCCGTCGCCATCGCCTCGCTGGTCGCCATGGTCTGGTCCTTCCTCGGCTATTCCCGCTTCGTCTTCGGTGCGTCCTCGCCCTCGAAGTGAGCCCGCGTCTCGGCGTCGGCCGGGAAGAAACTCTCGATCAGCACGCCCTGCACCAGCGCATCCTGCGCCGAGCCGAAGGATGTGAGCGTGGTGATCCAGTTGAAGCGCTTGGCGCCGATCTTCATCTCGATCGGCAGGATGGGCAGCCGGTCGGTTTCCGGGAACGCCTCCAGCGCCGCCTGAATATCGTCCGCCGCCGCCAGCCGTTCGATGCGCTTGGAGAGCGGACTGCGCGGCCCCTGCAGCCAGGCTTCCGCCCGGATACGATGCACCAGATCAGCCGCCGACTGCGCCCAGTTGACGACGATGGAGCGCAGCGGCGTCGCGCCGAGATAGGCATCGAGGAAATTGTCGCCCGGCGAGACCGCAATGCCCGCCATGCCGGCAAGGCCGAGAAAGGCCGGATTGGCGGTCAGCACATTGTATTCGTGGTCGAAGACGACACCCGGATAGGGATCGTGCCGGCCGAGGATGAGACCGATCGCCTCCGCCACCGCCGGCGGGAAGGCCGCGAGACTGGCGGCCGGTGCGGTGGCGAAGCGCGGGCGAAAGCCGGCGGCGGAAAACAGCATGCCCTGGTCGCGCGCCGGAATGTCAAGCACGGCGGAAAGCCGGAGGATCATGCCTTCGGACGGACGCGAGCGGCCGGTCTCCAGAAAGGACAGGTGGCGCGAGGAAATGCCGGCCTCGGTCGCCAGCTCCAACTGGCTCATGCGCCGATGGCCGCGCCATTCCTTGAGATGGTCTCCGAATTCCATGTTGCACTCCCTTTCATGTCCCGCGCACTAAACAGGAGACCCGGCATGATTTCCATTACCTCCAAGGTAATTGGTTTGCCGCACGACCCCCGGCAGGATTGGCCCATCGAAACGAAAGGAGCCCATCATGTTCGCCAGCCTCAACCGCAATCTCCTGAAATCCATCATGCTCTTCGACGGCGTCTTCTCTGTCGCCACCGCCTTCGGCCTGTTCGCCTTTTCCGGGCCGATCGGCACGCTGGTCGGCCCGCATGCGACGCCCGCCATCGTCAACGGTTTCGCCGCCTTCTTCGTGCTCTGGGGTGCCTTCCATCTCGCCGTCGGCCGGCAGGAACGGCCCTCGCCCGCCGCCGTGCGTGTCGGCATAGCCGGCGATGCGCTGTGGATCCTTGGCAGCATCGCCGTCCTCCTCCTCGCCCGTGACGGCCTGACGCTGACCGGCATCGGCCTCATCGCCGTCGCCGCCGTCGCGGTCGCCGATATCCTGCTCCTCAAACAGATCGGCCTCGGCCGGCAGCAGCGCGCTGCACTTGCCTGACCACACGACAACCACACCTTTCGCCCTCGCCGCAAGCGGGGGCGATTGCATGGGAATTCAGCGCCAGCAACACCCCCTTCTCCCCACCGGGGAGAAGGTCGCGGCAGCGGGATGAGGGGGTTGCCGAAGACACAGCGCCAATATCTCCATCTCCGTTTGCCATCCGCAGTGCCCCCTCATCCGCCTGCCGGCACCTTCTCCCCGTGGGGGAGAAGGGGAAGGAGGGACCGTCTTCCAACCCAACCGGATCGCCCTCCCCGCAAGCGGGGGCGACGGCCGTTTTGCGCCGCGCGACAAAGCCGGCACCTACCCCATGGGAGTGATTCCCCTGCCTCACAAAATGCACTACCGTCGCGCCCGAATGACAATGGGAGCCCTTCATGCGCGTTATCTTTTCCGAGGACCACAAGCTCAGGAACGCCCGCAGCGAGTTGTACGGCGGCGAACTGGTGCCGCCGTTCGAGGCGCCGTTTCGCGCGGAATGGATTCTGGCCGCGGTCAAGGATGCCGGCTTTAGCGATGTTGCCGCCCCGGAGCGCCACGGGCTCGAGACCGCGCTGAAGGTGCAGGACGCAGGCTACCTGTCCTTCCTCGAAACCGCCTGGGACCAGTGGAAGGCCGCCGGCTACAAGGGCGAGGCGATCGCCACGTCCTTCCCGGTGCGCCGCACCTCGCCGCGCATCCCGACCCAGATCGACGGCCTGCTCGGCTACTATTGCAACGCCGCCGAGACGGCGATCTCGCCCGGCACCTGGGAGGCGGCCGTCTCCTCCATGCAGACCGCGCTGACGGCGGCCGATATCGTCGCGGGTGGCGACAGGGCCGCCTTCGCGCTCTGCCGTCCGCCCGGCCACCATGCCGGCATCGACAGTTTCGGCGGCTACTGCTTCATCAACAATGCCGCCGTCGCCGCCCAGCGCTTCCTCGACAAGGGCGCGAAGAAGGTCGCGGTGCTCGACGTCGACTTCCACCACGGCAACGGCACGCAGGATATTTTCTACGAGCGCGGCGACGTCTATTTCGCCTCGCTGCATGGCGATCCGGCCGAAGCCTTCCCGCATTTCCTCGGCTATGCCGAAGAGACCGGCAAGGGTGCGGGTGCCGGCACGACGCAGAACTATCCGATGCCGCCCGGCACGCCCTATTCCGTCTGGGAAGCCGCCCTTCACGACGCGCTGAAGCGCATCGCCGCCTTCGGCGCGGAAGCGATCGTGCTGTCACTCGGCGTCGACACGTTCGAGAAGGACCCGATCTCCTTCTTCAAGCTCGTCTCGGCCGACTATATCACCATGGGCCGGGCGGTCGCCGCAAGCGGCGTGCCGGTGCTCGTCGTCATGGAAGGCGGCTACGGCGTGCCGGAAATCGGCCTCAACGTCGCCAACACGCTGAAGGGCATTGCCGGCTGAGGCCAGCATCAATTTTCCTGAAGCAAGCCGTCACGATTATCCATTTGTCGCAGGACGAGCGCTCGTCTAGGACTGTGGCGCGGTTCATTAGAACCTCCTCAACCGCTCGCCGGCACCTTGTCCTCTCGGGAAGAAGGAGCCCCAAGGATCGGATGAGGGGGCTTCCTATGACAATGGCATATCGGGAGGGTTTCACCATGGCGGATCAACAGGTAGCGGCAGGCGGCGGGCTTTCGGGCTCGGGAAATGCCGGGCTCGTCACGGGCATCCTGCTCTGTCTCGCCTCCATGTCGTGCATCCAGTTCGGCGCGGCCTTTTCCGCCACGGCGATTGCCGATTTCGGGCCGTTCGCCACGACCTTCCTGCGCCTCGTCATGGCGGCGGCGATCCTGGCAGCCATCGTCCGCCCGCCGATACGCTCCTACAGCCGCCAGCAATGGAAAAGCGCGCTGGCGCTCGGCGCCACCATGGCGGCGATGACGCTCTGCTTCTTCGCGGCGATCGGGCGCATCCCGCTCGGGCTCGCCGTGGCGATCGAGTTCCTCGGGCCGCTCGCCGTCGCGACATGGGGGCTTGGCGGCGGCTGGCGGCTGATCTGGCCGCTCGCGGCCTTCATCGGCGTGGTGCTGCTCTCGCATGATGGCGCGGGCTGGGTCGGCGATCCCGTCGGCATGCTGTTCGCCTGTGGGGCGGGCGTCGGCTGGGGCACCTATATCATCCTGATGAAAAAATCCGGCAAGCTCTTCAACGGGCTCGAAGGCCTGTCCATGTCGCTGATCGTCGCCGCTGTCGTCGCAGCCCCCTTCGGCCTGCCGCGGGCGCATGAGGCGATGAGCCCGGAAGGTCTCGGCATGATGCTCGGCCTTGCCCTTCTCGTACCGCTGATCCCCTATGCGCTGGAAATGACGGCGTTGCGCCGCATGCCGATGGCCGCCTTCGGCATCCTGATGAGCCTTGAGCCGGCGCTCGGCGCGCTGGCCGGTTTCCTCGTGCTCAGCCAGCCGATGACGCCGTTCCAGATGCTCGGCACGGCGCTTGTGGTCGCCGCCAGTGCCGGCGTGACGTCGAGCGGAAGCAGCGAAACCTAGGCAAAAGGTCCGCCCCCTTTCATGTTCCTGCCGCAATCGGTAGGTTCAAGCAGAATCATCGAATTCTCGGGGACGCCTCAATGTACAAGAAATACGCGATTGTCGCGCTTGCCGCGGTCTATCTTACAGGCTGCACGACCACCGATCCCTATACGGGCGAGCAGAAGGTCTCGAACACCGCAGGCGGTGCCGCGATCGGCGCCGGCATGGGCGCGGTCGCCGGCCTGCTGATCGGCAACAACCCGAAGCAGCGCCGCAATGCCGCGCTGATCGGCGCCGGCATCGGCGCGCTGGCCGGCGGTGCGATCGGCAACTACATGGATACGCAGGAATCCGAGCTGCGCGCGCAGCTTGAAGGCACCGGCGTCTCGGTCACCCGCAACGGCGACCGCATCATCCTCAACATGCCGTCGAACGTCACCTTCTCGACGGATCAGGACCAGGTGATCCCGCCGTTCTACCCGACACTCGATTCCGTCGCGATCGTGCTGCGCAAGTTCGACAAGACGCTGATCGATGTCGACGGCCACACCGATTCGGTCGGCAATGCCGGTTACAACCAGGATCTCTCCAACCGCCGCGCCAACTCGGTCGCCAACTATCTGGCGTCGCGTGGCGTCGATCCGCGCCGCATGTCGGCGATGGGTTATGGCCTGGAGCGTCCGATCGCTTCCAACGCATCGGAAGCCGGCCGCGCGCAGAACCGCCGCGTCGAGATTTCGATCTCGCCGCTCAAGAGCTAGGCCGCGAGCGCATAAATTCGACATGACCGACGGGCGGTGGAAGGCGACCTTCCCCGGCCGTCCGGTGCACCAGAAGCACTGAGATCGAATTGAAGGCCGAAGCGGCATGCAGCTATTGCTGATTACCGGCCCCGCCGGCGTGGGCAAATCGACGTTGAGCTGGGAAATGAGTGCTCAACTCGCCGCAGCTCACGTCGCCCATGCCGTTGTCGAAAGCGATGAACTGGATCGGGTGTTCCCGCGTCCAGATGCCGATGCGCTTGGCAGACTTCAGCCCGGCGCCACTGACGTCAGCAGCATCAACCTGGCTGCGATCTGGTCGACATACCAGGCCCTGGGGCACACGCGCCTGATCATGTCGGGCGTCATGATGCACCTGAATTTCGATAAGCGGTGGATCCTTTCCGCCATACCCGAAGCACGAATCACGGTCGTCCGTCTGTCGGCTGCCGAGCCGACGCTGTTGGCGCGACTTGCCCAGCGGGAGACCGGTTCTGGAGCAGACGAACAGGCACAACGTTCGCTTCGGCAGGCAAGGCGCATGGCAGGCGAAGAAGCCGAGGGCATCATCATGCTGCCGACGGACGGCAAAAGACCTGCGGAGCTGGCAGGGTTCATTCTCCGGAAAACTGGCTGGCTCGATATCGTCGATCAGCAGGAATAAGTCTGCCGGAAAAGCCCGGCAAACGTGCGAGAAGCGGGCTTCAGGCGCGCTTCAGCGCCGGGTCGTCGTCGGCCGGGTTGTAGAAGAGGGAGAGCACCAGGCTCTTCGCGATCCGCTCGGCCGTCGCCATGAACCACGCCTTCGCCTCCGGCGAGGGCGCGATATCGTCCAGTGTGGCGGAAAACAGGCCAAGCCAGGTCTGAAACAGCGGCGGGGTCATGCCCGCCACGCCCTGGTGCGCCATGACGGGCTTGCCCGCATAACCGCCATCCTTGAAGGCGACGGCGGACCAGAAGCGGTTCATCTTTTCCATATGTTCGGGCCAGCGCCCCTGTAGCCGGCCGCCGAAGACCGGGCCAAGCTCGGGATGCACCCGCACGCGGCCGTAAAACGTGTCCACCAGCAACGGAATGAAGTCGGCGGTGACGCCGATGGCCTGCATCTCGGCCTGCGCACGGGCGCGGATGGCGGCGAAGTGGGAAAGACGGTCTGGATCGGTGTCGCTCATGGACGGAAGATAGGAAGCTTATCGCACCGGTACAATCCGGCCGATCGCCGCAGGGCGGGACGCCATTCGCCGCAGGGCGGCACCGGGCGCAATCACGGCCCCTCGCGCCCCGGCGCCCATTCCAGCCGCTTGTAATCGAAGCCGTATTCCAGCGTCGGCTTGACGATCTCGAAATAGGGCGAGAGGTCGAAGTCGCGCGGCGTATAGAGCGAGTAGTGCCGGATATGCAGGATCTCCTCGCGCGAATAGGTCGAGGTTGCGGCGGCATGGCCGGGCGCGCGGGTGATTTCCGGGAGGATCGGGTAGCGGATCCGCTCGAAGGCTTCGGCGATCACCGTCGAGCAGATCGCCCGCGTCGGATCGCCCGAGCCGAAGGCCAGCATGCGGCGGCGCCAGCGCACCGGCACGGGTGGCGCCGGCATGAAATAGCGCAGCATGTCGGTGATGTTCTTCAGGTCGTATTTGAGGCCGAGGCGCGAGACCATGAAGGAGACCAGCGTGTTGCGGTCTTCCGGCGTCAGCCCGACCGGGCGGCAGATGCGCGTGTTGTAGGTGCGGTATTTGGTGAGCGGCACGGCGACGCAGCCCTCGCCGAGATTGACCTCGATGAGCTGCGGGCGCTCGATGGAGGTCAGCGCCGCCTGGTCGAGCGTCAAGGGTGTCTCGTCGCCGACGAACAGTGCGGCATGCGACCAGGTGGATTGCGTCAGATATTTGATGACCGCCGAGACCTTCTGGTTGCCCTCAACGAGCAGGATGTCACCCGGCCGCAGCGTGCGCGCCAGCGTTTCCGGGTCGGAGGGCGTATAGGGCTCATAGCCGGAGGTCTGGCTTTGCAGCCGGTCCGCGATACGCCGACCGAGGCGGTCGAGCAGTGTGTCGCGGCCAAAGGAAAGCGGCTTCAAGGCAGCAGTCACGGCTCGTCCTTTGCAGTCTCATGTCCCGTCACTCTAACCTCAGCCGCGACATCCTGTCGAGGTTGACCAGAAGCATGCCTCTCCTATATTTAGAATAATTCTAAACTGGATATGTGCCGATGTTCTCCCGCCTTCTTCGCCCCGGCAAACGCAGCCTCGAATCCCTGAGCGAACAGGAAATCCTGGCGCTCGCCATTTCCTCCGAGGAGGACGACGGCCGCATCTACCTCGCTTACGCGGATGCGCTGCGCGATGCCTATCCGCGCTCCGCCCGCGTCTTCGAGGAGATGGCGGCGGAGGAAAGCCATCACCGCCAGATGCTGATCGACCGGCACATCGCCCGCTTCGGCGACCGCATTCCGCTGGTTCGGCGGGAATTTGTGCGCGATTTCCCGGAGCGCAAACCCGACTGGCTGATCCACAACATGCCGATCGAGAAAATCCGCGATCAGGCCGAGGCGATGGAGGAAGCGGCGCACCGCTTCTACCTGGAAGCCGCCGCGCGCACCGAGGACGCGGCAACACGCAAACTGCTCGGCGACCTAGCGCTGGCGGAGAAGTCGCATGAATCGCTCGCCCGCCGGCTCGGCGAGGAGCACACGCCGCTGGACGTGAAGGCCGAGGAGGACCAGACGGCGCGGCGGCAGTTCGTTTTGACCTATGTGCAGCCGGGCCTTGCCGGCCTGATGGACGGCTCGGTCTCGACGCTGGCGCCGATCTTTGCCGCCGCCTTCGCCACGCAGGATACCTGGCAGACCTTCCTTGTCGGCTTGTCGGCCTCGGTGGGCGCCGGCATCTCGATGGGCTTCACGGAAGCCGCACACGACGACGGCAAGCTGTCCGGGCGCGGCTCGCCGGTCAAACGCGGCCTCGCCTCCGGCATCATGACGGCGCTCGGCGGCCTCGGCCACGCCCTGCCCTACCTGATCCCGAATTTCATGCTGGCGACGACCATCGCCGTCTTCGTCGTCTTCGTGGAATTGTGGGCGATCGCCTTCATCCAGAACCGCTACATGGAGACGCCGTTCCTGCGTGCGGCGATGCAGGTGGTGCTCGGCGGCAGTCTCGTGCTTGCGGCCGGCGTATTGATCGGCAATGCGTGAAAAAGCTAGCGGCCGGTCGGGCGGTTCATGTCACGCACAACCCAGCGGAAGAACAGGTAAATCCCGGCGCCCATGATGGCGAGGGGCAGCAGATTGGCAATAGAATCCATGTCGACCTCATTGTCCCCCTTTTGGAGACAGTTAAGATCTTGCTAACCAATCCGCAATCGCGAGATCTGCGAGGGTCGTTCACAAAATGCGACCGGCGCTCACGGAAACGAGAGCGGGGCGTTGACACCCCTTCCCGAACGCAGACAACCCTACCGCCCGCCGTCATCCTCGGGCTCGACCCGAGAATGACGGAGGAGAGGTGCTGTCCCTTACGGTGACGTGAAGGGGGCGTCACCGCCCCGTTCCTTGGTCGGTCAGGCGCGCAGCGTGCCGCCCGTGGTCTTCAGGACATTGCCGACGATCTTGGCGGTCAGTGCCTCGAAATCCTCGTCGGTCAGCGTCTTGTCGGTCGGCTGGATGACGACTTCGATGGCGATCGACTTCTTGCCCTCGCCGACGGAGGCGCCCTCGAACACGTCGAAGACGTTGACGCCAGCGATCAGCTTGCGGTCGGCGCCGCTCGCCGCGCGCACGATCGCGCCCGCATCCACCGTCTTGTCGACGACGAAGGCGAAGTCGCGCTTCACGGCCTGGAACGGCGAGAGGTCGAGCGCCGGCTTGGTGCGGGTCGCCTTCTTCTTCGGCTCCGGCATGGCATCGACATAGATTTCGAAGCCGGCCAGCGCACCGGAGACATCGAGCGCGGCAAGTGCCTTCGGATGGAATTCGCCGAAATAGCCGAGCACGACCTTCGGGCCCATCTTGATCGTGCCGGAGCGGCCCGGATGATACCAGGCGGGCGCACCGGCCTCGATCTGCACATTGCCCATCGGCAGGCCGCAGGCCTCGATCACGGCGAGCGCATCGGCCTTGGCGTCATAGATATCAACCGGCTTGCCGCCGCCCTTGGCCGCATTCGACCAGAGACGGCCGGCGCCGGCAAGCGAGGCGGTGCCGCGACGGATACCGCCGGCCACGCGACGCTGGCCTTCCGGCCGGTCGTTCTCATAGGTGCCGGAGACTTCGAAGAGCGCAACGTCGCCATAACCCTTGTCGGCATTGCGCTGGGCGGCCGCCAGCAGGCCCGGCAGCAGCGAGGGCCGCATGTCGGACATGTCGGATGCGATCGGGTTCGACAGCGCCAGCGACGGCGCACCGCCACCGAACAGCTCGGCATGCGCCTTCGGGATGAACGACCAGGTGACGGCCTCCATCATGCCGCGCGACGCAAGCGCACGCTTCGCCACCCGCGAGCGGATCTGCAGCGTGGTGAGGATGCGGCCGTTGACCGCGCCATGGCTTTCCAGCGGCGCCGGACGGATATTGTCGACGCCGTGGATGCGCATGACCTCTTCGACGAGATCGGCCTTGCCATCGACATCCGGGCGCCAGGAGGGCACCGCGACGGAAACGCGCTCGCCCGAGCCCGTCACCGTGAAGCCGAGGCGGTTCAGGATATCGACGCTTTCGTCGGACGAGACCTCGAGCCCGGTCAGGCGCTTCACGTCGGCGAACGGGAAATCGACGATCCTAGCGTCAAAACCCTTGTAGCCGACGACATCGGTCTTCGCCGCCGTGCCGCCGCACAGTTCCAGCACCAGTTCCGTGGCGCGCTCGAGGCCCGGGACCATATATTCCGGGTCGACGCCGCGCTCGAAGCGATAGCGCGCATCGGTGATGATGCCATGCGAACGGCCGGACTTGGCGATGTTCATCGGGTCCCACAGCGCCGATTCGATCAGCACATCGACGGTGTTCTCGTCGCAGCCGGAATGCTCGCCGCCCATGATGCCGCCGATCGATTCCACGCCATTGTCGTCGGCGATGACGACGTTGGAGGGGTTCAGCGTGTATTCACGCGTGTCGAGCGCCAGCACCTTCTCGCCGTCCACCGCGCGGCGCACGACGAGATTGCCCTTCACCTTGGCCGCGTCGAAGACGTGCAGCGGACGGCCCTGGTCGAAGGTCATGTAATTGGTGATATCGACCAGCGCGTTGATCGGGCGAAGGCCGATGGCGATGAGCCGCTGCTGCATCCAGCGCGGGCTCGGACCGTTCTTCACGCCGCGCACGAGACGCAGCGCAAAACCCGGGCAGAGATGATCGTCGCCGCCGAGGTCGAGCTTCACCTTGACCGGCGTCTCGCCTTCCACCGCGAAGGACGGCGCCTTCGGCGCCTTCAGCGTGCCGAGGCCGGAAGCGGCGAGATCGCGGGCGATGCCGTAGATGCTCGTGCAGTCCGGGCGGTTCGGCGTCAGGTTGATCTCGATGACCGGATCGTCGAGGCCGGCATAGGCGGCGTAGCTCTGGCCCACCGGCGCATCCGCCGGCAGGTCGATGATGCCGTCATGGCTGTCGGAGATTTCCAGTTCCTTCTCCGAGCACATCATGCCGCGGCTCTCGACGCCACGGATGGTGCCGACGGCGAGCGTTACGTCGATGCCGGGCACATAGGTACCGGGGGCGGCAAACGCGCCGACGAGGCCCGTGCGGGCATTCGGCGCGCCGCAGACGACCTGGATCGGGTCGCCCTTGCCGGTATCGACCATCAGCACGCGCAGCTTGTCGGCATTCGGATGCTGTTCGGCCGAGACGACCTTGGCGATGACGAAGGGCTTGAATGCCGCCTTGTCGTCGACCTCTTCCACTTCAAGGCCGATCGCCGTCAGCTTCGCGCAGATCTCGTCCAGCGAGGCGTCGGTATCGAGATGATCCTTCAGCCAGGAGAGCGTGAATTTCATGACAAATTTCTCCTTGGTGCCGGTTACGCGCTGAGGCCGCCGAACAAAGTCGGCATGTCGAGCGGGCGGAAGCCGTAGTGGCTGAGCCAGCGGACGTCGGCGTTGAAGAAGTCGCGCAGGTCCGGCATGCCGTATTTCAGCATGGCGATGCGGTCGAGGCCCATGCCCCAGGCAAAACCCTGGTACTCGTCGGGATCGAGCCCGCCGGCGCGCAGCACGTTCGGATGAACCATGCCGCAGCCGAGGATTTCCATCCAATCGGTGCCCTCGCCGAACTTGACGATCGGTCCCGAACGGTCGCACTGGATATCGACCTCGAAGGACGGCTCGGTGAACGGGAAGAAGGACGGGCGGAAGCGCATGGTGACGCTGTCGACCTCGAAGAAGGCCTTGCAGAACTCTTCCAGCACCCAGCGCATGTTGGCGACATTGGCCTTTTTGTCGACCACGAGGCCCTCGACCTGGTGGAACATCGGCGAATGGGTCGCGTCACTGTCCTGGCGATAGGTCTTGCCCGGGATGATGATGCGGATCGGCGGCTTCTGCGCTTCCATCGTGCGGATCTGCACGGGCGAGGTGTGCGTGCGCAGCACCTTGCGCTCACCGCTCTCGTCCGCCGGGAAGAAGAACGTGTCGTGCATCTCGCGGGCCGGGTGGCCCTCGGGGAAGTTCAATGCCGTGAAGTTGTAATAGTCGGTCTCGACGTCAGGGCCTTCGGCGATGGAAAAGCCCATATCGCCGAAGATCGCGGTGATCTCGTCGACGATCTGGCTGATCGGATGGATGCGACCGCGCTCAGCCGGCGAGGAGCGCACCGGCAGGCTGACATCGACCGTCTCGGCCTTGAGGCGGGCGTCGATTGCGGCATCGCGCAGGGCCGACTTCCGCTCACCGATAGCATCGGTCACGCGGGTCTTCAGCGCGTTGATCGCGGCACCGCGCGTCTGGCGCTCTTCCGGCGACATGGTGCCGAGCGTCTTCAGGAGGTCGGAGACGGAGCCCTTCTTGCCGAGCGCGCCCACGCGCACGGCTTCGATCGCCGCTTCGTCGGAGGCCGCGGCAACGTCGGCGAGGAGCTGATGTTCCAGTGTGTCGAGTTCAGTCATCTTTACCTGCTTTGCTTGCGTCGGCCGGGCGAGGCCAAGAGAACCTGCGACAGATAGCGGGTTGCGGCGGGAAAGCGCCGCAGATCACTACCCATGTGCACGCGCCCGATCAATCGGGTGCGCCATAAAAACTTGGCCGGGAACGCCACGGAACGAGGCTTGGAAACGGCGCCAGTCCGTTCACGGCGGTGGCCAAAAAGCAAAAACCCGCACCGGTTCCCCGGCGCGGGTTTCACAACGAAAAGACGTTTGGTTGTGGAAGCGCCGGTTAGTTTACGGCGGCTTCAAACTCGTTCTTCGTACCAGCGTCCTTGAGGTATTCGAGAGCCTTCTTGGAGGCAGCGACGAGCGCGCCGAAAGCTTCGGTCTCATGGATCGCCATGTCGGACAGAACCTTGCGGTCGACTTCGATGCCAGCCTTGTTGAGGCCGTCGATGAAGCGGCCATAGGTCAGGCCGTGCTCGCGGACGGCAGCGTTGATGCGCTGGATCCAGAGCGCGCGGAAATTGCGCTTGTTGACCTTGCGGTCGCGGTAGGCGAACTGCTTCGAACGATCAACCGCGGCCTTGGCGGCGCGGATGGTGTTCTTGCGGCGGCCGTAGAAACCCTTGGCTGCCTTGAGCGTCTTCTTGTGCTTGGCGTGGGATGTTACGCCGCGTTTTACACGTGCCATGTCATGATCTCCTTAACGTTTCAAAAGCGCGATTAGTCTCAGAGACCGTTCGGCAGGTAGTTCTTGATGACCTTCTTGCCATCGGGCTCAGCCAGCACCATGGTGCCACGGGCGTCGCGAATGAACTTGTTGGAACGCTTGATCATGCCGTGGCGCTTGCCGGCGGCAGCTGCAACGACCTTGCCGGTCGCGGTGATCTTGAACCGCTTCTTGGCAGACGACTTCGTCTTCATCTTGGGCATTTTGCTACTCCATTCTTCTTGAATTCGAAATGCACTGACGACGGTGCATCTCCAGCGTAAAGAACGGCCACGGCATGCCCTGCCGGACCGTTCGGACGGCGGCTTGTAACCGAAGTCCCCGAAAAGCGCAACCGGATTCCGTGCAGTCAGGCTTTTCCGGTGCAGAAAAGGAAAAGCCGCCCCGAAAGGCGGCTTCGATCCGTGCGGCCTTGAGGCGCCGGAGAGACGGGGCTCACTTCGGAGCGAGCACCATCATCATCTGGCGGCCTTCGAGCTTCGGCTCGGCTTCGACCTTGGCGATGGTCAGTGTGTCTTCCTTGACCTGCATCAGGAGCTTCATGCCGAGTTCCTGGTGGGCCATTTCGCGGCCGCGGAACTTCAGCGTCACCTTGACCTTGTCGCCTTCTTCAAAGAAGCGGTTCATCGCCTTCATCTTCACGTCATAGTCATGCGTGTCGATGTTCGGGCGCATCTTGATTTCTTTGATTTCGACGATCTTCTGCTTCTTGCGCGCTTCGGCCGCCTTCTTCTGGTTGGCGTATTTCAGCTTGCCGAGGTCAAGGATCTTGACGACGGGCGGCTCGGAGTTCGGCGAAATCTCAACGAGATCGAGGCCGGCTTCTTCCGCCATGCGGAGCGCCTGATCAGTGGGCACGGTGCCGTGGTTGTTGCCGTCGGCGTCAATAAGCTGAACCCGGGGAATCCGGATTTCCTTGTTGGAGCGCGGGCCGTCCTTGACGGGAGCTTCCGCTTTAAAAGGTCTGCGAATGGTCGTGTTCTCCTCGAACTGTTTCGACAGGTATGAATTTGGGTGCGTCAACCGGGCCGTTTGCCCGCCTTTCGGCGTTTTTCGGCAATGTGTTGATCACGCTTGCGAAGTCAATAGCATGGCCCGTGGAAAAAATCACCACCTGTCCTTGCACGCGCGAATCTGGTCTAGCTTTCGGCAAAAGACCGGCTTTTCGGGGCCGGAACGCAGACAGGAGATAGGTATGACGGCGACTGATGGCAACGGGGCAGATTTCATCACGGTCGGCGCGGGCGACGATGCCCGGCAGATCGCGATCGCGCTCCAGCCGGCCGCCGCCGGCAATGCGCTTGCCCATTTCGTCTGGCTCGGCGGCTACCGCTCGGACATGACGGGCACCAAGGCAATCGAGCTTGCGGCGCTTGCCGCCCGCCTCGGCACGACCTGTGTGCGCTTCGACTATTCCGGCCACGGCGCCTCGGGCGGCGCCTTCGTCGACGGCACGATCTCGCGCTGGCTGGAGGAGGCGCTGGCCGTCATCGACCATGCCGCCAAGACCCTCGGCACGCGCCGCATGGTGCTCGTCGGCTCGTCGATGGGCGGATGGATCGCGCTGCGCGCCATTGCCGACCTGGCGCGGCGCAAGGATATCGCCGTCACCGGCCTCGTCCTCATCGCGCCGGCACCCGATTTCACCTCCGAACTAATCGAGCCGAACCTCACGGAGGCCGAGCGCACGGCGCTCGCCGAGCGCGGCCAGTTCGAGGAGCCGACGCCCTACGGCCCGGATCCAAACATCTACACGCGGAAACTCATCGAGGACGGCCGCGACAACCGCGTTTTGACCGGCGTCATCGAGACCGGTTGCCCCGTGCATATCCTGCAGGGCATGGCCGACCCCGACGTGCCCTATGGCCACGCGGTGCGGCTGATGGAGCATCTTTCCGGCGACGACGTCGTGCTGACGATGATCCGCGACGGCGATCACCGGCTGTCGCGGCCGCAGGACATCGCCAAGATCCTCGAGGCGGCGGAGGCGCTCGCCCGCGCGCAATGAGGCTTTTGCGCATCGCTCCGGCCGCATTTTAACCATATTGCCGGATCGCCAATTCTGATGATTGACGAGACGCCCCCCTGACCGTTAACTCTTTGTTAACGATTAGGGGACGTTACATGGCACGAATGATTGGTGCGAAGGCTGGAGCTGCGGCGTTTTTTGCGCTCCTCGTTTCTTCTTCTGCGGCTTTCACGGCACCGGCATCGGCGCTTTCCATGAAGACCGGCGGCGTGACCTCCCAGCCGATCGGGCATTACGAATTCTGTCAGATCTACAAGTCCGAGTGCCGCGCCGGCGTGCGCAGCCAGGCACCGGCCAAGGTCACGAAGGCCGGCTGGTCGGCCATTCGCACGATCAATGCCAGCGTCAACCGCGACATCACCCCGATCACCGACAAGGAACTGCACGGCCGGGACGAATACTGGTCCTATCCGGATGGTGCCGGCGACTGCGAGGACTTTGTCCTCCTGAAGCGCAAGAAGCTGATGCAGAAGGGTTTTGCCCCCGGTGACCTGTTGATCACCGTCGTGCGCAAGCCGGACGGCGAAGGCCATGCCGTGCTGACGGTGCGCACCACCGAGGGCGATTTCATCCTCGACAACCTCAACAACGAGGTCAAGCTCTGGACGACGACGCCCTACCGCTACCTGAAGCGCCAGGCCTCGTTCCACGCCGGCCGCTGGGTGTCGATCGAAAACGGCGATGCCGTCATGGTGTCGTCGGTCGGCCAGTAAGCGGGCCGCAGACCGGATTTGAAAAGGCCGCGGAGCGATCCGCGGCCTTTTGGTTTTATCGATTGGCCATCGAGGCCATGCGCTGCGAATAACGCCCGCCCGACACCTTTGCCGGCGACAGCATGTCGCCGAGGCGGGCCGCCTCGTCCGCCGTCAGCACCACGTCGGCGGCGGCGACGTTCTGCTCCAGATGCGGCACCTTGCTGGCGCCGGGGATCGGCACGATGAAGTCGCCCTGCGCCAGCACCCAGGCGAGCGCCAGCTGCGCCGGGGCCACGCCCTTCTCCGTCGCCATCGCTTCGAGAGCCGCCACCAGCGCCAGGTTGGCATCGAAATTCTCCGCCTCGAAGCGCGGCAGCGAGCGGCGGAAATCATCGGCGGAAAGACCGTCGAGCTTCTTCAGCGCGCCGGTCAGAACGCCGCGGCCAAGCGGGCTGAACGGCACGAAGCCGATGCCCAGATCGCGGCAGGTCTGCAGCACGCCGTTCTCCTCGACATCACGGGTCCACAGCGAATATTCGCTCTGCAGCGCCGCGATCGGGTGCACCGCATGGGCCCGGCGAATCGTCTCGGCGCCGGCCTCGGACAGGCCGAGCGCCTTTACCTTGCCCTCGCGCACCAGTTCCGCCATCGCACCCACCGTCTCCTCGATCGGCACGGCCGGGTCGACGCGGTGCTGGTAGAACAGGTCGATCACCTCGATGCCGAGCCGCTTCAGCGAGGCTTCGGCCACGGCCTTGACGTTTTCCGGCCGGCTGTCGGTGCCGGTCATCATCTGCGCCGCCGGCTTGCTCAGATCGAAGCTGAAGCCGAACTTCGTGGCGATGACCACCTTGTCGCGCACCGGCTTCAACGCCTTGCCGACAAGCACTTCGTTCTTGTAGGGGCCGTAGACTTCGGCCGTATCGAACAGCGTGACGCCGAGATCGACGGCGCGGTGCAGCGTCTTGATCGCCGCCGTCTCGTCGTCGGCCGGGCCATAGGCATGGCTCATGCCCATGCAGCCGAGGCCGAGGGCGGACACATCGAGGGTCCCGAGTTTTCTGTGTTTCATGGCAAATCCTTTCGTGGCGCCGGGAAGCGGACCGTTGGGCCGGTCGCCGTCATCCGGACATCGCCAATCTAGGGTGCGGCGCTTCATCTGAAAATTGCTGCAAAGGCCAACGACTTGTTCTATCTGTTAGAACAATGAACCGGACCCAGCTTTCCCAACTCGCCGTGCTCGCCATCGTCGCGGAGGCGCGCTCCTTCCGCAAGGCCGCGGCCGAGCTCGCCATCGCGCCCTCGGCCGTCAGCCATGCCGTGTCGGCGCTGGAGGCAAGCCTTGGCGTGCGCCTCATCGCCCGCACCACCCGCAGCGTGGCACCAACGGAGGAAGGCCGCCTGCTGCTCGAGACGCTGGCGCCGGCACTTGCCGATATCGGCACCGTGATGGAAAGCCTCGCCGACCGGCAGAGCCGCCCGGCCGGCCCCTTGCGCATCACCATGCCGCTGATCGCCGCCGAGGATATCGTCATGCCACGGCTTGCCGCCTTCCTCGCGGCCTATCCGGAGATCGAACTGGATCTGCGCACCGACGACCGCTTCGAGGACATCGTCGAAAAGGGTTTTGATGCCGGCCTGCGGCTCGGCGAGCATCTGGAGGCGGATATGATCGCAGTCCGGGCGAGCGGCCCGTGGCGCGGCCTGATCGTCGGCGCACCCGCCTACTTCGAAACGCATCCCAAACCCGTGCAACCGCGCGATCTCATGCAGCACCGCTGCATCCGCCGGCGCTTTTCGAGCGGCCGGCTCTACCGCTGGGAGCTGGAAAAGGACGGCCGGCTGGTGACGGTCGATGTCACCGGCCCGCTGATCGTCTCCGACCAGCGGCTGATGCGCGGCGCGGCGATGGATGGCGCCGGCCTCGCCTATGTCTTCGACCAGCGCGTCGCCGAGGATATCCGCGCCGGCCGGCTCATCCCCGTGCTGGAAGACTGGTGCCCGGCCTTCGACGGCTTCTCGATCTACTACCCCTCCCGCCGCCAGATGCGCCCGGCGCTCCGGGCCTTCGTCGATTTCTTCCGGTACCGCGGTTAGGCCGGAGCTATCGCCTAGTGGGGCGAGGCGATGCCATCAGCCCCTTCTCCCCCGCGGGGAGAAGCTCGCGGCAGCGGGATGAGGGGGGTGGCGCAGACGGTCGGCGGCGCGCAAGCCCCCTCATCCGACCCTTCGGGCCACCTTCTCCCCGCGGGGGAGAAGGGGAAAGCGGCCAGGGTGTGCCCTAGGCGATTGCCCAAGGGGAAGAACGGGCAAAGCTCTCAACGATCGCGATGACCCCGACGATCACGTCCGCAGCCGGTAGCGGATGTGCCCGTCCGACTTGACATAACTGTCGTAGAGTGTTCGCGCCCGGGCATTGTCCTCGTTGGTGTGCCAGTAGATGCCGCGCCATCCGTTGCGCCGGGAGATCACGATGAGATCGTCCACCAGCGCCCGCCCGACGCCCTTGCCGCGTGTCGTCTCGTCGACATAGAGGTCCTCGAGATACCCTTCCGGCGCGATGTCCCAGGTGGAATCGTGGTAGTGGTGGATGGCGAAGCCGAGCATCTCGCCGTCCTCCACGGCGACACGCATCGAGACCCGGGACCCCGCGTCGAGAATGCGTGCCCAGGTAAAGGCGGTCACCTCCTCCGGCACCACGGTCTTGTAGAAGGTGAGGTAGCCGGCCCAGAGTTTCCTCCAGGCCGCCTCGTCGCTTTCGATGGCATCGCGGATGGTCAGCGTCATGATGCGGCTCCTGCCGTGTCGAGGGCCGAAACCTGTTCGGCGGAGAGGGAAAGCGACGCCGCCCTGGTCAGGCTGGCGAGCTGGGAAAGGCTGGTGGCGCTGGCGATCGGCGCGGTAACGGCGGGCTTTGCCATCAACCAGGCCAGCGCGATTTCCGCCGGCTTCGCCCCGGTTTGCGCCGCAACCTCATCGAGGACCGCCAGAATGCGCAGGCCCTTGTTATCAAGATAGTGCGCCACGTCCTCGCCGCGCGCCTTGCCCTCGGTATCGGCCTTCGTACGGTATTTTCCCGTCAGGAAGCCGGAGGCCAGGCTGTAATAGGTGATGACGCCGATATGCTCTTTCTGGCAGAGGTCGGCCAGCGCGCCCTCGAAGCCTGCGCGGTCGTAGAGATTGTATTCCGGCTGGAGCGCGCCGTAGCGCGGCAGGCCCGCTTTGTCGGCCGCATCGAACGCGGCCTGCAACTGGCCGGCATCGAGGTTCGAGGCGCCGAAGGCCCGCACCTTGCCGGCCTTGACGAGGCTGGCATGGGCTTCCAGCGTTTCCGCATAGGGCGTGTCCGGGTCCGGCCAGTGCGAGAGGTAGAGGTCGATATGGTCGGTCTGTAGCCGCTTCAGCGATTTTTCCACGGCCTCGACGATCCAGGATTTGCGCAGGTCCCGCCGGCCCTGCCCCATGTCGGAGCCGACCTTGGTGATCACGACGACCTTGTCGCGGGCAATGCCGGAACGCTTCAGCCACTTGCCGATGATCGTCTCCGATTCACCGCCTTCATTGCCCGGCACCCAGCGCGAATAGACATCCGCCGTGTCGATGGCGTTGAAGCCGGCGCCGGTGAAGGCATCCAGCAGGTCGAAGGAGGTCTTTTCGTCGGCCGTCCAGCCGAAGACATTGCCACCGAAGACGAGGGGCGCGATCGAAAGGCCGGTCTTGCCGAGGGAACGATGCTGCATGAAGGTCCTCCAAAGGGTTCGTGCTGAAAAGTGTCGAAAGGACCATAGGACGGTGTCGAGCCCAATGCACGCTGCACGCTTGCGATTTTTTTGGGCGCCGCCACGCTTGCGAGGTACGTCCCTCGCGACTAGTCTGCCGCCGCAATCAGGGAGAGATCACCATGCTGCGTTTCGGAATCCTGTCGACGGCCAAGATCGGCCGCGAACTTGTCGTGCCGGCCATCCAGGATGCGGAAAACTGCGTCATCACCGCCATTGCCAGCCGCGACCTCGCGAAGGCCCGCGCCATGGCCGACCGCTTTTCCGTGCCGCACGCCTTCGGCTCCTATGAGGACATGCTCGCCTCCGACGTCATCGACGCCGTCTATATCCCGCTGCCGACCTCCCAACATGTCGAATGGTCGATCAAGGCGGCGGATGCCGGCAAACATGTGCTCTGCGAGAAGCCGATCGCGCTGAATGCCGGCGAGATCGCCGCGCTGATCGAGGCCCGCGACCGCAACAAGGTGCTGATTTCCGAAGCCTATATGGTCACCTACAGCCCCGTCTGGCGCAAGGTGCGCGCGCTGCTGGCGGAAGGCGCGATCGGCAGGCTGCGCCACGTGCAGGGCGCCTTCACCTATTACAACCGCGACCCCGGCAACATGCGAAACGTGCCGGCGCTCGGCGGCGGCGGCCTGCCGGATATCGGCGTCTACCCGACGATCACCACGCGTTTCGTCACCGGCAAGGAGGCGCTGCGCGTCCAGGCCACCACCGACCGCGACCCGGAATTCGGCACTGACATCTATTCGAGCGTGCGCGCCGATTTCGGCGATTTCGAACTGTCCTTCTACGTTTCCACCCAGCTCGCCCAGCGCCAGGTCATGGTCTTCCACGGCGACAAGGGTTTTATCGAGGTGAAATCGCCCTTCAATGCCGATCGCTATGGTGCTGAAGAACTCGAACTCACCAACCAGAGCCACAGCGAAAGCCAGCTCTTCCGCTTCCAGGACGCGCGCCAGTACAAGCGCGAGGCCGAAGCGTTTACGCGGGCAGCGCGCGGCGAGAACGAGGAGATCGTGACGCTGGAAAGCTCGGTCAACAACCAGAAGCTCATCGACGCCATCTACCGCGCCAGCGAAAAGGACGGCTGGGAAGCGGTGTAAACCGCGCCTCTTCGGTGACGGTGCTTGCGGATGGATCCTCGGCTCAAGGCCGAGGATGACGACAGAAGAAGTGTTCGTCAGCCAAACTGCCGGCACCGCATGCCGCACCGTCGGCAAGCGGTAAAAAACCCCTCCTCCCCTCCGTCATCCTCGGGCTCGACCCGAGGATCCACGCGGCACGGTATGCGCCCGATAACCTACGAGCCGTCCCCGAGCCGCTTGTAGAAAAACGTCGTCGCGCAATAGCGCCCGTCCGGATAGAGCGCATAGTCCGGAATGACGCCGGCGCGTTGCCACCCCAGCCGTTCATAGACCGTTTCGGCGGGGCTGCCGGTCGCCGTGTCGAGCACCAGCACCGTCTTGCCGCGCCTGATGGCTTCGGCTTCCGCCGCCGCCATCAGCGCGCGGGCGAGGCCGCGGCCGCGCTCGCTTTCCATGACGAGCAGCTTCTTCACGTCCGCCCGATGCGGCTGGTTCGGCATCTGACGAATGCCGACCTGCACCGTGCCGACGATGCGGCCCGCGCGCTCGGCGGCAAAGAGCAACGTCGCATCCTCGCCGACCGCTGCCGCGACACCCTCCCAGAAGGGCCGCGCATCATCGGGCCCATAGGGCGCCATGAAGCCGACGGAGGCCCCGCCGGTCACGCAATCGACCAGCACGTCGGCCAGTTCGCCCAGCCGGGCGCGGGTTTCCGCAAGGTCGAGCAGTCTGATCTCGCTCATTTCATCCTCAAACATCAGGTGCGGCCGCGATCCAGCACCACGGCATAGTGGGCCGGCTCGCTGCCGGGATTTTCGAAAACATGGCCCTCGGTGATGCTCAAATAGAGGCAGTCACCGGGGCGAAGATCGTGCACCACGTCCCTGATCGTCAGGCGCAGGTCGCCGGAAAACAGCCAGACATGCTGCGTCATGCCGGCCTTGGCGGTTTCCGGCGGATAGGCCATGCGTGCACCGGCCGGAAACGTCACCTCGATCACCTCGACGCGGGACGCCGTGTTCGGCGCCGACACGGCACGCCGCTGGTAGCCCGTCTCGGGATCGCGCCACACCGTCTGCGTTTCCCGTCGCGACAGCGGTTCGCCCGCCTCCTCAGAAAAGGCGAAGAAGGCGGACAGCGTCAGGTCGAGCGCCGCACAGAGCCGCGACAGCAGCTGCGCCGTCGGGCTCGCCTCGCCGCGTTCGATACGGGAAATCATCGCCCGGCTGACGCCAGAGGCACCGGCAAGGTCGTCCAGCGTCTGGTTGCGGGCGACGCGCAATAGCCGCAGCCGCTCGCCGATGGCGCTTTCCAGGGGATCAACAGCATGTTCCATTATAATGGAATAATTCTCTCTTATAATGGAGTCAACACGCATCACCCGATCTGAAAATAATTTCCGGCCATGCCGCTCCGGCGACAATGCGACATCGCCCGGCCGGATAAGGTGACGCCGCGAGAATCAGGAGGGTGACGCATGACAGGTGAAACGCAGCGGCCATCCTCGCTCTTTTCCATCACCGCCATCGTCGTCTCGATGACCTTTGTCGCCATCGGCAACGGCATCATGCTCGCCTATGTGCCCTATGTGCTGTCGCGCGCCGGTGCGCCATCCTGGACGCCGGGTGCCGCCGTCACCGCCATCGCCTTCGGCGGCCTGCTCGGCTGCATCTTGGCCGGGCCGGTCATTCGCCGCGTCGGCCATGCGCGGGCCTTCTCCTGCTCCATGGCGCTCGTCCTCATCGCCGCCTTTCTCGTGGCGCTCGGCGTCAACCCGCTCCTCTGGGTTTTGGCGCGCGGCATCTATGGCGCGGCCGGCAATTCCAATTTCATCATCGCCCAGAGCTGGCTGAACCACGCCGCCGACAACCGCTGGCGCGGCAAGGCCATGTCGTTCTTCTACATGGCCTATGTGCTGGGGCTCGGCGTCGGCGCCTGGCTGTTCGGGCAGATGCCGGCCGACGGCAACCTCGCGCCCCTCGTCACCATCTTCGTCACCACCATCGCCCTTCTCCCGATCGGCCTCACCCGGTTGCCGACGCCGCCGGCACCCGCCCGCGTCAGCGTCGATTTCGCCATGGCGTGGCGCAATTCTCCCGTCGCCCTCATCGGCGTGCTCGCCGCCGGCGGCCTGTCGATGGTCGTGCAAGGCTTCACGCCGATCTACGCCGCCACCAACAATGTCGGCCAGACCGACGTGGCGCTCCTGATGTTCGTCATGCAGTTCGGCCTGCTCTTCGTGCAATATCCGCTCGGCACGCTGTCAGACCGCATCGACCGGCGCATCGTGCTGATCTTCACCTGCCTGCTGATCGCCGGCACGGCCGTTGCCGCGCTCTTCGTCTCCTTCCAGGCCCTCGTCATCCTCATGCTGGTCTTCGCGCTGTGGGCCGGCGCGGTCGAAAGCGTCTATTCGATCGCCAATGCGCATGCCAACGACCGCACGGATCCGGAGGATTTCGTGCCGCTCGCCTCGACGCTGCTGGTCGCCTGGTCGGCTTCGGCGACTCTCGTTCCGCTGGCGGTCACGGCGCTCACCCCCGTCTATGGCCCGAAGACGTTCATCTATGCCGCGATGGCCGTCGCCCTGCTCTACGCCGCCTTCGTCGCCCATCGCCTGCGCCGTCGCGAGACCGTGCCGGTGGAGGCGCGCGAGAGTTTTGAGATCCGCAGCGCCCAGGTGCCGAATGCCGGCGCGCTCGTTGAGGGCGAATAGGCCCGGAATAGCGGCGTTCACACGCCCGAAACCCTTCATTTACCGCTTTGCGGGAATCTCGCTCGCTGCTATATGGCGCGCATGAGCACCAATAATTCCACGCCCCTCGACCATATCCGCAACTTCTCGATCGTGGCCCATATCGACCACGGCAAGTCGACGCTCGCCGACCGGCTGATCCAGTCGACCGGCGGCCTTGCCGCGCGCGAGATGTCGGAACAGGTTCTCGATAACATGGAAATCGAGAAGGAGCGCGGCATCACCATCAAGGCGCAGACCGTGCGCCTGCACTATGTCGCCAACAATGGCGAGACCTACGTCCTCAATCTCATCGACACGCCCGGCCACGTCGACTTCGCCTATGAAGTGTCGCGCTCGCTGTCGGCCTGCGAGGGCTCGCTGCTCGTGGTGGATGCCTCGCAGGGCGTCGAGGCCCAGACGCTCGCCAACGTCTACCAGGCGATCGACAACAACCACGAACTCGTCACCGTGCTCAACAAGATCGACCTGCCGGCGGCCGAGCCCGACCGCATCCGCGAGCAGATCGAGGAAGTCATCGGCATCGACGCGTCGCAGGCGGTGCTGATTTCGGCCAAGACCGGCCTTGGCATTCCCGACGTGCTGGAAGCCATCGTCCACCAGCTGCCCGCGCCGAAGAGCGAGGGCGGCGAGACCGCGCCGCTGAAGGCGCTGCTCGTCGATTCCTGGTACGACACCTATCTCGGCGTCATCGTGCTCGTGCGCATTCTCGATGGCGTGCTGAAAAAGGGCCAGACCATCCGCATGATGGGCACGGACGCGAAATACCAGGTGGAGCGTGTCGGCGTCATCACGCCGAAGATGGTCACCGTCGAGGCGCTCGGCCCGGGCGAGATCGGCTTCATCACCGCCTCCATCAAAGAAGTGGCCGATACCCGCGTCGGCGATACGATCACCGAGGACAAGCGCCCGACCGCCACCATGCTGCCGGGCTTCAAGCCGGCGCAGCCGGTGGTGTTCTGCGGCCTGTTCCCGGTCGATGCCGCCGACTTCGAGGATCTGCGCGCCGCCATGGGCAAGCTGCGCCTCAACGACGCGTCCTTCTCCTTCGAAATGGAATCCTCCGCCGCCCTCGGCTTCGGTTTCCGCTGCGGCTTCCTCGGGCTGCTGCACCTCGAAATCATCCAGGAACGCCTGGAGCGCGAATTCGACCTCGACCTGATCGCGACGGCGCCGTCGGTCGTCTACAAGCTGTTCATGACGGACGGCACCGAGCGCGAACTGCACAATCCGGCCGACATGCCTGATGTCGTCAAGATCAAGGAAATCCACGAGCCGTGGATCCGCGCGACGATCCTGACGCCGGACGATTATCTCGGCGGCATCCTCAAGCTTTGCCAGGACCGCCGCGGCATCCAGGTGGAACTCACCTATGTCGGCACGCGCGCGATGCTGACCTATGACCTGCCGCTCAACGAAGTGGTCTTCGATTTCTACGACCGGCTGAAGTCGATTTCCAAGGGCTACGCCTCGTTCGACTACCAGATCACCAACCATCAGGAAGGCCATCTGGTCAAGATGTCGATCCTCGTCAACGGCGAGCCGGTCGATGCGCTGTCGATGATGGTGCACCGCATGGCCGCCGAAAAGCGCGGCCGCGAGATGTGCGAGAAGCTCAAGGAGCTGATCCCGAAGCACATGTTCAAGATCCCGATCCAGGCCGCCATCGGCGGCAACGTGATCGCCCGCGAGACCATCTCGGCCCTGCGCAAGGACGTGACCGCCAAATGCTACGGCGGCGACGCCACCCGCAAGCGCAAGCTGCTCGACAAGCAGAAGGCCGGCAAGAAGCGCATGCGCCAGTTCGGCAAGGTGGAAATCCCGCAGGAAGCGTTTATCGCAGCCCTCAAGATGGGCGACGAGTGAGAGGCTGTCGCCCCTCACCATAACCTCTAGCGGCGATAGAGCACCATGCCGGCGTGATGGAGCACGCCATCGACGAAGTCTCCGTCGGCGGTGAAGCCGGTATCGTCCCAATAGTCGATATGGTCGCCTGTCACCACGTATCGGCCGAGATAGGCGCGTTCGCGCGTGCCGCGCGCCTCGACATAGCGGCCGTCGGGTCGAAGCTCATGGCGGATATATCCGTCTTCGGTCACCCACAGGCCGGCATAGGGGTGCATTGCGGAGGCGCCAGCCTCCTCGGCACCGGCGACCTGGCTCATCAGGGCAAGCGCCACGAGCGTTGCGGCTGGTTTCTGCATGGTCGTTCTCCTGTCCTGATCAGTTGGCCGAGGCCGTCGGCCGGATGGTGATCTCCGTCGTATCGACGCTTTCGGGCGCCTCGATCACCTGGCGCACCGCGCGGGCGATGTCGCCGGGCTTGAGGGCGATGGCGCGGTAATCGTCCATCAAGGCCGCCGTCGGCGCATGCGTGATGGTCGCGGCAAGGTCGCTTTCCACCACGCCGGGATTGACGCAGGTGACGCGGATCACGTCGCTCTCCTGGCGCAAGCCGTCGGAAATAGCCCGGACCGCGAATTTCGTCGCGCAGTAGACCGCCGCCGTCGGCACGACATGCAGCGCGCCGATCGAGCCGATATTGATGATCTGCCCGCTGCCCTGCCGCTCCATCACGGGCTGCACGGCGCCGATGCCCCACAGAACGCCCTTGATGTTGACATCCACCATGCGCTCCCACTCGTCGAGCTTGCCGGCGGAAAGCGGCGACAGCGGCATGATGCCGGCATTGTTCACGAGCACGTCGATGCGCCCCCAGAGATCGAGGGCCGTGCGGGCGAACGCCTGCATCGCCGCACGGTCGGTGACGTCGAGTTCGCGGGCTTCGGCCGTGCCGCCTTTGGCGCGGATATCCGCCACCACGACGTCGAGGCGGTCGGCCCGTCGCGCGCCGAGCAGCACCTTGGCGCCTGCCGCCGCCAGCTCGCGGGCAATGGCCTCGCCGATACCGCCGGACGCGCCTGTCACGAGAATGATCTTGTTCATGTTTCAGCTCCATTTCATTTGCCTGCTGAAGATGGACCCGCATCATCGGTGCGTGTATCCCTTCAATCCTTGACGCACCGGTTAGCTGAACTGGACAATCACCATGGATCTCAATCTTCTCTCGCTCTTTCAGGCCGTCGCCGACGAAGCCAATTTTCGTGCTGCCGCCGATCGTCTCGGCGTGACACGATCGGCGGTCAGCCAGGGCATGCGTCGGCTCGAGGATCATGTCGGCATGGCCCTTGTCACCCGCACGACGCGCTCGGTGCGGCTGACGGAGGCGGGCGAGCGCCTGCGGGCGGCGCTGTCGCAGCCGATGACCGATATCGCCACCGCGCTGGAGCGGGTGGCCGACGAGGATGCGCCGCGCGGATTGCTGAAGCTCGCCGTCACCTCGATTGCCGAGGAGTTCCTGTCCGGTCCGCTGCTTGCCGCCTTTGTCGAGGCTTATCCTGACATCACCGTCGATGTGACGGTGACCGACGAGGAATCCGACATCGTCGAGATGGGCTTCGATGCGGGCATCCGGCTCGGCGAGGTGATCGAACAGGATATGATCGCCGTGCCCGTCGGCGGGCAACAGCGCGAAGCCGTCGTTGCCGCCCCCTCCTATCTCGCCGCCCACGGCGCGCCGGCACATCCGCGCGATCTCGTGCACCACCGCTGCATCGGCTGGCGCCGCGCGCCGAACGTTGCGCCGCATCGCTGGGAATTCGAGGAGAACGGCACCGCCTTCGATGTGGCCGTCGAGGCGCAGATCACCACCAATGACCTGCGCCTGATGCTGCGCACGGCCCTCGCGGGCGCCGGCCTTACCTTTGCCCCGCGCGAGACCTTCCAGCCGCATGTCGACAAGGGCGAGCTCGTCTGGCTGCTGGAAGACTTCCTCACGCCCTTCCCCGGTTTCTATCTCTACTATCCGCAGCGCCGGAACATGGCGCCGAAGCTGCGCGCCCTGGTCGACCATATCCGCCGCTGGCGCGCGCGCTGAGCTTGTGCCTCAATGCCCCGGATGCAGGGCGTCGTTCAGGTACATGCAGGTCAGCATGGTGAACACATAGGCCTGGATCAGCGCCATCAGCAGTTCCAGCGCCGTCAGCGCCACCGTCATGGCGAGCGGCAACACCGCGCCCACAAGGCCGAGCGTACCGAGGTCGCTCATCGACACGACGAAGCCGGCGAACACTTTCAGCGTGATGTGGCCGGCCAGCATGACGGCGAACAGACGCACGGAATGGCTGACGGGGCGGGAGAGATAGGAAATCACCTCGATCGGCACGATGATCGGCGTCAGGATCAGCGGCACGCCATCAGGCACGAACAGTTTCAGGAAACCGGCGCCATGCCGGAACAGGCCGTAGAGCGTGACCGTCGTAAAGACTAGCATGGCGAGCGCGAAGGTGACGATGAGATGGCTCGTCACCGTGAAGGCATAGGGGAACATGCCGACAAGGTTCGCCACCAGGATGAACAGGAAGAGGGAAAACACCAGCGGGAAGAAGCGCATGCCCTGCTCGCCGGCATTGGCCCTGAGCGTCGTCGCGACGAACTCGTAGACCATTTCCGCGGCCGCCTGCCAGCGGCCGGGCACCAGCCCGCGCCGTCCGGTCGCCAGAAGCAGGAAGGCGCTCGCCAGCACGACGGTCACCACCATATAGGCGGAGGAATTGGTGAAACCGACATCCAGCCCGCCGATTTCGAACGGGACAAGCGGCTTGATCTCGAATTGCTCAATGGGTCCGGCCATCGGATATCCTCACAGGGGCAACGCGCAGGGCCGGCCGACGTTCCGGGCTCGCAACAGCGCAACGCACGGCACGCGCAGGCCGCGCGGCAGATTTCAGAACGGAAGGGTGAGAAGGGTTCGCGGGTGTCGGCATTCTCTCTCGATTGCGAGATGAGGGGCCGTCCCCGGAACGAACAAGGCGCTGGTCGTCCAGCGCGAGGGCTGTTTAGCCGCTGCGAGAGGTGATGGCAAGCACCGCCGGTATCGCACCGCTCCGCTTCGACCCGGCACCCGCCCGGCCGCGCGAAAGCCGATCAGATTTCCGGCCGCTCGAACGCCATCCAGGTCCAGCGAACGCCCAGCGCCCGGTTTCCCGCTTGGTGGGAGGCGGTGTCCTGCCGCCGCAACAGGGCAAGACCGCACCCCCCGGCGGCGGCAATGGTTGCCTCGTCAGACATCGGAAAAGCACGGCGACCGGCAACACCCGGCCCGTGCCGCAGCGCCAGCACGAGCCGCCCGCCGCGCGCCAGCATTCCCGCGAGCACCGGCATCGCCACGGCGCGCGCCGTGTCGTCGATATGCTGCCACACGCCATTCAGCGTGACGAGGTCGAACGGCCCAAGCTCCCGCGCTGCCGATAGGTCCGGCAAGGTATCGTCAAGCCAGGTGATGCCCTTGTCGCCATGCCGCGCCATCCCGGCCTCGCGCAGCGCCCGGACGGGCTCGACGGCGAGAACCCGGTGGCCCTGCCCGGCAAGCCACGCGGCATCGCGCCCCGTCCCGGTGCCGATATCGGCCGCGCGGCCGGGTGTCTTCGGCAGCAGGTCGAGCACAGGCGCATAGAGCACCGCCGGATCGAAGGCCTCGTAGCGTTCGATCAGGTCGGGTGTGGCAGCAGCGGCGTAACCGTCGAGAATGTCGTTCACGGCGCCGACCTTCACGATGGCGCAAGCACCTTGCCGAGATCGCCGCTCAACAGGTGCTCGAAGGGGCGGGGCGGCAGCTTTCCCGGATTGGCGTAGGGATTGGAGAAGGCGAAGATGAAAAACAGGATGACGCCGGAATAGGCCCCGAAAAACGACAGCAGCACGAGATGCGTCTTGGTCGGCCGATAGACATAAAAGGCCGCGGAAATGATGATGAGGCCGATGATGGCCGGCCCCCAGAACAGGCCGGAGAAACGGCCAGCCGAGGCCGCCTCGCGCAATTGCCGGAACCGGGCAATCTCCGCGGTCTTCTCCTTCATGTGGCCGCTCAGATAACGTTCGCGTTCGCTGGCGGGCTCGAGGTCCAGCACGCGGGCATAGACCGCGTTCCATTCCTCCCAGGCGCGCGGCGAAAGCCCCTCGCGATGCCCCAGTCGCTCCCATTCCTCGTCGACGACGATGGCAACGTAGCGCGCCAGCCCCTGCTGGATCGGCAGCACGATCGCGCCGCCATAGCGGCCGGCATCGTTGAAGACATCCGAGATGGCGATCGCCTCGTCGACCAGCGTTGCGCGCACGCCCTTGTAGTCGTCCAGTTCCTGCGCATAGACGAGACCGAGGATGAGGCTGTGCAGCGTGGCCACGCGCACCGCGACGCTTCCCGCCACTTCCAGCGTCCTATCGCCTTCGTGCCCCGGATGGATCAACCGGCGCGCCAGGAAATAGGAACCCAGCACCAGCGTGATCGTCGCGAGCACGACGGCGGAGCCGGACAGCAGCGAAGAGAGGACGTCGGCGAGGTCTTCCATGAACGCACCATTCGCCACCGCCCCTGAAGAATCAAGCCGGGCGGGCCAGCAATCGTTGCCACGCACGGCGAAATTTTCCCCGTCCCGCAAATCCGGCCTACACTCCTCCCATCCCGCCGAAGGATACGCTGCCAGGCGTGGCAGTCAGGCGGGATCGGCGCTTGTGATGCGGGAAGGACGTGCACCTTCATCGCAAGGGTCTGCGGAAAATGGTCTCCCTCCGGCGATCCGGGGGATTTGGCGGGGGTGTCGGACCGGGCCTGCCATTTCCCCTGATAAATTCGGCGGGCGTGCCTGTGGGGCACACAAAGGGATCGGGTTTGGCGCGGGTGACGTCCGAGGGGTTTCCCCCGGTTTGCCCGGCGCGATGGAAGACGGTGCCGATCGGCAGCCATGGCTGCGGCAGCGTAAGTCTGAGGGCGTGCATGGTGCTTTCCGATGGAAAGGCACGCCACCGTTCCCATAGACCCATCCTCCCAGAGAGACCGAAGTCGCAGGCAAAAACCGCTGAACGGGGCGCTGAGAGGTGTCACATATACTAAACCTTACGAGGCAGCTCCCAGCGCCCCGTCCGATGCTTGCCAAAACCCACGGGCGGAAAAGCCGCCACGTGGATATCTCCGCTGGAGAGACCATGCGCCGGTCAGCCGTCCTCGTAGATCCGCTGCCCGGTCTTGAGCGCCTCATCCAGCCGCCCGCCTTCGGGAAAGATCGACAGCGTCTCGGGCTTGTCGACGCCCGCCACCAGCCGGTGACAGGTTTCGGCAGCACCCAGCACGGTCGTCACGGGGATGACGCCGGCCCAGATGGGCAGGGCAAAATCCTCCTCGTCGTCGCCGACGCCCTTGGCGCGCACCTTGGCAGCCGCCTCGTCGATCGGCATGGCGATGATCGTCGTGGCCTTGGCCTCCTGGGTGGTGATGGGGCGGAGCAACGCGCTGCGCTCGGGGTAGAAGCGGTCGACGACGTCGCGCATCGCCTCGATCTTCTCCTCCGGGTCCTCGACGAGGCGGGCGGTGCCGAAACACATGGCGGAGCGGTAATTGGCCGAATGGTTGAAGCCCGAGCGCGCCAGCACCAGCCCGTCGAGATGGGCAACGGTGAGGCAGGCGGGCGTGCCGGTCTTGAGGTGGCGCAGCATACGGCTCGCCGACGAGCCGTGCCAGTAGAGCGTGTCGCCCTTGCGCCAGAACAGCGTCGGCGTCGTATAGGGCTGGCCGTCGATGACATAGGCGACATGACAGAGCATGGCCGCGTCGAGAATGGCGTGCACGGCGGCGCGATCGTAGCTGCCGCGTTCGTGCAGGCGCTTGACGCGGTTGCGCGGGGTGACGGGATAGGTGGCAGTCTCGGTCTCGGCGGTCATGCATCTTGCCTTTCAGGAATGATGCCGCCATGGTGCGCCATGCCATTGGATCGAAAAAGTACCAATCCTATGCAAAAAAATCAGGCCAATCTGCCGGACTGGTCGTCGCTCATTCCCGTCCTGCCGGCGACCGGAAAGCGCACACCCGCACTGTATCGCGAGCTGCGCCGGCTGATCGAGGCGGGTGCCATTCCGGCGGGCAGCAAGCTGCCGCCGTCGCGCGATCTGGCGCAGCGGCTGAAGACGGCGCGCGGCAGCGTCGTCGCCGCCTTCGAGACGCTGATCGCCGAAGGCTACGCCGTGGCGCGTAGGGGCGCCGGCACCTTCGTCGCCGATCGGGTGCCGACGGTGAAGCCGGTGGTCGCCCTCGAAACAAAAAGCGCCGATCCGAAAATGCCGTTGCCCGGCACGCTCGGCGTCGCCATGGCCGATGCGCGCACGCTGAAAATCTTCCGCACGCTGCTGTCGCGCCATCTCGCCCGCCCCGGCCCCGAGCATTTCTATTACGGCGATCCGCGTGGCGGCGAAGCGCTGCGCCAGGCGGTCGCCGCCTATTTGCGGCAGGCACGCGGCGTGCGCTGCGAGGCCCGCTCGATCGTCATCACCACGGGCACGCAATAGGGCATCGACCTCGTCATCCGCACCGCACTCTCGCCGGGCGACCGGGTGATGATCGAGGACCCGTGTTACCCGAGCGCCCGAGCCGCCTTCGCCGGCAACGACCTTGCTCTCTCCGGCCTCGCCGTCGATGCGGAGGGTGCTGACATCGCGCTCGCCACTCCCGGCACCCGCGCGGTCTATGTCACGCCGTCGCATCAGTTCCCGCTCGGCGTGACCATGAGCATGCGCCGGCGCCTGGCGCTGATCGACTGGGCGCGCGAGACGGGCGGCTGGATCATCGAGGACGATTACGACAGCGAATTCCGCTATGCCGGCCCGCCGCTCGCCGCCATGCAGGGCATGGATGACAGCGGCCGCGTGATCTATCTCGGCACCTTTTCCAAGGTGCTGTTTCCCGGCCTGCGCCTCGGCTACGCCGTCATCCCGGACCCGTTGCTCGACGCCGTGATGAGCTTGCGCAGCCGCAGCGACCGCAACCCGCCGACGTTGGCGGAGGCCGCGCTGACCGACCTTCTCCGCGAGGGCCACTTCGCCGCGCATCTGCGCCGCGCCCGGCGGCAGGCGCAGGCGGCACGCGATGCGCTGGTCGAGGGGCTTTCGGCGGCGAAAAACCTGTCCGTCGCCGTGCCGGACCAGGGCCTGCACCTCGTCGCCGGCCTGCCCGCATCGCTCGTCGATACGCATGCCGTGGACATGGCCCGCACGGCCGGGCTCGGCGTGCGGGCGCTCTCGTCGATGGCCGTCACCAACCCGCCAAAGCAGGGCCTGGTCATCGGCTTCTCCGGCTTTGCCCCGGCGGTCCTGCAGGCCGCCGCGACACGGTTCGCAGCCGCCATTTCGAAGTATTAGGCGACGCGGCGCGTCTCGGCGGCGGCGATCGTCGCCACCCACGCTCGGGCGATGGCAAGACCCGTTGCATCGGCGCTGGGGCCGCTTTCGGCAGCGAATGCAGCGCGCTGTGCAAGCCAGCCGGGCTGCAGCGTCTCGATCAGCTTCGGGAACGTCTCGACCCAGCCGTCCACCACGTCGCGGCTCGCCTCGAAGTGGAACTGTGTGCCATAGACGGCGCGGCCGATGCGGAAGGCCTGGTTTTCGGCGGCGGGATTGGTCGCGAGCCTGACCGCGCCCTCCGGCAGCGTGAACGTGTCGCTGTGCCACTGGAAGATCGGGAAGGAGCCGCTCGCGGCCGAAAGCACCGGATCACCGGCCCCGTCCGCCGTCAGCGCCACCGTGCACCAGCCGAATTCCGGTGCCGCGCCGATGCGGTTTTCCGCCCCATAGGCCCGGGCGAGCAGCTGGCTGCCGAGACACACGCCGAGCACCGATTTGCCGGCATCGCCGAAGCGGCGCATCAGGCCGGCAAGGGCCGGCAGATAACCATGGCGCTCGTCGTCGCGGGCATTCTGCGGGCCGCCCATGACGACGATCGCGTCGTGGCCGGTCTCGTCGGCGGGGATGGCGTCGCCGGCATGCGGCCGGCAGATGTCGATCTCGGCCCCTGCCTCCGCGAGCGCCACGCCGATCTGACCCAGCAACGTGACCTTGTCATTTTCCACCACCAGCACCCGCATGCGATACTCCTGCTCATCGATATGGCGCGAGACAACCATGCCCTTGTGCTTCGTTCAAGGACTTCGGACAGAAAGAACCCGGCTCTTTCGAGCCGGGCGAGACGGGGAGGATCGGCGAAGGGAAAAATCAGCGGCAGATGCGGATCGTCTCGATGGAGACATTGCCGCAGCGTTTGCAGGGTTTCACCGGCCTGAGGAGCAATCGTGCTCGTAGCCGTAGCTGTAGTAACCGGCCTGCGAGGGCGCTGCGAAGGACACGGCGGCGACGAGGGCGACGGTGGCGGAAAGGATGATCTTGCGCATGGGGTCTCTCCTGATCTCTGGTTGCGGATGAGCCTGTCTCATCCGGTGCCCAGACTGTCCCACATCACCTTCCGCGACGCTGTTCCGCGTGGAACACGGCAGGGAACGCTAGGGATAGATAACACCCTTGCGCAGGATGACATTGGCATAGAGCCGCGGCTCGCCGGTCTGCACCAGCGTGTGGGCGGCGCGCACGCGGTTGTAGAAATCGGCGCCGACGAGGGGCACGACCGTGCGGGCCGGCTCGTGCCGGGCGCAGCAGGCGATGATCTCGTGATGCACCGGCTCCAGCGTGTCGCGCTCCTGGCGGAAGGTCGAGCGGAAGATCGCGTCCTCGACGAAATCGTCGATCGGCATCACCGAGAGCACGGCGTTCAGCGCCGGGATGAGCGGCACGCCATCGAGGCGGATCAGCCGACGGGCATGTTCGACACCCGGATAATTGCCATCGACGATGGCGATCTCGTCGCCATGGCCCATGGCGCGCAGCGTGGCGAGCAGCTCCGGGCTCAGGATGGGGTCGATACCTTTCAGCATTCAGGCAAGCTCCTTGAAGAGGACATTGTGGTCCGGAAGATAGCGGGAAAACAGCGGCAGGCTGGCGCCGCCGACCGAGCGGGCGTGGCTGCCGACCGCGCCTTCGACGATCTCCGGCATGGTGACGCCCTGCAGGTCGAGCCGGGCGACGGCGTCCTTCGTCGCCGCCACGACACGCGCGCGCACCCAGGCGGGAAAACCGCCATCGATGATGACGGCGGAAAAGTCGATAACCGAGGCGGAGGCGACGACCGCCTGGGCAAGCGCTGCGGCCATGTCGTCGATCCAGATTTCCAGCGGCGGGCCGAAGTCGATCCAGCCGTCGGGCGAATACCACAGCGGCTTCGGATCGATGCCATGCTCGCGCAGGAGGTTTTCCAGCCGGTAGATCGAGGCGATCTTCAAGAGCTGCACCGTCTCGCCGTTGCGGCCCTGCACGGGCAGCGGGCCGATGGCGCCGGCCGTGCCGGTGCGGCCGGTGAACAGCGCGGAGTTCAACACCACGCCGCCGCCGATGAAGGAGCCGATGAACAGATAGAGGAAATCCGGATATTGCGGGCCGAGGCCGAAGACCAGCTCGGCCGCACAGGCGCTGGTCGCATCGTTCTGCAGCGCGACGGGATATGTTACGCGCCGGGCAATCTCCGCCTCCAGATCGACGCCGCGCCACTGGTCCATGTCGGCCTGCGGCGCGCCCACCTCGCCCGCCCAGCTCCACAGCTCGAAGGGGGCGGCAACGCCGAGGCCGGCGATGCGGGCGCGCTCCTCCGGCGTGATCGCCGCTTCCAGTTCGGCAAGCCCCTCCTCGACGAAGGCGAGCAGCGGGCCGGGCATGGGATAGGCATAGGTGCGACGGACCTGCCGACGGATGCCACCCACGAAATCCATCATGACGAGGTCAGCGCTGCGGCGGCCGATCTTCAGGCCGAAGGAGTAGACGGCGTCGGGATTGAGCCGCATCGGCACGGAGGGTTGGCCGACCTTGCCGCGCATCGGCGCGCCGCGCATCAACAGGCCCTCGGCCTCCAGCGCGCGCATGATGACGGTGACGGTCTGGGCGGACAGGCCGCTGCGCCGGGCGATCTCGGCCTTCGACAAGGTGCCGTGCCGGCGCACCAGCGACATGACGAGGCGCTCGTTATAGGCGCGCACGCGCACCTGGTTGGCGCCCCCGCTCGGGTCGAGGATTTCGGCCGGCGCGGCGCGTGCCGTCGCGGCATGTTTGCTCATCGTCTCCTCCCGTGCCGGTCGCGGCGCAAAGCACCTCTTCCGGTCCTCTTATCGGCTGGCGTTCCGCTCTTCCATCGGAAACGATACAGCCGGGGCTCTCACCCGTTCTTTCCACCAGCATGCCACATCGAATTAATAATTCAATTCGATTTATTTATTGACAGGCATTTCTTTTGGTGGTCTTTTCACGATCGGAAACACGGAAAGCCGGCGGAGGAGCCCCTGGCCCGTGTGACCGGATGGCCCCGACAGGGCGCATCCCGTTTCGTCCTTGGGAGGATACAGATGAAGAAATCGATCATTTCCGCCGCTCTCGGCGCGCTTGCGCTCGGCGTTGCCTTTTCCTCGCCGGCTGCCGCCGCCGACACCACTGCCTGCCTGATCACCAAGACCGACACCAACCCCTTCTTTGTCAAGATGAAGGAAGGCGCCGAAGCCAAGGCCAAGGAACTCGGCGTCACGCTGAAGGCCTATGCCGGCAAGGTCGACGGTGACTCGGAAAGCCAGGTTGCCGCGATCGAGACCTGCATTGCCGACGGCGCGAAGGGCATCCTGATTGCCGCCTCCGACACCAAGGGCATCGTTCCCTCGGTGCAGAAGGCGCGCGAAGCCGGCCTGCTCGTCATCGCGCTCGACACGCCGCTCGAGCCGCTCGACAGCGCCGACATGACCTTCGCCACCGACAACCTGCTGGCCGGCGAACTGATCGGCAAGTGGGCCGCCGCCACGCTGGGCGATGCCGCCAAGGACGCCAAGATCGCCTTCCTCAACCTGACGCCCTCGCAGCCGTCGGTCGACGTGCTGCGCAACCAGGGCTTCATGAAGGGCTTCGGCATCGACGTGAAGGACATTTCCAAGATCGGCGACGAGGACGATGCCCGCATCGTCGGCCATGACGTGACCAACGGCAACGAGGAAGGCGGCCGCACCGCCATGGAAAACCTCCTGCAGAAGGATCCGTCGATCAACGTAGTGCACACGATCAACGAACCGGCCGCTGCCGGCGCCTATGAAGCGTTGAAGGCTGTCGGCAAGGAAGGCGACGTGCTGATCGTCTCCGTCGACGGCGGTTGCCCGGGCGTGCAGAACGTGGCCGACGGCGTGATCGGCGCCACCTCGCAGCAGTACCCGCTGATGATGGCGGCACTCGGCGTCGAGGCCATCAAGAAGTTCGCCGACACCGGTGAAAAGCCGAAGGCCACCGAAGGCAAGGACTTCTTCGACACGGGCGTGACGCTCGTCACCGACAAGCCGGCAGCAGGCGTCGATTCGATCGACACCAAGGCCGGCAAGGACAAGTGCTGGGGCTGATGCCCCGCCAAGCCGGCCCGGTTTGACCGGGCCGGCCATCCGCCATGGACGGATCGGGTCGCGATAAACGCACCCTTGTTTTGACAATCGCAAAGAGACGTGGGCACCTTTCTCCCCGGCGACCAGCGGCACGGTATCATGCTGCTGCGCGGAGAAGGCCGCCCGAAGAAGGCGGCAGGTGCGCTTGAAGCGTCTCTACCGACACGTCCACGCACCCAATGTATCCGGCACTGCCGCGACGGTCGGCATCGGAAGGGGAGGAAAAGGATCATGAGTGAGACAACGGTGGCCACACCGGCCTCGCAACCCTCGCAGGGTTCGCAACCCTCGCAGGAATTCGAGAAGGTACTGACCGGCAGCGCAACGCAGGTCGCGTCCTTCGATACGCATGACAAGACAGCCATCCAGAAGTTCCAGCATTTCCTGCACGGCAGTCCCTCTGCCGTGCCGCTGATCGTGCTGGTGATGTCCGTGGCTGTCTTCGGCATCATTCTCGGCGGAAAATTCTTCTCTGCCTTCACCATGACGCTGATCCTCCAGCAGGTGGCGATCGTCGGCATTGTCGGCGCGGCGCAGACGCTGGTCATCCTGACGGCCGGCATCGACCTGTCGGTCGGGGCCATCATGGTGCTCTCGTCCGTGGTCATGGGCCAGTTCAACTTCCGCTACGGCTTGCCGCCGGCGGTGTCGGTGCTCTGCGGCCTCGCCTGCGGCGCGCTGTGCGGCTATATCAACGGCCTGCTCGTCGCCCGCATGAAACTGCCGCCCTTCATCGTCACGCTCGGCATGTGGCAGATCATTCTCGCCTCGAACTTCCTCTACTCGGCCAACGAGACGATCCGTTCGCAGGATCTCGCCCGCGATGCGCCGCTCTTGCAGTTCTTCGGCAACAATATCCGGCTTGGCGGCGCGGTCTTCACCTATGGCGTCATCGCCATGGTGCTGCTGGTGGCGCTGCTCTGGTACGTGCTGAACCACACCGCCTGGGGCCGCCATGTCTATGCGGTCGGCGACGACCCGGATGCGGCGGAACTTGCCGGCGTCAACGTCAAGCGCATGCTGGTCTCGGTCTATACGCTGTCCGGCCTGATCTGCGCGCTGGCAGGCTGGGCGCTCATCGGCCGCATCGGCTCGGTCTCGCCCACCGCCGGCCAGTTCGCCAACATCGAATCGATCACCGCCGTGGTGATCGGCGGCCTCTCGCTCTTCGGCGGACGCGGCTCGATCCTCGGCATGATTTTCGGCGCGCTCATCGTCGGTGTCTTCTCGCTCGGCCTGCGCCTCATCGGCACGGACCCGCAATGGACCTATCTCCTGATCGGCGTCCTCATCATCTCGGCCGTCGCAATCGACCAGTGGATCAGAAAGGTAGCAGGCTGATGGCTCTCGAACCCATTCTCACCGCACGCGGTCTCGTCAAACGCTATGGCCGCGTCACCGCCCTCGACAATGCCGATTTCGATCTCTATCCCGGCGAAATCCTCGCCGTGATCGGCGACAACGGTGCCGGCAAATCCTCGATGATAAAGGCGATCTCCGGCGCGATCACGCCGGACGAGGGCGAAATTCGGCTCGAGGGCCAGCCGATCAACTTCCGCTCGCCGATCGAGGCGCAGAAGGCCGGCATCGAGACGGTCTATCAGAACCTCGCTTTGTCGCCGGCCCTTTCGATTGCCGACAACATGTTCCTCGGTCGGGAACTGCGCAAACCCGGCATCATGGGCAGCCTGTTCCGCACGCTCGATCGCGGCGCGATGGAAAAGTTTGCCCGCGACAAGCTCTCCGAACTCGGCCTGATGACGATCCAGAACATCAACCAGGCGGTGGAAACGCTGTCGGGCGGCCAGCGTCAGGGGGTTGCGGTGGCGCGTGCCGCGGCCTTCGGCTCGAAGGTCATCATCCTCGACGAGCCGACGGCCGCACTCGGCGTCAAGGAAAGCCGGCGCGTGCTGGAACTCATCCTCGACGTGCGCCGGCGCGGCATCCCGATCGTGCTGATCTCGCACAACATGCCGCATGTCTTCGAGGTGGCGGACCGCATCCATATCCACCGGCTCGGCCGGCGGCTGACCGTGATCAACCCGAAGGACTACTCGATGTCCGACGCCGTTGCCTTCATGACAGGCGCCAAGCTGCCTGCGGAGGCGATTGCGGCATGATATCGCCGACCACGATCGTCGATGCACTCCTGCGGCGCGCGGGGAACGCGCGCCGCTTCCTCGTCGGCCTCGCCGGGCCGCCGGCCGCCGGCAAGTCGACGCTGGCCGAAGCCCTGCGGGAGGGCCTGCTCGCCCGCGGCGAGGCCGCCGAAATCCTGCCGATGGACGGTTTCCACATGGACAACGGCATTCTCGCCGAGCGCGGACTGCTGCAGCGCAAGGGCGTGCCGGAGAGTTTTGACGGGCGCGGCTTCGTCGATATCGTGCAGGCGCTGAAACGCGCCGACGGCGAAGTGCTGGTGCCGGTCTTCGACCGGTCGCGCGAACTTGCCATCAATGCGGCGCGCGCCATTCCGGTCGAGACACGCTTCATCCTCGCCGAGGGCAATTACCTGCTCTTCAAGGATGCGCCCTGGGACCGGCTGGACGGCGTGTTCGATTTCACCATCTTCGTCGGCCCACCCTACACGGTGCTGGAAGAGCGGCTGCGCCAGCGCTGGATGGGTTACGCGCTGCCGGAAGACCAGATCGGCTGGAAGCTCTACGGCAACGATCTGCCGAACGGAAAGCGCATCCTGGAAAACTCCCGGCCCGCCGACCTGCATATCGACATCTTCTGAGCGATTGTCGTCGGCGCCCACGGATGCTATCGCAGCCGCAACACGCGGGAGATGACCGATGACCACAGAACTGACCATCCGCCGGCCGGACGACTGGCACCTGCACCTGCGCGACGGCGCCATGCTGGAAGGCGTGATCGGCGACACCAGCCGCCACTTCGCCCGCGCGATCATCATGCCGAACCTCGTGCCGCCGGTCGTCACCACCGCCGACGCATCGGCCTATCGCGACCGCATCCTCGCCGCCCTGCCCAAGGGCGACCGGTTCGAGCCGCTGATGACGCTCTACCTCACCGAGCAGACCAATCCCGACGACGTGGAAGCCGGCTTCAAGAGCGGCCTGATCCGCGCGGTCAAACTCTACCCGGCCGGTGCGACGACCAATTCGCATGGCGGCGTGCGCGATATGGACAAGGCGATGCCGGTGCTGGAGCGCATGGCGAAGATCGGCCTGACGCTCTGCGTGCATGGCGAGGTGACGACGCCGGAGGTCGATATCTTCGACCGCGAGGCGGTGTTCATCGAGACCGTGCTCGACCCGTTGCGCCAGCGCCTGCCGGAGTTGCGCGTCACCATGGAACACGTGACGACGAAGAACGGCATCGACTACATCAAGGCGTCGAAGGCGAACCTCGCCGGCTCGATCACCACGCATCACCTGATCATCAACCGCAACGCCATCCTCGTCGGCGGCATCAAGCCACATTATTACTGCCTGCCCGTCGCCAAGCGCGAGGAGCACCGGCTGGCGCTGCGCGCCGCTGCCACCTCCGGCGACAGGCGCTTCTTCCTCGGCACCGATTCCGCACCGCATGTCGATCCGTTGAAGGAATGCGCCTGCGGCTGCGCCGGTATCTACACCTCGATCAACACGATGAGCTGCCTTGCCCATGTGTTCGAACAGGACGGCGCGCTCGACGCGCTGGAAGCCTTCGCCTCGCTGAACGGTCCGGCCTGGTACGGCCTTCCGGCAAACGAGGAGACGATCCGCCTCGTCAAGCGTGCGGAACCTGTGAGCTTCCCGGCCAGGATCGAGACGGGGGCGGGACCGGTCACCGTGTTCGACCCGATGTTCCCGCTGCACTGGGACGTGGCGTAAAACGCTAGATGAAGGGGCGGGCTTCTCTTTTGAGGCCCTCCCAGCCGGACAGCGCGAGCAGGCCGTCCGCATCGAGGATCTCGCAGCCCTTTTCCTGCCAGCGCATCAGCTTGCGATCCGACAGCTTGCGCAGCGTCTTGTTGGTGTGCACGAGCGACAGGCCGAGGGTATCGGCGACATGCTGCTGGGTGATCGGAATGACCCGCCGCCCGCCATTGACGCCCGCCGAATGGGCGCGCTGGTGGATGAAGGAGAGGAGATAGGCCGTGCGCTCCAGCGCGGTGCGCCGGCCGACGCTGAGCAGATGTTCGTCGAGGATGCGCTCCTCATGCGCGGCGATCCAGGTGAGGTCGTAGCCGAGGGAGGGGTGGCGCTCGAACAGGCGTTCCAGCTTGGAGCGTTCGAAGACGCAAAGCGTCACCGGCGTCAGCGCCTCGATGGAGTGATCCATCTCGCCCATCAGGCTGCCTTGCAGGCCGATCAGATCGCCGGGCAGCACATAGTTCATGATCTGGCGACGGCCATCCGGCAGAAGCTTGTAGCGAAAGGCCCAGCCGGAGAGCACGGTGAAGAGATGGGCGCTGTGCATGCCCTCGACGAGAATCGTCGCGCCGCGCTCGCTGGACAGTTCGCCGCTCTTGAACTGCGAAATGAAGTCGAGTTCCTTCGCGGTGAAATCGCGAAAGCCCGAAAGCTCCCGCAAGGGACATTGCTGGCAGGGCGTGCGCCATTTCGAGGGATGGTTGCCCGCCGTGCTGCTGACCATTCTGCCTTGCCCCTTCCGTTCCCCGTGCCAAGCACCGGACTGGCCTGTTGAACGTGGAACCTCCCGCGTTGTTCCATAAGGCAGTTTGCTATGTCTTTTTTAAATGACACCCCGTGGGCCCAAGCCCAAAGTCCGCGCTCCGAACCGCCGGTCGATCCGGCGGTTGCGCATGGACTGAGGAGTGCGGCACCATGGAACCTTTTCTTCCGCACATCGTGATCGCTGAACGCGAATTCCTGATCGCGCTTGACGCGGAATTCCTGATCAAGGCGGCGCTCGACTGCCGCATAACGCTGCTGCGGCCGGAGCAACTCGACCAGTGGGATAGCGCGGCACTGTCAGGGATCGACCTGTGCCTGCTCGACGTGCCGCTCGACGCAACACAGATAACGGCGCGTATCCAGCGGCTGATCGACGCGCGCGTGCCGCTGCTTTTCACCACGGTCGGCGGCGTCGATACCAGCGGTATTGAAGGTTTCGAGGTCATTCCCGTCGCGAAGAAACCCTATGACGGCGAGGCGATCATGGCCCTCATCAAAGGGCGGTTGCGGCCAGCGCCGCAACCACCCGAAGCGATGGATCAGAACTGACGGCCGAGCTTGGCGTCGACCGAATGGCTGTTTGCGCCGCGGATGACGAAGTAGAACATGATGAGCGCCCAGAGGATGGACTTTTCCGCGCCCATCAGGCCTTCAGCCTGCACGATGCCGTGGAAATAGATGGTGACGGTCAGCACGATCATCGCCGCGAAGGCGGCCGGCCGCGTGAACAGGCCGATGGCGATCAATATGCCGCCGAAGAACTCGGTGGCGGCAAGCAGCGGCGACCAGAAGGCGCCGGGATAAAAGCCGAGGCTTTCGACCATGCCGCTCGCACCAAAAGGGTTCATGATCTTGCCGTAGCCATGGGTGACGAGCAGCAGGCCGGCGGCGACGCGCAGGATCGTTTCTGCGCTTTCACCGAGCGCCGCATAGAGGCCGCCGAGCGACGGAATGATGAGGCGGGGACGGCTGGTGGTGAAGTCGGTCATGAGGTCTCCTGAAGGGATGTTGCAGTGCACCACGTCTCCCTCATGAACCTGGCTGCGACAAGATGTCCAACAACAAAACATGATAAATTGAGTTGACATTTCCGTGAGAGGATCGTGTGCAGGCAGGTGCCAAGGCGCGTGCGCTGCTATATGCTTTCCGGATCATCAGGAGGGTGCCATGACCGGGGAAAAGCCGCGCGTTTCCATACTTTACTGTACCCAGTGCAACTGGCTGCTGCGTGCCGGCTGGATGGCGCAGGAGCTGTTGTCGACCTTTTCCGATTCTCTCGGCGAAGTGGCGCTCATCCCCGGAACCGGCGGCAATTTTGAGATACGGGTCGGCGCGGCGCTGGTCTGGGAGCGCAAGCGCGACGGCGGCTTTCCGGGACCGAAGGAACTCAAGCAGCGCGTGCGCGACATCATCGAGCCCGGCCGTGACCTCGGCCACACCGACCGCACGGCCGACAATACAACCGGATGAAACGAAAACGGCGGGCCGAGGCCCGCCGTCTTGTTTGTCACCCGACCGGCTTAACGGTAGGGCGAGTAGCACATGCGATAGACGCCGCCACCCGCATGGTAGCGGTTGGTGTACGGGTCATAGGTCCGGTAACGGTTCGAGCACCACCGGACATGGGCGTTTCTGCCACCGCCATAATAACGCGGCCGCTCGTAGCGCGGGCGATAGTAGCGGGGCCGATAATAACGCCGCTCATAACCGCCATAATACGGGCGATCGTAGCGGCGATAATGCCGGCGTTCGCAACCGTAACCGTAGCAGAACTCCACCTGAGCCCTGGTGACGTCGCTTTTTGTCTCGACCTTCGGCACGGCCAGCGGAACGGCCTCGGCCACTCCCATCGGCGCGATTGCGGAGGCGATGCTCATCGCGCAACCGAAAACGAGATTTCGAATCTTCGACATGTTGATCCTCACTGTTCTGGCGGGATTTCTCCCAGTCTCGTCCCTGCTTTGCATTACGTTCACGCATTTTGTTTTATTCATGATCGCGCATCCGCATAAGCACGGGATTTACCGCCGGATTAACGATCCGCAAGAGGCATGAGGGGACGACATGAGCCTGAAATTCGGAACCAGCGGCCTCAGGGGGCTCTCGGTCGATCTGGAGGGACCGGCAACCGCCCTCTACGCCACGGCTTTCGCCCGGCATCTGCTGGCTTCCGGCATCGCGCAACCGGGTAACGAGGTTCTGGTCGGCCGCGACTTTCGCGCCTCCAGCCCGGCCATTTCGGCCATCGCGATCGGCGCCCTGCGCAAGGCCGGGTTCGCCCCGCGCGATTGCGGCGCGCTGCCCACACCGGCGCTTGCGCTCACCGGCCTCGCCCGCAAGGCGGCCTGCCTGATGGTCACCGGCTCGCATATTCCCGCCGACCGCAACGGCATCAAATTCTACCGGCCGGACGGCGAGATCGACAAGACGGACGAAGCCGCCATCACCGCCGCCGCTGCGGCGATCCGCGCCGAGGAGACAGCTTTCGACGCCGCGCAGGAAACGGCTGACGACCTGCATGATGCCGCCATGGCGCTCTACGACGCCCGCAACCGCCTGCTGCTGCCGGCTGACAGCCTTGCCGGCCTGCGTGTCGGTGTCTACCAGCACTCGACGGTCGCGCGCGATCTCTTCGTCTCCGTGCTGACCCGCTACGGCGCGGATACCGTCGCGCTTGGCCGGTCGGAAAGCTTCATTCCGGTGGATACGGAAGCGGTTTCCAGCGAAACCACAGCGCTGCTGCAGGGCTGGGCGGTACAGCACGGGCTCGACGCCATCATCTCCGCCGACGGCGATGGCGACCGGCCGCTCGCCACCGACGAGACCGGCACGCCGATTCGCGGCGACCTGATCGGCCTCATCGCCAGCCGCTTCCTCGGCGCCACCGCCATCGCGACACCCGTGACCTCCAATTCCGGCATCGAGGCCGCAATCGACGGCACCGTGCTGCGCACCAAGGTTGGCTCTCCCTTCGTCATCGCGGCCATGAACGAGGCGGTCGCGGCGGGCGAACAGGCCGTGGCCGGCTTCGAGGCCAATGGCGGCACGCTGACCGCCACGCCCTTCACCGTGAACGGCCACACACTCGCGCCGTTGCCGACGCGTGACAGCCTGATGCCGGTGCTCGCCGTTCTGGCGCTTGCGGCCGCGCAAAAACGTCCGCTTTCCGCGATCGCCGCCGGCTTCGCCCTGCCGGCTGCCGCAAGCGACCGTCTCGAAAACTTCCCCGTCGAAACGAGCGCTGCGCTGATGGCCGAGCTGCGCTCGGGCGCTAACGCGCTTGCCGCGTTCCTGGCACCAATCGGCGTGCCGGCGACGGTCAGCGACATCGATGGTTTGCGCGTGACGCTGGAGACCGGCGACGTCGTGCATTTGCGCCCGTCCGGCAATGCGCCGGAAATGCGCTGCTACGTGGAGGCCCGCGATGACGCCGCCGCCTTCCGGCTGCTCACGGCCGGGCTCGCGCGCATTCGCGAATGGGCGCTCAACCGGTGAAGATTTTTGCGCTGCACAGGGTTTTCGCCAAGCTGTTGCAAAAACTTCAAAAAGCCTGTTGACACCGGGCGGCGGTCCTTCTACATCGCTCTCCGTCGCCCAGATGGCGGAATTGGTAGACGCGCCAGCTTCAGGTGCTGGTACTCGAAAGGGTGTGGAGGTTCGAGTCCTCTTCTGGGCACCAAATTCCCGTTCCGGATTTTCGGAACAGCCAAAAAAGCCCGGCTCTGCCGGGCTTTTTTGTTGCCCGCAGCAAGCCCGCTCGCCGCAGGGCAAAATCCTCCGATTGCGCCTTGCGTCCCGACTGCGATAGGCAGATAAGCGTGAAAATCAGTCATCCGCTTCTGCGATCAGGATCATCGTGGCCATTCCTCCGCACGATGCCCAGAAACCGGGCAATTCATCCAGGTTCCGTTTTTTCGCACCGATTCTCGCCGGTGCCACGCTGAAAGAGCGGCTGATCGGCTGCGTCGGCGCGCTGATCGGCATCTGCCTGACCAGCCTCGTCTGCGCGCTTGTCATGGGGCAGGATCCGAACCTGCCGCTGATCGTCGCCCCGATCGGCGCCTCCGCCGTCCTGCTCTTCGCCGTGCCGGCAAGCCCGCTGGCCCAGCCCTGGTCGATCGTCGGCGGCAACACGATTTCCGCTTTTGTCGGCGTGACCGTCGCCACGCTCGTCACCAATCCGCCGCTGGCCATCGGCCTTGCCGTGGCGCTGGCCATCCTCGTCATGTCGCTGACGCGCTCGCTGCACCCGCCGGGAGGGGCAGCCGCACTGACCGCCGTCGTCGGCGGCGCTGCCGTGGCGCGGGCCGGCTTCTGGTTTCCGCTGGTGCCGATCGCCATCAACTCGCTGATCCTTGTCGCCGTCGGCATGGTGTTTCACCGGCTTGCCGGGCGGCAATATCCGCATCGCCAGGCGATCGTGCCCGTCAACACGCACAAGACCGCCGACCCGCCGGCGGCCTTTCGCGTCGGGTTCAACAGCGAGGACATCGACGTCGCCATTGCCAGCCTCAACGAGACGCTCGACGTCAGCCGCGCCGATATCGACGCGCTGCTGCGCGAAGTCGAGCTGCAGGCGCTGCTGCGCCAGCGCGGCGAGCTTACCGCCGCCGACATCATGTCGCGCGACGTGGTGACGGTCGCCGAGACTGCGACGGCCGACGAGGCGCGCACGCTGCTGCTCGAGCACGATATCCGCACGCTCCCCGTGCTCGACGCAGCGGGACATCTTTCCGGCACCGTCGGCCTCCGGGAGCTGGCCGCCATGGCGCCCGCGACGCCCCTTCCCGTATCGCAGGCTGCGACCGCCAAACCGTCCGACCCGGCGATCGGCCTTCTGCCGCGCCTGACGGACGGCACCATTCACGCCGTTGTGGTCCTCGATGACGAACACCATGTCGTCGGCATCATTTCCCAGACCGACCTGCTGGCGACGCTGGCAAAAAGCCTCTCGCAGACCGGCCCGACCGCACTGATGGGCGGGAACGGGCAGGGCATCTGAGCCGATCCCGGCTCAAGCCGCCGATGGTCCCGGCCCCGTGCGGGGGCCGTTTTCGTTCGCCGGCGTGAAGGCGCGTTCTTCCAGCCCTCCGGCAATCAGCCGGAAGGCCGGCCGCGCCGAAGGCACCGCTGCATGGGAGAGATCGGGCATGGCCGCCGGCTGGAAAAGCACCTTTTCCAGAACGACCCAGTCCCGCCGGCCTTCCGGCCGGGCGAAGGCGATCGCCTGCCCCTCGCGGAGGCCGAGCAGCGCCAGGCCATAGAAGGTGGTGACCGACAGGAAGGCGCTCCCCGGTGCATAGCTGCCGGGCAGGCAAAGCGTGCGGGTATCGGTGAGCCCGCTTGCGCAGCGAAACGAGACGCGCGCGTCGATCATTGCCAGGTCCGCCGGCGTGCGGCGTTCTGCCGGCAGGCGAGCGGCCAACAGTTTTCGGTCGAGCAAAGCAGACCATTCCTCGGTCAGCGGCGGCCAGTCACGGCGCAGTCTTTCCAGCACATAGAGGTCTCTTGCCGTCAACATTGCGGGATCGCATCCCATAGCCATTCTCCATCCTGCCCGCCTTCGAGGCGCGGCAAACAAACCCATGGTGGAGAAGCCCCCTGGCCGCGGATGCGGCGCAGGGGGTCACGATCCTGCGACGAGGCAACCTCCGATGCGTCCGGAGCAAGAGAAGGACAGGAACTTCATCGCCGCCAGCGCCTCAGGACGCTTGGGCCGTTTCCGGCGCGGCGCTGTGCACGGACAGCACGCTGAGGCGCCGCACCCGGCCGTCACGCGCGGCCCATTCGATCGACTGGCCGGCGGACAGGCCGAGAAGGGCTGCACCGACCGGCGTCAGCACAGAAATGCGCTGGCGGGAAATATCGGCATCCTTCGGGAAAACGAGTTCGGCGGTCTGCGCCGGTTCGTCATCGATGCGGAACTCGGCGATCGAGCCCATGCGCATGATGCCGGGCGCCATGCGCGCATCGTCGAGGATTTTTGCCCGGTCGAGTTCGACGGCAAGCTGTTCTGCGGCATGCGGATCGCGCGCGGCCAGCATGTCGGCAAGGTTCGACAGGCGGGCATGTTCGGAACGGGCGATGGTGATGGCAGGCCGGCGGCTGCCCTTGGTCTTGCTGGTCATGGAAACCTCACGACACGGTGTCTCGCGGCCCGGGGGCACACGAACATGAAAAAAACGGGAATGGTGTGTCGCGCTGGTCTGGCACGGTTTCCAAATGACGGAACCGCATTTGCCCCACGGCTGGGGCACGACGCGACCAAGCCGAGGGGCTAGTGTCCTGCGAGAGGAAACAGCCGTTTCAGAAACCGGGCAAGGGATGGCATCGTGTTCATGGTCCTATGATGGGATGAGCGGGATGGCAAAGTCAAGCCGGCGCGCCGGAACGTCGCGCTTGCGGCGCGCGCCGTTCCGGCGCCAGATGGGCGGGTGGGCAATGCGGAGGCTCAGATGCCGATACGGATCAAGCGTGTTTACGACGAGGCCGAAGCACGGGACGGTGTGCGCATTCTCGTCGACCGGCTCTGGCCACGCGGCATGTCGAAGGACAAGGCCGCCTTTGCCGAATGGATGAAGGAGCTCGCGCCGACAACGGCGCTTCGCCAATGGTTCGATCACAAGCCGGAGCGCTGGACGGAATTCCAGGCACGCTACCGGGAGGAGCTGCGGGAAAATCCGCTGATCGCTCCGCTGCGCCAGCGCGCCGCAGCGGAGACGGTCACTCTGCTCTACGGATCCCGCAATCGGGACTTCAACCATGCCAGGGTGCTGGCTGATTATCTGCTGGAGACATAGCAAGAGGATTTCATTTGCCAGGTAAGGAAAAAGGCGCGATCCTCGAACTCCCCGCGCCGCAGAGGCCGACATCATGGATGACGACGAGAAACCAGCTACATTCGCCTCGCCGGCCTGTTTCCTGCATGAGGTCGATCCGGCCTATTCCGGCCTGGCGGGGCCGTTCGATCTGCAAGCCTGGACGGATGTCAATCGCTGGCGCAAGAGCGAGCGCGAGCGCCTGATCGCCGCGCGTCTCGCCGTTCCGGCCGAGACACGGGCGCTTCATGGCGAAACGATTGCGGCCGGCGTGCTGGCGGAAATCGGCGACCTCACGGACCGCATCGTCAGCGCCTACTGGCCGTTTCGCGGCGAACCGGATCTGCGGCCGTTCCTGCAAACCGTGGCGGAACGCGGCGGGCGCACGGCCCTGCCGGTCGTGGTCGAGAAGGGGCGGCCGCTGGAATTTCATCTCTGGCAGGCGGGCGAGGCCCTGTCGCGCGGTGTGTGGAACATTCCGGTTCCGGCCGCGCAGCGGCCCTGCCTGCCCGATATCGTCATCGCGCCTGTCGTCGGCTATGACCCGACCTGCTACCGGCTGGGTTATGGCGGCGGCTTCTTCGACAGGACCCTGGCGGCCATGCCGAGGAAACCGCGTGTCATCGGGGTCGGCTACAGCGCCGCACGGCTTGCGACGATCTATCCGCAGCCACACGACATTGCGATGGGCGTCATCGTCACGGAGGCCGGCACTATCCGGCCCTATGTCTCCACCGTGCGCGCATTGACATAGAGCGCCCGGCCGGCGAACCAGCCGTTGACCGCGGCGCCAAGGCCAAGCAGCACGAAGAGCACAGCGCTCCAGGCGAAACTGCCCGTCCAGCCGCGGATGAGGCCGACGACCAGCGGGCCGATGGCTGCCAGCAGGTAGCCGACGCATTGCGCCATGCCGGACAGGTGCGCGGCCACATGCGGATCGCGCGTGCGCAACACGATGACCGTCATCGCCACCGCGATCAGTCCGCCCTGGCCGATGCCCTGCAGCACGGCCCAGATCCAGACGGACCAGAGCGGCGCGAAGAGCAGCCCCAAAAGCGCCACGACGGCGAATCCGCAGAGCACGACATTGATCAGCCGCTGGTCCTTGCCGCGCACGGCGATATGCGGCGCGACAAGGCAGGCGCCGGCCTGCACCATGACGGAGACCGATACGATCGCCCCGGCCGTCACGCCATCCAGCCCGCGTTCGCGCAGGATCGGCACCAGCCAGCCAAACACACAATAGGCGAGCGCCGATTGCAGGCCCATGAAGAGCGTGACCTGCCAAGCAAGCCGGTCGCGCCACAGCCCTTCGACACGAAAACCCGTGCGCTTGGCCTGCAGGCGGCCACCAAGCACCTGCGGCAGCCAGAGCAACCCGACAAGAAAGGCCGGCAGCGCCCAGATCGCCAGCGCCCCATCGAGCGAGCCGCCGACGGCATGTTCGAATGGCAATGTCAGGCCGGCGGCACTCGCGGCACCTGCGCAAAGCGCCATCGTATAGCAGCCTGTCATCAGCGCCGCCTTGTCGGGAAAGTCCCGCTTGACGAGGCCGGGCAGCAACACATTGCCGACCGCAATCGCGGCACCGGCGAGCGCCGTGCCGAGAAAGAGCAGCGGCACGGAGGACAGGCCGCGCAGTGCGGTACCGAGCGCCACCACGAGGATGACGACGAGCAGGGTTCGCTCCGTGCCGATGCGTTGGGCAAGGCGCGGGGCGAGCGGCGAGAACAGGCCGAGGCAAACGACGGGCAGCGTCGTCAGCAGGCTGGCGCCGGTGGCGGAGAGACCGAGCACATCGCGTATCTCCGGCAGCAGCGCCGACGCGCTGGAAAAGACCGGCCGCAGATTGAAGGCAATGAGCACGAGGCTGGCGCCGAGCAGCACGCGCGCCAGCGTGCTCGTCGGCCGATGCGCTTCGGGCGCCGGTACGCTGTCGGCTTCGGCGTCGATCAGGTCGATGGCGCCGGGATCATTGAGAACCGTCATGACAGCAGCAACCGGTCGAGAGCCGACAACATGGGCGCCATGAAACGGCGCACCGCGGCATCGGCCGCCGCCGGATCGCCGCTCTCGATGGCATCGACAATCGCCGCATGGGCGGCCATGTCCGGTTCCGGAAGCTCTTCGCCCAGCGTCGCCTCGATGGTTTCGGAAATCAGCGTGGAAAAGAACTCGTACATGCAGATGAGCACGCTGTTCTGCGAGGCGGCGATCACCGCCTGATGGAAGGCGAAGTCGCGGATGACGAAGCCCGCCTTGTCGCCATCCTCGTGGTTGCCGCGCTCGGCAAGCAGCGTGCGCAGCCCGGCGATCACGGCTGGTGTCTGGCGCAGCGCCGCAAGCCGTGCCGCCTCCGCATCCAGCGCAAGGCGTGCCTCGAACTGGTCGCGCAGGCCCGCCCGACGCGCCATGGTGAGCGGGCGGCTGCTATCGGCCGCCGAAAGCACATAGGTGCCGGAGCCCTGCCGCGTTTCGAGATAGCCCTGCGAGGCGAGCACGCGCACCGCCTCGCGCACCGTGCCGCGGCTGACGGACAGCATGGCGGACAAGGTCGCCTCGTTCGGCAATTTTTCCCCCACCGCCCAGCGGCGGTTGAGGATTTCGTCGCGGATCGCCTCGACGGCGGTATCGGCGAGATTGGTCTTGCTGAGGGAAAACATGGTGAACTCATAAAGTCATCTGATGACTTTATGAGTAGCGGTCTCACTCACTCGCGTCAAGGACGGACCGGCGCCTGAGCGCCGGGCCATCGGGAAATACTGACTTACTGCTTACGCGGCCACGTATCGGCCAAGCGGTAGCCGGAGGGCCATGGATCGGCGGGGTCGAGCATGACCTGGCTGGTGCCGGTGATCCAGGCGCGGCCGGAGATTTCCGGCACGATGGCCGGGCGGCCGCCGACGGTCGTTTCGCCGACGATGCGGCAGTCGAAGCGCGAATCGAGGATCGAATAGCCGGAGAAGGACTGGCCGACCTTGATCTGGCCGCGGGCATGCAGCACCGCCATGCGGGCCGAGCAACCGGTGCCGGTCGGCGAGCGGTCGAGCTTTGCCGGCTGGATGACGACGGTGTTGCGGCCATGCAGCGCGCCGTCGCGCTGCTCGACCGGCAGCGTCAACTGGCAGAAGGAGATGTGGTTCCATTCCGGGTTTTCCGGATGGGTGAAGCCGAGCTGCTCGTTGGCGGCCCTGGTGATGCGGATGCCGGTTTCGGCAAGTTCGCGCGCCTCGTCCGGCGTGACCGAGAAGCCGAGGGCGCGGGCATCGGCAAACACAAAACTGTCGCCGCCATAGGCGGTGTCGACGGTGAGCGTGCCGAGGCCTTCGACTTCCAGCCTGGCATCCAGCCTGTCGGCGAAGGAGGGCACGTTGGTGACGGTGATGCGCTCGGCCTTGCCGTTGCGGCAGGTGGCAACGACGTTGACCAGTCCGCCCGGCGCTTCCAGCACCATGTGGGTTTCCGGCTCGACCATCGGCACGATGCCGCTGTCGAGCAGCACGGTGGAGACGCAGATCGAGTTGGAGCCGGACATCGGCGGCGTGTCCTCGGGCTCCATGATGATGAAGCCCATCGTGGCGCGCGGATCCTTCGGCGGCACGAGAAGATTGATGTGGCGGAACACGCCGCCGCGCGGTTCGTTCAGCACGAAATTGCGCAACGCCTTGTCCTGGGCGATGAAATTGCGCTGCTCCCACAGCGTAGCGCCCGGCGGGGGCGCGACGCCGCCGACGATGACATCACCCACCTCGCCCTCGGCGTGGCAGGAGACGATATGAATGACCTTGCTGCTGCGCATGGCTTTCTCCGATGTCCTGATTTTCGCGGCGATGCCGGCATCGGCCCAACGCGGATGACCCCTTATAGAAAAATTGGATCCAATATACAATATACAATATTCATTCTCGAGGCGTCGTTTGTTGCTCCGCCTCCGGTTTCCGCCTATGACCATAGGCGCGATTTTCAGGGGTTGGGCGTGATGAAATTTGCTGCCGTCGATGTCAGGCAGGCCGCTTCGGCGGCCGACCTCGTCTATGAGGCGCTGCGCAAGGCGATCATCGAAGGCAAGATCGCCGTGGGCGACAATCTGCGCCAGGAAGAGATAGCGCAGATGTTCAACACCAGCCGCATTCCCGTGCGCGAGGCGCTGTCGCGGCTGGAACAGCACGGCCTCATCACCACCCAGCGCTACAAGGGCGCGGTCGTCGCGGGCCTCTCCATCGGGGAGATCGACGAGATCTTCGAGTTCCGTGCGCTGATCGAGGCCGAAGTCATGCGCCTTGCCGTGCCCAATCTCGACCGCGCGACGCTGGACAAGGCGCGCGGCTATTGCGACGCCTTCGACCGGGAAACCGACCCGCACCGCTGGGGCGAGATCAACCGCCAGTTCCACACCACGCTCTACGAAGCCTCCGGCCGCGCCTATTATCTGCAGAACGTGCAATCCTCGCTCGACCGCATCGACCGTTATCTGCGTGCACAACTGACCTTCACCAATGGCGTGCCGCGTGCCGGCCGCGAGCACGAGGCGATCCTGGCCGCCTGCGAAAAGGGCGACGCCGACCTCGCCTCTCGCCTGACGCGCGATCACATCCTCGACGCCGGCCGCTCGCTGATGACGTTTTTGCGCGACCAGCGCGGCTGATCGTCCCGACGCTTTTTTTGACGGAACGCAGGTCGGGAAAAATCCCGCCCTTTTCGTTTTCTGCCGGCAAAGCACTGGATTTGCGGAAATCGCAGCTTCCGGACACTTGACGCGGCTTTCGGCAAAAGGCCCTCTTAAAACGATTGATAGCGCGGGCAGAGAATTGTATTTCTTTTGTCGACAAGAGGACTTTTCATGACTGAAACCGATTCCCTGCCGGAGCGCAAACGCGGCTCCGGCGTCAAGATGGTCTACGACCTGCTGCGCGACGAGATTCTCGACCTGAAGATCGCGCCCGGCAGCCCCATCGACGAAGTGCAACTGGCCGAGCGGTTCAAGATGTCGCGCACACCGATCCGCGAGGCGCTGGTGCGGCTGGCCGGCGAAGGGCTGATCGAGACGCTGCCGAACCGCTCGACCATGGTGTCGAACATCGACTTCATGAACCTGCATACCTTCTTCGACGCGCTGGTGCTGATGTACCGCGTGACGACGCGGCTCGCCGCGCAGAGCCACCGGCCGGAAGACCTCGCCGTCATCAGGGGGTTCCACGAGGACTATGCAGCAGCGCTCTCCGCACGCAACCATATTGCGATGATCGCCACCAACGCCGCCTTCCACGCCGCGATCGCCGAGGCGGGCCGCAACCCCTATTTCACCGGCCTCTTCCGCCGGCTGCTCGACGAAGGGCGGCGCATCCTGCAGCTCTACTACCAGTCCTATGACGAACACTTTCCGCAGCGCTTCGTCGACGAGCACGCCGCGATCATCGCGGCCATCGAGGCGCGGGACATCGAAGAGGCCGACCGGCTCGGCAAGGCCCATGCGGAGGCGATCGTCGCCCAGGTGCAGAAGCTTTTCAGCCGCAACGACAGGCTCGATATCGCCCTGTAGAACGATCGCGCCCGGCGTTGTATTTTTCTTGTCGACAAATAAAATGCAAGATGCTACACCCGCAATCAGAGAGGGGGAGGCTGAGGCATCGTGCCGGCTGACCACCCGACGAACCGCCCATAGGAGACCGAGATGAAGGCCAAGATTTTTTCCGGCGTGATCCCCGCCCTGATGACGCCCTGCAAGGACGACCGCACGCCCGACTTCGACGCGCTGGTGCGCAAGGGCAAGGACCTCATCGCAAAAGGCATGTCCGCCGTCGTCTATTGCGGCTCGATGGGTGACTGGCCGCTGCTCTCCGACGAACAACGCATGGAAGGCGTCGAGCGCCTGGTGAAGGCCGGTATTCCGGTCATCGTCGGCACGGGTGCCGTCAACACCGCCTCGGCCGTGGCGCATGCCGCGCACGCCCAGAAGGTCGGCGCGCAGGGCCTCATGGTCATCCCGCGCGTGCTCTCCCGCGGCACCGTCGTCGCCGCCCAGAAGAACCACTTCAAGGCGATCCTGTCGGCCGCTCCGGACCTGCCGGCGGTCATCTACAACAGCCCCTACTACGGCTTCGCGACCCGCGCCGACCTGTTCTTCGCGCTGCGCCAGGACCACAAGAACCTCGTCGGCTTCAAGGAATTCGGCGGCGCTGCAGACATGCGTTATGCGGCCGAAAACATCACCAGCCGTGACGATGACGTCTCGCTGATGATCGGCGTCGACACCTGCGTCTTCACCGGCTTCGTCGATTGCGGCGCCGTAGGCGCGATCACCGGCATCGGCTGCGTTCTGCCGAAGGAAGTGCTGCACATGTGCGCGCTTGCACAGGCTGCCGCCAAGGGCGACCCGGATGCCCGCGCCCGCGCGCTGGAGCTGGAATCGGCGCTTGCCGTGCTCTCCTCCTTCGACGAAGGCCCGGACCTCGTTCTCTACTTCAAGCACATGATGGTGCTGAAGGGCGACAAGGAATACACGCTGCACTTCAACGAGACCGACGCGCTCTCCGACAGCCAGCGCGGCTATGTCGAGAGCCAACTGAAGCTGTTCGACACCTGGTATGCCGCATGGAGCAAGCTGCCGGGCGCGGTGCAGACCTACAAGGCGTAAGGTTTTACGCTTCCATCCGACGAGAAAGGCCCTCCGCAAGGAGGGCCTTTTTTGGTTTGGCAATTGGTTCGAAGGGGGAAGGTGCGGCACGCGACGGTCTGTCCGGTTCCGCTCAGCCCAGTCCAGTATCACTTCGTGTCGGACACCACCTCTCCTCTGTCATCCTCCGGCTCGACCCGAGGATCCATGCCGCAAGCACGGCGGTGGGGATGTGTGGATCCTCGGGTCTAGCCCGAGGATGACGGTAGTGGGTGGGATTGCCGTCTTGCTTGACCGCGGGCGGGCGGTGATGGGCGGGGATGCCGTGTTGTCCAAAACGGCGACACGGCACCCCAATTGACCGTTCGCCGGCTAATGAACCAGCAGCGCAATCACGCGACCGCGTCGAGGCCCAGCGCCAGCAGGCGATCGAGCTGTTCCGTCTCGGCGGCCGTCAGCGTGACTCCGTCGGTTTCGGAGACCTTGCGGGCGACGAAGCGGCGCTGCGAGGGCAGGCGCGCGCCCTGGCCGACGATGGCCTCGAACAGCACCTCGGCGCGGGCGAAGGGATCGCCGGGGCGGCCCTTGGCGAAGGCTTCCGGGGACAGGGCGATAATCAGTTCGCCGTGGAAGGGCGCGAGCGTCGTCGTGCCGAGATAATCGAGCACTTCCGGGCTCGTCAGGTCGCCGATCATGATGCCGGCGAGCAGTTCGATCATCGTGCCGATGGCCGAGCCCTTATGGCCGCCGAAGGGCAGCATGGCGCCGGCGAGCGCCGCTTCCGGATCGGTCGTCGGGTTGCCCTCGGCATCGATCGCCCAGCCTTCCGGCAATTGTTTGCCGGCACGGCGGTGCAGCTCGATTTCGCCGCGCGCGGCAACCGAGGTGGCGAAGTCGAAGACGTAGGGCGACCCATTCGGGCGCGGCCAGCCGAAGGCGAAGGGGTTGGTGCCGAGCAGCGGCTTGTTGCCGCCGGTCGGTGCGACCGTCGCATAGCTCGGGCACATGACGAGCCCGGCGAGGCCTTCGTTCGTCACCGCTTCCACTTCCGGCCACAGCGCGGAGAAATGCGTGCAGTCGTTGATAACCAGTGCGGCGATACCGAGCTTGCGGGCGCGCTCGGCCAATGCCGGCACGCCGAGCTCGAAGGCCGGGTTGGCGAAGCCGCCATTGGCATTGACCTTGACGATGGCCGAGCCCTCGTTGCGGTCCAGCTCCGGCACCGCGTCCGGCTTGACCTTGCCGGCCTTGACCGTGCGCAGCGCCCCTTCGATGCGGAACACGCCGTGCGACTTGCAGGCATCGCGCTCGCCCGCGACGATGACGCGGGCGAGCGCGCCGGCCTGCACCGCATTGAGGCCGGCTTTGCGGAAGATGGCTTCGACACGCTCGAAAAGGGCGGCAATCGTCAAGGTGGTGGTTTGCGTCATCGTTGGTCTCTTCAGGCTGGGCCGACCGCGGCGGTTGGCGGTTGAGTATTTGCATACATAGAGTATACAAGATTTCGACAAGTGCAATTCGTCCCGTCAGATCCTATGTCAGGGCCGAATCCCTCTTCCGCCAGAAAGGTACGTCAAATGGCTTTCACTCCCAACGGTAAACACCTCGTCGCCGGGCAATGGCTCGATGGAAACGGCACGTTCGCCTCGTCGCCGGCGCATGGCCCGTCGCACGACTTCGCCGTCGGCACGGTCGATCTGGTGAACCGCGCCGCGGAAGCCGCCGAAGAGGCCTTCCTGAGCTACGGTTATTCCTCGCGTGCGACACGCGCCGCGTTTCTGCGCGCCATCGCCGACGAGATCGAGGCGCGCGCCGATGCCATCACCGAGATCGGCACGCAGGAAACCGGCCTGCCCGTCGCCCGCCTGCAGGGCGAGCGCGGCCGCACCACCGGCCAGTTGCGCCTCTTCGCCGACCACATCGAGAAGGGCGACTATCTCGACCGCCGCCTCGACGCCGCCCAGCCCGACCGCCAGCCGCTGCCGCGCACCGAAATCCGCCTGATCCAGCGGCCGATCGGCCCCGTCGCGGTGTTCGGCGCCTCCAACTTCCCGCTCGCCTTCTCGACGGCCGGCGGCGACACCGCCGCAGCGCTGGCCGCCGGTTGCCCCGTCGTCGTCAAGGGACACTCCGCCCATCCGGGCACCGGCGAAATCATCGCCGAGGCGGTTCTCGCCGCCATCCAGAAGACCGGCGTGCATCCCGGCGTCTTCTCGCTGATCCAGGGCGGCAACCGCCAGGTCGGCGAGGCCGTCGTGCAGCATCCGCTGATCAAGGCGGTCGGCTTCACCGGCTCGCTTGCCGGCGGCCGCGCGCTGTTCAACCTGTGCGCCGCGCGCCCGGAACCCATTCCGTTCTTCGGCGAACTCGGCTCGGTCAACCCGATGTTCCTGCTGCCGGAAGCGCTGAAGGCCCGCGCCGAATCGCTCGGCCAGGGCTGGGCAGGCTCGCTCACCATGGGCGCCGGCCAGTTCTGCACCAATCCGGGCATCGCCATCGTGGCTGATGGCGCGGATGCCGACCGCTTCACCACCGCCGCCGTCGAGGCGCTCGGCAAGGTCGGTCCGCAGACCATGCTGACCGATGGCATCGCCAAGGCCTATCAGGACGGCCAGGCGCGTTTCGAAAGCCGCAACACGGTGAAGCCGCTGCTGACGACCGAATCCTCCGGCCGCAATGCCCTGCCGAACCTGTTCGAGATCTCCGGCGAACAGTTCCTCGCCGACCACGCGCTCTCCGAAGAAGTCTTCGGTCCGCTCGGCCTCGTCGTGCGTGTCGGTTCGGTCGACGAGATGGAAGCGCTTGCCCGCAAATTCGAAGGCCAGCTGACGGCAACGATCCACATGGATGCCGGCGATCTCGACGACGCCCGCAAGCTCCGCCCGGTCCTCGAGCGCAAGGCCGGCCGCGTGCTGGTCAACGGTTTCCCGACCGGCGTGGAAGTGGTGGATTCCATGGTGCATGGCGGCCCCTACCCGGCCTCGACGAATTTCGGCGCGACGAGCGTCGGCACGATGTCGATCCGCCGTTTCCTGCGGCCGGTTTCCTACCAGAACATGCCGGAAGGCCTGCTGCCGGACGATTTCCTGAACTAATTCAAGCCTAAAGCCGACCCAGAGCCGGGCTTTCTAGACGGAGAGCCCGGCTTCATTTTTTCGCATACGAGCTATATACTTTTTGCATATTATTTGTATTTTAGAGCCGGTTTACATTTTCGGCGCAGGACGGACCTCGCCCGTGTGAATCACCAGACCAATTCAGGGAGAGAGTAATGAAGAAGACCTCGGTCCTCGCCTTCGGCCTCATCGCCGCCACCGCCCTCACCAGCCCGGCCAAGGCCGACAAGCTGGACGACATCATCTCGTCCGGCACGCTGCGCTGCGCCGTCGTTCTCGACTTCCCGCCGATGGGCGCGCGCGACGAGAGCAACAACCCGATCGGTTTCGACGTCGACTATTGCAACGATCTCGCCAAGGCGCTCGGTGTCACCGCCGAAATCGTTGAAACGCCCTTCCCGGAGCGCATCCCGGCCCTGATGTCCGGCCGCGTCGATGTCGGCGTCGCCTCGACCTCCGACACGCTGGAACGCGCCAAGACGGTCGGCATGACCGTTCCCTACTTCGCCTTCCAGATGGCCGTCACGGCCAACGACAAGTCGGGCGTAAAATCCTTCGAAGACATGAAGGGCAAGGTCGTCGGCGCCACTGCCGGCACGTTCGAAGCCATCGCGCTGGAAAAGTCGGTCAAGGAATGGGGCGCTGGCGAATTCCGTCCGTACCAGACCCAGGCTGACGTCTTCCTCGCGCTCAGCCAGGGCCAGATCGACGCCACGGTCTCGACCTCGACGGTCGCCCAGTCCAACGTCAAGAGCGGCAAGTTCGCCGGCATCTCCGTCGTCGGCAACGCGCCCTACGACATCGACTATGTCGCGCTCTTCACCAACCGCGAAGAATACGGCCTGATCAACTACCTGAACCTCTTCATCAACCAGCAGGTTCGCACCGGCCGTTACAACGAACTCTACGAAAAGTGGGTCGGCGGCGAAGTGCCGTCCCTTTCGATCAACGGCGTTTATCGCTAATCTGCCGTTTTAAAGGCGGCGCGGGAGCCACTTCCGCGCCGCTGATCGTTTCCGAAGGGTGAGACGGCAATGTTCAGTTACAATTTCCATTGGAACCAGGCCTTCAAGGCCCTGCCGCAGATGCTGGAGGGCGCGCTCGTCACGCTCCAGATCGCGCTGCTGTCCATGGCCATCGGCCTTGCCGTCGCGCTCGCGCTGACGCTCTTCCGGTTGTCCGGTAACCGCATCTTGAACGGCTTCGCCACGGCCTGGGTCGAGGTCGCGCGCAACACGCCGGCCCTCTTCCAGATCTACATGGCCCATTTCGGCCTCGGCAATTTCGGCATCCACCTGAGCCCCTATACGGCGCTGCTCGTGGGGATCGCCTTCAACAATGCCGGCTATCTTGCAGAAAACTTCCGCGGCGCGCTGAAGGCGATCCCCGACACGCAGACGCGTGCGGGCCGCTCGCTCGGCATGACGCCGCTGCAGGCCTTCCGCTACATCGTCATGCCGCAGATGCTGCGCATCGCCTTCCTGCCGGCCACCAACCAGATGGTCTGGGCAATCCTGATGACCTCGCTCGGCGTCACCGTCGGGATGAACACGGACCTTGCCGGCGTCACCCAGGCGCTGAACGCGGTGTCCTTCCGCACCTTCGAATTCTTCGCGCTCGCGGCGGTCATCTACTATGTGATCGCCAAGGCCGTGACGCTGGCAGCGCGCCTCGCCGCCACGCGCATGTTCCGCTACTGAGAGAGGGTAAGCCATGTTCGATACCGCTCTCACGCTCGCCGATCTCGGCTTCCTCGCCAAGGGTGCGGCGATGACGCTCGCCGTCACCGCCGTCTCGGTCCTCGCCGGCACCGTGCTCGGCGTCGTCTTCGGCGTCATCCGCAACCAGGCCGGTCCCTACTGGTCGATGCCGATCACCTTTTTGCTCGATATCTTCCGCTCCGTGCCGCTGCTCATCCAGCTCGTGCTCGGCAACGCGTTGCAATCGATCCTCAAGCTCGGCTGGGCGCCGTTCACCACCTCCTGCGTGGTGTTGTCGCTCTATACGGCGGCCTATTGCACCGAGATCGTGCGCGGCGGCATCTCCGCCGTGCCGGCCACCACGCGCCGCGCGGCCCGCTCGCTCGGCATGACCTGGTGGCAGGACATGCGCTACATCGTGGCGCCGCTCGCCACCCGCGTCTCGCTGCCCGCCTGGATCGGCCTGACGCTCGGCGTCATGAAGGATTCGGCGCTGGTGCTCTGGCTCGGCCTGATCGAGCTCCTGCGCGCCTCGCAGATCCTCGTCACGCGCCTGCAGGAACCGCTGTTCATCCTGCTGATCTGCGGCGCCATCTACTTCATCATCAGCTTCCCCATCGCCCGGCTCGGCGGTTATCTCGAAAGACGGTGGTCCAATGATTGAGATCGAAAACGTCCGCAAATCCTTCGGTTCGCTGGAAGTCCTGAAGGGGATCAACCTCACCGTCCAGAAGGGCGAAGTGCTGACCATCATCGGCGGCTCGGGCTCGGGCAAGTCGACGCTGCTGACCTGCATCAACGGGCTGGAGACGATCGACGGCGGCCGCATCGTGGTCGACGGCACCGATGTGCATGCCAAGGCGACGGACCTCAACAAGCTGCGCCGCAAGCTCGGCATCGTGTTCCAGCAGTTCAACGCCTTCCCGCACCTGACCGTGCTGGAAAACGTCATGCTGGCGCCGGTCAAGGTGCTCGGCCAGTCGAAGGCCGAAGCCGAGGCCATGGCCGTCAAGCAGCTCACCCATGTCGGCCTCGGCGACAAGCTGAAGGTCTATCCGAACCGCATGTCCGGCGGTCAGCAGCAGCGCATGGCGATTGCCCGCGCGCTTGCCATGTCGCCGGCCTACATGCTGTTCGACGAGGTGACCTCGGCGCTCGACCCGCAGCTCGTCGGCGAAGTGCTCGACACGCTGCGCATGCTCGCCTCCGAAGGCATGACGATGATCTGCGTCACGCATGAAATGAAGTTCGCCCGCGAAGTCTCCGACCGCGTCGCCTTCTTCCACAAAGGTGTGATGGCCGAGATCGCGCCGCCGGAACAGCTGTTCGGCGCGCCGAAGGATGCCGACCTGCAGACCTTCCTCGCCGCGACGCATTGAGGCCATGATGAACACTGGAATCCAGCCCGGCGTCGTCGTCATCGGCGCCGGCGTGGTCGGGCTTTCCGCGGCCATCGCCGCGCAGGCCCGCGGCCTCTCCGTCACCGTGCTGGAACGCGAGGCGCCCGCCGCCGGTGCTTCTGCCGGCAATGCCGGTGCCTTCGCCTTCACCGACATCCTGCCGCTCGCCTCGCCGGGCATCCTGAAGAAAGCGCCGAAATGGCTGCTCGATCCGCTCGGGCCGCTCAGCGTGCCGCCGTCCTACGCGTTCCAGATCGCACCGTGGATGTTCCGCTTCTGGCGCGCCTGTTCGGCAGGCCGCGTCGCCCATTCCACGGCGGCACAGACGGCGTTGATGGACCTGTCCAAGGCCGAGCTGGAACCGTTCCTCACGCAGACCGGCACCATCGCGATGCTGCGCAAGGAGGGTAACCTCCAGGTCTATGAGAGCCAGGCCGAGCTCAACGCCGCGCTGCCCGGCTGGAAGGCACGCGAACAGCACGGCGTCGAATTCCGCCACATGGGCGCCGCCGACATGGCGATAATCCAGCCCGGCCTCGCGCCCCGCTTCACACATGGCACGTTCACGCCCGGCTGGTACTCCATCGCCGATCCCAAACTCTATACGCTGGCGCTCGCCGAGCATTTTAGCGCGCAGGGCGGCACGATCGAACGCGCGGAGGTTTCCGGCCTGCACCCGATCGAGGGCGGCGTGGAAATTCGCACCACCGATGGCCGGACGCTGCGGGCACAAAACGTCGTGCTGGCGGCCGGCGCCTTCTCCCATCAGGTCGCGCGCTCGCTTGGCGAAACCATCCCGCTCGAAACCGAGCGCGGTTACAACACGACGTTGCCCATCGACGCCTTCGACCTGCGCACGCAGGTGACCTTCGGCGGTCACGGCTTCGTCGTTACCCGGCTTTCGACCGGCATCCGCGTTGGCGGCGCGGTGGAGCTTGGCGGACTGAAGCTACCGCCGAACTTCCGCCGGTCGGAAGCCATGCTGGAAAAGGCGCGCAGCTTCCTGCCCGGCCTGAAGTCGCAGGGCGGCGTGCAGTGGATGGGTTTTCGCCCGTCGCTGCCCGACAGCCTGCCGGCGATCGGCCGCGCCCGCGCGACGCCGCGGGTCGTCTATGCCTTCGGTCACGGCCATCTCGGCCTCACCCAGTCGGCGGGCACAGCACGGCTCGTCGCCGACCTGTTGACGAACGACCGCACAGCCATCGACATCGCCGCCTTCTCGCCGCAACGTTTCTGACAGGTCCAACCGCACAGGAGCCGCCCCATGACCGATCTCTCCGCCCGCAGCATCCTCGCCGGCACCGCCTCCGGCCCGATCATCGCGGCGGGAGAGGCGTTGAGTTTCTGGGGCGGCGTCGATCCGGCCACCGGCAAGGTCATCGACGTGCACCACCCGCTGCATGGCGTGACGATTACCGGCGGCATCCTGATGATGCCCTCGAGCCGCGGCTCGTGCACCGGCTCCGGCGTGCTCCTCGACCTGGCGCTGACCGGCCGCGCGCCCGCCGCCCTCATCTTCAGCGAGGCGGAGGACGTGCTCACCCTCGGTGCGCTGATCGCCGCGGAAATGTTCGGCAAGTCGCTGCCGGTGCTGCGCCTGTCACACGGCGCCTATGACGCGCTCTGTCGCGCCGGGACGGCAACCATCAGCGAGACCGAAATCGTCGCTGATGGGCTGACCATTCCCGTTGCCCCACCGGCTACATCGGCGCTCGACCTCACCGCGGATGACCGCGCCATGCTCGACGGCCGCGATGGCGTCGCGGTGCAACTTGCTCTGCGCATCACCGCCGCCATGGCTGCGCAGCAGGGCGCGACAAAGCTGATCGACGTGGTGCAGGGCCATATCGACGGCTGCATCTATGCCAGCCCCGCCAACCTGACCTTTGCGGAAAAGATGGCCGACATGGGCGCCAGGGTGCGCGTGCCGACCACCATGAACGCCATTTCCGTCGACCGCGTCAACTGGCAACAGCAGGGCGTGCCGCAGGATTTCGGCGACCCCGCCGCCCGCCTGGCCGACGCCTATGTGCGCATGGGCTGCCGCCCGACCTTCACCTGTTCACCCTATCTGCTCGACAGCGCGCCGAAAACCGGCGAGGCGATTGCCTGGGCGGAATCCAATGCGGTGATCTTTGCCAACACGGTGCTCGGCGCCCGCACGGCAAAACATCCCGATTTCCTCGATCTCTGCATCGCCTTGACGGGTCGCGCTCCGCTGTCCGGCGTCTATCTTGACGAACACCGCAAGGCGAAGCGCATCATCGATGTCGACCTGCCCGACGCTGTCGACGACGCTTTCTGGCCGATCGTCGGCTATCTCGCCGGCCGTGTCGCGCCCGACCGTATTCCCGTGCTGCGCGGCCTTGCTGCCGCGAGCCCCACGCCGGACGACCTCAAGGCGCTGTGCGCGGCCTTCGGCACCACCTCTGCCGCGCCCATGCTGCATATCGAGGGCGTGACGCCTGAGGCAGACGGTGCCGCCGCACCGCAGGCCGATACGGCGACGATCACCCGCGCCGACATGATCGACGTCTGGACCATGTTCAACGATGGGCCGGAGGCGGTGGAACTCGTCGCCATCGGCAGCCCGCATGCCTCGCTGTCGGAATGCCGCGCCGTGGCGGATGCGCTTGGCGCGCGCAAGCGCCACGCGGACGTGACCGTCATCGTCACCGCCGGCCGGGACGTCATGGCGGACGCCGGCGACATCATTGCCCGGCTCACGGCCAGCGGCGTACAGGTCCTGCCGGACCTTTGCTGGTGCTCGATCTCCGAACCGGTTTTCCCGACAAAGACGCGTGCCCTCATCACCAATTCCGGCAAATACGCCCATTACGGCCCGGGTCTCTCCGGCCGCACCGTCCGCTTCAGCAACCTCGCCGACTGTATCGAGGCCGCCCTGACCGGCCGCGTGCCGCCGCGCCTGCCGGCATGGCTTGCCTGAGAACAGGCGCCCTGCCGGCCGCTTCGACGCCGTTACGAGGATGATTTGAGCGACGTTCGATAGGCCTCGACGGGAAGGCCTCCGACGCCCCAATCCTCCATCGCCACCTCATCGATGACGACGAAGGTGGTGGCGGGATTCTTGTCGAGCACCCGCACGAGAAGATCGGTCACCCCCTTGATCAGTTCGGCTTTCTGCGCGGGCGTCGCGCCCTCGCGGGTGATCTTGATGTTGACATAGGGCATTGGGCTACTCCTGCGTTTGCCGCTCGATGATCTGGAAAACCTTGGCGATGATCCGCCATTGGCCGTCCGTGCGCACGAGCGTGAGAAAATCGACGAAATCCCGGCTGCCGATCGAGCAGCGCACACGCGCCACGGCGGTGTTGTCTCCGGCGATGTCGATCGCGTCGATATGGTCACGCCGGGCTTCGTTGCGCGAGGCCGGCGATTGCCGGGCGGCCACGACCGGCACGTATTCCGCCATGGTGCGGTAGAGAAGCGGCGTCTCGTCCGCCGTCGCATAGATGGCCTGCGGGTGGAAAACACGCTCCAGCGTCTCGACGTCGCAAAAATAGAGCGCGTCGAAATAATCCTGGAGAACGGCGCTGATGTCGTGGAACGCCCCGCGCATCAGGCTGCCTCGTCCTGCAGCAGGCCTTCGGCGGCGAGCGCCTTGCGCACTGCCGGTCGCGCCAGCATCCGCTTCATGAAGGCGCTGATGCGGGGCCAGCGTGCGAGATCGACGCCGATGAAATTCGTCCAGTTGAGCACGACGAACAGATAGGCGTCGGCGACGGAAAAGGTCTCACCGAGCAGGAACGAGCGACCGTCGGCAAGGCCCGTTTCCACGTCGTCGATACGACGGAGGAGCGTCGCCTCCACGCGTGCCTTCTCGGATGCCTCCAGGGCATGACCGTGGAAATAGGGGCTGAACGCCTTGTGCAGTTCCGCGGAGATGAAGTTCAGCCATTCCTGCAGGCGGACCCTGTCCAGCGTTCCGGCAGCGGGCGCAAGCCGGGCTTCTGGCGCGCGGTCGGCCAGATATTGCAGCACCGCCGGATTTTCCGTGATGACGACGCCGGGCTCGATCTCGAGCGCCGGCACGTAGCCCTTGGGGTTGGCGCGACGATAGTCGGCGCCGGCCTTCGTTCGACCGGCCTGCGTGTCGACCTCGACCGCCTCGAAGGGCAGGCCGAGTTCGAGGAGCACGATGCGCGACGCGAGCGAGCAGGCGGCGGGTTTGAAGTAGAGCAACATGGACAGACCTTTCTTTGACAATGGCGCGAAGCTAGGGGCTTCGGTTTCTATTGCCAACCAAGTTTCTATCAGTTACTTCATATCCTCGTTTCTCCGTGGTAACCGGTCCGCATCATGAGCCTCAAGATCCGAAAGAACCGCAGCACGCCCCCGCCGGAGCCCTGCCTCTTGACCGAGTGCATGACGATCATCGCCGGCGCCTGGGCGCCAAACGTCATCTGGCACCTGCGGGCCGGCCCGCGCCGGTTCAGCGAACTGCGGATCGATATTCCGCCGATCTCGGCAAAGGTGCTTTCGCAGCGCCTGCGCGAACTGGAAAGCCGCGGCGTGATCACCCGCACCATCCAGCCGACCACCCCGCCGTCCGTGGAATATGCGCTGACAGGGCTTGGACAGGAGCTGGTGCCGGCACTCAGCGCGATCGTCGATGTCGGGCACAAGCTGAAGGTCGCGCAAGCCCACGTGACATCACGGGACCCGGCTCATTTCTGAAGCCGAGCCCCGTGCATCCCCCCGGATGGCAGCGTCTATCGCGCGCGGCTGTAATGCATACGCGCCGAGCATTCGACGATCTTGCGAAACCGCGCCGGCTCGATCTGGCCGATCGAGTAGGTATCGATCAGGTAGCGCGCGAAGGACGACCGTGCTTCCTCACTCTTGTCGAACCATTCCTGTGCGGCGATATCGTCGAATATCAGCTTCACGGCAGATAGCTCATTGGGTTCAAGCTGTGTTGAGTGCATCGAAGTCTCCTGACTTCTGGCAAGGACATCAGCGCTTTTTGTGAATGTTATGGCGCGTTTAGATGCTGCCGATATGCAGACTCTACGCTTGGTGCGGAGGTGGCGCTATTAAAATTGACGTAGGTGCTGCCACATTGACCCTGCCATATCTCCGGGAGCAATGGCGGGCGGATGGACTGGAATCGCCTCTCGACGAGGCATCAGCTTTGGCAGCCAAATCGGTTTTGGGTAGAATGCTGGCTTAGCAGGGGGTGATGGCGGACAGAGCGGGATTCGAACCCGCGATAGAGTCTCCCCTATACACACTTTCCAGGCGTGCGCCTTCAACCACTCGGCCACCTGTCCGTCCGCTCGCTGCCGTTGGTCAATCCGGCGCGGGTCGCTTTCCTGTTTCCATTCCGGCGAGACGGCGCGATATATACCGAGGTTTCACGCGGGATCAACCGCTTTCTGACAGTTTTTTGAAGGTTCTTTCGGAGAACGACGCGAAGGATTGCAGAAGTTTGGCCGTCTTCCTATTTATAGGCAGAAGGAAGCGGGGGCAAAATGGACGCTCCGGCGGCGATACCGGGAGGGGCGCGATGATACGGTTCATCCTGAAGACCATCAGCCTGATCGCATTGGTCATTGCCGTGATGGCGGGAACGATCGACGCGATCCAGTCCGTCTCGGCCTCCGAGCCGGTGCTGACGCCGCTCGCGGTCGCCTGGAGCACGGCGAGCCCGGACACGATCGCGCTCGTTGCCGACGGCATCATGCGCAACCTGCATCCCTATGCCTGGGACCCGGCGGCCATGTGGGTGCTGTCGCAGCCGGCCTTTGCCGTGCTGCTCGCCATCTCGCTGTTCTTCTGGGTGATCGCCTACAAGCGCCAACCGATCGCCGGCCGCTTCACCGCCTGATATCACAACCCGCCGCGCTCGATGCGGCCCCGGCCAGGAGGCCACGATGTTCCTGATCGACATGTTCAACAAGAAGACCACCATGCCTGCGCCCGAAGCTGCCCTGCCCGGCCGCGACCAGCCCATCCCCACATCCGCCACCCATTTCGTCAATGGCCGCGCGCTTCAGGGCCCCTATCCCGAAGGGTTCAAGACCGTGCTGCTCGGCATGGGCTGCTTCTGGGGCGCCGAGCGGCTGCTCTGGAAGATCCCCGGCGTGTGGGTGACGGCGGCCGGCTATTCCGGCGGCATCACGCCCAACCCGACCTATCACGAGACCACGACGGGGCTGACCGGCCATACCGAAGTCGTGCTTGTCGTTTATGATCCCGCGGTGGTCACGCTCGAGACCCTGCTGAAGGCCTTCTTCGAGGCGCACGACCCGACGCAGGGCATGCGCCAGGGCAACGATATCGGCACGACCTACCGCTCGGCGATCTATCTCGACGACGAAGCAGACCTTGCCGTGGCGCACCGCGCCCGCGACGTCTACCAGGCGGCGCTGACAGCCGCCGGGCGCACCGACCGCATCACGACGGAAATCGCCAAGGCGGGTCCGCTGTATTTCGCCGAAGAGGTTCACCAGCAGTATCTCGCCAAGAATCCGGGCGGCTATTGCAACCTTCGCGGCACCGGCGTCAGCTGCGCGATCGGCTGACCGCCCGATAAAATTCGCTGCTTTCAAGCCGTTGCGAAAGAGGATCTCCCCTCTCTTCGCAACGGCTTCTATTTTTTACCAACTGAAAAATTTCTGGTGAATTTTTCCCGGAGCCGTGCAAGGATGCCGCCAGCCTGACCCAGGGGAAAGGGTCGGTGGCTCCGGTGTGCGCTCCTGCAGGCGCTGCCCGGAAGGTCCCTATAAGATCAATAGCGAACAGGGCTGCACAATGAAAAAAACCCTTCTCACCCTTCTTGCCACGGCTGCCATGTCGGCCACTGCATTCGCCGCCGATATCAAGCCGGCAATCATCTATGACCTGGGCGGCAAGTTCGACAAGTCGTTCAACGAAGCAGCCTACAATGGCGCGGAAAAGTTCAAGGCCGAGACCGGCATCGAATATCGCGACTTCGAAATCGCCAACGACGCGCAGCGCGAGCAGGCACTCCGCCGCTTCGCCGGCGACGGCAACAACCCGATCGTGATGGCCGGCTTCTCCTGGTCCGCGGCGCTTGAGAAGGTCGCCGTGGAATATCCGGACATCAAGTTCGCCATCATCGACATGGTCGTCGACAAGCCGAATGTGCGCTCGGTCGTCTTCAAGGAAGAAGAAGGCGGCTGGCTCGCCGGCATCCTGGCCGGCATGGCCTCCAAGACGAAGACCGTGTCCTTCGTCGGCGGCATGGACATCCCGCTGATCCACAAATTCGCCTGCGGCTATATCGGCGGCGCCAAGTCGCTCGGCCCCGACATCAAGGTGCTCGAAGCCTATACAGGCACGACGCCGGACGCCTGGAACGACCCGGTCAAGGGCGGCGAAATCGCAAAGTCCCAGTTCGACCAGGGGTCCGACGTGGTCTACCACGCGGCCGGCGGCACGGGCGTTGGCGTGCTCCAGGCGGCGGCTGACGCCGGAAAACTCGGCATCGGCGTCGATTCCAACCAGAACGGCCTGCATCCGGGCAAGGTTCTGACCTCGATGGTCAAGCGCGTCGACGTTGCCGTCTACGACGCCTTCATCACCGCCAAGAACGACACGTTCAAGCCGGGCGTCAACGTGCTCGGCCTCAAGGAAAGCGGCGTCGACGTCGCGATGGACGACAACAACGCGCCCCTCATCACGGCCGAAATGAAGGCTGCGATCGACAAGGCGCGCGCCGACATCGACAGCGGTGCCGTCAAGGTGCACGACTACATGTCGGACGAGACCTGCCCCTACTAAGCGGCATTCACGGCCCGTTTGCGCAAGCAGACGGGCCGATTCCGTCCTGCCCCGGCTGCGACCTCAATAGTGCGGCGGGCGGGTGATGGCCGGGGCTTCGAGAGACCCCTCTTCGAGTGTGAGGAACCGTTCCGTCAACCGGTCGAGCTTCGTCCGGAGCTGATCGACCACACGCCATTGTTCGGCGAGCTGATCGGAGAGCTCCTCGATCGTTTTTGCCTGGTGGGCGGCATGCTCTTCGAGGCGGGCGATGCGCGCGGCCTGGATGTCGTCGGAAGTGGTCATGGCTGTCCTCGTCGGTCGAATACCGGGCGCCCGGAGCTATAGCCGCCACCGGCGTCGGCCGCAATCGGACTGGACAAGGGCGGCGGAAGCAACAAGACTAGGCCGACAGGCCCAAAATCCCCGTAAGAGTGGATCATCATGAGCGAACTGGCAATCGAACTGAAGGGCATCGACAAGAGCTTCGGCCTCGTCCACGCCAACCGGAATATCAACCTGAAGGTCCGCAAGGGCACCATTCACGGTATCATCGGCGAAAACGGCGCCGGCAAATCCACCCTCATGTCGATCCTCTACGGCTTCTATCAGGCCGATCACGGCGACATCGTCATCGATGGAAAGACGATCAAGATCCGTGATCCGAATGCCGCCATCGCCGCCGGCATCGGCATGGTGCACCAGCACTTCATGCTGGTGGAAAACTTCACCGTGCTGGAAAACATCATGCTCGGCGCGGAAGAGAGCCAGATCCTCAACGCCAGCATCACCAAGGCGCGCGCCGAGCTGAAACGGCTCGAAAAAGACTATGCGCTGGAGGTCGATCCGGACGCGGTCATCGAGGAACTGCCGGTCGGCCTGCAGCAGCGCGTGGAAATCCTGAAAGCGCTCTATCGCCGGGCCGACATCCTCATTCTCGACGAGCCGACGGGCGTGCTGACGCCGGCGGAAGCCGACCACCTGTTCCGCATCCTCGAGCAGCTGAAGGCCGAGGGCAAGACGGTGCTGCTCATCACCCACAAGCTGCGCGAGATCATGGCGATCACCGACGAGGTCTCCGTCATGCGCCGCGGTGAGATGGTGGCGACGCGCACGACAAAGGACACGTCCGTTGAAGAACTCGCAGAGCTGATGGTCGGCCGCCGCGTTCTGCTGCGTGTCGAAAAGGGCGAGGCGAAGCCGGCCGACGTCAAGCTCTCGGTCAAGAACCTCACGGTGCGCGACAGCCGCGGCGTGACGATGGTGGACGATGTCTCCTTCGACATTCGCGCCGGTGAGATCGTCGGCATTGCGGGCGTGGCCGGCAACGGCCAGTCGGAACTGCTGGAGGCGATCTCCGGTATCCGCCGCGCCAAATCCGGCACCGTGTCGCTCAATGGCAGCGCCATCGACGTTACCGGCCATGTCGACCCGGCCGAGCTGCGCAAGCGCGGCCTCGCCCATGTGCCGGAGGACCGCCATCATGTCGGTCTCGTGCTGAAATTCGAGGAGAGCGAGAACGCCATCCTCGGCTATCACGACGACCCGAAATACCGGAAGGGCCTGCTGCTCGACGTGGACGCGATCCGCGCCGACGCGGAGGAGAAGATCGCCGCCTATGACATCCGCCCGCCGAACCCGCGGCTGAAGACCGCCAACTTCTCCGGCGGCAACCAGCAGAAGATCGTCTTGGCGCGCGAGATGGAGCGCGGGCCGGACGTGCTGATCATCGGCCAGCCGACGCGCGGCGTCGATGTCGGCGCCATCGAATTCATTCACAAGCGCATCATCGAGATGCGCGACCAGGGCAAGGCGGTGCTGCTCGTCTCGGTGGAGCTCGACGAGATTCGCGCGCTGTCGGACCGGATTCTGGTGATGTTTGCCGGCCGTGTCGTCGGTGAGCGCATGCCGGATGCCACCGAAGGAGAACTCGGCCTGTTGATGGCCGGTGTGGAAGGCCGGAAGGAGGCCGCGGAATGAGTGTCCCTCACGCGAAACTGCCGGCCTGGGCCGAATATGGCCTGATCCCGCTGGTCAATCTCGCCGTCGCCTTCCTGATTTCCGGCCTCGTCGTGCTGATCGTCGGCGAAAGCCCGCTGGAGGCCGCCTATCACATGATCAACGGCGCCTTCGGGCGCGGCGAATATATCGGCTTCACGCTCTACTATACGACGACCTTTATCTTCACCGGCCTCGCCGTTGCCGTCGCCTTCCATTGCGGCCTGTTCAACATCGGCGGCGAGGGTCAGGCCTATATCGGCGGCATCGGGGTGGCCCTTGCCTGTCTCTCCTTCGACCGCGTGCTGCCGTGGTACCTGCTCTTCCCGATCGCCGTCATCGGCGCCGCCTTCTTCGGCGCGCTCTGGGCGATGATCCCCGGCTGGCTGCAGGCCAAGCGCGGCAGCCATATCGTCATCACGACGATCATGTTCAACTTCATCGCTGCCAGCCTGATGAACTACCTGCTCAACCGGGTGTTCAAGCCGCTCGGCTCGATGTCGCTCGAAACCCGTACCTTCGAGACCGGCGGGCAACTGCCGAAACTCGACTGGCTGATGTCGATCTTCGGCCTTTCCGTCGGCAATGCGCCCTTCAACATCTCCTTTCTGCTCGCACTTCTCGCGGCCTTCGGCGTGTGGGTGCTGATCTGGCGCACCAAGCTTGGTTATGAAATGCGCACGATGGGCCACAGCCCGGCCGCCGCGCGTTATGCCGGCATCAAGGAGGCGAAGATCATCGTCATCACCATGATGATTTCCGGCGCGCTTGCCGGCATGATGGCGCTGAACCCGATCATGGGCGAGCAGTTCCGCATGCAGCTCGATTTCGTGCAGGGCGCGGGCTTCGTCGGCATTGCCGTCGCGCTCATCGGCCGCTCGCATCCGGCGGGCATCATCCCGGCGGCGCTGCTGTTCGGCATGCTCTACCAGGGCGGGGCGGAAATCTCCTTCGAGATGCCCTCCATCTCGCGCGACATGATCGTCATCATCCAGGGTCTCGTCATCCTCTTTGCCGGCGCGCTCGAACACATGTTCCGCCCGGCCATCACGCGGATCATCTTCGGGCTCTCGCCCAAGGGCCGCCAAGCCGCCGCCACGAAGGGAGCCTGATCGCCATGGATTTCTTTCAGGTCTTCATCGAACTCGCGCAGTCGACCGTCCGCGTCTCGACGCCGCTGATCCTTGCCGCGCTTGCCGGCCTCTTTACCGAACGCGCCGGCGTCTTCGACATCGGGCTCGAGGGCAAGATGCTGGGGGCGGCCTTCGCCGCCGGCACCGTCGCCTTCCTCACGCAGTCCGTGGCGATGGGCCTCGGGGCGGCCATCCTCGTCTCCGTGCTGCTCTCGCTGGTGCATGGCTACGCCTCGATCACCCAGCGCGGCAGCCAGATCGTCTCGGGCGTCGCCATCAACTTCGTCGTCGCCGGCTCGACCGTCATTCTCGGCGAAGCCTGGTTCCGCCAGGGCGGGCGCACGCCGGCCTTGATGGAAAGCGGCCGCTTCGGCACGATCAAGCTGCCCTTTGCCGATGCGTTGCGCGAGGTGCCGATCCTCGGGCCGCTTTATTCGAACCTGCTGTCCGGCCACTCGCCGCTCACCTATCTCGCCTTCCTGATGGTGCCGGCGAGCTGGTGGATCCTCTACCGCACGCGCTTCGGGCTGCGCCTGCGCGCTGTCGGCGAAAATCCGGGTGCGGTCGATACGGCCGGTATCTCGGTCATCTGGCTGCGCTACCGCGCCGTCATCTGCTGCGGCATCCTGTGCGGCATTGCCGGCGCCTATCTGTCGCTTGCGGCCAATGCCGGCTTCACCAAGGGCATGACGGCCGGCAAGGGTTACATCGCGCTCGCCGCCCTCATCTTCGCCAAGTGGCGGCCGAAGAACATTCTCTTCGCCTGCCTGCTCTTCGGCTTCCTCGATGCCTTCGCCATCCGCTACCAGGGTTACGCCTTCCCGCTGATCGGCAAGGTGCCGGTACAGCTCATGCAGGCACTGCCCTATATCCTGACGGTGATCCTGCTTGCAGGCTTCATCGGCAAGGCCATTCCGCCGAAGGCCGGCGGCGTGCCCTACGTCAAGGAGCGATAACATGTCTCACGACCTCTTCGAGGCAGCGCGCGCGGCGATGGCCTTCGCGCACGCCCCCTATTCCAAGTTCCCGGTGGGGGCGGCGATCCGCGCCGAGGACGGCAAGATCTATGCCGGTGCCAATATCGAGAACCTGTCGTTTCCGCAGGGCTGGTGCGCCGAGCCGACCGCGATCAGCCATATGATCATGGCCGGCAACAAGACAATCGTCGAGATGGCGGTGATTGCCGAGAAGCTGCCGCTCTGCCCGCCCTGCGGCGGCTGCCGGCAGAAGATCGCCGAATTCGCCACCGCAAAGACGCCGATCTATCTGTGCGACGAGACCGGCGTGAAGAAGACCATGACCATGGACGAACTGCTGCCGCACAGCTTTGCGACGGATGTACTCGGATGAGTGCCTCGACGACAGAACTGCTGCGCGCCCGCCTCGGCGGCGTGCTGCCACGCACCGGCATCGTGCTCGGCTCCGGCCTCGGCTCGCTGGTGGAGGCCATGCAGAATGCGCTGCGTATCCCCTATGCCGACCTGCCGAGTTTTCCGGTCAGCTCCGTCTCCGGCCATGCCGGTGAGCTGGTCATCGGTTATCTCGGCGCCGTTCCGGTCATCATGCTTTCCGGGCGCGTGCACTACTACGAGAGCGGCGATGCCAATGCCATGCGCACGCCGATCGAGGTGCTGAAGGGGCTCGGCGTCACCTCGCTGATCCTCACCAATTCGGCGGGGTCGCTGCGCGAGGACATGCCGCCCGGCTCGGTGATGCGGATTTCCGACCACATCAATTTCTCCGGCGCCAATCCGCTGATCGGCATCGACAGCGACGACCGCTTCGTCGGCATGACCAATGCCTATGACGCGGATCTCGCCGCCCGCATGGAGGCTGCCGCGCAAAAGCTCGGCATCCCGCTGCCATCAGGCGTCTACATGTGGTTCTCCGGCCCGAATTTCGAAACGCCGGCGGAAGTTCGCATGGCGCGCGTGTTCGGTGCGGATGCCGTTGGCATGTCGACCGTGCCGGAGGTGCTGATTGCCCGCCATCTCGGCCTCAAGGCCGCCGCCGCCTCCGTCATCACCAATTTCGGTGCCGGCATGACGGGCGGCGAACTCAGCCACCACGAAACCAAGGACATGGCCCCGATCGGCGGGAAGCGGCTCGCCGCCATCCTCGCCGAGATGATCGCGGGCGGAGGCAACGACCATGCATGACACGGCAAAACGGGCACTCTCGCTGCTCGACCTGACGGATCTTACCGATGACTGCGACGCAGCCGCGATCGAAAAGCTCTGCGCGCAAGCGCAGACGCCCTTCGGCACCACGGCCGCCATCTGCATCTGGCCGCGTTTCGTGGCGCAGGCGCGCGGCATTCTCGGCCCGGGTCATGCGGTGAAGATCGCGACCGTCGTCAACTTCCCGTCCGGCGATCTGGCGGTTGCCAATGTGCTGGCGGAAACCAAGCAGGCGATTGCCGACGGCGCCGACGAGATCGACCTCGTCATCCCCTACCGCGACTTCATTGCCGGCCACGAAGGGGCCGTGACGGACATGGTGAGTGCGGTCAAGGCCGTCTGCACGCCGCCGGTCATCCTCAAGACCATTCTGGAAACCGGCGAACTCAAGGACCCGGCATTGATCCGCGAGGCCTCCGACCTCGCCATTACCGCCGGCGCCGATTTCATCAAGACCTCGACCGGCAAGGTTTCCGTCAATGCCACCCTGCAGGCGGCCGAGATCATGCTGAATGCCATCAAGGCCAGCGGCAAGCCGGTCGGCTTCAAGCCGGCGGGGGGCGTGCGCACGGTGACGGATGCGGGCGAATATCTGGCACTGGCCGCCTCCATCCTCGGCGAAGGCTGGGCGACGCCCAAGACGTTCCGCTTCGGTGCCTCCGGCCTGCTGGGCGACATCCTGTCCGTGCTCGGCGGCCAGGCCGCGCCAGCGGCACCGGCGAGCTACTAAATGCTCCCGCAGGAGACGATCCGCCGCAAGCGCGGCGGCGAGCCCCTCAGCCGCGAGGAGATCACCCGCTTCATTGCCGGCGTGACGGACGGCAGCGTCTCCGAGGGACAGGTGGCGGCCTTTGCCATGGCCGTCTGGTTCAAGGGCATGGCGCGCGACGAGACCGTGGCGCTGACGCTTGCCATGCGCGATTCGGGCGACGTGCTCGACTGGTCGGACATCGACCGGCCGATCGCCGACAAACATTCGACCGGCGGCGTCGGCGACAATGTTTCGCTGATGCTGGCGCCGATCGCCGCGGCCTGCGGGCTTGCCGTGCCGATGATTTCCGGCCGCGGCCTTGGCCATACCGGCGGCACGCTGGACAAGCTGGAATCGATCCCCGGCTATACGATCATGCCGTCCGCCGATCTCTTCCGCCGCACGGTGAAGGACATCGGCTGCGCGATCATCGGCCAGACAACGGCCCTCGCGCCGGCCGACAAGCGCATCTACGCCATCCGCGACGTCACGGCGACGGTCGATTCCGTGCCGCTGATCACCGCCTCCATTCTCTCGAAAAAACTCGCCGCCGGCCTTCAATCGCTGGTGCTCGACGTGAAGGTCGGCAATGGCGCCTTCATGACGGATGCGGCCGAAGCCGAAACGCTGGCCCGCTCGCTGGTCGAGGTGGCGAATGGCGCCGGCGTGAAAACCTCCGCCCTCATCACCGACATGAACCAGCCGCTGGCGGACGCCGCCGGCAATGCCGTCGAGATCGCCAATTGCATCGCCTTCCTGAAGGGCGAGAAGGTCGGCACGCGGCTGGAGCGCATCGTGCTCGCCTTCGCGGCGGAGATGCTGGTGTTGTCCGGGCTGGAGAACGACATGGCCGCCGCCACGGCGAAAGCGGCGCGGGCGCTTGCCAGCGGTGCGGCGGCGGAAACCTTCGGCCGCATGGTCCACGCGCTGGGCGGCCCCGCCGACCTCATGGATCGGCCGGACGCTTATCTGGCCACGGCACCGGTTGTGCGCGCCGTTGTCGCCCCTGAAGCCGGCTATCTGGTTTCCTGCGATACGCGCGGCGTCGGCCTCGCCGTCATCGAGCTTGGCGGTGGCCGCAGCCGGCCGGACGATGCGATCGACCACCGCGTCGGCTTCGATCAGCTATCGCCTCTCGGAACGAAGGTGGAGAAGGGCGACGCGATCGGCCGCGTGCACGCGGCAAACGAGGCGGATGCGGCGCGCGGTGCGGAGCGGCTTGCCGGACTTTATGGCATCGCGCCGGAAGCGCCGATGCGCGTTTGCGATATTCTCACACGCATCAGCGTATGAGGTGCAGCTTACCGTCTTCGACCTTGTAGGACGACAGGCCCTTCAAGAAACTCATGCCGATCAGCGTGCCGGAGAGCGCCTTGTCCTCCAGCACCATGGCGCCGATATTTTCCAGGCGCACCGGGCCGATCTCGATCTTGTCGAGGCGGATATAGGCGGCCCGTGCCTTACCGTTAGCGGTATCGACGGCATAGCGGAAATCAAGCTCGGTCCTGGAAATACCAATGCGCTGTGCGGTCGAGACGTTGATGGCCACCATGCTGGCGCCGGTATCGACCATGCCCTTTTCCTTGCGGCCATTGATGGCGAAGAGGCCGGTGAAATGGCCGTTCGGATCGGCATCGATCACCGCGCCGCGATTGCCGGTGTAGCGTGCGCTGCCCTGCCCGGTCGGAACCGCCACGGTCTCGACCTTCGCAGCGGGCTTGTCACCCGTCGTTTCGAGATAACGCTTCGCAACGTCGGGTACGAAGGCGGCGGTGACGAGGACGGCACCGGCGACAAAGGCAAGGCTGCGGACGGACATGGACAGGTCTCCGAAAGATCTGTCCCGAAATAACACGCGCCCGGCTAACGGACGGCAAAAGGGGCGCTCGACGGCGCCCCTCTCCACGATCTTCGCTTGGCTTGGTGAACGCCCGGTTAACGGCTCACTTGGTGCCGTACATGCGGTCGCCGGCATCGCCGAGGCCGGGCACGATGTAGCCCTTCTCGTTGAGCTGGCGGTCGATGGAGGCGGTGTAGACCGGCACGTCCGGATGGTGGGCTCGGAAACTCTTGATGCCTTCCGGCGCGGCCAGCAGGCAGAGGAAGCGGATGTTCGTCGCACCACGGCTCTTCAGCGTGTCGATGGCGGCAATCGCCGAGTTGCCGGTCGCCAGCATCGGGTCGACGACGATGACGAGGCGTTCGTCGATACTATCGGGCGCCTTGAAGAAGTATTCGACGGCTTCCAGCGTTTCATGATCACGGTAGACGCCGATATGCGAGACGCGGGCCGACGGCACCAGTTCCAGCATGCCTTCGAGCAAGCCATTGCCGGCACGCAGGATGGAGGCGAAGACCAGCTTCTTGCCTTCCAGCACCGGTGCGTCGATTTCCTCAAGCGGCGTCTGGATGCGTTCGGTGGTCAGCTCCAGGTCGCGCGTGACCTCGTAACAGAGCAGCGTGGAAATCTCGCGCAGCAGGCGACGGAAACTGCCGGTCGACGTTTCCTTCTTGCGCATGATGGTCAGCTTGTGCTGCACGAGCGGGTGATCGATGACTGTGACGCCGTCCATGGCCAACCTTCCGAAATAAAGTGAACGTTCCTTTTTCCACGGAACGGCAGAGGGCCGCAAGAGAAGAGAGCCGGCCGCAGGCAACATCCCCAGCCGGCTTGCCCCTCAGAGAGCCGAAAACAGCCGCTGCCGCGTCGGTTCGTCGACGAAGGCCGCCTCGATGGCGGTGCGCGTCATGCCGAGAATGTCCGCGTCGCTGAAACCCATGACGGTCGAGGCAACCTCGTATTCGCGGGCAAGCGAGGTGTGGAAGAACGGCGGGTCGTCGGAATTGAGCGTGACACGCACGCCGGCCGCATGCAGGGCCCGCAGCGGGTGGCTTTGGAAATCCGGAAAGACGCTCAGCGCGACATTCGAGCCAGGGCAGACTTCGAGCACCACGCCTTCGTCGGCCAGCCGCTTCACCAGATCCGCATCCTCGATGGCGCGCACGCCATGGCTGATGCGCGAGGGACGCACATGGTCAAGCGCATCGCGCACGCTGAAGGCACCGGAAAGCTCGCCGGCATGGATGGTGATGCCGAGACCGGCATCGCGGGCAATGTCGAAGGCGCGGGTGAAATCGGCGACGCGATGCATCCGCTCCTCGCCGGCGAGATTGAAGCCTGATATCAGCGGATGCGGCCGGCGCGCGGCATATTCCGCCGCCTTCACCACCCGCTCCGGTCCGAAATGCCGGATGCCGACGATGAGCAGGCGCGTCTCGATGCCGGTCTTCGCTTTCGCCCGTTCGGCGCCCTCGGCGAGGCCGCGGACATAGGCATCCGCCCCGATGCCGACGGCGTCGCCCTGATCGGGCGAGACGATCAGCTCGCTGTAGATGGCGCCGGCTTCGGCGATCTCGGTGAGATAGGTTTCGGCGAGCAGCGCGTAATCCTCTTCCGTGCGGAAGAGATTGGCCGTCGCGTCGTAGCTTTGCACGAAACTCGTGAAATCCTGCCAGGCATAGGCACCATCGCGGATGAAGGCAGAGGTATCGATGCCATAGCGCGCGGCCTGCGCCAGGGCCAGGGCCGGCGGTGTCGCGCCCTCGATATGGCAGTGCAGCTCCGCCTTGGGCATGGTTTTCGTCACAAAAAGCTCCTTCCGTGCGGGCCTGGCGGGATGCCGAGATGGCGGGCGATGCTTTCACCGATGTCGGCGAAGGTTTTGCGGGTCTCGAGCAGACGCGAGCGGATGCCGGGGCCGAAGCTCAGGATCGGCACGCGCTCGCGCGTGTGGTCCGTGCCACGCCAGGTCGGGTCGCAACCATGATCGGCGGTGAGGATGACGATATCGCCGGGCTTCAGCTTGCGATCCACTTCCGGCAGGCGCCGGTCGAAGGCTTCCAATGCCGCGGCGTAGCCCGCGACGTCGCGGCGGTGGCCGTAGAGCATGTCGAAATCGACAAAATTGGTGAAGACGAGATCGCCGTCCTTCGCTTCGTCCATGACGGCGAGCGTCGCATCGAACAGCGCCATGTTGCCGTTCGCCTTGGTCAGCGTGCCGATGCCCTGATGGGCGAAAATATCGGCGATCTTGCCGACGGCATGCACCGTGCGGCCGGCCTCGGTCAACCGGTCGAGCAGGGTCGGCTCCGGTGGCAGCACCGAGTAGTCGCGGCGATTGCCGGTGCGCTCGAAGGTCTCCGGCGTCTCGCCGACGAAGGGCCGCGCGATGACCCGGCCGATGCGGCCACCCGGCCGATCGTCCAGGATCTTTCGCACGGTTTCGCAAAAGGCCAGCAGGCGATCGAGACCGAAATGCCCCTCATGCGCGGCGACCTGGAAGACGGAATCGGACGAGGTGTAGCAGATCGGCTTGCCGGTGCGGATATGGGCCTGGCCGTAGCGGGCGATGATATCCGTGCCGGACGCATGGCAATTGCCGAGGATGCCCGGCACATTGCCCTCCTTGCAGATCGCCTCGACGAGTTCGGGCTCGAAGGAACCGCCATCTGCGGGAAAATACCCCCAGTCGAAGGTCACGGGCGTGCCGGCGATCTCCCAGTGGCCGGACGGGGTGTCCTTGCCATAGGAGACTTCACTTGCCGCACCGTGATAGCCGAAGACGCGCGGCGGTACATCCATGCCCTCGGGGAAGCGGCCGGTGGCGGCGCGGGCGGCGTGCAGAAGACCCAGCGCCGACATGTTGGGAAGTTTCAGCGGCCCTTGCCTGAGGCCAGGCCGGTCGGCTGCGCCAGCCGCACAGAATTCGGCGATATGGCCAAGCGTATCGGCACCGAGATCGCCGAAGCCTGCCGCATCCGGCCCGCCGCCGATACCGAAGGAGTCGAGAACGAAGAGGAAGGCTCGCGCCATGGATCACCTGTCACATGTCGCCGAAACGGCGGACGGATTGCGTGACATGACACAGGCGAAGCGGCAGGTTCAAGCGAAATCGGCAAGCGCATGCGCGCGGCTCAGCAGCCCGAGCAAGTGATCTCCTTGCCCTTGCGCAGACCGAAGTAACTCGTCTTGGCAAGACGAAACGAGTTGAGCCTGGACGAGAGATTGGGCGCCATGAGCAATATCGTGTACGGCACAGACAGCTCCGTGCGCACGAAGAACAGGCTCTTGGCACCCTGAATGTTGCTCGGCAGGACCACGGTCGCCCCCTTGGCATAGGGCTGTCCCTTGGCCTGATCCCGCGACCAGGCGACGGTTGCCTTCCCATCCTTGTCGACGGCAACGCCGGTGATCTTCAGCGTATATCCCTCGGTCTGCTGGAAGGGGGCGATCACGCGCTTGGTGACCTCTTTCATGGTGTCCAGTGTGTCGGCGGTCGTTGCGGTGTCCTGCGTCAACAGGTCGGAGACCGTGCTGGCCGCGCGGCTGACCTTGCTCGACATGTTGATGCCGACGGAAATCTCGAAGGCACTGACATAGGCCATGATTAGAAGCGGTGCGACGATCGCGAATTCGATGGCGCCCGCACCGCGCCGGTCCCGCCCGAGGCGGTGTAGCAGGCTGCGTCCCTGCAGGGCCACCTTCTTGCCGGCGAGCACAGGCGAAAAGACCGTACGCATCACGGATAGTCCTCGTTCTGGATAACGGCTGTCGAGACCATCAGGTAATTCTGCTTGCTACCGTCGGCGGATTTGACGGTCGAGAGGTAGGGACGGATGACGTCCGTGACGATGTCCCAGCGGTAGTAGGCGCGCACGATGTTGATCGACTTCTTGCCGCCCGGGGCAAACTTGAAATCGGTCGTGTTGAGGTCCTTGCCCGTCAAGGGAACCGATTTCGGAATTTCCGCAAACGTCTTGAAGCTGCGCACATCCAGCCAGAGCTTGTTGGGCGCCGCCAGCTCCGCCGCCGAGCACTTCAGCATGATGGCGATTTCCTGGCAGAAGGCGGCGCGGAACTGCCCCGCGGTCTTGTCGGTGTCGGCCCTGCCCAAATTGTAGGTGATCTCGCCGGTGCGGATCTTGCGCGCCATGGTATCGGTCGCATTGGCAAGAAGCTGCTCGGCGGAAAAGGCGACGAACGTTTCGATCGAGGCGAAAACGATCAGGAAGAACGGCAACGTGAGAATGGTGAATTCGATCGCCGTCGCGCCGTCGCGGCGAGCGAAGAAGCGACCGATCAGACCCTTCATCGGCCGTCGGCGAGTTGTTGTGTCTTGATCGAGCGACATCGCGATCCGTTCCCAAATGCTGGACACGGCGAGAGTAGGCGGTAGACCGTTTATTTTTCGTGTGCGCGAAGCCGAATATTTGAACTGTTTCTCATATTCGGACGATCGAGGCGAAACAGGTCGTCAGCCGCCGGTGTCGGCGCGCGTGGAATGTTCCTCGCAGTTCGGCGTGCAGGACAGCACGGACCTGTCCGTCTGCCGGAAGACACGCACCGTGTTGCCTTCGTCGATCGACACCAGGATACGCTCGTCGACGATCGCGTTTCCATCGGCATCGAGAAGAACCAGATTGGTCGTTCCGAAACTGCGGCCCGTCAGGACGATCGTGCGCGCATCGGCAACCGTTGCATCCGCGACCTTGGCATTGCCGATGATAACCTTGCTGACGGGGCGATCGAGACGCAGCACACGGGCATGATCCATGTAGACGCGCATCAGTGGCTCTTCGGCCATGGCGCCGACGGCCGTCGCACCCACCACGACTGCGGCAGTGGCAAACCTCATCGCACCCTTAACGAAGGTCCAGTCGCGTCCCATAAACACTCATCCCGGCAAACAATCACCAACAGCATCGCCGGGAATGGTGAATGAAGCTTTAAGGCACTCGCTCACATTGCAGATTTCTCCGCGACAGCCGAAACACCCTGAATGGCCCGTTCCGTCCGGCAGCCAGGAAAGTACGCGCGAAACGCGCGCGCGTAAGGCGATTTACCTCTTGTTGACCATACATCCGGTAGGTTGGCGTTAGGGCTGCATTAACCCATTTCCTTAAGCCGATGGAAATCGACTGCCTGTAGGTTGCATTCATCCGAACAACGGAAACAGTTGGCGGACGTGCTGAACCAACATCGTGGAGCTAGGAGAATACCATGACCAAGATTTTCGCTCGCCTTATGAAGGACGAATCTGGCGCAACCGCCATCGAATACGGCCTGATCGCCGCCCTGATTTCCGTTGCCCTCATCAGCGGTGCAACCGCCCTCGGCAAGGGCCTGAACGCTCAGTTCAACTTCCTGAACACCAAGCTCTCGGGCTCGCAGAACCCGACGTAAGCTCAGGGACAGGATTTCCTGACAATGAAGCCGCCATCCTTCGGAAGGCGGCTTCATCATTCGGGGCACCGCCAGAACAACCACCGGAGGCAATCGGCATGACGCAGGCTCTGATTTTCGTGGTCTTCCCGCTGTGCCTGGCGCTCGCCGCCTTCACCGATCTGTTCACGATGACGATCCCGAACCGCGTGCCGGCGATCCTTCTCGCCGCCTTTGTCATCGTTGCCCCGCTTGCCGGCCTCAGCCTGACCGATATCGGCCTGCATCTGGCCGCAGGCCTTCTCGTCTTCGCCGCCTGCTTTGCCCTCTTCGCCTTCAACATCATGGGCGGTGGTGATGCCAAGCTTTTGACCGCCAGCGCCGTCTGGTTCGGCCTTTCGATGTCGCTGTTCGATTTTCTCATCTGTGTTTCTTTCTTCGGCGGCATGCTGACGCTCGGCATCCTCGCGCTGCGTTCGAACGCGAACGTCATCCTCGCCTCGCGCCTGCCCGTGCCGAACCACCTGCTGGAAGGCGGGAAAGTGCCCTACGGCATCGCGATCGGCGCAGCAGCCTTCGCCACCTATGCTTCGTCTCCCCTCATGATGGCCGCTCTCGGCAAACTGGGCTGAACCCAGTCACCAGCCGCTGAATTGCTCTTTTAGAACGCCCGCCGATGCGTGATCGCGTCCGGCGGCTTCCTGCGTTTCACGCGCATGGCGAAACCTGGCGTTAACCATGACCGTAAGGTGGTTATTAACCATAATTACACCATTGCCGGTCAATGTGGGCGGATAGAAGAGTCCGCAGTCCAGGGAACCCACATGAAACCGGCGCGAATCATTATTCTGGCAGTGGCCGTCGTCTCGGCTGGCGTTGCGGGCCTGCTGGCCCTGCAGCTCGCCAGCGGTGGCCCCACGATCATCCAGTCGGATCCCGTGGTGGAGCGCGAGCCGACCATCAACGTTCTGGTTGCCAAGGAAAGCCTGCCTGTGGGCGCGCGGCTCAATCCCGATATCATGGCCTGGGCCGCCTGGCCGGAGGGCTCGGTCGTTGAAGGCTTCATCACCGACCAGAACCGGCCCGACGCCTTGGAAAGCCTCGATGGCGCGATTGCCCGCATGCCGATCTTCAACGGTGAACCAATCCGACAGGAAAAGATCGCCGATTCGAGCAACCGCATCATGTCATCGCTTCTGCCGTCCGGCAAACGTGCGGTCGCGACGGAAATCTCCGTGGCGACCGGCGCCGGCGGCTTCATCCTGCCGAACGACCGTGTCGACGTGATCATGGTGCGCAAGAGCGAGACCAATTCCTATCTCACCGAAACCGTGCTCACCAATGTTCGCGTCTTGGCGATCGACCAGCAGATCCAGGAAAATCCGGATGGGTCCAAATCGGCCGTCGGCACCACCGCCACGCTGGAGCTGACGCCGGACCAGACCAAGGTGATCACCGTTGCACAGCAGATGGCCGAGCGGCTCTCGCTGGCGCTGCGCAGCGTCGCGGATGCACAGGAGGCCGACACAGGCGCTGCCGACTATCTGTTGAGTGGTAGCGACGGCATGCCGCTGGTCCAGGTGATCAAGACCGGCGAAATCGTTAACGGCGGCACATCCGCAGCCCAGAAGTGACCAGGAGCTGACCGTGTTTGCAATGACCAAAACTTTTCGGGCCTCTGTCGCCGGCGGATTGAGCTTCTGCCTGGCGTTTTCGGGCATGCCCGCAACCCTCGTCGGCGGGACCGCCGTAACGCCCGCCGAAGCGGCGACAGCCTCCATCATCCGCATCGACGACAGCGGTCCGGGTGCGCGCAAGTCCGTCAAGCTCGGCCTCAACAAGGCGATCGTCGTCGACCTGCCGACCGACGCGCACGACATCCTGGTCGCCGATCCGGGCAAGGCGGATGCCGTGACGCGGACTTCGCGGCGCATCTACCTGTTCGGCAAGGAAGTGGGCCAGACCAACATCTTCGTCTTCGGGCCGAATGGCGAGGAGATCGTCAGCATCGACCTCAATGTCGAACGCGACATCGACGGCCTGCAGGCCAATCTTCGGCGCTTCATTCCCGATTCCGATATCCAGGTCGAAATCATCTCCGACAATATCGTGCTGAACGGCACCGTGCGCACGCCGCAGGATTCCGCTCAGGCCGTGCGACTGGCGGAAATCTTCCTGAAAGGCGGTGAGGCGACGACCCGCAACATCACCGCACAGGGCAACAACGGCGATGCGGCGATCTTCGGCGAAGTGCGCCAGCGCTCACAAGTCGTCAACATGCTGAAGATCGACGGCGAAGACCAGGTCACGCTGAAGGTCACGGTCGCCGAGGTCAGCCGTCAGGTGCTGAAGCAGCTGGGCTTTAATGGCTCGGTCCGCGGGTCTGACGGGGGCATTTCGTTTCGCAACCCGACCAACCTTGGCGGTGCGGCCGACTGGTTCTCAAGCGGAAGCCTCGGTGGAGCCGTGGGCGGGTTGAACATTGCAAGCAATATGAGCGCAATGGAACAGGCCGGCGTCATGCGCACGCTTGCCGAACCAAGCCTGACGGCCATCTCCGGCGAAGAAGCCCGTTTCTATGTTGGCGGTGAATTTCGCATGCCGACGGAACAATCCATCGATGCTGACGAGGAAACCGGTCAACGGACTGTCAGCCGGACACTCACCGAAGTCGAATATGGTATCCGGCTGAATTTCCGCCCAGTCGTGCTGTCGCCCGGCCGGATCAGCCTGCGCATCGAGACGGAGGTTTCCGAGCCGACTTTCGAAGGTTCGACCGCGACGATTGCTCACAACGACATCCCCGGCCTGACCGTGCTCGGCATTCGCCGGCGTGAGGCGACGACGAGCGTCGAGCTGCCTTCGGGCGGCTCCATCGTCATCGCCGGTCTTGTCAAGGATGACATCCGCCAGGCCATGTCCGGCCTGCCGGGCCTGTCGAAAATCCCGATCTTCGGCACGCTCTTCCGCTCGAAGGATTTCATACGCAACGAGACCGAAATGGTCATCATCGCGACACCCTATCTGGTGCGCCCGGTTGCACGTAGCGCAATTTCCCGCCCGGACGACAATTTCAACGCGACGAACGATGCCGCGAGCTTCTTCCTCGGCAAGGTCAACAAGATCTACGGCCGCAAGGAAGAGGCAATGCCCTCGGGCAACTACCACGGCTCCATCGGCTTCATCTACAAATGACGGGGAGAGAGATGCGCGACACGAACAGCCATATGCCCCTCCCCGCAAGGATGCGCTTCATGCACACGATCCTGCCGGCACGCGCCACATTCGCCGCGCTGCTCGCCCTTTCCGCTGCAGCCCTTTCGGGTTGCGGCACCAATCCGGACAAGAACGCGACCGGCTCTATTCCGGACGACTATCGCACGCGCCATCCGATCGTGCTGACGGAAACCGCCCAGACGATGGATCTTCCCATCGCCACCGGCGACCGGCAGCTGACCTTCGCGATGCGTGACAATATCCGCGGCTTCGCCGCCGACCGCGCCGCCAAGTCGACCGGCGCCGTCCAGATCATGCTGCCGCGCGGCTCGGCCAATGCGGCAACCGCGAATTATCTGCGCAAGGACATCCGCGCGACCCTGACGGCCGCCGGCATCAAGCGCGACCGGCTGATCGAAACGAGCTATGATGCGAGCGGCTACGGCGATGCCGCGCCGGTGCGCCTCGTCTTCTTCGCCATCACGGCGAAGGCCGGTCCCTGCGGCGCCTGGCCGGAAGACCTGGTCGCGAACACCATGGAAAACCGCAACTATCACAATTTCGGCTGCGCCACGCAGGCCAACCTTGCCGCCCAGGTGGCAAACCCGATGGACCTCGTCCAGCCGCGCGGCATGACGCCGATCGACGCGGAGCAGCGCACCGTCGTGATCCAGGACTACCGTGAGAACGGGCAGCCGCCGCTACGATGAACGACATTGAAAAGCAGCTATCCATCCGGTCCGCCGGGCACCAGCAACGGACATGACGATGAGCACGATCAACTACACCATTGAGCGGCCCGCCGAGGACCAAATGGACGAGGCTGTGCGGCCGACCGAGCTTGAGGCCGTGCGTCCGCTGCCGCGCATCTCCGTGCATGCCTTCTGCGAAAGCGAGGCGATGCTGCGCACCATGGAACGCTGCGGCCAGGACCGCCGCATGTCCAAGGCAAGCCTTCGCATATCGAGCGCAAGCATCGCGGCTGCCGCCAACATGTTCGCCTCCGCGCCGACCCCGAACCTGCTGATCCTCGAGACCTCGACGGAGCCACACGGCATCATGGAGGAGCTGGCCCCGCTCGCCGAGGTCTGCGATCCGAGCACCAAGGTCGTCATCGTCGGCCGTTACAACGACATCCCGCTTTACCGCGACCTCATCCGCAACGGCATCTCCGAATATATGGTCGGCCCCGTCGGCATGGCCGAGGTGCTGAACGCCATGGCCGCGATCTTCGTCGATCCGGATGCCGAGCCGCTCGGCCGCACCGTCGCCTTCATCGGCGCCAAGGGCGGTTGCGGCTCCTCGACGATCGCCCACAATTGCGCCTTCGACATTTCCAACCTGTTCCAGACCGAGGTCATCCTCGCCGATCTCGACCTGCCCTACGGCACTGCCAATATCGACTTCGACCAGGACCCGCCGCAGGGCATTTCCGAGGCGATCTATGCGCCGGATCGGCTCGACGAGGTGTTTCTCGACCGCCTGCTGACGAAGTGCTCCGATCATCTCTCGTTGCTTGCGGCGCCCTCCATGCTCGACCGGGCCTACGATCTCGAGCGCGGCTCGTTCCAGCCGATTATCGAGGTGCTGCAGCGTAGCGCGCCGGTGTCGGTGCTCGACGTGCCGCACGCCTGGTCGGAATGGACGCGCACGCTGCTGTCCGAGGTGGACGAGCTGATCATCACCGCGACGCCCGACCTCGCCAACCTGCGCAACGCGAAGAACATGCTCGACGCGCTGAAGAAGCTGCGGCCAAACGACAAGCCGCCGCATCTGGTGCTCAACCAGGTCGGCATGCCGAAGCGGCCGGAAATCTCGCCCAACGATTTCTGCGAACCGCTCGGCATCGAGCCGGTCGCAATCATCCCCTTCGACGCGCAGCTCTTCGGCACGGCGGCCAACAGCGGCCGCATGATCGCGGAGATGGATCGCAAGTCGCCGACGGCGGAAACCTTCTCGCAGCTCGCCCATATCGTGACGGGCCGCGCGACGATCAAGAAACCCAAGAAGGCCGGCCTCGGCAAGATGCTGGGGCTGCTCGGGCGCAAGTAAGCGACGCAACAGACTGGATGAAGTGGCATGTTCGGCAAACGCGGCAATGAAGGTTCCGGCAAGAGCGGCATGGGTCAGGCGACCCCGGCCGTGCATGCGGCCGCCTCGACCCTGACGGCAGAACGGCCGGTCGCCAAGGCGCCCAGCGCGCAACCCGTTTTCGAGCCCGCGCCTCCGCCGGTCGCGGCACCGGCCGCCCAGGCCCGCCGGCGCACGCCCCGCACGGAAGACTATTACGACACGAAGAGCCAGGTCTTCTCCGCGCTCATCGACACGATCGACCTGTCGCAGCTCGCCAAGCTCGATACCGAGAGCGCGCGCGAAGAAATCCGCGATATCGTCAACGACATCATCACGATCAAGAACTTCGCGATGTCGATCTCCGAGCAGGAAGAACTGCTCGACGACATCTGCAACGACGTTCTCGGCTACGGCCCGCTGGAGCCGCTGCTCGCCCGCGACGACATCGCCGACATCATGGTGAACGGTGCCGGCAAGACCTATATCGAAGTGGCCGGCAAGGTGCAGGAATCGGAAATCCGCTTCCGCGACAATGCGCAGCTTCTCTCCATCTGCCAGCGCATCGTCAGCCAGGTCGGCCGCCGCGTCGACGAATCGAGCCCGATCTGCGACGCGCGCCTGCCGGACGGCTCGCGTGTCAACGTCATCGCTCCGCCGCTCGCCATCGACGGCACCGCACTCACCATCCGTAAATTCAAGAAGGACAAGCTGACGCTCGACCAGCTGGTCCGGTTCGGCTCCATCACGCCGGAAGGCGCGGCCCTGCTGCAGATCATCGGCCGGGTGCGCTGCAACCTCGTCATTTCCGGCGGTACCGGCTCGGGCAAGACGACATTGCTCAACTGCCTGACCAACTATATCGACCGCGACGAGCGCGTCATCACCTGCGAAGACTCGGCCGAACTCCAGCTGCAGCAGCCGCATGTGGTGCGCCTCGAAACCCGCCCGCCGAACATCGAAGGCGAAGGCGAGATCACCATGCGCGATCTCATCAAGAACTGCCTGCGTATGCGCCCCGAACGCATCATCGTCGGCGAAGTGCGCGGGCCGGAAGTGTTCGACCTGCTCCAGGCGATGAACACCGGCCATGACGGCTCGATGGGCACGATCCACGCCAACACGCCGCGCGAATGCCTGAGCCGTATGGAATCGATGATCGCCATGGGCGGCTATACGCTGCCGGCCAAGACGGTGCGCGAAATCATCGCCGGCTCCATCGACGTGATCATCCAGGCCTCGCGCCTGCGCGACGGCTCGCGCCGCATCACCCACATCACCGAAGTGGTCGGCATGGAAGGCGACGTCATCGTCACCCAGGACCTGATGCGCTTCGAAATGGAAGGCGAGGATGCCAACGGCCGCATCCTCGGCAAGCACAAGGGCACCGGCATCGGCAAGCCGCACTTCTGGGACCGCGCGCGATATTTCAACGAGGACAAGCGCCTGGCGGCCACGCTCGACGCAATGGAAAAGCCGTAAGGGGCAGGCGGGGCGCGGATGTTCGGACTGGATATCACCATCGTGGCGATCTTCGCATTGGCGGCGCTCTCCACCGCGGGCCTTGCCTATGGCGTTCTGTTCTCGCGCATCGAGGCCCAGAAGAAGACGGAAAGCCGCGTGCGGCGGGTGCAGGCGGCGGAAACCGACCAGTCCAAGGCCAAGGCCGCGCGCGACCGCATGCAGGAAATGTCGAAGCGCCGCAAATCGGTGCAGGATTCGCTGAAGGATCTCGAAAAGAAGCAGCAGGACCAGACCAAGCGAGCCGCCACATCGCTGAAGGCGAAACTCGGCCAGGCAGGCCTGTCGATCAGTGTCGGGCAATTCTACCTGTTCAGCGCCCTGTTCGGCCTGTTTACCCTCGTGCTCAGCTTTCTCGCCGGGGGCGACATCCTCGTCTGCCTGGGCGTCGCCTTCATCGCAGCGCTTGGTTTTCCCCGCTGGGTCGTGGGCTTCCTGGTCAAGCGGCGGCTGAACAAGTTCCTGGAAGAATTCCCCAACTCGCTGGACGTGATGGTTCGCTCCATCAAGTCCGGCCTGCCACTGACGGACGCGCTGCGCCTGATCGCCGCGGAGGGCCAGGAGCCCGTGAAGACGGAGTTCCGGCGGATCGTGGAATCCCAGCAGGTCGGTCTCAGCGTGCCGGAGGCCTGCGCGCGCATGTTCACCAGCATTCCGCTGCAGGAGGTGAATTTCTTCGCCATCGTCATCGCCATCCAGAGCCAGGCGGGCGGCAACCTTTCCGAAGCGCTCGGCAACCTTTCCCGCGTGCTGCGCGAGCGGCGCAAGATGCGCGCCAAGGTCAACGCGCTGTCGATGGAAGCGAAGGCCTCGGCCGCGATCATCGGCGCGCTGCCCTTCATCGTCGCCTCCCTCGTCTACCTTACCTCGCCCGACTACATCATGATCCTGTTCACGGATTCGCGCGGCCATCTCATCCTCGGCCTGTCGGCCGTCTGGATGTCCATCGGCATCCTCGTCATGCGCAACATGATCAACTTCGACATCTAGGGGGTCACGCGTGTCCGATCTCGTTGCTACGCTCACAGACCCGACCATCCTGCTGCCGGCCTTCGTGATGGTCGCGGTTCTCGCGACCTTCTACACGCTGGCCGCCCCCTATTTCGACCGCAGCGACCTCGACAAGCGCATGAAGTCCGTCTCGCTCGAACGCGAGCAGATGCGGGCGCGCGAACGGGCGCGCCTGAATGCCGAGGGCGTGCAGAGCAAGGCATCGCTGCGCGCGCAGCACAATGTCTCGGTGCGCCGCGTCGTCGACCGGCTTAACCTGCGCGAGGCGCTGGTCGATGCCAACACGATGAACCGGTTGCGCCAGGCCGGCTATCGCTCCCAGAACGCGCTCAACGTCTTCCTTTTCGCGCGTTTCGTGCTGCCCTTCATCTTTCTCGCCGTCGGCGTCTTCTACATCTTCTATCTCGGCTTTCTCGCCGACAAACCGTTCCCGATGCGGGTTCTGGCGACGGTCGTCATCGCCTATATCGGCTTCTACGCCCCGAACATCTTCGTCTCCAACCAGGTGACCAAGCGGCAGAAATCGATCCGCCGCGCCTGGCCCGATGCGCTCGACCTCATGCTGATCTGCGTGGAATCGGGTATTTCCATCGAAGTCGCCTTCAAGCGCGTGGCCGACGAAATCGCCATGGCGTCGCCGGAACTTGCCGAAGAACTGGTGCTGACGACGGCGGAACTCTCCTTCCTTCAGGAGCGGCGCGCGGCCTATGAAAACCTCGGCACGCGCATCGGCCTCGACACGGTCAAATCCGTCACCCAGGCGCTTATCCAGGCGGAACGTTATGGCACGCCGCTCGCCCAGGCGCTGCGCGTGCTCGCACAGGAATGCCGCGACCAGCGCATGAACGAGGCGGAAAAGAAGGCGGCCGCCCTGCCGCCGAAGCTCACCGTGCCGATGATCCTGTTCTTCCTGCCCGTACTGGTCGCCGTCATTCTCGGCCCGGCCGGCATCCAGGTCTCGGACCGGTTCTGATCCAACCAGCGCAAAAAAGAAAAAGCCCCGGTCGAAACTATCGACCGGGGCTGAGTTTGTGCTTGGGAGGCACGTTGGGTCAGTTCGTGTTGCCACCGTCGTCGGCGGCAAGCTTCTTCCAGGAATTCTGTTGCGTCAGCATGGAGCGCAGATAGGTAACGTTCGCCTCGGCCTGTTCGGCGGTCAGTTCCTGCCGGGCGATAGTTTCCGCCTCCTGGAAACGGCCCTGCAGGCCGACCGCAAGCGCAAGGTTCTGGCGCACGCTGCTGTCCGCGCCCGGCTGGGCTGCGGCGTTGCGCAGATAGGTCTCGGCGGTTTTCAGATCCCTGGCCAGCAGGTAGGACATGCCGAGATTGGACAGGACCGAGGATTCATTCGGATTGATTTCGAGTGCTTCGCGGTAGCGCTGGCGGGCATCGCCGGCGCGGCCGAGCTGATCAAGGATCGCGCCTTCCGCCGATTTCAACCGCCAGTCCGGCCGGTCCGGGGTCTGGGCGCGCAGGATGGTGTTCAGCGCCTGCTCGAGCTGGCCCGCGGCCGCCTGTGCCTTGCCGTAGGCGGCAAGCACCGAGCGATCGCTCGGGTTATTGATGGCCACCTGCTGCATGACGGCGAGCGCCTGGTCGTTGCGCCCGTTCATGCGCAAGACGTTGGCATAGTTCATGCCGATCGCCCGGTCCTTCGGGTTCTTCTCGTAGGCGCGGCCCATCGTCTCCGCCGCGCCGCGCAGCTCCGTCGCATTCATAGCGTCGACCGGCTTCGACATTTTCGGAATGGAGCCGGTGGTGAGGTTGCTCTTGCCCGCACAGCCCGTCGCGGCAATGGCGATCACGACAAAGGCGGCGCCGCGCAAGAACGTCGACCGAAGCGATGAATGTGTGACGGAAGCGGCCATGTTGTGTCCCCGAAGCGATTTCCGCGTGCCGCGGCGGTTAAGGAATCACGCCGCAATCTCCGCTCAAGCAATAATCTGTTAACCCTAACAGAGTGTTAATTGCCCGATTCGAGAGCATGTCCGTCGGATGTGCTCCAACGCTTGCCAAAGGTTCCGACATGGCCCCCTTCCAGTTCATCGACCGGCCCTCTCCCTTCAACACGAAGAACGGCAAGACGCTGCCGATTTTCGCCATCACGCCTGCCCATATCGAGACCGGCACGATCGATCCGATCGCACTCGACTGGGCCAAGCGGGCCGGCTTCAAGGCGGAGACCGGTGCGCTCCTGATGGTGCCCACGGCGGACGGTCATCTCGGCGGCGCCCTCTTCGGCCTTGGCAAGAACCCGTCCGACGCGCCTTTCCTGACCGGCAAGCTCGCCCGCGCGCTGCCGGCCGGCGACTGGCATATCGAGACCGCACCGCTGACGGCGAACCGTCTGTCGCTCGGCTACGGCCTCGGCAGCTACCGCTTCGAGCGCTATAAGGCCTCGACCTCGGAAGCGCCGACATTGCTCATTCCAAGCGACGCGGACGCCACCGACATCAAGCGCCAGCTCGCCGGCGTCTTCCTTGCCCGCGACCTCATCAACACCCCCACCAACGACATGGGCCCGGAAGCGATGGAAGACGTTTTCCGTGCGCTCGGCGAACACTACAAGGCCAAGGTCTCCGTCATCACCGGTGACGACCTGCTCAAACAGAACTTCCCGCTCGTCCACACGGTCGGCCGAGCCTCGGCGCAGGCGCCGCGCCTGCTCGAACTGCGCTGGGGCAAGAAGGGCCACAAGCGTGTGACGCTGGTCGGCAAGGGCGTCACCTTCGATACCGGCGGCCTCGATATCAAGCCTGCCTCCTCCATGCTGCTGATGAAGAAAGACATGGGCGGCGCGGCGAATGTCATGGGCCTCGCGCTGATGATCATGGACGCCAAGCTGAAGGTGGACCTGCGCGTGCTGGTACCGGTTGTCGAGAACTCGATCTCCGCCAACGCCTTCCGCCCCGGCGACATCTACAGGAGCCGCAAGGGCCTGACCGTGCAGATCGACAACACCGACGCCGAAGGCCGCCTGATCCTTGCCGACGCGCTCGCCTATGCCGACGAGGAGGATGCCGACCTCATCATCGACATGGCGACGCTGACGGGAGCAGCGCGCGTGGCGCTCGGACCCGACCTGCCGCCGTTCTTCACCGACGACGACGATCTCGCCCATGATCTCACCGAGGCGAGCCTGACTGTCGACGATCCGATGTGGCGCATGCCGCTCTACATGGGCTACGACAAGGACGTCTCCGCCCGTATCGCCGACCTCACCAACGCCCCGTCCGGCGGCATGGCGGGCTCGATCACCGCCGCCCTCTTCCTGAAGCGCTTCGTCACCCGCAACAAGCATTGGGCGCATTTCGACATCTACGGCTGGGCGCAGGCCGAGCGGCCGCATTCGCCGGTCGGCGGCGAGGCGCAGGCGATCCGCGCGCTCTACCACCATCTGCGCAAGGCGACCGCCTGACACGGGCGGCTTTCCTTCGGGCAAACGATACGGTAGCGTAACGAAACGCTAACGCAAATGCGGGACAACAGGTCTGGAACGCCTTCCGGGAAGGCGGGCAGGCTTTTCAGGCCCGGAGGAGCCGTGCCGGTAGATCTCACTCCATCGCAGGCGCTCGGCCTCTGGCACGAGGTGACGTCGCAGCAGGTGCAGCAGGATGGTCGCGACCTGACGCTGCGCCAGCTCGCCATCCTGCTCGAAATCTACCTCGTGCCGCCGCCGCATACCGTGCGCGGGCTTGCATCCAAACTCGGCGTCACCAAGCCGGTGATCACCCGCGCGCTCGACACGATGGGCGACCTTGGCCTCGTCACCCGCATGCGCGACGACCGCGACCGCCGCAACGTCATCATCAAGCGCACCGTGGACGGCGCGCTTTATCTCGAACGGCTGGGGGATCTCATCATCGCCCGGGGCCGCGCGCAGACCGCATGAGCCAAACCATGGAACCAGACCGATGAACGCCCTGCCCGACCGCCGCCTCAACGCCTACCGTCCGGACCTCGCCGAGGAGGCCCTGCGCGGCACCGTCACGGCGGAGCGCTACGTCGCAGGTACGCCGGCGCGCGTGGTCCAGCCCGTCGCCGCCCTTCGGCCCAAGCCGGACAGCAGCGCCGGCATCGATACGGAGCTGCTGTTCGGCGAAACCGTGCGAGTGCTCGACCGGGCGAATGGCTGGGCCTGGGTCAAGTCCGATTTCGACGGCTATGTCGGCTATCTGCCGGAGGCGGCACTCGATACGGGCACCGCCGCCGCGACCCATGTCGTCGCCGTGCCCCGCACCTTCGCCTATTCCGGGCCCGACCTCAAAACGCCCGCCGCCTTTGCCCTGTCGGTCGGAAGCCGGCTAACGGCCGTTGGCGAAAGCGAAACGCGCGGCACGCGCTATCTCACGCTGGAAAGCGGCCAGTCCGTGGTGGCCGGCCATTGCCTTTCCGTCGGCGAGACGGCGGGCGACGACTATGTCGCCATTGCCGCCCGTTTTCTGGAGACACCCTATCTCTGGGGCGGACGCTCGGGCTTCGGGCTCGATTGCTCCGCCCTCGTGCAACTGTCGATGATGATGACCGGCCGGACGGCGCCGCGCGATTCCGACATGCAGGCCGCCGGTCTCGGCACGCCGATCGAGCGCGACGCGCTCCGCCGCGGCGACCTCGTCTTCTGGAAAGGCCATGTGGCGATCATGGAGGACGAGAAGACCATCCTCCATGCCAACGGCCACACGATGAGCGTGGCGCGCGAGGGGCTGGATGCGGCCGTCGAGCGTATCGGCTGGCTCTATCAGCAGCCGACGGGTTACCGCCGGCCCTGAACTCCAAAACGCTCCCCTGTCATGCCGGGAGAGGAAACGGTCCTAGTAGCCCGCGCTGCGATCGACCAGATGCTCCAGCGGCTTGCCGCTCTCGAGCCGTTCGATCTGGCCGGCGACGTGGCGGAAGAGCGCCGCGACGTCCGAAGCGGCGGCAGCGTGCGGCGTGATGAACACCTTGTCCATCGACCAGAGCGGGCTTTCGAGCGGCAGCGGCTCCTGCTCGAAAACATCGAGCGAGGCGCCGCGCAACGTGCCGTCATTCAGGCTGGCGACGATATCCGCCTCCACCTGGCTGCCGCCGCGGCCGGCATTGATGAAGACCGGGGCACCGAACGGGCCCTTGCGGCTCAAGCGGCTAAAGAGGCCGGTGTTGAAGATGCCCTTGGTCTCGGGCGTCAGCGGCAGCAGACCGACGAGGATATCCGTCCGGGCGAGGAAGGCGTCGAGGCCGGCCGCATCGAAGGTCTCGAAACCATCGACCTGCTTGCGGCTGCGCGACCAGCCGATGACGTTGAAGCCCATCGCCTTCAGCTTCGCTGCCGAATCCTGCCCCAGCACGCCAAACCCCATGATGCCGACGGTGAGTTCCTTCGCCTCCGGCTGAGCGAGTTCCCGCCAGACACGCTTCTGGCGCTGTGCTTCGTAGGCCTGGTGCTGGCGCAGGTGCAGCAGGCACTGCATGACGATCCATTCGCTCATGCGCGTCGTCAAGGTATCGTCGACGAAGCGGACGAGCGGCACGTCCGGCAGGCCGGGCAGCGTCAGCACATGGTCGACGCCGGCGCCGCCGGAGAAGACGACCTTGAGGTCCTTTGCGCGCGAAAAGAGATCGGCGCCCGGCTTCCACACCACGGCATAGTCGACGCCGGAGAGGTCGCGCTTGCGGCTTGCAGGATGCAACAGGTTGATCACCTCGCGATCGGCAAAGGCGCCCTTGAGGGCGGCCGCGACCTGCTCCTGATCGAATTTCAGATCGATGATGATCGGGCTTTTCGTCATGCTGTTTCCTGCTGCTGGCTGCGCACTATTGGCTGATGGTCTCGCTGCGGACGGCTTCCAGATTGAAGGCCGCGGCCATCAGCGCCTTGGTATAGGCCTCGCTCGGCCGCTCGATGACGTCCTTCGCTGCCCCCTTCTCCACCACGCGTCCGGCGCGCATGACGATAATGTCGTTGGCCAGCGCGCGCACGACCTTCAGGTCGTGGCTGATGAACAGATAGGCGAGATTGTGCCGGACCTGAAGATCGCGCAGCAGCTCGACGACCTGCGCCTGCACGCTCATGTCGAGTGCGGAGGTCGGCTCGTCGAGCATGACGAATTCCGGCTTCAGCACCATGGCGCGGGCAATCGCGATACGCTGGCGCTGGCCACCGGAAAATTCGTGCGGATAGCGCCAGCGGGTCGTCGGATCGAGGCCGGTTTCCTCCAGCGCGGAGGCGACGCGGTGGTCGCGCTCGGCTTCGGAGAGCGACGGCTCGTGGACCTTCAGGCCTTCCGCGACGATATCGGCGACCGACATGCGCGGCGACAGCGAACCGAAGGGATCCTGGAAGACGATCTGCATGCGCCGCCGCAGCGGCCGCATCTCGCCGAAGGAATGGCCGGCAATGTCCTGGCCGACAAAGGCGATGCGGCCCTTCGAGGCGATGAGCCTTGTGAGCGCGAGGCCGAGCGTCGTCTTGCCCGAGCCGGATTCGCCGACAACGCCGAGCGTGTGGCCGGCGCGCAGCTTGAGATCGATGCCGTCCACGGCCTTCACATGATCCACGACGCGGCGGAGAAAACCCGCCTTGATCGGGAACCAGACCTTGACGTCTTCCGCTTCCATGATGACGGGCTGGCTGTCATCGCCCGGCCGCGGCAGGCCCTTCGGCTCAGAGGCGAGCAGGTGGCGCGTATAGGCATGTTGCGGGTTGGAAAAGATGTCTTCCACCGGGCCGGTCTCGACGATCCTGCCCTTGGTCATCACGCAGACCCGGTCGGCGAACTTCCGGACAATACCGAGGTCGTGCGTGATGAAGAGCATGGACATGCCGTGCTCTTCCTTGAGGTTTTTCAGGAGCGCCAGGATCTGCGCCTGCACGGTGACGTCGAGGGCCGTCGTCGGCTCGTCGGCGATCAGCAGTTCCGGTCGGTTGGCGAGCGCCATGGCGATCATGACACGCTGGCGCTGGCCGCCGGACAGCTCGTGCGGATAGGCGGCAAGGCGCTTTTCCGGCTCGCGGATGCCGACCTGGTTGAGCAGTTCGAGAATGCGGCTGCGTGCGGCGGCACCCGCGATGCCCTGGTGCAGTTCGAGGATCTCGCCGATCTGCCGCTCGATCGAATGCAGCGGGTTGAGCGAGGTCATCGGCTCCTGGAAGATCATCGTGACGTCGTTGCCGCGCACATTGCGCAGCTCGGCGTCGGAGGCCTTGAGCAGGTCCTTGCCGTTGAAAAAGATCTCGCCGGACGGGTGGCTTGCGGCGGGATAGGGCAGGAGCCGCAGGATCGAGTTGGCGGTCACCGACTTGCCGGAGCCGGATTCGCCGACCAGCGCCACGACCTCGCCGCGCCGGATGTCGAACGAGACATGATCGACCGCGGTCGAGGTGTTGCCGCCCTGGTGGAAAGCAACCGATAGATCACGGACGGACAGGATGGTTTCGGATTTTTCAGCGCTCACCGGAAGGTCTTCCTCGGATCGAAGGCATCGCGCGTCGCTTCGCCGACGAAGATCAGGAGCGACAGCATGATGGACATGACGGCGAAAGCGGTGAAGCCGAGCCACGGGGCCTGAAGGTTGTTCTTGCCCTGCGCGACCAGTTCGCCAAGCGACGCCGAACCCGGCGGCATGCCGAAGCCCAGGAAGTCGAGCGAGGTGAGCGTGGTGATCGAGCCGGACAGGATGAACGGCAGGAAGGTCAGCGTCGCCACCATCGCGTTGGGCAGCAGATGCCGGTACATGATCGTGATGTTGCCGACGCCGAGCGCGCGCGCCGCCCGCACATATTCGAAATTGCGGGCGCGCAGGAATTCCGCGCGCACCACGCCGACGAAGCCGACCCAGGAAAACAAGAGCATGATGCCGAGCAGGATCCAGAAGCCGGGCGGCAGGATCGCGGCGATGATCAGCAGGATGTAGAGCACCGGCATCGACGACCAGATCTCGATGAAGCGCTGCAGCAGCAGATCGGTCCAGCCGCCGAAATAGCCCTGTATGGCGCCGGCCGTGACCCCGACGACGGCCGATGCGACGGTGAGCGCCAGGCCGAACAGCACCGAGATGCGGAAACCATAGATGGCCCGGGCGAGCACGTCGCGCGCCTGATCGTCCGTGCCGAGCCAGTTGAGGTTGTTCCAGGTGCAGTTCGGGTCCGCCGCACCGCCCGGATACCCGGCGCAGCGCTCCGCCTCGTCCATCAGCCAGAACGGCTTGGTCGGCGCGGAATGGGGAATGTTGGAATTGGTCGTGTTGTAGGAATAGCGGATCGGCGGCCAGATCATCCAGCCGTTCGCCTTGATCTCGTCCGTGATGAAATCGGAGCGGTAGTCCGTTTCCGCGAGGAAGCCGCCGAACTTTTCTTCCGGATAGCTGATGACCACGGGGAAGAGCAGTTCGCCCTTGTAGGACGCCATGATCGGCCGGTCATTGGCAATGAACTCGGCAAACAGACTGAGGACGAAGATGACCAGGAAGATCCAGAGCGACCAGTAACCGCGGCGGTTCGCCTTGAAATTCTCCCAGCGGCGCAGGTTGGTCGGATTGAGCAGGCCCTTGCGCGGTGGTGCCATGGGTTTTGCGTCGATGACGGCACTCATCAGACATCCCTCCGCTCGAAATCGATGCGCGGATCGACCCAGGTATAGATGAGGTCGGAGATGAGGCTGACGACGAGGCCCATCAGCGAGAAGATGAAGAGCGTCGCGAAGACGATCGGATAGTCGCGCCGGACGATCGAATCGTAGCCGAGGCGGCCGAGGCCATCGAGCGAGAAGATATATTCGATGAGCAGCGAACCCGTGAAGAAGGCCGAGATGAAGGCACCGGGGAAACCGGCGATGATGATCAGCATGGCGTTGCGGAAGACGTGGCCGTAGAGCACCTGGCTCTCGGTCAGGCCCTTGGCGCGCGCCGTGGTGACATATTGCTTCTTGATCTCGTCGATGAACGAGTTTTTCGTCAGAAGCGTCGTCGTGGCGAAGGCAGACAGCAGCAGCGTGATCAGCGGCAGCGTCATGTGCCACATATAATCGAGCGGCTTCTGCCACCAGGCGAGGCTGTCGAAATTGTCGGAGACGAAGCCGCGCAGCGGGAACCAGTCGAAGAACGAGCCGCCGGCAAAAAGCACGATCAGCAGGATGCCGAAGAGGAAGCTCGGCACGGCATAACCGACGATGATGATGCCGGAGGTCCAGACGTCGAACGCCGAGCCGTCCTTCACCGCCTTGTGGATGCCGAGCGGGATGGAGATCGCGTAGGAGAAGATGAGGATCCAGACGCCGAGCGAGATGGAGACCGGCAGTTTCTGCGCAATGAGATCGATCACGGCGGTGTTGCGGAAGAAGCTCTCGCCGAAATCGAAGCGGATATAGTCCCACATCATCGTGACGAAGCGCTCGAGCGGCGGCTTGTCGAAGCCGAATTGCTTTTCCAGCTTGGCGATGAATTCCGGATCGAGGCCGCGCGCGCCGCGATAAGCGCTGTCCTGCGAGAGTTCCTGCGACATCTCGGTTCCGCCGGAAAGGCGATCGCCGGAACTCTGGTTGGTGAGGTCCGAGATCACCTGCTCGACCGGGCCGCCCGGCGCGAACTGCACGATGGCAAAGGAGATCGCCATGATGCCGAAGATCGTCGGGATCATCAGCAGGATTCGGCGAAGGATATAGCCGCCCATCAGCGATTACCCGCCACAGCCTGTTGCCGGTCTTCTTGTTTTGGCGCAGTCCCGTCGGTCAAGCCCAACCCTTCCGTGCTGCCGCCGCTCGCCGCGGCGGTGATTCGTCGCCGCTATATGGAGCCGAGGACGCCGCACGGCGCAAGCCCCGGCTCATTTCGCAGCATTTTTCGACCACCAGACATCCGGAAAGCCCAGGCCGTAATAGGGCAGTTCCGCAGGGCGCACGAGGTGATTCCAGTAGGCGATACGCTGGGCCTTGGAGTAGAACAGCGGCACGACATAGTGATGCGCCAAAAGCACCCGGTCGAGAGCGCGCGTGGTCGCAATCAGCTCGTCCCGGGTCGGCGCGAAGATGATCTTGCGGATCAGTTCGTCGATTGCCGGATCGGAAATGCCCGCATAGTTCTTCGAGCCCTGCTGGTCGACAGAGGCGGAGCCCCAATAGTCGCTCTGCTCGTTGCCGGGCACCAGCGTCTGCGCCCAGATGCCGTAGATCATGTCATAGTCGAAGCTTCTGACACGATTGGTATATTGCGAGGCGTCGACGGTGCGCATGCGGGCGTCGATGCCGATTTTCTTCAGGCTCGCCACGAAAGGCGCGACCGTTCGCTCGAAGGACGGGCTGGACAGAAGGATCTCGAAAGCGAAAGGTTCGCCGGTCTTGGCATTCACCAGCTTGTTGCCCTTCAGCTCATAACCGGCCTCCCTGAAGAGCCCGATCGCCTTGCGCAGGTTGTCGCGGACCTTCTGCGGGTCGCCGTTCACGGGGTTCGTGTAGGGCGTGGTAAAGACCGCGGCAGGAACCTTATCCTTCAGCTCTTCCAGGATCTCCTTCTCACGGCCTTCGGGCAGGCCCTTGGAGGCAAGCTCGGTGTTCCAGAAATAGCTGTCGACACGCTGGTAGGCGTTATACGCGAGGGTTTTGTTCAGGTCCTCGAAATCGAAGGCGTAGTTCATCGCCTCACGCACCTTCTGGTCCTTGAATTTTTCGCGTCGCAGGTTCGGCACGAAGGCCTGCATGATGCCTGTGGCGCGCAGCGGGTTCTCGATCTCCTCGCGCACCACGCGGCCATCCTTCACGGCCGGAAAATCGTATCGGGTCGCCCAGTTGCTGGCACTGCCGTCGCGGTAGAAGTCGACATTGCCGCCGCGGAAGGCTTCGAACTCGACGCTCTTGTCGCCGAAGAACGTGTAGGTGATCGTGCCGAAATTGTTCTGGCCGACATTCACGTTGACGTCCTTGCCCCAATAGTCGTCGCGCAATTCGAAGCGGATCGAGCCGCCGGCCTGGAACGAGGCGATCTTGTACGGGCCCGAGCCCATGACCGGTTCCAGCGTGCTCTTGCTGATATCGCGCTTGTTGCCCTTCGCGTCCTGGCCCTCCCACCAATGCTTCGGCACGATGGGGAACTGGCCGAGAATGTTCGGCAGTTCGCGATTGTTCTTCTCGTCGAAGCGGAAGGTGACATCGCGTTCGCCGGTCTTTTCGGCTGAGATCACATGGCGATAGTAGTTCGAGAGAAGGGGGTTGTGCTCCTTCGACTTCTCGAAGGAGAAGATGACGTCTTCCGCCGTCACCGGCTGGCCGTCCGCCCATTTCGCTTCGGGACGCAGCCGGAATGTCGCGGAGGAAAAGTCGTCGGGATAGGAGACGCCCTCGGCGAGCAGCCCGTAGGAGGCGGTGACCTCGTCCTCGGCGGATTTCAAGAGCGTATCGAAGACGAGCGACGTGACGCCGGTCGCCGCCTCGCCCTTGGAAAGGATCGGGTTGAACGTGTCGTAGGTGCCGGTTTCGGACAGTTTCAGCTCGCCGCCCTTCGGCGCATCGGCATTGACGTAGTCAAAGCGTTCGAAGCCGTTGGGGCGTTTCAGCTCGCCGATCGTCGAGACGCCGCTGCGCCAGACCGGCTCTTTCGTCTCCTGGGCCTTCGTGCCGGTCGCGACCGCCAGCGATAAAGCCAGCGCCGCCGTGAACAAGGTTCTCCCGAAGGCTGAGTGCATGCCAATTCCCTTTCAGTCATTTTGCCGGAGCTTGCAGCAGAGAATAGGCAAAATCCGGGCAAATGACAGGCCTGCCATCAAAGCGGCGGTTTTTGTCGCGCCTATTCGGGCCATCGATTCACTTCCGCGAAAGGATGATCCTTTAACCTTTCGCAACGATTGCGCCACCAAGACCGGATACTGCCCGTGCATCCCCTGATTTCCCGCCTGACCACCTGCCTGATCGCCGCCGGCCTTGCGCTGACGGCGCTTGCCCAGCCACTGGCTGCCGAGGAGCGACCCGCCAAGGAGCTTTTCGGGGCGAAACGGCTGCCGGCCAAGATGGCGACGGCCTCCTATGGCTCCTATGCCAAGGGCTGTATTGCGGGTGCGGTGGCGATCCCGACGGACGGCCCGGCCTGGCAGGCGATGCGGCTGTCGCGCAACCGGCGCTGGGGTCATCCGCAGATGATCGCGCTTCTGGAGGAGTTTTCCCAGGACGCGCAGAAACTGGGCTGGCCGGGGCTGTTGCTCGGCGATATCTCGCAGCCGCGCGGCGGACCTATGCTGTCGGGCCACGCCTCGCATCAGGTTGGCCTCGATGCCGACATCTGGTTCACGCCGATGCCCGACCGCCGGCTTTCCGCCCAGGAACGCGACGAACTGCCCTTCACGTCCATGCTCGACAAGAGCAAGTTCCTGACGGTCGATTCGCGCCGCTGGACCTCCACCCACGCCCGTCTCGTCATGAAGGCGGCGAGCTATCCGCAGGTCGAGCGCGTCTTCGTCAATCCGGCGATCAAGAGGAAGCTCTGCGACACCTGGCAGGGCGACCGCTCGCTGCTCGGCAAGGTGCGGCCGATCTATGGCCATGACGAACACTTCCACATCCGCATCAAGTGCCCGGAAGGCGCGGCCGGCTGCAAGCCGCAGGCGAAGGTGGCGGCCGGCGACGGCTGCGACGCCTCGCTCGACTGGTGGTTCACCAAGGAACCATGGGCGAAGCCCAAGCCGAAGAAGGATGCCAAGCCGGTCAAGCCCTGGTACCTCACGCTCGCGAACCTGCCGAAGGCGTGCAGCGCGGTGCTTGCCGGCCCCTCGCCGGCCTCCGAGCAGGAAGTGACCTACCAGGGCAATGGCGGCACCTCGACGGCGCTCGCCTTTTCCAGCGGCGGCGGCGAGAGCGCAGGCCGCACGATCGAATCGGTCATCGCGGCCGACACCGCGCTGCCGGCCATCGTGCCGATCCCGATTCCGCGTCCGTTTCAGTAAGCCATCCGGCGGCGGGGCTTTTCAAGGCTCCGCCGCTTTTGTATAAGGCGTTCAAATCGATTTAAAAATCATCGGGAACCGCCTATGTCGCGCCAGAAATGCATCGCGCTCATCGCGCATGACGAGAAGAAGGACGACATGGCGGCCTTCGCGCTGCAGAACGAGGCGGTTCTGGCGCAGGCGAAGATCTTTGCCACCGGCACGACCGGCGGAAGGGTGCTGGAGGCCTGCCCCAGCCTCGACGTGACCCGGCTGAAAAGCGGCCCGCTCGGCGGCGACCAGCAGATCGGCGCGCTGATCGCGACCGGCGAGGTCGATCTCCTGATCTTCTTCGTCGATCCGCTCACCCCCATGCCGCACGATGTGGACGTCAAGGCGCTGATGCGGCTGGCCATCGTCTATGACATTCCGATGGCGCTGAACCGGGCAACGGCCGAACACCTGCTCGACTTTGCCGGCGATTGACGGCAACCTCTGCCGCAGATAGGCGAAAAGCAGCACATCCACGCGAAAGAACGGGACAGCTTGATGGCACGACCGGGCGACAACGAAACGAACCTCCCCTTCCCCATCCTCGTCGGCGATATCGGCGGCACCAATGCGCGCTTCGCGCTGCTGGTCGATGTCTTTGCCGAGCCGAAACAGTTCCCGATCGTCCAGACCGCCGATTTTGCCAATATCGACGACGCGCTCCAGCAGTGCATTCTCGACAAAAGCTCGGTCCAGCCGCGCTCGGCGATCCTGGCGCTGGCCGGCCCGATCGAGGGCGACGAGGTGCCCTTGACCAATTGCCCCTGGGTGGTGCGGCCGCGCGACATGATCGCCAATCTCGGCTTCGAGGACGTGCTCTTGGTCAACGACTTCGAGGCGCAGGCGCTTGCCACCGCCTCGCTCGACGAGAGCGACCGGGAAAAGATCGGCCCCGGCATCGAGCGCAGCGCCGCCTCGCGCGCCGTGCTCGGCCCCGGCACCGGGCTTGGCGTCGCCGGCCTCGTGCATGCCCGCCACACCTGGTTTCCGGTTCCCGGCGAAGGCGGCCATGTGGATGTCGGCCCGCGCAGCGAGCGTGACTACCAGATCTGGCCGTTCCTCGAGCCGATCGAGGGCCGCATCTCCGCCGAACAGCTGCTGTGCGGCCGCGGCATCATGAACATCTACCATGCCGTCTCGGCAGCCGATGGCATCGATGCGCCATTGGAAACCCCCGCCGACGTGACCGCGAAGGCCTTAGCGCAGGCGGACCGCGCGGCGATCGAGACCGTCTCGCTGTTTTCGACCTATCTCGGCCGCGTGGCCGGCGACATGGCGATGATCTTCATGGCGAAAGGCGGCGTGTTCCTTGCCGGTGGCATCTCGCAGAAAATCCTGCCCGCGCTGCGCGGACCGGAGTTCCGCGCCGCCTTCGAGGACAAGGCGCCGCACAGCGCGCTGTTGAAATCGATCCCGACCTATGTGGTCACGCACCCGGTCGCGGCACTCGCCGGCCTTGCCGCCTTCGCGCGCATGCCGGACCGTTTTGGTGTTGCAACCGAGGGACGCCACTGGAAAAGGTGAGGCGCCGGACGGCGCTTCACGGCGCCACGGACTCGCCAAAGGAGAACCAGCGTCCTATAGAGCGGCCAACAGACCGGCGCATGCCGGTCGAGACCGTGCAGGAAAGTCAGATTATTGGCCGATAAGAGTCGCACCGAGCGCCCCCATGTCAGCTCCGACACCGTCGCCACCGTGCTCAAGCGCATCATCGCCGAAAATGGCCGCGAGCACGTCCGTGGTTATGTGATCGCCATCCTCTGCCTGGCCGTGGTTGCCGGCACGACCGGCTTTACCGCCTGGATCATGGAAGCCGTCGTCAACGAGGCATTCGCCAACAAGCGCGCCGACCTCGTCGCCATCATTTGCGTCTCGATCTTCATCGCCTTCGTGCTGCGCGGCTTCGCGACCTATTACCAGGCCGTCATCCTGTCGAAGATCGGCAACAACATCGTCGCGCGTTACCAGCGCCGGCTTTTCTCGCACCTGATGGCGCTCAGCGTGGGCTTCTTCAACGAGGCGCGCTCGGCCTATCTCGCCGCGCAGATCAGCCAGAACGTCACGGGCATCCGCGACGTGCTCAACATGACGGTGACCTCCGTTGCCCGCGACTTCCTAACGCTTGTCGCCCTCATCGGCGTGATGATCTCCAAGGACTGGCTGCTGACGCTGATCGTCTTCGTCATCGCCCCGCCGCTGATCATCGGCCTGCGTTACGTCTCCAGGCGCCTGCGCAGCGCGACGCGCGAATCCGTGGAGCTGAACAGCCACGTTCTCGGCGCCATGCAGGAGACCATCCAGGGCATCGCCATCGTCAAGGCCTTCACAATGGAGGGCCAGCTCAAGACCAAGGTCGAGGACATTATCGGCCGGGCCGAGAGCCGCTCCAACCGCATCGCGCGGCTGACCGAACGCACTGCGCCGATGACGGAAACCTTCGCCGGCTTTGCCATTTCCGGCGTGCTCGCCTACGCGGCCTATCGTTCGATCTATGGCGGCGTGCTGCCGGGCGCCTTCTTCTCCTTCGTCACGGCCCTGCTGATGGCCTATGACCCGGCCAAGCGCCTTGCCCGCCTGCAGGTCTCGATGGAGCGCGCCGTCGTGAACGCGCGGATGATCTACGAGATCCTCGACCTGCAGCCGCGCCAGGCCGACCGTGCCGATGCCAAGCCACTCGCCATCTCCGATGCGACGGTCGCCTTCCAGAATGTGCGCTTCGGCTACTCGGAAACCGAGACGATCCTGAAGGGCGTGAGCTTCACCGCCGAGGGCGGCAAGACGACGGCGCTGGTCGGCCCGTCCGGCGCCGGCAAGTCGACGGTGATCAATCTCATTCCGCGCTTCTATGATCCGGTAGAGGGCGAGATCCTGATCGACGGGCAGGACATCGCCCATGTCACCAAGCAATCGCTGCGCAATGCCATCGCCTATGTATCGCAGCAGCCCTATCTGTTCGAGGGCACGATCCGCGACAATATCCGCTATGGACGCCCGGATGCGACGGACGCCGACATCGAGGAGGCCGCGCGCCACGCCTATGCGCACGACTTCATCCTTGCCCAGCCGCTCGGTTATGACACGCCCGTCGGCGAAAACGGCGTGACGCTCTCCGGCGGCCAGCGCCAGCGGCTGTCGATCGCCCGCGCGCTGGTGCGCAATGCGCCGATCCTGCTGCTCGACGAAGCGACATCCGCGCTCGACACCGAATCGGAGCAGGCCGTGCAGAAGGCGCTGGACGAAGCGATGAGCGGGCGCACCGTCGTCGTCATCGCGCACCGGCTGTCGACCGTCGTGCGCGCCGACAAGATCATCGTGATGCAGGACGGCCAGGTCGCCGAAGAGGGCACGCATGAGGCGCTTGCAGGCCGCGATAACGGCCTTTACGCTCGCCTCAACAGCCTCCAGGCGCCGGCCGGCAGCACGGACAAATAGACAGTAGGGACGGGACAATGAGCGGCAACGCAATGAAGCTGGTCGTCGTGGGGGCTGCGGGCCGCATGGGCCAGACGCTGATCCGGACGATCCACGCCATCGAGGGCGCGGAGGTCTTTGCGGCGATCGAACGCGAGGGCTCGCCCTTTGTCGGCCGCGATGCCGGCGAACTTGCCGGCCTTGGCCCGATCGGCGTCAAGATCACCGACAAGCCGCTCGAAGCCTTCGTCGCGGCGGAAGGCGTGCTCGACTTCACCGCGCCGGCAGCCTCCATCGAATTTTCCGGCCTCGCCGCGCAGGCGCGTATCGTGCATGTGATCGGCACCACCGGCTGCTCGGCGGCGGACGACGAGAAGATCAAGGCTGCCGCGCGCCATGCCCGCATCGTCAAGTCCGGCAATATGAGCCTCGGCGTCAACCTGCTCGGCGTGCTGACGGAAACCGCCGCGCGGGCGCTCGGCCCTGATAACTGGGACATCGAGGTGCTGGAAATGCACCACAAGCACAAGGTCGACGCCCCCTCCGGCACCGCGCTGCTGCTCGGCAATGCCGCCGCCAAGGGCCGTGGGATCTCGCTTGCGGAAAACTCCGTGCGCGTGCGCGACGGCCATACCGGCCCGCGCCCCGCCGGGACGATCGGCTTTGCCACGCTGCGCGGCGGCTCGGTCATCGGCGACCACTCGGTGATGCTTGCCGGCGAAGGCGAAATGGTGACGCTGTCGCACAGCGCGACCGACCGATCGATCTTCGCACGCGGCGCAGTGCAGGCGGCACTGTGGGCACGCGACAAGAAGCCCGGCCTCTATTCCATGCTCGACGTGCTCGGGCTCAACTGAAATTCACCACTGGGAGACAGACCATATGAGCGGAACCCTCGTCCTTGTTCGCCACGGCCAGAGCGAATGGAACCTGAAGAACCTTTTCACCGGCTGGCGTGACCCGGACCTGACGGCGCTCGGTGTCGAGGAAGCCAAGACCGGCGGCAAGGCGATCGCCGAGACCGGCATCAAGTTCGACATCGCCTTCACGTCGGACCTCTCCCGCGCCCAGAAGACACTGACGCTCATTCTCGACGAGATCGGCCAGCAGGGCCTCGAGACGATCCGCGACCAGGCGCTGAACGAGCGCGACTACGGCGACCTTTCCGGCCTCAACAAGGACGATGCCCGCGAAAAATGGGGCGAGGAGCAGGTCCATATCTGGCGCCGTTCCTACGACATTCCCCCGCCGGGCGGCGAGAGCCTGCGCGACACGGGCGCCCGCGTCTGGCCGTACTACCTGACGGAAATCCTGCCGCGCGTGTTGCGCGGCGAGAAGGTGCTGGTCGCTGCGCACGGCAATTCGCTGCGCTCGCTCGTCATGGTGCTCGACAAGCTGTCGAAGGAAGAGATCCTGAAGCTCAACCTCGCGACCGGCGTGCCGATGGTCTACACGCTGAACGCCGATTCCACCGTCGCGTCGAAGGACGTGCTCGGCGACATGTCGGGCGCGCACTAACCCTCGAAACGCGCGCGCCGTGGCTCAGCCTGCGGCGCGCAGCAGCTTCAGCGTGCCGTCGGCCTGTTGCTCGACACTCACGCCGTCATAGTTCTTCAGAAGCGGATGGCCCGTTTCGATCGGGTGATGATGCGTCGCTGTCATGACGACGACATGGGCGCCCGCGCCCTCGCCGGCCAGAATACCGGCCGGGACGTCTTCGAAAACCAGGCAATCGGCCGAATCAAACCCGAGCCTCTGCGCACCCAGCCGGTAGCCATCCGGCGCGGGCTTGCCCTTGGTCACGTCATCGGCCGTCACGATCACCTCGGGCAGCGGGATGCCGGTTGCCGCGAGGCGGCGACGGGCGAGCGCCACGGGCGCGGAGGTGACGATGCCCCAGCGGCCGGCCGGAAGCGACTTCAGAAAATCGATCGCGCCGGAAATCGGCACGATGCCTTCGACATCGTCCATCTCCTGCTGTTCGACCTCCTTTGCCTCCGCCACCGGGTCGACGCCCGGCAGGCCAAGCCGCGTGATCGTGTCGATGCCGCGCACGCCGTGCATGGTCGGCAGGAAGGTCGCGACGTCGAGGCCGTGCTTCAGCGCCCAATTGGTCCACACCCGTTCCGTCGCCGGAATGGAGTTGATGATCGTGCCGTCCATGTCGAAGAGGAAGGCGGAGAAGGAGCGGTCGAAGACGGGACGAGCGGAAGAAGACAAGGCAAGGACCTGCGGGCTTGAAGGGGAGGATGCGGAACGCGCTGGCGGGCCTTTCGATTACCCCCTCCCGGCCGCACAGGCAACCGCTCTCACGCCATCGTGTCTGCCGAACGGCATTTGCCTTCGCCCTGCACAACCCCCATCTATGCGGGACGCGGCCTCAACGGGTTGCCGCATCTTTCTGTTGTTGCCCGATTTATGCGCCGGCGGTGATTCCCCTTGGCGGAAAAATGCTCTAGCTCTGGCCCCATGCCGCACAAGGTTTCGCTCTCCCGCCTCAAGCTCACGGATTTCCGCAACTATGCGGGCCTGTCGCTGCCGCTCGACGGCCGGCACGTCGTGCTGACCGGACAGAATGGTGCGGGCAAGACGAACCTGATGGAAGCGGTCTCGCTGCTCTCGCCCGGCCGTGGCCTGCGCCGCGCCGCCTATGGCGACGTCGTGCGCGCCGGCGCCGAAGCCGGCTTCACCATCTTCGCGACGGTCGACGGCATGATGGACGAGGTCGATATCGGCACCGGCACGGAAGGCGGCGACGAGGGTCAGGCGCGAAAACTGCGGCTGAACGGCACGCCGGCCCGCACCGTCGACGAGTTGCTCGATCACCTGCGCGTCGTGTGGCTGACACCCTCCATGGACGGCCTGTTCACCGGTCCCTCCGCCGATCGCCGCCGTTTCCTCGACCGGCTCGTGCTGTCGCTCGATCCCGAACACGGCCGGCGCGCGGCGGATTTCGAGAAAGCGATGCGCGGCCGCAACCGGCTGCTTTCCGAACCACGGCCGGATCCCGCCTGGCTGACGGCGCTGGAAAAGCAGATGGCCGAACTGGGCATCGCCATGGCGCATGCCCGCCATGAACTCGTCGGCCTCATTTCTGGTTTGGTGGAAGCGGCACGCGATGACGGACCGTTCCCCTCCGCCACCATGCGGCTGTCCGGCTTTCTCGACGAGGAATGGCAGCGGCCGGCCTACGAGATCGAGGACATCTATCTCGACATGCTGCAGAGCGGGCGCTACCGCGACGCGGCGGCCGGCCGCACGCTGGACGGTCCGCACCGCGCCGACCTGCTCATTCGCCACCGCGAGAAGGACATGGAGGCGGAGCGCTGCTCCACGGGCGAGCAGAAGGCGCTGCTCGTCGGTCTTATCCTCGCCCATGCCGGCCTCGTCGGCGGCATGACGGGCCATGCGCCGGTGCTGCTGCTCGACGAGATCGCCGCCCATCTCGACGAGGGCCGGCGCGCCGCCCTGTTCGACCGGGTCGACGCGCTCGGCGGCCAGGCCTTCATGACCGGCACCGACCGGTCGATGTTCGACGCGCTCGGCGAGCGCGCGCAGTTTCTCACCGTCTCGAACGGAGGCATTGTGACATGACCGATCCCCTCAGCGCCGACGAAATCGACCGCTACCGCCGCCATATCGTGCTTGCCGAAATCGGCGGTGCAGGCCAGCAGAAGCTCAAGCAGGCGAACGTGCTGGTGATCGGCGCCGGTGGCCTCGGCGCCCCCGTCATCCAGTATCTCGCCGCCGCCGGCATCGGCCATCTCGGCGTTACCGACGACGACACGGTGTCGCTGTCCAATCTCCAGCGCCAGATCATCCACGACACGGCCGGCATCGGCATGGCGAAGATCGCCAGCGCCGAGACCGCTGTCACCCGCCTCAACCCGCATGTGCGTTTCTCCGGCATCGCGGAACGGCTGACGGCGGAGAACGCGGCGTCATTGCTTGCCGGATACGATCTGCTCGTCGACGGTTCTGACAATTTCGACACGCGCTATCTCTCCGCCGATGCCGCAGAAACCGCGCGCATTCCGCTCGTCACCGGCGCCGTCGGCCGGTTCGATGGCTCGCTGACCGTGCTGAAGCCCTACGAGGCCGGCGCGGATGGCGCCCTCAATCCCGGCTACCGCGACCTCTTCCCCTCCGCCCCGCCCCCGGGCGTCGTACCGGCCTGCGCGGAAGCCGGCATCGTCGGCGCGCTGACCGGCGTCATCGGCACCTTGATGGCGATGGAGGTCATCAAGCTCGTCACCGGCGCCGGAGAGCCACTGGTGGGCCGCCTGATGCTGTATGACGGCCTCGCCGCACGGTTCGAGACGCTGAAGTACCGGCGGCGGAAGGGTTAGTTCTTACGACGAGACGGTCCTTCCTGCCCCTTCCCCCCCGCGGGGAGAAGGTCGCGGCAGCGGGATGAGGGGGATATCGCAGGCATATCGGCTTGCTTGGCGCGCCACCCCCTCATCCGACCCTTCGGGCCACCTTCTCCCCGTGGGGGAGAAGGGAGTTGCGTCCCATGCAAACGTCTCGCTAGACCCGGCTCGGCAGCACGCGATCCGGCGGGCGGTGGCCGTCGAAGAAGGTGCGGATGTTGATCACCACCTTCTCGCCCATGTCGACGCGGCCTTCGAGCGTCGCCGAGCTCATATGCGGCAGCAGCACGACCTTGCCCTCGGCGGCGAGTTTCAGGAGCTTGGGATTGACCGCCGGCTCGTTCTCGAACACGTCGAGGCCGGCGCCAGCGATCTTGCCTTCGCGCAGGCACTTGATCAGCGCCGTCTCGTCGATGATACCGCCGCGCGCCGTGTTGACGATATAGCTCGACGGCTGCATCAGCTCGAGCCGACGGGCCGAGAGCAGGTGGTAGGTCGCCGGCGTCGAGGGGCAGTTGACCGAGACGATGTCGACGCGGGCGAGCATCTGGTCGAGGCTGTCCCAATAGGTCGCTTCCAGCGCGTCTTCGGTGTCCGGGCGCACGCGGTGGCGATTGTGGTAATGGATGGAGAGGCCGAAGGCCTTGGCGCGCTTGGCGACGGCGGTACCGATGCGGCCCATGCCGACGATGCCGAGGCGCTTGCCCCAGATGCGCCGGCCAAGCATCCAGGTCGGCGACCAGCCGGCCCATTCGCCCTTGCGGTCCGTCAGGATGCGCGCACCTTCCGCAAGCCTGCGAGGGGCGGCAAGAATCAGCGCCATCGTCATGTCGGCCGTATCTTCGGTCAGCACGTTCGGCGTGTTGGTGACGGTGATGCCGCGCCGGGCGGCCGCCTCGACATCGACATTGTCGACGCCATTGGAAAAGCAGGCGATCAATTTCAGCTGCGGTCCGGCCTGCTCGATGAGCGCGGCGTCGATCCGGTCCGTCAGCGTCGGCACCAGCACGTCGGCCGATTTGACGGCGGCGACCAGCTCCGGCTGGCTGCGCGGCGTGTCGTCGATGTTGAGTTCCGCGTCGAACAGTTCGCGCATCCGGGTCTCTACGACCTCGGGCAGGCGGCGGGTGATATAGACCTTCGGTTTTTTCTTCTGGGTCATGGGATGTTCCGGCGTCCTGTTGACGGGTCCTTAACCAAGTTGGGCAAGGATTGCTTCATCAGGGGCATTTTCTACCAGACCCGGTCGCGAAGACAATCCGCCCATCGTGCGGTCCCCGCGATTTGCCACCGCTGACCGGCATGGCGACCCGATGCCCTCATTCATTTGTGCGGATGTTCCATGCGTAACCTTGTCGTGCGTCTCAGTCTCGCCGCTCTTGCCGGCATCATCGTTTCGGTCGCGGGCCTCCAGTCCGCCCATGCCCAGGCGGCCAAGGGGCCGAGCGGCCTGCCGCTGCCCCGCTTCGTCAGCCTCAAGGCAAAGAGCGTCAATCTGCGCGTCGGCCCGAGCGTCGATTATGCAGTGGCCTGGCGCTATCTGAAGTCCGGCGTTCCGGTCGAGATCATCCAGGAATATGACAATTGGCGCCGCATCCGCGATGCCGACGGCACGGAAGGCTGGGTCAACCAGGCGCTGCTGTCGGGCGAGCGCACCGCCGTGACCGCGCCTTGGATGCGCGGCAAGGGCGAAGACATCTATGTGAACATGCGCCGCGAGGGCATGCCGAATTCGACGCTTATTGCCAAAATCCAGCCTGGCGTCGTCGTCAAGGTCGGCGAATGCAACGGCGACTGGTGCCGTGCCGAAGTGGACGGCACGGCGGGCTGGGTCTCGCAGAACGAGATCTGGGGCGCCTATCCGGGCGAGGCTTTCAAATAAGGCCGACCTTCTTCGCCTCGTCCGCCAGCGACAGCAGCGGACGGGGACCGACCTGCTGGATGACCAAACCGGCGGCAAGGCTGCCGAGCTTGCCGCAATCGGCAAGCGAGCGGCCCGCCGTGTAGCCGTAGAGGAAACCGGCGGCATAGAGATCGCCCGCACCCGTGGTATCGACGACGCTCGGAATACGGATGGCATCCACCTTGGTGCGCTCGCCCTTCGTCAGGACGACGGAGCCTTCCTCGCTCATCGTCACCGCTGCCAGACGGCAATCCTTGGCGATGCGGGTCAGCGCCTCCTCGAAATCCTCCGTCTCGTAAAGCGCCAGGGCTTCCGCCTTGTTGGCAAAGACGATGTCGACGGTGCCGGAGCGCATGAGGTCGAGGAATTCGCCGCGATAGCGGTTTACGCAGAAACTGTCGGAGAGCGTCATCGACACTTTGCGGCCATGGGCGTGGGCGATGCGGGCGCATTCGCGGATCGCATCCTTGGCGCGCGGCGGATCCCACAGATAACCTTCGAAATAGGTGACCTTGGCCTCGGCCACGACCTGCTCTTCGACATCCTCCGGTCCCAGCTCGACGCAGGCGCCGAGATAGGTGTTCATCGAGCGCTCGCCATCGGGCGTGACGAAGATCATCGAGCGGGCGGTCGGCGGGGGGCCGGCGAGCGGCTTCGTTTCGAAATGCACGCCCTGGGCGCGGATATCGTGAATGAAAATGTCGCCGAGCTGGTCGTTGGCGATCTTGCCGAAATAGGCAGCCTTGCCACCGAAGCTTGCGACGCCGGAGGCGGTGTTGCCAGCGCTGCCGCCGGAAGCCTCGAGCGCGGGTCCCATGCGGGAATAGAGCAGTTCGGCACGTTCGGCGTCGATGAGGTTCATCGCACCCTTGATGATGCCGTTGTCCGTGATGAAGTTTTCGTCGCAGCGCGCGATGATGTCGACGATGGCATTGCCAACCGTCAGCACGTCAAATTTGGTCATGCGGGATCCCGTCTCAGTTCGGTAAGAGCCGGGATGTGGTCTTAACGGATTTTCCGCAAGTTGAAAGAAAAAAGCCGCCGCGCCGTGTCCGGCGGGCGGCTTCAGGGTTTGCCGTTCGGCAAATCAATCCTTGGCGCGTTCCACGTAGGAACCGTCTTCCGTCGCGATGACGACGCGCGTACCGGCCGAAATGTGCGGCGGCACCAGCGTGCGCACGCCGTTCGACAGGATCGCCGGCTTGTAGGAGGACGACGCCGTCTGGCCCTTGACGACCGGCTCGGTCTCCATGATCTCGAGCGTGACGTGACGCGGCAGGTCGATGGCGATCGCGACGCCTTCATGCACCGACAGGATGACCGTCATGCCTTCCTGCAGGTAGGCCTTCAGATCGCCGATGTCTTCGACCGACATGGTGAGCTGGTCGTAGCTCTCCGGGTTCATGAAGTGGTAGCCTTCACCATCCTCGTAGAGGAAGTTGTGCTCGCGATCTTCCACGAAGGCGCGCTCGACCTGCTCGGTCGTGCGGTAGCGTTCGGAGACCTTCACGCCATCGGAGATGCGGCGCATGTCGACCTGGGTGACCGGCGTGCCCTTGCCCGGGTGGAAGTTCTGCGCCGTCAGCACGACATAGAGCTTGCCTTCGACCTCGAGGACATTGCCCTTGCGGACGGAAGAGGCGATGATCTTTACCATAAGTCTTCCTTGTAACTGGATGGATCGCGTCGTAGAGGACCGTCTGAGACGCCTTCCCGGACGCTGAAAAAGCGTATTCGGGGCCGCAACTATCCTATATTCCGGCAAAACACCAGTCTCACCGCCGGCATGGCCGAAGAAACCTGTCACATGAGCGCCACACGCCAAAGACCCTCGCCCTGGTGGACGCCCGACGTCCATGCCGACCGCCGGCCGTTCCTGATGGCCCGCAACCGCATCCAGGCGGCGTTGCGCGGCTGGTTTGCGGCCCGCGATTTTGTCGAGGTGGACACGGCGACGCTGCAGGTCTCGCCCGGCAACGAGGCGCATCTGCACGCCTTCCAGACGGCCGCCATCGGCCATTCCGGCGCCGAGACGCCGCTTTACCTGCACACCTCGCCGGAATTCGCCTGCAAGAAGATCCTCGCCGCCGGCGAGCCGCGCATCGCCTGCTTCGCCCATGTCTATCGCAACCGCGAGCGCGGGCCGCTGCACCACCCGGAATTCACCATGCTGGAATGGTATCGCGCCGGCGAGACCTATGACGCGCTGATGGCCGATTGCGCCGAGATGCTGGCGCTTGCCGCCGAAGTCGCGGGCGTTTCCATGCTCACCTATCGCGGTGCTGTCTGCGATCCCAGGCAGGTGCCGGAACGGCTGACCGTGGCCGACGCCTTCCAGCGTCACGCGGGCATCGACCTCCTTGCATCGATCCATCCGGATGGCACGACGGACCGGCAGCATCTGGCTTCCGCCATGCAGGCGGCCGGTCTGCGCGTTGCTGAGGACGATACCTGGGCCGACCTGTTCAGCCGGGTGCTGGTGGAAAAGGTGGAGCCGGACCTCGGCTTCGGCCGCGCCACCTTTCTCTGCGAATATCCGGTGGCGGAAGCCGCCCTCGCGCGGCCGGCGCCGCATGACCGGCGTGTTGCCGAGCGGTTCGAACTCTATGCCTGCGGCGTGGAACTGGCCAATGCCTTCGGCGAACTGACGGACGCCGCCGAGCAGCGCCGGCGCTTCGAGCTGGAAATGGCTGAGAAGGCCCGCGTCTATGGCGAGACCTATCCGCTCGACGAGGATTTTTTGGCCGCCCTTGCTGTCATGCCCGAGGCGAGCGGCATCGCGCTCGGCTTCGACCGGCTGGTGATGCTGGCAACCGGCGCGTCGCGCATCGACCAGGTGATCTGGGCACCCGTCGTGGAGACGGCGCCATGACGGCGGCACGCAGCCTGACGACGGTGGCGGAACTCGTCGACGCCGGCCTCATTGCCGAGACCAAGCGCGCCGAGACGGCCGCCGTTGCCGAGCGCTATGCCGTCGCCGTCACGCCGTCGCTGGTCTCCTTGATGGATGCCACCGATCCGCTCGACCCGATCGCCCGCCAGTTCCTTCCCGATGCCGCCGAACTGGTGACGCTGCCGGAGGAACGCGCCGACCCGATCGGCGATCTCGCACACAGCCCCGTCGAGGGCATCGTGCACCGTTACCCGGATCGCGTGCTTTTGAAAGCCGTGCATGTCTGCCCGGTCTATTGCCGCTTCTGCTTCCGCCGCGAAATGGTCGGGCCGGAGGGGCTTGGCACGCTGTCGGCAAAGGCGCTCGATGCGGCGATCGCCTATATCGCCGAACGCCCGGAAATCTGGGAGGTGATCCTGACCGGCGGCGACCCGCTCGTGCTCTCCCCGCGCCGGCTGCAGGCGATCATGGAACGGCTTGCGGCCATTCCCCATGTGAAGATCGTGCGTTTCCATACCCGCGTGCCCGTGGTCGATCCCGCGCGCATCGATGCGGCTCTCGTGGCGGCGCTGAAGGCCTCCGGCAAGACGACCTATGTGGCGCTCCACGCCAACCACCCGCGCGAGTTCACGCCGGAGGCCCGCGCCGCCATCGCCCGGATCGTCGAGAGCGGACTGGTGATGATCAGCCAGACGGTGCTTTTGAAGGGCATCAACGACGACGCGGACGTGCTGGCGGACCTGATGCGCACCTTCGTCGAGAACCGCATCAAACCCTATTACCTGCATCATCCGGATCTCGCGCCGGGCACGTCGCATTTCCGCCTGACACTCGCCGAAGGTAGGACGCTGGTCGAAAGCCTCCGCGGCCGCGTCTCCGGCCTCTGCCAGCCGACCTATATCCTCGACATTCCCGGCGGGCACGGCAAGGTGCGGGCGGATTCACGTGCTGTCGAGGAAGCGGACAACGGCTGTTTTCGTGTGCGCGATTTCCGCGGCACCACGCATGTTTATCCGCCGGAGGACGGCCAGGCTTAGCGCCGAAGCGGAGGTCCAAGCCTTGCCCGACACTCAGCCGTCATCCTCGGGCTCGACCCGAGGATCCATGCGGCACCGTTGGCGTGGATGGTCGGATCAAGCCCGACCATGACGGAGGGAGAGGTTTCCATCTCAAAACTCTTCCCAATCGCCGTCCGGCCCCTTGTCCTGGCGTACGCCCAAGGCACCGGCCAGCTTTTCGCTGAGGGCGAGTGCGGGCGAACTGACCGGGCGCGCGCCGCTGCCGGCCGGCTTGACGTTCCACTGGCCGGACGACTTGCGGACAAGTGCCGGCGCCGGGGCAATGGGCGGGGCCACCGGGGCGGAGGGCACGACATGGAGGTGGGGGGCCTGCCGGCTGTGACCGGCCGCCGTGCTGCCGCCGACGTTGAAGCGGCCGATCAGCGCGTTCAGCGCGTGCACTTCCGACGCGAGACCGTGGCTTGCCGCCGTCGTCTCCTCGACCATGGCGGCATTTTTCTGCGTGCCCTGATCCATCGTGTTGACGGCAGTGTTGATTTCCTGAAGGCCGGTCGACTGTTCGCGGGCGGCCTCGACGATCGCCTGCACGTGGCTGTTGATCTCCTGCACCTCGCCGACGATGGTCTGGAGCGAACGGCCCGTCTCGCCGACGAGCGATACGCCGGTGCGCACCTGTTCGCCGGAGGTGTTGATCAGCGTCTTGATTTCCTTGGCGGCCTTTGCCGAGCGCTGGGCAAGCTCGCGCACTTCCTGTGCGACGACGGCAAACCCCTTGCCGGCCTCGCCCGCGCGCGCCGCTTCCACGCCGGCATTCAGTGCCAGCAGGTTCGTCTGGAAGGCGATGTCGTCGATGACGCCGATGATGCTGGTGATCTCGCTCGACGACTTTTCGATTTCCTGCATGGCCGAAACGGCGCGACGCACGATCTCGCCGGATTTTTCGGCGCCCGAGCGGGTGCGGCCGACGAGGGCTCCGGCCTCTTCGGCGCGCTTGGTCGAATCCTTGACGGTCGTGGTGATCTGTTCGAGGGCTGCGGCCGTCTCCTCGACGGACGCCGCCTGCTGCTCGGTGCGGCGCGACAGGTCATCGGCGGCGGCACGGATCTGGCTGGCGCCGGCGTCGATCGCCCTTGCATTCTCGCCGACCTCGCGCAGCGCATCACTGAGGCGCGAGACCGAGGCGTTGAAATCGTCACGCAACCGGTCGAGATCACCATCGAAGGGCTGCTCGATGCGGCAGGTCATGTCGCCGGCGGCAAGCTTGCCGAGCGCATCGGCAAGGCTCGAAACGGCCTCCTGCACGCGGCCGCTGTCGCGGGTGCGCTCCGCCTCGCGCGCCTGGCGCTCGCCGTCCGCCCGACGGCGGTCGTCCTCGCCCTGGCGCTCCAGGCGCTGCCGCTCGGCGGCGTTGTCGCGGAAGATGGCAACGGTGCCGGCCATCTCGCCGATTTCGTCGGTGCGGTCGGCGTGCGGGATGGTGACCGTTGCGTCGCCACCGGCCAGGCGCTTCATCGCAGCCCCCAGGCCGTTCAGCGGTTTGACCACGCGGCGGTTGACCAGAAAGATCGCGGCGATGGCGATACCCATGGCGACGGCGAGCGACGCCCAGGTCAAGGCGAAGGCCGAGCCTTCTTCCCCGCGCGCGGCAAGGATCGTCTCTTCGGTAATTTTCTGGGTACGGGCGACGAGATCGTTGAGCGAGGCGGTGATCGCATCGGCGCTCGCCTGCATCGGCCCCTTGTAGACTTCCAGCGCCGGGCCCTTGGCGGCGATGGCGGAGAACTGGATGAGTTTGGCGGATTCGTCGATATAGGTCTTCAACGTCGCCTTGATGCTGTCGACTTCCGCGACCGTCGCCGCATCGCCGCTGTTGGCGGCGCCGTAACCATCGACCATGCCGGCAAAGGCATCGGCGCGCTCCTTGATGCGCGCTTCGATGCGGCCGATCTCGTCCGGATCCATCGACAGCAGGTGTTCTGAGTAAGTTGCGTTGAGTTCGGAGAAGGCGTGGCTCAGTTGCAGGATGCTGCTCATCTGCGGCATGCGCTCCGCGCCGATCCGCTCGATATGGCCGGTCATCGTCGAGAGCGAGCGGAAGGCGACGGCACCTTGCAGCGCCCCCAGGATGACCATGAGGACGAAGAGCGCGGGCAGAAGCCTGCTGATCCGGACGTTGCGCATAACAGTTCCCTGATTTTCTGGCGCCGCACGGCGTCGTGCGTGTACGCGAAAGTCTAGGAGCGGTCGTTTAACGCCGGCTTAATGCACGGCCATAACCTCCTGCCTTGCCGGGCGCTTTTCCACACCCTACATGCGACAACGAACAGGAGTTTCTTGATGATCTTCGATGCCGCACGGCGCTCGCTCGCCAATCTCTTCGCTCCCGAGACGCGCGGCGTCTTCTGGAAGGTCATCGGGCTCACGCTTCTCGCCCTCGTCGTCATCTGGTTCGGCCTGCGGGAGAGTTTCATCGCCTTCGCCTGGCCGTGGCTGCAGGGGACGGTAATGCCCGACCTGCCGGAATGGGCGGGCTGGCTCACCTTCATCTTCGGCATCATCGCGAGCCTCGGGCTGGCGCTCGGCCTTGCCCTGCTGCTGGCGCCGGTGACGGCCATCATCGCCGGCTTCTTCCTCGACGATGTGGCCGAGGTCATCGAGAAGCGCGACTATGCGACGGAGGCGCCGGGGACCGCCTTGCCGCTCGGGCAGGCGATTGCCGGCTCGGTCAAGTTCCTCGGCATCGTCATCCTCGGCAACCTCATCGCGCTGTTCCTGCTGTTCATTCCCGGCGTCAACCTCATCGCCTTCTTCCTGGTCAACGGCTACCTGCTCGGCCGGGAGTTCTTCGAGTTCGCGGCGATGCGCTACCGCACACCTGCGGAAGCACGGCTGTTTCGGGCCAAACACGCATCCACGGTTCTTCTCGCCGGCCTGCTCGTCGCCGCGTTCCTCGCCATCCCGATCGTCAACCTGCTGACGCCGCTGTTTGCCGCCGGCCTCATGGTGCACCTCCACAAGGCCTTGAGCCGCAAGGATCCGGGCTTCTCACTGCGGCAGAACTGATGCCTCATAGAGAGCGACATACTCGCCCTTCGGCGGGATCGGCTTGATGACGTCGATCAGCACGCCGTTCGGATCGGCGGTGATGAAATGACGCTGGCCAAAATCCTCGTCGCGCAGGTCGAGCAGGATCGGCAGGCCGGCGGCGCGCGCGGCAGCGTATACGGTATCGACATCCTCCACCTCGAAGTTCAGGAGCAGTCCGGAGACCTTGCCGCGGCCGACCGCCGGGATCGTCCCGTGACTGCCGTCGAGCACGGCAAGGGTCACCTTCTCGTCCTCCTTCGACTGAAGGTGGATGTACCAGCCGCTGTCGAACAGCGCTTCGAACCTGAAATGGCTCTTGTAGAAGGCGGCGGTGCCGGCCACGTCGTCGGTCATGATCACGGGATAGTAGCTGGTCGTTTTCATCTCTTTCCCTTTCTTGAAAATAAACATACAGTCTGCATGTTTCTATCAATTAACATACAGACAGTTTGTATGTAAAGGCAAAAATGGCACGCAGCAACAAGGAACGCACCGAGGCGACGCGCCTTGCCCTGATCGAGGCGGCACGGCGGCTCTTCGTGGAAAAGGGCTATGCGGAGACGGCGACGCCCGACATCGTGGCGGAGGCAGGCGTGACGCGGGGCGCGCTCTACCATCACTTCGAGGACAAGAAAGCGCTTTTTCGCGCCGTGCTCGAGCGCGAGGGCGAGGCGGTGGCCGTACATATCGAGGGCGTCGCGCTCAAGGGCGCCTCGCCACGGCAAGCGCTGCTGCTTGGCGCTTCCGCCTATTTCGACGCCATGGCGATAGCGGGCCGCACGCGTCTGCTGCTGCTGGAGGCGCCGGCGGTGCTCGGTCTGGAGAGTGTGGTCGCGATCGACCGGGAGAATACCGAGAGCACGCTCAAGACAGGGCTTTCCAACTTTCTCGGTGCGGCTGCGGGAGCCGCAACGCTCCAGGCACTGACGGACATGCTCTCCGCCGCCTTCGACCGCGCGGCGATCGCCATCGAGACCGGCGCGGATCGCGCGATCTACGAAAAGGCAATCGCCGGCCTGCTCGACGGGCTCGTCAGGGCGTAGGGCCGAAGAGCTGCGCCGGCAGTTCAACCAGGGGTGCGGGCACGTCGCAGGTCTTTTCCGGCGACCGACAGAGGTCGGCGATGACGCAACGCTCGCATTCCGGCTTGCGCGCCTTGCAGCAGTATCGTCCGTGCAGGATCAGCCAGTGGTGCGCGTGGTAGAGATATTCGTCCGGGATGATGCGGATCAGCCGGTCCTCCACCTCGTCCGGCGTCTTGCCGGGGGCCAGCAGCAGGCGATTGGCGATGCGGAAGATATGCGTGTCGACCGCCATCGTCGCCTGCCCGAAGGCCATGGAGAGCACGACATTCGCCGTCTTGCGGCCGACGCCCGGCAGCAGGATCAGCTCCTCGCGGGTGCGCGGCACTTCGCTGCCGAAACGATCGACGAGCATCTGGCTGAGTGCGATGACGTTCTTCGCCTTGTTGCGGTAGAGCCCGATCGTCTTGATGTAGTCTCGGACCTTCTCCTCGCCGAGCGCCAGCATCTTTTCCGGCGTATCGGCAATGGCAAAGAGCGCGCGCGTCGCCTTGTTGACGCCGGCATCCGTCGCCTGCGCGGAGAGTGCGACGGCAACGACGAGCGTGAAGGGATTGACGTGTTCCAGCTCGCCCTTCGGCTCGGGCCGCTGGATGGAGAAGCGCCGGAAGATCTCCTTCAGCTCGTCCTGCGAATAGAGGCTCTTCGGCCGCGCCGGGGCCTTGCGGCGCGGCGATGCGGAGGGCGCTTTCGTTTTGATCTTCCCGTTTTCCATGATGCTCTGTTGCCGCATTTGTTATCGCAAAACCGCTGCACACTTTCGCGCAACATGCTCTATAATCGTCAGCGATGACGCAAGGCAACGCCGACATGACGATGAACGACCTGCCGGTCTTTTCCGCAGAACTCCACCCGTACCGGTCGCTGGGACGGAACGGGCATCGCATATTCTTCGTCATCGCGGGCGTTCTCACCCTTGCCCATATGGCCGTCTTCCTGATTTCCGGTGCCTGGCCGGTCATGCTGTTCTTCGGCCTCGATTTCGGCATCCTCATCGGCGCCTTCTGGCTGAACAACCGGGCGGCCCGGGCGCGCGAGGTCGTCTCGCTCTCGCGCACCAATATTTCCGTGCGCAAGATCAGCCCCTCCGGCAAGGAAACGGAACACGTCTTCAACCCGTTCTGGGCGCGCTTCCTCGTCTCGCGCAAGCCGAAGATCGGCATCACCGCCATGCATGTCAGCGGCAACGGCCGGGAAACCGATGTCGGCACCTTCCTGCCACCCGATGACCGCGAGCGTTTCGCCTCGGCCTTTTCCGGGGCGCTCGCGCGGGTCAAACGCGGTTACTAGCCTGTCTGGCAGGAATCGGGTGGCGAGTACGCCTCGAGCGTGCTTTTCTGGCGGCACAGGAGAAGACCAATGAACATTGCCGCGACTTTGCAAAACGACATCACGCCCGAGGGCGACGACTATGCGACCGTCCGCCGGGTCATCGAGCTGATCACCGAAGACTATCGCGACCAGCCGGGTCTCGACGACATTGCCGGCCGGCTCGACCAGTCGCCGACGCAGTTGCAGAAGACTTTTACGCGCTGGGCGGGGCTGTCACCGAAGGCGTTCCTGCAGGCCGTGACGCTCGACCATGCCAAGCGCCTGTTGCGCCAGGAAGAGCTGCCGCTGCTCGAAACCAGTTTCGAGGTCGGCCTTTCCGGCCCGAGCCGCCTGCACGATCTCTTCGTCACGCACGAGGCCATGTCGCCCGGCGAATGGAAGGCGCGCGGCGCGGGCCTGACGATCCGCTACGGCCTGCATCCCTCCCCCTTCGGCCAGGCGCTCGTCATGATCACCGATCGCGGCCTTGCCGGCCTTGCCTTCACCGACGAAGCGGATGGCATGGATGCCTTCGAGGACATGTCCTCGCGCTGGCCGAACGCACACTATGTCGAGGACCGCGAGGCAACTGCGCCCTATGCGTCGCGCATCTTCGACCCGAAACGCTGGGACCCGAAGGAGCCGCTTCGCATCGTGCTGATCGGTTCGGATTTCCAGGTCCGCGTCTGGGAGGCGCTGTTGCGCATCCCCATGGGCTGCGCCGTCACCTATTCGTCGATCGCCGAAAAGCTCGGCCAGCCGACCGCATCCCGCGCCGTGGGCGCCGCCGTCGGGCGCAATCCGATTTCCTTCGTGGTGCCCTGCCACCGGGCGCTCGGCAAAAGCGGCGCGCTCACCGGCTACCATTGGGGCCTGACGCGCAAGCGCGCGATGCTGGGCTGGGAATCGGGCAAGGCCTGATACGCGGGCCAAGCCAACTCAGGTTGCGGGCTTGGCCAGAATACCGCCAAGCACCGCATCGACCACGGCATCGACCTCCTCCTCGGAGACGTTCAGCCGCTCCGTCAGCAGCCGGCCCCAGGCGAAGCTCGCCAGGATTTCGGTGACCAGCTCCGGCTTGACCTCCGGTCGAACCTCGCCGCGCGCCTGCGCCCGCTCGACGATCTTGCCGCTCTGCTGGCGCCGGCCGGCCATGTAGGCGGAGAGCGCCGTAAGCGCCGCAGGTTCTTCCTGCGCCTTCGCCACCACGCAGCGGAAGACCTCGCCGCTTGCGCCTTCCCGCCAGGTTTGCAAGAGGCCGTGAAGATAGGCGCGCAGGTCGTCGTGTACATTGCCTGTGTCGGGGAAAATGAAGTTGATGCGCTTCTGGTTGTGATAGACATCGAGCAGGAGCGCCGCCTGGGACGGCCACCAGCGATAGATCGTCGGCTTGCCGGCACGGGCGCGGCGCGCGACCGCTTCGATGGAGAAGCCGCTCAGCCCATTTTCAACCAGCACCGCTTCGGCCGCCACCAGGATAGCCTCCTGGCTCGCCGGATTGCGCGTGGCGCCGATGGAGCGTCGTGCCGGTTTGATGTCTGCCTCGGTCATAGCCTTTTCCTTTTTCACGCTTCTACCATGAAAGGTACTTGAACGGAACGTTTCGTTTCTATATAAACGAAACGTTCCGTTCTATAAGGCTCCTCCCATGACCACGTCCGTTTCCAATCGCAAGCTCTCGAAACTCCACCTGGCGCTCGCCATGCTGGTCCCCGTCTACCCGCTGATCACCACGATCCTCTACATCGTGCTGCCGCTCACCGAAGGCTGGACGATCTGGCAGCGCACAGCGGTCATCGCGCCGATCATGGTGTTCGCCATGGTCTTCGTCGTTTCGCCCTTCGTGCAGAAGCGCTTTGCAAATTTCATCCTGCGCGCCGCATGAAAAAAGCCGGGGTGTTTCCACCCCGGCTTTTGTTTGAACAATCCGACAGCGATCAGCCCTCGAAGAATTCCTTCATCCGCGCGAAGAAACCGGCGGATTCCGGGTTGTTGTCCTTCGAGGAAATCTCCTCGAATTCCTTCAAGAGTTCGCGCTGGCGCTTGGTCAGTTTCTGCGGCGTCTCGATCTGGATCTGGATATAGAGATCACCGACCTGCGCGGAGCGCAGCACCGGCATGCCCTTGCCCTTCAGCCGGAACTGACGGCCGGCCTGCGTGCCTTCCGGCACCGTGACGCGCGACTTCGTGCTGTCGAGCGTCGCGACGTCGAACGTGCCGCCGAGCGCTGCCGTGGTCATCGAGATCGGTACGGTGCAGTACAGATCCGCGCCATCACGCTGGAAGAACTCGTGCGGCTTGACCGACAGGAAGATGTAGAGATCGCCCGCCGGGCCACCACGAACACCCGCCTCGCCTTCACCGGAAAGCCGGATGCGCGTGCCATCCTCGATCCCGGCCGGAATGTTGACCGACAGCGAACGCTCTTCCGTGACGCGGCCATGGCCGTGGCACTTGGTGCAGGGATCGCTGATGGTCTGGCCGCGGCCGTGGCAGGTCGGGCAGGTGCGCTCGATCGAGAAGAAGCCCTGGGCGGCCCGCACGCGGCCGGAGCCCTGGCAGGTGGCGCAGGTCTTCGGGCTGGTGCCGGGCTTGGCGCCGGTGCCGGTACAGACGTCGCAGGTAATGGACGTCGGCACGCGGATCTGCGCGGTCTTGCCGGCATAGGCCTCTTCCAGCGAGATTTCCATGTTGTAGCGCAGATCGCCGCCGCGCTCGCGCCCGCCGGAGGAGCGCCGCTGGCGCCCGCCACCCATCATCTCGCCGAAGATGTCCTCGAAGATGTCGGAGAAGCCACCGCCCTGGAAGCCGCCGCCACCACCGCCCATGCCGCCCTGCTCGAAGGCAGCGTGGCCGTAACGGTCGTAGGCCGCGCGTTTCTGCGGGTCCTTCAGCGTCTCATAGGCTTCGTTGACGTTCTTGAACGTCTGCTCGGCCGTGGCATCGCCCGGATTCTTGTCCGGATGGTACTTCATCGCCATCTTGCGGAAGGCGCTCTTCAGCTCCTTCTCGTCAGCGGTCTTGGAGACACCCAGCGTCTCGTAAAAATCAGCTTTTGCCATTCGGGTTCACGTCCGTTTCAGTGGAACGGTCTTCTTGTTATGGACCTGGAAGCTTGCCTTAGCCTGCGCTTGAAATTCGCGCATGCAAAAGGCGGAAGCCGGGGCGAAGGAAAAGCCAGGACATCGTCACCGCTTAGAACGGGCGTGATCATCTTGGCCTTGTTCCCTTCGCGCTGACTTCCGCCCTTGTGCTATCCGTTGCGCCGGCCGCTTGTGGCGGCCGGCATTTCAGAGGCTTTAGGCCGACTTCTTGCGATCGTCGTCGTCCTTGACTTCCTCGTAGTCGGCATCGACGACGTTGTCGCCGGCGTCACCCGAGGAAGCGGCTTCTTCAGCCTGCTGCGCCTCATAGATCGCCTGACCGAGCTTCATGGAAACTTCCATCAGCGTGTTGGTCTTGGCCTTGATGTCGTCGGCGTCCGGCTCGGAGGCTTCGACGGCGGTCTTGAGCGCGGCAATCGCGTCCTCGATGGCCTTGCGGTCGTCTTCCGTGACCTTGTCGCCGTATTCCTTGAGCGACTTTTCCGACGAATGGATCAGGCTTTCGGCCTGGTTCTTCGCCTCGACGCCCTCACGGCGCTTCTTGTCGTTCTCGGCATTGGCTTCGGCGTCCTTGACCATCTTCTCGATGTCGGCGTCGGAGAGACCACCGGAGGCCTGGATGCGGATCTGGTGCTCCTTGCCGGTGCCCTTGTCCTTGGCCGAAACCTGCACGATGCCGTTGGCGTCGATGTCGAAGGTGACTTCGATCTGCGGCATGCCGCGCGGGGCCGGCGGAATGCCGACGAGGTCGAACTGGCCGAGCAGCTTGTTGTCGGCAGCCATTTCACGCTCGCCCTGCGAGACGCGGATGGTCACGGCTGACTGGTTGTCTTCGGCGGTCGAGAAGGTCTGGCTCTTCTTCGTCGGGATCGTCGTGTTGCGCTCGATCAGACGGGTGAAGACGCCACCCAGCGTTTCGATGCCGAGCGACAGCGGGGTCACGTCGAGCAGCAGAACGTCCTTGACGTCGCCCTGCAGAACGCCGGCCTGGATGGCGGCGCCCATGGCGACCACTTCATCCGGGTTGACGCCCTTGTGCGGCTCCTTGCCGAACAGCTGCTTGACGACTTCCTGCACCTTCGGCATGCGGCTCATGCCGCCGACCAGAACGACTTCGTCGATCTCGGCCGCCGTGACGCCGGCATCCTTGAGGGCTGCCTTGCACGGAGCGACGGTGCGCTGGATGAGGTCGTCGACCAACGCTTCGAACTTGGCGCGCGTCAGCTTCATCGTCAGGTGCTTCGGGCCGGAAGCGTCCGCCGTGATGAACGGCAGGTTGATTTCGGTCTGCTGCGAGGACGAGAGTTCGATCTTGGCCTTTTCGGCAGCTTCCTTGAGGCGCTGCAGAGCGAGCTTGTCGTTCTTCAGGTCGATGCCCTGGTCCTTCTTGAACTCGGCCGCCAGGTACTCGACCAGGCGCATGTCGAAGTCTTCACCGCCGAGGAAGGTGTCGCCGTTGGTCGACTTCACTTCGAAGACGCCGTCGCCGATTTCGAGCACCGAGATATCGAACGTGCCGCCGCCAAGGTCGTAGACGGCGATGGTCTTGCCGTCCTTCTTGTCGAGGCCGTAGGCAAGCGCTGCAGCCGTCGGCTCGTTGATGATACGCAGGACTTCAAGACCGGCGATCTTGCCGGCATCCTTGGTTGCCTGGCGCTGCGCGTCGTTGAAGTAGGCGGGAACGGTGATGACGGCCTGCGTGACCTTTTCACCGAGATAGGATTCGGCGGTTTCCTTCATCTTCTGAAGGATCATCGCGGAGATCTGCGAGGGGGAATAGCCGGTGCCCTGGGCCTGGACCCAGGCGTCGCCGTTGTCGCCCTTGACGATCTTGTAGGGAACGAGACCCTTGTCCTTCTCGACGAGCTTGTCGTCGTAGCGGCGGCCGATGAGGCGCTTCACTGCGAACAGGGTGTTTTCCGGGTTGGTGACGGCCTGGCGCTTTGCCGGCTGGCCGGTCAGGCGCTCGCCATCATCATTGAAGGCGACGATCGAAGGGGTCGTCCGCGCGCCTTCGGCATTTTCAATGACCTTCGCGTCCTTGCCGTCCATGACGGATACGCAGGAATTGGTCGTCCCGAGGTCGATACCGATTACTTTAGCCATGTCATTCTCTCCTTGAAGCGAACTGCCGGAACCCATTCAGGCATTCTGTTGGCAGCCCCTAATGGTATGGTCTTCACGAAAGCTTGAGCGTAAGCCGAAGCCTTGCGGCGTATATAAGGAGCACTCCAGACGACTGCAAGACATTGGCACGCCGCAAAGCGCGCAAAATCAGCACTATGAGAGGGGTGAACCGTCTGCGGGACGCAATGTGGTGAGGTTCCCGACGGGCGTCAAGCCGAAGGGTGCGATCCGTTGGCATCGTCATGCGGATATTCTTGCCGCCCCGGCACAGGCTTGGCTTACGCGAGCTGAACAAGAAGAGATCAACCGCATCGGTCGCAAATTCGGCTGCCACCGATGCGGCACGAAGATACCCGGAACCGAGAAAGGAGGGTATGTAGGAGATCACCAAGTGCCAACTTCACTGGGTACACCTACACGCATATATCCTCATTGCCTTTTCTGCAGCAATGCGCAGGGCGGCATCGTAAGTGGCGGGAAATTCTGAAATGGCTATTCTTCACTTCAGCATAGCACCCGAATACAACAGCGTTTACCTCGCGAGCCGCACTCTGCGCGATGTTCCCTACGATTTCAGGGAAAGAATCATTCCCTTCACGCCCGACTGCGTCAGCATTCCATGTACATATTGGAACGACGGCGATACAAATTTTACTGTTGGTGAGGCCTTGGAAATACCGATGTCGACGCCACCAACGTTCGATGGCATTCTCAACACGCCCGAAAAGAAGCTTATCTTCTTCGACGCCAACGAACCAGAGTTCGCCAGCATTCCCGTGCCTACGGTCAAAACACGAATCCGCGTCTGGATCGATCACCCAAGAGAACCTGAGAACGTGATCGTCGCTTGGGGTTAAGCCAAGAAGGCACGGGGAACGCGCCGACGTCCTCACCCCCCCAGTAGCACATCCAGCAACGTCGTGCGCCGCGTTCCCGTCTGCCGCTGTTCGCCCACGTCGGCGGGTGGAACAAGGCCGTCGTCGAGCGGCACCGCGCCCGTCTGTTCGGCGGCGACAGACTGTCCGTCGCGGGTATTGCCGCCATCGGTGCCGAGCGTGCGGGAAATGATGTCGAACAGTTGGTCACCTTCGGGCGCGGGTTCGGTCCCCTCCACCACCGGCTGGTCACCGCCGGCCGTGCCGAACAGCGGCGACGGGTTGAGGCCCTCGTGGGCAGCGATCATGAACTGGCTCCAGGCCTTGGCGGGAAGCCCGCCGCCCGTCACCTTCTTCATCGACTTGCCGTCGTCATTGCCGAACCAGACACCGGTCGTCAGGTTGCTGGTGAAGCCGACGAAGAGCGCGTCGCGGAAGGACTGCGTCGTGCCGGATTTTCCCGCCGCCGGCCAGCCGGGAATGCGGGCATTCTTGCCGGTGCCCTCGGTGATGACGCGCATCATCATGCCGTTCATCTGCGAGACGATGTTCGGCTCCAGCACGCGGGGCGGGTTGTCGTAAGTGTTTTCGTAGAGCACCCGTCCGTCGGCCGTCGAAATGCGGCGGATGATGTGCGGCGTCGCCTTGTAGCCGCCATTCATGAAGGGGGCGTAAGCGGCCGTCAGCTCGACCAGCGTGACTTCCGACGTGCCGAGCGCGATCGAGGCGTTCGCCTGCATTTCGGATTCGATGCCGAGCCGGCGCGCGAGCTTGACCACTTCGTCGGGCCCCACTTCCATGACGAGCTGGGCGGCGATGGTGTTCAGCGAATTGGCAAGCGCCGAGGACAGCGTCACCTCGCCGCGATATTTCTGGTCGTAGTTTTCCGGCGTCCACTTGCCGATCTTGACCGGCGCATCGTTGCGCACCGACAGCGGCGAGCGGCCGGCTTCCAGCGCTGCGGCATAGACGAAGGGCTTGAAGGCGGAGCCGGGCTGGCGCTTGGCCTTGGAGGCGCGGTCGAACTGGCTTTCGGCATAGTCACGGCCGCCGACCAGCGCGCGGATGGCGCCCGTGCCGTCGATCGAGACGAGGGCGGCCTGCGAGGCATTCGACTTGGCACCTTCCTTGTCGATGATCGCGGTGATCGCCTCGTCGGCCTTCTTTTCGAGGTCGAGGTCGATCGTCGTGTCGATGATAAGGTCTTCGGTAATGTCGCCGATCATGCCGGGAAGCTGCGCCATCACCATGTCCGCGGCATAATGCTGCGCGCCGGACCAATAGCTTTTTGCGCGCGCCGGCGTCTGCGACATCGCGGTCTTGATCTCGGTATCGGTGACGAAACCCTCTTCGCGCATGGCGCCGAGCACCACCTGGGCGCGGGCTTCCGCCGCCTCCGGATCGCGTGCCGGCGACAGGCGCGACGGCGCCTTGAGCAGGCCGGCGAGAAGGGCCGCCTCGCCGAGGTTCACGTCGCGCGCCGACTTGTTGAAGTAGCGCCGCGAGGCGGCCTCGACACCGTAGGAATTCGAGCCGAAGAACACGCGGTTGAGATACATCGCAAGGATCTGGTCCTTGGAATATTTGTGCTCCAGCCAGAAGGCGAGCAGCACCTCCTGCACCTTGCGCTCCAGCGTGCGCTCCGGCGAGAGGAACATGTTCTTGGCAAGCTGCTGGGTCAGCGTCGAGCCGCCCTGCACCATGCGGCCGGTGGTGATGTTGGTGAGCATCGCGCGGGCAAGGCCGAGCGGATCGACGCCGAAATGCGAATAGAAGCGGCGGTCCTCGATGGCGATGACGGCCTGCGGAATATAGGGCGACATGTTTTCGAGGTTCAGCGCCTCGCCGCCGGTCAGGCCGCGGTTGGCGATCGCCTCGCCGCTGACGGCCAGGATCTTGACGTTCGGCGGCCGGTCGGGGATCGACCAGCTGGTGGCGCTCGGCATGCGTGCGCCGTAATAGAGCACCAGCCCGCCGACGCCGATGGCGCCCCACAGGCCGAGCACGAAGCACCAGTAGACCAGCCTGCGGACCAAACCGAAGACACCGCCGCCGGACGATTGCCGGCGTGCCCTGGCGCCACGCTGCGGCCGCTCGGCCTTCGGCGGCTTGCCACGCCCCTTGCGCCCTCCGCCGCCCACCACGCGATCCGCCGCGCCGACGTGAAAATCATCGTCGTCGCGCCCGCGTGATCCCTGGAAGGACGGTTCAATACGCTCGGATTTGCGGTTGCCTGCCATAAGCGGTCGGATAAGTCCTCGTGGATGTTGGCGTCGGTTGAACCTTAAATGCGGCGATTTAAGGGGTAGTTAAGAAATCGGAAACGGAAAGCTCCAATTTCTCAATCACTTCCGCCAACAGGGCTTAAGAGCGCGTGAACCGGTCCCCGTGAGCCTTCATGCCTCTGCGCCACAACGGGCATCGTCTCTCGGCTGACGCACGGACGAGCGCAAGCAACACCCACCTTCATTTCAGCAATTCTCGATAAAGAACTATCTAAAATATTGGATTCGTTGGCGAAATTTGGGTGTTTAGTCTTTCGTTAACCATGATTGCGCTTACTGGCCACAACCTACCCGCCCATGACAGGCAAACCTCAATTTTTACATGTGCTAATATGACCAGCATCCACACGAATGCCGGAGCCATTTCTGCGCTCCAGACTCTGCGCACCATCAACGCCAGCATGCTTGAAACACAAAGCCGCGTTTCCAGCGGATTGCGCGTGCGCACCGCCGAAAACAATGCCGCCTATTGGGCGGTCGCGACGACGATGCGCTCCGACAATATGGCGCTGAACGCGGTTTCCGACGCGCTCGGCGTCAGCGACGGCATCGTCAACACCGCCTATGCCGGCATGTCGTCGGCAATCGAGGTCATGCACCAGATCAAGGCGAAGCTCGTTGCCGCCCATGAAGCGGGCGTCGACAAGACGAAGATCAACACGGAACTCGACCAGTTGAAGGACCAGCTCCGGTCGATCGCCTCTTCGGCCTCCTTCGCCGGCCAGAACTGGCTGCACATGACGGATCCGACCGATCCGCTGCAGAATGGCGTCAAATCCCTGCCGGCCTCCTTCGTGCGCGACCCTTCCGGAAGCGTGTCGATCAGCAACATCAAATTCGACATGACGGCGGTGTTCGACACGGACCAGGTCTTCTACCTCGTGTCGGACGGCGGCTGCGACGGCATCATCACCAATTCCGGCTTCGCCACCATGCAGGGCTACAGCCAGGACTGGGTTCTGATCAGCGGCGAAAACCATGGCGGCCACCCCGAGATCACCTTGACGGACGAGACGACGAGGGAGGAACTTGCGGAAATGACCGTCGTCGTCGATCTGATGACCGAGCGGATGATCAAGGTCGCCTCGATGTTCGGCGCGCTGTCCGAGCGAATCGCCTCATCGTCGGCCTTCGTGGAGAAACTCACCGATTCGATCGAAACGGGCATCGGCCGGCTTGTCGATGCCGATATGGATCAGGAATCCACCCGCCTCAAGGCGCTCGAAACCCAGCAGCAGCTTGGCCTGCAATCGCTGCAGATCGCCAATACCAGCGCCGAAGGCATCATGACGCTGTTCCGTTGATCGCCTGAAAACATTCGGGCGGCCTTTCGGGCCGCCCGGTGGATTGCCTTAATAGTAAGGCGAGTAGCACTGGCGGCGGCCACCATAGTTGGGCTGATACGTGTTGTCGTAGTCGCGATACGACCGGTAGCGCGCATAGCACCAATCGATGTGGCGCGGGTTGATGCCCGCGTCGCGCGGCCGGGAATAGCCGTCATTGGCAATTGCCCCGCCGATGATCGCGCCGGCGCCGAAGGCTGCCAGCGGATACCACCAGCCATCCGAATGGCGGCGATAGCCATGGCGGTGGTACCGGTAGCCGCGGTGACCACCATACCAGCCGCGCCGGTCGCGCCGATCACGCCATTGCACCTGCTGGACATCGCTGGACTGAGACGCGCCAACCTTCGGCATCGGCATGGCGAAGGCCTCTGCCGGGACGAATGTCGTGGCGAACATAGCGACGGCCATGGCTGCGGCAATGCCGCCCTTGAACCTTGTCTTCATGCCGATCTCCCTTGGATTGTCACTGTTTTACAGTGATCAAGACGGATCACACCATGAAAGAATTCGGCTGAACCCGGGATGAACCAAATCTGTCCGTGCAATCAGTCGTCACCGCTGCGCAATCGGGCGAGAAATCGCTGGCGTTCGAAGATCAGGATGACGCCCAGCGCCATGATGAACGGAATGATCAGGTAGAACAGCCGGAAGACGGCAAGCGCCGCGAGCACCGTTGCCGGATCCATATCCGGCAGGCCGGCGATGAAGACCAGTTCCAGCACGCCGATGCCGCCCGGCGCATGCGACAGCAGCGCCACCGAGAAGGAGGCGAGGAAGATACCGAGAACGACGAAGAAACCCGGATTGCCCTCCGCCGGCAGCACGAAATAGATGATCGCCGCCGCGCCGATGAGCTCGATGGGGGCGATGAACAGCTGGCGAAAGACCAGCGAGGGTTTGGGATATTCGAGCTTCAGCCAGCGCGTGTTGACGGGGCGAAAGCCGACAAGACTGCCCACCACATAGAGCGCCACCAGGCCCAGGATGACGACGCCGGTCGAAAAAGCCGCCTCAATCGGCAGAAACCCGGCGAAACGCTCGATGATCGTCGGTTCCAGCACCAGGACAAGGCCGAACAACATGACCGTGCCAAGCGCGAAGGTGAACGAGCAGAAGGCGACGAGCACGCCGACCTCCGATCCCGTCAGGCCCTTCGACGTATAGGCGCGGTAGCGCACCAGCGCGCCGGAAAACACCGAGGCGCCGATATTGTGCGACAGGGCGTAGGTGGTGAAGGAGGTGATGGTGATGAACCACAGCGAAATACGGTGGCCGAGATGTTCCAGCGCCAGGTGGTCGTAGGCGGCAAGGGCTGCATAGGCGACGAGCGTTGCAAGCGAGGCGAGAACCCAGCCGGAGACCGGAATGGCATGGATGCTCGCCATGAACTCGTCGAGCGACAGACCTCTCAGGTCCTTGTAGAGGATGTAGACCGACAGGATGATCGCGGCGGTGCTGACGAGCGGCCAGAAGAATTTTTTCAGCCGCTTCATCCTGCCTTGCCCCCTGCGCCCGGCGCGCGATCGCCTGAGCCGCGAGGGTGTCTCGCAATCTTTCCTGATGCCATCCTGACCTTTCCCCATCGTCTGGACCTGTCATCGCCTGTCCGCGATGCGGCCCTTGTCATTCAGTTGGCCAGCCTTTCCGTTCCCTTCGGTTAATGCCGGCCAACTTTGTCATCACATCTGCGTTAACGCGCTGCGAGCGCCGAAAGTATGCGCACCCAGGAGCGGATGCCCTTCTCGAAGGAGCGCAGCTCGTATTTCTCGTTCGGCGAATGGATGCGGTCGTCCGACAGCGCAAAGCCGACGAGCAAGGATTCCATGCCGAGCATCTTTTGGAAATCGCCAACGATGGGGATCGAGCCGCCCATGCCGATGACCACGGCGGGCTTCGGCCATTCGTCGGAGAGCGCGTTCTTTGCCTTGCCGAGCAATTCCGAATCGTAGGGCAGCTGGATCGCCGGCGAACCGCCATGGGCATGGAATGCCACCGAGCAGTCGGCCGGGATTTTGGACCGGACATAGGCGCGGAAGGCGTCGCGGATCTTGGCCGGATCCTGCTTGCCGACCAGGCGGAAGGAGACTTTTGCGGAGGCTTCGGCGGCAATCACCGTCTTGAAGCCTTCGCCGGTGTAGCCGCCGGTGATGCCGTTCACTTCTGCCGTGGGGCGTGCCCAGGTCAGTTCCAGCACCGAGCGGCCCTTCTCGCCGGACGGGATCGACAGGCCGATCTCGCCGAGGAAGCTTTCCGCCGAGCTGCCGAGCTTTTCCCAGGCCGCCTTGATCTGCGTCGGTGTTTCCTCGACGCCGTCGTAGAAGCCGTCGAGCGTCACCCGGCCGGTCTCGTCATGCAGGCCGGCGAGGATGGTCGACAGAATGTGGATCGGGTTTGCCGCCGCACCGCCGAAATAGCCGGAATGCAGGTCGCGATCGGCCGCCTTGATGACGACCTCCTCGCCGACGAGGCCGCGCAGGCCCGCCGAGATGGCCGGCGTATCGGCGTCCCACATGCTGGTATCGCAGACGAGGGCGAAATCGGCCGTCAGTTCCGCGGCATTGGCTTCCAGGAAGGGTTTCAGCGAGGGCGAACCGGATTCCTCTTCGCCTTCGAAGAGGATCGTCACGCGGCAGGGCAGGCTACCCGTCGTTTCCTTGTAGGCGCGGCAGGCCTCGACGAAGGTCAGGAGCTGGCCCTTGTCGTCGGAGGTGCCGCGGCCAGTGATGATGCGGCGGCCATCGCCAGTGTTGCGCACTGCCGGCTCGAAGGGGTCGTGATCCCAGAGATTCAGCGGATCGACCGGCTGGACGTCGTAGTGGCCGTAGAACAGCACGTGCGGCGCATCGGGCTTCGCACCGTCATGATGGGCGACGACCATGGGATGGCCGGGTGTGTCGCGCACCGTCGCGCCGAAGCCGAGCGACCGCAGTTCCGTCACCAGCCATTCGGCCGCACGACGGCACTCGGCCTTGAAGGCCGGATCGGTCGAGATGGACTTGATGCGCACCAGCTCGAACAGGCGTTCGAGGCTCGCCGGAATGCCGGCGCTGGCGTGATCGAGGACGGGCAGAATATTGGTCATGGTGGAATCCCTAGAGCACGATGCGCCAAATGCGTGAGCGGTTTTGCGATGACGACATGCGGCAAATCAAAATTTCGGCGCGACATTAGACCGATCGTGTCGGGAAGGGCAAATCGTATGACGGTTTCGCGACCATCATGCGCGCGGATCGCAGCCGAGATTGGCCAGCGCCATGCGCATATATTCGAGCAGCAGTTCTCGTTCGAAGCGCCGGAAGCCCTGAAAGAGCGCGTCTTCGGTCGCCGCGGCCGCGGCAATTGCCGTCTCGCGCAGCGCCTTGCCGCGCGCCGTCAGGAACACCAGTTGCGCGCGTTTGTCCTTCGGGTGGCGGCGCCGCGCGATGAGACCGTCGCGCTGCATGCGGGCGAGCGTGTTGGCCATCGTCGCCTGTTCGATATCCAGCCGGTCGAGAAGTTCGCGCTGGGTGAGGCCGTCACCGCTCCACAGTTCGACCAGAACCGGGAACTGGCCGGGCGCAAAGCCAGCCCCGTCCGCCCGCGCCTGCAACGCGCGGGACGCTCCCTTCGCCAGGAGATTGGCGAGGTACGCGGCCGACTCCTTCCGGTCAAAGTCCATGAAGGCGAGGCTATGCCGGATTGCAACCGATGGCAATGGATCGCAGACGATGCAATCCGCAAATGCGAGAAGCCGCCGACGACAGGAGGCTTGTCGCGGCGGCTTCTTCGAATGATGGACAAAGGCCCGGAGAGGGGGATGAGGCCTTTGTCCTTGTCTGGCGCGGCGGGGGACAGGCCGGTGATGCCAGACAACGGCTTGATCAGGTGCCGTTGATGAATATTTGTGGATCCGAATGTGGCTTTTCAAGGGATTCGCAGGCCCTCGGAAATTACAAATTGGTAACGTTCGTGTGAGCCTTTTCGCGCTCTCGAAAGAACCCCGAAGCCGCAATGAGAGATGGACGCGGAAAGCGCCCCGCGCTATCCATTCACCCCATGAAAAAAGGTGATCATCTCTTCCTCGTCGACGGCTCCGGCTTCATCTTCCGCGCCTTCCACGCCATCCCGCCGCTCAACCGCAAATCGGACGGGCTTCCGGTCAATGCCGTGTCCGGCTTCTGCAACATGCTGTGGAAATTGCTCAAGGACGCGCGCAACACCGACGTGGGCGTGACGCCGACCCATTTCGCGGTCATCTTCGACTATTCGTCGAAGACCTTCCGCAACGAACTGTACGACCAGTACAAGGCCAACCGCACGGCGCCGCCGGAAGACCTGATCCCGCAGTTCGGCCTGATCCGCCACGCGACCCGCGCCTTCAACCTGCCCTGCATCGAGAAGGAAGGCTTCGAGGCCGACGACCTGATCGCCACCTATGCGCGCCTGGCCGAAGCCGACGGCGCTGATGTCACTATCGTCTCCTCAGACAAGGACCTCATGCAGCTCGTGACGCAGAACGTCTCGATGTATGACAGCATGAAGGACAAGCAGATCGCCATTCCCGAGGTCATCGAGAAATGGGGCGTGCCGCCGGAGAAGATGATCGACCTCCAGTCGCTGACGGGTGACTCGACCGACAACGTGCCGGGCGTGCCCGGCATCGGCCCGAAGACCGCCGCCCAGCTTCTCGAGGAATATGGCGACCTCGACACGCTGCTCGCCCGCGCCGAGGAGATCAAGCAGGTCAAGCGCCGCGAGAACATCGTGGCCAACCGCGAGCTTGTGCTGCTGTCGCGCCAGCTCGTCACACTGAAGACCGATACGCCGCTCGACACGACGCTCGACGAACTGGTGCTGCATCCGCAGGACGGCCCGAAGCTGATCGCCTTCCTGAAGGCCATGGAATTCACCACGCTGACGCGCCGCGTCGCGGAGGATTGCGCCTGCGACGCGAGCGCCATCGAACCGGCGAGCGTGCCGGTGGAATGGGGCGCGGAAGCGCGCGGCCCGGATCTCGACAAGGGCGACGTCGCCGGTCCCGCATTGGTTCTTGACGGCAACGAGACGGCTGCCGAGGCCGCGGCAACGCTGCTGCCTTCCGCCGGCAGCGGCGGTGAGACGCCTTCGGCCCTTGCGAAGGCACGCGCCGAGCGGTTTTCCGCCGCCCCGATCGACCATTCCGCCTATGAGACGGTGCGCGACCTCGACGCGCTCGACCGCTGGATCGCCGCGGCGCGCGAAACCGGCCTCGTCGGCTTCGACACCGAAACGACCTCGCTCGACGCCATGCAGGCCGAGCTTTGCGGCTTCTCGCTGGCGGTTGCCGACAACGCCAAAGACCCGACGGGCACGACGATCCGTGCCTGCTACGTACCGCTCAACCACAAGACCGGCGTCGGCGACCTCTTGGGTGGCGGGCTTGCCGATGGGCAGATCCCGATCCGTGCCGCCCTCGAGCGGCTGAAAAGCCTGCTGGAGGACCGGTCGGTCCTGAAGGTCGCGCAGAACCTCAAATACGACTACCTCGTTATGCGCCGCCACGGCATCACCATCGAGAGCTTCGACGACACGATGCTGATGTCCTACGCGCTCGACGCGGGGGCCGGCACGCATGGCATGGACACGCTGTCGGAACGCTGGCTCGGCCACAAGCCGATCGCCTACAAGGACGTCGCCGGCTCGGGCAAGGGTGCGCAGACCTTCGACATGGTCGATATTTCCCGCGCCACGGCCTATGCGGCCGAAGACGCCGACGTGACGCTGCGCCTCTGGCACGTGCTGAAGCCGCGCCTTGCGGCCGAACGCATGACCACCGTCTATGAGCGGCTGGAGCGCCCGCTCGTGCCCGTGCTCGCGCGCATGGAAGAGCGCGGCATCACCATCGACCGGCAGGTGCTGTCGCGCCTGTCCGGCGAGCTGGCACAGGGCGCCGCCCGGTTCGAGGAGGAGATCTACGAGCTGGCCGGCGAGCGCTTCAACATCGGTTCGCCCAAACAGCTCGGCGACATCCTGTTCGGCAAGATGGGCCTCTCCGGCGCCTCGAAGACCAAGACCGGCCAGTGGTCGACCTCCGCGCAGGTGCTGGAAGACCTGGCCGCGCAGGGCATTCCGCTGCCGCGCAAGATCGTCGACTGGCGCCAGCTCACCAAGCTGAAATCCACCTATACCGACGCACTGCCGGGCTTCGTGCATCCCGAAACCAAGCGCGTGCACACCTCCTACGCGCTCGCCGCCACGACGACCGGCCGCCTCTCCTCGTCCGACCCGAACCTGCAGAACATTCCGGTGCGCACCGCCGAAGGCCGCAAGATCCGCACGGCCTTCATCTCGACGCCCGGCAACAAGCTGGTCTCGGCCGACTACAGCCAGATCGAACTGCGCGTGCTTGCCCATGTGGCGGACATTCCGCAATTGAAACAGGCCTTTGCCGATGGCGTCGACATCCACGCGATGACGGCCTCGGAAATGTTCGGCGTACCGGTCGAGGGCATGCCGTCGGACGTGCGCCGCCGCGCCAAGGCGATCAATTTCGGTATCATCTACGGCATCTCGGCCTTCGGCCTCGCCAACCAGCTGTCCATCGAGCGCTCGGAAGCGGGCGACTACATCAAGAAGTATTTTGAACGCTTCCCGGGCATCAAGGACTATATGGATTCCACCAAGGCCTTTGCCCGCGAGAACGGCTATGTCGAGACGATCTTCGGCCGGCGCGCGCACTATCCGGAAATCAAGTCGTCCAACCCGTCGGTGCGCGCCTTCAACGAACGCGCCTCGATCAACGCGCCGATCCAGGGGTCGGCCGCCGACGTCATCCGCCGCGCCATGATCAAGATGGAGCCGGCACTCGCCGCCGCCGGCCTTTCCGCCCGCATGCTGCTTCAGGTGCACGACGAACTGATCTTCGAAGTCGAGGATGGCGAAGTCGAAAAGGCGATCCCGATCATCGTCGACACCATGGAAAACGCGTCGATGCCGGCGCTGTCAATGAAGGTGCCGCTGAAGGTGGATGCGCGGGCCGCGCACAATTGGGACGAGGCGCACTGAGGGGACGCAGTCCCCTCTCCCCTGTCGTCACATTCCCCGATGGGGAGAAGATGGTGGTCGGCGGAAGACGGACGTGGCATCACGCCCTGCCCGTCTTCCATCGATCGTGATCAGGCGGCCGGCTGCTTGGTCTTGCGCAGGTAGGGCAGCACCGTGTCGAATGCGCCGAAGCGGGCGATGGCGTCTTCATTGGAGACGGCGGCGGTGATGATGACATCCTCGCCCTGCTGCCAGTTGGCGGGCGTTGCCACCTGATGCTTGCTGGTGAGCTGGATCGAATCGATCGAACGCAGGATTTCCGCAAAGTTGCGGCCCGTGGTCATCGGGTAGGTAAGGATCAGCTTGATCTTCTTGTCCGGGCCGATGACGAAGACGGAACGCACGGTGGCATTGTCGGCGGGCGTGCGGCCCTCGGACGTCTCGCCAGCACCGGCCGGCAGCATGTCATAGAGCTTGGCGACCGCGAGGTCCTTGTCGCCGATCAGCGGGTATTCGACGTCGAAGCCGGTGGCGGTGCGGATGTCGTTCTTCCACTTGGCATGGCTTTCGACCGGATCGACCGAGATGCCGATGATCTTGACGCCGCGCTTGCGGAATTCGCCTTCGAGGCCGGCCATGGCGCCAAGCTCGGTGGTGCAGACCGGGGTAAAGTTCTTCGGGTGCGAGAAGAGTACGGCCCAGCCATTGCCGATCCAGTCATGGAAGCCGATCGTGCCGGCGGTGGTTTCGGCGGTGAAGTCCGGAGCGATGTCGTTGATGCGCAGGCTCATGGGTCTCGTCCTCTCTTGTGCGGGATCGCAGACATGGAGCCTGCGAGACAATATCGGGCCGGTAGATAGACCGAAAAATTTGGCTTGCCTATAGCGGCACGCCGTCGCTGGAGGGGCAGGGACGAGCGCATCTTTGCGCTTTTATCGCCGGTTGGAAGACGGCGTTCGGTTCTTGGCAGCACCCGCGCCAAACCGTTCTCCGAAGTCGCCGCGCAGTGGAAGGCGATTTTCTTTTCGCCGGGCGAGCAGTGTGCGTCTCAGTCGCCGATTTCGGCGCGCCCGCTGGTGAGGTCGACGATCATCCGGCCGATCTCCTCCGCCTTCTCTGCGGGCACGCGAAAGGAAAGCCTTGCCCCCGTCTCATGATAGGCCTCGTCGTCCATGATGAGCCCGGCAAAAGCGCCAAGCCGCGCCTTGACCAGCGCCAGATCGGAAAAGCCGAGCGAGACGGAAAGGGCGACCCGTTCCACATATTCCGTCTTGGCCGCGGCGCGCAGGCAGGCGGCCGCGGTGCCGCCATAGGCGCGGATGAGGCCGCCGCTGCCAAGCAGGATGCCGCCGAACCAGCGCGTGACCACGACGAGCGTGCGATCGAGCGCCTGGCCATCGATGGCTTGCAGGATGGGTTTTCCCGCAGTGCCGCTCGGCTCGCCGTCGTCGCTGAAGCGGTAGGCCTGGCCGATGCGCCAGGCCCAGCAATTGTGGTTGGCGGCAGGATCGGAAAGCTCGGCGATCCGGGCCTTCGCCTCCGTGTCGCTCTCGACGACACAGGCGATCGCAAGAAACCGGCTTTTGCGGATTTCCTGATCGAAGGTCTCGGTGCGGTCCAGCGTATACACGGGCGGTTTCCGGTGGCGATGATCGCGCTTCGTAGCCCCTCGGCGACCCTCGCATCAAGCCCGCAATAGAGCACTAATTCTATAGACTATTGACAGATGCCACGATTCCGCCATGATGTTTGCCGGGACGTAAACGGAACGGGAGCATGGCATGATCTATCTCGGCGGCGTGACGCTTGGTTATTTCAACCTCTATCCGGTCGGCTTCCAGCCGAAGGACGAGCAGGCGCAACGCGACGATGCGGTCGTGGCATCGGTGACGCAGGAGCGTCTGCCGCTGGAAGGCAGCCGGCTTTCCTCTTCAAAGCGCCCGGTGCAGTGGCCGTTGCACGTTTTCTTCTGAGGCGATTTTCCGCGACTGTGAGAAATCATCGATGATTTCCTGTTGTCCGCGCGAAATGCGGCGGCCTGCGCCGGAATGGGCGGTTTTGTTTGGGGCATTCATCCTGCATTAAGGTTTCGTAGACAAATTGCAGGGACGAGCAGAGGACCGACGGGTCGTCGCCGCCATCGATTGTTGCAAGGCCTTCTCCATGCTTCCGGATGATCCGGTTTTCCTGATATCGATGGTTGTCGCCACGCTCGGCCGTTCCAGTGAACTGGACCTGCTGTTCGCGTCGCTTGCCGCGCTCGGACGGCATGATTTCGAAATCATCCTCGTCGATCAGAACAAGGATGAGCGCCTCGCGCCGATCGTCTCGCAGTGGCAGGACCGCCTCCACATTCAACATGTCAGGACCGATCGCGCGGGCGTGTGCCGGGCGCGCAATCTCGGGGCCTCCAAGGCCACCGGCACCTGGCTGCTCTTCCCGGATGACGATTGCTGGTATCCGGCCGACCTCGTCCAGCGTTTCGAGGCGATATCGCAGGCGGTGCCGGCCGATTTCTACTGCGGACGTGCCGTCAACGCCGAGGGCGAGACGATCATGGGTCGCTTCGAACTCTCGCCCCGCACCATCGAGCGCGAAAACATCTGGACAACATTGATCGAGTGGATGCTGTTCGTGCGGCGCTCTGCCTTCGAGAAGGCCGGTGGCTTCGATGATCGCATCGGCCCCGGCTCCGGCACGCCCTGGGGCGCCTATGAGGTGCAGGATCTGGCGTTGAACCTGCTGTCGACAGGCGCGCGCGGCCATTACGACCCGTCGCTCACCGGCCATCACCCGGATGACCGTCTGCAGGCGGCAACACCCGACGGCGCACTCAAGATGCGCGTCTACGGCGCCGGCCTGGGTTACGTCATGCGCAAACACGGCTATCGTTTCACCGACTATCTTCCGCATCTTCTGCGCCCGCTTGCCGGCATTGCCGTCTACACGGTGACGGGCCGTCCGGCACTTGCCCGCCGCTCGCGGGAAATCCTGGCCGGCCGCTGGTCCGGCTGGCGCATGGCCCCCGCCAAAACGACGATATCTTAAGGGTTTCGTCCTAGGGTTCCCGCTGAATGACCGCGAAGAATTGCGGTTCGTACGGTGAATGGAACGACCGATGAGCAAGGGCATCATGTCCAATTCGATCATGAATGCTGCGGCGGGCATGCTGCTGCTGGTGACCGGATTCGCCTGCTCGATCCTTGTCGCCCGCCTGCTCGGGCCGGAAGCCAACGGCACCATTGCCTTTGCGCTGTGGATCGGCGCGACGGGCTCCCTCGTCGCCGAGCTCGGCACCGGCGTGCTGCTTCTCCGCCTCCTGCCGCAGTTGAAGGCCCGCGGTGTCGACGATGCGGGGCGCCGTGGCTTTGCCGCCTATCTGGCGCTGCCGGTCATCGCCTCCACTCTCATTCTCGTCGCGCTCTACTTCGGCGTCTCCCTCAAGACGGAGCTGCTCTACGGCACCGACGTGACCACCGGTATCATCGTGCTGACGGCGGCGCTGCTGTTCATCCAGTCGGTCGGCTCGTTTTCGAAGAACTTCCTGATCGGCGAGCAGCGCCTCGGCACCTTTTTCCGCATCACGGCCCTGTCCTCGCTGCTCCAGTTCGTCTTCGTCGTCGCCGGTGCGCTGGGTTATGGCATTGCCGGCGCGCTCGTCGGTTACATTGCCGGGCAATGTGTGCAATTCGTCTATACGCTCGGCCTGTTCGGGGTCCGCCGCGACAACGCCGGCTATCGCCGGCGCTATCTGCTTGGCAATTCCGCGGTGCTGTTCTTCGAATTCGCCGTCAGCGCGGTCTTCCTCAACCGACCGGAACTGTTCTTCCTGCAGCATTTCCAGTCGCTCGGCGAAGTCGGCTATTATGCCGTCGCCCTGTCGCTCGCCAATCTCGCGCTTCAGCTCCCCGTGCAACTGACCGGAAGCCTGCTGCCATTCTACGCGGAACGGCGCGAGGCATCTGGCGGCAGCGTGCATGCCAGCATCTTCGACGGCGTGGTGCGCAGTTTCGCCTATATCACCTTCCCGCTCTGCTTCGGGCTCGCCGCCATTGCCCATCCGCTGGTGACCGCCGTCTACGGCGCGCCCTTCGCCGAAGCCGGACTGATCGTCGCGATCCTCGCCGCCGGCTCGCCCGCCTATGTCTTCGGCCAGCTCGTCACGCAATATCTCTACTCCATGGACCGGGTGAAAATCCGCCTGGTGGCAAGCGGCGTCGGCGCGGCGCTGATGGTCGTCGGCCTCTTTTTCGTCGTGCCGGTGGCCGGCGGGGCCGGGGCTGCGGCGGTGCGCGGCGTCGTCTTCGCCATCATGGTCGGGCTGTTGCTGACGGGTGTCGGCCGCGGCGCCATGTCGGCCGGCCTCTCTGTCATCGTGCTCAAGGTGGGCATTGCCGCCGCCGGCTGCGGCCTTGCGGCCTGGCCGATCGCCGAAAAGATCGGCGGCTTCACCGGCGTCGTCATCGGTATCCTGGCCGGCGCCGTTGCCTACGGGGTTCTCTTGCGTCTGCTGCGGGCGGTGCCGGCGGAGGATGGAGCCGTCATCGACAAGATGCTGGAGCGCCTGCCGATGAAACCCGGCCGCATCGCCCGCCGGCTGCTCGCCTTCGTGGTGCCGCTGCCGCTATCGCAGCCCGCCGGAGAGTGAGGCGAGATGCTGCGCGGGGAGACCAGACAAAACGACAGAGAGCAGCATGACGCCGCGCCGCGCTGGCACGCCGGGGAGGCAGCCCTTCCCGTGACCTTCGCGGGCACGGTCGGCCTCTACACGCCCGCTGCCGCCTCCGCCACGCCCTCTGATATCGCCGTGCTCTTTCTCAGCCCCTGGGGTTTTGAGGAAATGTGCACGCGAAAACTCTGGCGTCTCATCGCCGAGCGGGTCGCCGTCCATGGCGTCGCCAGCCTGCGCTTCGACTATCCCGGCACGGGCGATGCGCTCGATGCGCCGGAAGAGCAATGCCTCGAGACCTGGTCGCAGGCGATTCTGGAGGCCGGGCGCACGCTGCGCCGGCTTTCCGGCGCCGCTCGCCTTGTGCTGGTCGGCCACGGTCTTGGTGCGACGCTTGCGGCAAGGCTCGGCAACGCGCTCGATAGCGAGGCGGCCGTGCTGATGGCCCCGGTGGTCAGCGGCCGCTTCTATCTACGCGAACTGTCCGCCTGGTCGAAGATGGTCGATGAGGGGCTCGGCCTGCGATCGGAGCAGCGCATTGCCGGCCGCGTCGCCGTCGCCGGGCTGGTCATGCCGGAAAAGGTCGCCGAAGCCGTCAAGAGCCTCGGCATCGACCGGCTGGAGATGCTGCCGTTTGCAAAAGCCCTGGTGGTCGAGCGCCCCGGCCGCGAGAAGGATGCGGCGCTTGCCGCGCATCTTTCAAGCCTCGGTGCTGATCTTGCCCGCATGGACTATGCCGGCTACGACGATCTCGTTTCCAACCCCACATTGGCGCACCAGCCGCAGGCGGTCATCGATGGCGTCGTCCACTGGCTCGCCGGGCTCACCAAGGCCGGCGGGCGGGCGCGGGCCGCTGCGGAGCCCACAGGCCCGGCGCCGCTGACGGGTGATGGCTTCGTCGAGGAGCCGTTGCGTTTTGGCGAGAACAACCGGCTGTTCGGAACGCTTTGCGGCCCGCAAGGCCAGCGCCATGGCGCGGCCGTGCTGCTGCTCGGCACCGCCTATGACCGGCAGGCCGGCTGGGCGCGGGGCACGACCGAGACCGCCCGCTATCTTGCGCAGCACGGCATCGTGTCGCTGCGCTTCGATGCCGCGAATGTCGCCGACAGTCCGCCAGCGCCGGATGCGCCCGAACAGGTGCAGTACAGCGAAACACAGCTTGCCGATGTGCGGGCGGCGATGGATTTTCTCGTTTCCCGCAATCTCGCGCCCATCCTTCTTTCGGGCCGGTGCAGCGGCGCCTATCTCGCGTTCCGCGCGGCCGTCACGGATGAGCGCGCGGCCGGCGTCGTCTCGGTCAATCCCTTCACCTTCCGCTGGGACCCGGATATGTCCGTCGATGAGGCGTTGCGCGCCAATCCGCGCTCGCTCGACGATTATCGCCAGCGCGCCTTCGACCCCGCCACCTTCCGCCGGTTGCTGGCCGGCGAGATCGACCTGCGCCGCGCGGCCGGCAATGTCGGTGTGCAGATCGCCCGCCGCCTTGCCGTCATCGCACCCCGCACGCTCGGCCGTTTCTCCCGTTTCGGCCGGTTGCGGGGTGATACGCAGGCGGATTTCCGCCTGCTTGCGAAACGCGGGGTGCCGGTGCTGCTGGTCTATAGCGAAGGGGACGTCGGGCTGGAGCGGCTGAAGCTCGATTTCGGCCGCACCGGGCTCGACAGCTACCACAACGTGGCGGTCGAGATGATCCCCGATGCCGATCACAATCTCTCGCCGCCGCATGCCCAGGCCGCCTATCGCGCGCTGCTGCTCAAGGCTGCCCTGAAGTTCGCCTGATTTTCAGAACGACACGATCGCCTCGACGCCGATACCACCCACCGTGCCGGAGGGTTTGGCAGCCGGATCGGTGCCGGCGCGTGGCACAAGCCGGATGGTTTTTGCGCCACCCGGCGCCAGATGGAACCAATTGTCCGACGGCAGAAACCCTTCGACGTTGATTGCGACGGACTGGGCGAAACGATCCGCCGAAAGCGCGAGGTTCCAGCCTTCAGCGTCTTGATCGAGGGTGGAGCTGATCGCCGCGAAAGCCATCGCCGCCGCCCGGCCGCGCGGAAAATGGAAGGCGTCCGCAACCACAGTCCCATCGGCATCGATCAGCCGGGCGACCGTCACGTCATGGGCGGGTGGGCCGAAACGGAAGGCATAGGTCGTGTCGAAGAAGGCGCCGAACAGTTGAGTTGCCGGCAGGGTTTGCGCCGAATGCGGGGCAAGCGTGATCTCCCGCCGGCCGCTGACGACCGGTTGGCGGCCGTGTCGCAGGCAGGAAAGCTCCAGCGTCAGGGATTGTTCGTCTGCGCTGTCGTTGATCGTATGCACATCGAGCCCGTTGGTGCCCTCGTCGGACACTGCGACCTGCACCGGCCGGAAGGCACGGCGCAATGCATGCCAGGCGGATTTCGGCAGGCCCGTGGCGTCCACGATGCCCCAGCCGGCGCCGGGCAGCAGGTCCTGGAACGTCCAGACGAGCGCGCCGTTGCACGTGGATTGTTCGCGGCGCCATTCGGCAAACGTCGCCTCCATGACCTCGGCGACGACGGCGCGGGAGAGATCGAGGTAGCGGGCCGGGTCCTCCCGGCGCAAGCGCGCCGGATCATGGCCGTAGAGCAGGCCGAGATAGTGGTCGCGCACATCCTCGAAGTCCCAGGAGGCGCCGCGGTCGCGCGGCACGCGCGCCTTCCAGCGCGGATCGTGTACGGCGGGCACCGGCAGGTGGGCATCGAGTGTCTGCTGTTCCGGCACATTGGCAAAGGCGAGGCTCTCGGCGGCAAAACGCACCGCGGCGCGACGCGCGTCCTCCAGCGGCCGGCAATAGGCGCCGACACCGTAATAATGCGTCACGCCAGCATCGGGCGAGAAGGGCATGGCGCCACCGCTCGGCGAATTTTCGACATAGGGCACATCCGGACGGTGTACGGCGACGAGGGCGGGCAGGATGTCGAGCGTCAGCGGCCCGGCCCAGGCCGTCTCCGGCAGGCCGAGCATGGCCGCCTGCTGGTCGATCTCGCTGCCGCCGCAGAGCACGGCGAGCGACGGCGAGGCAGCGGTGGCGTCGAGGAACTGCGAAACCTCCGTGCGGACGTTTTCGACAAAGGTCGGATCGTTCGCCGGGTAATCAAAATTGGCGAACTGGAAATCCTGCCAGACCATCAGGCCAAGCTCGTCGCACAGCGCAAAAAACGCCGGCGTCTCGTAGGCCATGGTGCCGCCGATGCGCAGCATGTTCATGTTGGCGTCGGCAGCGAGGTTCAACAGCGGTTCGTAGCGCTCGCGCGTGCCCGGCAGGTCGACGATGTCGGCAGTGGTCCAGACGGCACCGCGGCAGAAAATTTTCGTGCCGTTGACGATGAGCGCGAAGTCGCGGCCGTCCGTGCCGCGGTCGACCTCGATGCGACGGAAACCGGTACGGCCGAGGGTTTGCCGCACGCCACCCACCACGAGCGAGATATCGTGCAGGACCGGTGTCCCATGCGTGCGCGGCCACCAGGCTTCGACGCCGGGGATGGTGAGGCTGGCGCTGAAACTGTGGTCGCCGTTCGGGATCGCTTCGACTGAAACGCCGGCGCATTCCACGACAGGTGCCGCCGCGCTATCCAGCGTGAAACCGATCTCGAGCTGGCCCTTGCCGTTTTCGTGCAGGCGCGCGGAAAGGCGGATATCGGTGGGAACAGCCGGCGTCGGCCGCGTGAGGCGCACCGGCCGCCAGGGGCCTGCGGCATAAACATCCGGGCACCAACCGGGCATGCGGCCAAGCAGCGTCGTGCGCACGAGGCGCAGACCCTGCGGCGTGATCATCTGCGGCCGCCAGCGGGCACGGGGACCGCGTTTTTCCAGATGCGGTTTTAATGCGCGGAAACACAGCGCGAGGTGGTCGCTGCCGGTCAGCGTGACGGGAAGCGCGTGGCGCACGAACATGCTGCCGGAGGAAAGGGCAAGCGCGCCGTTCCACCAGATCTCGGTGATCGTCGCGAGGCCGTCGAAATGCAGCACGGCCTCGCCCGGCGCTTCGCCCGAGAGATCGAGCATATACCAGGCGTCGAGATGGTCGAGCGGTTCAGGGGCGGTGCGATCGAAGCGACCGGCGCGCTCGAGGGCGCCGGCGACGGTGCCGGGAACGGGCGCATCGAGAACATCGGAAAGGCTTTGCAGCGCGGCAGGGTCAGCCGCACTGCCTGCCGCCGTCAAGGCCATGCGCCAGCCGGTGGAAAGCGCCTTTCCGGTCTCGGACATTGCCTTTTCCTTCAGTCGATGCGGGCAGCAAGACCCGACATCAGAGTATCCCACGCCTCGATTGCCGGGTCGAGCGCCGTTGCCAGCGGATCGAACTTTCGCCGGGTCACCGCACGGGCAAGCTGGAATTGCACGGACTTCGCCGTCTCCGAAATTTTGCGCGCGGCGTCGCCGCCATCAAGGCCCAGCCAGTCTAGATGGCTGCCGGCCAGCTCGAAATTGGCGCCGAGCTGGCGCAGCGTGTTGAAGGCGTATTTGTGGAAGAAGCCGAAGGGGCGATCCGCCACGGCCTCGACCTGCTTCGGAAACACCTTCGCGAAGGCCGCAACCGGATTTTCCGTTGGGCGCCGGGCGAAGTGGAAAGCAAGCAGGCGTTTTGCCTCGCGGCGCAGATGCAGGTCGTCCGGGCGCTTTTCCGGGAATTTGGCGAATTCCGTATAGGGCAGGAAGGGCAGAGCGTCGGGGCCGTAGTTCAGTTGGAACAGGCCGTCGAAATCCTCGCCTTCCAGCCGGAAGAAGCCGGCATTGTGGAAATAGTCGAGCTGCTTTGCTTCGAGATCCAGCCGGTTGATCGCCACCGTCGTCTTGCCGTGCTCCTGACGGTAGGCGACGCCGCGGGTGTCCGGCATGTAAAAGCTGTCCATCTCGACGAGGCAGAGACGGCCGCGGGCGATCTGCGTCGCGATGTGGCTCTCGACCGTGTCGAAGATGGCAAGCTCCGTCGCGCGGATGCCATAGAGCGCTTCGAGGTCTTCCAGCGGCACCTTGAAGAAGGTGAACTGGTCGCCCTCGAAATCCTGGGTCAGCGAGAAGCCGAGCATCGCCTCGGGATGGCTGCCGAACGCATTCAGCACCTCGATCCATAGGTCGACATAACAATTCGTCTCCGGCCACATGCGCTCTGCGTCGTGCAGGGCATGCGGCCGGTAGGTCTCGGGATTGGCCCCGGCGAAGACGGCAGCCATGCTCAGTCCTGATATCCCAGAACCTTGCGGACATCCGCAGGCCAGGTCGCGATATCCATGCCGTGGCGGGCAAAGAGCGCGAGCGCAATGCGCTCCAGGCCGAAGCCGACGCAGGCAGTGTGCGCGACGTCGCCGTTTTCGAGGTTCAGCCCCCACTTCGCGCCAAAAGCGTCCTGATGGTAGTTGAAGCTCATGCAGGCCGTTGGCTTGGCGGCCGAGGTGACGGGAATGAGCAGCTCGAACTTCAGGTTCTGGTCACGCTGGTTGTTGGCCATCATGCGGCCGGCGCGGCCGAAGAACGGATCGTTGGCCACATCCATCGTCACGTCGAGGCCGACCTTGGCCATCATTTCGAGACCGCGGTCCATCCAGGTCTGGCGGAACTCGGTCACATGCTCCTGCGTCCCCATGCACACGTACTCGCGCATGCGAAAAAGCTGCTGGCGGGCCGGGTCGTTGGAGGGCTCGTGACGGAAGCAATAGGACTGCAGATCGTAGAGGCCGCCCTTGGCCGGCAGGCGACCGCGCTTGGCGATGGTCGGATAGAGCGGATAGCAGGCGGCCGGCGTCAGCACGATGTCGGTCGCCTTCTGGTCCTTCGTCCAGTCGCCGTTCACTTCCATGCATTGCAGCAGGTTCATGTGGTCGGCATCGCCGCCGCAGAAGCTGTGCACGGTGCCGGCGAGCTGCGGAAAGCTCTTCATGTAGCCGGAGGTTTCGAAATGCGCGCGGTTCATGCCTGGCGGGAATCGCATGGCTTCTGCGCCATCACGGCCGCCATAGGCGTCGATCAGCCGCTCGAAGCGGGCGATGACGTCCTCGAAGGCGCCCGAGCGGCCATAGAGGCCTTCGACGCCGGTATCGATGAGCAGGCCTGAATCGAAGAGCCTGTCGAGAAGGGAGGTCTGCATATCCATGGTGTCACCCAATCAGGCTGGTGTCCTGCTTGTGGACAAGCAGGAGGTTGGACGTGTTGCCGAGGATGCGGTCGTTGGAAATCATCAGCTGGGCGGAGTGGGCATCGCGCAGGTGCCGGCCGATACTGAACGGCGTGCCATTCTTGTAGCCCATGATGCCGACGATCAGCATCGCCTGGTTGATGATGGCGAGGATCGTTTCAGAGGAGGCGATCTTCACGTTGTTCATCGCCACCGCAAAGCCCATGGAGGACAGCCGGTCCGGATCCGCCTTGGCGGCTTCGTATTCGCGCAGGCCGGCAATCGTGTTCGACTTGACGAGCTGCAGCAGGTTGGAGGCTTCCGCCAGCCGCAACGCGCCGGGCGGCGTGACGCCGGGACTCTTGCGCGCAGCGGCGCGCACGAAGGCCTGGGCGCGGGAAACCGCGTTGACGGCGATGCCGTACCACACGGCACTCCACAGCAGGTGCGAGGTGGCGAGCATCGATTGTGCGGCGATCTCGGCAAAGGGCTTGGGCAGGATCTGTTCCTTCGGCGCCTCGCCCTTGAACAGCCAGCCGTCCGAGCAGGTGCCGCGCATGCCGAGCGTATCCCAGACATGGGTCTGCTCCAGCGTGTACTGGTCCTTGGTGAAGACGGTCATGACCTGATCGGTCGAGGCGGCGTCGGCATGCGCCCGCGACGTGATGAGGATCGCGTCGGCATGGGCGCCGTAGGAAATGACGGTGGCGTCCTTCGTGAGGCGGCAGGTGTCGCCGTCAATCTCGATGGCGCAGATGCTGTTGCGCAGATTGCCGCCGATGCCGCCCTCGGTCGTCGCCGAAGCGAGCAGCAGCTGTTCGTCGGAGACCCGGCGCATGAAGGCGGAATGCCAGGTGTCGCCGGCGCCATGCGAGACGAGGCTCGACAGCTTGATGTGGTGCATGGCGAAAACCATGGCGGCGGCCGAGCAGCTCTGGCCGATCAGCGAACAGGCTTCGGCGATCTCGGAAAGGGAGCAATCCTCGCCGCCGAGGGCTGCGGGGATCTGGATGGACAGCAGCCGTTCGGCGATCATCGCATCGACGGCTTCCCGCGGGAAACGGCCTTTGGCGTCCACGTCGTCGGCATGCACTGCGGCCACGGCGGACACGCGCTGGGCGCGTTCCGCAAGGCTCGTACCGACGGTCATGGTCATTCGGCGGCCTCCGCGCTGCCGGTCAGACCTTCGACCGCCCGCGTGATCGCGGCGATGCTCTGGAAGGACTTGCGGTTCAACAGGTTGTCGGGGAACTCCACGTCGAAGGCTTCCTCGATGCCGAGCATCACCTGAACGGAGGCAAAGGAAGACAGGCCTGCGGCATAGAGATCGGCGTCGTCGGCCAGCGTATCGACCGGCACCGGGAGACCGCCGTGCTTGGCCAGAATGTCACGGATCTTCTGCTTCATGTTGTTCTCCATCGCGTTGTTTGTCGTTCACGGCCGGACAGCGGACCGTCGTCGTATTCTTCCGAAAAGACATAACCGACGGTTGATAAGATCGGCTGAAGGGACATGGATAAGATTCGGTGAAGCGCTGCGGCGATGTGGCCGGATCCGGGGCGTCATTTTTCGGAACGCCCTGAAGAAAGTCTGACCCACGTTTGTTTTTCAATGGGTTGCAAGAAGTTGTCGGTGTGCCGCGCTGATACGCGCCGGCAAAATTGAGGCTTTGTTAACCATATCCTGAGACTGTGCAGATCTAGCCATCGCGCAGCCATTGCGTCGTGGCAGAGCATCATTGCAGCAGGCTGGTTGCCAGAGGCGGCCGTTCAGGCGTTCCATGGACATAGATATTTTTCAGTTGCCCGGAATTGTGCTGAAGAGAATCCACTATGTGATTCTCTGCGCGCTCGCCTGTGCCGTGCTCGCGCTCGGCTTCGTGATGACCCAGAAGCCGTTCTATCGCTCCACGGCAGAAGTCTTTGTCGATATCCAGCGCGGCCCCGTCGTCGGCACGGATACCGGCGGCACGATGAACATGCAGCAGCTGATCGGCAGCCAGCTTTACCTGTTCCAGTCGCGCGACGTGCTGCGCGACGTCGTCAAGCGTCTCGACCTCGAGAAGGACCCATATCTCACCGGTGGCGGTGGTGGCCTGATGTCGAAAATCCTCGGGCGCAAGCCCGCGGAGGGAGATGCGACGAACGGCGTCGTCGATGCCATCCTGGAAAACCTGCTGGTCGCCCGCAACGGCGACACCTTCGTTTTCACCATCCAGATGAAGCACCGCGACAGCGAAATGGCCGCAAAGATCGCCAATGCCATCGCCGAAAGCTATCTGCGCATCGCCGACACGTCGCGGCTCGACGTCAACCTGCGCACCTCCAAGACCATCGAGGAGCAGACGGAAGAGCTGCGCCAGCGCGTGCTCGATGCCCGCGCCAAGGTGGAGACCTACCGGGCCGAGAACGGCCTTCTGACGACCGGTGAACAGGGGCTGATCGCCGACCAGCAGCTTGCCGCACTCAACCAGCAGCTGATTGCCGCCCGCCAGCAGGCCGAGCAGCAGAAGACCGCCTATGACCAGGCGCAACAGCTCAACATGTCCGATGTCGAATCGGGCGCCATTCCCGAAGCGCTGCAATCCACCGCGCTGACGGGGCTGCGCAGCCGCTATTCGCAGATGCTCGACCGCCAGGCGGAGCTCTCGGCCAATCTCGGCAACGGCCATCCGCAGATGAAGGCCGTGCGCTCGCAGATCGCCAGCATCCGCGGGGCGATTGAAAAGGAGCTCGTGCGCATTCGCCAGCTCTCGGCCAACACCTATCAGCGGGCGCAGACAAACCTCGCCGCGGTGCAGAAGCGCTTCGATGAACAGGCGACGGCGACCGGCGACAATGGCAATGTCCGCTACCGCCTGGCGCAGCTCATCAGCGAAGCCGACGCGATCGACGCGGTCTACAAGTCGTTCCTGACGCGTGCCGAGGAGCTGAGCCGCCAGCAGGATCTCGGCAACGGCAATTCGCGCATCATCTCGGCGGCCACGCCGTCCGGCAAGGCCATCCAGGCGCCGAAACTGCTTGTGCTCATCGCCGCAATCCTGTTCGGCACGGCTGCCGGTGCAGCGCTTGCCGTGGTGCGCGAACTGTTCGGCGGCACCGTGCGCTCGGAAAAGGACCTCGTCACGAAGACGGGCGCACCGGTCATCGCCGTGATCGAGGACGAGAATGCCGGCCGGAGCGAAAGCCGCTGGAGCGACAAGCTTGCCCGCGTGGTGCCGTTCGGCCGTGATGCGGCGCGGCACGATGCAACACCGCGCGTCTCGGGCCTCACGCGCGCGGCGCATCTGCTGGATGCGCAGTTCGAGCCGGGTGTTCCGGTGACGATCGCCGTGCTCTCCGCCGGCAGCGCCGGTTACGGCAATGCGGCACTCGGCATTGCACGCGAATTGCAGATACTCGGGCAGGACGTGCTGTTTTCCGACGGCGAGCTTCGCCGCGTGGCACAGAGCCCGCTGCGCGCCACCGGTTCGGTGAAGATCCGCACCGATTTCGCGCGGCCTTCCGGCGAGCGACACTCGCGCGGCCACGCCCAGACACTCGAGGACATGCTGCATTTCCGCCGCCTCGGCTCCGGCGGACTGCGCAAGGTCTCGGTCCTTTCGTCCGCCCGGGTCAGCACGTCGTTCCGCGACGAGGCTGCCGATTTCACGATCATCGACTGCTGCGGCACGCCGGCCGAGGCGATCCTTCCCGCCGTGCTGCGCCATGTCGACGGCATCCTGGTGGTTTCCGCCATCGGGGCGACCGGCAGCGAGGCGCTGTCGGCCCTGGTCTCCGAAATCGCGCCGTGGCGCGACAAGCTGGTCGGCAACATCCTGATCGGCGACCGGGCCGCCTGAGGAGAGCGAGATGGCGGCGCGGCAAGCCTATGCAGGACCTCCCGGCTCCGGCGGCTTCGTCCGCCATGCCGTGCCGTCCCCCGACGCGACGGATGACGGTTTGCCGCTTGCCATGCGGCTCTACCGGTTTCTCGCCATCATCACCGTGCTTGGCGCGCTGGTGTTCAACCCGTTCCTCGCCTTCGTCAACACGCGCATCATGGGCGTGGCCGACAGCCATGTGATGCTGGCGGAACTGGCGATCGTCGGCTGCACCTTCATCGCCGCGATGACGCGGAAATCCGGGCTCTACATCTTCCTCGCCGTGTTCTTCACCTACATGGTCTTCCTGTTCATGCTGCGCGGCGGCGTGGTGAACCCCAAGCCGATTCGCGACATCCTCATCCCGCTCGTCTTCTATTTCATGGGCCGGCGCATCGCCGATCTCAAGCTCTGCGACCGGCTGGTGGTGGCAAGTGCCGTCATCGTCGTCGTCTTCGGCCTGTTCGAATATCTCTTCCTCGAGACCTTCCTCGAATATTTCAACGTCATCGGCTACTACCTCGCGCGTGGCTCGGTGACGCTCGACCAGACATTCGGCCAGACCAAGGGCCTGTTCATCTCCGGCCAGCGCCCGGAAGCGCGCACCATCCTGCCCTTCCTCGGCCAGCACCGCGTCTCCTCGGTGTTCCTGGAGCCGGTCTCCATGGGCAATTTCGCGGTGATCATCTATTCCTGGGCGCTGTTTCGCGGCCAGGCCTTCAAGGGGCGGTGGCTCACCTTCCTGCTCGCCTTCACGGTGGTGGCGCTGGCGGATGCGCGCTTCGGCCTCTACACCTGCGTGCTCATCACGCTGCTCTACCCGTTCTACCAGCTCCTGCCGCGCCTCTTCTGGAGCGTGCTGCCCTTCCTGCTGCTGGCGGTGCTGGCGGTCTATGGCGTGACGTCGGTGGAGGGCGGCGGGCCGAACGATCTCGCCGGTCGTTTCGCGGTGACGGCGCATATCCTGACGCAGCTGACGATCGGCGTCGTGCTCGGCATCGAAACGACGAGCCAGTTCGTCTCGGATTCAGGCCTTGCCTATTCGCTGGTGGCCTTCGGCCTCTTTGGCTTCATCACGCTCTGGAGCCTGTTCGTGCATGCGCCGGTCGTGCATGCCAAGGCGTGGAAATTCCACTCCATGGTCATCGTCTACATGCTGCTTCTGATGCTGATCAGCGACTCGTTCTATTCGATCAAGACGGCGGCGCTGATGTGGTTCATCCTTGGGAGCTCGAATGCCTTCGACCACGGCAAGGAACTGGCAGAGCGCCTAGCGGCGAAGCGCAAGGCAGCTGCCGGGCCGGGCCGGCAGGTTGCCGCCTGAGACGAGGGCTGCGAGCTGCGGCCGGTCGCCGTCGGCGGTCGGCTGGATGTTGAGCGGTTCCGTTGCCGGCCACCAGTCGCCGGCCGCCCAATAGGTCCAGCCGGTCCAGACATCCGCTTCCTTGCCGATCAGCGCCGTCATACGGGTGAGCCCGTCGAGGCAGGCCGGATTGGCCGATGCGCCGAACTCACCGAGGAAACCGCGCTTGCCGTTGCGCTTCAGCCAGTCGGTAAAATGCGCCAGCGCGCCCACCGCGTCGTCCGCCCGCTCACAGGTGTCGGTCGTGCCGGAAAAATCCTTGTCGAGATATTGATGCACCTCGTAGGCATTGTTGTCGGCCGGATCCTGGATGCCGAGCATGACGGTGCCGTTCGCGCCGCCCGGACGGTCATCCTCCCAGCTATGCGCACCGGTCCAGATCGTGCCGGGGATCAGGACGAGGTTTTTGGCACCCGTCTCGCGAATGGCGGCAATCGCCGCATTGGCGGAGACGAGCCAGCGATCCGCCGGCACATCGTGCGGCTCGTTCATCAGCCCGAACTGCACGCCGTCGTCATCCTTGTAGTCGTCGGCAAGACGCTTCCAGAAATCGGCAAATGCGCTGTCCGGCACCTCGGTCGAGCCGATCTGCTTGTCGCCGTAATAGGCGTAGTTGTGCGGGTCGAGGATGACGGTCATGCCGGCGCCGCGCAGGGCCTTGACCGTTTCGGAAAGCCGTTTCCTTTCCGCCTTGTCGAAGCCGCGGCCGAGCCGGGGTTGCAGCCGCTCCCATTTGAAGGGCAGCCGCACGGCGTTGAACCCCTTGCCGGCGAAATAGGCGATCGTCTTTTCCGAAGGGTAGGCATAGTCCTTGTCGTAGGTTCCGCGCCCTTCGCCGAATTCGGCGCCGGCGAGATTGATGCCGCGCAGGCATCCAGCACTCGCCTCGAGCGGAACCGCAAAAGCCACCATGGCTGCCACCAGTCGAAAGAGTGTCCCGCTGCGGGATGAGGATCGCATGCCCTGTCTCCGTTCGGCTCAGGCGCCGGTCCGCTCCGTGAGCAAGCCGCGTGGCTCGCCGCGCCGGCTGTCGCCAAGCGCGGCACGATAGACGTCGACGTAGCGATCCGCCACCCGGTCCCACGAATAGGCCGCGGCCGCGTCGATTGCGGCGCGGCGATAGCCGGCAGGGTCGCGCGAAAGCATCGTATAGGCGTCGCCTAGACCTTCGGCGGCAAGCCGCGCATCGGAAAAATCGCAAAGCCGGATTTCGGGATGGCTGGCGGCAAGGTCCGTATAGGCGACATTCGGATGCAGCACCGGCACCAGCCCCGCCGTCATCGCCTCGATGGCAACGAGGCCAAAACCCTCATATTCAGACGCCGAGGCGAACAGCGAGGTGTCGCCGATCAGGTGACGCACGGCGCCGTTCGACAGGCCGACATGCACATCGACATGTTTCTCCAGCCCGCGGGCGCGCACCATGGCGGCCAGGTCGTCTCCGGAATGATCGCCCGGCACGCCGGCAATCTCCAGGTGCCATTCGGGATTCTCCGCCACGAGTGGCACCATGGCGTCCATCAGCCGGTCGAGGCGCTTGTTGACGGAAAAACGGCCGACGGTGATCAGCCGGCGACGCGGCTCGCGCACACCGGCATCGGCAAATTTCTGCGTGTCGGCACCGTTGTCGATGCGGGTGACGCGGCGCCCGGCGATGCGCTGGAACGTGCGGGTATCCTGCGCGCTGCACCCGATGATCCGGCGATAGGCGAAGGAGGAAAAACGCGTCGTCGTGTTGAACCACAGCGTCTTGAGGCCGGAGAATTTCGCCGTGTGGAAGAAGCCGCCATGGGTGGTGGCGACGAGCGGCTTGCGATGCAGGAGCCAGCCCCAGGCCAGCGCATCGTAGAAGAAGTCGATCGCATGCACATGCACGAGGTCGGCGTCAGCGAGATGGCGGAACACTTTTGGCGCGATCGGATACCGCGTGCTGCCGGAAAAGGGAATGCGCACCACTTCGACGCCGTCGATCATCTCGCGGGCGGGCAGGGTCTTGTCCGGGGCGGAAAACAGCCGGTCGAGCGTGACGACCCGCACGCGAAAGCCGCGCGACAAAAGCTGGCGGGAAAGCTGTGCGACCACATCCTCCAGCCCGCCGCGGTTCGGGATGTACTGGCGCACGACCTGCACGGCGAGCGGGGCCGAGGCATTGGCGGAGGAGGTGATGGTTGCTGGGCTCATTCCGGTCATCCGTCGCAAAGGGCTGAAACGCTGCACCCGCACATGGTTCGGGCGATGCCGGGCGGCGTCATCCGCCCTTTCGCGCCGATCAAGGCGCGGGCAACCTTAAGGTGACGTTAAGGCAGGCTTTGGGCGGCGCTTCTTTGGCGAACAGGATTAAGAGATTGCAAGCGCCGGTTCTCCCGGTTAGAGGCGTGGATGTCGCCAGCTCTGGCGTTCGGGCGCGCTACGCCCCCCAAAAACAGGTTCCGATCCCATGACTGCCTCGCCAGTTTCTGCCCCGCTCTCCTCCGGCCAGCGTCATCCGCTCCGGGTGTTGCTGTCGCTTGTCAGTGAGGAAAAGGGTCGTGTGGCGCGGGCGGTCGCCTCGTCGGTCATCAACAAGATCTTCGACGTCATGCCGGAAATCCTGATCGGCACCGCGCTCGACGTGGTGGTGCGCGGCAAGGATTCCTTCGTGGCACAGATCGGCATCACCGATCCGGTGCAGCAGCTCACCCTGCTCGGCATCGCGACCTTCCTCATCTGGTTCGGCGAATCGCTCTTCGAATATTTTTACCAGATTCTTTGGCGCGGCCTGGCGCAGGACGTGCAACACCGCCTGCGCATCCTCTGTTATGACCACGCCCAGCACCTGCCGACGAGTTTTTACGAAGAAAACCGCTCCGGCGATCTCGTCGCGGTGCTGAACGACGACATCAACCAGCTCGAACGGTTCCTCGATCGGGGTGCCAACGAGCTGATCCAGACCTTTGCCGCCGTCATTCTCGTCGGCGCGGTCTTCTTCATCGTCAGCCCGCTGATCGCTGTCATCGCCTTTACGCCGGTGCCGGCGATCATTGCCGGGGCCTTCTGGTTCCAGCGCCGCGCACAGGCGCGTTACGACGCGGTGCGCGCACGCGCCGGCGGCCTCGGCGCACGGCTCACCACCAACCTGCAGGGCCTCCAGACCATCCGCGCTTTTGGCGCGGAAGTGCGCGAGACGGCAGCGCTGACGAAGGAAAGCCTCGGTTATGTCGAGGCGAACCGTGCGGCGATCCGCGTCTCGTCGGCCTTCATCCCGATCATCCGCATGGCGATCCTGTCCGGCTTCCTCGCCACCTTCCTGATCGGCGGCTGGCTGACGCTGACGGGGCAGATGCAGGTCGGCGCCTATGGCCTGCTCGTCTTCCTGACCCAGCGCCTGCTCTGGCCGATGACGGGGCTTGCCGAGATCGCCGACCTCTATGAACGCGCCATGGCCTCGACGCGCCGCATCCTGCGCCTGCTCGACGAACCACGCGGCGAACCGCATGGCGAGCACGACGCAACGGTCTCCGGCCGCTTCGAGATCGACCATGTCGGTTTCCGCTATACGACCGGTCCCGGCGGCGTGACCGATATCAACCTCGCCATCCGGGCGGGCGAGACGGTGGCGCTGGTCGGCCCGACGGGCAGCGGCAAGTCGACGCTGATCAAGCTGCTCGGCCTGTTCATCCGCCCGCAGAAGGGCCGCATTACGCTCGATGGCGTACCGCTTGCCGACTGGTCGGGCGAGCGGCTGCGCAAGAGCATGGCGTGGGTGCCGCAGGAGGTGACGCTGTTTGCCGGCTCGATCGCCGACAATATCGCCTATGGCAAGCCGGCCGCGAGCCGCGAGGAGGTCGAGGCGGCCGCGCGAATGGCGGAAGCCGATGGCTTCATCCGCGATCTGCCGGACGGATACGAAAGCCAGATCGGCGAATACGGCCAGAAACTCTCCGGCGGCCAGCGCCAGCGCATCGCGCTCGCCCGCGCGCTGTTGATCGATCCGGCCATCCTCATCCTCGACGAGGCGACAAGCGCCGTCGACAACGAGACGGAAGCGGCGATCCAGCGCTCGCTCGCCAAGATGAAGGGCAAGCGCACCGTGATCCTCGTCGCGCACCGGCTGAGCACCGTCGTGCATGCGGACGCCATTCACGTGATGGATGGGGGCCGCATCATCCAGTCCGGCTCGCATGACAGGCTCGTAGAATGCCCCGGCCTCTACCGCACCCTGTGGAACATCCAGACGGGGCACGCGGAGATGGCCTGAGGCCCCGTCGAAAAAGTCAGCCCGGTTTTCCGGGCTGATTTCGTGTCACGCTACTGGACGAGGATCGCCCGGAAGTCGTTGACATTGGTTCCGGTCGGGCCGGGCACGAAGAGGTCGTCCAGCGCGTCGAAGGCGGACCAGCTATCGTTGCGGGAGAGGAATTCGGCGGCATCCTTGCCCATGCCGGCGAGGCGCGCGACGGTGGTGCCGTCGGCAAAGGCGCCGGCATTGTCCTCCGAACCGTCTATGCCGTCCGTATCGGCGGCGAGCGCGGAAAGGCCCTCCAAACCATCCGTGGCACAGGCGAAGGACAGCAGGAATTCGCCGTTGCGGCCGCCTTTGCCCTTGCCCTTGATCGTCACCGTCGTCTCGCCACCGGAGAGGATGACCACCGGCTTCGTGAACGGCCGGTCGCGGCGCACCACCTCGGCGGCGATCGCCGCGTGAACACGGCCGACTTCGGCGGCTTCACCCTCGATCGCATCGGACAGGATGACGGCTTCGACACCGGCTGTCTGAGCGGCTTCGGCGGCCGCTTCCAGCGACACGGCGGCGGAGGCGACGAGCCTGACTTCGTTACGGGCAAAACAGGCATCGGACGGCAGCGGCGCCTCGTCCTTGCCGTCGCGGATATGGCGCATCACGGCGTCGGGCAGGTCGAGGCGGTAGCGCTCGATAAGGCGCAGCGCGTCGACGCGCGTGGTGGCGTCGGCGATGGTCGGACCGGAGGCGACGAGGGCGGGGTTATCGCCCGGAATATCGGAGACGACGAGGGACACCACGCGGGCGGGATAGGCAAGGGCCGCAAGCCGCCCGCCCTTGATGCGCGAGACCTGCTTGCGCACGGCGTTCATGGCGCTGATCGGCGCGCCGGAGGCGAGCAGTGCCTTGTTGACGGCGATTTCATCGGCGAGGGTCAGGTCGCCGGCCGGCGCCGGCAACAGCGCCGAACCGCCGCCGCAGACGAGCGCGACGACCAGATCGTCAGCGGTGAGGCCGCGGACGGCGGCCATCAGCCGGCCCGAGGCGAGAAGGCCGCTGTCATCCGGCACCGGATGGGCGGCTTCCAGCACGTCGATGCGCTCGCAGGCCACCGCATATCCATAGCGCGTGACGACCACGCCGGTGAGCGGCGCATCCCACAGCCGTTCGAAGGCGCGCGCCATCTGCGCGGCACCCTTGCCGGCACCGATCACCACGGTCCGGCCCTTCGGCTTTTCCGGCAGGTTGGCGGCCAGCACCTTCTCCGGGTCCGCGGCGGCGACCGCGACGGAAAACAGGGTTTCGAGAAAGGCGCGCGGATCGGCGATGGGCGGCATGCGGTTCCTCCGGGTCATGCGGGTCGATCATAATAAACACAGCCCCTCATCCGCAGGCCAGTGCCATCCTCCCGATCGGACGATGGCACGGCGGGACGAGAGGCTGTCTTCCTCCTCCAGAAGGGGTGACCGGGCGGGGCTCCCCTCCCCGCCCGGTCAGGCCGTCATGCGACGGCGTGGTTCGCCATGCGCTCCAGCGCCGTGACGAGACCTGAGTGATCGAGGCCGGCATCGCCATGGGCGGCGCACTGGTTGAAGAGTTCCTGCGTCGAGGCGGTGTTGGGCAGCGAAACGCCCAGCGCCTTGGCGCCCTGGAGGGCCAGGTTGAGGTCCTTCTGGTGCAGCGAGATGCGGAAGCCAGGATCGAAAGTCCGCTTGACCATGCGGTCGCCATGCACTTCGAGAATACGCGAGGAGGCGAAGCCGCCCATCAGCGCTTCCCGGACGCGGGCCGGATCGGCACCGGCCTTGGAGGCGAAGACGAGAGCTTCGGCAACCGCCTCGATGGTCAAGGCGACGATGATCTGGTTGGCGACCTTGGTGACCTGGCCGTCGCCGCAATCGCCGACCAGCGTGATGTTCTTGCCCATCAGCTGGAAGAGCGGTAGGGCGCGATCAAAGCTTTCCTGCGAACCGCCGGCCATGATGGAGAGCGAGGCGTTCTTGGCGCCGACTTCACCGCCCGAGACCGGGCCGTCGACATATTCGGCACCGGTTTCGCGGACCTTCTTGGCGAATTCCTTGGTGGCGATCGGCGAGATCGAGCTCATGTCGATGACGAGCTTGCCGGCCTTGAGGCCGAAGGAGACGCCGTTTTCGCCGAACAGGACGTCCTGCACTTCCGGGGTGTCGGGCAGCATGAGGATGATCGTGTCGACGGTCTCGGCCAGCGCCTTCGGGCTCTCGACGATCTGCAGGCCGTTATCGACCAGGTCCTTGTGCGGCGGAATGAAGAACTTCGAGGTGACGACCGTGTGGCCGGCATTCTGCAGGTGGCGCGCCATGGGGGTGCCCATGATGCCGAGGCCGATGAAACCGATAGTTGCCATGCTGTTTACTCCCAATCAGAATTTTGTGGTTTAGCGACCGACTTCGGCCAGCCAGCCGAGGCCTTCCTCGGTGGTGGTGCGCGGCTTGTATTCGCAGCCGATCCAGCCGTCGTAGCCGAGCGCGTCGAGCGCCTTGAACACGAAGCCGTAGGCGATCTCGCCCGTGCCCGGTTCGTTGCGGCCCGGATTGTCGGCAAGCTGCACGTGGGTAATCTTCGCCTGGTGCTTCTTGAACGTGCCGATCAGTTCGCCCTCGGTGCGCTGCTGGTGGTAGAGGTCGTACTGGATGAACAGGTTGTCGCTGCCGACTTCCGCGATGATCGAGGCCGCCTGGTCCGGCGTATTGAGGTAGAAGCCCGGAATATCGAAACGGTTGATCGGCTCGATCAGCAGCTTGATGCCGTGTTTGCCGAGTTCGGTCGCCGCCAGCTTCAGGTTGGCGACGAAGGTCGAGCGCAGCACCTCGTCCGAGGCGCCGACCGGGGCGATGCCCGACAGGCAGTTGACCTGCTTGCAGCCGAGCGCCGTCGCATAGTCGATGGCCGAGGCCACGCCGCGGCGGAACTCGTCGACGCGATCCGGCAGGATCGCGATGCCGCGCTCGCCGCCGGCCCAGTTGCCGGCCGGCAGGTTGTGCAGCACCTGGCGCAAGCCATGGAGATCGAGGGCGGCGCGCAGCGCTTCCTTGTCGAAATCATAGGGGAAGAGATATTCGACCCCTTTGAAGCCGGCCTTCGCGGCCAGCGCAAAACGCTCGAGGAACGGGACCTCGTTGAAGAGCATGGTCAGATTGGCCGCAAATTTCGGCATGGTGTTCTCCTTCTCTTCAATCAGTCGAGCAAGGCCAGCGTGGCGGTCGGGGCATCCTCGCCGCGTTCGGCAAGCTCCTCGAACTCGACGACGGCATTGATGTCGGCGCCCATGGCGATGTTGGTGACGCGCTCGAGAATGAACTCGATGACAACAGGGACCTGGTGTTCCTTCATCAGCGTCTGCGCCGTGTTGAAGGCTTCCTGGAACTCGTTGGCGCTGCGGACGCGGATCGCCTTGCAGCCGAGACCCTCGGCAACCGCGACATGGTCGACACCGTAGCCGGCTTCCGCATCACCCGATGCGTTGATGTTGTCGAAGGCCAGCGAGACTTCGAAGTCCATGTTGAAGCCGCGCTGGGCCTGGCGGATAAGGCCGAGATAGGAATTGTTCACGACGACATGCAGGTAGGGCAGCTTGTGCTGCGCACCGACGGCCAGTTCCTCGATCATGAACTGGAAGTCGTAGTCACCCGAAAGCGCGACGATCGGACGATCCGGATCGGCGGCGCGGACACCAAGCGCTGCCGGCAGCGTCCAGCCGAGCGGGCCGGCCTGGCCGCAGTTGATCCAGTTGCGCGGCTTGTAGACGTGCAGGAACTGCGCGCCGGCGATCTGGGACAGGCCGATGGTCGAGACGTAGCAGGTGTCGCGGTCGAAGGCCTTGTTCATCTCTTCGTAGACGCGCTGCGGCTTCAGCGGCACCTGGTCGAAATGGGTCTTGCGCAGCATGGTGCGCTTGCGCTCGCGGCACTCGTCGCCCCAGGCGGTCCAGTCACGCAGCTTGCCGGCGGCCTTCCATTCCGTGGCGACCTCGACGAAGACCTGCAGGGCAGCACCCGCATCGGAGACGATGCCGAAATCCGGTGTGAAGACGCGGCCGATCTGCGTCGGCTCGATGTCGACGTGGATGAATGTCCGGCCTTCCGTATAGGTCGGGATGTTGCCGGTGTGGCGGTTGGCCCAGCGGTTGCCGATGCCGAAGACGAAGTCCGAGGCGAGCAGCGAGGCATTGCCGTAGCGGTGCGAGGTCTGCAGGCCGCACATGCCGGCCATCAGGCGGTGGTCATCGGGGATCGTGCCCCAGCCCATCAGGGTCGGGATGACGGGAACGCCGACGATTTCGGCGAATTCGACAAGCAGGTCCGAGGCGTTCGCATTGATGATGCCGCCGCCGGCGACGATCAGCGGACGCTCGGACGCATTGAGCATGGCGAGCGCCTTCTCGGCCTGGGCGCGGGTCGCAGCCGGCTTGTAGGGCTCGAGCGGCTCGTAGGCGTCGATGTCGAACTCGATTTCAGCGAGCTGGACGTCGATCGGCAGGTCGACCAGGACCGGACCGGGACGGCCCGACCGCATGGTGTGGAACGCCTTCTGGAAGACATAGGGAACGAGGCCCGGCTCCATGACGGTGACCGCCCACTTGGCGACGGGTGCGGCGATCTTGGCGATATCGACCGCCTGGAAATCTTCCTTGTCGAGGCGGGCGCGCGGCGCCTGGCCGGTGATGCAGAGGATCGGGATCGAATCGGCGGATGCCGAATAGAGGCCGGTGATCATGTCGGTGCCGGCAGGGCCGGACGTGCCGATGCAGACACCGATATTGCCGGCGCTGGCGCGGGTATAACCTTCAGCCATGTGGCTGGCGCCCTCGACATGGCGGGCGAGAATGTGGCGGACCGAGCCGCGCGCCCTCAGCGCCGAATAGAAGGGGTTGATCGCAGCGCCCGGTACACCGAAGGCGCAATCGACGCCTTCCTTTTCCAGAACCAGAACCGCTGCATCGACAGCACGCATTTTAGCCATGGGATTTCCTCCGTCTCTTGAGATCGAAGGTAGCGCATTTCCGATGCGGCGCAATCATAAAATGGAAATCAATCTCATCAGATGGAAATAAACATTTTCAACGAAACTGGAACAATCGATTGGAGACAGGTATGTCATCAGTGTCGGCGATGAGCGGGGCTAACGGCGCGCAAGCCCCCCTCATCCGACCCTACGGGCCACCTTCTCCCCGCTGGGGAGAAGGGAAACGAGACGCCTGCGATAATCCCCTTCTCCCCGCCGGGGAGAAGGTGCCGGCAGGCGGATGAGGGGGCGCGGCACGCATTCGAACAGACGGGGACAAACGCATGGCAGACCATCAGGAAAAGACGCGGGGCAGGCCGGGGCGCAAACCGGCGGAAAATGCGGTGGCCTCCTCGGTGCAGGTGCTGGATCGCAGCCTCAAGCTCTTGGAGCTGGTGGCGCAGGCGGATGGCGCGGCCCTGACGGACCTTGCCGACCAGTCCGGTATGGCGCCCTCCACCGTGCACCGGCTGCTGACCTCGCTTGCCCAGCACGGCATGGTCACCCATGACGGCGAGACGGGCGCCTGGACGATCGGCGTCAAGGCCTTCGAGATCGGCACCGCCTATCTGCGGTTCCGCAAGCTCGGCACGATCAGCCGGCCGTTCCTCAAGCAATTGATGGAAGGCTGCGGCGAGACAGCCAATATCGCCATCGAGGACGATGGCGACGTGGTGTTCATCTCGCAGGTGGAGAGCCATGCGCCGATGCGCGCCTTCTTCCGCCCCGGCCGGCGCGGGCCGATCCATGCCTCGGGCATCGGCAAGGCGATCCTCTCGACCTGGCCGGATGCGCGCATCGAGGCGCTGCTCGCCGGCCGCACCCTGCAGCACTTCACCGACAAGACGCGTGATTCCGTACCGACGCTGCTGGAGGACATTGCCAGGATCCGCACCCGCGGCTGGTCGATCGATGACGAGGAGCACACGCTCGGCATGCGCTGCGTGGCAGCACCCATCTTCGACGAATATGGCGAAGCCGTCGCCGGCATTTCCGTCTCCGGACCGGCGGTGCGCCTGCCCGACAGCAAGGTCGACGCCTTCGGCCCGGTCGTGCGCGCGGCGGCGGAAGGGCTGACCAAGGCGATGGGCGGGCGGGCCAAGCGCGCTTGACTTTAAAGCCCTGTCGACCACTCTACGCCGCATCGTCACGAGAGGATTTGTCGATGAGAGCCAAAGCCCATTTTGCCATCGCCGCCTTCGCCCTTCTTGCAGCAAGTCCCGCTGTTGCAAAGATCCCGCTCGTCAACGCCACCTGCCCCGGCAATATCGAGGTTCACGCGGACGAGGGCGGGCCGATCTATATCAATGGCAAGGAAGGCAAGCTGCACGTCTTCAACGACAACTATTACGAGGCCAAGGGTGGCGGCGTGACAATCTCGCTGTCGATCAACCCGGATGGCTCGGCCGCCGTTTCCTATACGGGACACGGCGGCGCGAACGGCATCTGCACCGTCAAGTGATCAGGCGGTTTCGAGCTGGCGCTTTTCTGCGGCACCGGCTTTCCTCGCCTTCATCGCCTTGCCGGCGACGTAGACTTCCGCCACGCAGCGGTCGTCGCCCATGGTCTGGAGGATGAAGAGTTCCTCGGCAAGCGAGGTGGCCGTGCGCATGCGGTATTCCATCGCCGACTTGGCCCCCGAATCGAGCACGACGATATCGGCATCGGCGCCGGCATGCAGCGAGCCGATATGGTCGTGGAGGCCGAGTGCGCGGGCATTGCCGAGCGTCATGCGGTAAAACGAGGCGAACGGCGTCAGCCGCTGGCCCTGCAGGTGCAGCACCTTGTAGGCCTCGTCCATGGTCTCCAGCATGGAGAAACTCGTGCCGCCGCCGACATCGGTCGCAACCGACCAGCGGGCACCGAGCCTGTCGAAACGATCGCGATCGAACAGGCCCGAACCGAGGAAGAGGTTCGACGTCGGGCAGAACACGCCGACGGCACCGCTCTCGGCAAGAACCGAAATCTCCCGGTCGCTCAGATAGATGCAATGGCCGAGCAGCATGCGGTCGTTCAACAGGCCGTAGCGGGCGTAGATGTCCGTATAATCCTTGGCGTCAGGGTACAGCGAGGTCGCGAAGGCGATCTCGTCGCGGTTTTCCGACAGGTGGGTCTGGACGTAACATTCCGGATGTTCGGCAACGAGCGCCTGGCTCATCTCCATCTGCTCCGGCGTCGACGTGATGGCAAAACGCGGGCTGATCGCGTAATGCGCGCGGCCGCGGCCGTGCCACTTTTCGATCAGGCGCTTCGTCTCGTCATACCCCTGCTGCGGCGTGTCACGCAGTGCATCCGGCGCATTGCGATCCATCATCACCTTGCCGCCGATCATGCGCATGCCGCGCGCTTCGGCCGCCGAGAAATAGGCGTCGACGCTTTCGGGATGCACCGAACAGTAGGCGACGGCCGTGGTCGTGCCGTTCGACAGGAGTTCGTCCATGAAACGATCCGCCACGGCAGCCGCATGGGCGGGCCGCGCAAACTTCTGTTCCTCGACGAAAATATAGGTGTTCAGCCATTCGAGAAGCTGGGCACCGTAGGAGGCAATCGCCTGCGTCTGCGGGAAATGCAGATGCGTGTCGATGAGGCCGGGCAGGATGAGGTTCGGGCGGTGGTCCGCGACCTCGACTGCGGCACCGGCCAGTTTGCTGACATCCGCGTAATTGCCGGTCTCGACGACCTTGCCACCGCGCACGAACACCGCGCCATCCTCGAAATAGCGATAGGAGGCGGTATCGTCGATGCCCTGCGGCTCGTTGACGAAGGTCAGCACACGGCCGCGGATCAGCAGTTCGCTCATTGGGTCTTTTCTCCGTTTACAGCGCTTTCGTACCAGGCGACGAAGAGCTTGCGCTCCTCGTCGGAAACCTGGGTCACGTTGGCCGGCGGCATGGCATGCGAACGGCCGGCCTGCAGGTAGATTTCGCGCGCGTGGTTGGCGATGTCGCCATCCGTCTCCAGCACGACACCCTTCGGCGGCACGACCATGCCTTCCCAGCCGGGCTCCTTGGCATGGCACATGGCACAGCGGCCAAGCACCGTGTCGCGCACCTTCGGGAAGGCTTCCGCCGTGATGAAGCTCTGCTGGACAGCCGACACCTTGGCGTCGGCCGCCTCACCCGTCAGCACCTTCGGCACCGTGGAAAGCCACATGACGAGGACGAAGAGCAGGGCTGTGGCAAGCCAGGTCCAGGTCGGATTGCCGGCATTGGCATGCGTGGTGTTGAAGTAGTGGCGGATCGTCACGCCCATCAGGAAGACCAGCGAGGCGATGATCCAGTTGAACTCCGTGCCGAAGGCCAGCGGATAGTGGTTCGACAGCATCAGGAACAGCACGGGCAGCGTCAGGTAGTTGTTGTGCGTGGAGCGCTGCTTGGCGATCTTGCCGTATTTCGGGTCGGGCGTGCGGCCGGCGATGAGGTCGGCGACGACGACGCGCTGGTTCGGCATGATGATGAAGAACACGTTGGCCGACATGATCGTCGCGGTGAAAGCGCCGAGATGCAGGAAGGCCGCGCGGCCCGTGAAGAGCTGCGTATAGCCCCAGGCCACAGCGACCAGGATGAAATACAGCGCCACCATCAGCCGCGTGTTGTCATTGCCGAAGGGCGACTTGCAGATGAGGTCGTAGATAATCCAGCCGAAGGCCAGCGAGGCCAGCGAGATGGCGATCGCCACCGGCTTCGAGACGTCTAGCACGTTCGGATCGATCAGGTAGAGATCGGCACCGGCATAATAGACCAGACAGAGCATGCCGAAGCCGGAGAGCCAGGTGACGTAGCTTTCCCACTTGAACCAGACGAGGTGCTCGGGCATCGACGCCGGCGCGACCAGGTATTTCTGGATGTGGTAGAAACCACCGCCATGGACCTGCCACTCCTCGCCATGCGCACCGGGCGGCAAGGCGGGATGTTTCTTCAGGCCCAGGTCGAGCGCGACGAAATAGAATGACGAGCCGATCCAGGCGATCGCCGTGATGACGTGCAGCCAGCGGACGGCAAACATCAGCCAGTCCCAGGCAATGGCATATTCGTACATAGGGGCCTCCACCCATTTTCCATGCACCTGTTTGCCATCAAGCGATTTTCGCGGAAATCCCGGTGAATCCCCAACACTTTCAAAAAAATCTATAAGATCGCGCCCACTTTGATCTGCACGCCAATGTGGTAGAAAGAACCATGTCCTATCTCGATAATGTGCGCGTCTTCGTTCGTGTGGTCGAACTCGGTACCCTTTCGGCAGCAGGGCGCGACCAGCGCGTCACGCCTGCGGTTGCCAGCAATCGCATCAAGGAACTGGAGCGCCATCTCGGCGTGCGGCTGTTCAACCGCACGACGCGAAAGCTCTCGCCGACCGAGCACGGCCGCGTGTTTTATGATGGCGCGGTGAAGATCATCGAGGCGGTGAACGAGGCGGAGGCGGCGATTGCCGACCTCTCGCGCAACCCGAAGGGCTCGCTCAGGATCACCGCGCCGCTCGGCATCGGCCGGCGGCTGATCGCCTCGGGCATCCCGGAATTCCACGATAAATACCCGGATATCGAAGTGCGCGTGCGCCTGTCGGATCACAATGTCGATATTCTCGCGGAAGGCGTCGACGTCGCCTTCAAGCTCGGCGTGCTGGAGGATTCGAACCTGCGCATGCGCGGCATCCTCAACTGCGAACGTGTGCTCTGTGCCTCGCCGGCCTATCTCGCCCGCCGCGGCACGCCGGCCAATGCCGACGCGCTGATCGCTGACAAACACGACTGTCTGCTGCTGCGCTATCCCGGTTCGAAGGAATATTACTGGACGCTTGTCACCGCCGAGGGACCGCGAAAATTCGAGGTCGCCGGTCCCTATGACAGCGACGACGGCGATGTGCTGACCCAATGGGCGCTGGAAGACCGCGGCATCATCAACAAGCCGCTGTTCGAGGTGAAGGCGCATCTGACGGAAGGCCGGCTGGTGGAAATCCTGAAGGATTCCCCCCCCGCCGCCGTGCAGCTCGCCGCGATCTATCCGCACAAACGCTTCCAGGATCCGAAACTGCGCCTGATGATCGATTTCATGGCCGAGCGATGTCAGCGGCTGATCGGCAAGCTGTTGGGCGATGCCCCTGCCGCCGAAGCCTCTAGCGACTGACCGCTTCCCGGCTGTCGACCCGAGTTGGGCTCCATGCCAGCGCCGCCGTCATGATCTCGGCGGCGGCGAGGGTGGCGATGACGGCAGGCCGTTTGTCTTTCACCGTGGTGCCGCCGATCGGGCAGACGAGGTTGGAAAACAGGTCCGGCCGGTCGATTTCGCGCGCCAGCCAGTTGCGGAAGGTCGTGCGCTTGGTCTTCGAGCCGATCATGCCGACATAGGCGGCATCCTCCCGCCTGAGTGCCTCGGCGGTGATGAGGAAATCGAGCGCATGGTCGTGGGTAAGGATGACGAAGCTGCTGCCGGCCGGTGCATCGCGCACCACCGCCTCCGGCATCGCCGTCAGGCAGGTTTCGATGCGCGGCACCGTGCAGGCGACGAGTTCGTCCTCGCGCGTATCCACCAGCACGACGCGCAGCGGGGCAAGCGACAGCGCCATGGCCAGCGCATCGCCAACATGGCCCGCGCCGAACACATAGACATGCGGGCGTGACGCCATTTCGCGATCGCTGCGGTCGATCAGGTCGTTGGCAAGGACCGGGTTCAGCGCCGTGAAGGACAGCCCGACCCGGCCGCCGCAGCACTGGCCGATCTCCGGCCCGAGCGGCACGTTCATCGGTTCGGCGGCGAGACCGGAGCGCAGCGCCCGGCGTGCCTGGTCGATCGCCATATATTCGAGCTGCCCGCCGCCGATCGTCGCGAAGATCGCCCGTTCCGATACCAGCATCCACGCATCGGTGTCGCGCGGCGTGGAGCCCGCGGCACCCGTCACCTCGACCAGGATCGCCCCCGGTTCGCGGCGCAGGAAATCCCGGATATCTTCGCGAGCGGCCGGCATCACATCACCCCTTGGTCTGGGCTCTCAGCCGCTCGATCGCCATCAGCACGCATTCCGGCGTGGCGGGGGCATCCAGGCGCGGGCAGATCTTGTGGTCGGCGATACTCGCCACGGCATCCGACAGCGCGTGCAGCACGGCAAGGCCGAGCGGCAGCGGCGGCTCGCCGACCGCCTTGGAGCGGTGGATCGTCGGCTCATAGGCCTCCGACCAGTCGGTCAGCGCCACGTTGAAGATTTTGGGACGGTCCGAAGCGAGCGGGATCTTGTAGGTGGAGGGCGCATGGGTGCGCAGCCGCCCCTTGCCGTCCCACCACAGTTCCTCCGTCGTCAGCCAGCCCATGCCCTGGATGAAGCCGCCCTCGATCTGGCCGATATCGATGATCTTGTTCAGCGACCGGCCGGTATCGTGCAGGATGTCGGTGCGCTCGACGATATATTCGCCGGTCAGCGTGTCGACGGAGACCTCCGAACAGGCTGCACCATAGGCGTAGTAATAGAAAGCATGGCCGCGGCCCTTCGAGCGATCCCAGTGGATCTTCGGCGTCTTGTAGAAACCGGCCGCCGAGAGCTGGACGCGGGCCATATAGGCCTTCTTGACCAGCTCGTTGAAGGAAACCTCGATATTGCCGATACGCACCCGGTTCGGCAGGAACACCACCTGCTCGCGCGGCACCTGATGGCTTTCCGCCGCGAAATCGATCAGCCGGTCCTTGATCTGGCGCGCGGCATCCTGCGCCGCCATGCCGTTGAGGTCAGCACCGGAGGAGGCCGCGGTCGGCGAGGTGTTCGGCACCTTGGCCGTCGTCGTGGCGGTGATCTTCACCCGGTCGAGATCGATCTGGAACTCTTCCGCCACCACCTGCGCCACCTTCAGGTGCAGGCCCTGGCCCATTTCCGTGCCGCCGTGGTTCATGTGCACGGAACCGTCCGTGTAGACATGCACCAGCGCGCCGGCCTGGTTGGATTCGGTCTTGGTGAAGGAGATGCCGAATTTCACCGGCGTCAACGCCAGCCCGCGCTTGACGATGCGGCTCTTCGCGTTGAATTCGGCGATCGCCTTGCGACGGCCGGCATAATCCGCACTTTCCTCCAGTTCCGCGACGATGCGCTGGATGATGCAGTCCTCGACCTTCTGGTGATAGGGCGTGAGGTTGCGCTCGCCCTCCACACCCATCGCGTCGTAGAAATTCAGTTTGCGGATGTCGAGCGGGTCCTTGCCGACAGCGAAGGCCACCTCGTCGATGACGCGTTCTGCGCCGACCATGCCCTGCGGGCCGCCGAAACCGCGAAACGCCGTGTTGGAGACCGTGTTGGTGTAAAGCGGCGCCGACTTGGCATGCACATGCGGGAAGAAATAGGCGTTGTCGCAGTGGAACAGCGCCCGGTCGCCGACCGGACCGGACAGATCGGCGGAAAAACCGGCGCGCAGCGCGAACGTATAATCGATGCCGAGGATGCGGCCCTCGTCGTCGAAGCCGACATCGTAATCGATGGCGAAATCATGCCGCTTGCCGGTCGCGACCATGTCCTCGTCGCGGTCGAGCCGGACCTTCACGGCGCGCTTCAGCTTCTTGGCGGCGATGGCGGCCAGGGCTGCACACTGGTTGGCCTGGGTTTCCTTGCCGCCGAAGCCGCCGCCCATGCGGCGCACTTCCACCGTCACCGCATTGCTCGGCACGCCGAGCGCGTGCGCGATCATATGCTGCGTCTCGCTCGGCCCCTGCGTCGAGCAATAGACGAGCACTTCGTCGTCTTCGCCGGGCACGGCAAGCGACACCTGGCCTTCGAGGTAAAAATGGTCCTGACCGCCAAGCCGCATGCGGCCCGTCACACGGCGCGGCGCGCTTTCAAGCGCTGCCGCCGCGTCGCCGCGCTTCAGCGTCAGCGGCGTGACGACCTGCCGGTGCGTCTTGACGTCGAGATCCCAGATGTCGATGTCGGCCGGCAGTTCCTCATATTCGATCTTGGCGAGCCGTGCGGCGCGGCGGGCCTGTTCGCGGGTTTCCGCGATCACGCAGAAGATCGGCTGGCCGTGAAACTCCACCTTGCCATTGGCGAGCACCGGGTCGTCGTTCATGTAGGAGGGCGAGATGTCGTTGACGCCGGGCACGTCTTCGTGGGTCAGCACGTCGACGACGCCGGGGGCGGCGCGCACCGCCGACAGATCGACGGATTTCAGGATGCCGTGCGCGACGGTCGACAGGCCGAGGCCGGCATGCAGCGTGCCGGCGGGCTCGGTGATGTCGTCGATATAGACGGCCGAACCGGCGACATGTTTGTGCGCGGAATCGTGGCGGATGCTCGCATGGACGCCGCCTTCGATCTTTTCAGCGTTGAGATCGGGAGTGTGCTTGTTCATGGGCCTTACGCAGCCTCGTATCTGGACACCTGAGCGGGTGCATCGCTGGATGTCGTTTCCATAAAGAACCTGAGAAGCAGGTTTTTCGCCACCAGCGCGCGGTAGTCTGCGGTGGCGCGCATGTCGGTCAGCGGCGTATAGTCGTCCGCGTATTTTTCCATCGCCGCTTCTACCGTGGCCTCGGTCCAAGGTTGGCCGACAAGCGCCTTCTCGACGGCGAAGGCCCGCTTCGGCGTCGCCGCCATGCCGCCATAGGCGATGCAGATTTCGGCCACCGTGCCGTCGGCGGCAAGTGCCATACGGAAGGCGCCGAGCGTTGCCGTGATGTCCTCGTCGCGGCGCTTGGTCACCTTGTAGACGGCGAACTTTTCCGCCGCGGCCGGCACCGGAACATGCACCGCTTCGACGAATTCGCCGGGCTGGCGATCCTGCTTGCCATAGGCGATGAAGTAGTCTTCCAGGCGAATGGTGCGCCGAACCGATCCCTTGCGCAAGGTGAGCGTGCTGGCGAGCGCGATCAGCGCCGGCGGCGTGTCGCCGATCGGCGAGCCGTTGGCGATGTTGCCGCCGATCGTGCCCATATTGCGCACCTGCTGGCCGCCGATGCGGGTGATGAGGGGGCCGAGCGCCGGGATATGTTGCGACAGCGTGTCTAGCGCCTCGGTATAGGTGACGCCGGCGCCGATCGAGACCGTGCCGTCCTTGACCGTGATCGACTTCAGTTCGTCGAGCCCGGCGATGAAGACCACCGGCGAGATATCCCGCATGTGCTTGGTGACCCAGAGGCCGACATCGGTGGAGCCGGCGACTACGGTCGCGGTCGGTGATGCCTCCAGAAGGGTGGCGAAATCGTCGAGGCTGGCCGGCACGACCAGCCGGTGTTTGCCGTCGGCGATCTCGACGCGCGCACCGTCACGCAGCGCCTTGAGGCGCGCGATCATCGTTGCGCGTTCAGTCAGAAGCGGATCCTTCTCCGTCCCGCCATAGCTGGAAATGGCGCGGGCGGCGCGCAGGATCGGCTCATAACCAGTGCAGCGACAGAGATTGCCCTGCAGAGCCGTCTCGATCTGCTGGTCGCTCGGGTTCGGTGTCTGCATCCACAGCGCATAGAGCGACATGACGAAGCCCGGCGTGCAGAAGCCGCATTGCGAACCATGGTAATCCACCATGGCCTGCTGCACCGGGTGCAGATGGCCGTTGCGGGCACCGACATGCTCGACCGTCACCACATGACAGCCGTCCAGCGACCCCATGAAGCGGATGCAGGCATTGACGCCCTCGTAGACGAGCCCGCCCGCGGGTGTCAGGCGACCGACCAGAACGGTGCAGGCGCCGCAGTCACCCTCGGCGCAGCCTTCCTTGGTGCCCGTCAGCAGGCGGGAAAGGCGCAGCCAGTCGAGCAGCGTGTGGTCCGGTGCGACATCGCGAAGGGCCACGTCCTTGCCGTTCAGGATGAAGCGCAGCTCGGAGCGGATTTCGACGGCCATGGATTAACTCCCGCGGTAGGTGGAATAGCTGAACGGCGAGACGAGCAGCGGCACATGGTAATGCGCGCCTTCATCGGCAAGCCCGAAGCGGATGGGAATGATATCGAGGAACAGCGGGCCATCCGCCGTGCGGCCGAGATAGTCGCCGGCGTGGAAACGCAGCTCGTAGGTGCCGGCCTTCATGGTCTCGCCTGACAGAAGCGGCGCATCGCAGCGGCCGTCATCATTCGTCTCGGTGGTCTTCAGGAGATGGAACGCATCGCCCTCGACACGGAAAAGCTCAATACGCAGGCCCTCGGCGGGTTTGCCGAGCGCGGTATCCAGTACGTGGGTCGTCAGCCGACCAGATCCTTGCGAATGAGATTGCATGGTTTTTCCTCCCGAACACAGCACTCCTCCTGCCACTATCCGTCAAGCCCAACCCACTGAAAAGCGGGATGATCGTTCGAGACTTTCAAAATTTACGGGGGAATGGCGCACACGATTCTTGGGTTAGACATTTGCCATCAACTACGTTTGGAGGAGCGTTCCCATGCGATATTGCCGTGACATGCACGGATACGGAGAGACCCCGCCCGCGGCCCAGTGGCCGGGCGAAGCGCGCGTCGCCGTGCAATTCGTGCTGAACTACGAGGAAGGCGGCGAAAACTGCGTGCTGCATGGCGATGCGGCGTCCGAGGCGTTTCTCTCCGAAATCGTCGGTGCGGCGCAATGGCCGGGCCAGCGCCACTGGAACATGGAATCGATCTACGAATATGGCGCCCGCGCCGGTTTCTGGCGCCTGCACCGGCTGCTGACGGAAAAGGCCGTGCCCGTTACGGTCTATGGCGTCGCCACCGCTCTGCAGCGCTCGCCCGCCCAGGTCGCCGCCATGCTCGATGCCGGCTGGGAAATCGCCTCGCACGGCCTCAAATGGGTCGAGCATAAGGACATGCCGGCCGAAGACGAACGCGCAGCGATCGCCGAGGCGATCCGCCTGCATACGCTCGTCACCGGAGAACGCCCCCGCGGCTGGTATACCGGCCGCTGTTCGGTCAACACCGTCGATCTCATCGCGGAAGAAGGCGGCTTCGACTACGTCTCCGATACCTATGCGGACGACCTGCCCTACTGGTACGAGCATGCCGGCCGCCAGCAGCTCATCATCCCCTACACGCTCGACGCCAACGACATGCGTTTCGCCACGCCGCAGGGTTTCAACAGCGGCGACCAGTTCTTCAGCTACCTGAAGGATTCGTTCGACGCGCTCTATGCGGAAGGCAAGGCGGGCAGCCCGAAGATGATGAGCATCGGCCTGCATTGCCGCCTGATCGGCCGTCCCGGCCGCGTCATGGCGCTCGCCCGCTTCATCGATTACATCCAGGGTCACGAGAAGGTCTGGATCCCGCGCCGCGTCGATATCGCCGAGCACTGGGCGAAAAACCATCCGCCGCAGCCCGCGACCGAACGCCCCTCGCAGATGGCGGAAGAGGCGTTCGTGACGCGCTTCGGCGACATTTTCGAACATTCCCCGTGGATCGCCCGGCGCGCCTGGGAAGGCGAACTTTCGCCGGCGAACGATACCGCCATCGGCCTTGCGGCAGCGCTCACCTTCCAGTTCCGTGCGGCGAGCGAAGAACAGCGCCTCGGCGTGCTCGTCGCCCATCCGGACCTTGCCGGCAAGCTCGCGCAGGCCAAGCGCCTCACAGCAAGCTCGACCGACGAGCAGGCCTCTGCCGGCCTCGACGCGCTGACGGACGAGGAGCGCGCGCGCTTCACCGAGCTCAACACCGACTACGTCAAGAAGTTTGGTTTCCCGTTCATCATCGCCGTGCGCGACAACACGAAAGCCAGCATCCTCGCCGCCTTCGAAAACCGCATCGCCAATGACCGCGACACGGAATTCGCCACCGCCTGCAAGCAGGTCGAGCGGATCGCCCTGCTGCGGCTCAAAGCGCTGCTGCCGGCCTGAGTGACGGACCATGTCGAGCGCCGCCCTGCCCGCCTTTGCGCGCGGAACGATCAATCTTGCCTCGGCAGGTTTCGGGGCACGCGGCCTCTTCGCCACGGACGAGTTCTTCGGGCCGTTGTCGCGCATGCTGGCCGACGAACCCGCCGTCTACCATCCCGGCCGCTACGACGAGAACGGCAAGTGGATGGACGGCTGGGAGACACGCCGGCGGCGCGGGCCGGGCCATGACCACGCCATCGTCGCGCTGGCGAAGCCCGGCCGCATCCGCGGCTTCGATGTCGACACGGCCTTTTTCACGGGCAACTACCCGACGGCCTGCGCCATCGAGGGCTGTCATGCACCGGGAGGCCCGGACGACGAAACGATATGGGTCAACCTGCTCGCCCCAAGCCAGCTCGGGCCGAGCGCCCAGCATTTCTTCGACTGCGCCTGCGATGGGCTCTACAGCCACGTGCGGATTCGAATCTATCCCGATGGCGGCGTGGCGCGGCTGCGCGTCTATGGTACGCCGGCACTCGAACCGGCCGAGGGGCCGATCGATCTCGCCTCCGCCCTTTCCGGCGGGCAGGTCGTGGCATTCTCGAACGGGCACTACGGCCATCAGCGCTTGCTAGCGCCCGGCCGTGGCGTCAATATGGGTGACGGCTGGGAGACCAGCCGCCGCCGCGAGCCGGGCCACGAATGGATCGTGGTCAAGCTTGCCGCACGGGCGACGATCGAAAGCATCGTCGTCGATACCGCCCATTTCAAGGGCAACTACCCGGATGCCTGCTCCATGCAGGCCGCCGACCTGACGGGCACGACGGGGGACCTCCCCACCCTTGTCAAAGCCGCGTCGATGTTCTGGCAGGAAATCCTGCCCGAGCAGAAACTGGCCGCCGACCGTATCCACACGTTCGATGGCCATCTCGTAAAGCAGGCGGGTGCCGTGACGCATGTGCGCCTGAACATCCATCCGGACGGTGGTATCAGCCGTCTGCGGGTTTTTGGCCATCTGGCCGAGGGAGGAAAGACATGAAGACCATCGAGATCAAACCGTTGACCCGCGAGGCCTTTGCGCCTTTCGGTCAGGTCATCGAGCAGGACGGCGCCCACAATTTCCCGATCAATGCGGGCAAATGCACGCGCTACCACGACCTCGCCAATATCGAGACGACCGGCGAGAAGGCCCGTCCGATGATCAGCCTGCTGCGCGGCGAGCCCTATCCGCTGCCGCTGGAACTGAAGATGGTCGAGCGCCATCCGCTCGGCAGCCAGGCCTTCATCCCGCTCGGCGAAAGCCCGTTCCTCGTCGTCGTCGCCGAGGAAACGGAAAACGGCCCGGCCGAGCCGATCGCCTTCCGCACCGCACCGGGACAGGGCGTCAATATCGGCCGCAATGTCTGGCACGGCATCCTCACACCGCTCGAGACGGTGTCCGATTTTGCCGTGGTCGATCGTGCCGGTGAGGGCGTGAACCTCGAAGAGCATTTTTACGAAGAATCCTTCCTGATCCGCTGATCCATCCACCGGGGATGCGGATCCGCCGGCCCGCCTCCACGGGCCGGCACTTCTTCGCCACCATTGACAAATTTTCTTGTCAATGGAATCCTGCGGCATGCTTGACCTCGACATCCTCGACACCCCGGCCGCCGCGATGCTCGCCCTTGACCCGATCAAGGCGCGGCTGCTTGCCGAACTTTCCGTTCCCTCCTCCGCCGCGGCCCTCGCCGGCCGGGTCGGCCTGACGCGCCAGAAGATCAACTATCATCTGAAGGCGCTGGAAGAGCAGAAGCTGGTGGAACAGGCCGAGGCGCGCCAATGGGGCGGCATCACCGAGCGCCTGATGGTCGCGACGGCGCGCGCCTATGTCGTCTCGCCCACCGCCCTTGGCCCGATTGGCGCCGATCCCGCCATCCATGGCGACCGCCTCTCCGCCAGCTATCTCGTGGCACTCGCCGCCCGCATCGTGCGCGAAGTGGGCATGCTCTGGCGCGGTGCGCGCGCGGCGGACAAGCGGCTGGCGACACTGTCCATCGACACGACGATCCGCTTCGCGTCGCCCGCCGACCGCGCGGCCTTCACGGCAGACCTTGCGAACGCGGTCGCAGCCCTCGCGATCCGCTACCACGACGACACCACCCCGGGTGGACGGCCGCACAGGCTGGTGGTCGCCGCCTATCCAGCCCCTCCGGAAACCGAAAGGAAAGACGATGCCGACGAAATTTGACGCCAGCGGCAAGCGCTGGGTGGAAATGGAATTTCTATTGGCCGGCACGCCCGAACAGGTCTGGCAGGCCATGGCGACCGGCCCCGGCAATGCCGCCTGGTTCACCCGCGCCGAGATCGAGGAAAAGATCGGCGGCCAGCTCACCTTCCACTTCATGCCGGGTGTCACCTCGGGCGGCACGGTCACGGGCTGGGAACCGCCGCACCGCTTCGGCTATGTCGAGGTGGGCTGGGCCGAAAACGCCCCGCCGATCGCCACCGAAATCTCCATCGTCGCCCGCTCGGGCGACCAGTGCCTCGTGCGCATGGTGCATTCCCTGTTCAACGCGACGGACGACTGGGACAACCAGATGGAAGGCTTCGAATCCGGCTGGCCCGGCTTCATCGAAGTGCTGCGGCTCTACCTCTCCCATCATGCGGGTGAAAATGCCGCGTCCTTCCAGATCAGCGCCAATGCGCAGGGCGAGGACCTCGTGGTCTGGCGCAAGCTGCTCGACGGTCTTGGCCACGAAGCGGCCGATGCCGGCGAAAACTGGACGGTCGAAGCCGGCGAAACATTTTACGGCGAGGTCACCCGCGTGCGCCAGGACGCCGAACAGCGCTATGTCCTGATGCACATTGCCGGCGACGTGCCGGGCGTCGGCCTGTTCGGCATCTACCGCATGGGGGAAACGGTCCGGCTCAGCGTCTGCCGCTTCTTCTACGGACCGAAGGCCGGCGAGACCGCCGCAGCGGCCGAGCCGCAATGGCAGGCCTGGCTCGACGGCATCGCAAAATCCTGAAACGAAAACGGGCCGCGTGATGAGCGCGGCCCGTTCCTTCAGACGATTGGTCCTATTCCGCGAAGAAGGCGAAGCGGATGATGAAGAGCACCGCGACGATCGCCGTTGCCGGATGGATCTGTTTCCACTTGCCGGTGAACAGCTTCAGCACGACGTAGCTGATGAAGCCGAAGGCAAGGCCGTTGGCGATCGAATAGGTGAAGGGCATGGCAAGTGCTGTGAGCGCCGCCGGGGCCGCCTCCGACAGGTCTTCCCATTCGACTTCCGTCAGTTCCCGCATCATCAGGCCGGCCACGTAGAGCAGGGCCGGAGCCGTCGCATAGGTCGGCACGGAGCCGGCCAGCGGCGAGATGAAAAGTGCTGCAAGGAACAGGATGGCGACGGTGAAGGCGGTGAGGCCCGTGCGGCCGCCGGCCTGTACGCCGGATGCGCTTTCGACATAGGCCGTGGTGCTGCTCGTGCCGATCAGCGAGCCGGCGACGATCGCCGTGCTGTCGGCGAGAAGCGCGCGGCCGAGGCGGCTCTTCTTGCCTTCCTGGATGAGGTTGGCGCGCTTGGCGACGCCGATCAGCGTGCCGGTGGCGTCGAACACTTCGACGAGCACGAAGACCAGGATGACATGCAGCAGGCCACCATGCAGCGCACCCATGATGTCGAGCTGCAGGAAGGTCGGCATGATCGACGGCGGAGCCGAGACGACGCCCTGGAACTGGCTGACGCCGGTGATCCAGGAGAGCACCGTCACGGCGAGAATGCCGATCAGGATCGCGCCCTTGATCCGCAGCGCATCGAGCACGGCGATGATGAAGAAGCCGAGGATGGCGAGCAGCGGCCCGGTCTCCTTGAGGCTGCCGAGGCCGACAAGCGTCGCCGGATTGTCGACGACGATGCCGGCATTCTTCAGCGCGATGATGCCGAGGAAGAGGCCGATACCGGCAGCGATGGCGCTTCTGAGCGAGTGCGGAATGCCCTCGATCAGCCAGCTGCGCACCCCGGTCACCGTCAGGATGACGAAGATGAGACCGGAAATGAACACCGCACCCAGCGCCTGCTGCCAGGTGAAGCCGAGTGCCGCCACCACCGTGAAGGCGAAGAAGGCGTTGAGGCCCATGCCGGGCGCCATGCCGATCGGCCAGTTGGCGACGAGCGCCATGACCAGCGAGCCGAGTGCTGCGGCAAGACAGGTCGCCACGAACACGGCATCCCGGTCCATGCCCGTCGTCGACAGGATGTCCGGGTTGACGAAGATGATATAGGACATGGTGAGGAAGGTCGTGAGACCCGCGATCACCTCGGTGCGCACGGACGTGCCGTGCTCACTCAGCTTGAAAAGCCGTTCAAACATGTTTTCTCCCCCTGGCGCTGCCTGAGGCGCGCCGTGCAAAACCTCCGGGCCGATTGCTCCTCCAGCAACCCGGAACCTAGCCGACGCTTCGCGACTGCGAACCGCCTGCCCGCGGCTTCCCGCGTCCGCGCGCCGCTGTCCGCCGGAAGCCGGCCGCGGTTGATCACAGTTTCGTCATAGTGCGTGTTTGAGCGGACTTTTTCCAGCCGGGGATTGCCCCGCATTTTTGCGAAACTCTTTCACAATTCGTCCGTCGGGAGGTGTATTCTGCCGGAGTGGCAGGGGTTTGCGTCATTCGCAGACGTCGACCCATTCGCCCTTGACCAGGCGCACCATGTGATCGGGTGCGATGCGCACCGCGGCATTCGTCGCCCCTGCTGCCGGCACCACCTCCTCGAAGGGTTTCAGCGACACGTCGCAATAGACCGGCACGGGCGCCGGCAGGCCGAACGGGCAGACGCCGCCAACCGGGTGCGACGTGACGGCCAGCACCTGCTCCGCATCGAGCATGCGTGGCTTTGCCGCAAAGCGATCCTTGAATTTCCGGTTGCTGAGCCGTGCCGTGCCGGCCGCGACGAGAAGCACGATCTCCTCGCCGACCCGCAGGCAGATCGTCTTGGCAATCTGCTCCGGCGCCACGCCATGCGCCTCCGCGGCGAGCGTCACGGTCGCCGAACTCTGCTCGGTGACGAGCACCGCGATGTCTGGCGCATGTTCGGAGAAGAAGGTGCGGACGGATTCAAGTGACATGGCACGTTCATAGCCAGTGACACGGCCGTTGCGCAAGGGGCTGCCCGCAAAGCCAACCGTGCCTCTTCCCTGGAACGGACAAAACCCCGGCCGCAGAAACGTGCCAGGGTTCTGGATGGACGCTTTTTGCTGCGGGAACCCAGCCGGCGTGCCTGCCTACCGCACGCTGGCGGCAAGCGCCACTGCATAGCTGTCTTCATGCAACTGATAGTGCGTGATCTTGCCGTCAAGAACCGTGAATTCGATGGCGAAGGGCGACTCGACAAGCTTGCCGGTTGACCGGATCGCGGACGTCAGATCGCCAACGATGACCGCCATCGTGTCGTCGGCCAGGATCCGCTTCACCTCATATCGGCGCGGCTCGACGCCTTGGGCCAGAACCGGGAAGAAGGCGCACACGGTATCACGGGTCCGACGCCTGCCTGCCCAGGGCACCAGGGCAGGATCGCCCGCAACATGCCAATCCACATCATCGGCAAAGAGATCGGCAATTGCCGCACTCTTTTTCGGGTCCTCGGGTGCGCCCCAGAATGCGCCGACCCTTGCAAGATACAGGTCAGCCACGTCGCGCGGCGACGGGGTAGATGAGCCAGAGATATGCGACATCGGGGTCTCCCTGTTTGTTTCCTCTGCATGGAGCACTCTGATTCATCGGAATAGCCTATATTATCCGATACAAACCATCTGCCATTGAGATATATGGACGAGTACGACCACCATCCGCCGATCGCCTGCTACTGCCCCTTGGCGAACAATTCCCGGAACGAGATATGATTGAATCCATCACACTCGATCAGTTGCGCACGCTCGTCGCGGCGGTAGACGAGGGCAGTTTTTCCGCTGCCGGGCGCAAGATCGGCCGCGCGCAGTCCGTCGTCAGCCAAACGATAGCGGGCCTGGAAACGCAATTGAACGTGACGCTGTTCGAACGCGCCGGCCGCTATCCCCTGCCAACCGCAGCCGGAGCCGCGCTTGCCCATGAAGCGCGCGCCGTGCTGCAACAGGCCGGCCATTTCAGGGCGCGCGCCAGGGATCTGGCAGGCGGCATCGAACCCGAACTTGCCATCGCCATAGATGCCACGTTCCCGATCCAAATCTTCACATCGGCCGTCACGGATTTCGAGGGCACCTTTCCCGATACGCAGCTTCGAGTCTATGTCGAAGGCCTCGGCGCGGTCATCGAACCGGTTCTGGAAAAGCGCTACTCGTTCGCGGTATCCGGCGTCGCGCCGCTGTTTTCGCAGGACCTGATTGCGGAGCGTCTTCACAGCTTCAGCCTGATCATGGTCGTGGCGCCATCGCACCCGCTCGCGCAACTGACGTCACCGGTTCGACGCGAGCAACTGTCCCGCCATGTCCAGCTGGTGCTGACCGACAGATCCAGCCTGTCACAGGGGCGGCAATTCGGCGTCATCGCACAGAAGACGTGGCGGCTTGCCGATCTGGGCGCAAAACACGCGTTTCTCCAGGCGGGGCTCGGTTGGGGCGGCATGCCGGCCTGGATGGTCGAGGCAGACATCGCCTCGGGAAAGCTGGTTGAGCTGGATGTGGAGCCTGCGATATGGCAGGGCGACAGGCTGGTGACGGCGTATGCGGTCCATCGACGCGACACGCCACCCGGCCCGGCCGGACGGTGGCTGATCAATCGCCTGCGCGAACATGCGGAGCAGTCGCCGGGCATCGGTTGAGGGTGCCCCTGCTCCGCTCCCTCTGCCTTGGGGTGCGACTGCGGTGCCCCGACGCGAAGCCCCCCGGGAACGACAAAAAGCCCCGCGACGTTTCTGTCTACGGGGCTTTTTTGCTTTGGTTGCGGGGGCAGGATTTGAACCTGCGGCCTTCAGGTTATGAGCCTGA
>NZ_WUMK01000020.1 GCF_009827055.1 Shinella kummerowiae
GCCCGGCGCAATCGACGGGTCGAGGCTGTCGATGTCGAAGGTGAGGTAGACCGGTCGGTCGCCCATCTGCGCGCGGACTTCCTCCATCAGCGGCGTCAGCGACTTGTGCCAGCACTCTTCCACCTGCACGACGCGGAACCCCTGTTCGCGCGGCCAGTCGAAGTCGTCGGCGGCATAGCCGGTACCGCGCACGCCGATCTGGATGCAGCGTTTCGTGTCGAGCACCCCGGCTTCGACCGCGCGGCGGAACGGCGTGCCATGGGCGATCGGCTCGCCGAACATGTGCTCGTTGATATCGGCATGGGCATCGACATGGATGAGGCCGACGGGGCCGTATTTCTCGGCGATGGCGCGCAGGATCGGGTAGGACAGCGTGTGATCGCCGCCGAGCGTCAGCGGCTTGCAGCCATCCTTGATGATGTCGCGATAGGCATCGGTGATGATGTCGACGCATTTGGGCAGGTTGAACGTGTCGATCGCCACGTCGCCGATATCGGCGACCTGCAGGCTGTCGAAGGGCGCGGCGCGGGTCGCCATGTTGTAGGGCCGGATCATGCAGCTTTCGGTGCGGATCTGGCGCGGCCCGAAGCGCGTGCCCGGCCGGTTCGAGGTGCCGATGTCCATCGGAATGCCGACGAAGCAGGCATCAAGCCCCTCCGCCGTCGGCTGCGTCGGCAGCCGCATCATCGTCGCAGGCCCGCCAAAACGCGGCATCTCATTGCCGCCAAGCGGCTGGTTGTACGGTCTCGTCGTCATCGTCGTGTACTCCGCAGTCTTGGTCATCAATGCAGGATCTGGCTGAGGAAAAGCTTCGTGCGCTCGTGCTGCGGATTGTCGAAGAACTCGGCTGGCGAATTCTGTTCGACGATCTGGCCCTGGTCCATGAAGATGACGCGGTTGGCGACCTGGCGGGCAAAACCCATTTCGTGCGTCACGCACAGCATGGTCATGCCCTCTTCGGCCAGCGACACCATGGTGTCGAGCACTTCCTTCACCATTTCCGGGTCGAGCGCCGAGGTCGGCTCGTCGAACAGCATGATCTTCGGCTTCATGCACAGCGAGCGGGCGATCGCCACGCGCTGCTGCTGGCCGCCGGAAAGCTGGCCCGGATATTTGTGTGCCTGTTCCGGGATCTTGACGCGCTTCAGGTAGTGCATCGCCACTTCCTCGGCGTCCTTCTTCGGCATCTTGCGCACCCAGATCGGCGCCAGCGTGCAGTTTTCCAGGATCGTCAGGTGCGGGAACAGATTGAAGTGCTGGAACACCATGCCGACTTCGCGGCGCACCTCGTCGATCTTCTTCAGGTCGTTGGTCAGCTCGATGCCGTCGACGACGATCTGGCCCTTCTGGTGCTCTTCGAGACGGTTGATGCAGCGGATCATCGTCGACTTGCCGGAACCCGACGGCCCGGCGATGACGATACGCTCGCCCTTCATCACCTTGAGATTGATGTCGCGCAGCACGTGGAAATCGCCGTACCACTTGTTCATGTTGGTGATCTCGACGGCGACGTCCGTCGTGGAGACCGCCAGCTTTTGCGCCTGGGCTTGGTTGGCCATTGTTGTTTCCTCTCAGTTATCTTGGGGCGCCTGATCGTCGCGCTGGCAGGCAAACGCAACGCTCAGCGAGCGGCGGCCTTTGCTTCGAGAAACCGTGCATATTGTGTCAGCGGATAGCACAGGAGGAAAAAGATGACCGCGACGAGACCGTAGACCTTGAACGGCTCGAACGTCGCGTTGTTGATGGCATTGGCCGTTTTCATCAGCTCCTCGAAGCCGAGAATGGAGGCGAGCGCCGTGCTCTTGATGAGCTGCACCAGAAAACCGACAACGGGTGCACGCGTTATCCGGAAAGCCTGCGGCAGGATGATGAGACGCAGTTCTTGGAACCGGTGCAGGCCGAGGCTTGAGGCCGCCTCCGATTGTCCACGCGGCAACGCCTCGACGCCGCTGCGCCATATTTCGGCGAGATAGGCGCTGGCATAGAAGGTGAGGCCGCAGACGGCGGCCGTCCAGGGCTCGATGCGCAGTCCGAGCATCGGCAACCCGAAGAACATCAGGAAGAGCTGCATCAGCAGCGGTGTGCCCTGGAAGAGCGCAATGTAACCCGAGCCGAACCGCCGCGCCCACGATGCCGGCGAAATCCGCGCAAAGAGGATCGCGACACCGACGATCGCGCCACCGGCGAACGCCGCTACTGACAGCAGGACCGTCCAGCGCGTGGCGAATACCAGATTCCTGACGATGTCCCAGAAGGTGAATTCGATCATTTTACGCCGGCTCCCAGCATGCGTCGCCCGAACAGGATCATGCCGCGGCGAACCGCAGCGGACAGGGCAAGGTAGATGAGCGTCACGACCAGATAGGTTTCGAATGCGCGGAACGTGCGTGCCTGGAGCAGGTCTGCCTCCTGGGCGAGCTCGCGGACCGATATTTGCGAAACGACGGCCGATTCCAGCATCATGATGATGATCTGGCTGGTCAGTGCCGGGTAGATGACGGTGATCGCCTGCGGGAGAATCACCTTGACGAAGGCCAGCCGGGGCCGCATGCCCAAGGCCGTCGCCGCCTCTCCCTGTCCTTTTGGAACGGCGTCGAGACCGGCGCCGACCACTTCGATCGTATAGGCCGTCATGTTGAGGGTCATGGCCAGGATCGCGGCGACCATCGGATCAAGCCGGATGCCGATGCTCGGCAGTCCGAAGAAGATGAAGAACAGCTGCACGAGAAACGGCGTGTTGCGGATGACCTCCACATAGGCGCCGACCAGCTTGCGCAGCCACAGACAACGTCCCCGGCGCGCGGCAGCGCCGAGAATGCTGAGCGTGAGGCCGAGGACAGTGGTGCAGGCGATCAGCACCAGCGTCACGCCCGCACCCGAGGCCAAGGCCCCCAAACTGCCCCAGAGCCAGCTGAAATCCAGAACGTATGTCATGATGACCTCTTGGACATCCAAGCCGGGTTCCGAAAAGGTCCCGTCAATCCTTCAGGTTGTCGGGATTGAGCGGCGTCTTGAGCCAGGCCTGCGAACTCGCATCCAGCGTGCCGTCGGCCACCATCTTGGCAACGACCTCGTCGATCGCCTTCTTCAGCCCTTCCTCACCCTTGCGCACGGCAATATGCGAGGGGGAGGTCAACAGCTGGAACTTCTGCTCGGGCTTCAACTCGTCCTGGCGGGCGAGCACCTGCGCGCCGACGTCGTTGCCGACGACCATCAGCTCGGTCTGGCCCGAAATGAAGGCCTGGATCACCGCATTGTAGTTTTCGAACCGCTGGATCGTGGCAGAGGCCGGCGCCGCTTCGGTCAGCGAGGTGTCTTCGAGCGTGCCGCGATTGACGGCGATCGTCTTGTCGGCGAGGTCGTCCTTGCCCGCGACCTTCACAGCGGCGGGTCCGATGACGGCGATATAGTAGGGCGCATAGGCTGCGGCGAAATCGATCGCTTCCGCCCGCTCCTTGGAGTAGCCGACGCTCATCAGGATGTCGACGCGATCGTCGTTGAGATAGGCGATGCGGTTCTGGCCGGTAATGCCCACGAGATTGAGTTTGACGCCAAGGGCATCGGCGATCTTCTGCGCCACATCGACATCATAACCCTTGATGCTCATGTCGGCACTGGCCGACGAGAACGGCGGGAAGTCGGAAAAGATGCCGACATCGATCGTTCCGGCGCCCTTGATGTCCTCAAGCGCGTCGGCCCAGGCCGTGCCAGCGAAAACGCCGACAACCGCGATTGCGGTGGCCAGGACAGATGTCAGCTTTCGTGTGATTTGCATCATATTTCCCCTTGTTTGTTTTCGCGATTTCTTCCGAGGCCGGGTTCGGCGCTCCTCGCACCCCCAGCCGCTCTATTTTTTCCATCATTGGCGGCGCATGCGTCGCTTGGAAGCCCGAAAATTCGGGGAGAGCTATAAGAAATCGTGATAGTCGAACGGGGGAAGGCGGGGGCGCTTCAAGCCGGAAGCATGGCCGCGTGCCGGGCAATGAATTCGACGAGGTAACGGGCTCCTTCCGCGATTTCCGGCTGATTATACAGGCCAATCTCAATGCGGATCGGGCCGGGCAGGTCGGAGGATTTGTCCAATGTCCGGCAACCTTCCGGCTGCGTGCTGGTGATCATCGGCCCAATGCCTATGCCGACACGCACGGCCGTCGCCATGGCGACAAGCGTGGAGGCCACGCAGGCCGTTTTCCATTTGATGTTCCGCTGGGACAACGCCCCCGTCGTCGGGATCGTCCAGGGACACCCCTCCTCGAACATGATGATGGGGAGCGGCTTGCCCGCATCGACCACGAAGTCTGACCTGACCGTCCACATCAGGTATTCGGTCCAGGTCAGTGTCGGCTTTCGCGGCAGACAGGTACTGTCGCAAACGGCCACATCCAGCGCTCCGTTATTGAAAAGCTCCGCAAGGCGACGATTTGGCTCGATGATGATGTCGATCTCGATATCCGGGTTCTGATCCCGGAAATTGCGCAGGATTTCGATGAGGTGACCGGCCGCGAAATCTTCGACGACGCCGAGGCGAATGCGATCTCGAATGGTTTTTCCGGTCAGCCTCTTACCCGCCTCGTCACCGAGCGTGACGATTTCGCGGGCATAAGGCAGCATGATGCGACCCTGTTCCGTCAGCGAGAGCCCCTTGGACGATCGCGAAAACAGCTTGACGCCGACAAGGTCCTCCAGCTTTCGAAGCTGCATGCTGACGGCTGCCTGGGTCCGGTTCAGGGTTGCAGCCGCACCGCTGACGGTTCCGATTTCTGCGACGGCCAGAAATGCTCTGAGGAGGTGGGAATCGAGATCAATCATTCAAATCCGGCTTCATGGCAGGTGCTGACGCACGCAGTGATCCTTGATCGCGCAGCATAGCAACAGGATCGTCCAAAGGAGAGGAAAAAAGCTGGCTGTGATCGACGCGATCTTCCCGGTCGCGCGTACGCACTGGCGCACATCGTTGCCATGCGCTTCATGTTCGAAGGGCGCGTAAAACGCTATTTTTCAACAGGCTCCAGCGGCCCGGGTTCATGGCAAACGGCTTCGATATTGTGTCCGTCGGGACCGATGACGAACGCAGCGTAGTAGTTCGCGTGGTAGCGGGGACGCAGGCCGGGCGCGCCATTGTCTTTGCCACCGGCTTGCAGGGCCGCCTGGTAGAAAGCATCGACCTGCCCGCGATTGTCGGCAGTAAATGCCAGGTGAAGATGCGCCGGCTTCTCCTCGGTTTGGTACAGGCACAAGGAAGCCTTGCCTTTTGGGCTGAGTTCGATGCCGTATGCCGGCGACCCCTCGGCTACGATCGCGACACCGAGCGGCTCGAGTGCCTTGAGGAAAAATGCCTTGCTGGCTGCATAGTCGCTGACGCCGAATTTGACGTGATCAAACATGAATTCTCCTGGAATACCGGCCTGTCTGCCATGCAATGGGCGTCGGAATCCGATCACCCTCAGCTTATTTTTCGACCACTCTATGACGGAAGGTTTCAACTGAAAACCGCGAAATCGCCCGCCATCCCGCTGGCACTGTGCTCGTCGACCAGATTGCGTTCGGCCCTCTCGTTACGCTGCCTTCGCGGCCTCGCCCCTGCGCGCCAGCACGAAATCATACTCCACCTCCCAGAACGGCCCGGCAAACTCATAGGTTTTCGCTCGCGCCGCATCGTCGACGAGATGAAAATCGGCAAGCAGGCTCTGCTTCACGCCGAAGACGGCGTCCGAGTTGATATAGGGGTCGTGCGGATCAAAAATGTGGGTGATGAGCGTCTCGAAACCCTCCGCCTTGAGGATGTAATGCAGGTGCGCCGGGCGGTAGGGATGGCGTCCCAGATGGTCGAGCATCTTGCCGACTGGGCCGTCATGCGGGATCGGATAGAATTTCGGCTTGACGGCGCGGAACCAGTAGCGCCCGTCCGCGCCGGTGCGAAAGACGCCGCGCAGGTTGAATTCCGGCTGGATGCCGAGTTGCTGCACGTCGTAGAAACCCTCGTCGTTGGCCTGCCAGACATCCAGCACCGCGCCTTCGATTGGCCTGCCTTGCGTGTCGAGGATGCGGCCGGAAATGACCATGTCCTCGCCCTTCTGATCGAGGCAGATGTTCGCCCCCATCGGCAGTTCCGGCGCATCCTGCACGTGGAACGGCCCGAGCACCGTGCTTTCCGAGGCACCGGAGGGTTTGCGGTTGTTGATGGCATCGACCAGCATGGAGACGCCGAGCGTATCGGAGAGCAGGATGAATTCCTGCCGCCATTCGTTGCACATCTGGCCGGTGCGGGTGAGGAAGAGGATCGCCTCCATCCACTCCTCCTGCGTCGGCTCGATCTCCTTGACGGCCTCATGCAGCTTGCGCGTCACCACGTCCATGATCGCCTTCAGCCGTGCGTCCCTGGCATTCCTGTTGCGGCCGGCGACGACCTCGATGGAGTTTTCTTCGGTGAAGAAACCCTTTTCGTGCTCTTCCATCATTCACCTCACTTCCCAAGAATGGCAGTCATAACCCGGCGAAGCTCCGCTGCCGGATTTTCGGCATTGTCCGTCCGTCGCCAACAGACGTGGTGGTCGGGGCGTACCAGCACGACGCCGCCATCGCGCACGTCGCTGAGATTGGCCCAGTCGCCGGTAAAATCCTGCCATTGCTGGCGCGGGCCGATGGCGTGCGCGGCGATCTCGATGCCGAGTTCGCGGCCGACCACCTTCGCCGCCTCGATCCAGCCCTGCCCGCCGGGGCCGGTCAACACCGTGAAGCGGCCATGGCCGGCCAGGTCGAGCGTCGAAACCTTCTTGCCGTCTTCCGAAAACACCCACGCATGGGGCAGGCGCGCACCCGGCCAGGTCGTCTGCTGGAAATGCAGTTCCGGGTCCCGCGCAAAGACGGGTTCCGGCTGGCCGTCGGTCACCACGGCATCCGAGCGGTAGCGCTGGTTCATCTCCACGCCATGGGCGTCGAATTCGTAGACCTTCGCGGCAATTGCCTTGCGGATGGCAGCGCGCTGTTCCTCGGCGGCCGGGGTATTGTTGCAGCGGGCATCCATGTTCTGCTGCATTTTGACCGGATCGACGGAATCGAGCAGGCCGAGCGCCTTGAAGATCGGCCCGAATTCCTCGATCGACTTGTTGGCGCGGGTGACGATCTGCTTGGCGATCGGCGCACGCTCGGCCTGGTAGCTGTCAAGCAGCCCGTCGCCGGCCTGACCCTTCAGCACATAGGCGAGTTTCCAGGCGAGGTTGAAGGCATCCTGGATGGAGGTGTTGGAGCCAAGACCGTTGGAGGGCGGATGGCGGTGGATGGCGTCACCCATGCAGAAGACGCGGCCGTTCGACAGCGTGGTCGCGTACATGTTGTTGACGGTCCAGGTGGAGACCGACTTGATGGTCACGTCGAGATCGGCGACGCCGACGAGATCGCGCACCACCTTTTTCGCATGGGCCTCGTCCACTGCGGGGGCGGGCTGGTTGATGTCGTATCCCCAGACGATCAGCCATTCATGCCAGGGGCGTACCATGCGCACCAGCCCCATGCCGATGCCGCCGACATCCGCGCCCGGTTGCAGAACCCAGTAGAGCACCGAGGGCCGGTGGGCGACATATCGCGACAGGTCGGCCTCGAAGAGGATGTTCATCGAGCCGGCGACGCCCATGCGCCCCTCGAAGGTCAGGCCCGCATGTTCGGCGACCTTGGAATTGCCGCCATCGGCGCCGACGAGATATTTCGAGCGCACAGTAAACGTCTTGCCGGTCAGCCGGTCGAGACAGGTGGTGGTGACGCCGCCGCTATCCTGCTCATGGCTGACATATTCCGTGGAGAGGCGGGCCTGCGCGCCGCGCGAACAGGCGGTCTTGAAGAGCAGCGGCTCCATGAAGGTCTGCGGCAGGTCGTTCATCTGCGTCGGCGAGGAGAGCTGGTGTTCGGCGCGCGACGTGGGGTGCATGCCCCAGCTCTTCATACGGCCGACTTCCTCGCCGGCAAGCGCGGTGCAGAAGACGTTCTCGCCCATCAGTTCCTGCCCGGCGGCGAACATATAGGCCTCGTCCTCCACGTCGCGACCGAGATCGCGCAGCACCTCCATGGTGCGCTGGTTGGTGATATGGGCGCGCGGCGTGTTGGCGAGCCAGCGGTAGCGGTTGATCACCATGGTTTCCACGCCGTAGCCCGCAAGCAGCGCGGCGGTGGCGGAACCGGCGGGGCCGGTGCCGATAATGAGCACGTCGGTGGTGATGTCAGCCATGTGATGATCCTCCCTGATGGATAGACGGACCGCCGATAAGCGTGCGGCGGACCGGAAAGAGCTGGATGCCGGTGCGGTCGGAGAAGGCGCCCCAGAGACCGCGCGGCGCGAAGAGCATGACGAGGATGCCGGCAAGGCCGAGCATCAGCAGATACCAGGAGCCGTAATCGGCCATGAAATTCTGCAAGAGGAAAAACAGGATGACGCCAAGGATCGGCCCTTCGACGGTGCCGATGCCGCCGATGACGACGATGAAGATGACATAGGCCGTCCAGTCGGTAACGGAGAAGGCGGCATCCGGCGAGATGCGGGCCTTCTGCGCATAGATCAGCGCGCCGGCAAGACCGGTGAGAAAGGCCGTGGCGAGATAGACCAGCGCTTTCATACGCCGGGCATCGACGCCGACGGCGCGGGCCGCTTGCTCATTGTCGCGCACGGCGGCAAGGCCAAGACCCTGTTTGCTGCGCAGCAGACGGTAGATGAAGCCGATGGTGGCGGCGGCAAGCATGAGTGCCAGCCAATAGGTTATGGCGTCGCTTGCCTGGGCGGGCTTCATGCCGAAGAGATCGCGCAGCAGGGAAACGCCCACCATGTCGCGCACCGCCTCGCGCGGCAACGAGGTGCCGGTGCCGCCGCCGAGCGCCTTCCACTGGGCGAAGAGCAAGCGCACGACCTCCGCCACGACCCAGGTGCCGATGGCGAAATAGGGGCCGTAGAGGCGGAAGGTGAAGAAGGCGGTGGGAATGGCAAGCAGGACCGACAACAACCCGGCGATGAGGATCGCCAGTAGCGGATCGACGCCGAGCAGGATGACCGCGCCGAACATGGCATAGGCGCCGAAGCCGACGAAAACCTGCTGGCCGACGGAGATCAGCCCGGCGTAACCGGCCAACAGATTCCAGCTTTGCGCCAGCACCAGCATGGTGAGGATGAAGAACAGGTCCTGCACCGCGCCGCGTGAGACGAGGAACGGCGCGGCAAGGCCGAGCGCCAGCACGGCGAAGGCGACGAACAGCGAGATCGACGAGACCTTCGTGCGGGTTTCGACCTTGAGGGCGGAGGGGATGGCGATGGTCATCGAAAACACCTCAATCGACGGCGCGCGGGAAGAGGCCGCGCGGCTTGACGAGAAGGACGGCGAGGAAGGCGAGGTGGCCGGACAGGATTTGCCATTCGGGATTGATCGCCGCGCCGAGCGTTTGCGCCACACCGAGGATGATGCCGCCGGCAAGCGTGCCCCAAAGCGAGCCGAGGCCGCCGATGATCACCGCCTCGAAGGCATAGATCAGCCGGGCCGGGCCGGCGGTCGGGTCGAAATTGGCGCGGGTACCGAGGTAGAGCGCGGCGATCGTCACCACCACCATGGCAAGCCCGGTCGCCATGGCAAAAATCTTGCGCGGATGGATCCCCATCAGGCCCGCCGTGACCGCATCGTCCGACGTGGCGCGGAAGGCGCGGCCAAGTGCTGTGCGGTAGATCAGGAGGTTCAGACCGACGATGACGGCGACGGCCGAGAGCAGGGCGAGCAGCGGCATCAGGCCGATGGTGACGGGGCCTGCCGCCATCGAGGCGGTTTCCAGCGCGCCGGTGGAGATGCGGCGGCTATCGGCTGAAAACCCCTCCAGCAGGCCGTTCTGGATGACGATCGACAGGCCGAAGGTGACGAGCAAGGGCGGCAGCACGTCCTTGCCGAGCGTTCGATTGAACAACACTTCCTGCAAGGCATAACCAAGCGCGAACATGACCGGCGCGACGAGGAGCGCGGCGAGGAAGGGGTTGAGGCCAAGCGTGCTCACCAGCACGAGCAGCAGGAAGGCGGCGAGCACGATGAGGTCGCCATGGGCGAGGTTGACCAGCCGCATGATGCCGAAGACGAGGCTGAGGCCGGCGGCGAACAGCGCATAGAGGCCGCCGAGCAAAACGCCCTGGACGATGGTGTCAATGAGGCTCATGGCGCACGGCTCCGAAATAGGCGGTATGGATGTTCTCGCGGCTCAGCTCGTCCGGCCGGCCGGAGAGGGTGATGCGTCCCTCCATCATGCAGTAGACGCGGCTCGCCACCTTCAGCGCCTGGCCGATATCCTGCTCGACAATGACGATGGAGGCGCCCGAGGCGCGGATGCGTGGGAAGGCGGCGTAGATGTCGCGCACCACGACGGGGGCGAGACCGAGGCTGATCTCGTCGCAGAGCAGCACGTCCGGATTGGCCATCAGCGCCCGGCCGATCGCTACCATCTGTTGCTGCCCGCCGGACAGCGCCGTCGCCGGGTTGTTGCGGCGCTCCTTCAGGATCGGGAAGAGCGTATAGACGCTGTCGAGCGTCCAGACGCCGCGCCGTTTGCCATAGGCGCCGACGAGGAGATTTTCCTCGACGGTCAACGAGGGGAAGAGACGACGCCCCTCCGGCACCATGGCGACGCCACGCGAGAGTATGTCGGGCGCGGTGAGCGCGCCGATCGCCTCGCCGCGGCAGGTGATTGTGTCCGCGGCGCTTTTCAGCACGCCCGATATGGCGCGCATCAGCGTCGTCTTGCCAGCACCATTGGCGCCGATGATGGCGATGGTCTCGCTGGCCTCCACGCGGATATCGACGCCGAACAGCGCCTGGAAATCGCCGTAGAAAGCCGTCAGTCCCCTGGTTTCGAGGAGCGCGGTCATATCTCGATCCCCAGGTAGATTTCCTTGACCTCGCGCGAGGCCATGATTTCGGCCGGCGCACCAATGCCGATCACCCGGCCGAAATTCAGCACCAGCAGTCGCTCCACCACCGAGGTCAGCGCATGCAGCACATGCTCGATCCAGATCACGGCGACGCCCTTGACGTGGATGGCGCGGATGGTGGCGACGAGCGACAGGCATTCGCCTTCCGTCAGCCCGCCGGCGATCTCGTCGAGCAGCAGGAGGCGCGGTTCCGTGGCGAGCGCCCGGGCAAGCTCCAGGCGTTTCCGCTGGAGCAGCGTCAGCCCGCCCGCCGGCACGTTGGCCTTGTCGATCAGGCCGGTGTCATGAAGGATCTCGGCGCAGCGGTCATAGGCGTCGGCCTCGCTGCGTCGGGCGCCGAAACTGCCGGCAACCAGCAGATTCTCGAACACGGTCAGCTTTTCGAAGGGTTGGGGGATCTGGAAGGTGCGCCCCATGCCGGCAAGACAGCGCGCCATCGGCGGCGTGCGGGTGACGTCGGTTCCTGCAAAGCGGACGGTGCCGCTGTCGGCGGCGATCGTGCCGTTGATGAGGTTGAAGAGCGTCGATTTGCCGGCCCCGTTCGGGCCGATGATGCCGAGCGCCTCGCCTTCACCCACGGAAAAGCTGATCGCTTCCGCGACGGTGAGCGCGCCAAAACGCTTGGAAACGCCGTCGAGCTGTAACAGGGTCATCATGCGCCTCCGGGGCCGGCCTTTCAGGCGATCGCTTCCATCTTGCCGCCGACGGGAATCGACGGCGCGGTCTTGTTGTCCGTGATGACGAGGTCGTAGCCGCCGCCATCCTTCAGCCGCCACTGGCCGCCAACGAGCGGCGTTTTCGCTACGTTTTTCGCCGCGAAGGACGGCAGGCCCTCACCGCCCCAGGCAACAGTGCCGACGAGCGTATCGAGTTTTGTCGCTGCGATGGCGGCTGCGACCGCATCGCCGTCCGTCGGGTCCTCGGCACGGCCTAACGCATCCACCGCCAGCTCGAAGAGCGCATGGGCAAAGCCGATCGGCTGCGTCCAGGGCCGGCTCGTCGCCTTGGTAAAGGCGCTGGCAACCGCGGCCGAGCTTTCGCCCGTCAGCGAGGATTTGAACGGATGGCTGGGCGACCACCACACTTCCGAGGAAAGATTGTGCCCGGCCGTGCCGAGCGCCTCCACGGCCTGCGGGAAGAGCAGCGCCTTGCCGATCGAGGCGACCTTCGGCACGAAACCCTGCTGCTTGGCCTGGTTCCAGAAGGTGGTGAAATCGGGCGGGATGACGACGCCGGTGATGATCTCGCATTCGCCGGCCTTGAAGGCGTTGATCTGGGCGGAAAAATCGTCCGTCATGTTCTGATAGCGGCCGGGATCGTTCAGCGAATAACCCATCTTCTCCAGCACCGGTGGGAAGCCGACAACCTTGTCGCCCCAGGCATTGCCGTCGCCATCATTGGGAAAGAGGCCGCCAACCTTGCGGTTGGTCTCGACCTGCGCCCACATGTTGGTGAAGACGGCGATGACATCCTCCAACCCCCAGAAGAAGTGATAGGCGTAGTCGAACGGTTTCCACGAGGCCGGGTCGCCGGGATTGCCCTGTTGGCCGATGAACCAGGGCTGCCAGGGCGCGACGGTGGAGATGCAGGGCATGCCTTCCGCCTCGCAGGTCGTCGCGACGGGATTGGTTGTCTCCGGCGTCGAGGCGACGAGAACCAGGTTTACCTCGTCATCGACGATGAGCTGCTTGGCCACTTCCGCTGCGCGGTTGGGGTTCGACTGGCTGTCCTTGACGACAATCTCGTAGTTCAGCCCCTTGGATTTGGCGACGGCAAGAAAATTGTCGATGACAAAGCTGTCGGCTTCGCCGAAGGCGGCGAGCGGCCCGGTCTGCGGGCTGACATAGCCGAGTTTCAACGGCACGTTTTGCGCCAGTGCCGGCATGGAAAGGCCGGATGTCAGCGCGGCGGCGCTGCCTACGGCCGTCGTTTTCAGGAAATCGCGTCTCGTCAGCATGATGGGTCCTCCTCCCAGTCCGTTCTTGGTGTTGTCAGTCCGGCCGCCGGCCCTCCCAGGCATCCTGCAGCAGCGCGCGGATCGACGGACGGTCGATCGGGCGCGGGTTTCGATAGGGGTTTTGCGTGGCGATATCGGCGGCAAGGTCGAGATCGCCTTCCGAAAGCCCGAGATCCTTCAGCGCCAGCGGCGCGCCGGCCGCCCTGGCGAAATCCCAGAGTCCGCCGCCGACCGAACCGCCAAAGATGTCCGCCACCGGGGCGAGCATGTCGGGCACGGCGACGGCGTTGAAGGCCGCGGTATGCGGCAGCATGATCGCATGGGTCTCGGCATGCGGCGTGTCGAATGTGCCGCCCAGCGTGTGACAAATCTTGTGGTGCAACGCCATGCCGACCGTGCCGAGCACCGTGCCGCAGAGCCAGGCGCCATAAAGAGCCTCCGACCGCGACGCCTCATCCTGCGGCGAGGCAACGATGGCCGGCAGGCTTTTCTGGAAGGCGCGCAGGCCCTCAATGGCCATCAGCGAGGAGACGGGGTTGCGATCCTCGGCATAAAGCGCCTCCACGGCATGGGCCATGGCGTTGAGGCCGCTCGTCACGCTCATGCCGACCGGCAGGCCGAGGGTGAGTGCGGGGTCGTAGATCACCACTTCCGGCAGGATGCTCGTACTGCGCACCGTCGTCTTGCGACCCGCCTCCGTCTGGCCGAGGATCGGCGTCACTTCCGAGCCGGCATAGGTGGTGGGGATGACGATCTGCGGCAGGTCGGTACGATAGGCAATCGCCTTGCCGAGTCCCGTCGTCGAGCCGCCACCGAGCGCGACGACGACATCGGCCGCCGTCTGGCGCACCACCTCCATCGCCCGTTCCGTGACCTCGACAGGTGTGTGCATCACCGCGCCGGCAAAGACGCCGACGGCGCGTGAGCCAAGCGTTTCTGCCAGTCTCTGGGCGTCACCCTCCTGGTGCGGCGTCGAGAGCACGAGGGCACGTCTGCAGCCGATGCGGTCGATCCACTCGCTGACCGTTGCGACCTTGCCCGCGCCGAAGACGATATGCGCCGGGCTGGTCGAATAGACGAAATCGCGGGTCATATTCTCGCTCTCTGTTTTCTTGCGCGCGCCAGCACGAAGGTGAAATCGAGCTGCCAGCAGGGCTTTTCGCCGATGCGCTCGAAGCGGCAAATCAGTTCCGGCTTGACGGCGAACAGCGGGTCCTCGGCAAGGTGCGGATCGCTGCCATCATAGAGATGGGTGACGAGCGTCTCGAAGCCGGCCGCCTTGATCAGGAATTGCAGATGGGCCGGGCGGCGCAGCGGCAGACCAGCCTTCAGCAACATAATGCCGACCGGCCCATCGTCGGGCACGCCGTAACCGGCGGGGCGAACGGTGAGATAATGGAAGCGGCCTTCCCCATCCGTCTGGAACAGGCCACGCAGGTTGTGCTCCGGCTGGAGATCGGGCTGCTGGTTTTCGTAGAGGCCGGCGGCATTCGCCTGCCAGGTGATGATCTCGGCCCCGGCGACGGGTTCGCCGTCGAGATCCACCACGCGGCCGAAGACGGCGAGCCGTTCGCCAACGCCATCGAGCGAAATATCGCTGCCAAGCGTACGGGGCGGTACATCGGCGCGGAAGAAGGGGCCGCGCAGCGTGCCCGGCGTGGCCTGCCTGGGGCGATGGGCATTGACCTCTTCGACAAGCGCCGTCGCGCCAAGAAGGTCCGACAGCAGGACCCATTCCTGCCGCCGGTCATCCGAGGCGTGGCCGACCTCGGTGAGGAAGGCGATCAGGCTGCGCCACTCGGCCGGCGTCGGCTTCAAGTCGCGGATGAGGGCATGGAGATGGGTGACGGCACCGACCAGCGCCTGCCGCAACGGCTCCTCGCCCGCGGCCGCGAGCCGCCGGGAAAACATCTCTGGCGAGATGAGCGTATCCACAGGCACCGCCATGCTTCGTCCTCCAACGTAAGGAGACTCTAGCAAAGCCATGCATCGGCATTGATGATTTTGTTCGGCAGGAATATAACGGATCGTTATGAAAATAGACGAGCGCCACCTGATCCAGCTTGCCGCCGTCGTCAAGACGGGCGGTGTCACCGAGGGTGCGGCGTTGCTGGGAATGGCGCAGCCCGCCGTCTCACGCACATTGTCGATGTTGGAGAAGCGGCTGGGCGAACCATTGTTCCTGAAGGGGAGACGGCCGCTCCAGCCGACACCGCTCGGGCGGGCACTGGCGGATCATGGCCAGACCATGCTTGCGGCCTCCCGCAAGGCGTCGGATACGATCGAGAGTTTCCGTGTCGGCAAGGGCGGCACGGTGCGCATCGGCGGTACCCCCTTCTTCATGGATGCGCTGATCGCCGGAATGATCGCCGAATTCCAGAACCAGCATCCGGATGTGCGCATCGACCAGATCTACGGCTATTTCCCGGACCTGCGCGCCGCGTTGAAAGCCGACCAGATCGACCTCGCTATCTGCCCGATCGATATTCTCGACGAGGGATCCGGCCTGGAATTTCAGCAGATCCTGCCCGGCAGAAACGTCATTGCCTGCCGCGTCACGCATCCGCTCCTGCTGAAGCGCCGGCTGCAACCCCAGCATCTGCTGGACTTTCCCTGGGTCGCGCCGCCGCCGGGCAGCCCGCTGCTGGCAGACCTGCGCAGCATGCTGCTTTCCTTCGGCGCGACGGAGCTGCGCATTCGTTATACCGGCGGCTCGCTGTTCAGCGTCATCAATTACCTCAAGGGCACGGATGCGCTCACCGTGCTGCCGCATGGCGTCGTCTTTGCCCAGCGCAATGAGAAGTCGATCACCGCGCTACCCGTCAACGTGCCGCATCCCGAACGCGCACTCGGCCTCCTCAAGCGCGCCGACGCGCCGCGCATGCCGGCGGTCGATCATTTCGCCCGCCATGTGCAGAACGGGTTCGACAATCTCAAGCACCTCATCAAGCGGCATGAGGAGGCGGTCGTCTGGGGGCTGTGAACACGACGCCGAGACAGTTCCGCCCCGACGCGCGCCAGTATCGGCAGACGATCAGCCTTTGATGAAAGCCAGCACGTCGGCGTTGAATTTGTCGGCCTGGATTTCCGCCAGTCCGTGCGCGCCGCCCTTGTAGACGAGCAGCTTGGCGTCCTTGACGATTTTCGCGGTTTTTTCACCCGCGGCGGCAATGGGCACGATCTGGTCGTCGTCGCCGTGGATGACGAGCGTCGGGCGGTCGATCGCCTTCAGGTCCTCGGTGTAGTCTCAATCCTTGTAGAAAATCCGGGTTCCATCCTTCGTCGTGATGGTGCTCATCGGGCTTCTCCTTGTTGGATTGAACTCTGGACGGTCTCGCCGGGGTGCCGGTCGGCCGGTGCATTTGCAACCGCGAGCAGATGGCGGACTTTTGGCGGCTCGTCGCTCTTATGGTACCTGCGCACCTCCTGTTGGAGGTCGGCATCGGCCCTGGAGATGCGGCGGTGCTGGCGCAGATGTTCGGCCCAGGATTCCACAAAAAACCATTCGAGGAAGATCGTCGGATCCGCCGCGTCCTCCGTCACCCCCCAGCCATAGGCGCCATCGCGCCGCCGTTCTGAGGAGAAGCTGTGAAGTGCCGCAAGGAACGGCGCCCGGTCGGCGGCGTCGACCCGGTATTCGATGGTGATCAGCACGGGGCCGCGGTCGTTGTCGACCGTGCTTGCGGTCAGTGGCTCGGGCCAATGGTTGGAGGGCACCAGATCGGCTTCGCCTTTCGGCAGCTTCAGGCGGTGGAAGACGAGGCCGACAACCGTGAGCCCGGCGGCGGCGACCAGCAGCGTGGCGGAAATGCCGAGCGCTTCGGCAATCGTGCCCCAAGTGAGGCTGCCGGCGGTCATCGCGCCATTGAACACGGTGAGGTAGATGGCGAGCGAGCGGCCGCGCACCCAGTTGGGCAGCACGGATTGTGCCGTGCCGTTGAGCGTGGTGAGGGCGGTGATCCAGCCGGCACCGAGCACGAGCAACAGGAGGATCGCCACCCATTGCGGCGGGGCAAGCGACAAGCCGGCCATGACGGCGGCGGCGGCGATGGCGGCCAGCAGCAGCAGCCCATCGACGTCGAAACGGGCGCGCAGGATGGGCATCAGGAAAGCGCCGCCGATGGCGCCGACCCCGACCGCGCCGAGCAGCACGCCGTAAAATCCGGCCGTGCCGCCGAGCAGGTTGCGCGCAACGAGCGGCAGCAGTGCCCAAACCGCACTGGAGAAGGCGAAGAACACTGCAGCGCGCACCAGCACGACATGCAGCTCGCGGCTGGACTTGGCATAACGCAGGCCCGCGCGGAAAGCGCCGAAGAAACGCTCCGACAGCGCGTCCTCGCTATTGGCCGGGCGCCGCCACCAGAGCAGGGCGGAGATGACGAAGACATAGCTGATGACGTCGACGCCGTAGGTGACGGCCGCGCCGAAGGTGGCAAGCAATACGCCGCCGAGCGCGGGGCCAATGGAGCGCGAAATGTTGATGCCGAGCGAGTTCAGCGCTATGGCGCCCTTGACGTCGGCTTTCGTCACCAGTTCCGGCACGATGGCCTGCCAGGTCGGCGCCATCAGTGCGGCACCGATGCCGCCGATGAAGGTGAAGGCGACGAGCGAGGTGATGGATTGCAGTCCTGTCGCCGACAACGTCAACAGCGAGATGCTCGCCGTGGCGAGGATGAGCTGGATGACGATCAGGAACTTGCGCCGATCGAGAATGTCGGAGAGCACGCCGGCCGGGATTGCCAGCAGAAAGATCGGGAAGGTGGATGCGGCCTGGATGAGCGCGACGGCCGCCGGGGCGGCGGAGAGGTCCGTCACCAGCCAGGAGCTTGCGACATCGCGAACGAAGGTGCCGATATTGCCGACGATCGTCGCCACCCAGAGCACGGCGAAGACCTTCTGGCGCAAGGGCGCGAAAGCGCCAGCAGTGGCGTTGGCGGTACTGTCAGCCATCAGGTCCAGTCCTCCCGCGGCGCCGTCTTCCAGCGGTGCAGATCATACCACGCGACGAGCAGGAAGGCGCCGGCGAGGCCCAGATGCTCAAAAAACGCGTTGGTCGCCATCATGCGCGGCATGCCCGACGGCATTTCCCAGAAGCGCAGCGCGATGAAGGTTGCCGCCAGCGTGAAGGCCGAGAGCGCCAAGGCACCGATCCAGCGGCAGAAGCCTGACAGCACCATGGCCGAGCAGACAAGCTCGAAGAAGATGACACCGGCGGCAAAGGGGGCGGCGGGGGTGAGGCCGAAATGCTCCATCTCGGCGATCGCCCCACCGAAATCGAAGAGCTTCATCACGCTGCCCTGGATATAGGCGGCACAGAGGCCGAGAAGTGCGAGAAGCCGCACTGGATGGCTGATGATGAAGGGCGCGCAGACTTTTGCCGCGCGCTGTTCCATGGTTTGAAGCATGATCGAATGTCTCCTCACACTGCCCAGCAGGCACAGCCGAGTGCCCCAAAAAAGCCCTTCAGGTCGCCGATCGGCAGTTTCGACGTCCAGGCGGCGGCGTGGTCATGGCCGTGCACGCCGCACGAACTGGCGCAGCCGCAGGTCGATATCGCGGTGCGGCGGAGCGAGCGTTTGCCCGCACCCTCCGGCTCGCCCCAGGCGGCATAACCACCGAAGGTTCTGACCGGTGACCAGTCGGGCATGGCCGGCGGCACGGGGTTTTCGTTCAGCTCGGAAAAATCGCCCGCGCCATAGACGATGCTGCCGCCGACCATGGTGAGTTCCGAGGAGAGGAAGGAGATTTCGTCCTCCGTGCAGGCGAAAAAATCCTTGTCGGGGATGATGAGGTCGGCGAACTGACCCTTTTCTATGCGGCCCTTCTTGCCCTCCTCGTTGGAGAACCAGGTGACGTTCTCCGTCCACATGCGAAGGGCGGTCTCGCGGTCGAGGCAATTGCGGCGCGGATAGAGCGCTGTGCCGCCCACGGTCTTGCCCGTCACCATCCAGGACAGCGAGACCCAGGGATTGTAGGAGGCGACGCGGGTCGCATCCGTGCCGGCGGAGGTCTTGATACCCTTTTCCAGCATGCGGGCGACGGGAGGCGTCGCTTCGGCCGCAGCGTTGCCGTAGCGTTCGACAAAATACTCGCCCTGATAGGCCATGCGGTGCTGCACGGCGATGCCGCCGCCAAGCGCCGCCACCCGGTCGATCGAGCGTTCGGAAATGGTTTCAGCGTGATCGAAGAACCAGTTGAGACCTTGCAGCGGAATATCCCGGTTGACCTTCTCGAAGACGTCGAGTGCGCGCGAGATTGTCTCGTCATAGGTGGCGTGCAGGCGCCAGGGCCAGCGGTTTTCCGCAAGAATGCGCACGACCGCTTCGAGATCGCCCTCCATTTCCGGCGGCATGTCCGGCCGCGGCTCGCGGAAGTCCTCGAAGTCGGCGGCGGAGAAGACGAGCATCTCGCCCGCTCCGTTGTGGCGGAAATAGTCGTTGCCCTGCTTGTATTTGACCGACTTCGTCCAGTTGAGGAAGTCTTCCTTCTCTTCCTTCGGCTTCTGGGTGAAGAGATTGTAGGCGAGCCGCACCGTCATCTGGTTTTCGTCGGCAAGTTTCTGGATGACGGCATAGTCATCCGGATAGTTCTGGAAGCCGCCGCCCGCATCGATGACGGAGGTGACGCCGAGCCGGTTCAGTTCGCGCATGAAATGGCGGGTTGAGTTGACCTGGTAGTCGAAGGGCAGTTTCGGCCCCTTGGCGAGCGTCGAATAGAGGATGCCGGCGTTGGGTTTTGCCAGCAGCAGGCCGGTGGGGTTGCCGCTGGCGTCGCGGGTGATCTCGCCGCCGGGCGGGTTGGGCGTGTCCTTGCCGTAGCCGACGGCGCGCAGGGCCGCGCCGTTGAGCAGCGCGCGATCATAGAGATGCAGCAGGAAGACCGGGGTGTCGGGCGCGACCGCGTTGATCTCCTCGATCGTCGGCAGGCGTTTTTCGGCAAACTGGTGTTCGGTAAACCCGCCGACGACACGCACCCATTGCGGCGGCGGCGTGATGGCCACCTGTCGCTTCAGCATGTCCATGGCGTCGGCCAGCGAGCGCACGCCATCCCAGCGCAGTTCCATGTTGAAGTTGAGGCCGCCGCGCACGACGTGGGTATGATTGTCGCAAAGGCCGGGCAACACGCTGCGGCCCTTGAGATCGATCACGCGGGTCTCCGGGCCGGCGAGCGCCATCACCTCCCGTCCGTCGCCAACGGCGAGGAATTTTCCTTCGGCGATCGCAACGGCGGTCGCCTGGGGCTTGCTGCGATCGAGGGTGGTGAAACGGCCGTTGTGGAGAATGAGGTCGGGGGTCATCGAACGGGACTCCTGTTGGGCCTGCGCGGCGGCGCTGCCCAGCGTCAGGACGGCAGCGGTCGCGCTGAGGAAGTTGCGGCGGGTCGGCATCACACATGTGTCCTGTCGGTGGGTTGGCCGCCCTTCGGCATCTCGCCGAAAACATGCGGCTTGACGTGATGGTGCAGCCAGGACTGGCTGGTGGGTTCCCGGTTCCAGAGCGTTTTGGCAAGCGGCACGATCTGCTCCCCGACGAGAATGCCGAGAAGGCCGATCAGCGCGACGACCGGCGGGGCCGGCGAGCGCACGTTGATGAGGCTGTAGATGACACCCACGAGCAAGCCGGCACCGAGCGAGAGCAGATAGATTTTCATCATGGCGTCCTTCTCCACCTGGATCGAACGCCCATCCGCAGGGCGGCCTGCGCATGGGCGGAGCGGGCAATGAGAGCGGGAGGGGCCGAACTCAGTGCCCCTCTGAGGCCCCGAACATGGTCTTGGCGTAGATGATACCAAGACCATAGGCGCCGCCGAACTTTTTCGCGATGCCGGTGGTCATCTCGTAGGTTTCGGTCCGCGCCCAGTCGCGCTGGAGTTCCAGCAGGTATTGCAGCGAGGTCATCGGCTTGACGCCGGCCTGCACCATGCGGTCCATGGCCCGATCATGTGCCTCGGTGGAGATGTCGCCGCAGGCGTCGGCGATGACATAGACCTCAAAGCCCTGGTCGAGCGCCGAGAGCGACGGCCCGACGATACAGACGGAGGTCCACAGGCCGCACATGACGAGGCGCTTCTTGCCGATGCGGTTGATCTCCTTGATGACGGAAGCGTCTTCCCAGGTGTTCATGGAGGTGCGGTCGAGAAGCGCCTGGCCGGGGAAGGCTTCGGTGATCTCGGTGAACATCGGGCCGGAAAAGGTCTTTTCGGCCACCGTGGTCAGAATGGTCGAGACGCCAAAACCGGCGGCCGCATGCGCGACGAGCGCTGCATTGTTGCGCAGGTTCACGGCGTCGATCGATTTCGTCGCAAAGGACATCTGCGACTGGAAATCGATCATGATCAGCGTGTGATCCTTGGGGGAAATCAGAAGGCTGCCGGGGGTGGGCGTCGCGTTCAGGGTCATGAGGTCCTCCGTTTGGATGCCGGTTTCAGGTGTTCTCCGAACCGGACTATGCCCCTGCGCTCCGCGCCGTTCTTGTCGCCTATGTTTGTCTTTTGAACATTTTTACAGGTTTCTGGGTCGAATGCTGTCTTATTCCAGTGCGCCCGGACGGCGCGGTTCTGCGCTAGCAAACGGCAGCATCCCGCTTCGGCTCACGCCTTGCGGCCGCGACGCCACGTCCCCGGCGCGGTGCCGGCGATGCGTGAGAAAATTCGCGAAAAATGGCTTTGGTCGGCAAAGCCGCAGGCGGCTGCGATCTCGCTGAGCGACAAGGAGGAGAAGGCGAGCAGATTGCGCGCCTTCTCGACACGCTCCTGCAGGAGGAACTGGTATGGTGTCTTGCCCATCGTCTTGCGAAAGGCACGCAGGAACGCGCCTTCGGAAAGGTTGCAGGCGCGCGCCAGATCCGCGATCGAGATATCGCCGTGAAGCCGCTCGCGGATGATGTCCTGCACCGCGGCCATGCCACGCGGCGAAAGGCGTCGGCCCTTCACCCGCTCCGTCACAGTCTCGCGTGCGGCATTGCCGTAGCGGTGGGCAACATGGATGCCGATCGCCAGAGACAATTGGTCGACGAAGAGGGCGCTGCGCTCAAGCTGATCGCTGGTCGAGGCGAAGAGTGCACCCATCAGCCCGCCGAGCACCGGATCGGCGCCCTCGCCGAAGGCCTGCAATTCGCTGACGCCCGCGAGATCCGCGCTATAGGCCAGGCGCTCGATCGCACAGGGGCCGATTTCCAGGAGAGCGAAATCGAACGAACCGGCAAGTTCCGCCCGGTAAGCGTCCTGGAAGGAGCGTAGATAGACGGCGTTCTCCGCAAATTCGTGCACGCTGGAATGATGCGCGTGAAAAATCCGCCGACGATGGCCGCCGCTGAGCGACAGGCCGAGCAGGAAGCCGCGGCTGGTGGCAGGCGTATAGACCGGTTCTGGCGGCGCCGAGGCCGCCTTCTTGCGATAGAGCGTCATGCCGTTCGCATCGACGCGCCGGTCGTCGTCGAGCTGTGAAAGGCTGCATCCCAAACTATCGCGGGGAAAAGAGACAGCCGAAACGGAAGGGGCATTGCCCATGCCTTTTTCCTCCGAAGTTGGCTTCAACCAGAAACAAGCTACCCAATCTTGTCCTGTGGCGACACCCTAAATTTTTGAGGAACGGCGTTCGCGGCGAAAGCGGGCGGGCGTCTCGCCGGTCAGGGCGGCAAAGACCTTGGTGAGATGGCTCTGGTCGGCGAAGCCGCAGCCGATGGCGATTTCGGCAATCGGCAGGTCGCCCGACAACAATTCCTTTGCGCAAGCGACGCGGTACTCGTTCAGCCAGCGGGCCGGCGTTTGCCCGAAACTCGCCTTGAAGGCCGAGATGAAATAACTGCGCGAGAGGTCACAGCATTCCGCCAGTTCGGCGATGGAGACCCCGCCATCCAGGCGCGCGGCAAGCAGTTCCAGCGCGCGTTTTTCCTGCCAGGGCGCCAGCGTGCCTTTGCGATCGGCCGGGAAGTAGACCCCGCCATAGGTCTGTGTGAGATGGGTGAGGATGGCGAGGCCGACCTGTTCGAGGAACAGGCGGCTTGCCTGCTGTGGCTGCTCCAGCGCAGGCAGCAAGGCTTGCGCGAGCCCCAGCATCACCGCGTCCAGCGTGCCGGGCCGGCATGTGAAGCCCGCCAGTTCCGGCCGGCTCAGTTCGGCGGAGAAGGCGCGCACGTGCTGGAAGGGAATCTTGAAACGGACATTGTCGAAGGGCGAGAGATGGTGGCAACGCCATTCCTCGCGCAGATCGGTGATGGCCAGCGCGCTCTTGGGATGGCCACCTTCGAAGACCAGCGATTCCCCCCGCCACAGCCGGTGCAGGCGGAAGTCGCGGAGCTGGGTTATGATATGGAATGCGTCTTCGGGCGCGTTCGGTGGATCGGGCGCGAGATCGTCCCGGTCGGAACTCAGCCGTGTTATGGTAAGTGGCGACGCACGCAGCTCCCACCGGCGCATGGCGGCAGCCATATCGACCGTTTCCGGAACTGGATCATCACTCATCGTGTCCTCCCCGCATCGGCCGTTGGAGAAAGCCAGAGTGCAAGATTTTCTTGCCGAAGCAAACCACTTCCATCAATTGACGCGCTTGCGAGACCAGGCCGCTGGTGTCATGCCGGTTTCTCCGGCGAATACCTGGTTGAACTGCTCAAGGTCGCTGAAACCGCATTGACGGGCAATGTCCTCAATGGACAGGGTATGTTCCTCCATGAGTTCCTTCGCGCGTTCAACGCGTATCCGCATCAGCCATTGAATGGGTGCCAGTCCCGTCGCGCGCTTGAAGTCCGCCAGGAACTTCTCTTCGGCAAGGCCGGCGCCCGTGGCGATAGGGTAGAGCGGCGACGCGTCGCTGCCGGCCACCTGTTGCGCCGCCGTCGAACCGGAGGACGGCCTGTCACCAGCGGGATCGCTTTCCGGCGTTTCGCCATATTGATGCAGCAGATGGGCGCAGATGGCGACGGCCATGTGCCTGAGCAACGCCGGTGGCGAGGCCGTTCGGCCGCCGGTCAACAGCGCGAGCAGGGCCGTGCCCAGGTTTGCAAGCACATCGTCCGGCTTGCCTCGCCGACAGGCCAGCCGGCGCATTTCCGTGTTCGGCGACAGCGAGGCGGCCTCTTCGAAAAGCGTCTTGGGCAGAACGAAAGTCAGCGAATTCAGCCGGCTGTGCAGGCGAATGGCTGCGCCTTCGTCGAGGTCGACGAGGCAGATCGATCCCTGCTCGTAATGGCGGACCGGGGTGCACGTTCCGTCCGCCCGGATATCGGCGTGGCCCGCATCCTCCAGATAAAGCATGAGAAAATAGGCATCGCAGGCGGGAAGCCGGACGTCGTTTGCCTCTTCCTCGGCCAGATCCTTGCAGATGCTGGTAACGGAAAAAGTTGCAGCCTTGATCGGGACAGTGGTCAGGCTGGGGGCTTCGGGTGTTCCGAAGCAGAGGCCTACACAACTCAGTTCATGTCCAGGAAATGACAACGGCAATCTCTCAATCACTCTACCAGGCCGACATGGCCGAAAGAGAAACCGGATTCAGTTCTTCGACTTTAGTCCAGTCCACCGACGTATGCAACGCTGCGTCGGCGTGCTTGTCGGGGAACGCACGGGCGGGCAGGCTTCAGCCATAAGAATTGCGATTATAGCAATAATATATGCATTATTATGTCTATTTTTATGAGGCCACATTGGCTTTATCTCTTGCTCAACGAAGACACCCGAGAGCGAGGATCAAACCATGCTTACCCAGATCAAAGGCCTGCACCACGTCACGTCCATGGCGGCTGACGCCCAGGAAAACAACGACTTCTTCACCAAGACGCTCGGGCTGCGCCGCGTGAAGAAAACGGTCAATTTCGACGCGCCCGACGTCTACCATCTCTATTACGGTGACGAGACCGGCTCGGCCGGCACCGTCATGACTTATTTCCCCTTCCCACACATCGCCAAGGGCAACCGCGGTGCCGGGGAGGTTGCCGAAACCGTCTTTTCCGTACCGAGAGGCTCACTCGGCTACTGGAAGGAGCGTTTTGCCGGAAAGGGCCTGACCGGCCTTGCGGAAGATGAGGCCTTCGGTGAAAAACGCCTGCGTTTCCTCGGCCCGGATGGCGACGGTTTCGCCCTGACCGAGGTCGATGGCGATGCGCGTCTGCCGTTTTCCAACGGTGGCGTACCGATGAGCGAGGGCGTGCACGGCTTTCATGGCGTGACCATGCGGCTGCGCGACGGTGGTGCCACGAGTGAACTCTTGACGTTCATGGGCTACGAGGCGGTCGATCGCCGCGGCGACCTGACCCGCTATGCCATCAAGGGCGGCAACGGCGCCGATTTCGTCGATCTCGAAGTGCTGCCCGGCAGCCCGGCGGCCCGGCAGGGCGCCGGCTCCGTCCATCACGTCGCCTTCGCGGTGGAAAACCGGGCGGCCCAGGCGGAAGTGCGCAAAGCCTTGATAGACACCGGTTACGGTGTCACCCCGGTCATCGACCGCGATTACTTCTGGGCCATCTACTTCCGGACCCCCGGTGGGGTGCTTTTCGAGATTGCGACGAACGAACCGGGCTTCAACCGCGACGAGGATACCGCCCATCTCGGTGAGGCGCTGAAGCTGCCCGGCCAGCACGCCCATCTGCGCGACCGGATCGAAGAGATCCTGCCGCCCATCGTGGACTGACGATCAAGGTGGCTGCCGGCATCGGCCGGCGGCTGCCGATGATGTTTCTAGATTGGAGATTCAGATGTACCGCGACGCCTATTCGCATTTTGCAAGAGCCCCGGCAGCGGGCTCTCCGCTGGTCTTTGCCTTCCATGGAACGGGTGGTGACGAACACCAGTTCACCGGCCTGATCGGCCAGATCCTGCCGGATGCCGGCATCGTCTCGCCGCGCGGCGACGTGTCGGAATACGGCGCCAACCGCTTCTTCCGCCGCAAGGCCGAAGGGGTTTACGACATGACCGACCTTGCCGCCCGCAGCCGCAAGATGGCTGAATTTATCGGGTCCCACCGGGATGCCAATCCCGGCGCTCCGGCTTATGGTCTGGGTTACTCCAATGGTGCCAACATCCTTGCCTCGGTGTTGTTCGAGGCGCCCGGCCTCATCGACCGGGCGGTGCTGATGCATCCGCTGATCCCCTGGACGCCAGAACCAAACCCGGCGCTTGGCGGCCGGAAAATCCTGATCACCGCGGGCCGGCGCGATCCGATCTGCCCGCTTCCCCTGACGGAGGCGCTTGTCGCCTATCTGGAAAGCCAGGGCGCCGACGTGCACCTTGTGCTGCATGACGGCGGCCATGAGGTGCGCCAGGAGGAGATCGACGCCGTCGCGGCCTTCATGACGGCCCGCTGAGTTTTATCGGCCGGTTTCCTATTGCGGAATCGGCCGCAACCGCATCATCTGAAACCAGCCAATCGAAGGAGGAACACCATGAGTTGGATGCCCGGCATCGAACCGCAATGTCCCGAGGCAGGCACGATTGCCGATATCGAGATGCTCATCGTCCCACGAGCGCGCGATCTCGGCGGCTTCGAGGTGCGGCGTGCCCTTCCGGCGCCCGAACGCCAGATGGTCGGGCCTTTCATCTTTTTCGACCAGATGGGCCCGGCCGAATTCATCAACGAGGGCGGCATCGATGTGCGCCCGCATCCCCATATCGGGCTGGCCACGGTGACTTATCTCTACCAGGGCGAGTTCCAGCATCGCGACAGCCTCGGTACCAACCAGATGATCTATCCCGGTGAGGTGAACTGGATGGTCGCGGGTAATGGCGTCACCCACTCGGAACGCACCAGCCCCGAGACGCGCGCCAAGCGTCATTCGCTGTTCGGCATCCAGACCTGGGTCGCGCTGCCGGAAGACGATGAAGACATGCCGGCAAGCTTCGAGCACCAGGGAGCGGAGGCTTTGCCGCTGCTCAGCGGCGAGGGCAAGGAGGTGCGCCTCATCCTCGGAAATGCCTGGGGCGAGCGTGCTCCGGTCAAGACCTTTTCCGAGATGTTTTATGCCGACGCCGTTCTTCAGGCCGGGGCGAAGCTTCCCTTGCCCGACAACCACGAAGATCGTGGGCTCTATGTCACACAGGGCTCCGTGCTTGTCGCCGGTGAGACGTTCGCCGCAGGGCAGATGATGGTCTTCCGCCCTGGCGATCCCATCACCGTCACCGCCGGCCCGGCAGGCGCACGGCTGATGCTGTTCGGCGGCGAGACGCTGAACGGGCCACGCTACATCGCCTGGAACTTCGTCGCCTCCTCGAAAGAAAAGCTGGAAGCCGCACAGGAAGCCTGGATCAAAGGCGATTTCGAACACGGCCGCTTCCGCCTGCCACCCGACGACGCTGCGGAGTTCATTCCCTTCCCCGATGCGGGAAAATCAGGTCACTGAGCCGAACCGACTGGGCCAGCGTCTCTCGTCGCTGGCCCAGTCGGTTCGCCAGGGCGAACGTGATATCACCGGTCGTGCGGGTGAGCCGCTTCGCCGTTCTTTTGCACAACAACGACCGCCACAGCGGCCATCATGGACCCTTTCATCGGTGTGCTGCAGGTCCTGCCACATCGTGCATGACGTGCAACCACTTTCGATCGCGCAACGGATTCACCGATCGGTTTTGCTTTCAAGCCGGTATCATCTCCCAGCCTTGGTTCCGCGACCCGTCGCTGTCGTGGCAGAAAGGCACCGCGGAGAACACGAGTGGCCGGGCCAGGACATCGCCCGCCGGATCGTTTCGTAGGAGACAATAATGCCGCGTTCCAGAGGCACTTCCTCCACCAGACGCAGGCTCAGCGGGAACCGGAAATACAGCCACACTGCGTGGGCGATGACCTGGGGTGGAAAACGGTGGTTCTTATAGCTTACGGTCGGCGGGGTCATCGTGACGGCTTACAAAAACCGTTAAATCACCGACAATGTGACATCACCGGTTGGGAATCCTACCGCGCCGCGCGGTCGTCGAGCGGACCTCCGCATAGGATTGGCAGATATCGCAGAATGGCCAAGGATTTTACGAAATTTGCTTAGCAGAAGTGTGCATAATCATTGCCGATATCCGCATGCTCATCAAACATCTCGCGAAATATGGACATCGTTGAACGCTTCTACGTCCAATTTGATTTCGTGCCAAAACCACTATATTGGAACAAGTTTCGCGCAATGCTGGAAAAATATGGCGACACAACTGTATAAGAAATCGATGAGTCCGTCAAGAATTCCTAGAGAGTTCAATGCCAAAGTTCAAATGCGGCAGGATCGCGGCCTTATCTATGTCTGATACTTGAGAATTAATCATACGGCTGACTTTTTCTATATTTTCTCATCGAGCTCGAGTCATTTATACGAATGGGAAGGGCAATGTATCAAAGTGCCTTGCGGCACACTCAAAGGTTTGCGCTCGAGGAGGCGCTGAACAGGAGCGAAAGCTGATGTGTTTGGGAACAATTCCAAGGCGAACGTGCTCGTTTAGCGCTTCAATTTGACGGAAATCCGAAGAAAAAGCATCGGCAACCCAATCTTGTGAGCTTATCGTGTGTAGGGAGATTCAGCGGGAAAGTGCGTGCCATTCAGCAACCGTGAAGAGATCACGAGACAATCTCATTCAAACTCCGTATTGTGATCCGGTACGCAAACTCTGAACGCCACCGGTCATCCTTGTAGGCCTCCAACGAGCAGCGCACCATGCATTACAACATTCGGTACCTGCAGACGTTCGAATGCGTCTATCGGTACAACTCCATATCGCTAGCAGCGAAGGAGCTCCGAATAACTCCTAGTGCCATCAGTCACCAATTGAAGGGACTACGCAACCAGATTGGAGAAGATCTGGTCCAAAAGAGCGGGCGGACCACAACGTTCACAGAGGCCGGCGAAAAACTCGGGCAACGCCTACAAACGGCATTTTCCGAGATCGACGCATCCGTAAAAAACGTCATTGGAGGCGGAGATAGGCCCCTTCGGGTTATGGCGGGCAGCTCCTTCGCACAAGGTTGGCTTTTTAAAAGGCTTCAAGCTGTACCTCATCCTAAGTGGTTCCACGGGCTTCAGATTAAGATGTTTACCGATCCCAGCCCGGTTATAACGGACACTGTTGCGGACATTTTTTTTCAACGACTCCACTAAAGTCAGGTTACTGGTCGGCGAAGCTGTTTGATGAATCTCTCATTTCCGTCGTTCGTAATGATTTCCCGACGAATGAAGAAGAGCAGAGACCGGTAACGCTGATCACACACGAGATCGGAGAGAATAGCTTCGCAGATGATTGGCGGGTATACCTCTCGTTGGGTCGCGACGCGGACGCCAATCTGGTGAATTCGGCGGTTATTCTCGGCGCAAGCCACTACATTCTCGGATTGGAAATGGCATTATCAGGCATCGGTGTCGCCCTCATACCCACCTTCCTGGCAGAGGGCGCCTTGACTGAAGGACGTTTGAGAACGTGGCGAGGTCATCAAGTGCCAACTGGCTTATCCTACTATATTCACATCAAGTATGCGGGGCGAAAAGAGCCAGACATAGAGGCGTTCTATTGCTTGGTTCGAGAATGAATCAATGCATTTCAGAAACATCATGAGAATCGTGCGTATAAATTCCAGATTTAGCGAGATTTAGTGAGAGTATTCATGCATTTTTGCTGCGGTGAGTAGCGCCGAATTTGCAAGAAGTGCTTTCGTTCAAGTTATACGGTCACAGTTGGTTCGTTCAGCCACGCGTAGTTTTGCTCTTCGGCTTCGGCGTTTCGCCAACATCCCAATCATCCGAAGGCTCTCCAAGCAACTGGAAGCACTAAGGCTTCAGTGTCACTCGCTGTACTGATAGGGCATTCAATGCGCGCATCATCAGAACCGGATTGGAGCGTGTCACACCGCTCAACTGTATGAAAATTTATCAATAACAGTGCAGCTGCCGCTGTTGATAAATTGTCAGAACCAAAGCTTCGCCGATATTCGCAACGGGAGAGATGAATGACGCGTGTCAACAACGAAAGGTATTGTCCATCAGTTGAAAAAAAACCTTTCCGAAAAATTCATGACAATCAACGCCGCGACAATTGTGCAAATTGCACGCATTCAGGTGCGATATCCCGCAATCAAACGGATAATGTCAACGGCGGAGTAAAAACCGGCCACGGGGCGGAGCAAAAGTCGGCCA
>NZ_WUMK01000021.1 GCF_009827055.1 Shinella kummerowiae
CTTTCCTCCTCCCAACCGGCACACGAGCGGCAAAGCCGTCGGTGCGTCTTTTCAGCCGCGAACGCCGGCAGCGGTCGCGCGTTCATAGAGCGCGAGCACCCGGTCCACTGCCGCAACCAGAATATCCTCCGCCCTTTGGCCCTCTTGCGGGGCAACCTGCGGCAGATACTGGTGTAGCACCGGTTCGGGGATGCGCACACCGTCAAGCACGCCCATCAATCTCGCCACGGCAGCCTCCGCCTCCGGCCGCGTCCAGTAATAACGTATACGATCGCTGTAACTGAAATGGCGCTGGACGCGCAGCGCCGTGGCATCACCGTGGTAATAGCCAATCCAATTGCCGGGCGCTTCCGTCAACAAGGCCTCCATGGCCTTGGCAAGGGAACGTTCGCCGTAACCGGGCACCAGTTCCGACGCGACGAGGTCGAGTGCATACAGCGCCTCGCGATAGGCGAAGGTGAGCCCCGGGCCGACCTTCAGGATCGGGTAGCCGTCGCGGACCAGGGCCGCCAGCGCATCGCCCGTTTGGTAATCCGTCGAATGAGCCTCGAAGACCAGCGTCGGCTCATCGTCAAGAAGGCTGCTCAAGGCCGCAGCGCGCGGCGGATCGTAGGCGATGACATTGTCGCTGCCGAACTCGACGCCCGGCTGCACGACAAAAGCGATGACGCGCGCAAAGACCTCGGCGAGCCCCGCCTTGGCGAATGCCGCCCGGTGCACGGCAATGGTTTCGCGGGCAGCGTCCGGCGCCGTCGGCTCCACCGTCGCCAACGCATGGTCCGCGCCGCCCGGAACGGGCACTTCCGTGCCGAGGATGTAGACGGGAGCCGGCAGGCCGGCGCGGGCGGCCGTTCGTTCAGCGACGGCACAGAGTGCTGCGGCGCGCTCCGCCACGGTGCTGTCGTCGAGGGCCAAGGGCTCGCCGGCACAGCCCATCGAGGCGTCGAGGTGGATCTTGCCGAAACCGGCTGCGACATAGGCTTCGATCATGTCCGCCGCATTCGCGAGCGCGACCTCCGCCGTCTCCTTGCGCCAGGGATTGGGACCAAGATGGTCGCCACCGAAAATGATCTGGTCGCCGTGCACCCCCTCTTCGCTGGCGATCTGCCCGACGAAGGCGACGAAATCGGCGGGCGTCATGCCGGTATATCCGCCGAACTGGTTGACCTGGTTGCAGGTCGCCTCGATGAGCACCGGCCCGCCACTCTTCGCGGCGCGCCGGAGGGCGGCACGCAGCACGACGGGGTGCGCGGAACAAATGGAGGGGATTCCATAGGGCTGGCCCGCGCGCCGGGCGGCGGCGAGACCGGTCAGAACGGTCTTCATGCCTTCAACTCCCGGCCGGCGGCGGCAATGAAATCATCGAGCGCCGCCTTGTTGGAGACACCCTCCATCGGCCCCTGTTTCATGACCGTACGGGCACCGGCAGCATTGGCATAAAGCAGTGCCCGGGCGGGTGGCAGGCCGGCGCGCCGGCTCGTCAGGTAGGCTGCGCCAAAACAGTCCCCGGCCCCCGTCGGATCGATCTCGTCGACCGTAAAGGCCGGGCAATCGACACGGCCAAAGGCCCTGCTGAAATGCGTGGACCCGTCGCTGCCGCGCTTCAGCACGATTTCGCCGATGCCGAGGCCAAGCAGATGCTGCACCGCCGCTTCTTCCGTCGCCAGACCGGCCGCGACCAGCAGCTCGTCGCCGGAGGGCAGCAGCAGGTCGGTCACCGCAAGCATGTCATCGATGAGCCTGCGGCCCGCGCCGTCCTGCACCAGTTCCTTGCGGATGTTCGGATCGAAGGAAACCGAGCCGCCCCGCGCCTTCACCGACCCGACCGCCTCCACCAGGATTTCGGCAATGCCGGGGATGGCAAAGGCCGAGCCCATGACATGGACATGTCCCGCACGCGCGATCAGCTTGTGCGCCGCCGCGGTCATGCGCGTTTCGCCGGCGGCCGAATGCGCGATGTTGAACACGAAATCGCGTGCACCATCGTTGCGGTAGCGGACGAAGGCGCTACCGGTCGGCTTGCCGGCAATCGTGGCGATCGCCGAGACGTCGACGCCATCAGCGCGCAGCCGCTCGACATTGAGCGTACCGAAGTCGTCGTCGCCCACAGCCGCGACGATGCCCGCAGCACCACCGATACGCGCGACCTGATCGATGAAAATGGCAGGCGCACCACTCGGGAACGGGCCGAGAAGAGGCTGGGCCGCCAGAAACCCCGTGCCGATCGTCGTCGCCATGATTTCCACCAGGATTTCACCGACCGTGACCGTTGGCCCCAGAGCCTCTGCCGACAATGCACTTGTTATAGCCAATGCTTTCTCCCTGCATGAAAGCCACTGAGACGGCTCCATCAATTGCAGGAGAGATAACGGGCTTATGTCGCAAAAGTCAACATAACTTTACGCGCGTAAATTAAATTACAGCAGCAACGGATGCTGCGCCGCGGCAAAAACCTTCTCGCATTGCAGCAAGGCTGTCATATTTTGTCGTTATTTCCCAAATACTTGAAGAAAATACGTGCGGCAAGCGCCCAAACGGGCCGAATAATCCGCTTGACATGCACCATCGATTTGCCGGATAAAAACTTTACGCATGTAGCTTTATGCGTGAACATCCGTAAAGGAGGAACGGACTATGAGGATTCTACTTCGCATTCTGTCATCGTCTGCCGTCGGCCTGGGCCTGCTCACCGGCCTGGCACAGGCTGAAGACATCAGCATCGCCACCGTCAACAACGGCGACATGATCATCATGCAGAAGCTGTCGGCCGCCTGGGAGAAGGAAACCGGCAACAAGATCAACTGGATCGTCTTGGAGGAAAACGTCCTGCGTGAACGCGTGACGACCGACATAGCCACCAAGGGCGGCCAGTTCGACATCATGACCATCGGCGGCTACGAGGCGCCGATCTGGGGCAAGCAGGGCTGGCTGGCGCCAGTGGACGATCTCGGCGACGATTACGATTACGCCGACCTTCTGGAGCCGATCAAGGCGGGGCTGACCGTCGACGGCAAGCTCTATGCCGTGCCGTTCTACACTGAAAGCTCGTTCACGCTCTATCGCAAGGATCTGTTCGACGCGGCTGGTCTCACCATGCCCGATCAGCCGACTTACGAGCAGATCAAAGAATACGCGGCCAAGCTCACCGACAAGTCCAAGCAGCAATATGGTATCTGCCTGCGCGGCAAGCCGGGCTGGGGCGAGAACATGGCCTTCCTCGGCACGATGGTGAACGCCTATGGCGGGCGCTGGTTCGACATGGACTGGAAGCCGCAGCTCAATTCCGAGCCATGGAAGAAAGCCATCACCGACTATGTCGCCCTTCTGGGAGAATATGGCCCCCAGGGTGCGACGGCGAACGGCTTCAACGAGAACCAGACGCTGTTTGCGACCGGCCATTGCGCGATGTGGATCGACGCCACATCCGCCGCAGGTCGCGTCTACGATCCCAAGCAGAGTCAGGTCGCCGACAAGATCGCCTTCACGCGCTCGCCGATCGCGGAGACCGCCAATGGCTCGAGCTGGTCCTGGTCGTGGAACCTTGCCATTCCGGCAACCTCACAGAAGGCCGACGTCGCCAAGTCGTTCCTGAAATGGGCGACCTCCAAAGACTATGTGAAGATGGTCGGCGAGAGCGAAGGCTGGGTTGCCGTACCCCCGGGCACACGCAAATCCACCTACGCGCTGCCGGAATATCAGAAGGCGGCTCCGTTCGCGGAAACCGTGCTGCAGGCTATCCTGTCCGCCGACCCGTCCAAGCCGACCAAGGATCCGGTGCCCTATACCGGCGTGCAGTTTGTCGCCATTCCGGAATTCCAGGCGATCGGCACCTTCGTCGGCCAACAGATCAGCGCAGCGCTTGCCGGACAGCAGACGGTCGATGCCGCACTTGAAGCGGCCCAGACGCAGGTCGAGCGCGACATGACGCGCGCCGGCTACATCAAGTAACGGGCTCAGCTCGCGGCCTGCCCGCGGGCCCTCCCGGGGCCTGGCGTTTCGGCGCCGGGCCTCTCCGCTTCAGAAAAGTTTTCGAGCAACAGAACAGCCACCACAGCCCGTTGTGGCAACGGGATGGAGAGCCGATATGAGACTTCAAGACAAGATTGCCCTGATCACCGGCGGCGCGCGCGGAATCGGCCTCGGCTTCGCGGAAGCCTACGCCGCCGAGGGCGCAAAGGTCATTATTGCCGATATCAATCTCGAGCGTGCCCGCGAAGCGGCCGGCTCCATCGGCGCCGCAGCGACTGCCGTCAAGCTCGACGTCACGAACCTCGCCGACATCGAGGCCGTGATCAGGCAGGTCGACAAAGATTTCGGCGGCATCGACATCCTCGTCAACAACGCGGCGATCTTCGACATGGCGCCGATCCAGGCGATTACCGAAGACAGCTACGACCGTGTTTTCAACGTCAACCTCAAAGGCCCGCTGTTCACGATGAAGGCGGTGGCGAATGTGATGATCGCGCGCGGGCGCGGTGGCAAGATCATCAACATGGCAAGCCAGGCGGGCCGGCGCGGCGAAGCGCTGGTGACGCTCTATTGCGCATCGAAGGCCGCCATTATTTCCGCAACGCAGTCGGCGGCGCTGGCGCTCGTCAAGCATGGCATCAACGTCAATGCGATCGCGCCGGGCGTGGTCGACGGCGAACATTGGGATATCGTCGACGCGAAGTTCGCCGAATGGGAAGGACTGAAGCCAGGCGAGAAGAAGGCGTCGGTGGCGCAGTCCGTGCCGATCGGCCGGTTCGCGACGCCGGACGACATCAAGGGCCTCGCCGTTTTCCTCGCCTCGAAGGACAGCGACTACATTCTCGCCCAGACATACAATGTCGACGGCGGCAACTGGATGAGCTGAGCCATGGCGAGCAGCATGAAAGCGATCCACTTCACCGGCAAGGGCGAAGCGAGCCTTGCCGACCTGCCGGTCGGCGATCTTCCCCCCGGCCATGCCCTGATCAAGGTCCGGGCATCCGGCCTTTGCCATACGGATATCGACGTGCTGCACGCGCGTTATGGCGACGGCGCCTTCCCGCTCGTGCCGGGCCATGAATTTGCCGGCGAAGTGCAGGCGATTGCCGCCGACGTTACCAGCGTTCGCATTGGAGACCGGGTCGCCGTCGATCCGAATCTGCCCTGCGGCACCTGCCCCTCCTGCCGGAAGGGGCTGACGAACCTCTGCCAGAACCTGAAGGCCTATGGCGTGTCGCACGATGGCGGCTTTGCCGAATACAGCATCGTGCGCGCCGACCACCTGCACGGCATCAGCGACATGCCCTATCACATCGCGGCCCTCGCGGAACCGCTCGCCTGCGTGGTGAACGGGCTCGGCAGTGCGGGTCTGCGCAACGGCGCTCCTATGCCGCGCGAGGCGCTGGTCATCGGTGCCGGCCCGATCGGCCTGTTGCTGGCGCTCTCGCTGAAGGCGGAAGGCGCGGAAAACGCCACGGTCGCCGATATCAACGAAAGCCGCCTCGCCTTCGCGGCCGAACTCGGGCTGGGCGGCATCGTCTCCGGGTCCGCGGACCTTGCGCGCAGGACGCGCTCCTACGATTTCGTGGCCGATGCCACCGGCATTGCGCCTGTCGTCGAAGGCATGATCGATCTCGTCGCCGATGGTGGGACGGCCCTGCTTTTCGGCGTTTGCGCGCCGGATGCGCGGATCTCTGTTGCGCCCTTCGAGATCTTTCGCCGTCAACTGAAGCTGGTCGGCTCGCATTCGTTGAACCGCAACATCCCTGACGCGCTGGATATCCTGAAGCGGGATGATGGCAGCATGGCAAAGCTCGTCTCGCATCGGCTGACGCTGGAGGAGGTTCTACCCTTCTTTACAAAGAAGCCGACGGACCCGGCCACGATGAAGGTGCAGTTTGCCGCGGACTGATTGCCGAACTGCCGATGGCCGCCGCCAGTTTGCGCTTTCCCGACGAAATCGGGCCAGCTAAGAAGGCGTTCATCAGAATCCAGGGAGCACAGGTTTGGCCAAGTCGATCAGAACGATGGAGGATTTTTCCGAGTTCGTCGGCCTGTCCCGGCCCACGGTGTCCAAATATTTTAACGACCCCTCCTCGGTGCGCAAGAAAACGCGTGACACCATCGAGGAGGCGCTGAAAAAATCCGGCTTTCGGCCCAATATCTTCGCCGTGAACCTCAACCGTCGCCGCTCGAACATCATCGGCGTGGTCATCCCCAATTCGACGGACCCCTTCTACATGGCGCTGACGCGGCGCATCGAATTGATCGCCAATGAAGCGGGTTTCCTCGCCTTCGTGCTGTCGTCAGACGGGCGGGCGGACATGGAGGACAATGCGATCAAGACATTCAAGTCAATGAACGTCGCCGGCGCCATCATTGCACCGCTTGGCATGCGCTCCCGCCACACCACGCTGGAACAACTCGGCGAAACCATTCCGCTGGTCTATGTCGATTCTCCGATCGACGAGGCTTCGGCGTTTGTCGGCACGGATAACCGCCAGAGTTTCGGGCTGATCGTCGACTATCTCTGCCGGTCCGGCGAGCCACCCTGTTATTTCGGCATGCCGCAGGTCAATACCAATGCCGCCACCCGCCTGAGTGCCTACCAGGAAGCCATGCAACGCCTCAATGTCGAGCCCAGAATCCTGCCGGTCGCCGACACGACGACCTGGGATTTCGAACAGTTCGCCTTCGAGGAGGCAAGCCGCCTCTTCGCGAAGCCGGACCAGCTCGCCTCCCGCACCATTCTATGCGCCAACGACCGTCTGGCCTTCGGCGTCATCGCCGCCGCCTGGCAGCGCGGCCTGAAGATCGGCCACGGTGCTGGCTACGACCTGCGTGTCGCCGGACACGACGACCATCCGCTCTCGCGATATGCCTGCCCGCCCATTACGACGGTCGCCCAAAACTACAACGAAATCGGCCGCCTCGCGATCGAGCTCCTCCTTCGCAAACTCAGCGACACGGACAATGCCCCGCCCGCCAAGGATCAGATCCTGCTGCGATCGGATCTCATGCTCAGGCAGTCAGCCTGACGTCGTCCCCCATAGGACGGCTCTCCGTCAAAAAATCGCCATGATGAAATATGGCCGCCGAGACCAGCGCGTTGGGACCACCTGTTGCGGGGTCACGCAGGGGCCGCCTGCCTCTGCCGTCGCAGCTTGGGCCAAAGGACCAGCCAACTTACCAAAACCAGATTGACACAATTCCAAAAAAAGCCATGCAGAAAGGCTAGGCGGTAGGAACCGGTTGCATCGAAGATATAACCGGCAGCAAGCCCCCCACACGCCATACCAAGCACGGTCGCCATCAAAACCAGACTGATGCGCACGCCTGCCTCGCGCGGCGGCAGAAATTGCCTGATAATCACCGCATACATCGGAACGATGCCACCTTGGAACAAGCCGAACAGGCTGGAAATCACGTAGAGCGAGGTTTCGCTGTTGAAGAACAGATAGAGCAAAAGCGCCAGCGCCTGCATTGACGATCCCAGGATCAACATCGGCCCGGCCCCGATCCGGTCGGCGAGCGCGCCAGAAGCCAAGCGGCTGACCACACCCAGTCCGAGCATCAGGGCAATGATCTGCGTACCGACGGCCACTCCGTAGCCGAGATCACCGCAATAGGCGACGATGTGTACTTGCGGCATCGACATTGCCATGCAGCAGGCAAAACCGGCGACGACGAGAATGGCCTGCAGCGCATTCGGCTTCAGGCCCAGCTCATTGCGAGCTGCTGCGGTTGCGGCCTCGGCCTGGAGGTAGTTGGTTGTCTGTAGACGCCGCCTCAGCAAGAGAGCGACCGGAACCATGACGAGTGGGACAAACAAACCGATCCCGACATGGGTAGCACGCCAGCCCTGGGTCGCCTGAAAATGCTCTATAATCAACGGCCATACGGCACCGGAGAGATAACTGCCGGAGGCCGCGAACGCCACCGCAAGCGCCCGATGCTTTCGAAACCAGTGAGAGAGATCCGATATCAAAGGCGCAAATCCGGCGGCCGATCCAAGGCCGATCACGACAGAAAGAGCGGTGAACTGCCAGATGTCGGTGGTGAAAGCGGCCACTATATAGCCGAAGGAAAGCAGGAATGCGCCAATCAACACAGGCGCAACAATTCCTACCCGGTCGGCCAAACGCCCCATCACCACGCCACCGAGAGCAAAACCAAGCATCGTGCCCGTATACGGCAGCGACGCGCCCCCGCGGACCGTTTCGAATTCAAGTTGCAAGGTCGGCAACAGCACAACAACGGACCAGTTGCCGACACAGGCAACGGTACCGATAACAAGCGTGAGGACGAGCCGCCACCAAGCATATCCCGAGTCGATCTCGCCAGGATCGAAACCACCCGGCGCAACCGTCTTCGTTTCCAACAGGGGCATGGAGGGATTTCCTTCAGACTCAATTGCGAACAGCAAGCTATCGCACTGGCCGCCAAGTTCACACCAATACTCATGGGAATCTATTGTGCCGACCAGGTTCACAACAGCAGCAAGAGAAGTCACCCACCTCGCGTGTCGACATTGTTACGATCAAGGGAAGTTGAACAGTCGTTTGCAGCAAAGCGCGTCGAGGAGTTGTAGATTGGCACGGCCATGAACCGGTCGTGGACGTGCGCGCATCATGGTTCACACGCAGCATGACAGGGAGAGCGCTCTTGTCGCACAATCGTTTCGTCGTTGGGCTTTGCCTGTGTCTGGCCATCCTTGCAACGCCCGCCGCCGCCCAGGCGCCGGAGGCAGAGAAGAAGCAACAGCTGGCATCCGCAACAGGCATTTTCGGCCTCGTTCCCGGCGATTCCGTCACCGAGAACACCTTGCAGACGCAAAATGGTCCACTTCCCTATACGGCGACGGCAGGCACGCTCGATCTCTACGGCCAGGATGGCAACCGGACGGCAAAGGTCTTCTACACCGCCTATGTCGCCGGCGAGAGCGATCCGGCGCGTCCGATCACCTTCGTCTTCAACGGCGGGCCGGGTGCCGCATCGGCCTATCTGCATCTCGGCCTTACCGGTCCGAAAGTGCTGGAGTTCGGCGAAAGCCGAGACGACGGAACGCGCCCGTCCCTCCAGGATAATGCCGACAGCTGGCTTACCTTCACCGATCTCGTTCTGATCGATCCCGTCGGCACAGGCTGGAGCCGCGCAGCGGACGACGACGTCGCCCGCCAATTCTACGGTGTGCGACAGGATGCAGAAAGCCTCGCCAAGGTTATCGCACTGTACACACAAAAGAACCGGCGCCTCGCCTCCCCCGCCTATCTGCTCGGCGAAAGCTATGGTGGGTTCCGCGCAGCGAAGGTGGCCTCGGCGCTGAAGGAGACGCAAGGCATTCTCGTCTCCGGCATCCTGATGGTCTCACCGCTCATCGAAGGCCGCTTTCTCTTCGGCGCGGCGAACGACCCGCTGACCACCGCGCTCCTGCTTCCGGCCCTTGCCGCTGCCGATATGGAGCGGCGCGGCGCATTCGACAGGGATAGGCTTCGTGAGGTCGAGCGTTTCGCCATGACAGACTACCTCGTGACACTTGCCGGTCCCTCGCCGACGGGTCCGGAAGCGGATGCCTTCTATCAGCAGGTCTCCGATTTCACCGGAATCGCAAAGACGGATGTGGCGAGGGCACGGGGCTTCGTGGACGGTCTCTACGCCAGGCTGGCGAACGGAAACGGGCGGATTGTCGGTCCTTATGATGCCGCCTATTCGGTACCCGACGCCTATCCGGAATCGACCATGAGCCGCAACGACGACCCTATCCTCGACGGCTTCACCCGTGCCTATGGCGCCGCCTTCGCGGCCTACGCCCGCGATGACCTCGGCGTTCGCACCGAGATGACCTATTCCCTGCTCAACACCGGCGTGAATCGTCGCTGGGAGTGGAATGATGGTCGGGGTGGCGATGGACGTAGCAATGCCAGCGCCTCCGATAACCTGCGCGACCTGCTGTCGACCATTCCGCGGTTCCGGCTGGCAATCTATCATGGCTACAGCGATGCGCTGACCCCTTACGGGCTGAGCCGTTATGTGCTCGACCATCTTCCCCCGGCGCTGGCGGAAAGGCGCACCGAGCTGCGCACCTATCGCGGCGGCCATATGTTCTACATCGATCCGGCCTCCCGGCGGCAGATGACGGAGGATGCCAGACGGTTCTACACGATGCCGGGAACTGACTGATACACGGGTTTGCGCCAGCCCGCCCGCGACGATCAGAAGCCCACCATATGAACGGAACGGAGGAGGGCGCCGGCCGGCTGATTGCAAATCCCCGCTGAACAGGCGGGGATCGGGCGATCCGACGTTACGGCAACTAAAGCACTCGAGGCGCTCATGTTTCCGCTTTCCCACATGATGAAGTCCTTCATACGCAAGGGATGTCTGATCGTCATCGATGCGGAAGGAAAGCGCCACGTCTTCAAAGGCACGCCGGGTCCGCAGGTCACGATGCGGCTCACAGACCGGAAACTCTACAGGACGCTGGTCTTCAATGCCGAGCTCGCGGCCGGCGAAGCCTATATGGATGGCACGATGCGGTTCGAGGAAGGCTTGACGCTGCGCGACTTCCTGACGCTGTTCTCGATCAACCGCCTTTCGCTTGGTTCCTATCCGATCCAGAGGGTTCTGCGCGCCATCAAGATGCGCTTCCGCAAGCGCCAGCAGTCGAACCGCAAGGGACAGGCGCAGCAGAACGTCACCCACCACTACGATCTTGGCAACGATTTCTACAAGCTGTTTCTCGATGACAACATGTTGTATTTATGCGCTTATTTCCGGGATCCGGGCGAAACCCTCGAGCAGGCGCAGCGCAACAAGCTCCGGCTGCTCGCCAGCAAGCTCGACCTAAAGCCGGGAATGAAAGTGCTCGATATCGGCTGCGGTTGGGGCGCCCTCGCGCTCTATCTCGCGCCCCCCCGAGGACGTCGAGGCTCTCGGGGTGACGCTTTCGACGCAACAGCAGGCGCTTGCCACGCAACGGGCAGAGGAAGCCGGGCTTGCCGGCCGCGTCCGTTTCGAACTGAAGGACTACCGGGACGTCGAGGGACCGTTCGATCGCATCGTTTCCGTCGGCATGTTCGAACATGTCGGGGTCCATCACTATGACGAATTCTTCAAGAAACTGAATGCGCTGATGCCGGATGACGGCCTGGCGGTGCTGCATTCGATTGGGCATATGAGCCCGCCGGGCATGGCAAGTCCGTGGCTGCGCAAGTACATCTTTCCGGGAGCCTATTCACCGATCCTCTCGGAAGTGTTCGAGGTTGTCGAGCGGAACAGTCTCTGGGTGACCGACCTGGAATTTCTGCGGTTGCACTATGCAATGACGCTGGCCCATTGGAGCGAGCGCTTCCAGGCGAACCGCGACAAGGTGATTGCGCTTTACGACGAGCGATTTGCGCGCATGTGGGAGTTCTACCTCATCAGCGCCGAGATGATGTTTCGCACCGGCAACCAGCTCGTCTTCCATATGCAATTGTCGCGCTCGCGCGACGCCGCCCCGATTGTCCGCGACTACATCACCGACAAGCAACGTGACTATATCGAGCGCGAGAAGACAGGCCGCATGAGGCCAGATTGAACTCAAGGCTCTCCCAAGTCTCGCGGAAACTTGGAGCCGGAAGTAATTGAATCCGTGCAGCGACCACTGGCATTCTATGAGCGCACCGAATCTTCAGAGTTCCGTCATAAGGCAGAGCTGCATTACCTCCGAGTGAATGAACGGTGGCGCTCGCCGAAATCCGCGTGAAGGCTACCCCGGTGTTTGCTGGACTCGAAACTTGGGGAGGTCGGCCGAACCGTCGCGTCGGCCTTCGACCCTATAACATGGAATCTTTGCGGCAGGCGCCGCCAGCCTGTGCAGACGATTTGATGTTCGTCCCGCGAATAGTAACGCCCTTCGGGCGGCAAGGCGTAGGGGCATGATGGCGATACGAGCCACGGCGGCGCCAACCCTTCCCATCAGATGGTAGTGTCCCGAGATAAACAACCGGGGAGCTGCGACCAGAAGAAAAGATCATCAAGAACGAACAAGAATCATATTCAACCAATAATTGTATTTACGGGTTTTTAAGTCTCGGCAATTGGTGGACGGATATTCCATATGAGAAAAATCAATTATTCGAAAATAAACCTGAAACCACACACGTTCTGTACTGGTAGGCGCCTTTCGAGAAGAGGGCGGACCGGAACTTGAATGAACATCCGAGGCGAAATCATCGTCGTGTCGGGTGAGTGTTTGTTTTGAAGCTTTCTCTCAGAACCGAACGATCCAGGCATTCGGTTTCTCTGTGTGACATGGGCTAGCGACACCTGTGTTTCCGACGGCGTAAGCCTCAAATGTCGCTTTTTATTAGGGCCATTCGCCCTGCCCAATGGCCTGATGCGCAACTTGGAATGCGCACGCAGTAAGCTGCAGTTTTGCCGAAATCACGCTGAATTCCGATTAAACATGTCAATTCAGGAGTGTTACCAATGACCGTCACGACCACCTTCAACAATACCACCACGACGTTCCAATTCGGGGTCAACACCTTCACGCCAGGCAATCAGGTTCTACCGGACGTGCTTGGCCTCAACAATGGCGGTTTCGTTGCCGCCTACAACACCGTAAGCGGCAATTTCATTCTTTTGAATTTCTACGACGCCGATTCCAACCAGGTCGGCGGCTTCCGTATCCCCTATGACGATGCCAATACGGAGCCTCCTGGAAAGCCCTCACTGACCAAGCTCGCCAATGGCAATGTGCTGGTCGTCTGGGACGACAACAATCCCGCAGAAACCGCCATGCTCGGCCGTATTTTCGACCAGAATGGCAATGCGGTCGGCGGCGAACTGACACTGAGTGGTTCGTCGATCGCGTTTGAAGATCCGGTCACCAGCGCGCTCACCGGCGGCGGTTTTGCCATTAGCTTTACATTTGGCGGCAATATCTTCTTCGGCCGCTACAATGCGGCAGGCGGCCAGATAGGAGGCTTCACCCAGGTCAACTCCGTCGCAACGGCCGGCACGCAGAATGATGCCTCTGTCGTCGGGTTGGCCGATGGCGGCTTCGTTGTCACCTATACCGACACCAATCCTGCCAGCCAGCCACTCAGGGCGGTTATCTATAATGCCGACGGCACGGTGCGCACAGCCGACTTCCTGATCGATAGTGCCGGAGACAACACGCAGTCGGCATTGACCGCGCTGCCGAACGGCAACTGGGCCGTGGTCTACACGGATTCCGGCTGGGTCGAAGGCGGCACGCTTGGCAACGGCATCACACTGGAGATTTTTAACGCCAATGGCGTCTCCCAGACCGGCTTCATCAAGGTCAACACCACGAGCACCGTCGATGAAGTCGATCCCGACATTTCGGTCCTCTCGAACGGCTTCATCGTCGTCAGTTGGACAAAACCATTCAACGCGACCACCGACGATATCTTTGCCCGAATTTTCGATCAGAACGGCAATGCGCTGTCGGCCAACCTGGCGAGCGAATTTGCAATCGCGGCGGAAGGTGCGGATCGTGACATCTTTTCCGCCCTCGGCATGCTGCAAAACGGGAAATTCATCACTGTATGGCAGGATGGCGGCGATAGCGATGGCGATGGTGGCCGGATCACCGGCGAGGTCAACCAGTTGACCCGCACCAGCGTCAGCGACGGCGCGAGCGACACAATCCAGATCGATTCCCTGCGCGACATCGCGTCCGGCAATGCCGGCAATGATACGTTCCAAGGTGGCGGGCTCGATGCCTTCACCAATGACACCATCGACGGGGGCGCCGATGCAGATCGCATCCTCGCCACCGGTGATATCAGCCTTGTCAACACGACCGTTGTCTCCATAGAGGAAATCGAGTTCCAGGCCGTGGCGCCCGCAAAGCTTGTCGTCGTGCGCGCCGACCAGATCGGTGCTGGCCTTGCGTCCAATCTTGTTGTCGATTTTGCGGCGGTTGGCACGCCTGACCGTTTCCGTATCGAAATGCTCAATGCAACCTCCGTCGACCTGTCACAATTCCAGGTGCAGGATTTCTTCCCGGGCGCCGGCGAAGGGGACCGACTGATAATCCTCGGTGACAATGACAACGAGACAATGCGCGGCACGTCCGTGCGGGATGAACTGTTTGGCACAGGCGGCAACGACGTGCTCGACGGTGGCGCCGGCGGCGATTTTCTATCCGGCGGAACTGGCTCAGACCGGGTCACCTATGCCAACGCGCTTGCTGGCGTGATCGCCAACCTGTCCAGTTCCGCAGGCAATACGGGTGAAGCCGCTGGCGACACCTATTCGTCGATCGAAAACCTGACCGGTTCCGCTTTCAACGATTCACTCACTGGCAACAGTGCTGCAAACATCCTGCTCGGCGGCAACGGAAACGATACCCTGAACGGCCGGACTGGCAATGATACGCTGACGGGTGGCGGCGGGAACGACAACCTGATCGGCGGGGCCGGTGCCGACAACCTTTCCGGTGGCGCAGGAGCGGACAGGGCGTCTTACCAGACGGCAACGGTCGGTGTCGTCGCAAGCCTGACAACCCCGGCCAACAATACCGGTGACGCAGCGGGCGACACCTATTCGTCGATCGAAAACCTGACCGGTTCCGCTTTCAACGATTCACTCACTGGCAACAGTGCTGCAAACATCCTGCTCGGCGGCAATGGAAACGATACTCTGAACGGCAGGACCGGCAATGATACGCTGACGGGTGGCGGCGGGAACGACAACCTGATCGGCGGGGCCGGTGCCGACAACCTTTCCGGCGGCGCGGGATCGGACAGGGCGTCCTACCAAACAGCAACGGTCGGTGTCGTCGCAAGCCTGACAACCCCGGCCAGCAATACCGGTGACGCGGCGGGCGACACCTATTCGTCGATCGAAAACCTGACCGGTTCCGCTTTCAACGATACGCTGACCGGCAATACCGGCGCAAACATTCTGCTCGGCGGCAGTGGAAACGATACGCTGAACGGCAGGACTGGCAATGACACGCTGACGGGTGGCAGCGGGAACGACAATTTCCTGTTCAACACAACACTCGGGGCAACCAACGTCGATCAGATCACAGACTTCAGCTTCGTCAATGACACGATCCGGCTGGACAATGCGATCTTCAACGCGATCGTCGGTGTCGGCGTGCTCAGTGCAGCGCAGTTCGTCGCCAATGCCAGCGGCGCGGCCGGAGACCTGAACGACCGCATCATCTATGAAACCGATACCGGGGAACTGTATTACGATGCCAACGGCAGTGCGGCCGGTGGATCGGTGCTGTTCGCTACTCTTTCTCCGGGCCTTGGCATCACCAACGCTGACTTCTTCATCGTCTAGGGAGGCAATAGCGTCCTGCGATCGGACCGAATACGCAAGGCGCCGGCAAGTCCGGCGCCTTCATCTGAGGACCGATGTTTGACCTTCGGCTTGACCTGGCGCTTGCCGATTCTTGGCTGGCCCGCTCTGTCTCGATCGCCCTTTCTAAGGGCTACCCGCCTTACGGCATTGAGCCATTCGACCTTCGAGCGCGAGGTCTCGATCGAGACAACATCGGCATCCGTCGGCTTCTGCGTGGTGAAAGCGGGCCAGAAACGAAGCACTATCATTGTCCGCCCGGAGTGGCTCACCGAGGACATATCACCCTTTATTCTTTCACGCGCTTGCACCCTCCGGGCGGCTGATCTCGTCCAGATACCAGTCGATGTAGCGCAGTTCGTTGTGCTCCATCGGCGCGATCGGGCCGGGCACGAAGTAGTGCGATTGCACGCCGCGCGCCGTGTGCTCGATGATCGTCTTGTCTTCCGCCGTCGTGACCTTCCACAGCCAGGTCAGTTTTTCGAGGTCGTAGTCTCTGCCGGCCTCGGCGCTGCCGTCGACGAGCCAGATCAGTTCCATCTCGCAGGTCTCGGGCGATTTGGGAATGAAGCGGTAGATCATGCCGTGATCGGGATAACACACAAGGAAAGTCGTGCCACCGAGATGGATGGAGGTGACGCCGCCGTCGAAATCGGAAAAGCGGCCCATCAGCGGTGCGACGGCCTTGCCGTCCTCGCTGCCGCTCTGCACACCCTCGTACAGCGCGTAACGGAAGGCGTGGATCGCCTCGCGACCCTCGCGGGAGGTTTGCCAGTGATTGCCCGAGCCAATCTCAATGCCGAGTTCGCCGGTGCGCTGTTCCATCGCGGCGTTCATCGCCTCGATCATGTGCGACGGCTGTTCCAGCGCATGGGTCTGCGAATATTCCGGATGCGCCGGGCCGCAATGGTAGCACTCGACGTAATTTTCGACGGCAAGCTTCCAGTTGGCCGCGACCGGATAGGTCTCGCGGTGGGCGACCCTGGCACTCGCCCAGCCATATTGCCCGCACGTCGCGTGCAGCAGATGTTCGGCCTCGGAAAAATCCAGCGGCTGATCGGCGAAGGAGATGAAGATCAGCCCCTCCACGACGCGCACGTGCAGGGTCTTCAGCCCATGGTCCTCGCGCTTGAAATCCTTCGGCATCAGGCGTGCGGCGCGCAGGCTGCCGTCATTGCCATAGGTCCAGGCATGGTAGGGACAGACGAAGACGCGCGCATTGCCCTTCTGCTTCGTGCAGACTTCTGCCCCGCGATGACGGCAGACATTGAGCACGGCGTGGATGGAACCATCCGCCGCCCGGGTGACGATTACCTGTTCGGTATCGATGCGGAAAACCTCAAAGTCGTTGACATTCGGGATCACGCTCTCATGGGCGATACAATGCCAGTGGCGCCGGAAGACGCGCTCCATGTCGCGCCGGTAAATCTCCGGGTCGTGGTAGAACGCACGGGCAAGGCCGTGGCCGGGCCGGTGTCCGGCGACCAGACAGTCGATGCGGTCGGAAATCCTGTCGATTACGGCTTCGGCGATATGCGCCATGCTGCTGCCCCTAAATACCAGTTCACAACAGAGTATTTAGGGGCGACGCCTTTCCGCAAGATCGCCAGAGGCGTGCGATTAATCGATGAACCCGATTACGATGTTCCCCGCGTACCGGGCCTTCTTGTCGCGACTGGACAAGCGCGCGTTCCGGGCCGGAAACATGGCGCGCCTAGGCCCCGTCGAGTGCCAGCGCCAAATCCGCAACCAGATCATCGGGATGCTCGATGCCGATCGACAGGCGCACCGTCGATTCGAGCACGCCAATGCGCTGGCGAACCTCGATGGGAATGCCTGAATGCGTCATCGTCGCGGGGTGGGACGCAAGCGACTCCGTGCCGCCGAGGCTGACGGCGAGCTTGAAGATTTTAAGCGCGTTTAGAAACCTGAAAGACGCGGGCTGGCCACCCTTGATGTCGAAGGAGAAGGTCGAACCGGCACCGCTGCATTGCGCGGCAAAGGTGCGGCCGACGGCAGAGGCCGGATCGTTGAAGGGCAGATAGTGGATCTGCTCGACCTTGGCATGGTCCCGCAGGAACTCGGCGACCGTCTTGGCATTGCTGTTTGCGCGTTCCATGCGGATCTGCAGCGTCTCCAGCGAACGCCCGAGCATCCAGCAGGAATGGGGATCGAGTTGCGTGCCGATCGCCCCGCGCAACGCCTTCACCTGCTTCATGACGGATTTGGGGCCAAGGGCCGCCCCGGCGATGAGGTCGGAATGCCCGCCGACATATTTCGTCAGCGAGTAGAGCGAGATATCTGCGCCGAACTCGATCGGCCGCTGAAATACCGGCCCGAGCAGCGTGTTGTCGCAGGCGACGATCGGCACATGGCCCTGCTTTTCACCGATCCTGTCGGCGACGCGGCGGATCATCGCGACATCGACGAGGCTGTTGGTGGGGTTTGCCGGCGTTTCGATGAGAATGACCGACACACGGCCCTTCTGCATGGCCGCCTCGGCCGCCGCCGTCACCGACTCTTCGTTGACGCCATCGGCAAAACCGACGGCGGAAACGCCAAGATTGAGGAACGTCTTTGCCAGCAGGGTCTCGCTGCCGCCGTAGAGCGGCTGCGAATGCAGCACGGCATCACCCGGCCGTACGAAGGCCAGCAGCGTCGTGGCGATCGCCGACATGCCCGACGAGAACAGCGCGCAGCTTTCCGTCCGCTCGTAGACGGCCAGGCGGTCTTCGACGATCTCGCTGTTGGGATGGTTGAAGCGCGAATAGACAAGGCCGGCGCCCCTGCCCTCCGGCGGTTCCTTGCGGCCCGACACATAGTCGAAGAAGTCGCGACCATCCTCCGCCGACTTGAAGACGAAGGTCGACGTCAAGAATACCGGCGGCTTGACAGCCCCCTCGGAGAGTTCCGGGTCGTAGCCATAGTTCAGCATCTGCGTTTCGGGATGCAGGGCATGGTTGCCGATATGGGTTCTCGGCGGGTGCGGCGCGGTCATGGAACGTCTCCTGCTGTGTTAGAGGTTCAACCGCAAATTATACCAGATCCTGTGGCGCGTTCTTGCTATTTGCTGCGATATCGTGTTGCTAAGCGCAACTTCTTGCGAGGTTTTCAAAAAATGGCGCAAAAAATTGCGGATGGCATCGACCGGCGGATCCTGAACGAGCTTGCCGCCAATGCACGTCTCACCAACAACGAGCTGGCGGAGCGTGTCGGCCTTTCCGCATCGGCATGCCTGCGCCGGTTGCGGCGGCTGGAGGAAACCGGCATCATTCGCGGCTATGCCGTCCTTGTCGATCCAGCCCTCGAGGGCTGGACGATGACAGCCATCGCTTCCATCCGCCTCAGCCGCCAGCACGATGACGAGATCCGCATGTTCGAAGACGCGGTCCGCAGCTGGGACGAAGTGATCGAATGCCAGCTGGTGACCGGCTCGCGCGACTACGTGCTGACCGTCATGAGTGCCGGGCTCGAATCCTACGAGCGTTTCATAAAGGACAAGATTGCCAAGCTGAATTGCGTCGACACGATCGAGACCAGTTTCGTCATGAACACCATCAAATCCCGCAAATACGGCCTTGGACGATGATATCTCCGCAGCAGCCAATGGCCTGTGGCAGTGGGTCGCTCTAAAATCGGCCATTCTGCATCTTCGCAGAACAAGACAGCGGTGCTATCTCCCCCCTAACCGACGTAGAGTGTGAGTAGACAATGACACCTCCAACCGTCGTGGACAACGCCGTCCCGCAGGGACGAGTGCAGTCCACGCCCATGGTCACGTTCGAGGGCGTGACCAAACGCTACGGCGACGCCGCCAATCCCTTCGTTGCGCTTGACGGCGTCGACATGACGGTTGGTCGCGGGGCGATCACCGGCATTATCGGCCGGTCCGGTGCCGGAAAGTCCACGCTCATCAGGCTGGTCAACGGCCTGGAAAAGGCAAGCGACGGGCGCGTGGTGGTCGACGGCACGGAAGTCGGGCAGCTCAACGAGACAGGCTTGCGCGGCCTGCGCCGCGAAGTGGGCATGATCTTCCAGCATTTCAATCTCTTGTCCTCGCGCACGGCGTTCGACAACATCGCGCTACCGCTCGAGATCGCCGGCTTCGACCCGGCGGCGATCAAGGCGAAGGTCGTCCCGCTTCTCGATCTCGTCGGTCTTGGCGACAAGTCGGCCAGCTATCCGTCCGAGCTTTCCGGCGGACAGAAGCAGCGTGTCGGTATTGCGCGGGCGCTTGCCACATCGCCGAAGCTCCTCTTGTCCGACGAGGCGACGTCCGCGCTCGACCCGGAGACCACGCAGTCGATCCTGGCGCTGCTGAAGCAGATCAACGCCGAACTCGGCCTGACGGTGCTGCTCATCACCCACGAGATGGAGGTGGTCAAGACGATCGCCTCGCATGTCGCGGTCATCGACAAGGGCCGCATCGTCGAACAGGGGCCAACCTTCGATATCTTCACGGCGCCCAGGCACGAAACGACGCGGATCCTCCTGTCCTCCACGGTGGGCACCAACCTGCCGGAATGGCTGCGCACCGGCTTGAAGGCCGCCCCTTCGGCAGGTGATCGCATTCTCGTCCGGCTGACCTTCTTCGGCGCGACGGCGTTCCAGCCGCTGACGGCGCAGCTCGTCACCGAGATCGGCGGCAACGTCAACATTCTCGCCGGCGCCATCGAGGAAATCGCCGGAGAGCCCTTCGGCACATTGGTCGTCGCCTATCCGGCCACGCCCGACGTGCTTGCGCGCGCCGATCGCTTCTACGCCGCAACTGGCCTTTCCACGGAGGTGCTCGGTTATGTCGCCTGACATGCTCTTCGACCTTCTCTGGAAATCCCTGCTACAGACGCTGCACATGGTGGCCGTGTCCGGGCTGGTCGGTTCACTGATCGGCCTGCCGATCGGCATCTTCCTGGCCACCAGCGGCAAGAACGAACTCTTTCCGGCGCCGGCGCTCAACCAGGCGATCGGGCTCGTCGTCAACGCGGCCCGCTCCACGCCCTTCATCATCCTGGTCGTGGCAATTATCCCGTTCACGCGCCTGCTGACCGGTACGTCGATCGGCACCACCGCGGCCATCGTGCCCTTGACGATCGCCACCGTCCCGTTCTTCGCGCGCCTCGTCGAGGCCGCTATCCGGGAGGTCGACAAGGGGCTGATCGAAGCGGCACGCGCCATGGGCGCGACGCCGATGCAGATCGTCTTCAAGGTGCTGCTGGCCGAAGCCCGGCCGTCGATCCTGCTCGCCTTCACCATGACCATCGTCAGCCTCATCGGCTATTCCGCAATGGTCGGCGCGGTCGGCGGTGGCGGTCTCGGCGATCTCGGCATCCGCTACGGCTACCAGCGCTTCATGCCGGAAGTGATGCTGGCCGTGGTCGTCGTTCTCATCGTTCTTGTGCAGCTCGTCCAGAGTGCTGGCGACGCGCTTGCCCGGCGTTTCGACAAGCGCAACCGCAAGAGCTGATTTCCTCCCTCCCAAGCCGTATCATCATCAAGGAGATACACATGTTGAAGTTCCTCGCCACCGTGGCCGTTGCGGCCCTCATCAGCGTCCCGGCGCTCGCCGAAGACATCAAGGTCGGCGTCACGCCCGGCGAACACGCGCAGATCATGGAAAAGGTCAAGGACGTCGCGGCCAAGAAGGGCCTCAACATCGAGATCCTGGAATTCTCCGACTATGTTGTGCCGAACCAGGCGCTCGCCGATGGCGACCTCAACGCCAACTCTTTCCAACACCAGCCCTATCTCGACAACCAGATCGCCGATCGCGGCTTTGACCTCGTCAGCATCGGCAAGACCATCACCACGCCGATGGGTGTCTATTCCAAGAAGGTGAAAAACCTCGGCGAGCTGGCCGACGGCGCGACCGTCGCCATTCCGAACGATCCGACGAACGGTGGCCGCGCGCTTCTCGTGCTCGCCAAGGAAGGCCTCATCAAGGTCAACCCGGATGTCGGTCTCAAGGCTGGCCCGGCCGACATCACCGAGAACCCGAAGAACATCCAGTTCGCCGAACTGGATGCCGCCCAGCTTCCCCGCTCGCTCGACGACGTCGACGCAGCCGTCATTAACACGAATTACGCGCTGGAAGCCGGCCTGCACCCGAAGACCGATGCCATCGCCATCGAAGGCCAGGAATCGCCCTATGCCAACGTGATCGTCGTGCGCAGCGCCGACAAGGACGCCGCCTGGGCCAAGACGCTTGTCGAGGCCTACCACGACGACAGCATCAAGGCCTTCATCAACGAAGAGTTCAAGGGTGCCCTGATCCCGTCCTGGTAATCGGCTTCTAACGCCAATTCACGCATTCGAAATGATGCGTGGCCCGACGCTCCCCAGAGGGGCGTCGGGCTTCAGACTCCAGGCATCAAGCCTTCACGACGCTTGCCGTGTAGATCTGGTCGATCGTGCGGGCCAGACTGGCGTCGAACTCCACGTCATTCATCGTCACGCGCAGGTCCTCCGTCAGGGCACGCGAGAAGCTGGCGATCATGCCGTGGTTGCGGCTGAGTTTCTCGCAGGCGTCCGCGCGGCTGTAGCCGCCCGACAGCGCCACGACGCGGATGACCGCCTTGTGGGCGACGAGTGGCTTGTAGAAATCCGCAACCGTCGGGATGGTGAGCTTGAGCATCACCTTCTGGCCTGCCGGCAGAGCTTCGAGTTCACGGGCGATCTCGTCGCGCAGGATGGCTTCCGCCTCTTCCTTGGTCGGGCTCTTGATCGAGACTTCCGGCTCGATGATCGGGATAAGGCCGTGGCCGAGGATCTGCCGGCCCACCTCGAACTGCTGCTTCACCACGGCGGCGATACCAGCCTTGTCGGCATGCGCGATCACCGAACGCATCTTGGTGCCGAAAATGCCCTTCTTCGCTGCACGGGCCAGCAGGGCGTCGAGATCGGGCATCGGCTTCATGACCTGCACGCCGTTCTCCTCGGCAGCCAGGCCCTTGTCGATCTTGAGGAAGGGCACGACGCCCCGATCTTCCCACAGATAATCGGGCACCGGCTTGCCCTTTGCCTCACCGTCCATGGTCTTTTCGAACAGGATGGCGCCGATGACCTTGTCGCCGGAAAAGGCCGATGCCGTCATGATGCGCACGCGCATCTCGTGCATCAGGCGAAACATTTCCTCGTCGCCGCTGTAGTCGGACTCCGCGATGCCGTAGAGCCGCAGCGCACCCGGGGTCGAGCCTCCGCTCTGATCGAGAGCGGCGATAAAGCCCTCCCCGCTCGTCATCTGCGCCATCATCTTTGCGTCGGTCATGCTTCCCTCCCGTTGCGGGCCAGCGGCAATGCACACGGCCTCGCTTGTTCCACGAAGATGTTTTGCCATTGATCACGCCAGTCGGCAACGGCGGCGTGCCGTCCCCTTGCCGCAACCTTGCCGTCAGGCGGGCCTGGCGCGTTGGTGACGGCTGTAGGCCTTCGCATAGACCGATGGTGTCTTTCCGACATAGCCGAAAAAGGCGCTTGAAAAGGCGGAACTCGAGGAAAAACCAACCTCGAAGGCGGTCTCGGTGATCGAGCGGCCCTCCTTGCGCAGGAGTTCCATCGCCCGGTTCATGCGCATCTCGCGGATGAATTCCCGCCAGCTCTGGCCTAGCTCCGATTGAAGATGGCGCCGCAGGGTGCGTTCCGACATGCCGGCATGTTCGGCGACCTCCGGCAGGGTGACCCCGGGCCCGCGCCGGCTGGCAAAGTCGATCACCTTCTGGATTGAGGAGTTTTCGGCATAGGGCGTCCAAAGGATGCGGTCGTGCCGGAACCATTCCGGCAGCATCTCGCCAAGCGTCACGAAGAAGCAACGCGCCTTCCTGTCCCGCTCCGCCGTCTCGGCGTTCCAGCGCAGCGCATAATCCGTCATGCCGCCGGCGAAATCGCTCACCGCGCCAACCCAGCAGCCCTGGTGTTGCCAGGCGACTTCGTCCGCGCAGAATTTCGCGACGATGCCGGCCGACGGAATTCTCGCCCGCAGACGGAACGGGCGTGCCGGTGGAATATAGACCATGTGATCGACGGGAATGACCCACTCGCCGGCATGACCGAAAAGCTCGAGTTCGCCCGCCGTGCAGCGCACGAGCTGGCCGCCCGCCTCGCCTTCGCTCGCAAAATCGAAACGCCCGGTACCGAAGGCACGCGCGTGGCTGACCATGTCGGCGGTCACGTCGAAATATCGTTCTGCACCGGTCTTGTCTGCCATCCCGCGCCTCCCCATTCGATTGGCCGATTTCAGGGGAAAAATGGCCGATTATCGAATGCAGGACAAGTCCGATTTCGGCAATTTACCCTCATAACGTCGAAAAGCGGACAAACGCCGTAACGACGTCCGGGAGGATCATCGTCATGACACTGATCGACGCGTGGGCGGCGGAAGACGCCGTGTTGTCGCTCGAAGGGCTGAGCAAGCGCTTTGGCGGCACGCAGGCCGTCAGCAATGTCGGCTTTGTCGTGCGGACCGGCGAGATCCTGGCCTTGCTCGGCGAGAATGGCGCGGGCAAATCGACGCTGATCAAGATGCTTGCCGGCGTCTATGCAGCCGATGCAGGCGAGTTCCGCTTCCGTGGCGCCCGCTTCGATCCACGCGACGGCCATCCCGGCATTGCCTTCATCCATCAGGATCTCGGTTTGATCGAATGGATGACGGTTGCGGAGAACATGTGCCTGATGCACGGCCGTTACCCGCGCCGGCTCGGCTTCATCGACTGGCGCGCCGCCCGGCGCCGCGCCGCCGACGCCTTGGCGCTCGTATCCGACGCAATCGATCCGGACGCCCGCGTCCAGGATCTGACACGCACGGAAAAATCCCTCGTCGCCATCGCCAGGGCGCTGGCACGGGACGCGCAACTGCTGGTGCTCGACGAGCCGACGGCAAGCCTTCCCCAGTCGGACGTGGAAATGCTGCATGCGGTGCTGATGCGGTTGCGCGGCCGCGGCGTGGCGATCATCTATGTCTCGCACCGACTCGACGAGGTGTTTGCGATCGCCGACCGCGTCGTCGTTCTGCGCGACGGCTACCGTGTCGCCAATGAGCCGATCGGCCGGCTTGACGGCACCCGCCTGATCGAGTTGATCATCGGCGGGAAGATGAAGGACGTATTCGTCCGCCCGCCGGTGTCGGTCGACGCGCCCGTTGCCCTTGCGCTGGAAAACCTTGTCGCCGCCGATGTGGGACCCGTATCCCTCACACTCAGGCGCGGCGAAGTGCTGGGTCTCGTCGGGCTTCGCGGTGCCGGTCAGGATGCCGTCGGCCAAGCACTGTTCGGCCGTTGTCCCATCTCTTCGGGCCGCGCCGTGCTTGGCGGTGGCCGAGTGCTCACAAGCCGGCACCCGCAGGATTCCATTCGTGCCGGCATCGCCATGGTGGCAGGCGACCGCAACGCGGAATCGGTCGCCCGCGGCCTGTCCGTGCAGGAAAACCTCTTTCTCAATCCGGCGCTCACCGGGCGGCGGCTGTCTGATTTCGCCCATCCGGACACGGAGGCGAAAGCGACCGCCGCGATCGGCCAAACCTTCGACATCCGGCCCAACGATCCCGCGGCCGCAATCGAGACGCTGTCGGGCGGCAACCAGCAGAAGGTCGTCATGGCACGCTGGATGCAGATCGGCGCGGAGGTGCTGGTCCTCGAAGATCCGACCGCCGGCGTCGATGTCGGCTCGAAGGCGGATATCTATGTACTGCTTGCGCAGGCGCTCGCCAAAGGCCTCGCCGTGCTGCTCATCTCGACGGATTTCGAGGAGGTCGCAGGTATCAGCCACCGTGCGTTGGTCTTCCGCGACGGGCGCGTCGCCGCCGAACTCTCGGGCACCGACCTCTCGGTCGAGAGCCTGCTCAACACCGCATCCCTGGAACCGCTATCAAGGCAGGAGGAGGCCTGATGGAATCCCTACGTTCAAATGCGCTCGAGCCGACACGCTCGGAGCTTGCCGGCCTCGCCGGCACCGCCCGTCTCCTGCGGCTTTTACCGGTCTACGGGCTGCCGCTCCTGACGCTCGCACTCATCCTGTTCTTCTCGCTGATCCTGCCGGATACCTTTCCGACCCTGCTGAACCTGCGGGCCGTGCTCGGCGAGAAAGCGGTGATCGCCCTGCTTTCGCTCGCGGCGATGATCCCCATGATGACCGGCCGCATCGATCTTACCGTCGGCTACGGCATCGTCATCTGGCATGTGCTCGCCATCAGCCTGCAGACCGTCTACGGCCTGCACGGGTCGGTCGCCGTGCTGGTCGTGCTTGCCGGCGGATGCCTGCTTGGTCTCATCAACGGGCTGCTCGTCGAGGTGGCGCAGATCGACAGTTTCATTGCCACGCTCGGCACCGGCACACTCATCTATGCCGCAGCCCTTTGGCATACCGAAGGGCGCCAGGTCATCGGCCTGCTGCCGCCGGCCTTCACCGCGCTCTACACAACCCAGCTTTTCGGCCTGCCGATCGCCGCCTTTTACGTGCTCGCCATTGCGGTGGCGCTGTGGCTCGTATCCGACTACCTGCCGATCGGCCGTTATCTCTATGCCATCGGCGCCAGTTCCCGCGCGGCGGAACTGAACGGCATCCGTACCCGCCGCTTTGTCATCGGCGCCTTCGTTGCCTCGGGCCTCATCGGTGCCTTTGCCGGCGTCGTGCTTGCCGCAAAGCTGCGCATCGGCCAAGCGAGCGTCGGCCTCGAATTTCTGCTGCCGGCCCTCGTCGGCGCATTCCTGGGCTCGACCACCATTAAGCCCGGCCGCGTCAATGTCTGGGGCACGATCATCGGCGTCATCATTCTCGCCGTCGGCATATCGGGCATCCAGCAGATGGGCGGCGCTTTCTATGTCGAACCGCTGTTCAACGGCGCGACCCTGCTCGTGGCGATCGGCATCGCCGGCTACGCCCAGCGCCGGCGCGGTTCCGTGCGCCACGCCCGCCGCCCTGTGCCAAAATCCTGAAACCGTCTTCAAGGAGGAGAGAAGACATGAAGAGACTGCTTCAAACGACAGCGCTGACGCTGCTGGTGGCCCTTGCGGCCACAACAGCACGCGCCGATGCCGTGGCCGACGCCAAGGCCTATGTCGCCGAAATCACCAAGCCCAACCCGGCCTGGACAGGCCCGACGACGGGACCGGTCGCGCAGCAGGGCAAATCGATCGTCTATGTGGCAGCCGATATGCGCAATGGCGGCGTGCTCGGCGTCTCCAAAGGTATTGAGGAAGCCGCAGCAGCCATCGGCTGGACCGTTCGGGTGATCGACGGGCAGGGCACGGTTTCCGGCCGCTCCGCGGCGCTGCAACAGGCGATCGCCCTTTCGCCTGATGGTATCGTGCTCGGCTCTGTCGATGCCAACGAGCAGGCCGAAGCGATCAAGCAGGCGGCCGGCGCCGGTATCAAGCTCGTCGGCTGGCATGCCACCGCGACCACCGGCCCCTCCGACAAACATGCGATCGTCACCAACATCACCACCGACCCGCTGGAGATTTCCAAGGCGGCGGCCTCTTTCGTCGTTGCCGACAGCGACGGCAAGGCCAATGTCGTGATCTTCACCGACAGCGTCTACGACATCGCCATCGCCAAGTCCGACGCCATGGCCGCGGTGATCCGCGCCTGCGCGACGTGCAAGCTGCTGACGATCGAGGACACGCCGCTCGCGGAGGCCTCGACGCGCATGCCGCCGCTCACCAATGCCCTGCTGCAGCGTTACGGCGACGAATGGACCTATTCGTTGACGATCAACGACCTGCCCATCGACTTCATGGCCTCGGCACTCCAGTCCGCCGGCAAGGCGGCGGATGGTTTTCCGCGCAATGTCTCGGCCGGCGACGGCTCGGAAGCCGCCTTCCAGCGCATCCAGCAGAACTACTACCAGACCGGCACCGTGGCCGAACCGCTGTCGCTGCACGGCTGGCAGGCGATCGACGAGCTGAACCGCGCCTTCGCCGGCGAGAAGGATTCCGGCTACGTCGTGCCGGTGCACCTCTTCCTGCCGCAGAACGTCAAGGAAGACGGCGGCGATCGCTTCGCCTTCGACCCGAACAACGGCTACCGCGACGCCTACAAGAAGATCTGGGGCGTCGACTGAAGTTTTTTCGGCGGGCGTTTCGGCTAGTCGCGCCCGCCTCCTTCGCCAATGGAGACCAAGATGAGCAATTCTTTTTGGCCGGATGATATTCGGCTGGTAATTTCCATTTCCATGCAGTTCGAGGCTGGCGGCGAGGCGCCCTATGGGCCGGGCGGCCCGTTTTCCGGCTTCATCGACATGGACCCCGCCTATCCCGACTTCCCGACGAAGAGCTGGTATCGCTACGGCTATGTCGAAGGTATCCAGCGCATGCTCGACCTCTGGGACAAACACGCCATCAAGGTGACGTCGCATATGGTCGGTTCCGCCGTGGACCGCAGCCCGGCCGTCGCCCGCGAGATCGTCGAACGCGGCCATGAAGCCGCCGCCCACGGGCGCGACTGGATCCTCCAGGTCGATCTGCAGGAACCGGACGAGCGAAAATTCATCCGCGACAATGTGGATTCGATCAGGCGCGCCACCGGAGTCGCCCCTGTCGGCTACAACGGCGCGGCGATGCGCGGCACCGTCAACACGCTGAAAATCCTGCAGGATGAAGGTTTCCGCTACCATATCGACGATGTCAGCCGCGACGAGCCCTTCCTCATTCCGGTGCGTGACAAGGATTTTGCCGTCGTGCCCTATTCGCTCACCTTGAACGACATCGTGCAGTTCGAGGGCTACAAATTCACCAACACGGAGTACGAACGACAGCTCAAGGACGAGTTCGACGTGCTTTACGAGGAGGCGGCGACCCGCCGGCGCATGATGTCGATCTCCACCCATGACCGCGTGCAGGGACGGCCCTTCCGCGTCCGCTCGCTCGACCGTTTCCTCGACTACGCCCTGAAGCACAAAGGCGTCGTGTGCCTGCGCAAGGACACCATCGCGGACTTCGCCTTGACCCAGCCGTCGATTTTGCGTGATCTCAATGCGCATGACGAGTGGGCGGACTGGGAGCGCCGTCACGGCGAACAGAAGATTCGACCAATCGCCTGAAGGGTGGGCATGCGGGCGGCGGCGACGCCGTCCGCCACAGGGAGGCATACTTGACCGACATCACCATCATCGGCGGCGGCATCATCGGCATCGCGACGGCCTATGAACTGCTGCGCCACTTTCCCGGACTTTCGCTGGAAGTGCTGGAAAAGGAAGCAGACCTCGCCCTGCATCAGACAGGCCGCAACAGCGGCGTCATCCATGCCGGCATCTACTATGCGCCGGGCAGCCTGAAGGCGGAATTCTGCCGCCGCGGGCTTGCCGCCACGCTCCGCTTTTCCGCCGAACACAGCATTGCGCATGAACAGCCGGGAAAGCTGCTGGTCGCCACGTCACCCGTCGAGATGGAACGCCTCGCCGCGCTAGAAACGCGGGCGACGGCAAACGGTCTTGATGTCCGGCGGGTGAGTGCGGCGGAATTGCGCGAGATCGAGCCCAATATCGTGGGGCTCGGTGCACTGCTCAGCCCCACGACCGGCATTGCGGATTATAGCGGCATCGTGCGCCGCATGGCAGCACTCGTCGGTGATCTCGGTGGTCAGGTGACCCGTGGCGCTGAAGTGAAACAGATCGAGGAGCGAGCAAATGATGTGCGCCTCACCCTTGTTGATGGCAGCACCCGCGTAACGCGCCACCTCGTCGTCTGCGCCGGCCTCATGGCGGACCGCCTCGCCGCCCTGTGCGGGCTCGGCGGCGACTTTGCCATCGTGCCCTTCAAGGGCGAATATTTCCGCCTTGCGCCGCGCCATGACCAGGTCGTTCGCCATCTCATCTATCCGGTGCCGGATCCGGCCCTGCCCTTCCTCGGCATCCACCTCACGCGCATGATCGGCGGCTATGTCACCGTCGGCCCCAATGCCGTGCTCTCGCTGGCGCGCGAAGGTTACGGCAAGCTCGCCATCGACTTCGGCGATCTCGGCGAGATGGCGCGTTTTCCCGGCTTCTGGCGCACACTCAGGGCCAACCTTGCCTCCGGCCTGACGGAGGCCGCGAATTCAGCCTTCCGGCGCCGTTACCTGAAAGCCTGCCAGCGTTATTGCCCCTCGCTCGAAATCGAGGATCTTCTGCCCCATCCGCCGGGCATCCGCGCCCAGGCCGTGATGCGGGATGGTGCTCTTGTCCACGATTTCCTGATCCGAAGCTCGCCCCGAACGATCCACATCTGCAACGCGCCGTCGCCCGCTGCGACTTCTGCTATCCCTATTGCCGAGCACATTACCAATCACGCCGTCAAAACTTTTGGCCTGAGACCTGCGCACGGCTTTGCATAGGTACGACGGTTTTGTGCTGGGTCGGGCTGACGTCAGCGCTTCATAACCGTAAACGAGGCTCGCGGAACTCCTCGACCAACGTCTTTCGGCTCAGAGCGCCTTCTGCAACTCTGGCAGGGCCTCGAAGAGATCGGCGACGAGGCCGTAGTCGGCGACCTGGAAGATCGGTGCCTCCTCGTCCTTGTTGATCGCCACGATGACCTTGCTGTCCTTCATC
>NZ_WUMK01000022.1 GCF_009827055.1 Shinella kummerowiae
TTCTTGCGCTCGTCGCGGCGTTCCTGTTTCCATTCGGCCCAGCGCCGACGTCCCTCGAAATGCTCCCTGATCTTGCGTTCGCGGGCTTCGGCGCTGGCAAAGCTGTGGTGCCAGTCGGGCTTTGCAGCCTTGCCGTGGAAGGCGATGGCGGCGGGTCTGCCCTTGGCGCTGGTGTAGATGTAAGCTACGCCGTCACCCGCCTTGTCGGCGATCTTCACGGAGCCTTTCGGGATGTAGAAATCGCGTGAGGGGGCAAACCGCATCATTCGGCGCCCTCCCATTCGTCGGCATAGACGGCGGCCGAGCCGATCCCGACGACGTGACGGGCGCATGTGCCGCCGCAAATGCCGTTCTCATAGGCCGGGAAATACCGATCATATGCGGCGTCAAAATCCGGTAGCTCGCCGCTAAGCCGGGCCAGTTCGCCCGCAAAGCTGAAAAACCATTCCTCGAAAGTAGGTTCGCACATTCCCTTGTCCTTTCTTGTCCTAGACTGCGAAGCAGGACCTCGTCCTGCTTCCCGGGGCCGCGCGAGCGGTGGGATGGAGGGGGAAAATAGCCTTCGCGGGGAACCGGCTGCACGGAGCGGCCGCCAGGGCGGGCGCGGAGGAAGCTGGGCGGAAGGCTATTTTGGGGGCGAGAAGGGCAAGGCCCTCGGTTCCCCCATCAGACAAACGACTCGCGCAATCGCGCGTTATGTCCCGGCAAGCATGCCGGTAGCACGAAGGATCGTTACCGCTTGTCGGCGGAAACCCGGAACGGGGTTCCGTGGAGCTGCGGCACAGCCGCGGCGGAATAGAGCCTGGTCACGGAGAGACGTGCCAATAAGTTTTCAGGGATGCCAAATGGAAGATCATTCTGCCCACTTGCTCTTTACGCAATTTTTCAATATATAAATCCTGTATTTTGCAATTCGATGCGGAGCGCACTGTGGAGCACTATATCAAAAGACGGTTCCCGCCGGCCTTGTTCAAGAATCTCTTCCTAGACCTGGAAGACCGGCTGAGCGCTTCCGCACTCAAGGCGTTCACGATGGTACGCGACCACGCTGGTCTCGACCCCAAGCCAAGCCGAGAGCTGGAGGGGCATGCCCGTTTTCGCATGATGGAGAAGGCGTTTCGGGAAACCTGTGAACTTCACGGTGGCAAGTTGCTCGAGAACGGCATCATTCCGCTCACCGATTTGAAGATCTTCCAGCCTTTCATGCGGTTTGAGGTGAACGGGCAGGGGATCATCTTCGGTCTTGCAGCAATGCCGGAGCCGAAAGCGCTGCCAGTGAAAAACGTGTCGCGCAAGGCTGGCGTAACGCTCAACTACCACCTCTCGCCACGCCTCGACCTTGATGGAACAGGGCCCAAGATCGGCGACATTTTTGTGTTGTTCCTTGTCGCTCGTGACCGTGAGCGGGGCGGAAAGATCAGCGAATTCGCCATCGGTGTGATCGATGCGGCCTATGAACAATATCTTTTCTACGAGCCGCTCGACAAATACCTTGAAGGTTATGCCGATGAGCCGGTAATCGCTCCGGCGCCATCCTCTGCTAATGGGGCGAAAACACCGATCATCAGCTTGAAAAAGACGATCAAGCCGTTTGTGCCGCCGGAACAGCCTGACGGCGGTGATGACAACGAGAGAGATACAAAGTGACCCGTGCTGATAAAGCCGGGGAAGGAAATGCATGCGTGTAGGAACTCCGGGGTTTGTCCCTGAAAGATTGATCGAGGCGAGAGCAGCACGAAGAATTCTAAGCAAGAAGGCATTGGCTACCCTGATCAGCGTCAACCCCAGCACCGTCACCCGCTGGGAGGACGGGACCAGCGCCCCTGATGCCGATGCCTTAGCCGAGTTGGCGGCTCACCTTCACGTTCGCAGAGAGTTTTTTCTTAGACCGGTCGCCAACAGCGACCGGCCTCTGTTTTACCGCACCTTGGCATCGACCTTGGTGAAAGATCTGAACTACCAGGAATCCCAGATGCACTGGCTGCAAGAAATCAGCAGCATCGTGGAGCATTATGTGGATTTCCCGGAGGTCGATATTCCGGACGTATTACAGGGTGCGACCTATAAGCAGCTCCGCGACGAGGACATCGAGCAGATCGCCTCTGACCTGCGCACGCATTGGAGCGTCGGTGATGGCCCGTGCATTGATATGATGCCTCTGCTTGAGCGCGTCGGATGTATTGTCGGCTCCATTGAGATGGGGACTTCAAAGCTGGATGGCCTGTGCAGTTGGGCTCAAGCAGGCAGTCGTCCGCATATTTTGCTGTCCACGGACAAGATGTCGTTCCCGCGCCGGCAAATGGATGCCGCGCACGAACTCGGTCATGCGATCCTGCATCGCCATGTTACCGAGGAAGAGCTGAAAAAAGATCTCAAGGAGATCGAGCGCCAGGCGTTTCGGTTTGCCAGCGCGTTCCTGATGCCCGCAACAACATATTCCTATGAGGTAAAGAGCGCGTCGCTTGCGTCTCTGCTGTCCCTGAAGGAGCGCTGGCGGGTTTCGGTAAAAGCGCAGATTCGTCGCCTGTCGGATCTAGATATCATCCCTTCGGACCATGCGACCTCGCTTTATAAGCTGTATTCGGCCAAAGGATGGAGCCGGGAAGAACCTCTGGACAAGAACTGGCGGATCTCGGAGCCGACGGTTCTTGCCAACGCCCTGCAGCTGATCGTGGACTCGGCCGTGCGCAGCAAGTCCGACCTCCTGAGCGTAGAATTCACCATGAAAGCTGGCGACATAGAAAATCTTACCGCCTTACCGCCAGGATGGTTCTCAAGAAATGCGGAAGTCATAGGGCTGAAGCTGCGCGAAACCGTGAAAGATCGCACTACCGGTGAAGCATCAACGATTTTGCCGTTCCCATCGCGGAAGGGATAGGTTTGCGCCACATAAGGCGCGATCATAGAGAATTGCCCGCCAGCGTGGGTGGCTATCAACTGTAGAAAGCACCTAAAATGAAACTGCAAGATTTTGTCAGCCTTGAAGATGGCGGCTACATTTCCCCTGACCAGGCTGCCGCTCTGAATCGCGACTTATCAGCGAAGACACTATCCGACATTGCCCCGGACGATCGTCAAAATGTGCTGGATTATCTTTTGAAGGCAATGGAGGTAAATTCAGTCGAATATGATATTCGCGAGAAAATTGACGCTCTCATTATGGACCTGCAGAACTGATACCCTGTCGGAAGGCGCCCTCCTCGATGGCAGCGTCAAGCTTTTGAAAGGCCGGCTTTATCCCGACTTCCAGAATATCGAGTAGCCCGTAATCATTTGTACGTTGTGCCTCGTCCTGGAACCAGGTTAGCCACTCTACGACGCCTTTCTTGCCTTCAATTTTTTCACGTAAGGCTTCCACGACCAATTTGACGCATACCTCGATAAGATGAGATTTGGCATCCTCCATCTCTTTCTGAAATGAAGTCCTCTTTTTTCGGAGCGATTTTCCAGCATCGAGCGACAAGGTTTTCAATATTTTTGAGAAAGCCTCCAGATAGAGACCGGCGGCGTCAAACATAGAAAGGATAATTTCCTGCGCCGATTGGCTCACACCCGGCATTTTCTTGTTTCTACCACTGACCGAAATTTCCGAAGCCGTCTCGGGGGTGCTATATTCGCGCGCTTGGGACCTCAGCTCGCGCCGGTAGTTATCGAGAAGGCGAAGCGTCGGTCTATTATGATTGATCTTTGTCATCGCGCAAATCGCCCCTAAATCAATATTCGCTCGATTTCATCCAAGCTTACGTCATCACTGCGGCGATCATAAAGCTGCGTGGTTCGGGTGGATGAGTGATTGGCAATATTGGCTGCCTTTTCCAGCGTTCCTCCGTTTTTCAGGTAGGCGGTAATACCCGTCGCCCGAAAGGTGTGATTGCACACGGCCGTGCTGATACCTGCCGCGACCGCACGGCGCTGGATCATTGCATAGGCATTAGCCTGGGGTAGGGGATTGCCAGAGAACTTATCAGTGCCGCGCCTAATTGTCTGAAATAGGGGCGCTCGGGGCGTACCCTGCAAGCCGGCCGCCTCGATAAAGTCGTCCAGGTAGGCTTCAAGCGAATGATGACAGGGCAGTTCAACCTGCTTTCCGCCTTTTTCATGCAACCGAACCCATAACCGGCGGTTCTGACTGTATACGTCGCGCACCTCCATGCTCGTCGCGGCACCAATACGGGCGAACGTGTACGTCATGAGTCCGATCAGGGCGCGATCACGCTGCCCAATCAACGTATCGGTAGAAATGCTGTCCAGAAGCTGACGGGCTTCCTCGGCCGAGAGGACAGGGGTCTTACCCCTTCTACGGGAATGTTTCGGTCCGCGGACAGAATGGGCGGGATTGGACGCCATCGCTTGTCCCGTAACGAGCCAGTCGAACAGGTGGCGCACTGCGGCCAGCCTCTGTTTGACGGTTGGCGCCGAGTGCGAGCCAGTCATTTCTTCGACCCAGCCGGCAACATGCATAGGGGTGATCGCTTCGAGGGATTGAGCGCCACGCATATCGCACCAGCTTAAAAATTCGGAAGCAGCTTTTACGTATGATCGGCGGGTATTCGGGTTGCGAAGCTGGGTAGTGAAGAATTCAAGAAACCGCGTGCGGACCCGCTCTGCGCTTTTCGAAATTGCGACAGGCAATATCTCCGCATCGGATACAATGACCAAGCTCATTGCATCCGGCCCCAGTTCCAGCACTCCTCGCGGCAAGCATGATGAAATGCCAGCTCATCCGCAAAAGAGCGGCCGATCCGCCTCGAACCTTCAGCGAAGCCGGACAGGGCATTTTTCTCTAACTCGCCGTCCTGCAGGCCGCTCTGATTGACGCAGATCGCCGTCAACAGCGGAAGTTGTCGTGCATGACAGATTTCTAATAGCCGATCGAGATGGCCATGCTTTCCGTTCATCTGGTGCCGCGCCTTGCTCCACTCAACACCGCTTGCCTTCGCCAAGTCGCCATAGGTGATGCAGATCCCAGAGATAGCTGCCTGCTTCAGGGCGGAGAGTGATTTTTCAAGATCCAGCCCCTGGCGTTTACCCGAGCGCCGGCCGCGCTCTTCAAGGAGTTCATAGTAGAGCCTAGCGTCGGTCTGGCCGCGCTTTTCAAAGTTCATGATCCACTGATCGATTTCGATATCTGATTTATTCGAGAAATCGGGCATCCTGACCTCTAAGCAACTCGTTCGAATTCAAAGCCGTGCAGCTTGATGTGAGATTGCGGCGTGAGGAGTGTGGTTGTCAAAACTTGACCTAAGAAACCCCTGCAGAGACCCGGCTTTGAGGTCAATCTGGCCCGAACTGTAATTGTAGGTGAATGTGTACCGGTTACCGCCAACCGTTACCCAGCATGTCCTCGCCAAGTTGCCGTTTCGCTCGTAAACCTCGACTTTATCAACTGCCAGATTCAACCGCGCCCTTACCGCAGTCGAAATCGGCATTATGATCGCGGCGACATTCGGCGCGTGGTGATTGGCCTCAGCAATGACTTTCGTGATGAAGTTATCGATCTCAATGTTCGTCCGTAAATGTCGCGCCATAACATGTCCTCTTATGTATGATAAAGGACATTATCATACATAAGAGGAGCTGCAATGGGCCAGCGTTATGATCGGCATTATGGTCTCTGTTCAGCCCGCGGCAACATACCGATGAATCTGTCGAACAACGCCAGATCAGAGCGATCTACCCTATGTTTCCCAGTCTACCCGTTCCTGTTAGCCCACAACTCAGACATGTTGATCTTTGGTAAAGCTTCTTTCATTAGACGCAGAGCATTGTCAGAAAAGCACGGAATTTTCTGAGCACCAAATTCAAAAACGTGACAGCAACTTGCGTCATCGTCGATGCCAAGATGGGCACGCAGCACTTTCGCCTTAGGTGCGCTGAGACCGATCTTGGCGGCTAGTTCAGTCCGCTGCATGTGGAATTTTTTTCGCAAATCGACCTCGCGGACCGCCGCTGCCGCCGCAGGATCATCTCCCCCGATGTAATGGACTGGAGCACCTTGTTTCTTTGTGAACTGGACAACCAGATTAACACCTTCGCCTTCCGTCGTAGTACCCACCGTAGCAAGACGGGGAAACACTGCGACAAATTCGGCTCCCCCACGCATTGCCTTTTCAATGCGGTCGATATCGCGTTCAGAAATTTCCACTTCGTCCGTTACGATTGCTTCCATTGCCAGTAGACTGCGAATTCTTGCGCGAGCTTCGTCGCGCGCGCGGCGCCCTGGCTGGAGGAGCTCATTGACGTAGTTGAATTCCTTATCGACAAGAAACTCAAAGTCGCCCGGCGGCTTGGTAGATATCGGGAGCACCCGCGGCGGGATATGTTCATGCAAAGCGACATCTAGCTTGCGCTGAAGGTAGGCATCGAAAGCGGTAATCAGCGCCCTGATCTGCATGTAAAGGAGATCCTCCGAAACATACACGAACCAATGCTGGGCAGCATCGCGCTGAGCGTCGATCGCGCGCATGATGCCGGCTTCCTCGGTTGTAAGTTGATGATGCGCAACGCAGAGTCCGAGGCACCGCTCAAAGCCGATCGCCCTGCCGCTTCCTTTGTCAAAGACCCCAGCCTTACCTTGCACTAACACCGCCTTGAGCAACATTTCACACGCGTGCTGTGAATGCATCAAAACCATGGTGACTCGCCCAGCTTCGTCGTAGCTATTGAACGACGTCATCGCTGTTCGAAGAGACTCGATTGCTTTCGTCTTTAATGTACGAGCATCGCGTAAAAGCTTCATTTTGCGCTCACTTCATATCAAAATAGTATTCCCTCTTTGTTCTAACTCTACCTAAGCTCTGTTTCGAATGCTACGCTACCGTTAGTGGAATGAATCGCGGCGTGATGGGGGAATTATGGCGACTGAAGGAACAGGGTCGGCGTCCGTTTATAAGCATGAGACCAAGGCCGTTCAGCGCCCAGATGTCGGCGTCGAAGCACAGTTTTCAAACAAGAAGGCTCCGCGAACTCACCGTTACGATTCCAGCCTCGCCCCGGAACTGGTGTGGGATGAGAATGGTGAGCGTGCTTTTGCGGAGTGGTTGCTCGCGCTAATCGCCGATGCCGCCGAAAAGGGCGAGGCCACCGTTTTCGCGCGGCCGCAGATGTGGCAGGGGACGGAGGAGCGCTTCACGTCCCTGATGCAATGCGGGGCGCGGCTTCGTAGCTTGACCAAGCCTTTCCTAAACTGGGCAGGCAAGGCCGAGCGACAACAGGTCACAGTGCCGACGCTCCCGCTTTTCGTTCATGAGCGCCATTCTACCCAAGCTATCCTCGATACCCTGCGGTCCCACAAGGCGACCGGTACCAATCTCGATTTGTTTGGTGACACGGGCTTGGATGTTGCCGACAAGCTAGACGCCTATGAGCACAAAGGACCCTGGACCAACCGTCTTGTCCTTGGAGATTCTTTGCAGGTTATGAACTCCTTGCTTGAATATGAGGGCATGGGTGGTCAGGTGCAGATGCTCTATTTCGATCCGCCTTACGGCGTCAAATACGGATCGAATTTTCAGCCATTCGTCCGCAAAAATCGGGTCAATCACGGTGCGGATGATGAAATGATCCGTGAACCGGAAATGGTGAAAGCTTACCGGGACACGTGGGAGTTAGGACTTCACTCCTACCTGACCTATCTGCGTGACCGATTGATGCTGGCGCGGGAGCTACTGACTCCTTCCGGCTCCATCTTTGTCCAGATTTCCGACGACAACGTGCACCACGTCCGGGAAGTGCTCGACGAGGTATTTCCGGGCGGCTTTGTCTCGCAAATCAGCTTTCAGACGACATCAGGCTTTGAGTCCTCCACCCTGCCAACAGTCGGCGATTTCCTGCTGTGGTATTCCAAGGACAAGGCGGCTGTTCGCTACAACAAGATTTTTCAGCCCCAGCCGGTCGAAATTGGCTCAGGGAATGCGCGGTGGGTCTTGCTTCCTGATGGGACGTATCGGGGAGTTACAGCGGCGGAAGCTCGGGGCGATGTAGCCCTTCCTACCAATGTGAAGCTATATAATCCGGGAGACCTACAATCTCAGGGTGCGTCTACAGAACCCCAGCCTTTCGACTATGAAGGCCGAACATTTCTGCCGGGCGGAAACTCGCATTGGAAAGCCAACTACCCAGATGGAATGAACAGGCTGGCGAAGGCAGGCCGGATTCACCTTGCCAAAAACAGTATTCGCTATCGACGGTTCTCGGATGACTTCCCATTCCAGCAGCTCGGCAACCTTTGGACGGATACCATCACAGGCAACTTCACCGACGATAAAGTGTATGTAGTCCAGACCGGCGTGAAAGTAGTCGAGCGGTGCATCCACATGACCACCGATCCCGGCGATCTCGTCCTCGATATTACTTGCGGCTCTGGCACAACCGCCTACACCGCCGAACAGTGGGGCCGCCGCTGGATCACTGTTGATACCTCGCGCGTACCGATTGCACTGGCGCGGCAACGTCTCCTGACCAGCACATTCCCTTGGTATCGCTTGAAGGAACCGGCAAAGGGGCCAGCAGGCGGTTTTATCTATGAGCGCAAGCGGAACAACAAGGGCGAGGAAGTCGGCGGCCTTGTCCCCCGTATTACTCTGAAATCCATCGCCAACGACGAAGACCCGAAGCTGGAAACAATCATCGACCGTGCGGAGGTGAGTGACAAGATCACCCGCGTTTGCGGGCCCTTCACGGTCGAAGCCACCATTCAGGCTGCGATGAACATGGACGACGATTCTGCTGGGTTGCCGCCGCAACCGGCAACCACCAGCCCGCGCGCCTACCTTGATCGCATGATAGAGGTATTGCGCCAGAGCAAGACGCTCAACTTGCCCGGCAATATCACGCTGGAGTTGGAAACCGTTAGCCCGCTTGCCGATCGGGAACATATTCATGCCGAAGGCGTCGCACGCAATGGAACGGAAAAGCGGATCGCCATTGTGTTCGGTCCCGAAGATGGGGCAATCGGTTCCGAATATGTATTTAACGCCCACACCGAGGCGTTGCAGCAGGGTTACCAGTCTCTTTTCCTCTTCGGCTTCGCCATTGACGCTAAAGCACGAGAAATGCTGGCAAAGCTCAAGCTCGCCACCACCTACGTCGCCGTCACACCGGACGTGGTGATGTCCGACTTGCTCAAAACCAGCAAGTCGAGCGAAATTTTCTCTATCACCGGCCTGCCGGACGTGCGGCTGGAAGAAGCTGGCAAGGACAAGGACGGTAGCCTGCTCCATCGCGTTGTCATCAAGGGCCTTGACATATTCCGCCCCGATACGATGGAAACCGACGAGGTAAAGGCAGAAAATCTGCCATGCTGGATGCTCGATACCAATTACAACGGCATGGCATTCTTCGCCTCGCAGGTATTTTTCCCAAAAACGAGTGCATGGGACAATCTGAAAAAATCCCTCAAGAGTCAGTTCGCTGACAGCGTGTGGGACCATCTTGCCGGAACGGCGAGCGAACCATTCGCGCTGGGCGACAAAAACCGCATTGCAGTCAAAGCTATCGACGAACGCGGCAACGAGTTGATGGTCGTCAAGGCAGCGGGAGGTAATAGCTGATGCCTGCCACGCAGAAGGAAGAGCCGCCGATCACAGTCGCGGAGGTCGAATCTCCAATTATCAATTCGCCCTTCATTGAGCCGCAATGCCATTGGCACATCGAGCGTAGCAAGTCGCCGGTGAAAGTCGAAGCGCGGCGGCGGGCAAGCTACTTCTATCGCATCCCCGAACATTCAGGCCGGGGCCGTCGCAATCGCGCGCAGGCAGAGATGTTCGAGAGCGAGCGCGGCGAAGAAGTCGAGCTTGAGATCGTCAATCTCATTCGAGAACGCGTTAAGGAATGGCGCGAAGGTTCGCGCTCCGGTGGCGCCCCTTATGATGGCGCCTCACCAGTGACGAAGGAATTGCTCGACCTCTGGCGTAGCGATGAGCGCATGCAGCGCCTGTTCTTCGCTCAAATCGAAGCCGCTGAGACAGTCATCTTCCTGATTGAGGCCGCAGACATCTACCGTAAGGGCATCCCGGAAATCCCCAAGGATGAACCCGGCTTGGCGGCGAAGGCGGATGGGTTCCGCGCTTTCCTCCGCTACGCCTGTAAGATGGCGACCGGCTCCGGCAAAACGACGGTCATGGGAATGCTCACTTCATGGTCGATCCTCAACCGTGTTGCCAGTCCTCGCGATGACCGCTTTTCAGATACCGTCCTGATCGTCTGCCCCAACGTAACCATCCGAGAGCGCCTTCAGGAGCTTGACCCGGCCCTGGGTGATCTAAGCCTTTACCGGACCCGCCAGCTTGTACCGCCGCACCGGATGGAAGAACTGCGGCGTGGCGAGGTAATGATCGCCAACTGGCACCGTCTCGCCAAGAAGGAAACCAACACCGTCAATGGTGACTCTGCAAAGGTGGTGAAGGCGGGCGAGCCTATGGACGTGGTGAGGAACGCCGGCAAGGCTAACGAGACTGTCGAGACCAAATATTTTGAATCGGACGCTGCATGGTTGAAGCGCATCCGCCGCGAGCTTGGGAGCGGCAAGGGACGTAGCTCGCATTGGCTCATTTTTAATGACGAAGCTCACCATGCTTACCGACGCGGGGACGTGGCCGAGGGCGAGGAAGAGACGCTAGACGAAGATAAAGACCTCGCCAAGAAAAACGCACGCGAAGCAACTATCTGGATCGAAGGTCTTGACCGCATCCATAAATTGGCAGGTGGTAGCCGCCGAAGAGGCATTAATCTTTGCGTGGATTTATCTGCGACGCCTTTCTACATTCAAGGCTCTGGTAATGAGGTTGGAAAGCCTTTCCCTTGGGTGGTGTCAGATTTCGGTTTGCTTGACGCCATCGAGTCCGGCCTTGTGAAAATCCCGCAACTGCCCTCCCGCGATGTGAGCGGCGCGGAAGAGGCTGCCTATTTCAATATCTGGCGCTGGGTGCAGGCCAAGGCGAAAGAGGATGGCTTTGGCAACAACATTTCGCCCCAGATCGTTATGAATTACGCCAGCGCGCCTATCAACCTTCTGGCGACCGAATGGCACCAGCGGTTTGTGGAATGGGAGCAATTCGCTAAGGCGCAGCAAAAGCATCCGGTGCCCCCGGTCTTCATCGTTGTCTGCCGTGATACCGCCGTCGCGAGAGAAGTGCATCACTGGCTCGCGAATGACGAAGGTGGCTATGGAGAGGCTCCCCAGTGGTTCCGCAACGCCCCCGGCCAAGAGGTTACCGTGCGGATCGACTCGAAGGTGATCGAAGATATTGAGGAGGGCGGCACCAAGGAAGAAACCCGCCGCCTACGCTTCATTCTCGACACCATCGGCAAAGCCGAGTGGCCAGGCAGCAAAGTGCCGGACGAGTGGGCCGAACTTGTCCGAAAGCATAACGAGAAGGCGGCGAGCGACGATAATGACGGCTCACTCAAGTGGATTGATGAGAGAATTCCGCCAGGACGGGACGTGCGCTGTATCGTGTCGGTCGCTATGCTGGCCGAAGGCTGGGATGCCAATACTGTCACGCACATCGTCGGTTTGCGGCCGTTTGGTTCGCAGCTTCTTTGCGAGCAGGTAGTCGGGCGCGCGTTGCGGCGTAAGAGCTACGCACTGAACGAAGAAACACAGATGTTCGCTGAGGAAACAGCCAAGGTCTTTGGCGTCCCCTTCGAACTAATTCCGTTCAAGGTCTCGCCAACAGGCGAAGCGCCCTCACAGCCCGATCCTAACCATATTTATTCTGTGCCAGAGAAGGCCAAATTTGAGATCAACTTCCCCCTTGTTACTGGCTATCATCAGTCCGGGCAGTTCGACGTGTTCGTGGATTGGGAACAAGTAGCCAAGGTTACTATCGACCCTATGAAAATTCCACAACTCGTTGAGCTAACGCCGCTTACTACGCCGGATGGCACGTTGGCCGCTTATGGCCCCGGTGAAAAGCCAGTGCTGTCATTAAAAGATTGGCGGGCACTGTTCCGCGAACAGCAGGTGGCGTTTCGATTAGCAAAGGAGATTTGTATCCGTTGGGCAGCGGACAATGGTGCGGCGGCAGTGCCGACTCAAGTGCTGTTTCCTAAAGTCGCGTTTGCCGCCAAACGCTTTCTCGCCGAAAAGCTGGATCGCAAGGGTGATAGCCATTCATGCGACGTACTCCTGGTAGGCGAATATATGCAAGCTGCCATTGGTTCTTTATTAGAGGGGATCAAAAAGGGCGCATCGACAACGGATGCAGAGGTCGCTGTCATACCTCAGGGTGCCGCTGGGGGCGGCAGCACCCTATACGTTGATTTTCATACCACTAAACCGATTTATCCCGTGACACGATGCCATCTCAACGCGATGGTTGCCGATACAAAAACGTGGGAACAGAGTGCCGCATTTTTATTGGACAGCCATCCTGGCGTTCGCCGGTGGGTCAAGAATGATCGACTTGGTTTCGTCATCCCATATCGCAATCGCGGCGTTCCGGCCCGCTACATTCCTGATTTTATCGTTGTGACGGATAAGAACTTGAATGTCATTGTCGAAATCAAAGGACAGGTCACGGATAGTGCGGACGCCAAGGCTAAGGCAGCCGTACGCTGGATAAATGGCGTGAACAGGTTAGGTACCTATGGCGAATGGGTTTACCTGCTCGTGACTGATCCAGGAAGGGTCGCCGAGGAGCTAAACACTTACACCGTGATGAAAAGTACAAGGGAACTTCAAGTTAGCGTCACACTGAAACAGCCGATAAGAAAGGAAACAGGCGTATTAAATACGCTCATATTCTTTCTGAAAATGACAGCTGGACCTAGTGGACTTTTAGGCAGTGTATTTTTGCAGCATGGCGCTAGCTTATCGGCAAAGAACCAAGATTATACAGCTGCAACCTGTGCTACTTGGCCGCGTAGGCCAGTTAGCTTTTCACGTAGCTTACTTTCCAGCTGCGGAATAAGAGGTTGCTTGAGATCCCGCTGGATCTCATACAGCTTCTTCAATTGACGATTAGGGACGACCAAACGCTCTCCGTTGACGATCACTCCGGTAATCTCCGCTGGCCGGTCCACAAAGTGCTTTTCTTTATGATAGCGCAATCCCGATCTGTGAATAGCGCGCTTGATATCCCAAAGAACAGCAGGTGAAAGCGTCGTGCCAGAAATGGTCACATCATCAATGTAAACCGTAAGGCGATAGCCATGCGTTGTACAGTGGCTCGCAATAACTTCCCAAACGTCATAGTGAGCAAAAAACGCCATTATAGGGCTAAGCGGGCTTCCTGTCGGAAGATGACCTCGGTAGGTCGCAAGCTTCGCCAATATGGCTGCCACATCCGCTTCACATTGCATGATATTACGAAAAAACCAGAACACGCGCCGGGAGGACGTGCTGGGGAAATACTTTCGGATATCAAGGCAGCGCACAACCCGCTGCCCCCTATGCTGTGCTGCGTTCTTTACATAACAACGACCTTTCACAGGGCAGAATAAATAATCAGGTGGTACAATCCGGCCAAGAAATCGGGCAATTCTCGCCTGAACGAGCTTTAACTGGCGCCGAGGATTTTCTACCCCCCGAACTCCACCAGCTTTTTTTGGAACATCAAATTCCGCGTAAAGGTCATCAGCGCTTTTCGCCAGTTCCTGAATGCTCTTCATATCTAGCTTCAGAAGGGCGCTAAGCCGTTTCTTACTCTTCAATTTGAAGAGCGGAGACTGATGCAGCGGATAAGCTTTTCTATCATTCGCCATGGGCTCGCTCCGAGCGATCTTCAATGAACTTCATCATGCTGATGACTTTTGATGCAACGAAAGTGCGGGCTTTTTCCCTTGCCGGAGACTTTCCTAGATTCTCAGAGAAAAACATGATCGATGACGACGGTATGTCGAAAGCGGCTTCATATTTTCTCAGCAGATCAAGCGACGGCTCTTTATGACCTTTCTCGATTTCAGAAAGATAAGATTTGGAGATGCCAAGCTTTTCCGCCGCCTCGTTCTGCTTCATGTCATGGAAAACACGGATCAGTCGAAGGGCCTCGTTCAACATATTAAAACTCCTGTTCAGATACAAAACAGGGCGGCAGATTACTCCCGCAGAACCTTAATAATCAGATCGTAGAGCCATATCAGGAACCACAATACGTGGGCGACAAGCTTTCCTACTGCTATTAAGTACGTTACCGTCTTCGGATTACGCAGGTTTTTAAGCCAGCTCTTCCTAGTCTTCAGTTTCGTCCGCCGCCGTTCTCGATCAGTATGCTTTGACGTTTCCATCATTTGGTCCTTTCCAAACCACCCTCACGGTCGTGAGAGCGCCATCGAGGCGTGGAAAGTGGGGCGAGAACGGTAAACCCTGCCTGTACGGGCGTGCCCCGCCATCGGGGCACGCCCGCGCCGCCATGTGACACGCACCTGCCGGTCGGAAGTTAGAAGGTTGCTAGGCCTTCCACGAAGCCCTTGCGGAGCTTCAGAGAGTGATGACTATCCCCTGTTCAACATACGATGAAGAACAGATAGGTGAGTGCGGAGCGAAAATCAAGAACTTTGTTCGCCAACAGCGAACTTTTTCTAATCTGAAGCTATCGGCTTAACCCAAGCCCCTGGGACCGGGTGAGCTGCTGTTTCAACGTATGGTCATGCGTTAGCTCGGCAAAACGTGCGCGCTCCACCATTCGGGCGGTCGTCTTGATCTGCTCGGCCTGCTTCGCCAGCTCCGGACGCTTCTCGAGCTCTTTGGCGAAACTGCGAGGATCGGAATCACCGAACCGCTGCGTGAGCGCATTGGCGACCCGCTTGGCCTCCTCGAGCGCCGTCTGGCCCTCGGGAGACGATCGCAGCTCCGCGATAAACTGGCCCCGCTTCTCGACCGGCGTCTTTTCCACCTGGGCGATGATTTCGGCGCTACGCGGCGTGAGGCCGGGAACCTCGATCACATCCCGCTTTTCACGCTGCCATTGTTCGCTCTTGCGTTCTTCTCCAAGCCGCCGCTCCCAGGCTTCGGACACATAGCCGATATGGGCGGAAGCCGACCTGGCATAATGCAGCGCCTCTTTCCGCTCCTTGTTGTCCCCAAACATGCCAGACTTACCGCGCAGCTCCCCGAACCGCTCCGGCTGCTCGGCCATGGCCTTCGCCATGATCTTGCCGTTACCCTCCTTCTCGGTAATGGCGGTGCGCAACCGACCGGCCACCTCCGCCGGATCGCGAAACACATGCCGCGATACAGACTCCACCGTGTCGAATCTCTGCTCGATGACGGACATCGCCTTTTCGCGGGCTACGTCCTCGATGCTGCGATCATGCCGCGTGATCGCCGGCACCAGGGGAGCGGGCTTGCCGCCCTCGGGCTGCAAGGCTTGGCCGGACGCTTCTTTGCGGCCCTCGCCGGCCCCAGCCGGCGACATGACCTCCGACCACCGGACGCGGCGGGAACCTTCGCTCTCCCCTTCCCGGCCGTCCTGCCGATCGCCCTCAATATTCGGGGTGAGATCCTTGCGAGGATCCTCACGGCGAACAGGGCAGGCCAGATCGCCGGCACGTTCCTCGTAAACCTGCTGGCGCTCTGATGGCCGGCCCTGCTGCTCCCGTTCCGGATGGGCCGCACGGGACGAAAACTCCTGCGCCAGCTTTGGGGCGGGAGCAAGTTCGATCTCGCTTCTGACCCCGAACTGTTCCGCGATCCCGCGCTGCTCGGCAAAGTCCCTGATGTAATCCAGCGCGGTTTCCTTCGCGCCGGAACGCGACAGGCGGCTTTCAAGCCGCTGCCAGGCCAGCTCGCCACCCTCCACGACGCGCCACGAATTGCGCTCGGTCTGCGTACCGTCCGGAAGGGTGACGGGAGTGGTCCCCTCATGCTGCAGGCCGATCCTGTCCCCGATCGCGGACGAGGTCTCCTGCAGAGCGCGCTTGAGATCGACACCCCATACGGTGCGTTGCTCGCCCTTGTCATTTTCCAGCGTCACGAAATAGCTCTCGCGTGCATCCGGATTATGCTCATAGGGCGCGGCCCCATGCTCTACGAGGCGGCCAGCGTTGGTGAACTCGTCTCGCGCTGCATAGAGCTGTGCCCCGTCGCGATGGCGGGTCATGGCGACATAGGTCAGATGCCGGTCCATGGTGCCGGAAGCCAGCACATAGGCGCGATCGACCGTCGCCCCCTGATTTTTATGGATCGTCGTCGCATAACCGTGGTCGATCGCCTGGTAGCTGTCCGTGGGAATGCTGACGGTGTCGCTGCCTCGGCCGTCGAGCTGCGCGATGATACGCCCCTGTTCGACATGTTCGACAGTGCCAAGCATGCCGTTTTTCACGCCAAGGTCGCGGCTGTTTTCCAGAAATACGATCCGGTCACCGGGGGCGAAGGCGCGCTTGCCGTCATTGGTCTGGAAGGTCAGTTCTCCAACTTCCTCGCCGTCGCTCAGCCCGTGGCTACGCCCCAGTTGATGGCGGTCCTGAAGCTCGGAACGGATAGCGGCATTGAGTGCCCTAACATCGGCACGGCGATGCGCCATGGCAACCCGGGTGCCATCCGGACGCTCGTCACGGTCGGCAAGATAATCACGCACGATCTCGGCCCTCGCCTCGTATTGGCTGGCCGCAAAGTGAATGTCGCCATGGTTCCGATACGCGGCCAGTCCCTCGGCCGTCTTGTGGGTCGCGAAAGCAACTGACGCCTCCCGCTGCCAGTCCTGGCGCTGGCGGCGAATGTCGGAAAGTTCGGCATGGCCGATCTGCTCGGCAATCGCCCTGAAGGGTGCACCGGCCCCGATCGCCTGTAGCTGCTCATGGTCCCCGACAAGAACGATCTTCGCGCCGCGCTGCTCGGCCTCTCCGATGAAGCGAGCGAGCTGGCGGCTCCCCACCATGCCGGCCTCGTCGATGACGAACACGTCGCCGCGGCCGATCGTGCCGCGGTCGCGCTCCCAACCGCGGGACCACGACGCAAGCGTGCGGCTCTGGATGCCGGAGCTTTCCTCCAGTCCCTCGGCCGCCTTTCCGGCCAGCGCCGCACCATGCACCTGATAGCCCTGCGCCTCCCATGCCTCGCGAGCTGCTGCAAGCATGGTGGACTTGCCAGCGCCGGCGAACCCGACCACGGCCGCGATGCGCTCCGGCCCGGTAATATGTTCGATTGCGTGACGCTGCTCATCAGACAATCCTGCTGAAGGATCGCCAGAACCTTTCCGGATCGCCGCGTCCTGGCGCTCCATGGCTCGGCCGACATGCCGCCGATCGACGCCATGGCTCCGCGCCTGGTGCAGCCGCTTCGCCGATCGCGCCATGCCGAATTCCAGATCGACCATTTCCCGCGTCGAATAGCGCGCCTTCGAAACCTCGCCCGTCTCCTGATCGATGCGCTCGGCCTGAAGCTCCACCAGCGCCGGCGATGCCATGACAGATGCAAAGGCTTTCTGGAACGTCTGCGTGTCGTCGTTGATGTAGCGATGCAAGGTCTTCGCAATGTCATGCCGATCGAACACGCTATTCTCATTGCTGATCAGCGTCAGAACCTGTTCCGGCTTTTCCCGGATCAACTCGGCATTACGCTGCGCCGCCTCGTCGTCCAGCCGCGACCGCTCGACGGTCATCCCCTGCCGCTGCATCTGCGAGGCGTGCACGCCCATATGCTCGGTGGGTAAAAGCTCAAGACCGCGTTCCGCATGCGACCGATGATCGATGTGAATATCCAGCCCCTCACGCTGAAGCTGGCTGTTGGCGATGCTCTCCCATGATTGCCTGATGTCGCGAAGCTGCATGTCGGTCGTCGCCATGCCATTCGACAACAGCCGCGCATTCTTGTGCTCAAGATATGTCTTCTCGCCCAGGCCGGCTTCGCCAACCTGCCGCGTCGTCATCATCACATGCGCATGGTAATTCCGGATGTCGCCCTGCTCATGCGGCGCATGGATCGCAAAATCCACCGCCGCACCATAGCGACTCGCCAAATCCTGAGCGAACGTTCGCGCAACCTCCAATCGCCCTTCCGCCGATAGTTCATGCGGAAGCGCAATCTCGAATTCACGAGCGACACGGGCGTCTTTCCGATTTTCCGCAAACTCGGCCGCATTCCACAAAGCCGACCGATCCAGAGCCCAATCAGCCGAAACGCCTTCCGGAAGCACTATCTCGGTATGCTCCACGCCCCCCTTGCGAGTGAAGTCATGCACAAGCCCATCGCGCTCATTGGTCAGGCGAACAGCGCAACGATAAGCCGCTGATGCCACAGCGCTGCGGCCGGATGACCGCGAGATAGGCTTTGCGCTGAGATGGTAGATCGCCAAGCGATATCCTCCAAACTCAAATGAGGATATCAAGCACTGACTTGCACAGCAAGTCGTAAGTGCGCCCTTGTAACCTCAATCGCTTTGCTCACTCGGCCACGGTATAGGTGTCTGCAGACCCACCGATAGCAACCATAAGCGTCTGGTTTGAGGGATGTTGAGGTGAGCTCTCGGAAGATAAAGCAATCAGCGGTACATGAAATATTGAGGATTTGTCATGTTCGTTTAGGGTGCACAAAACATAGCGCACGGAGAGAAGCATGGCGAATGACACGACTCCAACGCTTGCTCTGCTGATCGACGGAGACAACGCCTCTCCGAAGATAGTGACGGGCTTGCTTGCCGAAATCGCCAACTACGGCGTGGCTAGCGTCAAGCGCATTTACGGTGACTGGACAGGACCGAACCTCAAAGGCTGGAAAGAGTGCCTGCTTGAGCACTCCATTCAACCGGTCCAGCAGTTCGCCTATACCACAGGGAAGAATGCGACCGATGGTGCGATGATCATCGACGCCATGGACCTGCTCTATACGGGGCGCTTCTCCGGTTTCTGCATCGTATCAAGCGACAGCGATTTCGCCAGACTGGCGGCGCGGCTGCGAGAACAGGGCGTGACGGTCTACGGTTTTGGTGAGCGTAAGACGCCTCGCCCGTTCATCACGGCTTGCGACAAGTTCGTTTATTTCGACGTGCTGAATGCCTCAACGCCGTTGCAGGAAGCGCCGGCTATTGCCGTGGAGCGGAAAGCTCGTCAACCGGTCGTAACGGCAGAAGTTGCGCCGCCAGCCGCCAAGCCTGCGCCGCCAAAACCGGCGCTCGATAAAGTCGCGCTCGAAATGCTCGCGAAGGCCGTGACCGCTTCGGCTGATGAAGACGGCCGCGCCAACCTCGCGCGTGTCGGCGGACATCTGGCGAAACAGGCTCCGGATTTCGACGCGCGCAATTATGGCTTCGCGCGCCTCTCCGAGCTGGTCGAGGCGTCTGGCCTTGTGGACATCGAGCGCACCGGCGATCATCCCAAAATCATCATGGTCAAACTCAAGGCCGCTCCCGCAACGAAGTGATCTCGCTCAACAGGAGAATGCCATGACGGATGATCTTGATCGTGTTTCAACTGACCTAGTGAAATCACTTGGTCGTGACGAGCTGGCCGATCTCGGCGGGACGATCGGGGACATAGCACTGGACAGCGTGATCACTTCCGGCGCGTTGGACGGGGTGCCCGTTGTGGGAACGTTGGTGAATATCGCCCGCAGCGGAGCTGCTATTCGCGATCTCGTGTTCCAGCGCAAGGTGATCGCCTTCCTCACCAGCTTTGCAAACGAAAGCGACCCCACGTCCAGAAAGGAATTCGTCCGGAAGATCGAAGAGCAGGACGATGGGCAGCGCTTCGGAGAAACCATCCTCCTGCTTCTTGAGCGCATGGATGACCTCTCCAAGCCGGTGATCGTCGGAAGACTGATGGCCGCTGCGGCGCGCGGGGACATGTCCCTGAAAGAAGGATTGCGATTGAGCAGGATTGTCGATCGCGCCTTTATCGAAGATCTCCTTCTGCTTCCTGACCTCAATGACGGCAAAGTCCAGCCTGACGAAGGAATAGCGGACGCATTATTCTCGGCCGGCCTATTGAGCAACGATGGCAGCGATGGGGGCACTTATCTGAGTGTCGAGGAAGGCGGCGAACCCGGCGGCACGATCTATTCCAGAAACCGCCACGCCCGCCTTCTCATCGAATTCGGTCTGCCTTCCGGAAAGAAGACCTGACCAGGGCGAGAAGCTTCAGCGCAACTCATCGAAAGGAGAAATTGTGGCAAGGAAGTCCATCGAACAGCGCCTGGCCGAACTGGACGCACAGCGCTCGGCGCTGAAAGCCCGGCTCTCGAAACAGGATCGCGCCAACGATACACGCCGCAAGGTGCTGCTTGGCGCTCTTGTGCTGCATCGGCTCGAAAATGCGAACGATCCGGAATTCACCAAGCGTCTCGGTGACTGGTTGCGCCGCGAGCTGCCCGGCTTCCTTACCCGTGACAATGACAAGGCACTCTTTGCTGATCTGCTCGGGCCAGCGCCGGCCAATGTGATAGAGAACGCCGACAGCACGGAGGCCGCCTCATGAACCGGTCGAGACTTGCATGGGCCGCTTTCAAGAACATGCTGCGCGCCGCCGCCCGTGATCCGCTCTGGGCTTTCGTGGCATTGATTGGTCTGCCCTTCCGAATCTGGAAACCGCTTCTCGGTCTTCTGTTCATTCTCATTATCGCTGTGTTTCTGATCGGCATGGGCGGGCGCTTCGCCCTTCAGCAGATCGGTTTTGGTCCCGGCACCATCCCATTCATCGCGCTTGATCTCGGCACGCTGCTGGTGCTCGCCTGGATCACCTTCCGTTTCATCACCAATCCGCTGATTGTCCATTTCGGGGATATGGCCGACGACACCCACGGCTCGGCGCGCTTCGCCACCAACAAGGAAGTGGCCCCCCTCACCCGGTCCGATACCGGTCTGCTGATCGGCCGCGATCCGAAGTCGAAAAACCTCATGCGCTATGACGGGCCGGCGCATCTCCTGACCATGGCCCCGACGAGAACCGGCAAAGGTGTCGGAACCATCATTCCGAATCTGCTGACCGCCGACCGCTCCGTGATCTGCATCGATCCCAAAGGAGAGAATGCGAAGATCGCTGGCCGTGCGCGTGAACAGTTCGGGCCGGTCCATGTCCTCGATCCCTTCGGCGTTACCGGCATGCGCTCGGCCGCCTTCAATCCCCTCGATACCATCGATCCTGCCAGCCTCGATGTCGCCGAAGACGCCACCGCCCTGGCTGACGCCCTCGTGTTTGATGAACCGGGCATGGCGGGTGAGGCGCATTGGAACGAGGAAGCCAAGGCTCTCATTGCCGGCCTGCTGCTCAAGATCGTCGCCGTGGAATCTCCCGGCCGGCGTAACCTCGGCACGCTGCGCGAATATCTCACGGTCGCTCCTGAGACATTCACCGCCCTCCTCAAGCGCATGCAGGACTCCGACGAAGTGGGCGGCCTGATCGCCAGAGCGGCCAACCGGCACCTGGGCAAGTCCGATCGTGAGGCCGCCGGCGTTCTTTCCGCCGCACAGCGCCATACCCATTTCCTCGACAGCCCACGCATGACGACGGTCCTCAGCCGGTCGGATTTCCGCTTTGCCGATCTCAAGCATAGCAATGTGACGGTGTTCCTTGTCTTGCCGCCCGATCGCCTGTCCACCTATTCACGCTGGCTGCGCCTGCTTGTCAGCCAAAGCCTGCTCGATATGGCCCGCGATACGGCAAAGCCGGCCGTCCCCGTCCTTTATCTGCTCGATGAATTTGCGGCTCTCGGCCACCTGGCTCCCGTTGAGCGCGCCATGGGTCTCATGGCGGGTTACGGCGTCCAGCTCTGGCCAATCCTTCAGGATGTCCACCAGCTGCGCGCCACCTACGGCCAACGCGCCGGCACCTTCCTCTCAAACGCCGGGGTGCTTCAGGTCTTCGGGGTCAACGATCACGACAGCGCCCGCCTTGTCTCAGACCTGCTCGGACAAGAAACGGTCGTGTTCCAGACCATGGCCCGCGCACTTGATAGCGAGAAATCCGGGATCTCCTACAGCCAGCAACATACCGCCCGACCGTTGCTTACACCCGACGAGGTGCGCAATCTGCCGGCGCAAGGGCAACTGCTGTTCATCGCCGGCAAACGGCCGATCGTCGCCGGCAAACTCGCCTATTACACCGATCCCGAATTCAAAGGGACGTTCGATCCGGCATGACAGGTTAGGTGGCTTCAGCTTTCCTGATCACGCTCGGCTTCGCGTCGGGTAAGCTCATTCTCGACTGCCTCACGGATGAATGCGGATATCTGGTAATTTCCGACGAGTGCAGCAATCCGCTCCTTCGTTTCTGGCGAAAGTCGGATTTTGGTTTCTTTCACATTGAGCGGCGGTCGTCCCATGTGAGGGGAATAAACGGACCCATATATTTTGTCAAAACAGGGATCCAAATGAAATAATTGCCCCAAATTATTGACGGCATAAAAGGGGACGTTTACATTTCCCGTGCAAACCGGCTGGATGATGTGCAGCAACACCTCATCCAGCCTAACCACAACCAAGCTGGATTGGAGCTCGGATCATGGCTGATTCCGACAATAGCAGAACTTTGCCCTCAATCACCCGCCGAAAGCTTATTGCAGGGACGGCGACCTCTATAGTGGCGACAATGGCGACAGAGGCCTTCGGCAGCATCGCCCCCAATCGGCACATGCCAGTAGAAGATGACCCGGCTGTACTGGGCTGGCGTGAATGGATAGCCGCGCACGACCACTATGTCGAAGCGAACCAGGCGCTATTGGATCGTGAAACCGAATTGTACCAAACAGCCGCATGGCCGAATGTCGAAATTGAACGTTCGACCCTACAGACTGGTGGATTTTTGATCCGAAGCAATCACGACATCGACTACTACATAGCAAAAGGCTGGGTTGGCGCTGAAGCCCGATCAAAGATCGAAGGCCAACTAGCGGCCCAACAGGCGAAATGGGATCAGGCTGTGAGGCGGACAGGCTACCGTCTTGCCGAACAAGCAGAAAAGCAGGCGTGGAGTAGGCGTTACAAACTCGCTATAAACCTTGCGAACACACCAGCGCTGTCGCTAGCGGGCGCAACCGCAAAATTGCATTCGATCCTCGAAATGAAGATTCCGGTCAATCGGTGGCTGCCAAAATGGGGGCCCGCTGATCCAAAGTTCCGGGCATCATTCGTGTCTCCGGAGCTCGACATGCTGCTTGCTGACCTGGAGCGCATCGGGAGGCTCAACCATGGTTGATACGGAGATACCCTCAATCACACGCCGCAACCTGCTTTCAGTCGCGGCGGCATCCATCACTGCTTCAAATGCACAACATGCTGGCAGCACTTCTCTCTCGCTTCCAGACAGCAAACATAGCGAGCTTGTACTTCTGCTTTGGGAGGAATGGTTCGCAGCGCACAAACAGTCTGGTGAATTATGCCGGCTGCAACAGGGTCTGGAAACAAGATTGTTCGAGCTCGTGCGCGACTTGAGTGAAAATGAGAGAGATGACGCTCGCCAGGCCGCAGATAAGGAACTTGGATATAGCCGTGCGTGCCAAGCCGAAGCGGAAGCCACCGACAGAGAACAGGCTTTGGTCAACGCACTTTGGAATACCCCTGCCCGTTCAATAGCCGGCATAATTGCGAAGCTTCATTCGGTCATCGAGTACGAAGACCCCGGCGACACCATGAAAATGACGCCGTGGCCCGAACTGCGTTCAATCCTAACCGATCTAGTTCGGTTCAACGAGAGAGGACGTACAATCTGAAATGCAGTCCCGGCGCTAAAAAAGCGCCGGGGCATTGTCTCTGACCGCTCTTCCAACTCTCTACAGCCCAATTTGAAAGAGCGTTCGCCTCTCGAGCGGGCGGCTGTCGCCGCGATGCCCTGCCCCGAGCTAGCGTAATCCTGTGTCGGTATATCTCGATCGGCCCTCTGTACCGAAGAGGACCGCAGCTCTGCCGGGAGAGGGAGTATGCTGGCAGTGGGTCAGGCAATCGCCTGTAATCCCTTATTTCTAACCACGGTCAATAATCGCAGAGCAGGACCGCTCGGCCTTTTAACGCCGCGTTCCCAGTCTGAAACCAGTCCCTTGCTGACGTTGAGATATCGGGCAAACACCGGCTGAGAAATACTCTCGCGCTCACGGATAGTGCGAATTTCCTCCGGAGTCAGCGGCTCCACGGTTGTCAGGCAACCCTCATCAAATTCGCGCATTGTTTTTTTGTCGATCGCCCCGGACTCATAGAAGCCCTCCATCATTTCATGGACGGCTGCTAATGCCTCACTCTTATAGGTTTTGGTCATCGCATCTCACCTCTAGCATTCGACCCGCAACGACTTCCGCGTCCAATTGCTCGTCTGTAAATCCTAAAACCAGTTTTGCGGCCTTCTTCAGGTAAGCTTCGTCCGCGTCATCGAGATTGGCCATATCACTCTTGGCAAACCCGAAGGCAAAGATTGCTCTCTGCTGCGTTCGGAAGAAAACCAGCGTCCGGAATCCGCCAGACTTCCCAGCGCCCGGCCGAGCAACGCGCTGCTTGATAAGGCCAGCCCCTAGATCGGCATCAATCTGGCCGCGTTCAGCCCGCGCAACGGCTTCACAAAGCATCGCGTCAGAGATTTTCTCTTTCCGGGCAAACTTCTGAAACCATCCGTTTTTAAAAACTCTCACGAGATTTCCTACCTCTTAAATATAACACCAAGCGTTACACTTCAAGAGTGTCACTTAGCATCATTCCTAAGAGCAGCGACTGCGCGCTCAATGGTTTCAGCTAACGTGATCTCATGCTGATCCGCATAGTTGTAAATCGCCTCGATAGTCTCTGCCCGAAGGCGTGTAGCGAATTGTTCTGTACGTCCTGTTTTTCGACGTGTTCTACGGGTGGCTCGAATGGGAGCTGCTGTTTCGTAAGCGGCAGCCTTGGGCGTTTCTCGGAACCCTGCAGCTCTGGCGGCAGCCTTCACAGCATCATTGTCGACGGGCGGAGCGGGCGTATCGTTTAAATTTCCGAAATCGAGGGTCGCCCGCTTCTTGTCTTCGCTACTCATGCACCCTCTCCTTTCAAAGCGTTGATAACTGCCTGAGCAAATTCGCGACCATTCTCCTTGGCGCTCTCCAAACCCGACACATCGGATCGTTCCAGATCGTGAAGTATTCCGCCAAGGGAAAACAACGCCCGGTACGCGGCACGATCAATCAGTGTTGCAGGTAAAACTGGTATGGCCGCGTCGGAAAATTGCCGGTCGATATCTCGCGCGGTCCGCTCGCGAATAGCGGGCGGGACGCGCGTGAAGAAAACCCTGTAAGGGATCTCCCGATTGGCAACCTTCCGCATCTGGTGAACGAGCTTCACGGACTTAGCGGCCTCAGACGCGTCAAGAACAGAGCTCTGGAGCGGAATTAAAACGAGATCCGAGCGGGCAATCGCAAAACCAATGCGATCGGTCGCGGTGCCTTCCAGGTCGACGATGACAAAATCAGCATTCGCCCGGGCGTCCTCGATGGTATCGATGATGGTCTCCGCGGAATCGTCAATCATAAGCCGTAGGATATCCGGCGTACCCTTCAGGCGGGCCCAGGCTTCAAGCGGGCGGTTGGGGTCCGCGTCGATCAAGACCACCTTCCGGCCGGCCGCAGCGAACTCGCCGGCAAGCACGACGGCAGACGTTGTTTTACCGACCCCGCCCTTGCTCGACACGAATGAAATGACTGGCATCACACATCTCCAAATCTGCTGATTAGCAGAAAGCTAGCAGATTTGTATTTATAAACAATTTACATGCAGCTTGCTATCAGTCAACAAAAAGCTAGCAGCTTGTAAGCTGCTAAATTATTCCGGTGACCAATTTTCCTTCCCACCTTTTCAAAAGCCATAGAACATTGGCCGCAGGTGTTAAGCTGCGTTGTTTGATGCTGTAGATGCCGAACCGGCCCGCAATAGGCGCGGGCCGCAACCGTCGCAGGACCTCGTGGAGGTCCGAACGGCGACGTCCGCTTATTCTTTTCTATTATTTATAGAACCAGATAGGGATTCAGTCTGTCTGGCGGACTCACGTAGATTGATAGCTTTTCCTAGGCGAGCAAGCGCCTGCCCTAAGGGATTATCACCAACATCGAACAGGGTTCGGGCTTCAATATCTAGCGATGTCCTATGTGCTTCGATATCCGCAGCGCGTTCTGCCTCAGCCTGAACGCGATCGTCCGGAACAGGAGGGGCCATGCCCCAACGTCCAAGGAGCTGCCGCACTCGATCGGGCAGGGACATGCGATAGGCGTTGCTGGCCTGCTTCACCTGGGGGCCGCGCCCCTCGTTACCTGTCGGCTCGTAGCGACGCAGCCAGTCGAGGAAGCCATGGGCGCGCAAGTTCTTCAGCGCCCGCACGATCGCGTCACGCGAGCGCCTGAGCTTCAGCATGAGGGTGTCAATCGACGGCTCCAGCCGGCCAGTGCGGAAATCAACGAGATTGGCGAACAGCTCCAGCAGCTCGATCGCCACGCCCCCCAAGGGTCCATTGCGAGCACCAGGTTGCCGGCCTGCCAATTCATAGCGTCGTGCCGCCAACACGATCGCGCGCACATCCTGTCGGTTCGTCCGTCGCCAGAAGACACCTTCGCATCGTCCGCGCGCACGGCTCTGCCGCCGAACGGGCGTGCGTTCCCGCTCGGCTGGTGCTCTTTCGAGCACCGCCCCTATCTGTTCAAACATGGTCCTTTCCGCCTCCTTCTTCAGGCGGGCACGACTGTGGACAGCGGACAAAGATTCATCGTTCCGACAAGAGACACCTCTTGCAGGTTCTTGAACACTCGACTATCTTGAGGACTAGATTGAGAGGCCTCAAAAGCCGATGTCGTAACTGACCGAAAACCCCTAGCCGTTACCAGCGGCGAGGGGTTTTTTCGTTATGCCCTCATTTCATTGTCAACAAACGCCTTTAAAGCTAATTCAAACACCTGCGCCCGCGACGCCAGCCCGCGTTCTGTCTTGATCTTATCAAGACAGTCCACCAGATCGGTGGGAAGATCAGTACTGACATAGATCCGCCCCGCCTCGCGCAAACGCTGACGATGGGCTGCCACTTTTTCTCTGACTGGTTTCGCTGTGCTCATCGTTACAGGAAACTCCGATTCGCACTGATTCTGCAAGGTGCAAATCTGCAGTAGCGGCCTTTAGCAGTCGCTCACTCAAAAAGGGAAGGGTGGGGAGAGCTTGAGAGGCGGGGCGCGGGCGCCTCTCAACTGGTTTGGGCCGGGTCGATCCCGGCTTGAACCAGCTCGCGCGAACATTTTGCTCATAAACTGATTATAATCTGCTATCTTTTGCATGCGGAAACCCGACGCAAGCGCCGGGTTTTATTCGTTTGTGAGAAAATCGGGCTATATTCCCGCTTATGACTACCCAGCGGGCATAGCCTGCTGGCCGTCCTGGTTCTGCTGTTCATCACCAATGTTCGAGCGCAACGGACTAGGGAGCCACCCTTTTCCGGCAAGGGCTTTTTCCGCCAGCGCCACGGCCTCGGCCTTCGGGGCCTTGCCTGCCGCCTTGATGGCGCTTTTCGCGCAACCGGCATCCTCCATCACCTCGGCAATCTGCGCTTTGGACAACCGGGACAGAAACGGAGCCTGCGCCTCCCAATGGCTGTTCATGTCGAGTTTGAGGGCAGCGGCCAGCTGATCCGCGTGGGCGAGGCGGTCGCGGTCGTGATCGTGCTTGGCCTCAACGGCATTGATGTTCGCGGCGGTGACGACGGCCAACAGCTCCAGAAGCTGATGCGGGTGCTGTTGCAGCAGCCATTCCCACAGGTCTCCGGGATCGCCGGGAAGCTTGTAGCCCCATGTTTCGTGGATGCGGGTCCATTCGGTCAGCACCGCGCATGCTTCCGGCTCCTTGATCGACGGGGCCAAGTCCTTCAATTGGCCGCTGATCTCGACGGCTGCACCGACCCGCCAATAGCCGTTCCCGGTCAGGAAGGTTTTCAGTGCCAGGGGATAGAGCATGACGGCAAGGGCAAGGTTCGGGCGCGTCACCAGCTCGTTGCGCATGGCGACGGTGCGGATCGCGGTCAGCTCCTCGATGAGCGCGGCGGAATAGGTCACTGCCTGCTCTGCCGCGTCGTCGTCATCACCATGACGGGCCGAAAGGGCATGAACGCTTCCGGCGCTGGCGGCTTCTCCACCCCCTGCGGTCTCGCGGTCCTGCCCGTCTGGCTGCGGATTACGCAAGAAACGCAGCGCTGCCAGATCGTCAGGCCGCACAAGCCCCTGTTCGATCTGCAGGGTTCCGCCGTTGCCAATGGTGACGATGCATCCGGCCAACGCCTTTTCCTCGCTATCGTAGACCTTGGCCGCGCTGCGGATTGCCTCCATGCGACTTTCGACCCCGGCAAGCTCGGCCTCGTCGGCCTCAATGGCCGGATCGCCCTCGGCATAGTTCTCGATGCGGCCTGCGATCTCATCGAAACGTTCGGCCAAAGTGGAAAGCTCAGACTGTTCGACGCTGGTCGGAACGTTGCCCTTGGGGAAGATACGGGCGAAACCTCCATTGTGGATGGCCGACGCCTCGAGTCCGGCGTCTACCCATTTCCACCCCCTGATTTTGAGGGTATCGGACTCCTGTTCAAGCTGTCTCGTCGCCAGCGTCACCAGCAAAGCGCGATCCGTCAAGAACGTGGTGTCAGCCTCGGCAAAGAGATCGCGCATGATCGCACCGCCTGCGGTCTCGTAGACCTCAATCCCGACGAACTGGGCCAGCTTGTCGGTGCTGCGGACATGATCGCGGGTCAGCATGGCACGGAGCGAATAGGGGTCGCGGTTCCATGATTGTGTTTCGAACCATGCCCGATCCTGCGCGGCATGATCATCGCTGATCGCCAGCGCCTTGGCCTGATCGATGCGGATTTTATCCTCGCGTAGCTCGTCGAGTATACGCGGGGATAGATTGGCAAGCTTGAGCCTCTGGCGCACGGTAGCGACAGACTGGCCGAACCGGGCGGCGATGTTTTCCGGGGTCATGCCGTCCTCGACAAGCTGGCGATAGGCCAGAATCTCGTCCACGATATGCATGGCCTCGCGCTGCGTGTTCTCGGCAAGGGAAACCTCGGTGTCGCTGTCGTCACCGGAACGAATGTTGCAGGTTATGAGCGTGCTCTTGTCCAGTCGGCCTTGCGTGACCAGAAGGGTGAGGGCGGCAAGGCGGCGGGAACCGGCGACAACCTCATATTTGTTGCCGCGTTTTGCCTTCCGGACGGTGAGGTTCTGGATCAGGCCATGCGCCTCGATGCTGTCGGCCAGTTCCCCGACATTGACGGCGGCATTGAAGCGCCGAACGTTGGCGGGGCTTGGAACAAGGCGGGACAACGGGATTTCCTTGGTGTCCGATGACAGATAGGTGATACCGGGGGCGCTGTCCTCGATCTCGACAGCGACGGCTTCAACGGCGGTTTCGGATACAGTGATAGCGTTCATGGGAATGGTCCTCATGTTGATGTGATCGGAAAATGTCAGTGGGGGAGGGGAGCGGCCGTCAGGCGTAGCCGGTCCAGTTGAGCGGCCTACCGTCCCAGAGGAAGGCGGTTCGCACATTGTCGATGCGCACGGACTTGGATCGACCGTTGACGCGGCGGCGCATGGGCTTGCCGGTGAAGGCGTCGAGCTTGGGAACCACCTTGCCGGTCATCCACGGCTCATCGCCCTTGTCGGCAGAAATCTGGCTGACGCCGCAAACCTCGACCATGTGAGCGCCGATGATCTTCGTCACCTGATAGAAATCGATATTGGTCTGCTCATAGCCCCATGAGGCATAGAGGACATGGCCGACCTCGAAACCGTGGGGTTTCTT
>NZ_WUMK01000023.1 GCF_009827055.1 Shinella kummerowiae
TTTTGGACGCCGATTGACAAACCGGCTCTTTCTTCAGCCGCCTGATCTCCTCGGCCTCGTCGTTACCCCTTGGCGTTTGACGCGGCAAACGTCTTCTTCCATTCGTAAAGCGAACGCTGGCTGACGCCCAGCCGCTGCGAAACCTCCGCAACCGGATAGCCCCGCTCCGTGATCTGACGCACCGCGTCGCGCTTGAAATCATCGCTGAAATTCGATTTGCTTATGATGCTCTTCTTGCCCCAAAATTAGGGAAGAAGGCGTCTGCAAATCTAGGGGCTATTCAGAGTTCGACCTCTGGGCCTATGCCAACAACGTCACCCTGGATTTCTCACGGCCTGGCAAACCGACCGACAATGGCTTCATCGAGGCCTTCAGCAGCAAGTTGCAAGCAGAGTGCCTGAACGCCCATTGGTTCCTGACAATTGCAGATTCCCGCGAAAAGTTGGAGACTTGGCGTCGATACTATAACCAGGAGCGTCCTCACTCGGCAATCGGATATAACGTGCCGATTGCCCTGCACAATTCCGGTGGCGCAGCGAGCCCGTCATCGTGATCAGGGCCGGAAAACTCCAGCTCCCGGCGGTCCAAGGTTCGGTCTCAGAGCAGAAAACCCAAGAATCTCCCGAAAACTGGAGGGAAGATGGGGCTCAGGTCGAGAGCTTCCCAGTGCTTGTGAAGGGAAATTGTGAAAGGTGCTGCTCAATTTTCTCAGCAATTCTTATAGAGGCGGCTTGATGATCTCGCGTATCGATCGAGTACTCATTGCGATAAATGTACCAAAATCTTTCAAGTTGATGTCTCGATAGCCTTGTTTTTCCAGCGGTGAAAAATCGAGCGAAGTCACCCAGTTCCCTGCATATGAAGCACGCAGCCATATAGTCCGATCGTCCAAACACGTAGACAGGCTTGTCATGCAGGAGTGCTTCCGAACCTACACCAGAATTAATTACACAGACGGCCTCTGCATTAGAAATCAGCTTGTGGATACTGCTGGTAGACACTGTGACGTTAGGCAGCTTCCTTACCCTATTCAAATAGTGTGAAACCTCCGGGGAAGTGCACATCGGGTGCCGCTTTATCACAAGCGCAAGCCCTGCTGTCTGGGCGGTTGCCAACACTTCGTCGAGCATTTGAAACTGGCTCAAGAATGATATGCTACTCACAGCATCGCCGAGTACTTGAGTGGCAACAAAAATGTATTTATCCGGCAGGCTATGTGCCGCGTCTACAGGGGGTTGAGCATACTTTGATATGTTGCCTCCAATAACTCGACGCCTTTCACTCTCAAAGAAGGCACTTGCCTCTTGCGATGATACGGTGCTGAGATCGATAACGTTTTCTGCCGAGCGTTGAGAGAAACAGGACCAACCTGCATATCCCTTATTATCGAAGCTGAATAACGAAGGTCTATCGGCCTCCTTGAAGTGAAGACCGAAATTTGAGTCAGAAATAGTGTGATAAGAGAAAAATGGACGACCTAAGCGTATATGTCCATGCGTTTTAATCCTTCCATGAACGGCGTATTCAATTCCTTTATCATCAAGAAATTTTATTATTTGACCAAAAATAAATCGTAATTCTCTTCGAAATCCATTGTAGTCAATACTGTTATTTCGGAAAGCGGCGGCAGAAAATATAACGACGGGGAGCTCGGAGTTCTCACTGGAGCCGTTAGCTCGCATATAAATGTGATCACGCGCTTTCGATACGGCGTGAAGATAAGCTGAGGCTTCATCTTTTATGCCGACAACGTGAGACAGCAATGTCTGTGCCTTTGATCTTTTCACGAGGAAAGCTTGCCTCAGAAAGGCTTCAGCTCCTTCAATATCGAATAGCGTTAGTTTTGCTGTTACGACGTCTGCCATATACCTTATGGATAGTTTTTCATCGTTCGTAACTCGCATGAGATCCGCAATGATGCGCCCGACAGCCGATGCGAAAAGATCTTCGCGCTCCACACTTTCAGCAGCCGCAGCGATTGCGATTAGGAACTTGAAATCAATGTGCTCCGGTTCGGCCCGAAAGAAAGCCATTCCGTCAGTGGCCAGTGAGGCGTTGTCATGGAGTTGAAGGAGGGCGGATCGTCCCGCTCCAACGGTATGCGTTGAAACGCCAGCTTGTAGCGATAGCTTACTGCGAACTCTAAGAGCTTGTACTGGATCATCAACCAGACGCGATTCAGCCGCGTGTACAAGCGCATAATTACCTTCCGAAAGCGTTCCAGCTTTTAGAAGTTCTGATACCCGGCGGGCCTTGCCGATGTTAATAATGCGGGAAATATATTTGGTGATTGCTGTAGTGGGTGGATTTGAGTGACGCGCAAAGGCAATAAGAATATCCTCAGCAGCCGCTAAATTTCCCTTACTGTACTCCAAAAACAGACGGGCTTCCAATATCTCTTGTGAGAAACTCGATCTTGGAAAAATTCTCAAAATACATGACGATAACGAAAGGCCGAGGCCGAACAGATGAAGGTATCTGCCGGATTTTGCAAGTTTCTTAAGGTGGTCAATCACCATGTAAAATAGCCTCAGTCGTATTGCACTATGCTGTCGCGATTAAATTTATCCTGCATTTCTATCTAAATAGTCACCTGTTAATTCATGGTGCAGGGCTTTCCGGAATTTCTATTGGCGGGAAAAGTAAGATGCATCTTTCTGCCAGTGAAGCAGGTATTAAGTAAACACTCAACGACGCCGATTCTGAGTAAGTTATCAAAATGCACAACGCTGAAAGGTCGAAAAATCTTGTTCGTGACGGTCAGGGTTGAAATGCTGTGCCGGCTGATCAAGCCGAGCGCGCACATCACCAGCGTCGTCGGCTTTACCCTATTCGGATTGCGCGTTATCACGAAATCGGGTTCGGCGTGGTCGCATATCAGATTGTGAGTGATGCCGGCGCAGCCATCGCGCTTCTGGGCGAGTATTATGATGGCATTCGACATCAAGGTGCTGAGCGCGTTTGGCAGTATATTTTCGCCAGAATACATTTTATTTTTGACGATCGATAGTTGAGTCAGCGTATAGTTTGTTGATGCTAAGCTGTGTTGGTGGGCCTCGTTCTCCATCCGAAGCAGGAAAATCATAATGTCCTCCCGTACCGAGGAAAAATACTTGCCATAGGTGAAGGAGATCTAGAGAATTTGGAAGAAGCGCGTATAATTGATAGTGCATGGAAGATCGGAGGTCTCGCGAATCCAAAATATGGCGAAAAACAACCTCATCCCGCGCGATCATTCCAGGATCGCCATCGTTCGCTTCAAGAATATGGGCGAAGAAGGACGGTGTGTCAGCGTATGTTAGAGTGGCCGCGGTCTTCGCGTCGATATGACCGGACTTGCGGATACCTGTCACGATAACGCGCCCGCTGATGCCGCCGGTGAGGTGCGACGCCTCGCAGAAGGCATCGTAAAGTCCGGCCTGGAGCGCTCCCGTAAGCGCGACAAGTTCTGTATTCTCTGTCTCAGACATACGGATCGAGGGAATGATAGCACCATCGCTTTCAAGTACGAGATCTCCCTCCACCATGAGTCCCTATTTCGGTGTTTTTGCGGTCGCGTGTCTTGGATAGATCAGTTGGATAAAAAAAGACAGTTTTTTGAGGTGTGACCTTACCCCGTTGTAACCCGAGCCCCTGATGTTCCTCCAAATTTTGGTAAAGTCCGTCACAGCGAAGAGACGAGCGTGAAGCATTCACGGTTCACGGACGAACAGATCATCGGGATTTTGAAGGGAGAGGAAAACGGCCTGAAGACGGCTGCGGTCTGCCGCAAGCACGGTATATCGGGCGCGACCTTCTGCAAATACAAGGCGAAGTTTGGCGGCACTGAGGTTTCCGATGCCAGCAAGCTGGAGGCTCTGGAAGATGAGAACGCCAAGCTGAGGAAGCTGTTAGCCGAGACCATGCTGGATAATGCGGTTTTGAAGGACGTCGCCGCAAAAATTGTGACGCCCGATGTGAAGCGAGATGCTGTAGCTCATGTCTGCGAGACGCATGGTGTGAGCCAGCGTCGGGTGTGCGAAGTTCTCTGCATTGATCGGTCGAGCTGCGATACCGCAGCATTCGGCGCGATGACAGGCATATCCGTGAGGCTATGAGGATGGTCGCGTCCGAGCGCCGTCGGTTCGGTTATCGGCGCATTCACGTCATGCTGGATCGGCAGTGGGTCGTCATGAACTTGAAGAAACCCCGACGTCTCTATCGTGAAGAGAAGCTGACTGTGTGCAAACGTGGCGGTCGCAAGCCCGCCTTGGGAACGCGACGGCCATTTGCATTGCCGCCGTGTCCCAATGAGCGCTGGAGCCTCGACTTCGTCAGTGACGCTTTCACGGATGGTCGTCGCTTTCGGGTCTTGGCTGTCGTTGACGGCTTCACCCGCGAATGCCTGGCGCTGGTCGTCGACAGATCGCTCTCAGGTTCGCTGGCTTACACGGGAACTGGATGCGATTCACCGCTTGCGCGGAAAGCCACGGATCGTTGTTTCTGACAACGGCATGGAGATGACGAGCATGGCCGTTCTCAAGTGGTGCCAAGGTACGCGCGTCGAATGGCACTACATCGCACTAGGTAAACCGATTTCGTGGAAAGCTTCAATGGCAGGTTCCGGGATGAATGCCTTAACGAAACCCTGTTCTCATCGCCGGCACAAGCGCGGACAGACATCACCGAATGGAAGGAGGACTACAACCGAAAGACCACACTCCCCACTGGGCAATATCACGCCCAATGAGTTCGCATTGAAAATCGCTCTGGAAAAACAGGCGGCATAAGGCGAGAGTGAAAACCCAAGACTCTCCCGAAAACTGGAGGGAACAAGGGGCTCAGGTCACTTTGATCAGCGAGTCCTGACCCTAGGTGCTATTCACCGGCCGTCCAACGGAGAGGCTCAGAGCACAGCAAGAGCCTAAAATGTCATTTCGCTCCGAACCGCGACAGACTCCACTTGGGACGAGTTGTTTTGTTTCGCAGAATTTCCGTAATGACCTCATCATAAATCCGACGTATTGAGCGGGAATCCGAATGACCCAGCCTGACAGTTGCCTCGTCGAAGAAGGAAGTTCGGCCGGGCCTCCCATATTGCTCTTGCAGAAACCGGATTTGCGGAGAGTATCGACGATTGATCTCGACGATTTCGTCAGATGTTAGTATTGAGTATCTTTCCTTGGATGTAAGGCGCTCGGTTGCCCGGCGCAGATTTTCGTGATCGCTTTGCGGGGCAAATTCACGCATCAACCTCGCCATCATGAGTGCGTTGGGATCGGGTGTCTCATTTGCCTTAGCCGGGAATACAAAGCCGTCTGGCAAAATGCCGCAGAATGACAGGAAATCTGTAATGGCATCGCCTCCAACCAACTGGCTACGCTCATAGGCTCGCACCGTCACGTCGCCGAAGGTTTTCACAAATCTCGGGAGCCGCTCTTGGAAATTCAATCCTTCACTTACGGATGGCGAGTTAAGGAATTTGTCAAGAGTGACTGCTCCCGTGCCAGACTTCAACCCTTGCAAATACCACGATTCCAGAAATTCGGCCGGACGCCGGGCATACAGTACGACTTTGAATGAATAATCCGCAAGAATATCTCTGATGCCCAGCAAATCCACCCGCTTGTTTACGAATGCATGGTGCCAAAACCCTTCGTCACAAATCATCAGTGACTTGCCTGTTGCCTTTTCAGATCTTAGTATTTCTTGAAGTTGCTGAGGCGTTCTGGTATATTGACATATTGGCCAAAGGCCCGTGTCGGCGTAAATTTTTTCTTTGTTCTCAGCCATGAATTTTTGGATGCTGGTTGTCCCAACCTTCATCGTGCCGATGTGGATAACCGCGATCTTACTGTTTCGATAATCCATTCTTTCGCCTCTTTCTCATATTGTTCGCCACGCTTTGACCGTTGCATCATCCAGTAGGAATAGTGATTCACACTTGGTTTACAATTCGGTCCAGGCAAATCAGAACTGACGTCATGAAGACAGAATTAGCTTCATGCCTATGACCGCTAGCACAGCAGCAAGCATGGGACGAATGAAACGGTCAGACGCAGACGTGGCAAGGAGGCTGCCGACGATGATGCCTGGTATGGAACCAGCCAGGAGCGACGTGAGTAGGCTCCAGTCGACTCCTCCCATGGCCCAATACCCAATTCCGCCAATCAATGCCAGTGGAACCGCATGCGCGATATCGGAGCCGACTATATCCGTTAGCCGCAGCCGCGGATAAAGGATCAGCATCATGGTAGCGCCGAGCGCGCCTGCGCCAACCGAGGTCAGCGTTACAAGTACGCCAATGATGAAACCGACCGCTACCGTCGGCCAGGGATAGTGCTGAGGCGAGATGTTCGCGTGCGGCGGCTTTCCCCACCGTTCCACGGACAGCAAAAGCTGCTTCTGGAAAATTAGTAGAACGGAAGTTAGGACAAGCATGAAACCTAGGGCGGCTACAATTAGGTTGGCCGCCCCGCCGCTTGGTTTTCCGATGCTGGAAATCAGGAATATGGTCAGAAGTGCCCCTGGGATACTACCTGTCGCCAAAAGACGGACAATCGTCCAGTTCACAGTTTGTTTACGTGCATGTACGACCGTTCCAACGAGTTTCGTGATCGCTGCATAAAGAAGGTCAGTGCCAACAGCTGCAATCGGATGAATGCCAAAAAATAGCACGAGGATCGGGGTCATAAGAGAGCCACCGCCTACTCCGGTTATACCAACAAAGGCGCCGACAAAGAGGCCCAATAGCGAATATTGCCAGTCAATCAAGAGCTTCGTTGACCCTAAAGCGGTTTTGAAAAATGGCCCCAGCAGATAAAATGCGGGTTAGCAAAGGCAACGTCATCGGGCTGATCGACCTTTCCATAACAGAATAATGATCCATCTGTCTTAAGTGTTACTCCGCCGGCTGCTCGCAACACTGCGTCGCCAGCTGCCGTATCCCACTCCATGGTTCGGCCAAAGCGGGGATATACATCTGCCTCGCCCTCAGCAACGAGACAAAACTTCAGGGAAGAGCCGACGGACTTGTGATCCTCGATGCCCTGTTTCTTGAGAAACGCAATGGTTTCGGGGGTACTGTGCGAGCGGCTCGCCACCGCCGTCAGCCTGTCGCCCCTAGACCGGCATTTAATCGGTTGCCGATCGATAAGGACACCTTCTTGAGATACGACAAGCTTTTCAGCTTTGGTCCCAGCTCCTACATAAGCTACGCCCCGCGCAGGGGCAAAAACGATCCCCGCCACCGGCACCCCTTTTTCGATAAGTGCTATATTGACAGTAAAGTCAGAGCGCCGATTGATGAACTCCTTCGTACCATCGAGCGGATCTACCAGAATGAAGGTATTTTCGGAGAGCCTCGGTACGTGGCCAGCGGACACTTCCTCTTCCCCGACAACGGGAATATCGGGAAACCGTGTTCGCAATTCCTTTAAGATCAATGCTTCGGCTCTCTCGTCCGCCTCTGTTACCGGTGTCTTGTCGGCTTTGGTGGTTATCGCGATCTCACTGTGGTATACTTCCATGATCACACGACCAGCGGCGAACGCGATCTGCTCAAAACTTTCGAGGAAGGTCACGTCAATTCTCGCCTCTTCTTTTCAGGAAGTCGAAAATTCTCCCAGCCAGCTCCTGTGGGTCATGACCGATTGTGGGCAAATGGATTTCCGGGTTCTCGGGCGGTTCGTACGGGGAGCTGATACCCGTAAAATTCGCAATCTGCCCGATCTTCGCCTTGCGATAAAGTCCCTTCGGATCACGCTTCTCGCATTCCTCGATTGGGGTATCAACAAAGATTTCGACAAGTTCACCATCATCCATCATATCACGTGCAAGACGACGCTCGGAGCGGAACGGTGAAATGAGGGAAACCAGCACGATCAGACCCGCATCGGCCATCAACTTTGCAACTTCAGCCACCCGCCGGATGTTCTCAACCCGGTCTTCTGGAGTGAAGCCTAGATCGCGGTTAAGCCCATGCCTTATATTGTCGCCGTCCAGCATGTAAGTGTGCTTGCCGCTGGCGTGAAGTTGCTTTTCCAGACTGTTAGCGATCGTCGATTTGCCCGAACCTGATAATCCAGTGAACCAAAGAACGGCTGGTTTCTGATGCTTCAGTAACGCGCGAGCCTTTTTGTCGACCTCCAGTGTCTGCCAATGCACATTTTCGGCCCGCCGCAACGCAAAGTCGATCATGCCCGCCCCTAGCGTCGCATTCGTGTAGCGGTCGATGATGATGAAATTTCCGGTGGCGCGGTTCTGCTTATATGGATCGAAGGCGATTGGGGACTGCAGAGAGATATTACACACCCCTACACCATTCATAGAAAGCGACTTTACAGCTTCCTGGGCGAAGGTATTGACGTCGATCTCATATTTCAGTGCCGTCACCGAGCAGTTCACACTATCCGTTTCGGTGCGAAGAATGTAGCTGCGTCCCGGAATAAGTGGATTGACGTCAAACCAGATAACATGGGCCTGCAATTGATCGGCGACACTTGGCCTATCCAAGAGCGAAACCAGCATATTTCCGCGCGAAACCTCTACCTGGTCTTCAAGAACGATAGTAACCGCCTGCCCCTCTACCGCTTCAGTGAGCTTGCCACCGCGCGTGACAATTTCCTTGACCCTCGAAACCTGCTGAGACTTCGCAACCATAACTTCTTCGCCAACCGCAATCCGACCGGAGGCAACCTGCCCGGCAAAGCCGCGGAAATTGAGGTTCGGCCTGCTGACATATTGGACGGGAAAGCGGAGCGGTCTGCTAAGCGCATAGGTCTCGATCGACACAGTCTCAAGGTGCTCCAAAAGGGTGGGGCCCTTGTACCAAAGCATATTCTCGGAACGAGTGGTGATGTTATCGCCAAAGCGAGCCGATATTGGGACAGGAACAATCGTATCGAAACCGAGATCTTTTGCGAAAACCATATAGTTAGCGACGATGTCATCGAAGGTTGCCTGATCGTAGGCGATCAAATCGATCTTGTTCACCGCCAGAACGATGTGGCGTATTCCGAGCAAGGAAGCGATGAAGGAGTGCCGCCGTGTCTGGCGTAATATACCTTGGCGGCTATCGACCAAAACCACGGCGAGGTCCGCAGTGGAGGCGCCTGTCGCCATGTTACGAGTATATTCCTCGTGGCCAGGCGTATCCGCAACGATGAACTTTCGCTTCTCCGTCGCGAAGAAACGATAAGCGACATCTATGGTGATGCCCTGCTCGCGTTCGGCCTCCAAACCGTCAACCAGCAACGCGAAATCGATATTTTCACCGGCTGTACCGTGCTTTCTGCTGTCGCTTTCAAGCGCCTCAAGCTGGTCCTCGAATATCAGCTTTGTATCATATAGGAGGCGACCAATGAGCGTCGATTTTCCATCATCGACAGAGCCGCAGGTTAAGAAGCGAAGCATCGACTTGCGCTCTTGGGCGTTCAAATAGGCGGCGACATCGCCAGCCGAGACGCTTGCGGATTCTCGCGTCATCAGAAATATCCCTCGCGCTTTTTCTTCTCCATTGAACCAGCCTCATCCTTGTCGATCATGCGACCTTGACGCTCCGAAGTGCGGGCAGTGAGCATTTCCGCCAGAATCTTCTCCATCGTGTCGGCGTCGGATTCAACGGCTCCAGTCAAAGGATAACAACCAAGGGTACGGAAACGTACCAGGCGCTTCGCGACCGTCTCGCCTGCCTCCAGTTCCATGCGATCATCATCCACCATTATCAGCATGCCATCCCGCTCGACGACTGGGCGCTCCTTGGCAAAATAAAGCGGAACGATTGGGATGCTTTCCTTCAGGATATATTGCCAGATATCCAGTTCTGTCCAATTCGAAAGCGGGAATACACGAATGGTTTCGCCGTTATTGACCCGGGTATTGTATGTGCGCCACATCTCCGGTCGCTGGTTCTTTGGATCCCAAGTATGTTTGGCGGTACGAAAAGAGAATATCCGCTCCTTGGCTCGCGACTTCTCTTCATCACGACGGGCGCCTCCGAAAGCTGCATCGAACCGATACTTATCGAGCGCTTGACGAAGACCCAATGTCTTCATCACATGGGTGTGATAGTTGGAACCATGCCGGAACGGATTTATGTTTTCTGCAATTCCGTCCGGATTGACGTGAAGGAGCAAGTCGAAGCTAAGGTCTTTTGCAATCTGGTCACGGAAAGCGATCATTTCCTTGAATTTCCACGTCGTATCGATGTGCAGAAACGGAAATGGGGGTTTTGCCGGATAAAACGCCTTCAGCGCGAGATGCAGCATGACAGACGAATCTTTGCCGATGGAGTAGAGCATCACCGGATTCGAGAAATTTGCCGCCACTTCCCGAAATATATGTATCGCCTCGGCTTCGAGCCTATCCAAATGAGAAAGATGCATTCCGAAAATGTCCTCTAAAGAATGGCTAGCCGGACATAAGGGGCCGGGGCCGTGACCTATCCTGCCGCGGGGCTTCATTCAAAAAATCAAACCAGATGTCAAGCATCAAAGTTGGTCGTGCTCTAACTTCAACCGTCAGATGTGGAGCCGCGCCTGCAATCCTTCCACCGACGCCTTCAACGAGGTTTGGCCCGGCGCTCGTCGCTGCTAGTCTGACGGTCAGGTCACCGCCGACACGTCATTGCTCGCAGCTTTTCAGTTATTGAGTTTAAGGACGCCGCCTCCTATATTGGCGAACAAGGAGACATCACGATGTCCTGCCAGATTATTCATTCTCGTCGGTTCGTCGGATTGCGACCGCAAGGCAACCTCTCCATCGCCGAAATTGGCTACAGGCGACAGGCAGGAGCTTCATGTTCCTCATAAACGCGGGGAACAGAGGTTGAGGTGTCGTTTCAACTTGATCTCAAGACTCGGCCCTCAACTTTGAGCTTTTTCTCCGACATCGGCCACATAATTTGAGATTTGACCATGACGCAAGGGACGAACGGCTCCCCCGAATGATCTTCAAAAGCCATGACGATTACATCAGGTTGTGTCTAATTTCACAACCGCTCTCCGCGCCGTTGCGCGTCTGCACGCGTCACTTTAGGGGTCAAATGTTGTCGGACTCGACTAATTCCTACGTTTAGGTAGCAAACGACGTAAGAGTTCTTAAGGAGTCGGATACCGAATTGACTAAACAGCAGAATTTTCCAGGGCCAACTTATCAACAAGTAGCGGCCCGCATGCCGTTACCAGCGCCGTCATTTCTTCGGCGCGTGACCGAGTTCGTGCCGGTATATGACTATCTGGCTGCGCAAATTGGCTTCGCGAGCCGGTTCGACCGGGCAGTTAAGCGAGTTGCTATGCGAGGGGGCGGAGCTCTATCGCCCGTGCAATGCCGCTTCTATTTTCGCGACACACTCCTTCTGATGATTGACCCAAAAACTGTGAATCAACGGCTGCATGACCACCTCTTCGATGGAGAGCGCGTGCGTTGGATCGGTCAGTATTTTGTAGATGGTAGCGATTGGAAGCCTATTACTCGCCCCCTCCACGGCTCACGTTCTCATTCCGAGATTGTCGAGCTTTCCCAATTCGGCCGGGATTTTCGCCGAGGCCCCCGGTACCTTCATTACGTCGATAAAATCAAGCGCGGCGACATGTTGAAACGTAACCGCGTCGAGATTGATACGATAGAAAAATTGGACAGCTATTTCGAATATTACCTTGCTCTCATCAAAAGCATCGAGACTAAGGGCATTGTGCATCACTCCATTTTTGGGTTGTTTAATCACACCGGCCGTGGACACAGATGGACACGCTCTTTTTGGCAAGACCTTGCAGAGCGCCCTATCGGCGTCGCGATTAATGCGGACGGTCGGCTCGTACGGCATAGCAGCGGGAAACATCGCATGGCGGCGGCTCTAGCTCTCGGCGTCAATCGCATTCCTGTTGAAATCCGCCTGGTTCATGCCCGTTGGCTCTCACGACAATCTGAACGTCTTACTCTTCCTCCCGCTGAAGCGATGCTAGCGACTCTCAAACAAGCCGAAGTCAGCGACTGGCAGACAATTGCTTTCCATGACTGACATTTGAAGGTCGCATCGTCGCCCTCGCGTAAAGCCAGCTTGCGGCAGTCCATGGCGCGCACCTCTCGGCTCAGCGTTTGTTCACTCACCGAGGCACGGAATTCGTCCCGCAGCCATTGGGCCAGATCGCCCATACGCCAACGCACGACGCCATCGAGATAGAGTGTCGGCCCGCGCTCCATGGCATATGCTAGGGCAGCCCGCTGGTGCTAGCTCAAACGGGACCGTGCAAGGGTGAACCTATCGCAAACCTCCCGTTTGCACTATCGATTCAGATTCATCTCGTCTTGCAAAAGCCATGCGCCAATTTCAACGAGACGCTGTGTAAGCATGATATGATGGCATTGGGATTGCTACCGTCCCCGCGCGGTAGTGCTCTTGCCAGCCACGGGAAATATTGGTTGTCTGCATATTCCACGGTAGAATGGAGTATGCATGGATCGTCGTTCCTTCCTGCGTGTCGGTGCGCTCATTGCTGGCGACACGGGTGCGGCCCACTTAACCCAATCCGACCCGGCGTTGAAGGTTCAGTTTGACGGCGTATCGCAGACCCTGCCCCCGTCTGACGGCGTCAGCCTGCTCGGCTGGAATTCGGACAACCAACTCGTCAACCGGCAGGCAGAGGGGGCTTCGCTTGCGGAGGCGCGGGCTGCAGCGGAAATCGCGATTGCTGCGGCGAACGGCAAATTCGAGTTCGACACCCGTGCGGCGGCGGTCGCTGCCGATATTCCTTCGTCGGTGCACGGTATCACGCTCCGCGGATGGCTCGCTATCGGTGACGGGCGCGCCGGGCTCTACATCGACGCGCCAAACGGGAGCACGGACACCTTCCTCTCAGCCGATGGTCGCGTCTGGTATGGCGCGGTGCCACAAGCGATGCGCAGGTTTGCCGATATCACAGCACTGGCGATGGCGACGGTGGCGCAGGACATGATCCTCGTGGCTGGCATGGTTATGCAGCCGGACGTGAATGGACCTTTTCCTGACGCCGCCGGCCGGAAATTCGCGCCTGCCCTCCACGTGACACCGAGGATGTTCGGTGCGGCCGGCGACGGCGTGGCTGATGACCGGGCGGCCGTGCAAGCGGCATGGAGCTACGCGGCACGCGCCAAAATCCCGTGCAGAATGGAGGGTTTGGAATATAACTGCTCCGAGGCAATATGCTGGGATAGCGACCTAACTGTTTATGGCCAGGGCGCAATCTTGTATCCGACTGCCTGGCCGGCCTCGGGTGGCTTTGTGAACAACGTCTGGATGCCACCAGAGCCGGAGATTCGGCGGATCGTGAGCAACGTCTACATCAGTGATGTCATCCTAGACGGCAGTAAACTGCCGGAGCCGGCCGCCAAGCAGAACGCCAACCTCTTCGGCGGTGCACGCGGACTTTCGAATGCGCGCTTCGTGCGTTGCGTCGGACGCAAGATGCGCGACGGCACAGGCAATGGGACCGGCGGCGGCGCCTTCGGTGTTGAACTTGGCGCCACCAATGTCGTCTATGAGGATTGTGTGGCGGAGGACTGTTTCCGCGCTATCCGCGTTGGTGGCCAGTCCGGCGATTGGGGCGGGCCAACCAACGCCCTGAAACGGTCTATCGGCATCGTCATGAAAAATTTCACGGCCAGGCGTTGCGGCTGCGCCATCTTCGCGCACGCAGTCGGCTCTCCGACGAATGATCGCAATGTCAGCAATATCGGCGTTTTCGATGTTGTGTGGGATGGCGGGTATGTCGAGGATTGCGGCCACTATCCTTGGGGTGAATTCGACTTCGCTGCCAACCCCAATATCCCCCCGCAAAAGACCGGCGTATTCGTGTTTGCCTACGCGCGCAATATTGCGATTCGCGACGTTCGTGTCAAAATCAACGATGACCTGACGACACGGGCGGACTGGCTTGGGCGTTCCGGCTACCCGGTGGCCGGAACAAATTACATTGGCGCGGGAAAGGCCGGCCACATCGGCGCTCTCATCTGGGGACACGGACGAAACGTTACGATGTCCAATATCACGCTCGACGGTAACGTGGACGCGATTTTCCAATGCGCCCGCGCTATCACCTTTGGCGACGTTGCAACGGTGCCGCCGACCAATGGTATGGGCTCCGTCCAACAGGTTCTGTTCGACGAAATCCGCCAAGTCAGGGGCGGACACGACTATGTTTTCGATGGCCAAGCCGGTTTGAGCAACCGCAAAATGGGCGTACAGATCATGCGTTTGCTGCGCCACACCGCGCCGAATCTTGGCGTCGTTGGGCCGAATGGCACGGCCGGCCTCACCAATGTGCGCATCCAAGATGTACGTGCTGGCGGGATAAAGGTCGAGGGCACCGTTGCGGAATTCCTTGCCTTCGGCAACACCATGCCAGGTACCGGTGTCGGCGATAACGTCAGTTTCGGGTCACAGGCATGGGGGGGGGGCTATCATGCAAAGGGCGGCCGTTATGGTACGTCCTATGATCCAGCGGCCAATATCTGGCGCTTTTCGTCGCCGTCTTCGGCGGCGGAGGCACGACTTGCATTCTATACACGTGGCGGACTTGTCGGGAGCATAGCAACGACAAATACAAGCACTGCCTACAATACGACCTCCGACGAGACGCGGAAGGACTTCATCGGCCCGCTCTCTTCCGAAAGGGCGATCGAGATCATTCGGCAGGATCCTGTCCGGGAGTTCACCTGGAAAGAAGGCGGCGGCTATGCCGTTGGTTGGGGCGCGCAGACATCCTACCAGGTGTCGCATGATCTCGCGACGCCGGGCGGCTGGGTGGATCCCTTAACAGGGGAAGCAGTGACGGAAGGGCATGTATGCTGGGTCAATCCGCAGACGCATGAAGCGGTCGCGGAGGGCTGGTCCAGCTATGGGTCGGAGCATGAGATGTTGCTGGAAGAGTTCGGCGTGGCGCTGAGCGCGGGGCAGAGGGGCGTCGCTAGCACGCTGCAGACGGAGATAAACGCAATCGAGGCTAACGCTCCTCTGCTGACGGCGCAGCGAGTTGCGGCCGTTTATGTCCCGTGGAGCGTAGATCAAGCTAAGCGCACGCCCTACCTTTGGGCGGCTGTGTCAGGGCTAGTCGACCGGTTGGATGCCCTTCAGGCCGAGATTGCGGACCTGCGCAGCCGAATCCCGTGATGGCCAA
>NZ_WUMK01000024.1 GCF_009827055.1 Shinella kummerowiae
ACCCATGGCGAGCGCCGTGCGCAGCGTCTCTTCAGCCTTCGCAGGGCCGATCGATACCACGACCACTTCCTCCGCCTTGCCGGCCTCCTTCAGCCGCAACGCTTCCTCGACCGAAATCTCGTCGAACGGGTTCATCGACATCTTCACATTCGCAAGCTCGACGCCCGAACCGTCAGACTTCACGCGAATTTTGACGTTGTAATCAACGACCCGCTTTACAGGGACCAAGATCTTCATGGCTTCCTTCCTTCATATGCCCGCGAGGGAAAATGCGCCTTTCAAGGGCGCCCTGATTGTCGGTTGGCGACATCGATACGCGTTTTTTCCCCAAACACAATGTGTCACGGGCCCTCCCCACGTGAAAACGAAGGGGTTATAAATTACCTTTACGTTCACGTCAATTTGCCACATGCGACATGCTCACCGCCCCCAATGGGTCGGAGGCACGGAGGGACCCGACGACCTCTCCTCGACGGGAACGGGCGTCGCCTCGACATGCCGGACGGCCTTGGGCGTGACGATCGTACGGTCGAACAGCGGCACGCCGCGCCGCCGCAGTACGAGCACGAGGATGGCCCCGGCGACGATCCCGCCGACATGGGCGCCCCAGGAGACCCCGCTGTCGCCATCGACCACCAGCATGTAGAATTGCTGCGCGATCCAGAAGGCGAGCGGGATGACCGCCGGCAGCGGCAGCGGGATGCGGAAGAACACCAGAACCCAGACGCGCACCTTCGGGTGCAGCAGGAAATAGGCCGCCACCACCCCGGAAATCGCCCCGGAGGCGCCAATCAGCGGCGCTTCCGAATCCGGCTGCACGAGACCGTGCACGAGGGCGCCGGCCGCCGCGCAGAGGAGATAGAACAGCAGAAAACGGAGATGGCCGAGTGCATCCTCGACATTGTCGCCGAACACCCAGAGGAACAGCATGTTCGAGGCGAGATGCATGAAGTCGCCGTGCAGGAAGGCATAGGTGATGTAGGTCGCATCCTCCGGCACCAGCACGAGGCTCGGCTCCAGATCGGCAAAATCGAAGACGACCGCCGGAATATAGCCGAGGCCGACCACCGTGGCATCGGAAAAGGCCTGGGTGGAGGCAAGCCCCGTGATCAGCCAGACGACGACATTGATCACGATCAGGCTGATCGTGACATACTGCACCTTGATGTATTTCAGGGCATTTGCGTCGTGCAGCGGTATGAACATGGATCCCCTTCCCCAAGGCCTGCTGCAGACGAGCTTATCTGTTCTGACCCGGAACCCACAATATGTCCGCGCGGCCTTTGTCGTTTACCCAGCGCGCCGCGACGAAGAGAAAATCGGACAGCCGGTTGATATAGGCAACCGCCGCGACCGAGACGGCCTCCTCGCTATCCTGAAGCGCAACGATCCGCCGCTCGGCCCGGCGCGCAACGGTGCGCGCCAGATGCAGCGCCGCCGCCGCTTCCGTGCCGCCCGGCAGCACGAAGGAGCGCAGCGGCTCGAGATCGGCATTGAGCGTGTCGATTTCCACCTCCAGGCGATCGACCTGCGCCTGCACGATGCGCAGCGGCTCGTAGTCGAGTTTTTTGCCGGTGTCGGGCGTTGCGAGATCGGCGCCGAGATCGAAAAGATCGTTCTGGATGCGCACCAGCATCTGATCGAGCGCGGGATGGTCGGCAAGGTGCTGGCGCACGAGGCCGATGCAGGAATTCGCCTCGTCGACCTCGCCGTAGGATTCGACGCGCAGGTCGTGTTTCTTGCGGCGTGGTCCCGCGACGAGACCGGTCGTGCCGTCATCGCCCGTGCGCGTATAGATCTTGTTGAGCTTGACCATCGTCCCCTCAGCGCCCGCCGCCGGTGATCCAGAGCGTCAGCATGATGAGGACGATGGCGACCGCCTGCAAGAGCACGCGGGCCTGCATCAGCTTGTTCGATGTGTTGCCGCTGCCGCCCTTGGCCATGTTGACGAGACCGCGCACGAGCACGATCACCACGAGGCCCATGACGAGCAGGGTCATGAAGGTGAGAAAGGAAGACATGCCAACGTTCCGATTTGATTTCTGTCAGCCCTATTCACATAGGGCATTCACGACAAATAGCACGCATTTTCGGGCGAATTCGCCTGCGACGCCGCGCCGCGTCAGCCAAGCCTGCCGATGATGCGATAGAACAAGGCGGCCGGCAGCAGCTTCTTCAACAGCGCGCCCTGCTTGGCCGGCATCGTCACGATATAGTGCGGCCGCGGCGCCTTCGCCGTCAGCGCATGACGCAGCACGGCATGCACCGCCTCCGGCCCCAGCTTGCCGCGCGCCGGCTTGGCTTCGCCGCGCAGCCGCTGCAACTGCCGGCGATACTCCTCCGCATGCACCGAGTTTTCGAGATCGATATTGCGCTCGATATGGATCAGCGCATTGGCTGTGAAACGCGAGGCGATCGGCCCCGGCTCGATCAGGCTGACATGCACGCCGGAGCCGGCAAGCTCCATGCGCATTGTCAGCGACAGGGCCTCGAGGGCGAATTTCGAGGCATTGTAGGCGCCACGCCAGCGATAGGGCACGATGCCGAGGATCGACGAGCATTGCACGATACGGCCGGAACCCTGTCTGCGCATGGTGGGGATCACCCGCCGTGTCAGATCGTGCCAGCCGAAGACATTCGTCTCGAACTGCTGGCGCAGCACGTCGACCGGCAGGTCCTCGACAGCACCGGCCTGTCCGTAGGCTCCGTTGTTGAAGAGCGCGTCGAGTCGACCGCCGGTACGTGCCAGCACCGTCTCGACGAGGGCTGCGATCGTGTCCGGCTTGGTATAATCCATCAGCAGCGCCTCGATGCCATCGGCCTCGAGGCCTGCGCGGTCCTCCTCCCGGCGAACCGTCGCAAAAACCCGCCAGCCTTCCGCCTTCAGCGCGCGAGCGCAGTGCGCCCCGATGCCCGAAGAGCACCCGGTGACGATGATGCTGGGCGGGCTTGTCGCATTTGAAGACGGCATGTCGGTTTCCTGTACAAATCTGTGTCCGTTTCCCATATCACCACGACAGCATTGCGCATCGTCCATGAAGCGCAGTGTCATGAAATTCGAATTTGGGCATAACGTCTTAAACTGAATCCGGTTTAAGACGTTATGCCCAGGCAGACAATTGTTGAGACGGCCGAGAACGGTCGCAAAGGGACTGGACATTGCCGATGCCGACCGCCATCCGCGTTGCCTATAAGGTCGTCTTCGATGCGATCTGGCACTTTTCCGAAGACGACGGCTGGGCGATGGCGAGCCACGTCGCGCTCTCGACACTGCTGGCGATCTTCCCCTTCCTGATCTTCGGCACCGCACTCGGCTCGTTCCTCGGCGCCGACCAGTTCGCCGAAACCGCCGTGCACCTGATCTTCGACACCTGGCCGGAATCGATCGCCGCGCCGATTTCCCGCGAGGTGGTGGCCGTTCTCACCATTCCGCGCGGCGGCCTGTTGACGGTCTCCGTGCTCGCCGCCGCCTATTTCGCCTCGAACGGCGTGGAGGCGCTGCGCGTGTCGCTCAACCGCGCCTACCGCGTGGCTGAAACGCGCTACTGGTACGTGACGCGCCTGGCGAGCCTCGGCTTCGTCATCGCCGGCGTGCTGGCGCTCGCCGTCATTTCCATCGTACTTGTCGCCGCACCGCTTGCCGTGCGGGCAACGGGCGACTGGCTGCCCTGGCTGAACTATGTCTACTCCTGGGCTGAAAGCTGGGGCCTGTTCGGCACCATCCTCGTGCTGCTCGTCGGCCTGCTGATCGCCCATCTCTGGCTGCCGGCCGGCCGGCGCAAGATCGCCGACGTGCTGCCGGGCATCCTGCTGACATTGCTTGCCTGGGGCATCGGCGCCTACACCTTCGCCTCCTACCTCGCGACCTTCGCCAATTACGTCTCGACCTATGCGGGCCTCGCCTCGATCATGATCGCCCTGGTCTTCCTCTACATCGTCGGCGTCATCTTCATCCTCGGCGCGGAGATCAACGCGGCCCTGATGAAGTATCGGGTCAAACGGCTGATTCTCGACAGGCTGAGGGGCGTGCGCAAACAGCCGCCGCCAGCCGATGACGATTCAATGGAAGACGAAGCCATAGCCCGCGAGCAGGGCGCGAATGCCGGTCGGTGAAACGCCCTTGTCGCGGTAGGCGGCAATCCCGGTGTCCTGGTTGCTTTTCGAAAGCTTGCGGCCGTCCGGCCCCGACACGAGCCCGTGATGGCGGTAGCTGGGTGCCGGCAGCCCCAACAGGCTTTGCAACAGGCGATGCACCGCCGTCGCGTGAAAAAGATCCTGCCCGCGCACCACATCGGTGATGCCCTGTGCCGCATCGTCGAGCACGACCGCGAGGTGGTAGCTCGCCGGCGCATCGGGACGTGAGAGGATGACGTCTCCCCAGCGTTCGGGCCGCGCCGTCACGATGCCCGTCTCGCCCTCCGGCCCCTCGCCCGCCTCCGACCAGTCCAGAACCGCCGGCGCCAGCGCGCGGGCCTTGTCCATGTCGAGCCGCCAGGCATGCTGCCGGCCCGCGTCGATCCAGGCATTCGCCTGCGCCCGGTCGAGCGCCCGTTCTTCCGTCGGATAAAGCGGCGCGCCATCCGGATCACGCGGCCAGACACCGCCCGCCGCCTCATGCGCCTGGACCCGCGCCTTCACCTCGCCCCGGCTCAAAAAGCCCGGATAGAGCAGCCCCATCGCCTTCAACCGCTCAAGCGCCTCGGCATAGAAGGCGAGGTGCTCCGACTGGCGCCGCACCGGCTTTTCCCAATCCAGGCCAAGCCAGGCGAGATCGCGATGGATTGCCGTCTCGAATTCGGGTCGCGACCGGGCGGGATCGATGTCCTCGATGCGCAGCAGGAACCGTCCGCCACAGGCCGTCGCCAAGTCATGGTTGAGGATCGCCGAAAGCGCGTGACCGAGATGCAGCAGGCCATTCGGGCTCGGCGCAAAGCGAAAGACACGATTTTTTGACAAAGGACTTTGCATGAGGTCTTCTGACACGAAGAAGCGTCTCACGTCACTACAGGGCACGCGTTGAGAATGACGCGGAAGAGCCACTGTCGGAACAAGGATCGAGGCTGCTCGACACCATGCGATTACACATGATCCATTCGGAGGCGGATGTCGCGGCAGGTCTGGTCGACCTGGCGCTGCTCGATGCGCGCCTGTTCACCGTCATCGACAAGGCCGGCCCGGTGCCGCTCCGGCGCCTGCCGCCGGGCTATCGCGGCCTTGCCGGCATCATTGTCGCGCAGATGGTCTCGCGCGCCAGTGCCGATGCCATCTGGCGGCGGCTGGAAGAGGCATCCGGCGACATCACGCCCCATCACATCCTCGCTTTGTCCGACGAGACCTGCCGCGCGATCGGCTTGTCGCGCGCCAAGGCGGAGACGCTGCGCCGCGCAGCCGAGGCGGTCGATCGCGGAGAACTCGATCTCGACGCGATCTGTCACATGGAAGCCAAGGCCGCGACCCACAAGCTCACCGCCATCAAGGGCATCGGCCGCTGGACGGCGGATGTCTACCTGCTGTTCTGCGGCGGCCACCCGGATATCTTCCCCTCCGGCGATATTGCGCTGCAAAATGCCGTCGCCCATGCGCTCGGCCTCGCCATGCGCCCCAGCCCGCCGGAACTCGACCGGATCGCCGAAAGCTGGTCGCCTTGGCGCGGTGTCTCAGCCCGGCTGTTCTGGGCTTATTATGCCCGCGAGATGCGCCGCGAGGTCGCGCCGGTGCTCGAAGGGTGAGCTTTGCGAAATACGTTGTTTTCGCTTTTCCTTTCCGGCTTCACAATGCTGTAACAACGGGCCTAATATAGAAGGGCAGATGCCGAATCGATCAGGAGAAGCCCTTGACGATTTCTGTTTCACCACAGGCCCTGCCAGCTCTGGTCTTGAATGCTGACTACCGGCCACTGAGTTATTACCCCTTGTCGCTTTGGTCCTGGCAGGACGCGATCAAGGCCGTGTTTCTTGATCGCGTAAACATCATCGCCGAATACGACCATTCGGTCTCTTCCCCGAGCTTCACGATGCGCCTGCCGAGCGTCGTGTGCCTCAAGTCCTACGTGCAGCCTTCACGCCACCCGGCCTTCACCCGGTTCAACGTGTTCCTGCGCGACAAGTTCGAATGCCAGTACTGCGGGACGCCCGACGACCTGACCTTCGACCATGTCATCCCGCGCGCCCATGGCGGCGAGACGACCTGGCACAATGTGGTCGCGGCCTGCTCCCCGTGCAATTTGAGAAAAGGCAGCAAGCTGCCGAAGCAGGCGGGCATGTTCCCGCATCAGAAGCCCTACCAGCCGACGGTTCAGGATCTGCACAACAACGGGCGACTGTTTCCACCCAACTATCTGCATGAAAGCTGGATGGACTATCTCTACTGGGACGTCGAACTGCAGCCCTGACGCAGGTCACGCAAAAGTGCCGGGCACTTTTGCGGCGACGACATGCGTGACGCCAAGGGTTGCGGCATCTCAGGCTTTCGCGGACCGCACGCCCTTGAAGGCGATCGCGGCGAGGATAAGGCTTGCGATCACATTCCAGCCGGCAAAGGACAGGCCGAGGAAACGGAAGGACGCTTCCGTGCAGGAGGGTCCATGTTTGCTGTTGAGATCCGACAGCAGGTCGCCGGCATTCTGCGTGACGCCCTGGGCGGAGGTTGCGCAGGTCGCCGGCCCCTCCCAGAACCCCCATTCGACACCCGCGTGATAGACGCCCATGCCCGCGCCGACCAGCATCATGACGCCGGCGATCGCCAAAAGCAGGCGCGTCAGCCAGGCCGGGCCGCTGAACAGGGCGGAAACCAGTGCCGCAACCGCAACCGGAATGCCGTAGTAATAGGGGTCCCGCTGCAACAGGCAGAGCGCACAGGGAATATAGCCGCCGACATGCTCGAAGGCGAGCGCGCCGCCCACCGTCGCCGCCATGCCGAGCGAAAGGAGGCCTGCGGATGTCTTGCGGGAAAGGTCGAGGAATGCCGTCATCAGGATCGCCCAATCAGGCCGGCGGGGGTGCCGGCGAACGGCGCCGAGTTCTATCAGGTGGCTCGCCGTTGTAAATCACCTGCACGGATATGTGATCAGGATCGTTTGCCGCCGATTTGCCGGTTGCCGCCCACGAATGCTTCGTGTAAACGGCGATGGCTGCAGTGCCGTGCCCCATTGGCGGAACTGGTAGACGCGCTCGACTCAAAATCGAGTTCCGAAAGGAGTGCTGGTTCGATTCCGGCATGGGGCACCATCTTCTTTTCCATCATTAGCCATGATAGTCCATATGTGGTGCGGCCCCTAAACGAATTTCCCCGGAGCCGGTCTTACGGGGCGGATGTCCCGTAACAACTTTCCTCAGCCGTATTCCTGGCTTGAAACCGCCAAATCCTCTAAATCCGAAATCCGACTGGTTCAGAAACCCAATAGGGTTCCGAAAGGTCTGGAACCGGTCCGATATTTCGGCCGACAAACTGCACGGCAGGAAAGCCGTTCTCCAACAGATACTGTTTGGCGTTCTCATTGCCGTTCAACGCGTTCCGCAACTGCCTTTCCGGAGCCCCGTCGAAGTAACCCAGTTCCAAGTCGCGTTCCTCTTGGCCGAGGTAAATCATCGATCTGACGAGAAGATCATAAGCAGCGCGATAAAACGTCAATGGTGCATGTCAACGGCGGAGTAAAAACCGGCCACGGGGCGGAGCAAAAGTCGGCCACTGTGGCGCCGGCCTGAGACCGCCGGGAGGGCGTAGCCCGAGTGGGGGTCTCAGGCCGGCGCGGCGATTTTTGAGGGAGCGTTTCAGCCGATCTTTCTGGCGCGGCTCTGGGCGAGACGATAGCTGTCGCCATTCATTTCGAGGATATTGACGTGGTGGGTGATGCGATCGAGCAGCGCGCCTGTCAGACGTTCGGAGCCCAGGGTTTCGGTCCATTCGTCGAATGGCAGATTGCTGGTGATCAAGGTGGCGCTGCGCCCGTAACGCTGGGAGATCAGCTCGAACAGCAGTTCCGCGCCGGTCTTTGATAGCGGCACGAAGCCCAGCTCATCGATGATCAGCAGCTTGTAGGCAGCCATCTGCTTCTGGAACCGGAGCAGGCGCCGCTCGTCGCGCGCCTCCATCATCTCGCTGACCAGGGCGGCGGCCGTGGTGAAGCCGACGGACAGGCCCTTCTGGCACGCGGCTAGGCCGAGGCCGAGCGCGACATGCGTCTTGCCCGTGCCGCTCGGGCCCAGCGCAATGACGTTCTCCCGGCGCTCGATCCATTCGCATCGGGCCAGTTCCAGCACCTGCATCTTGTTAAGCTTCGGAATGGCGGTGAATTCGAAGCTGTCGATGCTTTTTACGACGGGGAATTTAGCCGCCTTGATCCGACGTTCGACCTTGCGGCGGTCCCGTTCGATCATCTCCCGTTCGGCAAGCCGGAACAGGTATCCGAGATGATCGACGCCTTCGCTGGCACATAACCGGGCCAGCTTCTGGTGCTCGCGCTGGAAGGTCGGCAGCTTCAGGGTCTTGAGATAATGGGTGAGCAGGATCTCTGGTGCTTCGGTGCTCATGCCGCTTCTCCCGCATCATTCGACAGAAGGCGCATATACGCCTTTGCCGACGTCTTCTCGACAGTCGCCCTCGGCAGGTAGGGATAGATCGCCAGGTCCAACCGCGGCGGCCGGCGCTCGACCCGGCACAGGATCAGATGCTTGACCGCATCGAAGCCGATCGCGCCGAGCTGTATCGCCTGCTTCACCGCTGCATGTAGATCGGCAAGGTCGAAGCTTTCCAGCAGGCGCAGAACCTGCACGTATTCTCGCCGCCCATGCTTGGCCATGCGGCCTTCCATCAGCCGGCGCAGCGTCGCGAACTCGTCTGGCAGATCCCAGCCCTGCAATGGAGCCGCCTGATCCAGGGAATTGATCTTCTGCTCGATCAGCGGCAGGTAATGGACAGGGTCGAAGACGACGTCTTCCCGTTCCCAGCACCGCGGATGACAAGCGATGATCTCGCCGCGGCAGCCGATCACCACCTGATCGACATAGCCCCGGACCCAGACGTCTTGATGGCCAT
>NZ_WUMK01000025.1 GCF_009827055.1 Shinella kummerowiae
GGGGTCAGAACAAGAGCTGCTCGAAATCGTACGCTAAGCTTGAACGGAGCGGGAACGCTTGATTGACCGCATTTCAAAAAGGGCATCTATGACCGGACATTCTGGAACCTGATCGCCGGTGCATTGCGCCGCCATATTCGACATGGCCCGCTCCAGACGCCGCAGATCGGCGATTTTCTGACGGATATCTTTCAAATGTTCGATGGTGAGCGCATGGACCTCCCGGCAGGTGTAGGTATGCCCATCGACCAGGCGAAGCAGGCCGCGCAACTCGTCCAGGCTGAAGCCGAGTTCACGGCCGCGCCGCACGAAATGCAGCCGCCTTGCGTGTTCAGTTGTGTAGATACGATAACCCGCTGCGCTGCGGGCGGGCTTCGGCATGACGCCGATTTTCTCGTAATAGCGGATCGTCTCTATGTTGACGCCGCTGCGCTCGGACAGCACGCCGATCGAAAATTCATCATTCTGTGTCATCACATAGCTCGCACAAATCCGTGAAAATTTCTCGCTTGACCCTGTAGTCGCTACAGGCACTAGGGTCACGATAGATCAATTGCGGGAGCATGTGAACGATGATGCAGGATGAAACACGGACGCTGGCAAATACAGTCACAGAGCCAGCCGAAAAGGGTTTTGATCGGGCAGCATTGCTGTCGGTCGGCGGCATCGTTGCGGCACTGGGCGCAGCAACCTGTTGCGTGCTGCCCTTTGCCTTGTTCTTCGCTGGCATCAGCGGCGCGTGGATCGGCAATTTGACCGCGTTCGAACCCTACCAGCCTGTGTTTATCACGATCGCGCTCGCCTGCCTCGGCTACGGTTTCTATCTCGTCTATCGCAGGCCGAAGGCGGCTGAATGCGCCGAGGGTTCCTACTGCGCGCGTCCATCATCCCATCGGAACGCCAAGATCGGCCTTTGGGTCGCAACTGTCTTGATCATTATCGCCGTGGGCTTTCCCTACGCCGCCCGCCTTGTCCTCGATGCTTAATCCCAAGGAGAATCTCATGAAAATCCTGCCCCTCATTGCTCTTACTGCGTCCCTGCTGACGGGTGGTCACGCTTTTGCCGCCGAGCAGACCGTAACCTTGAATGTTGCCAATGCCACCTGCGAACTCTGCGGCCCGATTGTGAAGCGGGCGCTCAGCAACGTTCCAGGCGTGCTCGATGTTGATGTATCGGAGGCGACCGGCGCGGCGATCGCGAAGGTGCGCTTTGACGACAGCCAGACGAATGTCGCCGCGCTGATCACCGCAACCACCAATGCTGGCTATCCGTCCGGCGTTTCGCAGTAAGGAGGTTCAGCATGACAGATGGAAAGTTCATCGGCCTTGGCGGAGTCGGGTTTCTCGCCGTCATCTGTTGCGCCGCGCCATTTCTTTTGGTCGCCGCTGGCTCTTTTGGCTTTTCCGCATGGTTCGCAGCGGCCGGCTATGTGCTGATCCCGATCGCTCTCGCCGCGATTGGGGCGTCCGCACTTTATCTTTACCGGCGTCGGCGTTCCGCCTCATCAGCGGATGCCAATTGCTGCTCGATGAATAACAAGACAACAAAGGTGAATTGAATGTGTGAAGCTTGCGACGTTCCAACTTCCAACAAAGGCAACGGCCGTTATGATCTTGTGGTCGTCGGAGCTGGCTCGGCCGGTTTCTCCGCCGCGATCACGGCCGCCGAACTAGGCGCCCAAGTGGCTCTTGTCGGGCATGGCACGATCGGCGGTACATGCGTCAACATCGGCTGCGTGCCCTCGAAAGCCCTGATCCGGGCCACGGAGGCTGTACGTCACGCCAACGATGCGGCTGCCCGGTTTGATGGGATCGAAAGCGGCGCGCGCGTGGTTGATTGGGCCGCTCAGATCGCCCAGAAAGACGCTTTGGTTGCCGGTCTGCGACAGGCGAAATACGCTGATCTGCTGCCGGAGTACAACAATGTGGTCTACCACGAAGGTCCGGCCCGCCTCGTTGACGGCGGTGTCCAGGTCGCGGGCCAGCACATCGGCTCCGAGCGAATTATCATCACCACCGGTGCGCGTCCGGCGTTGCCGGGGATTCCGGGGATCGCTGACGTATCGCCGCTCGACAGCACGACAGCGCTCGCCCTGACCGAGCTGCCACGCTCGATGATAGTGCTTGGCGGCGGCTACATCGGCGTGGAGCTTGCCCAGACTTTCGCACGGGCCGGTGTCGAAGTGACACTCGTGTTCCGCAGCCGGCTTCTGCCGGAGGCTGAACCCGAAATCGGCGCTGCGCTTGCCACCTATCTGGCCGATGAGGGGATTAAAATCGTCAGCGGCATTACCTACGAGTCCGCCCGCAAGACCGATGATGGTGGTGTTGCCCTCGCCATCGCGCGGGACGGACGTCCGGAAATCTTGACTGCCGAGCGGATTCTTGTGGCGACGGGACGCCGCTCGAACACTGAAGCCCTTGGGCTTGCTGAAACCGGTATAGACCTGACACCGGCCGGGGCCATCATCGTTGATGATCGCATGCGCACCTCGAAGGCGGGCGTCTATGCCGCCGGCGATGTAACCGGAAAAGATCAGTTCGTCTACATGGCCGCCTATGGCGCAAAGCTCGCCGCCAAGAACGCATTGAACGGCAACAGCCTGAGTTACGACAACACCGCAATGCCCGCCGTGGTCTTTACCGATCCGCAGGTGGCGAGCGTCGGCATGACCGAAGCGCAGGCGCGGGCTGCCGGACATTCGGTTCGCACCTCCGTCCTTTCCCTCGACAATGTGCCGCGGGCGCTGGCGGCGCGCGACACGCGCGGCCTGATCAAGCTGGTCGCCGACGGGTCAACCCGGAAACTCCTTGGCGCTCACATCCTTGCACCAGAGGGTGCTGACAGCATTCAGACGGCAGCCTTGGCCATCCGCTGCGGCCTGACGATCGATGATCTCTCGGAGACGATCTTTCCATATCTGACGACTGTCGAAGGTTTGAAGCTTGCGGCTCAGACCTTCGACAGGGATGTGAAAAAACTGTCCTGCTGCGCGGGGTGAGGCGAAAGGGAAACGGGTGCCTACTCAAGTCACGGCTTAAACGGAGCGGTCGCCCTCGATCCTGACACGCATGATGGTCTGGCGGCTGGTGTCAAATTTTCTGGCGAGTGCGGAAACGCTCATCCCGCCCGCCAAATCCGAGAGAACATCCAATTTCTGCTTCTCATTGAGCCGAGCGGGACGGCCGAGGGTCTTGCCTTCCGACTTGGCTCGTTTGAGGCCCGACTGCGTGCGTTCGATCAGCAGATCACGCTCGAACTGAGCGACGGCATTGATGACGCTCATCGTCATCTTCCCGGCGGAACTCGCCAGATCGACGCCGCCGAGGGCCAGACAATGGACCCGCACGCCCAGCTCCTCCAGTTTCCTGACCGTCGTACTGACATCGATCGCATCTCGGCCGAGCCGATCGAGCTTGGTGACGATGAGCACGTCCCCGGCTTCGAGTTTATCCATCAGTCGCGAGAAACCCCGGCGCTGCGCAATGGCGACGCTGCCCGAGATGGTCTCGGTGACTATACGGCGTGGCTCGACGTGGAAGCCGGCCGCTTCGATTTCCTGAATCTGGTTTTCGGTGGTCTGTCCGGTCGTGGAGACACGGACATAGGCAAAGGTGCGTGGCATAAGGTTCAATTTCGTCCGAATAGGTTGTCCGAAAGGTGATGCCTGTCCACAAATAAGTCAAGATAATTTGTGGACAGGGTGATTTAGGCCTGTACGCAAACGACCGTTTCCGGACATGCCCGGAACCATCGACGCAAGTTTGTATGGAGTAAAAAATGGCGCGGCGGAAGTTTCTCAAAATTCAGGATCAACAGGAGCTGTTCGGCGTACCGACCGATGAGGATAGTCTGATCCGTCACTACACTCTATCTCCATCGGACCGGCTGGAGATCGAAGTCCGCAGGCGAAAACATAACCAGCTCGGCTTTGCTGTCCAGCTTTGCATGATGCGGCATCCGGGCCGGGCTCTCATGGTGCACGAAATTCCGCCGAGGGCGATGCTCAATTATATAGCCGAACAATTGGATGCTGATCCGGAGAGTTTCCGTTCCTATGCCAGGCGGGAGGAAACTCGCCGCGAGCATATCGCGCATTTGCTTTCCTATTTTGGAAAACGAACAGCAACAGCACAGGACCGGCGCGCCGCCTTACTATCCGCCGTCGAAACGGCGACCGCAACGGACAAGGGCCATTCTATTGCCCAAGCTATTGTCACCACGCTGCGGGAGCGGAAGGTGTTACTTCCCGCACCTGACACAATAGAGCGGATCGGCTTTGCCGGCCGCGTAATAGCCCGCCGTCGCGCCGAGGCTGCCCTGATATCGGGCCTTTCAGCCGAAAAGCTCCAATCCCTCGATGATCTTTTGACGGTTGATCCCGAGATACGACAGACGCGATTCCATTGGCTGCGATCTGCGCCAGATGCTCCGGGAGCAACCAACCTGGTCACGCTGACCGACAGGATCGCTTTCATCCGCGCGCTCGATATCGATCCCCGACTACAAGCCCGCATCCACTCCGGTCGCTGGGAGCAGATGGTCCGGGAGGGCGATGTGACACCGGCATGGCTTGCCGCCGACTTCAACGCCAGTCGGCGGCGCGCGACGATCATCGCGCAGATCATCAAGCTTGGGCAAAAGCTCACCGACGCCGCAGTCACCATGTTCATCAAGCTGATCGGCAGGCTGTTTTCGCAGGCGAATAACCGCAAGAAGCAGCGCCATGTGAACACCCGGATGGAGACGGCTAAGGCACTACGGCTGTTTCTCGACACGATATCGGCTCTTCAGTGCGCCAATGACAATGATGAAGATGCAATTGAAACGCTCGACCGCCACGTCGGCTGGCATCGCTTGGTGCAGGCAAAGCCGACGCTTGCGGCGATGGTGGAAGACAATGACGCCTCACCCTTGCTTATTGCAGCTGAGCAATATGCCAATGTTCGCAATTATGCAGGCCGGTTCCTCCTGACCTTCACATTCCATTCAAGTCGTCGGTATGATCCTTTGCTGGCAGCGATCGAAACACTCAGATCCCTTTACGCGGAAGGAAGGCGCGTGCTTCCCGAACGTGTCCCGATCGCTCATCTCGGCGCGGCGGAGCGTAAACTGATCTTCGGGCAGGCAAAGGCCGATCGCCGTCTCTATGAGATTGCAACACTGGCAGCGTTGCGCGAGCGGCTTCGTTCGGCCGACATCTGGGTCGAAGGCAGCAGGGCGTTCCGGCCGATAAATGAAAATTTCATGCCCCGCCCTACTTTTACCAAGCTGAAGGAAACTGACCAGCTTGGGCTCGGTGTGCAGCGCGACGGGGTGGCTTGGCTCACCGAAATGCAACAATTGCTGGACTTCAATCTGAAACGTCTCGCCCATCGCGCCCGCAACGGCAAACTTGAAGGCGTCCGTCTCGATGCCGGAACCCTGATTGTAACACCGCTGGCGAGCGAAGTGCCCGCTGCAGCCGATGAACTAAATATCGAACTCAGCGAAATGTATCCGCTTGTCGAAGTGCCGGATCTCTTAAGAGACGTGCATGAGTGGACCGGCTTTGCCGACCAGTTCACCCATGTTCGAACGGGCGATTCACCGCAAAACATTCCGGCCATGCTCGCCGGCACGCTCGCGGACGCCACCAATCTTGGCCCGAAACGTATGGCCGGAGCCTCCAAGGGGATCAGCGCCCATCAGATCGGATGGATGCGCATGTTCCATGCCCGCACGGAAACCTATCGCGCAGCGCAGGCATGTGTGACCGACGCCCATGCGCGTCATCCCCACGCCCAGCTCTGGGGAACAGGGACGACCGCATCATCTGATGGTCAGTTCTTCCGGGCCAGTGATCGTGCCGCCAAACGCGGTGATATCAACCTGCATTATGGCAGCGAGCCAGGCTCGAAATTTTACAGCCACCTTTCCGATCAGTACGGCTATTTCAGCATTCTGCCGATCAGCCCGACCGAGAGCGAGGCAGCCTATGTTCTCGACGGCCTGTTCGACCACGACACCATCCTGGAGATCGAGGAGCACTTTACCGATACCGGAGGTGCGAGCGATCATGTATTTGCCCTCTTCACTCTGATCGGAAAGCGTTTTGCGCCTCGGCTGCGCAATCTCAAGGACCGGAAGTTCCATACTTTCGAAAAGGCCGACTCATATCCAGCACTGGCCAACCATATCGGCGCGCCGATCAATACCGCCCTCATTCTGGAACACTGGGATGACCTTCTCCATCTGGCGGCATCAATCACGACACGCTCTGTTGCGCCCTCAATGATCCTCAAAAAGCTGGCGGCATCCTCGAAACCGAGCCAGTTGGCGAAAGCCCTGCGTGAGCTCGGGCGCATCGAGCGATCCCTGTTTATGATCGAATGGTATTCCAACCCGGCACTTCGCCGGCGATGTCAAGCCGGTCTTAACAAAGGAGAATCCGCCCACAAGCTCAAGCGGGCCGTTTTCTTCCATGAGCGCGGCGAAATCCGCGACCGATCGTTCGAAAGTCAGGCATTCCGTGCCTCGGGCCTCAACCTTGTCGTCAGCGCCATCGTCCACTGGAATACCGTTTATCTCAGCCGTGCCGTAGCCCATCTGCGTCAAAGTGGTCGAACTATCCCCGACATATTGCTCAAGCATGTCTCGCCACTCAGCTGGGAGCACATAAATCTCACCGGCATCTATTCCTGGGACACCGAGCAGCAGATGCCCGAAGGCTTCAGGCCATTGCGACTTCCTGGAAGAATCCTCCGCGCTGCATGACGTTCCCGCTCCGTTCGGTCTTAGCGTACGATTTCGAGCAGCTCTTGTTCTGACCCC
>NZ_WUMK01000027.1 GCF_009827055.1 Shinella kummerowiae
GATGGGATAATGCGGCGCAAGGGCAAATTCACAGCAGTGCTCGCTGTTGGCAGGAAGCCCACCTGCAGGTCATTGCTCAGTTGAACGAGAAGCTACTAGATCTCCATCAACGAGTAGACCTTTTTGACATTGGCTTGGACGATGGCGATCACCATGTATCAAGCTTGAAGTTGCTAGATCGGCCTCTAAAAACGACCTTCCATATTTCACTGGAAGTGTGGCTCAGTTTGAGGCGGCCTATCAGGCGGCTCGTTCGATTGTTGAACGAAAAATAGGACTACCAAACGAGTACCTGACGGGCTGGCATATTGACGCTCGTGACGATAACGCGGCCCCACGCCGACCCGCAGAAGGATCGTGCGCACACCGCTACCCCTTTCCTATGATTACCCATATCTATCCGCTTCAACGCCTCGCTGAACGTCACGCCGAGCGCCATCGCCGCAAGCCCGGTAATCCCAAGGGCGCCCATACCCATGAGTTTCCACCGCCGCACCTCATCGGTTACGGGCTTCATCTCGGTCACGTCCTCCTGAACTGTGACGATCGATGTTTCCACTTTGCCGACGCGGTCAACAACCTCATCGAGCCGGCGGTGGACGACTGCCCTGCTCGCTTCTGACTTGTCCTGCGATCGTTTGGCAGCCTCCTCCATTCGCCGAATGGAATCCTGCAACCCGTGCATGCCGGCGACGAATTCGCCAAACTGACGATGGGCGCCAGCATCAATCTCGGGTGGGCTCATCTGGCTACCTCGCTCATGAACCGTCTTTCGGATCGCCGGTCACCGTCATGGTGACTGTGCCAGATGCGGCGGTGATCGTCGTGCTGCCGGGAACGTTGCTCGACTGCTTGCCGATAAGGAATCCAAACGCCGTGCCGGCAAGCCCCGCAATCGTCACCATCCAGGTCTGATCGAACGTGAGCGTCTGGAGGTATGAACCTGCACGGCAAGCTAGATCGGCCCCACCGCTATCAGGGCCATACCACGAGGGCGGAGACGATCATGCCGGCCCGCTCCCTATAGATGCTGCTGTCCATGGTGGTTCTCTTTCTGATTACAAGGAGGGTGCCATGCAGGACGAAGGCGCTTGCGTCAGGGACTAGCTGGCCGCCTTGAGCGCCTTCTCGAATGCAACGGCATAGCCGGCAACCAGATTCGCCCAATCCGTCCCGTCGACAAGGCGCCTGGCGCCCTCATAGTCGGCGTGTTTTTCGTTGATGTAGTCGGCGAGCGGCTTTTCGGTGAAGCTGCCAAGCTCCATGCCGCTGATGGGGAGATGAGCGGCAATCGGAAGCTCCAGCGCCTTCGACGGGGTCCTTCACCAGGTCGACGCCGATCAGTAGGCCAAGCTTCTGATAGTTCGCTTTGCGGGTGATCTGCACGAGGCCGCGACCGAACCGCGATTTGCCCTCGGCGTCTTTCCGCCAGTACGGCGTCTTGACCCACGACAACTTGCCTGCTTCCCATGCCTTTTCCAGCGCGTTGGTTGCCCCGTCGTCGGTCGTGGCCAGTGTCTCGCGCACGGCCTGCATGGTCTGGGACGGATTCATGAAAGGCAGTGGCGAGGATACAGGCGAGATACCTGAGCGACGCCCCTCGCCTCGCGACTTCGTTCTAGGATGGCTTCGGTTCCGTCGACCTGCGCGACCTTGAAACCCTTCGGAAACATGGTTCCGCCCCGCAGGGCGGCAAAGAATGCCGCTCTGTTCATTATGCCTTCCTCATTTAAGTTGAACCCACCAAATTCCATGGGTTATTTTTGTGCGTCGAATCATTGGAGGAAAGGCTATGCTGGAGCGCTCGCATTTACCGAACGACCTCGACGCAACCATCCAGCACATACAATCGGCCGAAAGAGTCCTTGCAGCTCAGCAGCTTATTCAGATTGCGAGTCAACTCGCGGATTTGGCGAAATCAGCCCAAAGCCTCGTAGGCCCCATTGGACCATTGCCCGCAAACAACAGTCTTGACCTACCGCCCTCATAGCGGAGCGCGATCAAGCGATCCGGGATGGCGAGGGTCGTGATCATCGTGATTTCCTTTTGCGAGGGGTATATCAGTCGATACCGAGGCTAGTGGACTGCACCGCGATTGGAAAATATCGTATCTGTTGCGGATTCCGATTGGAGGACGATTTTGCGGGTAGCTGTCGTTGGCACTTCGAACGCGATCATGGTCAATGGGTGGGCAAACTCACTGAAGGCCATAGCTCCGTCCAACTGGGAGATAGAGAACATGTCCCTCGGCGCGAGCCCGTCGCTCTATGGGAGCTACATCGTCTCCGCTCGCGAGGTTGCAGGGAACTTCGACGCCGCTATTCTCGACTTCACTACCAATGATCAGCAGTTTCTCGACATTCGGAACCTTACGCCAGAATACATGGCCGGATCGTATGCCGGTCTGCTGAGACACTTTGCGGGAGCCAAATGCGCACCGCTCGCACTCTTCATGCCGCAGAAGAAGTACGTCGAGACGGGCCACGGAGACAAAGCTTACAGGCTGTCGCGTGCAATCTGTGAGAAGTATGGCGTTTCCACTCTGGATTTCTTCTTGACTCTCCGGGGGATAGCCAGAGCGGGCGTCTCCGCCAATGAAATTTTCTCCGATTGGGCACATCTCCACGTCCACTATCAAGCTATGGTGGCCGAAGCGCTGGTTCGCCGTATCACCAATGGCGACCTAACGACACCGGGCGATGACGTCCTCCGCGACGCCCCATGCCTTTCGGCAGTTCCGGCGATTGATGTCGAGTATGTCGAGGCTGAAGAGCGCGCATTTGCGACGAGCATGGTCAATCACAATGTCAGTACCATCAGGGCCGGCGGCGGCGGCTCTATTCGCAACGCCCCCTATCTTCTCGCTGTCCTGCATTGGATCGAAGACGCATCTGGCCCTGTCTGCTTCGCAGGCAAGAGGATGGTGATGAAGTCGTTTCGGAAAGCTTGGCATCGGCGCTTTGGGTTCACCCATTTTAGAGCGCCACTAGCCGGAAGAGATGAGATCCGTTTCGCGTTCGGAGAACATGCCGGTTATCTCTTCGAAAGCGGCTTTGGGCATGTCGCCAATAGGCCATTGGCAGGCGACCAGGCTGATATCGTCGGATTTCTCAAGTCGAACGCCGACCCTTGCGTGGCTGGACATGCCTTGATCAACTGACCTGCCTACGTCTCGAACGTGATCTGAATGGGCCGGTTCGACCTTCGCCGATTCTTCCACTGGATTTTTCCACTCGCCAGCACTGCGGCGACGTTCATGTTCCGTCGACGCCATCTGACGTTCTGGTGGTCAAGGTAGTTGTGCCGAGCGTCACACCTGATGGGATGCCCCCGTCTTCGCAAATGGCCGTAGAGGTGAGGTTGTAGTGAATACGGCCGGAGAAACTGGCGCCACCAGACCCACCGGGAGCGATGCACCACTTGACAAAGCCGGAGGTGGTTGGCGGTTGTGTCGTTGGCCATGGTGACGGTGAACGACTGGCTAAAAATCGTCGTCTGATGCTGGAATGATGCAAACGTGTTTCCAGCGGCGATGATCTGTCAATCGGCGTCCAAAATTCACCCCATAT
>NZ_WUMK01000028.1 GCF_009827055.1 Shinella kummerowiae
CACTCGAGAAGCGGGTTTTGGCGCATATGCATATCTCAACCTGCAAGCAGGGACGCAAACGGCAATTTCCAACTATCATCCGAGTTGGCAGGATCGATACTTTGAAAAGGCTTATGCGTTGATCGATCCCGTCGTTCGAAGTGCGCGTGATCGGTTCGAGGCCTTCGCTTGGTCAAATGAACCTACGCCCTCGATGAGCAAGGCGCGACGGACATTCTACGGCGAGGCAGCAGAGTTTGGAATCCGATCGGGTATCTCGATCCCGATCAGGATCGGCTTTGGCCGCGTGGCGATGCTTACGCTCGCATCCGAAGAGACCGATTTCGCGGCACGCCAAGTCCTCAACACAGCGGCTGCAGCGTCGGCTGCCGCCCAATTACACGCTCGCGTCGAGTTGGTTCGAGCAAGACCGACCAACCAGACACCGATCCACTTGAAGTCCGACGAGCTGACCTGCTTGCGCTGGTCGGCAGAGGGCAAGTCGATGAAGGCGATCGCCATAATCGAAAACACGACCTATTCGAACGTGGCTTTTTTCCTACGCAACGCGAAAGCCGCGCTGGGCGCATCGACCCTGCCGCAAGCGACCGCCATGGCCAAGGAATTTGGCTTGATCTGACTTCAATGCGCCTTGGTCCCGGGCATGTCGGGAATGTAACCAAGGATATCCAGGAGCGTCGAGACGACGGTCTGCTGTGCATGAACAGCGATCATCGCCGAAACATAGGCGCGACTGGCTTCCTGTATATCGATTTGGTTGCGCTGAAGCTTGCTTGCATGGTCGATCCTGGATTCAAGCACCACGGCTTCGTCTCGCAGTCGGCGATGCTTTTCGATCTCTTGCACGACGTGGCGTTCGATTTCTTCGGGCGGCATGGCGCTCATCAAGCCGATGAGTGGCCGTAATACAAGCTTGGTTTCTGACACGGGCCCATCAGTACTAGCGTCGAACATACTCAAAACCAATTACCGTCCAAGCCGTGCCCATGTAAACTGGCTACAGGCGTTTTGTAGCGTCGTCATCCTCATGCGAGGCTCCGATACATAATATAGTTGATAAACTTAAAGTGTGTAAACGGCGATCTTCCGCGCATGGATATGCGCAAGCTGGTAGGCCGGAATTTCGCACGCCTCCGTCGGGAGAAAGGCCTGACGCAAGAGGATGTCGAAACGCGTTCAGGATACAGCCAACAATATCTCAGCGGACTGGAACGAGGCCGCAGGAATCCGTCGATCATCACCATCTACCACATCGCCCAGGCGCTCGGTGTAAGCCACGTCGAACTCGTCGCCCCGGATGACCAACCGTAAGTGAGCTCTCTCAATTTGACATATTCGATTGCTTCGGGCTAACTGTCCTCAGTCCTAGGACAGCGGACAGTGAGTATGAAAAGCCAAGATATCGTCGTTCTGCTAAAGCTGATCAGCCTGAAAAATCAGGAACGCACCAAGGGAATGGATCATCTGCGATCGGAATCCCTAGGGGGCGAGCCTTACTCTGTGCGAAATCTCGAAGCTCTACTTGGCATCAGCAAGACGGAGATCGCCCAGTCGATCAAGCGAAGTATCGCTTCCGGCATTGCCAGAAAAGACAAAAGCAACAACGAACCTAGGGCTGACCGCAGAAACCTGCTCGCTTTCATCACGAACGGGCTGAAGTTCGTTTTCCCCGCACAGGTTGGGCCGATGCAGCGAGGCGTCCCGACAGCCTTTGCCGCACCTATGCTCACCGAACTCCTGATCAGCGGCGGGACGTACAACTACGTTTGGCCCTATGCCAATGGAAAAGAGATGGGCCAGGCGGTGGAACCACTCTTCAAGACGGTGCCCGACGCAGCTCTCAAGGATGAAGAGCTTTATGAGTATCTGGCGCTGGTTGACGCGATCAGACTTGGCAACCAGCGGGAAGTGGGTCTCGCGACCGAGCACCTTAAGTCAAGGATCATGAGCAAATGACAGCGATCCGAGCTCAACTGCTGGAAATGATGAAAGCCGTCGCCTCCGCCCTCGGCGAAGATCTTCGCTCGCGCCTGGTCTTCGTCGGCGGGTGCACGACCGCCCTGTTCATCACTGACCCGATCACATTGGAGGACGTGCGCGCTACCGACGACATCGACCTGATCGTCGACCTGACGGGTTTCCCCGCATGGGCTCACCTTCAGGACGAACTTCGACAAAGGGGCTTCGTCGAGGCGGCAGATGAAGCAGTGATCTGCCGTATGCGCCTTGGCAAGCTGAAAGTCGACTTCATGCCGGACGATCCGGACATTCTCGGTTTCGGCAATCGCTGGTACGAGAATGGAATTGAAACAGCGCAACATTATCAACTGTCGGAGGACCTTGCGATCCGGATCCTGACGCCGCCGTTGTTCCTGGCGACGAAGCTCGAAGCCTATGCTGGCCGCGGAAACGGCGATCTGATCATGAGTCGTGATGCTGAAGACATCCTTCTTGTTGTCGATGGCAGGGAGGAACTTCTCGACGAGGTCCTCGCCGCCGACAGCGACGTCAGAAACTACATCGCCGAGAAATTCCGTGCGCTCCTGGACCAGGATGGCTTCGACGATTTCCTCGACGGCAATATCCGCGGACCGGAAGGCCGCGTTGAAATTGTTCGCGAGAGGTTTGTCGCGATAAGCCAGTGCGCGAATGGTGCCGTGCAATGAAAATCGAAGCACGCTGGTCGAGCCAAAAAGGGACACGTACCGACGACAATCGCGACCACGCGGGGATCGCGAGCAGGAAGGGCGGATTTCTCGCCATCGTGACTGACGGCGCCACGCACGGCTCGAACAACGGTGAATATGCACGGGCAATCGTCGAAGCTATTGTCGACTGGTTTGCCGAAACCGACGATGCGTGGGGCCCGGAGATCATGCAAGCCAAGCTCCGGGAGATTCACCAAGCCCTTCGCAAATCGTTTCCAAGGGGTTCCGCCAGCATTATCCTCTTCCACGTGACGGACGCGGGTTCCTTGACAGTCCTCCACTCGGGAGACTGCCTGCTTGCCAGGCATGATGGACAGGCACAGTGGCAAGGCACGCCCCATACCCTTTCAAACGCCCTGGCAGACATGCCCCTCGATGCCATCGCAAAATCCCCCACGCGGCACCTTCTCACCCAGAGCTTTCGTTCCAGGGAGTTCATGGCCCCAGACGTCCTGGCAGAGGAGAGGGCCAGCGGCGCGTTTCTTCTTGCAACCGATGGCTTCTGGGCGGAGTTGACGGAAAGCGAGCAGGAAGCGTTCCTTGGCGGCTGCCAGCCCGCTAC
>NZ_WUMK01000029.1 GCF_009827055.1 Shinella kummerowiae
CAATGTCGACTGCGAACACGCGCGGATTGGCGCGATTGATGTTGGCGCCGTCGGTTGGGTTGTTGCTGGTGTGGATGATCGTGCCATTGGCGATGACGCTGTGGTTTTCGTTCCAGAACTACAACCTGCTGAACCCGGCGAATGTCAGCTGGGCGGGGCTGTTCAACTATCAGTATTTCTACACCGATCCGGCCTTCTTCCAGTCGATCTGGAACACGCTGTTGATCGTCGTCGGCGTGCTGTTGATCACCGTGATTGGCGGCGTCGGCATTGCGCTCCTGCTCGACCAGCCGATGTGGGGGCAGGGGATCGTGCGCATCCTCGTCATCTCGCCGTTCTTCGTCATGCCGCCGGTGGCGGCCCTGGTGTGGAAGAACATGATCATGCATCCGGGCTACGGCGTGCTTGCCGATATCAACCGGGCGCTCGGTCTCCAGCCGGTCGACTGGTTCGCGCAATATCCGCTGTTTTCGATCATCATCATCGTCGCCTGGCAATGGCTGCCCTTTGCCACGCTGATCCTGTTGACCGCGCTGCAATCGCTCGACGGCGAACAGAAGGAGGCGGCCGAGATGGACGGCGCCGGCTTCGTCTCCCGCTTCATCTACCTGACGGTGCCGCATCTCTCGCGCTCGATCACCGTCGTCATCCTGATCCAGACGATCTTCCTGCTCGGCGTCTATGCGGAGATCCTCGTCACCACCAATGGCGGCCCGGGTTATGCGTCGACCAACCTGCCGTTCCTGATCTACCGCACGGCCCTTCTCGGCTACGACGTCGGCGGAGCCTCCGCCGGTGGCATCATCGCCGTCATCCTTGCCAACATCGTCGCCTTCTTCCTGATGCGCGCCGTCGGCAAGAACCTCGACAAGTAGGGATAGGAGGAAACCACCATGGCCAGAGCCGTCTCGACACGACGCACCGTCGTCTTCACCATCGCCGCCTGGATCGTCGCGCTGATCATCTTCTTTCCGATCCTCTACACGATCATCACCTCGTTCAAATCCGAGACCGAGGCGATCCAGGGTTTTGACATCATCCCCTCGGGCACGATCGAGAGTTATGCGGCCGTGCAGGCGCAGAGCAACTACTTCAAGTTCTTCCTGAACTCGGTGGTGCTGTCGCTCGGCTCGACGCTGCTGGCGCTTTTGATCGCCGTGCCGGCCGCCTGGTCGATGGCGTTTTCGCCGACCGCCAAGACCAAGGACATCCTGATGTGGATGCTCTCGACGAAGATGATGCCGGCGGTCGCCGTGCTGGTGCCGATCTACCTCCTCTTCCGCGACTTCGGCCTGCTCGACAGCCGCATCGGCCTGACCGTCATGCTGACCATGATCAACCTGCCGATCGTCATCTGGATGCTCTACACCTACTTCCGCGAGATCCCCGGCGAGATCCTGGAAGCGGCGCGCATGGACGGGGCCTCGCTGTGGGGCGAGATCGTCTATGTGCTGACCCCGATGGCGGTGCCCGGCATTGCGTCGACCATGCTGCTCAACATCATCCTCGCCTGGAACGAGGCGTTCTGGACGATCCGCCTGACGACGACGAACGCAGCACCGCTCACCGCCTTCATCGCCTCGTTCTCCAGCCCGCAGGGCCTGTTCTGGGCGAAACTGTCGGCCGCCTCGACGCTCGCCATCGCGCCCATCCTGATCATGGGGTGGTTCTCACAAAAGCAGCTTGTCCGCGGCCTGACCTTCGGCGCCGTGAAGTAAAGAACAGGATCGGGGAGGAACCATCATGGGCCAGATCATTCTGAAAAAGGTCAACAAGTCGTTCGGCGAGACGCAGGTCATTCCGGGCATCGACCTGACCATCAATGAGGGCGAGTTCGTCGTCTTCGTCGGGCCGTCGGGCTGCGGCAAGTCCACGCTGCTGCGCCTGATCGCCGGCCTGGAAGACACCACGAGCGGCATCATCGAGATCGACGGGCGCGACGTCACCGGGGAGGCGCCGGCAAAACGCGGGCTTGCCATGGTGTTCCAGTCCTACGCGCTCTATCCGCACATGTCCGTGCGCAACAACATCGCCTTCCCGCTGAAGATGGCGAAGATGAGCCCCGAGGCGATCGACAAGAAGGTGACGGAGGCCGCACGCGTGCTCAACCTCACCAACTATCTCGAGCGCCGTCCGGGCCAGCTTTCCGGCGGCCAGCGCCAGCGCGTGGCCATCGGCCGGGCGATCGTGCGCGAACCGTCGGCCTTTCTGTTCGACGAGCCGCTGTCCAACCTCGATGCCGCCTTGCGCGGCACGATGCGGCTGGAGATCAGCGAGCTGCACCACCAGCTGAAGACCACGATGATCTACGTCACGCATGACCAGGTGGAGGCCATGACCATGGCCGACAAGATCGTCGTGCTCAATGCCGGCAATATCGAGCAGGTCGGCTCACCGCTCGATCTCTACAACAAGCCCGACAACCTGTTCGTCGCCGGCTTCATCGGCTCGCCGCGCATGAACTTCGTCAAGGGCGAGGCGGCCAGACCGTACAACGCCCCGACCGTCGGCATCCGTCCCGAGCATATCAAACTCTCCAAGGACAGCGGCACCTGGAAGGGCCTCGTCGGTGTGGCCGAACATCTCGGCTCCGACACCTTCCTGCATGTCAATGTCGAGGGCATCGGCATGATGACCGTGCGCGCCGGCGGCGACTTCCCCGTCACCCATGGCGACACCGTCTACCTCACCCCCGACGAAACCCGAATCCACCGCTTCGACGACGCCGGAAAGGCCGTCAGATGAATAGGCT
>NZ_WUMK01000003.1 GCF_009827055.1 Shinella kummerowiae
GGCCACCCGCACCATCCCCACCATCATCGAAATCCAGGCCGGCGCCCAGCTCGCCAAAATACTCGCAGCGTGAGGGGACAATGCGGAACCAGCTCTACATCGATGGCCGCTGGCAGGACCCGGTAGAGCCCGGCCGAATCCCGGTCTTCGACCCCTATCGCGGTACCGTCTATCACGAGGTCGCCGCCGGCGGCCCGGCGGATGTGGAGAAGGCTGTAGCGGCGGCGAAGGCCGCCTTTCCGGAATGGCGCGACGCCGGCGGTCGTGAACGCGCCCGCTACCTCGCCGCCATTGCGGAAAAGCTTCAGGACCGCGCCGAAGAACTCGCCCGCCTTTCGTCCCGCAACAATGGCAAACCGCTCGGCGAGGCGCGCATCGACATGGCCGATGCGGCGGCCTCCTTCGCCTATTACGCCGAACAGGCCATCACCTTGCAGGACCGACAGGATGCGAATGTCGCCCTGCCTGACGAGGGGTTTCATGCCCGGCTGCGGCAGGAACCGGCAGGCGTTGCAAGCCTCATCGTGCCCTGGAATTTCCCGCTGGTGACGACCTCCTGGAAGGTCGCCCCCGCGCTCGCCGCTGGCTGCACCGTGGTGCTGAAACCGTCCGAAATCACACCAGTGGTGGAACTCGAACTCGGCGCCATTGCCGAGGAGATCGGGCTGCCGCCCGGCGTGCTCAACATCGTCACCGGCACCGGCGAGCGCGTCGGCGCGCCGATGACGACGCATCCCGATGTCGCAAAGGTTTCCTTCACCGGCTCGAACGCGGTTGGTGCACGCGTCATGGCGGCCGGTGCTCCGGGCGTCAAATCGGTGAGCCTGGAACTCGGCGGCAAGTCGCCCATCGTCGTCTTCGCCAGCGCGGATTTCGACGAGGCGGTGGAATGCGTGCTCGGTGGCATCTTCTTCAATGCTGGGCAGATGTGCTCCGCCACCTCCCGCCTTCTGGTGGAAAAATCAATTGCGCCAAAGCTAATAGACGCGATAGTCGCCGGAAGCCGAGCGCTGAAGCCCGGTGATCCCTTGAATGAGGGGACGCAGATCGGCCCGATCACCATGAAGGCGCAGCACGACAAGGTGCTAGCCTATATCGAGCGCGGCAAGGCCGAGGGGCTGACACTGCTCACCGGCGGCGGCAAGCCGGCCGGGCTGCACGGTTGGTTCATCGAACCGACGATCTTTGCCGATGTGCCGACGACCAGCGCGCTCTGGCGCGAGGAGATTTTCGGGCCGGTGCTCTGCATCCGTATCTTCGAGACGGAGAAAGAGGCCATCGCACTCGCCAATGACTGCGATTTTGGCCTCGTCGCCACCGTCGTCAGCGGTGACGAGGCGCAGGCCAATCGCGTGGCCAATGCCATCGAGGCCGGTCATGTCTGGATCAACAGTCCGCAGGCGATTTTCGTTCAGACGTCCTGGGGCGGCTTCAAGACGAGCGGCATCGGCCGTGAACTCGGGCCGTGGGGCCTGTCGTCCTACCTGGAAGTCAAGCACGTCACGTCACGCCTGAAACGATAACCCAAACGACGGACCGGGGGGCATGTCGAAAAAGAAGAAAGCGCGGAAAGACGAAAAGAAGCGCGACAAGCGCAATAAGCACTCGAAGAAAAATGAGGGGTACATCATGGAAACCATTCGAAATGTTGCCGACCTGCGCGTCGTCATGCATCGCAACGAGCGCCCGATCTATTTCATCTCCGCGACGAACTTCAACCTGATCGGCATCGACGAATGGGTGCGGAATTTCAAGTTCGTCAGCTATATCGACTGCTTCGACGGCCGACACCCCAACGTCTTCGTCCCCTCCGAAATCCCCCATGCTGAATTCGAGAGCATCGAGGATATCAACAACTACCTGCTGCAGCACAAGGAGGTGATCGACTATATCACCAAGCGCGGTGGCCGCGCGGTCGCGACCTTCCTGATGTTTGATGAATCGACTGAAGAAATCTGTGAGGAATTGGGCATAGAGGTCTGGTTTCCCAAGGCAAAACTGCGCCAGCGCTGCGACAACAAGATGGAGACCGTGCGCATCGGCAACAAGGCCGGCGTGCCCTCGGTGCCCAATACGCTCGCGCCGGCGCGCACCTATGAGGAACTGCTCGCCTCGGCAAAAAAAGCCGGCATCGGCAAGGATCTCGTGGTGCAGACCGCCTTCGGCGACAGCGGCCACACCACCTTCTTCATCGCCAGCGAAGACGACTACAACCGTCACGCCGCGGAGATTGCCGCGGAAGACGAAGTGAAGATAATGAAGCGCATCAAATGCCGCGGTGCGACCATGGAGGCCTGCACAACGGGCTCCGGCACGCTGGTCGGCCCGCTTCTGACCGAAGTCGTCGGCCAGCCGGCGCTGACGCCCTACAAGGGCGGCTGGTGCGGCAACGAGATTTTTCCGGGCGCCTTTTCGGAAAAGATCCGCGCCAAGGCACGCGACATGGCCTACCGTTTCGGCAACCAGCTGCGCGAAGAGGGCTATCGCGGTTATTTCGACCTCGATTTCCTGATCGATGTCGAAGATAACGAGGTCTATCTCGGCGAATTGAACCCGCGCATCTGCGGCGCAAGCTCGATGACCAACCATGCCGCCTTCGCCTATGCCGATGCGCCGCTCTTCCTGTTCCACCTGATGGAATTCTCCGGCATTGAGTACAAGATTGATGTCGAAGAACTCAATGACCGCTGGGCGCGGAAAGAGTTCATCGATTCCTGGTCGCAGGTGGTCATCAAGTCGACCGAAGACCTTGTCGACATCGTCACCCATGCGCCGGCGACCGGCATCTACCGCATGGCGCCCGATGGCAGCGTGTCCTACGACCGCTTCGACTATCACCGCCAGGCGATCGAGAGCGAACAGGAGGCCTTCTTCCTGCGCATTACCGGCCCCGGCGACTACCGTTACGAGGGCGCCGATCTAGGCATTCTCATTACACGCGGGCGGGTGATGGACGACGAATTCGAACTGAACGAGCGTGCCAGCAACTGGATCAAGGGCATCAAACGCCTATATGCCAGCAAGCCGCTGACGGAAATCCAGCGCGACGACGCGCCGGAAGCCGGTTCATTCAAGATCCTGTAGGACATCATGGACCTCCAGTTCGAAGCCATCGACGAAGACATGCCCGGCCCCAAATGGCGCCGGGTGTTCGATCGTCACTGGCATGCCTATAGCCGCTGGTTCGTGCGCGACGGTGTGCGCTCGCGCCCGACGTACTTCATGAGCCTCAAGGCCCTGCGCAAGCACATGCCGGAACTGCTGCCGACCTATGAGGCCATCGTGGCAACGGCTGGAGATGGCGACCTCGAGGCACGCTTCCTCTCCATGTGGTGCCCACCTTTCTATGTCGGCGGCTGCTCGCAGGCGATCCTCACCGGCGCGGAGCCCGCGCTGATCCGCAACTACGATTACAGCCCGCGCCTGCTCGAAGGCACCTGGCTCGCCTCCCGCTTCAACGGCAAGCGGGTGGTCGCGGTGGTCGATTGCCTCTGGGGCGTGCTCGACGGCATCAACGAGGACGGGCTTGCGGTCTCGCTTTCCTTCGGCGGGCGCACCGCTGCGGGGCAGGGGTTCGGCATTCCCGTCGTGCTGCGCTACGTGCTGGAATTCGCCAGCACCACGGCCGAGGCCGTCGCCATGCTCCAGCGCATTCCCGTGCACATGTCCTATTCGATCGCCGTCATCGACCGGCAGGGCAAGCACGCGACCGTCTACGTCAATCCCGACCGTCCGGCGGAGGTGGTGGAGCGGCGCGTCAGCACCAACCACCAGCACGGCGTCGAATGGGCTCGCCATGCCGAGATCACCAAGTCGGTCGAGCGCGAGGCGGCGGTGGAGAAATCGCTGAGCGGGTCGGCGGATGTCGACCGCGTTCTATCCGGATTTCTTCGCCCGCCGGTCTACCAGACATCCTATGGACGCGGCTACGGTACGCTCTACACGGCCGTCTACCGGCCGCTCGATGCCTCGGTGGAACTGGTCTGGCCAGGCTCTGTCTGGCGGCAATCCTGCGCCGAATTCCAGGACGAGGTGCGCATTATCCGCTTCAACGACGGAGATTCCGGCGGCTTTGCGCCGACCTTCAAGCAGGGTGCCGTGAGCAGTTAAGAAGAAAGGGCTGGCCGTTTCGCAAACCGGAATCGCGCCAGGGTGAGGGGAGTGTTATGAAAGTAGTCGTTCTGGGCGCCGGCGTCGTCGGCACGGCGGCGGCGTGGTATCTGTCGAAGGACGGCCATGACGTGACCGTGCTGGAGCGCCACGAGGACGTTGCGCGTGGCACCAGCCAGAGCAATGCCGGCCTCGTCTCGCCCGGCGATTCCACCGCCTGGGCCTCGCCGGCCGCACTTACCACTTTTGTGAAGTCACTCTTCCGCTCCGATCTCGGCATCAAGGTGCGCTTCAGCCTCGATCCGCAATTCCTATCCTGGTGCCTGCGTTTCCTCATGCAGTGCACGCAGTCGCGCGCGAATGCCAATACCGAGATCAAGCTGCGCCTCGCCTTCTACGCCCGCCAATGCATCAACGCGCTGCAGGAAGAGACCGGGATTTCCTACGACGATCGGCGCAAGGGTATCCTCTATTTCTACCGGTCACAGCAGAGCATGGATGCCGGCATCAAACACATGCAATACATTGCCGAGCGGGGGCTCGCCATCGAAGTGGTGGATCGCGAACGGCTGGTCGCGCTGGAGCCGGGCCTTGCCGCAGTCAAACATCAGCTTGCCGGCGGCGTCTATTCCTCGATGGACCAGACAGGGGATTCCTCGCTTTTCACCCGCAGCCTCGCCGAACAGGCCCGCGTGCGCCACGGCGTCGATTTCCGCTTCGGAACGACGGTCACCGGCCTCGATGTCCAGGGTGGGCGGGTCAAGGCCGTGCTGACGGATAGGGGGCCAGTTTCCTGTGACGCCGTGGTGCTGTCGCTTGGCCCGGAAAGTGCACTGCTGGCGCGCAAGATCGGCATCGACGTGCCGGTCTATCCGGTGAAAGGCTATACCGCCACCCTGCCGATCGATGCGGACAAGGGGCCGACCATGGGCGGCGTCGACGAGGACCGGTTGATCGCCTATTCCCGTCTCGGCAACCGGCTGCGCCTTGCCTCCACCGCCGAATTCGCCGGCTACGACCGCAGCTTCAAGCCCGCCGATTTCGCGACCATGTTCCGCACCGCGCACGACCTTTTCCCCGGTGCCATCGACGAGACGAAGGCCGTGCTCTGGTCGGGCCTGCGTCCGATGATGCCGGGCTCCGTGCCGGTGCATGGACAGGCACGCTACGAAAATCTCTTCCTCGATACTGGCCACGGCCATGTCGGCTGGACCATGGCCTGCGGTTCCGGGAAACTCGTCGCCGATCTGGTTTCCGGCCGCAAGCCGGAGATCGATACGGCGGGCTTGCTCTATAGGAATTGATGCGATGTCCGATCCGCAAATTTCCATCGATCTCGCCCGCATCGAGCATAATGCCCGCACCGTGGTGGATTTGTGCAAATCATACGGCATCACGCCCTTCGGCGTGACGAAGGGCACGTGTGGCATGCCGCAGGTGGCGCGCGCCATGCTGCGTGGCGGTGTGGCGGGCATTGCCGAATCCCGTTTCGAGAATATCCGGCGCCTGCGTGACGCCGGCATCGACTGCCCGATCATGCTGTTGCGCAGCCCGCCGCTCACGCGCGTGGAGGAGCTGGTGCGCACCGTCGACGTCAGCCTGCAATCCGAGCTGCAATTGATGCGCGAGATTTCACGCGTCGCCGAGCGGCTCGGCCGCGTGCACGACATCATCCTGATGATCGATCTCGGGGACCTGCGCGAGGGTATCTGGCCGAGCGACCTGATCCCGACCGTCGAGGCGGTGATGGCGCTTCCGGGCGTGCGCATCGCCGGCGTCGGCACGAACCTCACCTGCTTCGGCGCCATCATACCGACACAGGAAAACCTGACGCAGCTCGTCGCCCATGCCTACAAGGTGGAGAGCATCACCGGGCGCCCGCTTGACTGGGTTTCCGGCGGCAACTCTTCCTCGCTGCCCTTGCTGCTTGAAGGAGGCATGCCGGCCGGCATCAACAACCTGCGCATCGGCGAGGCGATCCTGCAGGGCGGGCGCGATACATTCCTGACGGAGCCCTGGGCGGCGCTCGACCGCGACGCCTTTGAACTCACCGGCGAACTGCTCGAGGTCAAGACAAAACCCTCCATGCCGATCGGCCAGTCCGGCATCGATGCCTTCGGCAACGTGCCGATCTTTGTCGACGAAGGCGACCGGCTGCGCGGCATCGCCAATATCGGCCGGGAGGACGTTATCGCCGAGGGATTGATGCCGACCCGCCCCGGTGTTCGGGTGCTGGGCGCATCGAGTGACCATCTCGTGCTCGACCTCACGGATGCCGACCCGCCCTTGGCTGTCGGGGAAAATGTCAGCTTCCGCATGAATTACGGTGCGTTGCTGACGGTCATGACCTCCGAATATGTGGAGAAGGTTCCGATGCGGGATGTGTGCGAGACCGGCGAGAGTAGGACCTATGCGATCGAAACGGATGCCATAGGCGGCGCGCTCATCGTGGTCCAGAACATTGCCGAGCGCATCGACCATCTTGGTTTCGAGCGGAGCGCAAAGGAAGACGCGCTGACGCTCTCAGTCTGTGCCCGCAGGGGTGACGTCATCCGTTTTGTCGAGGACGCCGGCCGCCGGCACGATGCGCTGGGTATGATTTGGATCGATTCCGACGCGGCAATGATGCCGGACGGTGACCGCGATGCGCCCCCGGCGGAAAACGCCGTCTTGCGCCGCATGCTGGATCGCCTGCCACCACATGTCGCGCCGGAGAATATCGTGCTGATCGGCCTTCGCAATGCGGCGCCGGAAGAGGCTGCGGCGCTGAAGGCCTCGCGCATGCGTATCTTCACCATGGCCGAGATCGACGCGGTCGGGCTGCGCCAGGCGATGCGGGACGCGATCGCCATCGCCTCCGCCGGCACGTGTGGCTTCCATCTCTGCTATTCGCCGACGGCCACCGACATGTCCGGCTGGAGCGGCGGAATCGGCGGCATCACGGTGCGCGAAACCCATTCGGCGATGGAAATGGCGGCGCTCAGCGGCAAGTTGCGCTCGCTCAGCGTTTCGGGCATTGATGCCGCACTGCCATCGCCGATCGGCGCGGAATGCGCCAATTTCATCCTGTCGGCCTTCGGCAAAACCATTCTCTGATCACAACCAAGGGAGATTTTTGATGATTAAGCGTATCAAGCCCGGCAAGCGCTTCTGCGAAGCCGTCGTCGTCAACGGCGTCGTCACCACCGCCGGCGTCACCGGTGACGGCGCAGACGCCGTCGCGCAGACCCGCGACATCCTCGCCACGATCGACAGCCTGCTTGCTGAGGCCGGCACCTCCAAGGCCAAGCTCATCAGCGCCAACATCTGGCTGCGCGACATCGCCCATTTCAGCCAGATGAACGAAGTCTGGGACCAGTGGGTCGACCCGAACAACCTCCCGGTCCGCGCCACGGTGGAAGCCCGCCTGGCCGCCCCGGAACTGCTGGTGGAAATCCAGGTCACGGCGCTCGTCTGAGCATCCTGGGCTAACCACACCAAAGCCGGTTCAGCATCAGCTGGACCGGGCCCTGTCGGCCGCAGTGTGAGAATACCGTTCAAGCGCAGTTACTTAAAAGCGGACCTTCATCATTCCCTTGAATACCCGGCCCCATCCGTTGAAGCCCGGCATGACATCGAAATCCTCGTCCAGTAAATTGTAGGCGCTGGCTTCGAAAGCGATGTTCTTGTCAAACGGCTCCCAGGTCAGTTCGGCGTCCAATGTCCAATAGTCATCCAGTTTGCGGGGAGTGACGTCTCCGTAGCGTTCACCGACATAGTTGGCGGCCAAGGTCGCTTTCACATTGGCGTCGCTCACATACGTGACTGCGACTTGTCCCGTATGGCGGGGCAGGAAGGGCAGGTCGCGGCCAAAGGCCGGGCTCGCCTGGTCCTTCACTTCGGAAAACGCCAAAGCATAGGTTGCCGACAGGCCGAAACCATGGGGCAGCGCGAGGTTGGCCGTAATGGCGACACGGTCGGCTTCCGCCTCGCTAAAGCTGTAGCTCGAGAGCAGCAATGCGTCGTTCACTGTCAGGTCGTGAAACGTCTGGTGCTGGTAGTCGATCGTCGTGAAGAAACGATCCGTCCATTCGGCGTCCCATTTGAGGGCCAATGTGTCTGAATAACCATCAGATCCTACGCTGAAATCATTCGCCTGCAGTCCGACGATCCCTATGGGAGCAAGCGTCGGTGTCGTCATATCCGACGTTTGGCGAATGTAGCCTGCTCGCAGCCAATGCCCCTCGGCAGGTATCCAGGCAAAGCCGGCTCGCGGCTCAATATGCTCGGCGTCACTCTCGCTGCCGCCGAGAACGGTTCCGAACAAGCCGTATTCAGCCTTTAGTTCCGGCGTAATGTCATGCAGCAGATCGAGATAGGCTTTGCTGAAGTAGCTTTCATCCCGGGTGGACGCGCTGACCGGCGGGATGTCGGAGGTTTCGACACGGATATCGAACGAATTGTTCAGGACGCCGCCTTCCACGCCATAACGCCAGGTGAGATTGTCACTCTCGACAACATGATTGATCGCAGCAACGTAGCTCTTCTGCCCGAACAGCGTCGTGCCATCTTGAAAAAATGGCGGACTTTCCTCTCTCATTCTTCGCTCGAAATCGAGCGAGGAAAACAGCAGGGCTGCATTCACCACATTGCGATAGTCTAGCGTATGGCTCCAGCCGAGACCGGCTGTGGTGAAAGTGGTGTCCACCCCATAGAGACGGCCGGGGAAAAAGAGATTGATGTAGGGCGTATTGAACTCGAACGCGGACGTGCTGTGATTGGCGTAGGCGACCAGCCGATCGTCCGGCGTAAGGGTGGAGGTCAGGTAGCCGTTCAGCCCCATGATCTCCTGTTCGTTTTCGCTGTTGCGGGTGAGAATGCCGCTGTCGACAACCGTGCGCGTTTTATCCGGCGAATCCGCGTATTGCAGATTGAGATAGCCGCTGAGTGGCACTGGCTCATTCGAATAGCTTTGAAGCTCCAGCTCACCGACCCACCCTTCTGTACCCGGATTGAGGGTCGTGCCGATACCGATCGATCCCTCGAAGAATGGCCGACGCAGAAGGTTGGCGGAACGTGACCGGCTGGAAATCATATGTGGGTCGAACAACAGGCCCTGGAAAAACGATGAAAATGACTTGCTGCTCGGATTGTCGGTGATGACGTTTTCACCGAACAGAAAAGAACTGGTCAGTGGGTCTGTGGCGCCGCGGATCGATTGGTCGACATAGGAGCTGCCTTCAAAGGGATCGAAAACGGCGTCACCGTAGTATTGTCCCCAAGCGTTCAAGCCTTGCAGGCGGAACGCATTGTTCAAAGTAGAACCGGCATCCTGATTGGCGTCGAGGGTGGCAAACTGCCCCCCTTGCGCCCGCGATCGTCGCAAGAACTCCTGCGCGTTGCGGATTGCGCCTTCAGAATCATAGTCGTCAATGGCGATGGAAGTACGCATGGAGGAGATGACCGGGTCGTTCTTGTCCAGGCGATCGGCATTGTCCAGGGCTTGCGCTGCGGGTTCGCGTGCGCCGCTTTCATAATATGCAGCGGCAAGCAGCAATTGCGATTGCGAGTGTCCCGGATTGGCCGTAGAGGCAGCCAGCAGGTCGTCCACGCCCTTTTCCAAGTCTCCGCTCTGTAAATGATATCGACCGCGCGCGAGCAGCGCGACGTTGAACGCCGGATCTGCCTTGATCGCCAGATCGATCTCGCGCTTGGCCTCTTCCATCCGTGCCTGATCAAGATAGAAAATGGCAAGATTGGCATGTCCGATGGGGCTCTCCGGATCAAGCACGATCGAGCGCTTCATGGCTTCTTCAGCAGCCTGCGTATCACCGCGCGCATCTTCGACAAGACCAAGATCGTTCCAGACGGTCGAGGAGTTCGGCAGAATTTCAGCGGCACGCATCAGATCTGTGCGCGCGGCTTTAAGATCGCTCTCGAAATCGCCGGCAAGTCGTGCACGGGCGATGAGGGCGAAACCATCGTTCGGGTCAATGGAGAGTGCCCGATTGACGGCTTCGCGCATCTGCTCGCGGTCGTTTACGAGCTGTGCGAGAAGAGCACGTATCGCCGGAAGGGACGATTCGTCGGGGAAGCGTGTTTCCGCTTCGCGCATAACGGCGATCGCTGCGGGAATGTCTTCAAGGAAGCCGACAGTGTAGGCTTTCATCACGGCGGAGTAGGGGTCCCGAACGTCGCCCGGCGGGGTCAATACAAGCTCGGGGCTCGCCAGCGAACGCGCATAATATTCACCATAGGCAGCGATACTGCGGCGGATGGGGTCCAATCCCGATTTCGCCTCAGCGAAGAGACGCGCAGCATCCGCGTAGCGCGTCTCCGCGCCGGCCAGCAAAGCCTCCAGCATGGCGGCGCGCGCCTTGCCGGACCGCGTCAGCCCTCCTTTCCGGGCCTCGGCGAGCGCGACGTGCGCCTCCTTCCGCCCGACGAGGCTCAAGCTTGTCTCTGCAAGGATCAGCCAGTCATCCGCACTGCGCGCATCGGCAGGAATGGCCGATACCCGCGTCTGCTCCTCGCGCATGCCGTCGAGCGGCAATGGCGTTGCGGGCATGATGCTGAAGCCATCCCGCAGGGTAAGGTAGAAGAGCATTTGCTCGCGGTCGTCCGGCGTGACGATGACGAGCTTCTGCGGCGCCTGGCCAATGTTTGCAACGGCAGCTTCGCCCTGGGAAACCTGAACGCTGCCCTGATCGTTCTTCAGCTCGACCTGGCCCTCAAGCACGATCAATGACGTCTGATCACCCTTGACGGTCAGCGTCCAGTCGGTACCGCGGATCGCCGCGGTTGCTGCCGGGGTCTCCACCGCAAGGCCCTGGCCACCGCGCTGGGCGCGGGCCCACATCGTGCCGGACTGGAGGTTCAGCATGGCATCGCCACCGGGCGTCATCTGTTTGACCTGCAGCGCGGAATTGCGGCCGAGCCGGACCTGGGTGCGGTCTGCAAAGAGAATGGCGAGCTGGCCGACCGCGTTGGTGCGCAGCACATCCCCGCCAAGAAGGTTCTGGTAGCGCACCACGTTCTGCCAGTTCGAAAAATCGACGAAGCGCACTTCTTCGCCCATTTTTTGCTCGATCACCGAACCCGCCGCCGCGGTGCCCCGATCCACCGGCTCGGCCGTTGCACTCGCTGGCCACAGGCCGGCGACGCTTGCCGCTACGGTGAGACACAGCAAACCCGCCGGTAGCGGCTTCATGCCGCGTCGATATCGATGCAAACCCCGCCCGTGCAACCAAACCCCCACCTGGATGCGAAGATCGCGTAATCCGACTTGGGCAAAACGAGGCCGTACGAGCTGCCCGTGCTCATGCGAGAGCGTGAAGGCAGCATGTCGGTGACAACGGATGCAAGTTGAACGCGAACGTGGCGTAGAGATACTGCCTTTTCATATTTCGGGCAATCTTCGATTTGCGTTCGAAATACTTTCGCGTTCGCAAGCCATCACCCGCCGGAAAATAAAGCGGCCGGGGCTTCACGCCCCGGCCGCTCCAATGTCTCCATGGTGGTAACTGAAACGGCTTAAACGCCGGCCGCAACCATCGTGTAGATCTTGCGGGTCTGCTCATGGATCGTCCATTCGCCGCGCCAGCCGATGGGCAGCACGAACATCTCGCCGGCACCGATCTCCTGAGCCGAGCCGTCGCTGTTGTGCAGCGTCACGCGGCCGACAAGCAGGTGGCAGATTTCGGCGTTGTCGCTGCGGTCTGCGGTGAACCGGCCGGGGGTGCATTCCCAGACACCGGTCTCCATCTTGCCGTCCGGGCTCGTCCAAAGCGCAATGGCCGCCTCTTCCTGATTACCTTCCAGCGAGGTCGGTTTCGACGCGAAAGCGCCGAGGTCGAGGCTCAGGAGGTCGCCGAAATTCTCAAAACTGATCATCTTATGTCCTGTCTTAAAGAGCGTGTTTCAATGGCCGGTGATGCTGTCGGCGAGTGCCGCCAGTTTCGAAGTGTGCGGTTGACCGGCGAATTCGCGGCCGTCCGCCATGCGATAGAGCTGGTACATGGAATGCACGCCGAGCCAGCGGAACGGCTCCGGCTCCCACTTGCGGACCGTACGGTTGACCCAGGGCAGGCCGGTCAGTTCCGTCTCGCGGTTGAGCACGAGGTCGGCAAGCGTGCGGCCGGCGAGGTTCGAGCTGGAGACGCCGAGGCCGACATAACCGCCAGCCCAGCCGATACCGGTCGAACGATCGAAACCGGCCGTCGTGCACCAGTCGCGCGGCACACCGAGCACACCGCACCAGGCGTGGTCGATCTTCAGTGATTTCGTTTGCGGCAGAAGCCGTGTCAGGATGCCGTGCAGCGCGTCGATGGTCGCCTGCTGCGTCTGGCCGTTGACGTCGGTCTTCGAGCCGAAGCGATAGGGAACGCCGCGTCCGCCCATGGTGATGCGGCCTTCGCGCGTCCGCTGGGCGTAGCAATAGGCATGCGCCGCATCGCCGAGCAGTTCATGGCCTTCCCAGCCGATTTCCTTCCAGAGGGAGTCCGGCACGGGTTCGGTAACGATCTGGGCGCTGTTCAGCGCCAGCCAGGTCCGCTCGTAGCCGGGCAGGCCTGCAGAAAAGCCTTCCGTCGCGCGGATGATGTACGGCGCACGCACCGTGCCGCGATCGGTCTCGACCCGCCCTTTCTCGAAGCGGGTTACGCTCGTGCCCTCATAGATCGATACGCCAAGATCTTCGACGACACCCGCGAGGCCACGCGCCAGCTTGGCCGGTTGCACGCGGGCCATGCCGCGATAGACGATGGCGCCGCGGAGGTTGGCGATGTTGATGCGCTTTGCCGCCTCTTCCGCAGACAGCAGTTGCACGCGTTCCGGCGGCATCTGCCAGTCGAGATCGAACTGATATTCCTTGCGAACGCGCTCGAGCTGGGCGGCATTGGTGGCGGCGATGATCTTGTCGACACGGATGAGATCGGCATCGATGCCTTCGGCCTTGGTGACGCGCTCGACTTCATCAACCGTCCCGGACATGGCGTTCTGCATGTCGACGACCGCGCCGCGGCTGGAGGTTTTTGCGTATTTTTCGCGCGACCAGCTGAAACCGCCGGAAAGCCAGCCGCCATTGCGGCCCGATGCGCCGAAGCCGGCGAATTCGCGCTCGAGCACGACGACATCGAGGGCCGGATTGGCCTTCTTCAGGTAGTAGGCGGTCCACAGGCCGGTATAGCCCGCACCGATGATGCAGACATCGGCCTCGCGGTCACCGGGAAGGGGAGGGCGCTTCTGGGGAATGCCGCCGATATCGGCGTACCAGAAGGAAATGTTACCGTTGGTCTTGACGTCCATGGGGATGCTTTCGGGTTCAGGTCAGCGTCACGTCGGCGCTGGCATCGTCGGGAAGAAGGATGAGGTCGGCGGGCATGAAGGCGATGTCCACGCTGTCGCCGATGGCGAAATCGCTGGCACCGAGCGGGCTGCGGACAACGGCGATCGTGCCATCGTTCAGCCGGACTTCATATTTGGAACCGGAACCGAGATAGATGGCCTCGGCGATCGTACCGGACAACCGGTTTTCGCCGGTGACGACATCGGCGCCGGCGCGTTTCAGGGCCACGCGCTCCGGCCGCAGGAGCATGACCGGCCGGGCGTCGCCGGCAAGACGGCCGTGCGCGACAACCCTGTCGCTGCCGATGGTCATGATCGTATCGTTGCCGGAGACGTCGCTTGCACCCCGCAGCACCGTAGACTCGCCGATGAAGCGGCCGACGAACAGCGTTGCCGGATTGTCGTAGAGTTCCCGGCCCGTGCCGATCTGCTCGATGCGGCCGCCATTGAAGACGGCGATGCGGTCGGACAGCACCAGCGCCTCCTCCTGGTCGTGGGTGACGTAGACGAAGGTGGTGCCGAGCTCGCGGTGGATGCGCTTGATTTCGAGTTGCAGCCATTCACGCAGCTTCTTGTCGAGCGCGCCGAGCGGCTCGTCCATCAGGAGCAGCGGCGGATCGAAGACCAGCGCACGGGCAAGCGCCACGCGCTGCTGCTGGCCGCCGGACAGCTCGTTCGGATAACGATGGGCGAAATCCGCCATCTTCACCATGTCGAGCGCGCGCTTGACACGGCGCTCGCGGTCATCGCCCTTGATGCCGCGGAGCGTCAGCGGATAGGCGACATTTTTTCCCACCGTCATGTGTGGGAAGAGCGCGTAGTGCTGGAAGACCACGCCGATATTGCGCTTGTGCGAGGGCAGGCCGGTCACGCTCTTGCCGCCGATTTCCAGCGCGCCGGAGCTGATGTCGGTAAAACCGGCAATCAGGTTCAGTGTCGTCGTCTTGCCGGAGCCCGAGGGGCCGAGCAGCGTCATGAACTCGCCCGGGCGAATATGCAGATCGATGTCGTTGAGGGCCGTGAAAGCGCCGTAGCGCTTGGAGGCCTTGCGGATTTCGATCGCGGCGCCAGTGGATCGTTGGGGTGCATTCATGGTCAGGTCCTTCCACGGCGCATGCCGAAGAGCAGGCCGGCAATGATGATGAGCGACGTTGCCAAGAAGAGCAGGGTGCCGACGGCGGCAACTGTCGGGTCGGCGTCGCGGGTGATCGACGAATAGATCTGCACCGGCAAGGTCTTCAGGTACGGGCTGGTGATGAATAGCGCGACGATGATCTCATCGAACGAGGTGATGAAGGCAAAGAGCGCGCCGGAAAGAATGCCCGGCAGGATCAGAGGCAAGGTCACCGTGCGAAACACCGTGAGCCGACCGGCGCCGAGGCTCGATGCCGCCGTCTCCAGCCGCCGGTCGAAGACTTCAAGGCTCGCCTGTACGGCGATCAGCACGAAGGGGATGGCGAGCATGGTGTGTGCGAGGACGAAGCCGGTGACGGTGCCGACGAGGTGTGTGTCGAGATAGACGGCGTAGATGCCGATCGCCAGCACCACGCCGGGCACGACCATCGGCGTGATCAGCAGGGCACGCAGCAATCCGCCGGTGCGCGCCGCCGCCCGCGTCACGCCGAAGGCGGCGAGGGTGCCGACCACCGTTGCCACCACGGCAACGATCAACGCGACGATCAGCGAGTTGGTAAAGCTCGTCGTCCAGTCCGGATTGCTGAAGAAGTTGCCATACCATTGCCACGAGAAGCCGACGGGCGGGAAGGCGAGCGACTTGTTGCCGTTGAACGACATCGGGATCACGACGAGCGTCGGGGCGAGCAACAGAACGGCGACCAGCAGGCAGAAGAGGCCGAGAAGAATGCGCGGGAACGAAGGCATCGGCTCAAGCCTCCCTGCGCGTAGACGTGTGCTTCTGGCGCATCAGCGGGGCGGCGATGGCGAGCAGCACGAAGGTTGCGACGAGCAGGACGACACCCATCGCGCCGCCACGACCCCAGTTGAGCAGGCTCAGCACCTGGTTTTGCACCAGCGACGACAGCAGGATGCTGCGCGGGCCGCCAAGCAGTGCCGGCGTGATGTAGAAGCCGAGCGACAGGATGAACACGATGATCGCGCCGGCATAAACACCGGGCAATGAGAGCGGCACATAGATTTGCAGGAAGGCGCGCCAGGGTTTTGCGCCGAGGCTGCGGGCGGCCTGCAACAGACGTGTATCGATACCCTTCATCACGGAATAGATCGGCAGGATCATGAAGGGCAGCAGCACCTGCGTCATGCCGATGATGACACCGGGCGGCGTGCGGATCAGCTTGACGGGTGACAGGCCAAGGCCACGCAGGAAGGAATTGATGACGCCGGAATCCTGCAACAGGATGACCCAGGCGAGGGTGCGCACGACGCCGCTCAGCCAGAAAGGCACCAGCACGCACAGGATCAGCACCAACCGGACATTCTTGCCGACGATCGTCATGGCGTAGGCATAGGGATAGGCACAGATGAGGGAAACCAGCGTCACCCAGGCGGCGACGACGAAGGTCCGTTGCAGCACAGTCCGGTTCACCGCCGACTGGAAGAACCAGATGTAGTTGTCGATGCCGGGTACAGGATCGGTAAAGCTGCGGACAACGACGATCGCCAACGGATAGGCGAGCGCGACAACGAGCACCAATACGGCGGGTGCGGCAAGCCAAACCGCGCCACGGGGGCGAAATCGCGAAAGGAAAGCGGGCCGTTCGGCGCCGGTGGTCAGGTCGGACGTGGCTGTCATGAAGATCTCCCGTCATTGGAGCAAGCCCGGCCGAAGCCGGACTTGCCAAGGACCAAGCGCTTAGTTGCCGGAAAGCAGCGCGTTCCACTTTTCCGCGGCAAGGTCGAAGTTCTTCACCCAGAACGGGATGTTCTGCTGATAGCCCTGCGCAATGCGCTCCGGCGTGCTCGTGAGGAACGCGGCGGTGACATCGTCCACCTTCGGCTTGGCGTCGAGGTTGATCGGCGTGTAGGAGGTCTTTTCGGTCAGGATCTCCTGCGAACGGGCGCCGAGATAGGCGTTGAGGAGGGCATAGGCCGCGTCGGTATCCTTGACGCCGACCGGAATGGTCATCTGGTCCATAACGACCAGCCAATCCTGCCAGACGGGCGTATATTGCGCGCCGTTCTTGACGGCGGTCATCGCACGACCGGTCCACATCATGACCATGTCGGCTTCACCGGATTCGGCGAGTTGCTGCGATTCCGCGCCGGTCTTCCAGTAGATCGTATCCGGGCCGAGATCGCGCAGCTTCTGGATGCCCTTCTCGATATCGTCCGCCGTCATCGCCTTCGGATCACCGCCCGCTGCCTTGAAAGCCTGCTCGATCAGACCGCCAGTCGGATCACCACTGCCGTCGATGGCGCGGCTGCCGGGGAATTTTTCCGTGTCGAAGAAATCGACCCAGTTCTTCGGCGGATTGTCCTTGTAGGTCTCGTTCTTGTACATCAGCACGACGCCGTAGTTCATCGCCGGAACCGAGCATTCGCCGACCTGGTTCGGCGGGATCTTCGAGACGTCGAGCTTGGAAAGGTCGAGCTTCTGGAACAGCGTGCCGCAATGGACGTAAGGAGGCAGGTCGGCGGTATCGACCACATCCCAGGTGACATTGCCGGCATCGACCTGCGCCTTCAGCTTGGCGATTTCCGTCGGGCCGTCGTTGAGCAGCGTCACACCGGACTTCGTGACGAAATCCTGAAGGGCTGCGACCTGGCCGTCCTGGTAGATGCCGCCATAGGAGACGAAGGTCAGCGTCTTGCCCTTGAGCGAGCCTTCCTTCACTTCGCCGGCGACCGGCTTTTCCTGTGCAAACGCCGGCAACGCCAGGGCACACGTCATCGTTAGGGCGAAAGCCCTCGCAAAATTCTTCATTGTCATTACTCCCAGTAGCGCTCGCTTGCGTTGTTCCTGCTGCGGTTACGAGCCCGGCCGCGGCAGGTATTTGTCGAGGTCATCCGCGACGCTGGTGGGCGGCGCGATCATCCAGAGGACTTCAGCCAGTTCCGTGCCGATATTGACGGTCTTGTGCGGAACCGAGCTTGGATATTCGATGCTGTCGCCGGCCGACAGCACATGGCGCTCCTCGCCGAGGGTGAGTTCCACCTTACCCTGCAGAACAAAGAAGAGTTCGTGCGAATCCCCATGGCTGTAAGGCTTGTCGCCCGTCGAGCCACCGGGATCGAATTCACCGATATAGACTTCCATGTCGCGGATCGGGCGCCGCGACAGCAGCATCTTGCGATAACCCTCGGCCGGTGGCAGCGCAGGGCGCTCATGTTTGCGCAAGACCCGCCCGACAGGCGGGGCCGCCTCTTCGAAGAGGTCCGTGAGGCTGATGCCCAGCGCGCCAGCGATGCGCATCAGTGTGCTGATGTTGACGCCGCTGAGGCCCCGCTCGAGCTGGCTGAGGAAGCTTGCGGTCGTGCCGGTGGCATCTCCGAGCATGCGGAGCGACATGCGTCGGGCGGTGCGGAAGGCCTTCACCTTCTCCCCGACAGCAGCCTGATTCTTCGCAGCAACAGCGATGTCGTCCATGGCCTCACCTCTCACTTAACACTGTATTAAGTGGATAAGCGCTTGGCAACAGCGAATTTCACGATTGGCTGTTTTATGCGGGGCAAGGCGTTGAACGCCACTTTGATCGGGGAGGGATCGCGCAGATTTGCGATTGTGTCGTCGGCTGATGACACTCAGAATAATAAAAAAATGACTATTAAAAACAAATATTTGCCTGTCATTCCATGCAGATCACTTTAGCTGCGCGCTCTAGCTTTCGTCATCTTGGGGATGCCGGTGCCGATCGAGATGAATTTGTCCGCTTTCATGCAGCGCGGAAAACACGTGCGCTGGAAGACCATCCGTTGACACTTCCGCATCGGACTGCGTGGTCTCCGCATCCCTGACATGACCGGATGCTTCCCGGGCAATGGCCAGAGCGGCGGCGGCGGCCAGGAAGGCGTTCGTGCGGTGATGTTCGGCAAGCCCGATCTGGGCGGCATCGATCGCCCGCCCGGCTTCGGCGATCATCGCATCCGCTGCAGCTAGCCGGGCGGACAGCAGGCCGATGGTCGTGGTTGCGGCATCCGGTCGATCCAGCATGCGCACAAACACGCGGCGCCCCGCGCCGAGGTGGCGCGACGCTTCGAGAAGCAGTTCGAGGTCGTGAGGAACGGCGCGTTGCGCGCCATCGCCGGCAGGATGCAGCAAGGTATCGCCGTCGACCACCACATCCTTGAAAAGCACATGTTCGGCCGGTTGCGGTTTCCCGTTTGCCGGCTCGCAGGTGTTGGCGGCATAACGCAGGCCCGGTATACGGACCGGAAGCAGGAGGCCTGCTGTCCTGCCCCCGCCGGGGCGTGCCGGCACCAGCACCCAATCGGCGTGCCGCGTACAGGGGGTACAAAACGCCTCGCCGTTCAGCCGCCAGGCAAGGCCATGCGGAAGCAGCACCAAGGCATCCACCGGCTCTTCCTTGCGCTGTACCGAGGCACCCGCAAGCCGCGCGCCAGCAAGTGCTGCCGAGAAAACCGTGGTGTTCTGCCCCTCCGTGCCCCAGCTTCGAACATGTTCCAGACCAACGAAATGAGCGGCGAGAACTTCCCCAAGTGTTGCCGATTGCGCGGCCGCTTCGGTACAGATGGCGGCCAGGATGGTGTTTGAGACATCGATACCGCCGTGATCGGTGGGCACGGAAACGCCGAGCAGGCCGGAGCGTGAGAGAAGGTCAAGCCGCGCTTCCGCCGTTTCCGGCGCCTGTCCCGAGCCGCCGAAAACGCTGGCGATCGTGCGTGCCACGGCAATCGCTTCGTCCTCCGTGCTGATAACGGCGGCGGTTCGAATGGGTCGGTCAAGCGGCGATGAAATCGTACCCATGTCGTCTGCTCCTTGCTGAAGGTGGTTTCAGGGCGCACAGGCTGAGACAGGTAAAAAGATCACATTCTATAGAGACTGTATAGATTATTTCCACTGCTTTGGCGCGAAAAGCGGCGGGCCGTTTGCATGCCCATATTCTGTTGCAACGCAAAAGCATTAGCGTTTTCAATACGCTTCGGGTGAACACGCGCACTGTGCGCTCGCCGCGAAGAAATTCGGATGTGAGTCCTTTGTTCCGACGTCCGCAATTGTAAGTCCGAACGACACACGCCCGTTCGTCCGCACTCTACCATCCCGCCGGGTCCAAGCAAGGCGCTTGCCCGCAACGGCGAGGGGAGCCGGGCCGACCGCGTTGGCGTTTCACTTGGCGTATTGAAGAAAATTAAAATCCATATATTTTATAGAAAATAAGCCAGCCTTCCGACTGGGTCCTCGCAGGAGGAGTTTGAATGAGCATGCATGCGGATGTCGCCGTCATTGGATCGGGTTTTTCGTCTGTTGCCCTGTCGCTCAATCTTGTCGACGTGTTGCCCGCGACCGCGCGGGTCTGTCTCGTCGGCGCGACACGCAAGCGGGGACGCGGCATCGCCTATGCCGCAAATGGGGATTGCCTTCTGTTGAACGTGCCGGCCGGCCGCATGAGCCTTTTTGCCGATCGGCCGAACCATTTCGTCGACTGGCTGGCTGAGAACGGCAGATCCGCGGCAGGCAACGATTACGTGCCCAGACAGCTCTACGGCCGCTATCTCGGCGACAGCCTCGACGCCGCCTTGAAGCGTACGGCGAACCGCGCGGCATTGAGCCTCGTCGATGCGGAGGCCTGCAGCGCCGAACCCGTTCAGGATGGCAGCCTGACGTTTCGACTCTCGGACGGCGCACGGCTTCACACCGATTTCGCAGTGCTTTGCACGGGAGCGGGAACTGCGCGCCTGCCGCTTCGCGCCGACCAGCTTTCTTCCGACAACCACCCTTTCATCGTGCACGATCCCTGGGCGGAGGACTGGCTTGAACGCGTCCCGAGCGACGGCGACATCCTGCTCGTCGGAACCGGGCTGACCATGATCGATCAATGCCTGCTGCTGAAAGAGCGCGGCTTTCGCGGAACGATCCACGCCGTCTCGCGGCACGCTTTGCTGCCGCAGGCACACCTGACCGAACGCGCCGAGCCTACGACACCAGTGCTCAGCGCAGGAGGCGGCGAGGTGAGTGAAATGCTGGCGATCCTCCGGGCAGCGGCAGACGCCGCACCGGATTGGCGAGCCGTCATGGACGGCCTGCGCCCGGTTACCCGGGAGATATGGGCTTGCTGGAGCCCCGCCCAGCAAGGCCGCTTCCTGCGTCACGCCGCCACCTTCTGGAATGTCCACCGCCATCGCATGGCGCCCCGCGTCGCGCGGGGCATCGAGACACTCCAGCGATCAGGACAACTTCGGTGTCACAAGGGCCGGCTGGAGGCGGTGCGGCGGGTGGGCAGGCGTGTCGAGGCGCGGATCAACGCCCGTGACGGGTTCGCGCTCACCACGGACCTGGTGGTCAACTGCACCGGTTTCGACCGATGCACGGCGAAGACCTCACCGTTTCTGGCAAGCCTCGCCGATCAGGGCCTGATCCAGCCCGATCGTGCTGGGCTCGGCATCGCCGTCGATGAACACTCTGCAGCTATCGCCGCGGGCGGGAAGGGCAAACCCCGCCTCTATGCCATGGGGCCGCTCACCGCCGGACGGCACTGGGAGATCACCGCCGTACCTGACATCCGCGTCCAGGCGCGTTCGGTTGCCGAAACTATCGGCGCAAGGGTTTCAACCGGATGAGAGGCGCGCCAAGCGTCGCGCCCTGCCGCCAGAGCGGGACGCCATGATCTCGCAAAAATCCAAATATGCCCTGCGTGCCTTGCGCGCGCTCGCGCGGGTGCATCCCGACACCCCTCTGCTGATATCGGCGATCGCCAGCCGCGAAAACATTCCGAAGAAGTTTTTGGAGCAGATATTGCTGGAGCTCAAGCGGGCCGGTTTTGTCGCGAGCCGGAGAGGCCGGCGCGGGGGATATCTGCTGCAACGACATCCCGACGAGATCACCCTCGGTGCCGTTCTGCGCACGACGGAGGGGGCTCTGGTGCCTGTCGCGTGCCTGGCAGATGGCGGCTATTGCAAAGACTGCCGCGAACAGAAGCATTGCACCGTCCGGCGTGTTTTCGCGCGGATTGCCTTTCTGTACGGCGAGATCCTCGACAATACGACGCTGGCCGACATTCTGAATGCTTCATTCGAGGGGCCGCTCGACGGGCGGTTTGCCCTCAAAAACCTTGCCATCAATAAAATACACTAAAAAGGTAGAAATTACAGAAAATCGCGTTATCATGCTACCAGACGTCTCGTTCCAGGGTGCAGGGAAGGGGTATTGCATGTTCATCGAAAGGGTCGCGCGGCAAGAAAGTCCGATGATGCAAATAGCGGTGATCGGCGCAGGCCTGTCGGGGCTTGCCACGACGATCGCCCTGATGAAGCGGTTTCATCAGCCCTTTGAAGCGTGGCTGATCGATGCGCAGGACGCGCCGGGTTCCTTCGGCAATGGCCCGGTAGGCAGGGCCCTGACCAGCGAACCGGCGCGCGACCTGTCGGTCATTCCAGACCGCCCCGACGATTTTTCCGACTGGCTGAAGGGCAGCCTTCTGGCGGACGGCCCGATTGCCTCGCTGCGCGGCCCGCAGGACCTGCATGTTCCCCGCGCGCTCTTCCGGGACTATGTGATGGCCCGCTTCAGCGAGGCCCTGAGCCTTCGCAAGGACATTCGTATCCGCACCTTCCGTGGCGAGGTGCGTGATGCCATCCCGCAAAACGATCGCGTCCGGCTCCGCTTCAGGGAAGGGGACCGGGCCGAATTCGATCATGTCTTCATTGCCACCGGTTTTGGCGTAGCCCGGCGCGAAGCCGATTCCTGGCGTGCGGCCCATGCCGCCGCCGACCGGCTGTCGCAGTGCGAAGACCCGCCGGTGCTGACACTCCTCGGCAACGGCCCGCGCTTTGCCTCACTCCTCCTTGATTTGCGGGCGAGCGGTTATGCCGGACCGATCCATATCCGCGCCGCGACCGGCAGCCTGCCGCAACCCCACGGCCGTGGCCATGACCGGGCGAGCTTTGGACCTCCGCCGGCCAGCCGGTCACTCCGGGATGCCTTCCACTACATCCGCCGGGAGTGTCGTACTGCGGAGAACCGGGAACCCGGCCAATGGCAGTCGGTGGTCGACGCGGCCTCCCTTCGTCTTTCCGCCGTCTGGCGCAACCTGCCGCAGAAGGAACGAAACCACTACCGCCGCCACCTTCTGCATCTGCATCGGCACTTTTCAACCCGCATCGCACGCGATACCCACCGCCGCCTCGTTGCCGAACTCGAAACCGGGCGCACACAATTCGTTTCGTCGCGGCTCCCGGCAGGACCGGAGGAAAACACCGTCGATTGTCGCGAAACGCCCTCAGCGTCGGTGCTCGCCCGACTGCTCGGCATGGATCTCGACCTGCTCAGCGTCAACGACAGCGGAGGTCTCCTTATGGACGGCAACCCTCTGTTCGGGCTGTCCCTGGTCGGCACAGCCGCCTCGAGCCTGCGTCCTGGTCCGTTCGTTTTTGCCGAAACGGTACGGCAAGCCTATCGGGCCGTACTCGACATGCAACGCCACACATTCGCCCTGGCATCGCGATCCTGAAAGGCGCACAGGTACGGCCTATCGAATGCGTTCCATAATGCCGATTATGCGACCTAATCATGTACGGCGGGTACATTCTATTTTGCAGTGTGGCAGTGGGCCGCTTAAAGAAAGTCCTCGCGACGCGGTGTAAAAGTATCGATCAATAGACCGGGCGTCAGCGCTACGACACCATGGACGACGTTTGGTGCGACGATGAAGCTGCTTCCGGGGCCGAGGCGTGTCGTGACACCATCGAGCGTGACGTCGAAGGCACCTTCGGCGACGTAGCTGACCTGCGTATGCGGGTGCGAATGCAAGGCGCCGATGGCGCCCTCCTCGAAGCGGAAGGCGACGAGCATCATTTCCGGGCGGTGGCTCAGTACCGCGCGGCGGTTGCCGGGTGCGACTTCGGTCCAGACGGTGTTTTCGGGCAAGGTATAAGGTTGCATGTGACCTCTCATCGGGCGAGCCATCCGCCGTCTACCGGCAGGATGGTGCCATGTACATAGTCGGAAGCCGTTGCCGCGAGGAAAACCGCAGCACCGGCCATGTCATCGGGCGTTGCCCAACGGCCGGCCGGAATGCGCTTCAGTATGTCGGCGCTGCGCTCCGCGTCGGCACGCAAGGCGACCGTGTTGTTGGTTTCGACATAGCCGGGCGCGATGGCATTGACGTTGATGCCGCGCGCCGCCCACTCGTTTGCCATGAGCTTCGTCAGGCCGGCAAGGCCGCTCTTCGCCGCTGTATAGGATGGTACGCGAATGCCGCCTTGGAAGGAGAGCAACGAGGCGATGTTGATGATCTTGGCCTTTCGCTCCGCCGCAATCGCCGCCTTTGCAAAGGCCTGGCACAGGAAGAAGACGGATTTCAGATTGGTGTCGAGCACCGCATCCCAATCCTCTTCGGTGAACTCCAGCGCATCTGCGCGACGGATGATGCCGGCATTGTTGATGAGGATGTCCGGCGTGGCGCCAGCTTCCAACACATCAGCAATGACGGCGCCGGCGACACCCGGCTTCGAAAGATCAGCCGTGATGGACAGGAACGTCCGCCCGGCGGATGTGACATCCGCCGCCGTCTCCGTCATCGCCGAACGCCCAACGCCGACGATATCGGCACCCGCCCTCGCCAGCCCTATCGCGATAGCCTGACCGATGCCTGTATTGGCGCCGGTGACGATCGCCCAGCGGCCGGAAAGATCGAATGGGTTCATCGAAGCGCATCCATCGGCACCTTGTCCATGTCGGTGAAGCTCATGTTATCGCCGGCCATGGCCCAGATGAACGCGTAGCGCCCGGTTCCGGCGCCGGAGTGGATCGACCAGCCTGGCGACAGGACCGCCTCGTGGTTTTTCAGCACGACATGCCGTGTCTCGCCCGGCTCTCCCATGAAGTGGAAGATGCGCGTCGCCTCCTGCATGCCGAAATAGAGATAGACCTCCATGCGCCGGTCGTGCACATGCGCCGGCATGGTGTTCCAGACGGAGCCCGGCTCGAACATCGTCAGGCCGACCAGAAGCTGGCAGCTCTCGCAGACATCCGGGTGCACATATTGGTTGATGGTGCGGGCGTTGGATTCTTCGGCAGAACCGAGCACGACCTTCTTTGCCATCTCGCGCGTGATGTGCACCGTCGGGCAAACACGATGCGCAGGGGCGCTCAAGAAGTAGAACAAGGCGGGCTCGGCCGGGTTACGGCTTGAAAAGGCCAGTGGCCCCTCGCCCATCCCGATATAAATGGCCTCCTGAAAGCCGAGCGTGTGGTCTTTTCCACCCACGCTGATAGTGCCCGAACCGCCGATGTTGACGATAGCCGCTTCCCGGCGTTCGAGGAACTGCTCCGTCCCCGTCTCGGGAACCCGGTCGATCACCAGCGCTTCGGAAAGCGGCGCGATGCCGCCGACGACCATGCGATCAAGATGGCTGTAGGTGAGGTTGATCTCGCCTGGACGGAACAGCGCCTCGATGACGAAGCCGTCGCGCAGTCCCTGCGTGTCGCGCCTTGCTGCATCCTGTGGTCCGACGACCTGTCGTACTGATACGGAAATTGTCACGGCATATGCCTCTTGCTTTCAGGTTTTCGGGGGTCAGGTGAGCACGACATATTCGGTCAGCTGATTGATGGTCGTGTCGGCCTTGTCGACATCGAACACCTTGGTGCCGTGGCTCATGATCACGAAGCGATCGCAGACCTGATAGGCGTGGTAGATATTGTGTGTCACCAGCACGCTGGAGACGTTTTCCGCCTTGAGCTTCAGCACCTGATTGAGGAGTGCTTCCGTCTCGCGGACCGAGAGTGCCGAGGTCGGCTCGTCGAGCAGCAGGACGCGTTTCTTGAAGTAGACGGCACGCGCGATGGCAACCGCCTGCTTCTGGCCGCCGGAGAGATTGCCGACCAGCGTATCCGGGGAATCGATGCCCGAAATGTGCACGGCGTTCTGCAAGACATCCATGGCGATGGCGCGCATCTCGGCCTGTCGCAGGAAGCCGAAGCGATCCGTCAACTCACGGCCCATGAAGATGTTGCGGGTGATCGAGAGGCTGTCGACCAGCGCTGTGTGCTGGTAGATCGTCTCGATACCGGCATCCGCTGAATCCGAGCGACAGGTGAAGGCCGTCTTCTTTCCGTCGACGCTGAGGTAACCTTCCGTCGGCTTGTGGATGCCGGAGATCAGGTTGACGGTCGTCGACTTGCCGGCGCCGTTATCGCCGAGCAGACCGACCACTTCGCCCTCTCCAATGTGGAAGCTGAGGTTGCGAAGCGCCGTCAGCGCGCCAAAACTTTTCGAGATATTGTGCAGTTCGAGAAGGTTCGACATTACGCAACACCTCGCCGCTCGATGAGATGGTTGAAGATGGCGGCCAGCACGATCAGCGTCGCGATGAACATATCGAGATAGAAGCCCGGCGCACGCAGCAGCAGCAGCACATCCGTCATGGTGTGGATGAGCAGCACGCCGAGGAAGATGCCGATGATCGAACCGCGGCCGCCACGCAGCGACAGGCCGCCGATGACGCAAGCGGCGATCGCCTGGAGCTCAAGCCCCGCACCCTGCCCCGGCTGAACGCTGCCGACGCGGGCGGTGGCGAGAATGCCGGCCACCGCCGCCATGCCGCCGGCAATGGCAAAGGCGATGAGCTTGACTCGGTTCGTGTTGATGCCGATCGCCTCGGCCGCACCACGATTGCCGCCCGTCGCGAAGACGTGGTTGCCGAAGCGGTGACGGTGTAGCAGGAAATGGAAGCCGACGACGAAAAGCACGATCCAGATGAAAGCGGCGTTGATGCCGAAGAGCGTGCCGGAGAACAGGCTGGTGAAGACAGGCTCGGGATCAAAGCGCACCTGCACCGCGCCATTGTAAAGCAGCACCGCACCACGCCAGAAGAGCAGGCCGCCAAGCGTTACGATGAAGGACGGCAGGCCGAAGCGGATCGTGATCTGGCCGTTGAGCAGGCCGATCAGGACACCGGCGAGGATGCCGAGCGGGGCGGCGACGAAGGCACTGATGCCGGCGCCGACGAGGCTCGCCATCAGCACGGCGGTGAAGGTGTATACGGAGCCGATGGAGAGGTCGAATTCGCCCGCGATCATCAGCACGCCGGCGCCGAGCGCGAGGCAGCCGAGCACGGGGATTGCCTTCATCAGGATCGTCAGATTCTGCGGCGAGAGATAGCGAAACTCGTTGGGATAGAGCAATGCACCGGCAATACAGACGATCTGCAACGCCATGAAGACGAGGAAGATCGCCCCGGCGGGCATGCCCATGATCTGCTTGAGGGTCGATTGTCTTTGGGTCCGCGAACGGGGCGCGGCACTGTCTGCTAGAATAGGGGTCACGGTCTGGCACTCGATCGTTTTGGGGACCCGGGAACCCACCGGTCATGCCGGCAGGCTCCCGCTCATGGCGTGAGAAAGCGCTAGCGGTAGCTGCCGATCAGCGGCTTGACCGAGCTGATGCGCGACTTGTCGAGGAAGGCGCCCTGCCCTGTGTCGATGTCGGTGGGCGTCAGCCCGTATTTCTTGGCAAGTGCGATCTGGGCGATCGGGTGGTAGCCCTGCAGGTAGGGTTGCTGGTCCATGGTGGCGAACATCGCACCGGACTCCACCGCATTGACGATCTCGACGGCGAGGTCGAATCCGCCAAACGGGATATCGATACCGGCATCCTTGATGGCGCCCGCCCCGACAGTCGAGGTCACCGAGCCCGTGCCGAACAGCGCCTTCACCGTCGGATTGGCGATGAGGAACTGCGCCATAATGTTCTGGGCTTCCGCCGGATCGAGGCCAGCGCGAACCGTCTCGACCTTGATGCCGGCTTCAGTCATCGCCTTCTCGATGCCGCCGCCGCGCGCCACCGCAAAGCTCGCCTCGGGAATTTCGCGCGGATTGAACACCACGTCACCGGATTTCAGGCCGAATTCCTTGATCATCCGGTTGCCGAGTTCGTAACCGGAGGCAAACTCATTCATGCCGACATAGGCCTGGCGGCAATTGCCCTTGGCGCCGTCGAGGTCGTCATTGTTAAAGCCGATGACGACGATGCCGGCCTTGACCGCCGCGCAGATGCTCGCGTCGAAGGCGTCCGACGAAGAGATCGCGACGGCGATGCCGTCGACGCCGCTCGCGGTCGCGCTCTCGATCAGGTCGTTCTGGCGCACCGGATCGTTATTGGCGTATTGCACGTCGAGATCGACGCCGAACGCTGCGGCCGCGTCTTGCGCACCCTTCACCACGGGGTTAAAGAACTGGACACTCGGATCGAGGTAGATGATCATCGTGGCCTTGACATCCGCGGCAAGCGCTGTCGATGCCAGAATGGTGGTCAGGCCCGCGGCCAATGCAGCGGTTCTCAACCTGGTCAATTTCATTTGCGTATCCTCCCTTTGGATGTGCAATGCGGGTCCACAAGACCCAAGTCTCGGCTGGCGGGCTCCGACCAAAGATAACGCCAGCCGAGATTTTCCTCCCAAGCCTTTCCGCGTTTCTACGAAACTTGAAAACGCTCTATCTCTTTGTTTTTTCGCAATTCTACCTGCGCAGCCGGTTATGCGAACCAGGGCGCCGGGCGCCCGAGCGTAACGTGCACGCCCTTGAACTGGGAATATTCGTCGAAGCCGTAGCGGCCAAGTTCGCGGCCAAGGCCGCTTTTCTTGTAGCCGCCGATCGGCAATTCCGGCGTGCCGTCGATGACGCTGTTGATCCAGCAGCGGCCGGCGCGGATGCGGCGGATGCTTTGCAGTGCGTTTTCGAGATTGCTCGACCAGACGGAGGCCGACAGGCCGAATTCGCTGGCATTTGCCATCGCCACCGCCTCGTCCGCCGTCTTGAACGTGAGCGTCGACAGCACCGGTCCGAAAATCTCCTCCCGGGCGATCGTCATGTCCGGTGTCACGCCGGCAAACACCGTCGGTGCGTAATAGAGCCCGGCCTCCCTGCCGACCCTTTCGCCGCCGAGCAGCAGTTCCGCGCCGGACGCAATGCCCGCCTCCACATAGGAATGCACCTTCGCAGCATGCGCTTCGGAAATCATTGCGCCGATCCTGGTGCGTTCGTTCAACGGATCGCCGAAGGTCACCTTGCGCGAGATGTCGAGCAGGCGCTCCATCAGCGCATCGCGGATGCCCTCCTGCACCAGAAGCCGGCTGCCGGAAATGCAGCATTGGCCAGCATTGTGGTAGACGCCATAGGCGATGCCGTCGGCCGCCGCATCGAGATCCGCATCGGCAAAGACGATCTGCGGGCCCTTGCCGCCAAGCTCCAGCCCGACGCGCTTGACGCTGCGCGCGGCGATCTCGCCGAGCTTGGTGCCGACGCGAACGGAACCGGTGAAGGCGACCATGTCGACGCCGGGGTCTTCGGCCAACACTTGGCCCGCCGGATCGCCATAGCCGGTGACGACATTGAACACACCATCCGGAATGCCGGCCTCCCGCGCCAGTTCGGCCATACGGATCGAGGTGCCGGAGGTGAATTCGGACGGTTTCAGCACCACGGTGCAGCCGGCGCCGATGGCCCACGGCACGCGCTCGGAGGCGATGATGAAGGGAAAGTTCCACGGCGTGATGATTCCAACGACGCCGACCGCTTCGCGCAGCACGAGGCCAAGACGGTCGTCGCCGATATTGTTGTGGCTCTGGCCTTCCAGCGCGCGGGCCTGCCCGGCCGCATAGGACCAGAGGTCTGCGCAGAAGCCGATCTCGCCGCGCGCCTGGTTGATCGGCTTGCCGACCTCGAGGCTTTCGGCGAGCGCCAGTTCTTCCTGATGCACAAGGATAAGGTCCGCCACCTTGAACATCAGGCGCGAGCGCTCGGCGCCCGACATGCGCGGCCAGGGGCCGGTATCGAAGGCGCGACGCGCCGCCGCAACAGCGGCCCGCACGTCATCTGCCGAGGCCTCGGGCCATGTGCCGACCACGACGCCGGCATGGCCGGGGCTCACCCGATCGATCGTCCGGCCGGAGGCCGCGTCGACAGACTTGCCATCGACAAGCATTCGGTAGCCGGATTTAATGTCGAGGCGGGGATCACTGGAATCGGGTGCGATGAAATTGGACAGCAATATCGTTCCAAGGCCGGACACGCGGTGCCGACCCCTCCCTGTTTATCCGGCTTTATGGGCGCCGGATTTCTGTTGGACTTAAGATGTATGGTACTGTATGGTGGTTTAAATTGGATGTCAACGCATGACGGCGGCGAAAGAAATGAACCTTGAATCCCTGAAGATCGACACCGGCGAAACCGCGGCGGCGCAGGTCGAACGCGACCTGCGGGAATCGATCATCCGGCTCGAACTGGCCCCCGGGATGCGGCTTTCCGAACAGGATATCGCCACCCGCATGGGCGTCTCGCGCCAGCCCGTCCGCGAGGCGCTGATCGCGCTCGGCAAGTCGAAACTGGTCGACATCCGCCCGAACCGGGGCACCGTCGTCGTGAGGATTTCCGCACGGCAGATGATGGAGGCACGCTTTGTGCGCGAGGCGATCGAGACCGCGGTGGCCCGACGTGCCAGCGAGACTTTCGACGCCTGGACGCGGCGCAAGATCGACACGATCCTCGCCCGCCAGAAGGCGGCGATGGAAGCACACGACCACAACGCCTTCCGCCGCGAGGATGAGCAGTTTCACATCGCCATAGCCGAAGGCGCCGGCTGCGGCCTCGCCTGGAATGCCATTTCAGACATCAAGGCGCATATGGACCGCGTCTGCAATCTCCAGCTCCGCCATCCCGATTCGATGACACGGCTGATCACCGAACACGAGGCGATCATCACCGCAATCGACTCGCGCGACGCCGATGCCGCCGGGACCGCCATGCGCAGCCATCTGAACGGCATCCTCGCCGACCTGCCCCAGATCGAGGCCGATAACCCCGACCTTTTTGAGTAGCGCTTGGTGATGGAACCCTGAGCGACTATGGGTTCCATGCGTTATCGAGCTCCAAAGCGAGGCTCGCCCCTTGGATATCCGGGGCAGTGCTCAAAAATCAATGGCGTGCGCGGAGCGATATTGAGTGACGTCAGGCTGCGAATACCTGCCCATCGAAAAGTTTGCGGGTGGTGCGCAGGAATGAGCATTCGCCGAGCCCGCCAGGCGCGTCCTGATCGACACGCAGCAGGATTTCCATGTTGCCGGTCGGATGTTCGACAGCGACGGTCTTCTCCTCGCCCGCCGGAAGCACCGCCATGGAGGCGGCCGGACTTTCGGGAAACATGCAGGCCGTCGCGACGCTCAATGCACCGAAGACGCCGATGGAGGCGTGTACGCGGTGCGGAATGAGGCTGCGGGTCATGATGGCGCCACCGCCGGTCGGCGGGGCGACAAGCGTCATCTTGGGCACGGATTTCTTCGCGACGTCGCCGAGGTTCATGAGCGGACCTGCCGCGAGCCGGATGCGCTCGATGCGCACCTTGACCGCTTCGTTCGCTTCCAGCTCTTCGCGACTTTCGTAACCCGTCAAGCCGAAGTCCGTGGCACGCATGACGACGACGGGCATGCCGTTGTCGATCAGCGTGCATGTCACGCCGTCGATCTCGGTTGCGGCCGAGCCGGTCGGTAGCAGCGCGCCGCAGCTTGAGCCCGCAGCATCGGTGAAGGCGAGGTAGACGGGCGCCGCCGATCCCGGCACGCCGTCGATGCGCGCCTCGCCGGCATAGACCGGCCGGCCGTTTTCGGTGCGGACCCGCGCTACGGCGGATTGTGCCGTGTTCTCCATGAAAATGCGGATGGCGGTCTCCCCCTCGCCTGCCTCGACGAGCCCGCGCTCGATTGCAAAGGCACCCACGCCGGCCAGGATGTTGCCGCAATTCTGGCTGTCGCTGACGAGGTCCTGGTCGACGAAGACCTGGAGGAACAGATAGTCGACGTCGAAATCCGGTCGGGTCGAGGCGCGCACGACGGCGACCTTGCTGGTCAGCGGGTCGGCGCCGCCGATGCCGTCGATCTGGCGCGGATCGGGCGAGCCCATGATGCGCAGCAGAAGCCGGTCACGCTCCGTAGGGTCCGACGGCAGGTTATCAGCGAGGAAATAGGCCCCCTTCGACGTGCCGCCCCTCATCATCATGCACGCAATGCCATCCGGCGCCATGTCCATCACTCCTGTCGATCTCTATTCAGGTCAGGGAAGCGGGAGTTCGAGCAGTTTGCCGAACAGCCCATAGGCAATCGCCCAGAAGCCGACACCCGTCGCGATCGCGCGGATAAACGGCTTCTCCCCGGGGAAAAGCAACGTCGCCACCCCCGTTCCGATGCCAAGGCAGAGCGCTAGGCCGATCCAGTTCGCGCTGAGCGCTACGGCGACGAAGAGGCCGAGCAGACCAAGAACCCGTGGCACGTCGATACGCTCACTGGAGCCGCCGAGGTCGATGCCGCGCAGGACCTGCACCAGATAGACTGCCGAGACGATGAGGCCGAAGACCGAGACCTGCATCGGCAGCGAACCAGGTCCGACATCGCCGCGCGAATGGCCCGCCGGCAGTGCAAGGCTAAGGATGAGAAAGCTCGCATTCCATGCGATGGACAAGCAGGCGGCGACAAGGTTCTGCCAGAAGTGCTTGTGGGTCGCCTCTCCCCCCGATGCGGGGGAGAGGTTGGAACCCGAAACAGCCGAAGCCTGGTTCGTCATTGGGCGTATCCGTTCGCTTTCAGGAATTCGAGCTGGTTGGAGAGGTCGCTTTCAGCGCGCTTGGTGAACTCTTCCTCCTTCCAGTCCGGGCTGTCCTGGAACTGCTCGGTCTGGAACTTCTTCCAGTCTGCCGAGGCCGTGACCTTGTCGACCGCCGCCTGAATGGAGTTGACCACATCATCGGGCGTTCCGGCCTTCACGGCGATGCCGCGCCAGACCGCACCTTCGATATCGTAGCCCTGTTCCTTGAAGGTCGGGGTGTCGGGCAGGAATTCGCTGCGTTTGTCGGTGGAGACGCCGAGCAGCTTGATCTCGCCGTTCTTGACCTGCGCGAGACCGGTCGACGGCGTCATCATCGCGGCGTCGATATGCTTGCCGAGCAAAGCGAGCGTCACCTTGCCGGAAGCGTCATGCGGAATCCAGCCGCTCTCGAAACCGCCGGACTTCATCAGCTGATAGAGCATGTACTGGTGGAAGCCACCCGGCGCATGACCGCCAACCTTCAACCCGCTCGGGTTTTCCTTCATGTATTTCACGAAGTCTTCCACCGTCTTGAATTGGCTGTCGGATAGCACGGCGAGCGACGAAGGCTCCGACTGCATGGCGCGCAGCATGCGGAAGTCCTTGAGCTCGAAGGGAATGAGGCCCTGGGCAATGCCGAAGGTGAGCGTTCCCGTAAAGACGAGGATGTTATAGCCGTCGGCAGGCTGCGTCATGATCTGGGAAACGCCGACCGCACCGCTCCCGCCCGGCCGGTTGTCGACCTTGACACTCCAGCCGGATTCCTTTTCGAGAAGCTCAGCGAGCTTGCGGCCATAGGTATCGAGTGCTCCCCCGGCACCCGCCCAGACCACGAGCGTCACGGACTTTTCCGGAAAACCGGCCGCCATGGCCGGAGCTGGTAGGGCGACACTCGAAAGGGCGAGCGCCAGTCCCAGGGCTGCCCCTGCCATGCGTGTGCCGAACGTTCTTCTGTTGATCGTCATATGTTTTCTCCTCCTGTTGAATTTTTGATCAGCGAGCGGTGCCGTTCGCCGTTTCGTCGACATCGACCTGCCGCACGCGGCGCTTCTGGAGCCTGCGCCACAGGGGCGTCAGCAGGCTGACAAGGCTGAGGACGAGGAACAGCAGGCTGACCGGATCGGTAATGAAAATCATGTAGTCGCCCTGCGAGGACACCAGCGCCGTGCGATAGTTGGATTCCACGAGGTAGCCGAGCACCATGGCGAGAACGATCGGCGCGACCGGGAAGCGCAGCTTCTTCATGAGATAGCCGACGACGCCGAAGCCAAGCATCAGGTAGACATCGAACATCAGGTTGCGGATGGCAAAGGCGCCGAGCACGGCAAAGGCCATGATGCCGACGGCGATAACCGCATCCGGCAAGCGCATCACACGGGCCATCAAGGGCAGGAACAGGGAGCCCGCGGCATATTGCACGAGGGACGCGATGATCGTGCCGAAGAGGATCGCATAAACCAGCGAGGGCGCTTCGGTGAAGAGCTGCGGGCCGGGATGCAGGCCGTGCATGATCAGCGCGCCGACCATGATGGCAGTTGTCGGAGAACCCGGCACACCGAGCGCGAGGAGCGGGACAAGCGCACCGCCGACCGTCGCATTGTTGGAGGCTTCGGGGGCGGCGATGCCGTTGGCCGAACCTTTGCCGAACTCTTCCGGATGGGGATCACGCGCCCGGGCATAATCGCGGGCGACCCAGCAGGCGATGTTGCCGCCAACACCGGGCAGGATGCCAAGCAGGGTGCCGATGACCGAGCCGGACAACATGGAGCGCCAGGTTTCCTTCCAAAGCGCACCGGACATGAAGACGTGGCCGACCTTGTCCTTGATGACGGGGGCTGCTGCGACGCGGTTCTCGATCATCACCAGTGCTTCCGAGACTGCGAAGAGACCGATGAGTGCGGCGAGGAACGGTACGCCTTCATAAAGCTCGAACAGGCCGAAGGTGAAGCGCGGCGTGCCGGCAATCGGATCGATACCGATCGTTGCGAGCGCGAGGCCAAAGGCTGCACAGACGAGGCCCTTGATCAGGGAACCGCCGGAAAGCGCTGCAACGGAGGTGAGACCGAACACGCCGACGGCAAAATAACCCGCTGGTCCGAATTTCAGGGCGAGCGACGCCAGCGGCATGGCCAGCAGCAGCAGGGCCAGGCCACCGAAGACGCCGCCGACGGTCGATGCGGTGAGCGAGATCGAGATCGCCTCGTTCGCCCTGCCCTTGCGCGCCATGGCGTAGCCATCGATGGCGGTTGCGGCAGCAGCAGCCGTACCGGGCGTGGAGAGCAGAATTGCGCTGATTGAGCCGCCATACTCCGCCGACGTGTACAGCGAGATCATCATCAGCATGCTGAGCTCGGGGCCGAGATTATAGGTGAAGGGGATGAGAAGGCTCAGCCCGATCGACGGGCCGAGGCCCGGCAGCGCGCCGATGACGATGCCGAGGAGCGCGCCGATGATGAGGACCGCCAGTCCCGAAAAGGAGAAGATGACGCCGAGCGACTGGAGTATGCCATCCATGTCAGAGGTCCTTTGCCAGGCGGCGTGCCAGCACGAGCACGAAACCGCGATATCCGTCCGTCACGGCAAGGCCCTGATCCTTCATCGCCGCATGGGCGCTGGCGATCGTCTCGCAGGCGGCCCGCGACATGGAAGCCTTCAGCCCGAGCGACTCGATGGTTTCGGCCGCCTCGGTCATCTCGGTCACGCGTCGCGCGCCGTGTTCGAAGGTTCGCGACAGGTAGTAGTCCGCGACCTGCCGCCAGTCGAGCCCCGGAAAGGTTTCCCCAACGGAATCGAGGATGCGCTCGGTAACGCCAGCGCGTTCTGCAGAGGACAGTGCCTCGATCAGCAGCGCTTCCACACCCTTGATCATCACCGAGCGGATCATCTTCAACGACGAGGCCTGGCCTGGCGTGTCGCCGACGGCCTCGAGGTTCATGCCGAGCGCATTCAGCCGCTCGGCAGCCTCGCCCGCCCGCTTGCCGGCCACCAGTATCGGCACCTTTTCCGCATAGGGCGGCACCCGCGCCATGACGGCACCTTCGACAAAGCTGCCCTTGCCGGTCTCGATTTCCTTCGCAGCGAGCGCCTTCGTATCGGGCCCGACGGAGTTGAGATCGATGAAGATGGCGTTTGCCGAAAGATAGGGAGCAGCCGAGGCGGCTACGGCCTTGGTCGCTGCGCCGACCACCAGTGACAGAACGACATCTGCCGAGGCGATATCCGCAATGTCGTCGAGCGGCTGCACGCCCCGGTCGGATGCGATGCTGCGCAGGCCAGCCGAGGCTGCCGGATCACGGAAGCGCAGGTCGTAAGCGGCAAGCCGCGCTGCGTTGCGGCCGTTGAGGCCGCCGGCGATGGACTGTGCCGCCTCGCCGAAGCCGATGAAAGCAATCGTGGTCATTCGTCCTCCCGTGCGGAAAAGGTTCCTCCACCTTCCCCGACTTTCGATCAATCGATGTAGGTGAGCCCCTTGGCGGCAAGCGCCTCGCGCATCTTGTAGATATCGAGACCCAGTTCGCCCGCAGCGAGCCGCTCGCGCGTCTGCCGCTCCTTTTCCAGCCGTGCCATGGATGCCTGAAGCGCGGTTGCGGCCTTGGCCCTCGGCACGACCATCACACCGTCATCATCGGCGACGATGACGTCGCCGGGCGCGATGCTGGCGCCGGCACAGACGATCGGGATGTTGACGGAGCCGAGCGTCGCCTTGACGGTCCCCTGCGCGGAGATGAAACGCGACCAAACAGGAAAGCCCATCTCCTCGAGTTCCGCGACGTCGCGAACGCCCGCTTCGATCACCAGGCCACGCACGCCGCGCACCTTGAGCGATGTCGCTAGCAGTTCGCCGAAATAGCCGGCATCGCACAGCGAGGTGGGCGCGACGACGAGGATGTCGCCCTCCTGGCATTGCTCCACCGCCACGTGCAGCATCCAGTTGTCCGCCGGCGGGATCGACACCGTCACCGCCGTGCCAGCCACGCGGGCGCCGCGCCAGATCGGGCGCATATGCGATTGCAGCAGGCCGACGCGGCCCATGGCTTCATGTACGGTCGCCGTACCGCATTCCGCCAGCGCATCGACCATGTCGAGCGCCGGCCGCTCGATGGTGCGGTTCACGACGTTCATGCGAGTGCTCCATGGCCGAGCGTGCCGGTGACATGCGGGAAGACCGCTTCATACGCCTCGCCATAGGTCACCTTGTAGTCGGAATTGCGGGCTGCCTGTACGCCGCGTTGAAGGGCCACGCGGGTATAATATTCCCAAAGATGTTCCTGGCCTTCCATGCACTTGATGGCGGCGAGCTTCTTCTCCCAGACATCGGTGATATCGAGGAGGACATTGGGCTTCCAGTTGCACTGTTCTGGCTGATGCGGCTCGAAGAGATAGACCGGTGGCGCGCCAAGCACCGGCACGTCCGGCCGGTGGCCATGGGCCTGCGCGATAACGCGTGCATGCTGCGCGAACTCGGTCGCCATCGGGTGATCGAAATTGTAGGGATCCTGGCGGGAATGGGTGAGCATGAATTCCGGGCGGATCTCGCGATAGAGATCGACCAGCCGGTCAAAGGCGTGCGGCGTGATCTGCAGGGGGTAATCGCCGAGATCGTAGAACTGGATATCGTGGACGCCGAGCGCCCTCGCCGCGTTTTCCGCCTCGCGCTTGCGATCGGCCTTCACGGCTTCGAGCGTCATGCCGGGCTTGCGCCACAGCTTGGCGGATTCGCCGCGCTCGCCGAACGACAGGCATACGACGGTGACATTATAGCCCTGCTTTGCGTGCGCCGCGATCGCGCCGCCGGCCCTCCAGACGAAGTCGGCGGAATGGGCGCTGACGACGAGTCCGGTTTTCTGATGCATATCCATGCTCCTCCATTTTCGAGGAGCACACTCGCACCGATCGGGTTCCCGGTGCTAATACGAAAGCCGGCCTGTGTTATAGTTTTTTGTGAATCACACTGTGAGGCGAGAATGATCGCAACCAATCTCAATCTTCGTCACCTGCGCACCTTCATGCAGGTCTGCGAAACCGGCAGCCTCAATCGTGCGGCTGCGGAACTGAATGTTTCTCAGCCCTCCGTCTCGGTGGCGCTTGCCGGCATCGAGGCTCGCTTCGGCGCAAAACTGCTCGCCCGTTATGCCGCAGGAAGCCAGCCAACAACCGCCGGCGAAGTGCTTCTAACGCGGTTACGCCGCATGGAGGCGCAGCTAGCCTCAGCGCTCGAGCAGGCGCTTGGCGCAAGCTCGCAGCGCGACCCCGCGCTGATCTCCAAAACCCTCGCCCGCATCGGCTTTCGCCAGATCGAGGCACTGATCACGCTTGCCGGCGCCGGCTCGATCACCGATGCGGCCCGCGCCGACGGGAGTTCACCGGCAGCGCTCCACCGCACACTGCACGAATTGCAGGCCAATGTCGGCAAGGCGATCCTCGTTCGCAGCCCGAGCGGCGTGGCACCGAACACGGTCGGCCGCCGCCTCGCCATGCGCTGGCAAGTCGCCCTCACCGAGTTGGAACAGGCGGTCGACGAATTGAAGGAACTCGAAGGCCGCATGGAGGGGCGGATCAAGATCGCGAGCCTGCCGCTTGCCCGCACACTGCTTCTCGCACGCGCGCTCAATCCCCTTTTGGCCGCCCATCCGAATGCCCGCATTGAGGTGATGGACGGTTCCTATGAGCTTCTGTCGCAGCAGTTGCGCGTGGGAGCGAGCGACATACTGATCGGCGCGCTGCGCTCGGGAAGCGATCTGGCGGGGCTCAGGACGGAAGCGCTGTTCGACGATCCCTATGCGATCGTCGGCCGGGCGGCGCACCCGCTTGTTTCGCGCGACAAAGGCGCATCGCTCGATGACCTCGCACAGCAGGAGTGGGTGGCACAGCGGCCAGGCACCCCCATTCGCGCGGCCTTCGACGCGCTGTTCGAGAAATGCTCCGCTTCGCCGCGTGCCAGCATCGAGACCAGCTCGCTCGTCCTCACCCGCGCCATCATCCTGGAAAGTGACCGCCTGTCGATGCTCTCGCGCCGGCAGATCGCCATCGAGGAGCGCGAGGGCCTGCTGACCTCCATCCCCGTTGCGCAAGACGTGCACGAGCGCTTAGGCACCCGTACCATTGGCATCACCATGCGCGAAACCTGGCTGCCAAGCAGGCTGCAATCCATTTTCCTGGACCACATCCGCGCGGCGGCCGCGTAGAACGCTGACATACCCTCGTGGTCCGGCGACACTTTTTGAACGGATACGGACAGCCGTATCAAATCTCTATTGATCCAAAGACTGCTGCACCTCTCCGAAGGGATATATTTATTTCCCCTAATAATCTTGTTACCCACTCCATTGGTCGTTGCAGGCATTGCCAATATATTCGCCGTTGGATTTTCCTCCGAGGAATTGAACATGCTTGGGAAAACGTTGCTCGCATGTGCAATGCTCACGCTCGGCTCAGGATTTTCACACACCTTCGCCGCCTCACTGGCCGCAACGCAAGAGTTTCCCGCTGATGCCTGCCACGAGATTGCGGCTACCGGCACGCGCGCGTCAGGCGGTGCAAGTCACGGGGAAGCGGGGAAGTTTGCCCTTGTGATCGGTAATGCGGCCTATAGCGGGGGAATACCACCGCTTCGCAACCCGGCGAATGATGCCGCGGCCGTCACCGACGTCCTTCAGAAACTGAACTTTACGGTCTTTCTGGCCCTGGACGCGCGGGGAGCAACGATACGCGACTGCGTTGCCCGTATGCGGGCGGCGCTTTCGGGCGACGATATTGCGCTCGTCTATTATTCCGGCCATGGCATTCAGATCGACGACCGCAACTACATGGTCGCAACCGATGCCACGGCAAGCGGGGTACTTTCCGACGCCTTCGTTTACATCGATGAGATCATCGACGGCATGAAGGAAAAATCGGCATCGATCCTGGTCTTCCTGGACGCCTGCCGGAACAACCCCTTTGCGGGCGAAGGCAACCAGGGTTTGTCGGTATCGACCGGGCGTGGTCTCGATAGAGGATTGACCAAGGTCACGCCAGATACGTCCGGCGCGAGAAAGGAGGCACGCGGCATCTTCGTTGCTTACTCGACATCGCCGAATGCGACGGCCACGGATGGCGAGGGGGATCTCAGCCCCTTTACCGCTGCCTTTGTCAAAGCCGTAAAGACTCCCGGCTTCTCGGTACAACGTGCTCTCAGCGAGGTGTCTCGCAGTGTCGGCGAGGCGACGGACTGGTCCCAGACGCCATGGATAAAGTCGTCGCTCAGCGCCGAAATCCTGTTGAACGGCGTTCTGACGCGCGATGAGGCGCTTTCGGTTTCGCAAAATCATGCGGCGGCGTCGAAACGGCTTCTGGCTACCGGCGATGTCCAGGGTGCGATCGTCGAAGCCTTTCGCGGGCTGCCGCAACAAATAGACGAGACGACCGCAACACAATACCCGTCCGCCTATCAGGCGCTGACGGCTGCGGCGCGATCAAGCAGCATCGTTCTTCCCGTCCCAGCGAACAACATACATGTCGTCATCGTCAATGCAGACGGCAGCCGGGCCGTTGTCGCCTCCGTCGACCGTGAATATCGCGGAACAGGCAAAGGCACGCTGGAGATCTGGGATACTACGGCCAAGAAGGTGATCGGGACTCTGGGAGACGTGGGCACCGCAGTGCCCAGCGCAAAATTCTCTTCAGACGGATCGCGTGTGGCAGCCTATCTGGGTAAAGGGATCACAAAAGTCTCTGACGCCATTACAGGCCAGACCGTCGCGACGATCACACTCTCGGCAGACAATCTTGGCCCGGCCCATGGCGCCTTCAATCCTCCAATACTGGTGTTCAGCCAGGATGGATCGGTCCTTGTCACCACGCTCCAAAAGAAGGGTATGGCGCTGGTGCAGGGCTGGGACGTGGCGAGTGGTGCAAAGCGTTTCGAGTTTGACCTCGGCTCCAGGTGCAACGACCTGGTCAAGATAGCCGGCTGGGCCCTGGACAGGGGTTTTGCCGTGCTGAATGCTGACGGTGCATCCCTTTCCTTCGTTTGCACCAACAATTCCCCGAAAATAGGAAAGGCGATCGTCGTGGGCCAATGGTCCCTGTCGCAGAACAGTTTGATCGGATCCGGCGTTTTGCCCGTCGAAGACGAGATTTATCCGATGGGATTCGGCTTCAGTCCTGACGGGACGAGGATGACTGTCCAGGAACTCGACAATGGCGGATCGTACCAGATCATCGTCCTCGACACACAGACCGGGCAGAAGATCGGTAACGTCACCAAAGGGCTCTATTCGTCGTTCTCCCCGGAAGGCGACCTCTACTCGGTCGTTCATGAAGGGGGCGCGATGATTTTCTCTGCAAGGAATGGTGACCGCGTGAACGAGATTGCGGATTACGCCTATACCGTACCGGCCGCTTTTCGGAAATTTGGCGAGAAGTTTGCCGACTACATCCTCCTCGACAACGACATGTCTACGCTGACGCATGACGTGTGGTGGCGGCCACCGGGTGGTCTCACGGTCGCAGAGGCGGCAAGATCCAGGCTGATGGCGGGACAAGAGGCGGAAGCAAATGCCGGTGCACTGGCTTACAATGAAATTCCGTGAGGACGGGGGGAAGCGTTGATGTGCTTCGGCAGCAAAGATTGGTCGACCTTCGACAACCGAGAGATCCTGACCTGCGCGTCTATGACGTATGTCTTTTAGTGCGCTGAAACCACCGTGGCCAAGGCTGATCGGACACCGAGCGGTTTTCTCATGCGGCCGCGGCGACAGAGAAGCGGCTGCGGTATTCCCCCGGCGACAGGCCGAGAATGCGGTGGAACACCCGGCGGAAGGCGGCGGAATCCTCATAGCCCACCGCCCAGGCGATCTGGTCGACCGTGCGCCGGGTAAATTCCAAGAGTTCCCGCGCCTTGCCGATACGCAGGTGCTGTACATATTCGATCGGCTTCATGCCGGTCGCCGTCTTGAAGCGGCGCAGAAACGTGCGCTCCTCAAGCCGGGCTTGTCCCGCCATGTCCGCAATGCTGGTCGGCCGGCCGGCGCGTTCCTGAAGCCAATGCTGCACCTTCAGGATCGCTTCATCGCCATGCGTCAGGCGCGGTGAAAAATTGCTGTAGTGCCGCTGCTCGCGTCCCGCCGGGTCGATCAGCAGGAATTTTCCCGTTTCGATCGTCACGGAAGGGCCGAGCAGGCGGTCGACGATGCGCAGGCCGAGATCCGTCCAGGCCATCAAACCACCGGCGGTAATGATGTCGCCATCCTCGATGACGATCTTGTCCGGTTCCATGCGCACCTCGGGAAAGCGTTCACGAAAACGCTCGGCAAACAACCAGTGCGTTGTGGCGGGACGGCCGGAAAGCAGCCCGGTCGCCGCCAGAATGAAGGTCCCACCGCAGGTGGCGGCAAGCGTCGCGCCCTGGGCGTGGCGATCGAGCAGCCAGCGCGCATACGGTTTGGACTCTTCCGGATCGGCCGGCCCGGTCAAACGGCCGGGCACGATGAGGACATCCGGCTCGCCGGCGGCATCAGGATCGGTATCGTAGCAGCGCAGAAGCCGACCATCCGCGGCCGCTTGCCAATGGCTGACGCGCAGCACCGGCCCGCCGCGATCCTGCGAGAAGATCGAGGCGATGGCGAAAAGATCGGTGATGCCGTGCACCATCGCCACCTGGCAATCCCGATAGAGCATCAGTCCGACTTCCATTGTCCTTGCCGCCATTTTTGCTCTCCCCACGCTTTGTCAGTTTCGGCTCGGCTTCTGTCAAAAGCGCCCATCCAGTCGCGATGCACGCGAGAGTATCTCTAATCACACGGGACGCAATCAAGCCCCCCGATCAGAGGAGACGGAACAATGGCGACGATCATCACAAGGGACGGAACGCATATCTTCTACAAGGATTGGGGCCGGCAGGACGGCCAGACCATCATCTTCTCCCACGGCTGGCCGCTCAGCGCGGATGCCTGGGATGCGCAGATGGTGTTCTTCGCCAACCAGGGTTTTCGCACCATCGCCCATGACCGCCGCAGCCACGGCCGCTCCGACCAGGTCTGGCAGAACAACACGATGGACCAGTATGCCGACGACCTCGCCGAACTGATCGAACAGCTGGACCTCCACAATGTCATCCTCGTCGGCCATTCCACCGGCGGCGGCGAAGTCACCCGCTATATCGGCCGCCACGGCACCCGCCGCGTCGCCAAGATCGCCCTGATCGGCGCCGTGCCGCCGCTGATGCTGAAGACGGAGGCCAATCCGGGCGGCCTGCCGATCGACGCCTTCGACGGCATCCGCAAGGGTACCTATGACAATCGCAGCCAGTTCTTCAAGGATCTGACCATCCCCTTCTACGGTTATAATCGTGCGGGTGCGACGATTTCCGAAGGCATTCGCGAGGAGTTCTGGCGGCAGGGCATGATGGGCGGCCTCAAGGGCCAGCTCGACAGCATCCGCGCCTTCTCCGAAAGCGATTTCCACCAGGACCTGAAAGCCTTCGACAAGCCGACGCTGGTGCTGCACGGCGATGACGACCAGATCGTGCCGATCGGCGCCGCCGCGCTTTCCACCGTCAAGATCGTCAAGCATGCCGTGCTGAAGGTTTACGAAGGCGCCGACCACGGCCTGACGCAGACCCATCAGGATCGGTTCAACGCTGACCTTCTCGATTTCATCGACGCCTGAAAACCCAGACCGGCTGCGGCGCCGCAGGCCCCTGCCCGGCCCAACCCCTTGAAGGATATGGACATGAACACCGACACATTTCTCGTTACCGGCGCATCCGATGGCATCGGCGCCGTCTATGCCGACCGGCTCGCCCGCCGCGGCAACAATCTGGTGCTGGTCGCCCGCCGCGCCGAAAAGCTGGCGACGCTCGCCACGCGCTTGCAGAAGGACCATGGCGTCACCGTCGAGATCCTCCCCGCCGATCTGGGTGCTGCCGAGGGACTGGCGAAGGTCGAAGCGCGCTTGCGCGGCGATGCCACCATCACCGGCCTCGTCAACAATGCCGGCATTGCCGGGGAAGGCATGATCACAGAGCTCGATCCTGCCTATGTGACCGGCATGATCAACCTCAACATCCTCGCCGTCACCCGTCTTTCCGCCGCCATCGCCCCGCGCCTTGCCGCCGCAGGCCGCGGCACGATCATCAACATCACATCCGTCACGGCGTTGATGCCAGCCGCCTTCACCGCCGTCTATCCCGCCACGAAAGCCTTCGTGTTGGCCTTCACCGAGGCGCTGCACGCGCAGCTTTCAGCTTCAGGCGTCCGGGTGCAGGGTGTGCTGCCGGGCATTACCCGCACCGCGATCTGGGAGGACGAAAAGCTCGAAACCATACCCGCCGCCATGGTGATGGATGTCGAGGAAATGGTCGACGCGGCTTTGGCTGGACTCGATCTCGGTGAGGCGCTGACCGTGCCCTCCCTGCCGGAGACGGCCGATCTTGACACCTTCCTTGCTGCCCGCGACGCGTTGCGACCCAATCTATCTTTGGCCCATGCCGCCGCTCGCTACGGCCTGCGCAACAAGAATTGACGGGAGGCGATCGTGATCCTCGGGCTGACCATCTCCCAATTCACCATCCTGCATGTCGTGTTGAGCTTCATCGGTATCGCCGCCGGCCTCATCGCCCTGCCCGCTTTTGCAGCGGGGCGGTGGATGCCCCGCATGACAGCGCTGTTCCTCGCCACGACCACCGCGACCACGCTAACCGGCTTCCTCTTCCCGATCAGCGCCTTCACCCCGGCGCTCGGCGTCGGCATCATCTCGGCCGCCATCCTGGCGGTCGCCCTAGTGTCGCTGTACCGCTACGGCCTCAAAGGCCGGGCACGCCCGCTTTATGCGATCAGCGCAACGATCGGGCTTTACCTCAACCTTTTCGTGCTGATCGTGCAGGCTTTCCTGAAGGTTCCCGCGCTGAACGATCTGGCACCGAACGGCAGCGAGCCGCCGTTCCTCGCAGCCCAAGGCGTTCTATTGGTCGCTGCTATCCTGCTTGGACGACAAGCTTTGCGTGCCGGCGCACGACGAGTTCAAGGAGGTCCGGCTTTGTAATTGCCTGAAGGGCTACGGCGCTCGCTCCGGGGTGGCGCCAACCGTCTTGGCGGACCTCGCGAACAGGTTGGCCGATATCTGCGCCAATCCGCCGGGAAAGAAGCGCAGGACCAGGATGATGCCGACGGCGAGCAGCATATGTTTGGTCGCCTTGAGATCGGGGAATTGTTCGAGATATTCGCTGATCATGACGATCCCGACCGCCGCGACCGCGGGGCCGACGATGCTGCCGGCGCCTCCCACCAGAAGCATTGTGAGGATCAGCGTCGAGGTACTGAAGGAGAAGACTTCGGGTGCCGCGACGCGGAAGTAGATGCAGTAGAGCGCTCCGGCGATCCCGGTCGGAATGGCGCTGATGACGAGCATCGTCAGCCGGATGCGCATCTGGTCGATCCCGCGCGCGGCGGCGTATTCCGGGTTGTCGCGCACGGCCCGCGCCGTCTTGCCAAGAGGCGACCGCGCAATCGCGACAAGGGCAGCGATGCAGGCAAGGGAAAGGACAAGGGAGACATAGTAGTAGCCGAGGCGCTGATCGCGGGCGAAGTTGTAGTCGCTGATCCGAAGGCTCGGCACGCGCACGATACCGCCGGCGCCGCCGGTAAGATCGCCCTGGCTCATCACGACCTGCAGACAAAGCTGCGAGAAGGCGAAGGTGACGAGCACGACATAAATGCCGCGCAACCGCAGCGTTGGCGCTGCCACGACAAACGCAGCCAACGCGGCGACGATACCGGCGATTGGAATGACCAGCCACGGATCGACGCCGGCCTGCGTGGTCAGGATACCGGCGGTATAGACGCCGAGCCCGAAGAAGGCGATATGGCCAAAGTTGAAGAGGCCGGTGAGGCCGAGCGTCAGGTCCCAGCTGGCGGCGACGATCGCAAACAGAAAGGCGAGGATGAACAGGTGCCGGATATACGGCCCTTGCAGGACGAGCGGCAGTAGCAGCAGCAATAGGAGGGCTGCAGCGATGGCGAGCGGTCGGTTGATCATATCCACCTCATAGCGACGACGGGTTTTTGGCACCGAACAGGCCTTGCGGCCTGAACAGCAGGACCAGAACCATCAGCAGGAACAGCATGGACGGCGTCCAGTAGATACCGACCGTGAAAATGAGGATCGCTTCGAGGAAACCGATGACATAGGCCGCTCCGATCGAGCCGCCAATGGAACCCAGTCCGCCGAAGATCACAACGATCAAGGCCTTCATGAGCGGGTCGGCGCCCATGGTCGGCGTCATCAACCGCACGCCGGCGAGCAACATGCCGGCGAGGCCGGCCAGTGCTGCCGCCAGGCCGAAGGAGACGAGAAACATCCGCGTGACCGGAATGCCGATCAGTTGCGCGGATTTCTGGTTTTGCCCGACCGCCCGGATTGCCCGGCCGATCTGGGTATGGTTGAGCACGAGGAACAGCGCGAGGAGGATGACCGGCGCGACAAGCACGATGATCAGCTCCTGCCGGGAGATGTTCACGAGCCCGTAGGAGATGTTGCCCGGGATCAGCGGCTCGAGCTGTTTCAGCCGCGGGCCCCAGATGGTCAACACGCCGTTTTCCAGGAACGTCAGGCCCGCAAGCGTGGTCATGATGGTGACGAGCACCATGTCGTCGCGACCATAGAAGGGACGGATCAGCAGATACTCGAACGCCGCACCCACGGCGGCCATGACGACGAGCGCGAGGAGGATCGAATATCCCACCCACAGGTCGGGACCCAGGCGCTGGGCGATTTCGTAGGCGACATAGGCCCCGACGGTCATCGAGACGCCATGGGCGAAGTTGAAGATGCCGAGTGTCGTCCAGACCATCGACAACCCGCTCGCCATCAAAGCGTAGAGGGAGCCGAGCACGAGGCCGCTGACGAGGATGGAGACGATGATATCAGCCATGTCAGTGCCCCGTCATCCCAAAATACTCCTTCATGACATCGGCATGGCCGAAGCTGTCGCTGCCGACCTCGATTGTGCGGGCGACAACGCCGTGGTTGACGAGGTAGAGCCGTGACGTGAGCCGCAGCAGGAAATCGATATCCTGCTCGACCACGAGAAGCGGCATGCCACCCTCGGCAATGCGTGCGATCGCCGCTGCAAGTTCGTCTTTCAACCGCGGAGAAAGGCCGAGTGTGGGCTCGTCCAGAATGAGCAGGCGCGGGCAGGCCATCAGCCCGACGGCTAGGTTCAGCATCTGCCGCTCGCCGCCCGAAAGCGTGCCACATTTCTGCCGGCGACGCTCCGCCAACCGCGGGAAAAGCGCTTCCACCATGTCGAGGTTCTGCCGCATGCGGGCTCTCGCCCGACGGGGATAGGCGCCAAGTGCGAGAACCTCGCCGACCATCATGTCGGAAAACAGCCGATTGCCCTGGGACACATGGATCAGACCGATCTCAACGATGTCGCGCGGCGAGCGCCCGGTTATGTCGCGCCCGTCGAAGGAAACCTTGCCGGACGCCGGTTTGATCAATCCGCTGATCGTCTCGAAAAGCGTCGTCTTGCCATGCCCGTTGGGACCAAAGAGACCGATGTTCTCGTCCTCACCCATCGTGAACGACAGGCCGTTCAGGACCTGATGGTCGCCATATCCCGCCGTCAGGCCTTCGACTTCAAGAAGCGTGTGCATGGCTTGCCTGCCCTCCGAGATAGGCGCTTATGACGCGCTCGTCGCGAACGACTGCCTGTGGATCGCCCTGGCTCAGGATGCGTCCTTCGTTGAGCACGATCAGCCGCTGTGCCACGGCCATGAGCAAGGGCAGCACATGTTCGATGACCACGATCGTCAAGCCGCTGGCATTGAGTTCGAGCAACAGGTCGCGCAGCGCGTCGATCTCCGGCTTGGTGAGACCGGAGGCCGGTTCGTCGAGCATCAGCAGATGCGGCGAGGAGACGAGCGCGCTGGCGATCATCAGACGCTTTCTATCGAAAACTGAAAGGTCGCCGGCCGTAAGGTGGATGCGTTCGAGCGCGAAGCCGACTTTATCGAGCGCCGCAGAAGCAAGGTCGCGCTTTTGCGAGGCCGATATCGGGCCGCAGCACCATGTACCCATCATGACATTCTCGAATGCGGAAAGCGTTTTGAAATCGCTGTCCTTCTGGAACGTGCGCACAAGGCCGAGGCGAGCGATCTCGAAAGGCTTCAGCCGCCCGACCGACTGGCCGCGAAAGTGGATTTCGCCTGCGTCGCGACCGAAAGGAATTCCTGTCAAGATATTGAAAAGCGTGCTCTTGCCGCTACCGTTCGGGCCGGCAATACCGAGCACTTCGCCCTCACGGACGTCGAACGTGACGTCGTTCACCGCCACGAAGGCGCCAAAGCGCTTGGTGACGTGGCCGACATCGAGAAGAATTGCCGCCATCTGGTTCTCCTGGCTGACTTTCGCCCGACCGGGTCGTCCGGCGGCCGCGCTCGCGGCCGCCGGCAACCTCACTTCTTCAGCCATGGTGCCGTCTGGAGTTCGCCGTCCGCCCAGCGTGCGGGAGACAGGAGCACGCGCTTGCCATCCCATACCTGGAAGATCTGCAGCGGCATAAAATCGTCTCCGGCGACAGTCAGGTGCGTCTTGGGGTCGAACGAAACGATGCCGAGCGCAGTGACCCGGTCCTTGACCTCGCCGATCGCCTTGGCGACCGCGAGCCGATCCGTCGGATCAACGCCGGCGGCAAGAATGTCGCGGTAGATGTAGACCATTTCGTAGAGCGCCTGCGCATAGGTGCTGGCGTCGATGCCATAGCGCGCCTTGTAGGCCTTGTTTGTCGCCGCCGCGCGCTCGTTCGGAAGCACGCCGACCATCGTGGAGGTGATGATGCCGGTCGCCTTCTCCTTGGTCAGTTCCAGATATTCGGGCACCGTCGGGGCATACTGGATGAAGACCAGCGACTGTGTCGGGTTCTCCAGGAACTGGCTGGTAAAGGTCGCCGCGTTGCCGGGCAGGTAGTCTGTGTTGACGATGACAGCCGGCGGGTCCTGCCTGGTCTTGCTGAGGAAGGCCCGCCAGTCGTTGATTTCTCCGAAGGGCACGACTTCCGTTGCCGTGATTTCCCAGCCGCGCGCCTTGGCATCTTCCATCATGCCTTCATAGATCGACTTGGAATAGGGGTTGTCGGAGGTGATGAAGGCGATCTTCTTGTTGGCAAGCGTCAGCTTCTTCTCGCTCTGCCAACGCTCGATGACGGGCATGATGCCGGTTTCATAGAGATCGTAGGACGGCGCGAAGGACCAGATCGTCGGGAAATCATCCGGCGCCTCTGCCACGATCTCGGCGGTCTGTGCCGAGTTCCCGGCAAGGAAATAGGGCATTCCGGCCTCGGCCATCGCTTCAATCTCGAAGTTGGAAGCACTGGCATAACCGGTCATGACCATGTTGACGCCTTCGTCGCTCAGCAGGCGCTCGACGGCGCTGGTGACAGCGGCAGGGCCGAGGTCGCGCGTGTCGGCGACGGCGATTTCAAGCTTGTAGCCGTTGACGCCACCGGCCGCGTTGATCTCTTCCACCGCAAGTGTTGCACCTTGCTGCGTGTCCTGCCCGTCTGCCGCAGCACCGCCGGAAATCGGTGCCAATATACCGATCCTGGCGATCTTTTCCTGCGCCAGTGCAGGCATGGCAGCCAGCGCGGCGGATGACAGCGCCATCGTCAGCATGAATCTTCTCGTGATGTGTCGCATGCGTTCGGTTCCCTTGTTTTTGGCTATTTCGTTCCGCAAAAATCGATCGTCGCGGCCGCAATGACTTTCGTGGCTTCCACGAGGGATTCGATCGTGACGAATTCGTCGAAGCCATGCAGGCCGTCACCGGTCGGTCCATAGATGACGCCCGCGGCGCCCGCACCGGCATAGTGTGCGGCGTCACAAACAGCCTCGAAGCCGCGGATCCGGAAGGGCTTGCCCAATGATGTCTTGTGCCTTGCCAGCGAGGCGACGATCGGATGATCGACCGGCGTGTCCATCGGCGGGAAGTAGAGATCGGCGAGATACCAGTCGATCGCGATCGGATTGTCGCGCAGCCAGCGATCCTGCTGGCAGAAGTGATGGATGAAGGCCTCGAATTCCGCCCTCACCTGCTCGGGAGCCTCGTTCGGCAGGAACTTAAAATCGAGGTCGAGGACAGCGACATCGGGAATGATTGCCGGGTTGCCCATCACCATAGGCAGCCCATCCGGACCAAGGCCTGCGCCGGCGCGCAGCACGCCCGGATTGATCGTGTTCAGCCCCGGCGGCACGAGCGGATGATGGGTCGTGCGGCAGCGCATGCTTTCATAGTCGCGCAAGGCATTCAGGAAGCGGGCGGCGAGTTCGACGGCGTTGACCCCCGGCTGGATCCGGCCCGGTGAATCCGGCTGGGGCCAGACCTCATTGAAGCGCCAGCCGGCATGGCCCTGCCGGCCCTTGATGGTGAGGCGCACCCAGTGCAGGCCTCCCTCGCATGGCAGGATATCGCCCCAGGTCGGCTCGGCAACCAGCACCGATTTGGCAAGCTTGCCTTTGGCAACCGCATCCATCGCGCCGAAGCCGCCGGCCTCCTCGTCAACCACGGCATGGATCGACAGTCGGCCATCGAGCGTCAGGCCCGCCTTGCGGATCGCCGCATAGGCTGCAACGCAAGCGGCAACGCCACCTTTCATGTCCAGCGCACCGCGTCCGTAAATTTTTCCGTCCTTGATTTCGCCGCCGAACGGATCGACCGTCCACTTGCTCTCATCGCTGATCGGCACGGTGTCGACGTGACCGCAGAGGATCAGGCTCTTCTCCTCGTTTCCGGCAAGCGTACCGACGAGATTGGGACGGTCTGGAAACACATCCCACTGCTCGCAGGAAAAGCCCAGATCTTCGAGCTCCGCCTGCAGACGCTTCTGGACGTCGGGCTCGCGGTTTTGCGCGGCATCCTGGAAGAATTTCGGATTGACGGACGGGATTCGCACCAAATCCTGCGTCAAACCGACGACATGACCGCTATCCGCATCGATGATGTCCCAAACCACCTTGATCGCATCCTGCTTGTCCATGAAATACCCTCTTTTTTCCGATCGCCTCAGTAGGCACTCTCGTAGGCTTCGCAGATTTCCGTCTGTGTCTTGCCGGCGAGATAGGCGATTTCACCTTCCTTGTGCTTGACGTAGACATCCGCAAAGCCTTCCGGAAACCATCCGCAAACCGTCGCATTGCCCTTGAACCGTTGCAGCGCCGCTTCAAGCGTCTGAGGCAGTCGGACGTAACCGCGCGCCGCAAGCGCCTCCACGCTCAGAAGCGAAAGATCCTCCTGCGTCGCCTCCGGCACCTCCAGCCCCTCCTCGATGCCCTGCACTCCGGCATGAACGATCGCGGCGAGCGTCAAATGCGGGTTGGCAGTGCCATCGGCGGCGCGGAATTCGAAATTGAACTGGGCCGCGCGAGCGATGTCGCTGATATCGGAGACCGGGCAGATGCGCACCGAAGCCTCGCGATCGCGGAAGCCGAGATTGTTGAAGGCGGCACTCCAGCGATGCGGCGTGAGACGCAGGTAGGAGACGACGCTCGGCGCGGTGATGGCGATAATCGAGTCCAGGTATTTCAGGATGCCGGCCACGAATTTGCCCGCGACATCGGAGAGTTCATGCTTGCCTTCCGGATCGTACGTGACCGGATTGCCAGCCGAATCCAGCATACTGATATGCACATGCACGCCGTTGCCGACACCGGCCGGATCGCGGATCGGCGTGAAAGTCGGATCATAGCCGAGCTCACGGGCGACGAGGCCGACGAGTTCGCGGGTGATCAGCGAATGATCGGCAACCGTGACACCCTTCTGCGGGCCCATCGTCACCTCGAACTGACCGGCGCCGAATTCCTTGAGAATTGTATCGGGCGTGACCCCCGCCTGGCGCATGGCGGCGATGATTGCCTCGCAGAAATGCCGCTCTTCCTGAAAGCCGCCGAGCGTAAAGGCCTTGCCGATATCGGAGACGAGATGCTTGATCTGGAACTCGTGCTCGAACGCGCCGTAGAGTGTGACGCCCGCCACCCGTTGCAGGCGCTCCAGCGCCGCCTCCAGGATGGAGCGCGTGCAGAATTCCCAGGGCCGGCCGTCGGTGTAGCGGATGTTGCCAAGCACGAAATTTTCGTTCGGCGCGCCCTCCTCGCTCTCGATGCTGACGCTGGTAGACGGATCGGGAATGAGCACAAGGTCGCCAAGCGACCCGAATGGGCTTTCGGCAATGTTGTCGAAGCAGGTGATCTGAACGTTGGTCGGCGTCCAGCCGACGCCGCGCTTCAAGCGTTTTTCCATCTGCACCAGCGGAAAAGCCTTGCCGCGCACCTTGCCTGAAAGGTCGCCGCAGCAGGCAACCATCATTTCCTCACGTTTCATCTGCGTCCCCGTTGATCTTGTCCTGGTCATAGCCCGGCATCTCGAAGCGGATGCCGTCCCAATCCTTGATGCGTTTCTGCGTTGCTTCCCAATCGGCCTCGGAGACGCGCACAATCAGCGCCTCGACAAGTGCCATGGCGGCCGCCACCGTATCCCAGGCTGTTCCGGCATCGATCGGCAGGGCCACGATATGATCGGCGCTGCGGGCGGCCGGTGACATCCACTTGTCGGTGACGACGACGATCGTCGCGCCGCGTTTTTCCGCGATCGTTTCTGCAAGACGTGAAAGGCTGAGTTGGTAGCGCCGGAAATCGAAGAGCAGCACGACATCCTTCTTGCGCATGCGCAGCACATGTTCCGGCCAGAATTCCGGATTGTCCGCCATGTGGTAGATGCCGCTGCGAATCTGCCTCAGATGGATCGACAGGAACGCGGCGACATTGTCGCTGACGCGACCACCGAGCAGGAAGATGTTGCGTGACGGATCGGCAAGCAGGCCAGCGAGAATGTCGAACTGTGCCTGGGAAACTGTTGCCGTCATTTCCCGCATGACAGCGGAAACGCGGGCGACATATTCCGACAGGAATTCAGAATGTCCGACCGGCTTTTGGCTGGATTTCAGGTCGAGCGGTGAGCGCTGCCCCTCCTTCAGCTCGGCGATCAACTGCCGTTGCAGGTCCTGGAAGCCACTGCAGCCGATCTTGCTGACAAAACGGGTGATCGACGGTGCGCTGACCCCGGTCTTCGCCGCCAGCTCCTGGATGCTCACGAGGCCGGTGAAGGGATAGTCGGCAAGGATCGCATTGGCGATCTTGCGCTCGCTCGCGGTCAACTGCGCGGCGGCTTCGCGAATCCTCGTTCGGATCGTCGTTGACGATTTTCCATCGCTCATTGGCGTTCGTTCCCTTTTGTTGGAGGGGATATTTGCGCCATGAAAAAAAATAGTCAAATGGAAAAATTGTATTGACTATGATTGAGAAATTTCTTTGACTGACCTACACAAGAAGCCAGCGCTCGGCCCTCGCCGAGCCGCGTGACGGATATCATTCCATGCTCAGGTTCGCAGGCCGCGACACGACTAGATTGCTGCAGACGGGCGATCCCGAACCGGTGGAATGGATCAATTCCGCCGGCCCCTCGACGATCTTCCTGACCTGTGAACATGCCGGCCGCGCCGTACCGCAGGCACTCGGTGATCTGGGTATCCCCGCCGAGGAGATGGAGCGTCATATCGCCTACGACGTCGGCGCCGAGGGCGTGGCGCGTGGACTTGCCGAACGCCTCGATGCTGCGCTCATTCTCCAGCGCTACAGCCGCCTCGTCATCGATTGCAACCGCCCACTGGAGGCGAAGGACTGTATTGTCACCCAAAGCGACGGCACGGCGGTTCCGGTCAACGCCGACATCGCAGATCTCGATCGCTCCCGTCGCTATGTCGAAATCCACCAGCCGCTGCACGAGGCGATCGCCGTGACGCTCGACCAGCGCCAGGCGATGGGAAAACCGCTGGTTCTTGTCTCAGTGCACAGTTTTACGCCCGTGATGCGTGCGACAGGCGCTGTCCGGGATTTCGAGCTCGGCCTGCTCTACAATCGCGACGCCCGTCTTGCTGAAGGACTGGCGGAGGCTTTCCGCGCCGCCAATCCGGACGTCACCGTCAAGCTCAACGCGCCGTATCACGTCGACGACGTCTCCGATTACACCATCCCCGTGCACGGCGAACGGCGCGGCATTCCGCATGTGCTTATCGAAGTGCGCAACGACCTTATCACCGATGCCCGCGGACAAGAGGAATGGGCGGACCGTCTCGCCCGCCCCCTCCGCCTCGCGGCAGACAGAATCGAAGGAAAAGCCTGATGGCCACTGACCATCTCACCACTCGCGAAATCCCGCTCGATCCGGCCACATCCGCGATTCTCTTCATTGACGTACAGAACTTTTCCGTCCGCCGTGAGGGCGGCGAGTTCAAGGACGTTTCCGACGCGGATATCGGCGGCAAGTACGGCTATTATTTCAAGCGCATCCACGAAATCGCGATCCCGAACATGCAGCGCCTGCTTGGCGGGTTCCGCAAGGCCGGCATCGAGGTGTTGCACACGACGATCGAAAGCCTGACGAAGGACGGCCGCGACCGCAGCCTCGACTACAAGATCACCGGCTTCAACGTGCCGAAGGACTCTTGGGACGGTAAGGTGATCGATGAGCTGGAGCCGCTGGAAGACGAGATCGTCTTCCCGAAAAGCTCGTCGAGTGTCTTCGTTTCCACCCATATCGACTACACGCTGCGAAATCTCGGTGTGAAGCAACTTGTGCTGTGTGGACTGCTCACCGACCAATGCGTGGAATCGGCAATCCGCGACGCCTGCGATCTCAATTACCTGGTGACGCTCGTGCCGGATGCCTGCGGCACCTATTCCGAGGAGCGCCACAACACATCGCTGAGCGCGATCAAGGGCTATTGCCGGCAGATTTCGACCGACGATCTCCTGAAGGAAATCGGGCAGTAAAAAGCCTGGAACACAGCGACGGGACGGAAACGAGGAGCATTCGAAAGCGGGCCGCACAACAAAACAAAAAGGCCGGACCGCTGATCCATTCATTGCCGAAAAGGCATCATTAAGGGGAACGACCATGATGAAGACTTGCACATTGCTTCTGGCGGCGAGTTTTGCGCTCGCCTCTACCGCAGCTTTTGCCGCCGACGACAAGATCGTGATCGGCGGGGCGCTGTCGATGACAGGCATCCAGGCACCTCTCGACACGCCCGGCTATAACGGCGCGCAGGTCGCGGTGAAATATCTCAACGACAATGGCGGCGTGCTCGGCAAGCAGATCGAGTTCATCAACATTGACGGCAAGTCCGATCCGGTGACGGTCGGCAACGTCGCTGTCGAGTTGATCGACAAGGGCGCCCAGGTCATCGTCGCGCCCTGCGATTTCGACTTCGGTTCGCCAGCCAGCCGCGAGGCGCAATCCGCCGGCCTCGTCGGCATCTCGACCTGCGCATCCGACCCGCTCTATTCTTCCTGGTCGCTCGGCGACAAGCAGTTCACGCTCTCCATGTGGAACACCACGATGGGTGCCACGGCCGCCGACTTCGCCTTCAAGGAGAAGGGCTGGAAGACGGCCTATGTCGTCACCGACCAGTTCATCGCCTATACCAAGTCGCTCTCGAAATATTTCGTCGAGCAGTTCAAGGCGGATGGCGGCGAGGTCATCCTTGAAGACACCTACACGAACGGCGACAACAATTTTTCCGCCCAGCTCGCGCGCCTCCAGGCGTTGGGCAAGAAGCCGGACGTGATCTTCGTCTCGTCCTACGGCACGGATATCGGCGTGATCATCCGCGCCCTGCGCGAAGTCGGCTATGATGCGCCGATCCTCGGCGGCGACGCATATGATGATCCGGCCATGCACCAGGCGCTCGGCGAAAAGTTCGGCAACGACGTCTATTTCGTCACGCATACCTGGATGGGCGCGGGCGCGGATCCGGAAATGGAGAAGTTCATCGGTCTGTACAAGGACATGTTCGGCAAGGACCCGGATACATCCTTCGTCTCGACCGGCTGGGACACGATCATGATGATCGCCCAGGCAATTACCGCGGCTGGCTCGACCGATGGTGCGGCCGTTGCCAAGGCGCTGGAAGATGGCCAGTTCAAGCTTCTGACCGGTGAACTCGACTACGGAACGAACGAGGAAGGCCATGTGCCGAACAAGGCGGCAGCTTTGATCGAGCTCAAGGGCGGCAAGCCGACCTTCGTGGGGTGGCGCAAGCCGGAAACCCTGCCGAAGCCCTGATCGTTCCCGTTTACGGGCCGGCTGCGCGCATAACCCTTTAAATCGGAACGATTTGAAGAAAGGAATATGCGCAACGAAAAGCGCTTCAGCAGCAGGCAACGCCTGCAGCTGAGGCGACCGGCCTATCACCTTCGGAAAAGCCATGTCTGAAACGCGCCTCGCGGTAAACGATGTGTCGGTGGAATTCACCGGTCTCCGCGCCCTCGACCATGTGTCGCTCTCCGTCTCGACAGGCGAGGTCGTCGGCCTCATCGGGCCGAACGGCTCCGGCAAGACGACGCTCATCAATGCCATCACCGGCCAGGTGAAGCTGGCGACCGGCACCATCATGGCCGGCGACACCAGGTTGTCTGGGCTCTCGCCGCGCGAGATCGCGCTGCAAGGCATCAGCCGCTCGTTCCAGATCGTGCGGTTGTTCAACACGATGACGGTGCTGGAAAACGTCGAGGCCGCGGCCCTGGCAAAGGGTGCGTCGCTTGCCGTCGCCGCCGAGCGCGCGAAAGGCCTGCTCAGCGAGCTTGGCCTGACGGCCAAGGCGGACGAGCTGGGCGAAAGCCTGAGTTACGGCGACAAGCGACGTGTGGAGATCGCCCGGGCACTCGCCGCCGAGCCGCGCTTCCTGCTGCTCGACGAGCCGGCGGCCGGCATGAACGACGCCGAGACGGAAACCCTGCTGCACACCCTCTCCGAACTGCCGAAGAAACGCGGCCTCGGCCTTCTCATCATCGACCACGACATGGGCCTCATCATGCGCCTCTGCCACCGGCTGCACGTGCTCGCCTCCGGCCGCACCATCGCGGAAGGGGATGCTGCCCATGTGCGCAGCCACCCGGCCGTCATCGAGGCCTATCTCGGCAAGGGAGCGGCCCATGCTTGATGTCAGCGACCTCTCCGTCAGCTACGGTACGATCCGCGCCGTACGCGGCATCAGCTTCACCCTGGGCAAGGGCGAACTGGTGAGCCTGCTCGGCGCAAACGGCGCCGGCAAATCCTCGACGCTCAAATGCATCGCCGGTGCGCTGAAGGCGTCGGGCGGCTCGATCACGCTCGGCGGCAAGGACATTACGTCCGCCAGCCCCGAACAAGTGGTGCGCGCCGGCCTCGCCACCGTGCCTGAAACCCGCGACGTGTTTCCGGACCTGACAGTCGCCGAAAACCTCATGCTCGGCGCCTATATCCACCGCCGCGACCAGGCCGGAAATCGGCAAAACCTCGAACGGCTGCACACGCTGTTTCCGCGTCTTGCCGAACGGTCGCACCAGCCAGCCGGCACGCTGTCCGGCGGCGAGCAACAGATGCTGGTCATCGCCCGCGCGCTGATGTCCCGCCCGACCGTCTTGCTGCTCGACGAACCCTCGCTCGGACTTGCGCCGGCCATCGTCGAGCGCATCTTCGAGATGATCGAAACGCTGAAAAAGTCCGGCCTCACCATCCTGCTTGTCGAGCAGAACGTGAACCAGGCACTCGCTGTCGCCGATCGCGCCTATGTCATGCGGCTCGGCACGGTCGTCACATCAGGCACGCCCGACGAGATCCGCGCGACCAGCGATCTCAGCGCGCACTATCTGGGAGGCTGACCCATGGCTTTTGCAATCCAGTTCGTCATCGACGTCTTGAGCCTCGGTGGCGCCTATGCGCTGATGGCGCTCGGCCTCGTCATCATCTACGGCATTCTGCGGCTGGTGAACTTCGCCTATGGCGAACTGATCATGGTCGCCGGCTACACGATGTTCCTGACCAGCGGTTCCGGCCTGCCGTGGATCATCATGGCGGTGCTTGCCGTCGTCATGGCGATCGTCTTCGGCATCATCACCGACTATGCCGCCTTCCGCCCGGTGCGTGCCAAGTCGGTGACGGCGGTGCTGATCACCTCCTTTGCGTTCTCCAACCTGTTGCAGAATGCGGCGCTGCTCTTCATCTCACCCCGCCCGCGCAACGTGCCGCTGCCGGAAATTTTTTCCGAGACCGTGTCGATTGGCGGTGCGATCACGCCGGTGCGCAACCTCATCACCATCGCTGCATCCATCGTGCTGCTCGCCGCCGTCGCCTTCCTGATGCGCAAGACGACGCTCGGCATCGCCATGCGCGCGGCGGCGACCAACTTCACCATGGCGCGCATGCTGGGCGTGCCGGCGAACCTCATCATCTCGTCTGCCTTCGCGCTCTCCGGCTTCCTCGCCGGTGTGGTCGGCATCCTGTGGATCGGCCGCATCGGCACGGTCGTGCCGGGCGTCGGCATGGAGCCGTTGCTGATCGCCTTCATCGCCACGGTCATCGGCGGCATGCGCAGCCTGCCCGGCGCCGTGGTCGGCGGGTTTCTGCTGGCGCTGATCGACACGACGCTCAACTACTCCCTGTCGCAGGACCTTCTGAAGTTTCGCGACGCCTTTACCTTCAGCCTCGTCATCGTGATCCTGCTCTGGCGCCCCGAGGGCCTCATCAAGGGTCCGGCGAGCGGTCAACGGACCTGAGGAGCGAACGCCATGAAACACGCCTATCTCACCGCCCTCATCCTTATCGCCGTCATCCTGATCATCGGTGTCGGCAGCCAACTTCTCGGCATTCGCCTCTATGACCGCATCGCCACCAACCTCTTGATCTCCCTGGTGCTGGTCGTCGGGCTTCAGACCTTCATGGGCAATTCCGGCCTGCTCTCCTTCGCCCATATCGGCTTCATGGGGCTTGGCGCCTATACGTCTGCCGTACTCACCATCCCGGCACAGATGAAAGGAATGGCGCTGCCCGACCTGTACGACTTCATGAAAGTGGTGGAAGTCTCGCCCCTTGTCGCGATGCTCGCCGCCGGGATTCTCGCCGCAGTCGTTGCCGCGGTCGTCGCCTATCCGTTGATGCGACTTTCCGATGCCGCGTCGGTCATCACCTCGTTTGCGCTTCTTGTCGTGCTCTACACGATCATGAACAACTGGAGCGCCTTCACCAACGGTCCGCGCACGCTTTTCGGCCTGCCGAAGACGACGGACATGCCGATCGCTGCCATCGTCGCCGCCATCGTCGTTGTTGTGGCTCTGCTGTTCAAGGAGTCGCGCACCGGCAAGCTCCTGCGCGCGTCGCGCGAAGACGAAGTGGCGGCCGCGGCGCTTGGCGCCAATATCCCGCATCTGCGCTGGCGCGCCTTCATCCTCGCCGCCTTCATCGCCGGCATCGGCGGTGCGCTGTGGGGGCACTTCATCACGTCATTCGCGCCAAAGGCCTTCTATCTCAAGGAGACCTTCCTGATCGTCACCATGCTAGTGATCGGCGGGGCCAACACGGTCACCGGCGCGGTTGCCGGCACGGTGCTCATCACCATCGCCTATGAGGGCCTGCGCAGCACCGAGGGCGCGATTAACGCCACATCCTTCGGCGCCGGCCAGGTCATCGGGCTTACCGAAATCGTGCTCGCGCTCGCCATGATCGCCGTGATGATCCTCAAACCCGGCGGTCTCTTCCCGAACCGCGAGATCGGCCACATCATCACCCGCGCCCGCCGCAAGAAGGAGACCACCGCATGAGCTGGAAAACCACCTACCGCTCCTTCTACTACGCCAATGCCGAGGCGCCGGATGACATCGTGCTCGATCCGCAGACGACGGCCCTGCTCGTCATCGATATCCAGAACACTTATCTCGACCCGAAGGATACGCCGGAAGAGACCGCCCGCTGGCAACCCTTCTACGACCGTATGCGCGCAACCGTGATCCCGAACACCGCGCGGCTGATCGACGAATGCCGCAAGCGCAAGGTGGAGGTCATCTACGCCCGCATCGCCTGCCAGAAACCGGACGGCCGCGACCGGTCGCTGAGCCAGAAGAAACCGGGCTTCAATTACCTGCTGCTGCCGAAAGATCTGCCGGAAGGCCAGGTCGTGCCCGAACTCGAACCACGCCCCGACGAGATCGTCATCACCAAGACGACAGACAGCGCGCTGACCGGCACGAACCTGCGCCTCATTCTGCACAATATGGGTATCAAGGACGTCATCTGCTGCGGCATCTTCACCGATCAGTGCGTCTCCTCGACCGTGCGCAGCCTTGCGGACGAAAGTTTCGGCGTGGTCGTCGTCGACGATTGTGGTGCCGCGGCAACCGACGACCTGCATCGACGAGAACTGGAGATCATCAACATGATCTACTGCCATGTCGTCCAGCTCGACGAGGTTCTGACCTTCTTCAAATAAACGAGGAAAGCACGATGTCCGATCTCTACGCCCGCGAAAGCCGATCGGTCTCGAAGATGGCGCACCTGCGGTTCTTCCCGCAGGCAGTCGTCGGCGGCAGTGGTGCCTATCTCACCGGCGACGATGGACGACAACTCCTCGACTTCGCTGCCTCCTGGGGCGCGGTCAGCCTTGGCCATTCCCATCCCGCAGTCCGCGAAGCAGTCAATCGCGCGCTTTCGGACCAGGCGGGCGCGAGCTACCTGTCGACGGCAAACGAATCCTGCGTGCTGCTTGCGGAAAAACTTCTCTCCCTCGTGCCAGAGCGCGCCCGCGGCCGCGTCTGGTTCGGCCATTCCGGCTCCGACGCCAACGAGACGGTCGCTCGTATGGTCGTCGCGGCCACCGGGCGCCCACGCATCTTGGCCTTCAGTGGCGCCTATCACGGCGGCACGGTCGGATCGATGGCCGTTTCGGGCCACCCGGCGCAGCAGGGAGCCCGGGCCGAAGGGCTGACGCTCGTGCCGTACCCGAACAGCTACGCAGCCGGCAGCCCCGAGGCGGCCAAGGATACCGCGCTTGCTCATCTCGAAAGGCTGTTTGCGACCGAGGTCCCGCCGGAAGAGGTTGCCGCCTTCTTCATCGAGCCGATCCAGTCGGACGGTGGCATGTTGGTGCCGCCGGACGGCTACTTCAAGGCGGTGGAAGGGCTCTGCCGCAAACACGGTATCCTGCTCGTCTCGGACGAGGTGAAGGTCGGCCTCGGCCGCAGCGGACGCTTCAACGCCTTCGAGCACTCCGGTATCGAGCCTGATATCGTCGTCTTCGGCAAGGGCCTTGGTGGCGGTCTGCCGATCTCGGCGGTGGTCGGTCCGGAAGCCATCATGAACCATGCCGTCGCCTTTTCGCTGCAAACGGTCCATGGCAATCCGGTCTGCGCCGCCGCGGCCCTTGCCGTGCTGCGGGCGATCGAGCACGATCATCTCGTCGAGAACGCGGAGAGAACCGGCACGGTGTTGCGCAAGGCCCTCGACCGCCTCGCTGCCCGCCAAACGCTGATCGGCAACGTGCGCGGCCGCGGTCTTGCTCTCGGCGTCGAGCTTGTCACCGACCGCGTGAGCCGCGAGCCAGCGGCGCGACAGACCGCACTCACCGTCTACCGCGCCTTTCAGCTTGGCCTCGTGCTCTACTACGTCGGGGTCCGCTCCAACGTGCTCGAATTCACTCCGCCTCTGACCCTGACCGAAAGCCAGGCGCAGGAGGGCGTCGCCATCCTCGACCAGGCGCTCGCCGACGTCGCGGCGGCACGCGTCGATGAAAGCCTCCTTGCGGCGTTTGCCGGTTGGTAGCGCATCTCTCGACAACCGCCTCCAGCGCGCTGACGACCTCCATTCTAAGCCGGTAAGTGTGCCTGGCGAACAAGTTCGCCCTTGAGACGTGCCGTCTCCAGGCCAAGTTCGATGAACCGATGGGCGTGGCGGGCGAGCGCGATATTGTCGTCCCAGAGATTGCGCCAGATCGCGGTTTTCAGCGACAGGTCCTTGTCGACGATCGTCGTGGAGAAGGATTCGAAGGTAACGTAGTCGTCCCAGCCGATCGCCACCAGCGCGTCGAAGATCGCAGCGAAATCGATCGTACCCGTGCCGAGATAGCCGCGGTGGCTCTCACCGATATGGAGGTAGCCGATCTTGTCGGCGGCGTGGCGGATCGCGAGGCCGACATCGGCCTCCTCGATGTTCATGTGGAATGTGTCGAGGTGCAGCAACACATTCGATGCGCCCGTATCGCGGATATAGGCCATGCCCTGCGCCGCGGTGTTCAGCATGTTGCTTTCGAAGCGGTTGACGATTTCGAGATTGAGGGTGACGCCGGCGGCCTTGGCACGGTCTGCGACCTTGGTGAGCGCCGAAACACTGGTGTCCCAGCTCTTGCGGGTCAGCGCATGCTCCTGCTTGCCGTGCGCGGAACTCAGGATGCCGGCGAGCTTCGTTCCACCGAGATCACGCACGAGCGCCACAGCCCTGTCGAGAATGTCCGTCCCATTGACCACGACAGAGGCGTCATCACTGGAAATGTCGCCTTCCGGCGGCAGGCCCATGCTGATCGCCACATCGAGCCCGAGTTCCCGGATGCGGCCGGAAAGCCATGGAACATCGACCTGTTGCGGATCGAGATAGGAAAACTCGATGAGCTTGTAGCCGAGCCTGTGTGTATTCTCGAGCGCCTTTTCAAGCTCGTCACGCGAGGAGCCCGCGCTCCAGACGAAGGAATGGACACCGATCTTCGACATATCCCGGCTGCTTTCTAAAATGGATTAAACAAGGTCGGCCGGGCAAACCGCTTTCGCCTGCATGCCCGGCCATCTGGGAGGAATGTTAGCGGGCTGCGCTCCAGCCCTTGTAATCCTTGACGTTTTCCGCCGTGATGAGCTGCGGGTCGAGCAGCACGACCGGCTCGGCCGGCTTTGTGCCGTTCAGAACCTCGACGCCGAGCTTCAGCGCCTGGCCAGCCATCACATAAGGATCCTGCGACGCCGATGCCTTGATCATCGAATTGCCGCTGGCGAGCGACGTTTCGATATCCGGTGCGCCGTCGACGGCAGTGAAGAAGAATTCGCTACGGTTCAGCTGCTTGGCGGCAAGCTCGGCGCCGATCGCGGTCGGGTCGTTGATCGCGAAGACCGCATCGATCTTGTCGAAGCGGGTGAGAAGGCCCTGCATCACGGCAAGGCCGCCGTCGCGCGAACCCTGGCCGTTCTGGTCGTCGGAGAGGATCTTGATGTCGGCATGTTTGCCGAGCGCATCCTTGCAGCCCTGCACGCGTTCGAGGATCGACGAGGAAGCCGGGCCATTGATGATGATGACGTCACCCTTGTTGCCAAGCTTGTCGGCAATGTAGTTGCAGGCTTCTTCACCAGCCTTGACGTTGTTGGTCATCACGGTGACGTCGGCGCCTGGCGCGGAGACGTCGAAGGCGGCGACGACGACGCCGGCGGCCTGCGCCTTCTTCACGGCGGGAGCGATCGCCTTCGCATCGACGGCGTTCAGCATGATGATGTCGACGCCGGCGGCAATGAAGCTGTCGATCTGCGAAACCTGCTTGTTGAGGTCATAGTCGGCCGAAACCGAGATGACTTCGACATTCGGGTTGATTTCCTTGGCGCGGTCTTCGATGCCCTTGATGGTGGCGACGAAGAACGGATTGCCGAGCAGACCGACGGAAATGCCGATCTTGTTGAGATCCTTGGCGGTCGCGGGCATGGCGAGTGCTACGGCCATGGCGGTGCCGACGAGCAACGTGGAAATTAGACGCATGTTTTCCTCCTATGGTGGCGCTTGCCGCGCCGTTGTCTCCGGTTGCGACCGGTTCGTTCAGCCGGACCTCATGTCCGGCCAAGCCCCTTGAGCCTGTAGCGATCGAGGCCGACGGCGACGATGATGACGAGGCCCTTGATGATGTACTGCCAGATGTCCGAGACCCCGACGAGGATGAGGCCGTTGGAGAGCACGGCGATGATGAGCGCGCCGATGAGCGTGCCCCAGATCGAGCCGACCCCGCCGACGAAGCTGGTGCCGCCGAGGATGACCGCTGCAATCGCGTCGAGTTCGTAGGCCTGGCCGAGCTGCAGGCCGTTCGCGGCATAGAGACGGGCGGCCGACATGGCGCCGCCGAGGCCGGACAGGAGGCCTGACATCGAGTAGACGAAGAGCAGCACCAGCGGCACCTTGATGCCCGTCAGCCGCGCGGCCTCGGAATTGCCGCCGACGGCATAGATCCAAGTCCCGAGCACCGTGCGCTTCAGGATGAACCAGGAGACGATGATCGTGGCGATTGCGATGACGGCAAGCCACGGCACGCCGAACAGCGAGCCGTTGCCGATGAAGTCGAACGGCAGGTCCGGATTGAAGACGGTCGTATCGCCGCCGAGCAGGCGCGCTACACCGCGGATAGCGGTCAGTGAGCCGAGCGTCACGATGAAGGGCGGCAGTTTCAGCCAGGCGATGATCGCACCATTGAGGAAGCCGCAGGCAAGGCCCGCCGCGATCGCAGCCGGAATGCCGAGCATGCCGAGATCCGGCACCAGCGAGACGATGACCGCGATCATGGCGGAAGCGGCAAGGATCGAGCCGACGGAAAGATCGATACCGCCTGTCAGGATGACGAAGGTCATGCCGGCGGCCAGCACCGTGTTGATCGATGCCTGCTGCATGACGATGGACAGGTTGTTGACGGAAAGGAACCGGCCGCTGAGCACATGGAAGCCAATCGCCAGAAGCACGAGGACCGGCAGCATGCCGAGCGCCGTCAGTGTCGAGCGCAGTTTCAGCTTGTCCATCCGGACCTGTTCGGTTTCGCTTGCAGTCATCGTTCCACCCCGTCTTCTTCGTCTCTGTGTATTTTCAGGCCGCGTGGCCGGCAGAACCGGTTGCAAGCGCCATGATCGCTTCCTGCCCGATCGGCGCTTCCGCAGACCCCGTCACCTCGCCAGCGATGCGCCCCTCGCGCATCACGAGCACGCGGTCGGCGATGCCGAGGATTTCCGGCAGGTCACTGGAGATGACGACAATGGCGATGCCGTTCTGGGCAAGCTCGTCGATGATCCGGTAGATTTCCGACTTGGCACCGACATCGACGCCACGCGTCGGTTCGTCGAGAATGATGGCCTTGGGCTTCGTCTCCAGCAGGCGGGCGAGCAGCACCTTCTGCTGGTTGCCGCCTGACAGGGCGCCGACATTGATCTGCGTGCCGGCCGTGCGGATCGACAGCGACTTCACGGCATGCACCGCCCGCTCCCTGGCCCGTGCGAAATCGCGCACACCGCCCGCTTTCGCATCCGCCGAAAGAACGCCAATATTGATGTTGTCGCTGATCGACATGTCGAGGAACAGGCCGAGCACCTTGCGGTCCTCGGTGAGATAGGCAATGCCCGCATCCAGCGCGTCACGCGGCGAGTTAATCGCAAGCGGCTTACCGTTCAGCACCAGATCGCCGGAGGTCCGGTGGTCGGCGCCGTAGACGAGGCGAGCCAGTTCCGTGCGCCCCGAACCGACGAGGCCGGCAATACCCAACACTTCGCCGGCGCGCACCTCGAACGAGCAATCGTGCACCTTGTTGCCGTCACCGATGTTCTTGACGGAGAGCACAGCCGCGCGTTCGCTCCCGACCTGACGATGCTCCTTCTTGTAAAAGGACGAAAGATCGCGACCGACCATCATCGAGACCAGCTTGCTGGCGGAGAGATCCCCGCGATCGAGGGTGCCCACATAGGCACCGTCACGCAGCACGCTCACCCGGTCGGAGAGCTGATAGATCTCCTCCATGCGATGGCTGATATAGATGATGGCGATGCCATCCGCCTTGAGCCGGGCAATCACATCAAACAGCCTGTCCGTCTCACGGCTCGTCAGCGATGTCGTTGGCTCATCCATGACGATGATGCGGGCCTTGGTCGTCAGTGCCCGCGCGATCTCCACCATCTGCCGCTCGCCAAGCGACAGCTCCGCCACGCGGCGCGAGGAATCGAAACCGATGCCGAGCTGCTTGAGGATAGGCTCTGCCCGACGCCGCATTTCGGCGCGGTCGGCAAGGCCGAAGCGGGATGGCTCGTTGCCGAGGAACATGTTCTGCGCCACCGTCAGGTTCGGCGCGAGCGATAGCTCCTGATAGATGACCGCGATGCCGTAGGCCTTGGCCTTCAGCGGATCGCCGAGCGTCACCGTCTCGCCATCGATCAGCACCAAGCCGCCCGGATCGGCCGTGTATGCCCCCGACAAAATCTTCATCAGCGTCGACTTGCCGGCGCCGTTTTCGCCCATCAACGCGTGCACTTCGCCGGGATGGACCGTCAGGCTTACCTGCGACAGGGCCTTCGATGCGCCGAAAGTCTTGCTGATGTCGCGCATCTCCAGTAGCGCGCGCTGTCCGTTCGCCGTTGCGGTCATGCGCACATCTCCCTTGCCGTGGCCCGTTTCCCCGATGCCATGGCATCAACGTGATGCCGCCATTCCCGCCGATATGCATCGAGGCCAGAAAGGGTTGCCGGTTCGGCGATCACGCAGTCATTGACGAAGGGGCTGTGGCCGATCGTATCGAAGACGAGTGCGGCAGCACCAAAGGCGCTGCCTTCCGGATTGCTGCTGGTGTGCACGGTTTGCTGCGAGCGAAACGCCGCAAGAACGGAAGCATAAAGTCCCGTCTTCACAAGGCCGCCATCGATGACGATCGCATTGGCCGAGCCAATAAGGTCGAGAGAGAGATCCGTCATAAGCGCGACGTAGAGCATGGCAACAGCCGCCCGCTCCTCGCCCTCGACCGGCGGGCCGGCGAAATGCCCTTCATGGCCTGGCATCGGTCCGCCGGGTGCGAAGGATGGCAAGGCAAAGGCCCGCTTGGCGATGACCGCAGCCACAGTTTCCGAAGAGATCGGCTTCACCCAGCCACCGCTCGCAACGTCATATTCCCGACCGCCCATGAAGCGGATGGTCGCAACCGGCTGATGGTCGACCGTGACGTTGGCCAGCATGTCTCGTGCAGCGTCGAGTTCTTCTAGCGGACTTGCCGGGTTGAAGATGATGACCCAGGTGCCGGTCGAGACGAGCGTAAAATCCGAGAAGCCGAGCGAGCGATAGAAGTAGAGCGCCGCATTGCTGTCATGCACGCCGTTGTGCACCGCGACCGTCGTGCTTTGTTCGCCGTCGAGCACCACTGCGTAGGTGCCAACAACGCTGCCTGCCCGCGCGAATTCCGGCATCTGGCCACGCCAGCCCATGCGGTCGATGAGACTGCTGAAATCATCCTGCAACGGCGCCCACAGATTGGAATGGCAGCCGAGATAGGAAACTTCCGAGACCATTCGCCCGGAAAACTTCCAGGTCCAGAATTGCGGATAGGCAAGGATGGCGTCAGCCTTGGCGATGAGAGCCGGATCCCGTTCGTTCAGCCAGAGCAAATGCCGTCCATAGTTGAAACCCAACGGCAGTGGCGGCGAAAAGGTCTCGCCAAATTCGGGTGCCATCGCGTCGATGCGACCGGCGATATCAGCAGGCGGCTCCTGCTCATAGTCCAGTATTGCATGAACAAGCACATCGCCCGCAACGAGCGCAAAGGTGCAGCCATGCCCGGAGACGATCATGCGATCGACACCGTGCATCGCAACGGCTCGCGCGAGTTCGTCCTCCATCCAGTGGAAGAGCGCGGCGTCATCCAGAACACGCAGATCGGCGTCCTCGCGCCAGACGGGGCGCGTCCGTGCCTCGTCGATCACCTGGCCCTCGGCCGAAACGATGAACAGCTTTGAATTGGTCTTGCCGAGATCGAAGACGGCGATGGGAGACTGGCTCAACTTGCCCCTCCCATCGTCGCGATGGTGATGGCGACGCCCGCATCTTCCAGCATCTTCGCAGCCGCATCGGTTAGCCCGTCGTCGGTGATGATGGTGCCGATGCGCGACAATGGCAGGGCGACATGGCGCGGCTGAATGGAGAATTTCCGGCTGTCAGCCAGGAGCACGATCTCGTCGGCACAGGCGGCGAGTTCACCGATCACCTTGACGAGCAACGGATGGGATTCGAGCAGGCCCTTGCTACTGATACCCTGCGTGCCGACAAAGAAGCGCGAAGCAAAGAATCCCGGCGATCCGGCAGCGGCATCGTGAATAATGCCGGGTTCGCGATAAAGCTCGCCACCGGCAGTGGATAGCTGGCAGGTGCCGTGCTCGCCGAGATGGGCTGCGAGCGGCATGGAATTGGTCCAGATGCGCAGATTGCGGCGGGCAAGCAGGGTGCCGAGCTCATAGCAGGTCGATCCCGCATGCACGATGATGGAATCTCCGTCGCGCACGAGCCCTGCCGCGACGGCGGCAATGGCCCGCTTTGCCTCCACGGCGATATCGCGGTTCTCGTCATAGGGCCTTGCGGAAAGGCGCCCGCTGTCGCCGGCCTCGCTGGCGGAAATGCCGCCATAGACTTTCCGCGCCCGGCCAAGTTCGTGAAGCTTGTCGATGTCGCGGCGGATCGTGGCGGGAGAGACGTCGAGATGCTCCTGAAGATCCCGTACCGAAGCGAAGGGCGTCTCCCGCAAAAGATCGATGATAGCCTTGTGGCGCTCGGTATCGTTCACGAATGCTCCTCCTCGGCATCTCCCGCGCCGATGAATGAAGATAATCACATAAATCCAAGACCATCAAGGCATGTGAGTTATTTTCTTCATTGTTGACGACATACAATCACATCAATATCATTTGATAATAAAGTTCGCTCATCGCATCGCGAAATACCGTTGACGGGTCGGCAAGCAATCCAGAGGAGGAGGCCAGCATGGCTTCGGACATTCGGGCGGAAGACAATCCGGCCTTCAACGCATTTCTCGATCTCTCCGGAGAAATCGGCGGTGACGTGCTGAAGACGCAGGGTGCCGGCGGCAACACGTCGTTCAAGCGCGATGGCATGATGTGGGTAAAGGCATCCGGCACGTGGCTCGCCCATGCCGCTGAGCGTGACATCATGGTGCCGGTAATGGTAGCGCCGCTGGTAGCAGCGCTACGGGCCGGCGATCCGAGCGCCGAGAAGGCGACGGACTTCATTGTTTCGGCCCTGAACGCCTCCGGTCTTCGCCCCTCGATCGAGACCAGTTTCCACGCCGCCCTGCCTCAGAGCGTCGTTGCCCACTATCACTGCGTCAACGCGATCGCGCTCTCGATCCTCACAAACCGGGAAGCTGTCATTGCGGCACGCATGGCGAAACTCTCCGACTTGACCTGGGCGACCATCCCATATCGTCGCCCAGGTACGCCGCTCGCGCATGAGATCGACCGCGTTGCCGTTACGCGACCGGACGTGCTGATCCTCTACAATCACGGCATCATCGTAACCGGCGAGACCGTCGATGAGGTGCGTGAGCGCATTGCCCGCGTTACGGCCGCTCTCTCGGCCGAAGAGCGCCCGGCCACGCCGGCCGATCTCGCAGCGCTGAAAGCCCTCGCGGATGGTTCGGATTTCCACGTGGCCGAGGATGCCGGCAGCCACAAGACCGCGCTCAGCCAGGCCAATGTGGCGGTGGCGACGCGCGGTTCGCTCTACCCGGATCATGTCATCTTCCTGGGCACCGAGATCGGCGTGCTTGCCGATGGAGAGACGGTGGATGCCTATGTGGGGGCACGCCGCTCGCGCGACCTTGCAGTTCCGAAGATGCTCCTTGCACCCGGCCGTGGTGTGCTGCTTGCCAACGAACTCACTGCGGGCGGCCGTGTGATGGCACGCTGCCTCGCGGAAGTGGTCTCCCGCATTCCAGATGGCGCGTCGGTGGCTTATCTCACTCCCAACCAGGAACACGAACTGACCCACTGGGAGGCCGAGCAATATCGTCAGGCACTCGACCGCAAGGCGAGCAAACAAGCATGAGCACCGACAGAAAGCCCGTCGCCGCCCTCGGCATAGACCTCGGCACCTCCGGCGTGCGCGCCGCCCTGCTTTCCGAGGATGGCTCGCTGGTCGATATTGCAGCATACCCTTTTCCGGATGCCGCATCCGCGCGATTGCCATCGACCTGGTGGTGCGGCGTCAAGTCCAGCCTTGCCGAGCTTGCCTCGCGGAACTCCTTCGCGTCACTCAAGGGCGTTGCCGTTGACGGGACGTCCGGAACGGTCCTTGCGGTCGATTCCGGTGGAATGCCCGTGGGTGAGGCGCTGATGTATAACGATCCCTGCCCCGATCGCACCATTGTCGAGCGCATTGGCGCGCAGGCACCCTCCGACAGTCCAGCGCGGGGGGAGACATCCGCGCTCGCGCGCGCAATCCACCTGTCGCGCCGATCTGGCGTGCGTACGATCATGCATCAGGCCGACTGGATCCTGATGAACCTCGGTCTCGCCACGCCGACGAGTGACGAGAACAACGCACTCAAGACCGGCTACGATCTTGCCGCCGAGTGTTGGCCCAACTGGCTGGAAGCGTGCGGAATGGACATTGCCCTTCTGCCTGTCGTCAAACGGGCCGGCTCGCCCTTGTCGAGGATCACGGCGGGCGGGCTGGCGCTCGGCCTGCCTCGGGAATGCCGCTACTTCGCGGGCACGACGGACGGCTGCGCCTCGTTCCTGGCGACGGGCGCTTCAAACGTTGGCGATGGCGTTACCGCGCTCGGCTCGACACTCGTCATCAAGCTGGCCTGCGCGCTGCCGATCAATGCCGCCAACAATGGCATCTACTCGCACCGCGTCCTCGATTTCTGGCTCGCGGGCGGCGCATCCAACTCCGGCGGCGCCGTCATCCGCACGTTTTTCGATGGCGAGCAATTGAAAGCCATGACGTCGAAGCTGCAGCCGGACGCGCCGACCGGTCTCGCCTATTATCCGCTGCTGGGACCAGGCGAGCGCTTCCCCATCAATGATCCCGCCTACCCGCCCCGCCTGGAGCCGCGCCCTTCCGATGATCTCACCTTCTTCCAGGCGATCCTCGAAGGAATTACCGCCATCGAAAAATCGGGCTATGACCGGCTCGCTGAACTTGGCGGCCCAAGGGTGTTGTCCATCCGCACGGTCGGAGGTGGTGCCGCCAATCCCGCCTGGGCGAGAATGCGGGAGAATGCCCTCGGCGTCCCGTTTCTCGCGTCGCGGTCGGCAGAAGCGTCGGTCGGTGCGGCTTCCCTCGTTCTCGCCGGAAAGGCCCGCTGGCCATGAACATCGCGCCACAGACAAACCTTGCCACCCTCGCCCAGCGCTACGATGCCTTTTTTGTCGACCAGTTCGGCGTCCTGCGTGATGATGATGGTGCCTATCCAGGTACCAACGCAGCCTTGCTTCATCTGAAGGCACTTGGGAAAACCATCATCATCCTCTCCAACTCGGGCCGCAGCGGTGACTACAATGCCGAGCGCCTGGTCAGGTTCGGCTTCGACCGGGCGGGTTTCGACCGTTTCCTGACCTCCGGCGACGTCGCCCACGCTATTCTCGCCGGGGAGACGGCCGATCACGCAGGAAACACCCGCTGTCTGACGATTTCGAGCGGCGGCGATCGTAATCTTGCCGACCGCCTCGGTTTTGAAACCGTCGAGGATGCAGCGCTTGCAGACATCGTGATCGTTTCGGGAAGCGAGGCGGAAAGGATTCCGCTGTCGACCTATCGCGAGCGTTTGCAGCCGGCTGCGCAACGCGGTGTACCCTGCTACTGCACCAATCCCGACCGCCACAAACTGGCCAAAGGCGGCATCACTGTCCCGGGCGCCGGCAGTATCGCGCTTGCCTATCAGGAGCTCGGCGGTCCCGTCCGCTGGTTCGGAAAACCCTACCCGACAATCTACCAGCACGCCCGGGCGCTGCTGAACGACATGGCAGCCGATCGCATCCTGTGCATCGGCGACAGCATCGAACACGATATTGCGGGTGCCGCCAGCGCAGGTATCGCTTCCTGCCTTGTCCGAACGGGGATCCTTTCAGACAGCTCCGAAAGCGAACTCGCCGCAATCGCCGACGCGCACGGCGCGCGCCCCGATTTCCTGATGGATCGCTTCACAACGTGATACCCGGAGACTGAGCGACCTCGGTGTCGTGGACATTCCGAGCACAAGAACAAGCCTGCCAAGTAGAAACGCCTGTCGAGAACCACCAAAGGGATGCGGGCTACCACCGAAGGACTGCAATATGCCTCCCCGTTTCATCTTGCCGCCAATCCTCTCGTCGGCAATAGTGTGCGGGGCGGGATAGGGCATCCCCAGGATTGCAATCTAGAACTGGCTGGCTGGTTTTCTCCAGGTGCAGAAGGGTGCGTCATGCGAAAGTCACTCATTCTGGCGCTCGCTGCCGTTTGCGCGATCGTCCTATTGTTTGCGACCGGTGCCGAAGCCCAACGGCGCAAGGGTGATGTCCTGCTGGGACCGGTCGAGACGTTCAGGGGGCTTGCACGGCGCGAGCCGTCCTCCCGGCAGCAACAGACGGAGCCGACAGGCCGCTGGATGCCGCTTGCGGCGTCCAATGGCACGGGCGGCACGATCTGCAACACCACGGGCAGCAAATATTCCTGTTTTGCCGTGCGCTGCGGCAATGAAGGCCGCGCCGAATTCGCCTTTTTCTACAATGTCGGAACCTATGCGGATGCGGTCAGGCCCAGCATCGTCGTCGATGACCGCCTGACATTTTCGATCGCTCTGTCGCGGGTTGCGGAGGGCGTGATGGCCGGACCGATCGATGCCGGGCGCGACACGGTTCTCCTCGAAGCATTGAAGGCGGGGCGCACCTTCGCCTTCGATCCGGGTTTCCGCCATGTCTTCAGCCTCTCGGGATCGACCGCCCAGATCGATCGGACCCTTTCCCAATGCAGTCCGGCACAAACCCCTTCCTTTGTTGCGGAGGACACGGCGGAGACACAGGTTTCCGAAGCGCAGGGTGGTTCGAGAAGCGGCCTGCAATGGTTCTGGGACACTGATCTGCCTGGCCACGACTATCGCAGCGGGCTCAAGGATCCGGCCCTGCGCGGAATTAGCCGCGACCAGTGCGCATCCTTTTGCGAGGTCGATGACCGTTGCCGCGCCTTCACGCACAACGGCGCAAACAATGTCTGTATACTGAAGGAGGACGCGACACGCCGTGAAATCTTCGCGGGCGCATCCTCCGGCATCTTCCATGCCAAACAGCCGCGCGCCAAAGCGCGCACGGATGTCGTTGCCTCCTTTGCACAGGGGCTTTACTGGCGCGCCGGCGACACGCCGCAACGGTATGTCGAGCGTATCAGGAGCAATGCAACGGGCTCCGGCGGCGCCTGTGAGGACGAGAGGGCAGCGCTGCGCGCGCTGGCTGCAGGGTTCAGCACCGAAATGCCGGCGCGGGATGCGACCGCGAATACGCCGGTGCAGATCGCCTGGGCCAACAAGGCGCAGAATGCCGGCATCACCGCCTATTTCGTGCTGAGCACCAGCGGTTCGGTCCGCTTCACCGGAAAGGGTTTTCTCGCTTTGACGCCGGATGCGGTGGGACCCTTTGGCATCGAGCCGAGGCAGGAGGAAAACCGGGCGATCGTGGCACTCCATAGCCGTGGCGCGGGGCCGGCCGGCACGATCTCGCTGCTGCCGCTTTCGGCGGGCCCGATGGACCTGCACGCAACGCTCGTCGGCTACATTCGAGCCTGCAAGGAGGTCGTCGTTCTTCAGCAATGGGATGGCGCGCTTGCGGTAAAACCGGCAGCGCCGCAGATCGTGCTGAACGATCCCGTCGCCGGCACCCTCTATGACAAGCGTATCGACATTCCCGCTCTCGGGCGAGACGTGCTTTTCAACGAGACCCGTTTTTTGGTGATCGACACAGCCACCGGCAGTGAAATCCTGGACCGGGAAGGCCACGACATCGCGCTGTCCCCGACAAAACGTTTCCTTGCCGTGCGCAGCAACGAGAACTTCGATGTCATCGACCTCGTGGACGGCGCGCGGGTCGCGACGCTCGGCGGCAGCGACCTTGCCTGGTTCAACAACGATTCCTTCGTCATCAGCGAGGCCGAACCCTGGGGCCGTACGTGGCTCGCATCGACCCTGTCGCCTGCGATCATGATCGAGGAGCAGCGAACCGCTTGCGCGGCTTGCAGCAGTTCGATCTCCGCCTCCGTCAACATGGATCTCGAGAACATGCTCGGCATCGTCGCCGGACCGCTCGGCTATGCCGCCTTCGATTTGCAGGATGAAGATTTCGTCTCGCAGGATCCAAACCTGGTCATTGCCGACGAAGGCCTGAGAGGCGTGCGGGAGTTCATTCGGGTCCAAGCTGAAGCCATTGGGATAACCGCACCCATCGGCCTAGAGACTGGATGGAATGCTCCCCTTGGCCTTGCCTATACGCACTATACGGGTCAGCGCTCGACGGGCGGCGAGCGTGACACGAAAAACGCGGCGCTGTCGGCACTCCTGCTGAAGCGCGACTACGTTCGGCCGAACCGCGGCGTGCAGGAAACACAGGTCGCCATTGACCAGTCGCAGGAAGAAACGGTGCTGCGCGGCCTTGCGCCAGTCCGGCTGGATCGCGCCGCCATGGGCGTCGTCTCTCGGCGGACGCTGCTCGATGCCCTGCAACCCTTCGGCTTCACCGCGGGTAAGGCCACCCTCCCCGACTTCACCCTGGAGCCACTCGACGATACGCAGCGGTTCGATGAGACGGCGCGCTTGCCGTTCGAAGAACGGGTCAAGGCTGTAAGCAAGCAGCTTTCCGACGATATGGCCGCCATGAAGGCGCCGCTTGAATGGTCGCACGCAACGGAACCCATGGATGCGATCTATTGCGAACAGGTAAGCCAGGGCTTGGAAAGCGGGAAACTGCCTGACGCGCTGGACCTCGCGCATCGCATTCGCCTTGGCGGCCAGATGATGTGGATCGTCCGCGGCATATGCTATGGCGGCCCCACGGCGGGAAGCCAGCTCAGCAAATCCTATCTGGCGATCTTCGATCAGGGCAGTGGCACGCTTGGCGTAAAGCAGGCACTTGTTGCCCAGCAAGAGACATTCGGCGCTGCGCAGGAACGTTTCTTCCATGAACAGAAACTTGACGTGAAGGCCATCGGCACCACCGCGCTGCTGTTCTATGCGAAGGCCGCTGGCACGATCGGCCTGTTCGATCTCAGGTCACGCCGCTTCCTGTTCGAGAAAATGGACCTGCCGCGGGGCGATATGCTGAAGGATGCCTTCGCGGACGAGAGCGGCCGTTACATTCTCCAGGAGAATATCGACGGAACCTTCTATATCCACAGGGTTTCGGACGCAGCCGTGCTGCTGTCCGGCCGCTTCATTGACGACGAGGTCGTGTTCTGGAACGCGCATTTCCAGTTCGATGCAACGCCCGAGGGAAGCGCGTTCGTCAACCTGCGATTCCCCGGGGCCGGTGGCCAGTACAGCTTCCAGCAATTCGACCGGCGGCTTCGCGTCGAAGGGCTGATGCAGGCGGTGCTTTCCGGCAGCGAAACGGTGGGGGCGCCGACCATCGGTGCGCCGCCGTCGCTGGAGGGAACGCTCGAAGACAGCGGTGCCCGCATCACCGGTGACGTCACTGCGCACGGTGTTCTTCCGGTCGTCGCGGTCAACGTCTACCAGGATGGTGTCCTGACCGATCGGGTCTCAGTGTCGGATGCGTCGAAACCGATCGCGATCGACGTGGCACGGCTACCGGCGGCGCGATGGGTGAGCCTTGTTGCCGAAGATGCCGACGGGCTGCAAAGCCTGCCGATCGGACGCGACTTCGGTATGCAGCCCCAGAAGCCTGTTACCAGCGTGCTGGCGGTCGGCATCGACCTCTACGAGGACACCCGGATTTCGCAGCTTTCCTTCGCGAAGAGCGATGCGGAACGCGTGATCGCGCGCTTCCGCTCCCTCTCCGGCCAAACGATTGATGCGCCGGAGGAAGACCTGGTTCTTCTCGCCGACAAGGCAGCGAATAAGGCGGCGATCCTCGCCGCCGCCGAAAAATTGGCGCAGGGCGTCGGTCCCGGCGAGACGGCAGTGTTCTTCTTCGCCGGTCACGGTTTGCAGGGAGCCGACGGCAAATTCTATATCGCGACCTCGGCGACCAGGGCCGACGACGTCGAGGCAACCTCGCTTGCCTGGGATGACCTCGCCAGTGTCCTCTCCAAGACAAAGGGGCGGCTGATCGTCCTGCTTGACGCCTGCCATTCCGGCGCCGCCGGCACGGGCCTCTTTGCCACCAATGACGATGCGGTCTCGGGCCTGCAACGGTCCATTCCCGCAGGCCTGGTGGTGCTCTCGGCCTCAAAGGGACGGGAACTTTCCCGGGAATCCGCCAAGGCCAACGGCGGTGTTTTTACAACGGTGTTGACGAATGTCATGGGCGAAGGACGGATGAAGGCGGATCTCAACGGCAACGGCAGCCTCGAGGTTTCCGAACTGTTCCGCGCCGTCAAGGTCGGCGTCTCGCAGGAAAGCGGTGGCCTGCAGACCCCCTGGCTCGCCCGCAACCAGATGATCGGAGAGTTTTCGCTGTTTTGATGGGCGACCCGCCGATCAGGCGACCAGCCCTGCAAAAATGTTCCGTCGGAATGGTTTGATTATCTGTCGATTAGGATTTTTTTCCATAAAGCATAGACATTAAGGCGGCGGCATGCCATAAGATGGCCGAATTGCGACGCGCTATCGCATTTGCGAAGCCTCTTGTTTGCGCGTTTTCCCACCAGCTGATTTCTTCATCGGCACATGTTAGAACGAAGGAGAGCGCCCTGCTTCCGGAGCCGGGCCTAGGACAATATGGTATTTGCAACTGAGAGCTATCTTGCGGCGAACGATCGGCCGACCAAGATCAGCATCAGGAACGTTTTCAAGGTGTTCGGCGATCGGCCGGACAAAGCACTCGATCTACTCAAGGCCGGCAAGTCCAAGGCCGAGATCCACGCCGCGACGGGCTGCACCATCGGCGTCAACAATGCGACATTCGACATTCGCGCCGGAGAAATCTTCGTCATCATGGGGCTTTCGGGCTCCGGCAAGTCCACGATGCTGCGGCTCATCAACCGCCTGATCGAGCCCACCGCCGGGTCGATCGAGGTCGACGGCCGCAACGTCGCGACAATGCCGCGCAGCGAACTGATTGCACTGCGTCGCCGTGACATCAGCATGGTCTTCCAGTCCTTCGCTCTCCTGCCCAACCGCACCGTCATCGACAATGCCGCCTTCGGGCTCGAAGTCGCCGGCGTCGCTGAGACGGAGCGCAAGGCGCGCGCCTGTGCCGCATTGCAGGCCGTCGGGCTCGACGGCTACGACGACAGCCGCATCGACCAGCTCTCCGGCGGCATGAAACAACGGGTCGGCCTTGCGCGAGCACTTGCCGGCGAGCCGACCGTTCTCCTGATGGACGAGGCCTTTTCCGCACTCGATCCGCTCATCCGCACGGAGATGCAGGACGAGCTGGTGCGTCTCCAGGCCGAGCACAGCCGCACCATCGTCTTCGTCAGCCACGACCTCGACGAGGCCATGCGCATCGGCGACCGTATCTGCATCATGCAGAACGGGGAGGTCGTGCAGGTTGGCACGCCCGACGAGATCGTGCTCAAGCCCGCCAACGACTATGTGCGGTCCTTCTTCCGCAATGTCGACGTCTCACAGGTTTTTCGCGCCGGTGACGTCGCCCGCAAGACACAGGTGACGATCATCGAACGCCAGGGTGTGTCGGCCGCCGCCGCGCTCGAGCGCATGGAACATTACGACCGGGATGTCGCCATCATACTCGGCCGTGACAAGACCTATCACGGCATGGTCAGCCGAAATTCGCTGATCGAAACCACGCGGGACGGCGCCCGGGATCCCTATCGGCAGGCCTTCCTGCCGGATATCGAGCCGATCCCCGCATCGGAAAGCCTGTCCAACGTGCTCGGCAAAGTCGCCGCCAGCGCTTTTCCGCTGCCTGTTATCGACGAGGCCAACCGCTATCTCGGCTCCATCAGCAAATCGGCGCTTCTCGAAACGCTCGATCGCACCGCCTGACCCAGCCCGTTCGGAGACAATCTCATGACTTTCGATATCGGCGACGGCGTCGACAGCGCCGTCAACTACATTCTCGACAATTTCGCCCCGCTGCTCGATCTCATCGCAAGCGCAATCGGCGCGGTGGCGAACGGCATCCAGTCCGCGCTCCTGGCGACGCCGACATCCGTCGGCCTTGCGATCTTCGTGCTGCTTTCGCTCTGGCGCGTCGGGTTCGGCTTTGCCGCCTTCACCGCCGTATCGCTCTGGCTTGTGGACCATATGGGCCTGTGGTCGGCGATGATGGAGACGTTGTCGCTGGTGCTCGCCTCCACGCTGGTCGCGATGCTGATCGGCCTGCCGCTCGGCATCGCCATGGCGCGCAGCAACAAGGTCGCGGCGATCGTCCGCCCGCTGCTCGATCTCATGCAGACCATGCCGGCCTTTGTCTATCTGATCCCCGCCGCGATGTTCTTCGGCCTCGGCGCCGTGCCCGGCACCATCGCGACCGTCATCTTTTCGATGCCGCCCGTCGTGCGGCTCACCAATCTCGGCATCCGCCAGGTGCATGCGGAGTTCATCGAGGCCGGCAACGCCTTCGGCTGCACCGCCATGCAACTGCTCTTCAAGGTGCAGCTTCCCAACGCCCTGCCCTCCATCATGGCCGGCATCAACCAGACGATCATGCTGGCGCTGTCGATGGTGGTGATCGCCTCGATGATCGGCGCGGGTGGCATCGGCAACACGGTGCTGACCGGCATCCAGCGGCTCGATGTCGGTACCGGCTTCGAGGGCGGCATCGCCGTCGTCATCCTCGCGGTGATCCTCGACCGGATCACCCAGAGCCTCGGAAAGGAACGCGCCGCACCCTGGCGCGGCCTCTTCCGCCGTCAGGCGCAACAGCCGGTGGCCTCCACCGCGACAGCCTGAAGATAGCGGCGTCCGCGCCGCCCCTTGCAAACCTTCAAAAAAGGAGCACCCATGTTCAAAACCCTCGTTACGATCGGCCTCGCGGCCGGGATTGCCGCCGGAACATTCGGCGCCGCGCTTGCTGAGGACAAGGCGCCGGTGAAGATCGGCTGGGCGGCCTGGTCAGACGCTGAATTCGTCACCAAGCTCGCCGCCAAACTCATCAAGGACGAACTCGGCCGCGAAGTGGAACTGGTTCAGACCGACGTCGCACCGCTCTACCAGGGTGTCAGCCGCGGCGACCTCGATGCCATGATGATGGCCTGGCTGCCGGAAACCCATGCCGACTATTTCGCCAAGGTGAAGGACAAGGTGACGACGCTTGGCACCGTCTATGACGGCGCCAAGCTCGGCTGGGTCGTGCCCCAATACATCCCCGAGGAGGTCATCTCCTCCATCGAGGACCTCAAGAAGGACGACGTGAAGGACAAGCTCAAGGGCCGTATCGAAGGCATCGATCCGGGCGCCGGCCTGACACGGCTTTCCGAAGAGGCCGTCAAGGACTACGCGCTCGACGGCTACAAACTGCAGATTTCCAGCGAGGCCGGCATGCTGACGACGGTCGATAGGGCGGTCCGCAAGGAAGACTGGTTCGTCGCCACGTCCTGGAGCCCGCACTGGATGTTCGGCAAATACGAGCTTCGCTACATCGACGACCCGAAGGGTGCGCTCGGCAAGGCGGAACATGTCGATGTTATCGCCCGCAAGGATTTCGAGAAGGACAACCCGGAGGTCGCGGCCTTCCTGTCGCGCATGAAGCTGCCGGTCGGCGATCTTGAGGCGGCGATGTTCAACGCCCAGGAAACCTCTTATGAGGCCGCCGTCGACAAGTACATTACGGACCATCCGGACCAGATCAAGGCCTGGCTTGCCAAGCAAGACGGCTGACGCCCGCGCTCGACCACGCCCCACGAAAACCCGCGGGGCGCACACCCCCTCCTCACGACAAGGAGCATCCCCATGTTTACCGACACCACCCTTCCCTCGCGTGCCGCCGTCGACACCGCCTACGATACGATCGGCGGACGCATCTCGCTTGCCCGTGATGCTGTCGGGCTCACGGTCGACCAGATTTCTGCGATTGCCGGCGTAACAACCGAAACCTGGAACAACTGGGAAAACGACCGTGCCGAGCCAAGGGCCAATCGCCTCGACATGCTTGCTCGCATTCTTCAGGTCAGCATTACCTGGTTGCTCAACGGCCAGGGCAAAGGCCCCGCCGAGGCGAAATAACCTTCCTGCACGCAACGGGAACGTCGCCGGCGGCAAGATTTGACGCCGGCGAGGAGCAGGCCGACACGGAGACATTTCCCGGTTCGCCGGCATTGCCCAAAATCGTATTGACCCGCGGCGAGTCCATTATATAACCACACCATTCGCCCCGGACCCGGTGAAACTCCGGGTGGCTCCTCTGGCCGCCGATCCGCCAGACAACGCAAAGCATCAAACCTGTTCACGAGGCCGGACGCCGTCCGGTCTGGATGCACTTCTTTGCGGACTTTTCCATGTTTAATCTGACGCTTTACAAGCGCGAATGGTTCTCGAACATTCGCGCCGACATTCTCTCCGGCATCGTTGTCGCCCTTGCCCTCATTCCCGAAGCCATCGGCTTCTCCGTCATTGCCGGCGTCGACCCGAAGGTCGGGCTCTTCGCCTCCTTCGCCATCGCCTGCGTCTCCGCCTTCGTCGGTGGACGGCCTGGCATGATCTCCGCCGCGACAGCAGCGACCGCCGTGCTGATGGTCACGCTCGTGAAGGAGCATGGCCTCGAATATCTCTTCGCCGCCACGCTGTTGATGGGCCTCATCCAGATCGGCGCCGGCTTCCTCAAGCTTGGCCGCGTCATGCGCTTCGTGTCGCGCTCGGTCATCACTGGCTTCGTCAACGCGCTGGCGATCCTCATCTTCATGGCGCAGCTACCCGAACTCATCGGCGTACCGGGACTGACCTACGCCATGATCGCTGCCGGTCTCGCGATCATCTACCTCTTCCCCTATGTCACCAAGGCCATTCCGTCGCCGCTGGTCGCCATCCTTGTCCTGACTGGCGCAGCCTATTGGGGCGGCCTGGACCTACGCACGGTCGGCGATCTCGGCGAACTGCCGTCTGCGCTGCCGATCTTCGCGCTGCCGCAGGTGCCGCTGACCTTCGAGACGCTGCAGATCATCTTCCCCTATTCCATGGCCCTTGCCGCGGTTGGCCTGCTGGAATCACTGCTGACGGCGCAGATCGTCGACGACATGACGGACACTCCAAGTTCGAAGAGCCAGGAGTGCATTGGGCAGGGTGCCAGCAACATCGCCTCCAGCCTGATCGGCGGCATGGGCGGCTGCGCCATGATCGGCCAGTCGGTGATCAACGTCACGTCCGGTGGCCGCGGGCGCCTCTCCACCTTCGTGGCCGGCGCATTCCTGTTGTTCCTCATCCTCGTGCTGGACGATCTCGTGCGCGTCATTCCGATGGCCGCGCTGGTCGCCGTCATGATCATGGTCTCGATCGGCACCTTCTCCTGGCGTTCGATCCTCGACCTGCGCCGCAATCCGCTGTCATCCTCCATCGTGATGCTGGCAACGGTCGCGACCGTGGTCGGCACGCATGACCTCGCCAAGGGTGTGCTCGTTGGCGTGCTGCTGTCCGGCGTGTTCTTTGCCGGCAAGGTCGCCAAGCTGTTCCACGTCCGCTCGACGCTGAGCGGGGACGGCACGGAGCGCACTTACCATGTCGATGGCCAGGTCTTCTTTGCCTCGGCCGGGAGCTTTGCCGCCGCTTTCGATTTCACCGAAACGTTGCGCAAGGTGACGATCGACGTCACGGAGGCGCATCTCTGGGACATCAGCGCCGTCGCCGCCCTCGACAAAGTCGTCCTCAAATACCGTCGCCAGGGTGTCGATGTCGACGTCATCGGCGTCAACGAGGCTAGCGCGCACATGCTCGACCGCTTCGCTCTCCACGACAAGGAGCATGCCGCCTCCCCTGCACGGAGTGCTCATTGAACGCAAAAGAGCCTGGGGAATAACTCCAGGCTCCGCTCCCTGGGCAGCCATAGCAGTCCTCGAAGGCGCCGCGCATCGCCGGATGCGCCTTGAAGCGCTGACATTTCACAACTCACAAGGGTCTCACAGGCTTCCACACAAGCTATTGCGGCAAGCTCGCCCTTGAAAGCACCAATGCAGTGCTTTATATATTTCTCTATGGCAGCCAAGTTCACATCTAGTCTCCGGCTCGACCTTCAGCCCACGCCGGACACGCGCCAGGCGCTCGAAGAGACGCTCGCCGCCTATCAGCAGGCGATGGCGATCCTCGACCTGACCCAGGGCGCCAATGTCGTGGCGCTGCATCAGGCGGCCTATGAGGAAATCCGGGCGACGACGGGCCTTCCCTCGCGCCTCGCTACCCTTGCGCTGCGCGATCACGGCCGCCGTAAGCCCGGCGAGGTCATTGCGGATATCCCGCTCGACTCGAAGCTCTTCGCCGTCAAAGGCCCGGATAGCGTGAGCATCGCCACACTGAGCGGCAGGGTCGTCCTGCCCTATGCGGCAAGCGGTTATCGCGAGGGCTGGGCCGATTTTGCTGAGGCAAGGCTCGTCTTTGCCGGATCATCCATTTGTCTCTACGCCGGCATTCAGGCCGGCGTTCACCCGAAGAAGGAGGCTTCCATGTCCAATGAAGGTATTCTCGCCCGCCTCGGGCGCGTCATCGCCGGCGTCGTCAACAATGCGGTCGATGCCGCCGAAGCATCGAATCCGATTGCCGTGGCGCAGCAGGCCGTACGGGAGATCGGCGCGATCGCCGAGGAGGCCCGCGCCGCACTTGGCGTCGCCATGGCAGCCGGCCACCGGTTGAAGGCAAAGGCCGCGGATATCGATGCGGAAATCCGAGACCTCGACGAGAAGATCAAGGTCGGCCTGGAAAACGGCCGCGAGGATCTCGCCCGCGCCGCCACCGGCGTGCAGATCGACCTGGAGGCCCAGCGCGACGCCCTGTCGAAGGCCATTCTGGAAAATGCCGGCGAGATCGCCGAAGCGGAAGCGACGCTTCGCAGCATCGCTTCCGCCCGTGCCGACGCTGCAAAGCGGCTGGAAGACGCCAAGCGCGCCGAGCGCACGGTTCCCCAGGCGGCCACGCCCTCCCAGCGCAACGACCAGCGCCTTGCCGACGCGCTCCAGGCCGTCGAGCGCGTCACCGGCGTTCCATCGAGCCCAGCCAAGGAAAGTGCGGCGGAAGTTGAAGAACTTGGCCGTCTGCAACGTCAAAAGGCGATAGAGGCGCGCCTCAATGCCTTCAAACAGGGTGAGCGATGATGGATTCGATCGTCCAGCCGGGCACAGCCCCCTTCTGGATTGCACTTTTGACGGTCGCGGGTCTCGGCCTCGTCGAGCTCGTCTCTGTTTTGCTCGGGGCATCCGCTTCGGGATTGATCGACGAAGGCCTGGATTTCAACGGGCCGGGCGATGCGGAATCCGGTCTGCTTGGCGGATGGATGTCCTGGCTCAATGCCGGCGGCGTGCCCATCCTCGTGCTTGCGGTCATCCTGCTTTCGGCCTTTTCGGCGGCGGGCTTCGCCATTCAGGCTTTCATCGGCCAGTTTCGCGAACCGCTGCCGCTTTATGCCGCGGCCACCGGTGCGCTCGCCCTTGCCATCCCGGTCACCCGCTGGTCGAGCCGAGGGCTTGCGCGCATCATTCCGCGCGACGAAACGAGCGTGCAGGAACAGGCCGACTTCATCGGCCTTACCGGAACCGTGACGATAGGCCCCCTCGACCAGGGCCATCCGGGCACCGTGCGGGTCAAGGACCGCTACGACAACATCCATGCGCTGCGTGCCAAGGCTGTGCCGGGGCACATCATAGAAACGGGCGCGCTCGTGCTGATCGTGGACGGGGCAAATGGCCTTTTTCACGCCATTCCGGCGCCGGCCGCGCTTGAGAACGACCATCATTCCAGCAACGGAGGCTAAACGACCATGGACTTCCTCTCGGTAGGGCTCATCGCCGGGGTCATCGTGACGGCAATCGTCGTCATCGGCATCATCATGACCTCGCTTTACACGCGCGCCACGCGCGACAAGGCCTATGTGCGCACCGGCCTCGGCGGCAAGAAGGTCGTGCTCGACGGCGGATCGATCATCCTGCCGATCTTCCATTCCTATTCGTGGGTTTCGCTCAGCACGCTGCGGCTCGAGGTGAAGCGCGCGGAAAACGAGTCGCTGATCACCAAGGACCGCATGCGCGCCGACATCACCGCCGAATTCTATGTCCGCGTGAAGCCGGATGCGGAGAACATCGCGCTCGCCGCCCAGACACTCGGTGACCGCACCAACGATGCGGATGCGCTGAAGGCGCTGGTCGAAGCAAAGTTCGTTGATGGCCTGCGCTCGGTTGCCGCCACCATGTCGCTGCGCGACCTGCAGGAGCAGCGCGCAGAGTTCGTGAAATCGGTGCAGGCGGCCGTCGCGCACGACCTGCAATCGAACGGCCTGGAACTGGAATCGGTCTCACTGACCCGCCTCGACCAGACGGACATCAAACATTTCAACCCGAACAACAGCTTCGACGCCGAGGGCCTGACGGCGCTGACCAAGATCACCGAGGAACGCAAGCGCGAGCGCAACCAGATCGTCCGCGACAACGAAGTCGAGATTGCGACCAAGGACCGCGAAGCCTCGCTGCGACGCCTCACCATCGAGCGGGAACAGCGTGACGCCGAACTGTCGCAGGAACGCGATATCGCCAACAAGACGGCGGAAACCCGCGCAGAAGCGGCCAAGGCCGAACAGTTGGCACGCCTCAGCGAGGAGACCGCTCGCCTCGACACCGAAAAGGGCATCGCCGAACGCGATTCCCAGGCCCGCCAGGCAAAGGAAACCGCGCGCATCGACGCCGAGCGCGGCATTGCCGAGCGCGAGGCCGAAGCCCGGCGCGTGACAGAAACCGCCCGCATCGACGCCGCGATCGCCGTCGCCGAAAAGAGCGAGCAGGAGCAGGCCGCTCGCGCCAAGGCTGATGAAGCCAAGGCCGCGGCCACGACCGCAGAAGAGCAGGTCATCACGGCAAGGGAAGTCGAGATCGCCGAGCGTGCCAAGCGCATCGCCGTGCTCGATGCCCGCAAGGATGCCGAGCAGGCCGCGACCGCCATCACCGTGAAGGCGGAAGCGGAGCGTCAGGCCGCCGAGAACCTCGCTGCGGCCATCAAGATCCAGGCCGAGGCCGATGCGGCCGCCGCCAAGATCAAGGCGACCGGCGTCATCGAGCTTGGCGAGGCCGAGGCGAAGGCGGAACGCGCGCTCAACGAGGCCCGCAATGCGCTTTCGGCCAGCATCATCGAGTTCGAGCTTGCCCGTGCGCGCGTCGCCATCATCCCGGAGGCACTCGAGCAAGCGATGAAGCCGATCGAGAAGATTTCCGACATCCGCATCTTCAGCGCCGGCAATCTTGCCGGGGCGCTGGGCGGCAATGGCGGTAACGGCGGCGCCGGAAACGCGGTCGGTGACCTCAGCAGCCAGCTTCTGAACTTCACCGCCCAGAAACCCATTCTCGATGAAATCCTGAGCCAGGCGGGTTTCAAGGGAGCGGACCCGACCCAGGCCTTGCTCGCCGCTTCCATTGGCAATGCGGCGGCAAAGACGTCCGGCGACCGCTCGCAGAGCTCGGACGCCGACTGAATATCTGAGACGGGAGAGGCCGCCGGGTGAGCCTGGTGGCCTTACCGCTTTTTGTGGAAGGAGATGGACCCTTCGGCAACCAGCTACCCATCAAGGAAGCTGGCGGCTTGACTCACCCCATGCGCTCGGAAGCGTAGGAACCGGGGCTCGGCGGGAAGACGATGGTCTTGTTGCCGTTCATGAAGGTGCGGTGATGGATATGCGCATGCACCGCGCGGGCAAGCACCTGGCTCTCCACGTCACGGCCGATCGACACATAGTCCTCCGCCGACTGCGCATGCGTGATGCGCGCCACATCCTGCTCGATGATCGGACCCTCGTCGAGATCCTCCGTCACATAATGCGCCGTAGCACCAATCAGCTTCACGCCGCGCTCGAACGCCTGCTTGTAGGGGTTGGCGCCCTTGAAGGACGGCAGGAACGAGTGGTGGATGTTGATGATCCGGCCCGACATCTTCTTGCACACCGCATCCGACAGCACCTGCATGTAGCGGGCAAGCACGATCAGTTCGGCACCGGACTGCTCCACCACCTCCATCAGGCGGGCTTCGGCCTGCGGCTTGTTCTCCTTCGTCACCTTGATGTGGTGGAAGGGAATGTCGTGGTTGACGATGACCTTCTGGTAATCGAAGTGGTTGGAGACGACGCCGACGATGTCGATCGGCAGCGCGCCGATCTTCCAGCGATAGAGCAGGTCGTTCAGGCAATGGCCGAAGCGCGACACCATCAGCAGCACCTTCATGCGCTCGTCGCTGTCGTTGAAGCGCCAGGTCATGCCGAAGGGCTTGGCGACCGGGGCGAAACCGGCGCGGATGTCTTCCTCCGACACACCTTCTTGGCTGAGGAAGGTCAGGCGCATGAAGAACAGGCCCGTCTCCAGGTCGTCGAACTGCGAACTGTCGGAGATGTAACACCCCTTCTCGGCGAGGTAGCCGGTGATCGCGGCCACAATGCCGCGGGTCGATTGGCACGATACTGTCAGGACGTGGCTTTTCATCGAAATCATTCTCTTGGATAGAAGGCGGACCTCAAGCCACCCGCGCGGAGCGCGCCAGCGCCTTGAAGGCCATTTCGCGTGTGAGCATGCCGGTCGCGGCCCCATCCTCCGTAACGAGGATGGCGTCCTCAGCCGCCAGCAACGGAAAACAATGGCCGATGGCCGCACCGGCATCGACGGACGCCACCGGCATGGCGCTGCCCGATGCCCCGCGCGCCAGCAGACATGACGCGGTGCCGTTGGTGACGATGACGCCCGGATGCTCGCGCAGCAGCGCCGACGAACGCTCGGACGTTGCCTCCATCTCGGTCAGAACCGGAATTTTCTCGAAGGCCTCGTGGGCAACCATCGCCCGCGACAGATCGACCTTGCGCACGAACCGTTCGACATAGTCGTCGGCCGGGCGAAACAGAATGTCCTCGCCCGTGCCGACCTGCCGCAGTTCCCCATCCTTCAGAATGGCGATGCGGTCGCCGAGATGCAGGGCTTCATCGAGATCGTGCGTGATGAAGATGATCGTCTTCTTCAGGCGCGCCTGGATGTCCTTCAACTGCTCCTGCATGTCGCTCTTGATCAGCGGATCGAGTGCGCTGAAGGCTTCATCCATCAGAAGCACATCCGCCTGGGTCGCCAGCGCCCGCGCAAGACCGACGCGCTGCTGCATACCGCCCGAGAGTTGCCGCGGAAAACGGTTTTCGAAACCCTTCAGCCCGACGAGTTCCAACTGCTCCATGCCGAGCGCCACCGCCTCGCGACGGTTGACGCCCTGCAGGATCGGACCGCAGATCGCGTTTTCCAGTACCGTCTGGTGCGGCAGCAGACCGAAGCGCTGGAACACCATGGAAATGCCGTTGCGGCGGAAGGCGAGCAGTTCCTTCGCGTTCATCTCCATGATGTTGCGGCCATCGACGAGGATACGACCAGCGGTCGGCTCGATCAGCCGGTTGAAGTGGCGGATCAGGGTCGATTTTCCCGAGCCGGACAGGCCCATGATGACAAAGGTCTCACCGCGGCGGATCGAGAAGTCGATGTCGTTGAGACCGACGATACAGCCGGTCTTCTGCAGCACTTCGGCCTTTTGTGCACCGGCCCGGAGTTCGGCGAGCGCATCGTCCGGACGGTTGCCGAAGATCTTGTAGACCTTGTCGACCTGGATTTTTACGTCGGAAGCGATCACGGCCTCACTCTCCGCTGGCAAGATGTTTCTGGGCGCGCCGGCCATAGGACTGGGCGATGCGGTCGAAGATCACGGCAAGGAAGACGATGGCGATGCCAGCGATGAGGCCGCGGCTCACTTCCAGCCGCTGGATTCCCTGCAACACCTGATAGCCGAGGCCGCCCGCGCCGATCATCGAGGCGATGACCACCATGGAAAGCGCCATCATCGTCGTCTGGTTGATGCCCGCCATGATGGTCGGCAGGGCGAGCGGAATCTGCACCTTGAAGAGCTTTTGCCGGGGCGTCGCGCCGAAGGCGGTGATCGCCTCGACCACCTCGCCATCGACCTGACGGATGCCGAGATCGGTGAGCCGGATGACCGGCGGAATGGCGAAGAACACGGTGGCGAGGATGGCCGGGATTTTGCCCGGGCCGAACAGCATGACGAAGGGGATGAGATAGACGAAGATCGGCAGCGTCTGCATGATGTCGAGCAGCGGCAACGCCAGCGAGCGCAACCCATCCCAACGCGCCATCGCGACACCGAGCGGAATCCCGACCACGACGGCGACGACAGTGGCGGCAAGCATGAGCGCGATCGTCGCCATGGCGTCGTTCCACAGGCCGAGCGCGCCGATGAAGACAAGCATGAGGACCGCGCCGCCCGTTGCCTTCAGGCTTCGGGAGGCCGAATAGGTCAAGGCGGCGATGGCGGCAATCGTCACATACCAGGGCAGCCATTGCAGGAAGGTTTCCATGCCGCCCAGCAGCTTCAGCAAGGGCATCAGCAGCCGCTCGAACATATCGCCGTAATTCGCCACGATCCAGCTGAAGCCGTCGTCGATGGCGAAGCGCAGACCGCGCGTATCGATGATTTCAGGGAAATTGTCCGCCACCGTTTGAGCCTTTCAAAGCTGCCCCCTTGCCGGCGCCGCAGGAGCCGCGTCGGGAATATCCGGACAGCGGACGACGCGTTGCCCACCGGCAGAGGGCGTTTTGCGCGGGCGGCGCGCAGGATTGCGCCGCCCTTGCGTTTACGCCTCAGAGCGAGGCCTTGACCTTCTCGGCGACATCGGACGGAACCCACTTGGTCCAGATCGCCTCGTAGTTCTTGAAGAAATACGCTGCGACCTCCTCGGGCGAGGCCTTGTTGTCATCGCCCCAGGCCAGCACGTCGCTGATCTCGGCATTCGGCACCTGCATCTTCGACAGGAACTCCGCAACGGCAGGCGCCTTTTCCTTGAGACTCGTGGTCGCGGCCACGGCAACCTCGCCGACCGCCCAGCCGGTCAGTTCCGGCTTCTCGCATTTGGCATCGGTGAGGCAGGTAAACTTCGCCGCATCATAGGCAGGCATGTCGAGGACCTTGAGCTTGTACTTGCCGATCACCTCGGTCGGCCCCCAGTACCAGCCGATGAACGGTTTCTTGCGCGAGACCTGACGGGCGATGGTGGCCTTCAGGTTTGCGCCGGAGCCGGTCGGATAGACCTCATAGGTCTCTTCGAGGCCCAGCGCCTTGATGAGGTTGTTGGTGATGATCTCGCAGCCCCAGCCGGGCGGGCAGGCATAGAAGCGGCCCTTTCCGGTGGCGGAGGCATCCTCGAACACCTGCCAATTGTCCTTGAGGTCGCTGACGGAACGGATTTCCGGATGCGCCTCTGCAACATAGTCCGGAATCCACCAGCCCTCCTGGCCACCGCTGGCGAAGATGTCGCCTGCCTTGTAGACGGTGCCCTTCGTCAGCATCTGGTCCCAGGTCGCCTTGACGGTCGAGACCCAGAGTTCCGGCGCAATGTCGGGCTCGCCCTTGGCCAGCATGGAGGACGCGGTCGGCACCGTGTCACCGGGCACGATCTGGACATTGCAGCCATAGCCCTCGGCGAGGATCGCCTTCGTCACATAGGCCAGTGTACCAGCGGAAAGCCAGGTCATTTCGGCGACGGTGATGGGGTCGCTCGTGCCGCATTCCGCGGCCTGGGCGGCAGTCCCGCCGTGCACCAGGCAGGACAGGCAGGCCCCGGCAAGAATGGATGTCTTGATCTTCATGTCCGTTCCCTTGTTATGGTTGTGGTGGTCTTGACAGTTACGATGTCGAAAGCAGCCACTTTTATCAAACCGAAATAACTGATCCGGATTTCAGAAAAACTTTAATGAGCGAGCGCTTCGAGCCGCTCGATGAGCGCGCTGTCGACGGATACCCCGTCTCTTTCGGTGCGCTGGCGTGCCGCCTGACGGCGGCCGCCCGGAAGACGGGCGCCATCTTGCGCCGCGATCGCGTGGACGAGGCTTGAAACCTGATGCGAAAAGCCTCCAGAAAAGGCCGAGGGGTCGAAGGCGATGAAACATTGGCCGGTTTTCGGCGGCCCGCCCAGCGCACCGGAAAAAGGGCTGGCATCCTTGCTGGGGACTGCGCCCGAAAGGCAGGCAGCAAGGATTTCCACGAGGAGGCCGGTTCCAAACCCTTTGTGGCCGCCGGCCGGCAGCATGGAGCCCTTGAGGGCCTCAGCCGGGTCGACCGTCGGTAAGCCCTCTGCATCGAGCGCCCAGCCCGGCTCGATAGGCCGCCCCTCCCGCGCGCGCAGAAGAATTTCCGATTTCGCCACCACGCTCGCCGACTGGTCGAGCACGAGCGCCACCCCTCCAGCGCCATCGGGAACACCCAGCGCGAAGGGATTGGTGCCGATAACCGGCACGCGCCCGCCCGGCGGAGCAATGGAGGCCGGCGCATGCGTGGTGCAGAGGCCCAACAGGCCCGCCTCGGCGATGCGCTCGGCGTGATGGCCGAGCACGCCGCAATTGTAGGAGTTGAACACCGTCATTGCCGCCACGCCATTTTCGCGTGCTGCGGCGATGAAACGGACCCAGCCCGCGTCGATCGCCGGATGGGCAAAGCCGGTCGCCGCATCGACGACGACGGCGCCAGGACGCGGCTGCGATACCACTGGCCGAGCCATTCCATCGACCTTGCCGCAGCGCACGTGCTCCGCATAGATCGGCAGGTAGAGCAGGCCGTGGCTGCGAATGCCGTCACGCTCGGCTAGCATGATCGAGCGGGCGACGGCGGCGGCATTGTCCTCGCTGGCGCCCGCGGCCATCAAGGCCTGCAAGCACAGGTTCTCGATCGCAGCGAGCGTCATCATCTGGTCCGTCATGGAAACATCCTCAATCGTTGTCGGTCGTGCCGGCGCCGGCGCCGCGGGCGCGCGAAAAATCCGAGGCCGGCACGTAGGTTCTGGCGGCGAGGCCGAGCGCCGCCGCATAGGCCGCGGTATCGGTCGCCGCTGGCCGAGGCGATCCGGGGCGAAAGGGTTCGCCGTCATCAGGTAGAAGGGACAGAGCCTTCAGATCACGTATCAGGTCGCTGGCGTCGCTCACCTGCGCGAGCGGCAGGACATTGCCATTTGCGAGGCGCGCGGCGAGGTTCAGCCCGGAATTCGTCGCTGCTGCGCCGGCAAGGCCGATCAGCAGCAAGCCATGCTCCCGATCATGAAGGGAGACTTGCCTGGACTCTCCACAGCACAGCACATCAACGGCGGCCTGATCCCGCAGGACCGCCTGCGCGCCGCACGCATGGTCGCCAAGTGCCTCGACGACGATCCTGATGGCATCGACGCCGCGCGCGGAGAGCCAGACTGCGGCGTGACCGATATCGTCCGCCACGCCATGCGGCAGGCCCGCGCCGCAGGCCGTCTTGCGAGCCAGCGACTGGACTTCGTTGTAAGACAGAAGGATCGTCGTCATGGCAGCACCGGAAGCCAGCAATCGTCGGTTTCGCCGGCCGCAATCTCGCCCGCCGTCGGCGCGCCCTGGAAGAGCGTGATGCGGGTCCAGCGATCCGAGCGAGGATCGAACTTCGAGGCACCGAAAAAGGCGAGCTTGCAGCGCAGCATGTCTATCGGCAGACAGCGATCCGACAACAGGTTATCGCGGATTTCCGCATAGGGTGCGGCGGCCGTTGTCTGGATGCGGCGAACCACATGGCGGTGCTGGGGAAAATCCGCAAGGAAGGCAGCAACGCTCTGCCCATCCGGCGCATCTGCAAGGTCAACGGCAAGCCGCTGCACCTGCCGGGCGATATCCAGCGGCAGTTCCAGATCCGCGCCGGGTTCGTCGGCGCGGCGGCCGAGGCGGGGCTCCAGCTTCTCTTCCGATACGTACCAGAACTGGGCTGTTTCCGCCGGCGCTTCGAAGGCTATCGCCATGGCCCAGCCGTAGTGGTCGTGCAGGAGTTTGCGGAGGACCATAATCCGCATGCCTGGTTCAAACGCCCCCTCTCGCGCGGCCGCCATTCCATCCGCTAGATCGTCAATTTCCCGGCCTGCCAACTCGATGAGGAGAGCGGCCAGCAACTCCTGGAAATCCACGGACAGGGATTGCGAGCGATCCAGCAACGAGGCGACCGGGAACGAGGTGGCGAGCAGCCTTGCCGGATCGATCCAGCTCTCCGCCTCAATCCACTCCCCGCGAAGGCGCAGGATACGGGCCATCAGGGCATCGTCCTCGACCGACCATTGATCGAGATGCAGCGCCGCCTGCCGCCAGAGATCGGCGAGCCGGCCCAACGCGGCCGCATCCAGGCAGGGCTTCGCCCGCATCCGCGCCAATGCGGTCTCACGGGCGAGAACCCAGTTGCTCAAAAGCACAGGATGATTCGCCAGAAACGGCGCCATGCCGAGGCCGGTGGAATTGCCGACACCGATATGACGGCGAAGGCCCTGCGCAAGCGGCACGAAGGTGTCTGGCGCCCTGCAACGCGCGACGTGTTCGACCAGATCGTGAGAGAATTCACGGATCAGCCAGACGGTCAGCATCTCCGCCTGAAAGGGGCCGTCCAGCCCCCCGCGCGCCGCCAGCACGAAACGATCGGCAATGCCGAACTTGCCGTTGCCGTAGACGGCGGTCGTTCGCAGCAGATAGCCGACCTCCCCCAGGCGCTGCCGGTCCGGCTGGCGGCCGTGGGCGAGGCTGTCGGCGACATGCTCGAAGAACCGCACGGACTTGTTGGCGCGGCTCAGCACCAGGTCGCGCGGGCCGAACCGCCCCGCCTCCTGCCGCGGCGCATTCGCCCGCAGCCGGTCGATCTCGGCGGCGTCGGGAACACCGTCATAGAGCACGTAACTCGTGTCCCAGGCTTCCGCGATCACCCGGTCGGAGCGCTGATCATCGGGAAGCGGGCAGGAGAAGGCGACGAGACTGTAGTCATATCCGCCAAGCGTGAGCGTATAGACCGCGTGGCCGAAACCGGCATCGTCCATCTCCCAGACCGGGCGGCGCACGGATGTGCTGCTTGCGGCGAGACGCCGGATCAGGCTGCGCAGGAAGCTGAGCCGCGTCGGGAAGGAGGCCCCCATCCGCCGCAAGCGCATGACGACATCGGGCGAGCGCAGCGCAAGCGCCGGTCCTGTGGCGAGGTCAAGCGCCCGGATGGTCATGGCATCGGCCCGAAGGATGCGGTGTAGAACCGCAGCCAGTTGCCACCCATGATGCCGCCGACCTCCTCTTCGCAGAAGCCCACATCGCGCAGGCCGTGGCGCAGGTTGCCGAGGTCCGCATTGTTGTTGAACCATTGCGGCTGCCGGGGGAAACCCGCCGCGGCGGCCGATCCCTCGCCGTAGTCCAGGGCCTTCGACCAGCGGCCGTTGCGCATCCATGTCACAACGGAGTCCGGCTGATCCTGGCACAGATCGCTGCCGATGCCGATATGCTCGGTGCCGTAGCGTGACGCCGTTTCCGCAACCATGGCGCAAAAACTCTCCAGCGTGCAGTTCGAGCCATCCCTGAGGTGATGCGGATAGAGCGACAGGCCGAGCATGCCGCCCGACTGCGTTAGTGCCTTCAGCACGGTGTCGGACTTGTTGCGCAGCGCCGCATGCCACCCGTATGGATTGGCGTGGGTAATGGCGATCGGACGCGTGGAAATCTCGATTGCCTCCAATGTGGAGCGTTCGGCCGAATGGCTCATGTCGATGACCATTCCGACCCGGTTCATCTCGGCGATGGCCTGGCGACCGAAGCGGGTAATGCCGGGATCTTCCCCCTCGTAGCAGCCGGTGGCAAGCAAGGACTGGTTGTTGTAGCTGAGCTGCATGAATCGTACGCCGAGCATATGGCAGACCTCGATCAGGCCGATATCGTCCTCGATGGGCGACGGGTTCTGCAGGCCGAAGAAGATGGCCGTGCGTCCTTCCCGCATGGCGCGCTCGATATCGCTGCCGGAACGGCCGGGGAAGATGAGATCCGGATGACGCTCGAAATGCCGGTTCCAGGCGATGATGTTGGCCACCGTCTCGCGAAAATTCTCGTGATAGGCGATGGTGGCATGCACGGCATGCACACCGCCGGCCCGCATCTGCGAAAAGACGTTCGGGCTCCAATTGGCATATTGCAGGCAGTCGACGAGGGGGCTGGCGATCTTTGCGTCCATGGCCTTACTCCGGCTCCCCCGCCCGGATATAGGCGGTCTTGACCTGGGTGTAGAACTCGGCCGCCGAACGACCCTGCTCGCGCGAACCGAAGCTCGAATCCTTCCGCCCGCCGAAGGGCACATGATAGTCGGTTCCCGCCGTCGGCAGGTTTACGGTGACACAGCCGGTCTCGACATTTCGCCGGAAATGCGTGGCGCGGGCGAGCGAGCGGGTGAAGATGCCGGCGACGAGGCCGAAGCGGGTGTCGTTGACGACGGAAAGCCCCTCCTCGTAGGAGCCGACTTTCTGTACGGCGGCGATGGGCGCGAACATTTCCTCGCGGTTGAAATCCATGGCATTGGTCGTGCCGGTCAAAAGTGCCGGCGCCATGTAGAAGCCGTCATGAGCAAGCTGCAGGCGTCCGCCCCCAATTGCAATCTCCGCCCCGGCAGCGCGGGCGCGGTCCACCCAGGCGAGGTTCGCGGCAAGCTGGCGTTCGCTCACGACAGGACCGACTTGCGTGCCATCCGCCAGCGCATGCCCCACATTCAATGCGCCAACGGCGGCCGCAAGCTTGTCGACGAAGACGTCATGGATTTTTTGATGCACCACGAGGCGCGAGGAGGCCGTGCACTTCTGCCCCGTGCCGGAATAGCCGCCGCCGATCGATGCCGCCACGGCGAGGTCGATATCGGCGTCGTCCATGATGAGCAGGGCATTCTTGGAGCCGAGCTCGAGCTGGAATTTGGTGAGATTGGCAGCAGCCGCGACGGCTACCTGGCAACCGACCTCATGGGATCCGGTGAACGTGATGGCATCGACGCCGCGATGGCCGGCAAGTCCGGCGCCGACAACGGCGCCCGGCCCCATCAGCAGCTGGAACGCGCCGTCCGGCAGGCCGGCGCGATGGATGATATCGGCAAGTGCAAAGGCCGAGGCAGGGGTCTCGTTTGCCGGCTTCCAGATCACCGCGTTGCCATAGGCAAGGGCCGGCGCAATCTTCCAGCTTGCCGTGGCAGTCGGAAAATTCCAGGGCGAAACGACGGCCACCAGCCCCATCGGCTCGCGGCGCATGTCGATCTCGACGCCGGGGCGCACGGAATCCGCGTTCTCTCCAAGCTGCCGCAAAACCTCGGCCGCATAATAGGTGAAGAACTGGCCTGCGCGGAACACTTCGCCGCGGCCCTCCGCCAGCGGCTTGCCCTCTTCACGCGACAGCAGCTCGCCAAGCTCGGCGGAGCGGTCCATCAACTCCGTGCCGATCCGGTTCAGGATCGCCTGCCTTTGCTCGAGTCCCAAGGCCCGCCATGCCGGTATCGCCACGCGTCCAGCCGCAACCGCCTCGTCGACATCGACTGCATCGGCCTGAGCATAGAGGCCGATCAGATCGGTGACATCAGACGGGTTCCGGTTCTCACGGAAGCGTTCGCTCTGTTTCCACCGGCCGCCGATCAGGTTGGCGTAGCGTTCTGCCATTTGCGTCTCCATTCCGTTTCATTGAAAAATCCGCCAGCAGCGCGCTTCAATCAAGCAGATATTTCTGTTATCAATTTCAGAAGAATTGAAGTGGGCGCCTATGATCAAGCTGGAAGCATTGCGGGTCTTCGTCACCGTGGCGGAGAGCGGGAACATCAAGGACGCGGCCGATGCCGTCGGCCGCACGGCCTCGGCCGTGTCAATGACGCTCAAGCAGTTGGAAGATGAGATCGGCGGGCCGCTGTTCCAGACCGACCGCAAGAACAGCCTGACGGCGCTCGGCAACCTGATGCTCGACCTCGGCCGCGAGCAGATCCGCAGTTTCGACAAGTCCGTCAGCATCATGCGCGCCTTCGCGCACAGCCGCATCGGCAGCCTGTCCATCGCCTCCGTGCCCTCGGTGGCGACGAATGTGCTACCGCCAATCCTGCAACGCTTTCTCGAAACCCGCCCACAGGTGCAGGTTGAACTGTTCGATATCGACAGCGCGCAGGTGCGGCGCATGGTGGAAAGCGGCGTGGCCGATATCGGCATCGCCGGCGAGAGCCGCGCCGGCGGCGGGGTGGAGTTCACGCCGCTCTTCAGCGACCGGTTCAAGCTCTTGTGCAAGGACAACCACGATCTTTGCCGTCTGGATCGGCCCGTTGCGTGGAGCGACCTCAACGCGGCAACGCTGATCCGCAACGGCGCGTCCGACAGGATCGAGGCGGAAGACTACAGGCAGCTTTCGGCACGCTCGCTGATCACCGTCTACAACGTCACCTCGCTCGTCGCGATGGTGAAGGCGGGTCTCGGCCTCACCATCCTGCCCTCGCTGACCATGCACGGCGCCCACGAGGGTGTTGCGGCGCTTGACCTTGCCGACGCGTCGGCGAGCCGTCAGGTGGGGCTGGTCGAGCGGCGCGACGTGCCGCCCTCCCCGGTCGCCGCCGCTTTCCGCGCCTTCGCCCTGAAAGAAATCCCCGCGCTGGTCGCCGGGCAGCTCGGCAGTTAAATCAGCACCACGTCGCTACATATGTCTGTACCCCGGGACGCCGGCAGGCGGGTTGAGTTTGGCGTACGACACCCGACGGTGTGAAAACTCGAAACGGGCACTTCGGAGTGCCACGGCAAGCGCCGGTTCAAAGGCTCTGTGGCGCCATGAACTGGTAGTAGGCCCAGACGAGCGCGACCACGACGACAACGGCGATCCAGATCAGACCCTTTTTCGGGCCTGGCGCCTCAGGTTTGTTTCCCTTGTCCGGCTGCGGCTTTCGGCGTTCGAATTTCAGAACATTGTTGTCGTTCAAGGCGCCCCTCCGTCGCACTGCAAGTCACCGGAATGACTTACGCGATTTGGCTCGCAGGGCAAGGGCCGAGCGCATGGATCGGCTGTCATCAGCCGGTTTTTGCCAGCGCGGCGACCCGCGCGAAATGGCTTCGGCCAAGATGGCCGGTGCCGTCGCGGATATCGGCGGCGATCGCCACCTTCAGGGCTTCAGCGTCCCGCTGAACGATGGCGATGAGCGCCTCGGCGTGACGATCCACCTGGTAGGTTTGCGAGAGGGTCTCGCCGGCGCGACGCATGAAGGGCCCGAGGCGCAGCCAGAGGGATTCGATGAGCGGCAGCATGACGGTGCCCGGCCGTGCCTCATAGAGGCAGCGATGAAAGTCGAAATTCGCCTCCACCAGCCGGCCGAAATTGCCGATGGCCAGCGCCTGGTCGGCCTGCTGGTCGAAAGCCCGCATGCGGGCCATCCGCCTGTCGTCGATGAAGGGCATGGCGCGTTCGGCGGCGCGGGTTTCGAGTGCCACGCGCGCCTCAAGCACCTCCTCGAAACTCTGCGGGTCGAGATCCGGCACGCGGACGCGGCGATTGTCCAGCAGTTCCAGCGCCCCTTCCGAAACCAGCCGGTGCAAGGCCTCGCGCACCGGCATCGCGCTGACGCCAAGCGCCTCGGCCAGGCCGTTGATTGTCACCGGATCGCCCGGCTCGAACTGCCCCGTCATGATACCCCGCCGCAACACGCGGTAGACCCATTGTTTGACGGATTCGGACGCTTCACGATTGGCTGCCACGAACATGCTGTACCCTCCCTCTGCAGGCCCGGCCTTTGCCGTCCTCACGCCTCAGGGCTGAATTCCACGAGCTTTGCACGCAAAACTGATATTGTCGCAAAGCTTAAAATGGCCCTTTACAGATTTGATCAAATTATGGTTTGTTGTGATCATAAGCAAGACAAGCCTATCACATAAGAGCCGTGATCAGCGGCCGGACAGAGGACAGCCGGCGGATCGGGCAGGAGAAGCTCGAGCGTCGGTCGACAAACGGGGAACCGATGACTGACACCCGAACGACCGCGGCCCATGGCGGAGCTATAGGCTTGCATGGCATCAAGAAATGGTTCGGCACCTTCCAGGCCGTCGATGATGTGACACTGGAAATCCGCTCGAACGAATTCTTCACCCTTCTTGGCCCTTCCGGCTGTGGCAAGACCACGCTTCTGCGCATGATCGCCGGTTTCGAGCTGCCCACCGAAGGGCAGGTTCTGCTCGACGGGACAGATATTTCCCGCCTTCTGCCGAACCAGCGCCCCGTCAATACGGTCTTCCAGAATTACGCCCTCTTCCCGCATCTGACAGTCGCCGAAAACATCGGCTTCGGTCTCAAGATGCTCGGCAAGCCGAAGTCGGAGATCGACTCCGTCGTGAAGGACATGCTGAAGCTCGTGCATCTCGAAGGGCGCGGCAACAATCCCGTTACGCAGCTTTCCGGCGGCCAGCAGCAGCGTGTGGCGCTCGCCCGCGCCCTTGCGCCACGGCCGAAGGTGCTGCTTCTCGACGAGCCGCTGTCGGCGCTCGACCTGAAGCTGCGCAAGTCCATGCAAATGGAACTGAAGCGCCTGCAGCTGGAAACCGGCATCACCTTCGTCTTCGTCACCCATGACCAGGAAGAAGCGCTGACCATGTCCGACCGTATCGCCGTCATGTCGACCGGCACGGTCCGCCAGGTGGGCTCGCCCTGGGATATCTACGACCGCCCGGCCGAGCGCTTCGTCGCCGACTTCATCGGCGAGACGAATTTTCTGGAAGCCGACGTCGTCTCCGTTTCGGGCGACAGAGCCCGCGTTCGACTGTCCTCCGGTGCGGAAATTTCCGCAACCTACCCGGACGGCGTCACGCCGAAGGGCAAGGTCACCATCGTCGTCCGTCCCGAACATGCGCGTCTCGGCCCGCCCGGCTCCGGTGTGCTGGAAGGCGTACTCGACGACATCGTCTATCTCGGCACGGACAACCACTTCCACGTCAAGGTCGACGGCGGCGGCACCTTCATCGTGCGGCAGCAGAACGCCAAGAGCGGCCCCTGCGGCTTCTCCGAGCAGGAACGTGTGAGCATCGCCATCAACGACGATGTCGCCCAGATTCTGAGGGACTAGCCATGACGCTCAGCGCTCAGGACGCCACCGAACAGCGGCAAAAGAAACATGTTCGGGATCGCTGGCTGCTCAGCGCTCCTGCCCTTATTCTCATCATCGCGGCAAGCGTCGGCCCTCTCCTCATCGTGGTCCTCTATTCCTTTCTCGCACCTGGCAGTTATGGTGACGTGAAATGGGAGTTCTCGACGGAGGGCTGGTTCAACGTCCTGTTCACACGCGATATCTTCGACGACACCGTCTCGCTTGCGGATGCGCATTTCTCGATTTTCTGGCGCAGCATCAAGCTCGCCTTCGCCACGACGGTGTTCTGCCTGATCTTCGGTTTTCCGACGGCCTATTTCATCGCGACGCGCGCACCGCACAACCGCTCGCTCTGGCTGTTCCTGATCACCATCCCCTTCTGGACGAACATGCTCATCCGCACCTTCGCCATCCAGGAAGTGATCCGCTCGGAAGGCATCATCAACACGCTGCTCATGAAGATCGGCATCATCTCCGCGCCGATCCAGATGATGTTCACCGACTTCGCCATCATGCTCGGCATGACCTATGTCTTCCTGCCATTGATGGTCCTGCCGCTCTATGCGAGCCTGGAAAAGCTGGATTTCCGCCTGATCGAGGCGGGCTATGATCTCTACGCCTCGCGTTTCGGCGTGCTGTGGCGCATCATCATTCCGCTGGTCAAACCCGGCATCATCGCCGGCTCCATCCTCGTCTTCGTGCCGGCCCTGTCGTCCTACGTGGTGCCCCGCGTTCTCGGCGGCGGCAAGAACCTGATGGTCGGCAACCTGATCGAACTGCAGTTCGGCCAGGGGCGGAACTGGCCGCTCGGCGCGGCGCTGTCCGTAACGCTTGTGATCATCGTCCTCTTCGCCATGCTCTATTATGTCCGCAATGCATCGAAGTCGGGAGGCAGCGCCCATGGCTAAAACCTTCTCGATCAAGCGCCAGCCGGGCTTCGCGACGATTGCGATGTTCTGCTTTTTCCTGCTCTATCTGCCGATCGCGACGCTGGTCGTCTATTCCTTCAATTCCGGCTCGTCGATCGCGATCTGGGAGGGCTTTTCGCTGCGGTGGTTCCAGAGCGCCTGGAACAACCAGCAGGTCATCGAGGCGTCGGTTCGCTCGCTGCAAATCGCAGCGGTCGCCGCCGTCATCGCCACGGCCTGCGCAACATTGGCGGCCATCGCCACCACGCGTACGGCGCCCTATCGCGGCCTCACCATCAAGTACTCCATCATCAACATGCCACTTCTGGTGCCGGAAATCGTGACGGCGGTGGCGCTGCTGATCCTGTTTTCACGGGTCAAGGTATGGACCGGCTATTCCGGCCTCGGCTACCTCATTGTCGCCCACGCGGCCTTCTGTATTCCCTTCGCCTATATGCCGATCCGGGCGCGTCTCGAGAGCATGGACCTTTCGCTGGAGCGCGCCGCCTCTGACCTCTATGCGTCGTCGTTCCAGACCTTCCGCTATGTCACGCTGCCGTTGCTCTGGCCGGGCATTCTCGCCGGGCTTATGCTGGCCTTCGTGATCTCGCTCGACGACGTCGTCATCACCGAGTTCGTCAAATCCGGTGGTCAGGACACGCTGCCGACCTACATGCTGGGGCAATTGCGCCGCGTCGTAACCCCGGAGATGAACGCCATCTCGACGGTCTTCCTTGTAATATCGCTGGCGATCGTCACCCTCTTCTTCTTCCTGAGCCGTACGCCTCAGAAGGACAACGAATAGAAAAAGGAGAACAGCCGATGAAACTGAAACTGGGATTTTTTGCACTCGCGGCCGGCATGATGGCCTCCACCGCCATCGCGCATGCCGAAGGTGAGCTCAACATCTTCAACTGGGGCAATTACACCAGCCCCGAAATGATCAAGAAGTTCGAAGAGGCCTTCAAGGTCAAGGTGACGGTCACCGACTACGACTCGAACGACACCGCGCTCGCCAAGATCCGCCAGGGTGGCCACGGTTTCGACATCGTCGTGCCGTCCGCCAGCGTCGTGCCGATCTGGATTTCGGAAGGCCTTCTGCTCGAGTCGCGTCCCGACGAGATGGAGAACTTCAAGAACGTCGATCCGCAGTGGGTTGACGTGCCCTTCGACAAGGGGCGCCACTACACGGTTCCGTGGCTGTGGGGCACGACGGGCGTGACGGTCAACACGTCGGTCTATTCCGGCGATATCAACACCTCCGCCATCTTCCTCGATCCGCCGGCCGAACTCGTCGGCAAGGTCAACGTCGTTCCGGAAATGTCCGACGTCATGCACATGGTCGTGACCTATGCGGGCGGCGAACCCTGCACGGGCGACCTGACGGTGCTGAAGAAGGCACGCGACATCCTCACGGCCGCCAAGCCGAAGTGGATTTCGATGGACTACGGCAACATCGAGAAATACTCGAAGGGCGACCTTTCGGCCGGCGTGAACTGGAACGGTGCATCGTTCCGCGCCCGCCTGCAGAACAAGGATGTCCATTACGGTTATCCGAAGGAAGGCTATCCGATCTGGATGGACAACGCCGCCATCCTGAAGGACGCCAAGAACGTCGACAACGCCAAGCTCTTCCTGAACTTCATCATGGATCCGGAAAACGCGGCCATGATCTCCAGCTTTGCGCGCTATGCGAACGGCATCAAGGGCTCCGAAGCGTTCATGCCCGCAGACATGAAGGATGCGTCGGAAATCGCCATTCCCGAAGAGCTGAAGGCCGCCGGCAAGTTCAACCTCGCCTGCCCTCCGGAAGTGCAGGAACTCTACACCAAGCTCTGGACCGAGTTGCAGAAGTAAGCGGTCCGGCCGCATAATCGAGGACTTCCGTACGCGGGAAGGTGATTTTGCCTTCCCGCGCTTCGGTTGGATGTTTCATGATCAAGACGTTTAAAGACAAGCACGGCTTCGCCCGCGCCGATGTGACGCTCGCCAATTGGCGCACCGCCCCCTACAGCCGCTGGACCTTTCAGAACGTTCGCGACTTCGTGCCGACCGCGGTGATCGCCGCCGAGGGCCCGACCACCGAACAGCCGCTTGCCAGCGACGCGTTCCTTGATGCGACGATGGAAACCGGACTGGCCGGTGCGGTGACCGCCCGCGCCTTCCTCGAATTCGCCCATACGGACGCGTTCGTGCTGATGCGCAAGGGCGAGATCGTTGCGGAATATTATGCGCCGCATGCGGACCCCAACGCGCCGCATCTCGTCTTCTCCATTTCGAAGTCGTTGACGGCGGTCGTCTCCGGTATTCTCGAGGCACAGGGGCTTCTCGATCCCGACCGGCCGGTGACGGATTACCTGCCGGAAGCCGCGGGCAGCGTCTATGGCGACTGCAGCTATCGCGACGTGCTCGACATGCGCGTCAGCCTCGATTTCGAGGAGGCCTATCTCGATCCCTATGGCGCCTTCGCGCGCTACCGCCGTTCGATGCTCTGGAACCCGCCGATGGTCGGGGCCGAGCCGGAAACACTGGCCTCCTTCCTGCTCACCCTTCAGAAGGCCGAGCGCCCGCATGGCGGCCCGTTCTACTATGCCTCGCCGAATGCCGATCTGCTCGGCGTCATCATCGAGCGCGTCACGGGCGCCCGCTTCGCCGACCTTGCCTCGGACCTGCTGTGGAAGCCGATGGACGCAAAAGGCAACGCCGATATTACGGTGGATTCGATCGGCACGCCGCGCACCGCCGGCGGCGCCTCCATGACCGCCCGCGACCTAGCCCGCCTCGGCGAACTGCTGCGCAATGACGGCGCCCGGAATGGCCAGCAGATCGTGCCGGTCGCATGGATCCGCGACATGCAGGAGAACGGCGACAGACAGGCCTGGCAACAAGGCCGCAATGTCGACCTGCCGAACGGACGCTATCGCAGCCAATGGTATCAATCCGGCGAAGCGGACGGCGCCTTCGCCGCAATCGGCATTCACGGCCAGTGGCTCTATGTCGACCCCAGCACCGAGACGGTCATCGTCAAACTCTCCTCCCAGCCGGAACCGCTGGGCGACGAGGAGAACCAGGACAATTTCACCTTCTTCCGGGCGCTCTGCCGCCGGGCAGTCTGAAAAAACCGAGGAAACAGACCATGCAGACCGAAGCGAGCTTTATCATCCGCAACGCGCGGGTGCTGACGATGGACGAGGCGAACCCGCGCGCGAGCGCCGTCGCCGTTTCCGGCAACCGCATCCTGGCGGTCGGTTCAGAAGCGCAGATCGATGCCTTTTCCGGCCCTGATACCCATGTCATCGATGCCAAGGGCGCAACGGTCCTTCCGGGTTTCAACGAAGCCCATATGCACATTTTCGGCGGCTCCGCCGAACTGCGCGAACTCTCGCTCTACGGCATGAAAGGCTTCGATGCACTGGACAGCGCATTGAAGGCTTATGCAGCCGAATACCCGGAGCGCCAACTGCTGATCGCACAGCACGCGGACTATACGATCCTCTCCGACGATGAACGCGTAACCCGTCACCATCTCGACCGCATCCTGCCGGATCGCGCCGTGCTGATCTTCGCGCCGGACCATCACACCGCCTGGGCCAACACGCTGGCGCTGAAGCTCGGTGGCATCCTCGAAGGGCGCGATGTCGGGGTTGGCAACGAGATCGTCATGGCCGACGACGGTCTTGCCAGTGGTGAATTGCGGGAAAGCAATGCCATCCGCCCGGTTTCCGCCCTCAGCGAAACAGGGGGGCGCGAAATGCTCGGCGTCGGCACGGGCGGCGATCCGGACCATGTGACGGCGGAACAGCGCGCCGGCGACATTGAGATCATCAAGGAAGGCCTCGCCTATGTCGCCTCCCTCGGCATCACCTCGCTGCAGAACATGGACGGCAGCCTCTATCAGCTCGAAATGCTGGACGAGATCGAGAAGACCGTCGGCCTGCCGGTACGCGTGCGCATGCCCTTCCACATGAAGAACTTCATGCCGCTCTCAGACATCGAGGCCAAGGCCGCGGCCTGGCGCGAGCGCTTCAATTCCGACCGCCTGCGCTCGGACTTTGTCAAGCTGTTCATGGACGGCGTGACGGAATCGGGCACGGCCGTCTTCGTCGACGACTATTGCCACCAGCCGGGCCTGAAGGGTGATCCGCTCTTCTCGCAGGAGCACTTCGACAATGTCGCCATCGCCGCCGACAAGCTTGGCCTGCCGGTGGCGGTGCACGCCATCGGCGACGGTGCGGTGCGCATGGTGCTGAACGGCTACGAGGCCGCCATCAAGGCGAATGGCAAACGCGACAGCCGCAACCGCATCGAGCATATCGAGGTGGTGCATCCCGACGACATCCCGCGCTTCAAGCAACTCGGCACTGTCGCCTCCATGCAGCCGACCCACCCGCCGGGCAGTGCCGGCCTGCCGCTCGAACCGTACCTCTCCTATATCGGTGAGGCGCGCTGGCCCTATGCCTTCGCCTGGCGCACGCTGGTCGATGCGGGCGCGGAGATCGTCTTTGCCACAGACTGGCCGGTCTCGCCGCTCGACCCGATGAACTGCATCCAGTGCGCCATGACGCGCGCCGTGTGGAAGGACGGCATGAAGGACGAACGCCTGTCCCTGCACGAGACGCTTGCGGCATACACCAAGAACGGCGCATGGGTGGAGTTCATGGAAGACCGCAAAGGTGTTCTGAAGCCCGGCTATCTCGCCGATATCGTCGTGCTCTCCGCCGACGTGGAGGCAACCGACTTCGCAAGCCTCGCCGAAGTGCGCCCCGTCACCACCATTTGCGACGGCCGCATCACCTATCAGGCCTGACCGTGAAAAGAAGCCCTATCGGCAGGGGCAAATCCATGCGATAGGCCGGGCGATCAATTGCCCGGCCTTTCCATGTACATCGCTGAAATCCTCGCCCTTTCCGCCGCCGTTTGCATTGCGATGAGCGGCATGCTGGTCAGCGAATTGCGGGGCCGCCTGCCGCTCCTCGATCTCGCGCGGCTGCAGATGTTTGCCGCCTTCCTGATGACGGGGGCCGTGTCGCTTGTCATCGGCGGTTGGCGCACGGTCGAGCTTTGGCAATTCGGCTATCTCGCCGCCTCCAGCCTCTTCGGCATCATCATCGCCAGCACCACCTATTTCGCGACGATCTACACGGCCGGCCCGCGCGCCACCGCTTTGCTCTTTTCCCTCACCTCACCCTTCGCGGTGCTGCTCGGCTATGTCTTCCTGGGCGAAACCCTGTCTGGCCAGCAGGGGATAGGCATCGCCTGTGTATTGCTCGGCATCCTGCTGGCGATCGGCGCTCGTTCGCCGTCGAAGGCCAAGACCGTCGAGCGCACGCCGTGGCTCGGAATAGCGCTCGGCGTCGTGACAGCCTTCGGGCAGGCACTGGGCAGCCTTGCCGCCCGCCCGGCCATGGCGAGCGGCGTCGAACCCTTCACGGCGATGGCCGTGCGCTCGGGTCTTGCGGCCCTGTTCTTCGTGCTGCTGGTGCTCGTTCCTCACCCGGTGCTGAAGCCTGCGTCGAAGATTACCAACCGGTCGCTGGGATTTGCCGCCGGCTCGGCTTTCTTCGGCGTCGGGCTTGGCATGTCCCTGCTCATGGCCGCACTCGCCCATGGCAATGTCGGGATCGTCTCGACGCTGTCATCCATGACGCCAGTCGTCATCCTGCCGATGATCTGGGCACGCACCGGCATCGTGCCGCCCGCGCCCGCCTGGATGGGAGCGGCGCTGGCGGTGATCGGCACGGGTTTGATCAGCCTCTAGAGCAATTCCCGCAAAAGTGCGCCGCGGTTTTGCGATTCGAAGAAAAGCGAAAATGCTCTAGCCCGGTCGGCCGAGATCGACGAGATAGGTGTTTTCCGCCCGCGACCTGGCATAGTCTTCCGGGCGAACCTCTGCAAACAGCAGTGTCTCGCCCTCCCCCGGGGCTTCGGCGAGCAGCTTCCCATCCGGCGCGGCGATGCGTGACAGACCGGCATAGGTGAAGTTGTCGTCAGCGCCGCAATGGTTGATATAGGCGACGAAGACCTGGTTCTCGAAGGCGCGAACCTGGATCATATGATTGGCGATGAAGGTGCCGGAAGACCCTTTCGGCAGCGCGGTGGGAACCACGACGAGGTCTGCGCCGGCAAGCGCGAGACGCCGCACGTTTTCGGGAAACTCCACATCGTAGCAGATCAACATGCCGAGACGGATACCGCCGAGTTCCACCATGACGGAGGCCGGCACACCGGGTTTGAAGGCATTGCGCTCATATTCACCGTAGAGATGCGATTTCCGGTAGACGGCATTGGTGCCGATGCCATCGGTGAAGAGCGCGCTGTTATAGGTCAGCGTGCCCTCCTGCTCGGCAAAGCCGGCAACGATGGCAATGCCGTGATCCCGCGCAATGGTGCTGAGGCGTGCTGCGACCTCACCGGTGGCCGGTGAGGCAAGCCGCTGGAACGTCGCCTCCCCTGCCCCATAACCGGTGACGGCGAGTTCCGGCACGATCAGCAGCTTTGCGCCTCCCGCCGCGGCATCCGCGGCAGCGGCCGCGATGCGCTCGATATTGGCTTCGCCGTCACCGGCAATGGCATGCATCTGGAGGGCGGCGATCCGCATGCTGGCTCCTGTGTGTTCTATGCGGTTTGCGAGTGCAAAGCCGCTTCCCTAGTCCTTTGACGACATTGCGCCGAGCAGCTTCGGCAGGTCACCGAAGCGTGCGACGAGGCCGAAGATGGTGGCGGCGATCGCGACGAACAGGATCGTGACGGAGGCCATCGTCGGCGTATAGCCGTAGCGCAACGCGTTGAAGATCTTGATCGGCAGTGTCTCCATCGTGAAGCCGATCGTCATGTACGCCACGATATACTCGTTGAGCGACAGCACGAAGGCGAAGGCATAACCGGAGACGAGGTAGGGCAGGATCAGCGGCAGGACAACCGTGCGGAAGATCGTGCGGTCATCGGCGCCCATGGTCGCGGCGGCTTCCACCAGCGAACGGTCGATGGAGGAGAAGCCGAGTGACAGCGTCACCAGCGGCAGCGTCACGAAGAAGATAGCATGGCTGATGACGGCAGTTGCAGGCTGGCCATAGAAGCCGGTTGTCGCCCAGAAGGTGAGCAGGCCGAGCGCCGTGATGACCGGCGGCAGCGTGAAGGGTGCGACGCCGAGCAATTGAAAGATGTTTGCCCACGGCGCATGGCGACGCCACAGGAACCACGCGAGCGGCAGCGCGATGAGAAGTGCCACGGCGGCTGAAAGGGCCGCGAGCGTGATCGACGCGAAGAGCGCGTTGCGCCACTCGACATTGGCGAAGATCTCACCGTACCAGCCGAGCGAGAATCCCTTCGGCGGGAAGGCGAGATCCTGCTTCTCGTTCACCGACACGCCGGCGACGACGATGATCGGCAGCGACAGAAAGAGGCCGATGAGACCGAAATAGGCCTTTTGCAGGAACCCGTTCATGCGGCTTCTCCCTTGCGGCCTGCAATGACCGTGAGTGCGACGAGACCGAGCGTGACGAGCACGAGAAACACGGCCATGGCGGCGGCGAACGGCATGTTCGACTGGTAGATCGCTTGGTCGGTGATGAGCACCGAAAGCGTCCAGTGCTGCGGGCGGCCGAGGATCTGCGGCAGCAGGTAGGAGCCGAGCGCGAAGATGAAGACCATGATCAGCGTGGCGACGATGGTGTTCCTGAGCGCCGGCACGACGACGGTGAAGAAGGATTTGATCGGCGAAGCGCCCAACGTGCGCGCGGCCTCCGTCAGCGTCGGATCGAGCCGCACGAGGGCGGGATAGAGCACGAGCACCGTGTAAGGCAGCGCCTGATAGGTCATGGCAGTGAGCACGGCGCCGAAGCTCGGGTTGAGCGCCACGGCCTCGTTCATGATGTCGAGCATGACAAGCAGGTTGGTGATGCCGGCGGTGCGCGAAAACAGTGTCGACCAGGCAAAGCCGATGATGACTTCCGACAGTGACAGGATCGACAGGAGTGCAACCAGCCAGAGCACCTGCGTCCTGCGCTTGGCGCGCGACAACAGATAGGTGAAGGGAACCGCGAGCACGACACAGCAGATGGCGACGGTGACGGCGAGAAACAGCGAGAAGCCGAGCACCTTGCCGAAGAACAGACTGAGGAACCGGGCGTAATTGTCGAAGACGAAGTCCGGCGTGTAGAAGCCGGATGGATCGCGCCGGAAGAAGGAGACCGCGATCATCGTCGCGAAGGGCACGACGAAGAAGACGATCAGCATGCCCGCGGGAAAGAACAGCGGGCCATAGTCGGTGAATTTCTGCGGGGCTTCGCGTCTCATGACTTCAGCACCACGCAGTCTGCGGGGTTGAGCTGGAGGCCGACCGACTGGCCGACGGTGACGTCCGGCCGGGCATTCGGCATGGAGACAGCGACGACCTGCTTTCCGCCGGCTTCCACGAAGGTCTCGATCGTGCCGCCGAGATCGCGCACGAAGGTGACGGTGCCGGTGATCGGGGCGTTGCCGGGTGCGGTGAGATGCACGTCCTCTGGGCGCACCGAGATGATGCCGGACTTCAACCCTGCGGGGATGGCGAGGCCGGGAACCGAGGCGCCGAGCACGTTGGCCCCACTACCGTCAGCATTGAAATCGATAAGGTTCGTCATGCCGATGAAGTCGGCAACGAAAGTGTCGGCCGGGCGGCGGTAGATTTCCACCGGTGCTGCGGCCTGTCGGATCTCGCCGCTGTTCATCACGACAACCGTATCGGCCATGGTCATGGCCTCGCGTTGGTCATGGGTGACGACGATGGTGGTGATACCGAGGCGCTGCTGGAGCTGGCGAAGCTCGACCTGCATGGCCTCGCGCAACTTCGCATCGAGCGCTGAAAGCGGTTCATCGAGCAGGAACAGTTTGGGCGAAATGGCAAGCGCGCGGGCAATCGCTACGCGCTGGCGCTGGCCGCCGGACAGTTTTGCCACGGGACGGTCGGCATAGCCCGTCAGATGGATCATCGCGAGAAGCTCGTCGACGCGCTTCTTCTGCTCTTCCTTGCCGACGCCGCGGATGCGCAGGGAATAGGCGATGTTCTCGCCGACCGTCAGGTGCGGGAAAAGCGCCAGCGACTGGAAGACCATGCCGAGGTCGCGCTTGTGGGTCGGAACATTGGTGATGTCCTTGCCATCAAGCTTGATCGCGCCGCTCGTCGGCAGGTCGAGGCCGGCGACCATGCGCATCAACGTGGTCTTGCCGCAGCCGGACGGGCCGAGAAGGCAGACGAACGTGCCATGCGGCACGGTCAGTTCGACATTCTTGACGGCCGTGAACTGGCCGAACTGCTTGACGATATTCTGGAGGGTCAATCCGGACATTTTAGCTCCGCTCGGCGCTTGTTGTGAGACCGGCCGGCTGAGGCAGCCGGCCGGTTGTCTTGAGGAATGGTCGGGATCAGCCCGCGATCATTTCCGTCCACTTCTGGTTCAGCCAGTCGGCCTTGGAGGTGTAGAGGTCGTAGCGCGGAATGATCGGATCGATATCGGAGGAAACCGCGGCGAACTCTTCGGCCGTCAGGTCGAGAAGATCACGCTTGACGGTCGGCGCGGTGCCGACCTTGCGCGACAGCAGCGCCTGGATTGCTGGCTGGCTCATATAGTTGATGAAGGTGTGAGCCTCCTCGACCTTTTGCGAGGCGCGCGACAGGGCCCAGCAACCGGAATCCATGATGCCGCCTTCCTTCGGGAAGGTCGAGCGGACCGGCTGGCCATCCTTGGCGGCAAGGCCCGTCACGTCGTGGTAGTACTGGCCCATCGGGATTTCGCCCGACTTCAGCGACTGCTCGAACTGCGCTTCGTCGCGGTACCAGAGACGCACGTTCGGCTTGACTTCAGCGAGCTTTTCAAAGGCCTTGAGCAGGCCCTCCTCGGTGTCGAGCGCATTGGTGCCGCCGAAATGGGTTTTGGCCGTCACTTCGAGCAGGAAGGAGTTGGAGACCAGCGCCAGCAGGCCAAGCTTGTCGGCGTTTGCCGGATCCCACAGCGCGGTCCAGGAGGTCGGCGCCTCCTTGAAGACATCCGTGTTGGTGACGAGCGTGATGTACCACGCGACGGCACCGATGCCGGCGACACGGCCGTCCGGGTACTTGTTGACGAAATGGTCGATCAGGTTCGATGCGTTCGGGATCTTGGCGGTGTCGAGCGGCGCCCAGAGCTCCGTCGACTGGCCCTTCAGCATGGCGACCTGCGACATCATCGAGACGTCGGCGGGCGCCAGACCAGCCTTGGCGGCCTGCTCGAGCTGGACGAGCCATGCCTCGCCGGTCGGCTCGGCGACCGATTCCACGGCGATACCGGTCTGCTTGGTGAACTCGGCGAAAATGTTCTTGTCGAAGGAATCTTTGAAGTAGCCGCCGTAGACGCCGACCTTCAGCGACTTGTCCTGCGCGCGCAGCACCGCCGGCATGGCAAGCAGCGAAGCGCCGGCAACGCCGGCGCCCAGCACCGCACGGCGGCTGACATTGGTCTTGAGGATGTCACGCATAGTCGTCTTTCTCCTGTTAGGCCGACCGTTGATCCGGCCGGAGCGTTCCCATTGTCGTATTCTATGCCAGGCGCTCCGCGCCACGGAAGGGCTGAAAGCAATCGGGTCTGGATTTTCGGGAAGATTTTTGCACGCATTTGACGCATGCCGCACCATGTCCGGCGCTTGAAGCCCCCTGATTGTCCCCCGGGGCTTTGCCCTCGTTTTTTACAGTATCGTAATAAAACGCTTGGAAAAGCAATTAGCGTTGTTATAGAAATCGCCGTGAGAAAAACTCACATGTGAGATCGCCCTTCATGGCCGCGCGCCTGCCACCGCTCAACCCGCTCCGCGCCTTCGAGGCGACCGCCCGTCGCGGCGCCGTTTCGGCCGCGGCACGGGAGCTGAAGGTGACGCACGGCGCCGTCAGCCACCAGATCCGGGCGCTGGAAGAATCCCTGGGGACCGTGCTTTTCGAGCGCGGCGGAAAGCGCTTGAAGTTGACCCCGCAGGGTGCGCTGCTGCTGCCCGCCGTTACCAATGCCTTCGGCGAGATCGCGGCGGCAACGGCCCTGATGAAACAGCCGGAAGCCCATGGCGACCTCACCGTCACCTGCGTGCCGGCACTCCTCTCGCTCTGGCTGATCCCGCGCCTCAACACCTTCACCGACCAGTATCCCGGCGTGCGTGTCACCCTGATCGCCTCCAACGATCCGGACCACCTGCGGTCTCTCGATACGGATGTCTGCATGCTCTACGGCGACGGCAACTGGCCGGACTGCTGGACGCGGCTCTGGTCGCGTCTCAAGCTTTTCCCGGTCGCCAGCCCGACGCTGCTCAACAGCCGGCCACTGCGTTCCGTACGCGACCTTGCCGATCACACGCTGTTCCATGGCGACGACGGCAGGGAATGGAACACCTGGCTGGCGGCGGCGGATGCGCTCGACATGGTGCGCGGCCGCCAGCACTTCATGAGCGATGCCCGTCTTTCCACCGAGGCCGCGCTGCATGGCCAAGGAATCGCGCTCGGCGATACGATCACTGCCAGCAACCTGATCGCCCGTGGTGAACTCGTCGTGCCGTTCGACCTGACGGTGCCGGCCAATGATGCCTTCTACGTCGCATGCCGACCGGCGGCCCGCCAGGCGCCCCTCGTAAAGGTGTTCCTCGACTGGCTCTTCGCCGCACTGGAAGAAACCCTGCCAGAACCGCAGGCCTCTGCCCGCACGCATCTGCGCGGGCGCGGCAGCCGTCTGGTCGAGCCCCATCGTCCGGTTTCGGCCCCGGCCAAGCGCCGGACCACCGCCACCCCCCAACGCAAGACCCGCGCCTGATGTCAACGGAAATGACCATGCCTCGCTTCAATCCGCTCGTCGAAACCCTCACCGCCCCGCCCATCCCGTCGGTTTTCGCCTGGGGCGATGCCTATGACGGCCGCAGTGGCCCGATGATCGATTTCTCGCAGGCCGTGCCTGGCTATCCCCCGCACCCGGACATGTTGCGCCTGCTTGGCGAATATGCCGCTTCGCGCGCCTATACCGGCTATGGACCGATCGAGGGCGAGGATTCGTTGCGCACCGCCTATGCGGCGCATGTTTCCGAGAGCTATGGCACGTCGCTTTCCGCCGGCAATATCCATGTGACGGCCGGCTGCAACCAAGCCTTCATCTGCGCCGCCATGGCGGTGGCCGGCGCCGGCGATGCCGTGCTGATGACGGACCCCTACTATTTCAACCAGGAAACCACCCTCGCCATGCTGGGCATCCAGACCCGGTTCGCCGCCTGCGATCCGGCAAAGGGTTTCTTGCCTGATGTCGCGACGCTCGCCGCCGGCATCACGCCGGATGTGCGCGCCGTCGCCCTCGTCTCGCCCAACAACCCGACCGGGGCCGTCTATCCGCCGGAGCTGCTTGCGGCCATCTACGACCTCTGTGCCGCACGCGGCGTCTGGCTGATCCTCGACGAGACCTATCGCGATTTCCTGCCGGCCGGCGCGGGGCGTCCGCACGACCTGTTCGGCCGGGCGGGCTGGGAAAACACGCTCATCAGCCTCTACAGCTTCTCGAAATCTTTCTGCATTCCCGGCCATCGCCTCGGCGCGATCACCGCCGGCACTGCTGTTGTCGAGCAGGTGGCGAAGATCATGGACAACCTGCAGATCTGTCCGCCGCGATCTGCCCAGGCCGCCGTCGCCACCGCCCTGCCCCTGCTTGCCGATTGGCGCGAGGAGAACCGCCGCGAAATCGCGCGGCGCGTCGAAGGCCTGCTCTCCACCATGGCCGCCGTACCCGCCTGGCGCGTCGGCGCCGTCGGCGCCTATTTTGCCTTCATCGGCCACCCGTTCGGCAAAACGCCGTCCGCCATCGTGGCCGAGCGCCTTGCCAAGGAAGCCGGCGTCCTTTGCCTGCCAGGCAGCTATTTCGGCGCTGGGCAGGACGGGTATCTGCGCTTCGCTTTTGCCAATGCCGACGTTGCGACGATCGCTCTCCTCAAGGATCGGCTCAATCGGTTCGTCCTTGGCTGACCCGGCGTTTATGACCGGTTGAATAACGCGCTCCTGAAATAACGGTCGGGAGCGCAGGTCAGGGTATCATTCCATCAGCCGATCAACGAGGAATTGACCCAAAGGTCGTCAAGTGCGATCCGCGACCAGTTACCGGATGTCTCGTGGACATAGACGGTCTCGCCCTTCATGAAGCTCCGCAGGATTTCGAAAGAGGTTCCGGGACCGGCACGCCCTTTTGAATCGTCGGTGTTCACGGTGCGCTGGGTGACAGGCTTGACCCATTTTCCATAGACCCAGTACTCCTTCGAATTAGCGATCTTGTACCAGCCGTTCTCTTCACGGAACACGCGGATGATCGCGCCGGTCTCCAGCGGCCCCTGTGTTGCGGCAAGAGCGGCCGAGGCGCTTGACGAAACCCGGACATTCAGCGTGTCGGAAACAACGACACCGTAGGTGGGCGTTGCAACCGATGGCGCGAATGGCACGCCGGTCAAGGCCTGCTCGACGAGCGGGAGGAAGTTGTTCCGGCAGTCGGCAACAGTGTTGCCGCCGAAGAATGCCGTGCCGGGGCAAGTTTTCGTGACCCCCGTGCCGTTCGTCCGCTGACCCGTGTTGAGATCGTACCAGTGATGGTAGACGATGTTGTTGGTGTTCACCGGAGCAAGGCTGAAGCGGCGAACCAACGCGGCAGTGGCTTTGACGATCGCCTCCTTCTGCGCGTCGGTCATCTGGTCCTGTCCCGTGTCAAAGTCGCCGACATTCTCGATGCACACCGACCGGCTGTTGTTGCCATAGATACAGGCCGGCGTGTTGTTCATCGGCCGGCCGGTAACGATCATGCCATCCGGAAAAATGGAAAGGTGCTGGCCGATATCCGCCCAGCCATTGTGGCCGATGTGGTGATCACGCATACCCTTCTGCATTTCGAAGTGGTTGTTGCCTGTAAACTGCGCATAACGAGGGCTCCAGGTGTGATGTTCCTGCACCTTGTCGACCACGCGGCTTACCGAGATCGTGCCCAGCCATTGCTCGAATTCTGTGAGGGTAAAACGCGTAAAGCCGTACTTCGTATCCATGGAAGCCCCTCCGTGGAATGGACGGTTGATGTCGAACCGATGCGAAACATCGCCGCCAACGCAATGCATGGCGGTCCCCGAAATCAATTTTCTGCGGGCACAAACAGGCAAGCCCGCGTCGTCAAACCACGGCGCGAGAACTCTGGACCTGCTTTTTGTATATTAGCGGGCAGAATATCATTCTGCTTCGGGACCGCAATCTTTAATTGATTAAGCGCTTGGAAAAACGCACGCAGACGTCAGTAAAAAATCTCAGCGTTTCAGAGACGGACCGAGAGATGTTCGTGCACGCCGAGCCATCGGCCTGCCGGATCGCGTGAGAAAACAATGGTCTCGCGCTCGTTGTTCGTCATCGTCTCACCACCCATCGAGATCTCGGTCTCGACGGCGTGGGTGAAGATCGCGACGTCGCCGAGGAGTTGGATTTGGCGGTCCGTCGAGCGGCAGCCGAGCACGCGAAACCCGTCACGGCTCTCCCAGAGCGCCCACTCTTCTTCGTAGGCGGCGCGATCTTCGAGCATGTGGTCGAGATTGTGGAAGAGGAAGGTCGCCGTGGGTGCGAAAGCGGCGAAATAGGCGTCGCGGTCGTGCCGAGCGAAGGCGCTGACCAGGGCATCGGCAGCGGAAAGCACAGCGGATTCCGTTTCAGTCATGCGTTCCTCAGACAATCTTGATGCTGTTGATAAGCGCGGCAATCGGCGCGTGCTGAGCGTTCACCCGCGCCTTCAACTCTTCCAGCGGCATGGCGTCGACCTTGCAGAACTCGACAAACATCATGTTGAGATTGTTGAAGAAAACCTCACCCATGGCCTTTGCGTCCACGCTGGCATGGACCACGCCGCGCACCTGCAATGTCTCAATCAGGCGGACGACCTGGGCGCAGAGCTGGCCATCGAGGTCCGTGTAACGCCGGGAAAGCGGCGTGTCCGGCTGCTGGATCGAGATCGCCATCGCGGTGCGCCACATCTCCTTGGAGAGATAGTAGAGTGAATGGTCGTAGTACTGCTCGATCAGCGTACGCAGTGCCTCGGCAACGTTCAGCGGCGGATTGGCGACGATGCGGGCGCCGGCCTCCAGCACTTCCGTGACCTCCATCGCCACGGTCGCGACGAGGATGTCGCCCTTGTTCTGATAATAGTTGTAAAGCGTGCCGACGGAGACTTCGGCCATCTCAGCGATGTCCTCGATGCGGGCGCTGTCATAGCCCTGTTCGCGAAACAGCGTGGTCGCGGATTCGAGAATGCGGCGTGTCTTGTCCGCCTTCTGTTTTGCACGCAATCCGGCCATGGAACCCTCCGTTGGAATCTCCTCAAAAATGAGATTGACTTAAAAAATGAACTCGTTCAATCTTTTTCTCAAGGCACCGCAACGAGTGCCATCCGCCAAGGCTGAAAGCCTGCACCAGAGGGAAAGATGATGAACAAAACCGTTTCTGGCGGTCTGCGCCGCCGCACGCTTCTCGCCACAGCAACCGCCATCGCCCTGTCACCGGTCGCCGCGCAGGCGCAGGACGAGTTGAATGCGCTGGTCTGGTGCGACCACACCGATCCGGCGCTGGTCGAACCCTTCGAGAAGGCCAACAACGTCAAGGTCAATCTCAAGGAATATGAAGGCACGGGTGCCGCCATCTCGATCATCGAGCAGTCCCGTCCCGGCGACTGGGATGTGCTGGTGATCGACGCCGTCGACGTGCCGCGCGCCATCGACATGGATATTCTCGGCGAAATGCCGGCCGACAAGCTGCCGTTGAACGACCTTTTCCCGGAAGTGCGCATGGACGCGACGACCACCAAGGACGGCAAGGTCTATGCCGTCACGGAAAAGTTCGGCTACAACACGATCTCCTACGACAAGACGAAGGTCGATCCGGCCGACATGGACGACCTCTCGGTCATCTGGTCGGAAAAGTATAAGGGCCGGATCGCGCTCTATGATTACTACCTGCCGATGGTCGGCCTCACCGGCGTCGGCATCGGCAAGAAGACGGCCGACCTGAAGCAGGATGACCTGCCGGCGATCAAGGAAAAGCTGTTCGAGATGAAGAAGGTGGCGCGCCAGGTGAGCGACGTCGTCGCCTCGCAGACCGCGCTGGCGACCGGCGAAGTCGATATCGTTGTTGGTGGCGGCGAGTGGCTGACGGCCGGCCTTTCCGCGGAAAAGCCGAATCTCGACTGGACCATTCCCAAGCAGGGCGCGCTGCGCTGGGCGCAGTCGATCGGCGTCTTCAAGGATTCGGAAAAGCAGGATCTTGCGCTGAAATTCGTGCAGTACATCGTCAGCCCTGAGGGCCAGGCACGGCTTGCCACCTCCTCCTGCTACTGGGCGATGCCGGCCAATGCCAAGGCCGGCGCACATCTCACCGATCTGCAGAAGGCGGCGTTGCGCTGGGATAAGCAGCCGGAATACCTGAAGAACTCGCAGCTCTATCCGGTGGCGGACTCCGACATGGACGCGGCGATGCAGGATGTCTGGACGGAGATGCTGCAGCAGTAGGAGGCTGAGGGGATGTGTGGATCCTCGGGTCAAGCCCGAGGATGACGAAAGAGGGGAAGATGCCGGGTTCCGGCTCTCCCCCGCATGCCGCACCGTCTTGTGGTCTCGCCACGCCTCCTCCCCTCCGTCATCCTCGGGCTTGACCCGAGGATCCACACTCCGAGCACTTACGAGCAGGGAACCTCACACCCATGACCGCCACAGCCCTGGAACGCGCGGAACGCCGCAAGGCCTGGGCCTTTGCCCTGCCAGCGTTGCTCTGGACGGGGTTCTTCTTCCTCGTGCCCTTCGCCTACATGGCGGCGATCAGCCTCTGGACGCGGCAGGGACGAGAGATCGTCGCGACCTGGACGCTCGACAACTACATCGCCTTCTTCGAGAAGGCACATCTCTTCAAGGGTCTCGTCGTCTCACTCGAGATCACCGCGATCGTCACCGTGATCTCCATCGTCCTTGCCTACCCGCTTGCCTGGATCATCGCGGAACGCGTGCCAAAGACCTGGCAGCGCTTCGCCCTCATCATGGCGATCCTGCCGTTCTGGACCTCCTATGTGGTGCGCTCCTATTCATGGCTGCTGGTGCTGTCCAAAGGCGGTGTCGTCAACCAGGCGCTGCTCTGGCTCGGGGTGATCGCCGAGCCGCTCGAGCTTTCGGCCAACCGTACCGGCACGGTCATCGGCTTCGTGCACTTCTTCGTCATGCTTTTGACGCTGACGATCTATGCCAATCTCATCCAGCTTTCGCCGAATTACCGCCGCGCCGCCGCCGACCTTGGCGCCAACGCCTTCCAGACCTTTTGGCATGTCGTGCTGCCGCTGACGCTGCCGGGCGTCATGGTCGGCGCGTTCCTCACCTTCGTTTTGTGCATCGGCGACTACATCACGCCGCAGATCCTTGGCGGCAACAATGAGCTGGTATTGCCGCAGGTCATCATGTTGCAACTCGGCCGACGGGCGGATTTCCCGATGGCGGCCGCGATGTCACTGGTGCTGATGGCCATCGTCACACTTGCCTACATCGCCTGCGCACGCTGGCTGAAGATGGAGAGGACCTGAACGATGCGGCACCTCACCACGGCGCTCGCCGCGACCTATGCGGGCCTGCTCTATCTCTTCATCTTCCTGCCCGTCATCGTGCTGGTGTTGTTCTCCTTCCAGGACGGCACGCTGCCGGTGCCGCCGCTGAACGGCCTGACGCTGCGCTGGTATGAGGCGATCTTTGCCGATGGCAAGCTGATGGCGGCCCTCGGTAACTCGCTGATCGTGGCGATCCTTTCATCGGCCGTCGCCTGCATCCTCGGTTTTCTCGCCGCCTATGCCTTTGCCCGCTACACGCTGCCGGCCTCCGGCCTGCTGCGCGGCCTCATCGTCGCACCGATGACAGTCAGCACGCTCATCATCGGCCTCGGCCTGCTTTCAGTGCTCAACCTCACCGGCATGCGGCTCTCGCTCCTCACGGTCGGCATCGGCCATGTGGTGATCAACCTGCCGCTCTGCTTTGCCATCATCTATGCCTCAATGGGCGGACATCAGGTGAATATCGAGCGGGCGGCGCGTGACCTTGGCGCGAAGGACTGGCAGGTCACGCTGCTCGTCACGGCACCCATGCTCGCTCCATCGATCCTCGCCGCCTTCTTCCTTTCCGTCACGTTCAGTTGGGACGAGTTCATCGTCGCCTTCCTGCTGTCGCGCTTCGACGTGACGCTGCCCGTTGAAATCTGGAGCATGCTGCGCTCCGGCCTCGACCCTCGGACCAACGCCATCGGCAGCGTCGTCTTCCTCGTCTCGGTCGCGTTCCTGATCATCATGGAACTCGCCGTCTTCCGCAAAACCGGGAAATCCTCATGACCGCAGACGTTTCCATTCGTAACGCCACCAAGGTCTTCGGCGCGTTCCGGGCGCTCGACGACGTCTCGCTCGACATCGCCGCCGGCGAGTTCATCGTGCTGCTCGGCCCCTCCGGCTGCGGCAAGACGACCTTGCTCTCCATCCTTGGCGGTTTCATCGAGCCAACCTCCGGCACGATCGCAATCGGCGGACGCGACATGACCCATGTCTCGCCCGCCAAGCGCCCGACGACCACCATGTTCCAGGACTATGCGCTGTTCCCGCATATGTGCCTGCGCGACAATGTCGGCTTCGGCCTGCGCATGCGCGGCATGGGCAAGGCGGAGCGGTATGAAAAGGCGTTCTCCTATCTCGATCTCGTCGGCCTGAAGGCCTCATCCGCCAAGAAACCGCACGAGCTTTCCGGCGGCCAGCGGCAGCGTGTGGCGCTGGCGCGCGCGCTTGCCGTCGATCCGGACGTGCTGCTGCTCGACGAGCCGCTCGGCGCGCTCGACCTGAAGCTTCGCCGGCAGATGCAGGATGAACTGAAGGCGATCCAGAAGCGCGTCGGCACGACGTTCGTGCATGTGACCCACGACCAGGAGGAGGCGATGGCGATCGCCGACCGCATCGTTGTGATGAACAAGGGCCGAATCGAGGATGTCGGCACGCCGGCTTCGATCTATATGCGTCCGCGCTCCCTGTTTTCCGCAGGCTTCATGGGCGAAGTGAACCTGCTGCCGGCAAAGGTACGTGGTACGGCAGCAAACGAAACAGAGGTAGAAACCGCACTCGGCCGCGTTGCCCTGCCCGCCTCCGCGTTCGTCTCTGGCATGCCGGCAACGGGCCACGACGTCACGCTCTGCATCCGCCCGGAACATTTTCGCAGCGCCAATACGGCCACCCCGACCATCTCGCTCGGCCGCGGCCGCATCACCGACAGCGCCTTCTTTGGCACGCATCATCGCTGCCATGTCGCGGCAGACGGTTTGGCGCTGACGGCGCACCTGCCGCAGACAGAGGCGCCGGAAGTCGGCGCGGAGCTTGACCTTCGGCTGAAGGCGGATAGCATCGTGGTGCTTCAGGCCGGAGCGGGAGTAGGACCGTAAATGCAGCGTATCCGCCCGGAAGATTGGTACAGCGTGCGTCGCCTCCACGACGACGTCACGGCTATTTCCGAGCCCTATATCCAGGAATTCTATCGCTGCAATGTCTGGCATATCCGCGGGCGCGACCGCGACATGCTGGTGGATAGCGGCATGGGCGTCGTGTCGCTGCGCGAATGGGTGCCGCTTGTCACGGAGCGCGAGCTGATCGCGGTGGCAAGCCATACCCATTTCGACCATATCGGCTGCCACCACGAATTCGAATGCCGCGCCGTGCATTCGGCCGAAGCCGATCTTCTCGCCAACCCGACACGGGAAAACACGCTCGCCGATCCCTACGTCACCGACGACATCTTCGACGCGCTGCCGCCGGAACCCTATTGTTCGAAATGTTATGCGGTGAAACGGGCGCCGGCGACGCGCATCCTTGAAGACGGCGACATCATCGACCTCGGCGACCGCCAGTTCGAGGTCATCCACACGCCGGGCCACTCCCCGGGGGGTATTGCGCTCTACGAAAGGGCGACGGAAATTCTCTTCTCGGGCGACATCGTCTACGATGGACCGCTGATCGAGGACACCTATCACTCCAACCTGGCGGATTACATCGCCTCGATGGAGCGGCTCATGACCCTGCCGGTACGGCTGGTCCATGGCGGCCATTTCCCAAGCTTCGGCGGGGAACGATACCGCCAGCTCATCCAGGGCTGGCTCGATGAAAAACAGAAGAACTGACGGGAGACCAGAATGCTCGACAAGCGCAAATTCTACATCGACGGCCAGTGGGTCGATCCGCTGAAGCCCAATGACCTTCCGGTGATCAACCCGGCGACGGAAAAGCCGATCGCGGTCATCTCCATGGGCACCGCCGCCGATATCGACCGCGCCGTCGCCGCGGCCAAGAAGGCGTTTGTGACCTATAGCCAGACCAGCGTCGAGGAGCGCCTCGCGCTGCTCGAAAAGCTGCTCGCCATCTACAAGCGCCGTTACGAGGAGATGGCGCGCACCATCACGCTGGAACTCGGCGCGCCGATCTCCATGAGCACCGAACAGCAGGCGGATGTCGGCGTCGGCCACCTCCAGGGCTTCATCGACGGCCTGAAGCGGCTGAAGGCCCGCGAAGTGCTGCCGAACGGCGACGTCGTGCGCCGCGAGCCGATCGGCGTGTGCGGTCTCATCACGCCGTGGAACTGGCCGATCAACCAGATCGCATTGAAGGTCGTGCCGGCGCTGGCGACGGGCAGCACCTGCGTGCTGAAGCCCTCGGAATTCACCCCGCTCAATGCGCTGCTCTATGCGGAAATGGTCCACGAGGCCGGTTTCCCGGCGGGCGCGTTCAACCTCGTCAACGGCGACGGCCTGGAATGCGGCGCGGCCCTTTCCAAGCACAAGGACGTCGACATGATGTCCTTTACCGGCTCCACCCGCGCCGGCATCGCCGTCAGCAAGGATGCGGCCGAGACGGTCAAGCGCGTGACACTGGAACTCGGCGGCAAGTCGCCGAACCTCGTCTTCGCCGATGCCGATCTCGAAGACCGCGTCGCCGGCAGCGTGCGTGAGTGCTTCAACAATTCCGGCCAGTCCTGCGATGCGCCGACCCGCATGCTCGTCGAGCGCTCGGTCTATGACAAGGTCGTCGAAATCGCCGAACGCACCGGCAAGGAAGCCAGGGTCGGCAATCCGGAGGAGGCCGGCGAACATATCGGCCCACTCGTCTCCCACGTCCAGTTCGGCCGTGTTCAGGCGCTGATCGAGGCGGGTGTGGCGGAAGGCGCACGCGTCCTGGTCGGCGGTCCCGGCAAGCCGGAAGGTTTCGAGACCGGCTACTTCGTCAAGCCGACGATCTTCGCCGACGTCAACAACGACATGCGCATCGCCCGTGAAGAGGTGTTCGGCCCGGTTCTCGCGATCATCCCCTTCGACACGGAAGAGGAAGCGATCGCGATCGCCAACGACACCGCCTACGGCCTTGCCGCCTATCTCCAGACCGGCAATCCGGACCGCGCCGAACGCGTCGCCGCAAAGCTGCGCGCCGGCATGGTGCATATCAACGGCGGGCCGCACCGCTATGGCAGCCCGTTCGGCGGCTACAAGCAGTCCGGCAACGGCCGTGAAGGCGGCCTCTTCGGGCTGGAAGACTTCCTTGAGGTGAAGACCGTTCACCGTCCCGACGCGGCTTGACGGTCGTCTCGTCAACAAATCCGGAGCGGCGCCCGAAGGGGCGCCGCTCCAAGAGTAGTCAGTCTGCCAGAGTGCGCCGGCGTTCCCTCACGTCCACTCGTAAGCCCGCTCCCCGCGGTGCGGCCGCTCGGCAACGAAGATAGATGCATCTTCGCTCGCCGCCACATAGGCCAGTGCATCCGCCTCATCGTTGAGCCCGATAAACACCATGAGCATGGACCTGGCTTTGGGCTGTCCCTTCTTGCGGTAGGAAAAGTTGACAGCACAATGCGGATATTGCCCATCCAGCGGGCGCGTCTGCGTCCCGGTCCCGGTCAGGGCGATGAATTGGCCAAGAGCGAAAAAACGGTCGATCGCTGCGAAGGACGCGGCCTGTGAAATCTGCTGGTTGGCGCCTGTCGCCGCGGAGCGGCCGTAATAGAGGCTGTCTGTCTGACCTTTGCGCCGTTTCGTCTCGTAGACGACAAGGCCGCCGGCGGCCGCCAGTTCGAGGCGCGCGTCAAAGCTCTGGAAGAGGTCCGGATGCCGATCCAGCTCCGAGAACAGGGCCCTCAAGTCCGTGACATAGTCAGCATACAATCCAACGCTCATGAAACCTCGCCCGCAGCCCTTCGATCAAAGCGCGACTGCCTAGCACGCGCGCGCCGCGCGGCAAACTGCTTTCCGGACCCAGGAGCGAAGACAGGTGGGAAGCCCATCGCAACCTCTCAGCGGATATTCATCTTGTCGACAGTAGTACATGAAAGGGAACGCGCCGGTGCTGCGGTCGAGACCACTGAGGCGTGGGGCGCGAAATGAGCCTTCGCCACAGGACTTGGGGCCGGTAGCGTTATACAATCCATTTTCTCGCAAAACTGCCGTAAGTACTGGTCACGCAGAGATAAAATACGAGAACATCGCTGTGCGGCCGCGGCAATCATGCCCAACAGTTGAGCATCCAAAATCCAGCAGGCTGCTGGGGAGATACGCGGCACAACTGGCCCGATTTGAAGGCCGCATGCACAAGAAATTTTATCATCTACGAACGTCTTGCGAATAATGTGCAACAGCTATAGGTTTTCTCCGCGGCAATCAGCTGTAGAATCGTCGAGGATAAGTTATGGCCACTGGCACAGTTAAGTTTTTCAATGGAGAAAAGGGTTTCGGGTTCATCACGCCTGAAAACGGAGGAACGGACGTGTTCGTACACGTATCCGCGCTTCAGGGTGGCTCGCTGAGCGAAGGCCAACGCGTAAGCTACGACGTTGGCCAGGATCGCAAGACCGGCAAGTCGAAAGCCGAAAACGTTCGCGTTCTCTGATTTACCGTCGGGTTTGGATCGACCGCACCGCGAAACTCGATCCACCTGAGCCAGCTGGCAAGCAAGTACTGTGTGGACGCGGGGCCGAGACCGCGCGTCCACACCACCAATATCCAACGAGACGACACGCCCGAAACGCACTGGCTTCAAGCCCCGGGATTCAACTGCTGAATCACTGCAAGCTGCGTTCGTAGCCCCCTCGATAGACCATAGCCAGAACCACCCTCACTCCGCACAAGACGTCCTTCAATGGCGACGTCCCTGCGCAGAACGGATCGGTCCTGTCGGGATCACCGACTCCGTGCTAGGTCTTCTGAAAAAGACAAGGGGAAGGAACGTGGCGGCACGATCCGGCGCGGCGGGCGCCTATATCGACCTGTGGCACGCCGGCCTCGCCGAGGCCGTGGCGGCGCTCGGGGAACCGGCATTTCCCGAGGCGCTGGAGCGTTCCCTTCGTCATCTCGTCTCCTTCGAAATGATGAACGGCTTTGCCTATGCCCCGGGCGGCAGGGCGTTTGACCTCGATAATGAACGCCTTGCCGGCGACCGCACCACCATCGTCGAGCACTATCTCGCCGGCGCCTATATTCTCGATCCCTTCTACGATGCGGTGCGCTTAGGGCGCGAGGGCATGCTGGTCATGCGGCGCCTGGCACCCGATCGTTTTACTGAAACGGAATATTACCGCCGCCACTACCGGGCGACGGGCATCATCGACGAGATCGGCTTCATCCTGAAACTGCGCCATGCCGATGCGGTGCTCTCGCTGTCACGCATGGGCGATGCGAAGCCTTTTTCCAACCGGGACATCACCCGGCTGGAAAGTGCAGCCCCGCTCCTCACGGCGTTGGCGGAACGGCATTGGCGCGAGCGCTTCACCCTGCCAGGAGAAGACGGACGAGCGGCGGCGGCGATCAGCCATCCCCTGCTTTCCAAGCGGGAACTGGAGATCGTGACCCTCATTCTGAAGGGGCATTCGACCTATTCCATCGCCGCCAGGCTCGGGCTTTCGCCGAACACCGTCAAGGTGCATCGCCGCCAGACCTATGCCAAGCTCACCATTTCCAGCCAGGCGGAGCTGTTTCATCTCTTCCTCAGCCGGCGCTAGGCAATTCCGGCAAGGCGGAGATCATTCCTGAAATTCCACTTCCGGCGGCGCCATCTGGAAGAAGCGCGTCAGGTAGGCAAGATAACCGACGCCGATCACCAGCCAGATCACGCCGAGAAGCTTGGCGTGGCCATCGAGGTTCCACAGCAGGAACAGGTCGCAGAGCGCGCCGGCGGCCGGAACCACGAGCCCGAGTATCGGGCCGAGCGGTCGGACGATGGCGTTGCCCTTGAGATAGAGCGTGATGACCGAGACGTTGACCGCGGTGAAGGCGAGAAACGCGCCGAAATTGATGAAGGACGTGGAGGTCGTCACGTCGAGCGTCAGGGCCAGCAAGCCGACGATGCCGACGAAAACGAGGTTGAGCACGGGCGTGCGCCATTTCTCATGCAATTGGCCGAAGATGCCGGCCGGGAGCACACCGTCGCGGCCCATGGCGAAAAGCAGACGGCCGACGCTTGCCTGCGCCGCGAGACCGGAGGTGAACTGGGCGACCACAAGCGTTGCCAGGAACACGGTGACAAAGAGATCGCCGCCGATCATCAGCGCGATTTCCGAGGCGGCCGAATCCACGGCGGCGAACTCGCCACCCGGATGGGCAAGCTGCGTCATGTAGGCAGAACCCGTAAAAATGAGCCCCCCGATGACCGCAATGATCATGATCGCCTTCGGCATGGTGCGCGTCGGCTCGCGGGTTTCTTCCGTCAGTGTGGAGACGGCATCGAAGCCGAGAAACGAATAGGCCGCGATCGCCGCACCCGCCACGGAGGCGCCGAACGGCACACCGGGTTCGAAGAACGGCCGCACGGAGGCAAGCCCGCCGACGCCGTTGAGAGCCACGACATAGCGCGCGGCGAGCGCAAGAAAGACGAGCAGCACGGAAAGCTGCACCAGCATCAGCACGACATTCACCCGATTGGCAAAGGCAATGCCGATGACGTTGACGGCCGTGGTCAGCACGATGAAGCCGACAATCCACAGCCAGGCGGGCAGCGCCGGAAAGGCGGCCATCAGATAGGCCGCGCCGATCAGCCATACGACCATGGGCAGGAAGAAGTAGTCGAGCAGCACCGCCCAGCCGACGAGGAAACCCGCAGCCGGGTTCAAGGATCGTCGCGCGTAGCTATAGGCGGATCCGGCGACCGGATAGACTTTCGCCATGATGCCATAGCTGGCCGCCGTCAGGAAAATCGCCAGTGCTGCGATGAAATAAGCCATCGCCGTGGTTCCCTGGCTCGCCGATGCCAGAGCGCCGAACGTGCCGAACACGATCATCGGCGTCATATAGGCAAGGCCGAACAGCACCACGGACCATAAGCCAAGGGCCCTGTCGAGTTTGATCGTCTGCGTCATGCTCCCCTCCTCCAAATAGCAATGCGAAAGGTCAAGGAAGATTGCGGTGAAGCCAATAACCCCAGGGTACTATAGGTGTCACAGGCATTTGACTTGCTCCGCCGGCAACGAGCCGCCTTAATTCTCTCTTTCACACATCCCTTTTCATACTCGATTGAAGCCATATATCTCTGCCCATAAGCCCGCCGCACTTGGCTCCTTTGGAAGGAAGCATGGACATGGTGACTTTCACGCTCAATGGAAAAGAACGCAGTTTCGACGGGGATCCCGACACGCCGCTTTTGTGGGTTATCCGGGATTTCGAGAAGCTGACAGGCACGAAATACGGCTGCGGCGTCGCGCAGTGCGGGGCTTGCACCGTGCATCTGGATGGCATGCCGCGGCGCTCGTGCATCACGCCGATTGCGACGATCGATGGCTCGGACGTGGTGACGATCGAAGGCATTTCGGGCAAGGAGGCGCAAGCCGTCCAGACCGCATGGACGGGGCTCGACGTGCCGCAATGCGGCTACTGTCAATCCGGCCAGATCATGTCGGCGGTGGCTCTGCTGCAGATGGTGCCCAAGCCGACCGACGACGAGATCGACGGTGCCATGACCGGAAATCTCTGTCGATGCGCCACCTATCATCGCATTCGCGCGGCAATCCACAATGCCGCCAATTCGATGGAGGGTTGAGCGATGACGATCCATGATATCACAACCAGCCGCCGCGGTTTCCTTGCCGGCGCCGGGCTTGTCATCGGCGTGGCGATCGCGCCGAAATTCCTTTCGGCTGCGCCAACGGGCGTTCCAGCCGGCGGCGCGGCTGAGCTCAAGCCGATGAATGCCTTCGTCAAGATCGGCACGGACGACACCGTCACCGTGCTGTCAAAGCACATCGAGTTCGGTCAGGGGCCTTTCACGGGGCTCGCGACGCTCGTCGCGGAAGAGCTTGATGCCGACTGGAGCCAGATGCGCGCGGTCCATTCGCCGACCGACAACAAGATCTACGCCAATCTCGCCTTCGGCCTGCAGGGCACCGGCGGGTCGAGCTCGATTGCCAACGCCTATGAGCAGATGCGCAAGGCCGGCGCGACCGCACGCGCCATGCTCATTGCCGCCGCCGCGGAGGAATGGAGTGTTCCGGCAGCAGAAATCACCGTCGAGAAGGGCCGCTTGAAACATGCGGGATCGTCCAGGGAAAGCGGCTTCGGCGCCTTCGCGGACAAGGCGGCGACGCAAACGGTGCCCCAGGACCCGAAACTGAAGGATCCCAAGGACTTCGTTCTGATCGGAACGGACCTGCCGAAACTCGACACCGTCGGCAAGACCAACGGCACGGCGATCTTCACGCTCGACATCACGCCCGAGGGGCTGCTCACGGCCATCGTTGCCCACCCCAAGCATTTCGGGGCGACGGTGAAATCCTTCGACGACAGCGAAGCCCGCAAGGTCCGCGGTGTGGTCGACGTCAAGCAAATCCCGCAGGGCATAGCGGTCTATGCGGACAATACCTTCTCGGCGTTGAAGGGGCGTGACGCGCTCAAGGTCGAGTGGGATCTCGCCAAGGCGGAGACACGGTCCTCGGCGGAACTGGCTGCCGAATATGTGCGTCACTTCAACGAGCCGGGCCTCGAGGCCGCGAACACCGGCAATGTCGACGAGGCGTTCCGGCAGGATGGGCTCCAGACGGTGGAGGCGGAGATCGTCTTTCCCTTCCTCGCCCATGCGCCGATGGAGCCGCTCGACGCGGTGTTCATCAAGGCGACGGACGGTTCCGTCGACATCTACAACGGCGCGCAGTTCCCCGGCTTCGACCAGCAGGTGGCGGCAGAAATCCTCAAGCTGGACGAAGCGAAGGTTCGCGTGAACACGCAACTCGCCGGCGGCAGTTTCGGGCGCAAGGCGCAGTTCGGCTCACCCTACATGCAGGAAGCCGCGATGGTGTACGCGGCGGTCGGTGGCGACCGTCCGCTCAAGCACATGTGGACGCGCGAGGATGACATCCAGGGCGGCTTCTACCGTCCAATGTATGCCCACAAGATGCGCGGCGCAATCGATGCCGAAGGGCGGATCACCGCCTGGGAGCAGGTCATCGTCGGCCAGTCGATCATGGCCAAGGCCGATCTCGATTCCACATCGGTGGAGGGCGCGTCGAACCTGCCCTACCGCATCCCCAACCTGAAGGTCACCTCGCACAATGTGACACTTCCGATCCCGCCGCTCTGGTGGCGCTCCGTCGGTCATACTCATACCGGCTTCGCCGTCGAGACCTTCGTCGACGAATTGCTGGCGCGCGTGGGCCGCGATCCGGTGGAAGGAAGGCTTGCGCTTCTCGATAAAGAGTCGCGCCATGCCGGGGTCCTGCGCAAAGCGGCCGAGATGGCGGACTGGGGGTCGACCCCGCCGGAAGGGCGTGCCCGCGGCGTGGCAGTCGTCGAAAGCTTCGGTTCGTTCGTCGCGCAGGTGGCGGAGGTTTCCGTCGGCGCCGATGGCGCGCCGCGCGTCCACAAGGTGTGGTGCGCGGTGGATTGCGGCGTCGCGGTCAACCCCAACATCATCAAGGCGCAGATGGAGGGCGGCATCGGCTACGGGCTGGGCGCCGTGCTCTTCGACGCCATCACCCTTGGCAAGGGCGGGCGGATCATGCAGTCGAATTTCCACGACTACCGCTCGATCCGCATCAACGAAATGCCTGATGTCGCGGTGGAGATCATCAAATCTGTCGAAAGTCCGACCGGTGTCGGCGAACCCGGCGTGCCTCCTGTGGGGCCGGCGGTCGCCAATGCCTGGCGAAAGCTGACAAACGCTCCGGTGCGTCAGCTTCCCATCGTCAGTCTCATTTCCGCGTGAGGGGATACCGTCAGATGAAAATCAAGCTTCTCTTTTCGGGCGTTGCCGCACACTGTCTTATCGTCGGCGCGGGCATCCTGCTCGCTCCGGCGGTCGTGGCGCAAAACACCAATTCGCTGCGTTCTGCAGAATCCTTCCAGTCGATTGCCGACGAACGGGCGCGCTCGCTCGCTCTCTTCGAGGAGGCCGGCAAGGTCATCCAGCACCCGCGCTGCGTCAATTGCCATCCGGCAACGGAACGCCCGCTGCAAGGCATGTCGATGCATCCGCACCAGCCGCCGGTCTTCCGGGGCGATGGCGGCATGGGTCTCGTGGGCATGCAGTGCAACACCTGCCACAGCGAACAGAACACGCCAGTGGTCGGCCAGGCGGATACCTTGAAGAGCATACCCGGCAATCCCGCGTGGCATCTCGCCCCCATCGAAATGGCCTGGGAGGGCAAGACGCTTGGCCAAATCTGCGTGCAGTTGAAGGACCCCAAGCGCAACGGCGACAAGACCATGGACGAAATCGTCGAACATATGGCGAAGGACGACCTGGTCGGCTGGGGATGGCAGCCCGGCGATGGCCGCGAGCCGGTTCCCGGCACGCAGGAAGAGTTCGGCAAGATCATCCGGGCTTGGGTCGATACCGGGGCCGTGTGTCCGTCTGGATGAAGCCGGATGGCGGCCTCACCGCGAGATCACGCGGTGAGTGTCGCTGGCGGCTGTGATGCCAAGGCCTGCGCGACCGCGATCCTTGCCATTTCGAGGGCCGCTTCGCGCGTTTTGGCAGCGGCGATGAAGCGGCCGTTGTGGCAGAATGTTGCGCCGGCCACACCGCAGGCCGCTTCCAGATCCTGACCGGTCAAGCCAGCCCATGCCGCCGGCAGATCGGCGCGCAGTTCGAACCCTTCGCTCGACCGGCGAACGCCGGTGAGGCACCAGTCGGTGTCCCGTGGATGGACGACGAAGAGGATATGGTCGGCGCCGGCCTTTACGATCGCCGGCCGGAAAGGCATTCCCATGGGAAGCTCCAGCACCTGACCATCACCGGTCGCCTCTATCGCCTGGCGCACGATCGATTGCGCCCGAAGCTTCGCCGCACTCTGCCTAATGCTCGCCTCGACGAAACTGCGCGCAATCGAAAGCGCATCGTGGAAGGCCCGGTTGTCAGCGTCCGGCTCCGTTTCGTCGAAAACGGGCTTCAGCGTTTCCAGAAGCACGGGCAGCGTCAGCTTGGCCATTGCCCCGGCGGATGATGGGCTCACCGCACCATTGTCCATGAGATCGACCGGCAAGACGAAGTCCGCATCGAAGCCTGCGTGAACAGTCTCGATATCCTCGGCCGGAACGCCGAACGCGATAAGATAGTCCCGCCCGAACTGGCGCCAGATCAGGCCGAACGAACTGAACGGCTGACCGTCGTCACGCAGCGGAGCCCCGCGCTGATGGTGATCGAAAATCCCGGCCGCCGGATCGTAGGCTCCGCCGACATCGTAGATGATGCGATCGGTGGCCGGCGTAATCCATTCAGGCGCACGGCTGCGGACCACGCGGGCCGTAGGAAACAGGCGCGTCAGGACGACACTCGACAGAAGCTCGTCCGCGTGGAAGCCCCCGGAATGGGTGACAAGAAATTCTGGGGCCATGCCGATCAAACTTTCGCGAATTTTGCGGATGCTTTCATATGCGTTCGATATCGGCTGGATGGCCGCAGATCAAGAAGCCTGTCATCGCGCGCGGTGTTGTTTATGCGATCGATGTCCGGGCATCAGGTGGCGCGTCGCGCTCGTCGCTTCTCGGCAACGCCGCCGGCACCATTGGCTTCGTAATATGCCCGCTTGTGCTCGTACATCAGAACATCCGCGCGCCGGATTACGCTTTCGATCGTCTCCCCGTCCTCGCTGGTGGCGCTGCCAAACGACATGCGCAACGGCGCGCTCGAATAGAACTGGTTGTTGATCTTGAGCAGTTCGCTGATGGTTTCGGCCATGGTCGCCGCCGCCTTCGCATCCGCGCCGGGCATGAGAACGGCAAACTCGTCGCCGCCGATCCGGCAGGCATGATTGGGTTGCGCGACCGCGCCGTTCAGAATTTCCCCGAAGCGGCGTAGCAAGGCGTCTCCGGCGTCGTGGCCAAGCTGGTCGTTGGCTTCCTTCAGGCCGTTGAGGTCGAAGATGATTGCCGAAACCGGACGCAGCGACTTTCGTTCCAGCCGGTTGATTTCGTCCGCGTAGAAGGCCCGGTTATACAGCTTGGTCAGCACATCGTGCTTGCCGAGATATTCAAGATAGGCCTCCGCCTTCTTGCGCGCGGTGATGTCGGTGAGGGCGACCTGCACACGAGACCAGTCGAGTTCGTGTCCCGGAAAGACGGAAAAATGCAGCAGGATGTGGCGGACCGTGCCATCGAGCGCGTAGTTCACGACCTCGCGGTGGTGAAAGAGGTTTCCGTTCCACAATTCCATGAGCTGTTCGCGGAACGGCTTTTCCATGTCGTCGCGGAAAATATCGCTCAGGCGATGCAGCAGCTGGTCGCGCTCGGCCGCGCAAAACAGGTCGAGTGTCGCGCGGTTGACGTCGATGACGCGAATTTCGCTCATGCATTGGCGGACGAATTCAGGGTGCACGTCCATGAATGTGCGGAAGTCGGTGATGCCACGCTCGCGGATGTCTTCGATCAAGAGCTTGATCCGGCTGAAATCCTCGATCCATAACGAGACGGGCGAATACTCGAAAATGCCTTCCGCATGACGCCGCTGCACCGCCTCCGCCCGTCGTGCATCCTCACGGGCCGTAATGTCTTCCGTCGTCAGCAGCAACTTGCCGAGCGACGCCTCATAGCCGGGCATGACCGTTCCGCGAAGCTGGATGTCGAGGCGACGGCCGGAAATCGTGTAGTTCGACGTCGTACTCTCGAAGCCGAGCTCGCCATCAAACAGCTTAGCCAGCTCGATCACATGCGTCTCGAGCATGTCGCCGCGAAAGATGGTCGAGAGGTTTGCGCGCAGATGATCGATGTCATCGGCCTCGAACAGTTCCAGCGTCTTCCTGTTGACCGCGAGCACTTCGATACGCCGGGAACATTGCGCGACGCGGTCCTTGTCTTCCTTCAGAAACGCCCGGATATCCGTCACGCCCTGCGCACGCCACGCATCGAACAGCGCTTTGACGGCGCTGAAATCCTCGATCCACATCGCTGTGGGGGCAAGGTTGAAGATATCGGAATCGAAGGTGTCGGACATGAGTCACCGGGCGTTGGGACGTGCACCGCCATGCGAGGCGAAGGTCCCTTTTACCGGCAATAGGTAAACCGAGGTTGAAGTGTCGGAGACTATTGCCGGCCAGCCCAGGCCACTTTTCCCAGGTGCACGAGCAACGGCGGCACAGAACTCCGTGCTCGGGCGATGATCCTTCGAAGGATTTTCCACAAGCACGCCTTCCTATAACATATAATATCTATGGATTTAATATTTAAATTGCCAATCTCGCCCGACCACACAGGAGAGCATTGCCATGGGGATTATCGAAAAGCAGCCTATCGACTATACGCAGCATCCGCGCGTGAATTCGGATGATCCGATTCCGCCGCGGCCGCGGCCACAGGTGCCTGCCCATGTCATCAGGAGCGATGAGGAGGCGATCGTGGTCGCTCGACGCCTTGCCGCCGACTTCGCGCCGGGTGCCGCCCTTCGCGATAGGGAAGGCCTGCTTCCGATCGCCGAGATCGATGCCTATTCGCAGAGCGGCCTGTGGGGCATCAACATTCCGAAAGCCTATGGCGGCCCGGGCGTATCCTACAGGACGCTCGCGCGTGTGATTGCAATCCTCGCCGCCGCCGATCCGTCGATCGCCCAGATCACGCAGAACCACCTTGCCATCAACGGCCATATCGACCTCGACGGCACGGAGGAACAGAAGAAAGAGTTCTTCGGCTGGGTTCTCTCCGGCCTGCGTTTCGGCAATGCCTTTTCCGAACTGAACAGTAAAAACGTCGCCGCCTTCGAGACACGCATCAGCTTTGATGGCGACGAGGCGGTGGTGAACGGCGAAAAATTCTATACGACGGGCGCCCTTCTCTCGCACGTCATTCCGATCGTCGCGGTCGATGCACAGGAACAGGGCTATCTCGTCTTCGCCGAACGGGACACGCCCGGCATCACGGTGACGAACAACTGGTCGAGCTTCGGCCAGCGCACCACCGCCTCGGGCTCGGTGAGGATCGACAATGTGCGCGTGCCGAAGAGCCGCCTGCTGCCGGTCGCGGCGTTCGACCGGCCGACCATCGCCGGCCCCGTCTCTCAGATCATCCAGGCCGCGATAGACGCGGGCATTGCCCGCGGGGCAATCGAGGATGCGATCGCCTTCATCAAGACGCAGAGCCGACCGTGGATCGACAGCGGCAAGGAGACCGCCGGCGAGGACCCCTTCACCATTGCGGCCATCGGCGACCTGAAGATCAAGCTGCATGCGGCCGAGGCCCTGCTTGGCATCGCGGGCGAGGCCATCGATGTCGGCCTCGAAAACCCGACGGAAGAAACGATTGCCGACGCGACCGTCAAAACCGCCGAGGCCAAGGTTCTGACGACGGAAATTGCCATTCTCGCCACCAACAAACTGTTCGAGCTGGCCGGCACGCGCTCCACGCTCGCCAAGCACAATCTCGACCGCCACTGGCGCAATGCGCGGGCGCATACGCTGCACGATCCCGTGCGCTGGAAATTCTTCCACGTCGGCAACTTCTATCTCAACGGCATCAACCCGCCGCGCCATCCCTGGAGCTGACAGAGGATCGGGTGCCGGCCGCCGTGCCGGCACTCGCTCTTCGAACCGGATATCGCCCATGCCGACCCTGCGTCGCCACTTCGTCACCGCTGCCGCACCGCCGCCAAAAACCGCCCGCTATGCCCACGCCGTAGAAGCCGGCGGCTTGCTGCATGTGACAGGCCAGTTGCCGATCGATCCCGAAGATCCGCAGGCGCCCCTCCCCGCGACGATCGAAGCCCAAACCGAGCGCGTCTTCCAAAATCTCCAACGGATCCTCGATGCCGCCGGATACCGTCTGGGCGACACCGTCTTCGCCCGCATCTATCTTGCCAATTTCGCCCGCGACTATGCCGGCCTCAACGCCGTCTATCACCAGCATTTCCGCGAGGATCGCCACCTGCCCGCCCGCACGACCGTCGGCGTCGCTGCCCTCGGGCGCGACGCGCTGGTGGAGATCGACCTCGTCGTGGCGAAAGCCTGAGGACGGCAGACGGACGGCAGTTCCATCCAGAAGGCTATAGGGCGTCCGGAGGGACGCATTATCCGAACCAAAACCGCGCGCAGCAGCGTCACGGTAATCACCACAACATGCGACAAAATCGCGCAGCTCTCGCTTGACTTCTGAGGTCACGGGTTCATATTCCTCCGGCGAAATTAAATTGCCTGAAAGGCAAAATTCGCCTCGGGAGGAGAATGGATGGTATCGCATAGCGGAGGTGCTGACGTGCACTTCGCGCGGCGCATCGACCAGATGCACGCGCGCGACCGGGCAAGCCTCATAATATTCGTCGTCGTGCTGTGGTGCACGATGCTCTTTGCGCTTTTCGTCGTATGGCCGTTTATTTCCGTGCCGGCCATTCGCATCATTCTTGCGGTCTTCTGCGCGCTGGTCCTGCTCTTCAACACGGCAGCGATCGTTGCCATGCTGCGGCACTACGTCGAAGACAAAGAGTTCATTTACGGCCTTGATCTCAAGCATCTCGACGAGATGCAAGCCCGCCGGCGCGGAGGGGACCATCATGGCGTATAAGCCCCCGAAACAAAGCCTTGGCGGACAGATCTTCGACGTGCTGACACTTCTGGTGCTGACCGTGGGGGCGCTTTACATTCCGCTCTATCTCGGCCTCGCCGGCGCGGCCAAGACGCCGGCGCCGATCGAGAACCCGACCTGGGAAGCGCTCGGCCAGAACGCCAACGAGCAGGCCCAGTGGGCTGCACTCGGCTATACCGATCCTGCCGCCGTCAACGACATGATCACGGCCCGCTTCGATTACTCCTTCAGCTGGTCCGCTCTCATCATCATGGCCGTCCTCGTCATCGGCTACTTCATCCTCGTGGTGAGGCTCTCCGACAAGGAGTACCGCGACGTGATCGAAGAGCGCTTCGGCCCCAAAGAGGAATAGGCGACGACATGGATACCTGGAACATCCTGGAATACGCCGCGTGGGCGCTCTCGGCACTCTTCGCCATCCTGATGCTCTCCGACATGGCGCGCATCGACACCACCTATGACAACGACCTGCTGACCTCATCGCGTGAAGGCGAGATCGAGGCCGAGGCCGAGCGACACGTGATCTGAGGGGGCCGCGGCAATGTCGAACACCAATGCGAATGCCGGGCAGCCGGCAAGATTACAGCTTTTGCGCGTCCTCGGCCCTGCCCACATCTGGGCGCTTGGCGTGGGCATCGTCCTCGTCGGCGAATATATGGGCTGGAATTTCTCGGTGGGCAAAGGCGGCATGATCGCCGGCCTCGTCGCGTGCTGGGTTGCCGGTCTGCTCTACACCTGCGTCGCCATGATCGACTCGGAGGTAACGTCGACGGTTGCGGCCGCCGGCGGGCAATATGCCCAGGCCAAACACATCGTCGGCCCGCTTATGGCCTTCAATGTCGGCCTCTTTCTGGTCATGGCCTATACGATGCTCGAGGCCGGCAACGCGATCACGATCGGCTTCCTCCTGGACACCGTCGCGGGTTTGCAGGGGCACAGCGGCCTCAACCAGCAACCCTTCATCGTGCTGGCGATCATGTTCCTTGCCTGGCTGAACTATCGCGGCGTCCTTGCGACGCTGACGTTCAACCTTGTCATCACGGCCATCGCATTTCTCGCCATCATCACGCTGTTTCTGGTCGTGCAGATGGGCGGCTCCGCCGTGCCGCTCGACTTCTCCGCCGTGACGACCGATCCGATGCCCTACGGCTGGGTCGGGATCATCGCGGCGCTGCATTTCGGTCTCTGGTTCTATCTGGGGATCGAAGGCACCTGCCAGGCGGCCGAGGAAGTGCGCTCACCGGCCCGTTCGCTGCCTTACGGCACGATGGCGGGCATCATGACGCTGCTGATTGCCGCAACGATGACCTGGTATGTATGCTCTGGCCTCATTCCCTGGGAATATCTCGGCCAGGCCGGGACGCCGCTGTTCGACGCTGCCCGGGTGACGGGCAACAGCAGCCTCATGGTGCTGCTCTTCGTCGGCACGATGTTCTCGACCCTCGCCTCGGCAAACGGCTGCATCAACGATGCGTCCCGCGCGTGGTTCTCCATGGGTCGCGACCGCTACCTGCCGATCTGGTTCGGCGCGGTTCATCCGGTCTACCGCACGCCCTATCGCTCCATCGTCTTTCTCGTGCCGATCGCGCTGATCTTCGCACTCGGGGCGCCGCTCGACCAGGTTGTGACCTTCTCGATCCTGTCGGGTTTGCTCGGCTATACGTTCATGACCTTCAACATGGTGATGTTCCGCAACAAATGGCCGCTGGGGAGCATCAAGCGCGGATATGTCCACCCCTTCCATCCGCTGCCGACCATCGTACTGCTGCTGCTTTGCGGCACGGCCTATTTCGCGGTGTTCCTGGGCTACGGCACGCAGCTCATCGCCATGACGGGCTTCTACATCGTCGCGTCGCTGTGGTTCCACTTCCGTCGCTACCGCTATGTGCGGCGCGGCGACCAGTTCACCATGCCGTGGCCGCGGCCTGAAGGCTACTGACAAGACCGTTGGCGGCTTTGTGGTCGCCAACGCCTGCCACTTCCTGCTGTAGGGCGACATGATCCTTTCCCAGGGCCTCATCCTGATCCTCTCGCTAGCCCCATGCGCACTCATCGCTGTGCTCGCGACCAGAGAGCATCGCAAGACGATGACGCGGCGGCATCGGCTGCTGGACGAAGCGGGCGCGGTCCTGAAGACGCCCCGTTTCGGGCTTTCCGCCGATCACCATCCGGTGGTGAGTGGGGTCCTGGAGGACGGCACCCAGGTCACGCTCGATGTCGTCACCGATACGATGGTGACGCGCCGGCTGCCGCAGCTTTGGCTGCGGGTCACGCTGCAAGACGGCGTTCCCCAAGTTTGGCCGGCAATCGGCGTTCTCGCGCGGCCAACAGGGTCTGAATACTATTCGACCGTGCATGGCCTGAACGAATGGCTGACGCCGCCGACGACGCAGGTTCCCATGCTCATGCGCGGCAGCGCTGACGCCAGGAATGATCAATGGCAGCCTTTGCGGCAGGGCCTTGCTGGCCTGGTCGCTGACCCACGGTTGAAGGAGGCTGTCGTGACACCGCGCATGATCCGCGTGGTGATGCAGGCCGCGGAAGGCGAACGATCGGCCCATCTCCTGCTGCGGCAAGCGCGCTTCGCCGTCGACACCGTGCCGCAGCCCACGATACGGCAGGCACTTGCTCTCGCCATGGAACTCCGGTCGCTCGCGGGGAGCGCTGCACGGCGCGCAGTGGTCGGCGTCAGTTAAGGACTGTGCAATGGGAAAAGAACCCAATCCCTATCTCGTTCTCGCCCTTGCCGTCGCCTTGCCGGGTGCGGGTCACGTAGCGATTGGAGAGCCACGACGCGGGCTCACCTTCGCCCTCTTCGTCATGCTCTTCGCGATCCTCACCTTCATGACGACGACACCGGATCAATCGTTCATCGGCCGGCACGCCGGTGGCCTTTTCATCTGGGCCCTGTCCATTCCGGATGCCTATCGACGGGCAAGGCTGGCGCGCCTTAGGCCCTAGGCCTCAATACTGAGAGACATCGGGCAAGCCGCATAGCATGACGCGCGCCGAACCTATCCGGAGTTCGGCGCGTGTCGTATGAGTGGCCATGCGGCCTATCCACGCCTGGCCTTCTCGTCTCGGAAGGCGCCATTGATGGATTTAGAACTCTTCCCAGGAATCCTTTTCGATCGCGACCGCGGCCGAACCCCTGGCGGTGAAGGCGCTGGCGATGCGGTTGACCATGCTACGGGCGGGAGAGTTCGAAGGGGCAGCATGCCCGGCGGCCGCAGCAGGTACGGCCCGGCGTGCAGTGGCCCCCGTGGATGTGCCACTTCCCAGCTGGAACCGCGCGACCACATCGCGCAGCCGCGCAGCCTCGTTCGCCAGGGTCGCGCCGGCGGCATTGGCTTCTTCCACCATGGCCGCGTTTTGCTGGGTAACCTGGTCCATCTGGTTGACGGCCGTGTTTACCTCCGTCAGCCCGATCGACTGCTCGCGGGATGAGGTCGTGATCGCGTCCATATGCTGGTTGATGGCGACGATGTAGCTTTCGATCGTCTTGAGAGCCGCGCCCGTCTGGCTGACGAGATGAACGCCGCTTTCGACCTCGACAGAGGAATTGTTGATCAGGCCCTTGATTTCCTTCGCAGCCATCGCCGAACGCTGCGCAAGTTCGCGGACTTCCTGTGCGACGACGGCAAAACCCTTGCCGGCTTCGCCCGCACGCGCCGCTTCCACGCCTGCATTGAGCGCCAGAAGGTTGGTCTGGAAGGCGATATCGTCGATGACGCCGATGATGCTGGAGATCTGGTTGGAAGACTGCTCTATCTTGCCCATCGCATCGACGGCTTTCGCAACCACCTCGCCCGACTGGCTGGCACTCTGGTTCGCCTGAATGGCGACCGTGCGGGCCTCCTCGACGCGCTTGGAAGAGTTCGCGACATTGGTCGTGATCTGGTCGAGGGCGGCGGCGGTTTCTTCCAGTGATGCGGCCTGTTGCTCGGTACGCTTGGAAAGGTCGTCGGCGCTCTGGCTGATTTCGCGAGAGCCGCTGTCGATGGACCCCGTTGCGTCCGCGACGGCGGCCATCGTGTCGCGCAGTTGCTGCACGGCGCGATTGAAGTCGTCGCGCAGGCTTTCGAATTCCTCGGAGAACGGTTGGTTCAATTGAATGGCGAGATTGCCGGACGCGAGTTGCTGCAGCCCGCCAGCAAGCCCGCTGGTCGCATGCCCCATCGCTTCCGCGCGCACACGCTCCTGTTCGACGGTGATGCGTCGCTGCTGCTCGGACTGATCGCGCAGGGCTTCGGCCTGCTGTTCGAGTTCGCGCGCCTTGAGGCCATTGTCCTTGAAAACCTTGACCGCGCGTGCCATCGCGCCGACCTCGTCGGGGCGCGCATCACCTTCGACGGTTGCCGTGAGGTCTCCCCCGGCCAGCCGCGTCATCGTGCCGGTGAGGCGGGCGAGGGTGCCGGCCAGCGCGCGGGCGAAGAGGAAGAAGCCGAGCAGGGACAACAGCGAGACCACGACGGTGCCGGCGACCGTCATCCACAGGGCGGTCTTTCCGTCGTTGACGACCGCGCTGACGTCTGACGCGATCTCCATGATGCCGATCTTGGTACCGGAATAGTTGTTGAACGGCACGGCCTTGACGACGAACGTAGCGTCACCTGCACTTACGCGCCTCTGAATGGTCTCCCCGGCAAAGGCGGCCGCAAGGTCGTCTTCCGAAAGCAGTGCGGCATCCGTCGTCGAGGCCTGTTTCACCAGCTTGCCGTCGGCAACAATATGGACCGCGACATCGCCACCGATGCGCGCTGCAAGGGGTTCGAAATAGGCGTTTGTCAAGCTGGTCCCGACGTCAACGACGCCAACCGTCTCACCGCCGCTGACAACGGGTGCGGAAGCGAACATGCTGACCGCCGTGCGGCCCGGCTCGATGCCCGCCACGAGCTTTCCGGTCGACAAAGCCTCAACGACGGTCTTGCGGCGGCCTTTCATATCGTCGCCGAATTTGTCCGGCGTGTGGATGCGGGCGACGGCCTCGCCCTTGGCATTGATGAAGGTGATCAACTGCAGACCGCCGTCGCTGACGACAGCCGGCAGGGCAGCAGCGTGTCGGGCAACGATCGCCTCTCGCGCATTGCTGGTGATCAGGCCGGCAACCTCGGGCTCGGCGGCAAGCGTCAGCGCCAGAGCGGAAGCTGCCTTGCGCTGCGCCGCCATGTCGGTCTCGATCAGCGCAAGATCACTTGCGACCTCGCGCTGCAAGGCGTCGCTGGTCGCAATGGACTGCCGGTACCAGGCGGTACCGCCGATCGCAATGCTGGAGAACAGGACGGCCGCAAATCCGCAGGCGGTTATCGTTATCCACAAAGGACGCCGAATATCGATTTCAGACATATCATCACCTTGATGCAACTTGAGTTGCATCAGAGATGGTTGATTAAACTCAATTTTACGTAAATCTGCCGCCTCGAAAAATACATCGTCATTTCTTGTAGTCACGGTCGCTTCAGGCGGCCGTCCACAATTCACAGAGGCCTGCGCAGTCTCTTCGAAAACTGGCACCCACGGGGTGAAGAACAATCGTCAAAGCAGCCCGTATTGGCGCAGAATATTGGCAATGCGGGCGTCCTGTTCTTCGTTCGGCAGCAAAGCCGGTTGGCGGCTGGCGCCGACGGAGGCGTCCTGCAGATAGAGCGCGCGCTTGACCATGGCAGGGGCAAAACCGAGCGCGTAGAGATCCGTGCGGAAGGCGGCGAAGATTGCCTGCTGCCTTTCCGCCTCGGCAACATCTCCGGCGTTGACGCCCTTGAGGATGCCGGCAAGCACATGCGGCATGGCGTTGCCCAGACCGGAAATGCACCCGGCAGCGCCGTTCTGCAAGGCCCAGAGCACCAGATGGTCGGGACCGGAATAGACCTCGAAGCCATCGACCTCCTTCGCCACCTGAAGATAGGCCTCCAGTGTCTCCTTCGCGCCTCCCGAATCCTTGATGCCGGCGATGTTGCCATGGCCGGAAAGTGTGCGCGCGGTTTCCGCTTCGATGTGGTTCTGCGTGCGGGCCGGGATGTCGTAGAGGTAAACCGGCGTTATCACCGCATCCGCCACGGTCGAGAAATGACGGATGAGGCCATCCTGTGTGCAGGCAATGAAGAAGGGCGTGATGACCGCGATGCCATCGACGCCGATGCGATCGAATTCGCGGGCCAGTTTTATCGTTTCGAAGGTCGCCGGCATGCCGGCATTGACGATCACCCTGACGCGGCCGCCGACCTCATCGACCACCTCTTCCGTCAGGCGCACCTTCTCCTCAAAGGTCAGCGCCGTGAAGTCACCGTTGGTGCCGGCACACATGATGTTGTTGCCGACCTCGACCTGCCGGCGAACCTGGGCGCGCGTCGCCTCATAGTTGATCGTTTCGTCCTCGTTGAAGCAGGTCACGAGGGCCACGAAGGCTTGTTTGGTCATGGGTGTCTTCCTTTTCGTGGGGCAGCGCCTTACGAGGCGCTCTGAAGGCGGGCGGCGCGGTGGGCGGCCTGGATGTCGGGATCGGGGTTGAGCCCCGCGGTGAGAAGGGCACGGGTGTAGTTTTCCCGCGGTGCGTCGAACACCTCGCGCACCGTGCCGAGTTCGACGATATTGCCCTTCTGCATGACCATGACGTGGTCGGCAAAATCGCGTACGACGGGCAGGTCGTGGGCAATGAAGATGAAGGCGATGCCCATCTCGCGGCGAAGCTTGTCGAGCAGCGCGATGACCTGCGCCTGCACGGAGACGTCGAGGGCCGAGACCGCTTCGTCGCAAATGATGAGTTGCGGTTCAAGCGCGAGCGCCCGGGCAATCGCGATGCGCTGCCGCTGGCCGCCGGAGAACTGGTGCGGATAACGCCCCATATGCTCCGGTCCGAGGCCGACCTGCACGAGGAGTTCAGCCACGCGTTCGCGCCATTTTGCCCGGGGAAGAATGTCGGGATGGATGACCCAAGCCTCGGAGATGAGCTGGTAGACGGTCATGCGCGGATTGAGCGACTGGGTCGGGTCCTGAAACACCATCTGCAAGTCACGGCGCAGCTTGTAGAGTTCGGCCGGGGACATGGTGAAAAGATCGCGGCCCTTCCACAAGGCGCTGCCGGCGTCCGGCTCGTCGAGACGCAGCAAAATGCGGGCAAGAGTCGACTTGCCGGAGCCGCTCTCCCCGACGACTGCCATCGTCTCGCCTGCCATGAGATCGAAGGACACGCCCTTCAGCGCTTCGAACGAACCGTAACGCTTGCGCACGTCGCGCACTGAAAGCACTGGCTCGGCGCGGGCGGCGGGGGCGTGCATCTCGCCCTTTCCAGGCGCTGCCGCAATCAGCTTCCTGGTATAGGGATGCTGCGGGTGCCTGTAGACCTCGCGCACCGTGCCAGTCTCGACCAGCACGCCCTTCTCCATCACGACGACGCGGTCGGCGATCTCGGCGACGACGCCAAGGTCATGCGTGATGATGAGCACGGCCATGCCGGTCTCCTGCTGCAATTCCTCCAGCAGGGCGAGCACCTCGGCCTGCACGGTCACGTCGAGCGCCGTCGTCGGTTCATCGGCAATGAGAAGGTCGGGGCGCAGCGCAAGCGCCATGGCGATCATCACGCGCTGACGCTGGCCACCCGAAAACTCGTGAGGATACTTGTCAAGCGACTGCTCGGGGTTTGGAATGCCGACGCGCGTCAGGAGGTGCAGCGCCTCGGCCCTCGCCTGCACCGATGCCGTGCCATGCGTCGTCAGTGCCTCGCGGATCTGCCAGCCGACGGTGTAGACCGGGTTGAGATGGCTCAGCGGATCCTGAAAAATCATGGCGATGCGGCGGCCGTTCACCTCGCGCCGCTGCTGCGCCGGCATTTTCAGGAGGTCTACGCCGTCGAGCAGGATTTCGCCCGAACTGATGCGGCCCGGAGGCATGTCGATCAGGTTCATGATCGCCGAGGAGGAGACCGACTTGCCCGAACCGCTCTCGCCGAGGATGGCCAGCGTCTCGCCGCGATCGAGATGGTAGGAGATGTTGCGCACCGCCTTTACCACGCCGACCGCCGTGTGGAACTCGACCGACAGGTTGCGGACTTCGAGAAGATGCTCAGCCATTCGTGCGGCCCTTCATTTCAAGGCGCCAGCGCTGCACGGGGTCGAGCGCGATGCGCAGCCAGTTCGACAGCAGGTTCAGCGACATGGTGGTGAGGATGATGGCAAGGCCGGGCCAGAAGGATAGCCACCAGGCATTGGTGAGATATTGCCGGCCCTGCGAGATCATCAGGCCCCAGGTGATTTCCGGCGGCTGGATGCCGATGCCGAGGAAGGAGAGTGCACTTTCGGCCAGCATCACATAGGCGAAGTCGAGTGTCGCAAGCGTCGTCAGCGTCGGCAGGACAACGGGCAGGATATGGCGAAAGAGAATGCGCTTGCCGGACGCGCCCATGACGCGGGCGGCCTGCACGAACATGCGCTCGCGGATTTCCAGCACTTCCGCCCGCGTGGTGCGCAGATAGACCGGAATGCGGGTGATCGCCAGCACCAGCATCAGATTGAGGATCGACGACCCGAGAATGTAGAGCACGATCACCGCGATCAGCAGCGACGGGAAGGACATGATGACGTCGGCAAGCCGCATGATCACCTGGTTGACACGCGCCGACGAGAAGCCGGCGATGAGCCCGAGAACCGTGCCGATGACCGCCGAGAGTGCGACCGCGCCGGCGGCGACCATCAGCGTGTTCTGCGTGGCGACGACGATGCGGGCAAGCAGCGGGCGGCCGAGCGCATCCGCACCCATCCACCACACCCAGCCGCGCTGCCAGTCGAAGGGTGCTGCATTGCGGCCGCGCAGGTTCTGCTTGGTCGCGAGATCACCCAGCCAGCTCGGCCCGATAATCGCGAGGATCAGGATGACGATAAGGAAAATCGCCGCGCAGAGCGCGAACTTGTCGGCCAGCAGCATGCGGAACATACGCCGAGCAAACGGCAGTTCCTCGGTGATGGTGGTGTCGGTGGTCTGGAGGGTCATGGCCCTGCTCCTCAGTGGCGGATCCGCGGATCGAGCAATGCATAGGCAAGGTCGATCAGCAGGTTCATGAGGAAGATTGCCAGCGCCGTGACGAGGATCGCGGCGAGAACCACGTTGAAGTCGCGCTGCAGGATGGAATCGATCATCAGCTTGCCGACACCGGGAAAGCCGAAAATGGTCTCGACGATAACCGCACCGTTGAGCAGACTTGCCGCCTGGTCGCCAATGACGGTGATGACCGGCAGCATGGCGTTGCGCAGCGCGTGCACAAAGATGATCGGCCCGGATTTGACGCCCTTGGCGCGCGCTGTCTTGACATAGGCGGAGGACAGCGCACCGATCATCGAGCCGCGCACCACCTGCACGATGATGCCGAACGGGCGGATGAAGAGTACACAGATCGGCAGGATCCAGTGCAGCAGCGAGCCGGTGCCGGACGTCGGCAGCCAGGCGAGATTGACCGAAAAGACGACGATCGCGACGATGGCGATCCAGAAATCGGGCACCGAGGCGCCGACAAGGGAGATGACCGAGGAAAGGCGATCGAAGAATCCGCCGGCGCGGAAAGCGGCGAGCGAGCCGACGACGATGGCAGCACCGGTGACGAGCGTCATGGTGATGAGTGCAAGCCAGAGGGTCCACACGAAGGCTTCGAGCACGACATCAAGCGCCGGGCGCGCCTTGCGCAGGGATTCGCCGAAATCACCGGTAATGACATCGCCGACATAACGACCGAACTGCACCAGCAGAGGATCGTTCAAGCCATGCAGTTCGCGGAACTGCTGCTTCATCTCCGCGGACGCCTCGACCGGCAGGAACAAGGCGGCCGGGTCCCCCGTCAAGCGCGAGAGAAAGAAGACCATGACGATCAGTCCGACGAGCGAGATCAGACTGGCCACGGCGCGTTTTCGAACGAATTTCAGCATGGCGCCCTCGGGGGAATCGGGCGGCGGGATCATCCCGCCGCCTTGATTGCTGTTGTGACCGGCAAACAGAGCGTTCGCCAGGACAGATTACTTGATCTTGATTTCCGAAAGCTGGAGCGTTCCGTTGGTCGCCATCGTCGGCTTGAAGTCCAGACGTTCGGAGACGCGCGAGAAGCCGACCATGTGGAACAGCAGCACGTCGGCGACGACCTCGTCATGCACGTAGGCAATCACTTCCGACCAGAGCTTGGCGCGTTCCTCACCGACGGCGGCCGAGGCGCGCTTGATCAGGTCGTCGACCTTCGGGTCGGAGAAGCCGGACTGCGTGCCCTCGGTCGCATATTTGAAGAACATCGAGAACGACGGATCGCCTTTCGAGTTGTCATGCATGGCGGCGACGATCTGCGGACCGCGGCCTTCCTTGAATGGCTTCGAATAGTACTGTTCGTGCTCGGCGACCTCGACGAACTTCAGCTCGACCGTGAAACCGACCTCCTGGAGCTGTGCCTGGATGGCCTCCATGATCTCGGTGACGTTCGGGAAGTTTGCCGAGCGCGCAATGATGGTGATCGGCGTGTCGACCTTGACGCCGTCGGCCTTGGCTTCCTCGAGCAGCTTCTTCGCACCGTCTGGATCATACGGGAAGACCTTTACGTCGGGGTTCCAGCCTAGCGTCGGTGGCGGTACGATGGCGGTTGCGAGCAATGCGCTATCCGGCACGAGTGTACCGAGGAAGGCCTGGCGGTCGATCGCGATGTTGAGCGCGCGGCGGACGCGCACGTCATTCAGCGGCTCGATATTATGGTCGATGCGCAGATAGACGGTTTCGCTGTCGAGATAGGAGAAGTCCGTTGCCGGGTTGGTGGCGTCGAGCTGCGAGATCGAGGGCGACAGGTCCGCTTCGCCGGCCTGCACCATGGCGGCACGAACCGAAGGATCGGCGCGGAACAGGTAGGTCGCTTCCGTTACTTCTGGCTTGGCACCCCAGTAGTCGTCTCGGCCGGTCAGCACGATCTGCTGGCCCGGTGTCCAGTTGGTCAGCTTGTAGGGGCCGGTGCCGACGGGTTCGCGCACGAATTCCAGCGGCGTCTCTTCCGGCACGATGGTGACGAGCGACAGCAACAGCGGCAGGATCGGCTGGACCGGATCGGCCTTAAAGTCGATCGTGTAGTCGTCAACGACGCTCGGCGTCACCGTCATACCGCCGAAGTAACGGCGTGACTCGCAGGCGTTCTTGTCGCTCATGATGCGCTCGAAGCTGTGTTTGACGTCCTTCGCGTCAAACGCCGTGCCGTCGGAGAATTTCACGCCCTGACGCAGGTGGAACCGCCAGCTGCCATCGGCATTCTGCTCCCACTTTTCAGCAAGGCGTGGCATCACGCCCTTGTCGCCGCGAACGTCGAGTTCGGTCAGCGTCTCACTGACATTCTGCAGGATGACGCGGCCGATATTGGAGCGGGTCGCCATGCACGGCTCGAGCAGGTCGGCCTCCTCGGCGAGCACGATCTTGATCGGTCCCGAGCCGGCAAAGGCAGGGGACAAGGCGGAGCCCAGCATGAGAGCCCCCAGAACAAGCATTTTCTTCACGGCGTTTCCTCCCTAGTGAAATCGTGTTCAGGCTGATGTTGTTTTTCCGGATCGCGCGGCGACCAGCGCCGCACAGCAGATGAGCCCGCCACCGAAAAGCGTGGTGAGGGCAATATGTTCGCCAAACAGCGCAAAGCCTCCCAAGGCCACGAGCGGCAGACGCAGGAAATCGACGGGCGCGACGATGGTGGCGGGCGCCAGCGAAAAGGCATGGGTCATCATGGCCATGCAAGCGGCGCCGACCACACCCTGCAACGCAAGCAGTCCCATCTCCCGCGGTCCCGGCGTGGTCCAGAACGGCAGGGCGAAAAGAAACGCAATCGGTACGGTCAGCAGAAGGTTCCAGACGACAAGTGTCGCTGTCCGGTCCCCCTTCGACATGGATTTCAGGATCAACTGGATGGCTGACTGGAGCACGGCGCCGGTAAGCGCCAGCGCAATGGCAAGACTGATACCCTTCCCCGACGGACCGATAACCACCAGCGCGCCGACGAAGCCGATCGTGACCGCAGCGATCATCGCCGCCCCCGGCCGCTCACCAAGCGTCAGCGCGGCGCCAAGCACCAAGAAGATCGGCGATGTGAAGGCGATCGCCGTCACATCGGCGAGCGGCCCCCAGCTGAAGGCAGCGAAGAAGGCGACCATGGCCAGCAGCTTGAAACCGGCGCGAACGGCATGCTGGCGGAGCGGATACGTCGAGCGCAGCACGGTCGGACGAACAAGAATGAAGGGCAGGAGAACGGCAGCGCCGAAAAAAGCACGGAAGAAGCCTATCACGAAGGGATGCACGGCACCCTGCAGGGCGCGCACGATCACGGCGTCGGCTGCCGCGAGCATCGCTGCACCGGCTGCAAAGAGCACGGCCACCGTCGCCTTCTGTGAATTGCCGGCTTCCGGCATGAAAATCCTCCTCCCGGCATCCTCTCGCCAGGTTGCCCAGACCATCCACTTTTCGCTGAAGTTTGTCAAATTATTTTGCAATGTAAATTTATATCGAAGCTCAACTGTAATATTTTCTATTTAAATTCAATTATTTAATTTAGATTTATTGCGGCCGTGCCAAATTTGATAACATTCTCAAACTTGACAACTATGTAATTTCGGTGATTTTCAGATCCACACAGGAGGAGCCAATGGACCCCGCGGAAATCGCCCGCCACATGAATGGCCGACTTCAAGGCACATCGCCCGGACGTGATGAAGCGCTGTTGCCGTCGCCCATGATCCAGAACCATGCCGCGTTCCTGCATCTGCTTGCCGATGGCGCGCTCGCCTGCGCCTGGTTTGGCGGCACGCTGGAAGGCAAATCAGACATCTCGATCTTCGCCTCCGTGCTGCCGAAGGGGGCATCAAGCTGGGGGCCGCCGCAGCGCCTGAGCTTCGACCCAGCGCATTCCGAGCAGAATCCGGTATTCTTCACCGCACCTGATGGCAGGCTCTGGCTGTTCCACACCTCGCAACCCTCCGGCAACCAGGACGAATGCCGCATCCGCATAGCCGAAATCCGGCGCGACGCTTCGGTTCCGCTGGCGCTGACGGCGGAGGCCGGGCGTTATCTCGACCTGCCTCGCGGCTGTTTCGTCCGCGCACCGCTCACGGTGCGCTCTGATGGCGCGTGGCTGTTGCCGATCTTCCGCTGCATCCAGCGTCCCGGCCAGAAATGGAATGGCAGTCATGATACCGCCGCCGTTGGCGTCTCGCACGACGGCGGAAAGACCTGGCAACTCAAAGACCTCACCCAGTCCATCGGCTGCGTGCACATGTCGCCGGCTTCACTGCAAGGCGACCATCTCGCCGCCTTCTTCCGGCGGCGCCAGGCAGACTTCGTCTACAGGACGGAAAGCCGTGACGGCGGGCACTCCTGGTCCACGCCGCAGGCGACCGACGTGCCGAACAACAATTCCTCCATCGCCGCAATCCGCCTTGACGACGGCCGCGTCGCGATGATCTGCAATCCGGTGAACGCAACCCAGTCCACCGACCGCCGCGCTTCGCTCTATGACGAACTCGGCGAAAATGACGACCGCCCCGATGCCGATCCTGCCGGCGGTTGCTCTCCGGTCTGGGGCGTGCCGCGCGCTCCGGTCGCGCTCTGCCTGTCTGAAGACGGCGGCAACACCTTTCCGGTCCGGCTTCTGATCGAGGACGGTCCCGGCACCTGCCTTTCCAACGATTCGACCGACGGTCGAAACAAGGAAATGTCCTATCCCTGGCTACTGTCGGAAGCCGACGGCACCCTGCACCTCGCCTACACCTATCACCGGCGCGCGATCAAATATGTCCGCCTGGCACCCGGCTGGGAGAGCGCCGATACACGGAGACTTTCATGAGCAACATCATCGGCATCACCATGGGCGACCCATGCGGCGTCGGCCCCGAGATTTCGGTGCGGGCGCTGGCCGGCATGACGCCGCAAGAGCGCGCGACGATCCGCATCTACGGCAATCTCAAGACACTGGAGGCTGCGCGCGAAGCCCTCGACATCACGGTCGACCTGGCGCCGCATGTGGTGGACCTTCCCATCGAGGGCGCACCGCTCGCCTGGGGGCAGCTCAGTCCGGTCGCCGGCGATGCAGCCTTCCGCTTCATCGAAAAGGCGGTGCGGGATGCAGAGGCCGGAACTATCGGCTGCATCGTCACCGCGCCGATCAACAAGGAAGCGCTGAACCTCGCCGGCCACCACTATGACGGCCATACCGGCATGCTGCGCAGCCTGACGGGCTCCAAGGCCGCTTACATGTTGCTCGCCTCCGAGCGCCTGAAGGTCATCCACGTCTCGACCCATGTCTCCCTGCAGGAAGCTATCCGCCGCTCGACGACGGAGCGGGTACTCGCGACCATCCGCGCCGGCGATGCCCATCTGAAACGCACCGGCTATGCCGCACCGAGGATCGCGGTTGCCGGCATTAACCCCCATTGCGGCGAGAATGGGCTCTTCGGCACGGAAGACGACGAGCAGATCGCACCGGCCGTCCAGGCCGCGCGTGCGGAAGGCATCGACGCCTACGGCCCGATCTCCGCCGACACACTGTTCTACCGCGCCTATGCCGGCGCCTTCGATCTCGTCGTCGCTCAGTATCACGACCAGGGGCACATCCCGGTCAAGCTCGTCGCCTTCGACACCGCCGTGAACGTCTCCGTGGACCTGCCGATCGATCGCACCTCGGTCGATCACGGCACGGCCTTCGACATTGCCGGCAAGGGTATCGCCGACCACGGCAACATGAATTCCGCCATTGCCTACGCCCGCAAGCTGGTGTCGGGCGCCGCCAAGCGAGGATGACACCATGAGCATCGCCCCCATCACGCTCCACCAACCCCGCCGGCTCGCCGTCGGCGCCGGCACGATCGGCGAGGTCGGCGCCTGGGCCTCCGACGCCGGCTCAATACTGGTGATCGCAACGCCGATCACCGCCGGCTTCATCGACCGCCTGAAGCTTGCCGGCCGTGTCACCGTGTTCGACGCGATCCCGGGCGAGCCGGATATCATGACACTGGATGCGGCCATCGAGGCCGCACGCCGGAGCCGGCCGGATCTCATCGTCGGCCTCGGCGGCGGCTCGGTTCTCGACGTCGCGAAGCTGGTTGCAGCCCTGTGGGATGGCGAGCAGACGCTCGCCGACGTCGCCGGCCCGAACCGGGTCAACGCGCGCCGCACGCGCCTCGTCCAGGTCGCTACTACCGCCGGCACTGGCTCCGAGGCCGGCATCCGTTCGCTCATCACCGATCCCGTCAAGGGCAGCAAGATCGCGGTCGAAAGCCCGCATTTGATCGCCGACTTCGCCGTACTCGATCCGGAACTGACCTATTCCGTGCCATCGGCAGTGACGGCTGCGACCGGCGTCGACGCCATGGCGCATTGCGTCGAGGCCTTCACCAATCGCCGCGCCCACCCGATGATCGACGGTTTTGCCCGCATGGGCTTCCGTCTCGTCGGCAAATACCTTGCCCGCGCGGTGCGCGACGGCACGGACACCGAAGCCCGCGAGGGCTTGATGCTGGCGTCGTACTACGGCGGCATCTGCCTCGGCCCGGTCAACACCGCCGCCGGCCACGCCATTGCCTATCCGCTCGGCACGCGGCTGCGCCTGCCGCATGGCCTGGCGAACGCCATCATTTTCCCGCACGTCCTGGCCTTCAACCAGAAGGTCGCAGCAGGAAAGACGTCGGAAGTCGCCGAAGCCCTCGGCCTCGGCGAAAATCTTGCCGCGGAAGATCTGCTCACCGCCGCCCACGGCTTCTGCCGCGATCTCGGCATAGAAATGTCGCTGTCCGCCCATGGTGCCTCGGCGGACGACCTGCCCCTCTATGCGGGTGAAGCGCACGCCAACCGCCGCCTGATGGACAACAATCCGATCGACATGAGCGTCGATGACGTGCTCGGCATCTACCGGGCAGCGTTCTAGGAAGCTCAGCTTCCAACATCAAAACCCCCGCTTTGCCGGGGTTTTGCGCTCTACTTGGATGCCTGGAAAAGCCGCTCGCGCGAGCCGGTGAGGTGCTGGTGCATAAGTTCCCGCGCCCGTGCGCCATCACGGGCCGAAATTGCTTCCGCAATCGCCTCGTGTTCGCCAAAGACCCTGGTGAGGCCAGTGGTCTCTCGCTTTACCGAAGCGCCGTGGAACCGCATCCCGACAGCGATGTGGTCCTTCAGCGCTTCCATGGCGGTGAAGAAATAGCTGTTCTGCGCGGCGCGGGCGATGGCGAGGTGGAACTGGAAGTCCGCATCCTCCCGGTGGGACTGCCGGTTGGTAGCATCCCGCATCAATTCCAGGGCCTGGCGGATGGCGGCAAGCGTCGCCGCATCGTGGCGCTCGGCGGCGGCGGCCGCAGCCGCCGGCTCGACGGTCAGGCGGAACTCGTAGCAATTGAGAAGGTCGGCGACGTTTTCTAGCTGCCCGAAACCCAACGGCTCACGCATGCCGACGGCCCGCACGAAGCTGCCGGCGCCGCGCCGCGAATAGATGAAGCCCTGCTCGCGCAGCCGCCGCAGCGCCTCCCGGATGATCGGCCGCGAAACCTCGAATTCGATCGCCAGGTCATGCTCGGTCGGCAGGCGCTCGTCCGGCTTGTAAGCGCCGGATTTGATGGCGCGATGCATGCGCTCGAAGACGAGATCGCCAAGGCTTCTGCGTGCTGTTCCGTTCTCCAGTCCCATCGTTCATCCCGTCTTGCGGCACAGCCGGTCCGCGATTTTCCGCAATGTATCCGGCCCGCCAAATCCTCCCGATTTGGCGATAATGCAATGTCCTCGGGCATGCGCCAAGCCCAACCCGGGCAGACATTCGCCACGCAGCCGGAACCTCCCGATCCCCATTTTCCTGAGCACGGCCTCCGCCGTAGCGCCGCCGGAAAGCAGCAGCGTCGATGCCCCGCCCACAAGATCGGGGCAGACGCTTTCCGCCAGGGCGTGCGAAACCGCCTCCGAAGCCACGACATCCCCGCCCGGCACCGCCTGCACAAGCGTCAGAGGGCTGTCATCGGCCCGCGCGCCGTCAAGGCGACCATTCGGTGCCGGCAAGTAGCGCAGTTCACCACGAGCAAGCAGCGCCTCGATCTGCACAAGTGTAATTGGGTCGCGTGAGCCGATGACGAAAAGGCCAGGGCCCGCTGGTATTTCAGCGGCACGTGCAGGGGCTTGCCCGCCCATCTTATCGGCAAGCGCTTCCGCAAGGCCACGTGCGCCGACGAGAAGGTCGATGCCCGCCTCGTCCGCCCGTTCCAGCCAAAGGCGCATCTCGTCTTGGCTGGCAATGTCAGGGATCGTCGCACGGACCGCGTGCGACCCGAGCTTGTCCGCAATGGAAATAGGCGTATCCACCCCGAAACCCATCACGCAACCGTCCTTGACGATACGACCGAAGGCAGGGATCGCCGGCGCCACCAGCGCCGCGTGGTAGACAATGGCATCGAGTTCGACCGCGACATGCCCCTTGAGACGCGAATCGACCTTCTTGAAGAGACGCACCTCCGCCGGCAGGGTTGCGAGCGCCCGCTTTGCCTCCTCCCGCGCAGCATCCGCACCGATTTCACGCGACGCGAGATTGATCGACAGAACCTGCGGCACCTCTTGCAAGGCCTCCCCGACGGCGCCAGACGAAAGAGCCACTTCGACATGCATATCCCGCGCTGCGAACGGTGCGGCAGTATCCAGCGCACCCGTTAGATCATCGGCGAGAATGACCAGCATCGAAACCTCGGATTGTTGTTATCTTTAAATTGCCTCTTCATATTGAAAAGTCAACGATATTTCTTAGGTAGTTACAAACTTTCTGGAGACAGGGGCGTAACGAGCGGCTCCGCTCGAGCAGGTCAGAGACATCGACAAAGAAACCCCATTCTCCTGCCGTCCGAATCCACGCTGGCGGAGAGCAGTCGCGCCCGTCAGCGGCCTTCCGGTACACCGCGCCTACGTGCCCAGCTCCATCGCCATCAACTGGGCGATGCCCCCCAGGGTGAAGTTCGCCAGCCTGTCTGCCAGCGCCTCGTTACTGAGGCGTGCGCGGTCGAGCGGGGTCAGCACCTCGGTAACGCGTTTCTCGGCGATCAGCAGCATGAAACAGGGCGCCATGATAGAAAGGGCGACCTGGGCGACGAGTGGATGATCCGGCGCTACGCCCATGATCTGGGAAATGACGCTGAAAACCAGCGCCCTCTTCGGCTCCAGTTCCTCACGGCGAAGCTTTTCGAAATGGGGCGTTGGCGCGATCAGTTCGCGCACGACGACCTTGGCCGGCCATGACGTGCTGCTTTCTGAACGCACCACGCCGACCAGAAGGCCGATCAGCCGTCGCAGCCGGTCCTTCGGATCCTGGTCGGCGGAGACCGCCCGGGCGAGAACCTGATAGTTGACGAGCCGACGGTGCGCTTCGGCCAGCACGTCCGCGTAGAGCGGTTCGATGCCGCCGAAATGGTAGTTGATGGCCGCGGCATTCGCGCCGGCGCGATGAGCGATCTCTTTCGCCGTCGCCCGATCAAAGCCGGATTCCGCAAAAACCGCGCCCGCCGCTTCGAGCAGGCCTGTCCGCGTCGCGGCCCCATCGGGCCGTCCACCAGCGGTCGGCGACCGCCTTGAACCTCTCGCCATGTCCGCTTCCTCATTGACTGAATTCAAATCTAGATTTAAAATTGGAATTTGACAACCCTCTCGACTGGCCCGAAGCCGGATTTACGGGCGCAATTTTGGGGATCGGAATCGAATGAAACGCATCATCGTCATCGCTCTCCTTCTGGCGATCGCCGCAGCAAGCGCCTGGTGGTATCGGCAACATGCGCAAGCGCCGGCCGAGCTTGCGCTCTATGGAAACATAGACTTCCGGCAGGTTACCCTCGCCTTCAACGGCAATGGGCCGGTGGCCGAGGTGCTTGTCGAAGAGGGTGAACAGATCAAACAGGGCCAGGTTATCGCCCGGCTGGACACCAGCCGCATCCTGCCGCAGATCGACCAGGCGATGGCCCAGGTGGATGCCCAGCAGGCGAGCCTGGCGCGTCTGAAAAACGGCAGCCGACCGGAGGAAATCGCCCAGGCGCGCGCCAATCTCGTGGCCGCTGAGGCAGAAGCCGCCAATGCGCGCCTGCAATTCGAGCGACAGAGCGCGCTCGTTCCCCGCGCCGCCGCCAGCCAGCAGACGCTCGACAATGCCCGGTCGGCCGCGGCCGTGGCGGATGCCAAGGTCGTTGCCACCCGCAAGGCGCTGGACCTTCTCGTTGCCGGGACACGGATCGAGGAAATCCGGGAGGCCGATGCTCAATTGCGTGCAGCCGAGGCACAGGCTGCCCTTCTGCGCGCACAGCTTGCCGATGCCGACCTCCGGGCGCCGGTCGATGCCGTCGTCCGTTCCCGGCTGATCGAGCCCGGCGAGATGGCGTCGCCGACACGCGCTGCCTTTTCTCTTGTGACCATCAGCCCGAAGTGGGTGCGCGCCTATATTTCCGAAGCACAGCTCGGACACATCCGTCCGGGGATGAAGGCGGAGGTTCGCGTCGACTCCCTACCCGGCCGGGCGATCCCGGGCTGGATCGGCTTCATCTCGTCGGTCGCCGAATTCACCCCGAAGACGGTGCAGACCGAGGAATTGCGCACCAGCCTCGTGTTCGAAGTCCGCGTCTTTGTTGACGATCCTGACAATGTGCTGCGCCTCGGCATGCCGGCGACCGTGCGGCCGCATCTCGATGACGCGCCGCAGAAAGCGGGTGGGTGAGACCATGGAGGACCGCCCGCTCACCCTCGTCGCGCGGGACCTGCGCAAGACCTTCCGCCGCGATACCGGAGAGGCCGTCGAGGCGCTGGCCGGCATTTCGCTGGAAGTGCGCAAAGGTGCGCTGACGGCCCTTGTCGGCCCGGACGGCGCCGGCAAAACCACCCTTCTCCGTCTGGCGAGCGGACTGGTCGCCCCGGATTCCGGCAGCCTGGAGGTCGTCGGGCTCGATGTCAGCGCCGAGCCGCAGGCCGTTCAGGACCGGATCGGCTACATGCCGCAGCGCTTCGGCCTCTATGAGGACCTGAGCGTGCAGGAAAATCTCGATCTCTATGCCGATCTGCACGGCGTCACCGGGGCGCGGCGCGCGGAAATCTACCCGCGCCTGTTTGAGATGACACAGCTTGGGCGCTTCAAGCAGCGGCCCGCCGGGAAACTCTCGGGTGGCATGAAGCAAAAACTCGGCCTCGCCTGTACGCTGGTGCGCGCGCCCGAATTGCTGCTGCTCGATGAGCCGACGGTCGGCGTCGACCCGCTGTCACGGCGCGAATTGTGGGAGATCGTCTTCAAGCTGATCCGCGAGGATGGGCTGTCGGTGCTCGTCGCCACCTCCTATCTCGATGAGGCGGAACGCTGCGCTCATGCGGTGCTGATGCATGCGGGCAAGATTCTCGCCGAAGGGCCGCCGGCAGAAATCACCGCAAAGGCGGAGGGTTGCTGCTTCCTCGTCAAGGGCCCGCAAGGCCTGCCCGCCCGCTCCCTACAGGCCCGCCTGTTCGCTTTGCCCGGCATCGTCGATGCCGTGCCGGAGGCCGGACGGGTGCGGGTGGTGCGCCAGCCCGGTCAACTGGACACCGCCCTGGAGATAGCGGGGCTTTCGCTCGACACGGAACCGGTGGAGCCTCGCTTCGAGGACGCGTTCATGATGCTGTTCGACAGCGTCGCGGAGGAGAGAGCGCGCGTCAGTCACGGGACGATTGTGGCGGGTGGAAGCGGTCCGCATGGCGAGACCGTCGTCGAGGTGCATGATCTTGTGCGCATGTTCGGCGATTTCACCGCCGTCGACCATGTCAGCTTCAGTGTCCGCCGCGGCGAGGTCTACGGACTTCTCGGACCCAATGGCGCCGGCAAAAGCACGACCTTCCGCATGCTCTGCGGCCTGCTGCCGGCGACTGGCGGTACGCTGAAAGTCGCGGGTGCCGACCTTCTGCGGGCGGGCGCGAAGGCCCGCGCACGCCTCGGCTATGTCGCGCAGAAATTCTCGCTCTACGGCCAACTGACGGTCGACGAGAACCTGGAATTCTTCGCCAGCGCCTATGGCCTGCGCGGCAGCGGCAAGAAAGACAGGATCCGCGCGCTGAAGAACGACTTCGCGCTGGAAAACCTCTCCGATCTGCCGAGCGGCCAGCTCCCGGGCGGCTTCAAGCAGCGGCTCGCCCTTGCCGCAGCCCTTCTGCATGAACCGGATATCCTTTTCCTCGACGAGGCGACGAGCGGCGCCGACCCGATCGCCCGGCGACAGTTCTGGGGCCGGATCACCGCACTTTCGGAACAGGGCGTCACTGTCATCGTGACCACCCATTTCATGGACGAGGCGGAATATTGCGACCGGATCATCATCCTCGATGCCGGCAAAAACCTTGCGGAGGGAACGCCTCTCGAAATCCGCCAGCAGGCTGCGATGTCGGACGAAACCGCCCCGTCCATGGAGGAGGCCTTCATCGCAATCGTCGAGCGGGAGCGGCTAAAGCGAACGGAGAAGGCCGCGTGACCGAAAGGGCCGACCAGACCGGCGGCCTTGCCGCATCGCTGCGCCGGGTCCGTGCCCTGATCCGCAAGGAAACGCGGCAACTCCTGCGCGACATCAGCAGCATCACGATCGGCATCGTCATGCCTGTCACGCTGCTCATCCTGTTCGGCTACGGCATCAATCTGGACGTCAAGAATGTGCCCGTCGCGGTCCTGATGGAGGACAATTCCGCCGAGGCGCGCGGCGTCGCCGCCGCCTTCGACCTCTCGCCTTATTTTTCCACGCGTGCCGTCCACACGATGAACGAGGCCGAAAGGATGCTGATGGCCGCGGACGTGCGTGCCATCGTGCGCATCCCCACCGATTTCGCCCGCAGCATCGATCTCGGCGCGGCGGAGGTGCAGTTGATCATCAACGGCGCCGATGCCAACACCGCACGCATCTCCCTCGGCTATGCGCAGGGGGCTGTCGGCACCTGGGCGGCAAAGGAGGCGGCGCGCACCGGCAACGCGGCGAACTGCGGCATCGTCATCGAGCCCCGGCTCTGGTTCAACGAAGCCAATGACAGCAGCTACTTTCTCGTGCCGGGGCTGATCGTTCTGGTAATGACCCTGATCGGTGCCCTCCTGACGGCCCTGGTTATGGCGCGGGAATGGGAGCGCGGCACGTTCGAGGCGCTGTTCGTGACGCCGGTCCGCTCGAGCGAAATCCTTCTCGGCAAAACCGTACCCTATTTCCTGCTCGGCCTTGTCGGCCTTGCGCTCTGCGTTGTCGGCAGCAAGCTTTTGTTCGGTGTGCCGCTGCGCGGGTCGCTCGTCATCCTGACCGTCGTGTCGATGCTCTACCTGCTCGTCGCCCTCGGCCTTGGCCTGGTGATCTCGTCGGCGACCAAGAGCCAGTTCGTCGCGAGCCAGATGACGGTTCTGCTCACCTTCCTGCCGGCGATGATGCTCTCCGGTTTCATGTACGATCCGCGCAGCATGCCCTTTGCCGTCCAGGTGATCACCTATGTGTTTCCGGCGCGCTACTTCGTGACGCTGCTGCAGACGCTCTTTCTTTCGGGCAACAACTGGAGCGTCATCCTGCCCAATGCCGCCGTTCTCGCCGGCATGGCGATCGCGCTCCTGACGCTTGCCGCACGCCTCACCCGCAAGAGGATCGCCTAGATGCTGGCCTCCCTTCTTCGTATCCTCACGCTCATCCGCAAGGAGCTTCTCGTCATCCTGAAGGATCCGAAAAGCCGGGCCAGCCTCGTCGTGCCGCCGATCCTGCAATGCCTGATCTTCGGCTATGCGGCCACTTACGACCTCAACAGTGTGCCCTATGTGCTGGTGGATCAGGACCGCAGCACCGCGTCGATCGCCCTCGTCGCCAAGCTCGAAGGCTCCGGCCTTTTCCAGCGGCAGGGCACATTCACGCAGACGGAACAGGCCGCACCGCTTCTCGATGCCGGCCGCGTCATGGTGATCGTGGTGATTGGACCGCGCTTCGAACGTGACCTTCAAGCCGGGGCGCCTGCCCCTGTTCAGGTGATTGCCGATGGCCGGAACTCCAACACCAGTGGCATTGCCCAGGGTTATGCCAGCTCGATCATCAGCGATTTCGCTGCCGCACGACAAGCGGAAACCGGCGCCAAGGGCGCGGCCGTCAAGGTTTCGACACGCGCCTGGTTCAACCCGCAACTCGAAACCCGCTGGAGCATGGTCCCGTCGCTCATCGGCACCATCACCATGATGATGACGATGATGCTGACCGCGATGTCCGTGGCGCGCGAACGGGAGGAAGGCACGTTCGACCAGCTTCTGGTCGCCCCCTTCACGCCGACGGAAATCATGATCGGCAAGGCCGTGCCCTCGATGATCGTCGGCATCACCCAGGCCTCGGCGATCCTGCTGGTGGCGCTCTTCTGGTTCCGGATTCCCTTCGCCGGATCCGTTTTGACACTCTATGCCGGCCTGGCCCTCTTCCTCGCCGCCGCCATCGGTTTCGGTCTGTTCCTCTCTTCGCTTGCGGGAAACATGCAGCAGGCAATGATCCTGTGTTTCGTCTTCCTCATGCCGTTCATGCTGCTTTCGGGCCTTGTGTCGCCAACCGACAACATGCCCACCGCCCTGCAATACCTGACGATGATCAATCCGCTCACCTATGCCATCCGCATCACCCGCACGGTCTATCTCGAAGGGGGCCAGTTCGCCGAACTCCTGCCCGACATGCTGGCGCTCGTCGTCATCGCGGCGGTGACGATGCCGATCGCCGCCTGGATGTTCAAGCACCGGCTGAACTAGCCAGCCCCGCTCAAATACAATCGGGGACTGCCGCCGGCAGTCCCCGTTCGAAAGGCAAAATCGCAAATTTCCGTGAATCAGCCCTGCGACGGCTTCCAGTCGGCCGAGGGGATGCTGTTGATCATCCATGGCACGCCGAATTTGTCGACGAGCGAGCCGAAACCCGGGGACCAGAATGTTTCCGCGAATGGCATGATCTGCTTGCCGCCTTCGGAGAGCTGGTCGAACCAGCGTTTGCCTTCGTCCTTGTCGGTCGTATGCAGGGTCACGTCGAAACCGTTCTTGGGCTTGTCGACATTCGGCGCCCAGGCGACATCCATGTCGGCGCCCATCAGCGCCTGATCGCCGACGTCCAGCCAGCAATGCATCAGCCAGTCCTTGTATTTCGCATCGCTGATCGGCATGTCCGGCGGCGCATCGCCATAGGGCATCGCGGCGGTGATCTTGCCGCCAAGCACCTTGGCGTAGAATTCGAATGCCTCACGGCACTGGCCTTGGAAACTCAGACTCGTCACGATCTTCATGGTCGGCTCCTCGTTGTTGTTCTCCCTCGCTGGCCGATGACCGCGAATGAATTGATATCAACGTAAATAGCTCTCCGAGTCAACCTGTGGACGGCCGAACCTTCGCCAACGCTGCCGTTCGCTTCAGGCGCGATCGCAGTGGAAACGCTTGCGGCATCAGCCCCTTCTGCATTAGGGATTCCCTCTCATTGCCAGCAGTCGTGCTTCCGCACCCCATTGCCGCTCCAAGTGCAGATGCGAGGACAACGCACCCGAATGACAACGTTGCACGCCGACGGCGAATTCCATTCGCGCAAATTCCTCGTCCTGCTTCTCGGCTCTATCGGCGTTGTCTATGGCGACATCGGCACGAGCCCGCTCTATGCCTTTCGCGAAGCCTTGCGGCCGTTCGTCGCCGATGGCGTGGTTCGCGAGGATGTCGTCATCGGCCTCATCTCCCTGATGGTCTGGACGCTGACCATCATCGTGACCTTCAAATACGTGCTCTTCCTGCTGCGGGCCGACAATGACGGCGAAGGCGGAACGTTGTCGCTGCTGGCGCTGCTGATGAAAAAATCCGGCAGCTACCTGCCGGTGCTCTTTTTTGCCGGCGTCATCGGCGCCGCACTCTTCATCGGCGATGCGATGATCACGCCCGCGCTCTCGGTCATGTCGGCGCTGGAGGGGCTGAAGCTCGTGACACCGGCCTTTGCCGATTATGTGTTGCCCATGTCGGCGGCGATCATGGTTGGGCTCTTCCTCGTGCAATCCAAGGGCACGGCCGCGGTTTCCAATTTCTTCGGGCCGGTCACCGTCGTCTGGTTCCTCGCCATGGCCTGGGGCGGTCTCATCCATATCGGCGACAACCTGACGATCCTTCAGGCGCTCAATCCGCTGAATGCGCTGTGGTTCATCACCCATGCCGGCGCCGTCGGCCTGATCGTGCTCGGCGCCGTCTTCCTCACCGTGACCGGCGCCGAGGCGCTTTATGCCGACCTCGGCCATTTCGGCCGGCGGCCGATCCAGTGGGCCTGGTTCATCCTGGTCTTCCCGGCGCTCACGCTCAACTATCTCGGACAGGGCGCGCTCGTCCTCACCCATCCCGAGGCCGTCGAAAACCCGTTCTACCTGCTCTATCCCGACTGGGCGCTGCTGCCCATCGTCATCCTCGCCACGATGGCGACCATCATCGCCAGCCAGGCCGTCATTACCGGCGCCTTCTCGCTGGCACGCCAGGCCGTGCATCTGGGCTTCCTGCCGCGCCTGATGATCAAGTTCACATCGGAAACCAATACCGGCCAGATATACGTGCCGGCGGTCAACGGCGTGCTGTTCATCGGGGTGATCGTGCTCATCTTCTCCTTCGGCGACTCGGAATCGCTGGCGACCGCCTACGGCATTTCGGTGACCGGCGCGATGGTGGTGACGACCCTGATGGCGCACCAGTTCCTGCGCCAGGTCTGGGGCTATTCCACCCTCACCGCCACGCTCCTCCTCCTGCCGCTTCTCCTCGTCGAAGCCGTCTTCCTCGCGGCAAACCTGCTGAAGATCCATGACGGCGGCTGGGTGCCGGTGGCCTTGGCAATCGCCATCATGCTGGTCATGTGGACGTGGACGCGCGGCACGAAGTATCTCAAGAGCAAGATAGCGCAGAGCGACATTCCCCTGACGGATTTCATCGCGGCGCTGGAAAAGAAATCCAAACACGCGCCGGCCATCGTGCCGGGCACCGCCGTGTTTCTGACCAGCGTGCCGGACCGCACGCCGGCGGTCCTGCTGCACAACATCAAGCACAATCACGTGCTACACGAGCGGAACGTCATCCTCACCGTATGGACGCAGGACAAGCCTTATGTTCCGGAAGCAGAGCGCATCGAGATGCAGAAACTCAGCGACCGTTTCCTGCGTATCGACCTGACCTTCGGCTTCATGGAGGAGCCGAACGTCACCAAGGCCCTCAGCATCTGCCGCAAGAAGGGTTTCAAATTCGAGATCATGCAGACCTCGTTCTATCTCGGCCGGCGCGTGCTTGTGCGCTCACCGAACGTCGGCCTGCCGGCGTGGCAGGAGCGGCTCTATATCGCGCTCGCCAATTTCGGCATCGACCCGTCCGATTATTTCAAGCTGCCCGCCAACCGGGTGGTGGAACTCGGCGAGCAGGTCGCGATCTGATTTTTCCGGGTGTCCTCAGCCTCATTGCGTGAGGCGGAACTCGACGGCCGCGCCACGCCGCTTGCAGCGGACTGCTTTGCGGTCCCGGTTGCTCTCCTCGAGGGCATAATGCATGGCGGCGTCCTCATTGGCGAAGATGCCGCCGACGCGGCCGAGACGGTCCTCGACCACCCACCAGCCGTGGTGGTCGCGCCCGACCGTGAAACGCGGCGGTTCGATTTGCGCCACGAGGCGGCGCGGGCGACGGTGTCGGGCAGGAATACGCATGGATGTTTCTTTCGGGAGGAATGGCGCGGTCGGCGCTCAAAGTTGCGGGAGGAAATGCTGGACGGCGGCAGCGGCGGCCAGGATCAGGCCGACGCGCAGCAGGAGCGCCGGTATCGGCAACGGCGGCTGTGGCTGTGGCATTGCGGCGACAACCGCCACCGTCTTCTGGGCCTTCTTCTTGCGTGCCATGTCGTTTGTCCTCAGCTTGCCTTGGCAAATTGCGCGGCGCTTTCCGGCAGACCGGCAAGCGCACGACGCACGGTCGCACTGACGCCGGGCGTGGTCGGCACAAGCGGCAGCCGTACCGTCTCGCACAGGCCGAGCACGGGCGTGAGACCATGTTTGACGGCAGCGGGGTCCGGCGTATCACCGAGCGCCATGAAGAGCGGCGCCAGACGATCCTTCAGGTCGAGGGCGAGATCGACATTGCGCGTGCGCAGCGCCTGGTGCATCGCGCTCGTCAGGCGCGGCGCGAGATTTGCCGCTGCCGAAAACGTTCCGCTTCCGCCCAGCACGTTGAAGGCGAAGGCCGTCGTGTCATGTGCGGAATAGAGTACCAGCCGCTCGCGTAGCCGGCGGTCGATCACGGCAAGGCGTGCCATGTCACCCGATGCGTCGATGAAGCCATGGATGCCCGGAGCATCGCTGAGCGCCCAGAGGGTTTCGGCCGTGACATCCGAGCGGGTCGTTGCCGGGTCGACCAGGACGTGGATCGGCAGCGTGGTCGCCTCCGCCACGGCGCGCATATGGGCGATGATGCCCTTCTGCGTCGGCTTGCTGTAATAGGGCGTCGTGACGACCAGCGCGTCCGCCCCCTCCTCTTCCGCATCGAGAGCAAGCGCGATCGTCGCTTCGGTCGAATAGGTGCCGACGCAAGCAAGAACCGGCACGGTGAGACGGGCGGCCATAACCACGGTGGCGAGCACGGCACGGCGCTCTTCGCGGCTCAGCGAAGACGCTTCACCAAGCCTGCCGCAGGCGGCAAGGCCGGACACGCCGCTGGCGGCCTGCCAATTGACGAGGGATGCAAGCCCCTCATGGTCCACCTCATCGCCGCGGAAGGGCGTGACGAGGTCTGTGATGAGGCCCTGTACGGGATTACGGCGTCGAAAGTCTGGCATGATATCTGTTCCTTTCAATGTTTGACCGGACAGGCGCGATCGAGCGCCACCAGTGCAGCCATGACGGCAGCCACCCGGTCGATGTGAACCGCAACGGCGCGGGGAACGGCGCCGTCCGAGCAGATGCGCGCGATCCAGGTGCCCTCGAGGCACACCAATTGCTCGAGGTGGCAGGTCGGGCGCGCGGCGTCGACCAACAGCCGGCTTGCGGCCACGAGGTCGTCGCGCTCCATCAGCGTGCGGAAGCGATGCCGGAAACCGGCGTCGTCGCGCGCCTCGGCCAGGGAAGGCAGGGCGCGGAGGATTTCCCACAGGTGATGCTCGCGCAGGCGGCGGGCGGCGGCGATACGCTCGGCAAGCACTTCGGCAGCCGGCAGATCCGCCTCCACATCATGGTGGCGCGTCACCGTTTCGGACGATGCGACCCTAGGCATGGAGAACCCCCAGCAGAACCGCGGTAACAAGAAGCATCGTTGCAAGAACGGCCCCCGCGGCGAGCGGCATGGGTTCGTCCCGCCCTTTCGCATGGATCGCCTGATCGTGCAGGCGTACACGATGATGAAGGAAGATCATCCGCGTCGAAAGCGGTGGAAGATGACCGTCCGAAAAATCTCTCCGCATGATGGCACCTCTGCTGATGGATCGCCGTGACATCACCCGGAGGGGCATCGGTCACGGCGATCTGAAGCTAGGCGTCGGCAGATATTTTCTCGATTGGAGGGCGGGGACGGAAAAATAGGAATTGCATAAACGGCGCCCTGTCGCCGTCATGGCTATGTGAGAAGCACGAAGATTTCATCAGCAGTGTGCGCGGCGCGAATGGCGGCGACGGTGTGATCATGCCGCAATTGCCGCGCGATGCAGGAGAGAATGTTGAGGTTCTGCCCATGCCCCGCGGCAGGAGAGAGAAGCAGCACGACAATGTCGACTGGAATATCGTCGACCGCCTCGAAATCGATCGGCCGGGCAAGCCGGGCGACGATGGCAAGGCTCTTCGGCAACCCTTCGATGAGCGCATGCGGGATGGCGATCCCTCGCCCGATCCCGGTCGAGCCGAGATTTTCGCGGGCGAGCAACGCCTTGGCGATGACGCCAGCCTCGATGCCGGTCTGCTGCGCGGACATGTCGGCGAGCTGCCGCAGAAGCTTGTGCTTCGAAACGGGCGGCAGGTCGACGGCAATGTTTTCCAGCGCCAGGTGGTCGCTGAGCTGCATGATGAACTCCATGAATGCGGTGATCAGCTCGCGTCGACGAGTCTGTAGCCCACACCGGTCTCGGTGAGAATGTATTGTGGCTGGTCCGGCGTGCGCTCGATCTTCTGCCGGAGCTGGCGGACATAGACGCGCAGATATTGCACGTCGGTCAGACCGTCCCAGACATGTTCAAGCAGGAAACGATGGGTCAGCACCTTGCCGGCATGCTGCACGAGGATGCGCAGGATATCATATTCCTTCGGCGAGAGTTTCACCTCCTCGCCTGCCACCCGGACGATGCGCTTGACGAGATCCACCGAAAGCTCCCCCGTCTGGAAGATGGGTTTCTCTCCCTGCGTTTGCAGCCGGTGGCGCAGCGCCACGCGGATGCGCGCGACCAGTTCGTTCATGCCGAAGGGTTTTGTGATATAGTCATCGGCGCCGAGTTCCAGCGCTTTGACGATGCCGGCTTCGTCGGTGCGGCTCGACAGAATGACAACAGGAAGGTCGAGCCCCTCGGCCCGCCATCGGGCGAGCAGGTCATGCCCCGGCATGTCCGGCAGGCCGAGGTCGAGCACGATCAGATCCGGCTTTTCTGATTTGACAAGCTCCATGGCCACCTTGGCATTCATCGCCTCGATGATGGCATAATCCTGCGTGGAGAGCCCGACGCGCAACAGCTTGCGGATCGGCGGCTCGTCATCGACGATCAGGATGCGGACGGCGGTGTTGGTCATTCATTTCCTCCCAGAACGGGCATTTCAGCCGGCACCGGCATGCGGATGGTAAAGACGGCGCCGGAGCGACCCGTGCGGTTGGCGGCCATGATCGTACCGCCCATGGCTTCGACGAAACCACGGCAGATCGAGAGCCCGAGCCCCGTGCCGGCGCGCACATGGTCGCCTTTGCGCACCCGGTAGAAGCTGTCGAAAATGCGCTCGATATCATCCGGCGGAATGCCCGGCCCCTCATCGACAACGGAAAGCACAAGGGCATCGCCGTCCTGCCGGCCGCGGATTTCGATCAGCGTGTCTTCCGGCGCGTATTTGGCGGCATTGTCGACGAGGTTGAAGAGCGCCTGCTCGAACAGCACGGGATCGACCCGCAGCATCGGCAGGGTTTCCGGAATGTGCACCTCCACCTTGTGATGGGACACGATCTTGCCGGCGCGCGAAAGCGCCGTGCCGACGATGTCGCCGGCAAAATGCCAGGCATAATTCGGTTCCAGGGCGCCGGCGCCGAGGCGGGTCATGTCGAGCAGGTTGGCAATGAAGCGGTTGAGCCGTTCGGATTCGTCGATCACCGTCGAGAGCAGCTCGCGCCGCGCTTCCTCGTCCAGTTGCGCGCCAAGCCCCTTCAGCGTGTCCGCCGACCCCATGATGGCGGCGAGCGGCGTCTTGAGGTCGTGCGAGATGGAGGTCAACAAGGCGGAACGCAGCCGGTCCGTCTCAACGGCGAGCTTGGCCTTGTCCACATCGGAGACGAGCTGCACGCGCTCGATCGCCAATGCGGCCTGATCCGACAGGGCATCGAACAGGCGCTGCTGCTCGGGTGTCAGGATCGGCCCCTGCCTGTCATTGTCGAGGCCGATGACGCCGACCGCCTCGCGGCCGGTGCGCAACGGAAGATAAAGCCGTCTGGCGCCCGGCAGCGTATCGGCGCCCCGGCCGGCTGGGCGATTGTGTTGCCAGGCCCATTTCGCCGCGGCGATATCGGCATCGACCAATGTGTCGTCTGGCGGATAGCCGGCCTTGACCGCCACCAAATTGCCTTCCGGCAACAGGATGACGACCCTCACCTTAAGCATCGAGGCGATCTGGAAGGCGGTCGCCCAGAGCACGTCGTCGAGCGTGCCGGTACCCGCGAGTTTCTTGGAGAAGAGATAGAGGTCTTCCGTCGTGCGCGCCCTCTGCCGCGCGGCGGCGGCCTGGCGCTGCACCGCGGCCGTCAGGTTCGAGGCGACAACCGCGACGCCGAGATAGAAGAACAGCGCGACGATGCTTTCCGGGTCGCGGACCGTAAAATTGTATCGCGGCTCAAGGAAGAAGAAGTTGAAGGAGAGCGCACCCAGCAGCGAGGCGAAGAGACCGGCCCCAAGCCCACCCTGCACGGAGGCCGCGAGCACCGCCATGAGGAAGACGAGCGCGAGGTTCTGCACGTCGAGCGTCTGATCAAGCGCGATGCCGGCAAGGATGGCGAACAGGATGAAAACGACGCTCAGCAGATAGGGTTTGATGCGAAAGGGTTTTGGCGCCGGAGCGGTCTTCACGCCGCGCGTCGGCTGCCCTTCCTTGTCATCGCCGGAAATGACGTGCACGCTGATATGGCCGGCATGGCGGATCAGATCCTGGGTGACCGAGCCCTGCCAGAGCTGCCGCCAATGCGAACCGCTGGGGCGGCCAACGACGATATGCGTGAAGTTGTTGGCATTGGCATAGGCGATGATGTCGCGCGAAGGCGAGAGCGCCGGCAACGTCACCGTTTCGGCGCCGAGCTGCTCGGCAAGCCGCATATTGGCGGCAAGCCGGTCCTTGTCCTCCTCAGGCAGGCTGGCCGCCTGTGGCGTATCGAGATGCAGCACCGCCCAGGGCGCGCGCAGCCGGTCGGCCTGGCGGCGGGCATACCGCACAAGGCTTGCGCCGTTGCGGCCGTGGCCGAGGCAGACCAGCAGGCGTTCGCCGGCAGCCCACGGTCCCGAAATGGCGTGCGCCTGCATGTGGTTGAGCAGCTGCTCGTCGACGCGCTGGGCGGTGCGGCGCAACGCCAGTTCGCGCAGCGCCGTGAGGTTGCCGGGCGAAAAATAGTTCTCGACCGCCCGCTTGGCCGTCTTCGGCACATAGACCTTGCCATCGGCCAGCCGCTTGATCAGGTCGTCCGGCGTAATATCGATGATCTCGATGTCATCGGCCCGGTCGACGATGGAATCGGGAACGGTTTCGCGCACGCGTATGCGGGTGATCTGCGCCACCACGTCGTTGAGGCTCTCGACATGCTGGATGTTGAGCGTCGAATAGACGTCGATGCCGTGCGACAGGAGCTCCTGCACATCGAGATAGCGCTTGGGATGCCGACTGCCGACGGCATTGGTATGGGCGAGTTCGTCGACGAGGACGAGCGCCGGCCGACGGTCGAGGATCGCATCAAGATCCATTTCCTCAAGCGTCTGGCCACGATAGTCGATCGTCCGGCGGGCGATGACCTCGAAGCCCTCGACCAGCGCCTGCGTCTCCTTGCGGCCGTGCGTCTCGACAACGCCGATGACGACATCCGCGCCATCGGCCTGCCGGGCCCGGCCGGACATCAGCATCTCATAGGTCTTGCCGACGCCCGGTGCGGCGCCGAGGAAGATTTTCAGGCGCCCGCGCGTTTCGCGCTGCGCATGCTCCAGCAGAGCATCCGGCGACGGCCTGTTCTCAATCTCGCGACGGTCGTCCGGCATGAACATCCACCCAGTTCCTCCGACCGGCCGGAAGGCCGGTCGGAGACGCCCATTTCAGTTTACGAACGGGCCTCGTCAAGCGCCATGTTGAGGCGCAGCACATTCACCACAGGTTCGCCGAGAAAACCGATCTGGCGACTTTCGATCTGCCGGTCGACAAGGGCACGCACCGCAGCCTCGTCCATTGCCCGCGCCTTAGCCACGCGCGGCACCTGGAAATAGGCGGCATCCGGCGAGATATGCGGGTCGAGACCACTGCCCGAGGCCGTCACGAGGTCGATCGGCACCTTGGCGCCCGGATTCGCCGCCTTCGCCGCCTCGTAGTCCGTCTTCACCCGGTCGATCAGCTTCTGTCTGGTCGGGCCGAGGTTGGAACCGGACGAGCCGGCGGCGTTGTAGCCGTCGCCCGCCGCCGAGGGGCGGCCATGGAAAAGTTGCTCACCGGCGAAGGCCTGGCCGATGAGGGCCGAACCGACGACCTGGCCATCCTTCTCGATCAGGCTGCCATTCGCCTGGGCGGGGAAGACGGCCTGCGCGATGCCGGTCATCGCGGCGGGATAGAGAAGGCCGGTGATGGCCGTGGTGGCCACGATCATGACGATGGCCGGACGGAGTTGCTTGAACATGGTTTTGCTCCTTAGACGAGACCGAGGGCCGTGATGGCCACATCGATCGCCTTGATGCCGATGAAGGGCACGACGATGCCGCCGAGGCCGTAGATCAGGAGGTTGCGGGAGAGCAGCGCACCGGCGCCGACGGCGCGGTACTTGACGCCCTTCAGCGACAGCGGGATCAGCGCAATGATGATCAGCGCGTTGAAGATGATCGCCGACAGGATGGCGGACTGCGGGTTCGTGAGGCCCATGATGTTCAGCACGCCGAGCTGCGGATAGAAGGCGAGGAACATGGCCGGGATGATCGCGAAATATTTCGCGATGTCGTTGGCAATCGAGAAGGTCGTCAGCGCGCCACGGGTCATCAGAAGCTGCTTGCCGATCTCGACGATCTCGATGAGCTTGGTCGGATCGCTGTCGAGATCGACCATGTTGCCGGCCTCGCGGGCGGCGACCGTGCCGGTGTTCATGGCGACGCCGACATCTGCCTGGGCAAGGGCCGGTGCATCATTGGTGCCGTCGCCGCACATGGCGACCAGCTTGCCCTTGGCCTGTTCCTCGCGAATGAGCTGGAGCTTGTTTTCTGGTGTCGCCTGGGCGAGGAAATCGTCGACGCCCGCCTCCGCGGCGATTGCCGCCGCCGTCATCGGGTTGTCGCCGGTGATCATCACGGTGCGGATACCCATGCGGCGCAGTTCCGCGAAGCGTTCGCGAATGCCACCCTTGACGATATCCTTCAGCTGGATGACGCCGAGCAGCTTGCCGTCGCGCGCAACCGCGAGCGGCGTACCGCCAGCCTTGGCGATCTCGTCGGCAGAAGCCTGGAGTTCGCGCACCACATCCGACTGTGCAACGCCGGCAGCGGAGGCGAGCACCGCATCGACCGCGCCCTTGCGGATCTGCGAGCCTTCGAGATCGACGCCGCTCATGCGGGTCTGTGCGGTGAAAGGCACGAAGGACGTCTTGAGGCTCGCCATGTCACGGCCACGGATGTCGTACTTCTCCTTGGCGAGCACGACGATCGAGCGGCCTTCCGGCGTCTCGTCGGCAAGCGAGGCGAGCTGGGCGGCATCGGCAAGTTCCTGCTCGGTCACACCGCGCACCGGCTTGAAGGCCGTCGCCTGACGGTTGCCGAGCGTGATGGTGCCGGTTTTGTCGAGCAGCAGCGTATCGACGTCGCCGGCGGCTTCCACCGCACGGCCGGACATGGCGAGCACGTTGAAGCGCACGAGGCGATCCATGCCGGCGATGCCGATCGCCGAAAGCAGCGCGCCGATGGTCGTCGGGATCAGCGTTACGAAGAGCGCGACGAGAACGATGACCGGGATCGAGCCGCCGGCATAGGCAGCAAAGCTCGGAATGGTGGCGGTCGCGAGCACGAAGATCAGCGTCATGCCGGCAAGCAGGATGTTGAGCGCGATCTCGTTCGGCGTCTTCTGGCGTTCCGCGCCTTCGACAAGCGAGATCATGCGGTCAAGGAAGGTGGAACCGGCAGCAGCCGTGATGCGCACCCGGACCCAGTCGGACAGGACCTGCGTGCCGCCGGTGACGGCCGAGCGGTCACCGCCGGATTCACGAATGACGGGGGCGGATTCACCGGTGATCGCCGCCTCGTTGACCGAGGCTACGCCTTCGATGACCTCGCCGTCGGACGGGATGATGTCGCCCGCCTCGACGAGCACGACGTCGCCGACCTTGAGGCTGGTGCCCGGCACCATCCTGTAATCGGTGGTGCTGCCATTGGTGAGCAGCTTGGCCTGGGTTTCGCTGCGCGCCTTGCGCAGTGAATCGGCCTGTGCCTTGCCACGGCCTTCGGCAACGCCTTCGGCGAAGTTGGCGAAGAGCACGGTGAACCAGAGCCAGAGGTTGATCTGGAAGGAGAAACCGAGATTACCGCCACCGGTAACAACATCGCGCAGGAAGAGGACGGTGGTGAGGACCGAGACGGTCGCCACGACGAACATGACCGGATTGCGGGCAAGCGTGCGCGGATTGAGCTTGGTGAACGCAGCGCCGATCGCCGGGATGAGAATGCGAGAATCCAGGACGCTCGCGGATTTTGCCTGGCTCATAAGAGACTCCAGCTTTGAAACAAAAGGCGGAACCGGAAACCGGTCAACCGCGAAGGAATTCGATGATGCAGACGATGGCGAAGAGGACGCCCAACATCACCAGGATAGCGTTGGACGCACACCATCGGCTGCTTTCTCCACCCCGGCGAACCGGGGTGGAGGCGGAAGGTCTTGTCACGCGAGACATCGTGGCCGCTCCTCAGAAGGTCTGCCCGGCCAGCATGGCCAGGTGTTCGACGACCGGGCCGAGCGCGAGCGCCGGGAAGAAGGTGAGACCGCCTACGATAAGGATCGTGCCGACGAGCAGGCCGACGAAGAGCGGACCGTCCGTCGGGAAGGTGCCGGCCGAGGCGGGAACCGTCTTCTTGGCGATCAGCGAACCGGCAATCGCCAACGCCGGCAGGATCACCAGGAAACGCCCCATCAGCATGCCGAGGCCGAGGGTGACATTGTACCAGGGCGTGTTGCCGGTCAGGCCGCCGAAGGCCGAGCCATTGTTGGCGGCAGCCGACGTATAGGCGTAGAGGATCTCGGAGAAGCCGTGCGGGCCAGCCGTACCGATCGAGGCGACCGCCGAGGGCATGACGCTCGAGATGGCCGTGAAGACCAGCATGGCGAGCGGCAGGCACAGGATGGCAAGCACGGCCATCTTCATCTCCTTCGCCTCGATCTTCTTGCCGAGATATTCCGGCGTGCGGCCGACCATCAGGCCTGCCACGAAGACGGCGACGATGATGAAGAGCACGATGCCGTAGAAGCCCGCGCCGACGCCGCCGACGATGACCTCGCCGAGCTGCATATTGATCAGCGGGATGAGGCCACCGAGCGCCGTGAAGCTACCATGCATGGCATTGACCGCACCGCACGAGGCGGCCGTCGTGATCACCGCGAAGAGCGACGACAGGACGATGCCGAAGCGGACTTCCTTGCCCTCCATATTGCCGCCTTCGAGGCCGAAGGCATGCATCAGCGGGTTTCCGGAGGCTTCCGCCCAGTAGGTGACGGCGACACCCGCGACGAACAGCACGCCCATGGCGGCGAGGATCGCCCAGCCCTGGCGCTGATTGCCGACCATGCGGCCGAAGACATTGGTGAAGGCCGCACCGATCGCGAAGATCGAGACCATCTGGAGCATGTTCGAGATAGCACCGGGGTTTTCGAACGGATGCGCCGAGTTGGCATTGAAGAAGCCGCCGCCGTTGGTGCCGAGCATCTTGATGGCGAGCTGCGAGGCGACCGGACCGAGCGCGATGGTCTGCTGCGCCCCTTCCAGTGTCGTTGCCGTCACATAGGGGCCAAAGGTCTGCGGCACGCCGAGCGCGACATAGGCGAGGGTCAGAACGATGCAGATCGGCAGCAATATGTAGAGCGTGGCGCGGGTCATATCGACCCAGAAATTGCCGAGCGCCTTGCCAGACGCGCGCGAGAAGGCGCGGATCAGGGCAACGGCGATCGCCATGCCGGTGGCGGCGGACACGAAGTTCTGCACGCTCAGCCCCGCCATCTGGGTGAGATACGACATGGTGCTTTCACCACCGTAGTTCTGCCAGTTGGTATTGGTGACGAAGCTGACGGCGGTGTTGAAGGACAGTTCCGGCGCGACCGCGGCCATGCCGGCAGGGTTGAGTGGCAGCATGCCCTGCATGCGCTGCAATCCATAAAGCAGCAGCAGGCCGGCAAGGTTGAACGCGAGCATGGCGAAGGCGTAGCTCGTCCAGCGCTGCTCTTCGCGCTCACTGGTGCCGGCCAGAGCATAAAGCCCGCGTTCGATCGGAACGAGGACGGGAGAAAGAAATGTACGTTCCCCGGCAAAGACGCGCGTCATATAGGCGCCAAGCGGTTTGACGAGGGCAAGGACGATCCCGCAGAAGAGCAGGATCTGTAGCCATCCGTTGAGGGTCATGGGAGGAAACTTTCAATATCCGGCAGCGTCGTCAGAAGCGTTCTGGCCGAATGAGAGCGTAGGTCAGGTAAATGGTGAGAAAGACGGTGACGGCACCGCTAAAGACATAGTCGAACAACATCGTCTGCTCTCCTCACAGCCCGTCGCAGGCTTGCGTGTAGGCAAAGCAGAGGGCGAAGAAGACGACCGCTGTGCCGATAAGAATGACGTCGATCATCATTCGGACTCCTTTGGTTTGGGCGGAGCAAGACAAGCCAAAGGGCGCCACCCGGGAGAGCGGCACCGAAAGACTTTCTGGCGTGGAGAGCATCCTTCGATCTCTCACGCTCCGATATGGAGCCAAACCGGATAGGCATTCGAGAGCAGCCGGGCGGCGAAAAAATAGGAATCCTATAGGAATTTCGGCGAACGCCGGTCAGATGCAAGCCGGCCGGCTGGCGGCCTATTGCAGCGTCGACATCAGCGCGGGGACATGCTGCTCGAAATATTTCGAGAAGGCGGCGATGCGCGGCGGAAGGGCCTGATAGGGTGGATAATAAAGCGTGAGCCACAGATCTGGCGGCGACCAGCGTGGCAGGACATGCGCCAGCCGGCCGGCACGCAGGTGCCCCGCGACATGAAAACGCGGCAGCAGCGCGACACCGGCACCTTCGGCCGCCATATCGGCAAGCACGTCGCCATTGTTGGCGCTGAAGGCACGGCCGGCGGAAATCTCCACGCTCGCGCTGCCGTCCGAGAGCATCCACGTTTCGCGCCGGCTCTCGCCGTTATAGGCAAGGCATTCTTCCGGCGTCAGTTCGCCGGGATGCTCCATCGCCGGAAACCGGCTGTCGGGCGCGGCGACAAGCACACGCGGGATCACGCAGACCTTCCGCCAGATCGTGAACTTGTCGGACGGTGCGGTGGAGATGCGGATGGCGAGGTCGAAATCCTGATCGAGGATGTTGACGAAACCGTCCGCCAGCGAGATTTCAAAATTGATCTTCGGATAGAGGTTTCGGAAGCCGGACAGGATCGGCGGCAGCACGGCCTTGCCGAACCAGGTCGGCGCGCTGATGCGAAGCCGCCCCTGATCGGCCTTATGCGCATCCATCATATCCTTGCGCGCCGTATCCAGTGCCTGGATCGCCGGCTGAATCTGCGCGGCAAAGATCGCGCCGTCGGTTGTCAACGACACCTGCCGCGTCGTGCGCACGAAGAGCTGCACGCCAAGCTCGCCTTCCAGCGCGGCAATGGCCCGGGTAATGGCGGCGGGCGCCATGTTGAGCTCGCGCGCCACCTGGGCAAAGTTTCGTTTCTCCGCAGCAAGCAGGAAAATGCGCAGGGCCTTGTAGTCGTTCATCTCGATTATTTCTCTAATCGCAATTCAATCGGAATTATTATTACAATTCTTCGACGCAATCAACACCGCTACACCTATCTCCATCGACACGAGCTTACCGCAGAAACCGGCGAAGACGAGGGCAACCCCCTCCTTCCCACCAGCCCAGAGAGAGGAGACAAGCCATGTCCAACAAGAAACTCGAAGTCCTGACCCCGGAAAACAGCCAGATCATCTTCATCGACCAGCAGCCGCAGATGGCCTTCGGCGTACAGTCGATCGACCGCCAGACGCTGAAGAACAACGTCGTGGGCCTCGCCAAAGCCGCCAAGATCTTCAACATTCCCGCGACGATCACCACCGTCGAAACCAGCTCCTTCTCCGGCCACACCTATCCCGAACTGCTCGCCGTCTTCCCGGAAAACGATATTCTCGAGCGCACCTCGATGAACTCCTGGGACGACCAAAATGTCCGCGACGCACTGGCCAAGAATGCCGCGAACGGTCGCAAGAAGATTGTCGTTTCCGGCCTCTGGACGGAGGTCTGCAACACGACCTTCGCGCTCTCGGCTATGCATGACACCGACTACGAAATCTACATGGTCGCCGATGCCTCCGGCGGCACCTCCGTCGACGCACACAAATATGCCATGGATCGCATGGTGCAGGCCGGCGTCGTGCCGGTGACCTGGCAGCAGGTACTGCTCGAATGGCAGCGCGACTGGGCCCGCAAGGAAACCTATGATGCCGTGACTGCCCTTGTGAAGGAACATTCCGGCGCCTACGGCATGGGCATCGACTACGCCGTCACCATGGTCCACAACGGCGAGGAACGCGTCCACCACGGCAAGCGGATCGGCCCCAACCCGGCAAAGTGACCCCTCCCCTTTCCCGACAACATGCCGGCTCCGAAAGGGGCCGGTTTTTTATGAGAGGGGCTCGCTCTCGTCATCAAGACTGCGGGACAAATCGTGCATGTCGTCGAACGCTACGACATTCAAGGCCACGGAGCGCCCGCGCACGTCAATCCTGCGCTTGCCCTTTGCCGACAGATCGAGACCTGCCCGCAAGGCAGTCCGTTCAGAGGCGACCAGATAGGCGTCGAGCTCCTTCGCCACGCCCTCCAACCTGCTGGCAATGTTGACTGTATCGCCGATCGCCGTGATGCCGATTGCCGATCCGTAGCCGATGGCCCCCACGACCGCAGGGCCGACATGAATGCCGATTGCCAATCGGAGCGGCGCCCTCAATTCGTCGGCAAGCTCTTGATTGAGCTCACGGATACCTTCGCCGATCGCAACGGCTGCGGCAAACGCACCGCGACACGGATCAAGCGCACTGGGCGTGACGCCAAACAATGCCATGACCCCATCGCCGACGAACTTGTCCAGCGTGCCGCCTTCCGCCTCCACGGCGCGCCCAACCACGGCAAAATAGCGGTTGAGCAGAAAGACGACGTCAAAGGGTAACCGGGCCTCGACCAGTTTGGTAAAGCCGCGGATGTCGCAGAACAGGACCACGACCTCCTGCTCCCTGCCCGGCGCGACACTCAAGCGTGGCACCACCTCCGCGGCAGTGACAGCGGTCGACAACAGCGGAATGACGGTGAGATCGTTCATCGCGCGCAATTGGCAGGCCAACCTGACATTCTTGCCGGCGTTGATCCTGGCCAGCGTCTTCCGCTCGGTCTCCGTTGGCGGCGGCAGGCGATCCAACCCCTCGATGACGCGGACACGGCACGTCGAACAGCGCCCCTTGCCGCCACATGTGGAATTATGGGGGATGCCGTAGCGGCGGCTCGCTTCGAGGACGCTGAAGCCGCGTGGCACCCGGACTGTCTGTCCCGCACCATAGCGGATTTCTACCATGTTCCGGCGCAGGCGCAGATAGCGAAGGAAACGAAGAACAAAAAGGCCGCCGACCAATGTCGCGAATATCGAATAGGCGGCCGTGCGCACCGTATCGATCAGCGCTGTGCCATCGCCGTCGGCCGGCATTGCCGTCACGGAAGCATCCAGGCCGCCCTTCTCGGCAAGCCGTGCGATCGTCTGGCCCGCATCGATGAACCCCAGCAAGGCCAGAGAAGGAAGCAGCACGGCCGCGGCAAGAAAAACGGGCTGGTATCGCGCGAACCACGACCTCTGCCGCAGCCAGAAATACAGCCCGAGGCAGCCGTGCGACCAGGCGATGACAAGCACGAGGGCCTGCTTCACGCCGCCGACGGGAGAGACGACCCACAGATTGTAGATCACGCGGGCGTAGCTATCCCTGATGCCCGCGACTTCGTGGAGCACCCTGGTGCCCAGAACATGGTCGATCAGCAGGAACGGCAGCAGCAAACCGAAGGCGAGCTGGGCAAACTCACCCACCGGCATGCGCCACGCGCGGCGCGAATAGATGGCGCGCAGCGCCAGCGCAAAGTGAACAACGAAAGCGCCATAGAGGGCAAAGGTGCCCGGCATGCTTCGCCAGATCGTGAGAAAGACACCACGGCCGGCCTCCATGGCGCCGAGGGAAACCAGCCCAAGCGCGTGGTTCGCAAGATGGGTCGCAACGAACGAGAAGAGCACGAGCCCCGACGCCAACCGAACCTGTCGCGTCGAAAAGGAAGAACTGATGATGTTCGGCCTCCTGCAGTCGCGCCTCTCATCGCGCGGCCCCATCTTGCGGGATCGGAATCGCGGTACGCTACCGGATAAACATGATTTGACCGGGCAGCGTCAATCCATGGCGGCTTGTAGAGCGATCGACCCACGACGTCGTGAACCGGTCAGGGTCGATAGCCCCGACCGGTTCATGACACAGGTTAAGCCTATGCAACCTCGGCGGCTGCGGCCAAGGGACCGGCCACCTCACTTCTCCGGCTTATTTGGTGGTGTAGCCGCCATTGACCAGGATGGTCTGCCCGGTCATCCACCAACCGTCCGAAACGAGGAAGCGGATATAGGGCACGATGTCCTCGATGTCGGTCAGGCCGGTCTTGGAGAAGCCGGACAATGCGGCCGCCGTCTTGTGGTAGGCGACCGCGTCGGCCCCTTCGGCCGGATAGAAGAAGGGCGTATCCATAGGGCCGGGGCCAATCGCCGTCACCGAGATGCCGCGCTCGCCGAACTCCTTGGATGCCGCGCGCGTAAAATGTTCGACCGGCGCCTTGGTTCCGGCATAGCTGGAGTAGAACGGCGTATAGGCGCCAAGCAGCGATGTGACGAGCGTGCAGATCTTGCCGTTGTCGTTCAGCGTCTTGCCGGCCTCCTTGAGGAAGAAGAAGGCCGTCTTCGCGTTGACCGCGCTCATCGCGTCATATTCGGCCTCGGAAATCTCGACGATCGGTTTCTTCAGCACCCTGCCGAGGGTGTTGATGGCGATGTCAGGACGCCCAAGGGTGGCCACGACATCGGCGAAAAGTTTTTCGACGGCACCGGCCGTCGTCAGATCAGCCTGGAAAGCGACCGCTTCGGCACCCGCCGCTTTGACCGCTGCAACCGTCGCATCGGCATCCGCCTTCGTGGCGGCGCTGTTGTAGTGGATGGCGACGGCCTTGGCGCCGTGAGCGGCGAAGTCGCGGGCGATCAAGCCGCCGAGGTTTTTTGCGCCGCCGGCAATGATGACGGTCTTACCCTTGATGGTATGGTCAGTCATGGTGTGGGTCTCCTTGAGCAATACTTCGGCCGGGCATGGTGCCCGCCTGACGCCAGAGCAAACTTATCGGCTGCAATGTTGCAATAAAGCCGGACAGTCTGACATCATATGTCAGGATCAACGAACAATGGCGGGGACCGCTTGGACCGCATTGACCTCTTCCGCATCTTCACCCGCGTCGTCGAAAGCGCGAGCTTCACCCGGGCGGCGGATACGCTCGGCCTTCCCCGTTCGTCGGTCTCGGCGGCGATAGCAACCCTGGAAGGTCGGCTTGGCGCCCGCCTGCTGCATCGCACGACCCGGCGGGTGTCCCCCACCCAGGATGGTGTGGCCTTCTATCAGCGCTGCCTGCACCTGATCGCCGCCGTCGAGGAGGCGGAAGGCCTGTTCGGCGACAACAGCGCCGCCCCCGCCGGCCGGCTGCGCATCGACGTGCCGGGACGGATCGGCCGGCTCATCATCGCGCCCGCACTGCCGGATTTCCTCGACCGCTTCCCGGCGATCGACATCGATCTCGGCGTGACGGACCGGGCGGTCAATCTGGTGGAGGACAGCGTCGATTGTGTGCTGCGCGTCGGCCCGCTGACCGATTCCGGGCTGATTGCCCGTTCGATCGGGCATCTGCCGCTGATCAATGTCGCCAGCGCGGGCTACATCGCTCGGCACGGCGCGCCGCAAACACCGGACGATCTTGGCGCGCATTGGGCGGTCAACTACGCCTCGCCGTCCACCGGCCGGGTTGAGCCTTGGGAATGGCTGGAGGACGGCGTGCTGCGCACCCTACCGATGCGCGGACGCGTCACGGCCAACAGCGCCGAAGCCTATATTGCCTGCTGCCTCGCCGGTCTCGGCCTGATCCAGATCCCCGCCTATGACGTCCGCCAGCATCTCGATGCGGGCGACCTCGTCGAGGTCATGCCGCAGCACCGCGCCGAACCGCTGCCGATGACGCTGCTCTACCCGCACCGCCAGCATCTTTCCCGCCGCCTGCAGGTCTTCGCCGATTGGCTGGAACGCCTGCTCAAACAAGTCGTTCTGCCCCAACAGTCGGCTGTCGGATGATGGGTCGCATTCTTCTTCGCCAGCCGAAAACGCCTTCGTTTCCTCGTGGTCTGCCTCTATCGTCTCGAAAACCACCCATCGACTGAAGGACTGATTCGAAAATGGACGTCGTCTTCTCTCCAGAGCTCTCGGTTTGCGGGATCGAGGAACTGCCGGGCCAGCAGGCCCGCAACGTGACCCATGTGCTGTCGATTATCGACCCGGAATACCCGGAGCTGGACGTGTTCCAGACCTATGGCCAGCACCATCGGACCACGCTGCGCTTTCACGATATCATTGCCGCAGCACCGGATCGGACCATGCCGCATCCCGACCATGTGGAAGCGATCTTGAAGTTCGGCTCGGACTTCCACGGGCGGCAGGAGGCGAGCCATCTACTCGTGCATTGCCATATGGGCATTTCGCGCTCGACAGCCGCCACGCTGACCTTGATGGCGCAGGCCAATCCGGACGAACCGGGCGAGGCCTTATTCACCCGTCTTGCCGCCATTCGTCCGCAGGCCTGGCCGAACTCGCAGATGGTCGGCTTCGCCGACGAGCAACTTGGCCGCAAGGGTGATCTCACGGCGGCACTCGGCCGCCACTACGGCCGCCAGATCAGGAACCGTCCTCAGTTCACCGAATGGATGACGACCCTGGGCCGCAAGGCCGAACTCGATATGGCGATTTTCGAGAGCGCCTAGTTCTCGAACAGCACGAACGCGGCCCAGACCAGCGGATCCCTTGCCGTCGGGATCCGCCCCTCGATGGCATCGCGCCGTGTGCTGCGCAATGCGGCAGCATAGGTCTGGCCGGCCTTCAGGTGCTCGTAGAAACGCACCATGAAATCCGCTGTCCCGTCGTCGGCGACAGGCCAGAGCGTCAGGAGGGAGCGCTTTGCACCGGCAAGACCCGCGGCGGTCGGCAGGCCCCGCACGCCGCCGACGAAGGCCTCGTCGCCACGGCCCGTCTCACAGGCGGACAACACCAGCAGGTCGAGGCCGGAAAGATCCCAGCCCATCAATTCAAAGGCATAGAGCCGCCCGTCCTTCTCGTCGCGGCGCATGGCGCGACTGTCACCGGACTGTGCCAGGATGACCTCGCTCTGCCAGAGCGTATCGACATTGCTGGCCCCGCCGTTCTTCGGGCTGCCATAGGCCCCGTGCGTGGCGAGATGCGCAATGGCAGCACCTGTCATGCGCTCGTGCAGTGTCGTTTCGCCGACATCCGCACCCGTGAGGGTTTCGATTTTCATACCGGGACGGGACAGGACCTTGCCGATGGCTTCCACCTCGCGCAGCGTGCCCGGCAGGGGCATGGCACCGCTCTCCTCTCCCCTCGCATAGTCGATGCCACCCGCCAGCACGACCCGGCCCTCTGCGGGCAGCGCGCCATCGGCGACGGCCCGGTAGAGCGCCTCCGGTTCGGTCAGGAGCCGCAGGGTGAAGCGCTCTTCGAGCAATGTGCCGCCAGCATCCTCCAGCAGCGAAAAGGGCAAGGCGAACAATCTCCCATCCGGCACGATAAACAGCGTCTTCGCGTTTGAGATTTCCCGTTCGAGCGGCGCGACCAACCGGTCATGCAGGCGGGTGAAGGCGCGTTTGCTCGCGTCTATGCGCAATCCTCTGCTGTCATCTCCACTGAGGCCCCGCGTCTGAAGGGCCGCGACAATCTCCTCGTCGTTCGACAGCAGTTCCCGTGGATCGCCGAGCGCTTTCAAAACCGGTGCAACACCTTTTCGCCAGACGATGGCATAGAGCCTGGTATCCGCTATCGGATCGGCGCTTTCCCTGTCCGCCCGCCACTTGCGCGTCGTGAAGTACTGAACAAGCGCCTGGTCTTGTCCGAGCAGATCCGCCGGCGTCGGCAGCGGCTGGTTCAGCACCGTTTCGCGATCGAGGTGGTAGCGCGCGACGATCCGGTCGTTGAGCTGCTGCTCAAGCGTCTTGGTTTCCGCCAGATATTCATAGGCGAGGTCCTGCTCGACATCGGCCGCGAACGTCTCGCGGGCAATGCGCGACAGGCGCGAGATGCGGTCGAGCAGGCGGGCGGTCTCGCGATCCGACGGATCGATCTTGCGGGCGAGCTTCAGGACGTTGTCGGCATCGGCGGTCGCCAGCGACGGCCAGCGCCGCGTCGCATCGGCGAAGGCTGGAACAGCCGTAGGGTTGCGTTCGGCAAAGCGCGCATAGTCGTAGAGCATGCCATCGGCCATGGCGCGTATCGCTTCACCGACCTCCCGCCCGCCGGCGACCGATACCTGGAGATGGACCCAGCCGAGCATGTCGCGGTCGATGCCGGCAAATTCCTGCGCGGCGGTCGCTTTGTCCGTTGTGGCTTTGGCATTCGCAATGGCAATGCGCCCGGCAAAGGCGAGCGGATGGGCCATGCCCATCTCACCACCGGCAATGCTGTAGGCCTGCTGCAAGTGCTTGATTTGCTGTGCCGTATTGCCTTCCTTCGCAAAATGACTGGCAAGCAGATCGGCCGCCTTCATGCTCAATATGGCGGGGTAGTTGGAATCAGTGATGAGCGCATCCATGCGGCTGACGGCGGCCGCATCCATCGGAGCGGCACCCGACAGGAGGTCGGTATAGGCGAGCCAAGCCTCCATGCCGGCAATCGTCACCGGATCGCCGAGCGCCCTGGAAATATCGAGGCAAAGCGCGAAATAGCGGCGTGCTTCATCATAGTCGCCGAGATCGAGATAGTTCTGCGCGGTGTTGTTGGCGCTCACCAGCGTGTTGAAGTGGTTCTGCCCGTAATGGCGGGTCCGGTTCTCCAGCACCTTGAGATCATAGTCGAGTGCGCGCGATGGCGACCCGAGGCCGCGCAGCATGTCGGCCAGATTGTTGGCGATGCGCCAGGTAACGGTATCGTCGTCACCGAGCGACTTCTGGGCGATCTCGTAATTGCGCCATTCAAGATCGATCGCGGTGCCGTATTGCCCGACATCGGACAGGGCCGTCGCCAGCTTGTCCGTGGCATGGATCAGTTCTGGCGACTCGTGGCCGTAGAAGCGGGCATAGAGATTGGTCGCCATCGAATAGAGCGGCACGAAATGTTGCTGGGCATCCGGCACCGCGGAGCGGAACTCCGCATAGGCGAGGTAAAAATCGGCCAGCTCCTTCGCATCGGCCCGGATCGCCCGTGTCTGCTCGGCCTCGTGGAAGAACGCGGCTGCCTCGTCGTTGAGGACGCTGGCGTGAAGGCTGCGGGCGATCTGCGTGTAGTGCCGCAGTGTCACGCCGTGCAGTTCGGTCTTCTGCGAGGCGGCGAGCGCCACCCGGATCTTCTTCAGGCCATCCTCAAGCCGGCCGTTTTCGAGCAGGCTGTAGGCGGTGCGGACGCGGCCGTCGATGTCCTGCTCGCTGTTCCTGCCATGCGCCTTACGGATCCGCTCCTCATAGAGCTCGCCAAGTGCATCCTGCCGGTCCTTGTCGCCAAGTTTGCCCTTGGCATCCATCAGCAGTTCGAGCAGCAGGTTGGCCCGCGTCTCCTCGACCGGTTCCAGCGTTGCCAGCAGCTCCTGCATTCGGGGATAGTATTCCTTGTCGACGCCAGCAGCATCGCCCGCACGCATGGCGTAGTCGGCGGCCGAAACCGCATAGCTCGCGGCAAGCCAAGCCTCGCCTTGTGCCTTGAACCGCGCGCTTGCCTCCTCCGCTTTGCGGCGGGCGCCCTCCGTATCCCCCTGCTTTGCGAGTGCCTTCATCTCCGCCGAAATCACATCCGATTGCCGGATAGCCTCCTGCGTCGGCGCCTGGGCAAAACCGGGTGCGGTCAGGAAAACGAAAAGAATCGAGAAAGCAGCGAGGCGATGAAAGAGAGAAAACAAAGGCATGAAGACACTTCTTGAGACGTTGAAATAGCCAGCCGGCATGCCCGGACGGAAGCATGCCGCACTAGCTTCGACGGTCAACATAAGACGCTTATTCAAAAATCAAGGTCGGCGGTGCCGGCTTAACGACCGTCGTGACGAGGCACGGGTTGGTCAGTTTCCGTTTCCGCGGCCTGCTGACCCAACCAGGACCAGACGTCCCGCACGTCACCATCATCGAGTCGGTCGGCGCTGGAAAGCGCATACCAGGACCGGCCGGAATCGACAGCGGCGTCAAAGGGCCGGACCAGGGTACCGGCGGCAAGAGCATCTCCAGCCAGAAACAGGCTTGCAAGCACGACGCCCTGGCTGAGTTCCGCCGCGGCAAGGGCCATGTCGCTATCGCTGAAATTCGTGCCCTTCCACACTTTGCCCGCCTCGATGCCGGCATGGGCCAGCCAGTCGGCCCAACCGATCGGGCTTTCCTCATGGATCAAGGGCGCAAGCAGGAGATCGGACGGCTGTCGCAGTGTTGCTGCAAGAGCCGGTTCTGCAACGGGCGAAAGCCGGTCGCGGGCGATGAGAAGACTTTCGCAGCCGGGCGGTGGCTCAGGAGCGTGGATGAGGGCGATATCCACTTCCATCGTCTCGAAATCGACCGTCGCCCCGCCGGTGTCCAGCCAGGGATCACAGGCCGGGGCTGCGACCTTCAGCGCCGGCAGACGCGGCAGGAGCCAACGCCGGGCGAAATCCTGCGGCGCATAGATGACGACGCTGCCGGGCTTGCGATAGGGCTCAAGGCGCCGGTAGCCCTCCTCCATCATGTCGAGGCAGCGCCGCACCGTGCGGTGATAGTCGCGCCCGGCATCCGTCAGCCGCACCTCCCGGCCAACGCGCAGGAACAGCGGCTGCCCGATCTGGCCTTCGAGCAGCCGCATCTGGTGGCTGATGGCCGACTGGGTGAGGCCCACTTCCTCTGCAGCACGGCTGAAGCTTTCAAGGCGGGCAGCGGCCTCGAACCCCTTCAGGAACTGGGTCGGTGGGATGTGGCGGAACGTAACCATTCATGAATTCCATTCATTTCAAGCAGGAATGCTTCTCGTTTGTGCAGCACTTCCATTCGTCCAACAATGAGCTCAGCAAATGGACAGGAGTCAAGAATGGATACGAGAGTATCGCCGCAACCACAGGTGAAGCTGCGCCGGCCGGGTGAATTCGAACCGCATGCCAAGACGTGGATGGCCTGGCCGCACCGCAAGGACCTTTATGGCGACCGCCTGCCTGCCATGCAGCGAGCCTATGCCGATGTCGCGCATGCGATCGCTGGCTTCGAGCCGGTCAACATGGTGGCGCATCCCCAACACGCCGCAGATGCCCGCGCCTATCTTGGTGAAGGGATCGAGGTGGTCGAGATACCGATCGACGATTGCTGGATCCGTGATTCCGGCCCCACCTTCCTGAAACGAGCAGACGGCGGTCTTGCCGGCGTTTCGTGGCGGTTCAACGCCTGGGGCGGCAAACACACGCCTTTCGACGCCGACGATGCACTGGCCGGCCGTGTGCTGGCGCACGAAGGCGCGGAGATCGCTAAGTCGTTCATTCATTGCGAAGGCGGCTCGCTGGCCTGCGACGGCGATGGCACGCTCATCGCCACTGAGACGAGCCTGCTGCATCCCAACCGCAATCCGGGCCTCTCGAAAGCCTGGGTCGAACAGGAACTCCTGCGCATGCTCGGCCTTGAAAAGGTCGTCTGGCTGCCGGGCGATCCGCTGGATCTGGAAACGGACGGCCATGTCGACGGCATGTGCTGCTTCGTGCGCCCGGGCGTCGTGATGTTCGAATACAATCCCGATCCGACCGACCTGCACGGCCGCATCCTCGCCGACAACCTTGCCGCGCTGCGCAGCCAGACGGATGCGCGCGGCCGCAGCTTTGAGGTGATCCCCATCCCGGAAGCCTACGATGTCGAGGCGACCAGCGAGATCTTTGCCCGCTCCTACATCAACTTCGCGCTGACCAATGGCGGCGTGGTGATGCCGACCTTCGGGCGCGCTTCGAGCGAGGAAGCAAAGGCGGCTGTTGCCATCGCCTTCCCGGACCGCCGGATCGTCACCGTGGATGTCGGCGCCGTCGTGCCCGCCGGTGGCGCGATCCACTGCATTACGCAGGAACAGCCCCTGTGAGCGGGCAATACGCTACCCTGTCGCGCCGTCGCTTTGTTCTGGCAACCGCAGGCCTGGCATTGATGCCGGCTGCCCGCAGCCGTGCCGAAGAGGAGAATATCGGGATGATATCCGTTCCCGCCGAAGCCGAACCGCACGAGAGAACATGGATGGCCTGGCCATCAACGCCTCGCTTCTATGGTGGTCCCGGCGCCTATTTCGAAAGCGTTCAGGAAACGCTCGGCCGGCTTGCCGCGGCGATCGCGGAAAACGAGCCCGTTTCCATGGCTGCTCCGGCAGACCAGCACGATCTGGCTGCCCGTCTCTGCGGGCCAAAGGTCCAGCTAGTCGCTATCCCGACCGACGACATGTGGGCGCGCGACAGCGGCCCGGTCTTCGTCCGCAAGACAGACGGCGGCGTCGCCGCCGTCGATTTCGGATTCAACGGCTGGGGCAACAAGCAGGCGCATGCGCGCGACAGCAGGCTTGCCGGAGAGATCGCGGCGTTGGCGGGCGTCGACCTTCATGATGCCGAACTCTGCGGCGAAGGCGGCGGCATCGAATATGACGGCGACGGCACGCTTCTCCTCACCGAAAGCTGCTGGGTGAACGACAATCGCAATCCCGGCATGACGCGTGCCGATATCGAGCAGCGCCTGAAGGCTGTCCTCGGCGTCGAAACCGTCATCTGGGTGCCGGGCGTGCGCGGGCTCGATATCACGGACGGGCATATCGACGGTTCGCTACGCTTCGTGGCGCCGGGCCTCATTGTGGCCAGCAGCTATCCCGGCGACACGTCGGAATGGGCGCACGCCCATGACGAGGCGCTGGCCATCCTCGCGAAGGCGCGTGACGCCCGCTGCCGGAGTTTCGAGATCGTTTCCGTTCCCTCAGCGACCGAGGGTCGTTCGACGAGCGAGGACTTTTTGAGCAGCTACGCGAACTATTATGTCGGCAACGGCGCGCTCTACACGCCGCAATTCGGGGACAGGAAAGCGGATGCGCTGGCGAAGGATGTTCTCGGCCGGCTGCATCCCGGCCGCCGCATCGTCCAGATCGACGTCGACCGCATCTACGAAAACGGCGGCGGTATCCACTGTGTCACACAACAGCAACCCCGATAACCTGTCATCAGAAACGGAGAACGACGATGAAACGCTGGCTCGCGCTTGCGACGGCATGCCTTTTCGCCACCTCGGCACCGGCTGAGGAAAAGGTTCTCTACCTCTATTCCTGGGAGTCCTATTTCAGCGCCCAATCGATTGCCGAATTCGAGAAGGAGACGGGCATCAAGGTTTCCTACGACCTGTTCGATTCCAACGACATGGTCGAGACCAAGATGCTGACGGGCAAATCCGGCTATGACCTGGTGACCGTCAATCTCTCCCCTCACCTCTTGCGCCAGCTCCCGGTCGGCGTCTGGGCGCCGCTCGACCGCAGTCGCCTTGCCAACCTCGGCAATCTCGATCCGGCCGTGCTGGCGCGCGGCGAGAGCGTCGATGCCGGCAATGCCCACAATGTGCCCTGGATGTGGGGCACGACCGGCGTCGGCTACAATGTCGAGAAGGTCGCAGAAATCATGCCGGACGCGCCGGTCGATTCGCTGCGCATGGTCTTCGATCCGCAAATCGTCGAGAAATTCGCCTCCTGCGGCGTTGGCATGCTTGATGACGCGGAACAGGTGCTGGGCCTCGCGCTGATCTATCTGGGGCTCAACCCCGATACGACCGACAAGGCGGAGCTTGAAAAGGCGGTGGACGTCGTCACCAAGGTCCGCCCCTATGTGCGCAAGTTTCACAGCTCCAGCTATGTCAATGATCTCGCCGACGGCGGCCTGTGCCTTGCTATCGGCTTTTCCGGTGACATGCTGATCGCCAGCAGCCGCGCCAAGGAAGCCGGCAAGCCGTTCACCGTCACCTATCGCCTGTCGAAGGAGGGCAACCTCGTCTGGACCGACGTGCTCGCCATCCCGGCCGATGCATCCCACCCGGAAGCCGCCCACGCCTTCATCGACTTCTTCATGCGCCCGGAGATCGCGGCCGCCGCCGCGCAGGAGACCGGCTTCTCGACCGCGAACAAGGCAGCACTTGCCCTTCTCGACGAAAAGCTCAGGGCAAATCCCAACCTCTACCCCTCCGAGGAGGCACAGAAGCGCCTGCACCTTCCGAAAGCACTCAGTCAGAAAGCCCTGAAAATGTGGTCGCAGGCGTGGGACCGCGCAAAGGGGTTGCGGTAGCGCTCAGGCCATCGCTCTCGCTCCGCCTCACATTTGAGCCAATCGCGTAAAAAGCCGCCTTCTGTCTGACAATGTCGGGAGGCGGCTGTCGCAGTTTTTCAAAACCATCCCTATCTGAAGGATGCCCTGCGCATATGGGCACGATAGAACTGTGCAGAGATGCAGCGCATCGTCTTGTGCCGGGTGACGCTGTCCTCGCAAATTGGCTATGCTCCTTCAGAACGAGGATATTTGCATGACTGAGAAATCCCCCGCCGATAATTTTCCCGCCGGTTATGAACCGCCGAAGGTCTGGACATGGGAAAAGGGCAATGGCGGCGCCTTCGCCAATATCAACCGCCCCATTGCCGGGCCGACCCATGACAAGGCCTTGCCGGTCGGAAAACATCCTCTGCAGCTTTATTCGCTTGCCACACCGAACGGCGTGAAGGTGACGATCCTGCTGGAGGAGCTTCTGGCAGCAGGTCACACGGGCGCCGAATACGACGCCTGGCCAATCCGCATCGGGGACGGCGACCAGTTCGGCTCCGGCTTCGTCGATGTCAACCCGAACTCCAAGATCCCAGCACTGTTCGATCACGCGCCGAAGGGCGGCGGGGCACCGGTCCGCGTCTTCGAATCCGCCTCCATCCTGCTCTACCTCGCCGAAAAATTCGGTGCCTTCTTGCCGGACGACCTGCGCGCCCGGACCGAAACCTTCAACTGGCTGTTCTGGCAGATGGGCTCGGCACCGTTCCTCGGCGGCGGCTTCGGCCATTTCTATGCCTATGCGCCGATCCACATCCAATACGCCATCGACCGCTACGCGATGGAAGTGAAGCGCCAGCTCGACGTGCTCGACCGACATCTGGCCGAAAACCAGTTCATGGCGGGCACTGCCTATACCATCGCCGACATGGCGATCTGGCCCTGGTACGGTGGCCTTGCGCAGCACAAGCAATATGGCGACGCCGGCACCTTTCTCGATGTCGACAGCTACAAGAACGTCCAGCGCTGGACCGCCGAAATCGCCGTCCGCCCGGCGGTCAAGCGCGGCCGCATGGTCAATCGGCTGAACGGCGATCCGTCCGAGCAGCTGCATGAGCGGCACGATGCCTCCGACTTCGAGACGAAGACGCAAGACAAGATCGGCCAGGCCACCGCATAGGAGCATCCCATGGCAACCCTGCCCGACATGATCAAGCACCGCGGTTTTCCATCCGGCATGCCGGGCACGGGTGTGCAGTTCACCATCCGCCGCGCCAATCCACGCGGGGTGACGCCGGTCAAGGCGCTGCCCCGCCGCGGCCGCCCCGGCACTGCGGAACACCGCATCGACGCCGCCTTCCTGCATGCTCTCTGGCACCATTTCGGTGCGGAACCGTTCGAACGCGGCAATCTCGACGCCGCCCGCCTCAGCCTGCTTTTCGGGCGTGAAGTCGTGGCGGTGGAGAAGGATTTCGACCCGCTGTCCTATGAGGCGATGCTGGCCATCGACGAGCAGGTCGCCCGCAAGAGCTTCCCTGAATCGTTCGAGGACGTGTTCGAAGTGTAGGCAGATGCAGGCGGTGCGCGGCTGAGACGCGCACCGCCTGTGATCAAAGCAGGCCGGCGGCGGTCATCAGTTCCACGACCTTCTTGTTGTCGAGTGTGGAGGCCTCCACCTTCGGCGCATCGAGATCTTTGAGCGGAACGAGCTTGGGATTGGCGTCACCCGCGATCGCATATTCGAACGAATCGCCATCGCGCAGGATGGATTGGCCGGACGTGCCAGTAATCCACTTCAGGAACGCCTGCGCCTCCTTCTGGTGTTTGCTGGTCTTCAGGACGCCGCCACCGGAGATGCTGACGAAGGCGCCCGGATCCTGGTTCTTGAAGTAGTGCAGCGCCACGTTGTTGCTGTTTTCACCGGTCTTTGCCTGATCCCCGAACCAATAGTAGTGGTAGATCACCGCCCCTTCGATTTCCCCGGCATTGACCGCCTTCATCGCAACGCTGTTGCCCCTGTAGGGTGTCGCGTTTTCCTTCATCGCCGTCAGCCAGGAAGATGTTACCTCCTCGCCCTTGAGCTGCAGGAGCGCGCCAACGATCGCTTGAAAATCCGCACCGGCCGGCGATGCCCCCCAACGGCCCTTCCAGGCCGGATCGGCGAGATCGAGCATCGACTTCGGTAGCGTTTCTTCGGTGAGCTTCGTCTTGTCATAGGCAAACACCGTCGATCGCGCTGCGATCCCGGTCCACATGCCGTCTGCCGGGCGATACGCCGGCGGCACCTGATCGAGCGTTTCCTTGTCGACTGGCGCAAAGCGTCCCGCCGTGTCGAGCAGCGCCATGGCCGGCGAGTTTTCCGTCAGGAACACATCGGCCGGCGTCAGGTCACCCTCCTGGAGGATCAGGTTGGCGAACTCCATGTCGCTGCCCTTGCGGACCACCACCTTGATGCCCGTCTCCTTCGTGAAGGCATCGATCCAGGCCTTTCCGAGCCCTTCATGCTGGGCATTGTAGATGACGAGTTCGCCCGCGTCCTGCGCGCGAGCGCCGGACGTCAGCGACGCCGCTGCAAAGAGCGACAACGCCGCCACCGTCATTCGGATCGACATGTTCATGGTGTTCTCCTGCTCGAAATCCCGGGTGCCGGCGCAAAACTGGCCAACAAAACTCTACTTATAACGGGATTGCGGTCGATGCCAGAAGCGATGTGTCGCGCCGACCGCCACACGACAAACCATTGCCTTTTACTCAAGAAATCCTTACGGCAAGGCCGGATGGCCGCTGAATGTTGCAACGGCCTCCCCTTGTTCGCGTGACATGAAGGCATGGGCCGTGTTGCAGGATAGCACAGCAGAAGCATTCACCGAGGCATGGCCAGCGCGCAGGCGCATGGGCGCGTCCCGTCCGCATGTTCCGGTGATCGTGTTTGCCGCGTTGGTGGCCATGTTCAGTCTCGTGCCGCTCGGCTTCATCGGCTGGGTGACCTATGATGTCGGCTGGGAAACGGTAAAGACGCTGGTCTTTCGCCCGCGCGTCGGCGAACTCATCCTCGGCACCCTCTACCTCGAACTGCTGACCATTCCGCTGTCGATCGCGGTCGCTGTTGGCCTTGCCTGGCTGACGGAACGCACCGACATTCCCGGCGCGCGCCTCTGGGCGTGGCTGGCGATAACGCCGCTCGCCGTGCCGGCTTTCGTGCACAGCTACGCCTGGGTCAGCCTCGTTCCGGGCATACGGGGCCTCGCCGGTGGCGTGTTCGTCGCGGTTCTCGCCTATTTTCCGTTTCTTTATCTGCCGGTGGCCGCGGCTCTCCGCCGGCTGGATCCTGCGGTGGAGGACGCTGCCGCCTCGCTCGGCCTTGCGCCCGTCGCCGTGTTCTTCCGCGTGGTCCTGCCACAACTGCGCCTTGCCATCTGCGGCGGCTCGCTGCTGATCGGCCTGCATCTCCTGTCTGAATACGGGCTGTTCGCGATGATCCGTTTCGACACGCTGGCCACGGCCATCGTCGACCAGTTCCAGTCCTCCTACAACAGCCCGGCCGCCAGCATGATCGGCGGCGTCCTGGTTACCTGCTGCCTATTCCTGCTCGGCCTCGAAGTGCTGCTGCGCGGCAACGAGCGGTATGCACGCATCGGTGCCGGCGCGGCGCGGCCAGCCAATCTGCAACGACTGGGGCGCTTCGCTCTGCCCGTCCTGCTTCTGCCGGCAACGCTCGCGATGCTGACGCTCGGCGTACCGCTGCTGACGCTCGGCCGCTGGCTCTGGCTTGGCGGTGCCGCCATCTGGGACAATGAGGTCACCGGTGCGGTGGGGCAGACCATCGTGCTGGCCCTGGCCGGCGGCATCCTCGCGACCATGGCTGCGGCCCCCATGGCCTGGCTGTCCGTGCGCGCGCCCGGCCGGCTGCAACGGTTTCTCGAGGCCTGCCACTACTATGTCGGCTCGCTGCCGGGCGTCGTGGTGGCGCTTGCGCTTGTGTCCGTCACGGTGCGCTTCCTGCTGCCGTTGTACCAGACCTTCGCCCTGCTGCTCGCCGGCTATGTGCTGCTCTTCCTGCCGCGCGCCATGGTGGGCCTGCGTGCCAGCATCGCGCAGGCGCCGGTGGAGCTTGAGCGCGCGGCCGTGGCGCTCGGTCGCACGCCTGGCCAGGCCGTGCGTCAGATCACGCTCAGGCTCGCCGCGCCCGGTGCCGCCGCCAGCGTTGCCCTGGTCTCGCTCGGCATCACCAACGAACTGACCGCCACGCTGATGCTCGCTCCGACCGGTGTCGATACGCTCGCCACCCGTTTCTGGGCGCTCACCAGCGAGATCGACTATGTCGCGGCCGCACCCTACGCGGTGATGATGGTGGTGCTGTCGTTGCCGCTCACCCTCTTCCTTCATGCGCAATCGAAACGGACGGCCGGCCAATGACGCTGCTGCATCTTGAGACCATCAGCAAGCGGTACGGCCCGGTGGCGGCGCTGGATGGCGTCAGCCTTTCCGTCGAGCCCGACAGCCGGACTGCGGTGGTCGGCCCCTCCGGCTCGGGCAAGTCGACGCTCCTGCGCATCATCGCCGGCTTCGAATTCCCCGACAGGGGCATCGTGCGTTTCGATGGAAAGCAGTTTGCCGAAGGACCGGCGGGTGTACCGGCGCACAAACGTGGCATCGGCATCGTCTCGCAGGACGGCGCGCTGTTTCCCCACCTGAGCGTCGCCGACAACATCGCCTTCGGTTTCGCGCGTGGTGCACCGGATCGGGCACGTCGCATTGCCGACCTGCTGGACATGGTCGAACTCGACGGCGCCATGGCGACACGCCGACCACATCAGCTTTCCGGCGGACAGCAACAGCGCGTGGCACTGGCCCGGGCGCTCGGCCGACGGCCGCAGCTCATGTTGTTGGACGAACCGTTCTCTGCCCTCGACACGGGCCTGCGCGAAACCATGCGCAAGGCGGTCGTGCGTGTTCTGCAGACGGCCGGCATCACCGCCATCCTCGTCACCCACGACCAGACGGAAGCCCTCTCCTTCGCCGATCAGGTTGCCGTGCTGCGGGAGGGGCGCCTGGTCCAGGCGGGTTCGCCCCAGACGCTCTACCAGCACCCGCGCGACCCGGAAACCGCGCGGTTTCTCGGAGATGCCGTGCTGCTGCCGGCGACGGTGACGAACGGTTTCGCCGACTGCGCCCTGGGGCGCGTGCCTGTCGAAAGCGGCCATGCGGGCAAGGCGGAAATCATGCTGCGACCGGAACAGATCAGTATCGTCGTCGATGGTGCCACACCGCAGGAAGGCGGGCGCGTGGTCGACGTGCAGTTCGGCGGCGCCGTGTGCACCGTCGCCGTCGCCCTTCCCGATATCGCACTGCCGCCAATCCTGATCAAGACGTCCAGCATCGCCCTCCCTGCCCTTGGCGCCCTCGTCCACCTCGGTGTGACGGGCAAGGCCCACGTCTTCGCATGATCAGGCGCCTCTCCAGGCGTCGATCCTAGGCCACACGGGTGCCGGCGACTGTCCCTCCGGCAAGAACCACCATGTTTCGACCCTTGCGTTTGGCTTCGTAGAGCGCGCTGTCGGCATCCCGCAGAAGCCCTTCAAGCGTTACCTGTGACGGCGCCGCGAACGCTACCCCCAGACTGACGGTCACGCAGCCCTCTTCGAGCCCGCGATGGCGCATGGCGAGGCTCTCGATGGCAACCCGGATACGCTCCGCCGCTGCCAACGCCGTCAGGGGTTCGCGAATGGGCGAGAGCACGAGCATCTCCTCCCCGCCGAAACGGAACACGAACGACGCCTCGTCCGCCGTATCGCGAATGCACTGCGAGATCGCGCGAAGGCAGGCGTCGCCTTCGATATGGCCATGGACGTCGTTGAACCGCTTGAAATGATCGATGTCGAGCAGGATGGCGGCGACGGCGGATTGGGGAGTGCCGCTCCACAGCCGCGCGCAAATCCGTGCAAGCGACCGCCGGTTCAGCAATCCCGTCAGTTCATCGCGCTCGGAATTGTATTCGAGCTGCGCATAAAGCAGGCTGCCCCGCAGTTGATTGAGAAAATTCTGTCGATCCATCCGCTCGAGGAAATAGGCGCTGACCGCCAGGAAGATCGAGAGCGTCACATAAAAGGTGATGATGCCGGAATAGGTGACGGCGTCGAAGGCGCCCGTCAGTTGCGTGGTGATGAAATGCGAGGTGCACATCAACACAAGCCCCACCAGCACGGCGGGAAAGCGCGGCCGCAACGCGATGACGAAGAACAGGAAGGCCGCGGAATTACCGTTCTGGTAGACGAACAGGTAAGGGCTTGCGCTCTGCGTGGCGACAGCCATGGGCAAGGTGACGCCCAGCACGGCAATCGCAATGGAAAGAACGTCGTAGAGCAGCGCATCCGGCCAGCGGCGAACAGCAAGGATGCACCCGATCACGAACGGCGTGAACACCAGGAAGCGAACGATGACCAGCTCGGTGAAGACGTCCACCATCATGGTACGGTCGCCGAAATAGACCAGGTCGTAGATCAGCGTGCCGATCACGCCCCAGATCGCCGCCAGCCGCACCCGCTCCGCCGCATAGTCTTTTCGGAACGCAGCCTCGATATCCGGGGCAAAGCGCAGAAGGCGAAACCCGCGCGCTATCTGGCGCTCCACCTGGTCCAGCGTCACCACGCCCATCCGAGATCCCCGCATGCAATTGCCTGACGTTAGGGCAGAAAGCTGAACAACGACCTAAAGCTGCAGCGCGTTGGCCGTTACTCTGTGCCGTAGCGTGACATATTTCCCAACTGAAGCAAGCATAGGCGGCGGATACCGGACTACTCAGCCCTTGAGGTATTGAATAACCGCGTCAGCGATCAGACCCTTGTGCCGTGTCATCGTTTCCGGCTCTGACAGGTCTCGCCGGAAAATCGTTCCGAAGGTGTAGCGGTTCGAGACGCGGAAGAAGCAGAAGGCGCTGATCAGCATGTGGACGTCGATCGGGTCGGCCTGGCGCTTGAAAGCGCCCTCCGCGATCCCGCGCTCCAGGATGCCGGCGATCGTTTCGATGACCGAGACGTTGAGATCGCGGATCGCCTCCGAACGCAGCATATGCGCTGCATGGTGGATGTTCTCGATGCTGACCAGCCGCACGAAATCCGGATTGGCCTCGTCATGATCGAAGGTGCTGGCGATAAGCGTTCGCAGCGCTTCTTCGGGCGCCAGACTGGCGAGCTTGAGGTCCTCTTCCAGCGTGCGGATCTTGCGATAGGCGCGCTCCAGCACGGAGAGGTAGAGCCCCTCCTTGCCGCCGAAATAGTAGTAGATCATGCGCTTGGACGTGCGCGTACGCTCCGCGATGGCATCGACACGCGCGCCGGCGAGACCATGGGTCGCGAATTCCTCCGTGGCGACGACGAGGATATCTTCCTTCGTCCGCTCCGGATCATTTTTTCGACTCGCCTCGGCCCGCGCTGCCATCTTCCTCGCCACTTCCCGCGATCAACTTGATTTCCATCACGAAAACGCCGCCAAACAGGTCGGCGAACCAGCCTTCCCATCTTGCCCCCGATGAAAGTCATATTGAGCTTACCGGGGTCTTTCAAGAGACTCCACTTGACATACGTACTAGTTCGTACATTTTGTAGATACACCGGCGGCCTGGAGGAGGACGCCGCTGCACCATAGCGCTAATGCGCCACACCGGACCTGCGCTAGGAACGGAGACAGGCCGCGCCAGCGGCAAATCGCTTTGGGAGGAGCGTTATGGTTCGCATCATCGATTTCTGCTTTCGGCTGCTGAAGGTCGCGATCGCCGCCCTGCTCGCCGGCATGGTCGTGCTCGTCTTCGGCAACGTCGTCCTGCGCTACGCCTTCAATACCGGCATCACCTATTCGGAAGAATTGTCACGCATGTTCTTCGTCTGGCTGACCTTTCTCGGTGCGGTCGTCGCCATGCGTGAACACGGCCATCTGGGTGTGGATTCCCTTCTGCGCCGTTTGCCGCCCACCGCGGCTAAGGTTGCGGTCCTTGCCGGGCAGGCGCTGATGCTCTGGGCGACATGGCTGATGATCAGCGGAAGCTGGACACAGACCGTGATCAACCTGCACGTCTCGGCGCCCGCAACGGGGATTTCCATGGGCGTCTTCTACGGCGCCGGCCTCGCGTTCGGCGTGCCCGCCCTGCTGCTCATTCTCGCCGACATGATCGGCGTTATCACCGGCCGCATCGACGTCACCACCGCCGAATTCGTCAAGGACAGCGAGGACGAGGTGGCGCTGGAGCACCAGCCGGAGCCGTCCCTCGCCACGCCTTCCGTCAAACATTGAGGCTGCACCGATGACCGTCACAATCTTCCTCGGCGCCCTTCTTGTTCCCATGGCGCTCGGCGTGCCGATCGCCTTCGCGCTGATCATCAGCGGTGTCGCGCTGATGATGTATCTCGGCCTGTTCGATGCGCAGATCGTCGCCCAGAACGTGCTCAATGGCGCCGACAGTTTCCCCCTGATGGCCGTGCCCTTCTTCCTGCTTGCCGGCGAAGTGATGAACACCGGCGGCCTGTCGCGCCGCATCGTCAACCTCGCCATGGCGCTGGTCGGACATATCCGCGGCGGGCTCGGTTTCGTCGCCATCTTCGCGGCCTGCATCCTGTCAAGCCTCTCCGGTTCAGCGGTCGCCGATGCTGCAGCCCTTGGCGCCTTGCTCTACCCGATGATGGTGAAATCCGGCCACGATCCGGCGCGCACCGGCGGCCTGCTGGCCTCCGCTTCGGTCATCGGCCCGATCATCCCGCCGTCGATCGGCTTCATCCTCTACGGTGTCATCGGCGGCGTCTCGATCACCAAGCTGTTTCTTGCCGGCATCTTTCCCGGCCTGATGATCGCAGTCGCGCTCTGCATCACCTGGCTGCTCGTCGCGCGCAAGGAGCAGTTCGCGCTGCCGCCACGCCAGAGCGGTGCGGTGCGCCTGAAAGCCTTCGTCGACAGCATCTGGGCCTTGATGCTGCCTGTCATCATCATTGTCGGGCTGAAGTTCGGCGTATTCACGCCGACGGAGGCGGGCGTGGTTGCGGCAGTCTATTCGCTGTTCGTCGCAATGGTCGTCTATCGCGAGTTGCCGCCGGCAAAACTCTTCGGCGTCTTCGTCGCGGCCGCCAAGATCACCTCCGTCGTCATGTTCCTCGTCGCCTGCGCGGCCGTCTCCGCCTGGCTCGTCACCGTCGCTGACGTGCCCGGCGAACTCGTGTCCCTGCTCGAACCCCTTATGGACAACCAGACGCTGCTGCTGCTCGCCATCATGGCCCTCGTCGTCGTGGTCGGCACCGCCATGGACATGACACCGACCATTCTCATCATGACGCCGGTGCTGATGCCCGTCATCAAGGAGGCGGGTATCGATCCGGTCTATTTCGGCGTGCTGTTCATCATCAACAATTCCATCGGCCTGATCACGCCGCCGGTGGGCACCGTGCTCAACGTCATCTGTGGTGTTTCCAAGCTCAACATGGAGCAATTGATGAAGGGCGTGATGCCCTTCCTCATCGCCGAAATCATCGTGCTTCTGCTGCTCGTCCTGTTCCCGCAACTCGTCACGTTTCCCGTGGCACTGATGGGGCACTGAGCAGTCGATCAACCGGCCGAACGCAAAAGCGCGGCCAAACCTGGGAGGAAAACATGCTCAACACACTGAAGAAACTGGCGCTTGGGGCAATCGTGCCACTCGCCGTGCTGGCCGCACTTCCAGCCTCGGCAGAAATCCGCGAGCACCAGCTGAAATTCGCCTCGGCGAACAACAAGGGTCACCCGCAGGTGACCGGCATGGAGAAGTTCGTTGAACTGATCAAGGAGAAGAGCGGCGGCAAGATCGATGTGAAGCTGTTCCCCGGCGGCGTGCTTGGCGGCGACGTGCAGACCGTTTCTGCGCTGCAGGGCGGCGTGATCGAGATGACCGTGCTGAATGCCGGCATTCTCGCAAGCAACGTCAAGCAGTTCGGTGCCGTCGACCTGCCCTTCCTGTTCAACAGCGGCGAGGAAGCCGACAAGGTGATGGACGGCGCCTTCGGCACGGGCCTGATGGACCTCCTGCCCGACGCCGGTCTCGTCGGCCTTGGTTACTGGGAGCTCGGCTTCCGCAACCTCACGAACAACCGTCATCCGGTCACCAAGCTGGAAGACATCAGCGGGCTGAAGATCCGCACGATCCAGTCGCCGATCCCGATCGAGCTGTTCAACAGCCTCGGCGCCAATGCCGTGCCGCTGCCCTATACCGAACTCTATACGGCGCTCGAAACCGGCACTGTCGACGGCCAGGAAAACCCCGCCGCCAACATCCTGAACGCCAAGTTCTACGAAGTGCAGAAATACATGACGGTGACCCGTCACCAGTACAATCCGCAGATCGTGCTGATCAGCAAGAAGGTCTGGGACGGGCTGAACGACGAGGAAAAGGCTGTCTTCCAGTCCGCTGCCACGGAGGCACGCGACTACCAGCGCAAGGTATCGCGTGAAGTGGACGCCAAGGCCATCGAGGACATCAAGGCGACCGGCATGGAGGTCAACGAGCTCTCGCCGGAGGAAACCCAGAAGCTGCGCGACGCCGTCAAGCCGCTGATCGACAAGTTCGCTGCGGAGATCGGCCCGGAGACGGTTACCGCACTCTTCAAGGAACTCGAGACGATCCGCGGCAAATAAGGCCAGCGAACCGGCCCGCCGGAACAGGTGGGCCGGATGTCACCTCAATGGACTGCGAGAGATGAGCGAGATCCTGTTGAAACCCTTGAAGGCCGGACTGATCGGCGCCGGCATTCAGGCATCGCTGACCCCGGCCATGCATATGCGCGAAGGCGAGGCACAAGGCTTCTCCTATGACTATGAGCTGATCGATCTCAGCCAGATCGGCGCGACACCGGCGGATCTTCCGCGCCTGCTCGACGAGGCGGGAGCCCGTGGGCTCGCCGGCCTCAACATTACCCATCCGTGCAAGCAGAGTGTCATTGCCCATCTCGATGAACTCTCTCCGCAGGCCCGGGACCTTGGGGCGGTCAACACCGTGGTGTTTCGCAACGGCAAGCGCTCCGGCCACAACACGGATTGGTGGGGGTTTGCCGAAAGTTTTCGACGGGGCCTGCCGCAAGCGGATTTATCGTCGGCCTTGCAGCTTGGCGCTGGCGGCGCCGGAGCCGCCACCGCCTATGCCCTCCTGTCACTTGGGTTGGAGAAGCTTCTTGTTTTCGACCGGGAGAACGAGCGTGCGGTGGCGCTCGCCGATACCATGGCCGCCCTCTTCCCGAAGGCCGTCGTCGATGCTGCCGATGACCTGGCGCATGCCACGCAGGCCGTTGCCGGCCTCGTGCACGCAACGCCGACCGGCATGGCGAAATATCCCGGCCTCCCCCTGCCGGCCGATCTCCTCGACCGCCGGCACTGGGTTGCCGAGGTCGTCTATTTTCCGCTTGAAACCGGGCTTTTGCGCGCGGCGCGGGACCTTGGCTGCCGGACGCTCGATGGCGGCGGCATGGCAGTGTTCCAGGCGGTCGATGCATTCCGGCTGTTTACCGGCCGCGAGCCGGACGCCGACCGCATGCTCGCGCATTTCAACAGGCTCGCACGCTGAAGGAGGACGCCATGAAGACCTCGATCGCCACCGTCTCGCTCAGTGGCGACCTGCGTGACAAACTCGGAGCCATCGCCAAGGCAGGTTTTGACGGTGTCGAGATCTTCGAAAACGACTTCCTCGTCTTTGACGAGAGCCCGAAACAGCTCGGCCGCATGGTGCGCGATTTCGGCCTGGAGATCACCCTCTTCCAGCCATTCCGTGATTTCGAGGGCATGCCGGAACCGCTGCGTAGCCGCACCTTCGATCGGGCCGAACGCAAATTCGACCTCATGCAGGACATGGGCACGGACCTCGTGCTCGTCTGTTCGAACGTTTCCAGCGCCGCCCTCGGTGGCCTGGACCGCGCGGCAGCCGACTTCCACGAACTCGGCGAGCGCGCGGCAAAACGCGGCCTGCGGGTCGGGTATGAAGCGCTCGCCTGGGGGCGCCATATCCATGATCACCGGGATGCCTGGGAAATCGTGCGGCGGGCCGATCACGCCAATATCGGGCTGATCCTCGACAGCTTTCACACGCTCGCGCGCAAGATCGATGTCAATTCGATCCGCTCGATCCCGAAAGAGAAGATTTTCATCATCCAACTCGCCGATGCGCCGAAGATCGGCATGGACCTTCTCTACTGGAGCCGACACTTCCGCAACATGCCGGGTGAAGGCGAGTTACCGGTCGAGGCCTTCATGGCGGCCGTCGCGGAGACCGGCTACGATGGTTACCTGTCGCTCGAAATCTTCAACGACCAGTTCCGCGGTGGCTCGCCCGCCGCCATCGCAGCCGACGGATACCGCTCGCTGGTCTATCTCGGCGACCGGGTCCGCCGCGCCAATCCCGGTCTTTCGGTGAACGTCCCGGACATGCCGGATCGCAGCCGTGTCGATGGCGTCGCCTTCGTCGAATTCGCGGTAGACGAGACGGAGGCGCCGGCCCTCGAAACGATGATCAGCACCCTCGGCTTTCACCGGGATGCGCGCCACAAGACCAAGAAAGTCACCGTGTTCCGGCAAGGTGACGTCCGGTTGGTCGTCAATGCGGATGACCGAGGCTTTGCCAGCTCTTCCTATCTGGTGCACGGCACATCCGCCTATGCGATGGGTCTTCTCGTCGAAGACGCCTGGGCAGCAAGAGCGCGTGCCATCGCCCTCGGCGCCGAAGCCTTCAAACAGCCGCTCGACCGCGGCGAGATCGAAATGCCGGCGGTACGCGGCGTCGGCGGCGGCATCATCTACCTTCTGGACCGAAGCACCGACCTCGCCCGCATCTGGGACATCGAGTTCGATCCGATCGAAGACGGGGCGGGCACGCGCGACGCAGGCCTCCAAACCATCGATCACCTCGCGCAGACGATGCCCTATGACGAGCTTCTCACCTGGCTGCTGTTCTACACCGCGATCTTCGACGCCGGGAAAACACCCATGGTCGATATCGTCGATCCGTCCGGCCTCGTGCGCAGCCAGGCGATCGAAAACAGCGAAGGGTCGTTGCGCATCACCATGAACGGCGCGGAAAACCGCAACACTGTCGCCGGGCGCTTCATCACGGAAACCTTCGGTTCCGGTATCCAGCACCTCGCCTTCACCACCGACGACATCTTCGCCACGGCCGGCGCGCTGGCCGCCAACGGTTTTGCCGCACTTGAGATTTCACCCAACTATTACGACGATCTGGAAGCGCGCTTCGGCCTGGACCCTGCCCTCACCGAAAAACTCCAGTCCCACAACATCCTTTACGACCGCGACGAACACGGCGAGTATTTCCAGCTCTACAGCCCCACCTACCGTGAAGGCTTCTTCTTCGAAATCGTCCAGCGCAAGGGCTATCGCGGCTATGGGGCGGCGAATGCGATTTTCCGCATCGCCGCACTGCGCCGCCATCTTCGTCCCATGGGCATGCCGCGCGCTTGACGGCGCTTGCGACCGCACTCAGGCCTCGATGCCCCTCCCTTGGCTCGCTCAGCGAATGATGAGAAACAATCCGCTAACGATGGCAAAGCTCAGGACGCCGATCCGCAGGCCGCGCCCGCCGATACGATGATGCGCAAGCCTTGATACGGCGCTTCCCAGCAGAACCGCCGGTGTCAGATAGAGCGCTGCCAGAAGCTGCTCCGAGCCCAGGCGCCCGGAAATCGCCAGCACGACGAGCGACATGACCTCGCCAACGAGGAAGCAGAGCGCAACGGTTGCCCGCAGGACCGGCGCCTTTGCATGCTGGTAGAGCAAGGCGAGCGGCGGGCCGCCGATACCGGTCGCGGTTTCGGTGATGCCCGTGAACAGCCCGACACCGAGCGCACTCGGCCTGTTCGGCGTGAAGGGTGGGGCGACAAGGGCGGCAGCGGCTGCAACCACCGTGAAAATGCCGACGGCCAGATCCAGCTGATCCAACGAAAGCGCGGCCAACAACCATAGGCCGGCAAACGTTCCCGCGAACCGGCCCACGGTGATCAAGCGAGCGCCCGACCAGTCGACATGTTCGCGTTCCCGCACCGCCACATGCAGATTGAGCGGCAGCATCAGCAGGAGCAGGGTGACGGGCAACAGCTCGGGTTTCAACATTCCGACGACGGGGGCGACGATGAGCGCAAAGCCGATACCGAGCGCCCCCTGAATGAATGCGGAAACGAAGGTCACCGCCGCCAAGATGAAGAAAAGGTCTAGGTTCATGTGTAGTTTCCGAGATGACGGTGCGCTTCGGAAAGCGGGTGAATGCGTTGGATCGGTGCCTTCGCGATGGCGGCGGCGGCATCGCCGCGAACTTCTGCCAGCAGCGCCCGCGCATCCCAGTCGACAGGCCAGCCTTGCCAGAGCCGAAGCTGCCCATTGGTGAAAACAGCGTCGATCTGGTCGCGATTGCCGTAGCGCACGAGCTCCCAGGGGAGATCGTACGAGGGAGTGAATTCGGGTCGATCGAGATCAACGAGCAGGAAATCGGCCGCCAAACCCTCGGCAATCGAACCAGTGACGCCCGCCAGGCCCGCGACATTGGCGGCGCCCGATGTCGCCCGGTCGAGCCAGAGCCAGCCCCCGCCACAGGATGAATCCCCTGTCGCCAGGCCGAAACCTGCGCGTTGCAAACCTTCGGCCGCGTCCATCAGCCGGAACCCGTCCGCGCGCGTTCCGTCCGTGCCGAGCCCGAAACGGACGCCGAGCGCTGCCATCTGCAGGGCCGGCGCAACCGCATTTCCTTTCCAGAGGCTGGCGACCGGATTGTAGGCAACGGCGCTGTCGCTCTCACGCAGCAGATTGAGTTCATGCGGCGTGACAAGCGTGGAATGTGCAAGCAGGACCTGCGGGCCGAGCGCCCCCAGATGCGCGAGATGCTCGATCGGCCGGCGCCCCCTCGCCACGAGGCAGCGTTCGACGGCAACGAGATGTTCGTTGACATGGGTCTGGAACACCGCCCCGGCCGCTCCAGCCATGTCGCTGACCGCCTTCAGCATCCCGTCGCTGGCCACTTCCGGAATGGATATTGCCAGAGAGGGATGGATGAGCGGATCGCGTCGGTAGGTGGACAGATGCGCCTCGGCCTGGCGCAGGATCACATCCCCGTCAGGGATGTGCGCCGTGCCGCCGAGATCGTTGCAGATGAAGCCGACGACGCTGCGCAGCCCGACATCCCGCGCCGCCCGCACCAGCGCACCGATGTGGCCCTCCGACCGGGTGCCGGCATCGACGGCGGTCGTGAAGCCACCGCGCAGGCATTCCAGCGCGGCTAGTTTGGCGGAAAGATAGACCATGCGCTCGTCCAGGCTGCCTTCCAGCGGCACCCAGATCCGCCGGAAGATTTCCGACGGCTCTCCGAAGACCAGCGCCTTGCCGAGCGACTGGGTGAGGTGCGTGTGGGTATCGACGAAACCGGGCATCAGGAGATGATCCGGCAGCTCAAGCGGCACGAGGTCCGGGTAGTCTCTCGCCAAGGCCTGTGCCGTATCCACCCGGCAGAACACCCCGCCGCGCACGACAACTGCCATGCCGGTTCGCGGGCCTTCCGGCAGAAGCACCTGACCGGGGCGCAAAAGCAGATCACCGGCTCTGGACAGTTTTTCGCGGATCGCGCTCACTCGTTTGCTCCTTGGGGCGTGGATTGTATCGAAGGCGCCGGGTCCGCCGGATGTCTTGCCGCGCCCTGATGGGAAAAGAGGGCATTGACCAGCACGGCGGTGATGGTGCCCGCGGCAAGCCCGTTGCCGAGGATCATCTGGGTCCATTGCGGAAACTGGCTGTAGACGCCGGGCACCAGGATCGGCAGCAGCCCGATCGACAGGGCCGAGGCCAGGGTGAACATCGCACCGTGCTCCCTCAGGTCGACACGGCGCAGCAGGTCGATGCCGATGACGCCGATGATGGAGAACACGATAACCGCCGTGCCGCCGACAACGGCGCCCGGCAACGCCGTCGCTATCCGGCCGATCGGCGCGAACAATGCGATCACGACGAGAATGGCGCCGGCCATGGCGGTCACATAGCGCGACTTCACGTTGGTCGCCCGCACGATGCCGACATTTTCGCCGCTGGTGATGATCAGCGACGTGCCGAACAGACCGCCGACAAGGGACATCAGGGCATCGCCCCGGATGGTCGCCGGAACGATGGCATGGGCGTCGCCCCGGCGACCGACGATTTCGGCGGTCGCGATGGTCTGGCCGGTCGCCTCGGCCATCGAGATGATCGAGAACACGATGAGTGGGATGGCGGCAACGAGATCGAATTTCGGCATGCCGAAGGGGAAGAGTTGCGGCACGGCGATGACCGGCCCGGACAGCACGCCGGAGAAATCCATATGGCCGAGGGCGAACGCGACGAGCGAGCCGCCCACCAGGCCGAGCATGACGGCAAGGCGCTGGAGCGTGCCGCTGAAGACGCGGGCGGCGATGATCGTCAGAACAATGGTGATCAGCGCCAATCCGACCTCGATGGGTGCGGCAAAGCCCTCCGTCCCGGGCTTGCCGGTGATCGTCACGCCGTAGATCCGCACGAGATTGACGGAAACCAGCAGCAGCATGGTTCCGACGACGATCGGCGGGAAATAACGGAGCAGCCGGCGAAAGACCGGCAGTGCCAGAAAATAGAAGAGGGCGGTGATGATGACGGCGCCGACCGCGGTCTGCACATCCGTCTGCTGGGCAATCGCCAGGAAGATGGCAATGGGTGCGCCGCCCGGCACCATGACGAAGGGCAGACGCGCGCCGAACCCTTTTGGCCCGAAGCTTTGAAGCATCGAGCCGAGACCGCAGACAAAGAAGGTGGCGCTGATCAGCGAGACCGTCACCGTATCGGAAAAACCGAGCGCCTTGCTCACGAGAAAGACGGCGGTGATCGGCGAGGCCGCCATCACCAGCACATGTTGCAGGCCGAACAGGAAAAGACCGCGCAGCGGCAGTCTTTCGTCGGCCGGATCGACCACCGAATTCATTTCATATTGCATAGTTTCCTCCTCCCGGCCTCCTCAAGCCGTCATGCAAATCGTTTTGCACGGCGCGACCACTATCACAAATTCTACCGCTTGCAAATCGTTTTGCATACGGCCGGCGCCGTGTTAAGACGTCTCAACAGGAGGGACCATGGGCAAACCGACTATCGCCGACCTGGCAAAAGCGGCGGGCGTATCCGCCACGACGGTATCGCACGCATTCAGCGGCCGTCGTTACGTGGACCCCGAAACGCGCAAACGCATCGAGGCGCTCGCCGAGGCGATAGGTTACCGACCGAATCATCGGGCGCGGCGCCTGCGAACAGGCGGAGCCGGGTCGATCGCTCTCGTCTCATCCATGCCGTTCGCCGTTGCCGCAGGCCCGTCCAGGCTGGGCTTCCTGATGGAAATTGCCGCGGCCGCCGCCGTCACCGCCTTTTCGCGCGGCATCTCGCTTTGCCTCGTGCCACCGCTTGGCCCGCGCGACAGTCTCGACGCCCTCGAAGTGGATGGCGCCATCGTCGTCGAGCCGGAACTCGACGATCCGGTCCTGGACTTCTTCTTCGACCGGGGCGTCGAAGTCGTCTCGATCGGACGCGCGCCCGGGCGCGACAGCCTGCCCTTCGTGGATCTTCAAAGCGGCGCGACGGCGCACCTGCTGCTTGATCACCTGCTCGAAGGCGGTGGGCGTGTCGGCCTGATAACCGGCCTGCAAAGACGCAATTCCTATATTGAAATGGAAGCCGTCTATGCGGAGCGCGTCGCACAGGCCGGCTTATCGGCCATCGCCATTCGCGTCGACGAACGCGGCGGCGAGCAAGCCGCAGCCGCGGCCGCCGAACGCCTCCTGCGGGACGATCCGACGATCTCGGCCCTCTGCGTGCCGGTCGACGCCTTCGCGACCGGCGTTTTGGATGCGGCAGGCATCGTCGGGCGCACTGTCCCGCACGACCTTCGGCTCGCGACGCGGTATGATGGTATGCGCGCCAGGTTGGCCACGCCTCCCCTCACCGCGGTCGATCTTCATCTCGATCAGGTCGCGGCCGCGGCCGTCGATCTGCTCCTGGCCCGCCTCGGCCAACTTGATCCCGCACCAACCATCGTCTCGCCGCCATCCCTCGTGCTGCGCGCTTCGTCCGTGTTGCCGTCAAGGTAGACATCACCGCGACCGTGCCGCGCGTCGCCCCGACAACGGTCCCACGGATCGTAAGGCGTAGAAATTATCGGCTGGCGGGTATATCGAGGCGGTATCGGCTTATGGGATGGACCGGCAATGAACCTGCGTTTCGTCGAAACCTTCGTTTGGGTCGCGCGGCTCGGAAGTTTTCGCGCGGCGGCCGAGCGGCTGAACGCCACGCAGGCGGCTGTTTCAAACCGCATCGCCAGCCTTGAAGCGGAGATGGGCTGCGAACTCTTCGAGCGGATGCCGGGCGGCGTGCGACTGTCGACCGTCGGGCAGCGCGCCATGCAACCGGCCGAGGAACTGCTGAAGGCCGCGACCAGTTTCAAGGTGGCGATCGGCAGTCCGCAGCATCTGCGCGCCACCGTTTCGATCGGCACCATCGATTCCATCGTGCATGCCTGGCTGCCCAATTTCATCGAGCGCGTGAAGGAGCGCTTCCCCTCGCTCGGGCTCGACCTCAATGTCGACACGTCGCTGGCGATCGGCCGCGAGGTGAGCGAGCGGCGGCTGGATCTCGCGCTTCTGATGGGCCCGGTCCTCAGTCCGGGCCTCAAGAACATCGACCTCGGCACGATGGAGTGCGCCTGGGTCGCCGCCCCGTCCTTCGGTCTTGGCGGCCGCGAACTGCGTCTGCAGGACCTTTCCAGCTATCCGGTGCTCACCTTTTCGCGCAACAGCGTGCCGCATATCTGGCTGCTCCGGCAGTTCGAGGAACTCGGCGTGCAGCCACCGGTGATTTCCAATTCCAACTCGCTGTCCGCCATGCTGCGGCTTGCCCGCGACGGCATTGGCGTCGCGCTGTTGCCCGTGCCCATGGTGGTGCCGATGATCGCGGAAGGTGTTGTGGAACGGCTGTCGATCACGCCGCACTTTCCCGCCCTGAAGCTGCACGCCGTCTATGCGGATGACCCGGAAAACCTAATTCCGTCAATGCTTTCGGTGATTGCCCGCGAAGCCTCACTCGATACGACAGGCATCACGGCATAAGGCAATCTGCACAAGTTTTTTCTATCAGTCCCGACAATTCTTTATCGTTTGTCATTCCAATCACGAGGCCTGACGATACCCCAACTGAGACTTGGAGGACTTCGATGAAGATCAGTGTTGTGCAAATGAATTCCGGTTCCGACAAAGCGAAAAACCTCGATGACGCCGAGCGCATGGTGCGTGACGTGGTCGAGGCAGATAAGCCGGATCTGGTGGTGCTGCCGGAATATTTCGCCTTTCTCGGAGAGGGACGCGATGCGGTCCACGGCAGTGGCGAAAGCTTTCCGGACGGCCCGACCTACAAGCGCTTCGCGGCCCTTGCCAAGGAACTCGGCGTGACGCTGCATTGCGGTTCGATGGTCGAGAAGGCTGGCAACAACCACTACAATGCCACCGTCGTCTTCGGCCCTGAAGGCACGGAAATCGCCAAATACCGCAAGATCCACCTGTTCGACGTCGACACGCCCGGCGGCGTCTCCTACCGCGAGTCCGACACGATCGGCCGTGGCGAGGACGTGGTGACCTACAAGGTCGGCGACACCACCGTCGGCTGCGCCATCTGCTATGACATCCGATTCCCCGAACTCTTCCGGGCGCTGCGCGACAAGGGCGCGGACGTCATCGTGCTGCCCGCTGCCTTCACCCTGATGACCGGCAAGGACCATTGGGAAGTGCTCGCCCGGGCCCGCGCCATTGAGACCCAGACCTATTTCGCCGCTGTCGGCCAGGCCGGCGCCCATGCAGACGGCAAGAAGTGGTGCTGGGGTCACTCCATGGTCATCGATCCCTGGGGCCACATGGTCGCCCAGTGCTCGGACGGCGTCGGCACCGCCACGGCCCGTCTCGACCTCGATCGCATCGGTGCGGTGCGCCGCGACGTGCCCGTCGCCCGGCATCACGTTTTGTAAGGAAGTCTCATCATGTTCATCGTCAATGCCATGCCGCAGCAGATCGCGCCGGCACTCATCAAGAAGATGGAACAGGTCGAGACCGCGACGGTCGGCCACTTCCTGCATTCAGGCTTCCTCAACCGGGAGTTGCGCGCCGTGCTGCCGGAAAAGCGCATCGCCGGCACAGCGGTCACCGTGCGCCTGCCGCACGCCGACTCGACCATCCTGCACTACCTCACCAAGCTGGTACGGCCGGGTGACTTCATCGTCGTCGACCGCTGCGGCGATGACAAACACGCCTGCTGGGGCGGCGTTGTCACCCATTCGATGAAGCTCGGCGGCATTGTCGGCGCGGTCATCGATGGCCCGGCGACCGATTTCTCCGAGATCCGCCGCGTCGACCTGCCGATGTGGTGCCGCGGCCCGTCGCCGATCACCACCAAGATCCTCGGCCTCGAAGGCGCGATCAATGTGCCGGTCTCGGTCGGCGGCCAGACGGTGAACCCCGGCGACGCCATCATTGCCGATGAAAGCGGTGTGCTGGTGCTCGACCCCTCGAAGGCCGAATGGGCCGTCGACAAGGCGCTCGGTATGCAGGAAAGCGAACTCGTCCTGCTCGAGCGGCTGCGCAAGGGCGAAAAGCTGCCCGACATTTCCGGCGCCACGAAAATCGTGGAAGCCTCGGCCGCCTGAGGCGGCCCAATACGATAAACATAATGGGAACAATCGGTTCAAGAGGAGAGGAAATCTCATGACCGCAATGAAGAACGCAACCCGCGCAGGCCTTGCCGCGCTTGCCATGGCCCTCGCCACCTCGGTGGCGATGGCTGATACCGTGGTGCTGACGGCCTATTCCGGCATCTTCCAGGAAAACTATGTGAAGGCCGTCGTCGAGCCCTTCATGAAGGCCAATCCCGACATCACCGTTGAATTCTACGGCATGCCCAACTCCGCCCAAATGCTGGGCACGCTGCGGGCGCAGGCCAGCGCGCCGCAGATCGACATCGCCATCATGGACGTCTCGGTGGCGAAGGCGGCGACCGATGAGGGCATTTTCGCCCCGATGGACGACACGGTCACGAAACACATCGCCGACCTCTATCCACAGGCAAAGGTCGAGGGCGTCAATGCCGTCGGCGTCACATTCGACAACCTCGTGCTGCTCTACAACACCGACAAGGTGAAACAGGCGCCGACCTCGTGGAATGCGCTCTGGGACGAGCAATATGCCAAGCAGGTCTCCATTCCCGCCGTACCGGACATCCAGGGTACGACATTCACCATCATCACCGACAAGATGGCGGGCGGCACGAACTATATCGAAAGCGTCGAGGCCGGCATCACGCGGCTCGAGGCGCTGGCACCCCTCGTCCAGACCTGGGAGCCGCGGCCGGACGTCTACCAGCCGATCTCCAGCGGCACGGCGGCGATCGGCATCGGCTGGAACGCCCGCGCACAGGTCTATGCCGATCTCTCCGACGGCAAGCTCGGCGTCGTGCTGCCGCAGGAAGGCAGTGGCTTCCAGATCAATGTGATCGGCCTCATCAAAGGCGGACCCGCCAGCGACAGCGCCAAGAAGTTCATCGACTACGCGCTGAGCCCGGAGGCGCAGGCGGCCTTCACCGAGCAGATGTTCTACGCGCCGACCAATTCCAAGGCCGCGGCACTGATCTCGGAAAAGGCGATCGAACGCACCGCCGCCGGTGCGATGGACAAGATGATCGACATCAACTGGCTCGAGGTCGCCAAGATCCGCGAAGCCATCACCGAGCAATGGCGCCGCCGCGTCATTCCGCTCAGCCGCTGATCCCGGTCCAGAGCGTTTTCGCTTTTCCCAGAATCGCGAAAACGCTCTATCTCTTTGTTTTTCCGCAATTCCACCCGTAGAACTGCTGCGCCTTTTGCTGGAATTGCCCCAGGAGTTGCCCCATGCCCATGACTTCCGCTCCCGAGGAGCATCTCAGACTGGAAGGGATCGGCGTCAGCTTCGGCGCCGTCAACGTGATCCCTTCGCTCGATCTGTCCGTCCGCAAGGGCGAGATGGTCGCCTTTCTCGGCCCGTCGGGATGTGGAAAGACCACGACACTGCGCATCATCGCCGGCCTCAACAAACCCTCCCGCGGCCAGATCAAGGTGGGCGGGCGCGACATCACCCAGCTTCCCATCCATGATCGCGACATGGGCATGGTGTTCCAGAGCTATGCACTGTTTCCGCATATGAACGTCGCGCGCAACGTCGCGTTCGGCCTGCAGATGCGCAACGTTCCGGCCCGCGAAGCGGAGACCCGCGCAACGCAGGCGCTGGAAATGGTCCAGCTCGGACATCTCGCCCACCGCAAGCCGAAGGAACTGTCCGGCGGCCAGCAGCAGCGCGTGGCGCTTGCCCGCGCGCTCGTCATCGAGCCGTCGATCCTGCTTCTCGACGAGCCGCTGTCCAACCTCGACGCCAAGCTGCGCGACGAGATGCGCGTGCAGATCCGCGCCCTCCAGCAGCAGAGCGGCATCACCGCCGTCTTCGTCACGCATGACCAGGTCGAGGCGCTTTCGATGTGCGACCGCGTCGTGGTGATGCGGGGCGGTCAGGTGGAGCAGTTCGGCACGCCGACCGAAGTTTATGAACGGCCGGCGACGGCCTTCGTCGCCAATTTCGTCGGCCGCACGAACCGTCTCAAGGGAACGGTGACATCCGAGGGCACGCTGACCGCCGCGGGCCAGCAGCTGCGTTCCGCAACGACACTGGCACCGGGTGCCGTCGATATCCTCGTGCGCCCGCACCGTATCCGCTTGCAGGAGACGGGCGAGGCGGCGAACAAGGTGGAGGGCACCGTGTCGAGCATCACCTTCATCGGCGACCTCGTGCAATATGCGGTGCGCGTCGGCGGCGGCGAGATCGTTGTCGAAGAGGCGACGCGGCGCGATCGCAGCCCGCTTGCCGTCGGCGACGGCGTCACGCTCGGCTGGTCGGCGGAAGACACCCTCGTTTATCCGGCGGGCGAGAAATGAGCGCCGTCCCCGCCCTTCCCCGCCCCGCCCGCCAGTGGCGCGACGGCGAACTCGCCGTCCTCCTGCTCTTGCCGATCGCACTCATCAACGCGATCGGCTTCATCCTGCCGGTCCTGAATCTCGCGCGCTATTCCTTCAACAAGTCGCGTATCGGCGGCGGCATGGAGGCCGTCTTTACCTGGGAGAACTGGGCGGGCCTGCTCAGCGATCCGTTCTATCTCGAACTGGTGTTCAACTCGGTCTGGATCAGCCTGGCGATCACGCTGACGACGCTCGTCGTCTCCTATCCGATCGCGCTCTACCTGCACCGCGCATCGGGTTCCTGGCGGACCTTCCTCACGGTGCTGGTCATCTCGCCGCTGCTGACATCAGCGGTGGTGCGCACCTATGGCTGGATCGCTATCCTCACCGATGACGGCCCGGTGGTCAGCGCCATCAAGGCGGTCGGCCTGCCGGCGCCGAGCCTGATGTTCAACATCAAGGGTGTCTTCATCGGCCTCACCGAAATCCTGATGCCCTACATGATCCTCGCGCTGATGGCGGGCTTCGGCCGGCTCGATCCGCGGGTGGAGGAGGCTGCGCGTACACTTGGTGCTACGCCCGCGCGCACGTTCACCAAGGTCATCCTGCCCCTGACGCTACCCGGCATCGCGCTCGGCTGCCTGCTCTGTTTCGTTCTGGCGGTCTCGTCCTTTATCACGCCGAAGCTGATGGGCGGCGGACGGGTCTTCCTGCTCGCAACCGAGATTTACGACCAGGCGATCGTCACGCTCAACTGGCCGCTTGCCTCGACACTGTCGATCCTCGTGCTCATCGTCTTCGGCGCAGCGCTGTGGGCTTATTCCGCCGTGCTGCGGCGCCTGGACTAGGAGGAAAATCCAATGGAAATCCACAAGACCTCCTGGCCGATGCGCATCATCGTGTTCCTGCTCTTCGTCTATCTGCTGGCGCCGGTGCTGCTCGTCTTCCCGCTGTCGTTTTCCGGCGACCAGGTGCTGCGCTTTCCGCCATCCTTTTGGTCGACGCGCTGGTATTCGGCGCTGTTTGCCAACAGCCAGATGCTGAAGGCATTCTGGACGAGCCTGTCGCTGGCAGCGGTCGTCACCGTGCTGTCCATCGTCATCGCCGTGCCGGCCGCCTGGGTGATGACGCGGCTGCGCTTCGCGGGTCGCGACCTGTTGTTCAACATCTTCACCGCGCCGCTGCTGCTGCCGACCATCGTGCTCGGCCTTGCGATCCTCATCGTCTTCGCCTCCTTCGGGCTGCTCGCGACAATGCAGGGCCTGGTTTTCGCCCATCTGGTGGTGACGCTGCCCTATGCGCTCCGCGTACTGGCCGTGTCGCTGAGCACGCAGGATCGCGCCTGCGAGGAGGCGGCGCGAACGCTCGGCGCCAAACCGCTGACCGTGTTCTTCCGTGTCACCGTACCCATGCTGGCGCCCGGCATCGTCGCGGCGGCGGCGCTGTGTTTTCTCGTCTCCTTCGACGAGGTGGTGATCACGTTGTTCCTCACCGGCCCGCGCATCAGCACCCTGCCCGTCGAACTCTACAACTACGTCTACAACCAGGCCGACCCGCTGGTCGCCGCGGCCTCTGCGCTGCTGATCCTGCTGACGCTCGGCGTGATCATGATCGTGGAGCGCGCCATGGGCCTCGGCAAGGCCTTCGTCAAATAGCAGGCTGCGTCAATCGAGGGGGCTGGCGCTTGACCGCCTTCAGCCCCCTCGATCATCTGCCCCCGAAAGAATGCGCCGCCGGCCGACACGGATGACGTTCTCCATCGCCCGGCGCGCGCCGTCCTCGTCACGGCGGCGGATTTCCTCGACGATCCGCATGTGATTGGCCGCCACGTCACCGATCTTGCTCCGGTCGGCGGTTGGCGAACTCAACTTGAAGACCCCGGCAAGGGCCGCCTCGATGAGGCTACCCACGGTGCGCATGAACGGATTGTGCGAGGCCTCCATGACGGCAAGGTGGAAGCGCAAATCCGCGAGCGCCAGTGTTTCTGGCGTATGGTCCGGATCGCCCATGGCGACGGCGAGGCGCATCATCTGGTTGATTTCCGCCTCGCTCGCCTGGCGGGCCGCCAGCGCTGCGGCATGCGGCTCGAAACCGCCGCGGATATCGCTGAGATGCAGGAGGAAGTCCTCGTCCACGCCGACCGCGAAATGCCAGGTGAGGATGTCGCCGTCGAACAGGTTCCACTGGTCCTTCGGGGTCACGCGCGTTCCGATGCGGGCGCGCGGCACGATGAGCCCCTTGGCTGCGAGCGTCTTCATCGCCTCGCGCAAAACGGTGCGCGATACCCCGAAGCGGGCTGCCAGCTCGACGTCGCCGGGCAACGTCGCCCCCACCGGGAACTCGCCGGAAACGATGGCCTTGCCGAGTTCGGTGACGACCTGCGAGTGGCTGGTATGGGCCGCCGCTCCGCTCATCATCGTTTCGAGCAGGCCTTTCTTGCGCATCGGCCCACTAAGCTCGACGTCGTGCAGCAGTGAGCGGAGCGCCGGGGGATTCAGGCATACCGTCTCCTTCGATCCGTTACGTGGATGAGCCCCTTTTGGAGAAGGATGAAGGCGAAGAGCAGCAGGCCGATGAGGATTTTCGTCCACCAGCTCGACAGCGAACCATCGAAGGTGATGTAGGTCTGGATGAGCCCCTGGATGAGGATGCCGACCAGCGTGCCGGCGATGAAGCCGGAGCCGCCCGTCAGAAGCGTGCCGCCGATGACCACGGCGGCGATGGCGTCCAGTTCCACGCCGACCGTCGCCAGCGAATAACCCGCAGACGTGTAGAGCGAGAAGACGATGCCGGAGAGGCCGGCGAGGAAGCCGGAGAGCGCGTAGATCAGGATCGTCGTGCGGCCGATCGGCACGCCCATCAACCGCGCTGTCGCAGCACCGCCGCCGAGCGCATAGACATTCGCGCCGAAGCGGGTGCGGTGGGCAATCAGCATGCCCGCCAGGAAGACCAGAAGCATCAGGCCGCCGATCAGCGTGATGCGCCCTCCGCCGGGCAGTTTGTAGTAGACGCCCTTCAGCGTGGCATAGAACGGATGTTTGATCGGGATCGAATCGATCGACAGCACAAAGGCCATGCCGCGCGCCAGGAACATGCCCGCCAGCGTGACGATGAAAGGCGGCATTTCGAGATGGTGGATGATCACCCCCATCAGCGCCCCGAAGGCCGTGGTGACGGCGAGGGCCAGCACAAAGGCGGCCAGCGGATGGATTGCGGTCTGTTCGAGCAGAACCGCGAGCAACACGCCCGTGAAGGCGATGACCGCGCCGATCGACAGGTCGATGCCGCCTGAGAGGATGACAAAGGTCATGCCAACGGCGGCGATACCGAGGAAGGCATTGTCGGTCAGCAGGTTGCCGATCACCCGCGTCGACAGCATGTTCGGGTACTGCGCAAAGCAGATGGCATAGGCGATCAGGAAGATCGCGACCGTGGCGGCCAGGGGAAGATAACGCGGGTTCATTTCGCCTCCTGCTCCGCCTTCTTGTCCTGTGCTTGCGGGCGGGACAGGAAGACGAAGGCCGATTGCGCACGCGGCGACTGGATGACCAGGATCAGCACGATGATCGCGGCCTTGATGATGAGGTTGAATTCGGGTGGGAAACCGGACAGCAGGATGCCCGTATTGATCGACTGGATGATGAGGGCTCCGAGCAAGGAGGCGGCGATGGAGAACCGCCCGCCGAGCAGCGACGTGCCCCCGACGACCACCGCGAGGATCGCGTCGAGTTCCAGCCAGAGACCGGCATTGTTGGCGTCCGCGCCGCGGATATCGGCCGTGACGATGATGCCGGCGATGGCCGCGCAAAGGCCGCAGAGCACGTAGGCGGCCATCAGCAGCACGCGGGTCGAGACGCCCGAAAGCGTGGAGGCGCGGCGATTGACGCCGAGCGCCTCGATCAGCATGCCAAGCGCTGTCCGGCGCACGAGGAGCGCGACGACGAGGCCGAAACCGAGCCAGATGACCACCGGCATGGGCAGACCGAGAAGGGAGCCGCTGCCGATGAAAATCAGGCCAGCATCGTTGAACGTGAGGATCGCGCCCTCGGTGATGAACTGTGCGATGCCGCGCCCGGCGACCATGAGCACCAGCGTCGCGATGATCGGCTGGATATCGAGCACGGCGACGAGAAAACCGTTCCACAGGCCGCAGAGGATGCCGGTGCCAAGGGTGATGAGCAGCGTCACGACCAGCCCATGGCCGGACGTGATGCTGGCGGCGGCAACGGCACCGCAGATCGCCATGACGGCCCCGACGGACAGGTCTATGCCTTTGGTGGCGATGACCACCGTCATACCGATGGCGAGCAGCGCCACCGGGGCACCGCGGTTGAGAATGTCGATCACGCTGCCGTAGAGCCGACCGTTCTGTATTTCGAGCTTGAAGAAACCGGGAAAGGCAATCGATACCATCAGCAGGATGAGGGCGAGTGCCACGATCTGCGGAAGAAGGCGGATGGCATAGGCCTTGAGGGTCGAGGTCATGCGTCCGCCCTCCCGGTCGACGACGCGATGGCCTCGACGATACCGGCCGTCGTGACCTGATCGCCTGCCAGTTCGGCGACATGCGCCCTGTCGCGCAGCACGATGACACGGCTGGAATAGGCGACGAGTTCTTCAAGTTCTGACGAGATCACGATCAGCGACATGCCCTTTTCACACAGAGATTCGATGAGGCGGATGATCTCCGCATGCGCGCCGACATCGATGCCGCGCGTCGGTTCGTCGAGGATCAGGAAATCCGGATTGGTCGCCAGCCAGCGGGCGAGGATCGCCTTCTGCTGGTTACCGCCGGAGAGGAGCTTGATCGGCTTTTCCCGGTCCGTCGTGCGGATGTCGAGCGCCTTGATGTACTGATCCGCCAGGCGGTCCTGCTCGCTTCGGCTGATCGGCCGCGTCCAGCCGCGCCGGGCCTGCAGGGCAAGCGCGATGTTCTCGCGCACCGAAAGGTCGCCGACAATGCCATCGATCTTGCGGTCTTCCGGGCAGAACCCGAATTTTTCGCGGATTGCCGCACGCGGCGAGGACAGGTCGAGCACACGGCCATCCGCCTCCGCCGCGCCGCTATCGGCACGCTCGGCGCCAAACAGGATTTCCGCAGTCTCCGTGCGGCCGGAGCCGAGCAGGCCGGCAATACCGACCACCTCGCCGGTACGCACATCGAGGTCGAAGGGCTGAATGTGGCCCTTGCGGCCGAAATTGCGGAAGCGAAAGCGCACATCACCGCCCTCGCCCTTCGGCCCGTGCTGTGCCGTGACCTCCTGCACCAGTTCTCGGCCAAGCATCATGGCGATGAGGTCTCGACGCGGCAGGTCGGCCGTCTCCCGCGTGCCAACAAGCTGCCCGTTGCGCAGCACGGTGATGCGGTCGGAGATTTCATAGACCTGCTCGAGGAAGTGGGTGATGAAGACGATGCCGAGCCCGCGTTCCTTGAGGCGCCGCACAATGCGGAAGAGCATCGCGACTTCATGCGCGTCAAGGCTTGCCGTCGGTTCGTCGAGGATCAGCACCTTGCCGGAAAGATCGACCGCGCGCGCGATCGCGACGACCTGCTGGACGGCCACGGAATAGGCGGCAAGCTCGGCGGTGACATCGATGTCGAGTTCGTATTCGGCAAGCAGCGCCCGGGCGCGCCGGTTCATCTCACGGGCATTCACCAGGCCGAAGCGCTTCGGCTGGCGGCCGAGAAAGAGATTTTCGGCGACCGTCAGGTTGGATAGCAGGTTCACCTCCTGGTAGACCGTGCCGATGCCAAGGTTCTGCGCCTCCAGCGTATTGCGTGGATCGACCTCTGCGCCGTCGACGAGGATATGCCCGCCGTCGCGGCGATAGGCGCCTGTCAGGCATTTGACGAGCGTCGATTTGCCCGCCCCGTTTTCGCCGAGCAACGCGTGCACCTCTCCGCGCCTCAGCGAGAAGTCGACGCGGTTCAGCGCCTTGGCACCGGGAAAGATCTTGTCGATCGCCGTCGCCGAGAGAACATAGGGATTGACCGGCTGCATGATGCCACCCGTAGGAACGTCGCCGACCGCCGCCTCCCGAAAGGGAAGCGACGGGAAAGGCAGATGCCCCGCGTCGCGTTAGGAGCTGGACGCGGGGCGCTGGGGAGAAATCAGTAGCCGAGGCCCTTCTTCTCCTCGTAGACCTTCGCCGGATCGTCGGCCTGGGTGTAGAGCTTGGATTCCGTCTGGATCCACTTCGGCGGTGCCTTGCCATCCTTGAGGAAGGCGTCAAGCGCGTCAAAGGCGGGGCCGGCCATGTTCGGCGTCAGCTCGACGGTGGCATTCGCCTCACCCGCTGCCATCGCCTGGAAGATATCCGGAACGGCGTCAATCGACACGACGAGGATATCCGTGCCCGGCTTCAGGCCGGCTTCCTTGATCGCCTGGATGGCGCCGACGGCCATGTCGTCATTGTGGGCGTAGAGCGCGCAGATGTTCTTGCCGCCATCTTCCGCCTTCAGGAAGCTTTCCATCACTTCCTTGCCCTTGGTGCGGGTGAAGTCGCCGGTCTGGCTGCGGACGATCTTCAGGTTTTCCTTGCCGGCAAGCGCTTCTTCAAAGCCCTTCTTCCGGTCGATGGCCGGCGAGGAACCGGTCGTGCCCTGAAGCTCGACGACATTGCAGGGCTTTCCGGCGACCGTATCGACCAGCCACTGGCCGGCGACCTTGCCTTCATGCACCAGATCCGATGTGACGGCGGTCATGTAGAGATCCTGTGACGCATCGACCGTGCGGTCGAGCAGGATGACCGGGATTTCCGCGTCCTTGGCTTCCTGCAGCACTTCGTCCCAGCCGGTGGCGACGACCGGTGCGACGAGAATGGCGTCGACGTCCTGCGCGATGAAGGAGCGCAGCGCCTTGATCTGGTTTTCCTGCTTTTGCTGGGCATCGGCGAACTTGAGGTCGATGCCGCGCTGTTCGGCCTGCTGCTTGGTCAGCGTCGTTTCAGCGGCACGCCAGCCAGACTCGGATCCGATCTGCGAAAAACCGACCGTCAGGTCGGCAGCGGACGCAGCGCCGAACATCGAGACGGCAAGGATCGTGGCACTCGCGAGTGCGATTTTGAATGTCATGATTTCCTCCCAAAGAAAGCTGCCGCTCGGCAGCATGCTTAAAACATCATATTGTATTACTATTGTAAACCATCAAAATTGGCCTGCGCCTTTAAAGGCTCAACGACCGTGGGTCACTTGGAATGTCTGCAATGAAGCGAAGGCTTTTTCGCGCTACCGCACGATGCGCCCATCGCGGCGTCTAGCGACGCTGATGTCCGGAAACCTCCGCGCCGGCACCGGCCGGAAGCGCGAGAAAACGCAACGCGGAGACAAAGCCGATGACCGCGACACAGAGGAAGGCCGCACGAATGTCCATCAGCATGCCGCCGTCCGCGGCGGGCGGAGCAAAGTAGGACGACAGGCGCATGACGGCCGCCGCCACGGCCACACCAAGCAACTGGGCGAGCTGCTGCAACATCGCCGAAATTGTCGCTGCCGCACTCCGCTGCGCCGGCGTGACATCGGCGAAGGCGATCGTCGTCAGCGCGGTGAACTGCATGGAGCGTGAAAGGCCGCAGGCAATGAGCAGCGCGAAAAGGAGAAGACGCGGCGTTTGCCCGTCGATAAAGGCGAAGGCACCAATCGTCAGGGCCGCGACGAGGCCGTTGGCGACCAGCACGGTACGGAAGCCCAAGTAGCGCAACGCAGGCGTCGTCACACTCTTCATCAGCAGGTTGCCCAGGAAATAGACGAGGATGAGCGAGCCTGTCTCCACTGCGTCAAGGCCAAGGCCGACCTGGAAGAGCAGCGGCAACAGAAATGGTGTGGCATTGACGGCCAGCCGCCCTGCGGTACCCGCCGAAAGCGTGGCAAAGGCGAAGGTCGGGACCTTCAGCACTGCCAGATCGAGAAGCGGATGCGTCGTGCGTTTAAGGTGAAAGATCGCGACGAAGCCTATCAGCACGCCCAGGGCCAGAACGGCGAGTGAACCGGCTCCACCCGTCGAAGCGCTGGACAATTCGAGCCCTGCGAGCGTTAAAGCAAGGGCGCTGCCAGTCAGAAGAAAGCCGACGAGATCAAAGGGCCGCCGGCCCTCCGCCGGCGCGTGCGGCACGAAGAAGGCAACCAGCACCACGCCCAGAAGGCCGAGCGGCAGGTTGATGAAGAAATTCCACTGCCATCCGGCATGGGTGGTGATCCACGCACCGATCAGCGGACCGATGACCGGCGCGATCAGCGCCGGCCAGGTGATGGTGGCGATCGCCCGGACGAGTTCCGCCTTCGGCGCACCACGCAGCACGAGCTGGCGTCCCACAGGCGTCATCAGCGCCGCTGACGCCCCTTGAAAAAGCCGCGCGGCCGTGAATTCCCAAAGCGAACCGGAATAGCCGCAGGCGATGGACGCCAGCGTGAACAGCACGATGGCGGACAGGAAAACCTCGCGCGCGCCAAAACGATCGGCGAGCCAGCCGGCCGGCGGAATGAACACCGCCATGGCGAGCAGATAGGCGGTGAATCCGACATTGAGCGTCACCACGTCCGTCGCGAAAGCCTGCGCCATGGCCGGCAGCGACGTCGCGATGATCGTGCTGTCGAGCATCTGCATGAAGAAGGCCACGGCGACGACGGCCGGGACAATGCGGGTGCGGTGAAACGGGAGCGGCGAAGAGGGAATGGAAGACATCACGACAACAAACAATGGGCCGGCGCTTCTGCGCCGGCGCCCAAGCCTATAGGGTCAGTTGCTGGCGGCAACCCTTTTAAAGGCGGCGTCATAGAAGGAACGGTCGATCCAGGTTTCGTAATTGACCTTGCCCTTTAGAAGCCCGGCATCCGCCATGAAGGTTTCCTCGCCTTGAAGCGCGCGCACAGCCTCTTCTGTGATCTCGGGATCCTGGAAGAATTTGCCATCCGGATAGGTCGCCCGCACCGCCTTGTCGCTGTTGCCGGTTTCCTTGACGAAGATCGCAATCGTCTCTTCCGGGTTCGCATCCGCCCAGCGCGCCGTCGCGATATCGACCGCGAGCAGACGCGTCACGATCTCGGGATATTTGCGGGCGAAATCGCCATTGACGCTGATGAGGTGCGGAACGGCCCATTCCGGGCTGCCGGAAACGCCGGCATCGAAGATCACCCGGGCACCACCTTTTTCAACGAGCGCCTGGACCGGTCCCGTACTCTCCACGATGGCATCGATATCGCCACGGGCAAGCGCCGGGCCGGAGCTTTCGATCCCGAGATTGAGGCTTTCCACGTCCTTGAGGGAAAGACCGGCGGCATTCAGCGCCTTGGCGAAGGTCGAATGGCGCACCGTGCCCGAAAGATAGGCAACCTTCTTGCCTTTCAGGTCCTCAATCTTCTGGATCGGCGAATCCGGTTTGACGACGATCTGCGTCTCGTTGGAGCGGTTCCAGCTCGAGAGGCCGACGAGCTTCACATCCGCGCCAGCGGCAGCCAGGCGCAGCGATGGATTGTTGCCGATATAGGTGAAGTCGATCGCGCCGGAACCGAGGGCAACGGTCGCGGCCGAGCCGCCATCGAAGGTCGTCAGCTCGATCTTGATGCCGTCCTTGGCGAATTCGTCCTCCAGCAGCTTCTTGTTGCGATAGAGGATGAATTTCAGGTGGCCGGGTGCCGTCGAGCCGATGCGGATAACATCAGGCTTGGCCTCGTCGGCAAAGGCCGGGGCAGCAGCCGTAACAGGCAGGAAGGAAAGCGCGAGCGCCAGTTTCAAAAGCGTCCGGCGGAGCGGATGGGACGTCATGGATGGATCCTTTCGAGATCGATGGGTCGTCAAGGGAATGGGGAGGCTCAGTTGGGGCCGCTTTCGCCGCTGCCGTGCCAATGCGTGGCGCGCTTTTCACCGGCAACGAGCAGGTAGTTGAGCACAAGACCGACGATGGTCAGCGTCAGGATCCCGGCATACATGCGGTCGGTTTCCAGCATCAGCGAGGAATTCTGGATGAGGTAACCGATGCCGGACTGGGCGGCGAGCATCTCCGCCGCGATCACCGAGAAGAGCGATGTCTTCACGCCGAGCCGGGCACCCGCGACGATCGAGGGAATGGCCGAGGGGAAAATCACTTTCTTGAAAAGGTCCCAATCGGAGGTGCCCATCGAGCGCGCCGCCTTGAGGAGTAGCGGGTCGACCGACTTCACGCCGACGATCGTGTTGATCAACAGGAAGAAGACGGCGGCGTAGAAGGTGATGGCGATCTTCGAGGCCTCGCCAATGCCGAGCACCAGAATGAAGACCGGTAGCAGCGCGAACTGCGATGTGTTGCGCAGAGTCTGGACGAGGAAGTCGGAGGCCCGCTCGAAAAGCGGATAACGCCCCATTAGGAAACCCAGCGGCACGGCGGTAACGACGGCAAGGGCAAAGCCGATCGCCGCGCGTTGCAGGCTGATGCCGATATGATCGGCAAGCTGGCCGGAGACTATCATCTCCCACAGGACCGCAAGCACCTGGCTGAGCGGCGGAAAAAACAGCGCATTGATCCATCCGGCACGCGGCGCGACCTCCCAGAGCAGTGCAAAGGCGGCAAGCGCCGGCAGGCCTATCGTGATGGTGGAGAAGATTTCGGAAAGCGCGGTCGGCGCCCTCTCCCTGGCGCGCTTGCGGCGCAGGGAAAAGGTGGTGCGAAGCGGCAGGTTGCGGTCGGCGATCAGGCTCATCGGGCCCTCCCTCAATTGGCGTAGCTGGAAGCGAGCGCCCAGTCGCGCTGGGCCTTCACCACCTCGTCGCGCAGGCTTTCCCAGACGCGGGCGCGGTAGGCATTGAAGGCCTCGCTGTTGCGGATATCGAGATCGCGCGGACGCGGCAGGTCTATCTCGACGATCTCCTTGACGCTCGCCGGGCGGGCGGTCATCACGACGACGCGGTCGGCGAGATAGATCGCCTCGTCGATCGAATGGGTCACGAAGACGACGGTGGTCTTGATCTGCTCCCAGATACGCAAAAGCTCGCTTTGCAGGATGTCGCGGGTCTGGGCGTCGAGGGCTGCGAACGGCTCGTCCATCAACAGAACCTGCGGATCGGTGGAAAGCGCACGCGCGATCGCCACACGTTGCTGCATGCCGCCGGAAAGCTGCGAGGGATAGCGGTCCTCGAAGCCGTTGAGGCCGAAGAGATGCAGGAAGTAGCGTGCCTTCTCGCGACGTTCGGCGGCTGGCGTGCCGCGCACCTCCAGCGCATATTCGACGTTCTGCAAAGCGGTGCGCCAGGGAAAGAGCGCATATTGCTGGAAGACATAGGCCGTGCTGGCATGTGGCTTCGACACCGCGATGCCGTCGATACGCGCACCGCCCGAGGTCGCCTCGGTCAGTCCCGCGATGACATCGAGCAGCACCGACTTGCCGCTGCCCGAGGGACCGACAACGGTGACGAACTCGCCCCGGTTGATGGTGAGGTCGACGCCATCCAGCACCGCGATCCGGTTGGATAGCACGCCGTCGACCGTCATCGTCTGGCCGGGCTTTAGCGTAAAGGTTTTGCGTAGCGCGCTGACGGCTATGCGTTCCATGGTCATTCTCCTTCAGACCTGCGCCACGCGGATGTGACGGGTCGGGTCATTCTGTGCGCCGCCGGCGCGACCGCGGCTCCAGCCGAGCGAACGGGCATAGGTGCCGAAAAGGCCGCGTTCCACGACCTCGGCCTCGCTGATTCCGGTCGGCCCGTGTGCGTCTTCGGCAACGTAGAGCGCGTCCGTCGGGCAATAGATTTCGCAGAGAAAACAGGTCTGGCAGTCGTCCTGCCGGGCGATGACGGGCAGGCCCGTCTCGTCCCGGTCGAAGACGAAGGCCGGGCAGATGCGCTCGCAGATGTCGCAGCGGATGCAGCGGTCGGTCGATATGACTTCGATCATCGTTCAGCCCTCCCGTGCGGTTTCAAGGGCGAGGATTTCGCGTGCGGCCGTCACCTTGCCAAGGCCGGAAACGGTGATGCGGCTCGCCTGCGCGTCATCCTCGCCCGGAAAATCGCGCCGACGGTGCACGCCGCGGCTTTCGGTGCGCAAAAGGGCTGCGGCAACCGTCCAGCGGGCATTTGCGGTGACCGAGGCCAACTCGCGGGCGCGAAGACGCTCAATGCCGGTGGCGGGGCCGGTCTGGCCAAGCCGTGACCAGATATCGTCCAGCGTCCGTCGGCTGGACTCCAGCGCCGCGGCCGTCCGCCAGTAGCTTTTGTCGAGCGGGACAATTTCGTCATGCACTGCCTGCGCCGTGGCGGCGAGATCGACATCATCGCGCTTGCCGCTGCCACGCAGGCCCGCCGTGCCGAGCGGCTGCAACCGCGCAGCGTCGCGGCTCTGCCGGCGGCGCGCGTGGTGCGCCGCGCCATGACCGGCCCACCAGCCGCTGGCAATCGCCCAGGAGGCATTGATCGCACCGCCGCCGGAAATTCCGCCGGTCACGTTCTCACGGCTGGCCGCGTCTCCCGCAACGTAGAGGCCGGCGACACCGGTGCCGCAATCGGAGGAAACGATGCGGATGCCGCCGGTGCCGCGCACCGTGCCCTCGTATTTGAGCTCCACGCGGAAACGCTGTTCGAAGGGATTGATCCCCATGCGGTCATAGGGCTGGAAACAGTTTGGCTGGCCGCGGCGCAACCAGTCCTGCATCGCGGGTTCGGCAAGATCGAGCCGGGCATAGACGGGGCCGGTCAGCAAGGCCTCGGCCACCTGCCGCTCCCCGCCACCAATGCCGTTCGTCACGGGATCGCCATGAGCATTGCGCAGCACCTCGCCGTTCTCGCGGTAGAAGGTCGCCCAACGGAATGGCAGGCCCTTGTTCAGTGACGAGCCATGGGGGGAGAGTGTGTATTTGCCGGTAAATTCCATGCCGGAAAGTGAAGCGCCAGCCTCCGCCGCAAAGAGGCTGCCATCGCCCGTCAGGCCCGTGCCGCCGAGTATGCGCTCGAAGAAGGCGCAGCCGCCGGTCGCCAGAACGACGGCGCCGGCCGATACCCGAAAACTCGCACCGCTGCGTCGCACCAGACCCGCCGCACCGCCGATATGGTTGTCGTCGCCGAGCAGTTCCAGGATCGGATGGTGATCGAGAATGGTGACGCCGGCCTTCTGCACGCGCTGGCGCACGAAGCGCATGTAGTCCGGCCCGCGCAGGTTGGCGATGTAGAGGCTGCCGTCCTCCTCGCTCGGAAAGGGGTAGCCCCACTCGACCAGCTTCAGGAGGTTTTCATAGGCCTGGTCGGCCGCGCGCAGCATCCAGCGACGATCGGCCAGTCCGGCCGTGCGCTTGAAGCGCTGCTCGACGGACGCTGCACGCCCCTCGCCGGGCGGCACGCACCAGGTTCCCGTATTGGACGGCGCCGTCGCGCCACTGGTGCCGTGGTAGCCCTTGTCGACCAGCACGACGCGCACGCCGGTCTCTGCGGCCGATAGCGCGGCCCACGCGGCGGACGGTCCGCCGCCAACGACGAGGACGTCCGTTTCGATGAGGCGCCCATCTTTCTCGGGCTGTGCTTTGCGACGCGATGCCATGGTGTTCCGGTCTGTGAAGGAGAAAACGCGGCCAGCCCCTGCGAGCCGGCCGGCTTCGCTGGTGATCAGGCGGCGGTGGAGAACCAGGACGGTTCGTTGCCGGTTGCCCATTTGATATTGCAGCCGATCGAAGGAACCTGTCTTGTGCCGGCAGTTTCGCCCTTCAGCACCGCATCGACGGCAGCGCGCAGATCGGCACCCGTCACATCCTTACCGTTGCCCGGGCGGGCGTCGTCGAACTGGCCGTGATAGGTCAGCTTGCGCTCCCGGTCATAGAGGAAGAAGTCCGGCGTACAGGCCGCGCCGTAGGCCTTGGCGACGCTCTGCGATGCGTCCTTGAGATAAGGGAAGTCGTAGCCATAGGTCTTCACCTCGGCACCGACCCGTTCCAGTGTTTCTTCCGGATGGGCCTGCGCGTCGTTGCTGTTGATGGCGACGACGGTGAGCCCCTGCCCGGCATAGTCCTTGGCGAATTGCGCCAGCGCTTCGCGGATCAGCACGACAAAGGGGCAGCGGTTGGAAATGAAAGCGACCAGCAAAGCCGGGCTCTCCTTGAAATCCGCCAACGTATAGAGATTGCCGTCCGCATCGGGCAGGACGAAGTCCGCCGCGCGGGTTCCGAGCGTGATGGGATTGGATTCGGTTTTGGGCATGGTATCCTCCTGGGCAGCCAACGAAGGATATTAAGATATAAAATACATAGATTTTATAGATAAAAGAATCCCGCATACCGCGCGACGGTAGATATTGTGGCGCGCGATAATCCCGTTTCGAGGGTTTTTTTCGCGTGGCCGCCACGTCCCCCATCGCCACGTCCCTAATGAGGGCGTCGAAGCGGGATGCCGACAGGTCTGCGAATGCGTGGCTGAAAGGCATGGCATTCCAGTACCGACGGCTTAGATTCTTGGGACGTTTTATTTCGCTCAATGGCACTGCATGCGCCAAATCGGCGGCGAAATGTCGAGAAAGAGCCGCCTTTGGGGAAAACAAGCGGCAATATATGGCCATCTAACCTTATGCACAGCCTTGCAAAGCTGCTTAAGTCCTTTCCGAGAAGGTTATTTCGCCATGCCTTCAGCCTTGCGGAACCTTCCGTTTTCAGCAGAAACTGCTCGCCGTCTTGCACATTCCTGCAAAAATGGTTCAAACCTGTGCAAGCGGGAACAGCGAAGGAAAGAGGAACGTGGCGATAGTGAAGGCCAAACCAAAAAAATCCTCGGTCAGCGCCATCCGGGTGGCGGAGCTTGCCGGTGTTTCGCGTTCGGCGGTATCACGCACCTTCACAGATGGGGCGAGCGTCTCGCCGGCGACGCGCACCAAGGTGCTCGCGGCGGCCGAAAAGCTCGGCTACCACGTCAACCATCTGGCGCGCGGACTGATCCACCATCGCTCGGGCATCGTCTGCCTGATCGTCGCCGAGATGCAGGCGCCGTTCCAGGCCAATGTGGTCGAGACCACGACGCGCAAGCTTCAGGCGATCGGCAAGGTCGTGATGGTGCTGAACACAGCCGGGCAGCCGGAAAATGTTGAGGCGGCGCTGCGCCAGACGTTGAACTACCGCGCCGAGGCAACCGTCGTCGTGTCCGGCGCGCCGCCGCTCTCGCTGATCGAGACCTGCATCGAAAACGGCCAGCGCGTCATCCTCATCAACCGCGACGATGCCATCACCGGCCCGGAATTCGTGCTGGTCGAGAATGAAAACGCGGCGCGCGAGGCCTGCCTGTTGCTGCACCGGGCCGGCTGCCGCAACCTCGCCGTGGTCAGTTCCACCGCCGGCACGTCCAGCATCATGGCGCGCGAGCAATCCTTCGTCGCCGCCGCTGCAGAACTGGGCCTGACGGCACAGGTCAGTCGCGCCGGACCGACCGGCTATGCGACGGGTGCGGAAGGTGCGCGCCAGTTGCTCGGTGCCTCGAACCGGCCGGACGGCGTGTTTTGCGTCACGGACCTCCTGGCGCTTGGCTTCATGGATGTGGCGCGGCAGGAATTCCGTCTCGCCATTCCGGACGACCTCTGCGTCGTCGGCTTCGATGACATTCCGGAGGCCGGTTGGCTCGCCTACAACCTAACAACCTTCCGCCAGCCGATCGGCGCCATCGCCGATCATATCGCCAGCATAATCGAAAAGGACGAGCCCGAGCCGGCCCCGCCGAAGCGCCTGCCGACGCAGGTCGCGTGGCGCAAGAGCGTCCGCCCTTAAAGCGGTGTGATCACCATATCCGGGCGGCTGAGGGAGAAATCGCGGTTCGGATGGCGATGGAGATATGCCCCCATCATCCGCAAGAGCGTGGCGAAGCGCGCCGCAAGGCTGTCACCGTTAAGCAACGGCGCCTGCACCGAAAGGCGGCGGTAGAATGCGAGCCGATCGGGCGCGATGTCCTCGTGACTGAGTTCGCCGGCCTTGCGCAGCCTGTACCAATCCTCGACGAGCGCCGTCAGCGGCATAGCCGGCGCATCATCGGCGTCGAGGTCGAGATGCCGCATCAGATCCGCCACCGACGCCTCGGCCACGAAGTCCACCATGTCCTGTGGCCATTCGCGCGCCAGATAACGCCCATGCACAAGGTCGACCAGATGACGACTGAGGAACTGGCCGTGATCAGGCGCGAAACTTGCCGAAGGCTCGGCCGTGCCCGCCTTTCGCGCCTCGGCCCGGTAGGCTGCAAAGGCCGCGTCGTGGCCCGGCACCTGCCGCAAGGGCTGCGTACGGATTTCGGTCCGATCGGCATGAAGGTCGACGATCTTGAGGCCCGGTCCATAGCCGACCGGCGACGGAACGGCGATATTGGCGAAACATCCGCGCGCCGTTTCGTGGCGGGCGGTATCGTTGACATGCAGATGGCCGGAAAAATGGAGGGGAACACCCGTCGCGGCAAATGCATCGGCAACAGCGATGGTGGGCGCGCGCCGTGCGAGGCCGGTCGCGCCGAACAGCGCAACCTCCTCCCTTGACGCGCCACCCAGTGGATCGAGCGCCGGATAATGCGAGAAGGCAACGAGATGTTTGCCCCCTGCCCTCGCCTGTGCCGCCACGTCCGCCATCCAGGCAAACAGATGCGCGCGATGTTGCAGCACGGCTCGCCAGCCGCCATCGGTCGGGTCGTGGAACTGCGCGGGATCGGCAAAGTCGCTGGCGCCATCGCGCGGAACGCAGACATTGGCATCGATGGCGAGCACCCACAGCCCTTCTATGGGCTCGACGAGATAGGAGGCGTCGATCATCCGGCACGGCGTGCTGCCGTCCTGGCTCAGCACCGTGTAGCTGCGTGCCGACCAGTCGGGATTGGTGCCGAAAGGACTTTCCCAGTGCAGATCGCCTTCTTCCGGCTCGAAACCGAAGCTGGAAAGCATGGCGAGTGCTTCGCCCGTGCCGAGCGTCGCGGCCTCGGCGCAGTCGGCGCTTCTCACCATGATCGGCGTGCCGTCCGGCGCAAGGAAACTCTTGTCCTGCGGCCGGCCGGCGAGCGCGTAGAAATCGTGGTTGCCGGGTGTCATCAGCACGCGGATACCGTGGCGCTCGCGGTATGCCTCGACGATCGACAGCGCCGCCAGGATGTTCGGCCGCTGGCCATCGTCGGTGAGGTCGCCGACAAGCAGCACGACGGGCGCGCCAGCCTCTACCGCGCAATCAAGCGCGGCGCGAAAGGCCGGCACGCTTTCGTTGAAGATACGGGTCGAGGCGGCGGTTTCGGCGAAGCTGCGCACGGCACCTTCCAGGCCAAAACCCTCCGGCACCCAGGTGCAATCATGCACATGGGGGTCGGCAATCACGGCGATGCGGATCATGCGGAAACCTTCACCACAGCGCCGGAGCGCGCGCGATCCGCCTCGACGATCCGCACCCAGCCGGCAGCACTCTCGGCGGCGGCAATCAGCATCGGCTTCGGTGTCTCGTGCCACTCGTCGGGGCGCAGTTCGCGTTTTTCACGAACATGATCGACGGCAGAGGCGAGCGTCGGGAATTCCTTGGGGATTTGCAGATGCAGCAGCAGGGCGGCGAGGATGACAGAACGCGAGCGCCCGGCGCGGCAATTCACCAGCACGTTACCGCGCTCGCGCATCGGATAGCTCGGCTTCTCCGGCAGCACCTGTTGCAACGCGCCGAGCAGTTGGTAGTACCCGGCGAGGAACATGGTGTCGGGATTGCCCGGACCATCGACGATACCGAGCTTGTAGTAACGGATCGGTGCCGGGCCGTAGCCGACGCGGCTGTCGTGAGAGACCTCGTCGGGTGCCGCGACATAGTTGAAGTCGAGATTGACTGCACAGTTCAGCACCGTGGAAATGCCGCTCGCGCGCAGAAGCGGCACGTCCGACGCACCCTCACGACCGCCGACGAAGAGATCGACGCCGAAGCCCGGCAGGTTTTCATAAACGCGGCTGATCAGCGGGCGGTCATAGTGGCGGCTGGGTTTTTCGGTCATGCGGTTCTCCGATGCTCTTCATCCGCCGGGACAAGCAGGTCCGGCCCGGACAGAAGGGGAATGCCGGTCGCGTCCGACAGGGTATTGGCAACGCCCGGCGCCGCGGCCAGCACCGGCGCCCCCTCGGTCAGGCCTCCGAGCGACAGGAACGGTCCGGTGACGCCACCGGCCTCATGAACGAGAAGCAGGCCGGCCAGGCAATCCCAGGAATTCATGTGCAGCTCCGCATAACCATCGCTGCGCCCATCGGCAACATAGGCGAGGCCGAGCGCCCCGCAGGCGCCGCGCCGCACATTGCTGCCGGCCTCGAACAACGCATTGACGGCGCTGATATAACGGGCGAGCGGCCGGCGGTTCGACCAGCCCATCTCGAAGGAGGTGGCGGCGATGTCCGTGGTGGCGGACACGCGGATCGGCTTGCCATTGAGGCTCGCCCCTCGACCACGGCGTGCGAGATAGACCTCATCGAGCACCGGATTGACGATGGCGCCAAGCTGCACCTCGCCATTAGCGACGAAGGCGATGGCGACGCAGAAATGCGGGATCGCACGGGCGAAATTGGCGGTGCCGTCGATTGGATCGACCACCCAAGCCTGAACGCCCGGCTCGCCGCCCCCCTCCTCGCCGAGGAACCCGTCTTCGGGGAAGACGTCGGCAATGCGGGCGCGGACATGGTTTTCCACCTGCCCGTCGGTCTCTGTCAGGTAATCCTGCGGCCCCTTCATGCTGACCGACTGCCCCGTCTGCCGCGCGAAACCGGCGCGGGCGAGCTCTGCCGCCTCGCAAACCAGTTCCGCAAGGAGGGCCTCCCGGCGAGCGAGCGCCTCATCGCCAATCGTCATGCACGCAGTCCTTCCGTTTTAAAAATCCTGTTCATTCTCTGGCTTCGCCCGACGGAGATTTCTTCGGCAATGCCAACCACCTTCGGGTAGTCCGCGCCGCGCCGCAGGGCGATGTAACCGGGGTGCCTGTGCGCCGGCGCATCCGCCGCACATTTCCCGAGCGACAGCGGCAGGTAACGCCCGCCCGCCTGTCGCAGGATGAGGCTTGCCGCCGCCACATCCCAGGGATTGACGCTGAAGCCGAGTGCGGCATCCGCCCACCCCGCCGCGACATGGGCGATGGAGAGCGCAGCGCTGCCGGGCCGGCGCACCGTCGCGACGGTTTCGACCAGCCGGCCGAAGCGGTCGAGTGCCGCGTCCCGGCCGTCCAGCGCAAAATCCCGCGCCACGGGATAACCGGTGATCAGCGTCGCGTGTGGCTCGGCAGCGGCATTCGCCGGCGCCAGTGGCTGGTCGTTCAGCCAGGCGCCGGCGCTGGAGGCGGAGAAGATCGCCCCCGAAACCGGGTCATGGATTGCCGCCGCAACAACCGTGTCGTCGACGACCGCTCCGACCGAGGTGCACCAGAACGCGATACCCGCGGCAAAATTCGACGTGCCGTCGATCGGATCGACGAACCATTGAACCCTGCCCGTGCCGGTCGTGCCGCCCTCTTCCCCCATGAAGGTGGAATCGGGCACTTCGTGGAAGATCAGCGCGCGGATTGCGGCTTCCGCCCGCCGGTCGTGTTCCGTAACGGGATCGTGGCGGTCGCGCTTGTAGTCCACCGCCATCTGCTGCCGGAACGCCGCCAAAAGGGCGGGCGCGGGCAGAAGGGCAGCGGCGATGGCAGTACGAAGCAGCGGATCGGTCATTAGAAAACTCGTGTCATGGAGGGCGGGCCGTTTGCCGGCCCGCCCGGTCTTGCTCAGCGCTTGTAGTGAACGCGCCAGAAATCCTGCCAGTCCTGCCGGCTGTCCCAGTCTTCCAGGCCAGTGGCAGGGTTGTAGGTGAGCATCGCGTCGAGATGTTTGCCGATGCCGGACGGCTCATCGGCCGGAAGGCCGACGGTGCTGTTGGAGGAAAGCTTGCCGTCGTCGGCCTGCGGCGCGATGCCCTCGGCGGTCATCGCATAGTGCACGAAGAGCTTGGCGGTGTTCGGGCTGTCGCTGCCCTTGACGATGACGCCAACCGTCGGATTGGAGAAGCCGATGATCGGATCCACGCCAGCGCAGAGGCCGAGCGTGAAGCCTTTTCCTGCATTGTCGCGGAACTTGGCGGAAGAGACGAGACCGATGAAAGGTTCGCTCTGGCCGGGGGCGGCAACCGCTTCCGCGGCGGCTGAGTCGGAATCCGTCAGGAGCGGGCCGTTGGCGGCAAGCGCGGCGACGAAGGCCTGCGTTGCGCTACCGAGGTCGGTCTCCAGCTTCTTGCCGTACTGCTTCTCATAGGCGGCGGCGATCTTGTCGTCGATACGGCTGCGCATCTGGTTGAACCAGTCGGTATAGGACGGCTTGCCGAGCGGGTCCTGCATCGAGACCTTGCCCTTCCACTCCGCCTCGGTGAGCTGCCAGATATTGGTGATCGGGCACTTGTCGTAGAGCTTGGTGTTGTAGGCGAGGATGTTCGGGCTTGAGACGATCAGCAACGGGTTCTGCGCCTCCGACGAGATGTCCTTGGCCAGATCCGGCGGCACCCAGTTCTCGACGAAACCGGCCGGCATGAGCTGGCCGATCACGGCGGACGGATCCGAGATGAAGGAGACATCCGTCTGGATGTTGCCGGACTGCGATTCGCGAATGATCGTTTCGAGCTGCGCGGTCGCCTTGGACTTCGAGCCCTCAGCCTTCAGGCCGTATTTGGCATTGAAGGCCTCGACCATGTCGACGATCTTGCCGGTGCTGTCATAGACCGACAGCGGCGGCTCCTTCTTCGCCGCCTCGATGAGCGAGTCGAGGTTGAAATCCTCCGCCAGCGCCCCGCCGCCCATCGCGGCGGCCAGCACCACGCCTGCCAATAAACCGTATGTCCTCATGTTCTCCTCCTTCGTAATTGCGTCACATCCGTCTCTTCCCATCGGATGCGACGAGGGTTCAGTTTCATTTGCCTCATGTTCAGGCGGCACGCGCCAGCACGTCGTCCGCCTCGGCAAGCCGGAGGCCTGCCGCGTCGAAGACGTGCACAGCCGTTGGGCGCACATGCACCCACACCCGCTCCCCGCCGCGCAGCGCAGGGCTTTCCGTGGTGGTGGCGAACAGCGCGCGTCCATCGACCTTGAGTTCGATGATCCAGCTGCCGCCGGTTGGCAGGATGCCCGTGACCTCGGCCGCATGGCGGAAGCTGCCGCCGGGAACGGCAGCCTCCGAACGCGCGATCTGGAGAGCTTCCGGACGGAAGCCCACCGAGCCGACCCCTGCGCTCTCGCCGAGACGACCAGCGAGCCAATGCGATGCGGCACGATCCAGCGCGTGGGTGGTGGCCGCTTCGAGGATGTTGATCGGCGGGCTGCCGACGAATTCGGCGACGAAGCGGTTGGCCGGCCGGTCGTAGATATCGTTCGGCGTGCCCAATTGCTGGAGGCGGCCTTCGCTCATCACGGCAATTGAGGTGGCGAGCGTCATCGCCTCCCATTGATCATGGGTGACGAAGACGATGGTCGTGCGGAATTCCGCGTGGATGCGCTTCAGCTCGGCCCGCATTTCGAGGCGCAGACGCGCATCAAGATTGGAGAGCGGCTCGTCGAGCAGCAGCACGCCTGGATTGACCGCCAGCATGCGGGCGAGCGCCACGCGCTGCTGCTGGCCACCGGAGAGCTGCGAGGGATAACGATGGCGGTATTTCTCGATGTCAAGCGCCTTCATCACCTTCTCCACCCGCGCCTCGCGCTCGGCCTTCGGCACCTTGCGCAGGCGCAGGCCGAAATCGGTGTTGCGCTCGATGGTGAGGTGCGGCCAGAGCGCATAGGACTGGAAGACCAGGCCCATGCCGCGTTTTTCCGGACCGACGAAGGCGCCGCGTGCTGGACTGTCGATCACCCTCTCGCCGACGTGGATTTCGCCGTCCGTCAGGTTTTCGAGACCGGCGATCATGCGCAACGTCGTCGTCTTGCCGCAGCCGGAAGGGCCAAGCAGGCACATGAATTCGCCGTCATGGATGTGAAGATCGAGGTCACTGACGGCATTGGGCGAACCGCCGCCATAGGACTTCTGGACATTGCTGAGAACGATATCGGGCATCAGGTTCCAAGTCCCTCGGCAAGGTTTGTGCGGGTCAGCCGCTGGGCGAGCACCGTGCCGCCATAGGCAAGACCGGCGATGATCAGCACCACGGCGTTTGCGGCCTGGGTGTAATTGTAGTCGACGAGGCGCAGCGAGAAGGTCGTCAGCACATCCGTGGCGGGCACGGCGAGGATGACGAAAAGGCTGAGCCCCTTGATGCCCGAAATGAAGGGCAGAAGAATACCGGTGACGAGCGAACCCTTCTGGATCGGGATGACGATGGACGTCATACGCCGAAACCAGCCCGCCCCGACGATCTGCGCCGCCTCTTCCGGATCCTTGCCGAGCTGCATCATCGCGGAGATGCCGGCGCGGGATGCATAGGGCATCTGATCTGCCATCAACGCGAGCACGAGAATCAGTGTTGTGCCGTAGAGACCGGGGATCGGCCCGCGCTGCACGGCGAAGAGCGAGAGATAGGCGGCGGCAAAGGCGATGCCCGGCACGAGATAGGGCATGAACGTCACCTGCCGCAGGAAGATCGCCAGCGGACGGATGGTCGTGCGCACCACGACATAACCGGTGAGCACACCGAGAATGCCCGAGCAGATGGAGGCGATGCCGACGATCGTGATCGTATTGAACGCCGCCTGCCAGAGATCGGGACTGAACAGAATTCCGGTGCGCATGGCGACCGTTGGCAAGTCCTGACCGATCCAGTAGTCGAGCGTGAAGTTGGAGAGCGCAAAACTGCCCGGCTGATGCATGACGGTCGACAGCGCAAGCGTCAGCAGCGGCATGCCGACCGACAGCATGAAGACGACCCCGGCAAAGCCCGTCGCGGGCCAGCGCAGGCCCTTCAGACGCGACAGCCGGTTCATCGAGCCCTTCGAGCCGACGGTGACGAAACGGCGCGCTTCGCGGGCAAGATAGGCATCGACCATGATGGCAAGCACGCCGATCAGCATGATCGCGCCGGCCAGCACACCCGCCACGCCCGTCTGGCGCGAACCGATGGAGCGATAGAGCGAGGTCGCCAGCACATCGAATTTCACCGGCAGGCCGAGCACATAGGGCACGCCGAACTCGCCAAGGCATTTTGCGAAGATGAGCAGCACGGCCGAAAGCAGCGCCGGACGCATCAATGGCAGGATGACCTGCGCGGCGACGACCCAGCCGGATGCACCAAGAATGCGCGCGGAATCCTCCAGCTGGCTGTCGAAACGGCGCAGCGCCGAGCCAAAGAGCAGGATGACAAAGGGCGTGTAATGCAACGCGAGAATGATGGTGATCGGCACCTGGCCATAGGCGAGCCAGTCCGGCGGCGTCAGTCCGATCGCCTCGAACCAGCCCGGCTGGCCGCCGACGGTCCGGTTCTTGAAAAGCGTGTTCCAGGCAAGCGCAAAGGTCCAGGCCGGCAGCATATAGGGCACGATGAGCGCGGTGGCGAACCAGCGGCGGCCGAACATGTCGGTGCGCGCGATCAGCCAGGCCAGCACGCCGCCGACGGCAAGCGAAATGGTGATCGCACCGAAGGCCACTTTCAGCGTGTTGAGCAGTGGCTCCCAGAAGAGGTCGTATGCGACCGGTGACACGAAGGCGCGGTAGAGATAGTAGGACGTGAAGCCGCCCGTCCCGCCGCCGGTGCGCCGCTCGTCGCCGAATTGCACAGTCGCCGCATCCGCAAGGATAGACAGGATCGGCAAGACAATGAGATAGGCGAAGAGTGCCGCCATCAGGATGGCGATCACCGTTGTCGGCTCGCGCAAGGCCAGCCGCAACCGGTAACGCCAGCGCGCACCGCCAACGGGCGCCGGCGTCAAAAGCGCATCAGACGAGGCCATGATGGCCACCTCGTTTGCTTTCGCATATTTTCGCAAAGCCGTGCAATTGGCCCTCCCCTTGCCGATCTTTGCCGGCAACCGCACAGTTCGTGCCGAAACTGCGAAAGTTTCCTCCCGTTCGCAATTGGCAACATGTGCAATCAACCATTCACAATCGGTCCTGTCAACATGATATTGCACAGCCGTGCATTCATGTTGAACACAGCGCCTGATGCCGCCGCCATGCCCGTCATTTACGCAAGACGAAAAGGTGGAAACTAGGAGGCTGGCCCGCTGGCGAGCCCTTTCCGCTTCGTCAGGCGTGCATACCGGCGGGCAGTCTGTTCGCCTCCACCATCCAACGAAGAGGCAAGCAATGAACGTCAATATCAACAGCCGGCGGAACATTCCGGGCCGGGGTGAGTTCATGTTGCGTCGCAAAATAAATTCGATGGCAATGTTCGCTCCCGATACGCCCCTCCTTCCTGCCGGCATTCTGCCTGCCTCTCTCGTGAAGGTTTTCCGCTGCGTGATCGAAGTACCCGTCAGTCTGGTGTTGTAAAATCATGAGTCGTCTCATCGTTGTTTCCAATCGCGTTCCCGTTCCTGACAAACGCGGCACGGCACCTGCCGGTGGCCTGGCCGTCGCCCTCCAGTCGGCGCTCAAGACACGCGGCGGTCTATGGCTCGGCTGGTCCGGCCAATCCTGCGCCGAGGACGCCGTCGGGCCGCTGAGAACCGTGAAGGACGGCAATATCGAATACGCGCTGACGGACCTGACCGAGCGCGATGTCGAAGAATACTATCAGGGCTTTGCCAACCGCGTGCTTTGGCCGATCTGCCACTACCGGCTGGATCTAGCCGAATATGGCAGGCGCGAAATGACCGGCTATTTCCGCGTGAACCGTTTTTTCGCCAGCCGTCTTTTGCCCTTGATCCAGGACGACGACCTCATCTGGATTCACGACTATCATCTCATTCCTCTCGCCGCGGAACTGCGTCGGCTGGGCGTGAAGAACCGCATCGGCTTCTTCCTGCACATCCCCTGGCCCTCGCCGGATGTGTTTCTCACCATGCCGGTGCACGACGAGTTGCTGAAAGGCCTCACCGCCTATGATGTGATCGGCTTCCAGACCGATCATGACCGGAACAATTTTGCCGATTGCCTCGCGCGCCAGGACATGGGACATCGGCTGGACATGACCCGTTTTGTCGTCGGCGAACGGGCCTTCACCACCAAGTCCTACCCGATCGGCATCGAGACCACCGAATTTGCCGGCCTCGCGAAACGGGCGGCGGAAACCACGCTGCACAAGCGCATGCTGCAGAGCCTCGACGGCAAGGAGCTGATCATCGGCGTCGACCGGCTCGACTATTCCAAAGGCATCACGCAGCGCATCGATGCCTTCGAGACCTTCCTCACCCGTCATGAGGAAAGCCAGCGCAAGGTCACGCTGCTGCAGATCACGCCGAAATCGCGCTCCGAAGTGCCTGAATACGAGGCCATGCAGCGCGCCGTGGCGGAACAGGCCGGCCGGGTGAACGGCGCGCTCGGAACCGTGGACTGGGTGCCGATCCGCTACGTCAATCGATCGCTGCGACGCCCCGCTCTGGCGGGCCTCTATCGCATGGCCAGGCTTGCGCTGGTCACACCCCTGCGCGACGGCATGAACCTCGTCGCCAAGGAATATGTCGCGGCGCAGAACGAGGACGACCCCGGCGTCCTCCTGTTGTCGCGTTTTGCGGGCGCCGCGCGCGAACTGAAGGATGCCGTGCTCGTCAATCCCTACGACGTCGAGGGCACGGCCGAGGCCATCGCCCGCAGCCTCGTCATGCCGCTGGAGGAGCGTCGCGAACGCTGGAAAAGCATGATGACCGTGCTGTGCACCAACGACGTGTTCGCCTGGTGCGACACGTTTCTTGAGGATCTTGCCGGAGGCAAGGCGGAAGAGAGCGGTTCCCATTCGGTAGAGGCGCGCAGCAGGAACATCGCCTGACGGCGACAGGACGCTGGGTCGCCTACGCTGTTTGATGCTACCCCTCCGCGTCTCGCATGAGCGGATCGCTACGAACCGCATCGATCAGGAACTCCACCACCGTCCTTATCCGTAGCGGCATGTTGCGGCGCGAGGAATAAACCACGTTGATCGGCAGCCGGGTCGGCCGAAAATCCGGCATCGCATCGACAAGCGCGCCGCTTTCGATGTCCGGCACAGCAAGGATATGGGAGAGGACCGAAAGCCCGCTGCCCGCGCGCGTCGCCCGATGCACGGCAACAGCGTTGTTGGCAGTCAGGCGTGGTGTGATGCGTACAGGAATCTCCCCCGCGCCGTCGGAGAACGACCAGATGTGACTGTGAGCGGCGCGCTGATAACAGATGCAGTCGTGGACAGCGAGATCCTCGGGACGGGAGGGCAAGCCGCATCGCTCCCGATAAGACGGGGCAGCGACGAGGAAGGCGGTCGTCCAGCCGATCCGGCGACAGATCAAGCCATTGTCCGCGACAGGCCCAAGGCGTACTTCAAGGTCGATCCCCTCCTGGATAAGGTCGGATGCCTCCTCCCTGAACAGGAGTTCGACGAAAAGCCCGGGATAGAGTGAGAGCAGCCCCTCGAGGCGGTCGCTGAGGAAAAGGCCGAGCGGCGCGGGAACACTCAACCGTACCCTGCCCGCGGCGGCCCCGACATTATGGCCAAGGCTGTCGCCAAGGTCATCGACGGCCTCCAGCACACGCAATGCCATGGGAATGATGCGCTCACCCTCCGCCGTCAGAGCCAGCGCACTGGTCGTGCGGTGGAGGAGGCGCACGTTGAGGTGAGCCTCGAGGGCGGAAACCTGCCGCGAGACCGCAGGCTGCGTCAGGTTGAGATCCTGCGCCGCAGCCGAGAACGACGTCGTTTCCACGACACGCAGGAACGTCCGCAGCGCCGATACGATATCCATCGCCATACTCCCCGACATAAGCCTTATGCGCCAAGTTTATGGCGTTTCGACTTTACAGTCCAGAAATTAAGGATATTAAATATCCATAAGGATAAATGATATCCTTAATTAAGGAGAGCAGCATGACCCAACGTCTGAACTACGCCCAGCAATCCCCTGAATTCTTCAAGAAAATCTCCGAACTGAGCATGGCGCTGCAGAGTAGCGTCATTGAGCAGAAGATCCGCGACCTCGTGAACATCCGCGCCTCCCAGCTCAACGGCTGCGCTTTCTGCCTCGACATGCATGTGAAGGAAGCCAAGATCCATGGCGAAAGCGAATTGCGCGTTCACCACATCGCCATCTGGCGCGAATCGGCGCTGTTCATTCCCCGCGAACGCGCAGCGCTCGCTTGGACCGAAGCGCTGACGAAACTGCCCGAAGGCGGCATTCCGGACGAGCTTTACGAGCGCGTGCGCGGACAGCTCTCCGAGAAGGAAATCTCCGACCTCACATTCTCGGTCATGACCATCAACGCCTGGAACCGGGTCGCGATCGCCTTCAAGTCCGTGCCGGGTTCGGCCGACAAGCTCTACGGCCTCGACAAGGCCGGCCTGAACTGAGCCGCTGCCATCATCGTCAACAAGCGCGTGGCGCGATGGGCGCTGCGACGGGAGAGCCAACTTGAAAATCGTCATCATCGGCGGAACCGGCCTCATCGGGTCGAAAACCGTGGAACGCTTGCGACAAAAGGGGCATGAAGTCATCGCCGCATCGCCCAATACCGGCGTCAACACGATCACCGGCGAAGGCCTTGCTGACGCCCTTACCGGCACCGACGTCGTCCTCGACCTGGCAAACTCCCCCTCCTTTGCCGACAAGGACGTCATGGCATTCTTTGAGACCTCGGGGCATAACCTGCTTGCCGCCGAAAAGGCCGCGGGCGTGAAACATCATTTCGCGTTGTCGGTGGTCGGCACGGAGCGCTTGCAGGAAAGCGGCTACTTTCGTGCCAAGCTTGTGCAGGAAAAACTCATCCGCGCCTCCGGCATTGCCTACACGATCGTCCACTCGACACAGTTCATGGAGTTTCTGGGCGGTATCGTCCAAGCCGGAACCGTGGGCGACACCGTTCATCTGTCGCCCGCCTATGTTCAACCGATCGCCTCGGACGACGTGGCGGATGCAATGGCCGACGTGGCGCTCGCAACGCCAGTGAATAGCACTATCGAGATTGCCGGCCCGCAACGCTTCCGGCTCAACGAACTCGCTGGCCGCTATCTCCAGGCCATGAACGACGACCGCAAGGTCACTGCCGATCCGGAGGCCCGTTATTTTGGCGCTCGGCTCGACGATGGGTCGCTCGTTCCCAACGGGGACGCGCGTCTCGGCCGGATCACCTTCGATGACTGGTTCAGCACGTCCGCCCGCCGATAGCGCGGGCGACACCTTCACTCATCTCATTCAATGGAGCACTGACATGATCAGGATATCTATCGCCGCCGCCCTCGCCGCAGTCGTCTTCACCGCCAATGCCGCCTCCGCCAGCGAGGCCGCGAAGGTGACGCAGGTCTATGAACACGAACTGCCGAACGTACCCGGCAAGAGCATTCGCGGTGTGCTTGTCGAATATGGCCCCGGCGGCTTCTCCGAAGGCCATACACATCCTACCTCTGCCTTCATTTACGCGACGGTGCTTGAGGGTGCGATCCGCAGCCAGGTCAACGACGGCCCGGTCAAAGTCTACCAAGCGGGCGAGAATTTTTCTGAAATGCCGGGCGACCGGCACGCCGTCAGCGCGAACGACAGCCAGACGGCGCCGGCCAAGCTGCTCGCAGTTTTCATCGTCGATACCGCCGAGACGCAACTCGTTCACCCGCTAAAATAACGTGCTTTGGCCGGGCTCCATCGTGGAGCCCGGCCATTACCAGAGATTTTCAAGCATGACTTAATCTCACGACTGCGGCTCAGCCGGCGCGGTTCAGCACCCATTCGGAGCTGCTTTGCCAGAGCGTGACAGGAATCTCCTTTTCAAGTGTCTGGATGAGTGCCGCGAGCGTGACGCTGCGAAGGCTTGCCCGCCAGGCCTCATCCGCTTCCCACATGATACGCGCGATCGCACAAGGGCCTGCTTCGCAATAGCTCTTCGGCCGGCAGGGATTGTTGGTGCGGATATTGTTGCAGACGAAGGTCCGCTCCTTGCCCTCCACCGCTTCCACTACGTCCAGAAAACTGATTTCGGCCGCTGGACGGGAAAGTCGGTAACCACCGCTCGGTCCGAGTGTCGAATCGACCAGTTTTGCCTGGGAAAGGCTCTGCAGCGCCTTGGAGAGATACTCCTTCGGCACCCCATGGAACTCGGCAAGCGCCTTTGTGGAGAGATAACGGCCGTTCGGAAGTCCGGCGAGAATGGTGCAACAGTGCAGCGCCCATTCGACTTGGCTCTTGAGGATCATCAAACCTACCCATCAAATAAGGATAAATAATATCCGTATTGGGGTATCCTGTAAATGGATGCCAAGGACGCCCGTTTCGCAGCGAATGGTCGCGGAGCGGCAGGGCGTTCAATGATTGCCCTGCCGCTCCGGCTTTCGTCAGGCATGTGAAACGGCGAAGATCAACGGCCTGGAATTGGCCGGCAGCGTAGTCGCTTCACACTATCCTCAAAGATCCTTGGCAAGGCGCAGCGCATCGTAGATGGCCGCATGCGTGTTGCGCGCCGCGACGGCATCGCCGATCCTGAAGAGCTGGTACGTGCCGTCCGGGTTGCGCGCGACGGTCTGCGGCGCGCCGGAAAGCAGTTCGTCATAGGAGACCTCGCCGAGGTTTTTCGAGCCCGGCTTGAGCTCGAAATAGAGGTCGTCCAGCGGGATGGTGCCGTGGTTGACGACGATCTGGTCGACAACGCGCTGCTTGGAAACCCCGCCGTAATCGCTGCCGACATGGGCGATGATCTGGTTGCCGCTCTTCTCCGCCGCTTCCAGCTTGTAGGTGACGGTAAAGGTCGTATCGAGTTTCTGCAGCGAACGCATATAGGGCACGAGGTTCATTGCCATGACTTCCGGCGCAAAAGCGCGGTCCGGCGTCATGATCTCGACCTTGCCGCCGGCCTTGGCAATGAATTCGGCAGCCTGCAAGCCGGCATGGTCGCCGGCATCGTCGTAGATGAGCACATTGGTGCCCGGCTTCACGTCACCCGAAATGATATCCCAGGAGGACACGACCAGCTCGTTGCCCTTTGTCAGCACCTCGGTATGCGGCAGGCCGCCCGTCGCGATGATGACCACATCAGGCTTTTCCGCCGCAATCGTATCGACATCCGCCCAGGTATTGAAGCGGAACGTGACGCCCAGCTTCTCGCACTGGCTCATGCGCCAGTCGATGATGCCGATCATCTCGCGGCGGCGCTCGCTCTGCGCCGTCAGGCGAATCTGGCCACCGGGATTGTTCGCGGCCTCGAAGACCACGACCTCATGCCCACGCTCGGCGGACACACGCGCCGCCTCCAGACCGGCCGGCCCTGCACCGACAATGACGATTTTCCGGCGCACACCCGCCTTCGGGATGCTTTGCGGCATGGTCTCCTCGCGGCCGGTCGCCGCATTGTGAATGCAGAAGGCAAGGCCGCCCTGGTAGATGCGATCAAGACAGTAATTCGCGCCGACGCAGGGGCGGATATCGTCCTCGCGCTTTTCGATGATCTTGCGCAGGATATGCGGGTCGGTCATGTGGGCGCGGGTCATGCCGATCATGTCGACCTTGCCGGCGGCGATCGCATGACGCGCGGTGGCGACATCCTGAATTTTCGCCGCGTGAAACGTCGGAAACCTGGTGGCGGCGCGAATGTCGCCGGCGAAATCGAGATGGGGAGCGCTGGCCATCCCCTGGATCGGAATGACATCCGTCAGGCCGGGGTCCGTATCGATATGGCCGCGGATGACATTCAGGTAGTCGATCAGCCCGCTTTCCTTGAGCCGGCGGGAGATTTCAAGGCCTTCGGCCTTTCCAGTCCCGCCCGGAAGACATTCATCGGCCGTGTAACGTACGCCGAGGATGAAGTCGTCACCCACCCGTTTGCGGATCGCCCTGAACACGTCAAGACAGAAGCGCATGCGATTGTCGAGCGAGCCGCCATAGGGGTCGTCGAGTTCGTTAGTGAGCGGCGAGGTGAACTGGTCGATGAGGTGGCCATAGGCCTCCAGCTCGACGCCGTCCATGCCGCCCGCCTTCATGCGTTCGGCCGCGTCGGCAAAATCCTTGATGATGCGCTCGATGTCCCAGTCTTCCAGCTTCTTCGGGAACGCCCGGTGCGCCGCCTCGCGATGATGCGAGGGTGCGAGGACGGGCAACCAGTCGCCCTTGTCCCAGCGCGTGCGACGGCCGAGATGCGTGAGCTGGATCATGATCGCCGCCCCCTCTTCGTGCACGGCGTCGGTCATCTCCCGGATCCACGGAACGATCTCGTCCTTGTAGGCCAGCAGGTTGTTGAAGACCGGCGGACTGTCCTTCGAAACCGCGGCTGAACCGGCCGTCATCGTCAGCGCCACACCGCCCCTCGCCCGCTCCACCGTGTAGGCGCGGTACCGCCCCTTCGGCATGCCGTCTTCCGGATAGGCCGGTTCGTGCGACGTGACGATGATACGGTTGCGGAGGGTCAAATGCTTGAGTTGGTAGGGCTGAAGCAGGGGATCGTTCGACATGCGCCGGCTCCGGTTTGAAGGACTTTGTCGTGACGGTAAGCGGGAATGTACATATGTGTCAACAATCAAAAACAACAGCGTCCGAAATATGGACACATATGTACATTCCCCTTGCGAGGGCATGCGGGATTTGTTAGGAAACCATCATGGAACAGGCAACGAGTGATAGCGGCTGGCGAGGCTCTCAAGAGGCATGGCTGGACGCCGCCTACGACGCCCTGCTCGAATCCGGCGTGGGTTCAGTCAAGATCCTGCCGCTCGCAAAGCGGCTCAATCTCTCGCGCACCAGCTTCTACTGGTTCTTCAAGGACCGGGAGGAACTGTTGAGCGCATTGATTTCGCGCTGGCGGGAAAAGAACACTGGCAACCTTGTGAAGCAGACCGGAGCCTATGCGGAATCGCTGGGCGAAGCGATGCTGAATGTCTTCGACTGCTGGCTGGACAAGGAGCTGTTCGACTCCCAGCTCGAGTTTGCGGTCCGCAGTTGGGCGCTGCAATCGGCGGAAATCCAGGCGGATGTCCATGCGGCTGACCAGGCGAGAATGGAGGCCATCGGCCGCATGTTCATGCGGTTCGGTTATGACGAGGCGGCGGCGGACGTTCGTGCGCGGACGACCTATCTGGTCCAGATCGGATACATCTCGATGCAGTCGAAGGAAGATATTGCGCTTCGCATGAGACGCATCCCGGAATATATCGCGATCTACACCGGCCAGGCGCCCCAGCAGCGTGAGCTCGACCGCTTCTTTGCCCGGCACGGTTTTACGCCGGAGCGGGCTTGAGGACCGGCGACGCTCAACGCCCGCCGCATCTATTGGATCGTTGGCGAGGTCGTCACAGGCCTCAACCGGCGAAGACCGGCCGCAGAACCATTTCACATCCAAGCAGCAGCAGGCAGATCAGGAACCCACGCCGGAAGGCCGAAGGACTGATCCGCTGGCGGATCGCCTGCCCGGCCGCCATGCCGATCAGCGCGGGGACGACGGCGAGAAGCGAGGGAACCAGATTTCCGGCAGGCAGCGCGCCTTGAAATCCGAGGGCAAGGGCAAGAGCGATGGTGGAGACGGTGAAGGACAGCCCGAGCGCCTGGACCAATTCCTCCTTGTCCAGGTCGAGCGCCTGAAGGTAGGGCACGGCGGGAATGACGAAGACGCCGGTGGCGCCCGTCACCAGCCCCGTCGCGAAGCCAACCAGTGGTGTAGCAACGGGCTGCCAGGATGACGGTATGCGCCTTGGGACGGCGCAAAGCGTGTAGGCGGCATAGGCGATGAGGGTAAGGCCAAGCGCGCTGGTGGTGCGGCCGGCAGCACCGCCCGCAAGCAAGCTCGAACCGACGAACGTGCCGACAACCACCGCAGCCATCATCGGCCATAGTCGCCGCAGGAGCGGCTTGAAACCGGGACCGGTCAGCAACTGCCAGACATTGGTGACGAAGGAGGGCACGAGCAGCAGCGTCGCGGCCGTCAGCGGCGACAGCACCGCGCCCAGCACACCCATGGCAACTGTCGGCAGGCCCATGCCGGTAACGCCCTTGACGATGCCGGCGAGAAAGAAGGTTGCGGTGATGATGACGATGTCGTTCTGATCCATTGCCCGAACTAACGGCCTGCCTGTTCCTGCCACAAGCGGGAAGATCCGGCATCAGCCTTCGGTTTATCCGAAGGCTGTTTTGTGTTACGTCCTGAAAATGCGCTTCGACCTTGCCGATCTGCGTCTCTTCCTGGCCATCGTGGAGGCCGGCAGTATCACGCATGGCGCCCAGACTACGAACCTGTCCGTAGCCGCGGCAAGTGAGCGGCTGCGCGACATGGAGGCGTCCGGCGGCGTACAGCTTCTCGAACGCGGACGTCGCGGCGTGATGCCCACCCGCGCCGGCGATACGCTTGCGCATCATGCCCGCCTTGTCCTGCACCAGGTCGGCGCCATGCATGCGGAAATGTCCGAACACGCGCGCGGTCTGCGGTCGTCGATCCGCGTTCTGGCCAATACGGCCGCCATCACCGAATTCCTGCCGGAACGGCTCGCGCCATGGCTTGCCGACCACCGACAGGTCGATGTTGATCTTGCCGAACGACCGAGCCGTGAGACAGTTGCCGCGGTCGCGCGCGGGACAGCGGCGTTCGGTATCGTTTCCGACGCCGTTGACACCACCCCGCTTGCCACCCTGCCCTTTGCCGTGGACCGTCTCGTCGTCGTGCTGCCACGAGACCATCCGATGGCGATGCAAAAGCAGATCGCGTTCCCGGACATATTAAGCGAAGACTATGTCGGCTTCGCGGGCGCGTTGCAGGACCATATCGACCAGCAAGCGCTGCGCGTCGGGCAGAAGCTGCACTCCCGTGTGCGTCTGCGCACCTTCGAGGGGATCTGCCGACAGGTGGCAGTGGGCGTCGGTCTCGGCATCGTTCCGGAAGTCGCCGCCCGGCGGTGCCGCCGCGGCCTGCCGATCGCCAGCGTGCGGCTGAGCGATCCCTGGGCGACCCGCCGGCTTCTGTTGTGTTTTCAGGAAACGCAGCCACTTGATCCGGCCGCCGAGAAACTCCTTGCGCATCTGGCGGTGAGTGGATGATCCGACTTGGATGCGCAGCGTGAGCCCGTCAAGTCGGTCTCAAGCTTCAGACCCGCTCGACCGCCGTCTTCGGGCAAGCTCATAGGCGATGGCGGCGAGGATCGTCGCGGCGATGAGCACGAGCCCGAGAGCGTTGACGGCGGGGGAGAGCCCTGTGCGCACCTTCGTCGCGATATAGACCGTCAACGGCGTCTCGGTGCCGCGCACGAAGAGCGTGGTGTTGTAATTCTCGAAGGATTGCAGGAAGGCGATGCACGTCGCGGCCAGAAGCGACGGTTTGAGATAGGGCAACAATATGCGGCGGAAAACCACAATGCGGGACGCGCCGAGGTCCACAGCCGCGTCCTCCAGCGTGCGATCGAAACGCTGCATGCGGGCGGCGACCATCAGCATCACATAGGCGGAGATAAAACTCGATTGCGCGAGGATGATCAGCGCCGTGCCGCCACCGACCCCGACCTGGCGCCACAGCACCAGGGTGGCGATGCCGATGGCGACACCGGGGGTCAGAAGCGGCGAGACCATCACCGCATAGAAGAGGCTCCGCGAGCGATCCTGAAGGCTGTTGAGGAAAAGAGCCGCCGCGGTTCCGACGGGCAGGGAAATCGCAATCACGCCCAGGCTGATGAGAATGGACAGCCGGAGCGCCTGCCACATGGCGCTATCCGCCCACAGCGCCGAGAACCAGTCGAGCGTCGTTCCGAGCCAGGGTGTGACAGTTGGGAATTTGCTGGTGTTGAACGTCGCCGCCGCCATCACCAGAAGCGGCAGGAACAGGTAGGCGAAGAACAGCACCATGTAGATGGCGAAGATCACCTTCGGCAGGACGCTTGCGAGGGTCGTGAGCCCCTGCGCGGAGGGCGCTGCGCCCGCAGTGGCCTTATAGGAAACCGTCATTTTGCCACATCCGCGAGGTTGACCCGGAAAATCCTGAGCGCCGCCATCACGAAAGCCATGCACAACGCGAGCAGAACCAGCGCATAGGCGGCGCCGCGGTTCCAGTTCCCGCCTTCGAAGAACCAGTTATAGATGATCTCGGTGAACCAGCGACTGCCCGGCGCACCGAGAAGGGCCGGCGCCACATAACTTCCGGCCGCCAGCATGAAGGTGAAGACGCAGCCTGTCGCGATGCCGGCCTTGGCATGCGGGATGACGATCCGGCGATGGATCTGAAGTGTCGAGGCGCCGAGATTGCGGGCCGCCTCGACCTGCGCCGAATCCAGTGTGCTGATGGAATTGTAGACCGGGAAGAGCATGAACAGGATATAGGCATAGACCATGCCCGCCAGCACACCGATGTCGCTGAACCAACGCACTGGCGCGTCGATCACGCCGAGCGACGTGAGCACGACATTGAGCGGACCGTTGAAGGCGAGAAGGATGTACCAGGCCAGCGTCCGCAGCACCTCGTTGATCCAGAACGGGATGATCAGCGCGACCGTCACGAAGGCGACGGCCTTGCGCCGGGCAACCTTGGCCAGCCAGTAGGCCATTGGATAGGTGACGACGAAGGTCGTCGCCATGACGAGCGCGCTCGCCCAGATGGTCTTGAGGAAGATGCCCCGGTGAACCGGATCGGAGAACAGTGCGGTAAAATTGACCAGCGTGTAGCGATCGTCTGGACCGCCGATCTGCGCCGGCATCAGGTTGGGCCTGAGCGAGAAATCCAGCATCATCAGGTTGGGCGCCAGAACCATCCCCAGCAGCCACGTCGCGACACAGATAAGGATCACGCTGCCGAGGCCGACGCCAAATCGCTGAAACAGGCTATGCATGGGCCAGAACCAGCGCCTGCGAAGCGGCAAAGGACAGCCGCACATTCGTTCCGGCTGTCGGCGCCTCGGCGAGCCGGTGGTGCGGCAACGCGGCCGACAGACGATATCCACCGTCGGTCTTTGCGTGCAGCATGGCGGTCGCGCCTTCGAATTCGAGTTGCTCGGCAACGGCGTGCAGGCCATTGGCATCGGCGCCCGCCGCAAGCGAGATCGCCTCGGGCCGAACGTAGACGATCGCCTGATCGCCGACCTTGAGATTGGCGCCGCTCCGCCCGGTGAAAAGACCGTGCGCCGTCTCGATTGCCGCCATGCCATCAGCGACACGTTCCACGCGGCCGGGGAACTCATTCGTTTCCCCGACGAACCGCGCAACAAAGGGTGTCGCCGGATTGGAATAGAGTTCCAGCGGTGGCGCGACCTGTTGCAGGACACCCGCGCTCATCACCGCGACACGATCCGACATGGCAAGCGCCTCGGACTGGTCATGGGTGATATAGATGAAGGTGACGCCGGTGCGCTTTTGCAGGCTGCGCAATTCCGCGCGCATGTGCTGGCGCAGTTTCAGGTCGAGTGCCGAAAGCGGTTCGTCGAGAAGCAGCACCTGGGGCTCGACGGCCAGCGCGCGGGCAATCGCGACGCGCTGTTTCTGCCCGCCGGAGAGTTCATGCACCATGCGGTCGCCATAACCCGGCAGGGCAATGAGTTCGAGCAGTTCCTCCGCACGCTTTCGCCGATCGGCCTTGCGCACACCGCGCACTTCCAACCCGAAAGCGATGTTTTCCCACACCGGCATAAGGGGAAAGAGGGCCAGCGACTGGAAGATCATCGAAGTCGGCCGCTGGTCGGCGCCGATGCCCACCATGTCGCGCCCACCGATCAGGATCCGGCCGCCCGTCGGCTGCATGAAGCCGGCGATCAAGCGCAGGATGGTCGTCTTGCCACAGCCGGAAGGACCAAGGATCGAAAAGAACTCGCCCCCCTCTATGGCAACGGACAATTTCTCGACCGCGCGGGCCTTGCCGAAGGTCATTTCGACATCGATCAGTTCGACGGAACGGGACATGCAGGCCTTCCTTGAAAAAGAGCGGCGGCGGGATCCTGTCCCGCCGCCCAATGTCCGCAGACGGATTTAAGCCGAGAGGAACTTGTCCTGGTACTCGTTGCGCAGGGCAACGAACCAGTTTTCCTGAACCGGCCACCACCACAGCTTTTCGAGAGCATCGCCCGGATAGGCGGCTGCGAAGAACTTTTGCGACGCTTCGGACAGGAATTTTTCCGCACCGACGGCGGTCGTGTTGATCGAGGTGTGGTTGGCGTAGAGCGCGCCGGCTTCCGGCGTCAGCACCCAGTTCAGGAAGGCATAGGCCTGTTCGACATTGGCGGCGCCAACGGGAATGGAAACACCTTCCATCCAGGTCAGCGCGCCTTCCTTCGGCGCCACGAAGCCAACCGGCAGGCCTTCCTTGGCGAGACCGGCGGCGGACGAATCCCAGGTCTGGCCGATCGTCACGCCGTTTGCGCGAAACGCGCCCTGCGCTTCGTTTTCGTTCGACCAGAACTGCGCGATATTGCCCTTGTTCTTGATCGCTTCGACGAGGATGGCGTCGTAGTTCACCCGCATCGTCGCCTCGTCCTTGAAGCTGTCGCGCATCGGCTTCGGTAGCGTACCCTGCGCCTCCATCCACAGGCCGAGGCCGACGAGGCCGGAATGGCCGCGAACGGTAGCCTTGCCAGCCATTTCCGGCTTCCAGATATCGCCATACGAGGCGGTGCCGTATTCCAGCGGGGCGGTGTTCTTGTCGAAGGTGATCGCTTCCGTGCCCCAGTCGGTCGGCACCTGATAGCGTTTTCCGTCGATCACCGCGCCCAGCGTTTCAGACCCCTTGAGGGCGCTGGCCAGCACGCGATCCCAAAGAACCTTCTTTTCGTCGATCGGCTGGATGAGACCGAATTCGACATAGTTCGGCACGCGGTCAACTGCCGGCCAGATGACATCGTAGCCCGAGCCATTGCTGGCGCGCATCTGGTTGAGCAATTCATCATTGGTGCCATAGGGTGTGTAGACCGGCTTGATGCCCGTATCCTTCTCGAATGCCGCCAGCATCTCGTCGGAAATATAGCCGGCCCAGGCGAAGATGTTGACCGTGCCGGACGAGCCGGCTGCAAAGCCCGTGCGGGAGACGAACGGCGCTGCCAAAGCAAGGCCGGCCGCTGCCATGGTGCCCTTCATCAGGATGCGTCGACTAACGTGGGTCATCGAAAGGTTCTCCTTTTTGGCGCCACCATCGGCCGCCGTCAGGGCACCGCTCTTAGGACCGGTCTGTGACAGGCACGCGAAGGATTCCGTGCCAGAAGCCGCTTCCGTCCCGCCTTGCATGGTGCGACCGCAAACTTCATCGAACGGTCATCCGCGTGTCGGCTGACTGACACATTCGCTGACTAGCGGGAGGGGCATCCGGGCAGCTCCATGCCCAACTCATCAAGGAGGCTAGCTCTCATGTTTTCCAATGGCGTCAAAGGCATCGGCATTTCCGCGCACAAGAGGGCGCATGATCTTTCCGACTTCGGGGCGGAGCTCGACATGATCGAAGCGCTTGGCGTGGACTCAATCGAAATCCCCACCTTCGATGTCGATGTCGTCGTCGGCGGACGGGTCCGCCGACCCCAGCTCGCCGCGCTGCTCAGCGCATGCCGCGGCCGCGATGTGCTCTATTCGGTGCACGGCCCGCTCGCCATCAACTTCATGGATGAGGCCTGGCGCCTGCCGCGCCATTTCGAGGTGCTGGAAGCGTCGCTGGAAGTCGCCGCGGAACTGGGCGCAGAGCACTATGTCCTGCATTCCGGGCTCGCACCGCGCCAGCAGGCCGCCGGCACCGAAGCGGCCTACGACCGCCAGCGCGAGGCGCTGTCACGGGCCGGAGACATCGCGCGACAGCACGGGCTAATCCTGTGCGTGGAAACACTGTTTGCCGACTATAAGGGAGACGGCTACGCCTCGTCGCCACGGCGCCTGGCGAGAGAGCTTTCCACCATCGCGCATCGTCATGTCATGGCCACCATCGATTTCAGCCACGCCTACCTCAAGCTCGACTTCGACGGCGAGCGGGATCGTTTCGTGGCCGAGATCGCCGCCCTGGCGCCCCATGCCAAGCACCTGCACATCCATGACAGTTTCGGCCGTCAGGACGACATATGGATGTATACCGAGGGCGAACGCCTGGCCTATGGCCACGGCGACCTGCACCTACCGGTCGGATGGGGCGACATTCCATGGCAAGCCTTGATGAGCGAATGCAAATTCCCCGAGGGCACGCTTTTCAACATCGAGCTCAATCAGCGCTACTGGTATGCGGCGACGGAATGCGTCGAGGCAACGCGCGGCCTGGCGCATTCGGCGCAAACCGAGCAAGCCCCCATCGCGGCCTGACGTGGCCGGTCTCTCGACCAGACCGACCACGCAAGGGTAACGCTGGTTCCTAGCCGGCGCGGTTCTGGCCCATGCGGGCATAGGCAGCCGGGTTGGTTGCCTTGAGCCGGCTTGCCATGACAAAGCCGATCAGGCCTGCAACCGGAATCAACGCCGGCAGGATGATGCCGAGCATGCCGCCAGCGGTCTGGGTGAGATCGCCGAAGTTGATGAAGATATAGACGAACAGTGCCGCCATGATGAGGCCCGACACGGCCGGCAGGACGAGCGTCGTCAGCGGCGGATGCCTGCCTCTCGTCTTGCGGAAGAAGACGATGACCGACAGCGACGTGATGGTCATCATGCCGAGCACGCCGAGCGTACCGACCTGGCTGATCCAGGTGAACATATTGAGCACCGGATCGAGGCCAAGGCCGGCGAAGACCGCAAGCACGGCGAGCGCCATCACCGTTTGCACGAGCGAGCCGACATGCGGGCTCTGGTGCGCATCGTGGGTACGGCCGAAGGCGGCCGGCAGCAGACCTTCGCGGCCGGCCACGTAGCTGTAGCGGGCGATGTAGTTGTGGAAGGCGCTGATCGCGGCAAACAGGCTCGAGACAAGCAGCAGGCCGGCAATGGCCGGAACCGGTCCGCCGACATAGGTGCCGGCGAGATCGAAGAAGAACGATGTCGGGTCCGGCAGCGCACCGATCGTTGGCACGAGTTTGTCGGCGCCGACGCCGACGATCATCAGCCATGTCGTGAAGACGAAGAACAGCCCGATCATCAGCACGGACAGATAGGTGGCGCGCGGAATGGTCTTGTCCGGATCGCGCGCCTCCTCGGCATAGATCGTCGTCGCCTCGAAGCCGATGAACGAGCCCAGGCAGAACAGCACGGCAGCAGTAAGTGAGCCGGAGAACAGGGCTGTCGTATCGAAGAAATTGAAGGAGAGGCCACCTGCCCCACCCTTTGCCAGAATGGCGAAATCGACCAGCAGCACGATGAGATATTCGAGCACGACCAGCACGATCATCACCTTGGCGGAGAGATCGACCTGACGGTAACCCAGGATGCCGACGAGGGCGACGGCGATGAGGCTCCACAGATACCATGGCAGGTTGATGCCGAAGCCGGCGAAGACGCCGCTCGCAATGCCGCCCAAGAGGCCGATCAGGCCGAACTGCATGGCGTTGTAGGCGACGAGCGCGATGATGGCGACGGCGCCCGCCATGCGCCCGCCGAGGCCGCGTGCCGCATAGGCATAGAAGGCGCCGGCATTGGTGACATGGCGCGACATCGCCACGTAACCGGCAGAGAAGGCCAGCATGATCAGCGTCATCAGGAGAAACGTCGCCGGAATGCCGGTGCCGTTTCCAAGCAGGAAGGAAATAGGCACGGCGCCGGCAACGCCCGTCAGCGGTGCTGCAGCCGAAATCACCATGAAGGTCACGGCGATCAGGCCCAGCGAATTTCTGCGGAGTTGGTTTGTCCCCGCCGTCGTCACGTCAGTCATTGCTCTCTCCAGTTTTTGTTCCCCAATTCGCCGGCTCACCCCACCGGCATCCGCAGCCCCGTTTCGTTTTTATTGCGCGCTACGACAGTTGAACCGCCCGGTGATAGGCGCGGTGGCCGTAGAGCAGAGAGGCCGGGTTTTCCGACAAGCGGACATCCATGACGCGTCCGATGATGATGTGATGGGTTTCCCAGAGCACCGAGGTCGCGACCTGGCACTGGAAACTCGCGGTCGCCCCGTCGAGCGCCGGCTGGCCACGTTCGCCCGCCGACCAGGGCGTGCGCTCGAAGCGCTCCGCATGTTCGCCCGCCGTCAGCCGGCCGGCGAAGAGATCGGACACCGGATGCTGGTCCTCATGCAGGAGATTGGCGCAGAAGGCGCGGTTTCGCAGGATCGCCGCGGCGACCGGGCTCCTATGGTGGAGGCACGCGAGCAGCGATGGATGGTCGCCATCGGCAGAAACGGAGGTCAGCGAGCTGATCGTCACGCCGAAGCGCCCCGCCTCGCCGTCCGTCGTCACGACGGCAACGAACGTCGCCGCGCGGCTCATGCCTTCGAGGAATTGCAAACGAAGTTCCGGTTTCATGGCACTACCCCAGGTCAAAGAAGCGTTGCAGTTCTACATCGGGTACTTTCTTGCAGAATTCGTCATGCTGGTTCTGGCGGCTGGCGGAAAAGGCCTCGACGAAGCGCTCGCCCAGCCAGTCCCTGGCAAAGGCGGAGGCCCGCAGCCGCTCGATGGCCTCTGGCATGGAGCGGGCGAAATCCGGCCCCTCGCCCGCCTGCACATAGCCGTTGCCGATCACTTCCGGCTCGGGCTCAATGCCCTCCATGATGCCGGCAACGCCGGCCGCGACGGTCGCGGCGACTGTCAGATAGGGATTGGTGTCAGCGCCGGGCAGCCGGTTTTCGACGCGGAGCGACCCCGCATCGTGGCCGACGACGCGGAAGCAGGTCGTGCGGTTCTCGAAACCCCAGGTCAGGCCGGGCGGAGCGAAGGTGCCGGGTGCAAAGCGGCGGTAGGAATTCACCGTCGGCTGGAAGATCAGCGTCATGTCGCCGATGTAGCGTTGCAAGCCGCCGATGAAGTGTCGAAAGGTTTTCGACATGCCGTTCTTGCCGGCAGGATCGTGGAAGACCTTCTTGCCCTCCCCGTCGGTGAGGCTGACATGGAGGTGGATCGACTGACTGTCGGCAGCCTCCGTCCAGCGTGGCATAAAGGTGACGCATTTGCCCTGGCGCTGCGCGAGGGCGCGCACGAAATTTTTCAGGAGAACGAGCTGGTCGGCAGGCTCCAGCCCCGTGCCTGCCGCAATGCAGGCTTCGAGGAAGCCGCCGCCGATTTCCTCATGCATCTTGGCGAGGTCGATCTTCAGCGGCGCGCAGATGTCGGCCAGCGCCTCGTACCATTCCGTCTGCTGGACCTGGTAGAGCAGGAGGTCGTGGCTCTTGTGCAGCGTCGCCGTCTTGAGATTGCGGTAGCCCTTTTCGCGTGCGCTTTCCGGCGTCTCGTCGAACAGCGTGTATTCCAGCTCCATGCCGTAACGCGGGGCGAACCCCGCCTCGCCGACGCGGCCCAGCACGCGCTTCAGCAGCGAGCGCGGGCAAAGTTGTGCCGTGGCACCGCCATAGTTGGACAGCACCAGCAGGTCATGCCCGGGCTTGGACCAGGGCAGGCGGCGCACGGTGGTGGGGTCCAGCACCAGCGGGTCGTCGTGGAAATCCGACGTGTCGTCGGAGACGCCAGGAATGGTGAGGACGACATCGGTCGGATCGAGCGCGAAGGTGACGGGCGACATGCCCATGCCACTGCGCGCAATACCGGCCAGCGAGCGGACCGACACCATCTGGCCGCGAAGCAGACCGTTCGTATCGGTCATCGCCACGGTGGCGAAACGGCTTTCCGGGTCGGCAATGTAGGCGTCGAGGTTCATGGTCACTCCGTTTCGGTGGCCGGCGGCGGCTTGAGGGATGAGAGGACGGCGAGGTCTTTTTCGGAAGCGGTGGAATAGGCGCGCAGGAAGACGCCGAGCCCGTTGCGGATGTAGCGTTCGATGGTCGCCCGGTCGGGCACGGCATCGGGAATGTGCAGCGCCTTGTTGCGCGGTGCCGAGAGAATAAGACCCCAGAGGTCTTCCGCCGCGAGTTCCGCATCGTCGAAGACGAGCCGGCCGGCCGTACGCTGGCGTTCGAGATAGGTCATCATGCCAGCAAGCACCCGGTCAGGCCCCGACGCCTGGTAGGCGCGGCCGACATCCGGCAAGCGCTGGGCTTCGCCGATGATCAGCCGGGCGAGGTTCAGCAAGTCCGGCCGCAACACGACATCGGCGTAATGCCAGGAGAAGGCATAGAGTTCGGCCACCATGCCCGAGGCGGAGGGATACTCGAAGGATTCGAGCATGTGGTCCCGTTCCTGGCTCATCATGGCCGTGAAGAGCTCGTCCTTCGACGGAAAATACTGATAGAGCGTCGGCTTGGTCAGTCCCGCCTCGGCCGCGATGTCGTCCATCGAGGCGCTGACGAAGCCCTTCTCGGAGAAAACCTTGAGCGCGGCGTCGAGGATGCGGCGCTCGCGAAGGATGCGGTTCTGCTGTCGTTTCGGAAGCGCCGTCATCGTGTGACCTCCGACAGGAATTCGCCAAGCACCCTGTTGTAGGCGCCCGGGCGCTCGACATTGCAGACGTGCCCTGCGTCCTCGATGACCTCGAAACGCACGCAAGCGCGTGGTGTCGCTTCCGCGATGCGGCCCGCAACGCCGCGGATCTCCATCGGGGAAGCAAGGCGGTCGAACCGACCCGTCATCATCAGCGCCGGCATGGTGAGCCTAGAGAAATCGAGACGCTCCGGCGGATGGGTGAAGCAATGGAGCGCATCGCGATAGGTCGCGGCGGGAATGGCCGCCATGGAGGTTAACAGCACCTGCCGCACCGCCTCGCCGGCATGCGGGCCTGCCAAGACATCGACCACCGCAGGCGCAAAATCGGCTGGCGTCTTGCCTGCATCGAGAGGCACTTCGCGCGCCGTTCGAAACGCCTCGCGTTCCGCAACACCTGCCTCCGACATGCCGGTGCAGCCGCCGGAGAGGACGAGGCCTGCCAGCATGTCCGGATGACGCATGGCGAAGGACGCGGCAATCCAGGATCCGTAGGAAAGGCCGCAGAGCACAAGGCGCGTCGAGCCAAGCGCCTCGGCGACACGCAGGATATCGTCGCAATAATCCTCCACCGTGCTTTGCGACGAGCCGAGTTGGCTTTCGCCGTAGCCCCGCAGATCCAGTGCTGCGGCACGCAGGGTTGGTGCGACCGCGTGGAGCTGGGCCAGCCAGTTCGTGCGCGCACCGCCGATGCCATGCAGGAAAAGCACGAGCGGACCAGGCCTCTGCGGCGTGACCGTAGTCGCCAGCCGTAGATCGCCAGCAATGAAAACAGTCTCGAGTGCGGCGTCTCGTTGCTCGGCAGGGGTAACGTCATTCGGAGCCGATGCCCCGACGATGTCCTCGAGGGCCGCAATACCCATTTCGAAGATTGCCTTCGTGCCGGCGGCGATAGCCGGAGCGCGGTCAGCGGAAGCGGAAATCCACGCCGACCACTCGATGCGGCTGCCACCCCTTTCATCGGCGAAAACCTGCAAACGAGCATCATAGCGCTCCGCGCCCGCAATGCCTTCGAGATGCGTGTAAGCGAGCACCCGATCGCTGTCGGAGCGATAGGTGAGTTGCTCGCGGTACAGCGTATGCTCACCCTTCGCGGTGAAAGCGCGGATCAGCGCGCCACGCGCATCATGTTCCGTGCGCATTTCCGCAATTGCCGGATGCCAGGCCCCGCAGAAATCGCCGACCACAGCCCAGACCGCGGCGGGTTCTGCCGCGGCATGTCCGATGACGTAAACCTGTTCCGCAACCATGTCTCAGCGAAGCCCCTTCAGCGTGCCGCCGGTCCCCCGCCACAGCGAGGAGCGCGCACCGCCTTCGTCGCCGGGCGCCTTGTCGAGTTCGTCGAGGTCGTAGAGCGTGAGGACGGAGAGGTAGTCCTCCATGATTTCCGACGTATAGGGCAGCATCAGCGCGCCGCAGCGGCTGTCGCGATACATGCGTTCCAGCGGCAGGGTTTTCAGCATGGACTGGCCGCCGCAGGTGCGGATGGCGAGGGCTGCGATCTCCTGCACGCCTTCCATCACAGTGTACTGCGCGGCATACATGCGCAGCACCTGCGCCTTCGTCGGAAAGCCCTGGGCCTCCATGAAGGCCTGCCACCACAGCGCCCGCATGGCGGCAAGCTGGGTGTACATCTTTCCCACGGTGATGCGCTTCGTGCCGAACATGCGCCGGTCGGCGGGCGGCTGGCCGGGCACCTCGCCGCGCAGATAGGCGACCGTGAAATCGAAGGCGCCCTGCGCCACGCCCATATAGGTGGGCGACAATGTCGCCATCATGTGCGGCCAGTGCGGCAGGGTCTTGATGAAGATGCCGCGCGGCATCATCAGGTCGTCCTCGGTGACGAAGACATCTTTCAGGATGAGGTCGCGGCTGTTGGTTCCCCTCATGCCGAGCGGATCCCAGCTGCCGGTGACCGAGAGGCCCGGCGCATCCTTGTGCACGACGAAGATCATCGTGTCCTCATGGCGCGGCTCTATGCCCTCGAAATGCTCGGTGCAGACGATGGAATAGTAGTCGCAGTAGCCGGCGAGCGAGGCGAACTTCTTGAAGCCGTTGATGCGCCACCCGCCATCGACCTTGCGGCAGGCGGTCTGCGCCGGCTTGGAGGTCCAGTTCTGCCCGGCCTCGGAGATCGGCTGCGAATAGATGCCCTGTTCCTTGACGGCACGGCGGAACTGGCGTTCGCGCAGCGGCGCGAAGGCGGCCCGGTCCTCGTCCGTCAGGTTGGGCAGTTCATACATGAACCGCGACCACATCATCGAAGAGTTGTGCATGTTGAAGGTGAGTGCGGTGGCACCGCAATATTTGCCAATTTCCGCGCCGACCATCGCATATTCGCCAAGGCTGAAGCCGTGGCCGCCAAACTCCTTGGGAACCGTCAGGGTGAGAAAACCCTCTGCGGCCAGGTCCTTGTAGTTCTCGACCGGGAAGGAGGCTTCGTCGTCGATGCCCTTGGCGCGTGGTGCAAAGCGCTCGCGGCCGAGTTCGTTGATCCGGGTGAGGACATCGAGCACTTCGGGCCGGATGCGGGAAAGGTCGTAGTAGTCTGCAGGTTCGCTCATGATCAGTCCTTGTCAAATCCGGTCAGAGGACGAGGTTGCCCTGGAGACGGCCTTCCTTCACCACGGCGACGCCATCCAGAGTAATCGTGCACTTGCGCATCGGCAGGTCGAAATGCCCTTCCGTAAACCGGCCGGCATATTGGTTGGCGCCGGTCGACCAGAGGAAATTGCCGGCCCAGGCGCGGAACTCGACGGCCTGCATGTCGCGTTTGTCGTAGAGCGCACCGGAGACCCAGCGGGCGGCAGGGTTCATGCCCCAGCCGACATGCGAGAACCCGTAGGCAAGCGGGTCCTCCCAGGCTTCCATGTACGCCCGGAAGAGTTCGGCATCCAAACCATCGCCCTTGATGTCCTTGACGAAGTCGTTCTCGACGGTGAAGTCGATGCGGCTGGTTAGATAGCTCTTGAAGGTCAGGTTCATGTCGCCAACATCCATGACGATGCGGCCGTTGACGGTGCCCGGCCCCGGGAAGGCAAGGCAAAGACCACCCGGCCAGTGGGCAACCGCGCCTGGCGACGTGCCGAAGCCCGGTGTTCCGCCGCAAGGCGCGTCCCTGAGATCGATGAAAAGATCCGTTCCGGCCGCGGAGGTGACGCGCATTTCCTTCGCCTCGCGCAGCATCTGGATGCCGAGCGCCACCTTGGGGCCGAGTTCCGCCTTCGGTTCACAACGCTCGAGGATTTCCGGATGCTCGTTGCAGATCACGAGGATGCGCGCACCGGCCGCTTCGATCTCCGGCCATTCGGCGGCATGGATCATGCCTTCCACCGTGCAGTCGACGATCACCTCGCACTGCTTCATCGCTTCGATGGCCGCACGGTTGCCCTGGATCGCGAGCGACGTGCCGGTGGATTTGACCGGCACGGGCGCCGTCTGCCGCGGCGTCGGCATGGTGATCATGCAATAGTCGGCGCCGAGATCGTGACAGGCGAGATCCGCAAGCTGGACCAGCACGGGCCGCGACTGAGTCTCGGCAACGATCGCCACCCGCGTCGCCGGGCCAATTCCGTTGAGCACGAATACGCGTCGGAAGCAGGCAAGCCACTTCCCCTCAATGCGCTCCTGCAGCATTGACTTCTCCCAGATCTGAACCGCCCCTCAGCGATTTCTTTACTTATGAGTAAAGAAACTGTTTGAAGTCTAAAATTTTGTCAAGAGATAATTCCGGGGTCGGGAAACGGGCGTTCCGCCTACCGAAAATCACCTTGCATTCTTTGCTTGCTCCGAATAAAAACATGATAGTTTTCATCATCTTAAAATTAGCCGAAATGACGAGGCGTGCAGGCATTCAATGAAGAAGAGCGGCTTCAGACGGTGAACTATCTGCGCGCGATGACCTGTAATGCCGAGGGCGTAACGACCCTCGCGACGACGGAGCCGTTGCTGCCGCCCTTGTGGCAACCCCCACCGCCGCCCTTGTGGCACCTTATGCGGACCGTCGAGGCACATCACAGACGGCCGGCCGCACGTCGCCGGCAGGCCGGAAGATCTCCTGACAGAAGAACCCGTGCGGCAGGTCTCGGCCTGGAAAACCACACATCACCGACCCCGACATCCGGGTATTTGAGAGTGAGGCCCCATCATGACCGCAGTCGCGGAATTCAAACTTTCCGGTACGGCACTGCCGAAGGACGCGGAATGGATGCTCAACGAGATGTGCGAGCACTTCGTCGAACACGCCGAGGTTCAACGCACCGCCGGTACAGCGCTGCTGACGAATGAGACCGGCACCGCGCATATGCGCCTGGACGACGGCAAACTTCTGATCGAGCTTGCCTGCCCGACGCAGGACGCGCTCCAGATCAGCCGCACCGTCATCGCCGAGCACCTCTTCTACTTTGCCGGAGACGAGCCGTTCGAACTCACCTGGTCCGACCCGATGCCGCACACGCGGCTCGCCAATCTTCATGAGGCGACGGTCTCGTCGACGCACGACGTGACGCCGCATATGCGCCGCGTGATCGTCGCCTGCGCGGATGTCACGCCCTTTGTCAGCAGCGACATGCATGTGCGGCTGCTCATCCCGCCGAGGGGACGGCGGCCCGTCTGGCCGGGCGTGCGCGACGATGGACGCATCGCCTGGCCGGAAGGCGAAGATGCGCTGCTGACCCGCATATACACGATCCGTGCCGTCGATGTGGAACGGCGTGAGCTGTGGATCGACTTCCTGCAACACCCCATGCCCGGCGTCGCAACCCCGGGCGCTGATTTTGCCCGGGACGCACAACCGGGCGACCGATTGGCCCTGCTCGGACCGGGCGGCGGCAACCTGCCCGAAGCGACCTCCATCTTCCTCGTCGGCGACGAAAGCGCCCTGCCCGCCATTGCCCGCATCGCCGCCGAAGCGTCAGCGGACACGCATATGCAAGCCATCATCGAAGTGCAGGATGCGGCGGAAGAGCAGCGACTGCCCACCGCAGGCACGCTCGACGTGCGCTGGTTGCACCGCAAGACCTATCCCGCCAGCGCGAAAAACATGCTGGCGGACACGGCCAAGGCGGCCCTCGCCGCCGTCGATGGCGAAACCTTCGTCTGGGTGGCCTGCGAGAAAGACGACGTGCGGATCATCCGCGGCTTCCTGAAGAGCCGAAAGCACGACCGGAAGCGGATGTATGTGGCCTGGTATTGGGAGCGCGAAGCGTAGGCAACCAAGGCGCGGCAGGTAAAGGCCTGCCGATCGAAAACGATATTCCGCCTCTCGGCAGGCTGATCGACCATAGCTAGCTGCCGCCCGACGCGGTCGATCGCGCCCGGCCGAGCAATGCCCAGATATCGGTCGATCACCCAAATTGAGCACAATAATTTTAGAGTTTGTTTGCGATTCGGCGCTTACCCTTGATTGTACCGCGATCTGGGGCCGGCGCATGCTGAGAGTGATTTCGTGTATAACCTATGAGCACGATTATGCCTTCGTGATCGCCGCCGCGATTGTCTGCATCGTGACGTCGATCATGACGGTGCGCCTGTTCGATCGCGCCGATCGCATCCCCGCTGCCCGCCGATTTTCCTGGATCGTCTTGTCCGGCATGGCCGGCGGCGCCGCCATATGGACCACGCATTTCGTCGCCATGCTGGGCTTTCAGCTACCGGCGGAACACGCATTCGATGCGTTCCTGACGATCGGCTCGCTCCTCATTGCAATCAGCGTCACGGCCGGCGGCTTCTACATGACCGTGGAGCGGGCAGGAAATCTACCCCCCGAGATCGGTGGGCTGGTTTTCGGCATAGGCATCGTCGCCATGCACTTTACCGGCATGGCGAGCCTGGAAAATGCCGGGCAGCTCGAATGGGACCGGACCCTCGTCACGGCCGCCGTGCTGTTCGCATTGGGTTTCGGCGCCCTGACCGCCCACCTGCTGGCCCGGTACAGTTCAGGCCTCAGCCGGCTCCTGGCGATGCTGACGCTGGTGCTTGCAATCTGCACCATGCATTTCACCGCCATGGGGGCGGCGACCTTGTTGCCGGACGCCACCGACGCCGCCCCGATGCATACGATGTCCAACGAATTCCTGGCCGTGCTCGTGCTGGCAACCATGGCGGTCATGGCCGGGTTGATACTCTACATGATGGACACCCGTTCGCAGCGGGAGTTGATCGACAGCTTCCGGCATGCGGCGCGACACGATCCGCTGACGGGGCTGCCAAATCGCGCCTATCTGTCGGAGCATCTGCCTGCCATGCTGGCACAGGCGCGTGATTGCAGTGCGCAGGCGGCGGTGGTCGTCATCGATCTCGACCGGTTCAAGGAAATCAACGACGTCCACGGGCATCATGCGGGTGATTGCCTGCTGCAGACGCTGGCAAAGCGGTTCGCACTGCAGATGAAGGCAGGCGAGATCATTGCCCGCGTCGGCGGCGACGAGTTTGTCGCGATCAAACATCCGGTTCATGAACAGGCCGACGTGGACGAATTTGCCCGACGCCTCGGCAACTGCATTGCCGAACCGGTGCAACGCGGCACGGCAACATTCACCGCAGGCGCAAGCATCGGGATCAGCCGTTTCCCAGGTGACGCAGACAGTGCGGAGGAGTTGATCGGAAGGGCAGATCTCGCCATGTATCGCGCGAAGCGGGCGATTGGCGACGCGGTTTGCTATTATGAGCCATCCATGGATGAGGGGCGCCGGGAGCGCAGCGCCCTCGCGATGGAGCTGCGCCATGCGGTCGAGCGCGATGAGCTGGTGCTCCACTATCAACCGCAGTTGAACCTGCAATCCGGCGAGGTCATCGGCTACGAGGCGTTGGTGCGCTGGAAGCACCGTACCCGCGGTCTTGTGCCGCCATCCGACTTTATTCCGATCGCCGAGGAGACCGGCCTGATCCTCCTGATCGGCGAGTGGGTGCTCAAAACGGCCTGTGAGGAAGCTGCGCGCTGGACCAAGCCGTACAGGATCGCCGTCAACATCGCATCCGCGCAACTCGCGCAGGCAGACCTGCCGAAATCCGTTCAAGAGGTCCTTTTCTCGTCGGGCCTGCCGGCATCGCGTCTGGAACTGGAGATTACCGAAGCAAGCCTCATAGAGGACCGCGAGCGGACGCTGCGCGTCATTCGCCAGTTGAAGACGCTGGGCGTGACCATCGCGATGGACGATTTCGGTACGGGCTACTCCTCCCTCTCCATGTTGCAGACGTTCCCCTTCGACAAGGTCAAGCTGGATCGTTCCTTCATCGAGGCGGTGACGCCGATGCGGTGTCGATGGCGATCGTCAAGGCGACGATCCTTCTCACCTCCAGCCTTGGAATGTCCGTCGTCGCGGAAGGCGTCGAGCGGCAGGAACAGGCCGATTTCTTGCAGGCGGAAGGATGCAGGGAAGCCCAGGGGTTCTTCTACGGCCGGCCGGAACCGCTATCGGCAATCGCTGGCAGGGTGGGCCGCGTGGCGACCGTGGAAGCCGGACCTGTCGCTGCGTGATACGACGAAGTCATCATTCCAGTGCGCCCTGCACCCGCAGATAGAAAATCACGGGCAAAGAAAAAATAAACACGCTGGCATAGCTCTGATTCCGTGATGTTTTTTCAGTATTTTTTTTGAAAAAACCGGAGCTGCGGCGAGAATTTTGTTGCCGAAGGCGCCAAACATACTTATCTTCATGCTATCGAACTTTGCTTGCGACCTTTGTCTTCCGCCTTCCGGCTCGGTCAGATCTCCTCTCATTGTCGATTTATTTGCGGCTGATTTCGTCGCGTTTTCAACGATTGAAAGGATATCGTTATGAGTTCAGGCACCGTAAAGTGGTTTAACGGCACCAAGGGCTACGGCTTCATCGCACCGGATGACGGCGCGAATGATATTTTCGTGCACATTTCCGCGGTCGAACGCGCCGGCCTCCGCTCGCTCGCCGAAGGCCAGAAGGTGAACTACGAAGTGGTCCAGGATCGCAAGTCCGGCAAGCTTTCTGCCGACAACCTGACCGCAGAATAACAGAATTGTTGCCCCTTTTCGCTGACCACGGATGTACTGGCAGCGAACAGAGCGCGACGGGAAGAGGTCGGGTCGATGCCCGGCCTTTTTATTTTCGCACTCGGGAAATTGGAACCTGAAAGGGCGCCATGAACCGGAATGTCTATGCAATCGGCGATGCGGTAAAGCTCAAGACTGATCAGCACCGTTCTGCCGAAAGCGGGAGGGTTTGCCGGATCATCGCTGTGCTGCCGTCTGATCGCGGCGAAGTGCAATACCGCATTCGTGTCGGCGACGAGCCCCATGAACGCCGCGTTCTCGCAAGCGACATCGAGGCACCGGACACCCCGATGGTGACCAGGCCCAAAACGCCCACATCGCACGCCGGAGGAACGGAGCCCTGGTTCAAGGCCTCCAGCATCCGGACGAAAAAGTAAAACAAGCAGCGGTACTCCCGCCAAGGAAGGACATAATTTGCAAGTTCTCGTCAGGGACAACAACGTCGAGCAGGCTATCCGCGTTCTGAAAAAGAAGATGCAGAGAGAAGGTCTTTTTCGGGAAATGAAGGCGCGCAGCGCCTACGAAAAGCCCTCTGAGCGCAGAGTAAGAGAGAAAGCCGACGCCATCCGGCGCGCGCGCAAGCTCGCCCGCAAGAAAGCGCAGCGGGAAGGCTTGCTTCCGGCACCGAAGAAGAAGCCCATTCGCGCGTAATCGGGTGGCGACCAGTTTCCGGCCCAGATGAGGAGTGATCGATGACTGCGACCCGACAGCAATTTTTTAAGCCTACCAAGGCGACGGCTGCCGAAAAGGCGGCTGAGACCAATTCTGTCGCGAAAGGCATTATCGAACAGGAAGCTGCCGCCCGCGAAAAGAAGACCGAGAAACTGCGCGCGCTGCGACTGGCCCAGGATATGGAGGCGGTCCAACCGGCTCCAACTCCCAAGCGAAAGCGCAAATAACCGGCGCAGGCTGCGAAGGGCGTAGACGCCCAAGCAGGCCAATTTCGACGTCATCAAAGATAAAGCGGCCAAGCCATCGAATTGGCCGCTTACCTGTTCAGGAAACAGCAAACGTGGAATAGCGGACCGAAATGGTCGGCTCCCGGTTTCCGACCCGCCATATCACCGATATGAAACCCGTCTCCCGTCCTCAGAAATCCCAGTCTTCGTCCTCGGTGGCGACGGCCTTGCCGATGACATAGGACGAGCCGGAGCCGGAAAAGAAGTCGTGGTTTTCGTCGGCATTCGGCGAGAGTGCGGAGAGGATCGCCGGGTTGACCTTGCAGGCTTCCGGCGGGAAGAGTGCTTCGTAGCCGAGATTCATCAGCGCCTTGTTGGCGTTGTAGTGCAGGAACTTCTTGACGTCTTCGGTGAGGCCGACGCCATCGTAAAGCGCTTCGGTATATTTCGCCTCGTTGTCGTAGAGTTCCAACAGCAGCTCGAAGGCAAAATCCTTGATCTCCTGTTGCCTTTCCGCGCTCAGGCGCTCCACTGCGCGCTGAAACTTGTAGCCGATATAGTAGCCGTGCACGGCCTCGTCGCGGATGATGAGGCGGATCATGTCGGCGGTGTTGGTGAGCTTGGCGCGGCTCGACCAGTACATGGGCAGATAGAAGCCGGAATAGAACAGGAAGCTCTCGAGGAAGACGCTCGCGACCTTCTTCTTCAACGGATCGGCGGAGGCGTATTGCTCCATGATCAGCGCCGATTTCCTCTGCAGGAATTCGTTTTCCTCTGACCACCGATAGGCGTCGTCCACATCCGGCGTCGAGCACAGCGTCGAAAAGATAGACGAATAGGAGCGCGCATGCACGGCCTCCATGAAGGAGATGTTGGAAAGCACGGCTTCCTCGTGCTGGGTCGCGGAATCTTCCATCAGCCGCACGGAGCCGACGCCGTTCTGGATCGTGTCGAGCAGGGTGAGGCCGGTGAACACGCGGATGGTGAGCTGTTGCTCCTCCGACTTCAATGTCGCCCAGGACGGGATATCGTTGGACAGCGGCACCTTTTCCGGCAGCCAGAAATTCCCGGTCAGGCGGTTCCAGACTTCGAGGTCCTTGTCGTCCTCCATGCGGTTCCAGTTGATGGCGCGCACGGCGGCGGCCGCCTTCGGGGCTTTGGTCTTCACTTGAATGTTCATGGTCTTCCCCGATGTCACAGCGCGCACGAGACACAGCCCTGCACTTCCGTGCCGGACAGCGCCATCTGGCGAAGGCGGATGTAGTAGATGGTCTTGATGCCCTTCCTCCAGGCGTAGATCTGCGCCCGGTTGATGTCGCGCGTCGTCGCGGTGTCGCGGAAGAACAGCGTCAGCGACAGGCCCTGGTCGACGTGCTGGGTCGCTGCCGCATAGGTGTCGATGATCTTTTCCGGCCCGATCTCGTAGGCGTCCTGATAGTAGTCGAGATTGTCATTGGTCATGAAGGCGGCCGGGTAATAGACGCGGCCGATCTTGCCTTCCTTGCGGATCTCGATCTTCGAGACGATCGGGTGGATCGAGGAGGTGGAGTGGTTGATGTAGGAGATCGAGCCCGTCGGCGGCACGGCCTGGAGGTTCTGGTTGTAGAGGCCGCCTTCCATGACGGCCTTTTTCAATTCCACCCAGTCCTCCTGCGTCGGGATATGGATGCCCGCCTCTTCGAAGATCACCCTCACCTTCTCCGTCGCCGGCACCCATTCGGCTTCGGTATATTTGTCGAAGTATTCGCCGGAGGCGTATTTCGAGTTCTCGAAGCCTTTGAAGCTCACGCCCTTCTCGATCGCCAGGCGGTTTGAGGCGCGCACCGCGTGGTAGGTCACGGTGTAGAAATAGAGATTGGTGAAGTCGACGCCCTCTTCCGAGCCGTAGAAGATGCGCTCGCGGGCGAGGTAACCGTGCAGGTTCATCTGGCCAAGGCCGATGGCGTGGCTGTCGTCGTTGCCTTTTTCCACGGAGGGGACCGAGGAAATATGGCTCATCTCGGAGACGGCGGTCAGCGCGCGGATTGAAGTCTCGATCGTCTTGCCGAAATCTGGGCTATCCATTGCGGAGGCGATGTTGAGCGAGCCAAGATTGCAGGAAATGTCCTTGCCCATCTTCGCATAGGACAGGTCATCGTTGAACGCGCTTGCTTCGCTGACCTGCAGGATTTCCGAGCAGAGGTTGCTCATGGAGATACGCCCGGCGATCGGATTTTCCCGGTTCACCGTGTCCTCGAACATGATGTAGGGGTAACCGCTCTCGAACTGGATTTCCGCGATGATCTGGAAGAAGTCGCGCGCCTTGATCTTCTTCTTCTTGATGCGGCCGTCCTCGACCATCTCGCGGTATTTCTCCGTCACCGAAATCTCGGTGAAGGGCACGCCGTAGACACGTTCCACGTCATGCGGCGAGAACAGGTACATGTCCTCGTTGTTCTTGGCGAGCTCGAAGGTGATGTCCGGTATGACGACGCCGAGCGACAGCGTCTTGATGCGGATCTTCTCGTCGGCATTCTCGCGTTTGGTATCGAGGAAGCGCATGATGTCGGGGTGGTGGGCATGGAGGTAGACGGCCCCCGCCCCCTGCCGCGCGCCGAGCTGGTTGGCATAGGAGAACGAGTCTTCCAAGAGCTTCATCACCGGGATGACGCCGGAGGACTGGTTTTCGATCTGCTTGATGGGCGCGCCCATCTCGCGAAGATTGGTCAGCGACAAAGCCACGCCGCCGCCGCGCTTGGAAAGCTGCAAGGCCGAATTGATCGAGCGGCCGATGCTCTCCATGTTGTCCTCGACGCGCAGCAGGAAACACGAGACGAGCTCGCCACGCTGTTTCTTGCCCGCATTGAGGAAGGTCGGCGTTGCCGGCTGGAAGCGGCCGGAAATGATCTCGTCGACGAGGTCCCTCGCCAGCGCCTCGCTGCCGCGCGCCAGAGCCAGCGCCACCATGCAGACGCGGTCCTCGTAGCGCTCCAGATAGCGCTTCCCGTCAAAAGTCTTCAGCGTGTAGGACGTGTAGTATTTGAAAGCGCCGAGAAAGGTCGGAAAGCGGAACTTCCTGTCATAGGCGTGATCGAAGAGATCGCGCACGAAATTGAAGGAATACTGGTCCAGCACCTCCTGCTCATAATACCCCTCCGCCACCAGATAATCGAGCTTCTCCCGAAGGTTATGGAAGAAGACGGTGTTCTGGTTGACGTGCTGGAGGAAATATTGCTTGGCGGCCTGCCGGTCCTTGTCAAGCTGGATTTTTCCACCCTCGTCGTAGAGATTCAGCATGGCGTTGAGCGCGTGGTAGTCCAGCGCCGTAATCTCCGGGGCCTTGATCGGCTTGTCGAGCGTCATCGTGTCCAAAATCGTTCCAATCCATCTTTGACGTTGGCGACATCCTCATCCGTGCCCAGAAGCTCGAAGCGATAGAGATAAGGCACCCCGCATTTGGCGGAGATGACATCGCCGGCGATCCCGAAGGTCGCGCCGAAATTGCTGTTGCCCGCGGCAATCACGCCGCGAAGGTTCGCGCGGTTTTCCGCATCGTTGAGGAAGCGGATCACCTGTTTTGGAACGGCGCCTTTGCCATCCTCGGCGCAATAGGTCGGCACGACGAGGACGAAAAGCGCCCGTGCCTTCAGCGCTCCATCGGCGCGAAGGGGAATGCGGGCGGCTGGAATGCCGAGCTTTTGCACGAAGCGATGGGTGTTTTCCGACCGAGTGGAAAAATAGACGAGCTCACCCATTGCCGCGGCTTCAGGCGAGCGCGCTGATCATGTCAGGGCGGAAGCCCGCCCAGTGTTGCTCGCCGGCGATGACGACTGGGACCTGGCGGTAGCCAAGACCCTGCACGAGCGCGAAGGCATCGGCATCCTCGGAGACGTCGACGACGCTGTAGTCGATACCCTGGCGGTCGAGCGCACGGGTGGTCGCGTTGCACTGGACGCAGGCTGGCTTGGAGTAAACAGTGATGGACATGGGCTTCCTCGTAATTTGGCAATTAGACGTGACGAATCGTTCAGCCATCCGCCGATGGCCGTCCGATGAACTAAAAATGAAACAGGTGGCCACCCTGCAGGCGGCCGGACACCGGGGCGCCGCTTACTCGCGCGGAGGTACTGGAAACGGAATCGACATGACTTCACCCCGAAGCAACTATGCGAGGCGTTCGGGGAGACGGGGCGCGGCATCATTCCACAACCCAACGCTCGCCTTCCGGACACCCCGCCCGTGGACATTCATGCGCGAGGCAGGTCTCCTGGCTTGCGGGTCACGGCATCCGTCCGCCTTCCCAGGGCATTTGCGCCCCAGTGGTCTTTTGAACGAATGCTCGCCGCTTACAGTTGCGGGGGCAGCTCCGGATTGACGCAGCCATCATGGCCACTCCGGATTCCCGTCTTAGCCTTCAATCCTTTCGAATCGAAGGAACCTCGAACACAAGATATAGTAGACGAGGTAAAAAATGCGTCAACAGCTATGACGACTTATCAACGACTTCGGTTCAGGGACCGAAGCAGGCCGAGGCCGCAACCATTTTTGATTGTCGCAAAGACAGCTGGAAAGAGACGGGGTACGGTGGACGAACACCAACCGCTGCATGCGGTTTTCGAGATAGTCGGGGCCAATGCGACAAGCCTTACGCCGTTCCTGACGGCAAACGGCCAAATGACCTTCGTCCAGCCGGCCTTAGGGTGTCGTCACGTTGCCTGAAAAAGAATGCGCTTATCCGGGTAGACTTTGCCGATACGGCTTTCCCTTGGAAGGAGAGCCGTATCGGCGGGTAAACCGCTGGCGTCAGAGGCTTGCGCCGACTTCCCGCAGTTCTTTCAGAACCGGTGCCTTCGGCAGCCAGATCTCGTCATAAGCGGCGATGATTTCCGCGGTGTTCTTCAGGTCTACGTCGACGATCTTGATGCCGGCGTCCTTGAAGTTCTGCAGGAGGGTGGCTTCCTTTGCGACGGTGGCGTCGATCTGCTTGTCGAGCTCCTCGCGGGTGAGGCGGGCGATGAGTTCGCGATCCGCTTCCGGAACACCCTTCCAGACGCGACCGGACGCCAGCGCGACACAAGGCATGAAGATGGCGTTCATGCGCAGCATGGTCTTGGCGACCTTGTCGTAGCGCTGGTTCCAGGAGAGATCGAGGTCTGCTTCAAGGCCATCCACCTGACCGTTGGACATGGCGTCGAACACCTGCGGCGTCGGGATTGGCGTCGGCGCTGCACCGAGAAGCTGGTAAAAATCACGATAGGCCGGCGTCGTGTTGATGCGCAACTTCATGCCCTTGATATCTTCGATACCGGCGGTTTCCTTGCCCGTGAAGACGACGCGCAGGGTGGTGATGCCGTAACCAAGGCCGATCGTGCCGCTCTGGGCGGGCAGGACGTCGAGAAGCTTGGTGGCGACCGGGTGACGAACGAGCGCCGCGACCTTTTCCGTACTCTTGACGAGCCAGGGCGCATTGATGGCAGCGATCTGCGGAATGCGCGAGCCGAGTTCCGCGGTCATGATCCAGCCGAAATCCAGCGCGCCGGACTGCATCTGCTGCAGCATGGCACCTTCGTTGCCGAGCTGGTTCGACGGGAAGACCTGGATCGAAAGGCGGCCGTTGGTTTCTTCCGCAAGGCGCTTGCCGACGGTTTCAGCCGCGACGTTCCACGGGTGGCCAGGCGGCGTCGTAATGCCGAGGCGATAGATCTTGGCGGTCTGCGCACGCAGGATCGACGGTGCGGAGACAGCCATTGCGGCACCCAGCGAGACGCTTTTCATCAAGGCACGGCGTGTAATGTTCATGGTGGTTCCCTCTGTTGTGAATTTACGGGTTAGGAGAAGTAGGTCGACAGTGCCGGGAAGATCGAAAGCAGCACCAGGATGACGCAGCAGATCAGGAAGAACGGCAGCGTGACGATGAACATCTTGCCGGGCTTGGCACCCGTCACCGCGGCGGCGATGAAGAAGTTCAGCCCGACCGGCGGGGACAGGAAGCCGAGGACCAGGTTGAGCACGGCGACGACGCCGAAATGCACCGGGTCGATGCCGTAGACTTCCGTCGCGATCGGCAGCAGGATCGGAACGGTCATGATGAGGCCCGGTGCGCCGTCAATGACCGTGCCGATGACGAGCAGGATCACATTGACCAGCAGCATGAACGTGATCGGGTCTTTCGCGATGGTCTGGATCCATTCCGCCACGTGCTGGGGAACCATGCCGTAGACGAGGACCCAGGAGAACACGGCGGCGGCCGCGATCAGGAACAGAATGCCCGCCGATAGGACCCCCGATTTGACGAACATTCCGGGAAGCTGTTTCAGGCGCAGATCGCCCGTCACAAAACGCCCGACAAGGACCGCGGCAACCACGCCCATCGCTGCGGCTTCGGTCGGATTGGCAAGGCCGGTCACGATCGAACCCACGATGATCAGCGGAATGATCAGCGTCGGCAGGGCCTTCAGCGTGATGGTCACACGTTCACGCATCGGCAGGCTCGCGCCGCGCGGATAGTTGTAGACATAGCCCATGAGCGCGATCACCACGACGAAGGCGATGGTGAGAATGACGCCGGGAATGATGCCGGCGGCCAGCATGGTTCCCACGGGAACCTGCGCGATGACGCTGTAGACAACGAACATGATGGACGGGGGAATGATCGGCCCGAGCATGCCGGCATAGGCGGTGAGGCCGGCAGCGAAGGTCTTGTCGTAGCCCTTCTTTTCCATTTCCGGGACGATCATCTGCGACATCAGCGCAACCTGTGCCGCAGCCGAGCCGAGAATGGAGGCGACGAACATGTTGGCGAGCAGGTTGACATAGGCGAGGCCGCCCTTGAGCGCGCCGACGAACGCCATTGCCATGTCGATGATGCGCCGCGTGATGCCACCCCCGTTCATGATCTCACCGATGAGAATGAACAGCGGGATGGCGATCAGGCCGTAACTGTCCAGCCCGGTGAACATCTGGGTGGGAAAGGAGACGAACAGAACCATGTTGTCGCTCTGCCAGATATACGCCGCCGCCGTGAGACACAGCACAATGGAGATCGGCAGGCCAATCAGCATGAGGGCAACGAATGCGCCGAAGGTAAACATCAGGCAGCTCCTTCGGCAGTCGTCAGCGAGACCTGCTCGCGCTTGCGCGCAATCCCGAGGTCTTCAAGCAGGTTGGCTGCGTTATGGACGACGAGCGTGAGGGCGAAGATCGGCAGGATCAGGTTGACGATCCAGGTCGGCCATTCCAGCGTCTGGGTGCGCTCGGTGTAGAGGAAGTTGAAGGTTTCTGCGGCGAAAGCCTGGGCATCGAAACCGTGCGAAGCGATGCCGACTGGATCCAGCCACAACCAGCACACCACGGCAAATCCGATCGCAAAGGCCAAGGATATCCCGGTGGCGAGGGCGCGCAGGCAGGCGACACATTTGGGCGGCAACTGATCTGACAGGAGCGTGACCGCGAAATCGATCCGCAGCCGCGTCATGACCGACGCGCCAATGAAGCCCAGCCAGATCATCGAGAAAATCGAGGCCTCGTCGATCCAGTAGATCGGCACCTTAGCGAAGCGGGTGACGACGTTGACCAGGATCAATGCCAGCAGCACCGTTATGAAAATCCCGGCCAGGATTTTTTCCCCACGCAGGAGCGCCTGGGACAGGCCTGTGATCTTCTCCGCCCAGAACGGATGGTTTCGTGGCTCCGCTGTCAACGGCATCGTACGCCTCCTCCTCTTGCATACTTAGTGTATTCATAAAGTATGCAAGAATGAGTCATGTCAACCATTTTCCGCCGCCGTTGGCGGAACATGGGAGCGAATAGACCGTCATTCCCACCCGCCCCCCACGCGCCATCGTTGACTCGTGCCGTCGGTTAAATCCGCCAAGTGTAGTTTGGAGCAAATGGGGCTGGGTCAGGCGGCCACGCGCCGCGCCAAGAACTCTGGCTGGCGAAACGCCTCACCGGAAGCCGGGCTGACGATATGCACAAGAACACAGAGTATGTGTGGGCGCAGCCGGCGCCAAAACTCAATCGTCTGGAACCGCGTGAAAGCCCGCCGGCAGGGCAAAGCCCGTGTCCGCCGGGGGCTCGGGCGGCAGGGTTTCGTGTTTTTGCGGTATCATCGCGTGGGCGGCCAGAACCGAACGGATGGCGACCGGGCGATAATGCCGGATGAGATCCGGCTTTTCTTCCGGTGTTTTCTTGTCATCGTTGCCGGACATGGCCCCTCCAGGACTTCAGCTTGCCGGAAATCTTACCATGGATCCACCGCCGGTCGCCTGGTCGGTCGGGAAAACCTCGACGCGAGCGACATCGACATAAACGGGCAGCGCAATCACATCGTTGATGATCTGTGCGATGTTTTCCGGCTGGATCGGCCTGTATCCGTCATAGAGCACGGCGCTCGCCTGATTGTCCGGGATCGAGGTGCGGTACAGCGCAGTCTGCACACGACCGGGCACGATTTCGCTGACGCGGACCGACGTTCCGAGCAGGTCGCAGCGCAGGTTGTCGCAAAAGAGGCTGAGGCCGGCTTTCGAGGGGCCGTAGGCACCCATGCCCGGGAACGCCGCCTGCCCGCCGCTGGAGCCAATATAGATGAGGTGCCCGCGCTTGCGCGAAACCATGCCCGGCAGGACAATGCGCGTGAGATGCATCGGCGCCTTGAGATTGATGTCGACCATCGCATCGATCTCGGCGGGGTCGATGTCCTGAAAGGCTGCACGCGTGGAGAGGATACCTGCATTGTTGACGAGGATATCCACCTCGACACCGACCAGGGCCTCGCCAATGCGTGCGGTGTCGCGCACATCGGCCTGCACGGGGATCGCGCCGCTTGTTTTGGCGAGTTCGGCAAGCTGCGCCTCGTTGCGGCCGATGGCGTAGACGTCGAGCCCTCGTTTGCGCAGCATCGGCACGATGGCCTTGCCGATACCGCTGGTCGCACCCGTGACGACTGCGACGCGGTATGTGTCAGACATAGATATATCCCCCGCTGATCACGACATTCTCTCCGGTCGCATAGCTATTGCGGCTCGACGCCATCATGACAATCCATTCGGCCATTTCGACCGGTTCCGCCGCGCGCCCGAGCGCACTGGCTTTCGCCAGCTCCGGCAGAAAGCCGAGTTCCTTGGCGCGGTCGGTGGCAAAACCGGCAGGCGCCACGGAGTTCACGAGGATCTGGTCCTTGGCGCATTCCTGCGCGAAAGATTTCGTCAGGCTGACGACCGCGGCCTTGGTGGCGGCATAATGCGCGTTCTGTGGATGCGCCTTGAACGCATCGACCGAGGTGATGTTGACGATGCGGCCGGTGACCTCCGGCGCGTTCACGAACTGGCGCATGTGGCGCACGGCTGCAACCATCATATGGTACGTGCCCTTGATATTGATCGCATTCTCGAGGTCCCACTCTTCATCGGTGATGTCGAGAATGGCCTTGCGCGGGTAGATTGCCGCGCTGTTGACGAGGGCGTGGACGCGGCCGAATTTTTCAACGATGGCATCGAAGCCGGCATGCGCCGTTTCCGCACGGGAAATATCCGCCACCGCGGTCGCAACCTCGACGCCGAGCGCCGTCAGTTCCGCCGCCGAGGATGAAAGCAGCGCCTCGTTGCGATCGATGAGGCCGATCTTCGTCGCGCCATGCGTGACCATCAGCTTCGCCGTCGTGAACCCGAGGCCCGAAGCGCCACCGACGATGACAACAGACTGGTTCTTCACGTTTCACACCTCGTGTTTTTCGGGTTGCGCCACTATATTGGTATGTTATCACTTATATGCCAACTTTAACAAAGCGCAAGCCATTTCTGGATTCCGCCATGATCCCCCGCCTCGACACCGACCGGAGCGTTTCGACAGCAAATTCCGATTTTTTCAGGCATCTCGCCTCCATTGGGTTCGAGGGGGACACGGGCACCGGCGCTTCGGAACGAACCGTCTATTCCACCGACAATTCCATCTACCAGGTGGCACCCGCCGGCGTGCTATTTCCGAAAAACATCGACGATCTCAAACGCATTGCCAAGGCCCTCGCTAAACCGGAATTCTCCACCGTCACGATCGCGCCGCGCGGCGGCGGGACGGGCACGAATGGCCAGTCGTTGACTGATGGCATCGTTGTCGACTGCTCACGCCATATGAACCGGATCATCGAGATCGACCCGGTCCGTCGAACCGCACGCGTGGAGGCCGGCATCGTCAAGGACCAGTTGAACAAGGCGCTGGAACCTTACGGCCTATTCTTCGCACCGGAGCTTTCCACCTCGAACCGGGCAACGATCGGCGGCATGATCGCGACCGATGCCTGCGGCCAGGGATCCTGCCTGTACGGAAAGACCAGCAACCATGTTCGCGCCCTGCGCGTCGTTTTGACCGACGGCACCGATTTCCTCTCCCGCCCCGTGCGAGAGGAAGAGTTGCGGGCGCTTCAGGCCCGGCGCGACCGCGTCGGCGATATCCACAGGACACTCGCGCGCATCGCGACCGACAACCGGGAGCAGATCGAGGCGGTTTTCCCGAAGCTCAACCGCTTCATGACCGGGTATGATCTCGCCCATCTCCAGCGCGGGGATGGTCTTTTCGACCTGAACGCGGTGCTTTGCGGATCCGAAGGCACGCTGGCGATGATCGCAGAGGCGGAACTGGCCTTGCTGCCAATCCCCGCCTGTGCGGCGCTTATCACCATCCGTTACGACAATTTCAACGCCGCGCTCGAAGACGCCCGTACGCTCGTCGCTCTCAATGTCGCCTCGGTCGAGACGATCGACGAGACAGTCCTGCAACTCGCCAAGGGCGATAATGCCTGGCCGCGCATCGCCGCCTTTTTTCCGGACGATGCCGACGGGCCGGCCAACGGCATCAACATTGTCGAAGTTCTGGCCGACACCGCGGGCGATCTCGCTGAAAAACTGGCCGTCGTCAGCGCGGCGCTCCAAGGCACGCTCTTCGCCGGCCGGAAGGGCTTTTCCACCGTGCATGGCAAGGCCGATATCGACGCCGTCTGGACGATGCGCAAGCGGGCGGTCGGCCTGCTCGGCAATGTCGACGGCCCGATCCGGCCGGTACCATTCGTCGAGGATACCGCCGTTCCGCCGGGACATCTCGCCGCCTATATCCGCGAATTCCGCGCACTGCTTGATGGAGAAGGCCTGACCTATGGCATGTTCGGCCATGTGGATGCCGGCGTGCTGCACGTGCGCCCTGCGCTCGATCTGACCCGCGCGGACCATGCTGCGCTCATGCGGCGGATCAGCGACGCCGTCGTCGCACTGACGCAGAAATACGGCGGCGTCCTCTGGGGCGAACACGGCAAGGGGGTGCGCTCGGAATATGTGCCATCCTTCTTCGGCCCGCTCTATCCGCGCTTGCAGGAGATCAAGCAGGCCTTCGATCCGCTCAACCAGTTAAACCCCGGCAAGATCGTCGCGCCGGTCAGCAGCCCCCTGCCGAAAATCGACGATATCCCCTTGCGTGGCAGCTTCGACCGCATCCTCGGCACCGATATCCGCGCCGCCTTCGACAATGCTGCCTATTGCAACGGTAACGGCGCCTGTTTCGATTTCGATGCCGACGGGCTGATGTGCCCTTCCTACAAGGCGACGCGTGACAGGCGATTTTCGCCGAAGGGCCGCGCCTCGCTGATGCGGGAATGGCTTCGCCGGCTTGCTGAAAAGGGCGTCGATCCACGACGGGAGGCGGAGCGCCTGCGTCGCACAAGCACAGTCCCGGGGTTCGTACGGCGCGTCTGGAACTCACTCAACCCCGCAAACCGCGACGACTTCTCCCATGAGGTGCGCGCGGCGATGGACACCTGCCTCGCCTGCAAGGCCTGCGCCGGCCAATGCCCCGTCAAGGTGAGCGTGCCCGCCTTCCGCTCCAAGTTCCTTGAACTCTATTACGGGCGCTACCTGCGGCCACTGAAGGACCCGGTCGTCGCGGCCATCGAACCCCTGTTGCCGCTGATGGCCCGGACGCGAGCGCTCTACAATCTCGTCGTCGGCTCCAGGATCGGCCAGGCGGCGATGCGCTTCACGGGCCTGACGGCACTTCCTGCCCTTCCCGCCCCTTCGCTCCGCCGCAGCGTTGCCATCGCCACGCCGCAGGCACTGGCGAGCCTAAGCGGGCAGGAACGGGACAAAGCGGTGATCTTTGTGCCTGATGCCTTCACCGAACATTTCGACCCGCAGGTGCTGTCCGCCGCCATCGATATCGCGGTCTCGCTGGGGCTTCGGCCTTTTCTCGCGCCGCCGCTCAGCAACGGCAAGGCTCTGCACGTGCTGGGGTATCTTCGCGCCTTTGAGAGGGTGGCGGACCGGACCGCGCGGCAGCTCGACCGCATGGCCGATACCGGCATAGCGCTGGTCGGCATCGATCCGTCGATGACACTCGCCTATCGCAGTGAATATGCCGCGGTGCGACTGTGTGCGCGCGTCCTGCTGCCGCAGGAATGGCTGGCGCACGTGATCGATCGGCTACCCGCGCCCGCTCCCGTGCGCGACCCTCCACTCTACCGGCTGATGGCGCATTGCACGGAACGCAGCACTGCACCGGCGGCCGTCAGTCAATGGGGTACCGTCTTCGCAAAACTGGGTATCGCGTTTTCCGCCGTCGACGTCGGTTGCTGCGGCATGGCGGGCATGTTCGGTCACGAGGTGCAAAACCGTCCCCTTTCGGAAAAACTCTATGCCACGAGCTGGCAACCCGCCTTCGCAAGTGCGGGAACAGAAGAGGTGATCATGGCAACGGGCTATTCCTGCCGCTCGCAGGTGAAGCTGATGTCCCAGCGGCACATTCCGCATCCCCTGCAAGTCATCCGCACCCATCTTCAGGCGCAGGCCGCTGCCATTGGAGAAACTCGCCATGTATGATATGTGATAAATGCGAAGTTTCGGGGCGAAGGGCAGACCGGCATGTCGATCATAACACAGCGCGGCAATCTCGCGGAAATCGTCGTCGCCAAACTTGCCGAGCGCATCGATAACGGACTTTATGCGCCCGGCGAGAAGATTCCGTCAAGCGCCCAGCTCTGCGAAGAATTCGGCGTGTCCCGCACGGTCATTCGCGAGGCGCTCACTTCGCTCAAGGTGGCGGGTCGGGTCATCTCAAGGCAGGGCGCCGGCGTCTATGTCACGGAGAAGGACGCCAAGACGCTGAACTTCGAGATCAGCCGCATCGACGACATCCGCTCGGCCATGCAGATCCTCGAACTGCGTCTCGGTGTCGAAATGCAGTCCGTGGCGCTTGCCGCGCAGCGCCGCACGCCGGAAGCGCTGGCCGAGATTGCCCGCGCCTTCGACTATATCGAGAACCTCGACACGAACGATGCCGAGATCGAGGCACGCGCCGACTTCGATTTCCACCTGGCCATTGCCAAGGCCACGCGCAACCCGCACTTTCCGAGTTTTCTCGTCGCGGTGATGGGCGAGATCAATTTCGATCTGGTGCTGAAGCATCGCCAGTCCGGCCGCACCTACAACGCCTATCTGAAGAAGATCAACAAGGAGCATGCCGGCATCCTCGCGGCGATCACGCAGGGCGACGCGAAGGCTGCCAAACACGCGCTGGTCGCGCATCTGGAGGAAAGCCTCAACCGTTACCGCGCCATGCTGGACGAGCCGGCGGGCAGCGAAGCGGACGACTGACCGCGACGCCCCCGTCCGTCCGTCTCATCTGCCCGCCGCAAACGCCTGTTCGCGGATTTGCGTCAGGCTCATCTTGGGCGTCAGCGCTTCGGGATCGATGCGGATTTCGATCAAGGCCGGTTTGCCGGACGCTTCCGAGCGCAGGAAGGCATTGGCAAACGCCTCCGTCCTCTCCACCGTCTCCGCGTGAAGGCCATACGACCGGGCGAGATCGGCAAAGTTCGGGTTGGTGAGCTTGGTCCCGGAAACACGGCCGGGATAATTGCGCTCCTGATGCATGCGGATCGTGCCGTACATGCCGTTGTTGATGACAAGGAAGATGACGCGGGCGTCATATTGCATCGCCGTGGCCAATTCCTGCCCGTTCATTAGAAAGCAGCCGTCGCCGGCGAAGGCGACCACAGTGCGCTCCGGTGCGGTGATTTTTGCCGCAATTGCCGCCGGCACGCCGTAACCCATCGAACCATTGGTCGGACCGAGCTGGGTGCGGAACGTGCGGTACTGGTAGAAGCGGTGCGCCCAGGCGGAATAGTTCCCCGCGCCCGTCGTCAGAATGGCATCGGCCGGCAGATGGCCCCGCAGCCATTCCATGACCTCGCCCATCTGGACGGGACCCGGGATCAGCGGGTGGTGGATGTTTTCGAGATAGTCGGCATGGGCCGTCTTCGTCCATTCGCACCATGCCGGCGCCGCCGCAGGCTTCAGCTTCGCAGCTTGCGACAGAAAGCCGGCAACGCTGGCATTGATCGGCAGCGCGGCATGATAGACGCGACCGAGCTCCTCCGCGCCCGGATGAACATGAACGAATGCCTGCTTCGGAACGGGAATGTCGATCAACGTATAGGCCCCCGTCGTCATTTCACCGAGCCGGGCACCGATCGCGATCAGCACATCGCAATCCTTCACATGCTGGATCAGCTTCGGTCCGGCCGCGAGGCCGAGATCGCCCGCATAGTTTCCATGCGTGTTGTCGAAAAGATCCTGGCAGCGGAAGGAAGCCGCGACGGGAAGCGAAAAAGCCTCCGAGAAGGCGAGCAGATCGGCAACCGCCTGCTTCGTCCAGCCGCCGCCGCCGGCGACGACCATGGGCCGCGCCGCCTTGGCCAGCAGTGCGATCAGCTCGTCGAGCTGCGGCTCGCCGGCATAGGTGTCCACGCGCTTGTAGGCCGGCGTATCGGCAACGGTCACCACATCCGTCAGCATGTCCTCCGGAAGCGCTACCACCACCGGCCCAGGACGGCCGTTGACGGCGCGGTGGAAGGCCTGGCTGACGAGTTCGGGAATGCGGGCCGCATCCTCGATCTCCACCACCCATTTCGCCATCTGGCCAAACATGCGCCGATAGTCGATCTCCTGAAAGGCCTCCCGCTCCATCTGGTCACGCGCCACCTGGCCGATGAAGAGGATCATCGGCGTCGAATCCTGAAAAGCGGTGTGCACGCCAACCGAGGCGTTGGTGGCACCGGGCCCGCGGGTGACGAAGCAGATGCCGGGCTTGCCCGTCAGCTTGCCATAGGCTTCTGCCATATAGGCCGCACCGCCCTCCTGCCGGCAGATGACGAACTCGATCGCATCCCCGGCATCGTGGAAGGCATCGAGTGCTGCCAGATAGCTTTCACCCGGCACGCCGAACACCCGTTCGACGCCATGGATCCTCAGTGCGTCGACCAGGATCTGGCCGCCGCTGCGTGTCTCATATTCGGTTGTCATGTTCGTCTCCTGAGCCGTTAAATCACGGCGTCCTCAAGGAAGGGGCGGTTTGCGACGACGCGCTCGTAGCCGAAAGGCGAGAGGTCGAGCGTGCAAAAACCGCCATAGGCGATCAGTTCGGAAAGGCCGCGTCCCATCGCCGGCGACTGCTGCAGGCCATGGCCGGAAAAGCCGTTGGCGAAGAGAAAGTTCTTCACGTCGGTGTGCGGGCCGAGAATGACGTTGTGGTCGAGCGTGCAATAGTCGTAGTGCCCCGCCCAACTGTTCACCACCTTGATCGCCTCGAAGGCCGGCACGCGTTCCGCGAGCGTCGGCCAGATTTCCTCGTCGAATTCGTCATGCATGACGGAAAAGTCGTTCGGATCGACCTCCGGGTCATGCTTGGGATAGGTTCCCATCAGGTAGAATTTTCCTTCGGGGCGGAAGAAGACGCCGGACGGATCGATCGTGAGACCGACCTTGCCTTTCAGTGGCGTGCGACAATCCACCACGAAGAGCGAACGGCGGCGCGGCTCGACCGGAATGTCGAGGCCCGCCATGCGCGCAACCTGCTTGCCATTGGTGCCGGACGTGTTGACCAACGTGCCGCAGGCGATCGTCTGCCCGCTCTTTGTCGTCACCGAAACCACGCGGTCACCGTCCCGGTTCACCGCGACGACTTCGTCTTCGATATACTCGACACCAAGGGCGCGCGCCTTCTTGCGGAAGCCCTGCAGCAAGCCGACGCTGTCGAACCAGCCTTCACCGCTTTCACCTGTGCTGCCGAGCGTCAGGCCCTCCACATTGAGCCACGGGAAGCGGGAAGCCAGCCCTTCCGGATCGAGCAACGACACATCGGCACCGCAAGCGACCTGCGTTTCGTGATTGCGACGAAGCACATCGGCGCCGCGCTCGTCGCCGGCAAGGAAAAGGTAGCCGTTTTCATGGAAACCGATTTCCGGCGTATCGTCATCGACCGCGACATTTTTCCGGAAATTGCGGATGAACTCCGTGCCAAACTGCGAGACCTTTACGTTGATTGCGTTGGAGAACTGGTGGCGGATGGAACTGGACGAGAGCGCGGTCGCCGAGCGCTGGTAGGTCCAGTCCTTCTCGATCACCAGTACGGAGCCGGTAAAATCGGGGTTCGTCGCCAGAAAATAGGCCGTCGCGCTGCCGACAACGGCACCGCCGACAATAACGACGTCATAGGATGTCTTCGAAGCCTGCATCGTCGCCCTCACGTGTCTTCGAAGTGGCCGGCTGCGCAGAAGCTGCCGCCCTGGTAGCGCACGGCCGGATCGTTCGGGTCGCCCTGTTCCGTCCTGGCAAATACCTTGTCGGCATAGTCGTCGGCGCTGTCTTCCGGCTTGTAGCCGAGCACGGCGGCTGTGCGATTGTCCCAGAAAGCCTGGGCGTTGTTCGACATGCCATAGGCGACCATGAAGCCGACGCGCGGGGCCGACAGGCTCTTTTCGACAAGCTGGCGGCAATCGCGATAGGACAGCCAGGTGATGAGATGCCGGCGGTCGGTCGGTTCCGGGAAACAGGAACCGATGCGGATACTGACCGTCTCGATCCCGAACTTGTCGAAATAGTAGCGGCCGAGATTTTCCACGAAGGTTTTCGAGACGCCGTAAAGGCTGTCCGGCCGGGTTGGGACGGTGCCATCGATCGTCTCGGTGCGCTCGTAGTAGCCGATGGCATGCACGGAACTGGCATAGACGATGCGCTTCACGCCGTGCCGGCGTGCGGCTTCGTAGATATTGTAGCCGCCAGAAATGTTGCTATCGAGGATCGTCTTCCATTCGGCTTCCAGCGGCTGACCGCCCAGATGAACGATGGCGTCGCAGCCCTTCACGGCCTCAGAAACAGCATCGAAATCGGCAAGCTCGAGCGGGAAGTCCTCTTCGTGCGAGGCAATGTTTTCGCAGGGCTTGCGATCGGAGAGCCGCACGATCCTGCCGAGCCGCGTGCCGGACTGGCGGAGCGCCGTGCCAACGCCACCGGCGGCACCCGTCAGGAGAACTTTCTGAAAATGGGACATGGGCGGTTCCTCCTAGCGAAGCCGGGCGAGCGCATCGGCGATGCGGTCGATGGCGAGCGTGAGATTGTCGCGCGAGGTGGCGAAGGACAGGCGGATATAGGGCTCGACGCCGAAGGCAGCACCCGGCACGGTCGCGACCTTGCCCTCCGCAAGCAGGTAGGCGGCGAGCGCCGTGTCGTTGGCAATGACAGTGCCATCCGGAGCCGTCCTGCCGACATGGGCTGCGCATTTCGGGAAGAGATAGAACGCCCCCTCCGGTGCCCGCACCTCAAGGCCCGGGATGGCGCCGAAACCCTTCGTCACCAGTTCGCCGCGCGCCTTGTATTCGGCAACGGCCGTCGTCACAAAATCCTGCGGCCCATTGAGCGCGGCTACGGCTGCGACCTGCGTGATCGAGGATGGGCAGGTGGTGCTCTGCGACTGCATCTTGTTCAGCACCTTCGTCAGGCTCTTCGGCCCCGCCGCATAACCAAGCCGCCAGCCGGTCATCGCATAGGCCTTGGAGACGCCGTTGATGAGCAGCGTGCGGTCGCGCAAATCCGGGCAGGCGTTGGCAAAGGAGGTGAAGGGCACGTTGCCGCAGACGATGTGCTCGTAAATCTCGTCCGACATGATGGCGACACGGGGATGGCGCGCCAGCACCTCGCCCAGCGCCTTCAATTCGTCGGCGCTGTAGATCGCGCCGGTCGGGTTGGAGGGTGAGTTGAACAGGAACCAGCGGGTCTTCGGCGTGATCGCCGCCTCCAGCCGCTCCGGAGTGATCTTGAAGTCGTCCTCCACGCCGCAGGCGACGATCTTCGGCACGCCGCCGTGCAGGATGACGATATCGGTATAGGACACCCAATAGGGTGCCGGCACCACCACCTCGTCGCCGGGCTCCAGCGTGCCGAGGAAGGCATTGAACAGGATCTGCTTGGCGCCGTTGCCGATGGAGATCTCGTCAGGCGCATAGTCGAGGCCGTTCTCGCGTTTTAATTTTCTGACGATCGCTTCGCGCAGTTCGGGCAGGCCATCCGGTGCCGTGTAGCGGGTGATCCCCCGTTTCATCGCATCGACAGCGGCTTCGACGATATGGGCGGGCGTGTCGAAATCCGGTTCGCCCAGCGAAAGGTCGATCACCGGTTCCCCCTTCGCGCGCATCGCCTTCGCCGCCATTGAAACGGCCATGGATGGCGAAGACTTGATGGTGGATGCCCGCGCGCTTTCAAACACGATCATGTTCATGCCTTTCCTCCCGCCTTGCCATAGAGCGCGGCCTGTTCCTCTGTGATGTAGCCGTGCTTGACGTCGTGGGCGACAGCGTCTGCGGGGCGGTCCGCCGGCGTGCCATAGCCTCCCCCACCGGGTAGCGAGAGGACCAGGCGTCGGCCTTCGGGCACGAATTGCAGACCCTTGCCCTTCAGGGCGGTGCCGTCGTCGAGCGCCACGCCGCCGGGCGCGCCGTCAAGCCCGCCATCGCGGCCGCGGGCCGGATGATTCAGACGATCGAACATAGCCGAGAAGCGGAAGGAATAACCTTCGGCCGCCTCGATCTCGATCATCTGGCCGAGACCGCCGCGGTGCGCGCCCGCGCCGCCCGAGCCTTCGCGCAACTCTTTGCGCCAGATGATGACCGGGCCGACATTTTCCGTCGCCTCGATCGGCATGGTGTGCACGCCGCTCGGGAAGGCCGTTGCGTTCAGACCGTCCAGCGCGGTGCGCGCGCCGGAGCCGCCGGAATTGAACATCAGGATTTCCGCGCCCTTGCCGCCGATCTGGTCGGCGACGGGACGCACGCTCATGTGCAGGTTCCAGAGTGCGCTCGCGCCCTCCGCCGGCACCTGGCCGGGCAACGCCTGGTGCAGCGCGCCGAGCACGAGATCCGGCACGAAATGGCCGAGTACGTGGCGGACTGCGACGGGGGCCGGCCGCTTGGCATTCAGGATACAGCCTTCGGGTGCCGCGACATCGAAGGGGGCAAGCGAGGCGGCATTGTTCGGAATTTCCGGCGCCACGACACATTTGATGCCGTAGCAGGCATAGGCCTTGGCATAGACGAGCGGCACGTTGATGCCGAATTTGCTCATGCCCGACGTGCCGTCGAAATCGACCAGCACGCCCTCCGGCCCGATCGTCAGCTTTGCAGCAAGGTGCACCGGCTCGTCATAACCGTCGAGATCGAGGCTATAAGACCAGCTGCCGTGCGGCAAATTCCGCAAGCGCTCCAGCGTCGCTTCACGACTGTGCTTGAGGATGAAGCCGCCGATCATCGACAGGTCTTCGAGGTTGAATTCCGTCAGCATGTCGATGAGGCGGCGGTGGCCGGTCTCATTGCAGGCAGCAAGCGCGTGAAAGTCGCCGACAACCTTGTCGTTCTCGCGCACATTGTTGCGCACGATATGGATGAGCGTGCGGTTCAGGTCGCCACGCTCGAAGAACTTCATGATCGGGATGAAGAGACCTTCCTCATAGACCTCGCGCGCATCCGGCCCGAAGCCGCGTCCACCGACATCCACCACATGGGGGGTGGAGGCGAAGTAGCCGACCAGTTTGCCATGGTGGAAGGAGGGTGTGACGACCGTGATGTCGTGCAGGTGGCCGGTGCCCTTCCACGGGTCGTTGGTGATATAGACATCGCCTTCAAAGATGTTGTCCGGGCCGATATCGCGGATGAAATGCGCGACGGATTCCGCCATGGCATTGACGTGTCCCGGCGTGCCGGTGACGGCCTGAGCCAGCATGCGGCCTTCGAGGTCGAAGACGCCGGCGGAGAGGTCGCCCGCCTCACGCACCGACGTGGAAAAGGCCGTACGAATCAGCGTCTGGGCCTGTTCTTCCACGACGGAGATCAGGCGGTTCCACATGACCTGCATATGGATATCGATCATCGACTGGTTCATGGATCTAATCCTCAGGTGCGGGTGACGAGCAGGCAGCCATCGCTCTGCACGATGGCCTTGAAGGCGGCGGTCAGCATGGTGGAAGTTTCGCGCTCCACGACAATGGCAGGCCCCTTCACGACGTCGCCGGGTTTCAGGCCATCACGCTCATGGATGCCGGCATCGAGGAAGGCGCCCTGCGAGGCTTCGAACAGGCGGCGGGTCTTGGCCGGCGTCACGACGCTGCCCTCATCAACAGCGGCAACGCGGTCGACCGGCGGCAGCGGCGAACTCGCCTTGACCGACCAACTGACGATCTCGATGTCGAGGCCTTCGATGGCGCGACCGAAGAAGCGCTCGTATTCCGTTTCGAACTGTGCAGCGAGCATCCGAGTGCTGTCGGTGTCGAATTTTTTGGCGTCGAGCGGCACGGGAATATCCCAACCCTGCCCGGCATAGCGCATGAACAACGTACGCTCGATCACCGGCGCGCCGCGATCGAGCCCGCCTTCGACGAAGCCGAGGGCTTCCGCCTGCATGGCATCGACCAGCCGATTTGCTTCCGCAAAGTCGAAGTTCGAGAGGTTGAAGACGGCACTGCGCACCGATTCATAGCCGAAGGGCGCTCGCAGGAAGCCGATCGCTGAGCCGACGCCGGCGCCGGCCGGTACGAGGAAGGTGGAAATGCCCATCTTCTCGCAGAGCCGCGCGGCATGCAGCGGCCCCGCGCCGCCGAAGGTAATCATGGTGAAATCGGCAATGTTCTTGCCGTTCTCCACGGTGTGCACGCGGCCGGCATTGGCCATGTTCTCGTCCACCATCTCGCAGGTGCCGTAGGCCGCGGCGTCGGGATCGAGGCCGATCACGGTCCCGATATCGTCAACCATCGCCTGTCGGCTCGCCGCAGCGGAGAGCGGAATGGCGCCACCGGCGAAATTGTTGGGATCGAGCTTCCCGAGGATGAGATCGGCATCCGTGACCGTCGGGTTCTTGCCGCCGCGCTGGTAGCAGGCAGGGCCCGGCTCGGAAGCGGCCGAATGCGGGCCGACGCGGATCTGGCGCATGCCATCGACCGACGCAATGGAGCCGCCGCCGGCGCCGATTTCCACCATCTCGACCACCGGAATGGAGATCGGCATGCCGGAGCCCTTGCGGAAACGGTAGGTGCGCGCGACCTCGAAGGTTTTGGCGGTCTTCGGCACCTGGTTTTCGATCAGGCAGATCTTTGCCGTCGTGCCGCCCATGTCGAAGGAAAGCACGGTGTCGAGACCATGGCGCCGCGCGATGTCGGCGGCAAAGATCGCGCCGCCGGCCGGGCCGGATTCGACGAGGCGCACCGGAAATTCCGAGGCGCTTTCGACGGAGACGATGCCGCCGCCGGAATGGATCATGAAGACCGGGCAGCGGACGCCGATATCCTTCAACGAGATGACGAGCCGATCGAGATAGGATTTGATCGCCGGTTTCACATAAGCATTGGCGCAGACCGTGTTGAACCGCTCGAATTCGCGCATCTGCGGCGAGACTTCCGAGGAGATCGACACCGAGAGATGCGGCAGGCGCTCGAGGATCGCGTCACGCACGGCAGCCTCGTGGGCGCCGTTGGCATAAGCGTGGATGAAGCCGATGGCGACGCTTTCATAACCACCCGCCGCAATGGCCGAGACGACGGCCTCGACGGAGGCGTCATCCAGCGCCAGCAGCACCTTGCCGGCCGCGTTCATACGCTCGCGGACCGTAAAACGATCGGCGCGGGCGATGAGCGCCGGCGGCAGGGCGATGTTAAGGTCATATTGCTCGAAGCGGTTTTCCGTCCGCATTTCCAGCGTGTCGCGAAAACCTTCCGTTGTGACGAAGGCGGTCCTGGCGCCGCGCCGCTCGATCAGCGCATTGGTGGCAAGGGTCGTGCCGTGGATTAGCAGATCGATCTCTGAGAGCGCGATCCCCGCCATCTCGGCCACGGAAGCGACCCCCTTCAAGATAGCCCGCTCGGGGGCGGCGTAGTCGGTCAGCACCTTTGTCGAATGCAGCACGCCATCGAGATCGAGGGCGATGTCCGTAAACGTGCCGCCGATATCGACACCCACCCGGCAGTTCCGCGGCGCATTGCTCACCATGTCATTCCCCACATTCAGGCACCTTTCGGCATCGAATCCCATCTGGCGCGACCGCCGGCCGAACCTCTGGCGCATCAGGTTTCCATGCCCGGGGCGCCGACGCAAGATTTCTGCTTGACGGATTTTGGATATATCACTTATCATACATGTGTCAACTGAAATTGCAGTCGGATTGCGACACAAAAACCGTCGCAATCGAGACATGACGCCGACTGCCGCGCGCCCGAAAAGAGCGAACGGTCCGGCCCATGACAAGAAGACCGAACGCGGGAAACACGCGTCGAAACCAAGAACATCAACGGCTTAACCAGAGGGAAGCCTTTCATGACATCCATTTCGAAACTCTTCGCTGCCACCGCCATCGCATCCGCGCTCCTGCTCGCACCGGCCTTTGCCGCCGAGACGATCAAGATCGGCGTTGCAGGCCCTTATACCGGCGCCAACGCCACGTTTGGCGAACAGGTCTTCAATGGTGTCTCGGCCTATGTGAACGATGTCAACGCGAGCGGCGGCATCAACGGCAAGCAGATCGAGCTGGTGAAGGGCGACGATGCCTGCGAGCCGAAGCAGGCCGTGGCCGTCGCCAATCGTTTCGTCGATCAGGACAAGGTGCAGGCCGTGATCGGCCACTTCTGCTCATCGAGCACAATCCCGGCCTCCGAAATCTACAATGATGCCGGCATCCTCGAAATGACGCCGTCCTCGACCAACCCGGCCGTCACGGACCGTGGCTTCGACAACCTGTTCCGTGGCTGCGGGCGTGACGACCAGCAGGCGGTGGTTGCCGGCGGCTTCATCCTCGACACGCTGAAGCGAGACAAGATCGCGCTGATCCACGACAAAGACACCTACGGCCAGGGCCTGGTCGACGCAGTGAAGAAAACCATCGAAGCGCGCGGCATTACGCCGGTGCTCTATGAGGGCCTGACGCGCGGCGAACGCGACTTCAACGCGCTCGTTACCAAGATCAAGAGCACGGGCGCGAACGCCGTCTATTTCGGCGGTCTCATTCCGGAAGGTGGCCCGCTTATCCGCCAGCTCAAGGAACAGGGTGTCGATGTCGTCTTCGTCAGCGGCGATTCCTTCGCCCAAGCCGAACTCGTGGCTGCGGCCGGCGGCGGGGCCAATCTCAAGGACGTCTACTATTCCGCAACGCCCGATCCGCTGGCCGACCCGGCCACCAAGAACGTGCAGGACGCGCTGACCAAGGCCAATGTCACGCCGGCAAACTACGTGCTCTACGGCTACGCCAATGCACAGGCGGTCGTGGCGGCGCTGAAGGCCGGCGAAGACCTGAAGGCGCAGGCCGACTGGCTGCGCACCAACACGGTCGATTCCGCCATCGGCAAGATCACCTGGGATGAAAAGGGCGACATCAAGGACTTCAAGTTCGTCTTCTACACCTTCGACGACAAGGGAACCCCCGCTCTCGTGAACTAAGGCAGGCCTGCCCGGACCAGCCGGACACCGTGTCCGGCTGGTCTCTCGATGCCCGCAAGATTTGAAGAGAAGGGTTCGCCATGGACGTCTACATCCTGCTCCAGCAATTGTTCAACGGCATCACGCTCGGCACGATCTACGGGCTGATCGCCGTCGGATACACCATGGTGTACGGTGTCATCCGCATGATCAACTTCGCCCATGGCGACGTCTACATGGTTTCGGCCTACATCGCCGCGATCACCCTTGCCGTGCTTACCTTCTTCGGCATCCAGTCCGCGCCCTTCGCGCTGATTTCCGTGCTGGTGATCACCTGCGCTGTCACGGCCGTCTACGGCTGGGCGATCGAGCGTGTCGCCTACCGCCCTCTGCGGGGCTCCACCAAGCTTGCACCGCTGATTTCCGCTATCGGCATTTCGCTGATGCTGCAAAGCTATGTGCAGATCTCGCAGGGCGCGCGCGACCAGGGCGTCCCGACGCTTATCAGCGGGGCCTTCCGCTTCGGTGACGGCGTGCATTTCGCGCAGATTACCTACATGCAGACGGTCATCCTCTTCGCCTCGCTGATCGCCATGGGCATCCTCACCTATGTGATCAACTACACGCGTATCGGCCGGGAATGCCGGGCAACGCAGCAGAACATCCGCATGTCGGCCGTGCTCGGCGTCAACACCGACCGTATCATCTCCACCGTCTTCGTCATCGGCGCGGCAACGGCCGCCGTCGGCGGCGTGCTCGTCACCTTCAACTACGGCTCGTTCAACTTCTTCATCGGCTTCGTCATGGGCATCAAGGCCTTCACCGCGGCGGTGCTCGGCGGCATTGGCTCGCTGCCCGGCGCCGTGCTGGGCGGTATCCTGCTTGGCCTGACGGAAGCCCTGTTCGCCGGCTATGTCAGCACGGATTACAAGGACGTCTTCGCCTTCGCGCTGCTCATCACCCTCTTGTTCTTCCGCCCCTATGGCCTGCTCGGCCGGCCGGAAATCCAGAAAGTGTGAGGAGAACGACCATGCAAACGAACCGCCTTCTGCCACTCTTCAAGCAGGCGCTCCTTACCTTCACCGTCTCGCTCATCCTGTTCGGCCCGATCTCCGGCCTCGTGCTGGAAGGGTTCTCGTTCCGCAACGAACTGACACGCGCCGTCGTGCTTGCCGCCATCGTCACCGCCGGGCGCGTCGCGATCTCTCTTGTCCAGATGACCAGCCTTGGCCAGGCGCTCACCAGAAGGATGGCCGATAGCGGCGTGGGCGTCACGGTGATGACCGGCACGGAAAAGTCGCCCGTGCTGATCCTCGCCCTCCTTTTCGTCGCCGGGCTCAGCCTGCCCTTCTTCGCGGACAAGTACTTTCTCGGCATAGCGATCCTCGCGCTGATCTACTGCCTGCTCGGTCTGGGGCTGAACATCGTCGTCGGCCTCGCCGGACTGCTCGATCTCGGCTTCGTCGCCTTCTATGCCGTCGGTGCCTATCTTCTGGCGCTCGGTTCGCAATATCTGGGCCTCGGCTTCTGGGGCGCGTTGATCATCGCCCCTCTCCTCGCCGGCCTGTTCGGCATGGTCCTCGCCTTCCCCGTCCTCAAGATGCACGGTGACTATCTCGCGATCGTCACTCTGGGTTTTGGAGAAATCATCCGTCTCGTCTTGAACAACTGGCTGGACTTCACCGGTGGCCCGAATGGCGCGCCCGTGCCCGCCCCGACCGTCTTTGGCCTAGAATTCACCCGCACGGCTAAGCAGGGCGGCGTGTCGATCCATGACTATCTCGGCATCCCCTACAGCGCCGACTACAAGTTCTGGTTCATCTACCTCGTGCTCTTCCTTGTCGTCTGCCTCGTCATCTACGCCGTGGAGCGCTTGCGCGTCATGCCGCTCGGCCGTATGTGGGAAGCGCTGCGCGAGGATGAGATCGCCTGCCGCTCGCTCGGCGTGAACCACGTCTTCACCAAACTCACCGCCTTCATGCTCGGCGCCTCGACGGGCGGTCTCGCCGGCGTTTTCTTCGCAGTCCACCAGGGCTTCGTGAACCCGACGTCCTTCACCTTCTTCGAATCCGCCCTCATCCTCGCCATCGTGGTTCTCGGCGGCCTCGGCTCGACGGTCGGCGTCATCGCCGCCGCCCTTGTCCTGACCATCCTGCCGGAATTGCTGCGCGATTTTGCGGAATACCGCGTGCTGATCTTCGGCGTCCTGATGGTCGTCATGATGATCTGGAAACCCCGCGGCCTCGTACGCATCAAGAGACCGGCCTTCTTTCCGAGCACGACGACGGACGCCGGGCCGCTCCCGCTCACGGCCAAGGCGGAGGTAGCCTAATGACCACGCCCCTCCTCGAAATCCACAACGTCACCATGCGCTTCGGCGGCATCGTCGCAAACCGCAATGTCAGCTTCTCGGTGGAACGTGGCGCGGTGACGGCGCTGATCGGCCCGAACGGCGCCGGCAAGACGACCATGTTCAACTGCATCACCGGCTTTTATCGGGCAAGCGAAGGCGAAATCGTCCTGAACGGGCGCGACGGCCCGCTCGACATCGGCACGCTGATCACAAAACCCGTTACCGGCGGCTCGCATCTTGTGACCCGCGCCGGCATCGCCCGCACCTTCCAGAACATCCGCCTGTTCAAAGACATGTCCGTCGTCGAGAACCTGCTGGTCGCTCAACACCTGGTAACCGCCAACAACCTTCTGAGCGGCGTCTTCCGCACGCCGTCGTTCCACCGCGCCGAGCGCGAGGCCGTCGACCGCGCCTATCACTGGCTGCGCGAGATGAACCTTGCCGACGACGCCAATCGGCTGGCCGGCGAACTGCCCTATGGCCGGCAACGGCGGCTCGAGATCGCACGCGCCATGTGCACCGGTCCAACGCTCATCTGCCTCGACGAACCGGCCGCCGGCCTCAACCCGTCGGAAACCCGCGAACTGTCCGAGGTCATCCAGCGGCTCTGTACCGAGCACGACCAGTCCGTCCTCGTGATCGAGCACGACATGGCGCTCGTCATGCGCATTTCCCAGCACATCGTCGTGCTCGACCATGGCGAGGTGATCTCCGACGGAACGCCCGAACATGTTGCGAACGACCCCGCCGTTGTCGCGGCCTATCTCGGCGTCAGTGAAGAAGAGGTTGAGGCATGAGCGTCCCACTGCTTGAATTCACTGCCGTCCATGCCCATTACGGCCCGGTCGAGGCGCTGAAGGATGTGAATATCCATATTTCCAAGGGCGAGATCGTCAGCCTGATCGGCGCAAACGGCGCAGGCAAGACGACGCTGCTTTCCTCGATTTTTGGCGCGCCGCGCGCCTCGGCCGGAAAGATTCTGCACAAAGGCGAGGACATTTCCCGCCTTCCCACCAATCGCATTTCGCGGCGCGGCATCTCGCTCGTGCCGGAAGGCCGGCAGATCTACCAGGACATGACGGTGGAAGAGAACATGATGATGGGCACGACGCCGATCGGCATGGATCACTTCGACGAGGACCGGGCGACCATGTTCGATCTCTTCCCCCGCCTCAAGGAACGCCGCGGCCAGACCGCCGGCACCATGTCCGGCGGCGAGCAGCAGATGCTGGCGATCGCTCGCGCCATGATGGCCCGCCCGGAACTCATCCTGTTCGACGAACCGTCGCTCGGCCTCGCCCCCCTTGTCGTCAAGCGTGTCTTCGAGGTGCTGAAGGAGATCGCCGCCATGGGCAAGACCATCTTCCTCGTCGAGCAGAACGCAAACCACGCGCTGAAACTCTCGCAGCGCGCCTATGTCATGGTCAACGGCCGCATCCACCTCTCCGGGGAAAGCGCTGCCCTGCTCGACAACGAAGATGTCCGCAAGGCCTATCTTGGCCTGCATTGAATGGAGGATACCGCAAAGAAGCCTGATCGCCGGCCATGGATGCCGGCATTTCCGGCTATTGACCGAGCGCGCCGGCCAGCCGTCGTCGCGCGATACCCGCGTGAAAATCCACGCCGTGGAGCAGCCCTTCGTCGTTGAAGTCGTAGCCGGGATTGTGCAGCGGCGCAGACCCCCTGCCGTTGCCGAGGAAAACGAAGCAACCCGGCACATGGGCGAGGAAATGGGCAAAGTCCTCCGAACCGGTCATCGGTTCGGCGGCAAGCCGGGCGTTCTCCGGTGGCAGGATGGTTCGGGCCACGGCAAAGGCCTCGTCGACGAGGGCCGGGTCATTCAGCAGCGGCACGAATTCCCGCGTATAGGTAACGCTTGCGGTAACATTGTGTGCCAGCGCGATACCTTCGGCGATGACGCGCATCTGCTTTTCGATCGACGCACTCACCTCCGACCGGAAGCTGCGGGCGTCGCCCAGGATCCGCGCCAGCCCCGGAAGCGCATTGCGCGTGCCGTCGGTGATGAGTTCCGTCACCGAGACCACGCCCACATCGGTCGGGCTCAACCGGCGCGCCACGATGGTCTGGAGGCTGGTCACAAGCGCGCAGGCGGCGACCAGAACTTCGTTGCCCCAATGCGGACGCGCCGCGTGACCACCGACACCCTTGAGCACGATCTCGAAATTGTCTTCCGCCGACATGATGGCACCGGGCCGCGTCTCGAAATGCCCAACCGGCAGGCCCGGCATATTGTGAATGCCATAGATCTCCTCGAAGGCGAAACGCTGCATCAGCCCGTCGTCGAGCATGGCCAGAGCGCCCTTGCCCCATTCCTCCGCCGGCTGGAAGACGAAGCGCACCGTGCCATCGAAACCACCCTCCTGCGCCAGCATTTTCGCGGCGCCGAGCAGCATGGCGGTGTGTCCGTCATGACCGCAGGCATGCATGACGCCGGGATTGCGCGAGCGATGAGCACTCTCTCCCTGTTCGGTAATCCGCAACGCGTCCATATCCGCCCGTAGCGCTATGGAACGGTTACCGCTGCCGCGCCGCAACGTCCCGACGACACCCGTCCCGCCAACGCCTTCCACGACCTCGTCGAGGCCGAATTCGCGCAGTTTTTGCGCAACGAAGGCCGCAGTCCGTGTCTCCTCGAAGCCGAATTCGGGATGGGTATGCAGGTCCCGCCGCCAGGCTGTCATCTCGGCGTGAAGAGCGTCTCTGTCGATTGTCATGCCGGCTCCCCCTTTCGGCTCCGCGCTGCGACCACGGCGGGCGAAAGCCCGACGATTTCCTCATATCTTCCGGGATCCGTCGCCCCTTCCGTGTTGATCAGCAGGATCCGTGACTGAGCATCGATCCCAAGGTCCGCCTTCACCGCCGGATCGGCGATGGCACGCATCAGGCCGGCAAGGCCGACACCGCCACTTTCTCCCGCCACCACCGCCGCATCACCGGCAACAGGACTGGCGAGTTGCTTCATCGCCGCGATGGCATCCTCTTCGTCGACGGTCATGAAGGCATCGGCCGTGCGCGACAGGATACGCCAGGCGACAAGCGACGGTTCGTAGCATTCGAGCATGGCCATGACCGTCGGCGCGCCATGTGCGATCCTGACCGGATGGCCGGCGCGTGCCGTCTCGAACAGGCAGGCCGCCCGCGCCGGATCGACGACAGTGAAGACTGGCCGTGCCGCGCCGAATTCCAGCACCAGATGGCCGGCCACCGCCGCGGCGATACCGCCGACGCCGGACTGCACGAAAACATGGGTCGGCGGCGCCGGCAATTCCCGCAGCGCCTCGCGCACCAGCGCGGTATAACCTTGCATCACCAACCCCGGAATGCGCTCATAGCCGGGCCAGGACGTGTCGGAAACGATCGTCCAGCCCTTCTCCCATGCCACTCGCGCAGCCTCCCGCACGGAATCGTCATAGGTGCCGTCGACACGGATCATGTCCGCGCCGAACCGGGCGATGGCGGCGACCCGTTCGGCCGAGACGCCGGCATGCACGAAGATCGCCGCCCGTGCGCCCACAAGCTCGGCACCCTGCGCCACTGATCGGCCATGGTTGCCATCCGTCGCACAGGCAAACGTCATGGTGCGCGCGACGGCCATCACCTCCGGCGCGCGCAACTTGGCAATGTCCACCGTGCAGCCCAGCCTCTCCCCAGCTTCCTCCAGCACGAGGCGGATCACCGCATAGGCCCCGCCCAGCGCCTTGAAACTGCCAAGGCCGAGACGGTGGCCCTCATCCTTGACGTGGATCGCCGCGACCCCGTGTTGTTTGGCAAGGCCCGGCAGCGCGACGAGCGGCGTCTGTGCATGATTGTCCCGGAAGGAAAGGTGGCGCTCCACTTCGGCGGCAGCATCAGCGCCGAGCGTTTCGGCATCGCGCGGATCGAGTGCCGAGCGGTAGTCGGCATGGGTATTCTTCAGGAACATGGTGGTCTCCTCGTTTGAGATCTGAACAATATTGCATCACAGCCGAAATGAGCGCTGATATTCACCCCTTCGTTTGCAAGTTTGTTTCGTCTGGAGCCGCCATGCACCATCCGCCGCGCCTCGATGCCTTTGACCGGAAAATCCTCGCTATCCTCCAGCAGGACAACACCACACCGCAACGCACGATCGGCGAGGCGGTCAATCTCTCCGCGCCGGCCGTCCAGCGGCGCATCAAACGCATGACGGAAGACGGCGTCATCCGGGCAAATGTCGCCATCGTCGATCCCGCCGCGGTCGGCCAATCCATCACGCTCTTTGTCGAAGTGGAGGTAATCAGCGAAACGGCCGAGCACATCGAGGCCGCCAAGCGCGCCTTCGCCGCCACGCCGGAAATCCAGCAATGCTACTACGTCACGGGCGAAGCCGATTTCATCCTCGTCGTCACCGTGCCGGTCATGGCCGACTACGAGGCCCTGACGCGCCGCCTGTTCTTCGGCAACAACAATGTCAAACGGTTCCGCACCTTCGTCGCGATGGACCGCGTGAAGGTGGGCCTTGGCGTTGTGGTGGACGGCTGAGAGCCGCGCCGCTTATGTCGCCTGCAAGGGGGAAGCCGCGTCCGACGGAATGGAAGACATCTGCTTCTTCAGGCGGCTGGCAGCCATCGCGTAGCCGCCTGCGGCACCGTCGATGAAGTGCATATGATCGCGGCTGAGCGCTGTCGGCACGATGCAGGTCATCAGCGCCGAATCCTGCCGGTGCAGGCCGAAGCGGCAGATGCCGGCGCGGGTGGCATCCTCAAGCCGGGTTTCGATCTGGCGAAGCCTTTCCGCATCGATGTCGATGGTCATTTTCAGGCCGTCGTCGAACTTGCGGAAATCGGTGTTGCGGGCAACATCCTGCCGATACACCTTCGGATCGAAACGACCGAGCGTCAGGCCGAGGCGATAGAGGCCGACGGTCAGCAGATATTGCCCGAGAATGAAGAGCCGGTGGCGGAAGCGCTTTCCTTTCGGAGCCGTCTTCGTTTCCGCCGACAGACCCGCAACCGACAAGCCCATCTGCGGCCCCTCCGGCGCGATCGGATGGCCCTCCCGCTCTTCGCCGGCGGCAAGTGCGACGATATCGAGGACCAGCGCCTGAAAGGCATCGACGGCGCCCGATCCGACGGGAACCGCAAAAATCGAGACAATGTCGCCATGCCGCGATCGGATCGGGTTCCATCGGCAGGACAGGCCGGCCAAATCCGGGCGGGCACCCGGCGGCGCCGGCGGAACGACAAAAAGCCCTTCCTTCATGCGGGCTTCGGCCCAGCTCGATCCGCCGCCGGCAAACATCGCATAGGAAAGGTCCGGGGTCACCTGGAACCGCGCGACGCGCACTTCCAAACCCGCCGCGATGACATCGGCAACAGGCACGAGAGCGGCGCGCAGCGCCAGTTGCAACTCCTCGTCCACCCAGTTTTGCACCGCCGAAAGGGCGTTTCGCGCCTTCTCTACCCCCGATGGCGGCACCGCAACCAGCGCGCCATCGCCGCCGAAAACGAAGGGAAGGTCGTTGTTGCCGAGCGCATTCAGAATGGCCGAGATGACGCTGGCGCCGGCCATGTTGACCGCCTTGTAACGACCGGCCTCGATCGCCCCGGTGGAATCGACAATGTCAGCCGTCGCCAAAGCCCAGTCGGGCGGCAGCGCCCGATAATTCCGGCTGTCGGCAACGCCCGCGAAATCGACGAAGACGGGAAGCGTGCTGAAGAATGTTTCGCTGGAAGGCTCGCTCATGCGTCGAGGCTAGCATATTCGCGCAGCACAGGCGATGTGGTTCAGCGGCCAACCAACCGGCATCCTTATGATATGGGAGGCGGAATACCACCTCTTGATTTCGTCGCCGCGGCCTCCCATCTAACGATCACCACCCGTTACGATGACTGCCTGCAGCGACAGATTTGCCGCGCGTTCGCAGCTGTCCGGGTCCGAAGGGCGCTCCCCGAAAGGGTCGAGCGCCCTTCGTCATTTGGCACGCCGCACGCATATGGAAGCACCCCGGGCAGCAAGCCGTCACGCCGACGCCTGCTTCATGCCAGAACTTCGCGGCAACAGGAGCACGGCCAGCAGCAGTGTGAAGACCAGGGCCATGCCGACATAGACGATGCGGGTCGCGAAAGATTCGGCAGCACTTCCCGGCAAAGGCGACACCCCCAGCCCGAACAGGATCAGAAAGATAGTCAAGGCGCCCGCGAAGACCGGTGCATCCTTCGACGAGCCGGCGGCGCGGCCACCAAGGAAAAGGCCGGTCACGAGGACAATGATGAAGATCGAAAAAAGGCTGGGCCGCAGGCTCAGGATCGCATAGGCGATGGAGGCGAGTACGCCGCCGAAGATGTTGACGAGCACGAGCCCGACCGCCGCCCGGCCACTGGCCGAAATGTCGAGTTGTCCCAGCAACGATGCCACGGTGATGGGAATGACCACGGCAGCGTTCAGATTGTCGCTCGTCAGGCAGATCACGACCGAAGCGAGGAGGATTGCGGTATTGGCCAGCGCGCGCCCCAGCGCGGGTGAGCGCTCCTCGGGTGGCAGAGTATCAGCACGAAGCGCCGGCGGCTCGGGAAAGATCGCATGAGCGACCCACGCCAGGACCGTTGCGGACAACACACCGCTGACGAGCATGAAGAGGATGGAACTGGCGAGCTCCCGGTTCAGGATGGCCAGCAGCGGCACGATGATCGCGACGACGAGGACGAGAAAGACCGCGGTACCGCCCTTGCCCGTCGATTGTGCGGCGAAGCACAAAAAATAGACCAGGCCCAACAACAAAAGCAGCACGATGTGATGCTCGCCCGCGAGGATCGTCAGCAGCATCATCACGGCCCCGGCGAGCAGGATCACCAGCGCCGCGCCGATCGTTTTTCCAAGCGGCATCGGCTGCGTGCTCCCCAACAGGAACTGCGCGGCAAACAGCGGCCCAAGGAACGGAACGATGGCGCCCGAAAACACCGCGAACGTGAACCCCACGGACACGGCGAAGGCGACCCGCAGCCCCTTGCGCTTCTGCTCGGCAATGGCAACGCTGTCAGTTGACATAGGTCAGCACCGAAATGATCCGGATTCGTAGCGCCCCCCACGCATTGGTGACCGGGTTGTCGCCGGTATAGATGACGACGGTCGCCTGCGAGCCGTAGCGCACGCCGCCCTTTGGTCTATCCGCCTCCTCCATGGTGAGGCGAACAGGAAAACGCTGCGCCTCGCGGACCCAGCCGCTGTCGTTCTTGATCGTCGGCAGCCCGGTACTCGGGTCCGTTCCGCCCTGCGATACACCGAACCCGACGCTTTCCACCGTCGCCGGGAAAAGCCGCCCGGGCAGGGCATCGAACAGCACCTCCGCCCGGTTGCCGATAGCAACCTTCTCGAGGCTGTTTTCCTTGAAGGCCGCGTTGATCCAGATCGTCCCGGCGTCGATGAAGGTCATGGCGGGCTGGCCGGCCGAGACGACCTTGCCGATCGTCAGCTGGAGATTGGTGACGACCCCTGCCGACGGGGCCTTGACGACCGTGTGGAGCAGATCAAGCCGGGCCTTCTCAAGCGCGGCCAGCGCTGCCCTAAGCTGCGGGTTGTCGTTGCCGGTCGGGCCAAGCTGCTCGCGCGCCTTCGCGAGGTCGGCCTGTGCCACCGAAACCGCCGCCTCTGCCTGGTCGTAGGCGGACTTGGCCGCATCGAACCGCGCCTTTGAATAGACGCCACGCTGCACCAGTTCGGTGGCGCGCGCATATTGGTCGCGCAGGTTGTCCCGGTCGACCTGGATCTGCACGAGTTTGGCCTGGGCGGCGTCGACGGTTGCCGTCGATGCGCCGATCGACTGGCCGGCGCTTGCGAGTGCGGCCTCGGCCTCCCTGACGGCAAGCTCGTAGCGTGTGGGATCGATACGGAACAGAACCTGATCGGCGTCGACCCGGGCATTGTCGGTGACGCCGACTTCCACCACCCGGCCGGTGACTTCGGACGCAATGCCCACGATATAGGCCTGCACCTGCGCTTGCGATGTCGACGGTGTGCGCCGTTCCATGAAGATCGACAGGACAAAGAAGGCCAACGCCAATGCCACGACGACCAAAGCGATCCTGCGCAACGGATTGCGCGGCGGTGGTGACGGGACGGGTTCTTCAGATATCTCGGAAACCACTTTGTCATCCTTCAAATACGATGGGTCTATAGGCGGGCGTCCAACGGCGCTTCTGGTCAGGTTTTCATCAGCAAAGCATGCCAAGCACACACCAGCAAGCAGGCGATGCCGCGGGGTTTGTGGATGAATGCGAGCATCGTGGAGCAAGTTATCTTAGCTTGCAACCGCAGGAGTGCCAGCGAACCGCTATCGCCGCGCGGCAGGACGCCTGCCGGTGGCGTGTCCGGACATGTCCGCTCCAACGATATGAGAACGCGACCCCTTGTAAAAGAGGCCGACAGACGAGAACATTAGAGGAAATGAAGCCCCCGGAAAGCACACTGCCCGTGTCGCCCTACCGGGGCCGCGCGAACATCAAGTCAATCATCCGTTGCAGTAGAGATTCGCCATCAGTCACAAAACCTCAAGAGGGGAACCCGTTCCATGGATTTCACCGTCATCAATGCCGCGCTCATCGGAAATCTGCTCCTCCTCCTTCTCATCGGCATGGGACCGAAAATCGCCCTTGTGCCGTTTCTGGAAAAAACCCATGCCTTCGACGCGGAGACCAAGGCGCGCATCGGCCGCCAGATGGTCATGGCGGCGCTGATTACGGCTCTGCTGCTTTTTGCCACCGGCGCGCTGTTGATGCGCCTTCTCCACATTACCGGAGGCGCCGTCGCCGTGGCCGGGGGTATTATCCTGGCGCTTCTGGCGATCAAGATGGCGGCCGGGCCAATCGAAAAGCCACACGGCGAAATCGAACTTCCCGTCGATCCGGCGAAGATCGCCATCTTTCCGCTGGCCGTGCCCTATCTGCTTAATCCCGTCGGCATCACGGTGATCATTCTCGTCTCGGCTGAAGTCTCGTCGATTGCCGGTGCCGCCGTGGTCGTCGCCTTGATCCTGTTGGTCGCCGCGTTCGACTATCTCGTCTTCACCAACATCGATGTGCTGGCCAAGCGCATGAAGCCTGCCAGCCTGGTCGTTTCGGAAATCGTCTTCGGCATTCTGCTCACCGCGGTCGCCGTGCAATTGTTTGTCACCGGGTTGGCCAAGCTCGGGATCATTTCCGCGGACGTGATTCACTAAGCATTGCATCAAGAGCACGCCGGGCGATCCGGCCCGGCGTGCCCAACCGATGGCAAAGAGTGGCCCGGCTTTCGCGCAGCCTTTAGTGATTGTGCCTCGGCGGCGTCTCGGCGATCTTGCGGAAATCGGCCGCGCCTTCGATGACGGCGCCATCCGCAAGCTGGGTGACGGTCTGGCGATAGATGCGCTGCCACGGCGTCGCATCGGCCGGCACCTTCGGGATGCCATCAGCCTTGCGCCTCTCGATCTCGGCTGCATCCACCAGCATGTCGCAGCATCCTTTTTCAAGGTCGATGCGGATCGTGTCGCCGGTGCGCAGCCAGGCGAGCCCGCCGCCGGCGGCACTTTCCGGCGATGCATTGAGGATGGATGGGCTGTCCGCCGTGCCGGACTGCCGCCCGTCGCCGATCGTCGGCAGGCTGGTGATGCCGCGCTTCAGCAGATGATCCGGCGGCTGCATATTCACGACTTCCGCCGAGCCTGGCCAACCGAGCGGTCCGGCACCGCGGATGACAAGGATGGTGCGCTCGTCGATGTCGAGCGCCGGATCGTTGATGCGCTTGTGATAGTCCTCCGAGCCATCGAAGACGACGGCCCTGCCCTCGAAAATGCCTTCGCGGCCCGGTTCGCTCAGATAACGCGCGCGGAATTCCGCCGAAATCACCGAGGTCTTCATGATGGCGAAGTCGAACAGATTGCCCTTCAGCACGAGGAAGCCTGCGCGCTCTTTCAGCGGTTCGCCATAGGGCCGAATGACCTCGCGGTCGGTCGCTGCACGGCCTTCCAGGTTCTCCACCATCGTCCGGCCCGTCACGGTGGGACAGCGTCCGTCGAGTTTCCCGGCATCAAGCAGCTCGCGCATGATCGCCGGCACGCCACCCGCCCTGTGAAAACGCTCGCCGAGGAAACGGCCGGCCGGCTGCACGTCGGCGAGCAGCGGAATGTCGTAGCCGTGCACCTGCCAATCTTCGGGCGTCAGCGCGACGCCTGCGTGTTTTGCCATCGCCATCAGGTGCGGCTGGGCGTTGGTCGAGCCGCCGATCGCCGAATTCACGCGAATGGCATTGAGGAAAGCCTCACGGCTCAGGATGTGTGAGGGGCGGATATCGTCCAGCACCAATTCCACGGCACGGCGGCCGGTGCGATAGGCCATCTGGCCACGTTCGCGATAGGGGGCGGGGATGGCCGCGCAGCCGGTCAGCGACATGCCGAGCGCTTCGGCGAGCGCATTCATCGTCGAGGCGGTGCCCATTGTGTTGCAATGGCCGATGGAAGGCGCCGAATCCATCGCCGCCTTCAGGAACTGTTCGTCGTCGATGGTGCCCGCCGCCAGCTTGCGGCGTGAGCGCCAGATCACCGTGCCGGAACCGACGAGATCCCCCTCGTTCCAGCCGTCGAGCATTGGCCCACCGGACAGCACGATCGCCGGAATATCGACCGTGGACGCCGCCATCAGCGCGGATGGCGTGGTCTTGTCGCAGCCCGTCGTCAGCACGACACCGTCGAGCGGATAACCGTAGAGGATCTCGACGAGGCCGAGATAGGCAAGGTTACGGTCGAGTGCCGCCGTCGGCCGCTTGCAGTTCTCGAAGATCGGGTGCGTCGGGAATTCGATTGGGATACCGCCCGCATCGCGGATGCCGTCGCGCACCCGTTTTGCAAGGTCGACATGATGGCGGTTGCAGGGTGTCAGGTCGCTGCCGCTCTGGGCAATGCCGATCACCGGTTTGCCGGAACGCAGCTCCTCCGGCGTGATGCCATAGTTCATGAAACGCTCGAGATAGATCGCAGCCATGTCGATATGGTCGCGATTGTCGAACCAATCCTGCGAGCGCAGCCGGCGTTTGCCTGTCTTTTCGTCCGTCATGAAATCAGCCTTGTGAAAATCTTCGTTTCGCACTGTTCCACCGCTTCCCTTCTCGATCAACCGGCCGGCGATGCAGTGTTCCGCTTTATGCAGCTATCAAAATTGCTGACTGGATCGGTCGGAGGGAATGTGTCACAGCCCTCTCATCCCGAGACCTGAGTTCCCACGATGACCGATATCACCGCCTCCTCGCCCGCTTCGAGTGCTGCCCGCCTTGGCGTGATGCTGATGCTGCTCGGCATGGTCATGTTCTCGCTGAACGACGTGCTCGGCAAATGGCTGGTGGCGACCTATTCCGTCGGCCAACTCATGCTGATCCGCAGCCTTGCCGCCATCGTCGTGCTCGCACCCTTTTTCTGGCGCGTCGGCTGGCGCCGCCTCATCGATGTCGACCGGCCGAAGCTGCATCTGCTGCGCTCCGCCCTCTTCGCCTTCGAGGCCTCCGGCTTCTACTTTGCCGTCGCCTACATGCCGCTTGCCGACGCCATGACCTACTGGCTGGCCGCTCCGATCTATGTCGCGGCCATGTCGCCGCTGCTGCTCGGAGAAAAAGTCGGCTGGCGGCGCTGGACGGCCATCATCATCGGCTTTGTCGGCGTGGTCATCGCGCTGGAGCCCTCCAAGGACAGCTTCACCCTGCCCGCCTTGATCGCTGTCGCCGGCAGCCTCGCCTTCAGCCTCGCCATGGTGCTTGGCCGATCGCTGCGCGCCGCGCCCGATACGACGCTGGTGTTCTGGCAGGTGGCGGGTGCGGCGATCTTCGCAGGCGTCTGGTGCCTTGTCGATCCCGCTGGCTGGGCGCCTGTCAGCAGCGTCGATTTCGGCCTCCTGAGCCTGCTCGGCATTGTGGCGATGGGCGCACATATGCTGGTCAACCGTTCGCTGAAGCTGGCGGACGCCTCGACCGTCGTACCGCTGCAATACACGCTGCTGATCTGGGCCGTGCTCTTCGGCTGGATGTTCTTCGGCGATGCGCCGCGCCCGGCCATGCTTGTCGGCGCCGCCGTCATCGTCGCCTCCGGCCTCTTCATCTTCTTCCGCGAGCAGCAGCTGAAACGCAGCGCCCGCGGATAAGAAGCCAACCCAAAGCCCTTACTTGCCGAACGTATAGGCCGCGATCGATTCCGGCTTCATCTCGATGGAAAAACCCGGCAGCGCGGGTGGCATATAAGCGGCATTCTCGATCCGGCACGGGTCGATGAAATGCTCGTGCAGATGGTCAACGAACTCGATCACCCGGCCCTCCTTGGTGCCTGACACGGCGATATAGTCGATCATCGACAGGTGCTGGACGTATTCGCACAGGCCGACACCGCCGGCATGCGGCCAGACCGGCAGGTTGAACTTCGCCGCCATCAGCAGCACCGCGAGCACCTCGTTGAGACCGCCCATGCGGCAGGAATCGATCTGCACAATGTCGATCGCGCCTTCGGCGATGAACTGCTTGAACATGATGCGGTTCTGGCACATCTCGCCGGTCGCGACCTTGACGGGATGGATCGCCTTGCGGATCGCCTTGTGACCGGCGACGTCGTCCGGGCTTGTCGGCTCCTCGATGAAGAACGGCTTGTAGGGCTGCAATTCCTTCACCCAGTCGATCGCCTGCCCGACCTCCCATATCTGATTGGCATCGATCATCATGGTGCGGTCGTCGCCGATCACCTCGCGGGCAATGCGCAGGCGCCGCTTGTCGTCTTCAAGATCGCGGCCGACCTTCATCTTGATGTGGGTAAAGCCCTCATCGACGGCCTCCTGGCAGAGACGGCGCAGCTTCTCGTCGTCATAGCCGAGCCAGCCGGCTGAGGTCGTGTAGCAGGCGTAACCTTCCTTTTCGAGCGTCGCGATGCGCTCCGCCTTGCCCGCTTCCGCCTTTTTCAGGATAGCCAGCGCCTCCTCCGGCGTCAGCGCATCGGTAAGATAGCGGAAGTCGATGATGTCGAGAATCTCTTCCGCGCTCATCTCGGCGACGAGACGCCAGACCGGCTTGCTGGCCTCCTTGGCGAGCAAGTCCCAGACCGCATTGACCACCGCGCCCGTTGCAAGATGCATCGCACCCTTGTCCGGCCCGATCCAGCGCAGCTGGCTGTCGCTCGTGACATGGCGCCAGAAGCGGCCGGGGTTTTCGCGCACCCAGTCGAGATCGAGGCCGACGACGAGATGTTTCATTGCATCGATCGCGGCACAGCAGATCTCGTTGCCGCGGCCGATGGTGAAGGTGAGACCATGCCCTTCCAAACCGGCCGTTTCGGTGCCCAGCACGACATAGGCGGCGGAATAATCCGGGTCCGGATTCATCGCATCCGAGCCGTCGAGGCTCTGGGAGGTGGGGAAACGCAGGTCGATCGAGCGAAGGCTGGTGATCTTGGTCATGGAAGCGGCCCTTGGCGTGGTCGAGTTGGCCGCCGGCTTCTGCCGACGGTCGGAGTGTCTTAGATGGTCCAGCCGCCGTCGATGGCGTAGGCCTGACCGGTCGTGTAGGTGGCGCCGGCGAGGTAGACGGCGAGATCGGCAATCTCTTCCGGCGTGCCGATGCGGCCGATCGGCTGACGGGCGATGAAGGCGGCACGTGCGGCCTCGAAGTCGCCCTGCGCGCGCAGGCGATCCTGCAGCGAGGGGCTTTCCACCGTACCGGGGCAGATCGCGTTGCAGCGGATGCCCTGGGCGACATAGTCGGCCGCGACCGACTTGGTGAGGCCGACGACGGCCGCCTTGGTGATGGTGTAGGCGGCGCGGTTCGGCACGCCCTTCATGCTGGAGGCGACGGAGGCCATGTTGATGATCGCGCCGTCCTTCTTCTCCAGCATCGCCGGCAGCACGGCGCGGATCATGCGCACCATGGCGCGGACATTGAGATCGAAGGCGAAATCGAGGTCCTTGTCCGCCATGTCGAGGATCGAGCCGGCATGCACGAAGCCGGCGCAGTTGAAAAGCACGTCGAACGGGCCGGTCGCGGCGACGACGCGGTTCACGGCGTCACCATCGAGCACGTCAAGCACATAGGTTTCGATACCCGCCTCCGTCGAGAGGCTCTTCAATGCGTCGGCGTTGATGTCGGTGGCGATGACTTTGGCACCGGCACGGGCGAAGGCCAGCGCACTTGCCCGGCCGATCCCCTGACCGGCGGCGGTGAGGAGGACACGCTTGTTTTCGAGGGAAAGGCTCATGATTTCTCCTTGCGTGGGGCGTCAGGCGCTCTGGCGGCGCTCGACGACGTAGATATGGTCGGCGGCGAGAACGACCTCGCCCTTCTGGTTGATGACGTCCATGCGCTCGATCACGCGGCCGGAACCGGCCCGTTTCGGATCGTCTTCCTTGCCTGTGATCGTCACGCGCGTGTGGATCGTGTCGCCGATGAAAACGGGCCTGATGAAGCGCATCCTGTCATAACCGTAGGAAAAGGCGACCGGATTTATGACGCTCGCCGTCAGCCCGACACCGATGGAAAAGACCATGGTGCCATGCGCGATGCGCTGGCCGAAGGGCTGCGTCTTCATGAACTCCACATCCATGTGGTGCGGGAAGAAATCACCCGTATGCCCGGCATGCACGACGAAATCCGTCTCGGTGATCGTGCGGCCGTAGGTCTTGCGGCCATCGCCGATGGCATAATCTTCGAAATATCGGATCTGTTCCATGTCGTACTCCCTTACGGCCGTGCGGCGAGTGGCGTTGCAGGCGCGGCACTGGAGGCATAGGCCGCCTCGACAAGCGCCATGGTCATCCAGGCGTCCTCGACCGAGGAGACGAGCGCGGTATCTTCGCCGGAAACAAAGCGCTGGAGGTTCGCCATCCGGCCGACGAAGGCATCGGGGAACCATGTGCCTTCTAGCGACACCGGCACCCAGCCATCCCCGCCCTTGGGGTAGATTTCCAGAATGTCCGGCTCGCCGCGCGGGTAATCGAGATTGACGCCGAGCTGGAGATAGGCGGCGCCTTCTGTGCCCGAGACGCGAAACTCGCACGCCTGATGTTTGCGGCCGAACTTGTGGTCGTGGTTGATGGAGAGGGCGCAGCGTACACGGTCGCCATAATCAAGGATCGCGGTGGTGCGCGTCTGCGCCATCCGGTGGTTCGGATGGCCGATCGACTTGGCATGCACGCCCTGCGGGTCACCGAGGATCTGGCGGATGGCATCGAGATAGTGGATCGAATGCATGGCGATCTCGATGCGCGGCAGGCCCTCGAGGAAGGACCACAATTCCCAGGGCGTATCGAGCGCCAGAGAAACGTCGAAATCGACCACCTCGCCGAGCAAACCCTTGGCGATCGCATCCTTCAGCGCCAAGAGCATCGGCGCGAAGCGGAGCTGGAAGTTGACGGCCGCCTTGAGTTTCCTGTCACGGCAGATCTGGAGGATCTCCGTCGCCGCCGCGAGGTCGGACCCCATCGGCTTCTGGATCAATGCCGCCGCGCCCTCCGGCAAAGCGGCAAGCACCTTGGCATGGGCCGCCGGTGGGGTGGCAAGGTCGAAGATCGCGCCTTCCACCGACGCCGCCTCTTCCACGGTGCGGTAGGCAGCCACGCCCCATTTATCAGCCAGCGCCTTCGCCTTGTCATGATCAAGATCATAGAGGCCAGCAATCGGGAAGCCGCCCTTGCGATAGGCCGGATAGTGCGCGTCGCCGACGATCGAACCGGCACCGAAGGTGACGATCGGGCGCGGCTTCGACGGCAAAGGCCAGGATTGGGCGAGTGTTTGGGAATCAATGGTCATGGCATGCCTCTTGACGATGAGGCTTCGCCTCACCCCCCTCTGCCCTGCCGGGCATCTCCCCCAAAAGGGGGGAGATTGGGTGGAGTATGGTTTTGCCTATCTCCGACGTTGCCGATGGAATGAGGTTCTGGCCTCTTACCGATCTCCCCCCTTGTGGGGGAGATGCCCGGCAGGGCAGAGGGGGGTGAACCAAGACCTCACGCATGAAAGAACACCTCTTCCATGCCCGCCCACCACTCGCCCTCTTTCCGGGTATCGAGCGGCGACTGGCAAGGCATGCAGACAGCCCACCATTCCTGCGTCTTCGGATCCGCCGCCATCTTCGCCATGTCGCCGGCATAGTCAGTGCCGTGATATTCGAAGAAGGAGAACAGCAGGTTCTCCGGCTCCTTCAGGAAGATCGAATAGTTCCTGATGTTGCAGGCGGAGATCATCGCAAGCACCTCCGGCCAGACGGCGGCGTGCAGGCGCTTGTACTCCTCGATCGTCTCCGGCTTGACGCCGATCACCATGCCGATGCGCTGCATGTCTCAGGCTCCCTTGCGGATCTCATGCTCGAATTCGGAAATCGAGCGGGCGCGGATCGCGTCCCAATCCCAATCGATGCCGAGACCCGGCACCGTCGGCGCCAGCGCCATGCCGTTCTCGATCTCCAGGCGCGAGGTGGTGATGTCGTCGAGCTGCGGAATGTATTCGACATATTTGCCGTTCTGCACCGCGCAGGTCAGGCTGACATGCAGTTCCATGAGGAAATGCGGGCAGACCGGCATGTCGAAGGCTTCGGCCGCATGCGCCACCTTCAGCCAGGGCGTGATGCCGCCGATACGGCCGGCATCGACCTGCACGATCGAGCAGGCGCCCTTCTGCATATATTCGCGGAAGTGACGGATCGAATAGAGCGATTCACCGATGGCGATGGGCGTCGACGTCGATTGATTGAGGCGTACATGGCCGTCGATATCATCGGCCGGCAGCGGCTCCTCGATCCAGCCGAGATCGAGGTCGCGCAGGCGCTCCGCCCGACGGATGGCCTCGTCGACTGTAAAACCCTGGTTGGCATCCGTCAGGATCTCATAGCCGTCGCCGACCGCCTTGCGGACGGCCGAGAGACGGGCCACATCCTCGGAACCATGCGGCTTGCCGATCTTCACCTTCGAGCCGTTAAAGCCCTTGGATTTGGCGTCCAATGCATCCTCGACCAGCGCTTCCACCGGAATATGCAGCCAGCCACCCTCGGTCGTGTAGAGCGGGCAGCGATCTTTCGCACCCCCGGCGAGCTTCCACAGTGGCAGGTTCTGTTTGCGGGCACGCAAGTCCCAGAGCGCGGTGTCGATGGCAGCGAGCGCAATCGCGGTGATGGCGCCGATCGTGGTGGCATGCGTCGCGAATTCCAGCTCGTGCCAGATCGCCTCGATCTGATCCGCATCGCGGCCGATGATCCGCGGTACGAGATGATCGGCCAGCAGCCGCATGACGGAGGAGCCGCCCGTGCCGATCGTGTAGCTGTAGCCGGTGCCGACCGCACCGTCGCTGTCGGTAATGGTGACGAGCGGCGTCTCCTGCGAAACGAAGCTCTGGATGGCATCGGTGCGCTCGACCTTCGGGCGAAGGTCGACCATTCTCAGTTCGACGCGTTCGATCTTCGCCATGTCAGCCTCGCAAGGTGCGGCCGCTTTCGCGGTCGAAAAGATGGGCCTGGGACAGGTCGAAGCAGAAGGGCAGCGCCTCGCCCGGCGAAAGCCGGCGCGGGTTCAGCATGCGGCCAACCCATTCGGCGCCGGCAAAGTCGGAGAAGACGAGCGTTTCATTGCCGAGCGGTTCCGTCAGGATGACGCGCAGATCCTGCCTGTGCACATCGGCGTCCTCCCCGGAATGGATGCCGTGGCCGGTCGGGTAGAGATCGTCCGGACGCAGGCCGAAGGTCACCTTCTGGCCGGCCGTCACACGGTCCTTGAAGCGCGCCGGCAGCGGCAGGCGGTCGCCATTGGCGAAAACGACCTGGCCGTCCGCAATCTCGGCATCCTTGAGGTTCATCGGCGGCGAACCGATGAAGCCGGCGACGAATTTGGAGTGCGGACGCTGGAAGACATCCTCCGGCGTGCCGACCTGCTCGATATAACCGTCGCGCATGATGACGATACGGTCTGCAAGCGTCATCGCCTCAACCTGATCGTGCGTGACGTAGATCACCGTCGACTGGACCTTGGCATGCAGCTTCTTGATCTCGACGCGCATCTGCGTGCGCAATTTCGCATCGAGGTTCGACAGCGGCTCGTCGAACAGGAAGACATCCGGCTGGCGCACGATGGCGCGACCCATGGCGACACGCTGGCGCTGGCCGCCGGAAAGCTGCGAGGGCCGGCGGTCGAGCAGGTGCGTCAGGTCAAGCGTCCTGGCCGCCTCTTCCACCTGCGGGGCGATCTCCTCCGGCTTCTGGCCGGCGATCTTCAGCGAGAAGCCCATGTTCTCACGCACCGTCATGTGCGGATAGAGCGCGTAGGACTGAAAGACCATGGCGAGGTTGCGGGCGCGCGGCGGCAGGTCGTTGACCACACGCCCACCGATCTTGAGGTTGCCGCCGGAGACCGGCTCAAGGCCGGCGATCATGCGCAACGTCGTCGACTTGCCGCAGCCGGACGGCCCGACCAGCGCGATGAATTCGCGGTCGGCGACCTCCAGATCGATGCCGTGCACCACTTCAAGCGAGCCGTAGCGCTTCACCAGCTTTTCAAGGGAAACGGTTGCCATGGATTATCCTTTGACTGCGCCGGAGGTGAGGCCGGAAACCAGATGTTTCTGCACGATGAAGGTCAGCACGAGGGCGGGGATGATCATGATCACCGCAAGCGCACACATGCCGCGCCAGTCGATGGTGAACTCCGCCGTATAGTCGAGCAGGCCGACGGGCAGCGTCTTGGAATTGACGGAACGGGTGAGCTGCGAGGCGAGCGCGAACTCGTTCCACGAGGTGAGGAAGGCGAAGATACCGGCGGATGCGATGCCAGGGCCGGCAAGCGGAAACTCCACCTGCCAGAAGGCCTGCCAGCGCGTGCAGCCGTCGATCTGCGCGGCCTCCGCCAGATCCTTCGGCACCTGCCGGAAGAAGCCGTCGATCAGCCAGATGGTGAAGGGCACGTTGAGCGCCACATAGGCAACGATCAGCCCGAAATGCGTGTCGATGATGCCGAGCTTCGAATAAACGAAGAACAGCGGCAGCGAGAGCGCGATGCCCGGTACGGTGCGCGTCAACATCAGGCCAAGGAAGATCGACGACTTGGCCTTGAAGCGAAAGCGGGCGAAGGCGTAACCGCCGGCCATGCCGAGCGCCAGCGCAATCGCCGTCGAGGTAACGGAGATGATCACCGAATTGCGAAAATACTCGATGACGGGGATGCCGCCCTGCCCTACGCCGGAAAACATCGCGATATAGGCATCGAAGGACAGGTCCCGTGGGATCCAGACCGGCGGCTTCGCCATGATCTCGACCGTCGGGCGGAAGGAAGCGAGCACAATCCACAGGCCGGGCAGGCAGATGACGGCCATGGCCAGGAACAGGCCGATCTTGTGGGCGGCGGAGAGGAGAAAGCCGTTGAAACGGGCTTTTGCGTTGTCGTTCATCTTACCACTCCTCCCTACCATTCGGCCGCGATCTGGGTCCGCGCGGCCGAGAGCTTGCGGAAGAAATAGACGGTGAAGACGATGGACAGCAGGATTGCGACATAGGCCATGGCATTGGCGAGCCCCATGCGGGCATCGGCGTAAGCCGTGCGCGAAACGAGTGTCCAGAGCAGTTCCGTGCGCTTGGCCGGGCCGCCGTCCGTCATGATCTTGACGATGTCATAGGCACGCGCGACGTCGAGCGAGCGGATCGTCATGGCGATATAGGCGAAGGGCATGATGAACGGCCAGGTGACATAGCGGAAGGTCTGCCACGGCGTGCAGCCATCGACACGCGCCGCCTCGATCGGCTCCTTCGGCATGGCGAGCAGACCGGCGAGAATGAGGATCGCGAAGACCGAGGTGGACGACCAGACCTCGGCGACGAGGATGGCGAAGAAGGCGAGCGAGCCGTCGATCAACCACGGGATCGCCTGGTTCGTCAGGCCGAGCGACTGGAGCGCGTTGTTCACCAGGCCGATATTGTCGTTGAACATGAACTTGAACTGGAAGCCGACGAGGATCGGCGAGAACATCATGGGAAACATCATGATGGTGCGCAGCAGCCGCTGGCCGCGCGTGGCCTTCTCCACCAGCATGGCGAGGCCGAGACCGAGCAGCATTTCCACATTGAGCGCGACGGTGAGCAGCAGAACGGTGCGACCGAACGCCGTCCAGAACTCCAGGTCTGTCAGGATGCGGGCATAGTTGCGGAAGCCGACGAAGGTGTAGAGCGACGCCGGCTGCGTCAGCCGGAACGGCGTGAAGCTCGAATAGAGCGACAGGATCAGCGGAATGATGACGACGGCTGCGAGCACCAGAACGGCGGGCAGCAGAAGCAGAAACGGTGCCGGTGGCCTCCAGCCTTTCATGTCGGCTTCTCCTGTCTTCACGAATGCAGGAAAGACGCCGCTTGCCGAAGCCGACAGACGGTCCTGTCTTTCAGAATGTCACTAAAGGTGGCAGGTGGCGCCGGGTGAACCGGCGCCACGCTTGGCAATCAGAGTGCGCCGGCGTCTTCGAGGATCTGGGTCGCCTTTTCGGCGGCCGCGTCCAGCGCTTCCTTGGAGGTCTTGTCGCCAAGGATGGCGGCCTGAAGTTCCGGATAGACGGCGTTGGAGATTTCGATCCACGACGGCGTCTGGGGCACCGCGAAGGCGTGCTTTGCGGCTTCCTGGAAGGCGGTCAGGACTTCCTTGCGATACGGATCGCTTTCAGCCTGCTGGATATTGAAATCCCAGACGGCCGAGCGCGTCGGCAGCGGACCGGCGGCGGATTCGAGCTTCTGGCTGTCCTCGTTGGTGAGGAACCAGACGAGCGAGGCGGCCGCTTCCTTGTTGGCGCAGCTTTCCGTGACCGAGAAGCCATGGTGGCCGGACCAGCCGGTGCGCTTGCCGGACGAACCGGCCGGCTGCACCTTCACGCCGACATTGCCGGCAACCTTGGACGACTTCGGGTCGTTGAAGAAGCTCGCCCAGCCAGGCCAGTCGAGGTTGACCGCGATCGTGCCGGAAGCAAAGCCCTGGCCGAGATCGTCCCACAGATAGTTGGTCGTGCCGGCCGGAACGGCCTTGGCCTTGTAGAGATTGACGAACCAGTCGAGCGCGCGGACGCCGGCTTCCGAATTGAAGGTCGGCTTGCCGTCGGCGTCGAGATATTCGCCGCCTTCGGCGACCAGCATTTCATAGAAGCGGCCGTTGATCGCCTCTTCCTTGCCGGCATATTGCGTGCCGTAGAAATCCGGCGGATTGGAGAAGAACGTCGCCTGATCGGTGACCTGCTGCCACGTATCCGGCGGCGCAAGGTCATAGCCGTACTTTTCCTTGAACGCTGCCTTCTTCGCATCGTCCTGGTACAGGCTCTTCTGGTAGTAGAGCGCGGAAACGTCGAACTGCGCGCGCGGCAGCATCACCAGCTTGCCGTCCAACGTCGAGGACGCGATGTTGGCCGGCACGAAGGCGTCGATTTCTTCCTTCGGCAGCAATGCTGCGAGATCGGTATAGATATCCGGATATTGCGGAGCGAAGGACGAATGGTTCGAGCCGACGCACCAGGTGATATTGCCGGTCGCGATGTCCGACTTGATCTCCTTGTCCAGCTCGAAGTGGTTCTTCTTCGAAAGAACGTTCACCTTCGCGCCGGTCGCCTTCTCCCATTCGGCGATGCGCGCATAGAGCGCTTCATACTGCTGACCGCCGATGAGCTTCGCATCGACGGTGACGCCCTCGAATTTTCCCGGCAGATCGGCAGCGAGCGCAGACCCTGCGCACATCAGCGCACCGACCGCGAAGCCGGCTAGAAATCTCGACATGTTCTCCTCCCATGTGGCTTTCGCCAGCCCTCACCAATAAGAGCTTCATTCATATACAAACCATTTATTCATCCAGCGTCAAGCAAAAACCGGCTTATCGCATTGCCATCCGTTATTTCTGCGTATATGAATTTACTCATTCACTGGAGGATTTCAGGTGTCGGAAGAGGACAACGATCGCTACCGGGCACCTGCACTCGACAAGGGCCTCGACATTCTGGAGCTTCTGGCGGCCGTCGATGGCGGGCTGACCCAGGCGGAAATCGCCAAGCGGCTCGATCGCAGCCCGAACGAATTCTACCGCATGCTCGACCGGCTGGTGAAACGCGGATACGTCACGCGCATCGATGGCGACCGCTTCTCGCTGACCCTGAAACTCTTCGGCCTGGCCCAGCTCCACGCCCCGGTGCGCCGCCTCGTTTCCTTCGCCGTGCCGCTGATGCGCGAGCTTGCAGAAGCCTCGCGCCAGGCCAACCAGCTCGTCGTTTTCGACCGCGGCAATCCAGTGGTCATCGCCCAGCAGGAAGCGCCCGGTTACTGGGGTATTTCTATCCGCGTCGGCTCACGCATCGGCCTGTTCGACACGGGCTCCGGCCATGTTCTGCTCGCCTTCCGCTCGACGGAGGAGCGCGAGCGCATGATTGCCGAACATATCGGCGACAGCGGCACGGACGGGCGCGTGACGCCGGAATTCCTGGCGCGGCTCGACCTCATCCGCACGCGCGGCTACGAGATGATGCCGAGCGCGCAGACCGCGGGCGTCATCAACCTCTCCGCCCCCGTGCTCGGCGCTGACGGCACCGCGATTGCCGCACTCACCGTGCCCTACATCACGCTGATCAACACGCCCGCGCCCGACATTTCCACGACGATCCAGCTCATCAGCGAGACGACCAGCAAGCTGTCCGAGATGACGGGTGCCGGATTCACCGCTGAAACGTAAATTCGTATTTGAACAATCAGTTCTTATATGGCAGCCTCTTCTCACACAGAAGAGGCTAACATGATGTCGACCGTTGGAATCGAGAGCACCCATCCGAAGACCATGCCGGAAGCGCATGCGGCGCTCCCCGTCTGGAACGCGGAAAACTGGTTCTACGAGGACTTCGCGATCGGCCACAAAATCCGCTCGTTACGCCGCACGATCTCGGAAGGCGAATCGATGCAGTTCAACGCGCTGGTGCTCGACATGCACCCCTATGTCGGCGACCAGATATTTGCGGAGATGGAAGGCCTGTTTGGCCGGCGACTCGTCGCAGGCGCCTTCGTGTTTTCGGCGGGGCTCGGCCTCGTGGCGACCAATTGCGTCAACGCCTTCTCCTACGGCTACGACCGCCTGCGCTTCATCAAGCCCGTCTTCATCGGCGAGACGATCTACACGATCCGCACCAATCTCGACAAACAGCCGAAATATGACGAGCTCGGCCTGATCCGCGCATCCTACGAAGTCTTCAAGGGCGAAGGCGAGCTTGTGCTCTATTGCGAGCACATCCAGACAGTGAAGTACCGGGACTGCAAACCCACGGCGTGAGGGGTGCAAGCGTGCAGGGCTAGCAGACACGCCGCCACCCCTTTGAGTCATCCTCGGCCTTGAGCCGAGGATCCATATTTCTCAAAGGTCTATGGATGGTCGGATCAGACCCGACCATGACGACGGAAAGGTTTGGGAGCGTTGCGAACGGCCCGGGCACGCTTCGGCGCCGCGGCTATCGGAAACTCTTCACGAAGAGGTCGTTGAGATCGGCAATGGCCTTCGCCGCCGGCTCCCGGCTTGCCACCGACTGGTTGATGCGCTGCGACGCCGCCTCCTGAAACGGCATGTAGCCATCATGCCGCGGTCGCAGCCAGGCACCCTCCAGTGTTGGTCGCGTCTTCCGATAGAAGCCGAGTGTCGCGGCGTTGGCGGCGTCATCCTCCCACCCCGCCGCATGCCCTGGCTGCCCGCCGGACCGCCAATAGCGATCAGCCTGAACCTCGCCGCTGGCGATCCAATAGGCAAAATCGATGGCCGCCTCACGGTTCGCCGAAAAGGCCGAAACGGCAATACCCGTACCGCCGAGCGCTGAGCCCACCTGTCCGCTTGTGCCGGCGACGGGCATGTCCGTAAAGGCGATGCGGTTTGCCCGAAAGCCTTCCAATGCGTAACTGACATAACCGTAGATCAGCGGCGCAAGACTGTAGCGCGAACCACCCTCCCCCATACGGTCCAGCACGGCGATCGGGTCCATGCCGGTACAGGCGGGATCGGTGAGCGCCGCGAGTTCCCGGATCATTTCGATGGCTTGCACGCCAACGTCCGCATCGACGAACGGGCGGCCTCGGTCCACGGAACAGGGCCGCCCGAGATTGCCGCATAGCGTGAACAGGCACATCAGAGAGTGGGGCGGGCGCAGCGGAAGCAGCACCTCACCGGATTTCGCGAGGTCGAGAACCTCTGCCCATGTCGTCGGCGCCGCGCCCAATCGATCCGGCCGGAAGGCCAGTACCTGGGTTGCCGCGTCGATCGGAAAGGCCCATTGATGGCCCTGCCAATGATAGCTCGGGAAAGACGCACCGACCGACCCTTCCGACAGCGCAGCGAACGCCGCCGCGTGGCCCGGAACGTCCAGTGGAGCGAGGCAGTTTTCCGCCGTGATCTGGCCGACATGGGGGTGGTCGATCACGATGAGATCATAGCGGCGCGCAAGCTCCTCGACCGGGAAACTCTCGAAATCCTGAAGGGAGCGCTTGTCCCACTCGACGGCGATCCCCGTCTTGCGCAACCAATCCTCCGAGCACACCACCATCGGGTCATAACCACGCGGATGGCTCCAGGTCATGCCCTTGAGGGTGATCGTGCTCATCGGGTGAATTCCGCGCGTATGCGATCGCTGTGCTCGCCGACCCGTGGCGCGGCACGGCCACCGGAGGGACGACGGCCATCGACGCGGACCGGGCAGCGGGTCGTGCCGATCGAAACGTCGTCCTCGCGCGTCACCGTCTGCAACATGTCGAGGACGCGGAACCCGTCGCTCGAAAGAAGTTCCGGCCATTCCAGCACCTTGGAGCACCAGATATCGGCGGGCTCGAGGATGGCAAGCCAATGCTCGACCGTCTGCGTCGCGATACGTTCGGCGATGATCTGCTTGATGGCATCGCGCGCCGTGAACCACGCCTTGCTGTCATCGCGGAAGGGCGCAAGCACTTCGATCTGCAACAGATCCTGCAAGCGGCCGATCGGCGTCATGGCGATCGCCAGATAGCCATCCTTGGCCGGATAGACGCCATAGGGCGCGGAGAGGTAGGCATGCGCGCTGCGGAAACCGGAACGTTTCGGCCGGCGACCACCATCGTTCAGATGGGTGGTCAACACCTCGAACTGGAAATCGACCAGGCTTTCGAGCAGGCTTGTCTGGATAAAAGCGCCCTTGCCGGAAATACCGCGGCGCACGAGTGCCGCGAGAATGCCCTGACAGGCATTGGCGCCGGCGAGCATGTCGGCAACCGCCAGACCGAAGGGTACCGGCCCCTGCTCTTCGTCGCCGTTCAGCCACATCAGGCCGGAGCGCGCCTGCGCCAGCAGGTCCTGCCCCGGTCGCATCACCCAGGGACCATCTTCGCCATAACCGCTGATCGAGGCATAGACGATGGACGGGTTGATCGCCTTCACCGCCGCGTAGTCGAGGCCAAGCCGCTCGATGACCCCCGGCCGAAAGTTCTGGATCAGCACATCGGCCTTCGCAATGAGCGTGCGCAGAAAGGCGAGATCGTCGGGGTTCTTGAGATCGACGCCGAGGCTTTCCTTGCCGCGGTTGATGGCGTGGAACAGCGTCGAATCACCGCCCACCTCCGTGTCGCTGAGATAGAGCCGGCGCGAGAGATCGCCACCATCCGGCCGCTCGATCTTGATGACCCGGGCGCCGAGATCAAGCAGCCGCAACGAACAATAGGGGCCAGAGAGAAACTGACTCATATCGAGCACGGTCAGGCCGGCCAGGAGCGGCGTATCATCCTGCATTCACATATCCTCCAGCCGCGACAATGGTCGACCGCGCTTTCATTCTTATTTGAATTATCATTTCATATGTGAGTTTTCGTTTCAAGCCCACAGCGGTATCATCACTTGACCCGTTCAAGCGCACCCGGCGCCGAATGCGCTTGAACGCGTCATCGAAATATTCGACGGGAAAGCCGAATTATGATTTCGCTCTATGCCGGATTATACGCTCGATACGCAGAGTGTATTTAGGAAGGGAACGGCACCATCCATCGACAGGGATGCCATCCGCGTCATGCGACCCATTTTTTGAACGTCAAATCAGGAGCTTCACCATGCGAGCCATCGGCTATCAGACCCCGCAACCCATCGATGCCGCCACGGCCCTCGTCGATTTCGACCTGCCGAGGCCCAAGCCGACCGGACGTGATATCCTCGTCGCCGTGCAGGCCATTTCGGTCAACCCGGTCGATACCAAGATCCGCGCCTCGGCCAAGCCTGCGGACGGGGACTGGAAGGTTCTCGGCTGGGACGCCGCCGGCACCGTCACGGCTGTGGGACCGGATGCGACTTTGTTCAAGCCGGGCGACGCGGTCTTCTATGCCGGCGCCATCAACCGGTCCGGCACCAACGCCGAATTCCATCTGGTCGATGAACGCATCGTCGGCAAAAAGCCGGAAAGCCTCGATTTCCCGGCCGCCGCCGCCTTGCCGCTGACCTCGATCACCGCGTGGGAAATGCTGTTCGACCGGCTGGACGTCACCCGGCCCGTGCCCGGCGCGGCAAACGCGATCGTCATCATTGGCGGTGCCGGCGGTGTCGGCTCGATCGCGATCCAGATCGCTCGGGCGTTGACGAACCTGACGGTCATCGCCACGGCTTCCCGGCCGGAAACGCAGGATTGGGTAAAGGCGCTCGGCGCGCACCATGTGATCGATCACCGCAAGCCGCTGGCCGCGCAGGTCGAGGCGCTCGGTATCGGCCAGCCCGCCTTCGTCTTCTCCACCACCAATACCGATGATCATCTGGGTGAGATCGTCGAATTGATCGCACCGCAAGGTCGATTCGGTCTGATCGACGACCCGAAGAAACTGAGCGCCCTGCCGTTGAAGCGTAAATCGATCTCGCTGCATTGGGAACTGATGTTCACCCGCTCGCTCTTTGCCACCGCCGATATCGAAAAGCAGCACGACCTGCTGAACCGCATCAGCGACCTGGTCGATGCCGGCAAGATCAAGTCGACGCTCAACGAAAATTTCGGCGCCATCAATGCGGCAAACCTCAAGCGCGCTCACGCCCTCATCGAGTCCGGCAGGGCCAAGGGCAAGATCGTGCTCGCCGGCTTCTGACCGCACGAGAGGAGATACCATGACGATATCGACTGAAAAGCTCGTCGCCCTTGCGGTTTTGAAGGCGAGGCCCGGCAAACGGGAGGCGTTGCAACAAGGCCTGCTCGCCCTCATCGAGCCGACGCGAGCGGAGCCCGGTAATCTCGACTATGTGTTGTTCGAGCTCCGCGACGAACCCGGCACTTTCTATATGCGCGAGGCCTTTACCAACCAGGCCGCGTTCGACGCGCATGTTGCCGCGTCGTATTTCCAGGCGTTCGCCGCGACGATCGACGATCTTCTCGAGGAACCGCTGCGCCTGATCCTCCTCGATCAGGTGTCCTCCTGACGGAGCAATCCGCCGCGGCCGGGAGACAGGGCCGCGGCGATACGATCGATCAACAGCCGCACACGCCGCGGCTGCACCACGCTCGGCGGATAGACGATCTGCAGCGCCGTGCTGCCGGCCGAAAAATCCCTGAGCAGTTCGACCAGTACGCCGGAGGCCAGGTCCGCATCGACGTCGCGGATCGATTTGAGCGCGATGCCGCGGCCTTCGCGACACCAGTGCCGCACCAGCCCCCCATCGTTTGCCACGCGGCTGCCGCGTACGGTGATCTTGCGTACCGCACCATCGATGACGAAGGGCCATTCACGATCGATGTTCTGCCCAAAGCGCATGACGATGCAATCATGCCGGGCCAACTCGTCCGGATGCTGCGGCATGCCCTTGGCGTCGAGATAGGCAGGTGACGCGCAGACGACACGGCGGTTCTCCCCCAGCGCTTTTGCCCGCAGGCTGCTATCCGCGAGCACACCGTGCCGGATCGCGAAATCCATGCCCTGCCCGACGAGGTCGACATTGCCATCCGTGAGGTTGATATCGACGGTGACGGCAGGGTGCTCTTCCAGGAACGCATCGATCACCGGAACGAGCAGGCGGCGGCCAAGGTCTTCCGGCGCGCTCAACCGGATCGGCCCGGAGATGACATTCGCCCCGTGCCGCACGCGGCTTTCCATCTCCTCCGCTTCCGCCAGCAGGCGCCGCGCGCCTTCGACGAGTGCACGCCCCTCATCGGTCAGACTGATGGCGCGTGTGGTGCGGGTCAGCAGCGTCGCGCCGTAATAGGCCTCCAGCGCGGCCAGCCGTTCGGAGACGGTGGCGGGCGAAAGCCCGATCTCACGGCCCGCCACGGCAAGCCCTCCCTTTTCCACGATGCGCAGGAAGAGCGAGAGATTTTCAAGCAGCATTGATCGCCTATCCCGAATGATGACCTTCGGACCAAAGCAATTATCGGGTGTTTCCGCAAGTCATGGCAACGTTGCCAACTCGCTTCTCAGCTTCGGTGACCGGGAATGGCGGCAGCCGAATACCGATTGCAGCATGAAACGATGCCACGCTTGGACTCTGTAATTTGGGGAAAAGGATCAGCCGACGAGGCCGAAAACCACTGCGCTGACGAAGAGGAAAGCACCGGCGACGACGATGTTGTTGACGAGGACCTGCCGCTCTGCGCGGCGAGCGCGGCGATCGCTAACCGCGCCGAAGGAACCAAACGTAGAACGGCCGCCGAGTTTCGTACTGCTCATGCCATCATCCCTTGCTGCGGAGGCCGCGTTCCCGGTCTCTCCTGAGCGGACATTCATGCCCGCCCGTTCTCTGGGATCATTTATATATTATCCCTATAAGATTGGTAGGGTATTTTTTCTCAATTTCGCCACACTCGTAAACTGCCGTTTCACACTCCTGTCATGTGACGGTCCTGGAGATACGGAATTTCCGCTTTTCCAGTTCGGGGAAGTAGCTCGCAATGTCGAAGTAGCTCTCCGGTGCATGGACACCCGGCTTTCTCGGCATCGCCAGAATGAGCTGGGCGGCGATGGAGGCATTCATCGAGGTACAGGCATCGACATAGGGTGCATATATCGGATCCGGCGATACCGTGACCTCGACACGCACGGTGCGCTCCACCCCGTCCTTCCGGCCGCGGCCGATCGCGAAATGGATCTCATGGCTGTCCTGCGCCGGGATCTTGTCCGCATTTTTGCGGATATTGCGCTCGATCACCTTGTTCAGCACGTCGAGCGGCTTGACCTTGATGCCGCCGATCTCGACCGGCTCGTCGAAATCGCCGAAGCCCGCCTTGACTAGGCCGACCCAGGCCTCATGTTCGCGATGCGGCAAATGCAGCTTCCAGGAAAATTCCTGAATGCCCTTCTCACGGATGCCATCGGCAAGCGGCACGGTCAGCTGCTCGGAATGCGGGGAATGCATGAATTCGCAGCGCCCCCACGGCTCCGGCAAGTTGAGGAACTCGCTGCCGCTCATCGGCGCGCATTCCACATGTTTACCGCCGTAAAACTGCGTGCTCGCATGCGCATATTCGGCAAGCACGGTCGAGACACTGTAGGGCGGCACGAGCACCGGATTTTCGTCGCCGACCAATTCGGCGGCCCAGTAGAGGTTGATCTTGTCGATCTCGTCCAGTTCATCGGCCACCGCCCGGCAGATGACGTTCGACATGCCGGGATCCGCGCCGCAGCCGATGACCGCCGGCACGCCGGCCGCCTTGAAGCGCTCGTGCTCGGCAAGCTGTTTGACAGTGTAGGTGCCGAGGCCGCCGAGATCCATGTAGGGCACCTTGAGCGCAAGGGCGGCCTCGAAGATCGTCATCTGGAAGCCGAGCAATGTCGGCACGCAGTTGATGCAGATATCGGCGCCGGCAATTGCGGCGTTCAATGCTGCGGAATTTGTCACGTCGAGGTCGACGAGCGTGATGCGCGCATCACCGAGTTCGTTTGCCAGCGCCTCCATCTTCTCCCGCGCGGCATCGCAGAGGCGGATGGTCGTGATGTCGATGATGGCGCGGTCGGAAAGAAGGTCGCGCACGATACCGGCGCCCATGAAGCCCGCGCCGCCGAGGAGGGTGATGATCATTGCTCTGTCCTTGATCTTAATGCGTCAAACGTGTTTTCGCCCGCCGTCTTCGTAGAACCAGTCGTCCGGATACGGATACCACCAGCTCTGCACCACCGGCTTGTGGTCGATGATGACCATCTTGGAACGGCGGAAGGCATCGAGGCCGAGCTTCGACAATTCGCGGCCGAGGCCGGATTTCTTCCAGCCGCCGAAGGGCAGCGCGTCGTTGTCGATCAGCGGGTTGTTGACCCAGACCATGCCGGCCTCCAGCCGGTCCGCCGCCTCCATCGCCTCCTCCAGCGAGGTGGTGAAGACGGAGGCGCCGAGGCCGAACTCGCTGTCGTTGGCCCGCTCGATCGCCTCGTCGAAATCCTTGACCCGCATGACGGCTGCCACAGGACCGAAACATTCCTCGCGCAGGATCGCCATGTCCGGAGTGCAATTTGTCAGGATTGTCGGCTCGTAGAACCAGCCGACCGGCTCGCTCTCCGGCACCTTGCCGCCGATCGCGACGGTCGCGCCTTTCGCCTTTGCATCCTCGACCAGCCGGATGACCTTCGCTCGTGCCGCCTCGCTAACGAGCGGCCCGATCTCGGCGCGGGTGAGCCCGTTGCCGACACGCAGCCGCTTCGTCTCGGCAACGAACTTCTCGATGAAGGCGTCATGCACTGCGTCGACCACGAAGAAACGTTCCGCCGAGGTGCAGACCTGGCCGGACATGTGGAAGGCCGCGGTGACGGTGCCGGCAGCGGCCACCTCGAGTGGCGCATGTGCGGTGATGATCATCGGATCGGATCCGCCGGCCTCGATGACAGCGGGCTTCATCTGCGCCGCGGCGGCTATGGCCACCGCCTTGCCGGCGGCAACCGAACCGGTGAAGGCCACGGCATGGGTCTTCGGCGAGGCAATCAGCGCGCTGCCGAGCTCGACCCCGCCTGGCAGGCAGGCGATCAGGCCCTCCGGCAACGCCTCGAACACCTGCATGAACTCCAGCGTGGACAGCGTCGTCGCCGGTGCGGGCTTGATGATGCAGGCATTGCCGGACGCCAACGACGCCGCGACGGTCCAGCACATCAGCAGGATCGGAAAGTTGAACGGCATGATGTGCACGCTGGTACCAAGCGCTTCGTAGCGCGCATGCTGGAAGGAACCGGCCTGCGTGGTGCCCGCCACCTTGCCTGCCTCGTCGCGGGCCATTTCCGCGAAATAGCGGAAGGCGCCGGCGCAATTCGCCACCTCGCCGATCGCCTCCGGATAGGGTTTGCCCATCTCGCGCGACATCAGCTCCGCACAGTGCCGCATGTCCGTCGCCTCGATACGGTTGGCGATGCGGTGGAGGACGGTCGCACGTGTCTTGGCGTCGAGCCGCTTCCAGTCGCGCTGCGCCTTCGCGGCCGCATCGAGCACCGTTTCCAACTCCGTCAGCGTCGTATCGGCGATGATGCCAACCGTCGCGAGCGTTGCCGGGTCGATCACCGTATGCCGGGTGCCATCGCTCGGGAGATAGGCTGGATGCCTGTAGAAGACGGGTTCGGAGGGGTTGAACATGGCATTTTCCTTGACGTTCTGGAGGGCGGCGCGACTGGCCCTCATCCGCCTGCCGGCATCTTCTCCCCGCAAGCGGGGAGAAAGGACCAGCCGCAGCCTTTCGTCTCCCTCTGCCCGCTTGCGGGGAGAGGGCGGGGTGAGGGGCAAATACGCCCTCAGCGGATCATGTAGACCTTCTTCACCGTCTCATGGACGGTGCATTCACCCTTCCAGTCCTTGGGGAAGAAGGCGGCGGTATCCGGCGTGATCTCGATCACCTCGCCGCTTTCGTGCACATAGGTGCAGCGGCCTTCCAGGAAGTGGCAGAACTCGTCGCTGGTGACATGGCAGAACCATTTTCCCGGCGTGCAGATCCACAGGCCGCTTTCGGACTCGCCGTTCGGGCCCTTGTAGATGACCTTGCCGGACGTGCGGCTTTCGCCCTCGATCATGGTGGGGATCACGCCCCAATCCTTGAGGTCCGTCTCTTCCAGCGGCTTGCGCATCAGGGGGGTCGCGGTCATTGGAAATTTCCTTTCAGCTTTTGTTGGCGTCAGGCCAGCATGTAGATGTTGCGCATGGTCTCGATGACGGTGCATTCGCCGGTCCAGCCGCCGCGGAACAACACGACGGTGCCGGCCTCGACCTCGATCACCTCGCCGTCGTCCGAGCGATAGACCGCCCGTCCCGCCACGAAATGGCAGAATTCGTCGCGCGGGATCGCCAGCCGCCAGCGGCCGGGCGTGCAGACCCAGATGCCGGATTCCGGCTGGTTGTTCGGCCCCTTGAAGACAAGTCGGCCGGAAGAATGAGACTGGCCCTCCAGACTGTCCGGCTGGCTACCCCAGTCGACGAGGTCGGACAAGGTCGTGGCCTTGTAGATATGCGGCGCCGAGGATTTTGTCGTCTCAACCATTGTAGGCGCCCGTCTTCACGAGTTCGTCGAGAATGCCGGCGGCCTTCTTCGGGCCGTTGCGAGCCTGCATATGCGCGCTGGTGGCAGCGAGGCGCGTCTTCATGGTCGGATTGTTGACGCAGGCATCGAGTTTTGCCGCGAGGTCCGCATCCGTCCAGTCGTAGCGCGGCATCTTGAAGCCGTGGCCGGTCTCGTCGACGCGCGTCGCATTGTCATGACCATCCCAGACATAGGGCATGATGATCGCCGGCTTGCCGAAATAGAGGCACTCCGTGAACGAGTTGTTGCCGCCGTGGTGAATGATGGCATCGACCTGTGGAATGACGGACGGCTGCGGAAACCAGCTATCGACGATGATGTTGCCGGGCAGGTTCTCATACTGATCCTTGTAGTCGCCGACATTGACGAGCGCGCGATAGGGCAACTTGCCGATCGTCGTAATCAGGCGCTGCAGGAGATCGGTGTCGCCTGCGCCCAGCGAGCCGAAGGAAATATAGAGCAACGGCTTGTCGTTGTTTTCCTTGAAAGCCGGCACCTCGTAGGGCATTTCCTTGCGCACGCAGCCTTCGAGATACTGAAACTGTTTCGGATCGAGCGGATGTTCGCGATCGAATTTCACCGCCTCCGGATAGAGCAGCAGATTCATGAAGGGAGAGGCTTCGAAGAACTGGCCGATGGGATAGGCGGCCTCGCCATTCTCGCTCAGGAAGCCGTTGAAATCATCATGGATCGGCTTGATGACTTCGTTGAAGTGATCGCGGTAAGCCGCATGGCCGGCGAAGTCCTTTTCCTCGCAGCCGGAAAGATGCGGCGGGATTTTCGGATCCTCGATCTCGTTTTCCGAGCAGGAAATGATGCGCACCCAGGGCTTGCCGAACTGCTTGATCGCCGGGAAGAGAATGACGTTGTCGACGCAGATGAGGTCCGGCTTGATCCTGGCCAGCACACCCGGCAGGTCCTTTTGCGCCCATTTGGCGCTATCGACGATCGCCGTCCAGCAATCCTTCACGTAGTTGTCGACCTGATCGTAGGGGGATTTGCGGAAATTCGGGATGTGGCCGTTGATGAAATCCTCCCAGAATTTCGCCATCTGCTCTGCCGGCATCGGCTCGGAGAGGTTCACGGCATGCGCCTCGAAGCCGTAGCCTTCGTAGACCGAAACAAAGCCAGGATCGGAGAGGAAGACGGCCTTGTGGCCGAGCGCCTCCACGGCCTGGGCGATGCCGACCGAGTTCAGCGCCGGGCCGAAGGCCGCCTCCGGGAAGAATGCTATCGTCTTGGACATGATGTTCCCCTGTTCTTCATTCATTGGAAGAGCCGGCATTTTGCCGGGTCGAGCCTGAGGCTTATGGGATCGCCGGTCTTCCAGTTGCTCGCACCGCTCGCCGGGATGCGGACCTGGAGCGGCGTTTCGGCAGCGGCGGTTCTGACATGCAGCACCCGGTCGAGGCCGTGATAGGCGATGTCGACGATGATACCGGAAACAGGCAGATCCCCGGGCGGGCCGATGGCGATGTTTTCCGGGCGGATGGCGAGGGTCGCCGTTCCGGGCTTGCCGCCTTGCGCCTTCACTTGCAGGCCTTCCGCCGCAAAGACCCCGTCCGCGCCCGTCTTGCCGTCGATGAAATTCATCACGCCGATGAAGTTCGCGACGAAGCGCTCGGCCGGGTGCTCATAGACCTCTTCCGGTGCGCCGACCTGCAACAGGCGCCCGTCCTTCAGGATCGCCATTCGGTCGGCCATGACCAGGGCTTCTTCCTGGTCGTGGGTGACGATGACGAAGGTGATGCCGGCCTCGTTCTGCATGCGCTTCAGCTCAAGCTGCATCCTCTCACGCAGCTTCTTGTCGAGCGCGCCGAGCGGTTCATCGAGCAGCAGCACTTTCGGCCGCTTCACCAGCGCGCGGGCGAGCGCCACACGCTGCTTCTGGCCGCCGGACAGTTGCTCCGGCTTGCGCTCGGCGAAAGGCGTCAGGTCCGTCATGCCCATGGTATCGTCCACTCGGCGGCGGATATCGGCTTTGGGGAGGCGCTCCATTTCGAGGCCGTAGGAGAGGTTCTGCCGCACCGTCATATGCGGAAACAGCGCGTAGGACTGGAACATCAGGTTGAGCGGCCGCTTTTCCGGCGGCAGCGGCGAGATGTCCTTGCCGTCGAGCAGGATGCGGCCGGTGCCGGGCGCCTCGAAGCCGGCCAGCATACGCAGCAGCGTGGTCTTGCCGCAGCCGGACGGGCCGAGCAGCGCAAAAAACTCGTTCTCGCGAATATCCAGCGATACATTGTCAACCGCTGTGACCGGCCCAAAACGCTTGCCGACGCCCTCGATGCGCAAAATTGGAGTGTTCGATCGCGTCATGGGACCTGCCGTTCTCTGTTGAGCCATTGCGAGATCAGCAATGCCGTCGCGCTGACGCCCATGACGATGGTGGCGAGCGCGTTGACCTCCGGCGTGATGCCGAAGCGGATCATCGAATAGATCTGCATGGGAAGGGTGATCGACGAGCGCCCGGCGCCCGCCGTGAAGAAGGCGATGATGAACTCGTCGACCGAAAGCGTGAAGGCGAGCAGTGCACCCGCGACGATCGACGGCAGCAGCACCGGGAAGGTGACGCGCCAGAAGGTCGTCCAGCCGGAAGCGCCGAGATCGCGCGAGGCCTCGACGATGGAGAAGTCGAAATGTTTGAGCCGCGCCCGCACGACCGAGCAGACGAAGGCAAGGTCGAAGATGACGTGGCTGATGATGATCGTGTGCAGGCCCATCGTCAGGCCAAGGCGCGAGAAGAAGGTCAGCAGTGCGACGGCCAGCACGATGTCGGGAATGACCATTGGCGCGAAGGCGAGCGCTTCCAGCCCGTTGCTCTTCCTCCGCCGCGTCTCCATGCCGAGCGCCAGCAGGGTGCCGAGTACGGTGGAAATGACGGTGGCAAAGACCGCGACGATCAGCGTGTTCCACGCGGCGCGCAGGATATAGGTATTGGCCAGCAGCGCACCGTACCAGCGCGTGGAAAACCCGGACCAGGAGGTCGGCAGGCCGCTGTCGTTGAAGGAAAGCAGGACCAGAACGGCGATGGGCAGGTAAAGGAAGCCGAAGACCAGCACGAGCACGATGCGGCCGGGCAGCTTGCTGGAAAGGGCAGCACTCATCGCTCGACCTCCCCTTTTCGCTCACCGGAAGCATGGGCTGTTGCGCGGGCCTGCAAGAGCAGCAGCACGATCATGGTCACGATCAGCGCGGCGCCGAGTGCGGCACCGAAGGGCCAGTCGTTGGCTGTCAGAAACTGGTCGTAGACAAGATTACCGACCATCTGGAATCGCCCGCCGCCGAGCAGCGCCGGCGTCACGAAATTGCCGATGGACAGCACAAAGACGAAGACGCCACCGGCGGCGACACCCGGCAAGGTGAGCGGTAGCGTGACACGCAGGAAGGTGCGGACGGGGCCGGCGCCGAGATCGCGCGAGGCCTCCATCAGCTCCGGATTCAGCCGCGACAGCGTGGAATAGATCGCAAGGATGACGAAGGGCAGGTAGTTGTAGACAAGGCCGGTGATGACGGCGCTTTCGGTATAGAGCATCGACAGCGGTTCGCCCGTATAACCCAGCGTGCGCAGAAGATTGTTGATCAGGCCTTCGCGGTTGAGCAGCACGATCCAGGCATAGGTGCGGATGAGATAGTTGCTCCAGAAGGGCAACACGGCAAAGAACAGCAGGATCGGCTGCGACATTCGCGGGGCACGGCTGATCGCGTAGGCGGCGGGATAAGCGATGAGGATCGCGACCACCGTAGCCGTCAACGCGATGCGCGCGGAGTTGAGGAAAATCTTCGCATAGAGCGGATCGGCGACGCGGGCGAAGTTTTCCAGCGTGAATGTGTATTCCACCCCGCCCCAGACGCCCCGCTGGAAGAAGGCATAGCTCAGCACCAGCAGGCACGGCACCACCATGAAGGCGACGAGCCAGGCGACGCCGGGCGCGGCGAGCAGGGTCGGTCTGGTGGCGTTGAAGGACAATAGTCTGCTCCCACGGGGCCGCAACCGGCGCCCGCGCATCGATGATTTCAGGATTGCAATGATCCGAGGCGGCGCGAACCGCCACGGCAGACGCGGGCCGTCAGTTCGCGGCTTTGATCTCGCTCACGATGCGCGAATAGTCTTTTTGCGCGGTGCCGAGATCACGCAACAGCTCGTATTTGACGAGGTCCGCCGGCGCCATGGCCATGTTCGGATATTGCTCGGCCAAAGCCTTGTCGAGGCTTTCCATCGCCGCCTTGTTCGGCACCTTGTAGAGGATGTTCTGCGCCGCCCAGGCATGGTTCTTGGCGTCGAGGATGAAGTTGATGAACTTCATCGCCGCGTCCTTGTTTTCCGAGCTCTTCATCACGACGATCGTGTCGATCCAGAGGTCGGAGCCCTCCTTCGGCACGACGAACTTGATGTCCTTGTTTTCGGTAATGCCGTAGTTGCACCATCCGTCCCAGGCCTGCACCAATGAGGCTTCCGCCGAAACGAGCTTGGAATAGAAGGTGGTATCGTCATAGGCGAGCAGGGTTTTCTTCGCCTCGATCAGCAGGTTCTTCACCTCGTCCAGCTTCGCCGGATCCTTCTCGTTGACCGAAAAGCCCTTGGCCAGTTCACCCGCCGCCATCAGCCAGCGGTCGGTGGCGAGCATGGTGGTCTTGCCCTTCAGCTTGTCTGGCGGCTGCAACAGGGTCATCCAGCTGTCGGGCGTGGCTTCCACGAGGTCGGCGCGGTAACAAAGGCCCGTCGTGCCCCAGGTATAGGGAACGGAGAAGGCGTTGCCCGGATCGTAGGCGAGCGTCGTCGCTTCCGGGTAGAGATTGGCGAGGTTCGGCACGGCGGCCTTGTCGATCGGCTCGGCAAGCCCCTGCCCGTTCAGAATCTCAGCAAAGGGCGAGGAGACGAAAACGACGTCGTAGCCCTTGCCGCCGCTCGCCATCAGCTTGCCCATCACCTCTTCGTTGGTGGCGTGGTTGACCACCTCGATCTCCAGCCCCGTCGCTGCCTTGAATTGCTCCGCGATATCAGGGGCCATGTAGCCATCCCAGTTCGAGATGACGAGATCGGCGGCGGAGGCCGCGCCCGATGCAAGGCATGCAGCAACAAGTGCCGCGCCCGCACAGGTCGCAGTCAGTCGGTTCTTCGCGTTCACGGAAGACTCCCTTGTTTCGATTGTTCCAACCTCTTTGAAGGGCGCGCCGGTTCTCCGGTCTCATTCCCTGTCGCATGGCAGTATTATTTAGAAAAAAAATACGTCAATAGGCTTTCGCCATTTTTGTGCACCAAGCGCAAAACCGCTTTTCCGGACTTGCGAAACGATGGCTCAAAGGGCAGCATATACGGCGATGGAGGGCAAAAGCAGCAGATGACCCCGGAGCCGAAACGCACCCACTTTCGCCATGTTGAACTGGCGCAAAAAATACTCGACGCCGCCGGCGAGCGCGGCATGGCGCCGGGCGAACGGCTGGCCGAACAGGCCCTCGCCTCGCTCTGCAATGTCTCCAGAACGCCGATCCGCAAGGCTTTGCAGATACTTGCAGAACGGGGCTTAGTGACCGCCGATGCCGAGGGCGGCTATCTTCTCGCGGTCGATCCGGTCGCCACGGCACGACTCGAGGACACGGCGGATGGAGACGGTGAGAACGAAATCTATGCAGCGATCTTGCGCGACCTATCCGCCGGGCGCATCGCCGAGAGCCAGACCATTGCCGCGCTTCAGCGCCGCTACGACGTCTCCCGCCAGGCGGTACAAAATGCTCTGATGAAACTGGCGGAGGAGAATCTTGCCGAGCGCGGCGCCGGCCAGCAATGGCTGCTGAAACACTTTGCAATCAGCGGCGACGCCGCGGCGAAGAGCTACGAATTCCGTCTTGCCACAGAGCCGCTCGCGCTGACCCTGCCCGACTTCAAGCGCGACGTTCCAGCCATGACGGCGCTGCGCCAATCCATGCTGATCCTGCGCGGCATGAGCGAGGCGACGTTCGACCGCAAACTCTTCGACCGTACGGACTTCGATTTCCACCTCCTGATCGCGCGCTCCTGCGGCAATCCGTTCATGGCCGAAGCGCTGACCAACCACCACCGCCGCCGCCGCGCAAGCCCGCCGGCCGGCCATGTCAACGCCTTCCGGTTGATGCAGTCGAACCTCGAACATATCCAGATCCTCGAGCAGATCGAGCGCGGCCAGATGGAGCTTGCCGCCGATCTGATGCGTGTGCATATACAGCTCTCCCAATCGCAGCGCCCCCGGCTCGCCGGCCGCGGCGTTCCTCCCACCTTCAAGCTTGTCGTGCGTTAACCCCCATGGCGCCTGCAAAGACCATCGCCCTGTTTCCGGAAGCCAGCTACGGCGCGGCGCTGAACTGCGTCGGCATCGCCCAGGAATTGCGCGGCCTTGGTCACCGCCCGGTCTTCATCTGCCATCCGGGCTTCAGCGGCGTCTTTGCCGAATACGGTTTTGCCGAATATCAGCTAACCGACACCGATGCCGCGCCGACAGACTGGAACGACTTCATCGAACGCCATCAGGATGCCTTTCGTCAGGCACCACTCGCCCAGCTCGACAGCTACGTCGGCCCGACCTGGGAGGCGATCGTCGACACAGCGATGCGCGTGGAAGAGCCGCTGCGCCAGCTTCTCGGCCGGCTGAAGCCGGACGCCATCGTGCTCGACAACGTCGTGATGTTCCCGGCCATCGCCAATGCCGGCGTGCCGTGGATCCGCGTCGTTTCCTGCGCCGAGACGGAAATCCCGGACGAAAACGTCCCGCCCTATCTCTCAGGCTGTGGTGTTGACGCGCGCGCGGCATGGTCGAACTTCGCGGTACGCTATGAAAAGACGGTGGCGCCGGCGCACAAGCGTTTCACGGGCTTCCTCGCCGAATGCGGCCTCAAGGCGCCAGCGTCTCCGAATTTCCTCGATCCATCGCCCTGGCTGAACCTTCTGCTTGCACCGGCCATCATTCGGCACGAGCGCCGCCAGAAACTCGATCCAGCGACGTTCGTCTTCCTCGATGGCTGCGTGCGCCATGAAGCGCCCTATACGCCGCCGCGTTTTGCCAGTCACAATGAGGCACCGCTGGTGCTGACCAGTTTCGGCTCGCTCGGCGCGATGGACGTCACCATGATGAAGCGCATGATTGGGGTCTTCGCGACGCTTCCCTACCGCTTCCTCGTCAATGCCGGCCACTGGCGCGAGGAGTACCGCGAGGTCCCGGACAATGTCTTCATCGACAGCTGGTTCCCGCAGCCCTCGGTGGTCGAACAGGCGAGCCTCTTCATCCACCATGGCGGCAACAACTCCTTCTGCGAAGCGCTCTACTACGGCGTTCCTTCGCTCATCATGCCCTATTGCTGGGACGGCCACGACAACGCCGCCCGCGCCGCCGAGACCGCCGTCGGACAACGGCTTGGCCGCTACGACTGGAGCGACGCCGACCTTGCCGCAGCGATAGAGGGCCTGCTCGGCGACGAGGCGATGCATGTGCGGCTGAAGTCCAATGCGGCGACGATGCACAAAGCGGCCGGCGCAACGCAGGCGGCGGAGGAAATCGCGCGGGTTGCCAGCGATGCCGTCGCGGCAGCACGGGCCTCTGTCTGACGATCCCGACGAGAAGCAGATCATACCCTTCGGTAGCGAACCTCCGGGCCAACCGATCAAGTCGGCCCGCGACATCCCGCGCCGGGTTGCGGCCCTTCTCGTTCTGGGCCATAACTCCCTCCCCACCTGTCGAGGCCAGCCGTCATTGCGAGCGTTGCGGGCCGTGCGTGATCCCCACGCCACGGCAAATCCCCCCGCGCTCCGGCAAGGCTCCGGCATCGGGCACAACAATGCGGACCGATCAAAAAGGAGAACGCATCATGGGCGCAACGGGACATCTCGGTACGGCGTGGCGCAAGCGCGACTATCACCGTCAATGGCTCTGGCGGGAAGCAAACCGCCTTTTCGATTTCTTCCAGAACCGGGCTTTCAATCCGCTCGGCGGCTTCCATGAACTGGACGCAGAGGGACGTCCCCTCAACCCCGGCAATCCGGTGCGCGGCATCCACTCCACGGCCCGCATGGTGCATTGCTTTTCCATCGGCAGCCTGCTCGGCCGCCCCGGCTCGGACGACATCGTCGACCACGGCATGAAATATCTCTGGGAAAAGCATCGTGACCAGGAGCGCGGCGGCTACCATTGGTCGCTCGACAATTCCGGCCTTCTCGATTCCAGCAAACAGGGCTATGGCCACGCCTTCGTGTTGCTCGCTGCGTCGAGCGCCAAGCTTGCCGGCCACCCCGATGCCGATCGCATGATCGCCGATGTCGCCGACGTGCTGAAAAAGCGCTTCTGGGAGGACAAACACGGCGCGATTGCGGAAGAATTCGAAGCGGATTGGACGCCGGTTGCCGGCTACCGCGGGCAAAATTCCAACATGCATCTGACGGAAGCGCTGATGGCGGCTTTCGAAGCGACCGGCGAAAAGACCTATCTCGACAAGGCGACAAGCGTTGCCGAACTCGTCATCCGCCGCCACGCGGGCGAAAACGGCTTTCGCGTGCCCGAGCATTTCGACGAGAACTGGGTTCTCGACAAGGAATATCGCGGCAACGAGATGTTCCGCCCCTCCGGCACCACACCCGGCCATTGGCTGGAATGGGCGCGCCTCATCCTTCAGCTCTATGCCCTCGGCGGCAAGAAACACGCCTGGATGCCGGAAGCGGCCAAGGCACTCTTCGCGCAGTCCATCGCGCTCGGCTGGGACAAGGAAAAGGGCGGGTTCTTCTATACGCTCGATTGGGACGACGCACCGGCAAAGCGCAACAAGCTGTGGTGGCCGATGGCCGAGGGCGTCGGCGCGGCGGCTTTCCTTGCCGAACATCTGCCGAGCGATTTCCACGAGATCTGGTATCGCAAGATCTGGGATTCCATCGCCCGCCATTTCCTGGATCAGGAGCGTGGCGGCTGGCATGAGGAACTCACAGAGGATCTCGTGCCGAGTTACACCCTTTTCGCCGGCAAGGGCGACATCTATCATGCGCTCCAGGCCTGCCTGATCCCGCTCTATCCGGCGACGGGCAGTCTGACCAAGGGCATCATCGAGGCAGGTGGCCACTAGGCCGCCTGCCCTGCCGCCAGGCAGACGGGAGTGGAATGATCGACATACCGGACCAGATCTCGACCGCGTGGATCGCCGCCGCCCTGGTGGCGTTCCTCGCCAAACACTTCCTGGCGGATTTTCTGCTCCAGACGGACTGGATGGTGGTGGGCAAGGAACAGCCGGACGGCTGGTTCCTGCCGCTTGCAGCCCATGCGGGCCTGCATGGGGCACTGACCGCCGCCCTCTTCCTCATCGTGTCGCCATCGCTGGTCTGGCTCGGCCTTGTCGACGCTCTGGTGCATGGCACAATCGACCGCTTGAAGAGCCTTGCCACGCGGCGCCAGAAACTCACGCCCCGGCAATCGGCCTTCTGGTGGCTCCTCGGCGTGGACCAGACGCTGCATCACCTGACGCATGTCGGTCTTTCGATCCTTCTCGCCGCGGCAGGCTCTGCGTCTTGACGGTCAGTCGGCCGCGCCCGCAGGGCGGGTCGTCGCCTCGTGCAGCAACAGGTCCGTCAGGGCCATATTGTCTGCAAACCAGCGGTCGGCGGCATGCCACATCGATGACGTCAGGCATATATCATGACCGCCGCGCGTCGCCGTGGTCAGCAGACCGGCGTCGCGCGCGGCCTCGATGATTCGGCGGATATGGGTGCGTGAAACGCCGGTTTGCGTGGCAAGCCGCTGATATCCGGTGGGAAACATGCTGTCGCCGCTTTCCCGCGCATCGCGCAACAGAAGCAGCAGGATCATGTAGCCGCAGTCGTGCGCGAAGAACGGGGCAAGCAGCAAATGCCGGCGGATAAGCCGGCTCAGTCCCGGGAGGTGCGCCAACGTCGCGCGCCGCATGGCACGATGCAGGTCAGCCGGAAGCGGGCCGTTATGTTTCCCGATAGGGGACCGACCAAAATCCGATACCGCCGTCACGAGGAGTCCGAGGATGCCGGCATCGCGAGCCAGAAGGGTAGCGCTCGGCACCAGCAGCCGCACACGCCGGTCCGAGGCATGGGGTTGCTGTGTCAGAAACCCGTATTTGCGTAGGCAAGAAACCTGCGCCTCGACACGGTTGCGGCTCGCGACACCCAGCTCGGTCACTTCGCGCTGCAGGCGCCCGAGTGTCAGCCATGTGGATGGCTGCGCCATGTCCTGCCCGGCATGAAGCGACAAGGCGGCGAGGTAACAGAGAAAGCGCCCCTCCTCCAGGATCAGCCGGTTGAACAGATGATTGCCTTCATAGAGGGCGAGCTTGCCGGCAATCAGCCGATCCCGGGTCTGCGCAAATCCGGGCGCGCCAAGAAATTCGAACGGCGGCACGCGAAACGCCACCGAGCTGTCTTCAAACGTATGCTGGTCCATGTCTGCACTTCCCCAATCCGGAGCGGCGCGCTTTGTTTTGTTCTTATCTCGGCACCGCGGGTCCAAATGGCCCCATTTTTTCCATGGGGTTGCAGCCTGCCGAAACTGTCAATTGTAATACTAACCCGAATGCGCAATATGAGACGGTAAGCCAAAAGAATGAGACACCGTGCCAAACGGCAAACCCGAGACCGCGACGAATTTTCAGGAACCTTCGCCCGTACCTATTCCTTGATAGGTCATGTCGCCTGTTGTTCGCCGGTCGTGAGATGCAATGAGCCCTGCCGCCAAATTGCCGACCAACTCGATATCCGCCGCACCGGGCGCGGATTGCCGTCGGGCGAGCCAACTCTTTGCCGAGACGCTTGATCCGGTCTTCCGTACGACCATCGCTACACCGGAACGCATTGACGATTTTCGCGCCGCCCTTTCCACCTATTTCATGGGGCCGGCCCTGTTTTTCGTCGCCGACATGCTGGGCACCACCTATACGTTTTCCCGCGACTCCGCCCGCATCGCCCGAAGCGGACTGGACCTCATCCTCGTGCAGCGGACCCTTGACGGCAGCGATCTGCGGACCGTCAACGGGGTGACGATGCAAGTTGAAGCGGGCGATGTTTCCATCTTCGACCTGACACGCCCCCTGCATACCGAGACGCAACATTGCCGCAACCTCACGCTGGTGTTGCCGCGCCACCTGCTGTTCGGCACGGATGTGCAGAACGATGCCCTGCATGGCCTGCTCTTCAAGCGATCGACCAGCACCGCCCGGCTGATCGGCAGCCATCTGTGCGCGCTTTTCGAGGACCTGCCCGATATCACGCAGGCCGAGGCGCCGACGATCGTCACCGCCACCGCGAATCTCGTCACGAACCTCGTCGCGCCGGCGATCGCCGAGCGCCAGCAGCCGAGTCCCGCGGTGCGTGGCGCCGTCATCATGGAAATCCGCCGCTACATCGAGCAGCATATTGCCACGACGGACCTTGGCCCGGACCATCTCTGCAAGATGTTCGGCTTGTCGCGCGCCTCACTGTACCGCCTGTTCGAACCGATTGGCGGCGTGACGGACTATATCCGCACCCGCCGGCTTCGCGCCGCCTTCGACATGCTGGCCAACGACCGAAAGCGCGGCGTCGGAGAGGTCGCCTATGCCTGCGGCTTCGCCGATATTTCCGCCTTCTCCCGCGCATTCCGCCACCAGTTCGGCATGAGCCCGAGCGAGGTACGCGACATGGGCGATCGCGGCCCTCTCTCCCTTGGCCCTGCCGAAAAACAATCGGCCACCTCCGTGCACGATTGGTTGCGCTTCGTCGGCTCGCTGTAACCATCTTGTCGTTTGACACTTGAAATCACATCAACCAATATGTGATCACATTTACTGAATGGCCTGCTGGAGAACGGGATGAAGAGGGCGGAACTGGAGGCGCGTGCCCACGCGCTTATCGACGCGGAAGCGGAGATTTTTCGTGCAAAACGGCCGCGTTGCGCGGCAGCGCATGACGAGGCCGCATCAGGTTTCTTCGACGGCGTGCCGCAACATTGGATGCTCGACTGGCCGACCCCCTTTCCCGTCGTGATCGACCAGGCGAGCGGTGTCGAACTCGTCGATATCGACGGCAACCGCATCGTCGATGTCTGCCTCGGGGATACCGGCGCGATGTTCGGCCATGGCCCGGCCCCCGTTCTCGAAGCCCTCAAGAATGCAGGAACACGCGGCCTCACCACCATGCTGCCCTCCTCCGACGCGCAGATCGTCGGCCGCCTTCTCGTCGAACGCTTCGGCCTGCCGCGATGGCAGCTTGGCGCGACCGCCAGCGACGCAAACCGCTTCGCCATTCGCGTGGCGCGCGCCGTCACGGGACGGGCAAAGCTGCTTGTCTTTGATGGCTGCTATCATGGCGCCGTGGATGACACGCTCGTCGACCTCGTCGATGGCAAGACGATTTCGCGTCGCAACCTGCTTGGCCAGGTGCGCGATCTCGGCGAACTGACTGTTTCCATTCCCTTCAATGATGAAGCCGCGTTGGAAAACGCGCTTGCCGCGCACGACATTGCCTGCGTTCTCGCCGAGCCCGTCATGACGAATTGCGGCATGATCCCACCCGAGCCGGGCTTCCACGATGCGCTGCGCCGCCTGACGCGCCGGGCCGGCACGCTGCTACTCATCGACGAGACGCACACCATCTCGACCGGTCTTGGAGGCTACAGCAGGGTGCACGCCCTGGAACCGGACCTGATCGTCATGGGCAAGCCGATCGGCGGTGGCGTTCCGGTCAGTGTCTGGGGCATGACGCAGGCGATTTCGGACAAGCTGCATGTCATCCGCCGCGAGCAGAGCGGCCATGGCCATTCGGGCATCGGCACGACGCTTTCGGGCAGCGCGCTGCAACTCGCCTGCCTGCGTGCGTGCCTGGAACACGTCATGACCGAGGACGCCTACCGCAAGATGCAGGCCAATGCCGACCGGATCGAAGCCGGTTTCAAGGCCGCGATCGCCGCCGCCGGCCTCGACTGGACGGTCTCGCGCGTCGGCGCCCGGCTGGAAGTCGTCTTCTCGCCGGTGCCGGTGCGCAACGCGGCGGAAGCCCGCGCTGCCGCCTCCGACACGATCGAGGCCGCGCTGCATCTTTCCATGCTGAATCTCGGCTACCTGCTGACGCCGTTCCACAACATGGTCCTCGTCAGCCCAGCGCTTTCGGAAAAGCAGGCGGATGGTCTTGTCGATGCCTTTGCGGCCGTGCTTGGTCGCCTTGTGGAACGGAGGGCCGCCGCGTGAGCCGAGACCTCGCCGCCCGCCCGCCGGAGGCCGCCGATCCGTCCGAGGCGGACGCCTTTCTTGCCGCCCATCCGGAGATCACGGCCTTCGATCTCGTGCTGATCGATCTCAACGGCATCACGCGCGGAAAGATCATCCGGCGGCATGAACTGCTGCCGATCTTCCGCTCCGGCCGCCACCTGCCCGGCTCGATCCTCGGCCTCGACGTTACCGGCGAGGATGTCGAGGAAACCGGTCTCGTCTGGTCGGACGGCGATGCCGACCGACGCGCCTGGCCAATTGCTGGCTCGCTGGTGCCCCTGCCCTGGACCTCGCCGCCACGCGGCGAACTGCGCCTCGCCCTCTTCGAACTGGACGGCACGCCCATGGCTGCCGACCCCCGTCACGCGCTTGCCCGCCAGGTCCAGCTGCTCGAAGCCGATGGCCACCATCCGGTGCTCGCCTATGAGCTGGAATTCTACCTGCTCGACCGCGAGCGCACCGCGGACGGCAATTTCCAGCCGCTGCGCCTGCCACTGTCCGGCGAACGGCCGGATGGCATTCAGGTCTATGGCGTGACCGAACTCGACCGGTTGGAGCCCTTCATCGATGCCGTCTATCGCGGCGCGGAAGCGCAGGGCCTTCCCGTCGAAACCATGATCTCGGAATATGCCCAGGGCCAGTTCGAGCTCACATTGCGCCATGGCAGTGCGTTGCGAGCCGCCGACGATATCACCATGCTGAAGCGCCTCATCCGCAGCCTTGCCGTGCGTCACGGCATGATGGCCTGTTTCATGGCCAAGCCGTTTGCCGGCCGCGCCGGATCCGGCATGCATGTGCATGCCAGCCTCGCCGATGCGGCGGGCAACAACCTCTTCGCCGATCGCGACGAGACGCTGTCGCCCCTCTTGAAACAGGCTGTTGCCGGGCTGCTGGAGACGATGCAAGAATCCATGCTCGTCTTCGCCCCGCACTTCAATTCCTGGCGCCGCTTTTCGGCCCAAAGCTATGCCCCGACCACGCCGACCTGGGGCACCAACAATCGCAGCGTCGCCGTGCGTATTCCCGCCGGCGCCCCGGCTGGCCGCCATCTCGAACAGCGCGCGGCCGGCATCGATTCCAACCCCTATCTCGTCGGCGCGACAGTGCTTGCCGGCATGCGCAAGGGCATTCAGGAGAAAGCCGATCCCGGCCCGGAAACCACGACCTATGCCGAGAATGCGGGCGACGAGCTGCCGCCGGACTGGCGCAGCGCCATCGAAACGGCAACCCGCTCCGCCTTCCTCAAGGAGGCACTCGGCGAGCGGCTGCACCACGTCTTCCTCGCGCTCAAGCGCGCCGAATACCGGCGGTTTGCCAACGAAGTGACGGCACTCGAACGCACGCTTTACGGCGAAGTCGTCTGACCGGGCGGATACAATGAAGACCTTCTACACCGCCGATCATCACCTGCATCACAGCGGCATGGAGCTTTCCTTCGGCCGTATTGTCGAAACCTTCGAGAAGCCGGAGCGCGCCGAAATCGTGCTTGCGCGGGTCAACCAGGCCGGGCTCGGCCCGGTGGTCGAACCGCCGTCCTACCCGCGCGCTGCGATCGAACGCATCCACACGCCGGATTATCTGGACTTTCTGGAAACGGTCTTTGCCGAATGGCGCGCCGCCGGCCGCGATGGCGAGGTCTGGCCCTATAGCTGGCGGCATCGCTCGATGCCGATGATCGATGCCCCGCCGTCCGGGCTGGACGCGCGCCTCTCCTACTATTCCTTCGACATGGCCGGCTCGATCACCGAGACGACATGGCAGGCTGCCAAACGCGCCGCCGATACGGCGCTTGCCGGCGCCGACGCGGTGCTGGCGGGTGAAAAGGCTGCCTTCTCGCTCTGCCGTCCGCCCGGCCACCATGCCGGCCGCGACTTCTTCGGCGGCTATTGCTACCTCAACAACGCGGCTATCGCCGCCCAGCGCTTCCTGGACAATGGGCACGACCGTGTCGCGATTTTCGACGTGGACTATCACCACGGCAATGGCACGCAGGAAATCTTCTACGATCGCGACGACGTTCTGCTTGCCAGCCTGCACGGCGATCCGGATTTCGAATTCCCCTTCCACCTCGGCTATGCCCGCGAACGCGGCGCCGGCGAGGGCGAAGGCTACAATCTCAACTATCCGCTGCCTGCCGGCACCGCCTGGCCGGAATGGCTGGCGGCCTTCGAAGATGCACATGCACAGATCGGCGCTTATGCTCCCAGCGCCCTCGTCGTCTCGCTCGGTGTCGATACCTTCAAGGACGACCCGATCTCCCAGTTCAAACTGGAGAGCGAGCATTTCCTGACGATCGGCCGCCGCATCGCTGATTTCGGCCTGCCGACGCTGTTCGTCATGGAGGGCGGCTACGCGGTAGACGCGCTCGGCGTCAACGCGGTGAATGTCCTGCAGGGTTTTGAAGGCGCCTGAAGCGCCTTCAGATATCCTTGTGGAGATTGTTACGCGACAGGTTCTTCACGTCGCGCTCGCCGCAGAGCGCCATGGTGACATCGAGCTCCTTGCGGATGATCTCCAGCGTCCGGCGCACACCAGCCTTGCCGCCGGCGCCGAGGCCGTACAGGAAGGGGCGGCCAATATAGGTGCCCTTCGCGCCATAGCAGAGCGCCTTCAGCACATCCTGGCCGGAGCGAATGCCGCCATCGAGGTGGACCTCCATCCTGTCACCGACGGCATCGACGATGCGCGGCAGCATACTGATCGAGGAAGCCGCGCCATCGAGCTGGCGGCCGCCATGATTGGAGACAATGATCGCATCTGCGCCGCTGTCGAGCGACATGCGCGCATCTTCCTCGTCGAGAATGCCCTTGAGGATCAGCTTGCCGCCCCAGCGGTCACGGATCCACTCGATATCTTTCCAGGAAAGCTGCGGATCGAATTGTTCCGAGGTCCAGGAGGAGAGCGAGGACAGATCCCCGACACCCTTGGCGTGGCCGACGATATTGCCGAAGGTGCGGCGTTTGGTGCCGAGCATGTCGAGGCACCAGAAGGGCCGCGTCGCCATCTGCCAGAGATGTTTCGGCGTGAAGCGCGGCGGAGCGGACAGGCCGTTGCGCAGGTCCTTGTGACGCTGGCCGAGAATCTGCAGGTCGAGCGTCAGCACCAGCGCCGAGCAGCCCGCCGCCTTGGCGCGGTCGATGAGATTGAGGACAAAATCCCTGTCCTGCATCACGTAGAGCTGGAACCAGAAGGGTTTTGAGGTGACCGAACGCACATCCTCGATCGAGCAGATGCTCATCGTCGAGAGCGTGAAGGGCACGCCGAATTCTTCGGCCGCCTGGGCGGCCAGCATTTCGCCATCGGCATGCTGCATGCCGGTGAAGCCGGTCGGCGCGATGGCGACCGGCATCGACACCTTCTCGCCGATCATCTCGCTTTCCAGCGAGCGGTTGGTCATGTCGACGAGCACGCGCTGGCGCAGCTTGATCTTGTGGAAGTCCTCTTCGTTGGCCCGATAGGTACCCTCGGTCCAGGCGCCCGAATCCGCATATTCGAAGAACATTTTCGGCACGCGGCGGCGCGCCCGTTCCTTGAGGTCGGCGATCGTCAGGTCCTGGTTCACACTCATGCTGTCTGTCCTCTTCACTCATTCCGGGCAGCAATCTTTTACGAGGCGCTTTCGTCGCTCGCAACGGATTCCTCGGTGCAGCACTCGGAAATTCGGCTGCACTCCAGGCGCCTTCCCTGCCGATGAATTCCTGTCTTCGCCCTTGAAAAAACACTCGACTTCGTCGCGGTGACGGTCGGTTTCACGTTAATTTTTGTCTGGACAGACCACTCTCATTGACCGAGAGCGCAGAGCATCCCTTTTGATTAAATCAAATTGATTGACTACGCTCAGCCGGCCGATGTCCAACAGGTCACCGCACCACGCTATCCGTGCGATCGACGCACAAACCAGGGAATTTCAGTTTGGACTATCTCGTCAACCTTTCGCTCCTTGCCCCGAACACGGAGATCGACGCCAGAATGGCCAAGGCTGGCGTGACGATCCGTCGGCCGCTGGCACCGGAAGCGCAGTTGGTCACGGAATGGGTCTCGGAACGGTTCGGCAAAGGCTGGGCGAGCGAGACAGCCGTTGCGCTGACGCGCCAGCCGCCCACCTGCTTCATCGCAACCCGTGCGAAACGGCTCGTCGGATTTGCCTGTCATGAATCGATTGCCCGTGGTTTCTTCGGCCCGACGGGCGTCGACGAAGAGGCGCGCGGTCTCGGCATCGGCCATGCACTGCTGCTTGCTTCGCTCCTGGATCTCAGGACCATGGGCTACGGCTATGCCATCGTCGGCGATGTCGGCCCCTCGGCCTTCTATGAAAAGACGGTCGGCGCCATGCCGATCCCCAATTCCGCGCCCGGCGTCTATGCCGGGATGCTCGACGTTCAGTGAACCAAGCAAGAGATTCCCATGTCGATACAGAACCGCTCCGCCCTTGAGCTCGAGACATCGTGGACGCCGGCCACAGAAGGCCGGGCAATGGCCTATGCGCTGCGCCTGAAGAACAATTCAGGAGAGACGCTGCGCGAATTCCGCCTGTGTGTCAGCGGTCCCGGTCGGGTCGACCCCACAACGGCGGTCGAGGGGGGAGAGGTCGGCGCCCGGCTTTCCAACTTCACGGAATTGCTGCCGCCCGATGGTTTCGCGCTGGAACCGGGCGAGAGCTGGACCATTACCGTGCATGGGCTGAGCTGGTCGTTCAAACACTGGACCGACGGTGCACGAAGCGCCTACCTTGCCTTCCCGGACGGCCGCACGCTCGCCGTCTCGGCCGCCCCCACCAAGCTCACAGGCGGCAATGCGCCGCTCAAACGGGGCGTGGAGGCCTATCCGGTCCCAGCCGCCGCCCCCGCGCCGATGTCCATCATCCCGTGGCCGAACGACGTTTCGGTCTCCGGTCGCCGCCCGGTTCCAGCGGGTTTTGCGCTCGTGGCAGAGGGCGCGGAGCCGGAGCAAGCGGCACGGGCCTTCACCGCGTTGACCGAGGCCCTCTTTGCCGTCGAAGGCATCATTCGGCCCGTTTCGGAAGGCGGCGTTCCGGTTCAACTGCTGCTGAAGGACGTCCTCGGGCCGGAAGCCTACGAGATCGCCTTTTCTACGGCCTCGGTGTCTATCTCCGCCGCCACGCGAACAGGCCTGCTCTATGGTCTCGTCACGTTAGGGCAGATCTGGCGCGGCGCGCGACATTTCCCTGATACCTATAGTTTTCCGAGCGATGGGCACATCTTCGACGCGCCATCCATGGGCTGGCGCGGCCTCCATCTCGACGTTGCGCGCCAGTTCTACGGCGAGGCGGAGATCCGCAAGCTGCTCGCCATTCTTGCCTGGAACAAACTCAACCGTTTCCACTGGCACCTCTCTGACGACGAGGCCTGGCGGGTGGAGATCGACGCCTATCCCGCCCTCACCGAAATCGGCGCCTGGCGCGGCGAGGGCCTGGCGATCCCGCCTCTTCTCGGCACGGGGCCGGAGAAAAGCGGCGGCTACTACACCAAGGCCGCCATTCGCGGAATTGTCGCCGATGCCAGAACCTTCGGTATCGAGATCGTGCCGGAGATCGACGTGCCTGGCCATTGTTTCGCCATGCAGCAGGCCATTCCCAGCCTGCGCGACCCGCAGGAGAAGGGCAGCTATTATTCCGTCCAGGGATTCCCGGACAATTGCATCAACCCCGCCCGCGAAGAGACCTATGCCGTGCTCGAGGCGATTTTTGCGGAGCTGATCGACCTCTTTCCGTTCAAGACGATCCATGTCGGTGCCGACGAGGTGCCGATCGGCGCCTGGTCCGGCTCACCCGAGGCGCTTGCGAAACTGCGGGACATGAACGGCGATGCCATGTCTGAGGCCCATGCCCGCCGGCTGAACGTGATCACCAATACGCACGGCGCCGATGCCATCGATGGCTCCGGTGCCGCCGTGCTGCAGGCGATCTTTCTTGCCCGCGTGCAAAATTTCCTGGCGACGCAGGGCTGCGTGACAGGCGGCTGGGAGGAGGCAGCACACGGCAATGTCATCGACAAGGAAAAAGTCTATCTGTGCGGCTGGCGCGATGTGCAGGTTTCCGCAGCCCTCGCCGGCGAGGGGTATTCCATGGTCGTCTGCCCCGGCCAGGCCTACTATCTCGACATGGCCAATAGCCCCGATTGGGACGAGCCGGGCGCAAGCTGGGCAGGCTGGTCTGCGCCCGAAATGACCTATGCCTTCGATCCGGTCGCGGGATGGAGCGACGCACAGAAGATGAATCTCCGGGGCGTCCAGGCCTGCATCTGGTCGGAAGCGATGACCGACCGCGCCGTGTTCGACCGCCTCGTCTTCCCGCGGCTTTCGGCGATCGCCGAGACGGGCTGGACGAAGAAGGAGCGGAAATCCTGGGACCGCTTCAAGGCATCGGCCGGGCTCATGCCCGTGCTCTATGGCTACCCTTTAAGCTGAAGCACGGATCGCGTGCCCCGAACTGGCCCGGTGGTCGCTGCGCCGATCATCGGCGCAACGGCTTGGAGCCGACGCCGGGCAAGCCGGCATCGGCCGGAGGCCATTAAGACGCGGCTGCCCCGTTCGCGAGATAGGGCATGACTTCGAGCGTCCCGCGATAGATCATGTCGAGCGAGACGTAGAGAATGATCGCGAGGCCTACATAGGCGATCCAGCGGTGCCGCGTGAGCAGGCGCGCGATGAGGTTTGCGGCGATCCCCATCAAGGCGATCGACAATCCAAGACCGACAACAAGCACGCTCGGATGTTCGCGCGCTGCACCGGCTACCGCGAGAACGTTGTCGAGCGACATGGAAACGTCCGCAACGACGATCTGCGTCGCCGCCTGGAAGAACGTCTTGCGGGAGGCGCCTTCGGCAAGAGCGGCGTCTTCGTCACCATGGCCGGCACGCAGTTCGCGCCACATCTTCCAGCACACCCAGAGCAGCAGCAGGCCGCCCGCCAGCAAAAGACCGATGATCGCCAGCAGGTGAACCGCAACCGTCGCAAAGGCTATGCGAAGGACGGTCGCCGCCAGAATGCCGACCAGGATGGCCTTCTTGCGCTGCTCAGGCGGAAGGCCTGCGGCTGCTAGGCCAATGACCACGGCATTGTCGCCGGCAAGAACGAGGTCGATAGCGATGACCTGCAGAAGCGCCGTCAAACCGGCCGCCGTTAGAATGTCCATTTGTCTCCCCATCTGGTCTTAGCAAGCCGCCCGATCGGAGCACCGCGGGCGGCCAACAGGCACGATTGTCTCGGATGGAACTCGCGCATCGACCGGGCCGGCAACGCGAGACTGCAGATCTCGGCGATAGCCGCCGTCAATAGCGATCCAGCCACCGGGAAGCCTTCACGGATTCACACGCGCTTTTCAACAAAATTTGACCAGACGTGACCGTTTATGCAGTGCTCTCTGCCATCGCCGGGTTCAACGCTTCAATCTGGATCCTCTCGGAGCGGGACGTTCGGCCGCCACCGCCAGGCATGAAGGCACCCCGTCGGGACAGGCGACTATTCGGCGATCAATCCGCCGCAAGACGGTTGACGCTGCCTCGCCTCTCAAAAATTGCTCTGAAGCCGATAGCGCGAGCCCGGGTAAAGCAGACGCACCGCCGTCACCACGCGATCTTGCGACCACGTTCGGCGGCGAATGAGGATGCAGGGTTCCGACCGGGCGATCGCCAGTAGTTTACACTCCCACGGCTGCGGCAGCACCGCTTCGATGAACTGTTCCGTCTTGGCGATGGGCGCGATGCTGGTCAGGAACGCGTTTGGCGTCGTGCGGGAAAAATCCTGTTTCAGATAATCCGGCGCGACGGCGGGGTTGACGAAGCGATCCTCCAGCTGGATCGGCACATCGTCCTCATTGTGCACGATGACGGAGTGAAAGGATTGCGCGCCGATATCGAGCTCCAGCGCGGCGGCAAGCTCATGTCCGCAGGTCTCAGCCTGGGCAAGGATGAGGTCCATCCGGTGGACCGCGCCACGCTCCAGAATCTCGTCGGCGATGTTCCGTACGCCGAGCGCCAGCGCGCTGCGTTTTTTCGGCGCGACAAAGGAACCCTTGCCCTGCACGCGAGTGATCACACCCTCGTTTGCAAGCTCGCGGAGCGCCCGGTTCGCCGTCATGCGGCTGACGCCGAGCGTGTCCACCAGTTCATTTTCGGATGGGATGCGATGGTTGACCGGCCATTCGCCGGTTTCGATGCGCGCCCGGATTTCCGTTTTCATGCGCTCGTAGATCGGCGCCGCGCGGTCCTTCGCGTCCCTTGCCAAAAGGCCGGTTTCTTCGTTCAGTATCGCCACGGCTCTCCCCGCATTCCAATCAGCATCCGCCTACAGGTTCTATACGACCCAGGTAAGCATGCTTTTTGATTCACGTCACTTTCTTGTCTAGCAGAAGTTGACATGTCCCATATACAACTCACACACATTCCACCGGCTTTCCTATACAGCTTCCGACAAATAATCGACTTGCGCAAGCATGGCGTAAAGATCGGTCAAATTGCGGGCACAGACAACCTACCGAGACAAGCTACGCCAGAAAATTACCCATAACTCTCGAATCTCGCAACATCAGGCATCTCCAGCGCCACCAGACGCAACAACGCTATCGACACCCCGGAAAATCACACGAAAAGCGACATTAAATGTCGCTCAAAGACACGCACCATCGTCAACGGAACAGGATAGTTGTCTACCAAGTTGTATAGTGAACTTCACGAAAGGCAAAAATCGCTGGTTTTCAACGTTACCATCATCAAAAAAGGGGAACTGACATGCTGAATTCCAACCTGAAATACGCGCTTCTCGCCGCCGCCGCCGCCTTCATCGGCGTCTCCACCGGCACGGCGCAGGCCTCCTATTGCGGCGACGGCAAGACCGTCACCTTTGCCGGCATCGACTGGGAAAGCGGCGCCTTCATCACCGAAGTCATGAAGGAAATCCTCTCCAAGGGTTACGACTGCAAGGTCGATTCCATCCCCGGCAACTCGGTAACGCTGGAACAGGCGACCGCCAACAACGACGTGCAGATCTTCGCGGAAGAATGGATCGGCCGCTCCGACGTCTGGAACAAGGCAGCAGAAGCCGGCCAGGTGAAATCGGTCGGCAAGACCTTCGTCGGCGCTGCGGAAGGCTGGTTCGTGCCGGAATATCTCGTCAAGGGCGACGGCGCGAAGGCACCGGACCTCAAGAGCGTCGAGCAGCTTTCCGATCCGAAGTTCGTCGAACTCTTCACGGATCCGGAGGAGCCGACCAAGGGCCGCTTCCTGAACTGCCCGTCGGGCTGGACCTGCGAGGGCGTCAACACGGCCAAGCTTGAAGCCTACAAGCTCGGCGAGACATATGTGAACTTCCGTCCCGGCACCGGCACGGCGCTCGATGCGGCCATTGCCGCCGCCTACCTCCAGCAGGAGCCGATGCTCTTCTACTACTGGAGCCCGACGGCGATCATGGGCAAGTACAAGCTCGTCCAGCTCGAGGAGCCGGCCTATAGCGAAGCCTGCTGGAAGGAACTGACCAGCGCCGACGGCAAGCGTGATGCCGGTTGCGCCTTCCCCTCCGTCGAAGTGGCGTACGGCGTCAACAGCACCTTTGCCGGCGAGGCCCCGGAAATCATGGAAATCCTGGAAAAGGCGACCTTCCCGCTGGAAGAGGTCAATGCCAGCCTCGCCTACATGACCGACCAGAAGGTCGACGCGACCGCGGCTGCCAAGAACTTCCTGCAGACCAAGGCTGACGTCTGGGGCGGTTGGGTCTCGGCGGATGCCAAGGCGCGCATCGAAGCGGCCGTCAAGTAATCGCAGGGCTGTGCGCCGGGCTTCCGGCGCACAGCCTTTTCCCGTCAGGACAGGGGCCGGTCGCCGGATGGCGGGCTGGCGCGCGCGAGGATCCCACCGATGTTTCCTGAAGCTTTTCACATTTCCATTCGAGGCCCCATCAACGACTTTGTGCAGTCGCTGGTGGTGAACTACGGTTTCGTCTTCAAGGCGATCTCGCAAACCCTCCTTCAGGCGATCCTCTTCGTCGAATGGATCTTGCGCGGACTGCCCTGGTGGGCGGTCTTCATCATCTTCCTGGCGCTCGCCTGGTTCGCCTCGAAGAAGATCGCACTGGTCGTCACGGTCGCCGTCATGCTGTTTGCCGTCGGCGCGCTCGGGCTCTGGGACCTGACGATGCAGACGCTGGCGCTGATGCTGATCGCCAGCCTCATCTCCGTCGCCATCGGCGTGCCGATGGGCATCTGGCTTGCGAAAAGCGAGCTGATGCGGCGCATCACGCTGCCCGTGCTCGACGTCATGCAGACCATGCCGAGCTTCGTCTACCTCATTCCGGCGATCATGCTCTTCGGCCTCGGCAAGGTTCCCGCCGTGCTCGCCACGATCATCTATGCCGTACCACCGCTCATCCGCCTCACCGATCTCGGCATCCGCCAGGTGGACAGCGAAGTCGTCGAAGCCGCGACGGCCTTCGGCGGCAGCCCGCCGCAGATTCTCTTCGGTGTCGAACTGCCACTCGCCACCCCCACCATCATGGCCGGCCTCAACCAGACGATCATGATGGCGCTCTCCATGGTCGTCGTCGCCTCGATGATCGGCGCGCGCGGCCTCGGCGAGCAGGTGCTGAACGGCATCCAGACGCTCGACGTCGGCAAGGGGCTGGAAGCCGGCCTCGGCATCGTCATCCTTGCGATCGTGCTCGATCGCATCACGCAGGGTTTTGGCCAGATGAGCCGGAAGGAGCGCGGCAATGACTGAGATCAAGATCCGCAACGTATCCAAGATCTTCGGCGGCAACTGGAAGTCGGCGCTCGCCATGACCCAGCAGGGCGCCGACAAGGGCGAGATCCTCGCCAAGACCGGCTGCAGCGTCGGCCTCGACAATGTCAGCCTCGATATCGCCGGCGGCCGCATCTTCGTCATCATGGGCCTGTCCGGCTCGGGGAAATCGACGCTGGTGCGCCATATCAACCGCCTGATCGAGCCGACGAGCGGGGAAATCCTGGTCGACGGCAGCAATGTGCTCGACCTGAAACCGAAGGACCTGCGTGACTTCCGCAACCGCCGGGTCAGCATGGTGTTCCAGAATTTCGGGCTGATGCCGCACCGTACCGTGTTGCAGAATGTCGTCTACGGCCAGCGCGTGCGCGGGCTTACGAAGGACGACGCCAAGCCGATCGGCATGAAGTGGATCGAGACGGTTGGCCTTGCGGGCTACGAGAACAAGCTTCCGCACCAGCTTTCCGGCGGCATGAAGCAGCGCGTCGGCCTCGCGCGGGCGCTGGCGGCGGATACCGACGTCATCCTGATGGACGAGGCCTTTTCCGCGCTCGATCCGCTGATCCGCGCCGACATGCAGGACCAGCTTCTCCAGCTCGAGAAGAATCTGCACAAGACCATCGTCTTCATCACGCACGATCTCGACGAGGCCTTGCGCATCGGCGCGCAGATCGCGATCCTGAAGGACGGCAAGCTGGTGCAGGTCGGAACCCCGAGCGAAATCCTCAACAGCCCCGCCAACGACTATGTCGCCCGCTTCGTGCAGCGCCGCGCCGGCGCAGGAGAAAGCCAGCATGCCTGAGACGATCGTTCTCGATCGCCCCCTCACCTGGCAGGAGATCGCCGCCATTGCCAAAGGCGCGGCGCTCTCCCTGTCGGACAAGACATGGCAGCGCATCGCCGATGCGCGCGCCATCGTCGATGCGCTCGTGGCAAAACGCGTGCGCGGCTACGGCATCAACACGGGCGTCGGCGCACTCTGCGATGTGATCGTCGACATTCCGCAGCAGCAGGCGCTGTCGCGCAACATCCTGCTCAGCCATGCCTGCGGTGTCGGCGAGCCGCTCGGCCGGGAAGAGACCCGCGCGGTGATGGCCGCCCAGATTGCCAATTTTTCCCATGGCTATTCCGGCGTGCGTGTGGAGACGGTCGAAACGCTGCTGGCGTTGCTCAACGCCGATATCCCGCCCATCATTCCGTCCAAGGGATCGGTCGGTTACCTGACGCACGCCGCCGCCATCGGCCTCGTGCTGATCGGCGAAGGCGAGGCGCGCCACAAGGGTGAGACGATCTCCGGCAAGCAGGCCATGGAGATGCTCGGTCGCGCGCCGCTCGTGCTTGGGGCCAAGGAAGGCCTCAGCCTCGTCAACGGCACGCCCTGCGCCACCGGCCTTGCGAGCCTAGCTATTGCCCGCACGACGCATCTGCTCGATTGGGCCGACGCGGCCGCCGCGATGAGCTACGAAAATCTCGGCGCGCAGGCCGACCCGTTTGCCGCCGCGCCGCTGGCGCTGCGCACTTCGCCCGGCCTCCAGACGGTTGGCGGCAACCTCCGCCGCCTGCTCGACGGCAGCCCGTTGCTGGCGCAGTCTGCAGGCTCACGCACGCAGGATCCGCTCAGCCTGCGCGGTGTGCCGCAAGTGCATGGCGCGGTGCGCGACAGCGTCGCGCAGGTTGCCGAGGTCGTGAACCGGGAACTTGCGAGCGTCACGGACAATCCGGTCGTGGCGGGAACACCGGAAGCGCCCGAAGTGCATTCACAGGCGCATGCCATCGGCGCCGCGCTCGGGCTTGCCATGGACGCGCTTGGCACCGCCGCCGCGGAGCTGGCCGCCATTTGCGAGCGCCGCATCGACCGGCTCGTCAATCCACTCGTCAGCAACCTGCCTGCCTTTCTGGCGGAAGGCAGCGGCGTGGCCTCGGGGTTCATGATCATCCAGTACACGGCCGCAGGCCTTGTTGCCGAGAACCGCCGCCTCGCGGCACCCGCCAGCCTCGACGGCGGCATCACCTCGGCGCTTCAGGAAGACATTCTCACCCACGCGACACCCGCCGCCGACAAGGCGCTGGCCATCATCGCCAATCTTGAAACCGTTCTGGCCATCGAGGTGATGAGCGCCGCCCAGGCCTATGACATGCAGCCGGGACAAAATGGCAACGCGGCCGGCACCGGCGCCCTTTACGAGCGTGTCCGTGCGATCGTTCCGGTCTATCGTGACGACCGGCCGCTCAATGGTCTGCTCGCAAAAGTTCGTGACCTGCTGAGCAAGATGGCAGCTTTCTAAAAACAAAATGTGGCGGGGTTTGTCTGCAAACCCCGCCCCATATTCTGCCGTCATCCTCGGCCTTGAGCCGAGGATCCATATCCCAACCGCCGCGATGGATGCTCGGGTCAGGCCCGAGCATGACGGAGGCGAGGTTTTCGAGCTATGGGCAAGCTTGCCCTTCCTCTTACGGAAGGGCGATTGGCTTACTTCGTTGCGTAGAACTTCGCCATGTCGGGCAGACGCTTAACGCGAATGCTGGAGGCCTTGCCGGCGGTGCGGAAGGCTTCGAAGCGCTCCTTGCAGACTTCCGTCATCAGAGCGGTCGCCGGCTTCAGGTAGGTGCGCGGGTCGAAATTGTCCGGCTTTTCCTTGAAATTCTTGCGGATCGTGCCCGTCATGGCAAGGCGCAGGTCCGTGTCGATATTGACCTTGCGCACGCCGAGCGGGATCGCCTTCTGGATTTCCGCGACCGGAACGCCCCAGGTCTGCTTCATCTCCCCGCCATAGGTGGTGAAGAGATCCTGCAATTCCTGCGGAACCGACGACGAGCCGTGCATGACGAGATGCGTGTTCGGCAGTTTCTTGTTGATCTTCGCAATCGTCTCGATCGACAGGATGTCACCATCCGGCGCGCGGGTGAATTTGTAGGCGCCGTGGCTGGTGCCGATAGCGACGGCGAGTGCATCGACGCCGGTCTTCGAGACGAAGTCGAGGGCCTGGTCCGGGTCGGTCAGCAGCTCTTCGCGGGTCAGCTTGCCCTCGAAGCCGTGGCCGTCTTCCTTTTCGCCGGCACCCGTTTCCAGGTTGCCGAGACAGCCAAGTTCACCTTCGACTGAAACGCCGGCCGCATGCGCGATCTTCACGACTTCCGCCGTGACGTCGACATTGTATTCGTAGCTGGCGATCGACTTGCCGTCGGCGAGCAAGGAACCGTCCATCATGACCGACGTGAAGCCGTTGGTGATCGCCGAAATACAGGTGGACGGCTGGTCGCCGTGGTCGAGATGCAGGCAGACGGGGATATGCGGATATTCTTCCGCCGCACCGAGAATGAGGTGGCGCAGGAAGGCGTCGCCGGCATAGGCACGCGCACCGCGGCTTGCCTGCAGGATCACCGGAGAATCCGTCGCATCCGCCGCGCGCATGACCGCCTGGATATATTCCAGGTTGTTAACGTTGAATGCCGGCAGTGCGTAGTCGTTTTCCGCTGCGTGATCGAGCAATTGCCGCATGGTGATCAATGCCATTCCTGTCCTCCTTGGACGCAGTTTCACGGGTCGGCGGCACTATTCACAGATCGTCCGCCATATGCAACAGGCCTCAAAGACCGCGATACAAGCCAAATCGATTAAATGCAGGGCTTGGAATAAATTTCTCGTGGACATCGCAAAAATCCGGCCCGCAAGCGCGAGCCGGATCCGGAAAATCCATCCAATTCAAATAAGTAGGACAAATGCCCGGCGGCAGGGCAATCGCCGCCGTAGCAAATCTTAGTCGTCGTCGCTCGGTTCCGGCGCCTGGAAGCTGTTGCGTTCGCCGCTGATGATCTCCCGCTTTCCGACATGGTTGGCAGGACCAACGAGGCCCTCCTTCTCCATGCGCTCGACGAGGGAGGCGGCGCGGTTGTAGCCGACCGCGAGGCGCCGCTGGATATAGGAGGTCGAGCACTTGCGATCGCGCATGACCACCTTGACGGCCTTCTCGTAGAGGTCGTCGCCGTCTTCGGCGGCGATGTCGCCCTTGTCGAACACCGCACCGCCGCTCGCCGGCTTCTCGTCCTCTTCTTCCTCTTCTTCGGCCGTGACCGTTTCGAGATATTCGGGACGCCCCTGCGCCTTCAGGTGCAGCACGACCTTTTCGACTTCCTCGTCGGACACGAACGGACCATGCACGCGGGAAATACGCCCGCCGCCGGCCATGTGCAGCATGTCACCCTGGCCGAGGAGCTGTTCGGCACCCTGCTCGCCAAGGATGGTGCGGCTGTCGATCTTCGACGTCACCTGGAAGGAGATGCGGGTCGGGAAGTTTGCCTTGATCGTGCCGGTGATGACGTCGACCGAGGGGCGCTGCGTCGCCATGATGAGGTGGATGCCGGCAGCACGCGCCATCTGGGCAAGCCGCTGGATCGCGCCCTCGATCTCCTTGCCGGCGACCATCATCAGGTCAGCCATCTCGTCGACGATGACGACGATATAGGGCATCGGCTCGAGGGAGAGTTCCTGCTCCTCGTTGATCGCCTCTCCGGTTCCCTTGTCGAAGCCGGTCTGGACGCTGATGGTGATCGTCTCGCCCTTGTTGCGCGCTGTGGCCACACGGTTGTTGTAGCCGTCGATATTGCGCACGCCGAGGCGCGACATCTTGCGGTAACGGTCCTCCATCTCGCGCACCGCCCATTTCAGCGCCATGACGGCCTTCTTGGGATCGGTGACGACAGGGGTCAAGAGGTGCGGGATGCCGTCGTAGATCGACAGTTCCAGCATCTTCGGATCGACCATGATCAGGCGGCACTCTTCCGGGCGGAACCGGTAGAGCAGCGACAGGATCATCGTGTTGATGGCGACGGACTTGCCCGAACCGGTGGTGCCGGCGACGAGCAGGTGCGGCATCTTGGCAAGCTCAGCAATGACGGGCTCGCCACCGATGGTCTTGCCGAGGCAGATCGGCAGCTTGTAGCCGCTCTTGGCAAAATCCGCCGAGTCGATCATTTCGCGGAAATAGACGGTTTCGCGCGTCACGTTCGGCAGTTCGATGCCGATGACGTTGCGGCCGGGCACCACGGCAACGCGGGCCGACAGCGCCGACATGGAGCGGGCGATATCGTCGGCGAGGCCGATGACACGCGAGGATTTGACGCCCGGCGCCGGCTCGAATTCGTAGAGCGTGACGACCGGACCCGGGCGGACATGGATGATCTCGCCGCGCACGCCAAAGTCTTCCAGCACGCTTTCGAGAAGGCCGGCATTCTGTTCCAGCTGTTCCTGCGTGAGCACGAAGCCGACGGTGCGGGGCGGCTCCTGCAGCAATTCGCGCGGCGGGTATTCGTAGGTGTCGCCGGCGGAAGTTGCCAGGGTGACCTGGAACGGCTTGGCACGGGACAGCACCGACGACGGCACTTCACGCAGGGGCTCGATGACGGCCGCCGGGGTGATGGTTACCGGCGCGGGCTTGGTCTCGACCGTGGTCGGCACGACGACAGGCAACGCTTCGATGACTGGCGTTGCGACGACGACGACCGGCTCGGCCTTTACCTCTGGAATGGTAGCAACAATTTCAGCAACCGCCGGACGCGCGACAGCCGGGCGGCACTCGACCACGCGGAACAGCGAAGCGATGGTCTCAGGCTCTTCTCGCTTTTTCTCGATCGGTGCCGGCATCGTGGCGGCAACGGGCGCCGGTGCAGGCGCCGGCATGCGCACGACAGTGGCGACTTTCCTCACAGGCTGCTCGGACGGCTCTTCGTCCGGAACGAACGTCTCCCAGAAAGCATGGTCTGAGAGATGCGCGAAACGGCTGATCGCGGCGCGCACATCCGGCTTGGCGACGGGCTTGGCGATCGGGGCAGCTTGCACGGTAGGCGTGGGCGCCGGTAGTGGGGTCGATGGCTTGAACACGACGGCAGCATCGGCGGGCGTACCCGTCATGCCGGCGGCGACAACGGCCTGGACCAGCGGCGGCGTGGGTTCGGCCGGAACGGCTGCGGCCGCAGCCTGCTGTTCCTCGGAACGGCGGCGGCGGTCTTCCAGCGCCTCGCGCAGTCGCTGCAGCAACTCCGATTGCGAGAGCTGGGCGGCCTCAGAAAGCTTTGCCGTCGGAACGGCCTGCTCCACGATGGTCTCTGCCTGCAGCGCCTCTTCGGCAGCCGCTTCCTCTATCTTCGCCGCCACCTTGTCGGGCGTGCGCGTGAAGCGGACGTTCGGGGCCATGTAGAAATGGCTCTCCCAGCTTCCGTCGGTATATTGGCCGGGGTCATAGCCCCTCAGCGCGGGCGAGCGGAACCGTGGACGGTAGTCCTCGTCATTGGCAATCGGCTCGCCGGCCGCATGCCAATCCTCGACCTGCGGAACCTCTTCCGGCAAGACATTGTTTTCGTGAGAATAATGTGCCGCTTGCGCGTCACTTTCCACGTCGGCTTCAAGGATGGGATAGAAGTTTGTTCTGGAAATACGCATGAACCTGCAAACTCGACGATCATTGCCGATAGGGATGCGTAGATGGTTAGGAAATGAAGGTTAACAATGTCTTTGGATGACAGCGAATTCCTCTCCCTAATCCTGTTTCAGTCCACCCTGTTTCCATCCGATCCGAACAGGTGAAGCCGCTCCAGCGGCAGGTCGACGCGGACTTTGGGGCCGGGATTGAGCATACTGCGATCGAGTGTAAAAATTTTCAGTGGACCGTCGTGAAGCGTGACATGCATGATGATTCCGAAACCGGTCGGCTCGATGAGATCGACGTCCGCCTCCAGCGCCCCCTGATCGTTCAGCGTGACATGCTCCGGACGAATGCCGAGTGTTGCCACCGAGCCTGATTCGATGCCAGCCCGTTTGCCGACGGGCAGTACCGTGCCGTTCGCGAGGCGCAGTTCGGCCTTCTCGCCCGAGACGACGTAAAGCCCCTCGAAAAAATTCATGCCCGGCGAGCCGATGAAACCGGCGACGAACAGGTTTGCCGGCCGATCGTAGAGATCGAGCGGGGTTCCGACCTGCTGGACGACGCCGGCATGCATGGCGACGATCCGGTCGGCCAGCGTCATCGCCTCGATCTGGTCGTGCGTGACGTAGATGGAGGTCGCGCGAAGATCGGCGTGCAGCTTCTTGATCTCGGCGCGCATCTGTTCACGCAAGCGGGCATCGAGGTTGGACAGCGGCTCGTCGAACAGAAAAGCCTTCGGCTGTCGCACGATGGCGCGACCCATGGCGACGCGCTGGCGCTGGCCACCGGAAAGCGCGCGTGGGCGACGCTCCAGCAGGGGATCAAGGCCGAGTTTCGACGCGGCATTGCCGACGGCGCTCGCGATCTTCTCCTTGGCGGTGCGGCGCAGCCGCAGGCTGTAGCTCATGTTGTCGGCGACGCTCATATGCGGATAGAGCGCGTAGGACTGGAACACCATGGCGATGTCGCGGTCCTTCGGCGCGAGGTCGTTGACCCGCTTGCCATCGATGCGGATGTCGCCCGATGTCACGCCCTCGAGGCCGGCGATCATGCGCAGCAGCGTCGATTTCCCGCAACCGGAGGGGCCGACCAGCACGATGAATTCACCGTCGCGAATGGTGAGATCGACGCCGTGCAGGACGGGAAAGGTGCCAAAACTCTTGCGGATGCTCTGAATATCGATGGAAGCCATGAGAGACCCTTTCAGCCTTTGACCGCGCCGGCCGTCAGGCCCTGCACGAGGTAGCGCTGGATGAGGAGGAAGAAGAGGCAGGCCGGGATGAGTGCGAGGATACCCGCCGCCATCATCTGCCCGAAATCGACCGAGAATTTCGAGACGAAGGTGAGCAGACCCACCGGGAAGGTCGCCGCGTCGTTGCCCGAGATCAGCATGAGGGCAAAGAGCAGTTCGCTCCAGGCCGCGGTGAAGACGAAGCCCAGCGTCGCGGCAATGCCGGGCAGAGTCAGCGGCAGGATGATCTGGCGGAAGGCGATGAACTGCGTCGCTCCGTCGATCATCGCCGCCTCCTCGAGATCCTTCGGTATGCCGTCGAAGAAGGACTGCATGAGAAAGGTCGCGAAGGGCACGTTGAAGGCGGTGTAGACAATGACGAGGCCGGTGAGGCTGTTGGTCAACCCGAGCGGCGAGAGCATCTTGAAGATCGGCGCGACCAGCATGACCAGCGGGAACATCTGCGTGATCAGCATCAGCGCGACGATCCAGTATTTCGCCCGGAAATTGAAGCGCGAGAGCGCGTAGCCGGCGAGCGAGGCGAGGATGGTCACGGCAATCGCCGTCGACCCTGCCACGATCAGGCTGTTCTTGAAGAAGGTCGGGAAGGCGCTGTGGGCGATGACGAAGGTGTAATGCTCGAAGGTCGCGCGCGACGGCCACATGCGCACGCCCTCGCTATAGAGCAGGTCGTTCGGCGTCACGGAGACCTTCAAGAGCCAGAACAGCGGGAAGAGCGCCACGACGATATAGGCGAGGATGGCGAGGCGGTGTGCGACGGTGAGGAGGAGCTTGCTGGTGCGCATGGTTTCAACCCTTGTTCAGCAGCGTTTGGCGCAGCACTACGATCAGCATCGAATAGGCGAGCAGCAACACCAGCAGGACCAGGGCGATCGCCGAGGCGTAGCCGAAATCGAGCCGCTTGAAGGCCTGGGTGAAGATGTAGCTCGCGACGATCTGCGTGCGGTCCGCCGGCCCGCCATTGGTCATGACGACGATGAGGTCGGCAAAGTTGGAGATCCAGACCGTGCGCAAGAGGATGGTGATGGCGATGGTCGGCGCAAGGAACGGCAGCGTGATCGACAGGAAGCGCTGGACCGGCCCTGCCCCATCGATGCTGGCCGCCTCATAGAGATCGCGCGGGATCGCCTGAAGTGCGGCGAGTAGCGTGATCGCGAAGAACGGAATGCCCCACCAGACATTGGCAACGATCGGCCCCCACATGGCGAGATGCGGATCGGAGAGGATGTTGTTCGGCGCATCCATGATGCCCAGCGCATACATCCAGTGCGGCAGGGGGCCGATGACCGGATTGAACAGCCAGGCCCAATTCAGGCCGGCGAGAAAACTCGGCACCGCCCAGGGCAAAAAGACCAGCGCCTGCGCGAGGCCTCGGCCGGCAAAGGGTTTGTCCAACAGCAGCGCAAGGATGAGACCGAAGAAGAATTGCAGGAAGACCGAAGCACCCGTCCACCACAGCGTGTTGCGCAACGCCCGAAAGAAGGCCTGATCCTCGGAGAGCGTCCGGAAATGATCGAGCCCGATGAAGCCGCCGGAAAACGGGTTCAGCAACTGGATATCTCGGAAGGCATAGGAAATGCCGAGCACCAGCGGCACCAGCATCACGGTGATGATGAGGATCAGCGCGGGCGCACTGTAGAGATAGGGCTCCGACGCGTCGGCGATCCGCTTCCTGAGCGGTTTGGCGGCATGCGGATGGGCGGCAATGGTCATCGTCTCGCTTCCGTTCCCGGGTTGCGCGGCGTTTCGAAAGATGGTTCCGGGCGGAGCCTCGTGTTCTCCGCCCGGAGGTTCCCGGCCTACTTCTTGGCGAGGAACTTTTGCTGTGCCTTGGTGAGATAATCGGCCCACTGGTTGGCGAGATCTTGCGGCGTGATGTCGCCGAGAAGCGCTTCCTGCGAGGTCTTGATGACCAGCGAATCCTTGAAGAAGGCGAACTCTTCGAGATGCGTCGGCATCACGGTCGGCACGGCGTCCTTGTCCTCAAGCTCGGCGAACCAGCCCTTGAACTGTTCGCTGGCATAGAAGGGGTCCTTTTCCGCCGAGGTGTGGACCGGTAGCGCGCCCGTGCGCTTATTCCACTCGATATTGCCTTCCGGCCCTTCGAGCGTCTCGATCAACTTCCAGGACAGATCCTTGTTGGCGCTGGAGGAGAACATCGACCAGCCCGCGAAACCGATCGTCGGGAAGGTCTTGCCGTCCGGGCCCTTCGGCATGGTCATGATGCCGTAGTCTTCCGCCTTCATGCGCTCGGCAATGGCGATGAGCGCGTCCGGGTCCTGGTCGAGGAAGGCGCAGGTGCCGGAATAGAAGCCGGCGACGATCTCGTTAAAGCCCCAGTTGACGCTGTCCTTCGGCGCATAGCCGTTCTTGTAGAGATCGATGACCCAAGTGAGACCCTTGACCCAGCCTTCGCTGTTGAAGGTGGAGGTGCCGTCCTCGTTGAAGAACTTGTTGTCGCCGGCCATGGACGCGCCGAACATCACCCAGCCATTGAGGCCGCCCGGGCCACCGCGCAAGCAGTAGCCGTATTTGCCGGGCAGCGCCGAAACCTTCTTCGAGGCTTCCGCAAACTCGTCCATGGTCTTCGGCGGCTCGGAAACGCCGGCTTCGGCAAGCAGCTTCTTGTTGTAGAACATGGCGCGCAGATAGAAGCCGTAGGGCAGCATATAGGCCGTGTCCTTGATGTCGCGACCGAGTTCCAGCGCGCGCGGCGTCAGGCCGGCGGTGTACTCCCACTTGGCAAGATACGGCTCCAGGCTTTCGAGCATGCCGTTGTTGGCGTAGAGCGACAACCAGGTATCGGGCATCTCCATGACATCAGGCACTTCGCCGGCGGAGACCATGGTCGCGAATTTCTGGAAAGCCTCACCCCAGGGCAGCGAGATGATCTCGACCTTCGTGCCGGGGTTCGCCGCCTCGAATTTTCCGACGATGGATTTCAGCGTCTCCGTGCGCTCGGGGCTGGTGATCACCTCGACCAGCTTCAGCGTTGTATCGGCCAGCGCGCTGGTCGCCATCAGCGTGGTGAGCAGGGCTGCGGTCAAAAGTCTCTTCATGGTCGTTCCCTCTTTTCTGGTTGAATCTGATTTCTGACGTCAGGCTTCGGATGCGGCTGTTATCGCCGCTTCCAGATCACTCCACAGGACCTCGGTTCCCTCCAGGCCCACATGAAGACGCACGGACCGCGCATCGATCCCGAAGGAATGCGCGGAATTCGGTTGGGCCTTCTGCTGCAACACCACCTCGCCCGGCACGATCAGGCTCTCATGGCCGCCCCAGGAGACGCCGAGCTTGAAGAGCTTGAGGTGATCGGCGAAGGCGCGGATGTCGATGCCTTCGCGGAAGGTGAAGGAGAACAGGCCGGATGTGCCGGTCAGCCCCGGCGGCAGGCGATTGGCGAGCGCCGGGTGGAACACCGTGTCGACGATCTCCAGTGCCTGAAGTCGCTTGGCGATCTCAAGCGCGGACGCCTCATGCGCCTTCATGCGGATCGGCAGGGTGCGCAGCCCCCGCACCAGAAGCCAGGCATCGAAGGGCGAAAGCTTGCCGCCGAGATAGGGATAGGCCTCCGAGCGAATGCGGCCGATCAGCTCTTTCGAGCCAGCGACCACACCGGCGACGACATCGCTGTGACCACCGAGATATTTCGACGCCGAATGCAGCACGAGATCGACACCCAGCGTCAGCGGCCGCTGGAAGATCGGGCTTGCCCAGCTGTTATCGATGACGCTGACGACGCCGTGCTTTTTGGCAAGGGCGGCGAGCGCGCCGACGTCGTGCGCTTCCATGACCCAGCTTGTCGGGCTTTCGAGATAGAGCAGCTTGGCGCCCGGCAGCGCTTTGGCAACCGCCTCCTCATCGCGCCCGTCGACATAGGTGACCTCAACCTTCATGCGCTTCAGATGCGTGCCGAACAGGCGGAAGGCGTCCGGGTAGCAATGGCGCACCGCGACAATGCGGTCGCCCGGCTCGACGAAGGAGAGCACAGTCGAGGAAATCGCGGCCATGCCGCTGGCAAAACCAAGCGCATCCTCGCCGCCTTCGAGCTTCGCCAGCATCTCCTCGAAAGCACGCACCGTCGGGTTGAGGCCGCGCGTATAGATCGGCCGCACGATCTCGCCGCGATAGGCGGCCACCATCTCGTCGTAGCTGCCGAAGGTGAAGAGCGAGGTTTGCACGATCGGCGGAACCACGGCCTCGAAGGCATTCGCCTCGTCATGGGCGACGATGAGAGAGGCAAAATCGACCGGATCGGCTCCGTTGATCATTGGGACATGTCCTTGATGTCTTCCTCGACAACAGCGAGGATTTTTAGGGTTTCGGCACGGGCGGATTCAGGGTCCTGCGCGGCGATCGCGTTGAAGAGCGTGCGGTGAAACGGGAAGGAACGGCGGGCGAAATCGGGGCGGTTGAACGGCTTTTCCCAGAAGCGCTCGAAGGCGCCACGCATCTGCTCGAGAAGCTGCTTGAACAGCGGATTGTGCGTGGCGTCGTAGATCGCGAGATGGAAGGCCAGATCTTCCGGACCGGAGGTGCCCTTGGCGAGATGCACCCGCTCCATCTCGTTGAGCTTTTCCTCGATGGTGGCGACATCCTCCTGCGTGCGCCGCTTCGCGGCGACCATGCCGGCCTCGCATTCGATGCCGCGGCGAACCTCCAGCGTCTGGAGCAGCACGTCGCGCAAGTGGATCGCGTCGAAGGAGAGCGGCATGTGCACGGTGGCGCTCGTCACCGGCTTCAGGAGATAGGTGCCGCTGCCCTTACGGCTTTCCATGACGCCGAGCGCCTGGAAATGGCGGATCGCCTCGCGGATCGTCGACCGACCGACCGCAAGTGCTGCCATCAGCTCGCGCTCGGCCGGCAGCCGGTCGCCGGCCTGCAAATTGGCACGGTCGATATAGGAGGCCACAGCCTCCGTTACCTGTCGCGCCCTGTCGATGGGCGGCAACGGCTCGATTCGCGGCCTGTCACTCGGATCAGCTGGCATGACGCCAAGTTCCCTGTTTGATGTCAGCTTCTCAAATTGGTCTGACATCTTAGCATTATGCGGCGAAGCCTGCCTGTCAAGCAGCAATCATTGGCGAGCAGATCGATCACAAATAAAAACAGGCCGATCCAAGGATCGGCCTGTTACCGGGAGAAAGTCGCGCGGGTTAGCGGCGTGGGGCGCAGAAGGTCGATCCGGCCACCTATTTCACGCGTCTAGAGGCGCGGGCGAGACGCCGCGTCGCCATACCAGCCGCCAACCGCCTCCTCGAAGGCCAGGCCGGCGCGGAAGACATCCGCGTCGCGATAGGTGCGACCGACGATCTGGAGGCCGGTCGGCACACCATTGCCGGCGTGGCCGGTCGGCACCGACAGCACGGGGCAACGGCTCATCATGTTGAACGGCGTCGTCATGACCCAACCGAGCGAGGGGTTGACCACCTTGCCGTTGATCTCGACTGTGCCCGTCGTCTGATCGAAATCGGCCGGCACGGCGGGCAGTGCATTGGTCGGGCAGACAAGCACGTCGTAACGGTCGAGGATCGGCCCGAGCGTCTTGTACATCTCGCCGACCACCTCCAGGCTCGCGACGAAATCCGTGGATTTCGAGCCGCGGCCATGTTCGGCGAACTCACGGGCATAGGTGGTCATCTTGTCGCCGTGCGTGTCAAGAAGGGTCGAGAGATAGCCGCCGAAGAGATGTTCGAGATAGCCCATGCCGGCAGCGAGCACGTTTGACGGCCAGCCGAGATCGACGGCCTCCACCGTCGCACCCAGCGAGCGGAAGACATCGAGCGCCGCGAGCGTGTTCTTCTGCACGTCCGGATCGACTTCGAAAAGGCCGAGGTCCATCGAGAAGGCGATCTTCCACCCTTTGATCGGCTTGTATTCCAGCGGCAGGCGCAGCTTTGGGCGAAGCGAGACGATGTCGTCCGGGCTCGGGCCGCACATGATGTTCTGCAGCAGGATCGCATCCCTCACTGTCCGGGCCATCGGGCCGGTGTGGCAGAAGAAATCGAGGTTGAACGGAGTGTCGTCCGGATTGCGGCCATAGGGCGGCTTGTAACCGACGACCCCGCAGGCGGAGGCGGGAATGCGGATCGAACCGCCGATATCCGAGCCCGTCGCCAGCGATGAGGTGCCCGAAGCAAGCGAGGCACCGGCGCCGCCAGACGACCCGCCGCAGGTGAAATCCGGGTTCCACGGATTGCGGGTGACGCCCCACAGGCGCGACCAGGTGGTGCCGGCGCAGCAGAATTCCGGCGTCGCGGTGCGGGCATGCACGATGCCGCCCGCCGCCATGACGCGGGCATTCATCGTCGAGGTCCGATCCGCGATATGATCTTTGTGGATCAGCGAGCCGATCGACGTCGGCTTGCCCTTGATCTCGCTTTCGTCCTTGATGCCGACCGGCAGGCCCTCAAGCGCGCCGGTGCGTGCGCCCCTGGCGTATTTGGCTTCGGCCTTGCGGGCGAGGTCCATCGCCTCGTCGAAATGCGTATAGGTCAGTGCATTGACCGAGGCCTTCAGCGTCTCGGCCCGTCGGATCGTCGCCTCCATCAGTTCCACGGGCGAGAGTTCCCGGCTCTTGAAGCGGCGAAGCGCTTCGTGGGCGGGCAGGTAACACAGGTCGAGATCGCTCATGTTTGGCTCCGGTAGGATTGTCTTGTCGGCTGGGCGCATCATTTCAGCACCTCTGTCCAGATTTTCGTATAGAGGTCGGTGACCGACTGAGGACAAGCGGGCGAGAAATGGCCCTTGTCGATGAATTCGGCCGGAACGACGATTTCCGGCGCGTTGCGCATCTCTTCCGGCATGTATTGTTCCGAACCGACGATGCCGTTGGCGTAACGGGCATAGGCGGAGATCAGCGCGGCGTTTTCCGGGTCCATGACGAAATTCTGGAAGCGTTTTGCGTTCCCGACATTCGGCGCCGTCTTCAAAACCGCGACATTGTCCATCCAGATCGGATACCCTTCCTTCGGATAGCCATAGACATAGCGGGAACTGGCCAGACGCACCCGCATCGCGGCACCGCCCCAGTTGACACCGGCCGCATAGTCACCGTCGACGAATTTTTCGGTGCTCGGATAGTCGAGCGCCACCCATTTGTCGCGCGCGGCCGCGAGCCGGTCGCGAACCTTGCGCAGGATGGCAAGGTCATCGGTGCAGGCCGCACCGCCTTCGTAATAGATGGCAAGCGCCATCACGTCGCCCATTTCCGGCAGCACGTTGATCTTGCCGACGAGTTCCGGCGGTGGATCGAGGAAGATCGCCGAGGTGTTCGGGTCGCCCGCATAGACGGCTTTATCGACCAGCACGCCGGTCGTTCCCCATTGCCAGGGCACGGTATAGTGGCGGCCGGGGTCGAACGCGACGTCCACCCAGCGCGGGTCCATGTTCCTGAAATTCTCCATTTGGTCGGGACGGGATTCGAGCAGCAGTCCTTCATCGATCCAGATCTTCACGAAAGTCGAGGACGGCACGACGATGTCGAACTGGTTACCGCCCTGCCGGGTCTTCGCAAGGGCCGTGTCGTTGGAATCGAAGTCGGTGATCGTCACCTTGATGTCATAGGTCTCCTCGAACTTCTGGATCAGCTTCGGATTGGTATATTCGCCCCAATTGTAGATGTTCAGCACCCCCTCCGCATGGGCCTGCCCGCAGGCGAGAAACGCGGCGATCGATGTGGCGGCAGTCACAGGCATGCGCATGAAAACCCCCTCGGCTTGAACGGAACGAAGCACGCGCCAACAAACGGACGCCGGGTTGCGCTGCCCGGGATGTTCAAGGATGACGGATCCTCCGTTGCCATCCCCCTCCAGGGCAAACCTTCCGCGCCCGCCCTCCCGCGGTTGCTTCATTGCGCAGTAAGAAACAAACTGAATAGTTAGTCAAATAGTTTTATGATGCGCTGCGCCGCGGCGCGTTCAGGCTCAAACGATCAGAACGCCTCACCCGGCGGAAGCAGCGTGAGAAGACGCCCGGCGTCTGGGCCCGGCGCGAAGGCGGTGCGCATCGTCCGCGCGTCACGCTGCTCGATGCGGAGCAGACCGCCGGGCTCGGCAACGGCATTCAACTCTCGCAGCACGAGAGCATGGGCGAGGCCAAGCTTGCGGGCAAAGGTACGGCTGTCGCGCGCAATGCCGAGATGGAAAGCCGCGAGAAGACCGGCTTGTATGGCTGTCAGGTGCGGGACCTCCGCTTGCAGGCGGGCGACGCAGGCCAGGAAATGGTCGATATCCGGCGCGCTGACGCTCACGCCGCCTCGCGTTTGCGGAAGGTCACCATGATGGACTTCGAGGTCGGCGTGTCGCTTTCCTCCCCGGCGCTGCCGAGCGGCACCAGGACGTTCAGTTCCGGATAATAGCCGGCAATACTGCCGCGCGGGATATCATAGGGCACGAAGCGGAAATCCGCGGCGAGCCGCTCGATACCGTCGTCATGATCTCCGACCACATCCACACGCTCTCCCGCTTTCGCCCCCATGGCTTTCAGGTCTTCCGGATGAATGAAGATGACCTGCCGCTCGCCGTAGACGCCGCGATAGCGGTCGTCGAGGCCGTAGACGGTCGTGTTGTACTGGTCGTGCGAGCGGAACGTCTGCAGGGCGAAACGTCCACCGCCACGCTTTGCCCGCTGATGCACGGTCTCCTTCGGCAGCGTCCCGGAGAAGAACGTTGCCTTGCCGGCCGGCGTGTCCCATTCCCGATGCGCCGCCGTGTTGCGCAAATGAAAGCCGCGCGGCTTGCGCAGACGCTTGTTGAACGCCTCGAAGCCCGGAATGGTCGCCTCGATATGGTCGCGGATGTGGTCATAGTCGTTTGCAAGCGCCGGCCAGTCGACGATGTCGGTGCCGACTGTCACCCTGGCGATACCGGCAATGATCGCGACTTCCGAGAGGAGATGCGGCGAGGCCGGACGGTTGATGCCGGCAGAACCGTGCACCATGCTCATCGAATCCTCGACGCTGATGAGCTGCGACTGGCCCGCCGGATTGAGATCCATCTCCGTCCGGCCCAGGCACGGCAGGATGTAGGAAACCTCGCCCGGCATCAGATGCGAGTGGTTAGGCTTGGTGGCGATGTTCACCGTGAGTTTGAGGTTGCGAAGCGCCTTTTCGACCAGCGCGCTATCGGGCGTGGCGCGGGCAAAATTGCCACCGAGGCCGATGAAGGCCTGTGCGGAGCCATCCAGCATGGCGCCGATCGCCGACAACACATTGTGTCCGTGTTTGCGGGGCACGGCAAAGCCGAAATGCTGCTCCAGCGCATCGAGAAACGCCTCCGGCGGCTTCTCGTTGATACCGACGGTGCGGTCGCCCTGCACGTTGGAATGGCCGCGCACCGGGCAAAGGCCGGCGCCCGGCCTGCCGATATTGCCGCGCAGCAGCATGAAATTGGTAATCTCGCGGATCGTCGCGACCGAGTGTAGGTGCTGCGTGACACCCATCGCCCAGGTGCAGATGACGCGCTCGGCATTGATGTAGACATCCGCCGCCCGTTCGATTTCGTCGCGGGTCAGGCCGGACTGGTCCTCAATCTCGGCCCAGCCCGTCGCCGCGACGGCGGCACGATAGTCGTCAAAGCCAGCGCAATGCTCGGCAAGGAAGGCATGATCGAGGACCGGGGGAAGGCCGGCGGCGGCCGCCGCATCCTCGGCGGCGAACACGGCCTTCGCCATGCCGCGCACGGCGGCCATGTCGCCGCCAAGCTGCGGCTGGAAATAATGGCTGGCAATGTCGGTCGAACCGCCGCGCAGCATCTCGATCTTGTCCTGCGGATCGGAGAAGCGCTCAAGGCCGCGTTCCCGGATGGGATTGAAGACGACGATGCGGGCGCCGCGCATGGCCGCCCGGCGCAGATCCCCCAGCATGCGGGGATGGTTCGTGCCGGGGTTCTGGCCGATCACGAAGACCGCATCGGCCTTCTCGAAATCCTCCAGAAGCACGGTGCCCTTGCCGACGCCGATCGCCTGGCGCAGGCCCACGCCGCTCGCCTCATGGCACATGTTCGAGCAGTCGGGAAAATTGTTCGTGCCATAGACACGCACGAAGAGCTGGTAGAGATAGGCTGCCTCGTTGCTGGCGCGGCCGGAGGTGTAGAACTCCGCACGGTCCGGATTTTCCAGGCCCTTGAGGATGGCGCCGATCTCGGCAAAGGCCTCGTCCCACGCCACCGGCAGATAGGTGTCGCTTGCCGCGTCATAGCGCATCGGATGCGTCAGCCGGCCGTGAAGCTCCAGTTCGTAGTCCGTCAAGTTGCGGAGTTCCGAAACGGTGTGTGCCGCGAAAAAGGCCGGCGTCGCCCGCTTTTCCGTCGCCTCCCACGCCACGGCCTTCACGCCGTTCTCGCAGAATTCGAAGGAGGAGCCGTGCTCCGGGTCGCCCCAGGCGCAGCCGGGGCAATCGAAGCCGTCCGGCTGGTTGGCCTTCAAGAGGGTGCGGGCGCCGGAGATCGGCATGCCGCTCTCCAGCAGGCGCTTGCCACAGCTCTTCAACGCTCCCCAGCCGCCGGCTGCGGAGGATTTCTTACCGATAAAAGGAGTATCCATAAATCACGTATTTGCCATTCGTCAGGAATGATCAAGGGGACGGTTTGAATGGCTTGATAGGGAATTCCTATCGCCCTCTCCCGAGCAACGTCGCGCATCAGGCGGACACGAGAAGAGGGACGGCCGGGAGCCGCCCCTCTCCTTTCAACCGCGACAGAGGAGATGTGTCGCGGGTTCGGACGCCGACGGGTCGGCCGTTGACCGTCAGGTCGAAGTCGCTTGTCCCGTCACATCCCACAGATCGCGCACCATCTGCCGCAGCAGGAGCGCCTCGGCCCAGCGGTCCGTCGTGTCGTTTCCGTCCCTGCCGGTAATCGCATAGGGCTTGGGGCCGAGTTCACAGGTGAAGACGAGTTCCGCATTATCCGCTGAGCGAGATCGCCAATGGCGGAAACCGTAGTCCCACCATTCAAGGAAGAGGTCCACCCACGGGCGGTGGTGCGGAAAGGAGATTTCGATCTGCACCTGCTCGCGCGAGGCGACGCGGCCGTGGAAAGCCCGCGAATTGCGAAGGATGCGCTGGATCAACGCATGGTTTTCCGCCTCGACCGGAAAAGCGAACTCCCGGCCGACGAGGAAATGCGACAGGTCGGCAAGGAGCGGCAGATCGGGCCGCTGATCCAGCAGGTCCAAGGTGAAGAACAGGTCCGTGGTCATCCGATCGCGGTGTGTCTCGATGAACACGGGAATGCCCGCATCGTCCGCAAGCCGCATCCAGCCGTCGAGCAGCGGCAGGCAATCGTCGATCCGGCGCAGCCGGATATCGGGCTGCAGATTGATGTGTTTGACAGGGTATTCGGCCGCGAGCTCCAGTGGAAGGCGCAGATCATCCACGGTGCGCGGGAAGCAGACACCCTCGACCTTAAGCCCTGTGCCGCGCATGGTTTCGTTGAGGCGAACGACGTCCGCACGGTTGGTATAGTGCGCACTGACACCGTCGAAATCCGCGTCCGCAATCATCGCGATGTTTTCCGCGAGACTGCGTTCGTATCCATCCGTGTGTCGACGCTCCATGGCCCACAGCGACTGGAAGAAAAGCAAGGTCTGCATCAAGCCGCCCGCGCTGTCTTGAGGAGCGCCTTGAGATTGACACCGGGATCCGCAAGGGCTGCGGGATCGGGGCTGATGCCAGCAGCGATCAACATTTCGGCAAGCTTGATATCCTTGGCAAGGCTGTTTCCCGGGCCAAGGCCGGCGGCGGCCACGAGGCGTCCTTCGTCGAGAAAGAATTCCAGCTCTCCCCCGCCGGACGGTCGCACGACACTGCGATGGTCAGGCAGCGGCACGCCGGCGACCTGGAGACCGAGATCATACTGGTCGGACCAGAACCAGGGGGTGGCGACAAAGGCCTCGTCCGCTCCGGCCATGTTGCGGGCGGCAGTCTCGGCCTGGCTGCGGGCATTGCGCCAGCTCTCGAACCGGACATGCCCACCGCCCGGTTGCGAGACAGCAGCACAATCGCCCGCGGCAAAGATATGCGGATCGCTCGTGCGAAGAAACGCGTCGGTCAGGACACCGTTGCCGATGGCAAGCCCGGCCGCTTGGGCGAGATGCGTATCCGGCAGGACGCCGATGGCGGCCACGACGATATCTGCAGGCACCTGGCTGCCATCGGCGAGAACGATGGCATCGGGCGTGATCTCTGCAATGCCCTGCCCCAAATGAAACCTGACACCCTCGTCCATATGCCGGTCGTGAAGCTTGGCGGCAAGACGTGCAGGAACGGCCCGACCGAGCGTCTTCTGGGCCGCCTCAATGACGCTGACGGCGAGCCCCTTGCCGCGCAGAACCGCCGCAAGCTCCATGCCGATCAGTCCGCCGCCGATGATGACAAAATGCCTGCCGGCTTCGGCGCGCGAGAAGATCGCCGCCGCCTCGGCATAGGTGCGGAAATCCAACGCGTGCTGCGCCCCGGGGCAGGTCAGCCGCCTGGGCTGCGCACCCGTCGCGAGAAGCAGCTTTTCGTAGCGCAGGGTGGAACCGTCGCTCAGGCTCACGGAGCGGCGGGCGGCATCGAGGCCGGACGCCGATACCCCTTGGCGATAGTCGATACCGGCGGCGGCCAAAGTCTCGGCGGCGCAGATCGCTTTCATCTGGACCGCGCCGTCCACGGGTTTTGACAGTGGCGGGCGTTCGTAGGGCAGGTGCGGTTCCGAGCCGACCAGCGTGACGGTGCCGGCAAACCCCGCTTCGCGTGCTGCAAAGGCCGCCCTTGTGCCGGCTTCGCCCGCACCGATGATGACGATACCGTCCATGTTGTCTCCGTGGCGAAAAGCGACCGGCGCATCCACGTGCGCCGGCCGGGGAGGATCAGTTCTTGCTGGCGTAGTCGGCCATGTTCTTCGGTGTCACGAGTTCGAACGGCACCCAGACCTGCTTTTCGACCGGCTCGCCACGCACCAGCGCGACCGCGGCATTCACCGCACTGGCCGACTGGCCCTTGGCGTTCTGGAAGACCGTTGCGTCGAGATCGCCGGCCGCCATCGCGGCAAGACCGTCCTGCGTGGCGTCGATGCCGATGACGATGACGTCCTCCATCGAGACGCCGGCTGCCTTGAGTGCCTGGATGGCACCGATCGCCATTTCGTCATTGTTGGCGAAAACTACGTCGATCGGCTGGCCGGCGGTGATCCAGTTGGTCGTCAGGTCCATCGCGTTGGTCCGTGTCCAGGCGCCAGATTGTTCGTCGGCGATCGTCACACTCTTGCACTCGCTGGAGCCAAGCGTTTCCTTGAACGAGTTGGTGCGATCGCGAGAGGCCTGGTGGGCAAGATCACCCATCAAGATATAGACCTGCGCGTCGCTCGCCTTGCCCTTTTCCTTCAAGAGCGAACAGGCCGCTTCCGCACCCAGCTTGCCGGAGTCCGTTTCCCTGGAACCGACATAGGCCTGCTTGTCCGGCAGCTTTCCGGAATTGTCCGGCTCAAGATTGAGGTAGACCAGCGGTATGCCGGCTTTTTCGGCCGCTTCACTGATGCCGGGCGCAGCAGACGTATCCGTCAGCGTCATGACGATCGCGTCCACACCGGCCGCGATGAAATTGTTCACCTGGTTGAGCTGCTTGGAAATATCGGTCTGTGCGTCCTCGATCTGCACGTCCACGCCATTCACTTCCGAAGCCCGCGTGCTGATACCTTCACGCAGAAGGGTCTGGAAGTTGTTGTCGAAACTCTGCATGGAGACGCCGATCGTCTCCGCCGAGGCAGCACTTCCCATCATGGCGGCCAGGGCGGCCGCCAGGTACATGGATTTCATCTCATCCTCCCAATGGGTGCCGGCTCACCCGATCGCACACCGGAGGCCCGACGGGCCCGGTCTTTGCTACGTGGCCCTAGGACAGGGCCACGCGAACCTCTCCGTCGATCACCTCGGCCGGATAGGTTTTCAGGTTCTCGCAGGCGGGAAGCCGCAGGGCTTCGCCGGTGCGATAGTCGAACACGCCGGAATGCTTGGGACATTCCACCTCGAAGTCCATGACCAGCCCATCGGCGAGATGAATCGCCTCATGGGTGCACAGACCGGCCGTGCAGTAGACCTGATCGTCGGGCGCGCGGTAGATCGCGTAGGTGCGGCCCCCGTGATCGAAGCGGATGGCGCCTTCCTGTTCGATGTCATCGAGTTTGCAGGCGGGAACCCAGGTCATTCGGCTGCTCCTTGAACTTCAGTGCGTGCCTTGCGGGCAGCGAGTTTTTCCTTGCGGCGGCGGTACCGCTCCTGCATCTGCGCTTCACCTTCCGGCGAGCCGTCGTGCCAAGTGCCGAACCACTTATCGAGCGGGATCAGCGCGTCGCCGTAGTTCACCTCGAAATATTTGTGGTGCAGGTAGTGCGCATAGGCGTGGCTATCGACCAGCTTGTCCTCGCCGACCTCGACCTTGTCGAAGCCGACATGGCCGGGGATGGCGCCGAAACCCGCATAGTGCAGCTGGTAAAGCATGAGGATCGGGTTGGACGGCAGGATCAGGTGATAGAAGGCGGTGCCAAGATAGAGCAGGTGCTCGACCGGATGCATCGACAGCGATGACCACGGCGACGGGTTCACGGAATTATGGTGGACCGAATGCACCCACTTGTAGAGAAGCGGCGTGTGAATGAGCCGGTGGATGCAAAAGAAGTGGAATTCGTGAATGATCGGCACCACGAGGGCCACGAGCGCCAGTGTCCACGGGTTCTCCGAAAAGCTCAGCCAGGGTGCATAGCCATTGGCATAGGCCCAGAGCATGGCCACTTCGATCGCCGTCCAGATGGTGACGCCCGAAAGGAACGTGCGCAGGATGTTGTCGAGGTTCTGGCTTTCAAACCAGAAGGCCTTGTTCTTCTGGTCTGAGGGGAATTTTCCATTGTACTTGAAGCGGTTTTCCTGCCGCTTCAGCACATAGAGGTGGACCTCGAAGGCGCCGTAGAAGAGGAGAACGCAGACCGCATTCACGATGTAAAGCCAGGCGGCCCAACCGATGCTCAATGTCTGCATGGTTTCGACGGACGGAATGACCCAGGCCCAATAGGCGACCGCCGACAGGGCAAAGATCGCATTCCACGGGAAGAAGTAATGCGGCAGCCATTTCAGGACCGCCATCAGTTTCGGCGGAAAGACGAAGAGCGGCGCGGTTTCAACCGGCTCGTTCGGCGCCCAGTCGCCGCGCTTGTTGCGCTTGCCATATTTCAGATCGTCCATTGCGCTCTCCTTCGGGTTTTGGCCCGCACAATTCGTGAAAGGAGAGCGCGTGATGCGCCTTACCCGTACGTTCTGGTTGGAACGCCGGCTCTCCTCCTGACTTGAAAATTATCAGGAGTGCTGTGAAACGGCGAAGGCTTCCTTGATCAAATCAGATCAAAGCCCTTCGGCGGTTATGGTGATGAAACGAATGGGATTCCGGTCCGGTTCGATCTCGGTCAGGCCGATGCGGCGCAGGACGAGATCAAGCGCGCGCTGCGCCTGCGCCTCGGGTGCCTGGTCGAGCACGACATCCATGATGCCCTCGCCCAGCGCTGTGCGTGTATAGTCAGTCAGTTCGTGCCCGACGAACAGGATATCGCGGCCGCGGGGATGGCGCCGCAGCACGCTGATGAGCGCGGAATTCGCTCCGCCCGCGTTATAGAGGCCGACGAGGTTTGGGTATTTTTCAAGCGCAATGGAGAGTGTTTCCGCGCTGAAACTCTCCTCATCCCGGCTGTAACCAAGCCATTCGAAGGCGATCGGCCCTGGATGATCCAGAAAATAGTCGGAGAAGCCCCGAATACGGTCGCGGTGCACCTGGTAGATCGGGTGGCAGAGCGCCACGACTGGCCCCTCCACCTTGGCCATTCGCGCGATGAAATAGGCCGCCGTACGGCCGGCGGCATAATTATCGATGCCGACGAATTCCGCGCTGTTGCCGGACGCGCGAGTCACCACATGAACGACGGGCACGCCGCGGACGATGACTGCCTCCACGGCAGCGCTGATCAGCGGACTGTTGGGAACGGCGAGGATCAGGCCGGCCCTCGGCGTCTCGGTGGAAAGAATGCGTTTAGCGATCTCCTCCGGCTTCATCTCCTCCGTGAAGCTGCGGTGGACGACGGCGAGCGGATCGAGCGTCGCGGCAATGCGTTCAAACGCCTTGGAAAGCCGCCGATAAAAGGTGGTTTCCGGGCGCACCATCAGCACCTCGATGCGCAGCAAGCCGCGATGGGTATCGGGCAGCGTGCGCGGGTATTTCAGGCTACGCGCCGCAATGACCACCTTCGCGACCAGATCGGGCCGCACCCCGCCGCGGCCGTTCAGCACGCGCTCGACCGTGGCGGTCCCGACACCGGCATGCCGGGCGATGTCCCCGTAGTTCGGCTTGCTCACGTCGCGAAGGCCTTGGATTGAGTAACGCTGCGATGAGGTGCCAAACTAGCGCAAGACGTTTGCCTATGCGCGCGCCAAAATGGCCTCCGCCGCCTTTTCCGCAATCATGATGACCGGCGAATTCGTGTTGCCCGAGACGATCGTCGGCATGATCGAGGCATCGACGACGCGCAGATTGCCGACCCCGTGCACACGGAGCTTCGAATCCACCACCGCCATCGGGTCGTCGCCCATCTTGCAGGTGCCGACAGGGTGGAAGATCGTGGTGGCGATGTCGCCCGCGCGCTGGATCAACTCCTCATCGCTCTGGTACTCCTGCCCCGGCAGCATCTCTTGCGGCCGGAAGCGATTTATCGCCTTCGTCTGCATGAGGCTGCGGGCGTGCCGGATGGACTTGGCCGCAAGCAGCCGGTCCCCGACGGTCGAAAGATAATTCGGGCGGATTTCCGGTGGCAAAGCCGCATCGCGCGTCGTGACATGCACGGTGCCACGGCTTTCCGGTCGCAGATTGCAGACGGAAACGGTCACCGCTGGATAGCGGTGCAGCGGCTCGCCGAGCCGGTCGGTGCTGAGCGGCTGGACATGATATTCGAGATCGGCCGTGGCGACGGCCGGATCGCTCTTCGCAAAAATGCCGAGCTGGCTCGGGGCCATGGAAAGCGGGCCGGAGCGGTTGATGGCATATTGCAGGCCCATGCCTGCGCGGCTGAACAGGTTGTGATAGAGCTGGTTCAGCGTGCGCGCACCTTCGATCTTGAAGACCGTGCGGATCTGCAGGTGATCCTGAAGATTTTCGCCGACGCCCTCAAGCGCATGGTGTATCGGCAGATCAAGGGCAGAAAGAACATCCGGCCGCCCGATGCCCGACAGCTCCAAAATCTTCGGCGAGTTGATGGCACCGGCCGACAGCACGACCTCGCGGGAAGCCCGCGCGATGCACAGCCGCCCGGCAAGGCGGAAGCGGACGCCGGAGATCGCCTTGCCATCGAATTCCAGCCGCTCGGTCTCGGCACCTGTGAGGACGCGCAGGTTGCTGCGCTTCATCGCGGGCCGCAGGAAGGCCTTCGTCGTGTTCCAGCGCAGGCCGCCGCGCTGGTTGACCTCGAAATAACCGGAGCCTTCGTTGTCGCCGTCGTTGAAATCGTCGGTCTTCGGAATACCGAGTTCCTCCGCCGCATCGCGGAAGGCATCGAGGATCGGCCAGGAGAGGCGTTGGCGCTCGACGCGCCATTCGCCGCCAGCACCGTGCATGGCGGATTTACCGCGATAATTGTCTTCCGACTTCAGGAAGTAGGGCAGCACCTCGTCCCAGCTCCAGCCGGCATTGCCCGCCTGTCGCCAGCCGTCATAGTCGGCCGCCTGCCCGCGCATATAGATCATGCCGTTGATCGACGAGCAGCCGCCGAGCACTTTTCCGCGCGGGTAGTTCAAGGCGCGGCCATTAAGCCCGGCTTCCGCCGCCGTCTTCATCATCCAATCGGTGCGCGGGTTGCCCATGCAGAACAGATAGCCGATCGGCACATGCACCCAGTGATAGCGGTCCGTGCCGCCGGCCTCGAGCAGCAGCACCCGGTTCTTCGGGTCGGCCGACAGCCGGTTTGCCAGGACACAGCCAGCCGAGCCGGCGCCGACGATAATGAAATCGTAGGTGCCCTTGTCGACCGGCGTTTCATTCACATGCTGGTTCACGCCGCAACTCCCGTTGCCATGGGTTCGCTTGCCGAAAGCCGCCGCCAAAGCGGCGTCATGGCGTCCGTCATGTCCTTGTAGAGCGCGTAGCGCCGGCCGTAATGCGCGGCAAGGGCGCTGTTGGGTTTATATTGCCGGTCGGTCCGCACCATGGCATTGGCGCCTTCCGTGAAATCCTGAAAGAGGCCGACGCCGGTGCCCGCCGCGATTGCCGCGCCGAGCGCGCCCGTCTCCCGCGAGACCGCGACGGTCACCGGCACGCCGAGCACGTCGGCAAAAATCTGCGGCCAGAGAAGGCTGCGCGAGCCCCCGCCGGACAGCACCGCCTCTTCGAAGGTCGCCCCGGCCTTGCGGATCGTTTCGACATGATGGCGATGGCCGAAGGCGACACCCTCCAGAAGGGCGCGGATCAGGTGCCCCTTCGTGTGCCAGCCGGCGATGCCGTAGAATCCGGCCCGTGCATGGCCATCCTGTTGCGCGCCGTAGAGGAAGGGGTGATAAAGCGGATCGTCGGCCGCCGGCGCAATCTCTACCGCCAGTGCGCAGGCGGCGTCAAAGGGCGAAACGCCTTCCGCATGCTCACCCTCGAAAAATTCCCGCACCAGCCATTCGAGATTTGCCGCCGATGTGGCGCTGTTTTCCATCGCCATGTAGCGCGTGCGGTCGAAGGTCGAGGACATGAAGACCGGGCCATCGAGGTCAGGACCGTCGATGACGACCTGGTTGATACTCCACGTCCCGGCGATGATCGAGGCACTGCCGGTGCGCGAGACGCCCGAGCCGAGCGCGGAGGCCACGACGTCGAATAGCCCGCCAATGACCGGCGTGCCTGCCGCAAGGCCGGTTTCCGCGGCCACGGCATCCGTCACCCGCCCGGCAATGTCGGCGCTTTCGATCAGTCGCGGCAGCAGGTCCATGCAGTCGGCAAGGCCATAGGCTTCCATCAGCGCCTTATCGTAGCGACGGGCAGCGAGATCGAGCAGCCCGGCGCCGGACATGTCCGACATCTCGCTGACGCGCTCGCCGGTCAAGCGATTGACGACGAAATCCTTGGAGTAGAACACCGTGCCGATGCGCTTGAAGACGTCCGGCCGATAGCGCTTCAGCCAGGCAAGCAGCGTCGGTGTCTGGGACGGCCAGGGGCGCTGGCGGGCGATCGGATAGGTGCGATCGCCGACACCTTCCGCCAGCCATTCCTCGACGAGGCCGGTGGCGCGCGTGTCGATCGACTGGATGCCGATGAGCGGTTCACCGTCCCGATCGAGCGCATAAAGCCCGTTGCCGTGACCGGCGCAGCCGATGGCGGCAATATCGTTCGCCGCGATACCCGCCTTGTCGAGGCAGGTGCGGATGACGCGTTTCGCATTGGCCCACAACTCGCCGAGGTCGCGCTCGACATGGCCGGGGCATGGCATGCGGCTATGCCCCTCCTCGCCCGCATGCGCCAATTCCCGGCCCGCGAGGTCGAAGATCACCGCCTTGATGACGGTGTTGCCCGCGTCGAGCCCCAACAGATATTTCTGCATTCCGAACCCCTCCCAAGGCTCCAGTTTTCGCAATTCCAGAAAGACCGCCTATGGTTTTCCTGGAATTGCTTCAGCGCCTCAACCCTGCTGATACAGCGCGAAGGCTTCCTCGCCGCCCGCATCGTCGTGAATGATCGCCATCAGTCCGCGCACCACGGCGTTCGGATTGGCGTGCTGGTAGATGTTGCGCCCATAGACCATGCCCATTGCGCCCTGCCGCATCAAGGCGGCAGATTTGGCAAACACGGCACCAAGATCCTCCTTGCCGCCGCCACGCACAAGAACCGGGCAACGCGCCGCCTCGACCACCCGGTGAAAATCCTCCGCATTGGTCGTCGGATCCGCCTTGACGATATCGGCGCCCATCTCGCGCGCAAGACGCGTCAGCGTGACGATCTTTTCCGCATCGCCGTCGACCATGTAGCCGCCACGCTCGGTGACGGGCTGCATGACGAGCGGCTCGATCATCAGCGGCATGCCGTACTTCTCGCAGTCGGCGCGCACGCGGGAAATGTTCTGCACGCATTGGCGGAACAGGTCGGGCTCGTCCGGCAGCATGAAAAGGTTGACCACCACGCAGGCCGCATCCATCTGCAATGCACCAATCAGCGGCTCGGCCTCGTTCTGCAGCACGGCCCACATATCGCGATGGCGGATGCGGTTATAGGGGTTGCCCATGTCGATACGCATGACCAGCGCCGGTTTGTCCTTGCCGGGGATATCCTGCAACAGGTCGGCCTGGCCGTAGTTCATCTGGATCGCATCGGGCTTGGCATCGACCAGTGCCTTCACGACGGCCGGCACGTTTTCCAATCCGTCGAGAAAGGATGGCTCGTTGCAAACGCCGTGATCGATCGCCACATCCAGGCAACGGCCGTTGCCGAACAGCCGGTTCATCCGGACCTTGCGGTAGTCTCGCATAATTCACTCCTTTGTTCATTCCTTGCGGAAAGGCTTTGTTCGGTGACGCCGTGGCGCTCACCCATGAGGGTTAGAAAACGGCCGCGCTCTTCGGGGACGCGCTGGGCAGGCCAGCCCTTTTCAGCGGCGAGCACGTCGAGGACGGCCTCGGCCATGGCCAGCGAAAGCTCGCCGGTGATGGCAAGCGTGGTGCGGCGCGTCAGCAGGTCGTCCAGATGTTCGACCGCTTCGGAGCGGATGAGATGGATGAGCTCGCGCACGCTGTAGCCGGCATGCGGCAGCGGGTGATCCGGGGCGGCCGCGATGAAGCGGGCGACATCCTCGGCATCCGTGCCGTAACGCGCGAACAGTAAGGCGGTGCGATCCGCCGAAATGCCGGTCGACGCCGCGAGCGCGCGGACCCAGCCCTTGCCATCCTTCGGAAACACCCGGCCACCGCCAATGGCGCGCTCCGCCGTATCGACGCGACGCGTTACGCCGAGCCGTTCGAGCGCCATGTCGGCCGCCATTTCGCCGAAGGAGCGGAACGTCGTCCACTTGCCGCCGATCATGCACAGCACCGGCGGCGCACCATTCGAGCCTTCGAGCACGGTGCAGAAATGGTCGCGCGGGATGCGCCCGGTGAAACTGTCCTTGCTAGCCGGCAAGGGCCGCACGCCGGCGAACTGGAAGACGATTTCCTCCGGCCGGATTTTTATGCCCGGCAGTACGAAGGCGAGCGATTGCAGGATGTAGTCCCGTTCGTCCGCCTCGCAGCGCACCGTGCCGGGATCGTCAACGCGGATATCCGTCGAGCCGACTAGCACCTTGCCGAGATAGGGAAACAGGATACAGATGCGCCCGTCCTCGTTCTCGTAATAGATCATGTGCCCGTCGAGCATATCGCGCAGGCCGGCACTGTCGATGATCAGGTGCGAGCCCTTGGTGCCCCCCATCAGGGGCGCGGGGCGCGCTTCCTGCGGAAACAGGGCGCCATTGGCGATGTCGATCCAGCCGCCCGTCGCGTTGATGACCAGCCTTGGCTGGATGGCAAGCGTCTCGCCGGACACACGATCGCGCAGCAAGAACTCCCCTGCCCCCATCTGCTCGACCGTCGCATAGTTCAAGGCCTTGGCATTCGCCCCCGCGGAAAGACCATCACCCAACAACTCGATGCCGATGCGCTCCGGGTGGCTGACCCAGGCATCGTAATAGGTGGCGGAATTGCGGATCGCCGGATTGAGCGCCGGCCACTTATCCAGCGTCGCCTTGCGGCCGCGGAACTGGTGTTTTGGCATCAGCGCGCGTTTGCGCGTCAGGAAATCATAGATGCCGAGGCCCGTCTTGATGGCGATGGCGCCCCGGCGGCTGGGGCGGCGGGTGAGGCCAAGGAAACGCACGATGCCGTTGGCAAGCCCGGAAAAGACGTCGAAGATCGGAACGGTCGTCGGCAGCGGCGCGACATAATGGGGGGCGTTGCGCAGCAGTCGGTCGCGCTCGACGAGCGATTCCTGCACCAGGCTGAACTCGCCGTTTTCCAGATACCGCAGACCACCGTGAACCATGCGCGAGAGGGCAGCACTGGCGCCGGAGCAATAGTCGTCCTTCTCGACGAGGAGTACGTTGACGCCCTGCAACGCCAGCTCGCGAAAGACGCTGAGCCCGTTGATGCCGCCGCCGAGGACGCACACGTCCACCTTCGGGCTTCGGCGAAGCCCGTCCATTGTCTCTCTCCGGTTCATGATGGCAGCCTGTTATCCGTCCATGGTGACAAGTTGCGCCGATATGGCAGCATTGATCGCCGCAAGATCGTCTGTCGAAAGCCTGAGCGTGCCCGCCCGCGCATTGTCGAGCGCCTGCGCCGGGTTGCGCGCGCCGCAGAGCGCGAAGGTCACGCCCTCCTGCGCTAGCGTCCAGGCGATCACCACCTGCGCGATGCTGGCGCCGTAGCGCTCCGCGACCGGCCGGATCGCCTCGGAGAAATCCTTGGCCTTCTGCCGGTTGGCGACCGAGAAGCGCGGGTTGCCCTTGCGCTGGTCGTCGCCGGAAAACACACGGTCCGGGCCGATCGTGCCTGACAGCAGGCCGAGTGCCAGCGAGGAATAGCTGAGCGTCGACACACCGTTCTTGATAGTAAGCGGCAGCAGGTCCGCCTCGATCTCACGATCGATCATGCTGAACCGCTCCTGGATCGCATCGAGCGACCCGGTGGCAATATACTGTTCGAGTTCCGACCGGTTGACATTGCTTGCGCCGATCGCGCGGATCTTGCCGGCCTGCTTCAGCTCCTCCAGCGCTGCGACGGTCTCCTCGATCGGCGTCGTCGGGTCCTGCCAGTGGGTGATGTAGAGATCGATATAATCCGTGCCGAGCCGGCGAAGGCTTTCCTCCACCTCGTGGATGATCGAGTCCCGCCCGAGATAGCGATGCACCGGCTTGCCATCCTGGTCGAAGAAATGCTTGCCTTTCTCAGTGTGCCAGACGAGACCGCATTTCGTGGCGATCACCGCCTTATCACGTCGGCCGGCCAGCGCCTTGCCGACGATTTCTTCCGACCTGCCGAGGCCATAGGCCGGCGCCGTATCGATCAGCGTCACGCCGGCATCGAGAGAGGCCTGGATGGCGGCAATCGATTCCGCCTCGTCCGTACCGCCCCACATCCAGCCACCAATCGCCCAGGTGCCGAGGCCGACGGCAGAGGCCTTGACGCCGGAGCGCCCGATGTCACGGGTCAATTGTTCGCCGCTCATGCGGAAAATCCTTCCTGGGATGCAATGTCGAGAATGCGCGCGCCGGTCGCCTCATCGGTGACAAGCGTGTCGAGGTGGTTGCCACGCAGCACGCTGAGAATGGAGCCGGCCTTGTTAAGGCCGCTCGCGACGCCAATCTTCGTCGGGATCGAGGCGAATTCCTCGAGTGTCAGCGAGACCAGCGAGCGATTGAGGCTGTAGTCGCAAACCCGGCCCTCACCATCGAGCAGATGGGCGAGCAGTTCGGCGCTCGCGCCGGAATGCTCGATCGCGTTGCGGTCCTCGCTGGAGGAGGGGTGCAGGTCGTAATAGGTCGAGTCCGTGCTCAGGATCGAGCCGATGCCGACCACCGCCACCTTCGCCTCGCGGCCGCGCTGAAACACATCGGCGACGGACCGCATGTTCATCAGCATCGCGCGCTGCGCGGCATCGTCGGCGAAAAGCGGTGCGTGGATCTGGTAGGAGCGCCCGCCAAGCCGGTCGGCCATCAGCGTCGAGACGTGGTTGACGTCGGTATAGTGTTTGCCCTGCACGCAGCCCGTTGCCGGTATAACCTCGACATCGAAGCGGCGTGCTGCCTGCAGACCGGCCACGACGGCGCTGACGCCCTTGCCGCCGGTGATGCAGATCGTGTCGCCATCGGCGATTTCTTCGAGCAGCAGCCGGGCTGCCGCTTCACCGACCGCTTGCAACGCGGTCTGCGGATTGTCGGAGACCGTCGGCACCACGACGGCGCGGCTGATGCCGCCGAGCGCCAGAAGCCGCTCTTCCATGTCGACCAGCGGCTCCACCGGCGACTTGATCTTGATCTCGACGAGGCCGAGCTGGCGGCCGCGCTTGATGAGGCGGTTGACGGTGGCATGCGAGAGGCCGAGCTGGTCGGCGATCTGCGCCTGCGTCAGGCCTTCCAGGAAGTGCAGCACGAGCGCCTGGTGCATCTGGCGGGCGATCACGATCTCTTCGCGCGGCGCGGTCGTCTTGGGTTTCAGCTTGGCGATCGGCATGTCAGGCAGCCTTCCGCTTGTGCATGAAGTGATCGATGGAGACGGCGGCGAGCAGGATGCAGCCCTTGATCATGTCCTGCCAGTAGACGGAGACATTGAGCAGGATCAGCGAGGATGTGACGACTGAGAGCAATGCAATGCCGAGGATGGCGCCGAGAATGGTGCCCGAGCCGCCGTTGAGCGAGGCCCCGCCGATAACGGCCGCAGCGATGATGTTCAGCTCCATGCCGGCACCGAAGGTGGGCGTGGCGGCCCCGAAGCGGGACATATAGATGACGCCTGCCACACCGGCTAGCGTCGAACACAGCACCGTCACCCAGAATTTCACCTGGTTGGTCTTGATGCCGGAATAGAGCGCGGCCTTCTCGTTGCTGCCGGTGTAGAAGACCTTGCGGAAGGCAGTCGCCCGGCGCAGCAGGAAATCGAACAGCACGACGACGGCGACGAAGATCAGGATGACATAGGGCACGCCGTAAAAGGTGCCCTGCCCCACCGCCTTGAAGCCGGCCGGCAGCGTGAAGAGCGAGAGCGGTGTGCCCTTGGTGATGATGAGGCAGAGGCCGCGCACGATCACCATGGCCGCCAGCGACGTGATGAAGTGGTTGAGCCCGACGACCGTCACGAAGAAGCCCATGGCGCCGCCGATGGCGCTGCTGGCCAGGATGCCGATCAGCGAGGCCGTCCACGGGTCGAGCCCTGCGAGGAACAACGAGCCGGAGAGCACCATCGCGAAGCAGACGACGGAGCCGACCGCGAGATCGATGCCGCCGACGATGAGCAGGATCGTCATGCCGACGACGACGATGCCTTCGACGGAAAAGCTCATCAGCATGGCGCGGAAATTACCGAGCGTCAGGAAGTGCGGCGAGGCGAAGCTCATGACCACGCAGAGCGCAAGGATGATCGCGATCAGCCCGGCCTCGCGCATCGTGCCGAGGCGTTTGAAGGGCGATGTCTTCGGCGCGCCGGCCGTCATCGTGTCGATTGCCATTCCCGTCTCTCCCAGTTTCTTCTCACGCGGCATGGTTCGCCGCCTTTGCCGTGCCCATGCCTGAGGCCAGGCGGATCACGGCCTCCTCCGTCATTTCCTCAGCGCCGAGTTCGCCCGCGATGTGTCCCTCCCGTACGACAAGCACGCGGTCGCAGAGCCCGAGCAGCTCCGGCATTTCCGACGAGATGACGATGATGCCGATGCCCGAGCGCGCAAGATCGCGCAGCAGGCGGTGAATTTCCGTTTTCGCGCCGACATCGATGCCGCGCGTCGGCTCGTCCATCAGGATGACCTTCGGCTTCACCGCCAGCTGCTTGGCGATCGCCACCTTCTGCTGGTTACCGCCGGAGAGCGATTTGACCGGCGCATCGACGCCGCTCATGCGCACCCCCAGCCGCTTTGCGAAATCTTCCGCCAGTGCGGTCTCCGCACGACGTTTCAGCAGACCGGCCGGGTTGGTCAGTGCCTTCAGGTCCAGCACGGAAATGTTCTGCGCGATGGACAGCTCGAGAAAAACGCCGGAGCCCTTGCGGTCCTCGGAAAGGTAGACGATGCCCGCCTTCACGGCGTCGGAATAGGCCTTGATCTTCTGCGTATCGCCATGCAGGCGCACGGTGCCCGCGGTGCACGGCCGGAGCCCGCAGATGCCCTCGGCGATCTCCGTGCGGCCGGAGCCGATAAGGCCGCCGATACCGAGGATTTCGCCCTTGCGCAGTTTGAAGCTGACATTCTGGAAGCGCACATCGTCACCGATGCGGTCCACCTCGAGGATCGTCGCGCCGGGCGCCTCGTCCGCACCGAGTTTGTCCGGATAAAGCTGCGTGATCTCTCGACCCACCATGCGGCGCACCACGTCGTCGGGCGTCACGTCCGCAATGCGATCGGTGCAGACATAGCGCCCGTCGCGAAACACGGTGACCCGGTCGCAGAGGCTGAAAATCTCGGCCATGCGATGGCTGATATAGATGATCGAAATACCGTTCGCCTTGAGGTCACGGATGATCGAGAAGAGCTGCTGCGCCTCGGTTTCGGTCAGCGCTGCGGTCGGCTCGTCCAGGATCAGCACGCGGCAGTCGAGCGTCAGCGCCTTGGCGATCTCGACGAGCTGCTGGCTGGAAATCGGCAGATCGGCGACCTTGCGGCGCACGTCGATGGCGGCAAGCCGGTTCATCACCGCCTGTGCGTCGCGTTCCAGCGCGCGGTAATTCATGAAGGGAGAGCGACGCCGGTTCGTGGCTGCCATGAACATGTTTTCGGCAACCGTCGCATCCGGGCAGAGCGCGATTTCCTGATGCACCAGCCCGATACCGAGCGACTGGGCGGCGGCAGGCGATGCAATGCGCACGGCCTTGCCGTCGACGCGGATTTCGCCCTCGGTCGGCTGCAGCACGCCGGCAATGATGTTCATCAGCGTCGACTTGCCGGCACCGTTTTCGCCGCAGAGTGCATGGACCTCGCCGCGTTCGAGCGTGAAGTCAACGTCGGTCAACGCCTTCACTGCCCCGAAATGCTTGGTCACGCCATGAATGGTGAGCACCGGCTCCGCCATCGTCTTTCCTCTCTTCCCTCGGCTTTCGTCCATGGACACCCCCCTCATTCCCCTGCCGGGACCTTCTCCCCGCTGGGGAGAAGGGGAAGATCGCCGGCATCTCCTTTTCCCTTCTCCCCAACGGGGAGCAGGTGGCCCAAAAGGGCCGGATGAGGGGGCTTGCCGCAGACACTTGCCCATTCTCCCATCCGCGCCTCGCGGCGCGGATGGCGTTCGCTTGGGAGCTTACTCCTCGATGCCCTTGGTGCCGCGACGCTTCAGGTACTTGTCCCAATAAAAGTCGTCGGCATTTTCGGCGGTCACGATCGACAGGCCATTGTCGACGACCGGGATGCTCATCGGGTTGAAGCCCGAGCGCTTGGCGTCGTTCATCGGGTCGATGAGTTCCGGGTGCTTGGCGAGCCACAGCAGCATGAAGCCCATATAACCCTGCATGCCCTGGTTCGGGTTGATCGAGCCGAACACTTCGCCGGCCTTGATCATGTCGAGGATGTTGGCGTTGACGTCCGCGCACATGACGAGGACCTTGCCGCCCGATTCCTTGTTGGCCTGCGCCGCGCCGATGGCGGAGTTGGCTTCCGGCATGAAGACCGCGCCGAGGTTCGGGTTGGCCTGGATCAAGCTCGACAGACCCTGATAGGCCTTGGTCGGATCCTGGTTGGAGGCCGCACGGCCGACCAGCTTCATGTCCGGCCACTTCTCTTCCATGCGGGCGATGAAGGCAGCAATGCGCTTGTCGTGGTTGTCCTGGCCCGGATTTTCGAGCACCGCATATTCGCCCTTGCCACCCATCTTCTCGGCAATCGCGTCGGCCGCATAGGTGCCTTCGCGGGTGTTGTCCGAGGTGATGAAGGACACGCGCTTGGAGAGCGGCGAGTCGGCCGCAAATGTCACGACCGCCGTGCCCTGGTCGATGGCACGGTTGATCGGCTCGATGAACGGGTCGGAGTTCATCGGATGTACGAGGATGCCGGCCGGGTTCTGGGCGAGCGCCTGGTCGAAGGTGGCGATCTGCTTGTTGACGTCATATTCCGGCGTGCCGGTATATTCCGTTTCGCAGCCGAGCTGCTGGCCGGCCTGCTTGAACATTTCATAGACCGGGAACCAGTATTCGACGCCCGAGACCATGACGTTCATGACATATTTTTCGCCCGGCTTGCAGCGGAACGGGTTTTCCGTCTCGGCGGCGGCGGAACCGGCAAAAAGCGTGGCTGCAAGGACCGCCATCGCGGTCGTGCTGAGAAAAGTGCGCAAAAATCCTCCTCGAGGCCGAAGCCCCTCCCAAAAAGCCCGAGGGCGTCGAGATGACGCCGCTGATCGCGTTGAAACCCGAACTTCCTCCTCGAAGTCCGGTATGGGCAGGTAATCGCAAAGCAGACCGCCTGTCAATATAATTCATACGATGAAATATATTTCAGGTTGCAGACATGAAATCAAGGTCACCGGCTGAAATATCTTGCAAGCGAGCACGGATAGCAAGCGACACCCACGGCGTCGCCCCTGCGCCCCTAAGCCGGCTGAACTTCGACGGTCACATGCGAGAGGGCGCCGAGATGGGCCAGGCGCGCCTTGTAAATGGCCGGCGCCTTCGGTTCGGGAGAGACAATGGACACGATCGCCGCATGATGGCCCGGACCAACCTGCCAGACATGGAGATCCGTGATGCGCTCCTGGCCATGCTCCAGCGCCGTGCGGATGCCGTCCACCAGTCCCTCTCCTTGCGGGACCGCATCGACGAGAACCCCGCCGGTCTCGCGGATAAGGCTCCATGACCAGCGCACAATGACGAGCGCGCCGACAACACCCATGGCCGGATCCGCCCAGAGCCAGCCATAGCTGCGGCCAAGCAGAAGGGCGACGATGGCAAGAACCGAGGTCAGCGCATCCGCCAGCACATGCAGATAGGCAGCACGCAGATTGTTGTCACGGCGATGGTGACCATGATCGTGATGATCGTGACCATGGCCGTGGTCATGCGAATGTGCATGGCCGTGTGAATGGTGATGATGCCCGGGGTCGTCGCGTAGCAGCCACGCGCTCAGCAAATTGACGGCGAGGCCGGCGACGGCAACGGCAATCGCCTGCTCGAAGCCGATGGCGACGGGATTTGCAAGCCGCACAAAACTTTCCCAGCCAATGAGGAGCGCGATCAGCGCCAGCACGATGGCACTGGCAAAACCGGCGAGATCGCCAAGCTTGCCCGTACCGAAGGTGAAGCGTGGGTCGCGGGCGTGGCGACGGGCGTAGGAATAGGCAAGGGCTGCGATGAGCATGGCGCCGGCATGGGTCGACATGTGCCAGCCATCCGCCACCAGCGCCATCGAGCCGTACACCGTGCCAGCGACGATTTCCGCCGCCATCATGCCCGACGTCAGCACGATGACGAGCCAGACCTTGCGCTCATTTCTGTGATGATCCGCACCGAGGAAGACGTGGTCATGCGTGCGGTTTGCCGTGGGGTTGGTCGTCATGGTTTGGTCCTTCCGTCTCACCGGCTATTTCAGATAGGTCCTGATGACCTCGATCAGCTCCTCGCCGCCATGGCGACGACCGGCCTCGGTTTCAGCCTCCACCACGTGATGGCGCAGATGATCCTCCATCACCTCTGCGGTCAGACCCGCCAGAGCGCCGCGCACCGACGCGAGCTGACGCAAGATCTCTCCGCATCCCGCCTCGCCTTCCAGCGCGCGTTCGATGCCCTCCATCTGCCCTTTGAGGCGCCGGACACGGGCAATCAGCTTATCTTTCTGGTGGACAGTATGGCTCATGGCAGGCACCGCAATTTATAATATACCCCCCTATACTATATTTCCGATGACCACGACAGGGCATTGAACGTTCATTTCGACGCACGAAAACGAAACCTCGGCCCGGAAGCCGAGGTCGACAAAGATGGATGTGGCAGCCTTCCAAACCTGGAGAGACTTTCCGGCTTTCGGCTGCTCAGGCCTTCACCCGCGCAGCCGTCGGATCATAAAGCGGCTCCAGATGGATTTTCGCCGGTGTGCGTTCCATCGCGACGACCAGTTCGTAGGTGCCTTCTGCAAGAAAGGCATCGTCCACGCCCTCGGCGCGACGCACATAGCCGTAGCCGACATTCTTGCCGAGCGTGTAGCCATAGCCACCGCTTGTGAGATAACCGACCGGCTCGCCGTTCCTCAGGATCGTTTCACGGCCGACCAGCACGATATTCGGGTCATCGACCGTGAAGCCGGCGAACGCCTTCTTGCGCGTCTCGGCCTGTGCGCTTTCCAGCGACCGACGGCCGAGGAAGTCGGTCTCCTTGCGCAGCTTCACCGCCCAGCCGAGGCCGGCATCGAAGGGCGTGTCGTTCGGCGTGATGTCCGAACCCCAGGCGCGATAGCCCTTTTCAAGGCGTAGCGATTCCAGCGCCCGATAGCCGACGGGGCGGATATTGTGGGGGGCGCCCGCCGCCATGAGCGCGTCGAAGACGGCGCCGATGACGCCGATCGGCACGTGCAGTTCCCAGCCGAGTTCGCCGACATAGGTGACGCGCAGCGCCCGGACCGGATGTCCGGCAATGGCGATTTCGCGCACATGGCCGAACGGGAAGTCGGCGTTGGAGACGTCCGCATTGGTCGCCGCAGCGAGCACGTTGCGCGCCTTCGGCCCCATCAGCGAGAGCGTGCCGAATTCTTCCGTCACGTCACGCAACGAGACGTCGAAGCCGGCCGGAACGTGGTCGGCAATCCAGCCGAGGTCATGCGTGCGGAAGCCTGTGCCCGTGACGATGTAGAATTTGTCGTCCGAAAGTCGCGCCACCGTCAGATCCGCCTCGATGCCGCCGCGGCTGTTGAGGAGCTGGGTATAGGTGAGCCGGCCCGCCGGCTTGCCGACATCGTTGGCGCAGATCCAGTCAAGTGCCTTCAGCGCGTCCTGGCCCGTCATCTCGTATTTGGCGAAGGAGGACTGATCGAAGATGCCGACGGCCTCGCGCACATGGCGGTGTTCTTCGCCAACGGCGGCAAACCAGTTCTGCCGGCCCATCGAATAGACGTCTTTCGGCTCGATACCTTTCGGTGCAAACCAGTTCGGGCGCTCCCAGCCGAGTTTCGAGCCGAAGACGGCACCATGCGCCTTCAGGCGCTCATAAAGCGGCGAGACGACGCGCGGGCGGCCGCTTTCGTATTCCTCGTGCGGGAAGCCGATCGTGTAATGTTTGCCATAGGCCTCCAGGGTGCGGTCGAGCACCCATTGGCGGTCCCGGTGCATGCCGGCGAAGCGGCGGATATCGACGACCCAAAGGTCGAGCGGCGCCTCGCCATCGACCACCCATTGCGCCAGCACCCACCCGGCACCACCGCCGGACGCAATACCGAAGGCGTTGAAGCCGGCGCCGACGAACATGTTCCTGCATTCCGGCGCGACACCCAGAATGAAGTTGCCGTCCGGCGTGAAACTCTCCGGCCCGTTGATCATCTGCTTGACGCCGACCGTTTCCAGCGCCGGCACGCGGGCAATCGCCTGCTCCATATGCTGCTCGAAGTGGTCGAAATCGTCGTCGAACAGGCGGAAAGCCCACTCATCGGGCACGTCGCCCGTGGTCCAGGGCTGCGGGTTCGGCTCATAGCCGCCCATCACCAGCCCGCCGACTTCCTCCTTGAAATAGGTGCGCCGGTCGGGATCGCGGATGGTCGGGGCGTCGGTCGACAGGCCGGATATCTTTTCGGTGATGATATATTGGTGCTTGACCGGCTGGAGCGGCACGTTGATGCCCGCCATGGCGCCCACCTGCCGCGCCCACTGGCCGGCGCAGTTGACCACCTTGTCGCAGGCGATGTCGCCGAGCGTGGTGCGCACATGCGTGATGCAGCCATCCTTCATCTCGAAACCGGTGACGCGCACGTTCTCGACGATCTTCGCGCCGTGCATGCGTGCACCCCTCGCAAGCGACTGGGTGATGTCGGAGGGGCTCGCCTGCCCGTCCGTCGGCAGGAAGCTGGCGCCGACGAGATCGCCGACTTCCATCAGGGGCCACATGGTCTTCACCTCCTGCGGCGTCAACAGGTGCATGTCCATGCCAAAACTCTTGGCCGTCGTGGCGAGGCGGCGGTACTCGGTCCAGCGGTCCTGATTGGTGGCAAGGCGCAGGCATCCCGACATCTTCCAGCCCGTGGCAAGGCCCGTTTCGGCCTCGAGGTCCTTATAGAGGTCGACGGAGTATTTCAGGACGCGGGTGATCGACGCCGAAGAGCGCAACTGACCGACGAGACCTGCCGCATGCCAGGTCGAGCCGGAAGTCAGCGTGCCCTGTTCGAGCAGGACGACATCCGCCTTGTGATCACGCGCAAGGTGATAGGCCGTCGAGCAGCCGATGATGCCGCCGCCGATGACAACGATCTCGGCATGGGATGGCAGGGTCATTTGGTTCGTTTCCCGTATGTGGATCTGTAATGGTCGACGGCCTGGTCGAGGCGGCCGAGATTTTCGGTCGTGTAGCCGACATAGTCGGCACCCGGTGCGGTGAGGTGCAGTTCGGAGACCATGCTCCACATCGCCTCGCGCAACAGGGAGGCGCATTGCATGGCAACATGGGAGCGGCGGAGCGCCGCATCCGGCACGCCGCCGAAATAGGCCGCCAGAAAATCATCCGCCTGTTCGGGCGAAAGGCCGGCATTCGACGTCGCACCGGCCAGATCGAACATCGCCGTCGAAAAACCGGCATATTCGAAATCGATCAGCCAGAGCCGTTCACCGTCGTCAAGAATATTGGCCGGCAGGAGATCGTTGTGACCGAAGACGATCGGCAAAGGTGCCTGCGCGGCTTCCAGTTCGTCGGCAAGCACGAGATATCCCGGCAAATGCCGTGTCATGCGGCTGTTGCCGGCCTTGAGCGTGCGGGCATAGTCGCGCACCACATGGAAGGGCCAGAACAGAAACGCCGCGCCGCTGATTTCCGCGGGCATTTCCGTGTGGAAACGCCGCAGCACCTGCGCCACCCGCAGCCGTTCGGCGACGACATCCGCCGCGCCAAAGGTTTTGGCGCCAAGATAGGCCGAGACCATGACGCCCGGCTCGGCAAAATGAACCGCCGGCCCGAATCCCGCCGCATGCGCTGCTCGTGCCGTCATCAGTTCGCGGTCGCGGAAGACATGGTGGAACGGATAATCCCTGCCGAAACGCACGACATGGCGCCCCGCGCCGTCATGGACAAGATAGCTTTCATTGCTGATGCCCCCCTTCAAAGGCGCGATCTCGATGCGTCCGCTCCAACACGGCATGGCCCGGATGCGATCTTCGACCCCGCGGCTGAGCTCGGCATGCCCGTCCATTCATGTCCTCCCGCGCTCCACAGGGCGTGGAGCCGCCTTCGCACGCGGTTCCCGGTTTTTTTCTCTCGACTGCGCGCGCCGTCAATGTCATGCCGGAGGAAAGCGGCTGTCAATCCTCAAATGTGGCTTTTTCTGCTTTTATGACCGTTTTTGAAGTTTTCTTGCCAGCGAGCCCGCAAGGGATTATGAAACAACGGAACGCTTTGCGGGCTCGACGATTATGAACCATTCCAAACGCCACAACGACATTATCCGCCTCCTCCAGCAGGACGGCACGGTGACGATTGCAGACCTTGCAAAAAGGCTCGACGTCTCGCTGGAAACCGTGCGCCGCGATATCAAGCCGCTGACGACAAACGGCACCGTCGTGAAGATGCACGGCGCCGTGGCCCTGCCCTCCATCGTCGGCGAAGCACCTTTCGAAAAGCGCATGCGCGAAAACAGCGAAGCCAAGAAAGCGATAGCGGTGTCGCTGGCCGCGACCATTCGCGACGGCGATTCGATCATGCTCGATACAGGCACGACGACGAGCTACCTTGCCCGCGAGCTTCTCGGTCACCGGCGCCTGACGGTCGTCACCAACTCCTCCGACATCGCGCGCACGCTGTCGACGGTCAACGACAACCGCGTCTACATGGCGGGCGGCGAATTGCGCAGCGATAACGGTGCCGCCTTCGGCATATCGGCGATCGAGTTCATCAGCCACTTCACGGTGGGCCACGCCGTCATCTCGACCGGAGCGATCGATGCGACGATCGGGGTGATGGATTACGATCTCGAGGAGGCGGAATTTGCCCGCGCCGTGGTGGCGCAGGGCCGTCGCGCGATTATCGTCACCGACCATACGAAATTCGGCCGGCAGGGCCTCGTGCGGGTTTGCGAGTTCAGCGCCGTCACGGACCTCTTCACCGACAAGGCGCCTCCGCGCGACGTTGCGGCGGCCCTCAAGACAGCGGGCGTCACCATTACGCTTGCCTGATGCCAGGTGAAAAACGGCCCGGCTATGTCCACCGAGCCGTCTTTATGCTGAAGGATGTCAGTTCATCGTCGACCACTGGCGACGGACTTCTTCCGCATCCTTGTTGAGATGAACATGCGCATCGACGTGATCGACCCAGTCGAGCGGGATGAGATGATGCTGCCCATCCTCGGAATCTCGCCGGGTGAGCTTGATGCGGCTGTCGCCCTCCATATGATCGACGGTGCCAACATGGCCACCATCGGCGGCACGGACTTCCATATGTTCGCGGATTTCGTTTGCAGCGACCATGGATGTTCTCCTTTTCGGTAATGGTTTGCGCGAAGGAAACGCAGGCGATCGACCCGCGGTTCCTTTGCGCGCCATTCCAACCGGTCCAAAGGAGAGGTTACTTCCGGTGATGGACCGCCTGCAGGCCGTAGACCGGAGTCGGCAGACCTTCCATGCGCGCCTTCAATTGCAGTGACAGATACTGCGAATAGTGGCGGGACTGGTGCAGGTTGCCGCCGTGGAACCACAGCGCTTCCTGTTGCGTCGGCTTCCACATGTTGCGCTGCTCGCCCTCCCACGGCCCCGGATCCTTTGGTGTGTCGGACCCCAGGCCCCAGACCTTGCCGACCGTGTCGGCGGTTTCCTGATCGATGAGGTCGGCGACCCAGCCGTTCATCGACCCGTAGCCCGTCGCATAGACGATGACGTCGGCCGGGATTTCCGCGCCGTTCGACAGCTTTATGGCGTTTTCCGTGATCTCCTCGACCTGTCCCGCCGCAAGCTTGACCTTGCCGTCGATGATGAGCTGCGAGGCGCCGATATCGATGTAGTAGCCGGATCCGCGGCGCAGGTACTTCATGAAGAGGCCCGATCCATCGGCACCCCAGTCAAGCTGGAAGCCGGCCTTTTCCAGCGCCGCATAGAACTCCGCATCCCGCTCGCGCATCTTTTCGTAGAGCGGAATCTGGAACGTGTGCATGATGCGGTAGGGAAGCGAGGCGAAAATGAGGTCGGCCTTGGCCGTCGTCATGCCGTTCGCCAGCGCCTGCTCGGAATAGAGAGAGCCGAGGCCGATATCCATCAGCGTATCCGACCGCACGATGTGGGTCGTCGAACGCTGGATCATGGTGACATCGACGCCCGCCTCGTGAAGAGCCGCGCAGATGTCGTGGGCCGAGTTGTTCGAGCCGACCACCACCACCTTTTTGCCCTTGTAGCCATCCGGCCCCGGATGCTGGGACGAGTGATGCTGCTCACCCTCGAAGCGATCCCGGCCCTTGAAGTCCGGAATATTCGCTTTTCCCGACATGCCGGTGGCGAAGACAAGCTGTTTCGGCCGCAACACCACGTCCTCACCGTCGCGATCGACGACGATGGTCCATTCCTTGGCAGCCTCGTCCCAAGTCGCCGACTTGGCGGTGGAACGGGTCCAGTAGTTCAGCTCCATGACCTTGGTGTAGAATTCAAGCCAGTCGCCGATCTTGTCCTTCGGTGCGAAGACCGGCCAGTTCTTCGGAAAATCGATATAGGGCAGGTGATCGTACCAGACAGGATCGTGCAGGCAGAGCGACTTGTAGCGCTTGCGCCAGCTATCGCCCGGCCGATCGTTCTTTTCGAGGATGATCGTCGGCACGCCGAGCTGGCGCAGCCGCGCGCCGAGCGCAATACCGCCCTGCCCGCCGCCGATGATGACGGTATAGGGCTGTTTCTCGTAACCGAGCGTGCGTTCCTCGTCCTCGCGCTCTTCCTTCCAGGTCTTCGCCCCGAGGTTCTGGCCATGTTTTGCGCCGAGCGGCCGGGTGAAGCCGGTTTTCTCCTCGTGGCCCTTGAGCTCTCCCAGCGCCGTCAACAACGTCCAGATGAGGCCGTTCTTGAAGCGCACCAGCCCATAACCGCGCCCGGTCGCCGTTTCGAACGAGATCCAGCTTTCCAGCACGCCGTCGGCCTCGGTCGCCTCCTCGCCGGTCGCCACGCGCCAGTTCGACGGCCTTGCCGCGGCGAGCTGGGCCTGCAGCATATCGCGGACCTGATCGCGGCCCTCGACAGTCTTGAGGTTCCAGGTGAAGGCGACGAGGTCGCGCCAGTAGCATTCCTCCGCGAACAGATTGACGGCGTCGTCGATACGGCCGGCTTCAAGGGCCGCGCCAAACGTATCGAGAAGCGCCTGGGCGCGGGTGGTGGGGGTCTTGTCGAGCATGGTTTCTCCTCCTACTCAGTTCAGAATATCGGGCGGCTCTTCAACCGCCCGGCAAGATGGATGGGTCTATCGGGAAAGGTCGATCAGGATTTTCAGGTGCTTGCCGGCCGGGTCGAGCAACTGATCGAAACCCGCCGTGACGGCCTCGCTAAGCGAGACATATTTGGTGACGATCCGGCTCGCCGGGATCTGGCCGCTGGCGATCAGCCGTGCGACGCGCGGCCAGTAATGGGTTGGATAGGCCCAGGAACCGCGGATATCGATATCCTTGAAGGTAACGTCGAACCAGTTCAGCGGGTTTTCGCCGGGGTGGAGCCCGGTCTGCACGACGACGCCCTGCTTGCGCACGGCATCGGCGCAGTTCTTCAATGCATGTTCGTTGCCGACGCACTCGATGGCGACGTCGCAACCGACATTGCCCTCCGTCTCGGCGCGGATGACGTCGCCAACCTTTTCCGTGTTCGGATTGATCGTGCGCACCTCGCCGAGCGCCTCCCTGGCCAGCGCCAACCGTGTGTCGTTGAGGTCAGAGAGGAAGAGCTGCGAGGCGCCAGCAGCGCGTGCGGCCATGGCGACGAGAATGCCGATCGGCCCGGCGCCGGTGACGAGCACACTGTTGCCGGCCGTCACCCCGCCGCGATCGCAAGCATAGACGGCAACCGCCGTCGGTTCGATGAGTGCCGCCTCCTGATCGGAAAGCGCATCGGGAATGGGCTGGACGTTGTAATCGTTGAGAAGGGCGACCTCAGCCATGCCGCCGGAATGCCAGGACAGGCCGGCGAGTGCGAGATTGGCGCTCAGGTGAAACAGGCCACGATCGGCATAATAGTCCCCTTGGCGCGGCATGATCAGCGGCTGGATCGACACGCGATCACCGGGCTTCACATGGCTGACATCCGCGCCGACCACCTTGACGACGCCACCAAACTCATGGCCGAGGATTTGCGGCCCATACGCCCCGGTAAAGGGATGCGGCACCTTTGGCACGAAGATCGGGCCATAGGCATATTCGTGCAGATCCGTGCCGCAGATACCGCAGAACCTGTTTTCGACGAGCACCTGATCCGGCGCTGGCGCCGACGGCGCCTCGACCTCCTCGATGCGCAGATCCTTGGCGGCGTGAAAGCGCAGTGCCTTCATTGCATTTCCTCCTCCTGTTTCGCAAAGGAAGATCAGCAAGCGGCGTGCCAGACTGGTGGCGGGTCTATTTCACTCGTTATCTCAATGCGTTGCGAGAGTGACGTTTTGGTGAGGGGAGCAAATGCAACAGGCCGCGCGCAACAGGTGTTGCAACCGTTGCATCAGTTCAGACGCTTCAGACGACGGTGGATGGTGGAGCGGTCGACACCCAGCCTTCGTGCAAGTGCCGAAACGTTGTTGCCACAGTTACGGAGCGCCTGGCGCAGGTCGTCGTCATCTTGCGATGTGTCCGTGGTGGATTCGGCAAAGAGGTGTTCCGGCAGGCAGTCAAGATCGATGAGGCCGCCCTCGGACAATGCTGCCGCCACGCGCAACGCATTGGAAAGCTCGCGCAGATTACCCGGCCAGTCATACCCCGACAGTGCGGCCCGCGCTGCCTTGTCGATCCGGTAGATCTCACCGTTTTCCTTTTCAATGCGGCTGAGAAGCTGGTCGATCAGCCAGCCGAGATCTTCCCGCTCGCGCAGGGCCGGCAGAGCGAGCGTCGCGGCATTCAGGCGATAATAGAGGTCCTGCCGGAAGCGCCCTTCCTTCACCAGTTCCGCCAGATCTCGGTGGGATGCCGAGAGCACGCGCAGGCGGACCGGCCGCGCCTTCAGCGCGCCGACCGGCTGTACTTCATTTTCCGAGAGCACACGCAGCAGCCGGCTTTGCAGGGCAAGCGGCATGTCGCCGATCTCGTCAAGGAACAGTGTGCCGCCATTCGCCTCCTCGATCAGGCCGCGCTTGCCCTTCTGGCTGGCGCCGGTAAAGGCGCCCGGCGTGTAGCCGAAGAGTTCGGATTCGATGAGGTGTTCCGGGACCGCCGCGCAATTGACAGCGACGAAATTGCCCTCGCCGCCACAACCATCATGGATCGCCCGCGCCAGATATTCCTTGCCGCTGCCCGTTTCGCCCTGGATGAGGATCGGGATATTTTTCGCGGCCAGCTTCGCTGCGCGGGCCAACATTCTTTCCATCGCGGCATCGCCGCGGCTGAGGTCGCGCAGTGCCCGCGGCACGCGTGGTTCAGGCGTGGCGGGTGAGCGCAGATTGACGGCGGGCGCAATGGCACTGGCAAACAGCACGAGGCCGTTGCGCGCCCGCAGCAGCCTTTCGCCGTTCGGCCGTCCGCGCATGAAGCGTGGCAGGTCGTCGACATCGATATCGAAAACCTGCGAAATCGACTGTCCCAGGACATCACGCGTCGAAAGCCCGCCGAGATCCATCGCCCGGGCGAGCGCGCCAAACCCGCCATGGGTCATGCCGGTGATACGGCCGCTGCCATCGAGCGCAATGGCAGCATCCGGATCGACGTCAAGGAATTCCGGCGAGCGGGCAAGGCGCAGCACCCAGTCGTTGCGGGTGCGGGTCATCAGGTTGGCAAGCTCGATACGCCGCGTCGTGGAGGCAACCAGATGCAGCGCGAGCTGCTGGCTGGCCTTGGCGGTCGGTGAACGGAGCTGGGAAATGTCGAGCACGGCGGTGAGACTGCCCAGCGTGTCGAAGATGGGCGCTGCGGTGCAGGTCAGCCCGATATGGCTGGTGTCGAAATGATCGTCCTGATGGATGATGACCGGTTCGCCGGAAACGAGGCAGGCACCGACCGCGCAGGTACCCGCCCGGTTTTCCGACCATTCCGAACCGAGATAGAGCCCGGCACGGCGCAATTGATTGTCGAAGGTGGGATCGCCCATGAAATCGACGGTCACGCCACGGGCGTCCGACAGGAGCAGGACGTAGTTCTGCTCGGCAATCTGATTGAACAGCGTCTCAAGACCGGAGCGGCCGATGCGGATGAGTTCTTCCGCCTGCTCGCGATGTTCGCGCAGCTTCAGTTCCGGAACGATATAGGCTTCCTGCGCGATCGTCGGATCGAGCTTGTAATCGTTGAGACAGCGCAGCCAGGACTGGACGACGGGCGCATCGCGCGGGCTGACCGCGCCCATGCCGACGCGCTCGATCTCCCGTATGTGCGACAATGTCGACACCATCCAGATATCCTCCCGCGCCTATGGTGGCACAGGAGACGGTCTCCGACAATCCACTCAATCGGCCACTCAATCCGCGCCAAGCGCCACGGCCGGTTGAAGACGCGAGGCGTTGCGGGCCGGCAGGTAACCGAAGACAAGGCCGGTCAGGAACGAGCAGGCGAAGGCGAGTGCGACGGGGCCGACAGTGAAGCTCACCGGCAGACCGAATGCCTGCGCAAGCCCGCCGACGGACAGGCCCAGCACCACGCCGATGGCGCCGCCGATCGCCGAGACGACGAGCGCCTCGATGAGGAACTGCAACAGGATGTCCCGCTGGCGTGCACCCGTCGCCATGCGCACGCCTATCTCGCGCGTTCGTTCGCGCACGCTTACCAGCATGATGTTCATCACGCCGATGCCGCCGACGAGCAGCGAGATGGCGGCGACCGAACCGAGGAAGAGCTTCATCGTGTTCGAGGTTTCGGTAAACGCCTCGCGCACCGAGGACATGTTGGTGATCTGCGTGTCCTGGGCCTTGTGGCGCTCGTTGAGCAGCGCCTGGATGGCGTCCTGCGTCAGGTCGATCGCCGAGGCATCCGCAACCTGCACGGTGATGGTGCGCACGTTGCGCTGGCCGAATATCCGCATGCCGCCAGTGGAAAGCGGCACGAGGATGACATCGTCCTGGTCGTTGCCGCCGGCACTCGCCCCCTTCTCGCTCATCACGCCGATCACCTGGAAGGGAATCTTGTTGACCAGCACATACTGGCCGAGCGGATTGCCGCCGTCGGGAAACAGCGTCTTTGCCACCGTCTGGCCGAGCACGGTGACCGGCGCATAGGTGTCCATGTCGTCCGCATTGATGAACTCGCCCGAAGCGACCGCCCAGTTCTTGGCGCGCGGAAACTGCGGCACCGTGCCGTTTGCCGTGGTCTGGTAGTCGATATTGCCGTGGCGCAGCGTCACCGTGCTCGTCATTTCCGGCACCGCGAACGTGACATTCGGCACCTCGAGGATCGCATCGGCATCCGCGGGAATAAGCGTCACCGGGATGCCGCCGCTGGCGCCGCGGAAATTCGCCATGCTGGGCCGCACCAGAAGCAGGTCCGACCCCATCGAGGAGATGCGGTCAAGCACGGAGTTCTGCGCGCCTGTGCCGATGGCCAGCATGGCAACCACCGAGCCGACACCGATGACGATGCCAAGCAGGGTCAGAATGGTGCGGAACAGGTTGGCATGCAGGGCCCGGATCGCCATTTTGATCGCTTCGGAAACATCGGCAATCGCGGCCGAGCCTTCCTTCACGGCCCTTTGCAGGCCTGCCGCCGCCGTCGAGGATGGGCGCGGCTTGCGGGCGCGGTCAGAGGTGATGCGGCCGTCGCGGATCTCGATCAGCCGGTCGGCGGCTTCCGCCACCTCGCGCGAATGGGTGATGAGGATGATCGTATGGCCGTCCTGGTGCATCCTGCGTAGCAGGGCCATCACCTCCTCGCCACTCTGGCTGTCGAGCGCGCCGGTAGGCTCGTCGGCGAGGATGACGCGGCCGCCATTCATCAGCGCGCGGGCGATCGACACGCGCTGCTGCTGGCCGCCGGAAAGCTGGTTCGGCCGATGGTCGAGCCGGTCGCCAAGCTTCAGCGACGAAAGCAGCATGTCCGCCCGCTCCTGCCGGTCGCGCGCCGAAATGCCGGCATAGATTGCCGGCACCTCGACATTTTCGCGCGCACTCGCCGTCGGAATAAGGTTGTAGCTCTGGAACACGAAGCCGAAGGTGCGGCGGCGCAGCGCCGCCAGGTCGTCCGTTTCGAAATCGGAAACCGGCTCGCCGTCGATGAGATAGGTGCCGGTGGTCGGCTGGTCGAGACAGCCGAGAATGTTCATCAACGTCGATTTGCCGGAACCGGACTGGCCGATGATCGCGACGAACTCGCCGGCTTCGATGTCCAGCGAGACGCCGTGCAGCACCTCCACGGCGAAACCGTCGTTGAAATAGGTTTTCGTGACGTCCTTGAGCGATATGAGCGCCGTCATGGCAGCCTCCTCAGAACATCGGCGGCATGCGCATGTTGCGCCGCGAACCGCGGTTGCTCGCAGCACTGCCGTCGGCATCGCCAGACCCGACGACGACCCGGTCGCCTTCGGCAAGGCCGCTTTTCACCTCGACGCTGACGCGGTTGCGAATGCCGGTCTCGACGTCGCGCACCTCGTTGCCACCGGACGCCGTGACGACCGTCACCTGCGCCTTGCCGTCGCCGCGCTTCATCGTCACGGCCCCGCTCGGCACAACCAGCACGTCACGCGCGGCCGCCTGCACGAAGAATACCTGTGCACTCATCGAGATCATCAGCTCACCGTCCGCGTTCGGCACATCGAACAGCGCATTATAGAGCACGACATTGTTTTCGACCGTCGGCGACGGCTCGACCTGCCGCAGCTTGCCCGTGAAGCGCTTTCCCGGCTGGCCGAGCAACGTGAAATAGGCCTCCATGCCGACCTTGAGGCGCCCAACATCCGCTTCCGAGACTTCGGCGCGTACCGTCATGGTCGAGAGATCGCCGATCGTGACGATGGTCGGCGCCGTCTGGCTGGCGTTCAGCGTCTGGCCTTCCTTCACCGGATTGGCGACGATGGTGCCGGCCATGGGCGCATAGATCTTCGTATAGCCGAGATCGACCTCGTCGCCGGCGAGCGTCGCCTGCTGCTTGCGGATCTGCGCCTCGGTCGCGTTGACGTCCGCCTCTGCTGCTGCCAGATCGGCGACAGCCTGATCAAGCGCCTGCTGGGCGGCGGCATTGCCGGCAACGAGGTTGCGCTGACGGGCGATATTCGCCTGCTTGAAGACGAGCTGCGCCTTCTTGGACTGGAGCTGCGCCTGGAGGTTGGCGAGCTCCGCCCGGTTGATCTCGATACGGTTCTCGATGGTCGCCGGGTCGATCTCGGCGATCAGTTGGTCCTTTTTTACCGCATCACCGATCTCGACATGCATCGCCTTGAGCTGGCCGGAAACCTGCGCGCCGGCATCGACCGACTTCACGGCCTCCAGCGTGCCGACCGCCGTCACCGCATTTTCGATGTCGCCGCGCGTAACCGCCTGCGTGATGATCGCCGTCGTCGTTTCAGCCGGCGCATAGGCGCGCCAGCCATAATAACCGACGCCGGCGACAAGGGCGATGACGGGAAGCCAGATCCAGGCACGCGACCGTCGCTTGCGCCGCGCGGGCGGGGTCGCGCCCGGCATGAAGGTCACATTGGCGTGACCACCCTCTTCGCCGGGCGTCGCGTCTGCTTTCGGTCGTGCGGTCTTGGTCATCGGTGTTTCTCGGATCGAGGTCATGCCTCTGCCGTCCCTTTGATAAACATGTGACACCGCCCACCCCGAAGTTGAAGCCCTTGGGATCATTATATTTTCGTAATGTTCCCTTCGATGGCTGCACCGCCCCTCCACCGGGCGGCGCAAGGCCACCGCTTTCAAGCCGCTTTTTCCAGCCGATTTCGCAGGCTCATACCGACCATAACCATGCGGGCGGCGTCTTCGGCCGCGTGGGCCAGCAGTTTTGGTGCGGATGAAATCGCATCCTCCAGCGAGCAGGGCCGGCTGAGGATGGAGGCGAAGGCGTCGATGCCATGTTCGAAATTGAGCCGCACGCCCTCGCCGATCGTCCCGGCCAGCGCGATGACGGGAACGCCCGCGCGTTTCGCACGATGCGCCACCTCTGCCGGGACCTTGCCAAAGGGTGTCTGGCCGTCGAGGCTGCCTTCCGCGGTGATGACGAGATCCGCCTCCTCTATGAAGCGGTCGAGTTCCAGATATTGCATGACGATGTCGTAGCGGGAATGCAGCTTGCCGCCGAGCAGGCCGAGAATGGCGGCGCCAAGCCCGCCCGACGCCCCCGAACCGGGCGCCATGCCAACCTCTGCGCCTGTCGCGCGCAAGATGCCTGCTGCGTAGGTTTCCATCGCCGCGGCAAGAACCTCCACCTGCTCCGGCGTCGCACCCTTCTGGGGGCCGAAGACCCGGGCGACGCCGCGCTCGCCGAGCAGCACATTGTGCCAGTTGACGGCGGCATCAATACGAACACTGTCGAGGCGTGGATCGCGGCCGGACAGGTCGATGGCGGCGAGATCGGTGAGCGCTGCGCCGCCACGCGGCAGAAGGTCGCCTTCGTTGTCGAGAAGCCGGATGCCCAGTGCCTCGGCCATGCCGGCGCCGCCGTCGTTGATGCCGCTGTCGCCGCAGCCGAGCAGGATGCGGCGCGCACCGTGATCGAGTGCCGCACGGACGAGTTCGCCGACGCCGTGGCTCGTCGTCAGGCATGGGTTGCGCTTGCTGCGGGGAACAAGGCTGAGCCCAGCGGCGGCAGCCATCTCAATGACGGCGGTCGGCTCGCTGCACCCGCCGAGAAAACCGAAATGCGCCTCGACCGGATCGTTGACGGGGCCGGTTACCGTCAGATGATGAAGCGTGCCGCCGGTCGCCTTGACGAGGGCCCTGGTGAACCCCTCTCCGCCATCGGCCATCGGCGCCTTCAGCACTATGGCGTCGGGAAACGCCCGGCGCACGCCCTTTTCGATGCAATCGGCGGCTTCGTCCGCCGAGAGGCTTTCCTTGAAACCGGAGGGGGCGACTAGAACCGTGAAAGACATGGATCGTTCCTTTTCCACTGTGACAATGCTGTGACAGAGGAGGAACGGGGCGCTGCGACTTCTATTCCGCCAAAGGCGAAGAAAACTTAGCCGGATAAATAAAAAAGGCCGCCAGCGGCGACCTCTTTGCCTCGTTTTCCGGCGGCTCAGCGCAGCGGCAGACCTTGCAAAGGCCAGACCAGCGTGGCGAAGACCAGAAGCAGGGCGATAAACGGCACGATCAGAAAGCCGGCAAGCCGGAACAGATCGGCCTGGGCGAAGGGTGGAGGATCCATGGCGCCGAACAGGGCGACCGGCTTGGCGGATACAATCAGCGTTTGGCAGAAGCCGCTCGCCAGCGTCACCACCATCACCAGATTGAGCGGATCGACACCGAGGCCGGCCAGCGGCAAGGCAAGGGCGGGGATGAGCACCGTTGCCCGCGCCGTGCGGGATGTGATGACGAGGTGGGAGAGCGTCGCCACGATGGCGGCAAAGCCCACGACGACGGCAGGCCAGACGGCCTTGCCCTGGCCCAAAAGCCCGACCAGACGGTCGGCCATCACCTTCGCCGTGCCGGTTTCAAGCAGCGCGTCGCCGATGACGAGCGTGCCGGCGAGAAACAGCAACAGGTTCCATTCCACGCCCTTCAGCGCCGTCTTGAGCGAAAGGCCGGAAACCCGCTCGGTCGCCAGCACGAGGGCGGCGGCAATGCCGGTCAGCGCCATGCCGATGCCATGAAGCGGCTGGGTCGCGAAAAGCAGAACCATCACGCCGGCAATGGCGAGCACCGTCCATTGTTGCCGTGTGACCGGTGCCGGGGCGTCGTCCTGCCGACGCTGCGCAAGCACGATCGCCCGCTCTTCACGCGTCAGGAAGACATGCAGCAGGACGGCGCAGGCGAGCAGGCAGCAAAGGAGCGAAAACGGGCCGGCGAGCGCAATCCAGGCCAGGAACCCAGGCCCCTCGCCGCGTGTACGCTCCATCATGTCGGCAGCCACGAGATGAGCGCCGGCGCCGATCAGCGAGGCACCGGCGGATAGCAGAATGATCGACGGGAAAAGAAGCGCCAGTGCCCGGTTGATCCGTGCGTTGGCGATCGCTGCCGAAAGGCCGAGATAGACCGGCGCCAATATGGCCGCGCGCGCGGAGGTCGAGGGGATGATGAAGGCGGTGGTGAAGATCAGGAGCGTGAGCGCCCAGAACAGGCTCTGCACGGTGTTGATGCGGCTGAGCAGACGGCCGATGACCTGTTCGACCACGCCGACCTGCCGCAGCACGGCCGCCACGACGAACGCCGCCAGCATCAGCCAGACAATCTCGTTGCCGAGGGAGCGATAGAGCACATCCTCGTCGATCGCACCCATGACCGGCAGGATGGCCGCGCCGGCGAGCGCCACGGGTGTGTCCGGCAGGTCGAGGATGGTCCAGGCGGTGATCGCGGCGACAAAGACCGCAAGCGTGAGCCGCATCGGCAGGGTGAGGCCATCGATCGCCAGAAAGATCAGCATGGCGCTGAAGGCGAGGACGATCCCCGCGATGATCTGCCTCACACGAACAAGCGGCATGCTTGGTTCGAGCGTTGCGGAGGATACCCCACGCCGGTTGGCGTGGAGCGCGGGAGGGGCGATTGCGTAAAGGGTCACGATGCCCTCCTTTCAGTTTTCTGCCGGGGTCTCAGTCGTCGTCCGAGGACGAGTTCGAGCTCGAATTGCTCGAGGAGTTGGACGAACTGTTCGAACTTGAATTGCTCGACGAATTCGAATTGCGGTTCGAGTTCGAATTCGAGCTGGAATTCCGTGAGGAATTCGAAGACGAGTTGGAGTTGCGGTTCGAACTCCAGCCGCCGCGGCGGTCGTCATCCCGGTCGCGTTTGTAGCGCGCCTGGCTCTTGCTGCTGTGCGTCATCTTCTTGAGGAACCGAAAGACCGGATCGTCGGCGACGGCCGGCGCTGGGGCCGTCGCACCGACCACCAGGAATGCGCTCAGTATGGCAATGAACTTCTTCATGGCGTTTCTCCTTTAAAGACAGCCTCGTTGGCTGCGAGGGAGGAACGGCCGCGAGAAGCGACTATTCCACAAAAATAAAAATATTTTCAACGAGATGGCCCCACATGAACAACGTATGCAGCAGCGCCGCCGCTCCGGGTTGCAGCGACGGTGAACGCAAGTGGTGCTGGCTCTGGACTACCGCTGCGCGCGGGCGAATTTCCGGTACCAGCCATCCGAGGCGAGGGTCTTGCGCAGGATCGTCTGGCGCATATTGCCCTCGACCTCGCTTTCGGCGCGGATATCTGCATCGAGATCGGATGTCTCGCGGCGGAATGGAATGACCTGGACGATCGGCGTTCCACGCTCCAGCACATGCAGGCCGTCCTCGCCGGTGGCGAAGAAAGGAAAGTGGATTTCCGAGTGGTAGGTATCGGTATCCACGACGCCCGCGACAATCTCGAAAATGCCGTTCGGCCGGTTGAGCGGCGGCACGAAGAGGCAGCTCCAACCGGGCGGCGTGCGGATGGTCCAGTAGTTGTGGAACTTGCAGGGCGGCATCGGTTCGCGCGGATTGCCGGCCACCTGATGGCTGGCATGATTGCTGACAAGCGTGCGGTCGAAATCCCAGCCGCAATCGACCTTCTTGCCGCCATCGGAAATTTCCATGCGCACGGTGGCGGCAAGCCCGATCACCCAGCCCGCAGCCATGGCATCCAGGAAGGGCATGCAACGCTTGACCGTGATGCCGCTGTTGTTCGGCGAGACATGGGCCTCGTCGACCGGCGGCAGCTTGCGGAACCATTCCGGCAAGGCGGTCTTGGCGCGAACGGGGGCCGGGATCACGCCCTCGTCTTCCTTGCGGCAGAGGAAGGTGAGCCGGGGCTGCGGTTTCTTCAGAAGGGCAAGTGTCATTGCTGTTCTCCTCGTCATCGATGGGAGAAGAACGGCGGTGGCGAGGTCCTATTCCCGGCCGACAAAAAAATCGTCCGGGAACAGGCGGGGTGTCAGGTGAGGCGGTAGAGTTGCACGGGCCGCTGCGGCGCGCGCTTGATGATGCCCTTCGCTTCGAGGTCGAGTTGCACGGCCTTCATCCACCAGCCGGCCTTTTGCCGCTCGGGAAAGTTCGTCTCCGACAGGAACGGCAGCAACGCCTCCTGTGCCTGCGCGACCGTTAAACCCGGAGCCTTGTCCGGCAGGGCGGCGAGGAGGGCTTCACGCATCGCCAGATATTTCGTCCGGTCGACCCGTTCGGTGCGGCCCGGAACATTGATATTCTGGATTTCGATCTTCTCGGATTTCTCAGGCATCGATCGTCCCCGCGATAGCGATTTTCGGATTGCGGAAACCCATGGCGATCCACGCTGCCAAGAGTTTTGCATAGAAGGCGACGGTGTGGGTCTTGAGGTTCGGCATGTCGGCCGGCAGGCCGGACGTATCGGCAAGATCGCCGACCATCGTGCGTAGCTCGGCCTTCGGTCGCGCCTCTTCCGGCCAAAGATGAAGGTAGAGACTGAGCCAGTGGGCGCCTTTCATCTCCAGGAAGACCGGCGTGTTGCAGCAGGTGGCGACGACGCGCCGCGATCCGGCTGTCGGCGACAAACGAAACTCCTTGAGGTTCTCTTCGCCGGACAGGATGCGGATCCGGTCCTTGCGGTATTCCGCAGCCGACGTCGCGTGGTAGGCGGTCAGGGTGTTGCGGGCGCCGGGAAGGGCCGCCAGCCGGCCGGCCGCCGCCCGGCAACTGTTGCAAAGGCACTCGGAAACCAGGATCGGGTTTCCGCTGACTTCAAGGCGCGTCTGCCCGCAGGCGCATCCGATATGGGTCAATCTGCTCATAGGCGTCATCCTCCGTGACGTTAAACAAATGTCGAATGTATCGCTCCAGATGATCGAGGCTTTCCCGCGCCAGCGCGGGATCATTGCCTGCCTTGGCCAGGACGAAGCCGCCCTGGAGAACGGCCTGCGTGTGGCGCGCCAGGCTTTCGGCCGTCCAGTCTGCGGAAATGCCGCGCTGCTGACGCGCCATTTCGATGTCGTCTTCCAGCGTCGCCGTATGGCCGAATATGCTGCGGCCGCAGGCATCGCGTATGTCGGGCGCACTTTCGTAGACTTCCTGCGCCATCGTGCCGACGAGGCAGGTGAACTCCTTCAATGCGCCGGCGATGATCGCCTTGCGGAAGGCGACATAGGCGAGAACCCGCGCCAGCGGATCGGCCGGTTCGTGATACGGCGCCGCGGCAAAGAAAGCCGACGTCGTCTCCGCCCAGAATTCCGCCGCCGCCACGCCGAGAGCTTCCTTGCTCCCGAAGTGATGGAAGAACGCGCCTTTCGTGACGTCGGCGGCCCTGCACAGGTCGTCGACGCTGGTGGCTGAGAAGCCTTTTTCGCGGATGATGTCGCGGGCCGCCTCCAGGAGACGGATCCGTGCGCTGCCACGTTCGGGTGCGTGTTTCGTAGGTCTCGACATGGCAAAAACATACCATACGGTTGGTATGTGTCAAGTATGAGTTTATATCAACCTATCTTGCGGTCATTGTCGGCCCGAACCTGCAGCCGATTGCCGACAATCCCCCTTTGCGGGAGCCGGACAACCTGGTCGTGTCGGGAAAAGGCTCCCTGCTTATGGAGCGAGCGCGATGCGCTCTTCCTCCGCAGAGAGCGGCGCACCAGCCTGAATGGACGCCAGATAGGCGTCGATCGTTTCCTGCGAGGAGGCCGGGACGTAGCCATCGGCCGCCGGGGCGGTCAGCGCTAGCCGCGTCGTCCAGCCGTCCTGCTGACGGCAGGCAATGGTGAGTGTGCGGCCGGCCGGCTCTTTCAGCTCGTATTCGCGGCAGACATCGCCGCGCTCATCGCGAAACGTCGCAATGACATGCAGCACCTTGCCCGAGGCATCGAGCGCGACATCCTTGCCGGAAGCCTCCCGGTCGAGCGCCGAGGCTATTTCAGCACCTGAATCCGCAGCCGGCGGGCCCATGCGTCCGACCGAAAAGCCGATAATACCGGTAATAACCGCAACTACGCTCGCGGCAAGCGGCATCAGCCAACGCCGCGCCGCCGGCGCCGCCACCGACTGCTGTCGCGGCTGGAAGGCAACGACATTGTCCTGCGGCTTGTCGGCCGCACGTTGGGCGTCCTCGGCCATCTGGCGCACCGAAACAAGCAGAGCCTCCGGCACGGGTTCGTCGATCAGCGGCTTCAGGGCATCGCCCACCAGCCGGCGGCTATCGAGGAACACGGCAAGCCGCTCGGCAAGCACATCGTCGGTGGCGAGCGCCTCTTCGAGCGCCTGGCTTTGCGCCTCGTCCAACTCGCCGTCAGCGAAGGCCATCAATGTTTCGTCGTCGAATTCCTGTTTGATCATAGAACGCCGCCTTTCATATCGGGCGAACGTCTTTCGCCAAAACTTATTCCCGTCAGCTCCATCAGATTTTTCCGCGCCCGGGCGAGGCGGCTCATCACCGTGCCGATCGGAATGGACAGAACATCGGCCGCATCGCGATAGCTGAACTCCTCGACACAGACCAATACGAGCACTTCGCGCTGCTCTTCCGGCAGCTTTTGGAGCGCTGCCATCACCTCGGCCAGATCCATGCGGGCGTGAGCGGCGGCCTCGCCGGACGGGACGGAAACGTCACGCGCCTCGTCGATATCGTCGTGCGGACCGGCGGTCTTCTGGCGGCGAAGATGATCGATCCACAGGTTGCGCAGGATGCGGAACATCCAGGCATCGAACCGGCTGTCGGGCGCAAAACTACCGGCGGCGAGGATGGCGCGTTCGCAGGCGGCCTGCACCAGGTCGTCGGCCAGCTCCCGCGAACGGCAGAGCGAAATCGCAAAGCGTCTGAGGTTCGGCAGGAAGGCCACAAGCCGTTCCGGCACCGTCTGCATGTCGTTGGTCATGCGATTTCTTTGGCACGCGATGGAATAAGCTGTCGAGTCAAACGTATGTCGAAAGTGCCGCGGCCGCAAAACGGATCGTGGAAAGAAAAGTCCCAGCCGGAGACGGAAAATGCTGCGCCACCTTGCAAAAGAATCCAGACGCCTTGCCGTCCTTCTCGTCGTTGCAACATCCGGCCTCGTCGTTTCCCCCGCTCTGCCCTTCCAGAGTGTCTCGATCGCCCTGGCAGACGACGACGATGATGATGGCGGCGGTGGCGGCAGCAGCGGCAGGGGCGATCGCGGATCCGGCGACTATCACAGCGGGCGCAAACCGCTGCGTGATCTGCGAACGCTCTTCCGCTGGCCGTCTCGCGAGGTGCGGCGGACGCCAGCGCGACGCGTCGTCGCTCTGCCGAACCGGGCGCAAAACGAGATCGTCGCCATCGGCCTCGACGCGGCCTCGCTTGCCGGACTGACCCAGGATGGATTTGTCATCGCGCAGCGCACACAGGTCGCGTTGACCGGCGGCGAGATGGTGCGGCTGCGCGCGCCGCAGGGCATGACGATCGATGCGGCCCGTACCGCGGTGGCCACACGCAATGCCGCGGCAACGGTGGACTTCAATCATTTTTACCAGCCACAGGCGAAAGACGAAGCCGCCTGCGCGGGCACGTCTTGCGCGCTCGTGCGCTACATGGTCGGGTGGCCGGCGGAGACGGGCAGTGATGGACCGCGTTGCCTGAAGCCGCAGCGTATCGGGCTCATCGACACCGCCATCAATGCCGATCACAGCTCCCTGGCGGAAGCCCGACTGGAAATCCTGCGCCTGGACGAGATGAGCGGCACGCCATCGGGGGCGCAGCATGGCACGGCCGTCGCGGCCCTTCTGGTCGGCGCACCGGGCAGTCGCGTGCCCGGCCTTCTGCCCGCGTCGGAACTCGTGGCGGTCGATGCGTTTCAGCGCCTGCGCAAGTCCTCGGATGTCGCGAATGTCTATGATCTCGTCCGCGCGCTCGACCTTCTGATGCAGCGCGATATCCGGGTGATCAATCTCAGCCTGACGGGCCCGTCGAACCTGTTGCTGGAGCGGGCGGTGAAGGCCGCGATCGAAAAGGGCACGATCCTGGTCGCCGCAGCCGGCAATGACGGGCCGAATGCCAAGCCGGTCTACCCCGCCGCCTATGAGGATGTGATCGCGGTGACTGCAGTGGACGCCGCGCGAAAACCCTATCGCCGCGCCGTTCGCGGCGGGCATATCGATATCGCCGCCCCCGGCGTCAACGTGTGGACAGCCGCCTCCGTTTCCGGCGCCCGCCAGAAAAGCGGCACCTCCTTCGCAGCGCCCTTCGTGACGGCTGCGGTCTCCGTCCTGGTCGCCACCAGGCCCGACCTTTCTCCGAGCGAGATTGAAGCGGAGCTTATGAAATCCACGGAAGACATCGGCCAGCCGGGCAAGGATCCCGTCTACGGATGGGGGCTTCTCAACGCAAAAGCGCTCTGCCAGGGCTAGCGCCCACAAGAAATATCGCGCCGATGCAGCGTTTTATTTTCCGGGCCGGAGTCCCAAAGGGGCTTCCCCGGTCGTCTCCCCTTCAGCAAGGCAGGCAGGGTTGGCCGGATCGGCACGCCCGTCCGGCGCAACGCGGTTGGGAGAAGACGCAATGTATTTCACTCGCCAGACTGAGATCGCCATTTCCATCCTGACGCTCTGCGCGCGGCAATCCGGCGGCTACATCACCGCTCAGGCGATCGCCGGGCAGATCTCCGCCAGCACGGAATCTGTCGAACGCATCATCTCCTTGCTGCTCAGAAACGGCCTGTTGCGCAGCCCGTGCCAACAATGCGGCGTACAGCTTGCCGTGGATCCCGAAGGCGTCAGCCTGGGCGCGCTGCTGCACATCACGCAGCCCAGCCTGCTGCGGCCGGCAAGGGAGAAGAAGCGGGCCAAGCCGCCCCTGACCGTCTTCAATCTCGTGGTCGAGGCTGCATCGTCCAATTTCCTGCGGCTTGCAGAGCGTTATACCGTCGCCGATTTCCTCGACGGGCGCACGCCGTCCGCTCGTTATGCCACGCGCGCCCGAAGCCCGGCATTGCAGGCTTCGCCTGCCCTGCGGCAGCAGGATTGCCGTGGAAATTGAGCGCTATCAGGCGTTGGTTTTCAACCCGTCATCCGCCGGTTGTCCGGCGGTGTTCGTGTTGGCGACGACCGGTGTTCGCAGGTTTCGAACGGGCCGGCCGGCCACGAGGTTGCAGTCGAGGCAGGCGAGCCCCACCGTCTCTGCCGGTGCGACAAGATCGGCGACGGTAAATCGGTCGAGCAGGCGCACGAAGAAGGACGACGCGGCCGCGACGATGTTGTCGAGCAACGGCTGGGTACCCGGAAACCCAATCGACTCTTCGACGCTTTCGCCTTCGAGTTCTGGCTGCGTGATCCGCAACACGTCCACGAGCTTGATGTTCGCCGGCTCCATGGCAAGGCGCACGCCGCCGCCCGGACCACGATCGCTATTCAGGAAGCCGTTGCGCACGAGCAAGGCGACGACCTGATAGGCATGATCCTTCGTCGCGCCGACCTCACGTGCGAGTTGCTGCGCCGGGAACTTCGTTTCCGGGCTTCGGGCACAGGCCGCCAATATTCCGATCGCGATCTCGGATTGCCGTTTCAAACGCATGGGCTTTACCCGCTCGGGGCGCTTTCAGGTTAATATACGGTTAGGTTGTCGCATATCTGGTCAGTCGTGGCCATGGTCAAATATACCAGGCTCAGGATTCCGCCCATTAAGTTTAACAGGCTCAGAGGACAAGCTTGGCAGGGGCAAGAATTCTGCAGTCGATTTCCTTGATATCCATCAGCGGTATGCTTTGGAACTGCCGCGGTCGAAGGGGAACGGCACCCGAAATTGTGAGCGACAGGGCATATTCCCCCCCTGCATCGAACGACCAGAGTTGCCAGCGGGAAGCCTCGTCATCGACCCCGTCGGCAAAATGAATGGCAGGCGCGCCTTCCGCTGGAAAGTGAATGGAGAAATCCGTCAGGGGTATGGAGAGCCCCATTCCCCGCGCCTTGATATAGGCTTCCTTCAACGTCCACAGGTCGAAGAAACGGCGGCGCTGCATCAAGGGCGGAAGGGCGAAAAGCGCCCGCGTTTCCGTTTCGGCGAAGAACCGTGCGGCAATGTCGGCAACGGTCTCCAGCCGGTCGAGCCGCTCGATATCGACGCCGGGAGATCGCGCCCGGCAGACCGCCAACACAATCCGGCCGTCCGTATGTGAGAGGTTGAAATCCAGCGCCCCGGCACCGTCGCCCACAATGCGCGGCCGTCCGTATGCGTTGGCGGCGAACTGCCATTCGGCAGGTTTGATGTCGGGGCGGTAGAGCGACAGCGTGCTGCGCACAAGCGCACGGGCGACGAGAAACTGATGGCGGTGCTGCGCGAAATGAAAACGGTCCCGGCGCGCGCCTTCCTCCGGATTGAGCATAGCGCCATAGCGGGCCAGAAGCGCCGGCGCGGTGATGGCCGGGTCGTCCGCGATATGCATGTGGATCTCGTCGGAGGGCAGAGCGTCAGGCGACGGCATGATGCGACATCCATCGACGGCGCAGCCAGCGCTGCAGCATGAAACCGGCCTTGATCGTCTCCTCGATGATCAGCGCGTACCAGACACCCTCCACGCCCAAGCCGGCATGAATGCACAGCAACCAGGCAAGAGGGAGGCCGAACCCCCAGGTGATACTGACACTGGCGACCACCGGCCAGCGCACATCGCCGACCGCCCGCAGCGACTGGAGCAGGATCGTGTTGAAGGCGAAACCCGGCTGAAGGAAAATCGTCAGCAACAGGAGGTGCTGGGAAAGAGCAAGGACCGTGCCTACCTGGCCGAACAATCCGAGAAATTGCGCCGAAAGCAGCCACAGCAGCGTCGCGAGCGCCATCGTCACCGTTGTGGCGATCAGGCTCGATCGCAGGGCCTGGCGATAGGCGCGTTCCGGCCGGCCTTCCCCGCATCGATATCCGAGCAGGACCTCGTTGCCCTGACTGATCGCCACGATGACGAGCACCAGGAAGGACATGGCGATCATGACATAGGTGCGGCTCAACACGCTCTCGACGCCGAAACCGGCGACGAAGCCGAGCAGCACCAGTTGATAGAAGCCGTAGCCGATGTAATCCGACACGCTCGGGAACGACAGGACAAGCATTCGGCGCACGGTTGCGACATGCGTCTTCAGGCTGCGAAAATCCGCACGCAGCCCAAGCTCACGTAACAGGGCGAGCCCGAACAGCAGCGCCATCAACACCCTGAAAAGGAGTGCGGCCAGTGCGGCGCCCTGTACACCCAAGGCCGGGATCGGCCCGGCTCCCAGAACCAGGACATACTCCGCGCCCATATAGAGTATCGAAAGCACGAGACCGACGAGCACGATGACGCGGCCATTGCCGAAGGCGCGCAGGCACGACATGGCGGCGGTAGCAAAGCCGTTGAAAAGCATCGCCACCGCGACGATGGAAAGATAGAGTTGCGTTTCACCCGCCAGATCCTGCGGCACGGCGAGAAACCAGAGCACGACCGGTGTCGCCACCAGAAGCAGGACACCGATCAAACAACCAAACAGCGCATTGGCACCGACGGCCAGCGCTGCAATGCGGCGCGCCTGTTCCTCGTCGCCCCGGCCGAGGCTGTGCGAGATCAGGATGACAGCGCCGATACCCACCATGCTCGACATCTCGAACGCGATCTGAAGGACTTGCCTTGCCACGGCAACCGCAGCAGCAGCACCCGGCGAATGGGCGCTGATGATCATCATGTCGACCAGCATCACTGCAAATGTCAGCAGCGATTGCACGAACATCGGAAAGCTCAGGTGGAGCAGCGTCTTGCGCGACCGGGACGCCGGGTCGCGGTCCGGTTCCGCGACGGTGTCGCCATAAGCCTGTGCTGCATCCATCTGTCCGGTTTCCAGTCTCTATGCGACGGTGCGCAGGGTTCGCCGCTGGGCGAGACGCTCGCGGCCGGCGAGCCGTGGCGTAACACGGTCATTTTCATTGGGCGAGTCCGCCCCATTGCCGGTCAGCGCGGCGATGCGACCGGCCATTGTCTCCAACGTGGGAAACCGGAAGACATCCGTGATATCCAGCAGAAGGTCCAGTCGCTCGCGTACCGCGCTCTGGAGCGTGATGACGAGCAGCGAATGGCCACCGAGGTCGAAGAAATTGTCGCTCAGGCCGACATGATCGGTTTGCAGAACCTCCCGCCAGATCGCGGCCAGCGTGGCAGCCGGTTCGCCGAAGACGGGTGGTGCCGCACCGCTTTCCACGGCCGCCGGCGGGCGCTGGCCTCGCAGCGCCTTGCGGTCGACTTTGCCGTTTGGTGTCAAGGGGAACCGATCCAGCGGCACGTAGACGGCCGGCACCATATAGGTCGGCAACGCCGCAACCATGTGGTCGCGCAGCAGGCCCGACGGATCGCCGGATACCGCACCGTGCCAGCGCAGATAGGCGACGAGCTGCTGGCTTGCCCCACGCTGCTCGACGAGAACGGCCGACTCCGCCACCTGGGGATGGGCGCAAAGTCGCGCCTCGATTTCGCCCGGCTCGATACGGTATCCCCTGAGCTTGATCTGGTTGTCGATGCGGCCGAGAAAATCCAGTGTGCCATTCTCGCGCCAGCGGGCAAGGTCGCCGGTGCGATAGAGATACAGACCGTCGTCCGCATTCAAACGGTAGGGGTTTGGCACGAACCTTTCGGCGGTCAGGCCGGGCTTGCCCCAGTAGCCGGGGCTCAACCCGGCCCCGGCGATATGCAATTCGCCGGCGACGCCGAGCGGAGCGAGCGCGCCGCGTTCATCGAGCACATAAAGCTCCGTCCTGTCGATCGGCCCGGCGACCGACACGCCTGCACCGGCAAGCATGCCGGGCTCGACCCTGATGGCCGCCGACCAGATGGTCGTCTCCGTCGGGCCGTAGAGGTTCCAGAGTTCGCGGCCGCGCTCCAGCAATTGCGCGGCAAGGCGGCTGTCGAGCGCTTCGCCGCCGCACAGGATGCGCAGGTCCGGATCACCCTTCCAACCCGCTTCGACGAGCATGCGCCAACCGGCCGGTGTCGACTGCATGAGCGAAGGGCGCATGCGCCCGATGAGATCGACGAGGTGCGCGCCGTCGCGGCTGGCACTGCCATCGGTGAGGACGACCGTGCCGCCTTGCGCCAGCGGTCCGAAAAGTTCCAGCCCGGCAATATCGAAACCGATCGTCGTCAAAGCGAGAAGGCGGTCGTCCGCGGTTATTTCCGGCCGGTGAGCCATTGCCTGAATGAAGTTGCTGAGGGCGCCGTGCCGGATGGCGACGCCCTTCGGCAGGCCCGTGCTGCCGCTGGTGTAGAGGATGTAGGCAAGATCGTCGGCATCGAGGAACGCCGGCGCCGGGACGTTCCCCGGCTCGACGATGCGCGGCTCGTCCACGCTCATGATCGGGATATCGCCGGGAAAACGCACCCGGAGGGTCGACGCGCGATCCGCCAGAACCAGCACTGTGCCCGAATCCTCCAGCATGTAGGCGATCCGCTCGGCCGGATAATCCGGATCGATCGGCAGGTAGGCCGCGCCCGCCTGCATCGTCGCGAGGAGCGCGCACAGCAGGTCCGGACTGCGGTCGAGGCAGACGGCCACGACGGAGCCCCGCCCCACGCCGTGGGCACACAGCCGCGCGGCCAAGGCGCCGACGCGTCCGGCAAGCTCGTGATAGCTGAGGGCGCTGTCTCCGGCCGCGCCGGTATAGACGACAGCCGTCTTCTGCGGCGTCTGGGTCGCCCGAGCAAAAACCTGCTCATGAATCGGAGGCGTCAAAGGCGCGGGCCGCCCTCGCCCCATTTTCAGCAAGTGCGCCCGCTCCTCTGGGAGGAGAATGTCGAATTCACCCAACCGGGCGTCCGGGCGGGCGGCGAACGCGGACAGCAATCCCCTATAATGCCGCAGCACCCGCCGGGCATCTGCCTGGGAAAGACGTCCCTGATCGACGGTCAGTGCCAGCACCGTCTGTTCGCCGGGGAAAATCCTCAGCGCAATCGGATAGCTCGTTCGCTCGTAACTTCCGGGATCGCTAAGCGAAAGCGCGCTATTCTCCCTGGCAAAGGCATCCTGCATGGACAGCGGCAGATTTTCGACAATCAGCAGCGTTTCGAAAAGCGGCCGGTTCGCCCCTGCCCCGCTCCAGCGTTGGATATCGGAAAGGGCGGCATGGCCATGCTGCTCGCGCTGGCGATGCCCGGCCTGCAGGTCGCGCAGCCAATCGACAAGCTTCCGTGCGGGCGCGGTCTCGACCCGTAGCGGGACCGTGTTGAGGAACAGCCCGACCATGGTTTCCGATCCGGGCAGCTCCGCCGGCCGGCCGGCGAGAACGGTTCCAAAGATGACGTCATCCTTGCCGCAATAGCGGGACAACAGCAGCGCCCAGGCGCCTTGTAGGACCGTGGCGAGCGTCAGGCGTTCCCGTCGCGCGATCGTCGCAAGCTGTGAGGCTGTCTCGGCATCCAGGGTTTCGCGGATTTCGAAACCCGCGTCTTCCTGCTCGTCAGCACCACGCTCAAGACCGAACGAGACGTCGTCGGGTGCGTCCGCCAGCTCGTCGCTCCAATACGCCCTTGCCGCATCGACATCCTGACCGGCGCGCCAGTCGATATAGCGGCGATAAGGCGGAGGCGCGGGCGGCAGGGCGTGGCCGGCATAGGCTTTCAGCATCTCACCGACGAGCAGCGAACTGCACCAGCCATCCATCAGCAAATGGTGGAAGCTCCAGAGGAAGCGATGCCGATCCTTGCCGAGCCGGATGAGGGCGAAGCGAAGAAGCGGCGCCTCGTCGAGCCGGAAGCCGCGGCGGCGGTCGGCTTCGAGCCATTCGACGAAGGCCTTTTCCTGTTCGGGCGCGTCGAAATGTGACCAGTCGTCAATATGCCAGTCCGGTTCAGCCTCGTCATAGACGACCTGCACCGGCCGATCGAGATCGACCCAATGGCATTCGCTGCGCAGGACGTCGTGCCGGCCGATCACCCGCCGCCAAGCCGCCTTGAAAGCCTCGAGGTCGAGTGGTCCTTCCAGCACGCACCAGCATTGCTCGAAATAGGTTCCGGACTCCGGCGCTTTCAGGGAGTGGAAGAGCATGCCGCTCTGCACGGGCGTCATTTCGAAGACGTCGACAACCTCTGCCAAGGCCTATCCCTTTCGTTGTCTGAGTTTGTCGAGCAGGCGGTCGACTTTGGCGGCCGCCGCACCGTCATCGGCCTTGATGGCCGTCAGGGCGGCAAGATGCTGGGCGGCGATCCGCTCCACCGTCTCCTGCCCGAACTGGGCGGGATCATAGTGCCACCGCAGATCGAGAACGCCCGCGCGACGGGCTGTGTGCAGTACAAGGCCATAACCGTCCGGGAGGACAGGGTTTGGAACCGACAGCCAGTCCAGGTGCGCATCGTCGATTTCCTGCCAGCAGAACAGGACATCGCCGCGGCCTGCAGCCGGATCAAGCCCCTGGCCGAAATCGGCGAGAAAGGCACCGCGACCGGCAATCTTGGAGCCAGGCCCTTGCCGTGGAACCGGCAGGAGCCGCGTGAAGTTGCCGATCGTGCGTTGCTGCGCCGCGGTGGGCCGCGTGGAGGTCAACGCATCGATGCTTGCCGTTTCGCAACCTGCTGTCTGCGCCAGCACGTGCTCAAGTGCGGCCAACGCCATTGTCTCGATCGACGCTGCGAGATGGCGCGCCGTGGTCTCCAGTCCGCGCACGGCCTGTGCGTCGAGAAATGCGGAAACCTCGGCACGAGGCGCGATGGCGGCCGGTTTTCCGGTTTGCGCCGGCTCTATGGTGGACGGAACAGTCGCCATATCGTTTGCCAGCCATCCGTCATAGTCCCCCGTCGCATGCAGCGCGGGAATGCCGCCTGCGGCCAGCCTCGTAGACGTTTCCTTCATATCGCTGGCGATCCAGGTCAGCGCCTGGGCATCGAGCAGCAGCGGATGCGCCGCAATCGCGCAGGCCCGGTCGCCGCCCCGCTGGACGGTCCGCACACCGAAAGCCATGGCCTCCCCGTCAGACGCGACTGTCCGCGCCCATTGCAGAAGCGCTGCATCATCGTCCGCCGCTGTTTCCGACATAGCGTCGTAAAGACGCCCGCGCAGTGCGGGGTGATGGTTGGCGACGATCTCTGCTGCCTGCCTCGCATCATCGGCGGAACCCGGCCAAGGTAGGATGACGAGCCAAGGCTCAAGCGCAGCATTGTGGTTGTGGCGCTGCCAGATGCTCGATCGCGACGGCGCATCATCGTTCGCCATGACGGCCGCGGCCTGGGCGGCAACTGTCTGGAGTTCGAAGATCTGGGTTGGGCCGAGGCCGAAACCCGCCGCCTGTGCGCGGGCAACGATGCGCACACCGATAATGGAATCACCGCCAAGATCGAAGAAATTGTCCTCGACGCCGATATCGTCCCGCTTCAGCACGTCCTTCCAGATGGCCAGCAAAGCGTCTTCCGTCGCGTTACGCGGGGCGACGATGACGGAACGGGCAAGCGACACCTGCGGCACAGGAAGCCGCTTGCGATCGACCTTGCCACTCGGATTGAGCGGAAACGCTCGCAGCAGAACAAAAGCCGTCGGCACCATGTAGCGCGGCAGTTGCGCCATGAGCGACTGGCGAAGCGTCCGCTCCATCTGCCCGTCCTCGATCGCGACCGACGAATCCTGGACCAGCACATAGGCGACGAGCCGCTCGTTCGCCTCGTCGAGCATGACGATCGCCTGATCGACAACCTTGTCTTGCAGCAATCGATCCTCGATCTCACCGATCTCGATGCGGTAGCCACGGAGCTTCACCTGGAAATCGGTCCGCCCGACGAATTCGATTTCCCCGTTGTCCTGCCGGACCACGGCATCGCCGGTCTTGTAGAGGCGCGGCGCGGGGCTTTCCTCGTCATAGAACGGGTTGGGCACGAAACGTGCGGCGGCCAGCCCCGGGCGGTTCCAGTAGCCCGGGCTGAGGCACACACCGCCGATATAAAGCTCGCCGGTGATGCCGCGCGGAAGCGGCTCCAGATAGGGGTCCAGTACATGCAGATGCGTGTTGTCGAGCAGGCCGCCGATCGGAACTTTGCCGCTTTCCGCGTGCCGCATCGTCACCTGCAAGGCGCTCGCCCAGATCGTCGCCTCGGTCGGGCCGTAGACGTTCCAGAGGATCTTCGTGCGTTCCAGCAGGCGGCGGGCGAGCGGCGCATCCAGCGCCTCGCCGCCGCACAGCGCCGTCAGCGTCGCGCATCCCTGCCAGCCGCTGTCGAGCAGCATGCGCCAATAGGCTGGCGTCGCCTGCATATGGGATATCCGGTCGTCGGCCAGCACCTGCCCCAGCCGCACCGGCGCAAGCAGCAGGTCCTGGCCGTAGAGGATGACGGTGGCGCCGACGCTAAGCGGCAGCAGCATTTCGAGAATGGAGATATCGAATGTCGGCGTCGTGATGGCGAGCATCCGGTCGCCCGGCTTCAGGCCCGGCACTTCCGCCATGGACCGCAGGTGGTTCAGCAGGCTGGCATGGCCGATCGGCACGCCGTTGGGCCGTCCCGTGCTGCCGCTCGTGTAAAGCAGATAGGCGATGCGCGTCTGATCCGCCGACGGCAGTGCTGCCGGCTCAGCGGCCTGCGCCACCATTACCGATGGATCCATGCAGCGGTGATCGGGATAGGCTTGCGGCCGGTCCGTCAGGATCAGGCCGACGCCGGCGTCCTCCAGCACATAGGCGACCCGGTCCGCGGGATGGTCGGGATCGAGCGGCACGTAAATGGCGCCGGCCTTGAGGATGGCGAGGAAGGCGAGGATCGAATGTCCTTTGCCCGGCAGCGACACAGCCACCCGGTCTCCCGGCCGGACGGGGTCCGGCAAGGACAGCAGCGCGAAGGCAAGCAGATCCGTTTCGTGTTCGAGATCGCGGTAGGTCCAGATGCGGCCGTCGTTTTCCAGCGCGACGGCATCCGGATGATACCCGGCAACATCCGAAATTGCTTCGTGCACGGTCTTTGCGGGAAGAGGCCGCGCCACCGGTGTGCCGAGATCGATGACCGCCTGCCGTTCATCCCGCGCCATGTACGGCAATGCCGGCAGACGAGCATCCGGTGCCTGGATGATCGAGAGGAGAAGTTGCCAGAAATGCTGCGCCATGCGCTCGATGCGCCAGGAATCGAAGAGAGCGGCACGGTATTCGATCGTCAGGAGATATCCGGACTCACGCTCCATCATGTACCAGCTGAGATCGACCTTGGTTTCGCTCAAGGGTGCTGGGTGCTGGCAGACGGAAAGACCATCGATGCCGAAATCGACCGTCTCGGCGTTCTGTTGCCGGTATCCGCCCGATTGCAGCTGGAACATGATCTGCGAGAGCGGGTTTTGGCGCGCATCGCGGTTCATGCCGAGCGCATCGGCGAGCATGGGGAACGGGAAGTCCTGATGTTCGAGCGCGTCGGAAAAATTTTCCTGCACATGCGCGACCCACGCGGCGAAGGTCATACCGGGGTCGAGCCGGTTGCGCAGCACGAGCGTGTTGGTGAAGAGGCCGATCAGTTGCGCCGCTTCGGAGTCCGCGCGGCCGGCGACGGGCGTGCAGATGGTTAGGTCCTGTTGGCCGCAATACCGATGCAGCAGCAGCTTGAAGGCGGCCGCAAGCACGATGAAAGGCGTAGTGCCGAGCTGACTTGCGAGCGCGCTCACGCTTGCCGAAATCTCGCGGGAAACGGTCCGCGAAACGGTGGCCGACGCCATGTCGATGCTCGTGCGACGCGACCGGTCGGCCGGCAGTTCAAGCGGTTTGAGATCAGCGAGGTGTTTTTTCCAGTAGGCCTCCTGACGCGCGCATTGCGCGCCCTGAAGCCAAGCCTGCTGGTCGAGGACAAGATCGGCGAAACTGCGGGGAAGCGGTTGAAGGTCCGGTTCGACACCCTTCGAATAGGCGCGGTAACACGTCGTGATCTCGCGCATCAGCACACCGCGCGACCATCCGTCGGAGATGATATGGTGCAGGGTAATGGCCAGCAGGTGATCGTGTTCATCCACACGAACGAGATGTGCGCGCAGCAGCGGTGCCGTGGCGAGATCGAACGGTTCGGTGGCGATATTTCGTGCCACCTCTTCGAGCCGGTCGAGCGACCCGGCGACTTCGGTGTAATCCAGCCGGAATGTGCAGTGTGGCAAGACATCCTGCCACGGCTCGCCGTCGGTGACGGGGAATGCCGTGCGCAGAGGCTCATGCCGGTCGACGATCGTCTGCAGGCTGCGCTCCAGGGCATGGCGATCGATTGGTCCCTGGAACCGCCAGCGATAGGCAACGTGGTAGGCCGAGTTTTCAGGGTAAAGGCTTTGTTGCAGCCAGAAGTGCATCTGGCCGGGCGAAAGCGGCAGCCGCGCCGGGCGCAAAAGCACCGTTTCCTGCGGCGCGACACGCTCCCAGGCGATTCCCCTCGCCTCCAGTTGCCGGCGGAAATCGGCCCGCTGTTCCGGGCCGAGCGCCGCCACACGCGCACGAAGCAGGTCGATCGGATCAGCAGTGTTCACGGCTGGCCCCTTCAAACGGCTTCGGCGAGCGGCACCCGGCCGGCATGGATCTTTGCCAACCGCGCAAGATGCGGCAGACCGCCCATGACCAGATCGTAGTCCTGGACGAAATCGATCAGGCAGGCGATCTCGTCGATGCCAGCGTCGCCGAGCGCCTCGACGGTTTCGGCGCATCCTTCCGGCGTGCCAATCAGCGAGCGCCCCTTGATGAAGCCCTCGACGCCGAACTCGATGAGGCTGTCGAGGTCGTCCTTGCTGAAATTCTCCAGCGCGATATCGAGCCCCATGCTGCGAGCCAGCCCTTCGAGCAGGTGGTAGTGGGTCCGCAGGTATTCGCTGAACGGCCCCTTCACATTCGCCTTGACCTCGTCCGCATCCGCGCCAAGGAAGGTGTGCACCATGATCGTCACCGTGCCGGAGGCCGGATCGTGACCGTGTTTTTCCAGCGACCGGCGGTAGGCCTGGATTTTCGGCGTGAGGGTTTCAAGCGTTTCACCCAACAGGGCGGTCAGCACGTTGATGCCGCGGCGACCCGCCTCGACGAAGGTTTCGGTCGACTGGCAGGCGACCCAGAAGGGAACGCGCGGCTGAACCGGGCGCGGCAAGGTCTTGGCCTCGACGACGCTGCCGTCCGCATCCTCGAACGGCACGGTTTCCCCGGCCAAAAGCTTGGAAAGCTGGTCATAGCTGCGCCACATCAGGCTGCGCCGGCTGCCATGCGGCTCGCGCGAGAGGACGAACTCGTTGCGCGTCCAGCCCGACGCGATAGCGACACCGGCTCGGCCACCGGAAAGATTGTCGACGACGGCGATTTCCTCGGCCACGCGCACGGGGTGATGCAGCGGCAGGACGATGCTGCCGGAGCGCAACTGCACCCGCTTGGTGATCATCGCCAATGCGGCGTGGATGGTGGACGGATTGGGATAGAGACCGCCGAAGGCATGGAAATGCCGCTCCGGCACCCAGAGGGCCGCAAGACCGTTGTCATCGGCAAAGCGCGCACTTTCGGTGAGCAGGCGGTAGCGATCCTTGCTGGGGCTCGCACCGTCGCCGTCGAAGTAGAAAAGGCTGAATTTCATGGTGTTCATGCTCCGTGGGGACTGGTCGTTGTCTGGATCTATGCTTCGCGGCGCGCGCCGACGGCCTCGATGCCGTCGAGAAGCGCTTCAAGGGTTTCCTGCTCGCGTCGGGCGGCTTCGAGTGAATCGCGGATGACTGCGGCTATTCCGGCCACCGTCGGCGCCTCGAACAGCAGGGCGCGCATCGGCAGGTCGGTGGCGAATTGCTTGCGCAGGCGCGTCACCACCTGCACCGCGAGCAGCGAATGCCCGCCGAGTTCGAAGAAATTGTCCATGGCGCCGATGCGCTCGATGCCGAGGAGTTCGCGCATGACGGATGCCACGGTCGCCTCCACCGGATCACGCGGCGCGACATAGGCCGTGCGGATGCCCTGGCGGCCGGTCGCGGCGTCAGGGGCGGCCGGCGTCGCTTCCACCGTCGCCTGCATCGCCGCAGCCATGCGGTGATGCAGATGTTCGGGCGTCACGACGACACGGATGAGTTCCGGACGGGCGAGGACGGCACGCGTGACCTGCCACACCTCGTCCGCATCGATGGCTTTGGCATAGAGGCTTCCGCCTTCTCCACGATTCTGCCCGTAAGGCAGGCACGTATCCCAGTTGATCGCCTGCCAGACCGGTTGCGTTTTGCCGCGCTGCGCCTCGACGAAAGCATCGAGGAAGCTGTTGGCCGCCGCATAGGCGGCGAGGCCGCCGCCGCCAAGGATAGAGGAGAGTGACGACTGGACGAGCACGAAATCGGGCTGAGCCGTCGAGAGCGCGGCGGCAAGGGCAGGCAGCCCGGCGACCTTGGTTGCGAAGAGGCCGCTGGAGCCCTCCATCGTCGTCTCCGCAAGCGGGCAATGAAAGAGTTCGCCCATGCCGGCCGTGTGGAAGACGCCCCGGATCGGGCTGAACCGCCGCTGGCCGTCGTCCAGAGCAGGGGCCAGCCATTCCGGATCGGACAGGTCGCCGCTGAAGAGAACATAGTGTTCTCCCGGCGTATCGATGTCGCGCAGCGTGCGAACGAAGCGGCTGACGGGATGCTGCGGACTGTGTGAGGCAAGCCAATGCTCCCATTCGGCCGGGGGTGGTAATCCGGCCCGACCGGCGAGGATCACCCGCGCACCGTGCGACTGGATGAGCGCACGGGCGTAGATAAGGCCGAGACCATCAACCAGATCGCCGGCGACGAGATAGGTCGCGCCATCTTGCAAGGTCGGAACCTCGGCGGGCTCGGCGACCGGGCTTGCCACGTGCCCCACCAGCCAGGCAAATCCACCGCGCAGCGCCGAAACCGTCGCATCCTCCCGCCACGGCCTGAGCAGGGCGCCGGAAAGGCCTGCAACCATCGACGCGGGATTGGTATCCGGCAGATCGATGCTGCGGCAGTTCAACCCCGGCAGCTCTTGCGGCAGGACCCGCAGGCTTCCCAGCACCATGGCGGCGTGCGGGTCGAGCATTTCCGAACCGGTGACCTGATGCATGCCGCTTGCCAGCACCGTCAGCAATGCAGGTTTTTCGGCGACGTCGGTCAGCGCGCGTCCGAGCGCCAGCGTGCTCGCAAAACCAGCGTTGGAACCGGGCTCTCTGCCAAGGGCGAAACCGTTGACGATCTGGTCGGGCGCATAACCCTTCGCCGCCAGATCGGCCAAGAGGGCGCGGTAGTGATCGGCATCGGCCGGATCGAGGCGATAGGTCTCGCCGTCGAAAGCAAACGAATCCCCTACCTCGACATGGATTGTTTCCACGTGCTCCGACAGCGCACCGATCGCCGTTGCCGTCACCCGACCGTTCAGCAGCAACCAGCGCCGCCTTTCCCCACGACGATCGTCCACCACGGGAAGCGTCGTGTCGCGCGTCCATGTCGGCTGGTGAAACCAGTCGGAGAGATCGGCGAGCCGTTCCGATGGACCGTCTTCTACCGCCACCGGCGACACCGGTGGGATCCAGTAGGACGTGTGCTGGAACGGATAGGTGGGCAGGCCAACGCGGCGCGACGCGCCTTTTCGCACCATTGCCCAATCGACATCGATACCGGCCGTCCAAAGTTCGCCGAAGGCGAGCAGGGCGTGGTCGGCGGCGTCGCGCGCAGAGCCCGCATCGGGCAAGGACGCCACGGCACGCATATCCGGCCGCGCCTGCTGGCGGGCAAGCCGGGTCAGCGACGAGCCAGGACCGACCTCCAGCAGGACCGGATTGGGAAGCTCTAGGACGCGGGCAAGGCCGGGTCCGAAAAGCACGGTTCCGCGCAGGTGGGCGACCCAATAGGCAGGGTCCGTCGCCTGTTCGGCCGTCAGCCAGTCGCCGGTGAGGTTCGACAGGATGTCGAGCATCGGCGGATTGAGTTTGACGGTGCCAAGAATCTCGGAAAATTCCTCGAGCGCCGGTTCCATCATGAAGCTGTGGAAGGCATGGGAGGTGCGCAACGGCCGGCTGCCGAGGCCGCTTCGATCGAACTGCTCGGCGAGCGCCGCGATCGCGTCCGTGGTTCCGGCAAGCACGCAGCTGCGCGGACCGTTGACGGCAGCAAGCTCGACGTCGGCAGATAGCACGGACCGGGCTTCCGTCTCCGACAACATGACCGACAGCATTGCGCCCGGTGCGCAGGCCTGCATCAGGCGGCCGCGCGCGCAGACGATGCGGAGCGCATCCTCCAGCGAAAACACGCCGGCAAGGCAGGCCGCCACATATTCGCCGATGCTGTGTCCCAGCAGCGCACGCGGTTGCAGGCCCCTGGCGAGCCACATCTGCGCCAACGCGTATTCGACGACGAAGAGCGCCGGCTGGGTCGCCTCCGTACGGTTGAGTGCCTCCGGGCTGGCGTCACCAGCATAAAGCAGCGTTTTCAGATCAAGATCGTCCGGCAGACCTGCAATACAGGCATCGAAGGCCGCCTTGAAGACAGGATCGCGATCGTAGAGTTCGCGCGCCATTCCGGCATGCTGCGATCCCTGCCCCGGAAAGAGGAAGACGAGGCTTGGATCACCGGGCAATACCTCGCCGGCAACGCAGTCCGGTCCTTCGCCGGCCGCAAGCAGCGCGCAGGCGGATGCCTTGTCATGGACGAGGCCCACGAAACGATGGGCCATCGGGCGGCGGCCGGTTTGCAGGGTGAAGGCGGTCCCGGCGAGGTTCGCCGGGGTTGTATCGCCAAGCGTGGCGGCAAGTGCATCGCGCATATCCCGCAGCGCTTCGGGTGAGCGGGCGGAGAGTGGCAGCAATTGCGGGCCGTCAATGACGGCTTCCGCTGGCCGCAGCGGCGCTTCTTCCAGAATGACATGGGCATTCATGCCCCCCATGCCGAAGGCGCTGATCGCCGCACGCCGCGGTCGCTCCGGCGTGCGCTGCCAATCCCGATTTTCCGTGATGACCCGGAACGGGCTTGCAGCAAGGTCAAAGCCCGGATTGGGTGTATTGAAGTTGATGCTGGCGGGCAGGCTGCCATGCCGGAGCGCCAGCACGGTCTTGATGAGGCCGCCCATGCCGGCGGCGACATCCATATGGCCGATATTGCCCTTCACCGAACCGATGCCGCATTCACGCCCCTCTGCCTTGAAGGCCGCGCCATAGACCCGGTTCAGCGACGCCAGCTCGATGGGGTCGCCAAGCGCGGTGGCCGTGCCGTGCGCTTCGACATAGTCGATGCTGGCGGGCGCAATGCGCGCATCGGCAAGGGCGGCCTCCAGAACGGCCTGCTGTCCGGCGATACTCGGAGCCGTCAGGCCGACCTTCGCGGCCCCGTCATTGCCGATCGCCGAGCCACGCACGACGGCATAGACCGTGTCGCCATCGGCCAGCGCATCGCTCAGGCGCTTCAGCACCACGACACCGACGCCGTTGGTGAAGACGGTGCCTTGCGCGGCAGCATCGAACGGCCGGCATAATCCGTCCGGGGAGCTGACACCCTCGCTCTTGTAGACATAACCTTCCGGCCGCGGCTGGCCGATCGCCACCGCACCGGCGAGCGCCATATCGGCCTCACGCGCAAGCAAAGCGCGTGCGGCGAGATGCAGCGAGATCAGCGACGACGCGCAAGTCGCCTGCACGCCGACGCTCGGACCTTTGAGATCGAGGTGATAGGCAACGCGCGAAGCGATCAGGCCGATGACATTGCTGAGGCCGGCATGGATCGGATCGACGGTTTCGCGCAGCGTCCGGTTCGCCTGGATATTGCTGAAATTGTAGGTCAGCGCGCCGCCAGCATAGACACCGATCCGGCCTTGATAGGTCCGGCTGTCATAGCCCGCATGTTCCAGCGCACCCCAGGCGCATTCGAGAAAGACGCGCTGCTGCGGGTCGAGAAGCTCGGCATCGCGCGGCGAATAGCCGAAGAAGCCTGCATCGAAACCGGTCGGATCGTCGAAACCACCCCAGACGCGCACGTAATCCGGGCGCGAGGACACCTCGGCATCGACGCCAGCCTGCTCGAGTTCCGCATCATCGACCGACCGAAGCCCGCTTTCGCCGGCACGAAGCAGGCGCCAAAACGCGTCCACGTCGTCAGCGCCCGGAAACCGGCCGGCGAGGCCGACGATGGCGACCCGTTCGTCGCGCTCCGCCTGGAATTTTTCGAGACGCTGGCGCGCATCCCGGAGGATGGCGAACATCGCGTCCTGATCAACGCCTTCGGAGGCGGGAGCCGGCTTGTCGGCAGAGGTCATCGCTGGTGCTTTCGTTCGTTGATCAAAAGAGTGCGGATAAGCCGGTCAGCCTGCCGTTTCGGAACCGAGCAAAGCCTTCAGGGCCGCGAACTCGGCGGCGACCGATGGTTGCTGCAGGCCGGCTGCGGGCACGGCCGTCTTCGCATCGTTCGCCGGCACGTCGTGCCGGATCTCGGTGTCGTGCATATCGGTGCGAACGATGCTCCAGAGATGATCCGTCAGGGCATCGATCGTCGGATGCTCGAAGATGAGCGTGGGCCCGACCTGGACGGCAAGTTCACGCTCGATCGTTGCGCCGATATTGACCAGCGCGACGGAATCGAGCCCGAGATCGAAAAATCCGGCCGCAGCATCCGGCAGTTCACCCGGCCCGAGGCGTGCGAGAAGACCCACTTCCTGCCGGATAAGGCGCCGCAGCGCGTCCTTGCGCAGCGCTTTCGGCTGGCGGTGCAACTGTTCCTGCCAGCTCGGTTGCTCGGCCACCTCCGGCAGGTCGATCCTTGCGCCGGGGCGGGCATCCCAGCGTGCGACGACACGCAGGTCGCCGCTGACGACGCCCTGACGGCAGGCGAAGCGGCGGACTTTGCCGCTCGGCGTGCGCGGCAGGCTGCTCGGCCGGATAAGCGCGATGATCGCGGCCTTCAGATTGTGATTGCGTGAAACAGCGCCGCGAATGGCCCGGAACACGTCCTCGGCATCGATGTCGCGCAGGCCCTCGCGCGTCAGTTCGCACACCACGCCCACCTGTTCCTCACCATCCAACTCCAGGGAGAAGGCGCTGGCCCGACCTTGCGCCAGCGCGGGATGGCAGGAGAACACCGATTGCTCGATGTCTTCCGGATGGTGGTTCTGTCCGCGGATGATGATGAGGTCCTTGAGGCGGCCGGTTATGTAGATCTGGCCGGCGAGGCGGAAGCCGAGGTCGCCGGTGCGTCGCCAGCCGCCGGTGCCATCGAGCACCTGATCGAAGGTTTCCGCGTTCAACTTGGCGCGACCCCAGTAGCCCGGCGTAACATTCGGACCCTTGATCCAGATCTCGCCGACGACACCATCAGCGACGCGGGCGCGCCGGTCGGGGTCCACCAGGGCGAGATCGAGACCGTCGGCGGCGCGGCCGCAGGCCGCAAGTTCAAGCGTCTCCTGCGTGTCTTCCTCCTGCCCGGTCTCGATGGCCGTGCCCCGCGCCGTCAGTTCGTCGCGTCGGATGGAGAGAATGTGCGGCGGGTCGTCCGGGCGGTTGCCGGTCTGAAAAAGCGTCGCCTCGGCTTGGCCATAGCAGCAATACAAGGCCTTCCAGCGGAAGCCGCACGGCTCGAATGTCGCGGCGAAACGCCGGAGCGTCTGCGGCCGGATCGGCTCGGCGCCATTATAGGCGATGCGGATCGTGGAGAGATCGAGCGCTGCAACGGCGTCCGGCGAGGATTTTTCCACGCAATGCTCGTAGGAAAAGTTCGGTCCGCCGATCACAGTCGCGCGCACATGGCTGGCGAGTTCCAGGAAACGCAAGGGCCTGCGCAGGAACGAGGCCGGCGCCATCAGGGATACCGGGAAGCCATTGAAAACCGGCGACAGAATGCCGTCGATCAGCCCCATGTCATGGTAGTGCGGCAACCAGCAGGCGGAGCGGTCGGACGGGCCATATTCGAAGGCCACGCTGATCTGCCGCAGATTGGCCATCAGGTTGCCATGCGTGACCATCACGCCCTTGGGATCGCTCGTCGAACCCGACGTATATTGCAGGAACGCGACGTGTTTCGGGCCGGGCGAAAAGAACGGCCGGCCGTCATCGTTCTGTTGGCAGGCAATGGCAGGATCGCCCCCCATCGGCGCGACGCAAAAGCCATGGCCGACGGCCTGCTGCAAGGGCGTGAGCGTCTCGATAAGATCCTTGTCGCAGAGGATTCCGGTTATGCCGGCGTCGCGCGCTATATGCAACCAACGATGGATTCCATCAGCACGCCTCGGCGCCGGCACGGGAACGGGAACGGCCCCGGCATAGAGGCATCCGAGGAACGCTGCGATAAAACCAAGGCCTGGCGGATAGACGACGAGAATGCGCACGCCGGGGAGAACGAGACCCGTCGCGGCAAGCTCCCGCCCCACGTTGCGCGCCCTGTCGCGAAGCTCCTTCCAGCTCCACGCATCGAAGCGACCTTCGGCGACGGCCGTGGCGTCATCATAGAAAAAACGCATCGCCATATCGGCAGGAATTTCCAGAGAACGCTTCTCAATCGCCTGAATTATTGAATAAAATTCTTCGTTTTCTTTTCCGGCCCGTGTCGTCCATGACGTATTTTGCACTGCCTGTTGCTCCTTCGTGGAACGGAGAGTGGACATTTGAAAAGACGCCAAAAGGCGCCTTTCCCGCTCCCCTGAAACGAGAATCTTTCCCTTGAATTCCTCGTCACCGGAGCCGGGCTTCGATGACGAATTGCCTCTTGCATATAATTCTTGAATGCCGTAGTCAACAATACAGACGGCAATTGATTGCCTCGCCAGAGTGGTTTTTCGACGTAATCAGAGGTTGCAATGATTTTGGCACCGGTTCCTGTGCGAACCTCTCCGGTCATCATCGATACTGGCCGTCCGGATACGCTTTCGAGGCACGCCGGCCTGCGTGTTTGCAGAACGACGGAGGCCACCCGATGAACGTGCGCGAGACAATCGAAACGCTCCTGGAAAACCTTGCCCGACAGGAGATTCGGGTGTGGAGCGATGCCGGCACGCTTCGGTGCTCCGGCCCTGCGCAAGCCCTGACGCAGGACGTCACCACACTCGTGCGTGATCGCAAGACCGAGATCCTGTCCTTCCTGACGGCTGGCCAGCCTGCCGGTGACGGCCGCGCGATCATTGCACGCAACAATCCCTCGCCACCGCTCTCGTTTGCCCAGAAAAGGCTCTGGTTCATCGAGCAGATGCTACCGGAAGCCGGGCTCTATCACATGCCGTTCGCCGTCGAGGCGTATGGTGCGCTCGATGTCGGCGCGCTCGAAGCCGCGCTCGAAAAGGTGGCCGCGCGGCATGCCATCCTGCGCACCCGCATCGAGACCCGCGAGGGCGAGCCGGTCCAGCAAACCGTCGCGGACGCGCGCATTCCCGTCACGTTGATCGATCGCCGCGCTGACGGCCTTGATGCACAGGATCTGGAGGCTGTGATCAAGGCGGAAGCCCGGCGGCGATTCGACCTTGCAAGCGAGCCGCCGCTTCGGCTGAGCGTGGTTTCGCTCGGTCCGGATCGCAACATCCTTCTGCTCACGCTGCACCACATCTGCGCTGACGGCTGGTCGATGGACGTGCTTTTGAAGGATCTCGCATTCTTCTACGAAAGCGCCGTTTCGGGCAGAACCGGTAACATCCGCACGCTGCCGATCCAGTATGGCGATTTCGCCGCCTGGCAGCGGGATTTTCTGCAAGGCCCGAGGCTCGAACAATCCCTGGCGTTCTGGCGGGAGCATCTCGAAGGACCGTTGCCCGTAACCCGCCTCCCCGCCGATTTTCAGCGGCCGCCGGTGCAAAACAACGAAGGTCGCCTGCACGAGGTCACGATCGACGCCAATACCGTCGCGCGCCTGCGCGGCCTTGCCGGTGCAGCAGGGACGACACTTTTTGCGGCCCTCTTCACGGCGTTCAACATCCTCGTCTACCGCTATACGGAGCAGGCTGACCTGGTGATCGGCACACCGGTCGCCAACCGCAATCACCGGGAAACCGAAGACCTCGTCGGACTGTTCGTCAATCCGCTGCCGGTTCGCGCATGCCTGCGGCCGACGGCCGGTTTCCTAGACAATCTCAAGCGTGTCCAGGAGACCCTGTGGGGCGTTCTGGATCACCAGGACCTGCCTTTCGAGCGGCTGGTCGAAGAATTGCGGCCCGAGCGTGATCCGAGCCTTCACCCGCTGTTCCAGCTGAAATTCCAGCTTGACGCGGAGCCGAAGCAGAAGATCGGTTTGCCCGGCCTGGAGTTGCGCCGGATCGTCAGCCGCGACAGCGTCGCCAAACTCGATCTCAGCCTGAACCTCTACGAGGCGGGCGATGGCGTCAAAGGCGCCTTCGAGTTCGATACGGCGCTTTTCAGGCCGGAGACGGTCCGCGCACTGGCAACACACTTCCTCGCGCTGCTCAAGGCCATCGCTGAGAGCCCCGACCTGCCGATCGCGGGCCTCCCTCTCCTGCCCGCCGAGGATCGCCAAAGACAACTCGTCGAATGGAATGACACGCAGCGCCCCTATGACACGACGGCACGCTTTCACACGCTTTTCGAGGCGCATGCGGCCAGAACACCCGATGCCACAGCGCTCGTCTACGCATCCGGCGCGGATATGCAGGTCCAGAGCTATGACACGCTGAACCGCCGCGCCAACCAACTCGCCCACATGCTGCGCGCGAAGGGCGTGGGGCCGGAAACCGTCGTCGGCATCGCACTCGATCGCGGCTTTGACATGATTGCGGCCTGGCTCGGCGTGCTCAAGGCCGGTGGCGCCTATCTACCGCTCGATCCGGCCTATCCGGCCGAGCGCCTCGCCTACATGCTTGCGGATTCACAGGCGCCGCTGGTCCTGACGCACCAGGCGATGGCGCTGCCGGAGGAGGTGACGCGGATTAACCTCGACACCGGTTGGCCGCAAGACGCGCCGGAGGATAATCCCGACAATATCAGCCGGGCCGAGCATCTTGCCTATGTCATCTACACATCCGGCTCGACCGGCCGGCCGAAAGGTGTGCTCGTCGAGCATGCCGGCCTGGTCAACCTGACGGAAGACAAGATCCGCTGCGGCGACGTGCGGCCCGGCGATTGCGTGCTGCAATTCTTCAGCTTCAGTTTCGATGCCTCGATCCCCGAACTGGTCATGAGCCTTGGCGCCGGTGCGCGGCTGCTGCTGCTCCCGGCGATGGAGGCCCTGCCCGGCCCCGGCCTCGCCGAGCACATGCGCGAACAGGGCGTCACCCATATCACCACGACCCCCTCCGCCCTGCTGACCCTTCCGGCGGGGGATTACCCTGCACTTCGCATGGTGCTGGTCGGCGGCGAAGCGCCGACGCCGGAACTGATCGAGCGCTGGGGCAGCGGGCGCCTGTTCATCAACGCCTACGGGCCGACCGAAACCACGGTCAATGCCAGCATGGTGGCGTGCGGAAACGGCAACCCTGTCGATGCCACGCTATGGCCGGCGGCAAACAAGCAGCTCTACGTTCTCGACGCCAATATGCAGCCCCTGCCGATCGGCATTCCCGGAGAGCTCCACATCGGTGGCCTGGGCATCGCCCGCGGCTATCACGGCCGGCCGGCGCTGACGGCCGAGCGCTTTGTCCCGGACCCGTTCGCGCCAGAGGGTCGGCCCGGCGTGCTCTACCGCACGGGAGATCGGGCCTGCCAGCTGCCGGACGGACGCATTCGCGTGCTCGGGCGGCTCGATGACCAGGTCAAGATCCGTGGCTACCGCATCGAGCCGGGCGAAATCGAAGCCATGCTTCTGACCCATCCCGACATCGCCGCGGCAACCGTCGCGATCCGCGATATCGATGGTGAAAAACGCGTCGTCGCCTATGGCGTGGCCAAGGCAGCAGGCCCGGCCGCAGCCAGGGCGATGCGCAGCTGGTTGGCAGAGCGCCTCCCCCGGTTTCTCGTGCCCGATGCGTTCGCCTGGCTCGAGCAACTGCCGCTGACGGTCAACGGCAAGGTCGATATGAGCGCGCTTCCCCTGCCGGATTTTTCGCACGACCGCGACGGGCGTCTGCCTCAAGGACCGATACAAGAAGCGATCGCAGCGGCCTTCAAGGATGTGCTCGGCATCGCATCGGTTTCGGCCGGCGACGATTTTTTCAACCTTGGCGGCCATTCGCTGGTGGCCACCCGGCTGTCCGCTCTTGCCAGGGAGCGCTACGGACTGGAGATCGGTATTCTCGATATTTTCAACGCGCCGACCGTCGAAGGTCTTGCCGCGCGCCTTGAAAACCGGTCGGCGGGTACGCCCGCGCTCGATTCACTGCTGCGCAGCGATATCCGCCTCGACGAGACGATCCGCCCCTCCGCGGCCATCCCGATCTCCGATCAACCACGCAATGTCCTGCTGACCGGCGCCACAGGCTTCCTCGGCGCCTACCTTCTGCACGAACTGCTGCGGGATGAAGGACGCCAGGTCTGGTGCCTGGTGCGCGGAGAGACCGGTATTGGCCGACTGAAAGCATCCCTCGGCCAATACGGTCTGTGGCGCAGTTCGATGGCGGGGCGGCTGCACGCCGTGGCGGGCGATCTCGCCAAACCCGGCCTCGCCCTTTCACCATCCGATTATGAAGGTCTCGTCGCAAGGATCGACTCGATCATCCACAACGGGGCCGAAGTCCACCATCTTCACCCCTACGAACGGCTGCGTGCCGCCAATGTCGAGGGAACATCGGAAATCCTGCGGCTCGCCTGCGCAGGACGGGGCCGGCCGCTTCACCTCGTCTCGTCGCTCAGCGCCCTGCCCCGCAACGATATCCGGACGCCCATATTGGAAACCGACCGTATCGAGGCGTTCTCGCCCCCAGCTGGCGGCTACAATCGCAGCAAGTGGGTCGCAGAGCATCTGGCTGACGAGGCTCGGCGCAGGGGCGTGCCGGTTACCATCTATCGCCCCGGCGCCATATCCGGCGACAGCGAAACCGGTGCGTTCAACGGGGCCGATATCCTGTGCCGGCTGACGCAGGGTTATTTGCGATCCGGCATGGCACCGGAAGGCGACACCGCATTGGAAATGCTCCCGGTTGACTACGTGGCTCGGGCGATCGTCACGCTCTCCGACAGACCGGAATCGTCCGGGCAGATCTTTCATCTCGTACATTCCACACCGGTCTCTTCCGCACTTCTCTTCGACGCCTGCGCGCTTGAAGGGCTCACGATGCGGCGCATCCCGCGCCCGGCCTGGCGTGAGGTTCTGGACCGGATCACGCGCGAGGAACCCGACCATCCCCTTTATCCACTGATGGGACTGTTCGAACAGGGCCCCGCCGGTGGCGCGAAAACCGCTGAATCCGGCGGCCGGACCTTCGACCACCGACAGGCGCGCGAAGCACTCGCCGGCGCACCGTTTGCCGAGCCCGTGCTCGATACCGCGCTGTTTCGCAAATACCTGCAGGCTTTCCTCCGGGCCGGCGCTCTCAATTCCCCTACCGTCGATGGAAACACAGATGCTTGAACAAGCCAGCAATTACGATCACTGGGCATGGCTCTACAACCAGACGCTGGGGCCGCGTTACGGCGAGCACAAGATCGGCCCGATCGAGCGCGTCGTGCTTCCGCACGTTCCCGCGGGCGGCACCATCCTCGACCTATGCTGCGGCACCGGGCAACTCGTGGCCCAACTCGTCGACCGGGGCTATTCCGTCACCGGCTTCGACGGTTCGGCGGATATGCTGCGCCACGCACGGGAGAACGCACCATCCGCTGCCTTCGCCCAGGGCGACGCACGTGACTTTAGCTTTGAAACACCGTTCGACGCGGTCCTGTGCACCAGCGCCTCGCTCAACCACATGGCAAGCCTCGATGACCTGCGCGGTGTCTTCACCAGCGTCAGCCGGTCGTTGAAGGCCGGCGGCATTTTTGTCTTCGACGTCAACCACCCGGCGCAGATGTCCCGTTACTGGCACGGACGGCCGACGGAAGGCGAAATCCACCCCGACTTTGCCTGGTTGATCACCCCCAAATATGATCCTGCGGCCGGACGCGGCGCCTTCACGGTCGACATCTATCGCCGGCCCGATGAACGCAGGCGTTTTTCGCTGAAGAACCTCGCGGGCCGCGTCACGCGGACGGACAGCCTTCGCAGCTGGCGACTGGCTCTGCTCTCCCGCTACAAGACCTTCCGTCCGGATTGGGAGCATCGCTCGGTCGTCAATGTGGTCTGGGGCCACGACCTCGAAGCCGTCACCGTCCTTCTGCGCGAATGCGGCTTCGAAGCCGACCTGCGCAGCACCAAGGGCGGGCCGATCGACGAGAAGAACGCCGCCTATTTCTTCTGCCGGAAATCGGCGGCGCTGGAGGCATCCCGATGAACGCGTTTGCAGGCACGCACACGCCGGCCTCGGCCACGGCGGCCATCATCGCGGCCTTCAACCAGCGCACTCAGGGTTCGAAGGACGCAAGCGCCGCAAACAGGCATTTTCTTGCCGACAAGAGCGCGATCGGCGTGCCGTTTTCGCCACTCGCCAAGGAAGCGCTCTATCCGATCGTGGCGACAAAGGCCGAAGGGGCCAATCTCTGGGACGTCGATGGCAATCGCTATGTCGACATCCTGATGGGCGTGGGCATCAACCTTTTCGGCCATAACCCGCCGTTCATTCGAAACGCCATCGAGGAGCAGCTTGCAAAGGGCTTTGCGGTTGGTCCGCAGTCCGAGCTTGCCGGCGAAACAGCGGAGCTTTTTTGCCGTCTCACCGGCAAGGAGCGCGTGACGTTCAGCAATACCGGCACCGAGGCGGTGATGACCGCAATCCGCATTGCGCGCGCAGCAACCGGCCGCCGGAAGATCGCGATTTTCGCAGGCTCCTATCACGGGCATTCCGACCAGGTGCTGAACAAGCCAGCTGGCCCGACGGACCTGCGGGCCGTCCCGGCCTTTCCCGGTGTCACGGACACGACGGCGCGGGATGTCCTCCTGCTCGACTACGCCAATCCGCAATCGCTCGACACCCTGCGCAAGCGGGGCCGTCATCTCGCCGCTGTACTGGTCGAGCCAGTCCAGAGCCGCAATATCGACGTGCAGCCGCGCGCCTTTCTGCACGAGCTTCGGACCATCACCGAGCAGACCGGAACCGCGCTGATCTTCGACGAGATGATCAGCGGTTTCCGGGCTGCCCAGGGCGGCGCGCAGGAACATTTCGGCGTGGAAGCCGACATCGCGACCTATGGCAAGATCGCGGGCGGAGGATTGGCCCTGTCGCTGATCGCCGGCAGCAACCGCTTCATGAACTATGTCGATGGCGGCATCTGGTCCTATGGGGATGCCTCTGCCCCGGTCGTGCAGCCGACATTTTTTGCCGGCACCTATTGCCGGCATCCGCTCTCGCTCGCGGCTGCGCGCGCCACGGCCCGGCATATGCTCGACGAGGGGCCGGCGCTGCAGGAAGGGCTGAACGCGCGCACGAGTGGCCTTGTGAGCCGTCTCAACGCTTCGCTGGCAACGGCTCGGCTGCCCGTCATCTTCACCTCTTTCGGCTCGTTCTTTTCCGTGGCGGCCGGTCGCAGCGGCGCTCCGCCGCTCGCGCTCAATCTGCTTTCGCTTCTGCTGTTGACGGCAGGCATTCACCTGCGCGGCGGCGACAAGGGCGGCTTCCTTTCGACCGCTCACACCGATGCCGATCTCGACGTCATTCACGACGCCTTCCTGCATGGTTTTCAGTCCCTTGCAGGCTTCGGCCTTCTTCCCCTCACTGATGGAACCAACACGCCATGAGCAACCCGGATCAAGTCACCGAATTCCAGTATCGCGTCGTCATCAGCGACGAGGAACGCTATTCGATCTGGCCGACCTACAAGGACATTCCCTTCGGTTGGCGCGACGGCGGCTTTGCGGGACCGAAGCAGGCGTGCCTCGACCATATCAGCGAGGTGTGGACCGACATGCGTCCGCTGGCGCTTCGTCGCCTCATGGACGGCGATGCCGCCGCGCAACCCCGGCAGGAGTAGCGTCCTTGACCCAGCATCAGCGTTTATTGGATCCGGCGCCGGGCGATGCGCCGGCCGCAAGTCCCATCGATCAGCCGTTGCGCGAAACGGTGGCGCTGAGCGATGGTAAGCTTTCGGGCCTGGAAAACAATGCCTGGCTCGACCTCCTGCTGCCGGACAAGCTCCCTGCCGAAACCACCCTCACCACTGCAGAGCGCAACAGGATGCATTCCGTGCTCCGCACATTGCTCGAGGCTCTGGAACTCGATCATGCGGCGAGCGTCAGGAAGCTGGAGGCGCTTCTTCTCGAGCTTGGCAAACCCGACGGTCTTCCGGCCGCGGTCGATACGACGGGCCTGCCGCTGACGGCATTCCAGGCGAGCGACTACGATCGTTACTTTCGGGTCAACCGGTTGACCACCGGCGAGCCGGCCGTCGCGATGGCGCGCAGCCTGATCCAGACCGTGCACGCCGTCACCGCGCTGTTCGACAGGGGCAAGGACCTGCCCGCGATCCACATCCGCCGGCAGATCGAGGGTTTTGTCAGCCAAACCCATCTGCTTGCCAGAACCTTCGGGGTGGAGCCGCTGCGATGAATGCCAGCCATCCCTCTCCCTTCGCCATCTGGCGGGAGTTCCATTGGGCATTCTTCCTGAACGTCCAGGGCCTCGTCGTTGCCCTCCGGCGTTTCCAGATGCAACTGGAGCGCGGGCTGTTGGCGTCGGCCGAAGAGGAACTGATGACGGCGGCGACGCTGTTGACCTCCTCGGCAGCCTCGATGGAACTCGCCGCGAGTTTCACCAAGGATGTCTATGAGAGCACCATCCGTGTGTCCATGACGCAGCCGACCGTGGAATCGGATGATTTCAGCGGCCTGATGTCATGGGAACACGCCGTGCTCGTCGGTGTCTGGCGTGATCTGCGGCCGGTCTTCGAACAGCTTCCGGAAGAGTTGGCCGTCGCCCACTCCGCCTTCGTTGCCGCCTATCGGCATCTTGCCGAGAGCCATGTCGGCGTCTGCTCGCGCTTCGTCGACAGCGATGCCGGCAGCCTGCGGCTGGGTGACCGCAGTGCCGTGGAAACGCTGCGCCGCTTCGAGCGCGGCCGGCTCACCCTTATCGACCCCGCGGGCAAGGGATGCCCTTTCCATTCGTGATCAGACGAGGCGTTTGCCTCAGCCATTCAAGGGACTTCGCCCATGCATGATATGTCCGCAGCTTTTTCGGCCGGTGACAAGGGGCACCACATCGCCGTCATCGGCATGGCCGGCCGCTTTCCCGGCGCGCCGGATGTCGAGCGGTTCTGGCAGAATCTTGTCGAAGGCCAGGAAACCATTCAGCGCTGGACGCGGGATGAATTGCTGGCACGGGGCGTTCCCGCAGAGCAGATCGACCGGCCGGATTTCGTGCTGGCCGCAGGCCCGCTGGAGGGCGCCGACCGCTTCGATGCGGAATTTTTCGGCTTCAGCCCGGCCGAGGCGGAAATCCTCGACCCGCAGCAGCGCGTCTTTCTCGAATGCGCATGGCATGCGCTTGAAACGGCAGGCTATGTCGGCGATCGCCACAAGGGCGCCATTGGCATCTATGCCGCCGCGGGCATCAACACCTATCTGCTGAACCTGCACGACAATGCCCGCATCCGCAGCACCGTTAGCCCCTATGAGCTGTTCGTCTCCAACGACAAGGATTTCCTGGCGACGCGCACCGCCTTCAAGCTGAATTTGCGTGGCCCAGCCGTCACCGTGCAGACCGCCTGCTCGTCGTCGCTGGTCGCCGTGCACATGGCCGTGCAGAGCCTGCTTGCCGGCGAATGCGACATGGCGCTTGCCGGCGGCATCGCGCTCGCGCAATCGTCCGGCTATCGCGCCCGCGAAGGCGGCATCCTTTCCGGCGATGGGCATTGCCGGGCGTTTGACGCAAGTTCGACCGGCACGGTGCCCGGCAGCGGCGTCGGGATCGTGGTGCTGAAGCGGCTTGAGGATGCCATCGCCGATGGCGATACGATCGATGCCGTCGTGCTCGGTTCGGCCATCAACAATGACGGCGCCCTGAAGGCGAGCTTCACCGCCCCCCAGGTCGACAGCCAGGCCGCGGTGATCGCCGACGCCCAGTCGGTGGCCGGGGTTCGGGCCGACAGCATCGGCTATATCGAGGCGCACGGCACCGGCACGGCGCTTGGCGACCCGATTGAAGTGGCCGCCCTGACGCAGGCTTTCCGCCGGGACACGGACCGTCGTGGTTTCTGCGCGCTCGGTTCGGTCAAGAGCAATATAGGCCATCTGGACACGGCCGCCGGCATTTCCGGCTTCATCAAGGCGGTTCTGGCCCTGAAGCGCGGGCGGATCCCGCCGAGCCTTCATTATGCAGCACCCAATCCGCAGATCGATTTCGAGGCCAGCCCGTTCTTCGTCAATGCGCGCCTGAGCGACTGGAGCCGTGACAAGGGCGTTCGCCGCGCCGGCGTCAGTTCCTTCGGCATTGGCGGAACGAACGCCCATGTGGTGTTGGAAGAGCCGCCGGTCCGGCCCGTCTCAACCGCAGATGAAAGCCCGCAATTGCTCGTTCTTTCCGCGCGCAATGCAAAGGCGCTTTCGAAGAGTGCTGCGGATCTCGCGGCCCGGCTGGAGGTATCTGCCGCCCCGTCGCTCGCCGACATCGCCTTCACGCTGCGCACAGGTCGTCGTGATTTCAGCCATCGCCAATGGGTCGTCGCGCGAGATGCCAAGACGGCCGCCGAGCGCCTGCGGGACCTTGCCGACTTCGGCACGACGACTGCGGGTGCGCCGCCGGAGGCCGTCTTCCTGTTTTCGGGACAGGGCAGCCAGTATCCGGCCATGGGCAAGTCGCTTTATGCGGACCTGCCCGCCTTTCGTGCCCATTTCGACGATTGCGCCGTTCATCTCGATCGTCTCATGGTGCGTGATATCCGGGCCTGGCTGTTTGCCGGCGGGGATGACATTCACCGCACCGATCTCGCACAGCCGGCACTGTTTGCACTCGAATATGCGCTGGCCCGTACTTGGATGTCGTTCGGCGTCACGCCACGCGCCCTGCATGGCCACAGCATCGGCGAGTATGTCGCTGCCTGCCTTGCTGGCGTCTTCGATCTGGAAACGGCGCTTTCGCTCGTCGTCGAGCGCGGCCGACTCATGCAGAATGCGGCGCCGGGGGCCATGCTGGCCGTCATCCACCCGGACCGGTCGATTACGCCATGGCTTTCGGCGGACATCGCGCTGGCGGCCGCCAATGCGCCCGGCCTCAGCGTCGTGTCCGGAACGACAGAAGCCATTGCCGGGTTGCAGAAACGCCTCAAGGAGGACGGCATTGCCAGCCGCCTTCTGAAAACCTCGCACGCGTTCCATTCGCCGATGATGCAGAATGCCGCCGCGCAGTTCCGCGCGGTCCTTGCCGGCGCCCGTTTCGAGCGTCCCCGAATCCCGCTCATTTCGAACGTGACGGGCACGTGGATGACGGATGCGCAGGCCGTCGACCCGGATTACTGGGTGCAACATCTCCTTCAGCCGGTGCGCTTCGAGGATGGCACAAAAACCCTTTTGTCGCTGCCGGTACCACTCTTCATCGAAGTCGGCCCCGGCAGGACGCTTGGTACCTTGACGGCCGAAACGGCGGGAGACGGTGCGCGTATCGTCGCAACGCTCGGTGATGGCGACAGGACCAGCGAGGCGGACCAGGCGCTTGCAGCCATCGGGCGCTACTGGCAGCTCAACGGCAAGCTGGACATGCCCGCTTCCGCCGGGCGGCGGCGCGTGGCGCTGCCTGCCTATCCGTTTCAGGGCGAGCGTTACTGGGTCGAGCCGGACACCAAGGGACAGGGGCGAGCGCCGGAAGCGGCGGGAGTTGCCGGGCCTGGGCTCTATCGCACGGTGTGGCACCGCACGCCACAGCGGGCCGTCCCGGTCGCAAAGGCGAAAGGCCGTTTCCTGGTGTTCGACGATGGTCGGATCGGGACGGCGCTGGCAGCCGAACTGGAGCGCGCCGGCGCCGAACCCTACCGCGTCATTGCGGGAGAGCGTTTCGATGAACCGGACTATCGCTGCTTCAGCCTGCGGCCGCAGGCTACCGAAGACTATGACAGCCTTCTCTCGGCACTCGATGAACGCGGCGCGGAACTCGACCACGTCCTGTTCGTCTGGCCGCTGCTTGCAGGCAACGAAGCCTCCCCGCCCGATGCTCGCGCCCGCGCCTTGCTGCTGCTGGTCCAAACGCTTGCAAAGAGCGGCCGGACCATCGGCCTGACCGTGATCACGCAGGGCGGGATCGATGCGACGGGCATGGAAGATCTCGACGTCGCACAGGCCCTGACCGGCGGAACCTTGCAGGTGGTCGGCCAGGAATACCCCCACCTCTCCTGCCGCCACATCGATGTTGATGCAGCGCAGACGGCAAAACCAAGCCTGCTGGCCAAGCGCCTTCGCGAGGAACTGTTTGGCGAAGGCGCACAGGTCACATTGCGCGGCGTGCATCGCTGGCTTCCCGAGACGGAACGGTTCGATGAAACCGGGCCGGCGGCAGGCCCGGCCTTGCGCCAAAACGGTGTCTATGTCGTCATCGGGAACATCGCGGAGGGCGTCGGGAAGACATGGGTCGCGGGGCTCTCCGATCTGCCGGGCGTCCGGCTCGCGCTTCTGCATTCGGGTAAGGGGTTGTCGCCCGAGCGCATCCAATGCCGCGAATACGATGTCGACGGCACGGACGCGATTGCCCTTGGGCATGCGCTCGATGCCGTTTCCGCCGAATGGGGCAGGATTGACGGTGTTTTCCTGAGCGTGTCCCAGTCGAACAGCAGGTCCGCCGCGCTCATTGCGGACATGCGTGATGAACTCTGGACGCATAATTCCAACGCGACGCTCGCGCCTGTTCTTGCCCTTGCGGCGGCCATTGCCGGCCGGAAGGTTGGCTTCTGCTGCATTCAATCGTCGCTTTCCACGATGATCGGCGGCCTCGGCCTTGCCGCCTACGCGGCCACGCATCACGCCGCCGACCTTACCGTTGCGCGCGAGAACCGGTCGGGCACGACGCCGTGGTTTGCCATCGGCTATCCGCTGATCGAGGACGTGCCGGGAACTGCCGTGCAGGCGACCGGCCGGGCCAATCCGTTCGCCGTATCGCCCGCCGATGCCTGGGAGCTGACGAGACACGTCATCGACGGCGGCTATGCCGGCCAGACGATAATTTCAGGCGGCCCGATCCCGCCGGTCGGCGCGACGCCGACCGAGGATGGAAGTGCTGCCACCCACGATGGCGGGCGCAGGCGGCCGGACATCTCAGTTGCATTTGCCGCGCCGCGCAATCCGGTCGAGGCAACGATTACCGGGATTTTCGAAGAGATTCTCGGCATCGAACCCATCGGCGTGAACGACGGCTTCTACGAGCTCGGCGGACACTCGCTGCTGGCAATCCGCGCCGTGGCGAAACTGCGCGACGCCTTCCCGGTCGATGTCGCCATGCGCGAGCTGCTCTTCGACAATCCAACGGCGGCGGCGATTGGCGAAACCATATCGGCCCGCATGGCGGAGAAAACGGACCTCGACGCCATGGCCGACCTTCTCGACGAGGTCGGGAACCTCTCCGATGACGACGTCAACCGCTTGCTGGCCGGGAGCGACATGCGATGAACGAGATCTTTCAGAAGCTCGCGGCGCTCTCTCCCGAACGGCGCCAACTGCTCGAAAAGAAGTTGCAGGCGCAAGGGATCGTCGTTCCGACAAGCACCGCCATCCCGCGGCGCAGCGATGGCGATACCGCCTTGCCGCTCTCCTTCGCCCAGCAGCGTCTCTGGTTCATGCAGCAGCTCGAGCCGGATACCGTTGCCTACAACATGAACCTCGCCCTGCGCCTCGATGGCGCGGTCGACCAGGCAGCGCTCGCGCGCGCCTTCGCCGTGCTCGTCGCCCGCCACGAGCCGTTGCGCACGCGCTTCACCCTTGCCGCAGACGGCCAGCCGCGACAGATCGTGGAACCCACCGTTGCGTACGGCCTCGCCTATCATGACTATCGCAGCGAGGCCGATCCGGACGCTTCTGCGAGAAAACAGGTCGACGCTCTGGTCGGAACGCCATACGACCTCACCCGGCCGCCGGTTCGTGCCGTGTTGCTGCAGGTCGGCGAGGGCGCGTATGTGCTGGCCCTCGGCATGCATCACATCATCAGCGACCGATGGTCCATGGGTGTTTTTGCGCGCGACCTGTCAAAGCTCTACGAAGCGGAAGTGACGGGGAAAACGGCTGATCTGGTGGTGCTGCCGGTGCAGTTTGCCGACTGGACGCTGTGGCAGCGTGAGCTTTTGGAAGGCCCGGTTCTGCGCGACCAGCTCGCCTACTGGACAGACAGGCTGTCCGGCGACCTCCCCGTTCTCGAGCTTCCCCTCGACCGGCCGCGCAGCACGACGGCGAGCTTCAGCGGCGCCCATCACCCCGTCCTGTTCGATCGAGATCTCGCGCTGCGCCTGCGCAGGCTTGCGGTCCAGCAGAACGTCAGCCTCTTCACGCTGCTGCTCACCGCCTTCAACATCCTGCTGCACCTCTACGGCGACAGCGACGACATCGTCGTCGGCAGCGAAGTGGCAAACCGCGACCGCCCGGAAACCCAGACGATGATGGGTCCGCTCGTCAACACGCTGGTTTTGCGCAACGACCTTTCCGGCGACCCGACATTCGAAGCCCTGCTTCAGGCGGTCAACGGCAACGTTCGCCGCGGCCTCGCCCATCAGGACGTCCCGTTCGAGCGGCTTGTCGAAGCGCTGAACCCGGACAGGTCGCTTGCCGAACTGAACCCGCTGTTCCAGGTCAAGTTCGATATCCAGCACAATGTCGCGCCGACGCCGGGTCTGCACGGCGTTTCCATCGAGCCCTACCCTCTGCGGGAAGTCGCGACGAAATACGACCTTCGCTTCAATCTTGAAGACGACCAGCCGGACATCAAGGGCAAGGTGGAATATTCGCGCCAGATCTTCGACGAGCGCACCATCGCCGACATGGTTCGGCGTTTCGAAACGCTGCTGGCGACGCTGACCGACGATCCGCAGCGGCGGCTTTCCACGCTCGCGCTGTTGTCGCCCGAGGAAACGATCGCCGCGATCGCGGCCGGCTCCGGGCCGGAGCGGGATTTCCCGACGACGCAGTGCCTCTACGACCTCATCGCCGCCCAGACGGACGAAACACCGGATGCACCTGCCGTGACTGACGGCGAAACGGATTGGTCCTATCGCGAGCTGGAAGCGCAGTCGTCCCGCATCGCCGCGGCCCTCGTCAACGCCGGCGTCAGGCCCGGCGACCGCGTCGGCATCTGCATGCGCCGCTCGCCCTCCATGATCGCCGGCCTGCACGGCATTCTCCAGGCTGGCGGCGCCTATGTGCCGCTCGATGCGGATTATCCGGCGGATCGCCTCGCCTTCATCGCGGCCGATGCCGGGGTCGGCATCCTGCTATCGGATCACCGCCCGGCCTTTGTGTCCAGCGATACGCTCCAGTTGCTCGACGTCAATACCCTGCCGGACGCGCGGCTTGAAACACGGACGCGTCCCTCGCCCAACGATCTTGCCTATGTAATCTACACCTCCGGCTCGACCGGACGGCCGAAGGGGGTCGCCATCGAGCATCGGTCTGTCGTCGCCTTCATGCATTGGGCGCGGGAGCGGTTCACCCGCGCGGAACTGGCCTATACGCTCGTCCCGACGTCGATCAGCTTCGACCTGTCCGTCTTTGAGCTCTATGCGCCACTCGTTATAGGCGGGGCGTTAGTCGTCACGGATCATTTCCTCACGCTCCCCAGCCTTGCCGGCAAGGTGGACGTCACCTTCATCAACACCGTTCCGAGCCTGTTGCAGGAGTTGCTGCAGGAACATCGCCTGCCCGACAGCGTGCGCACGGCAACGTTCTGCGGGGAACCGCTCCCCGCCTCCCTTGTCGAGAAACTGCGGGCCGACTATCCCGACCTGCACATCCACAATCTCTACGGCCCGTCGGAAGACACCGTGTTCTCGACGGAAGTGCCGCTGCATGGGGCCGGTTATTCCGGTGGCGTCGTGCCGATCGGCGTACCGCTTCCCAACACGAAGGCCTACATCCTCGACCGAGCGGGACGCATCCGCCCGCCGGGTCTTTCCGGCGAGCTCTATCTGGCCGGCACCGGCCTGGCGCGCGGCTATTTCGGGCGGCCCGACCAGACGGCCGAACGTTTCCTGCCCGATCCGTTCTCCGACACTCCTGGTTCGCGCCTCTACCGGACCGGCGACCGCATCAGCCGGAGCGCCGATGGCATGCTGGAATTCCGCGGACGCCTCGATCATCAAGTAAAGATTCGCGGCCTTCGCATCGAAACGGGTGAAATCGAGCATCACCTCGAAAAACATCCCGATATCGCCAAGGCCGTGGTCGCCGTGACCGGTGGTGCCGACAAGCAGCTTGCGGCGTTCATCGAACTTCGGGAAGGCGCCGCCTCAGATGAGACCGCCCTCAGACGGGCGGTCGCGCAGGTCCTGCCCGCCCATATGGTGCCGACCCTCTGGTGTTTCGTTCCGCGCCTGCCGCAACAGCCGAACGGCAAGGTCGATCGGGCCGCACTTCCCGCACTGACCGATGTCTCGGTCGCAGGCAAAGTGGCGCCGACCAATGACCTCGAACGGCGGATTGCCGATGTCTGGGCCGAGGTCCTGCAAATCGAGGAAGTCGGCATCACCGACAATTTCTTCAAGCTCGGCGGGCATTCGCTTCTGGCGATGCGCATGATCGCCCGTCTTTCCTCCGCGCTTTCGACCAAGGACGTGCTGCGCACGCTGTTCGAATTCCCGCGCCTCAAGGATTTTGCGGCCGCAATCGCCGAAGCCCTCGGTGCATCTGACGCGCCCCACCACGGCGTAACGGCTCTGCCAGAGGGATCACCGGTCCCCCTCTCCTTCGCCCAGCAGCGCCTCTGGACGCTTTCGCAGCTGGAACCCGACAGCCCGTTCTACAACGTGCCCGCCGCCATCCGCTTCAGCGGCCCCCTGAACCAGACCCACCTGCGCGCAGCCTTCGAACACCTCGTCGCACGGCACGATGCCCTGCGCACCCGGATCGTCTCGGAAAACGGACAGCCGACGATCGAGGTTCACCCGCAGGCGGAACTGGATTTCGCTTCGCACGAGACGAACGAAGACCGGCTGGCAGAGGATATTGCGGCGGAATGCGCCCGTCCTTTCGACCTTGCGAACGGGCCGCTGTTCCGGGCCAGGGTATTTTCCCTTGGCGCACAGCAGCATGTCGTGCTGATCGTCATCCACCACATCGTTTCCGATGCGCAATCCGTGCAACTGGTGATGCGCGACGTGGCCGGCTTCTACAATGCGCTGGCGCGCGACGATGACACGCCGAACCTGCCGCCGCTGCCCTTGCGTTACGGCGACTTCGCGGCCTGGCAGCGCCAACAGCCGCTCGACGAACATATCGAATATTGGCGCAGCAAGCTCGAAAACGCCCCGCCGCTCCTGGAACTGCCGACCGATTTTCCGCGCGGCGCGCAACAGGATTTCAGCGGGCACAGCCTTCGTTTCGAGCTGAACGCGGATTTGACGACCCGCCTGGCCGGGCTTGCCATTGATCATGATGCGACGCCATTCATCGTGGTTCTATCGGCTTTCACGACGCTGCTGGCCCGTTATGCCGGCACGAGCGAGGTCGTCATCGGCACGCCGATCTCCCAGCGGCCCGATCCGGCACTGGAGCAGGTCATCGGCCTGTTCGTGAACACGCTTGCCCTGACACTCGATCACGACCCTTCCACCTGCTTCTCTGGCCAGGTCGACAAGGTCAGGGACGTGCTGCTGGACGGCTTCCGGCATCAGGATGCACCGTTCGAATCCGTGGTCGATGCGCTGGCGGTGCCGCGCAACTGGAGCCACAATCCGGTTTTCCAGGCGATGTTTACCTGGCAGGGCACGGAGCCGACGACCGTCGGCCTCGATGGTCTGGCGAGCCACCCGATGCCTCTACGGCAGGACACCTCGAAGGTGGATCTCACGCTCGATGTGCGACAGCGTGACGGGCGGCTGGCCTGCGCATTCATATACAGGACGGATCTCTTCCGACCGGATACGATCGGCAACATGGCCGAGGCCTTTCAAGAGCTTGTCGAATCGCTCATCGCCACACCAGACACGCCACAGGCGCAAATTTCGTTCCTTCCCGAAAGGCAGCGACAACAGATCGCGCAGTGGAACGATACGGCAAGGACCTACGCAGCGGAGCCGAACAGCCTGCATGGCTTCTTCGAGCGCAGCGCGGCGCGGACACCTGATGCGATTGCACTTACGGACCGCGCGCGCAGCCTGTCCTACGCGGCCCTCGACCGCCGTGCCAACACCCTGGCGCGGCACCTGATGTCGCTCGGCATCGGGCGTGGTGCGTGTGTCGGTATCTGCATGAATCGCGATATCGACCTCGTTGCCGCCATGCTGGCCGTGCTCAAGGCAGGCGCGACCTACGTTCCGCTTGATCCCAAATATCCGGTCGACCGCATCGCCTTCATCGCCCGCGATGCAAAACTGGCCCTTTTGCTGACACGAGAAGAACGCGAGCATTTCAGCGGATTGCCGATGCTCGACCCCACGACAGTATGGGGCAATGCGTTGGCGGAGCCCGATGCCGCAGAGCCTGAAGCCTCGCAGATCCCGGCGGGTGGCGTCGATGGCCGCGACCTCGCCTATCTCATCTACACGTCGGGTTCGACCGGTACGCCGAAGGGTGTGGCGATCGAACATCGCAATGCCGTCGCCTTCACGCACTGGGCGCTCGAAACCTTCACATCGGACCAACTCGCCGGCATGCTGGCCTCTACCTCCGTGTGCTTCGACCTCTCGATCTTCGAGATTTTCGTCACCCTTGCCTCGGGTGGCCGCATCTTCATCGTGGAGGATCTCTTCGACCTCCCCGACGCCCCCTTCGCCGATGAGGTCACGCTCATCAATACCGTCCCGACCCCGATGACCGAACTGATGCGTTTCGGCCCGCTCCCCTGCAATGCACGGACGGTGTGCCTTGCCGGCGAGCCGCTGCCGCCAAGCCTCGCCGCCGCGATCCTCGACAGCGGCACGGTCGACGGGCTCTACAATCTCTACGGCCCTTCCGAGGACACCACCTATTCGACGGGCTACCGCCTTCTCGCATCCGGCGACCCCATCCATATCGGCAAGCCCATCACGAACACGCAGGCCCATGTGCTCGACGCAGCAATGCAGGAGGTTCCCATCGGCATGCCGGGCGAGCTCTACCTTTCAGGCCAGGGCATTGCCCGCGGCTACCACGATCGCCCTGATCTCACCGCGGAACGTTTCCTGCCCAATCCGTTCAGCGAGACCGGTGCTGCACGCGTGCTTTACCGCACCGGCGACCGGGTTCGCCGGCTGACGGACGGCAATATCGACTATCTCGGCCGCTGCGACCGCCAGATGAAGATCAGCGGCTTCCGCATCGAGCCAGGCGAGGTCGAGGCCGTGCTGATGCGCTATCCGGGTGTCACGGGCGCAGCAGTGGACGCCTGGCGCGACGCGTCGGGCTACACCCGGCTTGCCGCATGGGTGGAAACGGCGGCCCCCATCGCCAAGACCGGCCTCTCCTCCTATCTCGCCGACCAGTTGCCACGCCACCTCGTGCCAACGCTTTTCGCGCAACTCGACAAGCTTCCGCGCCTGCCGAACGGCAAGCTGGATCGCAAGGCCCTGCCGGATCCGTCCGTCGAGACTGAAGCAGGCGTGGAAGACGATGCACCGCGCGCAGGTTTCGAGCAACGCCTTGCCGCGCTTTGGGCAAAGCTGCTTGGGCGCGCGACGATCGGCCGGAACGACAACTTCTTCGCGCTCGGCGGCGATTCGATCCTCGCCATCCAGGTCGTTGCGCTGGCGCGCCAGCAAGGCATCGCGATCTCGCCGCGCCACCTGTTCCAGTACGCCACGCTCTCCGCCCTGGCTGCTTCGGTTTCCAATCTTGTCAACGATGCGTCTGAGCGTGGGCCCTTTACAGGAGAGGTCCCCCTCGGCCCGGCACAGCACTGGTTCTTCGAGCAGGACTATGCCGAGCCGAACCATTGGAACCAGGCGCTGCTGCTTCGCCCGAGCCGCAGGCTGGGGGCTGAGACCGTGCAAGGGGCAATGGACGCGCTGCATGCGGCGCATGATGCCCTGCGCAGCCGGTTTGAACAGGGGCGTGGCGGCTGGAAGCAGATCGTTGCCGGCATAGAACCTGCCCCGCGCCTTCGCACCGTATCCTGCAGCGCGGAGGAATTCGCGGAGGTCCTGTCCACGGAAACGAACGCGCTGCAACGCAGCTTCGATCTCGGCCATGGCCCCGTCTGGGGTGCGGTTCTTATCAACCTTGCCGAGGGAGAGCAGCGGCTTGCCATCGCCGCGCATCATCTCGTGATCGACGGTGTATCCTGGCGCATTCTTCTCGATGATCTGGGCCATCGCCTCGCGTCGTCCGGATCGGCCGATGAGCCTCCGGTGCGCCTGCGCTCAAGTGCCTTCGGCGACTGGGTGCGCAAGCTTGCCGATACGGACAATCTCGACGCCGAATTCGATTACTGGACAAGCGTCAGCAGCGGGGACAGCGCCCCCATTCCAGTCGACCGCGCCGAGGGCAGCAACCTTGCCGGCGACACGGAGCTTGTCGAACTTCTGATCGACCCCGAAATGACGAACCGCCTGCTCCAGGAGGTCCCGGCGCATTTTCCGGTCAAGGCGGACGAACTCATGCTGGCGGCGCTCTTCGCCGCCGTCCGGCAATGGACCGAACACGACCGCCTCCGCATCGTTCTCGAAAGCCATGGCCGGCCGGATCTTTTCGAAACCGTCGATCTCACCCGGACGGTCGGCTGGTTCACCGGGCTCTATCCCGTGCTGCTTGAAGCCGATCCGCAGGCGGATGCCCGCGCGACGCTTCTTGCGGTGAAGGAAAGCCTGCGACGCGTGCCGAATGACGGCATCGGCTATGGCGTGCTCAAATACCTTCACCACAAGTCGCTGCCGCGGTTGGAGGACGTCGCCCAGATCCGCTTCAACTATCTCGGCCAGACGGATCAGCTGTTCTCCGGCGATGCAGCCTTTACCCGCGCTGCAGAAGCGGCCGGGGATGCGCGCGGAGCAAGCAATGCACGCGGCGTTCTTATCGACGTGAGCGGCATCGTCACGGGCCGGAAGCTAAGAGTCCGCTGGGCCTACTCCGCAAGGCAGTATGACCGCCGGACGATCGAAAGCCTTTCCGATGGCTTCCGGCAACATCTCGCCGCGTTCATCGACGTCTGCCTGAGCACAACGGACAGCGGCTACACGCCGGCCGACTTCCCGCACATGGATTTCGGTCAGGACGACCTGGAAGCCATTCTTCGCAATCTTTGAGGCATCCCATGCAGCAAGCCGCAAGCCCTTCCAGCGGGCAAAGAAACAACATCGCCGACATCTATCCGCTGTCTCCGATGCAGGAGGGCATCCTGTTCCACACCGTATCGGCCCCGCAGGACGGCCTCTACATGCCGCAGACGGCGATGCGCATATCGGGCCCTGTCGATGACATAGCCCTGAAGGCCGCCTGGCAAAGCGCTATGGACCGCCACCCGATCCTGCGCAGCAGCTTCCATTGGGAGGAGCGCGACCAACCGTTCCAGGTGGTCTTCAAGCACATCCCGATCGCCTTTTCGGCGCTCGATTGGAGCGACACCGACGAGGCGGGGCAGCGAACCAGGCTCGATGACCTCTTCGCGTCAAACCGGGCGACACCTTTCGATCTCCGCCGCCCGCCGCTGCTTCGGGTTCAATGGATCCGCACAGGCCCCGAACGTTTCATCCAGCTGGTCTGCTATCACCATATCATTCTCGACGGCTGGTCGATCCGGCAGTTGCTCGACGAGGTGCTCTCCCTCTATCGCCGCGAAACCGGCGGCACAGCTTCCGTCCTGCCGGCGGCGCGCCCCTACGGCGACTATATAGGCTGGCTCAAGGGCCGCGACCGTGAGGCATCCATCCGCTTCTGGCACGACTATCTACAGGGTTCTGCCGGCCCGACGCGGCTTCTGAACAGCGATAGCACGACGCGTTTTGAGCGTTATCGATGGACCTGCCCGCCAGCGCTCCACCAAGCGCTGAAGGCATTTTGCGCCACGTCGGGCCATACGCTCAACACGCTGCTGCAAGCAGCGCTCGGCCTGCTCATCGCCCGCCAGACGGGGCGTCAGGACGTGATCTTCGGCGCAACGACCTCGGGCCGGCCGGCCACACTTGCAGGTTCGACATCGATGATCGGCCTGTTCATCAACACCCTGCCGGTTCGTGTCGTCATCGATCCTGAGCAGCCCGTGCAAGCATGGTTGAACGATCTGCAAAGCCAACAGGCGCGCACGATGGACCACGATTATGTCCCTCTGCCGGAAATCCAGGGACGCGGTGTATCCCTGTTCGACACGCTCCTCGTCGTGGAGAATTTCGGTGGGGAGGCAAACGGCGACAGGGACACATCCCTGAAGACGGAAGGCATCGATTTCGACGAACGGACGCATTTTCCACTCACCCTGTGGGCTACACCCCAAGCGGAAAGCCTGACCCTGCTTGTCGGCTATAGCCGGGACACGGTCGAACCTTCCGTAATCGCGATGATGGTGCAGGTGTTTGCGGACGTGCTCGCCGACATGGTGGCGTCCCCTTCCGAGCCGGTCGGTCAAATCCTGGAACGCATGGCCCCGGCCTGTGATGCTCCCGGTCTTGCGTCGAGCACCGGGCCGTTGCCGACCACCGCCGCGCGCCTTCCTCGCGCAGGCACGCCGCATGCCGCTACGCCCACGGAGCAACTCCTGGCCAGAACCTGGGCCGAAGTTCTCCGATGCGGCCCGCTTGATGCGCAGGCGAATTTTTTCGAGCTCGGCGGACATTCGCTGCTGGCCGCGCGTGTCATCAGCCGGCTGCGGGGTGAGCTGTCCGTCAATGTCCCGGTGCGGAGCCTTTTCGAGCGGCCGGTTCTGGCCGACCTTGCGGCCTATATCGATACACTGAAGTCGCCAGCCGCTGCAGCACAGGGCCATATCGAGATCGAGATATGACGCTACAGCAGTCGCGCCCAACCCTTCTGTGCCTTCCGCCGGCAGGCGTCGGCCCGAGCCTGTTCCGGCCCTGGACCCTCTCCGCCGCCGGCGCGATGCGGGTTCATCCGGTATCGCTCCCCGGCCGCGAGGCGCGCTTCAACGATCCGCTTCCCGCCAGCCTGGATGCCTTGGCCGACCGGCTGGCGGAAGAGCTGGAGCCGCAGATTGCGGGGCGCTATGCGGTGTTCGGCTATTCGATGGGCGCGTTGCTGGGCTATGAGCTCGGCCGTCGCTGGGTGCGCTGGGGCTTGCGCGCGCCGGACACGTTCTTTGCCCTCGGCTGCAACGCGCCCGATCGCATGGTGCTGGATCGAGAGCCGTTTCACACGATGAATTCACAGGATTTTCGCCAGGCCCTGGTGGATCTCGGCGGCATTCACGATGAGATCCTGAACAATGCCGAAGCCATGGCGCTGTTCGAACCGGTCTTGCGCAACGATTTTCGTCTCTGCGAAACCTATGAGCACAGCCTTGAGCGTGGAAGGCTCGCCTGCCCGGCCCATGTCTTCGTCGCCGATGGCGATGATTTCATCGGATGGGAGGCCGCCTGCGCCTGGTCCGAGTTCGTTGACGGTAAGGTCGAGATGCACAGGCTCGAGGGCCGGCATATGATCGACCGGAACACATTCGACGTCCTGCCGGCGCGGCTGGAGGCGCTATGGCTGCACGCCGGAACCGTCGTCGTGCCGCAGGAAACCTGACTTTCGAAAACGTTAAATTTTTCTTTAGGCCGGAGTCCCAAAGCGAGACCTCCAATCGTCAGACCCTATGAGCGGTGTGTGATCCGTTTCGAGTGGTGGACTGCGGCGCCTTGAACGCCGCACGATTTGGGGGTTTTGATGAAGAAGAATGTTTCCGTCAGGGCGGGCCTGCGGGCGGCGCTGCTGGCCGGTACGGCCGCTTTTGTGTTCAGTCCGGTAACGGCGGCTATCGCACAGGCGCAGACGCAATCGGCAGAGCGGTCGATCACGGTGCCGGCAGGTCCCCTGACCCCGGCGCTGAACAGCCTTGCCGCCCAGACCGGGCTTCAGATTCTTTATGACGCCTCCCTCGCCGAGGGCAAGACCACATCCGGCACGCGCGGCAACCTGACGCCTGAGCAGGCGCTGAACACCGTGCTTGCCGGCACGGGCGTGGACGCCCGCTTTGCCGGCAGCAACCAGGTGACGCTCAGCATCGACCCGGCAGCAACGGGTGCCACCACCGGGCAGACGGAAGAGGGCGCAACCCTTCTGGAGGAAATCAGGATCTACGGCGCGCGCAACGCGACGACGCTGAACAACACGACCGCGAGCGTCGGCATCGTCGATGCAAAGGCGCTTGAAGACAGCCAGATAAGATATACACAGGACGCCTACCGCCGTCTTGCGAACGTGATGGACAGTGCGACGGTCAATTCCGGCTTCGTGATCCGCGGCATGAGCTCCGAAGGCCTCGTTCCTTCCGGTGGGCCGGCCGGCTCGCTCTATGTGGATGGCATTCTCCAGACCCGCTACAATGCACGTTTCGGTGCCCGAAACCTTTGGGATGTCGAACAGGTCGAGGTCTATCGCGGCCCGCAGTCAACACTCTCCGGTCGTGCGGCCATGACGGGGGCGGTGTACATCAAATCGAAGGACCCGACCTTCGACAAGGAAGCCGAATTGTCGAGCACCGTCGGCAGCAACGACCTAGTGGGCGGCGCCTTCATGGTGAACACGCCGCTTGTCGAGGATCAAATTGCGCTGCGTATTTCGGGTGCGTTCGAGCGGTCTCACGCGGAGCCACGCTACTCCGACTTCAAACACTACGACAATTTCGATGACCTTACGACAGATATCAGCGGAACAATCCGCGCCAAGCTGCTCATCACGCCGTCGGAAATGCCGGATACCCGTGCACTTGTGACCTACTCTTATTCGAAAGATCGGCCGAACGACGCACTGGTTGGCCTAAAAAGTGGGCGGGGCGATTTCAACAACAACCCTGTCACCTATACAGAATATCGCTGGACCGAAGCTCACAACTTTGGGCTCGAAATCACGCACGACTTCTCGGATGCCCTTCGCCTCACGTCGCAAACCGGCTTCCACTACGGCATCAACAATCGGCGCTCCATCGATGAAGGCACGATTGGCGTCCCGGGCAATCTCCTCGGAGTGAACGGCATCACAGGTGAAGATGACAATTCGATCTTCACCCAGGAATTTCGCCTGAATTACGAGGCAGATCGGTGGAAGTGGGTTGCAGGCGTCTATGGCAGCTATGAGACTTGGGACGGCGCGACCGATATCGCAATATTCGATACGTATCAGCAGAGTGACTCCCAGGAGCGGGAAACATCTAACTTCGCTATATTTGGGGAGGCGACCTATGAATTTGCCCCAACCTGGTTCGCAACGCTCGGCGGCCGCCTGGATTATCTGAAGGACAAAGATCTTCAGAAAAATTACTTCGGCGGAATCAACCCGGACCCCGTTCTTGTCGGAAAAACTTCGTCCCTCAGCGAGTTGAACTTTGTTCCGAAGATCGGCCTTGCCAAAGAATTTGGCGACAATCACACTGTCGGCTTGAGCTATACGCAAGGTTTCCGCTCGGGTGGATCTTATGTCAACCGTACAGATCCAGAGCTTGCACTCGTAACGTATGACCCTGAATATTCTCAGAGCTACGAGTTGTCCTACAAAGGACATCTTCTGGATGACCGGCTGACCCTCAACGCCAATCTCTTCTACACTAAGTATGAAGACCAGCAGATCGAAATCCGCCCCAACTCAACCATTCCGGGTTATCGCATCATTCAAAACGCCGCGTCCTCACGCGCGTGGGGATTTGAAATCGAGCCGACCTATCAAGTCAACGACCAGTTCTCGGCATTCGCCTCCATCGGATATCTGAACACAAAATTCCTATCTTTCGATTTTGGCGAAGGCGAAGACGCACTCGATTTTTCTGGAGAATCCTTCCCTGAAGCACCGGAATGGACGTTCGGCTTCGGTGGCCGGTATGAGTTTGAAAACGGCGTTTTTGTTGGCGCCGACGCCAAATACACCACCGACTACAATTCCCGTTTTGGTACGAAGGGCATGTACAAGATCGACTCCCGTTTCCTCGTGAACGCCCAGACGGGCTTCAAAAAGGACAACTGGGAAGTCACGGCTTTCGTGGAGAATCTCACCGATGAGAAGTATTTCACAGTGGTTGATTCAGATTATTCCCTGCCATTTGGTCAAGCCGGCAAGCGCCGGTCTTTTGGCCTGAATGTCCGCACCAAGTTCTAAAAAGCACAGCTTGCGGGGCCCACGCCCCGCAAGCCACTTTCTGTTCATCCATCTGAAATGGTATCCGTCTTGCGCCTCTGTCTCGCCCTGCTCTTCCTCCTCTTCCCCCTCTCGATCGCGCAGGCCGCCTGCCCGGGGAAGGAGATAACGGAGGGCGTCTACAATGCGCCGTTCTGTGTGCCTAAGGAGGTGAAGCGCATCGTCACGCTCGATCCGCTCATCACGCTCGGCCTGCTGATCGAACTTAAGGCGCCGGTCGTCGCCACGCCCTATATGGCGATCCAGGACGCCGGGATACTCGAGGTGGTCAACGCTCAGAAGATGGTCGATCTCGGCAACCCGAAGGAGCCGAGCCTGGAGCGGGTCGCGGCGCTGAAGCCGGATCTCATCATCGGCAGTGCGGAAGGGCATGCGCCGATCTACGAACAGGCATCGAAGATCGCACCGACCGTCTTCTTCAACCACATGGACTGGAAGAAATACCTCCGGCAACTGTCTGTCGTCACCGGCACCGAAGGCACGGCCAACGAGGCGCTCGCTGCCTACGAGACGCGCGTCGCCGCGATCCGTGATCGGATGAAGGACAAGGACGTGACCGTCTCGACCGTGCGCTTCGCACCCGGCCGGTTCGTCGTCTTCGTCGATGGTCCTGCCGCCTATGCGCCCTTCGCGGTCCTGCACGAGGCCGGCGTGAAGCGCACGGCCTACGAGACCGTGACGGACGGCACGATCGTCAAGCGGCCGGACTGGGAAGAGCTTGCCAATCTCGACGGCGACGTTCTCCTCTACGTTTCCGCCAGCGGCTTCGAGAGCGGACCGGATGACGCGCTCGAGAAGGAAGTCATCGAAAACCCGCTCTGGCAGCTCCTGCCCGCCGTGCAGAACAAGCGCGCCCACCGCGTCGATCGGGTGGCCTGGCAAAGCTTCCACGGCATCGCCTCCGCCAACCGGATTCTGGACGATATCGAGCGCTACATCCTGGCGGATCGATGAGCCGCAGCAACGGCAACGCGACAGCGCGGCTTCCAGGCCGTTCGGCCATGAGCGACGGGAGCAGGTTTTTCGCCTTGCTCCTCGTTTGCTGTCTGCTCGTCACGGTCTCGATGTGGGCAGTCACGCTCGGCACGGTGCATATCCCGCTTCGATCGGTATGGCAGGCTATCGTCGGCTTTGACGGGTCGCGCGAGCATCTTCTGGTGATGACGATCCGCCTGCCCCGCGTGCTGGCCGCGCTGCTTGCCGGCAGTGCGCTTGCGGTCTCCGGCGCGATCATGCAGGCGGTGACCAACAATCCACTCGCCTCGCCGGGTCTGCTCGGCATCAACGCAGGTGCCTCCTTCGCCGTCGTATCGGTCATGACCCTGTTCGGCGCGGGCACGGGTGACGTCTATATGTGGTTCGCCTTTGCAGGTGCCGGTGGCGCGGCCCTGCTGGTCTACACGCTCGGCTCCTTCGGGCTGGCGGGACAATCGACCATCGGGCTCGTTCTCGCCGGTGCGATCGTCGCGACCTTCCTGACCGCGCTGACCAGTTCCGTGCTGATCTTCGACCAGAGCACGCTGGATGCCGTTCGCCTCTGGACCGCGGGATCCGTATCCGGCCGCACCATGGCGCAGGCGGCGGCCGTGGCGCCTTACATCCTGGTCGGGCTCGCCGCTGCACTGCTCCTCGGCCGGCACCTCGTGACGCTGAGCCTCGGCGCCGACGCGGCGCGGTCGCTCGGACAGAACCCGATGGTCTGGCGGGCCATTTCCGTCGCTATCATCATCCTCTTGGCCGGCAGTGCCGTCTCCCTTGCAGGCCCGATCGGCTTCGTCGGGCTTGTCGTTCCGCATATCGCGCGGCTGACAATCGGTGTCGACTACCGCTGGGTCCTGCCCTTCAGCGCAATCGGCGGCGCCTTGCTCGTGGTTGCAGCCGATACGGCCGGGCGCATGATCTTCGCCAGTCAGAGTTTTCCCGTCGGCGTGACGATCGCCCTCGTCGGCGCCCCCTTCTTCCTCTGGCTGGCACGGAACCGGGCGGGGGGCGCGACATGATACGCCTGCTTGTTCTTCTTGCGGCCCTCCTCGCCGGTGTGGTTACCGCCAGCCTGGCATTCGGGGACATATCCTTGTCCTGGCACGCGCTTTTCGAAACGATCATAGGGTCGCCGGAGGCGAGCCCGCAGAACAGCATGATCGTCTTCGATCTCCGCCTGCCGCGTGTTCTGCTCGCCCTCCTCGTTGGCGCGGCGCTGGCGACGGCCGGCACGATCACGCTCGCCATCATGCGCAATCCGCTCGCCGAGCCGGGCGTACTCGGCATCAACAGCGGCGCGGCCGCAGCGGTCATGGCGATGATCGTGCTTGTTCAGGAGCCGCCGGTTCTCCTGCTGCCCGCCGCCGGTTTTTTCGGCGCCGCTGCGATGGCCGTGGCCGTTTACCTATTGTCGTGGCGCGGCGGCACGTCCTCCATGCGCATCATCCTGATCGGCATCGGCCTCAGTTCGCTTGCCAGCGCGGCCACGACCTTCCTCTCGGCCTTCGGCGAGATCGGCGATGTGCAACGGGCGATGATCTGGCTTGCCGGAAGCGTCTATGACGCCAACATCGTGAAGGTGCGCCTACTGTTTTTCTGGCTGATCCTGCCATTGGTGCTTGCCTGGATGTCGGCGCGTGAACTAGACCTCATCCGTTTCGGCGACAATTCGGCGCGAAGCCTCGGCCAGCCCGTGGATCTCGTCCGCGCGCTGATGATCGTGCTGTGCACGCTGATATCCGGCGCCGCGGTTGCGGCAGCGGGCCTGATCGGTTTCGTCGGTCTCGTCGCACCGCATATCGCCAGCCGCCTGGTCGGCCCGTCCCACGCAAGGATCTTTCCGGTCGCCGCGCTGATCGGGGCAAGCCTTGTCGCAGCGGCCGATCTCGTCGGCCGCGTGATCATTGCGCCGACCCAGCTTCCGGCCGGGATCGTCACCGGCCTGATCGGCGCACCCTTCTTCGCCTATCTTCTATGGGGGCGCCGCCATGTCCGCGGATGACAGACACACATTGGGAAAACTTGCCGGACAGCGGGTGTCCATCGCCTATGGCGAGCACCGTATCGTCGAAGACCTCGACCTCGTCGTGCCGGAACGCCGGTTCACCGCGCTCATTGGGCCGAACGGCAGCGGCAAATCGACCATCCTGCGCACCTTCGCCGGTCTCATGTCGCCGGCCAGCGGAACCATCCTGCTCGACGGCAGGAGCATCGATACGCTTTCCACGAAGGACTTGGCCAAGCGCGTCGGGGTTCTGCTTCAGGGACCGGTGGCGCCCGAGGGGCTGACGGTGCGCGATCTCGTGCGCCAGGGCCGTTACCCGCATCGCTCGCTGTTTGCGCGCTGGTCGGATGAGGATCAGGCGGCGTGCGACGAGGCGCTGATGCTGACCGGCACCACAACGCTCGCCGACACGCCGCTCGACAGTCTTTCCGGTGGCCAGCGGCAGCGCGCGTGGATTGCCATGACACTGGCGCAGCGCGGCGAGGTTCTGCTGCTCGACGAGCCGACGACTTATCTCGACCTCGCCCACCAGATCGAGCTGATGAACCTGATCACAGTTCTGGTGCGCGACCACGGCAAGACCGTTGTCGCGGTGCTGCATGATATCAATCAGGCGGCGCGTTATGCCGAACATATCGTCATATTAAACAACGGCAGGATCACCGCCGCCGGCCGACCGGAGGATGTGATTTCGGCGGAGGCCATCGCCAGCGTGTTTGGTGTACGGTCGGTCATTATCCGCGATCCGGTTGCCGATACGCCCCTGTGTATTCCGCTGTAGTTGCAGGTCGGCTGGCAGGCGTGTAGCGAAAATGCAACACGCCTGCCTTTTCTTGTCCGCTCGACAAAGGCCGGGATTTTCCAGCCGCGCGACACCCGGGAGGATTCGGGCAACAAAATCAGACATAAGATGAGTTTTTTAGTCTTGATTTAATGTCCCGGCTGACCGAAACTTCGAAACATTCTAACCTATTGCGCTTGCAGGCATTTTGCAGATTGGGTAGCCATTCTGACGTTGCCGCCCGCGTGGAGATCACGCGTGGGGCATAGCATTGGGGCTCCTTCGCGCTGGGACGTAAGCGACGCTGGCGGCCCCTGAATTGGAATCGGGAACCATGTGCTGATGTCGAGCTCCTCCTCCCCGCTCACCTGGGATGGCCTTGATAGCAACGACCTGCTGAACCGGGCGATGGAGGCCCATTATGCCGATATCACCTCGGCGGTCAGGCGTCGGGGGCATCCGCGTTCCACCGCAAGGGACGTCGTGCACGACCTCTACGTCAAGCTGGCGGCCCAACCCGATATTCTTCGCAACAAGCGCTCGATCAAGGCCTTCCTTTGCCGCTCCGCCATCAATCTGGGCATAGACCGGCTGCGGCGCGAAAACATGGAAGCGCGGCTGTTTTCCGGCACCGAGCAGGAAGCCATGACGATTGCAAGCGCCGGGCCGGCGCCCGATCGCGGGCTTGAGATCGAGGCGCGCGTGGCCATCCTGCGCACGGCGATCACCGAGTTGCCCGAGCGCCGCCGCGTAGTGTTCATCCTGCATCGGCTACACCATCTCTCGCCCGACGCAATCGCGGAAAAACTCAATATATCCCGCAACATGGTCGACCGTCATCTTCGGCGCGCGCTTGCGCACTGCCTCGACCGGCTTCTTTAGATCAGGTAAGAGTCCTGAATTGACGATGCCAATCGTCTATGGATCAGGACTGGATGCTCCTGGAGAAGCCAATGTCGGGCAACCGAGCCACGCATGAGCAGCGAAAACGAAACAGGGAAGCGGCAGACTGGCTTCTGCGCAATGGCGATCCGGGGCAATCCGAACAGGAAAAAGCGCGTTTCGCGGATTGGCTGAGCGATCCGGAGAACTGTCGCACCTACAGCGCCGCCGAGCGGCTGATGGGCGATGCGCGCACGGCCATCCAGTCCGATCCGGCCCTCGTCAACATCCGGGTGAAGCCTCAAAGCTCTGCCAAACCGATCACAGGCTCCGTTCTGCTCTTCGCCTGCGCGGCCACCGCCTTTCTGCTATTCGACGGCCCGATGCGGTTGCAGGCCGACGCCATCGCCGGCGCTGACGAAATGCCGATTCTCACCCTAGAAGATGGCTCCACCGTACAGTTGAACGCGTCCTCGGCAATCGCCGTCGATTTTGACGGGAAGCAGAGGAACATCCGCCTCCTGCGCGGCCAGGCCTTCTTCCAGGTGGCGCATGCGCCGAAACGGCCCTTCACGGTGGAGGCAGGTACGACGCGCGTCACAGCGCTCGGCACAGCCTTTGACGTGCGTTTCGGCGCGTCGGACACGGATGTGACAGTTACCGAGAACACGGTCCTGGTCGAGTTGAACGACGCGAATCCGTCCTCCCTGCGCGTTACCCAGGGCGAACAGGCGACCTACGAGCCGGAAAGCGGCAGGACATCGGTCAAGCCCGTCGACAGTCTTGTGGCGCTCGCCTGGCAGCGCGGACAGATCGCAGTAGAAAACGCCCCCCTCTCTTATATCGTCGAGGAAATGGGGCGCCACTTTTCCGGCCGGATCATCGTTGCCGGAAATGCGCTCGCGCGCCGGCGGGTGAGCGGCACCATCACGGTTGCCGATACCGACGCCGCCCTCGCCTTCATCAAACAGGCCCTCGGCGTCAAAGTGACCCGGCTCGGGCCGGTGATAGTCATTCGCTGACGGCCTTTTTGCTGCACAGGCTCGCCGATTCCCGGATGGGTCTGCGGCTTGCCTTCCATGCGCGCGCGCTCAGGGCGCCTCCATTCTGCTCCTCTGCCTCCACCTGTTACCGAGGGAACACCTCGCGGCTTCCACGCCGACTAGCAATCGGCACACGCCCGACGGCGTGGAAACCCCATTTGCGAGGAAACCATGAGCAATACATCGAAGTTGATTACGCCGTTGCAGGTAACACGCGCGCTTGGCGTGGAGGCCGCCGGTTACACCATCCCCGGTGTCGGCAACCAGACGCTCTATGGCGACGCGGGCAAGAACGTTCTCAGTGGCGGTTCCGGTGTGGATACGATCACCGGCGGCCTCGGCGCCGATACGATCAGTGCCGGTACCGGTGACGACATGATCCGCGCCATGAGCGTTGCCGAACTGTCCGGCGACCGGATCGATGGCGGCCTCGGTTTTGACGAACTCGAAGTCGATCTCAGCGCTTCCACCAGTGCGGTTTCCTTCGTCGCCTTCGACCCGGCTCTCACCGGCGTTCGTTTCGGCGCCACCATCGCCGGCGTGGAAAGCTTCCGGCTGAACGGCGGTGCCTATGACGACACCTTCACCGGCGGGCGTTGGAACGACTGGTTCGTAGGCGGCGGCGGCAACGACACCCTGAATGGCGGGATTGGCAAGGACTGGCTTGAGGGTGGAAACGGCAACGACAAACTTTACGGCGGCAATGGCAACGATTCCCTCTTGGGCGGCGCCGGGAACGACTACATGAGCGGTGGCTACGGCGTCGACTGGTTGTCCGCCGACGATGGCAACGACACGCTGTTCGGCGGGGCTGGCGGCGACTACATGTATGGCCACGACGGCAACGACACGATCAACGGAGAATCCGGTGGTGATACGATCGAGGGCGGGAGTGGGCGGGATGTGATCGACGGCGGCGACGGCGACGACTATCTGCGCGGCGGCGGCGATAATGATACGGTCCGCGGCGGCGAGGGCAATGATCGGATCGCGCACAGCATGGAAAGCTGGGCGGGTGACGGCATGGACGTCCTGGATGGCGGCGCCGGCACGGACACGCTGTCGCTGAGCGGCGTCTCGGGAACGTTCACGGCCAAGACGTCCACGACAAAGCAGACCCTGTCCAACGGTACCACGATCATCAATTTCGAGGCCTATGACATCAGTGGCTCGGAAGGCGCCGACCGGTTCACGGGATGGAGCGGCAACGACACGCTTTCCGGCATGTCGGGCAACGACACGCTCATCGGTCTCGGTGGCAACGACCACCTGAATGGCGGTCTGGGCGTCGATATCCTGGATGGCGGTGATGGCGATGATCTGCTGATTGTCGGCAGCGGCGGCAAGGACACGATCAAGGCAGGGAAAGGCTACGATTCCGTCTGGGTCGGTCGCGCTGACCTGACGACCAACCTGACCTTCAGCGTTTCGGGCGCCACGGGAACACTGTCGGACGGCACCGTGATCACGGACGGCGAAAGCTTCACCATCGAAACCGGCAGCGGAAACGACGTGCTTTCCGCCGGGACCGCGCTGCATGTCGACTTCGACGCCGGCAGCGGCAACAACACCATGACCGGCGGCAAAGGGAACGATCAGTTCTATAGCACCAGCGGCAACGATACGGTGAAAGGCGGCGACGGCAACGACCGGATCATCGACAGCGGTGGCGGTACGAACAAACTCGACGGCGGCAACGGCGATGACTACATCTCGGCCGACACATGGACCGGCACGGCGGCGACGGCCATTGTCGGCGGAGCGGGTAACGATGTCGTCACCATCAACAATGCCAGCGGATCGACGGCCGGGCGCTTCGTCGCTGATGGCGGCTCCGGCATCGATACGCTCTGGATCAGCCGCTACGACAGCACCAAGAACCTGTCGTTCACGCTGTCCGCCAACGCGACCCTCGTCAATGGAGACGTCACGGCGAGAAACTTCGAGCGGGTTCATATCATCGCAGGCCAGGGCAACGATACGCTGACCGCCGGCAACCTCGCCGACGACCTCAACGGCATGGCCGGCAACGACACGCTCAAGGGCCTCGGCGGTGACGACAAGCTGACCGGCTGGTACGGCGCAGACACGATCCTCGGTGGTGACGGCGATGACACGATCTGGGGAAGCGGGGGCATCAAGGATACCCATGCTGACAAGTTGTACGGCGAAGGCGGCGACGATCTCATCACCATGAATGTCAGTGACTACGCTTCGGGTGGCTCCGGCGCGGACCGCGTCGTGGTCGATTTCTCCGAGGAGACCTTTGGCGTTTCGTTCGTATTCAGCAACAGCCTCGTCAAGGTGAACGCGAACACCTCGTTCACGGGCATGGAAGCCATCGATTTTCTCGGCGGTTCTGGCAACGATACGGTTACCGGTGGTGCTGATGTCGACTATCTCGATGGCGCCGCCGGGAACGACACCCTGAGGGGCGGTGCTGCGGACGACTTCCTTGTTGATGGAAGAGGCAATGACAAGCTCTATGGGGATACGGGCAATGATGTTTTCACGCGCTATCTTGATGAAGTCGGCGCGGACTATTTTCATGGGGGTTCCGGTGCGGATACGCTGAACTTCAACATCGTTTCAGACCAGTCGGTGATTGTCGACCTTGAGAACAATGCCAGGAACGGCGGTGTCGCATCCGGCCTGACTCTGGTGAGCATCGAGAATGTCACCGGTAGCTACAAAGACGACACGATCCTCGGCAGCGCCGCGGGCAATGTGCTCAAGGGCGGCCTGGGCGACGACAGGCTCGACGGACGGGCCGGCAATGACAGACTGGAAGGTGGCGGCCATGGCGATCTCCTGACAGGCGGCGCGGGTGCGGACCACTTCATCTATGCCTCCGACGAGGCGGTCGGTTCAGGTGATCGGATCACCGACTTCACGCGCGGGGAGGACAAGCTTGTCATCGACGACTATGTCTTCGGCTTCACCAAGCTGGTGCTCTATTCCGGCAACGACCTGAAGGCGACAGGGACGGCAGCGCAGTTCTTCTTCGAGAAGGACAACGGCCGCCTCTGGTACGACGCCGACGGCACGGCCAACGAAAGCGATGCCGTTCTGGTGGCGACCCTCGACAAGGTGACGTCACTTTCCACCTCGGACTTCCTGCTGATCTGATCTTTCGGCGCCGAGCGGCGTTTCAGCCAAAAGCATCCGGCCGCTTCGCGCGGCCGGATGCTCCACACCTACGACGGCGCGCCGAGCCGCGTCTGCGCCAGAAGGCGAACGATCCAGTCGACGAAGACGCGCACCTTGTTGCTCAGGTGACGGTTCGGCGGGTAGACGATGTAGAGCGGAATGGGTTCCGACCGCCAGCCGGGCAGCACCGGTACAAGTTGGCCGCCGGCCAGCGCCTCTGTCGCCATGAAATGCGGAAGCGGTGCCACGCCGAGGCCGGAAAGGGCGGCGGCAAGATAGCTCCGCGCATCGTTGACCGCTACGAGATAGCGGCTGTTGACCTCGATCTTTTCGCCGTCCTTCTCGAATTCGAAGGGCATGGTACGGTTGGTCTGCGCGAGAAAATAGTTCACGCAATGATGGTTCGTTTCCAGGTCGGACGGGTGCTCCGGTGCGCCGAACGTCTTGATGTAGCTGGGTGCCGCGCAGGCAACGACGTCGATCTCGGCGACCCGGCGGGCAATCAGCGACTGATCCCCCGGCGCACCGCCGCGCAAGGCGCAGTCGACGTTTTCCGCCAGATAATCCACCGTCCGGTCGCCGACGCCCAGATCGATATGGATGTCGGGATATTTTTCGTGAAAATCGCCGAGCGCTGGAATCACCAGCAAATCCGCGAAGGCGCCGGCCATTTCGACGCGCAGCCGACCGCTCGGGCTGGTGCGCGAATGCGAGAGGCTGCCGTCAAGCTCGTCGAGCTCGTTCACGATCTGGATCGCGCGTTCATAGTAGAGCGCGCCATCGGTCGTCACCATCACCCGGCGGGTGGTGCGGTTCAGGAGCTTGGTCTGGAGATGCGTCTCCAGATTCTGGATGAGATTGCTCACGGTCGCCTTGGGCATGCCAAGCGTCGAAGAGGCCCGGGTGAAGTTGCCGGTCTCCACCACGCGGAGGAAGGCACGCATTGCGGAAAGCTGATCCATGGAACATTCCCACGTTGGAAGGCACTATTGTTCGAAAATCTGGATAGTGAAGTCAGTTTTGGCATACTTATATCGGCGAGGCCACTCACGATATAAATGGTGAGGGACCAGCCTATATACAGGTGGCTCAAGGAACAAAACGATGTCGGTAGAAATCAAGGATATGACGTTCGACAAGGTGGCCACCGGCCCCGTGTCGGTGCGCGTCTATCAGGGCGCGGAATTCGCCAAAGGCGCACCGATCCTGCTCTACTTCCACGGCGGCGCTTTTCTTGAGACGGGCCTTGGTCCTTGCCCGCTCGCCGAAACCCTGGCCGCAACGGGCGCCATCATTGCCGTGCCGGATTATAACGCGCCGGGTGGCGGTGTCTTTCCGAAACCGCTCGAAGTGGGCTTCTCGATCTTTTCCTATCTCGCCAAAAAGCGCGCCGGCCTCGGCGACCGCAAATCGCCGCTGCTCATTGGCGGCGAGGAAGCCGGCGGCAATATCGCGGCTGGCGTGGCGCTGAAAGCCCGCGACCACTTCGCCAACGAGCTGGACGGCCAGGTGCTGATCTCCCCGCTGCTCGACCCTTTCATGGGCACGGCGTCCTTCCGCAATGCCGAGGCGATCGGTATGCGCGAACGCTGGGCGGATGGCTGGAGCCACTATCTTAGCGGCGGCGTCTGCCACCCCTATGCCGCCCCGAGCCTCTGTTCGCGCCTGTCGGGCGTGGCGCCTGCCCTCGTGCTGTCGGCGGCGGACGACCCGCTGCTCGACGAAGCGCAAGGTTATGCCGACCGCCTGAAAGCGTCGGGTGTCAAGGTTCAACAGCATGTTCTCCCCGCAGGGACAGGCTGGTCTTCAATTTACAGCGGGAAATCCGATGTGACCGGAAGCTGGAAGCAAAGCCTCTCAAGCCAGTTTTCCGATTTCATTCAAGACATAAGCATTCACTGATTTGAATTGAGAACAAGCGGATAGAGCGTGGCCTGAAGAGCCACAAGGAGAAGAGAAAATGATGTCGAAGCGCAAACGCTGGGCCCTGACGGGCGCCGGCCTGGGACTGGCTGTGTCTGTTTCTGCCGCAGCCCTGATCTTTCAACTGCCGGGCAATGTCGCCCAGGCCGAAGCAACTGTTACCGCCGAAGTGCCCGCCGTGCCGGTCACGGTCGCCGTCGTCGAGAACCGTGACGTCGTGACCTGGCAGGAATTTTCCGGCCGCCTGGAAGCGATCGACCGCGTGCAGATCCGCTCGCGGGTCAGCGGCGCCATCCTCTCGGTGAACTTCCGCGAAGGCGCACTCGTCAAGGCGGGCGACCTCTTGTTCACCATCGATCCGGAACCCTTCCAGACCGCGGTAACGCAAGCCGAAGGCCAGTTCGCCTCGGCCGAAGCCCGGGTGAAGCTCGCCACCACCGAGCTTGAACGTGGCGAGCGGCTTGCCCGCAGCAACAGCATCTCGCAAAGCGATGTCGACACGCGCCAGAACGCGCTTGCCGAAGCACGCGCCGCGCTCAAGACGGCCGAGGCGGCCCTGCACGGCGCAAAGCTTGAGCTGAGCTACACCAATGTCCGGGCCCCGGTCGCCGGTCGCGCCGGCAAGGTGGAGATCACCGCCGGCAACCTCGTCGCCGGGGGCTCGACCTCACCGGCGCTGACGACGCTCGTCTCCGTTGACCCGATCTATGCGGGCTTCAATGTGGCCGAGGAGATCGTTGCTTCCGCACTCGCCGCCCTGCCGGCATCCGATGGCGCGCTGGCCCCGATCGAGCAAATCCCGGTCGAGGTCGGCACGCTCGCCGACAAGGGCACGCCGATCCACGGCAAGCTGCAGCTCATCGGCAACGAAGTGGATGCGGCAAGCGGTACGATTTCCGTCCGCGCCGTCTTCGACAATCCGGGCGGCAAGCTGATCCCCGGCCAGTTCGTGCGTATCCGCATGGGCGAGCCGCGCGCTGAAAGCAAAATCCTCGTCAGCGAGAAGGCGATCGGCACCGACCAGGACAAGAAGTTCGTCTTCGTCGTCGACAAGGACAACAAGGTGACCTACCGGCCGATCGTGCTGGGCAGCCTGTCCGGCAACGAGCGCGTCGTCGAAAGCGGCCTTTCCGGCGGCGACCGCATCGTCGTCAACGGCCTGCAGCGCATCCGCCCGGGCGTCGTGGTCGACCCGCAGATGCAGGAAAACGTCGCCTCCGCGAAGTAACGCGAGGGCCGGCAGGCCGCGACGCGGCCTGCTCTGAACATCAGAAATTCCATATCCGCCGGCGGGTCCCGAGCCCGCCGGACAGGATCGTTCGTCCCGTATTTCACCCTTTGGAGAGGGTACCGAAATGAACATCTCCCGTTTCTTCATCGATCGTCCGGTCTTTGCCGGGGTGCTATCGATCCTCATCGTGGTCGCAGGCTTGATCGGCATGCGGGCCCTCCCGATTTCCGAATATCCGGAGGTCGTGCCGCCGTCGATCGTCGTGCGCGCCACCTATCCAGGCGCCAACCCCGTCGTCATTTCCGAGACCGTCGCCACACCGCTCGAAGAGCAGATCAACGGCGTGGAAGACATGCTCTACATGAACAGCCAGGCGACGTCCGACGGCGTGCTGACGCTGACCGTGACGTTCAAGCTCGGCACGGACCCGGACAAGGCGCAACAGCTCGTCCAGAACCGCGTGTCGCAGGCCGAACCCCGCCTGCCCGCGGAAGTGCGCGCGCTCGGCGTGACCACCGTCAAGAGTTCGCCGGACTTCATCATGGTGGTCAACCTCGTCTCGACGACGGACCGCTATGACATCACCTATCTGCGCAACTATGCGACGCTGAACATCAAGGACCGCCTCGCCCGCATCGAAGGCGTCGGCCAAGTGCAGGTCTTCGGCGCCGGCGACTATGCAATGCGCGTGTGGATCGACCCGCAGAAGGCAGCCGAACATAGCCTTGCCGCCAGCGACATTTCCAATGCGATCCGCGAGCAGAACGTGCAGGCCGCAGCCGGCATCATCGGTGCTTCGCCGGTGTCGAACGACGTGAACCTCCAGCTCAACGTCAACGCTCAGGGTCGCCTGCGCACGCCGGAGGAATTCGGCAACATCATCGTCAAGGCCGGTGCCGAAGGCGAGATCACCCGTCTGCGCGACGTCGCACGCATCGAAATGGGCGCGGCCGACTATTCGCTGCGCTCGCTGCTCGACGGTGAGCCGGCCGTTGCCGTCGCCGTCCTCCAGGCACCCGGCTCGAACGCCATCGAGATCGCCGACAATGTGCGCGCGACGATGGACCAGCTCCAGATCGCCATGCCCGAAGGCGTGAAGTACGAGATCGTCTACGACACGACGGAATTCGTGCGCTCCTCGATCGAAAAGGTCGTCGACACGCTGCTCGAAGCCATCGCGCTCGTCGTCCTCGTCGTCATCATCTTCCTCCAGACCTGGCGCGCCTCGATCATTCCGCTGCTCGCTGTCCCGGTCTCCATCATCGGCACGTTCGCGGTGATGTATGCCTTCGGCTTCTCGATCAACGCGCTGACCCTCTTCGGCCTCGTGCTGGCGATCGGTATCGTGGTGGACGACGCAATCGTCGTCGTCGAAAACGTCGAGCGCAACATCGAGAATGGTCTCAGCCCACGCGAAGCGACCTACCGGGCGATGCGCGAAGTGTCCGGCCCGATCATCGCGATCGCGCTGGTGCTGGTCGCGGTTTTCGTGCCGCTCGCCTTCATCAGCGGCCTGTCCGGCCAGTTCTACCGCCAGTTCGCCCTGACGATTGCCATCTCGACAGTCATCTCGGCAATCAACTCGCTCACCCTCTCACCGGCGCTGGCCGCCTTGCTGCTCAAGGATCACCACGCACCCAAGGACTGGCTGACCCGCTTCATGGACGGCCTGTTCGGCTGGTTCTTCCGTGGTTTCAACCGGCTCTTCGGCGCAGCCTCCAATGGCTACGGTCGCAGCGTCGGTGGTCTCGTCTCGCGCAAATCGCTGGTCATGGCCGTCTACCTCGCCCTCGTCGGCGCCACCTATGCGGTGTTCAACGCCGTGCCGGGCGGCTTCGTGCCGGCGCAGGACAAGCAGTATCTCATCGGCTTTGCGCAGCTTCCGGACGGCGCAACACTCGACCGCACGGAAGACGTCATCAAGAAGATGAGCGCGATCGCCCTCGAACAGCCGGGCGTCGCCCATGCCATCGCCTTCCCGGGCCTGTCGATCAATGGTTTCACGATCGGCTCCAACTCGGGCATCGTCTTTGCCGCGCTCGACCCATTCGAGGAACGCACGACGCCGGAGCTGTCCGGCGGGGCGATCGCCATGCAGTTGAACCAGAAATTCGCCGGCATCCAGGACGCCTTCATCGCCATGTTCCCGCCACCGCCGGTCAACGGCCTCGGCACGACGGGCGGCTTCAAGCTGCAGATCGAGGACCGTGCCGGCCTCGGCTATGGAGCCCTGAACGAGGCGACCCAGGCGTTCCTCGCGAAAGCCTATCAGACGCCGGAACTGGCAGGCCTGTTCTCCAGCTTCCAGATCAACGTTCCGCAGCTCTATGCCGACCTCGACCGTTCCAAGGCCCAGCAGCTCGGCGTGCGCGTGACGGACGTGTTCGAGACGCTGCAGATCTATCTCGGCTCGCTCTACGTCAACGACTTCAACGCCTTCGGCCGCACTTACAGCGTGCGCGTCCAGGCCGACTCTGCCTTCCGCGCCAAGCCGGAAGACATCGGTCAGCTCAAGGTGCGCTCGCAAACGGGTGAGATGATCCCGCTTGCCGCGCTCCTGAAGGTCGATGCCACGACGGGACCGGAACGCACCACGCGTTACAACGGCTTCCTTGCCGCCGACATCAATGGCGGGCAGGCACCGGGCTTCTCGTCCGGACAGGCGGAAGCGGCCATCGAGAAGATCGCTGCCGAGACCCTGCCGGCGGGCATCGACTTCGAATGGACGGACCTGACCTATCAGCAGATCCTCGCCGGCAATTCGAGCATCGTCGTCTTCCCGCTTGCGCTGCTTCTGGTCTATCTCGTGCTGGCCGCGCAGTATGAAAGCCTGACGCTGCCGATCGCCATCATCATGATCGTGCCGATGGGCGTGCTCGCAGCGCTCGCCGGGGTCTGGTACACGGGCGGCGACAACAACGTCTTCACCCAGATCGGTTTGGTGGTGCTCGTCGGCCTATCGGCGAAGAACGCCATCCTTATCGTCGAATTCGCACGCGAGCTCGAATTCGAGGGGCGCACCCCGGTGCAGGCCGCGATCGAAGCCAGCCGGCTTCGCCTGCGCCCAATCCTCATGACCTCCATGGCCTTCATCATGGGCGTCGTGCCGCTGGTGCTCTCGACGGGTGCGGGTGCCGAAATGCGTGCCGCGATGGGTCTTGCCGTGTTCTCCGGCATGATCGGCGTCACCTTCTTCGGCATCTTCATGACGCCGGTCTTCTACGTGCTGCTGCGCCGCCTCGCCGGCAACCGCCCGCTGGTGCAGCATGGCAAGTCGACCTTCGAGGAAACACGGCCGGGTGAATCCGAGGTCACACATTCCGCTTAGGCGGTAGTGAACTCTGACTTCACTTCCGTCCGGGTCTACGGCGGGAACCCATTCCGATTGATTTCGGGTCTGGGTTCCCGTTTTCGTTTTCCACGCCGCGGTCGCTTAGAGCCCGCCCTGCACCCGCAGAAAATCGACGATGCGGTCAACGCCATCACCGCGCTTCATATCGGAAAAGACGAAGGGACGCTCCGCGCGCATGCGACCGGCATCCCGCTCCATGACGTCGAGATCGGCTCCGACATGCGGGGCCAGATCTTTCTTGTTGATGACAAGCAGATCGGACCGCGTGATGCCCGGCCCGCCCTTGCGCGGGATTTCCTCGCCCTGGCAGACAGAAATGACGTAGATCGTCAGATCTGCGAGATCCGGCGAGAAGGTCGCCGCCAGATTGTCGCCGCCTGATTCGATAAAGACCACATCCAGTTCGGGAAAACGCCGGTTCAGATCGGCGATCGCCTGGAGGTTGATCGAGGCATCTTCGCGAATGGCGGTGTGCGGGCAGCCGCCCGTCTCAACCCCGACAATACGGTCCGACGGCAGCGCCTGCATGCGCACCAGCGCCTCGGCATCCTCCTTCGTGTAGATATCATTGGTGACGACGGCGACCGAGTAGTGCTCGCGCATCGCCTTGCAGAGCTTTTCGGTGAGCGCCGTCTTGCCCGAGCCCACGGGCCCGCCGATACCCACGCGCAGGGGACCGTTGTGTGATGTCATCCAAACCTCCGGGAAATAGGGAGCGCTGCGCCATAGACAGCATCGTGGTGGGCTCACAGGTGAGCAGGTCACCATTCGCATGTCAATTGGATCATCGACGGTGGGTGGGAGCCAGACGCCTGTAGAGAAGATGTCTCTTAAAGTCCAAAGATCAGTTCAGCCCTGTTCCAAAAAATCGAGCAGGACGGCATTGAACGATGACGCTGGTTCAAGGTTGACCAGGTGGCAGCCGGCGAGCGAAACGTGCCGGCGGGCAACCTTCGATCCCGGACAATGCGAGCGGGACCGCAGATATGAAGCCCCCGCAGCGCACCCTCGCTCAGCCAATCGAAAGAGAGTGGGTTGTGCAAAATTTGAATTGACCGCTTTCGATGGCAAGGCGACACTTCGTTCCTTAGCAGCGCAGGAGGACGAACGATGGACGAACCAGACCGTTGGCGCCACATGGCGAGCGCGCCAAGAGACGGCAGTCGGGTCCTCGTCACGGTCCGCTCGGCCGAACAGGGGCCGGCGGAAGTTGATGTCGCCTACTGGTCCCATGGAGATCGCTTCGGCGCGGAAGGCTGGCGTGCCTCCGATTCCGCGCCTGGCTGCGTCATTGAGTATGCCGAGCCGGAACTGAAGTGCTGGATGCCGATGCCGTCCGCGAATCTCAGCCGCGCCCGCGAACGGTCCCCCTGGGAGGGCGACGATGCCCAGCAGCTTGACGGTTCGGGGATCTAACGTCGCGCGCTGTTAAAGCCGCACCCTGTCGCTCAAACCCTTCGTCATGGGCGGGTAATTGGCGATCTTGCCGTCGCCAATGGTGGTGTTGCGGCCTTCGGGATGTGATCGGGTCGCTGTTGCAGGTCGTTTCTGTTCAGGGTCACGCTTTGCGGCGTGAATCAAACCAGGCCCTGGATCCACTGCAGGAACTTGCGCATCGCCTTTTCATTGCCCCGCCGCTCCAGGTGGACGAGATACCATCCGCCGAGCTGCATGACGTCGGAGCCCAGCGGCGCAACGAGCGTGCCGGCGGCGATATCGGCTTCGACGAGGAACTGCGGCACGACCACCAGCCCCTGTCCGTTGATCGCCGCCTCGATGGCAAGCAGGTTGCTGTCGAAGAGCGGCGCGGATTTCTGCGAAACGCCCGTGGCGCCGACGCTTGCCGCCCATATCGCAGCGTCCTCAGTGGTTCCGCTGACGGCAAGGAAGGAGAAATGCCGCAGATCCTCCGGTGTCTTGATGGCGCGGGCGATGGCGGGCGAGCAGACGCCGACGAGCCGCTCCCGGCGCAGGAGCGTATAGGACAGGTTCGGCCGGTTCGGCGTGCGCGTGTAGATGAAACCGATATCGGCGCGATCCGGATTGAATTCCCAGTCGAGCAGGCTCGCATCGAGGTTCACGGCAACCTCGGGAAAGGCCTCCTTGAACGTCTGCAGTCGCGGTATCAACCATCGCACGGCGACCGTCACATAGACCTGCACCGTCAGCGAGACCGGCGCATGCGTCTGGCGGATGAGATCGGTGGTCAGCGCGATCCGGTCAAGCGCGTCCTGCACGACGGGGAAATAGATTGCGCCCGCCTCGCTCAACTCTACCCGCCCAGGCAGGCGCAGGAATAGCGGCGTGCCGAGATGGCGCTCCAGCGAGGCGACCTGGTGGCTGATTGCCGATTGCGTCACGCGCAGCTCTTCGGCTGCCGCCTTGAAGCTGACGAGCCGTGCCGCCGCCTCGAAGGCTCGCAGCGTCGTCAGAGGAGGCAGAGTACGCCGGACCATGCTTGTCAACCCACATGAATTTTACTCATGTAGACGTTAATTCTAATCGTTTGCAAGGCGGCGGGCATCTTTTCATACTCGGGCCATAATCAAAAAATGGGGAACCGAAATGAAGAGACATCTTCTGAAGGGCACGGCGCTCGCCGTGGCCATGAGCGCCTTTGCGCTTTCCGCAATGCCCGTCGCCGCCCAGGAAGGCTGCGTTCGCGTGCTCGGCTACGAATCCGACGGCGAAAAGCAGACCATGGACCCAGCCGCGCTGATCGGTACCGACAGCGTCTACCATATCCGTTCGATCTACGAGCCGCTGGTCGACCGCAGCAACACCATGCAGCCCGTGCCGGTTCTGGCCGAATCCTGGGAGGCCAATGCCGATGCGACGGAATGGACCTTCCACCTCCGCAAGGGTGTGAAATTCCACGACGGTTCGGATTTCGACGCCAAGGACGTCGTCTATTCCTATAAACGCCTGCTCGATCCCGCCGTTTCGCCGGGCGGCTTCTCGACGCTTGCCTTCCTCGACGCCGATGGCATCACCGCCGTTGACGACCACACGGTGCGCTTCAAGGTCAAGCGGCCGGTCGTCGAACTGCCGATGCTGATCGCCACGAAATATGCGCTGATGGTGCCTGAAAACGCCAAGGCCGAAGACCTGCGCATGAAGGGCAACGGAACCGGCCCCTTCGTGCAGGAAACGTTCACGATCAACGGCGCCGTGCGTGTGATGCGCAAAAACCCGAATTACTGGCGCGCGAGCCTGCCAAAGGCCGAATGCCTCGAAATCACCACCAGCCTGGAGCCGACCTCGCGGCTTTCTGCGCTGCTGTCAGGCACGGTCGACCTGTCTTTGACCGTCGATCCCGCAAGTCTCATCACGCTGAAGGACAATCCCGCCGTCGAGCTCGTCGCAACGCCGGGCGCAACCTCACTCTATCTAGCCGTCTGGACCGACACGCCACCGTTTGACGACGTCCGGGTACGCCAGGCGATGAAGCTGGTGATGGATCGCCAGAAAATCCTCGACACGGTGCTGCTCGGTTACGGCGAGGTCGGGGCCGACACGCCGATCCCGCTGTCCTCGCCGCTCGGCCTCGGCACGCCGGCAAAATCGGTCGATATCGAGAAGGCGGCGGCGTTGCTTGCCGAAGCCGGCCACGCCGATGGTATTGATTTCGACCTCTACACCTCGGATTCCTATCCCGGCATGATGCTGCTCGCCCAGGTCTATGCCCAGATGGCAGCCCCCGCCGGCATCCGCGTCAACGTCATCACCTCGCCGGCCGAAGGCTATTGGGACACGATCTGGCTGAAGAAACCGGCCGTCATCTCCTACACCAGCGCCCGCCCGCCGGCCGAAGCCCTGACATTGTCGCTGAACAGCAAGTCGGAATGGAACGAGACGCACTGGAAACGCGACGATTTCGACGCGCTCGTCGTCAAGGCCGGCCAGACGGCGGACGAGACACAGCGCAACGACCTCTACCGCGAGGCCCAGCGCGTCGTCGCGGATGAAGGCGGCATGATCCTGCCGGTCTTCACGTCGGTCGTCGCGGGTCTGCGCAAAGGCTGCACCGGCTATACGCCGAATGTCGACGTCAACCGTATCGACTACGCTGCGCTGGCTTGCAGCGAATAAGCCGCCTGCCTATGGGCAGGACGATGCCGATTTCCCCTTCTCCCCCACGGGGAGAAGGTGCCGGCAGGCGGATGAGGGGGAGGTTGAAGGCGCAAAAGATTGTACTGATCCGTCTGCACCAGCCCCCTCATCCGACCCTTCGGGCCACCTTCTCCCCATGGGGAGAAGGGAAACTTGGCACCGCCCTGCCATGAGCGACAACCCGCCTTCCCTGCCGAGACCACACACATCCACGACACGCATCGCCCCGTGGAAGAGGATACCTGCATGACCACGTCCGCCCTCAAAACCTTCCTCGACCGTTTCGCCGATGCGCTCGACCATGACGACCGGCCGATCTCCCGGTCCCACGCCCGCCGACTGCGTCAATTGGCCGGGCACCTGCCGCAGGTGTCGGATGCTTCGCCGAGCCGGGTGCCGGTCCAGGCCGCCTGCGAGGCGGAGCTTGCCGTCTACGCCGCGCAATCGCCGCTCGCCCGTGCACTCGCCGATCTCCTGCCTTCCCTCCACATCACCCGCAGCAAGAACTACCTCGCCAACCCACCGAGCGGCGATTTCGGCGAGAACTATGGCTATGGCGTCATCTGCGGCCCCGAGGGCGGGCCGCCGACGCTGATCCGCGATCCCGAGATCGCCTTCGGCCTGATGTTTCTCGGCCCGAAGACCCACTATCCACTGCACCACCACCCGGCCGACGAACTGTACTACACCGTCACCGGACCCTCCTTCTGGCGCGCCGGCACGGCGAACTGGACCGGCCACGGCACCGATGCGATCATCCACCATCCGCCATGGCTGCCGCATGCGACGCTTTCGGCGGACCGGCCGCTCGTGCTGCTCTACATCTGGGAGGGCGACCTCGACACCGACGCCGCCTTCATTCCCGATGCCGTGACGGCAGAAGCCGCACTTTCCTCCCTGGGGCTCGAAGCGCCATGAGCATTTTTCGCCTTCTCGCCAGCCGAATCCTGTTTTCCGCCCTGACACTGCTGCTCGTCTCTATCCTGATCTTCCTGATCCTGGAAGCGCTGCCGGGCGACGTCGCCACCCGCATCCTCGGCCGCGAGGCCACTGCCAAGGCGCTGGAGGTTTTGCGCAGCCAGCTCCACCTCGACCAGCCCGCGCTGGTGCGCTACTTTCAGTGGCTCGGCGATTTTCTGCGCGGCGATCTTGGCACGTCGATTGCCACCGGCCGCCCGATCGCCGATGTGCTCGGCCCGCGCATCGTCAACACGCTGCTGCTCTCGCTGTTCGCCTTCGCCCTCTATATCGTGCTGGCGCTGGTTCCGGCGATCATCCAGGCGGTGAACCGCGGCAAGACGATCGACAACGTCATCTCGGTCATCACGCTCCTCCTGCTCTCGCTGCCGGATTTCCTTCTGGCGACGATGCTGCTCTTCCTCTTCGCCGTCGCCGTGCCAATCCTGCCGGCGCTCGCGACCATCTCGGAAAACAGCACCTGGCAGGAGATGCTGCGCGCCATGGTGCTGCCGGCCGTCACGCTCGCCATCATGATGGCCGTCTATGCCATCCGTGTGCTGCGCGACAGTCTGATCGAGGTGCTGCGTTCCGACTATGTGCGCCTTGCCGAACTGAAGGGCCTGCGCCCCCGCGCCGTGCTCTTCCGCCACGCGCTTCCGAACGCCATCGTGCCGGCGCTGAACGTTACCGCGCTCAATCTCGGCTTCCTCATCGGCGGCGTCGTCATCGTCGAGCGCGTCTTCTCCTATCCGGGCTTCGGCACGCTTTTGATCGACGCGCTGCAACTGCGCGATATCCCGCTCATCAAGGCGACCGTGATGATCAGCGCCGCCGTCTATGTCGCCGCCAATCTCGTGGCGGACGTGCTCGCCGTCCTGCTCCAACCGCGCCTGAGGACCAGCCGATGACATCAGTCACCTCTACCCCGTCCAGGCGTTTCAACGCCGCCCGCTGGCGCGCAACGCCCGGCCCGTTCAAGGTCGGCGCGATCATCCTTGCCGCCCATGCGCTCTTCGCCATCGTCGGCGCCGTCTGGACGCCCTACGGTTATGCCGAAATGGGCGCGGGCCTACCGCTGTCGGGCCTCTCGTGGGGCCATCCGATGGGACTCGACCAGATCGGCCGCGACGTCTTCAGCCGCTTCATGCACGGCGCGCATATCGTGCTGCTGCTCTCCTTCGCCGGCACCATCCTCGGCATGGTCGCCGGCACCACGCTCGGCCTCCTCTCCGGCTATGTTGGCGGCTGGTTCGATGCGGTCACCCAGCGCGTGGTCGAGGCGATGATCAGCATTCCCTTCCTGGCGCTTGCCCTCGTCATGATCATCGCTGCCGGCCCGGCGCTCGCCGGCGCGCCGGTGCTCATCGTCTTCGTCGTCGGCCTCGTCTATGCGCCACGCATCACCCGCATCGCCCGGGCCGCCGCCATGGAGATCGCGACGCGCGAATATGTCGCCGTCGCCGAACTGCGCGGCGAAGGCACCTGGTCGATCGTCTTCCGCGAAATCCTGCCCAATGCCGCAAACGTGCTGCTGGTCGAGTTCTCGCTGCGCCTCAGCTATGCGCCCATCCTCATCGGTGCACTCGGCTTCCTCGGCTTCGGTATCCGCCCGCCGACGCCGGAATGGGGGCTGATGATCAGCGAAAACCGCAACCTGCTGATCGCCTCGCCCGTGACGGTGTTTGGCCCCGGCCTCGGCCTTGCCTCCCTCGTCATCGGCTTCAACCTTTTCACCGACGGCCTGTCGCGCATGCTCGGCCAGCGGCCCGTCGCGGGAGCGTAAGACATGAAAAAGCTCATCGAAGTCCGCAATCTCAACATCGCCTATGGCAGTGCGGCCGGCTGGACCAATGTGGTGCAGGGCGTGTCCTTCGAGATCGCCCGCGGCGAGGCCTTCGGCCTAGTCGGCGAATCCGGCTGTGGTAAATCCACCGTCGCCTACCGCCTGCTCGGTTATGGCACGATCAACAGCCTGGTGCAGACCGGCGAAGTCATCTTCGACGGAATCGACCTGCTGAAACTCGACGCCACCGCCCTGACGCGCCTGCGCGGCAGCCGCATCGCGTTGGTACCGCAGAACCCGACGACCTCGCTCAGCCCCGGCATGCGCGTCGGCACGCAGATCCGCGAGATGATCGCCACGCACAGGGCGCTGCCGCCGGGCATGGCGATGGAGACCCGCATCGTCGAGCTTTTCGCGCTCGTCGGCCTGCCCGATGTCGGCCATCGTTATCCGCACGAACTTTCCGGCGGCCAGCAGCAGCGCGTGACGATCGCCATGGCCGTCGCTTGCAATCCCGACCTGCTGGTACTCGACGAGCCGACCACCGGTCTTGACGTCACCACCCAGCGCCAGATCATTCAGCTTCTTGCCGACCTGCGCGCCCGCATCGGCATGGCGATGCTCTACGTCACGCACGACCTTGCGCTGCTCGCCCAGATCGCCGACCGCGTCGGCGTCATGTATGCCGGCCAACTCGTGGAAGTCGCGCCCTGCGAAACGCTGCTTGCCGCCCCGGCGCACCCATATTCCCGTGGCCTCATCGCCTCCATCCCCACCATGGACGGCGCGGCCCAGCCGGGCCAGGGCCTGCGCGGCGTGCTGCGTCGCGACCAGATGTCGACAGGCTGCAAGTTCGAGCCGCGCTGCGATTTTGCCGCCGCCGCCTGTCGCACCACGCCGCAGGCACTTGAACCGGTTACGGGGGCCCGCACCGTCGCCTGCATGCGCTGGCGCGAGGCCGTCGCGCCGCATGTCCCGGTGCTGGTCAAGCGGGAAGACAAGAAGACCGCCGAAGTGCCGAAACGGGTGCTCTCCGTCGCCGACCTCGCGCTCTCCTATACACGCCCCAGCCTGTTCGACCGACTGCTTGGCCGCAGCAGCCCCGCCGTGGTGCGCGACATCGATCTCGACCTCAGGGCCGGCGAGGTGGTGGCGCTCGTCGGCGAATCCGGCAGCGGAAAATCGACGATCGCGCGCGCCATCAGCGGCCGCCTGCCGCCCCGCGCCGGCATTATCAGCCTTGATGGTGCAGCACTTGCACCGGCATTGAAGGACCGTTCGGTCGAGGAGCTGCGGCAGATCCAGTATATCTTCCAGAACCCGGACGCCTCGCTCAATCCGCGCCGACGCATCCGCGCGATCCTGGCGCGTCCCGTCGACCATTTCGGCATAGAGGTAGACGACAAGGCGTTGGAAACCGTGCTCGACAATGTCGGCCTGCATGCCGGGTATCTCGACCGCTTTCCCGAACAGCTCTCCGGCGGCGAGCGCCAGCGCATCGCCATCGCCCGCGCGCTGCTGGTCAATCCGAAACTGCTGATCTGCGACGAGATCCTCTCCGCCCTCGACGTCTCGGTGCAGGCACGCATCGTTGAACTGCTCCGCTCGCTGAAGGAAAAACACGCCGTCGCGATGCTCTTCATCTCGCATGACCTGGCCGTGGTGCAGGAATTCGCGGACCGCGTTGCCGTGCTCTACCGCGGCGAACTCATGCAACTCGCCGACACCGCCACGCTGCTTTCCGAACCGCTGCATCCCTATACTGAAATGCTGCTGGAAGCGGCTCCCAGCCTTCGGAAGGACCACTACGTCTCTCGCCCGCCGGCGGTTCCGAATTCGAAGGCCGCACAGGGCGTCGGCTGTCCTCTTGCCGGGCGTTGTCCGCGCCAGATCGGCAGCCTCTGCGCCGAGACCCGCCCTCCCCTTCAAACCACCGGCAATGGCTTTGTCCGCTGCCACCTGGGCGTCGAGGCGTTGCCAGTCCATTCCACACCAACAGACGCTCGTGACCCCTCCGTGCAGAAGGTTTCCTCTCAACGTTCTCTATAGGCGGCGAATGGGACGCAGCGCCGTGACGTCGAGGTGTGTGGCTCGGTCGGAGATCAGGTCACTCAGCAGCGCTCCCGTGACGCCCGCAAGCGTCAGGCCGAGATGACCATGACCGAATGCATAGATAACCCGCTCGGTTCGGGGCGACTTACCAATAACGGGAAGCGAATCCGGCATGGAGGGGCGCAAGCCAAGCCATTCGGACGTGCCCGTTCCAGCAGCGGGCAAGAGCTTTGCGACCGCGTTGCGGATCACGGACGTGCGCCGTTCGTTGAGCGGGGGCGCAAGGCCGGCGAGTTCCACTGTGCCGGCCGCGCGCAGGCCGTCAGCCATCGGCGTCATGTAGAAACCGTGCTCCGTATAGCAGACGGGGCGCCTCAGAAGGCCGCGGCCTTGCGGGAAGAGAACGTGGTAACCACGCTCCGTATCGAGACGGATGTGATCGCCGATGCTGGCGCCCAGGCTTTTCGACCAGGCGCCGGCCGCCACGACAATGCGGTCGGCGCCCAGTGTCTCATCCGCGAGGACCGCAGTTGCACTTTCCGCATCAATGCGCAGACCGCGCACATCACCCGTGATGAAGCGGCCACCGCGCGCAAGCACGGCTTTCGCGAGGCGGCGGGCGAGCTGCTCAGGGCTCGCGACGACATAGGCGTCCTTGAACAGCACGCCGCCGGCATAGTTTGCGGGGAGATTGGGTTCGAGGGCGCGGATATCGTCGGCGGAAAGACGGGCGAGGTTGACACCGTGGCGGGAGCGGAAATCGGCATCGCGGTCGGAGGCCGCACGGTCGGCGTTCGATTTGTAGAGATAAAGGCAACCATGCTCCTCGCGAAGGTCCATGGCACCTGCCTCCTCCATCAGCGGCCGCCAGGCGGCGTCAGCCTGTTTGAGCAGCGTTGAAAGCGTCGCGGCGATGCGCTCCACCCGGCCTGTACGGCTGGCAGAGAGGAAGCCAAGCAACCAGGGGGCAAGGCGAGGCAGATATTTCCAGTCGATGGCAAGCGGACCGAGCGGATTGGCGAGCATACCGGGCACGCGCCAGGCCACACCGGGCGTGGCGACGGGCACGACGCCGTGCGGTGCGATCGTGCAGGCATTGCCGTAGGAGCAGGCGTGGCGATAGTCCGAACCGTCGAGCGGCGGTGCCCGATCGACGATCGCGACGCGGTGGCCGTCGCGCAACAGCGTGAGGGCCGCGGTGAGGCCGATGAAGCCGGCACCGATGACGATGATCGATTGCTTGTGTGTTTCCGTCAAGCGCACTCCTCCCCTGGCGCGGATGAGCGTCAGCGCCAGCCCTTTGATTTTAAAATGAAACGTCTCTAGGCGTGGCCGATCAGCGCGCGTGGGCGATCAGCCAATGTCGACACGACGATGCGTAGCGCGGAGGCAAGCTCGTCACGCGAGGCGGCGCAGGCGATGTTGATGCGCACGGCATGTTCCACCGGCTGGCGATCGCAGGCGAAGGCGCTGGCCGGCATTACAGCGACGCCATGCGCGCTCAGCGTCGCGGTAAAGTCCTCCGACCGCCACGGTGCCGGCAGGCGCAGCCAGAGGAACATGCAACGCGGATCGGCACCGAAGCTGTGGCCGGTGAGAAGCGTCGCAGCCAGCGCATTGCGGGCACGTAGTTCGGCGAGCTGGGCCTTCAGGATGCTCTTTGCCGTGCCGTCTTCCAGCCAGCGAGTCGCGACGAGCAGCGACACGGGCGACGGCATCCAGGAGGTCGTGCGGATCGCCTCCGCCGTTACCAGTGCAAGGCCGGGCGGGCAGGTCAGGTAGCCGACACGCAGGCCGGGCGCCAACGCCTTGGAGAGTGCGGAAATGTGGTAGGTGCGGTGTGGCGCCAGCGTGAAAAGCGCCGGTGCCCGGTCGCCGAGCATCGGGCCGTAAACGTCGTCCTCGATGATGACGACATCATGCCGCTCACAGACTTCGACGAGTTCGCGCCGGCGGCGCTCGCTCATGGTGACGACGCTCGGATTGTGCATGGAGGGCGTGGTGAAAACCGCGCGCACGGTCTCGCGGCCGCAGACGGCTTCGAGTTCACTCGCCGACAAACCCTCCTCATCCGTGCCGACGCCGACGATCCGGAAGCGGAACATCGCGGCAAGCGCCTTCAGGCCGTAATAGGTCAGCCGGTCGGAAACGATGACGTCACCGGGCTCGATGATGCTGCTGACGACGGCCAGCAGCGCGTGCTGTGCGCCGCTGGTCACCACGATGTCCGCTGCCGCGGGCGTAAAGCCGTTCAGCGAGATCCACTGGCGCCCCGCCTCGCGTGCCCAGGCCGGCCCCTCCGGCGGCTGGTATTCCTGCATTTGCGCGAAACGCGGGTCTTCGGCCAGGTGCGGCAGGGTCTCGGCGAGGCGCTGCTGGAAATCATCCACCGCGGGGCGGTTGACGGTGAGATCGATAATCCCGGTCGATTTCGTCGCCCGGTCGACGCGCGGCATGGCAGCCTCCGCGCGCACAATGGTGCCGCGGCGCGTGCTGCCGACGACAAGGTTGAGGTTCTGCAATTCGCGATAGGCGCGCGTGACGGTCGAGACATTGACCGAGCGTTCCCGCGCAAGATCGCGCTGCGGCGGCAGCTGGCTGCCGGGTGTCAGTTCCCCGGCGCGGATCTTCGCCTCCAGCTCTGCGGCAAGCTGCAAATAGGCCGGCAGGCGCTGCGGAAGCCTTTGTGTGGTTTTTTCCTTGGTGTTTTCTTTATCGATAGCCATACAAAAATCCGCTGCGGCCTGAATTGCGAACCGCCAAACCCGGCGAAACCATCAAATATCGTCGATTTTTTCGCTGATAGCAGCTTTTTGCCGGAAAAGCGATGGGCATAGTAGGGCAAGACAAAACAATTTGTGTGCTTGACAATCGGAATCATACCGAGACAATATCTCCACACACCGAGACAAAGGGACGGGAACCCCGCCGGTGCAAGGAGGCTATTCATGACAGAGCGATTCATCGCCTTCGAAGGCGTGCGCAAATCCTATGACGGCAAAAGCTATGTCGTGCGCGGACTCGATCTCGATGTCGCCAAGGGCGAATTCCTGACGCTGCTTGGCCCCTCCGGCTCCGGCAAGACGACAACGCTGATGATGCTGGCGGGTTTCGAAATCCCGACGCACGGCTCGATTACCCTTGCCGGCCAGCGCATCGAGCGCGTGCCGCCGCATCGCCGCAATATCGGCGTCGTGTTCCAGAACTACGCGCTCTTCCCGCATATGACGGTCGGCGAAAACCTCGCCTTTCCCCTGAAAATGCGCCGCCTGCCCAAGGCCGAGGTGACGGAGCGCGTGCGCCACGCGCTCGACATGGTGCGCATGGCGAGCTTCGAAAGCCGCCGGCCCGCGCAGATGTCCGGTGGCCAGCAGCAGCGCATCGCGCTTGCCCGCGCGCTGGTGTTCGAGCCACAGCTCGTACTGATGGACGAACCGCTCGGTGCGCTCGACAAGCAACTTCGCGAGCATATGCAGCTCGAAATCAAGCACCTGCACGACCGGCTCGGCATCAATGTCGTCTATGTCACGCACGACCAGAGCGAAGCGCTGACCATGTCGGACCGCGTCGGCGTCTTCAACGACGGCACGCTCCAGCAGATTGCAACGCCGCACGACCTCTACGAGGCGCCGGACAATCCCTTTGTCGCGACCTTCATCGGCGAGAACAATGCCATTGCAGGCGAGGTGATGGAGCTTTCCGGCGGGACTTGCCGCATCCGCGCGAGCGATGGCTCGCTGATCGCGGCGCGGGCCGGCGTGGGCCTCAAGATCGGCGCGAAGACGACGCTGGTTCTGCGCCCGGAGCGCATAACGCTTGCCGCCGCCGCATCCGGTCCGAACCGGTTTCGCGCCCATGTGCACGAGCTCATCTATCACGGCGACCATCTACGGCTGCGCGTCAGCGTCTGCGGTTGCGACGATGTGCGCATCAAGGTTCCCGCGGGCAGCGTCGAGACGCCGAAGCCGGGCACCGACATCGATATAGGCTGGGCCGAAGGCGATTGCCGGGCGCTCGCCCTGTCCTGACGACAAAGCAACAACCTCCAACCAAATAGGAGACTGCACATGGGAACGATCATAAGACTGCTGCAGACGTCTGCGCTTGGCCTGGCACTCGCCACGCCCGCGCTTGCGGAGGACACGATCACCGTCACCTCCTGGGGCGGTGCCTATACCAAGAGCCAGGAGCAGGCCTTCTTCGCCCCCTATGCCAAGGAGACGGGCGTCAAGATCCTTCAGGACGAATGGGATGGTTCGACGGCAAAGCTCAAGGGCATGGTGGAGACCGGCCAGGTAACCTGGGACATCGTCGATGTCGAGCCGGGCCATGCGTTGCAGGGCTGTGACGAGGGCTGGCTCGACGAGATCGACTATTCCAAGGTCGGCGGCAAGGAGGCCTTCATCGACGGTGCGGCGATGGATTGCGCGGCTGCGACCATCGTCTTCGGCACGATCTATGCCTATGACGCGGAAAAATTCCCGAACGGCGGCCCGACGACCATGGCTGACCTGTTCGACACGGAAAAGTTCCCCGGGCCGCGCGCTTTGCGTAAGGCACCGAAGACGACGCTGGAATTCGCGCTGATCGCCGATGGGGTGAAGCCTGCCGAGGTCTATGACGTGCTCGGCACGCCCGAAGGCGTCGACCGTGCCTTCAAGAAGCTCGATACGATCAAGAAGGACGTAAAAGTCTGGTGGACGGCGGGCGCACAGCCGCCGCAGCTTCTCGCCGACGGCGAAGTGGTGATGACCACCGCCTGGAACGGCCGTATCTACGACGCGGTGAAGAACAGCGGCAAGAACTTCAAGATCGTCTGGGACGGGCAGGGCATGGACTTCAACCTCTGGGCCCAGCCGAAGGGTGCCGCCCACAAGGAGGCCGCCGACAAGTTCATCGCCTATACGCTAACCCCCGATGTGATGGCGCGGCAATCGCAATACATCTCCTACGGGCCGACGCTGAAGGCGGCGATCGAAAAGGTGCCGGCGGACATTCTCGCCGACCTGCCGACCGCACCCGACAACACCAAGACCGCCTTCGTGGTCTCCGCCGAATTCTGGGCTGACCATGACGAGGAGCTGACCGAGCGCTTCAACAAGTGGCTCGCCCAGTAATCGTCTTTCCTGCGGGCAGGTTCATTCTCCTGGCCTGCCCGCATTTTTCTCTCATGGCCGGGAGGTGGACATGGCAATGGTGCTGAGTGACGAAACCGTCAAGACCGCGATCGATACGGCGGCGCTGACGCGGCGGCTGCGGCTTTTAAGACGCAGAAGCCAGGTGAAGGCGCTGCTGCTCGTGGCACCCCTCATGATCTTCCTCGTTTCGGTCTTCGTGCTGCCGATCGGGGTCCTGCTGACGCGCAGTATCGACAACAGCGATGTTTCGCGCGCACTGCCCACCACGGCCGCAGCGCTCGCCACCTGGAACGGACGCGATGTCCCGGGCGAACCGCTCTTCGCAGCACTCGCCGCCGACCTGAAAGCCTCCTCCCGCGAAGATGTCGCCGAAGTCGCCAAGCGGCTGAACAATTACGAAAGCGGCATCCGGTCCTCGCTCCTGAAGACCGCCCGCAACATCCGCAATGCGCAGGCGCCGTTCCAGGCGGCGTTCATCGATGTGGATGCGCGCTGGGCAAATCCCGAACGCTGGTCCGTCTTCAAACAGGCCATGCCTAAGATGACGGATTTTTACCTGCTCGCCGCGCTCGATCTCCAGCGCAGCGAGATGGGCCAGATCACCGGTGTCACGCCTAAAAATGCCGTTCATCTCGACGTGCTGCTGCGCACCTTCGCCGTCAGCCTGTCGGTCACGATCCTCTGCGTGCTGACGGGCTATCCACTCGCCGCCCTGATGGCGCGTTCGAAGGGCTGGGTCGCCAACGCGCTGCTCATCCTCGTTCTGCTGCCGTTTTGGACATCGCTTCTTGTGCGAACCAGCGCCTGGGTCGTACTGCTGCAAAGCCGCGGCGTGGTCAATTCCGGGCTAATCTGGCTCGGCCTCATCGATGCCGCCCAGCCGCTCGATCTCATCTACAACCGCATCGGCGTGCTGATCGCCATGACGCATATCCTGCTGCCCTTCATGGTGCTGCCGATCTATTCCGTGATGAAGAGCATTCCACCCGTCTACCTGCGTGCCGCCTCTTCGCTCGGCGCCCCGCCCTTCTCGACCTTCTGGCGCGTCTACCTGCCGATGAGCATGCCCGGCGTCAGCGCCGGCGGGCTGCTCGTCTTCATCCTGGCACTCGGCTACTACATCACGCCCGCCCTCGTCGGCGGTCCGCGCGATCAGATGGTCAGCTATTTCATCGCCTATTATGCCAACCAGGTGACGAACTGGGGTATGGCGGCGGCGCTCAGCGCCATCCTGCTGGTCGCCGTGCTCATTCTCTACGCGATCTACAACCGCCTGATCGGCATCGACCGGCTGAGGATTGGCTGATGAACACCGCACTCTCCTTCAACCGCCTTGTTACGCTCGGCCTGTGGGTGGTCGGCGGCGGCACCGCGCTCTTCCTCATCGCGCCGATCGTCGCGATCGTGCCGCTGTCCTTCAATGCGGAGCCCTTCTTCACCTATCCGATGCCCGGCCTGTCGCTGCGCTGGTACGAAGAATTCTTCGCCTCCGACGTCTGGCAACTCGCGCTACGCAACAGCATCATCGTCGCCATCTTCGCGACGATCCTCTCGACCATCCTTGGCACGCTTGCCGCCATCGGCCTTTCGCGCAGCGACTGCCCGGCGCGCGCCACGCTGACGGCCATCCTGATCTCGCCGATGATCGTGCCGGTCGTCGTCGCCGCCGTCGGCATCTATTACGCCTTCGCCGCCGTCGGCCTGCTCAATTCCCTGACCGGCCTGGTGCTTGCCCATACCGTGCTCGGCGCGCCCTTCGTCGTCGTCACCGTCACTGCGGCCTTGAGCGGCTTCGACCAGAATTTGATGCGCGCCGCGGCAAGCCTCGGCGCACAACCGGTGGAAGCCGTCTTCCGCATCATGCTGCCGCTGATCGCCCCCGGCGTGGCCTCCGGTGCGCTGTTCGCCTTCGTCACCTCCTTCGACGAGGTGGTGGTCGCGCTGTTCATTGCGGGCTCCGAAGAGCGCACCCTGCCGCGCCAGATGTGGAGCGGTGTGCGCGAGACGCTGAGCCCAACCATCGCCGCCGTTGCCACCCTGCTCATCATCTTCTCGACGCTCTTCCTCGCAACGATCCAATGGCTGCAACGGCGGGCCGAGCGCCAGAAGCTTACGCAGTTCGAGTAAACGAGAGAAACGAAATGGCCATTTACAAGGTCCGCCCACAGGCCGAATCCTACGGCCACGAGATCGGCATCCTGCTGATCGACTGCCGCACCCCCTTCATTCCCGGCGACGTCGGCAATGCAAGTTCCTACGGCTACCCCGTGCTCTACCGCACCGTGCCGGATGTGACCCTCGACCGCCTGATCGAACAGGGCGACCTGTCGCTGACCGAAAAGGTCATCGAGACGGCGCGCGCCCTTGAAGCCAGCGGTGTCCGGGCCATTGCCAGCGATTGCGGTTATATGATGCATTTCCAGGAGCAGGTCGCGGCCGCTGTCTCCATCCCGGTCATGCTGTCCTCGCTGCAGCAACTCCCCTTCATGGCCTCGCTGCTGGGACCGCGGCAGGCCATCGGCATCATCTGCGCCAATCGCCGCCGCCTCACTGATGCCTTGCTGGAGAAGGCCCATCCGAACGGCCACATTGCCCTCCATGTTGCAGGCCTGGAAAACTGCCCCAACTTTCGCGCGCCCGTTCTCGACGAGACCGACACCCTCGATAGCGACGCCATCGAGGCCGAAGTCGTCAAAACGGCTGAAGCGCTCTGTGAAGAGCATCCGCAAATCGGCGCAATCTTGCTGGAATGCTCGAACCTGCCGCCATATGCGCATGCCGTCCAGGCTACCACGGGCCGCCCGGTTTTCGATTTTCTCACGATGATCGATCACGTCCGCGCGGCCTGCCGGCGAAGGATCTATGTTGGCGGCTATTGAACGCCCCGATTCCCAACTAAGCTTGATACCGATTCCGCCCGACAGGCGGGACGTCCTGTCATGTGCGTTCCTTTTGATACCATGGAGAAAACCGGTATGCATGAGAAATTCCATCAACCTGTCGATGCGGCCAAGGTACCCCGGTTTGCCGGTCATGCGACGTTCATGCGGCTACCGGCCGTTTCATCCCCGAAGGGCCTGGACATCGCCTTGGCCGGCATTCCCTGGGACGGTGGAACGACCAATCGGGCCGGCGCGCGCCATGGTCCCCGGGAGGTCCGCAACCACTCGAGCCTGATGCGAAGTACTCACCACGTCTTCAAGACCGAGCCGTTCCGCGTCGCCAATATCGCCGATGTCGGTGATCTCGCGGTTAATCCGATCGATTTGCTGGATGCCCTTCGGCTCATCGAAGCCGGTGCAGCCGAAATCGTCGACGCGGGCGCGATCCCCCTTTGTGTTGGCGGCGATCATCTGACGACCCTACCCGTATTGAGGGCCGTCGCGGGAGAAAAACAGGTTGGGCTCATTCAGTTCGATGCCCATTCCGACACGAATGACACCTATTTCGGAAACAATCCCTATACGCATGGCACGCCCTTCCGGCGCGCGATTGAAGAGAAGCTCCTCGACCCGCGCCGTATCGTGCAGATCGGCATTCGCGGATCGATCTACGCGCCCGATGAGCATGACTGGGCGGTCGCTCAGGGCATTCGCATCATCTATATGGAAGAGTTCGTTGGTCGCGGCGTCGAAAGCGTCATGGAAGAAGCACGCCAGATTGTCGGCCAGGCCCCAACCTATGTAACATTCGACATCGACGCGATCGATCCGTCGATGGCCCCTGGAACCGGTACGCCGGAAATCGGCGGTTTCACAACAAGGGAAGCGCAGCAGCTCATTCGGCTGCTCGATGGCCTCAATCTCGTCGGTGCGGATGTCGTTGAAGTTTCCCCGCCATTCGACCTTGCCGACATGACCTCAATCGCCGGCGCGACCATCATGTTCGAACTGATGTGCATCCTGGCAAGGCAGGTCGAAAGAACGCGGGGAGCCGCAATCGGCTAGTTTGCCCGATTAATCTGGCCCGCTCACGGCAACAGCTCTGCCGAAGGACCGGTTGCCGCTGCTTAGCCTCGCAAGGCTTGCGAGATAAAGTCGAGAAGCGCCGGGAGACTCGACGCTGCTCGACAACTTGATGGGTCAGGGATTTTTAGTTGGCTTTGAAGGGAGCCGAATTGTGGTTCCCTTCCAGTCGGTTCGCCAAGCCCGTTTTCCCTGCGCCTTGGACCGTCATCCCTTTCGCGTCACCAGACGGGTATCGAGATACGCCTGGAGTGCCTCGGAGCCGCCTTCGGTGCCGTGGCCGGAATCCTTGAGACCACCGAAATGCACCTCGGGTAGCGCCAGTCCCAGATGGTTGATCGACAACATGCCGGCTTCGATCTCGTTGCCGAGCCGCGTCGCGGTGGCGCTGCTTTGCGTGAAGGCGTATGCGGCAAGACCGTAGGGCAACCGGTTGGCCTCGGTGATCGCCTCGCCGAGGTCGCCGAACCGATTGACCACGGCAACGGGGCCGAACGGCTCCTCGCTCATGATACGGGCCGAAAGGGGGACATCTGCGAGCACCGTCGGCTCGAAGAACCAGCCCTCGTTGCCGAAACGGCGCCCGCCTGTCTTCAGCTGCGCCCCCTGCTCGACGGCATCGCTGATCAGGCTTTCCAGCGCCGGAATCCGGCGGTCGTTTGCAAGCGGCCCCATGTCGACACCAGCATCGAGACCGTTGCCGACCCGGATCGCCTTCGCCCCGGCCGTGAAGCGTTCGGTGAAGGCGTCGGCGATCCGCTCCTGTACGAGGAACCGCGTCGGCGAAACGCAGACCTGTCCCGCATTGCGGAACTTGTTGGCGACCATCAGGTCCACGGCGAGGTCGAGATCCGCATCCTCGGCGACAATGATCGGCGCGTGCCCGCCGAGTTCCATGGTGGCCCGCTTCATATGCGCACCGGCGAGCGCCGCCAATTGCTTGCCGACGGGTGTCGAGCCGGTAAAGCTGATCTTCCGGATGACAGGATGCGGGATGAGATATTCAGAAATCTCCGCCGGCACGCCATAGACGAGATTGATGACGCCGGCCGGAATGCCCGCATCGGCAAAGGCCCGGATGAGGGCGGCCGGCGAGGCCGGCGTTTCCTCCGGTGCCTTGACGATGATCGTGCAGCCGGCAGCGATGGCCGCCGAGAGCTTGCGCACGACCTGGTTGATCGGGAAATTCCATGGCGTGAAGGCAGCGACCGGTCCGACGGGCTTCTTCAGGGTAATCTGCAGGACATCCGGTGCGCGGGAGGGGATGACCTGGCCGTAAGCGCGCTGCGCTTCACCGGCGAACCACTCGATGATGTCGGCGCCGGCCAGCGTTTCGACGCGCGACTGCGACACCGGCTTGCCCTGCTCCATCGTCATCATGACGGCGATTTCATCGACCCGTTCGCGCAGGAGATCGGCTGCCCGTCGCATCAGCTTGGCGCGATCGTAAGACGATGTGGCGCTCCATGCGGGAAAGCTGCGGTCAGCCGCCGCCAGTGCCGCGTCGAGATCCGCGCGGTCGGCCCAGGCTACGCTGCCGATCGGCTGGGCAGTCGCGGGGTTGACGACGGGAATGGTCCTGCCGCCGGATGCCGGGCGCCAAACGCCGTCGATGAAAAGCAATGTATCGGGATAGGTCGTCATCATACGGTCCTCATTATGGTCATGTCTTGCCTAGCCGCCCGGCCTGGAACATTGGCCCGCCACGTTTTCGCGGAAAGCCATAGCCGTGAACTTCGACAAGGTCGATATCGGCGGCGCCAAGTGCAATACCTTCGGCAAGAATTGCATGCCCCTCTTCCGCCATGGTCGCCATCAACCGGGAAACGATCGCCTCGCCCGCCATCTCTTTTTTCGCGCCGACAAGCGGCGCGATGATCCGCTGCGCATCCATGGAGGTCTTTGGGCGACGGTCGTCCGCGGCATAGTCGTACCAGCCGCCACCGGTCTTCTGCCCCTTGCGTCCGGCGCGCACCAGAAGATCCCCGGGCATGTCCGGCACTGGCATCCCGCGGGCGCGGGCCGCCTCGCGGTAGAGGTAGGCGATATCGAGACCCGCCATGTCCTGCATTTCGAAAGGGCCCATCGCAAAGCCGAAAGCCCGCATCGCCGCATCGACGGCGGCAATGTCGACACCGCCGCACACCAGCGCCTCCGCTTCCGTCCGGTAGCTGCGCAGAATGCGGTTACCGATGAAGCCATCGCAAATGCCCGACCGCACGGGAACCTTGCCGAGGCGACGGGCAAGATCATAACCCGTTGCCAGCACATCCAGCGCAGTGTCGGGCGTCGGCACGATCTCCAGCAGTTTCATGACCTGCGCTGGGCTGAAGAAATGCAGGCCGAGAAAACGCTCTGGCCCCGGCAACCCGTCGGCGATCAGGCGCGGATCAATATAGGATGTGTTCGTCGCATGGATCGCATCCGGCCGGCAGACGCGACCCAGTTCGGCGAACACCGAGCGTTTGACGGCAAGATCCTCGAACACCGCCTCGATCACCAGATCACACCGCTCGGCTGCGCCATAACCGATGGACGTTTCGAGGCGGGCCATCCATTCGGATGCAACCTCGTCCGACATCAAACCCCGACGACGGGACGATTCAAACAGGCCTGCGAGGGTCGAGCGCGCGCGCAAAACACTCGCCTCGTCCTGCTCGATCAGCACGATGGAAAGGCCGGCATTCAGAAGGGCTGCGGCAATGCCGCTCCCCATCGTCCCGCCACCAACCACACCGACCGTTTCAATTGGGCGCGGGCTCAGAGCACGCAGCTCCGCCGGTCGCAATGCCGCGCGTTCGGCGAAGAAGAGATGGCGCAACGCAGCCGCTTCCTCCGTGGCACGGAGTGCGAGGAAGGTCGACCGTTCGAGCGCAAGACCGGCCTCGACACCGTGTTCGATGCCGTGTTTCAGGGCTTGCAGCGCCTGGGGTGGCGCTGCGGCGCCTCTTGCGCTGGCGGTGATCCGGGCTTCTGCCTCCGTCCAGACGTTTGCAGCGGGCGCAGGAACCACCCGTTCAATACTCGTCGGCGACAACGCCTGCCCGACCACCGCCCGCGCAAAGGCAACGGCGCCCGGCACAAGCGGTTCGTCGACAAGGGTATCAACCAGACCGAGCCGCAGGGCTTCCCTACCATCCGGTGAATGGTTCTCCGCAACGATGCGGATCGCCTCTGTGACCCCGACGACCCGCGGCAGGCGCTGCGTGCCACCGGCGCCTGGGATGATGCCGAGGTTGATTTCCGGCAAGGCAAAACGGGCACTCGCCGTGGCAACGCGAAAACGGCAGCCGAGCGCCAGTTCAAGACCGCCGCCAAGTGCTGCACCCCGGATCGCGGCGATCCAGGGTTTTGCAGCCGCTTCGATGCGGGCCACGACATCCGGCAGGAACGGCGGCTCGGGCGGGCGGTCGAATTCGGCGATATCGGCACCTGCGACGAAGAGTTTTCCTGCGCCGGTCAGAACGACCGCCCGGACATTCGGATCGCCATCGAGCGCGTCCGCCAGTGCCAGCAAGCGTTGCCGCACCGTCCCGCTCAAGGCGTTGACCGGCGGATTTTCGATCGTGACGATCGCGATCTCGCCATCGATTTCGACGTTGACGGTCATCATCGTTTCCTGTTCGGCTTGACGTTCCGGCCTATGCAACCGCGCCCTGAACCGTCTCCGAGGGCGGCGCATCCTGCAGATCGTGGCAGGCGATGACGCCGGCTGCGGCAAGGTTTTCTATGCGGGCATCGTCGAAACCCAGCACGTCGCGCAGGATGCCGCGCGTATCCTCGCCGAGAAGCGGCGGCGCCTTCGCACCCGCATTCACCTGCGCGGCAAGGCCGTGGGCCGGACGGATGAGGGCGACCGTGCCGAGTTCGGGATGCTCCAGATGCTGGACCACTCCACGTTCCGTCACACTGGGGCTTTTCAACGCCTCGGAGACGGACTTGACCTGGCCAGCCGGCACGCTCGCGGCAAGGCAGGCGGCAAGCCAGTGCGCGCAGGTCTCCTCGCGGACGATCTCGGCCAACAGGGGCAGCAACGCTTCGCGATGCACGGCACGCTGGTGGGAGGTGACGAACCGTGGGTCACGGGCAAGTTCCGGCCGCTTGATGACCTGCTCGCAGAAATCGACGAACATGCGGTCGTTGCCGACGGCAAGCGCGAACGTGCCATCGCTCGCGTCGAAAATCTGATAGGGCACGACGGTCGGATGCGCATTGCCGTAGCGCACGGGCTCGACGCCGGCATTCAGGTAACCCGTCCCGACATTGATCAGGAGGTTCAGCGTGGCATCGAGCAGCGCGACGTCGATATATTGTCCCCGCCCGGTATCCCGGCGCTGGTAGAGGGCGGCCAGGATCGATTGGGTGGCGACCATTCCGGCGACGACATCCGTGAAGGCGACACCCAGCCGGTTCGGCGGACCGTCCACCTGGCCGGTAATGGACATCAGCCCGCTTTCGGCCTGCATGATGAAGTCGTAGCCAGGACGGTCGCGTTCCGGGCCCGTCTGGCCGTAGCCGGAAATCGCGCAGTAGATGATGCCCGGATTGACTGCCTTGATATCCTCATAGCCGATGCCGAGGCGCTCCACCGTGCCAGCGCGAAAATTCTCGACGATCACATCGGCCTTGGCCGCGAGATCCAGCACGATCTGCCGACCCTCCGGTGCCTTGAGGTCGAGTGCGATGCTCTGCTTGCCGCGGTTTGTGCAGAGATAATAGGTACTCAGCCCCTTGAAGTTCGGGAAGGACCACGCGCGCGTGTCATCGCCGCCCTTGATGTTTTCGATTTTCCAGACCTCGGCGCCGAGGTCCCCGAGGCTCATGGTCGTCCATGGTCCCGCGAGAACCCGCGTCAGGTCGAGCACACGGATGCCCTCAAGCGGCAATGTCGATTCCGTCATTCCATTCCTCCAGGCCCGCGTCGCTCGCGGGCCGACAAACCTGTCTCCATGGCATTCGGGAAGTGGCAGGCAACCGAATGGCCGTCTTCCCGCTCCGTCAGCGGTGGCTCCAGCTGCGCGCAGAGCGGCTGGGCGATGGGGCACCTCGTCCTGAAGCGGCACCCGGACGGCGGGTTGAGCGGGCTCGGCAGATCGCCCTTCAGGACGATGCGGGTGCGGCTGCGCTCAAGCGCAGGGTTTGCGAGCGGCACGGCGGACATCAGGGCCTGAGTGTAGGGATGAAGCGGCGCGCGGTAGAGCCGGTGTTTTTCGGCAATCTCGACGATCTTGCCGAGATACATCACCGCCACCCGGTTCGAAATGTGCTGCACGACCGAAAGGTCGTGCGCGATGAAGACATAGGCCGTACCGAAATCCCGCTGGATATCCTTCAGCAGGTTGAGCACGCCGGCCTGAACGGAGACGTCAAGCGCGGACACCGGCTCGTCGAGCACCAGCAGGTCCGGTTTCAGCGCCAGCGCACGGGCAATCACCACGCGCTGCCGCTGGCCACCGGAGAGTTCGTGCGGATAGCGTTGCCCGTGTTGCGGATTGAGCCGGACGAGATCAAGCATCTCGGCAACCCGCTCCTTGCGCTGCATGGGCGAAAGATCGCTGATGCGCAGCGGCTCGGCAATGTTTTCCGCGATCCGCATGCGCGGATGCAGCGAGGCATAGGGATCCTGGAAGACCAGCTGAATCTTGCGGCGCAGCGCGCGCATCTCGGCCGGGTTCGCCTCGTTGATGTTGCGGCCACGAAACAGCGTCTCGCCGCTGGACGGCTCGATCAGCCGTAAAATGCAGCGGCCGAGCGTGGACTTGCCGCAGCCGGATTCCCCGACGAGACCGAGTGTCTCGCCCGGCTTCACGTCGAAGGAAACCTCGCTGACGGCATTGACCTGCGCGACCTCCCGTTCAAACAGCAGGCCACCGGTGACGGCGAAGCGCTTGGAGAGGCCACGGACGGACAGAATGGGTTCCGGTGACGTCATGCGGCGCTCCCGATCGGCATCGTGGCGAAATGGCAGGCTGCCGTGTGCTCGCCGTCGGCGAAAACGGGTGGCGGCGTGTGGCGGCAGATGTCCTGCACCTGTGAGCATCGGGGATGGAAGGCGCAGCCGCCCGGCAGCTTGCCGAGCGGTGGCGGAGCGCCATCGATCGAAAACAGCCGTTCTTTTTCCTCGGCCATGTTGGGGATCGAGGCAATGAGCCCGCGCGTATAGGGATGCGCCGGGCGCTCGAAGAGATCGTCCACGCCTGCCTGCTCCACCACCTCGCCGGAATAGACGACCGCAACGCGGTCGGCATGTCCCGCAAGCACGCCGAGGTCGTGGGTGATGAGGATCAGTCCGAGGTTGAGCCGCCGCCGCAGGTCCGTGAGCACATCCATGATCTGTGCCTGGACGGTAACGTCGAGCGCCGTCGTCGGCTCGTCGGCAATCAGCAGGTCCGGATCGTTGGCGACCGCCATCGCGATCATCACGCGCTGGCGCATGCCGCCGGAAAATTCGTGCGGGAACTGGTGGATGCGCCGATCCGGCTGGGGGATCGCGACAAGCGAGAGAAGCTCTGCGGCACGATCCATCGCCGCCTTTTTCGACACGCCCGCATTGTGCAGCCGGATGGTCTCGGCGATCTGCGCGCCAACTGTCATGACCGGATTGAGCGAAGACAGCGGGTCCTGGAAGATCATGGCAATACGCGAGCCGCGCAGCATTCGAAGTTCGCTCCTCGGCATGCCGACCAGTTCGCGCCCCTTGAACTTTGCCGATCCACTGACGGACGCGGTCTTCGGCTGGAGGCCAAGCGCCGCCAGCATGCCGACCGATTTGCCGGAGCCGGATTCACCGACGATGCCGAGCACCTCGCCGTGATCGACATGCAGGTTGATGCCCCGCACGGCTTCAAAGGATTGGCCCTGGCGGGTGAAGGAGACACGAAGGTCGCGGACGGAGAAAAGTGGTTCCTGCTGCATCGCGCCCCTCATTTCGACTTCGGATCGAAATAGTCGTGCAAGCCGTCACCAATGAAGTTGAAGCCCAGCACGATGGTGAGGATGGCAAGACCCGGACCGAGGGCGACCCACCAGGAATAGAACTGCGACGCGCCATCGGAGATCATCGAGCCCCATTCCGGTGACGGCGGTGTCGCGCCGAGGCCGATGAAGCTCAGGGAAGCTGCCAAAAGGATGACCTGGCCGAGATCCATCGTCGCGCTGATCAGGACGGGCGTCCAACAGAGCGGCAGGATATGCTTGAAGAGAATGCGTGTCCTGCTGGCACCGGCGGCGATTGCCGCCTCGACATGCTCGCGCTCGCGGATTTCGAGAACCTGCGCGCGCATCAGGCGGGCGTAGACCGGCCACCAGACGATCACCATGGCGACCGTCGCATTTTCAAGTCCGGGACCGAGCGAAGCCGCAACCGCCATGGCGAGAAGCATGGGGGGAAACGACAACGTGACATCCACCAGCCGCATGATCGACGCGCCGAGAAGACCGCCGGCATAGCCGGATATCGCGCCCAGCATGGCGCCGATTGCCACCGACAGCGTGACGACGATGACGGCGATCGGGATCGAATGTTGCGCGCCGTACAGGGTCCGACTGAACACGTCCCGGCCGAGCGCGTCGGTGCCGAGCCAGTGGCTCCAGCTCGGGGCCTGGAGCCTGCGCCCGACCATGTCGAGGGGCGCGTAGGGGCTCACCAGCGGGGCGAGCACTGTGACCGCCAACCAGAAGAGCACGATGGCGATGCCGATGGCGAGCGGAACCGACAACCAGGATGGCCGACGGAAGGTGGTGAGGGCTATTGCAGTCATGATCTCATCCCAGACGCACGCGCGGATTGGCAATGACATAGGCGATGTCGGTGATGAGGTTCGTCAGGAGGAAGACGACGCCCCCCACGATCGTGACCCCGATGATGGCGGGAAAATCAAGGCCGCGCGCCGCCTCGACCGCATAGGAGCCCATGCCGGGCCAGGAGAAGATCGTCTCCGTCAACACCGCGCCGGTGAGCAGGTAGGCGAAGGAATAGCCGATGACCGTCAATGTCGGCACGAGCGTGTTGCGCAACGCATGACCGATCACGACGCGAAGCTCGCCCGCACCCTTGGCCCGCGCCGTAAGGATGAATTCGCGGTCGAGGACTTCCAGCATGTTGGCGCGCACCAGCCGGGAGATGGTGCCGGCGACGGCCCAGCCGAGCACGAAGGCGGGCAGGATGAGGTGCCACAGCGCATCGATGAAGAGTTTCACATTGCCGGCCAGCAACGTGTCGATGGTCATGAAACCGGTGATCGAAGCTGGTGGCGTTGCGCGCGGATCCAGCCGGCCGGGACCGGGCAGAACACCCCATTTGACCGAGAAGACATAGAGCAGCGCCAACCCCAGCCAGAAGACCGGTATCGACGAGCCGAACAGCGCGAAGAAGCGCGCTGCATGGTCGATGGCGGTGTTGCGGAAATAGGCAGCGAGCACGCCAAGTGTAATGCCGATCGTCGAACCGACGAGCATCGCCGCCAGCACCAGTTCCATCGTCGCCGGCAGACGAAAGAACACATCCTGCGCAACGGGCCGGCGCGTGATGAAGGATGTGCCCATGTCGCCGGTCAGGAGATTGCCGACATAGATCACGTAACGCTCCGGCAGGCTGCGATCGAGGCCCCAGCGCGCCTTTGCGGCGGCAACGGCTGCCGGATCGTTCATCTGACGGTCCGAGACGATCGCCGTCAGCGGATCGCCCTTGGTGACCGTCGTGAGCAGGAAGGCGAGCGTCACGATGCCGAGGACCAGGAAGGGCATCGCGATCAGGCGCCGCAGTATGTATCGTGTCACAAATCGCGTCCTTTAGTCCGTGTGCCACCCGTGTCGGCCGGGAAGATCGATATAGGCATTATTGACAAGAGGCAGCGTCGACGTCAACATAAATGAAATTATATTCCAATTACGAGATGTCGACGGATCCCGACGTCGACATCTCGCCGGAAGGAAAGGCAGCAAATGCGCAAGAGGACCAAACCGGCAGACGGGAGCGAGGGTGCGGAGGTCGGCAATTCGGCGGCATCGCTGACCCGCGGGCTTGAAATCCTGCGCGCGTTTACGGCCGACGACGCCACGCTCGGCAACCAGGACCTCATCGAGCGCACTGGATTGCCGAAGGCGACCGTCTCACGCCTGACCTCGACGCTGGTCGGTCTCGGTTATCTCCATTACGACGAGATGCTTGGCCGCTACAGCATCGGTCCCGCGACGGTTTCGCTCGGCTATTCGGCGTTGAGCTCCAGTGCCGTCATCCATATGGTGCGCCCCCTGATGCAGGAGCTGGCGGACCAGACCGGCGCCGCCGTCGCCCTCGGCACGCGCGACGGGCTGGAAATGGTCTATCTCGCCAATTGCCGCTCGATGAGCCCGGTTTCGCTCAGGTTGAATGTCGGCTCGCGCCTGCCGATCTACCGCACGGCCATGGGCCTCGCCTATCTCGTGGAAATGAAGCCGGAGATCCGCCAGTCGGTGGTCGAACAGCTCGTCGCGGCCGAGCCGGACAAGGCTGCCGACCTCGAACGCCTGGTCGAGAATGCCATCGAGGATCACCGGCGCGACGGCTTCATCAGCGCGTTCGGCAGCTGGCACAGCTACATCAACGCCGTCGGCGTCGCCTTCCGTCCGACGGACGGCTCGCCGCTCGTCGCCCTCACCTGCGGCGGTATCGTCGATATCCTGTCGCGCAACCATTGCCGCGAGATCGTCGGCCCGGATCTCGTCCGGTTGACCCGCCGCCTTCGCGCGCGGCTCGCCGGAGAGCCGGATACGCCCCCGACATCGCCACGCCCGCCCACCTGGAAAACCTCGGCCGAATAGGCAAAAGCCTGCAAGGATCTCCCATGCCCATCCATGTCGTCTATCCGAAGGTCAGCCTCGAACTCTCGAGCGGCCGCATCGCCCGCTGGCTCGTCGCCGAGGGCGAAACCGTCCGGCAGGGACAAGTGCTGTTCGAAATCGACAACGACAAGGCTGCCGTCGAAGTCGAATCACCGGCCACCGGCATCATCCGCGAGCTGACCGGCAGCGAGATCGAGGTCGAGGTCGGCGGCAATGTGGCGCGCATCTACGCCGACGGAGAGCCGCACGGCGACGACAAGGTTGCAGCCGTCGAGACGCCCGCCGCCGAGGTGAAGGCGACGCCTGTCGTTCCAGCGGCGGAGCGGCAGAACGGTCGGCGCCAGCACCCGAACCCCACCCCCCTCGCCCGGCGTATCGCCAGGGAACACGGCATCCTGCTGGACGGGCTTCACGGCACCGGTCCGGGTGGTCGCGTTCAGAAGACGGATGTCATCGCGAAGATCGGCAAGGCCGGGCATGTACGGTCGATGGCGGTCGAGAGCATCGTTCTCCAAGCGCCGCGTGACGCAAGCCGAGCGCCGCTCAACGCCGCCTGGCTGCGCAGGGGCCAAGGTCTTCCCGTCGTCTTCCTCCACGGCTTCAGCGCGGACCTCAACAATTGGCGCGGCATGCTTGCCGGCGCGCGCGGGGACTGGCCGGCATTGGCGCTCGACCTTCCGGCGCATGGCCGTTCGCCGCGCAACGTGCCCGAAGACCTCGAGCGGATGGCGGATCATGTCGAAGCGACGCTTGCCGCCGAACAGGTTGGGCCGCTGGTGCTAGCGGGCCATTCCTTCGGTGGCGCCCTCGCGGCGCGGCTGGCGAGCCGCGGCCAGCTGGATATCCGCGGGCTCTGCCTCTTTGCACCGGCCGGCCTCGGTCCCGAGATCAACGGCGCCTTTGTCGATGGGGTCTTGCGTGCGCGGCGAAGCGAGAGCCTCAGGCCCTGGCTCGAGCTGCTGGCCCACAACCCCGCCACCATCTCGCCAGCCTTCCTGCAGGCCGTCGTGCAGCAGCGTGGTGACGAGGGCCTGACGGCAGCGATGCGCGCCTTTGCCGAACGGTTCTTGCCGGACGGCACGCAGGTGGCGTCGATCCGCAGTGACCTCGCCCGCCTGCCCTGTCCGGTACGCGTCGTCTTCGGCCGGCAGGACCGCATCCTGCCGTTCGCTGCGACCGCCGGCCTGCCCGGCAATGTCGGCCTGCATGCCGTCGACAATTGTGGTCACATGCCGCATCTCGAATATCCGGCGCTCGCGATGACCATTCTCGACGAAGTGAGGCGAAGCAGCTGAGGATCAGCGCGGCGCCTGCTGGCCGTAGGTGCCGTAGCGGGCGCGCACCTCCACCAGCTCTTCCGGCGTCAACAGCACCGGCTGGCCGACAGATCGGGCGAGCACGTACTGGCGTGCCAGCATTTCCAGTTTTTCCGCACGCGCAAGCGCTGTGACGATATCGGGACCGATCGTCACGACGCCATGATTGGCCATCAGGCAGGCGGAATAGGTTGTGCCCATGGCGGCGACGACCGTTTCCGACAGCGCATCGCTGCCGAAACAGGCATAGTCGGCGCAAGGAATCTCGCCGCCGCCGAAGCCTGCGACCATATAATGGAACAGCGGGATGGGCTGGCGCAGCGCCGCCAGGGCGACACAATGGTCGGGATGGGCGTGCACGACGGCGCCCGCCGTCGTCGTCGCATAGAGCCGTGCGTGGATTGCCCATTCCGAAGACGGGCGCCAGTCGCCCACCCAATGGCCCGCGAGATCCATCGCGACGATCTGCTCCGGCGACAGCACATCCGGCGCGATGCCCGTGGGCGTGATCAGCACGCCCGCGCCATGCCTGACGCTGAAATTACCCACCGTGCCGCTGTTGAGGCCGATGGCCACCGAGCGCCGGCTGGCCTCGACCAACGCCTCTCTTGCCGTTAATTCGTCCGTCATCATCCCCTCCTATAAATCCATCGCCTCGATTGCCCGCAACAGGATATCGTCGGCGCCCAGTTTTCCCGGCTTGAGATACAGCGAGAGCGGAACCGCTCCGGACGACACGCAGAATCCGGTCCCGAGCCTGCCTTCCGGCAAGGCGCGGACGGCCGTGATGCCGAGCGCATCGACGACCGCTCCGGAGGTCTCGCCGCCGGCGACGACGAACCGGCGCACGCCGCGATCACGCAGCCCCTTTGCGATGGCACCAAGGATGCGTTCGGCGCGCCGTGCTGCCGCAATCGGGCCGAACGCCGCCTGTACCGCCGCCACTTCCTGCGGGCCGGCGGCCGTGGAGATGGCAAAGGGCCGTTCGCCGATCCGCCCATCGGCCCAGTCGAGCGCGTGGGAAACCAGCCCCTCCTCCCCCGCCGGGTCCGTGAGATCCAGCTTCAGCACGGGAAAATATTCCGAAAAGGCGGCAAGCTGCGCCAGCACGACCGGGCCGACGCTGCCGGCGAGAACCGCAGCAGGACCTTCCACATGTTGTGGCCACGCAACTTTCTCCGACGCTTCGGCGCGCCCGAGACAGGTCGCGTAGGCGATGACCAACGGATCGCTCGCAACGACGACGCAAGGCATAGCCGCGGCGATGGACGCGGACACCACGACGTCACCGTCATCCGTCGTATCGAGAAGCACATGGCCAGCACCTTCGCTGGCGAACGCCTCGATAGCAGAGATGGCTGCCTCTGGCCCCTTCAGGAGGGTCGCATGGTTGAGAAGGGCGATCCGGTGCGGCGTCTGGCGTCCGAGGAAACGAACGAGATCGGGATCGGACATGGGTGTCAGCGGGTCGAACCGCTTGATCGACTCGGAAACGAGGCGGCCACGGTAGAACATGTAGCCTTGATGCACCGTCGTGCCGAAGCGCGGGAAGCCTGCGCTCATCAACACCGGGCGCATGCCTGCGCGATCGGCAAGATAGTCGGCGGCGGGCCCGATGTTGCCGTCTTCCGTGGAATCGAACGAGGCGCAGGCCTTGTAGGCCAGGCGCTTGCAGCCAGCCCGGGCGAAGGCGTCGGCAAAGCGCGCGAGCTGGTCGAGCGCCTCCGCCACGGGCACGGTGCGGGTGCGCGTGCCGGCAATCACCACCGCGGATGGTGGGATATCCGCCCCGGGATCGAACAGAACGGGACAGTGCACGCCCGCGCTTTCGAGATAGCCGGCGACCATCAAGGCGCCGGTAAAGTCGTCCGCGACGATTCCAAGGGCTCGCTGCATCGATCCTGCCTCAGGCGTTGAGCATTTCGCGTGCGATGATGATCTGCTGGATCTGCGATGTGCCCTCGTAGAGCCGGAACAGCCGCACGTCACGGTAGAAGCGCTCCACCGCATAATCCTGCATGTAGCCGGCGCCGCCATGGATCTGCACCGCCCGGTCGGCGACACGGCCCACCATTTCCGAACAGAACAGTTTGGCGCTCGCCGCCTGCTGGACGACGCGCTCGCCCCTGTCGAACTGACGGGCGGCCTCCAGCACCATGGCGCGCCCGGCAAAGGTCTCGGTCGAACTGTCGGCAAGCATGGCCTGGATGAGCTGGTGTTCCGCAATGGGTTTGCCGAACTGGACACGCTCGCGCGCAAATCGCACGGCCTCGTCGCAGAGCCGCTCTGCGGCACCGACGCAGACGGCCGAGATATGCAGGCGACCGCGATTGAGCACCTTCATCGCCGTCTTGAAGCCCAGGCCCTCCGTACCGCCGATCACGCTCTCGGCTGCAATCCGGCAATTGTCGAAAATGACGTCGCAGGTCCGGGTGCCGCGCTGCCCCATCTTCCGGTCAATGGGGCCCAGACTGAGGCCGGGACTGTCTTTCGGCACGAGGAAGGCGCTCACGCCTGCGGACCCGGGGCCGCCGGTGCGCGCCATGACGGTGAAGACGTCGGCCACCGGAGCGTTGGTGATGTAGCGCTTGGTGCCGTTGAGCACATAGTGGTCGCCATCCCGCCGTGCCGTGGTTTTCACGGATCCCGCGTCAGAGCCGACATCCGGCTCGGTCAATGCGAAGGAGCCGATGACTTCTCCCGTCGCCATGCGCGGCAGCCAATAGCGCCTCTGCGCCTCCGTGCCGTCGACGATGATGCCCTGCGACCCGATGCCGTTGTTGGTGCCGATCACGGAGCGGAAGGCCGGGGAGGCATAACCAAGCTCGAAGGCGACGAGCACCTCCTCCTCCATCGTCAGGCCGAGCCCGCCAAAATCTTCCGGTATGGACATGCCGAAGAGGCCGAGCCCGCGCATGTCCTCGATGATTTCCGCAGGCACGGCGTTCTCGTCTTCGACACGCGCCTCCGCCGGCAGCAGGCGTTCGCGCACGAACCGGCGCACCACCTCAACCAGGGCGTTCAGCACTTCGGCGTCCCGGATCATCGCAATTCTTCCTCTTTGGCGGCTCACGAAAATTTCTGTTGCATCCAAAGGCTGGCACAGCTTAGTGTGCCATTCAACAGAAATCGGAATTTATTTCCATAAACGAAAATCGGCGCCCAGCACCAGCGACGCGGCTCCTTCCTGTGAACCCGAGGATACGAATGGCACGTCAGATACCGCTCGCACCGTCCGCGCCCTGGTTCCGGCTGGAACTGGAGGAAGCGGACTGGAGCGAGGAACAGGCACAGGACCTCGTCCACTGGTACGGCCAGATGCTGCTCATCCGTCGCTTCGAGGAAAAGCTGCTCGATCTGGAAAAGGCCGGCCTGATCCACGGCCCGGCGCATGCCAGCATCGGCCAGGAAGCGGGTGCGGTGGGCGCCATGGCGGCGCTCGGCACCGACGACAAGATCAACGGCACGCACCGCGCCCACCACCAGGTCCTGCTGAAGCTCGTCAATCCATCGGTCCCCGACGGCTTCGACATCCGCAAGGACACATTCACGCCGGGCATGGACGATGCGATCTACCGCTTCATGGCGGAGATCATGGGCCTGACGCCCGGTTATTGCGGCGGCCGCGGCGGCTCCATGCACATGCGGTTTGCCGGTGCGGGCGTCGTCGGAACCTCGGCCATCGTCGGCGGCAACCCGCCGCATGCGGCAGGTTACGCGCTCGCCGACAAGATGCTCGGCCGCGACCACGTCTCCGTCGCCTTCTTCGGCGATGGCGCCGCGCAGAACGGCGCCAGCTACGAGGCGATGAACATCGCCGCCGCACAGAACCTGCCGGTGATCTTCTTCATCGAGAACAATCTCTATGGCGTCGCTACGCATATTTCCGACGTGACGCGCGAGACGCGGCTGTCGTCGCGCGGCGCGATGCTCGGCATCGCCGCGATCGAATGCGACGGCATGGATGTCGTCGCCGTTCATCGGGCGATGGTCGAGGCGCGCCGCATCATTCGTGAGACGGGCGGCCCGGTGGTGGTAGAAGCGCTCTGTTACCGCCATTTCCACCAGTCCGGATCCCGCAGCGGCAGCGACTTCGGCTACCGCACGAAGGAAGAAGAGACCGCATGGCGCGAGCGTGACCCGGTGGCGCTCGCCGAAGCCCGCCTGACGGCGCTCGGCCTCCTCTCCGCCGAAGACATTGCCCATATCGACGCGCTGGTGAGCGACCGTGTGGCATCCGCCGCCGCGCGACTGACCGAGCCGGTTCCCGGCGGCAATGCGCTGAGAATCCCGGAGCACCTCTGGCCGGACCCCGCGACACGCGATCACGGCATTCTCGGCGACCTTTCCGAACTGTCCGGCCAGCGCATGCTCGACCACGAGGACATGCGGCCGGATGCCACCGAGAAGGTGAAGTTCGTCACGGCCGCCTCCGAGACGCTGGCGGCCGCGATGGCGCGCGACCCGCGCATCATCGTTATGGGTGAGGATGCCCACCAGATGCGCGGCGGCGTCAGCGGCTTCACCAAGGGGGCGCTGGAGGGCTGGCCCGAGCGCGTCCTACCGATGTCGATTGCGGAAAACGGGTTTACGGGCGTCGCGCTGGGTGCCGCGCTAAACGGACTGCGTCCTGTCGTCGAGATCATGTTCGGCGATTTTTGTTTCACCGCGGCCGACCAGATCGCCAATGGCGTCGGCAAGGTGCGCCATATGTTCGGCGACGGCTTTCCCGTACCGATCGTCATGCGCGTGCGCATCTCGCCGCACACCGGCTACGGCTCGCAGCATTCAGGCGATCCGTCCGCACTGTTCAGCATGTTCCCCGGCTGGCGCATCGTCACGCCGTCGAACGCCTTCGACTATATCGGCCTGATGAATTCCGCCCTTGCCTGCGATGATCCGGTCGTCGTGCTCGAGCATACGGAACTCTACCAGAAGGAATTCGACGTCCCGCGTGGCGATCGCGAGTTCTGCATTCCCTTCGGCTCGGCGCGCATCGTGCGCCCCGGCAGCGCCGTCACGGTGCTTGCGACCTCCGTCATGGTCCAGAACGCGGTCAAGGCGGCCGAGGAGGCGGGGATCGACGCCGAGATCATCGACCTGCGCAACATCGACCATCATGGCATCGACTGGACGCTGATCGGCAACTCCATCGACAAGACCGGCCGGGTCGTCATCGCCGAGCAGACTGCGCGCAGCCTTTCGATGGGCGGCACCTGGGCAGCGGAGATCCAGGAGCGCTTCTTCGATTGTCTCGATCACGAAATCCTGCGCGTGACCGGAGGGCTCGCCGCCCCCACGGTTTCAGCTGCCCTCAACCGTGCCGCGCTGGCGACGGTTGCCGATGTGCGGGACGCCTTGCTCAGAATTGCGGAATAACAAGTGGAACGGGCAGCCGCGGCCCATCAAACTGGAGATACACCGATGAAACGACTTCTTCTGCCGAAATCCAGACTGGCCTTCCTTGCACTCGCACTTTCCGCCACCGCCCTCGGTGGGCTGATGCAGCCCGCTGCCGCCGAGGAGCGTGCGCTCGTCATCGCCCGCGATATGGACGTCAATTCGCTCGATCCGGCGCGCGCCTGGTGTGACACCTGCCAGATCTACAACACGTCTGTCTACGAGCAGCTCGTCACGCTCGACAAGGACAACAAGCTGCAGCCGTTGCTCGCCTCAAGTTGGGAGGTCAACAAGGAACAGACCGAGCTGACCTTCAAGCTCGATCCGGCGGCGAAATTCTCCGACGGCTCCCCGGTGGAGGCGAAGGATGTGAAATGGTCGTTCGAGCGGCTGAAGAACATCAAGGGCAACGGCGCCTTCATCGCCGACCCGATCACTTCGGTCGAGATTCCCGATGCGCAGACCGTCATCGTCAAGCTCGCCGCGCCGAATTCGGAATTCCTCAACCAGGCGGCCGCAGGCTTCCTCGGCGTGATCAACAGCGACGTCGCCGCCGCCAATGGCGCCCTTTCGGACGCAACGGCCGTCGACAAGGACACGTCGGAAAACTGGTTCCTCGCGAACTCCGCCGGCAGCGGACCGTTCGTTCTTGAATCCTACGAGCCGAACGCGGAATTGCGCCTGAAGCGCAACGAGAACTACTGGCGCAAGGCGCCGACGATCCCGCAGGTCGTGTTCCGCCAGGTCAAGGACGCCGTGGCGCAGGCGCAGATGCTGCAGTCGGGCTCGGCCGACATCGCCATGCAGATCGACCCGGAAACCGCCAAGACGCTTGAAGGCAGCGACGTCGTGGTGGAGAAGGTGCCCTCCTACAACTTCGTCTACATCGCTCTTTCGCCGGGTGCGAAGGCCAACACCGTCAAGCTGACGCCCGAGGTGCGCGAGGCCATCTCGATCGCCATCGACCGGACATCGTTGATCGACTTCACCGTCGGCGGCGCCGGCCGCGCAATCGCCACGCCCATTCCGCTCGGCTTCCCTGGCGGCGATGGTCACGAAATCCCCGCCTATAACCCGGATCGCGCCAAGGAACTGCTTGCCGCGGCAGGGGCCGGCGACGGCTTTACGCTGAAGTCGATCTACCCGGACATGAACGTCTACGGCGTCGACTTCTCGCTGATGATGCAGAAGATCCAGCAAGACCTGGCGAAGGTGGGCATCACCGTGGAACTGTCGCCGGTTCCCTTCGCCAACTGGCGTGAAGCGGCCAACGGCGACCACATTCCGCTAACCGCCGTCTTCTTCGCACCCGACTTCTTCGGCACCTCGCAATATGTCGACGTCTTCGGCCTGTCGGAAGGCTCCGTCTGGGCAAAACGTGCCGGCGGAGAAATGGATCCGTCGATCATCAATGCGCAGACCAGCAAGCTGCGCGAACAGGCGCTCGCCGCCGCCACACCGGAAGAGGCGCAAAAGCTGTGGTTCGAGGCCGGCGATCAGATGGCGAAGGCCCGGATCATCATTCCGATGGTCAGCCCGGACCTCATCCTGGCGCATAGCCCGAGCATCAAGGGCGTTCGTTACAGCGCCTGCTGCAACCTGCCGCTCGCCGAAATCTCGAACTGATCGCCCTATCGGGAGGGGCGCAAATGCCTCTCCCGCACAGACAAGGAACGCAAGATGACAGCGAGACTGCTGAACAGCCGCGATGCGGAACTTCTCGAGCGCGCCCAGCGCGTCGTACCGAACGGCGTCTGGGGCCATATGGCGACCCGGGCGATCGCGCCCGGCTACCCCCAGTTCTTCTCGCGCTCGCAAGGGTGCCGGGTCTGGGATGCCGATGGCAACGAATATATCGACTTCATGTGCGCCTGGGGGCCGAACGTGCTCGGCTATCGCCATCCCGAAGTGGAGGCCGCAGCCCTCGCCCGCATCGACCAGGGCGATATCGGCAACGGCCCGACGGACACGATGGTCGAGCTTGCCGAACTGCTCGTCGACACGCTCGACCACGCCGACTGGACGCTCTTCCAGAAGAACGGCACGGACGCGACAACGGTCTGCGTCACCATCGCACGCGCCGCCACGGGCCGCCGCAAGATCCTCGTCGCAAGAGGCGCCTATCATGGGGCCGTTCCGTGGTGTTCGCCGTCACTTGTCGGCGTGACGACGGAGGATCGCGCCCATCTCGTCCTTTTCGACTACAACGACAGCGCGAGCCTCGACGCCGCCGTCGAGGCGGCGGGCGATGATCTCGCGGGCATCCTGCTCACCGCCTTCCAGCACGATGTCGGCAAGGACCAGCACCTGCCGGAGGCCGCCTTCCTCGCCCATGCCCGCGCTGTCTGCGACCGAACGGGTGCCGCCCTCATCCTCGACGACGTGCGCGCGGGTTTCCGCCTCGACGTGCGGGGAAGCTGGGCACGCTACGGTGTAAAGCCGGACCTCGCGGCCTATTCGAAGTCGATTGCCAATGGTTGGCCGCTCGCCGCAGTCGCGGGTGCAGACCGGTTCCGGGACGGCGCCGGCAAGATCTTCACCACGGGCTCCTTCTGGTATGGCTCCGCCGCTATGGCCGCGGCCGTCACCACGATCCGGATCCTGCACGACAGCGACGCGCTCGCCCATACCGAAGCGATGGGCAACCGGTTGCGGGACGGTCTTGCGACGATTTCCGCCCGCCATGGCTTCACGCTCCGGCAGACGGGTCCGGTGCAGATGCCCATGGTCCTCTTCGACGCGGACCAGGATCTCAGGATCGGCAACGCCTTCTGCGTGGCGGCCCTGCGCCGTGGCATCTACCTTCACCCCAAGCACAACATGTTCCTGTGCGCCGCGCATACGGCCGAGGACATCGACCGGGCTCTGGATGGCGCCGACGGCGCCTTCGCCGACATCGTCTCCGCAGGCATCCTGGCGGCCTGAGCGACGCTGCCTTTCAAAACCTGCACGCCGTCCCCTGGACGGCGTGCAGGGGCGCTTGATCACATGCTTTTCAGGGAGGCCGTATCATGTCCTACACGGACCATATCTTCACCGACTATCGCCGGCGCGTGGCAGAACTCGAAGCGAGCGACAATCCGTTCACCAAGGGCATCGCCTATATTGCGGGAGAATATGTGCCGCTCAACGAGGCGCGCATTCCGATCCTCGACCAGGGTTTTCTCCATTCCGACCTGACCTATGACGTGCCTGGTGTCTGGAACGGCCGGTTCTTCCGGCTCGACGATCACCTCGACCGGTTCGAGAAGAGCTGCGCGCAGCTGCGCCTGAAAAGCCCGCTGCCGCGACAGGAAATCCGTGACCGGCTCGTCGAAATGGTGGCGAAAAGCGGCATCCGCGACGCCTATGTCATGCTGATCGTGACGCGCGGCCTGCGGTTTGTGCGCCAGTATGCGCCGGAAGAATGCGACAATTTCTGCTATCTCATGGTCATGCCCTATCTGTGGGTGATGGACGAGGTAACGCAGAAGACCGGCGGCACCGCCGTCATCACCCGCACCGTGCGCCGCGTGCCGCCCGGCGCAATCGACCCCACCGTCAAGAACCTGCAATGGGGCGATTTCACCCGCGGCCTGCTGGAGGCGCGCGATCGCGGCGCCATGTACCCGATCCTCACCGACGGCGACGCGAACCTCACCGAGGGCTCCGGCTTCAACGTCATCCTGATCAAGGACGGCAAGCTCTACACGCCGAAGAAGGGTGTTCTCGAGGGGGTGACGCGCAAGTCCGTGCTCGCCGTCGCCGAAACGCTCGGTTATCCCTACACGATCGACGATGTCCCGGTGGAACTCGCCTACCAGTGCGACGAGATTCTCTTCGTCACAACCGCCGGCGGCGTCATGCCGATCACCACCCTCGACGGCCAGCCGGTCGGCGACGGCAAGGTCGGCCCCATCAGCAAGGCACTCTGGAGGGGCTACTGGGATGCGCACGCTGACCCATCGGTCAGTTTTGCAGTCCACTACGAACCGGCTTGATCGTCACCTGCTGCAGCCAAGCTCCAGGGCCAAGCATGCGGCTCCAATCCGAACCAGCCGCACCCAAGCATCGGCGTCGACAACGAGACTGCCGCGCGCCGCGCCTGACAATGTCATCAATTGACAAGCGTTAGTCGCCGCAGTGTGCGCTCGGTCACCGGGCAACCTTCCTGGACCTTGGTCCAGGACGAGACGTTGAGCTTCATCTCGCAGCGCGCGAGATAGGAGCCGCCGTCGACATTCAGGCAGGACACCTCTCCGAGCTTGAACATGACGCCGCGATTTCGGCATTTGCAATTGTGAGCATCCGCCGAGACGGGTATCAGGGCCACGATGAGACCAACGATGAGCACTCCAATGCGCATGGCAGATGCTCCTGATAGTATGCAGTCAGATTACACCCAGTCGTCGGCATCGTCAAAGCGGCCGCTCGGGGCAGCCGCCGCCAGTTTTCGAATGGCGTTGGTGGTACACCGTCGCCAAGCATTGTTAAGCCAGCCTTAAAGACGCATCCCGATATCGGCATCTAATCACGGAATGAAGCCGCCTCTATCTTTCCCGCCGAAGCGAAACGTCGAGAAGGATAGGCGCCTTGTATTCATGCAATCGGTTCATAGCATCGCTGGTGGCCGTGGCCACAGCGCTTTCGCCGGTGGCCGCGATGGCCGATCAGGGCAGAAAATTTGCGCCTCTCACGATTGAGGAGCAGGGAAGCGTCGCTGTCGGCGGCACCGTTCTGACGACGCCTGGGACCTACGACAACAACAACCCGACCGCGGTGGGTCAGACCTTCCACGGCGACCATCTCTACGCCTTCTACCAAATCCCGCAGGATTCCAAGGCGCTGCCCATCGTCATGCTGCATGGCGCGTATCAATCGGCGCGGAGCTGGGAAACGACGCCGGACGGCCGTGAAGGTTTCCAGACCATCTTCCTGCGCCGAGGCTACCCGGTCTATCTCGTCGATCAACCACGCCGGGGGCGTGCCGGCAACAGCACCGTGGCGACGACAGTCGAGCCAACGCCGTTCGACCAACTGTTCTTCGATCAGTTCCGGCTCGGAAAATGGCCGGACTATTTCGATAACGTGCAGTTCGACCGCAAGCCCGAGACGCTGGACCAGTTCTTGCGGTCGGTCACACCCAATACCGGACCTTTTGACGCCGGCATGATTTCCGATGCCATGGCGGCGCTGTTCGACAAGACGGGCCCCGCCATCCTGTTCTCACACTCGCAGGCAGGCGGGCCGGGCTGGCTGACGGCGATCAAGAGCACGAACGTCAAAGGCATCGTCGCTTTCGAGCCCGGCAGCGGCTTCATCTTCCCCGAAAGCGAACTGCCCGAGGAAATGCCAAGTGCGGCGGGCTCGTTGAAGCCGGAGGCCGTGCCGCTCGCCGACTTCGAGAGGCTGACCGGCATTCCGATTATCATCTACTACGGCGACAACTTTCCGGTCGAGCCGACCAAGGAGCGCGGCCAGGACAATTGGCGGGTGCGGCTTGCCATGGCCAGGCTCTGGGTCGAGGCCATCAACAAGCATGGCGGCGACGCGCAGCTCGTGCATCTGCCCGACATCGACATTCGCGGCAACACGCACTTCCTGATGTCCGATCTCAACAACATCGAGATCGCGGATCAGGTGTCGAAATTCCTCTCGGACAAGAAGCTGGACTGACGCGTCCTATCCCCCAGAATGAGGCACACCCTTGAAGAGATTTGCAACGCCCCTCGCGTCGAGCACGCTCGCCGCCTTCGCCGTCTCCATGATCGGATGGCAGGTCCACGCCGAACCGAACCGTGTGCAGTTTCCCGATCTCGATGCGCTGGTTCACTACACCACCGTCCGGCGGGGTGATGTGACGGAGCACATCATGACCACGCCCACCGCGATGGAGGCCGTCAGGAGTGGGAAGCCGATCCCGGCGGGCACGCATTTCGTGCTGGTCGACCACCGCGACGGCGAACTCTATCGCTACTTCGTCATGCAGAAGGGCGAGGATTGGGGCGCGGACTATGACGAAAGCCGCCGCACCGCCGACTGGCAGTTCCAGTGGTTCTGGCCGGACAAGTCGATCAACATGGACGAAAACACCGCGCGCTGTCAGTCCTGCCACCGCGGCCAGGAAGGCAGCGACTACCTCTATACCGCCTATCGTATCCCCCGGTTCGACGGCACGCCGGTCGAGTAAGCGGAGGCTTCACATTGTCCCCCATGTTTGTGATGCGACTTGCCTTCGATCTCATCGCCGTCGGACTGGTGCTCTTCGCCTTCTCCTATTGGTGGCTCGGCAATGTCGCGCATGAACTGGCCGGAACCGGCCTGTTCGTGCTGATCGTCGTGCATACCGTGTTCAATCGCCGCTGGTACGGCACGATCCCAAAGGCCCGTCGCGAGGCGCGCGGCCTGCTCAACATCGTTGTGACGTTTCTGCTGGTGTTGGCGATGGTGGGTCTTCTCGTCACCAGCGTGCTCATTTCCAACGCGCTGTCCGGCGTCATGTCGCCCTATGCCGGTTTCACGATGCGGCAGATTCATACGCTCGCGGCCTATTGGGTTCTCGTGATCGTGTCCGTTCACCTCGGCCTGCGCTGGCCGATGCTCATGGGCGTGGCGCGCAAGCTGGCACGCATCTCGCAGCCAGACGGAACGCGGACACTCACACTCCGGGTAGTCACGGCCGCAATCGCCCTCCATGGTGTCTGGAGTTCATTCGAGCTGGCGATCGGCACCAGGCTCTCCATGGGGATGACGCTCGACTGGTGGAATTTCGAGGAATCCGTCGCCGGATTCTTCATCCACTGCCTCGCGATCATCGGCCTTTACATCGCCCTCACCTATTACGCCATGCAATGGTTGCGCGGGCGCAAGGGTAAGGCCGCGTCACCGAGAGCGATAACGCAGAACGTCCACCAGTAGGGCCAGCGCCGGGGACTGTTGCCGTCGGCTCGGATAGTAGAGATGATAGCCGGGGAAATACGGACACCAGTCCTCCAGAACCCGCACCAGTCGTCCATCGGCGACATAGGGCAGAACCTGATCTTCGGGCATGTAGGCGACCCCCAGACCATCCAATGCCGAGGAAAGCCGCATGCTCAGGCTGTTGTAGATGAGTTGGCCGTCCGCACGCACCTTCACTTCACGGCCATTCTTCTCGAGGCCCCAGCTAAAGACGCCGCCATAGGTCGGCAGGCGCGTGTTGATACAGTTATGGGATGTCATGTCCTGGGGGTTTTGCGGCGGCGGATTCCGCTCGAAATAGGCCGGTGACGCGACGACGGCCATCCGCATCTGCGGCCCGATGGGCACGGCGATCATGTCTTTCGCGACCTGTTCGCCCATCCGCACGCCAGCGTCGAACCCCTCCGCGACGATATCGGTCAGGCCATAGTCGATGATGATCTCGACCTGGATATCCGGATAATCCGGCAGGAAGCGCTTGAGGGCCGGTTGCAGGATCGACACCGCCGGATGCTCACCGGCGGTGATACGGACGGTTCCGGCTGGCTTGTCGCGCAATGCGCTCAAGGCCGCCAGTTCCGCTTCGATTTCCTCGAAACGCGGTGCGATCGTGCGCAGTAGACGTTCGCCGGCTTCGGTCGAAGCGACGCTGCGTGTCGTCCGGGTCAGCAGCCGCAAACCCAGCCGCTCCTCGAGATTGCGAACGGTCTGGCTCAGCGCTGACGGCGAAACGCGCAGTTTCGCGGCGGCGCGCGTAAAACTGCGCTCCCTGGCGACGACGGCGAATGCGGCGAGATCGTTGAAGTTTTCCATCTGGATTTGTTAGCTCTTCTAAAAGGCCCATGCGGATTATGACACCTTATCGCAAGCTGCCGCGAACGCTAGAGTCCTCTCAAACGCAGATTTGTCGCGCCGTCCCCGGGCGCGCAGTCCATTGGAGAGTGCAATGCAAACCCGAAAACTTGGAACGCTCAATGTCTCCGCTCTCGGCCTTGGCTGCATGAGCATGAGTTCGGCTTACGGTCCGGCGGCCGACAGGGTCGAGATGATCGGCCTCATCCGCGCCGCTCGCGATCGCGGCGTGACCATGTTCGACACGGCCGAAGCCTATGGTCCGTTCGTCAATGAAGACCTGGTCGGTGAGGCGCTCGCGCCGATCCGGGACGATGTCGTCATCGCCACAAAATTCGGCTTCGACATCGACCTTGAGACCGGCGCGCGCACCGGCGGCACCAACAGCCGGCCCGAACATATCAGGGCGGTGGCCGAGGCCTGCCTCAAGAGACTGAGGACCGATCGCATCGACCTTTTCTACCAGCATCGCGTCGATCCCGGCGTGCCGATCGAGGACGTTGCCGGCGCAGTCGGGGAGCTGATTGCGGAAGGAAAGGTCAAACATTTCGGCCTCTCCGAGGCGGGTGTCCAGACGATCCGCCGGGCGCACGCGGTGCAACCGGTGACGGCGGTGCAGAGTGAATATTCTCTGTTCTGGCGTGGCCCCGAAACGGAGCTTCTGCCAGCACTTGAGGCGCTTGGCATCGGCTTCGTGCCGTTCAGCCCGCTCGGCGCGGGTTTTCTCACCGGCAAGATCGACGAGAACACCAAATTCGACCCCACGGACTTCCGCAACAGCGTGCCGCGCTTTTCACCGCAAGCCCGCAAAACCAACATGGCGCTGGTCGCCATCGTCAAGGCCGCCGCGGATCGCAAGGGCGCGACGCCCGCGCAAATCGCCCTCGCATGGCTGCTGGCGCAGAAACCATGGATCGTGCCGATTCCCGGCACCACCAAGATTCATCGCCTGGAGGAAAATCTCGGTTCGGTCGATCTGACGCTCACGACAGAAGACCTGAGCGAGATCGCGGCTGCCCTTTCAAAGATCGAGGTCCAGGGCGAGCGCCTGCCCGAAGCGGTCCTCAAGATGACGGGTCTTTGACCCGATTTTCGGAGTGAGGCCATGAACGACAATCCAACACGACGGGAACTTCTCGTGACGTCGCTGCTCCTATCTCTGACGGCTGCACGGGCAGCGCCGGCCACGGCGGCGCAGCTTCCGGCGGGCGAGGTCCTCGTCGCGTATTTTTCGCGAAGCGGACATACGCGCGTCGTGGCGGGTCACATCAGCCGCGCCCTGCGAGCCGATCTGTTCGAGATCGAGCCCGAGCAGCCCTACCCTGCCGACTATTTCGCCACGGTCGAACAGGCGAAGCAGGAGAGCAGCCGCGGCTACGAACCGCCGTTGAAGGCGGAAACCGGAGACCTCGTCCGGTACGATACGGTGTTTCTTGCCTTTCCGGTCTGGGGAATGACAGCGCCCCCGGTGATACGATCATTCCTCACCGCGCACGATCTCTCGGGCAAGACGATCATTCCGGTGATCACGCACGGCGGCTACGGGTTGGGTAACAGCCTGGAGGTTGTCGCCAGTCATGCGCAAAGGGCCGATCTTGTCGATGGTTTTTCCATGCAGGCGCCGCAGGAGCGGCAGACCATCGAACGGGTTGCGGCGTGGTTGGATGGGTTGAAGGTGGCGCGGTGACGATACGGGACAGCACGAGGCGAGGCCGAACCGCGCCCACCTGATATTGCGTGTCCGAGACTGTCTCGACGTATCGACCGTCCTCGTCGTGCCGCCGCCACGCGTCTGGCGAGGTTAAACACGAACCGCGCAATCGTTTTTCAAGATTGCGCCGTCCATCATCCCATGCAACTATTCGGCAGTCAGTTCATCCCAAGTCACGGCGCACCGGACGTCGCGGCAAACAAGTCTTGTTTGCCGTGCGCCAGCCATGCCGTGCGCGCAGCAAGGAGACGGCCGTGACAGCTCTCAATGCCATCATCGATTTGCTCAACACGATCTTCTGGGGCTATGTGCTCATCTACGGGCTGATCGCGGTCGGCATTTATTTCACCTTGCGTCTTCGCTTCATCCAGATCCTGCATTTCCCGGAAATGTTCCGCTCCGTGATGGCCGCACCGGCAAACGACTCAAGCGGCATCACACCGTTCCAGGCGCTGTGCACCAGCCTTGCCTCCCGCGTTGGCACGGGCAACCTTGCCGGTGTCGCCGTCGCGCTTTTCCTCGGCGGGCCGGGCGCGCTATTCTGGATGTGGGTGGTGGCGGCCGTCGGCATGGCGACGGCCTATTCGGAAAGCGCGCTCGCGCAACTCTACAAGATCACCGACCACAATGGGCAGTATCGCGGCGGGCCGGCCTTCTACATTTCGCGCGGCCTGAACGCACCCTGGGCCGGCGCCATCTTCTCCATCTGCCTGATCATCGCCTTCGGCCTCGTCTTCAACGCGGTGCAGGCGAATTCCATTGCCGACGCGATGCAGGGTGCCTTCGGCATCGACAAGATCTGGGTCGGCGTCGGGCTTGCGGTGCTGACCGCAGTGGTGATCTTCGGCGGGATCCGGCAGATCGCGCAGGTTGCCGAATATGTCGTGCCCTTCATGGCCGTCGCCTATCTCGGCATGGCCGTCTATGTCGTGGTGACGAACATCACCGAAGTGCCGGCCGTGCTCTCGCTCATTGTCAAGAGCGCCTTCGGCATCGAGCAGGCCGCCGGTGGCGTGGCAGGCGCCATGCTGAACGGCGTCAAGCGCGGCCTCTTCTCCAACGAAGCCGGTATGGGTTCGGCGCCGAACATCGCAGCCGTTGCCACACCGTCGCCGCATCATCCGGCCAGCCAGGGCTTCGTGCAGGCGCTCGGCGTGTTCATCGACACGATCCTGATCTGCACGGCGACCGGCATCATGATCCTGCTGTCCGGCGTCATGACACCCGGCTCCGAGCTGACCGGCACGCCGCTTACACAGGAAGCGATGGTTGCCCATATCGGCGAAGCGGGTCGCTATTTCATCGCCATAGCGATCTTCTTCTTCGCCTTCACGTCGATCATCGGAAATTACGCTTATTCGGAAAACGCGATGGTCTTCCTGAAGCTCGACAACAAGGGCACGATCGCTGCCTTGCGGGTCGCCGTGCTCTTGATGGTCATCTGGGGCGCCTATACGACCGTCGCGGTCGTCTTCAACATGGCCGACGCGGCAATGGGGCTGATGGCGTCGGTCAACCTCGTCGCCATCGTACTGCTCTCTGGCACCGTGGCGAAGCTGACGAAGGACTATTTCGATCAGAAAAAAACCGGCGACCCACGCTTCGATCCGGATGCCTATCCGGAACTGAAGGGCAAGATCGAACACGCTATCTGGGTGCGGCAGCCGACACCCGTCACCAACGCAACCAGCGCCGACCAAGGAGCGCGCCAGACAGGGTCATGATGGCAATGGCGATCGTGTACCAGGTGGCGAGAAAGAGCGGACTGTCGTCGGGGCAGTGCCAGGCATAGATGGCGGCAGCGACAGCGCCCGCGGCAAACCCCGCAGCGCTACCGGCCGCTGTCGGATTGGCAGGCGCACCCTTTTTCAGCGCCCAGAACAGCCCCGCAAAGGGCGCAAGGGAGAGAACCGGAACGAAGAACAGGCAGAACAGCGCGTTGCGGCCGACGAGATTTGCTTTCCACGCGTCCGAAGGGAGAACAACGAGCTCCGCAACGACCGCGACCGCCACCATCAGTGCCGGCACCGCGAGCAGAAGGGTGGGAATGCGCATCGGCTCGCCCGGTCGACCGATCCGCATGGCGAGCCGCACCGCAAGGACGGCAAGGACGATCGTCACGACGATTTTGAAGCACACCCGCGCGGTCTCGAACACTGTCGCCATGTTGTGCCGGAGGCCGACGGTGACGACGAGAAGCAACGCGGAGAAGACGAAGCCCGCAACGATCGCGATCGCAAGCGCCCGGCCGTAGCGCATGCCTACGGGCGCATCTTGCGTCATCAGGGTGATCAGGTCGTCGGTCTTCATGTCATTCGCTCCGATAGAGGGCAGCCAGCGATTTCAGCGCCCGGTGGAGGGAGACGCGCACGGCCACCTCCGTCATTTTCAACCGTGCCGCCGTTTCCCTGATGCCTGCTCCTTCCAGGGAAATCGAGCGGACGATGTCCCGCTGCGGTTCCTTCAACTGGGCCAGGACCGTCTCGGTGTCGAGCCGGTCGGCGGCCTCATGCGTCCCGTCCTCCGCCTCCAGGAAATCGGAGACATCGTCGATCGGCACATTCACATGCCGGCCACGGCGGCGCAGGCTGTCGATCAGCTTGTTGCGCACGATGGTCGTGAGCCACGGGCCGAGCGGCCGCGCCGGATCCCAGGTACCGCGCTTCAGGTGGATCGCCAGCAGCACTTCCTGCACGACGTCCTCCGCCTCGCTCGCAGGCGCACCGAACTGATCGCAGCGCCGCCGCGCCATGGCGCGCAGATGAGGTGTCACCGCCAGGAGGAAACGGTTATAGGCTTGCGCGTCGCCCTTGATGGCGAGGCGCAGCCAGGCCGCCCATTCCTCTTCACGCACCGATTGTTTCACTGCTGTCTACCCTACGTCGGGGAACACAAACTTGTTACCACGCTCGATAAAACAAATTCGTAACAAGCATAAGCCACTGACAGAAAACGAATTTTTCTTCCAGTCGGATTGTGCTGGCGGGCATGACCGAAAAAATCGGCACCCTGCCGTGTAACGTAGAACAGGTCCTTTGCGTAGCCGTGAATGCACAGCCAATCGCGGCTGCCACCAACGGAGACATCCTATGAAGACCACGATCGCCACCCTCGCCCTCGCCGGTTCGCTTGCCTCTGCGCTTGTCGCCATCGCCACGCCGGCGGCTGCCGAAGATGCCAAGGAAAAGTGCTACGGCATCGCGATGAAGGGCCAGAACGACTGCGCCGCAGGCCCGGGCACGACCTGCGCCGGCACGTCGAAGATCGACTACCAGAAGAACGCCTTCAAGCTGGTTCCCAAGGGCACCTGCATGTCGATGAAGACCCCCGATGGACACGGCATGCTGGAACAGGGTGCTGCGCCGGCCTGAGGTCACGTCGGACACAATGGGCGGCGTCTCTCCCCAGGCGCCGTCACCTTCCTCTTCAGAAAGGCCCGCCATGATCGCCTCCACCCTTCCGCGCCGTGCCGGCATCGGTTTCAAGCCGGAGCACTTCGTCGATATTCTCGCCGCGCCGCAACCCATCGGCTTTTTCGAGGTTCACGCGGAAAACTACATGGGTGCCGGCGGTCCGCCGCATGCACAGCTCGGCCGGTTGCGCGAGGACTACGCGCTTTCCATCCATGGCGTCGGCCTGTCCATCGGCTCCATGCAGCCGCTCGACCGAGATCATCTCAGCCGGCTGAAGACCCTGTGCGACCGCTATCAGCCGGAGAGTTTTTCCGAGCATCTCGCCTGGTCGACCCATGACAGCGTCTTCCTCAACGATCTTCTGCCGCTTCCCTATACCGAGGCAACCCTTGCCCAGGTGGTCGATCACGTCGAACAGGTCCAGGCCACGCTGGGGCGGCAGATGCTGCTGGAAAACCCCGCCACCTATCTGCTTTTCCAGGAGAGCACGATCGAGGAAACGGATTTCCTCGCCGAGGTCGCGCGGCGCACCGGCTGCGGCCTGCTGCTCGACGTCAACAACGTCTTCGTCGCGGCGACGAACCACAATCTCGATCCCTATGACTACATCGCGCGCTTTCCCTTGGAGGCCGTGCGCGAAATCCACCTCAGCGGTCATTCCGAAACGGTGGACGATCTCGGTGCACCGCTTCTCATCGACAGCCATGATACACCGGTGAAAGATCCGGTCTGGGCGCTCTACGAAACGGTCATCGGCCGCATCGGCCCGATTGCCAGTCTCGTCGAATGGGACAACGATGTGCCGGCCTGGCCGGTGCTTCGCGCCGAAGCGGGCGCAGCACAGGACATCCTCGACGCCGCCACGCGGCAAAGGGCGGCTTGAGCGATGTCCGCCGCCACGCAGAACGCCTTCGCCGTCGGCCTCTTCGATATGACCCCGCCGCCCGCCGGGTTGACGGCTTGGAATGCCGCCGTGCCGGAGCGACGCTACGGGGTCTACCGCAACAATGTTTCCTCCAGCCTCACCGGCGCCCTCGCCTCCCGCTTTCCGGCGACGGAAACCATTGTCGGTCCAGAATTCTTTGGCGCGATGGCGCAAGCCTTCATTCGGCTCCACCCGCCGCACTCCCCCTTGCTTCTCGCCTATGGCGACGACTTTCCCGATTTCATCGCCGATTTCGAACCGGCAGCCGAACTGGCCTATCTACCGGACGTAATGCGCCTGGAGGTCGCCCGTGGAAAGGCCTATCACGCGGCGGACGTGACATCGATCGATCCGCAGGCGCTTGCCGCCGTCGCGCCGGCCCGGCTTGGCTCGCTCGTCTTCGCGCCGCACCCGTCCCTGTCGATCCTCTCGTCCTTCCATCCGATGGTGACGATCTGGGCGATGAATTCCGGTCACCAGCCGCTTGCCATCATCGAAGGCTGGCACGGCGAGGACGCGCTGATCGCACGCCCAGCCATGATCGTCGAGGTCGTCCCGCTTGCACCGGGCGGTGCAACCTTCTTCCGCCAGCTTGCCGCCGGCACAGTGCTTGCCGGAGCCGCAGAGGCTGCCATCCGGGCGGATGCGCGCTTCGATGTCACGACGAACCTTGCAACGCTGCTCCGCAGCGGAGCCTTCACCACCTTCAGCCAGGAGAACACTGATGAAGACCGAGACCATGCCTGATCTTGCAGGCCCCTTGCCGAAGCGGTTCTTCGAGCAGGTGGTCCAGACCCTCGATCGTATCCCGAACGATCTCATCGCGCTCGTGGCGCGCCTCTCCATCGCCGCCGTCTTCTGGCAATCCGGACAGACGAAGGTCGAGGGTTGGATGCTCTCCGACAACGCGCTCTATCTGTTCGAGAACGAATACAAGCTGCCGCTCATCGATCCCTGGCTCGCCGCGCATCTCGCCGCCTTCGCCGAGCACTTTTTTCCGATCCTGCTGGTCATCGGCCTTGCCACCCGCTTCTCCGCGCTGGCGCTTCTGGGAATGACGCTGGTGATCGAGATTTTCGTCTATCCCGACGCCTGGCCGACGCACGGCACCTGGGCCGCCTGCCTGCTGTTCATCGCGGCACGCGGACCGGGACTGTTTTCGCTGGATGCGGTGATCGCCAGAATGGCCCGCTAAAATCGACGCCAACGCCGCAACCGCGCTCGGAGTGTTTGCGGCATGGCCTCAATGTTGCAGAGTGCGCAGCGGCGTGCCGCTTCGCTGGGTGACGCCGATACCGGACGCGATGCCGACCGCCGCATTGGAGGCCGCGAGCAGCGGCTTGCCGCGGACAATATCCGAAGCGCGTTCGGCGAGCATGATGGTCGGCGCATTGAGGTTCGCGTTTGGCTCGGCGGGGAAGACGGAGCTGTCGATGACCCGAAGCCCTTCGACGCCCCGCACCTTGAGATCACTGTCGACGACGGCCATGGCATCCTCACCCATGCGGCAGGAGCCGCAGGGATGGTAGGTGCTCTCCATGGTTTCGCGCACCCAGGCGTCGATCTCGTCATTGCTGCGCACATCCTTGCCCGGCGCAATCTCCTCGCCACGGAAACGGTCGAAGGCTGGCTGGGCAATGATCTCCCGGGTGAGCCGCAGGCAGCGGCGGAAACCCTCGCGGTCCTCTTCACGGTCAAGGTAGTTGATGAGGATGTCCGGCTGCTCGTGCGCTTCCGGTGAGCGCAGGCGCACGTAACCGCGACTCTTCGGCTTGTTCGGCCCGGTCAGCACCATGAAGCCGTGACCATCGAGCGGCTTCTTGCCGTCATAGCGCATCGCGGCGGGCAGGAAGTGGAACTGGATATCCGGCCATTGCAATGACGCGTCGGAGCGGATGAAGCCGCCGCTCTCGAAATGATTGGAGACCGAAAGACCTTTCTTGAACAGCAGCCATTCCGCGCCGATCATTGCCTTGCTCAAGAGCCCCATCTTGCCGTTCAGCGTAATCGGCTCCTTACAGGCATATTGAATATAGACTTCCGAATGGTCCTGCAGGTTCTCGCCGACGCCCGGCAGGTCGTGCAGCACCGCGACACCCGCCTTCTGTAGAAGGGCGGCCGGGCCGATGCCGGAACGCTGCAGCAAATGCGGGGAGCCGATCGGACCGGACGAGATCAGCACCTCGCCCGTGGCCTTCGCCACGATGCGCTGGCCGCCACCGAGTTCGTATTCGGCACCGACGGCCCGTTTGCCATCGAGGATCACGCGCCGCGTCATGGCATGGGTGATGACGGTGAGGTTCGGCCGGCTCATCGCCGGCTTCAGATAGGCGTTCGCCGTCGACCAGCGCACGCCGTCCTTGACGGTCATGTGCATGGGGCCGAAGCCTTCCTGCATATGGCCGTTCGGGTCTTCCGTCGTGATGTAGCCCGCCTCGTGGCCGGCATCGACGAAAGCCTTGTAGAGCGGGTTCTTCATCTTGTTGCCGGCATTGGTGGCAAGCGGGCCGGAAGCGCCGCGATACGCGTCGCCCCCGTCCTGCCAGCTTTCGGCGCGCTGGAAATAGGGCAGACAATTGGCATAGCGCCAGCCGCGCGCGCCCAACGCCTCCCACTCGTCGAAGTCACTGGCATGGCCGCGCATGTAGACAAGCCCGTTGATCGACGAGGAGCCGCCGATGACCTTGCCGCGCGGGCAATGGACCTGGCGCCCGCCGAGACCAGGCTCCGGCAAGGTCATGTATTTCCAGTTGTATTTGGTGCCGTTCATCGGAATGGACAGCGCCGTCGGCATCTGGATGAAGATCGACTTGTCGCTGCCGCCATATTCGAGGACCAGGACCTTGGTGGCCGGATCTTCCGAAAGACGGTTGGCAAGCACGCAGCCGGCCGATCCGGCACCGATGATGATGTAGTCGTAGGTCTCGGTCATGGCGGTCATCCAAAGGTTACGGGTAGAGGCCCCAGCCGCGCCCGCGGGCGAAGAGCCGGGTCAGGACATAATGGACCGTGCCGGCTGCAAGGCAGGAAGGTACGGAGGCGGTCAGGTATTTGAAGATCGGCAGGCTTGCGAGCGTCTGCGGATTGAAGACGAGCACATAGACCCCGAAGCCGACGGCAAGCGCGAAGAGGCCGATCGGGTTGAAGCCGCCCCAGAACCGGTAGGGACCGTTTTCCTGCGGGGCGTGCAGGCTGCGCACGTCGAGTTTCTGGCGACGCAGGAAGAAGTAATCGGCGATGCCGATGCCGGCGAGCGCGGAATTGAGCGCCGAGGTCCAGACGAGGAAGATGAAGAACCCGTCATACATCTGCGGATAGAAGACCACGAGACCGAGCGGGATGACGCAGAAGAGGAAAAGGATCGCGCCCCAGGAAATGGCGCGGATGGACGCCGTTCCCACCTGCCGCAGGCCGACGATGGAGGTGTAGAGAATGTTCGCCATCGAGGTCATGTTGGCGAAGGCGACGAAGAGCAGCGCGATGATACCGATGACGGGACCGGCGATCTTGGTCATCCAGATCGTCGGGTCGCTGTCGCCGAGCGCGACAGCAGCGAGCAGGCCGACGATTTCGCCGAGCGCAGCGGCGCCGAAGATGCCGACGATATTGGGCCAGAAGGCAGTACGCTCTTTCTTGGTGAGGCGGGCAAGGTTGCCGATATAGGGCCACCAGGAGAAGCCTGCGGCAAGGTTCACTTCGACGGCAATGATGAAGTTGAGCGTATTGTCCTCGAAAGGCGGGGCAAGTGCCGGCATCGCCAGCAGCTCGGAGAAGGAGCGGTGCTGAAGGATGAGGTAGAGCATCACGATCATCAGGATCACCAATGCGGGCGAGACGATCATGTTGAAGAACTTGATCGAGGTCGGCCCCTTGGCGACGATGAACCAGGTGACGAGGATGGCGCCGACGGCGGCGATGATCATCTTGATGCCGGTCGGATTGGCCGCCTCGCCGGCACTCAGCGCCGTAAGCCCGTCGATCGAGCGGCCGAACATCATGGCAAGCACGGCAAGCCAGCCCATGGTGAGGACGACCACGGCGAGCACATAGACGACGCGGCTGCCGTTATAGCCGAACTGGCTGCGCAGGGCGATGAACTGCTCGATGCCATAGCGGCCGGAAATCGGCGTGGTGGCGAGCGCCGTCAGCATGACGCCGACGATATTGCCGATGATGATGGCGGCGATGCCTTCCTTCGGCCCAACGAACAGGCCGACCGAGCCGCCGATCAGGAAGGCCCAGGTGGCGATGGCGAGCGCGGAATTGGCGTACGTGAATTCCCAGAAACCCCAGAGCCGCTCGGATGGCAGGAGTGGCGCATCGCCGCGTTCGGCGGCAGCGCGGTTGCGCTCGGCTTCCGCCCGTTCGGTTTCGGCGGCGGCAAAACCGCCATGGGTGACGTGATCAGTCATCTCATGCCCCCCAGATCCAGAAGGCGACGACCAGCAGCAGCGTCAACGCCGCCATGCCAGCATAGTCGATGGCGGTCATCTTGCCTTCGAAGCGGTGGCCCGCCTCGATGTCCTCGTAGATGCGGGCGCGGCGCGCCAGTTCGTTCTGCCAGGCAATATCGTTGTCCATTGTCGTTCCCCTTTCGCGCCGCGCCTTGAGGCGTCTGTCCGCGATGAAGGCGGCCCCATCAGCCGCCCGTGATCGTGAAGCGGCCACCCATGGGCGGCGGCCGGCAAGGTCTATGGCAGCGTGATCCACACCGCCTTGGTTTCCATCAGATAGTCGAGCTGCTCCGGGCCGAGGTCCTTGCCGAGGCCCGAATCCTTAAAACCGCCAAAGGGCATGGACGGGTCGATGGTGCTGTGCGCATTGACGTAGACGGAGCCCGCATGCAGTTGCGGGATCAGCGTGTGCACGCGGGCGAGATCGTTCGAATAGATCGCGGTGGCCAGGCCGAAGGGCGTGTCGTTCGCCAGCGAAACCGCTTCTTCCAGCGTATCGAAGGGGCTCGTCACCAGCACCGGCCCGAAGATTTCCTCGCGCACGATCCGCATGTCCGGCTTGCAATGGGCGAAGATCGCGGGTTCGATGAAATGGCCCGGTCCTTCCGGGCTGCCCCCGCCATGAACAAGCTTTGCGCCCTCGCGAAGTCCAAGCTCGATATAGCCGGCGACGGCCTTCTTCTGCTGCGCCGAAACCATGGGGCCGATGTAGCAATCACGGTCGAGGCCGGGCGCCATCTGCAGTGTGCGCGTGACGGCAATCAGCTCGTCGAGGAAGGCATCATGCACCGACCGCTGGATGTAGACGCGGGTGCCGGCATCGCAGACCTGGCCGGAATTGAAGAACACGCCGTTTGCCACCGCCCGCGCGGCACTTGCCAGATCGGCATCGTCGAGCACCAGCACCGGCGACTTGCCGCCGAGTTCCAGCGTCACATGCTTGAGATTGCCGACGGCTGCGCGTCCAACCTCCTGCCCAACGGGGGTCGAACCGGTGAAGGTGACCTTGTTGATGCCCGGATGAGTGGACATGGCCGCGCCGATGACGCTGCCCTTGCCGGTGACGATGTTGACGACGCCATCGGGAATGCCGGCTTCCTGCACCAGTTCTGCAAAGCGCAGGGTGGAGAGCGACGTCAGCTCCGCGGGTTTGACAACGACCGTGCAACCGACGGCGAGCGCCGCAGCGACCTTCCAGGCCATGGTCTGCAGCGGGAAATTCCACGGAACGATGGCGGCAACGACGCCAAGTGGTTCCTTGCGCGTATAGGCGAGATAGTTGCCGGGAATGGACGGCTCGACGGTGCGGCCGTGAAGCTTGGTCGGCCAGCCCGCAAAGTAGCGGAAGGTATCGATCGTGCCCTGGATATCAATCTCGCGCGCGAAGGTCACCGACTTGCCCATGTCGATGGCTTCGATCTCCGCCAGTTCGTCGGCATGGGTTTCGATGAGATCGGCAAGCCGGTGCAGCATCCGCTCACGTTCGAGCGGCTTCAGGCGACGCCATTCGCCGCCGTCGAACTGTTGGCGCGCGGCAGCGACGGCGCGGTCGAGATCATCCGTCGTGCCCGACGGGCCGTGCGTGATCAGGCCGCCGGTGGACGGTTCGAAAATGTCGAAGGTTGCGCCGTTGCTGCTCTCGACCCAGGCACCGCCGATGAACATCTTTTGCGATTTGTCGAGAAACCGCCGCGTCGCATCGCTGACGCCGTATTGATCCAGATAATTGCGGACTGTTGAGTCCATCATATTTCCTCCTCGCCGGCCGCTATAGGCGTGCCGGCCCTCCTCGGGGGGGCTTCGATCAGCGCTTTTCGGCTTTTGCGTGCATGATGCGGCCGATGAGGTTCATGAGAACCTGCGCGGCCAGAATGGCGGTGCCGCCTGTGTGGTCGTAATCCGGCGCGACCTCGACCAGGTCGATGCCGACGATGTCGCCGCGTTTGGCAAGTGCCGCCAGGATCTCCAGCACCTCGTAATAGATGAAGCCGCCATGCGACGGCGTGCCGGTGCCCGGCGCAATCGACGGATCGAAGCCATCGATATCGATGGTGACGTAGTAGCGCGCACCGGCCGGGATGCGGTCCACCACACCGTCCGTGCCCAGCGCCCGGATCTGGCGGACGGAGAGAATGTCCGAGCCCATCCTGCGGGCATCCTCATAACCTTCCTTCGCCGTCGAGGAGACGTTGCGGATGCCGAGCTGCGACAGGCCGCTGACATAGGACTTTTCCGCCGCACGCCGCATCGGGTTGCCATGGCCGTAACGCACGCCATGGCGCTCGTCGACGAAGTCGAGATGGGCGTCGATCTGCACGATATGGATAGGGCCGTTCTTGGCGCAGTCTTCGGCAAAGGCGTTGACGCAGGGGATGTTGATGGAGTGGTCGCCGCCGAGCACCACCGGCAGCGCACCGGCCTCGAGGATCTTGCGCACGCCGAACTCGATGTTCGCATGGCTCTTCATCGTGTCGGTGTGGACGATGTCGGCGTCACCGATATCGACGATGGAGACGGCGCCGCTCGGCATATAGGTGACGTCATCCTCGTGATCATAGGCACCGCCATGGCCGAAGGAGAACAGCGTCGAGGCCTCGCGGATCGAGCGCGGCCCGAAGCGGGTGCCGGCGCGCCATTGCGTGCCGCAGTCGAACGGCGCGCCGAGGATCGCCACATCCGCGTCGATGGCGTCCCAATCCGGCTGGTAGGGATATTTGCCGAAGGTGCAGATGCCGACAAACGGCAGGTTCAGACGACCGGTCTCATACGAATTGCTGCTCATGTGCCCTCCTCCAAAGGTAGGAGGAGTGTGCCAAAGGCAGAAACATTTAAAAGCATCTATGATTTCATGTTTACTTGTGAATTATTCAATGAATGATCAACAAGGTTCGGCAACGCGTCCTCAATCTGTCACTTGGCGACGCCGAGCTTAGGCTGCTGCGTGTCTTCGCCTCGGTGGTGCAACATGGCGGCTTTACCGCTGCGCAATCGGCGCTCGGCATGACACAGGCGACCATCTCCACCCACATGCGGCATCTAGAGGAGCGTATCGGCTTGCGCCTGTGCACCCGCGGGCGCAGCGGTTTCCAGCTGACGGAGGAAGGGCGGCTCGTCTACGACGCGGCGCTCGAGCTCTTCGGCTCATTGGAAAAATTCCAGAGCCGCATCGGCGAGGCGCAGGGTGAGCTTTCCGGCAATCTCAGTTTCGGCACGGTCGATGCGATGATCAGCAACCGTGACCTCAATCTTCCCGGCGCGCTCGCCGCTTTTCACGCGGAGGCGCCGCGCGTGCATCTCGAAATCGATGTCGCGGCACCACAAGTCCTGCATCAGGGTCTCTTGAATGGTGCCTACCAGATCGCGCTCATGCCCTCGGTCGGCAGCGTCATGCCGAATTTCCGCAGCCATCCCGTCTTTTCCGAGGTGCAGAAACTCTACTGCGCCGAGGGTCATCCGCTCTTCGACCGTCCCGACGCGGATCTCACCGACGCGCTTCTGGAAGCCCAGTCCTTCGCCGGCCGCACCTACATGCTGAACGAGACGATCTGCGGCGTGAATTTCAACTGGGCTGCGGCGACGCCGCATATGGAAGGCACGCTGCTTCTCCTGCTTTCCGGCGCCTATATCGGCTTCCTGCCCGATCACTATGCCGACGAATGGGTACGCAACGGTCGCCTGCGAATCCTCGCGCCCGAGCGCATGACCTTCGAAGACATGTTCCACATCGCCTACCCGCGCAACAAACCCTCGCGGGCCGCCGAAACCCTGGCGGCAGCCATCGCCAGGAGCGTGCGCAAGCTGCGCTGACAGTCCTTATGGAAAGAGGCAACTGCGCAACAAGGCAGGCAGCCGTTTCACTGCCCACCTTGTTGTCCCGGTTTACGACTGCTTAACCGATGCAGCGCAGCAAATCCTCCCTTTCGAGCGCCCGACGTTCCAGCTGTCACCGAACCCGGACGGGCTCCGTGTAGTAGGGCAGCCGATCGATCCTCGGTGACCACAATCCCGTGTCGACGACCGTGCGCACATGCGCGGCGATCTCCTCCATCGGCGCGAACCAGACATCACCTCGTTCGCGAACCTGCTCGAGGAACCGGTGCACCACCTCCCAGCGCGCAAGGCGGCCGGTAGCGAAGGGATGAACGACCGGCACCCAGAGCGCGCCGTGCCGGTAGGCGGCCTCGAATTCCTGCGCGAAGGCGGCAAAACCCTGCTCGGGCGCGCGGATCGGCATCATGTAGTCGAGGTCCATCGACTGGACATATTGCGGCCAGTCGTCGAGGCCCCAATGCGAGGGCAGCTCCACAAGACGGCCGGCTTCGCATTCCAGGAGATAGGGAATATCGTCCCCCATCAGCGAAGCGTCGTATTCGAAGCCGCGCGAGACGAGCAGGTCGGCCGATCGGTGCGAGAAGTTGTAGAGTGGCGCCCGCCAGCCGCGCGGACGCTTGCCGCTCGCCTTGACGATCACGGCGATGCTGCGGTCCAGCCAATAGGCCTCGTCCTCATCCGAAAGCTCGCGCGGATGCTCGTGCAGATAGCCGTGGTGGGCAAGCTCGTGGCCGCCTTCCAGAATGGCCTCAATCGCTTGAGGATACTGCTCTATGCACCAAGCCGGCACGAAGAAGGTCTGGTTGATGCCGAGCTGGCGGTAGCTTTCCACGATGCGCGGGATCGCCACCTTCGGCCCGTATTGCAGCATGGAGATCCCAGCAACGCGGCTATGGCCATCCTCGGGATGGGCGATATGGATGAGGCTGTCCGCATCCATGTCGAAGGTGATGCAGGCGGCGCATTTCGCGCCTTTCGGCCAGGGAATGGGGTTCTTGATCATGGCATGATGCTCCCGCCATTGCTGCCGACGCCTTGGCCGGTGAAGTAGCGACCGCCGGACCCGGCAAGGAACAGCGCCAGTTCGCCAATCTCCTCCGGCTTGCCGAAGCGGGCGAGCGGGATGGCAAGTTCCCTGGCACGCCATTCGGGGCTCATGTTGGCCGCACCGAGCATTTCGGTATCGATGGGACCGGGGCAGATGGCGTTGACCAGGATGCGCGGCGCGAATTCCTTTGCCCAGGAGCGAACCAGACCGAGCACCCCGTGCTTGGACGCGACATAGGGGGAGAAGGTCTCGCGGCCGTAGTAAGCCATGTCCGAGGCGATCATGATCACCCGTGCCGGCGCATCCGGAGTGCCGTCCATCAGCCCGATCGCCATCTTGCCGACGAGGAAACTTCCGCGCAGGTTGATGCCGATCACCCGGTCGAAATCGGCGACCGGGGTTTCCAGCAGAGGCGCTTCGTGAATGACGCCGGCGCAATGCACGACCACATCCAGACCGCCGAACGCTTGCTTCACCGCGTCGCCGACCGCAAGGACGGCGCCTTCATCGGAGACGTCGCAGGCAAGCGCCAGTGTTTCTATCGCCCCTGCCTTTGTTGCCGCGGCGGCGGTTTCATCGGGCTTGCGAATATCGGCGAGCGCGACGCGCGCACCGGTTCCGGCAAATGCGAGGGCGCAAGCCGCGCCGATGCCGCGATAGGCACCTGTAACGAGAACGCGCCGGCTCATGCCATCACCTCGCCGCGGTCGAGCATAAGCCCCTGGCCGGTCATGTCCTTTGCCCCATCGGAGGCCAGGAAGAGATAGGGAGCGGCGAGGTCTTCCGGCTCCAGCAAGCCGGGCAGAACCTGCGCGCCGACAATTTCGGCCAGCAGGTCCTCTTCGCTGCGGCCCGTGCGCAACGACATGTTCTTCAGCGACAACATGGCCGCCTCCGTGCGCACCCAGCCAGGGCAGACGGCGTTGACGCGGATACCCTTAGGGCCGAGCTCTTTGGCCATGACGCGGGTAAAACCGAGATTGGCGTGCTTGGAGGTGATGTATGCAGAAAATTCCGGCACCGCGACACGGCTCCAGATCGAGGCCGTGACGATGATGCGCCCGCCCTCCCCCATATGCGGCACGGCATTGCGCGTCACATAGAACGTGCCGTTGGTGTTGATGTCGGTGATGCGGCGGAACGTGTCTTCGATTGCGGCATCGGGATCGAGCAGCGGCGTGATGCGCTCCAGCCCCGCATTGTTGACGAGCACGTCGATGCGGCCGAGCGGCGCAAGCGCGGCCTTCACCGCGGCGCTGTCGGTGATGTCGCATTCGATCGACGCGATCGTGCGGCCGTAACGGGCAGACATTTCCAGCGCTGTATCATGGATGCCTGAACCGGAGGAAAGGATCGTTACCTCGGCGCCTGCGGCGGCAAAACCTTCCGCCACCGCCCGGCCGATGCCGCGGCTTGCCCCCGTGACGAGCACGTGCTCGCCGGAAAAATCGTAGTGAAGTCGTCCCATGGTTCAGCCTTTCCTTGCGTGCATGATGCGGCCGATGAGGTTCATGAGAACCTGCGCGGCCAGAATGGCGGTGCCGCCGGTGTGGTCGTAATCCGGCGCGACCTCGACCAGGTCGATGCCGACGATGTCGCCGCGTTTGGCCAGTGCTGCCAGGATCTCCAGCACCTCGTAATAGATGAAGCCGCCATGCGACGGCGTGCCGGTGCCCGGCGCAATCGACGGATCGAAGCCGTCGATGTCGATCGTCACGTAGTAGCGCGCACCGGCCGGGATGCGGTCCACCACGGCGTCCGTGCCAAGCGCCCGGATCTGGCGGACGGAAAGAATGTCGGAGCCCATTCTGCGGGCATCCTCATAGCCTTCCTTCGCCGTCGAGGAGACATTGCGGATGCCGAGCTGCGACAGGCCACTGACATAGGACTTTTCCGCCGCACGGCGCATCGGGTTGCCGTGGCCGTAGCGCACGCCATGACGCTCGTCGACGAAGTCGAGATGGGCGTCGATCTGCACGATATGGATCGGGCCGTTCTTGGCGCAGTCCTCGGCAAAGGCGTTGACGCAGGGGATGTTGATGGAGTGGTCACCGCCGAGCACCACCGGCAGCGCGCCGGCCTCGAGAATCTTGCGCACGCCGAACTCGATATTGGCGTGGCTCTTCATCGTGTCGGTATGGACGATGTCGGCATCGCCGATATCGACGATGGAGACGGCGCCGCTCGGCAGATAGGTGACGTCATCCTCATGATCATAGGCACCGCCATGGCCGAAGGAGAATAGCGTCGAGGCTTCGCGGATCGAGCGCGGCCCGAAGCGGGTGCCGGCGCGCCATTGCGTGCCACAGTCGAACGGCGCGCCGAGGATCGCCACATCCGCATCGATGGCGTCCCAATCCGGTTGGTAGGGATATTTGCCGAAGGTGCAGATGCCGACAAACGGCAGGTTCAGACGACCGGTCTCATACGAATTGCTGCTCATGGTCATTCCATTTCTGTTGGGTGAAGACGAAGGGGGCGCTTATTTTCCGCCCCGAACATATTTGATGCCGATGGCTCCCGGCGGGCGCACACGACCGGCGAAGACGACGAGCGCGACGAAGGAGGCCAGGAACGGCACCATCGAGAAGAGCTGGTAGGGCACATCCGGATTGTTGAACTGCAGGCGCAGTTGCAGGGCTTCCGAAAAGGCAAAGAAGATGCAGGCGGCAAAGACGAGCGCCGGGTTCCAGCGCCCGAGGATGACGGCGGCAAGCGCGATCCAGCCCTTGCCCGCGCTCATGTTCTCGGTGAAGACGAACACCTGGCAAAGCACGAGATAGCAGCCGCCGAGCCCGCCGAGCATGCAGCTTGCGATGACGCAGAGTGCGCGAACTGCCGGAACGCTGACGCCAACCGTATCAGCCGCAATCGGGTAATCGCCGATGGCACGCACGATGAGCCCCCAGGGCGTGCGATAGAGGAACCAGAAGGACAGCGGCACGGCGAGATACATCAGGTAGGCCAACGGATCCTGATTGAACAGCACTGGCCCGATGACCGGAATGGACGAAAGCACGGGGATCGCCATCGGCGAGAAGCCCGGCAGGGTCGAGGTGGCATCCGCCCCGAGGATGAGGCGCGCCAGATAGGATGTCAGCCCCAGCACCAGGATATTGATCGCGATGCCCGTCACGAGCTGGTTGATGCCGAGACTGACCGCAAGGCCGGCAAGGATGCAGCCGATGGCGGCCGCGGCCAAGAGCCCGACAAGGAGGCCGCCGACCGGCGTTCCCGTAAGATAGGCCCCCGTCGCCGCGCCAAAGGCGCCGCCAAGAATGCAGCCCTCCAGCGAGACATTGAACACGCCCGCCCGCTCCGAAAGCACGCCGCCGAGCGCGGCGAAAACGATGGGAATGGACAGTCTGAGGACGGTGGAGAAAAAATCCACCCAGGCCGACATATCACCCAGCAAACTCATGACGTGCCTCCGGAATTGTTCGTTACGCCCTGGGCGAGGCCGGCATCCAGCAGCCTGCGCCGTTCCAGGAAGCGGCGCCAGTTGCCCCGATCGAACCGGAAGGCGAGGCTGACGGCGACGAAGATGATGACGAGACCCTGAATCGCCTCGACGACGGTGCTTTCCAGTCCCACCGCGCGCTGCATGATGAGGCCACCGACCTTCAGCCCACTGAGGAAGAACGCGGCGATCGGCGCCATCAGCGGCGACAGTTGCGCCAGGAAGGCGACGACGATGCCGTCAAAACCATAACCCGGGGAGAAGAGATGGTAGAGGCGATGCTTGAGGCCCAGCACCTCGAAGGTGCCGGCAAGTCCGCCGATCGCACCGGCGACGAACATCACCGCCACAACGTTGCGCCGGACGCGGATGCCGGCATAGGTGGCGGCCGTCGGGTTCTTGCCGATCATGCCCAGACCAAAGCCGACCGTGGTGAAACGGAAGACGAACCACGCGGCAAGGCAGAGGACGATACCGGCCAGAACGCCGAGATGCGCATCGGTCTGCGGCATGATGTAGGGCAGCCAGAGCCCTTCGCGGATTTCCTCCGAATAGGGATAGGGCGCGCCCTCCTGCATCATCGGCCCGCCGGCGACATAGCTCACCAGATTGATGGCGATGAAGTTGAGGAGAATGGTGATGATGACTTCGTTGACGCCGCGATAGGCCTTCAGGTAGCCCGGGATCATCCCCCAGAAACCGCCACCGACGGCGCCGGCGAGAACGCATAGCGGCACCTGCAGGTAGGGTGACATCTCCGGCAGCAGCAGGGCCGCCATCGACGAGAAGAGCCCGCCCATATAGATTTGCCCTTCCGCGCCGATATTGAGCAGGCCGACGCGGAGGGGCACGATGACCGCCAGTCCGGCCAGCAGGATCGGCGACATTTTTGCCAGGGTGCTGGCAAGGCCGTAATAGTCGAGGAAGGCGCCGCCGAAGAGGGCGCCATAGGCGTCCCACGGATTGACCCCGGCAACGGCGATGAGCCCTGCGCCCACGAGGAGCGCGGCCAGCACAGCCCAGACCGGGCGCAACACATAGATATACTGGATGGCTCGCAGCATCATGCCACCTCCGCCTCTGCAAGCCCGCCGAGGAGAGCGCCGACACGTTCGGCCGTCGCCTCTTCAGGGGAAATGATGCCGGTGATCCGCCCCGCGCACATGACGGCCACGCGATCGCAGACGCTCAGGATGTGCTCCAGCTCCGTGGAGATGTAGAGGATCGCCGTGCCGCGCTCGCGCTCGGCGAGAACGGTGCGGTGAACGGCCTCGATGGCGCCGACATCAAGGCCCTTGCAGGGCTGCATGATGACCAGCAGCCGCGGCCGGCACTCGACCTCGCGGGCAAAGATCAGCTTCTGCTGGTTGCCGCCCGACAGGAAACGGATCGGCTGATCCACCGATTGCAGGCGCACGTCGTAGCGTCGGACCCAGTCCTCGGTCACCGCTTTCGCATTCGCCGTCCTGAGCATCGGGCCGGAAGAAAACGAACTCTCCCGGAAGTCACGGATCATGGCGTTCTGGTAGACCGGGAAATCGAGCACGAGACCCGTGCCGTGACGGTCCTCCGGCACGAAGGAAATGCCGAGCCGGTGACGGCGCTCGTAAACGCCGGTGCATGTGATGTCTTCCCCAGCCAGTTCAACTGAACCGCCCTCCGCCGGGCGCAGGCCCGTCAGGACTTCGGCAAGTTCGGCCTGGCCGTTGCCATCGACACCGGCGACGCCGAGGATTTCCCCTGCCCTGATATCGAAGGAGACGCCTTTCAGCGCCTGGTTGCCGCGGGTGACGCGCGCCTTGAGATCGCGTGCACGAACGAGAACCGTATCGGATTTCAGCGACGCCTTTTCGAGCGTGGTGAGAACAACGTCCCGCCCGACCATCATTCGCGCCATTTCGCGGGGCGTTGCACCTTCAATGGGAAGGTCAGCGGAAACGGCGCCGCGGCGCAGCACGGTAACCCGATCAGCCACCGCCGCCACCTCGTCCAGCTTGTGGCTGATGAAAATGACGGTCTTGCCCGCCGCCCGAAGCCGGCGCAGGCCTTGGAGGAAGCCCTCCACCTCATTGGGCGCCAGCACGCTGGTCGGCTCGTCGAGGATAATGAGGCGGGCATCGCGATAAAGCACCTTGAGGATTTCGACCCGCTGGCGCATGCCCATCGGCAGCTTCCACACTTCCTGGTGCGGATCGACATCGAAGCCAAAGCTGTCGGCAAGCGTCGCAAGCCGGCGCGCGTGCTCATCAAGGGACAGCCGCATTCCCTGCCCCGGCAGGCCGAGCACCACATTCTCGACGACCGTCAGCGTTTCAACGAGCATCAGGTGCTGGTGGATGATGCCGATCCCGAGATCCATTGCCCGACGTGGAGACGCGATCCGTTGGGGTACACCGTCCAGGAGAATGCGCCCCCCGTCGGGCTGGTAGAGCCCGTAGAGAATGTTCATCAATGTCGTCTTGCCGGCACCGTTCTCACCGAGAATGGCGTGAATGCTTGCCGGTGCGATCGTCAGGTCGACGCCGTCGAGGGCCTTGAAATCACCGAAGGTCTTGGTAATTTTTTCGAGCCGAAGTCCTTGCGCGGTCATGGCACAATCCAGGATTCTTGCGAGGGGTGGGGAGTTGCGCGAGGAGGAATATCCTCCCCGCGCGGAAGCGCGACGCCTTAGTGGACGTCGATCTCGCCGGCCTTGATTTTCTCGATGATCGCGGCGGCTTCGTCCTGCACGGCGGCCGGAACGGAGGCGTGGTACGTGCCGATACGCGTCGCCTTCGGCGTTTCCAGGCCATAGATGTAGGCCTTGCCTTCCAGCCGGCCTTCCTTCGCCTCGGTCAACGTCGTCAGGAGCGCACCGCGCATGTCGAAGATGGCGGATTGCACAACCGTATCCGGCCAGTCCGAAATGGCATCGTAATAGATGCCGATGGCCTTCTTGCCCTTTTCCTTCACGCCCTGGAGGCTGCCGACCACGGCATTGTCCATGGACGGGAAGATGACGTCTGCACCCTGGCTGATCTCGTTGAGGGCCGCTTCCTTGCCCTTGGCGACATCGTCCCAATCGTTCGTCCAGGCGGTCAGCACCTCGCCGTCCGGGCGGGCGGCCTTGAAGCCCTTGGTGTAGCCATTGCCGAGATCGACATAGAATTTCAGCTTCTGCGCACCGATATAGCCGCCCTTGCCGGTCTCGGAGACCTTCCCCGCGACATAGCCCATGACATAGCCGAGTGCGGGGAAATCGAAACTCATGATGGCAACATTGCCGCCCGGTTCCGTGCCGTTCACCACGACGAACTTGGTATCGGGAAAGCGGGAGGCGACCTTTGCGACCGAATCCTGGAATTCACCGCCATGGCCGATGACCACGGAATAGCCGCGCCGCGCATAGTCGGCCAGCGCTTCGGGTTGGTCCGGCTGGGCGACCTTCTCGCTATAGGCGAATTCGAGGCCAAGCTCCTTGGCCGCGTGCTCCACCCCTTCGTAACCCGCCTGGTTGAACGACTTGTCCGTCTTCACCCCCGGCAGGACGATTGCAACTTTAAGATTTTCGGCAAAGGCCGGCGTGGACAGGCCGAGGCCCGTCAAAACCGTCGCTGTTGCCAGCAGGCAGAAAGAACGTCTGGAAATGCTCATGGTTGGTTCCCCTAATTTTTAGAGCATAAAAAGTTTATGTCACTAAAAAATCTTGTCAACACCAATTTTGGTTGCGCATCAACGAAATCGGAGGCACAAGCCATGGAGGGGAGGCGAACGGGTGGTATGGCCTTGATGGGACTGAGAGAACGGCAGAAGGCAAATCGTCGCGAGCGCATCCTGGAAGTCGCAAAGGCTCGTTTCCAGACGGATGGCTACGCTCCGACGACGATCGAGCTGATCGCCAAGGATGCCGATGTCTCCACCGTTACCGTCTACAACTATTTCGACAGCAAGGCTGGTCTTCTCCTCGCGCTGGTCAGCGAAAGCGACCAGTTGCTGATCCGCCAGTTGAAAACCATGATCGCGCAAAAGCCGACGGACCTCATCGATGCCGTCGCCACTTTTGGCCAGATCCTGCGCCGCCACGCCATGCGATACCTGGCGAAGTCGACATGGCGCGAGGTCCTTTCGGCGAGCATTCAGGAAGGCAGCAGCGACTTCGGGCGAACCTATCTCGAACTGGACCGCGTTCTCGTCGACCTGATGCGGTCGATGATCGTCGACTTCCAGGCCCGCCGCCTCGTGCCGGAGACAGTGGACAGCGATGCCCTCGCCGACTGTCTGTTTTCACTGCAGAACATCCGGTTCTTTCAGTTCATTGCAGACGACAACCGCGACGACGAGGATATTGATAGTCGTCTGCGCAGCGACCTCAAGGCACTTCAAGGCCTCTTCTCTACGCCAGCCCATTAACCGGCGGCGTATTGCCCGGAAACCGGCGCAAGCCCACCGGCCTGACCGAGGCGCTCCGCTATGTAGGTCTCCAGATAGTCGATCGCCTCTTCCGACTCGGCCGTGGGCCGGCGGTGCAGGTGGACGTCGAGATGTCCGAGCTGAGCAAGACCGTCCGCCATTCCCAGCGGCCGCACATCATCGGGAACCGTGCTCTGAGCCATGGCGGTGACGCCGAGCCCGGCCCTGACGGCCGCAAGCACGGCGCTGTGGCTAGAGCTCAGATACGCGATCCGGCACGGCTTTGCCTCCCGGTTCAGTTGCTGAAGCATGCGCCGGCGATAGACACAGGGCGGCGGTGCCAGCACCAGCGGCAGAGGGCTTTGCATATGCCCGAAGTGATCCGCACTGGTGAACCATATCAGCGGCTCGGTGTGGATGGGTTTGCCCCCGCCGGCCGGCGTATCATCGTGCAGAGCGATGACGAGATCGAACTCACCATTCTGCTGGCGGGAAAGCAGGTTCTTGCTGAGATCGCTGGTGACTTCGAGCATGACGTGGGGGTGCGCCTGCGCGAAACGCCCCAGCAGGTGCGGCAACAGGGAATCGGTATATTCGCTTGGTGCGCCAAGCCGCACCCGGCCCGACACCGCCGGGCTTTGCATCAAGGCGAGAACCTCGTCGTTCAGTGCCAGCATGCGACGCGCATATTGCGCGAAAGTGCGCCCCTGCGCGGTGAGTTGCAGATTATGCGCGTCGCGCTGAAACAGCCGTACGCCGACAACCTCCTCCAGCCGCTTGATTTGGAGGCTGACAGCCGATTGCGTGCGCCCGACCATCTCCGCCGCACGGGTGAAACTGCCCCCGTCGATCGCCTTCACAAAGCTGCGCATCAGGTCTGTCGGGATATTCCGCACGGCCAATCCTATCATGAACAAACCTCATGCTAGCATAAGAACTATGAAGTTCAACAATGATCGGTCTTCGTTATCCTCCGCCAAAAGATCGGCCGGCCTGCGCTGGCGGTCGCTATTCGGAGGAGAAAGACATGACCGACGCTACAGCGCCACTTTCCATTTTCGACCCGGCCCTCTGGGCGGCCATCGAGGCCGAGGGGCGGCGCCAGGAGGGTGAGATCGAGCTGATCGCCTCGGAAAACCACGCCAGCCTGCGGGTGATGGCCGCCCAGGGTTCCGTGCTGACCAACAAATACGCGGAAGGTTATCCCGGCAAGCGCTACTACGGCGGCTGCGGCGAGGTGGATGTGGTCGAACAGCTTGCCATCGACCGCCTCAAGCAGCTCTTCGGCGCTGACTTCGCGAACGTGCAACCGCATTCGGGCGCGCAGGCGAACGGAGCGGTGATGCTGGCCCTGCTGCAGCCGGGTGAGACCATTCTCGGCATGTCGCTCGATGCCGGCGGCCATCTCACCCACGGCGCTCGCCCGGCCCTCTCAGGGAAATGGTTCCACGCCGTCGCCTACGGGCTGACACCGGAAGGACTGATCGACTATGAACAGGTCGCCGCGCTGGCGGAAGCCGAGCGCCCCAAGCTGATCATCGCCGGCGCCTCGGCCTATTCGCGGATCATCGACTTCGCCCGTTTCCGCGCCATCGCCGACAGTGTCGGCGCGCTGCTGATGGTCGACATGGCCCATATTGCCGGCCTCGTCGCCACCGGCCACCATCCGAGCCCCATGCCGCATGCCCATGTCGTGACCTCGACCACGCACAAGACGCTGCGCGGCCCGCGCGGCGGCATCATCCTGAGCAATGACGAGGCAATCGCCAAGAAGATCAACGCGGCGGTCTTTCCGGGCCTGCAGGGAGGCCCGCTCATGCACGTCATTGCCGCCAAGGCCGTCGCTTTCGAGGAAGCGCTGCAACCTGATTTCACCGACTATGCCGGCCGGGTCGTCGCCAGCGCCAAGGCGCTCGCCGAGGTTCTTGTCGAGCGCGGTGCGGCAATCGTCTCGGGTGGAACCGACAATCATCTGATGCTGGTGGATCTGCGACCGCTCGGCCTGAAGGGTAACGAAGCCGCCGATGCCTTGGAGCGTGCCGGCATCACCTGCAACAAGAACGGCGTGCCGGGCGATCCCGAAAAGCCGACCGTCACCTCCGGCATTCGCCTCGGCACGGCCGCCGGCTGCTCGCGCGGTTTCGGTCCGGATGAATTCCGGCAGATCGGCCACCTGATCGGCGACGTGCTGGACAACCTGCGCAACGGCCCGGACGCCTCCGTCGAGGACGCCGTGCATCAGAAGGTTTCCGCGCTCTGCCGTGCTTTCCCGATCTATGGAGGCACGGCGAATGTCTGATTTCGACCTCGTCGTCATCGGCGCGGGTCCCGGCGGTTATGTCGCCGCCCTGCGCGCCGCACAGGCCGGCCTGCGGGTGGCCTGCATCGACGAGCGCGCCACCGCCGGCGGCACCTGCCTGAATGTCGGCTGCATTCCATCGAAGGCGCTGCTGTCGTCCACCGAACACTGGGCGGAGTTGAAGACGCTTGCCGATCACGGCATCGAAACGGACGCCGCACGCTTCGACCTGACGCGCATGATGGCCCGCAAGGACCGGGTGGTTTCAGACCTCACCAAGGGCATAGCCTTCCTGTTCAAGAAGGCGGGCGTCGACTTCATCAATGGGCGCGCGGCCATCACCGCACCGGGACAGTTGGTTGTGGACGGACGCGAGATCACCGCCCGGCATATCCTGATCGCCACTGGTTCGGAGCCGACCGCCCTGCCCGGTATCGCCTTTGACGAAAAACGCGTCCTCTCGTCCACTGGCGCCCTGTCGCTCGACGCGGTGCCGGAGCGGCTGGTCGTGGTTGGCGCCGGCGTCATCGGCCTCGAACTTGGCCAGATCTGGTCACGCCTTGGCAGCAAGGTGACGGTAGTCGAATATCTCGATCGCATCCTGCCCGGCATCGACGGCGAAGTCGCCAAGACTGCGCAACGAATTCTCGCCCGCCATGGCATCGGCTTCAAGCTGAACACCGCGGTCAAGGCAGTCACTCGTACGGGCGAGACGGCCGCCGTCGAGATCGAAAGCCGTGCTTCGGGCAATGGGGAAACGCTGGAAGCCGATGCCGTCCTGGTGGCCATCGGCCGACGGCCGCGCTCCGCCGGACTCGGGCTGGAGGCGTTGGGCGTCCAGCGTGATGCCAGGGGCTTTATCGCCGTGGATGCACAGTTTCGCACGAGCGTTCCCGGCATTCTCGCTATCGGCGACGTGGTTCCGGGACCGATGCTCGCCCACAAGGCGGAGGAGGACGCTGCGGCCTGCATCGACGCGCTTGTCGGCAAGCCGCATGACGCACCGGACTACGGGCTCGTGCCGGGCGTGGTCTACACCGCACCCGAGATCGCGGGCGTGGGTCTGACGGAAGAAGATGCAGGCGCCGCCGGGCGTGCGGTTCTCGTCGGCAAGGCGAGCTTCCTGGCGAACGGCCGTGCCCGCGCCATTGGGGCGACGGACGGGTTTGCGAAGGTGATCGCCTGTGCCGAAACCGGCCGGGTTCTCGGCGCGCACATCCTTGGCCACGGGGCCGGCGAACTTTTGCAGGAGCTCGTGCTGGCGCTCCGGCTCGGTGCGACCCTGACCGACCTTGTCGGGACGTCACACGCGCATCCCGGCATGGGCGAGGCAGTCAAGGAAGCCTGCGTTGTCGCGCTTGCCGCCCGCCGCCCGGCCTGACGCCACCCCAATCCCTTTCCGCTTTCTATCGGAGTCTTTCCATGACCTTGCCAGACGACCTGCGGCAAACCCCGCTCACCGCCTTCAACATCGCCCATGGCGGCAAGATGGTGCCGTTCGCCGGATACGAGATGCCGGTCCAGTTCCCGGACGGCGTGTTGAAGGAGCACCTGCACTGCCGCGCCGCGGCCGGACTTTTCGATGTCAGCCATATGGGACAGGTCATCCTGCGCCCGAAGTCGGGCAGGCTTGAGGATGCCGCGCTTGCGCTCGAACGGCTGGTGCCCGTGGACGTGCTCGGCTTGAAGCCGGGACGCCAGCGTTACGGGCTGTTCACCGCGCAAGACGGCGGCATTCTCGATGACCTGATGATCGCCAACCGGGACGATCACCTGTTCCTCGTTGTCAACGCGGCCTGCAAGGCTGAGGACATTGCCCATCTGCGGACGCATCTCGGCGACGAATGCGACATAGAGGAACTAACCGATCGCGCCCTGATCGCACTGCAGGGGCCGCAGGCCGAGGCCGTGCTTTCGACCCTGGCGCCTGAAGTGGCGGACATGCGCTTCATGGAAGTGGCCGATGTCGTACTGCTGGGATCGCCCGCCATCGTGGCCCGCGCCGGCTATACCGGCGAGGACGGCTACGAAATATCGGTTCCTGCCGACCGCGCCGTGGCGCTCGCCGAGGCGTTCCTGGCCGACACGCGGGTCCTTCTTGTCGGGCTCGGCGCGCGCGACAGCCTGCGGCTTGAATCGGGGCTGTGCCTCTACGGCCACGACATCGACACCGCCACCACGCCGGCGCAGGGCGCCATCGAATGGGCGATCCAGAAGGTCCGACGCAGCGGCGGCGCACGCGCCGGTGGCTTTCCCGGCGCCGACATCATCCTGGCGGAACTGGAAACGGGCGCGCCCCGGCGCAGGGTCGGGTTGCGGCCCGAAGGTCGCGCGCCGATCCGCGAGGGCGCGGTGCTCTTCGCCGATGAAGCCGGCGGCGAACCGGTCGGGCGGGTAACGTCCGGCGGCTTCGGCCCCTCCGTCAATGCACCGGTCGCGATGGGCTACGTTCCGGCCAGTCTCTCTGCCGCCGATACAGCGCTGTTTGCCGAAGTGCGCGGCAAACGCCATCCCGTTTTCATCTCGCCCCTTCCCTTCATCACCCAGCGCTACAAGCGCAGCTGAGGAGCCCTGTCATGCTGAAATTCACCGCAGACCACGAATGGTTGTCCATCGAGGGCGATGTCGCGACCGTCGGCATCACGCAGCACGCCGCCGAGCAGTTGGGCGACCTCGTCTTCGTCGACCTGCCCGATGTCGGCGCCGTGCTCGAAGAAGGAGGCGCCGCATCGACCGTGGAATCCGTCAAGGCGGCGTCCGACGTCTATTGCCCGCTGGCCGGCGAGATCGTTGCCGTCAACGAGGAGATCCTTGCCGATCCCTCGCTGATCAACCGGGCACCGCAGGGCGAGGGCTGGTTCTTCAAACTCCGGCTTGCCAATCCGGACGATGCAACAGCGCTGATGGACGAAGCGGCCTATCTGGCGCTGGTTGGTTGAGGAGACACGGCATGAGCTATATCCCAACGGGCTACGCACCCTACGACTTCGCAAACCGCCGCCATATCGGCCCCTCCCCGCGCGAAATGGCCGAGATGCTGGAAGCGGTCGGGGCCGAAAGCCTCGATGCCTTCATCGATGCCATCGTGCCCGCCGATATCCGCCAGTCGCGCCCGCTCGCCTGGGGCAAGGCGCTTTCCGAGCGCGGCGTGTTGGAACGCCTGCGCGCCGTTGCCGCGAAGAACACGGCCAATGCCAGTTTCATCGGACAAGGTTACCACGGCACCGTCACGCCGCCCGCGATCCAGCGCAATATCTTCGAGAACCCCGCCTGGTACACCGCCTATACCCCCTATCAGCCGGAGATCAGCCAGGGCCGGCTGGAAGCGCTGCTCAACTACCAGACCATGATGGCCGACCTCACCGGGCTCGACGTCGCCAATGCCTCGCTGCTCGACGAAGGCACCGCCGCCGCCGAGGCGATGGCGCTGTGCGAGCGCGCGTCACGCACCAAGGCGCGTGCCTTCTTCATCGACCACCATTGCCATCCGCAGACCATCGCGGTGGTCGCGACCCGCGCCGAACCGCTCGGCTGGGAAGTGATCGTCGGCGATCCCTTCACCGATCTCGACCCGTCGACGGTTTTCGGCGCGTTGTTCCAGTATCCCGGCACCTATGGCCATGTGCAGGATTTCACCGCGCCGATCGCCGCGCTGAAGCAGGCCGGAGCGCTCGCCGTTGTCGCCGCCGATCCGTTGGCGCTGGCGCTGCTCAAGCCGCCGGGCGAGATGGGCGCCGACATCGCCATCGGCGCGACCCAGCGCTTCGGCGTGCCGATGGGCTATGGCGGCCCGCATGCGGCCTATATGGCTGTGCGCGCCAACCTCACCCGCTCCATGCCGGGCCGCATCGTCGGCGTCTCGATCGACGCGCGCGGCAACCGCGCCTACCGCCTGTCGCTGCAGACGCGCGAGCAGCACATCCGCCGCGAGAAGGCGACGTCGAATGTCTGCACCGCCCAGGCGCTTCTCGCCGTCATGGCCTCGATGTACGGCGTCTTCCACGGTCCAGACGGCCTGCGCGCCGTCGCCGAACGCATACACCGCAAGATGGTGCGGCTGGTCAAAGGCTTGGAAACGCTCGGCTTCAGCGTCGAGCCGAAAACCTTCTTTGACACGATCTCGGTGGAATGCGGCCCACGCCGCGACGCCATCCTGGCCGCGGCGCTGCGCGAGGGCGTCAACCTGCGGGCGGTCGGCGAGACGCGCATCGGCATCGCCTTCGATGAAACGACGCGACGCAGCCACACCGAGGCGATCTGGCGCGCCTTCGGCGGCGGCATGACGGACGACGTGCTGACCCACGAGTACCGCCTGCCCGAGGCACTGCTGCGCACGTCCGGTTTCATGACCCATCCGGTCTTCCACATGAACCGTGCGGAAGCCGAGATGACACGCTACATGCGCCGCCTCGCCGACCGCGACCTCGCGCTCGACCGGGCGATGATCCCGCTCGGCTCCTGCACGATGAAACTCAACGCCACAGCCGAGATGATGGCGCTGAGCTGGCCGGAATTCGCCAACCTGCATCCCTTTGCCCCCGCCGACCAAGCGAAGGGCTATGCCGAGATGCTGACCGACCTCGAAGCGAAACTGTGCCAGATCACCGGCTACGACGGCTTTTCCATGCAGCCTAATTCGGGTGCGCAGGGCGAATATGCCGGCCTGCTGGCGATCCGCCGCTACCACGCGGCACGCGGCGAAGGCCACCGCGACATCTGCCTGATCCCGACCTCGGCGCATGGCACCAATCCGGCCTCCGCACAGATGGCCGGTATGAAGGTGGTCGTGGTCGGTGTCGCGCCCGACGGCAACATCGACGTCGCGGATTTCCGCGCCAAGGCGGAGGTCCATGCCGCAAACCTCGCCGCCTGCATGATCACCTATCCCTCGACCCACGGCGTCTTCGAGACCACCGTGCGCGAGATCTGCGCGATCACCCATGCCCATGGCGGGCAGGTCTATATCGACGGTGCGAACATGAACGCGATGGTCGGCCTGGCACGGCCCGGCGATATCGGCGGGGACGTCAGTCATCTCAACCTGCACAAGACCTTCGCGATCCCGCATGGCGGCGGCGGACCTGGCATGGGGCCGATCGGCGTCAAGGCCCATCTTGTGCCGCACCTGCCGGGCAATCCGGCCGAAGGCGACTTCGCCGTTTCCTCCGCCACCTTCGGCTCGGCATCCGTCCTGCTCATCTCCTGGGCCTATTGCCTGTTGATGGGCGGCGAGGGGCTGACCCAGGCCACCAAGACCGCGATCCTCAACGCCAACTACATCGCCCGGCGGCTGTCGCCGGCCTATCCGATCCTCTACAGCTCGGCCGCCGGCCATGTCGCGCATGAATGCATTCTCGATACGCGGGTTTTGAAGGAGCGGGCCGGCGTTTCGGTCGATGATATCGCCAAGCGCCTGGTCGACTGCGGCTTCCACGCACCGACCATGAGCTGGCCGGTCGCCGGTACGTTGATGGTGGAGCCCACCGAAAGCGAGCCGAAGGCCGAACTCGACCGCTTCATCGCGGCCATGCTGGGCATCGCGGCCGAAGCGGAGGCGATTGCAGCCGGCACGCTCGATGCCGACAACAATCCGCTGAAACGCGCGCCCCACACCGTCGAGGATCTCGTCGGGGAATGGAACCGTCCCTACAGCCGCGAGGCCGCATGCTTCCCGGCAGGCTCGTTCCGCACGGACAAGTATTGGCCGCCGGTCAACCGGATCGACAATGTCCATGGCGACCGCAACCTGATGTGCAGTTGCCCGCCGCTCGAAAGCTACGCGGAAGCTGCCGAGTGAAATCTTCGCCCCCGGTTCACCGCCGGGGGCGCTTTGTCAGGATCGATCCATGTTTCTCTCCGTCTTCGATATTTTCAAGATCGGCATCGGCCCGTCCTCGTCCCACACGATGGGACCGATGGTCGCCTCTTCGCGTTTCCTCGCGGCGCTCGCCGCCCTCCCGGAAAGGGCGGATTGTGCACGGCTGACAGTCTCCCTACACGGGTCCCTTGCCTTCACCGGCAAGGGCCATGCCACCGATCGGGCGGTGTTTCTGGGCTTCCTGGGCTTTCTCCCGGAAACGCTCGACCCGGACCAGGCTGAAGCGCTCGTAAGGCAGTTGCAGGGCACACGGAGCATTGCCGTGCCCGGCATCGGCCCCGTTGCCTTCGACCCCGAAAACGACCTCCTCTTCGACTATGGGCCGCCCCTGCCGGGCCATGCCAACGGCATGACCTTCACGGCACTCGGTCCTTCCGGCGGCGTTCTGTTGCGGCAGGTCTGGTATTCCATCGGCGGCGGTTTTGTCGTCAACGAAGACGAGCTTTCCGGCGTGTCGGCGTCACCGGACGTCGCGGCAGCTGAGGTGCCCTATCCTTTCACTTCCGCCGTTGAAATGCTGCGGATGGGACGAAGCACCGGCCTGTCGATCGCAGCAATGAAGGAGGCGAACGAGCGCATCCGCCACGGCGCTGATCTGGAGCCCGGGCTCGAGCGCTTGCAGGCGGCGATGGACGGCTGCCTCGACCGGGGCCTTACGCAGGACGGGATCCTTCCCGGCGGACTGTCGGTCCGTCGCCGCGCCCGCGCGCTTCATCAACAATTGCTGCACGAACGGGGAAGCAACCGGGCGCAGCCGCATGCCGCCACCGACTGGCTGCTCGTCTATGCGATGGCCGTCAACGAAGAGAATGCGGCGGGAGGGCGCGTCGTGACGGCGCCGACCAATGGTGCTGCCGGCGTCGTGCCGGCCGTGCTGCGCTATTACCGCGATCATTGTATCGGTGCCAGCACCGACGGTGCGCGGCAGTTCCTGCTGACCGCGGCCGCGATCGGTGGCTTGATCAAACATCGCGCTTCGATTTCGGGGGCGGAATGCGGTTGTCAGGCCGAGGTCGGTTCGGCCGCCGCCATGGCCGCTGCCGGGCTTTGCGCAGCCCTCGGCGGAACCAACGAGCAGGTCGAGAACGCAGCCGAAATCGCACTTGAGCATCACCTCGGCATGACTTGCGATCCTGTCGCAGGGCTCGTCCAGGTGCCGTGCATCGAGCGCAATGGGCTTGGCGCCATCAAGGCCGTATCGGCGGCAAGCCTCGCTCTGCGCGGCGATGGACAGCACTTCATGCCGCTCGACAATTGCATCGAAACGATGCGCCAGACCGGGCAGGACATGGCCGAAAAATACAAGGAGACGTCGATCGGCGGGCTGGCCGTCAATCTCCCGGAATGTTGAGGCACCTGTCCTCGACATCCAGGCAAATCGACGAACAGAAAACCCGCCGCTGATTCCAGCGGCGGGTTTTTGTCTTTAACTCCGGCCTCCGCTCAGGCCGCCTTGCGCCAGAGCTTCGACAGAGCCCAGAGCCCGACAGCAATACCCGCCAGGACCAGCTCGCCGATCAGGAAGTCCGTGGTCTGCGTCACGAGAGCATAGCCGGTGAAGCCGACGACGATGATGGGCGGCAGCGGCCAGAACGGCATCTTGAACGGCCGGGGGACACGCTTCTGGGAAATGCGGCTCCAGAACGCGGCGATTCCGACGAAGAAATAGACCGTCGCAATCATGGTTCCGGCGAACATGATGAGCCAGTCGAGGCTGGACATCATGATCAGGAACGCCGACGGGACAAGCAGCGCAGCAACGCCCCAGCCCGGCGAACGGAAGCGGTTCAGCTCAGCAAGCCTGTTGCCGATCACCGGTGGCCAGAGGCCGTCGCGCGCCGAGGCGAAGACGCCACGGGCGAAATACATCTGCAGCGTCAGGGCCGCGTTGAAGAGCGCCGCGATGACGCCGATGTTGACGATCGTGCTGGCCCAGGGGCCGAGCGCGCTTTCGACCGCCGAAACGATCGGCGCGTCCGATTGCAGGAAGGCGACGAGGTCCGGCGCGGCAATGACCCCGGCGAAGAGCGGGATAGTGATGAGGATTGAGGCAAGGATTGCCGCATAGATCACCGCCTTGCCGACATCATGCGCGCCGCCCTTGAGCTCCTCGACGAAGCCGCACACGGCATCATAGCCGTTCAGCACGTTGAAGGCCGGGGCGAGCGTCGCCAATGCAATACCAAGCGTCAGGGGCACGAGTTGTCCGTTTTCGAGCACGACCGGGTGGAACACGATCTCAACCGGATTCTGCACCGGAGCGACAATGGCCGCCAGGACGATGAGCCCGACCACGATGAGCTGCACGAAAAGAATGGCGATGTTCACCTTTGCGCCGATCTCGACCTTGGTGATGGCAATGGCGCCGGAGATAGCCAGCAACACGAATGCGATCACCTCGTTGGGCACCGTGATCCACGGAAGCATGTTCTTCAGGAAAATCGGGATGCCCAGGAGCAGCGACGCGGGGATCACGATGCCCTGCGTGACGAAATTGAACAGCGTAATCCAGGCGAGTGGCTCGGGCAGCGCACTGCGCACCATCGAATATGAGCCACCCGTCGACGGATACGTGGAGGCAAGCTCCCCCAGGCACATCGCAATCAGGACGACAACGACGCTGAGGATCAGCATCGCTCCAACGCCGAACGTCCCGCCGACCTGAAACACACCGGCCGTCAGCAGCAGGACGGCCATTGCCGGCGAGGCATCGGCCATGGCCAGGCACACCACATGCGAAACCTCGAGGCGCCGCCGGAGCGTATGCGCCTCCCCCTCAGGCGCCGCCCCTTCAAACTCCGGGCTCTGCCCGACCCCTTCCAGCATTTTTGTCGATGACATCGTTCACTCCTCCCTCTCCGCACCCTGCATGGATGCGCCTCCAACCGTCAGATCAAAGTCCGCATGCGCTGCGCGACGTTCGACACTCCACTCGAACATCCACGCGGGCTCCAATAGCTTTGAGTCTCTTAAAGTTTTTATTGAGTAAAATTTTTAATCGCGAAAATTCTTGTCGTCAACGATGAATGCGTTAACGGCTCGATGAGATTTCGATTTAATGCCATGCAACGATGCATCGCCTTCGGCAAAGGGCAGCCAATCGGGATCAAGGCCCGGCCTTGAGAGAAAGCAAAGTGGGCATTGCTCCGCTCTAAGTCGTTTGGCTGGGGGCCCCAGGGGCTGCCCGGCTCACGACCTGCTTGACCTGAAACCTCAGGCTCAGGTCATTCAGGCAGTCCCGCCAAACGCAAGCCCTCGGAAAAACGGGCAAGGTCTTCCGGCCGACGGATCGGCAGCCAGTCCTTCAGGTTCGCGAGGCTCAGCGACGGGTCGAGGGCTTGCAGGCGTTCCATCGCCTTCTGGGCATCCTCGAGCCGCCCAGCCAGGGCATGGCTTGCCGCCACGATGGCGACGGTGACGAGGAGGCTCGGCAGGTTGCCCAGCGCATCTTCCGCCGAAGCCAGCGCAGAATCGTAGCGCCCGGCGGAGAAGTGGGCGAGCGCCATGCCGGCCTGTATGCGGAACATTTCCGGATCCAGCGGGCTGAGGCGCACAGCATGCGTAAGGTTTTCAACCGCGCTGTCCGTCTCACCCCGGAAAATGCGCAAGACGCCGCCGAGGAACCAGGCGGTAGCAAAATTGGGATTGAGTAGCCGTGCCCGATCGATGAGCGCGATACCGCCATCGAGATCGCCGGTCAGGTGGGCGAGCGCGTGACCGCCGCGGGTCAACGCCACGGCATCGTTCCGGCCAAACTCCACCGCCAGCCGCGCCAGCCGCATCCCCTCGGCAACCTCTTTTGCGGGATCGGCCATCCAACCATTGAGTTTTCGCCAGAAGTAACACCAGGCAGCCCCGCCATAGGCCGAGGCGAATTCGGGGTCGCGTTCAATCGCCCTGGAAAACAGCGGGAGCGCCGTGTCGATGGCGGTGCGTGTTCCGATATGGAGGCTGGCCACGCCGCGCAGATAGTAGTCATAGGCGTCCAGGCTTTCCGTCGGCTTGCGCTTCGCGCGCTCGATCTCCGCTCTTTCGAGCTGCGGCGCGATAGCCCCTACGACGCTTTGCGCAACCCGGTCCTGCAGGTCGAAAATGTCGTCGAATGCCCCTTCGAAGCGCTCCGCCCAGAGATGCGCGCCGGTCGTCGCGTCGAGAAGCTGCCCGGTGATGCGCACCCTGTTTGCGGATTTGCGCACGCTGCCTTCCAGCACATAGCGCACGCCAAGTTCCCGGCCGACATCCTTTACGTCAACGATGCGGTCCTTGTAGGTGAAGCTCGAATTGCGCGCGATGACGAACAGCCAGCGCACGCGCGACAGGGCCGTGATGATGTCCTCCACCACACCATCGGTGAAATATTGCTGCTCCGGGTCACCACTCAAATTCTGGAAGGGCAGCACGGTAATCGATGGCTTGTCGGGAAGGGGGAGCGGAGACGATACCCCTACAGTTGCGCTGAAACCGTCTTTGTCGCCCACGCCCTCGGGCTGGCGCCCCTCCTCCGCCTCGCTGGATGTGATGTCGCCGACAAAGCGAAAGCCCTTGCGGGCCACGGTGCGCACAAGGCGCTGCTCCTCGCCGCTGTCGCCAATCGCCCTGCGAACCGCATTGATATGGCTGGTGATCGTCGATTCCGAGACGATGCGGCCGCCCCACACCGCCTCCAGCAGATCATCCTTGCTGGTAACGCGGTCGCGATGCGTGATGAGGTGCAGCAGGAGGTCGAATGCCTGCGGCCCCAAGGCAACGGCCTGGCCGCGCAGCATCAGCTCCCGGCGTTCCGGATCGAGCACATAGTCTCCGAACATGAACCGCACGTCGCATCCCCTGGGCCGAGCGCAGCAAATCCCTCACCGAGGCAGCCTGCGAATATCTCCATGCATCGATAGCATGGCCAAGTGTGGTTCGTGCATCCTATGCCTGCATCTGGCAAGCGCCTTGGAGGGAAACGCAAGCTTTTCTCGAAGATAATTTGGGCGGCAGCCAAGGACCTCTCCGGCACCGACCTTGGACCCGGCTTTAGCTTTCGTCCACCGGCGGCGCGCTCGTTGCGGCCCTCCCCTCACGTTTTGAACGTCAGATCAGGCCGAGACGCTCGGCAAGCTCCCGGGCGGCCGCGGCGCCGGCGCGGTTGGCGCCGATGGTGGAGGCGGACGGCCCGTATCCCACGAGGTGGATGCGCGGATCCTTCACGATTTCGGTGGCGAGCCGTCCCGCCATGACGATGCCACCGTTCTCCCCGCGCAGTTGCAAGGGCGCAAGATGATCGAGCGAACTGCGAAACCCTGTCGCCCACAGGATGACGTCGGCCCTCTGCTCCGTGCCATCGGGCCAACGTATGCCATGCGCGGTGATCTCGCTGAACATCGGCAGGCGCTTGAGCGCGCCGCGTGCCGCCGCCGCACGCAGCGCCGGCGTCCAGGGAATTCCGGTGACCGACACGACGGAGCCCGGAACCAGCCCGTTCCGCACCTTGTCCTCGACAATGGCGACCGCAGCGCGGCCGTCCTCCGGCGTGAAAGGCCGGTCGCGAAACTGCGGCTCGCGCCGCGTGACCCAGCTTGTCGTCGTCACCTGTGAAATCTCATCGAGATGCTGGAGCGCGGAAATACCACTACCGACGATGACGACGTGCTGGCCGGCGAATTCGGCGGCCGTCCGGTAGTCGCGGGAATGCAGCTGCCGCCCCTGAAACAGCGCGGCGCCAGGATAATCGGGCACCTGCGGGGTCTCCCACGTTCCGGTGGCATTGATGATGCCACCGGCCGAAAAGGCCTCGCGATCCGTTTCCACCCGAAGCCGCTCGAAGCGATTGCAGACAACCTTGACGGTGACCGGCCGATAGACCGGCAGCCGGAACTTTTCCTCATAGGCGGCAAAATAGCCCGGCACCGCGACCGATGCCCGCGCCTCGGTCTCGCCTGCCGGCACCACCTCGGCAAACTCCATGCCGGGCAGGTCGTGAACCCGGTTGACGGTGCTGAGCGTCAGCGACGGCCAGCGATGCTGCCAGGCGCCGCCCGGCTTCTCATTCTTGTCGAGCACGATGAAATTGCGGCCCGGCCGCAGACCCAGCCGCATGAGGTGATAGGCCGATGACAACCCCGCCTGACCGGCGCCAATCACCACGATGTCGACCTTGATGGCCGCGCGCAGACCCGCCTCGTGGGGCGGCGTTTCAGGTGGCAAAGCTGGCAAATCGATCCCCATTCTTCCCGGTGGCCTGACACTATCCGGATACTTCATTGTCGGCCCGGTGAAAACCGGAACCGTCCCTGCGGGTTTGTCCGATCTGCCCTGATCACCTGTCCTGGATTTGCTGCTCGGCCCGGCTCAAAGCCGCGTACTCCGCGGCAAGGTAATCCATCAGCGCGCGCACGGAGGGTAGCAGCCCACGCCGGGACGGGAAGACGGCGTGGATGATGCCGGCGCGCGGCGCCCAGTGCGGCAGGATGTCGATGAGGCGGCCGGCCGAAAGATCGTCCTGCACGACCATGGTCGGGAACTGACCGACGCCGATGCCGGACAGGGCGGCCTGACGAAGCGCCACCATGTCCTCCGTCACCAGCCGCGGATCGTGCGGCACGATGGCCGTCGCGCCCTGCGGCCCGTCCAGCCGCCATTCGTGCCCGCCGGACGACGGTCCCCAGGCGAGGCTCGGCATGACCGTCAGGTCCGCCGGCACGATGGGCCGTGAAAAACATCCCTCCACCAAATCCGGGCTTGCGACCAGCCGCTGGGTGCTCTCGGCAAGCTTGCGGACCACGAGGTCGCTGTCGTCCAGCGGAGGGAAGCGCACGCGGATGGCGATGTCGAAGCCCTCCCTGATGACATCGACACGCCGGTTGGTGCTTTCCAGATGAACGTGGACCTGGGGATGCTTCGCCATGAAGCGGGCGACCATCGTCCCGATCTGGAAATAGATCACGGACGACGGGCAGCTTATTCTCACGGTGCCGCGCGGTTCGGCACGCATGCGCTCGATCACCTCCTGTGCCGCTTCCGCCTCCACCACCATCGCCAGACAATAGCGATAGAATTCCTGGCCGATCTCCGTCACCGTGAACTGCCGCGTGGAACGCTGCACGAGGCGGACGCCGAGGCTCTCCTCCAGCATGCCGATGCGGCGGCTGAGCCGCGAGCGCGGCATGCCGAGCTTGCGGGCAGCCGCCGCAAAGCCGTTCTGCTCGACCACATCGACGAAGAAGCGGAAATCGTTGAGGTCCTGCATGGCGGTTTCGCTCTCATATTGTCCTGATTTCAGGACATAGTAGCACGATATTGCCGTCTACTGCCAGTTTTGGTGCAGCCGTATATTGCTCTTAACGGATCGCCCAACGGCAGATCCTCAAGGAGCACCTACGATGAGAAAGATCCTCGGCATTTTCAGCAGCCCTGCTCAGCACTGGGTGGGCGATGGTTTCCCGGTCCGCTCGATGCTGTCCTATTCGACGCTCGGCGAGCATGTCAGCCCGTTCCTGCATCTCGATCACGCAGGTCCGGCGACCTTCACCCCGACCAACCGGCCACGCGGCGTTGGCGCCCACCCGCATCGCGGCTTCGAGACCGTCACCATCGTCTATCAGGGCGAAGTCGAGCATCGCGACTCGACCGGCGCGGGCGGCATCATCGGCCCCGGCGACGTGCAATGGATGACGGCCGCCGCCGGCATCCTGCACGAGGAGTTCCATTCGCAGGCCTTCACGCGGCAGGGCGGCACGTTGGACATGGTCCAGCTCTGGGTCAACCTGCCTGCGAAGGACAAGAATGCTGCGCCCGGTTATCAGTCGCTGCTCGCTGGCGACATTCCCTCGGTCGCACTGGCGAACAACGCTGGCCATCTCCGCGTCATCGCCGGCGAATTTGCAGGCCACAAGGGCCCTGCCCGCACGTTCTCGCCGATCAACCTCTGGGACCTGAAGCTGAACCAGGGCAAGTCGACCACTTTCGATCTGCCGGAGGGTCATTCCGCCGTGCTGGTCGTGCTGCGCGGCTCCGTTCTGGTGAACGGCACGTCGGCCGCCCGTGAAGGCCAGTTCGTGCTGTTCGATAGTCAAGGCAGCATCAGCCTGGACGCCGAGAGCGATGTAACGGCGCTGGTGCTGGGCGGTGAGCCGCTCGGCGAACCGGTCACCATGCACGGCCCCTTCGTCATGAACACGCAGGAAGAACTGCACCAAGCCTTCGCAGACTTCCGCGCCGGCAGGTTCGGCATCATCGCCGCCTGACCGCCAAGTTTTGCCCCCGACCAGTCCGTCGGGGGCAGATCGGGCCGGAACGTTCCGGCCATCCCTCCGCCTGAAACACCAACCAAGGAGACTTTGAAATGAGCACCCCCGCCAACATTGCCAATTTCAATGGCCAGCGCCCGGTTATCGATGCCGATGACGCAGTGATGCTGCTGATCGACCACCAGAGCGGCCTGTTCCAGACCGTTGCCGACATGCCGATGCCGGTGCTGCGCAACCACGCGGCAGCACTGGCCAGGATGGCGACGCTGTCCAAGATGCCGGTCATCACGACGGCTTCTGTGCCGCAGGGCCCCAACGGCCCGCTGATCCCGGAAATCCACCAAAACGCCCCGCATGCTCAGTACGTGGCGCGCAAGGGCGAGATCAACGCCTGGGACAACCCGGACTTCGTGGCTGCCGTCAAGGCGACCGGCCGAAAGACCCTGATCATCGCTGGTACGATCACCAGCGTCTGCATGGCTTTCCCGGCCATCAGCGCAGTCTACGACGGCTACAAGGTGTTCGCAGTGGTCGATGCCTCCGGCACCTATTCCAAGATGGCCCAAGAGATCACCCTTGCCCGCGTCGTGCAGGCCGGTGTTGTGCCGATGGACACGGCGGCCGTCGCCTCCGAACTGCAGAAGACCTGGCACCGCGACGACGCCCAGGAATGGGCGACGATCTACACCAAGATCTTCCCGGCCTACCAGCTTCTGATCGAAAGCTACCTGAAGGCGCAGGACGTCGAGAAGAACCACGAACAGCTCGACTCCACCCGGGCCTAGGGTGAGACGGGAGACGGCGGCTTGCGCCGCCGCCTCCCGAGATAGGCACGGCTTCTACGGCTGCCTGCCGGTCCCAAGGACATCCGGAAACCGCATGTGCGTTCCTCCTCAGTCCTTGGGCGGCCAGGTGGGGATCACGCCCTTACCCGATGGGAACCGGACATTCTTCGAGCGGGTGAATTCGCGCAGCGTCTCGGCGGCGTTTTCCCGTCCGAAGCCGCTGCCCTTCTGTCCGCCGAACGGCGAACCGAGAAATGCACGGCGCATGTAGTTGTTGATGAAGACCATGCCGGCCTCGAGCTTGGCAGCCATCTTTCCGGCATGCGCCTCGTCCCGCGTGCAGATGGCGGCGGTCAGGCCATACTCGCTGTCATTGGCGATGCGGATCGCCTCTTCCTCGGTGGAGAAGCGCATGACCGTGGCGATCGGACCGAACATTTCCTCGCGCGCCGGGGTCATGTCGGGTGTCACATCGGCCAGGATGGTCGGTGCCACCCAGTAGCCGCCGCTCAGCCGTGCCTCGGTCGGCAACTTGCCCTGCATCACCAGCCTCGCCCCCTCCTTGAGCGCGATGTCGAGATAGGCGAGCACCTTGTCGCGGTGTTTGGCATCAACCATCGCACCGATATCGGTGGTCTTGTCGAGACCATCGCCGACGACCAGCTTGGCCGTTGCACTGGCAAACTTTTCGAGGAAATCGTCATGCACGCTGTCATGCACGAGGATGCGCGATGTAGACGTGCAGGCCTCGCCCTGATTGTAGAACATGCCTTCCAGCGCGACGCTGACGGCCGAATCGAGATCGGCGTCCGGCATCACGATCAGCGCATTCTTGCCACCCAGTTCCAGTGTCGCATAGGTCAGGTTCTGCGCCGCAGCCTGCAGGACGCGGCGTCCGGTTGCCGTCGAACCGGTGAAGCTGATCCGCTCGACCTGCGGGTGCCCGGCAAGCGCCGGGCCCGCGGCCATGCCGGAAACCGCGTTGAGCACGCCGGGCGGCAGGATCTCATTGGCGATTTCCACCAGGCGCAGAACCGTCAGGGGCGCCTGCTCGCCCGGCTTGATGACCACCGTGTTGCCGGCCGCAAGCGCCGGCGCGCATTTCTTGGAAAAATGGATCGGCGGCCAGTTGAAGGGAAGGATAGCGGCGACGACACCGTAGGGCTCATGGACCACGCGGGCTTCGATCGGCCCCTGGTCGAGAATCTCGCCATGCAGCGTGTCGGCAAGCCCGGCAAAATAGTCGAAACAGGCATGGCTAAATGAAATATCAAAGCGCAGTGCATCGCGGCGCGGCTTGCCCACCTCGCGGGCCTCCAGATCGGCAAGTTCGTCGACATGCTTGCGAATATGGGCGGCAACCTCGCGCATGATCTGGCCACGCTCGCGCGGCGAAAGCAGACGCCAGTCGGCGAAGGCGCGCCGTGCACTCTTCACGGCCAGATCGACCTCTTCCGCTCTCGCATTGGTAACATGCGCGATCGTCCGGCCGGTTGCCGGCTCCTCGACCGAGAAGGTTGTGGCATCGGCATCATCGACGAAAGCGCCGTCGATAAACACGCCCAATGTGCGCAACGGCATGGTGTTGTCGGTCTTGTCGAGCATCTCATCTCTCCCAATGTTCGGATGGTTCAACGCGGTAGGATTGCGGTCGGTGCTGCGCCATCGGCCTCCTTGGCCCGCTTCAGCCTGTAGGCGCTCGGCGTCATTCCCGCCGAACTCTTGAACGCCCGCAGGAAATACTTCTCGTCGTTGTAGCCGACGCGATAGGCGATCTGGCCGATCGTGTCGTCGGTCAGCAAGAGACGCTCCCGCGCGTCCTCGATACGCATTTCGCGGATCAGAACCTGGAAGCTCGTACCGGTGTATTGGCGGATCAGCGCACAGAGCCTGCTCTTGGAGAGGCGCGCGGCGGCGGCCGCCTCATCGAGGCTCGGGCCGCGTGTGTAGTTCTCGCCGATGAACTCGGCGATGCGGCGCATATGGCCGCTGTCGCGGCCGACCACCGGCAATGTCCGCGACAGTTCGGCGAAGTCGGCCTCGTAGTCCTGGCAGAGGGTGGCAAGCATCAGCGTCATCTCGGCGCGCACGATCTCCATCGCCCCGATCCGTTCGGACTGATGCTGGTCGATCATCGAGCCGATCGCCCGCTCCACCCGCGTCGCCTGCGCTGCATCGAGATCAAAATTCACGTGGTTCTGCCAGGCGAAGAGGGTCAGTTCCGGCGCCAAGCGCACCAGTTCCGCCACGGGATAGGACCGCGTGATGCCGGGGCGGAGGAAATCGAGATCGAAATAGGCGACGACACAGCGCGTCGCATAGTCGAACCGGATCTGATGCGGCACCATCGGCGCGACAAAGTAGATCGAGCCTGCTTTTGGCTTGTGCGACGTCAAGCCAATCCGGATCGCCGGGGCATCCGACAGGAAATAGAGTATCTGGAAATAGTCGTGCTTGTGGGCAGGGTAGAGCCGCTGCGTGTTCTCCACCAGCCGGATGTGAAAGCGCGGGCTGTCGGACCTGTCGAGCGCGTAGGAGCGGAATGGCGCCGCGCCGGCGCGATCTTCCTCGTCCTCGGCCGGATCGGGGCGCGGCGGCATCGTCTTCTTGCTCACTGCCTTGACCATGTTCGCTCCTGTCCTGCGCCCCATCGAGAGATCACCGTTTCCGATCGCTACGCCCCGGCTTTCGCAGCAACCGCCGTGTGAAGCTCCGGCACGGCTTCGAACAGGTCCGCCACCAGACCATAATCGGCGACCTGGAAGATCGGCGCGTCAGGATCCTTGTTGATGGCGACGATCACCCTGGAATCCTTCATGCCGGCAAGATGCTGGATCGCCCCGGAAATGCCACAGGCAATGTAGAGATCGGGCGCGATGATCTTGCCCGTCTGGCCGACCTGGAGATCATTCGAGACATAACCGGCATCGACCGCCGCGCGGCTCGCACCGATTGCCGCGCCCAGCGTATCGGCAAGCGGCGCCAGCACGGTGTCGAAGTTTTCGGCCGAGGCCAGCGCCCGTCCGCCCGACACGACAATCCGCGCGCCCGCCAGTTCCGGACGTTCGGACCGTGACAGCGCGCTTCCGATGAAAGTCGACACCCCGGGATTGTCCGGCATGGCGACGGCTTCGATCGGCGCTGCCGCAGCGGCGACGGGTGCGGCGGGAAAGGCCGATGCCCGAATGGTAAGCACCGTTTTTGCATCGACCGACCGCACGGTCTGGATGACGTTGCCTGCATAGATCGGTCGCTGGAACAGGTCCGGCCCGTCGATGGCGATAACGTCGGATACCTGCATCACGTCGAGCAGGGCCGCCACGCGCGGCATGATATTCTTGCCGTTGGTGGTCGAGGGCGCGAGCACGGCGCCGTAGCTGCCGGCACGGCTGACGACCAGGGCGGCCACCGGTTCTGCAAGCCGGTTCGACAGGGAAGGCTCGTCTGCGAGGAGAACCTTGGCGACGCCCGTCAGTCGCGCCGCCGCTTCGGCCGCCGCGCGGCATCCGGACCCCGCCACCAGGACGTGAATCTCGCCGCCCATCCGACCCGCGGCCGAGACTACCTTGGCGGTGGCTTCGTCGAGAAGCGTATCCTGATGTTCTGCCAGAACAAGAATAGTCATCAAAGAACTCCCGCTTCCCTGTGCAACCGCTCGACAAGTTCACCGACCGAGCCGACTTTGATACCGGCCTTGCGGTTTGCCGGCTCATGCACCCGCACAACGATCAGCCGCGGCTCGATGCTCGCGCCATAGTCGGCCGGTGTCCGTTCATCGATGGGCTTCTTCTTCGCCTTCATGATGTTGGGCAGCGAGGCGTATCGCGGTTCGTTCAACCTGAGATCGGCCGTAACCAGCGCTGGAAGTTGAAGGCTGACCGTTTGCAGGCCGCCATCAATCTCGCGGGTGACTTCGATCGCCTTGTCGCCGACGACAAGTTTCGAGGCAAACGTGCCCTGCCCCCATCCCAGCAGCGCCGACAGCATCTGGCCGGTCTGGTTGGCATCGTCGTCGATCGCCTGTTTGCCAGTGATGATGATGTCCGGCCTCTCGGCCTCGGCGACCGCTTTGAGCAGCTTGGCGACGGCAAGCGGTTCGACAACGGCCTCCGTGCGGATGAGGATGCCGCGATCCGCGCCCATCGCCAGCGCCGTGCGCAATGTTTCCGCCGATTTTTCCGAGCCGATCGACACGACGACGACCTCGTCTGCCCGGCCAGCCTCCTTCAGGCGAACCGCCTCTTCGACGGCGATTTCATCAAACGGATTCATCGTCATCTTGACATTCGCAAGGTCGACGCCTGAACTGTCCGCCAGCGCGCGAACCTTTACATTGGGATCGGCAACCCGCTTCACCGCAACCACTATCTTCATCTGTGTTCCTCCCTTGGCCAGGGCGAGCGGCACTTGCCCTCCGGCTCCACCACCCGCCCGTTTCGCGTCAGTTTTCCGGACCGGCATATTTTCCGGCGGTAGCGGGGAACATCGTCTTGATGATCTTCATACGGCTGACATCGACCGTCGCGTCCATGTGCAGGAAGATCGCGGCATCGCGGAACAGCTTCTCGATACCGAATTCGAGCATCGCACCGTTGCCGCCGTGCAGTTCCAGCGCATGGGTCGCGACCTTCATGATCTCCTCCGAGGCGTAGACCTTGGCCATGTTGCACAGGATATCGGCGTCCGGGTGGGCTTCGTCCACGGCCTTCGACGCCCGCTCGACCAGCGACCGCACAGCCTCGATGCGTGTGGCCATGTCCGCAAGCCGCAGCGCCACGGCCTGGTGCTTGATGAGGATGCGCCCGCCCTGAACATAGTTCTGGACATAGTCCGCCGTGCGCTCGAAGCAGGCGACGCCGACCCCGAGATTCTTCGCCGCCTGGATGATCTTTCCGGCGCGGAAATACTGGCCGGCGGAGGCCAGGGCCGTGCTCTTGACGAGCAGGTGATCGGCCGGGATGCGGCAATCCTCGAAGACCAGCTCGCCGTTGTTCATGAAGCGGCAGCCCATCGTCTCGTTGCACTTGGTGACGGTCAGGCCGCGTGTTTCGCGAGGAACCAGAAAGCTCGACGTGCCCTGCAGCATGCCAACGGAGGGGTCGGTGTTGGCATAGACGACATAGAGGCTGGCGTCGAAACCGTTCGAGATGAACTGCTTGCGGCCATTGATGACCCAGTGATCGCCGTCCAAGACCGCCTTGGTGTGCATTGAGGCTTCCGGGACATTGTAGGGCAGCCAGCGATCGGAGGCGCCCCTCGGTTCCGTCAGGCAATGCGCCAAAAGGAACTTCGGATCCTTCAGCAGACGCGGGAACCACTTTTCCTGCAGGTGCGAGGCTGCAAACTGGCGGATGACAATCGAGACCTTCCAGTTCTGCACCAGCTTGTCGGCAAGACCGGAATCGCCGCGGGCGATCTCCTCGGCGATCAGGGCAAAGGTGCGCACCTCGGTCTCGCGTTCGAGGTCGATACCGCCGAATTCCTCCGGTACGCCGAGCGTGCGCACACCAATCGCCTCGGCGCCTTCGAGGATCGAACCCGGCAATCTTTCACCCGGGCTCATGTCCCACTCGCGCTGCCAGTTCGACCGGATGAACGGCGTCACCACATCGTCGACAAACGATCGGCAACTGTCGCGCATCAGGCGTTGTTCCTGGGACAAAATCCCGTCATCGGCGTGAATCATCTTCGCTCCCCTTGAGTGCAAAACGGTCGGCTGCTTGTGTCTTCCGCTATGCCGCAATTGGTATCAGCCCGCGCGATAGGCGATCAGGTGGCGGTGTCCGCTTGTGGTGGACAATCGTCTAATTTCGAGTGGACTTTTCCCGTTCCAGACCAACCCAATCGACCTGCCATTTTGGACACCCCGCCTCCAGCCCACTTGCTTCGCTAGACCTTAAGCCGTTCCGCGAGCCAGTCGGCCACGAGCGGCCGGTACATCCAGGGAATGTTGTTGCAGACATGGTTTCCGGTGGGAAAGACATGCAATTCCGAACCCGCCCTGCAGATCTCGGCGCATTTCTGCGCTTCCGAGGGCGGGAAGATCTTGTCAAGGCCGCCATGCAGCACGAGCGCCGGGACCACCGGCCCCTCGATACCCGCCAGGGTGAAACGACAAGCACGTTCGACAACGTCATCGCCCAGCGCGAAGCTCATGTTGTCCTGGTAGACCTTGGGCAAGGTCGGCCAGAGCGCGCCGAGATCATAAAAGCCGTTGATGGAGACAACGGCAGCAAGCCCCTCCAGTGCCGCCGCTGCCCGGAGCGCCAGAAAGCCGCCAAAGGCCATGCCGACCAGGCCGATGTCGCCGGTAAGACCTGGCCGGTTCTCGAGCGCCTTGATCGTCGCGGCGATAGCCGGGGCGATATCGGCGCGCAGGTAGCCATGCGACCGGCCCTCGCCCTGCCCCGGACCATCGAGCGACAGCGTCGCCATGCCGCGGATGAGAAAATGCCGTTCGAACGCCGGGAACTCCTCCTTGGTGGAATCCGAGCCGGGGATAATGAGCGCCAGCGGATGCGGCCCCTGCCGCGCCGGGCGGCGGAGATATCCGCGCAGAATGCCGCCCTCGAACGGCACCTCGATCAATTCGCCCGACTGCTCCAGCAGCGGCGCGGCCCTGCGGAACGCCTCCACCTTCATCGCAGCGACGCGCTCTTTTGCGACAAGATCGTCGAAAGCCATGAACTGGCCGAAGTGGTAGAACAGGCTGGCGCGGGCGAACGCCTCGCCGGCGGTGACCTTGCGCCCGCGCGCAAGGGCCGCCTCGCCCATTTCGGCATGGCGATCGCCTTCGGCGCTCCAGGCCGCAAGCCAGTTCTCCCAGACGCCGGCGCTGTCGATCACCGTCTTCGCCGTCGCCGAAGGGATGCCGGCGACCTCCATGCGTGGCAGCCAGTGTTCCACCACGCTCAGCAACCGGTTCTCAGTCTCGCTCATTCTCTGTCCTTCCAGGGCCGCCGGATATGCCCCGTTTTCCGGGATCAAACGCGGCGAGGTCACGCGGATAGGATTCCGCTTTCGCGCGATATCGTTCTGCTCCGCGTGCGAGTTTTTCCGCCGCCTCCGCATCAAGCGTCCTGACGATTTTGGCTGGCACGCCGATGACGAGTGATCCGTCAGGCACCACCATGCCCTCGCGCACGAGGGAATTTGCCCCGATCAGACACCGCTCGCCGATGCTCGCGCCGTTGAGAATGGTCGCCCCCATGCCGATCAGACTTCCCTTGCCGATGTTGCATCCGTGAACGATCGCATTGTGGCCGATCGTGACGTCTTCGCCGATCTCGACCGGGAAGCCCGGATCCGTGTGGATGACGCACCCGTCCTGGATGTTCGAACCGGCACCAATGGTGATCGGCTCGTTGTCACCACGCAGGACCGCGTTGAACCACACGCTGGCACCACGGGCGAGGCGCACGTCGCCAATGACGACGGCGCCCGGTGCAATATAGAATTCGCCGTCTTCCGGCAGGCTGGGCGCCCAATCACCCAGCCGATACAGTGTCGGATTGCTCATAGCTTTCGGCCGCTCGTTCCGGTTTCAGGTCGGCATCGCAAGCAGGATCGACGCCGGCGCATTGGTGCGGTTGACCAGCGCACGCGCTTCGCCCGGCGCCAGCCGGCAACTGTCGAGCACGCCAAGCGTGACGGCGGCATCGACGGTTTCCACGGTCACCTCGCCAGCGACGACGATGTAGATCTTCTCCACCGCCGCGTCCTTGAGCGAGGTATGCCCGCCCGGCAGAAGGTGCGACAGGCCGATCCAGATCGTGTCCGTCACCGTCGCCTCCTTGCCTTGCAGGCGCAGGCAGCGCATGTCGTAGTGTTCCGGAGCCTCGTAAGGCTTCGCCTCGCTGTAGCGGGTGACCTGCATGGTGCCTCCTTACGGCTTGAGCAGCACCCGCTCGGGCGTTCCGCGCAGCACCGAAGCGTAGGCCTTCGCAGCGTCAGCAAGATCGTAGCAGCAGTCAGGGTTGATCGGGAACGGCTTGAGCAAACCTTCCTCGAACTTCAACTTCAACCTGTCGAAGATCCGCGCACCGTCCACGGACGACAGCGCCAGCGTGTCGATGCCGATATATTTGTGGCGACCGCGGAAGAAGTTGAAGATGTCGAAGGGCACGGCGCGATCGAAGGTCGAGATGAAGATCTGCCGCGCCTGCTTGGCCATCGCCTTGTTGGCGATCTCGAAATAGGGGCTGCCGACGGTGTTGAAAACGATATCGGCACCATGGCCGTCGGTCATGTCACGAACGATGGCCGCGACATCGTCTACCGCGCTGTTCAGTATCGTGACCGGACCATTGGTGTGGCCCATCAAGGGCTGATCATTGTATTCGACGGCGAAGACCTTTGCCCCGGCCATCGTGGCAAGCTGGATCGCCGCCTGCCCGACCTTGCCATTGCCGCCGCAGACCAGAACGACATCGGTCGGCTGGGCGCCGCCGGCCTCGCGCAGGCCCTCATAGGCCGTGATGAACGGCACGCCGACCGAGCCGGCCTCTTCCATGGAGAAAGTCTTCGGCTTGGCGCGCACCGCCTTCTGGTCAAGCACCATCCATTTGCCATGGCTGCCATCCTGGCTGATGCCGAGTTCGCCGCCACCGCCCCAGACTTCCATGCCGATCATCTGCGAAGGCCCCTCGCGCACGATGCCGCCGAAGTCGCGGCCCGGTATGCGCGGCCAGATGGCATGCGGCATGTGGCCGAGCGAGGCCTTGACGTCGCTGGGATTGACCCCCGCCGCCACGATCTCGACCAGCACCTGGCCCGGGCCAGGACGCGGTATGGCCACCTCGACGACGTCGATCAGAAGATTGTCGAGGTCCGGTGATTTCTGGGAAACCCTGAGGGCGTTGCCGGCTTTGGCGCTTGTTTGAATGTTCATGTCTCAGTCTCCTTTGCTTCAGCTGCGCCGCTCAGGCTGCAAGCCCCAAGATTTCCCTGGCCTCCGACGGACCGGCAATCTGCCCGCCGAGTTTCTCGATGAGGTCGCGGGCGCGCTCCACCAGTTCACCATTGCCTTTCGCCAGCACGCCCTTGGCGATGTAGGAATTGTCCTCGAGGCCGACGCGGACATGCCCGCCGAGCAGATAGGCCTGCATCGCCATCGGAAACGACATCCGGCCGACGCCGAAACCCGTCCAGACGGCGTCACCAGGAAACATGCGCGCAGCGGTCGCCATGACATCGGTCGTGGCGGGAAAGCCGTACTTGACGCCCGTGACGATGGTGAACATCGCCGGTGACTTCAGCACGCCCGCCTTCAGCAAATCCTGTGCGAGGACGATATGGCCGGTGTCGAAGACCTCGAGTTCCGGCTTTGACCCGGCCTCATTGATAAGGTCGGCCATGATCTTCACATTGCCGGGGGTGTTGATCACCACCTCATTGCCGAAGGTCATGGTGTTGAGGTCTAGCGTGGCGATGTCGGGCTTCAGCGCGGTGATGTGTTCGACGCGCTTTTCCGGCCGCATCAGCGTCGTGCGCGGACCGGCCACCGCCGGATTTTCATCGCTCGGGTGATAACGTCCGCCCGGTCCCGTGGTCACGTTGAGGATCAGCGCGGTGTTTCTCGCCCGGATCCTCTCGACCACCTCGCGGTAGTGCTTCAGCTCCATCGACGGCTTCGCGGTCTCGGGATCGCGCACATGGATGTGGGCGATGGCAGCCCCGGCATCCGCCGCCTCGAGACAGGCATTCGCAATCTCCTCCGGCGTCACCGGCAGGTCGGGATGATTCTCCCGTGTCGTCAGGTTGCCGGTCACGGCACAGGTGATGATGACTTTCGGCTGCATTACAGGTGCCTTCCTCCATCGACGACAATCCGACTGCCGGTCGAGAACTTCAGGTGCGTTGCGCAGGAGACGATCGCCTCGGCGACATCCACCGGGCTGGTGATCCGTCTGAGCGGCGTGGTCGCGGCGACCTTGTCGGCAAATTCCTTGCCCCGGCCGGGCACGAATTGCGTGTCGACAGCCCCGGGTGACACCACCATGACCCGGATTTCCGGTGCGAGCGCCCTGCCCAGCGAGTTCGCCATGATGTCGATGCCTGCCTTCGCGCCGCAATAGGCGACGTTTGAGCCGACGCCGGTGAAGCCCGCAATCGACGAGACATTGACGATCAAGCCGTCGCCGCCTGCTTTCAGCGCTGGAGCAAAGGCGCGGATAGTAGCGAAGACGCCGCGCCAGTTGTTGATGAAGATGCGATCGATCATCTCGTCCGTCAGGGCATCGAGATCGGCATGCGCCACCGGCTCGGTGACGCCTGCGGTATTGACCAGGATGTCCGCCCGGCCGAGCCTTTGCAGCACCGCATCCCGGAACGCTTCGATGGTCGCGGTCTCCTCGATGGAGACCGGCAGCGCGACATGGCCTTCGCCCGCCAGTCCGGCAACAATTTCCTCGGCCTTCTGTCTGCCCGCGCGATAACCGACGACGACCGTCGCACCGGCGGCGGCGAGCATTCGGCAGGTCTCGCGGCCGATACCGCCGGAACCACCGACGACGACAGCCACCTTGCCCTCAAGCGGATGATGGGAGTTCTGCACGGCCATGGCTCAGCTCTTCTTTCCCGAAATCGGCGGAACGGGGAGTGTCGATGTGCCGGGCACCAGCTTGAAATCGTACTTGCAGGTATAGAAGGGCAGGCTCGCGTCCGGATAATCGGGATGCGGCTCGGTATGCATGACGAAATTCCCGACGATCTGTTGTTTGGCGCCGAAGACAACGTCCGCCGCCAGCGCCTCGGGCGCATCGGAAAAGATCTGCGTGACCAGGGTCTTGTGCCCCGGCGCGGAAACGATGAAGTGAACATGCGCCGGCCGCATCGATTCGCGGTTCTGCGCCCGCAGCAGCACGCCGACGGGACCGTCGGTCGGCACGGGATAGCCCGCCGGCTTCACCGAGCTGAAATGGTACCGGCCATCGGCCTCGCTCGTGAACTTGCCACGAAGGTTGCAGTCCTCCTGGGTTTCATCCTGGTTCTCGTAGAGCCCCACGGGTGATGCCTGCCAGACATCGAGCACCGCGCCCGCAACCGGCGCACCATCGATACCGACCACCCTGCCGGAGAAGAAAAGCGAGGCGCCGGGCGTTTCAGAACGGGCGATGCAATCGCCATTCCCGCAGACTGGCGCCCCACCACGATAGAATGGCCCGAGCAGCGCCGACATCGTCTCGCCCTGCATGCCATCATTGTTGATGAGGTCGATCAGCGTGGAAGCGCCGAGCACATCGGCCGCAAGCACCACCTCATTGTGGAATTCGTTCGTCCGTTGGCCGATCTCGACGATCCAGCGCAGCGCATATTCGAACTCCTCCTCGGTCGGGCGCGTCTTGAGGATGAATTGGTGGAGGTGTTCCACCAGCGCGGTCATGATTTCCTTCAGCCGCGGATTTTCGGTATCCGCCATCGCCGCAAGCACGGTGGGCGTTACATCGGCTTCCGTCGTGATGAGCTTGGGGGTGGTGCTGACATAGTCCATTTCATCCTCCACTGCGTTCATGCGTGCATGGCTTCAGGCCGCTTGGCATCGGCCTGCAGGTGCGGGTATTTTTCGGTCAATAGCGACCCGTGATAGTAGGTTGCGGAGAAGGCGGGCGTTTCCCGGATCCGCTCGAGCCAGCGGCCGATGGCGGGTGCATTTTGCCACATGCCGGAAAGCCGGATGTCGTCCATCCGCACGATGACGGGCATGATCGCGATATCGGCAAGGCTGAGCTCCGCGCCCATCAACCAGGGCCCGCCGCTGGCGGCGAGCCACGTCGCCATGCGGTCGGTGCCGCGCTGCAGCCGCCCCAGGGCCTCGTCCATGTCGGCCTTCGGGAAGCCGGTCCGCCCCATCTTCATGAGGAATTCGCGGCGCAGGGGCTTGCTGTCGCAAAGCGCCTGGAATTCCTCATCGCTCATGGCCTGGAAGTGCGGAAGGAAGGCGAGGTTATACGATGGCACGCGAACAGCCGGTGTTGGCACCTCATCGATGAAACGCATCATCGATCGCATCTCCGCCACCTTGAGCGGGTCACTCGGCCTCAGCGGTGCCACACCGCCGAGGATATCCTCGAGATACTCCATGATGACGGCGGAATCCGTGACCGGCGCACCATCGTGAACCAGGGTCGGCACCACGCCGTTGGGATTGATCGCGAGGTATTCGGGCTTGAGCTGATCTCCCTTGAAGAGGTCGAGCTTGTGTTCCTCGAAGGCCTTGCCCTTGACGTGAAGGGTATAACGCACGCGCTGGCTGCATGTGGACTGCGGCGCATTGTAGAGCACGAATTCCGGCATACCGATTTCCTCTCTTTGACCGTACGAGCCGTATTCTCTGTTGTCGGGGGCCGTTGGCTTGCCGCTAGTCCCAGTTGAGGACGCGGGGGAGCTTTCCGCTTCTGGCCAACGTTCCGACCAGTCCGAGCGGGAAGAAGATCAGGCCGATCGCCATCACCAGGCCGGTGCCGAGGATGTTGATTTCGGACGCCCCCATCGTGGCGACGAAGAGCTCGTTGAGCGCGACGATCAGGATCGCGCCAATCACCGGCCCGGCAATCGTGCCCTTGCCGCCGAGGATGCACATCAGCACCATGTTGGCCGAGATCAGGATGAGCAGGAAAATGTTCGGCCGGAGGTAGGTCAGGTATTCTCCCCACACCGCGCCCGCCATGCCGACGAAGAAGGCCGAGAGTGCAAAGGCCGTGACCTTGTAGAAGCGTGTATCGATACCCGCGCTTTCCGCCTTGATTTCGTCCTTGGACAGGGCGCGCAAGCCAAGCCCGAACTTCGAGTGCTTGATCTTGTAGGCCGACCACACGGTGAAGGCGGCGATCGCCAGCATTGCGTAGTAGTAAGGCACCTTGGCCCACTGCACCGACAAGTCGTTCGGCGGCAGGGTCAGGCCGTTGGCGCCGCCAATGAAGTGCCAGTTGTCGAACAGGATGCGGGCGATCATCAAAAGGGCGATCGACGAGATAATGAAGCTCGGGCCGCGCACTTTCAACGTGACCATTCCGACGGCATAGCCGAGTGCCGCCGCGACAAGGCCGGCAAGCGGCGCGGTGACCAACGTGGAGATGCCGTAGCGCGCCAAGATCATGCCCGAAAAATACCCGCCGACACCGAAGAACACGGCGTGGCCGAGCGAGACATAGCCGGCAAAACCGCCGAGGATGTTCCAACCCGACGCCATGGCGACGTAGGAGGCGGTGAAGAGCACGAGGTGCAGGACATAATTGTAGTTGCCGACAAATTGCAGCAGCGGCAGCGCGGCGAGCAAGACAAGCAGGGTGAGCGGGAACCAGGTTGCCCTCGTCTGATCGGCCTTGCGCGACAGCTTTTCATTGTGAGCGCGGCGCGCCTCGATCACAGCGCTGGCGCTGGAGTCCTGAAGGGTAACGGCCATCATGCCATCTCCGGTTTTTCGCCGAACAGCCCCTGGGGCCGGACAAGCAGAATGATGAAAAGGGCGAGGAAGAAGGTCAGCGTCGACCAAGTCGCGCCGATCCAGGTGCCGACAAAGGCGGCGACCACGGAAAGGATGAGCGCTCCCACCACCGTGCCGAGGATGCTGCCCATCCCGCCCAGCACCACCACCGACATCAGCATGGCGATCCATTCCCAGTGTTTGGCCGGGAAGAAGCTGAACACGAAGCTGACGAGCGATCCGGCGGCACCGGCGAGGGCAAGGCCGATGGCGAAGGCGAGCACGCTGATGAACTGCACGTTGACGCCCAGGAGTTCCGCCGCCTCGCGGTTCTGCGTGGTGGCGCGGATGGCATAGCCGAGCCGCGAATATTTGAGGAACAAGGACAGTCCCGCGATGATCGTCAGCGAGACGATGCCGGCATAGAGCTGCCCCTTGGGGATGAAGACGTCACCGATGAAGAAGGCAGCGGTGGCGTAGTCGGGCGACGTCACCCGCTGGGTGTTGGTGAAGAGACCGCCGAGCAGCCCTTCCACCATCATCGCCAGCGCGAAGGTGAGCAGCACCGTCATTTCCGAATATTTGGCGCTCTTGGCTTCGCGCTGGAACACCAGCCGATAGAGCAGCACGCCGATGGCGGCCATGATGGCGGCTGCGACCGGAAGCATCACGATGGGGTCGATCCCGAGCGACTTGAAACCCCAATAGGTAATGTAGGCGCCGCCGATGATCAGCGAGGGATGGGCGAGATTGACGATGCGCATCACGCCGAAGACCAGCGACAGGCCGGACCCCATGAGGGCGATGACGCCGCCAAGCGCCAGGCCCAGTATCAATATCTGCACTATTTCTGCCATGTCTGCTCCTCGTCAGGCGGCCTTCTTGCCGCCGAGGTAGAGTTCCTGGATGCGCGGATCAGCCAGCACCGTGGCGGCCGGGCCTTCGAACAATGTCCGGCCAAGGTCGAGGACAACGCCCCAATCGGCGTTCTTCAGCCCCATCAGGGCATTCTGTTCGACCAGGAGAACGGTGACGCCCTCTGCCGACATCATCTTCATGATATCGAACATCTCCTGGACCACCTTCGGCGCCAGGCCGAGGGACGGCTCGTCGAGCATGACGATGTCGGGTCTGATGATGAGCGTGCGGGCCATGGCGAGCGTCTGCTGCTGGCCGCCGGACATGGTGCCGGCATGCTGGTCGGCACGCTCGCGAAGGATCGGGAAGCGTTCGAGGATGCCGTCGATACGGCGCTCGACCTCCCTTTTGTCATCGATGATGAAGCCGCCCATGCGCAGGTTCTCGCGCACGGTCATCTTTGCAAACAGTGCGCGCTCCTGCGGCACGAAACAGATGCCCTTGCGCAGGATCTGGTCGGGGCGCAGCCCGTTCAGGCGTTCGCCCTTGAACATCACGTCGCCCTTGCGGATCGACAGCATGCCGCAGATCGCCTTGAGCAGCGTCGACTTGCCCGCGCCGTTCGGACCGATGATGCAATGGACCTTGCCGGGTTCGACGGTCAGATGCGCGCCATCGATGATGGCGGGGCCGTCGCCGTAGCCGGCGGTGATATTGGTAACGTCGAGAAGTTTCGTCATCAGGCTGCCTCGTCTTCCAGGACGCCGCCGAGATAGGCATCGAGCACGTGGGGATCCTTGCGCACCACGTCGGGCGTGCCGGCACAGATGACCTTGCCGTGCGCCATGACCACGACCTTGTGCGAGAGACGCATGATCAGGTCCATATTGTGCTCGACGATCAGCACCGTCAGGCCCTTGTCGTTGAGTGCGCGGATATGGCCGACGATCTCTTCCATCAGCGACGGATTGACCCCACCGGCCGGCTCGTCGAGCAGGATGATCTTGGGGTCGGACATCAGAAGAGCTGCGAGATCCATGAGCTTCTTCTGCCCATAGGAGAGGTTGTGGCCATCCTCGTGGGCGATGCGGGTGATGCCGAGGAAGTCTAGAATGGACATCGCCTTGTCCTTTTCCTCCTGCGACATGGCTGGACGGAAAAGTCCGCGCAGGCCATCGACCCTCGACTGGACGATGACATTCTCGATCACCGTCATGTCGCCGAGGTTGCGCGAGATCTGAAACGTCCGGCTGAGACCCTTGGCCGTGATCTTGTGCGGCCGGAGGTGGTCGATCCGTTCGCCATCGAGCCAGACCTCGCCAGACGTCGGCGCTGCCGTCCGGCTGATGCAATTGAACGCAGTCGTCTTTCCGGCACCATTCGGTCCAATCAGAGCGGTGATCGCCCCTTTCTCGACCGTGAACGTGGCACCGTCGACGGCTTTGATGCCGCCGAAATGCTTACAGAGGTTCTTCACTTCCAGCATGCGCCATCTCTCTTTCGCAGTTGCGCCGACACGGGCCGGCGGTGGGAAAGATGCCCAAGGCGGGCACCTTTCCGCTGCCTGTCCTGTCAGAACCCGCTCTTGGGGTAGCTGAACGGCGATACACCCTCGAATTCGCCGGTCGGGTAGACGAACTTCAGGCTGCCATCCTGCCACTGGGTCATGATGTGCGACTTCTCCACCGGCAGGCCGACGTCATCCCAGGAGAAGCGTCCAAGAACCGTGCGAACGGGGTCGTCCTTGCTGCGCGCGTGCAGCCACTCGCCCATCTTGGCATTGTCAGTGGTGCCCGCACCGAGGATCGCCTGCTCGATACCCTGGCAGACCGCGAACGGAATGGCGCTGTCCTCGTCCGGCTCGACATTGTATTCGGCCGTGAACGCCTTGACGAAGTCGGCATTGTTGAACGGCTTGCCGGCAAGCGTGCTTTCGAACGGCACGTCCTTGTGCCAAGTGGTGTGGATCAGCACACCATCGGCCGCTTCCTTGCCGACACCCTCGATGAACTCCGTCTGCGCGCCCTGGCTGAGATAGACCAGCTTGGGCGTGGCGCCGACGGTCTTGAGGCTGCGGGTCAACTGCACGGCCTCTTCCGCCGAGGCCGTCAGGCCGATGACCATCTCCGCGCCGGAGCGCTTGATCGAGTTGGCAAGGTTCAGCCAGTCGTTAAAACCCTCCTCCGGCCACTTCTCCTGCATCAGCACCTCGATGCCCACATCCTTGAGGTAGCCGGGCGCCAGATCGGCGATCTCCTTGTCGGTCGCCGGGTCCTTCACTTTCTGCCCGAGCAGACCGGCCTCGATGGCATTAGCGAAGAAGTCGTCGGCCGAAACCACGGCCACGGTCTTCGGCGCCTCGCCGGCCGGAATGAGCTGCTTGATCACCGCGGCCACGTCCTTGCCGGTATATTCGGCAGCATTGACCTGGAAGTAGAACAGGTTCTTGTAACCCTGTTCGTAGATGCGCAGCGCACCGCCCGAGGGAATGGCGTGCACCATGTTGTATTTCGAAAGGATGCTTGCGACCGGGAAGGTTAGCCGGCTTGAGAACGTGCCGTATACTGCCTCGACCTTGTCGACATTGATGAACCGCTCATACTGGTTGATTGCGGTTGCCGTGTCCGATCGGTTGTCGCTGACGATCAGTTCGACCTGCCGGCCGAGAATTCCTCCGGCTTCGTTGATCAGCTTCGTGCAGAGTTCATATCCCCTCTTGTGCTTCTCGCCGCTGACCGAAAGTCCCCCGGTGATTGGCAGCGACGCGCCTATCCGCAGATTTTCCGCATGCGCCGCACCTGCCATTATTGCCGCCGCGGCCGTTGCCGCGAGCAATGTATTCAATCTCATACGCCTTCCTCCCGTTAGCGTTCGATTGCATCAACGACCGGGCGTCCACCATCGAGACGTCCGGGTAGGTTCCGTGCCCGGCAAAGTTCATCCTGCGGTCTTTTCCGCTTTTCCGTCCGGGATCATTAGGGATGCTGGCTTCGCCGCCCTCCAAGACGACCAAGCCATTGCTCGATGCACGAACGCTCCTCCAAGCGGCTATGCAATCGATTGCGAGAGTGAAGTATCATGGCCCTTGCGTTTGGTCAAGGATATTTTGCAAACGATTGCGTGCGGCGCCCGTGATCTGCTAATATGGAGAAATCAGAGGAGATCAGATGCGGCAGAAACGGATTACGCTGAAGGACATTGCCCGGGAGACGGGCGTGCATGTATCCACCGTGTCCCGGGCCCTTGATCCGGTCGAGCGCAAGTCGATAACGGAAGAGGTCGCCAGCCGCATCCAGGCCGCAGCGGACGCTCTGGGATATCGGCCGAACCGCATCGCCGCCGGTCTTCGGACCAGCCGCACGATGACCGTGGGGGTAATGATCCCCGACATCACCAACGTGATTTTCCCACCGATCCTGCGCGGCATTGAAAGCGTCCTCGAGCCGCTGGGCTATGCATCGATCATCGTCAATACCGACAGCGAGCGGGACAGGGAAAGCCGCCTCGTCGACGTGCTGCGTGACCGCGGCGTCGACGGCATCATTCACGCTGCGGTGCTAAGAAGCGATCCGACCATCGCCAGGGCCGCGGCCGAAGGCTTGCCGGTGGTGACCCTGAACCGCATGGTCGAAGACTCGCAGATTCCCTACATCATCAATGACGAGGATGCAGGCATCTGCGAAATGCTGCGTCATCTGCGCGACCTCGGGCATCGAGAGATCGCCCATCTGGCCGGCCCGCAGGATCTGTCGACCGGCCAGCTTCGCCTGGCCGCCTTCCGCAATGCCGCAACAAGCCTGTCACTCGAATTCCGTCCGGAACTCGTGGTGACGGCCAGACGCTTCGACGAGCAGGAGGGCGCGCGCTGTATCCGCGACCTTTTGGCGTCGGGCCGGAAATTCACCGCCATCCTGTGCGCCAACGACCGTCTCGCGCTGGGCGCGATCGATGAATTGCGCGAGCACGGTATCGACTGTCCCCGCGAAATCTCGGTCACCGGCTTCAACGACATGCCCTTCCTCGACCTCATCCGCCCAAGGCTGACAACCGTCCGCATCCTCCAGCACAGCGCCGGCCAGACCGCAGCAACCGTCCTGCTGCAACTGATGAATGGCGACACGGCTGAGAACATCCCCACGGAAACCATCCTCCCGGTCGAAATCGTCGTGCGTGAGAGCACCGCGCCGGCAAGGCCGGATGGCCCGCAACAGCCTGCATGATACCGGCAAGGGCGGCGGCGTAGCGACGTGCCCCCCGCGTTCAGGGCCTCGCCTCCAGAACGATGTTGAACGGCGTCTCGGCGGCGCGGCGGAAGCGGGTAAAGCCACTGTCGGTGACGACCTCGCGCAACCTCGCTTCGCCGGCCTGGGCGCCGAGCCCGAGACCGACTTCCTGCGACAGGGACGCGGGCGTGCACAGGAACGTCGACGCGGCATAGTAAACGCGCCCGACCGGATTGAGGTTGTCGGAGAGCCGATCATGTGCAAACGGCTCCACGATCATCCATGTGCCGTCCGGCCTGAGCGAACGATGCACATGCGCCGATGCGCCCGCCGGATCGCCCATGTCATGCAGGCAATCGAAAAAGGTCACGAAATCGTAGGCACCAGGATAGGACTTGGCGCTCGCAACTTCGAAACGGGTGTTTCCCCGAACACCTCCCTCTTCGGCGGCCTGGCGCGCCTGGTCGATGGAGGGAGCATGGTAATCGAAGCCGACGAAGCTGGAGCGTGGAAATGCACGCGCCATCAGCACCGTCGAGGCGCCATGGCCGCATCCGACGTCGGCGACCTCGATGCCGCGTTCGAGCTTCTCGACCACACCGTCGAGTGCCGGCAGCCAGGAGTCGATCAGATTGGCGTTGTAACCCGGGCGAAAGAACCGCTCGGTCCCGCGAAACAGGCAGGCACAGTGTTCATGCCAGCCAACGCCTTTGCCAGAGCGAAAGGCCTGGCTCACCTTCTCCTCATCGATCCACAGGCTGGCCAGAACCTCGAACGCGCCGGCCATGAATGCCGGGCTATCCTCATCGGCAAAGACCAGTTCCTGCTCGGAATTGAGATAGAAGCGATCAGCCCCCTCGTCATACTCGATATAGCCGGCGGCAGCCTGCGCGGAGAGCCATTCCCGAACGAGACGCTCTTGCGTGCGGGTGCGTACCGCGAGTTCAGCAGCCGTCATCGGCCCGCCCGCCCGCATAGCTTTGAACAGGCCCAGCCGATCTCCCAGCAACACAGCCGCGCCCGTTGCGATCGCACCGAGGTCACCGACCATCTTTCCCAGAAATGCGTTGAGCTTCTCCTGGTTCGGCTCCGACATATCGCCCTCCCGCTGTTCGTTCCGGGCAGCCACCGACCGGGGTACGGTTCCATCGCCGCCTTCGGTAATTCGGGTGAATTTACCGAAAGGCGGAAATCCTCGATAATGCCGAATTCTCATCGGATCGATGCAGGCGCGACATCGGGAGGGAGCGCGACATGGAGATGCATGAAATCCGCTATTTCCTGGCCGCCTGTCAGACCCTCAACTTCCATCGCGCGGCCGAACGCGTCCACGTCGGCCAACCCGCTCTAACACGGGCAATACAGAAGCTGGAGGCGGAACTCGGAGGCAACCTTTTTCACCGCGAAAAGGGCCATGTGCAACTCACCGATTTCGGTGGCCTGATGCGCACGCGGCTGGAAGAGGTGTTGCAAAGCTCGGAAACCGCCAAAAGAGCGGCAAAGAATTTTCTTTCTCTCGAGGCCGCCACGCTGACGCTCGGTGTGATGTGCACCATCGGGCCGCTGCGTTTCATCGGCTTCCTGAGGGCTTTCCGGGCGCGCCATCCCGGCATCGAGATCACCATGATCGAGGGGAGAGCGGACCGGCTTGTCGAGCTCCTTATAGAAGGCGATCTGGACATTGCCATACTGGCGCGCCCGGAACCGTTCGACGACGGACTGAAAGCGGAACCGCTTTTTCGGGAACGTTTCGGGCTCACCTTCTCCGCCGGCCATCCCTTCGAACGCTGCAATACGATTCAACTCGACGATATTCGGGGTGAAACCCGCCTCGAACGCAGCAATTGTGAATACGCCGATTACATTGGCGCGCTTTGCATGAATCTCGGTGTCGAAGCCCAGAGCGTTTTCCGCAGCGAGCGAGAGGACTGGATTCTGGCAATGGTCGCGGCCGACATGGGCGTCTGTTTCATGGCCGAGTTCTCCGCCAGCCAAACCGGGGTCTGCCACAGACCTATCGCCAATCCTGAAATCATACGCGAAGTGTCGATCGTTTCAGTCGCCGACCGACCGCCTTCGCCGGCCACCGCCGCCTTCATGAAGGTGGCGCGGGAGTATGTGTGGATGTGAAGCCGAACCAAATTGCAAAGACGCTAGAGAGCAACGCGTGCTTATTTATTATCGATCACCAAGTGTTTGTTTAGCATCCTCGATTTCCGTAATCGAGCAAGACGATTTCGGCAGGCATGCCCGGCCTGAGAAAACCGACGCTCTCCTGGAGGCGCATGAGGCGGCTTGGGTTTGCGGTTGCCATTTTCAGCGCCTCCTCCAGCGGGATACCAACCGTCGTGACCAGACGCCGGAGCGATGTCGCCATATCGATATGCACACCCGCGAGTGAGCCGATGCGATTGACCAGTTTGCCGCCTTCAAGTCGAACGGTCTCACCGTAGAGGGAGAAGTGATCGGGACCATTCCAGGTCGGCATGGCATCCGATACGAGCACCATTCTATCGGCCACCGGCCGCGAACGGACCGCGAGCCGAAGAACGGTATCGTCCACGTGATGGCCATCGGCGATGAACCCGCAATAGACGTCACTGTCGAGCGCCGCGCCGACGACACCCGGTTCGCGCGAGGTGATGGGAGTCATGGCATTGTAGAGATGGGTTACCGATCGTGCGCCTTCGGCGATTGCGGCGCGCGTCGTTGCCGCGTCGGCAGCGGTGTGACCGATCGAGACCACGACTCCCATCGCGCACAGCGTTTCGATCGTCCCCGGTGGCACGCATTCCGGGGCGAGCGTCAGGAGCACGGGCACGTCGGCGCGGCGCAACCGCTCGACAGCGGAGATCGTTTTGTCATCCATCGGCCGAATGAGCCGCGGATCGTGTGCACCCTTCCGTTCAAGGCTGATATGTGGCCCTTCGAGATGCACACCGACAATGCCTTCGCTGCCCACGACACCGAGAATGGCGTCGACCGCCGCCTCCATGACCTCCGGAGCGTCCGTGATCAGCGTCGGCAGAAGCGCTGTCGTGCCGCCCTTGCGGTGTGCGGCGGCGATCATCCGCAGACCGTCGGCGGTCGGGTTGGTGTTGAACAGGACCCCACCGCCGCCATTGACCTGGATGTCGAAGAAGCCGGGCGATGCCAGGCTCGTCGTGTGCCAGACAGGCAGTCCGTCTCGTCCCGCTTCCTCTGCCGGAAGGACGTTGTCGATCTTGCCGTCCGCAATGCGCACGGCGAGGCCCGATCGTAGTTTTTCGCCATCGAATAGCTGTTTCGGTACGAGCCACCAGGCCGCAGTACGCACGACATCGAACGGAGGCTGACCGTTGATCACTGTCATCGTGTAGACCCTGCCGGCGAGGCATAGTAGGGCGCGAGCGCTTCCTGTATCTGCGCGTAGACGAGCGTTTTCCGCCAGTCCGGCACGACCGTTTCGAGGCGACCGGCACGCGCGAGCGTGGCCGGGGCGAAGAACTGTTCCAACACCATGACGGGCGGCCTGGTCTCGCCCAGGCGCACCATCAGTCGGCCGACCTGCTCTACGGCGGCCGGCTGGTTCCAGTAGTATCGAATGCGATCCGCATAGCTGAAGTGGCGCAGCAAGCGCAGTTGTGCGTCACTGCCACTATAGTGTTTGCTCCAGTTGGACGGGTCGGCGCGCATGAGGCCTTCCATCAGGTCGGAGACCTCGGACCCGGTCGCCGTCGCATCCATCCACGGCGAAAGGGCATCCAGCGCATAGATCGCCTGCCGATAGGCATGGGTCAAAGCGGGGCCGACCTTCAGCACCGCGAAATGCCGGCGGCCGAGTTCGGGATAGACGGCAGGCGCCTGGTAATCGGTGGAGTGGGCCTCGAAGCTGAGGCCGGGCATATCCTGCAAGACGGGCGAGAGATCGTCCGGCATCGCCGGATCGAAGCGGTGCACATGGTCGGGCGCGAATTCCAGACCCGGCTGCACCACCAGGCCGATCGCCCGCTGCCATGCATCGCCAAGCCCCAGCGCCTCGAAGTGGCGGCGATGGGCATCGATGGTTGCCCGGGCGCTCTCCGGCTTCGTCGGCGCGATGCCCTGGCCGCCCTCCTCCGCCCGCGCACCGCCGGGAGGCGGCACTTCGGTGCCGTATACATAGCTCAGGGTTGACGGATCTTCGGCCGCGGCCTCGCAGATGCCGGCAAGCTCGGCCGCCCGCGCGGCACTCACCTCATCCGATACCTGGGGAGGTTCGCCGGCGCAGCCTTCCGAGCAATCGAGATGGATTTTCGTGAAGCCGGCGCGGACATAGGCCGCGACGAGATCACGCGCATGGCCCATCGCCACCTCGGCCGGCTGGCTGCGCCAGACCTGCGGTCCGAGATGGTCGCCGCCAAAGAGCACCGGCTGCTCGGACGCGCCGACATTTCCGCAGATCGCCCGCACGAAACGGATGAAATCGGCCGGCCGCATGCCGGTGTAACCACCGAGCTGGTTGACCTGGTTGCTGGTCGCTTCGATGAGCAGCGGCACACGCATTTCCTGCGCCAGCAGCACGGAGGCGGCGATGACATCCGGATGCGCCGAGCAGACGGAGGGCATGGCTTCGCCGGAGCCCGCGCGATTGCGGGCGATCAGATCGCGCAGTTCCTTCATGGCCGGCCTGCCTCTGCCGCCTGGCGGGCGAGGATGGCGGCGCCCCTCGTTCCGCTGGCATCGCCGTGCTCGGCGATCCTGAAGACCGGGCTGCGCACACCCGGCAGTTTGTGCGTCTCGAAGGCGGCGGCAAGGTCTTCGGCAAGGCCCTCCATACGCGACAGGCCACCGCCGATGACGACGCAATCCGCATCGATGGTGAGCTGGATCGTGTGGATCAATTCGCACAGCAGGTCGAGCCAGATGTCGAGCACGGTCTGCATCGCGGCCTCGCCCTTCGATGCGGCAGCAACGATCTCCTCCGCACGCGCCGGCCGGCCGGCGACATGCGCGGCAAGGCACGACAGACCGGGGCCGGAAACGTAGGTCTCGTAACATCCTGTGCGTCCGCAGCCGCAGGCGACCAGAGGCAGGCCGTGTTTCGCGACCCGCTCCGCCGGCAGGCCGAAATGACCGACTTCGCCGGGAAGCCCGTTGAGACCCTTCACCAGACGCCCATCGACACAGACACCGCCGCCGACACCCGTGCCGAGAATGAGGCCGAAGACCGTTCGGTAACCTTCACCCGCTCCACCATTTGCTTCCGACAGGGCGAAACATTTGCAGTCGTTTTCGACCGGGACAGGACGCCCGAGGCGTGCCGAGAGGTCGGCACCGAGGCTGCGCCCGGTCGCCGGCAGGTTCGAGGTCACCGAAAGCCCGGTTGCCGGATCTATCAACCCCGGCAGGCCGATGCCGATCGCCGTGGGCTTGCCCGCCACGGCCTGCAGCCAGTCCGCCTGTTCGACGATCGCATCGAGCAGGTCGGCATAGCTCTGCTTGCGGGTGTCGATCCGCCGCTTTTCGATCGGCTGCATATTCTCGCCGAACAGCGCCGCCTCGATCTTCGAGCCGCCGACATCGATGGCGCCGTAGGCCGCCGGCGCATGCTTCGGCAGGTCGTAGAGTTGCACGCCGGCGACGACACGCGTGAGGTTGCGGCCGGCGAAGGGATCATCGACATTCAAGCCCATGCGATCCGACCAGATGACGGCCAGCATCTGTCCGATGAGGACGTGAAGGACGGAACCCCAGGCATCGTTGCCAGTGGCGGGCACGGCGACATCCGCACCGGTCGCCACGTCGCCGAGGCGCACGACGGTTTGCGGACTGAACTGGACCGCGATCTCCTTTGCGAGGTCGGTATCATAGGCTTGCGTGAACGGGTCGGCCGATTGCAGCACGAAGACCAGCGTCTTGTCGTTGACGACGGCCTTCGGACCGTGGCGGAAACCCAGCGTCGAATCCCAGGAGGTGGAAATGGCGCCGGCCGTCAGCTCCAGCACCTTCAATGCGCATTCCCGCGCCGTGCCGGTCAGGGGCCCGGAACCGAGAAAGACGACACGGTCCGGCATTGGGAATCGTGCCAATGCGTCGAAGCCGCGGGCGATCAGGCCTTCCGCATCGTCCGCGAGACGCTTAAGAAGTGCTACCGGATCAGCCGGTGGCTCCGGGTCAAAGCAGGCAAGCGCCGACAACAGCATCGTCGTATAACTCGACGTCATGGCAAAGCCGCGGTCATTGGTCTCGGGCGGCAGGACAAGTGTGCGCTGCTCGCCCGGCCCCTGGAGAGAGGGCGCTGCAAGGGCGCTTTCGGCATTGCAGGTGATATGCAGCCGGTCGGCCTCCGGGGCATGGGCATTCAGCAGGTTCAGGGTGCCGAGGCTTTCCGAACTGTTGCCGCTGCGCCCGAACGAGACGACCAGCGCGCGCACGCCCGGGCGCAGGAAACTGCGCGGAGCGGAGACCAGATCGGTCGTCGGCACGGCGCGAAAGCGCGCCGGACCGGGCGCACGGTTGAGATAGGCCGCCAGTGTCTCGCCGATGAAGGCGGAGGTGCCAGCACCGCAGAACCAGATTTCCTCGTGCGCGCGACGCTCCAGCCAGGTCTGGATCTCGGCGGCGAAGGTTGCGAGTTGCGGCGCGAACGCCCGCCAGACGGCTGGCTGCTGGACGATCTCCCGCACGGTTTCCCAGCGATGAAGACCAGCGGTTGCGGTGGAAGCGCGTTGCGGCGTCATTTCTTATTCTCTTCGATTGGGTCTACGCGGTGGACGACGACGCCCCGCGCCTCGATCGCCTCGACGATATCGTCGCCAAGGCCGGTGTCGGTGACGATCGTGTGGATGCGCTCGATCTCGCAGAAACGGTGCAGCCCCGGCGCACGGAACTTGGTGGAGTCCGCCAGTACGACGACACGCCGGGAAACGGTGATCATTGCGGTGTTCTGGTGCGCCTCCTCCTCGTTGAAGGTGCTGAGGCCGGAAACCGGATCGATGGCGTCGGCGCCGAGATAGAGGGCGTCGAAATGCATGTTGGCGAGCGTGCTCTCCACCATGCGGCCGGAGAGAGAGCGGGATTCATGGCGCAGCACCCCGCCCGGCAGCATGATCGAGTGCTGCGTCGCCCCGCGCAAAGCATCGACGATGTTGAGGCCCGTGGTCATCACGGCGAGCGGATCGGCATCGCGGAGCGTCTCGGCAAAGAGCTGCGCCGTCGAGCCGGAGTCGATGATGATCGAGCGGTCCGTGCCGATGAGCGTGCGGGCAAAGCGCGCGATCGCGCGCTTCGAGGCGAGGTTGACCACAGCCTTGTCGGTGATCTGCGGTTCGAGGAAGGAACTGCGCTCGGCCGCTGGCCCGTGCACCAGCGCCATGGCGAGCGCAATCCTGAAATCCGGGATGCCCTTGAAGCCGTAGCGGCGGCAGAAGCGAATGACGGAGGGCTCGCTGACCTCGGCGGCGGCGGCGATCTCCTGCACAGGCTTGTGCATGAAGCCTTCCGGGGCCGACAGCATATATTGCGCCACGCGGCGGAACGTCTTGTTGAGTTCCGGCAGGTCGGCGGAAACGGCCTCGATCAGCGTTTGTCCTGACGGATGGGATGTCAAACCGGGCTCCTTTCGACCAGATCGCCGCGACGTTCGATTGTGACGGCCTCTTCCGTCCGGTAGCGCAAGTTGCGGCCGGTCGCATCGAATATCTGCAACCGCTCATGCGCAATCGTGAAGGCAAGCCGGTCCCCGGCGCGGATACCGGCCTGCCCGGCGAGTTTCGCCGTCAGCGCCTGGCCATCAGCCAACCGGCCGTAGACGATCGTCTCACCGCCGAGCTGCTCGACCACTTCCACCGTCGCATTCAGCGCCCCCGCCGCGGAAACCGCCATGTCCTCCGGGCGCACGCCGAGTTCCAGGCCTTCGGTCGAGACCGCGCCGATTGCCGGCGGCAGGTCGAGTGTGAGGCGGCCGCCGCCCGGAAGTTCGCCGTTCATCACCTGCCCGGCCTGCGAGGCCGAAGCGAACCGGATGAAATTCATCGGCGGCTGGCCGAGGAAGCCGGCAACGAAGCGATTGACCGGGTTGTTGAACAGCTCGAGCGGCGCGCCGACCTGCTCGATGACGCCCTGGCGCATCACCACCATGCGGTCGGCGAGCGTCATCGCCTCCACCTGGTCGTGGGTAACGTAGATCATCGTGTTGCCGAGTTGCGCGTGCAGCTTCGAGAGTTCCACACGCATTTCACCGCGCAGCGACGCGTCGAGGTTGGAGAGCGGCTCGTCGAACAGGAAGATGCGCGGTTTGCGCGCCAGCGCGCGGCCGATGGCGACACGCTGGCGCTGGCCGCCGGAAAGTGCCTTTGGCTTGCGGTCGAGCAGCGCCTCCAGTTTCAGGAGCTTGGCCACTTCGAGGACACGTGCCCGGATTTCCGGTTTCGGTGCGTTGGCGATCTTCAGGCCGAAGCCGATGTTTTCCGCGACCGTCATGTGCGGGTAGAGCGCATAGGACTGGAAGACCATGGCGATGCCGCGTTTCACTGGATCGGCCACCGTCATATCGTCGCCGTCGATGAGAAGATTGCCGCCGGTGATCGGCTCCAGGCCGGCGATGCAGCGCAGCAACGTGGATTTGCCGCAGCCCGACGGGCCGACGAGCACGACAAACTCGCCGCTCGATATGGCGAGGTCGGCGCTGCGGATGATCTCCAGATTGCCGTAGGATTTTTGCAGGTTGCGGATCTCGACCGTCGTCATCAGTTCGTCCCGTCTTGGAGCGCGACCCGCATGCGGAAATCCAGGTGTTCCGGCAGCGGATGAGCCTTCATGTGCGTTTCCAGTTCAGCGGGCGCCGGCGTGCGGCCGAGCCGCTGTTCGAGCCTGCCCTTTTGCAGGCGCTCCCAGAGGTCGGCGGACAGATCCTCGCCCTCGCGGATCGTTGCGAACTCAACCTTCAGCAGGGCTTCAAGCGCATCGAGATCGCCGCGCTCGGCGGCAACGGACGCGCGAGCGAGCACGATGCGCTCCTGCGCCGCGATATCGTCCGGTAGTTTCGCCAAGAAGCCTTCCAGGGCCTGGAGTTTCCCGGCGCGCAGCAGGAACTGCACGATCTCGACGGCAAGTTCGGCCGGCGCGTCCTCTGCTGCCCATGCGAAGAGATAAAGCTGTTCGGCCCTGTCCTCGTTCTTCTCGATCAGCGCCAACTGGCGAAGGCCGAGCCAGGTCGGCCGCGCCGCCACGGAGCGCTCGAACAGGCTTCGTGCCGCAGCCATGTCCTCTTGATCGAGCGCCGCAATGCCCAGCAGCAGGTCGTGCAACCAGGTCGCCCCCTGCCGTCCGGCGCTGCGTTCCAACGCGGAACGCCAGAGGTCGGAGACGGCGAAATCGACCGGAACCCGCATCAGGTTGCCCGCGGAAATTTCGCCCGTTTCCGCCAGTTCGTCCCAGACGCTGCGCTCGGCTTCGACGGCAAAGTCGAGGCCTGCGGCAAGCGGCTTTCCGGTGAGCTTTGCCTGACGCGCGCCCCAGGGAGAGCCTTCCGAAAGGCGCCGGTCGAGCGGCTGTTGCGAAACACGGGTGAGGAAACCATCGACATCCGAGAGTTCGGCTGTCGGGAATCGGCGGTCGACGGCTTCGGCCGTGGCGCGTTCGGCGACCGCATAGTCCTCGGAATGGACCGCAGCCGGATCGACCGACAGGCCGCCATAGACCTCCGTCCAGTGCGTTTCGCTGTCGGCGGCAAGCACGAAACGCTGGTTCTGCGTCGGCGTGATACCGGCCTGGATCTCGATATAGTCGCCTTCACCCTTACGGGCGAGATAATCCATCCAGTGCTGCCCGCCGGCGGCCGTGCCGAAATAGAAGAATTTCCGGCCGGTCAGCGCCGATGTGGCGGTCTGCGCGAGACCCGTTCCTGCCTTGTCGAGGGCGGCGATGAAAAGGCGATCCGCCTCCCGCTTGCGGAAGAAGACCGAAGTCGCGCCCTTCCAGAGGCCGGGATAGGACCCGTCGAAACGCTCCGGATCGGGGAAGGGAAAACGTGCAAGCTCATTGCCGGGTAGCACATGCTCGATCGCATAGTCGCCGGGACTGACCACGCGCATGCCAGCACTTGCCGGCACCGCCACGTTGGTCCACCAATAGGCGCGCTTCTCGGTCGGCGCGGCATTGATGATACGGCCGTGCACATAGAGCCGGTCTTCATCGGCCGGCAGGTAGAGGTCGATCTGCCAGATGGCCTCGACGATCCGGTCGAATTCGTAGATGCGCAGCACCGGACCGCGCTCCGTGTCCACCACGCCGGTAAAAACAGGCACGCATGTGAACGGCGTATGGCCGGGGATGAGCCCGTTCCATTCGATGCCGCCGGAGAACCAGGCGTTCAGCGCAGCGAGGTTGGCTGGCTGGAACACCGGGTTGCGGAAGACGAGGTCGCGCCCGAGTGCATAATCGTAAAGCTGCATCAACCGGCCGCCGTATTGCGGGGCGATGGTGACGCGTAGCCGGCCGTTGTCGAGCGCGACCAGCGGCATCTCGCCAGGTGTCTGCGCCCGGTCGTAATCGTCATAGACGCTGTAGGGCAGGATCGAATCCTTGCCCCAATCAAAGGCGTTCGCGTTTTCTTCCGCGCTGAGGCCGCGCGATGGCGGCGTTTCCTTATCTGGGATCGGCTGCTGCCAGCGGAAGCGCGGCAGGCGGCTTGGCCCGCCGAGATGCGACATCGGCAGCGTCACGACCGTTTCTTCCACGCTCGTTCTGCCTTCGGCGCGGGCCTTCTGTTGGGTCTGGTTCACTTCACGCCTCCCATAGTGATGCCACTGATCATCCGCTCGGAGAGGATGATGAAGAGAAGGATCGTCGGCACCATCACGATGGTGACGCCGGCGAAGAGGCCGGCCCAGTCGCCGCCCGAATATTGCATGGAGGTGATCAGCGAATAGATGCCGAGCGACAACGTCCGGTTTTCCGGGCTATTCAGGAGGACGAGCGAAAGCTGGTACTCATTCCACAGGCCGACGAAATTGAGGATCGCCACCGTCGCGATGCCGGGACCGGCGAGCGGCAGCATGACATGCCGGAACACTTGGAAATCCGAGCAGCCGTCGATGATCGCCGCCGATTCCAGTTCCGAGGGCAGCGAGGCGAAGAAGCCCTCGAGCACATAGATGCTGAACGGAATGGAGAGTGCGACATAGACGATGGAAAGCCCGGTCAGGCTGTCGCCTAGCCGCATCGTCGTCATGATGACGAAAAGCGGCACGAAGAGCAGCGGTATCGGCACGCCCATGCCGAAGGCAAAGAAGTTGGACAGCGCCTGCCGCCCGGCAAACCGCCCACGGCTCAGCACATAGGCGGCCGGGACGGAGACGAGAAGCAGGGCTGCGACGGAAACGGAGGTGACGATCAGGCTGTTCAGGAAATAATCGCCGAAGCGGTTGTTCACCCACGTCTTGACGTAGTTGCCCCAGGCAGGATCGATCGGAATGGACCACGGCTTGCCGAAGAGGTCGCGATTGCGCTTCAGCGAGGCGAGGATGATCCAGAGGATGAAGAAGACCGAAAAGGCCGACCAGCCGCCGACGACGAGATAGGAAAACCCGCGTTTTGCACCGCGCAACGTGAGGAACTTGTTCATCTCAATACTCCACCCGCTCGCGCTTGAAGACGAAGCGCAGGAGCACGATCGTGACCAGGGTCAGGAAGAACAGCGCGACGCCGATGGCGGTCGAATAGCCGAGCGCATAGACGGGTTCGCGCTGGCCGAAGCCCATGATGTAGAGGTAGATCGCCGGCGTATAGAGGTTCTGGTCGATGTTCGGCCCGCCGAAAGCATAGGGAAACTCAACGATCTTGATGGCGTGGATCGACCACAGCACCAGCGTGATCAGGATGACGTCCCAGATCATCGGCAGGGTGATCAGGCGAAAGATCTGGAAGGTACTGGCGCCTTCGAGACGCGCCGCCTCATACATGTCGGTCGGCACCTTGTCGGCGCCCGCAAGAATGAGGATCGTGTAGAAGCCGGCCGAAATCCAGACGAGACCGACCATCATCGCGAAGAAGACGTTTTCCGGCGCTGTCCAGGAGATGGAGGCAAGGCTCGTCAGGCCGAGCGCCTTCAGCACGCTGGTCAGAAGCCCGTAGCGCGGCATGAAGACGAAGGACCAGAAGGTGGTGATCGCGACGACCGCGATGATGTTCGGGAGGAAGATCAGGGCACGGAAGAGCTTCTTGCCGCGCAGGCCCGAATTCAACAGCATGGTGAAGAGGAAGGCGAGACCGAAGGTCGCGACACCGCCGACGACCATGATCATCGACATGTTGCGTAGCGCGCCCCAGAAAATCGGGTCCGACAAGAGCCGCGTGTAGTTGCCGATCCCTACCCAGGTCGGCGTGTCGCCGAAGCCGGAGGTCTCGAACAGGCTCAGATAAAAGGCCTGAAGTGCCGGAAAGATCAGCAGGCCCAGATAGAGGATGAGGGCGGGCGCCAGAAACGCCACCACCATACGTCGCCTCATCATCGCGGATTCTCCATTCAGCAAAACCGTTCATGGCCGCAAGGCCGGTCGAAGCGATACGACTGCACCGCCCCGACCCGTTGCGAAAGCCCTATTGCTGGCTTGCCCAATAGTCCTTCGTCTTGTCGACGAGGACCTTGACGAAGTCTTCCGGCGTCGACTGGCCGAGGAACATCTTGCTGAATTCAGGCGTCAGCACCGTCGCGTTGAACTCCGGATAAGAAACACCGAGACCGCCGCCGAAGCCGGACAACGCCGTGGCGTTTTTGGCCGAGGCATAGGCATCCGAAAGCACCGGCGGCCATTCGACGCCATCGCGCACCACGCCGACGCCGCCATCCGCAACCAGTGTCTTCTGCGCTTCCTCAGAGAGGAGATAGCTGACGAAACCCGCCGCTTCCTTGGCATTCGGCGAGGCCTTCAGGACCATCACCGACACCAGGCCGACTTCGATATCGGTCGCCTTGCCGACGCCGCCGGCGACGGCCGGGAAGTTGAAGGCGCCCCAGGGGAAGTCTGCGCCGGCACTTTCCGTCAGTTCGGTCGGAAGCCACGAGCCGACGAGCTCACCCATCGTGTCGCCGAGCGCGATCGTCTGCTGACCTGCCGGATACTGGAAGCCGCGAGCGTCTTCCGCAATACAGCCGACCTCCCAGAATTTGCGGGCCGACTTCGCAGCCTCGAGCACGGCCGGATCAGACCAGCCGGAGCCGTCCTTGACCTCGAAGGCCTTGATCATGGCATCCGAGCCCTTGGCGCGCGCCAGAAGGTGGGAGAAGAACAGGACCTGGTAGAAACCGACATTGCCTTCGGTCACCAGCGCGTGTTTGCTGGTTTCCTTGAGCTTGCCGCAGAGCGTGAAGAGTTCGTCGAGCGTCTGCGGGACCGTGCCGCCGACTTCCGCCAGCATGTCCTTGTTGTACCAGATGTTCACGGTGTTGTAGATGTAGGGGACCTGTTCGACCTTGCCGCCGGCCGCATAGAGATCGAGCACGCCGGGCAGCAGAGCGGCCTTCGCGTCGCCGAGGTCCGCGCCAATCTCGTAGCCGAGCCCTTCCTTCTGCAAGCCGCCGGCGAGCTGGTCGCCATCCTGGTCTGCAAAATCAACCTGCGTGCCCGCCTGTAGGGCGGCGCGCAGCTTCGTCTGATTCTGGCGGCCGTTCCAGACGACCTTGAAGGTCGTTTCCGGGTGGGCCTTGGTGTAAGTATCCATGATCCTGCGCAGCGCCGCGGCCTGCGGCTCCGGCTCGTTCCACATGGACCAGAAGACAAGTTCGGCTGCATTGGCGGCGCCCGCCATCATGCCGAACGAAAGCGCAGCCGCAGCGGCAGAGCGCCACAAAATCGTGTTCGTCATTCAATCCTCCCAAATTGAAAGCGCGCTGAATTGACCCGTGTCTGCGCGGCTTCGAAATGTACCTTAGAGGATGAATTTGAAGCTTTGCAACAGGAAATTCTCGCAAAGCTTCATTTTTGTAATTTTACTACATTTACTCATCAAGGGCAGGCACGTTCGCGCGTTCGAGCAGCACTGTGTCAATCTCCATGCGAAACTGAGCCGATTATGCAGTGAATTCATGAGGCTGGACGCTGAAGCACTTCAAACGTGGCGGCGGCTATCTGGGCCTCAGTCCGCCATCCATTGTGAAGCGCGGCAGCTCTCCAGCCCGGTCATAAACCTGCCAGTCGATCCCGTCCGTGCGGATCCGAAACACCGCCGTGGCGAGCGTGTTCTCGTGGTCCGGGTCATCGGGCTGGGCACGATAGATTGGAAGCGGCGATACCGCCATGTCCCAGAGGATGTCGAGAGGATCGGGGGATGTCCCGGTGGCGTCACCGAGCATGGCATCGCCGCGCTGCTGGCGTGCGCGGGAGGAGCCGGTGATGATCTGTTTTTCGCCTCTCATCACTTCATGGATGAGATGATTGGCATGGCACTGGGGTCGTTCGATCGTGCTGACCGAGCAGGATGCGTGCGTGAACTCGATGCTGAGCAGACGCGGATCGCCCTTCTGGCCGAGCGTCATGTGAAACGCCCCGGCACGCTCGGCGGTTTTCAAGAGGCGGACGGCGTCGTCAAGCGTGCGGCAATCGAAGAGAGCCCGGCCGAGGACCATGCGCGGGATGCCGATGCCGATCCCGCGCGAGCGGATATTGTTGACGGTCTGGATGAGGCCTGCGTCCGTCGCGGCGAAGGTATGGCCGGGGATCGATGCGGGATAGATGAAGCTTGTAAAGGCGACACCACCCTCCGGGCGGACATGGGCAAGCGCGCAGTGGCCACGAAAGCCCGGATCGCCATCCTCGTTGTGGGCAAGAACCGGTTCAGACCCCGGCATCTGCACCGTCGTGCAGCCATCCGGCGCAAAAGCCCAGACATCGCCGCGGCAATTCCAGAGGAAAACATCATCGAATGGAAGATCGAGCCCCATGGCGAGCCCCTGCAATTCGGCCCAATATTCTGGGAAACGCGCTTCGACCAGCCCGCGCATGCCCGCCACGCGGGGATCATCGCGGAAGGTCATGACGGAGGCCCAGGCATGACCCGCGATGAGATGGCGGTGGACGATCTCGCGGCCGAAGCGGCCGAGTTGCACGCCGATTTCGAACGGCGTGCCGGCCATTTCGACGAAACCCAAACCATTGTCAGTGAACATGCTGCAAGAACTCGCGAAGGCGGGGATTTTCCGGGTTGGCAAGCAGGGCGGCGGGGTTACCGTCGACCGAAATCTTGCCGTCCTCCATGAAGATGAGCCGCGTGCCGACCTGGCGGGCGAAGGCTATCTCGTGTGTCACCACGATCATCGTCATACCCTCTTCGGCCAGCGCCTGCATGACGCGCAGGACCTCGTGGCGCAGTTCGGGGTCGAGTGCGGAGGTCGGCTCGTCGAACAGCATCAGTTTCGGCTTGACGGCAAGTGCGCGGGCGATCGCCACCCGCTGCTGCTGGCCACCCGAGAGTTCCGATGGATAGTGATGGCCGCGCTCGGCAAGCCCCACCTTGGCCAGCAGCGCCTTCGCCTGCTCCAACGCCTCGGCACGGGTGACGCCGCGAACGCGGCGGGGGCCGAAGGCGACGTTGTCGAGTGCCGTCATCTGCGGGAAGAGGTTGAACTGCTGGAAGACCATGCCGGCTTCCTGACGGATATGGCGCACCTGCGAGCGGCCGGCCTTGACGCTGATATTGTCAACGACGAGATCACCACCGTTGATCTCTTCCAGCGCGTTGATGCAGCGCAGCAGCGTCGACTTTCCCGAGCCGGACGGCCCGATCAGCACGACCACCTCGCCCTTGTCGATGTTGAGATCGACCTCGCGCAGCACCACAACGGGGCCAAACGTCTTGGTGACGTTGCGAAATTCCACGATGCTCATAGGATCCGCATCCTCTTTTCGGTGACACGCAGGACCAGCGTCAGGGTACCGGTCATCAGGAGGTAGAGGATCGCCACCGCACTCCAGATTTCCACTGCACGGAAATTCGCCGCCATGATCTCCTGCCCCTGGCGGGTCAATTCGCCCACGCCGATGACGATGAAGAGCGAGGTATCCTTGAGGCTGACGATGAACTGGTTGCCGAGCGGCGGGATCATGCGCCGGAAGGCGACCGGGCCGATGATGTAGACAAGCACCTTCCACATCGGCAGGCCAAGCGCGAGCCCCGCCTCCTTCAGCCCCCGATGTACCGAGAGGAAGGAGCCGCGCACGATCTCGGCGATATAGGCACCGGCGTTGACGACGATCGCCGTGACGGCAGCGGTCATCGGATTGACCCTGATATCGGCGAGCACCGGCAGCGCGAAGTAGATGAACATCACCTGCACCACGATCGGCGTACCGCGGATCAATTCGACATAGGCGAAGGCGACGGCATTGAGGAAGGCGTTGCCATAGGCACGCATCAGGCCCGCAAGGAACCCGACAAGCAGGCCACCGACCAGGCCGGCGATGGTGATGAGGATGGTAAGGCGCGCGCCGCTAAACAGGGCGGGCATGGCCTCGCCTATGATGGACCAGTCGAATTCCATGAGTGGGCTCCCCGGGGTGAGGAGAGCGCGCCGGAAAGGTCGGCGCGCTCGGCTAAGGCATCAAAGCTTCGGCTCGGCACCGAACCACTTCTTGTAGATTTCGGTGTAGCGGCCGTCTTTTTTCATGTTGGCGAGCGCCGCATTGACCTTTACGACCAGCTCGCTGCCTTTCGGGAAGCCGATACCGTATTGATGCGCCATCATCTGTTCACCGACAGCCTTCACCTTGCCGCCGCCGGCGGTTTTTACGTAGTAGAGCACGTTCGGCGTGTCATGCATGGCGGCATCGACACGGCCGGTCTGGAGTTCCAGATAAGCGTTGTCGATATTGGGGAACTGGCGCAGTTCCGTTTCCTTGAAATGCTCCTTGGCATAGTCCGTCGAGGATGTGCCGGTCTTGGTCGCCAGGATCTTGCCCTTCAGGTCTTCGGCGCTCTTGACCGCGCTATCGGCCGGCACCATCAGCAGGAAGCCGCTGTCATAATAGCCGTCGGAAAAATCGATCGCCTTCTTGCGCTCGTCCTTAATGGTGATGCCGGCAAGCGCCACGTCCACCTGCTTGGTCTGAAGCGCCGGAATGATGCCGTTGAAATCCATCGGCTGCAGCGTGTAGGTGGCGCCGATCTCCTTGGCGATGGCATCCCACAGGTCGATGTCGAAGCCGACATATTTGTCGCCTTCCTTGAATTCGAAGGGCACGAAAGCCGTGTCGGTGGCAACCACCAGGTCTTCGGCACGCGCGCCGGGAGCCAGGGCGATCGCCGTGGCGAAAGCGGCAAACAGAATTGAACGCAGTTTCATGGTAGTTCCCCTTTTGCTTGGTTATGCGTTTGAAAGAGCACGCGTGGCGGCGTCGATGGCATCGCCCAGCCGTTCGACGATGCGGCCGATATCGGCGCGATCGACGATGAAGGGCGGGGCCAGCAGCACATGGTCGCCGAGGCGGCCGTCGATGGTGCCGCCCATCGGGTAGACCATCAGGCCGCGCGCCATCGCCTCCTTCTTGATGAGGGCATTCAGCTTGAGTTTCGGATCGAACGGCCGCTTGCTGGCACGGTCCGCAACAAGCTCGACACCGCGGAAGAGGCCGCGCCCGCGGATATCGCCGACATGGTGATGGTTGCCGAGGCGTTCGGTAAGCTGGCGCTCCAGCTCCGCGCCCATCGCAACCACATTGGCGAGCAGATTTTCACGACGGATGACCTGTTGCACGGCAAGGCCGGCCGCCGCCGCCATCGGGTGCCCCATATAGGTATGGCCGTGCTGGAAGAAGCCGGATCCGCCCGCAAAGGCGTTGTAGATCTTCTCCGAAAGCAGCACCGCGCCGACCGGCTGGTACCCGCCGCCAAGTCCCTTGGCGATCGTCATCAGGTCGGGCGCAACACCGTCCTGTTCGCAGGCATGCAGCGTGCCGGTGCGACCCATGCCGCACATCACCTCGTCGAGGATGAGCAGTACGCCATAGCGGTCGCAGATCGCGCGGATGCGCTTGAGGTAATCGGCAACGGGCGGCACGGCGCCGGCCGTGGCGCCCACGACGGTTTCAGCAACGAAGGCGATCACCTCATCGGCGCCAAGTTCGAGAATCTTGTCCTCCAGTTGCCGGGCGGCTCGCTCGGCATAGGCCTCATCGCTCTCGCCCGGCTCCTGTAGGTGATAGGCGTAGCAGGGATCGATGTGGTGGGTTTCGATGAGCAGCGGCTTGAATTGTGCGCGGCGCCATTCGTTGCCGCCTGCGGCAAGCGCCCCCAGCGTGTTGCCATGATAGCTCTGCCGACGTGCGATGATGTGGCGGCGCTGCGGCTCGCCCTTTTCGACGAAATACTGCCGCGCCATCTTCAACGCCGCCTCGACCGCTTCGGAACCACCGCTGACGAGATAGACGTGGCCGAGCCCGGCCGGCGCATCCTCGATCAGGAGATCGGCGAGCCCCTCGGCGGCTTCGGAAGTGAAGAAGCCGGTATGGGCATAAGCGAGCCGGTCGAGTTGTTCGTGCAGGGCAGCAAGCACGGCCGGATGGGCATGGCCGAGGCAGGAGACCGCCGCGCCGCCCGAAGCATCGATATAGGCATTGCCCCCGGCATCGAAGAGTTCGATGCCCTTGCCGCCAACGGCGACCGGCATGCGGGAATGAATGGCGCGATGCAGAATGCGGGTCACGGACGCTTCATCCTTGTCTTGAGATGGGTATTGAGGGCGGCGGACTGGCGGTCGACGCCGGCAAGGGCCGCACTGGCAGCATCGCCGACCTGCCCTGCGACCAGCGCACCCAGCACTTCCGCCACAACGAAGGCCGGCGACATGGCGTGCAGAAAGGACGGGCTTTCTGTCGGTACGACGACCGTGCAGGCGGCACGCTGGGCGAGCGGGGCAACGGGGCTGTCGGTGATGGCGATCAGCGACACGCCCGCGTCGCCGGCATAGTCGGAAATCTCGATCGTCTGGCGCGTATAGGGCAGCACGCTGACGGCGACCATCACGTCATCGGCGGTCGCGCTGCCGAGGGCATCCGCGCCGATGCCGCCGACGGTATCCAGCATGACCGAGTGTTTGCCGGCGAGGGAAAGTATGTAGTGCAGGTGCCAGGCCGGCGAATGGCTGGAGCGCAGGCCAAGGCAATAGATGCGCCGCGCGGCGCTGAGCCGCTGCGCCGCCTCGACCAATGTGTCGAGAGCGGCGGGCTGCGAGAGCTGACCGACCTGCGCGGAGATGCCGACCAGCATGTCGGCCGCCAGCGCATGGTCGCCCTTGAGTTTCTGATTTTTCGCCTGCGCCCCGACACGGCCGGCAAAGCCCGTCACGTCATTACGCATGGCATCGGCATAGAGCTGGCGGATATCCTCATACCCGGCAAGACCAAGATGTTTGGCGAGCCGCGTCATCGTGGCGGGTTGCACGCCCGCCTGCCTGGCCTGTTCACGCATGGAAAGAAGCGCGACGTCGCGCGGCTGGTTCAGCACATAGCGCGCAGCCGCCTGGAGCTGCTCCGACATCGTGTCGAAGGACTGGACGATCGGATCTGCGAGAGGGCCAGTTTGCATGGGCATCGGATACACTCTTCCTTCGTGAATTGCAACATATGTTTCATTAACGTATAAAAATGATCCATATGAATCATTCTTAGGATCCATGGATGACAGACCCCTATAGACCGCATCGGGTGGCGATTGCAGTGGCGCCGAACGGCGGGCGCCGCACAAAGGTGGATCATCCCGCCATTCCGCTGACAGCGGCGGAACTCGCCCGCACCGCGGCCGAATGCAGGGATGCCGGCGCCTCGATGATTCACGTTCATGTGCGCCACCCGGACGGTCGCCACCTGCTCGACGCCGATGTCTACGGCCAGGCGATCGCTGCCATCCGCCAGGAGGTCGGCGACGGACTTGTGATCCAGATCACGACGGAAGCCCTCGGCATCTACAGTCCGGCTGAACAGATTGGCGTGCTGAAGGCCGTGCGGCCAGAAGCCGCCTCGCTGGCCCTGCGAGAGCTCGTTCCGGACGCCGCCGCCGAGCCGGCCTTTGCCGAAACGCTCGGCTGGATGAAACAGGAAAACGTCCTGCCGCAGATCATCCTCTACGATCCTACGGAAGCCGTGCGACTTGCAGGGATGATCCGGCGCGGGCTGATACCCTGGCCCGACATTCCCGTGCTCTACGTGCTCGGCCGCTACACCGTCTCCCAGACATCGCAGCCCGCCGACCTTCTCCCCTTCCTCACGCCGGACATGCCGCGATTTTCCCATTGGAGCGTCTGCGCCTTCGGTCAGCACGAAGCCGCCTGCGTTACCGCCGCGGCCCTCATCGGCGGCCATGCCCGCGTCGGTTTCGAGAACAATCTTCACCTGCCGGACGGCACCCTGGCCCCCTCGAATGCCACGCTCGTCACAACCGTCGCCAAGTCAGTTCGCCAGCTTGGATACGATCTCTGCAATGCGACCGATGTCCGCGACACGGTTGCCCGTCAGGGCTGAAGGATCGAAGCCTCGACGTGTGGCTTGCACCGCAGCTGTGATCGGAATGCCAACTTCCGGCATGCTGGTGCCGGGAACGTGCAACAGACCGTGAATTCAGACAATATTGAAGGCGGGATTCATAGTACTCTCCAATTGGACGAGGCCGGGGAAGGCTGAGGCGAAACGAGAAAGGCGATCCAACAGGGGCGGCTCCGCCGCCCGGGCGCCTGAATGAGGATGACCTTGTGCGCGACCTGCAATTCGGACCGTTCACGCTCGCGCCTGCCCGCCGCACGCTTCTGCGCGATGGCAGGCGCGTGGTGCTGGGCAGCCGGGCGGCCGATATCCTCATTTTCCTTGCCGCGCACGCGGGAGACCTGAAGACCAATGCGGAAATCGTCCGGCATGTCTGGCCGGACACGTTCGTCGAGGAGGCCAATCTTCGCGTCCATATTTCCGCGTTGCGCAAGGCTCTGGACGATATCCAGAAGGAACCGAAGGCCATCGCCAGTTGTCATCGTGCCCGGCAGGCATGTCGACATCGCTCCCGAAGGGGCGGGCAACGGCCTTCTGATTATCGGCGAAAATGCGCAGTCGCCGCTTTGCGCGGCGACGATACTCATACAGGCCGTTGCCGAGATGCGCCTGCGGACATGACACCGGTGCGGGGGCAAGCGAAAGCCCTTTGCATCGATTTACGACGCTTAACTCGTGTTGTGGCCTGGCTTGCGTCAATCTCATGTTGATCAAAGAGACACGGAAAATCCGCACAGGAGGCAAGTCATGCATGAACGAGCCATTGCTTTTCCGGTCGAAGCCACGCGCCGCGACCTTCTTCTTGGCGCTGCTGCCGGCCTCGCGGCGCTCGCCTTGCCATTCGACGCCTTCGCTCAGGCATCGACCAATGAAAACAGCGAAACGAAGGGAACCAACGCCATGCCTTTCATCAAGACTGCCGACAATGTCGAAATCTTCTACAAGGACTGGGGTCCGCGCGATGCGCAGCCCATCGTGTTCCATCACGGCTGGCCACTTTCGGCCGACGATTGGGACAACCAGATGATGTTTTTCCTCAATGAGGGTTTCCGCGTCATCGCCCATGACCGCCGCGGCCACGGCCGCTCGACGCAGACCGACACCGGCAACGAGATGGACACCTATGCCGCCGATGTCGCTGCGCTGACCGATGCGCTCGACCTGAAGGATGCCGTCCATATCGGCCACTCGACCGGCGGCGGCGAGGTGGTGCACTACGTCGCCCACGCGAAGAAGGGGCGCGTCGCCAAGGCGGTCATCATCGGCGCCGTTCCGCCGATCATGGTGAAATCCGACAAAAATCCGGGCGGCCTGCCGATCGAGGTTTTCGACGGTTTTCGCGCGGCGCTCGTCGCCAACCGCGCGCAATTCTTCCTGGATGTGCCGGCCGGCCCCTTCTACGGCTTCAACCGCCCGGGCGCGAAGGTTTCCCAGGGGTTGATCAACAACTGGTGGCGGCAGGGCATGATGGGCGGCGCGAAGGCCCATTACGACTGCATAAAAGCCTTCTCCGAGACGGATTTCACGGAAGACCTGAAGGCGATCGACTTGCCGGTCTTCGTCATGCATGGCGATGACGACCAGATCGTGCCCTATGCGGATTCCGCCCCGCTTTCGGCAAAGCTGCTGAAGAACGGCACCTTGAAGACCTATCAAGGCCTGCCGCATGGCATGTGCTCGACCCATCCGGAGGTCGTCAACCCGGACCTTCTCGCCTTCATCAAGGGCTGATCCGCGCCTCCCGACGCCCCGCGCGCCGCGGTCTCCGCCGGCCCGGCGCGCGCCTTTCCCATCGTGCAGAGGGTTTTGGCATGCGCATCCATCACCTCAATTGCGGCTCGCATTGCCCTTTGGGCGGTGCGCTGTTCGATGGGGCAAGCCGGGGGATATTTGCGCATATCTGCACCCACTGCCTGCTCATCGAGACGGCGGACAGCCTTGTTCTCGTCGATACCGGCTATGGCCTTCAGGATGTCCGGCCGACGGCAGGCAGGCGGCTGGCCTTTACCTGGCCGTTGCTGCTCAACACGCAACTGCGCGAAGGCGACACCGCGATCCGCCAGGTGGAGGCGCTCGGCTATTCCCCGCGCGATGTCCGCCATATCGTGCTCACCCATCTCGATTTCGATCATGCCGGCGGCATCGCGGATTTTCCCGAGGCACGCGTCCATGTGCTTGCCAGCGAAAAGGCGGCGGCGGAAAGGACACGCCGCGGCTTCATCACCCGCCAGCGCTATCGGCCGGCCATGTGGGACTGCGTGCGCGATTGGCGCATCTATGCCGCAGGCGGGGATGATTGGTTCGGCTTTGAGGCCGTACGCCGGCTCGACGGCCTGTCCGAGGATATCGTGATGGTGCCGTTGCGTGGCCATACGCTCGGCCATGCCGGCGTCGCGATCCGCACAGCGGAGGGATGGCTCCTTGATGCCGGCGACAGTTTCATGTCCCACGGCGAACTGGACGTCCGGCCACACTGCCCCGTGGGACTGCGCGCCTATCAGGCGATCATGACGAGCGACCGCCAAGCGCGACGCGCCAACCTCGAACGGCTGCGGGCGCTTCAGCAGGATACCTCTGCCGGCGTGACGATCTTCGCCGCTCATGACGATATCAGCCTTGCTGCCCTCAGAGGAGCAGCCGGTTCGCAATAGACCAGACAGGGAAGGGAGACCAGCAATGCCCGATTTCGAGACCAACACGCTTCATGCCACCCGTCGGCAACTGCTTCTGGGCGCGGCCGCGACGACCGTCTCTTTGGCCTTGCCGCGCCATGTCCTTGCGGCGCCCGCGCATACATTCACCCACGGAGCCTTCGACATCACGGTCGTCAGCGACGGGATGCTGATGCTGCCGCCGGAAATCCTGCTGCCCGATGCCAATGCCGAGGAGCGCGCCGATTTCCTGAAGCGGCTCGGCGGCAATGAGAAGGGCGCGGCGGTACAGGCAAACATCCCCCTCATCCGCCACGGCAGCGACCTCATCCTCATCGACACCGGCGCAGGACCGTATTTCCAGGCAAGCGCGGGGCGCCTTGCGGAAAACCTCAAGACAGTTGGCGTCAAGCCGGAGGAGATTACGAAAGTCGTCTTCACCCATGTGCATCCCGATCACTCCGGCGGCACGACGACACCCGACGGCAAGCTGCTTTTCCCGAACGCGCATTATTATGTCGGTGAGGCGGAGGCCGCGTTCTGGACGGACCCGGCCTTCGAAACCCGCCAACCCGCCCCCCTGCACGGTTTCGCCAAGGGCGCGCAGCGCGATCTCGGCGCCGTCGAGGATCGCCTGACACTGGTCAAGTCGGGCGACGAGATCGTGCCCGGCATGGCGGTCTTGCCGACGCTCGGCCATACGCCGGGGCATCTCTCGCTCGAACTGGCCGGCGACGGCAACCTGCTCGTCACGGGCGATGCCTGCACCAGCGATACCATTTTCTTCGCGCGGCCGGACTGGCATTTCGGTTTCGACACGGATGCGGAGATTGCGCTGAAAAGCCGGCAGACGCTGCTCGACCGGGCTGCTTCGGAGAAGATCAAGATGCTGGGCTATCACTGGACCTATCCAGGGGTCGGTTATGCCGAGCGCAACGGTGCGGCCTATCGCTTCGTACCAACCTGACACTTTCTGCGGGAGACGTGTCATTCAATTCTGGGTCGACGCCGCCCGAAGACCGGGTTACCGGTCGACGGAAGCACCCAGCACCGAGCCGATCAGCCCCGGAAACCGTGCCTCGAGGTCGTCCTGCCGGAGGCTGAGGCGGCGGCCGCGGCCCAAAGTCTCGTTGCGGATGACGCCCGCCTCGCGCAGCACCTTCATCAGATGCGACTTGGTCGATTTCGGCGTCGAGGGGTCGGAGAGATGACATTGCGCCATTTCGAGCGGACCATCGGCAAGCTGGCGCACGATGGCCAGCCGTTCGGGATCGCTCAAGGCAAAAAGCACGTCCGTCAACCGCAGATCGGTGCGGTCGGGATGGGGAAGGTCGGTGATATCGGGCGCCATGGTTCGAATTTAGTTGAACTGTTGCGGAAATAATAGTAGCAATTGGTTCGATATTTTTCGAACCATAAGGTGTCCTGTGGCCGATACGATGCTTTCCATGCCGCTGCGCAGTCACGCGGGCTTCCGCATTACGCTTGCCGGCATGGCGGTGATGATGGCCGGCGCCAGCGCGCCCTCGCCTTTCTACCCCTCGCTTCAGCAGGAGATCGGCTTCTCGGCGGCGACGCTGACCGGCATTTTCGCCGTCTATACCGTCGCGCTCTTGATATCCCTGCTCGTTACAGGGTCGCTGTCGGACCATGTCGGCCGGCGGCCGGTGATCTCCGCGGGTTTTGTCCTGATGGCGTTGAGCCTGCTGCTCTTCTGGCAGGCGGGGGATGTCGCCGGGCTGATGGTGGCGCGCACATTGCAAGGCGTCGCAGCCGGACTGCTGCTCTCCGCACTGTCTGCGGCCGTGGTCGATCTGGAGCCGAGAGACCGGCCGGGCAGCGCCTCGGTGTGGAATTCTGTCATTCCGCTCGGCGGGCTTTCCGTGGGCGCACTCATATCAGGCATTCTGATGGACGTGACCGAGATGGCGGAAGCCGATGTGTTCGGCACGCTGGTCGTCGCCTATGTGTTGTTTGCCGCCGTGATCTGGCTCATCCCCGAGACCGCACCGCGACACGAGGGCGTCTGGGCATCGCTTCGGCCGCGGGTCGGCGTGCCAGCCACGGCTGCCAAAGCGTTTTGGCGCAGCGCGCCGGCCGTTGTCGCGGGCTGGGCGACCGGCGGGCTCTATCTCTCGCTCGGCGCGCCGATCGTCCGCCACGTCTTCGGCGCGGAAGACCACGTCACGCAGGCCGGCGTGGTCGCGCTGCTCTGCGCTGCCGGCGCCGTCGCCTGCTATCTTGCGCGCGGTCACTCCTCGCGGCAGGTCACGCTCTATGGAACCTCCGCGCTCTCGATCGGCACGGCATTGACACTCCTCGCAATCGGCTGGCAGTCGCTACCCGCCTATCTCGCCGCGCTGATCATTGCCGGAACGGGTTTTGGAACCTGCTTCTACGGCGTGCTGCGCTCCATCGTCCCAGTGGTGCGGCCGGACGAGCGCGGCGAACTCTTCGCCTCGCTGTTCACCCTGAGCTATCTCGCCTTCGGCCTGCCGACGCTGCTCGCCGGTATGGCCGTCGGCATCTTTGGCCTGACATCGACGACGCTGGGCTATGGCGCGCTGATCGTGCTTTTCTCGGCAACGGCCGGCTTGTTGCGGAGGTTCGGAACGCGGGATTGACACTGTCCTGCCAACCGCCGCGCGACGACGGTTCCATCCGCCCCAGGGAATGTAGGCGTCAATCGGCCGACGTCGGATCGATAGCCAAGGCTCGCACGGCAAGGTCTACCTGTTCCGTCGTCGAAAGAGCGACATCGACAACGACGCCATCTTCATCCGGGCCGAGCGGTTCGAGCGCTGCAAGCTGCGATTCAAGCAAGGAAGCCGGGAAGAAATGCCCGGCGCGATGCGAAAGCCGGTCGGCCAGCACCGCGCGGTCGCCGTGGACATGCACGAAGCGCACGCGCGGCGCGCCGCTGCGCAGGATGTCACGATAGGCGCGTTTCAGCGCGGAGCACCCCAGCACGGAAGACCGGCCGGCGGCTTCGTCGCGGGCGATTTCCGCAGCCAGGGCCTTCAGCCAAGGCGCGCGATCATCGTCATCGAGGGGAATGCCGGCAGACATCTTGGCGACGTTCTGCGGCGGATGAAAGCTGTCGCCCTCGATGAAGCGCCAGCCGAGCCTTTCGGCCAGCGCCTCGCCAACGGTGGTCTTGCCACTGCCGGAAACGCCCATGACGACGATATGCTGTAATCTTCCGTTCATAGCAGCCACCATCCGACGAGCGCGAAACCGAAGCCGATAACGCCAAGCAGGGTCTCCATCACCGTCCAGGTTTTGAGCGTGGTGCGCTCGTCCATCTGGAGGAAGCGGCCGACCAGCCAGAAGCCGGAATCGTTCACATGGCTGAGAACCGTCGCGCCGCAGGCGATGGCGATGACGAGGAAACACAGATCGAGAGAACTGAGCCCCGTCGTCGCAGCCACGGTGGGCGCCAGCAGGCCCGCCGTCGTGGTCAGCGCCACGGTGGCCGAGCCCTGCGCGACACGAAGCGCGGTGGAGATCAGGAAGGCGGCGACGATCAAGGGCATGCCGACCGTCTCAAGGCTGCCGGCAAGCGCCTGGCCGATCCCGCTCGCGCGCAGCACGCCGCCGAACATGCCGCCGGCCCCCGTCACGAGGATAATGCCGCAGATCGGTCCCAGCGCCCCATCCATCAGCTTTTCCATGTCCTTCGCCGTTCGCTCACCGCTGAGCGTCCACATGCCGACAAGGACCGTGATGAGCAATGCCACCGGCGTCTGCCCGGCCATGCGCAGGACATTCACCCACAGGGCGGAACCGTCGATCGCCTTCGCGGTCGCCAGCGTGGTGAGCCCCGTATTGAGGAAGATCAGCACGAGCGGCAGCAGCAGCACGAGCATCACCGTGCCGAAGGACGGAGGCTGGCGGTCACGCGCCGCCTCGCTGCGCACGCCGAGAATTTCCGGAACCGGCAGTTGGAAGCGCTTGCCGGCCCACAGGCTGAAGAGATAGCTGCCCAAATACCATGTTGGCAGGGCGATGACGAGACCGACCAGCACCAGAAGGCCGATATCCGCTCCCAGCAGCTCGCTCGCGGCGACCGGGCCCGGATGGGGCGGTAGGAAGGCATGCATCACCGCGAAGGCACCGGCCGAAGGCAGCGCATAAAGCAGCACAGAGCCGCCGAAACGATGGGCGACGCTGAAGATGATCGGCAGCATCACCACGAGCCCGGCATCAAAGAAGATCGGAAAACCGAACAGCAGCGAGGCGACACCGAGCGCGAAAGGCGCACGGTCATGCCCGAACTGTCCGATCAGCCGATCGGCCAGCACCTGCGCGCCGCCCGAGACTTCGAGCATTCGCCCGATCATCGCGCCGAAACCGACCAGCAGCGCCACCGAGGCAAGCGTCGAGCCAAAGCCTTGCAACAGGGTCGGGACTACATCCTGAAAAGAGATGCCCGTGACCAGCGCGGTGAGCAGGCTGACCAGCACCAGCGCCACAAATGCATGCAAGCGGAAACGCAGGATAAGCAGAAGGAGCAGCGCCACGGCTGCCACCGCGATCAGCAACAATGTGGCTGTCCCGTAGACGGGTTCGATCGAATTCATGTGTCCTCCCTCGGCAAATCGAGTCAAAGTCCATGTATTCCATGGTCTTTCTTCAAAAAACTATGCCGAAACAGGGACGACGGAAAGCGACGACTTCGATAGTTCACAGAAAGACGGCCGCGCTTCGTCGGAAAGCGCGGCCGCCATCATCATTTGACCTGCGTCACGGTCAACTTGCCGTTTACGCGCTCGGCAACGAACTGCACCTTTGCGCCGACCTTGAGCTTCTCGAGAAGTGCTTCATCGCCAACCTGGAAGACCATGGTCATGGCGGGCATTTCGAGGGATTTCAGCTCTTCGTGGATCAGCGTGACCTTCTTGGCCTTCTCGTCCACTTTCTTCACCGTGCCGTTGGTGAACTCCTGCGCGAACGCGCCGGTGGCGGAGATGAGGGCGATTGCGGCGGCGATGGTGATCTTCGCAATGTTTTTCATGTCGGTTTCCTTTGAGGTTTACTTCTTTGCGACCGTGACGTCGCCGTGCATGCCGGCGTCGTAGTGGCCAGGCACCAGGCAGGCGATCTTGAACGTGCCGTCATTGGTGAATTTCCAGACGATCTCGCCGGTCTTGCCGGGAGCGAGACGGATGGCGTTCGGATCGTCATGTTCCATATCCGGGAACTTCTCCATCACGGCCTTGTGCTCCATAACCTTGTCCTCCTGGTCGAGAACGAACTCATGATCGAGCTCACCGGCATTCTTGATCGAAAACACGATGGTCTGGTCCTTTCGGACGTTGAAATTGTTCGGCGTGAAGATCATCTTGCCGTCCTCGGTCTCCTTCATGGTGACCCGGATGGTCTGGGTGGCCTTGGCCTTCTCACCGGGCTCACCGGCGGCCATTTCGCCATGGCCGCCCTCATGGCTGCCGGAGGCAAGCACAGGCGTCGCGAGCGTGGCGAGCAGCAGGCCGAAATATAGAGGTTTCATGTCATTGTCCTTGATTTGCGGTTTTTCGGTTGGAGTTTTCGTCAGCCGTGGTCCGAATGTTTCGGCGTGAGCTTCGTCTTCGCATCCTTGGCCTTGGGGATATCCGGTAGCGCGCCCGTCCATTCCCAGGCCTGCGTGCCGGGCGGGTTTTCGTACCAGCCCGGATCGCTGTAATCGCCCGCGGAGATGCCTTCGCGGACCTTCACAACGGAAAACATGCCGCCCATTTCGATGGGGCCGTGCGGTCCCCATCCCGTCATCATGGGAATGGTGTTTTCCGGTATTTCCATCGACATCTCGCCCATGTCCGCCATGCCGGCGGTGCCCATGGGCATGTATTCGGGACGGAACTGCCTGATCTTCTTGGCGACCTCCTTCTTGTCGACGCCAATGAAGGTCGGAATGTCGTGACCCATGGCGTTCATGGTGTGGTGGGATTTGTGGCAATGGATCGCCCAGTCGCCGACATATTTGGCGTCGAACTCATAGGCCCGCATTGCTCCGACCGGGATGTCGATACTGACCTCCGGCCAGCGCGCTTCTGGCCGCACCCAGCCGCCATCCGTGCACGTCACCTCGAAGTCGTAGCCATGCATGTGGATGGGATGGTTCGTCATCGTCAGATTGCCGACGCGCACACGAACCTTGTCGTTCTTGGAAACCACCAGCGGGTCGATGCCCGGGAACACACGGCTGTTCCAGGTCCACAGGTTGAAGTCGGTCATTTCCATGATGCGCGGCACATAGGTGCCGGGATCGATGTCGTAGGCGCTGAGCAGGAACACGAAGTCGCGGTCGACCGGCATGAATTTTGGGTCCTTCGGATGGACGACGAAGAAGCCCATCATGCCCATCGCCATCTGGACCATTTCGTCCGAATGCGGGTGGTACATGAAGGTGCCGGACTTGATGACATCGAACTCGTAGACGAATGTCTTGCCGACCGGGATATGCGGCTGCGACAGGCCGCCGACGCCATCCATGCCTGACGGCAGGATCATGCCGTGCCAATGGATCGTCGTGTGCTCCGGCAGCTTGTTCGTCACGAAAATACGAACCCGATCGCCTTCGACCACCTCGATGGTCGGTCCCGGGGACTGACCGTTATAGCCCCAAAGATAGGCCGTCATACCTTCGGCCATCTCGCGCTCGACGGGCTCGGCAACAAGGTGGAACTCCTTCACGTCGCCGTTCATGCGATGGGGAAGCGTCCAGCCGTTCAGGGTGACGACCGGCGTGTAGTCCGGCCCTGTGGTCGGACGGACCGGAGTCTGGGTGGCTGCCGTGTCCATGATCGCGGCTTCCGGCAATCCCATATTGGAGGTCTGCCCCCAGGCGGTGGAGGAGACGAGCGCCGCACTGGCAGCGCCGGCGCCAAGAAATTGTCTTCTGTTGAACATCATCGTTTCCTTTTCAGTGACCGCCGCTTTCGGCGTCCTCGGCCGATGCGACCTCGGCTTCCGCCACGGCCGACCCGGTGCTGCCGCCATAGATGACGGGAGCAAGGTTCGCTTCGGCGAGCCAGAAATCGCGCTTGGCGTTGACGGCGAGAATGGTGGAGTCGATCTTGTCGCGGGTATCCGCGATCAGCTCGAACGTGCTGGTGATCATACCGTTGTAGGTGAGGAGGGACTGCTCCTCGATGGCACTGCGCAGTGGCAGGACGCTGTTGCGATAGTGCCGCGCGATGTCATAGGTCGAGCGGTATGCCACGTAGCCGGAGCGCGCCTCGGAGCGAACGTTGACGGCCTTTTCCGCAAGCTGGTTGGCGGCCCGCATATAGGCGAGTTCACCCTTGCGCATGCGCGCCTGGCCGGAATCGAAGATCGGTATCGTGAACTCGAGGGATGCGGTCTTCGAGATGTTGCGATGGATCTTTCCATCCTCGCGTTCCCGCTCCTGTTCCAGCGTGCCGACCAGCTCGATATCGGTGACGAACCGGGTGGCATCCTCCAGCTTGTAGGACTGCGCTGTCGCGTCGAGTTCCAGGCGCGAGACCTGAAGGTCCATGCGTTTGTGGATCGCTTCGGCCTCGATATCGTCCCGCTTGATCAGGGTCTTCGGCAACGAAGGCAAGCGGTTGGGAACCTGGAAGGCGATATCGGCCCCGGACAGGCCCATCAACCGGACCAACTCTTCCTTCGCCAGCTTTGCCGCCAGCCGTGCCTTGGCGGTTTCACCGGTGAGCTCGGCGTAGAAGACATGCTCACGCGCCTGATCGCCCTTGGTCATCGATCCGGCTTCGCCGATCTTCTTGGCGAGTTCGGATGCGGAGTCGGCAGCGATCTTCGCCTGGTTGAGATAGCCGACGTTCTCCCAGGCCGCCACGGCATTGATCCAGGCGCGGCGGGTTTCCGACGCAAGCGAGATCGTCGCCAGGGCTGCATTCAACTGGGCCTGCCGGAAGCGGGTATCGGCGAGCTTGATGTCCTTGTCATAGGTCGCCAGGGCCAGGATGTTGGTGGCAATCGCTCCTTCAAGAACCCGATATGCCTCGAGGCCCGGCGTGCCGATGCCGGAAAGCCCGACCGAAAATTTCGGAAGAACGGAAAGCTGCGTCTGCCATGCGTCGGCGGCGCTATCGCCGAGGTCGGCGTAGGCGGCCTGCAGCCCCTTGTTGTTCAGGAGCGCAACCTGAACCGCCGTTTCCACGTCGATGGTCTTTTTCGCCATCAGCGCATTCACGCGTTCACGGATTTGCTCGGCCTGCTGGCGGTTCTGGACCCAGACCGTCTGCTTGCCGGTTGCTTCAGCACTCCTTGCGGAGGCGTTGGCGAAGCCCGCATCCTTGGCGGAATAGCCGGCGCTGACGCAGCCGGTTGCGAAAACGGGAAGGACGAAGGCCGAGATCAGTTTGATTTTTAACGACGCCATCATGCACCTCCATCCGGTGCCTGCGCATCGTTGAGATTGCGCCACGGCTTGGGATCGACAGGCATGCGATGCGAATAGGCGCCTGCGGGGTTCTTGTAGGCGATCGGGATTGTATCGATTGCCGTATCGGGATGATTGGCCGAGGCAACGACATCAGGCAGCGTGGATGCGCATCCGCTCAACGCGAGCGGAATGGCAACCACCAGGAACACATGTTTCATGGTGAAAATCCGAGAAATAGATGACGGGTGCGTCACGGCGCGAGATCGCGCACGGACACAGCAACACCCTCAAAGGGCAATCACTTCTCAGATATTGGGCGGCAGATGGAGGCTGGGCGCCAGGCCGACATAATGCGCGTCGTCGAGAAGCGCATGAACCAGTTCGAGGCGTGGATGGGTAAGTGCTAGCCCGCCACAATCGATGGCCGCGACACCACAGTAATCCTGACAGCAGGTGTTTTTCGAGCTTTTGGAGTCTGCGTGATCGTGCTGATCACCACCGTGATCCATGTCGGCGGTAGCCGCATGATCGCTGTCATGGGTCATGGAATGATCCATTTCGACCAGCATCGCTTCGCCCGGCAGATCCGGATGCATCGCGGCATTCACGGTGGACAGGCTATATCCTGCCAGTGACACAACGATCACCAGCCGAAAAAACAGCGCCACCGCTGAAGATGCGAATCGCAACATTCCGCTCATACCTATCTAGATCAATGGAGCCTTGAGAATTGTCAACCGGCAAGCCTTCAGGCCAGGAGTTCGTGCCGCTGTGCGCAAGCACTGTCAGGCGCATCACTCCGCGGATCGCGTGCGCCCGGCAACCTGCAGGACGCCGGGCTTGCGCTCGCTTGCGACTACCTGCGGTTCTTCTTCAGATAGTCGGTCATCGGATCGATAGTGGACACGATGCCGTAACGGCTGTTCGTACGTTCGACTTTGCCATTGTCGAGCACACGGAAGCTGACATCGGGATCGGAGGATGAGGACGCCGTGTCGCCGGACGCACCATGTCCCTGCGTGATTTTCGAAATGGGCGAGGCGGTCTCGCTGAGGGTCGTATTGGCGAACGCGCCTGATGTGACGGACATCACGACGATAAGCGCGACGGTGATTTTCTGCATCATGATCTATTCCTCGTTTGTAGCTGCCACATGCAGCATCGAGACTTTGGACCATGCGTTTTTCAGGCGCCTGTCGCGCACTATACAAATTTGTAAAACCGGACGGCGAGAACTTGCCGCAAGAATGCCCGATTTCAAAGCGCTGAAGATGAGACTTGAACTGTCACCTGCGCTCGAAACCAAAGACGACGACTTCACGCATGAAAATACTTCTTGTCGAAGACGATCAAACCACGGGATCCTATATTCAGAAGGGTCTCAGCACGGCTGGGCATGCCGTCGATTGGCTGCGGGATGGTCGCGATGCGCTCGCGGCGGGCCTCGATGTCGGATACGATGCGCTGGTCGTCGACCGGATGATCCCGGGGCTGGATGGCCTGAACCTCGTCAAAAGCCTGCGCGCCGCCTCGGTGCGAACGCCGGTCCTGTTTCTGACGGCGATGAGCAGCGTGGACGACAGGGTGGAGGGGCTCGATGCGGGAGGCGACGACTACCTCGTAAAACCGTTTGCCTTTTCCGAGCTCACTGCCCGGATCAATGCTCTCGTTCGACGCCCACCCATGGCAACCGAAAGGACAAAGCTGCAGGTCGGCGACCTGGAAATGGACCTGGTCGCCAGAACGGCCTATCGCGATGGACAGCGCATCGATCTCCTGCCGCGCGAATTCTCGCTGCTCGAACTCTTGATGCGCAATGAAGGGCGGGTGCTGACAAAGACGATGTTTCTCGAAAAGATCTGGAACTTCAACTTCGACCCGCAAAGCTCCGTGGTCGAGACACACATCAGCCGCCTTCGGGCGAAAATAGACAGGCCGTTCGCTACCCCCCTCCTGCACACCGTAAAAAACACCGGCTATACGCTGCATGCCCGCAGGTAGCCTTTTCAAAAGCACCGCTGTCCGGCTTGCGATCCTCTACATCGCTCTGTTCGTCATTGCCTACCTCCTCGCCAACATTGCTGCCTACCAAATGGTGGTGCGGTTCCTCGACGAGCGGCTGAACGCCAGCGTCATGGAACGGTATCGCGAAATTACGACGGCCTATGAGGCGCGCGGCCTCGGCGGCGCTGTCCAGATGATCGAAAGCCACGGCCCCGCCATTCGGGGCCAGGAAACCATCTACACCTTGCGAAGGGCGGTGGGTGAACCGATTGCCGGCAATAGCGACCTATCCGACGTGCCCGAGGGATTTTCCACGCTGCGACCCGAAGACCAGAACGGGAGCGCGCCCCTCTACAAGCTGTTCAAGGGGTCATTGGGTGACAATGACCTGATCGTCGGCATCAGCTATGACGACACGGACCGGCTGGCCCACATCGTCCTGACGAGCTTCGGATGGGCCACGGCCATTATCCTCGTCGTGGGAATGACAGGCGCCGCGATCCTGGCTTACCGGACGCGCGAGCGCATCATCGTCCTTTCCCAGACCGCACACGCGATAGGCCATGGCGCGCTCTCAAGGCGGCTGCCCGTTTCCTCCCGGATGGATGACATCGATATCCTTTCCAGCGAGGTCAACATCGCCCTGTCCCGCCTCGAGATGAGCGTCGTCGTCCTGAAACAGGTCAGTACCGATATCGCGCACGACCTGAAGACGCCGATCGGCCGCACGTTTCTGATGCTGGAGGATGCCCTGCAATCGGACGAGACCGATGCGATGAGGGATGGCATCGAAGCCGCCTTGGCGGAACTGGCCTCCATTGCAAAGACGTTCGACGCGCTGCTGCGGATCGCCCAGCTGGAATCGCAAAGCCGGACCGCAAATTTCACGATTTTCGACCTGAAACCATTGGTCGACGACCTTTACGAAATCTACGACGCGACCGCCTCCGAAGCCGGCTATTCACTGACACTGGACGGCACCACAGCCGCATGCTGGATCGAAGGTGACCCGGACCTGATCAGACAATTGATCGCAAATCTGCTGGCGAATGCGATGCGCCACACACCCGCCGGATCGCAAATCGTGCTTAGCCTCTCCCATCGCTCCCGCCTCATCCACCTGAGCGTCGCCGACAACGGACCGGGTATTCCGCCCGAGGATCACGCACGCGTTTTCGACCGCTTCTACCGGGTCGAGAAAAGCAGAACGACGGCGGGCACAGGACTGGGTCTCAGTCTGGTGAAAGCGATAGCGGATCTCCACGGCGCAAGAATGATGCTGTTCGACAATGCCCCAGGCCTACGTGTTGTCGCCGAATTCCCGGAGGCGAAGGCGGTAGACGGCAACGCCCCGGACAGGCAACCTGGCTAAAGGGCGGCGTAACAGCTTTTCGTAATTCGCTCGTCCACGCTACCGGGGTCCACGATAGCGCAGCGCATCGACGAACAGCTTGAAGGCGGCCGACGTGTGTCGGCGGCTGGGATAGTAGAGGTGGTATGCGGGTAGCGGCGGCGTCCATTCGCCAAGCACGCGCACAAGACGCCCGTTCTCCATATGCGCCTCGACCTGATCCAATGGCAGATAGGCGAGACCGAGGCCGGCGACCGCCGCGTCGAGGATGAGATCGATCGTATTGAAGATCAACGGTCCCTCTACCCGCACCCGCACCTCGCGACCGTCCTGGATGAGCCGCCAGGCATTCAACGTGTCCGACGTCGGCAGGCGCAGGTTGATGCAGCGGTGATCGATGAGCTGTTGGGGCTCTGATGGCGCGCCGTGCTTGCGCAGGTAATCGGGCGCGCCGACGATCGCCATGGGAATGTCGGGCGACATGCGCACGGCGATCATGTCTTTGGCTACCTGCTCGCCAAGCCGCACGCCCGCATCGAACCTGTCTGTCACCACATCGGCGAGGCCGTAATCAACTGTCAGTTCGACCGTGATGTCGGGATAGTCCGTCAGAAGCGGCTTCAGTGCCGGTGCAATGATGGTCTTGGCCGCGTGCTCCACGGTCGTGATGCGGACGAGGCCAGCCGGCTTGTCACGGAACTCGCTGAGATCGGCCATGCTCTGGTCGAGATCGCGTAGCATCGGCGAAAGCCGCTGGACGAGCCGCTCGCCCGCCTCGGTCGGCGCGACGCTGCGGGTGGTGCGGGCCAGCAGGCGAATGCCGACCCGTTCCTCCAACCGCCGCACGATGCCGCTCAGCGCGGACTGGGAAAGCCCGAGCTTTGCGGCCGCTCGGGTAAAATTCCGCTCCTCGGCCACCACCACGAAGGCGGTCAGGTCTGCCATTTCCTCGCGCCGCATTTATCACTCCAGTGATAGGTTCAAGCAGTTCACTGCCATAGAGTGATAGGCGAGAGAGGCCTATATTTCCAGTCATCCAAGCCGGAAAACATTTTCAACTCCGGCCAAACCGAGGAGACCACCATGGGCAAGATCAGCTTTACCAACACCAACAACCCGGCCGTCACGCTCTCGGCCGTCATCAATTTCCCGGAAGGCTTTAGCGAAGCCGGTAGCTATCCGGCCGTCGTGGTTTCCCATCCGGGTGGCGGCGTGAAGGAGCAGACGGCAGGCACCTATGCCAAGAAACTCGCCGAAGCCGGCTTCGTCACCATCGCCTACGACGCCTCCTACCAGGGAGAATCCACCGGCGAGCCGCGCCAGCTGGAAAACCCCTATATCCGCACCGAAGATGTCAGTGCCGTCATCGACTACCTGACGACGCTGCCCTACATCGACCAGGAGCGCATCGGCGCCATGGGCATCTGCGCCGGCGCCGGCTACACGGCCAATGCCGCCATCCAGGATCGCCGCATCAAGGCGGTCGGCACGGTCAGCGCCGTCAATATCGGGTCGATGTTCCGCAATGGCTGGGAAAATAACGTCGCCTCGATCGAGGCCCTGCCCTATGTCGTCGCCGGCTCGAATGCCCGCACCGCGGATGCCAAGGGTGGTGCAGCCGCCATCATGCCGCTCGCCCCGATGAAGGAAGAAGACGCACCGAACGCCGAACTGCGCGAAGCCTGGGAATACTACCACACGCCCCGCGCGGAATGCGCCACGGCGCCCGGTTTCGCCACGCTGCGCAGCCTCAACCAGATCATCACCTACGACGCCTATCACATGGCCGACGTCTACCTCACCCAGCCGATCCTCTCGGTCGTCGGCTCGGCCGCCGGCAGCAAGTGGATGAGCGACGACCTGCTCGCCCGCGCCGCCAGCACGGACAAGGCCATGCACATCGTCGAGGGTGCGAACCACATGTCGCTCTATGACGGCAAGTCCTATGTCGACGAAGCCGTCTCCGTCCTCGCCCCCTTCTTCCGCGCAAAGCTTGCTGGCGAAGCCGCCCGCCAGGCCGCTGAATAACCCATCCACACAGTCGGGCGACACACGGCCCCGGCCTCTCTTGGAGAAAAGACATGAAAAGCGTCACATTCCAGAACCCGGACATGGCCTGGCCCATCGCCGCGACCATCCAGTTCCCGCCGGGCTTCGACGAGACGAAGACCTATCCCGCCATCGTCAGCATCCATCCCTTCGGCAGTTGCAAGGAGCAGACCTCGGGCAATGTCTATGGCAAGGCGCTGGCCGCGGAAGGCTTCGTCGTCATCGCCTATGACGCCAGTTTCCAGGGTCAGTCGGGCGGTGCGCCGCGCTGGGTCGAGGACCCGACGCAGCGGGTCGAGGATGTCAGCCGCGTCATCGATTATCTCGTGACCCTGCCCTATGTCGACGAGAACCGCATCGGCGTTCTCGGCGTCTGCGGCGGCGGCGGCTATGCCGTCAACGCGACCATGACCGAAAAGCGCATCAAAGCCGTCGTCTCGATCACCGGCGTCAACATCGGCCGTCTCTTCCGTGAAGGCTTCAGCGGCTACAACCCGCTCGGCGCGCTTTCTGCCATGGCCGCCCAGCGCACGAAGGAAGCACGCGGCGGCGAGCTTCAGGGCAACGAACTGCTGCCCGCCAGCCTCGACGTGGCGAGACAGGCTGGCCTCATCGAACGCGACGTGTTCGAGGCGACTGACTATTACAAGACCCCGCGTGGCCAGGAGGAAGGCGGCGCGACGCGCATGCTCTTCTCCCACGCGCAGAAGACGCTCGCCTGGGATGCCTTCGCCTTTGCCGAAACCCTTCTCACGCAGCCCGTGATGGTGGTGATCGGCCAGAAGATCGGCGCATTCGGCGCCTTCCGCGACGGCATGGAAATCTACGGCCGCGCCACCGCGTCGAAGGACCGCCAGTTGGTCTCGCTCGAGGACTGGTCGCACTACGACCTCTACGACAAGCCGGAGCCGGTCGGCCTCGCGCTCGAGAAGGTAACGCCCTTCTTCAAGCAGCACCTCGCCTGAAAAAAATGGGTATCCGCCATTCCCGAACCGGGAGCGGCGGCCACAGACAGCGAAACCGAACCGTACCCGTCGGACAGACGGGTACGGTTCGGCGGAAGGCGGAAGGCGGAAGGCGGAAGGCGGAAGGGTCAGTTGATCCTGAGACCTTCGGTAGAGAAAAGGTGGATTTTCTCTGATTTCGGCATGAGATGGATGTGCTGGTCAGGCTTGAGATCCACTCGACGGTGCAGCACGATGGCGGCCGTCTGCGTGCCGACGCGCACCGAAAGATGGGTTTCCGCACCCGTTGGCTCGACGGTCAGTACCCGCGTGGGTATGCCGCTCTCCGCGAGTTCGAGGTCCTCCGGGCGAATGCCGTAGGTGTGCGCCTCGCTATGGCCGCCATGGGCCGGCAGCGGCAGGGTGACTCCGCCCTCGATATGGAAGACGCCATCCGCGACGACGCCCTCGAACAGATTCATGGACGGCGAGCCGATGAAGGTGGCGACGAAGGTGTTGCCGGGGCGGTCGTAGAGGTCGAGCGGCCGACCGACCTGCTCGACGCGGCCGGCGCGCATCACCACGATCTTGTCCGCCATGGTCATCGCCTCGATCTGGTCATGCGTGACATAGACGATGGTGGTGCCGAGCCGCTGGTGCAACTCCTTGATCTCGCTGCGCATGGTCACGCGCAGTTTTGCGTCGAGGTTGGAGAGCGGTTCGTCGAACAGGAACACCTTCGGGTGGCGCACGATGGCGCGGCCCATGGCGACACGCTGGCGCTGGCCGCCGGAAAGCTGCTTTGGCAGGCGCTCTAGCAAGGGTTCGAGGGCGAGGATACCGGCGGCTTCGTTGACGAGCTTGTCGATCGTTGCCTTGTCACGTCCCTGAAGCTTCAGCGCGAACCCCATGTTTTGCCGCACCGTCATGTGCGGGTAGAGCGCGTAGCTCTGGAACACCATGGCGATGTCCCGCTCCTTCGGCGCGACGTCATTGACGGCGCGCCCGTCGATACGGATCTCGCCGCCGCTGATCTCCTCCAGCCCCGCCAGCATGCGCAGAAGCGTGGACTTGCCGCAGCCCGAGGGACCGACGAGCGTGACGAACTCACCGTCCTCGATATCCACGGATACGCCATGGATGACGGAAGCCGCGCCATATTGTTTCAGAACCCGATCGATCGCTACCGATGCCATTGTGTTTCCTCCCTCAAAGTTTCAGCTGCCAGATTTTTGCAGCAGCGACGGTGCCGGTGAGCCTTGCCGAACGCGCGGCGGAAAAACCCGGAATGCGCTTGGTGCCGGTCCAGCGACCGTTGTCGGCAAAAACCTCGATGGAGCCGGCATCGAGGAAGATGCGCAATTCCTTCGGGTTTGCACCGGCGGCGATATAGCGCGGCGGCGTCTTGCCCGTGCCGACATCGAAGACGATGGCGAGGCCCTCGTCATCGAGCCGTACGCCGAGTTTTACATCCGGGTGATCGAAAGCGAGGTCGAAGGCAGCGCCTAGTTCGGCAAGATCAAGCACGATCTCGACGGCGCCGTTGCCGAGCGGCACGGCCTCGCCGGCCGCGAGTGCGGTGTCGTCGATGAGCGTGTGACGCAGGCTTTCCACGGCCGCGATGGGCGGCGTCAGCACGGCGTCGCCATCGAGCAGCACGCGGCGCGGCAGTGTCATCGCTGTCGGGAAATCCTCCTTCTTGGAAAAGTCCGTCCAGTTCGCCAGCCAAGCCATGCCGACAGGCTCCTCGCCATCGACGAAAGCCTGGAAAGCATAGGCGTCGGAACCGAAGTCCAGTTCCTGCTCGAACTCCGGTTCAAAGCGTCGACCATCGAAGCGGCCGACGGTGACGGAGGTGAGGTTACGGCGGCCGGTGGCCGGATCGCGGCTGGTGAGAAGGCCGAAGATCAGCGCCCAGCGCGTCTTGGGATCGTCGCCCTTACCGCCGAGCGGCACCATGCACGGGCATTCCGCCGCCGTCATGCCGAAACGATCCTCGCGGTGGACGATCCCGACGAAGGTCCAGCCGTCTGCGCCCTGCGGATCGGTGGTCTCGTAGAGTAGCACGACGCCGCCCATCTGGTCGCGGCTGCCGAGCAGCATCTTCCAAAAACCATCCGGACCTTTGAAGACATACGGATCACGGAAATCGGTGGTGAGATTCAGCCCCTCCGGGCGCAGCGGCAGCACGATCTTGGATGTGCCGGCGACGATGCCATCGCGGCTGACGGCGGAAAGCTGGATCTGCTCCTCCGGCTGCCGATCGCGAACATGCTCCGTGTAGAAGATGCGGATTTCCTCCCCCTCGGGGCCGGCGATGGGAATGGCCGAACCGGAAAAGGCACCGCCGCGGCCATCGTCCTTTTCCGAAAGATGTGCCGCCGGGAAGAGGAATATCGGCAGATGCGTCCAGCGGAGGAAATCCTGCGAGACCGCGTGGCCCCAGTGCATGGTGTTCCAGCGCGGGTCGTGCGGGTAGTGCTGGTAGAACAGATGTGCCTTCCCGCCGAAACGGCCGAAACCGTTCGGGTCGTTCATCCAGCCGAAGGGCGGACGGAAATGGTAGCTTTCCGGCACCTGCGGCGGCGCGGTCCGGGCATCGCGATGGAGCACATGAATGCCCTCTTCCAGCACCGTGTCCGGACGGAAGGCATAGGCGATGGAGAGCGTCGTCGTAGTGACATCATAGGCGAGCACGGTGCGCCCGCCCGTCCCGAGCGTGACCTCGAAGAATTCGAATTCCTCAATGCGGCGGGTTGACGGATCGGCGACATCGCGGCGCTCCACGGTGACGAAGAGCCTTGCCTCGTCGCCGTCACCCCACGCCTTGAGCCAGAGATGCAGCACCGTTCCGGCCGGAAGGTCGGCCTCGATCGTCTGGAGCATGGGGGCCACGGATTCTGCTTGGAGTGTCATAGTCAACCTTTCACGGCGGAGCCGACGAACGAGCTTACGAACCATCGCTGGAAGGCGAGGTAGAGAATGAGGACGGGGATCATCATCAGCACGGAAGCGGCCATGGCGCGGTCCCAGTAGATGCTGTCCTGTCCGAAGAAGGTGGCGATGGCGACGGCGATCGGCCGGGCATAGTCGGTCTGGGTAACGAGCGTCGGCCAGAGATATTGGTTCCAGCTCTCGATACCCATCAGAATGGAGACCGTGGCGAGTGCCGGCAGGCTGAGCGGCATATAGATCGACCGGTAGATGCGGAACGCCGAGGCGCCATCCATTTCCGCTGCTTCATAGAGTTCCTTCGGTAGCTGCGCGAAGAACTGGTAGAAGAGGAAGACATAGAGCGGGCTCGCCACCCAGGGCAGGATCTGCACCGCAAACGTGTCGGTAAGGCCGGCGCGCGACATCATGACGACCAGTGGCATGATGATGCTCTCCTGCGGGATGACATAAAGCGCGACGACAAGTGCAAGCAGGATCGCCTTGCCGCGCAGCGAGCCCCAGGCGAGCACGAAGCCGGCCATGGAATTGACGATGAGGCCGGAGATCACGGTGACGACCAGGATCGCCAGCGAATTGAAGAGATAGCGGCCATAGGCCAGTTCCCCAGAGAAATTGGCGATCTCCTTGTAGTTGGACAGCGTCGGCTCGCTGACCCAGAAGGCGCGGAAACTGCCCATGTCGGCAAGGATCTGGAAGCGGTCGTCCTTGAGGCTGGCAATCAGCAGCATGAAAAGCGGCGAGATCATCACCAGCGCGATCAGGAGGATCGAGAAGGATTGCACGATGCGCAGGCCCGTCTTGCTGTTGCCCCTGGATTTTGCCAGCGGGGCGGCTTGGCTCAGTGCGAGATCAGACATCGAAGCGCCTCAGGAGTTTGCGCTGGAGGAGCGCGATCAGGAGAACGATGACGAAGAGGATGACGGAGACGGCCGATGCATAGCCGAGTTTCTGCTCCTCGAAGCCGGCACGCACCATGTAGTGGACCACGGTTTCCGTGCTTTCCTTCGGCCCGCCCTGGGTGAGGATTGCCACCTGCGTATAGAGCTTGAAGGCCTGGATCGTCGTGATGACCAGCACGAAGACATGGGTGGGGCGCAGGCCCGGCATGGTGACGTGCCAGAAGCGGCGCAACGCGCTCGCCCCGTCGATGCGGGCGGCATCGTAGAGTTCATCGGGAATGCCCTGCAGGCCGGCGAGGTAGATGATCATCTGGAAGCCATAGGCCTGCCAGGCGGAGAGCAGCACGATGGAGAACATCGCCCAGTCGGGATCGCCCAGCCAGTCGATCGGCTGGATCAGGCCACCGGACAGGAAGCCGACGATCTGGTTGAGCGGCCCGCTCGGATACTGGAACAGCGTGCCCCAGATGACGCAGACCACCACCATCGACGTGATCGCCGGCAGGAAGAAGAGGCCGCGCAGAAGGTTCTGCATCGGCAGCTTCTGATGCAGGAGCAGCGCCGTCAGGAAGGCGAGGCCGCACTGCACCGGCAGCACCCAGATGGTGAACCGGGTGACATTCCACAGCGACGTCCAGAACAGGGGATCGGTGAAAACACGCTGGAAATTGAGGAGACCGACGAAGCGCACCGGGGTCGGACGCGGCACCAGCGGCTGGTTGGTCATCGCCGTCCAGAAGGACAACAGGAACGGCGTGATCAGGAAAATCGCCAGAAGCAGCATGGCCGGCGCGATCATCCCGACCTCCTGCCAGAAGCGCTGCCGGTCGCGACGACGACCGGGACGCGGCAGAACGGCCGCAGGGGTTTCTTGCAGGGTCATGGTTTCCTCCTCATCGCTCATCCTCCCGTAAAACGCGGGGCCGGCCGGAGAGCCGGCCCCGCGAAACGCCTTACTGCTGCTCGTCGAAGGGCGGGTAGCCGGCATTGTCCTCGATATCTTCGTCGATCTTCTTCGCCGCCGCCGTCAGGGCATCCTGAGCGTCGTCGCCGTTGAAGATCTTGTCGACGGCCTGCATGAACGCCGAGGTGATCGTCGGATAGGCCGGGTGCGGCGGGCGCGCGATGGCGGTCTTGGAGGCCTGCTCGAAGGCAACGGCGAGAGGACCGCCCTCCGCATAGAGCGGGGAATCGGCCGCGAAACTCTTCAGGCCTGGATAAGCGGATTGGGTCTTGGCATATTCGCGGTATTCCTTGTCCTTCAAAAGGAAGCTCAGGAATTTGCCGGCGATTTCCGGATTCTCCGAGGTCGCGGAAATGCCCCAGATCCAGGTGCCGTTCGGGCTGACGCCCTTTTCGCCGATCTTCGGCAGCGGCAGCACGACGATATTGTCCTTCATCGCCGCGGCCGCCTCGGCATAGAACCAGTGGCCGCCCATGGCGAGCGCGGCCGGCTGTCCCTCGGCATAAAACTGGTTGGTGCCGGAGGAGGTGGGAACCACCCAGCCCTTCTTCACCCAATCCTGCATCATGGTCAGCGCCTTGACGCAGGCCTCGCCGTCGAGCGTGCCGCTGGCGGTCCAGGTTTTGCGGTCGATCAGGTCACAGCCGGCGCTTTCGAGCAGCGGGCCATACGCATATGTGATCCACTCGGTCTTGATGCCGTAACCGCGGAACGTGTCGATCGGCCATTTCACGCCGTCGAGCTTGGAAAGCTTTTCGAGATAGCCCTCGAATTCCTCGCGCGTCCAGGCGTCCTCGACGGATTTCGGAATGCGCGCGCCGATGGCTTCGAGATATTTCTTGTTGCCGTAGAGCACGACCGAGGAATCGGTAAGGCCGATCGCGTACAGCTCCTTGTCGATCGGATAGGTGCCCTGCGAGATGTTGGATTCCGTCATGTCCTCAAGCAGGTCCGCGTCGACCAGCGGCTTGACCGGCTGCAGGTAGCCCGACCAGACGTAGTTTGCGAGGAAGGGCGCGTCCAGTTCCATGATGTCGGGCAATTGCTTGGCCATGACGGCGGCGCTGAACTTTTCGTTGTAGGCATCATGCGGCGCGTGGATCAGCTCGACATCGACATCCGGATTGGCTTCCTCGAAACGCCGGGCGGCATCGCCATAGGCCTTCACCCAGCCTGGATCGCCCTGGTGCATCATGTGGATGACGGTCTTCGCCTCCGCGAGGCCGGCAGTCGCCAGCAGCGCGGCGGAAGCGATGAGCGCCGAAAGTAATCGATTACCCATTAACGTCGTCATTGGTATTCTCCTCCTGTTGAATGCAGATAGCCCAAGTTTTTTCAGACGGATGCCCGTTCCACCAGATGGAACGGCAGTGTGCGCAAATGCGGCTCCTGCAGCTCACCGGCCAGAAGGATCTCCATGGCGAGGCGGCCCATGGCGCGGTGCGGCAGGGCCATCGTCGTCAGGGGCGGGTCCAGTCGCGAGGCGAGTTCGACCTGATTGTCGAAACTCGCCACCGCAATATCGTCGGGTATGCAGAGGCCAGCACGGGCAAGCGCCGCATAGACCTCCATCGCCACGCGGTCATTGCCGCACAGAATGGCGTCCGGCCGGTCGCCGGAATGGAGCAGCGCCTCTACATGGGAGGCGACGAGGCTTGGCGCACGGTCGCTGTAGACGCTGCGGCGCACGGCCGGGTAGACGCCGAGTGGGGCAACGCCCGCTTCCGTCAGGGCCGCATGAAAACCCTTTTCGCGCAACACGCCGGCCATGATACCGGGCAGGTTGATGAAGGCGATGCGCCGGCGGCCGGCGGCGAGGAGATAGCGCACGATCTCGCGCGCGCCGCCCTGCTCGTCCGGCACCAGCGAGGTGATCCGACCCTCTGCCTCGCGGCAGTTGATCATCACCCCGACCGCGCCGACGAGCTTTTGCGGCACGGCCACTTCCTTGTGGTACATGGCGGCATAGGCCACGGCACGCGGGCGAAACTGCCGCACCTCGTCGAGGACCGCACCGATCTCCTGCCCGCTGGAATGGTTGACGGCGAAGACCGCCATGCCGGCGTTACGCGCCGCGCCATCCAATCCGCGCACGATCTCGGTGGCGAAGGGCGAGGTGATGAGGCCATCCGAGACGACGCCAACCAGCGGCAGCCAGCCCTGGCGCACGCCGCGCGCCGCCAGGTTCGTCACATAGCCGAGTTCTTCCGCGATGGACTTGATCTTCAGCCGCGTATCGTCAGACATGCGGGCGGAGCCGCCATGCAACGCACCGGACACCGTCTTCACCGAGACGCCCGCACGCTCCGCAATGTCAGAAAGCGATATTGCCACGATCTTCACCATCCTCCTTGGGTTATCGATTACCCAATAATGGAGGCGGACAGGTCCTGTCAAGGAGATATTTCAGCCTTCCAATGGTAGAGTTTTTGGTGCCTTCCGTAAGGCGTTGAAGGGATTTGAACCACCAACCAGACTATAGCTGATCGTGTTTGACAGATAATTAGAATTTCGGTGACATTCGGCGCTCTGGCGAGGTAGTCTTCCTGCTTCGCCTCCTCCGGCAGCACGTGCTGGTTGGAGGTGGAGCCGCATTCCTTGGCCAAGGCGACCCTTGGCGTCGATTTAGCACAGTCTTTACGGCTGCTTCCCTATTCGAGTACCGAGGTCGTAGCCTCCACAGCCTCGATTCCCGACGCTGCGACTTTCTTCCCTTCAATTCGCGTCACGACCCGATGGTCTTGTTGCCGTTCATGAAGACGCAGCCGTGGACGTGCGCATGCACGGCGCAGGCTAGAACCTAGCTCCCCACATCACGGCCCTACGGTTTCGCTCGGTCAGATCAGCTGTGACAACAATGCCGATAACGGTGCTACGTTTTGTGTAGTGTCGGCATCCGTCATCCATTTGAGGGGAAGCCCATCCTTCGACAAGGGCGGTCGCTGGCAAGGCAAGACACTTTCGTTGGCAACGAGCGTTATTGTGCCCTCGAAACCGTCCTCTCTCAGCGTCAGCGCAGCGCGTTCACTCTTCCTGCTCCGACGATAACGAATGAAGATATCCTTTCGAGCCTTCTAAATGGCGGCATCCGCTACCTGGCGTCTCCGCGCTGCAGATCTGCGCCCTGACGACGTTAAGTCGTCCTGGCGCAGAAGATCAGATGCTGACGAAAGGCAGCCTTCATCTCTTTGAAACTCCGGTAGCCCGCTTTCGCGGCCAGACGGATAACAGTTGTCCCTGAAACGCCGCAGGCAGTCGCGACCGACTGCAAGGTTCCGAAGGCGACGATCTCCGGCCGGCTGAGAAGAAGCCGCATCGCCTGTTCCAGCGAAGCGGGAAAGCCGATGTGCCGCTGCGCAATCTGCCGTTTGAGCTCGATGACACTCGGTGGCGATGTCCTGTTTGCAGATGCTGACAAATCCGATCCTCCCAGCCGCGCCGCCTCGGCCTAGCCGATGAGGCTCGCAATCGAAACCGGCGCGCCGGTTCTCACCGAAAGGGTTGCCGCTTCAGCCATGGCGAGTGCCGCGACGCCATCGTCCAACGTGACGGGCAGCGGTTTTGCACCGTCGACCGCTTCCACGAAGGCTGCCCATTCCGCGGCATAGGCCGGCATATAGCGCTCAAGGAAGAAGTAGGTGGGTTTGGCGCCTGTTACACCTTGTGTCGTTGATTTCACCACGGTGTTCTCAAGCATGTTTTGCGCCTGGAGCAGGCCGTCGGAACCGAGCAGTTCCACGCGTTGGTCATAGCCGTAGACCGCGCGGCGGCTGTTCTTGATGACAGCGATGCGGCCGTCGGCATAGCTGAGTGTCACCACGGCGGTATCGACGTCGCCCGCGCCACCGATCTCGGGGTCAACGATGGACGAGCCAACGGCTGTTACCGTGGCCGGCGCCCTACCCATGATAAAATTCGCCATGTCGAAGTCGTGGATCATCATGTCCCGGAAGAGACCGCCCACACCGTGATATAGGAAACGGGCGGCGGCGCGGGATCGAAGGACGTGATGGAGAGCAGTTCCGGCTTGCCGATCTCGCCCGCATCCACCGCCTTCTTCAGCGTTGAAAAGTTCGGATCGAAACGGCGGTTGAAGCCGATCATTACCGGGCATCCCGTCGAAGCGACCGCTTCCTGGCACGCACGGGCACGCGCCAGACTGAGATCGACCGGCTTTTCACAGAGCACTGCCTTTCCGGCGGCGGTCGCCCGCTCGATCAGGTCGGAATGTGTATCTGTCGACGTGGCGATCAAGACGGCGTCGATCGTTCTGTCCTGGAGAATGTTATCTGTATCGCGCACCTCGGTACCGTACTGGGCAGCAATTTTTTGGGCAGCAGCCGTGTTGATGTCGGACACGGCCACCAGCGAGCTGCCAGGGTGGCTGGTGATCGCCGTGGCGTGCACGCCGGCAATGCGTCCGGCGCCGAGAAGACCAACTTTGAGCATAGGATTTTCCTCTTCTGATCAGAGACCGATGTCGGCCTTGAAAGCATTGAATTCCGTGTCGCCGATCGCGACGTTGTGCTGGGACTGCGGATAGGCACCCGTGTTCACATCCGCGATGAATTCGCGGAAGGCTGCGATGCGTTCCTTCTGCAGCCTGTCGAATTCGGCTGCAAAATTGCGATAGGTCTTGGCGTGGCGCGGCCGATGTCCGTCGGTGTGTCCGAGCACGTCTTCCGCAAAAAGATATTGTGCGTCCGCACCCGGGCCGGCACCCATGCCGAGCATGATCATCGTGGTATTCTTCGCGATCAGTTCGCCGACCCGGTCCGGCACGACCTCCAGCTCCGCCCCGAAGCAGCCGATGGCTTCGAGCTGCTTGACGTGCCGGAAAACTCTGGCCGCCTCCTCGGCCGTCTTGCCCACCGCGCGAAACCCGGTCCAGGTAATGTAGGAGGGAATGAGCCCGACATGGGCGACGACCGGGACATGATTGTCGCAAAGCACCTTCTGGATATCGAGCGAGGCGGCGCAATAGAAGCAGTCGCCGCCCATGGCGGAGAAGTGAAAGGCGGCGCGCAAATAATCCTCGGCCGTTGCCAGCGGACGCCCCTCGAATTTGCCCCATCCTCCAAAGGGGAGACCGACCTGCACGAAGCAACGGCCCGCCGCCTCGCGCATCTCGGGGGAGAAGAAGCGCCCCTCGATCGAGAGCATGTGGATGCCCGCAGCATCGGCGGCGGCCGCCTCCTCAATCGTGGTGACATAGAGCATTGAAATCTTTTCGCCCCGCGCCTTCATGGCGCGGATGTCGGCGACGGTCGGACGCGTGTTTTTGTGAACCATGGGATTACACCGTGAATGCGTTGCGGAAGGCCTCGAGGGCGGCCTCGGGATTGCCCGAAGCGAAGGCCTCCATGCCGACCGGGCCGGCATATCCCATGGCCTTCAGCGCCCTGGCGATGCCATGCCAGTTCACCTCGCCGGTACCCGGTTCACAGCGTCCCGGCACGTCGGCCACCTGAATTTCGCCGATCCACGGCAGACATTTACGGCAGAGTTCGATCAGGTTCCCCTCGCCGATCTGGGCATGGTAGAGGTCGAGATTGAGCCGCAAACGCGGATGATCGATGCTCGACACCAGAGCAAGCGTATCCTCAGCCCGCCCGAATGGCACGCCGGGATGATCGACGGGCAGATTGAGGTTTTCCAACGTGAAGATGACACCTTCCGCTTCGGCCATGTCGGCCACACGGCAAAGTGTATCGCGCGCCTTTAGCCACATATCACCTGTCACCACCTCGATAGGCTGGACCGGGAGCCCGCGCTCTCCCAACCCCGTGCCGTGCAGGTTCAACCGCTGGACGCCGAGACGCTTGCCGATCTGCGCGGTTTCCCGCGCGGTGCGCAGAAGCTCGGCAGCACCTTCGTCATCCGTCAGGCGACCGGCGAGATAACCGTTCATGATGGTGAAGGTGGCGCCAGTGGCTTCGAGCTTTGCCAGATCATGCTCCGGCCAGTTCCAAAGGCCGACGCCGAAACCCATTTCCGTGAGGCGGGAGGCTCGCCATTCGATGGCTCGCTCCCGCCAGATCATTTCGGCGCAAGCCGCCAATGCAAACTGTGTCATGTCATCAAATCTCTATGAAAACGTCGCCACCCTCGACCTTGACCGGCCAGGTGCGAAGGTTAATGCAGGCAGGCGCGCGCATCGCCTCTCCGGTCTTGTAGTCGAATTGCGCGCTGTGTTTTGGACACTCGATGATGCCGTCCATCACCAGACCGTCGGCGAGGTGCACATGCTCGTGTGTGCAGATTCCGTCGACGCAGAAGAATTCGTCTTCGGGGCTGCGGATCACCAGAAAGGTGCGTCCGTCATGATCGAAACGGATCTGCTCTTCGAGCTCGACGTCTTCGGTTGCGCAAGCGCGGGTCCAGGTCCCCATGTCTTCATCCTTTGGCAGTTCAGGGTATGTTGATGCGGTGGCGTCAGGCCGATGCACCGGCGTGTTGCGGCGCATGGCCGTCATGTGTCGCCATGTAGCCATCGATCTGGGCCTCCAGTTCCGCCATCGTTTCGCCACCGGCCATCAGGTCGGTTATCTCTTCGCGCGTTTTTTCCCCCTTACGGAAATCGGCGGCGACGGCGCCACGGATCAACACCGCGAAGTGATCACCCACCGCCATGGCATGCATGACCTGGTGCGTGATGAAGACGACGGCGAGACCCCGCCGCTTCGCCTCGTTGACGATCCTCAAGACATGGGTCGCCTGCTTCACGCCAAGCGCTGCCGTCGGCTCATCTAGGATCAGAACCTTCGCGCCGAAATGCACCGCGCGGGCAATGGCGAGGGACTGCCGTTCACCGCCAGAAAGCCCGCCAACCAGCCTGTCGCCATCCTCGATCCGGGTAATGCCGAAGTCGCGGACGGCCTTCACGGCGATCTCGTTCGCCTTCTTGCGATCGAAGATCTTGAACGGCCCCCAGCCCTTGGTCGGCTCGACGCCAATGAAGAACGAGCGACCGATGCTCATCAGCGGGAAGGTGCCACCGAACTGATGGACGGTCGCGATACCCCGGTTGCTGGCATCGCGGGGCCCAGTGAATTCGATGGGCCTGCCGTCCATCTCGATCGTGCCGGAGTTCGGGCGATACACGCCGGAAAGCGTCTTGATGAGCGTCGACTTGCCGGCGCCATTGTCGCCGAGCAGGCAAAGGACTTCGCCTGGACAGATATCCAGCGAGATGTCCTGGAGGACGTCGATCGGGCCAAAGGACTTGCAGATGTTTCTGAGCTTCAGGATGGGTGTAGACATGATCGACCTCACTTCTTCTTCGGCGAATAGGAGAGCGCCATGCTGCGGAAGGTGTTGTTCATGAGCACCGCGAGAAGCAGCATCACGCCGATGATCAGGCTCGACCAGTTGCGGTCGAAGGTCGTGAAGTAGATACCCTGATTGACCACGGCGAAGGTGATCGTACCGAAGAAGATGCCGACGATGGAGCCGAAGCCGCCGGTGAGCAGCACGCCGCCCACGACCACCGAGATGATCGAGTTGAAGATGAAGGACATGCCGGCGGAAACCTGGGCCGAATTGAACAGGATCGCCTGGCACATGCCGACGAAGGCCGCACTCGTCGCGGAAAGGACAAACAGCACAATCGTCAGGCGGGATGTTGGAATGCCGGCATTGCGTGCGCTGATCTTGTCGCCGCCCATGGCGAAGATCCAGTTGCCATAGGGCGAGTAGTGGATGACGTAGATATAGATGGCGGTCAGTGCCAGCCACCAGAATATGATGACCTGGAAGGTGTTGGCCACGAACTGGCCGAAGAGAAACTTCGCCAGTTCCGGCGCCTTGAGAGCGACGCTGGTGGTGCCTGTGAGCAGAACGGACAGGCCGAGCACGAGTCCGGCGACGGCAAAGAGTGTGCCGAGCGTGACGATGAGGGACGGCACGTTGGTGCGCACCACAAGAAAGCCGTTCACCAGCCCGACGACGACGCCCAGGCCAAGGGTCGCGGCGATACCGAGCCAGATCGGGAGGCCGTAGTAGCCGGAGATGATCGCGACCGTCATGGAACCGGCCGGGATCATAGAGCCGATCGAGATGTCCAGTTCCCCGGCAATCATCAAAAGTCCGATCGGAAAAGCGACGATCCCGAGGTTGGCTGCAACGTTCAGCCAGCTTGCGGCACCTGCGGGCTTCAGGAAGTCGATGCTTCCGAAAGCGATAAAAAAGACGAAGACACCGAAAAGACCAAGAAAGGCGCCTGCCTCGGGCCTGCGGAAAAGACCGCCGATAGAAAAGCGTGTTGCCGATGATGACGCCGGCGCATTGGCGACGACAATTGGTTGGCTTGCGGTTTTCGAATTCATGATTGTTCCCCTTTCCGGTCGCCCGGATGTTACGAAGCCGCTCCCTGGGGAGGTGCAGGGAGCGGCTGGCGAGCGCGTGTTAACGTGCGCCCTTCGACACGCCAGCAAGCGTCGATTCGATATTCGACGCATCGACGATGCCTGGTCCGGTCAGCACCGGCCTCACCGGCAAATCGGTTCCGAAGTCGATGTGGGAGGCGAGCAGAGACACGGCGAGCAGAGACTGGAGATAGGGCTGCTGATCGATCGCAAAGAGCTGTGATCCGTTCTTGATGCGATCAAGGCTTGCCTCGTTGAAATCAAACGAGCCGAGCTTGACGGCCTCAACCTTGCCAGCCTGCTGAATGCCGCTCGCTGCCGCATCGGCATCACCGGCGGCGATCGTGATGACGCCGTCGATCGTGCCATCCTGTGAAAGCGTCGCCTTGACGGCCTCCGCGATCGCCGTCGGATCACCGAAGCTGGTTGCCGGCAGCGGCAGTTGCTTGCCGGCACCACCGGCCTTGGTGACACCGTCGATCACGCCCTTGCAGCGTGCTTCCTGGTTGGCACTGCCCGGCAGCGTGTTGACGCACAGCACGTTCTTCTGGCCGTTCTTACCGAAATAGTCGCCGCCGGCGGCACCAGCGATATACTCGTCGGACCCGACATAGTTGATTGCGCCTAGCTCCTTGGCCTTTTCGAGGGAACCGGCGTTCATCAGGATAACCTTGATGCCGCCGTCGACGGCCGCCTTGATCGCTTCATCTTCCGCTTCGGGAACCCAATTTGGAATGACGATGCCGCTGACGCCCTGGCTGATGGCGGTGCGCACGAGACCCGCCGCATCCGGGCCGAGATTGTCGTAGGTCTGGAGTTGCAGGTAACTGACCTTGCCGCCATTCGCCTCGACGACGAGCCGGCTGTCATCGACACCCTTCTTGATCTTCGTCCAGAAGGCATCGTCGGTCTTGCCGCCGACGACTGCGATGTCGGCGGCTTGCGCGATACTTGCGGCAAGACAGATGGCAGCCGTCATTGCGAGCGCCCTGGTCATGGTGGTCAGTCTGGTCATCGGGTTTCCTCCCCCTGTGTCCGCCGAGTGGCGGGTTGCAAATGTTGAATGAATGGCTCGAAGCAGCCCTTCTCTTGTCGGCCCCCGCCTCCCCGCGGGTGCCGAGCGCCGGCTGAGATCAGGAGTTCGCGCGCGCCGTCTTGGCGTTCATGCGCTCCTTCTTCTTCTGGAAGCGGGCCTGCATCTGCACGTCGCCGTCTTTTGTGCCGTCGTGCCAGGTGCCGAACCACTTATCGAGCGGGATCAGGCCATCGCCGCCGTAGTTCACCTCAAAATACTTGTGGTGCAGGTAGTGGGCGTAGGCATGCGTATCGAGCGGCGTTTCCTCGGTGATTTCCAGTTTGTCGAAGCCGATGTGACCGTTGACGGCACCAAAGCCTGCAATGTGAAGCTGGAACATCGCGACGATCGGGTTGGACGGGATGACGAGGTGCCAGAAGGCGACCGCGTGGTAGAGAAACCCCTCGACCGGATGCATGGAGAGCGAAGACCACGGCGACGGATTGACCGAATTGTGGTGCACCGAATGGATCCAGCGATAGAGCGGACCCCAATGGATGAGCCGGTGGATGAAGAAGAAGTGCACCTCGTGGATCATCGGGGCCACGGCGACGAGGAAGGCGAGATAATAGGGATTGTCTGCCCAGCTCAGCCACGGCACCCAGCCATTGGCGAACACCCAGAGGAACACGACCTCGACCAGCGTCCACAGCGGGATCGAGATGAAGAACGAGCGCAGGAAATTATCGATATTCTGGCTTTTGAACCAGAAGACGTCGGACGGCTGTTCGCCGGGGAACTTGGCGTTGTACTTGAAGCGATTGCCCTGCTTGCGCTTGACGTAGAAGAGCAGTTCGACCGAACCGTAGAAGACGAAGATGGCGCCCGCATTCACGGCGTAAAGCCAAAGCGGCCAACCCCAGCTCAGCGTCTTCATCACCGCGACCTCCGGCACGACGTAGAACCAGTAAAGCAGGGCCGTCGCCATGTGGAAGGCATTCCACGGCCAGACATACTCCGGCAGCCATTTCAGCACGGTCATCAGCTTGGGCGGCCAGGCCCAGAACGGCGCAACCTCGATATGTCCGTTCGGTGCCCAGTCACCGCGCTTGTTACGAGTTCCAAAATTGTGGTCGTCCATCGTCCTGCCTCCGGCGCGCGTCTAGCCTTGTCGTCAAAGGAGGGAGAAACGCTGCTCGCGCGCTGTCGCGGGCACAGCACGACGTTCCTCGGGCGAAAGCCCAAAGTGCGCAGTTCCGACGATGTCGAAGGCAGTTCCTCCCGGCGTGTGCACCGCATTCGCGTCACCCGCCGTCCTGTGAACAGACAATGCCAACTTGACGTCTATTAAATCAAGGTGCATTTCTCTTGGAGGGTACGAACGTATCATTCGTCTCACGAGAGCTCGAAAATGGTACAATTTATCTCATGAGGAATCCGTGAGAAGACCAACCATCCGCGATCTCGCCGAGGCCGCCGGCGTGTCCATCGCCACGACCAACCGGGTTTTGTCCGGTGCAGACAATGTGAGCGGCGGCACGCGGGAGAAGGTGCAGGCTGCGGCCACCACGATCGGCTTCTACGGACTGGGGGCGATACAAGCTCGCAACGCGGCAGCGCGTCCCAAATACCGTTTCGGCGTGCTTCTTCTCCAGCCGCACCGCCCGTTCTACAGACTGGTCGCGCGCGCCCTGATGGACGCAGCCGCGCAAGCCACCTCGGCCGACATCGATCTCAGGATCGAGCATCTGGAAGACCTCTCGCCACAGAACACCGCCGATCGGGCGCTGGCGCTTGCCAAGGAATGCGACGCCATCTGCATTACCACCGCTGTCCACCCCGTCGTCACGCAGGCGCTCGCCGACATACAGACGAAGGGCATCCCCGTGTTCGCGCTGATCTCCCAGCTCGCCGCAACGGGCCAGATCCACTATATCGGGCTCGACAACTGGAAAGTCGGCAGAACCGCCGCCTGGGCGTTCGATCACATCTGCAAGGTTCCCGGCAAGATCGGCATCCTCATGGGCAACCCGCGCTATCGCAACCAGGAAATGAACGAGACCGGCTTCCGTTCATATTTTCGCGAGCACGCCCGAGACTTCGTTTTGCTCGAGCCTCTCTCGACATTCGAATCCTCGGCCGTTGCCCAGGAAATGACAGAGCGTCTTCTACACGACCATGCCGATCTCGCGGGCTTGTATGTCGCCGGTGGGGGCATCAGCGGTGCCCTCGCCGCCCTGCGCGCCAGCGACCGGGCTGGCAAACTGATCGTGGTCGGTTACGAGCTGATGGACAATGTCAGGGCCGCTCTGCTCGACGGAACCATAACCCTCTCCATCGCCCATCCCCTGACGCAACTGGCAAGCGAAACGATCAGCGGCATGACGCGAGCGATGGCGTCCAACGGTGAGAATGTCAGTCATACCAGGATAGTGCCGTTTGACATCTACACGCGGGAAAATCTGTAGAGAGTGAGATCAAATCTCAGCGCGCTCTTGAGCCGATTCGAACCAAGGGACACACAGCTCGACCACCAACTAGCTGATCAGATTGCGGATTTTTCTTCTCCTGATATTCTGCAGCTTGAACCGCGCCAGGTTTGCCGAAGGCTTCAACTTCTGAGAGAGGGGAGCCAAAATGGGCAAGACAACGAACACGTTTTCATCCGAAGTCCGCGAACGTGCCATCAGTATGGTGCTGGATCAAGAAGCGGAACACCTATCGCGGTGAGCGGCCGTTTCCTCTATCGCGGCCAAGATCGGCTGCTCGCCAGCCACGCTGCATGAGCGGGTGAAGAATACCGAGGTCGATAGCGGCAAACGAGCAGGCCTGCCGAGCGATGTGACCGAGAAGATGAAGGCTTTGGAGCATGAGAACCGCGAGCTTCGTCAAGCTAACCAGATATTGCGAAAGAGCGTTGGCGACAGCTACGACGACGCACTCGCCGAAACGATCAACGGGTTCTACAAGGCCGAGGTCATCCATCGGCGCGGACCATGACGCAACTTCGAGGCGATCGAGTTCGCTATCTTGGAATGGGTCGACTGGTTCAACCACCTGCGAATTTTGGAGCCCATCGGTAATATACCACCAGCCGAAGCGGAGGAGCAGTATTACTGCTATGCTGGACGCGCAGCTATCGCCGCATAACTTAAACGAAATGGCCTCCGGCAAACCCGGTGCGGTTCGGCCGGCACTTATTCTTTAACTCAAAAGCGTCTCAAGCGCACCGCTGGCAGCGAGAACATCAATGTCGCGGCCCCGCGGACAGGAAACGAGTATACCGAGAGGAAGGCCATTTGTGTCCGTGCCGCATGGCAGCGAGACGCCACACCAGTCGAGAAAATTGCCGATCAGCGTATTGCGCAGGGTCTTCCCGTTCATCTGAAAGAACAGGTCTTCGTCGTCAACGAGCGGCTGGAGGGCCGGCGCCACATGCGGCAATGTCGGACTCAGCACGAGTTCCGTCGCCCCCAGCCGCGCCTCGAAGGCGGCGATCAGGCGTTCACGGGCGGCAAGGGTTTCCACATAGTCGGACAGCGTGATTTTTTCACCTAGCAGCGTGCGCTTGACGACCCGCGGGTCCATGTCCGCCGCCTCCGGCCCGGTGATGCGGGCGCGGTGAAGCACATAGGCCTCTGCGGTAACCAGGGCTCCGTGTTTTGCCATGAGGTCGAAAATCGCGGAGAATTCCGGAAAAGCGGCGCGGCGGATACGGGCGCCGGCGCGCACCAAATGCTCCACCGTGGCCTCGAAGGCCGAAATGACCGCCGCCTCCGCACCGTCGAAGACAATCGTCTCGGGAATGACGAAAGAAAGGTCGGCCGGATCGAAACGCGGCAGCACATCCGCCGCCGGCAGGCCGCGCATCGCCGCGTCGATCCAGGCGGCATCTTGAACGGTACGGCAAAGAGGGCCGAGGGAATCGAGGCTTTTGGCCAGCGGAAACACCCCTTCCATTGAATAGCGTCCGCGGGTCGCCTTGTAGCCCACGACGCCGTTGAAAGCCGCGGGGATGCGCAGGGATCCACCTGTGTCCGTGCCGATGGAAACAGGCACGAGCCCGGCGGCAACCGCCACGCCTGACCCGGATGAGGAACCGCCCGGAATGCGATGTTCACCGGCGGGGGACGCGGGGTTGCGGGGCGTACCGTAATGGGGGTTGATGCCAAGACCTGAAAAGGCGAATTCACTCATGTTCACGCGCCCGACGTTGACCATTCCCGCGTCGGTAAGCGCATGCACCACGGCGGCGTCTTTCGTTGCCGGCGCGCTGTCCCTCAGTACACTGGAACCGGCGGTCGTCGGCAGACCTTCAAGATCAAAGAGGTCCTTCCAGGCGACCGGTATACCGTCCAGAGTGCCACGCGAGCGACCTCCACGCAGTCGCTTGCGTGCGGCTTCCGCCTCCGCCCTTGCCCGCACCGCTGTCACGGTCGTGAAGATCGTCTGGTCCGCGTGTCCCGCGATGCCCGCCAGGGTCTCCTCCGCCAGATCGACAGGATCAAGCGAGCCGGATTGCAGGAGCACGGAGAGCTGGGCAATCGAGCGAGCCGGCATGGTCAGATGTCCTTTTCTGCGCGCCCGACCAACTGCATCCAGCGGCGGACGAGATAGTTGTGTTCATCCATGGTGGTGTTCCACACGGCAATGCCGTTGGCGCGCTGCCAGTAAGAGCCGCCGCTGCGCACAGCGCCGCGCTTGATGCGGACCGTGCCGTCCGGTCCCGGCAGGTCCTCCCGCGCCGGAAGGCCCTCGTACCAGTAGTCCCATTCCGCCGCCGTCATGTAACGGCGCGATCGCTCGGGCGTGGAAATGTAGTAGCCCTGGCGGGCGACCACCGCGCCCGGCCAACCGGAAATCCACCAATTGAGATATTCATAGGCGACGTCGAGCATGCGGCCCGAGAGGTTGCGGGAGAGGCACAAGCCACCGTGCCAAGCGCGGTAGCCTTCGGCCGGCGCGGCCTGATCTACGGGAAAGCCACGGCTGTTCAGGATGCCGATACCCGTCGACCACATGCTCTGGATGTCGGTCTCGCCTTCGATCATCAGGCTCGCGGCATCCTCCGCGGTGCGCCAGAAGCTGCGGAAGAACCCCGCCTTGCGCCGCGCCTCGAGAATATCCACCAGCTGGTCGATCTCGGCGATGGTCATGTTGCCGATATTGCCGAAGCTCATGAGACCTGCCGCCTGCGCGGCAAGCGCGGCATCGAAAATGCCTATTGCCGGTTCATCGACGAGCGCGGCACGACCGCTCCAGCGCGCGTCGAGCAAAGCGGCCCAGCTCGCCATCGGCGGAAGCTGCCCTGCCGCATCGCTGCGATAGGCGAAACTGTCGAAATTGTGTGTCGTCGGCAGCATGGAGATGCGGCCAGTCGGCGTATCGCCGAGCGCAAGGCTCGGCTGGACGTAGAGCTTGCGAGCCGGCACGTCACCCTGCCCCATGCGGGCGCCTGGGCCGATCTGGCCGGTCTTCGTCAGGTCGTTGATCTCGTCCCACAAGGCAATACGGGAGACCTCGATCGGCTGGATGGCACGCCAGTACCAAACGATATCGAGATTGTGGAAACACTGGTCGTAGATATCGTAGCTGTCCGGCTCCTGCGCGGCCTTGTGCTGCGTCACGATGAAATCGTTGTTGTCGAAGCTGACCTCGATACCAAGATCGGCCTCCGCTTTCACCCGCAACTCTTCCAGCAGGGAGATGGCGGTGCCAAGCACGCGCAGCTTAGGCTTGCCGGCCGTATGGAGAGCCGGGGTTGCGGGTGCCGGTTTCAAGGAATGTTTATTCATCAAGGGCTCTGGGCGTTGCGGGCCTGCGCTGCCGCCTCTGGCTGCGGGTGGGCCTCGACCTTCCCGGCAAGCGCGAAGGCGTTGAACGAGCGTTTCAACAGGTTCGCATCGAGACCGTCAACAATAAAGACGATGCGGGAAGCGCGTTCGTTGAAGGGCCACGCATCCATATGCACAGGCGGATGAACGAGATGCTGCACGCCATGCACCGCAACGGGGCGTTCCTCGCCGGAAAGGTTGAGAATACCCTTCACACGCAGCACACGATCGCCATGGCGATTGAGGAGCATGGTGAGCCAGACACCGAAGCCCGTCCAGTCTATCTGCTCATCGACGACGATGACGAAGGAGGAGATGGCCGATCGGTGCACAGCACCGTCCGCCGTCTGGAGCGCAGCCGGGGCGTCGCAGTAAAAGCCGCTCGCCGATTGCAATTGGGCGGAACGATGCACCGCACCGTCGGCAAACAACGTTTCGGCATCGGGACCATGTGGTGTTGCGATATGGCAGATCGCATCCGGGTTCAGCTGGCGGAGCCGCGTGATGAGCGTATCCGGCGCAACATCACAGAGATCCGTCTTCGTGATGACGATGCGGTCTGCAATGGCGGCCTGCCGGTTTGATTCCATATAGGTATCGAGTTGCAACTGGCCGTTGACCGCATCGACGGTCGTCACCACGCTGCCGACACGAAAATGATGGCGCAGCACGGGGTCGGACTTCAACGTCGAAAGGACCGGGAAGGGATCGGCAAGCCCTGTGCTCTCGATGATCACGCGGGCGAACGGCGGCACCAGGCCGCGTTCACGCTTGGAATGGAGCTCACGCAAGGCATCCGCCAGTTCACCACGCACGGTGCAGCAAACGCAGCCCGATTGCAGCAGCACCATCGTATCGTCGATGCGCTCGACGAGGTGATGGTCGAGGCCCACCTCTCCGAACTCGTTGATCAGCACGGCAGTATCGGACAGCGCCGGATCCGTCAGCAGGCGTTTCAAAAGCGTGGTCTTGCCCGACCCGAGGAAGCCGGTGAGCAGGTGGACGGGGGTGAATGCGGGTATATCAGTCATCCCTGCCCTCTTCCATCCGGGCGATGAGAACCGGATCGAGCGGATCGCACAGACGCCCCGAAAGCCGCTCGGCCGCCGGCCAGAGGTGGCCGAGGTCCTCGATCACCTCGCTCTTGCCGGTGCGCGTGGCGAGCACAAACGAAGCGCCCTGCCAATCGGAGAGGCTCATGCCGAAAGCGGCCAGCGCGCGGTTGGCAGCCGAGACGCGTCGGGCACGCTCGCGCCGGCGGTCGATACGTTCGACATTGCGCGTGAACACGCCGGGCCGGGCAACGGCATCCGTCCAATGCTCGTTTCCACCGATGACCCCGCACAGCGAACACATGGTGCTCTCCCCTCATGTCTTGCGAGGGAGCGGGCGGGCCGCTCCCTCGACAGGTTACTTCTTGCGCGGAAACCGCTTGGCAAAATCGTCGGCCATCTCGTTCATCGTGACGAACTTGACGCCCGGATGCTTGATCATATGCGCATAGAGACGCTCCAGCATCATCAGCACCTGCGGCCGGCCAGCGACATCCGGATGGATGGTGAGCGGGAAGACCGCATAGTCCATCTCGCGATAGACCCAGTCGAACTGGTCGCGCCACATCTGCTCGATATCGCGGGGATTGACGAAACCGTGGCTGTTCGGCGCCTTCTTCATGAACATCATCGGCGGCAGGTCGTCGAGATACCAGGAAGCCGGGATTTCGATGAGATCCGTTTCCTTGCCGCGTTTCAGCGGGATCATCCAGTCGGACGGCTTCTTCGAATAATCGATCTTGGTCCAGCTGTCGCCGACGCGCACATAGTAGGGCGTGAAGTCCTTGTGCATCAGCGAATGGTCGTACTTGATGCCGCGCTCGAGCAGCAACTCGTTGGTGACGGTGGAGAATTCCCACCAAGGCGCGACATAGCCGGTCGGCCGCTTGCCGGAGAGCTTGGTAACGAGCTCGATGCTCTTGTCGAGCACCTCTGTCTCCTGCTCGCGGGTCATGGCGATCGGGTTCTCGTGGGTGTAGCCGTGGATGCCGATCTCGTGGCCCGCGTCGGCGACCGCCTGCATCTCGTCCGGGAAGGTCTCGATCGAATGGCCGGGGATGAACCAGGTCGTCTTGATACCGAAGCGCTCGAAGAGCTTCAGAAGCCGCGGGCTGCCGACCTCGCCGGCAAAGATGCCGCGCGAGATGTCATCGGGCGAGTCCTCACCGCCATATGAGCCGATCCATCCGGCTACGGCATCGACGTCGACGCCGAAACCACACAAAATCTCTTTCGCCATTGGGTATGTCTCCTTTGGTTTTCCCTTGAAGTTTCTGGATCGTCAGTGAGCTGGAATGACCGTTGCCTCGGCAGCCTTCCAGCTCAGGAATACGTTGCTGCCGGCGGGGAAATCGCCCGGCCGGTACTTGTCGACATGGGCCTCCAGCGAGACGGACCGGCCATCCTGGAGGCGCGCGGTCAGATGGGCGATATGCCCCACCACCTCGGAGCGCTCGATGAGAGCGTCGACGAGGTTGCTCGTGCCGGCCGTCGCAAGCGCGTCACGACGGGCTGCGGGATACACCTCGATGGCTTCCGCCGGGATAACGAGGTTGACGATTCCCTTGTTTGCAAGGGTTCCATTGGCGCGGCCGGAAAGGGTGCCGATGCCGGTCGTCACGACAATGTCGTCGCCGTCGCTCCCGGCAACCTCACCCGACAGGACGGTGTTGCGCCCGATGAACTGGGCGACAAAAGGCGTGTTGGGCCGGGTGTAAAGCTGATGGGGCGGGCTCACTTGCTCGACGCGCCCCTGGTTCATCACCACGATGCGGTCGGACAGCGCCAGCGCCTCGGACTGGGCATGGGTAACGAAGATGAAGGTAACGCCGAGGCTCTTCTGCAAAAGCTTCAGCTCGTTCTGGATCGCCTTGCGCAGGTTCGCATCGAGCGCGCCGAGCGGTTCGTCGAGAAGCAGGATATCCGGCTCGACGACCAGGCCACGGGCAAGCGCGATGCGCTGACGCTGACCGCCGGAAAGCCGGTCCGGCTTGCGTTCCGCAATGTCTTCGAGATCGAGCGTCGCAAGGATGCGCTCCACCTTCGCTTCACGCTCCGCTTTGGCGAGGCCTTTGACCTCGAGCCCGTAGCCGACATTGCGGCGCACGGTCATGTGCGGGAAGAGCGCATAATTCTGGAAGATCGTGGATGTCGGGCGCCGCTGCGGCGGCACGTCGTTCATGCGTTCGCCGCGGATAAACATGTTGCCGGACGAAATGCTTTCAAAGCCGGCGATCATGCGCAACGTCGTCGTCTTGCCGCAGCCGGACGGCCCGAGGAAGGCGATGAACTCACCCTTGGCGACGGCCAGGTTGAAGTCGATGACGGCGGGGGTGCCGTTATCATAAACTTTGCCGACATTGTTGAGTTCGAGGTCGAAAATCATCGGTGTCTCCCGAAGAGGGCTGTTTTCGCAAGTCCGGACACGGGGCCGGTCGGGGACCGGAACACGTGCGTCCCGGCCCCCACGTCTTGGGATCAAGCGTTGAGGAATTCGTCCCACTTCTGGATGAGGTGATCGTATTCTTCCGGCCACTGGTGCCAGTAGGCGACGTTCTTGGCGCGCTCCTCGAGCGAGCCGCCATCGCGAAGGTCGCCTTCCTTGATGCCGCGCTCTTCCGCGCCGACCCAGGGCTTGCCTTCGTACCAGAAGGCATATTTCTCCGGCGCCATGACATCCTTGATGTTGGTGGACGGCGAATAGTAGCCCTGCTCGGAAACGGTGATGCCCGGCTCGCCCGAGAGCCAATAGTCGGCATAGGCGATGACGGCGTCCCTGTTGGTCGTGCCGGCAATCATCGACGGGCCGATCGCCCAGCCGCGATAGCCTTCCTTCGGCACGGCATACTTACAGGCCTTGCCCTGCGCCTTGACGGCCATGACGGCCGGTTGCCAGGCATCGCACACGACCATTTCGCCCGACGCCATCAGGTTGACCAGCTCGCCGAAATCGCCCCAGAGCGCACGGAACTGACCTTCCTTCTTCTTGGATACGAGGAAGGCGGCGGCTTCGTCGATTTCAGCAGCCGTCGGATTGCCCGGGTTCTTGACGTCGGAGAGGCCGAGCGAATTCATTGCCATGATGGCCTGACCGAAGGCGATGAGCGGATCGGTGTTGAGGCCCGATTTGCCCTTCCACTTCGGATCGAAGATCGCCGTCCAGGTGTTGGCTTCCTCGTCGGAAAGCACATCGGGATTGTAGCCGATGGAATCGTAGTTGTAGACGGCGGGGATCATGTTCAACACGGTCTGGGCCTCGTCCGCCCAGATCTGGCCGACGATCTGTGCGGCGCGGTCCCATTTGTCGCTTGCCGTGGTGAAGGTTTCGCGAATGTTCGCCCAGTTCTTTAGCGAAGCTGCCGGGATCGCCTCGACATTGTCCGTCATGACGATCGACGGCAGGCGCTCTGCGATGATCTCCCAGCAATCGTAGTCCTTCGAGCCGGAGAGGATCTTGGTCTGTGCGTCCGGGAAGGTGGCTGCGGTGCCGGACGTGCCGCCGACGCCTGAAGCCTTCTTGAATTCTTCAAGGATGCGCTCCTGCACCGTGACCGACAGGCCAATGGTACGCAGTTGCTGGCCGGCAAGGTCGGCCCCTTGCGCAAAGGCCATGCGTGACGACAGGAAGGGTGTGCCACCGCCCATGGCCAGCGCCATCACACCGGCCGAGCGCTTGAGGAGCGAGCGGCGATTGATTTCCGACTTGAACATGTCTCTTCTCCAGTTTGTTTATCGTTCCCCGGAGCCGCCCCGCGACCCCTGTTCGCCCGCCCTCTCGAGGCGGTTCAGTACCGGCCCACGAGCAGGCCGCCATCCACGACCAACACCTGGCCGGTCATGTATCTCGCAGCGTCGGAGGCAAGGAACGCGGCGACATCGGCGATGTCCTCCGGCGTCCCGAGCCGTCCCATCGGGATGAATTCCGCTGCTTTTTCCGCACCCGCCGGGCCAAGCGAATTCTCCTCGGAGAGAAGCTGGGCAGTGCGAATGTAGCCCGGCGCAAGGCCGTTCACGCGCACACCGTCGCGGGCCAACTCGACGGCAAGGCCGCGCACAAGACCGACGACACCGGACTTGGCCGCGGAATAATGCACATGCTCGTCCCAGCCATAGGCAACGCCCATGATCGAGGAGAGCGCGATAACAGCGCCGGAGCGGCGCGTACGCATGCCGGGCGCGGCTGCCCGTACAAGACGGAAGATGCCCTTGAGGTCGATATCGAAGGTGAGGTCCCACTTCTCGTCCGTCAGGTCGGCAAGCGGCGTGCGGTGCGCGATGCCGGCATTGGCGACGATCACGTCGATCCGGCCATGGCGTTCCTCTATATCAGCGACAAGCGCATCGGCCTCGGCTGTCGAGCGAACGTCGTAAAGCCGGAACTCGGCGGAACCGCCAGCGGCATTGATCGCATCGGCGGTTGCCCGGCCTTCTCTTTTGAGAATGTCCGTGACGACAACGTGGTCGCCCAGCACCCCGAAGGCCTTCGCCGTGGCCGCGCCGATACCGATGCCGGCTCCGGTGACGATGACGATGCGTTTTGTCTCTACGGTCATGGGCTACTCCGGTTCAAAGCATGACATCGCCGGAATTGGGTCCGAGCGTCTGTCCGACAAAAAGGCTGGCGGCGGGCGAAGCAAGGAAGGCGACCGTCTCTGCCACTTCCTCCGGCTCGCCGAAGCGCCCCAGCGGCAGGCCGGCACGTTTGGTGGCGCGCCATTCCTCCGATAGCCCCATGACCAGCGGGGTGTTGATGGGGCCGGGCGCAACCGCGTTCACCCGCACGCCACGGGAGGAAACCTCTCGGGCAAGCGCTTTGGTCATGCCGATGATCGCCGCCTTGGCGCCGGAATAGTGGACGAGCTCGACACCACCGATCTGGCCGAGTTGCGAGGCGACATTGACGATGTCGCCCGCACCGCGCGCCAGCATCGCCGGCAGCACTGCCTTGGTCATCAGGAATGTGCCGCGCACATGCACGGCGAACATCCGGTCGAAGTCAGCGACCGTAAGCGTCTCGAACAGCGCCTGATGGGCAATGCCGGCATTGTTGACGAGGAGCGAAACCTCCCCATGCGCCTCGACGGCGAGCGTATGGATGGCGGCCACATCCGTCTCGCTGGAAACATCGCCGGCCACGGCGACAGCCGTGCCGCCTGCAGCGCGGATTTCACCGGCGACGGCTGTCGCCCGTTCGAGCGAGAGGTCGTTGACCGTCACGCTGTATCCATCGGCAGCGAGCTTGACGGCGATGGCGCGACCTATGCCAGAACCGGCACCGGTGATGAGGGCGGAACGGCCGGCCATCATGCCTCCTCCTGGATCGCCATGCGCTTGGCGCGGCGCACCGACAACGCCATCAGGACCGCGTATGTGCCGAGCAGCGCGAAGGAGAAGAGTGTCGTGAGCACGCCGAACGCGAAGACGTTCGGATGCACCTCCACCGAGAAGGTGCCGTAGATGGCCAGCGGCAGCGTGAGATCCCGGCCCGATGCGAAGAGCGTGCGCGAGAACTCGTCGTAGGAAAGCGTGAAGGCGAAGAGCATGGCCGAAAGCACGCCGGGGAAGATCAACGGGAAGGTGATCTTGCGGAAGGTGCGCGCCGGGGTGACGCCAAGCGACCAGGACGCTTCCTCGACGCTCGGATCAAAGCGGTTGAAGATGGCGAGCATGACTAGGAAGGCGAAGGGGAACGTGTAGACGACATGCAGCACGAAGGCCGTGCCCCACCAATGGCGGTCGATGCCGAGCGCGTTGGCGACGAGCGCCATGCCGAGACCGACGAGCACCCCGGGTACCATCATGCCGAGGACGATGAGATAGAAGACGACGCCCGAGCCACGAAACTTCTTGCGAAACGCCTGCGCCGCGGTGACGCCGAGCACGGTCGAGACGATCATGGTCATGACGGCGAGCCCCAGCGAACGCACCAGTGCCTGCTCGATGGGCAGCGGAGCAATGCGCGACGGTGGCGTAAGGCCGAAGAGGTGTTTGTACCAGTAGGTCGACCATTCGATGATCGGGAACTGCGGCCCGCCTTCCGGTCCGGTCTGGAACGAGAGGATCGCTAGCACGGCAAGCGGGCCATACAGGAAGATGATGAAGAGCGCCGTGTAGAGGCCGAGGCTGACCTTGATGCCGGATGCATTCATGATCAGAGCTCCTTCCTGAGATCGACGACACGCAGCAGGGCGGCAACGACGGCTCCCATGAGAATGGTCAGCACCACGCCAGCGACCGCGGCGAAGGCCCATTTCAACGATCCGACCTGGGTCACGATGATATTGCCGAGGAGGTTCACCTTGCGGCCGGAAAGCGCGGCGGACGTCGCGAATTCGCCGAGCACCATGACAGAAACGAAGATGGCGCCCACCACCACGCCAGGCATGGAAAGCGGCAGGATGATGGTGCGGAAGATGCGCCAGAAGCTCGCGCCGAGATCCTGCGCGGCCTCGATGACCGATGGATCGATGCGGCCCAGCATGAAGGCGATCGGCCCGACCATGAAGACGCAGTAGATCTGCGTCATGCCGATGATGACGGAGAGTTCGGAAAACAACAGCACCTCGATAGGCTGCGTCACGACGCCGAGCTTCATCAGGATCATGTTGATCGCGCCCTCCTTGCCGAGCATGGGCCGCCAGGCCAGCACGCGGATGAGGAACGACGTCCAGAACGGGATGACGCAGAGCACGAGCAGCGCCGTCGAGAGCGTCTTGTTCTTGACGAACAGACCGACGAAGAGCGCCGCCGGATAGCCAACGAGAAGCGTGCAGACCAGCACGATCAGCCAGATGCGAACCGTCGTCCAGAGCGCACCGAGATAGGTGTCGCTGGAGAAAAAGGTGACCCAACTCTTGAGCGTCAGTGTCGGCTCGATCTTGAAGGTTGTCTGTGTCCAGAAGGATACGTAGACCATCATCAGGATCGGCGCGACGAGGAACAGCAGCATCCAGAGTGCGCCGGGCGCGAGCAGCCAGAAGGTGCGGTCGGGTTGCTTGCGGGCGTGATGTTCGGCCGTTTCGACGGGCGTGTCATGACTGGTTGCGGCCATCGTCATCTCTCATTCTCCTGGCGGATCGGGGCGCATGCAGGGTGTGCAGCATTAAACGAAGACAAGGGCGTCCTCCCGCTTCCACACGAGGGCATAACGGCCCCTCTCCTCGTAGGCCGTGGGGGCGACGTGGCTCAGATGCGTCTCCACCTCGAAAACCCGGCCGTCGTCGAGCGTGAAGAAGGAATTGATCGCCGCTCCGGAATATTCGCTGGCGACAAAGCTGCCTTCGATGCGAACCTCGTCGCCAGCCGCTGCCGCATCCTGGGGACGGATCGAAACGCGATCGTAGCGAATGGCGTAGGCCGGCGTGCCGGACGCCTGGCGGGAACCGCCAAGTGCCAGCATGCCGACGGGGCTGTGGAAGCCTTCCCCTTCGACGGTGCCGGAGAAGATGTTGTAGCAGTTGAGGAAACGCGCAACGTCTGCCGAAGCCGGGCGGCTATAGAGCGAACCGGCATCCGTGGATTGCGCGATCCGTCCGCGGTCAAGCACCAGCACCGTATCCCCCATGGCAAGCGCTTCCGTTTCGGACCCCGTGACATGCAGGAAGGTGACGCCGCAGCGCTCGCGGATGGTGCGAAGCTCACTGCGCATGCGCATGCGCAGGTTCGCATCGAGCGCGCCGAGCGGCTCGTCCAGCAAGACCATGCTTGGCTCCGTCACGAGCGTACGGGCAAGTGCCACACGCTGCTTCTGCCCACCGGAGATCTGCGTGGTCGCACGGTCCTCCAGGCCGGAAAGCCCGACGAGGCTGATGATGTCGCGCACCCTCGCTGCAACCACTTTCGGGTCTGTCACAGGATCAACGACGCGGTTTTCCAGCCCAAAGGCGATGTTCTGCGCAACGCTCAAATGCGGGAAAAGCGCGAAATTCTGAAAGACGAAGCCGATGCCGCGTTCATGCGGCGGCACGCTGTCGACACGCTTACCGGCAAAAAGGATTTCCCCGCCGTCCGGCTGTTCGAAGCCGGCGATGACGCGCAGAAGCGTCGTCTTGCCCGAACCGCTCGGTCCCAGCAGCGAGATATAGGCGTTGTCCGCAAGCGTCGCATCGATGCCGGAAAGCGCCGGCACGCCAGCGAAGGCCTTGTGCACATTTTTCAGTTGGAGGACGGATGACACCTCTGTTCCCACCAGTTTGAGCCGGGAAGCCGTTCACGCAAAGCTTCGCCCTCCACAGAACCGGTCCGTGTTCTGAGGCAGTAAGAGCTCTCATTCACGCATCATCAAATGCGCGGCGCAGCGATATTCCTGGGCATTTTCACTTCGTTCCGCATACAGCGCCTCTTTCGGGCACCTTAACTTTCAAAACCATGTCATAGATGGCTTTTGTATTCAATAGACTTTTTAGACATTTCTGTCATGACGGATTTTTGCAGGGCCTCGCCGGCATACGAGCACGCATTTTCGTGAAGACCCCTTCGTCGAAAAACGCCGTAAATCTGTTCAAAAACCCAAATATAAGCGCGAAATTCGATATCCTGCCTCATAAATTGGAAAGAGAACCGCGGAGCCCGGCAAAAATATGTACGGCTCCTTCTAAGAGCGCCACCCTATCCGTGGTCGATGATATGCCATTCTATGTATTCAATAATCATTTATGCCGATCTTTTCTTACGGCGAAGAATGCGCCAAAGTGCAGCGCGCCACGAAAGCCAACAGACGACGAGACCCATGAAAGACCAGCAGGCAGCCAACAGCACACAGCGGCGCTACGAGATCGCCGAGGATGTGCTGCGCAGCAATATAGAGTCGGGCACGCTGCCGACTGGCCTCGTGCTGCTGGAAGGGCCTATCGCCGACATTCTGCAAACCTCGCGCGCGCCCGTGCAGAGAGCGCTCCAGGCACTGGAGATGGAAGGGCTGGTGCACCGTTTCGCCGGCCGCGGCTTCCTCGTCGGTCCGCCCAGTGCCGACATCGAGCCGAACCGCACCGATATCAAGGCGCTCGGGCTGATCGTGCCGCGCCACGCCGACGAAGCGCTGCAAAACCGTTCTTCGTGGGAACGCATCTACAATATCGTCGAGGCGGATGTGGCGGCCTGCGTCGTCTTCGGCCGCTATCGTATCGTCGAGATGGAGCTTGCGAACCACTTCAATGTCAGCCGAACGGTGGTCCGCGATGTGCTGACTCGCCTTCGCGAGCGCGGGCTCGTGCGCAAGAATCAGAGTTCGCACTGGATTGCCGGGCCGCTGACGGCGCAGATGGTCAAGGATCATTTCGTGCTGCGCACGATACTGGAACCTTCGGCAATCCGCCTTGGCGCCCGCGCCGTAAGTCCGACGCGGCTGGAAGGCCTGCTCCGGCGCCTGCGCGCTGCCGAAGAGGTCAACGCCGCGGGCTCCTTCCAGGAAAATGAGGCCATCCAGGCCGAGTTCATCGAGTGCTGTGTGCTTGCCACGCCGAATGAACGGCTGAAAGACCTTGTGCGCAACAACCTCCTGCCCGTCATCGCGACCGACAGGCTGCTGCGTCGCCTTGGTCTTCCCGGCGATCCGGCGATCATCACCGAGCTGCGGTTGATTGCCGAACTCCTGCTGCGTGGCGCAACGGAATCGGCGGTCTCGATGATGGAAACCCATCTCGACGCTTCGCTCAACCGCACAATCGCCCAGATGAAGATCGTCGCGATCATTCCCGGCCCCGGCGTCACGGCCGCCTACCTGACGCCGGTGCTGGACTGATCCGCCGCACGGTGAGCCTCGTCCTGGTCGAAGTGCGGCGGCCGATTGCATCACCTTCTCCTATGCCAGCGCTTCGCGAAGGCTAGAAAGCGCAACCTGCCGCTCTTTACGTGCGGAAAGCGCCTCCCCCATCGCCACCTTGATGAAGCGTGCATTCGGTTGAACCGCCACGCTACAACAATCCAAGCTTTCGGCTTCGTTGGCCGACACATTCTCTGCCATTTTAGCCCCCACTACCCCTGTGACTGGCTCCGCGCTGCAGGCTGGGCGAACCGTCAATGTTCCCGTGTCAGCAAATAGCTGCCGCTTTCGTGCAGCACGCTGGTCCAGCCTGGCTCGATGACGATGGTCGTCGTCACTTCCTCGATGATCGCCGGGCCGTGAATGCGCGCACCGGCGCCGAATTTCGCGCCGTCATAGATAGGCGTGGATGTCGCCGTGCCGGACTGGGCGAAAATCGCGTCGCGATGGCCCTTCAGCGCATCTTCCGCACTTCCGCCTGCGGCGAGCTTTGGCGGACGCACCTTTTCGATAAGGCCATAGATGGTGGATTCGAGGTTCACGACCTCGACCACGCTATGGCGCTCCGCATAGGTATAGAGTTCCTCGTGCCGGGTGTGAAAGGCGTCCTTCACCTTCTCGATCGTGGTCTCGTTGATCGGGAAAGTGCCGATATCCACGGTGCATTCATGCACCTGGCCGACATAACGCATGTCGATCGATCGCTTGATATCGATGGCGTCAGGCGTAAAGCCATCGGCCTCGAGATGCACGACGCCCTTTGCCTCGATCTCCCTGAAGAGGCCGTCGATACGCTCATAGGCGGCCGCATTGTCGAGACGCAGGGGCGCCGGGGCCATATAATTGTACTTCACATCCGAGATGATCTGGCCGAAGGCGCAAAGGCCGGAAGCGAGCTTGGGCATGATGATCGTGTCGATGCCCATTTCCCGCGCCAGCGCCGTGATATGCGCCGCCGTCGCGCCGCCTGCCCCGACCAGCACGAAATCGCGCGGATCGTAGCCTCGCTCGACCGAGACACGCCTAATGCCGTTGACCATGTTGTTGTTGACGATGGCGAACATGCCGTAGGCCGCCTGTTCGACGGATATCCCGAGCGGCTCTGCGACCCGTGCCACCGCCGCCCGCGCCTTGGCAACATCGAGCGGCAGCTTGCCGCCGAGCAAGCCTTCCGGGTTGAGATAGCCGAGCACGAGGTTCGCGTCGGACGTCGTCGGCTCCACACCGCCCCGGCCATAACAGGCAGGCCCTGGCTCCGAACCCGCGGACTGCGGACCGACTTGCAACAGGCCGAGCGGGTCCACCCAGCCGATCGAACCGCCGCCAGCACCAAGCGTTTCCACCTGGATCATCGGCACGCCAATGCGATACCGCAGGAAATCGATGTTCTTGTTGAGATTTGTCTGGCCGTTGCGGGTCAGCGTGATGTCGAAGGACGTGCCGCCCATATCGACGGTGACGACATTCTTGTGGCCGAAGGGCGCGCCGGCATAAAGACCCGCCTGCGGCGCCGACGCCGGGCCGGAATTGATGGCATAGACAGAGCGGTCCGTCATGACCTGACCGATGGCCAGGCCGCCATTCGATTGGAAATAGCGCACCGGCTGCTTGGCGCCGAGAGAGCGGAAATAGGCATCGACCGCCGTGATGTAGCGGCTCATGACCGGCGCGAGATAAGCATTCGTCACGGCCGTCGAGGTGCGGGTGTATTCACGCACCTGCGGGTAGAGTTCGCTCCCCACCGTCAGGACAACGCCGGGTATCATCTCGCGCACGATCTCCGCCGCGCGCCGTTCATGCGTCGGGTCGAGGACAGACCAGACGAACGAGATGGCGATAGTCTCTACCTCCTCTTCGAGGAAGACCCGGCAGGCTTCGCGCACGTCATCTTCATGAAGCGGCGTGCGCACGGAGCCGTCGGACAACACGCGCTCGCGAACACCACGACGCAGATAGCGCGGCACGAGCATCGTGGCGGCCGGGTAGTCGGGATCGTAACGGAAACCATCTTCCTTGTGGCCGTTGCGGATCTCGATGGAATCTTCGTGGCCCGCGGTGCAGATCAGCCCCGTCTTGCCGCCGCGATGGGTGATGAGTGCGTTAAGACCAACGGTCGTGCCGTTGATGCAGAGGTCGCAATTGGCAATGATGTTTTCGATGGGACGCCCAAGATCGCTGGCGATCAGGCCGAGGCCGTTCTCGATCGCCTTTGTGGGATCGGAGGGGGTGGAGAGTGCCTTGAACAGCTTGACCTCACCGGTCGAGCGGTCGGCAATGACGAAATCGGTGAAGGTGCCGCCGGCGTCGATACCGAGACGATAGGAATGCATGGTCATGAGGATGTTCCTTAGCGGGAGGCTCTGAGCCGTTCGGTGCCGGCTGTATCGATCTCGAGGGTCTGCGGGTTGGCGATCACGACGCCGTAGTCGAGGCGAGCGCCTTCTATGGAGACAAGGCCGTTGCGCACGTCCAAGACGACCTTTTCGACCGGCCGCTCGAACGGATTGCCGAAGCCTCCCCCACCCGGGTTGAGGTTGGTGATCGTCTCGCCGGGCTTGATCGTCTCGATGATGTTCTTGCGCTCGACCTGCACTTTGCCATCACGACGCAGTTCGACGCGGCCGACCTTGGTATCAACCATCGCGGAGGTGGCGCCGGCGGCCCCCATGGCCGGGATGCGGCGCCCTTCACCGAAGCCGATGCACAGCATGTCGCCATTGAGCGGCTCGACTTCCCAGGCAGTGCCTGAACCGCCGCGGAATTTGCCCGCTCCGCCGGAATCGGTCATCAGCGAATAGCGATGGATGACGATCGGGTAGGAATACTCCAGCAGTTCCACATCGCCCGATGTGAGCGCCCCAAAGCAGCATTCCGGGCCGACAGCGTGCCAGCCATCCTGCTTCGGCGTCGCCCCGCCGCCGGAGATGATCGTGGCGAGCACCATGGTCACGAACTCCTCGTTGGTGCGGGAATCGCGCCCGGCAATGTTGAGACCGTTGGCATGCCCCCAGGAGGCCGAGACCTTGGACGGCACGGCCTTCTCGAAGGCGAGGCGTACCGCATCGGTCAACGTTTCCATCGGCGTCGTCGTGCAGTTCATGTGCGGCGCCGGCTCCTGCGCATTGCAGAGCGTGCCTTTCGGGCCGAAATCGACGCTAACGCAACGGTAAAGCCCCTCGTTGTAGGGTGGCGGCAGGGCAGCGAACATCATCAGGCCGAGATAGACGCCGGAATGGGAATTGCCCTCGTAGGAATTGATGAAGTACGGGATCTGCGGCGGGCTATCGATGGCGATGTGGCAGGCATCGCCATCGATCTTCACCGTCGCCTTGATCTCGAAATCGCCGAAGCCGTGGCCGGCATCCTCCAGAATGGCGGAGCCCTCATAGGTGCCATTGGGGACGGTGGATATCAGCGCGCGCATGTGCTTGTCGGCCATGTCGAGCAGCGTATCCACGCAGGCATCGACCTGTTCCTTGCCGTACTTGTCGAGCATAGCGATGAGGTTGCGCTCACCCACCTGGCAGGCGCCGATAAGGGCGCGGAAATCGCCCTCCTGGTCGCGTCGTGCGCGCATGTTGGTGAGAATCATGTTGAGGACATCGTGGCGCGGCTTGCCGCGATCCCAGATCTTGACCGGGGGAATGCGCAGGCATTCCGCATAGATCTCCGTCGCGTTCGGATTGTACCCGGCCGGCACCGGACCGCCGATATCGGTAAGATGCCCTTTGCAAACGGTCCAATAGACGAGCTCGCCCCTGTAGAAGACCGGCTTGTACATGCACGTGTCGATGGCATGGCTGCCGCCAAAGGCCGGATCGTTGTGAAGGATCAGGTCGCCTTCATGGATGTCATCGCCGAAGAAGCCGGCAACCGCCTTCATGGCAGGAATAAGCGAACCGAGATGGATCGGGATGTCCTGGCCCTGCAGGATCATCTCCGGCCGCGCATTGAAGAGCGCGGTCGAATAATCGTGCGCCAGGTTGAAGACCGAGGAACGTGCCGTCTTTTCCAGTGCGAGCGTCATTTCGCGCTGGGTCGTCTCGAGCATGCCGCGCACGACCGAGAGCGTGATCGGGTCTACTTTCGAAGTCTGGGTATGAAGCATCGTGTTCACGCTGGTTGAAGGCGAGAACCGACGGCCCGGAAACCGTTCGTCAAGCTGATAGTGTCTGTTCCCTGGGCCGCCGGTATCTGTCGCACCGTTGAAGCCAGGATCAATCTAGGCAGAGTTTTTCGCGCCGGTCTTTGCAGCGAGGGAACAACGAATTGCGCCGGGGCGCACAAGCTGCCATTTTCGTTGCCTGGCAGACATCCTGTGCGTACCTTTGCCTGAAGAGGGGAAGCCGCATGAAGACGAGCATCACCACAAGCGCGACACGCGCCCCGGATCGTAGCCGCCACTGGCACGAGGCCATCGCCTCGGCCTATTTTCCGCTCGACCTTCGCTTTCGTGAGGCGGGTCGCTTTTCCGGTGACCTGACAACCTGGCAGTTCGGCGACGTGTCGATCTCGCGACTGACCTGTGACGCACTGCAATACCTGCGCCTGCCGCACCATTTCCGCGGTGCCCGGGAAGAAGAGTTCCTCGTGACCGTGCCAGCCAAGGCTGAGGTGTTCTTCTCCCAGTGCGGTCGGGACGTGAAGTGCCGGCCCGGCGGCTTTTTTCTGGAACGCAGCAGCGAGCCCTACCAGTTCAGCCATGCCGAAGCGGCAGACATGTGGGTACTGAAGGTGGAAGCCGACGCGCTCGGCGGCCGTATGCGCGCGCCGGACCGCTTCTGTACATTGCAGTTCGAGGCCAACAACGGCGCCGGCGGTCTCTTTACCGATATGTTGCATCTGCTGCCCGCTCGCTTCGACGGCATGACGCAGGAAGCAAGAACAACGGTCGGCCGTCAGCTTGTCGACCTCTTGGTGCTGGCGATCAAGGCCGATGACCGCGTGCTGACGTCAGGCAACTCCACCGTCCGCAACGCCCATCTCGCTCGCATCGAGGCCTACATGCGCGCCAACCTTCAGGATTTTCGTCTCGACCCAGAACGTATCGCGAGCGCCTGCGGCATCTCCACCCGCTATCTTCATGAACTTTTCAAGGATACGGGCGACACCGTCAGAAACTGGATCCGCGGGCAACGACTGTCGGCTTGCCGGGATGCGCTCGCCGACCCGAACAACACCCAGACGGCTGCGGAAATCGCTCATAGCTGGGGTTTCAGCGATCAAGCCCAATTCTCCCGCACCTTCAAGATCCACTTTGGCATTCCGCCGGGGGAGTACCGTTCGAGAGCATGTGCAACGAGGATGGGGACGGTAGCATCGCCCAGGTAGGCGGTCCTGAACGATCCTTTCGGAAAAGTACCGGTCGTCATGATGGCCTTCGCGCTCCCGTGGTGAAGCGCATCCCGGCTCCAATCCACGGGCGCGCCGGGGCATTTCGAGCGAGTTGCGACTCGGGAAGAGTCTTTGCCATCGGCGTCACGCCCCGAACTTCAACCCGCCGAAGCAGGCATATTTCAGCTCCACATATTCCTCGATACCATATTTGGAGCCTTCGCGACCGAAACCGCTCTCCTTGATGCCGCCGAAGGGGGCGAGTTCGGTGGAGATCAGGCCCTCGTTGATGCCGACCATGCCGAATTGCAGCTCTTCGAGCACATGCCAGATGCGGTTGACGTCGCGCGCGTAGAAATAGGCCATCAGGCCGTAGCGCGTGTCATTGGCGAGGCGGACGACCTCGGCTTCGTTCTTGAAACGGAAGACCGGGGCGACCGGGCCAAACGCCTCTTCCTGCGCGAGCCGCATCGAGGCCTGCATGCCGCTCAGCACCGTCGGCTCGAACCAGGTCCCGCCAAGCGCGTGCGCCTTCCCGCCGGTTTCCACGCGGGCGCCGTGGCCCACTGCGTCGCCAATCAACTCTGCCACCTTCGCGACGGCCTTGGCATTGATGAGTGGCCCCTGCACCACCTCCGGCGCGGCACCGTCTCCAACCTTCAGCCTGGCGACCTCTTCCGTCAGCTTCGCCACGAAGGCATCGTGGATGCCGTCCTGCACATAGATGCGGTTGGTACAGACGCAGGTCTGGCCGGAGTTGCGGAACTTTGACGCGATGGCGCCGGTGACGGCGAGATTGAGGTCGGCGTCGTCGAAGACGATGAACGGCGCATTGCCACCGAGTTCCAGTGACAGCTTTTTCAGCGTGTCGGCGCATTGCCGCATCAAGAGCTTGCCGACAGCGGTCGAGCCGGTGAAGGAAAGCTTTCGGATGATCGGATGTTCGCAGAGCAGGCGGCCGATGCCGGCGGCGTCCTTCGATGGCACGATGTTGAGCACGCCGGCCGGAATGCCGGCCCGCCGGGCAAGCTCAGCCATGGCGAGCGCCGTCAGCGGTGTTTCCTCCGACGGTTTGACGACCATGGTACAGCCGGCGGCGAGCGCCGCGGCAGCCTTGCGGGTGATCATCGCCAGCGGAAAATTCCAGGGCGTGATGGCGGCACAGACGCCGATCGGCTGTTTCAGCACGACAAAACGCCGGTCGCGCCCGGCCGAGGGGATGACGTCGCCATAGACGCGCTTGGCCTCTTCGGAAAACCAGTCGACGAAGGAGGCGCCGAACGCCACCTCGCCTCGCGCCTCGTAGAGCGGCTTGCCCTGCTCGGCGGTGATCAACCGGGCAAGGTCTTCGGTGTGGGCGATGATGAGGTCGAACCAGACGCGCAGCAGTTTTGCCCGCTCCTTGGCCGGACGTTCGCGCCAATCCACCTGCGCGCGCTCGGCGGCGAGGATCACCCGCTCGACGTCGGACGCTGCGAGGTCGGCAACGCGGGCGAGAACATCGCCCGTCGCCGGATTGCGGACCTCGAAGGTCGCACCCGTATCCGCCGCGACCCAAGCGCCATCAATGAAGGCCTGGTCGTGAAGTAGCGCGAGCGTCATTGCCCGGCCTCCACCTTTTCCAGCGCGGCACGCAGGCTGTCCTTGAGGATGGCGACGCCTTCGTCGAGATGCTCGAACGGAATGGTCAGCGGCGTCAGCACGCGCACGACATTGCCATGCACGCCGCAGGAGAGCAGCAAGAGGCCCTTTTCGGCGGCTGTATGCGTGATGGCCTTCACCAGCTCCGGCCAAGGCTGGCGCGTCTCCCGGTCACGCACGAACTCGATTGCCACCATCGCGCCGAGGCCGCGCACGTCGCCGATGCAGGCGAACTCGTTGCCCTCCTGCCAATCCTCGAAGACCGCCTTCAAGCGGCTGCCGACCTCGTTGGCGCGGTCGATCAGTTTTTCGTCTTCGATGATCTCCATCACGGCAAGCGAGGCCGCGCAGGACAGTGGGTTGCCGGCGAAGGTCGAGCCGACGCCACCCATGGGGATCTTGTCCATGATATCGGCGCGGCCGGTGACCGCGGCGATCGGGAAGCCACCGCCAAGGCCCTTGGCCATGGTGACAATGTCGGCGGCGACGCCCGCATGTTCCATCGCGAACATTTTTCCCGTGCGGGCAAAACCCGTCTGGATCTCGTCGGCGATCAGCAGGATGCCGTGTTTGTCGCAGATCTCACGCAGCGTGCGCAGGAAGGTGACGGGCGCGGGATAGAAACCGCCCTCACCCTGCACCGGCTCGACAAAAATGCCGGCGACGCGGGTCGGGTCGACCTCGGAGCGGAAGAAGCGGTCGAGCGCCGTCAGGGACTCCTGTTCGGAAATGCCGTGATAGGGGATCGGGAACGGCAGGTGGAAGACGTCAGGCACGAGAGGGCCGAAGCCGGCCTTGTAAGGCGCGGTCTTGCCGGTCAGCGTCATCGCCATCAGCGTGCGGCCGTGGAAGGCGCCGGAAAAGGCGACGAAGGCCGAGCGGCCGGTTGCGGCGCGGGCGATCTTGGCGGCGTTCTCGATGGCTTCCGCACCGGTGGAGACGAGAAAGGTCTTCTTCGGAAAATCGCCCGGAACCAGGTCGTTCAGCTTCTCGCACACCGCGACATAGTCGATATAGGGCGTGGTCTGGAACGAGGTGTGGGTGACCTTGTCGAGCTGGTTGCGCACGCGCTCGACCACCTTCGGATGGCGGTGGCCGGTATTGTTGACGGCGATGCCGGCGGCAAAATCGATATAGCGCTTGCCTTCGACGTCCCACAGTTCGGCGTTTTCCGCCTTCTCGATGTAGACGTCGAGATGTTTCGACAGGCCAGCCGGAATAGCGGCAGCGCGCCGCGCCGTGAAGGCAGCGTTCGTGGACATGGATGTCTCCTTGGACAGTTTGTTATCGCGCGGCGCTAATCGCGGCGCTTCAAGTTGGCCGGCCCCACCCGCTCGGACGGGGCCGGCGCATCAATGCCTAGACGGCCGCCTTGGCACGGCGGGCATCCCGGTCGAGCTTCCAGTCGACGCATTCCTGCGAGCAGTAAATGCTCCCGTCATGCACCTTCTTGCGAGCGGAATCCTCGGCCGAGGCCTCGTAGATCAGCACGCCGCAATTGGCGCATTTCGTGTAGCTTTCGATGTAAAGCCCGTTCAGCGAAAACTTCATGGTCTCAGGCCTCCTGATAGCCGTAATGTTTCTGGGCGGCCGCCTTGGAGACGTAGCCCTCGCGGACATCCTCTGCGACCGCTGCCGGGTCACGCTTCGCCGGTTCGCCGTAGCCGCCGCCACCGGGGGTGACGAGCCGCACGCGGTCGCCACGGCGGATCGAGACGTTGGAGTAGCGGCTGGTCGAGGCCTTGCCATAGGCCTCGCGCATCGTCTGCCAGTCCTCGCGGCCGTTCTTCATGACCAGCGTCGCGCCGACGCCGCCTTCCGTGCCGCCGTTCAGACCCCAGGGGGCGAGCAGGTGGCGGTCGGTCATCTGCGAGCAGATGATCTCGTCGTTGAGGCACAGCATCTGCTTGGAGTAGCCGACACCACCACGAAACTCGCCGGCACCGCCGGCATCGACGTTGAAGGCGAGGCTTTCGATGCGCCAGGGGAAGCGCGTCTCGTAGACTTCGACCGGCGTGATGCGGCAATTGCCGTTGATCGAGTCGACGCCGTCATTGCCATCCGCAAAGGCGCGGCCACCCCAACCGACCGCTTCGAGGTCGTAGCAGGCGAAGTATTCGCCCGTATCCGCATCGACCCCGCCGAACACGAAGTTGCAGTGCGTCGCCCCTTCCGCCGCCATAACACGGTTCGGAATGGCAGGCGCCATGGCGCCAAGAATGGTGCCGACGATGCGCGGATGGGTCTCGGTGTTGCCGCCGACTTCCGGTGCCGGGAAATCCACGTTGACGATGGTGCCGGGCGGCGCCATGACGCGGATCGGCCGGAAGCAGCCGGAATTGCGCGGGATCGTCGGGTCGGTCATGTGCAGCACGGCATTGTAGGCGGCCGAGGTGGCAACGCCCAGCGTCGCATTGATCGGGCCGGAGGCCTGCGGCGAGGAGCCGTGATAGTCGACGATGATTTCACCGCCGCGCTTGTGTACTTCCACGGCGACCGTATAGGTGCGCTCGGCGTCGATGCCGTCGCTCTCGATCGTATCGGAGAAGGCGTAAATGCCGTCGGGGATTGCTTCCAGTTCGGCGCGCATGCGGCGTTCCGAATAGAGCAGCAGGTCGTTGACGGTCTCCTTGATCTTCTCCTTGCCGTATTTCTTGTAGATCTGCGTCATCTGCTTTTCGCCGAGATCGACGGCGGCGATGAGGGCGCGCAGGTCGCCATAGTTGACGCGCGGCGTGCGCACATTGGCGAGAAGCAGCTTCCAGACCTCGATATTGTCCTTTCCGCGCTTCTTGATCTTCACCGGCGGAATGCGGAGCCCCTCCTGGAAGATTTCCGTCGCCTCGCCGCAGAAGCCGCCCGGCGCCATGCCGCCGACTTCGGCGATATGGCCGATCGCCACCGCAAAGCCCATGATCTCGCCATCGACGAAGATCGGCTTGAAGAAGGTGTGCTCCGGCGTGTGCAGGCCGCCGCGATAGGGGTCGTTGTGGAGGATGACGTCGCCCTCCTCGATCTCGTCGATCGGGATTTCCTTGAGGCACGACTTGACGAGCAGCGGCATGCCGCCGATCTGCGCCGGGCAATAGTCGGCGACGGCGATCATGTCGCCGTTCATGTCCGCGAGGCCGCAGGTGAAGTCGAGCGCCTCGTTGAAGATCGTCGAATAGGACGTCTTCATCAGCACAATCCCCATCTCCTTGCAGAGAGAGACCATGCTGGATTCCAGAATGTTCATTGTAACGAAGTCCATGACGGTACTCCTCAGGCCGAAATGATCAGATTGCCGAGCCGGTCGACGCGGAGCGTCTGTTTCGGCTGCAGGATGGTGACGGAGGCGTTTTCCTCGACAATGGCGGGACCGGCGACGGTCTGGCCCTGCTTGAAGGTGCCGCGATCGTAGGTCTTCACCTCGTGCCAGCCGTCCTCGAAGCGCACCTTGCGGCTGCCGGAGGAGGCGGGCGTGCCCTCGCCCTTTTCTAGCTCCCGCATCTGCGGCTTTTCCGAAACGGCAACGGCCACGACCTTGAGATTGACCGTCTCGATGGTCTCGCCGGGAATGGAGAAGCCGAAGCGGTTCTGGTGCTCCTCGTGGAAGCGCTCCCAGAGGCTTGCGATGGTTTCCTCGGTAAATTGGTTGGCCGGGAAGCTCAGTTCCAGCTCGTGGTTCTGGCCGAAATAGCGGGCCTCGATGGAACGGTAGATCTCCACCTTCTGCTGGTAGCCCTGCGAGACCAGCTCGGCGATGGCGCCATCCACCAGTTCCGTCATCGCCGCCGTAGCACGGGCACCGTCGAAATATTTCGAGATTTGCTGCACCGTGCGATGCCGGTCGACACGGGCATCGGTCATGATGAAGCCGAAGGCCGAGAACTGGCCGGGATAGTTCGGCACGATGCCCTGCGGAATGCCGGAAATATCCATCAGGTCGCAAATGTGCACCGGACCCGCTCCGCCGGAGGCGACGAGCGAGAAATCGCGCGGATCGAGGCCGCGCTGGAGCAGAACGGCACGCAGCGCGCCGAGCATGTTGTTGTTGGCGATCTGCACCATGGCGAAAGCCGCCGCATCGACCTCAAGGCCGAGTTGGTCGGCGATCCTCTTGACCGCGCGATGCGCCGCCTCGGCGTCGAGCTTCATCTTGCCGCCGAGGAAGTAATTGGGGTTGATGCGGCCGAGTACGACATTGGCGTCGGTCACGGTGGCGTTCTCGCCGCCGCGGCCATAGCAGGCGGGGCCTGGCGCCGCGCCGGCCGATTGCGGGCCCATGCGCAGCATGCCGCCCTTGTCGATCCAGGCAATCGAGCCACCACCGGCGCCGATCGTGTGGATGTCGATCATCGGGATCTGGATCGGCAGGCCCCATTCGATCTCGAAGCTGGTCGTCACATGCTCCATGCCATCGACGACGGTCGAGCAATCAGTGGAGGTGCCGCCCATGTCGAAGGTGACGAGGTTCTTGATGCCGGTGAGTTCAGAGAGAACGCGGGTGGCGACGACGGCGCCGGTCGGACCGGACAGCGTCATCTGAACGGGGGCTTCGGCAGCGCCCTTCAGTGTGGATTCACCACCGTTCGACTTGATCACGCCGATCCGGTCGCCGATGCCGATGGCGTCGAGGCGTTTTTGCATGCGGTGGAAATTGTCCGAGACGATGGGCTTCAGGTAGGCGTCCGCAATGGTGGTCGAAGCGCGGTCGTATTCCTTCCACTTCGGCAGGACCTCGTAGGAAATCGAGATCGGCATGCCGGGCAGTTCTTCGGCAAGGATATCGCGGATGCGCTGCTCGTGGCTCGGGTCGATATAGGAGAACAGCGTGCACACCGCGATCGCCTCGATCGTGCCGTCGGCCTTGATGGTGGCGGCGAGTTCCCGCACCGCCGCTTCGTCGAGCGCCGTGACCAGTTCGCCCTTGGCGCTGAAACGGCCACCGATCTCATAGGTGTCGGCGCGCTTCATCAGCGGCTTGGTCTTGATCCAGGTAATGTCGTAGTGGCTGCGGCGGTCGCCGCGCTGGATGAAGGGAACATCGCGAAAGCCTGATGTCGTGACATAGGCGACCTTGGCGCCGCGGCGCGTCAGGAGCGCATTGGTCGCGATCGTCGTGCCGAGACGGATCTTGTCGACGCTGGCGACATCGTCCACCTGTCCGAGCCCCTGGAGCACGCCTTCGATCGGTTCGGAGGGCGTCGTGAGGTTCTTCCAGTTCTCGATGGTGCCGGTCGCTGCATCGTAGGAAACGAAGTCGGTGAACGTTCCCCCAATGTCGATGCCGATGATTTTTCTGTCAGGCATTGTTCCCTCTTTTCTCATGGATAGGATCAGGACGAGCGGGGTTTTTCCCGCTCGTAAGCTTCAAGCAGATGGCGCCAGGAATCGCGGATGTGATCGCGGATGGCGTCCATCGCCTTTTCGGGGTTGCGGGTGCGCAGCGCCTCGACGACCGGCCAATGATCGACGGCCGCCGCCATCTGGCTCTCGAACTGGCGCTCGGCCATGGTGATCAGCATCTGCACTTCCGCCTGGATGTTGGTGAAGGCGTGCAGCGTCTGGCGGTTCTTCGAGAGCCGGCAGATTTCGAGGTGGAAGGCGAGGTCGTTTTCGACCAGCGCGATTTCGTCATTGGCATTGGCGGCCGCGACCATCGCATCGACGAAGCCGGCAATACGCTCGATGTCGGCGTCGGTCATCTGCGGCAACGCCTGCTCGACGGCGAAGCGCTCGACCACGACGCGGAACGAGAAGATCTCGTCGATATCGCTGTGCAGGAAGGTGCGCACGAACGTGCCTTTGCGGGGAACCGCGACGAGCAGGCCACGCTCCTCCAGCCGGCGGATCGCCTCGCGTATGGGGTTGCGGCTGATGCCGAGCTGGCGAGCCAGCTCCGCCTCGTTGATGCGCTGGCCGGGCTGGAGGCGGCCGAAGATCAGTTCGCGCACGAGAAAGGCCGAAACTTGGTCGGAGAGCATCCTGTTGTCGATGATGCCAATTGGCTCGTCGCTGTTGAAGAGTAGATTGTTAGCCATTGATGAGCCCTTTCTCGCGTTGTTCCTGCTCCGGCAGGGTCATTTCTCGCCCTGCCATGATTCCGTCTTTCCGGAAGACCAGTATCAACAGCATAAAGGCCGCGATGATAAGCTCCTGCGTGCCCGCCGGCAGCGACCACTGCTCAGCGCCGATCGAAATCCCGCCTTCAAGCCGACGGAAGATATCAACCATCGCGGTGATGACGACGACACCGACCACTGCGCCTGCGAGGCTACCCATGCCGCCGACGATGAGCATTGCGAGCGCCAGGAAGGTGAAGCTCAGGAAGAAACTGTTGATCGAGACAGTCCCGAGATAGTGCGCCTGAAGGACGCCGCCGAGGCCCACCATGAAGCCCGAGAGCGTGAATGCGATCAGCCGCGACCAGTAGAGCGAGATGCCGGACGCCGCGGCCGCGACCTCGTCCTCCCGCGTCGCGCGGATCGCAAGGCCAAAGGCGGAGGTCTGGTAGAGATAGGCGATGACGATCGCGAAGACCGCACAGCCGAGCGCCAGCCAGGCCGTGACGTAGGTCGGAAGGCCGACGATCGATGCCGAGCCCATCGTGACGCTGTCCCAGTTGGAATAGACGACATTCAGGATGAACAGCACGGCAAGGGTCGAGATCGAGGCCGCCAGACCGGTGAGCCTCATGATGACGAGGCCGGTAAGGAAGGCGGCACCGCCGGCGAGCAGCACCGAGACCACGGCGGACGGCAGGAGCGGAATGCTCTGGTCGCGCAGGAACGGCGGCAGGCCGGACATTGTGATCGGCTTCAGCATCTCGCAGCAGGTCTGCCAGGCTGAGGCATAGGCGGCGATCGCCATGAAGGTGGCGTGGCCAAAGGAGATGATGCCGGAGTTGCCGACGAAGACATAAAGCCCGACGACGATGACGATGCTGATCAGCATTTCGACAACGGTGCGTTGGATGGAGAGGCCGCCGAACTGGCCGGTGACCACCACGATGATCGCAAGCGGAATGACGAGGGCGAGTACCGGGAACCAGAAGCGGCCGATCGTTGCGAAGGACATGGTATCGCTTTTCATTATACGCGCTCCTTCGCGGCGCTGGTGACGATCAAGCCCTGCGGGCGCACAAGGAGGATCAGGATGACCATCATGAACACGCCGGCATCGCGGAAGGGGCGCAGGTCCGCCGGCAGGTAGGTTTGCAGAAGCACGCTGGCGACGCCGACGAGGAACCCGCCGAGTGCCGCGCCCGGCAGCGAGCCCATGCCGCCGATGACGGTGGCGAAGAAGGCGTAGACGACGGGCATCAGGCCCATGCGCAGGTCGAGCGTGCCGGTCTGGATGGTCAGGAGCAGCGAGACCGCACCGCCGAGTAGACCGGAGATGGCGAAGGCGAGCGCGATCACCCGGTTTGCCGGCATGCCGAGCAGTCTGGCCATCTGGAAATTCTCCGCCGCCGCCCGCATCTGGATGCCGATTGGCGTCTTCTTGAGAAAGAGTACCAGGGCAACGAGCAGGCCTGCGGTCACGACCATGGTGAGCAGTTGGATGCCCGGAACGCGCACGCCGCCGATCTCTACGGCATTGGCGAGGCCCTGCCCGATGCCGACCGATTTCGGCCGGCCGGTGTGGATGAGCATGACGAGGTTCTGCAGGAAATAGCTGACGGCGAAGGAGGAGATGAGCAGCGTCGACGGATTGGAATTCCGCAGCGGCCGGAAGGCGACGCGCTCCGTCAAAAGCGCCAGCGCCATGACCACGACGAGCACGCCGCCGATCATCAGGGCCGAAGGCAGCGCACCGAGCAGCAACGGCGGCGTGACGCTCGCGGTGGGCACGACCAGTGCATAGGCGCCGATGGTAATGTAATCGGCCTGCGCGAAATTGACGAGCCGCATGACGCCGAAGACGAGGCCGATCGCCAGAGCGACGAGGGCATAGAGGCTGCCCAGCGCGATGGCATCGACGAGAACTTGAACGATGTTGGCCATGGCGTCCTGTTCCTAGATCGCAAGGGTGCTGTCGGTCGCCTTCTCGCCCAGATAGGCGCGGCGGACGGCGGGGTTTTTCTGGATATCCTGGGGCGAGCCTTCGGCAAGGCTCTGGCCACCATCGAGCACATGGATGCGCTGGCACACACCCATGATCACCTTCATATTGTGTTCGATCAGCAGCACGCCGCAGCCGAACCGCGCCGGCAGCTCGGCTATGACCTCCATCAGCGCCTCGCATTCCGCGTCGTTCATGCCGGAGGCCGGCTCGTCGAGCAGCGCGAAGGACGGCTGCAAGGCGAGTGCCCGGGCGATGCTGACACGCCGCTCGTCGCCGTAGGAAAGGCTGTCGCACCTGTGATCGGCCTTTTTCACGAGCCCCATCCAGTCGAGAATTTCCAGCGCCCGCTCCCGAGCCACCCTGCGCGACAGCCCGCTGCCGATCGCGGCGACCGAAAGGTTCTGCTCCACCGTCATCGCCCGAAAGAGACGTGCGGCCTGAAAACTGCGGCCGACACCGGCCTGGGCGATCTTGCGGGCCGTGAGCTTCGAAACGTCGGTTCCGTCGAGGCTGATGCTGCCGCTGGTCGGCCGCTGGAAGCCGCTCAGCACATTGACCATGGTCGTCTTGCCTGCGCCGTTCGGGCCGATGAGGCCGAGCACCTCGCCGCGCCGGAGTTCGAGGTCGACCCCGCTCAAGGCCCGGATGCCGCCAAAGGCGACGGCAACGCCGCGGGCTTCCAGCCGTTCTTTCGATGGACGTGACATATCGGGCGAGACCTATTCGTAAGCTCGGCTATGAATTTGTTTGGAGATTTGGTTCCGTCGGCTGCACCGCCATGCAGCCGACGGATCGCTGCCGGTTACTGACCGACGCGGAACAGCAGTTTCATGTCCGGCTTAAACGAGTTCCGGTAGACCTCGACGGCGCGGAAGGAGTCGTTCTCGACCTTCATGATCAGCCAGGGACGATCGATCTGGATATGCAGCTGATCGGTGAAGGATGTCGGGCCGGCGGTGAACGGCTGGTCCTTGAAGGTGTTCATGACGCCGACGACAGCTTCGGAATCCGTCGTCTTCGCTTCACCGACCGCATAGGCCCACTGCTCGATCAGGCTATAGCCGAGAACCGAATAGGAGGAGACCGGCGGTTCGCCGTAACGCGCCTTGTGGTTTTCAAGGAACGTGTTCATTTCCGGGCGTGGATCATCGCCGTAAAGCGACATGAAGGCGGGAAGGTAGAAATCCTTGAGGCCCGGCACGGCATTGAGCCAGTAATTGTCGACCATGGCCGTGTTGGCGAGGATCGGCAGATCGACTCCGGCAGCGCGAAGCTGGCGCACGGCCGAAGCGCCACCCGGCGTGAACGAGCAGACGAAGACCGCATCGGGCTGCGTTGCCAGTCCCTTGAGGCGGGTTATCTGGGAGGCGATCGACGGATCGTCGTTCTTGAACGTATCGTTGCCGAGGATGGTCTCCTCGCCGGCGCTTGCAGTCCAGGCCGCGCGGAAGCCGGCGCAGGCCGACTTGTTGTATTCGATCGTCAGGTCTTCCAGCACGTAGACCGACTTCAGGTTCATTTTCTTGTTGCCATATTCGGCAATGGCGATGCCTTCCGATTGCGCCGCGCTGTTGGCGGTGAAGGCGAGCGGGCCGACGCCCTGCACGCCCATCTTCGGATCGGCGGCGCACAGGCTGAAGGCAACCTTGCCGGCCTGCTTGGCCGCAAGTGCGGATGGTGCGCCGAAATCGTAGTCGCAAGAGACGACCAGCATATCGACGCCGCTATCGACAAGCTGGGCGCCCACCGTCGCGGCGCGAGCCTGCTCCGTCTTGGTGTCCATGACGGAATACTCGATCTGGCGGCCCAGGAGACCGCCGGCCTTGTTGATTTCCTCGATCTTCATGACGGCCGCCTTGAACGGTGCGCTGTCATAGTTGGAAAGCCAGCCGGATTCCGCGATGGCGAAGCCGATCTTGATCGGCTCTTCGGCCTGAACGCTGGCCACCGGCAATAGAAAGGCGATTGCGGCCGAAGCGGCCACAGCAACAGATTTCATCGTCGTTCCCCTTTGACGATGAACGATGCATCGCCATAATTTTTTGCACATAGTCCTCTGTGGACAGAAGACAGAATGCGGGTTAGATTTTTTTTGTCAACGGCAAAAAACGGTAAGCCTTTCCGATTTCTATCGGCGGCCTCAACCGCGCTAAAGGGGAACGACATGCTTGAAATCCGCGGCCTCACTGCCGGCTACGGCCGGCTTGCTGCCTTGAAATCGATCGATCTGGAGGTCCGCACGGGCGAGATTGTCTTCGTCGTCGGCCCCAACGGTGCCGGCAAATCCACGCTCCTGAAGACGATTTCCGGGCTCATGGTGCCGACCGGAGGTACGATGACCTTCAATGGAGAGCCCATCACCGGCCAGGTGCCGGAAAAGCTGTGCCGCAAGGGCCTGGCGCTGGTACCGGAAGGGCGCAGCATTTTTCGCACGCTGACGGTACGAGAAAACCTGCTGCTCGGCGGCATGATCCGCAAGGACAAGGCAGAAGCCGCTGCCGATCTGGAGCGTGTGCTCGCCATCTTCCCGATACTGAAGGCCCGCTACCGCGGCGTTGCCGGCCACCTTTCCGGCGGCGAGCAGCAGCAGCTCGCCATTGCCCGCGCCATCCTGCAGCGCCCCTCGCTAATGATGATCGACGAACCGTCGCTGGGCCTCGCACCGCTCGTCATCGACCAGGTCTATGACAGCCTTCGCCAACTCAATGCCGATGGGCTGACACTACTTGTCGTCGAGCAGTCCACCGCCCGTATCCTCGATCTCGCCTCGCGGATCTATGTGCTGCGCAACGGCCACGTGGCGCTGGAAGGGTCGGCCAGCGATCTCGCGGACGGCCACGCGCTGGAGGAAGCCTATTTCGGCTACAGCGATCCTCAGGCTGCACAGGCATAATTCGGTATATTCAGGGCAGGACAGATGATTTTCGACTATTGCATCATCGGCGGCGGCATCGTCGGCTTGGCAACCGCCATGCGTCTTCTCGAAGACAGGCCGGGCAGCAGCCTCATCCTCCTCGAGAAGGAGGACAGGCTCGGCAAGCACCAGACAGGCCACAACAGCGGCGTCATCCACGCCGGTATCTATTATCCGCCAGGCAGCCTCAAGGCCGAACTCTGCCGCAAGGGCGCCGAGGCAACCAAGGCGTTTTGCGCAGAAAATGGCATTCGCTTCGAGACGTGCGGAAAACTGCTCATAGCCACCTCCGATCTCGAAATGCAGCGCATGAACACCCTGTACGAGCGCTCGAAGCAGAACATGATCGAGGTCCACCGGGTCAGCGAAGGCGAATTGCGCGAGCGCGAGCCGAACATCAGCGGCCGCGGCGCGCTGTTCGTGCCTTCAACCGGCATTGTCAGCTATGCCGAGGTCTGCCAGGCCATGGGCCGACGCATCGTGGCACTCGGCGGCGAAATCCGCCTTTCTACCCGCGTCACCGATATTCATGAGACGGCCGATGCCGTTGACATTGCCTCGGACGGCGAAAGCTGGCGTGCAAAAAAGCTGGTCGCCTGTGCCGGCCTGCAATCCGACCGACTGGCGATCCTTGCCGGCCTCGCCATCGAACACCGCATCGTGCCCTTTCGCGGCGAATATTTTCGCTTGCCGGCCAACAAAAACGACATTGTCCGCCATCTCATATATCCGGTCCCGGATCCGGCCCTGCCCTTCCTCGGCGTCCACCTCACCCGCATGATCGACGGCAGCGTGACCGTTGGCCCGAACGCCGTCATCGGCTTCGCCCGCGAGGGTTATCCGCGACTCTCCGTCAATCTCGCCGACATGGCCGATTACGCTCTCTTCCCCGGCTTCTGGAAGACCGTCTTCGCCAATCGCAAGTCGGCGGTGACGGAGTTGCGCAACTCTCTCTGGAAATCAGGCTACCTGGAGGAATGCCGCAAATATTGTCCGAGCCTCACCATGGCCGACCTGTTGCCCTACGAAGCGGGCATCCGCGCCCAGGCCGTGCGCAAGGACGGCGCCCTCATCCACGATTTCCTGTTCGCCGAAACCGACCGCATGCTGCACGTCTGCAACGCCCCCTCACCCGCAGCAACCTCAGCAATCCCGATTGCAGAAATGATCGCAAGCCGGTTGGCAGGACGAGCAACTTGAAACATCAGTTTTTGAACTCTTGAGAGGATACGAACCGACGCTCCAGCAGTTGCGCTACCTCTATGCCGTATCTGGAGGACACCAAACGCAAAGGAGGCTGTCCTTCATTGCACCCAGAATGATTTTTCCGACAAGATCCCTTCCGACGGAACCTGGGTAATGCACAGGCGAAGATGATTGTCGAACGTGTCTCAGCCAGGTGGCGGGAGCACTTTCTATGCTCCGGCTTGGCACACCTCCCACGACGGTACCGGGAGACTACGGAAGAAACTATCGGTCGATTTCAAATCCTCGCCTAACCGCAATTGTCGACGCACTTCAGAAATGAAAGCGCATCCCTAACGGAACCACGGACCCTTCACCACTCGCCGACATGCAAAGTAAGATCGCCATTACTGTGTTGCCTGATGGGAGGTTTGCGGAGCCGATCGCCGGTTCCGGCGCCCCGACTGTTGATTGCCACCGAGACCTGACTCGCGGGTCAGGTCTCGGTGGCGATCAACAAGCTCCAGAGGGTTTTGCAGCAACGAGATTGCGACAACATTGTCAGTTTGGAACAGGAAACCGAAATTTCATTGTCATGGAGAAGCGTCTGTCGCACGGGTTTCAGGTCCCCGCGGAAAAAGAAAAGATACTCGTCTGCCGAAGCCATCGAGATAGGTCAGGACCACCGGTACGAAGACGAGCGTCAGCAAAGTCGAGGAGATCAGCCCGCCGATCACCGCATGTGCCATCGGCGCTCGCGATTCCCCGCCTTCACCCACGCCGATCGCCATGGGCAGCATGCCGAAGATCATGGCGAGCGTCGTCATGACGATGGGTCGCAGACGGACCGCGCCGGCATTGGCGAGGCTTTCCTGTAGAGACTTTCCGGCCTGCCGCTCCTGGTTCGAGTAATCGACGAGGAGGATGGCGTTCTTTGTCACCAGCCCCATCAGCATGATGAAGCCGATGATCGAAAACATGTTCAGCGTCGATCCGGTGACGAGGAGACCGATGAGAACCCCGATGAGCGACAGTGGGAGCGTCATCATGATCGCAACCGGCTGGATGAAGGAGCCGAATTGCGAGGCGAGGATGATGTAGATGAAGATAACAGCGAGTGCCAAGGCCTGGATGGCGTAGCCGAGGCTTTCGGCGAGGTTCTCTGCGTCGCCGCCGAAGGATATGCGGTAGCCGGGTGGGATATCCATCATGGCGATTGCCGCATCCAGATCCCGCCGCACATCCCCGAGGGGGCGACCTTCTACATTGCTGGAAATTCGGATTTCCCGAGACAGATCCTTGCGAGTGATCGCATCCGGCGCCGTGCTCTCGATCACATCCGCGACCTGATCGAGGAGCACCGTGATCGGCTTGCCGTTCTCGTCCGTACGGTTCGTGGAAATCGTGAGGTTACGCAATTGCGCCGCGTCCTGGCGACCTGCGGCCGGCAGCCGCACCATGACGTCATAGGTTTCACCGTCTGGCGCATTCCAGACAGAAACGGCATCGCCAGCCACCAGCGGCCGCAAAGTGTCGCCGATCATCGCGATGGATACGCCGAGATCGCTCGCTGCCTCCCGTCGGACCTTGACAGCCAGCGTCGGACGCTCGCTTTCGATCGAGGATTCCACCTCCGTCGCGCCGGGAATTTTCGACAGCGCCGCCGTGATCTCGGCCGAGATCTTGCGCAACTGGTCGTCGCCGTCACCGAGAACGGAGAGTTGTAGCGGCTTGGCCGTCGCTCCGCCTTCCGACTGGCTCACCGACACCTTCAGCCCCGCAACCGCCGCGAGCCGTTGGCGGACAGGTTCGAGTGCTTCGGAGGTCGTGATGTCACGGCGGTCGTTCGGGACAAGCTGCACGGCGACGACGGCCTGGTTGAAGCCACGCGCACCGCTGGCATTGATCGTCGAATAGATCGTGTCGACATAGTCGAATTCGCGAAGAGCCCTCTCGACCTGACCGACCTTGGCGGCCATGTATTCCAGCGATGCGCCTTGGTTCGCCTCAAGAGAAACCGACACCTCGCCCTCATCGGCGGGCGGCAGGAATTCTGCGCCGATCTTCGGTATCAGCATCAGACTTGCGATGAAGACGGCGACGACAATTCCGATTGTCGTCTTGCGGTGGTCGAAGGTCCAGTGGATCAGCAAGCGATACCTGTCTGCGAGCCTTTCGAACCAGAGGTCGAAACGCCGGATGAGCCTGCCGAGCGGCCCGCGCCGTGCGTCCTTTTCCGAATGGGGATCGTACCAGACGCTGGATAGCATCGGGTCCAGGGTGAAGGAGACAAAAAGCGAGATCAGAACCGCAACAGCGACCGTGACGCCGAACTGCAGAAAGAATCGGCCTATCAGCCCTCCCATGAACGCGACCGGCAGGAAGACCGCGACGATGGATAGCGTCGTCGCGAGCACTGCAAGACCGATCTCGTTCGTGCCATCAAGCGCGGCTCGAACGTGATCCTTGCCCATATGAAGATGCCGTGTGATGTTTTCCCGTACGACGATCGCATCGTCGATAAGGATACCGATCGAAAGCGAAAGCGCCATCAACGTCATGGTGTTGAGCGTGAAACCGAGCGCATAGATGACAGCGAATGTGCCGATCACCGAGATCGGCAGGGTCAACCCGGTGATAACAGTCGAGCGCCAAGAGTTCAGGAACAGGAAAACGATAACGACGGTCAGGATACCCCCTTCGATCAGCGTCCTCTGAACCTCGGACACCTGCGCGGAGATCGCGCGCGCATTGTCGCGGGTGACCTTAAGTTCGATACCCTCGGGCGCGAGCTCGACGTTGAGGACCGCGATCTCCTTCTGGAGGTCTCCAGCGACGGCGACGGTGTTCGCCCCCTGAACCTTGACGATGTCCATGCCGAGCGAGGGAACGCCCTGATACGTGGCGCGGCTTGTGACCTCCGCTCCCGTATCCAGCACTGTCGCGACGTCGGAGAGATAGACGGGATAACCGCCGCTTTGGGCAACGATGATGCTGTTGAAACCTGCAACGTCTTCGATCCGCCCTTCAACCGTGACGATCCGCTGGTCGATCCCGGAAATCAGCGTGCCGGCGGCCCTGTCCTGGTTCTCGCGCCGGATGGCGTCCATGACCAAGGCGACGCCGACACCATGGGCCTCCAGCCTGTCCGGATCGACAACGATGAGCATCTGCCGCTTGCTGCCGCCGACAAGCGTGATCTGGCCGACACCGGATATCACGCTCAGGCGGCTGGTAATGACGCGATCGGCGAACGTCGTGATTTCTGAGAGCGAGCGCGTGGACGAGGAGACCGCCAAGGACAGGATTGGCGCATCCTCCGGATTGAATCGCGTCACCTGGGGTGTATCCACCCCATCTGGAAAACCGGCCTCCAGTCGCGCGACGCGATCGCGAACCTCCTGAGCGGCGGCCTGTGAATCCACGTCGAGCTCGAACTGCACGACCACGACCGCGCGGCCCTCGTAGGATTCGGAGGTGATGGTGTCGATGCCGCCAATCGTGTTGAGCGCGGACTCGATCGGCCGCGCGATCTCGCTTTCAATCGTCTCGGGCGATGCACCGGTGTATCCGGCGGTGACCACGACGATGGGAAGATCCGTCTCGGGGAACTGATCCACACCAAGCCGGCTGAACGAGAAGAGGCCGACGACCAGAACGGTCACCATCATCATGGTGGCGAAGACAGGGTGGCCGACGCTGACGCGGGTGAGAAACATGGTGTTACTTCCCCTCGACCGTTACGGGCGTATCGGCAACGAGCTGAGGCAGGGGGGCGGAAACGACAATTTCTCCGGTCGACAGCCCCTTCACTTCCACCAGACCCTGATCACTCCAGGTCGTTCCGAGTGTCACATCTTGGCGGCGGAGAAAACCATCCGCGACTTTCAGGACGAAGGGGCCGTTGCTGTCATGCCGGATAGCCGCCGTCGGCAGGGCCACCACGTTCTCCTGCTGGTCAATCCTGAGCACGCCCGTCGTGAACATGCCGCCCTTAAGAAGAAGATCGTCATTGCGAATGGCAATGAACACACGAACGGCACGCGAGCCGGCCACCGCCGTCGGCGCGATACGGGTCACTTCTCCTGCGAAGGTACGATCCGGAAACCCCTCAACCAGAAGATCGACCCGCTGGCCGATCCGCACACGCGGGATGCGGCTTGTCGGAACGCCCGCATCAACTTCCATTTGCCGGAGGTCGACCGCGGTCAAGAGTTCGCCATTGACCGGCACAGTCTGTCCCTGCTCGGCACTGCGCGCAGCGACAATGCCATCAAATTCGGCATGAACCTCGGCGTCCTTGAGCGCCCGCTCGGCATCATTGACCGTGGCCTGCTTGGCCTTCAGTTGTGCGCGCAGATCGAGGACCTTCGCGTTCGCCTCAAGCCGCGTGGCTTCGGAGGCAGCGCCCGTGTCGCGAAGGCTCGAATTGCGCCTCAGCACATTCTCGGCAAGCTCGAGCTGCGCCTCGATCGCCTCGACCTCGGCGCTGCGAGCCGTAAGGGCGGATGAGAGGCCTGCCGTGTCGATCCGCACCAGCAGATCGCCCTTCTTTACGATATCACCAACGCGTACGGGCAAGTCGATGATCGTGCCGGCGACCCGTGCCGTCAGGCTCGTGCGCCGAACCGGGGTGAGCGAGCCCGAGATACGCACATCGCTGCCCAGATTGCGTGGGGCGACGGTCGTGACATCGACGCGCGCAAGTTCGACCATTTCCCCGACCGTCGATGGCGCCTGAGCCGCAACATAGTCTGCCGCGCCAAGTGTCGGGATGATCAAGGCGGCGAGAATGAGAGCTCGGATCGTCTTCATGCAGGACTCCATTAAACGGCACAGGCGCCTTCTGGCAGGTGCGGAACTGGAGAAACCCGCATCGAGGCAAAAGGCGTAAAGATTTGGGCGCAGCTTATCGCGCAGACAAGATCAGGTTTTCAATTTAACAGTTTCCGCATGGCCGCTGGTGACGCCTCTTTTGACCCTCCCAATGACCCGAACCGGAGGGTGATGCCGCCACATTGCGGCAACATTGCAGGATGGTGGCCTCACCGCAAATTTTTGCCGCACGCGAAAGACATGATGAAAATTTCATTCAAATTCCAGTCTGTATGGTCGAGCTCTTGCTCCCAAGTCCCGGTTGCGACAGGCCTCTACACGCTGTCTGGCAAGAGAGTACTTGTGCGCGAAAGACATGACACGAAAGGGCGGACATGTGTTTGCTTCTGGTGGACGACAAGCCGGCAATGGCTGCGGCGAATCATCGGTGTTCTCACGAAACGCGGCAATATCGTCGACCACGTGCCGACCATCGAGCAAGCGCGTGAAGCAATGAAGATGGGCGTGCATGAGACGGTCCTGCTCGATCGGCAACTTCCTGATGGCGATGGCATTACATTGCTTTCGGAAATGCGCCGCAACGCAGACACGACGCCCGTCATCCTTGCTGACCGCGCATGATACCTCGAAAGATCGTGGCCAGGGCCTGGATTAGGGAACGGACGACTATATTGGCATACCCTTCGTCGCGGACGAACTTCTCGCACGAATCCGGGCCGCGGGCAGGCAGGCTTCGAACTACGCCGCGTCAGTCGTGTCCGAAGGAAACCTTTCCATGGACACGAGGACGCTTCAGGTGACCGTTGCCGATGAAGCGTTGGAACTGCCAAGACGCGAGGCCCTGGCACTGCAGATTCTTCTCCGGCGGGCGGGACGAACGGTCATGCGGTCGATGCTTGGAGAGGCCGTTTACGGTTTCGATGACGAAATCCAGTCCAACACCCTCGGCAGCCATATTTCGCGCCTGAGAAAACGGCTGGGAGATTCAGGGCTGCGGCGGCGATCCACACCGTTAGAGGTGTCAGCTATATACTCAGGGGTGCCGAATGAAATTCCCGTTCAAGCGGCATTCGCTGAGATGGTGCCTGGTCTCCCGGTTTTCACTGGCGCTCGCAGCAATAATGGTCGTCTTCCATTTCGGGCTCATTGCGTTGATCGTAGCCGAGACCTCCGACGCCACCCCCGTAGATGACACGATCACGTTCGAGATTGCCGCATCGATCGTGCCCGCTCTTCGCTGGGAAGTCGCTACTCCATTGGTCACTCCGAAATTTTCAGCGCATCGTACTGTTTGCAAACTGCAATTGGTTTCATCTACCAAAACCAATTGCAGTTTGCAATCAGTACGCCGCCGCTTGCGGCTTTCCAGAATGGGCTGCAACCTGGCCAGAGCCCTTTGCCCGCCTGCCGGATAGAAGTGATCCCCATTTCCGGGGCACGTTCACCCGCAGGAACGTCCATGAATGTCTCTGCCTCGATGCCTGAGGCCGGTTTGAGAGGCACCGGTTCACCATCGACGCTAGCGATCACTCCTGCCGATCATTGCCGTGATGTTCTCATAGAGTTCGTCCTGTGCCTGCTGCACCGTGATCTCCCCGCACGCAGCGGCATGGGACAGGCCGTCGGCAGCGCCAAGCATCCCCCAGAAGCCAGCGAGTTCGACACCTGCCGCCCCCGAGAATGGGGCCAACACCTTTCGGCATTTCTCGATGAACACGAGCTGATACTCGCGCTTGACAGCCTCCAGTTCGGGGGAACCGGCAAGGCCGGCCAAAACGCCGGGAATCTCGCGACCTTGCGCAAGCACACATTCGACATAGGACGAGGCGATGACCCTTGCGAGCCCCTCCAATGTCGGCACGCTGGCCGCAATGGCGGCATCGATCAGCGCCGTCTGCCGTGCATCGAAATCCTGGTACAGCGCCGTCAACAGGCCGTTCCGGGTGCCAAAATGGTCGTAGATCACCGGCTTCGTCACACCGGATTCATGAGCCATACGTGGCAAGGTCAGCGCGTCGGTACCCTCTTCCCGGGCCAGTCGCCACGCGATGCCCAGAAGCTGGCGGTGCCGCTCGTCACGGCTGAGGCGTACCCGTTTCGCAGTGGAATTAGCATCCGGGGGAGTGCTTGACATCGTTATATACCTAAAGTAACTTACTAAAAGTATATAACAGAAACCCCTTCATATGCAACCACCAAGCCGGCAGGGAGCCGGCCACGGAAGCGGCACGCGATTGTGCGCCGTTTGTAGAGGATCTATGCCCGATGAGTGATATGACACTACCGGATTCCACCAATCGAAACGCATGGCTTGGCCTCCTTGCTGTGCTACCGCTTGTGCTGCTCGTCGCCATGGACGGTTCGATACTTTATCTGGCGATGCCACATTTGACATCCGCCCTCACGCCGTCGGCCGACCAAGCACTCTGGATTCTCGACATCTACGGATTTGTCGTCGGATCACTGCTAATAGCCTTCGGGAACATCGGCGACCGTTACGGCCGGCTCAGGCTCATCATGACCGGCGCGATCGTCTTCGGCGCCGGATCACTTGGAGCGAGCTACGCACAATCGCCGCCCGGCCTGATCATCGCCAGGGCGTTGATGGGACTGGGGGGCGCTACACTGCTACCTTCGGGGCTGGCGATCGTCAGCGCACTGTTTCCGGATACACGCCAGCGCGCGCAGGCCATCGGAATCTTCTCCGCCACATTCGCCGCAGGTTTCGCCATCGGCCCCCTCATCGGCGGCATGTTGCTCAGGCACTTCGAATGGAACATCGTATTCCTGATCAACATCCCGGTTGTCCTCGCCTTCCTGATTGCCGCACCGATACTGCTCCGCGAAGTCCGCTCGACGACCGGCGGGCGTATTGATCTGCCGAGCCTTCTGCTGTCGTTTGCAGGGATCCTGCTGTTCACCTGGTCGCTCAAGACCGCCGCTGCCGACGGCTTCACGCTCCGACAATCCATCGTCGGGGTCATCGGCATCCTTTCCGTCGCGCTGTTCCTGCGCCGCCAGACGAAAATCAGCGATCCACTCGTCGACCTCGATCTGTTTCGCGACCGCATATTCTCGATCGCCATCCTGACCGGCCTCTTGTCCCTCGTCGTATGGTCCGCCGCCAGCTACCTGTCAGGCATCTATCTGCAGGCGGTGCTCGGCTTCGACGTCTTCACAACCGCGCTGCTGACACTGCCTGGAGCCGTCATGCTCACCGCAACCTGCGTCGGCACTGCCCGCGTGGTGGAATGGGTCGGTCGCAGGACCGCCCTTGTGGCAACCCTGCTGCTCATCAGCGCCGGTGTCTTCCTGTTGCTGCTCACGAGCACGCAGACCGGCGTCGCCCCCTTCATTGCCTCAACCATGATCGCGGGCATCGGATTCGGCCTGTCGTTCAGCCTCGTGGCCGAAGTCGCGGTCTCTGCCGTACCGGCCGAGCGCGCTGGTGCGGCCGGATCCCTTGCCGAAACCAGCAATGAGCTGGGCAATGCATTGGGCATCTCGCTTCTGGGGTCACTGGCGACTTTAAGCTTCCGCCTTCTCGGCCCGGGCGTTGGCGGAACCTTGAATGAAACCCTCGACCATGCCGGCGTCACACCCGAAGTCACCGCACAAGCCAAGGAGGCTTTCCTGACCGGTTTGCACATGGCGGTCGGCGCCGGGGGGCTGATGACACTCACGCTCGGCATCGTCGCATGGATCTGGCTGCCGAGAAAATTGCCGGAATGAGAGAACGACGACAGCCCTCCGCAGGCGATGTTCCGACACCCGGGCCACTGGTTTTCGCAGAACATTTGCGGCAATGGTCTGGACACGGGCGCGGTGGAAGCAACTCGTGCCGAAACCGTTTTCCGTTAAGGGCTGGCCTCATGCGCCGGCTTCGTCCTTCGGCTTATTCGAAATCGACAGCAGCAGAGCGAGGGCAGCCAGCACGGAAGCCACGAAGCCGAGGTTGCCAGGGCCGACCCATTCAATCCCAAGGCCGCCGATCGAACCGGACAGCGCGATTGCAAGGTAGAGGATTGCCTGGTTGAGCGAGATGAGAACCCCGGCTGTCTCAGGTTTCAACGAAATCAGCCTGTGTTGCTGCGGCGTCGTGATTGCAAAGGCAGCGACCCCGTAAAAGGCGATCATCGCAAACGCCCACGCCAAGTTTCCGGTCGCCAGCCGTAGAACCAGCATACTGACGATCAGCCAAAGCAAGGCGATCACCACAACCCTTGGCCCGCCGATCCTGTCTGCGAGCATGCCAGCACCCAAATTCCCGAGAGTACCGACCACGCCGAGCGTCGTCATGAGGCCCGCAAGATAGACGCTGTTTCCTTGCGTGGCCGTCTCAAAGATGACGCCCATGTAGGTGTACGGCATGTAGACCGCGGTGAACGCCAGCAGGGTTACACCGAGGACCGTGACGATTTGAGGCTCGAGCAGGAGCCGCAATTGCTGGCGCAACCCGGTGGCGAGCGCGACCGTGGTTCTTTTCGGAATGAAAAGGAAGATACCGATGACACCGACCGCAGCCAGTCCGGTTGCAAGCCACATGGTCGATCGCCAGCCGAACATCCCGCCGAACGCCGTCCCCAGGGGCGCACCGAGCGCTGTCGCCGCAGTAAAACCGCTGACCACAAGGGCGATGGCTTTGCCCCGATGCGCGGGGGAGACCATGGCGGCAGCCGTGACCGTTGCGGTGGGAACGAACAGTCCGACGCCGAGCGCCGCCACGACTTGGCCGATCAGAACCTGAAGATAGGATGGCGCGAGCGCCGTCCAGACGCTTCCCACCAGGTAGACCGCCGCTGCCACGACCAACACGGTCCGGCGCTCCCACGATCCAGTAGATGTCGTGAGGATCGGTCCCGCGAGCGCGCAGGTCAGGGCGAAGATCGTGATGACCTGGCCCGCAACGGATGGCGAGACTTCAAGGGATTTGCTGAGCAGCGGCAACAGGCCGGCGAGAACGAACTCACCTGTCCCGACGACAAAGACACCGAAGGCAAGTATCGAAACCGGCAGCCATCGGTTCCTGGCCGGCCGTTGCTCGACCTCGCCGGAGTTTTGCAGGGATGCACTGACCATAGATAGACCTTTCCGGCGCGGCAATATCAACACCGGCGCCAAGCTGTTGATTGAGCAGCGGGATATCAGCGGGCTAGGGGCGCCGCTGCGTGGTGCGGCTCATCAAGACGTCGGGCTTGAAGCGCACCAGCCCGTTTACCGGGAGGCCTTCCGGGGAGCGTGTCAGATTGCCGTCGAAACCTTCCAAAGCGGCGTGTCCGGTCAGCATCAGCAACTCCCCGGAACCAAAGTCCGGAAACAGCAGACCACAGGCCGGATCGAGCAGAAGATTGCCCAGCGTATTGAAGTAGAAATTGCCGCGATACTCGGGCCAGATCAGGCAGTCACCATCCCATCGGGCAAAGCCGGGCGGGCCGCCGCGATGCGAGACATCCATGTCGAACCCCGTATCGGACGCAGCGCGGGTCGCAATGAAAAACGTGTCTGCATGGGCGACGACACGCGCGATCACGCGCGTGTCAATCGCGGCCTCCACTATGCCGGGCGCATTTTCAACAAGCCTGGGACGAATGAACTGCGGGCAGTTGCCAAAGGCTTGCTGCACGCTGACGCCAAATCCATCCTCTCCAACGGATATGATACTCCCGTTGACCCTTATTCGGCGCCGGGTCAGGAGATCGATCGCGAGGATAGCGATCGGGGCTCCTTCAGCAATACCTGCAGCCGCAGGGTCGGCAGGATCGGGCCGCGATCCGACATGCATCTGCATCGCATCTATCGCGCGGACGAACCCGGCCGCCCCAAAAACCATCGTCACCCACAGGCGCCCGCAGCGGTCCGGCACAGCCAGCACGACATAGCTCAACTCTTCAAGGAAGGCTTGAAAGCCGGGAGGCAAACTCGCTTGTATCGCACGCGAACCTGCAAGCCGGTCACGGGAAGCAAACAGGCTCTGGAGGTGCCGCTCCCCGGCGTGAAACGGATCGCCGTTCATCACGCCCCCCGCGCCGCCGCGATCCGTTGTCCGGAAGCACGGCGCGCCAGTTCGAATTGTGACGTTTCCCCCATCAGCGCCGCCACATTGGCGGATGCCTGGTGGGACATCAGCTCAAAGGCCAATTGCTCCACATCCGTGCCGGCCTGAAGCTCCCCCGCCCGCACCGCCTCGTTCGACAGATCGATGATGCGCTGCCGTGCTCCGATCCGGTGATGCTCCACACGGTCACGGATCTCTCCCGGGCGTGTGCGGTATTCACTGCTAAGCGCATGGACCAGACAACCGCCGGGGAGCGTTCTCTGCTCCACGAATGTGTACCACCCCTCGACGAGAGCGATCAGTCGCTCGACTGCCGTCGGTTCCGCCATGGCCGGGCCAACAACCGTTTCGGCATAGAGTGCAACGCCACTCTCGATCGTCGCCAGCTGCAAGGCTTCCCTATCACCAAACAGCACCTGGATATTGCCTTTAGCCACGCCGGCATCCGCTGCGACCCGCCCGAAAGTCAGCCCTTCCAATCCCTCGACGGAGGCGATCTGGATAGCATGGTGGAGTATGTTTGCCCGGGCGCGATCACCCCGTTCTTTCCGCTTGTCAGTCGTCCTCATGGTCGCCTCGCTTCAACATAAAACAGAATGATTAAAATATACGGTCGTATGTATATTGTCAAGCTCGGATCACATGCAGTTATGCGGCTTTCAACGCACCCGGCGGCGTGAAGCTCACATGGTCAGGGATCAACACGAGAACGGCAGGCGATGAGAGATGCGCGACAGCGATCAGTCCCGCCAGACCGATGGCATTACCGACATTGGGCGCATAGCCATGGCGAAGGATGGCTCACGTCTTTCGGATCAGCGGACGAGATGGATGAAGGTGAGCACCCTTGGATTTCCGATGACTTCTTGCGCCGCTGGTCCGTCGAAAAACCTGCGGCCAGCCCGCCGCCTCCTCAACTCCGAAGCAGACGTGCTTCCGCGAACGTTTTTTCGTTTCCGGGTTGACGGCAAGGCATTCGCCTCGCTCTTTGCACCGATAGAAGAGCGTTTCCGTTCCCATGCGGAATGGACCTATGTCGAGATCGAGACAAACCATTGCGGTCCGTTAGTTGCCCCGGAGCTGATGGCCGGCGCGCTGATAAGTGTCCCCATGGCGGTCGAGACGAAGAGCCCTGCCAATCCACCCGTTTGCCAGGGGGAGTTTTGCGTGGCACGTCTTTCAAAATTTGATCAGGCGGCAGGCGGCTCCGACTACAGTGCGGGCGGCGACCAGGACGCAAACGCCCGCCTCGTTGCGCCGGCCGACCTCGACAAGCAGATCGGATCGGACGGTGCGACGGACGAATCTTCTATCGGCGCAGCCTACACGCCCGGTTGCGTGAGCAAGAGGTTGCCGGCATCTGCGCACCGTCGGCGAGTGCAACGGCGTGCCACTCCGTGCCGTCACGGATGGCGAGAACGCCGGCTTGGCCTCGAGGTGATCCATCTGGAGATCGGTCGCGTTTTGGTCATAACGTCGTCATTAAACGATGCGTATGAGGATGGAGCATCCTCACCGCGGTAATCGGACGGGCCAAAAGCCAAGTGCGTCGCTCACCGATGAAGACTGGTGCTTTCGGGTCGATCTCTAGTAGTGTGCCTCCTCGGCGCTTGGCAAGCCGGCAAGATAAGGTGAACTCCGCCCGCGAAAACGGTGCGACGGCAACCAGCCACTCGTTCGGCCCCTCCTTTTCAAAACTCTCCTGAAGCGTATCCGATGCGATCGCCGGATTGATGAGGCGATCCTCAAGCTGATAGCGCCGGTCGTCGGAATAGTGCAGGCAACGGACGTGCAGCAAGGTCGCGCCGGGCTCGATTCCAAGCCGGTCGGCATCACACGCGCTCGCCGCCCGTTCCGCGCGAAGAAGAAGGCGATAGCGATAGGTTGCACCGGAAGCGGCGATCTCCTGCGCCACCAACGGAATGGCAATGCGTGCCCCGCGCACCGGGTGCAAGACGACGCGTGTGCAGGTCCTTCGCTTTCGTTCGACGAGGCCGGCACGCGCCAGTTCCTGAAGCGCCCGATTGACGGTACCCCGCGCAACGCCAAACTCGACCGCAAGGGCCCGCTCGCTTGGAATGAGGCCGCCCGGCTCCCACATTCGATCGCCGATGCACTGCGTGATCTCTTCGTTGATCGCCCGAAAGGTCATTCGGGAAGGAGATGTCATGGCGCGCCCATGACGGCCGCTGCCACGGCGTTGCTCGGGCGATCGTCGCCAATCCGTTAGAGAATGGATTTTGATTCATGGCCACACCTGCCTTTTGCGTGCCAAAACGCTGAGATCAGGCCGAGGGTGATACTACCCCTCGACCTGACCACATCCTCTCTATGCCGCCTTGACGCTGAGCGCAGACCGACTGCCGCTACGAAGCTCGGCATCAACAGCGCTAGCACGGCAATGGGCCATTCGATTGATCGCTATGAGGTGTCGAACGGCGAAGATCTTTCTTTCGCGGGCTTTGCCCTTGTTCGTTGACTTTTGTCAGCACCAATGACTAATGTCAGGCGATCCGATGAAAGAACGCCGATGCCACTTCGACCGAACGACCAGATCATTCACAAAGCCGCTTGGTTATACTACACGCACGGCCTGCGACAGGACGAGGTCGCGCAGCGACTCGGGATTTCCCGCGCCTCCATCGCCATGTATCTGCGCAAGGCGCGCGATATGGGCATCGTCACGATCTCCACCTCCTCGGAACTGTTTTCCGACGACGTGCTGGCCCGCGAGCTGGAAGACGCGACCGGCCTGACCACCGCCTGGCTAGTGCCGGAAGATCGCCAGGCAATGGATCCGGCGGCGGAAATGCCCGTTGTTGCTGCCTCGGTCTTTCTCGAACTCATTAACAAAGGCGATCGGATCGGCGTGGCCTGGGGCCGCACCGTCTATCACATCGCCGACGTGATGCCCTTCGCCGACCTGCGCGGCGTCACCGTCGTGCAGCTCTGCGGCAATCTCGGTGCGCCCTATTCCTATAGGCCGGACCAGTGCACCACGGAAATTGCCCGCCGTCTGAATGCCGAGGGCATCAATTTCTATGCACCGCTCGTGCTCTCCTCCGAGCGCCTCGCCGAGGAGCTGCGCGGCGAGCCCGTCATCCGCGAGCAGCTTGCGACGATCTCGGATTGCAATCTCGCGCTCTATTCCGTCGGTGGAATCGAGGATGACAGCCATCTCGTCAAATGCGGCGCGCTGTCGGCCGCCGACATGCATGCCATGGGCAAAAAGGGTGCCGCCGGCGTGATCGCCGGCCAGCTGATCGACCATGACGGCCAATGGATGGACTGCAATCACAACCGGCGCTGCATTTCCGCCGATCTCGATTCCATCCGGGCGATCCAGAAACGCATGCTCGTCGTACAGGAAGACAACAAGTTCGAGCCGCTGATGGCGGCGTTGAAGGGCGGTTTCGTCTCGCACCTCATCGTCACCACGTCGATGGCGCGCCGCATTCTGGAACGCTGGGAAAAGGGCGGCTCGGGCAAGGCTTGAGCCAAGACTGTTTGGGTCCGCCGATGCCGGCCGGGCCGGTTTATCGGGAGGCTGACACGATGGAAAATCTCTGGCGCGACGACGAGGCGGAAAAGGTCGTCGCGAGCTATGCCGCAAAGGGCGTCAATCGCGATCTGGCGCTGCGCACCTATACGACGCGCCTGCTCGGCGGCGAGCCGCGGCTCGTGCTGCATGGCGGCGGCAACACCTCCGTGAAGACCGAAGTGACCGATCTCGTCGGCGACACGCACGCCGTGCTCTGCGTCAAAGGCAGCGGCTGGGACATGGGCGTAATCGAACCGCCGGGCCTGCCCGCCGTGAAGATCAGCGCGCTCCTCAAGAGCCGCAAGCTCGAAAAACTCTCGGACGAGGACATGGTGACGCTGCTACGCGCCAATCTCATCGATCCTGCCGCGCCGAACCCATCGGTGGAGGCGCTGCTGCACGCCTTCCTGCCGCACAAATTCGTCGACCATACCCATTCGACCGCCATCCTCGCTATTGCCGACCAAGCCAAGAGCCGGGAGATGAGCGCCGAACTGTTCGGCACGAAGATGGGGTTCGTGCCCTATATCATGCCCGGCTTCGCGCTCGCCAAGGCCGCGGCGGAAGTGTTCGAGCAGGACCCGACGGTCGAGGGCCTGATCCTCGACAAACACGGCATCTTCACCTTCGGCGACACCGCCAGGGAAGCCTATGACCGGATGATCCATTACGTCACGGTCGCCGAGGATCACGTCAGGAAAAACGGCCGCAACCCCTTCACGCCAGCCACCCTGCCGTCCAGGCTCGCAAGCCCGGCCGACATCGCACCGATGCTGCGCGGCGCCGTCGCCGTCGACAAGCGTGAAGGCCGCTATGACCGCATGGTCAGCGTCTTCCGCGCCTCGTCGGCCATTCTTGATTTCGTCAACGCGGCCGAAGTCCGGGACATGGCAGAGCGCGGCGTCTCGACGCCCGACCTCTCCATCCGCATCAAGACCGGCCCGATGGTGCTGCCGGCACCGGCGAGCGACAATCTTAACGGCTACCGTGCGGTCATCGACCAGCACGTCGCCGCCTTCGCCGCCGACTATACCGAATACTTCCACAGCAACGACGCGCGCGACGACGTCAAGCGCATCATGCTCGACCCCATGCCGCGCCTGACGCTGGTGCCCGGCCTCGGCATGTTCGGCCATGGCCGGACCTTCAAGGATGCGACCATCGCCGTCGATGTCGGCGAGATGTGGATCGAGGCGGCGCGTGACGCCGAATCCGTCGGCCGCTTCGAGCCGGTCAGCCGTCCCGATCTCTTCGATCTGGAATACTGGTCGCTGGAACAGGCGAAGCTCGCCGGCGCCAAGCCGAAGCCCTTCACCGGGCAGGTCGCCATCGTCACCGGCGGGGCCGGCGCCATCGGTGCAGCCGTCGTCAAGGCCTTTGCCGCCGAGGGCGCCCATGTTGTGGCGCTCGATCTCGACGGAGAGAAGGCGGCGGCTGTCGCCAAGGCGGCCGGCAACAACTCCATCGGCATCGCCTGCGATATCACCGATCCCGTCTCCGTCCGCACCGCCTTCGACAAGGCGATCGCCACTTTCGGCGGCGTCGATATCGTGGTTTCCAATGCGGGTGCCGCCTGGGAAAGCCCGATCGCAACGATGGACGATGCGCTGTTGCGCAAGAGTTTTGAACTCAACTTCTTCGCCCACCAGACGGTGGCGCAGAATGCCGTTCGCATCATGAAGGCGCAGAAAACCGGCGGCGTGCTGCTGTTCAATGCCTCCAAGCAAGCGGTTAATCCCGGCGCGAAATTCGGTGCCTACGGCCTGCCGAAGGCAGCGACCCTCTTCCTGTCGCGGCAATACGCGCTGGAACATGGCGCCGACAACATCCGCGTCAACGCCGTCAATGCCGACCGCATCCGCTCCGGTCTGCTCAACGACGAGATGATCGCCAACCGCGCCGCCGCCCGCGGCCTCTCCGTCAAGGACTATATGGGCGGCAACCTGCTTGGCCTCGAAGTGACAGCCGAAGACGTCGCCCGCGCCTTCGTGCACCACGCCCTCGCCGAACGCACCACCGCCGACGTCACGACGGTCGACGGGGGTAATATCGCAGCGGCGATGCGCTGATTTCTGGGACGGGGCAGGCAACTGTCCCGTTTTTCGTCTTGAACGGACATGCAAAAGGGGCGGCCCAATGGACCGCCCCTTACTCATTCCACCCTGCCGAAATCAGGGCTTCGGCATCCATGCCGGCATGGCGACATCGGCATGAGCGAACTGCGGCAGCTTCGTGCCGAGTTCTTCCATGTTCTTGATGTCCTGATCGTTGAGGTCCTTCTGGGTGATGAGCGTCGGCGGCACGATGACCTGCTTGCCCGGATCCTCACCGGCCAGCAGCATGGCGAGAGAGCGCACCGAGACCTGACCGACCACGGCCGGGTTCGTCGCGGCCGTCGCAGCCCAGGCCGAGCCCGCTTCGCGCATCGCGGCGATGTCGGACGTCGAGATGTCGGCCGAGTAGATCTTGACGCTGGAGGACAGGCCCGCTTCATCGACGGCGATCTTCACGCCCTTGGCGAATTCGTCATAGGGGGCGAACATCACGGTGATATCGGGATTGGCCGAGATCACCGAGCGCGCCTGGTTGGCGACGGAGTTGGCGATCGGGTTGTCCATCGTGCCGAACTGGGCGGCCTCGTTGATGCCCGAATACTTCGCCTTGAATTCCTTCCAGGTCTCGTCGCGGCGGTCGAGCGGCGCGATGCCGGCGACATAGACGTAGCCGGCCTTGAAGCTCTCGCCATTGTCCTTGATCGCCTGCTCGAGCGCGAGGCGGGCGAGGTCACGGTCGGACTGCTCGACCTGCGGGATCTTGTCGTTTTCGACATTGACGTCGAAGGCGACGACCTTGATGCCGGCATCGACCGCACGCTGGGCGGCCTCCTTCATGGATTCCGTCAGGCCGTGCTGGATGATGATGCCCTGCACGCCGAGCGCAATCGCCTGGTCGACCATGTCGGCCTGAAGTGCCGCGTCCTGACGGCTGTCGAAGACCTGAAGCTGGACGCCGAGTGCCTTGGCCTGCGCTTCCACGCCGGCGAGGTACGACTGGAAGAAGTCGCCGGTCGAGAGATAGCGCACAAGCGCGATCTTCACGTCGCCGGGCTTATCGAACGGCTTGGGCACATCCGCTGCAAAGGACGGCACGGCAAACGATGCCGCGGCCATCAGCCCGAGCGTCAGCTTGCCCAGGGTTCTACGCGTAAAATTCATATCAGTCTCCTCCACTGGTGAACTTTGGTTATCCGCCGAGGCTCCCCCTCAGCGTTTGCCTCTTTTCGAGAGCGCAAAGGTGAAGATCAGGGCGATGACGAGCACGGCGCCCTTGACGAAATCCTGGGTGTAGTAAGGCGCGTTCATCATCGTCAGGCCCTGCAGCAGGATGCCGACGAAGAGGGCGCCGATGGCCGTGCCGAAAGCGTTCGGCTTGGCGGCGCCGAGCACGGCGAAACCGATGAGCGCGGCCGCGACGGCATCGAGCAGCAGGTTGTTGCCCGAGGCGATATCGCCGCGCCCGAGCCGGGCGGCGAGCAGGATGCCGCCGATCGAGGCGAAGACGCCGGAGATGATATAGGCCGAGATCTTGTAGGCATTGACCGGCGCACCGGCGAGGCTGGCGGCGCGTTCGTTGGAACCGACGGCATACATCATGCGGCCGAAGCGGGTGTATTCGAGGAAGAACCAGATGACGATGGCGAGCACGATCAGCACGACCACCGAGACTGGCACGAGATTGGGCAGGATCAGATCGAAGCGGTGGCGGCCGAGCGCCAGGAAGGCGGGGCTGAAGGCGCCGGTCGCCGTCGAACCGTCGGGCAGCGTCATGCCTGTCGCAATCGAGCGCCCTTCGGTCGGGATGCGCTGGAGGCCGAGCAGCAGGAACATCATGCCGAGCGTGGCGAGCAGATCCGGCACGCGCATATAGACGATGATGATGCCGTTGATCAGGCCAACGAGCACGCCGACGGCAAGGCAGACCAGCGTCGCCGTCAGCGCGTCGCCGCCCATCACCACCATCACATAGGACGAGGCCATCATGGCCGTGGTGGCGACGGAGCCGATGGAAAGGTCGAAACCGCCGACGACGAGCGTCGCGGTGACGCCCAGCGCCAGAATGCCCGTGATCGACACGGATTGCAGGATGAAGACCGCGCTCTGCGGTGAGGCAAAGCCGCCCGTCACCGCCGAGAAATAGAGCACCATGCCGGCAAGCAGCACGAGGAAGCCGTATTTGATCGCGGTTTCCCGGATGTTGAAGGCGGCCGGCGGGACGGCGCCGGTGGAGTTGCTCTGTTCACTCGTCATCATGCACTGACCTGTTGATAGAATTGCCCGGCGATCTCGGAGAGCAGCCGCTCGACATCGATATCGGCATTGCGGTGCTCGCCGACGATGGTCTGTTCCGACATCACCAGGATGCGGTCGGCGACCTCGAAGGCTTCGTCGAGTTCCGTCAGGAAAAGAATGGTGGTGCGCCCCGCCGCGGAGGCGCGCAGCTTCTCGCCGATGTCGCGGCGGGCGGCAATGTCGACGCCCTGGAAGGGTTCGTCGAGGATGAGCAGGCGCGACGGCTCGGACAGCCAGCGGCCGACCATGACCTTCTGCTGGTTACCGCCCGACAGCGTCTGCATCTCGTCGCGCTCGCTGCGGCAGACGACGCCGAGCGCCGAAATCTGCTGGCGCGCCTTGGTCTTTTCCGCGCGCCGGCTGGCAATACCGAAGGACGAAAGACGGCGCAGGAACGGCAGGCTGATATTCTCGTAGATATTGAAATCCGGCACGATGCCGCTGATCGCGCGGTCCTTGGCGACGAGGAAGACGCCCTGGGCAATCGCCTGCCCCGTCGTCTTTGGCGCATAGCGCTTGCCGTCCAGTGTCATCTCGCCGGCCGCTGGCGTACGCGCGCCAAATAGCGTTTCGGCAAGCGCCGTCTTGCCGACGCCGACAAGGCCGGTGACGGCGACAATCTCGCCATCGCCGAGATCGAAATCGAAGGGCCGCGTCTGTTCGGAGAGTTTCAGGCCGCGCACACTGAACACCGGACGGCCCGCCTCGCGCACCGCGACGGCACCGGCCGAGACCTTGCGGCCGAGCATCGCATTGACCGCGCCTTCATAGTCGAGCTCCGGCCCCTCGAAACGACCGGTAATGCGGCCGTCGCGCAGCGCGAGAATGCTGTCGGCGAGACGGCGAATATCCGACATGCGGTGCGAGATATAGAGAATGGCGACGCCGCGCGCCTTCAGGCGGTCAACGAGATCGAACAGGCGATCTGCCTCCGCGCTCGACAGCGACGAGGTCGGCTCATCGAGGATCAGCACCTTCGGCTCGTGCGCCATGGCGCGCGCGATCGCCACCATCTGGCGGTCAGCCAGCGTCAGGTCATTGATATTGGCGGTAAGGTCGATGGAGAGGCCCATGCGGGAGGCGACGGCGGCGGCTTCGCGGCGCACCCGGCGCGGATTGAAGAACAGCCGCGCGCCGCGCCCGTTCAGCCGGTCGAGCGTGAGATTGGTCGCGACGTCGAGATCGGCGACGATGCCGTCATTGATGTTCTGGTGCACGGTGACGACACCGGCGCGGATCGCCTCGGCCGGCGTTGCCGGTTCGAAGGCGGTGCCTGCCAGCGTGATCGTGCCGGCGTCCTTCGTGTAAACGCCGGAGAGGATGCGCACGAGCGTGGATTTGCCGGCACCGTTGGCGCCCATCAAAACCGTCACTGCGCCTGCCTTGAGATCGAGATCCACACCCTGCAGCACCGGAACCGGGCCAAAGGATTTGCGCACGCCCTCAATGCGAAACACTGCCTGTTCGCTCATTCAATCCTCCCAATGACGCCACGTTAGGATAGGCTCTCATCAAATGTCAAGGCCGTTGACATTTGCCAGAATGATGCCTTAGCTGTGGGCACAGACGGCACGGCGGCAGGCAATGGAGGCAGCCCCGTGCGCAGGAGGAGAACACCATGAACAGTCCCGTCTTCGAGGCGCTGAGCGCCGAGACATTGCCGGAAAGGCTTGGCAGCAACGCCGCCCTCACCGAGAAGATCGGAAGCGATAAGTCACGCTGGACGGTCAACGAAGTCGGTGACGGCAACCTCAATCTGGTCTTCATCGTCACGGGCGAAACGGGCGCCGTCATCGTCAAGCAGGCGCTGCCCTATGTGCGCCTCGTCGGCGAGAGCTGGCCGCTGCCGCTGAAGCGCTCCTTCTTCGAATATCACGCGCTGAAGCGCCAGGGCGCGCGCGATCCCGGCATGGTGCCTGACATCCTGTTCTTCGACGAGGCACAGGCCATCATCGTCATGGAATTCCTGACGCCGCATGTCATCCTGCGCCGCGCGCTGATCGACGGGCGAGAATTGCCGAAGATCGGCCGCGACCTCGGCCTCTTCGTCGCCCGCACGCTGTTCCGCGGCTCCGACCTTTCCATGGTGACGCGCGAGAAGAAGGCGGATGTTGCGCTGTTTTCCGACAATGTCGAACTTTGCGACATCTCGGAAAACCTCGTCTTCTCCGATCCCTATTTCGAAGCGGCTCTCAACCGCCACACCACGCCGCAGCTCGACCCCATCGTTGCCGAATTGCGCGCCGACCGTGACCTCAAGGTCGAGGCGCAGCGGCTGAAACACTTCTTCTCCGCCAAGGCCGAAACGCTCTGTCACGGCGACCTGCACACCGGTTCCGTCATGGTGACGGACGACGAGACCCGCGTCATCGACCCGGAATTCGCCTTCTACGGTCCGATCAGCTTCGACGTCGGCATGCTGATCGCCAATTTTTGGATGAGCTATTTCTCGCAGGCCGGCCATGAAGCCTCCCCCGGCGCGCGCGACGGCATGCGCGCCTACCTGCTCGACACGATCGATACGCTCTGGGAGACGTTCCGGGCGGAATTTTCCCATCTCTGGCGCACCGAGCGCAAGGGTATCCTCTATCAGGCGAGCCTCTTCGAGGACCGCAACGACCCGCTCGCCGCCGAGCAGGCGCTCAATATCGTCATAGACGAGATCTGGCGCGAAATGCTCGGCTTTGCCGGCATCGAGATCCATCGCCGCATCCTCGGCCTTGCCCACAATGCCGATTTCGAAACCATCACCGACCCCGACCGCCGCGCGCCCTGCGAAAGCAAGGCGCTGAAGTTCGGGCGTCACCTCGCCGTCAACCGGCAGCGCATCCACAGCCTCCGCGATATCCGCGAGACGGTGGAGCGGCTTGAAAAGGAGATCCTCGCGTGAAAGTCGGAGAACGCCACTATCATACGATCTGGCTGAACGAGGACGGCCGCGCCGTCGACATCATCGATCAGCGCTGGCTGCCGCATGAATTCCGCGTCGTCACGCTGAAGACCGTCGCCGATGTCGCCGTCGCCATCCGGGACATGTGGGTGCGCGGCGCGCCGCTGATCGGCGTCACCGCCGCCTATGGCGTCGCCATAGCCATGGCCAAAGATCCGTCGGACACCCATCTCGATGCCGTCTGGGAAGAACTGAACGAGACCCGCCCGACCGCCATCAACCTGCGCTGGGCGCTGAATGCTATGCGCGATCATCTTCGCCCGTTGCCGGAAGCCGAACGCGCCGCCGCCGCCTATACCCGCGCCGCCGAGATCGCGGAAGAGGATGTCGAGCTCAATCGCGCCATCGGCGCCAACGGCCTCGACGTTATCCGCAAGATCGCAGCGGGCAAGAAGGCGGGCGAGCCCGTGCGCATCCTCACCCATTGCAATGCCGGCTGGCTTGCGACCGTCGACTACGGCACGGCGACGGCACCGATCTACATGGCCATCGAGGCGGGCATTCCCGTCCACGTCTATGTCGACGAGACCCGCCCCCGCAACCAGGGCGCCTATCTCACCGCCTGGGAGATGAACGGCCACGGCGTGCCGCACACACTGATCGTCGACAATGCCGGCGGCCACCTGATGCAGCATGGCGATATCGACATGGTGATCGTCGGCACCGACCGCACCACGGCGAACGGCGACGTCTGCAACAAGATCGGCACCTACCTGAAGGCGCTCGCCGCGCGCGACAACGACGTGCCCTTCTATGTCGCACTGCCCTCGCCCACCATCGACTGGACCGTGCATGACGGCATCAAGGAAATCCCGATCGAGGAGCGCACCGCCGATGAGGTGAGCTTCGTGCAGGGCCGCGCCGCCGACGGCTCGATTGCCAGCGTGCGCATCTCGCCGGAAGGCAGCCCCGCCGCCAATCCCGCCTTCGACGTCACGCCCGCCCGCCTCATCACCGGCCTCATCACCGAGCGCGGCATCGCCACGCCGTCGCCCGAGGGCCTGAAGGCGCTCTTCCCGGAACGGAGCTGAGACGATGGACCTGTCCAACCAGAAATCCACCGAGGAGATCGCGCTCGGTATCCGCCGCCGCGTGTTCTTCCACACGATGAAGCACAATGGCGGTTATCTCAGCCAGGCCTGCTCGGCCGCCGAAAGCCTCGCGCTGCTCTACAACGAGGTGCTGAAGCTCGGCGAACCGACGCTGCCGAAGGTGCCGCTGCCGTTCCGCGGCGTGCCCTCAGCACACAATCCGGATGCCTTCACGGGCGCTGGCTATCACGGCCCCGTGGGTCCGGACTACGACCGCTTCTTCATCTCGCCGGCCCATTATGCGCTCGTCATCTATTCCGCGCTGATCGAGACCGGCCGCATGGACGAACATGCGCTCGACCATTTCAACAAGGATGGCGGCTCGGTCGAGATGATCGGCGCCGAGCACAGTCCCGGCATGGAAGTGACGACGGGCTCACTGGCGCAGGGCCTTTCCATGGCCTCGGGCGTCGCCTGGGCGCGGCTGCGCAAGAAGGAACCCGGCAAAGTCTGGGTCTATATGTCGGACGGCGAGTTCCAGGAGGGCCAGACCTGGGAATGCCTTGCGGCGATGAGCTATCACAAGATCGACAATATCCGCGTCATCGTCGACGTGAACCGCCAGCAATGCGACGGCGCCATGTCCTCGGTGCTCGATCTCGGCGATCTCGCTTCCCGTGTCGCCGCCTTCGGCGTCACCTGCCGTTCGGTCGACGGCCATGATCTCGGTGCGCTCAGCGAAGCGGCCGAGAGTGCCGAACCCGGCAAGCCGCTCGTCATCCTCGCCAACACCTCGCCCTATCAGGGCATGGATTTCCTGAAGAAGCGCTTCCCGCGCCTGCACTATGTGCGCTTCAAGAGTGCGGAGGAGCGGCTGGAAATGCGCGACGCTCTCGCCGTCGAACTCGGCATCGATCTCACCGCGATGGAAGGGGCCTGACCATGGTCGAAATCGTCAACCGCCCCTATGCCAAAGCCTTCGAGGCCTTCGCCACCGCACGCCCCGAAGTCCTCTGCCTGTCCGCCGACCTCACCTCCTCCTGCGAGGTCGATGGCTTCCGCGACCGGCATCCGGACCAGTTCCTGTCGCTCGGCATGGCCGAGCAGAACATGTTGTCCTTCGCCGGCGGCCTTGCCATGCAGGGCTTCCGGCCGTTCATCCACACCTTCTCGGTGTTCCTCTACCGCCGGCCCTATGACCAGCTGATCAACTCGATCGCCTATTCCAACCGCAAGGTGCGGCTGATGGGTTTTCTGCCCGGTATCACCACGCCGGGCGGTATCACACATCAGGCCATTGAGGACATCGCGGTGCTGCGCGCCGTGCCGAACATGACGATCCTCGAAACGGGCGATGCCACCGAAGTCGAGACCGTGCTCGAGGTCGCCGACAGCATCGACGGTCCGGTCTATGTCCGCATCCTGCGCGGCGAGGTGCCGCGCCTGTTCTCGACACCCTTCGAATTCAACAAGCTGCGCACCCTCTCGGAAGGTGATGACATCCTCGTCGTCTCCTCCGGTGTGTGCACCGAAGAGGCGTTGCGCGCCACCGGGCCGATCGCGGCACGCGGCATCGGCGTCCACCATCTGCACGCCTCGACGCTGAAACCCTTCGACCGCGACGGTTTGCTGAAAGCCGCGCGCGGCAAGAAGGGCGTGGTCACGCTGGAGAACCACACGATCGTCGGCGGCCTCGGCTCGCTGGTCGCGGAAATCCTGGCGGAGGAAGGGCTCGGCATTCGCCTCAAGCGCCTCGGCCTCAACGACACCTTCGCGCACGGTGCCTCGAAACCCTATCTCATGAAGAAATACGGCCTCGATGCCGGCGCACTCGTCGCGGCCATCGAAACCCTTGTCGGCAAGCCCCTTGCCATCGGCGAGGAAGAGCTGGCGGAAGTGCGTCTCGACCACGTGCATTCCGCGCAGAAGGCCGAGGCGCTCTGATGGCGGCACGCTTTACGGTCACCTATTTCGTGCGCGCTGCCGACGAGGCGGAAGCCAAGGCGCGCGCGCTCGACATCGCGCTGGAACAGACCGTGGAAATTCCGCGCAGCGTCGTGCCGAAAGGTTATGTCGAGGACGAGATTCTCGGCCGGCTGGAAAGCCTGCAGAAGGATACCGAGGGCCGGCCGGGCTTTCTCGCGGCAATCTCCTATTCGGAGGACGATGTCGGCGGCGATTTTCTGCAATTCCTCAATATCGTCTTCGGTAACAGCTCGATCAAGCCGGGCCTGAAGGTGGAGGACATCGGCCTCTCGCCCGGCCTGCTCGCCCTCTGCACGGGGCCGCGTCACGGCATTGCCGGCCTGCGCGCCCGCGCCGGCATCGGCGAAAAACCGCTTCTGATGTCCGCCATCAAGCCGGTCGGCCTGTCGACGGCGCAGCTTGCCCGCCTTGCGCATGATTTCGCGCTGGGCGGCATGCATTTCGTCAAGGACGACCACGGTCTCGTCGACCAGAAGACGGCGCCGTTCGACGAACGGCTGAAGGCCTGTATCGAGGCGGTCGGCGAAGCGAACGCGAAAAGCGGTGCAAGAACGAGCTTCGTGCCCAACATCACCGGCCCCGTCACCGCGATCATCGAGCGGGCAAAACAGGCGCAGGAACGCGGCGCCGGTGGCGTGATGATTGCGCCGGCGCTCGCCGGCTACGACATCGTGCGCACGCTGGCGGCCGATCCGGATTTCTCCCTGCCCATTGTCTCGCACCCCGCTTTTTCCGGCGCCAATGTCATCTCGCCCGATTGCGGTTTCTCGCACCGCGCCTTCTTCGGCACGCTGCATCGGCTGATGGGCGCAGACGCCGTGGTCTATCCGAATTTCGGCGGCCGCTTCGGCTTCACCCGCGCGGAATGCCAGTCGATCGCAAGGCAATGCGCCGTCGATATGGGGGGGCCCAAGGCCATCATCGCGGCGCCCGGCGGCGGAATGACCTTCGCCCGCCTGCCCGAAATGCGCGACGCCTATGGAAATGACGTCATGTACCTAATCGGCGGCGCGCTGCTGTCGGAACCGGACCTCGTCGGCGCCTGCAAACGCTTGGTCGCGGCCGTCGAACATTGAGAACACCGGGCGCCGGTGCGATGTTCGAGTGCAAAGCTCTTGAAGGGAGCTGAACCGTTGACCTTTCCGGCAAGCAAATCGGATGATTTGGTCGCTCCACGTTGTCTGATGGGATGCTGCAGACGCCGCAGATCTCAGCCAAGAGCGAGCTTCCCACACAGCACTGATCTACGGCTTTGAAGGGGGGCTGGCGGCGCCCCCTTCTTGTTGTTGCGCCGTTTCTATTCCTTACCACCCCAGCGCTCCGGATACCCCGGCAGCTCCTGGCAGCCGCAAAGGCTGTAGTGCAGCGGCGGCATGCGCTCGTCGATGTACTTGGTCAGCACATCCTCGGTGATCGCGGGCTGCGGCAAGACCCATTCCGGGCCAGGAACCTGCTTGCCATCGAGCACGTCGAGGGCGGCGATAATGGCCGTGCGCCACTGGTAGGTCGGATAGGCAGGGCCGATCGCCGTGAGCTTTTCCGACTGCCATTTGCGCAGGAAGTCCTGCTGGTCCTCGCCGCTGATGACCGGATAGGGCAGCCCCGCATCCTCGAACGCTTCCAGTGCCGCGGTTGCCGTATCGCCGGCATCCATCCAGACCGCGTCGATCTTCTCGCCACGGTTGATATAGTCCTCCACCGCGGACTTGGTCTTCGCCCGGTCGCTGCCGGTGAACTCCGAGCCGACCACATTGATACCGGCCTCGTCAAAGATGTTCTTGGCCGCCGAGTAGCGGGTTTCCAGGACGTCGACGCCGGGCATAATGCGTAGCGCAAGCACGTTGTCGCCCTTTTTCAGCTTGCTGGCGATGAACTCGCCCGAGGTGATGCCGAAGCCGTAGCCGCCGACCGGATGAATATAGGTCACGGGGCAACTGGTATTGACGCCGCGGTCGAAGACGATGACCGGCAGCTTTGCGCAGGCCGCCTCAACAGCCGGCGTCAGCGCCGCCGTCGTATTGGGCGAAACGATGAGCGCATCGCATTTACCACCGCTGACCAGCGCCTCGATGTCGGAGATCTGCTTGTCGTCCTTGCCTTCGGCATCGACGACGATCAGCTCCTTGAGTCGATCCTTGTGCAACTCGGCCTCGGCATTGAGGTTGTTGAGGCCGACGACGCGCCAGGGATTGAAGACTCCAGCATTCGAGAAGCAAAGCGTGACCTGACCCTCCTTTTTGTACTTCGCCGTATCGGCCATACCGTCGCCAAGATGCTGCGCCCAGGGCTGATCCTCCGGCCCCTGCGGCGTCATCGAAAGCTGCTCGCGCTGCTTCTTGAATTCGGCCGGATCGTTGAAATCCTGCGCCAGCGCCTGACCGACGAATGTGAGCGCCACCGTTGTCGCCAGTAGTGTTCTTAGTGTCATGTCTTCCTCCTCCAGAATGCTGGCCACGCCAGCGGTTGATATCGAATGCCGGTTCACGTCCGCCGACGGTTGCCCCACATGCTGGCGCCGACAGCAGCGATCAGGATCAGACCTTGAATGCTGTCACGCAGTGCCTGCGGAAGGCCCAAGAGATTGAGCAAGGTGAAGAGCGCAAAGAGGCTAAGCGCTCCGAAGACCGCGCTCCAGACCGAACCGCGCCCCCCGAGAAGCTGCGCGCCTCCGATGACGCAGGCGGCAATCGCCTGCAGTTCCAGCCCCTCACCCGCATTGACGGAGACGCCGGAGAAGCCACCAAGCAGAATACCGGCCGTTGCGGCCGAAACCGCCGAAACCACGAAGGCCAGAATGCGTGTCGCCGCGACGGGTGTTCCGGCAAGTTCTGCCGCGCGCGGGTTGTCGCCGACGGCAAGTGCCCGCTTGCCATAGACCGTGGCGTTCAGGCCGAACCAGGCGAGCGCCACGAAGCCGGTAAGAACCAGGGCCGCGAGCGGCAGCGTGCCGATCACAGGCACATTGCGCCAGACGAGCCGCCCGAGATTGCGGAAATTGTCCGGCAGGTCGCCGCGTGCCGCGCCACCCGACCAGGCGAGCGCCAGTCCGTTGACGAGCAGCATGGTGCCGAGCGTGGCGATGATCGAGGGCACCTTGAGGAAAGCGACGACGAGGCCGTTTACAAGGCCCACGGCGATGCCCATGGCATAAAGCGCGCCGATGACCGCCCAGGTGGTTTCGGGATCGCCGTTGATGAGGATCGAAGCGGCGAGCACCACCAGCGTTGCAACAGCCCCCATCGAGAGATCGAAGCCACCCGTCAGGATGACATAGAGTTGGCCGCAGGAGAGAATGACGAGCGGCGCCGCTCGCCGCAGGAAGTTCATGAACAGGCCCGGCTCCAGATAATTCGGTTGGAGAAAGGCGATGACGGCATAGAGCGCGACGAAGATCACAAGACCGGAATTGACGGTGATGCGCGCCGCCTGGCGCCGCGACGGAGAGGACTGCGGAACGGTCGTCATGCGACATGCCCCTTTGTGCGAACGGCATGGACGGCGACGGCGGCGATCACGATGGCTCCGCGCAGTACCTGTTTCAGGAAGGCGTCGATGCCGAGCATGTTGAAGCCCGCATCGAGGCTGGCAAAGAGCAGGACGCCGGCAAGCGTGCCCGCGACACCGCCCTTGCCGCCGGCAAGGATTGTGCCGCCGATGACGGTGACGGCAATAGATTCGAGGTCGTAGATGCCGTCGCGGCCGATCCATGGCGTGCCGGATTGCAGCCGCGCGGCGAGATAAAGCCCTGCTGCGCCGGCAAAGAAGCTGGCAACCATATGGGCGGATAGAATGACCCGTTCCGTGCGGATACCGGCAAGTCGCGCCCCGTCGGGATTGCCGCCCACCGCGTAGATGCGCGCGCCGAATAGCGTGCGGTCGAGCACGAAAGCGGCGGCTAGCGATAGCGCGGCGAGAAGCAGCAGCGAGTAGGGCACGCCCAGCACGCCGCCATAGGCGATGATCTGAAACTCCCGCGCCACGGAACCCTGAAGCGCGCCGAACGAGGCGGCAAGCACGCCCTGGATGACGAGCCCGGTGCCGAGCGTCGCGATCAGCGGATTGATGCCGCCATAGGCGACCAGCGCGCCATTGACGAAGCCCACGGCAGCGCAAAGGCCGAGACATAGGAGGACCGCCGGCAGCAGCATGGCCGGATCGCCCTGCATGACATGCGAGGCGAGGACGGCGACGGCGCTGATCAGCGCGGCGACCGAAAGATCGATCGAACCGACGAGGATCACGAAGGTCTGGCCGATCGCGACCAGCCCGAGCGCGACCATGCGCTGGAGCAGGCCGGCAATGCCCTGCCCGCTCAGCTGCGCGGTCTCGCCGGTGGCAAGCGCCACGACGACGAAAAACCCGATGGAAAGTCCCGCAAGCAGGACGGCGACAGGCAGGCCGGGCTTCGGCTTCATACGATCCGTCGTCATGCCCCGGCCTCCGCAGATGGCGCATCCGCAAGGCCGAGCGCAAGATGCATGATGTCCTCCTCGCTCGCGCCCCGCCGCACAACGCCGGATATGCGGCCCTGATGCATGACCAGCACGCGGTCGGCTATGCCGATCAGTTCCGGCATGTCCGAGGAGACGACGACGATGCCCCGGCCGGACCCGGTGAAAGCGCGCATCGTCTCGTAGATCGCCGCCTTGGCTGCGATGTCGATACCGCGCGTCGGTTCGACGAAAACGAGAATGTCCGAGGCCTGGGCCAACCAGCGCACGATGATGGCCTTCTGCTGATTGCCGCCGGAGAGCGTACCGACCTCCTGGCCGAAATCCGCGGCGCGCACGTCCATCGCACGCAGCCTTTCATCCATGGCGTCATGGGCAAGCGCCCCGCGCTGCGGGCGCGTGAAAAGGCCGGTCATGGACCGTAGCGTCAGGAGCGCGTTGTCGCGTACGGATTGACGCAGCGCCAGCCCCTCGCGTTTTCGATCGCCGGGCAGATAGCCGATACCCGCGGCTGTCGCCTGCCGCGGCGTGCGAAGCGCAATCGGCTGGCCGCGCAACGCGACCGTGCCGCTTGTGAACGGAACGTCCCCGACGAGCGCCTGCGCCAGCGCGCCCTTACCGGAATCCTCAAGGCCCGCCACGCCGAGGATTTCGCCGGCTCGTACATTGAAGGCAACGTCGCGCAAGCCGGCATTCATCCCGCCCTCAATGGCAAGCAGAACCTCATCCGCTGGGGAGACCGGCACGGCCGGATAGAAATCCTTGAGATCGCGGCCGACCATGGCGCGCACGATCTCGCTGATGGGTGCGGCATCGCGCGGCCGCGTCCAGATCTTCCGGCCGTCCTTGAGGATGGTGATACGGTCGGCAATCGCCGTGACTTCGGGCATGCGGTGCGAGATGTAGACGATCGAGACGCCCTCGCCACGAAGGCCATCGACCAGCTTGAGCAGCGTCCGGCTGTCGCGTTCGTCGAGGGCGGCCGTGGGTTCGTCCATGACGAGGATGCGCGCATCGAGAAGCAACGCCTTCGCAATCTCGACGACTTGCTGAAGCGCGATGGAGAGCGAGGAAACCGGCGCCTGTGGATCGATCTGCGCGCCGACGCGACGAAGAAGCTCAGCCGCCCTCTCCCGCATCGCCACCTTGTCCAGGATGCCGCGCCGGGCGAGCTCGTGTCCCATGAAGATGTTTTCCTCGACAGTCCGGTGCGGCAGAAGGCTGAGTTCCTGATGGATGATGGCGATGCCGGCCTCTGCCGCCTGCCGCGGATGCGTGAACTGCACCGCCTTTCCAGCGAGATGGATAGCTCCGGCATCGGGCTTGTAACTGCCGCCGAGGATTTTCATCAGCGTCGATTTACCGGCGCCGTTTTCGCCGCAGATGGCATGGACCTCCCCCGGAAGGCATTCAAAATCGACATCGTCAAGCGCACGGACACCCGGAAAAGCCTTGCTGATGCCGGTCATGCTGAGAGCGGGAACAGCCGTCATGCCAGCCGCTCTCCGGCCGCAGCCCATTCCCGGCGGATGAACGCGACGCTTTCGGCAAAGAGGCCGTCGAGATTGTCGAAAAGGTCGCGCCAGATGCGCGTCGCCCCGGCAAGCTCCGGCAAAGCGCGACCAAAGGATTCGACCGTCAGCCAGCCGTCATAACCGCAGCGGCGCAACGCATCGAAATGCGCCGCGAACGGCACATGACCGGAACCGGGCACGCCGCGATCGTTTTCGGAGACATGGAAATGGTTGATCTCGCCGTGGTAGCGCTCATAGGTCGCCGGCGGGTCCTTTTCCTCGATGTTGGCGTGGAACGTGTCGAACATGTAGCCATAATTGGGATGATTGACGGCGCGGTGGATCGCCGACGCCTGGGCGATTGTCGACATCATGTAGCATTCGAAACGGTTGACGGCCTCGGCCGAAATGCGGATACCGGCGGGCGCGGCATATTCGGTCATCACACGCATCGCTTCGACACACCGGTCGAATTCCTCCGGGGTCGGCCCGAAGCCGGTGAAAACGCCGACCGGCGAATGCAGCGGGCCTGCAATGATCTCGCCCCCCATCGCCGCCGTGCAGTCGACAATCCAGCGGTGGTGGTCGCGTGCCCTTGCCCGCATGGACGCGTCGGCGCTGACCGGGTTTGCCTCTGCTGTCGCAACGGCGGCGGCACCGGCCACGAGACCGACATCGCCAAGCAACCGGCCAAGCGCCGCATAGTGCTGCTCGTTGCCGGAGAATACGGGAATTTCCACCGCGTCATAGCCGAGCGTCTTTAGTCGTTCGAGCTGGCGTGCGTGCTGCAGGCCGATGTGTGCGCCGATGACAAGCAGGTTGAATGCGACTTTCACTGGTGTCCCCTTCCCTTCGCCGTGTGGCCCGTCTCCGTGAGGCCGTTCGCGACGAGAACACAATGGCAGGCTTGACTCGGCGATTCTTGCGGACGACAACAGTGGTAAATTTCTTAAGTCATTTTGTGTTGGGAGGCGCGAAGTGAACAAACATGCCGTCATATCTCCGGCCGATTGCCGCCCCTCGGTCTTCCGCCAGCCCGACTCAGTCATGTATGCCGACAATTGCAAGGAACTGCAGGCCGCCGCTCGGGAGGGCGAGGTCGAGCTGCACGCCTGGACGCGTGGCAGCTATCCCGGCATTTCGCTTGGCGAGCGCCTGCCGGGAATCCGCACCGTCGGCTTCTGGGATGCACGCCACAGCCAGTCCTGGGGGCTTGGCCGGCACTGCAACGAAGGCTTCAAGATTGCCTATCTGGCGCGCGGCAGCCTCGACCTTGCGGTGGACGACCAAACGTATGCACTTAAGCAGGGCCAGTTCATCGTCATCCGTCCGTGGCAACTGCACGCCATCGGCAACCCGAATGTTGGTCCAAGCCGGCTCCTGTGGATCATTCTCGATGCCGGCCTTCGCAGACCGAGCGAGAGGCTCGAATGGCCGGACTGGCTTGTCCTCTCGCGGGACGAGGCCGAACGGCTCGGTGAAATCCTGACGCAGAACAACCAGCCGGTATGGGACGGCGGCGCTGAACTCTGCCGTGCGTTCGAGGCGATCCCGTCCATTCTGCTCGACCGCAGTCCGCAGGACGGTGAAACGCGCCTGAAGGTGGCGATCAACGCCATGATGCTCAACCTGATCGACCGGATGGGCGAACAGGTACCGACGCTCGACCCCGATCTGTCAACCTCGCAGCACACCGTCGCGATCTTCCTGCGGCGGCTTGCCTATGCGCTGGAAGAGGATTGGTCCCTTGAAGGCATGGCCGAAGAATGCGGACTCTCGCGTACGCGCTTTGCCGATTACTGCAAAAAACTCACGAACATGGCGCCACGCCAATATCTCCAGCACCTGCGCCTGGAACAGGCCTCACGTCTCCTCCAGGAGCCGCACAATACCAGCGTCACGGAGATCGCATTGAGCTGCGGCTTCAATTCGAGCCAGTACTTCTCCAACGCTTTCAAGAAACGCTATGGGCACTCCCCAAGCAGCTACAAATAGACAAAGCACGACTGAAGAGAGACTTGGAGCCAAGTATCAACCGCCTTGAGTGGCGTGGGCCACGAGAGATGTCCTCAATAAGCTCTTGATCGGAGTCGAACCGCCGACCCGTCGTTTAGTTGTCTTGTTCGCGCCGAATATCCCTGTACGACCAGCTGTTTGCCATCGGGAATGGCCGATATTGGGGCCGATGGCAGACCGTCTGCTGCCAGGACTCTCAACAGAAAAGCGGAGATCAGAGCTCTTGCCGCCAAGGTCCTGAATTGGCCCAAGCGGACACCCTACCTTCGGAAAGTCGGTCCCGAAAAGCATCGCTGACGGGACATAATAGCCCCGCCAACAATTGTTCGCATCAATCCGACGGAAGGGCTTCGACGGCGTCGAGCACGCGCGCCGAATATGTAAGCGCGGCTCCGGCGTTAAGCGCATGGCGACACCCAGAGCTTCGGCGATCTCTCCTTTCGATGCCCCGAGTTCGACGGCCTTCTTCGCGTGGACGGCGATGCAGCCGTCACAACGGGTCGTGACAGCCACGGCAAGGGCGATCAGTTCGTGGATTTTCGGCTCGAGGTGCTTTGTTTTAGCCCCGCTGCCTTCGACCATGTTGAGCCCACGCAATACGTCGGGGCTCAACTTCGCGAATTCCCCGACCCGCCCCATCAGCGTTCCGCGGTAGGCGTTCCAGTCCTGCATGGTATCCATGACGACCTCCTACCGGCGACCGGCGGTCACGCCGCCATCGACAGGAAGGATCGTGCCGGTGATCCATGAGGCCTGCTCAGACGCGAGGAACAGGATCGCCTCGGCGACGTCACGTGGCTGGCCGTTCCGGCCCAGCGGATGGAAGGCGTTGAAGGTCGGAAGAACCTCCTTGACCTGATCGTCCGAAAGGAAGGTGTTGTAGACAGGCGTCTCGACAACTGCCGGAGCGACCGCGTTGATGCGGATGTTATATGGAGCGAGTTCGATCGCCAGGTTACGGACCATTGCGTGGACCCCGGCATTCGCCGCGGAATAGGCCGCCGAAGGCGTTGCGCCGATAGCCTGGATCGCCCACATGGAGCCGGTCTGAACGATCGCGCCGCCCTTGTCCCTCATCGCCTTGGCAGCGGCCTGCGCCGTGAAGAACTTACCCTTGAGGATCGTGTCCAGATACCAGTCGTAGTCGGCTTCGGTCAGTTCGATGAATGGCTTGGGATTGAAGACCCCGGCGTTGTTCACCAGAACATCCAGACCACCGAAGTGCGACACTGCCGCTTCCACGAGAGCTACTCCGGTCTCCGGCTTGGCTATATCGCCTGCAGACACGACGACGTTCTTGCCGCTCGCATCGATATCCCTTGCCGCGGCCTCCAGCTTTGCCAGATCACGTCCATTGATCGCGACCTTCGCTCCCTCCGCAACGAAGCGAGCTGCCGCTTCCTTACCGATGCCAGAGCCGCCGCCAGTAATCGCAACCACCTTGCCTTCAAAACGCATGTTCAATCTTCTATTTGACTATCTAACGTTAGATAGATGGCTGATACATAGGGATTGAGTTTTCGAAGCGCAACCCCTATCTAACATTAGATAGATAGGAAATTGACATGACTGATACAGTGAGCGCAATTCTGGATGCGGCCGAAGAGAGAATCCGCGGAGCTGGCTATCACGGCTTCAGTTTCCGTGACATCGCCAGCGATGTCGGAGTGAAGGCATCCTCTGTCCACTACCACTTCCCTGCCAAGGAGAAGCTCGCGGCAGCAGTCGCGCGCCGTTACACGGACCGTTTCGTCGAAGCCGTGGATGCCGAGGTCGCGCAGGGTGCAGATGTCGTGGAGGCGTGGCGACACGTCTTTCGGACAGCCTTGCAGCGGGACGGCCGCATGTGCCTTTGTGGCGCGCTGGCCGCTACCTCGCACGAACTTGCCGAGGAGATCAGGGTCGAGGTGAAGAGGTTCTTTGAGCTTGGAATAGAGAAGCTGCAGGAAGGCGGCCTGGATCGGGCCTCAGCAGTCCGGGTTCTCTCGGCTCTGGAGGGCGCGATGCTCACGGCGAACATCCTGGATGATCAGTCGATATTCGAGACCGGCAGCTCCGCTCTGGTCGCTTGATTGATGTCAGTTCAGGATGCGGCTGCACCTGACGTGCGCAATCCGGCTCTAAAGGTCCATGCTCATCTCATGCCAGGCCATGCCTCCATGATCCGACGCTGAAGGCTTGATGTAGCGATAGCCCATCTTCTCGTACGGAGACACATGCTGATCCTTGCACATGAGATGGATGCTCGTCTTATCCATGTCTTTCATCTGCTCGATGAAGCGGTGCATCAAGAGTTTCGCATACCCCTTGCCCTGTTCTGCCGGATCGACCACGACCGACATGATGACGACATTCGGGGCTTCCGGATCGTGGCCGATCAGTTCCTTGAACTCCTCATCCGACATCACGACATCGAATGCGCCGCCGCTATTGATGAAGCCTGCGATCTTCCCGCCCGTTTCTAGGATGAGGAACCCCTGAGGACACTGAGCGATGCGGGTTCTGATTTTCTCCAAGGTCGCGGCCTCGTCGCCGCCGTAGGCGGATGTTTCGATCTCGAAGCATCGTGCGGCGTCCTCAAGGACCGGCGGGCGAAAAGAACATGTAGCTGTCATTTCAGGTTTCCTGATCTGTGAGAAAGGTCGGAAGGCAATCCAATGGATCGTTCGCCCGCTTCGACAGCCTGATCGCGAAGACCAAGTCGGTGTCCTCCACTGCACGCAAGACGCTGTCCTACCGCGAAAGATAATTGGCTACGGCCCGCCTTGCGGCCGTAACCGCGCCGGAGAGATAGCCGGGCTCGGAATCGCTGGTTTCGCTTCCCGCGAGGCTTAGGCGTCCCTGCCAGGTTCCTGTCACCCAGGCATCGTCCTGGACAACCGGATGGCTGGAAGCGACAAGGTCGTGTGCCGTCGCGGTCAGAGGATCGGCCGCCCAGTCCTTCAGCAGGGTTGCCGTCACGTTCCGGGCTTGAGGCCCGAACAACCGCTCGAGCTGCGCAAGGCACGCAGTTTTGAGCGCGTCCTCCCCCGCTGCCGCCCGCTGCTCAGCCGCGACGCCGAGGAAACCGAACAGTGCGGCTTTGCCGGATGCCGTCGTAGCATCGTGGATTTCCACCATCGGCCCGACCATGCTCTGGGCAGTGCCGGAGAGACCCGACGCCCGCCAGAAAGGCTGGTCGTAGATGGCGAAGAACTTGGCGTGCGGGGCCATCCACGTCGGCGTGTCCCGCCAACGTCTCGAGGTCGCGCTTTCCTGTGAGGGCGTGAAGGATACCGCAGCTTCCAGCAGGCGCGGCGGCAAGGCAGCGATGACATAGCCCGCTTCTTTAACCTTCTCGCTCGCGTCTCCACGCTGGACCGCAATCCGGACGCCCACATCGACCAACTCCATCGCCGTCACTCTGGTGCCGAGCAAAACACGGTCCGATGGCAATTCGCGGGCGATCGCACTTACGCCAGCTCCCGTGCCGCCCGATATTCGCATGGACTGCTGCTCCTGCATCGTCGGCCGATACCGCTGGGGTGTTTCTCGCGACATTCGCTCGAAGACGACGTCACCTTCGCTGTTCTGCGGGAACGACTGCAGGCCGACCTCCGATACAAGCTCCGCCATAGCCGGCTGCATCTCTGGCCAATACCACGACGGACCGAGATCGAAGCCGTCGTCCGTCGGCTTTCCCGAACCGTCCACGGCCAGGATACGACCGCCGATGCGATCACGGGCTTCAATGACGATAAAGTCGACGCCTGCCGCGCTCAAGGCTCTTGCCGCATAGAGGCCGGCAAGGCCTGCGCCGACGATCACAACATCATAGGACTTCATCTGGATGTTCCCTCCGGGTTCCCAGCGTCTTCGAATTGGCAGACATCGTCGTGCAGCAGGTTACCAGCCTTTATCCAGACGCGAGCCCCCTCGTTTCCGACCTGCGCATGGATCGGTTGACCGGCCGGCACGCGAAGCCATGTCCAGTGGTTGAGAGTATCGCCGCTCTCCGTAAAGCCTCCGGCGAGAACCAGCAGTTCGAGACCGTCATGGTTCTCGACATCTACAATCGCCCCAGGCTGCCAGTCCTCCAGTATCACGCGCTCGCCATATCCGTCGAAAAGCACTCGCGACGAAGCCACTCCAGAGCGGACTTCCAAGCGAGCTCCTTATCCTGGAAACCTGGATCCTGTCGCGGGTGCTTTCCTTGAACTGCCAGAGCTTCACGAGGATGATGCATCCGTCATCACTCCGAGGCGCGTGGCCCGTTCCCGGAGGATTGCGGACGTAGGTTCCGGCCGGGAAGTCGCCACTCTCGTCCTGGAAGACGCCGTCAAGAACGAGAAACTCTTCGCCGCCCGGATGATCGTGATGGGCGAAACGACTGCCAGCGGCATAGCGGACGATGGATGTCGCGCGGGCCTTCTCGCCGCCGATGCGAAACAGCATGCGCCGGTCGACGCCCTTGGCCGGGCTTGGCATCCAATCGATGCCATCCGCGTGGACAAGCGCACGCCGCGCAAGGTTTTCGTTGATCAACATTGTCATAGCTCCGATCTTCCGCCGTCGATGACGATTTCCGAACCCAACATGTAGGCTGAAGCGTCGCTGGCGAGGAACAGCACGGCTGCCGCGATTTCCTCGGGTTTGCCCATTCGCCCGGCTGGGACCTGACTGCCAACTCGCGCTGCGTAGGCTCTGAATTCCTCTTCCGTCTGGTTCGTTCCGCGGTGGATCGGCGTTTCGATGGACCCTGGGCTCACCGCATTGACCCTGATCTTCCGGTCAATCAGCTCGGCCGACATCGTCCGTGCGAAGGATCGTACGGCGGCCTTCGATGCCGAAAGGATTGCCCGACCGGGCGCGCCGACCTGATTGAGCCAGGACGTGTTCAGGATAATCGATCCACCGTCACGCATAAGGGGCAGCATGGCCTGCACGGTGAAGAAGACCCCTTTCACGTTTGTGTCCATGATCGCGTTGTAGGTCGCCTCGTCGGCGGACGCGAGCGGCGTTCCCAAAGCCACACCTGCATTCGCGAAAACGATGTCGATCGCCGCGAAATCCCTTTCAAGAACCGTCTTCATCGTCGCAAGTTCGCCGAGCGAAGAGACATCAGCCTGGATTGCCAGGACATCTCCACCCAGTTCACTGCGTGCAGCATCGAGCCTCTCCGCCGTCCTGCCTGTGATCGCAACGCGCGCGCCGTTTTCCCGCAGCAACCTCGCCGTCGCCAGCCCGATCCCGCTCGATCCGCCCGTTACGAGCGCCGTCTTGCCTTCAACTGTCATTTCAGAACCTCTGTTGGAACGACACAGGTGAACTTTTCCGATTGCAATGACGAGGCAAACAATCGATACCGAAAACAAAGAAAATCTTTGCCGTTAGGCATCGAGAAACGGATCGCGCATGAGGAACCTCACCAGACTCAAATCCCTTCAGGCGCTCGAGGCTTCCGCCAGACACGGCAGCTTCGTCGGCGCGGCGACGGAACTGGACGTCACCCCTCCCGCTGTCGGCCAGCTTGTCCGTTCCCTCGAGGACTGGGTCGGTTATCCTCTGTTCCGGCGGACACGGTCGGGAGCAGAACGTCTGACCCCCGTGGACGAAGCGAAGGACGCGCTGGACGATATCTCGCAGGCGCTAGACCTCTTGGAGTCCGGCCTCCGAAAGCTTCGCGGCCGGAAAGCGCGTTCGGTCGTCGTCGTCACCGCGTCGCAGGCGCTCGTCGCGAACTGGCTTTTGGGCCGCCTCGACGACTTCACGACGCGCTATCCTAACGTCGACGTTAGGCTCGACGTCTCGGACCGTGTGATTGACCTCGCACAGGGCGAAGCCGATATCGGCATCCGCTGCGGCCTCGGTAACTGGAAAGGCGTCAAGTCCACGTTTTTGATGGGGGAGGAGATCATCGCGGTCTGCCACAAGTCCTTGCTGCCGCAGGATTGTGAGGCGACGGCTGGCTGGATTGCGGAGCGGACGCTGATCCATGACGGCACGCCTCACCCCGGCGGCGATTTCCCGACATGGAGTGACTGGCTCGCTCGCGCCGGCGCGAACCAGCCGCCACCGGAAGGCGGACTGAAGATCAACTCGACGGCGGCCGTCATCCATGCGGCGATCGCTGCGCGTGGCATTGCCCTCGTGAGAAAGGCCCTGGTTGCACAGGAAGTCGAGAGCGGTCGCCTCGTCCATCTGATGCCTGAGATTAGATGGTCCGTTAAGTGGGCCTACTACGCTGCCGCATCTCCCAAAGCCCTCCGGAGATACGAAGTGGTTTCGTTTCATGATTGGCTAGTGTCACCC
>NZ_WUMK01000030.1 GCF_009827055.1 Shinella kummerowiae
TGTTGATTTGCACTGAGAGCTGACCCGGGATTTGCGCCGAGAAGTGACCCGCCTTAGGTATCGTTTGTTGTGGTTGGTGTGGTCAAGTTCTTACGTTTCTCCTTCGTCGCTTTGGGCTCATGGGCCGAACTGTTTTTGAAGCGGATGCTGTCGTTGCCGGTTTCGAGGATGTGGCAATGATGCGTGAGCCGGTCGAGCAGCGCCGTGGTCATCTTGGCATCGCCGAAGACGCTGGCCCATTCGCTGAAGCTGAGGTTGGTGGTGATGCTGACGATAGCGCCGCTTGCCGGATTATGACGCATGGCGAACCTCCGTCTTTCTCAAGGCATCGTATCGTTCGACATTGGCCTTGGGCTCGTTGGTGAGCGTCAGGGCATGAGGCGCGTCGATTGTGGGCGGTGTGAAGGATTTGCCGTCGACGAGACGATGCAGCAGGTTCAGCACGTGGGTCTTGGTCGGAACGCCGGACTTCAGCGCCATGTCGACCATCTCGCGGTCGCCACCCGGCTTCTTCAATAGATATTGCTGCAATGTCCGGAATGCGTCCGGTAGCTCGATGAAGGGAGCACCATTGCGTAGAGCGCCTGGTTTGCGTTGCACGACCGCCAGATAGTGTCGCCAGTCGTAAATGGTCTGTCCCGGCCGATCGTGAGAGCGATCGATGACGCGGCGATGCTCGCAGACGATCCGGCCTTCCGCAGCAACCACGACACGATCCGGATAGACCCGCAGGCTCACCGGTCGATTGGCGAAGGATGCCGGAACGCTGTAGCGATTGCGCTCCAGATGGACGAGGCAGGTCGGCGTGACCCGCTTCGTGTATTCGACGAAGCCATCGAACGGCCGGGGAACCGGCATCAATGCCAAGGCCTCCTCGGCCCAGATGTCGGCGATGGAGCCGCGCATCTGTCCGTGTGGGGTCTTTGCCCAGAACTCCTTGCACCGAAGCTCCAGCCAGTCGTTCAGGGCATCCAATGATGGAAAGCGCGGAACAGGTTGGAAGAAGCGATGACGCGCATCCTGAACATTCTTCTCGACCTGCCCTTTCTCCCAACCAGACGCGGGATTGCAGAACTCCGGCTCGAACACGTAGTGACTGGCCATCGCCAGGAAACGAACGTTGACGTCGCGCTCCTTGCCACGGCCGACCTTGTCGATCGCCGTGCGCATGTTGTCGTAGATGCCGCGGCCGGGGATGCCGCCGAAGACCCGGAACGCATGATTATGGGCATCGAACAGCATCTCATGCGTCTGGAGGAGATAGGCCCGAACAATGAAAGCGCGGCTGTAGCTCAGCTTCGTATGCGCCACCTGCAGCTTGGTGCGCTCATTGCCGATGATCGCCCAATCTTCCGACCAGTCGAACTGGAACGCTTCGCCCGGTTCGAAGGCCAGAGGCACGAACGTTCCGCGCCCCGTCGTCTGGAATTCTCTCTGCCGGTCTACCTTCCATTCGCGAGCAAAGGCTGCAACTCGGCAATAGGAACCGTCATAGCCAAGGCTCACCAGGTCGGCATGGAGTTGCTTCAGGGTGCGCTTCTGCTTGCGGCCCTTCTTCGATTCCGTCTTCAGCCAGGCCGACAGCCGATCCGCGAACGGATCAAGCTTGCTCGGTCGCTCCGGGACCTTGAACTTGGGCTCCACGCCGTCCAGGCGCAGGTATTTGCGGACAGTGTTCCGGGACAGGCCGGTCCTGCGGCAGATCTCCCGGATCGATAGATGCTCTCGAAAATGCCAGCGTCGGATTACGCTCAGTAACGCCATGTCGATCACTCCAGAGCCCCCGCAGAAACCTCGCGAGGGATAATTGAAACATGGGTCAAATCTCAGTGATAATTTCCCGCAATCCCGGGTCAGCTCTCAGTGCAAATCAACAATCAAGCACCAACAGCGTTCAACAGGGTTTCGCAAGTTTGGCGCAAAACGGATTGGCGGAAGAAAGTCAGGTTCTGACTGCACC
>NZ_WUMK01000031.1 GCF_009827055.1 Shinella kummerowiae
GATGCCTTGAGTTCGGTTTCGAGTTCGGCGATCGAGGCGGGGCGGGAGGCTTTGCAGCCGAGTGCGGTGGCGAGGCCGACGAAGTCGGGGGTGAAGATGTCGACGCCGATCTGCGGGATGTCGCGCTCGGCCATGAAGGCCTTGATCTCGCCGTAGCTGGTGTTGTTCCAGATGACGACGGCGGTGGCGATGCCGGCTTCCACCGCGCTTGCCAGTTCCTGCACCGAGAATTGCAGGCCGCCATCGCCGATCAGGCAGACGGAGGGGCGGTCGGGCGCACCGAGCTTGGCGCCAAAGGCGGCCGGCAGGCCGTAGCCGAGCGTGCCGTAGCCGGTGGAGGAATTGAAGAAGGAGCGCACCTGCGGTGCCTCATAAATCTGGTTGACGGCATAGACCGGCTCGGTCTGGTCGCCCGCCACCGTGGCATTCGGCAGGGCGCGGGTGATGACCTCCATCAGCCTGCCATGCGTGCGGCAGGCGGGCCACAGCCCGGCCTCGACCTTTTCGCGCACGGATTTGGCGCGCGCCGCACCGTCTCCGGTTTGGCGGGCCTCGCCAAGCGCGGCGTTGAGGCTTGCGGCGGCGAGTTTCGCGTCGGCGGCGATCGGCACGTCTGCGCGCAGTCCGCTGACGATCTGCGCCGGGTCGATGTCGATGCGGATCAGCGGGCCGCCGAAGGCGAGCGGTTTGGGCTCGGGATACATTTCCGTCTCGCCGAACTCCGTGCCGATGGCGAGGATCGCATCGCTTGCCGCGAGTTCCTCGAGCAGCGGCGGCATGGCGAGATTGCCGGTCATGATCTTCGGGTCGCCGGGCTTCAGGATGCCGCGGCCGTTGATCGTCATGAAGACCGGCGCGTCGAGTTTTTCCGCAATCGCAGCGATCTCGGCTGCCGCGTCGGCAGCGCCGCCGCCGGCAATGATCAGCGGGCGCTTTGCCGTCTTGAGGATTGCGGCCGCCCTGGCGATGCTGGCGGGATCGGCGGCGGCGCGGCCGGGCAGCGGCCAGGCCTCGGCCGACAGGTGCGCTGCCTCCGCGACGATGATGTCGAGCGGGATTTCGATATGGACGGGACGCGGGCGCGCCGAGTTGAACACGGTGAAGGCGCGCGCCATCACCTCGGGAAGCTGCGCGGGATCGAGCAGCGTGTGGCTGAAGGCGGCCACACCGGCCACCAGGTTGCGCTGCGAGGGCAGCTCGTGCAGCCGGCCCTGGCCCATGGCCAGTTCGCTGCGGGCATTGACCGCGGAGATGACCAGCATCGGCACGGAATCCGCATAGGCCTGGCCCATGGCGGTGGCGATGTTGGTCATGCCGGGACCGGTGACGATGAAGCAGACACCCGGCTTGCCGGTCACGCGCGCATAGCCGTCGGCCATGAAGCCCGCGCCCTGTTCGTGGCGCGGCGTGACGTGGCGGATCCTCGTGGCCGGCAGGCCGCGATAGAGTTCGACCGTGTGGACGCCCGGAATGCCGAAGATCAGTTCGACACCATAGGATTCCAGGAGACGGACGAGATATTCGCCGGTGGTGAGACGGGTGTCTGCCATTGTTATCGCCTCTTGACGCCCGGGAGGACGCACAGCATTTCGAAGAGAAGGTTCGCCGCCGTGATCGCCGTGTTGCCGGACGGATCATAGGGCGGCGAGACCTCGACGAGGTCGCAGCCGACGAGGTTGAGACCCCAGCAGCCGCGGATGATTTCCAGCGCCTGGATGGTGTTGAGGCCGGCGATCTCCGGCGTGCCGGT
>NZ_WUMK01000032.1 GCF_009827055.1 Shinella kummerowiae
TTGGCTCTGACGCAATCTCGATGACATCACGGCACTCCAACGATGCGTGCTTCAAGCAGATCGAGCTTTCCGCGCCCGTACATTTGCCGTTTGATGAGCTTGAGCTTTGTGATCTGGCCTTCCGTCTGGCCGTTCGACCACTTGGAGGTTATGGCATTCTGGATTGCGGCTCGGTCTCGGATAACGCCATTCGCGAATGATGCGACCAGGCTTTTCGCCGCGCGTTCGATCCAGGCCTCCAGATCACCGGAGGATTTGCGGCGCAACATGTCATGGAAGCTCTCAACGACATCCCTGGCCTCGACAAGGTCTGGCAGCCTCTCTTCGATGGCGGCAACCGTCATCGTTTGAGCCTTGGTCAGGTTGTTGCGCTCGAGGGTCATCAGGCGAACGACGGTGCGCGCGGCGGGAGAATGACCAAGTCCGCTTTCAGCCTTTTCTGCCCGCCTTCGTCTCGTTGCCCATTCGGTGACAACACGCAGGCTTCCGCCAAAACCAGCCAGTCGAAGCTGCCGCCACAGTTCGGCGCCATTACGCAATCCAGCATCCCATTGAGCTTCAAGCCAAGGCAGATGGGGTTCGAGAGAGGTTTGCCGGACCCGGAAGATGTCTGTCCGCTGACCACGAACGACACTGCGGACCAGCTTTCGGCTATGCCCAGTTCGGCGCACGATTTCCTTGATGGAGACACCATCGGCGACGAATCCGCCGATAACGGCATTTGCCTCTTCACGTCGCAGATATCCCTCGTATTGCAGCCGCTCAGCGGCAGTCAGAAGCTTCGGATTTACGGTTGCAGTGCCGATTGCCACCCGGACCTGCCGCATCGATTTACGAACGGCGTCAAGAAAGGCGTGGCTGGCGTTTTCCATCAGATGCCAACGGTCGGCAACCTGGTTGGCGTGTGGCAGGGCTCGTGAGACGGCCTGCGCATATCCACCACCACGGTCTCGTGCGACGATCTCGATCTGGTGTTGCTGAATCAGCCAGGCCTCGGCGGTCGCCTGTTCCCTGTCGGGCAATAATGCGATTGCCCTTCGACGTTCAAGATCGCAAATGATGGTGCCATATCGATGATTGCGTCGCCAGGCCCAGTCATCAATGCCGATGACGTTCGGAGGTATCGGCGCGGGGCGATCGTATCGGCGAACGGTTCGCAGCAGCGTATCATTACTCACCGGGAATCCGAGACGATCTGCAAACCGGGCCGCCGGGCGACCACCCAATGCGAGAGCGAGATGGCGAACCAGACAGTCCAGGCGTGCTGTCCGGCGAGCCATGGGGCGAATTACATCGTCGCCGAAGCGCTCGGCGAAAATCTTTCGGCGGCAATTGCCGGCATTACAGACAAAGCGTCTGACGGTTAGGTTCAGTTCGAGCCGCCGGCCCGCACACGGCAGATCGGCAAGCATCCGAGGATAGCGACTATGAACACGCCGAGAAAGGGTTCCACAGTGGGGGCATCTGCATTCTAGTGCACGGCCCGACGCCACGACAACGATCGCGCCAGCCGCATCGTGCACTGCTTCAACGTTGAATTCGGCGGGGATCAGATCGGAAAGTCGAATTCGGGTCTGCATGGCGCTGATTCTCCAGAGAAAACCACGCCAATTAAATCCTAAACATCATCGAGATTGAGTCAGAGCCAA
>NZ_WUMK01000033.1 GCF_009827055.1 Shinella kummerowiae
CCGCAGCGACACGCGCTTCTCAAGCTCGGCCGCCTGTTCTTTCCGCTCGCTGTAGCGGTCGGTGAGATAGGCGGAGGCATCGCGTGTAAGAATGGTGAACTTCACCAACTCCTCGCACACATCCACCACCCGGTCGTAATAGGACGAGGGCTTCATCCGGCCATCGGCGTCGAACTCCTGATAGGCTTTGGCGACCGAGGATTGGTTCGGGATGGTGATCATCCGCATCCAGCGGCCGAGAATGCGCATCTGGTTCACGGCATTGAAGGACTGGCTACCGCCTGAGACCTCCATGACGGCGAGCGTTTTGCCCTGCGTCGGCCGGACCGATCCGACCGAGAGTGGAATCCAGTCGATCTGGGACTTCATGATGCCGGTCATCGCGCCGTGGCGTTCCGGGCTCACCCAGACCTGCCCTTCCGACCATTGCGAAAGATCGCGCAATTCTTGCACCTTCGGGTGGCTCACCGGCGCTTCGTCAGGCAGCGGCAGACCCATTGGATCAAACATGCGAACCTCACATCCGAGCCGTTCGAGCAGCCGGCGGGCCTCGAATGCGAGCAGGCGGCTATAAGACACCTCGCGCAACGAACCGTAGAGGATCAGGATGCGCGGCTTATGCGTCGAGAATGCCGGACGCAGGGCGTCGAGATCGATCGAATGCAGGTGATCGCCCTGCAATGCGGGAAATGTGTCAGGCAATGCGCTTTCCTTCCTCATCGAGAACCTGTTCACCGTCCTCCTTGAAGAACGGGCCCATGAAGGTGTCGGGCAGGATGTCGAGCACCGCTTCGGACGGCCGGGCGAGCCTGGTGCCGAGCGTGGTCACGACGAAGGGACGGTTGATAAGGATCGGCGTTGCGATCATCGCGTCGAGCAACTGCTCGTCAGTCAGGTCTGGGTTGTCCAGACCGAGTTCGGCATAAGGCGTGCCTTTCTCGCGAATGGCTTCCCGAACGTTCAAACCAGCGTCCGCGATCATCGTCGCAAGCTGCTCGCGCGTCGGCGGGTGCTGCAAATACTCGATGACAACAGGTTCGATCCCGGCAGCGCGGATCAGCGCCAGCGTGTTGCGGGACGTCCCGCAGGCGGGGTTGTGATAGATGGTCGCGTCCATGGTCAGTGCCTTTCGGTGGCGGTGGTTCTGGAGACGGCGGGGGCGGCCTCGTACCAGTCCTTCGAGCGGTTCACGATCCAGACGACCGACAGCATGACCGGAACCTCAATGAGAACGCCGACGACGGTGGCGAGTGCTGCGCCGGACTGGAAGCCGAACAGGCTGATGGCGGCGGCGACGGCGAGTTCGAAGAAATTGCTGGCC
>NZ_WUMK01000034.1 GCF_009827055.1 Shinella kummerowiae
GCCGGCGAAGCCTGTCCGGTCTGGATCGGCCATCCGATGACCGCCCATTGGGGTGTCGAGGATCCTGCCGCCGTCACGGGCTCGGGCGTCGAGATCCAGCGCGCCTTCGCTCAGGCCGCGCGTTTCCTCAAGAACCGGATTGCAGCGTTCGTCAGTCTGCCGCTGGTATCCATCGATCACATGGCGCTTGAGACGAAGCTTCGCCAGATCGGTGCGATGGAAGGTTCGACGTCGCCGCAAGGAAAGTCCGCCTGATGTCCACGTTCGAGCGTTATCTGACCATCTGGGTGTTCCTGTGCATCATCGCCGGTGTCGCCCTCGGCCATCTCATGCCCGGTCTCGTTCAGATCATCGGCGCGGCCGAGGTCGCCAAGGTGAACATTCCCGTCGCGATCCTGATCTGGCTGATGATCATTCCGATGCTGCTTAAGATCGATTTCCGGTCTCTGGCGCAGGTCGGCACCTACTGGCGCGGTATCGGCGTGACCTTGTTCATCAACTGGGCCGTCAAGCCGTTCTCCATGGCGCTGCTCGGCTGGCTGTTCATCGGCTGGCTATTCCGCCCCTACCTGCCTGCCGATCAGATCGACTCCTATATCGCGGGGCTGATCATTCTCGCCGCGGCTCCCTGCACGGCTATGGTGTTCGTCTGGAGCAACCTGACACGCGGGGAGCCGTTGTTCACGCTGTCTCAGGTCGCGTTGAACGATGCCATCATGGTCGTCGCCTTTGCTCCGATCGTTGGCCTGCTGCTCGGCCTCTCCGCCATCACCGTGCCGTGGGATACGCTCGTTCTCTCCGTCGCCCTCTATATCGTCGTGCCCGTCATCATCGCACAGGTCATCCGCCGCCGCCTCACGGTTGGCGGAACGACGCGGGCACTGGATGGCGTGCTGGCGAGGTTGCAGCCGATCTCACTGGTGGCGCTGCTCGCGACGCTGGTTCTTCTCTTCGCCTTTCAGGGCGAGCAGATCATCGCCCAGCCCGCCGTCATCGGCTTGCTCGCCGTGCCGATCCTGATCCAAGTCTATCTGAACTCCGGGCTTGCTTATCTGCTCAATCGGATGACCGGCGAGCGGCATTGTGTTGCCGGACCATCGGCTCTGATCGG
>NZ_WUMK01000035.1 GCF_009827055.1 Shinella kummerowiae
TGACCTGAGACCCTGAACTTCCTCCAAATTTTGGTAGAGTCCGTCGTATCAGGGAGACGGACGGAATGAAGCGTGCACGGTTTACGGACGAGCAGATCATCGGAATGTTGAGGGAGCAGGAGAGCGGCCAGAGGACGGCCGATGTCTGCCGCAAGCACGGAATATCCGAGGCGACCTTTTACAAATACAAAGCGAAGTATGGTGGCATGGATGTTTCCGACGCCAGGAAGCTGAAGGCCTTGGAAGAGGAGAACGCCAAGCTGAAGAAGCTGCTCGCCGAGGCGATGCTGGACAACGCCATTCTCAAGGATGTCGCCTCAAAAAAATGGTGACGCCCGATGTGAAGCGGGATGCGGTGGCTTATGCCTGCAAGGAGCATGGTGTGAGCCAGCGTCGGGCGTGCGCAGTTTTGTCGGTTGATCGGTCGAGCACGCGGTATCGCAGCATTCGGCCCGACGACAGATATATCAGAGATGCGATGAAGAAGGTGGCGTCAGAGCGCCGCCGTTTCGGTTATCGCCGTATCCACGTCATGCTGGATCGGCAGGGCATCGTCATGAACCTGAAGAAACTCAGGCGGCTCTATCGCGAAGAGAAGCTGACTGTCCGCAAGCGCGGAGGCAGGAAGCGTGCCTTGGGGACGCGGCGACCTTTGGCATTGCCGTCGCGCCCGAACGAGCGTTGGAGCCTCGATTTCGTCAGCGATGCCTTCACTGATGGCCGTCGCTTCCGTGTCCTGGCCGTTGTTGACGACTTCACCCGCGAGTGCCTGGCCCTGGTCGCCGACACGTCACTGTCAGGGCTGCGGCTTGCCCGGGAGTTGGATACCATCATCGCCAGGCGCGGCAAACCAAGGACCATCGTTTCTGACAATGGGAGCGAGATGACGAGCATGGCCGTTCTCAAATGGTGCCAGGGCACGCATGTGGAATGGCATTACATCGCCCCCGGCAAGCCGATGCAAAACGGCTTCATCGAAAGCTTCAACGGCAGCTTTCGCGATGAATGTCTCAACGAAACCCTGTTCTCATCGCTGGCGCAGG
>NZ_WUMK01000036.1 GCF_009827055.1 Shinella kummerowiae
TGGTCGCCATCGGTGGCGATCTTTGCGCTGGCCATCGTCCTGTTGGAGATATCGTCCGGCATGGTTCAGTACCAAGCCGCTTTCGCGGCACTGGTCGAGGCCGATCCTCGGTCAGCGTCACGCAGCATCACCTATCTCACCCTGATCGCGGGATTTGCCTCGACGATCTTCTGGCCGATTGCCACGGCGCTGCTCGGCTATCTCTCGTGGCGGGAAATCTATCTCGTCTATGCCGTGCTCAACCTTGTTGTCTGCATGCCGTTCCACGTCTGGATCATGCGGAAGGGAAAGGTGGCTGCGGCCGGCGGACTAAGGCCGATGCGCGAACCTGTCGTCGGGGCCATTCCGCGCGAGCGTCGGCGCGGCGCGGTGATCATCGTGTCGGCTGCATTCGCGCTGATCAGCTTCACCCTTGGAGCGATGCTGGCGCATATGGTACCGATGCTCGGCTCGCTCGGCTTCGGAAGCGCCGCCGTCGTCATCGGCTCCCTGTTCGGCCCGGCGCAAGTTCTTAGCCGCCTGATCAACATGATCTTCGGAACGCGCCTCGCACCGCCGGGCCTCGCGGTTCTCTCCGCGGTCTTCATGGTGCTGAGCGTCGTCATTCTGGCGCTGTCCGGTAACTGGCTCCCCGGCGCGGTCGCCTTCTCAATTTGCCTTGGCCTAGGATCGGGCATCAACAGCATCGCTCAGGGCAGCTTGCCGCTCTACCTGTTCGGCTCGGATGGGTATGGTGCGCTCACCGGCAAGATGGCGTCAGCGAGACTGGCGGCCGGCGCTGCGGCCCCCTTCGGCTTCGCCGCGACGATGGAGCAGTTCGGCATAGGCGCATCACTCGTTCTAAGTGCAGCCCTCGGCTCAATCGGTATTGTGGCGTTTATCGCGGTGGCGATGGCGACGAAGCGGAACCTCGTCGCCAGCACAAGCCCGTCAAATTGA
>NZ_WUMK01000037.1 GCF_009827055.1 Shinella kummerowiae
AGGCGACCGGCACGGAATAGTCGTTCGTCTTGTAGCGGACGAGCGACTGGGCCGTCACAACAGCGCTGGCCTGGTCGCAGGCATCAAATGGCGACGCCGGCAAGGGCCGCATGGCCGCCAAATCCCGCTGCAATCGTTCGCCGATCGTCTCGCTCTCACCGCGTAGCCTGTCGCGCTGGCGTTTGCGGCATTGTTCCTCCAGAAAGGCGTTGAAGGCGTCCCATGTCGGAAACTGCGGCACGGCCCCGAAGAAGGCGAATGCATGGATGTGGCCGTCGACCCAAGCTTCGGCCACCGCCGCCGGATAGGCCCGCACATAGCATCCGTCGCTATGAGGAAGATCCAGCACAAAGAAGCGAGCTTTCTGCTCGACGCCGCCGATCACCACCGTCGCCTCGCCGAAATCGGCCTGCGCATGGCCCGGTGGATGCGACAACGGCACGAACACCTCCTGGCGGCGTTGATCCCGCTCGCGCATATAATCCTTGATGATCGTGTAGCCGCCGGTGAAGCCGCACTCGTCACGAAGCCTGTCGAACACCCGTTTGGCAGTATGCCGCTGCTTGCGCGGCATCACCATGTCAGCTTCCAGCCACTGCTCGATCGTCGAAACGAATGCATCCAGCTTCGGACGCCGGATCGGCGAACGTCGCTGATAGCCGGGCGGTGTCGAATACGACAGCATTTTGGCCACGCTGTCGCGCGATACGTTGAAATGCTTTGCTGCCTGACGCCGCGTCATCCCTTCGGAAACAGCCAGGCGAACCTTGAGGTATAATTCCACGGTGTAGATCCCCTGTCCCTCCTGCGATCATTGCAGAAAGGAAATAGGTGGCCGGATTTTACTCCGCCCGCAGAAGCATTATGCCGCCGCTACCGTGGCCGACTTTTGCACCGCCGCTCTCA
>NZ_WUMK01000038.1 GCF_009827055.1 Shinella kummerowiae
GGCGTCAAGGTCAAGTCGGTCGCCGAACTGGTCGACAAGCTGAAAAACGAAGCCGGCGTGCTCTGAGACAGAAAAGGGAGAACTAAACCATGGCCATTCTTCTTCTGGCAGATCACGACAATGCGCATCTTTCCGACCAGACGGCGAAGGCGCTGACGGCGGCTTCGAAAATCGGCTCCGACGTGCATGTGCTCGTCGCAGGCGCCGGTGCCAAGGCGGCGGCCGACCAGGCGGCAAAGCTCTCGGGCGTCACCAAGGTGCTCGTCGCCGAGGATGCGAGCCTTGCCAACAACCTTGCCGAACCGCTGGCAGCGCTCATCGTGTCGCTCGCCGGCAATTACGATGCCATCGTCTCGGCCGCGACCTCGGTCGGCAAGAACGTTCTGCCGCGCGTGGCAGCGCTGCTCGACGTGGCGCAGGTCTCTGAGATCATCGAGGTGGTCTCTTCCGACACGTTCAAGCGTCCGATCTATGCGGGCAATGCGATCCAGACGGTGCAGTCCACCGACGCCAAGAAGGTGATCACCGTTCGCACGGCGTCCTTCGCGGCAGCCGGTGAGGGGGGCAGCGCCTCGGTCGAGAGCGTCTCGGCGGCGGCGAACCCGGGTCTGTCGACCCACGTCAAGGATGCCCTGTCGTCGTCCGACCGTCCGGAACTGACCTCGGCCAAGATCATCATCTCGGGTGGTCGTGCGCTCGGCTCGTCGGAAAAGTTCCAGGAAGTGATCCTGCCCGTCGCCGACAAGCTCGGTGCCGCCGTCGGCGCAAGCCGCGCGGCCGTCGATGCCGGCTACGCGCCGAACGACTGGCAGGTCGGTCAGACCGGCAAGGTGGTCGCGCCGCAGCTCTACATCGCCTGCGGCATCTCGGGTGCGATCCAGCACCTCGCCGG
>NZ_WUMK01000039.1 GCF_009827055.1 Shinella kummerowiae
AGGATCTTCCCTTGCGCAGGTCCTGCGACGATCCGCTTTCTGTGATGGGAACACATGGGACACAGTGAAAGGCGGTTTGCGCTTCGGGATCGAACCCGAGCCAACCATGAGAAGCTCGACACCGCGATCGGCGCATTTGAGAACCTTGCGGCGTATCGGCGCTATGTGACCTTCCTCGGCAGATTTCGCTTCGCGATGGATCGGGTCTTGAACGATGTTGTCTGGCCACGGGATTGGTCCTGGCGTCCGACCGCCGTGTCCGATTCGATCGCGCAGGACGCGAAAGATCTGGGGCTCCGGGTAACACCGACCGAAACGTCGGATGTGCTGTTCGACGATCAAAGTGGTTTGTTGGGTGCGATCTATGTTCTCGAGGGATCAACTCTCGGTGCGCGCGTTCTAAGATCGCGAGCCGCCGCGCTTGGAATGACCGATGGTTTCGGCGCACGGCACTTGGCAGTCATGACGCGCGACATGTCGTGCTGGCAGTCCTTTCTTCGTCAACTGGACGATGTTGAAGACTTCGACATCGAATGCGCCGCCCAGGCCGCGAATGCTGTCTTCGATCTCGCCTTGCGATGCGTCGAGACAGGCGGGCTACCGTCTCCTGACTTCAAAGCGAGCGCCTATTAGCCATCGATTACACGCCGAACCTTCTCGGCCAGCTGCTCCA
>NZ_WUMK01000004.1 GCF_009827055.1 Shinella kummerowiae
TCCGGCCATGGTGTTGCCGAGAATGTTGCCGGTGGCGTTGATGTTTGCTGCGCCGGTCAGCGCTACCTTCTCGACATTGGCGGCCATGGTCCAGCTAATGGACGATTGAACCAGGTCCGTGCCGCCTCCGGCAGCCTCGATCACAACGTCGCCGGCATTGTCGAGGACGTATGTATCGTTGCCGATGCCGCCAGTCATTTTGTCGGCTCCGGCGCCACCATTCAACCGGTCATCGCCGCCGCCAGCGTTGAGGACATTGTTCCCCGCATTGCCCTTGATGGTATTGGAAAGGCTGTTTCCGATGCCATTAATCGTGGCGGTGCCGGTCAGGAAAAGATCTTCAACGTAGGTGCCTGCAAGTGAATAGCTCACGGACGCTTCGATCCTGTCCAGGCCGTTGGGTGCGGTTTCGACAACCTTGTCGCCAACGTTATCGACGATGTAGGTATCATTGCCCTTGCCGCCGGACATTGTGTCGGCACCAGATTTGCCGTCCAGGACATTGTTCGCGACATTGCCTACCAGCGAATTCGCAAGAGCATTACCCGTGGCATCCGCCTCCTCTATCCCAGTGAGGATCAAGCGTTCGACGTTGTTTGAGAGTTCATAGCTTACCGAGCTTTTGACTGTATCTAGGCCGTCATTTTCGTATTCCCAAACGACGTCTCGCCACGAATCGACGATGTAAACGTCGTTCCCAGAATCCCCCAGCATGACGTCCCAGCCAGTGCCGCCATCAAGGGTGTCATCGCCCCCGTCGGCAAAAAGCGTGTCTCGGCCTCCGTACCCCATCAGATAGTCACTGTTCCAGGTACCGTCTATCTTGTCAGAGTACTGAAAAATAATCTCGGCAACACTATCAGACGTCATGGTCCCGTAGAAATAAGTGTAGTTTAGCTCAAATCCCCTGATCTCGTAGAATCCCTCAATGAGATCGAAATTCTCATCGGTTTCTATCCATGAGGCATTTATAATTGAAACATATGACGACGTAAAATCGACATCTAGTGTCAGTTCATCGACAGAGTAATTGAACCAACCACGCAGTTCATATGATATTTCAGGGAATGACGCTGTGTCTACGAAATAGAGATAATCTGTTTCGTGATCGCCTGGGCCGGAACCGGCTAAGTCTGCATCGTGAATTAAATGGAATTCAATATTTCGCATATCGACGCCGGCGGCGCCAAACGCTGAGAATTCTGCCATAGCCCTCTTCCATGAAACATTTGTTCGTTAAGATCAACTTGCCCGATCCGATTTAGAGCGTCAATGACCTGCCGATGAAGATTTATCCGGCTGTTCTCGGATCTGTAGTGGCCGAAAGAAATGCTCCGCTGGTAATAGCGGGGCAGGAGGTCGATCAGCGCGGCGAGATATTCGCAATCTGATCAAGTTTGTTCTGTCATAGCGAATTCACGATGGGCGCCGGCCGCTAGATGAACATCGATCCGTTGATGTCCAGGCTGGCGAGGTGCATCTGAGACATCTTTTTGCCCTTCGTCAAATTCCGACTAGTCCAAGCACCGAAAGCGTCACGTAGCCGATCACGCATAACCACGCGACCGGTATTGCGGCTACCGCGCCCCAAATTAGCTTCTTCATCATTTGCGCCCCAACTGACTATCTCTCATCAAGCGTAGAGACGGGCTGTTTGGCAAGACATTAGCCATGACCTCGCGAAGGCGAGCGCCCGCATACCGACTCGCCAATAACCTTGCCTCGAGTCCCACCAAGCCTGCTTGGCGAAGACAAGCCGAAATTCATTGAATATTTCTTTGCGATTTTTTTAAGGGGCCTCCACGTATATCCATGGCGGCAGCATAAAGTCGCCATCGTCTCAGCATTGTGAGCCTGTCTCCAAAGCATATCAAAAAACGAATGACATTCAGTAATTTGGCTTAATCTGACCAAATGTGATGGCGCGAAGACGGTTATCGATTTCGGAAAGGTTTTACATTTCAGCGATCATAAAGCCGGGACCCAGATCGTCTTGAATTCGTCTGTTCCCAGCAAAGAAAACGGCGCTCCCACCCCGTTGGTTCTTTACGTGACGGAGGGTTTCGATGCAGTCGTGGCGGCACTCGGAGCCACGAAAGTAAGACGATAGGCGCCTAAATCCGGAAGCTCGCCGGTCTTAAACATCGCATTCGCTGTGTCAAAGTTAATAGCTTACATGTCTCGATCTTGCGAAGATACACGTGCCATCCGGAGGTGGACAGGGATTCGGCTCAGAAATGAGCCGAGTCTTTGGCATGATCGCCGCCGCAGACCATATCCATATTACTGAAATATTTGTCGTTTTCCCTTCAACATAAGGGAACCGCACCTCATCCTCCTTTGTTTTCAAGCATATTCGAAAACAAAGGAGGATGAGATGTTCCAAGCGTCTCTCGGCGGCGGCTTTGGCGCGCAGGGCTATGGCCTACGTGCATCCATCAACGCCGCAGTAGCCTACGACGGAATATGCTCCCAGCACCGGATCGATCTTCGTTTCGAGCCGCAGGCCATTATAATCCAAGGCCGAGTTCCGCCAGGCGTCGTTCGGAGGGTTCGTACAATCATTTTTGAGGTTGCCGGATCGGTCCCGGTTTGGGATCGAACGTTCTGGCTAGGGTAACTGCCTCAGCCTGTGATAAACACGCCGGCCGCTTTCGCGGCCTTCAGAAACGTGCTCTGCGCCGCGGCAGGCTCTGCGGGGGACTCAACTATCTCCCTAATCCGGGCAACCTTGAGGCGACCGCGCCTCAGTAACCGTGATCACGGCGGCTGGTTCCCCTTGCGCCGCTTTCTTCCATCGCCGGAAGCTCACCGGCATGAAACAGGCCCCTCGCAAGCCGCGGGCTTCTTTCGCCGTTCTCCTAAATGATGAAGAAGTCGGCATTGGTCAGCGCAAGCCCGGCTGTAAGCTTGGCAAACTCGACTGTTCCACCGGAAGCGGAACCATTGCTGTCGTAGATCAGGGCGCCCGTCGAGGAGTTGTAGATGATCCGGTCGCTCGCATCGCCAGCCGCGGTCCCGATACGAAAAGCCGCAGAAGAAAGCCCGCCGTTCGCACCGACCCCCGTGAAGATAGCATTGTCCAGCCAAACGGTGTCGTCCGCCGCGTTAAAATCGACGATGGTGTCCTTGTTCGTGGAACTGTTAGGCACCGTGTTGAACACGAAAATATCTGAACCGTTACCGCCGGTCAGCGTGTCGTTGCCACGGCCGCCAAAAAGCCTGTCATTGCCGTCGCCGGCACTGATGATGTCGTTGCCCGCTCCGCCGTTCAGGGCATTGTTGCCATTGTTTCCGGCCATGGTGTTGTTGAGAATGTTGCCGGTGGCGTTGATGTTTGCTGAGCCGGTCAGCGCTACCTTCTCGACATTGGCGGCCATGGTCCAGCTAGTGGACAATTGAACCAGATCCGTGCCGCCTCCGGCAGCCTCCGTTACGACATCGCCGGCATTGTCGAGGACATACGTGTCGTTGCCTGCGCCGCCAACCATCTTGTCGGCGCCGGCGCCACCGTCCAGCGTGTCGTTTCCGCCTAACCCTACAAGTAGATTGTTGCCATCATTGCCGGTCAAAATATTTTGGAATTCGTTCCCTGTCAGGGATGCGTCAGTGTTTCCGGTGAGCACCAACCTGACCATCGCACTTCCCGTGCCAAAAATCACCTTCGCGATGTCAATGCTGATCGACGACCGGACCGTCACTGAGTCATAGACTTCCTGAATGAACAGCTGGTCGCCGATATTGTCGAAGTAGGCCAAGATTAAGGTACCTTTGCCAATCATGAGATCAGCGCCAGTTCCTCCATCTAATTTGAGACTAAAGGCATCTCCCCGGAGGACATCGTCCCCGGCATCGCCAGAGAGCGTTGCGCCCCATAGGTCACCCTTGGCGACGATTTCATCATTTCCGTCGCCGCCGTAAATTCTCTGTGCGCTCTCTATAACCCCTAAGCCACTGAATATCTTGTCATTACCGCCGAAGCCGTAAATAGTAAGGTTGCCGTCGGCGCCCAGAATAACGTCACTTTCCGGGGTGCCGTTCAACACGCCGTCAACAACCGTTCCCGGCTGATTTCCATCAATGTAAGCCATCAGCATCCCCAAATGGTGTTCACATCCTGAGGGGGTCAGGCCGACACTATGCACGCAATAGTCAATCTTTGGTGTGCCGGCACCCGTAAAAAAAATCGCGCAGGCCCCTGTGAGGGCTCTTCTCCCCTCCGACGACGCGGGAGGGGCTTGGCGTTCGTAGCTCGGCCTGGGTGTTGATTGCCATTGCTGTCAGTCTCTGCACCGGCCTTATCATCTGACCTCAGTTAAAGGTGAGCGATCGACGCGACCGGTGGCGCATCTTGAACGGTGGAAAGGTTCACGGCCATGCCACACCTGCGGTCACCGCGGATAAACAACCCGGCCTCTTCTGCCGCCTTGATAAGCGCCTCGCGTGCAGCCTCGGGGTCTTCTTTCCCCTCCAGTACCGCCAATCGGCTCTATAGCGGGCAGCCGGATCGGATCGACGCAACTCTTGGCGAGAGCCAGCGATCAGAATTCATTCGAAAACCAGCAGAGCGAGAGCTTCAGAGGCTCGAAGCGGCAAAAGCAGAGCAATCTGAGGACGACTAGCTGCGCAGCCAACGTGGTAACCCGTCGTTGTCAAGAGGACCCATGTTCATCGACACAGTGGTCGGCCGTTCCCGGTTCGCGCCATCCCCTCGTCGTACCAGTCCTCAACGGCCTTCGCCGCCTCCCAGCTTCGACTGCTCGGCCGCATGGGGCAGGTGCCGGACAAAGGCACTCCAGTCAGAACAGTTTCCGCTCCAAATATACATGCCGCGCTTCAGGCTCGTTCGTTCCCGCGATACCCTTCCTGTGCAAAGTCCACATGGAAGGCCGACCAGTCTTCCTTATCCTGATCGGGGACGGTCAGCACCGAGCGGTATTTTTTCTTCATGTATGGCCGGTCATGGCGGAAAGTGATGGGAAAAGGCGCAAGATTCAAGGGACGACGAGAGGCAAATCTATTCTGAACGTATGAAATTTCGCAGCAGAATCAACAAATGAAATGCGGACGAAAAACATCAAACCGCCCTGAATTTCAGAACGGTAATCGAAATCACTGCGCTGTGATTGGATTTGCAGTCCTCTGCGTAACCACTCCGCCACGAGGCCGTCCGTCTTGCTATAAAGCGAGTGGTGCCGGGCGTTTAGAACGAATTTAGAAAGGGCGCAAGAGGCTTCCCTCGCATTGTGGATTTTTTCCGCCGCCATATGCATTTTGCGCGCCCGGAGCTTGATACGGCCATTGAAACCCTACTTATCGTCTGTGGTGGCTCGTGCCGAAACGTGCCGGGCCTCAACACATTGGAGAGAATCCCATGCCCAATCCGAAAGTCCTTGCGGCGATAGCCATTGCGTTCGCGCTATCGGGCTGCGCGCCGTCGACGCTGGAACCCATACGCGGCAGCATTACCTACAACGGGCAGCCTCGGACGAAGCTGACGAAATCGCCGATCGGCAGTACGTTTGACCACAAGTTCATCGGGCCGGGTGGCGACCAATATGTCGAAACGTATCGGATAGCCCCGGATCGCTCGCTGGAACTGCTGTCCCGCTACAAGGTGGAAATCGTCGATTCCCGATAACCGGATCGAGTTGGGCCGTTTCGTCCCGGCTGAAGAGGAGGCGCGTTCGCAAAGGCGCCTCCCGTTTCGCCGCTATTGCGCCGGTGCGGCGCCTTCCAGCCCGACGAGGGCGATCTTGGCGTAGCCGGCTGCGCGCAGCAGGTTCATGACATCCATGACGCTGCCGTAATCGACGGCCTTGTCGGCGCGCAGCAGGACGCGCGTCTGCTTGTTGCCGTCCGTCACCGCATCGAGTTCGGGTCCGAAGCTGTTGCGCGCGATCTCGCCATTGCCGATCGATACCGTCAGGTCCTTCTTCAACGTCATGAACACCGGCTTGTCCTCGCGCGGGGTCGGCTGCGCGACGGAGGAGGGCAGGTCGACATTGATGTCGACAGTGGCGAGCGGGGCAGCCACCATGAAGATGATGAGCAGAACCAGCATGACGTCGATGAACGGCGTCACGTTGATTTCGCTGTTCTCCTCGAGGTCGTCGCCGCTATCCTTGATCTTGCTGGCCATGGATCACCCGATCTTCACGACGGAGCCGCGTTCGCTGCGCTGCGCGGGGTGGCGAACGGCGCGGCGCACGTCGAGGTCACGGCTGGCGAGGCGTTCGATCGCGGCCGAGGCATCGGCAAGGTTCTGGCGGTAGCCGGTGATGGCGCGGGCGAGGAAATTGTAGAACACCACGGCCGGGATGGCGGCGACGAGGCCGATCGCGGTCGCCAGAAGCGCTTCGGCAATGCCTGGCGCGACGATGGCGAGGTTGGTGGTCTGCGCCTTCGAGATGCCGATGAACGAATTCATGATGCCCCAGACGGTGCCGAACAGGCCAACGAACGGGCCGGTCGAACCGATCGTGGCAAGCAGGCCCGTGCCCTTGGCCATGCGGCGGCCGGCATGGGCTTCCATGCGCGAAAGGCGCGAGGCGATACGTTCCTTCACACCACCATCCGACACGTGGTCGAGAACGCCTTCGGATAGCTGCATCTCTTCCCGCGCGGCGCGGGTCATGTGGGCGACCACACCGCGATTGCGGCCGAGCGCCTGCTCGCCATCCTCCAGGCCGCGTGCAGCGGAAAGCTGGCGGACCGCGCGACTGGCGGAGCGCTGGGCGCTGCCGAGCTCGACGATCTTCACCAGAAGCACGGTCCAGGTGACGACAGAAGCAAAGGCGAGGCCGAGCATCACGCCTTTGACGACGATGTCGGCGGCCATGAACATGCCCCAGGGGGAGAGGTCGTGCGGCAGGCCGGACTGGCGTTCACCGACCGCTGGCGCGGTATCATCGGATGCTTCGAGGTCGGTTGCCGTGGCGGCGTCTGCGGGGTTGGCCGGATTTTCGGCCGTGTTTTCGCCGGCCACCGGACGGGATGTCGTGTCGGTCGTGGTCCCGCCCGTTGCAGTGCCTGTCGCCTGTCCCGTCGTGACAGGTTGATTGTCCGTCTGGACCGACGGTGTCTCCTCGGTCTGCGCCGACACGGTATGCGGGGTGGCAAGCGCCATCAGGAAGATCGCGAGTAGCAGTCGGGACCGTTTCAGCACCGTGTATTCCTCTTGCATGTCTTAAATTAAACGAAGCCCGCTCGCTGGAACGGGCACGGTGTGGGCGCGAGGCGCTCCTAAAACCTGCTTTCTCAATACGACATTATACGCAAGGCAGGCAATAATATGTTGAGTAGTTTATTCATGATAATGCCCGAAGCGGCCAGAGGCCTGCCTTTTGCCCTCGCTGTGACGCGGATTTTGCGCGCAAGCGGTCGACGCCTATGGACACCCGGGCTGAAACCGCACTAAGACAATCGCGACGCATCCGGCATTGCAACCGGGCCTTTGTGCCGCGGTCTGCCGTTACTCACAGGGCTAGAGATGATTGACTACAAAGCAGCGCGCACGAAGATGGTGGACAACCAGATCCGTACGACGGATGTGACGTCGCACGAGGTGCTCGACGCGTTCCTCACCGTTGCGCGCGAAGAGTTTGTGCCCGCGGCCGCCAAGCCGCTTGCCTATATCGACGATGACATCCAGCTTGTTCCCGGCCGCTACCTGATGGAGCCGTCGCCGCTCGCCAAGCTGATCCAGCTTGCGGATGTCGTGGCCACGGACGTGGTGCTGGAAGTCGGATGCGGCACCGGCTACGCCTCGGCGATCCTCTCGAAGCTCGGAAGTTCGGTCGTGGCGATCGAAAGCGACGCGACGCTTGCGGCGACCGCAACGGAAACCCTGTCCCGTCTCGGCTATGACAATGTCGCTGTGGTAGTCGGTGATCTCGAGGCCGGCTACGCGCCCGAGGCGCCCTACGACGTCGTCTTCGTGCACGGTGCCGTGGAATTCGTTCCCGATGCGCTCCTGGCGCAGCTGCGTGATGGCGGCCGGTTCGTCGTCGTCGAGGGCTATGGCAATGCCTCGCAGGCCCGTCTCTATATCAAGGAAGGCGGCCACGTTTCCGAGCGCACCGTTTTCAACACGGCGGTCAAACCGTTGCCCGGCTTCCGAAAGGCAAAAGAATTCGTTTTCTGAGGTCGCTTTGTTGCAATGATATCTGGCAGGCCTGATTTGTTGCGCATTGGCAACGGGCCTGCCGTATCGTCACTTTCGAAGCACTTGCGGCCGGTATGACGGCTATTCCCTGATAAACTTACGGGCAATATCGCGAGCGTGGAAGCTGTGTCAAAATGGCTCTGCGAGCCAAAAGTCTAGGCGGCGGTCTGCCGGCGCGCACTGTGTAGGGAGCGGCTCAGCGGCGGGTCGATCCAGGATCGGAGTTTTGTACTGTGTCCATTCTTCGTCGAACCGCTCTTGCGCTCGCTCTCGCTTCTGCCGCGCTGGTGGTGCCCTGCAACGCCTCTGCCGAGACGCTGGCGGGCGCAATGGCCAAGGCCTACCAGAACAATCCCGATCTCAATGCGGCCCGGGCGTCGCTGCGCGCCATCGACGAGAACGTTACGATTGCCAAAGCGGGCATGCGACCGCGGGTCAGCCTCGTAACGCAGTCGGAGCTCAACCGCACGAACCTCGACGTGGGATCGCGAAATTTCTTCGGGCAGCGTGGCTCGCGCCGCACGCAAAGCTTCACGTCGAGCTACGGCCTCACCATCACGCAGCAGATTTTTGATGGCTTCCAGACGCTCTATCGCGTCAAGGTCGCCGAGGCGAACGTGCTGGCCAACCGCGAATCGCTGCGCGCCAATGAAATCTCGATCCTGCTCGCGGCCGTCGAATCCTACGCCAACATTGCGCGCGACCAGCAGATCCTCACGATCCGCAAACAGAACATCGCCTTCTTGCAGGAACAGCTCAAGGCTGCCGGTGCACGCCTCGATGTCGGCGAGGGAACGCGTACCGATGTCAGCCTGGCGGAAGCGGATCTTGCCGCTGCCAAGGCGTTGCTGACGGCAGCGGTTTCGCAGCTCAAGCAGAGTGAAGCTGCCTATGTGCAGATCGTCGGGGAAATGCCGAAAGGCATCAAGCAACCTTCCTCGGCGAAGAAGGCGATGCCGGCCTCGCTCGACCAGGCCGTCGCCACAGGCATGCGAGAGAATCCGAACATCCTCGCCGCCATGCGCAGCGTCGATGCGGCCGGGTACAACGTCAAGGTTGCCGAAGGCACGATGCTGCCGGGCGTCTCGCTGCAAGGCGATGTCTACAAGTCCGTCAATTCGGAAGAAGGTCCTGCCGACAATCTCAGCAGCTCCCTTTCTGCCCGTGTGACCGTGCCGCTCTACCAGGGGGGCGCGGAATATGGCCAGATCCGCCAGGCCAAGGAGCAGCTCGGTCAGCGGCAGATTCTCGTCGATTCCGCACGCATGGACGTGCAGCGCACCATCGTTTCGGCCTATGCGCAGTTCGAATCGTCGGTAGCCTCCATCGCCGCCATCGGGGCGCAGATCGAGGCGGCCAACATGGCGCTTGAGGGCGTGATCGAAGAGCGCAATGTCGGCCAGCGCACAACGCTCGACGTGTTGAACGTGCAGCAGAACGTGCTCGATGCCCGGGAAGACTTGGCAATTTCCCAGCGCAATGCGGTTGTCGCCAGCTATTCGGTGCTCGCCGCCACCGGCAACCTGACGGTTCGCAGCCAGGACCTGGCCGTGGCGGAATACCGCTCCGAGGTGCACTACGAGGCCGTCAAGGACAAGTGGTTCGGCCTGAGAACCGTCGACGGTCGCTAGACCTCCGCCCTTGGCAGGGCAAACAAATCTGTGCATCACTCGTAACACATGATTCGCGGCGATTTAGTTCGCTTCGGAACTCGCCTAGGGTTTTCGGGATGTCCGGCACGCCTCATGCGGCAGGCCGTGGACGTCGCAGCGATCGGGGATAGAAATGGCTCAGCCAAATGTAGCGCGTGAACCGTCCATGGATGAAATCCTGGCGTCCATTCGCAAGATCATCGAAAACAACGAAACCCAGACCGATCTTGTCGCCGATGCGCAGGATGACGACGGGTTCGACATCACGACCGAGAGCCATTCCAACCTGCTGGATCACCCGGCTGTCGTCGAACGGTTCCATGTGGAAGAGCATCGCTCGGCATCCATTCAGCCGATCGCGCGACCGGAGACGGTGTCGAGCAGCCAGCCAGCGTTGTCGCTGGCGGATGTCGCCGCGCGTGTTCGCGCAGCTTCGGAACGCCATATTGCCGCGAACCGCGAACCGCTGGAGCGCGAGCCTGTTCTGATCGAGCCCGAGGGTGTCGCAAGCGAGGAAAGCCCGCTTTCGACCGCGCGTATGGCTGCGGCTCCCGATCATTTCACGTCCATCGCCGAGCCCGTGGAAAAGATCACACCGGTTGTGGAAACGTTCGAGCCGGCCCCCGCATTCGTAGAGCCGGTCCGGCAGGAAGAGGTTCGCGTTGCCGAGCCTGCTGCCGTTGTCCGTGATATCGCGACACTCGTCTCGCCGGCCGTTGGTGAGCGGGTCGCGCAATCGTTCGGTGCGCTGGCGGAGGCGATCGATGCCGGCCCGCGCCGCTCCTTCGATGAGATCGCCGAGGAAATGTTGCGCCCGATGCTGCAGGACTGGCTTGAAGACAACCTGCCGACGCTCGTCGAGCGGCTGGTGCGCGAAGAGATCGAACGCGTGGCGCGCGGCCCGCGCCGCTGACCGACGTCGCCATTCCTTAATCAAATTCTGGTTTGAGCCGCGCCGGCCCCCCGGCGCGGCTTTTCTCTGATATTGTTGACTTCGCGCCGGCCATCCGGTTTAGAGAATCCACGACAAACAGCAGGCTTCGCACGAAAATGCTTGAAAAAAATTATGATTCCGCAGCGGTCGAGCCGCGAATTGCCAAGGCGTGGGAAGATGCGGACGCATTCCGCGCAGGCGAGGGCGTCAAGCCCGGCGCCGAGACCTTCTCCATCGTGATCCCGCCGCCGAACGTGACGGGCTCGCTGCATATGGGGCACGCGCTCAACAACACGCTGCAGGACATCATGGTTCGCTTCGAACGCATGCGCGGCAAGGACGTGTTGTGGCAGCCGGGCATGGACCATGCCGGCATCGCGACCCAGATGGTCGTCGAGCGCAAGCTGGCCGCCGAAAAGCTGCCCGGCCGGCGCGAGATGGGCCGCGAGGCCTTCATCGAGAAGGTCTGGGAATGGAAGGCGGAATCGGGTGGCCAGATCTTCAACCAGTTGAAGCGCCTTGGTGCCTCCTGTGACTGGTCGCGCGAACGCTTCACCATGGATGAGGGCCTGTCCGAGGCTGTCCTCGAAGTCTTCGTCTCGCTCTACAAGGAAGGCCTGATCTACAAGGATATGCGTCTCGTCAACTGGGACCCGAAGTTGTTGACGGCGATCTCGGACCTTGAAGTCGAGCAGGTCGAGACGAATGGCAATCTTTGGCACCTGCGCTATCCGCTGGAGCCGGGCGTCACCTACCAGCACCCGGTCGCCTTCGATGCGGATGGCACGCCGACCGAATTCGAGACCCGCGACTATCTCGTCGTGGCAACGACCCGCCCGGAAACCATGCTCGGCGATACCGGCATTGCCGTAAGCCCCGAGGACGAGCGCTACACGTCGATCGTCGGCAAACACGTCATCCTGCCGATCGTCGGCCGCCGGATTCCGATCGTTGCGGACGAATATCCGGACCCGACGGCCGGCACCGGCGCGGTCAAGATGACGCCGGCGCATGATTTCAACGACTTCGACGTCGGCAAACGCCATGGCCTGCGCCAGGTCAACGTGTTGACGATCGACGCCAAGATCACGATCAAGGAAAACGAGGACTTCCTTGAGGGGCTTGAGCCGAACGACATGCAGCGCGGCCTCTGGGACCAGCTCGACGGCATGGATCGTTTCGAGGCCCGCAAGCTGATCGTCACCGTTTTCGAAGAGGGCGGCTTCCTCGACAAGGTCGAGCCGCACAAGCATACCGTGCCGCATGGCGACCGCGGTGGCGTGCCGATCGAGCCGCGGCTGACCGAACAATGGTATGTCGACGCCAAGACGCTGGCCAAGCCGGCGATCGCCTCCGTGCGCGAAGGCCGCACCAAGTTCGTACCGAAGAATTGGGAAAAGACCTATTTCGAGTGGATGGAAAACATCCAGCCATGGACCATTTCGCGCCAGCTCTGGTGGGGGCACCAGATCCCGGCCTGGTACGGCCCGGATGGCCAGGTCTTCGTCGAGAAGACCGAGGAAGAGGCGCTGCACGCCGCCATCCAGCACTACATCGCCCATGAAGGCCCCTGGAAGGCCTGGGTCGAGGAGAAGCTGGAGAATTTTGCACCTGGCGAGATCCTGACGCGCGACGAGGATGTGCTCGACACGTGGTTCTCCTCCGCACTCTGGCCGTTCTCGACGCTCGGCTGGCCGGAAAAGACGCCGGAGCTGGAAAAGTATTACCAGACCGACGTGCTGGTCACCGGTTTCGACATCATCTTCTTCTGGGTCGCCCGCATGATGATGATGGGCATGCACCTCATGAAGGACGAGTTCGGCAACCCGATCGAGCCGTTCCACACCGTCTATGTCCACGCCCTGGTGCGCGACAAGAACGGGCAGAAGATGTCGAAGTCGAAGGGCAACGTCATCGATCCGCTCGAACTGATCGATGAATACGGCGCCGACGCGCTGCGTTTCACGCTGGCCATCATGGCTGCGCAGGGTCGCGATGTGAAGCTCGACCCGGCTCGCATCGCCGGCTACCGCAACTTTGGCACCAAGCTGTGGAACGCCACACGCTTTGCCGAGATGAACGGGGTGAAGACCGATCCGAAGTTCGTGCCGGAAGCGGCCTCGCTGACGATTAATCGCTGGATCCTGACGGAACTCGCCCGCACGGCGCGTGACGTCACCGAGGCAATCGAGACTTATCGCTTCAACGATGCGGCGAGCACGCTCTACCGCTTCATCTGGAACCAGTTCTGTGACTGGTACCTCGAACTGCTGAAGCCGGTCTTCATTGGCGAGGACGAGGCGGCCAAGGCGGAATCGCAGGCCTGCGCGGCCTATGTTCTGGAGGAGATCTACAAGCTTCTCCACCCGTTCATGCCCTTCATGACGGAAGAACTCTGGGCGCATACCGCAGGCGAGGGCAAGACGCGCGAAAACCTGATCTGCCATGCGGAATGGCCTTCGCCGGCCTATGCCGACAACGCGGCCGCCGACGAGATCAACTGGTTGATCGACCTCGTATCCGGCATTCGTTCGGTTCGCTCCGAAATGAACGTGCCGCCAAGCGCGACGGCGCCACTCGTCATGGTCGGTGCCAATGCGTTGACGAAGGCGCGTCTCGAAACGCACGACTCGGCGATCCGCCGTCTTGCCCGCGCGTCGGAAGTCAGCCTCGAGGAAACGGCGCCCAAGGGCGCCGCGCAGATCGTCGTCGGCGAAGCGACGGCCTGCCTGCCGCTCGGCAGCCTGATCGATCTTGCGGCAGAAAAGGCCCGTCTCGAAAAGGCGATCGACAAGGCAAAGGCTGAGGCCGCGCGCATCGAGAGCAAGCTGTCGAACGAAAAATTCGTGGCCAATGCCAAGCCGGAGGTCGTTGAGGCGGAGCGCGAACGTTTCACCGAACTGGAACAGCAGCTCGCAAGCCTTGCCGTGGCGCTTTCCCGCGTGAGCGAAGCCGGCTGATTCTCTGCCGAACGGACATCTTCACCCTGAAAACCGCGCCGGAGCCTCCGGCGCGGTTTTTTATTCGTCTGTTGGCCGGCAAATTGCCGACTGTGGTCAAAATGTGACATGGCGTCGCACGCACGAAAAATTGACCTATGAGATGGGGAAATGACGCCATTTCGCGGAAAAATATTCCGAACAGGACCTTTAGTGAGGGTCTTCAGAAAAATCTTACGTAATTTTTTGAATACCCATTGGAAATCAGGGGCAAAAAGTGGGGTTTGCCAAGCGGGCGCTCCTCTTCGATAGTCATGGCCGGAGAGGCGTGGGACGGAGGCAGCTGTCGCCGCGCGGAACTTTTGCAGGGGAGGACTGTATGCGTAAGAGAAATATTGGCGCGGGGATTGCGGCGGCGGCTGGCCTGCTGGCGGCAACTTCGGCCTATGCCGGCGGCCTGGAGCGCGGCGGCTACAACATCGATCTGTTGTTCGATCCTTCCGATTATGCCGCAGAGAGCGCGGTGACCTATGTCAACCCGCAGCGCGATCTCAACAATGTCGAGGACATCAACCCGGCCAACGGCGACCTTAACGGCCGGCCGAGCGATGGTATCCGCGACACCGAGGGCTACTGGGTCCCGCGCCTTGGCGTGAAGGCAAAGCTCTTCGAAGGCGTCGACTGCATGGCTGACTACTCGCAGCCCTGGGGCGCCCATACCAACCCTGGCTCGAACTGGGCTGGTGCGAACGACAACATCGAAACCAAGATCGAGAGCGACAACTACGCTGCGACCTGCTCCTACAAGTGGGACGTTGGACAGGGCCAGCTGCGCATCATCGGCGGTGGCTTCTATCAGGAAGTCGGCGGCTTCAAGGAGCGCCTCGTTGCCGACCTGACCCCCTTCGGTTCTCCGTTGAGCGGCGTGGGGCGGCTTGATCTCGAAGGCAGTGGCTGGGGCTGGCGCACGGGTATCGCCTATGAAATTCCGGAATATGCCCTGCGCGTGAGCCTTGTTTACAACAGCGCGGTCGATCTCGATAACCTCAGTGGCACGATCGACCTTCGCAACGTCTTGCTGCCGACTCCCGTAGGCCCCATCCAGGGTACGAAATATAACGTCGAAAGCGACGCCTCCATGCCGGATTCGCTGGAACTCAAGTTCCAGACGGGTTTCGCACCGGACTGGCTGGTTTTCGGCTCGGTGAAGTGGACAGATTGGAGCCAGCTGCAGATCATCAAGGTGACGGCGGTGAATCCGAACCCGCTTACGCCTCCGACGTCACTCGATCTGCTGTATCGTGACGGCTGGACCGTGTCCGGCGGCATTGGCCACAAGTTCAATGAAAAGCTGAGCGGTGCCATGAGCCTGACCTGGGACCGCGGCACCAGCCATGGCTACGGCAACCAGACCGACACGTGGGCTCTGGGCTCCGGGGTTTCCTACAACGTGAATGAGAATATCGAGCTGCGCCTTTCCGGTGCCCTCGGCCTCATGACGAGCGGTAGCTCGGACACGCAGGTTGTCGATGGCGAGCCCGTCGGCACGAACGTCAGGTACGACTTCGATACCGACTACTTTGCTGCAATCTCGACGTCGCTCAAGGTCAAATTCTGACCGGCGGACCAGCGAACAACGAGAATCAGGCCCGGTGTCACCACCGGGCCTTTTTTCTTGGTTAACGTTTCCTTGCTGCGTGGCATGTCCGATGTGGAAATCACAGCGTCGTGCAAAAATATGTGACGGAATCGCAACACATTTTTTTCCAGAGTTTGCTACACGCATAGGCAAGCGATGAAATGTCCATTTCCCGCCACAAACGGGGCGCAGCGATAGGGACATGTAGACGCGTGAAACCGCGCCCAAGGAAACGATGAGCCAGCCGATGTCATTGCCGCCGGAGTTGCCGGAAACCTGCACGAGAACCGTGCATTCCCGGTTTGGCGCAACGACCAGGGAACGGCGCGGAATTGTTGAAGTGATGCCCAAGTCCGAGTTGATGCCGATGAAAGTACTGGTAATGGGCCTTTGCCTCTCGCTCTCCTTCGGAGCGAGCCAGGCCCTCGCATTTGATCCTCAATCCGGCGTCAGCAAGGAAAGCGGCCCCTTCGATCTCTTCAAGTTCGGTTTCTTCTCCTACAAGGAGGGGCGCAAGACCGACGCCGTCGAGGCCTATCGCTATGCGGCGGAAAAGGGTCATACGGGCTCGCGCTGGGCGCTCGCCAACATGTATGCCGATGGCGACGGCGTGACGGAAAACGATCTCGAAGCCTTCAAGATGTATAGCGAGATCGCTCAGGCCGGCGTGGAGCCGGGTTCGGAAGACACCGGCTACTTCGCCAACGCGCTGATCGCGCTTGCCAGCTATTACCGTCGCGGCATTCCGGACAGTCCCGTCAAGATCGACATGGCGCAGGCCCGGCAACTCTATTTCCAGGCCGCCTCCGCCTTCGGCATTCCTGAAGCGCAGTTCCAGCTCGGCCGCATGATGCTGACGGGCGAGGGTGGTTCGGTCAGCGTGCACCAAGCCAAGAAATGGCTGAACCGCGCCCGCAACAACGGCCATGCCGGCGCGATGGGTCTGTTCGGTAACATCCTCTTTCAGGAAGGCCAGACCACACGCGGCCTCGCTTTCATGACCGCAGCGCTCGACCATTGCCCGCCGAAGGACTGTGGTTGGCTTCAGGCAACGCAGGAAGAAGCGTTTTCCGTCGCGAGCGAAGAAGATCGCCGCAAGGGCATGGCCCTTGCCGAGAGCATCCGGTTCAATCCGGAAGAGTAGTTCTCAAAAAAGAGCCGACTTTCGTCGCGCGTCAGGCCGCGTAGTCGAATATCGCCACCACCGGCACGTGGTCGGACGGCTTTTCCCAGTTGCGCACGTGCTTTTCGACCGCTGTCGAGACGAGGCGGTCGGAGGCTTCGGCCGATAGCATGAGGTGGTCGATGCGGATGCCGAAATTCTTCGGCCAGCAACCGGCCTGATAATCCCAGAACGTATAATGCGGCACGGCGTCGGTGGAAGCCCGGACGGCGTCCAGCAGGCCCAGATTTTCCAGGCGTCGGAAAGCCTGGCGGGTCGGCGGCAGGTAAAGCGCGTCCCTTTGCCAGACCTTGACGTCCCAGCAATCGTGCGGCTCGGGAATGACATTGTAATCGCCGGCAAGCACCAGCGGCTCTTCGAGCGCCAGACGGTTCTCGGCGAAGGCGATGAGGCGATCCATCCAGGAAAGCTTATAAGGGTATTTGACCGGGTCGTCGGCCGGATTGCCGTTCGGCAGGTAGATCGAGCAGACGCGCACCGCGCCGCCTTCAACGGAGAACACGCCCTCGATGAAGCGCGCCTGTTCGTCGCCGTCACCGCCGGGCAGGCCACGGTTCACCTCGTCCGGCCGGATTTTCGAGAGGAGGGCGACGCCGTTGAAGCCTTTCTGGCCATGCGTCTCGACATGGTAGCCAAGCGCCTCGATGTCGGCGCGGGGAAAGGCTTCGTCGACCGATTTGATTTCCTGCAAGGCAACGATATCGGGATTGGACTCCTTGAGCCACGCGACGAGATTGTCGATGCGCGCCCGCACGCCGTTGATGTTCCAGGTGGCAATCTTGATCGGCATGCGGGTCTCGTTTCGGTTGGATGTGGTCAGATCGAGAAACTGGTGCCGCAGCCGCAGCTGGCGACGGCATTCGGGTTACGGATCTGGAACGACTGGCCAAGCAGGTTGTCGACGAAGTCGATCTCGGATCCGTCCATATAGACGAGGGAGAGCTGGTCGATCAGCACCTTGGCACTGTCGCGCTGAAGCACCAGGTCGTCATCCTGCTGGTCCTCGACGAGATCGAATTTGTAGGAAAAGCCGGAACAGCCGCCGCCTTCGACGGAGACGCGTAGCGCCTGTTTTTCCGGCGAGGAATTTAGGATCGACGCGATGCGCCGTGCGGCGGCGTCGGAGATGGTTACGGATTTATCGGTCATGTCTGCCTCCTGCCGGGGTCAAGATCCGGAGAGAATCGCCTGTCTTCCACAGCCGGCAAGGGGGCGCCGAAGATTGCGTCTGTTGCGAGGTGTTGAAAACAAATCACTGAAAAGACTGGTTTTTCAAGCATGCCTTGCAGCCGGACTTGCCGCTGTGCACACTATAGGTATGAAGGCATTGAGGCCGCGTCAATGGGCGGTGTGAATGCAGGTGACGAATGACACTGGACAGACATGCGCTGGGTTTTGGCGCAGGACAACGCGCCATCTATGCTTGCGACCCCTGGGCGACCCGTGGGCGGCTTCATCCCGAGCCGGAAAGCCCCACACGGTCGGACTTCCAACGCGACCGCGACCGGATCGTGCACACGACCGCCTTCCGACGCCTCAAGCACAAGACCCAGGTCTTCATAGCCGCCGACGGCGATCACTATCGCACGCGGCTTACCCACACGATCGAAGTGGCGCAGATCGCCCGCGCCCTGGCACGCGCGCTGAAGCTTGACGAGGACCTCGCCGAGGGCGTCGCGCTGGTGCATGATTTCGGCCACACACCTTTCGGCCATACCGGCGAGGACGCGCTGCACGAGGTTCTGGAGCCCTTCGGCGGCTTCGACCACAATGCGCAGTCGCTGCGCATCGTCACCAAGCTGGAGCGGCGCTATGCCGAGTTCGACGGGCTGAACCTCACCTGGGAAAGCCTGGAAGGGCTCGTCAAGCACAATGGCCCGCTGATCGGGCCGACCGGCGAGTGCACGCATGGCGACGACGTACCGCGTCCCATCCTGGAATATTGCGCCCTGCACGATCTGGAGCTGGCCAGTTTCGCCAGCCTCGAGGCACAGGTGGCGGCGATCGCCGACGACATCGCCTACAACACCCACGACATCGACGACGGCCTGCGCTCCGGCTATCTCACCTTCGAGATGCTGGAGGAGGTGCCGTTCCTCGCCAAGCTCATGACGGATGTGCGCGACAAATATCCCGGCCTCGAAGCCGCGCGCTTCACCCACGAGATCATGCGCCGCCAGATCACCGCCATGGTGGAGGATGTGATCGGCTATGCGCAGGAGGCGATCCGCGACGAACGGCCGGAAAGCGCCGAGGACGTGCGCAAAGCGCGCCGGTGCCTCGCGACATTCTCGGAAGAGATGTCTGTCACCGACAAGCAGATCAAAAAGCTGCTTTTCTCGCGCATCTACCGCCATCCGGACGTCATGCGCGTGCGCGCCAACGCGGCCTCGATCCTGACAGACCTTTTCCATGCTTATATGGATGACCCGCAGCTCATGCAGGGGCACTACTGGGTGGATCGCATCGCGACCATGCCGGAATCGGCAAGGGCCCGCCATGTCGGCGACTATCTGGCGGGGATGACCGACAATTACGCGGTCAACACCCATCGCCGTCTGTTTGACCATACCCCCGAATTGCGGTAGTCAGCCGCCACCTGAACTTCTTCGCAGAAATGGCCCGAAACGGGCCGCTGCGCGCGGATGGATGAGATGAACCTTTTTACAGACTTCGATAACAGAATCAAACACGTACTCGAAGGACTTGATATCGTCCGTGAGAAGCGGGCCGAACTCGATTTCTCCCGTATCAGCGTCGAGCCGCCGCGCGATGCCAGCCATGGTGATGTCGCGACCAACGCGGCGATGGTGCTGGCCAAGCCGCTTGGCCTCAATCCGCGCGCGCTCGCAGACCGCATCGTCACGGAACTGAAAAACGACCCGGAAGTGGCGGATGTCAGCGTCGCCGGCCCCGGCTTCATCAACGTGCGCCTGTCCGTCGCCTACTGGCAGAAGCTGCTTGCCGGCATGGTCAGGGCCGGCACGGACTACGGCCGCAGTTCGCTTGGCGACGGCCGCAAGGTCAATGTCGAATATGTCTCCGCCAACCCGACCGGCCCGATGCATGTCGGCCATTGCCGCGGCGCCGTGGTGGGCGACGCGCTCGCCAACCTGCTCGCCTTTGCTGGCTATGCGGTGACCAAGGAATATTACATCAATGATGCCGGCTCGCAGATCGACGTGCTGGCACGCTCGGCCTTCCTGCGGTACCGCGAGGCTCTGGGCGAGGCGATCGGCGAGATCCCGGCGGGCCTCTATCCCGGCGACTACCTGGTTCCTGTCGGCGAGGCGCTGGCTGCCGAACACGGCACGACGCTGCGCGCCATGCCGGAGCATCAGTGGATGCCGATCGTCAAGGAGAAGACGATCGAGATGATGATGGCGATGATCCGCGAGGATCTTGCCGCGCTCAACGTCCATCACGATATCTTCTTCTCCGAGCGTTCGCTGCATGCCGGCAACGGTGCGTCCATCCGCACCGCGATCAACGACCTCACCTTCAAGGGCCATGTCTACAAGGGCGTGCTGCCACCGCCGAAGGGACAGCTGCCGGAGGACTGGGAAGACCGCGAGCAGACACTGTTTCGTTCGACGGAAGTGGGTGACGATATCGATCGTCCGCTGATCAAGTCGGACGGTTCCTATACCTATTTCGCGGCCGACGTCGCCTACTTCAAGGACAAGTATGATCGCGGTTTCGACGAGATGATCTATGTGCTCGGCGCCGACCATGGCGGCTACGTCAAGCGTCTGGAAGCTGTCGCGCGCGCCGTCTCGGAGGGTAAGGCGAAGCTGACCGTCCTGCTGTGCCAGCTTGTAAAGCTGTTCCGCAACGGCGAGCCGGTGAAGATGTCGAAGCGCTCCGGCGACTTCGTCACCCTGCGGGAAGTCGTCGAAGAAGTCGGCCGTGATTCGGTTCGCTTCATGATGCTGTATCGCAAGAATAGCGAGCCGCTCGACTTCGACTTTGCCAAGGTGACGGAACAGTCCAAGGACAATCCGGTCTTCTACGTGCAATACGCCCATGCGCGCTGCATGTCTGTGTTCCGCCAGGCGGCGGAGGCCTTCCCGGATCTCGACGTTGCCTCGCTCGACCTAGCCGGCGCAATTGCCGGGAATATCGTCGATCCGAGCGAATTGCAGCTTCTCGCGAAGCTGGCAGAGTTCCCCCGTGTCATCGAGGGTGCGGCCGCCGCGCAGGAGCCTCACCGCATCGCGTTTTATCTCTATGATCTTGCCGGCGCGTTCCACGGACACTGGAATAAAGGTAAAGAACAACCGGAATTACGGTTTGTTAACGATAAAAATAGAGAATTGAGTATCGCCAGACTTGGGCTGGTGCACGCTGTCGCGTCTGTTCTTAAATCGGGCCTGTCCATTACAGGCACCGCAGCACCGGACGAAATGCGATAACGTCACCATTTACCCACAATAAGCTGGCAAACGCGTCTTTGTAGCTTTTGAGTGGGAAGCAGTATGGCCGACAAGAACTTCGCACGAAGCGGAACCGCTGATACGGATCTTCTGGCAGATGATGATCCGTTGAGCGAGCTTGCCCGTCTCGTCAATTTCGAGCCTCGCCCGGTCCAGGGTGTCAGCAAGTCCCGCTCCGATGCTGCCGAGGCAGCGCCGCGCCATGAGAACCCCGTGCTCGCCCTCGAGGACGAACTCATGCGCGCCTTCGAGCAGTTCGATATGCCGACCCGCGGCGCCGTCGAACCGATCGTTGCTGAGAGGGCCGTGCCCCGCCATGTCGAGCCGGTTTTTGAAGAGCCGGCTCCGGTTGTCGAGGATCGCGATGCCCTGCTGGACGACGCGCCGTCGCGCGATCTTCCGGTGCAGCATGCCGCTCGCCAGGAGCCTGCCTTCGAGGCGCGTCCTGAGCCCGTTTTCGAAGATGACAATGCATCGCTCCCAAGCGAAGCGGCTGTTGCCGATGCCCGGCAGGACGAGGCCGAGCTGGGTGCAGATTCGGCGCTGTTGCTTGCCGATGAGCTGGAAGCGGTTTTGTACGATGTGCCGTCCATCGATACCAAATCGGCACAGCATGCCGGTCAGGCATTCGCTGAACGGTTCGAGCCGCGTTTTGAAGAGCCGGTCCGCAATGAGCCTGCGTTGGAGACCTATACGCCTGCGCAGCCCGATGCCGACCAGCCGGCCTTTCTCGGCCTTCAGCCGGTATCCACGGACGAGAGCCTGTTCGATGATGTCGGCCTTGACCTCGAGCGTGAACTGGAGCTGTCGATTGGCGACGGTTTTGCCGACGAACTTTTCGCGGCTGAGCCTGAGCAGGGGGAAGCGCAAGGTGTGGACGCGTCCTTCGTCGAGCCGATGGCTGTCGAGGTGGTGGAAAGCTATGTGGAGCCGCGGTTCGACGGCTTGACGGCAGACGACACTGTCGTCGAGGCCGCACAGCCGTTCCGGGCCGAAGCCGCCTACGAGCGCGAGGAGCCACACTTCGTCGAGGCGATGCCCTATCAGACGCGGGAAGAGCATGCCCGCGTCGTTGCCGAGGCCGAAACTCAGTGGCAGGCGGAAGAGCCGGCTTTTGTGCCGGAACCAGGCTATCAGGTCGAGTCCGTGGCAAAGGGTCAGGACTACGACCACGACGCGCTGCTTGCCGACATTGAGCGTTATCCCGTGCCGGAAAGCCGCTCGCAGGTCGCCAGCGCTACGGTTGCTGCTGCTGCGTCGGCAGCGATATCGGCGCGCAATCCGCCCGCCAATATTTCCGCCATCTTCGGCCGTGCAACACCCGTCGCGCATCGCGGTCCTGTGGCTGAAAAGGCGATCACGCCCGTTGTTGCCGAAAAGGCAATCACGCCTCCCGTCGTCGAAAAGGCGATCACGCCTGTCGTCGAGCCGATCAGCAAGCCGATCGTCGAAACCGTTCAGGCGCCTGTCGTCGAAGCACGGCGCGAGCCGGTGGCTGTCGCCGAGCCTGAGATTGATCTCGACAATCTGGAGTTCGATCTCTCCGACATTGACCTGGACCTGTCCGATCTGTCGCTCAATGACGAGCCGGTAAAGCATGAGGTCAAGCCTGCCGTAGCGGTGGCTGCGGTCAAGGTGCCGGAGAAGAAGGCAGAGGTCGTAAAGCCGGTCGAAGTGCAGGCGGCTGTTCGCCGCGAACCCGTTGTCGCCGTACCGGTTTCGACCTATACGAAGCCGCAGCCGATCGCCGTCGAGACGAATGACGGCGCGCTGCCCTTCGATCCTTCGATGATCGCCGACACCGATGTGGGTGTTTCTCCGGTTACGGAACTGGATGTGCCGCACCTCCCGGTCGTAGAGAAGGAGAAGCCGCCGGTCTACCAGCCGGATTACGACTTCGACATCGACGCGGAAATGGCACAGCTCTTCAGCGAGCCGGCCGCCAAGGCGAAGGGCGAAAGCCGCCAGGCGACGGCTGCCGTGGCGGCAGCCGAAAAACAGCCGGCGGCGCAGATCAATGACGTCGACGATTTCGAGCGCGCGCTCGAAGAGGATTTCCGCCGCTCGCTGAACCAGCCGGAGCGCATGGCCATTCCGGTCGATCCGGGTCAGGCAAGCCCGCTCTATGCCGGTGACGGCTACGATGACGAACCTGCCCGCCCGCGCCGCGGCCTGTTGATTGCCGCCTCGATTGCCGGCCTTGTTCTCATCGGTGGCGGCGGCGTCTACGCCTGGTCCGCCTTTACCGGCGGCACGGTTGGCTCCGGCGAGCCGCGCGTCATTCTCGCCGACAAGGAACCGATCAAGGTCGTGCCCGAGGAAAAGGGCGGCAAGACCGTTCCGAACCAGGACAAGGCCGTTTACGATCGCGTCGCCGGCGACAATGCCAGCACGCCGCAGCAGGAACAGCTCGTCACCTCGACGGAAGAACCGGTCGACGTGGTGCAGCGTACGCTGACGCCGGAAACCCTGCCGTTCGACGGACAGGAAGACGGCGTCGAGGCGGTTATCGCGGCTGACGACGAAAACCGCGTGCTGCCGGGCGTCGACGAACCCGCCACGGCGACGGCCGACGGTGGCAACAAGCCGCTCGTCTCGCCGCGCAAGGTCAAGACCATGATCGTCAAGCCGGATGGCACGCTTGTCGCCCGCGAGGAGATCGTGACCGAGCCGGCAACGGAGATCGCGCAGATCGACGCCAAGGCGACGGGAACGACCGGTACGGCTTCGGGGGAGGCCGCAACGAACGCGACGCTTGATGCCAATGCCTCCCTGCGCACAGAACAGGGTGCTGCAGAAGGTCAGCCGCGCTCGGCGCTTGCCGAAGCGGCAGATGCCGAGGTCGACGACACCGCGCCCGTGCGCACGGTGAAGACGACGACCATCGGCGCCACGAGCACGTCGACCGACGGCAATACGCCGGTCCCTGTCACGCGTCCGGTCGACCAGCCGGTCACCGTTGTCGGCACAGTGACCGAAAACGGCAACGTTCGCGGCACGGAGACTGCCGAAGCAACGCCGACCCAGACGCAGCAGACGGCGGAACAGACGCAGGTCGCCGCTGTCGCACCGGGCAGCTACGTGATCCAGATCGCTTCGCTGCCGTCGGAAGCCGAGGCGCAGAAGAGCTACAATTCGCTGTCCTCGAAGTTCGGCAGCGTCATCGGCGGTCGCGGTGTGGATATCAAGAAGGCGGAAATCCCGAACAAGGGTACCTTCTTCCGCGTTCGCATCCCGGCCGGATCGCGTGAAGAAGCCAATTCGCTCTGCAGCCGCTACAAGAGCGCGGGCGGCAGCTGCCTCGTCACCCGCTAAGGCTGACAGCTTGATTTCAGAGGCGCGGGACCTGTTCCGCGCCTCTTTGATTCCAACGGGGCGCTGTGCAGAAAATCGTCGCCGACGCGCCCTTCGTCTTTCCCAACCGAACCTCTAAGATTGCTGACATGAGCGAATCGAAATCCTTCCTTTCAGGCTGCAAGGGCCTGAGTCTTACGGCCGACGAAAAGGCCTTCTTCCGCAGCGAGCGGCCCTGGGGCTTCATCCTGTTTGGCCGCAATATCGGTGAACTGGCGCAGGTCGCGGACCTGACGGCGGAAATGCGCGACTGCGTGGGTGGCGACGCCACCATTCCGGTGCTGATCGACCAGGAGGGCGGGCGTGTCCAGCGCATCAAGCCGCCGCATGTCCAGCAATACCCGAACGCCGCCGCCCTCGGCGCCATCTACCGCGCGGACGCGGAAAAGGGGCTGCGCGCCGCCTGGCTGATGTCGCGCCTGCACGCCTTCGATCTTCTCCGTCTCGGCATCAATGTCGATTGCCTGCCGGTGCTCGACGTCGCCGTGCCGGGTGTGCACGACGTTATCGGCAATCGCGCCTACGGACAGGAGCCGGAGATCGTTTCCGCCATGGGCAAGGCCGCTGGCGAAGGGCTCAAGGCCGGCGGCCTGCTGCCGATCATGAAGCACATGCCGGGCCACGGCCGCACCATGGTCGATTCCCACCATGACCTGCCGGTCGTGCATGCGAGCCGGGAAGAGCTTGAGGCGTGCGATTTCATTCCCTTCCAGCGCATGAAGGATGAGTTGATGGCGATGTCGGCGCATATCGTCTTCACCGCCATCGATGCCGACAACCCGGCAACGACGTCGGCCAAGGTCGTGCGTGATATTGTCCGCGGCCATATGGGCTTCGACGGGCTCCTGATGTCCGATGACGTGTCGATGAATGCCCTCAAGGGCGATATTGCCGAAAGAAGCCGGGGAATCATCGCCGCCGGCCTCGACATGGTGTTGCATTGCCATGGCATCATGGACGAAATGATTGCGGTGACAGAAAACGTTCCCCCGCTTGCCGGCGACAGCCTGCGGCGGGCGAACGCGGTACGCGCAGGCTTTCCGACGCCGGACGGGGCGGATGAACAGGCTCTGCGCGAAGAGTTCAACGCCATGATCGCGGTGGCCTGACGGCCTCCGCAAAAGGAGCGACGTGCAGGTGACGGGCGGCAAGTCTCCGAAGAAGGGTCGCGGTGCGGATGCGCCGATGGACGACCTGTGGCAGGACGACGCCGAGGGGCGGGGTCTTTCGGAGGAAAGCCTCGTCGTCGATCTCGCCGGTTTCGAAGGTCCGCTCGATCTTCTCCTGCACCTTGCCCGCACGCAGAAGGTCGATCTGACCCGCATCTCGGTGCTGGCGCTGACCGAGCAGTACCTGGCCTTTATCGACCGGGCGCGAAAAATCCGCATCGAACTTGCAGCCGACTACCTCGTCATGGCCGCATGGCTTGCCTATCTCAAGTCCCGCCTGCTGATCCCCAAGCAGGCGAAGGACGACGGACCGACCGGCGAGGAAATGGCAGCGAGCCTGGCCTTCCGCCTCAAGCGTCTGGAGGCGATGCGCGACGCCGCCGGCAAGCTCGTCAACCGCAACCGTCTCGGTCGCGACATCTTTGTCCGGGGCATGCCCGAGCACATCCCGACGGAGCGCCGCTCGGCCTTCGAGGCCTCGCTCTACGATCTCCTGAGCGCCTACGCATCGATGCGTCAACGCCACGCGGTCACGCAGGTGACCATCGAGCGGCGCAGTGTCTGGTCGCTCGCCGATGCGCGCGAGATCCTTCAGTTGCTGTTCGGCGAGTTCGATGGCGACTGGACGGCGCTCGATCACTTCATGCTGCGCTATCTGACGGACCCGGCCGAGCGCACGACGGCGATCGCCAGCGCCTTTGCGGCAACGCTGGAGCTCGTCAGGGAAGGGCGGTTGGAGCTGCGCCAGGATGGCGCCTTCCAGCCGATCTACCTGCGCAAGGGGCCGAAACCGCAAGGCGAAGACGACGGGGGCACCGAGCGTGGCTGAACACGAGGATGACGAAGCGGAAAGCGGGACGATCGTCGATCCGCGCCGGTTGCATGAGGCGGCGCGGATCGCGGAAGCGCTTATCTTCGCGTCCGCCGGGCTCGTTTCGCAGAGCTATATTGCCGAACGCCTGCCGCGCGGCGTGGACGTGCTGCATGTGATGCGCGAACTCAAGGGCCTCTATGCCGGGCGTGGCGTCAATCTCATCCAGATCGACGACAGTTGGGCGTTCCGAACGGCGCCGGATTTGTCCTTTGTCATTCGGACCGACGAGACGGAGGTGCGCAAATTGTCGCGTGCCGCGCTCGAAGTGCTGTCGATCATCGCCTATCACCAACCTGTTACCCGCGCCGAAATCGAAGATATCCGCGGCGTGCAGACCTCCAAGGGGACGCTGGACGTTTTGATGGAGGCGGGCTGGGTGCGCTTTCGCGGCCGCCGGCGTTCGCCTGGCCGCCCCGTCACCTTCGGCACCACGCGGGATTTCCTCGATCATTTCGGCCTTGAGGAACTGCGCGACCTGCCTGGCCTCGATGAATTGAAGGGGGCGGGGCTGCTTTCCGGCCGCATCCCCTCCAACTTCCAGGTGCCGCTGCCGCTTGGCGAGGACGAGATCGCTGACGATGAGGACCCGATCACCGCACTCGATCTCGAAGAACTCGGTCTCTTGACACCGGGCGGTAAAGCAGACGAATAAACGAAGCTTTATGACAGGACTGTAGGCTTGGCCCGCGGGCCGGCGGCAGGGAAAGACTTCGGGAAATGGCTTCGGACCCGTCAAACGGTATCGAGACGAGACGGGCATCCGCGGTCACCTTCGCGGCAAGTCTGACCTTCGAGGATATCCACCATAGCTATCACGGCAAGGAAACCATTCGCGGCATTTCGCTGACGGCGAAACCGGGGCAGGTGCTCTGTCTGCTCGGCCCCTCCGGCTCCGGCAAGACCACGCTTCTTCGCATTGCCGCCGGCATCGAGGCGCAGTCGGCCGGCCGCGTTCTCCTGAACGACCGCGAGATCGCTGGTCCCGACCTGTTCCTGCCGCCGGAGCGACGCGGCGTCGGCCTGATGTTTCAGGATTTCGCGCTCTTTCCCCATATGTCGGTGCTCGACAATGTGCGCTTTGGCCTGACGGCCTTGCCGCGTGCGGAGGCAGAGGCCGAAGCCGAGGCCGCGCTGGAACGCGTCGGCCTGGCGCACTATGCCGAAAAGTTTCCGCATGTCCTGTCCGGCGGCGAGCAGCAGCGTGTGGCGCTCGCCCGGGCGCTGGCGCCGCGCCCGTCGGTTCTCCTGATGGACGAGCCGTTCTCCGGCCTCGATTCACGCCTCAAGGATTCGATCCGTGCCGATACGCTGGCGATCCTGCGCCAGTCGCGGGCAAGCGCCATCGTCGTGACGCATGACGCCGAAGAAGCGATGCGTATGGGCGATCGCATTGCGCTTTTGAAGGACGGGCGGCTTGTGCAGGAGGGCACGGCGGAGGAGTTGTATCTCAATCCCAAGGACATTTTTGCCGCCGCCTTCTTTTCGGAAATCAACGAGTTTCCCGGATACGTGCGCGGCGGCCGCGTGGAGACGCCGCTCGGCAATGTCGACGGCCGGCATTTCAGTGACGGGCAGAAGGTGCGGGTCGCGGTGCGCCTTTCGGGCCTGCATGTGAGCGAGAGCGGCGGCGATGTGCCTGCCCGCATCCTGTCGCGGCGGTTTCTTGGTGTGGTCGAATTGCTGGAACTTGCGGTCTCCGGCACCGAGCGGCCGGTCAGGGCGCGTGTCCGCGCGGATCAATTGGCGGCCGGATTGCGTGATGTCACGCTTTCGGCTAACCAGCGCGACATACTAGTGTTTGTAAAAGACGGCTGAACGTCTTACATCGGGGTTCGAATTCGAAAGGGAGTTACGGGAATGGGTTCATTCAGCATCTGGCATTGGCTGATCGTTCTGGTGGTTGTGCTGCTGTTGTTCGGCCGCGGCAAGATTCCGGAACTGATGGGCGATGTCGCCAAGGGCATCAAGAACTTCAAGAAGGGCATGTCCGACGAGGAAGCCGCCGCCGCTGACAAGGCGAAGACCGTCGATCACAAGGCCGACGAGGTCAAGTGACCGGGATTCCGGCCGCGAGCATCGGTTCGCGGCCCATGAGGACACGACCCCATGCTTGATGTCGGCTGGACCGAAATACTCGTCATCGCCATTGTTCTGATCATCGTGGTGGGTCCCAAAGACCTGCCGCAGATGTTGCGGACGTTTGGCCGGATGATGTCGAAGATGCGCGGCATGGCGAGTGATTTCCGCCAGCAGTTCGACGAGGCGTTGCGCGAGGCCGACCTCGAAGACGTCAAGAAGACGATCGGCGAGGCGCAGAAGCTCAACCCGCTGAACACCATCCGCGATGCGGTCAATCCGCTGCGCCAGATGGGCAACGACATCAAGGCCGATCTGCAGAAGACGACCAGTTCGGTCTCGTCTTCGAGTTCGGCGGCAAATCCGGTCGACAGCGTCTCCAGTGCGCCCGTCGCCGTGCCGTCGGAGGCGCAAAAGCCGGCCTCCACCGAGCCGGTGGCCGCTGTTCCGCTCAAGGCGGGGCCGACCCGGAAGACTGCGGCGAAGACGTCCTCCGCCAGCGCCGCGAAGACGGCAAAACCGCGCAAGGCACCGGCCAAGACCGAGGCCAAGGTCGAGGTCGAAACGAAACCGGCCGCGAAGGTTGCATCCGGCAAGAAGGCGGCTTCCGCCAAGTCCAAGACAGCGAAGACCAAGAAGGACGAGGCATGAGCGGCGATATCGAAGACAAGCCCCAGCCGCTGATCGAGCACCTGATCGAGCTTCGCCAGCGCCTGCTCTGGGCGGTCGGCGCGTTCTTCGTGGCGTTCCTCGTCTGCTTCTACTTCGCCAAGCAGCTGTTCAACCTGCTCGTCCTGCCGTTCAAATGGGCGGTGGAATGGGCGGGGCTGACGCACCGCAATGTGGAGCTGATCTATACGGCGCCGCAGGAATTCTTCTTCACGCAGATCAAGGTCGCGATGTTCGGCGCGTTTGTCATCGCCTTCCCGGTGATCGCGCAGCAAATCTACAAGTTCGTCGCGCCGGGCCTCTACAAGAACGAGCGTTCCGCCTTCCTGCCGTTCCTGATCGCTTCGCCGATCCTCTTTCTCATTGGCGCGGCGCTGGTCTATTTCTTCTTCACGCCGATGGTCATGTGGTTCTTCCTCGCCATGGAACAGGGCGGCGGCGAGGGGCAGGTGTCGATCCAGCTCCTGCCGAAAGTGTCCGAATATCTCAGCCTGATCATGTCGCTGATCTTCGCCTTCGGCCTGGTCTTCCAGCTTCCGGTCATCTCGTCGCTGCTCGTGCGCGCCGGTTTCATCACGTCGCAGACGCTGAAGGAAAAGCGTAAATACGCCATCGTCATCGCCTTCGTCGTCGCCGCCGTGCTGACGCCGCCGGACCCGGTCTCCCAGATCGGCCTTGCACTGCCGGCCATCCTTCTCTACGAGATTTCCATCTATACGGCCCGACTCATCGAACGGCAGCGGGCGAGCGCCTCCAACGCACAAGATGCGGAAAACGAGGTCGCTGCAACGCCGGACGAGGCTGACTGAGCCTCGTCGGCAGGTCGCTGCCGGGCGCGGATGGGTCTCAATCCACGGAACGCCTGGAACGACAATGCTTGATATCAAATGGATCCGCGACAATGCCGACGCCTTCGACGCCGCTCTGGCGAAGAGAGGCGCCAGCCCCCTTGCAACGACGCTGATCGATCTCGACGAGAAGCGCCGCAGCGTGATCCAGAAGGCGCAGGACATGCAGTCGCGCCGCAACGCCGCCTCCAAGGAGATCGGCGCGGCGATGGCGAGCAAGAACAGCGAGCTTGCCGAAAAGCTGAAAGCCGAGGTTACCGCGATCAAGGATCTGCTTCCGGCTGCGGAAGAGGAAGAGCGCCAGGTCACGGCGGAACTCACCGATCAGCTCTCGCGCATCCCCAACATCCCGCTCGAAGACGTGCCGGTCGGCAGCGACGAGACGGGCAATGTCGAGAAGCTGACATGGGGCAGCAAACCCGGCTGGAACCACAAGGCGCTCGAACACTACGAAATCGGCGAAGCGCTCGGCTGGATGGACTTCGAGGCCGCTGCGAAAATCGCCGGCTCGCGTTTCACCGTGCTGAAGGGCCAGCTTGCCCGGCTTGAGCGCGCGCTCGGTCAGTTCATGATCGACGTGCACACCGGAGAACACGGCTATACGGAAGTCCATGCGCCGCTTCTGGTGCGTGACGACGCCATGTTCGGCACCGGCCAGCTGCCGAAATTCTCCGAAGACCTGTTCCGCACCACGGATGGCCGCTGGTTGATCCCGACCGCGGAAGTCTCGCTCACCAATCTGGTGCGCGAGGAAATCCTCGACCAGGAGAAGCTGCCGCTTCGCTTCACCGCGCTGACGCCGTGCTTCCGTTCGGAAGCCGGTTCGTCGGGCCGCGATACCCGCGGCATGCTGCGCCAGCACCAGTTCATGAAGTGCGAGCTTGTCTCGATCACCGATGCGGATAGCTCGATCGACGAGCACGAGCGCATGACCGCCTGCGCGGAAGAGATCCTGAAGCGTCTCGGCCTGCACTACCGCGTCATGACGCTGTGCACCGGCGACATGGGCTTTGGCGCCCGCAAGACCTACGACCTCGAAGTCTGGCTGCCGGGGCAGGATACGTTCCGCGAAATCTCGTCCTGCTCGGTCTGCGGCGATTTCCAGGGCCGTCGCATGAATGCGCGTTATCGCGGCAAGGACGACAAGGCGACGAAGTTCGTGCACACGCTGAACGGTTCGGGTACGGCCGTCGGCCGCGCGTTGATCGCCGTCATGGAGAATTATCTCAACGAGGATGGCACGATCACCGTGCCGGACGTGCTGCTGCCCTATATGGGCGGGCTGAAGAAGATCGAGAAGGCCGCCTGAGGCGGGAGATGACATGCGCATTCTTCTGACGAACGATGACGGTATTCACGCCGAGGGCCTTGCTGCCCTCGAGCGGATTGCCCGCGAACTGACGGATGACGTCTGGATCGTCGCGCCCGAGACCGACCAGAGCGGCCTCGCCCATTCGCTGACGCTGTCCGAGCCGCTGCGCCTGCGCAAGATCGACGACAAGCGGTATGCGCTGCGCGGCACGCCGACGGACTGCGTCATCATGGGCGTGCGCGAAGTGCTCGACGAGAAGCCGGGTCTCGTTCTGTCCGGCGTCAATGCCGGCGCCAACATGGCAGATGACGTCACCTATTCCGGCACGATCGCCGGCGCGATCGAAGGCACGCTGCAGGGCATCAAGTCCATGGCGCTCAGCCAGGCCTATAACCATGCCGGCGGGCGTGTCGTGCCGTGGGAGGTTGCGGAAACCTTCGCGCCGAAGCTGATCCGCCAGTTGATGGATGTGGAACTGCCCGACTGGACATTCTTCAACCTCAACTTCCCGAACTGCGCACCCGCCGACCTTCAGGGTGTCGAGGTGACGAGCCAGGGTAAACTCGATTTCGGTCTGACGATCGACGAACGCGCCGATGGCCGCGGCCTGCCGTATTATTGGCTGCGCTTCGGCGAGAGAAAGGGCGATTTCCGCGCCGGGACCGACATCCACGCGGTGAAGAACCACAAGATTTCCGTGACGCCGCTCAAGCTCGACCTGACGGACTACGCCGTGCTCGACCGCGTGCAGCGGGCGCTTAATGGCGAGGATGCGGATTGAACACGGGGCGGGTGATCGAGAAGGAAGGTTTGGCCGCGCTGGCGATGCGCCTGCGCGCGCAGGGCATCAACAATCTCGACCTCCTGACGGCCGTGGAGCAGACACCGCGCACGCTGTTCGTACCGCCGCAGTTTACCGGTGAAGCCTATTCGCGCCGCGTTCTGCCGCTGGAATGCGGGTCGTTCATGGAAGGCATCGACCTTGCGGTGCGCATCCTGCATTTCCTCAATCTCAAGGCTGGCCAGCGCATTCTCGAAGTCGGCACCGGCAGCGGATTCACCGCCGCCGTCATGGGACGCCTGACGGAGCGCGTCCTGACGGTCGACCGCTACAAGACGCTTGCCAACACTGCGCAGCAGTCCATCGAAAAAGCCGGTATCCGCAACGTCATCGTGCGGCAAGCGGATGGCAGCAATGGCATGCCGGGCGAGGGCACCTTCGACCGCATTCTGGTAACCGCAGCCTTTCCGGCCCTGCCGCGCTCCTTTGCCGAGCAGCTTGTCTCCGGAGGCATGCTGATCGCGCCTGTCATGGTCAGCGATACCGAATGTCGCATGCTGAAGCTGGTGAAGACCGGCAGCCGTTTCGACCGCGAAGACCTCTTCGACGTGCCTTACCTGCCGATCGTACCGCAGATGGCGCAGGCGCTCTAATCACCCTCTCATGATCCGTATTTGTCGCTCGGCAGGCCGTCGCCCTGCTGAGTCTCTTGGCGTTTTTGCTGGAAATCCGGGGCCTCCGGAAACGCCGCTTGCAGGCGACGCGAGGATTCTCCTCGCAAATACAGCGCGTTAACCTTTTGTTAACCAGCGTAAGCTTCGCGCAAGTTTCGGGGCGTAGGCCGGTGACGAAGCAGCAGTTTCCACGCAGGACGCCGGTTTTCAGATGATGCGGTCGTTCCGATGGAGAGGGTAATGTACGTCTCGAACAGGATCACCAGCAGCTCTACCGGCGACAGTCTCGCATATCTTGCGACCAAGGCTGCAGGCAAGGCTGTTGAGGAGAATGCCGAGGTTGGTTCGACCGCCCATCTCGCCGGTGGCAGCTACGATCCGTCCGCCCATGTCGGCCTGACGGTTGATGCCCTTCTTGTGCTGAGCGTCGCCAAGGAAGAGATGACATCCAGTCTGCCGGCGTTGACCGAAGCCGAGCGCAACAATCTCGACACGGCGGAGCTTGAAAAGCGCGAAAACGATGCGTTCGGACACTTCCTCGCGGAAGGCGACCGAAAGGGCTACTATCGCGCTTACATCGAATATTTCGACAGCATGCCCATGCAGGACCAGCGCAGCGCCCGTTACGCCGGCACCCGCGAGCCGGCCGTCGCTGCTCTGCGCGCCATCGCCTACAATGAGAGCGCCCTCGACATGACGGCGCCCGATACGGCACTCGAAAATGCTGCCGTCGCGGGTGAACAGTCGGTCCGTCGTTCCACCCCCATTTCGGCGATCTTCCAACCGAGCCAGGGCGATTTCGAAAACGCCGCCCGCGTCGGTGGCCGCATCTCGCGCGCCGACAGCATGTACGCGACCGGCTTCTAGTCGTTTCGACCTTGGTTTTGCCATGGTGCGGGAACACCATGGTTATCAATTCACCAAAAACCTGTTGCGGATAGCCCAACTTTAACCGGGCGGTAACTCTAACGCGCTTTAATCGACCTACATCAAGTAGTGTACCGATTGGGTTAGTCTCATGCGTAAGAGTGTATCGCCGAGTTTTGGTAGGACCGCGAGCCGCCTGGTAGTGGCCGCCCTGCTGGCCAGCGTTGCGACCGGGTGCAGCTCGGACGTTTCCCGTTTTGGCGGCCTCTTTTCCTCCTCCTCTGGTCAGGACAATATCACGACGAGTTCGGTTCCGCGCCGCACGCTCTTTGGCGGCGGCGAGACCAATCCGGTTCCGCGCGGCACGGTCGGCAACGGCCAGCAGTTTGCGACGGGCGACCAGATGGGGACGCGCAACGAGGCGATGAACCAGCCGTTCCCGGATCAGGGTACGGTTTCCTACGATCCGATCAACACGGCGACGACCAGCGGTTCCGGCACACGCCTGGCGACGACGCCGATGCGTGTGCAGCGCGGCGATCTCAGCGATCCGACAGCCGGCGTCCGCCAGGATGCCGAGCGCGAAGTGGCCGTTGCCCGGGACACGACCGAGCGCAAGGCGAAGGCTATCGTCTCGGATGCGGACACCTTGACCACGGCAACCGTGAACAAGGCCAAGGCTGGCTGGTCGACGAACAACGCACCGGTCGTCATGCTGCGCCAGGGCGAAAGCGTTAAGACGCTCGCCAACCGCTACGGTGTTCCGGAAAAGGAAATCCTTGCGGCCAACGGCCTGAAGCGCGCTTCCGACGCCGAGCCCGGCCAGAAGATCGTCATCCCGACCTTCAGCACCACCGCCAGCGCCGCCAAGGCCTCGACGGACCATACGCTCAAGGTTGACAACAAGCTTCCGACGCCGGAGCGCAAGGGTGAGCAGAACGTCGCCATCCTGCCCGGTACCTCCACCCGCGAGAAGCAGAAGTCGGAAAGCGGCCAGACGAATTCCAACGTCGCCGATGCTGCCGAAGGCAAGGGCAAGGCCGGCTACGAAGTGCAGCCCGGCGATTCGCTTGCCAAGATCGCGCGCAGCAACGGTGTTTCCGTCGATGCGCTGAAGAAGGCGAACGGCCTTGAAACCGCGTCGATCCGCATCGGCCAGAAGCTGACGATCCCGGCTGGCGGCGCCGTCGAAGCGACGACCGACAAGACCGTGACGGCGTCTGTTCCGGTCAACAAGGAAAAGAAGGTTGAGACGGCGGAAAAGAAGCCGGAATCCTACAAGGCGCCGGTGAAAACCGTCTCGGTCACGGAAGCGACGGAAAAATCGGACGTTACGGATGAAGCGCCGGAATCGACCGGCATCGGCAAGTATCGCTGGCCGGTTCGCGGTGCGGTCATTGCCGGCTACGGCGCCAATGTCGAAGGCAACCGCAATGACGGCATCGACATTTCGGTCCCGGAAGGCACGCCGATCAAGGCGGCGGAAAACGGTGTGGTCATCTACTCGGGCAGCAGCCTGAAGGAACTCGGCAATGCGGTTCTCGTGCGCCACGACGACGGCACGGTTACGGTCTACGGCCATGCCGGCGAGTTGAGCGTGCAGCGCGGCCAGAAGATCCAGCGCGGCCAGACCGTCGCCACCTCCGGCATGAGCGGCAACGCCACCCGTCCGAAGGTTCACTTCGAAGTGCGCAAGAATGCGACCCCGGTCAACCCGATGACCTTCCTGGAATAGGATTGGTCGACGGGCAGCATTGATATGGCAACGGGCGGTCCCTTAGGGCCGCCCGTTCGCGTTTCCCTGCTTCTAGCCGACGCGTCGACCGAAGGCCTCGCGGTAGGCGGCCGGCGTTGTAGCAAGGTGCAGTCGAAAATGGTGGCGGAGCGTTCCGGTCGTGCCGAAACCGGAGAGTGCCGCAACCTCTTCAACCGACGCATCGCTTTCTTCGAGCAGGTCGCGTGCTTTTCCAAGCCGTTGGGCCAAAAGCCAGCGCGCGGGCGTCATGCCGGTCGCGGCTTCGAAGCGGCGCAGGAAGGTGCGTGTGCTCATGCCGGCACGCCGCGCGAGTGACGCGGCGGAATGATCCGCGCCGAGATTTTCCCGCATATGGTCGAGAAGCGCGCCGAGGCGGCCGCTTTCATGGGGTCGCGGCACCACCTGCTTGATGAACTGCGCCTGGCCACCATCCCGGTGAGCCGGGAGGACAAGGCGGCGGGCCACGCGGTTTGCCGCTTCCGGTCCGAAATCCCGGCGGATGAGATGGAGGCAGAGGTCGAGCCCGGCCGCCGTGCCGGCGGAGGTCAACACCGTGCCGGCATCGACATAGAGCACGTCGGCGCTGACTCTGATTTCCGGGTGCCGTGCCGTCAGGGTGTCGGTGTAGCGCCAGTGGGTCGTGGCGCGCTGGCCGTCTAGCAAGCCGGCCGCCGCCAGCACGAAGGCGCCGGAGCAGAAGGAGAGGAGACGCGCGCCGCGCGCATGGGCTGCCGTCAACGCATCGATCAGCGCCTGCGGCACCGGCGCGTCCGTGCCGCGCCAGCCCGGAATGATGATCGTCCCCGCCTCAGCCAGCAGGTCCAGGCCGCCATCGACGGAGAATGTCAGCCCGCCTGCCGCGCGCATGTTGCCCGCATCCACGCCGGCCACGGCGAAGCGGTACCAGTTCGTGCCCATCTCAGGTCGTGGCAGGGCAAAGATCTCGGTCGCGATGCCGAATTCGAAGGTGCAGAGTTGATCATAGGCGATGGCGACGACGAGCGGATTGGGCAACGGGCGGAGCGATAGCGGGTTTGGCATGATGTTCATTCTATATGGCGTTCATGCCATCTGCAATCCCGGCTCACAACCCGCTAGATGTTAACCATCCAACAGGGAGCAGAGATCATGAGCTACGTCACCGATTACGCACCGGCACCATCCGCTATCGCCATCGAGCATTTCCTGAAGCGGCTTTCCGTCGAGACCGATTGCGCCGATGTCTCCGCCGCCCTCAAGGCCGGCGATCAGGACTTCGTGCTGCTGCACGTCGTTGGCTCTGCGGAAGCCTATGCGCGGCGGCATGTGCCGGGCGCGCTGCACCTTCCGCACCGCGAAATTTCCACCGCGCGCATGGCGGCGTGGCCTGAGGACACGCTCTTCGTGGCCTACTGCGCCGGTCCGCATTGCAACGGGGCGGATCAGGCGGCGCTGAAGCTCGCGCGGCTCGGCCGGCCGGTGAAAATCATGATCGGCGGCATCACCGGCTGGGCGGATGAAGGGCTGCCCTTCGCAACCGGAGCCGAACCGGGCGATCTGCTCGCGGTCGCTGCCGAATGAGCGCCGACAAGCTTGTCGTGCGCCCGTTCGAACCGCGGGATGTCGATGCGGTCTGGCGACTGATGCGGGAATTGGTGGTGTTCGAGGGATATCTCGACGCCTTCTTGGTCACACCTGCCGATCTCCTGACCCACGGATTTGGTCCGACGCCCGCCTTCGGTGTGTTCGTTGCGGTGAAACAGCATACGATCGCCGGCATCGCCGTGCATTACCGCATTCCGTGGACGTTCGATCTGCGGCCGGTCCTGGTGCTGAAGGAGTTGTTTGTCGCGGAGGCGTTTCGGGGGCTGCATGTGGGTAGCATGCTTTTTGCGCATCTGCAGGCCCATGCGACCGAGATCGGCGCGTCGGCGCTACGATGGACTGTGCTTCCGGACAATGAGCCTGCCAAGCGATTCTATGCGGCGCAGGGTGCTGCGCGCGATGCAGCCTGGGAGCATTGGACCCTGCCAATCGCGCGGCGAATCTGAAACGGTCGGCGCAGCCACCAACCACAGGAGAACCCCTTGATTACCTGCTACCTCAGATATGTCATCGACCCGCACAAGCTGGAGGCGTTCGAAGCCTATGCCCGCGCCTGGATTCCCATCGTCAATCGCATGGGCGGCACGCATCACGGCTACTTTCTGCCGAGCGAGGGCGCAAACAACATTGCGCTCGCACTCTTCAGCTTCCCGAGCCTTGCCACCTATGAAGATTACCGCACGCGCATGCTGAACGACCCGGAATGCATCGCCGCTTTTGAAATGGACAAGCGTAACCGCAGCATCATCAGCTATGAGCGCAGCTTCATGCGCCCGGTTCTTTCGTAAAAAGACGAAAGCCGGCTCGTTTGGAGCCGGCTCCTCGGGTCATTTGTTGAGCGGTTTGCCCAGCCGGCCGGCGAGGTCCTGCACATATTGCCAGGCGACACGGCCGGAGCGGGAGCCACGGGTTGTGGCCCATTCGAGGGCTTCGGCGTGGAGTTGTTCCGTCGGAATGCCCAGATCGAAATGACCCGCATAACCGTCGATCATTTCGAGATATTCGACCTGGCTGCACTTGTAGAAGCCGAGCCAGAGGCCGAAACGGTCAGACAGCGACACCTTTTCTTCGACCGCTTCCGACGGATTGATGGCGGTCGACTGCTCGTTCTCCATCATATCGCGCGGCAGGAGATGCCGACGGTTGGAGGTGGCGTAGAGCAGCACATTGTTCGGCCGGCCTTCCACGCCGCCATCGAGCGCCGCCTTCAGCGATTTGTAGGACGTGTCGTCATGGTCGAAGGAGAGGTCGTCGCAGAAGATGATGACCGGGCAGGGCGCGTCCTTGAGGATCTCCATCAGCGCCGGCAGTGTTGCGATATCCTCCCTATGCACCTCGACGAGCTTCAGGCCATTCTTCGTCTCGCTCGCAGCGAGCGCGTGCACCGATTTCACCAGCGACGACTTGCCCATGCCGCGCGCGCCCCAGAGCAGCACGTTGTTGGCCGGCAGGCCGCGGGCGAAGCGCAGGGTGTTGTCGACCAGGATGTCGCGCACATGGTCGACGCCACGGATGAGGTCGATGTCGATGCGGTTCGGGCGTTTCACGGGCTGGAGGTGCTGGCGCGCCGGCGACCAGACGAAAACGTCGGCCGCATTCCAGTCGTTGACGGCGGGTGCGGGGCCGGCGAGGCGCTCGAGCGCGGCATTGATACGGCCGATTTCGGCGAGCAAAAGCTTGACGTGATCTTCCTGCAATTTCTCTCTCCTCATGCGTTCTTGCCGGGTAGCATACGGCGCCACATCGCGAAAAGAGGGAAAGCGCTTGAAAACAGGCGGCTTCTCAAGGTCGTGTGTTGCATTCGAGACCCCTTTGCCTATATTCCGGCAACCGAAATGGGCCGCCAGGCTCTATAAATTCAAGATTTCAAGGAGTAGCTGATGTTCATTACCGAGGCCTTCGCCCAGACGGCGGCACCCGGCGGAGCAGCCGGCGGCGCGGACATTCTCATGTCGGTCCTGCCGTTTCTGCTGATTTTCGTGGTGATGTATTTCCTCATCATCCGTCCGCAGCGCGCCAACATGAAGCGTCGCGAAGAGCTTCTGAAGAACATCCGTCGTGGCGACCAGGTCGTCACCGGTGGCGGTATTGTCGGCAAGGTCTCCAAGGTCCTCGACGGTAACGAGCTCGAAGTCGAAGTCGCCGAAGGCGTCAAGGTACGCGTGGTCCGCAGCGGCATCAGCGAAGTCCGCGTCAAGGGCGAGCCGGTCAAGGAATAACATGGCCGCCATCCGCCCGGGTGAAAATCCGGCCGGATGGCGGACTGGTTTTCGGCCGGCGTCGGCGCCGGGTTGTTTTTGTTTTTACGCAATTCCGGCAAGATCGCGTTTCGCACCTTTGCTGGAATGGCCGTAGGCGAGACCGCGATGCAACAATCCGCCCGCTTGAAGACCCTTTCTCTCTGGCTCGTCCTTGTGGCGAGCCTTCTTGTCATTCTGCCGAGCCTTCTTCCGGCCCGGATGAGCGCCAGCCTTCCCAACTGGCTGACGGCGCACCGCCTGGCGCCCGGTCTCGACCTCACCGGCGGTTCCCGCCTGGTGCTGGAAGTCTCGCGCAGCGATATCGCGGCCGACCGGTTGCGCGCCGCCGTTGAAACGATTGGCAACACGCTGCGCGCAGGGCGCATCCCCTATAGCGACCTCAATGGTGCGGAACAGACGATCGACGTCACCGTGACGTCGGCCGATCGGCTCGAGGCTGCGCGCGCAGCGCTGGCCGGCCTCGATCTCGGCACGATCAGCGAGCCCGAAAGCGGCCAGTTCCGTCTCGTTCTGTCGCCCGCCGCCATCAACGATGCCGTGAGTGCCGCCTCGCTGGGCGCCGTCGATGCCGTACGCCGCCGTGTCGAAAGCCTCGACATCCCGTCGCTCGTCGTCGGGCGCGGCGAGCGCGATCGCATCGTCGTGTCGATGCCGGGCCTGACCGACCCGCAACGCGTCAAGGACATGCTTGCGCAGGTCGGCCGGCTGTCCGCCCGCCTCGTCGATAACAGCATGCCCGTCAATACGGCCATGGACGATGGCGCGCCGGCTGGCTCCGAAGTGCTCTATTCCATCGGCGAGCCGCCGGTCGGCTATCTGGTGCGGCAGGACGATCTGTTCACGACGACGGATGTGGCATCCGCGCAGCCGGCGGCCAACGACGAGCCCTTCATCGAATTCGTGCTGAAGGGCGAGGCCGCGGAGCGGCTCGCTGCCTTCACGCGCGAAAACAGCGGCCGGACCATCGCCATCCTGCTCGACGGCCAGATCATCTCGACGTCGCAGATCCAGGGCGCGATCACCGACGGCGTCGGCCGGCTTTCCGGTGACTTCGATGCCGAAGGCGCTGCAAACCTCGCCCGCATCATCGCCAGTGGTCCGCTTCCGGCGCCGCTCACTATCATCGAGGAGCGCTCGATCGAGCCGGCGCTCGGCGCGACCTCCAGCGGAACGGTTGTGATCGCACTCGTGATCGCCGTTGCGGCGGTTGTTGCCTTCATGACCTTCTTCTACGGCGTGCTCGGTGTTGTCGCCTCGGTGGCGCTGTTTTTCACCGTGTTGCTGACCTTTGCCGTGCTGGCGCTCATCGGCGCGCCGTTCTCGCTCTCCATGATCGCCGGCATCGTGCTGATCGTCGGCATCGCGGTCGATGCGAGTGTGCTGGTCTTCGAGCGCGTCCGCGAGGAGGTGAAGGCAGGCCAGGCGCTCTCGGATGCCGTCGATACCGGTTTCGCGCGTGCCCGCGCGACGGTGCTGGACGCGTCCGCGACCATGCTGATCGCCATTGCCGTGCTCTTCCTGCTGTCCGCCGCTCCCGTGCGTGCCTTTGCGCTCGCCGTCGGCATCGGCCTGCTGGCGACGCTCTTCACCACCTTCACGCTGACACAGCGTCTCGTGCGCGCCTGGCTCGGCCGCAGCCACGCGACGCACCTACCGAAAGGGGTGCGCTCCGGCTTCTTCGATCGCCTGAACCTGCGCTTCATGGCGGTGCGCAACGGCGTTTTCCTGCTCACTGCCGTGCTGTCGCTTGCGATCGCCGGCCTGCTCGTCGCCGGAAAGCTACAGCTCGGAATCGATTTCACCGGGGGTGCGGCGCTGGAAGTGCAGGCGAAATCGGGCAATGCCGACCCCACCGATATTTTCGCGCGCCTCAGCGATACCGGTGTCGACGTGCAGAGTGTCACCAGGCACGGTGATGCGCGGCATGCGCTCGTTCGGCTGACATCGGCGGGTGAGGGCGAGAATGCCGAGCAGACCTCGGTGCTCGTCGCCCGCGGCGAACTGGAAGACGACTATGATTTCCGTCGCGTGGAGGCGGTCGGCCCGGCGATTTCCGGGGAGCTGATCGATACGGCGACGCTCGGCTTCGTCGTCGGCCTCCTGGCGCTCGTCGCCTATATCTGGATCCGCTTCGAGTGGCATTTCGCCATCGGCGCGATCATTGCGCTGGCGCATGACGTGTTCTTCACGCTCGGCTTTCTGGCAATCGCCAAGATCGAGTTCAACGTCACCGCCGTCGCTGCCCTCCTGACGGTCGCCGGTTACTCTTTGAACGACACGATGGTCGTCTATGATCGTATTCGCGAGAACCTGCGCCATTTCAAGCAGATGCCGCTGCCCATCCTGATCGACGATGCGATCAACCGCACGCTGTCGCGCACCGTGCTGACCTCGGCGACAACGCTGATCGCGCTGGCGGCATTGGCCTTCTTCGGCGGCGAGGCGATCCGAACCTTCGCGCTGACGCTGCTCTTCGGGGTGGCGATCGGCACCATATCCTCTATTTATATTGCCGGACCGATCCTCATCCTGTTCCGCCTGCAGCCGGAACGTTACCGCCCGGGCAAGGGCGGCAAGGGAGCGGTCACGGAGGCGACGGGAGCCAATGGCTAAAGGCATCGAAATCCGGGAGGCGCATTTCCCCGGGCGTGCGCCGATCGACGCATATGGCAATGGCGGCTTCCGCTTTGCCGACATGTCACATCGTGGCTCCATCCTTTGCCTGCCGTCTGGTATTCACGGCTGGGACAAGGACGAGGGGTCACCGCTGACGCTTGCCGATATCGAGCGCGTGCTGGACGAGGCAGGCGATATCGAGGTGCTGCTCGTTGGCACGGGCAAGGAAATCCGACCGCTGCCGGCGGACATCAAGGCGGCTTTGCGCGAGCGCAAGATCAGCTCCGATCCGATGAGCACGGGAGCGGCGGTGCGCACGTTCAATGTCATGTTGGCCGAGAGCCGGGCGGTCGCCGCCGCACTCATCGCCGTGTGACGCGGAAGGCGGTTTTCTCGACGTGACCGATATACAAGCCAATTACGCGCACTGTTTGACGGTGCTCCGCGAGACCGATCGCGACCGTTACCTCGCCTGCCTGCTGGCGCCGGCGGAAAAGCGGGGCGCGCTCGCCGCGCTTTACGCCTTCAACGCCGAGATCGCCCGCGTGCGCGATATGGTGCGCGAGGCGCTTCCCGGCGAGATCCGCCTGCAATGGTGGCGCGACCTGCTGGAAGGTGAGGCGGATGGTGACGCTTCCGCCAATCCGCTTGCTGCCGCCCTGATGGCGACGGTCAAGGAACACCGACTGCCCATCGCTGTGCTGACGGATATGATCGAGGCTCGTATCTTCGATGTCTACAACGACCCGATGGAAAGCCGCGCGACATTCGAAGGGTATGCCGGCGAGACCGCATCGGCACTGATCCAGTTGGCGAGCCTTGTTCTCGATCCGGCCGATGCACCGAAATCCGCCAACGCAGCCGGTCATGCCGGCGTCGCACAGGCGGTGGCAGGCGCGCTGCTGATGCTGCCGATCCACCGCCGGCGCGGACAAGTCTATCTGCCTGCCGATCTTCTGGCCGCGACGGGCCTGACACCGGAGGCTCTGCTCGACGGCAGTGACCGGCCCGCGGCAATGCGGGCGGTGGAAGCCTTTGTCGGCCTCGGGCGCGAGCATCTTGCCAAAGCGCGCGAGGCGAACGGCATATCGGCAGCGAATCGCCCGGCATTTTTGCCAGTTTCGCTGGTTCGGCATATATTGAATGCCGTGGAGAAGGCGGGCGCCGAAGCGCTCGAGCGCGCCCCGCAGCCCCCGCAATGGCGGCGGCAATGGTGGATGTGGCGGGCGATGCGCCGGGGTCCGTTCTGAAGACCTGACAAGACGCAAAATTGGCGCAAGCCTTGTCCGCTAAAGCGACAGAACGGTTATCGCGGAGGAGTCGCGCGGATGCTCTGGACCATCACTGTTGGGTGCCTTCTGTTGGCGGGCCTTATCTTTCGGCAGGCCTATCGCCGGGAGGACGGGCAGGAGATGGCGGGCGAGGATGCAGGCCTTGCGATCCTGGAGTTCGGCCGGGCGTTTCCAGACGAGGCGATCCGTGAGGTGATCACGACCGCGAATGGCCGCACCGTGTTCCTGCGGCTGCATGACGGCAAGGCCGGCTGCATGAACGCCCACGGCCACCACTATTCCTGCCATCTGATCGAACCCGGCACCGTGCGCGTCAACAGCGTCGGCCCGAAGCGCCTCACCGTGCAATTCGCCAACGCCGCCTACGAGGGCGGCACGTTCGAATTCCGTGACGAGCGGGAGACGGCAGAGGTTTCGCTCTGGCTGCTTGGCAGCTTCATGCCCGGCTTGGCTGGCGCAGACCAGCAGGTCGTCGGCCAGCCAAGCTGAGGCGCAGCCTCAGCCTTCAAGCCACCGCGCACAGTCTTCCAGCGCCCGGGCAGCGGTTGCCTGCTTCTTGGCGATTGCCTTGTCCTTGCCGCGAAAACGCTTCAGGCCTTCCGGCCTCGTCACGGAACCCGGTTCCAGCGGCGGGAACAGGCCGAAATTGACGTTCATCGGCTGAAACGAGCGTTTGCCGGGCTCGTCGTCCGAGACGATGTGGCCGCCAGTGATATGGCCGAGTAAGGAGCCAAAAGCCGTCGTTTCCGGCGGCAGCGACGGTGTCTCGCCACGGCGCTCGGCGGCGGCGAAACGGCCGGCGAGCAGGCCGATGCTGGCACTTTCCACATAACCTTCGCAGCCGGTGATCTGGCCGGCGAAACGCAGGCCCGGGCGGCCCTTGAGCACCAGCGAGCGATCAAGCAGCGTCGGCGAATTGATGTAGGTGTTGCGGTGCAGGCCACCGAGGCGGGCGAACTCGGCGTTTTCGAGGCCCGGGATGAGGCGGAAGATCTCCGCCTGCGCGCCGTATTTCAGCTTCGTCTGGAACCCGACCATATTGTAGAGCGTTCCGAGCGCATTGTCCTGCCGGAGCTGCACGACCGCATAGGCTTTCACGGTCGGGTTATGCGCGTTGGTCAGACCCATCGGCTTCATCGGGCCGTGGCGCAACGTCTCGCGGCCGCGTTCGGCCATGACTTCGATCGGCAGGCAGCCGTCGAAATAGGGCGTGCCTTCCCATTCCTTGAAGCCCGTCGTGTCGCCGGCGATCAGGGCGTCGACGAAGGCATTGTACTGCGCTTCGTCCATCGGGCAATTGATATAGTCCTTGCCTGTGCCGCCGGGGCCGACCTTGTCGTAGCGCGACTGGAACCAGCAGGTATCCATGTCGATGCTGGCCGTGTGCACGATCGGAGCGATGGCGTCGAAGAAGGCAAGCGAATCAGCGCCGGTGCGCTGCTGGATCGCGGCGGCAAGCGACGGCGCGGTGAGCGGGCCGGTGGCGATGATCGCCTGGTCCCACTCTTCCGGCGGTAGGCCGGTCACTTCTTCGCGCGTGACGGTGATCATCGGATGGCTCTCGAGCGCGGCGGTGACAGCAATGGAAAAGCCGTCGCGGTCGACAGCAAGCGCGCCACCGGCCGGAACCTGATTGGCGTCGGCGGAGCGCATGATCAGCGAGCCGGCAAGCCGCATTTCGGCATGCAGCACGCCGACCGCGTTGCTGGTCGCGTCATCGGAGCGGAAGGAGTTGGAACAGACGAGTTCGGCAAGGCCGTCCGTCTTGTGGGCATCCGTGCCGCGCACGCCGCGCATTTCATGCAGGATGACGGGGATGCCGCTCTCGGCAATCTGCCAGGCAGCTTCGGAGCCGGCCAGGCCGCCGCCGATGACGTGAATGGGGGCGAAGGAAGAGGTTTTTGTCATGGGCGGTTCGTTACCATGAGCACCGCAGCAATTCCAAGGAAAAGCGTCTGGCGCGCATGTCACACCCCGGAATCAAAAACGGCACCAGATGGTGCCGTTTGAAGCGTTCCTCGCGCGTCGCCGTTTCCGGCCGCAGCGTCGGAAATCCGGCTGATGTCTTAGCGGAAGGAACGGGAAGCGATGTCGCGGATGTCGTAACGGGTCAGGCCGATGTCGGACAGCGTGTGGTTCGACAGGTTGCCGAGTTCGTTCATCGTGCGGCGGTAGGAAATCCAGTTCTTTGCGATGCGGATCGGGTTCATGGTCTTGCTCCTCGAAGCGGTTGGCCGGGAGGTCTGCTCGCCGGTTTGTGAGATCTATATACGCCCGACCCATATTAATGTGCAGTGCAAAGAAAATGCAGCTGCTATGCATTTGTGCAATAAGATGATTAACGCGCAGGCATCTGGTCCCACTGAGGGCAGGAAGGCAGAAAGTGCCGATATTCCGGGCAGATAGGTTGATTGCCGCCGGAAATCATTTCTGCCTTGGAGGAGGGGTGCGACATTGTGCGCCGCAAAACACCGGCAAACGAAAACGCCCTCCGGTGGGAAGCCGGAGGGCGTTTGAAAATGGATCCCGTGGGATCGTTGGCTTAGATCGAAGCCTTGCGAGCGATGTACGGGATATCGCTGCGGCCGATGCCGAGGTCGCGGAGTTCACGGTCCGACATACGGCCGAGTTCGTTGACGGTCTGACGGTACTTGCGCCAGTTGTTAAAAGAGCGTGCCAGGTTCATGTCATTACCCCTTTCTTGGGCTTCCTACTGGGCGGCCGCTCGTCCTTGGCGCCGCCCCGATCTGATGGTTTGAAATATACGCTGCATTGCCGAAAAGAACAGCGCTGTTACGGCACGGCACCTATGCGATTTATGCATGTCAAGCGGAAATTTTGGCAAAATTCTGGCCAAAACCCGGGCGATTCGCCACAAAGGTAAAGATCGCCATGCGCGACTGGATGGGTGCGGTGCAAAAAGAAACGCCCACCGGGGGAGGAGATCCGGTGGGCGTTGCTGATGTCGATTGGCAACCTGGGAGGAGGAGTGGCTGCCAATCCTGTCGGGGACGTTAGGAGGAGGAGATCGTCGCCCGACTGATGATGTGTATATAGCCCGGCAGGGCGTCGCGCAGAAGAGCTGGATATGAATGGCACCCATGCACGAGGCGCATGCTTCTCACGCCGGGCATGAGGGTCTGCGCAAACTTTAAGCCGATTGGAAAAGGGGCCGGGGGCTTTTCGCCTTTGGCGGAGCAATGCCATGCATTCCGCGCAAATAATAACGCCCGCTGGGGGAGGAGGTCCAGCGGGCGTCACTAAAGATGATTGGCAACTGGGAGGAGGAGTGTTGCCAATCGTATCGAAGCGGCGCTGGGAGGAGGAGTGCGACGCTTCGAATTCTATGTCGAACCCCGTTTCCGGGGTATCGGGTCTTTGGCATCATGCCGGGCGCTCGACCAGTCCGCCCTCCCGTTCGTCTGTCGCCGTACGTTACGCGGCGCCTTGATTTCCGGGCCGGATCGCTTCTGATCCGATGACTGCACTATAGCCCATTCCCGGTTTTTGTGCAGTGCAATATGAGCATGGATGATATGCGTCAGATGCATGCTGCAGATCGGGAGGGCAATCGGTGCCTGCAGGCTAAATATGCCGAGGATTTCTTTATATCCTGTTAATCTTGTTGCTGGTCACGCCAGATTTAAAAAATCCCCGCGAGAAATTGCTCATTTTTCGGGATTTCGCTCCAATTGCGAATTTCCTGGCAAGCTATATCGTCCTTGTTGACGGAACGAGAATCGGTTGAACGCCGGCGCAATTTTTCGAACGGAGCGGGAATGAATGTACAGGGGCAGGCTGGAGCGCGATCTCAAACTCTGGACGGCGCAAGGCTTGATCGATGAGCCAGTCGCCTCGCGCTTGCTGAAGGAATATGATTCCCGCCCCAGCTCGTTCAGTCTGGGCCGCGTGCTGATGATCATCGCGGCGCTTCTCGTCTCGGCTGCCGTCCTGCTGCTCGTCGCCGCCAATTGGGAGGCGATACCGCGCCTCGTCCGGCTCATCGGCATCGTCGGGGTGATTTGGGGTGCCTATCTTGCCGGCGGCTTGCTCATCACGCGCGGTGCGGAGCGGCTTGCCGCCGCCTTTCTCGTGCTCGGTACGCTCGCCTTTGGCGGCGCGATCGCATTGGTGGGGCAGATGTACCATCTCTCCGGCGATACGTTCCAGGCGATGCTCGTCTGGTTTGCCGGAGCGGTCGTGGCCGCCGTGCTCTTCCGTTCGGGCGCAGTGACCGCCATTGCAGGATTTCTGGCCTTCGTGGTTGCCGGCGCGGACTGGACCGCGTCCTACAATACGAATGAGATGGTGCTGCTCTGGCTGATGCCGGTCATGGCCGTCATCATCATCCTGCTCGTGCGCTACACGGGTGCCGACAGGGTCCGGCACCTGGCCTATCTGCTGCTCGTGACCTGGCTTGCCTTTATCTATAGCGAATACGAGACGCCGACGACGGCAATCACGATTGCCGCCTTCGGTGCGGTTGCCTACCTGCTTGCCGCCGTGCCGCAATCCCCACTTCATGCGGTTGCGCGCAGCGCCGGTGCGTCGCCGGCCTTCTATTCCTATCTCGTGCTGATCGTCGGCCTTCTCGTGCTGCACGCCGAATTCGATGATATCGGGGACCGGCTGTTCCTCGGCATCATCACGCTCGCTGCCGCCATCGCCGGCATTGCGCTGTCCGGCAAGGAGAACGGGGCGGTGCGTTATCTTGGCTATGCCACCTTTGCCGCCGAGACACTCTATCTTGCCTCGGAAACGATCGGCTCGATCATCGGCACATCCGGCTTCTTCCTTGTGTCCGGTCTGGTGGTGGCGCTGATTGCTTGGGGCGTCATCGCGCTGGAGCGGCGTTTTTCCCAGGCTGAAACGAAGGCGGAGGCCTGATCATGACGACATCCCGTTTTTTTAGCCTGCCCCCGCTTGTCGCAGCCATCGTTGCAGCCGCGCTCCAGACGGCCGTGCTGGGCTATATGGTCGAAAGTCGCGCCTCCATTCTGCGCAGCGGCGCAGATATCAAGCTGAAGACGTTGCCCGTCGATCCACGCGACCTGCTGCGCGGCGATTACGTGATCCTGTCCTATTCCATCTCGACGATCTCGAAGTCGATCATCACGGGGCAAGCGCCCGCGGCCGGTGGCCGTGCGAGGCTGTCGGTGCGGCTGAAGCCCGGCACCGACACGCTATGGACCGCGACCGAGGCGAGTTTCGGTGAGCTAGCACCGGCGGAGGGCAGCGTCGTCATGCGCACGCTGCCGTTCGATTATTATGCCGGCGTGGACGGTCTGCCGGAAACATTGTTCGTCAATTACGGTATCGAGCGTTATTATGTGCCGGAAGGCGAGGGCAAGGTTCTCGAGGATGCCCGCAACCAGGAAGAGCTGGAAGTGGAGGCGCGGGTCTCGGACGATGGCACGCCGCAGATCGCCCGGCTGATCCTGCGCGGCGAGCCGATCTATGACGAACCGCTCTATTGACAGCGGACGGGCGGGACAGCGCATTTTTCCTTTGATCCGCCGAAAACGGGTGATATAGAGACGCCGCGCTCGGAAGGCGCCAGGATGAGCGGCCTTCAAGCCGCCCTTGGCAACGAGGTTTCTGAGGCGCGGGTATGGTGAAATTGGTAGACACGCCAGATTTAGGTTCTGGTGCCGCAAGGCGTGGGAGTTCAAGTCTCTCTACCCGCACCAGAGCCACCTGACGCGGAAACAGCGGTTTCCGCGTTGCGTGGAGCATTGAGAGCGCCATTTTGCTTGCCAAAGGGCCACCGAATTCAGTAAAGCCACTGCCGGCAAATGGACCGGCGGGGTGCTCGCCATAACCGGAAGGCCGGTTTGAGCACCGCCAACTCGAAATAAAGGTTTGAACATGCAGGTTATCGAAACGCTCGCTGAAGGGCTGAAGCGCGAAATCAAGGTCGTTATCCCGGCCAAGGACATGGAAGCTCAGATGAACGAGCGTCTTGAAGACGCCAAGGGCCGTGTCCGCATCAACGGCTTCCGTCCGGGTAAGGTACCGTTCGCGCATCTCAAGAAGATGTACGGCAAGTCGATCATGGCTGAACTCGTCAACGAGATCGTCCGCGACCGCCCGTCCACCATCCTGTCCGAGCGCGGCGAAAAGTCTGCCACGCAGCCGGAAATCGGGATGACCGAAGACCAGGCCGAAGCTGAGAAGATTCTCGCCGGCCAGGCCGATTTCGAGTTCACGCTGTCCTACGAAGTGATTCCGGCAATCGAGCTGAAGGATGCTTCCGGCATCGCCGTCACGCGCGAAGTCGTTGAAGTCGATGCTTCGGAAGTCGACGAGCAGATCCTGAAGATCGCCGAAAGCGCGCGTTCCTACGAAACCAAGAAGGGCAAGGCCGCCGACGGCGACCGCGTCACGATCGATTACCTCGGCAAGGTCGATGGCGAAGCCTTCGACGGCGGCAAGGACGAAGACGCAGAACTCGTTCTCGGCTCCAACCGCTTCATCCCGGGCTTCGAAGAGCAGCTCGTCGGCCTGAAGGCTGGCGATGAGAAGGTCATCACCGTGACCTTCCCGGCAGACTACCCGGCTGCCAACCTCGCCGGTAAGGAAGCCACCTTCGACATCAAGGTTAAGGAAGTCGCTGCCGCCGCCGACGTCGAGATAAACGACGAGCTGGCCAAGAAGCTCGGCCTCGAATCGGCCGACAAGCTGCGCGAAATCGTCCGTGGCCAGATCGAAAGCCAGTATGGCTCGGTCACCCGCCAGAAGGTCAAGCGTCAGATCCTCGACCAGCTCGACGAGATGTACAAGTTCGACACGCCGGAACGCCTGGTCGACGCCGAGTTCGAAAACATCTGGCGCCAGATCAACACGGACCTTCAGCAGTCGGGCAAGACCTTCGCTGACGAAGACACCACGGAAGAAGCAGCCCGCGAAGAATACCGCAAGCTTGCTGAACGCCGCGTCCGTCTCGGCCTCGTTCTCTCGGAAATCGGCGAAAAGGCCGGCGTCCAGGTGAGCGACGAAGAAATGCAGCGTTCGCTCTATGAGCAGCTCCGCCAGTTCCCGGGCCAGGAAAAGCAGATCCTCGATTACTTCCAGAAGACCCCAGGTGCTGCCGCATCGCTGCGCGCGCCGATCTTCGAAGAGAAGGTCGTCGATCACCTGCTCAGCGAAATCAAGGTGACGGATAAGGCCGTCTCCAAGGAAGAGCTGATGGCCGAGGACGAAGAGGGTTCCGAGAAGGAAACCAAGAAGGCTGCGCCGAAGAAGAAGGCTGCTGCCAAGGCTGAGGCTGCGGAAGGCGAAGAAGCCGCTCCGAAGAAGAAGGCCCCGGCCAAGAAGAAGGCCGCTGAAGGCGACGCCGAGTAATCGGTTCGACCCAATCGAATACGGAAAGGCCGCCCATCGGGCGGCCTTTTTGTTTGGCTGCATCGGCCAGACGCAGGCCTGGATGCCGTTTCACGGGCTTTGCGGGCCGCCTGTGGCAATGACTGCCCGGTTAACGGATATGGTGAACCAATCTTAAACACTTTGTCGATAACGTGTTTTCAGACAGTTATGGTGCAGGCGTTTGGGGCGTCCATTGATCGTTCATGCTTTTCTCCGATGGGTCGAGACCGCGAGGGCCGCCGACAGGGCGAAGGCGGCCAGTGTGCTGGCGCGGGCTTACGCACGCGCGCGCATCGCCGTCGAAGACCGGCACGCTGCCGAAATGGCGATGATCTTTCTGCTCGACGATCCGGCGCCGAAAGTGCGGCTGGCCCTTGCAGAAGCGCTGGCCGAGTGCGGGGATGCCCCGCGCGCCGTTATCCTGCCGCTTGCCGAAGATCAGCCGGAAATCGCCGCTCATATCATTCTGTGTTCGTCTTTGCTTACGGATGCCGATCTCGTCGATCTGGCCGCCCGGGGCAGCGACGTGACGCGCATGCTGGTGGCGCACCGGACCTATGTTTCCCGGCCTGTTTGTGCGGCGCTTGCCGAAATCGGCGAAGTGCCGGACGTGCTGGCATTGCTGGAAAACGAAGGGGCCGTGCTGTCCCGCCGCAGCCTGGCACGCATTGCCGAGCGTCTCGGGCATGATGCGGACATCCGCGCCCTGCTGCTTGACCGCGACGATCTGCCGAGCGACGCCCGCCATGCGCTTGTCGAGAAGGTCGGCACGGCACTTGCCGGTTTCGGGCTCATCCAGGTGGCGGTCGGAACGAGCCGTGTCGAGCGCATCACGCGCGAAGCCTGCGACGTCGCGACGATCGGCATGGTGGCGGAGGTGACGCCTGCGGAGATGCCGGCCCTCGTCGAGCACTTGCGCCTGACCGCGCGGCTGACGCCGGTCTTTCTCATGCACGCGCTGTGCACCGGGCGGGTCGAGTTCTTTGCCGCCGCGATCACCAACCTGTCCGGACAGGCGGAACGTCGCGTTCGCTCGATTCTCTCCGATGGCCGCGAGGCTGCCGTGCGCGCCCTTTACGAGGCTGCAGGTCTGGGGCGCGATATCAGCGTGCTCTTTACCGAGGTGACGATGCTGTGGCGGTCGGAGGCCAAGCGTGGCGATGGCCTGCTCTCGGTCTCCGAGCGGCTGCTGTCAAGCGCCCGGGCCGCGGGCAACACGTCCTGCCAGTCGATGCTGGAGCTGGTCGAGCGTCTGGCGATTGCCGAGCAACGCCAGACGGCGCGCAGCTACGCCGTCATCGCCACGCGCGAAGCGGCGTGAACCTCATTTGGTGAAGCGCTTTACCACCCAGGAGTAACCATCCTCGGCGTAGCGCACCGGCGTGGTCACGGCCGCCTTCAGCGCGGCTTTGTCGGGAATGGCTTTTTTAACGAAGTTCAGCGTGCGGGCCGCGAGACCCTGTTTGGCCTCCGTGGTCTCGGCCGGAACCGGAGCCTCTGTGGCGGCAAGGGTATTATCCGCCGGCGTTGCGTCGGGGGCAGGCTTTGCCACATCGGCGGTGATGCGGTCACCGGAACTCTCGCACACGGCAACGATCACCGGGTAGTTCTTGTTCTGATGGCGATTGATATAGGTTTCGGCTTGGGCGTCGCAGAGTGACACGGTCTGCCAGCTTCGGTCGACCGTATCGATATAATGGCACTGGGTCGCGCTGTCGTCGCAGCCCATGATCGTCATGACGATGAGCGCAGCTTTCATGGCCGTCCTTTCCGCCTTCGTTCCTGCCGGTTAGAAGCCGGCTTTGCCGCGAAAATAAGGCGACAAAGCCTCAGATATCAAGGTTGTCGGCGAAGACCGCGCGCTCCTGGATGAAGCGGAAGCGGGCTTCCGGCTTGGTGCCCATCAGGTCGTCCACGGCCGTGCGCGTGCCCTCGAAATCTACGTCGTCGATCGCGACCTTGAGCAGCGTGCGCTTCGATGGGTCCATCGTGGTTTCCTTGAGCTGCGCCGGCAGCATCTCGCCAAGACCCTTGAAGCGGCCGATCTCCACCTTGCCGCGGCCGTTGAACACCGTGCGCATCAACTCCTCGCGGTGCCCGTCATCGCGCGCATAGAGCGTTTTGCCGCCCTGGCTGAGGCGGTAGAGCGGCGGCACGGCGAGATAGAGGTGGCCGCCACGGATGAGGTCGGGCATCTCCTGATAGAAGAACGTGATCAGCAGCGAGGCGATGTGGGCGCCGTCGACGTCAGCATCGGTCATGACCACGACGCGCTCGTAGCGCAGGTCCTCTTCACGGTATTTCGAACGCGTGCCGCAGCCGAGTGCCTGCACCAGATCGGAAATCTGTTGGTTGGCGCTCAGTTTTTCGCGGCCGGCACTGGCGACGTTGAGGATTTTGCCGCGCAGCGGAAGGATGGCCTGGTTGGCGCGGTTGCGTGCCTGTTTTGCCGAGCCGCCTGCCGAATCGCCCTCGACGATGAACAGTTCGGCGCCTTCTGCGGAATTCTGCGAGCAATCGGCGAGTTTTCCGGGCAGGCGCAGCTTGCGCACCGCCGTCTTGCGGCTCACTTCCTTTTCCTTGCGGCGGCGCATGCGCTCTTCCGCGCGCTCGATCACCCAGTCGAGCAGCTTCGCCGCTTCACCGGGATTGTCGGCAAGGTAGTGGTCGAAGGGATCGCGCAGAGCGTTTTCAACGATGCGCTGGGCCTCGACGGAGGCGAGCTTGTCTTTCGTCTGGCCGACGAATTCCGGCTCGCGGATGAAGACGGAGAGCATGCCGACCGCCGAGATCATCACGTCGTCGGTGGTGATGTCCTTGGCACGCTTGTTTTGCGTCAAGTCGGCGTAGTTCTTCAGGCCCTTGGTGAGCGCAATGCGCAGGCCGGCCTCGTGCGTGCCGCCGTCAGCCGTGGGAATCGTGTTGCAGTAGGAGTGGATCAGCGAATCGCCGCCATACCAGGTGACGGCCCATTCGAGCGAACCATGGCCACCGGCCTTCTCGCTCTTGCCGGCAAAAATCTCGCGGGTGACGGTGTAGTCCTTGCCGAGCGTCGCCTGGAGATAATCCTTCAGGCCGCCGGGGAAGTGGAAGACGGCCTTTTCCGGGGTTTCCGAGCCTTCCGGCAGCAGCGATGGATCGCAGCTCCAGCGGATTTCCACGCCGCCGAACAGGTAGGCCTTGGAGCGGGCCATGCGGAAGACGCGACCCGGATCGAAACGGGCGTGGGCGCCGAAGATCTCCGGGTCCGGATGGAAGCGGACCTTGGTGCCGCGGCGGTTGTGCACGTCGCCGAGTTCTTCAAGCCCACCGACGGGCTTGCCGCGGGAAAAACGCTGGCGGTAGAGTTTCTTGTTGCGCGCGACCTCGACCTCGAGGTGGTCGGACAGCGCGTTGACGACCGAGACGCCGACGCCATGCAGGCCGCCCGAGGTCTCGTAGGCCTTGCCGTCGAACTTGCCGCCGGCATGCAGCACGGTGAGGATGACTTCGAGTGTCGACTTGCCCGGCATCTGCGGGTGGTTCTCGACCGGAATGCCGCGGCCGTTGTCGGTGACCGTCAGGAAGCCTTCGGCGTCGAGGTTCACATCGATGAAGTTGGCATGGCCGGCGACCGCTTCGTCCATCGAGTTGTCGATGACTTCGGCAAACAGATGGTGCAGCGCCTTCTCGTCCGTGCCGCCGATATACATGCCGGGGCGCATGCGTACCGGCTCGAGACCTTCGAGCACGCGGATCGCCGAGGCATCGTAGCCGCCCGAGCCTTCGCTGACGGGCTGCCGTGGCTCGTGTGCGGGCGCGGCCGCCGTCGGCTTTTCGGCCGGAGCGGCAGGCTGCTTGGCGGGCGGGGAGGGCATATTGGCGAAAAGGTCGTTGTCGTCTTGCATGGGCTGTTCAGAGTTTGTTCCGTTTGCCAGTTCTCCCGTCGATCCGGATGGATCGGGGTTTGGCGAAAATAAGTTCATCGGCGAATCACCAGTGACTCTGCCAGATTCCGTGGGGTTTCGCGATGACAGACTGGTGAAGGCGATCTGCCATCCTGTGTCATTGTCTGCCGCACTGTACGACGCCGAGGACTTACTCGGCAGCAATCGATCGAAGCCCTGTCGGGCGAGGATTGCGTTGCGCGTGGGCGGATGGCAAGTATCGCCACCGCAAGGGAGTGCCAGTTCATGTCTCAGTCCACAGTTCATTGCCTGCGTCGGCTGGTTCTGGCCGCGCTGTTTGCCGGAATGGCCGTGCAGGATGCGGCGGCGCTGACGCTCGATGCCTGGAAGGACGCACTGTTTGCCTATGGCACGGTGGTGGAAACCTCGGATGGCGGCGCGCTTCGCGTGATCGACTACCAGGAACTGCGCGACATCAACGGGCGCGACCAGGTGCCGGAGCGCCGTGTGAAATCGGCCTATGTCTCGATGGCGGTGAAGAAGGCGCAACAGAATGCGACGATCGACACGCCGGCGGGGCCGATTGACGTGGCGATGACCGGCAAGGGCGAGGGGGCGGCCTTCAGCGTCATCTTCATCCATGGCCGTGGCGGCGACCGTCGCCTTGGCAACAACGACTGGAATTTCGGCGGGAATTTCAACCGGCTCAAGAACCTCGCGGTGCGTGGCGGCGGTGTCTACTACGCGCCGAGCGTGCCGTCTTTCGACGATGCGGGTGCTGCGCGCATTTCGGGCCTCATCCTCACCGCCAAGGCGCTCTCGCCGAATGCACCGGTCATTCTTGCCTGTGCCTCGATGGGCAGTTTCATCTGCGCTCGCGTCGCGCGCGATCCGGCGGCCGTCAAAAGCCTTGCCGGCATGGTGCTGATGGGCGGCGCAGCCGATGGCGACTATGCGAAGACTGCGGCCTTCAAGGCCAAGCTGCCGGTCTACTTCACCCATGGCGACAGCGACAGCGTCTATGCCGCCAACGACCAGATCGCCGTGTTCCGCAAATTGCGCAAGGCTGGCGTGCCGGCGCGCTTCGTGCTGTTCCAGACCGGCGGCCATGGCACGCCCGTGCGCATGACCGACTGGCGGGAGACGTTGAACTGGCTGTTTGCGCAGTAGGCTTCGATTTGCTACGCCGCAAGCGACCGATTTTATGGATAGGGAGGCCTCATGACACCGGATGTAACCCCGCTTGTTGCCGGGAACTGGAAGATGAACGGAACGCGCGCATCGCTTGACCAGATCAAGGCGATGGCTGAAGGCGTGAAGGGGCCGCTCTCGGAAAAGGTCGAGGCGCTGATCTGCCCGCCGGCAACGCTGCTTTATGTGGCGACGGCGCTTTGCGACGACAGCCCGCTCAAGATCGGCGCGCAGGACTGCCACGAGAAGGCATCCGGCGCGCATACCGGCGATGTTTCCGCGGAGATGATCGCCGATTGCTTCGGCACACATGTCATCGTTGGCCATTCCGAGCGCCGCACCGACCACAAGGAAAGCGACGCGCTGATCCGCGCCAAGGCCGAGATCGCCCATGAAAACGAGCTTGTCGCGATCGTTTGCATCGGCGAGACGGGTGATGAGCGCAAGGTCGGCAAGACGCTGGACGTGCTGAAAAGCCAGCTGGCCGCCTCCGTGCCGGACGGTGCCACGGCGGAAAACACCGTGATCGCCTATGAACCGGTCTGGGCGATCGGGACGGGACTTACGCCGACGGCCGGCGATGTCGAGGAGGCGCATGCTTTCATGCGCGCCGAACTCAAGGCACGTTTTGCCGGCGAGGGCGCAAAGATGCGCATTCTCTACGGTGGCTCGGTCAAGCCCGGCAATGCCAGGGAACTGATGGGGGTCGCCAATGTCGATGGCGCGCTGATCGGCGGCGCGAGCTTGAAATCGGACGACTTCCTCGCCATCTACCGGGCATACGAAGAGCTCACGGCCTGAAGCTTGTTCCGCCTGCCTGCAAAAGGGCGGGCGGATTGACTGCTAGGGCTTGGAATGGTGCGCGGCTTGGTATATTGAGCCGCAAACCTGAAATTTGGGCCGTCTGGCCGGGATCCTGAAACATGCAGACCATTTTGCTCGTCATCTATCTCATGGTCGTCGTCGCGCTGATCGGCGTCGTGCTGATCCAGCGCTCTGAAGGCGGCGGCCTCGGCATCGGCGGCGGCTCCGGCTTCATGTCGGCACGCGGCACGGCCAATGCCCTGACGCGCACCACGGCCATCCTCGCAACGCTGTTCTTCGTGCTGGCGCTCGGCATGGGCATCATCGCCCGCTACGAGACGCAGCCGACCGACATTCTTGATCGTATCCCGGGCACGACCGGTACGGGGGGCGTTCTCGACGCACTCGGCGGCGGCGAACAGAATCAGGACACGCAGAACAACAACACGACCAACCAGACGCCTGCGACGACCGGCACCGACGCCGTTCCGACCGAGGGCGGTGCGGCCACCGGCACAGGTACGAGCACCGGGACCGGCAACACGTCGACGACGACGGGCACCGGCACGACGGGTGGCGCAACGGGCACGGAACAGAATTCCGGCGTCCCGAGCGGCCAGTAAGCCGCAAGGACTGAAAGCAAATCGGCCGGTTGGCGAAACCCAACCGGCCTTCTTCTTGTGTAAAACGCCGATTGTGCCTTCCGAAATCACGCCCAAGGTGATTTTTCGGTGGCGCAATCGATTTTGAAAAGGTATCCGGTGACTCCCATGGCGCGATATGTATTCATCACAGGCGGCGTGGTTTCTTCCCTCGGAAAAGGCATCGCTGCCGCTGCACTCGGAGCTCTCCTTCAGGCGCGTGGCTACCGCGTTCGCCTCAGGAAGCTAGACCCCTATCTCAATGTCGATCCGGGCACCATGAGCCCGACGCAGCACGGTGAGGTGTTCGTCACCGACGACGGCGCGGAAACCGACCTCGACCTTGGCCACTACGAGCGCTTTACCGGGCGTTCGGCCACCAAGTCCGACAACATCACCACCGGCCGCATCTACAAGAACATCATCGACAAGGAACGCCGCGGCGACTATCTCGGCGCGACCGTGCAGGTCATTCCGCACGTCACCAACGAGATCAAGAACTTCGTCACCGATGGCAACGAGGACTACGACTTCGTCATCTGCGAGATCGGCGGCACGGTGGGCGACATCGAGGCTATGCCGTTCATGGAAGCGATCCGTCAGCTCGGCAACGATCTGCCGCGCGGCACGGCGGTCTATGTCCACCTCACGCTGATGCCCTATATTCCGGCCGCCGGCGAGCTCAAGACCAAGCCGACGCAGCACTCCGTCAAGGAGCTGCAGGCCATGGGTATCCATCCGGACATCCTGCTGGTGCGTGCCGACCGGGAAATACCGGAGGCCGAGCGCAAGAAGCTCTCGCTGTTCTGCAACGTGCGCCAGACCGCTGTCATCCAGGCGCTCGACGTCGCGTCGATCTACGACGTGCCGCTTGCTTACCACAAGGAAGGCCTGGACGACGAAGTGCTGGCCGCCTTTGGCATCGAGCCGGCGCCGAAGCCGCGCCTTGACGCCTGGCAAAAGGTTTCCGATCGCATCAAGACGCCGGAAGGCGAGGTGACCATTGCCATCGTCGGCAAGTACACCGGCCTCAAGGATGCCTATAAATCGCTGATCGAGGCGCTTTACCACGGCGGCATCGCCAACCACGTCAAGGTCAAGCTCGAGTGGATCGAGTCGGAGGTCTTCGAGAAGGAAGATCCGGCGCCGTATCTGGAAAAGGTGCACGGCATCCTCGTTCCCGGCGGTTTTGGCGAGCGCGGCTCGGAAGGCAAGATAAATGCGGCGCGCTTTGCCCGCGAGCGCAAGGTGCCGTATTTCGGCATCTGCTTCGGCATGCAGATGGCCGTCGTGGAAGCGGCCCGCAACCTCGCCGGCTTTGAAAAGGCGTCCTCCACGGAATTCGGCAAGACGACCGAGCCGGTCGTCGGCCTGATGACGGAATGGGTGAAGGGCAACGATCTGGAGAAGCGTTCCGCGTCGGGCGATCTCGGTGGCACGATGCGTCTCGGCGCCTATCGCGCGTCGCTGAAGGGCGGCACGAAGATCGCCGACATCTACGGTTCGACGGACATTTCCGAACGCCACCGCCACCGCTACGAAGTGAACGTGGATTACAAGGACAAGCTGGAAAGCTGCGGCCTGGTCTTTTCCGGCATGTCGCCGGACGGCGTCCTGCCGGAGACGGTGGAGTATCCGGATCATCCGTGGTTCATCGGCGTTCAGTACCATCCGGAACTGAAGAGCCGCCCGCTCGATCCGCACCCGCTCTTCGCGAGCTTCGTGGAAGCGGCGCTGGAACAGAGCCGCTTGGTCTGAGGCAATCTATTCACGATAAAAAAGCCCGGCATCTCTGCCGGGCTTTTTTGTTGCCTATTCAGCGGCCTGCACCAGCGGGCAGACCCCGTCGTCGCAATCCTCGCCGGCCAGTATGCGCTGGCCGAGACCGATGGTGAGGACGGCGCCGATGCCGGCGGCGATGGACACCCAGAAGCCGTTCTGAGCCCCGAAATTATCGACCGCCCAGCCGGCGACGAAAGCGCCCAGGGCCATGCCGATGCCGATGCCGGTGGTGACCCAGGTGACGCCCTCGGTCAGCATGGCTTCAGGCACGCGGCGCTCGACGATGCCGAAGGCGGTGATGAAGGTCGGCGAGATGGCGACGCCGCTGAGGAAGACAGCGATGGCGAGCATCGGCACCGTGCCGGCAAAGGGCAGCGGCAGCGCGGTGAGCGCCAGGATGGCGACGGCGATCATCAATTGCTTCTGGAGCGCCATCGTCGGGTTCAGGGCGCCGAGAATGAGGCCGACGACGAAGGAACCGACGGCATAGACGCCGATGACGAGGCTGGCGGCATTCGGTTGGCCGAGTTCCTTGGTGATCGCCACCGCGCTGACTTCTGCCGTCGCGAAGGTGGAGCCGACGAAGATGAGGGCGAGCGTGATGATCTGCACCGGGCGCAGGCGGATAGCCGATTTCTGCGGCGCGCTGCCGGCGACATGGCGGACGGCCGGTTCCGTGCCCCGTTGCAGCACGAAGGCGAACGTGCCGACGGCGAGGAAGGCCGTGCTGATCAGCATGCCGGCCTCCGGGAAGAGCGCTACGGCAAGGCCGACGGAAAGCGAGGCGCCGGCAATGTAGACCAGTTCGTCGGCCGCCGATTCGAACGCGAAGGCGGTATTGAGTTCCGGACGATCGCGGAAAATGTCGCTCCAGCGGGCACGCAGCATGGCGGGCATGCTGGGCATCGCGGCGGCGAGGAAGGCGAAGACGAAGAGTGTCCAGACGGGCCAGCCCTGGTTGGTGCCGGCAATCAGCGCCAGGAAGGCGATGACGGCAACGATCGTCGCCGGTGTCAGCACGGCTGCCTGGCCGTATCTGTCGACGAGGCGGGAGACTTGCGGGGAGATGAGCGCGTTGGTCAGCGCGAAGGTGGCGGACACCGCGCCGGCGAGCCAGTATTCGCCGTGGGTCTGCGACAGCATCGCGACGATGCCGATCGGCGCCATGGCGATCGGAAGGCGTGCGAGGAAACCGGCGGCGGAAAAGCCCTTCGTTCCGGGGACGCTGAAAATCTCTTTGTACGGGTTGGCCATGGCCTGCTCCTGAAAATGGACCGTCTCGCCACTTACATACGTGGCGTATGTCTATGAGATAGTTGCATACGTGGCGTATGTCAAATAAAATACGTGGCGTATGTGAAAAGGAGATGCCATGCGCAAACCGCGCGAGGAAATGATTGCCGAAACGAAAGCCAAGTTGATCGCCGCAGGCCGTCAGGCCTTCGGCACCGTGGGCTATGCGGATGCGTCGATGGACGATTTCACGGCCGGCGCCGGGCTGACGCGCGGTGCGCTCTACCATCATTTCGGCGACAAGAAGGGGCTTCTCCAGGCCGTCATTCGGGAAATCGACGCGGAGATGACGGCGCGGCTCAACAGGATTTCGGCTGAGGCGCCGAACCGCTGGCAGGGTTTCGTCGCGGAATGCGTCGCCTATATCGAGATGGCGCTGGAGCCGGAAATCCAGCGCATCATGTTTCGCGACGGGCCGGCGGTGCTTGGCGATGTGTCGCAATGGCAGACGACAAGCGGCTGTATTGCAGCGCTCAGCCGCAGCATCGAGCAGCTCAAGGCCGATGGCGTGATGGCGGATATCGATACGGAAGCCGCGGCCCGCCTGATCAACGGTGCCAGCAGCCACGCCGCCCTGTGGATCGCCAAGTCTGACGCGCCGGAAGAAACCTCCCGGCGCGCGGTGAAGGGGTTTCGCACCTTGCTGGAAGGGCTCTGCGTGCGGGGCTGACGGGGCCGATTACGATCCCGCCGGCGCTTCCTTCAGTTCACAGGCGGTGGTGCCGATCGTCATCGTGTTGCCGCGCCAGTCGATATTGCCGCCGACCCAGCTGCGCAGCCAGATGGCGGGCATCATGCAGTCGCGCACGATCATCGCAGGGACCGACCAGACGGAGAGCCGCCAGCCCTTGGTGAGCGCAAGGCCCACTTCCGGCAGATAGATGGCCGCGAGCACCAGAAGGGCAGCAGGCGCAAGCGTTACGTCGGACATCATGGCCCCAATAAGCGCCAGAAGCAGCGGCGGAATGGCGCCGAGCAGGATTTCCGGCGTGAAGAAACTCGGGAAGGTAACACGGCGCAGGCGCGACCAACGGCACTGGCGCGACCAGATTTCCTGGCCCGTGCGGCGGCCCAGCGGCTGTTCGAACGGCGATGAGACGAGGTGAACCTTGAGGCCGAGCCGGCTGACCAGTTTGGTGGAGGCCGCGTCCTCGGCGATTTCCGCATTCAGCGCATGGATGCCGCCATTCGCATCGAGCATCGGCTTGTACCACAGCATGCTCTTGCCCTGCGCGAAGCCGAGGCCCATCGCTTCGCCGGCATATTGCCAGCGTGCCTGCTGGGTGTTGAGGAACATGCATTCCACCTCGGCCCAGAAACCATCCGGCCGCGAGCCGAGCGGCGTCGAGCAGACCAGGCCTGAATCGGTTCGCCAGCCGCCCATCAGGTACTGAATGTAATCCGGTGGCATCAGCACGTTGGAATCGGCGAGGATCACCCAGTCGTGGCGCGCTGCCTGCCAGCCCTTGACGCAATTGTTGAGTTTCGGATTGGCGCTGATGCGGTCGTCACCCACGAGGATGCGTGTCTCGATATGCGGATATGCGGCCGCCGTCTTCACGATTTCCGGGATGATGGGATCGCCGGCATGGGCGACGCAGAACAGCAGTTCATAATCCGACCAGATCAGGCGGAAGGCGCGATCCAGCGTTTCGGCCGTAAAATTCTCGATGCCGCGAACGGGGACGACGATCGAGACCGGCGGCTTCTCGTCGATGGCCGGCGGTGGCGCGTCGGTCGGTTTCAGCCGTCTGCCGGCAATCACGATGCTGGCAAGGTTGGTCGCGACAAGGGCGACCGAGGCGAGGGCGAAGGCCTGAGCCATGTCCATTCAACGCGTACTCCGCTTGGCGCCGGTCCTGGCGGCTGCCGGGTGCATTCACGCGGAAAGAGACATCATTGTCACATGACAGGCGAATGACGCGCCGCGACATGTGACGCTGAATGGCGCGGTATCTCGTCGCTTTCGTCTTTGCCTTGCCATCTCCGCCGCAGCGGAGATGGTTATTTTTCCCGGTTTTTTCAGACGGTTCCGGGACTCAGGACAGGAATTCCGCCGTCGTCGTGACCTTGCCATAGCCGAACTCGAGCGCCGACATGATCGTGGCATGAACCTGCGCGGCGGGCACGACCGAATCACCAAAGGCCTTGTCGCGTGTGGCGCAGGCATCGTGCACGACGGTGAGCCCGTAGCCGAGATCGGCGGCGGCGCGGGCGGTCGCGTCGATGCAGACGTCGCTCATCGCGCCGACCACCACCACCTCTTCTATTCCACCGTCCTGTAAGGTCTGCTGGAGCGTCGTTTCGCGGAAGGAGTTCGGAAAATTCTTGACCACGACCGTGTCGCCAGCCAGCGGCGTCACCGTCGGGATCGGATGGATGCCGTCGGTATCCGGGGCGAAGAGCGGCGAATCCGCCTCCTTCGCAACGTGATGAACGTGGATGATCCGGTCACCTTTGCCGCGTGCCGCCTCGACGACGCGGGCAGCATTGGCGGCGGCGGTGTCGATGCCGGTCAGCGCGAAGCTGCCGGAAGCCAGATAATCCTTCTGGAGGTCGACGATGATGACGGCGCGTTTGCTCATGGGAGATCCTTTCTGCACGCGATTGATGTCATGGACATTCTGCCCCGGGCCTGCCATCTCTCGCCATTGGCGAGATCGACATAATACGTGGTGAAAGTGACATGGCAGCTGCGGCCGAGATTGGACTGGTGCTTTATCCCGGCGTGCAGATGGCGGCCGTGCTCGGCATGACGGACCTCTTCAATTCGGCAATGGAACTGGCTGGCCGGAAGGGCGCGGCCGTGCCAATGCTCGGGGTCAGCCATTGGCGGCTGGAAGACGGGCGACCGGTGCGCATCGAGGCGAGCATGCTCCCGACCGAGGCGCCGCGCCCTTGCGTTCTCGTGCTGCCGCCAGCGCTTGGCGATCCCATCCGCCGGGAGGATGCGGCGCCCTTCGCCGCCTGGCTGCGGGAATGCCATGCCAATGGCATCCGGCTCGCCTCGATCTGCGCCGGGGCCTTTTTGCTGGGCGAGACCGGGCTGTTGACCGGCCGGACGATCACCACCAACTGGGTGATTGCCGAGACCTTCGAACTGCGTTTTCCCGATGTTCATGTCGATACGGATCGCCTGCTCAGCGACGATGGTGACATCGTCACGGCTGGTGGCGTCATGGCCTGGGTCGATCTCGGGCTGAAACTGATCGACCGATTTCTCGGGCCGACGATTATGCTGGAGATTGCCCGGCAGTTCGTGATCGATCCGCCGGGACGGGAGCAACGCTACTACAGCACCTTTTCGCCGCGTCTGCTGCATGGCGATGCGGCGATCCTGAAGGTGCAGCACTTTCTGCAGGCAACGGAGGCGAAGGAGATCGGTCTGGATGGACTGGCTGCCCAGGCCGGGCTGGAGGAGCGCACCTTCCTTCGGCGTTTCCGCAAGGCGACGGGACTGACGACGACGGACTATTGCCAGCGGCTGCGCGTGGCGAAGGCGCAGGAATTGCTGCAATTCACTATACGCTCGGTCGATAGCGTGGCGGTGGATGTCGGCTACAACGATCCCGGCGCCTTCCGGAAGGTCTTTGCCCGCATTGTCGGGCTGACGCCGGGTGACTATCGCAAACGTTTCCGCTCCTGAGCGCGGTCAGCGCGTGGCGGTTCGTCGGCTGTCATGACCGTCAAAGGCAAAGAGACCCGCGTCGGCATCGCTGTGGCCGGCGATCTCCGATGCGACGATCTCGGCGGCGATCTGGCTGAAGGTGATGCCGTTGCCGCCGAAGCCCATGACGGCGAAGACATTGTCGAGACCGGGCACCCGACCGATCAGCGGCAGGCCGGTGCGCGTCGTGCCGAAGGGGGCGGCCCAGGTATAGTCCGGCGCTGGCAACGAAAGACCGAGCAGGGCTTCAGTCTTGTCGCGAATGACCTTCGCCTTGTTTTTCAGCTTCTGCGGCGAGGCGAAGGCGTCCTCGCTCTCCTCGTCCTCGCCGCCGGCAATCAGCCGGCCGTCGCGTGAGCGACGCAGATAGAGATAGGGATCGGCACCTTCCCAGACGATGCAGTCATTCAGCCAGTCCGGCAGGGCAATGCCGGGCGGCGTGGCGAGCGCCCAGGTGGAAACGATCGCGTGGTCCTTGTGCGCCAGCGTCTCCAGGAATTCGTAGCCGGAGCAGAAGATGGCGTGGCGGGCGGACAAAATCTTGCCGTCGGTCGTGGCGAGGAACACACCCTGCGTCGTCGAGCGTACATCGGTGATTTCGAGCGGGCTGACGAGTTCCACCCCGCGCCGTGCCGCCGCGCGCAGGATGCCGACGGCCATCTGGGCGGGATTTGCGGAGGCGGAGATGTCGCTCATGATCGCGCCGGTGCGATCGAGGGAAAAGCGCTGCGCAAGCGTGGCGGAATCGACGAAATCCGCCGCGATATTGGCCGCGTGTCGTGCATCGACCTCCGCGCGCAGCGCACGGCTGCCGTATTCGTCGCCAGCGAGGAACAGCGTTTTCTTGCGCTCGAAGCCGCAGGACAGGCCGAGATCAGCGACGATGTGCGTCAACTGCTCGACGGCACGGGCCGAGCGTTGCCAGGCGCGGCCGGCCCTTTCTGATCCGATCATGGCGGCAAGTTTGTCGAGCGGCGTGTCGATTTCGTGCTGGATCATAGCCGTGCTGGCTAGCGTGCTGCCGTGCACGGGGGCGCGGCGGTCGACCACGAGCACGGAACGTTTTCCATCCGCCAATGCATGCGCCATCAGCGCGCCGGAAATGCCGGCGCCGACGATGACGACGTCGTAGTCGCTGCGCAACGGCCTTTGCCGCGTGCGAAGCGCGATGCGGGGCGAGTCGGCCCACAGGGGGCGGGATTCGTGCAGATCGCGCTGTCGGGTAATGTCGTCGGGCTTTGGAATGGGAATGCTCCGATGCGGAAGTCGTCTGGAATGGGTGGCGGATGGAAAAGTTCCGTGCGCCCCAGCCTGTCATACGGGTGCTTGCATTGCGGGCCGAAAGCATGCAAAGCACGGGGCGCCTGAAACACGACCGGATTTTACCCATGACCGTGAGTTCGAGAACGCCCCGCCCGATCGACCATCTGGTGTTGCCGGTGTCCGATCTCGGGCTTGCCCGCGAGCGTCTGACGGCGCTGGGTTTCACCGTCGCCAAGGATGCGCGCCATCCCTTCGGGACGGAAAACTGTTGTGTCTTCCTCGCCGATGGCAGCTATCTGGAACCGCTCGGCATTGCCAATCGCGAGGAATGCGAGGCGGCGGCCCGCAAGGGTAATGTCTTCGTTGCGCGCGACCAGGCCTTCCGTTTCCGCCGCGGCATCGAAGGTTTTTCCGGCATCGCCATGGCAAGCAGCGATGCCTGGGAAGATGACCAGCGTTACACCCATGCCGGCCTCTCGGGCGGCGAGGTGCTGGAATTCTCCCGCGACATGCTGCTGCCCGATGGCACATCGGCGACCGGCAGTTTTCGCCTGGCCTTTGCCGCCGACCAGCGCAGCCCGGATTTCTTCTTCTTCGCCTCGCAACGCATCCTGCCGCTGCCATCCGACCGCAAGGCGCTGGAAGCGCACGAGAATGGCGTTCTGGCGCTCAGCGAAGTCGTGCTGTCCGAGCAGAACCCGACCGACTTCCAGTATCTGGTGCAGGAAGCGGCCGATGAACGCGAGGTTGAGGCCCTATCCTTCGGCATGTCCGTCGATACGCCGCGCGGCCGTATTACGGTGCTCAACGATGCGGGCCTTGAGGGCTTCTATGGTATTCCGTCGGTCGCCGGCGCTGATCGCGGCCTGAAAGGACGGGCGGTCGTGTTCAAGATTTCCAGCCTGTCCGATTGTCGCCGCCTGCTGACCGAGCGCGGCGTTGCTTTTCAGGAACGGGACGACCGCCTGATGGTGCCGCCGGCACCGGGGCAGGGCGTCCTCTTCGTCTTTGGAGAATGAGATGAAAACCAATTCCACCGTCACCGTCGGCGAAGGCCCGAAGAAGGTTACCTTCTCGCAGACCGAACGTTTCTCGCTGATCGCCGGCCCCTGCCAGATGGAGAGCCGCGAGCACGCCTACATGATGGCCGAGGCGCTCGTCGAAATGTGCGACAAGCTCGGGATCGGCCTGGTCTACAAGTCCTCCTTCGACAAGGCCAACCGCACCTCGCTTTCCGGCAAGCGCGGCATCGGGCTTGAGAAGGCGCTGGAGATCTTCGCCGACCTCAAGAAGGATTTCGGCTTTCCGGTGCTGACCGACATCCACACCGAAGAGCAGTGCGCGGAAGTGGCCAAGACGGTCGATATCCTGCAGATCCCGGCCTTTCTGTCGCGCCAGACGGACCTGCTCGTCGCTGCCGCCAAGACCGGCCGCGCGATCAACGTCAAGAAGGGGCAGTTCCTTGCGCCTTGGGACATGAAGAACGTGCTCACCAAGTTCACCGAGAGCGGCAATCCGAACGTCATGCTGTGCGAACGCGGCGCGTCCTTCGGCTACAACACACTCGTCTCCGACATGCGCTCGCTGCCGATCATGGCCTCGCTTGGCGCACCGGTCGTGTTCGACGCGACCCATTCCGTGCAGCAGCCGGGCGGGCAGGGCGGTTCGACCGGCGGCCAGCGCGAATTCGTCGAGACCTTGTCGCGCGCCGCCGTCGCGGTAGGCATTGCCGGCCTCTTCGTCGAAACGCATGAGGACCCGGACAACGCCCCCTCGGACGGCCCCAACATGGTGCACCTGAAGGACATGCCGCGGCTGCTCGAAAAGCTCGTCGCCTTCGACGACATCACCAAGGGCTAAGGCTTCAAACGGATGACACGCAAGCGTGCCATCCGTTTTCATGACGGCACCCTGCGCCATTGTAATTTCCGCATGGTCGATTAAAAGTAAATTTTAATCGATTTATAAACCTCGAAACAGGACGATTTCCATGACTGCTATCATCGACATCATCGGCCGCGAGATTCTCGACAGCCGCGGCAATCCCACCGTCGAAGTGGACGTGCACCTCGAAGATGGCAGCTTCGGCCGTGCGGCCGTTCCGTCGGGCGCGTCCACGGGTGCGCATGAAGCCGTCGAACTGCGCGACGGTGGCAAGCGCTACCTTGGCAAGGGCGTCGAAAATGCTGTCGCCGCCGTCAATGGCGAGATTTTCGAGGCCGTCGGCGGTCTCGAGGCTGAGGACCAGATCGCCATCGACCAGACGATGATCGAGCTCGACGGCACGCCGAACAAGGCCCGCCTCGGCGCCAACGCCATCCTCGGCGTGTCGCTTGCCGTCGCCAAGGCCGCGGCCGAAGCTGCCAACCTGCCGCTCTATCGTTATGTCGGCGGCCCGAACGCCCGCATCCTGCCGGTGCCGATGATGAACATCATCAATGGCGGCGCGCATGCCGACAACCCGATCGACTTCCAGGAGTTCATGATCGTTCCGGTCGGCGCCGACAACATCCGCGACGCCGTGCGCATGGGTTCGGAAGTCTTCCACACGCTGAAGAAGCAGCTCGCGGCCGACGGTCACAACACCAACGTTGGTGACGAAGGCGGTTTTGCGCCGGGCCTCGCCTCGGCACCTGCCGCCCTCGACTTCATCATGAAGTCGATCGAGAAGGCCGGCTACCGTCCGGGCGAAGACATGTATATCGCGCTCGATTGCGCCTCGACCGAATTCTTTAAGGACGGCAAGTACGTGCTTGAAGGTGAAGGCCGCACGCTGGAGCCGGGCGCCATGGCCGACTATCTCGCCGAACTCGCTGCAAAATACCCGATCTTCTCGATCGAGGACGGCATGGCCGAAGACGACTGGGACGGCTGGAAGGCCCTGACCGACAAGATCGGCAAGAAGGTTCAGCTCGTCGGCGACGACCTGTTCGTCACCAACTCGGCCCGCTTGCGCGACGGCATCAAGATGGGCGTCGGCAACTCGATCCTCGTCAAGGTCAACCAGATCGGTTCGCTCTCCGAAACGCTCGACGCCGTTGAGACCGCGCACAAGGCGAGCTATACCGCAGTCATGTCGCACCGTTCGGGCGAGACCGAGGATTCGACGATCGCCGACCTCGCCGTCGCCACCAACTGCGGGCAGATCAAGACCGGCTCGCTCGCCCGCTCCGACCGTACCGCCAAGTACAACCAGCTGATCCGCATCGAGGAGCAGCTTGGTCCGCAGGCCAAGTATGCCGGTCGCGGCATCCTGCGCGGCTGATCGGAAAAACAGTTTCTCCGAAATGGCAAAACCCGCATCGCAAGATGCGGGTTTTTTCTTTGCCCCATCCATCATGGTCAATAGTCGGTTAACCGCTTGGCGCTAGTGTAAAATCTGTATTGCGTATCGGGGCACCTGCATGTGGACCAAACATCATAAAAAGCGGAAATTCGGCCGGCTGACACTGCCGGTGATTACGGTCGCATTCCTTTCCTACTTCGGCTATCATTCCGTGCATGGCGAGTTCGGTCTCAGGGGGATGGAGGAATTCGAACGGCAGCGGGTGGAGCGTCAGGCGCGCGTCGATGTGCTCGTGCGGCAGCGCCAAATCCTGGAAAAAGAAGTGGCGTTGATGAGCGACGGCTCGCTTGAACGCGACATGCTGGACGAGAAAGCGCGCTCATATCTCAACATGTCACGTGCTGACGAAATCGTCATTTTCCACTGAAAAACTGGATTAACTGAAATCTGGTTAATCGTAAATCTCCCTTACTAATCATGGGCTTACGAAGAATATAAGCCATGCATTTATAGCATTGCTGCGACGGACTTTCTCCCCTATGGTTTTCTCCAAGAGGCAAACATAGGGAGGAACGCATGGCTCCGCGTAAAACCGCGTCCACGTCCAGCCGCAAGACCGCGGCAAAGCCTGTCAAAAAAGACTTCACCGGCGGCACCATCGCCGAATTCTCCAAGGAAGACGATCTCAAAGCCTATCGCGAGATGCTGCTGATCCGGCGTTTCGAGGAGAAGGCCGGCCAGCTTTACGGCATGGGATTCATCGGCGGCTTCTGTCACCTCTACATCGGCCAGGAAGCTGTCGTCGTCGGCATGCAGGCGGCGCTGAAGGAGGGTGACCAGGTCATCACCGGTTATCGCGACCATGGCCACATGCTCGCTTGCGGCATGAGCCCACGTGGTGTGATGGCCGAACTGACCGGACGTCGCGGCGGCCTTTCCAAGGGCAAGGGCGGCTCCATGCACATGTTCTCCAAGGAAAAGAATTTTTACGGCGGTCACGGCATCGTCGGCGGGCAGGTCTCGCTCGGTACCGGTCTCGCCTTCGCCAACCGCTACCGCGGCAACGACAATGTCTCGCTTGCCTATTTCGGTGACGGCGCGGCCAACCAGGGCCAGGTCTACGAGAGCTTCAACATGGCAGCGCTCTGGAAGCTGCCGGTCGTCTACGTGATCGAGAACAACCGCTACGCCATGGGCACATCCGTTTCGCGCGCCTCCGCCCAGACCGACTTCTCGCATCGCGGCGCCTCCTTCAACATCCCCGGTTTCCAGGTGGATGGCATGGATGTGCGTGCGGTGAAGGCTGCTGCGGACGACGCTGTCGCGCACTGCCGTGCGGGCAAGGGTCCGGTCATCCTCGAGATGCAGACCTACCGCTACCGCGGCCACTCCATGTCCGACCCGGCGAAGTATCGCTCGAAGGACGAAGTGCAGAAGATGCGTTCCGAGCACGACCCGATCGAGCAGGTGCGCGCCCGTCTTCTGGAAAACAAGTGGGCAAGCGAGGACGATCTCAAGCAGATCGACAAGGAGGTCCGTGACATCGTTGCCGACAGCGCCGATTTCGCCCAGGCCGATCCGGAGCCGGATGCATCCGAACTCTACACCGACATCCTGCTGTAATCCGGGGAGGGACGAACAATGCCTATCGAAATTCTCATGCCCGCCCTGTCTCCGACCATGGAAGAGGGTACGCTCTCCAAATGGGTCAAGAACGAGGGTGACACCGTCAAGTCCGGCGACGTGATCGCCGAAATCGAAACCGACAAGGCGACGATGGAAGTCGAAGCCGTTGATGAAGGCGTGATCGGCAAGATCCTGATTGCCGCCGGCACCGAAGGCGTCAAGGTCAACACGGCGATTGCCGTGCTGCTGCAGGACGGCGAAAGCGCCGATGCAGCCGTCGCGCCGAAAGCCGCCGCCGCTGAAAAGCCGGCTGAAGCCGAAGCACCCAAGGCCGCCGAGCCGGCACCCGCCGCCGCGTCCGTTCCGGCCCAGCCGAAGGGCGAAGTCGCCGCCGATCCGGATATCCCGGCCGGTACCGAAATGGTGATGACGACGGTGCGCGAAGCGCTGCGCGACGCCATGGCGGAAGAAATGCGCCGCGACGAGGACGTCTTCGTCATGGGCGAGGAAGTCGCCGAATATCAGGGTGCCTACAAGATCACCCAGGGCCTGTTGCAGGAATTCGGTGATCGCCGCGTCATCGACACGCCGATCACCGAACACGGTTTTGCCGGCGTCGGCGTCGGTGCGGCCATGACGGGCCTGAAGCCCATCGTCGAGTTCATGACCTTCAACTTCGCCATGCAGGCGATCGACCAGATCATCAACTCTGCCGCCAAGACGCTCTATATGTCCGGTGGCCAGATGGGCGCGCCGATCGTCTTCCGCGGCCCGAATGGTGCGGCTGCCCGCGTCGCGGCCCAGCACTCGCAGTGCTATGCCGCCTGGTACAGCCACATTCCGGGCCTCAAGGTCGTCATGCCCTACACGGCTGCCGATGCGAAGGGCCTGCTGAAGGCTGCCATCCGTGACCCGAACCCGGTCATCTTCCTCGAAAACGAAATCCTCTACGGCCAGAGCTTCGAAGTGCCGAAGATGGATGATTTTGTGTTGCCGATCGGCAAGGCGCGCATCCACAAGAAGGGCAATGACGTCACCGTCGTTTCCTTCGGCATCGGCATGACCTATGCGCTGAAGGCGATAGCGGAACTTGAGAAGGACGGCATCGATGTCGAACTGATCGACCTTCGCACCATCCGTCCGATGGACCTGCCGACCATCATCGAATCGGTCAAGAAGACCGGCCGCCTCGTGGTCGTCGAGGAAGGCTATCCGCAGTCCTCCGTCGGCACCGAGATTGCGACCCGCGTCATGCAGCAGGCCTTCGATTACCTCGATGCGCCGATCCTGACGATCGCCGGCAAGGACGTTCCGATGCCCTATGCCGCAAACCTCGAAAAGCTGGCGCTGCCGAATGTCGGCGAAGTCGTCCAGGCGGTCAAAACCGTCTGCTACAAGTAACGGGAGGGCGGAGAGATGCCGATCAACATTACGATGCCCGCCCTGTCACCCACCATGGAAGAGGGCAACCTCGCCAAGTGGCTGGTCAAGGAAGGTGACACCGTGAAATCCGGTGACGTCATCGCCGAGATCGAGACCGACAAGGCAACGATGGAAGTCGAAGCCGTCGACGAGGGCGTTGTCGCCAAGATCGTCGTGCCGGCCGGGACGGAAGGCGTGAAGGTCAACAGCCTGATCGCCATCCTCGCCGCGGATGGTGAAGACGTGGGCGCTGCCGCTGCTGGCGGCGGTTCCGCTCCGAAGGCGGAAGCAAAGCCCGCCGAGGCGCCGAAGGAAGCGGAAAAGCCGGCTGCTGCCGCACCGGCTCCGGCTGTAACCGCATCTGCCGGTCCGGCTCCGGCCAAGGACGGCAACCGCGTGTTCTCCTCGCCGCTCGCACGCCGTATCGCCAAGGAAGCCGGCGTCGACATTTCGGCGGTTTCGGGTTCCGGCCCGCATGGTCGCGTGGTGAAGAGCGACGTTGAAAAGGCCGTCTCCTCCGGCGGTGCCAAGTCTGCCGCTGCCGCAGCCCCGGCTGCTGCTGCGTCGGCCGCCCCGGCCGCAGCCCCCAAGGGCATGTCGGAAGAAGCCGTGCTCAAGCTGTTCGAGCAGGGTTCCTACGAACTCGTGCCGCATGACGGCATGCGCAAGACCATTGCCAAGCGCCTGCAGGAATCCAAACAGACGATCCCGCACTTCTACGTCTCGGTCGATGTCGAGCTCGATGCGCTTCTGGCGCTGCGCGCGCAGATCAACGATTCTGCACCCCGCAGGGACGACAAGCCGGCCTACAAGCTTTCGGTCAACGACATGGTGATCAAGGCCATGGCGCTTGCTCTGCGTGACGTGCCGGATGCCAACGTCTCCTGGACCGACACCAACATGGTCAAGCACAAACATGCCGATGTCGGTGTTGCCGTGTCTATCCCGGGCGGCCTGATCACGCCGATCATTCGCAAGGCGGAGCTGAAGAGCCTGTCGGCCATCTCCAACGAGATGAAGGACCTCGGCAAGCGCGCCAAGGAACGCAAGCTGAAGCCCGAAGAATATCAGGGCGGCACGACTGCGGTCTCCAACATGGGCATGATGGGCGTCTCGAACTTCGCCGCCGTCGTCAACCCGCCGCATGCGACGATCCTCGCGGTCGGCGCGGGCACGGAGCGGGTCGTGGTCAAGAAGGGCCAGATGGTCATCGTCAACGCGATGACGGTCACGCTCTCCACCGACCACCGCGCCGTCGACGGTGCGCTCGGCGCCGAGCTGCTCGGTGCCTTCAAGCGCTACATCGAAAGCCCGATGGGGATGCTCGTCTGATACGCGGGGTGCGGCCATGAAGACGGTTCTCTGCTACGGCGACAGCCTGACCTGGGGCTACAGTGCGGAAACGCTCGACCGGCATGCTTTCGAGGATCGCTGGCCGAGCGTGCTCGCCAAGGCTCTGGGACCGGATGTCACCGTCATCGCAGAGGGCCTGAATGGCCGCACCACCGCCTATGACGACCATCTGGCGGATTGCGATCGCAACGGCGCGCGCATCCTGCCGACCATCCTGCACAGCCATGATCCGATCGACCTTGTGATCCTTCTGCTTGGTGCCAACGACATGAAGCCGACGATCTGCGGGACGGCATTCGGTGCGGCACAGGGCATGGAGCGGTTGGTGGGACTTGTGCGTCACCATGCCTGGTCGTTCGGCGGCCAGGAGGGGCCGGAAATCCTCATCGCCTCGCCGCCCCAGATCTGCGAGACGGCGAACACCGCATTTGCGGCGATGTTTGCCGGCGGTGTCGAGCAATCGGCCATGCTGGCGACGCTCTATGCGGATCTCGCGGATGAAACCGGCTGCGGCTTCTTCGACGCAGGATCGGTTGCCAGGACGACGCCGCTCGACGGCGTGCATCTCGATGCTGAGAATACACGGGCGATTGGCCGCGGGATCGAGCCCGTCGTGCGCATGATGCTCGGATTGTAAAAAGACAACAGGCGGTAGCAGCAGTTCGCGCACTCGCCAGGAAAAAGGCAGGAAACGACATGGCTCAGACTTACGACGTCATCGTTATCGGTTCGGGTCCGGGCGGCTACATCGCCGCGATCCGCGCCGCCCAGTTGGGCCTGAAGACGGCCATCGTCGAGCGCGAACATCTCGCCGGCATCTGCTCCAACTGGGGTTGTATCCCGACCAAGGCGCTGTTGCGCTCGGCCGAGATTTTTCACTACGCGCAGCATCCGGGTGACTACGGCATCAAGATCGAAGGCTCGGTGACGCCGGACCTGAAGGCGATCGTCGCCCGCTCGCGTGGCATTGCCCAGCGCATGAACGGCGGCGTCGGCTTCCTGATGAAGAAGAACAAGGTCGACATCATCTGGGGCGAGGCGAAGATCACCAAGCCGGGCGAGATCGTCGTCACCAAGACGGTGAAGGCGATCCAGCAGCCGCAGGCACCGCTGCCGAAGACCGTTCTGCCGGAAGGCACCTATACGGCCAAGAACATCGTGATCGCGACCGGTGCCCGTCCGCGTGCGCTGCCCGGCATCGAGCCGGATGGCAAGCTGATCTGGACCTATTTCGAGGCAATGAAGCCGGAAGAAATGCCGAAGTCGCTGCTCGTCATGGGCTCGGGCGCCATCGGCATTGAATTCGCCTCGTTTTATCGCACGCTCGGCGTCGATGTGACGGTTGTCGAGGTGATGAAGACGGTGATGCCGGTCGAGGATGCGGAGATTTCCGCGCTCGCCAAGAAGCAGTTCGAGAAGCAGGGCATGAAGATCCATCTGGAGGCCAAGGTCACCAAGGTGGAGAAGGGCGCGAACTCGATCACCGCGCATGTCGAGATGAAGGACGGCAAGGTCGAGAAGATCACCGCCGACCGTATGATCTCTGCCGTTGGCGTACAGGCGAATGTCGAGAATATCGGCCTCGAGGCGCTCGGTGTGAAGACCGACCGCGGCTTCATCGCCATCGACGGCTACGGCAAGACCAACGTGCCGGGCATCTACGCCATCGGCGACGTCGCCGGCCCGCCGATGCTGGCCCACAAGGCCGAGCATGAGGCCGTGATCTGCATCGAGAAGATCGCGGGCCTGCCGAACGTGCATCCGATGGACAAGTCGAAGATCCCGGGTTGCACCTATTGCCACCCGCAGGTCGCCTCGGTCGGCCTCACGGAAGCCAAGGCCAAGGAACAGGGCCGCGATATCCGCGTCGGCCGCTTCCCGTTCGTGGCGAACGGCAAGGCGATCGCGCTCGGCGAGGATCAGGGTCTCGTCAAGACGATCTTCGACAAGAAGACCGGCGAACTGCTCGGCGCCCATCTCGTTGGCGCAGAAGTCACCGAACTCATCCAGGGCTTCGTCATCGCCATGAACCTCGAGACGACCGAGGAAGAGCTGATGCACACGATCTTCCCGCATCCGACGATTTCCGAAACGCTGAAGGAAAGCGTGCTGGATGCCTATGGGCGTGCGTTGAACGCTTGAACGTGCTAAAGCCCGCCTCCACATGAGGCGGGCTCACTCTTTCAGGGTCCGCAGGACAGGCCGTGCGCGCCTGCCAGGAAAGTGGAAACGACATGGTCACCATTCTCGACCGCACCAACCTTTCGCCCGACGTCAAGCGGGTGCGCCACCCGGAAAAGGCCAAGCGGCCGGACACGGAAGTGCTGCGCAAGCCGGAATGGATCCGCGTCAAGGCGCCGGTCTCCAAGGGCTACCAGGAAACGCGTGACATCGTGCGCTCCCACAAGCTGGTGACGGTGTGCGAGGAAGCGGGCTGCCCGAATATCGGCGAGTGCTGGGACAAGAAGCACGCGACCTTCATGATCATGGGCGAGATCTGTACCCGCGCCTGCGCCTTCTGCAATGTGGCGACCGGCAAGCCGAATGCGCTCGACATGGCGGAGCCGGAAAACGTCGCCAAGGCCGTCAAACAGATGGGCCTCAGCCACGTCGTCATCACCTCGGTGGACCGTGACGATCTCGCCGATGGCGGCGCGGAACACTTCGAGAAGGTGATCTGGGCGATCCGCGCGGCCTCTCCGCTGACGACGATCGAAATCCTGACGCCCGACTTCCTGAAGAAGCCGGGTGCACTGGAGCGTGTCGTCGCCGCCAAGCCCGACGTCTTCAACCACAACATGGAGACCGTGCCGGGCAATTATCTCACGGTTCGTCCGGGTGCGCGCTACTTCCACTCCGTCCGCCTCTTGCAGCGCGTGAAGGAACTGGACCCGACCATGTTCACCAAGTCTGGCATCATGGTGGGGCTTGGCGAGGAGCGTAACGAAGTGCTCCAGTTGATGGACGACCTGCGTACCGCCGACGTGGATTTCCTGACGATCGGCCAATATCTCCAGCCGACCCGCAAGCACCATGCCGTCATGAGCTTCGTCACGCCGGACGAGTTCAAGTCCTACGAGACCGTCGCCTACAGCAAGGGCTTCCTCATGGTCTCGTCGAGCCCGCTGACGCGTTCCTCGCACCATGCCGGCGATGATTTCGCCCGGTTGAAGGCTGCGCGCGAGCGCAAGCTCCAGGTCGCTGCGGAATAGACATTTCCGCCCCCGTCCTTTAAGCCCCGCTGTCCTGCCCGACGGCGGGGTTTTCGTTTCGGGAGTTGGACATGACGTCTTCAATCACGATCGATGACGCGGCCGAGCGGCTGAAGGCGGCGGAGCGGGTGCTGGTGATAGGCTGCTCTGGGAGCGGCAAGAGCACGCTGGCGCAAGGGCTCGGGCGTCGGCTCGGCCTGCCTTATGTCTCCATGGATCGCGAAATCTTCTGGCTGCCGGGTTGGACGGTGCGGCCGCGTGCGGAGGCTTTGGCGCGCATGCGCGATATCGTGGTGGGAGAGCGCTGGGTCATCGACGGTACCAGCCCCGGCACACTTGAGCTGCGTCTGCCGCGCACGCACGTCATTCTTTGGCTTCGCCCGCCGCGCTGGACGTCGCTTTATGGGGTGGTATCCCGCTGGCTGAAGTTCCGCGGGCGATCGCGGCCCGAGATGGCTGATGGCTGCCCGGAGCGGTTGAGCCTTGAATTCCTCACCTATATCTGGAACTTCGAAAAGACGGAGAGTCCGGAAATCGAGGAGAAGCTTGCGGCATATGGCCCGGATGTGCCGGTTTGCGTGTTGAAATCCAAGGCTGAGAACCGGCAGCTACTTGCAAGGATCGGCGAGGTTTATTAGCTCTCGGCCATGCCACAGTTCGAAACCCGCCGCCCGGTTCCTCATACACCCGAACAGATGTTCGACCTCATCGCCGATGTCGAGCGCTATCCGGAGTTCCTGCCGCTTTGCGAGGCGCTCGTGATACGCTCGCGCAAGGAGAGGGACGGCAAGGAACTGCTCGTTGCGGACATGACGGTCGGCTACAAGGCGATCCGCGAGACCTTTAGCACGCAGGTGCTGCTCAACCGCGCCGAGCGGGCAATCGACGTCAAATATATCGACGGGCCGTTCCGCTATCTCGACAACCGCTGGCGCTTCGAAACGCTGCCGGGCGGCGGCTGTTCGGTGCATTTCTTCATCGACTACGAGTTCAAGAGCCGCATTCTCGGCGCTCTGATGGGCTCGATGTTCGATCGTGCCTTCCGCATGTTCACCGAGGCGTTTGAAAAGCGCGCCGACGCGATATATCCCGCAGCCTGAATTTTTCAGCCCGCTCGCCCGTTACCGGAGCATGGTCACCCGGTTCGCTCCCTTTGCCCTGATCGCCTTCATCTGCACGCCTGCGGCCGCGCAGGAAGCGCCGGGAGACTACATTCTTCTTCTCGACGAACAGAACCGGCCGCTCGCCGGAAGTTATCGCATCGGGCCGGATGTGAAGATGACAATCCAGGGCAGAGAGGACGGCTTGCCCCGAAATCCGGTTTATCTGGATCGCGCCTTCTTCCCCACCCACGAAGCGGAGATGTTGGCCTTTTACAACGCGCGCCATGCCTATTCCTCCGATCCGGCGGCGATCGACGTCGGCGGCGAGATGCGCATCGTGGACACGGAGACGCTGCAGCCTCCGCTCTTCCAGGACCAGAAGTCGGAGCGCGAGAAGGCGCTGAAAGTGAAGGTCACGGCGCGTTTGGCCTTCGAGGTGAGCGGCTACAAGCTTGTCGGCAAAGCCTATACCGTCGAGGGGGCTGAACTTGGCGACGAGGACCGGCGGCTCGGTGATTTTTTCCATGTCGAGACGTTCGATATCGTGTTGCCCGCACCGGCGGCCCGCAAGATCGCTGCCCTCGAGACCGGTAAGGCATTGAGTTCCAGCGATTTCGAGGCGCTCTTCGTGGAACGGACAAGTCCCATTCCGGATTTCACGAAATGTGTGAGCGAAAAACGCAAGACACCTGAATACAAGGCGCTCGCCGAAAAGCAGAGGGCGCTTGTCGATGCGTTCCTCGCGAAGAATTTTCCTGCGGGCCAGGCTTTCTGGGGGGATACGGCGCTCTACGAGGCGAATTTCGCCATGAACATCTATTCGCTCTGCCCGAATTAATTCTGCGATATCTCGATCAGCATTTCCAGTGCTGTGCGCACAGTCGCGAGCCTGACGGCGCTGCGGCCGATGTCGCCGTAACGCATTTCCCGATGCAGCGTCTCGTAACCTGTGCGCGCGGCGGCGAGGTGGACGAGGCCGACCGGTTTCTCCTCCGTGCCACCGCCCGGACCGGCAATGCCGGTGACTGCAATCGAAATATTGGCGCCCGAATTGCCGATGGCGCCCTGCGCCATTTCCAGCGCGGTCGGGCGCGAGACGGCGCCATGGGCCTTCAGCGTCGCATTGGCGACGCCGATCATTTCGCGCTTGGCCTCGTTGGAATAGGTGACGAAACCGCGGTCGAAGACGACGGAGGAGCCGGCGATTTCGGTGATCGCCCCGGCGATGAGGCCGGCCGTGCAGGATTCGGCGGTGGCGATCAGCAGCTTCTTCCCAGCAAACTCGACAACAATGGCGTGGGCGGCGTCTTCGATATCCTTGGGCCAGATGCTCATGCGTCGTTTCCCTTGTAGACGACAGTCGCGGTGGCAATCGCGGCGATGCCTTCGCGGCGGCCGATGAAGCCGATCTTTTCGTTGGTCGTCGCCTTGACCGAGCAGCGATCGAGCGAAATGCCGAGGAATTCCGAGAGGTTGCGGCGCATCTCTTCGCGATGCGGGCCGATCTTCGGCGCCTCGGCGATCAGCGACACGTCGGCATTCATGATCGTGCCGCCATTCTTGCGCACGATGTCTGCCGCGTGTTCGAGGAAGATGCGTGAAGCCGCGCCCTTCCATTGCATGTCCGAAGGCGGAAAATGGTCGCCGATATCGCCGGCGCCACAGGTGGCGAGCAGGGCGTCCGTCAGCGCGTGCAGGGCGACATCGGCGTCGGAATGGCCGGAAAGCTTCTGGTCGTGCGCAATGAACAGGCCGCAGAGCGTCACGCCGTCACCTTCGACGAGCTGGTGTACATCATAGCCGTTGCCGGTGCGAACATCCGGCAAGCCGTGGGCGAGGCGCTGGTCGGCCATGGCGATATCCTTCTGCAATGTAAGCTTGACGTTACCGGCGCTGCCTTCGACGAGATGCACGCGCACGCCGGTCCATTCGGCAATCGAGGCATCGTCGGTGAAATCCGTGCGCCCGGAGGCGGCCGCGCGACGATGGGCGTCGAGGATTGTGGCGAAATGGAAGGATTGCGGCGTCTGCGCTGCGAAGAGGCCGGAGCGCGACACGGTTTCCGCAACATTGCCGTTGGCGTCCGCCCGCTTCAGCGTGTCGGCGACGGCGACGGCCGGAAGGACGGCCCGCGCGCCGTGATGGAAGGCGGCCAGCGTGCGTTCGAGAATGGCGGGCTCGACGAACGGGCGCACGGCATCCTGGATCAGGACGTGGGTGATGTCGTGATCGGCGAGGGCCTCGAGGCCGGCGAGCACCGATTGCTGGCGTGTCGGGCCTCCATGCACGACGGTGAGGCGATCGCCGGCGGGTAGGGCCTCTGCGCGGGCGGTTTCGAACAGCGCTTCGTCATCGGGATGTATCACGACCACGATACGCCGGGCCGGCTGCCAATTGACAAAGAGATCGAGCGTATGGGAGATGACCGGCCTTCCGCCGATGCGGCGGTACTGCTTGGGGCCTTCGGCATGGCTGCCGGCCCGTTCGCCGCGCCCGGCGGCAACGATCACCACAGCGCAGGATAGCGTGTTTTCCGCCTGCATTTCGGTCTCGTACCTCCCGTTTCAAAGCGTTTTGAGGTGGTTTAGCCGGAAGGATGCCGCAATTCCAGCGTCCGTGGGAAAATTGCCGGGCGATGTGATTGCGACTTGGCAAGAACGATAACAATGGCTAAAAATAGTGCAGAGACATGACCTGCTTGAAAGATGAGCATTTGACGATCCCCGCCCTGTCAGCGCCGCTTGCGGTCGGTGGCCAGACCCTTCGCAACCGGGTGGTTCTCGCGCCGATGTCCGGTGTGACGGACCTGCCGTTCCGCGATCTCGCCTGGCGTTTTGGCGCAGGGCTGGTGGTGACCGAGATGGTGGCCAGCCGGGAACTCGCGCTGAATGCGCGCGAAAGCTGGTCGCGCATCCGCAATTGCGGCATCCGGCCGCATATGGTGCAGCTTGCCGGCCGCGAGGCGCACTGGATGGCGGAGGCGGCGAAGATCGCGGAAGGCGAGGGCGCCGATATCATCGACATCAATATGGGCTGCCCCGCCAAGAAGGTGATCGGCGGCTATTCCGGTTCCGCGTTGATGCGCGATCCCGATCATGCGCTCGGCCTGATCGAGGCGACCGTCAACGCGGTCAAGGTGCCGGTGACGGTGAAAATGCGGCTTGGCTGGGATCACGATTCGCTCAATGCACCGCATATTGCGGCCCGCGCCGAGGCGGCTGGTGCCGCGATGATCACGGTGCATGGGCGCACGCGCATGCAATTCTACGAGGGCCGAGCCGATTGGGATGCGATTCGCGCGGTGCGCGACGTGCTCACTATCCCGCTCGTGGCCAATGGCGACGTAGACACGGCGGATGATGCATTGGATATCCTGCGCCGCTCGGGGGCCGATGCCGTGATGGTCGGCCGTTCGGCGCAGGGGCGGCCTTGGCATCCGGCCGTGATGGCGGGAGCCTCAGTGCATCCTTCTGCGGAAGAGGTCGCCGCGGTTGCGGTCGAGCACTATCGCATGATGCTCGATTTCTACGGCGTGGAGGCGGGCCTGCGCCATGCACGAAAACATGTCGGCTGGTATCTGGAGCGTTTTGCACCCGGCCTGACGGGGCCGGACAAGGCCGGGATCATGACGGCGCGCGACAGCGCCTTCGTGGCGGACCGGCTCGCAGCCGCCATTCTGGGCGCCGACACGGCCCGGATTGGAGAGGCTGCATGACGGACAAGGCCGCTGACCAGAATGCCGGCAAAGCGCCGGACCTTGCCCTCGCCGTGCTTAACGCCATCCAGAACCCTGTCATCCTCGTCGATGTCGACGGGTTCATCGCCTTTGCCAATTGGGAGGCCGAATCCTTCTTCGGGGCGAGCGCCAACCATCTCGCCCGGCACAAGGTTTCCGCCGTCATACCCTTCGGCAGCCCGCTGTTGACGCTGATCGACCAGGTGCGCGAGCGCAAGGCGCCGGTCAGCGAGTATCGGGTGGACCTCAGTTCGCCGCGTCTCGGCGCCGAGAAGCTTGTCGATATCTATGTGGCGCCGGTGACGACCGAGCCGGGCTCGGTGGTGGTCGTCATCCAGGAGCGTTCGATGGCGGACAAGATCGACCGCCAGCTCACCCATCGCGCCGCCGCACGATCGGTGACGGGGCTCGCCTCCATGCTGGCGCATGAGATCAAAAACCCACTTTCCGGCATCCGCGGCGCAGCGCAACTGCTCGAAACCTCCGTCCTCGACGAGGACCGGGCGCTGACCCGGCTCATCTGCGATGAGACGGACCGCATCGTCTCGCTGGTCGACCGGATGGAAGTGTTTTCCGACGAGCGGCCGATCGACCGCGTGCCGCTCAACATTCATTCGGTGCTCGACCATGTGAAGGCCGTCGCCAAGGCGGGGTTCGGGCGGGATATCAAGATCACCGAGCTTTACGATCCCTCGCTGCCGCCGGTTTATGCCAACCGCGACCAGCTCGTTCAGGTTTTTCTCAACCTCATCAAGAATGCGGCCGAAGCCATCGGCAACCGGCCGGATGGGGAAATCCAGCTGACGACCGCCTATCGGCCCGGCATCCGGCTTTCGGTGGCCGGCACGCGTGAAAAGATCTCGCTGCCGCTGGAATTCTGCGTACACGACAACGGCCCGGGCGTGCCGGCGGATCTCGTGCCGCACCTGTTCGACCCCTTCATCACGACCAAGACCAATGGCTCCGGTCTCGGTCTGGCGTTGGTCGCAAAGATCATCGGTGGCCATGGCGGCATTGTCGAATGCGACAGCCAGGGCTCCCGTACCACCTTCCGTGTGCTGATGCCGGCCTCCCGCGGCGCCAGTGAAGACGACGACTTTTCCAAGACCAAAGGACATATCTGATGACAGGCGCCACAGTCCTCGTTGCCGATGACGATGCCGCGATCCGCACGGTGCTCAACCAGGCTCTCAGCCGTGCGGGATATGACGTACGCATCACCTCCAACGCAGCGACCCTGTGGCGCTGGATTTCCGCCGGCGAGGGCGACATCGTGGTAACCGATGTCGTGATGCCGGACGAAAATGCCTTCGACCTGCTGCCGCGTATCAAGAAAGCCCGCCCCGAACTGCCGGTGCTGGTGATGAGTGCGCAAAACACCTTCATGACGGCGATCAAGGCGTCGGAGAAGGGCGCCTACGATTATCTCCCGAAGCCCTTCGACCTGACGGAACTCATCGCCATCATCGGCCGGGCGCTGTCAGAGCCGAAGCGCAAGCCTGCGCGTCTCGACGACGACACGCAGGACGGTATGCCGCTTGTCGGCCGCTCGGCGGCGATGCAGGAAATCTACCGCGTGCTCGCCCGCCTGATGCAGACGGACCTGACGCTAATGATCACGGGCGAATCAGGCACGGGCAAGGAACTCGTCGCGCGCGCGCTACATGACTACGGCAAGCGCCGAAACGGTCCCTTCGTTGCCATCAACATGGCGGCGATCCCGCGCGACCTCATCGAATCGGAACTGTTCGGCCACGAGAAGGGCGCGTTCACCGGCGCGCAGAACCGTTCGACCGGCCGTTTCGAGCAGGCCGAGGGCGGCACGCTCTTCCTCGACGAGATCGGCGATATGCCGATGGATGCGCAGACCCGCCTGCTGCGCGTGCTTCAGCAGGGCGAATATACGACGGTCGGTGGTCGCACGCCGATCCGCACGGATGTGCGCATCGTGGCCGCGACCAACAAGGATCTCAAGCAGTCGATCAACCAGGGCCTGTTTCGTGAGGACCTATACTACCGCCTGAACGTCGTGCCGCTCCGCCTGCCGCCGCTGCGCGACCGGGCGGAAGACATTCCTGATCTTGTGCGCCATTTCGTGCAGCAGGCGGAAAAGGAAGGGCTCGACGCCAAGCGCTTCGATCAGGAGGCGCTGGAACTGATGAAGGCGCATCCCTGGCCGGGCAATGTGCGCGAACTGGAAAATGTGGTGCGCCGACTCACCGCGCTCTATCCGCAGGACGTCATCAGTCGCGAGATCATCGAGACGGAGTTGCGCGCCGACATTCCCGACAGCCCGATCGAGAAGACGGTGGCGCGCACGGGCTCGCTGTCGATTTCGCAGGCTGTGGAGGAAAACATGCGGCAGTATTTTGCCAGCTTCGGTGACGGCCTGCCGCCGGCCGGTCTCTACGACCGCATCTTGGCGGAGGTGGAGTATCCACTGATTCTGGCCGCTCTGACGGCGACACGCGGCAACCAGATCAAGGCCGCCGACCTGCTTGGCCTCAACCGCAACACGCTGCGCAAGAAAATTCGCGAACTGGGTGTGTCCGTGTACAGAAGTTCCCGTTCCGCTTGACTTAACGGCAAGGGGCGTTGCATTTTGGCCACAATCTGTTGCTTGAGGGTAACAGAGGGGTTTGCGGCCGAATAGGTTCGCGTGCCTGATCGTTCTGGATACGGGTGCGAATGCAGCCGATCCCTGCGCGATCGGCGCTACTCCGGAAAACACGAGAAAAGCGCCGGCGCCCTTCGGGTATCCGGTCGGGGAAGCGATGCGGCAGATGAATGAAGGCGCGAGCCTGCTTTCGGCAACGAACGACGCGGGAACGGGCGGCGACCGCCGCGCGTCCTTTGCCTTGCCAGGCCTGCTGCTTGCCGGTGGCGCGCTTGTCGCCGGGACGATCTCGCTGTTCATCCTGCTCGGCCTGACGCCGATCAAGCCTGAAGCGAATGTCGTCATCGCATCGGCGGCCATCAACGCAATCTTCATCGTCGGCCTGATGTTCCTGATTGGCCGCGAAATCCTGCGACTTTTGCGGGCCCGCAGGCGCGGCCGAGCCGCGGCACGCCTGCATGTGCGGATCGTCGCCCTTTTCTCCATCGTCGCGATCACGCCGGCCGTGCTGGTGGCGATCTTTGCGTCCATCACGCTGGATGTCGGCCTCGATCGCTGGTTCTCGATCCGGACCCAGTCGATCGTCAGCTCGTCGCTTAATGTGGCGCAGGCCTATATGCTTGAGAATGCGAGCTACCTTCAGGGGCAGACCGTGTCGATGGCGAACGACCTCGATCGCAATCGCCAGCTCTACAGCCTCGACCGGACGGGCTTCATAGAATTGATGACGCGACAGGCGCGCGGCCGCGGCATGCTCGGCGCTTTCCTGTTGCGCGCCGACGGTTCGACCCTCGTTCAGGCCAACATCCACACGGAAAGCCCGCTGCCGGCAGTTCCCGAGGAAGCGCTGCGCGCCTCCGCCGCGGGCCAGCCGACGCTCATTCCGCCGGGGACGACGAACCTCGTCGGCGCCATCATCAAGCTCGACAACATCCCGAATGCCTTCCTCTACACGATCCGCACAGTTGATCCCGAAGTCATGCGCTCGATGCGGCTGATGGAGGAAAACACGGCGGAATACCGGGCTCTCGAAGCCGGTCGCACGACGTTGCAGATCGCTTTCGGCGTGCTTTATCTCGGTTTTGCCCTCATCGTGCTGCTTGCCGCGATCTGGACGGCAATCGCCGTCGCCGACCGGATTGTTCGGCCCATCCGCCAGTTGATCGGCGCTGCTGACAGCGTCGCCTCCGGCAATCTCGATGTAAGCGTGCCGGTGCGCGCGGTGGACGGCGACGTCGGCAACCTTTCGCGCACCTTCAACAAGATGATCGCGGAAATTCGTGCGCAGCAGGCGCAGATTCTCGACGCGAAAGACGAGGTCGAACATCGCCGCCGGTTCATCGAGGCCGTGCTCTCCGGGGTGACCGCCGCCGTTATCGGCGTCGAGGACGATGGCAGGATGACCATCGCCAACCTCTCGGCAGAACTGCTGCTCGGTCGGAATGCCGGCGATCTCATCGGCAAGCCGCTGGCGGAGGTGGCGCCGGAAATCGCCGCCGTGCTCACCGAAGGGTCGAGCCGCTACCGCAACGACCATCGCAAGCAGGTCAATGTCATGCATGGCGGCAAGGAGCGGACGCTCAACGTGCAGGTGACGCGCGAGGAGGCGAAGGATGCGAAGGAATCCTATGTCGTCACGATCGACGACATTACCGACCTCGTCATCGCGCAGCGCTCGACGGCCTGGGCGGACGTCGCGCGGCGCATCGCACACGAGATCAAGAACCCGCTGACGCCGATCCAGCTTTCCGCAGAACGCATCCGTCGCCGCTACGGCAAGCAGATCGACCCAGAGGACCGGGCGGTCTTCGACCAGTGTACGGATACGATCGTGCGGCAGGTCGAAGACATCGGCCGCATGGTGGACGAGTTCTCGTCCTTCGCCCGCATGCCCAAGCCGACCAAGGAGCGTTCGGACCTACGCAACATCCTGAAGGATGCGGTGTTCCTGCGCGAAATGGGCAACAATCACGTCACTTTCCACAAGGAACTGGGCGAGGTGCCGCTGACGGGGCTGTTCGATGCGCGCATGCTGGGCCAGGCCTTCGGCAATCTTATCAAGAATGCCGTGGAGGCGATCGAGGCTCTGCCGCCGGACGGGTCGCGCGAGGAGCGCAAGGTTTTCGTTCGCGCGACGCCCGACGATGCTGGACGGCGGTTCGTCGTCGACGTCATTGACAACGGCAAGGGCCTGCCGACGGAGAACCGGCATCGTATTCTCGAACCCTATATGACGATGCGCGAGAAGGGCACGGGGCTCGGCCTCGCCATCGTGAAGAAGATCATCGAAGACCATGGCGGGCAGTTGGAACTGCATGATGCCCCCGCGGATTTCGACAATGGCCACGGGGCAATGATCCGCGTGATCCTGCCCTACGAGGAAACGGTGGCCATCGGTGCGGACAAGAAGAGCAAGGAAATGAGCCATGGCGTCTGATATTCTCGTAGTCGACGACGAAGAGGACATTCGCGAGATCGTCTCGGGCATCCTTTCGGACGAGGGGCACGAAACGCGCACCGCCTATGACAGCGACAGCGCGCTCGCCGCGATCAGCGACCGCGTGCCGCGCCTGATCTTCCTCGACATCTGGATGCAGGGCAGCAAACTCGACGGGCTGGCGCTGCTCGACGAGATCAAGAGCCGCTATCCGGACCTGCCGGTCGTGATGATTTCGGGCCACGGCAATATCGAGACGGCCGTTTCGGCGATTCGCCGCGGCGCCTATGATTTCATCGAGAAGCCGTTCAAGGCGGACCGGCTTATTCTCATCGCCGAGCGGGCGCTGGAGAATTCCAAGCTGCGCCGCGAGGTGACGGAGCTGAAGAAGCGTTCCGGCGATCCGGCGGAGCTGATCGGCACCTCCGTCGCCGTCTCGCAGTTGCGCCAGAATATCGACAAGGTCTCGCCGACCAACAGCCGAATCATGATCCTCGGCCCGTCCGGTTCCGGCAAGGAGCTGGTGGCGCGCATGATCCATCGGAAATCGACCCGTGCGACGGGACCGTTCGTCGTGCTCAACGCTGCGGCGATCACGCCGGAACGCATGGAAGTCGCGCTGTTCGGGACGGAAGGCACGCCCGGCCAGGCGCGCAAGACAGGCGCACTGGAAGAGGCCCATGGCGGCATTCTCTATCTCGACGAGATCGGTGAAATGCCGCGCGAGACGCAGAACAAGATCCTGCGCGTACTCGTCGACCAGCAGTTCGAGCGCGTCGGCGGTTCGAAGCGGGTGAGGGTGGATGTGCGCATCATTTCCTCGACAGCCTACAATCTCGAAAGTCTGATCGCCGAGGGCGGTTTCCGCGAGGACCTCTACCACCGCCTCGCCGTCGTGCCGGTGCGCGTGCCGCCGTTGGCGGAGCGCCGTGAGGACATTCCGTTCCTCGTCGACATGTTCATGCGCCAGGTCAGCGAGCAGGCGGGCATCCGCGCGCGGAAAATCGGTGACGATGCGCTTGCCGTGCTGCAAGCCCACGACTGGCCGGGCAACATCCGCCAGTTGCGCAACAATATCGAGCGCCTGATGATTCTCGCCCGCAGCGACGGCCCGGATACGCCGATCACCGCCGATATGCTGCCGACGGAAGTGGGTGACATGCTGCCGAAGATTTCGACTCAGGGCGACCAGCACATTATGACGCTGCCGCTGCGTGAGGCGCGTGAAATGTTTGAGCGCGACTATCTCATCGCCCAGATCAATCGTTTCGGCGGCAACATTTCCCGTACCGCCGAATTTGTCGGCATGGAACGCTCCGCGCTCCATCGCAAACTGAAGTCGCTTGGCGTATAAGGCCGTCCAGGGACTACGGGGTTTAGGGTATGAAAGTCATCATCTGCGGCGCCGGACGCGTCGGATACGGTATCGCAGAACGGCTCTCGGAAGAGGGTAACGACGTTTCGGTGATCGACACGCAACCGTCGCTGATCGCTGCCATCACCGAGACGCTCGACGTCAGCGGTATCGTCGGCCATGGCGCGCATCCGGAGGTGCTGGCCAAGGCCGGCGCCGACCAGGCCGACATGTTGATCGCCGTCACGTTGTTCGACGAGATCAACATGGTCGCCTGCCAGGTGGCGCATTCGCTGTTCAATGTGCCAACCAAGATCGCCCGCATTCGCGCCCAGAGCTATCTTGCGCCGGAATATTCCGATCTCTTCTCGCGCGATGACATGCCGATCGACGTCACTATCTCGCCGGAGGTGGAAGTCGGCAAGATGGTGCTGCGGCGCATCTCCTTCCCGGGCGCGACCGATGTCGTGCGCTTTGCCGACGATCGCATCGTCATGGTGGCGATCGAGTGCATGGAGGATTGCCCGGTCGTCGAGACGCCGTTGAAGCAGTTGAGCGAACTCTTCCCCGATTTGAATGCCACCGTCACCGGCATCTTCTCGAACGGCAAGCTTTCCGTGCCGAACTCCACCGATCAGCTGCATTCGGGCGATCTGGCCTATGTGGTTTGCGACAGGGGGCATGTGCGCCGCACGCTTGCACTGTTCGGCCACGAGGAGCAGGAGGCCGCGCGCATCGTCATCGCCGGCGGGGGCAATATCGGCTATTTTGTCGCCAAGACGATCGAGGACTATCAGCCGAAGACCCGGTTGAAGATCATCGAGAGCGACCGCGAGCGTGCGATTGTCGTGGCCGACAAGCTGCGCAATGCCGTCGTGCTGCACGGTTCGGCGCTCGACCAGAAGATGCTGCTGCAGGCCGATATCCAGGATGCGGACCTGATCGTGGCGCTGACCAACAACGACCAGATCAACATTCTCGGCAGCGTGATGGCCAAGCGCCTCGGCTGCAAGCAGAACCTCGTGCTGGTCAACGACCCGATGTATCAGGATTTCACCAAGACGCTCGGTATCGACGCCCATATCAATCCGCGCGCCGTGACGATTTCGGGCATTCTGCAACACGTGCGCAAGGGCCGCATCCGCTCGGTCTACGCGGTGCAGAAAGGGTCGGCCGAGGTTATCGAGGCGGAAGCCCTGGAGACGTCGCCGCTCGTCGGCAAGCCGCTGCGCGAGATCGAACTGCCGCCCGGCATCCGTATCGGTGCGATCTACCGCGACAAGGCGGTGATTCGCCCTGATGGCGATACGAAGATCAAGGCGAAGGACCGGGTGGTGCTCTTCGCCGCTGCCGCGGCCGTGCGCCATGTCGAGCAACTGTTCCGCGTCAGCATCCAGTATTTCTAAGGGTACCCATGCCTCGCTTTGCCTATGTCAACGGCCGCTATGTGCGCCATGCCGATGCTGCCGTGCATATCGATGACCGTGGCCTCGTGTTTGCCGATGCGGTGTATGAAGTCTGTCAGGTGCAACAGGGCTTCATCGTCGACATCACGCGCCATCTCGACCGGCTCGACCGGTCGCTTGGCGAAATCCGCATTCGTCCGCCCATGCCCCGGGCAGTTCTGACGGGCGTCATGCGCGAGGTGCTCCGCCGCAATCGCGTCGTCAACGGCATGGTCTACCTCCAGGTGACACGCGGCCGGGCGAAACGCGACCACGTTTTCCCTTCGCCAGAGGTGCGTGCATCGCTCATCGTGACGGCGAAGGCGATGAATCCTGCTGTAAACGCCGCGAAATATGCGGCGGGCATCAAGGCGGTTACGGTCGCCGACAATCGCTGGGGCAGGGTGGACATCAAGACCGTCGGCCTGTTACCGAATGTGCTGGCCCGCCAGCAGGCAAAGGAGGCAGGCGCGCAAGAGGCGATTTTCGTCGATGCCGACGGCTACGTCACCGAGGGTGGTGCGACGAATCTGTGGATCGTCGACCGTGCCGGAAAACTCGCCACGCGCCCGGCCGATCACGCCATCCTGCGCGGCGTCACGCGCACGACGCTGCTGGACGTGGCGAAAAAACTTGGGATTGATGTCGAGGAGCGCCGCTTTTCGGTTGCGGATATGCTGGAGGCGAGGGAAGTTTTCATCACCGGGGCGACGACGATCTGTCTGCCGGTGGTTTCCATCGACGGGCAAACGATCGCCAACGGCCATCCGGGCATGACGGCGCAGAAAATCCGGGATGCCTTTTTCGCCGTTGCGGAGAAGACCGCGATTTGATACCAGAATCGACGGTCCGGGAATTTCTTGCCGGGCCTGGGGACAATTTTATTTTCAGTCAACCGGTCTCAAGGGCCGGCAATCAGAAAGAAGCGGCGCGATGGCGGAACGTTCTCAAAACCTGCAGGATCTTTTTCTTAATACCGTTCGCAAGCAAAAGATTTCCCTGACAATCTTTCTCATCAACGGGGTCAAGTTGACCGGGGTTGTTACGTCTTTCGACAACTTCTGCGTGCTTCTCCGTCGCGACGGTCACTCGCAGCTCGTGTACAAACACGCGATCTCGACCATCATGCCGGGCCAGCCGTTGCAGATGTTCGAGACCGAGGAAAGCGGCTCCTGACAGGACCCAAGAAAATTAGCAAAACCGATGTAAACACGGATTCCATCGTCCCGGACGTCGAAAAACGCCGGGACGATATGCGCGCTGTCGTCATAGCACCTGTCTTGAAGGCGGCGCGCGCCAAGCCCAATCCGACCGCTGTCGCACGCTCCGACGAGGCACGCCTGGAAGAGGCTGTCGGCCTCGCCCGTGCCATCGACCTGACCATTGTCCACTCCGCTGTCGTGCCCGTCAGCCAGCCGAAACCCGGCACGCTGCTCGGCACTGGCAAGATCGCGGAAATCAAGGAGTCGCTCGACGAGCACGATGCCGGCCTCGTCATCGTCGATCATCCGCTGACGCCTGTACAGCAGCGCAACCTCGAGAAGGAATGGAACGCCAAGGTCATCGACCGGACGGGCCTCATCCTCGAAATCTTCGGCCGGCGCGCCTCCACCAAGGAAGGCACGTTGCAGGTCGAGCTGGCGCATCTCAACTACCAGCGCGGCCGTCTCGTGCGCAGCTGGACCCACCTTGAACGCCAGCGCGGTGGCGCGGGCTTCATGGGTGGTCCGGGTGAAACGCAGATCGAAGCCGACCGCCGGCTGTTGCAGGACAAGATCATCAAGCTGGAACGCGAGCTGGAGCAGGTGCGCCGCACCCGCCAGCTCCACCGCTCGAAGCGCAAGAAGGTGCCGCACCCGATCGTGGCGCTTGTCGGCTACACCAACGCCGGAAAGTCGACGCTGTTCAACCGGATCACCGGGGCAGGGGTTCTCGCCGAGGACATGCTGTTTGCAACGCTCGATCCGACGTTGCGACGCATGAAGCTGCCACAGGGCCGCACCGTCATCCTGTCGGACACGGTGGGCTTCATCTCCGACCTGCCGACCCACCTTGTCGCGGCCTTCCGCGCCACGCTGGAAGAAGTGCTGGAAGCGGATCTCATTCTCCATGTGCGCGACATGTCCGACCCGGACAATGGCGCGCAATCGTCGGACGTGCTGCGCATCCTCGGCGATCTCGGCATCGACGAGAAGGATGGCGCCGAGCGCATCCTCGAAGTCTGGAACAAGATCGACCGGCTGGAGCCGGAGGCGCGCGATGCGCTCGTGCAGAAGTCCGAGAACCAGCCGAACGTGATCGCCGTTTCCGCGATTTCGGGCGAGGGCGTCGATACGCTGCTTGGCGAAATCAACCAGCGGCTTTCCGGCGTGCTCGTCGATCGTGACGTCATCGTGCCGGTGATGCAGTTGCAGCTTCTGCCGTGGATCTACGATCATTCGATCATCGATCTCCGCGAAGATATGGAAGACGGCAATGTACGGCTGGAACTGCGGCTGACGGAAACCGAAGCGGCTGAACTCGATCGCCGGCTGGGTATTGGGCAGAAGGCTCAGCGAGAGGACTGGGAGCGCTAACGCAACGTCACTTTGCTGACGTTGCGTTATCCAAGCTTCGTTCGATCTGCTTGGCGGCCTGCCAAAGTTCCTCCATGCGCTCCAGCGTTGCCGCCTCCAGGCTTTCGCCATTGGCGCTGAGACTCTCCTCGATATGGGAGAAGCGGTTGCGGAACTTGGTGTTCGTGCCGCGCAGCGCCATTTCCGGATCGGCGCCGACATGGCGACCGATATTGACCAGCGCGAAGATCAGGTCGCCGAGTTCGTCGGCGACGGCCTTCTGGTCGTCGTTCTGCAGCGCCTCGCGCAACTCGCCGATTTCTTCCTCGATCTTGTCGAGGATCGGGGCTGGCTCCGACCAGTCGAAGCCCACCTTGGCGGCGCGTTCCTGAAGTTTCAGGGCTTCGACAAGGGCGGGGAAAGACCGCTGCACGGAGCCAAGGTGGCCGCGCAACGGATCGTCCGGCAGCCCACGCCGTGCTCGGCGCTCCTTGCGTTCGCGCTTTTCCGCCTGCTTGATGTCGTCCCATTGCAGTTTCACCGCCTCGGGCGTGTCCGCGTCCGAGCGGGCGAAGACATGCGGGTGGCGGCGGATCATCTTGTGCGTCACCGCCTCGACGACATTGCCGAAATCGAATTCGCCGCGCTCCTCCGCCATACGAGCATGGAAAACCACCTGCAGGAGGAGGTCGCCCAGTTCCTCGCAAAGGTCGTCCATGTCGTTCCGCTCGATGGCGTCCGCGACCTCGTAGGCCTCTTCGATCGTATAGGGCTTGATCGTCTCGAAGGTCTGGACGACATCCCACGGGCAGCCGGTTTCCGGTTGGCGCAGGACAGCCATGATCTCGATCAGGCGCTCGATGTCGCGGCTCGGTTCCATGATCAATCTCAGTTCAGCGGGATGTTGTTGTCGGACTTGCCGGACTGGTAGCTTTCGGAAAGCCTGTCATAGGCCGCGCGGATTTCGGCATCCTGCTTTTTGAGGTCCGTTTTCGCGGTCTCGTCGGCGGTGGCGATGAGGTCGGCGATGGCGGCGGAGTGCCAGAAGGCATTGGTCTTTGCGTACCCACCCGGCTCGAGCCGGAAAACTTCCTTCAGGATGCGCAGGTCGTGCGGGATGGCAAAGCTGTCGCGCGAATCCTCGTGGCTGAAGAAGTAGTAGAAATTGTCGAACCCGGCCCAGGTGATGGCGGAAAGGCACATGGAGCAGGGTTCATGCGTCGAGAGGAAGACGTAGTCCTTGGTGTTTGGCCTTTCCACACGCTCGTAGAAGCGCTTCAGCGTGTGCACTTCGCCATGCCACAGCGGGTTTTCCGTCTCGTTGTTGGTTTCCGCCAAGACCAGCGAAAGGTCGGTCTTGCGGAGGATGGCGGCGCCAAAAATCTTGTTGCCGGCGGCGACGCCGTCGCGTGTCAGCGGCAGGATATCGAACTCCATGACGTCGAGCAGACGTTTTGCGAGGGCGGCCTGGTCCATGATGGGATCCCCGATTGTGATATGCTGGCATCCTTACCGGGCGCCCGGGCAAGGGGGCAAGAGCGTCCGGTGACTTATGCTCAAAATGCCGAACCTCGGAGTAAAACAATACGCCCCTCCTTGGGCATTGGAATTTCTGTTTCTTTTGTTTGTGGCCATTTTTGGCGATAGTGCGCAAACTTCAACCGGACCAAACCATGACTGAATCGCAGCAGAAGCTTTCGACATTCCCGGCGTTCTTCCGCACCACCGGCAGAACGGTCGTTGTCGTGGGCGCTGGCGACGAGGCTTTTGCCAAGGCGCGCCTCCTGCTCAACACGGATGCCCGGATCGTTATTCTGGCGGAAGAGCCGGAGGCGGATTTCGCCCGGTTCATCGCTGACAAGGGCCTTGTGCTCGTTCGCGTGCCCTTCTCGAAGCCGGCGATCGCGGATGCGACGCTGGTCTTCGCGGCGACGGGGCATGCAGCGGCTGACCGCACTATTGTCGCAGCCGCCCGCGAACTGCACATTCCGGTCAACGCCGTCGACCAGCCGGATCATTGCGACTTCTTCACGCCGGCGCTTGTCAACCGTGCGCCGGTCGCCGTTGCCATCGGCACGGAAGGCGCAGGCCCCGTTCTGGCGCAGATGATCCGCGCGCAGGTCGACCAGATATTGTCGCCGTCGCTTGGCCGTCTTGCGAGCCTGGCCAACAGCTATCGGCAGGCCGTCGACCGTATCCTGCCGCGCGGCGTGACGCGCCGCGTCTTCTGGCGCCACTTCTTCCAGGGCGCCGTCGCCGATGCCCTCAACAATGGCGATACCGAACTGGCGCGCCGCGCCGCCAACACGCTTCTGAATTCGCAAGGCAAGGCCGCGGGCCATGTCTGGCTCGTCGGTGCCGGCCCGGGCGCCGAAGACCTGCTGACGCTGCGCGCCCAGCGCGTGATGATGGAGGCCGATGTGATCGTCTTCGACGCGCTCGTGCCGCAGGCGATCGTCGACATGGGGCGCCGCGATGCCGAGCGCCTGTCCGTCGGCAAGCGCAAGGGCTGTCACTCAAAGTCGCAGGAGGAGATCAACGATCTGCTCGTCGAGCTTGGTAAGGCGGGAAAACGTGTCGTGCGCCTGAAATCCGGCGATCCGCTGGTCTATGGTCGCGCGGGTGAGGAAATGGCGGCGCTGCGCCAGGCGGGCGTGACCTATGAGGTGGTGCCGGGCATTACCTCCGCCTTCGCGGCGGCTGCCGATTTCGAACTGCCGCTGACATTGCGCGGCGTTGCCTCCTCGCTGGTCTTCACGACGGGCCACGACCTGACGGGCGCGGTCCTGCCGGACTGGGCGCGTCTTGCGATTTCCGGCGCCACCGTTGCCGTCTATATGGGGCGCACCGTGGCCGCCTCCGTCGCCGCGCGACTGATGGATGCCGGTCTGCCGGCCGAAACGACCGTCGCCGTCGTGGAGAACGCCAGCCGCCGCGACAAGCGGCTGCTGCACGGCACGCTCAAGGATCTTCCGGGCCTGGAGCATCGCGACGAACTGTCCGGTCCGGTCATGGTGATCATCGGCGAGGCCGTTGCCGGCGCCAATTTCGAACATTCCACACCGCTCGCCCAGCGCGAGACGGTTCGTGATACAGCAGCATTGGGAGCATGACATGGCCGACAAGGTTCTGACAGCCAATCGACTTTCCGACGGCATCTCCGTCTGGCTGGACGCCGCCGGCACCTGGAACGAGCACCTCCAGTCCGCCTTCGTGGCGCGCCACAAGGAGGCCGTCGAGGCGCTGGAAGCGACCGGCAAGCAGGCCTATGCCGACAACAAGGTGGTTGACGTCAACGTCGTCGACGTCGAAGAATTCGATGGTGTCCTTCGACCGCTGCGCATGCGCGAACGCATCCGCGCCGAAGGCCCGTCGATTTCCTACGCCGCCGGTTATGCCGGCTTGATTGCGACGGCCGCACCGGCCGCCTGAGGGACTTTGCATGTATCGCTACGACGAATTCGACCACGCCTTTGTCTCCGACCGCGTTGAACAGTTTCGCGATCAGGTCGGTCGCCGCCTGTCCGGCGAATTGGCGGAGGATGCCTTCAAGCCGCTGCGCCTGATGAACGGCGTCTATCTGCAGCTGCACGCCTACATGCTGCGCGTCGCCATTCCCTATGGCACGCTGAATGGGCGTCAGATGCGCATGCTGGCCTATATCGCGCGCAAATATGACCGTGGCTACGGCCATTTCACCACGCGCCAGAACATCCAGTACAACTGGCCGAAGCTGAACGAGCTGCCGGACGCGCTTGCCGATCTCGCGACCGTGGAGATGCACGCACTCCAGACCTCGGGCAACTGCATTCGCAACGTGACGGCCGACCATTTCGCGGGGGCTGCCGCCGATGAGGTCGCCGATCCGCGGCCCTACGCGGAAATCCTGCGCCAGTGGTCGTCGGTGCATCCGGAATTCTCCTTCCTGCCACGCAAGTTCAAGATCGCCGTCACCGGCGCCGAGCGCGACCGCGCGGCCATCCAGGTGCACGATATCGGCCTGCACCTGAAGAAGAACGAAAAGGGCGAGATCGGCTTTGCCGTCTATGTCGGCGGCGGGCAGGGCCGTACGCCGATGATCGCCAAGAAGATCCGCGACTTCCTGCCGGAAGAGGACCTGTTGTCCTACACGACGGCGATCATGCGCGTGTACAACCTGCATGGCCGGCGCGACAACAAGTACAAGGCGCGCATCAAGATTCTCGTGCACGAGACGGGCGCCGAGGAACTGGCGCGGCAGGTGGACGTCGAGTTCGCTGCCCTCAAGGATAGCGAGCTGAAGCTGCCGGAACGGGACGTCGCCGCCATCTCCGCCTATTTCGCGCCGCCGGACCTGGCGCCCCGCGCCGAGGGCTGGGCGAGTCTTGCGCAATGGAAGAAGGCGGATGCGGATTTTGCCCGCTGGGTGCAGAACAATGTCCAGCCGCACAAACATCCCGACTACGGCATGGTGACGATTTCGCTGAAGCCGATCGGCGGCATTCCGGGCGACGCGACCGATACGCAGATGGAAGCCGTCGCCGACATCGCGGAAGAATACGCCTTCGACGAAATCCGCGTCAGCCATGAGCAGAACCTGATCCTGCCGCATGTGGCGCTGGCCGATCTCGAGCCGATCTACCGTGGTCTCGTCGCCGCGGGCCTCGCAACCGCCAATGCCGGCCTGATCACGGATATCATTGCCTGTCCCGGGCTGGATTATTGCGCGCTGGCCAATGCCCGCTCGATCCCTGTCGCACAGGAGCTTTCGCTGCGCTTCGGTGCGCCCGAGCGCCAGGCGGAGATCGGCGAACTGAAGATCAAGATTTCCGGCTGCATCAATGCCTGCGGCCACCACCATGTCGGCCATATCGGCCTGCTGGGCGTGGAAAAGAAGGGCGAGGAGCTTTACCAGATCACGCTCGGCGGCTCCGGCGACGAGAACACCTCGATCGGCGAGATCATCGGCCGCGGCTTCGAACCGGAAAAGGTGACGGACGCCGTGGAGGTGATCGTCGATACCTATCTGGGTCTGCGTCTCGATCCTTCCGAAACTTTCCTTGTCGCCTATCGCCGCGTCGGACCGCAACCCTTCAAGGATGCGCTCTACGGTGATAAAGCGGCGGCAGCGGCAGCCTGAAGGGAGCGATCATGACGAAAATCTGGAACGAATCCGGCTTCGTGACCGACGATCCGTGGATCATCGAGACGGAAGAGACAAAGGCCGGCTCGAACGAAAAGGCCATTCTCGGCCTCGACGACTTCCTGGTGAAGGTATCGGAAAGTGATGACACGGAACTCGGCGTGCTGATCAATCCGGCGGACGATGTGCGCAAGCTGGAGGGTCATCTCGACCGGCTGGCGCTCGTGGCCGTCGCTTTCCCGGCCTTCAACGATGGTCGCGCCTTCAGCCATGCGTCGCTGTTGCGTGCGCGCCTCGGGTTTTCGCGTGAGGTGCGGGCGGTCGGCGATGTGTTGATCGACCAGATTCCGTTGATGCTGCGCTGTGGCATCGACAGCTTTGCCGTCACCAATGCGACCGCGCTGAAGCGGCTTGCGGAAAACCGGCTGCCGGGCATCGACAATCACTACCAGCCGACGGCCCGCCCTTCGGAAGAGGTCGGTTCCTATAGCTGGCGTCGTCGGGCCTGATTTCCAGGCCCGCCTTCCGGGCGGGCCTGTGAAAGGCCGCAATCGCGTTCTACACTTGCGCGAGATCAAAGCCGCGCAGCACGAAAAAGAGAACTATTGCGCGGCCAATCGGCGCATTGGAACGGAATACCTTCCTTTGCCGCTCAACATGTAATATCTGCCTATCGTCAAGATTTTCCGACGCAGCCAGGATCGATCCCGAAATGAACGCACCTGCCAAGACCGAAGATTTCGTACCCGCCATTCCCGCCGGTGTTTTCGCCGAGACGGTGACGAGCGTGCGGCATTATACGGATCGCCTGTTCAGCTTCCGCATGACGCGCCCGGAAAGCTTCCGCTTCCGCTCCGGCGAGTTCGCTATGATCGGCCTGATGGTCGGCGAGAAGCCGGTCTACCGTGCCTATTCGATCGCCAGCCCCTCCTGGGACGAGGAACTCGAATTCTTCTCGATCAAGGTGCCGGACGGCCCGCTGACGTCGCATCTCCAGCAGATCCAGCCGGGCGATACCGTGCTGATGCGCAAGAAGCCGACCGGCACGCTCGTGCTCGATGCGCTGACGCCCGGAAGGCGCCTCTACATGTTCTCTACCGGCACCGGTATCGCGCCCTTCGCGAGCCTGATGCGCGATCCGGAAACCTATGAAAAGTTCGACGAAGTCATCCTGACGCATACTTGCCGCGAAGTCGCCGAACTGCAATACGGTTTCGACCTTGTCGAGGAAGTCCGCAACCATGAATTCCTAGCGGAAGTGGTCGGCAACAAGCTGCGCCACTATGCGACCGTGACCCGTGAGGATTACGCGCAACAGGGCCGCATCACCGACCTTATTCGCAATGGTAAGATGTTCGCCGATCTCGGCGTGCCGCATTTCGATCCGGCCGTGGATCGCGGCATGATCTGCGGCTCCTCGGCGATGCTGAAGGAAACCAAGGCTCTGCTGGAAGAGGCGGGTCTCGTCGAAGGCTCCAACAACAAGCCCGGCGAGTTCGTCATCGAGCGCGCCTTCGTCGATTGATTTGGCGAACAGGAAGAATGCAGGGCGGCCTTCGGGTCGCCCTTTTTGTTTGTGCTTACGCGGAGAGATAGTCGATCAGGTCGGTCATCGCCGCTTCGGCAGCGAGCCTATCGCCGTTGCGGATGGCGCGGATGACCTTCACGTGGCGTTCCACCGAACCATCCATGTGCCGGTTGTCGGCGCGGGTAAACCAGAGACGGCGTGAATGGGTTTGCAGGGGAGCGAGCGCCGCTGTCAGATAGCGGTTGGGGCAGGCTTGCTCCATGATTTCGTCGAAGGATTTGTCGGCCGCAAGAAAGCCCTCCACATCGGAATGGATCGAGCAGGCCGTCATGGCCTGCGCACAGGCGACGAGCTGTTCGCGGTGATCGTCGTCGGCGTGCTGGGCCACGAGGGCAGCGGCGAGGGGTTCAAGCTGCCGGCGCGTGGCCATGACATGGGCATGGTCATCCGGCCGGATTGCCGTGATCTGCAAGCCGGCGCGCGGGCGCACGGCAATCAATCCCTGCCATTCGAGCTTCTGGATCGCCTCGCGCACCGGTGTGCGGCCATGGCCGGCAAGTTCGATGAGCTGGCGCTCAGTCACCAGCGAGCCCGGTTTCAGTTTGAGCGTGACGATCAGCCCCTCGAGGGTGAGGTAGGCGAGGTGGGCCTGCGATGCCGCGTTGTCCACGTTCCGGCGCTCCAACTGATATATCACACATAAACATGCCGTAAATCGAACGACGAGTTTCCTGATATATCAATGCGTGTGCGCGAAAGCCAGAGGTGCCGGTTCCCGCAGCGTCTTGCGGGATCTTTCGTGCTAGAAGTCGCCATTTTCCGCCATTCCATCGACGACAGCATCGACATTGACGGCAGCGGATGCCCGGCCTTATGCAGGGTGGGCGCTGTTTCCCGCGATGGGATGCCGCCCGACCAATTTGCGCCGAGCCGTTCCGAGGAGACGTTTCATGAACCAGAGCCTCGCCCATATTGCGCTCATCGTCCGCGATTATGACGAAGCCATCGACTTCTACGTGGACACGCTTGGCTTCGAACTGGTCGACGACACGTACCAGGCGGAACAGGACAAACGTTGGGTGGTGGTGCGGCCGAAGGGAACGGGCAGCTGCTCGATCCTGCTTGCCCGCGCGTCGTCGCCCGATCAGGCGCGCTATGTCGGTGATCAGGCGGGCGGGCGGGTTTTCCTCTTCCTGCGCACCGATGATTTCTGGCGCGATTATCATGCCCTGGTCGAAAAGGGTGTGGCCTTCGAACGGGAACCGAAGACCGCGGACTACGGGATCGTCGCGGTGTTCAAGGACCTTTACGGCAATCTCTGGGATCTCATCGAGTTCACCGACGGCCGACCCTGATGCGGCCGTGACGGGGCGGCTATAGTTCCTCCAGCGTGTCGCCGAAGCGCTCGATACCGCGCAGGCGCGTGCGACCGGCGGCGCCGGCCCGTTCGATGGCGCGCGTTGCGATCAGGTGACAGATGGCCATGACCGAGACGTGGTTGAACAGCGGCCCCGGTGCCAGTGTCTGGCAACGGAAGTGCCACGTTGCCGTCGCGCGGTGCGCGACACCCTCGTCCGTCAGGTAGAGAAGCTTGGCACCGCTCTTCTCGATGGCGGACAGGATGGTCTCCATCTGCGCGATGCGCCGGCGCAGGCCAAAAACGATCGCGACATCCTTGTCGGTGACACTGACGAGGTGTTCGCCAAGCGTTTGGCCGGCGCCTGGAATGGCGACGATGTTTTCCACCACCTGCGTCATCTGCCATTGCAGATAGTCGGCGAAGGCGTGGCTGCTGCGAAAACCAAGCACCCAGGTCTTGCGCGCATTGAGGATCGCATCCGCGACCGCATCCACCTGCGTGTCGGTGATCGTCGCGAAGGTGCCCTCCAGATTGGCGATGCCCTGGGCGACGTGGGCGGCAACCGACTGAGCCGCCGCGGCATCGGTTGAGGCGGCGAGGAACAGGCGCGACCCGGTCTGTTTTTCCTCGCGCGCATGGCGGCGCGCTTCCTCGTAGTTCTCGTAGCCGAGGCGCCGGACGAAGCGGGTCACCGTCGCGTTGGAGACCTGGGCGAGCTTGGCGAGTTCGGAGGCTGAGTAGCTCGCAAGCTCCCCCGGAAAGTCGCAGACGAAGTCGCCGAGTCGACGCTCGGCAGGATGCAGACCTTCAAGCGCATCCCGCACGCGAAACAGGAACGAACGATCCGTGGAGCTCATCTCATTCATCGCCTTCTCTCATTAAATCAGGGTTGTAACGGACTGGCCGGACTTCGCAAGCGTGTGTGGTGAAACTGTCATCAAGTTTCTTGAAAAGATGATTTCATTGATGTAATATATGAAAATTGATTTTCATGCTGATGCCAAGAGGAGGAGACTATGGCAGCAGAAGGTATGGTGCAGTCCGGCAAATCATCGCCGGCAATCCGTCAACTGGAGGGAGCGCTCACCCGTATCGGGGTTACCGGCGCGCATAAGCAGATCATCGCGCTGGTGCTGATCGGGTGCCTGTTCGACAGTTTTGAACAGAACACGATCGGCGTGTCCGGCCCGCTCCTGAAGGAGCATTGGGGCCTGACCGGCACGGATATCGGCTTCCTGAATACGATCACATTTGGCAGCGCGGCCATCGGGCGCCTGCTTTCGGGCATTCTCGGCGACCGCTACGGCCGCCGCGTCATGCTGACGATCAATCTCTTGCTGTTCTCGCTCGGCTCGGCCGCCTGCGCGCTGGCACCGGACTTCATGTTCCTGTGCATCGCCCGGGCGATCGTCGGTTTCGGCGTCGGCGGGGAAATCTCGACGGCGGTCACCATGCTGTCGGAATTCTGCTCGCCGAAATTCCGCGGAACGGCGGCCGGCCTCGTCAATGTGGGCGCGGGCGGTTTCGGCAACTTCCTGGCACCCGTCTACGGGCTGATGATCTTCAGCATCTTCCCGGGCGAGGATAGCTGGCGCTGGCTGTTTGCCTCGCTTGCACTGCCGGCGCTGCTGGTGGTGTTCTACCGTCGCTACGTGCCGGAAACACCGCGGTTCCTGGCGTCACAAGGGCGCATCGACGAAGCGAACAAGGTGCTTTCGGTGCTGGAATCCGGATCGCTCCGGCCGCGTAACCTCGTCGTCAAGGAATATCTCTCCAAGGAAAACGAGCAGGACGCACCACGCGCCAAGGGCGCCTGGAAGGAACTTTTCCGCGCACCGTTCCTCGGCCGCATCATTCCGGTATCGATCGCCATCCTGATGAGCTACGGCGCCCAGCTTTCCGTGCTCACGCTGATGCCGATCATCTTCGTCTCGATGGGCTACACGCTGCAGGGTAGCCTGCTCTACAGCATGATCATCCAGAGCGGCAGCGTTCTCGGCGCCATTGCTGCTTCGATGTTCGGCTATTACTTCCCCCGCAAGCGCGTGCTGACCGTGGGTGCGATCTGCGCCTGCCTTGCGGCGCTTTCCATCATGCAGTTCGGCACCACAATCTATCTGGTGCTGTTCTTCGGCGCGCTCTTCCAGTTCTTCGTGCTTCTGTTGAACACCTCGATCTGGATCTATGCGCCGGAACTCTTCCCGACCCGTATCCGCGCCTTCGGCGTTGCCTTCATCCTGGCGACGGGCTCGGCTGCCGGTTCCTTCGTGCCGACCATCTCGGGCGCCCTGTTCGATGCTTACGGCATGGGCGGCGTCTTCGGCCTCGCGGCTGCCATGTATGCGGTCTTCGCCGTCTGCATCCGCCTCGGGCCGGAAACCTACGGCATGTCGATGGAAGACCTCACGCAGCGTGCGGATGTCATCGGCAAGAGCGAGGACATCGCCGTCGAACCCCTCAAGGCAGGAGCATAACCGTAATGACCCCGCACATACTGTTGATCAATCCCAACAGTTCCGAGACCACCAGCGACATGATGCAGGCCATCGCGCTGCGGTCTTCAGCCGAGAGGCTGGACGTGAAGGCCGTGACGGCCAGCCGCAGCCCGGCCATGATCGTCACGCCCGAGCAGTTGACAGCCTCTGCCACGCAGGTGGTCGAGCTGGGCACCGCGCACGGCCGGGATTGTGCGGGCATCATCGTCAGCGCCTTCGGCGATCCCGGCCTGGCCGAGCTTCGCGGCAAGGTCGCGGTTCCCGTGGTCGGCATCTGCGAGGCCTCGATGATCGAGGCTTCGCAGGGCGGCCAGAAGTTCGGCGTCGCAACCTCGACGCCGGACCTGATCGAAGCCATCGACCAACGCGCCCATGACCTCGGCCTTGGCCATCTCTATACGGGTGTGCGTTGCACGGAGGGCGATCCGGTCGCGCTTGCGTCCGATACCGGCCTTCTGGCCGAGGCGCTTGCGGGCGCGGTGCGTGCCTGCATCGAACTCGACGGTGCGGAGGCCGTGATCATCGGCGGCGGCCCGCTCGGCCAGGCCGCAGACCGGCTGCGGCAGGTCTTCGATACGCCGGTGATCGGGCCGATCCCCGCGGCGGTAGAACGGCTCATCGGCCTGATCGGGCAGGGCACGAGCGTGCCACAGGCGATGTGAAACTTTGTAGGCCGGCTCCAACCGGATCTGTGAAAAGCAAAGACAGGGCGCTTCCGCCAACAGCGGGGCGCCCTCAACTGCGAACAGTGGATCCCGTCTTCTCCGCTGCCCAGGCAATGAACACGGCTTTCAAATGTTCGGCAGCCGGCGAGAGGCTATGATGGCGCCGTTGCAGCACGGAAACATCGCGCATGACATGCGGCTCGATGAGGTCGACGGTCATCACCCGCACGGCGGACGCGAGCTGGCTTGAATTTTCCGGCAAAACGGCGACGCCCATGCCGGCGGCGATCATGCTGATGGCGGTGGTCGAGAAGCGCACCTCGTATTTCGGCCGGTAGCTCGGCACGACGCGGATGAGATTGTGCTCAACGATGTTGCGCAACGGATTGGACGCGGCGAGCGTGATGAGGGTTTCGTCCTTCAATTCGGCCCAGCGCACGGATTTGCGCTTGGCGAAACGGTGATCCTCCCGGCAGACGAACATCAGCTTGTCGCGCAGCAGCGATGTGGCGGCAATCTCGGGATCGTCTTCCGAAAGCGTGCCGATCGCGATATCGACCTCGTTGCGCTTGAGGGCGGGGCTGATCTGCTCTTCGGGCATGTCGCGAATGTTGACGGTGATTTCCGGGTACATGCGCAGGAACCGCGCGAGGATTGGCGGCACGACGGTCGCGGCAAGCACGATCGCCGCGGCAACCGTCACCTGGCCGCGCTTGAGCGAAGCATTGTCGCGCACGTCGCCGACGGCCAGTTCCAGGTCCTTCAGGATTTTTCGCGCCTGGGGCAGGAATTCCTGGCCGACGAGGGTGAGCGAGACCATGCGGGTGTGCCGGTCGAACAGGCGCACGCCGATCTCCGCTTCCAGATCCCGGACGAGAATGCTGACAGCCGACTGGGTGAGGTGGAGATTGCGGGCGGCGAGATTGAACTGGCCGAGCTCGGCTACCGCGATGAAGGCCCTGAGTTGCCGCAGGGTTATGTTCATGGGCGTGCTGCCCTCCTGTTTATGCGGCTGCCATCAAACGCTGCCACACCCATCCCTGTCTAGCCCGCAAGCGCCGGCTGTTCCGTTTTACCGGCCATCAGCAAGCCGAGTTCATCGAGGCGGGTGCGGTCCGGCGGCAGCTCGCCGAGGATTTCGCCATGGAACATCACGAGGATGCGGTCGCAGATCGCGAAGAGTTCCTCAAGCTCCGTGGAGATGAGCAGGATGGCCCGCCCGCTGTCGCGCTGCTTCAGCATCTCCTCCATGACGAACTCCATCGCGCCGATGTCGATGCCGCGGGCGAGCTGGTTGACGAGGATGAAATCCGGATTGCGTGCCAGTTCGCGCGCGACCACCAGCTTCTGCTGGTTGCCACCGGACAGGTCGCCGATCCGCTGATCCTCGTCGCGGGATTTGATGCGGAAGCGCTTGATGAGATCGCGGGTATGCTCGCTGATCATGCGGCGGTTCAGCATTCCGCGTGCGGCAAAGGGTGGTTGGTCGTAACGCTGGAGGACGGTGTTCTCGCTGAGCGACATCGACATGACGATACCGTGTTTGTGCCGGTCTTCCGGGATGTGGGAAAAACCGCTGGCATTGATGCGGACGGGGTCGAGGCCCGTAATATCCTTGCCGTTGAGCACGACGCGACCGCCATCGACCGGCAGCAGGCCGGACAGCGCCAGCGACAGTTCGGTCTGGCCATTGCCGGAAACGCCGGCAATACCGACGATCTCGCCGGCGCGCACATGAAGGCTCACGCCACGGACGGCGGGAAGCCCGGTTTCGCTGCGACAGGTGAGATTTTCGACCGACAGCACGAGCGGGCCGGGGTTGGCGGGGTTGCGGGCCAACTCCATGCCGACGTCACGGCCCACCATCATGCGCGCAAGTCCGCGCGCATCCGTGTCGGCAACATTCACGGTGTTGACAACCCGCCCGTCGCGCATGACGCTGATGCGGTCGCTGACGCGCATCACCTCGTCCAGCTTGTGCGAGATGAAGACGACGGTCTTCCCATCCTTGACGAGGTCGCGCATCAGGGCCAGCAGACGGTCTGTCTCCTGCGGGGTGAGCACGGCGGTCGGCTCGTCGAGGATCAGCAGGTCGATGCCATGGAATAGGGTTTTCAGGATCTCGACGCGCTGCTGTTCGCCGACGGAAAGATCCTCGATCAGCGCATCCGGGCGCACGTCGAGCGCATAGCGGTCGCTCAGCTCACGGATTTTCGCATGAACCTCGTCCATGTCGTTGATGACGCGCAGCGCCGAGCCCTGGCCGAGGATGTAGTTTTCCGCCACCGTCAGGTTCGGCACGAGCATGAAATGCTGGTGCACCATACCGATGTGCTGGCGGATCGCCTCGCGCGGGCTGTTGAAGCGCACCGATTGGCCCTTGTAGATGATCTCGCCTTCGTCGGGGCGAACCATGCCGCAGATCATGCTCATCAGCACGCTCTTGCCGGCGCCGTTCTCGCCGAGCAGCGAATGGATCTCGCCCTCTTGGATCTCCAGCGAGACGCCGTCGCTGGCAACGATCGGGCCGAAGCGCTTGCGAATATTGTCGATGCGCAGGAAGGGTTTCTGGGACATGTCCGTTACCTCATCTCGTAGGGCTGGCCGAGTTTGCCGGGGGCTGCACCCTTGCCGCGAACCACGACGAGCGTGATGATCGTCATGATGTAGGGAAGCGCCTGCAGGACCTGATAGGGCACGACGATGGACGCTTGCGCCTGAAGCATGAGCTGCAAGGCATAAAACAGGCCGAAGAGCAGCGAGACGAAGAACGCGCCGATCGGCGACCACCGTGCGAAGACGACCACAGCCAGCACGATGAAGCCGCGACCCGAGGTGATGCCTTCGACGAACTGGTTGGAATGGCCGAGCGTCAGGAACGCACCGCCGAGCCCCGCAAGCCCCGTGCCGACGAGGACCGCGCCATAGCGATAGGCCGCGACATTCCGGCCGGCGACATCGACGGCCTTCGGATGTTCGCCGACGGCGCGCAGCGTCAGGCCGAAGGAGGTGCGGTAGAGCACGAGCGTGGCGAGGATCGCGACGAGGATCGTCGAATAGACGATGAGGTTCTGCTGGAAAAAGGCCTCGCCAAGGAAGGGCAGGTCGCTGAGCCAGGGAATATGCACCGGCTGGGCGATCTCGATGCCCTTGCCGGTCGAGACATAGTAGGTGCGGAAGAGGAAGGCCGTCAGTCCCATGCCGAGCAGGTTGAGCGCTGCGCCCACCACGATCTGGTCCGCCTTGATGGTGATCGTGAAGAAGGCGAAGACGAGGCCGAACAGCATGCCGCCCAGCACCCCGGTCAGAAGGCCCAGGAGAACGCTGTCGGTCGCAAAGGCCGTCGCGAAGCCACAGAAGGCGCCGACGAGCATGGTGCCTTCCAGGCCGATATTGAGCACGCCCGCCCGTTCGGAAAAGACCTCGCCGATCGAGGCGAAGATGAGGGGTGTCGCAAGCCTCCAGGCGGCGCCGACCAGCGTCGCGAGGAAGGTGAGGAACATCATGTCGTCCATTAAGAAAATCCTTCAGGAAGGTCGCCTAAGATTTTGTTTTCACGCAAGGTAAGTTCCTTGCGGGAGTTTCCATTCTTTCAGGCCACGATCCTGATGATGTCACGCAGCTTGGCGAAGGCGACGACCGAGAGGATGACGATGCCCTGGATGACGAGCACAAGGACCTGCGGCACTTGCGAGGTGATCTGGAGGACTTCGGAACCGGATCGCAATGTCGCAAACAGCCCGCCCGAGAGGATTGCCGCCAGTGGGTTGTTGCCGGCGAGCAGCGCCACGGCGATGCCCTCGAAGCCGTAGCCGGGCGAAATGTTCTGGTAGAGACGGTGTGTGACACCGGCGACCTCGAAGGCGCCCGCAAGCCCGGCCATCGCGCCGCTGATACAGATGGCGATCATGATGTTGCGGCCGACATTCATGCCGGCATAGCGCGCCGCATGCGGATTTTGGCCGACGACGCGCAGGGCAAATCCACGGCTGCTTCTTTGCAGGAAGATGTAGAGTGCGACCGCCAGCACCACCGCGACGAGAATGCCGACGTGGAGCCGCATGTCGGAGACGATGCGCGGCGTCCAGGCTTCCCGCACCAGGCGGGCAGACTGCGGATAGGCAGCGCTCGCATCCTTCATCGGCCCGGTGACGAGATAGCTGGTCAGGATTATCGCGATGTAGTTGAGCATGATCGTCGTGACGATCTCGCTCGCCTGGAAACGCACCTTCAGATAGCCGGCGATGCCGGCCCAGGCAGCACCCGCGATCGCACCCGCCAGCATGACGAGCGGCGCATGCACCCAGACCGAGAGGCCGTCGATGCTGGTGCCGACGAAGGTCGCGGCGATCGCCCCGACATAGAGCTGGCCCTCGGCGCCGATGTTCCAGATTTTGCAGCGGAAGGCGACGCAGAGCCCGGCGCCGATCAGGATGAGCGGGGTCGCTTTCAGCAGGATTTCGCCGACCGAGCGCATGTCCTGGAATGATCCGAAAATCATGACCGTGACGACGTCGCTTCCGTTGAAGCCGTTGAGCCACAACAGGGCGGCGCCGCAGGCGAGGGCGACGATGACCGCCGCAAGAGGTGTTACGGCGCTGATCGCGACCTGCGAGAGCGTCCGGTAGAGGGCTTGGGCTGCTTGAGGATACACGTTCTCACGCACTCCCTGGTTTACCTGTTCCATGGATCGATCCGGATGTTGATGTGGCGCGCAAGGATGCGCTGCGGCCGGATGGCCGGCCGCAGCGCGGCCCGGTTATTCGCCGGTCTTGATCTCGCCAGCCGCGATCTTGTCGCTGATCGCCTTGACCTCGGCGCGAATGTCTTCCGGCACGGAGACCGGGCCGTCGTCGCGGAAGGTGAAGGACATGACCTTCGGGTCCTTGAGGCCGAAGACGACGTTTTCCGTCGGCGGGCTGCCATCCTTGATCGTGCGCACGACTTCCACCACGCCCTGGGCATAGTCGGCGACGTAGAGGCCGAGAATGTTGTTGGGCGCGACCGGCGTGAAGTCGCTGAAGATCGAGAAGGAGCGCACGTCCGGGCCGGATTCGGAGATTGCCTGATAGCCGCCGACCGTGGCGCCCGAGGCGTTCGGCACGACGAAATCGGCCCCCTGCGAGATCATGCTCAGTGCCGCTTCCTTGGCCGCCGTCGTATCGGTGAAGTTGCCGATATAGGCTTCGCTGATCGGGAAATCCGGGTTGACGCTCTTGGCGCCGTTCTTGAAGCCGGCAAAGGCCTGCTGGATCGGCGGAATTTCCATGCCGCCGACGAGACCGGCCTTGCGGCCCATCTTCGCGGCGATGACGCCCATCAGGTAGAAGGGCTGGCTGGTATCGGTGTTGAGGCCGATGACATTGCCTTCATGGATGCTGCTCGACGAGATCAGGAAGTAGGTGTCCGGATAATCGAGGGCGACTTCAAGTGCTGCGTCCTGGAATTCGAAGCCGTGGCCGAGGATGACCTTGTAGCCTTGGCTGGCATAGTCGCGAAAAGCCTTTTCGAAGGAGGCCGGGTTCTGTTGCAGCTCGACATAGCTGATCTTGGCGCCGAGCTGTTCCTCCACGCCCTTCAGCGCGTTGTAGCCGATCCGGTTCCATCCCTCTTCCGAAACGCTGCCGGGCACGAGTAGGCCCATTTTCAGGTCCTCGGCATGCGCCATTGCCGGAACGGAAACGGCGATGGACAGAGCCGCCACGCCTTCCAGAAATGTTCTTCTTGAAAGTTTCATTGATGTTCCTCCCATTTGATAAGTTCCCAAAAGCCGCGCTTATTTCGCGCGTGTCTGGATCTCGCTCGCAGCGATCTTCGCGCTCACCTCCTCCAGGTGTTTGCGCAGGTCCTGCGGTATCGTTCTGGCGGCTTCGTCATTGAAGGTGAACTTGATGACGTCCTTATCCTTCAGGCCGAAGTCGACATTGCTTTGCGGCACGGCGCCGTCCCGGATGCCGGAGACGATGCGAACGATGCCTTGACCGTAATCGGCGATGAACGTGCCGAGGATGTTCTTGGGGGCGACGTCCGTGTGGTCGCTGTACACACTGAATGTGCCGGATTGCGCGCCTGCCTCTCGTGCGGCCTGGATGACACCCAGTCCCGCAGCGTTCGCATTGGGAACGACGAAGTCGGCGCCCTGCGACATCATGCTGACGGCGGCTTCCTTGGCGGCACCTGCATCGGTGAAGCTGTTGATGAACACCGTCGACACGGGGAAGTCCGGTTTCACGCTCTCGACGCCCCTCCGGAAACCCTCGAAGGCATGCGCGATGGGCGGGATTTCCATGCCGCCGATGAGGCCGGCACCCTTGCCCATCGTCGCTGCGATCACGCCCATGAGATAGAACGGTTGGCTGGCATCGGTGTTGAGGCCGATCACCTTGCCTTCATGGACGCTGCTCGACGAGATGAGAAAAACGGTATCCGGAAACTCTTCCGCCGTCGTGAGGGCGGCGTCCTGGAACTGGAAACCGTGCCCCAGGACGACCTGGTATCCCTGGCTCGCATAGTCGCGGAAGGCCTTTTCGAAGGCGGCCGGGTTGTCGGCCAGCTCGACATAGCTGATCTTCGCGCCGAGTTCGTTTTCGACGCGCTTCAGCGCGTCATAGGCGATCCGGTTCCAGCCTTCCTCCGCGACGCTGCCGGGCACGAGCAGGCCCATCTTGAAGTCGCCGGCATGGGCCGGCGCTTGCCAGATCGAGCCGGCGAGGGCCAATGCGAAGGTGGATGCAAGCAGTGAACGACGTGAAAATGCAGTCTTTTTCATTTGTTCCTCCCATTAGATTGCATATCAATCCCCCCGGAGTGGTCGTTCCCTATGCGTCCTCCTTCGAGCGGATATTTTCGGTTGCGCTGTGCGAGACCAACCGCCCCTTCGAGAAGACGAAGGCACGGTCCGGCCCGCCGGCAACCAATGTGTCGGTGTCGATACAGTCGGTGACGATGAAATCGGCGCGCGCGCCGGCCTTGAAGCCGTAGTCCTTGCCAAGGCCCATCAGGCGGGCAGGTGCCGTGGTGATCATGCGGTGGGCGGCGGCAAGTTCGTCGCCGCGCAGATGGCCTGCCAGCAATGTCCAGCGGGCGATTTCCAGCATGTCGCCCGAACCCGTCGGCACGAACGGATCCTGTATGTTGTCGGAGGCCGTGGCGATGGTGACGCCGGCCCGGTAGAGTTCGGCGACGCGTGTCAGGCCGCGTGGAGGGAGCATCTCGGCATCGCGGCCCTGCAGGTAGAGATTTGCCGCCGGCAGCGTCACGACGCCGACATCAAGGGCGAGCATGCGCTCGGCGATACGCTGGAAATCCGAGCGGGGCAGGGCACTCAGCACGGAGACATGGCTGAACACGGTGCGCCCCTGCATGCCGAACCGCTCGACCCGTTCGAGGGCGGCGTCCAGCAGATGCACGTCGGCCTTGAGGTGCTCGTCGAGATGCAGGTCGACCGGCTTTCCGGCCTTCACGGCGGCGGAGAACAGCATGTCGAGATAACGTGGCGGATCTTCGGAGACGGCCGGCGTGCCGCCCACGGCATCGGCCAGCGCCACCGCGCCGTCGATGTTCTTCGCCAGCCAGTCGAAATCCTGGCCGGGGTGCGGCGTCATGAAGGCGACGAGCTGGAGAGTGATGCGGTCTTTTTCGGCGTCACGAACACCGGCCAGCGTCTCGATGCCGTGGAAGCCGGCATCCTTGTCGACATTGATATGGCTGCGGATGGCCGTGGTGCCGCGGGACAGACATCGCTCGACAGTGCGCGTGGCGCGCTTGTGAATGTCGTCCGGGCCGGCGGTGCGGGCATATTTGGCGAAGGCTTCGCGAGCGCCCTGCAACGTGCCGGAGGGATTGGGCGTGAAGCGCAGCACACCGGTCTTGTCGAGATGCTGGTGCGCATCGAGGAAGCCGGGCGAAACCAGCATGCCGGTGATGTCCACGCAAGCGCCGCAGGTGCTGGTATCGAGGTAGGGCTCGACGGCGACGATGCGCCCATCCGCTCCGACGACGATGTCGCTGAGCGATTGCGAACCGTCGTCATGAATGACGGTTCCGCCCGTAAGCGCAAAGGACTGGCCGGGTACCAGATTTGCAAGCGACGCAGTTTGAGTATCACGTACCATTCGTCCCCACCTTCTTGTTATGGCGGAAAACAAAGCACGGGCAATTAGTTAAAACAAATTCATTATTTCAATTGTTTGATGAAAAAATGAATATAATCGCGGGTGCTCAGGTTTCTCGCAGTCGCAAAAATTCCTATAAAAAGATAATAAGAATCAGTTGGTTGAAAAATAGGCAGGTCGGCACCCATGGCATGGCAACCGGTGCCGACCTATCGGAATCTCAGTGCCGATATTGTGGTTCTTCCGCGTCAAGTTGCCGGCGGATAGCGGCCAAGTGAGCGGCGGCGGAGGCGGCGTCACCCTCGCGCATCTGTCGGTAGGCAGCGTCCGCAATCGCCGGATCGACCGGGGAAACCGTGCGGCCCGTGGACATGGCGAGCACCTGCACTTCGCAAGCGCGCTCGAGATAATACAGATCGTCCCACGCCGCCGCGATGGTCGGTGCCAGCACGAGCACGCCGTGATGCTTCAGGAAGACGATATCCGCATCGCCGGCCGTTGCGGCAATGCGCGCGCCCTCGCGATGATCGAGCGCCAGGCCGTTATAATTTTCGTCGACTGCGGTGCGGCCGTAGAATTTGAGCGCTGTCTGCCCGGCCCAGATCAGCGGCGGGCCGTCGGTCATGGACAGCGCGGTGGCGTAGGGCATGTGCGTGTGGAAGGCCACCCTGGCGCGCGGCAGGCGGCGGTGGATTTCGGCATGGATGTAGAAGGCGGTCGCCTCCGGCTCGCCGTCGCCGTCGACGACGGCGCCGTTGAAATCGCAGACCAGGAGTTTCGAGGCCGTCAGCTCGCGGAAGGCATGGCCGTAGGGATTGACGATGAACAGATCGTCATGCCCCGGCACGACCGCAGAAAAATGGTTGCAGATGCCTTCCTCGAAGCCGTTGCGCGCGGCCATGCGGAAACAGGCGGCAAGATCCTCCTTCGCCGTGCGGATGGCGTCGGTGGAAAGGTCGGGACGATTTGGCTGGGCGGGTTCAGCGGCATGTGCAGCGCCGCCTTTGAGGGAGTGAGCCATGGGTGCTCCTGGTCTGGTGTGGGAGCGGCGGCTGGCCGGAGCACCCATGGGCGCCAGCCTCCGCGCGCAGCAAGAACCGGTGGCCGCTGCGCCCTGCCTGCCCGTGCCTCGCGCGGTCCAGCAGCGCCATCAGATAACGCGCGATTTCTCGCGCGGTCAATCGCGGGGTGGTTGCGTCCGATCCTCCCTCTGGACTACCGGCCATTGTGCGGTGCGCCGCTGGCTAATGCACCGACTTCAGCAGGAAATCGCGAAACCGCCGTGCAGCGGGAGACAGCGATCGAGTCCGTTTCTGGATCAGGCTGACCTCGCGCTTGATATGCGGCTCGGTCGGCGTACGCACGATGAGCCCCATGGAGGTCGCGAGCCGCGTGACCGCAGACGTCATGATCGCAACGCCGAGGCCGCCTTCGACCATGCCGATGATCGTCAGCGGCAGCGCCACCTCCTGCATGGCCTTGTCGAGCGGCAGCACGATGCCGTTGCGCACCAGCTCGCTTTCCAGCCGGTCGCGAATGGGGTTGCCGCGCTGCGGGCCGATCAGCTTGCAATCGGCAAGGTCGGTCCAGCGAAGCTCCGCCAGCTTTACCAGCGGGTCTTCGGGGTGGAGGACCACCAGGAACTCGTCCGTAGTAAGGCGCGTGCCCATAAGCTCCGTGTCGTCATCGGGCACCGTGCCGATGCCGACATCCACCGAACCGTTGGCGACCTGCTCCAGCACGGTCTTCTCTGCCACGTCATGCAGCGCGACCTCGATTTCCGGATACAGCTTGGTGAAGCCGTGGACGAGCTGCGGCAGCATCAGGGCTGCTTGAACCGTGCCGGCGGCGACCGAAACCTTGCCGCGCCGCAGCGCATTCAGCTCCCGCGAGCTTTCCACCATGCCCTCGATGTCCGCCACGGCGCGCGCTGCGATCGGCAGGATGTCCATGCCCGCCTGCGTGAGGCGGAGCAGCCGCGTGTGCCGGTCGAAGAGGCGCAGGTTGAGGTTCGTTTCCAGTTGCCGCACCAGCGTGCTGACGGCTGACTGCGACGAGCCGAGTTTGTCGGCGGCTAGCGTGAACTGGCCGAGATTGGCCACGGTGACGAAGGCCCGAAGCTGCTTAAGCGTGATGTCCATGGCGACCAATTCATTCAATTGTTGGATGAATAAATATAATTATGCCGATTGTTTACTGATTTGGCCAGAAGCATGATCCATCTCGTACGGCGTGCGGTGAAAAAACCACGAGGCCAAGAAGCCCGCACCGCGCCGGAACACTGTTCGCTGGGAGGAAAGCGAATGTCCAATCCTGCAACGACGGATCCCGTCGAAAAAATGTATCCGGTCCCGAGCCTCATGGCTCTGGGCCTGCAACACGTTCTCGTCATGTATGCCGGCGCGGTCGCCGTGCCGCTGATCATTGGCAGCGCGCTGCACCTGCCAAAGGAACAGATCGCCATGCTGGTCAGCGCGGACCTGTTCTGTTGTGGCATCGTGACCATCATCCAGGCGCTCGGCGTCGGCAATGTCGGCATTCGCCTGCCGATCATGATGGGCATCGCCTTCACGGCGGTCCCTTCGATCATCGCGACGGGCACCAACCCAGAACTCGGCATGCCCGGCGTCATCGGCGCCGTCATCGGTTCCGGCATCTTCACGCTTCTCGCCGCGCCCTATTTCGGGCGATGGGTGCGGTTCTTCCCCCCGATCGTCACCGGCACGGTCATGCTGATCATCGGCCTGTCGCTGATGCGCGTCGGCGTGAACTGGGCGGCCGGCGGGCAGCCGATGATCCGGGGGCCGGAAGGCATGATTCCCAACCCGGCGTACGGCGCACCCTTCGCGCTCGCCGTCGCCTCGATCGTGCTTGTTTCGATCCTGCTTCTGACGCGGTTCCTGAAGGGCTTCCTGGCCAATCTCGCCGTGTTGCTCGGCATCTGTATCGGCTTTGCCATCGCGATTGCCGCCGGCAAGGTGAGCTTCGCCGGGGTAGGGGATGCTAATTGGGTGCAGATCATCCATCCGCTCGCCTTCGGCTGGCCGGTCTTCGAATTCTGGTCGATCTTTTCGCTCTGTGCCGTCATGACGGTGATGATGGTCGAGTCGACCGGGCAGATCCTTGCCGTCGGTGACATGGCCGGCCGCAAGATTTCCCAGGCGGATCTCGCACGCGGCCTCCGCACCGATGGCGTCGGCAACATCATCGGCGGCATCCTCAACACCTTCACCTACACGACCTATGCACAGAATGTCGGCCTGCTGCAGATCACCGGCGTCATGAGCCGCTGGGTGGTGGCAACGGGTGGCGTCATCCTGATCCTGCTTGGCTTGCTGCCGAAGGTCGCCTTCATCAGCGCATCGATCCCGAGCTATGTGGTGGGTGGTGCGGCGATCGTGATGTTCGGCATGGTCTCGGCCACCGGCGTCAAGATCCTCGCCAAGGTGGATTTCACCAACAACCGGCGCAATCTCTACATCGTCGCCGTCAGCGTCGGCCTCGCCATGGTGCCGGTCGTCGCGGACAAGATCTTCGACCAGCTGCCGAACGCAATGGAGAAGTTCCTGCATAGCGGCGTGCTCGTCGGCACCTTTGCCGCAGCGCTTCTCAACATCCTCTTCAACGGCATTCCTGCGAAGGATCCGGAGGATTCCGAGCTCAAGAACGGTGCACCGGCGGCCGATCCGGCCTGATGCGCAGCCGACAATAGTCCGGCGGCGCTGAGCCGCCGGAGCCCCGAACCAAGGGAAATCCCATGAGACGCTTTGAATACCATCGGGCGGAAACGCTGGAGCATGCCTCGCGCCTTCTTGTCGAGCTTGGCGACGACAGCTTCCTGTTTGCCGGCGGAACGGACCTGCTGGTCGAAATCCGCGAGCGGCTGCGCCGCGTGCGCAATGTCATCGACATCAAGTCGATCCTCGGCCTTTCCGACATCACCTATGACGAGGCGCGCGGCCTGACCTTTGGCGCGCTGGTGACAGTTGGACGGCTGGAGCGCCTGCCGCTGGTGTGCCAGCGCTATCCGAACCTGCGCGCGGCCTTCGCTTCGCTCGGCTCTATCCAGGTGCGCAATCGCGCCACCGTCGTCGGCAATATCTGTCGCGCCTCGCCATCGGCGGACACGATTCCGCCGCTGATCGCCGACGGCGCCTTCGTGCACATCTACAGCCGCACGAACATGCGGGTGGTCCCGCTTGCCGAATTCTTCACCGGCCCGGGCAAGAGCGTACTCGCCAAGGGCGAGATCGTTACCGGTATCACCGTTCCGCCGGCGCTGGACAACAGCGGCAAGGCCTATCTCAAACATGGTCGCCGCAAGGCGATGGAACTGTCCACCGTCGGCGTTGCCGTCAGCCTCACCATGGAGGACGGCCTCTGCAACGACATCCGCATCGCGCTCGGCGCCGTCGGCGCGACCGTGCTGCGGGCGCCGGAGGCGGAAGCCATGCTGCGCGGTACGGCGCTCGATGCGGCGACCATCAAGACCGCCGCGAACAAGGCGATGGAGGAATGCACGCCGATCAGCAACGTGCGCGCCAGCGCCGATTACCGCCGCGACATGGTGGGCGTACTGACCGGCCGCGCCATCAAACAGGCACTGGAGGCTTTCGCATGAAACGGATCGTCGAACTCACCATTAATGGCGAGGCGCGCGACATGGCGGTGGAAACCTGCTGCTCGCTGCTCGACGCGCTGCGCGACGATGTCGGCCTCACCGGCACCAAGAAGGGCTGCGACGTTGGCGATTGCGGGGCCTGCACCGTGCTGGTCGATGGCGAGCCGGTCAATGCCTGCCTGATGCTCGCCGTCGAAGCTCAAGGCCGTTCGATCGAGACGGTCGAAGGGCTCCAGCCGAGCGTCGATACGCTGCATCCGTTGCAGGATGCCTTCATGCGGCACGGCGCCTCGCAATGCGGCTTCTGCACGCCCGGCATCCTGATGATGGCCAAGAAGCTGCTCGCCGACAATCCGCGCCCGACCGACGAAGACATCCGCTTCGGCCTCAGCGGCAATATCTGCCGCTGCACCGGCTACACCAAGATTTTCGACGCGATCAAATCCGCCGCGCGCGAGATGGAGGCTGCAAGATCATGAACATCAACACCCCTATCGAAGAGCGCGAGTTCAAGATCGTCGGCAAGAGCGTTCGCCGTGACGACGTGCTGGAAAAGGTAACGGGCGAGGCCGAATATACCGGCGACGTCAAGCTCGCCGGCATGCTGTACGGCAAGACCAAGCGCGCGACCGTCGCCCATGCGCGCATCAAGAGCATCGATGTCAGCAAGGCGCTTGCCTATCCCGGCGTCAAAGCCGTGCTGACGCATGAAAACGTGCCGCGCGTGCTGCATTACGGCTCGCCGCATCCGCGCTCGGCCTCCTGCACCAAGGACCAGTATATCCTCGACAAAAAAGTGCGGTTCTGGGGCGAGGGCGTCGCCGCCGTCGCCGCCATCTCGGAAGAGATCGCCGACGAGGCGCTCGATCTGATCGAGGTGGAATACGAGGCCCTGCCGGCCGTGTTCGAGCCTGAAGACGCGGCCCTTCCGGGCGCTCCGCTGATCCACGAGGTCGGGCCGGGTGGCAACCTGGTGCTCGATCCGGTGCGCGTCAACCGGGGCAATGTGGAGGCCGGTTTCGCCGAGGCGGATTTCGTGCTGGAAGGCACGTTTTCCGGCGGCCGTCCGCATCCGGCCTATATGGAGCCGAATGTCTGCATCGCCGACTGGGACGGCTCGAACAAGCTGACCTTCTGGACCTCCACGCAGTCCTCCTTCATGGTGCGCGGCATCCTGGCCGAAGTGCTCGGCCTGCCACTCACCAAGGTGCGCGTGCTGGTCGACCATATGGGTGGCGGCTTCGGTGCCAAGCAGGACTGTTTCCAGCACGAATTTTTGTGCGCGCTGCTTGCGAAGGAAACGCGCCGCCCGGTGAAGATGGAATTCACCCGCCACGAGACCTTCATTGCCGGCCGCGCGCGCCATCCCTGCCGGATCTGGCTGAAGCAGGGTTTCAAGAACGACGGCACGCTGGTCGCGCGCGACATGAAGCTCGTCTACGATTCGGGCGCTTACGGTTCACACGGCCCGGGCGTGACGATTGTCGGCACCACCGCCGCCACCTCGCTCTATCGCTGCGAGAATGTGCGGCTGGAAGGGCGCTGCCTCTACACCAACACGCCGATCAACGGTGCCTTCCGCGGTTATGGCGTGGTGCAGAGCTATTATGCGCTCGATATCCAGATGGACGAGGCGGCCGAACGGTTGGGCATGGACCCGGCCGAACTGAAACTGAAGAACGTTGTGCGGGAAGGCGACATCGCGCCGTCCGGCCATCCGATCCTCGGCCACGGGCTGGAAATCTGCCTCCAGCACGGCATCGACGTGCTCGACTGGAAGGCACTGCGCAACCGCGACCGCACGCCGGACCCGAGCCAACCGCATATCCGCATCGGCTGGGGAGTCGGCTGCGAAATGCACGGCTCCTCTGCCTATCCCGGCATCAAGGAGCAGGGCAACGCCACCGTGAAGGTCAACGAGGACGGCACGGTGACGTTGCTCACCGGGGCGGCCGGCCTCGGCACCGGCGCACACACCGCGCTGGCGCAGATTGTCGCGGAAGAACTCGGTGTGCGTTTCGAGGATATCGGCACCATCCATGGCGACACCGACGTGGTGCCGTGGGATATCGGCGCCTTCGCCAGCCACACGACCTATCTCGTCGGCACCGCCGCCAAGATGGCCGCCACCAAGGTGCGCGCCTCCGTTCTCGAGCGCGCCGCGATGAAGCTGCAAGTCAAGCCCGACGAGATCGACCTTTCCGAAGGCAAGATCTTCGTCAAGGCCGAGCCAGGCCGCTTCATGACAGTCGCCGAAGCCATGGGACCGTCGCGCGGCATTCCCGCCGCCAATATCGTCGCGAACGGCACCTACGAGCCGACGAAATCCTACTCCTTCGCCGCGCATTTCACCGAGGTGCATGTCGATACGGAAACCGGCATCGTCGAGGTCAAACGCGTCATACCGGTGCACGATATCGGCCGGGTCATCCACCCGATCGCGGCACAGGGCCAGATCGAGGGCGGCATCCAGCAGGGCATCGGCCACACGCTGACCGAAGACTACGTGATCGACAAGAAGACCGGCCGGTCGCTGAACGCCGGCCTGGTCGATTACAAGATGCCGCTGTCGATGGACATGCCCGACATCGAGACGATCATTCTCGAAGCGGCCCCCGATCCGGGCGGCCCCTGGGGCGCCAAGGGGGTGGGCGAAGACCCGATCATCGCCATCGGTCCGGCCATCGCCAACGCCATCCACGACGCCATCGGCGTGCGTTTCCACCACTATCCGATCACCCCGGAAGACATCCTGAAAGCACTGAGGGAGAAGGGCGCATGAACATGCATATCGAACCGGCCAGCAAGAAACTCCCGATCACGATCCTCACCGGCTTTCTCGGCTCGGGAAAGACGACGCTGCTCAACTACATCCTCACCGAACGCCACGGCCACCGCATCGCGGTGATCGAAAACGAGTTCGGCGAGGTGGACGTCGACAGCGACCTGGTGCTCGCCTCCGACGAAGAGATCTTCCAGATGCAGAACGGCTGCATCTGCTGCTTCGTCGATGTGCGCAACGACCTGATCGACGTGATGAAAAAGCTCTTGAGCCACAAGGACAAGTTCGACCACATCATCGTCGAGACCTCGGGGCTGGCCGACCCGACCCCCGTCGCCACCGCCTTCTTCGTCGACCGCAGCGTCGCTGACGAGGTGGAACTCGACGCCGTCGTCACGCTGGTCGACGCCATGCATATCGACCAGCACCTTTATGATCCGGTGCTCGATGGCAGCGACAACCAGGCGGTCAACCAGATCGTCGCCGCCGACCGCATCCTTGTCAACAAGATCGACCTTGCCTCCGAGGAAGCGCTCGGCGAACTCGAAGGGTCGCTGCGCAGGCTCAACCAGACGGCGCCGATCCTGCGCTCGACCTATGGCAAGGTGGACCTGTCCAACATCCTCGGCGTCAACGGCTTTCGGCCGTCCTATGTGCGCGAGCGGGCGGAAATCCTCGACATCGACATGGACGACGACCACGACGCGCATGGCCATCACAGCCACGATTGCCATGATGCGGCCTGTGACCATCCGGACCACGAACACCACCTTGAATGCCACGACGCCGCCTGCGACCACCCGGACCATCGCCATGATCATGACCACAAACACGACCATGCAACGGCCCTGCGCCCGCACCGCCACGATGCAACGGTGAAGTCCCACTCCTTCGTCTACCCGCAATCCTTCGACGGCGAGAAACTGGCGGGTTTCCTGAAGGATTATCTCGGCGAACACGGCGACGACATTTTCCGCACCAAGGGCATCGTGTCGGTGGCAAACGATGACCGATTCTTCGTGCTCCAGGCCGTTCACAAGCTGGTCGATTTTCGTCCCGATCACGCCTGGGGTGAGGATACGCCGAAATCGAAATTCGTCTTCATCGGCCGCAATCTCGATCGTGACAGCATAGACAGAAACTTGCGCGCATGCCTGGCGGCCTAGCGGCGCTTCTCCTGCCGCTACCCGCCTGCTCAAGACCTTCTGTCTGAACCGCCCGCGCACCCTCCAGCGCGCGGGCGGTCGCTGGCTTTTTTATGAAAATACCTTTTAAAAATAATCACTTAGATTGATATTTTAATTGACATAAAGCCGCTGCCGTGGTCTTTTCGGCGTCGAGTAGAAGCACCGACAATTGCTCACCGTCTGTTGGAAGATGAGGCTGCGATGTCGATGCTGACTACGAAAGGAACACCCGCCGTTTGTGCCCCGTTTCGGGCCCCGGCCGTTCTTCTCCGTCATCGGCGTTTCCTGAGTTCGCGGATCCACGCCCGGCGCCTGCCGGCATGGCGTTCATCGCGCGGCCCCGCATCGACCGGACCCTCTACGACAGGAGAACACGAATGATAATCGACCTAAGCTGCTACCCCACCGATCTGGTGGACCTGGCTTGGCGCCATGACGGACCGCCGTTTACCGGCGACAAGCTTTTGAAAATGATGGACGGCCCGTATTATGTGAACGGTAAGCCGCGCCGGATCGACAAGGCCTTCATCCAGCCGCCGCAGGGCAACACCATCTACACGCATGAAGTCATGGACCTGGAAGGCAAGGCCGCCATCCGCCAGTACATGGCCTATACCGAAAAGATGGTGACCGAGCATCCCGACCGTTTCCTCGGCTGCTTCGTCTACAACCCGCGCTACGGCACGCAGAACGGTGCCGAAGAAATCGAACGCTACGCCAAGGAGTTCGATTTCAAGATGGTGCAGCTGCAGGCCAACATGCACGCCTATCGCCCCGACCGCGCGCTCGACTGGTTGCGCCCGGCGCTCAAGAAATGCGCCGAGCTCGGCCTGATGGTGAAGGTGCATACCGGCGACGGTCCGTATTCGATCCCGACCGAATTCTACCCGATCATCCGCGAGTTCCCGGAAGTGAACTTCATCCTCGCGCACTTCGGCGTGCAGACCGGCGGCGTCTACGTGTTCGAGCCGATGCAGATGGCGCTGGATACGCCGAGCGTCTACGTCGAATCCGGCTGGTGCCTCCAGTCGCGTATCGTCGAATTCGCCAAGGTGCTGCCAAAGCACAAGATCCTCTTCGGCTCCGATACGCCGCCGAACGAGCCGGGCATGTGGATCAACCTTCTGGAAGTCCTCTGCCACGAGCCGCCGCAGGGCATGAACCTCGATGAAGATACGCTGGAGGATTACCTCGGCAACAACGTCGCCCGCATGATCGGTCTCGAGCCGACCAAGGCACCGGCAAGCGTCGAAGAAGCCGAGGCGTATCTGCGCCAGCACGGCGTCTCGCTCGCCGCGTAAACTGAACGGAGTGAACCATGATCATCGATACCCATCTTCACCCGACCAACCTCGTCGACGAGGCGTGGCGCCACACGGGAACGCCCTTCACCGGCGAGCGCATGCTCAAGCTGATGGACGGCCCCTACATGATTAACGGCAAGCCGCGCCGGATCGACATGGGCTTCATCCAGCCGCCGCCGGGCAATACCGGCTACCGTGACGGCAACCGCAAGGGCCGCGACGGCATTCGCGACTACATGGCCTACATCGCCGAGCTTTGCGAAAAGTATCCGGACCGCTTCATCGGCAACTTCAACTACAACCCGCGCTGGGGCCCCGAAAACGGCGCTGCGGAGCTGGAATTCCACGTCAAGGAATACGGTTTCAAGATGCTGAAGTTGCATGCGAACATGCACGGCTATCGTCCTGACCGTGCACTCGACTGGCTGCGTCCGGCGATGAAGAAGTGTGCCGAACTCGGCGTCGTCGTGCTCATCCACACCGGCGACGGCCCGTATACCATCCCGACGATGTTCTACCCGATCATCCGCGAGTTCCCGATGGTCAACTTCATCATCGGTCACTTCGGCATCCAGACGGGCGGCAACTACTCGTTCGAATCCTTCTGGATGGCGATGGACACGCCGAACGTTTACTGCGAATCTGGCTGGTGCTTCCAGTCGCGCATCGTGGAGTTCGCCCAGCAGCTGCCGAAGAACAAGATCGTCTTCGGCACGGACAGCCCGCCAAACGATCCGGGCATGTGGCTGCGCGAGCTGGAAGTGCTCTGCAAGGACCCACCGCACGGCATCAACCTCTCCGAGGACGATCTGGAAGGCTATCTCGGCAACAACATCGCCAAGCTCGTCGGCATCGATCCGTCGCCGCCGCCGCGTGACGTGAGGGACGCCCAGGCCCGCCTGACGGATTCTTACGCCGGCGTCGACCGCGCCACCGGCAAGCATCTGCTGCAGCCGGCTTGATCTGACAAGGAAACGCCCGTCGCTCATTGGCGGCGGGCGCAAGACCCCCTCATCCGGCCCTTCGGGCCACCTTCTCCCTGTGAGGGAGAAGGTGAAGTGCGGACCTCACGGTTTCCCCCTTCTCCCCACCGGGGAGAAGGTGCCGGCAGGCGGATGAGGGGGTTTTTACACATCGGGCGGACCGAAAGCGCCGCCAACCCCGAACACCGAGGCCGAGACATGAGCCAGTACCACAAGCAAGACGTTCGCCGTTTCCTGGCCGATTACCAGGCGGAACATCCCGAGGACGTCATCACCATCGACCGGCCGGTCTCGGACGATCAGGACGCCACAGCGCTGATCTGGACCCTCGCGGACAAGGGGCAGCACCCGATGCTGCACCTCAAGAATGTCAGCGGCATCGGCGCCGAGGTCATCTGCAATATCTTCGCCTCGCGGGATCGCATCGCCCGCCTTCTCGGCTCGACCGCCGACAAGCTGCACGAGGCCTATCAGGCGCGTTCGAACAAGCCCTTCACCCCGGAACTGCTGGAAAGCGGCCCGATCACCGAAGAGATCATCTCCGGCGACGCCGTCGACCTCAACATGCTGCCGATGCTGAAGCACTTCGACACCGACCGCGCGAAATACATCACCTCGGGCATCATCATCGGCGAGCATCCGGAAACCGGTGCGGGCAATCTCAGCTATCACCGCGCGATGATCCATTCGAAGAATTCGCTGGCGACCTCGCTGCATTCGCGCGGCCATCTCTGGCGGCTGATGAACATGGCGAAGGAGAGGGGCAAGCCGATGCCCGTCGCCATGGTGATCGGCGGCCATCCGCTGTTCATGATCGCCGCCTCCGCCCGCCTTGCCTTCGGCGAGGACGAGCGCGATGTCGCCGGCGGCCTGATGGGCGAACCCTTGCAGGTCGTGCGCACGCCGAAATACGGCATCCGCGTTCCCGCCCATGCCGAGATCGTGCTGGAAGGCGTGATCGATCCCGAGGCGCATGTGGAAGAGGGGCCGTTCGGCGAGTTCACCGGCTATTCTTCCGACCGCTCGACCAACAACCTCTTCACCGTCGAGACCATCATGCGCCGCCGCGATGCCATGCTCGTTTCCGTCGCGGGCGGCAATTCGGCCGAGCACCTGAACCTTGGCCGCGTGCCGCGCGAGGCTGAAGTCGTGGAGAAGCTGAAGGCCCGTTTCCCCTCGATCACCGCCGTGCACTACCCGTCCTCCGGCACCCATTTCCACGCCTATATCGCGATGAACCAGACCCGCGAGGGCGAGGCGCGGCAGGTCATGCTTGGCCTGCTCGGCTGGGACCAATATCTGAAGAACGTCGTGGTGGTGGATGCCGATGTGGACATTACCAAGGACTCGGAAGTCCTCTGGGCGCTCGCCACCCATTTCCAGCCGCACAAGGATGTCGTTATCATCGAGGGCCTGCCGGGCAATGCGCTCGATCCCTCGGCCAGCGGTATCGGCACAACCTCGCGCATGGGGCTCGACGCCACGCGCGGCCCGAACTTCCATGGCGTGCGCGCGCGTATCAGCGATGAAGCGTCCGCCCGCGCCACGGCCCTCCTCAAAAACGTGGGATAAAGGTCATGACGCGGCCAAGACGCATGATCGTCGGCATTTCGGGCGCTTCCGGGGTCATCTACGGCAAGCGCATCCTCGAAGTGCTGCGCGATCTCGAGATCGAGACGCATCTCATCATGTCGCGCGCCGCCTGCATCACGCTCGCGGCCGAGGCGGATTTCACCAGGCAGGATCTGGAAGCACTGGCGACGACCACCCATTCCAACAAGGATATCGGCGCTGTCTGTTCCTCCGGTTCCTACAAGACGCTCGGCATGATCGTTGCGCCCTGTTCGGTGAAGACCATGGCGGAAATCGCCACGGGCGCGACCGACAACCTCTTGTCGCGGGCCGCCGACGTCGTGTTGAAGGAGCGCCGCCGGCTCGTCCTTATGCTGCGCGAGACACCGCTGCATCTTGGCCATATCAGGAACATGGCGCAGGTGACGGAAATGGGCGGCATCATCTATCCGCCCGTGCCGGCCTTCTACGCCAAGCCGCAGAGCCTCGCCGACATGGTCGATCACACCGTTGGACGCGTGCTCGATCTTTTCGACCTGGACCCCGGCATCGTGCGCCGCTGGCAGGGAACGCAGGGCGAGGTGGTGTGACATGGCCGTTCGCATCGCCCCCGAGCCGGAGACGCTGGAGCCACGCGCCGCCTTCCTCTCGGACGATGCGATCGACATTCTCGCCTTCGCCGCGCAATCCATGACGGAAGGCCATGCTGCGGCTCTCGTCACTCTCGTCGAAATCCGCGGCGGCGCGGCCCGCGCCATCGGCGCGCAAATGGCGGTGCGCGAGGACGGCCTCTATTGCGGCTTCGTCTCCGGCGGCTGTACGGAGGCGGCCGTCGCCGCCGAAGCCATGATGGCCCTTCAAAAGGGCCTGGACCGCAACCTCCGTCTCGGCGAGGGTTCACCTTTCTTCGATATCGTGCTGCCCTGCGGCGGCGGCATCACGCTCGCCATTCATGTCCTGCGCGATGCCGCCGTGCTGCACCACGCGCTGGCGGCCCTTCAGCGCCGCATCCCCGTGAGCCTGCGCTATCATGCCGGCAGCCAGACGCTCGCCCTTGAGGCCGATGAGGGCAAAACCGGTTGGGACGGCGAGGGTTTCGTCCGCGCCTACCGCCCAAGGGAAAGGCTCGTGCTTGGCGGCACCGGCATGGAGGTCAGCACCGTGGCGCAGGTCGCGGCTGCATCCGGCTACGAGGTCCTGCTGCTGGAACGGGGCCAGGCACCGACAAACGATCAGTTGGACCGCGACACCGCCGTCGCACTGCTGTTCCACGACATTGATCGGGAATTGGCATTGCTCGAACGCGCCTTGGCATCGAGGGTCTTCTACATCGGCGCGCTCGGAAGCCGCCGCACGCACGCAAAACGCTGCGCAGCCTTGCGACAACGTGGCTACGGTGACGGCGACCTCGCCCGGATCAAGGCCCCCATCGGAATTTTCGACAAGGCAAGGGATGCGCGCACACTGGCGCTCTCGATCGTCGCCGATGTTGCGCAGGCGCGGCTGAACGACTGCTGAAAGATCCAGTGTTCAGGCGAAGCTGTTTGAACGAGGCTCGGGAACAAATCATCTACCTGCGAAAAAAGGCCCGGAGATTCTGGGCCTTTTCGTATCAATTTAAACGGTTACTGCCAGGAGGCAGGAAAATTTCAGCGCAGAAATCCTCCGATCAGAGAAGGAAGTCGCTGGCGTTGAGATCGCTCAACTTGAAATCGTGCAGAACAATGATGTCGGTGCTGGTAAATTTAATCTGGACGTCTGCACCGACCTGCGTCGATCGGACCAATACCGAGTTTATCGATGAGAAGTTGTAAGACCGCAAATCGATATCATCAATGTTGTTCTGGAAGTCGATGATCGTGTCCTTACCATAACCCTTGGCAAAATAAAAGTCATCGCCGCCGCCACCGCCGGTCAATACATCATTGCCCCTGCCACCGGTAATTTTGTTGACGCCGCTGTTGCCGACCAACCTGTCATTGAACGCACTGCCCAGCAGGTTTTCGATGGACGAATAGGTATCCCCCGCGGCATCGCCAGTATTGGTTGACGAATTCGCCAGGTTGGCCCGCACAGCGGCTTTGGCATCGGAGTAGGAGGCTGTGTCCGTTCCGCTGCCGCCAATCAGTTTGTCGGCACCCGCTCCGCCCGTCAGAGTATCGCTGCCGGTGCCACCGGTAAGCATGTTGACACTGCTGTTGCCGACCAACCTGTCATTGAAAGCGCTGCCCAAAAGATTTTCGATGGACGAATAGGTATCCCCTAAGGCATCACCTGTATTGGTTGACGAATTTGTCAGATTGGCTCGCACGGCGGCTTTGGCCGTGGCGTACGAGGCTGTGTCCGTTCCGCTGCCGCCGATCAGTTTGTCGGCACCTGCTCCGCCCGTCAGAAGGTCGTTTCCGGTGCTGCCGTCCAGCGTATCGACTCCCGCACCACCGTCCAGTTTGTCGTTGCCGGCGAAACCATAGAGCTTGTCGTTGCCGTTGTTGCCAACGAGACTGTTGGCACCCTGGTTGCCACGGATCGTATCGCTGCCGCTACCGCCTTTGGCGTTTTCAATGAGAGACCGTAGGTCGCCATTGAAGAGAAGCGCATTGAAAATATTGCCGCGCGCGAAAGCGTCAACTTCAAAGTTCAACTTGGCAAGCTGAACTGCGCTGAACTTGGAGTGCAAGCCCGGGCGCAGGTCAATTGAAAGGGCCGTTGTATAGGCCGACAAGTCGTAGGTGTCTGTGCCGCCGCCATCCCAGATCGTTGCAAAAATTCGATTGCCGCCGGCATCAATCGCGACTTGGCCGTTCACCAGCGTATCACCACTATTGGGATTCCACTTGTAGACAGTGTTGCCCGAGTTTGTTGAGAAGTCGGCACCGTACATTTGCTGTAACGCTGCGATGTCATACATCATATATGTTTGCGCGTAGCCGAATTCCTCGTTCCTATAACCATCGATAGGTCCACCAACATTCGAGCGGTACGTCATGATGGAATATTCCATCGAGTCCGTGTTGCTCGGCAGGGCAGGAAAACCGAATTCCGCTTCATGGCCGTGTTTCAGACCGAGCGCATGACCGATCTCGTGCAGCATGGTTGCCCAGGCGTAGTTTCCCGCGACCGGCGAGCGATAGTCGAACGAGCGGCCAAACCACACATCACCGCCGACCGCCGCGGTCGTCGGGAAATACGCATGAGCCGTTCCGGAGCCGTTGGTTTCGGCAAAGCGCAGGGTCGCCGTCGTGTTGCTGCCGCCCGAGATCGTGACGTTTGTGAAACCCTCAACGGAAAAACCGTCATTTGCCGCCGGGCCGAAAGCCGTGTCGAGGGCAAACTTGGCGGCATTCTGCTGCAGCGTCGATACCGTCCCGAAGACGTTCGTGGGCTCACCCGTATAGGAATAATCCGACGAGGCGGTGGGAAAAGCATAGGTGATCGGACCGTCCCATGCGGTGCCAAAAAAAAGACCGTCGGTTGTCTGCGTCCCGGTTGCAGTTACCGTCTTGGTGGTCTTGCCTGTGCCTGTCATATCGCGATCTCCGGAGATTGGGTGGACTATCCATGGTCTTTCGCCATGGATAGTCCTCAATTGGCGTGGAAACTCATGCGCGTTGAATTGCGCTTGCAACGCGTTACTGATTCATTAACGTCCTAACACAGAACGGATGACAGCAGCATGCTATTCGCGCGGAGATTCAAAGTGTTCTTTAAAATATCCATGATGGCAACGACCTGTCTTGTGCTGTCGGCCGCAAGCAACGGGCCCGAAGGCACGGGTGGTACGATGATTCCGCCGACGGACCCTGAAATCGTCGTCGAGGCCGAATACAAGAGCTTCAAAGCAAAAGGCACGCGGGAGGCGCTTGAGCTCTTCATCGCGCGCCATCCTGACCACCCCCTTGCCGAGAAGGCACGGGAGGATATCCGCCGCCTGGGCAAATGAGCGGATACAGATTGACAGAAAGTCGGTAGGGCGCCTATGGCGCCCTATTCTATGTGTTTCGTTCCATTGTCATATTAGATTTCGGTGAGGGGATTTTCCTCTCGTCTCATCCCGTAGCGAAGATACACCCGAATAAAGCCGAAGGCCCGTCCGTCGATTAGAGGATTGCGGTTGACGAATGTCATGGGCCTTGCCAGCATGCCCCCGGGATTCCGACCGACCGGCTGAATGTGGGGGCATACGTTGACTGCGGGTTCCATCATCGCGACGCTTTTGATTGTCTTTGCCGGCCTTCTGGCCGTGCCGGCTGTCAGCCATACCAATGCGGGAACCACGTTTTCGCTGATGGCCTCTTCCATGGCCTTCGTGGCCATGGGGATCGCCCAGTTCATGGCAACACGCCCGCCTTTCATCGAAAGGCTTTTCGGCGGACTTGACCGTATCTACCAGTTCCATCGCAAGATCGGCATCGCGGTGCTCTGTCTTATCCTGGTGCACTATTTCATTGCACCGGATTTCCAGGGGCTTTCCGTGACGAGCGGGCTGAACCAGCTTGCGAAGACGGCGGGGGAGTGGGCGTTCTATGCCTTTGTCTTCCTGCTGGTCCTCAGCATCGTCAAGGTGATCCCGAAGACGCGTTTCCAGATTCCCTATCAGTACTGGCGCATCACGCACCGCTTCATCGGCCTGCTCTTCGTGATGGTGGCGTTCCATCAGATGTTCATCAAGCGCCCTTATGACGGCACGGCACTGCTGGCGACCTATCTCAATCTGTTCGCTCTCATCGGCATTGTAAGCTACGCCTATACGCAGCTCCTGCCATGGCTTCGCACGCGCAGATACGAGGTTGTCAATGTCGAGCGCCATGACGGGGCGACGATCATTTCGGCGAGACCGATCGGCGGGAAGCTTCGGGCGAAGCCTGGCCAGTTCGGTTTCTTTCGCGTCAACAAGCCGGGTCTTCGCGAGCCGCATCCTTTCACCATCGCCGGCATCGAGGATGATGGTTCCGTCCGTTTCGCCATCAAGCCACTCGGTGATTATACAAAGGCGCTGCGCGAGACGGTTGCGGTCGGCGATGCCCTGACGCTCGAGGGTGGCTACGGTCATTTCAATCATAAACGTGGCGGCAAGAAACAGATCTGGCTTGCCGGCGGCATCGGCGTCACACCCTTCCTCGCCATGGCGAGCCGGCTGAAAGGCGACGAGGGGCAGGATATCCACATGGTTTATTGCGTGCGCGACGGCGCCGAGGCGATCGGCCTCGAGACGTTCCGCGCGCAGGCGGAAAAGCTCGAGAACTTCAACTTCGTTCTGCACAATTCGGCGACCGATGGGCGCTTCGATGCAACGAAGCTGGTCGCGGGCACATCGATGAACCCCGCCGAGGCCGACCTGTGGTTCTGCGGTCCACCGCCCTTGCGAATGGCCATTGAAAAAGGATTGAAGGAACTCGGCAAGGCACCACGCCGCGTCGAGTTCGAGCGTTTCGAGTTTCGGTAGGATAGTTCCCGAAGAAACTGCGAAGCGGTTTTGCATCCGGAATTGTGTGAGAGATTGAATTTCCAGCCGGTCCGCCGGCCTCTTGGAGCGAGGGAACAAGCCATGCGCATGTTCAAGACATCACTTTCCCGTCGGCGCTCGGGCATTGCCGCAACGCTTGGCCTTGCCATGTTGACCTTCTGTCCCATCGGGGCATCGGCGATCGACCAGTTCGCGTCGGATGCGTTCGGCACCTACCAGCCGAATGCCGACAACGGCAAGGTCGTGTTCGGCGCCGCTGGCTGTGGCGCCTGCCATGGCTCGGGCGACAACACCGAACTGCTGTCCGGCGGCATGGAAATGCAGACGGCGATCGGGAAATTCTTCGCGCCAAACATCTCCGCCCATCCGAACGGCATCGGCGGCTGGTCCAATGCGGACTTCCTGAATGCCGTGATGGTCGGCCTCGACAAGGAAGGCAACAACCTTTACCCGGTCATGCCCTATACGTCCTATGGCGGCATGAAGCCGGAGGACGTGCTGGATATCAAAGCCTATATCGAGACGCTGCCGCAATCGGATGCCGCCTCGCAAGAGCATGAGATTGCCTTCCCGTTCAACCGGCAGACCACGCTCACACTTTGGAAGCGCAGCCACTTCACCGTGCAGGCTTACCAGCCGCGCGAGGAAACCCAGATGGAGCGTGGCCGCTATCTCATCGAGAATGTCGGTGGCTGCGGTGATTGCCACACGCCGCGCACCACGACCTATGGCCTTGATCTCGCCCGTGCCTATGAGGGTGAAAAGGGCCTGACCGGCGCTGTCGCACCGGATATCACCAAGGCGCGCATGAGCGGGCTGGCGTCCCACGAGGTCTTCACCAAGGGCCTGATCGACGAGGGCAAGAAACTCTCCGGTTCGCCGCTGTCGGATCCGGTCATGCGCCGCATCGCACAGGGCCTTTCGACGCTGTCCGATGAAGACAAGCAGGCCATGTATGCCTTCCTTGCCGATCGCGAGGTGAAGGTGACACCGGTCGAGACCAGCACTGCCCCGGTCTGTAGCGAAGCGACGGCCGAATCCGCGCTCAGCGCCGGGGGTGGCAGTGCGGAATTGGCCTCGGCAGCCGATGCCTTCATCGGCAAATATTGCCGCAACTGTCATGGTCCGGGCGAAAGCTCGCAGGGCTCTTTCCCGTCGGGCGACCTAGCCTCGATTGCCGCCAACCCGGCCTTCGTAACGCCCGGCGACGCTGCCAAATCTCTGCTTTACACCAGCGTCACCAGCGGCCGCATGCCGCTCGGCAAACGCCCGAGCGACGCCGAAGTGCAGGGTCTGGCCGACTGGATCAACTCGCTGAACCAATCGGATATCCCGACAGCGGTTTCCGCAACGCAGACCAAGCGCTCGCGGCCGATGCTGAAATATCTCGATTTCGTCGAGCTGGCGCTGCGCGACATTTCGGAGGTGGACGAACACGACCAGCCGTTCATGCGCTATTTCAGCTACCGCGACCAGTACAACGGCATGATGAGCTGCGAGACGCATGAAACGTTCCTGAAGCGCATGAAGGTTCTCGCCGGTGGCTTCAAGAAGCTTTTGAACTCGCTCTCCTACGGGCCGGAGCTTGTGCTGCCCGAGGAAGTGGAAGGATCCGACGGCCTGCTCGTTCGCGTCGATCTGCGCGACCTCGAATGGAGCCAGGAAGACTACGATTTCCTGATCAACGAGTATTTCTATGGTGTGGATCCGGCGAGCGACGCCCAGCTGCACTCTTTGGCCAAGGCGACGCAGAGCCAGTTGCCGATCATGCGCGTCGACTGGTTCATGAGCAACGGCGCACGGCCGAAGGTCTACAACCGCCTCATGAAGCTGCCGACCAATATTTCGGAGCTTGAAAAGCGCTTCCAGGTGCCTGTCGAGCAGAATATCGAGCGCCGCCGCATCGTTCGTGCGGGCTTCGCCGACGGTTCCTCGGGCGTTTCCGATCACAACCGCATGCTGGAGCGGCACGACATGCCGTTTGGCGGCTACTACTGGAAGTCCTATGACTTTGCCGGCGACGTCGGCAAGCAGGTGCTGAAGCGCTTCCCGGCGGGTCCGGAAGGCGTTCGCCTGAAGGCTGGTCTCGAAGCCTTCGACCATGACGGCGGCGAAATGATCTTCTCGCTTCCGAACGGCATGCAGGGCTACTATCTCTCGACCGACAAGGGCGACCAGCTCGACATCGGCCCGACGGCGATCGTCTCCTTCCGCAAGCGGCCGATCGGCAAGGGTGTGGAGATCATCAACGCCCGCTCGTGCTTCGACTGCCATTTCGACGGCATTCTCTCCAAGCGCGACCAGCTGCGTGAGCATATCGAAACCTCCACGCTGTTCTCCAAGGACCAGCAGGACGAGCTGCTCGCCGTCTATGTGCCGCAGGAGGAACTGAACGAGGTCTACAAGCGCGACACGGACCGTTTTGTCGCCGCGCTCGATCGCCTCGGCATCACGGAAGCAACGTCCGGCGGCGGCAAGACCAGCCTGAAAGCGCCGGGTGGGGCGGAAATCTTCACCTACTTCGCCGACAAGTATGAGGACGAGTTGAACTTCGAGCAGCTGGCTGCCGAGTTCGACATGACGCCGGAGGAGTTCTCCTCCGACATCCGCCGCCTGACCGACGTGAATGCCCTGCGCATCGGTATCGACTGGGTTGCGACGCTCGAATCGGGTGCCACGATCCCGCGCACCGAGGTCGAGGAGCAATATGCCTTCATGCTGGAACCACTGCTGCAGCTGGAACCGCTGAAGCGCGGCGTCAATCCGGACGTTGCCGCCAACAACACCGGCGATGCCTCCTACAATAAGCCGGCCGTGGACAATACGGGCTATCAGCAACCGGAGCAGAAGCAGGAGCAGGCGACCGGCGGCGAGCAGTACCCGGCCAACGACGCCTATGTCACGCCGGCCTACAAGCAGGACGACAAGGCGCAGGCTGAAAAGGTCAAGCTTGCCCTGCATGTCCCGTCGACAAGTGCGAAGGTGGGGGACTATCTGAGCTTCGAGCTCAGCACGAACCATGCCTGCGAGCTTCAGGTGATGTATGTGGAGGACACCGGCAATGTGGAGATCATTCCGGATGTGATGATCGGCAACACGACGCTGAATGTCGGAGAACGCCGCCTGATCCCGCAGCCGGGCACGGGCAACCTGACCTTCGATTCGCCGTCGCCCGGCGAAACGATGCTCGCCTACTGCAAGATCGGCGGCCTCGGCGACCAGAAACTGACGGCCGAGCAGGCCAAGCAGCTGGCTGCCGGTTCGAAGCAGCCGACAACCCGCGGCATCGCGGTCAACCTCGCCAAGCAGGCCGAGAAGGACAACGGTGCGGCCGGTCTCCAGATGGTGACCTTCGAGATCAAATGATAACAGGGGCAGGGGCTTTCGGGCCCCTGTCCATGGCGACCACGAGGATAAGGGCTGGACTGACAATGCTGATGCGATCCCTGGCGGTGACACTCTTCTTACTGGCTGGAGCCGCGCCGGCCGCGGCGGCCTGCGATGCCTTCACCGGCGTCATCGAGGCGTTCAATGCCGGCGACGAGCAGAAGGCACGCTCCTTTGCCGAAACCGCCGGCACGGCCAATTGCAGCGCAAACGAGCGCACCCTGGTCGGTCGCGTCGCGGCTCTGACGGCCTTCAACCGCATCTCGACGGCGGTGGGCAATGGCGGAACGCTGTCCGACCACCGGCAGGAGCTGGAAGACCTCCAGCGGCAGTATGGCGGACCCTGGCAGGTTTTCGACGCGCTGGGCGATCTTGCCCGTGAGCGCAAGGACTACGAGCAGGCAGCACGGTTCTACCAGATTGCACTGGAAGACGGATCGAACGAGACGCTGACGCCGGACTGGATGGCGCCGGACGAACAATACATTCTGCGTCTCGACAAGATGGCGAGCGAAATGCGGCTTGCCGCGCCCCGCCCGGTGAAGCTTGCCATGCGCGGCGGGTGCAAGGTTTCGTTCCGGGGCGTGACGATCAAGAAGAAGTCGACGCCGGTGCGCTACGTCTTCGGCACGGCGGATTTTGCGCCGGAAGGCATCGAGGCGGCTAAGGATCTGGCCGAGTGCCTGAAGACTGTCAAACCCGGCTCGATCACGCTGATCGGGCATACCGATCCCGTCGGCTCCGCTGACGCGAACTACAAGCTGTCGCTCGCCCGCGCCGAAACGCTGAAGACCTATCTCCACGACGCCGGTTATGCCGGCACCATCACCACCGAGGGCAAGGGCGAAGACCAGCCCTTCAAGCCGGACGATGCCAGCGCCTATGACGCGGAAACGCTGAACCAGTTGCACCGTCGCGTGGAAGTGGACGTGCAACAATGATGAAGACTCTGCCCCGTCTGCTGGCGCTGTCTCTCGCCGTCGCCTTGCCGGCGCCGGTTTTCGCGGCACAGACCTACGCGCTCGTCGTCGGCGTCGACCAGTACCCGAACGATGTCAGTCTGGACGGTGCGGTGCGGGACGCGGAAGACGTTTATCGTTCGATGACCGCGGCGGGCTTCACGACCACCAAGTTCACCAACGAGCAGGCCCGCAAGGACGATATCCGCAAGGCCTGGACCGACATGGTGGCACAGGCCGCCGCCGGCGATACGATCATCTTCACCTATGCGGGCCACGGTGCACAGATGCCCGAGCTTGTCGCGGGCGACGAGGCGGATGGCCTCGACGAGTTTCTTCAGCTGCCGGGTTTCGACCGCAACCGTTATGATGAAACATCCAACGAGATCATCGTCGACAACGAGATGAACGCCTGGTTTGCCGAGGCCGAGGGCAAGGGCGTGCATGTGCTGTTCGTCTCGGACAGCTGCTTTTCCGGTGGCATGAGCCGGTCGATCAAGGGCAAGAGCCGCCTCGCACCGGCCGTCAAGGTCAAGCTCGCGCCACCGTCGCAGGAGGCGATCGCCGGCGCCAATCTCAAGGAAATCAGCTTCAAGCAGGTGACGGTGCTGGCGGCCTCGCTGGAAAGCCAGCCGACGCCGGAGGTCATCATCGACGGCGAGCCGCGCGGCGCTCTGAGCTGGAGCTTTGCCCGCGCCGTGGAGGGCAGCGCCGACCGCGATGGGGACGGCGTCATTACCCGTATCGAGCTTGAAGACTATATCTTCTCCAATGTGAAGAACCGCTCGGAAGCCTTGCAGGTGCCGAACTTCATGCCGCAGGTGGCGCGTTCGGATGGTGAGGTCGTCGTGACCTTGACGCGCGGCATCCCGGTCGCGAGCGGCAACACCACGACGACAGACACCGCTGATGACGGCGCGGCCGATGCGGGCAAGACGGTCAAGACGGCGAAGGATCTCGGCTGGACGGGCAACATCGCCCTTCAGATCGACGGCACGGCAGACAAGCCGAAGAATGCCGATGGCACCGGGACGCCCTATCGCTGGGATGTGGCGGGCGGCGTCTTCTACACGCCGAATGGCGATGTCGCGGCCGAAAATGTCGGCGCGGACCGTATCCAGTCCGTAGTGGACAAATATGTGCTGCTCGACTTCCTGAAGGCCATGGCCAGCCAGAATCCCGGTTCCGTGTCTTTGACGCCCACCAAGGATATATATGCTGCCGGCGATCGCCTGCGTTTCGACGCGCCGCCCGGCCGCTATCCGAACATGCTCGTCTTCAACCTCGCCAATACAGGCGAGGTGCAGTTCCTCGACATGCAGGCGGCGGGCACGAACAGTTCCGAATTCAAGCTGACGGATGTCGAGGTCGTCAAACCGTTCGGCGCCGACCACCTCATCACGATCTGGACGGCCGAGCCAGTCGATGCGATCGGCGCGGTGCTGGCGGACAAGAACGTGACGGCCGAAGCCCTGCTGCGGGCGCTGACGACCCGTCTCGACGGCAAGGAAGCCGGCGTCGCCATTCAACCTCTCTACACGCGGGAAACGCTCTGATGATCCGTTACGCCGCCGCTCTTCTCCTGTCGCTTAGCCTTTTCTCCGGGGCGGAGGCCGCCGACCGGGCGCTCCTGATCGGCATCGGCACCTACGCTTCGCTGCCTGAAAAAATGTTCCTCGAAGGGCCGAAGAACGATGTACCGCTGATCGAGAAGCTGCTGAAGGAGAAGCAGGGTTATGCGGCGGATTCCATCCGGGTCCTGCTCGACAAGGATGCGAGCCGCGCGTCAATCCTCGCCAACATCGACGAGTGGCTGGTCAACGGCACGCAGCCGGGCGACCGGGTCTATTTCTACTTCTCCGGTCACGGCCTTCAGGTGAAGGACGTGAGTGGCGACGAGGAGGACGGGCTGGACGAGGCGCTGTCGACCTATGACATCGTTGCCGGCGATGGCGACTGGTCGAATGTCATTCTCGATGACGAGATCGATGCGATGCTGGCGAAGTTGAAGGATCGCGCCGTTTCCATCGTCATCGACGCCTGCCATTCGGGCACGATTTCACGCTCGCTGTCCACGGATGTCGGCGAAGCGCTGGAGAGCGCGCGCTTCCTGCCGCGGCCCTTCGCCAAACCGGTCGACGTGGTGAAGACGCGCGGCCTACGCATCGACGTTGCCGTGGTCGACAAGCCGGAGATCGCCAAGCAGAACGGCGTGGAGGCGTGGAGTGCGGCCTCGTCCTATCAGGTGGCCTGGGATGATACGCGCCTGCCGCCCGAAGAGCGGCACGGCGTTTTCACGCTCTCCTACGTCAATGGCCACGAGATTTCCGCTGCCGATAGCAATGGCAACGGTATCGTCTCCAACGCGGAGCTGCTCGAATATGTGAAGAAGCAGTCGCAGACCTATTGCGCCGCGCAAACGCAGTGCCAGGGTCTCGATCCGCAGCTGGAGGTCAATTACGCGCTGCTTGGTGCCAGCGCCGTCACGCCGGCCGCCGAAGGCGGGCAGCAGTATCAGCAGCCGCAGACCGGCGGCGAAACGCAGCAGAACCCCGACTACGGCAAGGTTGAGGAGGTCAAGGTCGAGAACACGCCGCAGACGGCTTACGTCGCAGCGGACCCGGTGGATGCCGTCGGTGACATTCTCGGCAAGCCGCAGACCGGCGATGTCACGGTGGCGCTCTCCTCCGACCACCTCAAGGCTGGCGATGCCTTCAAGATCAGCGTGACGAGCAGCACAGGCGGGCACCTCATCCTCTACGACGTCGACAAGGACGGCAAGGCGACGCAGATTTTCCCGAACGAGGCGGCGCAGAAGATCACGCCGCTGACGCCGAACATGCCGCTCACCATTCCCGACGACTATTACGGCTTCGATTTCGAGGCGGATGGCCCAAGCGAAAACGTGCTGGTGGCGATCGTCATCGCCGACGATGTCGACCTCACCAAGGTCGCGCCCAACGACTACGGCCTGACCAAGGAACTGGATGCGCGCACCACGATCGCCGAGATCGCCGATACCCTGAAACAGACGTGGACGCGCGATGCTGAAAACCGCAGCGTCAACTGGTCGCTCGGGCTGCTGAAATATACGGTCTATTGAGCGAACGGGCCGCCGAGGCTGCCCGAAAGCGCCGGCTCAGCCTTGCGGCTCGCGGATCAGCAGGATCTCGCAGTTCATGCCTTCCGGCGCTGCCGGCGCATGCGGCGCACGGATGAGCAGGCCTTCCGATTCGGCGAACAGCTTCATCATCGAGGAATCCTGCTTTTCGAACGGCGTCACGCGGTAAGTCCCGTCAGCGGCGCGGTGGATGCGCGACCGCACATAGTCCTGCCGCTGGTCGTTCTCCTTGAGCGCGACGGCGGCAATGGCTGGATGCTGCCGGTTCCGCGCAGGCAGGCGGGCGAGATGGCGGACAAGCGGCTCGAGGAAGAGCAGCGAGCAGACGAGGCTCGACACCGGATTGCCGGGCAGGCCGACGACCTGGATGGCGCCAAGGCGGCCGACCATCAGCGGCTTGCCGGGGCGCATGGCGATGCGCCAGAAGTCGAGTTCCATGCCGGCTTCGCCAAGCACGGGCTGAACGAGATCGAAATCCCCGACGGAAGCGCCGCCGAGCGTCACGAGCACGTCGATGTCGAGCGACAGCGCGTTGCGCACGGCGTCGAGGATCGCCTGTTTGTCGTCCCGGACGATGCCGAGGTCGATCACCTCCGCGCCGGCCTCGCGGGCGAGGGCGGAGACACCATAGGTGTTGGAGGCGATGATCTGGCTGGCGCCGGGCGGCGTGCCCGGCGGCACGAGTTCGTCGCCGGTGGCAAGCAGGGCAACGCGCGGGCGGGCGTAGACGGTCAGTTCCGGATGGTTCATGGCCGCTGCGACCGTCAGGCGGCCGGCATCGAGCACGTCGCCGGTCTTCAGCACGACGTCGCCTTCGGAAAAATCCTGGCCGCGCGGGCGGATATGGCGGCCTTTCGGCGTGAGGAAGGTCGTGCGGATGCGCCCGCCCTCCAGCACCTCGGCGTCTTCCTGCAAGAGCACGGTCTCGGCGGAGGCCGGAAGCGGCGCGCCGGTGAAGATGCGCACGGCCTCGCCGGGGCCGACGGAGCCATCGAAAGCATGCCCGGCGGCTGAGGTGCCGATGACCGTCAGGACGGAGCCGAGTTCGGCAATGTCCGCATGGCGGACGGCGTAACCGTCCATGGCGGAATTGTCGAAGGGTGGCTGGGTCAGCCGTGCGGCGATATCTTCGGCGAGCACGCGGCCCTGTGCGTCATGCAGTAAGACCTGTTCCGTGCGCTGCGTAGGGCTTGCGCCGGCGAGCAGGCGATCGAGGGCATCGGCAACGGGAAGAAGGGACATCAGGCGTCTCTGCGTTTGTAATCGCCGGAGCGGCCACCGGATTTTTCGCGGAGCCGGACGCCGCCGATTTCCATCTCGCGATCTGCGGCCTTTGCCATGTCGTAGATGGTGAGGCACGCGACGCTGACGGCGGTCAGTGCCTCCATCTCGACGCCGGTGCGGCCGGTCAGCTTCGCCATGGCCTCAACGCGCAGGCCGGGCAGGGCGCGGTCCTCGCGGATATCCACCGCGACCTTTGTCAGCATCAGCGGATGACAGAGCGGGATGAGGCTCGACGTCTGCTTGGCGGCCATGATACCGGCAAGACGCGCCGTGCCGATCACGTCGCCCTTCTTGGCGTCTCCTTTGAGGATGAGATCGAGCGTCGCGGGCGCCATGCGGATGAAACCCTCGGCGACGGCAATGCGGACGGTTTCGGCCTTGTCTCCGACATCGACCATGTTGGCTTCGCCGGAGGCATCGATATGGGTCAGCGTGTCAGCCGTCCCGGCCATTATTCCGCCGCCAGCATGCCGGCCGAGCCGGTCAGGAGTTCACGGGTCGCGGCCGCGACGTCATCCTTGCGCATCAGGCTTTCACCGACGAGGAAGGTGGAAATGCCGACCTTGCCGAGGCGCTCACAATCGGCATGGGTGAAGATGCCGCTTTCGCCGACGAGCAGCTTGTCGTCCGGCACCATGCCGGCGAGCTTTTCCGAAACGGCGAGATCGACCTCGAAGGTGCGCAGGTTGCGGTTGTTGACACCGACGAGCTTGGATTTCAGCTTCAGCGCGCGCTCCATCTCTTCCTCGTCATGCACCTCGATCAGCACGTCCATGCCGAGCGAGAAAGCGGAATCCTCCAGCATTTTCGCGGTGTCGTCGCTGAGCGATGCCATGATGAGCAGGATGCAATCCGCACCCCAGGCGCGGGCTTCCAGCACCTGGTAGCTGTCGAACATGAAATCCTTGCGCAGCGCGGGCAGGGCGCATGCTTCACGCGCGGCGGTCAGGAATTCCGGTGCGCCCTGGAAGCTCGGCGTGTCGGTGAGCACGGAGAGGCAGGCGGCACCACCGGCCTCATAGGCTCTTGCCAGCGCTGGCGGATCGAAATCCGGACGGATCAGGCCCTTCGAGGGGCTTGCCTTCTTGATCTCGGCGATCAGGCCGAACCGACCTTTCGCCTTCTTGTCCTTGAGGCTTGCGAAGAAGCCGCGTGGCGGCTGCTGGTCGCGGATGCGGGCACGAAGCTCGGCGGGGGTGACACGCGCCTTGGCGGCGGCGATCTCGTCCAGCTTGTAGGCTTCGATCTTCTTCAGTATGTCGGTCATGGCCAATCCTACTCCGCCTGGCCTTCATTGGAAACCGTGACAAGACGCTCCAGTGCGGCGCGGGCGCGGCCGCTCTCGAGCGCTTCCGTCGCCAGCGCCATGCCGTCCTTCAGCGTTTGCGCCCTGCCGGCCACGACCAGCGAGGCAGCGGCATTGGCAAGCGAGATGTCACGATAGGGCATGTGCGCGCCGCCGAGCACCGAGAGGAGGGCGGCGGCATTGTGCGCGCCGTCACCGCCGCGGATATCGTCGAGTTTCACCTGCGGAAGGCCGAAATCGGCGGGCGTCAGTTCGAAGGTGCGGATCTTGCCGTCCTCGAGTGCCGCGACCTGCGTCGTGCCGGTCGTGGTGATCTCGTCGAGGCCTTCGCCGTGCACGACCCAGATGCTTTCCGAGCCGAGGTCCCGCATCACTTCGGCAATCGGCACCAGCCAGTGCGGCGAGAAGACGCCGAGGAGCTGGCGCTTGACGCCGCCGGGATTGGACAGAGGACCAAGCAGGTTGAAGATCGTGCGCGTGCCGAGTTCGACGCGCGACGGGCCGACATGCTTCATCGCAGGATGGTGCAATTGGGCGAACATGAAGCCGAGGCCGGCATCGTGGACGCAGCGGGCAATCTCGGCCGGGCCGATATCGAGCTTGACGCCAAGGCAGGAGAGGGCATCCGCCGTGCCGGACTTGGAGCTGAGCGCCCTGTTGCCATGTTTGGCGACGGGCACACCGGCGCCGGCGACGATGATCGCAGCAAGTGTCGAGATGTTGTAGGTCCCTGCACCATCACCGCCGGTGCCGACGATGTCCATGGCATCCGCCGGCACGGTGACCGGCAGCATGCGGGCGCGCATCGAGCCGACGGCGCCGTAGATCTCGTCCACGGTCTCGCCGCGCACGCGCAGCGCCATCAGGAAGCCGCCGATCTGCGAGGGCGTGGCGGCGCCGGACATGATGATCTCGAAAGCGCCTCTCGCCTCCTCGCGGTCGAGATGGTTTCCCGCCGCGACTTTGGCAATATAGGGTTTCAGGTCGGACATGGATTTCCCGTCTCCCTTACCGCGCGATGCTTTGTTCGGCGAGCGTGCGGTTGATGGAGACGCCGTAGGCCGTCTGCAGCGCGCTGACCATCTGGTCGAGAATGTCGTCTCCGCTGGCGCGGGCGACGGCGGCGATCTGCTGCTCGTCGTTGGAGAGCGCGTCGGTTGCCGTATCCGCGTTGGCTTCCGTCACCTTCAGCAGGATCTGGCCTTCGCCATCGACGCCCGGCGTGTTGACGACATGGCCGACAGGGCCGGCAAAGGCCGCCGCAACTGCGGCGGGACCGAGCACCGGATCCTGCGCGCCACGGTGCAGACCGATCTTGTTTTCGACGGCAATGCCGAGTTCGCCGGCAATAGCGGCAAGGTCGCCGCCCTTGCGGACACGCTCAGCCAGTTCGCCTGCCTTCGTGGCGAGCGCCTGGCGCTGCTGTTCGGCCGTCCAATCGGCAACGACGCGGTCGCGCACTTCGTCGAGCGTGCGGTCACGATCCGGGATCACGTCGAGCACTTCGAACCAGGCATAACCTTCGCGGCCGACATTGACCGGCTGGGTTTCCGTGCCGACGTCCGTCTTGAAGATTTCGCCGACAAGGGCGGCTTTTTCCGGCAAGCCGTTGATTTCCTCGCCCTTCTGGTCGTTGCCCTGGGCGTCGATCGCCTCGATCGTCACGGCCTTCAGGTTGTTCTTGGCGGCGGCCTCGGCAAGAGTCAGGCCCTCGGCGCGGCTGTCCTCGATGCGGTCATGCACGGCAAGAATGCCGTCGGCCGCTTCGGAAAGCGCCAGCTCGTTGCGCAGTTCTTCCTTTACTTCGTCGAAGGACTTCAGCACTTCCGGGCGGATGTTCGTCACGCGCAGGATGATCGGACCGAACGTGCCGTCGATGACCGGCGTCGTGCCGCCATCCGCAGCGACGGCGAAGGCGGGCTCCGCGAATTTCTGGTCCGGGACGTTCGCCTTCGTGAAATCGCCGAGCAGCACGTCGGCCGGGGTCTTGCCCTGTTCCGTGATGAGCGCGTCGAAGGTCGTGCCGGCGGCAAGCTTCGTGGCGGCGGCATCGGCAGCGGCGCGGTCGGCAAAGGTCAGCTGCTCGATCGTGCGGGTTGCCGGCGTGCGGTATTTTTCCTTGTTCTTCTCGTAGTCGGCCTGCAGCGCCTCGTCGGTGATGGCGGCCGTGTCCAGGATGTCCTTCGGCTCGAGCGCGAGATAGACGAATTTGCGGTATTCCGGTGCGCGATACTTCGCCTTGTTCTGTTCGAACCAGGGCGCGAGCACGTCATCGCCCGGCGCCTTGACGGGGTCGATATTGGCATTGCTCAACAGCAGGTAGTCAATGGTGCGCGCTTCGTTGCGATACTGGCGAAGCGCTTCGGTCAGCACGGCAGGCGCCTTGTAACCATCGGAAACGGCTTCGACCACCTGGGTGCGGATCGCCACCTGGCTGCGGTTGTTGATATAGTCGTTCTCGCGCAGGCCCGCATTGCGCAGCACGGACGAGAAGGCCATGCGGTCGAACTGGCCATTGACGCCGCGGAAGGCCGGATCGTCGGCGATCAGCTGGGCGAGGCGGCCTTCGGAGAGTCCGAGGTTCATGTCGCGCGAAAGCTGGTCGAGTGCCGCACCCGCAACGAGTTCGGCAAAAACCTGGTTCTCGACGCCGAAGGCGCGAGCCTGTTCGGCGGTGAGCCGCGTGCCGAAGCGCTGCGACATCGTTGCGACCTGGCGCTCATAGGCCAAACGGAAGTCCGTCGGCGAGACCTTGACGTCCCCGACTGTGACGACGGCGTTCGACGCGCCGGTAACAAGCGAACTCGAAACGCCCCAAACTGCGAAAGAACCGACCAGTACGATCAGCAGGGCTTTTGCCACCCAGGTCTGGGAGGCGCGTCTCAGGGCGTCGAGCATCGTCTAAATTTCCTCATGAACGCGGCCATGCGGCCGGAAATCGTCTCTTAAAGGAAAGTTCACGGGAATTGAAGTGCGCAACGTGCTTGCAATGCTGCGCAAAATAACCGCTCGCACACAAGCGGGCTTTGCTTCGATTTCCTTTGCCGGCAAACCAAATTTTTTTGAAATTATTGGCAGATTTCCGACGAATTCCACTGTCATAATTTGAAAATTCATGCTCGGATGCGTGATCACCGCCGTGAGTCCGTTCGCGACCGGGGTGTGGAGGAGGATAACAAAGGTGGAATCTACAATCGTCATGATCAACCTTTTCGGCGCGGTCGCGCTGCTCCTGTTCGGTCTCGCGCAGGTGAAGGACGGCATGACGCGGGCCTTCGGCGTCAAACTGCGCTCCGGGCTGGCGCTTGGCACGCGCGGGCCGTTCCGCTCCTTTTTTGCCGGTTTCGTCGCGACGGTCGCCCTGCAGAGTTCTACGGCAACGGCCCTGATGATCGCCTCTTTCGTCGAGCGCAATCTGGTGCGGGCGCGGATGGCGCAGATCGTGCTGCTCGGTGCCAATGTCGGCACGGCCGTCACCGCCTGGCTGGTGGCGACGGGCATCGAATCGATTTCACCGCTGATCATCCTGGTCGGCGTCGTGCTTTATAAATCGAGCAGCTCCACCGCGCGGCAGGGCCTTGGTTCGGCGCTTGTCGGCATTGGCTTGATGCTGCTCTCCCTGCATCTGCTTGGCCTTGCCACGGAGCCGATGCGCCAGTCGCCGGCGCTCGCCGCATTCCTGAAGCTTCTCGACGGTGCCTGGCCGGCAGCGCTCGCCTTCTCCACCGTGCTGGCCATCATTTCCTCGTCGAGCCTTGCGGTCGTCGTGCTGATCCTGTCGCTCGCATCCATGGGCATTCTTTCCCCCGCTTTGACCGTCATCCTCGTGCTCGGTGCCAATCTCGGCGGCGCCGTGCCGCCGGTCATCGCGACGCTGAAAGCCGCAGCCTCCGCGCGCCGGGTCACGCTTGGCAATCTTCTGGTTCGCGGCGTGGGGTGTCTTGTCGTGCTTCCCTTCGCGGGGCAGATTGCCGGACTGCTGGCGATGCTGCCGGTCCCTGCCGCAAAACTGCCGGTCGACGTGCATCTCGTCTTCAACATCGCCGTCGCAATGGTGCTCTGGCCGCTTTCCAGCCCACTGTCACTCCTTATGGAAAAGCTTGTTCCGGAGGAGAAGCAGCCGGAAACCGGGCCGAAATACCTCGACGATACCGCGCTTTCGACGCCGGTGATCGCGCTTTCCGGCGCGACTCGCGAAGTGCTGCGGGTCGGCGACATCATCGAATCCATGCTGATCAGCACCATGCGGGCCTTCAACGACAACAATCTCGCGCCGCTGAAAGATGTCGCCGAGCTGGAGCGCCAGGTCGATGCCCTGCAGCAGGAGGTGAAGATCTATCTCTCGCGGCTTGGCAGGCAGGGCGTGGGCGGCGAATCGGCGGCCCGCTCGATCGTCATCATCGATTACGCGATCAACCTCGAGCATGTCGGCGACATCATCGAAAAGGGCCTTCAGGAGCAGGTGCGGAAGAAGATCGTCAACGGGCTGAAATTTTCCGACGACGGTTACAAGGAGCTCGCCAACCTTTTCAACCTGACGATCGAGAACCTGCGCATCGCCCAGACGATTTTCGTCACGCGGGATTCCGGCCTGGCGCGTCAGTTGGTGGAGGTGAAGGTCGATGTGCGCCGCATGGAGAAACAATCCTCCGAACGCCACCTCGAACGGTTGCGCGACGGCCGGCTGGACAGTCTCCAGACCAGTTCGCTGCATCTCGACATCCTGCGCGACCTGAAGCGGGTGAATGCCCATCTGGTGTCGGTCGCCTATCCGATCCTCGACGAGAGCGGATTGCTGACGGAAAGCCGGCTGCGCAGCAACACCAAATGAGCGGGTGCGAAATCCCTTTGTCTCTTTGGGGGGCTTTTTGCTAAGGAACGCCATCGATTTCGAATGAAAGAGGATTCTCATGACTCCAGACCGCACGAAGCGCAATTGCCTGGCCGTCATTCTCGCGGCGGGCGAAAGCATGCGTATGAAGTCGTCGCAGTCGAAGGTCCTGCACCCGGTCGGCAACCGGCCGATGATCGCCCATGTCGTTGATGCACTCGCCAAGGCCGGTATTTCCGATATCGCGCTGGTATTGGGCCGCGACGCGGATAAAGTCGAAGCGGCGGCGAAGAACGCTGCGGTCACAAGCTCCGTCCATATACAAACGGAACGCCTCGGCACGGCGCATGCGGTGCTTGCGGCGCGAGCGGCCATCGCCAAGGGCTATGACGACGTGCTCGTCGTCTTCGGGGATACTCCGCTTATCACCAAAACACCGTTGATCGCCGCGCGGGATGGCCTTGCAGCCGGCGCCGATGTGGTCGTCATCGGCTTCGAAACCGCGGATCCGACCGGTTACGGCAGGCTGCTCATCGAAAACGGCGAACTGCTGGCGATCCGCGAGCACAAGGATGCGAGTGACGCCGAACGCGCCATCACCTATTGCAATGGTGGCCTGATGGCGATCGACGGCCGCAAGGCGCTCGATCTGATCGACCGGATCGGCAACAGCAACGCCAAGGGCGAGTACTATCTCACGGACATCGTCGAGATCGTGCGGGCCGAAGGCGGCCGTGCCATCGCCGTCGAAACGCCGGAGGAGGAACTGACCGGCTGCAACACACGTGCCGAACTTGCCGTCATCGAACGGCTCTGGCAGCAGCGTCGCCGGCATGAAATGATGATCGACGGCGTTTCGATGACCGCGCCGGAAACCGTCTTCCTGTCCTATGACACGGTGATCGGGCGGGATGTGACGATCGAGCCGAATGTCGTCTTCGGCCCGGGCGTGACCATCGAGAGCGGTACTGTCATCCATTCCTTCTCGCATATCGAGGGCGCCCATGTCGCGGCGGATGCGGAAATCGGCCCCTATGCGCGGCTGCGGCCGGGCGCAAATCTCGGCGAGGGTGCGAAGGTCGGCAATTTCTGCGAGGTGAAGAAAGCGGAGATCGGTGCGGGCGCCAAGGTCAACCACCTGACCTATATCGGTGACGCGGTCATTGGGGCCAAGACGAATATCGGCGCGGGAACGATCACCTGCAATTACGACGGCATCAACAAGCACATAACCCACATCGGCGCCAACGCCTTTGTCGGATCGAATTCGTCGCTCGTCGCACCGGTGTCGATCGGCAACGGCGCCTATGTCGCGTCGGGCAGCGTCGTCACCGAAGATGTGCCGGACGACGCGGTCGCCTTCGGCCGCGCCCGGCAGGAAAACAAGCCCGGGCGGGCCGCCATCATCCGCGCGCGTAACCAGGCGCTCAAGGATGCGAAGACGAAGGCGGCCGAATAGCCGCCGCATCTGCCCCGTTACAACACGTGTTTCACATTAATGCTTGCAATTGAAAGTGAGCATGGGCGTGTTGCGCTGCGGTAAAAAATCTCTACGAAAAGAACGAAATCAAAACCATTCGAAAGAGCGGAGCGGCTTATGTGCGGAATTGTCGGGATCGTTGGAAACCAGCCTGTCGCGGCTCGGCTCGTCGATGCCCTGAAGCGCCTTGAATACCGGGGGTATGATTCCGCGGGCGTGGCCACCATCGTTGACGGAAAGCTCGCGCGCCGGCGCGCCGAGGGCAAGCTCGTCAATCTGGAGAAGCGGCTCGGGGAAGAACCGCTGGCCGGCGTCATCGGCATTGCCCACACCCGCTGGGCAACGCACGGCGCTCCGACGGAAGGCAACGCGCATCCGCATTTCGTCGATGGCGTCGCTGTCGTCCACAACGGCATCATCGAGAATTTTTCTGAGCTGAAAGATGAGCTGACGGCCGAAGGTGCGACCTTCGCGACGCAGACGGACACCGAGGTCGTCGCGCAGCTCGTCGCAAAATATCTCCGGCAGGGCCTCGGCCGCCGCGAAGCGATGCATGCGATGCTGCGCCGCGTCACGGGCGCCTATGCGCTCGCGGTCATCTTCGAAGACGATCCGTCGACCATCATGGCCGCCCGCAACGGCCCGCCGCTGGCCGTCGGCTACGGCAAAGGCGAGATGTTCCTCGGCTCCGATGCGATCGCGCTTGCGCCGTTCACCAACGATATCAGCTATCTCATCGACGGCGACTGGGCCGTGATGGGCCGCGAGGGCGTGCACATTTTCGATGCCGACGGCAACCGCGTCGAGCGCCCGCGACAGATCTCCTCCGCCGCTGCCTATCTCGTCGACAAGGGTAATCACCGTCACTTCATGGAAAAGGAAATCCATGAACAGCCGGAGGCGATTTCCCACGCGCTCGGCCACTATGTCGATTTCCTCAAGCACACGGTTCGTCCCGTCGCGGCGGATATCGATTTCGCCAATGTGCCGAGCCTTGCCATTTCCGCCTGCGGCACGGCCTATCTCGCTGGCCTGGTCGGAAAATACTGGTTCGAGCGTTATGCCCGCCTGCCGGTCGAAATCGATGTTGCATCCGAATTCCGCTACCGCGAAATCCCGTTGAACCCTGCCTCGGCAGCCCTCTTTATTTCCCAGTCGGGCGAAACCGCCGACACGCTCGCCTCGCTGCGCTATTGCAAGGAACACGGCCTGAAGATCGGCGCCGTGGTCAATACGAAGGAATCGACGATCGCCCGCGAATCGCATGCGGTCTTCCCGATTCTCGCCGGCCCGGAGATCGGTGTCGCCTCGACCAAGGCCTTCACCTGCCAGTTGACGGTGTTGGCCGCGCTGGCGATCAGTGCGGGCAGGGCGCGCGGTACGATCACCGAGGCGGAAGAGAAGGACCTCGTTCGTTACCTCGCCGAGATGCCCCGCATTATGGCGAGCGTACTGAACACCATTCAGCCGTCGATCGAGCAGCTTGCCCGCGAGCTCACCAAGTTCAAGGACGTGCTCTATCTCGGTCGCGGCACCAGCTATCCGCTGGCGATGGAAGGCGCGCTGAAGCTCAAGGAAATTTCCTATATCCACGCCGAAGGTTACGCCGCCGGTGAGCTGAAGCATGGACCGATCGCGCTGATCGACGAGAACATGCCGGTCATCGTGATTGCGCCGCATGACCGATTCTTCGACAAGACCGTCTCGAACATGCAGGAAGTGGCGGCCCGCGGTGGCCGGATCATCTTCATCACCGACGAGAAGGGGGCGGCCGCGTCGAAGCTGGAAACCATGGCGACGATCGTCCTGCCGAATGTCGACGAGATCATCGCGCCGATGATCTATTCGCTGCCGATCCAGCTGCTCGCCTACCACACCGCGGTGTTCATGGGCACCGACGTCGACCAGCCGCGCAACCTTGCGAAGTCCGTGACGGTCGAATGATCGTCCGGCCCGAGCAGCCGGCCGATGTCGACGCCATCCGCACCCTGACTGAAACGGCGTTCCGAACTGCTCCGCATGCCGATGGCACGGAGCACCTGATCATCGACCGCCTGCGGGCAGCCGGTGTCCTGACGCTCTCGCTTGTCGCGGAGCTCGATGGCGCGGTTGTCGGCCACGTCGCCTTCTCGCCGGTCACGGTCTCCGATGGCAGCGCGGGCTGGTACGGTCTCGGCCCGATTTCCGTCGACCCGGCCCTGCAGGGCAAGGGGATCGGCGGCAGGCTGGTGCGTGAGGGGCTTAAGCAGTTGAAGACGCTCGGAGCGACGGGGTGCGTGCTGCTGGGCGATCCCGCCTATTATGGCCGTTTCGGCTTTGAGGCCGATCCGAAACTGACGCTGAACGGTGTGCCGCCGGAGTATTTCATGCGTGTGGCATTTTCACCGGTTTACGGCGGGGGAACCGTTTCCTATCATCCGGATTTCTACGGCTGAGCGGCCTCCCACGCTCGCCCCACGCTGGATATCCGATGACCGAACTTCTTCCGAGACAGTCGCTTGCCATGCGGCTGCGCAACAACTTTCTGACGGGCCTCGTCATCTGCGCGCCGATCGCCATTACCATATGGCTGACCTGGACGTTTATCCGCTGGGCGGACAGCTGGGTAAAACCCTATATTCCGGCGCAGTATAACCCGGAAAGCTATGTCCAGTTCGCCATTCCCGGCTTCGGCCTGCTGACGGCGCTGGTGCTGATCACACTGGTCGGCTTTCTCGGCAAGAACCTCATCGGCCGGACGATCGTCGAATTCGGCGATTCGCTGTTCAACCGCACGCCGCTGGTGCGCACGGTGCACAAGAGCCTGAAGCAGATTTTCGAGACGGTGCTGAAGGACAAGGGCACGTCATTCAACAAGGCGGCGATGATCGAATATCCGGGCCCGGGTCTGTGGGCGATCGTTTTCGTGGCGACGGATGCGCGCGGCGAGATTGCGTCGAAATTCAAGGCGATGGGCAAGGACATGGTCGCCTGCTTCCTGCCGCCGACGCCGTTTCCGACGGCGGGTTTCCTCGTCTATGTGCCGCGCGAAAAGCTCGTGCCGCTCGACATGAGTGCCGAGGATGCCGCCAAGCTGATCATTTCGGTCGGATTGGTCACGCCACCGGAAAAGACGTTGCAACTGCTGGAAAGCGAAGAGCAGCGCAAGGCAAAGGCGAAAGCCAAGAAAAAGAACGGATAAGAGGCGAGCCGTCCCGGCAGGAACGGCTCGAACGGCTTATTTTGAAGCCGGCAGGTCTTTTTGATCTTCGATGATGATCGGATCCGCTTCTGCGGGAAGACGAGACTGTTTTTCCGTGGTGGCGACGCTTGCTGTCGTAATCGTCTTGTCAACGTCTGCGGCCGCATTGATCTTGCTGTGGCCGGCACAGTCCGCAAAGGCTGCTGATGCCGAGAGGCCAAGCGTTGCTGCGACTATGAGAACTGTCTTCATGGCATTTCTCCTTCTTCGCTTATGCAAAACAATTATGCCTTTACATCCGGTATCGGCGAAATCACGATTTTGTGGTCACCCGGCGCGCAGGAAGCGGATCGCCTCGTCGCGGCGGTGGAGATAGAGCAGGGTGCGGATCGCCTCGCCACGCCCGCTCGTCAGGTCGGCATCGCGCTCCAGCACATAGGCCGCATCCTTGCGGGCGATTTCCAACAGGTCGCCATGCGCCTCGAGACTTGCCACCAGAAAGCCCGGCGTACCGGATTGCCGGGTTCCCAGCAGTTCGCCTTCGCCGCGCAGCTTGAGATCCTCTTCCGCGATGCGGAAGCCATCCTCCGTGTCCCGCAGGATGGAGAGGCGCGCCCTGCCATTCTCGCTGAGCGGCCCCTTGTAGAGCAGGATGCAGCTTGACGCCTCGTCGCCACGTCCGACACGGCCGCGCAACTGGTGCAACTGGGCGAGCCCGAAGCGCTCGGCATGTTCGATGACCATGATGGTGGCATCCGGCACGTCCACGCCGACCTCCACCACAGTCGTCGCCACCAGCAGCCGTGTCTCGCCGCTCTTGAAGGCGAGCATGGCCGCGTCCTTCTCCGGCCCGCTCATCCGGCCGTGCACGAGGCCGGCGGCCGGGCCGAAGACGCTGGCGAGCGTCGCATGCCGCTCCTCGACGGACATCAGGTCGCTTTCTTCCGATTCCTCGACCAGCGGGCAGATCCAGTAGGCCTTCTTGCCTTCGGCAAGGGCCGCGCGCAGCCGGTCGACGATCTCGCCGACACGCTCCTGCGCCACCACGACCGTCTGGATCGGCTTGCGGCCGGCCGGTTTCTCCGTGAGCTTGGACACGTCCATGTCACCGAAGGCCGCTAGCACCAACGTGCGGGGGATGGGTGTCGCCGTCATCACCAGCATATGTGGCGAGATGCCCTTTGCGGTCAGCCGCAGGCGCTGGTGTACGCCGAACCGGTGCTGCTCATCGACGACGGCCAACACAAGGTCGTTGTAGACAACATTGTCCTGGAACAGGGCGTGCGTGCCGATGACGATCTGCGTTTCACCCGAGGCGATGCGTTCGAGGATCGCGTCCCGTTCGCGGCCCTTCGTCCGCCCGGTCAGCACATCAATCGTCACGCCGGCCGGTGCGGCCATGCGCGACAGCGTGGCGAAGTGCTGCCGCGCAAGAATTTCGGTTGGGGCCATCAGCACAGCCTGCCCGCCGGATTCGACGGCTGCCAGCATGGCCATCAGCGCCACCGCCGTCTTGCCGGCGCCGACATCGCCTTGCAGGAGACGCAGCATGCGCTGTTCGCCCGCCATGTCCTTGAGCACCTCGGCGATGGCCGCCTGCTGGCTGTTGGTCAGCGAAAAGGGCAGGGCGCCGGTGACTGGCTTGCTGAGCGCGCCCGTTGCGACGACCGGCCGGCCGGCGACCTTGCGCAGGCGCTGGCGCACGAGGGCAAGCGAAATCTGGCCGGCCAGAAATTCGTCATAGGCAAGCCGGCGGCGAGCAGGGGCCTGCGGGTCGAGGTCCGTCTCGTCGCGTGGATCATGCAGGCGGTGGATGGCATCGAAGGCGGAGGGAAAACCCTGCCGCTGCAACAATGTCTGGTCGATCCATTCCGGCAGGTGCGGCACGCGGGCGATCGCCGCTTCGACGGCTTTGCGCAGCACACGGGAGGTCAGACCCGCGGTCAGCCCGTGCACCGGCTCGACCAGCGGCAGGTTATCCGCTTCGCCAAGCCGGACCATGTAGTCCGGATGCACCATCGAGGGGCGACCGTTGAACCAGTCGACCTTGCCGCTGACGACCACCGTCTCGTCGATCGGCAGCGCCTTTTCCAGCCAGTTGCCCTTGGCGCGGAAGAAGGTGAGCGCCAGTTCTCCCGTCTCGTCATGCAGGAAGACCCGGTAGGGCTGGTTCGATCTGCCGGGTGGCGGCGGCTGGTGGCGATCGACGCGGCCGGTGATCGTCACGATGACGCCGGGCTGCGCGTTGGCGATGCCCGGCTGGTTGCGGCGATCGACGATGCTGTGGGGAAAATGGAAAACGAGGTCGATGACGCGGCAATCGTCGATGCTCTCCTGGTTGAGCAGGCGCGCGAACAGGTCTCCCAGCTTCGGGCCGATGCCCGGAAGGGAGGAAAGCGGTGCGAAGAGCGGATCAAGAAGGGCAGGACGCATGACCGGCAAAATCGCCGGAGAAGGACGCTTTGGCAAGGCTGACAAGTGGCTTTTGCCAGTCTATAGAAGCGCCAGACGATCCAAGCGGTAGGAAAGTGAAGACGATCATGACGGGAACGACACGCTCCAGCGCCGAGATCGACCCACGCCGCAAGCGCATCCTCTTCCGTTGTTGGCACCGTGGCATCCGCGAGATGGACCTGGTGCTCGGCGCCTTTGCCGATGCCGAGATCGCGACACTTTCCGAGACCGAGCTGGACGAGCTGGAACGCATCATGGCCGAGGAAGACAACGACCTCGTCAAATGGGTGACCGGCGAGAGGCCGGTGCCCGACGAATTCCGCGGTGGCCTCTTCCCGCGCATCGCCGCCTATCGCCCTGATTTCTCTCCGCTCTTCAAAGACGACCGCGCATGATCCCCGGTTTTTCCCCTGAACGCATCGCGGCTGCCGGTCGGCCGCTGACCATCGGTGCCGTGCCGTCAGGCGTCGAGCCGCTGATCCTTGCCGATCTTGCCCGCAAGACCGGCCCGATCGCCTTCGTGCTGTCGGACGGCCAGCGCATTTCCGATCTTGAACAGATGCTCGGCTTCGTCGCGCCCGACATTCCGGTGCTGACGCTGCCCGGCTGGGACTGTTTGCCCTATGACCGCGTGTCGCCGAGCGCCGAAGTGTCGGCACGCCGGCTATCCGCGCTCTCGGCGCTGATTGCCCACCAGAAGAAGTCGCACCCGGCCATCGTGCTCGTCACGGTCAACGCGATGCTACAGAAGACGGCACCGCGCGTGATCATCGAAAGCCTCGCTTTCTCGGCCAGGCCCGGCAACCAGATCCGCATGGACGATGTCGCCGCACGGCTCGAGCGCAACGGCTTCGACCGCGTCGCGACCGTGCGCGAGGTCGGTGAATATGCCGTGCGCGGCGGCATTCTCGATGTCTTTGTGCCCGGTAGCGGCGAGCCGGTGCGCCTCGATTTCTTCGGCGACACGCTCGAATCGATCCGCTCCTTCGATCCGGCGAGCCAGCGCACGACGCGTCAGGCACGGTCGCTCGATCTCAACCCGATGAGCGAAGTGACGCTGACGCCGGAAACGATCTCCCGTTTCCGTACGCAGTATCTCGCCTCGTTCGGCGCGGCCACGCGCGACGATGCGCTCTATCTCGCCGTCTCCGAGGGCCGGCGCTATGCCGGCATGGAGCACTGGCTGCCGCTGTTCTACGACGGGCTTGAAACGACCTTCGACTATCTCGAAGGCTTCCGCATCGTCACCGACCACACGGTGCGGGAAGCGGCCGTCGAACGTTCCCGTCTCGTGCGGGATTATTATGACGCCCGCGTTGCCTCCGCGACGCCCGGCAAGGGGCAAGTAGCGCAGTCCACCCCCTACAAACCCGTTCCGCCCGGCCAGATCTATCTCGATGCGGAGCGTTTTGCGCAGGAGCTTGATCAACGCAACGCCATTCGCCTGACACCGTTTAACGAGCATGAGGGCGAGGCGCGGCAGGTCGAGACGATCGAGGCGCGACCGGGCGTGCGCTGGGCGCGGCCGGCGGGCAGTGAGGATGCGGAAGGCGCCCGCGTCAACGTGTTCGGCCAGGCGGTGACGCATATTGCCGACAAGCGCGCCGCCGGTGCCAAGGTGCTGGTCACGGGCTGGTCGGAGGGATCGCTCGACCGCCTGTTGCAGGTTCTGTCCGAACATGGCCTCGCCAATGTCGTGCCGGTCGAAAAATTTGCCGACCTGCGCAAGCTCAAGCCGGGCGAGGCCGGGTCTGCCGTCCTCAGCCTCGAAAGCGGCTTCGAGACCGGCGATGTCGTCGTCATCGGCGAGCAGGATATTCTTGGCGACCGCATGGTGCGGCGCTCGAAGCGGCGCAAGCGCGGGGCGGATTTCATCACCGAGGTCGCCGGCCTAGACGAGGGCTCGATCGTGGTGCATGCCGAGCACGGCATTGGCCGCTTCGTCGGCTTGCGCACTATCGAGGCGGCCGGGGCGCCACATGCCTGCCTCGAACTCGTCTATGCGGATGAGGCGAAACTCTTCCTGCCGGTCGAAAACATCGACCTTCTGTCGCGTTATGGCGGCGAGGGCACCGATGCGATGCTCGACAAGCTCGGCGGCGTTGCCTGGCAGGCACGCAAGGCGAAGCTTAAGAAGCGCCTGCTCGACATGGCGAACGGCCTCATCCAGATCGCCGCGGCCCGCCTGGTGCGCCATGCGCCGGTGCTCGTGTCGCCGGAAGGCATCTATGACGAGTTCGCCGCCCGCTTTCCCTATGACGAGACGGACGACCAGGCGAACGCCATTGATGCCGTGCGCGAGGATCTCGGCGCCGGCCGGCCGATGGACCGCCTGGTCTGCGGCGACGTTGGTTTCGGCAAGACCGAAGTGGCGCTGCGCGCCGCCTTCATCGCCGCGATGAACGGCGTTCAGGTTGCCGTCGTCGTACCGACCACGCTGCTTTCCCGCCAGCATTTCAAGACGTTCACCGACCGTTTCCGCGGGCTGCCGATCCGCTTGCAGCAGGCCTCCCGCCTCGTCGGTTCAAAGGAACTGGCGCTGACGAAAAAGGAACTCTCCGAAGGCAAGACGGACATCGTCGTCGGCACCCATGCGCTGCTCGGCAGCTCGATCAAGTTCGCCAATCTCGGCCTGTTGATCATCGACGAGGAGCAGCATTTCGGCGTGAAGCACAAGGAGCGGCTGAAGGAGCTGAAGAGCGACGTGCATGTGCTGACGCTCTCGGCGACGCCGATCCCGCGCACGCTGCAACTTGCCATGACGGGCGTGCGCGAGCTGTCGCTGATCACCACCCCGCCGGTCGACCGCATGGCCGTGCGCACCTTCATCTCACCGTTCGACCCACTGGTCATCCGTGAGACCCTGATGCGCGAGCATTACCGTGGCGGCCAGAGCTTTTATGTCTGCCCGCGGCTCAGCGACCTCTCGGAAATCCATGATTTCCTGCGCCAGGATGTGCCGGAGCTGAAAGTGGCGGTCGCGCACGGCCAGATGCCGGCGACCGAACTCGAAGACATCATGAATGCCTTCTACGAGGGCCGTTACGACGTGCTGCTGTCGACGACCATCGTCGAATCCGGCCTCGACGTGCCGACGGCGAACACGATGATCATCCACCGTGCCGACATGTTCGGCCTCGCCCAGCTCTATCAGCTACGCGGCCGCGTCGGCCGGTCGAAGGTGCGTGCCTTTGCGCTTCTGACACTGCCCGTCAACCGCACGCTGACCGGTATGGCGGAACGCCGCCTCAAGGTGCTGCAATCGCTGGATACGCTCGGCGCCGGCTTCCAGTTGGCGAGCCACGATCTGGATATCCGCGGTGCCGGCAACCTGCTGGGCGAGGAACAGTCCGGCCATATCAAGGAGGTCGGCTTCGAGCTCTACCAGCAGATGCTCGAAGAGGCGGTGGCCGAGATCAAGGGCGACGAAGAGGTCGCCGATAGCGGCTGGTCGCCACAGATTTCGGTCGGCACGCCGGTGATGATCCCGGACGACTACGTGCCGGACCTGCATCTCCGCCTCGGCCTCTATCGCCGCCTCGGCGAAATCACCGAGCTTGGCGATATCGATGCTTTCGGCGCCGAATTGATCGACCGTTTCGGCCCGTTGCCGATCGAGGTGCAGCATCTCCTGAAGATCGTCTATATCAAGTCGCTCTGCCGCGTGGCGAATGTGGAAAAACTCGATGCCGGTCCGAAGGGCGTCGTCGTGCAGTTCCGCAACAAACAGTTTCCGAACCCGGCGGCCCTTGTCGGCTACATTTCCAAGCAGGGCACGTTGGCGAAGATCCGGCCGGACCAGAGCCTGTTCCTTGCCCGCGACTATCCCACGCCGGAACGGCGTCTGACCGGGGCCGCGCAGGTGATGACGCAGCTTGCGGGATTGGCAAAACAGGGGGCCTGACAGCCGCCTGTTTCAGCGCAACCGTTTCTTCATGAAATAGAGGGGGATGGCACCATCATCGCCTTCGAGTTCACCGAACGCCACATAGCCCTGCTTCTCGTAAAAGGCGCGTGCCTGGAAGGCGAATGTACCGAGCCACACGCCGATGGAACCACGCTTGCGTGCAATCGTCTCCGCTTCCGTGAGCAGTTCGGCTCCAAGCCCGATGCCGCGATAGGATTTCGGCACGAGCAGGAATTTGATATACGACCAGCCGTAGTCGTCCGTACCATAAAGACCGCCGATGACCGTGCTGGTTTGCGGGTCGCGCAGGACGACGGCAAAATCCGGTGTCTCCGGTGCGAAACCCCGCATTTCAGCGTTGAAAGCGGTGAGGGCGGTATCGATGGTGTCGTGGATCTCGGCAGAGGGATTTTCGGCTATGATCTCGACAATGGGGCGCATGCAAACTCCAGATTGACCAAACGGGCCTACGTGCCGGCGGCGCGTTCCTTCGCCTTCACGGCGACGATCTCGCGGAAGGCATTCGTCAGCACGTCGACCGACTGCGCACCCATCACCGCATATTTGTTGTCGATGATGAAGCAGGGCACGCCGGTGACGCCCATGTCGCGGGCCATGCCGATCTCTTCCTTGACCGCGTCGACATCGGCGCCGGCGGAGAACAGCGCACTCACCACGGCGCGATCCATGCCGTTGTTTTCCGCAATGTCGAGCAACACCGCGCGGTCGCCGACATTGCGGCCCTCTTCAAAATAGGCCTTGAACAGGGCCATCGCCACGCGGCTCTGGATGTCCGGGCTCTCGATCATCGCCCAGCGCAGGAGGCGGTGGGCATCCAGCGTGTTCGGGCTGACCGTCACCGCCGGGAAATCGAAATCGATACCGTCCTCATGGCCGAGATCCGTCAGCATCTTATGCGCGCGCTCGACAGCGTCGGCGCCGCCGAGCTTTTCGGCGAGGTGTTTCTTGTGGTCGACGCCCTCGGCGGGCATGTCCGGATTGAGCTGGTAGGGACGGAACGTCACGGCCACGGCAACGTCGCCCTTGACGTTGTCGATCGCTTTCTCAAGCCGTTTCTTGCCGAGATAGCACCAGGGGCAAACGACGTCCGAAACGACATCGATCGTAATGGCTTCCATCCGGATTTCCTTTCGAGATACCGGAAATTTCCGGCATATGCACATTGACGCGGTACCTGACCGCCGAGATAGGCCGACCCGGCGAGGCTTTCAACAGGTTACCATAAAGTACCCGTAATTCTGGGGATGTCCTCTTTATTGTGCCTTCTCGTCCCACCATACGGGTAACTGGAAGCCCCAGAGCGGCGTCATCTCGGGACGGCCGATATGTTTGTTGCGCGCAATCCATTGTTCGCCCAGATGATAGAGCGGCACAATGTAATTGCCGGAAAGCAGCATCCGATCCTGGAGACGGACGGCAGATTGAAAATCCTCTGCCGTGCGGGCGGCGAGAATGGCTGCCATGACACGGTCGATATCGGCATCGGCGACGCCTGCGAAATTCTCGCTGCCTTCGATATCCCGCGCCTGCGTTCCCCAGCGGCGCACCTGTTCGAGACCCGGCGACAGGGAGGACAGGAAGGCTTTCATGATGACGTCGTAGTCAAAAGTCTGGCTGCGGCTCTGGTATTGCGAATCATCGACGGTTCTAAGGCTTACCCGGACACCCAGGGCGGCTAGGAAACGCTGGTAGGCGAGGGCGAGTTTTTCCTGATCGGCGTTCTGTGTCATGATTTCGAAGGCCAGCGGCTTGCCGGAGGCATCGACCATGCGGCCGTCCTTGATCGAGTAACCCGCCTTCTGGAAATGCGTCATCGCCTCCCGCAGAACCTTGCGGTCACGGCCCGAACCGTCGGTCACCGGAAGGCGATGCGTGCCGGCGAGCACGGACGGATCGATCTTGTTCACCGCGTCGCCGATGATGTCGCGTTCGCGTGCGTCGATCGGCACATTGAGCGATGACAGTGCCGAATTCTGCCAGAAGCTTTCCGTGCGCGTATAGGCGTTTTCAAACAGGGTCCGGTTGACCCACTCGAAATCGAAAACGAGCGAGAGCGCCTTGCGCAATTCCGCGTTCTGGAAGACGGGCCTTCGCGTATTGAAGACGAAGCCGAACATGACCGGCGGCAGTTTCGATTTCACGGCGTCCTTGACGACCGTGCCGGAGTGGACCGCGGGAAAATCGTAACCGCGCGCCCATTTCGTCGGATTGCCTTCCTGGTAGACGTCGATCACGCCCTTCTTGAAGGCTTCGAACAATGAATTGTCCTGCAGGAAATATTCGACGGATATCTCGTCGTAATTGTCGAAACCGACTTTCGAGGGAATGTCCTTGCCCCAGTAGTTCGGATCGCGCTCGTAGACGATGCGTTCGCCCGGCTTCACGGCCTTGACCTTGTAGGGGCCGGAGCCGAGCGGCAAGGCGAGCGAAGACCGGTCGAAGGTTTCCACGTCGATCGCGTGTTTCGGCAGGATCGGCGAGAAGGCGATCAGCAGCGGAGCCTCGCGGTCGCCCTTGTCGTTGAAGGTGAAGCGGACACTGTGCTCGCCGGTCTTTTCGAGTTTCTCGACGGTGTTCAGCCGGATGCTGAACGGCGCACGGCCCTTGTCGCGCATCAGTTCGAAGGTGAAGATAACGTCTTCCGGCGTGACCGGTTTTCCGTCTGCCCAGCGCGCCTTCGGGTTGAGATGAAATTCGATGAAGCTGCGGTCGTCGTCCCACTCGACGCTTTCCGCGAGCAGGCCGTACATGGAGAACGCTTCGTCGCGCGAGCGCACCATCAGCGATTCGTAGACGAGATTGCCGAATTCGGGGTCCCACATGCCGCGCGCCGTCGTGCGCATGCTTTTCAGGATGAAAGGATTGAGGCTGTCGAAGGTGCCGACGACGCCATAGGAAATGCGGCCGCCCTTCTTCACGTCCGGATTGACGTAGCTGAAGTGCTTGTAGTCCGGCGGGAGAGCCGGGTCGCCGTGCATGGCAATTCCGTGGACGGGGGCGGCATGGCCAAGGCTGGCGGGCAGGCCGATGAGGCAGGCCGCAAAGGCCATCAAGAAGGGACGCAAGGGGATCTCCTCGTGGGGTCCGGATGATTCTTGACCATTATACCCGCTGGAACGGGGACAGCAGTGTGGCAAGTGAGGGAAATCGAATGTGTGCGGGATTTTCGCAAGAAAAGCTGGATATCCGCAGCCGCCCATTGTAACAGGGTTCGCCGAAGCGGGTCATGCAAATGCCTCAATTCGCCGACAGGAGAGCGCACGGCTGACCAAATGCCCGAGAGGGGCTCAAGGAGGGGCGTCGTCGCTCCGGCACCGGATTTCAGGAGACCGAACTCGTATGATCTTCACATCGCACCTCATCAAGCGGACCGTGCTTTCCGCCTTTGCTGCTAGCGTCGCCCTGGCGGCTGCGCCGTCTGCATCGTTTGCACAGCAGCAGGCCGCTCCGCCGAAGGGCTGGTTCAAGGTCTGCACCAAGCAGGAAGACAATGACGTCTGCATCGTGCAGAACCTGCTGGCGGCCAACAGCGGCCAGCTGATCACGGCTGTCGGCCTCATCACCGTCACCGGCAAGACCAACCGCAAGATCATGCAGGTCTCGGTCCCGAGCGCACGCCTCATCCCGCCGGGCATCCAGATGCAGATCGACGGCGGCAAGGGCCAGAAGCTCGATTACGCCATCTGCATGCCCGACAAGTGCGTTGCCGAAGTGCTTCTGACGGACCAGATGATCGCCAGCCTCAAGAAGGGCGGCGAACTCGTCCTGACCTCGATCAACTTCCAGCGTGCGCCGAACCCGATCAAGATCTCGCTTGAGGGCTTCACCGGCGTGTTCGACGGCGAGCCGATCGAGCAGTCGAAGCTCGAAGAGCGCCAGCGCCTGCTGCAGGAAGAAATGCAGAAGAAGGCTGAAGAGGCCCGCAAGAAGCTCGAGGACGCCCAGAAGGCAGCCAAGAGCCAGTAAGCCTCACGGCGACCAAGACATTAAAACCCGGCCAAGAGCCGGGTTTTTTGTATGTGGAGCCTGGCCGACACGATCGGGCTTTGCGGAATCGGCGGGGCGCTTTATATCTGCACGACTGTTCTGGACTAAAAGGGGTGGTTCGGGACGGAGGAGGGGAACATTCTTGCGCAAAGGCTTGCTTGAAACCGTCATCAGCGGGATGAACACGCGTACCAGCCACGCGCAGGTCGTCAACGAATTGGGCAGGGCTATCATCGCGGGGGATTATCCCGTCGGGGCAACGCTGCCGGGCGATGCCGAGCTTGCCGCCCGCTTCAAGGTTTCCCGCACCGTCCTGCGTGAGGCGATGAAGACGCTCGCGGCCAAGGGCCTTGTGGTGCCGCGCGCGCGCATCGGCACCCGCGTGACGCCGAGCATGCAATGGAACCTCTTCGACAGCGATATCCTCACCTGGTACTTCGCCGTCGGCGTCAACGAAGACTTTCTGCTGCATCTTTCCGAGGTGCGGCTTGCCTTCGAGCCGCATGCGGCGGCGCTTGCGGCACGGCACGCTTCGGAGGCGGATATCAGCCAGATGATGCGCCTTGCCGTCGCCATGGGCGATCCCGAGCATACGGCCGAAACGCTCGCCGTAGCCGACCTGAAATTCCACCTGGCCGTGCTCGAGGCCTCGCGCAATCCCTTCCTGCGCACGCTGGGCAGCCTCATCGAGGCCGGGCTTGTCGGTGTCTTCAAGCTGAGTTCACCCGCCGCCGACCGCGGCAAGATCAGCGATGTGTCGACCAGCCATATCCGCATCGTCGAGGAAATCGACAAACGCGACGAGGACGGCGCACGGCGCGCGATGGAAAACGTCATTCGGGTTGGACGCGAGCGGGTGGTTGAGGCCCTGCGCAGCGACGACTAGTCAGGTCGACGACGGCTGGGCGAGATCCAGTTCGCCCTGCGCGCCATTTTCCGGGCGATGTCCCTTTTGCCCATCGCCGGCAAGCAGCCGATCGGCCATTGCCGCGGCAAGCTCCTCCTTGGCAAGAACGATGTGATTGGCGCCGAATTGTCGGAGGTGATCGGCCTCGGCCTGAGAATTCGCCCGCGCCACGATGTTGATCGCGCCATTGGCGGCCCGCGCTTGCTCGATCAGCGTACCGGCGGCAAATGCATCCGGAAGGGCGGTCACGAACCATCGCGCGGCGGCAATATTGGCTTGTGCGAGCACGCCACGGCTTCCGGCCGGCTCGCCGATCGCCTCGGTACCTCCATCGCGCAACTCTTCCGCCACGCCGGCCCGCTCCTCGATGACGAGCAGGGGAATGCCGGCCGCCCGCAACTGATCGACGATGCGTTTGCCGACCCGGCCATAGCCCACCACCACCGCATGGTCGGTGAGTGTCGTCGGCTCCGGCACATCCTGCGCAGGCTCGTCCGGCGGCGGCGCCACGTTTTCGTCTCCTGCCGGTTCCGACGCGGTTGGGGCCGTGTCGAGCTTGGCACCATAATGATCGACCGCGAGGAAGAGCAGGGGATTGACGAGGATCGAAAACAAGGCGCCCGCAACAATGAGATCCTGCGCGACGGGCGGCAACAGGTCGAGGCCTACACCCAGAACGACGAGAATGAAGGAGAATTCGCCGACCTGCGCCAGACTGGCGGCGATGGTCAGCGCGATCGTGCGCGGATAGCCGAATGCCTTGACGATCAGATAGGCCGCCGCCGACTTGATGAAGACGATCGTCACGATGGTCGCGAAGATGGCCAGCGGCCGTTCGATCAGGTTGACCGGATTGAACAGCATGCCGACGGAGACGAAGAACAGAACAGCGAAGGCATCGCGCAACGGCAGTGTTTCGCGCGCGGCCTGCTGGCTTAGCTGCGATTCGGCCAGCACCATGCCGGCAAAGAACGCGCCCAGCGCGAAGGAGACACCGAAGAGTTTAGCCGAACCGTAGGCGACACCAAGCGCGATGGCGAGAACCGCAAGGCGGAAAAGCTCCCGCGAGCCGGTATGCGCGACATAGTGCAGGATCATCGGAATGACCTTGCGCCCGACGATGAGCATCAGCGCGATGAAGGCGGATACCTTGAGCGCGGTGACGCCGACCGCCGTCCACACCGAACCGATCCCCAGCGCCCGCGTCAGTTCTGGATCGACATTGGCGGTCTGCGCCGTACCGCCCAGCACGCCCGCGAGCGGCGGCAGGAGCACGAGCGTCAAAACCATCACCAGGTCCTCGACGATCAGCCAGCCGACCGCGATACGGCCTTTTTCCGTCTCCACCATGCGGCGCTCCTGCAGCGCGCGCAGCAACACCACGGTACTGGCGACGGACAGCGACAGGCCGAACACGAAGCCGCTGCCCGCCGACCAGCCCATTGCGAGCGCAAGCAGCAGGCCAAAGACGGTCGCCACCGCGATCTGACCGATTGCACCCGGAATGGCGATCGCCCGGACCGACAGCAGATCCTTCAGGGAGAAATGCAGGCCGACACCGAACATCAGCAGGATGACGCCGATCTCCGCCAGTTCGTTTGCGAGATTCTGGTCCGCGACGAAGCCCGGTGTGAACGGGCCGATGATGACGCCCGCCAATAGGTAGCCGGCTATCGGTGGCAGGCGGAAGCGATGCGCCACCAGTCCCGCCGTGAAAGCGAGGCAGATACCGGCAACCAGGGTTGCGATCAACGGTGTCGCGTGGGGCAATGCACGATCCCGGTTTCTATGGGAGAATTTCAGCGGATCGCAGAAAATTCTCTATAATTCAAGAGGATAGGGTATCGTCGCCGGTTTTTGCGTGCAAGGCGGAAAATGCATCAGTCGTCGTTGCTGGCGTCCAGCTCTTCCGGCCGCTTGCCCTCGTCTACTGCGCGGGTGACAAGCTGGGCGGCGCCCATCGACTGATAAAGATTGAAAAGCGCCTCGCTCGCCCGCGCGGCAAGCCGGAACCATTCGCTGTTGCCGGCAATTGCGGGGTGGTGAAGAAGCTGGTCGTCGACCAGATCGAGCACGATGGAGGTGGTATGGACAGCCTCGTGGAAACCGAAGGTGCCGGACGCATAGTGGGAAAGCAGGACCGGCGGCGTCATGGCACGTTCGGTGGCCAGAATGTCGAGCTGCTTCAGGCGTTCGTCTTCCAGTTCGATATCGGTGCTTTCCAACATGGTCGTCTCCATTCGTTTCTAATCCCAGAGATACTCGATTCGAGTGTAACGACGGAGAAGAAGAAGCGAGCGATCCGGCTGAATTTGATAGGTCTCCACGACGCGGCGGCCACGCTTGTCGAAGAACGTGTGATCGAAGGTGCTGCCGATCGGGGCTTTCGTCAGCTTGCTGCGCGGCTGGCCGCCATAGGTGATGCTGCCCGGGATGGGCTCCACCGACGATGGGGCGCCGGTCGTACAGGCGGCAAGCAAGAGCACGGACAGAAGGGGCGGAACAAGACGGATCATGATGGTCTCCTTGGGCATAGTCTAGCAGATCAGCGCGCGACAACCATCATGAGAAACGGGCGGCCAAGGCCGCCCGTTTTCATCCATATCAGCCCTGCGGCGTCAATGTCACCGATGTGCCGGTTGCCGCCAGGTTGAGACCGATCTGGCCGCTGATGCTGACCGTCTGCAGGTGGATCGACCCCGAGGTGCCGCCAACGAGCAGGTTGGTGCCGACGCCGAAGCCGAGGGTCGCCTCAGCCGTCGCGCCCTGGTAGAGGCCGCCAAGCGAACCCTGATGGTAGCCGGCCGTCGGCGCGAAGACCGCCCAGACGATGCGGCCCTGTGTGGTGAAGCCGAGGTCGACGCCCATCTTGCGGATGACGCCGGTGTAGGAATCGTGTGCGCCGCGGCTGGAGGAGAAGACGCAATCGACGGTCTTTGCCGAACCCAGCACGTAGCCGACTCCGCCGCCGACGTCGCAGGTCAGCATTCCGATCTTCACACCGCCCTGGTCGCCACGGTCGACATAGGTCGGCGCTTCTTCGCGGATAACCATATCCGCCGCGCCGGCCGTCGTCGCGATAGCCTGCGCAAGGGTCAGCGCGAGGACTGTTCCGAGCTTCTTGTTCATCTGTGCACTCCTTCTAACAGGCACGATAATGGCGAATCCGGCGAAATTGTTCCGGGTCGCACTGCATCTCATGGCGAAGATCGTGGCAGAGTGTAGGCAGGTAATCTTTTGATAACACATTGCAGGCGCCAACGGAGACAGCGTCCACCGGTTGAGGCTTTTCAACAACATATCCGGGGCAGGGCGGCTGCATCACACCTGGTTGATCGTCGGCAGATGCGTGATCACCTCGTCACGGCGCTTTTCGTCGAGACGCGCGATATGCTCGTTCCAGAACGCTTCGGCCGCGCGCGTCTCGTGCTTCCATTGGCGTGTGCTGAGGTGATTGTCGTCGATCTTCGCCAGCCGCCCTCCGCCGAGGCGAACATATTCTGCGGCAAGTTTTGCGGTCGATGTCTGTTCCATGGCGGCCTCCTGTGGTGGCCAACCGAAACCCCGCATGCTGCCTGATTGTTCCGGCAACAAAAAAGGCCGGGGCGAAACCGCACCGACCTTCCTCATCATCACCTGTTCACCAGTGCCAGTACATCCGTGGTCAAGGGCATCAGGTGATGCGGCCATCGCGAGCGGCAGATATTTTCCAGCGCTCATCAGCAAGGCCGATGACGGGTATATAGGAGGGCATTGTGTTCAAAACAAGTTCACGCCGTCTTAGATTGTTTAGGCTAAGTGATCGCGCCAGAAGCCACGTTTTAAAGGGGTGGAAAGCGTGCATAGGGATTTTCCCCGCGAGGAATTCAAGCTTTCGGAAGGACATCACTATCTGGCTGTCCTTCTTCTTAGTTTTCTAATGGCGTATATGGCTGCGACCGGCATTTATGCAATTTTACCGACGGGTCATTGGCTTGCGCCCGTTGCTGCTTTGGCTTCCAGCGCGGTTGTTTTCGTGGTTTTTATCGTGATGGGTCTCCGGACTATCGCCAAAATAGACGTCGACCGCATTGTCCTGGCCATCGATCCCGAAGGCATTCATGTCGCGGATGTGCGGGGCTTTTACATGAAAGGCACTCTATCAACGCATGTTCCCTGGACCTGTGTCGAAAAAATTCAATATGTTGTTTCGGGGCGGTTCAAGGAGACCAAAAGAATTATCGTCGAAACCCGTGATCACGCCCATCAAAGCATAACGATCCCGGCGAATGACCTTCGTTGCGACGATCCACACCACCTCTACGAAACGATGAAACGATACCGGCGCCAGTTCGCACCGATCGTTCAAAATGAACTAGGCCTCAAAGCCTACCGCTCTTCCGCCTGGACGGGCCTTGATGAGGATTATTGAGAGCGGCTGTAATTCTTCAGGCGTGTGTCAAACGTTGACGATGGGATGAAAGCTGCTAAAAAGCGGCATCGCTTGAAGACTGAAGAGCCGGCTTTAAACACGGTTTACGGACTTCTCCCGTCCTGGAGAAGAAGGCCTTCAAACAGATGGAAGAGTGTCCGAGTGGTTTAAGGAACCGGTCTTGAAAACCGGCGTGCGGGAGACCGTACCGTGGGTTCGAATCCCACCTCTTCCGCCAGCCCTGATTTTCGAGAGCTCAGGGTGACTGGTTTTGCGGTCACCCCAGGAAGACCGACTTCACCCCGTCCACCACGAACTGCACCGCCAGTGCGGCCAGGATGACGCCGAGGAGGCGGGTCAGGATGGCGCGGCCGGTGTTGCCGAGGAAACGGTCGATACGCTCGGCGATCACCAGCGAGAGAAAGAGGATGGCGATGCAGAGCGCGATGACGCCGATGAGCGCGCCGCGCTCCAGCGCCGACGGGAAGGAACCGGAGGTGAGGATCGTCGCGGAGATGGCGCCGGGGCCGGCGATGAGCGGCAGGGCGAGCGGGAAGACGGCGATATTGTGGATGTGATCGCGGGTGATCGCCACCTCACTGGTCTTTTCCTTCCGTTCGTTGCGGCGCTCGAAGATCATCTCGAAGGCGATCCAGAACAGCAGCAGGCCGCCGGCGATGCGGAAGGCGCCGATCGAGATGCCGAGAAGCGACAGCACGCCAGCGCCTGTCAGCGCAAAAACCGCCAGGATACAGAAGGCGATGATGCAGCCGCGCAGCGCCACCTGCTTGCGCTGCGCGCGCGTCATGCCGACGGTCAGCCCCAGGAAAATCGGTGCGAGCCCGGGCGGATCGATGGTCACGAGCAGCGTCGTGATCGCATTGACCAGAAGGTCGATGTTGAGCATTGCGGCGTTCCCCTCGCCATTGTGCGGCCGCTTTTGGCGGCTTTATGCCGACATTGTTAGGCGAGGGTGGTGTGCAAGGGAAGGGCGGTCGCGGGCTTGTACCGACAATGTCTCGAAAATGCGCAAATTGGCGGATCTTCCTTGCAAAAGCCTGTTCAAAACCCTTTGCAAAATTGGCGCGGCAAGCGCCGGTAGGCTATAAATCAAGACTGATTCTGAACAACGATCGTGATCAAAATTGACAGAGCAATCGACACCCGGCGGCAAAAACCCACCCGGCATTGAGCCTATTTCCATCATCGAGGAAATGCAGCGGTCGTATCTCGACTACGCGATGAGCGTGATCGTGTCCCGCGCGCTGCCCGATGTGCGCGACGGCCTGAAGCCCGTGCACCGGCGCATCCTCTACTCGATGAGCGAGATGGGCGTCGACTGGAACAAGAAATACGTGAAGTCGGCGCGCGTGACCGGTGACGTGATGGGTAAATACCATCCGCACGGAGACTCGGCGATCTATGATGCGCTTGCCCGCATGGCGCAGGATTGGTCGCTCCGCCTGCCGCTGATCGACGGTCAGGGCAATTTCGGCTCCATCGACGGCGACCCGCCGGCAGCCCAGCGTTATACGGAATGCCGTCTGGAAAAGGCGGCACACTCGCTGCTCGACGACCTCGACAAGGAAACCGTCAACTTCCGCGACAACTACGACGGCACGATGAGCGAACCCGTCGTCGTTCCGGCAAAGTTTCCGAACCTGCTGGTCAATGGCGCTGGCGGTATCGCCGTCGGCATGGCGACGAACATTCCGCCGCACAACCTGATCGAAGTCATCAACGGCTGTATCGCACTGATCGACAATCCGGCGATCGAGTTGCTCGACCTGATGCAGCACATTCCCGGTCCCGATTTTCCGACCGGCGCCCTGATTCTCGGCCGCGCCGGCATCCGCCAGGCCTACGAGACCGGCCGCGGCTCCGTGGTCATGCGCGGCCGCGCCACCATCGAGCCGATGCGCGGCGACCGCGAGCAGATCATCGTCACGGAAGTTCCCTTCCAGGTGAACAAGGCGACGATGATCGAGAAGATGGCCGAGCTGGTGCGCGACAAGCGCATCGAGGGCATTTCAGATCTGCGCGACGAATCCGACCGCGATGGCTACCGCGTCGTCATCGAGCTGAAGCGCGATGCCAATGCCGAGGTTATCCTCAACCAGCTCTACCGTTACACGCCGCTGCAGACCTCCTTCGGCTGCAACATGGTGGCGCTGAACGGCGGCAAGCCGGAGCAGATGACGCTGCTCGACATGCTGCGCGCCTTCGTCTCGTTCCGCGAGGAAGTCGTCAGCCGCCGTACGAAATATCTGCTGCGCAAGGCGCGTGACCGTGCCCATGTCCTGGTCGGCCTCGCCATCGCCGTCGCCAATATCGACGAGGTGATCGCCCTTATTCGCCGTGCGCCCGATCCGCAGACGGCGCGCGAGCAATTGATGGAGCGCCGCTGGCCGGCAAAGGACGTTGATGTGCTGATCAAGCTCATCGACGACCCTCGTCATCGCATCAACGAGGACGGCACCTACAATCTCTCCGAGGAGCAGGCTCGCGCCATCCTCGAACTGCGTCTCGCCCGTCTCACGGCACTCGGCCGTGACGAGATCGACGAAGAACTCAACAAGATCGGCGAGGAGATCAAGGATTACCTCGATATCCTTTCGTCGCGCCTGCGCATCATGACGATCGTCAAGGACGAGCTTATTGCCGTGCGCGACGAGTTCGGCACGCCGCGCCGCACCGAGATCGTCGAGGGCGGTCCGGACATGGACGACGAGGACCTGATCGCCCGTGAGGACATGGTCGTTACCGTGTCGCATGCCGGTTATGTCAAGCGCGTGCCGCTCGCGACCTATCGCGCGCAGCGCCGTGGCGGCAAGGGCCGCTCCGGCATGGCCATGAAGGACGAGGATTTCGCAACCCGTCTGTTCGTTGCCAACACGCATACGCCGGTGCTGTTCTTCTCCTCGCGTGGCATCGTCTACAAGGAGAAGGTCTGGCGCCTGCCGATCGGCACACCGCAGTCGAAGGGCAAGGCACTCATCAACATGCTGCCGATCGAGCCCGGCGAACGCATCACGACGATCATGCCGTTGCCCGAGGATGAAACGACGTGGGAAAACCTCGACGTCATGTTCTCGACGACGCGCGGCACGGTTCGCCGCAACAAGCTCAGCGACTTCGTCCAGGTCAACCGCAACGGCAAGATCGCGATGAAGCTCGAGGAAGAGGGTGACGAAATCCTCAACGTCGAGACCTGCACGGAGCAGGACGACGTGTTGCTGACGACGGCGCTCGGCCAGTGCATCCGCTTCCCGGTCGATGACGTGCGTGTCTTTGCCGGCCGCAACTCGGTCGGCGTGCGCGGCATCTCGCTTGGCTCCGGCGACCGCATCATCTCGATGACGATCGTCAGCCATGTCGATGCCGAGCCGTGGGAACGCGCCGCCTACCTCAAGCGCTCCGCCGCCGAACGCCGCGCCAGCGGTGTCGACGAGGAGGATATCGCGCTGGTCGGTGAAGAGGTCGGCGAAATCGGCGACCTGCCCGAAGAGCGCTATCAGGAACTGAAGGCGCGCGAACAGTTCGTGTTGACTGTGTCGCAGAAGGGCTTCGGCAAGCGCTCCTCCTCCTACGACTTCCGCACGTCGGGTCGTGGCGGTAAGGGGATCCGCGCCACGGATACCTCGAAGACCAATGAGATCGGCGAAGTCGTCGCGGCCTTCCCGGTCGAGGACAAGGACCAGCTCATGCTCGTCTCGGACGGCGGCCAGCTGATCCGCGTGCCGGTCGATGGCATTCGCATCGCCAGCCGCGCGACGAAGGGCGTGACGATCTTCTCCACTGCCAAGGACGAGAAGGTCGTGTCGGTCGAGCGCATCAGTGAGCCGGAAGGCGAGGATGATGTGGAAGAGATCGGCGTCGAAGGTGAGATCGAAGCGGGAGATGCAGCGCCGCCCGCCGAGGAATAAGCCCTTCACGCCACTATAGAAATGGAAAAGCCGGACGGGCAGGGAACGACCGTCCGGCTTTTGTATGTGCGGGCGGCCTGGAGGAAAGGCCACCCGCTCAATCGGCGGCAAGGGGGCGTTAAACGCCGAAGCCGCCTGCTTCTGTTTTCAGCTTCACCACCTTCAAGGCTGCACGGTCACGTTTCAGTTCGATGATCGTGCGCGCAAAGTCGAAGGTGAAGACGGCGCTGATAAAAACTGTGAAAAGTATGGTAAGGGCAGCCATCATGGTCTCCACTCAACGCAGCCACTTGCCACGGCCGACGGCCTTTGGCGTGATGGGGCGATCCTCTTGCCGCAGGGCATGGATCGTCGCAACGCTGAGCGCGATGAACATCGTCATGCAAAGAAGTGCCAGTGCCATTTTCGTGTTCCTTCCAGCCAGAGGAAACGCAATACTTGGTTCTTGGTGTTCGGACGGTACAATGCGCGACTGCGACCTTTGTTCCCGTCCTTCATACTCGCTATTTAGACATGGTGTGCTGAAACGGACTTGAACAGTCTGTTCACCGAGAGTTCATCTTCGCGACCGGGGACAGTTGCGGGCACAGCCTTGCGGAGCCTTGCGATTTGGCGCCGTCCATGACAAAAGGCGGCAAACGGGACCCTGCCGATGACAGTTGCCTTCTATCCTGGCTCTTTCGATCCGATCACCAACGGCCATATCGATGTTCTCGCGCAGGCGCTGAACGTGGCGCCCAAGGTGATCGTGGCGATCGGGATCCATCCCGGCAAGACCCCGATGTTCTCCTTCGAGGAACGCGCCGACCTCATCCGTCAATCCATCGCCGGAACGCTGCCGGACCGGGCAGACGATGTCAGTGTCGTGTCCTTCGCCAATCTGGTTGTCGATGCGGCGCGCAGCCACAATGCCCGCCTGCTCATCCGCGGGCTGCGTGACGGCACGGATCTCGACTATGAAATGCAGATGGCCGGCATGAATCGCCAGATGGCGCCCGACGTGCAGACCGTCTTTCTGCCGGCCGGCGTTGCCTCGCGGCCCATTACCGCCACATTGGTCCGCCAGATCGCGGCCATGGGCGGCGATGTCAGCGCCTTCGTTCCGGCGCCCGTCTTTGCGGCTTTGAATGCCCGCAAGAAGAGCTGAGCACAATCATCCTGAACCCCTCAAGGGAGCTATCATGAACATCCTTCGCCTTGCTTTCGCCGGAGCCCTGTTCCTCGCGACGACCACAGGCGCCGTCGTTGCCCAGGCCGCCGATTTCCTCACGATCCAGCTGAAGGACGGCCCGGTCGTCATCGAGCTTGATTCCAAGGTGGCGCCGAAGCACGTCGAGCGCATGAAGGCGCTCGCCGCCGCCGGCGAATACGACAACGTCGCCTTCCACCGCGTCATCGAAGGCTTCATGGCCCAGACCGGCGACGTGCAGTATGGCGACATGGCGGACGGCTACCAGGCGCAGGCGGCCGGCACGGGCGGTTCCAGCCAGCCGGACCTGCCGGCAGAATTCTCCGAGGTGCCCTTCCAGCGCGGCACGGTCGGCATGGCGCGGTCGCAGGATCCGAATTCCGCCAACTCGCAGTTCTTCATCATGTTCGCGCCAGGCGACTTCCTGAACGGCCAGTACACGGTCGTCGGCAAGGTCGTCTCCGGCATGGAGAACGTCGACAAGATCAAGCGCGGCGATGACGCCAACAACGGCTCCGTCACCGACCCCGACCGCATGGTCAAGGTCACGGTCGGCAAATAATCCCACTTTTTGATGTGTCGCCGGTTGTAATCGCAAAACCGTGCCACACCTCTTGCGCAACAGACTTTTGAAGGAGAAAGACCATGGCCGAGATCAAAGATCCGGAAAACACCATCATCATGGAGACGACGAAGGGCAAGGTTGTCATCCAGCTGCTTCCGGATCTCGCACCGGGCCACGTGGCGCGCATCAAGGAACTGACGCGCGAAGGCGCCTATGACGGCGTCGTCTTTCACCGCGTGATCGAAGACTTCATGGCCCAGACCGGCGACGTGCAGTACGGCAAGACCGGCGGCAAGGACTTCAACCCGGCCCGCGCCGGCATGGGCGGCTCGGAAAAGCCGGACCTGAAGGCCGAATTCTCCAACATGAGCCACGTGCGCGGCACGTGCTCGATGGCCCGCAGCCAGATGCCGAACTCGGCCAACTCGCAGTTCTTCATCTGCTTCACGGACAGCCCGTGGCTCAACAAGCAGTATTCGGTCTGGGGCCAGGTCATCGAAGGCATGGACAATATCGACAAGATCAAGCGCGGCGAGCCGGTGCGCGATCCTGACACCATCGTCTCGATGAAGGTTGCCGCCGACGCGGCTGCCTGATACAGGAACGATCGATTTCGACCGCGCTCGCCACGGCGGGCGCGGTTTTTCTTTGTGCGCTTTTCAAGAGACAAGTCGATATGGCTGCTTTCCTCTGGGCGCTGCTCGGCGTTGCGGCCGGCGCGTGCATCGCAATCCAGGCTCCGATCAATGCCATGCTCGGCCGCGGGCTGGGCATGCCGGTGGCGGCTGCCTGTGTGTCCTTCCTGTCCGGCGCCATCATCCTCGCCATCGTCGTGCTGGCCACCGCCTCGTTTGAAGGCCGGGGACCCGACTGGCGCGGACCTGCCGCCTGGCTGTACTTCGCCGGCGGCGCGCTCGGCACGGTCTATGTCACCACCGCAATCTTCCTGACGCCGCGCATCGGCGCTGCCGCCGTCATGGCCTTCGCCGTCTCCGGCCAGCTTCTCGCCGGCATCCTCCTGGATCGCATCGGCTTCCTCGGCATGGCGGTGCGAGAAGTTTCCGTCGGCCGCATCGCCGGTGCGATGTTGCTCGTCGTCGGCGCGCTGATGATCCGCTTCTACTGAGGGTTTCATGCGCGTCGACCTCTTCGATTTCGATCTCCCGGAAGCCAACATCGCGCTTCGCCCGGTCAGCCCGCGCGAGGCCGCGAAACTCCTCGTCGTACGCCCCCGGACGGATGCCCCCTACGAAGACCGGACCGTCGGCGACCTGCCGTCGCTTCTGCGCGCGGGCGATGCGCTGGTGTTCAACGACACGCGCGTCATTCCCGCCCAGTTGGAAGGCATCCGCCACCGCGACGGCGCTGGCGGCCAGAAGGTTTCCGCGACGCTGCACATGCGCATTGCCGGCGACCGGTGGAAGGCCTTTGCCAAGCCCGGCAAACGCATCAAGATCGGCGACCGCATCACCTTCGGTGCGGGCGGCGATCTCTCCGCGACCGTCGAGGCGAAGGGTGAGGGTGGCGACGTCACGCTCCACTTCGATGCCTCTGGCCCTGACCTCGACCGCGCCATCGCCATGGTCGGCCATATCCCGCTGCCGCCCTATATCGCGTCGAAGCGCGAGGACGACGAGGCGGACCGCCGTGACTACCAGACCATCTATGCCCGCGAGGAGGGCGCCGTTGCCGCGCCCACCGCCGGCCTGCACTTCACCGACGCGCTTTTCGAAAAGCTCGATGCGCTGGGTGTCGAGCGGCATTTCGTAACGCTGCATGTCGGCGCCGGCACCTTCCTGCCGGTCAAGGCGGACGACACGACCGAGCACGTCATGCACGAGGAAATCGGTTATGTCTCGCAGGAGACCGCTGCCGCGCTCAACGCGGTGCGCGCGAGGGGCGGGCGCATCGTCTCCGTCGGCACGACGTCGTTGCGCTTGCTCGAAAGTGCGGCCGACGCGGATGGCACGATCAAGCCGTGGTCGGGTGCCACGGGCATCTTCATCACGCCAGGCTATCGTTTCCGCACCGCCGATATGCTGATGACCAATTTTCATCTGCCGAAATCGACGCTGTTCATGCTTGTATCGGCCTTCTCCGGCCTCGAGACGATGCGTGGCGCCTATGCGCATGCGATCGACACCGGCTACCGCTTCTATTCTTACGGCGACTCCAGCCTGCTTTTCCGGAACGACCGATGACCGAAACATTCCAGTTCAAACTCACCGCCACCGATGGCAAGGCACGCCGCGGCGAGGTCTCCATGCCGCGCGGCACCATCCGCACGCCGGCCTTCATGCCCGTGGGAACCGTGGGCACCGTCAAGGCGATGTATCTCGACCAGGTGCGCGACCTCGGTGCCGACATCATCCTCGGCAACACCTATCATCTGATGCTGCGGCCGGGTGCCGAGCGCGTTGCGCGGCTTGGCGGTCTGCATGAGCTTATCCGCTGGAAGCATCCGATCCTGACGGATTCCGGCGGTTTCCAGGTCATGTCGCTTTCCGGCCTACGCAAGCTCGACGAACAGGGCGTGACCTTCAAGAGCCATGTCGACGGCGCGTTGCATCACATGTCGCCGGAGCGGTCGATCGAGATCCAGGGCCTGCTCGGCAGCGATATCCAGATGCAGCTCGACGAATGCGTGGCGCTGCCGGCCTCACCAAAGGAAATCGAGCGGGCGATGGAAATGTCGCTGCGCTGGGCCGAGCGTTGCAAGGTTGCCTTTGGTGACCAGCCCGGCAAGGCGATGTTCGGCATCGTGCAGGGCGGCGACATTCCGCATCTGCGCGTGCGCTCGGCGCAGGCACTGGCCGCGCTCGACCTCAAGGGCTATGCCATCGGCGGCCTTGCCGTCGGCGAGCCGCAAGAGGTCATGCTCGACATGATCGACACGACAATTCCCCATATGCCGGCCGAAAAGCCGCGTTACCTGATGGGCGTCGGCACGCCGGACGACATGCTGAAATCCGTCGCGCGCGGCGTCGACATGTTCGACTGCGTGATGCCGACCCGTTCCGGCCGCCACGGCCTTGCCTTCACCCGCCGCGGCCGCATCAACCTGCGCAACGCCCGCCATGCGGAAGACATGCGTCCGCTCGACGAGGAATCAAGCTGCCCGGCCGCCCGCGACTATTCGCGCGCCTATCTGCATCACCTCGTGCGCGCCAACGAATCACTCGGCGGCATGCTGCTGACATGGAACAATCTGTCCTACTACCAGGACCTGATGGCCGGCATCCGCAAGGCGATCGAAGAAGGCCGTTTCGCCGATTTCATGGCGCAGACGCAGGAAGAATGGGCGAGGGGCGATCTCGCTCCCCTGTGACGATCAGATTTCCGGGCCCGGCGCGGCGCGCACCATGTGCACGCCGTTGATCTTGTAGCTGCCATCCGGCTGCTTTACGAGTTGGTAGAGCGCCGTCCAATCCTTGCCGTCCGGCCCGGAAATCAGCACCTCCTGCACCACCGTATCGCCCGCGACCTTCGAGCGGCCGAAGGCAAAATTGCCCGGCCGGTAGACCGGCGCATAACCCTTCTTCACCATGTCGAAGAAGGCGCTCTCGCTCGGGAATTTACCGCGGATGGTGGGCGAAGCGAAGGAATAGGCCGTTTTCGCATCATCGTTCAGGAAGGCATCGATCTGGTTCTGGATGATGGACTGTGCTGTATCAACGGGCTCCTCCGCCCGGGCGAAGGAGGACGGTAGCGTGATGGTGAGAATGCAAAGGAATAAGGCGGCAGGCAATTTCATGGCGCGCACTCCTTTTCGATGGAAGGTAGAGTAGCACGGGGATTTTCAAGGGGCTGCCCTTTTCCGGGAAGGTCAGTGCGATGAAATAAAAAAATTCCAGTAAAAACAAAGTGATGTTTTTATTTTTTAAATAAAAACATCACTATCACGTATCCGTGATGTGGGGGCTAGGCGAATACAGAGGCAGCGAACGTGACGCCCGTTCCTATGCTGCGCTCCTGCGAAAGACCACGATGTCCGAATCCTGGTAGGTCGACCGGGCGAACTCCTGGAAACCATGCCGCTCTGCAAGGCGTATGGAGGCCGCATTGTCGGGATCGATGATGCAGGTGATGGGAACACCGCGGTGGTTGGCCTCTGCCCAGGGCAACGTCGTCTCCAGCACCTCGCTGGCATAGCCGCGCCCGTGGTATTCCGGGATCAGACCCCAACCTGCCTCCAACGTGCCTTCGATGCTGGGGACGAAGCCCCTGCGCATCTCATGGAAACCGGCTTCTCCGATGAGCTGTCCGGACGCCTTTTCCGTGATCGCCCAGAAGCCGAAGCCCATGACGCTCCACATGCCGATATGGCGAAGCAAGCGGACCCACGACTGTTCCCGCGACAGGGGGACGCCGGCAACGTAGCGGACAACCTCTGGCATGCTCCACATCGCCGTCATTGCATCAAGATCGTCGGCTCGAAAGCCTCGCAGCACGAGGCGGTCGGTTTCAAGGACAGGTATATTGGGCATCGGACCGTTGGTAGCGGAAGATCGGAGACTGTGCGTGTTCAAGAAGAAAGCCGGCTCTGAGTTTGACGGAACAAGACTGGATTCCCGACAACCTACACTGGAAAGATTGACATAGTCGACAGTTCCCTCGTGCGCTCCACCGGATTCCTGATTGGCACATCTTTCAAACCGATATGAAAAAGCCCGCCGAGGCGGGCTTTAGCCAGTTCATCAGGCCCCCCCGCAGTCAGCGGGTCCGTCTTACGAGTAGGGCGAGATGCACGCCTTGCGCGGGCCGTAGTTCGGCTGGAACGTATTGTCGTAGGCGCGGTATGAGCGGTAGCGGTTGGAGCACCAGTTCACATGCGAATTGCCGCCAGCCTGCGGCTGGTTGGCGATCGCACCGCCGATTGCCGCACCCAGGCCGAAGGCAGCAAGCGGATACCACCAGCCATCCGAGTGACGGCGATAGCCGGGACGATAATCGCGGTAGCCGCGGTGACCATGCCAGCGGCGGCGGTCCGCCCGGCGTTCATACCGGTCGCGACGGCGCTCGTAGCGATACTGGACCTGTTCAACGGAGGATGCTTCCGGAACGGGCACGCGGGCAAATGTCACCGCCTGGGCCGGAACGACCGATGTCAGTCCAACGGCAAGGGAGAGAAGCCCAGCGGCAAGACCGGTCTTGAGGTTAAACATGGCACAACCTTTCTAAATTGTTCGGCAGCAGAACGCGGCACAGGGGACTTGGTTCCCATCGCGATGTTGAACGTCACCATTTCCAAAACAAAAAAAACGGGTTGGTCCGCCTCGTCGGCTCGCCAACCCGTTCCGGTAAATGCGGATCAGGGTGTTCGGGGTACAGGGGTTCTCACCGCAATCCGGCTGCATCTCCGGATCTCCTGTGCGGCCGATCATGCCCGAACGCGCTTTTATCGATTGACATAATCCGCATCTTTTTTGACAATTTCTTCATGAGCAAAAAGGTGCATCGGCAGGGGCCGCTCGACGTCACGATCGTCCTCCTGCCTGAATCGTCGATCATGTCGCTTGCCTCGGCCCTTGACCCGATGCGCGCCGCCAATCGCGTCGTGCCGGAGCCGGTTTTCCGCTGGAAGATCCTGTCGCCGCAGGGCAAACCCGTCCTGCTGACCTGTGGCCTGGAAATCCGGGTGGACGGGGACTTTGCCGACGTGACCAGCGGCGACGCGCTGCTTTTGATCGCCGGCTTCAACCAGGATCGTCATGCCGACCGCACTTTCGTTGCCCGGCTCAAGAAGGTGGCGCGGCGCTTCGGCGTGGTTGCCGGCATCGAGTCGGGCTGCTGGCTGCTGGCGCGGTCCGGCCTGCTCGATGGCCGCGACGCGACGGCGCATTGGGAAGAACTCGAGGATTTCGCGGCCGCCTTTCCGGCGCTCAACGTGCGGGCCGACCGCTTTGTCACCGATGGCCCGCTATGGACATCGGGCGGCGCGTCGCCGACCTTCGACATGATGTTGCATCTGGTGCGCGAGCAGTTCGGCTCGGCGGTGGCGCTCGATGTGGCGAGCGTCTTCGTCTATGACGAAACCCATGCGGCAACGGATGCGCAGCCACTCGTCTCGCTTGGCCGGCTGGGGGAACACCAGCCGGAACTCGCCGCCGCCATCCGCCTGATGGAGCGCACGATCGACCGGCCGCTGACCATCGCGGCCCTTGCCCGGCGGCTCGGCTTTTCGACGCGCAAGCTGGAGACGCTGTTTACTAACCGCCTCGGCATCGGGCCCGGAAAGTATTACCTGCGGCTGCGGCTGACGGCCGCGCAGCGGATGGTGCGCGATACGCCGCTGTCGATCCAGGACGTGGCGCTGCGCAGCGGCTTTGACAGCCTGTCCGCCTTTTCCCGCGCCTTTCGCCATCATTTCGGGGCGAGCCCACTGAAACTGCGGGCGGAACTGCGCCCGAAATGAAAAAGGCGGGCTGTTCGGCCCGCCTTTCGATCTCCATGCCGATCCGCCTAGTGCAGGATCTGGCTGAGGAAGAGTTTGGTGCGCTCGTGCTGCGGATTGTCGAAGAACTCGGCCGGCGAATTCTGTTCGACGATCTGGCCCTGGTCCATGAAGATGACGCGGTTGGCGACCTGGCGGGCAAAACCCATTTCGTGCGTTACGCACAGCATGGTCATACCCTCTTCGGCCAGCGACACCATCGTGTCGAGCACTTCCTTCACCATTTCCGGGTCGAGTGCGGAGGTCGGCTCGTCGAACAGCATGATCTTCGGCTTCATGCACAGCGAACGGGCGATCGCCACGCGCTGCTGCTGGCCGCCGGAAAGCTGGCCCGGATATTTGTGTGCCTGTTCCGGAATCTTGACGCGCTTCAGGTAGTGCATCGCCACTTCCTCGGCGTCCTTCTTCGGCATCTTGCGCACCCAGATCGGCGCCAGCGTGCAGTTCTCCAGGATCGTCAGGTGCGGGAACAGGTTGAAGTGCTGGAACACCATGCCGACTTCGCGGCGCACCTCGTCGATCTTCTTCAGGTCGTTGGTCAGTTCGATGCCATCGACGACGATCGAGCCCTTCTGGTGTTCCTCCAGCCGGTTGATGCAGCGGATCATCGTCGACTTGCCGGAGCCCGACGGGCCGGCGATGACGATGCGCTCGCCCTTCATCACCTTCAGATTGATGTCGCGCAGCACGTGGAAATCGCCGTACCACTTGTTCATGTTGGTGATCTCGACGGCGACGTCCGTCGTGGAGACCGCCAGCTTTTGCGCCTGGGCTTGGTTGGCCATTGTTGTTTCCTCTCAGTTATCTTTTGTGGCCCTTGTCGAGCCGGCGTTCAACGAAGGCCGAATAGCGCGACATGCCGAAGCAGAAAATCCAGAACGTGAAGCCGGCGAAGATCAGGCCCGTTAGCGGCGTGACCGGCGTGATCCAGCCAGAATCCCCAAAACTTGCCTTCACGATACCGAGCAGGTCGTACATCGAAATGATCGTGACGAGGGAGGTATCCTTGAACATGCCGATGAAGGTGTTCACGATGCCCGGGATCACGAGTTTGATGGCCTGCGGAAGCACCACGAAGGTCATTTTGTGGAAGTAGTTTAGACCAAGTGCATCGGCCGCTTCATATTGTCCTTTCGGAATGGCTTGAAGACCACCGCGAATAACCTCCGCCATATAGGCGGACGCGAAGATCGACACCCCGATCAGCGCGCGCAGGAACTTGTCGATGTTGTTGCCGGGCTCGAGGAACAGCGGCAGCAGCACGCTGGCCATGAAGAGAACGGTGATCAACGGCACGCCGCGGATCAGTTCGATGAAGGCGACGCACACCGTCTTCAGCACCGGCATCTGCGACCGGCGGCCGAGCGCCAGCAGAATGCCGGCAGGCAACGAGACCGTGATGCCGACAAAGGAGATGATCAGCGTGACCATCAGGCCGCCCCACAGCGACGTCTCGACATGCCGCAGGCCGAACACGCCGCCGAGCAGCAGGAAGAAGGCGATGACCGGCAGGACGATCAGCAGCAGGATGGCATTCAGCCCCTTGCGCGGTACCTTCGGCATCAGGAAGGGGACGAGCAGCCCGACGAACATGGCCACGACCAGTAACGGCCGCCACAGTTCGTCGCGCGGATAGGAGCCGAACATGAACTGCACGAAGCGGTCGCCGACATAGGCCCAGCAGGCACCGCTCCAGCCGGCCGGAAGCTGGCCGCCCTGGTCGACGGTGAGGCAGGCCGTGCGGTCTGCGCCGATCCAGACGGCCGATACGAACAGCCAGTTGATGAGGCCCGGCAGGAAATAGACCAGCGCAGCCAGCGCGAGAAGCGACAGGATACTGTCCTTCACCGAGGCGAACAGGTTCTTGCGGATCCAGCCGATGGCCGACGAGTCGGACAGCGGTGCCTTCTCCGGCTCGAGGAAGTCTTCGCGGACGTAGGTAATACTTTCGGCCATATCAGCGCTCCACCAATGCCATCTTGGCGTTGAACCAGTTCATGAACAGCGAGGTGATGAGGCTGATCGAGACATAGATCAGCATCCAGATCGAGATGATCTCGATCGACTTGCCGGACTGGTTGAGGATGGTGCCGCCGACCGCGACGAGGTCGGCATAACCGACGGCCACCGCGAGCGAAGAGTTCTTGATGAGATTGAGATATTGCGAGGTGAGCGGCGGAATGATGATCCGCAGCGCCTGCGGCAGCACGACGAGGCGGGTGGCCTGGCCGGGACGCAGACCGAGCGCATAGGAGGCTTCCGACTGCCCCTTTGACACGCCGCGGATACCGGCGCGCACGATCTCGGCGATGAAGGAGGCCGTGTAGAGCGAAAGAGCGAGGTAAAGCGCGAGGAATTCCGGCCCGATGACCATGCCGCCCTTCATGTTGAAGGAGCCGGGCACGGCATAATCGAGGCTGAGCGGGCTTCCCACCGCGACGAAGACGATCAGCGGGAAGAGCAGGATCAGGCCGAGATTGACCCAAAGCACCGGCGGGCGCTTGCCCGTGGCGCGCTGGCGGGCATTTGCCCAGATTGTGAAGCCGATCGCCGCGATGATGCCGATCACGAAGGCTGCAAGCACCACCCCGAAACCCTCGCCGAAAATTGGCGCCGGCATGTAGATGCCGCGGTTCGAGATGAAGAAGACCGCGTTCGGGTCATCCTTGACGTGCTGGAAGATGGTGCGGATCGAGGGCAGCAGGGCGAGAACGCCGAGATACCAGAAGAAGATGACCAGCAGCGGAGGAATGTTGCGGAAGATTTCCACATAGACCGTGCAGAGCCGCGCGATCAGCCAGTTATGCGACAGGCGCCCGATGCCGACGAGCAGGCCGACGATCGTCGCGGTGACGATGCCGGCGGCGGCCACGACGAGCGTGTTGATGAGGCCGACCTGAAGCGCGCGGAAATAGGTCGAGTCGCTCGAATAGGCGATCAGGGTCTGCGCGAGATCGAAGCCGGCGCGGCTGTTCAGGAAGCCGAAACCCGCCGTCATGTTGGCGCGGGCCAGGTTCTGGACGACGTTGTTCCACGCGTACCAGACCGCGGCGACGATCACGACGAGCGTCACGACCTGATAGACGATGCTTCTCAACGCGGGATTGTAGAGAAGAGATACCTTCGGCGGTTCGCCGGACCCTGTTCGGGCATCCGCAAGAGCCATGCATTTCCCCTGAGCTTGTGTTCGCCCTGTTTTCCGGGCGTTTGTTAAAAGGGGAGGGCAATGATCTGCCCTCCCGGATTGGTGTCGATCAGCCGCTTAGCGGATCGGCGGGGCGTACTGCAGGCCGCCCTTCGTCCACAGGCCGTTCAGGCCGCGGGCGATCTTGAGCGGCGAGCCTTCGCCGACATTGCGCTCGAAGGATTCGCCGTAGTTACCAACAGCCTTGATGATCTGCACGGCCCAGTCCTTCGGCAGGCCGAGGTCGGCACCGATGGTCGAGTCAGCTTCTTCGCCGAGGAAGCGCTTGATGTCCGGGTTGGCGGACTTCTTCATCTCTTCGACGTTCGCCGTCGTGATGCCGAATTCCTCGGCAGCCACCATCGCATAGTGCGACCAGGTCACGATGTCGAACCACTTGGAGTCGTTCTGGCGAACGGCCGGGCCGAGCGGTTCCTTGGAGATGATTTCCGGCAGAACCATGTGGTCGTCCGGGTTGGCCATCTTCAGGCGGATCGAGTAGAGGCCCGAGGCGTCCGTCGTGTAGGCGTCGCAACGGCCGGCATTGTAGGCGGCGTCGGCTTCATCCTGCGCTTCGAAAACGACCGGCTTGAAGTCCATGTTGTTCGCGCGGAAGTAATCGGCGAGGTTGAGTTCGGTCGTCGTGCCGGACTGGACGCAGACGGAGGCGCCGGACAGTTCCAGCGCCGACTTCACGCCGAGTTCCTTCTTCACCATGAAGCCCTGGCCGTCATAATAGTTCACGGCACGGAAATCGAAGCCGAGCTGCGAATCGCGGCTGACGCTCCAGGTGGTGTTGCGGGCGAGAATGTCGATTTCGCCGGACTGCAGGGCCGGGAAGCGGTCCTTGGCCGAGAGCGGCGTGTACTTTACCTTGGTGGCGTCGCCGAAGACGGCAGCAGCCACAGCCTTGCAGAGGTCAACGTCGAGACCGGCCCAGTTGCCGGCCGAATCCTGTGCGCCGAAGCCGGCAAGGTTCGAACCGTTCACGCCGCACTGTACGAAGCCCTTTGCCTTTACGTCACCGAGCGTGTCGGCCTGTGCTGCCGTTGCGCCAAGCCCCAGAACGGCTGCACCAACGAGCGCCGTCACGATTTTTTTTGCCATTTTTTACAACCTTTTTCTGTTGTCTTTGTTTTGTCCGCTGATCACGCGATCCTGATGATCGCGTTGCGGAACTCGCCACCCTCCCGGCGCGAGGTTGCTTATCTCATGCTCAAAATTTCGCAGGGTCAAGTGATCCTGACCATTTTCCGGTCGGTAACCTAAATTTGTCGGCGCTTGGCGGGATTTTGGGCAAAAAACCGGGGATTTGTGCAGTAAATCGCTCAAAAAAATCGCGTCTTTCCCATTTGAAGCGCTTTGGATATCGCGCCGCCCGTTCATGCAGGGGTTGACCTGCCGGTTTCGCTGGCGAAAAGTCGGCGGCTCAATCCCTCTTGCCTCTCTTCGGACCGATCCATGAAAAACAGAGACGAAATCCTCGCCGGCGCCGGCGTGAACACCCGCCTTGCCCATGCCGGAAACGACCCGGCGGACTATCACGGTTTCGTCAATCCGCCTGTGGTACACGCCTCGACCGTGCTTTTCCCGAATGCCGCGACGATGGAGAACCGGGCGCAGAAATATACCTACGGCACACGCGGAACGCCCACCACGGACGCGCTTTGCGCCGCCATCGATGAACTGGAAGGCTCGGCCGGCACCATTCTCGTGCCCTCGGGCCTGGCGGCCGTCACCGTGCCGTTCCTGGCCTATCTCTCGGCTGGCGACCATGCGCTCATTGTCGATTCGGTCTATCACCCGACCCGCCATTTCTGCGACACGATGCTGAAGCGCCTCGGCGTGACGGTGGAATATTACGATCCGATGATCGGCGCGGGAATCGCGGCGCTGATCAAGCCGAACACCAGGCTGGTCCACACAGAGGCGCCCGGCTCGAACACCTTCGAGATGCAGGATATCCCGGCCATCGCGGCGGTTGCGCACCAGCATGGCGCGGTCGTCACCATGGACAACACCTGGGCGACGCCGCTCTATTTCCGCCCGCTCGATTTCGGCGTCGATGTCTCCATCCATGCCGCGACGAAATACCCGGCCGGCCATTCGGACGTGCTGTTCGGCACCGTTTCCGCCAATGCTGCGCATTGGGAACAGTTGCATGACACGCAGATCACGCTCGGCACCTGCGCCTCGCCAGATGACGCCTATCAGGTGCTGCGCGGCCTGCGCACCATGGGCGTGCGGCTGGAGCGGCACCAGGAAAGCGCCCTGGAGCTCGCCCGCTGGCTGGAAGGCGTGGACGACGTTTCACGCGTGCTGCACCCGGCATTGCCGAGCTTCCCGGGCCACGATCTCTGGAAACGCGACTTCAAGGGCGCGAGCGGCATTTTCTCGATCGTCCTGAACGGCGGCTCGCGGGAGCGTTACCGGGCGAAGGCCCATGCATTCCTCGATGCGCTTGGTATTTTCGGCCTCGGTTATTCCTGGGGCGGCTTCGAGTGCCTTGCGGTGCACGTCACCCTTGCGGATCGCCGCGTCGCCAAGGGACCGGAGGAGGGACCGGTTCTGCGCCTGCAGATCGGCCTGGAAGACGTGAAGGACATCAAGGCCGATATCGAACGCGGGCTTGCAGCGGCACGCGCTGTCTGATCCTCAGCGGGGCGTGCGGTAGCCGTAGAGCCAGTCGAGATCGGCGGCGAGGCTCTGCGGTCCGCGCAGCGCCAGCACCAGGTTTCGGCCCAGCGCGATCGGGCCACGCGCATGGTAGGCGAAGCGGTTGAAGGCACCGCGGCTGCGCACGCGGGCGACGCGTTCGCGGCGGGTGGTTTCGAAACGCCGCAGCGCCTGCGCACTGTCGGTTCCATCGGCAAGCACATGGGCGAGCAATGCGGCATCCTCGATCGCCATCGCCGCGCCTTGCGCCGCAAATGGCGTCATGGCATGCGCGGCGTCGCCGATCAGCACCGTCTCGCGTCCATTCGTCCACGCACCATCGGGGCATTCGAAGAGCGGCCACATCAGGGGCTCTTGCGCATCGTTCAACAGGCGGCGGATACCGGCGTGCCAGCCGGAAAAGGCGTCGAGCAGGCGCTTTCGCGCCATGGCATCACCCTGTCGCGACCAGCCTTCCGGCGGCGCTTCCGCAAGCTGGTGGATGGCGACGATGTTGAAGGCCTGGCTTTCCGCAAGCGGGTAGGCGACGAGATGCGCCTGGGGACCCAGAAATGCCGTCACGGTACGCGGGTTGAGAAACGGCGGGGCGAGGCCATAGGGCACGAGAAAGCGCCAGGCGACCGTACCGGAATAGCGTGCGAGCAGGGCGCCCGGCACCGCTTGCCGGAGGCGCGACCACACACCGTCGGCAGCGACGAGGATATCGGCCGGCGCGATGGCGCGCGCCTGTTCGGCGGTCTCGATTCGCCGGCCGGTCGTCACCGTGCAGAGTGGTTCCCGGCGAACGGCATCCACGAGCACGGCTTGCAGGGCCGCGCGGTGCAGCACGCCATAGGGAGCGCCCCAGCGCGTGCGGGCGTCGCCGCCGGCGGGCACTGACGCGAGCGGCGCAAGCGAACTTCCCGAAGACAGCAGGATATGGTCAGGCTCACTCCAGCGGGCGCTGAGCCTGTCGATAAGGCCGAGATCATCGAGGATGCGAGACGCGTTCGGCGAGAGTTGCAGGCCGGCGCCGACTTCCTCGAAGGCGGGAGCCTGTTCGAGGATGTGCGCGGTGATGCCCTTTTGGGCAAGTGCGAGCGCTGCCGTCAGCCCGGCAATGCCGGCGCCGACGATCGTTGCGGATGTGACGGAAGACATCGAGTGCCGGCCTTTCGGCCGTTACGCCGCAACCTGGTTGGTGAAGGTGCAGCCGACCGGATCGGTCTGGCTGGCCTTGAAGGCCGGGTTGTAGCGGAAGAGCGTTGAGCAGTACGGGCAGACCTTTTCGTTGTCATCGCCCATGTCGAGGAAGACGTGCGGATGGTCGTAAGGCACGGACGCACCGACGCACATGAATTCCTTCACGCCGATCTCGATTGCGCGATGGCCGCCGTCGTTCTGGAAATGGGGAATGCTGTGGCCAGCCATGTCATGCTCCGTAGAATACCGTCTTTTCTGGCGCGGACCATAGTCGGCTTCCGGTGAAATGTGTAGATGCAAAACCGTCGCGTCTGGCGAGATTTCGGCGCGGCTGCCGTTTTCTCCAGGGCCGAACCGCTTTATGAGCAGGATAGAAAACGAAAGAAGGCCCGCGATGAACCTCGATGCTCCAGCCTTTTCCAGCTTCACCCATGACGGGCTCGAACTCGCCTTCTTCGATGAAGGCGATCCCGCGGGGGATCCGGTACTGCTGATCCACGGCTTTGCCTCCAGCGCCAACGTCAACTGGGTGTTTCCCGGCTGGTTGAAGACGCTGGGCGATGCCGGCTACCGCGTCATCGCGCTGGACAATCGCGGCCATGGCAAGAGCGCCAAGCCGCATGACCCGGCTTTCTACACGCCGCCCCTGATGGCCGGCGATGCCGCCGCACTGCTCGATCATCTCGCAATCTCCGAGGCGCATGTCTTCGGCTATTCCATGGGCGCGCGCATCACCGCCTTCATGGCGCTTGCCCATCCGCACCGCGTGCGGTCCGTCGTGTTCGGCGGGCTGGGCATCGGCATGGTGACCGGTGTCGGCGACTGGGACCCGATCGCCGATGCCCTGCTGGCGCCGTCGCTCGACGTGGTGGACCATGAGCGTGGGCGCATGTTCCGCGCCTTTGCCGACCAGACGAAATCCGACCGGCAGGCGCTCGCCGCCTGTATCATGACGTCGCGCGATCTGCTGACGGAAGCGGATATGGGACGCATCGACGTGCCGGCGCTGATCGGTGTCGGCACCAAGGACGACATTGCCGGCGCCCCGCAGCCACTGGCCGATCTCATGCCGAATGCCCGTGCGCTCGACATTCCCGGCCGCGACCACATGCTCGCCGTCGGCGACAAGGTCTTCAAGCGCGCCGTGCTGGATTTCTATGCGGAAATCGACGCTCGCTGACGCGTCGTTCACGACAGGGCTGCCGGACCATTTCGCTCGGCCGTCCTTTGCTTTATAGTCGGACCGGAATGACGATAAGGAGTGCGGCAATGGTCGCGACAAATGAAATCAGGGCCGGCGAGAACCTCAAGGCCATGGATCCGATCTGGGACAGCCTGCGCGAAGAAGCGCGCGTTGCCGCCCAGGCCGAGCCGCTTCTGGCGGCCTTCCTCTATTCGACGGTGTTGAACCACCGCTCGCTGGAAGAAAGCGTGATCCATCGTGTCTGCGAGCGTCTCGATCATCCGGACCTGCAGGCGAACCTGCTGCACCAGATCTTTTCCGAGATGCTGGAAGACTGGCCGGAATGGGGTGGCATCCTGCGCGTCGATATCCAGGCCGTCTACGACCGTGACCCGGCATGCCTGCGGTTCCTGGATGCCGTGCTCTATTTCAAGGGCTTCCACGCCATCCAGACCCATCGTGTCGCGCACTGGCTCTACAACAACGGTCGCCGCGACCTCGCGCTCTACCTGCAAAGCCGCTCGTCCAGCGTCTTCCAGACCGACATCAACCCGGCCGCGCGCATCGGCAAGGGCATCTTCCTCGATCACGCCACCGGTTTCGTCGTCGGCGAGACGGCGGTGATCGGCGACAACGTGTCGATCCTGCACAACGTGACGCTCGGCGGCACCGGCAAGGAGGGCGGCGACCGCCACCCGAAGATCGGCGACGGCGTGATGATCGGCGCTGGCGCAAAAATCCTCGGCAATATCCATATCGGCCATTGCTCGCGCATTGCCGCCGGCTCCGTGGTGCTGAAGCCCGTGCCGCCGAAATCGACGGTGGCCGGCGTGCCGGCCAAGGTGATCGGCGAGGCGGGCTGCAACGAGCCGTCGCGCGCCATGGACCAGCTTCTCGCCGCCTTCGACTACGATCTCTAAAACGGGAAAAGTCGCGGCCTGCCGGATATCGAGGGTTTACACGACCGGGGGCAGGTGCGAGAAGCGCGGCAAATCAAACGTTGACGGAGACATGACGTGAAGCCGGAAGAAATCAGGAAGCTCGAGGCCTACTTCAAGCGCAATATCAACAAGGAGATCGTCATCAAGGCCCGTCCGCGCAAGGATGAATCGGCCGAAGTCTATCTCGCTGATGAATTCCTGGGCGTCGTATTCCGCGATGACGAGGATGGCGAACTCTCCTACAACTTCTCCATGGCGATCCTCGACATCGATCTCTGATCTGTCGACATTTGCCTAGAAAACGACCCGGCTGCCCATGGCGCCGGGTTTTTTGTTATATTTTTGCGACAAAACGGCCATTTCGGGCGCCAATAATCATACCTATCGGGCAAGGTCTTGCTTTGTTTGCGGAATATTGCATTGCAGCATCTTCATTGACTTTTTTGTGCATTGCATATAGATTCAAGGCTATCACCGGGATCAAGGAGACTTCGATGTTCAATTTCGATGACGCCAACAAGAAGAGCAAGGAAGCCGTGGATTCGTTCGTCAAGAGCTACACGACCGTTGCGCAGGGCTTTCAGGCGATTGCCACCGAGACGGCTGACTATTCGAAGAAGTCCTTCGAAAACAACATTGCCCACATCGAGAAGCTCTCTGGCGTCAAGAGCGTCGAAGCCGCTGTCGAACTGCAGACGGCTTTCGTGAAGTCCTCCTATGAAGGCTTCGTCGCCGAAGCGACCAAGCTCAGCGAAATGTACGCCGACCTCGCCAAGGGCACGTACAAGTCCTACGAAGCACCGGTTGCCAAGGCGACCGCTGCTGCCAAGGCTGCCGTCGCCGCCTGATCTTCTTCGTACAGCGTACGCGTATAACGTTTATCGGCCGGCTGCGGGCAACCGCAGCCGGCCTTTTCGCGTCGCGAGGGTTGCGCGAGGCTGGCGCGGCGGGAGCAAATTTCGCTATTTCCTTCGGACGGTCCCCGATTATGATTGCAGTGCGAAGCAGGGGTCTTACAATCGTGTGTCGAGACATTAGATAACAGGTCCACAAGGCAGCCTCGGCTGAACGGTGCGCTCCAAGGAAGCGGCCGAAATCAAGGGAATGAACACAGATGAATGTGAGACGGGCTCGAATGCAGGATGGGGAAGGCGGCAGCGACACTCCCGGTCGCAGCACCTCCGTCATTACCCGCACGAAGCCGAAGACCAAGAAGCCGAGCCTGTACCGCGTCCTGCTTCTCAATGACGATTATACTCCGATGGAGTTTGTAATCCACATTCTGGAACGTTTCTTCCAGAAGGACCGGGAAGCCGCCACACGGGTCATGCTCCATGTGCACAATCATGGGGTCGGCGAGTGTGGTGTGTTTACCTACGAGGTTGCCGAAACCAAAGTGACACAGGTGATGGATTTCTCCCGCCAGCACCAGCATCCGCTGCAATGTGTCATGGAAAAGAAATGAGGAACGACCGTGCCAACATTTTCTGCAAGCCTTGAAAAGGCGCTCCACCAGGCACTGACCTACGCGAACGAGCGTCATCACGAATATGCGACGCTCGAGCACCTTCTGCTCGCGTTGATCGACGACGCCGATGCGGCCGCCGTGATGGGTGCCTGCAATGTCAATCTCGACGTGCTGCGCAAGACCGTCGTCGATTATGTCGATAACGACCTCGCCAACCTGGTGACCGGTTACGAGGAAGATTCCAAGCCCACCTCCGGCTTCCAGCGCGTCATCCAGCGCGCGGTGATCCATGTCCAGTCGTCCGGACGCGAGGAAGTGACCGGCGCCAACGTGCTCGTCGCGATCTTCGCCGAGCGCGAGAGCCATGCCGCCTATTTCCTGCAGGAGCAGGAGATGACACGTTACGACGCGGTGAACTTCATCTCGCATGGCATCGGCAAGCGTCCCGGCTCCACCGAGCAGCGCACGGTGCGCGGTGCCGACGAGTCCGAAGGCGAGCCGACGAAGCAGCAGCGCAACGGCGGCGAGCCGGAAGAGGCCGCCAAGAAGCAGGACGCGCTGACCGCCTATTGCGTGAATCTCAACGAGAAGGCGAAGAACGGCAAGATCGACCCGCTCATCGGCCGCCACGCCGAGGTGAACCGCACCATCCAGGTCCTCTGCCGCCGCTCGAAGAACAATCCGCTCTATGTGGGCGATCCGGGTGTGGGCAAGACGGCCATCGCCGAAGGCCTCGCCAAGCGTATCGTCGAAGGCAAGGTGCCGGAAGCGCTCGCCGACGCGACGATCTTCTCGCTCGACATGGGCACGCTCCTTGCCGGCACGCGTTATCGCGGTGACTTCGAGGAGCGCCTGAAGCAGGTCGTCAAGGAACTGGAAGATTATCCGGGTGCGGTTCTGTTCATCGACGAGATCCACACCGTCATCGGCGCCGGCGCCACCTCCGGCGGCGCGATGGATGCGTCCAACCTCCTGAAGCCGGCGCTGTCTTCCGGCGCGATCCGCTGCATCGGTTCGACGACCTACAAGGAATACCGCCAGTTCTTCGAAAAGGACCGGGCGCTCGTCCGCCGCTTCCAGAAGATCGACGTCAACGAGCCGACCATCGACGACACGATCGAGATCATGAAGGGCCTGAAGCCCTACTTCGAGGAATACCACAAGCTCCGGTATTCCAACGAGGCGATCAAGTCGGCCGTCGAATTGTCGGCACGCTACATCAACGACCGCAAGCTGCCGGACAAGGCGATCGACGTGATCGACGAGACCGGCGCGGCCCAGATGCTGCTGCCGGCCGGCAAGCGCCGCAAGCTGATCACCGAGAAGGAGATCGAAGCGACGATCGCCACCATGGCCCGCATTCCGGCGAAGACCGTGTCCAAGGACGACGAGCAGGTGCTCTCCAACCTGGAGAAGGAACTGCGCTCGGTGGTCTATGGCCAGGATCTGGCGATCGAAGCGCTGGCATCGGCAATCAAGCTTGCCCGTGCGGGCCTGCGCGAACCGAACAAGCCGATCGGCAGCTACCTGTTCTCCGGCCCCACGGGCGTCGGCAAGACGGAAGTCGCCAAGCAGCTTGCCGCCTCGCTCGGCGTGGAACTGCTGCGCTTCGACATGTCGGAATACATGGAACGGCACACGGTTTCGCGCCTGCTCGGTGCACCTCCCGGCTATGTCGGCTTCGACCAGGGCGGCCTGCTGACCGATGGCGTCGACCAGCATCCGCATTGCGTGCTGCTGCTCGACGAAATCGAGAAGGCGCATCCGGACCTCTACAACATCCTGTTGCAGGTCATGGATCACGGCTCGCTGACCGACCATAACGGCAAGAAGATCGACTTCCGCAACGTCATCCTGATCATGACGACCAATGCGGGCGCATCCGACATGGCCAAGGCCGCCATCGGCTTCGGCTCGTCGAAGCGCGAAGGCGAGGACATGGAGGCGATCAACCGCCTGTTCACGCCGGAATTCCGCAACCGTCTCGATGCGATCATCCCGTTCGGCTCTCTGCCGACGCCGGTCATCCATCAGGTCGTGCAGAAGTTCGTCATGCAGTTGGAAACCCAGCTTGCCGAACGCAACGTCACCTTCGACCTGCAGCAGGAGGCAATCGCCTGGCTGGCCGAGAAGGGCTACGACGAGAAGATGGGGGCTCGCCCGCTGGCGCGTGTCATCCAGGAAAACATCAAGAAGAAGCTCGCCGACGAAATCCTCTTCGGCAAGCTCAAGAAGGGCGGCGTCGTTCGCGTCTCCGTAGGCCCGAAGGAAGACGGCTCGAAGGGCCTGATCCTCGACGCCGTGCCGGAAACCGCGCCGATCAAGCCGAAGGCCGAGGTCGAGGAAACCGCCGCGAAGAAGGCCAAGCCCCGCAAGGCCAAGGAAACCGTTGCCGCCGAAGCGGCACCGACCAAGGCCAAGTCGTCGAAGAAGGTGACCGAAGCCAAGGCCGAACAGCCGAAGGACGAGCCGCCGCGCAAGTCCAGCGCCGTTCCGAAGGTGCCGCGCAAAAAATAACGGCTTTACAAATCATACAGGCCGGGCAGGAGACTGCCCGGCTTTCTTTTTGTTGAAGATCCGAGACCCGCCCGAGAGAGTGGATGACTGCCGAGACCGCGCCAGAACCCCAATCCCAGATGCACTGGTTTCTGCTCGGCATGCGCGGCATTTTCAGCCTGCCGGCGATCATCCTGATGCTGTCCTTCGTCGGCTTTGCCGCTTTCACGGCGGAGGCGAAAATTCCGGTCGAGCAGGTGATGTTCATGACCGGCATGGTCTGGGCGCTGCCGGCGAAAGTGATCCTCGTCGGGTCGATGCTGTCGGGCGCGCACATCGCTGCCGCGTTCATCGCCGTGACGCTGTCTTCCGTGCGCATGATGCCGATGGTCGCTGCGCTGATCCCGGAAATCCGCGACCGCCGCACGCCCACCTGGCTGTTGCTGATCATCTCGCATTTCGTGGCGATCACCGCCTGGGTCTTCGCAATGGAGCATGTGCGCACCGTGCCACGGGAGGGCCGCGTCGCCTTCTTCGCCGGCTTCGGCATCACCCTGACGGTCGCCAACATCATCCTGGTCGGCCTCGTCTACGGTGCCGTTTCGGAATTCCCGCCCATCGTTTCAGGCTGCCTGTTCTTCCTGACGCCGGTCTATTTCCTCACCTCGATCTGGATTTCCGCCCGCCATCGCGTGATCTACTGGGCGCTCGGCATCGGCCTTGCGCTCGGCTACGTCTTTGCGGTGATCGCTCCGGAATACGACATCCTGCTTGCCGGCGTCATCGGCGGAACGGTCGCCTGGTGGGGGGAACGGTGGTTGCGCCAGAGGGAGGCCGGCCGATGAGCTTCGACGGCCTCTGGCCCTATATCTACATCGCCATCGCCGGCTGGCTTGCGACGGATCTGTGGCGCTGGGCCGGCGTACTTGCCGGCAACCGCATCGACGAGACATCGGAAGTGCTGAACTGGGTGAGGGCGGTGGCGACCGCGCTCGTGGCCGCCGTCATCGCCAAGCTGATCTTCTTCCCGACCGGAACGCTCGAAACCTCGCCGCTCTGGCTGCGGCTCGGCGCGGTGGTTTTCGGGGCCGTCTGCTTCTTTTTCGGCGGCCGTTTCCGACAGATCCTGGGCATAGCCGCGGCCATAGCCTTCCTGGCCGCGGGGCTCGCCATCACAGGCGCCTGATCGGAGGGGCGCTTATTCCGACAGCGCCTTTTTCAGCTTTTCCGCATTCGCAGCCAGCACGCCCTGGTCTTCCATCGTGCCGGAATGCGGCTTCAGCGCCACGCCCTCGTTGCGCGGGATGACGTGGAAATGCAGGTGATAGACGGTCTGGCCGGCGGCCGGTTCGTTGAACTGGACGACCGTCACGCCATCCGCCTCGAACGCCGCCTTTACCGCGACCGCTACCTTCTGCACCACCGGCATCAGGCGCGAGAGCGTTTCCGGGTCGGCATCGAGGATGTTGCGCGACGGCGCCTTGGGGATGACGAGCGTATGGCCGTTCGCCTGCGGCATCACGTCCATGAAGGCTATCGCGTGGTCGTCCTCGTAGACGCGGTGCGAAGGGATTTCGCCGCGCAGGATCTTTGCGAAGATGTTGTTGGTGTCGTAGCTCATGCTCGTCTCCCGATAGTGCTCAGTCTGTGTCGTTCGGTTCGCCGCGGCGGAAGGGGCCGTGTTCGGCAAGATATTCCCCCGTCATCTCGACATCGCGACGCTCGCGCTCAAGATAGTCCGCGACGGCGCGCCGGAGGCCTGGATGGGTTAAGTAGTGGGCAGAGTGGACGGTGGCCGGCAGATAGCCGCGCGCCAGCTTGTGTTCGCCCTGCGCGCCGGCCTCGACGCGCGCCAGCCCCTTGGCGATGGCGAAATCGATCGCCTGGTGGTAGCAGACCTCGAAATGCAGGAAGGGGTGGTCCTCGATGCAGCCCCAGTGCCGGCCATAGAGCGTATCGCCGCCGATGAAATTGATCGCACCGGCGATGTAACGACCGTTGCGCCGGGCCATGATGAGCAGGATATCGTCGGCCATGCGCTCGCCGATCAGGCGGTAGAATGCACGGTTGAGATAAGGCCGCCCCCATTTGCGACTGCCGGTGTCCATGTAGAAGGTGAAGAACTGGTCCCAGATCGCTTCGGTCAGGTCCTTGCCCGTCAGCCAGTCGATTTCGATGCCGTGTTCCAGCGCCGCGCGGCGCTCCTTCTTCAGGGCTTTACGTTTGCGCGAGGCGAGCGTTTCGAGAAAATCCTCGTGCGAGCCGTAACCGGCATTGATGAAGTGGAATTGCTGGTCCGTGCGGTGCAGGTAGCCGGACGCCTCGAAGACCGGCATTTCCTTTTCCGGCACGAAGGTCACGTGTGCGGATGACACGCCGTGGCGTTTGCACAGTTCCTTCAAACCCTCGGCAAGTGCCGCCTGTGTCGCGACAACCGGTTGGTCGGCGCGGTGCAACAGGCGCGGGCCGGTGGCCGGCGTGAAGGGGATGGCGGCCTGCAGTTTGGGATAATAGCTCCCGCCGGCGCGCTCGAAAGCATCGGCCCAGCCATGGTCGAAGACATATTCGCCCTGGCTGTGGTTCTTGAGATAGACGGGCAGGGCGCCGAGAATGGCGCCGTCGTCCCCCTCCAGGAGAAGGTGCTGGCCGAGCCAGCCCGTTTCGGCAATGGCACAGCCCGATTCCTCGAGCGAGGACAGGAAGGCGTGGCTGACGAAGGGATTGTACGGCGTCGACGTCTCGTCTATGGAGGCGCCGGCGAGGCGCCCCCAGTCGTTCGCCGGAATGTCGGCGAAGCTCGTTTCGACGCGGATGCGCACCGACCCGGCCATACTCAAGCCGTCAAGGCCTCGCGCGGATCAAACCCTTCGAAGGTCATCTGGTCCGCGTTGAGGGCCGTGATCGTGCGCGCCTCGTCGTCGCGCACCGTCCAGGTGATGATCTGCTTGCCGAGATCGCGCTGCCGGCTGATGAAATCGTTCGGCAGGTGGCCGTAGTAATAGGAGATGAAATCAAGCCCGAGCTGCATGGCGGCCTCGTGCACGGCAAAATTCTCCGGCCGCACGCCTTCCGCCGTCAGGCCGACGGGGCGGGTCGTGCCGATTTCCGTCAGATCCTTCAACAGCCATTGGTCGAAGCTCATCAGCGCGACGGGGCCTTCATAATCCTCGATCGCATCGAGCACGGCCATGGCGAAGCCCTCGTCGTCGCCCTTGCGGCCCTTGAGCTCCAGAACGAGCGGCACGCGGCCCTTCACGAGATGGAGAAGCTGCTTCAGCGTCGGCACGCGATCTGCCGTGCCGCCGATCGGCAGCAGGCCGAGTTCGCCGGCCGTGCGTGCACGCACGTCACCCTCGATGCCGCAGAGCCGCTTCAGGTCGTCGTCATGGAAGACGACGGGAATGGCATCGGCCGCATATTGCAGGTCGCATTCGATGGCAAAGCCGGCATCGGAGGCACGCGCGAAGGCGGACAACGTGTTTTCCCAGACGGTCCGGTTGAGGTCGTGATAGCCGCGATGGGCAATCGGCCTCTCGGTCAGCCAGTTGAATTTCTGCATCAGGCAATTTCCATGATGGCGTCGATTTCGACGGCGGCATTGAGGGGAAGGGCCGCCATGCCGACCGCGGCGCGGGCGTGTTTGCCGGCCTCGCCGAGCGCGCCGACGAGGAAGTTGGACGCGCCGTTCAGCACCAGATGCTGTTCGACAAAGTCCGGCGTCGAGGCGACGAAACCGTTGATCTTGATGATGCGCTTGATGCGCGACAGGTCGCCGAGTGCGGCCTTGGCCTGGGCAAGGAGGCCAAGCGCGCAGAGTTCGGCCGCCTTCTGGGCACCGGCGACATCGACGTCCTTGCCGACGTGACCGGTCACGGCGAGCTTGCCGTCGAGCATCGGCAACTGGCCGGAAATGTGAAGCACGTTGCCGCTGATGACGAAGGGCACATAGTTCGCTGCCGGGGCCGCCGCTACGGGAATGTCGTAGCCCAGTTCCTTGACGCGTTTCTCGATTTCAGCGGACATGCCGGTCTCCGTTGTTGGCCTGTTTGGGATATCGCTGCGGCCTGCCGTCGCGATATCGAAATGAATGGGGCGTGGCGCGCATATTGCCTCGCTTTTGCCGGAAGAGTTCTTATAACATCGCGACCGACTTCAACAGGAGGAAACGGATGTTTCGTTCAGCCTTTGTCGCGGCCGCCATGGCCGGGGCATGCATCGCCGGCAGCGGCATCACGAGCGCCTTTGCCACACCGGCGACGGGGCTTGCGCCGCACCGTGCCGTCTACGACCTCCAGCTTAAGGATGCGACCGAGCGCTCGGGCATCGCCGGCATGTATGGCCGCATGGTCTATGAGTTCAACGGCAGCCCCTGCGACGGCTATACCGTGAGCTTCCGTTTCGTCACCCAGGTCAATACCGGCGAGGAAACGCGGCTCACCGACCAGCAGACGACGACCTACGAGGACCTGAAGAGCGGCAGCTTCCGCTTCCTCACGCGCTCGTTCACCGATGAGAAGCTGGACAAGGAAGTGCGAGGCTCCGCCCGCGAGGACAAGAACGGCGTCAGCGTCGACCTGACGGCGCCGGACACACGCCAGGTGGAACTCGCCGCCAGCCGCTTCCCGACCGAGCACATGCTGGACGTCATCGATAGCGCCAAGAAGGGCAAACGCTTCTTCGAATCGCGCCTGTTCGACGGCTCGGATGCCGGCGACAAGACGCTGATGACCACGACGGTCGTCGGCAAGAAGGACACGCCCAAGGCCGGCGATCCGGATGCCGACAAGGCGGGCACATTCTCGAAGCAGGCCTTCTGGCCGGTCTCGATCGCCTATTATAATGACACCAGCGAAGGCGACGCGCTGCCGGTCTACCGCATGTCCTTCAAGCTTTACGAGAACGGCATCACCCGCGACCTGACCATGGACTATGGCGAGTTCGTGCTGACCGGCAAGCTCGCCAAGCTGGAAATGTTCAAGCAGCAGGAGTGCAAGTAAGCACCCTTCCACCGTCTTTTTTGCTGGTTGCCCTTGATTTACCGGGAGACTGGGGGTATGGGGCAGCCATTCCACACGTAAGGCATGGGATTGTCCGGGAGAAATCCGGACTGTTCCGCCCGGTGGCATTCCCCAAGGGGATGCTGTTCGCCTTGCGGAGGTTCAACCGGAAAAGGATAAAAAGGCATGGCATTGCCCGATTTCTCTATGCGCCAGCTTCTGGAAGCTGGTATTCACTTCGGCCACCAGACCCACCGCTGGAACCCGAAGATGAAGCCGTACATCTTCGGCGATCGTAACAACGTTCACATCATCGACCTGGCACAGACCGTTCCGATGCTGTCGCGCGCCCTTCAGGTCGTGTCCGACACCGTCGCCGGCGGCGGCCGCGTTCTGTTCGTCGGCACCAAGCGCCAGGCGTCCGACATCATCGCTGACGCTGCCAAGCGTTCGGCCCAGTACTACGTCAACGCCCGCTGGCTCGGCGGCATGCTGACGAACTGGAAGACCATCTCCAACTCGATCCAGCGCCTGCGCAAGCTCGACGAGATCCTCGCTTCGGAAGGCTCCGGCTATTCGAAGAAGGAGCGCCTGACCCTCGAGCGCGAACGCGAAAAGCTTGAAAAGGCTCTCGGCGGTATCCGCGACATGGGTGGCACGCCGGACCTGATGTTCATCATCGATACCAACAAGGAATCGATCGCCATCCAGGAAGCCAAGCGTCTCGGCATTCCGGTCGTTGCCATCATCGACTCCAACTGCGATCCGGACCCGATCGACTTCCCGATCCCCGGCAACGACGACGCCTCGCGCGCCATCGCGCTGTACTGCGACCTGATCGCACGCGCTGCCATCGACGGCATCGCACGTCAGCAGGGCGCTTCTGGCCGCGATCTCGGCGCCTCCGCTGAAGTTCCGGTCGAGCCGGCGCTCGAAGCAGAAGCCGAAGCATAAGGCCAGGGTCGGAGCGAAACATTCGCTCCTGCTTTCCCGATTCAACCGAGGCCAGAGAGACGATCCCTGGCCTCGGCTTGTTTAAAGACCTTGTCTGCCCACGGTCCGAAGGGCCTAGCTGAGGCGGCAGGTCGCGGTGATCTTCATCACCCTGTCACATTTCCGGGTACATTCGTTCCCAAAACCTTGAGTTCGCCGAGGTTTTCCGGCGGCACGCAACAACCGACAAGAGGCTCACAATGGCTGAAATCACCGCTGCACTGGTGAAGGAACTGCGCGAAAAGTCCGGCGCAGGCATGATGGACTGCAAGAAGGCGCTGACGGAAAACAACGGCGACATCGAAGCAGCAATCGACTGGCTGCGCGCCAAGGGCATCGCCAAGGCCGACAAGAAGTCCGGCCGCACCGCCGCTGAGGGCCTGATCGGCATCGCCAGCGCCGGTACCAAGGCTGTCGTCCTCGAAATCAACTCCGAAACCGACTTTGTCGCTCGCAACGATGCCTTCCAGGATCTCGTTCGCGGCGTTGCCGGCGTGGCGCTTGGCACCGACGGTTCCGTCGAGGCGATCTCGGCTGCCAACTACCCGGCAACCGGCAAGTCGGTTCACGAGACCATCACCGACGCGATCGCCACGATCGGCGAGAACATGAACCTGCGCCGCGCAACGCTGCTGTCGGTCGAAGACGGCGTCGTCGCGACCTACATCCACAATGCGGTTGCTGACGGCCTCGGCAAGCTCGGCGTGCTGGTCGCGCTGAAGTCGACCGGCGACAAGGAAGCGCTCAACGCCATCGGCCGCCAGGTCGCCATGCACGTTGCCGCCACCAACCCGCTCGCCATCCGTTCGGAAGAAGTCGATGCCGCTGTCGCCGAGCGCGAACGCAACGTCTTCATCGAGCAGTCGCGCGCGTCCGGCAAGCCGGACAACATCATCGAGAAGATGGTTGAAGGCCGCATGCGCAAGTTCTTCGAGGAAGTCGCCCTGCTGTCGCAGGCCTTCGTCATGAACCCGGAAGTGACCGTCGGCGCTGCCGTCAAGGAAGCTGAAAAGACGGTCGGCGCTCCGATCGAAGTCGTCGGCATGGCCCGTCTGCTGCTCGGCGAAGGCGTCGAAAAGGAAGCGACGGACTTCGCGGCCGAAGTCGCAGCCGTCGCCAAGGGCTGATTTTTCATTCCCGCTTGGGAAAAGAATGGCCTGATTGGGAAAAGAACCGGGCGCCGCGTGACAACGCGGCGCCCTTCGTGTATCCGGCTTGCCGAAATGCCTGCCCCGAAATTTCTCTGCGGCGAGGGCTGCCCTTTGCAGGACCGCCCCCCGGTTCTGCCCGGCTGCCGGATCGGGAGAGCAGGCCCACGAGTTCAGGAGCGACCATGACGGCCAAGCCAATCTACAAACGTGTTCTGCTGAAAGCCTCCGGTGAGGCGCTGATGGGATCGCAAGGTTTCGGCATCGATGTCGCGGTCGCCGATCGCATTGCCTCCGACATCGCGGAAGCCCGCGCACTCGGCGTTGAGGTCGGTGTCGTCGTCGGTGGCGGCAATATCTTCCGCGGTGTGGCCGTCGCATCGAAGGGCGGCGACCGGGTGACCGGCGACCATATGGGCATGCTGGCGACCGTCATCAACGCGCTGGCGCTCGCAACCTCGCTGCGCAAGCTCGACATCGACACCGTCGTCCTCTCGGCAATCGCCATGCCGGAAATCTGTGAAAGCTTCTCGCAACGCGCGACGCTCTACCACCTGTCGCTCGGCCGCGTGGTGATCTTTGCCGGTGGAACCGGCAACCCGTTCTTCACGACCGATTCGGCCGCAGCTTTGCGCGCCGCCGAAATGGGCGCCGAGGCGATCTTCAAAGGCACACAGGTCGACGGCATCTATTCCGCCGACCCGAAGAAGGATCCGCACGCCACCCGCTTCGACCGCCTGACGCACAGCGAAGTGCTGGAAAAGGGCCTTGCCGTGATGGACGTCGCCGCCGTTGCGCTGGCGCGCGAAAACCACATTCCGATCATCGTCTTCTCCATCCATGAAAAGAGCGGCTTTGCCGAAATATTGACCGGTGGCGGACGCGGTACCATCGTAACCGACAACTGATTCTCAGTCGGCGCACGCTGGATGCGTGTGGCCGCTTTATGAAAACGGGAGTATTCCGATGAGTGAAGGTATTGACCTTAAGGAACTGAAGCGCCGCATGGACGGTGCGATTTCCGCTTACAAGAACGACATCGCCTCGCTGCGCACCGGCCGCGCCTCGGCCAACGTGCTCGATCCGGTGCAGGTCGAAGCCTATGGTTCGCGCGTGCCGCTGAACCAGGTCGCCAACATTTCCGTTCCCGAGCCGCGCATGCTGTCGGTGTCCGTCTGGGACAAGGGCATGGTCGGCGCCGTCGAGCGCGGTATCCGCGAATCGAATCTCGGCCTCAACCCGATCATCGACGGCCAGAACCTGCGCATTCCGCTGCCGGAACTCAACGAAGAGCGCCGCAAGTCGCTCGTCAAGGTCGCCCACGACTATGCCGAAAAGGCGAAGGTCGCGATCCGCCATGTGCGCCGCGACGGCATGGACGACCTTAAGAAAGCCGAAAAGGACGGCGATATCGGCCAGGACCTGAGCCGCGCCCAATCCGAAAAGGTGCAGAAGATGACGGACGAGACGATTTTGGACGTCGATCGCTTGCTTGCCGAGAAGGAAAAGGAAATCATGCAGGTTTAGGGCGTTCGCCACCTGCATTCATTTCTCTTTTTCGGATTGCTCATGAACCAGCTTTCGCCCAGCACCGTACCGGCCCACGTCGCCATCATCATGGATGGCAATGGGCGCTGGGCGAATGCGCGGGGCCTGCCGCGCGCGATGGGTCATCGCAAGGGCGTCGAGGCCGTGCGCGAAGCCGTGCGGACAGCCACCGAGTGTGGCGTTTCCTACCTGACGCTCTTCGCCTTCTCTTCGGAAAACTGGAGCCGGCCGCAGAGCGAGGTCTCCGACCTGATGGGCCTCCTGAAGACCTTCATCCGGCGCGACCTCGCGGTGCTGCACCGGCAGAACGTGCGTATCCGCATCATCGGCGACCGGACGAACCTCGCCAGCGACATCCTGCCGCTCCTTCTGGAGGCAGAGGATACGACCCGGAACAATACTGGCACGACGCTGGTGATCGCCTTCAACTACGGCGCGCGTGACGAAATCGCCCGCGCCATGCAAACACTCGCCGCTGACGTGGTCGCCGGGCGTCTTGATCCGCGCGACATCACGCCGGAGCGTATCGGCGCCTCGCTCGATACCGCCGGCATTCCCGACCCCGACCTCATCATCCGCACTAGCGGGGAGGAGCGGCTGTCGAATTTTCTGCTCTGGCAGGGGGCCTATGCCGAGCTGATGTTCATTCCCGATTTCTGGCCGGATTTTTCGCGCGAGACCTTTCTCGATGCCCTGTCGCGCTATTCCGCACGCGAGCGCCGGTTCGGCGGCTTGCAGGCGACGAAGACCCTTGCGGTGGGCTCCTGATGCAGACTGAACTGCGCCTGCGCATCCTTTCCGGCATCGTGCTGGCTATTGTCGTGCTTGCCGCGACCTGGTTCGGCGGCTTTACCTTCCGTCTGCTGGCCTCGGCCATCGGGCTTCTCGTCTATTACGAGTGGTCGACGATCACCCGCATGCCCGAGACGGATTTCCGCGCCAATGCCTTCGGCTGGTTCTCGGTCGGCATCATCGCGCTGCTCGTCGTCTTCGGCATCGATGAATTCGCGTTGCCGGTGCTGATCGGCGCCACCTTGATCGGCGTCGTCTATGCCTTGGCCCTCAAGGGCAGCGGCTGGCTTGCCGGCGGCATCGGCTATGCCGGCCTGACGGTGATCTCGCTTGCGGCGATCCGTGGCGACACGGCGAACGGCTTTGCGGCGATGGTCTTCATCTTTGCCGTCGTCTGGGCGACGGACATCCTTGCCTATTTCATCGGGCGCGCGATCGGCGGACCGAAACTTGCGCCGCCGATCTCGCCGGGCAAGACCTGGTCCGGGGCCATCGGCGGGGCCATCTCGGCCGTCATCGCCGGCACATTGGTCCATATGATCTTCTTCCCGCTGAATGGGCTCTGGATACCGATGATTGCGTTCGTGCTCTCGGTCTTCAGCCAGGTGGGCGACCTGTTCGAATCCTTTATCAAGCGCCGATTCGGCGTGAAGGACTCGAGCCGCCTCATTCCGGGACATGGTGGCGTTATGGACCGGGTCGACGGCCTTGTTTTTGCCTGCTTCGCCGCGTTCCTCATTGCGCTTGGCGACGCGCTCGTGTCAGGTGCCGCAAACGCGCCAGCCGGCGTGTTTCTTTTCGGCCCGTAATCGCGAAGACTTAAGGATTGGGATCATGGAAATGCTGGCCGGCTCCGTTGGCTTTGTGACGGGCTATATCATTCCCTTCCTGGTCGTGCTGACACTCATCGTCTTCGTGCACGAGATGGGTCACTATCTCGCGGGCCGCTGGTCGGGTATCGGCATCACAGCCTTCTCCGTCGGCTTTGGTCCCGAGATTTTCGGCTTTAACGACCGGCATGGCACACGCTGGAAGCTTTCCGCGATTCCGCTCGGCGGCTACGTGAAGTTCCTGGGCGATGATGATCCTGCCTCCATTCCGGATTACAACTCCGTTGCAGCGCTGCCTGAATCCGTTCGCGCACGCACGTTCCTCGGCGCAGCCCTTTGGAAAAGGGCGGTGACTGTCGCCGCCGGACCAATCGCCAATTTCGTGCTCGCCATTGCCATCTTTGCCGTGATGTTCGTCATCTATGGCCGGCAGGTTGCCGACCCGATCGTCGCCGAAGTGCGTCCCGGCAGTGCGGCGGAAGAAGCCGGCGTCCTGCCCGGCGACCTGCTCGTCGCGCTCGATGGCCGCCCCGTGGCGACGTTCGATGACGTGCGCCGTTATGTCAGCGTGCGTCCGGAGCTGAAGATCACCGTCACCGTCCGCCGTGATGGCACCGATCTCGATCTTCCGGTGGTGCCGAAGCGCGCCGAAATCACCGACCAGTTCGGAAACAAGATCGAACTCGGCCAGATCGGCATCGTCACCAACCAGGAGACCGGCAATTTCCGGGTCGTCGAGTATGGTCCGATCGAAGCCGTGGGGCAGGGTGTTCTGCAAAGCTGGCATATTGTGACAGGCACGTTCGACTATCTGTCGAATCTCGTGACCGGCCGCATGAAGGCCGATCAGCTCGGCGGTCCTATCCGGGTTGCGCAGGCTTCTGGCCAGATGGCGACGCTCGGTGTTGCCGCATTGCTGCAGCTTGCCGCCGTCCTCTCTGTTTCCATTGGACTTTTGAACCTTATGCCGGTTCCGGTACTTGATGGCGGCCACCTGATGTTCTATGCGGTGGAGGCCATCCGGGGCAGACCTGTCGGACCCGGGGCGCAGGAGATCGCATTTCGCATCGGCATGGCGCTGGTGCTCATGCTGATGGTCTTCGCGACCTGGAACGACATATCGATGCTTCTTGGCTGAAAGTTTGCCGGCGCGGCCGGTGAGGATTTGAGGGGGGCCGCAGCCCGACGTGCAGTCTTGCTAAGGCTCTGTTTACCGTAATGAAACGCATTTAGTGGCCATAGGGTCACTGTTTGAATTGAAGTAAACAGAAATTAACGCGTGACCTTGCTTGTATGGCAAAAGCGGTTAAAACGGCAAACGTGACCGGAGTCGGGTGTATGCCTGCCGGGACGTTGAAACGAAGGTAAGTGGTGAAGATGAAAGCTGGTTCAAACTTTTTGAACGCCGTGTCGGCCGTTGCACTGTCGGCCAGTATGGTAGTCACGGGCGGCTCTTTTGCCACGCTTGTCTCCGCGACTGCCGCTGAAGCGGCCGTCATCCGCAGCATTCAGGTGCGCGGCGCCGATCGTGTCAGCGCTGATACGGTAAAAGCCAACGTCACGATCACCCCCGGCAAGAATTTCTCGAACACGGATATCGACGCTTCCGTGCGCCGGCTGTTTGCCACTGGTTACTTCTCCGATGTGAAGATCACCGTTTCCGGTAGCACGCTCGTCGTCACCGTCAACGAGAACCAGCTGATCAACCAGGTCGTCATCAACGGCAACCGCAAGATCAAGGACGACAAGCTTCTGCCGCAGCTTCGCTCGCAGTCGCTTGGCCCGTTCAGCCAGACCTCCGTCGAAGCGGACATCCAGACGATCCGCGAAGCCTACGCGAGCATCGGCCGTAGCGACGCGACCGTCACCACGGAGACCTATCCGCTTGGCAACGGCCGTGTGAACCTCGCTTTCGTCGTTGACGAAGGGGATCGCACGAAGATCTCGCAGATCAATTTCGTCGGCAATCAGGCCTATAGCAACAGCCGCCTGCAGTCCGTCATCATCACCAAGAAGTCGAACTTCCTGTCGTTCCTGACCCGCAAGGATGTCTATAATCAGGACAAGCTGCGCGCCGATGAAGAAACGCTGCGCCAGTTCTACTTCAACAATGGTTATGCCGACTTCCGCGTCGTTTCGTCCGAGGCTGTTCTCGATGAGGCAAGCAACGAATATGTCATCACCTTTACGGTCGATGAAGGTCAGCGCTATGACTTCGGTCAGATGAACGTCGAATCGACTGTCGATGGTGTTGATTCTCAAGAACTGCAGGGGCTCGTTGAATCCCGTCCGGGCAACACGTACCGTGCCAAGGACGTCCAGAGCACGATGTCCGAGATTTCCCAACGGGTCGCGGCGAAAGGCTATCCGTTCGCCCGCGTCACGCCACGCGGCAACCGCGATCCGAGCACCGGCACGATTGCCGTGGATTATCTGGTCGATCAAGGCGAGCGCGCCTATGTCGAGCGTATTGAAATCCGTGGCAATACCCGCACGCGTGACTATGTCATTCGTCGCGAGTTCGATATCGGCGAAGGTGACGCCTTCAACCAGGATGTGATTTCGCGCGCGAAGCGTCGCCTTGAAGCGCTCGGCTATTTCTCGTCCGTCAACATTTCGACGGCGCCCGGCAGCGAAGCCGACCGTGTTGTTGTTGTCGTCGATGTTCAGGACCAGTCGACCGGTTCCTTCGGTATCGGCGCGGGTTATGAAACCGGTGACAAGGGCGGCGTGAAGCTCGAGGCTTCGATTGAGGAGAAGAACTTCCTTGGTCGCGGCCAATATATTCGCGTTGCCGCCGGGACCGGCAAGAATTCCCGCAATTACAACCTTTCGTTCACGGAGCCTTATTTCCTTGGTTATCGCCTGGCGGCAGGTTTCGATATCTTCAGCGATGAAGACCGTAGCGAAGACTTCTACGACCTGAATACGCGCGGCTTCAACCTGCGTGTGACGGCTCCGATCACGGAAGACCTGTCGACCACCTTCCGCTATAGCTATGCAAAGCTGGACTACAAGACCTCGCTGGACTTCGATGATCCGGATGACAGAGAAGAATTGTCCAGCCCGTACTGGGATGTGGTCAACAATGGTCCTTGGGTGCGTTCCGCAATCGCGCATAGCGTGACGTTCGATACGATTGATGATCGTACGCTGCCGCGTGACGGTATTTTTGCCCAGGTCACGCAGGAGTTTGCAGGGATCGGCGGAGATTCCGAATACTACAAGATTTCCGGTAAGGCGCGTTACTACCATATGCTTTTGGAAGATGCGGATGTCATCGGCTCCATCGCGGTCAGTGGCGGTCACATGTGGGGCTTTGGCGACACCAAGGTCTACGACCAGTTTAACTTGTCGGGAAGCGACCTGCGCGGCTTCGAATCCGCTGGTATCGGCCCGCGGGCAACCTCGACGGGCGACGCGCTCGGCGGCACGACCTTCTTCACGGCTTCTGCAGAAGCATCGTTCCCGCTGCCGTTCGTGCCGCGTGACGCTGGTTTCCGCGGTGCATTCTTCGCCGATGCCGGCACAGTCTACGGCAACGACGTCAAGATCAACCAGTTTGGCATCGACGACAAGGTCAAGGGCACGGACATGACGCTGCGCGCTTCGGTCGGCGCGTCCATCATCTGGGCGTCGCCGTTCGGTCCGCTGCGCTTCGACTATGCGATCCCGGTCAAGAAGGAAGACTTCGACGAGACGCAGCGCTTCAAGTTCGGCATCGCGACCCAGTTCTAAGACGGGCAGTCCAGAACTGCGCAAAACGGACGTTCTGGAGTCATCGCGTGATGGAACATAACTGGTTTTTTCCGCCCCACGACGGCATTCGTCTGGGCGACCTGGCGATAGCGCTTGGGGCGGAACTCATGGATGCTGTGCATGCAGACCGCATCGTGCGGAGTGTTTCGCCGGTAAACCGGGCGAAGAGCGGCGATCTCTGTTACATTCTCTCCCGTAAATTCCGCCATGAACTCGCGACCAGCGAGGCATGCGCGATCCTGTGCGACCGCTCGTTCGTTTCGCTCATTCCGCCTCACATCGCCGTTCTCGTTTCCGCACGCCCACACACCGCTTTTGCGCGGGCCGGTGAGATGCTGCACCCTGCGGCCATGCGGCCGGAGGTGATAATTTCTGCTCCGGCCGGTATCGCCTCCGGGGCCTATGTCGATCCAGAAGCGCGCCTCGAAGCCGATGTTTCCGTCGAGCCGATGGCCGTCATCGGCAAGGGCGCCGAGATTGGCGAGGGTACGCGCATCGGCCCAGGGGCAATCATCGGCGCGGGTGTCAGGATCGGCCGCAACTGCAGCATCGCTGCGGGTGCGACCGTGCAGTACGCCCTGATCGGCAACGATGTCATCATCCATCCGGGCGCCCGCATCGGCCAGGACGGGTTCGGCTATGCGCCGGGCCTCAAGCCTGGCATGATCAAGATCGTTCAGATCGGCCGCGTCATCATCCAGGACAATGTGGAAATCGGCGCCAACACGACGATCGACCGCGGCACGATGGACGATACGGTGATCGGCGAGGGGACCAAGATCGATAACCAGGTCCAGGTCGGTCACAATGTGCGCATCGGTCGCCATTGCGGCATCGTCAGCAAGGTCGGCATCGCCGGTAGTACCCGCATTGGCGACGGCGTCATGATCGGCGGTGCATCGGGCATCAATGGTCATATAACCATTGGCGATGGCGTGCAGATTGCCGCGATGAGCGGTGTCGTCGCCGACATTCCGCCTGGCGAAAAATATGGCGGCGTTCCGGCGCGGCCCATGCGTGATTTCCTGCGCGATATGGCGGAGATCGCCATGCGCTCCAGTACTCGAGTCCAGAAAAAGGGGGGCAATGATGAGTGAAGAGACCAAGGCAACGCTTGGCGTGGCTGACCTGCGGGAAATCTTGACGCTGCTTCCCCACCGCTATCCCTTCCTCCTCGTCGACAAGATCGTCGAGATCGACGGCGACGAATCGGCGATCGGCATCAAGAACGTCACGGTCAACGAGCCGCATTTCATGGGGCATTTCCCGGATCATCCGATCATGCCCGGCGTGCTGCTGATCGAGGGCATGGCGCAGACCGCCGGCGCTATCTGCGCCCGCAAATCGCGTGTCGGCACCAACCTCGTCTACTTCATGACGATCGACAATGCCCGCTTCCGCAAGCCTGTCGTGCCCGGTGACCGCGTCGAATATCACGTCACGAAGCAGAAGCAGCGCGGCAATATCTGGAAGTTTCATTGCGACGCAAAAGTTGATGGGCAACTGGTCGCGGAAGCTGATATCGGCGCGATGATCGTGAAAAAGGAAGACGCCTGAAAATGATTGCCGCCAGCGCGAAGATCCATCCGCTTTCCGTGATCGAGGACGGCGCTGTCATCGGTGAGAACGTTGTCGTCGGGCCCTTTTGCTATGTGGGACCGAAGGTCGTTCTTCACGATGGCGTGGAACTTCTCGCGCATGCAGTCGTCACCGGCCGCACGATTGTCGGCCGTGGCTGCCGTGTCTTTTCCAATGCCGTGATCGGCGGCGATCCGCAGAGCCTGCACCATGATGGTGCGGAAACCACCCTTACCGTCGGCGAGAAGTGCACCTTCCGCGAAGGCGTGACCGTCAACACGGGCACGACCGAAGGTGGCGGCAAGACTGTCATCGGCGACAACAATCTTTTTCTCGCGAATTCCCATGTGGCGCACGACTGCATTCTGGGCAGCCATATCGTCATGTCGAACAACGTCATGCTTGCCGGCCATGTCACGATCGAGGATCGCGTCATTCTCGGCGGCGGCTCCGCGGTGCATCAGTTCACGCGCATTGGCCGCCAGGCGTTCATCGGCGGTCTTTCGGCCGTCTCCTACGACGTGATCCCCTATGGCATGCTGAACGGCAATCCCGGCCTTCTGGGCGGACTCAATGTCGTCGGCATGAGCCGTAGCGGCATGGAGAAGGCGACGATCCATCAAGTCCGTCGCGCCTTCAAGCAGATTTTCGAGGGTGAAGGCTCCATCCGTGTCAACGCCGCCGCGATCCGCGACGAATATGCGGACAGCGAACCGGTCATGCACATTCTCGACTTCATCGCCGCCGACAGTGATCGTGCACTGTCTTCCCCCAACCGGGGCAACAAGGGCTGAGTGGCATGACGGACGGCCGGCCCGCGCAACGTGACCGGCTGGCTATTATCGCTGGTGGTGGTCTCCTGCCACGCTATGTCGCCGACGCGGCCCGCGCCCGTGGCGAAAATCCCTATATTCTCGCGCTCACCGACGAGTCCGCGGACGACTGGTCCGGCTATGATCATCAGGTGATCTCGATCGGCAACTATGCCGGCATCGGCGCGGCGTTCCGCGCCAGGGGAATCGGCCGTGCGGTGCTGTCCGGCTCCGTCCGCCGCCGCCCCGAATGGCGCGACATCCATGCACCGTTCAAGGCGCTTCTGGCGCTTCCATCCGTTGTTCGCACGCTGCTGAAGGGTGGCGACGATGCCGTGCTTAAGATGGTTATTCGCCTGATCGAAAGCGAAGGCGTGCGTGTCGTCGGCGCCCATGACATCGTGCCCGACCTCCTGGGAAGCGAAGGCCCGCTTGGCGCTGTCGCGCCGGATACGGCGGCCGAAGCCGACATCGCCGCCGCCGCCGCCGCCGCACTGGCGCTTGGCCGACTGGACGTAGGGCAGGGGGCCGTCGCACTTGGCGGCCGCGTGGTCGCGCTAGAAGGAGCGGAGGGCACCGATGCGATGCTGGAGCGCGTGGCGCAACTGCGCGCCTCGGGTCGCATCTCCACCCGCCGCAAGGGAGTTCTGGTCAAGCTCTGCAAGCCGGAACAGGATCTCAGGGCAGACCTGCCATCGATCGGTGTCGAGACTTTGCGGCGCGCCCGCGCCGCCGGCCTCGCCGGTGTCGCCGTGGAGGCAGGACGCTCGCTTGTGCTGGAGCGGGAAGCGCTTGTCGCGGAAGCCGACGCACACGGCCTTTTCGTGACGGGCATCGTGCCGGGAAGAACGGAGAAACAGCGATGACCAACCCCGCGCTGAAGGTCGGCATGATCGCCGGCGAGGTATCGGGCGATTTGCTCGGTGGCGATCTGATAGCAGCCCTACGGGAAGCCCATGGCGGTTCGATCGAGCTTGTCGGCGTGGGTGGCGAGGCGCTGGAGCGGCAGGGGCTCACCTCCCTGTTCGACTTTTCCGAGCTCTCCATCATGGGCATATCGCAGGTGCTGAAGCGCCTGCCGTCGCTGCTGCGCCGCATCCGCCAGACGGCGGACGCGATCATCGCCGCGCGCCCGGACGTGCTTGTCATCATCGACAGCCCGGATTTCACCCATCGCGTGGCGCGCCGTGTCCGCAAGGCGCTACCGGACCTCCCGGTGGTCAACTATGTCTGCCCGAGCGTCTGGGCCTGGAAGGAAGAGCGCGCGCCGCGCATGCGCGCCTATGTCGATCATGTCCTGGCGCTGCTGCCGTTCGAGCCAGCCGTCATGGAGCGCCTCGGCGGCCCGGCAACGACCTATGTCGGCCACCGGCTGATCAGCGATCCCGATGTGCAACGGGTGCGCGCGGCACGCCTGGAGCGTACGGACGATCAGCCTTCCGGCGCGCGCGTCTGCCTGCTGCTGCCCGGCTCCCGCGCAACCGAGATTACCCGCCTGCTGCCGGCCTTCGGCATGGCAGCGCGCGAGATGATCGCGCGCAATCCCGCCACCCGCTTTGTGCTGCCGACCGTGCCGCGCCAGGAAGCACTGGTGCGCACATTGACGGCGGACTGGCCGGTGAAGCCGCACATCACCGTCTCGGCCGATGAAAAATGGCAGGCTTTCGCGGAGGCCGATGCGGCGATCGCGGCCTCAGGCACCGTCATTCTCGAACTGGCGCTGGCCCGTGTCCCGGTCGTTTCCACCTATCGCTTCGACTGGGTCGCCAATCTCTTTCTCCGCAAGATCAAAATCTGGACCGCGGCGATCCCCAACCTCATTGCCGACTACACGGTCGTGCCGGAATATCTCAATGAGCAAGTACGCCCAGGCAGCCTCGCACGCTGGTTCGAGCGGCTTTCCTGCGATACGGCCCAACGTCGCGCCATGCTGGAAGGCTACGACCTCGTGCATGAACGCATGCGAACCATCCGCCCACCCGGCGAAACCGGTGCTACGGTCATCCTCGATCTTCTCGCAACAAAAAAGCCCGGTCAGAACTGACCGGGCTTTTTTCATCTCATCGTCTGGCTATCAGCGCTTGGAGACCGGCACGTAATCACGCTTCGGTTCGCCGATATAGAGCTGGCGCGGGCGGCCGATGCGCTGTTCCGGATCTTCGATCATCTCGTTCCACTGGGCGATCCAGCCGACCGTACGGGCGAGCGCGAAGAGCACGGTGAACATGGTGGTGGGGAAGCCCAGCGCCTTCAGCGTGATGCCGGAGTAGAAGTCGATGTTCGGGTAGAGCTTCTTCTCGATGAAGTACTCGTCGGTCAGCGCGATGCGCTCGAGTTCCATCGCGACTTCCAGCATCGGATCGTCCTTGATGCCGAGCTCGTTGAGAACCTCATGCGTCGTCCTCTGCATGATGCGCGCGCGCGGATCATAGTTCTTGTAGACGCGGTGGCCAAAGCCCATCAGGCGGAACGGATCGTTCTTGTCCTTGGCGCGGGCGACATATTCCGGAATGCGGTCGACCGAACCGATTTCAGCGAGCATGTTCAGCGCCGCTTCGTTGGCGCCACCATGGGCAGGGCCCCAGAGGCAGGCAATGCCGGCGGCGATGCAGGCGAACGGGTTGGCGCCCGAGGAGCCGGCGAGGCGCACGGTGGAGGTCGAGGCGTTCTGCTCGTGATCGGCATGCAGGATGAAGATGCGGTCCATGGCACGTGCCAGAACCGGGTTCGCCACATACTCTTCGCACGGCACGGCAAAACACATGCGCAGGAAGTTCGAGGCGTAGTCGAGGTCGTTCTTCGGGTAAACGAAGGGCTGGCCGATGTGGTATTTGTAGGCCATGGCGGCGATCGTCGGCATCTTGGCGATCATGCGCAGCGAGGCAACCATGCGCTGATGCGGATCGGTGATGTCGGTCGAGTCGTGATAGAAGGCCGACAGCGCGCCAACACAGCCACACATGACAGCCATCGGATGGGCGTCGCGACGGAAGCCGGTGAAGAAACGCGACATCTGCTCGTGCACCATGGTGTGGTGCGTGACGCGGTAGTCGAAATCGTCCTTCTGCGTCTTGGTCGGCAATTCACCGTACAACAAGAGGTAGCAGGCTTCGAGGAAATCGCCGTGTTCGGCAAGCTGCTCGATCGGATAACCGCGGTGCAGCAGAACACCTTCGTCGCCATCGATATAGGTGATCTTCGATTCGCACGAGGCGGTGGAGGTGAAGCCGGGATCGTAGGTGAAGGTGCCGGTATTCTTGTACAGCGTACCGATGTCGATCACATCGGGGCCGATGGTACCGGATCGCGTCGGCAAGTCCACCGTCTTGCCACCGACTGACACACCCGCGCTAGTTCCTGTCATAACGATCCTCCGTTGTTTCCAATGGCGGCACGAAGCTGTGCCGTATCCATGAACATGCTCGTTTTGCTAACCCATTTGCCCCATGCTGCCAAGCAATACCAAAGGCAAATTGTGCATTGCGGAAAAGGGCTTTCCGGCAACGCAATATCTACCCTTTCCATGAAGTTGCAAGCAACTTTTGAGAGTGCTTTGCGTGATGCGGAGGGCGCATCCCATATGCCTGGCTTAGCACTTTCGACATGTACTGCAGATTGAAGATTTCTCCATTCGATTGCACAATGCCATGGGGAACGGGTGGGGCCGAGTCATGGCCAGGATCGACATCGCGGAAAAACAGGCGGCGTCCGAGGCTGATGCCTGGCGCGGCGTGCCTGCGGCCGATCCCCAACCGGTCGCTCTGCTCGAACCGCCAAGCCGCCCGGTCGTTCGCCTTCTCCTGCGTGCCGCCAGCCGCCTCTATGCGCGCCTTGCCGGGCGGCAGACGCTGGCGACTGCTTTTGCCGAGGAGCGAGCGCATGGCCATTTCCTCCTTTTCGTTCCCGTCTTCCTCGGAGCGGGTGCCGCACTGTGGTTTTCCGCAGCGTCGGATCCGTCGCCCTATGCGCTGATCCTGCTCGCCTGTGCGGCCCTCTGGCCCGCCTTGCGGCTTCGGCATCGCGAAAGCCTGGTGGCACTTGCGGCGGGTGGCGCCTTCCTTATCCCGCTCGGCATGCTGCTTGCAGCCGCCGAGACCACCCTCCTTGGCACCGTCATCCTGGATACGCCGGTGACGACGGAGGTAAGGGGACGCGTGCTCTCGCGCGAAAGCGATGATCGCGGTGCAATCCGCTATCGCATTGCGCTCGAAACCACACACGAGCCCACTTTGAAGCGCCCGCCCGATGTGGTGACGCTGCTTGCCCGAAGCCGGCATGCGCCGATCGCCATCGGCGACGGCATCACGGGGCGTGCGCGCCTTGGCCCACCGTCGGGCCCCGCATTGACGGGGCTCAACGATTTCACCTTCGATGCCTATTTCGCCGGCACGGGCGCGGTCGGTTATTTTTACAGCGCGCCCACCGCGACGACGGCGCGCGAACCCGGTCTCTACGACAGGATGCGGCAACGGATCGCCGCGTGGCGAAACAACCTCACCGAGCACATCCGCGGGCGCATCGGCGGCGATGCCGGGGCCATTGCCGCAGCCCTAGTCACCGCGGAACAGCGGGCAATCGGAGAGGAAACGGTCGAAGCGCTGCGGCAGGCAGGCCTTGCCCATGTGCTTGCCATTTCCGGATTGAATATGGTGCTCGCCGCCGGGACCTTCCTTGTCGGCGCGCGCATGCTGATGGCGCTTGTTCCGGGTTTTGCCGAGCGTTATCCGGCCAAAAAGTTTGCGGCCGCCGGCGCCCTGGTCATGGTGACGCTCTACATTCTGGTGTCTGGCGGTGCGATCTCCGCGGTGCGATCGTGGATCATGATCTGCGTGATGCTCGTCGCCGTGTTGTTCGGGCGTTCGGCCATCAGTCTGCGCAACGTGGCAATCTCGGCAATCCTCATCCTGCTGGTCACGCCCTCTGCCGTGACAAATCCCGGTTTTCAGATGTCCTACGCCGCAACGCTGGGCCTTGTCGCCGGCTACGCCGCGTGGCGCGAGCGTCCGGTCCACCGCGAGAGCCGGGGAGGGCCGTTTGCGCTGTTCGGTGGCGCGGCCGGCCGCTTCTTCGGCGGGCTGATCCTTTCCTCGCTGATCGGCGGCTTTGCGACGCTGATCTACTCCATCGGCCATTTTCACCGTATCCCGGCCTATGGGCTCGCCGGCAATCTGCTGGCCATGCCGGTGATCAGCATCATCGTCATGCCCTTCGGCCTCATCGCCGTTCTGCTGATGCCCTTCGGTCTCGATGCCATTCCCTTTGCGATCATGGGCAAGGGTATAGAGTGGATGATTGCGCTTTCGACATGGGTGGCAGGCTGGAAGGGCGAGATCGTCACGGGCCGCATCCCCGAGATCGCCTTCCTGCTCATCGGCATCGGCGGCGGTCTCGTCTGCATCTTGCGCACCCGGTTGCGCCATGCCGGCACGCTTCTCGTCCTCGGCGGCATCCTTGTCGCCTGCTGGTCGGGGCAAGGCACACGACCGGAGGTTCTCGTCTCGGAAGATGGCCGACTGGTCGCTATCCTGCGGGACGGACAAGCCGCGACCAACCGCGCGCGGCCACCGGATTTCATCTATGCACAATGGCGGCGCGCCCTTCGCCTCGCGGGGTTGCTGAAACCGGAGATCCGCAGGACGGCCGGCCTGACGGTGGATGCCGACAAAGTGGATGACGACAAAGTGGATGCCGAGAAGCGGGATACTGCCACGACTGCCCGGCAGAGGCGGCCCCGTCGCGAAGCGGACCGAGAGAAGGCCAAGGCAGCCATGACCGCAGCCTTCGATACGGCTCGCACCCGCGACGGCTTCATCTGCGAAGCAAAAGCCTTTTGCGCAGCCGTTTCACCCAGCGGCTGGCGCATCGTGGCGCTGGAAGACCTCGCCTTCCTCGGCACGGCCTGCGACGGGGCGGATCTCGTCATCGTGCCGGTGGCAATCCGGCTGGAGGCCTGCCGTTCCGGTGCCCGCCTCATCACGACGCGTCATTTGCGGAAAACCGGCACCCTGGAAATCCAACCGGTCGTCGGGCAGGCGCATTCCGGCCTGTCCGATGCCCGTTTTGTTCCTGCCGTCGAAACGCTCCAGCGCCCCTGGTCACGGCACCGCACCTACGATTGGCGCACGGGCACCTACGAGGGCGAGAAGGCCGACGAAAGCGCTCAGAAATCTCTCACAGTCCCGTCCAGCGCCTCGGGGTCGTGATGTTCCCCAGGGCGTTCTGGTAAATACGCCGCCGCGAACCATAGCGCGACAGGTTTAATGGTAGCGGCGAATAAGGCCGACGAGCTTGCCCTGGATCTTGACCCGGTCCGGCCCGAAAATACGGGTTTCATAGGCCGGATTGGCGGCCTCGAGCGCGATGGATGCGCCCTTGCGGCGGAAGCGCTTCAGCGTTGCTTCCTCATCATCGACCAGCGCGACGATGATTTCACCGGGATTGGCGGTGCTGGCATTGCGAATGATGACGGTGTCGCCGTCGAGGATGCCGGCCTCGATCATCGAATCGCCCTTCACCTCCAGCGCGTAATGTTCCCCGCCGCCGATCATTTCGGCCGGCACGGTGATTTCATGGGTGTTGTTCTGGATAGCCGAGATCGGCACACCGGCTGCGATGCGTCCCATGACCGGCACGGAAACGGAGGAGGGCATGTCGGCCTGGCTTGACGTTCGCTGCGGCGGTGCGGCCGGCGCAGGCTGCTTGCCGAGGCTTCCCTCGATGACCGCTGGGGAGAAGCCGCGGCGCGGCTGCAGACTGGGCGAATAGGCGTCGGGAAGCTTGATGACTTCGAGGGCGCGGGCTCGGTTCGGCAGCCGACGAATGAACCCCCGCTCCTCGAGCGCCGTGATGAGCCGATGGATGCCCGATTTCGAGGCAAGATCCAGCGCATCTTTCATTTCATCGAAGGATGGCGGTATGCCGGATTCCTTCATTCGTTCATGGATGAACAAGAGAAGTTCCTGTTGCTTGCGTGTCAACATCGCCGTCACCCCAGAATCGCGAAACAAATATAGAACATACACTATCTGTTCCATATGTGTTCCGCAAGGGCCTGCGGTTGCGGAGGCCCTAGAAGGGGACGGGAGTTGGTTCGGATTTTGCGCTGGACCCAAAGTTTTCCGCCACAAAGGCAAGCGCTCCCGCCAAGGAGGTATCCGCGCCTGGGAAGGCCGGCCCGTCGCATCGTTCGGACGCATCAATCCGGCACAAGTCCTCCGCCGAAAGATGGACCCAGCGGCGTCCTTATGCTCCGGGCAATGATCTCGAATGGCGCTCGCCTGAGCGGGGGCGGAACGAATCCCAGGCAAACTGATTTCTCCTGCGCATTTCATTCGCGAAGGAGAGACACCATGAAATCGCTGGCTGATATTTTCGAACACACCCTGCAGGACGTCTATTACGCGGAGAACGCCATCATCAAGGCGCTTCCGAAGGTCGCCAAGGCTGCCAAGAGCCCCGCGCTGAAAAAGGCGGCCGAAGACCATCTGGCGGAAACCAAAGGCCAGATCAAGACGCTGGAACAGGTCTTCAAGTCGATCGGCAAGAAGGCCTCGGGCGAAAAGTGCGACGCCATCGAAGGTCTGATCAAGGAGGCCGACGGCCTCATGGAAGAAGCGGAAGGCACGGCGCTCGATGCCGGTCTGCTTGCTGCGTGCCAGGCTGTCGAACACTACGAAATCGCGCGCTATGGCTCGCTGCGCGAATGGGCCAAGGATCTCGGCCATGACGAAGCGCACAAACTGCTGAGCGAAATCCTCGATCAGGAGAAAGCGGCGAACAACAAGCTGACGAACCTCGCCGTAACGTCGATCAACAAGGCGACGGCGAAAGCCAAGGCCGCCTAGACACGTTGAAGCAGAACCCGCTACGCCCCAACCAATACGGCCGATCGACCTGCGCGATCGGCCAGCGGCCAAGACGGGTGGAGATTCCGGCTTTGGCGGTACTGTCAAGAACTGGAGCGATCATATACCCAGCCCGAGCAGGCTTTTGCTCACGCGTCGTTAAAATTCAATTCAAGATTGCGTTGAACGTATTAAATAGTCGAACGGCGTAGCGGCACGAGGCAACCGAGCAAGAACTGCGTGGTCAAGTGCAGCATGTCTAACCAGTCAATACTGATGCCGGCGGCTTTGCAGACGACCAAATAGCATAGCTCAAAAGAACTACTGCACCGCGTCTATTCTCCGACTGATCAGCAATTGTTCTACGGATGTTCGCGCAAAATTAGAAACCGTATATATAGTGCCGTGGCACTCGCAAGCGGCGGCTGATTTTTATGCGAAACTCACCCGGCTCAGGTTCGCCCACAATCAACACGATAGAACGATTAGACCTATCGCCAGTTCTTTCCGAAACTCGCGAGGAAGCCGCACATCATTCTGAAGCAGTCTGAATGCCGGCACCTTGGAACCGTATCAGTTCAAACCTAGCCATCAATTTCCTGTAAGTCTTTGATTTTGTGGTGAGCGCGCAGGGATTCGAACCCTGGACCTACTGATTAAAAGTCAGTTGGCACACTTTTCCATACGTTTCCGTCGGTGTCAATAACCCTTTATTTTTCAGAGATTTCAGCCTATATGTTCGTCCTACGTTTCGCTACGTTTCATCGTGTTTCATCCGACGGTGGCGACTCGGTGGCGACTGGAGGGGATTTGATTGCCTACGATCAAGCTGACACGCAAAACTATAGCTTCACTGGAGCCAGGCGAGAAACCAGTCATCTACTTTGATGAGACCGTCAAAGGTTTCGGCTTGAAGATCATGCCGACAGGCGCGCGCTCGTGGGTCCTGGAGTATCGCCCCGGCGCAGGTGGGCGCGGCGTAGCCAAAAAGCGTCTGAAGATTGGAACGCCAGCGACGATGCCCCCCGAAGAGGCTAGGGAACGGGCCATTCGGACATTGGCGCGGGTCACGCTTGGCGGGGATCCTGCCGGAGCCAGATCCGACGAGCGTTCTTCACCTACCGTATCAGATTTAGTTGACGCGTATATGCGCGATCACGTTGCTTCCAAGCGAAAGGCTAAAACGGAGGCAGAATACAAGATCGTGATCGACAAGCACGTAAAGCCGGCCATCGGCAGCATGCGTGCGTCTGTGGTCATGGCGGCTGACGTCGCTCGCATGCAGTCCTCGATTGTCCGAGGCAAACGCCGTAATGGCAACACTGGAAAAACCACCGCGAACCGCGCGCTTGCTGTGCTCTCGGCCGCTTTCAACTGGGCACAAGGGGTCGGCTTGGTGCCTGACGGGCACAATCCGACAAAGCGAGTCGAGCGCTTCAGCGAGAGTCGAAAGGAGCGGTTCTTGACCACCTCGGAGATGACCGCTCTTGGAGAGGCCCTGTATGAGGCCGAGACCATCGGCTTGCCATATGACGTTGATGAGAACAGGGCGAAAGCCAAGAATGCTCCGAAGCCCGAAAACCGCAGAACTGTATACGGCCCGCATGCGGTTGCTGCGATCCGACTATTGCTTCTAACCGGAGCTCGAAAGCGTGAAATCTTAGACTTACGGTGGCAAGACGTAGACCTTGACCGAGGCGTCCTGTTTCTTGCTGACTCAAAAACAGGAAAGAAAACGCTCGTGCTCTCGTCTGCGGCCATTGCCATCCTGCAAAACTTGCCGCGGTTAGGCATCTATGTGATCGCTGGCGCCACTGCCGGCGCGAAAGGCGAGAGGCCGCGGGCAGACTTGAACAAGCCTTGGGGCGCTGTACTGAGGCGGGCTGGCCTTGAAGGCGTCCGACTACATGACCTTCGGCATTCTTTCGCGAGCGTTGGCGTGGGGGGCAGCCTCGGGCTTCCGATTGTCGGTAAGCTGTTGGGACATACGCAAGCAGCCACAACCGCGCGGTATGCTCATCTTGATACCGACCCACTGAAGAAAGCAGTCGATACGATCGGCGATAAGATCAGCTCTGCAATGGGAGCGCGACGGTGATGGCAAAGCTTCCTGATGGATTTAGCCTGCAGGCGCTGCCCATTGAAATAGCAATGGCTGAGGGGAGAACCGAAGACGCCAAGACCGCCATCGTAGCTGTGCTGCTCGCTGGTAACGCCGACAAGGTGGTTCAAAGGATCGCCGCGGAGATGATCAAGCCTCCCAAACGAGCGCGTGGCCGCGCGAAGTCGCTAACCCGTCACTGGCTCGATATTGGCGAACAGTTTCATTGGCTCCGCAACGACAGCGTTAAATACGAAGACGCAATGGTGATTTTATCTCAAAGGTTCGGATATTCGGAAAGCCACATCCGTAAGGCGATTGCGGAGTTCGACGCCGCTAAGGCTGCGAGCGATGAGGCATCCCGCGAATAAATGGTATTTGTTCGATTAGTTAAAAAAGTAAAACTGTCCTATTCTCGGCATCATTCGGAAACAAGGAGATGCCCATGAATATGAGGACAAAGGAAGCCGCCCACTACTTGGGACTTTCCAAATCAACGCTCGATAAACTCCGTTGCTTCGGCGGCGGCCCTCGCTACTACAAACTTGGGAAGCCGGTCGTGTACGCAGTGGGCGACCTTGACGCCTGGAAGGCTGAGAGGGCGCGTACCAGCACCTGGGGCGCTGCAAACCAGAACGCACCGGTATCTGCGGCCGCTTAGCCGCCCTTGACCGCTTTCGCGACGAAGCGGTTAATGCCTCTAGGCTTTGGCCACGTGCGCCACTGCATTTACTACCCACCACCATCCACCAGCATCATCATCATTGAACCGGCCGCGTGCCGGCGAGGAGGAACCTATGCGCCTAATCACTACCAAGGACGGTCTGACCATCAATCCCGAGCATGTGGTTCAGTTCACCACATTGCGGAACGGGCAGACAAAGATTCTTCTGTCTACAGGTGGCGAGCAATATGTTGAGGCCTACGGGGACGACCTCCGCGACCTTTTCATCCCGGTCGTCAATGCAAATCCTGGCTTCCAGGCAGTGTTCGTCGATCGCCTGATTGATGGAACATTTCACTACCAGCGCCGCTCGGTCATTGCGTGGCGTCTCTGCCCCGGCGGAAATTATCCGATTTTCCAGGGATACAACCAAGACGCCGACGACTACTTGGTCATGATCGACCCAGCGGGCGGAGTCTTCGACTCCGATCACAACATGTGGCCCACACTTGAGGACTGGCGGAAAGAGTACGAGGCGGAGCAAAGCGAGATCGCTGCCAGCGTGGCGAAGGCTGCCTGATGAAAATCCTTGATCTGAAACCCGCCTCCGGAGACGGAGGCGGGGCGGTGAAGCTCGTTGCTAATTTCGATCTCGAGCTTTCACCGGACGTGAGGCTGCTCGGCCTTCGCCTGATTGAGGCCCCCGATGGCAGACGGTTGATCTATGCCGCCAACGCCAACGGTGGGCGAAGGACCGCGACGTTTTCCCCCACAATGGCGCAAGCCATTACCGCAGTCGCAACTGAGTATCTTACGAGGCACGGAACCGCCAATGAACAACACCGCCGTACAGCTTGATCCTCGCCAAATTGCGCAGTCCTTGGGCGGCACAGCTCGCGGCAATCAGATTTCGGCGCCGGCACCTGGACATTCCCGAAAAGACCGCTCGCTTTCTGTTCGGATTGACCCGTCGGCCCCAGAGGGGTTTGTCGTCAACGGATTCGCCGGCGAGGATCCGCTCGGGCTGCGCGACTACGTTCGCACGAAAGCCGGCTTGCCTGACTGGGAGCCACAACGCCGTGTCCACACTGCGCCAACATCGCACCTTCGTCTGGTTAAAACCGCGGAGCCGCCGAAGCCATTCACCGACTATCACCTGACGCGGCAAGGGTATGCCCACGCGGCCACCTACGATTATGTCGACGGGTCGGGCGAAGTATTGTTCGAGGTTCTTCGGTATGAGCATCCAACGGAGCCAAAGACCTTCACTCAGCGGCGTCCCGACGGGAATGGTGGCTGGTTCGCCGGCCGTGGTGACTCTGTCTTGTATCGCTTGCCGGAGATTCTAGCCAATACGACGGATCCGATCTTCGTGGTCGAGGGAGAAAAGGACGCCGATCGTCTGGCATCATTCGGTTTTCTCGCGACTACGCCTCCACAAGGCGCTTGGCCCGATGATTTGTCGGTGCTCGCCGGAAGGAAGATTTATGTCCTAGCCGACAACGATGTGCCCGGAGAGAGGAAAGCAGCTGCGGCGATCGAGCGCCTAACCGGTATTGCTACAGTCACCCGCGTCGATCTTCCAGGGTTGCCAGATCGGGGGGACGTATCCGACTGGTTTGATGCCGGACGCACAGCCGAGGAACTTGTAGCGCTTTGCATAGATGCGGCCCCGCTGCCGGCAAACGACAACACCCCACCATCAGAGTCCGCCCTCTCAATCTTCGACTGGACCGTCGATCGCTTCGTCGGTGCAGCGCCTCCGGTCGAATACCTCGTCGATGGTGTGATCCCGACCGGCGTACCCGGCATGGTGTCGGCCGCCGGGGACACGGGAAAATCATACGCGCTGCTCGAACTGCACCGTCGCGTCGCCTTCGGCTCTAACCAGTTTGCGGCGCCCATCTTCGGGGGCAGGGTGGTCGCCGAGGGTACGTCCGTGATGATCACCAGCGAGGATGACGCAAACGAGGTTCATCGGCGCGTTGCAGCACTCGACGAAAGGGAGCAACGCTACACGGCCGCAGGCAAGCGCATGATCATTGTGCCGTTGCCATCTGCCGGTGGTGCGCGCGCGTTCTGGCGAGAGGATCGAAAGAGGGGCCTGCTGGAGACCGACGATTTCAGGAGCATCTGCGACCAACTCCTTAGTATCTCCGATCTTCGGCTGGTGACATTCGACCCTTTGGCCTCGTTTGCCCATCTTCCGCTGAACGAGGACCCGACTGCGGGCCAATTTGTTTGCTCGTCGTTGGCGCGGCTGGCGTCGGAAACGAAGGCGACGGTGTTGGTTGCCCACCACATGCGTAAGTCCAAGGCCCCGATCGAAACGCTTTCAGACGCCCGCGAGGCGATCCGCGGCACTACGGCGTTGGTGGACGGCTTGCGGTTGGCGTATGCCATGTGGCCGGCGGATGAGGCTCGCGCGAAGCGGATCTGCAAGTCGCTAGGCATAGGTCACGAGCCCAACAAGATCGTCCTCGGCGGCGTCGTCAAAGCGAATGGCGCGGCACGGAGAATAATGTCGATATACGCCAGGAACGAGACGGGTCTATTGATCGACCGAAGCTCCGGCCTGGGGGCCTCGGCACCCGCGCAGGGCGACTTGCGTGCTGCGCTCGTGGTTTCAGTAGAGGCCGCTGCCGCAGCGGGCGCGCCTTTTACTAAGACCGGTGCGAGTGGCCTCTTCGAGCTCCGCGAGCGATTGCCGGAAGAGCTAAGGCGCATGGGCAAGGCGAGGCTCGATGCCCTAGCAGCGGATGCTCTCGAACGCGGCGACATCGTTCGCGTAGCGGCTCGCGGCGAGAAAACCGCAAAATGGCTCGACGTACCAACGGGCATGTTCGCCGCTGGGATTGGCACGTTCACGGCTGGAATGCCGCGCTGAACATCCGTTCCCAGAGAGAGTTGGGAACGGCCGTTCCCGTGGGAATGGGAACACTAAGTAATTGTTTCTGTTAGATTTCCCGTTCCCATTCTCAGCGTTCCCAAGATTTTTGGGAACGGCTAAGTCATTGAAAATAAAGCCGTTCCCACGTTCCCAGGTTTTACCCTTCTTTAGAAGGGGAGGCGTCTGGGAGCGCCATCCCTGAAATGAAGGAGCACAGAATGATCCGAACCCGCATTCAAAACATCGGCGGCGCCTTCCCCGGTCGTGGAGCAGCACCAGCAATGACCAAGGGGTTCTACCTCGCTCGGGGGGAGCGCACTGCAATTGACCGGCTTAGTGACAGGGCCGCGTACAGGCCAGTCGTGAACTCCGATGCCGGCTCGCTGGTGGCTGCCAACGACAACTCGGTGAAGAAAGTGAAAAAATCGGAGGACGCTGCTTGAGCCAGGCCAGTAAAAACAACCGCGATCTTTCGAACCTTTCCGCGCTTTTGGCGGCCGCAGCCTCGTCCGCGCCTGCGCCTACCATGCGGAAGAACCCCGCACCAGTCCCCGCCAACGACAACAAGGTCGCCGACGTCCTGGCATGGCCGACGCTCGGGCGATTGGCTCACCGTGGCGACGAGGCGCGTGTTTTCGCGCTCCGCCATTGGCGAAACCTATGCTTCCCCGGTTCAGGATACATCCCGCCGGAGCCAGCCGACGACGTAACTGATGAACCCGAAATGGAGGTGCGACCCTCCGAGGCTGAACTCCTTCGTGCGGTCGGTTGGACCGTGACCGGGGCCGAGCGCTGGCAGCATACCGGAAAGATTGTGAACACCTACGAACCAGCCGCGCCTGTCGAACCCACCATCAATCGCCACCGCAACGGCGCCGTCGACATTGAACTCGGCGATCTCATCTTCCGCGATGGCGAGATGATTAAATGGGGCCAAACAGCGAGGGGCAGGGCGCTTCGGCCGGTTGAGCGTACTCGCGGCATCAAGGGGCCGGCACCCAAGGGAAGGACAGAGACGGTGGTGTGGTCTTACCTGCGAGCGCCAGCAACAACCTCGTCGCCGTTCACCACAACATCGCTTAGACGCTCTTTCTCCGGCGAGCGGGCGATCCCGGACATGTACAAGCCACTTCCCGGCGTCGAAGAAGCACGTACCGTCCTACGTGACCACGGCGCGGACGGCACCGTAGCGTTCGAAGACCTTCCTGTGCCCGCAATCCGCTGCCCAGACGCCCTTGTCGCCGGGCCGCAGTGGGTGGGCGGCGTGAAGAAACCGAAACCCCTCGGCGAGATATCGGCGGCAGCGGGTCCGGAGGGTGAAGTTGCCAGGCGGATCGAGGCAGGCCCCTACCTGGCGCATCTTCGGCGTGTGCTCGGCGATCACGCAAAAGTCCTGGACATGGCCATCAGTGATGTGTCGGCGAAGAAAATCGGGATCGAGATGGGGAAGGGGCAAGCTTATGCCGAGAAAGCCGGGCCGATCCTTATAGACGCCGCCATCGACGCGCTAATCGCGGCAGACGAGACGGCCAGACTGCTCGTTGAACAGAAACCGAAGAAAATCGCGGCATAACCTCCGGTCGAGCCGGTCGCCGCCCCGTATGTTATTGAAGGGATTTATTTCCCGGAGGCCGCCTTTGCGCGGCCTCTTCCTTTTGAGGCGCTGGTCGAGACGCGGACGCATGAACTCGCGAGATCGACCAGGCCAGCCTCAATCTCACGAGGCAATACGCCGAGCGGCCTTGTGCACTGCCTTCGCGTCATCTCCGTGTTCCGCCAGAATGGCCTTCGCGTCCTCGGTTGATATCCGGTATTTCTTCGCGACGGTGATCGCATCGAGTACAGGCGCTTTGGCACCTTTGTTGTCTGTCATGTCTATCTCCGATGGGATCGCAGCGCGCTCAAGTCCAGGTCAGACGAGCCTCTTCGCTCCCGACTATATGGAGGTAGCGGACTAGGATAGCAAGGGCTAGTACCCACCGACGGTCGCGAGCGTAAGTCGCGATATTCGGGGCGAAAGCCTGACGGTTTTCGCGAAATACGAAGATGGGCGCTGGACCAATAGTTACCCAGGCATCTTCGTTCCTCATGCGCCAGACGTGGCGACTAGAGCGCGCTATCCGGTCATGGGTCGCTACCACGACGCAGTCCAGCCTGTGAGGTCTGGCCGCTCGTTCAATTGCCGAAGCCCCTGCCAGCGCATCTAAGCTCGGCAGTATAGCGTCTGCAGCGCTGCGCTTCGGTAACTCCATTGCCCTTGCGCGCCTCCTCCGCAGCATGGGCGATCGTGCGGCGGCCTCCCTACGGGTTGAGGTCGCCGCTTTTGTTTCTTATATGTGCCCTAAGCGGTTTCCCGTATCGTTGATCGCGTGCGTCACATGCGTTGATTACTGAATTTATTATCTCGGTAATTATTGACATTAATAGGCGCGCGACTTACATTTCCCATCGAGACGGAGGCGCTGGGGCCTAATAAGTTACCCAGGGCCGTCTCGACTAGGCCACCTTTGGGTGGCCTTTGTCATTTTGGTGGTTTATTTTGATCGCCCTTTGGCATCACAGAATAAAGCTCAGCCTTTGGTTTCTTCTTCGTCATCTCGAACACCGCGCGGTCATTGACCATATTCCCGTAGCCGTCGTTTCTTGGGTTTGGATTTTGCGCGAAGGTGACAATCTCCGAAGTGAACGTAACCGATGTCGGTAGCATCGCACTCACAATTTGAGCGATCATGTCCTCTCGCGTGTACCCGTCGCGAGAGCGACTGTCGTGCAGGTGTTTGCCTATAAAAAGAATCTCGTTGTCATCCAACAAGTGTAAACCGACAGCGCCTCGCTGAAGATTTAGCTCGGTGAACTGAATCGTAGTGAAGCATCCGATAGCAATCATAGGCGCGCGCTCACCTAAAGATAGGCGAAGCAGGTTCTCTGCTATCGCCTTTTCGGCATCCTTGTACAGCGGCACGGTCTCACCCTCATTTCCCCACGCGCAATCTAGGGGTGAGGATGCGAGGGGTGCAAGACTTTTTCGTCTACAGTGTGTAGCGCAGCCTGGTAGCGCACGTGACTTGGGCTCACGGGGTCGCAGGTTCGAGCTCTGCCACACTGACCATATCGAGGTGCTCATGACTGAAGGCTTCGTTATGGCCTGTTTGTTTGCGGTCGCATTCGCAACATGGCTTCCGTTCTACCTTCAATGGCGCTGAGCGGATGGCAAACTACGACGCACGCTCAGAAGAAGCCGCAGCCTATCGCCGTCTGTATAAGACGGCACGATGGCGACGGATACGCGAGCACCAGTTAGCGTTTCACCCCCTGTGTGAGTGGTGCCTGGAGCGGGAAGAGATCACGGAGGCGACTGAGGTGCACCATGATGGCGCCCATCGCGGTGATCTCGACAGGTTCTGGTGCGGCCCATTCATCAGCACCTGCAAGCCTTGCCACTCATCAAGAGGGCAGCTTGAGGACAACGGCAAGACGGTCGTGACGTTTGGCGCGAACGGATGGCCGATGTGACCGGGAGGGGGTGTGTTGCTCTTTGGCAACATGCCGGCCGTGGAACCGGTGTGAGGGCAAAGCGTAGGCGTCCACACTTCAGAATATGACCCCTTCATGCAGGAGTGAATGCCATGGCGATGCCGCGAACGCCTCTCGCCAAGGCGGCTGTTGAGGCGAGTGACAAGAAGAACCCAAAGAGGTTCAAGGCTCGCAAGGAGCCGAAGCCGAACGGCCCACTTGGTGCGCCGCCGAAGTGGCTTGCCGACACCGATACCAACAAGGCCAAGTCGGCGTGGCTACTGTTCCAGAAAGAAATTCCCTGGCTGACGGAGTCGCATCGAATGCTGGTCGGCATGGCCGCCAACATTCAGGGCCGCATCATGGCCAACCAGGATGTCGGTGTCCAGGCGATGAATCTGCTCCGGCAGTGCCTTGGTCAGATGGGCGCCACGCCATCTGATGCTAGCAAGATTACGGTGCCCGATGACGAGGACGAGAAAGACGACCTCCTCGACTGAGGAGGCGCTGGCGAGGGTGAGTGCATACGCACAGCAGGTTATCGATGGCGATGTCATCGCTGGCCCACATGTGCGGAACGCTTGCCGCCGTCATTTCGCCGATTTGCAGCGCGGCCACGAACGAGGTCTCTCCTGGGACGATGAAGCTGCGAACCGGGTTTTCCGGTTCTTCGAAGAACGTCTTCGGCTGAGCGACGGCCAGTTCGACGGCCGTCCGTTTAAACTGCACCCGTCGCAAGCATTCAAGCTCGGCTCAATTTTTGGATGGAGGAAGGCGGACGGCGCCCGCCGATTCCGCACAGTCTATATCGAGGAAGGCAAGGGCAACGGAAAATCACCGTTCGCAGGGGGTGTCGGCCTCTATGGTTTGATGGCAGACAGCGAGCCTGGCGCTCAGATCTATGCGGCAGCGGCAAAAAAGGACCAGGCGCAGATCCTTTTTCAGGATGCTTGCAAAATGGTCAGGCAGGCTCCTGCGCTGGAGCAACGCCTCAAGTTCAGTGGCGGCATCGGCAAAGAATTCAACATTGCGCACCACAAGTCGCAGTCATTCTTTCGCCCCATCTCGAAGGAAGCGGGTAAAACCGGTTCCGGCCCCCGCCCGCACTTTGCGCTTTGCGATGAGGTGCACGAGCACCCCGACCGCGGCATCATGGAGATGCTGCAGCGCGGCTTCAAGTTTCGCCAGAATCCGCTGCTGTTGATGATTACGAATTCCGGTTCCGATCGCAACAGCGTGTGCTGGGAGGAGCGGACTCGCGCCGTCCAAGTTGTCACCGGTACGAAGACGCCAGATGAGGAATTCACCTTCGTCGGCGAGACGTGGGAAGGGAGCGACAGCGTATTTGCCTACGTGTGCTCGCTTGACAAAGACGACGATCCGATGACGGATCCGACATGCTGGGGCAAAGCCAACCCGCTTCTTGGAACGATCCTGACCAATGACTACCTAGCTGGCGTCGTCGCCGAAGCGCGCGACGTCCCGGGAAAGTTGAACAACGTTCTTCGACTGCACTTCTGTGTGTGGACCGATGCTGACAAGGCATGGATGCCAAGGGCAACGGTCGACAAGGTCATGTCGGAATGGGACCTACCGCCCGACGGGCCGCTTTACGTGGGCATTGACCTTTCCGGCACCAAAGACATGACGGTTGTGGCCTGCGTGCAGCCGACTGGGTTCATTACTCTGACGAGGCATGACGGCGAGACAGCTGAATTGCCCACTTACGATGCGTGGATCGAGGCGTGGACACCCGGCGATACCCTTGCGGCCCGTGTCACGGCTGACAAGCAGCCATATGACATTTGGGTAAGGGACGGATACCTGAACGCTCCGGAGGGACCGCGCATACGTTTCGACATTGTCGCTGCGCGCGTAGCTGAACTTGATCGTCTCTATGATATCCAGTCCATTGCATACGACAATTATGCGTATGCGGCATTCAAAGATGAACTCGACGTTTTCGGCATAACAGCTGAGCAACTACCTCACCCCCAAGGCGGGAAGGTGAGGGCGAGGCCATCATCGGAGAGGGTTGAAGCGGCCAAGGCAGCTGGCCAAAAGCCACCTCTTGGGCTCTGGATGCCAGGTTCTGTCAATGAGTTAGAGAACCTGATTATCGACGGTCGCATTCGGCTTCGGTCCAATCCGGTCCTCATGACCGCCCTTATGGGCTCGACATTTAATCACCCGCCAGATCCCCATGGAAATCGTTGGTTCGTGAAGACGAGGTCCAGCGTGCGCATCGATGCGGCAGTCGCTTTGGCAATCGCCTGCGGCGCCGCCGCTGACGGGCTTGTGGAGATTAAGCCCATCGCTTCCCCTTGGGACGACCCCGAATTCAGCATCGCAAAGGCGGCATGATGGACTGGAAACTTGGCCTAGGCCGCCCAAAAGCCAAAGAACCTGCGGAAACGCGCACAACCATCGAAAATCCGACTGTTCCGGTAAGTGCCGAGAATTTTCTGGCTTTTTTCGGAGTGCAGTCGGCAAACCTGCCGGCGGTGACGATCGATAATGCACTAACCGTGCCCGCAGTGTGGGCTGCCGTGAACTTCCTGTCTCGCACGCTGGCGGCGTTGCCGCTGCATGCCTACCGCAAGACCAAGACCGGGTCCGAGCGCATTGGCGGCATGCTTGCGACGGTGGTGCATGATGCGCCGAACCCTGCGCAGGACAGCTTCAAGTTCCGCCAGTGGTTCTGGTCACAGGTTTTCACAGGCGGACGCGGCCTGGCATGGATCGAGCGGACGCCGCAGGGCGTTGAGGCCATCTGGCCGCTCGATCCCAGCAAGACGACGATCTCGCGCCGCGCCGGCAAAGTGATCTACACTTGCGAGGGCACGGAGTACCCCGCTGCCGACGTTATCGACGTGCCGTTTATGCTCAAGGCGGACGGTCTGAAGCACTACGGGCCTATCGCACAGGCGTCTAAGGCCATTCAGCTTGCGCTGGCAATGAACGACTACGGCAGCAACTTCTTCGCTGGCGGCGGCGTTCCTCCGCTGGTGCTGGAAGGCCCGTTGCCGGCGAATGGTGACGCGATGAATCGCGCCAAGGCCGACATCAAGCGCGCGATCGATGGCGCCAAGGGCGCTGGCGAGTCAGTCTTCCCGATTCCGCCTGGCTACAAGCTGAATCCGGTAGGCCTTGACCCGGCAAAGGGCCAGATGGTCGAGGCGCGTCGCTTCCAGGTGGAAGAGATCGCGCGAGCTTGGCAAATGCCTCCCGTATTCTTGCAGGATTTGTCGAAAGCGACCTTCAGCAACGCTGAGCAGCAGGATTTGCACCTTGTGAAGCACCTCATCGGCCAATGGGCCGAGGCGCTTGAGGGCGAAATGAACCTGAAGCTATTCGGGCGAACCGCGCGCAACAGGTATGTCGAACACAATTTGGATGGCCTACTTCGCGGTGACTACAAGACCCGCATGGAGGGCAACGCTCGCGCGATCATGACCGCGCAGTTGACCCCGAACGAGGCTCGCGAGCTCGACAACCGACCGCCGCTCCCCGGTGGCAACAAGTTGCTCATCCAGCAGGCGACTGTTCCCGTTGATATGGCCGGCGAAGTGCCGGCCGCAGCCAATGACAATACGCCGCCAAGCGGCAATGAGGGTGAGGCGGAAGCCGCATGAGCAAATTCGAGAAGCGCATCACGCAGCAGGTTGAACTGCGTACAGACGAGAGCGGCACGAAGACGCTTACCGGCTACGCGGCCGTGTTCAATTCCCCAACCGATATTGGCGGGTACTTCACCGAGCAGATCGCGCCCGGCGCGTTCGCCGAGACGATTAAGGGCGACGTCCGCTGCCTGTTCAACCACCAGAGCGGCAACGTCCTGGGACGGACCAAGAGCGGGACGCTGCGGCTGTCGGAAGACGCCCACGGGCTCCGCTTTGAGGTGGATCTTCCGGACACGGTCCTCGGCCGCGACGTCGGCACGCTGGTTGCCCGAGGCGACATCAGCGGCTGCTCGTTCGATTTCCGCGCCATGAAGCAGTCGTGGGACGACACGGTCGACCCGCCGAAGCGCACGCTGGAGAAGGTCGAGATCAGCGAAGTCTCCATCGTCACGTTCCCGGCCTATGCCGATACGTCGGTAGGCGTGCGCTCGTTGGAGGCGATCCGCGCGGAGGCGGGCTCGCGCAATCGAGCTGCGGCTGCCCGTCGGCTGGCTGAAAGGCGAGCAGCACAAGAACAAAGGTTCCGCGGCATACGGCAGGACGCCTCGTAACGCCCGGCAAAGCCGGAGGGCATGGACAAACGTCCTGCCATTCCCACCCCTAAAATCTGGAGAATTTGATGCCTACTCTTACCGAGTTGCAGGAGAAGCGCGGCCGTCTGATGACGCAGGCGCGCGAAGCCCTGAATGAAATCACCACAAATACCGACGCAGCCCGCTCCGCGGAGCTCGAAGCTCGCCACGACACGATCATGGCTGACTTCGACCGGCTCGAGAAGAACATCGAACGCGAGGAGCGCCAGACGGCCATCGAGGCTCGCTTCGAAGAGCGCCAGCGCCAGCGTCGTCCGAAGGGCGAAGACACTGACCAGCGTGGCCAGGATGAAGGCGAGCCCCTGAGCTACCGCGCGGTGTTTCACAAGTTCATGGCAAGCGGCGCCGACCTCGGAGAACTTTCCACCGAGGAGCGCGCGATTCTGAAGAGTGGCGCTCAGTCCGGTAAGGAATTCCGCGCGCAGACTGCCGGTACCACTACAGCCGGCGGCTTCACCGTCCCGACCGAGCTTGCGGCGATCATCATAAAAACGATGAAAGACTGGGGTCCGATGTATGATGATGACATCGCGACCGTCCTCAATACGGCCTCCGGCAACCCGCTAAAACTGCCGACCGTAGACGACACTTCTGTGACTGCCGAGAAGCACATGGAAGCTGCCGCGCTCACCGATGACGGCGGCAAAGACGCGACGTTCGGCCAGAAGTCGCTGGATGCCTATGTCTACGACACGGAATTCGTCCGGTTTTCGATGGAGTTGGCGCAGGACTCGATCTTCAATATGGAATCGCTCCTCGGCGGACTCCTTGGTGAGCGCCTTGCCAGGATTGCCAACCGTGAGCTGACGATCGGCGACGGCACAGGCGACCCGAACGGCGTCGTCACTGCTTCCTCGTTGGGCAAGACGGCTGCGGCAGCCGCAGCAATTACAGCTGATGAGATCATCGACCTCCTCCATTCGGTGAATTCGGCTTACCGTCGATCGCCCAAGGCCCGCTTCATGTTTGCTGACACCACGCTGGCGGCGATCCGCAAGCTGAAGGACGGGCAGGGCAATTATCTTTGGCAGATGGGCGACGTGACTGCCGCTCAGCCTGGCACGCTCCTCGGCTACCGCTATGCGATCAACGACGACATGGACACCCTGGCTGCTGCCAAGAAGGTCATGCTGTTCGGTGACTTCTCGAAGTACTTCGTCCGCAAGGTCGGATCGCCCGTCATCGGAGTGTTGCGCGAACGCTTCTGGCCTGACCTCGGCATTGCCGGCCTCATCCGCTTCGACGGCGAGCTCGGCGACACCGCGGCAGTCAAGCACCTGATCACGGCTGCTTCCTAATCCTGGACGGCGGGCTTCGGCCCGCCTCCTTCCAAGGAGGGAACATGAATATCCGAATGCTAGTCGGACTGTCCGGCAACGAGTACAGCCTGTCGCCTGGCGACACGCGCGAATTTCCCGACGCTGAGGCCATCCGGTTGATCGAAGCGGGTTATGCCATTCCAGTGGCTGAAGAGATTGTCGAGCGCGCTGTGGCGCAGCCCGCCTCGGAGCGGCGCGGAAGGCGGAATAAGGATGTGGTATCCACCGAAGGTCACGACGCCGCCAACTGAGCCAGTCTCAGTCGCGGAGGCGAAACGCCAGTGCAATGTTTTGCACGATGACGATGACGCGCTTTTCGCCGCGCTGATCTCGGCGGCTCGAGACCATGTCGAGCGGTATTGCGGGACGCCTCTGGCGCAGCAGACTGTTGAAGTAAAATGCGACAGCTTTTGCGACATGGCGCGGCTTCCCATTGCTCCTGTGAGCGACGTTGACATTGAGTATGTCGCGACAGATGGCACAGAACAGACTGTGCCGGATGCGGCCTACGAGTTGAGAGCCGATGGGCTCGATGCGTCTGTCGTTCCTGCGTACGGTCAGAATTGGCCGGCGACACGTCCAAGATCTCGGATCGTCGTGACAGCTATCGTCGGATACGAAACCCTGCCCGCGTCGATACGGCACGCGATGCTGCTCTGGATTGCTGAAGCCTATCTCAATCGCGAAAACGCGGAAACGCCCGAATGGACGGCGTTCGACGCTCTTTTGACCAATTACCGGCGCTAGGCCGCAGGAGACCCCATGGCAGACCTGACAATTACCGCGGCCAGTGTGGTCGCTGGTACCAATTCCACGCGAGACCACGGCACGGCAGGCGAGACGATCGCGGCGGGCAAGGCCGTTTTCCTGGAGCCGACCACCAACAAGTGGATGCTCTCGGACAACAATGGCACGGGCACGCGCACGGTCAACGGCATCGCGCTGAATGGCGCGAGCTTCAACCAGCCGCTGGCGATCCACAAGAGCGGCGACATTACGATCGGCGCGACGCTGACCGCTGGCACTGACTACTGGCTTTCCGGCACGGCGGGCGGCATTTGTCCTGTAGCGGATTTGGATACCGGCATGGATCCTGTTCTGATTGGCATCGCGAAGTCGGCGAGCGTGCTGGCAGTCGATATCCAGGATCCGGGTGTGACGCTTTAATGCCCTGGGTCCGGTTCACCGAGGATCATAACTGGGTGCAGCCGGGGTTCACCATCGCCTACAAGGCGGGCATGCACCTGAACGTCACGCGCGCCTGTGCTGACGAAGCAGTGACGGCCGGCAAGGCTGTAAGGGCTGGAGTGCCTAAGCGGGAGGCTGCTGATGGCAAAGAAGCCGAATAGCGGCGCCCTGCGCGTCAAACTGCACTTTCAGGTGCGGCCTTTGGTCGACGACGGCATGGGCAATGAGCAATCTGGCCCGTGGGAAACTGTCTTCACAGACTTCGCCGAATTGATCCCGCTCAGGGGCGGCGAGCCCGTGCTGGCGGCCCGTCTGACGGGCGTACAGCCGTATATCGTGCGAGTGCGCAGTCATACTGCCAGCCGCGAGGTAACGCCGTCCTGGCGCGCTCTAGACGCCCGCAATCCGAAGCGCGTTCTGAACATCAGGGCGGTCTCGGATACGGACCAGACGAACGCCTGGCTTGAAATGATGGCCGACGACGGCGTGGCCACATAGCGGTAGGCGACATAATGCGGGGTAGGACATGGCGCTGAAGGCCACCATAACCGGCAAGGACGCGCTATTTCGCCGCCTGACAGAGGTTGCGCCCAATGTGGCCAAGTACGCCACCGAAGCCAAGCGGAAGGCCGGTGATGAACTGGCCGAAGCTATCCGTCGGCAGGCGCCTACGGGCGCGACGCTGGAATATATGGAAAGCATCGAGGCCGACGAGCTAGCCAATCGCCCGCATCAGGAACGTGTCAGCAAGGCCGCGGCCAAGGATCCGACGGCTGTTGGGCTGTTCGCCGAATACATCTGGCGGTTTCTGGAGTTTGGGACTGCGCCACACAACACGGCAAAAGGTGGCGGCACAGTGTTGGGGCAGGCGACGCACCGCGAAGGCGGAGGCACGCAGCATCCGGGCACACGAGCGCAGCCACATATCTTTCCTGTGTATCGGGCGATGAAGCCAAAAATCATGAAGCGCATTCGCGCCGCGGTGAACAAGGGCGTTCGGGAGGCCATGAAGAAATGAGTCCCGAATACGAACTGCAGGGTGCGATTGTCGCCAGGCTGAAGGCAGATGCTGCATTCTTGCAGGTGGCCGGCGGGCGGATCTACGATGATCCACCTGACAACGCGGTGTTTCCATACGCTACCATAGGCGAGGCGCAATTCATCCGAGATGACGCCACCTGTATTAGCGGCGGGGATGTTTATCTGACCATGCACGCTTGGTCGCGAGCCGTTGGATACCCAGAGGTCCGGAGAGTGGCGGATGCAGTGGCAGAATCACTGCACCTCGCGCCTTTAGCGCTTCCGACAAACCACCTTGTTTCGATCATGCACCGACAGACGCGCGTTTTCCGCGATCCTGACGGGCTAACCAGCCACGCCGTAATTGATTTCGCGGCGTCGGTACACAAGCCGCTGGCCTAGGCCGGGCATTCCTCAAAATCACACTGAAGAACGTCCGGCGCGCCCGGCGAAGGAGAAATTATGGCAGGTGAACAACTCGGCCGGCTACTTCTGATCAAGCTCGGCGATGGAGCCAGCCCCGGCCCGGAAGTCTTTACCAATCTCTGCGGCCTCAAGGATCGCAGTTTCGACCTTTCGGCAAACTCGGTCGACACGACCAAGCCTAGCTGCACCAACCCTGGCGGCCCGGTTCAGAAGACCAGCCGTCCCGGCATTGTGAGCCGCACCTTCTCCGGCTCCGGCACGTTCGTGTCGAGTGCTGCCATGAAGGCGTTCATGGTTCATGTGAACGACGCGACGGTCTTTAACGCGCAGGTGGTCGTGCCCGGTCTCGGCACCTACGAAGGCTCGTTCTTCGCAGCAAACTTCACCCTCGACGGCAGCATGGAAGACGATCTCCAGTTCAGTGGTTCGTTTGAGGCTGCTGATGCTCTGACGTTTACGGCCGAGGTCTAATCCATGGCTGAAGAGGAGAAAAAGCCGGTGGCAACAGAGAAAAAACCCTTCCCGCTGCAGGTCAATGGCGCGCGCGGGGAGGTTGCCCTGTGGATCGGCGACGTTCCGCTGGTGATTGCTGCGACGATGGGCGGTCTTTCCGCGGTGTCGACGCGGTTGGAGTGTAAGTCTTTTCAGGATCTGTTTGTCCGACTGTCTGGCGTCGAGGCTGCTGCTACGCTGGCCGGCATCGAACTACTGACCGTCAAGGGCGATCGTCTGGCAGCCATCGACAGCTTGAGGCTGAAGCACTTCCCGGCATGCGCAGCGGCGTTCTCCGCGGCGCTGGCGCATCACTTTGATGATGGTGACGAGGGAAACGTGGAAGCCGTCGAAAAGGCGGCATAAAACGAAAAGAAGACCCGTTCCCGTGGCGTGACTGGATGCGAATTGGCTTCGGCGGGCTGCAATGGCGGCCTGCCGACTTCTGGGAAGCGACGCTCACGGAGTTCTTTCAGGCCATCCACGGCCGGAACGAGGCTAATGGCGCCGAAGAAAAACCGAAGGCGCCGACCAAGGGCGAGATGGCGGAGTTGTTGGCATGGGCGGATGGAAAATGACGAAAGACACTGGTGAATTCAGCGAAGAGATTCCGACTGCGAAGCTAGATCGCTTAGACGCTGAAATGCAGTCTTTGCGGCAAGAGCTCGCAGATTTCCAAAAGGCATACTTCTGGCATCAGGAGGCAACCGTACGCGGATACTCAGGTTATCACCGACCAGATCAGAGTCATCTTTTCCGAAATTGATATCGACTTTGGCGATCAAGTCCTCGCCCGCTTCCAGGAAGCAGTCAACTTGATATCTCACGTTTTGGACGTTGCTCATAACCGCTCCATAAAAGCCCGCCTCGCGCGGGCTTCTCTATTTTAGGATGAACCCGCCTTGGCTGACAACTCCACCGACGACATGATTATCGCCATTGGCGTTGACGTGGCGACGATCCGGCGCGGGCTGAAGAAGCTGGAGCAGGAAGTCGCTTCGTCCACCGGCAAGGTCCAGAAGCAATTCGAGACCGTCGGACGTGGCATTGACAACGCCATGACGAGCGCGATGCAGAACCGCATCAATGCCATGGTGGGTATTGGCACCAAGGGCGCCAAGGAATGGACTGGGGCGCTTGCTGACCAGGGCAAGGAACTTGAGCGGCTTCGCGCCAAGTACAGCCCGCTCTTTGCGACGATCAACAATTACAAGTCGGCTGTTGCCGATATCAAGCGCGCTCACGCCGTTGGGGCTATTTCTGCTGACGAGATGACGGCAGCAATCCAGCGAGAACGGCAAGCGGCTCTTGCGAGCACTGCTGCTATCAAAGGGCGGAACGCCGCTCTTGTTCAGGGCGGTAGGGCAGGCCAAGGGTTCCAGACAGCCAATATTGCCGCACAGTTTCAGGACATTGCCGTAACCTCGGCGATGGGCATGAACCCGCTGCAAATTGCTCTTCAGCAGGGCACGCAGTTGTCTTCGGTGCTCGGCACCATGGGCAATGGCAAGCAAGTTATTGCTGGCCTTGGCGCGGCTTTTGCCTCGCTCGTCAGCCCTGTATCGCTTGTAACGATCGGTCTCGTGGCCGGCGGCGCAGCGGCTATTCAGTATTTCTCTACGATGGAATGGGGCGGCGCCAAATCAGAGGAAACTCTGAAGAAGGAAGCCGAACTCGTCGCCGCTGTTGCCAGCAAGTGGGGCGAGGCACTGCCAGCCCTGAAGGCTTACAACGACGAGCGTCAGCGGATCGCTGGCGACCAAGAGCTTCAAGAGGCTTTAAACATCGGCAAGAGCGCTCAGTGGGATGACCTCCGCAAGGCGCTTGGTGATGTCGATATTACTATTGCCGATATCGTATCTCGCATTGCTCAGATGGGCGAGGATACTGGCGCGATTTCGTCGCTTCAGTCCACATTCAATGAGCTAACTAAGGGTATCGACGACGGTACGGCATCAACTGCACTGGCGCAGCGCGCTCAAAAGGAACTGGCCGACGTTGTCAAGAACAACGCGACGCCAGAGCTTGAGGCGCTGCTCAAGATATTCCAGGAACTGATACCCGCGATCGATGGCGCGTCTCGCGCAGCGCAGCGCTTTGATCTGGATGATGCTATTGCGCGGACCTCCCGCTATCCGAGCCGCGGCACCTATGGTGGTGTGGCACGCAACGCTGACGGCACGCCGCAGGGCGAGGGCACATCGCTTCCTTTCAGTGGCCCGACGCCAGAGAGTCGTCCGCTTATCGAATTGGACGGCTTGCCTGGCGCAGACAAGGCAGGAAAGAAGGCCGAAACTGCCGCGCAAAAGGCGGCAAACGCCTACCGTGACCTGATCAAGTCAGCCGACGACCGTATCGGCCAGTTGCGTCTTGAGACCGAGCTAACCGGCCAGTACGGCGTTGCGACGGACGCCGCGCGCTTCCGATTGGAGCTTTTGCAACAGTCCGAGGACAAAGGACGGTCGCTCAGCCCGACACAACGTGCGGAAATCGAGCAAAAGGTTGCTCTCTACGAGAAATACTCGCAGGCGCTGGCGGAAACCAAGCTCCAGCAGGACTTGCTGAACACGGCGCGGTTTTCATCGCTGTCCAAGCAGGACCAGCAGGTTGTCTCGACGCTTCGGCAGTATGGCCTTCCGGAGGACTTGGGTGGCAAGAACGCGCAGGCCATCCGGCAATCGTTGCAGAGCGAAGAGATCAACTCGGCGATCGACGACTTTTCGTCGAGCCTCGCCAACAGCATTGTCTCGAGCGGTGGTGACACCGGCGAGGCTTTCGGTAAGACCTTCCTGGCCGCCTTGCAGGAGTCGGCGCAGAAGCAGCTGACAAACCTGTTTTCTCAGATGCTCAAGGGTTTATTCAACTCGACTTCCCTAGGTGGCGGTGGTGCTGCGCCGTTTGCCGCCAATACAACCATTGGCGCTTTGTTGGGCGCTGGTGCCGCTCCTGTAGGCGCTGTGTCTCGATCGGCGTTACCGGCTCTGCCTACGGGCGATATCGCCTCCTACATCACGCAGGCGGCGATCAAGCGCGGGATCGATCCGGCAATTGCCCTCAAGGTTGCCAAATCCGAGGGCGGCCTGGATAGTTGGAATCTCCAGTCGAGCTTCGTCAAGAACGGCGTGCGTGAACCATCATACGGGCCGTATCAGCTTTACATGGGCGGCGGCTTGGGGAATGCCTTCCAGAAGCAGACGGGTCTAGATCCGCGTCTTGCGGCGAACGGGCCCGCTGGCGTTGATTTCGCACTAGACAACGCCAAGAAGAGCGGTTGGGGTGCCTGGTACGGCGCCGCGAAAGTGGGCGTCGGCAACTGGGACGGAATCGGGAAGGGCGCAAACACGGCGACCGCTGCGCTCGAGAAGATGGCGGCGGCATCGACTGAAACGACCAAGGGGCTTGGTGGGCTCGCCAATAGTCTGGCATCCGGTCTCGGTGGCGCTGGCGGCGGGTTCGACTGGGGTTCGCTGTTCTCGTCGTCCTTCAAGCCGAACACAACGCTCTCGAATTTCCTCAACGGCGTTCCTGGATTTGCGACTGGTACGAACTCTGCGCCGAAGGGCATTGCTCTGGTCGGCGAGAAAGGGCCTGAACTCGTCCGCTTTCGTGGCGGCGAGCAAGTCATCCCAAACAACCAGATCAACGCCCCCCGAGCTCCACGCCTAGCCGCTGCCAATTCGAACCGCATGGTCCGCAATGAAACGTCGCTGACGGTCCAGATTCAGGGCGCCAGCGGCGACGACCATGTCCGCATGCTCGTGAATCAGGGCGTGCAGACGGCGCTTCGTGACCAGAACGAGCACATGCGTCGGCAGGGCTTCGGCAACATACAGCAAGCGTACACCACTGACAGGGGGTAGCCCATGGCTCTCATCGGCTTGCCGACTGTTTTTATCGACTTCCTGGCACCTGAAAAGGTACAGGTCGACCCGAAGGGCGGCGCTCAAGAGGGTGGCCGCCCGCTGGTTGGGGAGCCTGCCACGGCTGATATATCCGGAGGCGGCTTCCTGACTGCATCCTATGACGGATGCAAGATTACGACCGAGGAGCAGCACGAATACGTGAACTACCTCGGCGCTCGGTTGAACGGCAGCTTTCGGAACGTCAATGTTCCAATTCCCACCGACTGGTGGGGGCCGTTCCCGAAGATCGGCGGCATTCGCGCGCCCTACGTGACGAGCATTCCGCACTCCGATGGATCGACCTTCAGCGATGGTTCCGGCTACAGCCAGGCAACCGTGTCGGGTGAGATAACGGCGAGTGCCGCTTTGCGGGCCGGCGTCATTACCTTGACCACGACCGGGATGGACCGACGTCTTCGTCACAGCGATTGGTTCTCGATCTACCACCCGACCAAGGGGTGGCGAGCCTACCGCTACTGGGAGGTCATTTCGGCGCCTTCCGGCACAAATGGGTCTTACACGCTAGCCATCTCGCCACCACTGCGGGAAGCGGTCACGGCAGGCACGCACGTTGAATTCGCCCGTCCTCGTTTCGTCGGTCGGTTTCCCGCTGACTTCACGCTACCGTCCGTAACGGAAGCGTTCTTTGTGACCAAGCAGGACATTCGGTTCGTGGAGGCATAGTCCGCCGGGCCGGCCAAAATGATCGTCATTTGCATCCAATTTCCGGCCACTCGCGGGCCTTTTTCATTTCTGGAGGCCTGATGGATTGGGTTCCCTCCAATGTCGTCGACGCGCTTGCGTCAAGTCACCAACTCGGCATTTTCACCCACATCGCTACAGTTCCTCCTCTCCGCGTCTGGTTCGGCGTCGAAGATATCCCGATCACGATCGAGAGCGTGGACGAGGGTGGCGCCATCTACCAAGGCGGCGGGCGGCTTATCGGCCTTCCGACCCTAGAGGTCCTGGTGAACGGCACGGCTGATGCTGTCGAGTTCACCATGTCTGGTATCGATCCCGCGACGGGTGCCGCTCTGATCAGCAGCATTCCGCCAGTGCGGGGCGCTGATGTCTATGTCGGCATTACCACGCTGGACGACTACTACCAGCCGATGAGCCACATCATCCCGCTATGGCGGGGCACGGCCTCGCACACGACAGAGGCGAGCCCCACGGTAGTTGGGCAGCAAAACCGCACCACAACGCTCGGCTTGTCGATCGCTTCAGGCGGCGAAACCAGAAGTCGCCCATCGCGGTCGCTCTGGTCCGCAGCACAGCAAAAGGCGCTCTCTCCGACAGACAGGTTTTGCGACAACACCTCGCGCATGGCGCGAATGGTTCAGCCGGTCTGGCCAAACTACTGATCGTCAGGGGCATCCATGGACATCAAGGGCTTTTTGAGCCTGCCACATCGTTTTCGATGGGGCGGGGTAGGTGGCGACGACTGCAAAACGTTCCCTGCCACCTGGATGCAGTACGCGATCGGCATCGACCCCGCTGCCGGCCTGCGCGGCACCTACAGCACCAGGGCGGGAGCCCACGCCATTCTGGACACAGCGGGCGGCTCGCTTGCCTTCATGAGCGGGAAGCTGGCGCCCCATGGCTGCCGGCGCGTCGACGCTCCCCAAGACGGCGACATCGGCCTCGTGCGGATGCTGGCGGGAGAGACCTACGGCGAAGTCCGGCTGACTGAGGTTGGCGCCGTTCGCTTCGGCCCGCTCTGGGCATCGATCGCGCCACGCGGAGTCGTGGCATGCCGCGCCGAGGCTGTGGCCATCTGGAGATTGCCTTCGTGAACTATTTCAACCGCGAAATGCACAGCGGCGGTTACGAACGCATGTCTTCTGAGGACATCGAGCGTCGCGTTGCTGAGATGGATGGCTACCGCACGTTCATGCGGTCGACCACCAGCCACTACGACCCGATTTTTACGCCACTGTTTACTGCGATTGGCTTTTCGACTGTAGGCATCGCTGGAACGTCCATAAGCGCGGTCTCAATCGCCTCTGCCATCGCCACCACGGCGCTGTCGATCGGCCTGCAGTACCTGCTGGCGCCAAAGCCGCCAAAGCCAGACGACGGCAAGCAGCCGATGACGCAGGCAATCCCCTATCGCCATTGGGTGGTCGGGCGTCGCCGCGTCTCTGGCGCGTACATGCTTTGGGATTCTAAGGGCAAGTATCTCTATGCCGTCCAGGCTATTGCCGGTCACAAGATCAGCTCCATCAATCGCTACTGGCTGCACGACGACGAGGTAACGCTCGACGTAGACAGTAACGTCGAGGCTTTGGCCGACGGCCGTTACAAGAGCAACATGGTGCAGGTCTACTCGCGCCTCGGCCTGCCCACCGAAACGGCTTATGCGCCTCTGGTTGAGGCTTTGGCCGCCGACGACGTCTGGACGGAAAACCATCGCGGCGACGGACAGGCGTCTATTGCCCTGGTCGCGAAGACGCCTGTCGCGAAATACTACACCGAGCGATTCCCCTATGGCGCCCCGCGGCTCTCGGTTGAGGTCGACGGTGCATTCGTCTGGGACTATCGCATCGACGAAGACCCGTCCAACCCGGCGGCCTGGGTGTTTTCGCGCAATGCCGCGCTCATCATGGCCTGGCATCAGTGCTTCAACGAATTCGGTCATAAGCGCGACTACGCCAAGGCAATTCTTCCGGTCATCGACATGTGGAAGGCTGAGGCCGACGTCTGTGACGAGGACGTCCCGCTGTCTGGAGGTGGCACGGAAAAGCGCTATCTCTGCGACGGGTTTGCCACCGCAGAGAACGACCCGAAAGTCGGAACGAACGCCATTCTGGCGGCCTGCGACGGCTGGATCTGTGAGCGTGGCGACGGTGCCTTGCTGTTCGTGGTCGGCAAATTCCGTGAGGAATACTGCACCACGCTGCGGGATAGGGATATTACGGGCTATCAGCTTCAGCATGACGTCCTGTTCAAAGACGAGTGCAACCGGCTGGTCCCGAAATTCACCTATCCGGCGACTGACTACACCACCAGCGATACCGACTTCTTCGAGGACACCGACGCTCAGCTACTATCTGGCCGAGTCTTGGCTCAAGAGGCCGACTACGGCTGGTGCACCCAGTGGAGGCAAGCTCGCCGGCTCGGCATTCGTGACTGGCGGCGGTTCCAGCAGAAGAAGAAGGGCACGCTTGACGTTCGGCTTTGCGGCATCAACGCCGTGTATAGCCGGTGGATCAGGATGGAGACGCCGCTTGGCCTCCCGTCTCTTCACGATGCGATCATTGAAAACCGCAGGTCTGTCCTCGCTCTTACCAAGGGTGGGTACACGATGGACTTCATCCAGCACCCTGAGAACATCGACGACTGGACGCCGGCCACCGATGAAGGTGCTGCACCGCCTGTCCCGCCCAAGCCGACGATTGCGGGGATTCCAACGCCGGAAATCGACACAATCGAAGTGGTGCCAAAGAGCGGTGTCGTCTTCCTGCGGATATCGATCCCGGTTCCGGATGGCGATGAAGATGAGGTCGATGACAAATCCCTAGCTGTTCGCTATCGGCTGAAGGACGCTGGACTTGGTGTTCCTGGTGAGTGGGTTGAGCAAATCTTCCACGAACCTGAGATTGTCGCCGACGTTATGATCGTAAGTACAGCGCCGGTTCCATCTGACGAACTGCTCGAGGTTGAGGCGGCATACATTTCCGCGAAGGGTAAGTACGGTCTCTGGTCTATCACCGAGGAAATCTTCACGACATCCGACCCGGTTGCGCCGTCAGCCCTTACGGTTTTTACGCAGACAGCCGCCGCGCCGCATCTTGGCCATGCCGTCTTCAGTCTGACGACAGCGAACGACGCACACCTCAAGACTGTGAAGTTATATCGCAAGGCAACAGGTGTCGCGCTCAATATCGCCGTAGATACGCCGCTGGCGACACTGACGGTCGCTTCGTCGATCGCGGCGACATACGGGTACACGGACGGCGATGCCAGCCGCACCAACATCATCAGCAATGGCGACTTCGCTGCAAGTCTAACAGGCTGGACGGCGGGGAGCGGCTGGTCTTGGAACGCAGGCGTGGCGAAAAAGACGGCCGGCACCGCTTCCGACTTGACTCAGGCAGTCGGCGGAATGGCAGCGGGCGATGTTATGCGTATCGCTGTCGACATGAGTGCCCGCACGGCGGGGCAGATGACTATTAGCCTGACAGGCACCACCAACGTCAACAGCACAGGCAAGACTGTCAATGGCAGCTATCTGGAAAGACTTACAGCCAACGCAAGTAGCGTAGGCTTCAGACTTCGCGGAGATGCCACATTTGACGGTGCCGGAGACAACGTCGTCGTCTTCAAGGAAACGGGTACTTGCGCTCCGCAAGGCGTGTGGGACTACTACGCCGTGCCGTTCAACGGTTCTGGCGTTGCTGGCGCCACAAGCGGCCCGGTGACAGTAACCATCATCTAATCAATCAAAAAATTTGAAACCGTCTCCGGCCACCAGCCGGAGCGTTTTCGCGTGGAGAATAGCATATGGGAACTGTCGTCACCGACGTCATAAAGTCCGTTTTTGCGGATGGCCCGAATTCCAATCCAGATCAGGTCGATAAAGCACGCGTTCGCTCCGAGGTCGGGCCGACGATCGACAGCGAGTTGGATAAGTTGCGCGGCCTTTCGACCGTCGCGCTGCAGTGGAAGGTGCCGGTCACGCTTGCCACCTCGGCAAACATCACCCTGTCCGGCGAACAAACAGTCGACGGGGTGATGACTTCATCGACGGATGTTCTCGTCAAGGACCACGCTTCCGGTGTCTTGAAGGGGATCTACACCTCCGGCGCCGGAGCGTGGACGCGCCGCGCTGACGCGAACGAGGCCGCTGAACTGGTCGGTATGGCGGTGTTCGTGCGCTCCGGCACGGTCAATGCCGGCAAACAATTTGCCTGCACGACGCCGGCGCCGATCACGATCGGCGCAACAGCATTGACATTTGTGGAGATTTCCGACCAGGCCGCGCTCAATGCGGGGATCGCCGATCTGGAGGCCACGAAGGCCGACACGACCTATGTCGATGCGCAAATCGGCGCGATCGAGGAGCGGGTGCCCGATGCCGTCGCAGACAGCCGGTATGCCCATGTCGTTGGAGATCCGTCGGGCGCGGTATTTTACGGCATCGATTATGGCGGATATTTCCTCGCGGATCTGACCAAGGCTAATGCCCTTTCCGGTATCAATCCGCTAACGGATGCGTCGTTCGTCATCGCTTCCGGCACGAAGGACGACACACTGGCGGCGCGGTTGCGCAATGGCGTTCCTGCCGATTTCGGGATCGCGCGCATGCCGCTAACCGGCATCGAGCCCATCGGCGGGATGAGCAAGGCCGTGTCCTACTCTCCGGACGGCACGCGTCGGGTGCTTTCGGGGCCTGACTTCGAGTATTTCGGCGGTCAACCGGCTTACGGCAAATCCATGCGCTGCTATGCCCCGCGCCCGCTGTACGGTGCTGGTCGCATCGTATGCGTGGCGTGCGACGGATCGGGCATCGAAATCCCGGATGATCCCGACACGATCTACATGCTTCTAGGCACGGGCCAGTCGCTCATGGCGGGGAGTAACGGGACGGACGCCTACTTCTACACCACCGCCCTCTACCCGAGCCATACGCTGATGTTCCAGTCGAGTGTCTATTCGGATTTCCGGATGGGGCTTGCTGCCGCTGACATCACGCAAGTGCTGGATGGCAACACGCTGACCGGATTCACACCGGCAGTGGCCCGGGTCGGCCGGCTTGGGTATGGCGGGCAGGACATCCTGACATCGGCGGCCAACTACATGCAGCGCATGGCGATGCTCCATTGTGGCAAGACGTTTCCGCTGCTGATCGCCTCCGTTGCTGTTGGCGGGGCATCGCAGGCGGAAATCGGGCCTGGCACCGTGCCTTGGACGAACGGCCTGACGGCTGTTGCGCGGGCAACGGCAATCGCCGCATCGATGGGCAAGCGGCTCTGCGTCCTTGCTGTGGTGCGAAGCCATGGCCAGACAGACGCCACGACCCCGGCACAGACCTATGCCGACAACGAGATCGACCACATGAACCAGCTTTCGACGGCGATCAAGGCGATCACCGGGCAGGTCGGCGACGTGCCGTGGATGGTGGATCAGTGGTCGTCGATGGGCGAGGCGAGCGACAATGAGTCGACGAGCAACTCGGTGATAGGAATCACGCTTGCCGAGCAGGATCAACCGACGAAGTACATGATCTCGACGCCGCACTACCGATACAAGGAGTTCTATTCGCCGGACTTCGTGCACTTCCTCGGTCGCGGCTATGCGCAGATCGGCGAGAAGGTCGGGCATGCCATCCTGACGCGCCTGGTCGGCAATACCGGCAAGAAGGCGTTGCGCTTCTCCAGCGCTGTCTATGACGGCAACGTCACGATCACCGCCACCGCCAACCGGGCGGCCGATGACTTCTTGATCGACACCACTCTGGTGACGGCACAGACGAACCACGGCATCGAGGTCAGTTACGGCTCCGGGCAGTTCCGCACGATCTCGAATGTCGCGCGCTCCGGCAACACGGCGGTCATAACCCTGTCGGCGCCGATCGCCGGGGCGCACATGCTCGGCGTCGGCATGCTCGGGCACGACACCACCCGAACGCTCGCCACAGTGCCGCGAACCAACTTCCGCGATGCGTCCACCAAACGCGCATTGCTGGGCAACATTCCTGACCCCGACGTGATGCTGCACCAGCGCATTCCCGTCACCATGCCATAAGGAAGACCTATGACCATTTATCAGCAGACTGACGTTGTTCTTTCCTCGCCATCCCTGTTCGGGACGGTGCGGGCCGACGAAAACGGAGCGAAGATTGCCAAGCTCCCGGGCCTCATCGATTGGTGGTCCGCCGATCCGAGCTTCACGGAACAGCGCAGCGACGGCACGCTCGACTGGTTCGGGCGTGTCAACCGCAAGACGCTGCGCACGCCCGGCACGGCGGTTCCGCTGTTCACGCAGGGGCTCGCTGGCCGCCACACGTTCGAGTTCGACGGCACCCAGGAGTTCGATGCGATCGACTTCGCCCTGCCAACAGCGACGGCGACCGTTGCGTTCGTGGCGCGGCTTGCCGACAACAATGCATCGCTGCGCACGCTGGTCGGTCCCGCGACAACGGCGGTCGGCGCGAAAAGCTTTTCATTTTCGTGGTCTTCCGGTACGGCGCGCATCGTCCATAGCGGCACATCGCTCTTGATCGATGACCAGACCGGAACCTGGTACGATACCGACCTCTACGGCATGGTGACGCAATCCAATATCAGCGGCATGTCGATCTGGCGCAATGGCACGCAGGCGAAGCGAGGCACCGGCCTCAATGCCGTGCTGACCGATACATCGCTTTCCGTCGGGAATGGCGGCGTAGGATCGACCGCACGGTTCATCGGCGAGATTTCCGACATCCTCGTCTTCGACGTCGATGTGAGCGCGACCGAATATGCCTCGTCGAGGGCCATCCTAAACACGGTCCTGGCTGACTGGGCCAGTTGATCGCCGGCTCAAATCCAATAGCCTTGGCCCTAGATTATTCAATAGGTAGCGAGGCGAAGCCGAAGAAAACAGAGCTGAAGCCGACGGCGATCATGGCGAGACTAGCTAGAGATGGCCACCAATCTACCCTCAATGTCCGTACCCGTTCCAGAATCGACGCAACGGCGTCGCGGCCGAGTGTGTTATGCGAAATGTTGTGGAGGCTTTCCAAGTTCACGAAGAAGCAGGGCAGAATGTACGTGAGAAACATTTGCCAAATTGGCCATCTGTGTTCTTTGGGAACCTCCTTGAGATCCTCTTCGGTTATGCTCTCGGGCCGATATGTGATCCGGCTTGTGATCGCATCGGCCGCAGCTATCATAATAGCTAGCCGTCGTCGCTGCACGAGTTCCTGCCTCATGAAAGCGTGACATGCGATCATGCCACTCCAATACAACCAGTACATTAATTCAATTGGGCCGGCGTGCCGGTTTGAGAGAAGCTGCAGCAGAAGCACAGCGTTCGCCGTGAGAGTGAGGTAGGCCACGCTTTCCTTATGATTGTGAGCGGAATGCCATCGCTCCGTCTTAACGGCCATGTCATCCCAGATTCGGGTTAGCCGATCTTCCAATTTCGTCACTTGTCGATCTCCGCCACCAGTTTGGGAGAGTGGAGCAAATCGCGGCAAAGTTGTCGAGGGGCCAGCCAGCATTCTCTAGGCCTTCTCTGATCCGCGCCGGATCGTTTTCAACTGCAAGGAAATCCCCATGACAACGACCCTGGCCATCCAGGAGCGCGCGCGTCTCTGCGCGTAAAATCCCAAAATCCAAGGAGACCTTTATGGCTCGGGAAACCCTTCCCGTCGCCTAGTCTCTTTGGTGGCCCACAAGGAACCCCAATGACAATCACGACCACATCATCGCGTGGCCGCGCGTTTCTGCGTGACCACGAAGGCAACCCGCTGACCTGTTACCTGGATCCTGTCGGCGTCCCGACGATCGGGCAGGGGTTCACCATGCTTAGCGACGCAGTCCGGGCGGCGCTGGCAAAGCGCGGCATAACGAAACTTGTGCCGGGCAAGACCAAGATCACCGCGGTGCAGTCCGATGAGATTTTGCTCGAGGTACTGGCCGCAGAATTCGAACCAGCCGTAGTTGAGGGAAGCCCATCCAGTCGTAAGCAGCATCAGATGGACGCTTCTGTCAGTGCGGTCTACAACCTCGGCACTGGCGCCATGGGCTGGCGGTGGGCCAAGCTTTGGCGCGATGGCCTGGTGAAAGAAGCGGCGGCCTATCTTGGCAGCCACTACAACACGGCATCTGGCAAGCAGTTGCCAGGCCTTGCGCGCCGCCGCAAGGAGGAGGCCAACCTCTTCCTGAATGGCAACTATGCTGGAGTGACGTCGAGCAAGCCGGAAGGTGTTCCGCGCGAAGCGACCGTAGAACCGACGAAGCCGGACCCGGTCGTGAAAGAGGCGCAGGAAATCCTGACGTCGAAGGGTTTCAATCCCGGCTCCATTGACGGATGGATGGGCGAGAAGACCAAGGCGGCCATCATTGCCTACCAGAAAGCTCACCCGCACCTTGTGGCCGACGGCATCCTCGGCCCGGCCACGCTCAGCCAGCTGCGACGCGATGCCGGTACGGTGAGGGAAGCCGTCACCAAGGGCGTTTCGAGCGCGGCAGGTTCTGGTGTGCTGGCATTCGCTGCTGGCCTGCCGTGGGGCTGGATTGCCGCTGGCGTGGCCATTCTCGTGGTTGGCTATGTGGCCTATCGCAAACGGGACGTTCTGGAGCGCTGGTGGAATACGGTGACGGGGAAGACCGTCGATGTTTAGCGCTCTCTGGCTCAAATTCAAAGGCTACCTGGCAACGGCCGGCGTCGCGGTCGCGGTCATCGCGGGCGCCTTCCTCTATGGGCGCTCAGGCGGCAAGGCTGACGCTGAAGCCGAGCAGGCCCGTAACAACGCAAAAGCAATCAAGAAGGCGAGGGGCGTCGAAGATGCAGTTCAAGGTATGGGCAGCGCTGATGTTGACGCTGGTCTCGCTAAGTGGATGCGTGACGGCAAGCGGTAATTTCTGCGATGTCGCGCGGGCCGTGCGCCCCAGTGTGGAAGACAAGATGACAGAAGAGACGAAGCGGCAGATCCTGCGCGAGAACGAAAAGCTGGCAAAGCTTTGCGGGGTGGTGCCGTGACGCCAGAAATTCTAACTGGCCTGCTTGGCCTTGTCACGCTGGTCGGCGCTGCCTTCGGGTATTGGCGCTACTTCGAATCGCGTGTTGCCGGCGCCAAGGATCGCGCTGACAAGGTCGCTGAAGACCTGGCTGCGCATCGCCTGCACACTGCCGAGACCTACGTCACAAAGTCAGGCATGCGAGAAATCAAGGACGAAATCCTCGGCGCCGTATCCGGCATCCGAGACGACGTTCGTCATCTGGCCACCCGCATCGACGGGATGCATGAGGCGGCCAACAAGGCCAAGCCCGTAACTAGACGCACTTCCTGATCTAGCCCCCTCTGCCTTGACGGTGGAGGGGGCTTTTTGTTTGTGCCTTAGTCGGAGGGGGGAGTCGACTAACTCGGATTCCTCGTCCTATTTGGGGTCCATTGTCCTGCAAAAAGAGGGCCCCGCCGAAGCGGGGCAAGGCATGCGGATCCAGAGACGCGCCCGTCTCCCGGCGGGCAGCAAGGATTTTACCACGAGACGCGAGCGCGTAAAGATCATACGCCGGCATACTCGATCGGCGCCGTCTACCGTGCGGCCTGGAACCGAGCGAACACCCCATCCGTTTTCAATAATGTTCGAAAACACGGGAGGGTGAGATGTTCCACGCATCTGCCGGCGGCGGATTCGGCGCACAGGGCTATGGTCTGCGTGCGTCGATAAATGCCGCGATTGCGTATGATGAGGTCTGCGCCCAGCATAAGATCGAGGTTCAGTTCGAACCGCAGGCGATCATTATCCAGGGTCGAGTGCCGCCGGCAGTCGTTCAGCGGGTCCGCAGGATCATTGTCGAGGTTGCCGGGTCGGTCCCGGTCTGGGATCGGACGTTCTGGCTGGGGTGAACGGTTTCAGCCTCTGATACACAGGCCGGCAGCTTGCTCCGCCCACCGAGCAGGCTTGAGGGCGACGATTCGAAGTTGACCTAATATTACGGTGTGAATTTTTTAATAGCCTTGGACGTAATATCCATGGCGGCAGCATAACGCCGCCATCGTCTCAGCTTTGCGAGCCCTCCTCCGAAGCAAATCAAGAACGAAGGACATGCGATAATGTGGCTTAATCTCACGAAACCCGACGGAGCAAAGACCTCTATTGATTTCGGGAAGGTTTTACATTTCAGCGATCACAAGGCCGGAACCCAGGTCGTCGTGAACTCGTCTGTGCCCAGTAAGGAAAACGGCGCTCCCACGCCGTTGGTTCTTTACGTGGCTGAGAGCTTCGATTCAGTCGTAGCGGCACTCGGAGCCAAGAAAGTACGGCGATAGGCGCCGAAATCCTTCAAAGATCAGCGTGGCGGCATCCCAACCGTCTTTGATATTAGTGTCGCACGATCGCGCAAAAAAAAGAAGGTCGCTTCGGAGGGGGATCGAAGCGACCTTCTGTTGCGGCGGGTCGGGAAACGACGTGAGCGTGGGCGCACATCACTTGCCGCGCAGATCAAACGGCGTTGTCTGCCGCTTGTTCCGCTCGCCCTATCGAACGGCCATTGGCAACGTCGTGCACTTCCCCCACGACATCATGATTTGACCTCGCGCCATCGCCGAACCTCGAACATTTCGGCCACACCTTTACGCTTGAATTGCGGGCGCATTCTCGACTCCTTACCCGACGCATTTGCGCCAAGTAGGCCGAAGCGCTCTAGAACTCCGCGTTCGACTGTTCCGTCGTCTCGCTCATACAGGATCTCAAGACCAACAGGTGGGAGCGTAGTCTTCCATGCCGTCATCGCACTATGCTCCTGCATTCTCTAGCGCCATAAAGAGAGCCCCGCCGGAGCGGGGCGAAGGTGCGACTCTAGAGGCGCGCCCGACTTCCGGCCGGGCAGCGTGGATATTATCACGCGAGCCGAGCGCGTAAAAGATGGTGATCCGCAGGCCGGGCATTAAGGCGGGAGACCGATAAGCGGGGGCTCATCGATCTCCCTAATCCGGGCGACACCTGAGGCACCCGGGTATTCGTGACGGAAGCCGCTCGGCGGGATGTGCTTTACCGCTCCGCGGCCTCCGGCCTGCGTCGCAGCAGACTCTCCAAATATGGCGCTGACGAAATTTATTACAACGCCCGCGTCATCTCTCCGCCTGTCCGGTTCACGGTGCTGCCTGCTGAGAAGATAACCAGCCAAACCGGAAGCGACGGCGACGGATAGGTGGCATTCGCCGACGGTCGAAAAGGGTGCGAATCGACTGGCCGGTTTCCCGGTCATTTTTTTGCTCAACGCCCTGAAGTTTCAGCGTTTCGCCAGCGCGATTCCACTTTGAGCTTTTGCGCTACTTATGCACCCTCAACGAGATCGTACTGACCAGCCTCAGAGAACGCCGGCTCGACGTCCTCGTTGGGCCATCGGATTTTCACGCCTCGGCCAAAAGCTGGAATGTGCGCGACTTCGACGACGATGCCCACGGCGTTTCGGTCGTTCCAGCGCGTGCGTTCCAATGTACTGCCGCTGCGGACCCTGACCTTGTCGCCAACCTTGAGCGCCGGTCTACTTTCGTCCATGTCAACCATCTCGCTATTCCATCTCCGGGATTTCACCCGCCTGAAACAGGATCGTCGGCGGGCCATAATCCCCCAGCGTCGGATCCGCATCGCGGCTCCAGGCCAACAAGCCCCAAAAAAAATGCCTCGCTGGGGATGGCGAGGCAAGAGGCTGAACTAAAAGTGGCGCGCGTTAAACGGCGGTGAAGGCGAATGGTTCCCTACCACCCCATAAAAATGCCGAGGGCGAGCCAAGCCGCCGCTCCGTTCAACACCGCCGCCGCAAACAGCGACCAGTTCGACGGGCGGGACGCGGCCGGCAGTGCGGAGAATACCGCCAGGGCTGAGACCGCATAGATCATAGCGAATTCACGATCGGCGCCGGCCGCTCGGTGAACCTCGAACTGTTGATGTCACGGCTGACGCGATGCATCTGCATTTGTCCGTCGAGATGATGGCCGAGAATGCCCTTGAGGTTTTCCGCGGGCGTGTTGGGGTTCAGCCAACCGTCGAACACCTCTGGATCGAGGATGATGGGCATTCGGTCGTGGATCTGGCTGATGGGCGCAATCGATGGCGCGGTGATAATCGTGCAGCTCGTGACGTCGAGCTTCGAGTTGTGTGCCCACAAGCCCGCGAAGGCATACGGCGCGCCGCCAGGCATCTGGATCAGCCATGGGTCCTTGCCGCCGTCCTCTTCATTCTTCGTCCATTCATAAAAGCCGTCGGCGGGGATGAGGCAGCGGCGCACTTTGAATGCGTCACGGAAAGCCGGGGAGGAATCGACGGTCTCGATACGCGCGTTGAACATCGCGGCCTTCGGCATTTCCTTTGCCCAGTGCGGGACCAGCCACCACCGGCCGTCGTCGACCACCTGGTTGCCTTCGTCATCGAGCCGAACAAATGGCACCGTCTGCGTTGGGGCGACGTTGTAGCGCGCCTCGGTGTTCCGGATGAGGAATTTGTCGGTCAGGCGGTAGAGCCCGACGAGTTCGCGCCAGGACATCATCTGGGTGAAACGTCCACACATTCGATCCAATCCCCTCAGTCTTTGAGCTTTCTTATCGAGGCGCTTGTCCGGTCATTGCACTTGAGCGCGAGGATATGATGGTCCGCCAAGGAAGCGATCGCCACGCAGGCTTCGCCCTCATCCCACCCCGCCTTGAGTGCCTTCCAGACAAGCGCCTGGAAATCGGCTTCGAGGGCTTCCTCGCACTGGAGAAAGCGGTCTTCCGCCTCACCGATCGGTAGTGGTCCACGAATAGCCATGCACGAAGGATAGGGCGGGGCGCCTAGGTGGGCAAGGAGCCATTTGAGGGAGGGTTACCAACCGAACTTTCGGCCGCGCTCCTTCAAATCCGCTATTCGCTGTGAGAGAGCATCCGGCTTTGGCCCGGCGCGAGCAACACCTTCATCATACCAATCTTCAACACGCTTCGCAGCCTCCCAGGCCTCCGCCTCATGTCCGGATTGGGGCATCGGGCGCTCAAACTCCCACCATGAGGAACAGCCGCCAGCCCAGATGAACATGCCTGCCTTTAAGCTCGTCTTGTCGCGATGGATGCGACCAATATAGAGATCGCCGTCGTAGGCCGCCCAGTCCTCGTCTGCCTCCCCGGGCCATGTGAGCCGCCACTGGTATTTCCGCTGCCATCCGGATGGATCGGGCATCACCTTGCGGCCTTTGCGGCTATCCATGTGTTCGTACCGTTGTTTCCGCACTTCCGGCATCGCAGAAACTGCCGGAGAATATAGAGGTGCACGTCGGCGCCGACGCTCTCCTGGAGACGCCAACGATCAATCGCGCCCTCGCGCTCGCATCTCGAGCAGTGGCCGCCGAGTTCGTACAATTGCGGTAGGTCGCCTAACGTCGGACGTGCTGGAGCGAAGAGCGCTTCGAGGTCTGTCCATTCGGGGCTCTCATCACGCCGCCTCGCCACTCCATCAATCCCGCTCAGCTTGTGGCCGCCATCCTCGCGTAAAGCCTGAGCTAATGGCGCGATCGGCCAATTGAAGCTGCCATCGCAGATATGCGCAGTCAGCCAGGAGCGTCGCGACTGCGGCTCGGACGTTTCCGCCGTGCCAAGCCAAGGCTTCGTCGACTTCGTTTCGAGGCTCGTGTGATTCTGCGCGCACGTTTCCGTTCTCCTGTGTTGCTGCCACAGTAGGCATTCGTTCCGGTTTCGAGATGTTGCTAGTATGTTCTCGTTGGGAAAAGAGTCAAGGAGGCGGGGAAGATATTCCTAGATTGCGAGTCGGCGGGGCAAGGTCGGGGCCGCTTAAGAGACGAAACGCCCAGGGCACTCACTAGCGAGGCCAACAATCCGCGGAACGGAAAACGGCCCAGCTCGTTAATTAGGAGGAGGACATATCCGATGCGCGTTCCAGTTTTAGTTGACTGGCCGGCGAGCGTAATCGTGAATCTCGATGAACTCGGCGGTCCTCAAATTGTCGGCTCCACTCGAGAAGCCGCTTTCCTACTCATGCAATTTTGGCCTACACGCCGCGGTCAGGCATTCGGCGAAGCGCTACGCCTTTGCGCAGATGCCCTCGATGCTCACGTGGATCCAAAAGTTGCACGACGGGCATTCCTGAAGGCGGCAGAGGAAGCCGGAATTGTCGTGCGCCTACACTAAGGTGCAGGTGGACGGGATGAAGGTTGACCTCACGAGAGGGTGGCGGTGGAGATGGTGGGGAACCTTAGCTAGGTACGCTGCTCGAACTCCACGGGGCGCCCATACCGCTAATGAGGTGATGGGGAACGATAGCAATGGCCAACTTGGCCGATGCGTTTACTACAGACCCGGCGACAAAAAAACCGGATCGTCTGAGTGTGTCGTTCGTCGTGACAGGGGGTAATTGACGATCGTAGAAATCACCAAATTAAAAAAGCGGAAAGCGGCATGACCCGCAACACCGAATGGTGTGAATTTCGCAACGCGGGTATTGTCATTCCGGTCATGACCGGTAATTGATATGGGCAACCCCGCGAGGGGTTCGATGGAGCGCCGAGGGAGGGCTTGTGGTTTGGATGCCGCAGCCTTTCCTCGACTTCGCAAATTCTCAGCGCTTCCTATCCGGTTTGGACCCGCACAGTCGGCGGGTGTGGAATCCGCCGCGTCTGAAATCACGCAGACAGAACAGAACCAAATGCCGGTAATTGACGCAAGTGCTAACGCGAACTACCAACAGCTTCTTGCGCGGACTTCCCTTAAGTCATTGATAATATTGCCACCGCGGCAATGGGTATTTTCGATGTGCTGTCCATGCCGCAGATGCTGCGCGACCAGGGCGCGGAGCGGACTTTGAGCGTGCGGTTGCGTGAAGCTGCATGGAAGAGGATTCGCGAGCGCGAGGGTAAATCCATTGCCGTCCAGATTCTGGACGGCAATGACAAAAGGAAAGACGGGCGCCGAAAAGGCCCGCAGCACCAGAAACAGTTCGCCACCGAGACAGCAAGCGCCTCTGGCATGAGCCGCAGCGCCATATATCAGGAATTAAAGCGCGCTGAAGGGCTTGGCTGCGATGACGGAGCGGAGGGCTAGCCATGACGGCGGGCCTCTATCCCTTTATCAACCGATCGAACTCAGCTTCTGCCTTGGCTGAAGTTGGCCTTTTCGGCTCGCCGTCAAGAATATCATGAACCAAAAAGACGACCGTCCCGTACTGTCGCTCGAAGCCGATCTTAGAGATTAAGTCTTCAACCTTTCGAGCAAAAGCTCCATCGCTGTCGTTGGTGTACGCCTGCTCAATCTGGTCCATCTCACCCAGATTGAGCATGTTTGAGGTTTCCTGCTCGAAACGGTCTAGGAGGTTCGCGGCCCACTCAAAGCGCACATCTCCCGTCCGGCTAAATTCCTGCCGACGCTTTTTTGACTTTTCCTGAAGAGCATTTCGCAACGGCATAAGATTGAACATCTCGTTACCTTATTCGACTGGGAGCGATTCCTCCCGTGTTTTCTCAACCCTACGGCGAGCACGGGAGGTTGTCTAGGTCTACGCGGGTGGCGGCGCCTTATCCGCAGCCAGCATCGCGCGGATGCGATCGACCTGCTTTCCGGCGTCGCGCTTCTGCTTCGCCTTCGCGTATTCAGCCTCGAGCCGATCTAGCCAAGGCTGCATCACCTCGCCATATTCGTCGACAAGCTCGGCGCACAGGATCAGGTACGGTTCTAGGGATTCGGGGGTGTCCGCTCTTTTGCGCTTCATGCCATCCTCCTGTTGATGGAAGGATGGTGCGCCGAGATGGTGAATGCCGGATTAAGGCTGCCGCTCTTTAGCCCTACGCGCATCTCGTTCGCGCCGCCATTTTTGGAGGTCTGTTTCTCCGCTTTCTGTCTTTGCGGATAGCCCGCTTACTTCATCCAGGCGCGCATCGATCGCTTTCTTGTCCCACTTCCTCGTGCCTGGGATTGCCGGCGGCATCTTGTGGCTCGCCACCCACATTGAAAAGCAGGTCGGAGTGATACCGAGGTAAGCTGCGGCTTCCTTGCGACCTATCAGGCGTGGTCCCCCGGTCATGTACCCTTCCCATAGTACCAGTAGTCAATACACTTGAGGTTGGTGGCCACGAGTGCAGGCTAAAGCGAACGGCGGGGCGTGCAATACGCAAAATCTAGCTAAGTCTTTGACAAAATTGTAAAACTATATTGCCGACATTCGCCCTGACACCAAAAAGCCGGCCAGATTGGCCGGCCTTCTTTCTACCTGTCCTATCGACTTAGGCGGCTTTTTTTGCGGAAGACGTCTTGTTCACAGAGGTGACCGCCAGGTTCGTGAGTTTGTTGTTGGTGGCCTTTTCCTCGTCGAGAATTTCGCTGAGCAGTTTGTGGGCTTCGTCGTGCCCAAGGTCCTTCGCCCACTCGCGCAGCGAGCCGTAGCGCGAAATCTCATAGTGCTCTACAGCCTGGCAGGCAGCGAGCAGACCAGCGTCGAGCGCTGTTCCCGAAGCATCCTTGATGAGGCCGTCGGCTTCCTTGAGCAGGCCTTCGATCGCGTCGCACTTCTCGCCAGATGCCTTTTTGCCGATCGACTTGAAGACCTGTTCGAGCTTCTTGATCTGGCCCTTCGTTTCCTCGAGGTGGTCTTCGGCGGCCTGCTTTAGCTTTGCGTCGCCAGCTGCCTTCGCAACCTTCGGAAGGGCCTTAGCGATGGCGTTCTCGGCGTAGTAAATGTCCTGGAGCGTGTGCTCGAAAATGTCGGACAGGGTTTTCATTGGAATCTCCTTGATGCCTTAGTGGCGAGAAAGCAATGAAACGGGGAGGGTTTTGTTCCTTCAAGCTTGCCGATCCCGCAGCCGAACGCCCGGGCCGCCGGCAGTAGTCTCGCCGTCCGCCAGAAAGATCACCTTATCTTCGAGTGCTGTCCGGAGCGCATCTAGGGTCGATTGTTTGGCGTCGGCGCCATTTTCAATCCGCGTGATCGTGTTGGCCGTCACACCTGCCAATGCGGCAAGTTCTCGGACGCCGAGTCCGACGGCTGCGCGAGCCATCTTGAGCTGAAAAGCCTTCATATTGGTACCTTGTACAAATACATGTTGACACGGAACCAGAATCGGCTATTGTGTCGCTACAGTGTACAAACACACTTCGACAAACGCAACACGAGGAGACCCCATGACCGCCACGTCACCGAGATTAAGACCATACCACTTCGCCGAAGGTCAACCAGTCCTGCTTGGGGGTGATCTGCCCGCGGTTATTCGCGGAAGATTAAGAACCTTCGCAGGGCACGCGCTTTATCAGATCGAACTGACCGGCGAGACCGCCGGTCGCCCTTTCCGGACGGTGATGGAGGATGGGCTTGTCGAAGTCACTCAACGGCCGGCGCAAGCGCGCAATTACCGCGCTGCTGTTCTACCTGCAAGAAGGTCGATGCTGCTACTGCCGGAAGTTCCTGCGACTAAGCTATGCGCCGCTTTATAGAAGCCGGCATGACGCCGCGACGCTTGAGCACGTGCGCCGCCGCGCTGACGGCGGCCGACACTCCCTCGATAATCTCGCTCTGGCTTGTAAATCCTGCAACGACGGGCGCGGCGTGATCGACTGGCTCACCTATGCCAGTTGGATCCGCAATGAATTTTGAGTTTGCCGCTGACGCGCCGTAGGGGGCTGCGCGCGGTCTTTTATTCGAATGCTCGCGCCACGGGGTGGTATCCGCGGCGCCTTCCTCGTGAGGGGATAGGGTGGGCTGTGTTCGCCTCGTAGCCCACCCGAGCAAAAAAAGTCACCACAGGCCCGCGCTGCACCACCCGCGCCAACACACGCGGAGCGCGGGCCGTCTTTTTGCGTTAGATGGCCTTCACGCCCGCGGCGGTCAGGAGCCTGGCCAGCTTAGCGGGATCTACCAGTGCGCCGCTCTCGAGCTTTGTGATTTCCGCGACAGTCAAGCCGGAGATCAGCGACAACTGCTCCAGACTGTAGCCCGTGGATTTGCGTATATCCGCGATCGGGTTTGTAACGTTTATCGTCATCTTTCTCTCCTTTTATTGCATCGCAATATAGGTCGTTTGCGATGCACAGCAAGTGGCGCGGATGTGCCTGGTCAATCAATCCTCGGATCAAAATCCCTCTCTGCGCATTCCTCTGCCATCACCGTCCTCACAACAGGAGATCACGATGGACTGGAATCGCGTTGAAGGTAACTGGAAGCAGGTCAAGGGTAAGATCAAGGAGCAGTGGGGTAAGCTGACTGACGATGATCTCGATGTCATCGATGGCAAGCGTGATCAGCTCGAAGGCAAGATCCAGGAGCGCTACGGTTACGAGAAGGATCGTGCGACCAAGGATGTCGACGATTGGTACGGTCGCCAGACCTGGTAACAACGAAAGGCCCGTCGTTGACGGGCCTTTTCATTTTAGCGCTGCTTTTCGCCGGCGCTCTTGCCGTCAGAGCTTCTGGAGCGCTCGTCAAACCGATCCGCGCCTTTGGCGAGGTCCGAACCCTTCTCAGCTTCAACTTTGCGCTCATCGGCTCGTGCGGTCTTGTGTAAGCCCCTGGCGCCTTCCTTGCCGTCTTCCGTTGGTGCGTTTTCGATCGTCATTGCGTCCTCCTATCTGATCGCAGAAAAACGGTCGTAGCTGCGCGTTGTTCCGCTCTTGAAACGCAGCCGACCAAACACATATCGACTCCGCCAGAATTGTAATTGAAAGGAGCACCACGATGCTGGCTGACGTCTATTTCTCCGTCCCCCTTCACGTTCGTTTCCCCAACGGCGTGACGCGCTCTTTCGAGAGTCTGCACGACACCGTCGATTTTCTTGAAAATGAATGGCCCTTGCGTCACGGCGCCCGATACAAGCGCGCGTGCGAGAAGTGCCGCGCCGCGCTCTATCGAATGGCGCCGGTTGCTGTGGCGCGTGAGGCGTTTGTCTCCGCCTGCCTTGAGGCAGGATTACCTGTCGAAGCATTTACACCGGCTTGGCAAAAAGGACCGTCGTCACCGCCCCGCATGAGCGCCTGAGCGTAACGCCGCTCGTCGGGAGTGGGCGGGCGGCGCGCTTCGGGAACGAAGTTCAGCTAGGCGCGTTCGTCTCTTGATCAAAACAGGAGAGCGTCATGAACCGCATCATCTATATCGTTGGACTGGTCGTCGTCGTGCTGGTGGTATTGTCGTTCCTCGGTCTACGGTGAGCGCGATGAACGATCCACGCGAAAGGCGCATCACAGCGCTAGCTTTCGATCTGTGGCAGGCTGAAGGGTCTGTAGACGGTCGGAGCTTGGGTCACTGAAGCAGGCCGAGCGCGAGATTGAAGAGGAAGGCGCGACCGAGGAAAGCCGACTCGACGCAACTGCACTGGCAGGGGCGGTAAACTCTCACTAGCCGTGGCGACTCGGTGGCGACTCGAAAAGTGCGTCGTCTCGTTTGAAAACAGCTAATTTACGTTTTTCTGTTGATTTTCAAAGGTTTTTATGGTGAGCGCGCAGGGATTCGAACCCTGGACCTACTGATTAAAAGTCAGTTGCTCTACCGGCTGAGCTACACGCTCCCAGGCGGTGCGAACATGCCCCGCGGAAGTGCGCGGAACATAGGCAGGTGGATTTGCCGGGTCAACCCGGAAAATGCGATGAAAAACAGCTTTTGCTGCATTTTGCCGCGTTCTCCAAAAGGTGATTGGCAGGAGAGGGCTTCGGCCGATACTAGGAAGCGCAAATGAAGGAGCGGGCGGAGCGTTTTGGCCCGAACCGCTTTTTCCGCCGTCGCGGAGTTGCCAGTGTCGATTGCCGATATTTCTCTTCTAAGCGCGCTGCTTGCCGGAGCGCTTTCGTTTCTGTCCCCCTGCGTGCTGCCGCTTGTGCCGCCCTATCTCTGTTATATGGCCGGCATCTCCGTGGATCAGTTCCGCGGCAACGAGGCCGTCGCGGTTCGGCGGGATACGCGCGGGGCGGTGCTGCTGGCGGCATTCTTCTTTACCCTGGGCTTTGCCACGGTTTTCGTGGCGCTGGGCGCCGGGGCGTCGACGATCGGCATGGTGCTGCGCCGGCATCTCGACATTCTCGCGCAGATCGGTGGCGTGATCATCATCCTGATGGGCCTGCATTTTCTCGGGTTGCTGCGCATCGGGCTTTTTGCCCGCGAGGCGCGGTTCCAGGGCGGCGGCAAGCCGGCGACGGCATCGGGCGCCTATGTCATGGGGCTTGCCTTCGCCTTTGGCTGGACGCCCTGCATCGGCCCCGTCCTCGGAACGATCCTCGGCGTTGCGGCGGCGCGCGAAACGGTGAGCGACGGGGCGATCCTCCTTGCCGTCTATTCGCTCGGCCTTGCGGTGCCGTTCTGGATCGCGGCGGGTTTTTCCGGCGCCTTCATGCGCTTCCTCCTGCGTTTCCGCCGGCATCTCGGCACGGTGGAGAAGCTCATGGGCGTGTTGCTTATCCTGACGGGCCTTGCCTTCATCTTCGGCTATATCAGCACGGTCGCCATCTGGTTCCAGCAAACGTTTCCCATTCTCTCGCAAATCGGTTAGAGCATTTCCAGCCGGAACCGCATCGCTTCGGCGTCGGATAATGCGGCCAAAACAAATATCTAGAGCCTATCCGATGCACCGCGGTTCATCGGATAGGCTCTAGTCGGGGAGATCATCCTCGGCAAGCGGGAGGGCGCCTCGGCCCATGGGGGACATTGTCGGACTCGTTCTGCCGTTCTTCGGCATGATCCTGCTGGGCTATGTCGTCGCCCGAATCACCAGGCAGCCGGTCGAAGCGCTTGGTTGGCTCAATACCTTCATCATCTACATCGCGCTGCCGGCGCTGTTCTTCAAGCTGGTCGCGAAGACACCGATCGAGCAGCTGACGCGCGTCGATTTCATCCTCGCCAATATCAGCGCGACCTATCTCGTTTTTGCTCTGATCTTTGCTGTCGGGCTTTGGCTGCGCCGCGCGACGATCGGCGAAGCGACGATCCAGGGGCTCGCCGCGGCCTATGGCAATATCGGCTATATGGGGCCGGGGCTGGCACTGCTTGCCTTCGGCGAGCCGGCCGCCGTGCCTGTGGCACTGGTGTTCTGCTTCGAGAACATGCTGCATTTCATGGTCGCACCGGCGTTGATGGCGGTTGCCGGCGGCGAGAAGCAGCCGGCGATCCCGATCGCCGGCGGGGTGCTGCGCAAGATCGTCACGCACCCGTTCATCATCGCGACCGCAGCCGGGTTCGTCGCGGCCTTTGCCGGTTACGAGCCACCGGCGCCGCTGCAACGGCTGATCGACTATCTCGCGCAGGCAGCGGCACCCTGCGCACTCTTTGCCATGGGCGTCACGCTGGCGCTGCGGCCGCTGAAGCGCGTGCCGGTGGAAATCGGCTATATCGTGCCGGCGAAATTGCTGCTGCTGCCGGTGACGATGTATCTGGTGCTCGGTTTTGCCGGCAATTTCGATCCGGTCTGGGTTTTCACGGCCGTGCTCCTGGCAGCCCTGCCGACGGCGACGAATGTCTTTGTCATCGGCCAACAATATGGCGTGTGGCAGGAGCGGGCGTCGGCGACCATCCTCATCACCACCGTGCTGTCGGTCGCTACGGTGACGATCCTGCTCTATCTCATCAAATCAGGCCTGCTTGCGGGCGACCCGTTCCCGTAGGCTTTCGCGGAAAGCCTTCAGCGAGCCGAGCGGTTCGATGCCCTCGCGCATGACGATGCTGCGCAACGGCCCCAGCGCGGAGAGCAGGTGCAGGCCGGCCGAGCGCAGGAACTGCACCGGCAGGAAATCGGACAGCAGCGACCGGTTCAGCAGGTCGACGCTGACCGTGCGCGAGCGGATGTCGGCCTGGCGCTTGCGATCGAAGCGCTCGCCGATACCACTATAGTTTGCCGGCTCATCAATTCGGATGAGGTCTCGCAGCGCCATGATGTCGCGCAGGCTGAGATTGAGCCCCTGGGCGCCGATCGGCGGGAAAGCGTGCGCAGCCTCGCCGACCAGCACGAAACGGCCCTTGCCGAAATGATTGGCGGTCATGCCGGAAAGCGGAAAGCTCTGCGCGCTGCCGTCCACGGTCACCCTGCCGAGCATGGATTGCATACGCTCCTCGACGGCGCGGCCGAGATCGGCGGCGGAGAGTTCACGCATGCGGCTTGCTTCCTTCGGCGGCAGAACCCAGACGAGGCTGGAGCGATTGCCGGGCAGGGGAACCTGCGTGAAAGGGCCGCTCTCCGTGTGGAACTCCGTCGAGACATTGCCGTGCGGGCGCTCATGCGCAAAATTCAGCACGACGGCGGATTGCGGATAGGACCAGTTGCGCACGCTGATTCCGGCGCCGTCGCGGATGCGCGATTTCCGGCCGTCAGCGCCGACCACGAGGGCGGCGGTGACGCGTTCACCGCTGTCGAGCGCCAGCTCGACGCCGGTTTCGAAGCTGGTGGCGGCGGTGACGCCATCCTCCAGGCGCACGATGTTGCTGTCGGCGGCGAGGCGCGCGTCGAGAATGTCGAGGAACGGCGCGTTCGGGATGTTGTAGCCAAAGGCGGGGAGGTCGACCTCGCTGGCGCGGAAGGCGACCGGCGGGGCGCGCAGGAGGCGCGACGTACCGTCGAGGATCTGCATGGTTTCGAGTGCTGCGGCATGGCGCGCGATGTCATCCCAGAGACCGAGCGTCTTCAGGAAGGCGATGGACTGGTCCATCAGCGCGGTGGTGCGGCTGTCCGTGGCGCGGGCGGACGGGGCGATCAGCGCGATGCTGCGGCCCGAATCGGAAAGCGCCAGAGCCGCCAGGCTGCCGGCCAGGCCGGCGCCGACAATCGCGATATCGAACTGTCTCATGACCGATCTCCGAAATATCAAAGTGTTACCCACAGATTTGCGGTGCTTCTACTTCGGCAAAGGTAGGCCGGCAAAGAGGCAATTTCCATGGGGTGAATCGGCGCAGGCACGGAAAGTCGCCCGCAAAGCACCGGATTTCCACTGGCGATGACGGGCAATCAATGCATATTACCGGCAGTAACCGCGCAAGAGGGCCTGCCCGGCGAATTGCGGCCGGAGAAAAGCCCCAAGGGATGGACTGCGAACGGCAATGAAGTTTTTCAACTACAAGCGCGTGCCCTACGCGGAAATCCGTGCCTTTTCCGTCCATATCCTGACGGCATCCGGTTCGTTCCTCGCCTTTCTGGGTGTCGTCGCAGCCGCCGAGCATCGTTTCGTCGACATGTTCTGGTGGCTTGGCCTGGCGCTGCTCGTCGATGGTATCGACGGGCCGATCGCGCGCAAGGTGCGTGTCAAGGAAGTGCTGCCGAACTGGTCCGGCGATACGCTGGACAATGTCATCGACTACGTGACCTATGTTCTTCTGCCGGCCTTTGCGCTCTACCAGAGCGGCATGATCGGCGAGCCCTGGTCCTTCGTGGCGGCGGGCGCCATCGTGGTGTCGAGCGCGATCTACTATGCCGACATGGGCATGAAGACGGACGAATATTTCTTCTCCGGCTTCCCGGTCGTCTGGAACATGGTGGTGTTCACGCTCTTCGTCATCCAGGCGAGCGAACTGACGGCGTCGATCATCGTCTTCGTTTCCGTCTTCCTCACCTTCATGCCGATCAACTTCCTGCACCCGGTGCGGGTCCAGCGGCTGCGACCTCTCAATCTCGCCGTCTTCTTCCTGTGGTCGCTGCTCAGCGGCTATGCGCTGCTCCTGCATTTCGATACGCCGGCCTGGGTCGTCTGGGGTGTCGTGGGCACGGGTCTTTACCTCTATGTCATCGGCGCCGTGCTGCAGGCGATTCCGAGCCTCGGCCGGTAACAGAACAATCGGGAGATGAGCATGACCAAGGCGATCGTTGTCCGCAGTCTCGGCGGCCCTGACGTGCTGAAACTCGAGGACGTCGCGCTCGACGCTCCAGGTCCGGGCGAAGTGCAGATCAAGCAGGCCGCAATCGGGCTCAATTTCATCGACGTCTATTTCCGCACCGGCCTCTACAAGGCGGAACCGCCGTTCATTCCCGGCAAGGAGGGGGCGGGCACCATCACCGCTTTGGGCGAGGGTGTCACGGATTTCGCCGTTGGCGACCGCGTGGCCTATGCCTCGGCGGATGGCGCCTATGCGGCCGAGCGAAACGTCGCGACACGACATCTGGTGAAGGTGCCGGACGGCATTTCGCTCGAGACGGCGGCGGCGATGATGCTGAAGGGCATGACGGCGCAATACCTGCTGCTCCAGACCTACCAGGTGAAGCCCGGCACGGTGATCCTGTTCCATGCCGCCGCCGGCGGCGTCGGCCTCATCGCCGGGCAATGGGCCAAGGCGCTCGGCGCAACGGTCATCGGCACGGCCGGTTTGCAGGCGAAGATCGATCTGGCGCTGGCGCATGGTTATGACCACGTCATCGACTACGGCAAGGACGATTTCGTGGCCCGGGTGCGGGACTTGACCGGCGGGGCGGGCGTCGACGTCGTCTACGATTCCGTCGGCAAGGATACGTTCCCGCACTCGCTGGACTGCCTGAAGCCGCGCGGCCTGTTCGTCAGCTTCGGCAACTCCTCGGGCCCGGTCGATGCGTTCAACATGGGGCTGCTGTCGCAGAAGGGCTCGCTCTACGCGACCCGGCCGACGCTCTTTGCCTATATCGCCACGCGCGCCGCGCTCGATGCATGTGCAAACTCGCTCTTTGATATTGTGCAAAGCAACAAAGTGCGTATCAATATTAATCAGACTTATCCGTTGGCCGAAGCCGGCCGAGCACACACGGATCTGGAAGCAAGAAAAACGAGTGGAACGACATTGCTCATTCCCTGACACGACCCGAATGGGCGGCAAGGGCTGAGATGGCAGGAAAGAGGGGCAGAGTGTCAGCCGTTGGAGCGTCCGAGGGCAGGGGCAGTGCATTGCTGGCTGTCCGCAGCCTGACAAAACTATTCGGATCGTTTGCCGCGTGTAACGGCATCGACCTTGAGATTCAGCCCGGAGAAATCCACGCCCTGCTGGGCGAGAACGGTGCGGGCAAATCCACTCTCGTCAAAATGCTTTTTGGCGTCCTGGCGCCGACCAGCGGCGATATCCTGTGGAAGGGCGAAGCTGTCCGCATTCCGAGCCCCGGCGCCGCGCGCCGCCTTGGCATCGGCATGGTTTTCCAGCATTTTTCACTGTTCGAAGCGCTGACGGTGGCGGAAAACATCGCCCTGTCGCTCAGCCCCGGCATTTCGCTGTCCAAGGTGGCGGAAGAAGCGTCGCGCCTGTCGCATCTCTATGGCCTGCCACTCGATCCGAAGGCGCATGTCGCGGATCTTTCGGTCGGCGAGCGCCAGCGCATCGAAATCGTCCGCGCGCTGCTGCAGAACCCGGAACTCATCATTCTCGACGAACCCACCTCGGTGCTGACGCCGCAGGAGGCCGACCGGCTGTTCGAAACCCTCGCCAAGCTGAAGGCCGAGGGGCGCTCCGTGCTCTATATCAGCCACCGGCTGGAAGAGGTACAGCGCATCTGCGACCGCGCGACGGTGCTGCGCCACGGCAAGGTGACGGGCGCCTGCGATCCGCGGCAGGAAACGCCGGCCTCGCTGGCCCGCATGATGGTCGGCAGCGACGTCGCCTCGGTCACGGCGGCCGGCACCAACACCAAGGGCGAGGTCCTGCTCGAAGCCCGGCATCTCAGCGTTCCGGCGCGCACGCCCTTTGCCGTTACGCTGAAGAATGTCTGTCTCAAGGTGCGGGGCGGCGAGGTTCTGGCCATCGCCGGCGTCGCCGGCAACGGCCAAGGCGAGCTTTTCGATACGCTCTCCGGCGAGTATCCAGCGTCGGATGCGTCGGCCGTCTTCATTCGCGGCAAGGCCGCCGGCAATCTCGGCATCACAGCGCGGCGCCTGATGGGCGCGGGCTTTGTCCCGGAAGAGCGCCATGGCCATGCGGCCGTTCCGGCGCTGCCGCTCTCCGACAACCTCGTTCTGGCGCGCAGCCAGTCAGACCGGAAAACCTTTCTGGCCGGTGGCCTGCTCGGCATCATCCGCCAGGCCGTCGTGCGCATCGCCTCGAAGCGCATTTCCGAAACGATGGACGTGCGCAAGAGCGGCGAGAACCCGGCCGCCGGTTCGCTGTCGGGCGGCAACCTGCAAAAATACATCGTCGGGCGCGAGCTGGACCGCCAACCGGCGGTGCTGATCGTCAACCAGCCGACTTGGGGCGTGGATGCCGGCGCTGCAAGCCGTATCCGGCAGGCGCTGGTGGATCTCGCGAAATCCGGGTCGGCGGTGCTGGTCATCAGCCAGGACCTCGACGAAATCTTCGAAGTCGCGACCGAAATCGCCGTCGTCAACGAGGGGCGACTGTCCGATGCTTACCCGGCTCACGAACTGACGCGCGAAAAGATCGGCCTTCTCATGGGCGGCATGTACGGCAAGACAGACGGCGAGGTGGCCCATGCGCATTGAACTCGAAAAGCGCGCCAATCCCTCGACGCTGTTCTCCATCCTCTCGCCCTTCATCGCGCTGGCACTGACCATCGTCGCCGGCGGCATCATGTTCGCGCTTCTCGGCAAGAGCCCGACATCCGCGCTTTACAGCTTCTTCATCGAGCCTCTGCTCGACGTATGGTCGCTGCACGAGATCGCCATCAAGGCGGCACCGCTGATCCTGATCGGTGCCGGGCTGTCGATCTGCTACCGCTCGAACAACTGGAACATCGGCGCCGAGGGCCAGTTCATCGCCGGCGCCATTGCCGGCGCCATCGTGCCCGTCGTCTTCCATGACTGGCATTCGTCGCTCGTCCTGCCCTTGATGCTGATCTTCGGCATGATCGGCGGCGCGCTTTATGCCGGCATTCCCGCCTTCCTCAAGGCGCATATGAACACCAACGAGATCCTGACGAGCCTGATGCTGGTCTATATCGCCCAGCTCTTCCTCGACTGGCTGGTGCGGGGTCCCTGGCGCAGCCCGGATGCCTATAACTTCCCGGTCACGCGGGATTTTGCGCCCGAAGCCATCCTGCCGGAAATGATCGCGTCCGGCCGCGCCAATCTCGGCTTCGCCTTCGCCATCATCGCAGCCGTCGGGCTGTGGATCATGATGCGCTACACGCTGAAGGGCTTCGAGATCACCGTGCTCGGCCAGTCGGAGCGGGCAGGGCGCTTTGCCGGCTTCTCCTCCAAGCGCATGATCTGGTTCTCCATGCTGCTTTCCGGCGCGCTTGCCGGCCTTGCCGGCATTTCCGAGGTCAGCGGCACCATTGGCAAGCTGCAGCCGATCATCTCGCCCGGTTATGGCTTCACCGCGATCATCGTCGCCTTCCTCGGCCGCCTCAATCCGCTCGGCATCATCGCCGCCGGCCTGTTTCTCGCGCTGACCTATGTGGGCGGCGAGGCGGTGCAATTGACGCTGAGTGTCTCCGACAAGGTGACGCGCGTCTTCCAGGGCCTGCTGCTGTTCTTCGTGCTCTCCTGCGACACGCTGATCCAGTACAAGATCCGCCTGGTCTTCTTGCGGTTCGGCCAATCTAGCGAAGGAGCGCACTGATGGGTATCATCGAAGCGATCCTGCTCACCGTCATCACCGCGGCCACACCGCTGGTGCTGGCCTCGCTCGGCGAACTCGTCACCGAACGGTCGGGCGTGCTCAATCTCGGCGTCGAGGGCATGATGGTGATGGGCGCCGTGCTCGCCTTCGCCGCGACGCAGGCCACCGGCTCGCCTTATATCGGCATTCTTGCCGGCATTGCCTGCGGCGCACTGTTCTCGCTGCTGTTCGGCTTCCTGACGCTGACGCTCGTCGCCAACCAGGTGGCCACGGGTCTGGCGCTCACCATTCTCGGCCTCGGCGTGTCCGGCCAGATCGGCGAGCCCTATGTCGGCATGTCGGGCATCAAGCTGCAGCCGATCGTCATTCCGCTGCTGGCCGACATCCCGTTCCTCGGGCCACTGCTGTTCAAGCAGGACCTGATTTTCTACCTGTCGATCGCGCTCGTCTTCGGCGTCAACTGGTTCCTGTTCAAGAGCCGCGCCGGCCTGAAGCTGCGCGCCATCGGCGACAGCCACGGTTCGGCCCACGCGCTCGGCATCCACGTCATCCGCACGCGCTATCTCGCCGTGATGTTCGGCGGTGCCTGCGCCGGTCTTGCCGGTGCGCAGCTCTCGCTCGTCTATACGCCGCAATGGGTGGAGAACATGTCCGCCGGGCGTGGCTGGATCGCGCTGGCGCTCGTCGTCTTCGCCTCGTGGCGACCCTGGCGGCTGCTGGCGGGCGGTTATCTGTTCGGCGCGGTGTCGATCAGCCAGTTGCACGCGCAGGCACTCGGCATCGGCATCCCGTCGCAGTTCCTGTCGGCTCTTCCCTACGCCGCCACTGTCATCGTACTAATCCTGATATCACACAATCGGCGCATGACGCTGATCAACACGCCTGCCTCTCTCGGCAAGCCGTTTGTGCCCGATCGGTGAGAAGAACAAGAAGAAACAACCACTCCTAACCTACAGAGGATAAAATGAAGAAAATCATTCTCGCTCTCGCCACGTCGGCCGCCGTTCTCGGCTTTGCCGCCGCCGCAAGCGCCCAGGATAAGACGAAGATCTGCTTCATCTATGTCGGCTCCAAGACCGATGGCGGCTGGACCCAGGCGCACGATATCGGCCGACAGGCACTCCAGACGGAGTTCGGCGACAAGATCGAAACGCCGTTCCTCGAAAACGTGCCGGAAGGCCCGGATGCCGAGCGCGCCATTGAGCGCATGGCCCGCTCCGGCTGCGCACTGGTTTTCACCACCTCGTTCGGCTTCATGGACGCCACGATCAAGGTCGCGGAAAAGTTCCCGGACGTGAAGTTCGAGCATGCGACGGGCTTCAAGTCGGCCGCCAATGTCGGCACCTACAATTCGCGCTTCTATGAAGGCCGCTACATCCAGGGCCTGATTGCCGCGAAAATGTCGCAGAAGGGCGTTGCCGGCTACATCGCCTCCTTCCCGATCCCGGAAGTTGTCATGGGCATCAACGCCTTCGTACATGGCGCCCAGTCGATCAACCCGGACTTCAAGGTCAAGGTCATCTGGGCCAACACCTGGTTCGACCCCGGCAAGGAAGCCGATGCGGCCAAGGCGCTGATCGACCAGGGCGTCGACATCCTGACGCAGCACACCGACACCACCGCGCCGATGCAGGTCGCGGCCGAACGCGGCATCAAGGCTTTCGGCCAGGCGTCGGACATGATCAAGGCCGGCCCGGAAACGCAGCTGACCGCGATCGTCGACACCTGGGGCGCCTATTACATCAAGCGCACCAAGGACGTTCTCGACGGCACGTGGAAGCCGGAGCCGGTCTGGGACGGCCTGAAGGACGGCATCCTGACCATGGCGCCCTACACGAACATGCCTGATGACGTGAAGAAGCTGGCGGAAGAGGCGGAAGCCAAGATCCGCTCCGGCGAACTGCATCCCTTCACCGGCCCGATCAAGAAGCAGGACGGTTCGGACTGGCTGGCTGACGGCGCCGTCTCCGATGACGGCACGCTGCTCGGCATGAACTTCTACATCGCCGGCGTGGACGACCAGCTGCCGAAATAACCGGCAAGGCACGGATCAAAAAGAAAGGCGCCCCGAACGGGGCGCCTTTTGTTTACGGCAGGAGCGTTCCTGCCGATGTTGCTACAGGGGAACCGCGGGCGGCTAGTGGAAGATGCCGCTCTGTTCCTTCCAGCGATAATGCCCTTGTTCGCCGTCCATCAGGGCGCGAACCTGCGGATGACGGATCGGCTTGTCGCTGTCGTCGGCAACGAGGTTCTGCTCGGAGACGTAAGCGACATATTCCGACTCATCGTTTTCCGCGAAGAGATGGTAGAAGGGCTGATCCTTCGAGGGCCGGATTTCGGCCGGGATGGCGTTCCACCACTCTTCCGTGTTGGAGAATTCCGGATCGACATCGAAGATCACGCCACGGAAGGGAAAAACCTTGTGGCGGACCACGTCGCCGATTGCAAATTTTGCGTCACGCATCTTCATGGCGTACCTACCTTTCCCTGCATATTTGGGTAATTGCGCAAAAACATCAATAGTTCCGCGCTTTCATACGTTCTTCATGCAGAGGTTGGCGGCGCTTGCGCGCCTTGGCGTTTCGGCGTACCTCGAAGGGCAGCGTCTCAGGCGGGTTGGGTGGCATGAACGATCAATGGGGCAGGAGCGGTAGCGGGCGACCGGCAAGCGGCGGCGGCATTGGCGGCATGCTCTTTGCCTGCGTGGTGAGCCTCGCGCTGGGCGCGGCGGGCGGCTATGGCGCGTTCCGCATGATGGACGGCGCCGTTCCCACCGGCGAAATCGAAGAGCGCGGCCAGCGCATTGCCGATCTTGCCAAGGAGCTTGATGCCCGCGTGGCGCAGGTCGAGGAAAACACCCAGAAAGCCCAGGCCCTGAGCGAGGAAAACGGCGCGCTGCAGCGCCAGCTCGACGCCCTGCGCAAGAATGCCGGAACCGGCGATGCCGCCGCGGCGCTAGCCGAAAACGCCCGGCTGACCGGGAAAATCGTGCCGGAACTCAGGAACGAACTGGAACTGGCAAAGCAGCTCGTCGCCGATGCCGAGGCGCTGAAGAAGCGGGCCGAGGAATCGGTTCGTGACCGCGACCGGCAACTCTCCCTGCGGGCGGACGAAATCGCCCGGCTGGAAAAGGCCCTGACCGCTGCCCGCAACCAGCAAACCAGTTCGCAAAGCGTCGAGAAGGACCGCCAGGCGGCAGAGGATGCCTTGCGGCGCGAACTCGAGGAGGCGCAGCGCGCCCAGGACACGATCCGCACGACGGATCTGCCGGCGCTCCGCGACGAGATTGCCCGCAAGGAGAAGGAGATCGCCGAACTCAAGACGCGCAACGCATCGCTGACGGCGCGCATCGGCGCGCTTGAGAGTGCTGCGCGCGCCGCCACCGTGCGGGGCGAACCGGAGGGCGGCGGCAACAAGCCGGTGGTGATCGACAATCAAAAGCCCGGACAGGCGCGCGACCCACGCAGCGCGGTGCTGGTCGCGCTTGCAATCGACAATACGCCCGGCCTCGACCGCTTGAGCAGCGCCCAGCGCGAACAGCTCGAACGAACGCTGGTCTCCGGGGAATGTGTGACCAAGGCGCTTAACAGCGCTTTGCAGCGCGTGCCGGTTCTGGCGCTGCGCAACCTGATGCGCGACCTCGACAGCGACTGCTAGTTCTACGGCGGCTCGGCCGCTACCTCTGGGAAGGAGATTTTGATGAAGCGATCTGTTCTTTTGGCCGCACTTGGCCTGGCGCTGTCCGCAAGCGGGGTTTTGGCGCAGGAATTCGACCGCAACATCATGACCGGCGGTCCCCAGGGCACCTATATCAAGATCGGTCGCGACCTTGCCGCACTCGGCGCCGAATGCGGCTTGAAGCTCAATGTCGTCGAAAGCGCCGGTTCGCTCGAGAATTTCGTCGGCGTGCGCAACCGGCGCAACACGCAGTTCGGCATCGTGCAGAGCGACGTGCTGGAATATCTGAAGACCTTCGAGGCCAACGATCCGGAGGTGCAGAAGGCCGTGAAGGGCGTGCGCATCATGTTCCCGCTCTACAACGAGGAAATCCACGTCCTGGCGCGCAAGGACATCAACAGCATGAAAGACCTTGCCGGCAAGAAGATCGCCGTCGGCAAGAAGGATTCGGGCACGTTCCTGACCGCAACGCTCATCATGGACATCCTGCAGGTGAAGGCCGGGGAGCGCATGGACATCAACCCGGACGAGGCCTTGCCGAAACTCATGTCCGGCGAGATCGACGCCTTCTTCTACGTCGCCGGCGCCCCGGCCGCCTTGTTTGCCGGCAACACCATCGACAAGGCGAAGTTCCATCTCGTGCCGATCACCGAGGCGCCGCTGCTGGCGACCTACACGCCCTCGCGCATCGAGGCCGGCACCTATTCCTTCCAGGACCAGCCGGTCGATCTCATCGCCGTCAAGGCCGTGATGATGACCTATGACTACGACGTCAAACGCAATGCCTATCACCGCGATAGCTGCAAGACCGTCTCCGACTTCTCCAGCCTCATCCTCACAGGCCTCGACAAGCTCAGGACAACCGGCCACCCGAAGTGGAAAACCGTGGACCTGACCGCGCTGCCGCCGGGCTGGCAGGTCGGCGTCTGCGTCAAGGCCGGCATGGCGATGGATTACAAGCCGGCCTGCAAGCCGGCCGCCGGCAATGCCTCCGACGGCGCTGCGAACGATTCCAACGAGGAATATCTGAACCTCCTGAAGCAGCGGCTCCAGCAGTGACCTCCTGACAAACGACAACAAAAAACCCGGCCATTGGCCGGGTTTTTCGTCTGAAAGGGCCTCCCGTCCCAAGACGGGAGCGCCGATCAGGCGGAGTAGTACATGTCGAACTCGACCGGGTGCGGGGTCATTTCGTAGCGCATGACTTCCACCATCTTCAGTTCGATGTAGGAATCGATCTGGTCGTCGTCGAACACGCCGCCGGCCGTCAGGAACTTGCGGTCCTTGTCGAGGCTTTCCAGCGCTTCGCGCAGCGAGCCGCAGACGGTCGGGATCTTCTTGAGTTCCTTCGGCGGCAGGTCGTACAGGTCCTTGTCCATGGCCTTGCCGGGATGGATCTTGTTCTTGATGCCGTCGAGGCCAGCCATCAGCATGGAGGCGAAGCCGAGATAGGGGTTGCCGAGCGGGTCGGGGAAGCGGATTTCGACGCGCTTGGACTTCGGGCCCGTGCCGAACGGAATGCGGCACGATGCCGAGCGGTTGCGGGCCGAGTAGGCGAGCAGAACCGGTGCTTCATAACCCGGGACGAGACGCTTGTAGGAGTTCGTCGTCGGGTTGGTGAAGGCATTGATCGACTTGGCATGCTTGATGATGCCGCCGATGAAATAGAGGCAGCTTTCCGACAGGCCGGCATATTCGTCGCCGGCGAACTGCGGCTTCGAATCCTTCCAGATCGACAGGTGGACGTGCATGCCCGAGCCGTTGTCGCCGAAGATCGGCTTCGGCATGAAGGTTGCCGTCTTGCCATAGGCATTGGCGACCTGGTGCACGACGTATTTGTAGATCTGCACCTTGTCGGCGCTGCGCACCAGCGTGTCGAACTTGACACCGAGTTCGTGCTGGGCGGCCGCCACTTCATGGTGCTGCTTTTCGACGGTGACGCCCATCTCGGTCAGCACGGTCAGCATTTCGGAACGCATGTCCTGGCACGAATCGACCGGCGGAACCGGGAAATAACCGCCCTTGACGCGCGGACGATGGCCGAGGTTACCGGTCTCATAGTCGGTGTCGTCGTTGGACGGCAGTTCGGACGAGTCCAGCTTGAAGCCGGTGTTGTATGGGTCGGCCTTGTACTTGACGTCGTCGAAGACGAAGAATTCCGGCTCCGGACCGGCATAGACCGTGTCGCCGATGCCCGAGGCCTTGAGGTAGGCTTCCGCCTTCTTGGCGGTGCCACGCGGGTCGCGGTTGTAGGCTTCGCCCGAGACCGGGTCGAGGATGTCGCACATGATGACGAGGGTGGACTGCGCGAAGAACGGGTCGACATGGACGGTCGCCGGATCGGGCATCAGCACCATGTCGGACTCGTTGATCGCCTTCCAGCCGCCGATCGAGGAACCGTCGAACATGACGCCATCCGCGAACATGTCTTCATCGACGCAGCCGACGTCCATCGTGACGTGGTGCATCTTGCCGCGCGGGTCGGTGAAGCGCAGATCGACGAATTTTACATCGTCTTCCTTGATTTGCTTGAGGATATCATTGGCAGTCGTCATGGTTTGCAGTCCCTGTGTGAGATGACGAGATGGAAGCCTCGGCCGAACGGCCGGGCGGATTAGATGGCGTCGACGCCGGTTTCACCGGTGCGGATGCGGATGACTTCTTCGACGTTGGAGACAAAGATCTTGCCATCGCCGATGCGGCCGGTCTGGGCCGCGTTGCGGATCGCCTCGATGACGGCCTCCGCGTTCTCGTCCGCCAGCACGACCTCGACCTTCACCTTGGGCAGAAAGTCGACAACGTATTCGGCACCACGGTAAAGCTCCGTGTGCCCCTTCTGGCGTCCAAAACCCTTCGCCTCGGTGACGGTGATACCCTGCAGGCCAACTTCCTGAAGAGCCTCCTTCACCTCATCGAGCTTGAAGGGCTTGATGATCGCTTCGATCTTTTTCATGAGAAAATGTCTCTCCGCTTCTCCCGTTTGCGCAGGATTTCGCCCGCTGCTCACTTCAAATGCACATAACATGCCAAGTCTAGGCGTTATCTGTTCGAGATTAAGGAAAACCCGCCTCTTTCACCATAACGTTCGTCCTCACGCCGGCGATGATGGGGCTTTCCGGACGAAAGGGCCAGCGGAATTTGCCTAAAAAATGTCACTTTCTGCTTCGGCAGCGGCCGTCCCGGATCGCCGCATAGAAGGGTGACGCCAAAAGCTGCAACTCCGGGCGCACGGATTGTGCAAATGCATAAAAAGAAGGCTATTTTCTCCGCGGCCGGCATTGCGCTTGTCTGTCCTGGGGCTTTGCAGGCATGGTGGGGCATGCACAGGGAAATCGATACGCTGATCCTCACGCCCGACGATATGGGCCGCATCGACCACGACGCCGCCGCGTCGGGCCTTTCGAGCTATGGCCTGATGGAACGGGCAGGGCAAGCGGTTGCCGCCGCAGCCCTCCGGCGCTTTCCGGGCGCCCTGCGTTTCGCGGTGCTGTGCGGCCCGGGCAACAATGGCGGCGACGGCTACGTCGCCGCGCGCGCCCTGCAGGAAGCCGGAGCCGCCATCGCCGTCTATGCGTTCGGCGACCCGGCGACGCTGAAAGGCGATGCGGCGGAAGCCTTCGGCTGTTTCAAGGGTCCGGTTTTTGCCCTGGCCGACTACGCACCGCGTGTCGGCGACGTCGTCATCGATGCCCTGTTCGGCGCGGGCCTGTCGCGCGATCTGCCCGAGACGGTCATCCGCACCATCAATGCCGTACGCGAAAAAGTCCTGCCTGTCCTTGCGGTGGATTTGCCGTCCGGCATCGACGGCCGTACCGGGCAGGTGCGGGGTCGGGCCTTCGAGGCCGTGGCGACCGTCACCTTCATGTGCCGAAAACCCGGCCATGTGCTGCTGCCCGGCCGGATGCTGGCGGGTGACGTGGAGATCTTCGATATCGGTATTCCCGGGCGCGTCCTTGCCCGGCATGCCGGCCATAGCCGGGTCAACACGCCCGCCCTCTGGCGGGTCGCCCTTCCCACAGAGACCAGCGCGACCCACAAATATGTGCGCGGCCATCTCGCCGTCTTCTCCGGCGGGGCGACGGCAACGGGGGCCGCACGGCTCTCCGCCCTGGCCGGCCTGCGCGCCGGCGCCGGCCTCGTCACGCTGCTGTCGCCACGCGACGCGCTCGCCACCAATGCGGCGCACCTGACGAGCGTCATGCTGAAACCCCTCGACAGCGAGGATGACCTCGCCGCCTTGCTGGAAGACGCGCGCCTGAAAACCTTCGTCCTTGGCCCAGGCTTCGGACATATGGACAAGGCACGGCACTATGTCCGCCGCCTTGCTGAAACCGGCCGCCAGCTTGTTCTCGATGCCGATGGCATCACCGCATTCCGCGACGACCCCGGTTCGTTGTTCCAGCTCTTCGCCGCCTCCGACACTCGGCTGGTCCTGACCCCGCATGACGGCGAGTTTGCCCGGCTTTTCCCCGATCTTGCCGCCGACAAAGGCCTTTCGAAGATCGAGCGCGCGCAGAAGGCCGCGGCCCGCAGCAATGCCGCCCTTGTCCTCAAGGGGGCCGATACGGTGATCGCCGCACCGGACGGCCGCGCCCTCGTCAACGACAATGCGTCGCCCTGGCTGGCGACCGCCGGATCCGGCGACGTGCTGGCCGGCATTATCGGCGCCCATCTGACCCAGGGCATGCCCGCCTTCGAAGCTGCGGCCAGCGCCGTCTGGCGTCATGGTGAGGCCGGGCGGGCAGCGGGCGAGGGGCTTACAGCGGAGGATATCGTCAACGCTCTCAGCGGTTTGAGTGAGATCGGCTAACCAAAGCATTGATGAGAGGTGGCCCCAGCCGCCCGGCATCAAAACCCTGAATGGCTTTGATCAAATCTAATGACTTTGAGCGACGGGCATTCCCCGTTAAGCCCATGGCAGAGGCGCAGCTCGCGATGCGAACGCTTACCCCAGCGCCGAAGCGGAAAAGGCCCGGACCATGACTTTGATCGATATCGCGCTGCTCCTGCTCGTCGCCATCGCCTGGGGTTTCAACTTCGTCGTCATCAAGGTCGGCCTTGAGAATTTTCCGCCGATCCTGTTTTCCGCGCTGCGCTTCCTCTTCGCCGCCGTGCCTCTGGTGTTTTTCCTGCCGCGCCCGGCGGTGTCGTGGCGGATTATCCTCGGCATCGGCCTCGTGCTGGGCGTCGTAAAATTCAGCCTGCTGTTTATCGGCATGGATGTCGGCATGTCGGCAGGCCTCGCCTCGCTGCTCCTCCAGTCGCAGGCCTTCTTCACGGTCGTCCTCGCCGCCGTGTTCTACGGCACCCGCCCACGCCCGGCGCAAATCGCCGGCATCCTCATCGCCTTTGCCGGCATGGCCGTGATCGCGACGACGGTGGACGCCAGCTTCACCTATCTCGGCCTTGCCCTGGTGATTGCCGCCGGCCTGGCCTGGGCCTTCTCCAACATGCTGACGCGCAAGGCCGGCAATGTCGACATGCTGGCGCTGATGGTCTGGGTGAGCCTCGTGCCACCGATCCCGCTGGCCATCATCTCGCTGGCGACGGAAGGGCTGGATAGGGATATCGCCGCCCTTCAGGCACTCTCCTGGCAAGGCGTCGGTGCGGTGGCGTATATCGCCTATATCGCCACGATCTTCGGCTTCGGCGTTTGGGGTCTGATGATCCGCAAACACGGTGTCGCCACTGTCGCCCCGTTTTCCCTGCTCGTGCCGGTGTTCGGCATGAGCTTTTCGGCCCTGGCGCTCGGCGAGAGTTTTGGGGCCCAACGCCTCGCCGGTGCCGCACTCGTCGTCTGCGGCCTCATCCTGACGGTGCTCGGCCCACGCCTGCTCGATCGCCTGCGCGGCTCGCCATCGGCCGCATAGGGTCGGATCGTCAGGCCCGCGGCTGGGTGCGCTTCTGCAACTCACGCGCACCGTTCGGCGCATTCACCTTGCCGGAGGTGATGAAGAAGGCGAAGACGTCGCGCGCCTTTTTCGCCGGCTTCGTCTCAGGGTCGATCTTCGGCAGGTCCGACGGTTCGCCACCGCCCGCCCAGTCCTTCAGCCGTGCCGCCCATTCGTCCAGCGCCTTGGGCGGGTAGCAGGTCGGAACGTCGTCGGAGCCCTTCTGCAGACGCGCATAGACGAAATCCGCCGTCACGTCGGCGATCTCGGGATAGTCCTCATGCTGGGCGTAGACGATCGCGGCGTTGTATTTGCGGACGAGGGCCGCGAATTCCGGCACGAGGAACGTGTCGTTGCGCACTTCCAAAGCATGTTTCAGCGTCAGGCCGTCCAGTTTTTCCGGCAGCAGCTTCAGAAAACCCTCGAAATCCTCCGGTTCGAATTTCTTGGTCGGCGGAAACTGCCAGAGGATCGGGCCGAGATGATCGCCGAGTTCGGTCAAACCCTGCGTCAGGAATTTTTCGACCGATTCCCCGCCATCGGCCAGGACCTTGCGGTTGGTGGTAAACCGGCTTGCCTTCAACGAGAAGATAAACCCGTCCGGCACTTCGGAGGCCCATTTGGCGAAGGTCTCCGGCTTCTGCGAGCCGTAATAGGTGCCGTTGACCTCGATTGCCGCCAGCTCGCGGCTGGCAAATTCGAGCTGGCGCTTCTTCGTCAGTTTCTCCGGATAGAAGGTGCCTTCCCACGGATCGAAGGTCCAGCCGCCGATGCCGGTTCTGATGGTGCCGGATGTGCTCATGTCTTGCTCTCCTCGACAGACAGGATGGCGGCGCGGTTCACGCCGGCGCGATGAAGGGTTGCGAAATCTCCCGGAACACCGGCAGGGCCTCCATGCCGGCGCAGTGCGCGACGAGCGCCGGATAGGCCACAGGATTGATGAGCCCCGGATGCGCCTCGCTGACATGCCGCCAGGCGCAGGCGACCGCGATGTCCGCATGGGTGATCCGGCCGAACCAGAAATCTCCCGGCCGCCCGGCGCGTTCCGCATCGAGCGCGGTCAGCACCGTGCCGATCTGCGACCGGCAGCGTTCGACGAAATAGTCCGATGGCGTCTGATGCAGATGCAACTCGTAGAACAGGCTGACGCCTTTGTCGGCGACGCCGGTGGCAAAGGTCATGACCTTCAGCGCCTGCCGCCGCTCCGGTTCGGCCTGTGGCAGCAAGCGTGTTTCCGCCGGAACCAGGCCGTCGATATAGTCGAGGATCGAATGGCTGTCGGCCACGACATCACCGTCATCCAGCACCAGCGTCGGCACCCGCATCAGCGGATTGAGCGCCTGCACCTTCTCGCCGTCGCTGAACACCGACCAGGGCCGGTGCTCGAACGGCAGGTCATAGAGCCGCATGGCAATCGCCACACGGCGTACATAGGACGAGTCGTACTGGCCGATCAGGATCATAAAAACCTACTCCGCCGCCACCCGCTTCATCGGACGACGCTCCAGCAGTTCCTTCAGGAAATGGCCGGTATAGGAGCGCTCCACCTTGACGATGTCCTCCGGTGTGCCTTCCGCAATCACCTCGCCACCGCCGTCACCACCTTCGGGGCCGAAATCGATGACCCAGTCGGCCGTCTTGATGACCTCGAGATTGTGCTCGATGACCACGACGGAATTGCCCTGGTTGACGAGTTCGTGCAGCACTTCCAGCAGTTTTGCCACGTCATGGAAGTGCAGGCCGGTCGTCGGCTCGTCGAGGATATAGAGCGTGCGGCCGGTCGAGCGTTTCGACAGCTCCTTGGCGAGCTTGACGCGCTGCGCCTCGCCGCCCGACAGCGTATTGGCCTGCTGGCCGACCTTGATATAGCCGAGGCCGACCTGGTTCAGCGTCACCAGCTTGTCGCGCACCGCCGGCACGGCGGCGAAGAACTCGACGCCTTCCTCCACCGTCATGTCCAGGACGTCGGCGATCGACTTGCCCTTGAAGGTGACGTCGAGCGTCTCGCGGTTGTAGCGTTTGCCGTGGCAGACGTCGCAGGTGACGTAGACGTCAGGCAGGAAGTGCATCTCGATCTTGATGACGCCGTCGCCCTGGCAGGCCTCGCAGCGACCGCCCTTGACGTTAAAGGAGAAGCGGCCCGGCTGGTAGCCGCGTGCCTTCGCCTCCGGCAGGCCGGAAAACCAGTCGCGGATCGGCGTGAAGGCGCCGGTATAGGTGGCGGGGTTCGAGCGCGGCGTGCGGCCGATCGGCGACTGGTCGATGTCGATGACCTTGTCGATGAATTCGAAACCGTCGATGCGCTCGTGCTCGGCGGGAATTTCGCGCGCGCCCATGATGCGCCGCGCCGCCGACTTGTAGAGCGTCTCGATCAGGAAGGTCGACTTGCCGCCGCCGGACACGCCGGTGACCGCCGTGAAGACGCCGAGCGGGATGGCCGCCGTGACGTTCTTCAGATTGTTGGCCCGGGCGCCGACGACCTTGATTTCCTTTTTCTTCTTCGGCTTGCGGCGCTCGCCCGGAATGGCGACCGAAAGCTCGCCGGAAAGATATTTGCCGGTCAGCGACGCCGGATTGGCGATGACCTGCTCGGGCGAGCCCTGCGCAATCACCTCGCCGCCGTGGATGCCGGCGGCAGGGCCGATATCGACGACATAATCCGCCGTCAGGATGGCGTCCTCGTCATGCTCGACGACGATCACCGTGTTGCCGATGTCGCGCAGATGCCGCAGCGTATCGAGCAGGCGGGCATTGTCGCGCTGGTGCAGGCCGATCGACGGCTCGTCGAGCACATAAAGCACGCCCGTCAGACCCGAGCCGATCTGCGAGGCAAGCCGGATGCGCTGGCTTTCGCCACCCGACAGCGTGCCGGAATTGCGCGACAGCGAGAGATATTCCAGGCCGACATCGTTGAGGAAGCGCAGGCGCTCGCGGATTTCCTTGAGGATGCGGACGGCGATCTCGTTCTGCTTGGTGTTGAGATGCTCCGGCAGCGCCTCGAACCAGTCGCGGGCGACACGGATCGACATGGCCGTCGTCTCGCCGATATGCAGCTTGTTGATCTTCACCGCCAGCGCCTCGGGCTTCAGCCGGTAGCCGGCGCAGGCCGGGCAGGGGGCGGCCGACATGTAGCGCTCGATCTCCTCGCGCGACCAGGCGCTGTCCGTCTCCTTCCAGCGGCGCTCAAGGTTCGGCACGATGCCCTCGAAGGTTTTCACCGTCTTGTAGGAGCGCGCGCCGTCCTTGTAGTTGAACTCGATCTTTTCCTTCGTGCCGTTGAGGATGGCGTCCTGCGCATCCTCAGACAGTTCCGACCAGCGGTTGGAAAGCTTGAAGCCGTAGGCGGCGCCCAGCGCTTCAAGCGTCTGGTTGTAGTAGGGCGACGAGGACTTTGCCCAGGGCGCGATGGCGCCGTCGCGCAGCGTGCGCTCGGTTTCCGGCACGATGAGGTCCGGATCGATCTTCTGCTGGCTGCCAAGGCCGTCGCAGGTCGGGCAGGCGCCGAAGGGGTTGTTAAACGAGAACAGGCGCGGTTCGATTTCCGAGATCGTGAAGCCGGAGACCGGGCAGGCGAACTTTTCGGAGAACAGCACGCGCTCATGCGTTTCGTTGAGCGATTTGTTGGCCGATCCGCCGGCCGACGTTTCCTCGACCGGCAGCGGTTTATCGGCAAACTCGGCAATCGCCAGGCCGTCTGCGAGTTTCAGGCAGGTTTCGAGGCTGTCCGCCAGGCGCGAGGCGAGATCCGACCGCACGACGACGCGGTCGACCACCACGTCGATGTCATGTTTGTACTTCTTGTCGAGCGCCGGCACATCGGCGATCTCGTAGAACTGGCCGTCCACCTTGACGCGCTGGAAGCCCTTCTTCATCAGCTCGGCGAGTTCCTTCTTGTACTCGCCCTTGCGGCCGCGCACGATGGGCGCGAGGATGTAGAGGCGCGTGCCTTCGCCGAAATCGATGACGCGATCGACCATCTGGCTGACCGTCTGGCTCTCGATCGGCAGGCCCGTCGCCGGCGAATAGGGCACGCCGACACGCGCGAACAGCAGGCGCATGTAGTCGTAGATTTCGGTGACCGTGCCGACGGTCGAGCGCGGGTTCTTCGAGGTCGTCTTCTGCTCGATGGAAATGGCCGGCGACAGGCCGTCGATCTGGTCGACATCCGGCTTCTGCATCATTTCGAGGAACTGGCGCGCATAGGCCGAGAGGCTCTCGACATAGCGGCGCTGGCCCTCGGCATAGATCGTGTCGAAGGCAAGCGACGATTTACCGGACCCAGAAAGCCCGGTCATGACGATCAGCTTGTTGCGGGGCAGGTCGAGATCGATGCCCTTGAGATTGTGTTCGCGGGCGCCGCGAATGGAAATTGTCTTGAGTTCGCTCATGATACCCAGCGTCAGAAGTTCTTGCGCATGCGATTGAGGGGTTTGCCCCTATGTAGGAACTGGTTGGGGCGTGTCCATGCGCGGTCGCAGGAATCCGTGCCCGTTTCCGATTCGGTTGACAAGAGTGTAGGGAATTATTAGAACAAAAAAAGAACGAATTTTCGCAATTGATCTGTGGATTGTAGTCCCATGGGGCGGCGCTGGCGCGTGGCAGCCGATAAGATGCCGCATTCATGATGTGAAATGAAGTCGGGCGTCAGAGTCCGGCGCGACAACGGGATGTATGGGTATGGCTGGAAGCGTCAACAAGGTGATCTTGATCGGGAATGTCGGTGCGGACCCGGAAATCCGCCGCACGCAGGACGGTCGGCCGATCGCCAACCTGCGCATCGCGACCTCTGAAACCTGGCGCGACCGCAACAGCGGCGAACGCAAAGAAAAGACGGAATGGCACAATGTCGTCGTCTTCAACGAGGGCCTGTGCAAGGTCGTCGAACAATATGTGAAGAAGGGCGCCAAGCTCTATATCGAGGGCGCGCTGCAGACCCGCAAGTGGCAGGACCAGACCGGCAACGACCGCTATTCGACGGAAGTGGTGCTGCAGGGCTTCAACTCGACGCTGACCATGCTCGACGGTCGCGGTGAAGGCGGCGGCGATCGTCGTGGCGGCAATGATTTCGGCGGTGCGCCGAATTACGACGATTACGGCTCGCGTCCGTCCTCGGGTGGCGGAAGCAGCGGCGGCAGCAGCCGTTCCGGTGGATCGCCGCTGTCGCGCGACATGGATGACGACATCCCGTTCTGAGGACGACGGACCGACCGGCTTTCATGCCGGCCGATATTCGACGCGCCTCCGGCCGGGTACTGCTGGTAGAGGAGGCGCGTCATGAACGACGAAAAGACGGCCACAGATGTGCTTTTCCTGCGGCCGGGCGAGGGGCGAACCTATCCGCTTGGTGCCATGACGGCGGTTTTCAAGGCGGATCATGGCGAGACCGGGAGCGCCTACAGCGTTTCCGAATGGTGGCTTGAGCCGCACACGACGGGTCCGGGGGCCCATTCCCACAGCGAAAATGTCGAACTCTTCTATGTGATTGCCGGTGTCGCCAGTATTTTGGCCGGCGATCAGTGGCTTGATGCGCCGTCCGGTAGTTTCGTTCGGATCCCGGCCAATGTCATGCATGATTTCGAGAACCGCACGGACCAGCGTGTCGGCCTGCTCAACGTTTTCCTGCCGGGCGGGTTCGAGGAAAACATGCCGGCGATCACCAAATGGTTCGCTGACAATCCCTGATGGCGGGCCTGACGATAGGCTCATCAACGTGTCGATGTACCGGAAACACACATGTAAGCCGGCGAAACGAAAGCGGTGCGGCAACTTTTCCCGACTTGTTGCTGACGCATTCCAAGCCTAAGATTCTTGCATACCCGGAAGCAATAGCACCGGCCTATGTGAAAAGGGGAGGATGCAATGGACGTGCTTCGAGACCCCACGCATATCGGCATGTTCGAGCCGCAGGACCTGGATGTTCTCCAGGGCGTTTTCACACGATTGACGGCAAGCAAAAGCCCTGCCTTTGACGAAGCCCGGGCCCGTTCGCTCGCGCGCTCGATCATCACGCTGTATCGGCATGGCGTGCGAGACCCCGAGCAGATTTTCGACGTGCTACAAATCCCGTCGTCCTGACGCCGCAATCGGTATCACCAGTCTCCATCAAGCGCTCGCCCGGCCAAGGCGGGCGCTTAACCATATGGAAACCATAAATCGAACAAGCTCTCTCCCAGCGTTGCATCCATTCGCAATTTTGCCATCTTATTGGCATGATTAACGGACTGTTATTTACTGAGTGGCATTGACGGCCGACTTGCAGGGGCAAGGCAGGTTGGCTGGCACACCGTCGGGGACAATAGCGGCGTGGGACATAAAACTTTCGAGAAGAATGCGATCCGGTTCGGCAAGGGCTTGAGATTGCTGGCTATTCCTCTGGTCTGCGCGAGCCTCGCCGCCTGCGCGACGACGACATCCGCGCCGAAGAAGAAGGTGCGCAGCAAGGAATTCTTTTCTGAATCCGAATATGGCGTGAAGGCGAGCCCGCGCGTCGTGGAAGAAGGCCAATCCGTGCCGAAAGGTGGCGGCCGCTACCAGCTTGGCAAGGCCTACCAGGTCCGCGGCAAGTGGTACAAGCCGAAGGAAGAGCCGGGATACAGCAAGACCGGTCTCGCCTCCTGGTACGGTTCGGCGTTCCATGGCCGCAGGACGGCGAATGGCGAAGTCTACGACAAGTACCATCTCTCCGCCGCACATCCGACCTTTCCGCTGCCGAGCTATGCGCGTGTCACCAATATGGAGAACGGCACGTCGGTCGTCGTGCGCGTCAACGATCGCGGCCCGTTCCATGAAGGCCGCGTGATCGACGTCTCCTCGAAAACCGCCGACCTGCTCGACATGAAGCGCACCGGCACGGCCAAGGTGCGTGTGCAATATGTCGGCAAGGCGCCGCTCGAGGGCAACGACATGCCCTATCTCATGGCCTCCTACGTCACCAAGGGCTCGCGCGTCCCGGCGGTCGATCCGGGCGGCCAGATCGCGACGGGCGTCATGGTGGCATCGGCCGACAGCCGCGCGCTGCCCGGCGTCGCTGCGGACGAAAACATCCTGACCGTGCCCGACAAGAGCACGATGACGGCGCTCGCCAAGACGGCGCCGGAAGCCGACGCCTTCCAGGTGATGGAGCAGTTCGTCATGCTGCCGGCAATCGGCCCGTTGCCGATCGAACGGCCGAATTTCGTGCCGCAGCTTTCGGCCGAGCCGAGCTATGCGGCAGCCTATGCCGACGAGCGCGTGCGTGATGCCGCCGGCGCCTTCGATGCCATCCTGACGATCGACGGCCAGTTGACGCCGCTGTCCGCATTTGCCGACAACGCGGGCTGATCGCCCGCGTTCCCAAAGCCGTTTGCGCAATGCGGTCGGCTGTGGGAGTGTGACGACATCCGGAGTCGCCATGCATCGCCGCCTTTTCGCCTTCCTCATTGTCCTTCTCACCGTCTCTGGCGTCGCCCACGCCCAGTCCGCCGCGCCGCAAGCCGGTTTCGACGTCAAGGCGAAGCAGGTCTACCTCATCGAGGCGGAGACCGGCACGGTGTTGTTTGCCCGGGCCGAGGACGAAACCGTCCCGGCGGCCTCGCTTGCCAAGCTGATGACCATGGCGACGGTCTTCAAGGCGCTGGCCGGCGGCGACATCACGCTCGACACGCAATATCCCGTCACCGAACATGCCTGGCGCACCGGCGGCGCGCCCTCGCGCACCTCCACCATGTTCGCCGCCCTGAAATCGAATGTGCGCGTCGAGGATCTGGTCCGCGGCGTCATCGTTCAGTTCGCCAATGACGCCTGCATCATCCTCGGCGAGGGTATTGCCGGATCGGAGCCCGCCTTTGCCGAAAGAATGACGGAGGAGGCGCGGGCGCTGGGCCTGCAAAAATCCGCTTTCGCCAATGCCACCGGCCTGCCAAACCCCGCAAACAAGGTGACGATGCGCGAGATGGTGCAACTCGCCCGGCATCTGCAGACGACCTATCCCGATTACATGCGCTACTATCTCGAGCCGGAATTCGAGTGGAACAAGATCAAGCAGCGCAACCGCAACCCGCTTCTGGCCCTCAATATCGGCGTGACCGGTTTCGTCACCGGCTTTTCGGAGGAGGGCGGCTATTCCATCGTCGCAGCGGTCAATCGCGACGGCAAACACCTCGTGCTCGCCATGGGCGGCATGGAAAACGACAAGGCCCGGATCGAGGAAACCCGCCGCATCATCGAGTGGGCGCTCTCCTCCTTCGAGCGCCGCACGCTCTTCAGAGAGGGCGAGGCAATTGCCGATGCCAGCGTCTATGGCGGCGACGCGTCCAGCGTGCCGCTGGTCGCCGGCGAGCAGGTGGATGTGTTCCTGCCGAAGGACAATTCGCAAAAGCTCGTCGCGCGCGTCGTCTATACGTGGCCGGTGCGCGCGCCGGTCGAACCGGGCAAGGCGATCGGCACCCTGAAAATCTGGAACGACAAACAGTTGTTGCGCGAGGTTCCGGTGGAGACGGCCGGCTCGGTCGGTGTCGGCGCCCTGCGCTCGCGCGCGCTCGATGCGCTGATCGAACTGTTCTTCTTCTGGATTTGACGGGGCGGGCGAGGGTGAAAAGCGTTTCGCCGGCCGGAAACATCGGTTAGTAGTGGTCCGACTCGTCCCGGCCCCGCCGGGTAACGCCGCTCTGACGGCCATTGGTAACGGAAACAGGATTTGTCGGCCGCACCCGGTTTGTTTGTCACGTTCGAAGGCGGCGAGGGCGCCGGAAAGTCGACGCAGATCCGACTTCTGGCCGAGGCGTTGCGGGCACGCGGCCTGACCGTGCTGATGACACGCGAGCCCGGCGGCTCGAAGGGCGCGGAAGCCGTGCGGCACGTTCTCCTGTCCGGCGCGGCCGAGCCCTACGGTATCCGCATGGAAGCGATCCTCTTTGCCGCCGCCCGCAATGATCATGTCGAGCAGGTCATCCGCCCGGCGCTCTCAGCGGGCACCGTCGTGCTCTGTGATCGCTTCATGGATTCGTCCCGCGTCTACCAGGGCATTACCGGCAACCTGGAACAGCCGTTCATCGCAGCCCTGGAGCGCGTGGCGGTCAACGGCGTCGTGCCGGACTGTACCATCATCTTCGACCTGCCGGCCGCCATCGGCCTGGAGCGCGCCCGCAAGCGCAGCGCCGGGCCGGACGAACAACCGGACCGCTTCGAGAAAGAAGAGCTGGAAACGCACGAGAAGCGCCGCGAGGCCTTTCTCGACATTGCCGAGCGCGAACCGCTGCGCTGCCGCGTGGTCGACGCGACGCAGACGCAGGAGGCGATCGCCGACCAGGTGCTCGCCATCGCCGAGCCGCTGCTGCCGATCAACGCGCATGACCGACACGACCCGGAGCCTATCTCGTGAGCGACGATCGTCCCGGCATCCTCGACGGCGCGGTGCATCCTGCCGAGCAGACACGGTTTTTCGGCCATGCCGCGGCGGAGCAGTTCCTGGCGCGCTCCTACCGGTCCGGCAAGGGCCACCACGCCATCCTGATCGAGGGGCCGGAAGGCATTGGCAAGGCGACGCTCGCCTTTCGCTTCGCCAACCATGTGCTGCACCATCCCGAACCGGCCGAGGCGCCGGAAACGATGGCCGACCCATCGCCCGGGTCTGCGATCACCCGCCAGCTCGTGGCCGGCGCCTCGCACAATCTGTTGCACCTCACCCGGCCGGTCGACGAGAAAACCGGCAAGGTGAAGTCCGCCATCACCGTGGACGAGGTGCGCAAGGCCGGAAAATTCCTGGCGCAGACGTCCGGCACGGGCAATTGGCGCATCGTCATCATCGATCCCGCCGACGACCTCAACCGCAACGCCGCCAATGCCATCCTCAAAATCCTCGAAGAGCCGCCGAAGCGTTCGCTCTTCCTTGTTCTGACCCACGCGCCGGGCAAGCTGCTGCCGACCATCCGCTCGCGCTGCCTGCCGCTTGCGCTGTCGCCGCTGTCGGAAACCGATCTCGCCGCCGCACTCGACAGCCTCGGCGCCGCCCCGTCCGGCCCGCGTGCGGCAGACGTGCTCTCGGCAGCCCATGGCAGCGTCTCGGAGGCGCTGAAGCTGGTGAACTACGGCGGCTTCGATATTGTCGAAGCCTTCCGCACCATCGTCGATGCTGTAGCCGAGCCGCCACGCCGCGACGTGCACAAGCTCGCCGACGTGCTCTCGGCCAAGGACAGCGACACGGTCTTCTCGTTCTTCTGCCAGCACGTCACGGATTTCGTGACCGACAGCGCCCGCAACGCCGCGCTGTCCGGCAACATCGCTCGTGCCGATCGTCTCGCCCACCTTTCCTCGCAGCTTGGCGAACGCATCACCGTCGCGCAGGCCTACAATCTCGACCGGAAGCAGACGATCATCAGCGTGCTCGACGATATCCGGGCTTCGCTCTAGACGCTTGCGCCACAGTTCCGGCTCAGTCGGTTGCAACCTTTCTTCCGTATTCCGGGATGGGGATGTTCATGCCGACGAGGGTGTTCTCTTGCGCTGTTTTTGCAGTGTTACTTTCTGCGACGGCTGCCGTCGCCGACAGCAGGAACGGCGTTTCGTTTGCCGTCCAGGCGGCCATCCTGCCGGACGACGGTGAGCCGGTTGCTGGTGCTGCCACATGCACCCTTGGCAAGGATTGCGAGATTTTCACGCGGGAACAGCATAACTTTGACCTTTCCCTCAAAGTGCACGAAGGCAGTTCCCGATGCCTCTCGAGCGAAATAACCCTGCGCTGCGCATCGGGCGATTGCTCGTTTGGCACTGGCTATTCCAGGCAGACGTTCGGTAGCGAGCGAAGCCTGGACTTCTATGAGGGCAGCGATGGCAATGAACTCGTCCTCAGACGAAGGACGAAGATCGGTAGTATCCTCCTGATCCTTCCTGAATTCGGCCCGATATGCACGCCGTTAATACACGTCATCAAAGGGTAGGGCGATCGCGTTCCAGGCGCGGAGACAAGGCGCGAACACGACGAGAGGGAAACTTGCTGTTTCCCTCCGCGCCCGCATGGTCTAATACCTTGCGGCATTGCACAAACGAAGACAGATACGCCCCATGACCGACACATCCCGCTTCTACATCACGACCGCCATTTCCTACCCGAACGGCAAGCCGCATATCGGCCATGCCTACGAGCTGATCGCGACGGATGCCATGGCGCGCTACCAGCGGCTCGACGGGCGCGACGTCTTCTTCCTGACGGGCACGGACGAACACGGCCAGAAGATGCAGCAGACGGCACGCAAGGAGGGTATTTCCCCGCGTGAATTGGCCGATCGGAATTCGAAAGAATTCAAGGATATGGCCGTTCTTCTTAATGCGTCGAACGATGATTTCATCCGCACGACCGAAGACCGCCACTACGAGGCCTGCGCCGAAATCTGGCGCCGCATGGAAGCCAATGGCGATATCTACAAGGGCGGTTACGCCGGCTGGTATTCGGTGCGTGACGAGGCCTATTACCAGGAAAACGAGACCGAGAAGCGCGATGACGGCGTGCGCTACGGACCGCAGGGCACGCCTGTCGAGTGGGTGGAGGAGGAGAGCTACTTCTTCCGCCTGTCGGACTACCAGGACAAGCTGCTGAAGCACTACGAGGACAATCCGGACTTCATCGGCCCGACCGAGCGCCGCAACGAGGTGATCTCTTTCGTCAAGTCCGGCCTCAAGGACCTGTCGGTCTCGCGCACGACCTTCGATTGGGGCATTCCTGTCCCGGACGATCCTGCACATGTCATGTATGTCTGGGTCGACGCGCTGACGAACTACATCACCGCCACCGGTTACCTCACCGACCCGGAAGGCCCGCGGGCAAAATACTGGCCGGCGAACATCCATATCATCGGCAAGGACATCATCCGCTTCCACGCCGTCTACTGGCCGGCCTTCCTGATGTCGGCCGGCGTGCCTCTGCCGGAGCGCGTCTTCGCCCACGGCTTCCTGCTCAACAAGGGCGAGAAGATGTCGAAGTCGCTCGGCAACGTCGTCGATCCGGTCAACCTGGTGAACCATTTCGGCCTCGATCCGATCCGCTATTTCTTCCTGCGCGAAGTCTCCTTCGGCCAGGACGGCAGCTATAGCGAGGAGGGGATCGCGACCCGCATCAATTCCGACCTCGCCAACGGCATCGGCAACCTCGCCAGCCGCTCGCTGTCGATGATCGTCAAGAACTGCGACGGCAAGGTGCCGGAGTGCGGCGAGCTTTCCGACGCCGACCGTGCGATGCTCGATTCCGTCGATGCGCTGCATGCGGTGACGCGCGAGGAAATGGGCAAGCAGCAGATCCACAAGGCGCTGACGGCAATCATCGCCGTCGTGTCGGAGGCGGACCGCTACTTCGCCGGCGAGGCGCCGTGGGCGCTGAAGAAGACCGATCCGGTGCGCATGGGCACCGTGCTTTATGTCACGGCCGAAGTCGTGCGCCAGATCGCGATCCTGCTGCAGCCCTTCGTGCCCAAGTCCGGCCGCAAACTGCTCGATCTCGTGGCGGCCCCCGTCGACAAGCGCGATTTTGCAGCCCTTGGCGCGGCTGGCCGTCTTGTCAGCGGCACGCCGCTGGAGGCCCCGACGCCGGTCTTCCCGCGTTACGTCCCGCCAGAGGCTTAAAAGCGCAATGCTGATCGACACCCATTGCCATCTGGATTTTCCCGACTTCGAAGCGGAGCGCGACGACATCGTCGCGCGCGCGCACGCGGCCGGCGTGAAGCAGATGATCACCATCTCGACGCGAGTGAAGAAGTTTCCGACGATCCTGGCGATCGCCGAAAAATACCCGTCGGTGTTCTGCTCGGTCGGCACACATCCGCACAATGCGGATGAGGAACTGGATATTCCGGTCTCGGAACTGGTTGCACTGTCGCAGCATCCCCGCGTCGTGGCGATCGGCGAGGCGGGTCTCGACTATTTTTACGACAATGCGCCGCGAGACGCCCAGCAGATCGGCCTCGTCAACCACATTGCCACGGCCCGCGAAACCGGTCTGCCGCTCGTCATCCACAGCCGCTCGGCGGATGAGGACATGGCGGCGATCCTGACGGCGGAAACAGGGAAGGGGGCCTTCCCCTTCCTGCTGCATTGTTTCTCCTCCGGTCCGGAGATTGCCCGCGTCGGTGTCGAACTCGGCGGTTACGTCTCCTTCTCCGGCATCCTGACTTTCCCGAAATCGGAGGAATTGCGCGAGATCGCGAAAACCGTGCCGCTGGAGCGCATGCTGGTCGAGACCGACGCGCCCTATCTCGCGCCAAAACCGTTCCGGGGCAAGCGCAACGAGCCGGCCTATGTGGCGCACACGGCCGCGGTGCTCGCCGAGACCGTCGGCGTCAGCGTGGACGAGATCGCCCGCATCACCACGGAAAACGCCTTCCGCATCTTCTCGAAGATGCCGCGGGTGTAGGCGTGGCCACCGTCCGGCGCTTCACCATTCTCGGCTGCGGCTCATCACCCGGCGTGCCGCGCATTACCGGTGACTGGGGTGCCTGCGACCCGGCCAATCCGAAGAACCGCCGCACCCGCGCTGCCTTTCTCGTCGAGCAAATCGGCCCCGACGGCACGACGACCGTCGTCATCGATACCGGCCCGGATTTCCGCGTTCAGATGATCGCCGCGGGCGTGCAGAACATCGACGCGGTGCTGTTTTCCCATCCTCACGCCGACCATATTCACGGTATCGACGATATCCGCGGGTTCGTGCTGCACAATCACAAGCAGATTCCGATCTGGGCCGATGTGGCGACCATGGAGCGCATCCGCGAAGGCTTCGGCTATTGCCTGAAGACGCCGCCCGGCAGCATGTATCCGCCGATCGTGACGGAGAACCTGATCGAGCCGATGGATGCACCGGTGACGATCGAAGGGGCAGGGGGCTCCATTACCTTCCAACCCCTCCTCCAGGTGCACGGCTCGATCCATTCGCTCGGCTTCCGCATCGGCAATGTGGCCTATTGCAGCGATATCAGTGACTTCCCGGACGACACGGTGCCACGTCTTGCGGGCCTCGACATGCTGATCATCGACGCCCTGCAGTACCGCTACCATTCGAGCCATCTGTCGCTCAGCCAGGCGCTGGACTGGATCGAGCGGTTGAAACCGGCACGCGCGATCCTGACCCACATGCATGTGCCGCTCGACTACGACACCGTGCAAAAGGAAACGCCGGCCCATGTCGAGCCGGCGTATGATGGTCTGAGCTTCGAAATAACGCTCGCCGACGATCAGGCGAAATAGGGCGCCAGATTCGTGCGGATGCGGTCGAGAACCGTGTCGCCGGAAAGATCCGGCACAAAGGTCTTTCCGGTAATCTGTTCAAAGGCCTGGATGTAGACCTTCGACGTCTGCTCGACGAGATCGCGCGGGATTTCCGGGATCGGATCCTTGTAGGGATCGCAGCGCTCGGTGACCCAGGCGCGCACGAAATCCTTGTCGAAGCTTGCCGGACGGCCACCCGTGGCGAAACTTTCCTCATAGCTGTCGGCGATCCAGTAGCGGCTCGAATCCGGCGTGTGGATCTCGTCGGCCAGCACGATACGGCCGTCCTTGTCCGTGCCGAATTCGTATTTGGTGTCGACGAGGATCAGCCCGCGTTCCGCTGCGCGCGCCTGTCCGCGCGCAAAGAGTGCCAAGGCATAGCGCGACACCGTTTCCCATTGCTCGGCCGTCAGCAGGCCCTGGGCAAGGATTTCTTCGCCGGACAGCGGCTCGTCATGGCCGCCGTCGAACGCCTTGCTGGTGGGCGTGATGATCGGCTCGGGCAGTTTTTCGTTGTCCTTGAGGCCATCCGGCAGCGTGATGCCATACATCTGGCGCTCGCCCTTGCGGTACTTCGTCAGGATCGACGTGCTGGTCGTGCCGGCAAGATAACCACGCACGACGATCTCGACCGGCAAGATGTCCAGCCGCGTGCCGATGACGACGTTCGGGTCCGGATAGGACAGCACATGGTTCGGGCAGATATCGGCGGTTTCCTCGAACCAGTAGCGCGCCGTCTGCGTCAGAACCTGGCCCTTGAAGGGAATGGCCGTCAGAATGACATCGAAGGCGCTCAGCCGGTCTGTCGCGATGATGATGCGGCTGCCATCCGGCAGGTCGTAATTCTCACGGACCTTGCCGTTGTAGCGGTTCGGCAGTTCCGGGATATGGGCGTCGGAGAGAATGCGCAAATCGCTCATCGTCGCTGGCTTTCACTGTTGGTTCCGTCTGCCGTTCCGCTTAAGGCCGCGGGCGGTTCGGGGTCAAGGATGAAACCCGATTTCCAGCATTTTCAGGCTTCACGTCCACCAGTCAGTTCCATAATCTATCTTATGTGATCATTGTTATAATCGTGAGATGGGTTCAAGTTTGAAATGTCCAGACCCTGCAACGCCGGAATGCCACTCTCCCCGACTTTGGTGACGTGCGTGCGCCCGTTAAAGATCGAAAGTCTGTGGGCAAGTTCCAGCGACACGTTGAACCAATCAACCGGACGCCACAGGATCAGTCGATCGGCGAACGGATGATCGAACAGAGGGAGACGACGCATTGAAGGTTCGAGCGATTGCCGCTGTTATCTGTCTCGCCATCGTGGGACTGACACTCTCGGGCTGTGCAGGCCGCTCCTGCCGCGATTGGCCAGGGACATGCATCATTCAGTGATGCCGGACCTGGCGTTCCATGGGCTGCGCGAGACATTGGGACGCCCGCGCCCAGCGATCCAGCAAACACCCTAAGCACTTGAAAAGATTGGCGACCCCTGCAGGGCTCGAACCTGCGACATTCTGCTTAGAAGGCAGATGCTCTATCCAGCTGAGCTAAGGGGCCGGAACCGGCAAGGCCGGAAACCTCAATGGGTCCAGGGCTGTGTGCGGCTGAAGCGGAAATTGTCCGGGTAGGCAACGCGCTTGCGGGTCGCTTCCTTGGGCTCGATCACGCGGTATTCGATACCATTGCGCGTCGCGTAAGCCACCGCCTCTTCGCTGGTCTCGAAGGTCAGCTTGACCTGCTGGTACATGTCGCCGGAGCTCGTATAGCCCATGATCGGATCGATCGTCCGCGGCTTTTCGGCGTCGAACTCCAGAACCCAGAGGTTGGTCTTGGCCTTGCCGGACTGCATGGCGGTCTTGGCGGGACGATAGATCTTCGCGGTCATCGAAGCGGCTCCAGAATTCTCGCATAAAGGCGCACCGTTATGCCGGCGCGCGTCCGAGAATGCATAACCCAGATTCCGTGAAGGGGGAATGACCGGAAGAGCATTTGGCATCGAAACGCCCGCCGGACGTGGTCGGAGTGGAGAGATTCGAACTCCCGACCCTCTGGTCCCAAACCAGATGCGCTACCAGACTGCGCTACACTCCGTCCGTCCCGGCGATGGGGAGATACACGCATCGGCCCTGCGCCGCAACAGCAAAAGGCGGCTTGTCCCGGATTTTACAGCGAAACTGCCGTCTCGACGACAGGTCGCCGCCAAGGGCCCTATTGCGCCTTGCGCTGGGATTCGATCAGTTCGCTCTGCACGCGGTTGCCAGCGCGAATACCGAGGCGCTTCACGGTGCCGCCGTTCAGTTCCAGCACGTAGTCGATCGGCCCCTGCGAATCGATGATCGATTCGGACAGCGGCTCGGCATTTTCCTTGATGGCGCGCACCTTGCCGTCCTTGGCGATGAACAGCATGTCGAGCGGCAGATAGGTGTTCTTCATCCACATGAAGACCTGCCGCGTTTCACCGAACGCGAAAAGCATGCCGTGATCCGGCGCCATTTCGCGGCGGTTCATCAACCCCTGCTCCCGCTGGCGCGGCGTCACAGCGAGTTCCACCGTAAAGGCATGGCTTTTGCCATCCTTGGTGACGATCGCCAGCGGCTGCTTGTCGAAGGTTTCGGCGGCACAGGCCGCAAGCGGCATGAAGAGAACAACGGCCAGCAAGGCGCCGGGCAGGCGCGCCAAACCGAAAGCGCGCGCAAAAACCGTCATCAGTGCGCCCTGTTGCCGGGAGCCGGATTGTCGGGGTGAATTTCGGCAGCCATCAGGCCCTTGTCGCCGTCACCGAAGCGCACCAGAACCACCTGCCCCGGCCGCAGCTCGGTCAGACCGAATCGGCGCAGCGTCTCCATATGGATGAAGATGTCCTCGGTGCCCTCACCCCGTGTCAGGAAGCCGAACCCCTTGGTGCGGTTGAACCATTTCACCAGCACGCGCTCCAGCCCGCTCGACGGCGTGACCTGCACATGGGTCTTGACCGGCGGCATCTGCGAGGGATGCACGGCCGTCGACTGGTCCATGGAAAGGATGCGGAAGGCCTGGTAACCGCGGTCGCGCTTCTGGATCAGCGCCACGACGCGCGTGCCTTCCAGAACCGTCTGGTAGCCATCGCGGCGGAGGCAGGTGACATGCACAAGCACGTCCTGCATGCCGTTGTCCGGCACGATGAAGCCGAACCCCTTGGCGACGTCGAACCATTTGATGACGCCGGTGATCTCGATCAGATCGACAGCGTCATTGCTCTGGTCATCACGGCCCGTGATTTCCTTTGAAGACACTCTGTCCACCATGACCTGCCAGCCCCTCGTTTACGCGTCACATGAGTTACGGTTAACTGATTCTTGATAACCAGAATAACATTGTCCCGATGCGAATGCGCAAGCCCCTTTGAAAGTTTTGCCGGTCGTATTGGTAGGCCGCGAGGCTTGCCTCAGGCTGACAAAACCCTAATCTTCCGGGCGATTCCACATTCTAAGGATTTTCCAATGCGTTATCTCCACACGATGGTCCGCGTGAAAGACGTCGACCAGTCCCTGCATTTCTACTGCACCCTGTTCGGTCTCGTGGAAGTGCGCCGTTATGAGAATGAAAAGGGCCGCTTCACCCTGATCTTCCTGGCCGCCCCCGAGGATGTCGATGCCGCGCGGGAAAACGCCGCCCCCTGCCTCGAACTCACCTACAACTGGGACACCGAGGACTATGCCGGCGGGCGCAATTTCGGCCACCTCGCCTACGAGGTCGACGATATCTATGCGATCTGCCAGAACCTGATGGACAACGGCGTCACGATCAACCGCCCGCCGCGGGATGGCCACATGGCCTTCGTGCGCTCGCCGGACGGCATTTCCATCGAAATCCTGCAGAGGGGCGAGAACCTGGCGCCCGCGGAGCCCTGGGCCTCCATGGGCAATACCGGCGCCTGGTAAGGCCCCGCGCGGGACGCAAGCTCCGGGCAAAGCTTGCGTCCTATATTGTATGACAAGACCATTGTTTCGCCGTATTTGACCGGAATTTTCTTGCCGTTCCGGTCGATCGCCAGTGAGAGGGGTGTTTGGCCGATTCGGAGCCGGATGCTTCCCGTTCTGTGTTTTACGGCTTCGCGCGCTTCGACCTTTACACACCCGGTCGAAACGCTAACATCGCGGCAACCGCAACTTGGCCCATCGGGCTGTTCTCGCTTGCGGTTGCGACTGTTTGAAGACATGGCCCGACCGGCGGCAAGACCGAGGGCACGAACGTCGAATGCGGGGGAAAGCCTTTGCAAGATTTGCAGGGAAAGTGGTCAGGCCTGAAGGCGCTGCGGTATGGATTGCTGCTGGCCGTTTCGGTTGCCACGCTTTCGGGCTGCGTTTCCGCGGCCTCCACGGATATGCGCGCCGATAACAAGGCGGCGCAGGAAAGCGAAGATTCCGTCGGCGAAGGCAGCACCGAAGAGACCACAACGCCGGTCATCGCCGCTGGTGCGGCGGCTGGCGGGGCAACGCAGGATGCCTCCGTCACGGCCGATGCCGGCGCGACGGTGCAGCAGACCACAGGCGAAGCCGGCAGCGACATGGCTGGGCTCGTCATGCAGCCCACCTCGCTGAATGCCGGCAAGGTCAGCATCTATTCCAATGGCAACCAGGCGACGCCCACCAGCAATGCCTATGCGACCACGCAGACGACCGGCGCGAATGGCACCATCAACAGCCTCTATGCCGGTTCGGGCGCAGCACAGACCGCCGACCAGTCCGGGCGGCTGCCGGTAGAGGACATGCCGACGACCGATTCGTCCACGCAGCAGCCGGTCGCCACCCTCGGCGATGAAAAGGCCGAAGTCACGCTGCCGGAAACCGTGCCGATCCCGAAGACGGCGCGCACCGCGCTCGTCGCGGAAGCAGCCGCCGGCAATGCCGCGGACCTCGCGCTTGCAGCCCCGGCGGATGACGGCGCTGTCGCCGCCCTGCCGGAAACGGGCACACAGACCAAGGACCAGCCGCGCAAGACCGTGACGCTCGCCTCCCTCTTCGCCAACAAGCGCGAAGCCAAGGAGCAGTTCGACGGCGAACGGTTTGCCGTGCAGCCGCGCCGCGTCATCAGCCGCGACAGCGCTAATGCCACGCAGAAGGCCTCGCTCGGCACGCTTCCGGGCGTTACCACGGCCAACGCGCTGTTTTCGACGGACCACTCGGAATCCGAAGAGGTCGAGGACGACGCACCGCAGTTCAAGGAAGTCGCCTCGCTTGCCGGCCTTGCGCGCCTCGCGCCGAATGGCCTGTGGCTGCAGACCGAAAAGGTGCAGACCGGCTGTTTCAAGCCGGAACTGCTGCAGGTGCTGAAGACCATCGAGAAGCATTATGACAAGCCGATCATCGTCACCTCCGGCCTGCGCGACCTGAAGCGCAACCGGGCCAAGCAGTCGCTGCACACACGCTGCGAGGCGGCGGATATCCAGATCGCCGGTGTCAGCAAATGGGAGCTTGCGGAATATCTGCGCACCATGCCCGGCCGTGGCGGCGTCGGCACCTATTGCCATACCGAATCCGTGCATATCGACATCGGTACGGAACGCGACTGGAACTGGCGCTGCCGCCGACGCAAATAGGGTCTGCGGCCTAACCGCCTGCGATACCTGCGTTTTCACCCCTTCAAAGCCGCCCTCCGGGCGGCTTTTCATTTTTTTGTCACAACGGCTTTTTCCCGCTTGCGGAAGGCAAAACCTCCTTCTATAAGACGCCCACCGCACGCGCCCTTCGTCTATCGGTTAGGACGTCAGATTTTCATTCTGAAAAGAGGGGTTCGACTCCCCTAGGGCGTGCCACGGTTCCCTCCCCTTTCCATCTCTATCCCGATCCGCCTGAAACCTCTGTTTCGGCTGTGAAAAAGTTGCGTCGAACGCTATTTTTCGTCTTGCACATTCAGCCGGTCCTGATTAGAAAACGCCCACCGCACGCGCCCTTCGTCTATCGGTTAGGACGTCAGATTTTCATTCTGAAAAGAGGGGTTCGACTCCCCTAGGGCGTGCCACGGTTCCCTCGCAAAATCGATGATGACGCCCTCGCCCCGCGCGAATTCCGTGTTTGAGCCCGCCGTGGAAAAAATAGAAAATTCCTGCATTTAGGGCTTGCACGAATCCGCCCGCCCGACTAGAAGACGCCCACCGCACGCGCCCTTCGTCTATCGGTTAGGACGTCAGATTTTCATTCTGAAAAGAGGGGTTCGACTCCCCTAGGGCGTGCCACGGTTCCCTCCCCTTAGACTACCGTTCAGAACGCCTTCGCAGCATCGAGCACGCGAAACTGCATGCGCCGGCTGCCCTGCCAGCTATCGGCGGAAAGCGTGCCCGCAAGATGCACCGCCTGGCCGCGTTCCTTCATCAGGAAGAGGCCGAGATCGGCTTCGGCGGCACGGAACGCCATGGCATCCAGGCGACCGCCATCGGGGCCTTCCAGACCGATGCGCAGGTGATTGACGCCGACCGGGCGCACATCGCGCACGCGGTGCGCCGGTAGCGCGAAAATCGGCTGCGGGTGGCCGGAGCCATAGGGGCCGGCCTGTTCGAGCTGGTCGGCGAGCGCCAGCGTCGCGCCGCTTGCGCTCAGCGCGCCGTCGATCTTCAGCGTTTCCACGGCCACCAGGTCGCGCACGGCGCGTTCGGCGCGCTCCTCGAAGAAACTGCGCAGGCGGCCGAGATTGCTCCGCTCCACGGTCAGGCCGGCGGCCATGGCGTGGCCGCCGCCTTTCACGAGGATCCCCTCTTCCACGGCGGCGCGCACCATGCGGCCCATGTCGAAGCCGCTGATCGAGCGGCCGGAGCCGGTGCCCTTGCCCGATGGGTCGAAGGCGATGGCGAAGGCGGGGCGGCGGAACCGGTCCTTGAGACGCGAAGCGAGCAGGCCGACGACGCCGGGGTGCCAGCCCTCGCGAGCGGTGAGAATCACCGAGGCACCGTCACCCGTGCCATATTCCGCCTGCGCTTCGGCCTCCGCCTCGGCGAGCATCGCGGCCTCCATGGCCTGGCGCTCGCGATTGAGCTCGTCGAGCTGCTTGGTGATGCGCTCGGCCTCGCCCGGCTCGTCGATCGTCAGGAGCCGGCTGCCGAGCGCCGCATCGCCGATGCGCCCGCCGGCATTGATGCGTGGGCCGACGAGAAAACCGAGATGATAAGGCGTCACCGGCCCGCCGATACCCGCCTGCTTGAGAAGCGCCGTCAGCCCCGCATTGCCGAGATGACGCGCGGCGACCAGGCCCTTCACCACATAGGCACGGTTCAGGCCCTTGAGCGGCACCACGTCGCAGACCGTGGAAAGCGCCACGAGATCGAGCATGGAAAGAAGATCGAAGCCCGCGGCCCGCGTATCGCCGCGCGACCGCAAGAACCGCTGCAGGGCCACCAGCACGAGGAAGACGACACCGGCGGCGGAAAGATGCCCCTGCCCCGAAAGATCGTCCTCACGGTTCGGATTGACCAGCGCCAGCGCCGGCGGCAGGTCCTCGCCGACCTGGTGGTGGTCGAGAACGACGACGTCGATGCCGCGTTCGCGCGCCACGGCAAGCGATTCGTGGCTGGTCGAGCCACAATCGACGGTGACGATGAGCTGCGCGCCGCGCTCGATGAGCTGGGCGATGGCGTTGGGGTTGGGGCCGTAACCCTCGAAAATCCGGTCCGGGATGTAGATTTCCGCCTGAACGCCGAAATGCGCGAGGAAACGATAGAGAAGTGCGGAGGACGCGGCGCCATCGACGTCGTAGTCGCCGAAGATCGCCACCCGTTCCCCACGTTCGATGGCGCGTGCCAGCCGCTCCACCGCTGCTTCGCAATCCATCAGGCTGTAGGGCTCCGGCATCAGGCGCCGCAAGGTCGGGTCGAGGAATTCGAGCGCACCGTCGAACGACACGCCGCGGCCCGCCAGCACGCGGGAGATCAGGTCCGGCAGGCCGTGGCTCTGGCTCATCGCCAAGGCGCGGTTTTCCCCCGCCTGATCGAGCCGCGCCACCCAGCGCTGGCCGGTCGCCGAGCGCTCGACGCCGAGAAAGGCCCGGCTGACGGGATCTGCGTTTTCCAACATGCGTTTCGCTCCTGCCTCCAGACCGCTTAAAGTCCCAAAAACCTCTCCTTCGTCATGCTCGGGCTCGACCCGAGCATCCACAAACCGTCGAGAAGAATGGATCCTCGGCGCGAGGCCGAGGATGACGGCAGTGGGTGGGCAAGGCTTGTCGGCAACCTCATAGCATGCCGGACGGGAGAACGGGCAATCAGGCGGTCTTCGGGCGCTCGATGCGGATCACCTGCGGCTCGCCGACCAGATAGCCCTCGCTCTTGATGGAGGCGACGGCCTTGCGGACGGAATCCTCCATCGTCGCGTGCGTGACGAGGATGATCGTCTTCGGATCGGTCGATTCAGCACTTGCCTGCGCGCGCTGAACGATCGATTCGAGCGAGATGCCGTTTTCCGCCATGTGCTTGGCGATGCTGGCGAAGACACCGGTGCGGTCTTCCACCGACAGGCGAATGAAGTAGCCGCCGTGATGTTTGCGGATCTGTGCGCGCTTGTAGGGCGCCAGCGCTGCCGCCGGCCGGCCGAGAACCGGCACGGTCTGCGCGCCGGGGCGGCTCTTGGCGATGTCGGCGATGTCGCCGAGCACCGCCGAGGCCGTGGCATTGCCCCCCGCCCCCGGACCGACCATCAGCAATTCGCCGAGAATGTCCGATTCGATCGCCACCGCATTGGTCACGCCGTCGACCTGGGCGATGACTGAATCGAGCGGCACCATGGTCGGGTGCACGCGCTGTTCGACGCCGGTATCGGTCTTCTGCGCCACGCCGAGCAGCTTGATGCGGTAGCCGAGATCGGCGGCCGCACGGATGTCGTCGATCGAGATGTTGGTGATGCCTTCGAGATAGATGTCGTCGGCCGAGATCTTCGTGCCGAAGGCCAGCGTCGTCAGGATCGACAGTTTGTGCGCCGTGTCGTTGCCCTCGATGTCGAAGGCCGGATCGGCTTCGGCATAACCGAGGCGCTGGGCCTCCTTGAGGCAGGCCTCGAAGGACAGGCCTTCCTTCTCCATCTTGGTCAGGATGTAGTTGCAGGTGCCGTTCATGATGCCGTAGACGCGGGAAATCGTGTTGCCGGTGAGCGATTCCCGCAGCGCCTTGATGACCGGAATGCCGCCGGCGACGGCCGCCTCATAGTTGAGAATGCAACCGTTCTTTTCCGCGATGACGGCGAGTTCCACACCGTGCGCGGCCAGCAGCGCCTTGTTGGCCGTCACGACATGCACGCCGCGCGACAGCGCCGCCTTGACGGCCGAATAGGCCGGATCGCCCGCCCCGCCCATCAGTTCGACGAAAACGTCGATCTTCGCATCACGCGCCAGCGCAACCGCGTCATCGAACCATTCCGCCGAAGACAGATCGACGCCACGATCGCGGCCCTTGGTGCGCGCTGTGACCGCCACAATCTCGATCGGCCGGCCGCATGTCGTGGTGAGCATGTCCCTGCGTTCGACGAGAATCTTCGCGAGCGAGGCACCAACGGTACCCAAGCCCGCAATGCCGATCTTCAGGGCATCAGCCATGGTCATGTCCTATGTTTGGGAAGGAAACCCTCCGCGGGTCACGCGGAGGGTGGTTGTGTCAACGGTGGGCGTTCAGCGAGATGACGTTGTGCATCGTCTCGTCGGCCGTGGAGAGGAACTTCTTGATGTTGCGCGCCGCTTGGCGGATGCGGTGCTCGTTCTCGACCAGCGCGAGACGAACGTAGTCATCCCCCATCTCGCCGAAGCCGATGCCGGGTGCGACCGCGACATCCGCCTTCTCGACGAGCAGCTTGGAGAACTCCAGCGAACCGAGATGACGGAACTTTTCCGGGATTTTTGCCCAGGCGAACATGGTCGCTGCCGGCGGCGGAACCTCGAAGCCGGCCTTGCCGAACGCATCGACCATCACGTCGCGGCGGCGCTTGTAGATGTTGCGCACTTCCGCGATGTCCGAACCGTCGCCGTTCAGCGCATGCGTCGCCGCCACCTGGATCGGCGTAAAGGCGCCGTAGTCGAGATAGGACTTCACGCGCGTCAGGGCGGCGATCAGGCGCTCGTTGCCGACGGCAAAGCCCATGCGCCAGCCAGGCATGGAGAAGGTCTTCGACATGGAGGTGAATTCGACGGTGATGTCGATGGCGCCCGGCACTTCCAGCACCGACGGCGGCGGCGTGTCGTCGAAGTAGATTTCCGAATAGGCAAGGTCGGACAGAACGATGATGTCGTGCTTCTTCGCGAATGCCACGACGTCCTTGTAGAAATCGAGCGTCGCGACATGCGCCGTCGGGTTCGACGGGTAGTTGATGATCAGCGCCAGCGGCTTCGGGATCGAATGGCGCACCGCGCGCTCGAGCGGCGGGAAGAAGCTTTCGTCCGGCTCGACCGACATGGAACGGATCACGCCGCCGGCCATCAGGAAGCCGAAGGCGTGGATCGGATAGGTCGGGTTCGGGCACAGGATGACGTCGCCAGGCGCGGTGATCGCCTGCGCCATGTTGGCAAAACCTTCCTTGGAGCCCAGCGTCGCAACGACCTGGGTCTCCGGATTGAGCTTCACGCCAAAACGGCGGGCGTAATAGGCGGCCTGGGCGCGGCGCAGGCCCGGAATGCCCTTGGAGGAGGAGTAACGGTGCGTGCGCGGGTCCTGAACCACTTCGCACAGCTTGTCGACGATCGCCTTGGGCGTCGGCAGATCGGGGTTGCCCATGCCAAGGTCGATGATATCGGCACCACCCGCTCGCGCGCTTGCTTTCAAACGGTTGACCTGTTCGAAAACATACGGCGGCAGACGCCGGACCTTGTGAAACTCTTCCATTTTTAACCCCGTTGGGCGCGAAGCCCCTCCGGCGGCCCTGCCGGACGACGCAAAACTCCGCGCGAATCAAGTGATCGGTTACGGACAAAAGCGTTCAAAATGAAGGCGCTCCGCCCGGCCGACGGCCAAGTGGCCGTCATCCGCTTTGCTGCCAAACGGCAAGAAAGGCAAGTGTTAATTCTTGCCTTCGATCTGCGAAAGCGTCGCCTGGCCGTGACCGTCGCGCAATGCTTGCAATTCGGCGAGTTGGCGGCGGTATTCGGCGTCCGAAATCGCCCCCGAGCGGCGCCGTGCCGTCAGCGCCGTCAGGCGTGCGCTGTAGGTGGCGGCTTCCTCGTCGCTCATCTGCTGTGTTTCGGCGCTAACGATGGCGGTAATGTCCGGATAGGCGGCGGAACGGTCGGCGCCGGTATTGACCGTCGAGGCCGTCTCGGTCGTCGAAGCGCAGGAGGCGAAAACGACCGGCATGGCGGCCATGAGAAGGGCGGCGCTCAAGCGCCTGAATTCGAACGCCATGGGGACGTATGCTCCTGTCGAGACGACCGGTTCCGGATAATGCCGCTAGAGGCTGTCAGGCCCTTGTAATCTGTTTCGTTCAGAATGTAAAAATACAAAAGTAACAATAAAATCGGGAGGGAACGATGGCCGATGAACGCAAAGCGAATGAACGCGATGCGGCCGGAGTGAAGCCCGGTTTACAGCCGTTCGACCCCGCCACGATCGAACCCTATATCGTCAAGGACCCCGAGGCGCTGACGGTCAACCTCGCCCGCACGGTCGAGCAACTCGGCAAGGCCGCCTCCGCCTGGCTCGCCCCCCGCGAAAGCGGCGAGAAGGTCGACACTGTCTCCGAGCCGATGGTCGACATGGTCAAGACGCTCTCCAAGGTGTCGGAATATTGGCTGGCGGACCCGCGCCGCACGCTCGAAGCCCAGACCCTGCTGCTCGGCAGCTATTTCAACATCTGGTCGCGCACCCTCAACCGCATCGGTGGCCAGGAGGTCGAGCAGGCCCCCGACCCGCACAGCAAGGACAAGCGCTTCGCCGATGAAGACTGGATCAAGAACCCGTTCTTCGATTTCCTGCGGCAGGCCTATTTCGTGACCTCCGACTGGGCGGAGAAGCTGGTCGCGGATGCGGAAGGCCTGGATGAGCATACGCGCCACAAGGCCGGCTTCTACGTGAAGCAGATCGCGAGCGCCATTTCGCCGAGCAACTTCGTCACCACCAACCCGCAGCTCTACCGCGAGACGGTCGCCTCGAGCGGCGCCAACCTCGTGCGCGGCATGAAGATGCTGGCCGAGGATATCGCCGCCGGCCGCGGCGACCTCAAGCTGCGCCAGACCGACACCTCCAAATTCGCCATCGGCGAAAACATGGCGCTCACCCCCGGCAAGGTTCTGGCGCAGAGCGATGTCTGCCAGGTGATCCAGTACGACGCGACGACGGAAAGGGTGCTGAAGCGCCCTCTCCTCATCTGCCCGCCATGGATCAACAAATTCTACATTCTCGACCTCAACCCCGCGAAATCCTTCATCAAATGGGCCGTCGACCAGGGGCATACGGTCTTCGTCATTTCCTGGGTGAACCCGGACGAGCGTCACGCCACGAAGGACTGGGAGGCCTATGCCCGCGAGGGTGTCGGCTTCGCCCTCGACACGATCAAGCAGGCGACCGGCGAGGATGAGGTGAACGCCATCGGCTATTGCGTCGGCGGCACTCTGCTGGCGGCGACACTCGCCCTGCACGGGCAGGAAGGCGACAAGCGCATCCGCTCGGCCACGCTGTTCACCACCCAGGTGGATTTCACCCATGCCGGCGACCTGAAGGTCTTTGCCGACGAGGAGCAGATCGACCTCATCGAGCGCGGCATGAAGACGACGGGCTATCTCGACGGCTCGAAGATGGCGACCGCCTTCAACATGCTGCGCGCCTCCGAACTGATCTGGCCCTATTTCGTCAACAACTACCTGAAGGGCCAGGATCCGATGCCCTTCGACCTGCTCTACTGGAACTCAGATTCCACGCGAATGCCTGCCGCCAACCACTCGTTTTATCTGCGTAATTGTTATCTGAAGAATACGCTCACCAAGGGCGAAATGGTGCTGGCCGGCAAGACGCTGTCGTTGAAGGACGTCAAGATCCCGATCTACAATCTCGCCACCAAGGAAGACCATATCGCGCCGGCGAAGTCGGTCTTCGTCGGCAGCCAGTTCTTCGGCGGCAAGGTCACCTATGTCATGGCGGGGTCCGGCCACATTGCCGGCGTCGTCAATCCGCCGGACAAGATGAAGTACCAGTTCTGGACAGGCGGCCCTGTAAAGGGTGAGTTCGAGGACTGGGTGAAGAAGGCGGACGAGACGCCCGGTTCCTGGTGGCCGCACTGGCACGCCTGGATCAAGGCCGAGGACGACCGCATGGTGCCGGCGCGCAAGACCGGCGGCAGCATGAATTCCCTCGAGGAAGCGCCCGGCTCCTATGTGCGTGTGCGTGCCTGAAACGACATGAAATTTGATCCGCCGCTCGTCTCCGGCACCCTCGTGCAGCGCTACAAGCGCTTCCTGTTCGACGCCATTCTCGACGATGGTTCGGCGATCACCGGCTCGTGCCCCAATACCGGCTCCATGCGTGGCCTGACGGCACCAGGCTCGCGCATCTGGATGTCGACAAGCGACAGCCCGACGCGAAAGCACCGCCACCGGCTGGAGCTGGTGGAGGCGGACGACACGGTCGTCGGCGTCAATACCGGCCTGCCGAACCGGCTTGCCGAGGAAGCGATCCGCGCCGGTCTCGTCGCCGATCTCGGTACCTATCCCGTGCTGGAACGGGAACGGAAATACGGCCGCAATTCGCGCATCGACATCCTGCTTTCCGGTCCCGATCGGCCGGCGGCCTATGTCGAGGTCAAGAACGTGCATTTCCGCCGCACCCCCGACCTTGCCGAATTTCCCGACACGGTGACGGAGCGCGGCGCCAAGCACCTCGAAGAGCTCGGCGACATGGCCGAGGCCGGCTTTCGCGCCGTCATGCTCTATCTCATCCAGCGCGAGGACTGCGAACGCTTCCGGATCTGCGCCGACCTCGACCCGGCCTATGCGGCCGGCTTCCGACGGGCGCGGGCGCGCGGCGTCGAGGCCTATGCGGTCAAATGTGCGGTTACACCCCGGCAAATCCAGCCCGTCGCATCGATCGCCATGGACGAACCCGGTGCCGCTGCTTTATGAACAGTCCCAAAGACTAGCGAAAGTTCGACCATGGTGACCTATATCGACGCGACCTCCGCGCCGCTGAAGAACACGGGCGTGATCCGCCTCTACGACGCAGACGCCTTTGCCGGCATGCGCAAGGCCTGCCAGCTGACGGCACGCTGCCTCGATGAGCTCTATCCGCTGGTGAAGCCGGGCGTGGCCACCGATGTCATCGACCGCTTCGTCTTCGAATTCGGCATGGATCACGGCGCGCTGCCCGCCACGCTGAACTATCGCGGTTACACCAAGTCGAGCTGCACCTCGATCAACCACGTCGTCTGCCACGGCATTCCCAATGACAAGCCGCTGCGCGAAGGCGACGTCGTCAATATCGACGTCACCTATATCCTCGACGGCTGGCATGGCGATTCGAGCCGCATGTATCCGGTCGGCGAGATCAAGCGCGCCGCCGAGCGCCTGCTGGAAGTCACCCATGAATGCCTGATGCGCGGCATCGCCGCCGTCCGGCCCGGTGCGCGCACCGGCGCGATCGGCGAGGCGATCCAGGCCCATGCGGAAGCCGAGCGCTGCTCGGTCGTGCGCGATTTCTGCGGCCACGGCGTCGGCCGGCTGTTCCACGACGCGCCGAACATCCTGCATTACGGCCGCGCCAACGAAGGCCCGGAGATGAAGGAAGGCATGATCTTCACCATCGAGCCGATGATCAATCTCGGTCGCCCGCATGTAAAAGTCCTGTCGGACGGCTGGACGGCGGTAACGCGCGACCGCTCGCTGTCCGCGCAATATGAACACACGGTTGGCGTCACGGCGGACGGCTGCGAGATCTTCACCCTGTCGCCCGGCGGTCTCGACCGCCCCGGCCTTGCCGCATAGGCCGCCCATGACAGGACCGCGCGGGCCAAAGCAGACGCCTCCCTCCGCCACGGCGGGGGCCGAGCCTGCGCCCGCCAGGGATCTGCTCTACGACACGGATGAGCGCGGTCACTTCTTCGAGCAGCCTGCCCGCGCGACACCGGCCAAGGCTATTGCGCTTGACGAAAAACACTATCACGGCCACCGCGACCGGCTCCGGGCGCGTTTCAGCGCCAGCGGCGATGGCGCCCTTGCCGATTATGAAATCCTCGAACTGCTGCTCTTCCGGCTGATCCCGCGCCGCGATACCAAACCGGTGGCCAAGGCCCTGCTCGAGCGGTTCGGCACGCTGTCCGGCGTGCTCGGCGCGACGCCGGCACTTCTGCAGGAGGTGAACGGCATCGGCGAAGTGGTTGCGATGGACCTGAAGCTGATCGCCGCCGTGGCACAGCGCTCATTGAAGAGCGAGATCCGCAACAAGACGGTGCTCGGCTCCTGGTCCTCGGTCATCCAGTATTGCCATGCCGTCATGGCGCACGAACCGCGCGAACAGTTCCGCATCCTCTTCCTCGACAAGCGCAACACGCTGATTGCCGACGAGGTGCAGGGGCATGGTACGGTCGATCACACGCCGGTCTATCCGCGCGAAGTGGTGCGCCGGGCGCTGGAACTGTCGTCGACGGCGATCATCCTCGTCCACAATCACCCGTCCGGCGATCCGACCCCGTCGCGGGCCGACATCGACATGACGAAAACGATCGTGGACACCGCCCGCCCCCTTGGTATCACGGTGCACGACCACATCATCATCGGCAAGGACGGCCATGCCAGTCTCAAGGGCTTGAGACTTATGTGATATCCCAAAATCGGATGGGCGTTCTTTCATCCGATTGAAATGCTTTGCTGTCACAGTCGGTTGACGTAATTTGAGACCGCGGAGACAATTGCTGCAACGCAATACGATTCTTCCCGCACAGGACCAGGGCCATCTCACATGCAGGAATATGATCTCGTCGTCGTGGGCAGCGGCCCCGCAGGCCGTCGCGGCGCCATTCAGGCAGCCAAGCTCGGGCGCAAGGTTCTGGTCATCGAGCAGGGCAAGCGCGTCGGCGGCGTCTCGGTGCACACCGGCACCATTCCCTCCAAGACGCTGCGCGAGACCGCGCTGAACCTTTCCGGCTGGCGCGAACGCGGTTTCTACGGCCGCGCCTACCGCGTCAAGCAGGAGATCAGCGCCGACGATCTGCGCCGCCGCCTGCTCATCACGCTCGATCACGAGGTGGAGGTGTTGGAGCACCAGTTCGCCCGCAACCGCGTGCAGCACATTCGCGGCAAGGCGAAGTTCGTGACGCCGGACACGATGGAAATCGCCAAGGACGACGGCGAGATCATCCATGTGAAGGGTGCCAGCATCATGCTCGCCGTCGGCACGAAGCCCTACCGCCCGGACACCATCCCCTTCGACGGCGTCAGCGTGCTCGACAGCGACGAACTGCTCGACATCCAGGACCTGCCGCGCTCGATGGCCGTCATCGGCGCCGGCGTCATCGGCATCGAATATGCCACGATCTTTTCGGCGCTCGATACGCAGGTCACCGTCATCGACCCCAAGGCGACGATCCTCGATTTCATCGACAAGGAGATCATCGAGGAATTCATCCACGATCTGCGCGACCGCAACATGAAGCTGATCCTCGGCCAGAAGGCCGACAAGGTGGAGAAGCTGCCCAATGGCAAATGCGAGATCACGCTGGACAATGGCCGCCATGTCACCTGTGACATGGTGCTCTATGCCGCCGGCCGCGTCGGCGCGACGGACAGCCTCAACCTTTCCGCCGCCGGCCTCAAGGCGGATTCGCGCGGCCGCCTCAGCGTCAATCCGGAAACCTTCCAGACCGAGGTGCCGCACATCTACGCCGCCGGTGACGTCGTCGGCTTCCCGGCGCTTGCCTCCACCTCGATGGAACAGGGTCGCATCGCCGCCCGCGTCGCCGTCGGCGCCATCGCCAAGGAGCCGCCGAAATATTTCCCCTACGGCATCTATGCCGTGCCGGAAATCTCCACCTGCGGCCTCACCGAGGAAGAGGTCAAGGAGCGCGGCATTCCCTATGAATGCGGCATGGCGCGGTTCCGCGAGACCTCGCGCGGCCACATCATGGGGCTGAACTCCGGCCTATTGAAGATGATCTTCTCGCTGAAGACCCGCCGCCTGCTCGGCGTGCATATCGTCGGCGAAGGTGCCACCGAACTCGTCCATATCGGCCAGGCCGTCTTGAACCTGAAGGGCACCGTCGAATATTTCGTCGAAAACACCTTCAACTACCCGACGCTCGCCGAAGCCTACAAGATCGCCGGCCTCGATGCCTGGAACCGCATGGGCGACCTGTCGCAGACGGGCTGAGCCATCGGCGGGAGGGGCGGCGCATGAAAATCCTGTCGCTGAACGTCTGGGGCGGCATGCTGCATGCACCGCTCCTCGCCTATCTCGCCGCCGTCGATGCCGATGTCTATTGCCTGCAGGAAGTGCCGCGCGCGGTGGCCGCGCGGTCGGATTGGCTGACCTACCGCGATGGCGCGGTGGAACTCCAGCAACGCTCGAACCTCTACAAGGAAATCGCAACCGCCCTGCCCGGCCATGACGGCTTCTTCGCGCCGGCGATGCGCGGCGAACTGATGGACGGCGACCGTCCCTGCCGGCAGGAATTCGGCCTCGCCACCTTCGTCCGGCAGGATATCGCGGTGATCGGCCAGACGCTCGATTTCATCCACCAGGACTTTTCTCCGCATGGCTTCGGCGCCCATCCGCGCTCACGCAATGCGCATGCCTTCCGGCTCTATGACTATGCCGCGGATCGCCCGCTTTGCGTCGTGCAGTTCCATGGCCTGCGCACCGAGGATGGCAAAGGCGACACGCCGAGCCGCGATGCACAGGCCGAAGCGTTGATCGCCCTCGTCAATCGACTGCATCGCCCCGGCGAGGGCCTCGTGCTGTGCGGGGATTTCAACCTGCTGCCGGAAAGCCGGACATTCCAGCGCCTGTCAGGCCTCGGCCTCACCGACCTCGTCACCACCCGCGGCTTCACGGATACACGAACCTCGCTCTACACCAAGCCCGGCCGCTATGCGGATTACATGCTGGTGAACGACGCTGTACCTGTCGCGGCCTTCACGGTCGTGGAGGCACCCGAGGTCTCCGACCACCGGGCACTGCTCGTCACAATAGACTGAAAACGGACAAACGCCGCAGCGCGGGCCGAGAGAACGATCCCCTCACCCCACCTTCGGCCGCGTCATGGCAAAGACATCCGCCCCGCCATCGGCATAGTCCATATAGCCCATCCGGCCGAGCGGACGGGCGACAGCCATGTCGATCATGCCATCGCGCAGGATTTCCGGGCTGATATGGATGCCGACGACCTGGCCGAACACCACCCAGTTGTCCGTCTCCCGGCCCTCGATATCGGCCGGCCGCAGGATCTGCGTCGCGCGGCATTCCAGCACCGCATAGGCCTCGCCGACATAGGGCGCATCGACGAGACGCCCGGTGACCGGCGTCAGTTTGGCCAGTTCGAATTCGTCGATTTCCCGCGGCACGGTGGCCGAACTCAGGTTCATCTGCTCGGCAAGGTGCCGGCTCGCCAGCGAGCAGGTGAAAACGCCGGTTTCCTCGATGTTCGTCACGCTGTCCTTGTGGCCACTGGAGGAAAACATCACCAGTTTCGGCCTGTCGCTGATCGCGTTGAAGAACGAATAGGGCGACAGGTTGCGCCCGCCGTTCGCCGCCTTCGTGCCGATCCAGCCGATCGGCCGCGGTGCGACGATCGCCTTGAACGGATCGTGCTTCAGGCCGTGCGCGTTCTGCGCGGTCTCGTAGAACAGCGCGTCAGGCGTCATCGCCGACCCATGTGACGATCTCGGCAAGCTCCGGCCGCGGCCGCTCGGTCGGCGGTACGGTGGGCGTGCCGATATGGATGAAGCCGGCGACCTTCTCGCCCTCGTTCACGCCGAGGATCGCATAGGCGCGCGCGTCGAAAGCATACCACTCCGTCAGCCAGTTGGAGGCAAAACCATGCGCATTGGCGGCCATGACGAGGTTGAGGCAGACGGCGCCGGCCGACATTACCTGCTCCCATTCGGGGATCTTGAAGTGCGGTGCCGCGCGGCTGACGACGGCGACCACAACGGGCGCGCGGCTCAGGCGCGTATTCTCCACCTTCACCATTTCCTCGGACAGGTCCGGCCTGTCACCGATGGCGATCTTCGCCAGTTCCTCGCTGATGCGCCGGCGCTCTTCGCCGCGATAGACAATGAAGCGCCAGGGGGCGAGCTTGCCGTGATCCGGCACGCGCGAGGCGAGCGTCAGCATCTGCTCAACCTCGTCCTTCGACGGACCGGGTTCGCCCATCTGGAAGGCAGGGATCGACCGGCGGGTCGAAAGATAATCGATCAGCTTGATTTCGGTTTTCATCGGGAGGGAGTTCCAATATCTTGGCCCGCGAGCGCGGCCTTGAAAATGCCATTAGACGCGTCTTCAAGTGGAGCCTTACAGTCAGGAAGTCAACCATTCCCATGCGCATGCCGATCCATCCCGCCATTGCCGTGAGCCTTGCCGTGGCGAGCCTCGTCTCGTCGTTTGTCCCGGCCCGTGCGCAGGATTCGGTCGACAGTTTTTCCGAGGTCATCGCGCCGCTGAAAGGCAGCAAGCTCACCTCGTTCAATCCGATCGTGACGGGTGAAGCGACGCCGAAAAACCTGCGCGACATCACCTGCGAGGCGCTGCTGACCAAGGATGGCAGCCCCATGCAGCATGGCCTGACCTGGCGCGTCTTCTCGCCGATCCCGGCGGCCGACGGCAAGCTGCCGCTGCTCGCCACCTCCGAGGGCGGCACGGCCGCCTTCCAGCTCGTGCCCGGGGAATATTTCGTCAACGTCGCCTTCGGCCGCGCGGGCGCGACGAAAAAGCTGCTCGTTCCCGAATCGGGCGATATCGACAAACAGGTCATGGTGCTCGATGCCGGCGGCATCATGCTGAACGCTGTCTCGGGCTCCGACGTGCGCATTCCGCCGAAGGAACTGAGCTTCTCCATCTTCGCCGCCGAAGTGCGCGAGGACGGCGAGCGCAACCTCGTCGTCGCCGAGGTCAAACCGAACTCGGTCGTCCGCCTCAACGCCGGCACCTACCATGTCGTTTCCGACTATGGCTCCGTCAATGCCGTGATCCGCGCCGATATCCAGGTCGAAGCCGGAAAGCTGACGCGCGCGACGATCCAGCACCGCGCCGCGAAACTCACCCTGAAACTCGTCTCCGATCCCGGTGGCGAGGCGATCGCCGACACCGCCTGGTCGATCCTCACCTCCTCGGGCGACACCGTCAGCGAAAGCGTCGGCGCCTTCCCGACGGTCGTTCTGGCCGAAGGCAGCTATATCGCGGTTGCCCGCAACAAGAACCGCATCTACCAGCGCGACTTCACCGTAAAGGCCGGCGTCAACACCGACGTCGAAGTGCTGCTCGACGAAAACGCCAACGACGAGAAGGCGGCTGCGGAAGACGTCGTCGACTGATCAGCCGGCCCGCCGCAAAAACGGCTTCGGCGCCGGGGCCATGGCGAAGACGGCGTCGTAGAGGCGTGCCATGATGTTCTTGCGGTCGCCCGCGTCGAGGTCCGCCCAGCAGATCACGCCGCCGATGCGGGCGGCGATCGTCGAACCGGACAGCTTGCGGAACTCGCGGATCAGCAGCGACAGGCGCAGCGTCATCGACACCTTGCTCGCGAGATGGAACAGCCGGCCGTTCTGCCCCTCGAAATAGACGGGAATGACATTCGCCTGCGCGGACTGGATGAGTTTTGCCGGGAACATCTTCCACGGCAGGTCTTCCGCGCGGCCGAACACCTTCTTGGCCGTCGCGACACCGCCCGCCGGGAACACGATCACCGTCGTGCCCTCCTTGAGCAGCCGCACCGCCTCCGCCCGCGTCTTCATGTTGAGCGCCAGCGCCTCCTTCGTCTCCTCGAAGGAAACCGGCAGCGCATAGGGCTGCATTTCCGGCACTTTCAGCAGGTCGTTGTGGATCATCACCCTGAACGGCCGGCCGAGCTGTTCGGCGAGCGCCAGCACCGCGATGCCGTCGCCGATGCCGAAGGGATGGTTGGCGACGATGACGACGGGGCCGTCCGGCAGGTCCGGCGGCGGCCAAGAGCCCTGCACGGCGAGCCGCACGTTGATCAGCTCCAGCATGTCGCCGAAGACGCGCGCACTCGTGCCGACGATGGAATGGCGCCACGTATCGTAGAGCCGGGCATAGCGGTTACGCCCGGCAAGACCTTCCATGGAGCGGATGAACCATCGTTTGAGGCGCGGATCGTTTTCGTTGGCGTAGGACAGTTCTTTGAACCGCACGGTAGTCCCCAAAAAGATAATCCCGCACTGTTAGCACGGGATCATTACAGTTTTCAGACAGGGGCGGCGGCGCTCACGCCTTGCCGAGCTTGCGCTTGATATCCGGCGGCGTCGCCTCCAGCGTGAGCGTGGCGATCGCCTCGTCGAGCGACATCGCCGTCTGGTTCTGCGAGCCGAGGCGGCGGATATTGACGGAGCGTTCCTCCGCCTCCCGCTTGCCGCAGACGACGATGACCGGAACCTTGGTCACCGAATGCTCGCGGACCTTGTAGTTGATCTTCTCGTTGCGGAAGTCGGTCTCGACGACGAGGCCCGCCTCGCGCAGCAGTTCGGCGACCTCGCGGCCATAATCGTCCGCCTCCGAAGTGATGGTCGCCACCACCACCTGCATCGGCGCGATCCACAGCGGCATGTGCCCGGCGAAGTTCTCGATGAGAATGCCGAGGAAGCGTTCCATCGAGCCGCAGATGGCGCGGTGGATCATCACCGGCTGCTTCTTGTCGGAGTTCTGGTCGATGTAGAAGGCGCCGAAGCGTTCCGGCAGGTTGAAGTCGACCTGCGTCGTGCCGCACTGCCATTCGCGGCCGATGGCGTCCTTCAGCGTATATTCGAACTTCGGCCCGTAGAACGCGCCCTCGCCCGGCAGGATGCCGGTCTTGATGCGCCCGCCGGACTGCGCCTCGATCTGCTTCAAGACGTCCATCATGACGCTTTCCGCCCGGTCCCACAGGTCATCGGAACCGACGCGCTTTTCCGGACGGGTCGAAAGCTTGACGACGACCTCGTCGAAGCCAAAATCCTTGTAGACCGAGAGGATGAGGTCGTTGATGCGCAGGCATTCCGCCGCCATCTGCTCGTCGGTGCAGAAGACATGCGCATCGTCCTGCGTGAAGCCGCGCACGCGCATCAGCCCGTGCAGCGCGCCGGACGGCTCATAACGGTGCACGTTGCCAAATTCCGCAAGGCGAACAGGCAGTTCGCGGTAGGATTTCAAGCCATGCTTGAAGATCTGCACATGGCCCGGGCAGTTCATCGGCTTCAGCGCGAAGACGCGCTCGTCGTCGGTCTCGTCGCCGGCAACGGTCACCTTGAACATGTTGTCGCGGTACCAGCCCCAGTGGCCAGACGTTTCCCACAGCGACTTGTCGAGCACCTGCGGCGCGTTCACCTCTTCATAGGTGCCGGAAAGACGACGGCGCATATAGGCGACGAGCGTCTGGAACATGCGCCAGCCCTTGCCGTGCCAGAACACGACGCCCGGCCCTTCCTCCTGGAAATGGAACAGGTCCATTTCGCGGCCGAGGCGACGGTGGTCGCGCTTTTCGGCCTCGGCGAGGATGTGCAGGTAGCTGTCGAGTTCCTCCTGCGTGCGCCAGGCGGTGCCGTAGATGCGCGTCAGCATCGGATTGTTGCTGTCGCCACGCCAATAGGCGCCCGCGACCTTCATCAGCTTGAAGGCCGTGCCGATCTGGCCGGTGGACGCCATGTGCGGGCCGCGACACAGGTCGAACCAGTCGCCCTGGTAATAGATCTTCAGGTCCTGCCCCGCCGGGATCGCATCGACCAACTCGACCTTGTAGGCCTCGCCCTTGGCGGCAAAGACCTCCTTCGCCTTGTCGCGCGACCAGATTTCCCGGGTAAACGGCTTGTTGCGCTGGATGATTTCCTTCATGCGCTTTTCGATCTTCGGCAGATCGTCCGGCGTGAAGGGCTCGTTCTTGGCAAAGTCGTAGTAGAAGCCGTTGTCGATGACCGGGCCGATGGTCACCTGCGTGCCGGGCCAAAGCTCCTGCACGGCCTCGGCCATCACATGCGCGGCATCGTGCCGGATCAGCTCCAGCGCCCGATCGTCCTCGCGCGTGACGATCTCGATCCGCCCGTTGGAAACGGTCTCGGAGAGATCGCGCAGCTCGCCATCGAGCGCAATCGCAATCGCCTTCTTGGCCAAAGACTTGGAAATCGCCTCGGCGACATCACGGCCCGTCGAGCCCGCGGGGTATTCGCGGACGGAGCCATCGGGAAATGTCAGGGAAACAGGTGCAGACATCAAAAAATCTCCTATCCAGTCCCGCCAACGAATGCGGGTGGTATGCGAGGGAAGTGGCCGGATGCGCCGGCGCGTTGCGCAGCGCGGTATACGGGGATTTTGGGGGGATTGGAAGGGGGAGAAACCCTGCGATCGGATTCCGATCATGGTAGACATCGACTATCATAATCCGCTTGCTCAACGGCTGCTTTGCGCCAATAGCGGACAAATTTGTCGGGGCCGGAAATGTTTATACTGCCCCGAAATTTCGCGCACCCTTGTGATCCGCAAAATCCGCAAAGCAACCGCACTCGAAGGTCGGATGCGGTTTATCAAACCAACTGTAACCAAAGCCTTGACATCTGATCTACCATGACTGATGGTTTTGCCAAGCGTGGTCTGTGGGCCACCAACTAGGCAGCCAAAGCGTGTTTCCGGTCACTCCTGACGGCTAATAGCGGAAAAAACTGGGTAAGGGGGTCGCGCTGGAAACGGCGCGGCCTTTTTTACTTGAGCACTCTAGCGTAGCGAACTGAAAGCGATCTTTCCAATTGCCTTGGCCGGTTTTGATGCAAACGCCGTGAAGCCAGGACGCCTTACGCCAGTCCTTGTCTTATCGTAATATACTGACAGTATGCCCGACAATAAAAATTGAAAACCCTGATGCAATTCAGCGTCGGCCAGCTCTACATACATGTATCGGGCAACGCTATTCAAGGGAGTTGGATTAGATGGTGGCCGCGCTTTAAATACATGCCAAGCGGATAGATCGCCAATGAACCCTATCATATCGTCGAAAACGCTGCTGCTCCCGTAGAGGGCCTCAAGCTTTTCGAACAGTTTTTTTTCTTTCGGTTCCTTCTTGTCAGCAAGGTCAGAATCGGTCCCGACTAAGGCTAGGAACGGCCCGCGACGACGCGCTTCGAGACTACTCTCGTCACAGCGGCAAGCCTTCGAGGCCTCAAGAAGTGCATTACATTCTGCTACGATTTCCGCGTCCCGGAGAGTTTTCTTGACTGAAAGCACTGCAACGACGCCCTCGGGCGGGACAATTACCGTATCGACCATTCGTTGGAAAACGGGATAAGTTCCGGAGTCATAGATTATTATGTCAAGCTGGGTCGTGTGAAGATCCTTCTCGTTGGACCTTGATCTATTGTTATCCCCCAGCTTAACCGCTGGCCGGAGGATAAAGCCCGTAAGAACCTCGAGGTCTTTTGGCAGATACTTTTGAAGGTACGAGCGAACCAACGTTTCCACATACCTACCGTCTTCCCCACGGTGCTCGGCCCCTGCCGTCTTGGGATTGGGCAGCAAGGTTTCGAACTGCCTATAGACTGCTAGAAGTGATTTGACCTCCTGATTCCAGAAATCTTGGAGACGTTGGCCGTCCATATCGCCTTCACCTTGGATAGTTGGTTGTCGTAGTGCGGATGCGCATCGGGGCGAGAAATTACCAAAGACAGGTTATAATCACTTCATCGAACGAACGAACTCTACAGCGGAATACACTCGGCCGACAATTCAACCAATCTAATGCAAATTTTATCATTGAAGGTAGAACCTTGTCAGCCCTGCCAGATAAAGGCGAAGTAAAGTCCGGTCAGTTCGTTTCTTGCGAGATTCGTTGCGAGGAAATGGCCGCTTTCGAAATCGATCATTCATTCAGGTCGCAAGATGTTCGCTTAAGGCGAGACCGGGCCAAGTTAGCTAAAAAACTGTCCCACTCATTTTTCCCACCCCCAAAACCTCCCGTATCCTGAACCTCCTTCCGCCGCCGGACGGATCGCGTAACGTGTCGATGCGGGCGGGAGGAGGCGCTTTCGTGTTCTGCCGAAACGTACGGCCGGGGCGAACGAGGCGTGCAACGCTCTCCCCTTGGCACCCCGCCGCCCCAGCCCTACCTCCCTCCCAGACACACCACGGGAGAACACCATGAAGGTCCAGAAATTCACGGTCGCGGATGCGACGCTGGAAAAATCACCGGGGCAGGATGCGGATATTCTCGTCGGCAATGTGGTGGACGAGCGGCATGGCGGGCCGGTGTCCATCGGTTACGGGCGCTACGGGGCGGGCCAGAGCCTGACGGAGACCATGGCGGTGGACGACACGATGATCATTCTGGAGGGCCGGCTCTCGGTCTCGACGGAGGCCGGCACGCTGGAGGCCGGCCCCGGCGACATCGTCTATATGCCCAAGGGCGAAGCGGTGACGATCCGCTCCGATGCGGGCGCGCTGACGGCCTACGTCACCTATCCCCACTGGCGGCCAGTGCACGATTGAGCGACGCCGTTGCCGACACTGCTAACCTGTTTTTCGCCGCGGTGACAGGGAAAGCGGAGACATCGTGGCACCCACCCTCCCCTTGAGGGGGAGGGTAGGAGCGACGCTCCGGGGTGGGGTGACGCGGCCTCTCGACAATGGACGCCGGTGCGGATGGGATCACCCCCACCCGCCGCTGCGCGACGACCTCCCCCCTCAAGGGGGAGGTGGGAGTGCATGGCGCCGTCATGAGCAGGAAGAGCCGTCGAAGGCGCTGATTTTCCTCACCCTGCACTACTGATTTTCCCCGCTCTGCGCACATCGCCTATTCTAAACCTCCTTCCGCCGCCGGACGGATCGCGTAACGTGTCGATGCGGGCGGGAGGAGGCGCTTTCGTATCCTGCCGAAACGTACGGGAGGGGCGAAAGAGGCGTGGAGCGTCGTGGTGCGCAAAGGCCTTTTTCCGTGTCTTTACGGGATCGGGCCGGCGGGCACTGCGGCGGGCGAGGCTTCCCCCTTCCCCGGGTCGCGGGGTCGGCTTGGGTCCGCCATGCAAGCAGGACGGCCGTGCATATCCCCGAAAAGTGCGGAACGCGGTTTTCGGACAAGGTATATGCACCAACCAGACTGCGCAGCGAAGCCTTGCCATGCCTGAAGGAGGACTAGACCGCCTCCGAAGAACGCCTGGGCCGCGCGAAAGCGAAGCCACAATATACCCATTTCCAGAGGCAACGCTTTCGCGCGGTTCTCCGGATCAGGGCAATTCCGGCAGGGTGTCTGGAATTGCGAAACGAAAACGCCACACCAACCCGATGGGCAACCTGCGGGCCGCTTTCGGCTGCGCGCGATTTTGGGGAGTGCCGATGATGCCGGACAGGAGGAAGACACCGCAGCCCGCGATCGACCGCAGCAGCCTGCCGGTCTACCAGGCCGCGGCGAGCGAGGCCCGTTTCTTCCACACCTGCCGCCTGCCGCAGTGCCGGCGCGCCCGGCGTTGCATCGGCTGGCACCCGGAGGATGCGCGCGGTCCCGACGTCGTCGACCTCATGCTGCCGCCCTGCGTCACCGACGAAGCCAGCTTTCGACGGATGGGGCAGGCTCTGGACGAATTTAACCGATACATCCAGGCGGCGTTCGCCGCCGATTGCGACAGCGACGACACGCAGGACGGCGATGAGGACAGCGACGATGGCGCGGACGTCTGGCCGTTCCCCGCCGTCGTGATCCCCCGCCATCGGCGCAGCCGCCACGGCGGCCGGCGCTAGACAGTTTCAGCCGAAGCGGCATCGCTTCGGCGTCGAAGACGCGCGGGCTGGCGCCATGCCGGCGAACCGGATGTCACCGGCATGAGCCTGGCGGATCAGGAAACGCCGAGCGCTTCGGCCGAAATCCAGAACACCGCGTCCTGCGATTCGGCGGTTTCCAGCCAGACGAAATCGAGATGCGGGAATTCCTCTTCGAGGATTTCGCGGCCCGAGCCGATCTCGCAGATCATGCCGCCGTCCGGATTGAGGAAGGCGGGCGCGTCGTTCAGGATGCGGCGCACCAGATCGAGCCCGTCGACGCCGCCGTCATGGGCCATTTCCGGCTCGGCGCGGAATTCCGGCGGATACCCCTCCAGCGCCTCGTGGTCGACATAGGGCGGGTTGGTGATGATGAGGTCGTAGGTGCGGCCTTCGAGCGGCGCGAAGAGATTGCCTTCCAGCAGCGTCACCTGCCCCGCGACGTCGTGTTCGGCGACGTTGAGCGCCGCGACTTCCAGCGCATCGGCGGACAGGTCCACCGCATCGACCCGGGCATGCGGGAAGAATTTCGCCGCCAGCACCGCCAGGCAGCCCGAGCCGGTGCAGATATCGACGGCACTTTCCACCGCCATCGGATCGGGCAGGAAGGAGGAGCCGTTTTCGCCGAGATATTCGGCAAACAGGATTTCGCCGATATGCGAGCGCGGCACGATCACCCGCTCGTCGACATGGAAGCGCACGCCCTGGATATAGGAGCGGCCGGTGATGTAGGCGGACGGCTTGCGCGTCGTCACCCGCGTCTCGATGCGCTCGGCCAGCAGCTTGCGTTCGGCCGGCAGCAGGCGGGCGTCGAGAAAGGGATCGAGCGCGTCGATCGGCAGGTCGAGCGTGTCGAGCAGCAGGAAGGCCGCGTCGTCGCTCGCCGTCGTCGTGCCGTGGCCGTAGCTCAGCTCCGCCGCATTGAAGCGGGAGATCGCATAGCGCCAATAGTCGCGCAGCGTCACGAGTTCGGTTGTGATGTCGTCCTGTGTCAACGGCGGCCTCGCTTCGGCTATAATCCTCTGGACGGAACCGGCTTTAGAATGGCAAGGGCTGGCGGGTCAACCGATAGAAGGGTGACAGGACGACGATGGCAGGGTTTTAGGCTTATGGCGAAGGACATCCGCAAACCGCAGAGGCAAAAGCCCGGCGCCCGGCCGCGGGCCGGCCGTCCGTCTGTCGTTGATGATGGCGGCAAGCGCGTCACCCTGCCGCGTGCCCTGTCGAAGCTCGGCTTCTGTTCGCGCACCCAGGCCGAGGCGCTGATCGCCGCCGGCCGTGTTACGCTGTCCGGCCGCCTCGTCACCGATCCCGCCACCTGGGTGGACCTGTCCGATGCCGTGATCGCGGTGGACGGCAAGCCCGTCGTCGCCGAGGCGCCTGTCTACCTGATGCTCAACAAGCCGCGCGGCCTCGTCACCACGCGGCACGACCCGGAAGGCCGGCCGACGGTCTATGCCTGCCTCAAGGATCACGATCAGGCCCACCTGTCGCCCGTCGGCCGCCTCGACAAGGCAAGCGAAGGTCTGCTGCTGTTCACCAACGACACGGCCTTCGCCAACGCGCTGCTCGATCCGCAGACGCATGTCGCCAAGACCTATCACGTGCAGATGAACGGCTTTGCCGACGATGCCATGCTGGCGGCGCTCACCGCCGGCGTGCACCACGACGGCGAGTTTTTGCGCGCGCGCAAGGTCTTGCGGCTGCGCGAGGGGGGCAAGAACGCCTGGCTGGAAATCACCCTCGACGAAGGCCGCAACCGCCAGATCCGCCGCATGCTGGAAGCGCTCGGGCTCGAATGCCTGCGGCTCGTGCGCGTCTCGATTGGAAACCTTGCGCTCGGCGATCTGGAAAAGGGCGCCGTGCGGGCGCTCACCGATGGCGAGGTGGACGGCTTGCGCGCGCTCGCAGGAAAACGCTAGCGAAAGGCCACTTCAAGGTTTTGCCGGTCGCGCGACAGCACCGCGCAGGTCGTTTCGAACGCGTCAGCCTTGATGGACAGGGTGAAGTCGGGCGGGATGCCGGCAGAATTGCTGACCGTGATGCCGGCACCGTCCACGCCGAGGCTTTTGACGGTACAATCGATCGTCGAGCGGCGATCGTTGAAAATGATGACGCCCGCCTTTAGCACGCGCCGCCGGGCGCCCGTGCCCGGGGCGGCATTCAGGGCGGTCCAGGACATGCACCGGTTTCGCCCCGTCTCCTTCGCCCGGTACATGGCGGCGTCGGCCTGGGCGAGCAGGGTCTCGATGTCCCGGCCGACGATGGAAAGCGCGCTGCCGCCAAAACTGGCGGTGACGTTGAGCGTGCCGAAATCTCCGGTGACGGGCAAAGCGGCGATCTCCGCCCGCAGCTTTTCCGCCGTCTTCAGCGCGTCCTCGGCGCCGGTGTGAGACAGCACGATCGCGAACTCCTCGCCGCCGAGCCGGCCAAACAGGTCGCTGGTCCGCAGGTTCGCCCGGCAGGTCGCGGCAACGGCCTTCAACACCTCGTCGCCCGCCGCATGGCCATAGGTGTCGTTCACGCGCTTGAAGTGGTCGACATCCAGCACCACGCAGGCGAGATCCTGCTTGTGCCTCAGGGCGGAGGCGATGAGCTGTTCGGCTTCACGCTTGAAGGCGCGCCGCGTCAGGGCGTCGGTCAGACTGTCGGTCGCGGCCGTCTGCATCAGCTCCATCCGGTCCATTGCGGCCCCGGCCAGTTCCTGCAGAATGCCCAGATCCTTGCGGCCAAAGGAACGCGGCGTACGATCGATGGCGCAGACCGTGCCGATCGAATGGCCGGCCTTCGTCTTGAGCGGCACGCCGGCATAGAAGCGGATATGCGTGTCGCCCGTCACGGCGGGGTGCGCGAGGAAGCGCGGATCCTTCGTCGCGTCCTGAATGACCATCGGCTGCTCGTCATCCAGCACGTAGCGGCAGAAGCTGTCCGCGCGCGGCACCTCGTCATTGGAGAGGCCGGAGCACGCCTTGTACCATTGGCGGTGCGCATCGATGACGGAGACAAGGCCGATATCGACCGTGAAGACAGTCTGGATCAGGCGGACGATCCGGTCGAACCCTTCATCGCGCGGGCTGTCGAGCAGGTCGAGGTTTTCAAGTGCGGCAAGGCGTTCCCGCTCGCGCTGGACAAGCTCCGTCGACGACTTGCCGAATGTCTTCATCACGTCTCGTTTCCTCCGCGGAGGGGTCGACGGGACGCGCAACAACACGGCGGGCACCCGTCATGGACAATTCCGGTCGGTCTTTTTGACCATGCCAGTGCCCGACAGGCAACCATCGCCGGCAAATGCCGGGTTCGTTTTCCCCGTTCAAAAAATGCATGAGATCATGGAGCAGACAGAAATGACGGCTTGATCCTCTAGCGGCTAGAGGACGTAGCGTCAGGGAAAATCGAGCCGGAGATCCGAACATGCCGTCCCTGCCCCTTGTTTCCGCCGCCATCATGGGCGGCTATCTTGCCGCCTTTCTCTACCTGACGGCGCGCTCAGCGCAGGCCGCAGACAGGCCGGTCTGGCTGTTCAGTATGGGCGGCAAACAGGGGCTGCCAGCCCTGCTCTTTCGCCTGTGTTTTGCCGGCGCGCTTCTCTACCCGGCGCTTCTGGCGATCGGTGTCGAGCCGGTGCATGAGGTGTTCGACGTGCCGACGTCCGTGCGGGGTGCTGGATTGCTGCTCGCGCTCGTCGGCGGCCTTTTTGGCATCTACGCCCAGCACTATATGGGCGCCTCCTGGCGCATTGGCTCGGTCGAGGGGCATTCCGGCGCGATCGTCGATACCGGACCGTTTCGACGGTCGCGTAACCCGGTCTTCGTCGGCCAGGTGGCAATGTTTGCCGGCTTCCTGCTGGCCCGACCGGATCCCGTTCAGCTTGCGTTTACGGCGGCGCTCATGCTGGCCGTCTGGCTTCAGGTAAGGATCGAGGAGACCGTGCTCGCGCGTGATATGGGCGCGGCCTATCAGGCCTACCGCCAGATGGTGCCGCGATGGCTCTGAACGCGTCAGCCAAGCATTTTCGCAAGCCCATTGACGGTATTGGCGTTGCGCAGGGTGCCGACGCCAAGCTTCTTCGTCGTCAGGTGCGACAGCAATCGCGTTTCACTCGGCTTGCGCCGGAAGTCGATCCACAGGTCGCCATCGACGAGGGCAAGCCCGAGTTCCGGCCCGGCAATCTGCTCGAGCCTTGGCAGAACCGTGGCGGCAAGCGGCGTACGCATCACCCGCACCCCGACATTGGCGCCATCGTCGCCGGGGAACGGATTGCCAGCTGCCAGGCGATTCCAGGCCGCCGCACTGCGCAGGATGATATCGACCTGTTTGCCGAACCGGGCACGAAAAGCCTCCTCCAGGCGCTGTTCGATGCCGGCTATGGTTTCCCCCTCAGCCTCGAAGATCAGATTGCCGGTCGCGACGAGCGTGCGAGGGTTGCGGTAACCCAATGCCTCGGCCATCGCCCGCAGATCGGTCATTACCAGCCGCCGCCCGGGGCCGAGCACGATGCTGTGCAGCAGCGCCACATGAAGCGTCATGGCCGCCAGTACTCCCGTGCCGCCGGCTCAAGCTGCTCCAGCATGCGCGCAAAGGCCGCCGGTTCGACATGGCGATGCAGCGCGCTCGCAACGTCGGCTATCGCCGATTGCGGCGATACATTGTGGTCGCCCCGGAAGGCCAGAACCTCATGTGTCAGCGCCGCCCTGTCGTCGAACGGTATACGCTGTCTGGTGGTATCCCAGCCGGAAACGAACAGCGCGCGCACGACCGGCGGCAGGACATCGGCAAAGGCAATTGCCTGCGCAACGGAAAGCCGGCGGCGGAAAACCACCAGCACGGCCTCCACCATCGTGTATGCCTGGTTGGTGGTCTGCAGCATGGCGGTATCGCGGGCGTCGAGCAGAAAGGCGTCGAAACCCCGGGAGGCCTGGCGGTACTCCATCGGAACGGTCATCGGTTCAACCCTTCGCCGCCGAAACGCGCCAGAGCCGCCAGGGGGCCCACCAGCGAAAACGCGCCTCCAAGTCTTCCGGCACGGGATCGAAACCGTGGGTGCCGCCCGGACCACAGCGGGCCACGCGAAAAAGCGCCATGAAACCACCCTGCCAGAGCCCATGCCGGGCGACCGCCTCGTAGCCGTATTCCGAACAGGTCGGCAGATGACGGCAGGCATTGCCGATGAAACCCGAGAGCGTGAGCTGGTAGAGGCGGATGGCGCCCATGCCGAGCAGCCGGCCCGGCGTCTTGCGGAACGGCCCGTGCCAATTGCGGCCTTTATACGCCAGGCGCCCGGTGGCGTGCCGGCAGTCCGGGGCATTGCACATCGCCCCTCACCCCGTCTTTTCCAGCCGCTTCGCCTCGATCTGGCCGATCGCGTCGACGACGGCGTCGAAAGTCAGCATCGTGGACGCGTGGCGGGCCTTGTAATCCTTGACCGGCTTGAGGAAACGCATGTCCTCGAAGCGGCCGGCCGGTCCCTCGCCGTCGGCCTTCAGCATGGCGAGCATATCCTCGCGCGCCTGGCGGATTTCCGCGGTCGTCGCGCCGATGACGTGGCGCGCCATGACCGAGGAGGACGCCTGCCCGAGCGCGCAAGCCTTCACCTCATGGGCAAAATCGCTCACCCGGTCGCCGTCGAGCTTGAGGTAGACCTTCACGCGCGAACCGCAGAGTTTGGAGTGAGCGCCGGCTTCGGCATCCGCATCGGCAAGCGTGCCGATCTTCGGGATATTGCCGGCAAATTCCAGAATACGGCTGTTATAGATATCGTCCATCATGGCCCTGTTTTCCGCGTTTTTTGCGGAATCTTCAATGATCCGAGGAGATTATTCCGGCGGCGACGGGAAAAAAGCATGCCGTGTCGCCTTCAACCTCTTTCGCAGTCATCCATCGATACTATATGATAACTCGTATTGGGGTGAGCGTTTTGCAAGACGTGCGCAATTCCAGGAAAAGCGTGAAGCGGTTTTCCATTTGGAATTGCGACAAGCAGAAAGCAAGGCATTCACCTGTTGTTTGGGAAACCGTGCCGGACGGTCGAGCGCACTGATAAGCCGAGACCCGAAAGCCCCGGAGCCCGCCGACGGAACCCAAGCCTGCAGGGTTAGGCGAATGGCCAGTGGCGAGTCCGATAAACACGTCAGGTAACCTGCAGAAAGGTTTATGGGTCCATGGACGCCATCGTCACCAATTTTCCGCGTCTCGACGACCAGTCGGACCGCCCCTCGCAGAAAGAGGCCGAAGACGCCGTTCGCGTCCTGCTTCGCTGGGCGGGTGATGATCCGCAGCGCGAAGGTCTGCTCGATACGCCCGCCCGCGTCGCCAAATCCTATCGCGAACTTTTTTCCGGTTACGACCTCGCGGCCGAGGATGTGCTTGGCCGCACCTTCGAAGAGGTTGCCGGCTATGACGACATGGTGCTGGTGAAGGACATCCCGTTCTTCTCGCATTGCGAACACCATATGGTGCCGATCATCGGCAAGGCGCATGTCGCCTACCTCCCGAACGGCCGGGTGCTGGGTCTTTCGAAGATCGCCCGCGTGGTGGAAATCTTCGGTCGCCGCCTGCAGACGCAGGAAACGATGACGGCGCAGATCGCGAAATCGATCGACGAAACGCTGAACCCGCGCGGTGTGGCCGTGATGATCGAAGCCGAGCATATGTGCATGGCCATGCGCGGCATTCAGAAACAGGGCTCGACGACGCTCACCACCACCTTTACCGGTGCGTTCAAGACGGAGCCGACCGAACAGGTCCGTTTCATGACCATGATCCGGAGATAGGCGAAAGCCGGCTCCGGACACCGAAAATCAGGCAAAAGTGGGCAGCGGTTTTGCGTTCGCAATTGCGTAAGACAAAGACAACGCCCATGACAATCACGTTCAAAGCCCCCTCCAAGGACAAGGCCGAGCTGGAAACCGGCCCGGCCTTCACACCGCGTTTCGATGAAAACGGCCTGGTGACAGCCGTGGTGACGGACGCCAGGGATGGCGAACTGCTGATGGTCGCCCACATGAATGCCGCGTCGCTGGCGCTGACCATCGAGACAGGCATCGCGCATTACTGGAGCCGCTCGCGCAACGCGCTGTGGAAGAAGGGCGAGACCTCGGGCAATCTCCAGACCGTCGTGGAGCTCAGGACGGATTGCGACCAGGATGCCGTCTGGCTCAAGGTCTCGGTCGCCGGCCATGACGCGACCTGCCACACCGGCCGCCGCTCCTGCTTCTACCGCACGGTCTCCAACGGGCAGGATGGCGCGGTGCTGACGATCACCGGCGGCGGACCGCAGTTCGACCCGGACGCGATCTACGGTAAAAATTAAGCATCTGCGCGAATTCCGTTCAGTTCCGGCACGGATTCACCAATTGGCAACCGGTCTGATCGCCTAATGTCACGCATGGCGGCCCCTAACCCCGCCATGTGGATCAGGACATGGAACCCAATCGCTGTAGTGCGTCACGACCGGTTTCCACCGCCACCCCGAAGGGGGCGACGATCCCGAGGGCAAGCGCCCTCCTCCAGCTTCGAATGCACACACGCGGCAGGCGGAAGACAAGGATTTTTCCGGCAAAAGTTCCCCGGGTCACAGTCTGCCTCTATCCTGTCATCTATTGTGTAGCAGATGGGCCCGAGGTTCAGGAACCGATTGCCTCGGCGCGAATTCCTCTTTGGAATGGAGGCCTGGCATGCTGAACTGGAGTTTCAATCGTAGTCTCGTAACGGCGGATGCATCAGATCCGGGCGGCCCTTCCATGAACGACATGTCTCACATTCCTCCGGCGGCTCAGCCGCGCAAATCCAAGATCGCACTGGCGCTTGGCGGCGGCGCCGCCCGAGGCTGGGCGCATATCGGCGTGCTGCGCGCGCTGGACGAGGAAGGCATAGATGTCGGCATGATCGCCGGCACCTCGATCGGCGCCCTGGTCGGCGGCTGCTACCTTGCCGGCAAGCTCGACGAACTGGAAACTTTTGCCCGCTCGCTCACCATGCGGCGCATCGCGAGCCTTCTCGATTTCACCATTCGCGGCTCCGGCCTGTTCGGCGGCATGCGGTTGACCAAGCGCATGCAGGAGCACCTGGAGAACCTTTCGATCGAGGAACTCGACCGTCCCTTCGTCGCCGTCGCGACCGAAGTCAACAGCGGCCACGAGGTCTGGATCAACAGCGGCTCGCTGATCACCGCCATCCGTGCCTCCTACGCCCTGCCCGGCATTTTCGAGCCGATCAAGTGTAACAACCGGACCCTGGTGGATGGTGCGCTGGTCAACCCGGTGCCGGTTTCCGTCTGCCGGGCACACGAGGAGCCGTTGGTCGTCGCCGTCAATCTCAACTACGACCTCTACGGCCGCTCGGCCGTCATCAAACACAGCGCCAGCCAGCAGAAGATCGATGACAACCGGCAGGAAGACAGTGCAGCGCGCATGGGGCTGACGAGCGTGATGGTGCAGTCCTTCAACATCATCCAAGACCGCATTTCCCGCGCGCGCCTTGCCGGCGACCCGCCGGATCTTTCGCTGCATCCGAAACTGTCGGATATCGGTCTTTCGGAGTTCCACCGCGCGGGCGAAGCGATCGATCGCGGATACCTGGAAGCCAAGGCGCGGATTTTCGAGATCAAGCGCATGCAGGAAGTCGTCCTGATGCGCTGATGCGTCATCGGAAACAAGCAGACAAACGCACGGCGGGCGGAGCGATGACAATCGTTCCGCCCGAAACCATTCTGAGAGCAATCAGCTGGCGATATAGGCCTTGATGGCGTCGGCTTCGTGCTTGATGGCGCGGATGTGGGATTTGACCACGTCGCCGATCGAGATGATGCCGATGAGCCGGCCTTCCTTCTCCACCGGAATATGGCGGGCGCGCAGCTTGCTCATCATTTCCATGAGGTCGTCGACGGTTTGGTCTTCGCCGCAACGATAGACGTTGCCCCACATGATGGAGGAAATGGGCTTGTCCAGGCACTCGGCCCCGTTGCGGGCGACGGCGGCAACGATGTCGCGTTCGGTCACGATGCCCGCGATGCGGTCATTGCGGTCGACAATGACAATTGCGCCGATGTGATTTTCATGCAGATAGACGGCAGCCTGCTTGACTGTGAGCTGCGGGCCGCCGGTTACGACGTTGCGGCCTTTTTCGTCCAGTATCGTCTTTACATACATGCGTACCTCCCGAGTGCATCATGAAGCAGAAGGCGGGACACCCGCGCAGGGATGCCCTGCCAGTACCGGCGACATCCGCTTCCTCCCGCAGGATGTCGCATCCGTTCCGATGTGCATGTGCGAACCGGAACAATTCTATGGTGCGCCACGAAGGAGGCGATTGCAAGACCGCTAATGGACTATCGTTAATCCCGGCGGGTTTCCGCAGCACCGACGTCGAACAGCGGGAAACAGAGGAAACCGAAAAGGAAGCCGCCGATATGCGCTTCCCAGGCAATCGCGCCGCCCTCGGCCGAACCGAAGACCTGGCCGAACCCGATGAGGAAATTGGTCAGGAACCAGATGCCGGAAAATACCAGGACGGAGCGGTTGGAGAGCGCTTCGCCAATCGTCAGGCGCCGGTTGAGATGGGCGAACTGCCGGCTGATGCGACCGCTCGGCGAAAAGACGAAGCGGGCGGCCGCTCCCATCAAGCCGGAGACCACGCCGGACGCGCCGACCACGAGAATCATTGCACCCCAGTGCAGCGTCGTGTGAAAGGCAACGGCGGCGGCCGCCGACAGGCACCAAAACAGGAAGAACCGCAGGAGGCCGATGCGGCGCACGACGGGCGCACCGAAGGCGACCATCCAGAAGGCGTTGAAGATCAGGTGCTCCCAGCTGCCATGCAGCAGCGAATAGGTCACCGGGCTCCACAGCCACCCCATATCCTGTTCGGCAAACGGAATGGCATAGCGGCCGGGAATGAAGGCGAAGTGCAGCAGGACGAACTCGTCCGTCGACGGCGACAGCAGATAGGTCCGCACCACATGGATGGCGATCAGGATTGCCAGAACCGCGACGAGACTGCCCGGCAGGTTGAAGGCCGGCTCCCGCCTGCGGATATCCGCGCCGCCACCCTGCACCTCAACGCCATCGTTACGCATGAACAGTCCACCAAATACACAAAATACGAATCGCGCTTATACAGAGAAAAGAAAGGCCGTGCAGCTTTCGCTGAACGGCCAGTGCCCCCAATCCCCGGGACAAAATCGATGTGCAATAAACCATTCCCTCGTGGAGGGATGATTGGATGTTCCTTCAACCCGGCCGGGGACGCAATCGAAACCAATCATTAACCTTAACGACGGACTGGCACGAAACTCGCTCCTTCCTACTGAAGACCACCGCACACGGCGACTTTCGTGTCGGAACGGAACAGAATCGATTGGAACTGAGCATGCAGACGAAGGCCGTCACCGCACTTTACGACTATTGGACACGCCAGCGCGGCGATCGCACCATTCCGCTGCGCGGCACGATCGAGCCTGCCGACATCGCATCGATCCTGCCCGACGTCTTCATCCTGGAGCACAGCCGCCTCGCCGATCCGCACTTCCGGCTTGCCGGCACGCGCATCTGTGCGCAGTTTGCGCGCGAGCTGAAGGGCGCGGCCTTCGACCAGCTCTTCGCACCTGATCAGCGCAACCGGGTGGCGCGGATCGCCGAGAACGTCATGGCGCACGCAGCGCCGGCCGTCATGCAGGTCGCACTCGTCGACGGCACGCTGGAAACCACGGAGGCGGAAATCGTGCTGCTGCCGGTCGCCACGAAAGGCCGGACCGCGGACCGCATCATCGGCGCCCTCGCTCCCCTAGCCGGCCAGCCGCCGCCGCTTGCGGCCTTCCGCTACGCGACGCTCGGTGCACTTTCGGTGATCGACACGAGCCGCATGCCGGGTTTCTCCGGCAGCCGGCCGGCGGTTCCGATGCCCACCTCGATCATGGCCATCCGCCCGGCCGGACTGGGCCAGACGATGAGCCGCGTGCTGCACCTGCGGATCTTTGAAGGCGGACGGCAGGTCGACGACGCATAAACACGCATGACGACAACCAAATGGCCAAAAACACTAAATGGTTGTTAATACATATATTTACAGTTGCTTTTAGCAGCGCGGCAAACCTTCTGTTAACCCCGAAAGCTTAAGAGTTGGAAACAGATAGGATCATCAGGCCCGCGCGCACATGTATTCATTCCAGCAGGCATCACCGGCCGCCCGGAAACCGCAGCCCGAGCAACGCAGCTTCCAGCGCGTCTCGGTGAACCTCGGCGGGCGCCTGATGCTGCCCAATCACGACGAATATGACTGCTCCGTCCTCGACATGTCGCCGGGCGACGCCAACTTCGTCTGCGTCGCGCGTCCGCGTGTCGGCGAGCGCATCATCGCCTATGTCGATCATCTCGGCCGCATCGAGGGCACGGTCGCCGTCCTCAACGACAACGGTTTTGCGATCTTCCTCAACGCCACGGACCGCAAGCGCGAGAAACTCGCCGCGCAGCTGACCTGGATTGCCAACAAACACGAACTCGGCCTGCCGGAAGATCGCCGGCACGACCGCCTCAGCCCGCGCCAGGCACCGACCGACCTGACGCTCGACGACGGACGGCGTTATCCCTGCCGCATCATCGACCTTTCCCTTTCCGGTGCGGCGATCGATATCGATGTCCGCCCGGCACTCGGGACATCGGTCCAGCTCGGCAACATGAAAGGCCGCGTCGTGCGCCACTTCCAGGAGGGCGTCGCCATCGAATTTTCCTCTGTGCAATCCCGGGAAGCACTGACCGCGTTCCTGTAGCATTTCAGGACTTCAGCCAGTCGATCCATCGTATCGGGGCCCTTCGGGGCCCTTTGTTGTTTCAAGACGAGACAGCCGGCTGATGGACAAACAATCTCAGAAAAAATTTTCAGCCTCGGAATCCTGCACGGGCTCTTCAGAGCATACAGGCTGACGCATTTCCTGCCTGCAAGACACCATTGGCGGCCTCCACTTCGCCCCATCCAGCCCGGCCTAAAGGCCAGGATCTTCGTGCTTTATCGGCTCACGTGGTGTATTTTCATTTAGATTCAAATGGTTAAAAAGAAAGCCCCGCCGTCGCCTACCAGATAATTCATTCAAATTTTATTCAAATTCCACTCAAATACAGTTCAAATCAAGATCAAATTTTATGCTTGTTTTATTCTTATGCCTCCTTGATTTGAACTAAGTTATACTTCGGCTTTTCGCGCAAGCTCAAAACATAGCTGTCATTGTCACCTCATCAAACGGGGACGACACAATGACAAAAACAATCAAGACAGGGACGTTCGCATTCCTCTTTTCTCTGGTTGCGGCGCAGGCCGCCGTCGCACTTCCGGCCAACATTCCGCTGGCAGGCGCCACCAACCAGCCCATCGGACATTATGAATTCTGCAAGCAGTATTCCGACGAGTGCGGCCCGACCGGCAAAGACGCCGGCCCACTCAAGCTGACGCAGGAAAACTGGAAGACGATCCTCAACGTCAACTACGCCGCCAACACGGAATTCGTGCCGATGACCGACATGGAGATCTACGGCGTCGAGGAGCAGTGGACCTATCCGGATGGCGCCGCGGATTGTGAAGACTACGTGCTGATCAAGCGCAAGCGCCTGATGGAGGCTGGCATTTCGCCCTCCAACCTGCTGATCACCGTCGTGCTCCAACCCAATGGCGAAGGTCACGCCGTGCTGACGGTCCGCACCGATCGCGGTGACTTCGTGCTCGACAACATGCGCAACAAGGTCCTGCTGTGGTCCGAAACCGAATACCGCTACCTGAAGCGCCAGTCCTCGGTGAATGCCGGCAAGTGGGTGAAGCTGCAGGACGGTCGTGCCGACGCCGTCGGTAGCGTCAAGTAATCTCCGGCGCCCTCGAAGCGCCGCATGACGAGATTGCCCGGCGACACCGCCGGGCAAAAAAGGGCCCGGTCAGTCCCCCAATCCCCGTCCCGACCATGGCCCTGCGGCCGGTTCCGCTGTCCCCGGAACCGGCCGCCCCCCTTTTGGGACACCCGCACCCCCGATCTCAATCAAAAATTAACCCTGTTCGCAGACGCTCCGGCAAAGACGGTTCCGACCAGAGCCACCGGAGAGATGCGAGATGACACCGGCCGCAACCGGCACAGACGACCACGCCCCCCTGCTCTCGACCCGCCTCCTCACACGCCTGACCATCGGTGTCGCGATGCTGGCTGGCCTTACGGTGGCGATCAGCCTCGGCGGCCGCATGCTGGGCGAGCGCATCGCGCTTGCCGGCCACACGGAAAGCGACGAGGCCATCGACGTCGTTATCGGCCAGGACCAGATCCGGTTGCCGGCCAATACGATCCGCTTCGAGGAGCAGCGCCAGACCGGCCGCGCCGAACGGCTCGATCTTTACCTGACGTGGCCGGAAATGAATGGCTATTCCAATGCGCAGCGTGGTCGGTTCAACGACGCCAGCCGCCCGGAAAGCCTGATTTTCCTCAACCTTTCGCAAAGCACGATGTCGAGGGACATGTCCGGCCGGCTCGAGCCGATCTACAGCCACCTGTTCGAGAAGCGGGCGGAGCCCGGTCCGGTGGGCCTCACCATGCAACATCTCAAAGAGACGTCGGGTTACGGCGACGAGATTTTTTTCACCGGCACGCTGTCCGACGGCGCGCCCTATGTCGTGCGCTGCATGATGCCAGCCGATGAGGCGCAATCGACCAGCGCGGATTGCCAGCGCGATATCCACATCGGCCGCGATCTTTCCGTGCTTTACCGCTTTTCGAGCAGACTTTTGCCGCAGTGGCAGGCCATGGAGACGCGCGTTCGCGACTATCTCGGCCGATCCCTGATCCAGAACGGCCGTCCGACCTCCACCCGCCAGAGCCGATAAAACAAGACCGATCTCAGAAACCTATGATTCATCATAAACCGATTGGTAACGCTATCTCGCTACTGTGCCAGGAACGGTCGTTTCGGGAGGCCACGCCCGGAACCCATCTGCAATCCGAGAATGAAGAGTAACGTAGTGTCCCGTTCCGTATTCCTCGATTTCCTCCCTCGCTCCTGCCAGGCAATTGCCACCGCGGCGAAAAGTCTGGTGATGATCGGAATGGTCGCCACCGTTGTCGTGGCCACGCCCGCTCAGGCCGCTCCGAAATATGCCGGCATCGTCATCGATGCGAAGACCGGCAAGGTGCTGTACAGCGAGGATGCGGACCAGTTGCGCTATCCCGCGTCTCTCACGAAGATGATGACGCTGTATCTGACCTTCGAGGCGCTCGAGGCCGGCAAGATCCGTCTCAATACCCGCGTGCCCTTCTCCAAGAATGCAGCCAGTGAGCCCCCGACCAAGCTCGGCGTGGGCACCGGCAATTCCATCACCGTCGAACAGGCGATGCTTGGCCTGATCACACGCTCGGCGAACGATGCCTCGACGGCGCTGGCCGAATTCCTTGGCGGCTCGGAAGAGCGTTTCGCCCGCATCATGACGCAGAAAGCCCGTGCCCTTGGCATGACGCGCACCGTCTACCGCAATGCCAATGGCCTGCCCAACACCGCGCAGGTGACGACGGCGCGCGATCAGGCCCGTCTCGGCCTCGCCCTGCGTCAGCACTTCCCGCAATATTATTCGTATTTCTCGGTGCGCAGCTTCCGCTTCGGCAAGCAGACCATCAACGGCCACAACCGCCTGCTCGGCAGCGTGCGCGGCGTCGATGGCATCAAGACCGGTTATACCCGCGCTTCCGGCTACAATCTCGTAACATCCGCGGTTGCCGATGGCCGCAGCGTCGTCGGAGTCGTCCTGGGTGGCCGTTCGGGTGCTGCCCGCGACCAGCAGATGCGCAAGCTTATTGCCGCCTATATGCCGAAGGCCTCGCGCCGCGGCGGTGGCGACCTGATCGCCGAAACCAAGGATGCACCGACGCTGACGGCGGAAGCCAACGACACGCGGACCCTGACGGCCGACGTTGCCAGCAAGGCGACCGTTGCCTCGGTCTCCGGCACGCTCGACCTGCCGGAAAACGGCCCGGTACCGACCTATCGCTACAATGAAGCCCGCATCGAGACGGCCTATGCCGCGACGGCGGAAGACAGCTCCAGCGTCGTCGGCAAGCGCGCGCTCGCCGCAACGCTGAAAATCCAGCGCGATGCCGCCGTTCCGCCGGCCGAGCTGACCGAGCAAGGCGACACGAATGGCGATGTCGACGAGCTGACCACCTCCTCCACCACGGTCGCCTCCACCGCAACGCCCTCGGGCTGGGTCATCCAGATCGGCGCCACGCCGGACCAGGGCCAGGCGTCCGACCTCCTCGCCAAGGCGAAGAACCAGGGTGGCAAGGCGCTCTCCAGCGCGCAGCCCTTCACCGTCGCCGTCAACAGCGGCAGCGGCCAGCTCTATCGCGCCCGCTTCGGCGGCTTCGACAACCAGAATGGCGCAGCGGCTGCCTGCAAGGCACTGAAGCGCAAGGGTTTCGCCTGCTGGGCCAGCCAACAGTAACGGCATTGGAACGCGCCATGTGCTGGCGCGCTCCCTGAACTACCGCCTTGCGCCGCAACGGTCCCGGACAGGTATTGCGTACCGGGTGACTGCGCAGCAAGGCAGGCGGATCGCCGTGAAAACGGCCCTGCCATCCTCGATTGGGTAATGCGTACGAGGCAGATCATGGCGATGAACGAGAACCTGTTCGACTTCCCTCCGGCAGCGCGCGACGAAAAGCGCAAGTCGCTGAAGGGCACGCTCCATCCGCTGCACGAGGCGGCGATGCGGATTGCGGATATCGGGCTTGGCCGTTCACGCAACAGGACGAAGGATCTCGTCGGCATGCTGCTCGCTCATGGCGCCCGCGCCTGGCGTTCGGGTCAGCCGGCCGCCGGGATCCACCTGCATGTCGGCGTCAGCGAACGCCGTTTCCCCGTGCGGATGCGGCTGCGCTGAGCCTCACGGGCTGGTCCTGCCGGCCCTTGCAAAATCCAGCGGCATCTGCTGAGCATGGCCAATGCCGGCAATACCCCTTCCCTTCGTCATCGCGCTGCTTCTCGCCGTCCTTCTGCTGAGACTGGTCCTGCTGCGCGAACCGACGCTGCGACCAGCCATCGGGTTTGTTGCCGCCTGCATCGCCGTCGCCGCCATCGTCGGTGCACGCTGGACCTTCGATTGGCCGTTCGTGCGGTTTCTCCAGCCGGTCCTCGCCTCCGGCCTGCCGCCGATTGCCTGGCTGTGTTTTACCGCGGGGCAGGACACAAAGCGCTGGCTCCATGCCCTGCCGCCCGCATTGGTCTTGCTCCTGTCGGCACTCTGGCCGCTCTGGCAATCGCCCGTCGATCTCGTGCTCGCTTTTCTCTATCTCGGTTATGGCGCCGCACTGCTGCGCCTGGCGCTCGCCGGTCCGGACAGCTTCGTGACGACACGGCTCAGCGACGTGGCGGGTGTACGCAAGGCGACGCTCGCGGCGGGCACGCTGCTCATCACCTCCGCTTTCTTCGACCTGCTCATCGCGGTGGATTTCGGCTTTTACCAAGGCACGCATGCCGCCCGGATCGTGACGGCCGGCAATCTCCTTGTCCTGCCGGTCCTTGCCTATGTCGTCGCCGTGATCGGCAGAAGCATACCGCCGGAGGATGCCGGCGGCGGTCCGAAACCGGCCGTATCGAGTGAAGAGGATCTGCGGATCCTCGATGCGGTCGATCGCCTGATGCGGGAGAAACACTTGTTTCGCGATCCGGACCTGACCTTGAACCGGATCGCCCGGCGCGCGGGCATTCCGGCCCGCCAGATATCCGGCGCCGTCAACCGGCTGCAAGGACGCAACGTCTCGCAACTCGTCAACGGCTACCGGATCGAGGCGGCCAAGCGTCTGTTGTCCGAGACCGAGATGCCGGTCACCACGGTGATGTTCGAAGCCGGGTTCCAAACCAAGTCGAACTTCAATCGCGAATTCCTGCGGACGGCCGGTTGCAGTCCCAGTGATTTCCGCCGCTCCGCTACGGCAGGGTAGCGCCGAGGAAGGTGGCGATGCGATCGGCGACCTCGCGGTGGATCGCCGCCCGGCCGCGCGTGCCACCATCCTTGCAGGCGACGCCGTCGCCGGGCGATCGCTCCTCGATCAGCTTGACCGCGCCGGGCTTGCAAAGCTGCAGGAAGCTGAAATGCATGGCATCCGCGACGACCACATATTCACGTATCGCCATCGGCAGTTTCGCAGCGAGATAGCCCGATTCCAGATCGGCCGGCAGACCGCCGACATCGATGCCGGCGCCGAAGATCAGCATTGGAACGGTCACTGCGGCGAGGCTCTCCGGTGAGAAGCTGCGCGCCAGGCCAAGATCGAGCGACACGACGGCGCCGATGCGCGGGTCGCGCAGATCGCCCTCAAGGGTTTTTCTTGCTTCGCCCGTGCTGTCCAGCCCCAATTCATGGGAAAGCGCGCAGGCCCGCGGGCTGGTCTTCGCCTCGCAATCCGCCGCGAACTGCGCCGCATCAACCCGTGCGCCGGCAAGCGCCGCTACCGTCCAGCCGCCGAGCGAATGGCCGATGGCGGCGATCCGCTTCCCGTCGATGCGCGGTCCCAGTTCCTTGTCGGCAAGCAGGGCATCGATGAGACGGCTGAGGTCGCGGGGACGCTCCCAAAGTTTTGCCGCCTCCGTCCTGCTTCTGTCGAAGGTCGTCGTGCCGGGATGGTCGGTTGCCGCGACGACATAGCCCTTCGTGACCAGCTCTCCCGCAAGCCAGCTCAGATTGCGCCAGCTTCCACTATAGCCGTGGGAGAGCACGACGAGGGGATGGGCCGTCGCGTCCGGCAATGCATTGCGGATCGCCGAGATGCCGAGGAAGGCCGGGTTCTCGCCGACGATCTCGACCTTGCCGTTGGTTTCGGCCGGATACCAGACGACAGTCTTTAGCGCACGCCCATTCTCGGATTGGGGAACCGTGAAATCCCGGACACCGACGGCATCGGCATGGGCAAGGGTCGTGAAGCCGGCAAAAAGCAGGGCAGCGGAATAGAGCACTTTGATCATGGAGACCTCGTTGGTTGAACGAGGTCGGAATGCGCCGGGTGGCGGCAGAAAGAGACCTGAAACGCGATTGAGGACGCCGCGACGGCTATTTTCTAGAGAAGGCCGAGTTCGGCGAGCTCGCGGCGAAGCTCCAGCGGCAGATCGGCGGTGCCGTCGCCCATATTCTTGAGGTCGCGTGGCGCGTCCTCGTCCGGCAGGTAGCGCCAGCCCTGGAAGGCGCGGCGCGGTTGGAATTCGGTCTCGATGACTTCCGGCCCCAGCACCAGCTCGCAGCGCGAAATGCCGTCGACATCCGTAAAGCTCTTCAGATTGAGCAAGCGCTGGCGGGCCTGGACCTGGCCCTTGATCACCCAGTACAGCGAGCCGCCGTCGAGCAGTTCCTGATCGCGTTTCGGGATCATGCGGGTGATATGGCTAGAATGCGGCTCCATGCCCGCGGCGATCGCGATCAGCGAGCGTTCGGACACCCATTCACGCAGGTCATCGATGGAATCCGCGCCGACACAGAGTTTGATGAGATGTAGGGCCATGGCCTTTTGAACGCCCTTGCGGCGGCCGGGTCAAGGGGCCGCCGCGTCGCACTCCACAAGGAATGCCGCGAAAGTCTCAGCACTCCACCACGTTGACAGCGAGGCCGCCGGTGGAGGTCTCCTTGTATTTCTCGTTCATGTCGACGCCGGTCTGGCGCATCGTCTCGATACAGGCGTCGAGCGGCACGAAATGGACGCCGTCCCCCTTGAGGGAGAGCGAGGCGGCGGTTACCGCCTTCACCGCGCCGAGCGCATTGCGCTCGATGCACGGCACCTGCACGAGGCCGGCGATCGGATCGCAGGTCATGCCGAGATGGTGCTCGAGTGCGATTTCCGCGGCATTCTCCACCTGTTCCGGCGTGCCACCCATGACGGCGGCAAGGCCTGCGGCAGCCATGGCGGAGGCGGAGCCCACCTCCCCCTGACAGCCGACTTCGGCGCCCGATATCGAGGCGTTGTGCTTGATGATGCCGCCGACGGCCGCCGCCGTCAGCAGATAGTCGCGAATGCCGTCCTGATCGGCATCCTCATGAAAATGCAGGTAGTAGCGGATGGTCGCAGGCACCACGCCCGCCGCACCGTTGGTCGGCGAGGTGACGACGCGGCCGCCGGCGGCATTCTCCTCGTTGACGGCCATGGCGTAGACGGAGAGCCAGTCGTTGGCGAGCAGCGGGTTGGCCTTGTTGGAACGCCACTCCTCCTGCAGCTTGTCATGGATGGAGCGGGCACGACGGCGCACCTTCAGGCCGCCCGGCATGATGCCCTCGTTCTTGAGGCCACGGTCGATACAGCTCTTCATCGCGCCCCAGATCCGGTCGAGACCGGCATCCAGCTCTTCGCGCGACATGGTCGCTTCTTCGTTCGCGCGCTTCATCTGGGCGATGGTGAGGCCGGAGCGCTGCGCCATTTCCAGCATCTGCTTGGCCGATGCAAAGGGGAACGGCACCTTCTTGTCGCCAGCGCGCGCCTTGCTGGCGCGCATCTGCTCGAGTTCGGTGTCGGTGACGACGAAACCGCCGCCGACGGAGTAGTAGATGCGCTTCAAAAGCAGACGGTCGTCACGGTCGTAGGCAGAGAAGGTCATGCCATTGGCATGGCCGGGCAACGGGTTCTTCTTGTCGAAGATCAGATCGGTCTTCGGCTGGAAGGCGTAACCGGGATGGCCGGGCGGCGTGATCCGGCCGGTGCGCTCCACTTCGCCGACAATCGCATCCATCTGGTCGGGATCAACCGAATCGGGCCGCTCGCCCATCAGGCCGAGAATCACGGCGCGGTCGGAGCCGTGGCCGACGCCGGTATAGGCCAGCGAACCGTGCAGGCTCATGCGGATGGTGGCGACCTGCGCGCCGGAAGGGCGCGGCCAGTCGGAGGACAGGATCAGGTCGAGAAACCGGTTGGCCGCCGACATCGGCCCCATCGTATGGGAGCTCGACGGGCCGATACCAATCTTGAAAACATCGAATACGGAAAGAAACATAACCCGGACTTCTCCCTTGCCTTGGCAGGCGCCTTGATCCCTGAAGCTACGTTATCATGCAGTGCGGATAAGGCGATCTCCCGACATCGGGTTTTACCTGCGCGACATGGTCGCCAAAAACAAAAACAGCGCGTCTCGCGAGAGACACGCTGTCTATGTAGGGGCTATCGCCTGGTGTTTTCAGATGCCGCCGAAGAGATAAGCGATGACCAGAATGACGCCGAAACCGAGAACTGCGCGGGCCGTTACGCCCCAGCAGGACTTTTGTGCAGTGCTTTCCATGATTACCCCGATGGAAGATGTCGTTGCAGCAGCCGTGTTCAGCGCTGCATGGGCTCTGTTTAATGAAGATTTCATGAAACCGCAATCGCGAAAAATGGCGAAACCAAGGCGCCACAATCATAGGAGATACGCGCCCAGCGCATGACCTGTCGCAAAATCAGACATTTGCGCGCAGCGACAGCGGAAACGGAGCGCCCCTTTTCCGCCAAAGGCCTGAATGCGGCGCGGCCGTTTTTTTGGGGCCGCTTGCAAATTGCCGAATCCATGGCACAACGCTCAGCCATGAGCACCCCGGATCTTGCCGCCCTCGTCATCTTCGTCGTCCTGTGGACCGGGTATTCCTGGATCACCGACCGGGCGAAATTTTTCGATCGTGTCAGCCTCACCCGCGCGATGAGTTCGCAGCGCGCGGTGTGGATCCGCAACGCCATGCACCGCGACCTGCGCATGATCGACACGCAGATCATGGCCGGCCTTCAGAACGGAACGGCGTTCTTCGCCTCCACCTCGCTTCTGGCACTCGGCAGCTGCTTCGCATTGCTCGGCGCGACGGAACAGGTCTTCGCGATCTTCAACGACCTGCCCTATGTCTTCCGCGGCAGCCGCGCCGGCTTCGAGCTGAAGGTCGGCGGGCTTGCCATCATCTTCGGCTATGCCTTCTTCAAGTTCGGCTGGTCCTACCGGCTGTTCAACTACTGCACCATCCTGCTCGGTGCGATGCCGATGAGCGGCGACATCCACAAGGACCCCGCCGGCGCGGACCTCGCCGCCGACAAGGTCATCCGCATGAACATCCTGGCGGCTAAGCACTTCAATATGGGGCTGCGCGCCATCTTCCTGTCGATCGGCTATCTCGGCTGGTTCGTCAGCCCCTATCTGTTCATCGTGACGACCATCGGCATCATCATCGTGCTCGTTCGCCGCCAGTTCTATTCCGAAGCACGCCTTGCCGTGCTGGAGCGGCTCGACTGATCAATCCCCCCATCGGCCACCTTTCGGCCATCCGCCCGGCGCAAGCTTGGCGTGACACTTTCCTGTGGACCAGACAATGCGACGACCCCAAACCATGACCACCACGGTGATTGACGGCAATGTGGAAGGAGACGGCGCAGCGACGCGCCGGTTGCCGCGTATTCCGCTGATCGACCAGTTGCGCGGCGTCGCGCTGATCGCCATGGCGATCTACCACTTCACCTGGGACCTCGGCTTCTTCGGCTATATCGAACCGGACACGGCGACGACCGGCGGCTGGCGCATCTTTGCGCGAGTGATCGCCGGCAGTTTCCTGTTCCTCGTCGGCTTCAGCCTCGTGCTCGGCCATCAACGGGGATTTCGCCTTAGGCCCTTTCTCATCCGCTTCGCGAAGATCGGCCTCGCGGCGGCGGCCATCACCATCGCCACCTGGTTCGCCTTTCCCGAAACCTTCATTTTCTTCGGGATCCTGCATGCGATCGCGGCGACAAGCCTGATCGGTCTTCTCTTTCTGCGTCTTCCGGTCGTCGTTACGCTGCTTGCGGCGGCGGCCGTCGTCACCGCGCCGCTGTATCTGCGCGCGCCGCTCTTTGACCATCCGGCCCTGTGGTGGGTCGGCCTTTCGGTCAACATCCCGCGCTCAAACGACTATGTGCCGCTGTTGCCGTGGCTGGCGCCGGCGCTGCTCGGCATTGCGCTTGCTCGCCTCTTCGTCGCGAGTTCATTGCCGGAGCGGCTTGCCGGCTACGGCAATACGACGAAAATCTGGTGGAAAAGCCTGCTGGAGGCGGCCGGCCGCCACAGTCTTGCCATCTACCTTATCCATCAGCCGCTGCTGATCGCGCTGGTGTACGGCTTTTCCCTGGTGGTTCCGGCACCTGCGGCGGACCCGGTCGTCGGTTACACGAAGAGTTGCATGCGCGCCTGCGAGAATGGGAGCAGCGCGGCGTTCTGCCAGAGTTTCTGCGGCTGCACGCTGGATCGCCTGATCGGCGAAAACCTGTTTGCCGACCTGAACCGCGGCGCGATCGACATAACGACGGACGAGCGGATCTCGAAAATCTCCTCGCAATGCACAGCGGATGCGGCAGAGAAAACAAACCTGAAGGAGTAGGATCATGAATGCCTATCGCATGAAGCCACTCGCTTTTCCGTGGCCGCCGTTTATCTACGGCGCGGCCATAGCGGCGGCCTTCATGCTTCAGGCGTATTTTCCGCTCGCGGTCGCGGAAACCAATATCTGGATTGCCCGGGCCGCCGGTGGCGTGTTGATCGCGTCGGCGATCGTACTGGATGTGTGGGCGATGCGCACGCTGCTCGACTGTCATACGACAATCCTGCCGAACCGCTGTTCCACCCATCTGGTGACATCCGGTCCCTATCGCCTGACGCGCAACCCCATCTATCTCGGCTATACGCTAGCGACCGCCGGCATCGGCCTAGCGGTCCTCAATCCATGGTGCATCCTGACGGCCATGATCGCCACCGGCGCGACAAGCATCGTTGCCGTCCGTCGCGAAGAGCTGCACCTGCTCTCCCGTTTCGGCATCGATTTCGAGCGTTATTGCAACGGAACGGCGCGCTGGATCTGACGTTTTCCAGCAAACAGCGACCCGGTCCGCGCCGAAACGACGTTTGTGAAATTGTGTTACCGCAGGCTATCAGGTGCCGACGCCGATTTCGGCCAGGCGCGTGAGGCAAGCCTCCTCGACATTGTCGAGTTCGGCCAGCGTTTCCTCGATGTCGCGCCGCTTCTGGCGCAACTCTTCCCGCTTCTCGCTGACTTTGGTCATCAGCATTTCAAGTTGCCCCACCTCGCCCGGCGGGTCCTTGTAAACTTTGATAATGTCGCGGATTTCAGCGATCGTGAAGCCAATGCGGCGGCCACGCAGGATTTCCAGGATGAGGCGGCGGTCGGCAGGGCGAAAAAGCCGCGTGCGACCGCGACGTTCGGGGTGGATCAGCCCTTCGTCCTCGTAGAAGCGCAGCGTGCGGGTGGAAACCCCGAATTCGCGCGTCAGCTCCGTTATGGTATAAAACTTGTCCACGCCTGCTCCGATCTCGTCTGAGCAGGCATTTTATTGACTTTTACGTATAAGTCAATTTTTCCTGCCTGCCTGTGCAAATCAGAACGCAAAACGCCGCGCATTCTAACCCGATTTTAGCGGATCGCGAACCACCAGGTCGCCAGACCAAGGAATGCGAAGAACCCGACGATATCGGTGACCGCCGTCACGAAGACGCCGGAGGAAACGGCAGGGTCCGCCCCTGCGCGATCGAGCAGCATGGGGATCATGATACCGGCAAGGGCCGCCGCGCACATGTTGATCAGCATGGCAGTGGCGATAACTCCACCGATATTGACGTCATGGAACCACACGGCGGCAACAGCCCCGATCATCAGGCCGAAAGCAAGCCCATGCAGGATCCCGACACCCGCCTCGCGGCGCACGACGCGCCAGGAGTTGTGGATATCGAGGTCGCGGGTCGCCAACGCGCGCACGGTGACGGTCATCGTCTGCGATCCCGCGTTGCCGCCCATGCCGGCCACAATGGGCATGAGAACCGCAAGGGCCACGATCTCTTCGATGGTCGCCTCGAAGAGCGAGATGACCGAGGCGGCAAGGAAGGCGGTCAGCAGGTTGACGAGCAACCAGGGTGCACGCGACCGCACGGTCTCGATGGTGGTGTCCGACAGTTCTTCGTCGCCGACGCCGCCGAGGCGCATCAGGTCCTCCTCGGCCTCCTCCTGGATGACGTCGACCACGTCGTCGATGGTGAGCACGCCGACCAGACGACCGTTCTCGTCGACGACGGCGGCGGACAGAAGATCGTATTGCTCGAAGAGCTGTGCCGCCTCTTCCTGGTCCATCTCGGCCGGGATCGGATGGTTCGTCTCGCGCATGACGGCTTCGATCTTCGTGCCGCGCGCCGTGCGCAGGATGCGGTCGAGATCGATGGCGCCGAGCAGGCGGAAGGTCGGGTCGATGACAAAGATCTGCGAAAAGCTGTCCGGCAGATCGGCGTCCTCGCGCAGGTAGTCGATCGTCTGGCCGATCGTCCAGAACGGCGGCACGGCGACGAATTCGGTCTGCATGCGGCGACCGGCCGTGCTTTCTGGGTAATCCAGCGAGCGGCGCAGGCGGATCCGTTCGGTGAACGGCAGCTTGGAGAGGATTTCCTCCTGGTCTTCCTGATCCAGGTCTTCCAGAATGTAGACGGCGTCGTCCGAATCCATCTCGCCGAGTGCCGCGGCGATCTGCTCGTTCGGCATGTGCTCGACAATGTCGAGACGGATCGCCTCGTCCACCTCGGTCAGCGCCGCAAGGTCGAATTCCGCGCCCAAAAGCGAGACGAGCTGGCGGCGCTGCTCTGGCTGGATGGCCTCCAGAAGGTCGCCCATTTCCGATTCGTGCAGCCGCGCCACATGGCGGCGCAGGAACAGGAGGTCGCGGTCGGCAATCGCCGCACCGACATGCATGAGGAAATCCGAGCGGATCGAGCCGTCCTCGGCGTAGATATCCTCGCCGTCGAAGGTACTGTGTTCCGGCTGTCCCTGGTGGATACGGTGATCGTCGCCGGTGTTTTCCATCGGGCCGCTCCTTGTATCGGGTTCGTCCCGCCCGGCATGTCGGCGGAGGGACGACAGGGATTGAGATGCAGGGTTCCTCGGCAAGGCACGGCGCGCGACAGTGCTTGCTTTCACCGTGCTAAAGCAAAGCATGCGGCCGGTCCATTGCCGAAAGCGGCAAAAAGTCCGCGCAAATCAAAATTTCGCAAGCTGTTGCAATTTCATGCAAATCACACGATTTGCGGCAGGCGCTGGCGGCTGGCATTTTCCCGATGCCGCAAACAGGCTAGGAAGGGCAATCCCTTTTACACCCGGAGCCAGCATGGCGATCCTTCCCATTCTCCGTTACCCCGATCCCCGCCTGCGTCTGCCCTGTCAGAAGGTCGAAGCATTTGACGCACGACTGGCAGCGCTTGCCGACGATCTCGCCGCCACGATGCGCGCTGCCCCCGGTATCGGCATCACCGCCGCCCATGTCGGCATCCTCGAACGGCTGACGGTGATCGAACTCGACGGGCCGGCGTCGCAACGCGTCTATGTGAACCCGGAAATCGAATGGTTCTCGCCGGAGGTGCAGCGACACATCGAGGGAAGCGTCTCCATGCCCGGCGTGACGGACGAGGTGGAGCGCCCTGCCCGCATCCGCCTCACCTATCAGGATCTTTCCGGCAAGCACCACACGGAAGATGCCGACAGCCTCCTCTCCATCTGCCTCCAGCACGAAATCGACCAGCTGGACGGTATTTTCTGGATCGACCGCCTGTCGCGGCTGAAGCGCGACCGCATCGTCAAGAAGTACAACAAGACCCGGGACTGACACGTGCGGGGTTTGCTCCGGCCGGCGACCTCTGCCAGCCGGAATTTGCCGTGTGCAGCTTTCCCGCAAGCATTTCGCAGAAAACAAAAAACCCGGCTGTTAAGCCGGGTTTTTTTGGTGCGGTCGAGAAGACTCGGCCAAACGGCGCAACGTGCTGGAAATAGGGCGTTGAGCGGTCCAACGCGTCTCAAAACGGACCACAACGAATCAAGAACTTGCCAGGAAGTGGTCCAACGCTCGTTCGCCCTTTGAACTCCGTGGCCTACGCTGTCATCCACGGTTTTCGGATCGCTGTGGACAACCCTTGACTCCTCCCCCTCCCCGCATCATCTCCCGCCAATGACCGAACGCTCCTGGAAACGAAAATACCAATGGCGGCTCACATGGCCTGGCGAGGCCGATGAAGACTGGGCAGCTTATGACGGGGATCTCTATATCGGGCGCATCCATCGCGACAAGACGAGCTTAAAGGCCGGAATGTTTATCTGGGCCGGCGGCTGTTCCTCATGGTGGGAGTTTGAGCGCCCTATGCCTCAATCCGGACATGAGGCGGAGGCTTGGGAGGCTGCGAAGCGTGTTGAGGACTGGTATGATGAGGGCGTTGCTCGCACCGGGCCAAAGCCCGAGGCTGTCTCACAGCGAATAGCTGACCTGAAGGAGCGCGGCCGAAAGTTCGGCTGGTAACCTGCTCGGCTTTATAGCGCCCCGCCCCCTCGCCACGATAGCCGACTCACCCTAGACCACTGTCATGGCCTCAGACTTCAACAACGACAAAATCCCCGCTGGCGTGTTCGATCACTACTGCGAGCAACCTGGCTGTAAGGAGTGGGGAGGTTTCGGCTTCTCTCCGTCGAAGGCCGCGCCCGTCAAGTGGTGGTGCTGGGAGCACTACCCGTACAAGCAGCCCGGCAAGCCCGCCTCAAATGGTTCCTTGCCGACATAGGCGCCCCGCCCTATCCTTCGCCCATGGCTATTCGCGGACCAAGACCGACCGTTGAGGCGGAAGACCGCTTTCTCCAATGTGAGGAAGCCCTCGAAGCCGAATTTCAGGCGCTTGTCTGGAAGGCAATCAAGGCGGGATGGGATGAGGGCGAGGCCTGTGTGGCAATCGCTTCCTTGGCGGACCATCACATCCTCGCCCTGAATTGCAACGACCGGACAAGCGCCTCGATACGAAAGCTCAAAGACTGACGGGGTTTGGAACGCATGTGCGGACGCTTCACGCAAATGATGTCCTGGCGAGAGCTTGTCGGGCTTTACCGCCTGACCGACAAGTACCTCATCCGGAACACCGAGGCGCGCTACAACGTCGCTCCGACGCAGACCGTCCCTTTCGTTCGGCTGGACGACGAAGGCAACCAGGTAGTCGACGACGGCCGGTGGTGGCTGGTACCGCATTGGGCGAAGGAAATGCCGAAGGCCGCGATGTTCAACGCCCGGATCGAGACTGTTGATTCGTCGCCAGCGTTCCGCGATGCCTTCAAGGCGCGGCGCTGCCTGATTCCAGCTGACGGCTTCTATGAATGGACCAAGGGCGACGACGGCGGCAAGGACCCGTGGCTGATCCAGATGCCGGGCGGAGCGCCATATGCCTTCGCGGGCCTGTGGGCGCACAACACGAAACTCGACGTCACGAGCTGCACAATCATCACCGCGCCATCGATCGCACCTATCAGCCAGATCCACGACCGCATGCCGGTCATCCTCGACCCGGAGGTGTTTGACGGCTGGCTCAATCCGGCCACGCCGCAGGAAAACCTCAAAGGTATCCTAGGCCATCACCTCGACGGGCAGATGCAGATGCACCGCGTCAGCCGGGACATCAACAGCTCGAAGTTCACTGAGCGGCCAGCGCCTATCGTCAATTCGCTGTAAGGAAAAGAAAGCCGCGTATGCGAAAGCCTTATGCCGAGGCCAAGTACGTGCGTTTCGCCAAGCAGCGCGCTAAGCTAGCAAAAGTTAACATCTCGACAACACGAAGTGTTTAAAGATAGGAAAGCAAAAGATCTTGCAGGTCCATGGAGTGCAGAATGAGTGTTGGGATTATCGAGTGGCCAGCCGAGATGGTTCAGGGAACTCTATTCGTGCATCAGCGACACAACATACCTGCTTCAGTGCTTTTCGAGGCCGCTTTTAACAGACAGGCTACGGCCACTCAGGAAAACACTAACCCGCAATTCGGGCGGTCAGGTATGGCATCCGTTCAGGATCGGGACCATGTACTCAGCGTAAATCTGCAGCCGGGGCGCTGCGATATTAACCTCAACTCGGTTCATAACCCAAATAAATTCACCGGGTCTGGAAAAATCGTCAACGTAGGGGAAAGTATCGAAATCGTAAAAACCGCTATGATGGCTCTTGTTCCTATGATCGGCGATACGGCTAGATTAGCTTTTAGTACTCGGTTTGCGCTGGGCGCAAAATCCCGGGCCGATGCGAACAAATCTCTGCTTAGCGTGATGCCATACAAGATCAGCCTGGGCGATGAAGAGGACTTTCTACTTCAGGCAAACTGGCAAACGAACGTAGCGAGCCACAAGATAAACAGGCTGGTTCGCTGGTCCTCAGAGTCCCTCGTGATGTCGCTTGAGCAGATGGTTCCCGGCTTATCGCCCCAGGTCATAAACAGCGAGGCTATCGTAGGGGTTGTTAACCTGGACTTTAATACGTGGCCGGGACATACCAAATTTACAGCTGATAAAGCTCTTGACGTAGTAGATGCTCTGGTGGCAGAGACGATGAAAGCGCGAAAAAACAACTTGAGGTTCCGGTCGTGACCGAACTTATCCGATCACAGATGGCAAACGAAACTCATTCGACATGGTCTACGAGCGCGACCCTTGAATCCCTCTCTAGCGCTACGACCGACGCGACGAGTTTAACCAAATTCCTACATAGCGCTGTAGTGATGGGCACAGTTGCGGCTGTCTTGACCCCGCTACCTGCGCTCGCAGCCCGTCAGAAATTCGGTGACCTTGATCACAATATTCCTGCACCCGATGACGCAGCAGATCCGTCGCTGGACCTTATCGACGAGCACTATGTCTACCGTTCGGCGTTCGACAGCAATAGCAGCGTTTTCGAGAATTCGGGCGTTCTGTTCAAGCTGCAAGGTGGCAAGATCACGATGCGCCAGCATCGCACTCTTAAGACCAATCACGTGGACAGCAAACCCGCAGCTCGCTTGAAGCCGGGTCTTCCCGCATTCCGCACAAGGCTTCCGGTTACTTCAGCTTCAACATCGGGGCGCCCTCTCTGCTCGGTCAACGTCAAAGACTTGACCGTTAATGTGCGCACGCCTCTTAACAGTGATCCGCTGGTTAGGGCGTTGGAAAATGTCCACAGCTTGAGCCTGAATAAGGATGCCCTTACATTCGCAGGCATATTACGTGACCTCACTTGGCAGCCCGAAGTGTGGGCGGACGATTCTGAGGTTGTGTTCGAATGGATCGGCGATGGTCGTCATGCGGTCGCGAGCATTGAGGGGGATGGGCGGATTGGGTACACACTGATGATAGACGGCCAGTTCGTCTCCGGAGCTGATGCGGATGCATCCGTCACAACTCTTCCTGCCGATCTCAAGGAATACCTCACCAAGACAGCATGATCAGATGCGAATGCCCTAAAGAGGCAGTTTCCCAGAGCAATTTCTCGCCCGGCATTGTCGCAAATGACGAGATGATAGTTTATGCGCTGGTAAATCCGCTTACCAGCAGCGTAGGCCAAATCAGCAAGTCGCAGTTGAAGGAGGCAAGGTTATCCGTTTGCCGCGCCTCGTATATCACCGGTCCCAGCGCGAAGCAAAAGACCGTGGACGTACTATTGGCAAGTAATGTCACTCGGACGCACGAGGGGTACCTCAAGGCCACCTGCGAGGAAATCCGTGGGGTGAAACTTGGACGCTCAACAACCGGTGCATTTTGCGTCATCGACGATGCGCTGAAAGACTATTCAGCGCATGCGCACCTTGGGTATTCAGAACCATCTGATCCGAAGTTGCGCAACGATCGAGAAACCGCAAGAGCCAATCTAATGCTAGTTTTCAAGAAGCGTGGCGTGTCTACGGTTTGGGCTGGCGATCCATTCATAAAATAGAAATCGACCAGCGCGCATCTGGGAGTACGGAGGCGACTACTTTCGCTCGATCCCACTATGCTGCCCCGCCTCGATCCTCTGAAGGATCTCCCGCACAACCTTGATATCGCCCGCCTGCTGGCTGACGAGGTTCTGCAGTTCCTTGATGGCAGTTGCCGTCGATGTCGTGGTCTGCTCGGTTACTGTCACCCGGTAGGACAGGTTCTCCAGCATCGATGTGGCCTTGCGCCCATCGGCTTCGAGGCTCCGGAACCGCTCTTCCGTCCGCCCCTCTCCGGCCTTGACTTCGGCGAGGCGCTCCTTCTGGTATTGCTCGTGCCCGGTGCGCCACGTCTGAAGATCCTCGATGTCGCGGCTCTTGTCGACCCAGATGGTGACGCCGCCGATGATCATGCCCACCAGTGTGACGAGCTGGATGACCGTGTTGAGGTTCCATTCCATAGTCCTTGCACGGGTAATGCCCATGGTCTTCTCCTCGGTCATCCGCTCTTCCTGCATGCTTGCGATGGGTCAGTTGGCGTTCTTCGGCGCCAGATAGGTCAGCACGGCGGGAAGGCCGATCGTGATGACGTAGAGAGCGAGATAGCCATACCAAGGCGTATCGGCCGGCATGAACGGCAGGCCGATGGTGCCGGTTGCCGCGCCACCAGCGGCCGCAGCGAGTGCTTTCGTGATCTTTTCCATGGATATTTCCTTTCGTGATCAGGCCGCAGCCTTGGCTTCAAAGATGGAACGGAGGCGCGCGACCGTCGGCGCGTCGAACTCGCCGGTCTGGTCGAGACTGGATGCGAGCTGGAAAGCACGGATGCCGGCCCGGGTTTTCTTGCCGACGATGCCGTCGATCGGGCCGATGGCGTAGCGGCCGCGCGTGAGCAGGCGCTGGAGATAGGCGGTGCGCGTGTCCGGGCCGTCGAGCACTCCGGCCCTCTCCCTATAGGTGCTGCTGTCCATGGTGGTTCCTTTCAAGCGAGTGAGCTAAGCGGGTCCTTACGCACGTCAAACGACGGGCAGGCCTTGGCGGCGTATTGATTGTGGCCGGTGACTTTCTTGATGGCCGGGTATTTGGCGATCAGCGCCTTTGCGAGGTCGAGGAGAGCGGCCGTCTGGGCCGGTGTGCGGGTATCCTTCGGCGTCTTCCCATCAGCCGCGACGCCGCCGACATAGACGATCCCGATGGTTCCGCTGTTGTGACCGGCGACATGCGACCCGATCTGCGCTTCAGGTCGACCAGGCCGCACCGTGCCGTCGAGCCCCACCACATAGTGGTACCCGATATCCTTCCAGCCTTTGGCGAGGTGCCAGGAGCGTATCGTGTCGACCGAGACCTCCCGGCCCTCCGGCGTAGCCGTGCAGTGGACGATGATTTCCGTGATCTTTCGCGTGGCCTTGGGCTGCTTGAGGATCACTGCCGATGCGATAGACGCCGCATTCGGGTTGGCAGCAGCGATCGGGAAAAGCAGAGCCAGGGTTACAGGGCCGGCGATTCCGTCCGCTGTCACGCCTTTGTCACGCTGGAAAGCCTTCACCGCTTCCCTCGTCTTCGGCCCGTCGATACCGTCGGCCGGTCCCGGTTTGTAGCCGAGCGCAATCAAGCGCTCCTGCACTTGCAGGGGCGTAGTCATGGTGATTTCCTTTTGTGAGGGGTAAATCAGTGGAGGCCGGTCAATCTACCAGCTGTGCCGTGACCTCGGCGATTTGCACGTTTGCCGTATCGACGCGCACTCGCAAGGAGAGAAGACCAGCAATCGGCGGCACGGTGAACCGCACCGTGCAATTCTTCCACCACAGGCCCACCGGAACTTGCTGCAGCATGACGTAGTTTCCGTCGCCATCTGCTCCGACACCACCCGTAGTGTGGAACACCAGACCAACAAGCACTTGAGCGAGGTCGAAGCTGTCGGAGGTGATCGACCCCAGCGCCGGGAAATGTCGAGCGGTGACGACGATCTCCGCCTCACGCCCCCGCACCGGGTCGATGGAGTAGGTGAACGGCTGCTCGATGCTGTCGCTCGTGCCCATCGTGATGATGCGCGCCACACTATCGCGCGGGAACTGGTATGTTTTGTCCGTGCTGACGGCTGGCGCGCCTGTAACCGTCCAGCCCGTGAGGCTGCCGTCAACGAAGGTGGATACCGGCAATATCGCAGCACCCCGAGCTTCACGCTCCGGGAGACGAGGCAGGACGGATTTGCAGCAACCACCGCGCCATTCGACCACAGGAGCCGAGAGCGAGAAGCCGCCGGACTTGTACACGAGGAAACTGACATTATCGCCGTGCAGCTTGCCGGGAAGACTTGCGGATGGGATCGTGAAGCGACCATTGCCGTCGCCGGCAACCGCAGTCCACTTGCACACCGTCGGAGGATTGGTCGGGTAATCCGCCGCCGTGGTCGAGAACAACGCATCACGAACATAGACCGTGAGGCTGGGATCACCCAGCACGAGCGAAAGGTCATTGATCGTGCCGATTTGCCCATCAATCACGGCATCGATCAGCGCATAATCGGAAATGGAAATCGCCTGACCACCGCGCAGAGCGAGGTACTCCGAGCGGATGAGTTCCGAATCCGCACTCTCGTTGACGGCGTCGACTTTCGTTGGATCCAGCATGGAGCGGTGCTGCAGGCTGATTTCTCGCCAACGCTTGGTGCGGCCATAACGATCGCCGAAAATCAGGTCATCGATCGTGGAGAACCCTGAGCGAGGGCGGAAGATTTTTACGGAACGCTGCGTCCTCGGCATCACCGTCCGCAGCAGTCGGTTGAACTCGTCCGAGAGAATGTAGCCAGACCGCGCGCCTTGGTGGTTGGTGCTGGTGGCCCCGCCGCTATCCCAGAAGCCCGCATAGAAGGGTGAGGAGCCGCGCACCCGCAACGTGTTGGGGATAGGATTGATGAAATCCACGCCCATTTCGCGGCAAAGCAGTTCGATGCCGATCTGTGTGACGGGGTTTGCCCGGTCATAGGCCGGCTGCCATTCATGCGAGGCAACAACCTGCCCACCGAGCGACCGCAGGCTTTCGATCATCTCGCGCGAATCCTGGAGATACTGGGCATAGGAGACGCCGAGCGTCCCGCTGAACGCGTCGTTCCATCCGAACTCCACGAAGAAGGTTGTTCCGCGGTAATCCCTGATGCCCTTCTCGTAGGCGAGGATTGGCGGAAGCGATTGATTGCTCCTCACGCGGGTGTTGAGCATATGGCGCATGGTCGAGCCGCCAATGCCCATGACTTCGACATTGAAATCGGAAGCCGCAGAGAACGCCGCCACCCAGTGTTTGTCCTTCAACGTCCATGCACCGCCGGCCGCATACGAGGAGCTGATGATCACAAGCCGGCTAGCATTGTCGAGCGTCACCCGGTTGACCGAAGAGGCATATTTTGTGCGAACGACGACACGTATCTGCGGGGCTGATCCCGTGAAGGCTGCCGCCTGGTCGAAGCTGTCAACGACAGTGTCGGCTCGATAGTGTGGGTTTGCTCCTGTCACGGCAACGGACGTAGCCCACCCGCTATCCGGGGAGCGGAAGCCGATCAACTGACCCGCCCGGACATCGGCCTGAATGTCGATGTGGTTGACACCCGTCTTTGACACCGTCAGTCGGCGCAGGCGCTGCGCTTTGACAAGCGTTATCCCAAAGCGCTCGAACAAGCAGATTTCGATGTTGGCGCCGGCATTTGCCGTCATCTCGATGTAGTCGAGATATCCATCTTCCTTGACCGGATCGGCCAGGACGAGCGTGCCAGTCGGAAAATTGGTGCCCGTCGCAGGCGTCGTTTGCAGCCCGACAAAGCCAGAGGCCGTCGAGATATCCGTCAGGGTCTCGACAATCGGCTGCCGGTTGAAGACGTCGATCGCGAAGGATGCCTGAAGCTGAACCGTCGGGGCGCTCGTCGAGTCCGTGAATGTCCCGCTTGAGAGCGTGCCAGCGAAATGACCGATGTTGTCGACCGTCAGGGTGCTGATGAACCCGGCCGTATCAGAACGCAGCCCAATGTACTGCTCTGTATCGAAAGGCAGATCAACCTGGAAGGTATTGAGGCCCACTACCGTCTGTGCCGTCTTGTAGCGAAGGCGAGCGAACAGATCGGCATCCGAACGCGAAAAGATGCTGATCTCCACCAACGCGGCCACCATGCTGTAAAGCGTGACCTGACGAAGGACGCCCGCGCCTGGCGTTGCAGCCGCGTGGACGAACTGAATGCTTCCGGCCGCGTTATCTCCCGTGGCGGGGCTCGACGCCCCGAAGACCAAAGAGCGAGAAAACCCGGATGAAAGCGCGCCCGACCGATCATCTGCGCGCGTGGTCTGCGCCGCAGTGACCGCCAGCGCAGAGGCATCCGCCTTGGTCGCCAAGGCCGCTACGCTGGGCGTCGTGGCGATCAGAGTTGCGACGGGACCTGAGTCATGGCGGTAGGTATACGAGGCGACGTTCGGGTCAGCGGACGCCACTCGGAACTGTTGGCCGATCGTCGTTCCTGCAAGGCCGGCGGCTGTGTTCGCATACACATCGCCCGCCTCGAAGGCGAGATTTGTGATCCGGTCCAGTTCACTGTCGATTGTCGGCCCGACCTCTTGACGAACGCGTGCCTTGTTGACTTGCTCCGGATTGGAAGTCGGACCATCCGCAAAAACGGACTTGATGACGTCGGTGACGACAGTGGCCATATGCGATTCTCCACGCGAAAGCGCTCCAGCCACGGCCAGAGGCGAATTCCCAATTTTTCGGTTGATCAGATAATGGTGACGGTCACCGGCCCGCTTGGCGGCCCCGCAACGCCCGAGCCATTGAACGGCACGGCGTAGTAGTCCCACACGCCTTGCGGAGCGCAGGTGATGGTTTCTTTGAAGGCAATCACATTGTCCAGCGCGCCATCGAAGCTGGCATCCGCAACGAAGCGGATCGCCGTGCTCGTCGCATTGGCGGTTAGCCTTTCGCGATAGGTTCCATTGGTTGTCTTGGCCGTGCCGTTGACGTTCGGGCTACCCGTCAAGCCCGGCGTTACCTGCCCCGCGGTGCGGCCGGAAACATCAAAGCTGAAGCGCATGACATCGCCGTTCGCCATAGACTGAGTTTGCGAGAGCGTCGAGCCAGTGCCGGCCGTCTTCTTGGCCGTCCCTGCATTCCACGCCCAGCCGCTTCCCGCTGTCCAGCCGGTTAGGTTTGCCGCGAAGTCGCCGTTGCTGATGATGTTGGTGCGGCTGGCATCGCCGTCCGTGTACCCGTAGGTCGCAGCGATCGATGACGCGACCGTCAGCGCTGTCACCTTCGTGCATTGCGCAATAACGTCAGCAGCCGTCGTCAGCGCGGCGCCGGTCGTCTTTCGGTACAGCCCGACCGTCCTCAGATGTGCATCGTTCTGCGTAGCCAGGCTGAAAACAGCATTGCCGAGATGTGGCGCGGCGGCGGTCTGCGTGAACGAGATGAGCGCGGCCGGCGCTATCGGATCGACCGTTGAAGTGACATTTACCGTCGCCGACCAATCTCCGTCACCTCTCGACGTTTTGAACGCTACCTGAATTTCCAGCAGCTTGTCGTTTGGGACCACGTCCGTGTTTAGGTCGATGAAACCCAGCGCCGGTTGTGCGTCGGGAAACTCCTTCTCGATCCATGCGCCGGGCGTACCAAGTCCGTCAGCGTCGGCAACACGGTAGCGAACCATCGGGATGAGCGTATCGTCCTCGGGGTCGATGATGACCACTCGAATGTAAACCGAGCCGTTGCTCGTCTTGGCCTGCACGAGGTTGATGACAGGGGTGATAATGTCGTCAACGTTCGGCTTCGGCGGGACCGGCGGCTGGCGGCCCTCATCCGTTGCCGGGTTCCATGCGTCGATGTCCTCCGGGTGCTGGACGATCTCCATGTTGAAGCCGCCCTGAAGGAGGGCCAGCGTGGACTTGCGGTTCTCGACCAGTTTGCCGGACAGCCTTGGCAAGGAAAGAGGCGTCTGGAGACGCACCCAGCGCGTGAAAACGGCGTTGATGGCAGAGAGACGGAGGTCAAGGGCGCCTGAGACCTTCTCCTGCAGTCGCAGCCAGTCCCGCTTGCCTAACCGCCTCGCCTGCCGCCATTGGTGGCACCATTGATAGACACCATCTTGCGCCAGCACGCGGCCGGCCAGCAGGATAGCGTCTCCGTCCTCGAAGAAATCGGTATCAGAGGTGGCGTAATCGATCGCTGGATAGGTGAATTTCGGAACGAGCCGATTGATCTCGTCCTCGAAAAGCACGTCGTACTGGATCTGGTGGCCGACAATGTCCGCGTCCGTGATCGTGGCGACATACTTCTCCCGAAACTTTCCACAGATGAAAAGGAGTGCGCCGTCGCCGCGCTCGCAAATCCAGCCGTCACAGGTGGCGAGGATTGCATTGGTGCCGACCTTCGGGTCGTTTTCGGTCGTATCAAAGCCGTTGCACTCGTACCGCTTCTCTGTCCCGCCGCCATTGAGAGGAACATCCTCATCGCAGATGTCCGCCTCTTCCTTCCACATGTCGAGCACAGGCAGAAGGGCGCGGGTATAGTCGCGCTTGTGGCCAAAGGGGTTGAAGCACTGGTGCCACGCCAGGATGAGCGCTGAGTTGCGGGTCCACTCCCATGTGTCCGGGTCTTCCGGGTCTTGCGCTGGGTCACGGAAATCCCAGCACAAGGCCATGTCGGCTTCGGCCGAGAGCGATGGGGGACCGTACGGGAAGTTTTTGGGCTGATTGTTCTGGTTCGCGGCTTTGACGGTCATGCCCAAAGAGGCTTGGCCATCGCCTCGATGGTCGTTTGTCCAAGCCTGGCTACCAGGAGCCTCATCAGCGAAAGCGTCGACGATCGCTTCGTAGGGCGTTTCGGGGACAAGCCCGAGACGGTAGAAGATTTTGACCTTGTTCCGATAGCGGCTGCCGTTGATGATCGTGGTACCGGTCTCGTCCAGCAAGACTTCGTCATCGTGGAGCCAATACCGGTTGACCGACTGAATGCGGTGGCCAGCAATAGCCTGAACCGCGTAAAGCATGTTGTCCCGGCTCTCCCAGAGCATGTACGCGCCGGCCACGCGAACACGGCCCACGCCCCACCAGCGATGCGGCACACTCTGTGTTTTCGGAATCTTTCCGTCTTCCGGCTTCGGCGGCTTCGGAGCGAGAAGCATCTGGAGGCCGATAGTTGCCGCCGTCGTCACTAGCGCTGTCGCTGCGGAACCTAGGAACGCCGACACTGTGGCGCTAAAGCCAAGGCTGGCAAACCAAGACGTGAAGATCGGCGTCAGGATTGGGTCGTAGCGCGGCGGCGGGCAACGCAAGAACGTGCTTGCGTAGCGATCCCGCTCTAGCCAGCGGCGATAGGCCTCATCGCTCGGAGTGTCCTCGTACAAACTGCTCACGCGCATCCAGGAATACTCCAGGCGGCAACGCATTCAGCCTGTTTCGCTACAACTCTGCCCGGCGTGAGGAACGCCCAGACCGGCCCGAAGCGGATTGCTCCGATAAGGGTTTGCTCCGCTGTGCCGGTCGGCGCGATGATCACGCCAACGTCACCCGTACGGGGTTCCTGCACCCGCTTAGCGGAGACGAGGGCGAGCTGCCGCCCTGCGAGGTTCACCAGTCCGCCTGCGGCCGAGATTATGGCGTCCGCCTGCTCCTTGTTGTGGTAGGTCCCACGATACTCGCTCACGACGTCCACGCCGGTCTGATCGTGAACCCATGTTCCCGGAAACAGAACGCAGTCGTTGTAGATCTCGGCGCGGCCCGTAAAGCCATAGCCGGACCACTTGAACCGGTGGTCCAAGGCCAAGAACTCGTGCAATGTCATGAGTGCCTCAGTTGTATCGGGGCCAGGTGGGCTGAACGCCGCGCGATAGGCGACCGGTCTGGCTGCAGAACAAGTCGTCGGGGAGAGAAGCGTTGGCGGTACCTTCGCGGAGTTGGCGCGAAACCTCTATTTGTTGAGGCTCACTCCAGAGAGAGCTTGACTTACGAGACCGCATGTTCTCGCCGGCGACGACCGCCAGACTAAGCGAAAGGGTTGGGGTTTCTCCCTCGCCCACTGGCACGCGGGCCTCTTTCGGGTGGGATGCGACACCAGTCCAGAGCGGGATAATTGCGCTCATGGGCTGGTGGTACTGGTCCATGGTAGTGATGCCGAGTTGCACCAATGCCCCGCGGACTGGCGGGATGCTGTCAAGCATCGCCGCCCCCGTCGCCGGGTCTATTCCCGAGATGGTGAAGTCGACGGCGTCAGACGTGCCATTCACCAGAATTTCCAGTGACGGGATACCAAGCAGACGCCCTCCGCCCTGATAGACGGTCCCGTCAGGGTCGATGCTGTCAAAGCCGATCGGTACTTCGTCATCACCGAACCACAGGTGAAGTGCGGGATCCGTATTCACCCGAAGAAAAATGCCGAGCTGGTGGCTTGTCTGGAGCGCCTCGATCACATTGTCGGGCAACCACCCCATCAGAATGCCTCAACAAAGTTGATCGAGGGCCGCGACTGATACCAGCCTTCATATTCGAAGGGCACGGTCTCACCACGACGAAGCTTCATCACACAGGTAGGCCGCGCCGCCTCGATGCGCGTGCCTGCGACGGTTGCCTCTCTCAGCGGAGGATTGATTGCCAGCCGGTAGTCCTTGAAGGATAGGGACACACCCTCGACGGTTTCTGTGCCTTCGTTGAGCATGTCGCTCTCCCAATACCGCCATGCCCGCCAGCCCTTCGATGAGGCCCCGTTCTGGCTGTGATAGATTGAAAACCAGTCCGACCAGCGGAGATCCCGCGAGGCGCCATAGATGCGCATCGTGATCTGACCGGCGCGCAGCGGAGCGTTCTCGATCAGCTTTGCCCAGACTGTTGCCTGAGAATAACCAGAGCCGTCGGAAAAGAACGACCCGTCGGAGTGTTGAATACCTTTCACAATGGGCCGCACCGCGCCATTGATGACAGGGAACGGCCCGATTTTGTCGTTGACGATCGGCACGTTGATGAAACGGAAGCCGCCATTGAGGCGAGCGCCCAGCCAATTGATGATCTCGTGCCGTTCGTCCGGACCTTGCAAAACCATTCGCTCATAGGTGGCCGTGATCATGCCGCCGCCGGAGAGTTCCGACGTGATGCTCTCCCCGAGCCCGTTGACGCCACCGTCGATCGCGTTGCCGCGATTGTCGAAGGAAGCGCGCGTCGGCCGGAGAAAATCAACCGGGAACATGGGCTGACCAATGAAAGTAGCCATGATCAGCCCTTCCGAGAGTTAAAGCGTCTCTGGTCTTCGCCGTAGCCCATGCGCTGCTGATTTTGCTTGTAGGCGCCCATGGACTGCCGGTCCTCGGTCTTGGCCGTACTACGGGCGATGCTCTCGACCTTGGCCTGCCAGTTGCCGTCCTCGTCTACAAAAAGACGAATGCCGGCGATGCCATCCCCGCTCCTGTTGCTGTTCGCCGCCATCATGCTCATGAGCTTGTGATTGCTCATCACGCCAGATCCCTGTGGGAGGTTGAGCAGTTCGGGGCCTTTGTCCCCTACGATGGAGAGGCCACCGCGAGCGTAGTCAGAACCGTTCGCGTAGAGACCAACGCCACCTTTCAGCCAGGCTGAGGCGAACTGCGACGACCCGCCGAACAGGCCCATGCCGTACTTGGTCAGGCTGGCGAGAGCACCGGAGCCGCCGCCATTGGCCATGAGCGCCTGCGGGATGCTTGCGAGGGTCTGACCGAGACCAGCCGTCATCTTGGCTGTGTCGGTTGCCGCAGCGCCGAGATCCTTGACGGCCTTCGCGGACTTGTCGATGCCTTCCCAATCGCCAATGCCAGCCTTCGCTGCACCGTACCACTGCCCCCAGCCGCTCTTCTTGGCGTTGTCGAGTGCGAAATCCACACCAGCCGGACCGTTGGCAGCAAGCGCCGGGTCGAGGCCAGTCTGCTTCATCATGGCGTTGCCAAGACCACCGCCCTTGTAGAGCTGGAATGGTCCGAACGACGGCTCACGCACCCCGTTCTTGACGTAGTTGGACTGCAGGTTCCAGCTATCGATGCCGCCTTCCGACCTGGCCACGCGCAGGGCAATATCCGGGTCGATGCCGCGCTTGATCGCAGCTTCACGAATGTAGGCGCCGATCTCCGTCGTGGCGGGGAGCGCTGAGCGCGCAACGGACGTGACAGGAGCGGCCAATGCCGCATTGTCATTCGCGGCGGCGCCGATTGCCTTGCTTACGATGTCCGGGCCGGCGGCAGACGCGCCACTCTTGCCGGTGAAAAGCGACGCCAACCAGCCAGCCGCAGTATCGAACAGTGTTTCAAACGCCTTCTGGCTGGCTTCCTGCGCGGCATTGAGCGCGGCTGTAGCGATTGCCTTGCCGATCTTGCCGCCATTGCTCCAAGCCTCCGAATAGGCGCCGGAGAAGAAACCTTTGAAGATGTCCTTGGCCTCGCCCTCCCGAAGCTGCTCACGAAGGGCATTGGCCTCGGGCGAGTTCAGATCCTCATTGAAACCGTAGCGGTTCAGCGTGTTGGCGATCTGCCGGTCCATGGCACTACGGCCGGACTGTCGCTCGGAGAAGCTGAGATCGAGCCAGAAATCTGCCTTTGCCTCTTGCGCACGGCGGTAGGCCCTGGTGACCTCGTCAATCTTCTCGTTTTCCTTCTCCAGCTCGAAGAAGTTTGGCTTGCGACCGGGAATTCCAGGCGTGACTAGGACCCCATCTGAATTCTGAATGCGGCTATCAACCACGTCTGGGTCGCCGGCCAAGTCTGATGGCCGACGACTTGGAATGCCCGGAACACGCGGAATGAAATCGGAAGGCCTGCGGATCACGCCGTTGTCGTTGAATGTCGAGTTTTCAACAATGTCCTGCACGCTGGTGCCGCCAGCTATGGCAGCGATCCACTCGGTTCTAGCCTTCTGTGCGGCTTCTACGCCGCGATAAATAGCCGCCGTTACCTCGTCGAATGCCTTGCCGAACGCGAGAACCTGCGGTGTTCCATAGGTGCTAACCGCACCCGCAAGCTCCCGCTGCACTCGATTGAGGTCTGCCATGGAGGCCGTGCCGTTATCCAGCCGCTCACGCAGGTCTCCCCAAGCCGTGACAAGATCACGTACGATGATTGCATTATTGGGGTCGCCGCGAAGGGAACGGAGCGCCTCTGTCGCCTTAACCTTCAGACTGTCGAGATTAGACGAAAGCCCCTCAAGCTCGCGGCCCGCAAGGATGCCCCCGGCTTCCCTACCCTGTGCGATCTTGTCCGCTCGGTCGAGCTCGTCGACATAGCCCTTGAGCGCGGGGGTCGCTTCACCCCAAAGGTCAGCAGCCCGACGGATAACCTCGTTCTGCTCCTCGAAAAGCCTGGTGGTCTTTTCGCTGCCGCTCTCCGCTGTCGTGAAATACTGCACGAGTGCAGCGGCGCCACCGATGACACCGATGGTAACGAGCGAGATCGGATTCAGTATCTGCAAGAAGGCGCCAGCAACGGCCGGGCCGATCGATTGACCACTTGCCTTGATATCGTTGAAGACCTGTGCGACCTGCGGCCCCTGCTGAAGAGCGACCGTGTACCAAGGCATGAATGCCGCGGTGCTGCCGATATCGAAGCCTTGCGCCGCGAGGTTTGACGTGTTGAACCCGCCAGGACGAGCGCCTGGAGTATTCTGGTTTGCGGCTCGTACGGCATTGTCCGCCCCCAACGCAGACGTCTTCAGGCGGTCGAAGGCGAGACGCTCCTCATCGAGGCGCTTGGTCATCTGTTGAGCGTTGATGATGCCCAGCTGATGCGCTCGATTGATGTCTGATACGGTCGCCTCGTAATTTCTGGTCGCCTGCGCCAGCGGCTGGTATCGCATCGTCAGCCGTTCAATCTCAGCCCGGAACGCTTTTACGTGTTCGTCCTGGTTCTGGAATGGCTTGGCGGCCGGGGGCACCTTCTTGGTTTCGTCGCCGACACGCTTGAGCGCATTGGCAAGGGCGCCAGCGGACGCGGTAAGGGCGTCGGCAGACGCTTCCAGCTTAGTTGCTGCAGCGTCAAGCTTTGACAGATCGACGGCAGCGGCAGACGCTGGCGTAGAATCGATCTTGAAGCCGAGAACCGCAGTTGTCATGGGGGCTTTACCTTCAATGCAAATGGCGGCATCGTCGCCGCTCAATCAGGAGGTGCGAGATTGCGATTGCTCTTTTTTGCGGCATTGCTTGCCGCGTCAGCGTCGATCGCGGCGGCGCAGCAGGTGATGGATGGCTCAGGAACGCCGTACGGCGACAGTGTCGCCTCAGACATTGCGGCATCCCTTATCGGCTTGGCCAATGACCCGTACTCAGCGCAGATCGCGAAACTGCGCGCGTCGAGCGGTAGCGACGACGTTATTTGCGGCCTCGTGAATTTGAAAAGCCCTAGTGGCGGCTACACTGGGTTCCAGCCGTTCTATTTCAACCTCAAAACCAAGAGCATCGACCTCCGTCAAAGCTCGGGTTGCTAAGGAAGTACAATGAAGCGATACGCAATGCTGCCTCTATTGGTTCTGGCCGGCTGCCAATCTGACGCATCGGTCAGGAGCAAGCCACCGTTGCAGAGCTTCTCGTCAGGCAAAACGCCCGACGCCGCTGTCACCTGCCTCATCCCGTCTCTGCAAGAGAACTACAAAGCGATCGGCGCTCAACGGTTCGTCGCTCAGACATTGGCTCCTGGCAAGGAATACGATGTTGTCCCGACCGATGGCTTCGTGAACGGGCATTACATCTACACGGTCAACGTCAAGGCGAGCGGGTCTGGCTCAACACTCTCGCTCTACAAGGGACAAGCAATGTTGCCGAGCATCACGCGATCGGTAGAGGCAGGCATTCGCGCCTGCCTTTGATCACTTAACCTTGCTTGCGAAAAGGGCATCAAACAGGCGAGAGGTGAGAGGCCGCTTCGAGACCTCTGCCTTCGGCTCATCTACCGCCACGTTCACCTTTTCCGCCTCAACGGATCGCCGCTTCATATCCATCGCGAGGATGGCGTCCATCTGCCAGGGCAGGAGCTTGGGAAGGTCTCGCTCTTTCCGCCATGCCCGGATTTCCCGGAAGCCGAGGGAGTTCATGCCGTAGCCGTTGCCTTGTCGCTGCGTGTCGAGTTCGCGAAACCAGAACCAGACCTGCTCTCCGGCCGGTGGGATTTTGATCGGCTTGCCGGCCGCTTGGTCGGCGATCAGATCGCAGAGTCGGGCAATCAGCCTTTGGCGAAAGGGCCTCGGCGAACCGCCCTCACCTCAACCTGCTCGGCGAAGATGCGGAAGCGACCGAAGAACGTGCGAGCGTTCTCTTCCGAGAAAGACACGGCCTTGCCGGCGATGGAGGGGTTCGGGGACCAGCCGGTGGTGACCTTGGAGAGATAAGCGGCCGTGCGCTGGTCCTCTTCATCATCCGGGGTTCCCTCGCCCGCCAAGGCGCGGTCCTCGGCCCGCTTGGAGAATTCCTGCGCGACCTCCTTCATCGCCTTGCGGGCCTGTTTGCTGTCAGGGCCGACAAGGCTGATCTTCAGCCCGATCGGCTTGCCCATTTCGTCGACGAGGTCGAATTCGATGCCATCCTCCTGAGATTGGACGAGGGCATCAAAACGGTCGAGGTTGACTGTGTCAGTCATTGGTCACCAGTGGTTAAGCGGCCGCCGCGGCAACGCGCAGGATCGCAGAGTTGATTTCGAGGGTGGTGGAGACGAGCCGGGCCGTATTCGCACCGCCGCCCTGCTCAGGCGAGCCCATGACGATGGCGTAAAACAGCTTCGTCGAGCCGCTGGGAACGGTTGCGACGGTGTGCGTGCCACTCTGCGTGCCCGTCGTGGTGATAGCCGAGCCGCCCGCAGTTGCGGAGACGCTGAACGTGTCCGATGCCGGATTGACCACATAGTAGGTGGTGCCCGCGACAAGGCCGGTCGGCAGGGCGCCGGTCGTCGAGAACTTCACCCGATCGCCTGCAACCAGCGTGTGGCCCGTCCAGGTGATGACGCCGGGCGCGGCGATCGTCATCGTCGCCGTGGCCGACAGTGCCGGCGGTGCGTCGTCATGAACGATGCGGAAAGGGTAGTTGAACGACGTGTTCTCGGCCGCGATAAGGGCGAGCTGTCCGTCATCATCGGGAAGGATGAGGAACTGGTTCTGCATCGATCCGGCGTTCTTCGTGCCGCCCGCCTTGATATCGCGCCCGCGGTTGATGGCGGATTCCGTGATCAGCGCTTTGCTGTCACCGATGGCACCCATCGTCTGCCAGCCGTCGATTTCGGTCCAAGAGACCGAGGCGAAATCGGTGACGTCCAGGTCTTCGTCGTCGGGCACAGAGGTTACGGCCGGGCCGATATAGATGCGGCTTCCAGCTACAGGGTACAACTGCATGGCGGTTTCCTTTCAGGTGGGCTGATTGCGCTTGCCGAAGGCGCCCGAACGGCAGGCCAATCAGGCCGGTTGGAAGTACGAGCGCCACCGAATGGTGACTGGAATGGTGTGGTGTGTATCGCCTGAGACGAGCGGGCCGATCTCAGGGTCTTCGTCGATGCGGACCTGCACCGAGTCCCGAAGCAATTTGGTCCCGCGCTTCAGATGAGCCCGAAACTGGCCGGCGACCTCATAACCATCGACGATGGCCGCCCCCTTGGGCCACATGACATTGGCTCGCATGAAGCCTTGGCGGATCGGGTCGAGCTGCAGCGACAGATCCGTCTCGATCGAGCGGTTGAAGTGAACTTCGACTGAGATGAACTTGCTGGACGCCGTTGGAGAGAATGATGCCCCCGGCAGAACTACCGTGACCCCAGCCGGCGGCGTGAACCCTTGCGCTCGGGTAACCAGCGCCTGGTAGATTTTCTTCTCCACCGTGTCGGCCATCCGTGCTACGTCCTTCCCATGCCCGACCAGCCGTTGACCGACCGCGAGATATTCGCCTTGCTCGACAAGGCCGTTGATCTATTTCGAGGGCAAAAGGCCGAGACCGAAGGCGGTCAGGCCGTGGTGGAAATGTTCATCAAGAACACCGACTTCATTCAGCGGGCTATGCTGATCATGCTGGCTGAGAACCGCCCTCGAAGCGAGAACGAACCTTAGCCTCCGCCTCGGCGACGATCTGGGGCCAGCGCTGCGCTACCGCATCAACGAAGCCGAACCCGGCCTGATTGTAGACGCGTCCCAGACTGTCCTCGCCGACGAACCCGTAGTTCATTCGCGGCGCATAGGCCGCTTGAAACCCGAGATAAACCGCCCCGCCTAGCTCGGCGCCAGCGATCACCATCTCTATCCCGCTATCCGCGAACGTCGTCTGCTCCGGCTTGATTGTCGGCATTTCCGAGGTCGATGCCATCAGAGAGCGTCGGAGGTTGCCAGTGATTACGGGCATTCGACCACCCTCTTCGCGAGGATTACGCACTTCGTTTGCGACGGTCTGAGCAGCCGTCTGGTAAATCGCCTCGGCGCGCTCCAATTCGGCTTGGCCCCATTCGCTTATTGTGGCCGCGAAGCTCATCAGCGGCCTCGTGAGCGGGCGTAGGCCTCGGCGAAGTCATAGTCATATTCGGCGTCACACACGCAATTTACGATCTCAGCCGCGCCGGCACCAAGCGAAGTATCACCAGGGTAACGCAGGAGGGCGCCCGACGGAGATTGGAATGCCAGGTCCATTCCTCGAACCACCTGCCCGTTCAGAATCTGATGGGTATGCCGGACGTTTCGACGCCCGGAACTGCGCCACTTCCGTGTGACGAAGCTTTCGTCGCGGCCCATCTTTTCGAGCCCCTGCCGGTAAGCCTCATGCTTTGCCGACATGACGGAGGTCACGGTCTCTGTTCTGGCAATCGTCTCCCCGCGTAGTTTCAGGTTTCGGTCTCGCAGGCGCATCAGCACCTTGTCGAGAGTTGCCTTGTCCAGCGGCTTGCCGGCGTCGATCGCGCGCCGTACGGCTGCGTCAAGCCGCTTATCGCGGGTTTTCAGCGTCAGATACTTCCGCATCAGCTCAGGGTCACCTGAGAGCAGATTGATGCGGGTGCGCTCGATGAGTTCTGCTTGCGGGGCATTGAGGCCGATGACGCCACCCTCACGGCGCCCTGTCACACGGCTCTGTCGGCCGACGAGGTCAAGGGCGATCGTATTCGGCCCCTGCCCTTGAGCGTAAGCAGACACGATGGCCTCCCGCGTCGCTTCGCGGGTCTGCTGCGTGATGCCGGTGATCAGCTTCGACGAAATCTCACGGATGTTCGCCTCGGCGCCCTGGTTCTGGACGTCCCACCGAAGCACTACGCGTCCGCCTAGCGGATCGGAAAGCCGCGGCATGTCCTTGACGACCATTGTGCCGCCAGCGTTGTAGGCCTGCCTCAGAGCCTCGGCCAACGGGCGGAATGCAGCCTCGTCGATGTGAAGCGCCTCAATTGCGCCCTCAATGTCCCGGCGCTCCAGCCGCTCAACAATCTCCCGAAGCACAATCTCGGACTTGATGTCTTCGACAGCCTCAAGGAACGCCCGCTCCATGTCTGGGGCGAGCCTGTCGATGAGGTCAAGAAGCTGCTGGCGGAGCGTGGCCATTAGGCGACGGGCTTCTCGCTCTTGCTCTTCGGCTTGGAGGCCTCGTCCTTCACTTCAGAGCCGAGCCCCAAGGCCTTGATGGCCCTCGCATCCTTGGCCGAAACGCCGGTCAGGAGCGTGCCGGCTTCCTTGCCCTTGTAGGCCTTTGAGAGCAGGACGTTCGTCATGATGCAATCCTTCCTTGGACGATGAAGACGACGTTCGTGATTCCGTCGTAATTGTTCGGGTCGCCGTTGATGATGCGGAACGTCTTGCCGCTGGCGGTCACGTGGTCGCCGGGCTTCGGTTCGATGGCGAGGCCGACCGATGAAATGTAGATTTGCACGTCGCCGGCCAGGATGTTCGTCCCGTCGATCTCGCGGGCGCTGTAGGCCATTGGAACGAGCTTGGCCGGGTAGGCTGTCGTGGTGCCGTCGCCACCCTCAATCGGGTCTGGCGTCGTGGTGCGCGTCACGGTGCCCTGCTGGCCGAACTCTGCGATAAGCTCGTCGGCTACTGCCTGCATTTCGGCATAATTGAAGGTCGCCATCAGCAGCCTACCGACCAGATGCCGAAGCAGACGAGGTCTTCGTCCTTGAGGTAAGGTGCGAGCATCCCATCAACGATGGAGATGAGCGGCGTGATCGAGGCGGCCGTGCCGTCGCTGTCCTTTGCCGCCTGATATTCCTTCTCGATTTGGCCGACCTTCACGCGCTTCACGGCGCTGGAAGAGGTGCCGATGACTGAGAGAGACCCCGGCGCTACGGCCTCCTGATAGGCCGCATAGTACGAGGCGTTGGTGACGGCTACCGGCACCACGTTGCTCGGGATGAGCTTGCCGTTGACTATGGCGCCCTCACGCGGCCACTGGCGTTCCTGCTCGGCATCCACGACGGAGCCGAGGAAGCGGGAGCCGTACACCGCATCGATGTATTGGCTCCCGCGGTTGCGAAGCACGGCAGGCGACGACGCGCCGACGGGGAGCGCGTAGCCGTTTTCCGTCAGCCAGGAGTTGAATTCGCTGTCACCGCCATAGCCGGCCATGGGTCAGGCTTCCACCTTGTGCAGGTCTGCGAAGGCAGCCTTGTCCTCGTCGGACATCGTATCGAAGCCTTCAAGGTCGGACTGGCGCAGCTTCTTGGTCACGGCCTCGCCGTCCTTGTTGATGACGAACCAGCCGGGACTCGTTTCGGCAACGGCATAGGCGGGTGCGGGGTTCGTCACTGCCGTCTTTCCTTCGGTCGAGCCGCCGGAAATGATGTCGTAGCGCCCCACCCAGCCTACCGGCTCGTTTTCGAGGTCGAGTACTTCGCCGACGGCCATTTCCTTGCCGTCCTTGCCATAGATGCCGGTGGTGGTAGCGCCTGCCGGCGCTTTCAAACGAATCTTCATGTGATCGTTCTCCGTTGAGGATAAGCACCTCGCCCGAAGGCGAGGCACATCATCAGGTGTTGGTGGAGTAGAAGACGCCGGACTTCCCGTTATAGTCGGCCCGGATTTCGAGGCCCAGCGCGCCCATCTTGAGAAACTGATAGTTCGCCGTGGGGTAGAGGCGCGGCATCGCGGTCGTGTTGACGGCCATGCCGATCAGCGGGCGGATGAACTCCGCCGACGGAACGAAACCGAAGAATTCATTGCCCGAGAGCTTGAAGGTCACTTCGATCTTGTTGATGCGCCGGTTGGTCAGGAGGTACTGCAGCAACGTGCCGCCCTTGAAGCCGGCAGAACCGGAGTAGGAGCGGTCAAGGTTGCGACCGATCTCGGGCGAGACGTAGATATTGACCTTGCCCGTGATCAGGTTGGCGTCGAGCATGGTGCCGAGGGTCTGGGTGAAGAAGTTATCGATCGCATCCGACGTGGTCGACGTGGACGTGAGGTCGATGTTCGCACCGGAGGCACCGATGTTGATGGTCTTCGCCAGCGGATTGCTGCGGATGCCGGTACCGCTGTAGCCCTGGAAGACGATCGAAGTGTCGCCGTTCAGGACGTAGTCGGCCTGATCCTTGCGGATCTTGGCGTTTGCGGCTTCTTCGTCGTCTGCGATGGCGTCGAAGTTCTCCGACTGGAGCGTGTTCCATTCTCGCCATTCACGGCCATAGCCGTCCTGGAAGATCGGAACGGGCGTGCCGCGGAACGAATAGACCACCTTATCCATCGGAACCGGCACCTGCCCCGACATCGAGCGAATAACCGGATTGGAGGAATCGGACGCCACGCGGGTCATGCTGACGAGCTTGCCGATGTTGATCGGCCGAGCCAGCGCCATCAGATCGCGCATGTAGACTTCGCCCTCGTCGTCGCGCATTACACGGCGGGTGATGCTGTCGACGTCCATCCACGCATCGCGTGGCAGGACGGCAGCAGCATTCGAGAGCGCCGCCATATGCTCTTCCACCTGGTGGAAGTGTTCACGGTTGACAGAAACGTCGGCCCACCATGCCGCATGCGGGCGGGAGTTGGTGATGAGCTGTTCAGAAAAGTAGCGCATCCGGGTTCTCCTTATGCCGCTGCAAGCTGGTTGCGGGCCACGCGGGCGCGCACAAGCTGGTCCGCGCCGGACGTGTTGTTGTAGGCCTCTTCGGCGATCATGATCACCCGCTGACCAGTGGTAGCGAGAACGAACTTGCCGGCGGCAGAGGTGGTGAGCTGCGAGCCCCGAGCGACGTTGGTGCCGGTCGGGACGCGAACGTTGAAGAACTGCTCGTCAAGCATTTCCATGCCGACGATGCGGTCGTTTGCCAGTGTCGCATCGTCGACACCCTTCATCGCCAGATAGTTATCCTGGGCGATGTAGACCTTGGTCAGCGCGTTGGCGCCGGCCTGGGCAAAGTTCGACCCGGATTCCACCAGGGCAGTGCCGGGCAGGATGGCTGCCGTGCAGATGCGCTCCTGAACCTGCGGCAGGGGCTCGGAAACCGGACCGGCGTAGATCTTGTTATAGCGGGCCATCGGCTTACTCCCCCTTCGGCGGCGTAAAGGCAGGCTTATCCGAGCCGGTACCTTTGAATGCGGAGTTGAGCGGGGCGGCCTTGCCCGGCTCGGTCTTGGGCGCCAGGGCGCGCAGGGTGTTGAGCGGGGTGGCCTTCGCCGTCGCCTCATCCAGGAGGTTGGCCTTGACGACCTTGCCTACCAATTCGGCGTGCTCGGCGTCGTCCTTGGCCTTGGCGTTGGCGACCATCTCCGCCTGCTGATCCAGAACCGGCTTGAGGGCCGTCGTCACAGCGTTGGCGATCGTTTCACCGATCTTTCCCATGCCTTCCGAGAGGGTCTTGACCTCATCGGAAAGCGACTTGAACTGCTCGTCAGAGACAGACATGTCGTCTTCCTTCTTGTTGGTTGAGGGTGACCGCTCCGAAATGCCAAGGCCTTCCAGGATGACGGCTTTCAGTTTATCCAGGAGACCGGCGCGCTGCCGCTTCTCCAGTGCCCGAGCGAGGGAATCCATCGCCCAGTCGATGTCACGCTCCGCCTCTTGGACGGCGGAGTTGATGACCTCGATCTCTTCGACCTCACCTGAGGTCTTGTTCACGAGCATGCCGACGCCCTGTTCGGGGGTGGCTGCTCCGGTATCGTTCAGGAGGATCGCGTCATGATCCCAATGGATGTTGCGCGCGATGTGCTTGTGGTCCTTGGCGCCGTTGACGGCTTCCAGCGTGCAGAGCAGCCCTGTGGACGTGTGGATCGGCGTCCCGGCATTGACGGCTTCCAGCACCGCCTTGCCGCCCTCAGTCCGGTTGGCCACCTCGACGTCAATCACCTTGTCGATGAGGACGCGGCCCTTCTCGCGGCGCACGTTCTCGTTCCAGGCGCCCACGTATCCGAGGTTCAGGCCTTCCGGATCAGAGGCCGAGACGAACTTGCCGTTGATCGTCGGGTGGCCAAGCGGCGCGGGCGTGCGCTCAAGTCCCTTGAAGCTTTTCGCGATCTCGTCTGCCGGGTATTTGATCCCGTTCATGACGATGTCGTCGGGCAGCGTGGCGCTCGGGACGATCACGACATCACGGCCGTTGCGCTTTTCCTTGCGCGCAGCCTTCACGTTCGCCAGTGTCCTGACGTTCACACGAACTTGGGGCATGGGTGGCTATTCCTTCTTGGGCTCGGGCTTCTTGCCCAGCGCAGCCGCGTTCTCGTCGTCGGTGACGTCGTCGCGGTACTTTTCGTCGTCCTTCAGCGGCTCATAGCCGGCCGCACCGCGGATTTCTTCGGGGGTAAAGCCCCACTCGCCGCTGTCTTTGAGCTTCACATTGACGTCGGCCATCTTGTTGGCCCGGTCGATCTTCTCGCCAATCGTCGCTTCCGTGAGGTCAGCCCAATCGAGATACCAGTCCTTTTCGGGCAGGATGCCGACGCGCTCCAGGCGGTTGACCAGAGACATGATGTTCGGGACGGTCTGGTTGGCCCGGCGCGACATGTTCGTCTGCGACCACTCTGCAGCGTCTTCCTGGCTGGCTCGCTCGCCGGTCTGCATGCCTACGAGGATCTTGACCGGCATGTTCATGGACGCCGCGAAGTCCTGCAGGGCGATGGCATAGAAGTGCTCGGGCGACGGCAGGGTGACGTTCAGCGTCTTGGCCTGCATGCCCATGACCATGAGCAACTGGTCGAACCCGGCCTGCCAGTCCGCTACCTGATCGTTCATCTTGTCGGCGAGTTCGTTGGCCGGGATACCCATCGCCTTCGCCATTTCGAGCGGCTTGGCGTCCTTGTCGATCTCAAGGACCGGCGCGGACTTAGCATTCTTCCAGAAGCCCTCGCCTCCGGCGCCCCTCACCTTCTCCATGTCGACGAGCGAGTTGTATCCTGGCTCCAGAGACGATGAACCGTGAACCGTGCCATCCTTCGACCAGACAATCACCCGATCGGGGTGGATGACGAGATTGCGAGGCTGCTTGCTGTTCGTATCGACGGCGGATTCGTTGAACTGAAACTGCTTGGGCTGCCCATAGGTCTCGGATGTCTCGTCCGTATCCCACTGCGAGACCTGAAGCTGTCCTTCCCATGCCGGGATGACTTCGACGAGGCCGAGAAGCCCGCCGGGGACCTTATCAACCGGCTGGTCGAACCGCCTGCTGTCAGCGAACCGGAGGATCACGCCAGCATAGGCACCGACCATCGACATGCGGTCTGCTTCGGCCAAGCGAGCCCAGAGGCGCAGATCGTCGAAGCGCTGGCGGATTTCCTTTTCGAGAGAGGTCTCTTTATCCTCGCCGTCCTGCGAGCCGTCGCGTTCTTTCTCCAGCAGGAAGGGATTGTCCTGCCATGTCTTGCCGATCGTCTTGTTGACGCCGGCCGCCGCCACGCCATTGCGGCAGTACATCCGGTAGACATCGGTGAACTTCAGGTTCTCCGGATATCCGAAATCCTTATAGTGATCGTGCTTGGTGCTGCCACCAGCAAAGAAGGCTGGGAACATGCCACTGAGGCGCCTTTGGGCGTAGTTCGCCAGGCTGACAACTTTGCTCATCGGTGCCTCTTTGACAAAAACATGGCGACCGTCGGGCCGGAGATGTTGACGTTGTCGGCCGCAATGACCGCGTCAGCGAGGTTGTGCGACTTCACGCCAAGGTCTTTCTTCAACTTGGCCTTCGGTACCACGCGCTTTTTGCCCTCACTCTCGACCCACCACGGGACACAAAGCTCGGTGAAGAGCGCGTCGAGCTTGGCGGCGCTGATCACTGAGGAGAAGGACAAAACATCCTCTGGCTTGATCGAATGGCCGCGCGTGACTGCGTTGAACGTCAGCATGGCGCGGCGCGCTGTATTGGCCCACGCCTGCGCCTTCAGATTCAGGTACTCGTTTTTGTTCAGCGGGCTATTGCTGTTCTGCGGGTCGCTCGGCTCGTCCGGGTCCATGACCCCGCCGCCGGCATGAAATGCGTAGTGATCAACGCTGGCGGCGTTCGCCTCATTCTGCTCGTCGATATAGCCGCCAACGAACGCGCCCACGCCGATCGTGTCATACGATACCGTGGCGCCAGCATGCTTTGCCTTGGCCCATACCCTCTTGGCATTCTGAACAAGCTCGTCCTTGCCGGATGACCAGTCCTCAGCATCAGTGAAGACGCCTTCGATCTTGTCGGCCGTCGCGCTCTTGTCCTCGCCGTCGTCGGCCGGGTCGAAGCCGATGATGTTCCGGCCGGTGAGATCGATCTTGAGCTTTGTGTGGGCATCTACACAAGCATCCAGCCAGCGGCGCTTGAAGATTGATAGCTCGCTGTCGCCGAGAGGTACGCCGCCGTAGATATGCTCGAATAGCTCGGGGTTCGCTTCTTGCATTGCGGCGATGTCGCGCAACGCCTTCTGCGAGAGAAACGGGTTATCGGTCCAGTCGATCTTGTGCACCACCGTGTGCGGCGGGGTGTTGACGACGAAATTCTTCCAGACGTAGTCGGTGACCAGCTTCGGATTGAATAGCAGGATCGCTAGGCTGTCTTCCTTACGGATGGTCGGCCCGATGACCGTCCATTGCTCCTCGGTAAGCTTCTCTGCCTCTTCTACCCAGAGGACGTCGACGTCAGAGGTGCCCTTGATGTCCTCAAGGTTCCGCTCGATGCCGTAGAAGATGAACTCCGCGCCGGTTCGGCGATGGATGATCGTCGTCTTCTGGACGTCGAAGGCGGCTTCGAGCCCTAGGTGAGCTATGGCCCATTTCAGTTCGGTGTAGACCGAATCCTGAATGCGGTTCTGGAAGCGCCGAATGCAGAGAACCCGCATCCTGACGCTGACGTGATCGACCAGGCGCACCAGTTGACAGGCCGTGTCTCTCGTCTTTGAGCTTGAGCGGCCGCCGTGGAGCACCGCGATATCGGCTTGGCCTAGAAATACCTCTTCCCAGAAATCATGCAGCGCCGGGTTTGTAAGATGGGTGGTGGCGTCTAGCTCTTTTCGCTGCGCAGCACTTCCCGCCATGTTCTCGTCTCGGTCTGGATAGGGGCGCCGTCCTTGCCGGTGTGCTCGTGCTTCTCGACGACGAAGCCCAGCATTTTCGCCAAGTCGACCAGCGCGCCCTTCTTGTCATGAAGCTTGAACTTGACCCGCCGGACATCGCGGGCGTCTTCGCCTCGGCCGTCCTTGAAATCCTCGACAGTCACTTCGGAGAGCGCCGCGGCTTGATCGCGTGTCAAGCCAGAGAAGTCGAGATAGGGGTCTCCGTCTGGACCGGCCCGCATATAGTCGAGCATGTTGGAGAAGCCGATCTTGGCCAGCTCATCGACGATGCGTTCTTTGGTGATTTCGAGCCGTTCGGCGACCTTGCTCTGCTGCCTGGATAGCTCTTCCTGAACCACAACATTTAACAACAGGCGGCTGCCTTGCTGTTGCGCTGTCTTTGCGCTGTACCCTGCCCTGATTGCCGCTTGCGTTGCATTCAGGTCGATCACATACTCTGAGACGAACCGCTTCTGTTTTTCACTCAGGGCGGGCATGGGCGAACCTTTGGAGGGGTGGGCATGACAGCCTACATGATCAGCTACGATCTTCGAAAAAACAGGAACTACGACCCGCTCATTAAGCAACTTCGCGATTGGGGTTGTGTGCGGCCTCTGCAATCCCTCTGGCTTGGGAACCTCAAAGGGAACGCGGCCACGATACGCGACCTTCTGAGAACCCTGATGGATAGCGATGACGGTCTGATGGTCTGCGAGATTAAAGCAACCAGCGACTGGGCTACTTTCAAGATCGATAATAACGATGCCACGGGAGCCTGGATCAGACAGAATATTGGCCCCTAGAAGATACCCCTGTCTCTACCCTCCACCGAGGATACAGAGAGAAGCATCTGAGAAGCCGGACCTAAGCCCGGCTCTCGTTTCAGGCATGCGGGGCAGATATTCCGATGGCTAGGATGCTGGGATCTCCGGAAGATAATCATCGAGAGCCTGCATGAACATGGTGGTGTCTGCAAAGTAATTCGGATAAGCTTTTCGCAGGGCCGAAATGCTATCCACCTTTACAAGAACCGCCTGGGCACCCGGCTTGTCAGCCAGCGACTTCTCCATCTCAGTGTATTGTTGGTTGGCAACAATCGAATCTCTTGTGAGGAACCCTCTTGCCGAAATCCGCTTTTCGGCAGGCTCCAATGCCAAGAGGAAGAACTTGGCGTCCTTTGTAGACTGGCGTTCAAGCGCTCGTAGCATTTTCTGATAGGTATTCAAAACCTCTCTCACATTGAGCTTGTGGCCCAATTCTCTAATTTCCTCGTCGCGGGCCTTGGCGCTTCCCTCCGCGCCCGGTATTGGGGCGCCATGCTCCTTCTCCGCAATAACTGCACTCGCGAGCGAGAAGAAGCGAAGCCAATCCTCATCTCCTTCGCTAGATTTGAGCGCTTGTTTTGTAAAAATTCCTACTGTTTCAACGGCTGTGGCCCACGCGTGCTGTAAGATACTACGCAGTTGTATCTCAACTTTCAGCCCATCGTAGGAGCCGATCCTATTCGCGCCTTGATAACGATAGATGAGATGCAGACTTCTATACCCGTCCGGCTTCGGGAATGCGATGTAGTCATTCACCTTTGCCAGTTCGTGGGAGAGCTTTTTACTCTTGTATACTTCGCATAGCGCATAAACGTTCGCTGTACTCTGCATAATACACCGAAGACCACCGATGTCCTGCATCTGGGATAACTTCATATCCCCATGTTTGCGCAGCTTCTTCGTGATTGACTCAAGACGCTTTGTTCTGGTTGCAAATATGCACCTTTTATCCACTTTCTGAGCGCGCAATCTCAGCGTCGCCTGAAAGGTGTTTAGCGGGTAAGCGTGCGCCGCGCGCCAATTATTCACGACGGCAAGTGCATCATGATGAGCTTGTAACGCTTGGAACGTGATGTTTCCGGCATCCCATCCATCAGGACTGATCAGCTCTCTGCCAGCGGCGTTTACTGTTTCGCGCGTGTGTTGCGGTACTGCCCAGGCCATTCCATATGCCGCGAATGATTCTTCGCGCCCCCGGTTTCCTCCATCCGAAGTTGCAAGCAAGATGCGCCTCTGTCAATTATTGAGCGACATTACCGCATGGAAAAGACGAGAGCCCACACCGGTTGACCGGCCGGCGCAGGCTCTCTGGCGCACTCCCGAAGGGAGATGGGATAGGCATCGGTGGCTAAGCGCCTCACGTCGACGGATGCGACGGTTTCGGTTGACCTGCCTTACGACGCCGATGACGCCGCCAGAGTTTTTCGGCCCCTGGATGCCTACACCGCCTCACTACGCTTGGCAGTGGACCGGTTCTGTTACGGCTATGCCGTATGGGGTCGGGAAGACGGAGGGCGCGGGACCACGATCCAAATGAAACCGCTTCTTCTCACCTTCCCGATTTCGTTGCCTGCGCAGCAAGCTCCCGGCCGGAGTTGAACCGACGACCTCCAAGGATTAGCCAGGCGCTCTATCCAGCTGAGCTACGGGAGCCTGTTGTTCTGCGCAGTTCGTCTGCCTTTCGGCATATGGCTTTGGAATGGCTGGGCATGTACTGGCTCAGGCCTTGCGGCATACCTAGGATTCGGGGAGCACTACCTAGCCCAGCTTATAACCCCGATGTCGATTGCTGCGTTTCCGCCGCCATTCCAAACTCTCACCCCGACAAGGATAGCAAGGACGCATAGCCTGTAGTCCTTGCGGCATTCGGGGCATATCCTACCTCGCTCCGAGACTGCGGTTCTTGTCTGAATGCCGCGCCCGGACATTCCGGGGGTCGAGTACCCTGACCGAGGCCAGAGCAGGGTCAACTTGCGGCTTTGCGTCCGGTGCGATCCAGTGTGTGGCGCACTTTTCGGACGATACCGTTGTTGGTGTGTCTTCTACGCTGTTTTGCGACAGCCCGTCTAGACGAATGTCCAGCCGAACCAAATGCTTACGGTTGAGTTCTGATGCAATGGATTGACATGCCCGCTGAATTTTCCGCTCGAAAGTTCGGCGCACCATGTCATTTCTCTGCAAATATCGGTCGAGATAGAGGCCCTTCCGGGTCTTGATGAACCCGTAGTCGTAGATCAGCTTGCGGTTTGCTTCATCGAGGTAGGTGTTGATCCACGTCCAAGTCTCCTCCATGCGGGACAGAGCGCCGGGTGCCGGGATGCGCTTGTAACCAGCCGGAGCGGCCCCGTAGGCGTCGTTATATGCCTGTACCACCTCCGACATGCTGCCAAGCCTCATACGAGGCCCCAGAGCAGCTGGGGATGAAAGCAGGGTCTCTGCCGCCTCGATGATCCGCGCCCTCACCTGCTCGTATGTCCAGTCGACGAAAACGGCCACGTTCATGCTGCTTCTCCAATCATGTCCAAAAGGTCGCCCTGGATGGGCCGGTAGAAGCGCACCGAAATCAGCACGAGCAGCGCCTTCCAATTCTCTACGGGGAGCTTCATGGCCTTTGTCTTGCGGCGCAGACTCCCCAGATCGATCGCGTCGAAGTCCTTTGTGAGGGTCGGTGACTTTACCAAATCGGGGTTCTCGATCAGGAGGGACGATACCGCCTTGAGCATATCCGCGAACAGCTCCGCCGCGTTGATCTTCGTCCCGGTCATCAACATGAAGACAAGGCGGAGGTGTTCCTCCCCATGTTCCCGGCCGATGTCCCGCACCGTCGGCTTGCAATAGCACTCATACGCCTTCCGGCCCGTCGGGCTATGCAGATGCCCGTCGAACAGCTTCACGCCGCATTGGCGGGCGACCTTGTAGATGTCGCAGCGATGAGAGCGATGCGGCATCAAGTGATCCACCCTTTCCGAAGACAGAAGCCTACAATCCCATGGCGGTTGAGTGTTCCGGTCACTTCCTTTGCTCTGTCTAGGCGACGCTCTACGGCCCGTCGGCTGATGCCGAGGATTTCGCCGATCTCTTCACCTGTCTTCCCACGAGACAGCCATAGCACGGTCTCGATCTGGGGAAGGGTCAATGGGCACCCGCTGGGAACTTGGTCAGGCATGGGGTTCACCCCTCTTCTGGTCCAGCTCCGTCACGGCATAGAAGATGCTTGTGTGGTGGCGTTTGAACACCACGCCGATCTCTGGATAGGACGGCTGCGGTGACAGCATGTGGCGCAGCTCCCACATCAAGAGGTGCCGGACTGGCACGATGTCCCGGCGACGCGTCGGGCCGATCACGTCATTGTAGTTCGCTCCCAGCTCGATGCAGCGTGTGTAAACGTGCCTGCTGCAGCGCCCTACCGGGAGGACAAGCTTCCAGCGCTGCCACGCTTTAACGTGCTCGTCGTGCTGAACGTCGAGAGAAGGGACTTCCGCGGCCTGGGGGCGTGCTCGCACGACTTGTCGCACTGGATTGCCCATCAGCCGCCGTCGGCGTTCTATGATCGGCTGGCGGTAGTTTGCCGGGTCGAACGGCTGAACGGAAAGAGGTTGCCAGTTCATGCCGCGCTCCTTTCCTTGGTGTACCGACACAGCCGATAGCCAACGAAGCGGCGGCCTTCAACGTCCCAACCTATCGAACGAAGCTTCTTTCGTAGCTTGGAGATGTGCGACATGAGACTGTTGCGCGTTTCCGGCTCTCCGTCTCCGACGTCATCGTATAGGGCTTGAGCCATCTGATCGCTGCGAACCGCAGTTGGGAACGCAAGGACCATAGCGTCGAGCGCCAGTTGCTCCTTGCGTGGCTTGGGTAGCGCGTCCAACTCGTCGAGATCGGCGAGTGGGATCGTTGTTCTTGGGCGCTTGCAGCAGGGGCATATGATTTGAGTGCTCATGCCCGCACCGCCTTTCTCTCCCCCTCTGCTGGCCGGGGCTGGAAGAACACCCGATCGACCTCGTCGCGATAGGTGCTGCGACCGTCGAAGCGCTCGCCGCGGATCTCGTGGCCGTTCATGTAGGCAAGAAGGTGCTTTGCCGCCTCCTCCCATGCCTCGCCGGCGGAGTTGAACACCTTGGGCTTGGCGCCCTTTTCCATAACCGGATGTGGGCGGGCGTCACGCGCCAGGCGGAGCATGCACCACCAGCCGAGGCCGCGCTTCACTGGATAGGCTGCGTAACCGTTCATCAAAACATCCTCGTCTGGTCTTGCTCTTGCAGGTCGGTAAACATGGTCTTCGTGCCCTCCCAACCGACTTCCTTCCGCTGCGGCCAGCGGGTGTGACGGGACAGTGCCACGATGATCTCAGCCTTGCCGCGTACCGTGCCCATGACCTCTTCCCAGATCGGGTGAAGGTCAGAGCCCTCAGAAGGCTCTAGCTCCTGCAGGATCGGTTCGGCTCGGAATGGGATGATGACGTGGTTGGCGTCCTTTTCGCAGGAGCCGTAAATGTCCGCGTACTTCGGCCGGCGGCCGATAGCCATCATGTACGTGGACCGGCTCATCTTCCGGTCCTCAATGGCGAACGTGTTCTTCTTGAGCTGCGCCGCGGCGACGATTGGCAGGCGCAACCGGTTCGCAACCATCTTCAGGCGACGCGTGACGAACGGGCCGAACTCGGTCTCCGATAGCTTGCCAGTCTCCCGATCTCGCTCCACGAGGCCGATATGGTCGATTATGGCCATGCCGCCGGGGTGACGCTTGGCGAAGTCCTTCAGGTCTCGCTCGATCTGGGCGAGCGTCATGCTGTCATCACGGATGAAACAGCGGTCCTGCCATGTCTCGGCGTTCCTGCGAGCCGTCTCCAGCTGCTCGTATTCCCGTTCGGAGACCTTACCGCGGATCTGGCGCCATGCCTGGATGTCTGTCACGCGGGATAGCGACCGGTGGGCCAACTCTTCGACGCCCATCTCACCGGAGTAAATCCAGACCGGATGCCCATTGCAGGCAGCGCCGTGGATGATCTGCTCGATGAGGCTGGACTTGCCCTGCTTGGTTCCGCCGCCGATGACGATCAACTGACCGGGTAGGAATGGGCCTACCATGTCCATGAGAAAGCGGATTCCGTAGTCGACGCCGGCAACGCCGCTGCCTCTGTAGGCCGTCGCCGTCGATTCCAGCGCTCGCTTAGCACCTTCCGCGAGGGTCTTGGCCTCTGCCCGCCCGTTCAGCGCCCGTATGATGTCATCCAGCCGGGACCGAAGCGCCTCGATCTCGTCCATGATCTCCATGTCGGTCGAGAAGGCGGCGTCTTCCATCTTGTGGCCGATGGATATCACCGCCCGACGGGCCGCGCAGTCCATGATGGAGTAGGCGAAGTCAGGCACGTTGACGAGGTTCACGGCATTCACAGCCAAGGACGACACGTACTGCGCCGTCGTCTTGTCGCCGATCATCGTCTCGTCAAGGCGGTTCTTGATCGTGATTGTGGTCGCAGCCCTGCCCTGCCTGGCGCTCTCTACGATGACGCCGTAGATTTTACCGTGCACTGCTTCGGAGAAATGTTCGGCCTCGAGTGGGAGGCGGATGGCGTCCAGGGCCGTGTTGTTGACCAGTAGAGCGCCAAGCAAGGCTTGCTCCGCCTCTACGTTCGCTGGCAGTTCCCGCCGTGCCGCGCCATGCATGGACATGTCGTGGGCGTTCATGCTGCTTCTCCTTCATCCATCGGGAGAGCCGCCTTTATCCGACGCTCAGCGATATCAGCGTATTCCGGGTTCAGCTCGACGAGGACGCTGCGAAGTCCAAGCTGCTCGGCAACGAGGCCGACCGTACCGGCGCCGCCGAAGGGGTCGAAGACCAGACCGGGCTCGGTGCCAAACACCTCACAGATCGGTCCGCATCCCGACGGAGCGCCACAGCATGCGCAGATACGCTTGGGGGTCCCGGCCTTGATGCAGCGCTCGGCGAGTGCCGGCGGGAAAGTGGCGAAGTGGGCTTCGCGGAATGCCTTCGGCGCGATCGTCCAGACATTGCGGGCGTTCTTAGTTTCTGTGAGGTCCGATGTACCATCGCGAAACGATTGCTTACCCTTGCGGAAAGGATCGTCCTCAGGCGCGACGTTAGACGTCGCCTCGGTGCGGCCCTTGCGGTTGATCGTGCCGTGGGCGCCCTTCTCGACGTCCCATCCGCCCGGCACCTTTACTTTGCGGGATATCGGCACTCGATCGACATTTTGCCTGCTGTTCGGTCCGGGCTTGCGCGCATGGGCGGTCCCGGTCACGGGCTCGCGGATCGCCTCGTGATCATAGAAATAGTCCTCGCCCTTCGTAAGCAGGAAGACTTTCTCGTGAGCCGTCGTCGGCCGGTCGTAAACCGATTCCGGCATCGGGTTGGGCTTGTGCCAGATAATCTCGGAGCGAACCCACCAGCCGTCCTCTTGCAAGGCGAACGCCAAGCGGTTCGGGATCATGCAGAGGTCTTTCGGTTTCAGGTAGCCGCCGGCGACGACGCGCCCACCGGTCTCGACGCGGGACTGGCGATCGCTCACCTGAAAATGCCCGCGTGCGGTGCGATTGTACTTGGGGTCATAGATCGGGCCGACTGTCGAAAAGGGTTTGTCGCGGAAAGTTCGGTCATCACTTCCATCCGCCTTGTATGCTTCCGCGCTCTTCCCGTTCGGCGTTGATGCATAGCAATCGCCATAGTTCAGCCAGAGCGTCCCGTGCGGCTTTAGGATCCGCCAGACCTCGCGGAACACTTCGACCATGATTTGCAGGTGCTCGCCGAGCGTCGGTTCAAGCCCGATCTGTCCGACCACGCCATAGTCGCGGAGGCCCCAATAGGGCGGAGACGTCACAACGCAGTCGACCGAGTTTGCCGCCAAGGCCTTCATGGTCTCAATGCAGTCGCCGACATGGATGGTGCACCTGCCGTCGAGAATTGAACGAACTTGGATCACGCCGCCTCCTCCCGCCGATCGACCGGCTTCGCGCAGCGCGAGCACCATTTCTCGATCGCCTCGGCGGCGGTCAGCGGTTTGGTGCAGTGAGGGCATAGGGTGATTAGGTTCTTCATGCCGCGGCCTTCCGTTTCTGGTCGAACGCCCCGGTGCGCAGTTGCATGAACCGCTGCTGCATCCATTTGATTTCCGGGATGGCGCAATTGTGCCAGCAGGTGCAGATGCCGATCGCTTCGGCCGCGTCGCGCTGCTCGGCTTTGGTCGACGGAAGCGAGATCTGCTCGCGCTCGGCGTACTGGATGGCGAGGTCTTTCCAGTCCTGCTTTTCCTGCGGCTTGATACCCTTGCCGAAATAGACCGGGCGCCAGCTGGTGGCGGCGATGGTGCCGTAGGGAATGCCGCGGATCTGACAGACGGAAATGATGGCGCCGGCAATGCCGGTCAACTGAAGCGCGGCCGGGTTGATGGTTGACACCATCTCCTCCTTGCCGGTCAGGTCAACCTTGACCTTCTTCTTGAACTGGCGGACGCCATGTTCGGGCCGCTCGATGGCGACGAAGTCAGGGGCGTACTGCTTGGCCAGCTTCCAGAAGATGCCGGCGGCGATCGCGTATTTGGCCTCCCACTCCCAATCCTTCACCGAGAAGGTGCCGCATTCGATGCTGGAGCGGTGCTTCAGGCTGTCCCTGACAGCCCATCCACTTCTTGTCGCAAGGTCGAGACCCATGATGATCATCGTGCAATCCTCGGGAAGAAAAGGTTCTGGCCATTCGCGGCCAGACAGTGAACAGCGCCCTCCGCAGGGAGGAGAGCGGGGCGCTGGAGGTCAGGCCGCTTCGTCTTCGTCGAGGTCCGGCGGCGATTCCACGTCGGCGTCGTCTTCGAGGCGGGCGAGAATGTCAGGGATTTCCGTCTCGTACTCGGCTTTGCCGGCGTCGTACGAGGCCAGCCACAGCTTGTCGTCCGCGCTGCCGCCGTCGAACATCGACCGGCGCTCCAGACCCAGAAGACCGGCCTTGTATCCCTTGGCCTGGATGAGCTGTTCGTTGTCGACCCGGTCAACCTGCGCAAGCAGGTCACCGCCGCTTGTCGACGGGATCAGACCGAGCCATTCGAGGTTTTCACGGTCGGACTTGAGGCGATCGACCGGCTTCTGGTCGTCCTCGCCGAAGTGGGCCTTGAGGTAGTGGTCGAACTTCTGTCCGGTGAAGGTCGGATCGGCGGCCTTGGCCACCTTGCGGTTCGCCGTTTTGTCCGCCGCGGCCTCGCGCCGGGCCGTCTCCGCCGCCAGTTCCTTGCGGAAGTGATAGGCGAACAGCTTCTGCCGCTGCCCGTCATCCAATTTGCTGTTATGTGCTGCTGTCGTCATGCTCGTACTCCTCGTTTCGCCTTCTCGACTTTCGCCGCCAAAACCTCAGCTTCAGCAGCCAGATCCGCAAAAGTTTCATCGCTGCCGATCCTCGCTTTCTCGACTTCAATTTCGTGCTGCAGCTCGGCAATCTGCCTAGCGCAGAAGTCGAGGTAGGCCGCCCGAACACGGGCGAAGACCGACACGCCGGGGTCTTTCGTCTCGCCGTTGATCAGCCGGCGGAGAGAGCGGGCCGTCATCCCGCACCGACGACCCACCCGGTCCAATGCGTTCAACTGGTCGCCGTTGCCGCGGCTCTCTCGCTCAACCATCTTCCGCGCATACGCTGCGGTCATCTCTGGGGTGAATGCGTCTACAGAACTCATCGCATGCGCCTCTGCTTTGCGGTTTCGGCTATTCGTTGCCGGTCTGAAGTTTGCCATTTTCTGGTCGCCGCTCCTGATAGGTTGAACCCATCAGGACGGAGCGGCGCGTAGGAAGGAACTAAGCCGCCTCGCTCAGCCCCATGTATCGAACTGCATACGCGTCGGTGATAAGCCCGCCCGTCCGCTCGACCTGCCAGTCGAACGAGGAGAGCAACCGAGAGACGCGGATGCGGAGATTGTGAAACTTGATGAGACTTGCCTGATCCCGGCAGATCGTATTGCCGGCCGTATCGCGGGAAATCGGGACTGCCATCCCAAGAGCCCGCATGATTTCAGAAGCCCTGATTTGTGACGGATAGACCGAGCAGAGCGCGCGGATGAAAGCACGCTCGAGCTCGTCTGTCGTCGCCAGTTCGAAAGTCGTGACGACAAATGACGGAAGCCCTGCAGCCATCACACCACCTCACGGTTTTTGCGGGCGATATGGGCGCGAAGCCGATCAAGCCGGTTGACGATATCGACGACATAGGGGTCTGCGACCTCATCACTCCGGACTTCCACTTCGTCGTTCTGATCCAGCTTGGATACGAGACCGTGGAACGCATTGAAGACACGTTGGAGCCGGGTCATGCGTCTTCCCTCACCGGCTGGTTCTGCTTGTTCAGCAGTTCGCGTAGGATCGACATGCCCTTTTCAATGCCGCGCTCGACGACGGGGCGGAAACGCTTCGGATCGAAGCCCGATTCAAAATATCGGCCGCCGATGAACGAATGCGGTCGCTCTATCTCTTCAAGCAGAACAAGAGGGATGAGCCATGTGGGGCTAATCATTATCTCTCGGACTGTGTAGACGGCGCCCAATTGCAGCCCGTCGAGATCACCAACAAGCTGGGTACCTTGAGGCAATTGCTCGTCCCAAAACGCAGCATCGACACAAACGACCTTCTGCCCAACGCGAAATGAGCATTCCATGTCAGCACCCTCCCCCTACGTCTTCGATGATCGGGATTGCGTCTGCCGAGACCGGCAACAGATCGGCCGGCGGCATGTGATGCGGGTGGAGCGGGAGTTCGCACCACGCCAGCAACGAGTTCGCGTTTTCAGGAAAGCCGTCGAAGCGACCGTTCGGGGTGTGCTTCGTCGGCTGCAGCCATTTCGTGATCATTCGCTCGCCCTTGGCCGTGGCCATCAGGATTTGCGAGCCGTCGCGTGGGGCGTCGGTGAGATTGAGGTTCCAGGTCATGTCTCAGCCCTCCGCTTTCGGAGCGGCGGGAAACTCGCACCAAGCATCCGGCGCATCGCCGGGGCCGAGGTCACGACCGATGGCATGACCAAACGTCATCCAGCGAATGCCGGTGCCCATGTTCACGAGCATCCCGGCATAGACGCCGTTGTTGCCATAGTAATCGAGGTGCGGAATGTGGATCAGGATGGCGCGGTTTTCGGGCGCCGTTTCAATCTTCCTCCAATCGACGCCTTCGCGCTCGTTTTTCAGCGCCTTGATAATGGGCGTGCAATTTGCCACCGAAGACGCGATCCCGAGATCGGTACAGACCTCTCCAGCGGTGACGATTATGTCAGTTGGCGTTTTGTGGATGATGTCATCTGCGCTCATGGCTTTTCCTCCGAAGAGGAGGCACGGGCAATGGCGAGATCGAAAGCAGCAAGGACCTCGGCGTGAGTATGGCTGTCGTTGTAAACTCCAACCTCATCATCGAGCCCTGCCTCAAGAAGCTTGAATGCCGTAGAGCATTCAGCGGCGCTGATGTTGCAGCCGTAGGCCTTGGCTATGGCACCGATGCTGCAGAAGCAGACAGAGTCTTCGGGGATGTGATCGGACCCACAATTTACGTTATCTACCCCGTCGGTGTCGCGTGCGTACGCCTCCTGCGTCCAGCGCTTCGGATCGGAGATCAGCTCTCTTGCCTTTTGAAGGGCTTCTTGGGGGGAGGTCATGCTGCGGTCTCCGGCTGGCCGAAAACGTCCGGGCGAAGCTCGTGACGAGAAATCCCGGTAAGGCGCTCGATATCCAAGACCCGCTCAGCGGGAACGCGGTTCCACGAATACAGGGCCGTGTGCTTGATGCCGAGTTCGCGCGCCAGCGTTACAACGCCGCCCGCCTTCTCCGCTGCTCTTTCTACGATCTCTATCATGTAGGCAATGTAGGTTATGCCTACGTAATTTGTCAATGCCTACGTAGGTGCAAATTACGTAATCTCTGCCTACGATTTTGACATGGAGACATTCGGTGAGCGACTAGCCTTCGCGCGCAGGCAGAAGGGCATGACACAGGACGACGTTGCGGCTCGGTTTCACATCAACCGGGTCAATATCAGCCAATGGGAAAGCAACACCACGAATCCGGAAACGCCACGTATTCCCGCGCTGGCTGAGATGCTCGAGACAACGGTCGACTGGCTTCTGTCCGGCACCGGAACACCTCCCGCAAAGCAGCCAAAGAGGAAAAAGGAAACACTCGTTTCTTCTTACGATCCCGACAAGGTCGAACGCGATTCGGACCCGGATTGGGACGGGACCGGGGCCGGCGTTATTGATGGCCGGTTGAGTTATTCTCCCAAGCTTCCAGGCGGGATGCCAGAAACAGCCGCCTCGCCAGGCATGGGCCTAGGCCGCATTGACGACGGTCGCGCCGCGCGCTTGGTCACTGGGGGTATCGCGACAGGCCATCCTGTTCTTAATGAATGGGTGATCCCGCCAAGCTACGTTCGAAACGCCCTAGATGCATCACCATCGCAAGTTATGATCATGCCGGTCATCGGGCACTCTATGGAGCCGATGCTAAAGGCTAATGATCGTGTTTTGGTCGATATCTCGCAGAACGCTTGGGTTGGTGATGCGGTCTACGTGATTGACGACGGAGATACGGTGCTGCGGGCGAAGACCGTCAAAAAAGTGACGGCATCAACCCCTCCACAGTACCGAATTGTATCCGAGGCCGCGCCGGAAGAAGTGGAAATTCTCAACGCCGATCAGTTCAAGATTGTCGGCCGCGTCGTCGGTCGTTTTACGAGGATGTGATGGGCGACGATCTCCAGCGGTTATCAGCTTTGATCGACCGGCTGGATTCAACGCCAGTGCAAGGAAGTCTCGAAGCACGCCGTAGGAACAAGGCGTTCAGTCGCGCCGCTATCAGCCGCATGTTTGATGGCGGCGGAACGTTTGGTGAAGCCGCTGGCACGATGCCCTGGCTGAACGGGCCAGATGCTGTGCAAAATCTTCGCGCCCTCAACGATGACCTCGGCGCGCAAATCGGGATGGTGAACCACATATTGGACACCTGGTTCAAACATGGGGAGCCCGTCGCCCCGCATTATCCGTTTCGGATCGCCGTCATCCTCCGCAAGATGAAGCGCCCCGACCTCGAATCCGATTTTCTCCGTGCCTTTGGAAGACATTTCATTTCTCATCACTATGGCGCTCGGAGCGCCGACCTCGGGACGAGGATGGAGAAGGTACTCGGCGAGCAGGTTTGCGATGAACTATGGCTCGCGTCTGAAGCGCTCGAAGAAAGGCCTGTGGCCGCTCGCGGCGTCAGAAAGCTCGGTGTGTTCCCGCTCCACTCCGCGCCTGTTGCGGGCAGCGCCACGGCTCGCAACTTCACATTCGAGTTCTTATGCAAGCGATGCGGCGGCCGAAACATCAATGTTCCTGACGGACCCGATGATGGCGACATGGTGACATGCTCATCCTGCACGCTGGCTTTCGGCCCGTTTCCTGTCCTCAAAGAATACTGCAACTGGTTGGCGCTGGAGAAGATCAAAGACGACGAGATGGAGGGAATTCGATGAAAAAGACAAAGCCTCCCCGCGAACGCGCCGCCCGCGCCCTTTGCAGCCACTTCGGCGTACCCGAGAACATTGTGCGCGACAAAAAGCCTATGTGGACGCAATACCTGGATATGGCTGATGCCGCGCTTCAGGCCGCGTTGTCTCCGGAAGAATGGGAGCGCGTGAAGGCAGAAGGGCCGGAGGAGTGAACCTCCTCGCAATCGATAGCCCAGGTACTCTGTGGGCAGCTATCGGCGTGGGCGTGATGATCGTCTTCTACTTTTCGGACAAGATCATTGCCGCTTTGATGGCCTTGGTTCGCAGGACGAAAGCAGCCAATGTGCCGGTGGTTGAGCGTCTTTCGCACACGAGGAGCGCCGAACATCCGAATTGGGAAATTCTCAATTTTTCGGTCCGCAATCGAGACGATCTGCGATGGACGATAGAGGCGTTGCGATTTTCATCCCCGCACCATTGTAAAGCGATCAATCAATCGGCCCTCATCGACCACATAGAGGGCGGCGACCCGAACCCGGATGCCGTTGATTTGGCTAGCCTCTCCAATGAAGTAGCCTTGAACTGGGAACTCGCACCGGCTGGGCAAAAGCGCCCCACGCTGATCGCTGGCGATAATGACACCCACTACCTGACGATCTGGGTCTATCTGCCGCGCCGGAGTTCCGAAATCTTCTGTTCAAGCTCGCTTATTTTGCGGTCGAATCCCCAGAAGCGGGAAATGATAAAAATCGAATTCACGAGCCCCGCGATCACCAGCATATAGACGATCAGTTCGACATTCAGGCCGGTTACAGTTTCCATGTCATTCTCCTGCCTGGCGGCTTTCTAGGCGCTTCACGCGAGCAAGCAAAGCATCGATCGTTCGGGATTTGTAGTGCGCCGTTAAGAACGCAGCGATCCCAACAATCATCACAGCAGCAGACTGAAAAACGATCAGTCCCACGATCATCGTATCCATCTCCATCTACCTATCTCCCTCTTGCTGATTTTCGGTTTTGAAGGCTGGTGAGGGAGGGTTCCGGCCAAAGCTTCCCCCTACCCCATGAACCAAGTTCAAGAGGCGGGGGAAACCTTGGCCATGTCCTGAAGGCCGGAGCCGGGATGGGACGCGTGCCAGGACGCCTTTCAGCAATCCACCCTCATTTTCTGGCAGCACAGTAGGGCTTTCGCTTCCCGCGCCTCGGGCTTCACCAGCTCGGGAATTGCACCCGGTCGCCCGTCAAATCGATTTCAGCCCCGGTCGGATCATCCCGCCGGGGCTTTTCTTATGCCATCAGAAAAAATAGTAGGCAATACCTACTTTCTGAATTGACACCTACGTAGGCTTCACTTACATTTCTCCTCGTAGACTTCGATCACGAAGACGCCCCGGCAACTTTAGCCCGAGCCGATCTGGTCGCGGTGAAACGGATGACAGCCAGTCCAGATGGAGGCGGTCATGTGAAGCGCAGCACGGCAACAACGCGGCGGGGCCCGTGCCTCGAACAACCCCGCCGCAACAGCCTACCGGGGAAGACAGATGGCAACGAACGCAACAGCAATCGACCAGATCAAGACACTCAAGAATGACGCGGCCAAACTCGGCACCTTTCATGAGTGGTTCGCAGAGACTTTCGCGGACAAAGCCCACCACGACAAACAGGCGTTCGGCTTCGGCGTTGGCACTGGCGAATACTTCGCCTTCAAATCCAGCGTCTGGTTCTACGCCTACTGTGGGCAGTACGGCAGCTCATCGGTCTATAGCCAGCTCTCGGTTCAGGACAGCAAGGCAGTCAACGCCGCGTTCACTAAGGCGCTGAACCGGCATCAGAAGCTGATCTTTCAGACCATGGCTGAGATCATGACGGACGAAGCAACCAAGCTCCGCGATCAGGCGCAGAAGGAAGTCAGCGCCCTGCAGTCGATGCTGCACGATCTCGACACCCCGCAGACCTCCGAAGCCACCTGATCCCCTTCGGCATCCCGCACACAGTGGCGGGATATCGAAAGTGACCAACAGCCTACCGACTGATGCTCCCGAGGGACGACGAAACGGTACGGCGCCGAACATGAGGATGGGGCAATGTCAGCATTCAGCATCGATTACGATTTCGAGGAAATGCACCTCTGCGGCGACGGCCTGATGGCATGGGGCACCGCAACGCTGGTGCACGACGGGGACGGCGAGTTCTACGTGTCGGCCATCATGATCGGTGGGAAGAAGTTCACCCGCAACGGCTACGGCTCGGATCAGTTCTTCTCGACGACGAACAAGGACATCTTCCTCACGATCGCCAAGCAGCTCGAGGAAAGCAAACACACTCAGGAGACTTGGGGCGAGGCCCTGCGTGAAGATCGCGCCGGTGATCCCGACCGCGCCTATGACGAGCGCCGTGACCATCAGGCGATGGGGTGGGTGTGATGACGAACATCCAGAAGAACTGCGCGGCCTGCGGCAAGCCGATCACTGTTCGCCTTGCCGACCATAAGCGAGGTTGGGGCAAGTTCTGCGGAAAGGCCTGCGCCGCTGGCTACAAATGCGGGATGCGGCCGCGCGACGTCAACAAGCGGCACGCCAAGCAGAGCGCATGGGCTTCCGAAGCTCTCGCGGCCCGCGATGCTGCCGGCGTAAACGAATGGCCAAAGGCGCCTTCGGTCAAGGAGCAGCTTGGCCATCGCGTGAAGGTTCGCCCGATCTATCATTCGCCGTCTGAATGCCGCGAATGTGGCAAGCGCGTAAATGGCCCCGGCCTTTGCTGGGAATGCGAGGCCGAAAACGAGGCCAATGACGCCATGGAAGCCGGTTGGGATGGCCACAAGACCGGAGGCGCACATGCTTGACCGCTGCGGCCTCGCCGCCCATCGCGAATGCTCGTGCGAGCCATCGGCCGTTCCGTGCCGCGCTCATCCGGAGCCCATCGACATCATCGAAGACGCCAATACCGGCATCGCGACCCACGGCCCGATCTGCTTGGCCGCCCTCGCCGCGATCGTTTGGGCCATCACCTTTTACGCCGCGACCAAGTTCGGCACGGCCGCGATTTAGGAGCAACTTATGAACCGCAATGTTGATATCGACCGCGACGCTTCGCAAAGCATTGGCTCCATCGTCGGGAATATGATCAAGGGCTTCAGCCGCGAGAAGGTCTACGCCAGCGGCAAGATCTCCGCACCGGGCGTTTGGACGGCTGTTCCGATCGACGCCTACCACGGCGACACGAAGCTGTTCGACGGGTTTTCCATTTCCAGCTCTGGCCTTCGCGCCGTGCTCCGCCGTCCGTCCGAGTACTGGGGCTTCTCCCCCTACAATCCGAAGCCGTTCGAGAAGGAGGAAAAGACCTCTCTTGAGTTCGGCAAGGCGGCACACATGCTGTTGCTCGGGGAAGACGGTTTCAAGGAACGGTATGCGCTCCGCCCGGAGAAATACCCTGCTGAAAAGGGCGAGATGAAGCCCTGGAACGGGAATGCCAACTGGTGCAAGGGCTGGCTGGCCGACCAGAAGAACGCTGGCCGCACAGTCATCACAGATACCGAAATCGGGCATATCCGGCATATGGCCGACGCTCTCTCCCGGAAAGAGCCTATCCGGCTCGGCATCCTCAATGGCCGTATCGAGCGTTCGATCTTCACCAAGCACGGCAATATCTGGCTGAAGGCCCGTCCCGACGTCGTGCCGAACGATAGCGGCGACTTCGTCGACCTGAAGACTGCAGCGTCCGTCGATGACGAAAGCCTGTCCAAGGCAATCTACCAGCACGGCTACCATGTGCAGGCCGGCTTGCTCCGCATGATCGTCCGCGAAGTGCTTGGCGCCGATGCCTTCACCTCGTTCACCTTCGTCTTCGTCGAGAAGGCCCCGCCCTACGACGTCCGCGTCATGCAGTTGAAGGATGAGGACATCGACCTCGGCGAGCGCCAGGCACGCAAAGCCATCGCGACGGTGCAGGAATGCCTGAAGCGTAAGCGCTGGCCCGGTTTCGACGGTTTCGACCGCGAATTTTCCTACACCGAAATGCCGTCGTGGGCTCGCACCCGAATTGAGAACGAACTCAACCGTGAGGCCGCATAGCCATGAATCAGCTCGCAACGCAGCAGGAACGCCTGCCCATGGATTCCGTCGGCATCTCCAACGGATCGGCCGGTGCCAAGATCGCCCCGCAGAACCTTGCTGAGGTCGTGAAGTTCGCCGAGGTCATGTGCCGGGCCGATATCGCGCTCCCGAAGCACCTTCGCGGCAATGCCGGCGCCTGCATGGCTGTCGCTCTCCAGGCTCTGGAATGGCAGCTCTCGCCGTTCGCCGTTGCCAGCAAATCCTACGCGGTCAACGGCGCGATTGCCTATGAGGCGCAGCTTATCGCCGCCGTCGTAAACACCCGATCCGGCATCAAGGGCCGCCTGCGCTATCGCTACGAAGGTGAAGGCGACAAACTCACCTGCACCGTGACCGGCATCCTTGATGACGAGGAGTGCTCCTACACCACGCCGACGATCGGCAGCATCACGACGAAAAACTCCCCTCTCTGGAAGTCAGACCCGCAACAGCAGCTCGGCTATTTCGCCGCCCGGTCTTGGGCTCGCCGGCACTGCCCGGAAGTTATCCTTGGCGTTTACGACCGTGACGAGGCGGAGCAGTTCCGTGGACCGGAGAATGCGAAGGACGTCACCCCGTCCGTCATGGATCGCTTGAAGGCCCAGAGCGCCACGCAGGAGCCGCAGGGCGATCGCGAGGGATTTAGCCGAGCATTCATCGCCGACCAGACGGAAGAACATTCTGACGCCATTACCGGCGAAATCATCGACAACCAGAATACCGACACGGCGGACCAGTCCCCCTCGGGTCATGTGTCGGTAGACGACGAGACCGCCCCTGTCTCGTCGCAAGAGGACGGAGGCGAGGCATTACCCCCGTCCGCTTCGTCTCCGTCCTCGTCCATTCTGACCGACGCCGACCGGGCGTTGTTCATTGAGTGCGCGTTCAAACTGTTCGCCATCACGGTTCAGGAAGATCTTGATGGGCCGGCGAAGCGCGGCGTGCTCGCGTCGGCAAAGGACAACTGGAAAGAGGCTATCCGGTCCGAGCATCATCCGAAGCTCGCCAGCATCTTCCTCGCGGCCGATTCCGTCATCACCGGGAAGAACAAGGACCGGGCCGGCGCCATTCGTGAGGTGGCGGGCTGGCTGGAGTGTGCTCCCGAAGAGATCGGCGGTGCGGCATGACTATCGAACTCGACGCCGACGACAAGGCATTGATGAAAGCCCTGATGGACGCTGAAACCGACAACTTCGTCGAACTCGGCACTCTGGTTGGGCTGGACCCAGCCAAGGACTACCGCTTTGCCGATTTGCGCGGCTCAAACTTCTCGGATTGCGATCTGCGCGGCTTCGATTTCACAGGCGCCGACCTCACAAACTCGACCGGCACGGAAACGATCTGGGACGAAACCACCATCCTGACGGACGCCGATATCGAGGGCTCCATCTTTGAGGTGAAGGCATGACCAAGTCCCAAACCGACCGCCAGCACCTCATGACGGCACGCCTCCGCCAGGAACTCGCCGTAGCCGAAGCGCTGCGCCGGCTGAACCAATACCGCGACGCCGCAGGCTGGAAGCAGCACCGCACCCCGTCCCAGACGGAAACACTCTCCTCCCTCCCTCCTATCACTGCCTTCATGGGCATGGGAGGGTGAGATGAGTTGGCGTATCAACACAGCAGCCTTTCGCGATGAAGCCGAGCCACCGCGCCGTAGGCCGAAGAAGCGCGCCGACTATCTGTCGTTCCTTCACCAGCTTCCGTGTGTCGTCACGGGCCGTATGGGCGTTCAGGCCGCGCACCTCTCCTACGCCAATGTCTTTCACGGCCATTTCGGCCGCGGCAAAGGCACCAAGGCGCCCGACCGGTTCGCCCTGCCCCTATGCCCCGAGGAACACGCCGCCCAGCACGCCATGAACGAGCGCGCCTATTGGGAAGCCAAGGGCATCGACCCTCACGCGCTCGCCAACACGCTCTTTGGCCTCTGGAACGACTACGACGAGCCTGAGGCCATCACCTACTGCACCAACCGCATCATGCAGGGCCTGGCTGTTGCCGGCCGTCTGCCTTCGAGGGATTTGGCATGACCGACAGCAAGAAGATAGACGACGGCGGGCCGGCTTGGAGCCCGATTGCCACGGCCGACAAGGATGCAGACCGCATGCTGCTCGGCATCGTCAGAAATGACGTGCTCGAAGAAGTGCATATCGGCGGGTATCGCTATGCCATCAACGATGACGAGGTGTCTTGCTGGTGGAGTGATCAGGCCGATGACGAGGTCGTCCCGACCCATTGGGCTCCGATGATCCCGTTTGCCGCCCGGAAGGCAGGTGCCCAGTGACCTCCTCCCCCTCAGAGACCATAGCTAAGGCACTTGAAGGCGAATTCCGCCGTGCGGCCGTCAACTTGGTTGATACGCTCGTTCTTGAGCGCGAGACCAACGGCCAATCCAAAGAGTTCATGGACTGGGCGGTATTCATGACCGTCCGTGCATTCGAGGAGCAGACCGCCGCCCTCGCCCTCCAGTTAGAGGCGATGAAGCGGGAGATGGCAGAGAAGGACGAGCGGATTGCTGTGCTCACTGGCATCGACAGTGCGCAAGACCTCGTCTCCGATTGGCTCAGCGAAGGAACGGACGATCTTCCCGATGACACTCCGGTTCGGATCGAGATCGGAAGCCGCACTGTTATCGGCGACAGGCTCTGCTCGCTCCGCCGCGCCCGCACCCTCGTCCAGGGAGAGAAGCCATGAGGATCAGCCGAGGCCACAAGTTCAAGCTCGACCCGACTGACGCGCAGGCGGAAGCCTTCGCTCGTAACGTCGGCGTCTGCCGCGTGGTCTACAATCTCGCGCTGGAGCAACGCCGCGACCACTACCGTCAGTTCCGCCGCGCCACCGGATACGGCATTTCCTTCGCCTCCCAGTGCCGCGAACTGACCGAACTGCGCGCCGACGTCGAGTGGATCGCCGACGGATCGCTGACCGCCCAGCAACAGGCGCTCCGCGACCTGGCCGCAGCGTACTCCAACTTCTTTTCCGGCCGCGCCGAATACCCGACCTTCCGCCGAAAAGGCGTCAACGAAAGCTTCCGCTTCCAAGGGCGGGAGGTGACGTTCAGGCGATTGAACAAGTCGTGGGGTCTGGTGAAACTACCCAAGATCGGCGAGGTCCGCTTCCGCTGGACCCGCGACATTCCGAGCAAGTTGAAGAACGCCACCATCAGCCTCAATCCTCTCGGCTGGCACATCAGCTTCTCGACCGAGGTAGAGGTAGAGATCGGTCGCAACTTCGGTCCTGCGGTCGGCGTGGACCGCGGCATCGTCGAAGCTGTCGCCTATTCCGACGGCACCTTTGCCGACTTCCCCAAGGCTCGGATAAAGGGCCTCGACAAGAAGGCGAGACGCGCCGCACGGGCGCTGTCGCGCTGCCGCAAAGGATCGAACCGCCGTAAGGTGGCCAAGGCGCGTGTCGCGGCACTTCGGGCGAAGGCGGCGCGGGTGCGAAAGCACTTCCACCACGTCGAGACGGCGCGCCTCGCGCGCAAGTTCGGCGTGGTGTGCATCGAGGCATTGAAGACGAGGGACATGACGGCCTCGGCCAAGGGAACGGTCGCTGAACCAGGCCGCAACGTCCGCCAGAAGGCGGGGCTGAACCGGGCTATCTTGGAACGAGGCTGGCATCAGTTCGAGACCTTTCTATCCTACAAGATCGCCGCAAATGGCGGCACGCTCATCAAAGTTCCTGCCGCGTACACGAGCCAGACGTGCTCGGGGTGCGGCTCTATTTCCAAACACCACCGCAAGAGCCAAGCGGTGTTTGAGTGTTCCGATTGCGGGCATTCGGCTAATGCCGACACCAACGCCGCAATAAACATACTCAGGGCCGGAACGCGGCCTTCGGGGAGGGAGCCGGTCACGGCCCCGATGAACCGTAAATCTCCTCTGGAGGCGCCGGCTTCGTGGCCTGACGCCAGACAGGAAATCACCGTCCTTCAGGTCGGGGAAGACGTTAACCGTAAGGGCTCATCCGAGGGGGACGGCTCCGCCACTATCACATCTGACAACTCGAAAGGACGCGTCGAATGAAGATCGACAGCAGCTTGAAGATCCTTCGCGAAGCGATCGATCAGTTCAACCCGACGCATATCGTTTCGATGGTCTCAGGCGGCCAGGATAGCGCCGCATCCGACCAGGTGGCCGAAGAGCTAGACGTCAAGATCGACTTCCGCATCCACGGATTCACCCGCACAGGGATCAAAGAGACGACGGATCACGTCCGCGAGGTCTATGGGCGGAAGGGCGAATATGTTGAAGCCGACGCCGGCACAGCCTATGAGGACTATGTGCTGCGCAAAGGCTTCTTCGGCAAGGGCATCGATGCGCATGGGTTCGCCTACCGGGTTCTGAAGGCTACGCCGTTCCGGAAGGCCGTCTCTCGCGAGATCAGACAGGGCAAGCGCGGCGTTCGCGTCCTTCTGCTTAATGGAGCCCGCAAGGACGAGAGCGAAAACCGCAAAAAGCACCTTCAGACCTACCGAGCCGATCCCGCATCGCCGGGCAACATCTGGGTCAACATCATCCACGACTGGACGCAAGACGACCGGGACGAATACCTCAAGCGTTGCCAGACGCCGATTAACCCGGTTGCCAAGGCCCTTTGCCGCTCTGGGGAGTGCATGTGCGGCACGATGCAGACGCAGGCAGAACGCGTCGAAGCGGCGGCCCTCTACCCCAAATGGGGCGAGTGGCTGACCGAACTGGAGAAAGAGGCGATGCGCCTGCACGGCTTCGGCTGGGGGCAGAAATCGCCAAAGCCAGCGAAAGGCCAAGGCGATCTTTTCGCCCCCATGTGCAAGGACTGCATGACGAGGGGTGGCCAGGAATGATCGAGAGAATAGTCCCGTCATTCAATGTCGACATTCACATGGCAGGAGACATTGCCGCAGTGGCTCACGTTCTCCAGCAGGAAGCCGCCCGGAAAGGTATGTGCGTAACGCTCACGCCGCAGACCTTTATTTACAGCGGCGGTCGAGAAGATGGCTTCCGCGTTGGTCTGATAAACTACCCACGGTTCCCAAAAACACCAGACGACATAGTCGTCGAAGCCCGCGTCTTGGCCGACTGGCTGCGGGCCTACCTCGGCCAGGTAAGTTACAGCATCACAACGCCGACCGAGACTATCTGGATGTCAGTGCGGAACGAGGATCCCGACATTAAGGCCGAACTATTGGCGGTCGCCGAACGCATGGCGGCGCTTGAAGATGGTGACGGCATGCGGTTTCCGACAAGAGCAGAGACCGCGTGGGCTCGCGAGGTCATCGAAAAAGCCAAACAGGAAGGTCATGCGGGGAGCACATCCTCCACCAGCACAAGTGGAACCGCCCCCTCTCTGGATAAGGAGAGAGGGGATGGCAATCCGGTCGGTTGTGGTATTCTCTCTAGAAATGCTTACGGAGATGGCCATGACAGTGCATTTCACCCCGCCGAGCGAACCGCCGAAGAACCCGCTACAGATGGCGATCGAGGCGCTGAAGGCGCAGGGCAAGGACGTCGCACCGGCGGACATTCCGGGCCTCTTCTGGGTGAACGGGCAAGAGCTTACGATCAATCAGGTGATACAGGTGTCAGGAATTCGCTGACCGCAAACGCCTCTCGCTCCGCTCTGTCGAAGGAGACCGGAGAATGACAGCGCCGGCTGAACTTACCGATATCCAGTGGTGCGTCCTTGATCTGCTCTTGCGGGCAAAGAACAAGGGGGTGCCTCGCGTCAACCGGATGGAGCTTCTGCGTTCATCGTCGGTTCTCGACGGCGTCAAGGTGAAACTCGTGTTCGCCGCTCTAGGCATGTGCAATGGCGATTATGTCGAGTTGCACGGCCAGCACGATTTCGAAATTACGGCGGCCGGCGAGCAACTGTTCCTGGCGAGATATGCCAAACCGACGTCGGTCGCAGATATCGTTATTGCTCTGCCTGATAGGTCAAGGGAGGTGCTACAATGACAGCGCCGGCCCTGCCCTACATCTACCGCTGGAATCGCCAGGACCGCAAAGGCCAGCCCTGCGAGGTTCTTGCCCGCGGAACCATGAATTCCTGCGCCGTCCGATTTGCAGACGGATACAGCATGGTCACGAGCCGCAATGCCTTGAAGAAGAATAAGGCGATCGACGAGGTGCGCAAATGACAGCGCCGGCTCTCGTCCAACCAGCGAAGCGAGTCCGCGCCAGTGAGCGCGCGTTGCGCATTGCCTTGAAGGTAATTCAGGACGCGGGGTTGCCTGTGGATAAGCTGTGCGTAACCGGTGGACAAATCGAAATCCATTGCGGCCACGTTGATGAAGCGGCGCCCTCACCCGACCATGGAGGCCTCAAGGATTGGTGAGGGATTCCATGAAGGTCGACTATCCCGGCCTGATACGGCAAACGTTGCCGTCAGGCACGGTCATCTATCGCGTGCGCCCAAAGGGCCAACATGCGAAACGGATCCAAATTGACGGGATACCGGGCACGGAAGAATTCAGTCGGCAATACAACCTTGCCCGCCGGGGCGTGAAGCCAGACCCGCAGAAGAAGCCGTCGGAGGAGGCTCTTCCTCAATCGATCGGCTGGCTCGTCCATACCTATCTCGAATACCTGGAAGAGCGGGTAAAGGCTGGGAACACCAGCGCAAAGACCGTCAAAAAGAAGCGCAATCTGCTGGCCAAGCTCATCGTAGACCCTGATCGGAAGATGCAGGTCCCGCGTGAGAAGCTGATTGAGATGCAGGACAAAATGGCTGCATCCCCGGCTCAAGCCGACGCCTTCATCGAGGCGGTAGCCGTCCTTTTTGATTGGGCGATCGAGCGTAAGCACATCAAGGAAAACACGGCACGCGGCATCAAGTCGGTCTATAAAAAGGGCGATGGCGCCAAGCCTTGGAAGGCCGCAGACGTGACGGCATTCTTTGCCAGGCACAAGGCCGGGACCACGCCGCATGTTGCCATGTCGGTGCTCTTATGGACCGGATGCCGGATTGAGGACCTGACGATCCTCGGCCGCGACCATGAATGCGTCATTGATGGCATTGAGGCCCTTCGGTGGGTTCCGCTCAAGAAAGGCTCGGCCGAGGTCTGCATCCCACTCCTTGACCCGCTGAAGGCCGCTGTGCGCGCTCCCAAGGTTTTGCCGACGACGTATGTCGCGAAACGGGGCGGGAGCACCTATGCCAGTGGGGATGCCATGTCGGCCATGTTCAAGCGCTGGTGCCAGGATGCGGGGCTCGGGCACCTGTCTGCCCATGGCGTCCGAAAGGGCTTGGCAGAGGTGCTGGCTGAGATGGGGAGTTCGCAGTACGACATCATGGCCATCTTGGGCCATTCAGAAGCCAAAACGAGCGAGGTTTACACTCGTCGCGTCGAGCGCTGGAACCTTGCCAAGGCCGCGCTGGCGAAGGTCGGCAAGATGGGGCTCTGGGGATGATTGGTCCAACGGGTCGAAAACGTTGGACCATAAAAAAGTCTATGTAATTGAATACAAAAAGAAAAACCCGGCACTAGGCCGGGTTCTTGGTGCGGTCGAGAAGACTCGAACTTCCACGGGTTGCCCCACAGCGACCTCAACGCTGCGCGTCTACCAATTCCGCCACGACCGCATCGTGGTAGGCGTCGTCTTGCGGCGACGGGGGTGCATGTAGCAAAAGCATTTGGGGTGCACAAGGCCGATACGAAAGAAAAATGACGGAAAGCGGAACAATTTCAACAGGTCCTTCGCAAGGCCCCGGAAACCCCTGAAATCCTTGCATGATCGCCCCTATATCTGGCAGAACGAAACCAAAAGGACGGCCCTTCATGCAGCGTCAGGACATTTCGACATCCTTCCTCGCGATTCCCGGCTCGCCGCCGGTACGCTGGCGCATCGCGCGCGATCTCGTCTCCTATGACGAGGCCGTCGAAACCATGGAAAACGAGGCGGCGGCGATTGCCCGCGGCGAGGCGGACGAACTTGCCTGGCTTGTCGAACATCCGCCACTCTATACGGCCGGCACGAGCGCAAACGCGGACGACCTGGTGGCGCCGGATCGCTTTCCGGTTTTTTCCACAGGCCGCGGCGGGGAATACACCTATCATGGCCCAGGCCAGCGCGTGGTCTACGTCATGCTGGACCTTAAACGGCGGCGGCAGGACGTGCGCGCCTTCGTGGCGGCGCTCGAAGCCGTGGTGATCGACACGCTCGGCTCCATGAATGTCCGTGGCGAGCGGCGCGAGGACCGCGTCGGCGTGTGGGTGCGCCGGCCCGAGCGTCCGCCCCTGCCCGATGGTTCGCCCGCCGAGGACAAGATCGCCGCGATCGGCATCCGCCTGCGGCGCTGGGTGAGCTTTCACGGCCTGTCGCTCAACGTCGATCCGGATCTCGAGCATTTTTCCGGCATCGTGCCGTGCGGAATCCGCGGCTATGGCGTGACCAGCCTGGTCGATCTCGGCCTGCCGGTGATGATGAGCGATGTGGATATCCGCATCCGTGATTCGTTCGAGCGGGTGTTCGGCCCCACCATTTCCGAAGCGGACTGTCAGCCGAAAAGCCTGTCGCAAGCATAGATGATCGCATAGCCGTGCAGCACGACGGCCGAATAGAGGCCGAAGCCGGCAAGCAGCCGCTGCGGCGGCGTCATCGGATCGAGCGCCCGGCGCGGCTTGACGCCGCCGGCACCGATGAGGCTGAGCACCGTGAAGACGGCGAGGCCGGCGATCAGCATTTGCGCCGGCAAGCCGATTCGCCAGCCGACCCCGAGGATGACCAGCGTCACGAGGAAACTTGCGACAAGCAGGCTCGACCGGGTCGAAAAAACCTGACGCATGACCTGCCCGCCATCGAAACGGTGCATGGGCAGCAGGTTCAGCAGGTTGAAGGCACCGAGAATCAGCAGGAAAACCAGCAGCGCGATACCGGCCATATGGCCGGAGGCCTCGTGCACCGCGATGATGGGCGGCACGAGAAAAGCCGACATGCCTGCCCCCATGAGGGCGCAGACCGCCACCTCGAAGCGGGAATTGTACGGCCTGCCGCCGACGGCAATGCCGCCGAGCAGTGGCACGAAGATCATGCGCACGCGCTGATGCCCGAAAGCCCGGTAGGCGGCCATGTGGCCGAATTCGTGTAGCACGATCACCACGGTGAGCATCGAAGACAGCAACAACCCGCGCAGACCCAGCCCGAAGAACGGCCAGAGCAGCAGGGTGGACAGCACCGCCAGCCCCACCTGCATCAGCGGGCGTTCCAGAACGCCCCGCACCTCGCCGTCTCCTGTCGCCAGCCATTGGTCGAGCGCCTTCATCTCCCGACGAAGCTGGATGTAGCGAAACAAGAGAAAGGCGATGCCGCGATATTTGTCGGTCTGCTCGACCGTCAGCGCCGTGCCGCCGGAGACTGGGCGCAGGAAACGCCGCTCGACATAGTTTTTCCAGAAGGACGCGTCGAGCGCGCTGTCCTCGACAACGCGGGTCTCGCAGGCCAGGCCCGCGGCATCGGAGGTCTCGTTCACGGCGAGTGTGCGCGTGATCGGCTCGCCGCGACGGTCGGGATAGGAAAAGGTCTGCCTGACGCGATTGTCGGCCAACCGGTCGCTGGAGAGAACCGAGGGATGCCAGTCCGCCTCGGCGCCAAGCGGGTTGACGAGCGCTGCGATGCGGCCCGGCGGCGCGCGGAAGACGCGTGTGAGCCGGAGCGTACGGCGCCCGACCGGCGCGGCGATCAAAAGCCAGATCAGGCCGAGATTGATCGCCAGAAGCAAAAGCACCGAAAACGAGGTCGACATGCCCATCCTCCCTGTCCGTCATGGCAGGCAGGATGCAGGCTAACGATAACTTCCTAACAAACGTTAAGAACCCCGAATCAGGCGAACTCCATGATCACCGCATCGACGGCCAGGCTTTCGCCCGGCTTGGCATGGATGGAGCCGACCGTCAGGTCGCGCTCGGCGCGCAGCACGTTTTCCATCTTCATCGCCTCGACGACGGCGAGCGTTTCGCCTGCCTTGACCTCCTGCCCCTCGCTGACGGCGATGGAAACGACGAGGCCCGGCATCGGGCACAGCAGCATTTTCGACGTGTCCGGCGGCAGCTTTACCGGCATCAGGGCGTCGAGTTCGGCAAGGCGCGGCGTGAAGACACGGCTGCGCACGGACAGCCCTTGCCAGTCGATGCGCATGCCGTTCGGGAAGGGCCGCAGCTGCGCGGTCACGTCCACACCAGCGACCGTGCCATGCCAGACCGCATCGCCGGGCCGCCAGTCGCTCACGACAGCGTCGCCCGTGGCAAGCGTGTGATAGGCATCGCCGATCTTCACCGCCCAGTCCTTGCGCTGCACAGAGCCCGGGCGCAACCGGTCGAGATGATGCGCGCGGCGTTCGGCATCGACGAGATGGGCCGACAGCGCAATGCGCGCCAGAATGGCGGCCTGCTCGGCATCCGGTTCCATCGGCGCGAACCCGTCCGGATATTCCTCCGCGATGAAGCCGGTGGAAAGCCGTCCCTCGCGCCAACGCGGATGGCGCATCAGGGCGGCAAGGAACGGCACGTTGTGCTCGATCCCGTCCACCACGAAACCATCGAGCGCATCGCTCATGGCGTCGATCGCCTGCAGGCGCGTCGGCGCCCAGGTGCAGAGCTTCGCGACCATCGGGTCGTAATACATCGAGATTTCCGCGCCTTCGTAGACGCCGGTATCGTTGCGCACCACCGCCGCACCGTTGCTGCCTTCTGCCGGCGGGCGGTAACGCGTCAACCGGCCGATGGAGGGCAGGAAGTTGCGGTAGGGATCCTCGGCATAAAGCCGGCTTTCGACGGCCCAGCCGTTCAGCTTGATATCCGCCTGCGCCAGCGCCAGCTTTTCACCGGCGGCAACGCGGATCATCTGCTCGACAAGATCAATGCCTGTCACGAGTTCCGTCACGGGATGTTCGACCTGCAGGCGCGTGTTCATTTCGAGGAAGTAAAAATTGCGGTCGCGATCGACGATGAACTCCACCGTGCCGGCGCTCTGGTAGTCGACGGCTTTGGCGAGTGCGACGGATTGCTCGCCCATCGCGCGCCGCGTCGCCTCGTCGAGGAAGGGCGAAGGGGCCTCTTCGACGACCTTCTGGTTTCGCCGCTGGATGGAGCATTCGCGCTCGCCGAGATAGAGCGCCGTGCCATGTGCGTCGGCCAGCACCTGGATTTCGATGTGACGCGGATCGACGATGTATTTTTCGATGAAGACGCGGTCGTCGCCAAACGAGCTTTTCGCCTCCGAGCGCGCACGGTCGAAACCATCGCGCACCTCCGCCTCGCTCCAGGCGATGCGCATGCCCTTGCCGCCACCGCCGGCCGAGGCCTTGATCATGACGGGATAACCGATCTCGCCGGCGATGCGCTCGGCATGGGCCACATCTTCGATGATGCCGAGGAAGCCCGGAACGGTCGAGACATTGGCGGCGTTTGCGAATTTCTTCGATTCGATCTTGTCGCCCATTGCGCGGATCGCCTTTGGCTTCGGACCGATGAAGGTGATGCCCTCGGCTTCCAGCGCCTCGCAGAAGCTGGCGCGCTCCGAGAGGAAACCGTAGCCGGGGTGCACGGCTTCGGCGCCCGTCTCCTTGCAGGCGGCGATGATCTTTTCCGCGATGAGATAACTTTCCGCCGCCGGCGCCGGGCCGATGTGCACGGCCTCGTCCGCCATCTCGACATGCAGGGCGTCCCGGTCGGCATCGGAATAGACGGCGACGGTGGCAATGCCCATCCTGCGTGCCGTCTTGATGACGCGGCAGGCGATCTCGCCGCGATTGGCAATCAGGATTTTCTTGAACATGCTTTCCTCCCGGCACTCTCAGAGGGGAGTTGTAGCCACAAATACCCTGTCCATACAACGGCATCGCAACGGCAATTCGCCCGTTGCGCCAGGCACTTTAGTCGAAGGCGATATCGGCCGAAGCCTTGCGGTTCTTGTGTTCGCGCCAGATGATGAACAGGCCGGAGGCGACGATGATGGCAATGCCGAGCCATTTCGACGGTGTGGGAAAGTCGCCGAAGATCGCGTAGCCGAGCACGGTTGCCGAGATGATCTCGAAATACTGGAATGGCGCAAGCAGCGAGAGCGGCGCCATGCGGAAGGCGCGCACGACCAGCATATGCGCATAGCCCGACAGCGCGCCGAGGATGATGAGCAGCATCAGGGCAAAGACCGACGTCGGCAGGGATGGCGCAAAGTCGCCGATGCCGGCCGAATGGCCGGCGAAAAGTGCTGCGCCCATGAAGAGCGTGCCGCCGAAACCGGCGATCGTCTGCATGGTCAGCGGTGAATCGGCGTCACCGATCGCGCGGTTCATGAAGAGATAGATCGAATAGAGGAACGCGCAGGCGACCGGCAGCAGGGCGGTCCAGCCGAACAGTATGAAGCTTGGCTGGATGACGATGAGCGCGCCGCCGAAGCCGACGATGATGGCAAGCCAGCGCCGCCAGCCGACCTTGTCGCCGAGGAAGGCGGCGGACATGGCCGTGAGGATGAAGGGCTCGACGAAGTAGATCGCGAACACGTCGGCGAGCGGCATGTATTTGACCGCCGCGAAGAACAGCAGGCTGGCCGCACCGTGGATGGCGCCGCGCAACAGGTTCAGCCAGGGCCGCTTCGGCCGCAGCGTCGCGGCACCGGCGGCGGTGAAGATCAGCGGGATCGTGCAGACGACCTGGAAGAAGAAACGGTAGAACGTCACCTGCCCCGGCGACATGTCCGCAAATGTCGCCATATATTTGGCAATCGCATCCATGCAGGGCAGAAGCAGCATGGCGATGGCCATCAGCATGACGCCCCGCATGAGGTTTCCGTCCTGTCGGTCCGTCGTGGCGTTCATGATGCGACTCCCTAGATCGCCCCTGCATAGCCCTTTTCCGCGCTGCCGCAATGCCGGAAATCCTGTCCTTCACGCAGGCGTCGCGAAGCGGCGCATTTGAGGTAGAAGGCGATCCCGGATTGCCTGTAAGCTCGCCGGGAAGACAATGGAGGCCGCGATGACGTTTCCCGGCGAAAACAACACGATCCCCTTCCCTTCCGGCCGCGCCGACGGCGACACGCTTGGCGGCCGCATCTGGCGGGCGCGCGACGCACTGGGCCTGTCGCTGGCCGATCTCGCCTCGCGCCTCGGCCTGCCGGAAGAAACGGTAAGCGGCTGGGAACGCGACCACGCCGAACCGGATAGCAAGGCACTGTTCATGCTCGCCGGCGTGCTCTCCGCTTCGCCCTCCTGGCTGATCGCCGGCATCGGCGAGGCGCCAGCAGGCCCGGTCGGTGACGATCCCCTGCACCCGCTGCTGCGCCAGCTTCGTGAAATCCACCAGCTGCACGACCAGACGGGCAAGGCGATCGCCGCGCTCGAGGCTGAGATCGCCAAATTGATCAAATCAGATCAGGGCTGACATTTTTGCACCGAGCGGACTTGAGACGCCGGACGGCCTCTGCAATGGTCCGCCCGAACAGAGAATCCGTATAGGGAGATAGAAGATGGACGTACGCGCCGCCGTTGCCGTTCAGGCCGGAAAGCCGCTGGAAATCATGACCGTACAGCTCGAAGGCCCGCGCGCCGGCGAAGTGCTGGTCGAGATCAAGGCGACGGGCATCTGCCACACCGACGACTTCACGCTCTCGGGCGCCGACCCGGAAGGCCTGTTTCCGGCCATCCTCGGCCATGAAGGTGCAGGCATCGTCGTCGATGTCGGCCCGGGCGTGACATCGGTCAAGAAGGGCGACCATGTCATTCCGCTCTACACGCCGGAATGCCGCGAATGTTATTCCTGCACCTCGCGCAAGACCAATCTCTGCACCTCGATCCGCGCCACGCAGGGCCAGGGCCTGATGCCCGACGGCACCTCGCGCTTCTCGATCGGCAAGGACAAGATCCACCACTATATGGGCTGCTCGACCTTCTCGAACTTCACGGTCCTGCCGGAGATCGCGCTCGCCAAGATCAATCCGGACGCCCCCTTCGACAAGGTCTGCTACATCGGCTGCGGTGTGACGACCGGCATTGGCGCGGTCATCAACACGGCCAAGGTCGAGATCGGCTCGACGGCGATCGTCTTCGGCCTCGGCGGCATCGGCCTCAACGTGCTGCAGGGCCTTCGCCTTGCCGGCGCGGACATGATCATCGGCGTCGACATCAACCCGGACCGCAAGGCATGGGGCGAGAAGTTCGGCATGACGCATTTCGTCAATCCCAAGGAGGTCGGCGAGGACATCGTGCCCTATCTCGTCAACATGACGAAGCGCAATGGCGACCTGATCGGTGGCGCGGACTACACGTTCGACTGCACGGGCAACACCAAGGTGATGCGCCAGGCGCTGGAATCCTCGCATCGCGGCTGGGGCAAGTCGGTCATCATCGGCGTTGCCGGTGCCGGCCAGGAAATCTCGACGCGTCCGTTCCAGCTCGTCACCGGCCGCAACTGGATGGGCACCGCCTTCGGCGGCGCGCGTGGCCGCACGGATGTGCCGAAGATCGTCGACTGGTACATGGACGGCAAGATCCAGATCGACCCGATGATCACCCACACCATGCCGCTCGACGACATCAACAAGGGCTTCGAGCTGATGCATTCCGGTGAATCGATCCGCGGCGTGGTGGTCTATTGACGTCCACGCACCCCTACAGCGTCGATGTGCGGAGACTGCATGCATTCTCCGCCGTCGAACTCTATGCGCTGCTGAAGCTGCGCGTGGACGTCTTCGTCGTGGAGCAGGCCTGCGCCTATCCCGAACTCGACGGCAAGGATCCGGAAGCGCTTCACCTCCGTCTGCTGATCAACGGTGAAACCGCCGCCTATGCACGGCTCTGGCGGCCGGCGGATGCGCCGCCACGGATCGGCCGGGTCCTCGTCGCACCTGATCATCGTGGCAAACGCCTTGGCGACGCCGTGATGCAGGAGGCCATCCGCGTCTGCGCGCTGCATTTTCCCGGCGAACCGATTGCGCTCTCTGCGCAAAGCCACCTGGAACGCTTCTACCGATCGCTCGGTTTCACGCCGACATCGGCGGAATATGTCGAGGACGACATCCCGCATATCGACATGCAGCGCCCCGCCGGCCATTCTTGAGCCATGCAAAAGAACAGCACCATGATCTATGTCGACGCCGATGCCTGCCCGGTAAAGGCCGAAATCCTGAAGGTTGCCGAACGGCACGAGATGGAAGTGACCTTCGTCGCCAATTCCGGCCTGCGCCCGTCGCGGGACCCGATGGTGAAGAACATCATCGTGTCCGGCGCCTTCGACGCCGCGGACAACTGGATCGCCGACCATGTCGGTGACGACGACATCGTGGTGACGGCCGACGTGCCGCTTGCGGTGCGCTGTGTCGAGAAAGGCGCGCATGTGACCGGCCCGACCGGCCGCCTCTTCGACAAGACCAATATCGGCATGGCGAGCGCCATGCGTGACCTTGGCGCCCATCTGCGCGAGACCGGAGAAAGCAAGGGCTACAACGCCGCCTTTTCGCCGCGCGACCGCTCGGCCTTCCTTGAAACGCTCGACCGCCTCTGCCGCCGCGCGAAGAATGCGCGCACGGGACCCGCGCCATGACGACGGATCCGGGGCAAAGGATTTTTGGCCGCCACCTGCCCTTCTATGTCGGCATCGGTGCGGCCGCGCTCGGGCTTGCCGCCGCACTCTGGCTGAAGCCGGATTTCGCCATCGAAATCGCGGCGGTGGCCTTCTTCCTCTGTTACCTGCTGCTGACCGCCTGGCGCGTGCCCTATCTCACGGCCGCCCATCTCGAACACTATGCGACGGACAGCGACGAGCCGGTGGCCATCATTTTCGGCGTGACCTTCGCTGCCGCCGCCGTCTCGACGGGCTCGCTCTTCGTGGTGCTGAACCGGCCGGCGGCATCGCTTGCGGAATTCGTCCTCGCCTTCGCCTCCGTCGCGCTCGGCTGGCTCACCATCCACACGATGGCGGCGATGCATTACGCCCATCTCTACTGGCGGCCCGGCGCTACGGAAACCAGCCCCGACGCCGGTCGCAGCCTCGATTTCCCGGGGGATGCCGCGCCCGGCGCCTATGATTTCCTCTACTTCGCCTTCGTCATCGGCATGACGGCGCAGACCTCGGATGTCGCGATCACCTCCACGGCAATGCGCAAGGTCAACCTGCTGCACGCCGTCGTTTCCTTCTTCTTCAACACGGTGCTGGTCGCCGCCGCCGTCAATGCGGCCGTGTCGCTGGCCTCCTGACTTAACCGGAGTTTCCTGATGAAAGTGCTGTCCCAGAACACCGCCTTCGGCGGCATGCAGGGCGTCTTCGCCCACGATTCCGAGGCCTGCAAGGGCGAGATGACCTTTGCCGTCTTCGTGCCGCCGCAGGCGATCAAGGAGCCGCGCCCCGTGCTCTGGTATCTCTCCGGCCTCACCTGCAGCCATGCAAACGTGATGGAAAAGGGTGAATATCGCCGCATGGCCGCCGAACTCGGCCTCATCGTCGTCTGCCCGGATACCAGCCCGCGCGGCAACGACGTGCCGGACGAAATCACCAACTGGCAGATGGGCAAGGGCGCCGGCTTCTATCTCGACGCCACCGAGCAGCCCTGGGCCGAAAACTTCCAGATGTACAGCTATGTGACGGAAGAGCTGCCCAACTTCGTCAGCCAGCATTTCCGCATGGACATGAGCCGCCAGGGCATTTTCGGTCACTCGATGGGCGGCCATGGCGCCATGACGATCGCGCTGAAGAATCCGGAACGCTTCAAGAGCTGCTCGGCCTTCGCGCCGATCGTCGAGCCCTCGACTGCCGACTGGTCGATGCCCGCCTTCGAAAAGTATCTCGGGGCCGACAAGGCCGCCTGGCGCGAATATGACGCGTGCGCGCTTGTTGCGGACGGCGCGCGGTTTCCGGAATTCCTGATCGACCAGGGCAAGGCCGACGGCTTCCTGGATAACGGCCTGCGCCCCTGGCTCTTCGAGGAGGCGATCAAGGGCACGGATATCGGGCTGACGCTGCGCATGCACGAGCGTTACGACCATTCCTACTATTTCATCTCGACCTTCATGGACGATCACCTGAAGTGGCACGCCGAGCGTCTCGGCTGAGGAAGAGATATGGCGGGGGTGCATGGCTGACATGTCACCCCTGCCCTTGCCCTTCCCGTCCGGATCGGCAATAGTCCGCCCGGTAGACGACTACCGCCGGATTCTTCGTCCGGTCACGATCGCGGGGACGGCCTCGCTCCTTTGAAACGGAGTAGGCATCATGCCCTGGATCCTTCTTACCCTCGCCGGCCTCTTTGAAATCGGCTGGGCGATCGGCCTCAAATATACCGACGGCTTCACCAAACCGCTTCCGACCGCACTCACCGCCGGCTCAATGGTCATCTCGATCGTGCTGCTCGGCCTTGCCGTGAAGACGCTGCCGATCGGCACGGCCTATGCGATCTGGACCGGTATCGGCACGGTCGGCACGGTGATGCTCGGCATCTTCCTCTTCGCCGAACCGGTGACGGCGATCCGCATGGGCTGCATCACGCTCATCGTCACCGGCATCCTCGGCCTGAAGTTCGCGGCCTAACGACGGTTATCGAGGGCGAAAGCCCCCGGCCCTGCCGCGGTAATGTAGAGAAAGATGAAGCAGAACAGCACCGCGGCATCGCCGCGGTTGTTGATCGGGAAAAAGCTCTGCGGCGCATGCGCCATGAAATAGGCGACCGCCGTGAAGCCGCAGAGCACGAAGGCCACAGGCCGCGTGAAGAGACCCACCAGAATCAGCAGTCCGCCGACAATCTCCAGCACGCCCGCCAAGCCGATCAGGTTCATGAGATCGCCAAAGGGCTGCTCTGCCGGCGGAAAATTGAAGAATTTCTGCGTGCCGTGCTCGATGAGCAGCAGCGCCGTCATGATTCGAAGCGCTGCGAGCGCCTGCGGACGGTAAGCGGATAGTCGGTCGAACATGCTCTAACTCCCTGCCGGTTCACTCACAGGGGAATGTTATCGTGTTTCTTCCACGGATTTTCCAGATCCTTGTTGCGCAGCATGCGCAGCGCCCGCGCGATACGCTTGCGGGTCGAATGCGGCATGATCACCTCATCGATATACCCGCGCTCCGCCGCGACGAAGGGCGAGAGGAAACGGTCCTCGTACATCTTAGTATGCGCAGCGATCTTCTCCGGCTCGTTGATATCCTTGCGGAAGATGATCTCGACCGCCCCCCTGGCGCCCATCACGGCGATCTGCGCCGTCGGCCAGGCATAGTTGATATCGCCACGCAGGTGTTTTGACGCCATCACGTCATAGGCGCCGCCATAGGCTTTTCGCGTGATCAGCGTCACCTTGGGAACGGTCGCCTCGGCAAAGGCAAAGAGCAACTTGGCGCCGTGCTTGATGAGGCCGCCATATTCCTGTGCGGTGCCCGGCAGGAAGCCCGGCACGTCGACGAAGGTGACGACGGGAATGCTGAAGCAGTCGCAGGACCGCACGAAACGCGCCGCCTTGCGGCTGGCGTCCGAATCGAGCACGCCAGCCAGCACCATCGGCTGGTTGGCGACAAAGCCGACCGTCGAGCCTTCGATGCGGCCGAAGCCGCAGACGATGTTTTTGGCGAAACTCTCCTGAATCTCGAAGAAATCGCCCTCGTCGACAGTCTTGAGGATCAACTCTTTGATGTCATAGGGCTTGTTGGCATTGGCCGGGATCAGGGTATCGAGCGATTCGTCCACATCCTCGACTGACTGGAAGCACTCGATCTCCGGCACGGGAGATGTGTTCGACTGCGGCAGGAAATCGACGAGGCGCCGGACCTGCAACAGCGCATCGACGTCGTTGTCATAGGCGCCATCGGCGATCGAGGATTTCGTCGTGTGCACGGAGGCACCGCCAAGTTCCTCCGCGGTAACGGTCTCGTTCGTCACCGTTTTTACCACATCCGGCCCGGTCACGAACATGTACGACGTGTCACGCACCATGAAGATGAAATCCGTCATGGCCGGCGAGTAGACGTCACCGCCGGCACATGGCCCCATGATAACCGAAATCTGCGGGATGACGCCGGAGGCCAGCACGTTGCGCTGGAAGACCTCGGCGTAGCCGCCGAGTGCGGCCACGCCCTCCTGGATGCGCGCGCCGCCCGCATCGTACAGCCCGATGATCGGCGCGCGGTTCTTCAGCGCCATGTCCTGGACCTTCATGATCTTCTGGGCATGGGTTTCGGAAAGCGAGCCGCCGAAGACGGTGAAGTCCTTGGCGAAGACGAAGACGGTGCGGCCGTTGACGGTGCCCCAGCCGGTGACGACACCGTCGCCGGCGATCTTCGATTTCTCCATGCCGAAATCCGTCGAACGGTGTTCGACGAACATGTCGAACTCCTCGAACGAGCCTTCGTCCAGGAACACGTCGATACGCTCGCGCGCCGTCAGCTTGCCGCGCTTGTGCTGCGCATCGATGCGCGCCGGACCGCCGCCCATGCGGGCGCGCTCGCGCCGGACTTCGAGCTCGTGGAGAATTTCCTTCATGCCTTCGGTTCCTCCCGTTTCACCAATGGCTTAGCATGCGGGATCGGGAGCTTGAAGGGGCGTTTTCTAGATCGAAGGTCTTAGAATTCACTCGCAACTGATCGTCTGGGTGACGACGCAGGGCGCGATCTTCTTCTTGGAACCCTCGGGCAGCGCACGCGAACGCACCGTCAGTGCCGCTTCGGTCGGGATGACGACCGGGCGCGCATCCCGGCGCGAATGGTCCTGGACGGTCTGGCGCGATGCCGGCTTGCGCTGGCCACCCGCATGTTTGCGTCCCTTGCCGGGGCGCTTGCCGACAGAGGTCTTTCCGGTCGAAACCGGCGCCAGATGGTAGGCAAGCGCCACCCGCTTGGCGATCGCGTCGGCGAGCGCCGTTTCGCGGCCCTTGCGGCCCGGCATGTAGCTGTTGACGGTCATGGCCTGGCGGGACGACGTCCCGCCTTTCAGGTCGGAGAGCGTGACCGTGACACTGGCCGAACTCTGGCCACCGGCAGACTGCGTAACCGCGGAGACCCGGACATCCAGGGCGGCGCGGTCGATCTGTATTGCGCGACGGGTGGCCTTTGCGGCGCGCTTTAGGTGCTCGCCGGTCCGTTTCAGCACGGTCGATGGCACACTTTCATCGCCACTCACCACGACTTTGCGGATATCCCGCACGGGAAATCCTTCTGCGGCAGCGCCAAGCGGCGCGGAAAGGAGGAGGCAGGCGGAGAGAAACGAGCGGAGAAGGAACTGCATAAACGAATACCGGTAGGCGATGTCGATGATCGGTGGCGTGCCAAAATGGTCCGAAAATCTTAACGAAGTCTCATCAGCACGGAACCTCGGCGAGCACGGACGCCGCGACATCCATTTCCTCGCGCCGGAGTTCCCGGCGTTGGAAGGCTTCCTCGTCGGTGCCCCAATGTTCGATCTGCCAGTCCTCGTCGAGATGGGCGAGCGCCCAGGCCTTGTCGGCGTCGATCTCGCCTTCGGCGAGCGCCAGCGCCAGCAGCGCCGAGCCGGTGAGCGTCGTCACCGTGTGCAGGCAGGCGAGCGCAAGCGGGTGGCGGTAGGCGGAGAGTGCGGCCGAAAACGCCTCGATTGCCGGCACCGGCTGTTCCTGGTGCATGACACCTTCGACGAGAATGAAACGAGCACCCTTGGCGTCGGCAGCCCAGCGGATGATCGGATCCCAGCCGTCGCGCTGGCGATCGACCAGACCGGCCGGCGAATCCGCGCGGTAGCAGAGAAGATCCGTGCCGGAAAAGCGCACGATCTCGTCGAAGACAGCATCAAAATTGTCGGCGACGCCATCGACGGCGGTGTTGACGAGACGCGTCACCGGCATTTTTGCGGGATCGATCTCTTCGGCCTGTCCATCCCATTCGGCGCGCAGGCGATCGGCGATCGGCTGGGTCGGCACGGCGAGCAGCTTCTTGCCGGGCGTGCGCACCGGGCGCCCATCGAGCAGGATGCGAAACCCTTCGTCGGCGGTGTCCGTCGAAACCTCTTTGTAAAACCGCTTCGGCGGCGGGCGCTTCATCTGGATCTGCGCGCGACGCACCGGATCGGGATCGCTCATCGCATCGGAAAGGTCGCTCAGAATGTCACGCATCGGAAATCTCCAACCATTCGAGAAGGTCGGCGGGCGTGCGCAGGATGTGATCCGCCCCCGCCTCGACCAGTTCGGGCACGCTGGCATAGCCCCAGGAAACGCCGATCGCCGCAGCACCGGCCGCCTTCGCCATCTGCATATCGTAGATCGCGTCGCCGATAACAACCGTCCTGGCGGCGTCAATGCCCGCTTCGTCACAGCATTCGGTCACCATGGCCGGATGCGGCTTGGACGGGCAATCGTCCGCCGTGCGCGAAACGAAGAAGGTCTTGTCGAAACCATGGGTCGCGCGGATGAGATCGAGGCCGCGGCGCGACTTGCCGGTGACCGCGCCGAGGATCAGGTCGTCCTCCCGCTCCAGCCGCGCCATCATGGCCGCGATGCCGGGGAAAAGAGGCTCCTGGAAGCCCGGTTCGCCGCGCACGCCCATATAGGTCGCCTTGTAGTGCGCGGTCATCGCCAGGGCCTCGTCGTCGACATGCGGCTTGCCCTGCATGCGGGCAATCGCGATATCGAGCGTCAGGCCGATGATGGCCTTGGTCTCGGAAACGTCCGGCCGGGCATGGCCGAAATCGACGAAGGTGCGGGCCATGACCTCATGGATCAAGCCGACGCTGTCGACCAGCGTGCCGTCGCAATCGAAAAGAACGAGCCGCATCAGTCTTCCTCGTCCGCCATGCTCTGGTCGAAGCCGAAGAGGTTCCAGGTCTGCACCATATGCGCAGGCATGGGCGCCGTCACACGCAGCCGCCCACCGGAAGGGTGCGGGACGTCGATGCGGCGGGCGTGGAGATGCAGCTTGTTCTGTACGCCGCCGGGGAAGGCCCAGTTGAATTCGGCCTCGAAATATTTTGGGTCGCCGATAATGGGATGGCCGATATGGGCGGCGTGCACGCGAAGCTGGTGCGTGCGGCCGGTATAGGGCTCCATCTCCAGCCAGGCGAAATTCTGCGCGGCCTGTTCGATGATGCGGTAGAAGGACACCGCGTGGTCGGCGCCGTCCTCGCCGTGCTTGGCGATGCGCATGCGGTCGCCATCGGGCGTCTGCTCCTTGACGAGCCAGGTGGAAATCTTGTCCTCGCGCTTCTTCGGCACGCCCATCACCAGCGACCAATAGGTCTTCTTGGTGTCGCGCTCGCGGAAGGCTGCGGTCAGTTTCTGCGCGGCGCCACGCGTGCGGGCGATGACGAGCACGCCGGACGTATCGCGGTCAAGCCGGTGCACGAGGCGCGGCTTCTCGCCCTTCGGGCTCGTCCAGGCTTCGAGCATCTGGTCGATATGCCGGTTGATGCCCGATCCGCCCTGCACGGCGATGCCGGGGGGCTTGTTCAGCACGATGACCTTGTCATCCTCGTGCAGCAGCATGCGGGAGAGCAGTTCGTGATCCGAGGAATGCTTCAGATCGCGGCCGGCAATCGGCCCGGCCTTCGCAGCCTTGGCGTCGACATCCATCGGCGGGATACGGATCATCTGGCCGGGCTGCACGCGCGTGTCGCTCTTGGCGCGGCCGCCATCGATGCGGACCTGGCCGGAGCGCAGCAGTTTCTGCAGCGGGCCGAAGCCGAGGCCTGGATAATGGGTCTTGAACCACCGGTCCAGGCGCATGCCCGCCTCGTCGTTCTCCACCTGCCTGTGTTCAATGCCTGCCATCTTCGCCTTCTTTCGTTGCGCGTGCTTTAACGCAAGAACGGGCGAAGGGGAACAGCTAGAAGGCGCGGAACGTCAGCGTGGTCAGCGAACGCACGATGCCGGGAATGGAGGCGACGTGATCGTTGATGAACTTGCCGATATCCTCCTCGCTGTCGACATAGATCTTCAGGAGCAGGTCGTAGTCGCCGCTGGTGGAATAAAGCTCCGAGATGAGTTCCGTAGCGTAAAGCGCATCGGCCACCTCATAGGTCTTGCCCGGAGCGCATTGCAATTGCACGAAAATCGGCTTCATCGGTCCTCCCGCGCCATCGGCGGCATGCTGAACAGCCGCCGATTCCGGCGGCATTTCCAACTCTCTTATGACGGATTTCGCCGGACAAAGGCAAGGCCGACCGAAATTCGCACAGACTGTTAAAATTCGATGAAAATGCAACCACGGCGTTTCACACCCGCGAAAGACGCAACTGCTAACTTACTTGGACGCAACCTAACTTTGTTGATCGCCCATGACCCAGATCGTGACAGTCTCGCCGACCACAGCCGCCTATGCATCGCAGGGCACGCGAACGCAGACACGCGCGAACACATTGTTCGAGGAGCGCATCCACGTCTGGAGCGAGGACGCGAAGATCCGCGGCGATGCCCGCACGGTCGCGATGCTCAATGTCATCCAGCCGCCAGCCCTTGCCCTCGCCCTCATCACCGCGACCAGCGGCACGCCGCAAGTGACCGTCGCCGAGGCACAGCGTGTCTATGACGAAAACGGAGCGCTTGTACCGCAAGAGCCCGCCTGATCCTCCCTCAAGAAACAGCCGTCCTCCAATACCTTGGCCCCGTTTTCGGGGCCATTCTTTTGGCTCCTTCCCTCAACGACAAAAAATTGCTCGTGAGCGACGCCGCCTCTTGCCAAAACACAGGCAAGGTCGTTATCTGAAGCCGACCTCGCTGGGAGAAGCTGGCCGCCTGAACAGGGTATGGCCGGTGCCGAAGGAGCAACCGCCCCGGAAACTCTCAGGCAAAAGGACCAGCAAGGTGCCGTCGGAACTCTGGAGAGAAGCGTTTTAGCAGCGCTCGCCGAAGGGATAACAATCTCAGGCGAAGGGACAGAGGGGGCTCAGGAGAACGGCGCGACTGCGCCTGGATTGTGAGCCGGCGCCCGGAGGAATCGTGGGCGCCCAAGGACTGGAGGGCGCCTTTTGGACGGATCGTCTGAACTCAAGAAAACCCCGCTTCATGCGCTGAACCTGTCGCTCGGCGGCCGCATGGTGCCGTTTGCCGGCTACGAGATGCCGGTGCAATATGCCGCCGGCGTGATGAAGGAACATCTCCACACCCGCGCGGCCGCCGGCCTGTTCGACGTGTCCCATATGGGCCAGGTGACGGTGCGTGCCCGCTCCGGCGACAATGCCGACGCCGCCCGCGCGCTGGAAACCCTGGTGCCGGTCGATGTGCTCGGCCTCGGCGAAGGCCGCCAGCGTTATGCGCTGTTTACAAACAACGACGGCGGCATCCTCGACGACCTGATGATCGCCAATCGCGGCGACCATTTCTACGTCGTCGTCAACGCGGCCTGCAAGGACGCGGACTTCGCCCATATGCAGGCGGCGATCGGCGACGTCTGCGAACTGACGCTGCACGACGACCGCGCGCTGGTCGCCCTTCAAGGGCCGCATGCGGAATCGGTACTTGCCGAGCTCTGGGCCGATGTCTCCTCCATGCGCTTTATGGACGTGCGCGCCTGCGACCTGCACGACGCCGACTGCATCGTCTCGCGCTCCGGCTATACCGGCGAAGACGGGTTCGAGATTTCCATTCCGGCGGATCTTGCCGAAGCGGTCTGTCGCCGCCTGCTCGACCATCCGGACGTGCTGCCGATCGGTCTCGGCGCCCGCGATTCGCTGCGCCTCGAAGCCGGCCTCTGCCTCTATGGCAACGACATCGACACCACCACGACGCCCGTCGAAGGCGCGCTCGAATGGGCGATCCAGAAGGTTCGCCGCACGGGTGGCGACCGCACCGGCGGCTTCCCTGGTGCCGAGATCATCCTCGACCAGCTCGAAAATGGTGCGGAGCGCCGCCGCGTCGGCCTGAAGGCCGAAGGCCGCGCGCCCATCCGTGGTGGCGCGGTACTGGCAACCGATGCCGAGGGCGAGGATGTCGTGGGAACCGTCACCTCCGGCGGTTTCGGCCCGAATGTCGATGGCCCCGTCGCCATGGGCTACGTCACCAAATCCGCAGCAACGCCCGGCACGCAGCTCTATGCCGGCGTGCGCGGCAAATTCCTGCCGATCACCGTGGCGACCCTGCCCTTCGTCAAGAACACCTTCAAACGATGAGCGGGCTGCGCCTGCACCGTTACTTTTTCAGAGAGGAACAAACATGTTGAAATTCACAGAAGAACACGAGTGGCTGAAGATCGAGGGCGGTGTTGCGACCGTCGGCATCACCACGCACGCGGCCGAACAGCTCGGCGACCTCGTCTTCGTCGAACTGCCGGAAGTCGGCGCGACCTTCTCGAAGGGCGGCGATGCGTCGACCGTCGAATCGGTCAAGGCTGCCTCCGACGTCTACTGCCCGCTTGATGGCGAAATCGTCGAGGTGAACGAGGCCATCGTTGCCGATCCGTCCCTCGTCAACAGCGATCCGCAGGGCGCCGGCTGGTTCTTCAAGCTGAAGCTTGCCAACCCGGCCGATGCTGATGCCCTGATGGACGAAGCCGCCTACAAGGAGCTTGTCGGCTGATGTCTCTTCCCAAGGACTTTGCCTTTACCGATTACCAGCCCTACGACTTCGCCAACCGTCGCCATATCGGCCCTTCGCCGAAGGAAATGGAAGCGATGCTCAAGGTGATCGGCTATCCGAGCCTCGATGCGCTGATCGATGACACCGTGCCGAAATCGATCCGGCAGGAAAAGCCACTCGAATGGGGTGCGGCGATGACCGAGCGCGAAGCGCTCGACAAGCTGCGCGAGACCGCGAGCCGCAACAAGAAGCTCGTCTCGCTGATCGGCCAGGGTTACTACGGCACGATCACGCCCCCGGTCATCCAGCGCACCATCCTGGAAAATCCCGCCTGGTACACGGCCTATACGCCCTACCAGCCGGAAATCAGCCAGGGCCGCCTCGAGGCACTGCTGAACTACCAGACGATGGTCTGCGACCTGACCGGGCTTGACGTGGCAAACGCCTCGCTGCTCGACGAGGCAACCGCGGCCGCCGAAGCCATGGCGATGGCGCAGCGCGTGGCGAAGTCCAAGGCGACGGCCTTCTTCGTCGACGAGAACTGCCACCCGCAGACGATCGCGCTGCTCAAGACCCGCTCCGAGCCGCTCGGCTGGACCATCGTCGTCGGCGATCCCTTCACCGATCTCGACCCCGTCGACGTGTTCGGCGCGATCTTCCAGTATCCCGGCACCTATGGTCATGTGCGCGATTTCACCGGCCTGATCGCCCGTCTGCACCAGACCGGCGCCATTGCCGTGATTGCTGCCGATCCGCTGGCCCTCGCCCTCCTGAAGTCGCCGGGTGACATGGATGCCGATATCGCCATCGGATGCACCCAGCGTTTCGGCGTACCGGTCGGCTATGGCGGGCCGCATGCCGCCTATATGGCCGTCAAGGACGCCTACAAGCGCTCGATGCCCGGCCGCCTCGTCGGCGTCTCGATCGATGCGCGCGGCAACCGGGCGTACCGCCTGTCGCTTCAGACCCGCGAACAGCACATCCGCCGCGAAAAGGCGACGTCGAACATCTGCACCGCGCAGGTTCTGCTCGCCGTCATGGCCTCGATGTATGCCGTCTTCCACGGTCCGCAGGGCCTCAAGGCCATTTCGCAGAGCGTGCACCAGAAGACCGTGCGCCTCGCGATGGGCCTGGAAAAGCTCGGCTATACCGTTGAACCCGAAGTCTTCTTCGACACGATCACCGTTCACGTCGGCAAGTTGCAGGGTATCATCCTGAAGACGGCCGTCGCGGAAGAGGTGAATCTGCGCAAGATCGGCGACGACCGCATCGGCATCAGCCTCGACGAGCGCTCGCGCCCCGTCACGCTGGAAGCCGTCTGGCGCGCCTTCGGCGGCAATTTCGAGGTGGCGGAATTCGAGCCGGGCTACCGCCTGCCGGAAGACCTGCTGCGCACCAGCGAATACCTGACGCATCCGATCTTCCACATGAACCGCGCGGAAAGCGAGATGACGCGCTATATCCGCCGTCTCTCGGACCGCGATCTTGCGCTCGACCGTTCGATGATCCCGCTCGGCTCCTGCACGATGAAGCTCAATGCGACAGCGGAAATGCTGCCGATCACCTGGCCGGAATTTGCGGAAATCCATCCGTTCGTCCCGGCCGACCAGGCACAGGGCTATCGGCACCTCATCGAGGACCTGTCGCAGAAACTCTGCGACATTACCGGCTACGACGCCGTCTCCATGCAGCCGAATTCCGGTGCGCAGGGTGAATATGCCGGTCTGCTGACGATCCGTGCCTATCATCTCGCCAACGGCCATACGCACCGCGACGTCTGCCTGATCCCGACCTCAGCGCACGGCACCAACCCAGCGTCGGCCCAGATGGTCGGCATGAAGGTCGTCGTCGTGAAGGTGTCGGACAATGGCGACATCGACATGGACGACTTCCGTGCCAAGGCCGAACAGCATGCGGACAGCCTGTCCTGCTGCATGATCACCTACCCGTCCACACACGGTGTCTTCGAGGAGAATGTACGCGAGATCTGCGAGATCGTGCACAAACATGGTGGCCAGGTCTATATCGACGGCGCCAATATGAACGCCATGGTCGGGCTTGCCCGTCCCGGCGATATCGGCGGCGACGTCAGCCATCTCAACCTGCACAAGACCTTCTGCATCCCGCATGGCGGCGGCGGTCCCGGCATGGGGCCGATCGGCGTCAAGGCGCATCTGGCACCCTTCCTGCCGGCCAATCCGACGACTGGCGAGGCCGGTGCGGTCTCGGCCGCGCCCTTCGGCTCGGCCTCCATCCTGCCGATCTCCTGGAGCTACTGCCTGATGATGGGTGGTGCTGGCCTGACGCAGGCGACCAAGGTGGCGATCCTCAACGCCAACTACATCGCCGCCCGTCTGAAGGGCGCCTATGACGTGCTCTACAAGTCCGCCAAGGGCCGTGTGGCGCACGAATGCATCATCGACACACGTCCGCTGGTCGACAGCGCCGGTGTGACCGTCGACGATGTCGCCAAGCGCCTGATCGACAGCGGCTTCCATGCGCCGACCATGAGCTGGCCGGTCGCCGGCACGCTGATGATCGAGCCGACCGAATCGGAGACCAAGGCCGAAATCGACCGGTTCTGCGATGCGATGCTGGCGATCCGCGAGGAGGCCCGCGCCATCGAGGAAGGCCGGATGGACAAGGTCAACAACCCGCTGAAGAACGCTCCGCACACGGTGGAAGACCTGGTCGGCGAATGGGATCGCCCCTATTCGCGCGAGCAGGCCTGCTACCCGCCGGGCGCCTTCCGCGTCGACAAGTACTGGTCGCCCGTCAACCGCGTCGACAACGTCTATGGCGACCGCAACCTCGTCTGCTCCTGCCCGCCGCTTGAGGATTACGCAGACGCAGCCGAGTAACACTTGATCCGGCCGATCCCGTCGGCCGGATTTTCGCTCGTACCTCTCCTGCGTCATCCTCGGGCTCGACCCGAGGATCCACGCACGAACTCACGGCGTGCCGCGGGACTTGGATCCTCGGGGCGAGCCCGAGGATGACGAAGGTGGGTGGGGCGCCGTTACCGAAAACCGATGAACCCCGGCCGATCCTATCGGCCGGGGCTTTTCATTTTCGGGCAGGGAGGAGGATCAGGGGGCGACGGCGACGTCCAACCAGAAACGGGTAAAGCCCTCTGCGAAATCGCGGTAGCCGCTGACGGTCGAGGGTTTGACGGCATAGGCATTGGCGCCGTTTTGATAGGCGCGGTTCACGTCGACGGAATTCGAGGAGGAAGAGAGCATGATCACCGGGGTGACGGCCGTGCGCGTGCGTGCGCGCAACCGCTTGAGCAGGTCCATGCCGCTCGTTCCGGGCATGTTGATGTCGAGCAGGATATAGTCGAACGCTTCGCTGTCGAGCCGGTCGCTCGCCTGTTCCGCATCGGCGACGTGGGTGATTTCGATCAGGCTGCCGGCATCGCTGAAGGCACGCATGACGAAGCGTACATCGACGGGATCGTCATCGACGACGATCAGCTTTCTAGCCGAGCCTGCCACGTTCGTTCCCCCTTGATTTTACGGGTTGCGGAAACGTCACCACGAAGCGTGCGCCCGGACCATAGCTGGTGTCAAGCGCTATCACGCCGTTGTGGCTCTCGACGATCCGCCGCGCCAGCGCCAGGCCGACGCCGGTGCCCTGATAGACCGTTTCGTCCCGGTGAAGTCTCTGGAAAACCTCGAAAATCCGTTCGACATGCTGGGGATCGATGCCAATGCCGTCATCTTCAACGATGAAAGCAATGCCATCGTCGTTCTCTCTTGAATAGACGCGCACCACGGGGGCCTTATCCGGGTGGCGGTATTTCAGAGCGTTACCGATGAGATTCTGCGCCAGGCGCTTGAGAAGCTCCGGGTCGCCCATCACGTCCGGCAGCGGCCGGACATCGATCCGCCCGCTGGTTTCCTGCACATGGGTTTCAAGCAGCACCAGTGCATCGCGCACCACATCGGAGAGCGCGACCGGCTTTGGCGATGTGATGCGGTAGGCGATCTGGGAAAATTCGAGCAGGCTGTCGATAATGCGGCGCATGCGCGCGGCACTTTTGCGCACATGGTCCGAATAATGCGCCAGTTCGGCAAATTCACCGCGGTGCAGGTCTTCCGAAATCATCTCGGCGAACATGGAGAGATGGCGTAGCGGCGCCTTCAGATCGTGCGACACCGTCGCCGTGAACTGGTCGAGCGCCTCGTTCTTGCGGCGCAGTTCGTTCGTCTGTGCCTCCACCTGCTGCTGCTGGCGCTTGGCTTCAGTAATGTCCCGCCCGACGCTGACGACCTCGGTGACGCCGTCTTCATCGAAGATTGCGACGGCCGTCCAGAACATCCAGTCTTCCTTGCCGTCCGGCCCCTCGGTGCAGACTTCGAGCGAGCGCACGGGCGCTTCGCGCGTGTAGTTTTCGATGTTCATCAGGTCGGCGGTCTGTTCCGGCGCGCAGGCGACATCCGGCAGGTAGCGGCCGACAAGCTCGTCGGTGGTCGAGCCGACATGCGCGGCATATTTGTCGTTGGCAAAACGGATGGTGAGGTTCCTGTCGAAGCGCAGGATCATATCCGGCAGGATCTGCAGCAGCGAGAGATAGTCGCGACGCTTCTCCTCAAGCGCCGCCTCGGCGCGCTTCAATTCCGACACATCGACGCGCAACGCCACGATGTCGCCGGTTTCGGCCACATGGCTCTCGCCGCGAATCCACCGGTCCTTGCCGAACTGGAAGACGCTTCCGCCGCTGTCGGTGTTCCTGTGGCTTTCAAGGCGCTCTCGCACCGTCTCCTCGGCCTCCGGCGTACCCTCCCGGACGCCGGGAAACATGCCGACGCGCAGGCTGGCGCGGGCGATACTCTCAAGGGTCGCGCCGACACGCACGGCGTCGCGCGCCTGCCCGCACCGCTCCTTGTAGGAACGGTTGAACATGATCAGGCGTTCCTCCTGGTCGAAGATCGCAAAGCCTTCGGTCATGGTGTCGAGTGCTGCGGCAATACGCTGGCCAAGCAGGATCTGCTCGCCGTGGCTGCCGCCGCTGACAAGGCTGCGCAGGATCAGCGCGTAAGATGGGACCTCATTCTCCTCCGGAACGGCAATCACATGGGCCGTCGCATCGAAGGTCGTGCCGTTGTCGTGGCGAAAGCTGAAGACATGCGTGTTTTCCCGCCCGGCCGCAACGCAGCGGGCAAGCGTCGCAGTCGCGTCGTCGCTGTCGAAGATGAGCCTACTGGCCGGTGCGCTGCCCTCGCGATTCCAGCCGAAGGCCCGGCCGGCCGCATCATTGTGCGACACCAGCCGCGCTTGCGCGTCGACGATGACGGCAGGAAACGGCAGGTTCTGGTAAAGTGCCGCGGCAAAGCCGGTCATCGCTCGCGCCCCTCTCCCTGGCGATCACGCCGGCTGGCGAATACCGGCCGGGACCACGAGACTAGGCAAAACCATCAGCGAAGGAAAGGTGCAAGGATTAAGGGGGCTTGCACCCGCCGATTTCAGGCGCGCACCGTCGGCTGGCCGGCGGCAGCGAGTGCCGCAAGGTCTGCCGGCTTCAGTTCGACCGATTCGCCGCAGCCGCAGGCCGACGTCTGGTTCGGGTTGTGGAAGGTGAAACCGGAGCGCAGCGTCGTCACCTCGAAGCCCATCTCGGTGCCGAGCAGGTAGAGCACGGCTTCCGGTGCTACCCAGACTCGGGCGCCGTTCCGCTCGATCAGGTCATCCTTGGCGTTGGGGTCGGTGACGAGGTCGATGGAATATTCCATGCCCGCGCAACCGCCCTTCTTGATACCGACGCGAATGCCCTTGGCCTCGCCGCCGGCATTGTCGACGATCGCCTTGACGCGGTCTGCCGCCGCATCGGTGAGCTTCATAACTGCAAAGGCCATGGGCCATTTCTCCTTCGACCTGCCGGGTTCAAGGCCCGACGGTTTCCGAATCCGAATCTAGTGACCCCACGTTAAGGGATCAATACTGTCTGCCGCGTGATCTTGTCCGAAAAGCCTGCAACTTTTCGCGATCACGCTAGTACCAGCCGACGGCGACCTGGGCTTCTTCCGACATGCGATCCGGCGTCCACGGTGGATCGAAGGTCATCTTGACCTCGACGCCGGACACGCCTTCCACCGCACCGACCGCGTTCTCCACCCAGCCGGGCATTTCGCCCGCCACCGGGCAACCGGGCGCCGTCAGCGTCATGTCGATCTTGACCATGCGGTCGTCTTCGATGTCGATCTTGTAGATCAGGCCGAGTTCGAAGATGTCGGCCGGGATTTCCGGGTCATAGACCGTCTTCAGCGCGGAAATGACGTCATCGCTGAGACGTGCCAGTTCGTCGGCCGGGATTGCCGAATGAACGATGCCGTCGCGGACATCCACCTTGTCTTCCGTTGCGTCGAGGGACATGGGTTTACTCCTCAGGCAAAAAACTTGCGGGCATGATCAAGCGCGTCGGCGAGAGCATCCACCTCGGCGCGCGTGTTGTACATGCCGAACGATGCACGGCATGTGGAGGTGACGCCGAAGCGTTTCAAGAGCGGCTGGGCACAATGGGTGCCGGCGCGCACCGCAACCCCAGCCCGGTCGATGACCATCGACACGTCATGGGCATGGATGCCTTCCAGTTCGAAGGAGAAGATCGAGCCCTTGCCCGGCGCCGTGCCGAAAATCTTCAGCGAATTGATCGAGGACAGCCGTTCATGGGCATAATCGCGCAGATCCGCCTCATGGGTCGAAATCGCCGCGCGGCCGATCTTTTCCATGTAATCCAGCGCATGGCCAAGACCGATCGCCTGCACGATCGGCGGCGTGCCGGCCTCGAAGCGGTGCGGCGGGTCATTGTAGGTGACGATATCTTCCGTCACGTCGACGATCATCTCGCCACCGCCCTGGAAGGGCCGCATCTCTTTCAAGCGATCCATCTTGCCGTAGAGCACGCCGATGCCGGATGGGCCATAGAGTTTGTGGCCGGTCATCACGTACCAGTCGCAATCGATGTCGCGCACGTCGACCGGCATGTGCACGGCGCCCTGCGAGCCATCGACCAGCACCGGAATGCCGCGCTCGCGGGCGATGCGGCAGATTTCCTTGACCGGAACGATGGTGCCGAGTGCATTCGACATATGCGTGATGGCGATGAGCTTGGTGCGCTCCGTCAGGCACTTTTCGAACTCTTCGATATGGAACGCACCCGCCTCGTCCACCGGCGCCCAGACCAGCTTGGCGCCCTGCCGCTCGCGGATGAAATGCCACGGCACGATGTTGGAGTGGTGCTCCATGATCGAGAGCACGATCTCGTCGCCCTCGCCGATCTTCGGCATGCCATAGCCGTAGGCAACCGTGTTGATCGCCTCGGTCGAGGATTTCGTGAAGATGATCTCGTCGACCGAGGATGCATTCAGGAAACGGCGCACCTTTTCGCGCGCCGCCTCATAGGCATCCGTCGCAGCATTCGACAGGAAGTGCAGGCCGCGATGCACATTGGCATATTCGTTCGAATAGGCATGCGCGATCGCATCGATCACAACTTGAGGCTTCTGCGCCGAGGCGCCATTGTCGAGATAGACCAGCGGCTTGCCATAGACCGTCTTCGACAGGATCGGGAAATCCTTGCGGATCGCCTCGACGTCATAGGCCTTTGCGGGGGCGTGTTCCATCTCGACTTCCTTGTCTACGCAATCCCGGACGCAAAACCGCTGCACACTTTTGCGGGGATTGCTCCTGTTACGCGTGCTTTTCGAGCCAGGCGGCGATGACACCTTCCAGCGCTTCGACCAGCGGCTCGTCTTCCAGCTCCTCGACGATCTCGGCGACGAAGGCGTTGACCAGCATGGCGCGCGCCTTGTTCTCCGGAATGCCGCGCGCCATCAGATAGAAGAGCTGGACATGGTCGATATCGATCACGGTGGCGCCATGGCCGCACTGCACGTCGTCGGCGAAGATTTCCAGTTCGGGCTTGGCGGAGAAATCCGCCTCGTCCGACAGGAGCAGCGTGTTGCACGACATCTTCGCGTCGGTCTTCTGCGCGTCGGGAGCGACGCGGATCTGGCCCTGGAAGACGCCGCGCGCGCGATCGAAAATCACGTTGCGGATGACTTCTGTCGACGTCGTGTGCGGCACGTTGTGGCCGACCGTGAAGGTCACGTCATTGTGCGTCTCGCCGCCGAGCAGGTTGATGCCGCGCAGCTTGAGATCGGAGCCCTCGCCGGAGACGACGACATGGATTTCCTGCCGCACGAGCTTGCCGCCGGCATTGATTACGTAGAGCCGCAGCTTGGCGTCCGTGCCGAGCGTGACGCGGATCTGGCCGAGATGCGTATCGGCGGCACCCTGGCCCTGGAGGATGACCCAGGTGATGTCCGCGCCATCCGAAAGCGAGATATCGCTGACCGTCGTCACGAAGGCTGGATTTTCACCGGTCGCCACGTGGCGCTCGATGACGGTCGCCTTGACGTTTGCGCCGAAGGTTGCCGGGAAGCGCGTATGCGTCTGGCCGGCATTCTGCGTCGTCTGGATTTCGAGCGGTGCGGCAAGGTCGGTGCCGGCCGGGAAATCCAGCACGAAACCGTCGCGCACGAAGGCGCCGTTGATGCGGCCGATCGTGTCGTCGCTGTCGCGGGCGGTCAGGCCTTCGGCACCGCTGCCATCGGCAAGCGCTTCCGAGAAGGTGCGCAGCGTCACGCCCTCCACCGAACCGCGTGTATCGGCAACGCCGTTGACGACCGAAAGCACCGTCGAGCCTTCCACCAGCGGCGCGAGCTTGGCCGCGGAGGCCGCCGGATCGAAGGCGGGCACGGCGCGCAGCAGCGCCTTGAGGTCCGTGTAATGCCACGCCTCGACGCGGCGCGTCGGAAGGCCGGCTTCCTTGAAGTCGCTGATGAGAATGTCGCGGGCTGCGAGCACAGCGCCATCGCCCGGCAGTTCGCCGATCGCGTGGTCGTAGGCTTCGCAGAGCGCGGTCTCGGCGACCGAGAGCTTCATGCCTGTCTGCATGTTCATGAGATTACTCCTTCACCGTGCTCAGGCAGCAGCACCGATGATGTCGGCATAGCCATTTGCTTCCAGCTCATGCGCCAGCGTCTTGTCGCCGGACTTGATGACCTGGCCCTTGTAGAGAACGTGAACCGTGTCCGGCACGATATAATCGAGCAGACGCTGGTAGTGCGTGATGACGATCACGGCGCGGTCGGGCGAACGCAGCGCGTTGACGCCATCGGCGACGATCTTCAGCGCATCGATGTCGAGACCGGAATCGGTTTCGTCGAGAACGCACAGCTTCGGCTCAAGCAGCGACATCTGCAGGATTTCCGCACGCTTCTTCTCACCGCCGGAGAAACCGACGTTCAGCGGACGGCGCAGCATTTCCGGCGCGATCTTCAGTTCCGCGGCGGCGTCCTTGACGCGGCGCATGAAGTCCGGTGTAGTCAGTTCGGCCTCGCCGCGCGCCTTGCGCTGCTCGTTCATCGCGACCTTGAGGAACTGCATGGTGGCGACGCCCGGGATTTCGACCGGGTACTGGAAGGCCAGGAAGATGCCCTTGGCGGCGCGCTCGGCCGGGTCGAGCTCCAGAATGCTCTCGCCGTTGTAGAGGATATCGCCTTCGGTGACTTCGTAGTCTTCGCGGCCGGACAGGATGTAGGAGAGCGTCGACTTGCCCGAGCCGTTCGGCCCCATGATGGCGGCAACTTCGCCGGCCTTCACGGTGAGGTTCAGGCCACGGATGATCTCGGTGCCGTCTTCGGCGATGCGAGCGTGCAGATTCTTGATTTCAAGCATGGTTTCTCGGTCCTGCGTTTGGAGCACATCGGCGCTCCCGTCTTGGTTTCAGAAGCCGAGGAAGAAATGGACCACCGGGAGCATCATGGCGGATAAACCGCCGAGGCCGAGCCCCACCACCGTGCGTACCGCCAAATTTCGAAGGTTGGGCGCATACGCTGCAAGTCCACCGCAAACCACGGCATAATATGTCAGATTGACCGGATCCATGTCGTCTCTCCCGATGAGAACCGTACCCGTCTAGTATAACGGATCACGCGAAAACTTCATCGGAAGGCCAGTCCGGCCACCCGGCGGAAAACCGCCGGGGCACTCTTCATTCGATCAGCCGACCGAGCCTTCCAGCGAGATGCCGATCAGCTTCTGCGCCTCGACGGCGAATTCCATCGGCAGCTCCTGGATGACTTCCTTGACGAAGCCGTTGACGATGAGGGCGATGGCCGCTTCCGTCGGGATGCCGCGCTGCAGGCAGTAGAACAGCTGGTCTTCGGAGATCTTCGAGGTGGTCGCCTCGTGCTCGAAATGCGCCGTCGCGTTCTTCGCCTCGATATAGGGCACGGTGTGCGCGCCGCACTTGTCGCCGATCAGAAGCGAGTCGCACTGCGTGAAGTTGCGGGCATTCTCCGCCTTGCGGTGGGCCGAGACCTGGCCGCGATAAGTGTTGTTGGAGAAGCCGGCGGAAATGCCCTTCGAGACGATGCGGCTCGACGTGTTCTTGCCGAGATGGATCATCTTGGTGCCACTGTCGATCTGCTGGTGGCCGTTCGAGACGGCGATCGAGTAGAATTCGCCGCGCGAACCATCGCCGCGCAGGATGCAGGACGGGTACTTCCAGGTGATCGCGGAGCCGGTCTCGACCTGCGTCCACGAGATCTTGGAGTTCTTGCCCCGGCAATCGCCGCGCTTGGTGACAAAGTTGTAGATGCCGCCCTTGCCTTCCTTGTCGCCCGGATACCAGTTCTGGACGGTGGAATACTTGATTTCGGCATCATCGAGCGCAACCAGCTCGACGACGGCAGCGTGCAGCTGGTTTTCGTCGCGCTGCGGCGCGGTGCAGCCTTCGAGATAGGAGACGTAGGCGCCGTCCTCGCAAATGATCAGCGTGCGCTCGAACTGGCCGGTGTTCTTCTCGTTGATGCGGAAGTAGGTCGACAGTTCCATCGGGCAACGGACGCCCTTTGGCACGAAGACGAAGGAGCCGTCGGTAAACACGGCGGAGTTCAGCGTCGCATAGAAGTTGTCGGTCGTCGGAACGACGGTGCCGAGATACTTCTTCACGAGATCGGGATGCTCGCGGATGGCTTCGGAGATCGACATGAAGATCACGCCGGCTTTCTTCAGCTCTTCCTTGAAGGTCGTGACGACCGAGACCGAGTCGAACACCGCGTCGACGGCGATCTTCGAGGTCTGCACGCCGGCCAGGATTTCCTGTTCGCGCAGCGGAATGCCGAGCTTTTCGTACATCTTCAGAAGCTCGGGATCGACTTCATCAATCGACTTCGGGCCGCTCTGGTTCTTCGGAGCCGCATAATAATAGAGGTCGTTGAAGTCGATCTTCGGATAGTCGACGCGCGCCCAGGTCGGCTCTTCGAGAGTCAGCCAGCGGCGATAGGCGTCAAGGCGCCATTCGAGCATCCATTCCGGCTCGTCCTTCTTGGCCGAAATGAAACGGATGATCTCTTCCGAAAGCCCCTTCGGAGCCTTCTCCATTTCGATGGTCGTCTCGAAGCCGTATTTGTACTGGTCGACGTCAATCTGACGGACCTGATCGATCGTTTCCTGCACCGCAGGCATATCGTTCTCCAATCTCGCCGGATCCAAGGTCCGGCAGTTTGTCAACGTGTGGCGGGTGTTCCGCCGGTTATGTAAGCGCCAAAGGGCGGTTTTCCCACCTTTTGGCAAGCGAAAACTTGAGTTTCCGCAAGATTCCGCTCAGGCCGCGCGCCGCCGCGAGACGACACGCGAGAAGGCGGCCAGAAAGCGTTCCACATCGGCCTCCGTCGAGCCCGGGCCGAGCGAGATACGCAGCCCGCCAAGCGCAGCATCAAGCCCCATCGCCGTCAGCACATGGCTCTGGCCGACCTTGCCGGAGGAGCAGGCCGACCCCGCCGACAGCGCGATGCCTTCGAGATCGAAGGCGATCTGCCCCGTCTCCGATTTGAGGCCCGGCAGGCTGAAGAACGAGGTGTTGGCGACACGCTCGCCGTCGGCGCCATGAATGATGACGTCGTTCGTCGCCGTCCGCATGCCGGCTTCCAGCGCATCCCGCAGGCCGGCGATCCGGGCATTGCGCTCCGCCAGATCCGCCACGGCCGCGCGGGCGGCGGCGGCAAAGCCGGCCAGTGCGGCCGGGTTCTCCGTGCCGGAACGGTGGCCCTTCTCCTGCCCGCCACCGCGGATCAGCGGCACCGGCATCAACACTTCGCCACGCGAGACAAGCGCGCCAACGCCCTTCGGACCGCCGAGCTTGTGCGAGGAGACGATCAAAAAATCCGCGTCGAACGCTTCGATATCCACCGGCATGCGGCCAACGGCCTGAACGGCATCGACCACCAGCAGGCCGCCGTGACGGCGAACGATCTCTGCCGCGGCCTTGACCGGCTGCACGATGCCCGTCTCGTTGTTGGCGAGCATAACGGCGACCATCGGCAGGCCCTTGGCCTTGTCGTGGGCCTGAAGGCGCGCGTCCAGGGCGTCGAGATCGACGATACCGGCACGGGTGACCGGAATGGTCGTGACGTCTTCGCGCGCAAAACGACCACCTTCGCGGACCGCCGGATGCTCGATTTCGGAGACATAGAGGTGGCCGATCGTCAGCAGCGTGCGGCCCATGCGATAGTGCGGCGTCAGGACGAGGTTTGCGGCTTCCGTGGCACCACTGGTGAAGATGACATGGGCAGGCGCGGTATTGACGAGGGCGGCCACGTCGCGGCGCGCGGCTTCCACCAGCATGCGCAGCGCCCGGCCCTCGCCATGCACCGACGACGGATTGCCGACCATGTCGAGCGCCGCGACACAGGCCTCGCGCGCCGCCGGCAACAGGGGTGCCGTGGCGTTCCAGTCCAGGTAGGTGCGATCGATCTTCGTCATCCGTTTTCCGTGCCCGCCTAGCCAAGTTCCATGCGACGTGCATTTTTCTTGAAATTGCCGTCTGGCTTGCCTTATGACACCAAGCTCACGGCGCCCGATGCGCCCATACAGTTTCGAATTGTTCTAAACTAGGTTCTAGAAAAGCTGACTGCTTTCGTCAAGACTTCAGTTGACAAGAATCCGGTCCCGAACGCGAACTTGCCGGAGTAAGAATGCCCGAAATCATCTTCAACGGACCCGCCGGTCGCCTCGAAGGCCGTTACCAGCCGTCCAAGCAGAAGAACGCCCCCATCGCCATCGTGCTGCATCCGCACCCGCAGTTCGGCGGCACGATGAACAACCAGATCGTCTACCAGCTCTTCTACATGTTCCAGAAGCGCGGTTTCACGACACTGCGCTTCAATTTCCGCAGCATCGGCCGCAGCCAGGGCGAATTCGACCATGGCGCCGGCGAACTGTCCGACGCGGCTTCGGCGCTCGACTGGGTACAGAGCCTGCATCCCGATTCGAAGAGCTGCTGGGTCGCCGGTTATTCCTTCGGTGCGTGGATCGGCATGCAGCTTCTGATGCGCCGCCCGGAAATCGAAGGTTTCATGTCGATTGCACCGCAGCCGAACATCTATGACTTCTCGTTCCTCGCCCCCTGCCCGTCCTCCGGCCTGATCATCAACGGTGACGCCGACAAGGTGGCACCGGAGAAGGACGTCAACGGCCTGGTGGAAAAGCTGAAGACGCAGAAGGGCATCCTGATCACCCACCGCGTGGTGCCGGGCGCAAACCACTTCTTCAACGGCCAGACCGAAACGCTGATGGCGGAATGCGAGGACTATCTCGACCGCCGTCTTGCCGGCGAACTGACCCCGGAACCGGCCGCCAAGCGCATCCGCTGACCGGCCGCCCCGAGTACAATGAGCCCGATGGCCCGCCATCGGGCTTTTTCTTTGCCGTTTTTCAGTTGACGATCTTGAAGGCCTCGACCACCACGGCCGGCGGCTCCGCCTCATGCACGCGGTCACGCCCCGCGGCCTTGGCCGCATAAAGCGCATCGTCGGCCCGGCGCATGGCAAAGCGCAGCGGCTCGATCTGGCCGATTTCCGCAACACCAAAACTCGATGTGACCCGCACGCCCGGCGGCAGGCCCGGAATGGGAGACACAGCGCGTGTCGCGCGCAGCGCATGCGCAAAGAGCAGGGCGGCGTCCCTGCCGGTGCGCGGCAGGAACAGCACGAACTCTTCGCCGCCGATACGCGCCACCAGCGCGCCCTGCGGAGCGGCCGCATGCAACATCTCGCCGAACGCGCGAATGGCGGCATCGCCGCCCTGGTGGCCGTGGGTATCGTTGACCGACTTGAAGTGATCGAGGTCGCAGAGCACGATGCTGTGCGGCCCCTGCTCGATCATCAGACCGTCGACACGATTGTCGAAGCCACGGCGGTTGAGCAGGCCGGAGAGCGGATCGATCTCGGCATTCACCTTTTCTTCGGCCACGATCTCCAGCACGAGTACGCAGAGCAGCATCAGGCCAACGGCAACGATCAGCACCGCGCCCATGCTTTGCGAAACGAGGGCGAACTGGCTGGCGAGATAGTCCTTCGCCGTAGTGCCCGAACCCGCGAGCACGGCCGCGAAGCCCTTCACGATGAAATGCGCGCTCGTCACCGCCAAAAGCACGATGAGCGCCCTGTCGACGAAGGACTTTACCCGCGCCTGCCAGACGGCCCACGCGCACATGCCGAGCGCCACCGCAAACGGCGTCTGGTACGGCAGCGCATGCTCCAGCGTGCCGCGCGGCAGATCATAGATCATGACATCGAGCGCTACGAAGGCGCTGAAGATGGCGACCAGAGCCGCACGGTTGGTTTTCAGGCCGTAGAGGTGCCCGATGCCGACGCGCAGCATGAACATGCCGCCGAGCATCGAGGCGAAGGCGAGGATCGCCCAGGGTTTCGGCGGCGGCACATAGGCGACAAGCAGTTCGAAGATGGTGGCGAGAGAGGCGACGGCAAAGGCGCCGGCAAACCAGCGGGCGGCAACACGATTGCGGCTCCGGGCAGAGACTGCCAGGAAAAACATGCAGAAACACTGCGCGATGAGAAAGTTCACCGTGAGCAGGAAGCCTGCACCACTCATTGGCCACCCTACGCAAAACTCGACCGTCGGCCCGTGCAAAGCCCCGGGCCGATCCGCATCGATGCTAGAGAATGGCTGCGAAAAAAGCGTTAATCGCCAAGGCCGGTTTTCCGGAGGATACCGCCTGTCACAGGGGCTTTGACGCCCGTCGTGGCCGGGAATGTGAGCGGCAGGCCGCGCAGCGACCGCACGGCGAGATAGGCCCAGGCTTCGGCCTCCATGCTGTCGCCGTTGAGATCGACCGCCTCGGCCGCGACGACCTCCGCCCTCTCCGCTTCAGCAAGGGCTGCAAGGTCGCCCATGATGATCCGGTTCAACCGGCCGCCGCCACAGACGACATAGAGTTTCGGCCGCTCCGGCAGATGGCGGGCCGAGCGCAGGATCGCCGCCGCCGTGACATGCGCGAGCGTGCGCGCACCGTCCTCGAGGCTGGCATCCCTGCCCTCCGGCGGGCGGAAATCGTTGCGGTCCAGCGACCGGCGCACCGGATCGGTGAAAAAGGCGTGGTTCAGGTAGCGATGGGCAAGGTCCGGATCGACGCGACCCTCGGAGGCGATCATGCCGCCCTGATCGAAAGGGATGCCGGCATGGGCCTCGACCCACTGGTCGATCAGCGTGTTGCCCGGCCCGCTGTCATAGGCGACGATCGCGCCGTCGCCGCCGATGAAGGTGAGATTGGAAATCCCGCCGATATTGACGAAGACGACGGCCTTGTCGGCCGCACTCGAAAGGCTCGCGGCGAGTGCGGCGTGATAGACGGGGATGAGCGGCGCCCCCTGCCCGCCATGCGCCATGTCGTTTGCCCGCATGTCATAGACGACGTCGATGCCGGTCTCGCGCGCCAGCAGCCCGCCGTCACCGAGCTGCACCGTCAGCGCCGCATCGGGACGGTGCAGGACGGTCTGGCCGTGAAAGCCGATAACGTCGATATCGGCTGACGTCAGGTCATTTTCGGCGAGGAAGGTCCGGACGGCCTCGGCGTGGCGCAGCGTCAGGTCCCGCTCGATTTCGGCCAGCTCGCCCGGCCGCTCGCTGCGATCGCCGATCGCCTTGGCGGTTTCCAATGCACCTTGCAGGCGTCGCCGGAAGGCGGGATCGTAGGACAGCCCTATGGACGGGCCGCGCTCGACCACGGCCTCCCCGTCCGTGCGCACCAGCGCGACATCGATGCCGTCAAGGCTCGTGCCGCTCATCAGACCGATCGCCGTCCGCAGTGCCGTCATCCCATAACTCCAGAATCACTTTTGAAGTGATTATGCGGTGAAACAGTGTTAAACGCCCGGCGGTTCGCCGGAAAATTCCATCCGGCCGCAAACATCCCGCCCAAAGCATTCCGGCAAGAGAGACAGGCCATGTCCGAATTCAAATCCGATTTCCTTCGCACGCTGAAAGAGCGCGGCTTCATCCACCAGATTTCCGATGAAACCGGCCTCGACGATCTTCTCGCCAAGGAAACCGTGACGGCCTATATCGGCTTCGACCCGACGGCGCCCAGTCTGCATGCCGGCGGCCTCATCCAGATCATGCTGCTGCACTGGTTCCAGAAGACCGGCCACCGCCCGGTTTCCCTGATGGGCGGCGGCACCGGCATGGTCGGCGACCCGTCCTTCAAGGACGAGGCGCGCCAGTTGATGACGCCGGAAACCATCGACAGCAACATTGCGAGCATCAAGAAGGTCTTCTCCAATTACCTGACCTATGGAAATGGCCCGAAGGACGCGTTGATGATCAACAATGCCGACTGGCTGCTCGGCATCAACTACCTGGAATTCCTGCGCGATGTCGGCCGCCATTTCTCGGTCAACCGCATGCTCGCCTTCGACAGCGTGAAGATGCGCCTCGAGCGCGAACAGTCGCTGTCCTTCCTCGAGTTCAACTACATGATCCTGCAGGCCTACGACTTCGTGGAGCTCAACAAGCGCCACGACGTGCGCCTGCAGATGGGCGGCTCCGACCAGTGGGGCAACATCATCAACGGCATCGACCTCGGCCACCGCATGGGCACGCCGCAGCTCTACGCGATGACCTCGCCGCTGTTGACGACCGCATCGGGCGCCAAGATGGGCAAGTCGCTGTCCGGCGCCGTGTGGCTCAACCCGGACATGCTGTCGGCCTATGATTTCTGGCAGTACTGGCGCAACACGGAAGACGCGGACGTCTCGCGCTTCCTGAAACTCTACACGACCCTGCCGATGGACGAGATCGCCCGCCTCTCTGCGCTCGGCGGTGCCGAGATCAACGAGGTGAAGAAGATCCTCGCGACGGAAGTGACGGCCATGCTGCACGGCCGCGCCGACGCCGAACAGGCGGCCGAGACGGCGCGGAAAACCTTCGAGGAAGGCGCGATTGCCGAAAACCTGCCATCGGTCGATGTCGCCACAAGCGAACTCGACGCTGGCATTGGCCTGCTCTCGCTCATTGTCAAGGCTGGTCTTGCCGCCTCCAACGGCGAAGCCCGCCGCCATGTGCAGGGGGGTGCCGTGCGCATCAACGACGCTGCCGTTTCCGACGAGCGCCGTCTCATCGGCACGGCGGACGTTTCGGCCGACGGCGTCATAAAGCTTTCGCTTGGCAAGAAGAAGCACATCCTCGTCCGCCCTGCCTGAAAAGGCGCGATAGACCGACGATCAAGGCCGCCTCCGGGCGGCCTTTTTATTGGAACTCGAAAATGTTGCGGAAGACGCCCGGTGCGATGATCGACAGCGGGTTGATGGTGAGGTGCGGCTTGTCGAGCGGGCCGGACAGCTTGAAGGTGATGCCAATCAGCCCGCGGTCGTTGCCGTTGCCGAGAAGGATGCCGATGATCGGCAGTTCGGCGAAAAGCCGGTTGAGACCATAGGCCGGCATGAAGGTGCCGGTCATGTCGGTCCGGCCCTTGGCATCGCGGACGGTTCCGCGGAAGGTCGCGCCCACCATGTCGCCGCGCACCACGCCGTTGTCGAGGCTGAGCGCCCCCCCGCCGGTGCGCACCTGCGCAAAGCCGCGGGAGAATTGCACCGCGCTCACGTCGATCTCGCGCCGGACGGCATCGTTGAGGCTGCGCCCGTCGTCGCCGGACGGCGTCGAGACGAGAGAGCGCAGGCGCTCCTCACCGACGAGGGCGAAGTTGCGGATATCGACGGAACCGAGCCAGCCGTCGTTGGCTGTTGCGCGCAGGCGGAGGTTCAGGAGACCACCGCGCATGTTGCGGTAGATATCGGCAAAACGCGCGACGGCACCGGCATCGCCACTGGTGAGCTGAAGGGCGTCCGAGCCGCCGGTTTTCGCCAATTGCGCAACGACCGGCGCGCCCCCGGCCGTCACGGCCGAAAGATCGACGGCGGAAATGCGGCTGCCCGCCTTGCTAAAGCGGAAGTTGACGTTGGAGAGCGCCTCGCCGTTGAAGCCGATGGCGCGCGACAGGTTGGCGGTGACGCTGATACCCTGTTTTTCACCGGCGGCACTGCCGTTCCCGCTGCCCTTCAGCCGCGCCAGCACGGCGCGCACGTCGGCCGTTTCGCCATCCGCGACGACGGCGTAGCCGGATTTGCCGCGCGTCACCTTCAGGCGGTACCGATCGTCGGCGGACAACCGAACGGTCGAGAAATCGGCCGCATCCAGCGCCGAGCCACGGAACGTCAGGTTGCCGGCCACATTGAAACCATCGCCGGCAAAACGGAAATCGGAGACCCGCGTCACGCCGTCCTTGGTTTCCGCCGTCAGCTTGACCGTACCGCCGATCCCGGCCCCCTTGGTCCAGCCGATCCACGGAATGGACACCGCAGCAGCGCCGACATCCGCCTCCACCATACGTGGCCCGTCGCCATCCTGTTCCATCCTGATGCCGATCGGGCCTTCCAGCACCTCCTCGAACCCAGGCAGCAGCTTGCGACGATCCTTGTTGCCGAGCGTGCCGGAGAGGATTGTCTTGCGCGGAATGTTGGCAGCCTTGTTGACCGGCTCGATCAGTTCGAGATCGAATGTCACGCCGTCGATATCGGCCTTGGCCTTGAGGTCGGCCTTCTGCGGATCGATGGCGAGCAGCCCGCGTAGCCCCGTCACGGCACGACCCGCGACGGGCTTTGCGACGTCGACGTCATCGAGGGTCAAAGCGGCCGTCCATTGCGGCGGCGGCGGCTTGTGGGCGGCGATGATGCCGAAATGCGCCTTGACGTTCGCCTTTACCTGGCCGGAAAAATCCTCCGGTTTGAAGCCGGTTGCCGGCAGAGCACGGATCGGCCGATAGGTCACCAGTTCGGCGATCGCATCGGCATTGCCGGCCACGTCGATGTCCATGTCCGCCATCAGCGGCTTGGTATAATTGTCCGGCAGCACGAAGGTGCCGCCGGTCAATGCGACGGAGCGGCCGGACGGGAAATAGGCAGCGCCGCCGGTGATGGCGATTTCGGTGCGCGGCCCACGCAGGCGGAACTTGCCGGATGTGTCGCGCAGCGGCGGGATATCGCCGGCGACATTCATGCGCGCACCTTCGATGTCGAAATCGATCTTCAGTTCGTCTGCGCCGAGATGCATCGGCACGCCGGGCTTACGCTCGCGGCCTTCGGCAAGGTAGAACTCGATACGGCCATTGGTGACGGTGCCGCCGAAAATGTTCTTGATCACCCAGTTGCGCGCCGTCTTGGCCATCCAGAACGGCCAGAACTGCTTGACGGCGGCCGAGTCGAGCTTGCTCGCGATCATGACGAAACTGACTTCCGGCTCACGCTCGCCAAAGCGCATCGCCAGCGATCCCGCAACATTGCCCTTTTCGCTGGAGACGGCCATCTCCTCGAACAACAGGTTTTTCGTCTTCGGCAGGTAAAATCCGTTGACCTTCGCATCGAAGCGGATCGGCGTCTCGGTGGAATCGACCGGCCGGCTGATCGCATCGCTGAAGACCAGATCGATGGCGAAACCCTTGTCCGGCCGATCGGAAACGCGGTCGAGATCGATCAGTCCACCGGTAAAGGGAAAATGCGACAGGCCGACGCTGGCATTCTTCGAGGCAAGCTCGATCGACCCCTTGTCGAAATTGTAGACGGCCTTGAGGGTGGATGGACGCAGTTGCGCGGCGATGCCATCGCCATAGACGCTGCCTGCCGCCAGGCTGATATCGAGGCCGAGCACCGGTTTCGTGTTGGCGGTTTCGCGTACGGCATTGACGGAAATATCGGCCGACGTATCGATACCGGCATGAACATTGCCGTCCACGTCGTTGCCGAGCAGGAATTTTCCAAGCGCGACGTTGCGGATAGAGCCGTCCAATGTCTGGACGACATCCTTCGCACCGGTCGCGGTCAGGTCGATTTCGCCCTGGGCGCCATCCATGGCGAAATGGCCGTCGATCGACATGGTGCCGTCGCCGTCGCGGGAGAATTCGAGGCTGGCAATGGCAAGCGTCACCGGCTTGCCGCCCGGCCCCTGGAAGGTCGCGCCGAGATCGGCGATCCTGACGGTCTGCATGTTGTTGGCGTCGATCAGGCGATGAATGGCGTCCAGCCGCTCGAAGGTGGTTTCCAGATAATCGGGCACGTCGGAGATGCGCAGCGCGGCGAGATCAAGCGGCTTGCTCTTGGGCAGGAGTGCCGCGTTGAACATGGCGCCATCCACATCGAGCCGCGACACGGCGATACGTCCGGTGGCCAGCGCGAGCGGATCGAGCACGATGCCGACCGCCTCAATCGTCGCCAGTTCCCGTTCCGATTCGACCTCGATGACCCGGGCGTTCTCCGCCTTGAGGGCAAAGCCGTCGAGGCCGGCGAGACGCAGGACGGTGTGATCGACGGAGGCGCGGTAGCGCGGGCCGAGCGCCTGGTTGAGCGCGGTGACGGCGCGGGCATTCAGGGTGCTGTCGAAGACGCCCATTTCGACCAGGCCGATCAGCACGGCGCCGAGGAACAGGACGAGCGAAACGGTGGCGGCGATGACGCGGCAGGCAATCCCGGTGCGGCTCGCCTGCCGGGTGTGCAGGACGATCGGCTCATGCGCCTGTGCGGACGGCAGCTCGTGTAGCGGAACGATGTCCTGCTTGCGGAACACGACTTTCTCGCCGCGGATTTCTCCCATCGTGCGCTGGTTTCCTTTGCCCCTGGCGCAGCCTATTCCATGGAATCGGTGCGCATCGTCCGCTGGCCGCTGGACGATTCTGCCTGCCACTATATATGCGGGAGGCCGGGTCCTTGACTCAAAAAGCCGGCCAAAGAAAGGAAATCCCATGGCAGAATTGATCCCGGGCGCAAACGCTCCGGATTTCACCCTCCCGCGCGACGGCGGGGGTACCATTTCCCTTTCGCAATTCCGCGGCCGGCCGGTCGTTCTCTTCTTCTACCCCAAGGACGATACGCAGGCCTGCACGGTGGAAGCCAAGGATTTCACCGCCGCCAAGGCCGACTTCGATGCCGCTGGTGTCGCGCTTGTCGGCCTTTCGCCGGATCCGGTGAAGAAGCACGACAAGTTCGTCAAGAAACACGAGCTGGGTGTCGCGCTCGCCTCGGATGAAAGCCTTCAGACGCTGGAAGCCTATGGCGTGTGGAAGGAAAAGAGCATGTACGGTCGCACTTATATGGGCGTCGAGCGCACGACGGTGCTGGTCGATGCCGCCGGCAAGATTGCCGAAGTCTGGCCGAAGGTGAAGGTCAACGGCCATGTCGATGCGGTGCTCGAAGCCGCCAAGAAACTTTAGCATATCTATACAAGGCACTGGAATGATTGAAATTCCACACATAGAAAGCCTTCGCGGCGGGGCGACGGCGGCCATCAGCGCCGCCGATCTCGACGTGAAGACGGAACTGGCGCAGGAGACCGCGCGGCGCTGGTTTGCCCGCACGCTTTCGATGCGCTCGCCGCTGGATCCGGCGCTGCCGGCCCGTCCCGGCCGGCCGGAAAAACCCGCGCTGATCCCGCCCAAGCATATGGAAAAACGCTCGCTGCATACCGAGAAGGGCCGCATCGCCCTCCTCCATGCGCTCGCCCATATCGAACTCAACGCGGTCGATCTTGCGCTCGACATCGTTGCCCGCTTCACCACGGAGCGCGTGCCGCATTCCTTCTTCGACGGCTGGATGCAGGTGGCCTTCGAGGAGGCGAAACATTTTCGCCTGATCCGCGATCGCCTGCGCGCGCTCGGCGCGGATTATGGTGACCTGCCGGCGCATGACGGCCTGTGGCAGGCCGCGCACGACACCCGCAACGACCTGACGGCGCGCCTTGCCGTGGTCCCTCTCATCCTTGAGGCCCGCGGCCTCGACGTGACGCCGCCGCTCCAGGCCAAGATGCGCGAGACCGGTGACCACGCGAGCGCCGACATTCTCGACATCATCTACAACGACGAGAAAGGCCATGTCGCGGTCGGCGCCAAGTGGTTCCGCTTTCTGTGCGCCCGGGAGAAGAAGGACCCGTCCGCCACCTTCAGGGAGCTGGTGCGGACGAACTTTCGTGGGCCGCTGAAACCGCCGTTCAACGATGTCGCGCGTGCCGAGGCGGGCCTTACCCCTTCCTTCTACCGCTCGCTCGTTTCCGTCAGCCAGAGCTAATATCTTGATGTAAAAAACCCGCCGGGAAAGCCTTTATTAACCCTAACAATGTGTAATCCCCGCACGAGACCAGCATCAAACGGTCGGGGAGTAAACGGGTGGCGGAGCGTCCTGAAAACCGCGTCTTCGGAAAACGCGCCGAGCAGCATGTCGTTATCCTGGCAAGCGGCGACAAAATCCGTCACATGACGATCCGCCCCTGGATGGCGGCCGTCACCTTCTGTTTTGCCGGCATGTTCACGGTCGGTTATCTCGCCGCCACCTCCTATCTCGTGCTGCGCGACGACCTGATCGGCGCCACCATGGCGCGGCAGGCCCGCATGCAGCACGACTACGAAGACCGCATCTCGTCGCTGCGCGCCCAGGTCGACCGCGTCACCAGCCGCCAGCTTCTCGACCAGCAGGTCGTCGAGGAGAAGGTCGAAAAGCTCATGCAGCAGCAGCTTGCGCTGTCCGAGCGTCACGGCAAGCTCAACGCGCTGCTCAACCGGGCCGAAGGCAGCGGCGTGCGGGCAACGGAAGACGTTCCGCTTCCCGATGAAAAGCCGCTGACCGATGGACGCCGCGCCGACGCCGCCGGCGCAATCCATGCCATCATGGGCATGGCTGGCGACACGCAGCCGAAGACGACGCAGCTCGCCTATGCCGCGATCGGCGAATCGGTTGCCGACCGCTCCGACCGGCTTTTCTCCAAGGTCACGCTTTCGCTGAAAGACCTCGAGCACGAACAGATGGGTCGCATCCAGTCCCTGACGGCCGGCGCCTCCGAGACGGCCGACGCCATCCAGACCATTCTGCGCCGGACGGGCTTCGACATTGCCGAGGCCGCCCCGGCGGAAACCGACGCGGAGTCGGGCATCGGCGGCCCCTTCGTCGAACCGGCGAGCTTCACCGATCCGTTCGAAGATTCGATCAATGACCTCGACAGCGCCCTGGAACGCCTCGACAGCGCACGCCGCACTGCGAAAATGCTGCCCTTCGGCAATCCCTCGCCGGGCAGCAACATCACCAGCCGCTTCGGCAACCGCACCGATCCGTTCTTTGGCCGCCTCGCGCTTCACGCCGGCATAGATTTCCGCGCCAGCACCGGCACGGAAATCCGCTCCACCGGCGCCGGCACAATCACCGTCGCCGGCCGCAACGGCGGCTATGGCAACATGGTCGAAATCGATCACGGCAATGGACTGACGACGCGCTACGCGCATCTCTCGCGCGTGCTCGTCAAGGTTGGTGATCATGTGGAAGCGGCGGATCCGGTCGGGCTTTCCGGCACCACGGGCCGCTCCACCGGGCCGCACCTGCACTATGAAGTTCGCCGCGATGGCAAGGCGATCGACCCCATGCGTTTCCTCACCGCCGGCATGAAGTTGACGGCCTATATGGATTGACGTACCGCAAGGCGAGACGCCTTCGTATGACAAATTTGTCTGCCATGAACTTCAAATTGCTCGCGGATTTACCAAATTCGCTGAATTCCTTGACTTTCCGGCACTTTCGGCATATCTGCGCTGCATCCTCGCGGCACGATGCCCGCTGAAACCCATTGCGTTCGCAAGAACCGGAACGGAAACTGTTTTCCCTTTGACCACTTTTGCTGATCTTGGCCTGAGCCCGAAAGTCCTGTCCGCCGTCACAGATTCGGGCTACACGATCCCGACACCGATCCAGGCTGGCGCCATTCCGCCGGCCCTTTCGCGGCGCGACATCCTCGGGATAGCCCAGACAGGCACCGGCAAGACGGCGTCCTTCGTGCTGCCGATGCTGACGCTGCTGGAAAAGGGCCGCGCCCGGGCACGCATGCCGCGCACGCTGATTCTCGAGCCGACGCGCGAACTGGCGGCCCAGGTTGCCGAGAACTTCGAAAAGTACGGCAAAAATCACAAGCTCAACGTCGCGCTGCTCATCGGCGGTGTTTCCTTCGATGAACAGGACCGCAAGCTCGAGCGCGGCGCCGACGTGCTGATCTGCACCCCCGGCCGCCTGCTCGACCATTGCGAGCGCGGCAAACTCCTGATGACGGGCGTCGAAATCCTCGTCATCGACGAAGCCGACCGCATGCTCGACATGGGCTTCATCCCGGATATCGAGCGCATCGCCAAGCTCATCCCCTTCACCCGCCAGACGCTGTTCTTCTCGGCCACCATGCCGCCGGAAATCCAGAAGCTCGCGGACAAGTTCCTGCAGAACCCGGAACGCGTCGAAGTATCGACCCGCTCCTCGACCGCCACGACCGTGACGCAGCGCCTCGTCGCCACCCACGGCAAGGATTACGAGAAGCGCGCCACGCTGCGCGACCTCATTCGCGCGCAGGAAGACCTGAAGAACGCCATCATCTTCTGCAACCGCAAGGTCGATGTCGCGGATCTCTTCCGCTCGCTCGACCGCCACGGCTTCTCCGTCGGCGCGCTGCATGGCGACATGGATCAGCGGTCGCGCACGACCATGCTGGCCAATTTCAAGGAAAACAAGCTCACGCTTCTCGTGGCATCCGATGTCGCTGCCCGCGGCCTCGATATCCCGGACGTCAGCCATGTCTTCAATTTCGACGTCCCGATCCACGCCGAGGACTATGTCCACCGCATTGGCCGCACCGGCCGTGCCGGCCGTTCGGGCGCCGCCTTCACCCTCGTCTCCAAGCGCGACGGTAAGTTCCTCGATGCCATCGAAAAGCTGATCGACAAGAAGATCGATTGGCTGAGCGGCGGCCTCGAAGACCTGCCGCAAGCCGCCGAGAGCGAGGAGCGCGAACGGCCCCGCAACGGGCGCGATCGCGGTGGTCGTGACCGCGACCGTGATCGTTCCCGTGGACGCAACAAGGGCGAAGCCCGCGCCACGGAAACCCGCATCGAGACCGTTGAGACCGAAGAGAAGGTGGAAGTCGTGAAAGCTGAACGCAAGGCGGAAGGGCGGCCGCAGAATCCCGCTCGCAATCCGCGGGCTGCAAACCATGCCGCGCCGCGTCCGGCCAATGACGACAGCCGCGATCGCCGTAACCGCTATCGTCGCGATGAAGACGACGGCCCGACGCCGCTCGGCTTCGGCGACGAGGTCCCGGCCTTCATGCTGGTCGCCGGCAAGGCCTGATTTCTAAAAATGCCTGTTCCCGGCATCGATGTGCCAGGCCTCGGTTGCGGCCTGGCCATTTTGCGTGAGGGCAAGCTTTTGCTCTACCGGCGCCGCAATGCGCCGGAAGCCGGTTGCTGGAGCATTGTCGGCGGCAAGGTCGACCATATGGAACGGGCAATCGATTCCGCCCGCCGCGAGGCGCAGGAGGAATCGGGACTGACCATCGGCACGGTCGAGTTCCTGTGCATTTCCGAACAGATCATCGAGGAAGAGCGCCAGCACTGGCTGTCGCTCATCTATGTGACGGAGGATTTTGCCGGGGAGGCCCGCGTCATGGAGCCGGAAAAGCTGCCGGAGTTCGGCTGGTTCCCGCTCGATGCCCTGCCCGTGCCCCTTTCGCGCTTTGCCTCGGACGCCGTCAAGGCGCTCCGCGTGCGTTAAGCACTGGCGGTTCTGTCTCAGAACCGCGCGGTGGCGCCGAAGATGAAGGTGCGACCACGGCCGTTGTTGATGCCGGCGAGGTTGTCGGAAAGCCCGGAATTCGCCTTCATATAGGCCTTGTCGAAAACATTCTCCACGTTGAAGAAGACCTTGGCGTTTTCGTTGATCTGCCAGGAGGCGTGCACGTCGAACAGCGTGTAGGCGTCGACCTTGTAGGCATCGGGTTTCCCGAGGAATGCCTGTTTGCTTTCCCCGACATAGCGCATGCGCCCACCGACCGTCAGCGCCTCTTCGAGGAAGCGCATGCCGACGTCGACGGTTGCGAAATCGTCCGGCAACTGGCCGGTATCGCTCGTGGTGCCCGAGGAAGAGCCCTGCGGCTGATCGGTATCGGCAAGCGTCAGCGAGAAGCCAGCATAATAGCGCCCGGCATCATAGCCACCTTCGATTTCGAGGCCCTTCATCACCGTCGTGCCATCGAGATTGACCCAGCACGCGACGCTGCCGTCACCGGGCTCCCAATTGGGGCAAAGCGTGCCCGTGGCATCGGTCCGGTAGGTGATGTAGTCGCTGATGCGGTTGTGGAAGTAGCCGACCTTGAGCCAGGCGGTATCGCCGGCCGCCAGCAGGTCGTCGCCCTTCAGATTGACACCCAGCTCCCAGCCGCGGCTCTGCTCCGGCACGAGGTTCGGGTTGTTGTTGACCGGGTCGGACGATCCGTCGAAGCTGTGGCCGCCCGGATAGAACATCTCGGCCGCCGTCGGCGGGCGCGAGGTGTGCGCGTAGGTGACATAGGGCTGCAGCCAATCGAACGGGCGCGCAGACAGGGTGATCTTCGGGTTGAGGTCACCGCCATGCCGCGAGATGGCGTCGCCGGGGCATGGATCGCCGTCGGGGTCGCACCCATTGGAGCCCGGCGCATCGTAGCCGCTGATGCCGTCCACCTTCCAGTAATCGTAGCGCAGACCACCGGTCAGATCGAAAATGCCGCGCGTCAGCGTCGCCTCGCTGAAGGCGCCCGCCTTCTGCAGCGTTCCATCGGCATTGGCGCCGCGCTTGGCATTGCCTTCATATTCGTCGTGGCTATAGGCGACGCCATAGGAGAGCTTCAGCTCCGTCGCGCTGCCGAGGTCGAAATGCATGCGGTTGGTGATATCGAAACCCGTCGTCGTGTTGGTGCCCTTGCGGCCATCGAACGCCGCGCCATCGATGCTCGACCCGTCGAATTCCAGATCGGTGATGTTGAGATAGGCATTGGCCGAGAGGTCGATCAGGTCGTTGCCCGGCTTGTAGGTGTACTTGGCCGTATAGGTCTGGTTCTCGACCACCCAGTTGTAACCGGAACTGCCCGGCAGGAATTCGCTGCCGTACCAGATGCCGCCGAGTGACAGCTTGCGATCGGAATCCGGCTCGATGTTCACCTTGAACAGGCCCGACTTCGGATGCTCGTCGCCGGCGCTCGGATAGATGATACCGTCGCCGTTTTCGTAGGGGCTCTTCTTCGTGTCGCTGATTGCGCCGACGACGCCGATCTCACCCTCGCCCATGTCCGTCCGGGCCGCCCCGGCCAGCAGGCGCGAATAGTCGAAGCCGTTCGTGCCGATACGCACGGTGGACATCACGCCCACGTCCTTGCCCGGCAACAGCACGTCGTCGACATCGAGCGTGCGGAAGTTGGCAGCGCCCGCCAGCGTACCCATGCCCTCGGCGCCGGAAACCGCACCACGCGACACATCCACGCCGACCAGCATGTTCTGCTCGACATAGAGCATGTTGTCGAACGTGCCGGCGTGACCCGAGAGGTTGCGGAAGGTCTGCGGCACGCCGTCGATCATGCTGTTGACGCGGCCCATGCCCTGCAAGCCACGGATGTTGACGATGATGCCGGGCTGGTCTGCCGGTTCGCGCGTGAAGGTGCCGGGCATCGAGCGCAGCACCTGCGTCGCATTGCCGGAAAACTGTTCCTGGATTTTGACGCGGTCCGCCTTGGAGACGGCGGCCGGCACATCGACAACACCGTCGCCGTTGCCATCGCCTTCCACGTTGATCTGCTGGAGCAGGGTCGCGCCCGGCTCCTGCGCCTTCACCGGTGCAGCCGTCGCCAGAAGTGCAAGCGCCATGGCCGTGCCGGCGAGAAGCGTCGACGTGTGGAAACGATCATCTTTCATGGGAACCTCACCGGACATCAGGTCGCGCGAGCGCGCACGCGAACTGCTCGGTAATGGACAACATGATAAACCAAGTCAAGTTTAATTGCGGCAATTATCCGGCCGTATCGCTACTGCGCGCGCAGCGCCGCCTGATAGGCCCGGCGCACCCATTGCGCCATCTCGTCCGGATCGTCGAAAGCGTCGTCGGGAATGGACCAATAGGGCATTTTCACAGGCTTGCCCTGCTTGCCCTCATAGAACCATTGCCGGCAACCGGCCGCCTCGAAATCCGGCGCGCTTGTCTCGTCCGCCTTGAGCAGGATTTCGTCGGAGACTTCCAGCGCGAGAATCCGGCCCTGGTGATAGATGCCCTTGCCGCCGAACATGCGCTTGATCGTCACCGGCCCGAGCGCCTGGAACATTTCCTCGATCGCATCCCGGTCCATGCCCTAGCCTTTCAGAACGCCACCGGCGGCCACGACGGCCTCCGGCGTATCGACATCGACATGCGCCGCCTCGCCGATCTCCACATCCACCACGTCGAGCCCGGCGCTTTCCACGATATGCCGTGCGCCGACATCGCCTTCAAGCTGCAGGATGGCGGAAAACGTCGTGCGCGGCAGCACGACGGGATTGCCGCGCTTGCCCCCGGAAACGGCCCGCACGATGGCATGTCCGCCCGCCGCGGCAAAGGCATCGAGCAGCCGGCGCACATCCGCCTCGGTGACATGCGGCATGTCGGCCAGCATGACCACGATGCCGTCGCAGCCCGGCGACAGGGCGGACACGCCCGCGCGCAGCGAGGTCGACATGCCCTGTGCGTGATCGGGATTGCGCAGGAGATCGACCGTCAGCCCGGCCAGTTCCGCCTCCACCTCGTCCGCGCGGTGCCCGGTCACGACGAGCACCCGCGCTGGCCTTGCCGCCAGCGCGGCCTCCACCGAACGGCGCACCAGCGCCTTGCCATCGAAGGTCGCCAGCAGCTTGTGGTCGCCCTTCATGCGGCTGGCACGCCCGGCGGCCAGAACCAGCGCCGTGACGGCAAGCGGCCGCTCGGGCGCGCGCAGCTCGCGCGGTTGCGGACGGCTTGGAATTTCCGCAAGAAGACCTCCGACGCCCATGCCCGTAATCTCCCTGGATCCCGGTTTCTCACCGGCGAAAATGCGCGCCAGAATCCAGTCGAAGCCGTTTTCCTTCGGACTGCGCGCGCAACCCGGCGCGCCGAGCACCGGCACTGCACCGACCTGCCCCAGAACCAGCAGATTGCCCGGGTCGACCGGCATGCCGACATGCACGACGGCACCGCCCGCAGCGCGGATGGCGGCTGGGATGACGTCGTTGGCATCCGTCACGGCAGACGCGCCGAACACCACGACGAGGTCGTTTTCACCGGCTGCCTGGCGGATCGCCGCGGCAAGCGCCGCCGGCTGGTGCGGCACGCGCCGCTCGCCCGTCAACCAACTGTCGGAGGGGTGCAGGCGCTGTTCCAGCAGCCGGCGCGTCTTGTCCATGACAGAGGCCTTGAGCGCCGGCAGTTCCGTCGCAACCAGCCCGACCCGGTGCGCCACGAAGGGTTTCACCTCCAGCGTCCGGCTCGCCGCAAGCGCAGCCGCCGCCCGGCGCGCAAGGGCTTCCGGCACGGCCAGGGGAATGATCTTGATCGTCGCCACCATGTCGCCCGCGGCAACACTGGCATGATCCGGCAGGGTGGCGATGGTGATTGCCGGATCGACCCGGTTGAAGCGATCGATCGCGGCCCGGTCGGCGACGAAGAGGCCGTTCGCGGTGGCATGGAGATTGATGCGACCGGTCGCCGGCGGTGTGAAGCTGAGATGATCGGGGACGATTGCCGCCGCAATCAAGGTCGCCGCCTCGTCCTCGCCGATATCGCCCTCCTCGAGGCGCACCGCGATGACGGTGGCGACACCCGCAGCGACGAGGGCGGCCTGATCGTCGGTGGCCACCACATGCCCCTTGCGCAGCGACAGGCCCTCGGCGCGCACGCCATGGGCCAACCGCGCGCCCTCCGCCTCAACAACCGGGATTTCGCCGAAGATCACGAAACGGCTCCCAGCAAAGGCCGGCGACGCAGGTGCGCGACGATATCCGCCAGGATGGCGACGGCGATTTCGGCGGGGCTTGCGGCACCGATATCGAGGCCGATCGGTGCTGAAATCGTCGCGATCTCCGAGTCGCTGTGTCCAAGCGCCTTCAGCCGTTCGACACGCCTGGCATGGGTCTTCCGGCTGCCGAGCGCGCCGATATAGAAACAGCCGGTGGAAAGCGCCTGCGACAGCGGAAAATCGTCAATCTTCGGATCATGCGTGACCGCCACGAGCGCGGTATAGGCATCGAGCGGCCGCGCCGGCAGCACATCCTCCGGCCAGTCGGCGACAAGGTCGACATCGGCGAAGCGCTCCTCGGTGGCAAAAGCCGTGCGTGGATCGATGATCGTGATGTCGAAGCCGGCGACCTTCGCCATCTGCGCCAGCGCCTGGCTGATATGCACCGCGCCGATGACCACGATGCGCGCCGGCGGCAGGTGGACGTTCAGGAAGAAATTGCGATCCTCCGCCGCCACGATGGCGGATTTGCCGGACCGGAACGCGCTTTCGACCGCCGCGCCGAGCGGGCCGGCGACCGGATCACCCTCGCGGACCACCCGGTCGCGGCCGTCGCCGAGATCGGTCAGGTGGATGACCGCGCGGCGGGCGGCGCGCTCCGTGTTCAGCTTGCGCAGCAGGTAGGGATCCATCAGCCGACCCGCTCCACATAGACCCGGATGCGCCCGCCGCAGGAGAGACCCACACGCCAGGCCGTCTCGTCGGCGACGCCGAATTCCAGCAGGCGCGGCTCGCCGTTGCCGATCACCTCCATCGCCTCGCCGATCACCGCCCCCTCGACGCAGCCGCCTGATACGGAACCGTGAAAATTGCCCTCGCCGTCGATGACAAGATGGCTGCCGACCGGGCGCGGCGCCGAGCCCCAGGTTTCGACGACGGTGGCGAGCGCCACCATGCGGCCATCGTCCATCCAGCGTTCCGCGATGGTCAGCGGGTCGTGCGCGTCGTTTGCATCCATTCGTCCCTCCTCACGCTGCCGGCAGAAAACGTCTGGGATCACCCGCACCGCGCGGCGCTTCGCCGGAAAGCGCCGCCACCAGATCCGCCATGGCCTCCAGGTTGTGCACCGGCCGCAACTCGTCGACATGCGGCAGCATGGCCCTGACCCCGCGCGCCCGCGCTTCGAACCCCTCGAAACGCAGCAATGGATTGAGCCAGACCAGCCGCCGGCAGGAGCGGTGTAGCCGGTCCATTTCCGCCTCAAGCAGGTCCGTGTCCTCGCGCTCCAGCCCGTCGGTGATCAAGAGCACCACGGCGCCCTGCCCCAGCACGCGGCGCGACCAGAGCCGGTTGAACTCCTTCAGCGTCTCGCCGATGCGCGTGCCGCCGGACCAGTCGCTGACCGTCTGGCTGCAGGCTTCCACGGCGAGATCGGGATCGCGATGGCGCATCTGGCGCGTGACATTGCTGAGGCGCGTGCCGAACAGGAAGGCGTGCACGCGGCGGCGATGCTCGCCAAGCGCATGCAGGAAATGCAGGAAGATGCGGGTGTACTGGCTCATCGAGCCGGAAATATCGGCCAGCACGACCAGCGGCGGATGGATGGTCTTCGGCTCCCGGTAGCGCGGCAGAATCAGCGTGCCGCCGGTGCGCATGGCGTGGCGCATCGTGGCGCGAGCGTCTATGGCCACCGGCCGGTTGCTGCGGCGGAAACGGCGCGTGCGCACCTCGTCGACCGGCAGGACAAGGTTTGAAATCGTGCGTTTGGCTTCAGCCAGTTCCGCCGTCGTCATCTGCGCGAAATCGGTCCTGCGCAGGATTTCGCTGCCGGAGGCGGTGAAACGCGCGTCGATTTCGACATCGGGTTCGTCGCGCAGCGGCCGTTCATCCTGCCGATCGCCGAACAGCGCATCGGACACGCGGGTTTCCCCGGCCTTGCGCTTTTCCCGTTCCTCCTGCCGCGCCACCACCGGCGACATCAGCGCGATCATTTTCCCGACAAGATCGCGCGACCGCCAGAACAGGCGAAAGGCTTCGTCGAAAACGGCATCGTCCTCGTGCCGCTTGACCAGCGTCGCATGCAGCGCGGTGTAGAATTCCTCGCGCTCGCCGATACCGATCGCCTGCACCGCCTCGATGGCATCCGTCACCGCCGCCGGCCCTATCCGCAGCCCCGCGTTGCGCAGCACGCGGGCAAAATGCACGATATTGTCGGCGAGCCGGCCATCCTGCGCAAGGGTGCTGTCCAAAGCCGGGACCATCCTTCAGCCTGCCGCCGCCAGGGCGCTCTTCACGTCATCGAGCAGCTTGCGCCCCTCGGCGCCGTCGATGCGGGCGATGTCGTCCTGATATTTCAGCAGCGTACCGAGCGTGTCCGACACCGTCTCGGGGTCGAGGGCCACCCGGTCGAGTTCGGTCAGCGCCGTCGCCCAGTCGATGGTTTCGGCGACACCCGGATTCTTGAAGAGATCGAGCGCGCGCAGCTTCTGCACATAGGCGACGACCTGGCGCGACAGCACCTCGTTGCAGCGCGGCACCTTGCGGCGGATGATTTCCAGTTCCTGTGCCGCCGCGGGATAGTCGACCCAGTGATAAAGACAGCGCCGTTTCAGCGCATCGTGCACTTCGCGCGTGCGGTTGGTCGTGATGATGACGATGGGCGGCTCGGCCGCGCGGATCGTGCCGAGTTCCGGCACCGTCACCTGGAAATCCGACAGCACCTCCAGCAGAAAGGCTTCGAAGGCCTCGTCGGTGCGGTCCAGTTCGTCAATGAGGAAGATGGGGGCGCGGCCATCCGGCGACGACAGTGCCTGAAGCACCGGGCGGCGGATGAGATAACGCTCGGAAAAGATATCGGCCTCGATGCGGCCGCGGTCCGTGGTGCCGGAGGCTTCGGCGAGGCGGATTTCTAGCATCTGCGCCGGATAGTTCCACTCATAGACCGCCGAGGCGATATCGAGGCCCTCGTAACATTGCAGGCGGATCAGCGGGCGGTCGAGCGACGCGGCCAGCACCTTGGCGATCTCGGTCTTGCCGACGCCCGCTTCCCCCTCGAGGAAAAGCGGCCGCTTCATGCGCAGCGACAGGAAAAGCACCGTCGCCAGCGAACGCGCGGCGAGATAGTTGCCGGCCGACAGCATCTCGGCGGTCTCGTCGATCGATTGCGGGATCTGTCCACGTTGGTAAACCACACCGCTCCTCCACTCCGGAGGAGGAACTTATAGCGTGTGGTAGCCCCGGTCCATATAGAGAAGCGCCGGTTTGTGCGCACCGGCGGAAACGCCCATGACCTCCCCGATCAGCATCATATGCGTCGCAATGACCTTGAATTCGACAAGCCGGCAATCGAAGGCGGCGAGCGCGTCCTTCAGCACCGGCGCACCGGTCACCAGTTCCTCCCAGTCGCCCTTGGCGAAGCGCTCTTCCGAGGTCAGGGAAGGATCGCGGCCAGAAAAGGCATTGGCAAGCTCGATCTGGTCGGCGGAAAGCGTGTTCAGCGCAAAACGGCCGCTTTTCTCGAAGATCGTGTTCCTGGGATTGGAGGCGTTGACGCAAGCGAGAACCATCGCCGGATTGTCCGACACCGAGCAGGCGGCGGTGATCGTCACGCCGCGCCGCTCGCCCTCGAAGGCCGTCGTCACGATCTGCACATGGCCTGCATAGCGGCTCATCGCATTACGGTAGAGCGATGGGTCCAGCATCAATCTGTCCAACACGGCGTTCTCCTTCTCATGAAGGAGATACATGGCGAAAATGAAGAAAAATGTAACCCCCTAAAAGTGGAATTTTTTCATCCAGTTTTTTCATGAGGATTTTCAACCGAGATTTCCCTTTGACGCCTCTCGCACGATCCTTACAAAAGGCTCAACTGTGCGCCATGGATCCAGAATGAAGATCGCGTCCCTCGCCCCGCTGTTCGGTACCCTCCTGTTTGCGGCCGCCCCGGCCGCCGCCGCGGGCCTGACCTTTGCTGTCGTTGCGCCACAGGAGGGGCCGCTCGCCATTCTCGGCCAGCAGGTTCGTGATGGCGCGCGGTTTGCGGCAGAGACGAATGGCGACACCATCGTGACCATTGCCGAAACCTGCGACGAAAGCGATGGCGAAGGCATTGCCAAGCAGATTCTCGCCGCAGACGCCGTGGCCGCAGTCGGCTTCCTGTGCACCGAGGGACTTGCCGCCTCGCTTCCCGCGCTTGCCGAGGCAAATGTTCCGACGGTCACGCTGTCGGTCCGCTCCGGCATTCTCATGGAGGATGCGCTGAAGAAAAAATGGCCGCTCTTCCGCCTCGCGCCCGGCCCGAAGGCCGAGGCGGACAAGGCCGTCGATATCATCACGCGCGCCTGGAAATCCGAACCCTTCGCCCTCATCGACGACGGCACGATCCATGCCCGCGAGCTTGTCGAGACGGTTCGCCTGCGGCTGGAGGAAGTCGGCATGAAGGCGGCTTTCGTCGACACCTATCGTCCAACGCAGGAACAGCAGATCACCCTCGTCCGTCGTCTTGTCAAAACGGGGGTCACCCGCGTTTTCGTCGGCGGCGACCGCACCGATATCGCGGTGATCGCCCGGGATGCGAAGAACGAGAAGACGCCGTTGACGCTGCTCGGCGGCGAGGCTCTGCTCGGCGCCGATCCGCTCGTGCCGATGACGGATGGCGTGCAAGCGATTGCGCTTCCCGATTACCAGACGCTGCCGGCGGGGCTGCCGGTCGCCAGCGGGATGCAGCAACGCGGCGGGGTTGCGGAAGGCTATGTGCTGCCAGCCCACGCCGCTGTCACGGCGCTTGCGGCCGCGGCGGCAGAGGGCGGCAACCTCGTGGAAAAACTGGCCGGCGGCAGTTTCCCAACGGCAATCGGCACGGTCGCCTTCGGCGCGGATCATGAACTCAGTGAAAACCCCTACCGTCTGCTCGTCTGGCAGGCCGGCGCCTTCGTGCCGGCGGAAACCGCGCCGGAGAGCGAATAGATGAAACCGGGACCGAAGAACCGCATAACGGATGTCGCCGGCCTCAAGGTCGGCAATGCGACGGATCACGCCCTGCGCTCCGGCGTTACCGTGGTGCTCTGTGACGAGCCCGCCGTCGCCGCCGTGCAGGTACTCGGCGGCGCGCCGGGAACTCGGGAAACCGACCTTCTGGAACCGCACAATACCGTTCAGACCGTCGATGCCCTCGTGCTCTCCGGCGGTTCGGCCTTCGGGCTGGATGCTGCGTCCGGGGTACAGGCCGCCCTGCGCGGGGCGGGGCGCGGTTTTGCCGTCGGCCCCTTTCGCGTGCCGATCGTGCCGGCCGCCATCCTGTTCGATCTGATGAACGGCGGCGACAAGGACTGGGGCCGTTATCCGCCCTATCGCGAGCTTGGTTATGCGGCGCTTGCCAACGCCGCCGAAGACTTCGAGACCGGCAGTGCCGGTGCCGGCACGGGTGCGCTCACCGCGACCTTCAAAGGCGGCCTCGGATCCGCCTCCACCACTCTGGAAACCGGCTTTACCGTTGGCGCCCTCGTGGCGGTCAATGCGCTCGGTTCGGCGACGGTCGGCGAGACGCGTCACTTTTGGGCGGCGCCCTTCGAGGAAGCGCAGGAGTTCGGCGGGCTCGGCCTGCCCTTCCCCTTCCCGGCCGACGCCCGCATACCGCGCACGAAAATGTCGCGTCGACCGACCGGCACGGAAAACACCACGATCGCCGTCATCGCCACGGATGCCGTGCTGAGCAAGGCCGAAGCAAAGCGTCTCGCCATCGCCGCGCATGACGGTTTTGCCCGTGCCCTCTGGCCCGCCCACACGCCGCTCGACGGTGATCTCGTCTTCGCGCTGGCGACAGGAAAGAGCGGCCGCGTCCCGGCACCGGAGGATTTCATCGCGCTCTGCGCCGCCGCCGCCTCCACCATGGCACGCGCCATCGCCCGCGGCGTGCATGATGCCACGCCCATGCCGGGCGACATCATGCCGAGCTGGGCGCGGTAAATCGCCCGTTGTTCGCTCTGCGCGGGGATGGTATGGCCACGCAAATTTTTCCACGGAGCCTGACATGACCCTTCCCATCCGGATCGCGCCCTCCATTCTCGCCGCCGATTATGCCAAGCTCGGCCAGGAAGTGCGCGACGTCGTCGCGGCAGGCGCCGACTGGATCCATCTCGACATCATGGACGGCCATTTCGTGCCGAACATCTCCTTCGGTCCTGACGTCATCAAGTCACTGCGCCCGCATACCGACGCCTTCTTCGACTGCCACCTGATGATTGCGCCCGCCGATCCCTATCTCGAGGCCTTCGCCAAGGCCGGCTGCGACAGCATCACCGTGCATGCCGAGGCCGGCCCCCACCTCGACCGCTCGCTGCAGGCCATCAAGGCGCTGGGAAAACGCGCCGGCGTGTCGATCAATCCGGCGACCTCGGAAAGCGTGCTCGACTACCTGCTCGACAAGATCGACCTTATCCTCGTGATGACGGTCAATCCGGGCTTCGGCGGCCAGAAATACATTCCGGCGATGCAGGAAAAGCTTCGCCGCGTGCGTTCGCTCGTCGGCGACCGGCCGATCGACATTCAGGTCGATGGCGGCATTGCAGTCGATACGATCGCCATGCCCGCCGCTGCCGGTGCCAATGTCTTCGTCGCGGGCTCCGCCATCTTCGGTGGCGGTCACATTGACGCCTATCGCAAAACGATCGACACTCTACGCAGCAATGCGGAGGGTGCGCGGGCGTGAGGATTTTGCGAAAGGCGGCGTTCGCCCTTCTGGCGACCATGCTGGCGACGGCAGGTGCGTCAGCCGGCGACTTCTCGACCTTCCAGACCCTTGGCTTCTCGCCGGACGGCAAGGTCTACGCCTTCGAGGAATTCGGCGTCCAGGACGGCTCCGGCTTTCCCTATTCGACCATCTATTTCATCGACACACAGAAGGACGCCTATCTTCCCGGCACGCCGATCCGTGCACGGATCGACGACGAGGAAGCGGACCTTGCAAAGGCGCGGGCGGAAAGCCGCGACAAGGCGAAAAACCTGATCGCACAGCACAAGGTGCTCTCCAATCCAGGCCTGCTCGCGGCATTCAATCCGATGGGCGAAGCCGGTGTCGACCGCAAGCGTATCGAGTATTTCCCGCATGCGATCGAGCCGATGGTCGGCGGAAGCTATGCGCTGGCCCTCGAAGACATCGCGCTCGACATGACGGACAAATGCCGTGATCTCACTCCCGACGGGATAAAGGGATTCCGCCTCAAGCTCGTGAGACGCGACGGCCAGGCGGCCGACACGGTTGTGCATGAGGATACGCGCGTGCCCGAGAGCCGCAACTGTCCGCATTCCTACCAGATATCCGGCGCCGTAACCTTCAACGCGTTCGGCGCCGAGCCGGTGCATATGGCGCTCGTGCTGGTGCGTAGCTTCGGCTTCGAAGGCAGCGACGGACGCTGGATCGCCGTACCGTTCCGGCCGTGAGCATGAATCTGGCGGCGGGGGCAACGGGCGCAAACGCCGCATTTCAGAGCAGGCCCGCGCCGGTCTTCCCCTCCCTTCCCCTTCACCTTGGCGGCTCCGTTGCCTGGGGCCTGCTGATGGCGGCTTGCGCCTTCGCCTCGCTTGCAATGCAGGGGCGTGCGCAGACATTTCACCTCGCAATGATCCTGCTGATCTTTTTCGCAGGCGGCGTGCTTGCCTGGATCGTCGCGCTGCCGATGGCACGCCTGCTGACGCGGCGACGCAGCGCCGAGACCCGCTTTGCCGCCCATTTTGCGTTGCTCAGCCTCGGCACCATCGCCGCCACGGCCTTTCTTTTCGCCATGGATTACCGGCTGTTCTATGCGCAATGGCACCACCCCTTCGGCACGCGCATCTGGGCCTATCAGTTCGTCTTCACCGCCGTCGGCGCGGTCTACCAGTTCCTCGTCATGGGGCTCAGGCTTTATCTGCCGGTCGGCCTGCCCATTCTGGCGGGCGCAAGCCTGTGGCTCGCGCGGTCCATGCCGCCACACATGCCCCCACACATGCGTTGAGCTTGCCGGCCATCTTTGCTAAAGCGGCGGCAACGCCCACCTGAGAAAGTCTTGAGCTGATGATCCCTCGCTATTCCCGACCGGACATGGTCGCCATCTGGTCGCCCGAAACGAAGTTCCGCATCTGGTTCGAGATCGAAGCCTATGCCTGCGACGCGCTGGCCGACCTCGGCGTCATTCCGAAGTCGGCAGCCGAAACCATCTGGGAAAAGGGTGGCAAGGCGGAATTCGACGTCGCCCGCATCGACGAGATCGAAGCCGTCACCAAGCATGACGTCATCGCCTTCCTGACGCACCTCGCCGAATTCGTCGGCCCCGACAGCCGCTTCGTGCACCAGGGCATGACCTCGTCGGACGTGCTCGACACCACCTTCAACATCCAGCTCGTGCGCGCCGCCGACATCCTGCTTTCCGGCATGGACCGCCTGCTCGCCGCGCTGAAGGCCCGCGCCTTCGAGCACAAGGACACGATCCGCATCGGCCGCAGCCACGGCATCCATGCGGAGCCGACGACGATGGGCCTGACGCTCGCCCGCTTCTATGCCGAGATGGACCGCAACCGCGCCCGCCTGGTCGCCGCCCGCGCGGAAATCGCGACGGGTGCCGTCTCCGGCGCCGTCGGCACCTTCGCCAATATCGACCCGCGCGTGGAAGAACATGTCTGCGCCAAGCTCGGCCTGGTGCCGGAGCCGGTGTCCACCCAGGTCATCCCGCGCGATCGTCACGCCATGTTCTTCGCCACGCTCGGCGTCATCGCCTCGTCGATCGAAAACGTGGCGATCGAAATCCGCCACATGCAGCGCACGGAAGTTCTGGAAGCGGAAGAGTTCTTCTCGCCGGGCCAGAAGGGTTCGTCCGCCATGCCGCACAAGCGCAATCCGGTGCTGACGGAAAACCTGACGGGCCTTGCCCGTCTCGTGCGCATGGCCGTGACGCCCGCCATGGAAAACGTGGCTCTCTGGCACGAGCGCGACATTTCGCATTCCAGCGTCGAGCGCGGCATCGGCCCGGACACGACGATCACGCTCGACTTCGCGCTCAACCGTCTTGCCGGCGTCATCGAGAAGCTGGTGATCTATCCGGAGAACATGCTGAAGAATCTCAACAAGTTCCGCGGCCTCGTTCATTCGCAGCGCGTTCTGCTTGCCCTTACGCAAGCCGGCGTGTCGCGCGAGGATTCCTACCGTCTCGTGCAGCGCAATGCGATGAAGGTCTGGGAAAAGGGTGCGGACTTCCTGGAAGAGCTTTTGGCCGACGCGGAAGTGCGGGCTGCCCTCTCCGAAGAGCAGATCCGCGAGAAATTCGACCTCGGCTACCACACCAAACACGTCGACACGATCTTCCGCCGCGTTTTCGGCACCGTCTGAGATCGACCTTGTGAACATGCCGGCGAAGACCTTTCGTCGGCACTGGCGAAGTAACAGCGATGGCGCCCAAGGCGCCATCGCTCCCCTCTGGCAGGCGGTTTTGCGCCCTCCTCCTGGCGCGCCCCGCCTGCGAAATCGTTTACGTGCGCTCGTCGACGACGAGCTTGCGGTAGAGGTGCCAGGTGGCATGGCCGAGGATCGGCATGATCACGGCAAGGCCGACGAAGAGTGGGATCGTCCCGACAATCAACAGCGCCGCGACGATCAGGCCCCAGGCGGCAATCGGCATGGGGTTCATCAGCGTCGCGCGCAGCGACGTCTCCATTGCGACAACCGCTCCGACATCGCGATCCAGCATCAGCGGAAAGGCGATGACGGTCGTGGCGAGCACGACCAGCGCAAAGCAGAAGCCGATCGCATTGCCCGCCAGCATGAGCAGCAGGCCGTTTTCCGAACTGAAGATGGAGGCCATGAACAACCCCAGCGACTGTGGCGGCTCCGGCCCGAACAGGTTGGTATAGAGCATTTGCGCAAAGACCAGCCACGCGACGAAAAGCACAAATAGCAGGGCGCCGACGGCGAGGATGGACGGCAGTGCCGGCGAGTGGCGAACCTCCAGCGCATGGCGCCAGGAGGTGTCCATGCCAAGCTCGCGCCGACGGCTGATCTCATAAAGGCCGAGCGCAAAGAACGGGCCGAGCAGCGCAAAACCGGCGATCAGCGGAAAGATCAGCGGCAGCAGGTTGGCGCCGGAACTCCAGGTGACGAGCACCACGCCGCAAATCGGGTAGATCAGGCTTAAAAAGACATAGTGCGATGGTTTCGCGCGAAAATCCTCGAAACCGAGCGCCAGTGCGTCCCGGACATCGGACAGCGTGATCCGCCGGATCGCCGGCCGCTCTGCCATGTCATCAGAACCTGCCATCACATGAAATGTCGTCATGACCATTCCTCCTGCCGGTCGGGAACCGTCACGGCCTGTAGGTGGAGGGCAATCGTCCGCCACCACGACGGGCCGTGATTGGCATTGAAGACGGCGCAGCATACACCCCGCGTGCTGATTTGTCCCACCCTCTTGACTTCAGCACTTCGTGAACGCACATGCCGGCGCATGAAAGCGTCTGAAGCAGATATCCTCATCGTTCCCGGCTACACCAATTCCGGGCCCGACCACTGGCAGAGCCGTTGGCAATCCAAGCTCGGCTCGGCGCGGCGCGTCGAGCAGGCGGAATGGGCCAAGCCCGTGCGCGAGGACTGGGTGCAGCGGCTGATCGAGGAAGTGTCGGCCGCAACGAAGCCGGTCGTGCTCGTCGCGCATTCGCTGGGCGTGGCGACGGCGATCCATGCCGCCCCCCATCTTGGCAACAAGGTCGCCGGTGCCTTCCTCGTCGCGCCGCCGGACGTCGCCAATCCGGACATCCGCCCCAAGCACCTGATGACCTTCGGTCCCTATCCGCGTGAACCGCTTGCCTTCCCCTCCCTCGTCGTGGCGAGCCGCAACGATCCGTTCGGCACCTATGAGCATGCGGACGATATCGCGGCCGCCTGGGGTTCGCTGCTGCTCGATGCCGGTGAAGCCGGCCACATCAACACCGAGTCCGGCCATGGCCCCTGGCCGGAAGGCACGATGGTGTTCGCACAGTTCCTCAGCCGATTGAAGGCGCCGGAGTAACCTTTCGCGGATGTCCTCATTAAGAGGAATTTCATAGAAATCCTGCACGCTGCGGCTGTTGAGTTCATTGCAGGCGCCGCGTTTCATGGCCAAACCGTCCGGTTCGACCTCCACTGCCGTGCGAGAAACGGAGAGAGAACCGTTTTATCGCCGGCTTTTCGCGCGTTCCGGCTTCGGTTTCGCGGCACTGGATGCGCAAGGCCGCATCATCGATGCCAATGCGACCCTGCTTTCTGCCTTCAATGTCACCGCGCTCACGCAATTGCCGCCTTTCGAGGCCTGCGTTTCCCCGAAAGACCGGTCCGTCCTCGCCTTCGCCATGCGGCGGGATGCGTTCGAGCAGGCCCCTTGGGAAATCCGGCTGAAGCGGCTGGATGGCGAGGAATTCTGGGTGCTCGCGTCCTTCATCGTGCCGCCTCACCTGCCGGACGAAGACACCACGCCCGCGCTGATCGTTCAGACGATCGACATTGATGAACGCAAGCGCAACACGCTCGAACTGGCAGAACGCGAAAGCCGCTGGAATCACGCGCTCGAATCCGCCGGCCAGGGGGTGTGGGACCACGATTTCGCGCGTGGCGATCTGTTCTATTCCCGCCAATGGCGCGCCATCCGCGGCCTGCAGCCGAGCAACCCGATCGATGCTTCGCTGGACGCCTGGATCCAGACCGTGCATCCGGACGACCGGGCCCATGTTCTTGCCGAAATCGCCAAGCAGGAAAGCGGCGCCGCCTCCTTCAACGTCTTCAGCTATCGCGAGAAGCACAAGGATGGGCACTGGGTCTGGATCGAAAGCCGCGGTGCCGTCGTGGAATACGGCTCCGACGGTAAACCGAGCCGCATCGCCGGCACCGACACGGACGTCACCGAACGCAAGGAGGCGGAAGAGCGCCTCGCCCAGATGTCGCGCCGTCTCGAGCTGGCGCTCGGCGTCTCCCGCATCGGCGTCTTCGACGTCAATCTTCGGACCAATGACGTGCGGTGGGACGACCGCATGATCGAGATGTACGGCCTGACGGACGAGCCTGACGGGACGAGCTGGGAGCGCGCGCTGCACCCCGAAGACCACCGCAAGGCGACGGCGAAGGTCGATGACGGCATTTTCCGCAACCAGGATTTTGCCAACGAGTTCCGCATCGTGCGTGGCGACGGTGAAATCCGCCACCTGCGCGGCCGCGCCGCCCCCTATGTCGACACCACAGGCGCGCCCCGCCTCATCGGCGCCAACTGGGACGTGACGGATGACGTTCGCCTGCAGGAAGAGCTGAAACACGCCAAGGAGCTGGCAGAAGCCCGCAATGCCGAGCTGGAAACGGCCAGGGCGCGCATCGAATATATCGCGCTGCACGACCATCTGACCGGCCTGCCGAATCGACGCTATCTGGATGCGGCAATCGAGGCGGCGGCACAGGAGGCGCACAAGACCGGCCACCGCCTCGCCGTGCTGCACATCGACCTAGACCGATTCAAGGAAATCAACGACACGCTCGGCCACCTCGCTGGCGACCAGATGCTGGTGCATGCCGCAAGCGTGCTGAACGAATTGAAAGGCTCCGGTGATTTCGTCGCCCGTATCGGCGGTGACGAATTCGTCTTCCTCTCCACCGGTTCGGCCCGGCGCAATCTCGCAACGCTTGCCGAAGCGATCGTGGCGGCCATGCGCAAGCCGGTCACCTTCAACGGCCATATCTGCCGCTTCGGCGCCAGCGTCGGCATCGCCAACCAGTCCGGCAGCGCGGTCGATGCCAAGCAGCTTCTCGTCAATGCCGACCTCGCGCTCTACCGCGCCAAGAACCGCGGGCGCAGCCGCCACGAGTTCTTCACCAGCGATTTCCAGGCGCAGATCATCGTCAACAAGCAAACTGCCGACGAAATCCTGTCGGGCGTCGAGCAGCGGCGTTTCCTGCCCTATTACCAGCCGCAATTCTCCGCCCGCACGCTCGATATCGTCGGCGTCGAGACTTTGGCGCGCTGGGACCATCCGACGCGCGGCATCCTTGCGCCCGACACCTTCCTCAAGATCGCCGAAGATCTCGACTGCGTGGCGACGATCGACCGGATCGTGCTTGAACGATCGCTTGCCGATTTCGCCGAATGGCGAAGGCTCGGGCTCGGCATCGACAAGATCTCGGCCAATGTCTCATCGAAGCGCCTGCACGATCCCGAGCTTGGCCGATCGCTCCGCACGCTCGATATTCCGCCAAAATCGCTGTCCTTCGAGCTTCTGGAATCGATCTTCCTCGACGATTGCGACCGCACGGTGCTGGAAAACCTCGCCGAGATGCGCAAGCTCGGCATCGACATCGAAATCGATGATTTCGGCACAGGCCATGCCTCGATCATCAGCCTGATGAAGCTGAGCCCGCGCCGGCTGAAGATCGATCGCCAGCTTGTGAAGCCCGTCAGCCGCTCGCCCGGCCAGCGCAAACTCGTCGGGACCATCATCGAGATCGGCCGGTCCCTGAACATCGAGGTGGTGGCGGAAGGCGTCGAGACGCCCGCACACGTCACCATCATGCGCGACCTTGGCTGCGATATTCTACAAGGCTACGCGCTTGCCCGCCCCATGCCCGCGCATGCCATGCCGGACTTCGTCCAGCGGCAGGAATGGCGCGCGCACAGCGGCGCGGTGCGGGATCTGCAGAGCGAAGTACGCCGGGTCATCACCCGCTGAAAACCAAGAAAGCCGCCCGGCAGGACCGGACGGCTTTCGAACGCGAGCAATCGCGCTGCGATCAGTTGGCTTCGAGCTGTGCGATGGCGACGGCCAGAAGCTCGATCATCTGCACACGAATTTCGTCTTCGCTGCGGGCAACGCCGGCGGCATCGAAATCGGCCTTGACCTTGCGCACGACATCCTCGTGGCCGACTTCTTCGAAATCGGCGGCGACGACTTCCTTTGCGTAGGCGTCCGCGTCACCATCCGTCTTGCCGAGCAGGCCAGCGGCCCAGAGGCCAACCAGCTTGTTGCGGCGAGCCTCTGCCCTGAAGCGCAGTTCCTCGTCGAGCGCGAACTTGGCCTCGAACGCCTTTTCCCGATCCTGCATGTTGGTCATCCTTGACTCCCGTAGATTCTTTTTCCCATTGGGTTTCCCCGCCCATAAATCAAAACGACGGCAAAAGTGCAATGCGAACTTTTGTCCGGCTGGCCTTCCCGGAGAGGCCGGAAATCGGGGGATCGGGTGAGACGCCGATTGTTAAAGTGCGGCAATTCGTTTATGGAGCCGGAAACGAATGACACCTGCGCGAGCCCCCAAGCGCGCCAACAAAGAGAAAAATCCATGAACCGTCGCCGCCGTATCTACGAGGGCAAGGCCAAGATTCTCTATGAGGGTCCTGAGCCGGGCACGTTGATCCAGTTCTTCAAGGATGACGCCACCGCCTTCAACAAGAAGAAACACGCGGTCATCGACGGCAAGGGTGTGCTGAACAACCGTATTTCTGAATACGTCTTCACGCAGCTCAACAAGATGGGCATCCCGACCCACTTCATCCGCCGCCTCAACATGCGCGAGCAGCTGATCAAGGAAGTCGAGATCATCCCGCTCGAAGTGGTCGTGCGCAACGTCGCCGCCGGTTCGCTGTCCAAGCGCCTCGGCATAGAGGAAGGCACCGTCCTTCCGCGTTCGATCATCGAATTCTATTTCAAGGCCGATGCGCTGGAAGACCCGATGGTCTCCGAAGAGCACATCACCGCCTTCGGCTGGGCAAGCCCGCAGGAACTCGACGACATCATGGCGCTCGCCATCCGCGTCAACGACTTCCTCTCCGGCCTGTTCCTCGGCGTCGGCATCCAGCTCGTCGATTTCAAGATCGAGTGCGGCCGGCTCTACGAAGGCGACATGATGCGCATCATAATCGCCGACGAGATTTCGCCGGACAGCTGCCGCCTGTGGGACATCGCCACCCAGGAGAAGATGGACAAGGACCGCTTCCGCCGCGACATGGGCGGCCTGGTCGAAGCCTATCAGGAAGTGGCCCGCCGCCTCGGCATCATCAACGAAAACGAGCCTGTGCGCGGCACCGGCCCGGTTCTGGTGAAGTAACCTTCACGGCCGGCTGACACTATTTGGTTTGAAGAGGAAGACATGATCAAGGCACGCGTAACGGTGACGCTCAAGAACGGTGTTCTGGACCCGCAGGGCAAGGCGATCGAAGGCGCGCTCGGCAGCCTCGGTTTCGAGGGCGTGGGCGCCATCCGCCAGGGCAAGGTTTTCGACCTCGAGCTTCAGACTGCCGACCGCGCCAAGGCCGAAGCCGACCTCAAGGCGATGTGCGACAAGCTTCTGGCCAACACGGTAATCGAGAACTATACTATCGCCCTCGCCTGACGGTTGAAGGGAAGCAAAAGTGACGGATATTTCTCAGGAACTGATGTACGAACTCATGAAGCGTATCCAGTCGGATCTCGTCACTCTTAAGGACGGGCAGCGGGATATGCGGCAGGACATCGTAAGCCTGCGAAATCACATGCATGTCATGCAAGGGGACATCAACAACCTGCACGGCAGCATGGCCCAGGTATTGACGCGTCTCGACCGTATCGAAAACCGCCTCGAATTGCGTGAACTCGCCGAGGCCCAGGCAAGGTTTGAACCACACCCATGAAGTCCGCCGTCGTCCAGCTCCCCGGCCTCAACCGTGACCGCGACATGATCGCGGCGCTGACCAAGATTTCCGGTACCGCACCGGTCACCGTCTGGCAGACGGAAACGGACCTGCCGGATGTCGACCTTATCGTCATTCCGGGCGGTTTCTCCTACGGCGATTACTTGCGCTGCGGCGCGATTGCCGCCCGCATGCCGGTCATGCAGGCGATCAAGGCCAAGGCCGAAGCCGGCGTGAAGGTTCTGGGCGTGTGCAACGGCTTCCAGATCCTGCTCGAAGCAGGCCTGCTGCCGGGCGCGCTGATGCGCAATGCCTCGCTGAAATTCGTCTGCCGCGAAGTGAAGCTGGAAGTGGCGAATGCCGAAACCGACTTCACCCGCGCCTATGAGAAGGGCCAGATCATCCGCTGCCCGGTCGCCCATCACGACGGCAACTTCTTTGCCGATGCCGAGACGCTGGCAACCATCGAAGGCAACGGCCAGGTCGTGTTCCGCTATGCTGAGGGCACCAATCCGAACGGCTCGCTGAACGACATTGCCGGCGTGATGAACGCCAAGGGCAACGTGCTCGGCCTGATGCCGCATCCGGAAAACCTGATCGAGGCTGCGCATGGCGGCTCCGATGGCCGCGGCCTGTTCGCGTCGGTGCTCGACGTAATCGCCGCTTAACCGGTCGTTGTTATCAAGGGCGCGTGTCCATCCCCGAAAGGCTTTTCATGCGCCCTGTCCTCTCTGCCAAGCTTGTCCTGCCGCTCGTTGCCGTCGCGGCTCTCGCTGCTTGCCAGACGAAGACGCCGCCGCCGAAGGCCAATGGCGGCGCGCTGCCGACCATGGAGCGCATTGCGCTCGGCGCCAATGCCTGCTGGTTCAAGTCGGGTGACCCGGCCTTCAAATCGTATCGCCTTGCGCCGGAGTTGAACTCCTTCACCGGCCGCCCGCGCATCCTCGTCGTGCATCGCAATTCACCGGAATCGCGCCCGCTGCTCGTCGTGCAGGCCGAAGGCAATCCGGCCAAGCTCGCCGCCTTCGGACCCATGATGAGCGAACCCGTCAGCGCGCGTATCGCCACCGACGTCAAGCGTTGGGCTGCCGGCGGCAAGGGCTGCTGACGGCAACCGCCTCAATCCCAGTAGAATGATTTGCCGACTTCGCGCCGCGCGTCGCTTCGGCTGATGCCGATATCGCAGAGCTGGTCCTCGGTCATGTCCACAAGCGCATGGCGCGTGCGGCGCTTGATGCTCCAGGCGCGGCAGGCAAGCCATGCCCGATAGAGCATTGCGCCCAGGGAACGGCGGCTTCTTACGCCATCAGCGACGAAAATTGTATCAATTGCCATAGAACCTTCTCCTGAAATGCCACCGGGAGCGTGACAATCGGTGCATTCAGGAAATAATTGACTCTACGAACGGTGCAATATAAGAATTGCCACCATGACAAATTGGCTCCCCGACCTTCAGGCCTCAGACGGCCCGCTCTATGTCCGCATCGCCGACCAGATCGAGCGTGCCATCAACACGGGCGCGCTCGCCTCCGGAGCCAAGCTGCCGCCGCAGCGCAACCTCGCCTATGATATCGGCGTGACCATCGGCACCGTCAGCCGCGCCTACAGCATGGTGCGCGAACGCGGCCTCGTCAGCGGCGAGGTCGGCCGCGGAACCTATGTGCTTGGAACACCGGAAAATGACAATCCCGCCGGCGTCGACCCGATCAGCGCACGATTGGTCGGCACCCGCGCCGCGAATGCGCCACCCGGCAAACTGCGCTTCGATACGACGGCGGCGACGGATATCGGGCAATCGGCAGGCGTTACCGACATTCTGGCGGCGATCTGCCAGGAGCAGCCGAACGAAATCGCCAGCTACACACGCAATTTTCCGCGCCATTGGCTGGAAGCGGGCCAGCGCTGGCTGGGAAGCGGTGACTGGCAGCCGGGCATCGACAGCATCGTGCCCACGCTCGGCGCGCATGCCGCGATCATCGCCGCCGTTTCGGTCATCACTTCGCCCGGCGACCGTATCGTCTTCGAGCATGTCACCTATTCGCAGATCAGCCGCGGCACCGCCCTGCTCGGCCGCCAGACGGCGCTGGTCGAATCGGATGCCTACGGGGTGATTCCGGAAGATTTCGAGCGGGTCTGCGTGCAACAGCATCCCAAGGCCGCCTTCCTGATGAGCACCGCGCAGAACCCGACGCTCGCCATCATGCCCGAGGATCGCCGCCGGGCGATTGTCGCCATCGCCAAGCGGCACAATGTCTGGCTGATAGAGGACAATCTCTACGGCGCCACCGTGGACAGCGGCATTCCGCTGCTTGCGGAAATCGCACCGGACCGGACCTTCCTTGTCGGCGGCCTGTCGAAGAGTGTTGCGGCCGGCGTTCGTGGCGGCTGGGTCGCCTGCCCACCCCATCTGGCGCAACGTGTGCGCATCGCCCACAAGATGGTGAGCGGCGGCCTGCCGTTCCTGCTTGCGGAACTTGCCGCCCGCCTTGTGCTCTCGGGCAAGGCGGACGCCATTCGCAATGCCGTTGCGGACGAGGTGCAGGCGCGCGAAGCGATTGCGCGGGACATTTTTGCCGGGCTGGATTTCGTCTCGCACCCGCGTGTGCCGTTCCTCTGGCTGAAACTGCCCGATCCCTGGCTGTCCGGCACGTTCCGGCAGGCCGCCTTCGCGGAAGACATCCTCATCGACGACGAGGACGAGTTCAAGGCGGGCCGCTCGGAGAAGACCTTCCACCGTGTCCGCATCGGCTTTTCGCCGCCTGTCGACCGTGCGGATGTCGTGGCCGGCCTGGCGCGGCTGCGCCGTCTTATCGAACACGGCCCGACAGGCTATGACAGCCCGGCCTGACGGCCTCGTTCTGCTGTGGTTGCCGGTCATTTTCCTGTCGCGCTGCACGGCAGCATAGGTTAAAGAGACCCCAATCCTGCCCTCCACGACAAGACGAGCGACGATGACCATTTCGAACACCCGCCCGATCACCCCGGAGCTGATTGCTGCCCATGGGCTCAAGCCGGATGAATACGATCGCATCCTCTCGCTGATCGGCCGCGAGCCGACCTATACCGAACTCGGCATCTTTTCCGCCATGTGGAATGAGCACTGCTCGTACAAATCCTCGAAGCGCTGGCTGCGCACGCTGCCGACCAAGGGTCCGCGCGTCATCCAGGGCCCGGGCGAAAATGCCGGCGTGGTGGATATCGACGACGGCGACTGCGTGGTCTTCAAGATGGAGAGCCACAACCATCCGTCCTATATCGAGCCCTACCAGGGTGCGGCAACCGGCGTCGGCGGCATCCTGCGCGACGTCTTCACCATGGGCGCGCGCCCGGTCGCGGCGATGAACGCGCTGCGTTTCGGCGAACCGAGCCACCCGAAGACCCGCCACCTCGTCTCCGGCGTCGTCGCCGGCGTGGGCGGCTACGGCAATTCCTTCGGCGTACCGACGGTCGGCGGCGAAGTCGAGTTCGACCCGCGCTACAATGGCAACATCCTCGTCAACGCCTTTGCAGCCGGCCTTGCCAAGTCCAACGCGATCTTCCTGTCGGAAGCCAAGGGCGTCGGCCTGCCGGTCGTCTATCTCGGCGCCAAGACCGGTCGTGACGGTGTGGGCGGCGCGACCATGGCGTCGGCCGAATTCGACGAATCGATCGAAGAGAAGCGTCCCACCGTCCAGGTCGGCGACCCCTTCACCGAAAAGTGCCTGCTGGAAGCCTGCCTTGAACTGATGCAGACCGGCGCCGTCATCGCCATCCAGGACATGGGGGCTGCCGGCCTCACCTGCTCCGCCGTCGAAATGGGCGCCAAGGGCGACCTCGGCATCGAGCTGAACCTCGATCTCGTGCCGGTGCGCGAAGAGCAGATGACCGCCTACGAAATGATGCTGTCGGAAAGCCAGGAGCGCATGCTCATGGTTCTCGAGCCCGCCAAGGAAGAGGTCGCCAAGGCGATCTTCATCAAGTGGGGCCTCGCCTTCGCCATCGTCGGCTACACGACGGACGATCTGCGTTTCCGCATCCTGCACCAGGGCGAGGAAGTCGCCAACCTGCCGATCAAGGACCTGGGCGACCAGGCGCCGGAATATGACCGCCCGTGGCGCGAGCCCGGCACGCCCTCGCCGCTGCCGGCCAATCTGGTCGCCGAGCCGTCCGATTATGCGAAGGCACTCTTGGATCTCGTCGGTTCGCCGAACCAGTCGAGCCGCCGCTGGGTCTACGAACAGTATGACACGCTGATCCAGGGCAACTCGCTGCAGATCCCGGGCGGCGACGCCGGCGTCGTGCGCGTCGAAGGCCATGCCACCAAGGCGCTCGCCTTCTCCTCCGACGTCACCCCGCGTTACGTCGAGGCCGATCCCTTCGAAGGCGGCAAGCAGGCTGTGGCCGAATGCTGGCGCAACATCACCGCGACCGGCGCCGAGCCGCTCGCCTCCACCGACAACCTGAACTTCGGCAACCCGGAAAAGCCGGAAATCATGGGCCAGTTCGTCAAGGCGATCCAGGGCATCGGTGAAGCCTGCCGTGCGCTCGATTTCCCGATCGTCTCCGGCAACGTCTCGCTCTACAACGAGACGAACGGCATCGCCATCCTGCCGACGCCCACCATTGCCGGCGTTGGCCTGCTGCCCGACTGGTCCGTCATGGCCAAGATCGGCGGCGCGAACGATGGCGACCAGCTGATCCTGATCGGCGTCGATGGCAGCCATCTCGGCCAGTCCGTCTACCTGCGCGACGTGCTCGGCCTCATCGATGGCCCGGCACCGGAAGTCGACCTGCATGCGGAACGCCGCAACGGCGATTTCGTCCGCTCGGCCATCCGGAACGGCCAGGTCACGGCCTGCCACGACATTTCCTCGGGCGGCCTTGCGGTCGCGCTCGCCGAAATGGCCATGTCCTCCGGGAAGGGCGCGACGGTCGACCTGTCGGGTTCGAACGGCCCGGCCCATGCGCTGCTCTTCGGCGAGGACCAGGCCCGCTACGTGCTCGCCGTTCCGGCCGATCTCGCCAATTTCGTTTCGGCCAACGCGGAAGGTGCCGGCGTGCCGTTCCGCCGCCTTGGCGCCGTCGGGGGTGACAATCTCGTCGTGGGTGACCTTCTTTCGGTCTCTATTGAACAATTGCGCAACACCCATGAATCGTGGTTCCCTGACTTCATGGACGGCAACGGCAACGCCGCTGCCGCCGCGGAATAACGATAAGGGAGCAGTCCACATGCCTATGTCACCCGGCGACATCGAAGACCTGATCAAATCCGGCATTCCCGGAGCAAAGGTGGTCATCCGCGATCTTGCCGGCGATGGCGACCACTATGCCGCCGAGGTCGTCGCGGAAGCCTTCCGCGGCAAGACCCGCGTGCAGCAGCACCAGATGGTCTACGATGCGCTGAAGGGCAATATGGGGGGCGTCCTGCACGCCCTCGCCCTCCAGACCTCCATCCCGGAGTGACCTGAGCCATGGCCGGCCTCCTCGACGAACTCGTCTCCGGCGTGGTCGATGCAGCCCTGAAAGAGGTGCTGAAGAAGACCGGCGTGCGCAAGACAACGACGAAGCGCACGCGCCGCAGGACGACGACCCGCAAGAAAGCGTCCGGCGGCATCCTCGGTGATATCCTTGAAGCAGCGCTGAAGCCGGCGGCAAAGAAGCCGGCGCGGCGCCCGCGCAAGCAGGTCAGCCGTCGCCGCACGGCCGCAAGTCGCTCGCGCCAGCGCAGCCGCTAAGCCGCCACAGCGGCGCGGCGATCGCGCAACAGCCCCTGAAATCCTAAGGCAACCCCTTGCGTTTTTTCCGAGGGCCTTCTGGCAATTCTCAGCCGGGGTTGTTATCTAGGGCGAACGGTTCATCGCATCGGCCCTTGACGCCGATTTGCTAGGGAATACTGCAATGAGTGGCATCCACGATTTCATCGCCAACGAAGTGAAGACCAACGACGTCGTCCTGTTCCTCAAGGGCACGCCGGAATTCCCGCAGTGTGGGTTCTCCGGTCAGGTCGTTCAGATCCTCGACTATGTGGGTGTGGACTACAAGGGCATCAACGTGCTCGCCGACGCCGACATCCGCCAGGGCATCAAGGACTATTCCAACTGGCCGACCATCCCGCAGCTTTATGTGAAGGGTGAGTTCGTCGGCGGTTGCGACATCGTGCGCGAGATGTTCCAGTCGGGCGAATTGCAGTCGCACCTTCAGGAACAGGGCATTTCGATCAAAGGCGCTGCCTGACGCTTTACGGTCTTCCGACCTCTAGCTTTTCAAAGGCGCCGCACCCCAGCGGCGCCTTATCTCTTTCATGGATTATAGTGATTATGTCTGGACTTTCCCCTGAAGCTGCCCAGCGCCTCAAAGGCATGGGCAAGATAGAATTCATTGCGCTCATGGCCCTGTTGATGGCGCTCAATGCGCTCGCCATCGACATCATGCTGCCCGGCCTCCAGGAAATCGGCGCCAGCCTCGGCGTCGAGAACGAGAACCACCGGCAATACGTCATCTCCGCCTATCTGATCGGCTTCGCCTTCGCGCAGCTGCTCTACGGCCCGGTCTCCGACCGGTTCGGCCGGCGTGCGCCAATGTTCGTCGGACTGGGCATCTATGTCATCTCCTCGCTTGCCGCCATCCTCGTTCCGAGCTTTGCCGGGCTGCTCGTGCTGCGCTTCGTCCAGGGCATCGGCTCGGCGGCGATGCGCGTCATCACCGTCTCCATCGTCCGCGACATTTTTGGCGGGCGCGCGATGGCGGAAGTGATGTCGCTCATCATGATGGTCTTCATGGTCGTTCCCGTCATGGCGCCCGGCGTCGGTCAGGTTGTCATGCTGTTCGGCGAATGGCATCTCATCTTCGTCTTCATGGCGGTGATGGCCGGCATCATCTGGGCCTGGATGTACGTCCGCCTGCCGGAAACGCTGCATCCCGAAGACGTGCGGCCCTTCACGGTGCGCTCGGTTCTCGGAGGCTTCCGCATCGTCCTCACCGACCGCGTGGCGCTGTGCTACACGCTGGCGAGCACCTTCATCTTCGGCGCGCTGTTCGGCTTCATCAACTCCGCGCAGCAGATCTATGTCGGCATTTACGGGCTCGGCGTCTGGTTCCCCGTGGCCTTCGCCGCCGTCGCGGCCTTCATGGCGCTGTCGTCCTTCGTCAATGCGAAGCTCGTCGGCCAGTTCGGCATGCGGCGGCTGTCGCATGGGGCGCTGCTCGGCTTCCTTGCGGTCAACACGCTGTGGCTGCTGCTGACGCTCTTCTGGCCGGGGCATGTGCCTTTCGCGATCTTCATCGTGCTGTTTGCGCTGTCGATGTTCCAGTTCGGCTGGATCGGCTCGAACTTCAACTCGCTTGCCATGGAGCCGCTCGGCCACGTCGCCGGCACGGCCTCCTCGGTGCTCGGCTTCATGGGCACCGCCGGCGGCACGATCATCGGCGCGATCATCGGCCAGTCGTTCAACGGCACGGCCCTGCCGCTGGTCATGGGCTTCTTCTCGCTCTCGATCATCGGCCTGATCTTCGTTTTGATCGCCGAACGCGGAAAGCTGTTCCAGCCGCACAACAAGGCGGTCTGATGGTCGGCCCGAGGAAGCAAGCCCTCCTCAAACCTACGGCTTGAGAAACCCGCCGTACCTCTCCTCCGTCATCCTCGGGCTTGACCCGAGGATCCATGCCACAAGTGAGGGCGTGCGTTGGGGGTGGATCCTCGGGTCAAGCCCGAGGACGACGGAGGAGAGGTTAGTAGACAAAAAAGACCCGGTTGCGGATGCAGCCGGGTCTTTTGCTTTGTGGATAAAACCTCAGTCGACGAAGACTTCGCGGCGCAGCATGTCCCAGCTATCCTTGTCCGGCGCGACCAGCAGGCCACCCTCGACATGGTGCGGCTTGTAGGCCGAGCCGTCGAAGCGGGCGGCGTAGGCGCCGGCTTCCTGCGCGATCAGCGTGCCGGCGAGGTGATCCCACGGCATCAGCTTGTTGTACATCAGGTAATGCAGATGACCGCCGGCCAGGGTGCGGTACTCGTGCGCCGCGCACCGATAGTTCGAGACGAAGGCGACCTGCGCCAGGTTCGCCAGGATGCGCGCGCGGCGCTCGCGATCGAGGAAGCTGGTGGAGGCCATGCCGGTCATCGCTTCCAGCGGGGCGGCACCGCGCGCCTTGAGCCGGACGGCCGGGCGGTGATCGCCGGTCTGCCAGGCGCCGCCGCCCTTTTCCGCCATCACGAAATCATCGCCCATCGGGTCGTAGATGATGCCGCCCACGGTCTCGCCACCGGAGACAATGGCCGCCATGACGCCGAACAGCGGCACGCCGGCGGCAAAATTGAAGGTGCCGTCGATCGGATCGACGACGATGGCCGTTTCGGCATCGCCAAGCTTCGACAGCAGGGCCGGATCGGCGGCGACCGATTCCTCGCCGACGAACAGCACGCCCGGGAACTGCGCGGCCACTTCGCGCTTGATGAAACGTTCCGCCGCCTCGTCGGCAACCGTCACGAGGTCGTTGGCGTCCGCCTTGGTCTGGACGTCGCCTTTTGCGAGCGCGCGAAAGCGCGGGCGGATTTCGACCTCGGCCGCCTGTGCAAGCACGAGCGCCAGGGCATTGATGTCAATCGTCGTCATGGGGCCTTACCGTTTCGAGGGAAGAGAAATCGAAAAGCTTCGGGTCGAGAAGATGGGACGGATTGGTATGGCCGAGCGCGCGCAGCATGGCGTCCTTGCGGCCCGGCATGCGCGTTTCGATATCGGCCAGCATCGCCTTCATCGCGTTGCGCTGGAGGCCGTCCTGCGAGCCACAGAGGTCGCAGGGGATGATCGGGAACTGCATGGCAATCGCGAACTTCGCCAGATCGTCCTCGGCCGCATAGGCGAGCGGCCGCAGCACCATCAGGTCGCCTTCGTCGTTCAGGAGCTTCGGCGGCATGGCGGCCAGTCGCCCGCCATGGAAGAAGTTCATGAAGAAGGTTTCGAGAATGTCTTCCCGGTGATGACCGAGCACCAGCGCATCGCAGCCCTCCTCCCGGGCGATGCGATAGAGATTGCCGCGCCTGAGACGCGAGCAGAGCGAACAATAGGTCGCCCCCGCCGGCACCTTCTCCTTCACGATGGAATAGGTGTCGCGGTATTCGATGCGGTGTTTGACGCCGATCGATTTCAGATATTCGGGCAGGATATGTTTTGGAAAATTCGGCTGGCCCTGGTCGAGATTGCAGGCAACCAGCTCGACCGGCAGCAGGCCGCGCCATTGCAGGTCCATCAGAAGCGCAAGCAGGCCGTAGCTGTCCTTGCCGCCGGAGACGCCGACGAGCCAGCGCTTCTGGCCCTTCAGCATGGAAAAATCGTCCATCGCCTGCCGCACCTGCCGGAGCAGGCGCTTGCGCAGCTTGTTGAACGACACGCTGGAAGGCGCATCCGCGAAGAGCGGATGGCGGCCATCGTCCGGAGTGTCGTCGTCGGTTTCCGCGAATGCCAAGGTCATGGGCCTGCAATGCCCCGAACCGGCGGCACAATCAAGCCCCGAAGACCGACCAGCCGGTGCGCGCCGCCAGCATTTCCAGCGCCAGCGAGCCGATCAGCGAATTGCCATTGTCGTTGAGGCCGGGCGACCAGACGGCAACGGACGCCTTTCCGGGCGCAACGGCCAGAATCCCGCCGCCGACGCCGCTCTTGCCGGGCAGGCCGACGCGATAGGCGAAATCGCCGGAACCATCATAGTGCCCGCAGGTCAGCATCAATGCGTTGATACGCCGCGCCCGAAGATGCGAGACGACGCGGTGGCCGGTCAGCGGGTTGGTGCCGCTGTTGGCGAGAAACAGCCCCGCCTTGGCAAGCTGCCGGCAGCTCATGGCGAGCGCGCATTGGTGGAAATAGACGCCAAGCACCAGTTCGGCCGCGTGATCGAGTTTTCCGAAGGAGCGCATGAAATTGGCGAGCGCGAAATTGCGAAAACCCGTCGCCTGCTCGGAGCGCGCCACCGACTGGTCGATGATGATGTCGTCTTCATCCGCCAGATAGCGCAGGAACCGCACGATCTCGCCGATCGCCTCCTTCGGCGTATGGCCGGCCAGCACGAGGTCGGTGATGGCGATGGCGCCGGCATTGATGAAAGGATTGCGCGGGATCCCGCCCTCCTGCTCCAGCTGGACGATGGAGTTGAACGCAGAACCGGACGGCTCGCGGCCAACGCGCTTCCAGATCGATTCGCCGTGCTTGCCGAGCGCCAGCGTCAGCGTGAAAACCTTGGAAATGCTCTGGATGGAGAACGGTTCTTCCGCATCGCCGACGAGATGCACGTCGCCATCGACCGTCACCACGGCCATGCCGAATTTTTCGGGATCCACATGGGCGAGTTGGGGAATGTAGTTCGCCACCTTGCCCTCGCCGCGCCGCGGCGACAGCGTGGCGTGGATGTCTTCGATGATGCCCTGCAGATCCATCCGTCATTTTCCCCAAAGAAAAAGCCGCCAATTTCTTGGCGGCTTTTCCAGATTGCGCAAGGTGTCGACCGCGAATTAACGCGAGTAGAATTCGACGACCAGGTGCGGTTCCATGACGACGGCATACGGCACGTCGGAGAGAACCGGGATGCGAACGAAGGTGGCGACCATCTTGTTGTGATCGACTTCGATGTAGTCCGGAACGTCGCGCTCAGCGAGGCCAACGGATTCAAGAACCGTGACGAGCTGCTTGGACTTTTCCTTGACTTCGATGACGTCGCCCGGCTTGCAACGGTAGGAACCGATGTTGACGCGCACACCGTTGACCTTGACGTGGCCGTGGTTGACGAACTGACGGGCAGCGAAGACCGTCGGAACGAACTTGGCGCGGTAGACGATCGCGTCCAGACGCGATTCGAGCAGGCCGATCAGGTTTTCTGGGGTGTCGCCCTTGCGGCGCTCGGCTTCAGCGAAGATCGCGCGGAACTGCTTCTCGCGGATATCGCCATAGTAGCCCTTCAGCTTCTGCTTGGCGCGGAGCTGAACACCGAAGTCCGAAAGCTTGGACTTGCGGCGCTGGCCGTGCTGGCCCGGGCCGTATTCGCGGCGGTTGACCGGGGACTTCGGACGGCCCCAGATGTTTTCGCCCATACGGCGGTCGATTTTGTACTTGGATGCAGCGCGCTTGCTCATCGCATTTCCTCTAAGTCTTGTTATGGCCTGCCCGTTGCCGGACCGGCTCAAGGAAACACGCCCTCCTCTGAACCTTTTCGAGGCTCCGACAGGCTTCTCACGATCGCGACCGGAGAATCCACGGGACATGTCAAATGAAACACCGGACATTTCTGCCCGGCGTTGGCGGGGTCATTAGGCGAGTTTTACAAAACTGTCAACGAACAAAGCCCGGAAAATCGGCCTATTCCGCCGCATCGCGGTGGGAATCGGCAAGATCCGGCCCGTTGGCATCGCCCGGCAGCGTCTCGCAGCCGAGATCCGGGAAGGCGACGATGCGGTGGCCGGCGAGATCGCTATGCACCACGACCAGCCCCTGCTCCTCGAAATAGCCGAGCAAGCGGCGCGCCCGGCGGGCCGAATGCGTGCCATAGGCGCGCGCGATGCGCGCGTCCGATGGGCAGGCCAGCCCGCGCACCGCGGCTTGCGCGACCAACAGGAACACGCCCTGCAAATCCTCGGTGACGTTGCGCGACAGCTCGAGCGCCCTGCCCCAGATCTCTGTCGCCGCCGTCTCGGCATCGACGCCGGAGCGTGCCACCGCCATCTTGCGGCGGAAGGCCGGCAGCGACAGCGGTGCACCCGGCACGCGGCGGATGCGGCAGCGCACGAGGAAGTCCTGGAACAGTTCCGCATCGGCGCGGAAGGCGGCTTCCGGGTTGCTGAGGATTTCGGCGAGCGCCTGATCAAGCAGGCCTTCGCGCTCCTCGGCGGAAATTTCCGGCGCGGGCGCCTTTGTTTCCGTCTGCACCGGTTCGGGGCGTGCGCGCGACAGTTCGGCAAGGATATCCGTCGTCGGACGCGGCGCGGGCGGCGCGCGGCGCACCAGCGGACGGGTAAACTCTTCGGGATCGGGCGTGAAGATCAGGTCTTCGACATCCTGCGGCGCATCCGGCAGCGGCATCAGCTTGGGACTGGTCGAGCGGGCGGAGGTTTCCACCGCGCCGATGGTCACCGGCAACGGTCGGCGCGACAGCGCGGGCCCCAGCGCCACGAAGGAACCGCGCGGCAGGTCGCGGAACATTTCCGCCTGCCGACGATCGAGGCCGAGCAGATCGGCGGCGCGCGCCATGTCGATATCGAGAAAGGTGCGGCCCATCAGGAAGTTCGAGGCCTCGGCCGCAACGTTCTTGGCGAGCTTGGCAAGGCGCTGCGTGGCGATGACGCCGGCAAGGCCGCGTTTACGGCCACGGCACATCAGGTTGGTCATCGCGCCGAGCGAGAGTTTTCGCGCCTCTTCCGAGACCTCGCCGCTGACCGCAGGCGCAAAGAGCTGCGCCTCGTCGACGACGACGAGCACCGGATACCAGTAGTCACGGTCGGCATCGAACATGGCGTTGAGAAAAATGCCGGCCGCGCGCATCTGCTCGTCGGCCTCAAGGCCTTCCAGCGAGAGTACACAGGACACACGGTGCTGGCGGATGCGGGTCGCGATGCCGACCAGTTCCGCTTCCGTGCGCTGTCCATCGACCACGACATGGCCGAAGCGATCGGACAGCGTGACGAAATCACCCTCGGGATCGATGATGACCTGCTGCACCCAGGGCGCCGACTGTTCGAGCAGGCGGCGCAGAAGATGCGACTTGCCCGAGCCCGAATTGCCCTGCACCAGCAGGCGCGTCGCCAAGAGTTCCTCGATATCGAGCTTGGCCGGTGCGCCGCCCTGCACCGTTCCCATGTCGATGCCGACCTTCATGCCGTTCCTCGTTGCTGTAATTCATGATTCGCCCGACCGCCACCGGGCAACCGGAGAGCCCTAACACGAAATGAACGCCCGTCACGACCCGCTTTGGAAAAACCCACAGGGTTCTCGCTCAGGCGGCCTTGTCATCCAGTGGCTGAATTACGGGCTGATCGCGCTGCATGGCCGCTGCCAGATCGAAATTGGACTGCATGGAGAGCCAAGCACGCGCCGTGCCGACGCCAGCCCGCTCCAGTCGCAGGGCCAAATCCGGGCTGACGGCCGCACGGCCGTTGAGCACACGGGAAAGCGCCACCCGCGACATGCCGAGGCGACCGGCAGCATCCGTCACCGAAAGGCCTAGCGGCTGAAGCACATCTTCACGGAGCAGTGCGCCGGGATGCGGTGGAATTTTCATCATAACCACGGTCCTCTCAATGATAGTCTTGGTAATCGACCAATTCGACGTCGGCTCCAACGAAGCGGAAGGTCACCCGCCAGTTTCCGTTCACCCAGATCGACCAATGCCCCTTCTTATCGCCTTTGAGAGGATGGAGCTTGAAACCGGGCAGGTTCACATCCGCAGGATCGCTTGTGACATCGAGCAGGCCGAGGATACGACCAAGCTTCGCGGCATGTGCAGCCTGAATCCCTTTCGTCGAGCCCGTGCGATACAGGAGTTCCAATCCCTTGTGTCGGAAGCTGACGATCATGACGCACTGTATCGCGTACCGATACGCGATACAAGCCGTCAGACGACGCGCAGGCCAAACCCTTGCATCAGGCGGCGTGTCGAAAAATCCGGGGCGCCCGAGGTGAAGACGGCGATGTCCTCGCCGGGGGCAAGCGTTTCGAGCGGCGGCACCAGGCGGCGGGCCTGGCGGGCAATGGCTTCGGCGGGGTCGAGCCAGTCGACCGGCCATGGGGCGAGCTTGCGAAACAGGTTCGCCATGAAGGGATAATGCGTGCAGGCGAGTACGACGATATCGGTCTTGCGGCCGTTCTCATCGGTGAAACAGGGAATGATTTCCGCGCGCACCACCTCATCCGACAGGGATTCGCCGCGGATATAGGCCTCGGCCATGGGCGCCAGGCGCTCCGAGCCGACGAGCCGCACGTCGCACTGGCTGGCGAAGGACTGGATAAGATCGCGCGTATAGGCGCGCTTGACCGTGCCGGGCGTTGCCAGCACCGAAACGAGGCCGGAGCGGGTGCGCTCGGCGGCGGGTTTGATAGCGGGCACGGTGCCGACGAAGGGCATATGCGGAAAGGCGGCGCGCAGATCGGCGCCGACCAGCGTGAAGGCCGTGTTGCAGGCGATGACGCAGACTTCCGGATCGTGCTCGGCCAGCAGTTTCCCGAAGAGTTCGATCACGTGCGCCTTCAGCGCCGGCTCCTCCCAGGGGCCATAGGGAAAACCGGCATCATCCGCGACATAGATGAAATGCCGCTCCGGCATCAGCACGCGCGCTTCGCGCAGCACGGTGAGCCCACCGATGCCGCTGTCGAACATCAGGATGGGCTTTGCGGCATGCTCTGCAGATGGTCTAGTCGTCGTCACGGGGCACCTTGGGCCGGCGGTTGCGGGTGCGGTTGGGGTTCGCGGCCCCGCGTGGCGATTCCCGCGTGAAACGATCAAGGCAGGAAATGATGCCGCGCAGGACCTGGATCTCCGTACCGGTGAAGGAAGGACGCGTCAGAATGGCACGCAGGTTCTCCACCAGTTTTGGCTTTTTTTCGGCAGGCCGGAAATAGCCGCGCGCATCGAGCGTTTCTTCCACATGGTCGAAGAGGCCCTGCAGCTCTTCCTTCTTGGCCGGGCGCTGCGGCAGCGCGTCGAACGGCGTGTCCTCGACCGATGTCAGGCCGCTCTTCATCCACTCGTAGCTCATCAGCAGCACGGCCTGGGCGAGGTTCAACGAGGCGAAGGCGGGATTGACCGGGAAGGTCACCAATTCGTCGGCAAGGGCGATTTCCTCGTTGGTGAGGCCGGTGCGTTCACGACCGAAGAGAATGCCGGTCTTCTCGCCCGCCCGGAAGCGGCCGCGCAGATCGTCGGCGGCAACGACCGGCGAGCGGACTTCCTTGTAGCCGTAGCGGTCGCGCGCGGTCGTCGCATAGACGAATTCGAGGTCGGCGACGGCCTCCTCCAGCGAGGCATAGACCTTTGCTGCCTCGATGACATGATCCGCCTTGCTGGCGGCCGAAATCGCCTTCTCACTCGGCCAACCGTCACGCGGATTGACCAGGCGCAGTTCCGCCAGGCCGAAATTGGCCATGGCGCGCGCCACCATGCCGATATTCTCGCCGAGTTGCGGATGAACGAGGATGATCGCCGGTCCTTCGGCGATCAGCGTGCGTTCGCTGTTCGTGCCTGCCATGCCCAAAATTCCCTAGAAAGATGAGGCCTACTGGCACAAATGGCCGAAAATGAAAAGCGGCAGCCGCCTATTCCGGCGATTCCGCAGCACTTCCGTTGCCGCCATTGGCGCCACCCTCTGCAATCTCGACCAGTTCCTTCTTCAGCGACGCGGCGTCCTCGAAGCTCGGCCGCTCGATATCGTCGATGACCGCGCGGCCATCCTCCTCGATCAACTTGAAAACCAGCTTTTCCGGCTGCCAGTCGGAGGCGCGCTCGCCGAAACAATGGCTGTTGTCGAAGGTCACGGTGATGTCTTCGGCGCCCGCGGCCGGCTGGCCTTCGGTTGTCGTCACGTCCTTCAGCGCGCAGCCGTCCTGGCCGCCGATGATCGGATCGTAGTCGAAGGGCGAACCGCCATCCTCATAGGCCGGGTACTTCGCGGCCTCACGGTATTTCGCCACGAAATCCTTGCTGTAGAGGCGCTTTAGAAAATCCTCGCTGAAATAGTCGGTATAGGGCGGCGGCGTGTCGGTGTCGGTGCCCATGTCCTGCCAGTTGGTGGTGGCGGCAGACAGGATTTCCGCGACCGGCGCCTTGAAATCGGCAGCCTGGACCGAAACCGGCAGCAGAAGGGAAAGCGCAACGAGACCGAAACGCGACATGGCATTCTCCATTGGATGACGACAGGTCCGGATGGCCCTGCGAGCGGACCTTCCTGAAACGGAATTTTGGCGAAACTTATTCTTTCGTCTCATGAAAATAAACCGCCTCCGCCCATGCTTGGCTTTGCCTTCCCGGCCTTGAGTGCTATAGGGCCAAACGGTTCTTTCAAGTCCACGATCCGGGGCATTCTGCCCCTACAAGCACGAGGCTCCCCATGGCAAAGATCAAGGTCGCCAACCCCGTCGTCGAACTCGACGGCGATGAGATGACGCGCATCATCTGGCAGTTCATCAAGGACAAGCTGATCCATCCCTACCTGGACGTGGACCTCGAATATTACGACCTCGGCATGGAAAACCGCGACGCCACCGACGACCAGGTGACGATCGACGCGGCCAATGCCATCAAGAAGCACGGCGTCGGCGTCAAGTGCGCCACCATCACGCCGGATGAAGCCCGCGTCGAGGAATTCAGCCTGAAGAAGATGTGGAAGTCGCCGAACGGCACGATCCGCAACATCCTCGGCGGCGTCATCTTCCGCGAACCGATCATCTGCAAGAACGTGCCGCGCCTCGTGCCGGGCTGGACCAAGCCGATCATCGTCGGCCGCCACGCCTTCGGCGACCAGTACCGCGCCACCGATTTCAAGTTCCCCGGCAAGGGCAAGCTGACGATGAAGTTCGTCGGCGAAGACGGCAAGGAAATCGAATACGACGTGTTCGACGCCCCGTCCGCCGGTGTCGCCATGGGCATGTACAACCTCGACGATTCGATCACCGAATTCGCCCGCGCCTCGTTCAACTACGGCCTTCAGCGCAAGGTGCCGGTCTACCTGTCCACCAAGAACACCATCCTCAAGGTCTATGACGGCCGCTTCAAGGACATCTTCCAGCAGGTCTTCGACGCCGAATTCGCCGACAAGTTCAAGGAAGCCAAGATCTGGTACGAACACCGCCTGATCGACGACATGGTCGCTTCGGCGCTCAAGTGGTCCGGCGGTTACGTTTGGGCGTGCAAGAACTATGACGGTGACGTGCAGTCCGACATCGTCGCGCAGGGTTTCGGCTCACTCGGCCTGATGACCTCGGTTCTGATGACGCCGGATGGCAAGACGGTCGAAGCCGAAGCCGCGCACGGCACGGTGACGCGCCACTACCGCCAGCACCAGAAGGGCGAGGAAACCTCGACCAACTCGATCGCCTCGATCTTCGCCTGGACGCGTGGCCTCGCCCACCGCGCCAAGCTCGACGGCAATGCGGAACTCGCCAAGTTCTCCGACACGCTGGAACGCGTCTGCGTCGAAACCGTCGAATCCGGCTTCATGACGAAGGACCTGGCACTCCTCATCGGTCCCGACCAGCCGTGGCTCTCCACCACCGGCTTCCTCGACAAGATCGACGAGAACCTCAAGAAGGCCATGGCGGCCTGAGCCACACAACCCTTGGAAAGCCCGGCCTTCGCGCCGGGCTTTTTCATAGGCGCGCCCTTGCGGCGTTGGCGGCCTGCCTTATCTTCCCTCCCGCCACATGCAGGGAGGACAGCATGGCCGAAGACCTCGTATTCTACGCCAACCCGATGTCGCGTGCGCGCATCGCCCGCTGGATGCTGGAGGAAGTCGGTGCGCCCTACCGCACGGAATGGCTGACCTTCGACGGGACGATGAAATCGTCGGACTTTCTCGCCATCAACCCGATGGGCAAGGTGCCGACGATCCGGCACGGCAAGACGGTCGTCACCGAAGCCGCCGCGATCTGCGCCTATCTCGCCGATGCCTTCCCGGACGCGGGCCTTGCACCGCCGACCGACAAGCGCGGAGACCACTATCGCTGGATGTTCTTTGCAGCCGGGCCGCTGGAAATGGCGGTCTCGATCAAGGCCTTCAGTCTCAATGTGCCGAAGGAGCGCGAGCGCAGCATCGGCTGCGGAAGCTACGAATCGGTGATGGACGCCCTCTCCTTCGCCGTCACGCAGCATCCCTACATCACCGGCGAGACCTTCACCGCCGCCGACGTCTATGTCGGCGCGCATATCAGCTGGGGCCTGCAATTCGGCACGCTGGAAGCCCGGCCGGAATTTCAGGCCTACTGGGATCGCCTCAAGGAGCGCCCGGCCAGCAAACGCGCGACCGCCATCGACGACGAGGAAATGCACCGCCAGCTTGCGGCGGCGAAGGGCTAGAGTTTCTCCCGCTTTCGCTTCGTCTCGGCACACCCCCTCATCCGGCCCTTCGGGCCACCTTCTCCCCACGGGGGAGAAGGGAACCGGGACGTCAGCGATCTTCCCCTTCTCCCCCGTGGGGAGAAGGTGCCGGCAGGCGGATGAGGGGGGGTGTCGACAAGCGGCCCTGAATGCCTACCTCACCCCACTGGCTGGAGCGGCAGGAAAATCTCCGTCAGCAACTCATTGGGCGGGACTTCGCGCGGGTTGTTCAGGTAGGCCTCGAACATCACCTCGTCGCGGATCGAGCGGCCGGAGGCCGGCAGCCAGGTGGCATAGAGCCAGCGATAGGCCGCGCCCATGTCGGCATAGGGGCCCTTGTGGCGCAGCACGGCATAGTCGCCGCCCGCCAGCGTGCGCCGCACGAGCGGCGGCTCGGCCGGCACATCCCCGCTTGCCGTCACGCAGGCAAAGGAGCGGAGTTTTTCCTCCGGCACGAGATCGGGATCGTCGAGAAAGACGCCGACCATACGCATGTCCGGGCGAAAAATGTTGCGGGAGAACAGCGCGCCGTAGAGCGCCTCGAAGGCCTTGCCGATGCCCATATAGGAACCGGCATGCGGGATGCCGAGCAGCGTCTGCTCGGACATGGTGCGGATGGTGATGTCGTACATATGCGGCGACTCCTTGCCGTTTTCGGGTTCGAAGGCGCGATGCGGCCCCTCCTTGCGGTAGCGCGCCGGCGGCATGCCGTAGGCGGCCGCGAAGGTGCGCGTGAAGGATTGCAGGTTGGGATAGCCCCATCGCGCGGCGATGTCCCGGACGGAGGTGTTGCTGCGCACCAGATCACCCGCCGCGCGGTGCAGACGCAGCCGGCGCACGGTCGCCGCCAGCGTTTCGTTGTGCACGGCCCGGTAGACGCGGTGCCAGTGATGGGCGGAAAGGCAGGCGATGTCCGACAGCCGGTCAAGGTCGAGATCCTCTTCCAGATGTTCGTAGATATAGGCGGAGACGCGCAGCAGGCGCTTCTCGTACGTGGCCCAGATCTCGTTTGCGCTCATGCCGCTTCCTTTCTCGTCGGGACGCATTCAACCAAGCATGAGGCGATTTCACAAATCCTGCGCTTCTGCCGCGCCCGGCAATTTTCACGTCGTTGCGAAGACGGGTGGCCTGAAATGAGAGGGAGATCGACGCAGCGGCGCTGAGATGATTATCCGGCTACGGATATGCCGGTGGCCGGGTTGGACGACAGGCGCATGCGCTCGGCGACATCGGCGAGCCCCGTAGACGGCGCCCAACGCATCACGCAGTTGCGGCCGGCCTCCTTGGCAGCATAGAGCGCCTTGTCCGCCGCCGACTGCAGGCGGTCGAAATCCGAGCCGAAGGTGGCGACATCCGCAAGGCCGATGCTGACGGAAACGCTGATCTCGTGCCCTTCGCGGGAAATCGACAGGGCGGCAACCGCGCGCCGCAACCGCTCGGCAAAATCCGCCGCGTGGTCGATATCGTGCCGCGGGGCGAACAGCGCGAACTCCTCGCCGCCGAAACGGCAGAACAGCATGCCGTCCTCCAGCGACGACGAGATTTGCTCGGAAAAGCGCTTGAGCACCACATCGCCGGCGACATGGCCATGGGTGTCATTGATCGCCTTGAAGCGATCGAGATCGAAGATCATCAACGTGCCCTGCCCGCCGCCGGCAAGGTGCGCCTGTACATCCTCCAGGAACGAGCCGCGATTGGCGATGCCTGTCAGGGTGTCGGTGCGCGAGGCCTGGCGATAGAGGGCTTCGCCGCGCTCCTTGATCAGCACCAGCATGGCGACGGCAGCAAGGATCGTGTGGGCGAAGAGTTCCAGCGAGAAGAGCGCAAACCAGGTCGAATAGGCCGTGCCATGGCCGAGTTCGACCGGTGCGAGAACGGCCATGGGGATGCGCAGCGAATAGATGGTGCCGTGCGACAGGAAGAAGATGGCGGCAATCGAGCGGGTCGGCAGACGCTCCAGCCGACGACCCGCCCAGATATCCAGGCCGATCCAGATGGAATAGGCAGCGATGATCACAGACGACAGGATGACGCGATTGTTGATGTCATTGGCCACCGGCGGCAGCAGCAGGTAGGCCGCGCTCCACAGAACCGGGCCCGCCAGCACCACCGACAGATAGAGCGGGCGACGATCGAAGACGCGAAAGCCCGCCCACATGAACGCATAGCCGAAGGCCGCCAGCGCATTGCCGAGACCGACGGTGATAAGCGGAAAGCCGATGGGGCGTAGCGCGAAAAGCAGCGTGCAGAGGGAGCCCACCCACATGGACAGGCACCAATAGCCCGCTGCGGCGTGACGGCGATCGGTAAGCCAGACCTGAAGCATGAAAATCCCGACGACCGTCGTCGCCAGAAACGTGCAGATCATCAAGGTCGATATGCTGATGAAGTCTTCAATCAAAACACAGAACTCCGCGCGCGAGGATGCTAGGCGCAAACGCTGAAGACTTCGCAAACAAAACGGCGGGCCTGAGCCCGCCGTCGTATCTTCCATTCGTGAGTGCCGGAGGTCAGCCAGCGATGGCTGCGGCAACCGCTTCGATGGCGTCGGCAGCCTTTGTACCATCAGGGCCGCCGGCCTGCGCCATGTCCGGGCGACCGCCGCCGCCCTTGCCGCCGAGCGCTTCGGACGCGCGGCGCACCAGGTCCACGGCACTGAAACGGCCCGTCAGATCGTCGGTGACGGCAACCACGGCGCTTGCCTTGCCATCCGCCGAGACGCCGACGAAGGTGACGACGCCGGAACCGAGGCTCTTCTTGCCCTCGTCCGCCAGGCTTTTCAGGTCCTTCGGCTCGACGCCGGTGACGACCTTGCCGAGATATTTTGTGCCGGCAACGTCGCGCACGCCGTCATCGCCGCCAGTCGAACCGCCGGACAGCGCCAGCTTCTTCTTCGCCTCGGTCAGTTCGCGCTCCAGCTTGCGGCGCTCGTCGACCAGCGCCTCGACGCGGGCGAGCACTTCGCTCGGCTGCGCCTTCAGCACGGTCGCGAGCGTCTTCACGCGTTCGTCCTGTTCTGCGAGATAGGCGCGGGCCGCCTCGCCGGTCAGTGCCTCGAGGCGGCGCACACCGGAGCCGACGGCGCTTTCGGAGACGATGCGCACGAGGCCGATCTCGCCGGTGGCGGCCACGTGCGTGCCACCACAGAGTTCGACGGAATAGGCCCGGTTGGCCTTGGCGCCGTGCAGGCCGGTGCCCATCGAGACGACGCGGACCTCATCGCCGTACTTCTCGCCGAACAACGCCATGGCGCCCTCGGCAATCGCGTCGTCCACCGTCATGAGGCGCGTGGTGACCGGGGAATTCTGCACGATGATTTCGTTGGCCATGTCCTCGACGATGCGCAGTTCCTCCGCCGACATCGGCTTGGGGTGCGAGACGTCGAAGCGCAGGCGCTCGGGTGCTACCTGCGAGCCCTTCTGGGCGACGTGGGTGCCGAGCACTTCACGCAGCGCCTCGTGCAGCAGGTGCGTCGCCGAATGGTTGGCACGCAGGCGCGAGCGACGGGCATGGTCGACCGTCAGCGCGACCGCGTCGCCGACCTTCAGCGTGCCGTCGACAACGGTGGCGGCGTGAACGAAGACGCCCTCGCCCTTGCGCTGCGTGTCCGACACTTCGAGCCGTGCGGTGTCGGAGGAGATGACCCCGGTATCGCCCATCTGGCCGCCGGATTCCCCGTAGAACGGCGTCTGGCTGACGACGATCTGAACCTCATCGCCCGCCGAGGCGGCATCGACCGACTTGCCGTCGCGCACGATCGCCTGCACGACGCCTTCGGCCGTCTCGGTGTCGTAGCCAAGGAATTCGGTCGCGCCGAACTTTTCCTTGAGCTCGAACCAGATCGTCTCGGTCGCCTTGTCGCCGGAGCCGGCCCAGTGCGAGCGGGCCTCGGCCTTTTGGCGCTCCATCGCATCGGTGAAGCCGGACAGGTCGACATTGATTTCGCGCGCGCGCAACGCATCCTGCGTCAGGTCAAGCGGGAAGCCATAGGTGTCGTAGAGCTTGAAGGCGGTTTCGCCGTCCAGCATGTCGCCCTTGCCCAGCGTGCTGGTCGCGTCGGACAGCAGGCTCAGGCCGCGCTCCAGGGTGGTGCGGAAACGGGTTTCTTCCAGCTTCAGCGTCTCGGAGATTAGCGCTTCGGCCCGCTGCAATTCCGGATAGGCGCGACCCATCTCGCCGACCAGCGTCGGCAGCAGCTTCCACATCAGCGGATCCTTGGCGCCGAGCAACTGCGCATGGCGCATGGCGCGGCGCATGATGCGGCGCAGCACGTAGCCACGGCCATCTTTCGCCGGCAGCACGCCGTCGGCGATCAGGAAGGCGGAGGAGCGCAGGTGATCGGCAATGACGCGGTGGCTGGCGCGCGCCTCACCCTCGGCCGGAACGCCCGTCGCCTCGACGGACGCGTCGATCAGCGCGCGGAACAGGTCGATGTCATAGTTGTCGTGTTTGCCCTGCAGGAGTGCCGCGACACGCTCAAGGCCCATGCCGGTGTCGATCGACGGGCGCGGCAGGTCGACGCGCTCTTCCTTCGTGATCTGCTCGAACTGCATGAAGACGAGGTTCCAGATCTCGATGAAGCGGTCGCCATCCTCTTCCGGCGAGCCGGGCGGGCCGCCCCAGATATGATCGCCGTGGTCATAAAAGATCTCGGAACAGGGACCGCAGGGGCCGGTGTCACCCATCGCCCAGAAATTGTCGTTGGTCGCGATGCGGATGATGCGGTCGTCGGTCAGGCCGGCGATCTTCTTCCACAGATCGAAGGCATGGTCGTCCGTGTGGTAGACGGTGACGAGCAGGCGGTTCCTGTCGATGCCGAATTCCCGGGTGATCAGGTTCCAGGCAAGCTCGATCGCCTGCTCCTTGAAATAGTCGCCGAAGGAGAAGTTGCCGAGCATCTCGAAGAAGGTGTGGTGGCGCGCGGTGTAGCCGACATTGTCGAGGTCGTTGTGCTTGCCGCCGGCGCGCACGCATTTCTGCGCGCTCACGGCCGTCGAATAGGGACGGGTCTCAAGGCCGGTAAAGACGTTCTTGAACTGCACCATGCCGGCATTGGTGAACATCAGGGTCGGGTCGTTGCGCGGCACGAGCGGGCTGGACGGCACGACTTCGTGTCCGTTCTTGCGGAAATAGTCGAGGAAAGTCGACCGGATTTCATTCACGCCGTTCATATCGCGTCCTTCATCTCTGCACCGTCTGCACCTGTCGACGGTGCATTACCCACCCAATTTGATTACAGCAGATGCGAAACCGCCCCGCCGGCCGGAGTGCCCGCCCGGAGGCCATTGGAAAGACCATCCATCCGCGAATTCCGTCGAACTGCACGCGGCCGCCGCCTATCTTGCGGAAAGGTCGAATACCTTGGGGCGCGCGCGAGAACTCAAGGCTTTTATCGCCCGCCTCGGCACCTGTCCAGACACCAAAAAACCGGCCTTTCACGAAGAAGAGGCCGGTTTTTCAGGAATTTCGTATTTTGGTTTGCGCCTGTCCTCGGCGCAAACCGATGCCCGCTTTAGCCGGCGATCAGTTTTCGCCGTCGGTGTCGTTCGGATCCGGACCGCCATTCTCCAGGAAGCGTTCGGCGATCAGGCCGGCATTCTGGCGCAGCGACGTCTCGATCTCGCGGGCGAGATCCGGGTTGTCGCGCAGGAACGTCTTGGCGTTCTCGCGGCCCTGGCCGAGGCGCTGGCTGTTGTAGGAGAACCAGGAGCCCGACTTTTCGACGATGCCGGCCTTGACGCCGAGATCGACGAGTTCGCCGGTCTTGGAAACGCCCTCGCCATACATGATGTCGAATTCGACCTGCTTGAAGGGCGGCGCCATCTTGTTCTTGACGACCTTGACGCGGGTCTGGTTGCCGATGACCTCTTCACGCTCCTTGACGGCGCCGATACGACGGATATCGAGGCGGACGGACGCGTAGAACTTCAGCGCGTTGCCGCCCGTCGTCACTTCCGGCGAACCGTAGACGACACCGATCTTCATGCGGATCTGGTTGATGAAGATGACCATCGTGTTGGACTTGGAGATTGAGGCCGTCAGCTTGCGCAGCGCCTGGCTCATCAGGCGCGCCTGGAGGCCCGGCAGGCTTTCGCCCATCTCGCCCTCGATTTCGGCGCGCGGCGTCAGCGCGGCAACCGAATCGACGACAAGCACGTCGATGGCCCCGGAGCGCACCAGCGTGTCGGTGATTTCCAGTGCCTGCTCGCCGGTGTCGGGCTGCGAGATCAGCAGGTTCTCGAGATCGACGCCCAGCTTGCGGGCATAGATCGGGTCAAGCGCGTGTTCGGCATCGACGAAGGCGCAGATGCCGCCCTTCTTCTGGGATTCGGCGATCGTCTGCAGCGCAAGCGTCGTCTTGCCCGAGCTTTCCGGGCCGTAGATTTCGATGATGCGGCCCTTCGGCAGGCCGCCGATGCCGAGCGCGACGTCGAGGCCGAGCGATCCCGTCGAGACCGTCTCAGTTTCGATGATGCTATCCTTGCCACCGAGCTTCATGATGGAGCCCTTGCCGAAGGAGCGCTCGATCTGCGAGAGCGCTGCTTCGAGTGCCTTGCTTTTGTCCACTGATTTTTCCTCTACGAGCCGCAAAGTGTTCTGTGCCATTTGGTCCACCTTTAGGTTATTGAAGCAAGACAGGCAATGAAGCCGCCAATGAATGCTATGTACACATTTTGTTCTCTTTTTGCAAGCGACGTTCAACAATTTGAATATATTTGCAAATCGACGGTGTGTTCTTTTTTTGTTTCAAGTGGATACGCTCCCTGCGTGAACACGCCCGAACCCGGCGGGGCAGCACAGGTCGCGTGCCGAATCGGCGGGCGAAAAGGAAGATGATGACTGGCAAGACGATACTGGTGATGGGTGGGGCGCATGTGGACAGACGCGGACGCATCGCCGGTGAAACGGCGCCAGGCGCGAGCAACCCGGGCGCCTGGTTCGTCGAGGCGGGCGGCGGCGCGTTCAACGCGGCGCGCAACCTGTCGCGGCTCGGCCACCGGGTGCGGCTGATTTCGCCCCGCGGCGGCGATGCGGACGGCGATATCGTGGCCGCGGCGGCGCACGCCGCGGGCGTCGAGGATACGCCCTTCATCTTCCTCGACCGGGCGACGCCCAGCTACACGGCGATCATCGAGCGGGACGGCAATCTCGTCATCGCGCTGGCGGACATGGACCTCTACCGGCTGTTTTCGCCGCGCCGCCTGCAACAACGCGCGGTGCGCGAGGCGGTAGCGGATGCCGGGCTCATCCTCACCGACGCGAACCTGCCGGCCGAAACGCTGGCGGCGATGACGGAGGCTGCGAAGGCCGCCGGCGTGCCGATCGCCGGCATCGCGATTTCGCCGGCCAAGGTTGTGCGGTTCCGCGAGAGCCTTGCTGCCCTCGCCTTCCTGTTCATGAACGAGGCGGAAGCCCGCACCTTGACGGGTGCAGCACCGGATAACCCTGCCGACTGGCCGAAGGCGCTGCGCGCGACGGGCCTTGCCGCGGGCGTGGTAACGCGCGGCGGCAGGGGTGTCATCGCGTTTGACAACAGACAGGCCGCCCTCGTCGTGCCGCCGGCCATACCGGCGCTCGGCGATGTCACGGGGGCCGGCGATTCGCTCGCCTCCGGGTTTCTCAGCGCCTGGCTTGCCGGCTCGTCCCTCGGCGAAGCGCTGCGCCGCGGGGCGGCGGCAGCGGCGATCACCGTACGCTCCCCCCTCGCCGCCGCTGAAGAATTGTCGCAGGCCGCCCTTGCGGATGCACTTTCGCTTGTACCCGAGCCCGAAGGAATGGCATGAGATTCTTTTGCCCGAATTTTCGCCCAAGACCTTGCAAGGACACAGCATGACCAGACCCGTATCCCCCCTCCTTCCGGTGCAGTTTTCGACCGAAGTCGCCGCCGCCAGGGACCGTGGTGCGCCGATCGTCGCGCTCGAATCGACGATCATCACGCATGGCATGCCCTATCCGGGCAATCTCAACATGGCGCGCAGCGTCGAGCGCATCATCCGTGAGGAAGGCGCCATCCCGGCGACCATCGCCGTCATCGACGGCGTGCTGCATATCGGCCTCGAGGACAAGGAGCTTGAAACGCTAGCACAGACGCAGGGCGCGATGAAGCTGTCGCGCGCCGACCTCGCCTTTGCGATCGCCGAGCGGCGCACCGGCGCCACGACCGTGGCCGCGACGATGATCGGCGCGGCGCGCGCCGGCATCAAGGTCTTCGCGACGGGCGGCATCGGCGGCGTGCACCGCAAGGCGGAAGAGACGTTCGACATTTCCGCCGACCTCGACGAATTGTCGCGCACCGGCGTCATCGTCGTCTGCGCCGGCGCCAAGGCGATCCTCGACATCCCGAAGACGCTGGAAGTGCTGGAAACGCGCGGCGTGCCGGTGGTGACCTATGACAGCCCCGTCTTCCCGGCCTTCTGGTCGCGCGATTCGGGCATCAAGAGCCCGCTGACGCTGAACAGCCCGGCGGCGATCGCCAATTTCCAGAAGGTGCGCGACCAGCTCGGCATCGACGGCGGCATGCTGATCGCCAATCCGGTGCCGGAGGCCGACGAGATCGAACGCGAGGAGATGGAGATCTACATCGCCCGCGCGCTCGACAATGCCGAGCGCGACGAGATCGCCGGCAAGGCCGTCACGCCTTATCTGCTCGACAGCCTGTTCCACCTGACGGATGGCCGCAGCCTGAAGACGAACATCGCGCTCGTGGAAAACAACGCGCGCCTCGCGGCGGAAATCGCCGTCGCGCTGGTGGACTGAGGTTGCCGAGCGGCCGGTTTACACCGGCCGCATCCTCTCCGGCTCAATTCTTCAGCTTGTACCCCGTCTTGAAGATCCACGCCGTGATCGACAGGCACACCACCAGGAAGCCCAGCACCGTCACGAGACTGACGATGGGGTTCACGTCGGCGATCTCGTAGAAACTCCATCGGAAGCCGGAGACGAGGTAGAGCACCGGGTTGAAGTGGCTGACGGCCTGCCAGAAGGGCGGCAGCATGTCGATCGAGTAGAAGCTGCCGCCGAGGAAGACGAGTGGCGGCACGATGAGCATGGGGAACAGGTTGAGCTGTTCAAAATCCTTCGCCCAGATGCCGATCATGAAGCCGAACAGGCTGAAGGTCACCGCCGTCAGCACGAAGAACAGCACCATCATGACGGGATGCTTGATCGTTATGTCGACGAAGAACGAGGCCGTGATGAGGATGATCGTGCCGACGATCAGCCCCTTCGTCGCCGCCGCCCCGACATAGCCGATGACGATCTCCAGCATCGAGATGGGCGAGGACAGGATCTCGTAGATCGTGCCCATGAACTTCGGAAAATAGATGCCGAAGGAGCCGTTGCTGATGCACTGGTTGAGCAGCGTCAGCATGATGAGGCCGGGCGCGATGAAGGCGCCGTAGGACACGCCCTCCACCTCCTGCATGCGCGAGCCGATGGCCGCGCCGAAGACGATGAAATAGAGCGACGTGGTGATGACCGGCGAGACGACGCTCTGCAGCAGCGTGCGGCGCGTGCGTGCCATCTCGAACGCGTAAATGGACTTGATCGCCTCGACGTTCATTTGCCCTCTCCCACCAATTCCACGAAAATGTCTTCCAGCGAACTCTGCTCGGTGGAGATGTCCTTGACCCGAAGCCCCGCCTGCGACAGGGCGGCGAGCAACGAGGATATGCCGGTGCGCTCGCCGGATGCGTTGAATTCATAGACGAGCCGCGCGCCCTCCTCCGACAGCGTCAGCCCGAAGGGCGACAACGTGTCGGGGATCGCCGCCAGCGGCTCGGCAAGCTCCACGGTCATTTGCTTGCGGCCGAGCTTGGCCATCAGCGCCTGCTTTTCCTCGACCAGCAGGATCTCGCCGTGGTTGATGACGCCGATGCGGTCGGCGATCTCCTCGGCTTCCTCGATATAGTGGGTCGTCAGGATGATGGTGACGCCGTTGGCGCGCAGCCGCTCGACAAGCTGCCACATGTCCTTGCGCAGGCTGACGTCGACGCCCGCCGTCGGCTCGTCGAGGAACAGCACCTTCGGCTCGTAGGACAGCGCCTTGGCGATGAGCACGCGCCGCCGCATGCCGCCTGAAAGGTGGCGCAGCATCGTGTCCTTCTTGTCGTAGAGCGAGAGGTCCTTGAGGATGCGCTCGATCAGCGCCGGGTCGGGCTTGCAGCCATGCAGGCCGCGCGAGAAGGAGACCGTGTTCCAAACCGTCTCGAAGGCATCGAGCGTCAGCTCCTGCGGCACGAGGCCGATGATCGAGCGCGTCCGGCGGAAGTCTTGCTGAATGTCATGCCCGCCGACCGTCACCGTGCCGCTGGTCGGCGTGACGATGCCGCAGATGATAGAGATCATCGTCGTCTTGCCGGCGCCGTTCGGCCCGAGCAGCGCGAGGATTTCGCCCTCTTCAATATCGAGATCGACGCCCTTCAGCGCCTTGAACCCGGTTGCGTAGCTCTTGGTGAGATTGCGAATGGAGACGATGGGCGCCATGGGATGGTCCGAAATGAGGAAATTTCATGCGGAAGGACACCCTATATGGCGTGTCCCTTGTCAATTTTCACCCGGGCGGGAGAAAAAATTCGCTCACCCGTAGATGCTGTAGAGAAAACGCAGCGAAACGAGGATGAGGAAGACGCCGAAGCCGAGTTCGAGCTGCCGTTTGCTCATCGAATGGGCGAGCTGCACGCCCCACGGGGTGACGACGAGCGCGATGGGCACGATGAGCGCGACGGCGATCCAGTTGATGAAGCCGGTGGAGCCGAGTGGCAGGCCCGGCTCGCCCCAGCCGGCCCAGATATAGCCGAAGATACCGGGAATGGAGATGAGCACGCCAACGCCGGAAGAGGTCGCCACCGCCTGGTGGATCGGCCGACCGAACGAGGTCATATAGGTGTTGTTGAGCACGCCGCCGCCAATGCCCATGAGGCCGGAAAGCGTGCCGATGACGACGCCAGCGATCTGGTTGCCGATGCCTTTCGGCAGTTCGTTGCCGATCCGCCAGCTATCCCGGTTGAACAGCATGCGCAGCGCGACCAGCAATGCGATGCCGACGAAGACGAGGCGCAGCCCAACGCTGGAAATGAAGGCGGCGATCACCGAGGCGAGGATGGCGCCGAGCGGCAGGGCGATGATCCAACTCTTCAGCAGGTCGGTATCCACTGCGCTGCGTTTTCGGTGCGCCGTGAAGGAGCGGACCGACGTCGGCACGATGATGGCGATCGAGGTGCCGATGGACAGATGCATGCGCACGGCCTCCGGCACGTCGAGATAACCGAACACCTGATAGAACACCGGCACGAGGATCGCCCCACCGCCAATGCCGAAGATGCCGGCGAGCAGGCCCGACACAACACCCGCGGCAACGAGTGCGAGGGCAAACAGGAACAGGTCGGCAATGGGCGGCATGGGCGGCTCCTGGACAGGGCCATCGGGACGGCGGCGACTCGCGAAAATTTCGCATCTGCGAGACGCCAGATGTCATCAAACCGTGATCCATTTCAACCAGTGTCTGCGCGAGGCCGACGGGAACGGTTTGCACCCCGCTCCACCCATCGCTCCCCCCTGCGCCCTGCAGCGGCCTTGCTCCCAACCCTGAGGGAGCCCATTGGCGGCCCCATCCGCCCGCTTCCCCCGCGGAAGCCCGCATGCATCTTCGCCGGTCCGCGCCGGCGCGGGTGACGGAATGTGACGTTCCAGGCAGCAGCACCCCTACATGCGCTGCCACCCCATTTTCGACCGGCTCCCCGCCGGTCTTTTTTTGTCCAGTCGAAAGCGCGCCCTACTTGCCGGCGGAAGCGGCCTCGAAAACCGCAAGCTGATCGGCGAAGGCCTGTTTGTAGGCCGGCCGCGCTTCGCCACGGGCGATATAGGCGACGAGGTTCGGATAATCTTGCAGCAGGCCCGACGATTCTAGCCGGCGCAGCACATGCACCATCATCAGGTCCCCGGCGCTGAAAGCGCCGTCGAGCCATTCGGCATCGCCGAGGTGGCGGGAAAGCCGATCCAGTTGTGCGCACACGCGGCCATCGAGCATCGGCAGCCGCTCGGCATACCAGGGCTTGTCACGTTCCATCAGATAGGCGGCCGAACGCTCGACGATCGGCGGCTCCACCGTGCCGACTGCGGCAAACATCCACATGATCGCCCGCGCCCGCGCACCTACCTCGTTCGGTAGCAGGCCCGCATGCTGTTCGGCGATGTGAAGCACGATCGCCCCCGATTCGAACAGCACGAGATCGCCGTCTTCATAGGTCGGGATCTGCCCGAACGGGTGGAGCGAAAGATGCGCCTGCTTCTTCATCGCCGCAAAGGACAGGAGGTGGACGTCGTAGGGCTGGCCGACCTCTTCGAGTGCCCAGCGGACGCGCATGTCACGCGCCAATCCCCGCCCGCGGTCGGGCGATTGTTCAAATGCGGTTATGGTGACGGTCATCTTGGTTCTCCCTGGCTCTTCGTCTGGAAGACGGTTCGCCCTGCCCTAAACCGACATTGTCACCCGAAATAGCCGCGCCCTTCAGGCGAACGGGATTCTACAGGCTGCAATGCCGGTAGCCGGACTTGCGGGCGCGCAGGTCGAAGTGGAAGTGATCCTTGTGATACCGGTCGCTACCCGGGCCGAGCACGGTGGAAAAATACTTGCAGCTGTCGCTGCGTACCGATTTCAGCAGGCCCTTTTCGCGGAAGGCGAAGAAACCCTTCTTCTCGATGGCGATGGCCTTGCCGCTCTTCAGCACGATCTTGCCCACATCGATGGCGTTGCCCTTGGCATGTTCGGACATGGCGGCGCCGCGCTGCGAATTCATGGTGCGGCAGGAATAGGACGACATCTGGTGAATGGCCGAGACGCCGGAAAGATAGCGCGTGCGCGTCGAGGGTACGAGCTCCTGCTTCACCCAGCGGGCGAAGGCCTCGGTGATCTGGCAGTTGACCTGTGCGGCCGGCTTGATCTGGATGCCGCCGGAAAGGCCCGACAGTTCGACCGGCCAGGCAATGCCGCACGAGCGCCCTTTGGAAATGCGCGGCACGTCGCGGAATTTCACGCCGAGCTTCTGGAGCCGCTGCCGGCAGGCCTTTTCCGAGGCCGGCATGCCGCCCATGGTTTCCGGAAGCTGCATCGGGTTGTTGAGCCGCGGCAGGAAGGCGACCTGTTCCTCGTCGACGGCCTTGCGGCGGCGGGTCGTGGCCTTGTCCGGCACCTGGAGATAATCGTTGTTTTCCGCCGCCGTGCCGAGTTCCACCCCGGCCTCCGACATGGGGATCGTATCCGGCTGGCCGATCTGCTGCGGCGTATCCGTGCCGATGCCGTCGACGACGACCTGCGTGGCGTTGCCTTCGGCGATCTCGTTGGCCTGCGTTTCCGCGAGCCCCTCGACCCGTCCGACGCCGAGCCCCTCGTCCATGTTCACGCCGCCCTCCGGCACCGTGAGTACGCCGGACGGGGCCTGTGAAATCTCCATCGCCTCGTCGCTGTCGATCATCGGCAGGCGCTTGTTTTCCGTCACCGGCGTCATCATGGCCGTATCGGCCGTCGCCACACGGCCGGCGGGCTCCTCCACCGGATAGGCGGTGAGATCGCCGCCCGTATCGCCCATATCGTCGACCTGCCGCTCGGAAACCTCCGCCACCGGCCGGATAGCGCTGACACCGGCGCCATCGATGTCGTCGGGCGGGGTCAGGCCGCCGGAACAGGCGGCAAGAATCGCCGGGACGAGAAGCAGCCCGAGCGGCCTGCGAAGACGGGAAACGAACGCAATACCCATTGTCACTTCCGCCTGGCACCGCTTCGCACCATCGCGAAGTCCCGGTTGCACACACCTTTGTCCGGTGATGGTGCAGGCCGCTTTTGTCCGCAATCGGACGGCGAAGGCCTGAAACCGGACCTGCAGGGCGAGGTGCCTGCATTTCCAGAAGATTTTCCCGCAACAGGGTAAAGGAAACGTTCCCACCGGCCCCCGGATTCACAGGGGCAACGAAAAACCCCGGCGCTGGTCGAGCGCCGGGGCAAGGAAGTCCGGAGATCGTCTTCTTGGATTATGCAGCGCGGCGGCGATGATCCGCCGCCCCGGCCGGGTTCAGCCGGAAGTTCCCGAGCAGCATTTTCAACTGCTCGCTTTCCTGGGTCAGCGTCTGGCCGGCGGCGTTGGTTTCCTCCACCATCGCGGCGTTCTGCTGGGTCATCTGGTCCATCTGGTTGACCGCCGTGTTGACCTCGGCAAGGCCGGTGGCCTGCTCGCGGGCAGAGGTGGCAATCGACGTCACCTGCTCGTTGACCTTGTTGACCAGCACCTCGATCTCGGTCAGCGCGTCGCCCGTCGAGCGCACCAGCGCCACGCCGGTGCCAACTTCCGCGGCCGAATTGCTGATGAGGCCCTTGATTTCCTTCGCTGCATTGGCGGAGCGTTGCGCGAGTTCGCGCACCTCCTGCGCCACGACGGCGAAACCGCGACCCGCCTCGCCTGCCCGCGCCGCCTCGACGCCGGCATTCAGCGCCAGGAGGTTGGTCTGGAAAGCGATCTCGTCGATCACGCCGATGATCTGGCTGATGCGGCTGGAGGCATCCTCGATGCGGCTCATCGCGGCGACGGCATCGCGCACGATCCTGCTGGAGCGGCCGGTCGACTGCTTGGTCTCGGCCACCATGCGGCTTGCCTCGGCGGCCCGCTCGGAGGCGCTGCGCACTGTCGCGGTGATCTCGTCGAGGGCGGCGGCGGTTTCCTCCAGCGAGGCCGCCTGCTGCTCCGTCCGGTGCGAAAGGTTATTCGCCGCTTCGGCGATGCCGCCGGCGCTGCCATGCACGATCTCGGTCGAGTGGGCGATGGCGTTGATCACGCTGGACAGCGCATCGACGGCCCGGTTGAAGTCGTCGCGCAGCTTGGCATATTCCGGCGCGATCGCGCCGATGGAAACAGTGAGGTCGCCATTGGCAAGCCGCTCCAGCGCGCCGCCGACGACATGCATGGCATCCGTCTGGCCCTGGCTCACCTGCCGCTGCCGGCGCTCGCTCTCGCTGCGCTCCTCATCGAGGCGGATCTGCTGTTCGCCCTCGCGGACACGCAGTTGTGCACGCTCTGCCACGGACTGGCGCAGGATCGAAACCACCTTGGCCATTTCGCCGATCTCGTCCTTGCGGTCGGTTTCCGGCACGTCGCTCGAAACATCCTCCTCGGCGATGGCCTGCATCGCGGTCTTGAGGCGCCGGATCGGGCCCGTCACGCTCTTCACGATCGCATAGGCGACGAGAATGATGGCGAGGCCGCCGACGGCGAGGATCATCGCCGTTTCGATGGCATTGCTGCGGAACATCGCGGCGAGGTCGTCGGCATAGACGCCCGTGCCGACGATCCAGCCCCAGGGGGCAAAGCCGGCAACATGCGAATATTTCAGCACCGGCTCCTCGAAGCCCGGCTTCGGCCAGTAGTAGTCGACGAAGTCCTGGCCGGTCGGGCTTGCCTTCACCGCCTTCACGAATTCGGTGAAGATGTGTTTGCCGGTGGGATCGGCCATGCCGGACTGGTCGGTGCCGTCGAGCGCCGGCTTGATCGGGTGCATGACGATCACGGCATTCATGTCGTTGATCCAGAAGTAGCCGCTGTCCTCGTAGCGCAGCGCCCGCACAGCGTCCTTCGCCCGCGTCTGCGCCTCGTCGCGCGTCAGCGTGCCGGCAGTTTCAAGTTCGTGATAATGCTTGAACAAGGTCAGCATGCTCTGGTCCATCGCAGCAAGTTTTGCCTTGCGCTCGACGACCATGGCGTCCTGATAATGGTAGAGGCTATAGACGAGGGCCGCCGCGAAGATGGTCAGGGCCAGACCGACAAGCAATGAAAGTCGCGTGGAAATTCTGAAATTCTTCACCGGGCTCTCCTCGACACCACCGGGCGCAGTGCGCCTTGTCGGCGAAGGTCCCGGAAACCTTTTAAAATCGTCTAAAATTGCAACTATCAATTTTAGAGTCTGAGCATGCTCGAAAATGGCGCGTCCGGATTCGCGGCTGCGCATCCGCCCTCTTTCTCCGTCGCCCGCATTGGGCTAGACCGAAGGGAAACGGAGAGGACCGCATGACCAGCACGCCCAACGGACAGCTCACCCTTCGCACGCTCGCCATGCCGGGCGACGCCAATGCCGCGGGCGATATTTTCGGCGGCTGGGTCATGGCGCAGATGGACCTTGCATCCGGCATCCGCGCGGCGGAGCGCGCCCAGGGCCGCGTGGTCACGGCCGCCGTCAAGGAAATGGCCTTCGACCTGCCGGTGAAGATCGGCGACACGCTCAGCATCTACACGGATATCGCCCGCGTCGGCCGCACCTCGATCACGCTGTCCGTCGAGGCCTGGGCGCAGCGCTACCTCACCACGACGCTCGAAAAGGTGACGGGGGCGACCTTCGTCATGGTGGCGCTCGACAAGGACGGCCATCCGACCCCTGTCCCCGTCGAATAAGGCGACAGGAAGCGCCCATGGAACACACGACCCCGGATCCCGCCATTTTCGGCCATGTGCGCATCGTCATCGGCATGGTGGTCAGCCTCACCGTCGCGCGTCTCTTGACCGGCGTCGCGCTGTTCATCCAGCATCCCGGCAAGGTGAAGGCCTATCCCGTGCATCTTGCCTGGGCTGCCTTCCTTCTCCTGTTTCTGCTGCATTTCTGGTGGTGGGAGTTCCGTCTCCAGGCACTGACGACGATCGGCTTCGGCGTCTACCTGTTCCTGATCAGCTATTGCTGCCTGTTCTTCCTGCTCGCCGTCTTCCTGTTTCCGACGACGCTCGACGACTATGCCGGCTACGAGGACTATTTCTACTCCCGGCGAAAATGGTTCTTCGGCGCGTTCGCCCTCGTCTTCACCGTCGATCTGCTGGACACGGCGCTGAAGGGACAAGCCTATTTCGGCTCCTTCGGCTACGAATACCCGATCCGCAACGTCATCTTCATCCTGCTTTGCCTCACGGCGGCCTGGACGGCGAGCCGCCGTTTCCACACCGCCTTCGTCAGCCTCGGCATCCTCTACCAGCTAAGCTGGATTTTCCGCGCCTTCGACATGCTGGAGTGATCATCCGCGCAGGAAGGCCGGCCGCTTGTCGACGACGAGGCCGGGGAAAACGGATGCCTCGAGGTCGCGTGTGGAAATGCCGAACTGCTGGCGCAGCATGGCCGCCGCGATCTGGCGCAGATCCATCGTCGGCCGCAGATCGCGGTCCTCGAGCAGCTCGCCATCGGCCAGCGACGGCCAGTCGCGATAGACCTTGCCCCCGGCAACCGCACCGCCAGCCAAAATAGCGACGCCACCCGTGCCATGGTCCGTACCCGCCGAACCGTTCTCACGCGCCGTCCGTCCGAATTCCGTGATCGCCAGGATCGCGGTCTTGCGCCAGATTTCGGGAGAGAGGTTCGCCTTGAGCGCGGTGATCGCCGCAGCAAGATCCTTGGTCGGCCGCTGGAAGACTCGCGCCTGGCTGAGATGCGTATCCCAGCCGTTGATGGAGAAGCTGGCAATGCGATGGTCCGCCGACAGCATGCCTGCAGTAAATTTCGCCACAGCTTCGACACCTGGCCTCGGCTTTCCCTTCTTACCGTGGATCGTGTCGGACAACAGGTCCGTGTCCGTGGCCTCCTGCATCGCTGCGGAAAAGCCGCTCGAAGAAGCCGTTCTGTGAGACAACCGCCTGCTCGACCTTACGGTGCCGGTCGCGGTAAAGGGCATTTTTAAGCGCCGTGCTGTAGGGATTGATGCTGCTCTCGCCGATCATTGCCAGCGTACCGGCCTCACGCGCCTTCCTCGTGTCGGCCTCCACGGTGCGGTAAATGGCAAAGCGCCTGCGGCGTTCAGCAATGCCCTCGAAGGGAAAGAGACTGGTCTCCCCAACCCCGCGCTCCACCTGAAGGATCAGCGCATCCACGCTGTCCGGCGGTGTTTCGCCTGGCCGTCTGCCGTAGCCGAAGCGTATGGCCGCCATGGTGGCAAAGCTCGACATCACACAAGTCCCATCTGATCCATGCGCAATGCTTGCGTCCGATTGCGACTATTTTGGGAGACGCGGCCTATCCCTTGAACACGAAAGCGGCACCGGCGGCGATCAGCATGAAGCCGATGGCGTGGTTCCAGGTCAGGCTTTCCTTCAGCCAGAACACGGAGAAACCGGCGAAGACGAGGAGGGTCACGACCTCCTGGATGGTCTTAAGCTGTGCGGCGGAATAGACCTCGTGGCCGATGCGGTTTGCCGGCACCGCCAGGCAATATTCGAAGAAGGCGATGCCCCAACTCGCCAGAATGGCGATGAAAAGCGGGGCCGACTTGAACTTGAGGTGGCCGTACCAGGCGAAGGTCATGAAGACGTTGGAGAGGCAGAGCAGCACGATCGGCCAGATGGCCGCGGGGGTGAGGCTGAAAGGCATCGGCGGTTCCTGATTCCCGAGGAGATGGACCAAGGGCATAGCCGACGGGCCGATACCGTCAAGATCGGTGAGCCGCTGATTCTCGCGATCCCCCGTTAAGACAATCTTATGCCTCCCGCCACACCATCCCCGCGAGCCGTCCAGACGGCAAACCGACGGGGCTGGACTTAGAATGACGGATGCGAGCCGGCTGATGCCGGCGGATGAACCGACAAGACGCCAGATCCTTTCAGCACAGGCGCTGTCCGTGCTGGACGGCATCGTTCTGTCGCTGTCCGCCAACTGCTTCCTTGCCGTGACGACCGCGGCGATCCTCTGGCTCGACGGTCCCGACATCCGCATCCTTCTCTGGCTGGCCGCCGTGCTTGCCGTCAATCTCTCGCGCTATCTCGGCGTGCGCGTCGTCCGGCGTCTGAACTGTGCGGTGGAGCGGCCGCGGCGTGCGCTCGGCGTTCTGTCGCTCGGCGCGCTCGGCGGCGGCGTCGCGTGGAGCCTCGTGCCCTTCGTCGGTGCCACCCAGGGCGGCGGCCAACTCAATCCCTACCTCATCTTCATCATCGGCGGAATTTGCGCCGGCTCGCTGATGCAGAGCACCGCCTATGCCCGCACGGCCTTGCTGTTCGCCGGCCCGCCACTCGTCACCGCCGTCATCTCGCTCGTGAACACCGGCACGACGGATGCGCTGGTCATCGCCGCCGACGCCGTGCTGCTCGCCGTCATGATGGTGCGCGCCGGCCAGCTCAGCGAGGCCGGCTTCATCCGCAGCCAGATCGACCGGCTGAAGGCCGTGGCGCTGGCCGCATCGCTGTCGGATGCCAATGCGGAAATCCGCCAGTCTTATCACCAGCTCGCATCGCTGGCGAACCGCGACCCGCTGACCGGCCTTGGCAATCGCGCCCTGTTCAACCAGCGGCTGCGCGGCCTGCTCGCCGACGAATTCCCCAGCGGAACGCTGGCGCTGCTCGTCATCGACCTCGATCGTTTCAAGGCGATCAACGACACGATGGGCCATGGCGCCGGCGATGCCGTGCTCGTCGAAATCGCCAGCCGCCTTCTCGGCCTCACCGGCCCGATGGATACGGTGGTGCGCCTCGGCGGCGACGAGTTCGCCGTCATCGTCGAGGGCGAACAGGCGGAAGGGCGCGGGCGCGAGATCGGCGAGGGCATCGTGCGGCTTGCCGGCGATCCCATCGCGATCGGCGAGCGCCCCGTCACGGTCGGCGCCAGCGCCGGGCTGGCTCTCCACCCGCAACATGGGGACACGGCGGACGATCTTTTCGCCAGCGCCGATATCGCGCTTTATGCGGCGAAGGAGGGCGGCCGCCGGCGGCTCGGCCTGTTCAACCCCGTGCTGAAAGCCCGCATCGAGCGGCAGCGCCTCATCGAAGCGACGCTCGCCGAGGCGATCGAAAACCATCAGCTGGTGGTGGTCTTCCAGCCGCAGGTGGAGCTAGCCACCGGCCGCGTCACCGGGTTCGAGGCCCTGCTGCGCTGGACCCATCCCGATCTCGGCCCGGTCAATCCGCCGGATATCGTGCGCGCCGCGCAGGCCCTGCACATCGCCACCGAACTGACCGGCTATGTCGCCACCCGCGCCGCCGAGCTGCTGCGCACCCTGCCCCGCCTCGGCCTGCCGGCGGCCTGCGTCGCCGTCAACGTCTCGCCCCGCGAATTTTCCGGCCACACACTGTCGCGCCTGCTGAGCGGCATCGCCGCCGCACACGAGGTTTCCCCGGCGCTGATGGAAATCGAGATCACCGAAGAGGCGACGCTGGACAGCCAGGCTGCCGGTGCCGAGCTGGCCCGGCTCGAGGCGGCAGGTTTTCGCTTGGCCGTCGATGATTTCGGCATGGGTCATTCGTCGCTGGCCTATCTCGTCAGCCTGCATATCGACCGGCTGAAGATCGATCGCAGCTTCGTCACCGGCATCGCCAGAAGCCGCGAGAACCAGGCCCTCATCGCCGCCCTCGTCGGCATTGGCCATGCGCTTTCCATCGATATCGTCGTGGAAGGCGTCGAGGACGAGGAAGAGGCCGAAGTGCTCAGGATGCTCGGTTGCCGCCATGCCCAGGGCTATCACTTCGCCCGTCCCATGCCGGCCGCCGAAATCCCGCGCTGGCTCGACCAGCATGCTGCGCGGATCAGCCAGAACGCGGCCGGCGCGCCGTAGTCACCGCGCCGTCCGCAGATACCAGAACGGCGCGGTTTTGACGTGATTGCAAGATCAGCCGCGCCATGGCTCACCCCCAGGCTTCCACGAGGAAGCGCCGGAAATCCTCCTGCGGTTCGGTCGCCGTGCGCCAGTCCGCGAGACGCTGTGCATAGGTCTTCGCCGCGCCATGCAGGGCAATGTCGTCCAGCCTGTTGGCCTGGAAGAGCACGAAAGGCGGCTGCCACGGCAGGCCGCAGCGATGCGCGGTCGCTTCCAGCGGGCGCAGCAGTTCGGCCATGGTGAACTTGTTGGCGCCGTCGGCGGCGTAGGCTTCCGGCACATTGCCGGCCGTTGTGGCGACGAGCAACGGCGTGCCCTCCAGCAACCGGCCTTCCGTTTCGTAGTGGACGTAGTACATGCGCGTCAGCACCGCATCCTGCCAGGCCTTCAAAAGCGGCGGCGTGGAATACCACTGGATCGGGAACTGCAACACGATGCGGTCGGCCGACAGCAGCCTCGCCACCTCCTGCTCCGCATCGATCTTGCCGTCCGGATAGAGCGCATACATGTCGATGACCTCGACATCGGGCAGGCGAAGGGCGGTGCCGGCAAGCGCGGCATTGGCGCGCGAGCCGCTGAGATCGGGGTGAAAAAGAAGGATCAAGGTCTTGCTCATGGCGTCATCTCCTGTGTTGACGCCCCGAGAATGCCTTGCCCCTCAAAATCATTCCAATGGATGATTTGTATATGCTATTATCGATACGATGAATTTAAGATCGATCGACCTCAACCTGCTCGTCATCCTCGACGCCCTGCTCGACGAGGCGCATGTCTCGCGCGCCGCCGCCAAACTGAACCTGTCGCAGCCGGCCACCTCCAGCGCGCTGGACCGCTGCCGCCATCTCTTCGCCGATCCCTTGCTGGAGCGCGGCAAGGGCGGCATGCGGCTGACACCGAAGGCGGAAACCTTGCGCGACCCGTTGAAAAACCTGCTCGTCGGCATCGCCGCCGTGGTCGATGCCCCGGAGGAGCCACTCTCCGACATCCGCCAGACCGTGCGCATCGTCACCGCCGATCATCCCGGCATTCTCATCGCCGGCCCGCTGCACCACGCCCTTGCCCGCTCCGCACCCGGCATCGATCTGGTCATCCAGCCGTGGCATGGCGCCCCCGCCGTGCTCGAATCTCTCGCCCGTGGCGCCAGCGACATCGCGCTCTCGGTCTTCCCCACCATCGATGAGACCGCGTTCCACTGCGAAACCCTGCTGCAAGAGCACTATGTCATCGCCATGCGGAAGACCCACCCGGCTGCCGCCGGCTTCACCCTCGATCGTTGGCTGGCCTATCCGCACATCCTCGTCTCCGGTCGGGGCGACACGCGCACGCCCCTCGACGACCAGCTTGCCGCCCTCCAAAAATCCCGCCGCGTCGGCATCGTCGTGCCGAGCTTCCTGATGGTGCCGTCGCTGCTGGAGGACAGCGACCTCATCGCCATGATGCCGAGCCACTGCCTGCCGCCGGATGCCGCCGAGCGTTTCCACATCGTCCTGCCCCCCATCCCCGTCGCCGGCTTCCCGCTCCACCTCGCCTGGCACCGCCGCCGCGACAAGGACCGGGCGGTGCAGCATGTAGCGGGGGAATTGCGGGGGATGCTTTCAGGCAGATGATCGCGCATCGATTGCAATATACCAACGCACGGCAAATCACGCAAAACTAGAAAATTGTAACCATTGATTGATTTATGAATATGTGATTAAGTTCGTCGAGATATCTTTGTCATCTGCGCTGAATTGAAAGCGGAGAGCAGAAATGTTTCGCTTCCTCTTCCTTTTGCTGACGACCGGCAACATTCTCGGCAGCGTGGCCGCACATGCCCAGCCCCAGTGTCCAGTAGATGTCGAGATACGAGAAAGCCTCGACCCGAATTGCACGCCTACAGGCAGACGGATCAAGGTCTATTGCGAGGGAAGATTGCTGACGTCCCTCTGCAAAGCCCAGAGAAAAACCAATCCAAACACGACACGAGGCTACGACTCTGGAGACGCTCCATGATGACGCCCCTGTTGTTTCGAAAACGTACCGGAACGTCTCTGCAGGCTGCACGCACCTTTATGGCGAAGAGCCTCCGCCTCATAAGCGACGGCTTCGGCTTTCTGCTGGGAAGCAGGAAACTCTATGCCTTGCTTGCCGTCGTCGCGCTCTACTATGCGGTCACAAACCGGGAAAATCTGGCCAACGTCCTCGATGACTACACACAGTTCAGGACAAGCGGAAAAATCTACATCGACAGTCCCGAAGTCTACACCCGCGAAAGGCTAGTCAATGACCGCTATGAACAGGCCGTGTGGCTGCGCGATGAAATGGCGCGCCTCGACGCTGGCAGCTATCTAAGCACGCGCATCTCGGACAGCACGAGACGAACCACCGATCTTACCCTGCGCGCAAAAGAGGGTGACAAAACAGCCGGTGAGAGTGCCGGCGACACCAATGGTAGCAACGGAACGGGTGCGGCAGGCGCGGCTCTTCCTCAACTCGAAAAGATGCCATTCGACCTCGAACACGAGATCAAGGCGGCGACGCGTGACAAGATCCGCCAAAGCATCATTGAAAACATGCTCGACGACCGACACGATCTGATCGGCAACACGCTCGTGGCGCTTAAGTTCGACACGACGGTCATTCCCAACAGGTCCGTCGAGCGTCGCGCATTCGTGGAGGTTTCACTCGACACCGGCAACATCGCCTTCAAGTACGATGATGTCATGAATGAGTTTCCCAGCGAAAAAAATCCGATCCTCGCGGACTGCAAGGCTCGCAACCAGGACCAGCGGGTGCGATGGGAGGTCGTCCTCTATCTGTGCGGAAAATATTACGACATCCTCTCCGACCAAAGAACAAGTCTCGGAAAAATCAACGACCTCTACACGCGATGGCTGAAGAGTATTGAAAATCGTTTGAACGCGTCTCCCAAGCGCTGCGACTCCGATCCCCAGACGAAAGAAGAGACCAGACGGGCCGTCGAGGACGGACTCGGAGCCCGAATGATCGATGTTCTAGATACGGCGGCAGACGGACAGACACAGGCAGACGCAAGGCTTTACCGGGTTATTGTCGAGCCACCATGGAGAGACATTGTCGAAATACTTGGATCATGCACGAAAGGCGCGCTGACCTTTCAAGTCGGTAGCCTGACCGAGAGTTTCATCATTTTCGACGACGACATCAAAAATCTGGACGCCTGCAATGTCGCCAGCAAACCACGGGAATGCGGTGACTACACGAGCATCTACGCGGCCTACACCTCCAATTTGCTGGCGCGCTACAAGAACCGCAGCACGGGCCAGACGGGGCATTCCGATGCGGCTTCGGGTACCTCGTTACCCCCATCCATGCAGGCGGTTTTCGACCTCATAACCAACGGCGTCATCATTGCGAAAACAGAAGAAGCGGGTGGGCAATCAAGTTTGATCATCAAGGCGGCAGCCGGGGAGCAGGATAACTCCATCGCCAGGAATTTCACAGCGCAGATAAAATACAAAATATCCAGCGATGGGTGGTCAAGGCTCGGGGAACTATCAAACTACGCCAACACCGCCACTGCCGGAAAGCAGGACGCAACGAAATACACCATCGTAAGATATGACAGCGGGGAATGCGCCAACTTGCGCAAAAACTGCCTTCTATACGGTTTTCCATCGGGCTTTTTCAATTTCATCGGCCAGGTGTCCCGGATGGACAGCTTCGCCTATTCCCTGATGCCGACAAATCGTTCCAGTGCGATCTATGCTGCCCGATCTCTCGCTGATCGTGTCAGTTTCGGCATGGCACCAGCAGGCGACGAAGCGGCGGCGATTTCCTCCGAGGCGTTTCGCAGCGCATTGCGCGAAGGGTTTTCCAGCGAAACGGAAGGCATTGGCTACGGCATCGGTGAAAAAGACGCCAACCGGATAACGTTCGGATGGGTCATGAATGTCAGCGCCGTCGGTGGCGCTCGTCAACACTCCCAGACCGCCCTGTTGTCCATTCCCGCCTGGTTGGAGGAACTGAAGCTCAAAGTCCGCAAGGGATGGCTCAACCACGACGGTTCTGAACGGGAAGTTGAGGAAGTGACTGAGATCCCCGTGCCGCTACCGTTCGATGACGAGGTTCTGGATACCTATGTCGCCAATGACTTTCGGTACAGAAAACCTAGGATCATTTCTAGCAAGGCGCCCGGGCAGAAGATCAGCGCGGCGATTGGCGGCACCGTCATAATACCCGGTGACCGTCTATGGCGCAGCAGTGTCGTCCTGTTGCAGGGACGCAAGGCAAAGAGCCTGCTGGTTCTGCCCGACATGCGCGGCCTCATGGCGGAATTTGATGGCCCCTTCCCGGTCGGCCCGCTTTCTCTCGTCGTCTGGACAAGCGAAGACATGATTCAGACAGATGGGCTTGTCGTCGCTGTCGATGACGCGAAACCGGCGCCTGAAAACTTGATCAAAGCCGAGGCAGGCAAATGAACGTCGTTTTCCAAACACCCGTTGGCAGCCACTTGCACGAGGAGGATCCAGTATGAGCCGCCCATTCATCGTGACCGCACTCCTTCTGATGACTGCTTTCCCGGCGGAGGTCGTGCAGCGGTCCACCGCCGAGGCCACCCCGGAAAAACAGGCGCAAGCGCTCGGAATGCGCTGCATCGTTCCGGGAGGTCCGATATGTCTCATCCCGCCCACTCCAATGGGTAGCCCGTGCTTCTGCAATGGCCTTGTCGGATATGTCGCTCCCTAGAGTGGGGCGTCTATAGTTGAGCGTGCGACCTTTGCGCCCTGTGATGTTATGATATCCGGCTCACCAATTTCGCCGTGGCCAGCAGCATCACGAGATCGCGGATCATCGGCCGAAGGTGGCGGTCGAAGTCGATCGGTGTGTCCACCGGCGGCAGTTCGAAGAAATCCTTCCTCGCCGGCACCAGCAGGTAGCAGTCCCGGCCGTTCAGCGCGATGCGCACCACGTCGTCCCGCCATTCCGTCGCCAGATAATCCAGCGCCTTGGCAAGCGCGCCCTGCACGATCGGCGTCGCCGCGTCCGGCCGGTTGGTGCGGAATTCGTGCGAGCTGTCCACCTCGACATTGCCGCTGGTCACCAATGCCAGGCTGGAGCCGCCGAACAGGTCGCGCATGAATCGGTGCACGGCATTGGGCCGGCGCGCGGCGAGCAGCAGGCCGGGGAATTCCTGTTCGCGCAGGAAATGGAAGATCACGCCCTTGAAGGTGGTGTGCCTGCTTTTTCCGCTGCCGGTGATGAATTCGGATTCCGCCAGAACGAAGGTCAGCCCCTCATGCCGGCCGGCGATCAGGTCGCCATGCTCGTTTCGGTCGCGCTGCACCAGCTCCTTGCCGGGCATGGTGCGCATGAAATGTGGCTCCGCGCCGTGCCCGTATTTCACCTCGTCGACGAAGCCGAAAACCAGCGGCAGCATGCGGTCGCGCAGGCTTTGCTGGAACTGCCTGGCCGGCGCGATGGCAAACCGCCAGACGAAGCCGCCGCCGACGAACAGCAGCCCGAGCACGATGCCGACGACATCGGTGGCGATCTCCACCCAGGCGATGTAGGCCACGAAGGCCGCAAACACCAGGTAGCCGCCAAAGATCAGCACCACGCGCACATACATGTCGCTGGTCACCCGGCCGCGCGATGCATTGTAGGTCGCCACTGCCGCGTGCAGATCCGCCAGCGCGGCGTCCTTCGGCATCAGTGCCGCTTCGTCAACGATTGCGTTCATCACCGCCCCTCGCCGTGTTTCAGCGATAACGGATGGACACGGCCGCAAATTCGTTTCCCTTTTGTACTCATGCCCTCTTTTCTTTCCGGATGACTCTCGCCATATTCCCCGCATGGCCAGATCCCCGAAAAAACCCTCGCCCTCGAACCCCGGTTTCGAGGAAGCCCCGCAGTCCGACTTTGAAGGCGCGCCGATCTCCGGCAGCGTCTCCGACTGGGTGAAGCAGCTCGAGGCAGAAGCCGAGGCGGCAAGCGTCGAAAGCCGCCGCGAGGTCGCGTCGAAGGCCGGCAAACACCGCAAGACGGTGGAGAACGCCGCCCGCCGCCACACGGAAAACGTCACCGTCTCCAAAACCTCGCGCGGCGTGTCGATCGGCGGCTCGTCCGATCCGAAGACCCGTGCGGCCGCCGGCCTCAACCCGGTCTCCGGTCTCGATGTCTCGCTGGAGGACGCCGCCTCGCTCAGCGCCGGCACGGCCGTCACCGCGACGGTGGACGCGCTGTCGAAGCTCATCGAGAGCGGTAATCCGCTGTTCAAGGACGGCAAGCTGTGGACGCCGCACCGCCCGGCCCGGCCGGAAAAATCGGAGGGCGGCATCCCCATCCGCATGATCTCCGAATACCAGCCGGCCGGCGACCAGCCGACGGCGATCAAGGACTTGGTCGAAGGCCTCGGCTCCGGCGAGCGCAACCAGGTGCTGCTCGGCGTCACCGGCTCCGGAAAAACCTTCACCATGGCAAAGGTGATCGAGGCGACGCAGCGCCCGGCGGTCATCCTCGCGCCGAACAAGACGCTGGCCGCCCAGCTCTATTCCGAGTTCAAGAACTTCTTCCCGGAAAACGCGGTCGAATATTTCGTCTCCTACTACGATTATTACCAGCCGGAAGCCTATGTGCCGCGCTCGGATACGTTCATCGAGAAGGAAAGCTCGATCAACGAGCAGATCGACCGCATGCGCCACTCGGCCACCCGCTCGCTGATCGAGCGCGACGACTGCATCATCGTCGCCTCGGTCTCCTGCATCTACGGTATCGGCTCGGTCGAGACCTACACCGCCATGACCTTCCAGATGCAGGTCGGCGAACGGCTCGACCAGCGCCAGCTGCTCGCCGATCTCGTCGCCCAGCAATACAAGCGCCGCGAGATGGACTTTCAGCGCGGCTCGTTCCGCGTCCGGGGCGACACGATCGAAATCTTCCCCGCCCACCTTGAAGATGCCGCCTGGCGCATCTCGATGTTCGGCGACGAGATCGACGCGATCACCGAATTCGACCCGCTGACCGGCCAGAAGACCGGCGACCTGAAATCGGTGAAAATCTACGCCAACAGCCACTATGTCACGCCCCGCCCCACGCTGAACGGCGCCATCAAGGCGATCAAGGAGGAGCTGAAGCACCGCCTCGTCGAGCTGGAAAAGGCCGGCCGCCTCTTGGAAGCGCAGCGCCTCGAGCAGCGCACGCGCTACGACGTCGAGATGCTGGAGGCCACCGGCTCCTGCGCCGGCATCGAGAACTATTCGCGCTACCTCACCGGCCGCAAGCCCGGCGAGCCGCCGCCGACGCTGTTCGAATACATTCCCGACAACGCGCTGATCTTCATCGACGAGAGCCATGTCACCATCCCGCAGATCGGCGGCATGTATCGCGGCGACTTCCGCCGCAAGGCGACGCTGGCGGAATACGGTTTCCGCCTGCCCTCCTGCATGGACAACCGCCCGCTGCGCTTCGAGGAATGGGATGCCATGCGGCCGGATACGATCGCCGTGTCGGCGACACCCGGAAACTGGGAGATGGAAGCGGCCGGCGGCGTCTTCGCCGAGCAGGTCATCCGCCCGACGGGGCTGATCGATCCGCCCGTCGAGGTGCGCCCGGCGAAAAGCCAGGTGGACGACGTGCTGGGCGAGATCCGCGAGACCGCCGCCGCCGGCTACCGCACGCTCGTCACCGTGCTCACCAAGCGCATGGCCGAAGACCTCACCGAATACCTGCACGAGCAGGGTGTTCGCGTGCGCTACATGCACTCGGACATCGACACGCTGGAGCGCATCGAGATCATCCGCGACCTGCGTCTCGGCGCCTTCGACGTGCTTGTCGGCATCAACCTGCTGCGCGAAGGCCTCGACATTCCGGAATGCGGCTTCGTCGCCATCCTCGATGCCGACAAGGAAGGGTTTCTGCGTTCCGAAACCTCGCTGGTGCAGACCATCGGCCGCGCGGCGCGAAACGTCGACGGCAAGGTCATCCTCTATGCCGACAACATCACCGGCTCCATGCAGCGCGCCATGGACGAGACGACCCGCCGCCGCGAAAAGCAGGTGGCCTATAACCAAGCGCACGGCATCACCCCGGAATCGGTAAAAGCCCGGATTTCCGACATCCTCGATTCGGTCTACGAGCGCGACCACGTGCGCGCCGATATTTCCGGCGTCTCCGGCAAGGGTTTTGCCGATGGCGGCAACCTCGTCGGCAACAACCTGCAGGCCCATCTCAACGCGCTGGAAAAAGCCATGCGCGACGCCGCCGCCGACCTCGACTTCGAAAAGGCCGCCCGGCTGCGCGACGAGATCAAGCGCCTCAAGGCCGCCGAACTCGCCGTCATGGACGACCCGATGGCACGGCAGGAGGCGGCGAGTGCCGAAGGCCCGAGCGGGACTGCAAAAGGGTCCGTGAGAACAAAGGACGGTGCGAGCGGAAAGTCAAAAGGCACCGCGAAAGCGCAGGATGCCGGAAAGAAGACGGCCAAGCCGGCCACCCACCTCCCCCTTGAGGGGGGAGGTCGCCGCGCAGCGGCGGGTGGGGGTGACCCCGCTACGAGCGCCGTCGCCGGAGAGGATCACCCCACCCCGGACCTGCGGTCCGACCCTCCCCCTCAAGGGGAGGGTAAAGCCGGCACCAGCTATTTCCAGAAACCCGCCCTCGACGACATGGGCCGCGACGTCGCGACCCCGGCCGGCAAATCCCTGTTCCGCAAGAACAGCCTGGACGAAATGACCGTCGGCCGCACCGAAAAACCCGTCACCGGCACCCTCCCCGCCCGCCCGGACGAAACCCTCTCCAGCAAGAAACGTTTCTCGCCGTTGCTGGAAGGCCAGCCGGAGCGTGCAAGCGGGGCCGACGACGCCAAACCGGTGGTGCGCGGCAAGGTCGGCGTCGGGAGTTATGAGGACCCGGCGGAGGCGAAGCGCAAGGGGCGGACAAAGGGGAAAACGGGTCGGCCGGGGCGATAGACGATTTGAAAACGAATTTAGAAGAATGATCTAACAGTAAAATTTATACTCGTATCTCACCAACACTAACAACCTACTTCAGTCTCTCGTAAATAGACTCAACAAGCTTGTACACATGGGTACCCATTTTTTGCGGCCATCTATGGCTTGGGACGTCATCAAGATCCTTCGCCTTGCTCACCGCGGTCTCTATATTTTGAAGAATCCTTTTCGCATCATAGTTCGATTTCTGAAAAGAACCCAGCTGTTTTCGAATATGGCGTTCAAGCGTTCTCGAATTCACAGTACTCGGAAGATCTGCATCTAGATGCAAGGCAAGCCATAATTCAAAACATGGATTACTAATCGCAAGATTTATTCTCTTCTGCAAGCATAAGCTGGCAACACCGGCCAGCATTTTTTCTTTCCAGCGGTCCACGTCAACCGCCAATCAAAGTTCATCCCCATCACCTAGCTGGTATTCTTTTTCAAAACCCTGAAGATTCGAAAAAACAGCTTCCGGAGAGCTATTTCCATCAACCGATGCAATAGTTCTAACCTGCACCCGAGAACTTTGAAACTCGTCGAAATAAATCTTTTCGGTCTCACTTCCTTCAGTAGCTACGATTATCAATCGCGCGTCGCGCAGAGGTTTTCTTCCGCGATCCAGTGGCCTTCGTTTTCGTGTTGTTAGCGACATGTTGGTTTGAATCAGCCCATCCTAGATCGAAAATGTTACCCACGAATGGTATAGCACCAAATCTGCCATTTAAGTATCCGCGCCGCACGTCTACATCCGGGCGAACATTAAGGTCAGCGAGTGAATACACCGTAGACTGACCATTTCTATCCTTTTCTACAAACCAAATTTCATCCCGACGAAACAAATCCAAATCTAGCAAATGGGTGTTATGTGTTGTGAATATTATTTGCCCGCATTCCGAGGAATTAAGGAAGGATTTTAACAGCTCGTATGAAAGCAGTGGGTGAAGTTTCCTATCCAACTCGTCGATAACGAATGTTCTGTCCGAATTCCCTAGATCAACAAGCATCGGCAGAAGATTAAACAAGCGGCGAGTTCCAGAAGACTCTTCTTCCTGCGAAAACTTCACGAAGCCACCATCATCACGGCGATAGACCGCGAGAAGGTCGATTACCTCAACCTCACCACCTTCCTTCTTTTTTAAAATAACTTTCTTTCCATCAGGCCCAGCAAACTCAACCACATCCCCTTCACCGACAGTATTTTCAATAAAATCACCAATATCGAATGGAATACCTTTGAGGTCACTTAAGTCAAATTTTCTCGCCGCGGTCTCGATATGATCAATCCCAATACCGGTTTCTTTAATCCTATCGGAAAGCGCCTTTATAAAATCAGCGTCTTCATGCGCACGAACGTTGAGAGCACCGTAATCTGAATCAGCGCTAATAACCTGCAGCGATCGCCTAAACCAATTAAAGGGCGCCCTCAACCACTTAACATTTCGCTTTACGGCCTCCGTCAAATATGGCTGGGTTGGCGAGATGCCGATTGAGAGAAACTCCATAAACTCGGCGCCCGACGCACGATCACCACGGACCTTCCTTTTCAAGGGTGTGCCAAGCTCGACGAGTGTTTCGAAATCGCCATTCTTTTTGCGCTTGGTTACGCGCTCGAATACGCGAACATCACGGCCTTTCGGGGAGTGAAACAGCCACTCCTCTTCAACCGATGTGGAACTAAGCTTCAAACCATATTCATAATCCACACCGCCTGTAGAAAAATTGAATATGAATTCAGTCGCCTCTGGCGGAGAGGAATTGGATTTATATGACCTTACTGGTATTGGCCCTTCCTCATTTCCCTCTACGATGAACTCTTTTACGAATTTTATAGCATTGAAGAGGTTCGTTTTACCATGCCCGTTTGCACCGTATATTGCAGCGGACCGCAGTATTTTCTTCGGATTGTATTGCCGTTCTGCGAGGATATGGTCAGCGTGTCGTTCATCGTGAGACGCCACCATCGACAACGAGGCTTCATCCTTAAAACTAAGGAAGTTTTTCACGGAAAACCGCAACAGCATTTTCTCAGCCCACCACCAACTATCCGCCCTAAATAACACAGGAAACGAGTTTAACCCAGATTGGGAGAAAAAATCTCCAAAAGACGCTTAAAGCTTCCTGTGCCGCTTTGCCTACATTGTCAATCATAATGCAAGCGAAAACTGAGAGGATGAACGTTGGCCCGGCCTTCAGGATATCGCGGCCTTACAAGGATATTTGCTCAAATTTTCCCCACCCCCAATCCCCCATGCCATAATCCCCTCATCCCGCCGCGGATACACCGCAAGGCGTTGCGGCGAGGCGGGGGCGGCGCTTTTGGGGTGGGAGGGACGTAGGCCTGCTCCACGAGGGCCTGCGGAAAATGGTCTCCCTCCGGCGACACGGGGGAAGCGGCGGGGTGTCGGACCGATCCCGTCTCTTCACGCCCCGAACGGCGCGCCGGATGTGCCTGTGCGGCACACAAGGAGGCTGGCCCGGGGGATGCGTCGGCATCGTCCGCCGGGGTGATGTCTTTCCGGGACGGGTGCGGATCGCGCCTGTCCGGGCGGCAGGGCTCAAGGTGAGCGCCGCCGTCTCGTAAACCGGAAAAGCCCGCCCCGGAAACCGACGGGAACCGCCCGCCGGCGCCAGCCTTTGCAGAGGGACCGGAGTCGCAGGCAAAAACCGCTGAACGGGGTGCCGAGAGGTGCCATATACATACTTTAGATGCGGCAGCTCCGGCGCCCCGTCCGAAGTTCGTCTGCCCAAAGCCCGGCGTGTTTTCACGCGCGGGACCGTTTTCGCGCATCCGCAATCCGGCGGCGCGACGGCCGCAGCCGGCGCGCGCTCCGGGCGGAACGGCCTGCCCACTCGGCAACGGGGCGGCGCCTGTCCGGCCTGCGGCCACGGTGTCGTCCGGCCGGGACAGTCCCCAACCCACAGGAGCCCCCATGTTCGACCGCAGCCGCCTTCCCCCGCTCGACCAGCCGCTGCTTTCCCGCACCGCCGAGATGCTCGCCTTGCCGTCCCGCGCCTGCTTTATCCGCGCATGCCGGCGCGCGCGCCGCTGCTCGTTCCTCTATGAAAGCGACCGGCAGCCCTGCTGCCTCGACAATCTCGACGAAGAGCAGCGCCGCCTGTTCGACGCCTTCGCCGAGCTGGTGCGCGATATCAGGGACTACAGCATGCCCGCCAGCAAGCTGCTGTTCGCCTCGCCCTGGCGCGGCGAACGGGAGATGCAGGATGCGGCGGTCGCGGTGGCGCGGTCGCTGCTGCCGAAGTCGCGCCTGCGGTCGTTCCGGGCCTTCGTGGCGCTGCGGGCCAAGGCGCCGCCACCCTCGCTGGACGGTTTTCCGCCGGCCTGAGGCGGGTTTGCGGGGCTTTGTGCGTTGCGGCAACGGCTGCGGCGGGGTAAAGGCTGGACATCCCGTTGCGGGAATCGTCGCCTCTCCCGTGATGCGGAAGGAACAGCCGATGCCGATAGCGCCGCGCCGCGGACCGGTCGCCCTCGCCTACCGCGTGCTCGTCCTGCCGGGCGTCATCGCCTATCTGTTCACCGTCAGCATCGTCGTGCTTGCCGCCGACCGCTTCTGGCTGGTCGACCTCCTCACCTTCGCCTGGCCCTATGTCGTCGTCACGGGGGCCCTGCTCGTCGTAGCGGCGCTGGTGACGCGGCGGATCAAGGCGATCGTCATGGCCGTCGCCGGCCTTGCCGTCGCGCTCATCCCCGCCGCCGACGTGCCGACCGCCCGCCTCTCCACCGCCGCCAGCGGCCTGAAGGTGCTCTCCGCCAATCTCTACGTGCTGAACGCGCAAAGCCCCGAGACCTTCATCGACCTGCTGCGCCGGGAAAAGCCTGACATCGTCGTGATGCAGGAAACGACGCGGCGCTTCGTGGACGCCATCACGGCCGCGCGCCTGTTCCCCTATGAAAGCCAGTTCGATCCTTCCACGCGCGACGGCATAAAGGTCTATTCGCAGCTGCCGATCCGCGCCCAGACCGCCCTGCAGCGCGCCTTCACCGAGGAGGACGCCTACAAGCAGCCGCTGCGGCTGGAGCTCGATGCGCGCGGCAAGCCGCTGTTCCTCTACGCCTTCCACCCCGAGACACCCCGCCGCCTCTGGCAATGGCGCGACCGCAACGACTATCTCGCCGCCGCCGCCGACGCCGTAAAGGGCGACCTGGAAAAGGCGCCGGTCATCGTCGCCGGCGACTGGAACACGCCGACCTGGTCGCCGTTCTTCCGCAATTTTCTGAAGCAGGCCGGCCTTGCCTCCACCGCCGGCGGCTGGTTGCAGCCGGTCACCCGCTTCAGCCTGAAGCTCGCGCCGCTCGCCTATATCGGCGCCTCGATCGACCACATCGCCGTCTCGCCCGACATTACGCTCACCGCCCGCCGCATCGGCCCGGATTTCGGCTCCAACCACCTGCCCGTCATCGCCGAACTCTCCCTGCCGGAAAGCTGACCGGGGCCTCGCCTCGGGGTAAAAACACCCTATGTTAGGGACAGGATCACCGCGGGAGACAACCATGCCGACGGAAAAGGACAGCCCGAAAACCTCGCTCGAGCAGGAGCGCGCGCGCCAGAAGCAGAAGAGCCTGGAGGCCGAGCAGGACGACTATCTGGAAGAAGCGCTGGAAGAGACTTTTCCCGCCAGCGACCCGATCGCCCCCGGCGACGTGAAGGACCACGCCAAGCGATGAACTTCCTCTTCACCGGCCCGGACGACGCCGCCACCACGATCCTGCTTGCCCATGGCAGCGGTGCGCCGATGGATTCCGCATCCATGAACGCGGCAGCCGCCGCCCTTGCCGGCGAAGGCCTGCGCATCGCCCGCTTCGAATTTCCCTACATGGCCGCCCGCCGCACCGATGGCAGCCGCCGTCCGCCGCCGAAGGCCGAGACGCTGAACCCGGAGTTCCACGCGGCCGTCGAGGCGCTTGGCGCGAAAGGTAAACTCGTCATCGGCGGCAAGTCGATGGGCGGGCGCGTCGCCAGCATGGTGGCGGACGACCTTTACGCCGAAGGCCGCATCGCCGGCCTCCTCTGCCTCGGCTACCCGTTCCACCCGCCGGAAAAGCCCACGCAACTGCGCACCGCCCACCTGATGGCGTTGAAGACACCGACGCTGATCTGCCAGGGCACCCGCGATCCCTTCGGCACCAAGGACGAGGTTCCCGGCTACGGCCTGCCGGCCGGCATCCGCCTGCTCTGGCTGGAAGACGGCGACCACGATCTCAAGCCGCGCAAGAGCATTTCCGGCTTCTCCGCCGCCGACCACCTCGCCACGATGGCGAAAACCGTGAAGGCCTGGGCGGCGGGGCTTTAACACCTGTTCCGTGCGGAACAGCGCGGAGCCGCGCCCCATGCGACATTTCGGGCACTGGATGGAACGAACCATCCCAACCGAACCGAAGGGATCTCCCATGCGCAACCTCATCCTCGCCGCTGCTGTCGCCCTCACCGCCGTCGCTTCCTTCGCCGCCCCCTCGCAGGCCGGCTATTACAGCTACGATTACCAGCCCTATTGCTTCATCAAGAAGATCAAGAGCTACGACTACTACGGCAACCTGATCATCAAACGCGTCCGCGTCTGCCGCTAGGCGGAGCCCCTCGACCGGGGTCGCTCGCAGCGCGGCTCCCGCGGCCAGACGGCCTCACGGACGTGTGAAGCCCGGATGCGATTTCCGCATCCGGGCTTCAGACTGTTTCAGTTGCCGTCAACCTGCCCGGCCCAGCTCTGCGTGTTAGACTGGCCATCGAGGAAAGGCAGCGCGGTATTGACGAGGGCGGGCGCTGCGAAGGTTTCGTAGTGGGTCAGGCCCGGCAGGATGGCCAGACGGTTCTTTGACATGTTTTCCCGCATCCAGCCGGCATCCTTCAGCCCGCCGCCGAGCTTCTGGTAGAACTCGACGATATGTTCCGGGCGGATCATGTCGCTGTCGCCGAAGATCAGTATGACCGGCATGGAGAGTTTCGCCACCGCATCGGAAGCGTCATATTTCTCGCGCATTGCCGCCCCCATCGCGTCGAGGAGTTTTGGAAACTCCGAGACATCCGGCGCCACCGCGGCGTAGGATTTGTACATCGGCGTCTCCTTCATCATGTCCGCCATCGCGCCCGAAACCGCCTCCTGCTGCGGGATCATCTCGGGAAAGAAGCCGTTCCGGGCAAACGGCGCAGAGGCGATGACGAGGCGGCGCACCTTGTCCGGCGCCTGCGCGGCCATCTGCAGCGCGACACCGCCGCCGAAGGAATAGCCGAGCACATCGACCTGGTCGTAGCCGAGCGCCGTCACCAGTTCGGCCATATCCTTGCCGATCGCCGGAATGTCGATCGGCCGGTCGCCGAGCGGCGTGCGGCCGTGCCCCTGCAGATCGACGCCGATCACCTGGCGCTTGTCCTGCAACGTCTTGAGATTGGCGCCGAACATCTCGATCTGGCCGAGGCCGCCATGCAGCAGCAGCAGAGGTTCGCCCTCACCCCGGATCTCGTAATAGTAGTTGATGCCGTTGACCGCGAGATGGCCAGCCTTGTCCGGCTTGCCGGCCTCGCCCTGCAACGGGTTTTCCTTGGCCTCCTCGGCGGCTGCGACGGGTGCAAAAGCGGCAAGGGCCGCGGTCAGAAGGGTGATGATGGTCATCCTGGGCATGTCGTTCTCCTCGGTTCCAACCGGCGCCCCGCCGGCTTCATGCACCAAGGACGCCGGCCGCATCGCCGACCCGACACTGCAACGCAAATTTTCCGCGAAGCGCTTACGGATTTGATTCAACCGGCTGCCGGATTGAATCCGAACTCTTCGGCAACGCACTGAAATCAATAGAAGATTCAAATCACAGCCGACCCACGCCATGGAAGAAAACATTAACCGGCGCATGGCAATATTAGCGCAAAATCAGATACATTTCCGGGCAGACCATGGCACACAGCTTTTCCTACACGCACTATGATCTCGACCTGCAGCGCGGCGGGGCGGTGATCGAGATCACGCTGTCGGCGATTGCCAATGTGCGCCTGATGAGCCATGCCAACTTCGACCTGTTCAAGAACGCCCGCCAGCACAAATTCCTCGGCGGCGTCGCCAAACAATCCCCCATCCGCCTGAAGATCCCGGAAAGCGGCCACTGGCACGTGGTGATCGATATGGAAGGACATCCCGGCAAGGCGGAGTCGTCGATCAAGATCGTGCCGCTTGCCCCGCAGAAACCGGCGCAGCGCTTTGGTGCTGCCTAACCCCGCTCCCGCCGCAGCTTCGCCCACCATTCGAGCCGCTTGCGCAGCTCCCGCTCGAAACCGCGTTCCGGCGGGTCGTAGAATTGGCGGCGGCCCATTTTTTCCGGAAAGTAGTCCTGGCCGGAAAAGGCGTCGGGCTCGTCGTGGTCGTAGCGGTATCCGTCGCCGTAGCCTTCGCCCTTCATCAGCTTGGTCGGCGCGTTGAGAATGTGCTTTGGCGGCAGCAGCGAGCCGTGTTCCTTGGCCGCGCGCATCGCCGATTTGTAGGCGGTGTAGACGGCGTTCGATTTCGGCGCGGTGGCAAGGTAGAGGCAGGCCTGCGCCAGCGCGAGGTCGCCTTCCGGCGAGCCGAGGAAGTCATAGGCGTCCTTCACGGCATTGCACACGACGAGCGCCTGCGGATCGGCAAGACCGATATCCTCCACCGCCATGCGCACCATGCGGCGGCACAGGAACAACGGATCCTCCCCGGCATCCAGCATGCGGGTAAGATAGTAGAGCGACGCATCGGGGTCGGATCCGCGCACGGCTTTGTGCAGAGCGGAGATGAGATTGTAGTGGCCGTCCTGAGACTTGTCATAGACCGGTGCGCGGCGCTGCACGATGCGGAAGAGATCGTCCTGCCCGAAGGTTTCACCCGCACGGGCCGCGCGCCACACCTCCTCTGCCAGCGTCAGCACCGCCCTGCCGTCGCCGTCGGCCATACGCAGCAGCGATGCCCGCGCCTCCGCGTCGAGCGGCAGGGGTTTTTCCTGGACCGCCTCGGCGCGCTGCAACAGCTCCTCGAGGCTCGCCTCGTCATGCGGCTTGAAGGTGAGCACGCGGGCGCGGGACAAAAGAGCGGCGTTGAGCTCGAAGGACGGGTTTTCCGTCGTCGCGCCGACAAGCACGATGGTGCCATCCTCCATGACCGGCAGGAAACTGTCCTGCTGGGCTCGGTTGAAGCGGTGGATCTCGTCGACGAAGAGCAGCGTCTGACGTCCGCCCATGCGGCGCTGGCGGGCTGCGTCGAACATCTTCTTGAGATCGGCGACACCGGAAAAGATCGCCGAAATCTGCTCGAAGGCAAGACCGGTCTCGCCGGACAGCAGGCGCGCCACCGTCGTTTTGCCGGTGCCGGGCGGCCCCCAGAAGATCATCGAGCCGAGCGAGCCGGCCTCGATCATGCGCGACAGCACCCCGTCCGGCCCGGTCAAGTGTTCCTGGCCGGACACTTCGCCCAGCGTGCGGGGGCGCAGGCGATCGGCAAGCGGGCGCTTGGCGGCCATGTCCTCCGGTTCACGCGGGGCGAAGAGGTCGCTCATCGGAAGAACTGGCGGATGCGCTGGCCGTCACGTTCGATCTCGACGCGCCAGATGGATGGGTCCTCGTTGACGAGCTTGGCGAGGATTTCGCTCGACGTCACCTCGGTCCCGTTAAGCTCGATGATGATGTCGCGCGGCTGCAGGCCGATGCGGGCGGCCGGCGAACCACGGTTGATCTCGGTGATGACGACGCCGGTCGCCGTCCGGTTCATCGGCATGCGCAGCTCTTCGGCAATGCGCGGCGACAGGTTGGCGACGACCGCACCGGAGAAGGGATTGCGGCCATCGATCAGCCGCTCATCCCGCGGCGTCGTCTCGGGCGCACGGTCAAGCGACAGCGTCAGATCCTCTTCCTTGCCGTTGTTGACGACGGTGATGCGCGCTGTTCCACCGATGCCGACCGTGGTCAGGCGGTAACCGAGGGCGTCGGGATGTTCGACGGCAATACCGTTCACCGCCGTGATGACCTGTCCCGGCTTCATGCCGGCCTTTTCCGCCGGACTGCCGGCCTGTACCTGCGAAATCAGCGCGCCGCGCGCCCTTTGCAGGCCGAGCGCTTCGGCCACTTCCGAGGTAACCGCCTCGAAGGTAGCGCCGACGAAGGGGCGGTCGAAGCTGGCGCTGCCGTTCTCCGCACTGGCGATGAATGTTTTCACGAGGTTTGCCGGAATGGCGAAGCCGACGCCGTTCGAGCCGCCGCCGCGCGAAAAGATCGCGGTGTTGATGCCGATCAGCTCGCCATTCATGTTGATCAGGCCGCCGCCGGAATTGCCGGGATTGATCGAGGCATCCGTCTGGATGAAGAAGCCGAAATCGCCCGAACGCACCTGGTTGCGCGCCAGCGCAGACACGATACCGCTGGTCACCGTCTGGCCGACGCCGAAGGGGTTGCCGATCGCGAGAACCAGATCGCCGACCGCGACCGCGTCGCTATCGCCCAGCGGCAGTGCCGTGAATTCGAAGTCCCCTTTGACCTTCAGCACAGCGAGGTCGACACGCTCGTCCTTCAGAACGACGGTGCTTTCATATTCGCGACCATCGGCCAGCGCGATCTTGATGTCGCTGGCACCCTCGATCACATGGTTGTTGGTGACGACAATGCCCTTCGTGCCGACGATGACGCCGGAGCCGAGCGACGACTGCTTCTCGCTGCGGTTCGGCATGCGCTGGCCGAAAAACTCCTCGAAGAAGGGATCGCCTTCGAAGATCGAGCGGCGTTCGACGACGCGCTCGGCATAGACGTTCACGACGGCATTCTCGACCTGCTTGACGAGCGGCGCGAAGGACAGCTGCATTTCCATGCGCGACTGCGGCACGGTGCGCTCCTGGGCCATGGCGGGCGACACAAGCGCCAGCGCAAGAACCACCGGAGCGGCAAACAGGGTGCGGACATTCAGCATGGACGAGTCTCCTTCGTTTCTGCGCTACGATCAGATAGGATTTCGCGAGAAAAAAGGCAAACTGCGCCGGCACGTCCAATCGCGACGAAGTCACGCGCAAAGCACGAAAAAGTGGTCGCGGTAAATCTTTTGCTGCCGTTGAAACAACACGACCGCCATTTACGTAGGTACCAGGGAAAGCAACCGAACAGATCGAGCCTCACCATGCCTCTCTACCGCCCGCCCCGCATCGCCGCTTCGGATATCACGCCAGAACACTGTTTCCTCAATCGCCGCACCTTTCTGGCCGCTGCGGCGGGCGGTGCCCTGGCCGCAGCCGGAACCCCGGCTTTCGCGGAAGCGCTGAAGGCGTCGCCGAGCCAGTACAAGGTGGACGAGAAACTGACGCCGGAGAAAGACGTCACGACCTACAACAATTTCTATGAGTTCGGCCTGGGCAAGGGCGATCCGGCGGCGAATTCGGAAAAATTCAAGCCGACGCCGTGGACCATCAAGGTCGATGGCCTCGTCGGCAAGCCGAAGGAGTTCGGATTGGAAGAGCTGCTGGCCATGCCGCTCGAGGACCGGGTCTATCGCATGCGTTGCGTGGAGGCCTGGTCCATGGTCATTCCGTGGGTCGGCTTTCCGCTTGCCGCCCTGCTCGACCAGGTCGAGCCGCTCGGCGACGCGAAATACGTCGCCTTCGAAACTATCGTCCGGCCGGAGGAGATGCCGGGGCAAGGCGGCTATTTCCAGTCGCTGCCCTGGCCCTATGTCGAGGGCCTGCGGCTCGACGAAGCGCGCCACCCGCTGACGATCCTCTCCGTCGGCGTCTACGGCAAGACGCTGCCGAACCAGAACGGCGCGCCGATCCGACTGGTGGTGCCGTGGAAGTACGGCTTCAAGGGCATCAAGTCGATCGTCAAGATCACGCTCACCGACAAGCAGCCGCCTTCCACCTGGAACCTTGCCGCTGCAAACGAGTACGGCTTCTACGCCAACGTCAATCCGGAGGTCGATCACCCGCGTTGGAGCCAGGCGAGCGAGAACCGCATCGGCGAAGGCGGCTTCTTCGGCGCCAACCGCCGGCCGACCTTGCCGTTCAACGGCTATGCCGAGGAGGTCGCGAGCCTTTATGCCGGCATGGATCTGAGGGCGAATTTCTGATGGCCAGCCTGCCCGCCCTGCCCCGCAAGTACCACGCGGCATCGATCTGGCTGCTCTATGCCGTCGGGTTGGTGCCGGCCGCCTATGGTTTCTATCTCGGCGCAACCGGAATGCTGCCCGGCAATCCGGTCAAGGAGTTCGAGCACCTGCTCGGCCTCTGGGCGCTGCGCTTCCTCGTGGCGACGCTCGCCATCACGCCGCTGCGGGATCTCTTCGGCATCAACTGGATCCGCTACCGGCGCGCGCTCGGGCTGCTGGCGTTCTGGTATGTGCTGATGCACTTCCTGACCTATATGGTGCTCGACCAGTATCTCAACTTCGCCGCCATCCTCACCGATATCGCCAAGCGTCCCTTCATCACCATCGGCATGGCCGCCTTCGTGATGCTCATTCCGCTGGCGCTGACATCGAACAACTGGTCGATCCGCCGGCTCGGCCCGGGCTGGGTGAAACTGCACCGGCTCGTTTATGTGATTGCGGCGGCCGGCGCGTTGCACTTCGCCATGGCGGTGAAAGTGGTCGCGCTGGAACAGATGATCTATCTGGCGCTGGTGGCCCTGCTCATCGCCTGGCGCCCCATACGGCCGCGCTTCAACCGCTGGAAACGCGGGAACAACGGCCGGCCCCAATTCAACAGGGCATAAAGTTCAACACGTCATAGAAAAGGCCGGGAGATCGCTCTCCCGGCCTTTTTCAATTCCGTATCCCGAAGGATCAGGCTGCTTCAGCTTCGGCTTCAGCAGCAACACGTGCCTTGTCGGCCGCGCCCTTGGCATCGACGTCGCGTTCGACGAACTCGATGACGGCGAGCGGGGCGTTGTCGCCGTGACGGTAGCCGGCCTTCATGATGCGAAGGTAGCCGCCGTTGCGGGTGGCGTAACGGGTTGCGATGGCGTCGAACAGCTTGGCGACGACGGTGACGTCACGGATCTGCGAGATCGCCTGACGACGAGCGTGCAGGTCGCCGCGCTTGCCGAGGGTGACGAGCTTCTCGACGATCGGACGAATTTCCTTCGCCTTCGGCAGCGTCGTGACGATCTGCTCATGCAGGATGAGCGAAGCAGCCATGTTGGCGAACATCGCCTTGCGGTGGCTGGCGGTACGGTTGAGTTTGCGACCCGAATTCTGGTGGCGCATCTCTATTCTCCTTCACATGCAGGCAGTTGCCTGCCGTTTGATGGTTCCGCATGTCCGTCCCGCTCCGCGGAACAAGGTCATGCGCGTTTGTACATGCTAAGGCCAGCGTGACGCGCCCCGAAGGGCGCGCGCGGCCTTAGTACTGGTCTTCGTAGCGCTTGGCGAGATCTTCGATGTTCTCGGGCGGCCATGCGGGCACTTCCATGCCGAGGTGCAGGCCCATGGAAGCGAGAACTTCCTTGATTTCGTTCAGCGACTTGCGACCAAAATTCGGAGTGCGAAGCATTTCGGCTTCGGTCTTCTGAATGAGATCGCCGATGTAGACGATGTTGTCGTTCTTCAGGCAGTTCGCCGAACGGACCGAAAGTTCCAGTTCGTCGACCTTCTTGAGGAGCGCCGGGTTGAAGGCGAGCTCGGTGACCGACTCTTCTTCGGCTTCCTTCTGCGGTTCGTCGAAGTTGACGAAGACCGAGAGCTGGTCCTGAAGAATGCGGGCCGCGAACGCGATCGCATCTTCGCCGGTGACGGAGCCGTCAGTCTCGATCGACATGGTCAGCTTGTCGTAGTCGAGAACCTGGCCTTCGCGGGTGTTTTCCACCTTGTAGGACACTTTCTTGACCGGCGAGTAGAGGCTGTCGATCGGGATGAGGCCGATCGGAGCGTCTTCAGAGCGGTTGCGGTCAGCCGGGACGTAACCCTTGCCGTTGTTGACCGTGAACTCCATGCGGATCTCCGCGCCCTCGTCGAGGGTGCAGATGACATGGTTGGGGTTCAGGATCTCGATGTCGCCGACCGTCTGGATATCACCAGCCGTCACAACGCCCGGACCCTGCTTGCGCACGACCATACGCTTGGAATCGTCGCCATCCATCTTGATGGCGATTTCCTTGATGTTGAGCACGATGTCGGTCACGTCTTCGCGGACACCCGGGATCGACGAGAATTCGTGCAGGACGCCGTCGATCTGCACGGCGGTAACAGCCGCGCCACGCAGCGACGACAGGAGAACGCGACGCAGCGCGTTGCCGAGCGTCAGGCCGAAGCCACGTTCCAGCGGCTCGGCAACAAGGCTTGCCTTGGTGCGGCCGGAGGAGGTGAACTCCACCTTGTTCGGCTTGATCAGTTCCTGCCAGTTTTTCTGGATCATATGTTTTGCCTTCCGTTCGCCGCCACCATTCAATCGTGACGGCCGAGCCCTGAAGATCCATGGAAGCCGACCGGCTCCCATGGTTGTTCGAATGCGATGATCAGACGCGGCGCTTCTTGCGCGGACGGCAACCGTTGTGCGGGATCGGGGTCACGTCGCGGATCGACGTGATCATGAAGCCGGCAGCCTGGAGGGCGCGCAGAGCCGATTCACGGCCCGAACCCGGACCGCAGACTTCGACTTCCAGCGACTTCATGCCGTGTTCCTGAGCCTTCTTGGCGCAGTCTTCAGCAGCGATCTGAGCGGCGAACGGGGTCGACTTACGCGAACCCTTGAAGCCCTTGGCACCGGCCGACGACCAGGCAATGGCGTTGCCCTGTGCATCGGTGATGGTGATCATCGTGTTGTTGAACGAAGAATTGACGTGAGCAACACCCGAGGTGATGTTCTTGCGTTCGCGACGGCGGACGCGTGCGGCTTCCTTGGCCATGGGTAGTCCTTTCGTTGATCTCGACACCGCCGTAGTACCAGCGGCTCCACCGGGAAGGGACTGAAGTCCCTGCCCTGAACAATAAATGCACGCGGGGCCCGGAGGGCGATGCGTGCGGCGATATCGTCACTGCCGTAATGCCAGCAGCTCCACCGACCGGGACCAACGCATGATGCAAGGCCCCGCTCGAAACTCAAAAGAGGCCGGCGCGAAGCGCCAGCCTCTCATTCCCCGTTTCCGGGAAATTACTTCTTCTTGCCTGCGATGGCCTTTGCCGGGCCCTTGCGGGTGCGGGCATTGGTGTGCGTGCGCTGACCGCGGACCGGAAGGCCACGACGGTGACGCAGACCACGGTAGCAACCGAGGTCCATGAGGCGCTTGATGTTCATCGAGGTTTCGCGACGCAGGTCACCTTCGACCTGGTAGTCGCGGTCAATGGCTTCGCGGATCTGCAGGATTTCTGCGTCCGTGAGCTGGTGCACGCGACGATCAGCCGGGATACCGACCTTCTCGATGAGTTCCTGTGCGAATTTCGGGCCGATCCCGTGGATATAGGTCAGCGCGATGACTACGCGCTTCGCGGTCGGGATGTTGACGCCAGCGATACGTGCCACGCCTGTTCTCCTTGCTTCCAGTTGCCATCCGGCAAGTGGTTTTCTTCATATGAAACGGCCCAGAAGCCGTGTCGCTCAATTGAGGTTCGGGACATGTCGAAAACGACCGAACCCGGACTTCGTTTTTGGAAATCCGCGCCGATCGCAATGGTATGTCGCGAGTTGGCGCTGTCTTAAGGGGGAATCGGCCAAAAAGTCAACTCCCCGGCCGGCCCTTTTTAGGCTTTGAGCCGCGAAAGCGGTCCCTGACGGATAACCGCTTCACACTTTTCCTGGAATTGCTTCTCAGGCCTTCTCCAGAATCCCGTCGATTTCGGCGGTCACGACATCGACATTGGCCATGCCGTCGACCGTCTGGAGCTTACCGGTCGAAGCGTAGTAGCTCGACAGCGGCGCAGTCTTTTCGCGGTATTCCGTCAAGCGGCGCTTGAAGGCTTCCGGATTGTCGTCGGAGCGAACCGTACCGCCGGCGGCGATGGTTTCCGCCACGCGATTCTCCATGCGCTTGACCAGCGCATCCTCGTCGACCTTCAGTTCGATGACGGCATCAAGGGCGATGCCCTTGCCGGCGAGAATCTTGTCGAGGGCCTCGGCCTGCGGAACCGTGCGCGGGTAACCATCGAGGATGAAGCCCTTCGCGCAGTCGGCCGAATCAACACGATCGGACACGATCTCGTTGACAATCGCATCGGAAACGAGCTGGCCGGCATCCATGACAGCCTTCGCGCGCTTGCCGACATCCGTGCCGGCGGCTACAGCCGCCCGCAGCATGTCGCCCGTGGAAAGCTGCGGAATACCGTGCTTTTCCGTCAGGAGCTTGGCTTGTGTACCCTTGCCAGCCCCCGGCGGCCCCAGAAAAATCAGTCTCATCGTCCCCTCTTTCCTCCACGCAGCTTCGACTTCTTGATCAGCCCTTCATACTGCTGAGCGATCAGGTGACCCTGTATCTGTGCTACAGTATCCAGGGTCACGCTGACAACAATCAAAAGCGACGTACCACCAAGGTAGAACGGCACGCCGGTCTGCGCGATAAGGATTTCAGGAAGGATACAGACGAACATCAGGTAAGCCGCGCCGATGACCGTGATGCGGGTCAGCACGTAGTCGATATATTCGGCGGTGCGCTCGCCCGGACGAATGCCCGGAATGAAGCCGCCGTGCTTCTTCAGATTGTCGGCCGTGTCCTTCGGGTTGAAGACGATGGCCGTATAGAAGAAGGCGAAGAAGGCGATCATGGCAGCGTAGAGCGCCATGTAGAGCGGCTGACCATGGCCGAGGGCGGCGATGATCGTGGTCGCCCAGGACGGCAGCTCGGAGGTGTTTGAGAAGCCGGCCAGCGTTGCCGGCAGCAGGAGCAGCGACGACGCGAAGATGGCCGGGATGACGCCCGCAGTGTTGAGCTTCAACGGCAGGTGCGACGTGTCGCCCTGGAACATGCGATTGCCCACTTGTCGCTTCGGATACTGGATCAGAAGCCGGCGCTGGGCGCGTTCGACGAAGACGATCAGCGCGATAACGCCGACAGCCATGACCACGACGGCAATGACAACACCGATCGACAGGGCGCCCGTGCGGCTGAGTTCGAGTGTACCGGCGAGCGCGCCCGGCAGGGCGGCGACGATGCCGGCGAAGATGATCAGCGAAATGCCGTTGCCGATGCCGCGCGAGGTGATCTGCTCACCCAGCCACATCAGGAACATGGTGCCGCCCAGCAGCGAAATGACGGTGGAGATACGGAAGAACCAGCCCGGATCGTTGACCAGCCCTGCCCCGCTCTCAAGGCCGACCGCGATGCCATAGGCCTGCAGCGTGCCGAGCAGCACCGTGCCGTAGCGGGTGTACTGGTTGATGATCTTGCGGCCCTGCTCGCCTTCCTTCTTCAGCTGTTCCAGCGAAGGAACGACCGAGGTCATCAGCTGCACGATGATCGACGCGGAAATGTACGGCATGATGCCGAGCGCGAAGATCGCCATGCGCTCGACGGCGCCGCCGGAGAACATGTTGAAAAGGCCGAGGATACCGCTCGACTGGCCACGGAAGGCCTGCGCGAAGGCTTCGGGGTTGAGGCCCGGCAACGGGATATAGGTGCCGAGACGATAGACGAGCAGCGCGCCCAGCGTGAACCAGAGACGCTTCTTCAGATCTTCCGCCTTGGCGAAAGTCGAGAAGTTGAGATTAGAGGCAAGTTGTTCCGCTGCCGAAGCCATGCATTTCTCCGCGTAGCCGATCCGGCGGCGGTGAAGCCCGGCCAGGTCCGGAATGGCTGATCCTTTTTGGCACCTGCGACCGACCCTCCCCGGATCGATGACGCCGATGCTGAAATTCGTCGTGCCCCCTGCCGTTGCGGCAAATCGGGCGGATGGAGCCTAAACCGGTTGAAACGCGGATTGTCAAGCAATCCCGGCCTCACTCTGGTTTTTCTTCCGGATAACAGCGGGACAAGAATCCCGACCGTCGTTGTGAGGCTCACATATGGTAGCAAAATCGCCCGGTGTGAAGCACACCGGGCGAAGTTTTCGTCGAATTATTCGGCTGCTTCTGCGGCTGCCGAGAGAAGCTTGATCGAGCCACCGGCCTTTTCGATCTTCTCGATGGCCGACTTGGAGGCGCCAGCGACTTCGAAGGTCACCTTGGCCGTCAGCTCACCGTCGCCGAGGACGCGAACGCCATCCTTTTCGCGACGGATCACGCCAGCTGCCTTGAGAGCAGCGGCATCAACCGTTGCCTTGCCGTCGAGCTTGCCGGCATCGAGTGCCTTCTGGATACGCTCCAGCGACACGATGGCGAAGTCAGAGGCGAAGATGTTGTTGAAGCCGCGCTTCGGCAGGCGACGGTAGATGGGCATCTGACCGCCTTCGAAGCCGTTGATGGCTACACCCGAACGTGCCTTCTGACCCTTCACACCGCGACCACCGGTCTTGCCGGAGCCCGAACCGATACCGCGACCAACGCGCTTACGGTTCTTCGAGGAGCCCTCGTTGTCCTTGATTTCATTGAGTTTCATGATCTATCCCCTCACTTCTCTTCGACGACGCGAACGAGGTGCTGGACGGCACGGATCATGCCGCGGACAGACGGAGTGTCTTCCAGCGTGCGAACCCGATGCATCTTGTTGAGGCCCAGGCCGACCAGCGTTGCGCGCTGAACGGCCGGACGGCGGATGGGGCTGCCGATCTGCTCGACAGTCACCGTCTTCGTAGCGGTTTCTTTCTTAGCCATGGATCAAACTCCCTTATTCTTCGGAAGCGACGCCGGCGGACGCACGACGAGCCTGCAGCGTGGCATACTTCATGCCGCGCTGAGCCGCGATGTCCTTCGGGTGCATCTGGCTCTTGAGAGCGTCGAACGTCGCACGGATCATGTTGTACGGATTCGAGGAGCCGGTCGACTTGGCGACGACGTCATGAACGCCGAGCGTTTCGAAGACGGCGCGCATCGGACCACCAGCGATGATACCGGTACCGGCCTTGGCCGAACGCAGCAGAACCTTGCCGGCGCCGTGGCGGCCGTGCACGTCGTGGTGCAGCGTGCGGCCCGAGCGCAGCGGTACGAAAATGAGGTCGCGCTTGGCGGCTTCGGTGGCCTTCCGGATCGCTTCCGGAACTTCACGAGCCTTGCCGTGGCCGAAGCCGACGCGGCCCTTCTGGTCGCCGACGACGACGAGAGCTGCAAAGCCGAAACGACGGCCGCCCTTAACGACCTTCGCGACGCGGTTGATCGCGACGAGCTTGTCGACAAACTCGCTGTCGCGCTCTTCGCGGTTCTGGCGGTCATCGCGACCGCGCTTTTCCTGTGCCATTGTCCTTTTCCTTTTTCTTTTCCGGGTGCAATCGGCAGATTGACGAAAGTCGCCTCCATTCAGGAATGGAAGCGACCAATACCCAACTGAAGTCGGCGGGCGCTCTGGGCGCCCGACCGGATGATCAGAAGGTCAGACCACCTTCACGCGCAGCTTCGGCAAGAGCCTTGATGCGGCCGTGATAGATGAAGGCGCCACGGTCGAAAACGACCTCGTTGACGCCGGCCTTGACAGCACGCTCTGCAATGAGCTTGCCGACGGCAGCAGCTGCTGCCGTGTCGGCGCCCGTCTTCAGCGACGAGCGCAGATCGGTGTCGAGCGTGGAGGCGGACGCAAGCGTCTTGCCGGCCACGTCGTCGATAACCTGTACGTAGATGTTCTTCGACGAGCGATGAACCGACAGGCGCGGACGGCCATTGGCGACCGCCTTGATGGAACGGCGCACGCGGTTGGCGCGGCGCTGGAGAGCTTCTTTCCTGCTAGCCATTTCGCGTGATCCTTACTTCTTCTTGCCTTCTTTGCGGACAATCCGCTCTTCGGCATACTTGACGCCCTTGCCCTTGTAGGGCTCGGGGCCACGGTATTCGCGGATTTCCGCGGCGACCTGGCCGACCTTCTGCTTGTCGATGCCGGAGATGACGATTTCCGTCGGCTTCGGAACAACGATCGAGATGCCTTCCGGCGTCTGGTAGACCACGTCGTGGCTGAAGCCGAGTGCCAGCTGCAGGTTCTTGCCCTGCAGCGACGCGCGGTAGCCGACGCCGTTGATTTCGAGCTTGCGCTCGTAGCCGTCCTTCACACCCTTGAAGATGTTCTCGACCATCGTGCGGGACATGCCCCACTTGGAACGAGCATCCTTGGACGTGTTGACCGGCTGCACGACAACAGCGTTGTCTTCGAGCTTGACCGAAACTTCGTCGTTCGCGACGAAGAACAGTTCGCCCTTCGGGCCCTTTGCGGTGACCTTCTGACCGTCAACGGTCGCGGTGACACCAGCGGGAACCTGAACGGGCTTCTTACCGATACGAGACATTTTTATATCCTGTCTGTTCGTTATGGAGATCCTTGCCCAGTCTTAGAAGACCGAGCAAAGAATCTCGCCACCAACGTTCTGTTCGCGTGCCTGGTGATCGGCCATCACGCCCTTCGGGGTCGAAAGGATGGTGATGCCGAGGCCGTTCGCGACCTGCGGAATGGACTTGACCGAGACATAGACCCGGCGGCCCGGCTTGGAGACGCGGGCGATCTTGCGGATCACGGACGCGCCTTCGTAGTACTTGAGCTCGATGTTCAGCTCGGCCTTGCCGTTGCCGAATTCGACTTCCGAATATCCGCGGATGTAGCCTTCGGACTGAAGAACGTCCAGAACGCGGGCGCGCAGCTTGGAAGCCGGCGTGGAAACGCTCGACTTGCGGCGTGCGGCGCCGTTGCGGATGCGGGTGAGCATATCGCCCAGAGGATCAGTCATTGACATGTGCCCGTCTCCTTACCAGCTCGACTTGACAATGCCCGGCACCTTGCCGGAATTGCCCAGTTCACGAAGCGCAATACGCGACATCTTGAGTTTGCGATAAAAGGCGCGCGGACGGCCCGTTACTTCGCAGCGGTTGCGGATGCGGGTCTTCGAACCATTGCGCGGCATCGCAGCGAGCTTCAAGGTCGCCTTGAAGCGCTCTTCGATCGGAAGAGCCTGGTTCTGGGTGATCGCCTTCAGGGCCGCACGCTTTGCGGCATGATTGGCAACCAGTTTGCGGCGGCGCTTGTTCTTTTCAACTGCGCTCGTTTTCGCCATAACAGTTATCCTTCTTTACGCTTGTCGTTACGGATCAGGCGCGGAACGGGAAGTTGAACTCTTTCAGAAGAGCCCGCGCTTCGTCGTCCGTCGTTGCCGTCGTGCAAACGATGATGTCCATGCCCCACATCTGATCAACCTTGTCGTAGTTGATCTCAGGGAACACAATGTGCTCCTTGATACCCATGGCGAAGTTGCCACGGCCATCGAAGGACTTCGGGTTCAGACCACGAAAGTCGCGTACACGGGGCAGCGCGATGTAAACGAGGCGATCCAGAAATTCGAACATGCGGGCGCCGCGAAGGGTAACCTTTGCGCCGATCGGCATGCCTTCGCGCAGCTTGAAGCCGGCGATGGAGTTACGAGCGCGCGTGATGACCGGCTTCTGGCCGGCGATCGCTGCGAGGTCGGCAGCCGCTACGGACGGCTTCTTCGAGTCGCCCGTCGATTCGCCAACACCCATGTTGATGACGATCTTCTCGAGGCGCGGGATCTGCATCTCGTTGGCGTAGGAGAACTGCTCCCGCAGTGCCGGGCGGATGCGCTCGACATAGTCCTTCTTGAGCCGGGGCTCATACTTGGTGTCAGCCATCGATCGACACTCCCGAACGCTTTGCAACACGAACCTTCTTGTCACCCTCGACCTTGAAACCGACGCGGGTCGGCTTGCCGTCCTTGGGGTCGGCGATCGCGATGTTCGACAGATGGATCGAAGCTTCCTTGGTGATGATGCCGGCTTCCTGGGTCTGGGACTGACGCTGGTGACGCTTCACCAGGTTGATACCCTTGACGACCGCACGGTCTTCCTTCGGCATGACCTGAACAACTTCACCGGTACGGCCCTTGTCCTTGCCGGTGAGTACGACGACCTTGTCGCCCTTACGAATCTTTTGCATAGCCATCGCTCCTTAGAGTACTTCCGGAGCCAGCGAGATGATCTTCATGTGGTTCTTTGCGCGGAGTTCGCGCGGAACCGGTCCGAAGATACGGGTGCCGATGGGCTCTTTCTTGTTGTCGATCAGGACGGCTGCGTTGTTGTCGAAACGGATCACGCTGCCGTCGGCGCGACGGATGTCCTTGGCGGTGCGAACAACAACCGCCTTCATCACGTCACCCTTCTTCACGCGGCCGCGCGGGATGGCTTCCTTGATCGAGACGACAATAATGTCGCCGACCGAAGCGTACTTACGCTTGGAGCCGCCCAGCACCTTGATGCACATGACACGACGTGCGCCGGAATTATCCGCGACGTCGAGGTTAGTCTGCATCTGAATCATGTCAGGTCGCCTTCTTGTTTTACCGGACCGGTTGGGTGTTAGCCCCCTGTTCCAGCTTATGGAAATTCATGTTTTCGCGCGGGATGGTGTGTTGCCAAGGTGGTTTCCACGTCGGCGAACCGATGGACCTTCCGTGCGCTCAAAGCAAAAGAACGCTCGCGATTCCGAGCGTCCTTGCGCTGCTTCATACAGATTTTCGCGCCAGAAGCAAGAGCCCGGCGCTCAATCCTTGTATTTAAGCCTGGGCCGATACGACGACGGTCCAGCGCTTGTCCTTGGAGATCGGCGCACATTCCTCGATGGAAACGACGTCGCCGACCTTGAACTGGTTGGTTTCGTCATGCGCCTTGTACTTCTTGGACCGACGAACGGTCTTCTGAAGCAGCGGGTGAGCAAAGCGGCGCTCGACGCGGACGACAATGGTCTTGTCGTTCTTGTCGCTGACAACAGTGCCCTGCAGAATGCGTTTCGGCATATTTTTTGGTCCTTAGGCCTTGGCTTCTGCCGCCTTCTGGCGGGCAATGGTCTTGACGCGCGCGATATCCTTGCGGACTTCGTTGATGCGCGAGGTCTTCTCGAGCTGGCCGGTCGCCTTCTGGAAGCGCAGGTTGAACTGCTCCTTCTTCAGCTTGGCAAGCTCATCGTTGAGCTGGTCGGCGCTGAGCGCCCGAACGTCTACGGCTTTCATCGCTTCTGCCCCTTACTCTGCAATGCGCTGTACGAAGCGCGTCTTGACCGAGAGCTTGGCCGAGCCGAGACGAAGCGCCTCACGGGCGATCTCCTCGGAAACACCGTCGATCTCGAACATCATACGGCCAGGCTTGACCTTGGCCGCCCAGTATTCGACCGAACCCTTACCCTTACCCATGCGGACTTCGGTGGGCTTTGCGGTGACCGGAACGTCCGGGAACACGCGGATCCACACACGACCGGCACGCTTCATGTAACGGGTGATCGCGCGGCGGGCCGCTTCGATCTCGCGAGCGTTCACGCGATTCGGTTCCTGAGCCTTCAAGCCGAACTCGCCGAAAGCGAGGTCGGAGCCGCCCTTGGCGACACCCTTGATGCGGCCCTTGAACTGCTTGCGGTACTTGGTACGCTTTGGCTGCAACATTTTTTTACTTCTCCGATATTGGCTGCCAAACGCGACTGTTACGCGTTTTCACGACGACGGTCGCCGCGATCGCCGCGTTCACGGCTTGCGGGACCCTGGCTGTCACTTTCGCTTGCGCGACGCTCCGAGGCCATCGGGTCGTGCTCAAGGATTTCGCCCTTGAAGATCCAGACCTTGATGCCGCAGATGCCGAATGCGGTTTCGGCTTCAGCCGTACCGTAGTCGATGTCTGCACGCAGCGTGTGAAGCGGAACGCGACCTTCGCGGTACCATTCCGTACGCGCGATTTCTGCGCCGCCGAGACGGCCGCCGCAGGTGATCTTGATGCCTTCGGCGCCAAGACGCATCGCGGACTGAACAGCGCGCTTCATCGCACGGCGGAAAGCCACGCGGCGCTCGAGCTGCTGGGCGATCGACTGTGCGACGAGCGTCGCGTCGACTTCCGGCTTGCGCACTTCAACGATGTTGAGGTGCGTTTCGGAGTTCGTCATCGAAGCGAGCTTCTTGCGAAGCTTCTCGATGTCTGCACCCTTCTTGCCGATGATCAGACCCGGGCGAGCCGAATGGATCGTAATGCGGCACTTCTTGTGCGGACGCTCGATGACGACCTTGGCGATACCGGCCTGCTTCAGCTCTTCCATGACGAAAGCGCGGATCTTCAGGTCTTCGTGGAGCAGCTGGCCGTATTCGGCGTTGTCGGCGAACCAACGGCTGTCCCAGGTACGGTTGATGCCGAGGCGGAAACCGATTGGATTAATCTTCTGGCCCATTATGCGGCCTCCCCTTTGGCTTCGACTTCACGGACGACGATCGTGAGATGCGAGAAAGGCTTCTCGATCCGCGATGCGCGGCCGCGGCCACGAGCGTGGAAACGCTTCATGACAATCGACTTGCCGACATACGCTTCCGCGACGATCAGCGAGTCCACGTCGAGGTCGTGGTTGTTTTCTGCGTTGGCGATAGCAGATTCAAGCGTCTTCTTGACGGTCTCGGCGCTACGCTTGCGCGAGAATTCAAGCTCAGCGAGAGCCTTGTCCACCTTCTTGCCGCGGATGAGCGCAGCAAGCAGGTTGAGCTTCTGGGGGCTGACGCGGATCGTGCGCGCGATGGCCTGCGCCTCGTTATCCTTCAGCCGACGTTCGGCTTTAGCCTTACCCATCTTTACTTCCTCTTCGCCTTCTTGTCCGCACCATGACCGTAATAGGTCCGGGTCGGAGCGAATTCACCAAACTTGTGGCCAACCATATCTTCGTTGACGGCCACCGGGATGTGCTTCGAGCCATTGTAGACGCCGAAGGTCAAACCGACGAACTGCGGCAGGATCGTGGAGCGACGGCTCCAGATCTTGATCACTTCGCTGCGACCGCCTTCACGAACCTTCTCAGCCTTCTTGAGAAGATAGCCGTCAACAAACGGGCCTTTCCATACTGAACGAGCCATTCCTGACTACCTCTCTTACTTCTTCTTCAAGTGGCGCGAGCGCATGATGAACTTGTCGGTCGACTTGTTCGAGCGGGTACGCTTGCCCTTGGTGGGCTTGCCCCACGGGGATACCGGATGGCGACCACCGGAGGTGCGGCCTTCACCACCGCCGTGCGGGTGGTCGACCGGGTTCATGACGACGCCGCGGTTATGCGGGGTCTTGCCGCGCCAGCGGGTGCGACCGGCCTTGCCGTCGTTGATGTTGCCGTGGTCCGGGTTGGATACGGCGCCGATCGTGGCGAGGCAGGACGAGTGAACCAGGCGCTGTTCGCCGGAGTTCAGGCGAAGGATCGCCATGCCCTGATCGCGGCCGACGAGCTGGACGAAGGTGCCGGCGGAGCGGGCGATCTGGCCGCCCTTGCCCGGCTTCATCTCGACGTTATGAACAATCGAGCCAACCGGGATGTACTGCAGCGGCATGGTGTTGCCGGGCTTGACGTCAACGGCCTTGTCGGACGCGATGACCTTGTCGCCGGCTGCCAGGCGCTGCGGTGCCAGGATGTAGGCCTGCTCGCCGTCAGCGTATTCCACCAGCGCGATGAACGCCGTACGGTTCGGGTCGTATTCCAGGCGCGCAACGGTGCCTTCGACGTCGAACTTGCGACGCTTGAAGTCAACGAGACGGTAGGTGCGCTTGTGACCACCACCGATGAAGCGGGCGGTGATGCGACCGAGGTTGTTACGACCGCCGCTCTTGGAGAGACCTTCGGTCAGAGCCTTGACGGGCTTGCCCTTGTAAAGGCCCGACCGGTCGACGATGACCAGCTGACGCTGGCTCGGAGTGGTCGGATTGAAGTGTTTCAATGCCATTTTCCTGTTTCCTCTTTAGCCGACTGCTCGATTAGAGCCCGGTGGAGACGTCGATCGACTGGCCGTCAGCAAGCGTGACGACAGCCTTCTTGACATCTCCCTGCCGGCCGGCGAAGCCGCGGAAACGCTTAACCTTGCCCTTGCGGACGAGCGTGTTCACAGCCGTGACCTTGACGCCGAAGAGTGCTTCCACTGCAGCCTTGATTTCAGGCTTGGAGGCGCGCTTGGCGACGTTGAAGACAACCTGGTTGTTTTCGGAGACCAGCGTCGACTTTTCGGTGATCGAAGGAGATACGATCACATCGTAGTGGCGAAGATCCGTCATTTGAACCGCTCCTCGAGGGCTTCTACAGCAGCCTTGGACAGAACGAGCGTGCCGCGGCGCAGGATATCATAAACGTTGATGCCCTGGATCGGCAGAACGTCCACGTTCGGGATGTTCCGTGCTGCGAGCTTGAAGTTGCCGTCAAGTTCTGCGCCGCCGATGATGAGGGCGTTGGTGAGGCCGAGCGACGCAAAAGCGCCAGCCAGAGCCTTCGTCTTTGCTTCGGCAGCAACCAGATCGTCGATGATGATCAGGTTTTCAGCCTTCAGCTTGGCCGAGAGCGCATGACGCAGGCCGAGTGCGCGAACCTGCTTGGGCAGGTCGTGGGCATGGCTGCGGACAACCGGGCCGTGGGCCTTGCCACCGCCGCGGAACTGCGGAGCGCGTGCCGAATGGTGACGAGCGCGGCCCGTACCCTTCTGCTTGTACATCTTGGCGCCGGTGCGGGAAACTTCCGCGCGGCCCTTCGACTTGTGCGTGCCCTGCTGCTTCTTGGCAAGCTGCCAGCGAACGACGCGGGCAATGATGTCCTCACGCGGCTCAAGGCCGAAAATCGTGTCGGAAAGGGAGACCTTGCCGGCGTCCTTCCCCTCGAGGGTCGTGACTTTGAGATCCATGATCAGGCTCCCTTACTTAGCTGCGGCGCGCACGGCGGCCGGACGCGGAGCGTCGGACGGGGTGCCGGACTTGACGGCGTCGCGGACAACGATCCAGGCGCCCTTGGAGCCCGGGACTGCGCCCTTGACGAGGATGAGACCACGCTCTTCGTCGGTCGAAACGACTTCGAGGTTCTGGGTGGTGACGCGCGTCTGGCCCATGTGACCAGCCATGCGCTTGCCCTTCCAGACCTTGCCCGGGTCCTGGTTGTTACCCGTCGAACCGTGCGAACGGTGCGAAACGGACACGCCGTGCGTTGCACGAAGACCACCGAAGTTGTGGCGCTTCATGGCACCGGCAAAACCCTTACCGATCGTGGTGCCGGTAACGTCGACCAGCTGGCCGGCGACGAAATGGCTCGCGGTCAGTTCCGCGCCGATGTCGATGAGGTTGTCTTCCGAGACGCGGAACTCGACGAGCTTCGCCTTCGGCTCGACGCTTGCTGCGGCGAACTGGCCGCGCAGCGCCTTTGCCGTGTTCTTCACCTTGGAAGAGCCGGCGCCGAGCTGAACAGCCGTGTAGCCGTTCTTCTCCTGCGTACGCTGGGCAACGACCTGGACGTTGTCCAGTCGCAGTACTGTTACAGGGATGTGCTCACCTGCGTCATTATAGACGCGAGTCATCCCTACTTTCTGTGCAATCACACCTGAACGCATGGTTCAATCCTCTTAGAAGTCCTGTCGGGGTATTCCCGTGAGAGGGAGCCCCTTCATGCCTCTTGGTTTAAGGATTCCACTCGGGCTTCCTAGCCGTCGGGTTTCCCGTTTTCAGAAGACGTCGGCTTACGCCACGTACCTTCCTTGTTATTTCGGCTTACGCCGGACTTAGAGCTTGATCTCTACGTCTACACCGGCCGCAAGGTCGAGCTTCATAAGGGCATCGACGGTCTGCGGAGTCGGATCTACGATGTCGAGCAGGCGCTTGTGCGTGCGCATCTCGAACTGTTCACGGCTCTTCTTGTCCACGTGGGGCGAGCGGTTGACAGTGAACTTTTCAATACGGGTCGGGAGCGGAACGGGGCCGCGGACGCTTGCGCCGGTACGCTTTGCCGTCGACACGATTTCACGCGTGGAGGCATCAAGGATCCGGTGGTCAAACGCCTTGAGGCGGATGCGGATGTTCTGGCCGTTCATACGACTTTTTCCTTAGTTCGTTATCCGCGCGATTCTCTTGAGAATATGCGCTTTTTGATTCTGCGGTTCCCATAAAGGAACGCACACGAAAACACAATGCCGAAAGGCCAGTCCGCTAAATTATCAAAGACCGGAGGGGCAGGATAACACCCTGCCCTTCCTATTTCAGCGGCCTTAAAGCCTTAAGTCTTACTCGACGATCGAAGCGACGATGCCGGCGCCGACGGTGCGGCCGCCTTCGCGGATGGCGAAGCGCAGCTTTTCTTCCATCGCGATCGGAACGATCAGTTCGACGGCAACCGTCACGTTATCGCCCGGCATAACCATTTCCGTGCCTTCCGGCAGCGAAACGATACCCGTCACGTCCGTCGTGCGGAAGTAGAACTGCGGACGGTAGTTCGTGAAGAACGGCGTATGACGGCCGCCTTCTTCCTTCGTCAGGATGTAGGCTTCTGCCATGAACTTCTTGTGCGGCTTGACCGAACCCGGCTTGCACAGGATCTGGCCACGCTCGACGCCGTCACGCTGAACGCCACGGATCAGAGCGCCGATGTTGTCGCCGGCCTGGCCCTGGTCGAGCAGCTTGCGGAACATTTCAACGCCGGTAACCGTCGTCTTGGTCGTCGCACGGATGCCGACGATTTCGACTTCTTCACCAACCTTGACGATGCCACGCTCGACGCGGCCGGTCACGACCGTACCACGGCCCGAGATCGAGAACACGTCTTCGATCGGCAGCAGGAACGGCTGGTCGATCGGACGCTCAGGCGTCGGGATGTAGGCGTCAACGGCAGCCATCAGCTCGCGGATCGCGTCTTCGCCGATCTTCTTGTCCGAATCTTCCAGAGCGGCGAGCGCCGAGCCCTTGATGATCGGAATGTCGTCGCCCGGGAAGTCGTAGGACGACAGAAGTTCGCGCACTTCCAGCTCGACGAGCTCGAGAAGCTCGGCGTCGTCAACCTGGTCGACCTTGTTGAGGAACACGACGATTGCCGGAACGCCAACCTGGCGGGCGAGCAGGATGTGCTCGCGCGTCTGCGGCATCGGGCCGTCAGCGGCCGAGCAGACCAGGATCGCGCCGTCCATCTGGGCAGCACCGGTGATCATGTTCTTGACGTAGTCGGCGTGGCCGGGGCAGTCGACGTGCGCATAGTGACGGTTCGGCGTTTCGTACTCAACGTGCGCCGTCGAGATGGTGATGCCGCGCGCCTTTTCTTCCGGTGCAGCGTCGATCTGGTCGTACGCCTTGAACTCGCCGAAATACTTCGTGATCGCTGCCGTCAGCGACGTCTTGCCATGGTCAACGTGGCCGATCGTGCCGATGTTTACGTGAGGCTTGTTGCGCTCAAACTTGCTCTTTGCCATTTCCGGCTCTCCATTCGTGATCCCGCGAGGGGAAATTCATACAAATTGCTTTTTGGGGCGTACCCCGGTCACTTCTGACCGGAGTACTTTGCCTGGATTTCCTGTGCGACGTTCGACGGAACCGGCGCGTAGTGGTCGAAGACCATCGAGTACTGGGCGCGGCCCTGCGACATGGAGCGCAGGTTGTCCACGTACTTGAACATGTTCGCCAGCGGCACGTTGGCGGAGATCACGACGGCAACGCCGCGCGATTCCTGGCCCTGGATCTGGCCACGGCGGGAGTTCAGGTCGCCGATAACGTCGCCGACATAGTCTTCCGGCGTTACGACTTCGACCTTCATCATCGGCTCGAGCAGCTGGGCGCCGGCTTCACGCGATGCTTCACGGAAGCAGGCACGCGATGCGATTTCGAAGGCGAGGACCGAGGAGTCGACGTCGTGATAGGCGCCGTCGATGAGCGTCGCCTTGACGCCGAGCATCGGGAAGCCTGCGAGCGGACCCGAGGACAGAACGCTTTCGATACCCTTCTGAACGCCCGGGATGTATTCCTTCGGAACAGAGCCGCCGACGATCTTGGATTCGAAGAGGAAGTCTTCGCCATCCGGGTTCGGTTCGAACACGAGCTTCACGCGGGCGAACTGGCCGGTACCACCGGTCTGCTTCTTGTGCGTGTAGTCCTTTTCGGTCTTACGCGTGATCGTCTCACGGTAAGCAACCTGCGGAGCGCCGACGTTGGCTTCGACCTTGAACTCGCGACGCATACGGTCGACGATGATGTCCAGGTGAAGTTCGCCCATGCCTGCGATGATCGTCTGGCCGGACTCTTCGTCGGTCTTGACGCGGAAGGACGGGTCTTCAGCGGCCAGGCGGTTCAGGGCGAGGCCCATCTTTTCCTGGTCGTTCTTCGTCTTCGGCTCGATCGCGATCTGGATGACCGGCTCCGGGAATTCCATGCGCTCGAGGATAACCGGCTTCAGCGGATCGCAGAGCGTGTCGCCCGTCGTCGTGTCCTTGAGGCCGGCGAGAGCAACGATGTCGCCGGCAAAGGCTTCTTCGATGTCTTCACGCGAGTTGGAATGCATCTGCAGCATGCGGCCGACGCGCTCGCGCTTTTCCTTGACCGTGTTCATGACCGACGTGCCCTTTTCGAGCTTGCCGGAATAGATGCGGGCGAAGGTGAGCGAACCGACGAAGGGGTCGTTCATGATCTTGAACGCAAGCATCGAGAGCGGCTCGGCGTCATCGGCGTGACGCTCGATGTCCTGCTCGGTCTTGACGTCGATGCCCTTGATCGCCGGGATGTCTGCCGGGGACGGCAGATAATCGACGACGGCGTCGAGCAGCGGCTGAACGCCCTTGTTCTTGAACGCGGTACCGCAGAACATCGGGTGGAACTTCACGTCGATGGTGCCGCGGCGAACGAGCGCACGGATCTGGTCGTTGTCCGGGTAGTTACCTTCGAGATAGGCTTCCATCGCGGCTTCGTCGATTTCGACGACGGTCTCGATGAGCTTCTCGCGGTATTCCTCGGCCTTGGCCTTCATGTCTTCCGGGATCTCGACGACGTCCCACTGGGCGCCGAGCGATTCATCGCGCCAGACGAGAGCGTTCATTTCGATCAGGTCGACAACGCCCTTGAAGTCGCTTTCAGCGCCGATCGGCAGCTGCATGACGACGGCGGTCGCACCGAGACGCGACTTGATCATGGACACCGAGCGGTAGAAGTCCGCGCCGGTCTTGTCCATCTTGTTGCAGAAGATCATGCGCGGAACGTTGTACTTCTCAGCCTGGCGCCAGACGGTTTCCGTCTGCGGCTCAACACCGGCGTTGGCGTCGAGAAGAGCGATCGCACCGTCGAGAACGCGCAGCGAACGCTCGACTTCGATGGTGAAGTCAACGTGGCCGGGGGTGTCGATGATGTTGAAGCGGCGGGTCTTGCCGTCACGGCCCTTCCAGAAGGTCGTGGTGGCAGCCGACGTGATCGTGATGCCGCGTTCCTGCTCCTGCTCCATCCAGTCCATCGTGGCGGCGCCGTCATGGACTTCGCCGATCTTGTGGGACTTGCCGGTGTAGTAAAGGATACGCTCGGTCGTCGTTGTCTTGCCGGCGTCGATGTGCGCCATGATACCGAAATTTCGGTAGTCTTCGATTTTATATTCGCGAGCCATCTGGGACTCCTTTCGAGACGTCTAGTTTCGGTTACCAGCGGTAGTGCGAGAAGGCACGGTTGGCGTCAGCCATCTTGTGCGTGTCTTCGCGCTTCTTGACGGCGCTGCCGCGATTGTTCGCCGCGTCCATGAGTTCGCCGGAAAGGCGCTCGACCATGGTCGTTTCGTTACGCTTGCGGGCAGCTGCGATCAGCCAACGGATTGCGAGAGCCTGACGGCGCTCCGGACGAACGTCGACCGGAACCTGGTAGGTCGCACCACCGACGCGACGCGAACGCACTTCGACGTGCGGCGCGACGTTGTCGAGAGCCGAATGGAAAACCGTCACCGGATCCTGCTTGGCCTTGCCCTGAACAACATCGAAGGCGCCGTAAACGATCGTTTCGGCGACGGACTTCTTGCCGTCCAGCATGATGGCATTCATGAACTTGGTGACTACGAGATCGCCGAACTTCGGGTCCGGGTTGATCTCGCGCTTTTCTGCTCTATGGCGACGGGACATACTTTTTGTCTCTCAAACTTAGAATGGACTGACCAGCGAAATGGCGCCGGTTGACGTATTACTTCGGACGCTTCGCACCGTACTTGGAACGGCGCTGCTTGCGGTTCTTGACGCCCTGGGTGTCGAGAACGCCGCGGATGATGTGGTAACGCACACCCGGCAAGTCCTTTACGCGGCCGCCACGGATCATGACGACAGAGTGTTCCTGCAGGTTGTGACCTTCGCCCGGAATGTAGCCAATGACTTCGAAGCCATTGGTCAGGCGGATCTTGGCGACCTTACGCAGAGCCGAGTTCGGCTTCTTCGGGGTCGTCGTATAAACGCGGGTGCAAACGCCACGCTTCTGGGGGTTTTCCTGCAGAGCAGGAACCTTGTTGCGCTTTACCGACGCCTGGCGCGGCTTGCGGATCAACTGGTTTACGGTAGGCATAGACCCATCCCTTGCAATAGTGTCTCAGTACCCTTTCGGGCGGATACATGGCCACACGCCTGTTCATGCGCAAAACAAGGCCGATCCACCTTTTGTGGATGACCTCGATGAGCAGAGGACACGGACGTACCGCGTCATGCGTGCAGCATTCATGTTCTCAACGTGTGTCGAGCCCTGTTTGAGGCGAACTTCAGAACGAGTCGTTCCGAACCAGCCAGCCTCACATAGGCTCTGATGGCGTGCGGTCTACTGACTAAAGGGCAAAAGGTCAAGGGGCGGCACGAAAGAATCCGGGGTGGGAATGGCTGGCCTGCCTGAGAAGCAGGGCTTTCAGCGCCCCACCCTGCCCGTTCGCGGCACTTTTGAAGCGAACGGCCTTTGCTGGAGAACATTAAGAAAGCGTGAAGACGGAATCAACCGGAAGAGTCGAACGGACGAAACCACATCCACCGATTCTCACGACTCACCTTTTGGCGCCCACCACGATTTTGCATTTGGGTCCGGCCGCCCTACCCTTTATAGAACGGACATCGTTCATCCCGAGAGGAACACGCCATGGCGTCCAGTGCCGACAACGACAACAACACACTCGACGACCCGATGGTCTTCATCATCATCGGCAAGGCCTATGAGCGCGAAGGCGAGGACGGCATCGACATCCACGTCATGCTGCGCGCGCCGGACGATGACAGCGCCGTGCGCGAGGCGCTGAACGCGCTTTCGGAAGAAGGTTTCCTCGAGGCAGACCTCGACCAGATCGGCACGCTGACCGATGTTCCCGAAGAAGAGCCGCACGCCTCCGCCTACAAGGGCGCGCTCGAAGGTGAAGTGGCGATCATCCGCTTTGCATGAAGGCGTGCGGCGCAGGCATTGATAGGGCAATGCCTGCGCCGATGCGCTGTCGTACGAAACCTCTCCTGCCGAATCGTCCCCAGCCCGACGGCAGGCTCGGCTCCAGCCGGGCGCATGTCAGATTGACGGTTTAGGCGGTGTCAAAATTCGATACCGTCAAACTGTGTTCCTTGCCGAGAAGCGCGACCTGAACCACGGCGTCCCGCCTTCATAGAGCAGTTGGCCATAGCGTTTCCTCGCGGCGAAACCGGCTTCCCACAAGGCATATCACCAAGATTTCAAACAACCGCGCCCCCCAATTGGAGGTGTCGCGTCAGAATATTCTTGGGAGCACCGCCTCGGCCTCCACATCGCAATTGGCCATATGGAATTAGAACCATCAGTGGCATTTTCCAGCGAGAACGCCACGCACCGGACATCCGTCATCCCAATATGCGTTTGTTTTTTTTGTGAAATGCTCCACGATGCAAAATAGGTGGGAGCCTAATCCCCCGATGAAGCAACGCTTGGAACATCTATGGACGCGATACAGTCTGAACTGATCGGCAAGATCTACGAAGCCGCAATATTCAGGGACCGTTGGCCGGAGGTAGTTGCTACGATAGGCCGCCATTTCGATTTCTGGGGCGGCGCGCTTACCTGGGAAGCTGGCGGTGAGCGCAGATGGGCGGGAACGACCAATTTTCTGGACGTGATGGAAGAATTCATCGCCGAAGGGTGGGCGACGAAAAACATCCGGCTGGAAAGGGCGAACCGCGAAGGACAGTTCTCCTTCGTGCGCGATACCGACTTTTTCACCTCGCTGGAACGGCACAGCATGCCGATCTACCGCGAATTTCTCGCCCCGCGTGGCCTGGGATGCGCGACGGCGACCCTGATTGCCGGTCCTGAAGACATCAATATCAGCGTCTGCTTCGAACAGCACCTCACGAAAGGCAGTATCAGCGACGAGGCGATCCGCATTCTCGACAGCCTTCGTCCGCATATCGCCAGAAGCCTTGTGCTGGCAACGGAGCTGGACCGGCAGAAGGCCGACCTCCTCGCGGCCGGGCTGAGCGCGATCGGCGCACCCGCTGCCATCGTGCAGGACAATGGGTGCGTGCTGTCGGCCAATCCGCTCTTTACGACGGCGCTTCGCCGCGTCTCGATCCGCGCCCGCGACCGGATCTTCCTCCACGATGAAAGCGCCAATCGTTTGCTCTACGAGGCCCTGGCGAAAATCGCCGGTGACCAGATCAAATCGATCCCGCTGCCGGCGACGGAGGACGAGCAGGCCTGCATTGTGCACGTCATACCGCTGTGCGGGAATGCCCTCGATTTTTCGCCGCGCGGGACGGCCATTGTTCTGGTTGCCCAGCCGGCGGCGGCACAGGCGAACGATCTCCGCATCCTGAAAGGGCTTTACGACCTGACCCGCAGCGAAGCGCGCATCGCCATCGAGATACAAAGCGGCATGGCTTTGCCGGAAGTCGCCAAGCGACTTGGCATTTCCTATGAAACCGTACGCAGCATGGCCAAAGCCATCTATGCGAAGACCGGCAGCTCCGGGCAAAGCGACCTCGTTCGCCGCCTGTCCGTCGTCGCCAGATATTCCCTGCCATCGTCGCCGCAGGATCCCCCAAAGCGCTGAAAACCGCCTGGAGAAAACGCAAAAACGCCCGGATCGCTCCGGGCGTTTTTGATTGCGTTGTCGGGCGGGGCTGTCAAAGCCCCTGCCCTTGACCCGATTACTCGGCAGCCGCACCCTCGCCGCCGGCGAGATCGGCCAGCATCGGGGTTGCAACGCCAGCACCGGTCGACTTGCGGCGCTCGTCGAGGATCATCTCGTCGCGAGCCGTTGCGATGCGGCGGATCTGGGTCATCGTGCCACCGGTACCGGCCGGGATGAGACGGCCGACGATGACGTTTTCCTTGAGGCCCTGCAGGCCGTCGGTCTTGCCGGCGATCGCAGCTTCCGTGAGAACCTTGGTGGTCTCCTGGAAGGATGCGGCCGAGATGAACGACGGGGTCTGCAGCGACGCCTTGGTGATGCCGAGGAGGACCGGATCGCCGTAAGCCGGCTTCTTGCCCTCTTCGATCAGCTGATCGTTGACGTCTTCCAGCTCGATACGGTCAATGTTGTCGCCGACGATGTATGTCGAGTCGCCAGCATCGGTGATCTCGACCTTCTGCAGCATCTGGCGAACGATCACCTCGATGTGCTTGTCGTTGATCACAACGCCCTGCAGTCGGTAGACTTCCTGGATTTCGTTCACGAGGTAGGAAGCGAGTGCTTCCACGCCCTTGATCGCCAGGATGTCGTGCGGTGCCGGGTTACCGTCGAGGATGTAGTCACCCTTTTCGATGTAGTCGCCGTCCTGAAGGTGGAAGGGCTTACCCTTCGGGATCAGGTACTCGACCGGCTCGACACCGTCTTCCGCCGGCTCGATCATCACGCGACGCTTGTTCTTGTAGTCGCGGCCGAAGCGGACGGTACCGTCGATCTCAGCGATGACGGCGTGGTCCTTCGGACGACGGGCTTCGAACAGTTCGGCAACGCGCGGCAGACCACCGGTGATGTCCTTGGTCTTGGCGCTTTCCAGCGGCGAACGCGCAAGAACGTCACCCTGGGAGACCTTCTGGCCCGGCTCGACGGAAAGGATCGCATCGACCGAGAGCATGAAGCGGGCTTCGCCACCGCGGGCAAGCTTGGCGACAGCGCCATTCTTGTCCTTGATGATGATGGCCGGCTTCAGGTCGGAGCCGCGCGGCGTCGAGCGCCAGTCGATGACCGAACGCTTGGTGATGCCGGTGGACTCGTCGGTCATTTCCAGAACCGAGATGCCGTCGACGACGTCTTCGAAGTGAACGGTACCCTCGACTTCCGTCATCATCGGACGGGTGTAGGGGTCCCACTCGGCGAGACGCTGGCCGCGCTTCACCTTGTCGCCGTCATCGACGAAGATCTTCGAACCGTAGGCAACGCGCTGCGAGGAACGCTCCACACCACGCTCGTCGAGAATGGTGACCGCCATGTTGCGGCCCATCGCGACGAGTGCGCCATCGGAATTGCGCAGCATGTTGCGGTTCTTCATCTGCACCGTGCCTTCATACGATGCTTCCAGGAACGACTGGTCGACCACTGTCGCCGTGCCGCCCAAGTGGAAGGTACGCATGGTGAGCTGGGTGCCCGGTTCACCGATCGACTGCGCCGCGATGACGCCAACGGCTTCGCCCATGTTGACGGGCGTGCCGCGTGCAAGGTCGCGACCGTAGCAGACGCCGCAGACGCCGGTCTGGATTTCGCAGGTCAGAGCCGAACGGATTCGGATCGACTGGATACCAGCCTTTTCGATCGCCAGGACGTCCGGCTCCAGGATCATCTTGCCGGCATCGACGATGCGCTCACCCGTGACCGGATGATCGATATCGTCAAGCGCGGTACGACCCAGAACGCGAGTGCCGATCGACGCAACGACCTGACCGGCATCGACGATCGCCGTCATGGTGAGGCCCTTGTCGGTGCCGCAATCGACGTGCGTGACGATGCAATCCTGCGCGACGTCAACAAGACGACGGGTCAGGTAACCGGAGTTCGCGGTCTTCAAGGCGGTGTCTGCGAGACCCTTACGGGCGCCGTGCGTCGAGTTGAAGTACTCGTTCACGGTCAGGCCTTCCTTGAAGTTCGAGATGATCGGCGTTTCGATGATCTCGCCCGACGGCTTGGCCATGAGGCCGCGCATGCCGCCCAGCTGGCGCATCTGGCTCGGAGAACCGCGGGCGCCCGAGTGGGACATCATGTAGATGGCGTTCATCGGCTTCTGGCGACCGGTTTCGGCGTCGAACTCGACGGCCTTAATGCGGGCCATCATGTCTTCGGCAACCTTTTCGGTGGCCTTGCCCCAGGCGTCGACGACCTTGTTGTACTTCTCGCCCTGGGTGATCAGGCCGTCGTTGTACTGCTGCTCGTATTCCTTGACCAGGGTTTCGGTGTCACCGACGATCTTCGCCTTGGTTTCCGGAATGATCATGTCGTCCTTGCCGAACGAAATGCCGGCGCGGCAGGCATGGGCAAAGCCGAGCTGCATGATGCGGTCGCAGAAGATGACCGTGTCCTTCTGGCCGCAGTGACGGTAGACCGTGTCGATCATCTTGGAGATGTTCTTCTTGGTCATTTCCTGGTTGCAGGTCTCGAACGGCACGTTGACGTTCTTCGGCAGAAGTTCGCCGATGATCATGCGGCCAGGCGTCGTTTCATAGATCTTCGACACCAGATTGCCGTCGGCATCCATGGTCTTGAAGCGACCGCGGATCTTGGCATGCAGGGTGACGACCTTGTTTTCGAGCGCATGGTGCAGTTCGCCCATGTCGGAGAAGGCCATGCCTTCGCCCGGCTCGTTCTGGTTCATGATCGCCAGATAGTAGAGACCGAGAACCATGTCCTGCGACGGAACGATGATCGGCGCGCCGTTTGCCGGGTGCAGAATGTTGTTCGTCGACATCATGAGCACGCGCGCTTCCAGCTGGGCTTCCAGCGAGAGCGGAACGTGAACAGCCATCTGGTCGCCGTCGAAGTCGGCGTTGAAGGCCGTGCAGACGAGCGGGTGCAGCTGGATAGCCTTGCCTTCGACCAGGATCGGTTCGAAGGCCTGGATGCCCAGGCGGTGCAGCGTCGGTGCGCGGTTCAGCAAAACCGGATGTTCGCGGATGACCTCGTCGAGGATATCCCAGACTTCCGGCTTTTCCTTTTCGACGAGCTTCTTGGCCTGCTTGACGGTCGAGGAGAAACCCTTGGCGTCGAGGCGGGCGTAGATGAACGGCTTGAACAGCTCGAGCGCCATCTTCTTCGGCAGGCCGCACTGGTGCAGCTTCAGTTCCGGACCGGTCACGATGACCGAACGGCCGGAATAGTCGACGCGCTTGCCGAGCAGGTTCTGACGGAAGCGGCCCTGCTTGCCCTTGAGCATGTCGGACAGCGACTTCAGCGGACGCTTGTTGGCGCCGGTGATGACGCGGCCGCGACGACCGTTGTCGAACAGGGCGTCAACCGATTCCTGAAGCATGCGCTTCTCGTTACGGATGATGATGCCCGGTGCGCGCAGTTCGATCAGGCGCTTCAGACGGTTGTTGCGGTTGATGACGCGGCGGTACAGATCGTTGAGGTCCGACGTCGCGAAGCGGCCGCCGTCCAGCGGAACCAGCGGGCGCAGGTCCGGCGGGATCACCGGAACGACCTTCATGATCATCCATTCCGGACGGTTGCCGGATTCCATGAAGTTCTCGACGATCTTCAGGCGCTTCATCAGCTTCTTCTGCTTCAGTTCCGACGTCGTTTCCGCCAGATCCGAACGCAGGTCGCCAGCGATCTTCTCGAGGTTCATCGAGGCGAGCATTTCGAAGATGGCTTCGGCGCCGATCATCGCCGTGAACTGGTCTTCACCATATTCATCGACGGCGATCATGTATTCTTCTTCGGAAAGAAGCTGGTTTTCCTTGAGCGCGGTCAGGCCCGGCTCGGTCACGATGTAGTTCTCGAAATAGAGAACACGCTCGACATCCTTCAGCGTCATGTCGAGCAGCGTCGAAATGCGCGAGGGAAGCGACTTCAGGAACCAGATATGGGCAACGGGAGCGGCGAGCTCGATATGGCCCATGCGCTCACGGCGAACGCGCGACAGCGTGACTTCGACGCCGCACTTTTCGCAGATGATGCCCTTGTACTTCATGCGCTTGTACTTGCCGCACAGGCACTCATAGTCCTTGATCGGCCCGAAAATGCGCGCGCAGAACAGACCGTCGCGTTCCGGCTTGAACGTGCGGTAGTTGATCGTTTCCGGCTTCTTGATCTCACCGTAAGACCAGGAAAGAATCTTTTCCGGAGAAGCGATCGAGATCCGGATGGAATCGAACGTCTGCGCAGGCATCTGCGGATTGAAAAGGTTCATGACCTCTTGGTTCATGCCTATCTCCTTCGTGGGCCAATGGCCCTCTGCTTAGCAACCGATTGCGGCGATACCCGGGTGCCGCAAGGCTGCTTGAAACGGATGAGCCGCCCCTGCCCGGCCGGGCGGAGGCGGAAACGGTGCGCGCCGCATGCGGCGCGCACCCGATCAGGATTATTCCGCGGCGTCCGGAAGCTGGCCGGCTTCGGCGGCGGGATCGAGCTTCGAGTTCTCGAGCTCCACCGACAGACCGAGCGAGCGCATTTCCTTGACGAGAACGTTGAAGCTCTCCGGAATGCCCGCTTCGAACGTGTCGTCGCCACGAACGATCGCTTCGTACACCTTGGTGCGGCCCGCCACGTCGTCCGACTTCACGGTCAGCATTTCCTGCAGCGTGTAGGCGGCGCCGTAGGCTTCGAGCGCCCAGACCTCCATTTCCCCGAAGCGCTGGCCGCCGAACTGCGCCTTGCCACCCAGCGGCTGCTGGGTCACGAGCGAGTAAGGACCAATCGAACGGGCGTGGATCTTGTCGTCCACGAGGTGGTTCAGCTTGATCATGTACATGTAGCCGACGGTGACCTTGCGGTCGAAAGCCTCACCCGTACGACCGTCGTAGAGAACCGACTGGCCCGAGGAGTTGAGGCCCGCACGCTCCAGCATGCTGGCGACGTCGGGTTCATGCGCACCGTCGAAGACCGGCGTTGCGATCGAGACGCCCTTGCGGGACTGCTCGGCCAGCTTGATCAGGGCGTCGTCGTTGAAGTGCGCGACTTCGTCCTTGGCTTCGCTCTCGTAGACTTCCGTCAGCTCGCGCTTCAGGTCGGCGATGTCCATGGTCTTGCGATACTCGTCAAGCAGATCACCGATCTTCTTGCCCATACCGGCGCAAGCCCAGGCGAGGTGCGTCTCGAGGATCTGACCGACGTTCATGCGCGAGGGCACGCCCAGCGGGTTCAAGCAGATGTCGACATGCGTACCGTCTTCGAGGAACGGCATGTCCTCGATCGGCAGGATGCGCGAGACGACACCCTTGTTGCCGTGACGGCCGGCCATCTTGTCGCCCGGCTGGATCTTGCGCTTCACAGCGACGAAGACCTTGACCATCTTCATAACGCCCGGAGGCATTTCGTCGCCGCGCTGGACCTTCTCGACCTTGTCCATGAAGCGCTGTTCAAGGCGCGACTTGGATTCGTCGTACTGGCCACGGAGCGCTTCGATCTCGCCCTGGACCTTCTCGTCCTCGACGGCGAACATCCACCACTGCGAGCGGGGATATTCGGAGATGATCGCGTTCGAAAGCTCGGTGCCCTTCTTGAAGGCCTTCGGGCCGGCAACGGCAACGTGGCCACGCAGCATGTCGACAAGACGACCGTAAACGTTACGGTCGAGGATCGCCTGCTCGTCGTCGCGGTCCTTCGCCAGACGCTCGATCTCTTCACGCTCGATCGCCATCGCGCGTTCGTCCTTCTCAACGCCGTGGCGGTTGAAGACGCGAACTTCGACGACCGTACCGAAGGTACCGGGCGGCATGCGCATGGAGGTGTCGCGAACGTCGGAGGCCTTTTCACCGAAGATGGCGCGCAGAAGCTTTTCTTCCGGCGTCATCGGGCTTTCGCCCTTCGGGGTGATCTTGCCGACCAGGATGTCGCCCGGCTGAACCTCTGCACCGATATAGACGATACCGGCTTCGTCGAGGTTCTTCAGCGCTTCTTCCGAAACGTTCGGAATGTCGCGCGTGATTTCTTCCGGGCCCAGCTTGGTATCGCGGGCCATGACTTCGAATTCCTCGATGTGGATCGAGGTGAACACGTCGTCGGAGACGATGCGTTCGGACATCAGGATCGAGTCTTCGTAGTTGTAGCCGTTCCACGGCATGAACGCGACGAGCGCGTTGCGGCCGAGAGCCAGGTCGCCGAGGTCGGTCGACGGACCGTCCGCGATGATGTCGCCCTTGTTCAGGATGTCACCGACGGTGACCAGCGGGCGCTGGTTGACGCAGGTGTTCTGGTTGGAACGCTGGAACTTCTGCAGACGGTAGATATCGACGCCGGACTTCGACGGATCGAGGTCTTCGGTGGCGCGGATAACGATACGGGTCGCGTCGACCTGGTCGACGACACCGCCGCGGCGGGCCGCGATGGCAGCGCCCGAGTCACGGGCAACGATCGGTTCCATACCGGTGCCGACGAACGGAGCTTCCGCACGCAGGAGCGGCACGGCCTGACGCTGCATGTTCGAACCCATGAGCGCGCGGTTCGCGTCGTCGTTCTCAAGGAACGGGATGAGCGCGGCCGCAACCGAAACGAGCTGCTTCGGCGAAACGTCCATCAGGTTGATCTGGTCGCGCGGCGCCAGCATGACTTCGCCAGAGTGACGGCAGACGACGAACTCTTCCAAGAAGGAGCCGTCAGCGCCGAGCACGGAGTTCGCCTGGGCAACGTGGTACTTCGCCTCTTCCATGGCGGAGAGGTAGACCACGTCCGTCGTCACCTTGCCGTCGACGATCTTGCGGTACGGGCTTTCGATGAAGCCGTACTTGTTGACGCGGGCGAAGGTTGCGAGCGAGTTGATCAGACCGATGTTCGGGCCTTCCGGCGTTTCGATCGGGCAGATACGGCCGTAGTGGGTCGGGTGAACGTCGCGGACTTCGAAGCCTGCGCGCTCGCGGGTCAGACCACCCGGGCCAAGAGCCGAGAGACGGCGCTTGTGGGTGATTTCCGAAAGCGGGTTCACCTGGTCCATGAACTGGGAGAGCTGCGAGGAACCGAAGAATTCACGAACCGCGGCAGCAGCCGGCTTCGCGTTGATCAGGTCCTGCGGCATCACCGTATCGATCTCGATCGAGGACATACGTTCCTTGATCGCGCGCTCCATGCGCAGCAGGCCGAGACGGTACTGGTTCTCCATCAATTCGCCGACCGAACGAACACGGCGGTTGCCGAGGTTGTCGATGTCGTCGATTTCGCCCTTGCCGTCGCGCAGTTCGACCAGCATCTTGACCACGGCAAGGATGTCGTCCTTGCGCAGCGTGCGGACCGTGTCGGCAACGTCGAGGTCGAGACGCATATTCATCTTCACGCGGCCAACGGCGGAGAGGTCGTAACGCTCCGCATCGAAGAACAGCGTGTTGAACATGGCTTCGGCCGAATCCATGGTCGGCGGCTCACCCGGACGCATGACGCGGTAGATGTCGAACAGAGCGTCCTGACGGTTCTCGTTCTTGTCCACGGCAAGCGTCGAGCGGATGTAGGCGCCGACATTGATGTGGTCGATGTCGAGAACCGGGATTTCGTCGAAACCAGCCGACAGGATGACCGGAAGGGTCTTCTCGTCGATTTCGTCGCCGGCTTCGAGGTAGATTTCGCCCGTCGAGTAGTTGACGACGTCTTCGGCGAGATAGTTGCCGTAGAGGTCTTCATCGGTCGCCTTGAGAGCCTTGAGGCCCTTTTCGGAGAGCTGCTTCAGGAGGCGCGGGGTCAGCTTCTTGCCGATCTCCACGACGACTTCGCCGCTATCGGCGTCCACCATGTCCGAGACGGCCTTCTGGCCCTTCAGCGCGTCCGGATTGAAGGGAACGCGCCAGCCCTTGCCGTCGCGCTGGTAGAGCGACTTCGTGTAGAAGGTCGACAGGATCTCTTCGCCGTCCATGCCGAGCGCCATGAGCAGCGACGTGACGGGGATCTTGCGGCGGCGGTCGATGCGGGCATGCACGATGTCCTTGGCGTCGAACTCGATGTCGAGCCAGGAACCGCGATACGGGATGACGCGGGCAGCAAAGAGCAGCTTGCCGGACGAATGGCTCTTGCCCTTGTCGTGATCGAAGAACACGCCCGGCGAACGGTGCATCTGGGAAACGATGACGCGCTCGGTGCCGTTGACGATGAAGGTACCGTTGTCGGTCATGAGCGGCATGTCGCCCATGTAGACGTTCTGTTCCTTGATGTCCTTGATCGACTTCGCGCCGGTATCCTCGTCGATATCGAACACGATGAGGCGCAGCGTCACCTTGAGGGGCGCCGCATAGGTCAGGTCACGCTGGCGGCATTCCTCGACGTCGAACTTCGGCTGTTCGAATTCGTAGGAGACGAATTCGAGCATGGAAGCGCCGGAGAAATCGGTGATCGGGAAGACCGACTTGAAAACGGACTGAAGGCCCTCATCCGGACGACCGCCGGCGGGCTCTTCTACCATCAGAAATTGGTCGTAGGATGCCTTCTGAACCTCGATGAGGTTCGGCATGACTGCGACTTCGGGGATTTTACCAAAAAACTTGCGTACGCGCCTACGACCGTTAAACGAAAGGGTCTGAGCCATCGTCGCTCCTTCAAATTAAGCATCCGGGCCTGCAACGGACGGGGTTCGATGGCCAGTCGATCCCGTCTATCATGGGTTGGTTCAAACTCGTCTTGCCGCCGAACCACGGGCCGGATTGCCCAATTGCTCGGTAGAAGACCATCCTCTTGAAGAACCCATTACCCAAAAGCCGGTTTTCGCGGCTTTTGGGTAATCAGTTCAGAGGAATCGTCAATGGGAGAGGGGCGAAACCCTCTCCCATCGCATTCCGATATTACTTAACGTCGACCTTGGCGCCGGCGTCCTCAAGCTTCTTCTTGAGGTCAGCGGCTTCTGCCTTGGAAACAGCTTCCTTGACAGCCTTCGGAGCGGCTTCAACGAGGTCCTTGGCTTCCTTGAGGCCGAGGCCCGTGATAGCGCGGACTTCCTTGATGACGTTGATCTTGTTAGCGCCGGCGTCAGCCAGGATAACGTCGAACTCGGTCTTTTCTTCTTCAGCCGGGCCAGCAGCAGCAGCGCCGCCAGCAGCAGCAACTGCTACGGGAGCAGCAGCCGAAACGCCCCACTTCTCTTCGAGCATCTTGGAAAGCTCAGCAGCTTCCAGGACGGTCAGAGCGGAGAGGTCTTCAACGATCTTTGCGAGATCAGCCATTGTGATAGTTCCTTATATTCGGTTCGAACTGGTTAGTTTGATTTACAGCGAAAAACCGCCTCAAGCGGCTTCGTCCTTCTTGGCATAGGCTGCGAACACGCGAGCAAGCTGGCTTGCCGGTGCTGCAACGACCGTGGCGACGCGCGTTGCCGGGGCTGCAAGCAGGCCCAGGAGCTTTGCACGAAGCTCGTCGAGCGAAGGCAGGGTCGCGAGCGACTTGACTGCTTCTGCGTCGAGTGTGGTCGCACCCATGGCACCACCGAGAACAACGAGCTTGTCGTTGGTCTTGGCGAAATCCATGGCTACCTTGGGAGCAATCATCGGATCATTTGCGTAAGCAATGAGCGTCTGACCCTGGAAGAGATCAGACATCCCTTCCGACTCCGTACCCTGAAGGGCAATTTTGGCCAGGCGGTTCTTCGCGACCTTGACGGTACCACCAGCTGCACGCATCTTCGTACGAAGATCGTTCATCTGTGCAACGGTGATGCCGGCGTAGCGGGCCACGACAACCGAACCGGAAGCCTTGAAGACTTCGTTCAGCTCCGTGACGAATTCGCGTTTTTCCGCTCTTTCCACTGTGCCTATCTCCAGTTGACAGGACCGTGACTACTCACGGGACCTGCCGGGTTTACCTTTGCCGCTAGAGATCATCTCAAAAAGCTGATCCCGAGCGACGCTCGAGGATCCTGTCCCCTCGCGCTCGACCTTTCGGCCGCGACACAAGGTAAGGTAGGTTCGAACCGAATTTCGGCGTCATCCGACGCGGAAGAAATCCAGGTCTCACCCCGTCTCATGCAGGCAACGTGATTAAGGTCTAACCACCTGCAATCTCGGACAGGAGTTCCAGGCTTTGGGCCTGGAAATTCCCGGCCAGACAAGGCCGGGAATTCTGTTGCGGTGCGGCCGAAGCCGGACCGGAAACTTAAGCGCCTAAATCAGGCGACGGTCGACGGGTCGATCTTGACGCCCGGGCCCATCGTCGAAGAGATGGCTACGCGCTTGACGTAGTTGCCCTTGGCACCAGCCGGCTTCGCCTTGATGACGGCGTCGGCGAAAGCCTTGATGTTCTCTTCCAGAGCCTTGGCGTCGAAGGAAGCCTTGCCGATGCCGGCATGGATGATACCAGCCTTCTCGACGCGGAACTCGACAGCACCGCCCTTGGATGCCTTGACGGCGCCTGCAACGTCCATGGTGACGGTGCCGACCTTCGGGTTCGGCATCATGCCGCGCGGGCCAAGAACCTTACCGAGACGACCGACGAGCGGCATCATGTCCGGGGTCGCGATGCAACGATCGAAGTCGATCTTGCCGCCCTGGACGATTTCGACGAGGTCTTCGGCGCCGACGACGTCAGCACCGGCAGCCTTGGCTTCGTCAGCCTTGGCGCCACGGGCGAAGACGGCGACGCGAACGTCACGGCCGGTGCCGTTCGGCAGGTTGACGACGCCGCGGACCATCTGGTCTGCGTGACGCGGGTCAACGCCGAGGTTCATGGCGACTTCGACGGTTTCGTCGAACTTGGCAACCGCACGCTCTTTCACGAGAGCGATGGCGTCCGACAGGGCAACGAGCTTGGTGGGGTCGATGCCTTCGCGGATCTTCTGGAGACGCTTTGCAATCTTGGCCATGATCAACCTACCACTTCCAGGCCCATGGCGCGGGCGGAACCCTCGACCATTGCCATCGCGCCTTCGATATCGGCGGCGTTGAGATCCTTCATCTTGGCTTCAGCGATCGACTTGATCTGAGCCTTGGTGAGCTTGCCGACCGTGGCGCCCTTGCCCGGAGTCTTCGAGCCGGACGTGATCTTGGCTTCCTTCTTGAGGAAGTAGGTCACCGGCGGCTGCTTCATCACAAAAGTGAAGGACTTGTCCTGGTAATAGGTGATGACGACCGGAATCGGCATACCCTTTTCCATTTCCTGCGTAGCCGCGTTGAACGACTTGCAGAATTCCATGATGTTAATGCCACGCTGACCAAGCGCAGGACCAATCGGCGGGGACGGGTTTGCCGATCCTGCCTTGACCTGAAGCTTGAGCTGGCCTGCAACTTTCTTAGCCATTTCTCTCTGCCTTTCAGAATGCGGCCGGTCTCCCGGCCCATGATGCCGATCCGAAGACCGGCGGCTGCGGTTGCGTGGTGCGGATCGGCGCCCGGCTTATAGGCCGCCTGCCCTCCCACGCGATCAGCGGAAATCTCCGCCACCAACCCTCCTGGAGGATTGGATTTCGAACAGGCAGCGCCCGAAGGCGCTACCGAAATCAGATTTTCTCGACCTGGGCGTATTCCAGCTCGACCGGGGTGGCGCGACCGAAGATCGACACTTCCACCTTGAGGCGCGAACGCTCCTCGTCGACATCCTGCACGGTGCCGTTGAACGAGGCGAACGGACCGTCGGAAACACGAACCTGCTCGCCAATCTCGAACGAGATCGAGGGCTTCGGACGATCGACACCGTCCTGGACCTGCGACAGGATGCGCTCAGCCTCGGAATCGGGAATCGGAACCGGCTTGTTGTCGGAACCGAGGAAGCCCGTGACCTTCGGCGTATTCTTGATGAGGTGGAACACCTCGTCCGTCAGGTTCGCCCGCACCAGCACGTAGCCGGGGAAGAATTTGCGTTCGGCATCAACCTTGCGACCACGGCGCACCTCGACAACCTTTTCGGTCGGAACGAGGATCTTTTCGAACAGGTGATCAAGACCCTTCTGACGCGCCTTGTTCTCGATGTCCTCAGCGACCTTCTTTTCGAAATTCGAATAGGCGTGGACGATGTACCAACGGGAAGCCATGTTCATCTCCAACCAATCAGGCGCTTGCGCTGAGGATGAGGCCGATCAGCCACCCCAACAACTGGTCCGCGGCAAAGAAGAACACGGCCGCAAGGAAGACCATGACAAAAACCATGACGGTCGAGATCATCGTCTCGCGCCGCGATGGCCAAGTCACTTTCGCCGTCTCGGAGCGTACCTGCTGCAGAAACGCAATCGGATTTGTTTTCGATGCCATTGAATGTCCACGCCATTACGGCACGTAAAGCTGAACTATCAGCCCCACGCACCGCGTGTCTGTTTTGCCCTACATAAAGCCCGATTCTCTTTTTCACAAGAGGCAGCCCGGGCTTTTCACGAATTTAGACGGCCAAACGCCGTCGTGCCATCTCCCGCCGTCGCTGCAAGTCGTCCGCGCTGTTCGGCTTTGGAGTGGCAGGGGCAGCCGGGCTTGAACCGACGACCTGCGGTTTTGGAGACCGCCGCTCTACCAACTGAGCTATACCCCTAGATGCTTGCCGCCCCATGGCGAAACGCCCGTTGCCGGCAAGGCATGGCGTCTTTACGGCGCACGGAACGACTTGGCAAGCCCGAAGGCAAGATTTTTTCACAGCTTTGCAGCAGTTTACCTTCCCCGTCCCCGGATTACCAATCGAAGCGAAGCTGTGCCTTGACGGCGCCGATCAGGGACGTGTCTTCCCGCCGTACCGACGCGGTGAGGTCAAGGCAATCAAAGACGCGCTGCTCGACCCCGAATTCCGCGGCGACACGCCTCTGCCCGCTCGCCGCCGAGCCGGACGCGACGAACGACGTCCCGGTCCGCAGCGCCTGGACCCGGGCTTTCTGCGTCATACGAAGGGCGCCGCGGTCGTTATGCCGCACACTGGCATCCGCCGACACGGACGGCGCAACGACGACATCGAACGACGGTGACGCCATCCAGCGCCGTGAGACGCCGGCCGTCGCTGAAACGCGTCCGGTCAACGGGTTATAGCCGGCCGACACGCTCCGCTCCGCCCCCGAGCCGCCCTGTCCGCGCATTTCCGCCCAGAGGCGCGCATAGTCCCGCGTCGCGCGGATGCCGCCCGTCGAGGACGTGGTGATGGAGACATCCACCCCCGCGCTTACAGGATTGCCCGTTGCGGCCTGCGCGCCCATGCGCAGACGGTAGGCATTGGCGGAGAGCTTTGCCGGCGACCAGATGAGAAGAGAATCACCTGCCGCGGCAGCGCCAGCCGGTTGAAACGCGAGAATCATCGCGAGGGCGAGCGCTGCATGCGCTGCGCGTGCAAAACCGTCCATGAAGATAGGCCTGTCTGCTTGTTAACGTGATGCGCGCGGCACACTCATGCCCGCCACACGCAGGGGCGCTTTGCAATACAGATCAAAGATGATCCGCAGGCGCCAGGCGCGTGGTCTCTTCCCACGTGCCGTGCCGCTCGAAGCGACGCCCCAAACCTACCGCCTGGCGCCCACCGGCTCCATCCCCAAAACTGGCGAGTTATCGCCCACCGCTAAACAAGTGAACGTTTTCAAAGACGCCTTAAAACAGAAAGAGCCCCGCGGTTTCCCGCGGGGCTCCTCGTCAGGCCAAAAGCCTTAAGTCTTACTCGACGATCGAAGCGACGATGCCGGCGCCGACGGTACGGCCGCCTTCGCGGATGGCGAAGCGCAGCTTTTCTTCCATCGCGATCGGAACGATCAGTTCGACGGCAACCGTCACGTTATCGCCCGGCATGACCATTTCCGTGCCTTCCGGCAGCGAAACGATACCGGTCACGTCCGTCGTGCGGAAGTAGAACTGCGGACGGTAGTTCGTGAAGAACGGCGTATGACGGCCGCCTTCTTCCTTCGTCAGGATGTAGGCTTCTGCCATGAACTTCTTGTGCGGCTTGACCGAACCCGGCTTGCACAGGATCTGGCCACGCTCGACGCCGTCACGCTGAACGCCACGGATCAGAGCGCCGATGTTGTCGCCGGCCTGGCCCTGGTCGAGCAGCTTGCGGAACATTTCAACGCCGGTAACCGTCGTCTTGGTCGTCGCACGGATGCCGACGATTTCGACTTCTTCACCAACCTTGACGATGCCACGCTCGACGCGGCCGGTCACGACCGTACCACGGCCCGAGATCGAGAACACGTCTTCGATCGGCAGCAGGAACGGCTGGTCGATCGGACGCTCAGGCGTCGGGATGTAGGCGTCAACGGCAGCCATCAGCTCGCGGATCGCGTCTTCGCCGATCTTCTTGTCCGAATCTTCCAGAGCGGCGAGCGCCGAGCCCTTGATGATCGGAATGTCGTCGCCCGGGAAGTCGTAGGACGACAGAAGTTCGCGCACTTCCAGCTCGACGAGCTCGAGAAGCTCGGCGTCGTCAACCTGGTCGACCTTGTTGAGGAACACGACGATTGCCGGAACGCCAACCTGGCGGGCGAGCAGGATGTGCTCGCGCGTCTGCGGCATCGGGCCGTCAGCGGCCGAGCAGACCAGGATCGCGCCGTCCATCTGGGCAGCACCGGTGATCATGTTCTTGACGTAGTCGGCGTGGCCGGGGCAGTCGACGTGCGCATAGTGACGGTTCGGCGTTTCGTACTCAACGTGCGCCGTCGAGATGGTGATGCCGCGCGCCTTTTCTTCCGGTGCAGCGTCGATCTGGTCGTACGCCTTGAACTCGCCGAAATACTTCGTGATCGCTGCCGTCAGCGACGTCTTGCCATGGTCAACGTGGCCGATCGTGCCGATGTTTACGTGAGGCTTGTTGCGCTCAAACTTGCTCTTTGCCATCTCTTTATTTCCTACTGAACGAAAGTTGGGCTAACCGGCCCGTCCGGTTTGGCAGGCGTTTAAGGCTTTCGCAACGAATGCGCAAGCCTTAAATGCACTGGGAAATATGCCGGAAACGGGCTGAGGTGAGCCGGATTGCCTACAAATCGTGACGCCGAATCGTTTTTTCAAGGCAGGGTCTTACGACCACATGCTGATTCTTTTTCTGAAGGTTGGAAATGGAGCGGGTAGCGGGAATCGAACCCGCGTATTCAGCTTGGAAGGCTGCTGCTCTACCATTGAGCTATACCCGCGGGGGTCTTGACCCGGAGACAGAATGGTGGAGGGAGTTGGATTTGAACCAACGTAGGCTGAGCCAACGGATTTACAGTCCGTCCCCTTTAACCACTCGGGCATCCCTCCATATTCTGTCGGGATCAAGCGACCAGTGTCGACCGGCGGGCAGTGCCTTGTGGGCGGCGCCTTCGATCTGGCGGCGTATATGACGGGCACAATTCCTCCTGTCAACACGACCTCGCGGAAAAAAATGCGAAAAACGTCATCATCCCCAGAGGGTAGCCGAACGCGCCGTTTGCGATCAGCCTGATGCCGGCGGCGTTTTCCGGCTTTGCTCCCCGCTTGTGCGGTTTTGTTTTTTGCACGCCGTTTGCGCAAAACCCCTGCACACTTTTGCGCGACATGCTTTATATGGCCGCATGAGCAAAGACGATACCGGCGGTAAGTCCGCAAAAGACACCCATTACGCCAATCTGCGCCGGGCGCACCGCGACCAGCGGCGCGACCGTGGCGAGATCCCGACACCGAAAGACGACCGCCGCCGCAAGCCGGCGGAAGGCTGGAAGGCGCCGGCACTTGCCCCCGACCAGGTCTATCTCTACGGCCTGCACACGGTGCGCGCAGCACTCGACAATCCGGAGCGGAAGATCATCAAGCTTTCGGTGAGCCTGAACGCCGCCCAGCGACTGGAACTGCCCGAGTTCTCGACCCTGCCCTACCCCGTCGAAACCGTGCTCCCATCCGATCTCGATAAGGTGCTCGGCCCGGACGCCATCCATCAGGGCGTGATGCTCGAAACGCGGCCGCTGCCTGTGCGCCGGCTGGCGGCGCTGAAGGACAGCCCGCTGCTGCTGGTGCTCGACCAGGTGACCGATCCGCACAATGTCGGCGCCATCATGCGCTCGGCCGTCGCCTTCAATGCCGGTGCCGTCATCACGACGCAGCGCCATTCACCGACCGAATCGGGCGTGCTCGCCAAGACGGCCTCCGGCGCGCTTGAACTCATCCCCTATATCCAGGTCACCAACCTGGCCGACGCGATGGACGAGCTGCACAAGCTCGGCTTCCTGACAATCGGCCTCGACTCGGAAGGTCCAGCACCGCTCGAGGGCACGCTCTCGGGCAGCCGTGTCGCGCTGGTCATGGGGGCCGAGGGCAAGGGGCTGCGCCAGAAGACGCGCTCCACCTGCAATGCGCTCGCGCGGCTCGATATGCCCGGCGCGATCAAGTCGCTCAATGTCTCGAACGCCGCGGCGATCGCGCTCTACGCCACGCACCGGCACCTGTTCGGCTGAACAATTCCGTTGAACACGCAAAGGCCCGCCGGTTTGAGCCGGCGGGCCTTTGCGTTCAGGAGATTTTCGCTTAGCTGGCGAGGCGCAGGTTGGCGCGGCCGGAAATGGTGCGTTCGGCTTCGGAAATCGCCTCGATCTTCGAATCGGCGCTGAGGTTCAGGCCTTCGGCGCGAACGATCTCGATATCCGTGACACCGAGGAAGCCGAGCACGGCCTTCAGGTAGCTTTCCTGATGGTCCATCACAGCAGCCGGGCCGGCGCTGTAGTGGCCACCACGGGTGGACACGATGATGACCTTCTTGCCCTTGGCGAGGCCTTCCGGGCCGTCCGCAGAATAGCGGAACGTCTTGCCGGACACGGCGATACGGTCGATCCAGGTCTTGAGTTGGCTCGGCAGCGAGAAATTGTACATCGGCACGCCAAGGATGACGGTGTCGGCGGCAAGGAACTCTTCCAGCACGGCCGCACCCTGGACGTTGTCGGCGGCAATCTGCGCATCGACATCTTCCGGCTTGGCGTTGGCGGCCATCAGGTGGGCGCCCGAAAGATGCTGCAGCGGGTTGGCGACAAGGTCGCGATAGGTCACGCTCGCGTCTGGCTGCTCGGACTTGATCTGGGCGACGACAGCGGCCGTCAGGCGGCGGGATACGGAATGCTCTCCGAGAATGCCGGAGTCGATATGGAGGACGTTCATGGTTCAGCACCTTTGTTGTGTTTGGGTGCAAAACATATGATCTGAAAACAATCACCTGATTAGACGGCAAAAACCCAATTGACTGTTTCATGTGAGAAACAATAAATGGGGAAATCCGGGAGAAAATGCCATGCAGGACCTGAACGATCTCGCACTGTATGCCGCCGTCGTGCGCCACAAGGGCTTTACCGCGGCGGCGAACGCGCTGTCGGTGCCGAAATCGAAGATCAGCAAGCGCATCGCCGCCCTCGAGGAGCAGCTTGGCGTGCGCCTGATCGAGCGTTCGACGCGAAAGCTCTCCATCACCGATATCGGCCAGTCCTTCTATGAGCGCTGCGAGGCCGTGCTCTCCGGCGTGGAGGCGGCCGAGGCGGTCGTCGCCGTCGCCAAGGCGGAGCCCTCGGGCATGGTGCGCATGGCGATGCCGCCGGGTTTTGCCCCGGCCGTGTCGGATGTCCTGCCCAGCTTCATGAAACGGTATCCGCAGGTGCGCCTTTCCATCCTCACCACCGGCCGCCCCGTCGATCTCATCGAGGAGCGGATCGATGTCGCGCTGCGCGTGCGGGACGGCTACGACACCGACCAGTCGCTGATCGTGCGCCGCTTCGGCGGCACGCGGCGCTATCTGGCGGCAAGCCCGGATTTTCTTGAGCGCTTCGGCCCGATCGACCTCGACACGATCGGCCGCGTTCCCACACTTTCCATGCAGGAAAACGATATCAGGGCGATCTGGACGCTCTACAACGCCGAGGGCGCGGTGCACGACGTCGCCCATTCCCCGGTGCTCATGTGCTCCGATTTCAGCGTGCTGGAACGCGCGGCAACCACCGGCGTCGGCCTCGGCCTGTTGCCGGACATCATCGCCGAACGCGGCTTCCGCGCCGGCGCCCTGTCGCCTGTGCTGCCGGACTGGAGCAGCGCAGAATCAACCGTCCACGCCGTCTTCACCGCCCGCCACGGCATGCTGCCGGCAGTACGCGCCCTCATCGACCATCTCGCCGAAAACCTGCCGCGCTCCATGCTGCGCTGCAAGGAAATCATGCCCAAAACCCCATCCGACAGCAACTGGTCGATCTGAACCACCCTTTTCGCTTTACAGCGGCGAAAAATATGCTAACTCCACGCCAAGTGCCCTTATAGCTCAGTTGGTAGAGCACCTGATTTGTAATCAGGGGGTCCCGGGTTCGAGTCCTGGTGGGGGCACCATTCTTTTCCTTTAAAGCCAGGTTTTCAAGCTTTCCGTGGGTTCGCCCGCTCAGGGAATATAGCCAAGAACCAGCCTCAAATTCTCACAC
>NZ_WUMK01000040.1 GCF_009827055.1 Shinella kummerowiae
ATCACCCTGATGAAGGAAACAGGAGCCTGGTTGCTTCTTCCTGACAAATTCAAGACGATTATGGAAAAGGCTAGTGCAGACAAACCGCAACGCCTGTGGGTCGTAGCAGCGGTTGATGCAGCGACCGGCATGCCATTGGCGTTCGTCGGAACACGTAAGCCGTGTGCGTCCGCTGTAGTTAAAGCGCTCGAAATGGTGATGTCCGACAAGACCCACATTTCGCAGCTTGTTGGCGCGAAAACTCCTTGGACGGCAAAGGTTCGTCCAGAGAACGTGTTCACCGATAACGGTACGCCTTACATCGCCGATGTCACGCGTGACGCTTTTCTTATGAGCAGCGTATCCCTCACGCGCCCGCCTGCTGGTCAAGCATGGAAGCGCCCGTTCATTGAGGCGCTTTTCAAGACATTCGCAAAGGACTTGATGTCGTATTTCGACGGTCGCACGTTCTCCAACGTGGTCGAACGTCGTGATTACGACTCCGTTGGCGACGCAACGCTTATTATCGACGAGTTCATGGTTGTAGTGCTCCGTTGGCTCTGCGACGTGTTCGTCAATACGCCTAGCGCACGCTTGAACGGTTTGATGTGTTTCGGCATGCAAATTTAATCCCCTTGGCGGGGTAAT
>NZ_WUMK01000041.1 GCF_009827055.1 Shinella kummerowiae
AGCCGGTTCGCGTCACCGAGGAGCGAGATATCCTAAAAAAGCGACCGCGTATTTCACCAGGGATGCAAAGTGATAGTCGAGCGTTCATTGCCCTGCATCGCCTGCAGTTTTCAGTGCGGACGATGTGCCGCCTTTTGCGGGTTCATCCGAGCGATTTTATGTCTGACTGAAGAACCCGCTGCAGGCGAGCCAACGAGGACAGGCAACAGACCGATCTGCTTCTGAAGCCTTGGGAAGAGAGCGGCAAGGTCTACGGTTATCGCAAGCTGCACGACGACCTGCTCGATCAGGGAGAGATGTGCTGCCCGAACCGGGTTGCGCGTCTGACCCGCCTTGCCGGGATCAAGGCGCAGATTGGCTACAAACGCCGTCCCGGTATTTAGGGCGGCAGGCCTGCCGTCGCTATCGACAACACGCTCGACCGGCAATTTGACGTAGCGGCTCCGGACAAGGCCTGGGCTACGGACATCACCTACATCCGGACTTGTGAAGGCTTTTCCTCTTTTGCGGTGGTCATCGACCTCTACTCTCGCCGGTCATCGGCTGGGCGATGCAGAGCCGCCAAACCACGGATGTCGTATTGCAGGCTTTGCTCATGG
>NZ_WUMK01000042.1 GCF_009827055.1 Shinella kummerowiae
TCCGGAAGCTGGCCGCCTGAAGCGGGCCCCGCGGCGTAAGCCGCGGGTTTCTATGAGGGGCTGTGCTCCTAGATGATGAAGAAGTCAGCGCTGGTCAGCGAAAGCCCGGCTGCAAGCTTGGCAAACTCGACTGATCCACCGGAAGCAGAACCATTGCTGTCGTAGATCAGGGCGCCCGTCGAGGAGTTGTAGATGATCCGGTCGCTCGCATCGGCAGCCGCTGTCCCGATGCGAAAAGCCGCAGAAGAAAGCCCGCCGTTTGCACCGACCGCCGTGAAGATGGCATTGTCCAGCCAGACGGTGTCGGCCGCCACGTTGAAATCGACGATGGTGTCCTTGTTCGTGGAGCTGTTGAGCGCCGTGTTGAACACGAAAATATCTGAACCGCTCCCGCCGGTCAGCCTGTCGTTGCCGCTGCCGCCATAAAGCCTGTCATTGCCGTTGCCGGCACTGATGATGTCGTTGCCCGCTCCGCCGTTCAGGGCATTGTTGCCATTGTT
>NZ_WUMK01000005.1 GCF_009827055.1 Shinella kummerowiae
CAAGGGCAAAAGTGCCCTGATCACCGGAGCAGCGCGCGGTATCGGACGCGCCTTCGGCTAAACAAGACGCAAGCGCCGTCGCTGCCGGAAATATAGGTTTTCCGAACATGGAGAGCCGAGGGCTCACTCCGTACGCGGCCGAAAATGCGCATCGATCGCGGCGCGTACGCGTGCCACGCCGGCCGCGATGTTGTCGCTCGGTATGGATGAATAGCCCATGCGAAAGAAGCGGCACGGGGCATCGCTGCGCGGGAAGAAGGGCGATCCGGATTCGACGAGCACGCCGTCCTGACGCAAATCCTGCACCAGCCGGTCGGCATCGAGACCCTGCGGCCCTTCCATCCAGAACGAGGTGCCGCCGAACGCCGACGCGCCGGCGACGGTGAGGCCCTCGCGCTGCAGGCTCTCGGCCATCAGCACGTGGCGCTTGTGGTATTCCGTGCGCATGCGGTGCAGCACGGCGTCGTAATGGCCGAGCGCCAGGAAATAGGCGACGGTGCGTTGCAGGTGGCCGGGTGGGTGGCGCAGCATCAGCGAGCGCAACGCGCGCGCCTCGCGGATGAACGGCGCGGGAGCCACGAGATAACCAAGGCGCAGGCCCGGAAACAGCGACTTCGAGAAACTGCCGATATAGAGCACGCGCCCGGTGGAATCGAAGGCCTTCAGGGCCGGCGAGGGTGGGGCGAGATAGCTGATTTCGAATTCGTAGTCGTCCTCGACGATGATGAAATCCTTTTCCGCCGCCGCCTGTAACAGCCGTGCGCGCCGGTCGATCGGCATGGTCGCGCCGGTCGGCGAGTGGTGGCTGGGCGTGACGAAGACGGCATCCGTATCGTCCGGCAACCCATCCGGCGGCAGGCCCTCGCCATCGACATCGACCGTCGTGACCCTGGCGCCGCTCAAAAGCAGCGAGGCGCTGGTATCGGGATGGCAGGGGTTTTCACACACGGCGCTGGAACCCTTGTCGAGGATCAACCGCGTGACCATCCACAGCGCATTCTGCGCGCCGACGGTGATAAGCACCTCGTCCGGGTTCGCATGAATGCCGCGCCGGGGCAGGGTGCGTGAGCAGATGTAATTGACCAGCCGGACATCATCGGCCGCCGCGAAGTCGCTCGCCATGAGGATGAAGTCCTCGCGCGCCAGCGCCCGGCGCGCGCAATCGCGCCAGGCATTGAGGTCGAAGAGCGAGGGATCCATCTGGCCATAGAGGAAAGGATAGGGATAACGTCGCCAGTCGAGCGGTTTCGAAACCTGGCGCACGACTTCGAAGCGCATCTTCATCTTGCCCGACCAGTCGACGGGATTGGAACCGGAGGCAGGGCGGTCGTTTTCGAGGCCCCGTCCGGGCGGATTGCTGGCGATGCGGTAGGAACTGCGGTTGGACGCTTCCAGATACCCCTGCGATACCAGTTCCTGATAGGCGAGCGTTGCCGTGATGCGGGAAATATTGAGATATTCCGCGAGCTTCCGGGTTGAGGGCAGGTGCGCGCCCGGCTGGACGCGGCCTGCCAGCACGGCCGACACGACCGTTTCCCGCAACTGGGCCTGCAAGCCCAATCCGCTCTCCCAGTCGATGAAGAAGATCGTCTCGGAAATGTTGGTCCGCATGCAATCTGTCCAGCGTGTCGCCAATCTGGATTTATTCAACTTCCAAACTGGATATAACGCAAGCGAGACGTGGCATTTATCACTTTCATCAAGAAGACCGGGACAATCCGGCTCGAACGATCATCAATGAGGAGGAACGATGATGCTTTTCAGACATTTCAATCGCATGGCAGCCACTGCCAGCATTCTGGCCGGCCTTTTTGCGTCCGGCGCGGCCTATGCGGAAACCAATCTCGTTGTCGGCTATCAGCAGATCGTCGGCCCGTTCGTGGCGGCGATTGCCGATGGCCGTTTCGACGCGGCTGCCAAGGAGGTCGGGTACACGATCGACTGGCGCCAGTTCTCGTCGGCCGGCGACATCACGACGGCGCTCGCCTCGGGCGACGTGCCGATCGGCGTGCTTGGCTCGACCGGCACGGCCGCGGCTGCGACGCGCGGCGTGGAAATGGAACTTTTCTGGATTCTTGACAATATCGGCAAGTCCGAGGCCTTGGTCGCCCGCGATGGTTCGGGCATCGAGACGCCTGCGGATCTCAAGGGCAAGAAGGTCGCCGTGCCCTTCGTCTCGACGTCGCATTTCCACCTTCTGGTCGGCATGAGCAAGGTGTGGAATGTCGATCCGCGCGAGGTCGAAATCCTCAACCTGAAGCCGCCGCAGATCGTTGCCGCCTGGCAGCGTGGCGATATCGACGCGGCCTATGTCTGGCCGCCGGCGCTGTCGGAAATCCTGAAGTCGGGCAAGGTGATCTCCGATTCCGAAGTCATCGGTGCGGCCAGCGTCCCCACCTTCGACGGTTTGGTCGTCGACAAGGCCTGGGCGGCGGAAAACCCGAAACTCATGGAGGCTTTCACCAAGGTTCTGGCCCAATCCTATGCCGACTATAATGCCAACAAGGCTGCGTGGACGGTGGATTCGCCGCAGGTGCAGGGCATCGTCAAGCTCATCGGCGGCGACGGTCCGAGCACCGTCGAGGCCCTGGGGCTGCTCTCCTTCCCGAATGCGGACGAGCAGGCATCCGATACCTGGCTTGGCGGCGGGGCGATCCGCGCCCTCAGTGAAAGCGCAAAATTCCTCGTGGAGCAGAAGCAGATCGGCAAGTCGCTCGACGACTATGCGCCGTTCGTGAATTCGAGCTTCGCCGGTGCGGCTGCCAAGTAGGGCCGCCGTCGATTGCGCACCGGCCGGTGGAGCGGTCGGTGCAGCCATCATCGTTTACCTACGTGACCGAGGTGCAGGGAGGCATTTCTCATGGAAACACTCAGCGTCAGGAATATCAGCCTGACCTATCCGGGCTTGTACTCGGATCAGGCGGTGATTGCCCTGAAGGGCGTCAACCTCACCATCAAGAGCGGAGACTTCGTCGTCGCCCTCGGTGCTTCGGGCTGCGGAAAGACGACGTTGCTCAACCTGATGGCAGGTTTCATGGCACCGTCGGAAGGCGACATCTCGCTTGGCAACCACCGGGTCAACGGGCCGGGCGCCGAACGCGGCGTGGTCTTCCAGAAACACGCGCTTCTGCCGTGGCTCAACGTGATTGAGAACACCGAATTCGGTCTGAAATTGCGGGGCGTCGACAAGGCGGCGCGGCGGGAAATCGCGACGAAAAACCTCGCCCTTGTCGGCCTGCAGGATTTTCACCGCCACATGATCTATCATCTTTCCGGCGGCATGCAGCAGCGCGTCGGCATTGCAAGAGCGTTAACCTGTGACCCAGCCATGCTGCTGATGGACGAGCCGATGGCGGCGCTCGATGCGCTGACGCGTGAGACCATCCAGGAACTGCTGCTGGAGGTCTGGCAGCTCACCAACAAGATGTTCTTCTTCATCACGCACAGCGTGGAAGAGGCGCTGTTCCTTGGCTCGCGGCTGATCGTCATGTCGCCGCGCCCCGGCCGCATCACCCACACCTACGAACTCGACTTCAACCGGCAATTCCTCGCCGAGGGCAATGCCCGCGCGATCAAGTCGAGCCCGGAATTCATCCGCATGCGCGAGGAAGTGCTCGGCATCATCTATGGCGACGAACGTGCGTCCGGCAACCCGGAGATGGCCCATGCTTGACAGAGTGACACGGGCCAAGCCCGCCAAGGTCGGCAAGATCTTCGGGGCTCCGGGTGACGGAAACAGCGCCCTCATCAGCTTCATGACCGCAGCCGTGCTCATCGCGCTCTGGTTCCTCGTGACCGAGTCCGGCTGGGTCAAGCCGCTCTTCCTGCCCTCACCGCTGGCCGTCTGGGACAAGTTCTGGCTGGCGATGACGGAGGGTGTTTCGAACTCGACACTGATGCAGCACACGCTGTCCAGTATCGGCCGCGTGTTCGGCGCCTTCCTGCTGGCGATGGTGACGGCGGTACCGATCGGTATTTTGATGGGCGTCAACCGCTTCGTGCGCGGCCTGTTCGATCCGATCATCGAATTCTACCGCCCGCTGCCGCCGCTCGCCTATCTGCCGCTGGTCATCATCTGGCTCGGTATCGGCGAATTCCCGAAGGTGTTCCTGATCTATCTGGCGATTTTCGCGCCGATGGCGATTGCCGCAAGGGCAGGCGTGCGCTCGGTTTCGACGGAGCAGATCCACGCGGCCTATGCGATGGGCGCTACCCGGGGCCAGGTCATCAGCCAGGTCATCATGAAGGCGGCGCTGCCGGAAATCTTCACCGGCATGCGCATCGGCATCGGCGTCGGCTGGACGACGCTCGTGGCAGCGGAAATGGTCGCCGCCAACCGTGGCCTCGGCTTCATGGTCCTCAACGCGGCCGAAAATCTCGAAAGCGACACCGTGATCATGGGTATCTTCGTCATCGGCATCTTCGCTTTCGCCTTCGACCTTCTGATCCGCTACCTCGAAAAGACACTGATCCCCTGGAAGGGCCGCGTCTAACCGGCGGACAACTTCGACACTCCATCTACCCGGCCGTGGCGGCCTTTGAAGACGGCGTTTCCCGTCTCCGGCGAAGCCATGCCCTGCGACAGCCAAAGGACAGGACGATGTCACTGACTGCAACCGATCTCAAAAGCGTGTTCGATGCCTTCAACCGACATGACATCGATGGGGTGATGCGCTTCTTTTCCGAGGACTGTGTGTTCAACGCGGTCGGTGGCCCGGAGGTCTACGGCACCCGCTTTGTCGGCACCGCGGCGATCGCAGACGCCTTCAGCGGTGTCTGGAAGGCGATGCCGGATGCCGAATGGGGCAACCACAGCCATTTCGTTGACGGGGATCGCGGCGTTTCCGAATGGACCTTCTCCGGCACGGCCGCCGATGGCAGCCGCATCGAGGCCGAGGGGTGCGATCTCTTCACCTTCAAGGGCGGCAAGATCGCCCGCAAGCAGGCGTTCCGCAAGAACCGCCCTGTCCTCCAGCCTCGCTACTAGCGCCGGAGCAAGGCCATGCAACAGCACACCAATCCCCAGAAGGCCGGCAGGACGCCATTCGATCCCGCCTATGACCCGGAACATGCCCCGAACCCGGGCATCGGCAAGGACTATGCGCCGACCTACTGGATCGGCACGGCCGGCCCCGAGCCGGAAGACGACGGCCCGATCACGCGCGACATCGATGTTGACGTCGCCATCATCGGTTCCGGCTATACCGGCCTCTCCTGCGCCATCCACCTGGCCCGCGAGCACGGCATCAAGGCGACGGTGCTTGAAGCCAATGGCGTTGCCTGGGGATGCAGCACCCGTAATGGCGGGCAGGCGCAGATTTCTGCCGGCCGCCTCAAGCGCTCGCAATGGATCGCCCGCTGGGGTGTCGATGTCGCAAGACGCATGCATGCGGAGATCACCGAGGGCTTCGACCTGTTTCGCGCGCTGGTGCGGGAACCGGAAATCGACTGCGATCCGCAGGACGGCGGGCATCTCTATATCGCGCATCGCGACAAGGTTCTTCCCGCGCTCGAAAGCGAGACCCGCGTTCTCAACGATGTCTTCGGCTACCGCGCCCGCATGGTTTCGCGCGAGGAGATCCACAGTGATTTCGTCAATGACGCGGAAGCGCGCGGCGCCATGTACGAGCCGGATGGCATGGGCATCCACGCTGCCAAGCTCGCCTTCGGTTATCTCCGGCTGGCACGGCGTCTTGGGGCGACGGTGCACACGTCGAGCCCCGTGCTCGACTGCACCGCCAAGGGCGGCGTGCATTACCTCCGCACGCCGGGCGGCACGGTGCGGGCCCGCGCCGTCTGCATCGCCACCGCTGGCTATACCTCGCCCGGCATGAATGCGCTGACGAAGCACCGCCTGATGCCGATCCTGTCGAACTCCATCGTCACGCGACCGCTGACGGCGGACGAGCAGCAGGCGCTGAACTTCAAGGCGCGCATTCCGCTGACCGATACGCGCACGCTGCGCCACTATTACCGCATGCTGCCGGATGGCCGGGTGCAGATCGGCAGCCGCAGCGCCATCACCGGGCGCGACGCCACCAACCCGAAACATCTCGCCCTGCTGCTCGAGGGGCTCCACCGCAAGTTCCCGATCCTGCGCGGCATCGAGATCGACTATTCCTGGTGGGGATGGGTGGATGTCAGCCATGACATGATGCCGCGCATCTTCCAACCGGATGCCAGCCAAAGGCTGTTCTACGCCATGGGCTATGGCGGCAACGGCGTCATGTATTCGGCCCAGGCCGGTCGCCGCATGGCGCAGATGGTCGCCGGCAAGGGCGCCGGCCTCGACCTTCCGATCTTCACCTCGCCACTGCCGAGCCACGGCCTTCTTACCCCGTTCCGCCGGCTCGGCCAGTGGGGAATGTACCGCTGGTACGCCCTGCGCGACGAAATCCTCTAACCGCCAGACATCTCGATCAATTCCGTCAGGGAAAGGACCCCGCCATGAAAATGACCACCGAAGAAGCCTTCGTCAAAGTTCTCCAGATGCATGGCCTCGAACATGCCTTCGGCATCATCGGCTCGGCCATGATGCCGGTGTCGGACCTGTTTCCCAAGGCCGGCATCCGCTTCTGGGACTGCGCGCACGAAACCAATGCCGGCATGATGGCGGACGGCTTTAGCCGCGCGACCGGCACGATGGCGATCGCCATCGGCCAGAACGGCCCGGGCGTCACCGGCTTCATCACCGCGATGAAGACCGCCTACTGGAACCACACGCCGCTCCTCATGGTCACGCCCCAGGCGGCCAACAAGACCATCGGCCAGGGCGGCTTCCAGGAAGTCGACCAGATGGCGATGTTCGAGGAAATGGTCTGCTACCAGGAAGAGGTGCGTGATCCCTCGCGCATTCCCGAAGTGCTCAACCGCGTCATCGAGAAGGCGATCCGCGGCTGCGCCCCGGCGCAGATCAACATCCCGCGCGACTACTGGACCCAGGTGATCGACGTCGACCTGCCCGCCATCGTGCGCTTCGAACGTCCGGCCGGCGGCCCGCAGGCGATCGCCGAGGCGGCAAGGCTGCTGTCGGAAGCAAAATTCCCGGTCATCCTCAACGGTGCCGGCGTCGTCATCGGCGGTGCGATCGGCGCGTCCATGAAGCTTGCCGAGCGGCTCGACGCCCCGGTCTGCTGCGGTTACCAGCACAATGATGCCTTTCCCGGCAGCCATCGCCTGTCGGTCGGCCCGCTCGGCTATAACGGCTCGAAGGCGGCGATGGAGCTGATCTCCAAGGCCGACGTCGTGCTGGCGCTTGGCACGCGGCTCAATCCGTTCTCGACCCTGCCGGGCTACGGCATCGACTACTGGCCGAAGAATGCCGCGATCATCCAGGTCGACATCAATGCCGATCGCATCGGCCTCACCAAGAAGGTTTCCGTCGGCATCTGCGGCGACGCCAGGCAGGTGGCGGGCCAGATCCTCGAGCAACTCTCGCCGTCCGCCGGAAATGCCGGCCGCGAGGAGCGCAAGGCAACCATCCACCAGACCCGCTCGGCCTGGCAGCAGCAGCTCTCCTCGATGGACCATGAGGATGACGATGTCGGCACGGAATGGAACGAAAGCGCGCGCAATCGCGAGCCGAACCGCATGTCGCCGCGCCAGGCCTGGCGAGCGATCCAGGCCGCTTTGCCGAAGGAAGCGATCATCTCGACCGACATTGGCAATAACTGCGCGATCGGCAACGCCTATCCGACGTTCGAGCAGGGCCGGAAATATCTTGCGCCCGGCATGTTCGGTCCCTGCGGTTACGGCTTCCCGTCGATCGTCGGCGCAAAGATCGGTTGCCCGGATGTACCGGTGGTCGGTTTTGCCGGCGACGGGGCCTTCGGCATCTCGATGAACGAGATGGGCGCCATCGGCCGCGAGGGCTGGCCGGCGATCACCATGGTGATCTTCCGCAACTATCAGTGGGGCGCGGAAAAGCGCAACACGACGCTCTGGTATGACAACAACTTCGTCGGCACCGAACTCAATCCCAATCTCAGCTACGCCAAGGTGGCCGAGGGTTGCGGGCTGAAGGGTGTTTCCGTCGATACGACGGCGGCCCTCACCGAGGCATTGTCGAACGCGATTGCCGACCAGGCGCGTGGCGTGACGACCTTCGTCGAGGTCATCCTCAACCAGGAACTCGGCGAACCCTTCCGCCGCGACGCGATGAAGAAGCCGGTGCCGATTGCCGGCATCGACCGCGCCGACATGCGCCCGCAGCCGCGGGCCTGATTGCACGCGCACGATCCATGTCCCGCCCGGTGCGTCCGGGCGGGCAAGCTTTCCCGCAAGCGACTGGACCGACATCATGACTTTCGCCGCCTCCGTCCAAGACCGTTTCCGGGGCATGCCCTCCGGATTTGCAGCCTACTGGCCGGGCTTTGCCGTCGCCGCCGCCGTGGCCGTCGCAGCCCAGTTCCTGTCCGATCATTATGGTGCGCCGGCCATGCTGATGGCCCTGCTGCTTGGCATTGCCTTCCACTTCCTGTCGGAAGAGGGACGCTGCGTGGCGGGCATCGATTTCTGTGCCAAGCATGTGCTCAGGATCGGTGTGGCGCTGCTCGGCATGCGCATCAGCGTCGATCTTCTGATCGGCCTCGGTGCCAGCACCATCCTGCTGCTCGTGTCGGCACTGGTCGCCACGATCGGCTTCGGCCTGCTCACGGCAAAACTGCTTGGCCGCGGTTGGCGGCTGGCACTGCTCACCAGCGGCTCTGTCGCGATCTGCGGCGCTTCTGCGGCGATGGCGATCGCCGCGGTGCTGCCGAAGAACGAGTTTTCCGAGCGCAACCTGATCTTTACCGTGCTCTCGGTCACGGTACTCTCGACGCTCGCCATGATCGCCTATCCGATCATTGCCCAGACCATGGGGCTGGACGCGCGTGCAACAGGCATCTTCTTCGGCGGCACCATCCACGACGTGGCGCAGGTCGTCGGCGCCGGCTTCTCCGTCTCTCCGGAAGCGGGAGAAACGGCGACGCTCGTCAAGCTGATCCGCGTCACCATGCTGGCACCGGTCGTGCTGATCTATTCGCTCTCGTTGCGCAACGTGCCGCAGCGGGAAGGCGAGACCGGCAAGCGCCCGCCGCTCATGCCCGGCTTCGTTATCGCCTTCCTGATCTTCGCCGCGCTCAACTCCTTCGGTCTGGTGCCGGAACTGGTGGCGAATGCCGGCATGGAAACCTCGCGCTGGGCGCTGCTTGCCGGCATCGTTGCCGTCGGCATGCGAACCTCGCTGCGCCGCGTGCTCGACGTCGGTGGCGACGCCGTCGCCCTCATCGTCGCCGAGACCGTCTTCATCGCTCTCTTCATTCTCGTCGGCATTCACTATCTGGGACACGCCTGATGAAACCGCTCGACCGCATTCTCGAAGCTGCGAAATCCGCGCCACGGCATATCGTGCTCGCCGAAGGGGAAGACCCGCGTATTGTCGAGGGGGCGGTGCAGGCTGTCCGCGCGGGCGTGGCCAGCATCACCCTCGTCGGTCGCCGAACAATCGTCGAAGAGCGACTTGCCGCGGTCGGCGCCGGGGCGGGCGAAATCCGCATCGAGGATCCGGCCTCGTCTCTCCTTACACCACGTCTGACCGCTGCCTATTACGCGCTTCGCAAGGCCAAGGGCATCGACGAGGCTGCGGCCGACGCGGCGGTCCGCTCGCCGCTCGTCTTTGCCGCCATGATGGTGCGCGCGGGCGAGGCGGACGGCACGGTGGGTGGGGCTGTGGCGACCACGGCCGACACGGTGCGCGCCGCGCTCCAGACCATCGGCCGCGCGCCCGGCGTCGGCCTGGTGTCGAGCTTCTTCCTGATGATGCTGTGCGAGGCGCATCATGTGAAGAAGGGCGCCTTCGTCTTTGCCGATTGCGGGCTGGTGGTTGATCCGGACGCGGCGGGGCTTGCCGATATCGCCGTGATGTCGGCGCGCTCCTTCGAGGCACTGGCCGGCAAGCCGGCAAAGGTGGCGATGCTGTCCTTCTCGACCGCCGGCAGCGCCGCGCACGAGCGGGTCTCAAAGGTGGTGGAGGCGACGCGGTTGGCGCATGCCGCGGAACCCTGCCTTGTCATCGATGGCGAGTTGCAGTTCGACACCGCCTTTGTCGAGGCCGTCAGCGCCGCCAAGGCGCCGCAGTCGGCACTGCATGGCGAGGCCAATGTCTTCGTTTTCCCCAATCTCGATGCCGCCAATATCGGCTACAAGATCGCCCAGCGCATCGGCGGCGCCACCGCCATCGGTCCTATCCTGCAGGGCCTCGCCAGGCCCGCCAATGATCTGTCTCGTGGCTGCAACGCCGCCGACGTCTTCCACATGATCGCCGTCACCGTGGTCCAGGCCGGCAATCGTTGAGGGATCCGAAAACCCAAACAAATCCAAACGGATATTAGGCGGGTTTTAACGATCTATATCAATTCTGCACTTCCGGGCGAGTTCGCTCGACGCTGCCATGACGGCAAGATTTCCCGCACATCATACGATCAGAAATCCTGCTTGTGCGCGGGCACGGCCGGGCATTGGAATTCGGGAGGCTTCCTTGAAAATACGTCTCAACCTCATGGCCAAGATCCTCTTGGCAGCGTCGCTGGCCGTCATCGCGGCCTTTTCCGGTTTTTCGGTCTATATCGACACGCTGCAACGCGGTACGGTCGCCAAGGGCGTGGCGGCGGAGATCGAATCGTCCGGCCAACTGGCCGCGACCGGCATTTCCAACTGGCTGAGCGCCCGCGTGATGCTGACCGAGCTGGTCGCCGATATCGCCGGGAAGTCGACCGGCAGAGAGGATATGCTCCAGCGTTTCGGTAATCCGCTTCTGTCGCGCGAATTTGCCATGGTCTATTACGGCAACGGGGCCGATGGCGCCTTTACGCGCCTCCCGCCCGCCGAGATGCCCAAGGATTTCGATCCGCGCAAACGCGCCTGGTACAAGGATGCCGTCAAGCTTGACGGACCACTCTTAACGGATCCCTATAACGACGCCGCCAGCAATGCGCTGGTGATCAGCGCCGTCGTTCCGGTCAAGCGCGACGGTGAACTCATTGGCGTCGCCGGTACCGATTTCCCGCTTGAAGGTCTCGTCGGTATGATCGGCAAGGTCGATCTCGGCGGCATGGGTTCGGCCTTCCTCGTCAACGGCGACGGCACGGTGCTGGTCCACCCGGACCCCGCTTTGGTCTCCAAATCCCTTGCCGACATGTTCCCGCAGGCGACCCCCGTCATCGACAGCAAGGGTCTCATGCAGACCGAACTTGGTGGCAAGCAGGTCTTGGTCAGCTTCCTGCCAATCGCTGGCCTGCCGGTCGGCAACTGGTATCTCGGCCTGATCGTCGATCGGGATATCGCCAATGCCAGCATCGGCGAGTTCCGCCTGGCCGCGTCGATCGGCACCGTCGTCGGTGTCGTTGCCATGATAGGGGTGCTGGCCCTGCTTCTGTCCCGCCTGGTCGTAAAACCCGTGGTCCGCATGACCGGCATGATGAGCCGGCTGGCGCGTGGCGACGTTTCAGAGGAAATTCCGGCGGCGGACCGCACGGACGAGATCGGCCGCATGGCGGCGGCCGTCGCCGTGTTCCGCGACAATGCCATCGAGCGCACCCGCCTCGAAAACGCCGCCGAGGAGGGCCGCGTGCTGTCCGAAGGCGAACGCCGCGAGCGTGAGGCGCTCAAGGCCCGCGAGGCGGCCGAAATCCACCACGCCGTCGAGGCGTTGGCGGATGGCCTCGGGCGGCTTGCCGAGGGGGACCTCGCCCACCGCATCGACACCCCCTTCGCCGGCCATCTCGATCGCCTGCGCACCGACTTCAACCACTCCGTCACCAAGTTGCACACGGCGATGACGACGGTCGGCCAGAACGCCCGCGCCATCGATGCCGGCGCCATGGAAATCCGCACGGCCGCCGACGACCTCGCCCGCCGCACGGAGCAGCAGGCCGCCTCCGTCGAGGAGACCGCCGCAGCACTTGAGGAGATCACGACGACCGTGAAGGACTCGACGCGTCGGGCGGAGGAGGTCGGCTCGCTGGTCTCGCGCACCCGCAGCGGTGCGGAAAAGTCGGGCGAGGTGGTGCGCCGCGCCGTCTCGGCCATGCAGGGCATCGAAAAGTCCTCGAGCGAGATCACCAACATCATCGGCGTGATCGACGACATCGCCTTCCAGACCAACCTGCTGGCGCTGAATGCGGGCGTCGAGGCGGCGCGTGCCGGTGAGGCTGGCAAGGGCTTTGCGGTCGTCGCCCAGGAGGTGCGCGAGCTTGCCCAGCGCTCGGCCAATGCGGCCAAGGAGATCAAGGCGCTGATCACCACCTCGGGCGAACAGGTGCGCTCCGGCGTGTCGCTGGTCGACGAGACGGGTGCGGCGCTGGAAGCGATCGTGCGCGAGGTGCAGGAGATCAACGGCCACGTCAACGCCATCGTCACCGCCGCCCGCGAGCAGTCGACGGGGCTGCAGGAGATCAACACCGCCGTCAACACGATGGACCAGGGTACACAGCAGAACGCCGCCATGGTTGAGGAACAGACCGCCGCCAGCCACGGCCTTGCGGCCGAAGCCGCAGCGCTCAACGCCTTGCTGGCGCAGTTCCGGCTCGGGCAGGGGGCTGCAACCTACGAGGCCCGCCCGGCGCGGCGCGCGGCCTGAGCGGCCTCTGGTTAAACGGGATTGGAGGTTGCTGCCTTACGGTTGCAGCCTCCAGTTCTGGTTCTGTCGCGATGCTCGCCGTATCCGGTGCTGTCTTCGTCCCGCTCTTGCGCCCTTCCTACTGAAGCAATCGTCTCAGATAGTTGCCGTAGTCGCTCTTGCCGTATCGCTCGGCCTGTTTCTCGAACTCGGTGCATGAAATGAAGCCCTGGCCGAGCGCGACTTCTTCCGGGCAGGCGATCTTGAAGCCCTGACGTTTTTCGAGTGTGCGCACGAAATCGCCCGCTTCGAGCAGGCTCTCCGGCGTGCCGGTGTCGAGCCAGGCATAGCCGCGTCCCATGATCGATACTCTGAGCGTGCCGCGTTCCAGATAGTGGCGGTTGACATCCGTGATCTCATATTCACCACGGTCCGAAGGCTTCAGGGTGGCCGCGACCTCCACCACGGAGGGGTCATAGAAATAGAGACCCGCGACAGCCCAGTTGGATTTCGGCGCCTTCGGTTTTTCCTCGATGGAGACCGCTTTCATTTCCCTGTCGAACTCGACCACGCCATAGCGCTCCGGATCGACGACATGATAGGCGAAGACCGTGCCACCCGCCGTGTTTGCGCTTGCATCCGCCAGGAGCTTGGGCAGGCCATGCCCGAAGAAGATGTTGTCGCCGAGGATAAGGCAGCAATTCGAGTGACCGATGAAATCGGCGCCGATCACAAAGGCCTGCGCAAGGCCCTCCGGCCTCGGCTGGATGGCATAGGAAAGCTGCAAGCCCCATTGCGCGCCGTCGCCCAGAAGCTTTTGGAAGTGCGGCATGTCGTGTGGTGTGGAAATGACCAGGATGTCGCGAATACCCGCCAGCATCAGGGTCGTCAGCGGATAATAGATCATCGGCTTGTCATAGATCGGCAGGATCTGCTTGCTGATCGCCATGGTCATCGGATGCAACCGCGTGCCGTTGCCGCCGGCCAGAATGATGCCTTTCATTGCCGTTCCCCAGAATGAGCGCTTCTTGCCTGCGTGAGCTTTCCACCGAGAAGCGTCTCAACAACCTTGCGGGTCGACGTCCGCCAGTCCGGCAGTGTGATGCCGTAGATGTGTGTGAGCTTGTCGCTCGAAAGTCTGGAATTTGCCGGCCGCTTGACCGGTGACGGATATTGGTCGGAGGCGATCGGGACGACCTCGACAGGGTTGCGCTCGTAGGCCTCCGCCGCGCAAAAGATCTCGTGCGCGAACTCCGCCCAGCTGGCTTCGCCGGCGCCGGTCAGGTGAAAGATACCGCGATACCGACCATCGCGGTCATCGACCATCCGCCGCGCCGCCAGGATCAGGGCGCGGGCGATATCCTCGGCCGAGGTTGGACAGCCCTGCTGGTCGGCGACGACGGGGAGCTTGTCGCGCGTTTCTCCGAGCCTGAGCATGATCTTGAGAAAGTTGACGCCATAGGGCGAATAGACCCAGGCCGTGCGAAAGATCGCGAGGTTGCTGGCGGCCGCCACTGCGCGGTGCTCGCCGTCCAGTTTCGACGCGCCATAGACGCAAATCGGCCCAACCGGATCAGTCTCGACATAGCGACCTGGTTTGCGGCCGTTGAACACATAGTCCGTGGACAGGTGGAGCAGCGGCACGTCGAGCCGGGCAGCCGCCTCGGCCACGGCGCCGGCGCCGAGGCCATTGACGGCAAAGGCGAGATCCCGCTCTGTCTCCGCTTTGTCGACCATGGTATAGGCGGCGGCCGAGACGATTGCATCCGGGCGTACCGCCGAGAGCGCAGACATGATGCTGGCCGGAACCGCGAGGTCCAGTTCCGGCCGGCCGGCCGTCACGATCTCGACATCCATGTGCGGGCCGAGGGCCGCGAGTGACCGCGCGATCTGACCTTCCTTGCCGGTGACGACGATCCGCATCGAACTCACGCCCGCCTTTCCAGCAGGCCGAGGCGCTCGCCGGGATAGACGGTTTTGCGCAACGGTCGCCACCACCACTCGTTCTCGAGAAACCAGGCAACGGTCTTCTCGATACCGCTCTCGAATTTCTCCTGCGCTTTCCAGCCGAGTTCGGTCTCCAGCCGTGTCGCATCGATGGCATAGCGCGCGTCGTGGCCTGGCCGGTCATCGACATAGGTGATCAGGTGTTCATGCGGGCCGTCTTTCGGCCGCATCGCATCCATGATCTGGCAGATGCGCCTGACCACATCGATGTTGCGCTGTTCGTTGCGGCCGCCGACATTGTACTTCTCGCCCGGCCGGCCCCTTTCGGCGATGAGGTGCAGCGCGCGGGCGTGATCCTCGACATAGAGCCAGTCCCGGATATTCGCGCCCTTGCCATAAACCGGCAGCGGCTTTCCCTCGAGGGCATTGAGAATAACGAGAGGGATGAGTTTTTCCGGAAAATGGTAAGGCCCGTAATTGTTCGAGCAGTTCGACACGATCACCGGAAGCCCGTAAGTCCGCTGCCAGGCGATGGCCAGATGGTCGCTTGCCGCCTTCGAAGCCGAGTAAGGCGAGGAGGGATCGTAGGGCGTGTCTTCATGGAAAAGGTCCTGATCGCCCAGAGAGCCGTAGACCTCGTCGGTCGAGACATGCACGAAGCGGAAATGTACCCGTGCGGAAGCGGACAGGCCGTTCCAGTACGCCCGCGCGGCCTCGAGCAGGGTGAACGTGCCCACCACATTGGTTTCGATGAAGGTGCCGGCTGCGTTGATCGAGCGGTCGACATGGCTTTCGGCGGCGAGATGCATCACGCGATCAGGCCGGAAGCTGTCGAATATATCGGTCATGATCGGTTTAGCGCAGATATCCGCCTTGAAGAAACGGTAGTTCGGCGCGTTTTCGACATCCTTCAGCGAGGCGAGGTTGCCGGCATAGGTCAGCTTGTCGACATTGAGCACCTCGACGCCGACCTCGCGCACCAGGTAACGGATGAGGGCCGAGCCGATGAAACCCGCGCCGCCGGTGACAAGAATACGCATTGTCAGGCCCTCTCCAGAAACGGGGAAAATGTGAAGGACGGCGGAAGATCTGCCAGCGACGGCTGTGCCGCGTCCTTTTCCGACAAAACGACCTCTGCCGCCTCGGCCGGCCATGCGATACCGATAGCGGGGTCGTTCCAGCGCAGACCACGGTCGTGCTGCGCGCTGTAGGGTGCCGTGACCTTGTAATGAACGATGGTGTGCGGCTCGAGCGTCAAGAAGCCGTGCGCGAAGCCGGTCGGGATCCAGAGTTGGGCGCCGTTCCCGCCGGAGAGTTCGGCGCCTGCCCATTGGCCGAAGGTCGGCGATCCCGCGCGTATATCGACGGCGACGTCGAAAACCGAGCCTCTGATGCACTGGATGAGCTTGCCCTGGGCGAAAGGGTCGAGCTGGAAGTGGAGCCCCCGTATCGTTCCCTTCGCTGCGGAGAGCGACTGGTTGTCCTGCACGAAGGTGACATCCGCGACATGTTCCCGGAACCAGGCGTCCTTGAACACCTCCGAGAAATAGCCCCTGTCGTCACCGTGCCGGGTCGGCACGATCTTCACAATGTCTGCAATGGCAAGCCGTTCAAGTTGTGTCATAGGCCCCCCGCGATGTTTTTATCACCGGAAAGGGCCGCAACTCATTCGAGACTAATGTTCACGGTTTTACAAATATTGCCGATACAAACCTCCAGACCAAGTACAAAAGGCGTAGTTATCGACGTTTCTACATAACGCTTGTACGTCCGAAGCCGTGAGAAAAACGCGCCCGGCTTTGGCGTCGCGTGCGATGGCCGTCTTTCGGCTCTTTTGGGGGCGGTGTTGCGGTGGTCCAAAGGTCGGCCAGCCGGATATACAAGGCTACCAATCGCTTTTTGACGCGGACGACGCGGCTGGCCGCCGCGCGCTCGGTCGAATCCTATGCAGCCCGCCCTCTGGTCACCATCGTGGTTGAACGCCGCGGGCCGTTTCACTGGCGTCAACACGGCTGCCAAGCCGCCATCGCCGCGTATCTATGCGGTCTAAGAGGGTTGAATTCTCACGAGAAAGATCGCGCCAAAGGCGTGGGAAGAGCCTGTGCGATCGTTAATTTCAAGCGCAAACTGCAATTATTTTGGACAAATTCGGAACAGAAAATTGTCCGGCATACTTATCTACAATATAGCTATCGTAACCTGCTAAATTTCATTTTCCTAAAATTAGGAAATATACACACAATTTCCAATTATTCTCTTGTTTAACTGCGAGAACTTTCAAGAACTTTTGGATTGTTTTTCGAGATGCATGGCGCGGATAAAAGAATTATGCGGTTCTTCGGAGGGATTTTTTTGGTGATTTATTTAATCGTAAGCTATGGAAACTAACTAAAAAACGCTACGGCGATTGGCTATTATCCTTTGCAATTAAGCATCGACATAGAGTCGTACAAAATAGCTATGCAGGTTGAAATATTTACGATATATTAGTCATACATTATTGGGCGACATCCTTAAAGATGCAGGTTATTTCGCTGCCAGGTTCGGCTGGGGGATCTCTGGGTGCGCACCAGTGAGATAAAAAAATCGTCGTTTTAGAGGTCAAAAGAGAAGACTAACCGTCTTGACATGGAGTATTGTGGTCATGGCATCGACACAGACGTACATGGGGGGAAAGGAATTTCCCGCTTCTAGCTTTGCAGATTTCTCGGATTCTAATGGACGGCAAATCTCGGTTGGCCCATCCGGCCGAGAAAAGACGATAATGGTACTGGATCGAAGGTCGCTGGATGGGCAATGTCTGGCAAAATGCCTCGGATCGCACAAGAGCGGATTGGAGTTTATCGCCGTCACTTCGGCGGAACACTGGAACTCGTTGAGGGACGAGGTTCCGCCGCTCGCTGCAATCCTCTTCAATATCGGCGGGGATAACGCCGACAATCCGGCCGTGGCCGAAAGTGTCAGGGCCCTTGCCGAGGAATTCCGGGTGCCGGTCATCCTTCTTGCGGATTCGGCGGACCTCCTGCAGATCATGAAGGCGCTCGAATTCGGCGCGAAGAGTTATATTCCATCATCCGTAACAATCGATGTTTGCCTGGAGGCCATCGCCTTGTCCTTGGCCGGCGGCGTTTTCCTGCCCGCAAGCAGCGTGCTCGCCGCGCGTCAAATGCTGGAGGCCGAGGCGCCACCAGCGCGGCTGCTCGACAGCATGTTCACGGCCCGGCAGATCGAGGTGGCAAATGCCGTGCGTCGCGGCAAGGCCAACAAAATCATCGCCTATGAGCTCAATCTTCGTGAGAGCACCGTCAAGGTGCATATACGCAACATCATGAAGAAGATGAACGCGACCAATCGCACCGAGGTTGCCTACAAGCTCAACGAACTGTTTCCGCTGGAAGCTTGAGTTAAACAGACGCGACAAAAAGACGGCCCGTTTTGCAACGGGCCGTCTCGCGTGTGAAGGAGCGTCAGTGCCTGAGCTTTTGGGGCAGGGGGCGATCAGACACCGGTACCCTTCAACACGACGATGGGGGTTTTAGAGAGAATCCGGATGTCCGTGAAAAGCGACATCCTGTTAAAATACTCGGTGTCTATGACCGCGCGCTCCGCAAACGTCGCTTCGTTGCGCTTGCCGATCTGCCAAAGACCTGTCAGGCCCGGGCGCAGCCGATAATAAGCCGTTCCATCATAGAGTTGGCGTTGTTCCGGCAGTATCGGCCTCGGGCCGACAAGGCTCATGTCGCCGAGCAAGACATTCAGCAATTGCGGGAGTTCGTCGAGCGAATATTTGCGCAGGTAGCGGCCTATGGCGGTGACCCTGGGATCGTCCCGCAGCTTCTGGCTCTGGTTCCACGCCAATCGAGCCTGCGGGTGAGCGGCCAGGTAGCTTTCCAGCTTGCGTTCTGCTTGTGGCACCATGGTCCGCAGCTTCCACAGCATGAATGTCCTGCCGCCCATGCCGATACGCGGCTGGCGATAGAATGCGCTGCTTCCGTCCAGACGGACAAGCAGGGCCAGAATGCCTATCGCAAGCAAGGCGGCTGGCGCGATCATCAGCACGGCTGAAAGATCGAATGCCCTCTTTATAAAGATATAGAGGCGGTGTTTCTCCCGATTTTTGGATAGTTCCGGCTCTCTATCAGAGCTGTATAGAAGTATGTTCGCCAATTTACGCCTCCAGCATCTCACGACGCGACTAATCAAAGTCGCGTGAAGCGAAAACTTACTTTCGGTTTTTGGATTTCGTATCTCGTTTATTCTTAATTAATTTCTTATATATTCTTGGTTTTTATTTTATATAGATAATTTGATCTATTATTATTTAGATATATACATGGCTGGCTGGGCCGTCTGCGATCATAAGCCTTCGCGGTTCCAGCTTTCCAAAAGCGCTGCCGCCTGATCGCGGCGGGCGACGTCAAACATGCGTCTGGCGCGGTACAGACGAACCCGGGTGAGGCAGGCGAGGGCAAGCAGGCGGTTTCGCAGGCCCGAGACCCTCTCGCTTGCGAAAATGCGAAAAGCCTCCAGCAGAGGGGAGCCTGCGACTGCCAGGCAGACCGCAAACCACCGCAACCGCGTAGACTGGCCGCGCCGCCAATCATCGAACTGGTGTGCCACATGACGATCCCACCGGCGTACAAGCTCGCCGAAAGACCTGCACGACGGCGTCAGCACCTTTGCTTGCGGCAGGAAAACGGTCTTGAAGGCCAATGCCGTCGCCCGCTGCCCCCACGCGGTGTCCTCCATCGTGGCGATCCCGCCGAAGGGGCCAACGTGCCGGAAGACCGAGGCCCGCACGGCCATGTTGCCGGTGGCGGCATATCCGTGCCGTTCGACATAGAGCCGCACCCGATAGCTGTAGATGCTCTCATAGGCCTCGATTGCGGTCGGGTGGGCGGGATCGGTCATGAGGATTCCGATGTCGCCACCGATGACATCGACCTCCGGGTGGCTGTTCATCGTGTGGACGATCGTCTGGGCCCAGCCCGGCTCGACCACACAATCGGCATCGACGAAGGCAAGCAGATCGGACTTAGCCAGCATAGCGCCGCGATTGCGGGCGGGGCCTGGGCCCGGCGTCGTCTCCCGTTCGAGAAGGACATCGGGAAAGTCGGCGCATGCCGCGGACGGAAGCTCCACGGAGCCGTTGTCGACAACGATGATCTGCAGCCTGAGATGAGGGGCGTTCTGGGCGTCCAACGCAAGAAGGCAGCGCCGGAGGTTGCCTTCCGGCTCGTTGAGATGCGGGATTATGACTGTGAGCTGCGGCTGCATCTGGGTCCCCATTCCTCGCGCCGCGGACGCGTTGACCGTCCGCACCACTCGTTCACGCGTTGCAGCATGCCGCCGCGTATCTGTGAGGGAAAGACATGCAAGGGGCTGAGTCTGGAACCAACGGGCAAGCGGCGCTCAGCGGAAAGGGGAGGGGCCGCCGGTGGCGGCGTATTGTCTCCGTCCGCCGATTTGACACCATCTGATTATCCGGTGTCGATTTTCGCCACGCGGGTTTAGTGCCGTGCCGTCCTTGAGCACCCGAAAGTGCATGCCATCGGTGCCTCGAACCATCCCTCGGGCGTAGGCTATGAGTTTACGCCCGTCGCATCGCTCACCGAAATCATGATGGAAGATCGTAAGCGGCAAAGTCGCAACGTCGAACGGCCATCTATCCCGCAAACAGCCGCCACTCGAAGATGCCATCAAACTCGCTTGGGTCATGGATAGGTTGTCTTCAATGCATAACCTGGATTTCGGCTTCTATTTCTCGATCATCAGGCGCAGATTGCCTCTCGTGCTGGTGGTCACCATCGTCGCTCTCGTGGCGGCGGTTATGGTCGTTCGGTTCAAGACGCCGGTTTACACCGCATCGGCCAAGCTGCTTGTCGAGGCGCCGCAGATCCCGACGGATCTTGCGAAATCCACGGTGCCGATGGGCGCAACCGCCCAACTCCTGATCCTGCAGCAGGAGATGACGACGCATGACGCGCTCGTCGCCCTTGCCTCCAGGCTCGACATCTACGCCGCGAGCCCGCAAACCCCGTCGGACGAAGACATCGTGGCCGACATGCGATCGCGGATCGATTTCCGGCAAGTACAGCTGGATGCTCAGGATCCGGCTCAGCGCGTGGCGATCTACGCCATCTCCTTCGACGCGGAAAACCCTCTTCTCGCGGCGAAAGTCACCAACGAACTCGTCGGGCTGGTGCTATCGAAGAACCAGCGGGAAAGAACCATCCGTGCGAGCAGCACGCTGGAATTCTTCGATCAGAAGGCGGTGGCGCTTGACCACACGCTCAAGCAACTCGAAGCCGAAATCCTTCAATTCAAGAACGACAACAGGGAATCGCTGCCCGAAAGCCTCGACTTCTATCGAAGCGAATTGCTGAGCCAGCAGGAACGCCAGGCGTCACTGGAACGCGAGGCATCCGAGCTGCGAAGCAAGCGTGGCGCCCTTGTTGCCGCCTATACCAGCACCGACCAGTTGCCTGGCATCGAGCAGCGCCTGACCCCTGACCAGCAATTGCTCGTTGATCTGAACAAGGCGATATCCGAGCAGCTCACCATGTTCAGTGATGACAGCCCGATCATCGTTGCCATGCGCACCCGCATCGCCGAACTCGAGAAGCGTATCCGGCTGGTGCGCAAGCCGGTTGTGGCTGATGGCAAGGCTCAGAACGTAAAAAGCGCACCCTTCGGGCTCGATCTGCAACTGTCGGAAATAGACCTGCGGCTGGAGACGATAGCCGGGGAGAAAGCGACGATCGACAAACGTATTGCCGCACTCCGCTTGTCGGTCGCGCAGGCGCCGATCAGCGAGGCGGGCTTGACGGCGCTTCTGCGAAATCGCGACAACGTGCAGAAGCAATATAATGCCGCAATCGCGCAAAAAGCCGAGGCATCGACCGGCGAGCAGCTTGAAATCCGTTCGGATAGCGAGCGCTTTTCGCTCCTCGAAGCCGCGATCGCGCCGACAAAGGCCGCCGGGCCCAAGCGCCGCCTGCTCGTGGCCGGCGGTGGCGCGGCCGGCATGGGACTTGGGATTGGGCTCGCCATTCTCCTGGAACTGCTCAACAGAACCGTGCGCAGGCCGCAAGACATTACCAACCTGCTTCAGGTCGAGCCGCTGGTCACAATTCCGGTCATCAGCATGTCAGCCGGCAAAAAGCGAAACAAACCGTCGATAGCATCGTCCACATGGCGCGCCGGCACCTGGCGCGAGAGTTGGCGGACGTATCTCACCATGCGGGGGATTTAGCCATGAGCATCGGGATTCGACCTGCCTTCCTGCATGAAGCCCTGGAAATCCGCAATTCGGATCGGGGCAGGGAGCAAGCGCCTGACGCGCGCCCCAGTTTTGCGAAAGACAATGCCTGGCCGTCCCTCAAGGAATTCCGGCTGTCGCCGCAGACACGGGCCGCCCATGGGATCGTCGCCGGGAACAAGTCCGATCCAGCCTGCGCGGCATTCGATCTGCTCAGGACGAAGCTCATGCAGACGCTGAAGCAGAACGGCTGGCGATCGGTGGCCATTACGTCTCCGATGCCGCGCTGCGGCAAATCCCTGGTGGCCGTGAACCTGGCGCTGAGCCTTGCCGAACTGGAAGACACGCGAACGGTCCTTCTCGATCTGGACCTCCGGAACCCCGGCCTGGCGACACTGCTCGAAATGGATGCGTCGCCATCGATGGAATTCTTTTTGCGGGGCGAATACGACGTTGCCGACGCGCTGCGTCTCTGCGGCAAGAATCTCGCCATCGGTGCGAACCTTTGGCCAGCGCGCCTCGCCTCTGAGATCCTGCAGGGCGAAGCGGCGGCGAAAGCGCTCAAGACAATGGTTCAGGACCTGAGTGCCGATGTGGTGCTCTACGACATGACGTCGATGCTGACCCACGACGACGTGCTGGCTTTCCTGCCCAATGTGGACTGCGTCATCCTCGTCGCGGCCGCCGAACAGAGCACCTTTGCAGAGATTGATGCCTGCGAGCGCATGCTCGCCGAAAGGACCAATGTCCTCGGCGTCGTGCTCAACAAATGTCGCCATGGCCCGGCCTATTGACGGCGACAACGGCCTTGCCCTGCGGGGATCATGATCAACACCATCGATGACGGGGAAATGCGCATGCTCAAAATACTGGTTGTGTATGGCACCCGCCCTGAAGCGGTGAAAATGGCCCCGTTGATCGATGCGTTGCGGCAGTCGCGATGCTGCCGGCCGGTGATCGCGGTGACCGGCCAGCATCGGGAGATGCTTGATCAGGTCAACCATCTGTTCGGGATAGAACCGGATTTCGACCTCAACATCATCACGCAGTCGCAGACGCTCGAGACCATCACGTCCCGCGTCCTGGCGGGGGTCTCCGCGGTGATCGAGCGGGAGAGCCCGGATGCGCTTGTGGTGCAGGGCGACACCACCACCTGCTTTGCTGCGGGGCTCGCGGCTTTCTATCACAAGGTTCCCCTCATTCATCTGGAGGCCGGCCTGCGAACCGGCAATCGCGACAATCCATTCCCCGAAGAGCTCAATCGCCGGCTGACGAGCCAACTCGCCATGCTGCATCTGGCGCCGACATCGACCGCCAAGGCCAACCTGCTGAGGGACGGCATCGCCGAAAGCGATATCGTCGTCACCGGCAACACCGTTATCGATGCGCTGTTGCATGTATCCGGGCGCAACAGCGTGTCGGACAATCCGGAACTCAACGGGGTTTTCGACAGGCCGACAGTGCTGATCACCGCGCACCGCCGGGAATCCTGGGGTGAGCCGATGGCGCGAACGGCGCGGGCCATCGCTCGGCTGGCGCGGGATTTCCCGCACATGAACTTCCTTCTTCCCGCCCATCTCAATCCGGCGGTGAGGGACGTGCTTCTGCCGCCGCTTGCAGGCCTTGAAAACGTCAGGATAACCCGGCCTCTTGATTACCGGGATTTCGTGAGCGCGATGCGGGATTGTATGCTGGTCCTGACCGACAGCGGCGGCGTGCAGGAGGAGGCGCCGACATTCGGCAAACCCGTGCTGGTGCTGCGCGAGACGACCGAGCGGCCCGAAGCGGTGACCGCGGGCACGGCGCGGCTGATCGGCACCGACGAGGATGCCGTCGTGAACGCCGTCACGGAACTGCTCCGCGATGGCGATGCCTATCGTCGAATGGCCCGCGCCGTGAACCCCTATGGCGACGGGCTGGCCGCGCGGCGGTCAACGCAGGCGATCGAGCACTTCTTTGGCCTTGCCGATCGTCCGGACGAGTTCACCGGCCTGGCGCCGGCCGCGCCGCTGCCGATCGTCCTCGATGTCAGATCCGTTCCCCAGACCGCCCATCCGGGCGCGTTTGTCCGCAACGGCAGCGCTCTCGACACCGCACATGTCGGATGAACGTGTCTAAGCCTGGGGGTGTCGCACAGGCACCTCTCCTCCGCCCGCCGGCATCGCTTCCGAAGGCCGGGCGGACCAGAGCCTGAATCTAGCAAATTGTTGACGTTGAGGGTGTTGCCGTACCTTGCGGGACGGGCAGAGCCTGCGGCCCTTTGCGATACACCCGGTTCTTCAGCGGCAAGATTACCGCCAGACACCGCGCGTATCATAGACGATCTTGCCGCCCAGCCGGGTGTGGCGGATCGCGCGGAAGGGGTCGTGCTCGACGAGCAGCACGACGATGTCGGCACGCTCGACGGCGTCATAGGCCTGTTCGAGCCGGATGTTGCCGTATTCGGCAAGCTGCCTCGGCATCTTCTCCACATAGGGATCGACCGCGAGCACCTCCACATCCGGCAGCGCACGGGCAATGAGGCCGACGACGTCGATCGCCGGGCTCTCGCGCACGTCGTCCACGTTCGCCTTGAACGTCAGGCCGAGGCAGGCGATCGTCGGGGCGTGGAAGCGCTTGGCCTTCATCACCACCTGTTCGGCGACATGGTGCGGCCGTCGGTCGTTGACCTCGCGCGCCGTCCTGATCAGTTTGGCAAGGCCGGGTGCAGCGGAGACGATGAACCATGGGTCGACCGGAATGCAATGCCCGCCCACGCCAGGGCCCGGGCTCAATATACTGACGCGCGGATGCCGGTTGGCGAGCCGGATGACCTCCCACACGTCGATATGCAGCGCCTCGCTGATCAGTGAAAGCTCGTTGGCAAAGGCAATGTTGACGTCGCGATAGGCGTTCTCGACCAGCTTGGCCAACTCCGCGCTCGCCGCGTCGGTGAGCAGGATTTCGCCCTGGGCGAAAAGACGGTAGATCGACGCGGCCTTCTCGGCGCATAGCGGCGTCAATCCGCCGACGACGCGGTCGTTGGTAATGATCTCGATCATGATCCGCCCGGGCAGGACGCGCTCGGGGCAATGGGCCACATAGATGTCCGCGCCGTTCTCCCCGTCCCGCGGCATCTTGAGATCGGGTCGCACGGCGGCGATCCAGCTACTGACCATCTCCGTCGTTCCGGGCGGTGACGTCGATTCGAGCACCACGATGTTGCCCGGTTTCAGGCGCGGTGCGATCTGCTCGGCGGCTGCCTTGACGTAGGACAGGTCCGCTGTGTGGTCTTCATTGAAGGGTGTCGGCACCGCGATGATGAAGGCGTCGGCCTCCGGCACCTCGCTCGTGGCGACCAACCGTCCCATCGCCACCGCGCCGCTGACGCCGACGGCCAGGTCAGGCTCGACGAATGGTACCTCGCCGCGGCAGATCGCGGCGACGATAGCAGGGTTGATGTCCACGCCGGTAACGTCAATGCCCCGCGTCGCGATCGCTACGGCCGTCGGAAGGCCAATGTACCCCAGGCCGAGAATTGCCAGCCTGCCCTTGAAGATCTCAGTCATGCACGACGCTCCCTGGCATCGTTTCCCGCCGTTCGAATTTCACCACGATCTGCCCGTCCTCGTGTTCGAACGCACGGGTCGGGCTGAGCATTTCCCGCGCGAGCAGGTGAAGAAAGCTGCTGTTGGTGGACAGGTAGCGCCACCACAGGCGGCGCGGCTCTTGCATGACCCGGTAGGCCCATTCCATCCCGAATTTTTGCCAGAGCGGCGGCGCGCGCCGCGTCAACCCCGCAAGGATGTCGAAGGAGCCTCCGACACCGTGCAGGACGGGAACGCCGAGCGACGGACCGTGCGTCGCGAGGAAGATCTCCTTTTTCGGGGAGACCATGCCGAGGAACAGCATGTCCGCGCCACAGTCACGGATGCGGGACGCGATGCCTTCCGCCTCTTCCGGCTTGAAGTAACCGTGATGGCTATAGGCAATCGTGAGATTGGGATAGCGCGCGCGGATCGCCGTCTCCATGGCCGCGAGGACGTCCGGCCGGGCGCCAAGGAGGGCCACGGAGCGGCGCTCGGCATTTGCAAGCGCAAGCAGCCGTACGAAGAGATCGATGCCGGCGATGCGTTCGGGAAGCGGTCGCCCGAGCAGCTTGCTCGCCCAGACGACGGCCTGGCCGTCGGCGATGATCATGTCGCATTCGATCAGGGAATTCCTCAACATGGAATTGCGCCGGAGATTGACGATCTTGGCGGCATTCAGCACGCCGACGAGCATGCGCTGGCGCGTTCCGATTGCCGTCCTGCACCGTTCGACGGCCTCTTCCATGCGTAAGGGATCCATATACATCCCGAACAGCAGTTGGCGCTCGCTTGTCATCCGAACCTCCCCCTCAATCAAAGGCGCGTCGTATTCGCGTCCCTGTTGTCCCCGAGCTTTGTCACCGTTCCGCCGCTGAGCCACGCGTAAAGCATCAGGCCGAATTCATACGGCCTGCATTCGCGGTCGATGCGCCGGGGCGGGAACAGGACGTTCGCGGCGGGCAGCTTGAAACTGGACCACAGCGCGGTTCCCGCCGCCGCTGCCTTGCGAACGAACTTGTTCGGCTCGCGCCGGGCGACCTTTCGCCAGACAACGCCCTTGTCCGGTACGATCAGCACGTCCCGTGTTTCCGGATGGTCGTCGAGCCAGCGAAGCCCGTTGGTGATGCAATTGAAAAAGTCCCGCCCGCCCGCTTCGCGTAGTTCCAGAAGCGCCATGGGCGCCATGGCATGCTGGTGGACGCTGTAGACCGGATACCCTTCGGCAACCGTGCCGTGGCGCACGTCGTAGTGCCACCACCATTGGCCGCTGCTGCCCTGCAGCGCGCAGATTCGTTCGGCACAGACTTCAGCCGCTGTGAGCGCCTCGACATCGCCGAGGCTGGCATGAAGGCGCGAGAGGGCCTGGATCGGATAGACCTGGTCGGCAAAACAACCGATATGGGAGCGCAGCCGACCACTCGCCGAAGCGGGTACCCAATGCCCGAACAGCGGTGAGCCGAGGCGCGCTGAGAAGAGGCCGGCCCGTGCGGCCTCAATCAGGCGCGAGGTGTCGGCAAGTCCGCGAGCCGCGAGGGCGGCGCTCAGGCACCAGGCGCATTCCACCGTGGAGATCGGTGTGCCCGATGCCAGGTGGCGGGACAGGGCCGTATAGAGCGGGGCGGCAAAGACGCCCGTCACTTCGGCGATCGCCCAGGCCGTCAAGGCGATCGCACCGATATCGGCGGATTGTTCGGCGGATGCGGCCGCCCGTTGCAGCAGCTCGGCAATCGTGCCGCCTTCCAGAGCGTGCATCTGTGTCGCCGTGTCGGTATGCGCCAGGCCAAGGGCGGTCATGGCGGTGTAACGAAGGCTGACGCCCTCGCGCCGCTCCGTCCAGCCGTCTTTCGTCTCGACCGCCCGCAGCGTATGGGCAAAGAGGTCGCCGTCATACATGCGTGGCAGGCCGTGCCCGGCAACCAGCAGCAACCTGTCGACCAGGGAGCGCGAAGACGGGGACACGGCGGCGAGCAGGGCAAGCCGATCCTTTGAGAGGGGCGCCGGCCCTTCAACCGACCGGGACGAGGTGGCGGCTTCGAAGGCCGCGCGAATCTGCAATTGCGATTTGGCGATGTCGATCGACATGGAGGCTTCCATCACCGGTGAAGGCACCGGCTTGCCGAGGTTCCTGATCGACGGAGGGCTCCACGCGATTGAAACGCGATGCCGATCTCCGTCCCGCTTGTCACCTAGGCTACGAACTCCAGGCGTTTAATCTACCGCTCTCAAAGGTTGACGCGCGATCGTTGGAGGGCAGGAAGCACGCCACGGACTATCCGAAGGGCTTAGGGCGGGGAGGCGGTGGCGTAATGCAATCCGACTAGGTGTCCGACGGCATCTCCTGCGCCTTACGTCTCTCGGCAGTCTTTCGGTGTGGTAGTATTCAGACAATTCTGGGCTCGATGAAACGAGCGGGCGCAGCGCAATGGATATGTCGTCGAAAGCCATGAAAGACAACACGCTGGCAAGCCTGCACGACGGGACACGCCTCGCGGTCGTGGTGGTCACCTACAACAGCGCCGACGTGATCGGCGGGCTGCTCGATTCCCTGCCCTCGGGGCTGGCGGGACTGGCCGATACGGAGATCGTCATCGTCGACAACAAGTCCAGGGATGCCTCGGTCGACATCGCTGCGTCCCATCCCGTCAATGTGCGCGTCATTCAGACAGGCAGAAATGCCGGCTATGCGGCGGCGATCAATGCCGCCGCCGCCTCAATCGACGATGAAAGGCACCTCCTCATCCTCAACCCCGATATTCGTCTCCAACCGGGCTGTGCGCGTACGCTTGTCAGCCGGCTGCACGATCCTTCGATCGGTCTGGTGGTGCCACAGTTGCTCCACGAGGATGGGAGCATCACGCATTCGCTGCGCAGGGAGCCGTCGCTGATCACGGCATGGTCGGACTCGCTGCTCGGAACCAGCTTCGCCGGCCGGCTGGGTCTTGGCGAGATCGTGAAGGACGAGAGACTGTACCGCGCGGGCGGCACGGTCGACTGGGCCAGCGGCGCGGCGCTGGCGATATCGGCCCGCACGCGCAAGGCGGTTGGCGCATGGGACGAAACGTTCTTCCTCTATAGCGAGGAGGTCGATTACATGGAGCGAGTCCGCCGCTGCGGCCTGAAAGTCGCTTACGAACCGGCCGCCCGCGCCGTTCACATCGGCGGCGAGTATCATGAAAATGTCGGCCTTTCCGCGCTGATGACGTCAAATCGTATCCACTACTACGGACGTCACCATGGTGCGGCAGCGACATTCCTGTTTCGCCTCGGCATCATCACCGGAGAGGTGATGCGGTTCGGGTTGGGGCCGGGCCATCGTGCCGCACTGTCGGCAGCCCTTCGTCCCTACAGCGAATATCGAGCGGCTCTTCAGCGTTGACCTGCCAGGTCGGCATAGATCGTGTCCACCCTGTCAAGTTTCGCGGACCAGAGGGCGGTTTTGCCGACATGGTCATAGGCGGCACGCCCCATGCGGTCGCGCAAACCGGCATCTGCCGCAAGCGTTGCGATGGCCGCGGCGAGATCGCTCGCCAGCTTTTCGGGTGTCGATACGGAGAGCTTCATCGCGCAGAGATCCGACGTCGCACTGCCCGGCCCGCCGCGATCGACGACGATCAGGGGGAGTGAATATCCCATCGCCTCCAGCGCCACATTGCCGCCGGGTTCCCGGTAGCTTGGAAACGTGAAGATATCGGCCGCGCGATAGAACGCGCCAACCTTCTCTTTCGATTGCCAACCATGCATGCGGACACGCGCCTCGAGACCGAGGGACGCAACCAGCGCTTCACATGGCGCACGCTCGGGGCCTTCGCCGACAATATCGAGTTCGACGGGCAGATCGCTGACAAGCGGCAGGGCGCGGATCAGGTCGCGCACGCCTTTGGTCCGCACAAGGCGCCCGACGAACAGCAGCCTCACAGGCCCCTGCCGGCCGGACCTGTCGATCCTCTCCGGGAGGGCGTCGAGACCGGTTTCGCTCATGACCTGGAAGTCCTTCAAGGGAACGCCCGCGAGGATTTCCTTCACGTAGTCGGCAATGCCAAGCACGCAATCCGCATTTCTGAAGGACGCCCGCAGCCACGGATCCCAGGTCAGGCGGTGACGATCCAGCGCTCGCAACCGCGTGAACCAAGGGCTCGACGTGTCGTCCGTCGTGAAGCCTTCCGGGGACGGGAGGCTTCCGCCGACGGGGCCGATCAACAAAGGCAGGGCGAAGCCGGCTGCCGGGGAGGGATAGCGCATCGCGACTGGCACGGGCTGATGCACCAGATCGAACCGCTCGCCGCGCGCCAGCGCCTGCCTGATCCATCGGCGTGCATGCAGATAGAACGGCAGGTATGCCGGCTTCATGAGGCTGTTGAGGCGTTCTGCCCGGCCGAGCAGCGGCGGCTCGCACCACTCGATCACCCGCATGGCTGGAAGCTGCTCGGCGGCGGGGCGTGCTCCGCGCTTGTGGTAGGTCAGCAAGGTGACGTCGTGCCGCTCGGCAAGACGGCGCGCCCATTGGAACGCCACCCACGCCTCGCCGACATCCTCGCCATTGCAGGTCGGTGCGATCAACAAGACCCTGGCCAAATCCAAACGCTCCAAAAACCTGTCGCGGTCCCCTTGCCCGCTCGGGGATTATCCCGGACCTGGATATCGCGGCAATGCCGCCTTTGGGTGGTGAGCGGCGGCGGGCATGGGGCGGATACAGGACGCCAGCCTCCCGCGAATAGGCCGGGCCTATCCAAAAGGATGGCCGCATACCCCGTTTTACCGGTCTTTCCTCCTTCGGAGCGATCTGCATAGATGAGAGGCAACAGGTGGCACGCCTCGCGGAGGCCTCGATGAACCCCGATATTTCAGTCATCCTACCGACCTATAACAGAACAAAGCCCCTCGTCGCCGCCATGGAGAGCGTGCTCGCCCAGTCCTACGGGGACCTGGAACTCATCGTCGTCGACGATGCCTCGAGCGACGACGTCGCAAGCGTGGTCAAAGGCTTTGCCGATGCGCGGGTGCGGTACATACGCCGCGGCAAGAACGGTGGTGCTGGTGCTGCCCGCAACACTGGGCTTGCGGCTGCCCGGGGGCGGCTCATCGCATTCCAGGACAGTGACGACCTCTGGCTACCCGGAAAGCTCGAAAGGCAGGTTGCCTTCTTCGATACGCTTTCCGACGACGTGCGCGTCGTCATCGGCGGCAAGATCGTCTACGGACGCGATCCGCAGTTCCGTTACGGGGCAGGCAAGGTCGCGCATGCTCCCCCGCCCAACAGCAGGCTGCGGCTCGACGAGGACCAGCTCGGCCACCTTCTGGCCGAAAACCGGATCAGCGTGCAGAATGCCCTGTTCCGGCGCGACTGCATGCCGGATCTCGGCTGGTTCGACGAATGCCTGCGGGCAAACGAGGACTGGGAATTCGCGGTACGGCTGGTCCAGCAGACGCGGGTTTTCGAAGACATCGAGCCGGTCGTTCTGGGGTTCATCTCGGCCGATAGCATATCGACCAATCGACGGCGGCAGTTGATGGGTGAATTCCGGATATTGCGCAAGAACGGTCGGGTGCTCGCCGCACGGCGGCTGGATCGGTCCCGGTTGCGCATCGGGATTGCGATCGGCCTCTATAATTCCGGCAAGAAACGGTCGGCAATGCGCTTCCTGCTCGCAGGACTGAGGGACCGCCCGGCCAATGTTGCCGCGGTCGTTCGCTCGCTCGCCCGGCGGCTCGCTCGCGTGCTCGTCAACGCCACCCTCGCCGCGCCCCAACCCCATTCAGAACGATAAGATGAGATACATCCGGGCACTGACGGTCCTTGGCCTCGTCCCGCTCTGCCTGACGACAGCAGCGATCACGCCGTCGCGCGCAGACCATTGGAACCTTGAAAGAACGGGACTGTCCGCCCCCTCGAGGCTCGTCAAATTCCGCGGCACCTACTATGCGACGGTCGAGAATGCGACGGTGCGCGACCTGGAGATCCACGGCAACGTCGTCATAGAGGCCAGCAACGTGACGATGGCAAATGTCAGGCTGGTCTCCGAAGCGCCCTGGCATGCGCTGCGCGTAATGGAGAGTGCGACGGGTTTCACGTTGCAGGAGAGCGAAATCGACGGTGCCGGCGGGACGGTCAACGGTGTCTATGGTTTCGGGACCTTTCTGCGAAACGACATCCACGGCGTCGACAATGGCATCAACGTCATCGCGCCGTCGACAATCCGCGACAACTACATCCACGATTTCCGCACCAGCACCGACGGTCACTACGACGGCATCGAGATCAATGGCGGCCATGACATTCAGATCGTTCACAACCTCATCGTCAACGAACACGACCAGACCTCGGCGGTGATGATGAACAACGAGTTCAGCGGATTGTCGAACATTTCCATCGAGAACAACCGCCTCGTCGGTGGCGGCTATACGATATATCTCGATGGCCGCAAGGGTGGTGGTGCCGTCGACGACGCCTCGATCCGCATCATCGGCAACGAGATCGGTGGTGGGCGGTGGGGAAATTTCGCGTTCTACGACAGCCAGCCGGTGGTGGAGGGCAACAACGCGCGCAAGTGATGCGCCTAATCCCTTGGGTGTATCCGCACGACGTCGACTGATCCGATTGATAAGTTATCTACCGCCACGCGCAGGGATAGGGTGTCGGGACGTCGCGTCATTCCGTATCATGAGGCAGTTGTTGGCCATGCGCGCCATCCTTACCAACGACGGCCGGCTGCGGGGGCCGGTGAAGACGCGTGCGCCCCGCCCAAGTCGGCTAGCCGGACAGAATGCAGACGCACCGATCCGGGCGTCCGGTTCTCTCGCCGAAGGCCATCCGGCGCGTGGAACGCGATCCCTGCCGATCACGTTGTTCCTCCTGTCGCTTTTCCTGCCCCTGACCTTCAACGCCGGAAGTCTGGCGCTGAGCCCCTTTCGCCTGGTGCTGCTCGCCACGATCCTGCCGTGCCTGTACAAATGGGCATCGGGCGGGGCAGGGCAACTGCGGCTGGCCGACTTCACGCTGCTTTTGTATTGCCTCTGGTGTTTCATCAGCCTGTGTGCGGTGCATGGCCTCGGCCAGGGTCTGCAGTCGGGCGGCATCCAGTTCATCGAGACGATGGGGCCTTACCTTCTCGCACGGTGTTACATTCGATCCGCCGATGACTACTATCGCGTGACGCTCCTGCTGTTTCGCGTCATTCTGTTTCTGATGCCGTTCGCATTCATCGAGGCGTTGACTGGCGAGAACATCCTGCTCGATCTGGTCCGCACAGTGTTCAAGACGCACCCGAACCTGCATGACACGCGATGGGGCTTGCGCCGCGTGCAAAGCGTTGTGGAGCACCCCATCCTTTTCGGCGTGATCTGCGGAGCCTTGCTCGGGCCGGTCTATTGCGTGCTCGGTTACGCCAAGACGGCCTCGGAACGTTATGCGAAGGCTGCGGTAATCGCTGTGACGACGGTCCTGTCGATGTCGTCAGGTCCACAGAGCGGGCTTTTTGCCCAGATCGTCCTGCTTGCGTGGGACAGGGTGCTTGCGCGCTTCAAGGCGCGGTGGAAATTGTTGTGGGCAAGCCTCGGCGCTGGCTATGTGCTGGTCGCGACAATGTCCAACCAGAGCGTGTTCGAGTTCTTCATCACCCATTTTTCATTCAGCCCCGAAAACGCCTACTATCGTGTGCTGATATGGAATTTCGGGACCGGCTCGGTGATGAACCATCCCCTTTTCGGAACGACCATGATCGGTTGGGACAGGCCGGATTGGATGCCGCCCAGCATCGATATGTTCTGGCTGTATCAAGCGATAATCTACGGCATTCCCGCCGCCGCGGCGATGCTCGCCACGTTCCTGGCGGTCTTCGTCACCGTCGCCATACGGAAAATCGGCGATGCGAAACTCAACGCGTATCGACTGGGATTTCTCGCCTCCCTGACGAGCTTTTTTCTCGTCGGCTGGACCGTCCACTTCTGGAACGCCACCTATGTCCTGTTCATCTTCTCCCTGGGTGCAGGGATTTGGCTGCTGGACGCGAAGGGCCAGGACGAAACGCAAGAGCGACCGACACGACGCCCTGCCTTTGGTGCCAGGGAGCTACCCTCTCGCGCCGGTATCGAGAGTGGGCGGCCATCTGCCCGATCTGGCGGCCGACAATAAAGCGAGGGCCTGAAGCCGTTTCCGGCGCTTTGCCAGGGGATTGTGGTTGTCGAGTTCGACCGCTACGGCCCGCAGGCCGGACTTGACCGCCTCCCTGACATGTTTTTCCGAGCGCATGGCGATGACTTCGCCGTAAATCTCGAGCTGAAGCGCCAGCGCCCTTTCGAGGCTGAAGCGTTGAATGACAACTTGGCGACCATATTCGGCGAGGTTCCGCCGAAGATCGGCATCCAGCACCAACCGCTCGATCTGCGCTGCGAGCCGGCCGGCGCCGGGCGCATCGTCCGCGAGCCCGTAGAACCCCTGATTGAGAAACATCGTCAGCGTCGCGGGCTCGAAGATTTCCGAAAAGGCCTGCTCCCCCTGCACGATCAACGGTCGGCCGATGGCAAGCGTCCGCAGGGCGGAACTGCCCATCGCGACCACCAGGTCGGCGGCGGCATAGGCACCCCTCGGATCGAGCTGCTGGCCGCACAGAATGATCGCGCGCCGTCCAAGACGCTGATTGACGCCGTCGGCCCGTTCCTCCAGCGCCGCGCGAGCCGGGCCGTCGCCGACCAGCGCCAGCACGACCCTGTGCTGTCCCCCGATCATTTCCACCGCATCGATGGCCCGCACGAGTGAATCCAGTTTCAGGTCGAGGGCATGGCGAGACACGCTGACGATCAGGAAATCCTCACCCGCAATGCCATGCGCGGTTCGAAACGGCTGCCCGTCGATGGATGGGTTGTCGCGGTCGACGTCGATTGGCGGTTCGATCACCCAGACCGGGCCGGCCATCCGTGCGCGCGCCTCCCGGCCGAGATCCTCGGTGCCCATGATCAGCGGCACCGAGGGCGGCACCTGCGCGCTGACGGACATGCTCAGCACGGTACAGAGCACGGGCACGCCGAAAATCAGAAAGGCACCGTAGTAGGCATCGAGGCACGGGGGCCATTCATAGGCGTGGATCAGGTCGATCCGCTCCCGCCGCGCGATCCGTGCGAGTTCGCTGATACGCGAAGGCGCGGGGCGGTACTTTGTTGTGCTTGCTGGCAGAAAGCGCAGGCCGCGCTCGGCAATATAGCCGGTGAGAGGCCCCGGAACGCCGTAAACGATGACCTCGTGGCCTGCAGCCTGCGCACCGGCGGCCAGGTCGATCGCGTTGATCTGGCTTCCGCCGACGGCGAGATCGTGGGGATAGACGAGGATGCGCAATGGCCGCTTTCCCGGTTTGACACCGCATGTTTGTCCAGCGGTTCAAACTGCGAGGAAGGGCAAAGCCGTGCAATCGCACCTTTCGGCGGGGTGGGCAAAACGGCGGGCACGATCCCTACGCTGAGGGCATCATGAAGGCTCAATCGGCAGCCTCGGCGTACACCCTAAGGTGTAGGTCGTGAATCCTATTGTTCCCTTTACTCGAACGGCAAAAGGAAATGTCCTCTAAGCAGTTTGGAGCACGTCCCGACGCCTGTTTTTGAACAGGAATGCGCTACGGAGTATTCGAATGATTTCTCTCGACGTCGCCAGGGAAGAGGGGGTGGTGATCCACCATCCCGATCTGGTCAATCTCTACGGCTGCACAATAGGAGCCGGCTCCCGCATCGGGACGTTCGTGGAGATCCAGAAGAACGCGCAGATCGGCCGCAACTGCAAGATTTCCAGCCATAGTTTCATTTGCGAAGGCGTGACGATAGAGGACGGCGTCTTCATCGGCCATGGCGTCATGTTCACCAACGACATGTATCCCCGCGCCGTCAATGCCGACGGCAGCCTCCAGTGCGACAACGACTGGTCGTTGCTGACGACCCGCGTGAAGTGCCGCGCCGCGATCGGCAGCAATGCCACCATCCTTCCGGGCGTGACCATCGGGGAGGGCGCGCAGATCGGCGCAGGCGCCGTCGTGGTCCGGGACGTTCCCGACTTCGCCATCGTGGCCGGCGTGCCGGCGCGGGTCATCGGCCGTGTCAGAGACGACCGTTCGAAAGCTGCAATCATGGAGGCGGCATCGTGATCGGGGTAGGGGTTGTCGGCTACGGCTATTGGGGACCGAACCTGGTTCGGAACCTGGCGGATATCGTGGATGCGAGGCTCGTTTCGGTCTGCGATCTGATGACGGAACGGCTTGCACCGGTGAAGGCCCGTTACCCGACCGTCGATATCACCTCCGATTTCGACGAGATGCTGCACGATCCCCGGATCGACGCCATCGCGATCGCGACACCGGTCTCCACGCATTTTCGGCTCGCCATGATGGCTCTTATGGCCGGCAAACACGTCTTCGTGGAAAAGCCGATGGCGGCGACCACCGAGGAGGCGCGGCGCATGGTGGAAGAGGCCGCCCGGCGCGGGCTGGTGCTCGCCGTCGACCACACCTTCGTCCATACCGGGGCGGTGCGGAAGATGCGGGAGATCGCGGAACGGGATCTCGGCGAAATCTACTATTACGACTCGGTGCGTGTGAACCTCGGCCTCTTCCAGCACGATGTCAGCGTCGTCTGGGATCTTGCCGTCCATGACCTCTCGATCATGGATTACGTGCTCGATGAAAAGCCTGTGGCCGTGTCGGCAACCGGCATGAGCCATGTGCCGGGGGAGCCCGAAAACATCGCCTATCTGACGCTGTTTTACGAAAGCAAGCTGATCGCGCATGTCCATGTGAACTGGCTGGCGCCCGTGAAGGTGCGCCGGACGCTAATCGGCGGCAGCAACAAGATGATCGTCTATGACGACCTCGAACCCAGCGAGAAGGTGAAGGTCTACGACAAGGGGATCACGCTGAACGGCAATCCGCAGAAGAACGGCGAGAAGGTCTACCAGATGCTGGTCGGTTACCGCACCGGCGATATGCATGCGCCCCAATTGGACATATCCGAGGCGCTCGGTCGGGAACTCAGGGAATTCCTGCACTGCGTCGAAACGGGTGCTCAGCCGACCGCCGACGGCAATGCGGGCCTCCGCGTGGTCCGGATTCTCGAAGCAGCCACCCAGTCCCTCGCCCAGCGCGGTCGCGTCATCGAACTGGAAAAGGCGAGGCTGATCGCATGATCCCGATGCTTGATCTGAAAGCCCAGTATGCATCCCTGAAGCCGGAGATCGATGCCGCAGTGTTGCGGGTGCTGGCATCCGCCCAATATGTGCTCGGCGACGAGGTGGAGCAGTTCGAACGCGAATTCGCGGATTACTGCGGCGTCAGGCATGCGATTGCCGTCAATTCGGGCACGAGCGCCCTCCATCTCGCGCTGCTCGCGCTGGGGTGCGGCCCGGGCGACGAGATCATCACGGTGCCCTTCACCTTCGTCGCGACCGTGTCGTCGATCTGCTACACCGGCGCGCGGCCGGTCTTCGTCGATGTGGAGCATTCGACATTGACGATGGACCCCGAAAGGCTGGAGGCCGCCATCACGCCGCGCACGAAGGCGATCGTGCCCGTGCACATCTACGGCCAGATGGCGAACATGGATGCCATCCAGACGATCGCCGCACGCCATGGCCTGCCAATCGTGGAAGATGCCTGCCAGGCGCACGGCGCTGAATTCCGGGGCAGCCGGGCCGGCAGCTTCGGTGCGGCGGGGTGTTTCAGCTTCTATCCCGGCAAGAATCTCGGCGCCTGTGGCGAGGGGGGCATCGCCGTCACAAACGACGACCGGCACGCGAAAACCCTGCGCATGCTGCGTGATTGGGGACAGGAGCAGCGTTATCACCACGTCCTGAAGGGCTACAATTATCGGATGGACGGCATTCAGGGCGCAATCCTGCGCGTCAAGCTGCGTCATCTGGAAGAGTGGACCGAGGCACGACGCGCCCATGCCGCGCGCTACACGTCGCTGCTTGGCGGCATGCGCCATATCCGGCTTCCCCATGCCGATGCGCTGCGCCGCCACGTCTATCATATCTATGCGATCCGCACCGGCGATCGCGATAGCTTGCAGCGAGCACTGCTCGCCGAAGGCGTCCAGACCGGCCTGCACTATCCCATCCCCGTCCACCTTCAGCCAGCGCATGCCGATCTCGGTTATGCGGTGGGCGATTTTCCGGTGTCCGAGACAGCCGCGCGGGAGGTGCTCTCCCTGCCGATCTACCCGGAAATGACCGGCCACCAGGTGGAACAGGTCGTCCGCGCCGTGGAAAGGGAAGCCTATGTCGCTTGAGGCCCGCCACAGCCCGCGGATCGTCAAGGCCGTGCACGGTCTGCGCGGCAAGCCCGCCGATCCCGCCTATCAGCTTGGCCTCTGCGAGGACTTGAAAAGCACATACGGACCCGCGGGTCTGGTCGAACTCTACGGGCGGTTTTCGAACGGCGACGGTTTCGTCGATGCGCTGATGCGTCGGGTGATCGTTCAGGCTTTGTCGCGGCGGTGTGGTACCGGGCTGCAGGTCGGTGCGAGCGCGGTCTTCAAACACCCGGAAACGTTCGAGATCGGCGACGGTGTCTTCATCGGAGCGCAGGCGAATATCCAGGGCCGTTTCGACGGGACCTGCCGGATCGGCAACAATGTCTGGATCGGCCCGCAGGCCTTCATCGATGCGCGCGACGTGGTCATCGGCGATGATGTCGGTTGGGGTCCCGGCGCGAAGATCCTCGGATCGACCCACAGCGGCATGCCGATCGATGTGCCGATCATCCGGACGGATCTGGAGATCAGGCCGGTCCGGATCGAGGCGGAGGCCGATATCGGCACGAACGCCACCATCCTGCCGGGCGTGACCATCGGCAGAGGCGCCATCGTTGGCGCCGGCGCGGTCGTGGTCTCGGATGTCGAGCCCTATTCGATCGTCGCGGGCGTGCCGGCACAGTTCCTGCGATGGCGGGAGGATATGCCGGTTCGGGCAAAAAACGTCGAGGTGTGACATGAAGGACAAGAGGATACTGATCACCGGCGGCGCCGGCCTCATCGGATCGCATATCGCCGACCTGCTTGCCGGGGAGCGGCCGCGCGAGATCGTCGTTCTGGACAATTTCGTGCGCGGGCGGCGCGAAAACCTCATGCAGGCCGCCAGCGCCGCACCGGTCACGATCATCGAAGGCGATATCCGCGACCGCGCCTTGCTGGAGAGGACATTCAAGGGGATCGACATCGTCTTTCATCAGGCGGCGATCCGCATCACCCAGTGCGCCGAGGAGCCGCGGCTCGCCTTCGACGTTCTCGCCGGCGGGACGTTCGACGTGCTCGAGGCGGCGGTGAAGTTCGGCGTTTCGAAGGTCGTGGCCGCGTCTTCGGCGTCGGTGCTGGGGCAGGCAGAGAGCTTTCCCACGACGGAAGACCATCATCCCTACAATAACCGCACCATCTACGGCGCCGCCAAGGCCTTCAACGAAGGGCTGCTCCGAAGCTTCGCGGACATGTACGACCTGAACTACGTGGCATTGCGCTATTTCAACGTCTACGGCCCGCGCATGGATGTGCACGGCGTCTATACCGAGGTGCTCATCCGGTGGATGGAACGCATCGCGTCCGGCCTTCCGCCGATCATTCTCGGCGACGGGCTGCAGACGATGGATTTCGTTCATGTCCACGATATTGCTCGTGCCAACATTCTGGCCGCCAAGGCGCCGGTAACGGACGAAGTCTTCAATGTCGCGAGCGGCAGGGAAACCAGTCTGAACGAACTGGCGGAAATGCTCCTGGCGGTGATGGGATCGACGCTGAAACCGGAATATGGGCCGGCGCGAAAGGTCAATCCCGTTGCCCGCCGCCTCGCATCGACCGCCAAGGCGCGCGATCTCATCGGCTTCTCGGCCGAGGTGGACATGGAGGCAGGCCTTCGCGACCTCGTCGCCTGGTGGCGCCGGGAAAGGGTTATGGGAGGGCAGGCCGCGTGAGTGCTTCCCTTTCTCCCATTCCCGTCGCCAAACCCGAACTCGACGAAGAAGAGGCCGATGCCGTCCGGCGGGTCATCCTGTCGGGCTGGATCACGCAAGGCCCGGAAGTGGCCGCTTTCGAAAGCGCGTTTGCCGCCTATGTCGATGCCCCCTTCGCCACGGCGGTTTCCAACTGCACGACGGCGCTGCATCTCGCGCTCAAGGTGGTCGGGGTCGGACGTGGCGACGAAGTGATTACCGTCAGCCATTCCTTCATCGCCACGGCCAACGCCATTCGCTACTGTGACGCGACGCCGGTCTTCGTCGACATCGAGGCGGATGGCTTCAACATCGATCCTTCGCGGATCGAGGCGGCGGTCACGCCGCGCACGAAAGCCATACTGGTCGTGCATCAACTGGGCATGCCGTGTGATCTCGCGGCGGTGATGGCGATTGCCGGCCCGCGGTCGATCCCCGTCATCGAGGATGCGGCCTGTGCATCGGGAAGCGAGATTTTGCTGCAGGGTCGTTGGGAAAAGATCGGGCGTCCCTATGGCGACATAGCTTGCTTCTCCTTCCATCCCCGCAAGGTCATCACCACGGGTGACGGCGGCATGCTGACGACTGCCAACGCGGAATACGACCGTAAATTCCGGCTCTGGCGCCAGCACAGCATGAGTGTTGCCGATACCGTGCGGCATGGATCGAAGTCGGTCATCTACGAGACCTATCCCGAACTCGGCTACAATTACCGGATGACCGATCTGCAAGCCGCGCTCGGCCGGGTGCAATTGCGACGGCTGCCGAGCCTCGTAGCGCGGCGTCGGCGGCTCGCTGACCTCTACGGCAAGTTGATTGCTGGCATCGCACCGGCATTCACGGCGCCTCGGGAGCCTTCATGGGCGCGCACGAACTGGCAGAGCTATTGCGTGCGCATCCCAGACGGCGGCGATCAGCGGGCGATCATGCAGGCGCTGCTCGACGAAGGGATCTCGACGCGGCGTGGCGTCATGAACATCGCGGCCGAGCAAGCCTATGCCGCGCAGGACACGCACCGCGTGGCCGGGGGCCTGGAGCGCAGCATGGCCGCACAGGAAAACTCCATCATCCTGCCGCTCTTCGCACAGCTTTCCGAAGAGGACGTCCATCGCGTCGTCGGCGCGCTGGCAAGGGTTTCCACACGAATGGAACGTACGCTCGAAACGGCGTTGTAAGCCCTTTGCCGGAATGGCGCCGTCAGGCGAACCGCGTGATGAGGGCTTTCAGCGGCGAGGGCAGGGACGAATGCGGAACCAGCCGCACCAGCTTGCGCATGGAATAGAGGCCGGTCAGCAGCAGCACCGCCGAGCCCGTGGCCGTCGATTGCCAAAGCGGCAGCGCCTGCGTCGCCAGAAAGACGAAGGCGCAAGCGAGGATGAAGAGGGGGGCGATCCCCGCATTCTCCCTGGACCAGCGAAACCCACTCATCCGCCGGACGAGGGCGTAGATCAGAATGCCGTGCCAGACATAGAGGCCGAGGAAGGCCACTCCAGCACCAGCGGCGCCGAAATACGGAACGAGAAGGAAGGCCAGGCCGACATGGACCACTGTCGCCGCAACCTCGGTCCAGAAGAAGATTGCCTCCGCCGCCTTCGCGATTACGATGTAGCCCATCGGCCAGGCGAGGATGCGCAGCATCATGCCCAGGCATATCCAGCGAAGCAGATCTGTCGCCCCGTCGAAGGCATGTGAGTAAAGGATTTGCAGCACGAAGGGGGCGAAAGTCAGCGTGGCGACAACGCCGGGGCCGGCAAGAAGCAGGCTCATCTGCACCTGCTCGTTCACAAGGCGGTTGCATTCGGCATTGTTGCCACTGACCGCCGTCAGGCGCGGATAGAAATCCGTGCCCATGGCCTGCAATACGATGCCGGCATAGAGCCCCCCGATGGCCCAGGCTGCCTGGTAGAAGCCGGCTGACGCGATCCCTGCGGCGTGCAGGACGATCAGGCGATTTGCATAGGCCGCGCCGAATGTCAGCAGTCCGCTTGCCATGAACACCAGCCCGAGCTTGAGCAGGCGCTTGCTCTCACGCCCGAACAGCGGCGGTGGCATTCCGGTCGATGGCAGCTGGACCCGGCGGCGAAAATGCCATGACGTCAGGCCCGTGACGATTGCGACGGCAATCAGCGATGGGACAATGCCGTTTAGGCCGAAAAAATAGATCAGGGGAATGGTGATCACCGTGCCGGAAAAGGCAGCGGCGACGTTGACGATCGCGATGTCCGAAATGCGGCGCAGCCCCTGAAGCAGCGCCATTTGCCCTCCGGACACGATGCGCAGGGCAACGGCAAGCGACAGCAATGCAACTCCACCCGCCTGCTGATGGGAGCCGAATGTCAGGCCGGAAAGTGGAACAGCCAGCAGGACGAGAAGCAGGGCGCCGACCGCGCCGAGCACAAACGCCGTCCGCGACAGCACCAGAGCGGTGCGCGCGATTGTCTCGTCATCGTTCGTGCCGGCAGCCTCGGCGATCTGCCGCACGCCGCTCGATTGCACGCCCATGCCGGCAAGATTCTGGGCCATGTCGGCAAGCGCGCTGTAAAGCCCCATCAGGCCGATGCCCTCCGGCCCCAGCATGAGGGCGACCGCTTTGTTGCGGATGATCGAAAAAGCAACGCCGACAACCGAAGACGCACCGACCAGGAGCGTGGATTTCAGGATTTGCGTATGCGTGGTCTGCTCGCTGGGAGAGGCGTCGCAGGGATGGCTCATTGGCTGTTTCCGGCGACCGCATCCGTCTGTGCGTTTTGCGCAAGCGTTTCCGACGCTGTGGTGCTCGGACTGCGGGTGACGCGAAGCACGTCCCCGGGCTGCAGGACGGTATCGCTGCTTGCCGTGATTTCCCGTGTGCGGCCGCCGACCAGCCTGTCGAGCGAGAAGACCAGCACCGTGGGGTCGCCCGCATCCGACACTTTGTCCTGTTTCGACAGGATCCTCAGCATCTGGTTCTGGGCTGCCTCGCGTTTCACAAGCATCTGGTCCAGGTTTGCCTGCTCCGTTTGCAGCTCGATGTTCACCTCGGTTCGTTGCCGATCATAGAGGCCTTCGAGGTTGCGCGATGCTTCGGAGATGTTCTGCTTTGCCCGCATCGCATCCGCGGACACGTCGAGGCGCGCGGCAGAATAGCTTCGAAGCATCCGTTCGAGGTCGCCCTGTCTCGCGGGAAGGGCGATGCCCTTGTCCACCATCGTTTTGAAAAGGTTCAGCTCCTTCGCGACGGATTTGATGTCGGCCTCGGCGCTGTCGGCTTTCTTGTCGAGCGTCTCGAGTTCCACGCGAAGGAGATCACGCAGTTCCGTGAAGGACTTCGCCTGTCTCTGCAGGAGGTTGAACCGCGCTGTCATGACAGCCTTCTCCTGCTCATAGACCGCCCGGGCCTCGCGGCTTTCCATTCCGGCCGGCAGGTCGAACTTCGGTTCCTTCCCGTCCGACAGTTCAGCGTGGAAACGCGCAATCTTGATGCGGGTGCGCATAATGGCGTTTTCCAGTCCGCGCAGATTTGCGACCAACTCCGTCCTGTCGGGCAGGGCAGGTCCGTCGCTGTCCGCGTTTTTCTCGCCGCCTCCCACGGCAAGGGCCTGCAATGCCGTCAGCCCCGGTCGGAACTCATAGGTGCCCGGCAGCTTCACGTCCCCGACGACGTAAATCGGCGGATATTTGATGACCGCCACCATCGCTTCCGGTGCGCGGACAAGGCCGATCTTGTCCTTCAGTTCCTCGGCAATCCTGGCGGCAAGATCGGCTTCATCCAGGCTCCCGACCGGGAGTCGACCGATCACCGGGAGAGATAGTGTCCCGTCCTGCGCGACGATAAACTCTCCGCTCAGGGCCTCCCATCGTTCATAAAGACCCTTCGTCGGCATCCACTGGACGATGTTCAGCCGGATGGTCGTATTCGGCCAGATCCGTGGCGCATCCGCAGAGGCGGGCGACCAGCAAAGGGCGGTCAAGATGGTTGCGGCGAAGAGTGTTTTCAGCGGGCGTGGTCGATCCTGCAAAATCTGGAACATGACTATGGAACTCGCCTGTCGAAGATCGGTGAGCGACTGGTGCCGCCGTGATGAAGTTCTTCTGCATTCTGCGGAGCGAGAGCGGTTTTCAGTAGTCGATCAGTCGTCGGCAGGCTTCATCAATTAGAAGTAAGCCGCACCGCTTACGCCAACCGACGGCAGGGGCGGCGTGCGGATATTACGCCGGATAATCCTTTTGTAGTGGGAACTGGGCACTTGTTCGATCACGAGGAAACCACAGGCGCGCAGGAGTAACCCTTAGGGAGCTATCGCGAAGATACGACACCGAAGATAGAGTGTGATGCCTTGGATGGCAGCCGTGTTCGTGTGGGGAGCGAGGAGGTCGGCATGGCGCCGGAACGACAGAGCAAGTGCGATGCTTTTTCGGCAACGCCCTCTCGAACGGATGTGGTGCGCACGATTCTGGTGGTGGGACCTTCAGAATGTACGTGCGAGAGGCTGGAGGCCTTTCCCGAAGAATTTCCGCAGACCGTGGTCCTGCATGTGCCGGACATCGAAGCGGCCTGCAAGCCGTTCGCCAATCCGGTCGGGCTGATCCTCATCGATTCCGCGCTTCTTCCCGCCGCCGAGGCGGCGGCGTTCGTCTTGCGCCGCATGCATCCCGATGCACAGATCGCGCTTACCCACCCGACCGTATCGGGGATCGGAAAATTGTCGAGAGCCGATGGCGGGCCGAGGGTCTACCGTAGCCTCCTGCCAATGGATCTGGCGATCCACATCTGGCTTGCGGTGGTGCGTCTGATGCTTTCGGGTGGCGAGTATTTTCCACTTTCGCCTGCGACCCTCACGACGACGCGCCATCGCGGCGTACGGGGAAAACAAGGCTTCTACAGTGCGGACGACAACCCCATCAAGCTTACGGCCCGTGAGATGGAGATCCTGGAGAAAGCGGCTCAGGGCATGCAGAACAAGCTGATCGCCGCGGAGTTCAATCTCTCCGAAAATACCGTGAAGGTGCATCTGCACAATATCATCAGCAAACTCGGCGTTCACAATCGCACGGAGGCGGCCGCCAAATATCATCAGCTGTTGAGTGCAAACCAGGAAAGATGAAAACCATGGGCGGCCGTGCCGCCCATGGTCATGGTGCATCAGATGAGCAGGAAGTCGCTCGCTGAAAGATTGTACCCATTGTCGAAAGTGGCAACCAGGACCTTCGTCGCTGCTCCGTTGCCATCGCTGTCGTAGTAGAGGGCATCGGTCTTCGTGTCATAGATGAAACGGTCGTTGCTATCGAGAGCGGCAGTGCCAAGGCGGAAAGCGCTGGCTGCGAGGCTGCCCGTCGGCCCTGAACTGACATCGAAGACAAGAACGTCGGAAGACGTGAAGTCGGTGATGTGGTCTGCGCCGGCAGTCTTCACCTCGCTCTGGCGGAAGACGAATTTGTCGGCACCCGCCCCACCGGTCAACGTGTCGGAGCCGGCCTGCCCTTCCAAAGTGTCATTGCCGGCACCCCCGATGAGGATATCGTTGCCGCTACCACCTTTCAGGCTGTTGTTACTGGCATTGCCTGTCAGGATATTGTTGCCGGAGTTGCCTGTTCCGTTGATGGCAGCCGTTCCGGTCAGGGTCAGTCTTTCGACATTGCTTGCCAGCGTGTGGCTGACGGATGCCTTGACGGTGTCCGTTCCGGCGTTGCTGCCTTCGGTGACGACATCGCCGGCATTGTCGACGATATAGGTGTCGTTGCCGGCGGCGCCGGCCATCTTGTCCGCACCGGCACCGCCGTTGAGGATGTTGTTGCCGGCGTTACCGGCCAGGGTGTTGGCGGCAGAATTGCCGGTGCCGTTGATGGTGGCTGTTCCGGTCAGGTACAGTCTTTCGACATTGGTCGCCAGCGTGTGGCTGACGGATGCCTTGACGGTGTCCGTTCCGGCATTGCTGCCTTCGGTGACGACATCGCCAGCATTGTCGACCATATACGTGTCGTTGCCAGCGCCACCGGCCATCTTGTCCGCACCGGCACGGCCGCTGAGGACGTTGTTAGCGGCGTTGCCGACCAGAACATCGTTGTAGCTGGAACCGATCAGGTTTTCGATGCTGACGAACTTGTCGCCGGCAGCATGACCACCAGAGGCAGTCCCTGTTTGGAGGTTGATCTTGACGGCCGCCGAACCTGCATAGGTGGCCGTGTCCGTGCCAGCACCGCCGTCCAGTACATCGGCGCCAGCGCCACCCTTCAGCAAATCGTTGCCGCCAAGACCCTTGTAGGTCTCATTTCCGGCATTTGCCTTGCCGCTGAGGGGAAGCGTGTCGTTGCCCTGCGTTCCCGAATAGACGGTTCCGACCGGTTTCACCGGTGTATCAAGATCGGTGTTGCCCGACAGGACGGGCTTGTTGTCGTAGAGCGAGAAATCGCCCCAATGGCCGCCGCCGATCTGGTTGTTGGTGATCTTGATCGTGCTGTCGACGACAGTGCCGCCGTTGAAACGGTCATCGAGGTAAACAGTGTAGCCACCGCCGACCAGACGGTTGCCGTCGATATTGATGTTGGAGAGGCCGCCGAAATCATTGTTCATCATGATTGCCGACGTCTGGTCGTGGTCATTGATGATTGTGTTGTGAATGATATCGATATCGTGACCACCATTGATTTCGATACCATCGTAGTGTGCATCGCTCCCACCACGCAGATTGTGGATGTAGTTGTCCTTGATCAGCGTGGGCGCGATGACATTGATGCCGTTGTCGACATCATGCAGATTGTTGCGCAGGAACGTGCCGAAGCCATAGATGGCATTGACCGTAATGCCGCTGCCATCGATTTCGCTGTCCTGCAGGGTGAAGCCGGTCGCGTCGTCCATCACGCGCAGCGCATGCCACTCGGTGTTGGAGATCAGCTTGACGTTTTTCAGGGTGACGTTCTTGGCCTCGATGACGATATCGCCATGGACCTCAAGATTGCTGATGACAGCATTGTCTTCGGTTACGTGATACGATCCCGTGTACTTGGTCATCTTCGTGCCAGTGGGAACGCCGGTGTTGGTGGCGTCCGGGTAGCCCGAAGCAGCGGCCGCGGCGTCGGTGCTGGACGCTGCAAGTGTTGTCTGGGCAGTTGCGTCCGCGGCCTTGCTGGAGGCGGTCTGTATGGCCTCCGCCTGTTTTGTCTCGACATCTGTCGGCGAGGTCACGGAGGCGTCCTTCAGAGACGCCGCGCCGTCAACCGCCGAAACTTTCAGAGCACGATCGTTGTGGTCGTGACTGTTGTCATCCGAACGACCCGTTCTCAGTCTCAGGCTGGATGTGCCGCCAATCTCGTCGTTGATTGAATTGCCGAAATTACGGAAGTGGAAGCTGTCCCGTGCGCTGCTGTTTTCGGCATACACGCTTGAATCGAAAATTGTGTCGATCTCGCTACGAATGAGCGATGTGTCCTCCAAAAGCTTGGAGACGGATACGTCGCGAAAGTCATTTCTCATGGTCTTGTCACCTTTCTCCCAACGGCCGTCTTCAGCGTGCATGCCTAGCTGATTTGACGGGCTGGATACTACTTTATAGGTAGGTCAGCGCTGCGGGCCGGAAGGTAGTCTGGCTCGATTTGAAAGGCAATGTAGCGAAATAGTACTAGATTACGCGTTAAAATCGCCTTAATGCGGCCATATTTGCTTTGTGCTTCAACGTAATTCTGAGGTCGCATCAGATTTTATTTTGACCTTATTTGATGAGGATTTTCATTTTGTGGGATTGAGTTGAATTACTTCGTCAACTTTGAGTTAAATTTAAATACTGAATTCATTTCCAAAATTGCACTGAGATCTAGATCGCGACGAGACGCAAGCCGAGGCGCCACATTGTCGCGCGTGCGCAGTGCCGCCGGTCTGCCGTCTCAAAAGTGATTCTCCCTGAAGAATGGTCCGTGAGCCGAAGAAGGACGCCGAAATTTTGCACTGCCGTGAAATCGGCAAAGCGATTTATCGAGACGGGATGTGTTTCAGGAAGCGGAGATGGGGAACAACTGCCCATCCTGAGCGGTTCGGTTTCGTAGGAGCAAATCGTGCCTGCCGAGAGCGTGGGCTTATCGAGGCCGAACCCGTGATGCCATGCGATGGAGCGTGACGGCGCAATGGAGCGGGCTGGCCCACCACAGCAAGGAGTTACAATGGCTATCATTCCGAGCGATCCCAATCCCGGCCCGAGCCCCGTGCCGGACCTTCCCCCGATCGACGTGCCGCCGATCCAGGAGCCCGAGCCGGATCTTCTGCCGGACGAGGAGCCCAATCCCAACCCGGATGAGAACGACAATCCGGACAAACAGGCGGTCTTCTGACAGCGCGGAACAGAAGTGCGGCCTGGAGCTTTCCCTTCCATCAACGGAGGCAGATGATGAAACAAAAACTTCTGGCCAGCGACGCGGGCGAGCGCACGTTCATTCTCGTTCTCGACGAGGGAGATGAGGCTTTCAGATGCATCACCGATTTCGCCGAAAGAGAGGACGTGACAGCGGCGTCGATCACCGCGATCGGAGCCTTTCGCTCGGCGACGATCGCCTTCTTCGAGTTCGAGACGAGGAACTACTTGAAGATACAAGTGGAGGTGCAGTCTGAAGTGCTGAGCTTGCTGGGTGATGTGGCCGTGGACGACGAGGGCAAGGCGAGCCTGCATCTGCATGTCGTGCTCGGCTTTTCGGATGGAAGCACGAAGGGCGGGCATTTTCTGCAAGGTCACGTCCGGCCCACGCTGGAGGTGGTGGTGCGCGAAACGCCTGCCGATCTGCGGCGCAGGCACCGTCCCGATCTCGGGATCGCGTTGATCGACGTCGACTAACCCTTGGTGCCTTCCTTCCAGAGGGGAACGAGCGGGCCGGCGACCCCGTAGATGGGATCGCTGTGCGGTATGGGCATGGTGGCGATGACCGTGAGTTCGCCGGGGGTGGCCGCCCCTGTTTTGATGTCGGCGTACTGGCCGGGCGGGTAACCGCCGACCACCAGGAAATCGTCGCTGGCCGACTCCCGCTTGTGGCCGGTCCCGGCGGGCAGCACCAGGCAATCGCCGGTGCGAACCTGGAGGGTTTCGCCATCCGGCCCGCCGATCAGCAACTCGGCGCTTCCTCGCGCAACACCGAGCACCTCATGCGCGCCCACGTGATAGTGCTGGTAGGAAAAGACGCCGTTGCGCCAGAGGCCCTGCCACCCCGCATCGTGAAACAGCCACTCGAAGGCGCGGGCCTGATCCCTTTCGTCCGCCGCAAGAACGTCCCGGTACACGAGCACCGGCAGGAATGGGTGGTTCGGCACCCACTCGCAGGCAGAAAAGAAAAGGGTTTCCGGTTGTTTCATAGCAGTCTCTTCGAAGTCTTGCCGAGATCCTTGCGGATCGTCCTTGGTTTTTCAGGGTCTGGCGCCGATTGCATGCCCAACCCACCCGCGCGCCAAATGTTCCGGGAACAGAAGTCGTGATGCCGCATTAGGCATGCGGATGCGTGTTTGTTGGAGGCGTTCACCCATGGATAACAAGGATAGATTGATCCTGGCGCTAGCGGCATTGCTGCGCGCCGAGCGCGAAACGCGCGGGGCCTTGATAAGCGCGCTCGAAGAGGATTCCATCTCGCGCGAAACGCTGCTCGCCATGCTGTCCGATCCCATTCCCATCGTCACACAGGAAGATATCAAATTCGCCGAGCGGTTCGCACTGTCGAAACACCTGCCGCTCGAAAGGAAGGGGTGATGGCGCCGCGGTCGTTCTGGAAGGGTTATCTAAAACTCTCACTCGTTACCTGTCCGGTGGCGATGACGCCGGCGGTTTCGGAGGAGGACAAGGTTCGCTTCCGCACGCTCAACGCAAAGACCGGCAATCCCGTGGTCAGCCGCTATGTCGATGGCGTAACGGGCAAGGCGGTGGGCGAGGATGATGAGGTGAAAGGCTATCCGCGCGGCGAAGACGATTATGTTATTTTGGAGGATGACGAGATCGAGGCCGTGGCGCTGGAAAGCACCCGAACCATCGATATCGAGACTTTCGTGCCACGCGAAACAATCGAATGGATCTGGTGCGACGCGCCACATTTTCTCGTGCCGAACGATACGGTGGGTGAAGAGGCTTTTTCCGTCATTCGCGAAGCGATGGCCTCGACCGGCACGGTCGGAATTTCCCGACTGGTCCTCTATCGCCGCGAACGCGCAGTGATGCTGGAGCCGCGCGGCAAGGGTATCGTCTTGTGGACGTTGCGCTATGGCGACGAGGTGCGCGAGGAGAAGGAGTATTTCGCCGGGCTGAATGAAGCGAAACCGGATGCCAAGGCGCTGACATTGGTGAAAACGCTCATCAAGGAGCGGACGAAACCGTGGAACCCGAAAATGGCGGACGACCCGGTGCAGAGCCGTCTTCTCGAAATCATCGCTGCGAAGAAGAAAGGCCGCAAGCGCCCGGCAAAGGCGAAGACGCCGCCGCCGACCTCCGGCAATGTCATCAACATCATGGATGCGTTGCGCAAGAGCATCAAGGCCGAGGGCAAGGGCAAGTAGCGCCTCAGCTTTTCGCCTTGCTCTTTCCCGTCTCCAGCGGTTCCGCCGCAGTCTTGAACTCGGCCCACGGATCGGCATCGAGTGCCTGCAGCCGCGCCGGCGTGTTTTCGACCGTGAAATAGGCGGGGCCGATATCGGGACTGAGCTCGCTCCAGGCAAGTGGCATGGAGACGGCAGCACCGGGACGCGCGCGTGTGGAGTAGGGGGCCACCGCCGTCATGCCGCGTTGGTTGCGCAAGTAGTCGATGAGGATCTTGCCGTGGCGCTTCGACTTGGTGATGGTCGAGACGTATTTGTCCGGGCTGTCTTTTGCCATGGCATCGGCGACATCGTTGCAGAAGGCCTTGACCGCCGGCCAGCGTGCGGAGGGTTTCAGCGGTGCAACGACATGCAGACCCTTGCCACCGGACGTCTTGACGAAAGTGTTGAGCCCGGCCGCTTCCAGCCGCTTGCGTGTCTCTTCCGCCGCCTCGATGATTGCCGGCCATTCGACGCCGTCGCCGGGGTCAAGGTCCATGATGATGCGGTCTGGTCGTTCCCAATCGGCGAGTGTCGACCCCCAGGGATGGATTTCCAGGGTAGCCGACTGCACCAGACCGATCAGCCCGTCGAGATCGTTGATCGCGACATAGGGCTCGTCGTCCTTCTCCGCCGGGTCCTGCACCTCGACGATATTCGCGTTGATGCCCTTCCAGGCATGTTTCTGGAAGAAGGTCTGGCCGTCGATGCCGCTCGGTGCACGCAGGAGTGCAAGCGGCCGACCGACGATATGCGGGGCGATGTAACGCCAGACCTCGGTGTAATAGTCCGCGAGACCCTCCTTGGTGACGCCTTCGGCAGGCCAGTAGACCCGGTCGGGATGGGTGAGGCGCACGGTACGGCGCGGCGGCTTTTCGGCTTTCGGGCTTGTTTTCGCTCTGGGCACTTCGGCGACAACCTCCGTTGCTGGTTTGTCTTCCCGCAATCCGCGGAAGGAAGCATGCCGCAAATGCCCATCGGCCGTCCAGGCGCGAAACTCCACTTCCGCCACCAGCTGCGGCCGTACATACCGCGCCTGCCGTGCTTCGTCCGCGGTGAGCTGTCGCCCAAAAGGGCTTTCGTCGGTCCGCATGCGGTTGAGTCGCTTGAAGAGATCGGCGGCAACCGAGGCACTGAACCCGGTGCCGACGCGACCAACCGGCTCGAGTTTTCCGTTCTTGTAGAGGCCGAGCACGAGGGAGCCGATCGCTTGGCGCGTCACGGTGGAGGGCACGAAACCGCCCACGACGAATTCCTGTCGGGCGGAGCACTTCGACTTGATCCAGCTCTTGCTGCGCCCGGCGCGATAGGGGGCGTCCCGCAGTTTCGAGACCACGCCCTCCAGGCTCAACCGGCAGGCATGACGCAGCACGAGCGCACCATTTTCGTCGAAATGGCCGCTGTAGCGCAGGGTGCCTTCTCCTTCTGGCACCAGTTTCGCCAGCAGGGATTTTCGCACTTCGAGCGGGACGCGCGTGAGGTCGTAGCCGTCGAGATGGAGCAGGTCGAAGACATAGAAGACGAAACGGTCATCCCGCCCATCGCTGAGATCGGCCTGGAGGGCGGAAAAATCGGAAGCGCCGGACCCGGTCTCGACGACGAGTTCGCCATCGATGATCGCCGTGCCGACCGGCAGGTCGCGTAGCGCCGACGGAACGTCCTTGCCGAACTTCTTCGTCCAGTCGAGGCCGCTGCGGGTCAGAAGCCTGACCCGTCCGGCCTCGATACGCGCTTCGAGCCGATAACCGTCGAACTTGATTTCGTGCAGCCATCGCTCGCCGGCAGGCGGGGTGGCGGCGAGCGTCGCCAGCGTCGGCGGCAGGAAATCCGACAGTTTTGCCTTGCGCGCACCTTTGAGTTCGGAGGGGTCAGGCACCTCAACCGCCCTGGACGCCGGCTTTGCTTTCGCCACCTTGGCCGGCTTCGCCTTTGCGGATTTGCGGATGCGCCCGGTCTTGGACGACCAACCCGGCGCCTCGCCGGCGACATCGTCGATCTCCCGCCCGGTTTTCACGGATTCCGTTCGCCGTTCGAGAAGATCGTCCGCGCCTTCCGGCACGGAAAATTCGTCGTCGCCCTTGATCAGCAGCCAGTTCTCGCGCTTCTCGCCGGGCTTGCCCTGCATGCGCACGAGATGCCAGCGACCGTGCAGCTTCTCGCCGTCGAGCTCGAACTCCAGATGGCCCTTGGCATAGGCTTTCCTGGTGTCGCCGAGCGGCTGCCAGGTGCCGCGATCCCAGACGATCACCGTGCCGCCGCCATATTCGCCCTTGGGGATCGTGCCTTCGAAATCGCCATAGGCGAGCGGGTGGTCTTCGACATGCACGGCGAGCCGTTTTTCGCTCGCAACGAGGCTCGGGCCGCGCGTCACCGCCCAACTCTTCAGCACACCGTCCATTTCGAGGCGGAAATCGTAGTGCAGGCGTGTGGCATCGTGTTTCTGGATGACGAAGCTGTTGCCGCTCTTGCGCCCTTTCCGGCCCTTGGGTTCGGCGGTGGTTTTGAAATCCCGCTTCTGCCGATAGACATCGAGCGCCGCCATGTCAGCCTGCCTTTCGCCGGCTGGCGGCCGGCTTTCGTGTCGCTGCGGCTTTCTTCGTGCTGGGCTTCGCTGTCTTCTTATCGCCCTCACCGGCGCTCTGCCGCAGCGCCTCCATCAGGTCGATGACCTTGCCCTCGGCCTTCGGCTTGTGCGGCTTGATCTTCCGCCCTTCGATTTTCGCCTTCACCATCTCGGCCAGCGCCGCATCGTAGCGGTCGTCGAATTTTTGCGGATCGAAGCGGCCGCTCTTCGTCTTGATGATGTGCTCGGCGAGTTCGAGCATTTCACCCTTGAGCGTGATGTCGGTGATTTCGGAAAAGTGCTCCTGCGCAGAGCGGACTTCATAGTCATAGTTGAGCGTGGTCGCGATGAGGCCTTCGCCGTGTGGGCGGATCAGCACGGTGCGCACCCGGCGAAACAGCACGGTCTCGGCCAACGCCACCACCTTCCTGTTTTTCATGCCCTCGCGGATCAGGATGAAAACCTCCTGAGCCTGTTTGCCGGCCGGCGCGAGGTAGTAGGGTTTGTCGAAGTAGAGGTCGTCGATCTCCTCGCGGGCGATGAAGGCCTGGACATCCATGGTCTTGTCGCTTTCCGGCACGGCGGCGGTGACTTCGTCCGGGTCGAGCACGATGTAATCGTCCTTGCCGGTCTCGTAGCCTTTCACCTGGTCATCGCGTTCGACCGGCTTGCCGGTTTCGCTGTCGACGAATTCGCGGCGCAGCCGGTGCCCCGTCGCGCGGTTCAGCATGTGAAAGGAGATGCGTTCATTCGTCGAGGCGGCTGTATAGAGGGCAACCGGACAGACAAGTTCGGCCACCTTCAAAAAACCCTTCCAGTTCGCTCTTGGCGCCACGCTGCCACACTCCGGTTTCGACGCGGATGCAATGCCTCCGGGCCTCGTTTGTTCCGGCTTTCAGCGCATTGGGGCGTGAGGTCGCTTTTCAAAGACCTCCGGCCCGAAAGGTACAGGATCCGCGTCGTGGCTGCGTCGAATTCACTCAGCAGAAAAATTTCCTCCGAATAACGATATTTTTCCTGTAAGGAACATAATTCGTAGGAGAGAATGATGACCGAGAAGAACGAGAAGGATGGGCAGAAGCTGGCCCTGTTGTCCCAGGATCCGCACCGGATTCGCGAGCCGCGGGAAAACAACCTGGAAATGGCAATCGGGCACGAGGTTCGCACCTATCGCAAAGCGCTCGGCATCACCGTTACGGACCTCGCAGCCGCGACAGGCATTTCCGTGGGCATGCTGTCGAAGATCGAGAACGGCAACATTTCGCCCTCATTGACCACTCTGCAAGCCCTGACAAGAGCGCTCGGCGTGCCGCTCACGGCATTCTTCCGCCGCTTCGAGGAGCCGCACAATGCGACATTCGTCAAGGCCGGTGAAGGCGTGAACATCGAACGACGCGGCACGCGCGCGGGGCATCAGTACAGCCTGCTCGGTCACATCGCCAACAATACAAGTGGCGTTACGGTCGAACCCTATCTCATAACCCTGACGACCGAGTCCGATGTCTTCCCGACGTTCCAGCATGAAGGCATGGAGTTTCTCCACATGCTGGAGGGCGAAGTGGTCTACCGCCACGGCGATCAGCTCTACACCATGCATCCGGGTGACAGCCTGTTCTTCGATGCCGATTCACCGCATGGGCCGCAGGAACTGGTTCGTCTTCCGGCCCGTTACCTGTCGATCATCAGCTATCCGCAGAAGCGGAGCCAGGCCAACTGATTTTGCTTTGAGGAAAAGCTAAAGCCGGGCGACCTGCCTACCGCACCGTTCTCGCGTCCACGCCGAATTCAAGGCTCATCTGGATCAGTTCGTCCCACAAGCTTTCGGCAAAGCCGCGCAACACCAGAATCTCGAAACTCTCCGTGCCGGTCCGGGTGACCAGTGCCGAAATATGGCCGATCAGCGTCATGGCGGACTGGCCGACGGGGAATTTGGTACGATCGAGGTCGACGGCCGTGCCTTTGGCAAGGACGATCTCGACAGCCCGGCCGCTGATGCCGATCCGGACGCGGCCGTGGCCTTGGTCGGCGATGGAGGCCCGACCGTCCAGCAGCGGCGTCTTGCCGAAAATTTCCGCAGCGGACAGGGCCGCATCGCCGACGACGAACCATTGTCCGGGACCATAGGGGCGCACCGCATTGGGGGTGCCGTCGCTGACGCGCAGGATCACGTCTTGCAGGTCGCCGCTTCCACGCGCGGCGAGAACCTGCAGCACATGGCCTTCCGGCAGAGCGGTGAGGGTGATCCGCGCGCCGGTTGAAGGCGCGCCGAACGAACCGGATTTCGCATCGGCAAGGGCGGGACGGTGGAGGGGCGCAAGATCAGCCATGGAGCTTTCCGTTTTCCGGATCGAAGAAGACCGGGCTGCACAGCACGGCCTTGGTGTATTCGTTTTTCAGGTCGTTCCAGACGGTGACATGCTCGCCGTGCCGCTTCGGACCGTGCTTGACGAGAGCGAGGCCGATGGTCGAACCGAGGTTGGGTGAATAGCAACTGGAGGAGACATAGCCCTGGTCGTTTTCGAGCGACGGAACAGCGCCGTCCGACAGGATATGCGAGCCCGTCTTGAAGGTCGTCGCCGGATCGAGCGGCTTGACGCCGACCAGCGAGAGCCGGTCCTCCGCCGTCAGGCCCTCGCGCGACAGCATGGCCTTGCCGATGAAGTCCGGCTTGGTGGTGGAGACCATCTTGGCAAAACCGAGGTCCGACGGGATGACCGTGCCATTGATCTCGGAATGGGTGACATGGCCTTTCTCGATGCGCATGACGCCAAGCGCCTCGACACCATAGGGACATATGCCATGCGGCTTGCCGGCCGCCATGATCGCGTCGGCGATCGCTTCGCCATAGCCGGCCGGAACCGCCAGTTCGTAGGCCAGTTCGCCGGAAAACGAGATGCGGAACAGTCGGCCGGTCAGCGTTCCGCCGCAGAGCGACACTTCCTTGGCGCCGAGGAATGGAAAGGCCGCGTCGGAAATATCCTCGTCCACCAATGCCTGCAGGATCGTGCGCGATTTCGGCCCGGCAACGGCAATCTGTGCCCATTGGTCGGTCGAGGAGGCAAACTGCACGTCGAGGTCGGGCCAGAGCGCCTGTGCGCAGAATTCCAGATGGTTCATGACGCCGGCCGCGTAAGCTGTGGTCGTCGTCATGAAGAAATGGTTTTCGCCAAGGCGGCTCGTCGTGCCGTCGTCGTAGATCATTCCGTCTTCGCGCAGCATCAGGCCGTATCGCGCCTTGCCGATCGGCAGCTTCAGGAAGGCGTTGCAATAGACCCGGTTGAGGAATTCGGCGGCATCCGTGCCGAAGATTTCGATCTTGCCAAGGGTCGAGACGTCGCAGATGCCGGCATTCTCGCGAACGTTGAGCACTTCGCGATCGACGCTTTCGCGCCAGGTCGTTTCGCCCGCCTTCGGGAACCAGGAGGAGCGGTACCAGAGGCCCGTTTCGACGAAGACCGCGCCATTCTTCTTCGCCCAGTCATGCAGCGGGGACTTGCGCACCGGCTGGAAGTGCTTGCCCTTGGAGGCGCCAGTCAGCGCGCCGAAGGAGAGCGGTGTGTAGAACGGGCGGAACGTCGTGGTGCCGACATCGGCCAGCGATATTTTGCGCGCCTCCGCCAGGATGCCGATGGCATTGATGTTCGACAGCTTGCCTTGGTCGGTTGCCATGCCGTTGGTGGTGTAGCGCTTCGCAAGCTCGACATGGCCGTAACCCTCGCTGACGGCGAGGCCGAGATCCTTGAGATGCACGTCGTTCTGGTAGTCGACGAAGGCCTTGCCCTTCGATCCGTGCACCCGCCAGAGCGGCTTGGAGACGGTTGTCGTGTCGGCTTTTTCCGCGAAAGCGGCGACGGAATTCGAAAAACCGAGCACCTTTAGAGCGGATGCAGCTTTTCCGGCGCCGTCTGCAAGGCAGGATTCGGTGCTGCCAATGCCCGCGGCGGCGCCGGCGACGGTCAGGCCTTCCTGGTTTTCCGGTGCAAGGAACGCAGCCTTGGCATCGGACCAGACCGGCTTTGCGCCGCGATGGCATGCCAGATGGATGATCGGGCTCCAGCCCCCGGCCATGCCGAGCGCATCCGCTGAGATGGTTTCCGTGCGGCCGTTGTTGAGGATCGTAACGCCCTTGAGGCTCTTGCCGCCATTGGCATCGACAACCACGGCGCCGGACAGGATGCGCGCCTTGCCGGACCAGGTGCGCGCGGCATCCGGGCGACTGTCGACGATGGCGGCGACCTCGAGACCGGCGGCTTCCAGATCGACGGCGGTCGCGTAGCCGGACGCGTCGTTGGTGAAGATGACCGTGCTCTTTCCCGGCGCGATCGCCTGCCGGTTGAGATAGGCGCGCATGGCACCGGCCATCATCACGCCGGGAATATCGTTGCCGCCGAAAACCAGCGGGCGCTCTTCCGCGCCGGAGGCGAGGATCGCCTGTCTGGCGGCGATGCGCCAGATGCGCTCGACCGGCCGGTTCGGGTCCACCGTGGCCGTGTTTTTTTGCACGCTTTCGACGGCGCCGAAGACATTGCCGTCATACCAGCCGAAGACCGTCGTGCGGGAGAACATGCGGACATTCGGCATATCTGCCAGCTCGGCCAGCGTCTGGGCCAGCAGGTCGCTTGCGGATTTTCCACCGACGGGTGCCGTTTCGGACAGCAATGATCCGCCGGGCTCAAAACCTTCGTCGGCAAGGATGACACGGGCCCCGGCGCGGCCCGCGGTTAGCGCGGCGGCGAGACCGGTGGGGCCTGCGCCAATCACCAGCAGGTCGCAATGTGCCCAGCATTTTTCGTACGAGTCGGGATCGGGCTCGTAGGTGGCGCGGCCGAGGCCGGCCGCCTTGCGGATGATCGGCTCGTAGACCTTTTCCCAGAAGGCCGCCGGCCACATGAAGGTCTTGTAGTAAAAGCCGGCGCCGAGGAAGGGCGAGAGCAGGCTGTTGACGGCGCCGAGGTCGAAATCGACCGAAGGCCAGCGGTTCTGGCTCTTTGCTGTGAGGCCGCTGTAGAGCTCGACCAGCGTGGCGCGGGTGTTGGCCTCGGTGCGTCCGCCTTCGCCGATTGTCACCAGGGCATTGGGTTCAGCAGCACCCGCCGTCAGGATGCCGCGCGGGCGGTGGTACTTGAAGCTGCGGCCGACGAGCTGGCGGCCGTTCGCCAGAAGCGCCGAGGCCAGCGTGTCGCCGGCAAGACCCTGCATCGGCTTGCCGTCGAAGGTGAAATCGAGCGGCTTGGCGCGATCGATGCGGCCGCCCCGGGAAAGACGATAGGACGTCATGCGGTCGCTCCCTCGGTGCTGGCATCCGATACGGCATGGATTGCATGGCTCATCGTATCGCGCTCGACCACCAGCCAGCGGCGGCAGCCGGATGTGTGGTGCCAATGTTCCTTGTGGCGTCCGCGCGGATTGTCGCGCAGGTAGACATAGGCGTGCCAGGCGTCCTCACCGGCATCCGGCGCCGGGCGGACTATGCCGGCATCGCCGCGAATGGTGAATTCTTCCTTGGGGCGCGGCCCGCAATGGGGGCAGGCGATCAGGCTGGCCATATGAAGTCCTCAATGCAGATTGGGTTGCGAGCCGACGCCCTTTTCATCGATCATCCGGCCGCGGGCGAAGCGGTCGAGCCGGAAGGCGCGACCGGTTTCGTGCGGCTCGTTTTTGGCGATCAGATGGGCGTAGCAGAAGCCGGAAGCGGGTGTGGCCTTGAAGCCGCCGTAACACCAGCCGGCATTCAGATAGAGATTGTCGATGTGGGTGCGGTCGATGATCGGCGAGCCGTCCATGCTCATGTCCATCACCCCGCCCCAGGAGCGCAGCACCCGGACACGCGACAGCGCCGGGATCATTGCGACCCCGGCTTCGGCGACATGCTCGACGGTCGCAAGATTGCCGCGCTGCGCATAGGAATTGTAGCCATCGATATCGCCACCGAAGACGAGGCCGCCCTTGTCGGACTGGGAGACGTAGAAGTGGCCGGCGCCGAAGGTGACGACATTGTCGATGAACGGCTTCAGACCCTCGGAGACGAACGCCTGCAGCACATGGCTTTCGATCGGCAGCTTCAGGTCGACCATGTCGGCAACCACGGTGGAATTGCCGGCCGCAGCGAGCGCCAGCTTGCCGCAACCGATGAAGCCCTGGCTGGTCTCGACACCGGTAACGCGGCCGTTTTCTCTGCGGATGCCGGTCACCTCGCAGTTCTGGATGATATCGACACCGCGACTGTCCGCACCACGGGCATAGCCCCAGGCAACGGCATCATGGCGTACGGTGCCGCCGCGCTTCTGCATCAGCGCGCCCTGGATCGGGAAGCGGGCATTGTCGAAATCGAGGAAGGGCAGCATCTGGCGCACGGCGTTGCGGTCGAGCAGGTCGGCATCGACGCCGTGCAGCCGCATCGCGTTGCCGCGCCGCGTATAGGCATCACGCTGAGCGTCGGAATGGTAGAGGTTGAGCACGCCGCGTTGGGAGACCATAGCGTTGAAGTTGAAATCCTGCTCCAGCCCTTCCCAAAGCTTCATCGACAGTTCGTAGAACGGGTTGTTGCCCTGCAACAGGTAGTTGGAGCGGATGATCGTGGTGTTGCGGCCGACATTGCCGGAACCGATATAGCCCTTTTCCAGTACCGCCACATTGGTGACGCCGAATTCCTTGGCGAGGTAGTAGGCCGTGGCCAGACCATGCCCGCCGCCGCCGATGATGATCACGTCATAGCGGTTCTTCGGAACCGGACTGCGCCACGCCGGCGCCCAGCCCTTGTTGCCGCGCAGGGCGTTCAGGAAAACGGAAAAGGCAGAGTAGCGCATGGCAAGGACATCCCGTGGAGCGTGACGATCATGACAGCATTGTGTTTCAGCACTTGCAGGAAAGAGACTATTTGAGCCATAATTGAGCCATGGCCGCAGATGATCTGAAAAACGTCCAGAAGATCGGCTTCATCCTCATTCCGGGATTTGCGCTGATGTCCTATGCCTCGGCAACGGAGCCGCTACGTGCCGCCAATCTTCTCGCTGGCCGGGATATCTATGCATTGTCGACGCATGTCGTCGAGGGAAACGCCGGGGTGACATCATCCGGTATTCCCGTTCCTGCCGTGCCCTTGCCGGCGCGTGGCTCCGGCTTCCACACCGTCTTCGTCTGCGCGGGCGGTACGCCGGTCGACTGGAACGTGCCGGCCGTCCTGGCATGCTTGCGCCAGCTTGCCCGCGACGGCGTGCGCATTGGCGGCATTTCCGGGGGGCCCTATCTGATGGCGGCGGCGGGATTGCTGGAGGATCGCGACTTCACCATCCACTGGGAGCATGCACCGGCCCTGGTGGAGGCCTTTCCCGGCCTTGCACCTCGCCAGGCACGCTACGTCCTCGACGGCAACCGACTCACCTGCGGCGGTGGCGTCGCCCCGCTCGACATGATGCACGCGCTGATTTCGCAGCGCATGGGCTCGGATTTCGCGCGCCGGGTGAGTGACTGGTATCTTCATACCCAGGTGGAAAGCTCCGGTGCACCGCAGCGGGCATCGCTGGCAGAGCGCTACGGGGTCAATCATCCCGGTTTGCTGATGGTGCTGGAGAAGATGGAGGCAACGATCGAAGCACCGCTCGACCGGCAGGCCATGGGTAAACTGGCGGGTGTTTCGCCGCGCCACCTCGATCGTCTTTTTTCCAGCCAGATGGGGTCCTCCTTCCTTCTCGAATATCGGAAACTGCGGCTGGATCACGCCCGGCGCCTGTTGCAGCAGAGCCCGCTTTCCATCTCCGAAATTGCCTTCGCCACCGGGTTTTCCAGCGCCGGGCATTTTGCACGAACCTACCGTGCGGCATTCGGGGAGCCGCCGCGCGCGCATCGGCAGTCCACAGCGCCGACAGCACAGACGGAATTGCTTTAAAAGAAAATAACTTTCCTCATAGTTGAAATCAAAAAACGCACCTGCTATCCATCTTTCATCAACGAAACGAAGGATTGTCCCCATGTGCGGAATTGTCGGATTGTTTTTGAAGGACAGAAGTCTGGAACCGCAATTGGGTGCCATGCTGTCCGATATGCTGGTCACCATGACCGACCGCGGGCCCGATAGCGCCGGCATCGCGATTTACGGAGCGCCCTCGGATGGCCGCGCGAAAATCACCGTGCAGTCGGCCGACCCCAAGCAGGATTTTGCCGGGCTCAAAGCGCTGCTGAAGCCAGCCGATTCGAGCGTTGCCGTGGAGCTGAAAAGCACCCACGCGGTTATCGAAGCCAGTGCCGACAAGGCTCAGGCGGTCCGTGATCTGCTGGTCCAGGAGCGGCCGGAGATTCGTGTCATGGGTTCCGGCGACAGCGTTGAGATCTACAAGGAAGTCGGCCTACCGAAGGACGTGGTTTCCCGCTTCGGCATTCGCCAGATGGCCGGCACACATGGTATCGGCCATACCCGTATGGCGACGGAATCGGCCGTCACCACGCTTGGCGCCCATCCGTTCTCGACCGGCGCCGACCAGTGCCTGGTGCACAACGGTTCGCTCTCCAACCACAACAACCTGCGCCGTGAGCTGGTGCGTGAAGGCATGACCTTCGAGACGCAGAACGATACCGAAGTCGCCGCCGCCTACCTGTCGGCCGAGATGGCCAAGGGCAAGGATCTGGGGCAGGCGCTGACCAGCGCGCTCGACGATCTCGACGGCTTCTTCACCTTCGTCGTCGGTACCAAGTCCGGCTTCGGTGTGGTGCGCGATCCGATCGCCTGCAAGCCGGCCGTAATGGCCGAAACGGATCAATATATCGCCTTCGGCTCGGAATACCGCGCGCTCGTCAACCTGCCGGGCATCGAAAATGCGCGGGTCTGGGAGCCGGAGCCGGCTACTGTCTATTTCTGGGATCATGAGAAGGCGGCCTAACCGTGGATGTCAGCGTCAAACGAGAAAGTCTGGAAGCGATGCGCGTATTCGACCTTGCCAAAATGCCGCTGCGCGAACTGAACAGCGCGCTGCACGCCATCGCCCCCGGCACCAATGATACGAATTTCGAGGTCGTCAATCCGCGTGGCAGTCATGCCGTCGCCGTCGGTATCGACCAGCCCGTCACCGTCGAGGTGCGTGGCAGCGTCGGTTATTATTGCGCCGGCATGAACGATGGCGGTACCGTGACGGTGCATGGTTCGGCAGGGCCTGGTGTCGCGGAAAACATGATGTCGGGAACGGTCGTCATCGAGGGCGATGCCAGCCAGTATGCCGGCGCGACGGGCCGCGGCGGACTCCTCGTCATCAAGGGCAATGCTGCCTCGCGCTGCGGCATCTCGATGAAGGGCATCGACATCGTCGTCCAGGGCAATATCGGCCACATGTCGGCCTTCATGGGCCAGTCGGGTCACCTTGTGGTGCTTGGCAATGCCGGTGATGCGCTCGGTGACTCCCTTTACGAGGCGAAGTTGTTTGTGCGCGGCGAAGTCAAGAGCCTCGGCGCCGACTGCATCCAGAAGGAAATGAAGCCAAAACATCTGAAGCTGCTTGCCGAGCTTCTGGAAAAGGCCGGCATCACGGGTGTCGCGCCGGAAGAATTCAAGCGCTACGGCTCGGCCCGCACGCTCTACAACTTCAACATCGATAACGCTGATGCGTACTAAGGCAGGGACCCGTTCATGAGCTATCACAACCCCTATACCCCGCCGCGCAAGTCAGCGACCTTCGACGATTACACGCTCGCCGAAATCCGCCGCGCCGCGGCGACCGGCATCTATGATATCAGAGGCGCCGGCACCAAGCGGAAGGTTCCGCATTTCGACGACCTGTTGTTCCTCGGCGCCTCGATCTCGCGTTATCCGCTCGAAGGTTACCGCGAGAAATGCGACACCTCCGTCGTGCTCGGCGCGCGCCACGCCAAGAAGCCGATCGTCCTGAAGACGCCGATCACCATCGCCGGCATGAGCTTTGGCGCGCTTTCCGGCAATGCCAAGGAAGCGCTCGGCCGCGGGGCCACCATCGCCGGAACATCGACAACCACCGGTGACGGTGGCATGACGGACGAAGAGCGCGGTCATTCACAGACGTTGGTCTATCAGTATCTTCCGTCGCGCTACGGCATGAACCCGCGGGACCTGCGCCGCGCCGATGCCATCGAGATCGTTGTCGGCCAGGGGGCCAAGCCCGGCGGTGGCGGCATGCTGCTCGGCCAGAAGATTTCCGACCGCGTCGCCAACATGCGCAACCTGCCCAAGGGCATCGACCAGCGCTCGGCCTGCCGTCATCCCGACTGGACCGGCCCGGACGATCTCGAAATCAAGATCATGGAGCTGCGCGAAATCACCGACTGGGAAAAGCCCATCTATGTGAAGGTCGGCGGCGCACGGCCCTATTACGACACGGCGCTCGCCGTGAAGGCAGGCGCCGACGTCGTCGTGCTCGATGGTATGCAGGGCGGCACCGCGGCGACACAGGACGTGTTCATCGAGAATGTCGGCATGCCGACGCTGGCTTGCATCCGCCCCGCCGTCCAGGCGCTGCAGGATCTCGGCATGCATCGCAAGGTGCAGCTGATCATCTCGGGCGGCATCCGGTCCGGCGCCGACGTGGCCAAGGCGCTTGCGCTCGGGGCCGACGCGGTTGCCATCGGCACCGCAGCGCTGGTCGCCATCGGTGATAACGATCCGCACTGGGAAGAGGAATACCAGAAGCTCGGAACGACGGCCGGCGCCTATGACGACTGGCACGAAGGCAAGGACCCGGCCGGTATTACCACGCAGGATCCGGAGCTTTCCCAACGTCTCGATCCGGTCACGGCCGGTCGCCGTCTTGCCAACTATCTCAAGGTGATGACGCTCGAAGCCCAGACCATCGCGCGCGCTTGCGGCAAGAACCATCTCCACAATCTGGAGCCGGAGGACCTCGTCGCCCTGACGATCGAGGCATCTGCCATGGCGCAGGTGCCGCTTGCCGGCACAAGCTGGATCCCCGGCAAGGGAGGCTTCTGACCCGCATAAAACTTCGGCCGCGTCTGATCTCCCAAGCCAGCGCGGCCATTTCTTGAAAAAGTGTCTGATAATCCAAAAGGGGAACACAGTGACACTCGATCTTGCTACCTTTGCCAAGGACCGTGGCATCAAATATTTCATGATCAGCTATACCGACCTGTTCGGCGGCCAGCGGGCAAAGCTTGTTCCGGCCGAGGCAATCGCCGATATGCAGAAGGACGGTGCGGGCTTTGCGGGCTTTGCCACCTGGCTCGATCTGACGCCCGCCCATCCCGATCTCTTTGCCCTCCCGGATGCGTCTTCGGTCATCCAGTTGCCGTGGAAGAAGGATGTCGCCTGGGTCGCCGCCGATTGCGTGATGGACGACCAGCCGGTGGACCAGGCGCCGCGCGTCATGCTGAAGCGATTGATCGCCGAAGCTGCCAAGGAAGGTCTTCGCGTCAAGACCGGCGTCGAGCCGGAATTCTTCCTGATCGCGCCGGATGGCGGCAAGATTTCCGATGAGTTCGATACCGCCGAAAAACCCTGCTACGACCAGCAGGCCGTGATGCGCCGCTATGACGTGATCGCCGAAATCTGCGATTACATGCTGGAACTGGGGTGGAAGCCCTACCAGAACGACCACGAGGACGCGAACGGTCAGTTCGAGATGAACTGGGAATATGACGACGCGCTGCAGACGGCCGACAAACATTCCTTCTTCAAGTTCATGGTGAAGACGGTCGCCGAGAAACACGGCCTTCGCGCCACCTTCATGCCCAAGCCCTTCAAGGGCCTGACCGGCAACGGTTGCCACGCGCATATCTCCGTCTGGGATGTGGAAGGCAAGACCAATGCCTTTGCCGACAAAAACATGCCGTTTGGCCTTTCCGCCAAGGGCAAGACCTTCCTCGGCGGCATCATGAAACATGCCTCGGCGCTTGCCGCGGTGACCAATCCGACGGTCAATTCCTACAAGCGCATCAACGCACCGCGCACCATCTCCGGCGCGACCTGGGCGCCGAATACGGTGACGTGGACCGGCAACAACCGCACGCACATGGTCCGCGTTCCGGGTCCGGGGCGGTTCGAACTGCGCCTGCCGGACGGCGCCGTCAATCCGTACCTGCTGCAGGCCATCATCATCGCAGCCGGTCTCAACGGCATCCGTACGAATGCCGATCCTGGCCGCCACTACGACATCGACATGTACAAGGAAGGCCACACCGTCACCGACGCACCGCGCCTGCCCCTGAACCTGCTCGATGCGCTCAGGGAATACGACAAGGACGAGGACCTGAAGGCCACGCTCGGCAAGAGTTTCTCCAGCGCCTACCTGAAGCTCAAACATCAGGAATGGAATGCTTACGCGTCGCATTTCACGGAATGGGAGCGGCAGACGACGCTCGATATCTGAGGGTGCCGTTTCGCAAAAGAGACGCCCCTTCGGCAATCGTTTGACCGGGAAAGAACCGATGAAAAGCCACGTCCTGACAGTATCGTGCCAATCGACCCGCGGCATCGTTGCCGCGATCACCGGCTACCTCGCCGAGAAGGGGTGTTACATCTCCGACAGTTCGCAGTTCGACGACCTGGAGACCGGCCTGTTCTTCATGCGCCTCACCTTCCTCAGCCAGGAAGGCGTTTCGGAGGAGGACATCAAGCAGGGCTTCACTCCGGTCGCCAAGCCCTTCGGCATGACCTATCGCTTCAACGACAGCGACGAGCGCATGAAGGTGCTGCTGATGGTGTCGCGCTTCGGCCATTGCCTGAACGACCTGCTCTACCGCTGGAAGATCGGCGCGTTGCCGATCGACATCGTCGGCGTCGTCTCCAACCACTTCGATTACCAGAAGGTCATCGTCAACCACGACATCCCCTTCCACCACATCAAGGTGACGAAGGAGAACAAGCCGCAGGCCGAGGCGCGGCTGATGGAGGTGGTGGAGCAGTCCGGTGCCGAACTGATCGTGCTCGCCCGCTACATGCAGGTGCTGTCGGATGCGGTGTGCAAGAAGATGTCGGGTCGGATCATCAACATCCACCACTCGTTCCTGCCGTCGTTCAAGGGCGCCAACCCGTACAAGCAGGCGTTCGAGCGCGGCGTGAAGCTGATTGGTGCTACGGCGCACTATGTCACGGAGGATCTCGACGAGGGTCCGATCATCGAGCAGGACGTGGCGCGGATCACGCATGCGCAGTCGGCGGAGGACTATGTGTCGATCGGCCGTGACGTGGAGAGCCAGGTGCTTGCCCGCGCGGTGCATGCGCATATCCACCATCGCACCTTCATGAACGGCAACAAGACCATCGTCTTCCCGCCGAGCCCCGGCTCCTACGCCTCCGAGCGCATGGGTTGAACCATGGCGGGTGCAACACGCGTTGACGGGAAGAAAGTCGCGGCGTCGATGATCGAGGCTGTGAAGGCTACGACCTCGGCACTCGAGGAGGAGGCAGGCGTAAAAACCGGCCTTGCGGTCGTCATCGTCGGCGACGATCCGGCGAGCCATACCTATGTCGGCGCCAAGGGTCGGCTGGCCAAGGAATGCGGCTTCAACTCCACCCAGCACACGTTGCCGGAGGAGACCACACAAGGTGATCTCGCACGCTTGGTGGCTTCGCTGAACGCGGATCCCGCCGTGCACGGCATCCTGGTGCAGCTGCCCCTGCCAAAACATCTCGACGCGGAGGCGATCATCCAGTCGATCCGGCCGGAGAAGGACGTCGATGGCCTGCATGTCGTCAATGCCGGCAAGCTTGCGACCGGCGACCTGGCAACGGGTCTGATCTCGTGCACGCCGGCGGGCGCCATGCGTCTCGTACGCTCCATCCATGGCGAGGACCTAGCGGGCCTCGCCGCCGTCGTCATCGGTCGCTCCAACCTGTTCGGCAAGCCGATGGGGCAATTGCTGCTCCATGCCAACGCGACGGTGACGATTGCGCATTCGCGCACAAAGGATCTCGCCGGTGTCTGCCGCAACGCGGATATCCTCGTTGCCGCCGTCGGTCGCGCGGAAATGGTGAAAGCCGGCTGGGTGAAGCCGGGCGCGACCGTCATCGATGTCGGCATCAACCGCGTCGATGTGGCGGGAGGCGGCGAGGGCAAGAGCCGTCTGGTAGGCGATGTCGCTTACGACGAGGTTTCGGAAGTCGCTGGTGCCATCACTCCGGTTCCGGGCGGAGTGGGGCCGATGACCATTGCCATGCTGATGGCCAATACGGTGACAGCGGCCTATCGCGCATGCGGTCGTGAACCGCTACGGTTCTAAACAGGGCTGGAGCGCAATGGTGATTACTGAGTTTAACACCTTGCGAGTTTGATCGGCGGCGATATACTCAGGAAATAAATATTCCGCAAAAGAAAATGGGAACGAGGATATGAGTCTTAGCTGGCGTTTTTCCGCCCTTGCAGACCGGCATCGGGCACTGGGATCGAACCTCGAGGACTGGAGCGGCATGGGAACCGCCTGGACCTATGACAAGGACATCTATGAAGAGCATATCGCCGTGCGCACCAAGGCCGGCATCATGGATGTGTCGGGCCTGAAAAAGGTTCATCTCGTCGGCCCGCATGCCATCGCCATTCTCGAATACATCACCACCCGCGACATGACGAAGGTCTATCCCGGTAAGTCGGTCTATGCCTGCATGCTCAACGAGCGCGGCCATTTCACCGATGATTGCATCGTCTATCGAACCGGCCCGAATTCCTGGATGCTGGTGCATGGCTCCGGCTCCGGCTTCGAGGAAATCGTCAAGCAGGCGCAGGGCCGCAATTGCGCGGTGCTGTTCGATGACGACCTGCACGACCTGTCGCTGCAGGGGCCGCTTGCCGTCGATTATCTCGAAAAATACGTGCCCGGCATCCGCGACCTCAAATATTTCCACCACATGCAGACGACGCTGTTCGGCGCCCCGGTGATGATCTCGCGCACCGGCTATACCGGCGAGCGCGGCTACGAAATCTTCGTGCGCGGCCAGGATGCCGGCATGGTCTGGGACCGGATCGTCGACGAAGGCAGGGCGATGGGTATCATCCCCGTCTGTTTCAGCGTTCTCGACATGCTGCGCGTCGAAAGCTACCTGCTGTTCTACCCCTACGACAATTCGCAGATGTACCCCTTCGCCAACGAGCAGCCCGGCGACAGCCTGTGGGAACTCGGCCTCGATTTCACCGTCAGCCCCGGCAAGACCGGTTTTCGCGGTGCCGAGGAACATGCGCGCCTCAAGGGCAAGGAACGCTTCAAGATCTTCGGCCTGCTGGTCGAGGCCGATGGACCGACCGACCTCGGCGACGAGGTCTGGGCCGGCGACAAGAAGGTGGGTGTCATCACCTGCCCGTCCTATTCGAAGCTGACCAACCGCTCGATGGCGATCATGCGCGTCGACGTCCCCTATGCCGTGCAAGGCACCAAGCTCGAAGTGAAGGGCAAGACGGTCAACGCGCCTGCCATCGCCCATACGATCACCTTCGACGATCCGAAGAAGACGAAACGGACGGCGCAAGGCTGAGGATATCGGCATGCTCGTACAAGGGATCAAAAGCAGGCCGGAATATAAGGGGCTCGACATTGATCCCCATGCCAAACGCCACCTCTTCGTCCTTGAGGGCGAAGGGGCGCAGGCACTGATCGACGAGGTCGGGGCCAAGGGCCGCGACTTCCTGGCAAAGTCGGAAATCCTCTATCTGGCGGCGGGCGCGGCCCCCAAGGCCTATGACGTAACGCTTTCGGCGCTCTCGCCGGATGTTTTCTGGCAGGCCTCAACACTTCAACCACTTCTGTTCCGCCTGCGTGCCTGTCTTGAGCAGGCCCGCATGGGAACGCGGCTCTCCATCGCCGGCACCGAGGGCTTCATCGGCCAGATCATGCAGGTGGCGATCGAATACGGCATCGACTACCATTCGATCCACACCGAACATCGCGGCTCGATGGCGCGCCGGGTGCAATGCGTGCACTGCAAGGGCATCACCGACAATGTGACGACCAGCCCCTTTCCCTGCAGTCATTGCGGACTGCCGCTTCTGGTGCGCGACCATTACTCCAGGCGGCTTGGCGCCTTCCAGGGCGTCAATATCGATGCAGAAGAACCGGGTACAGCCCCAGAACCTGAGGAGATGTTCCCGTGAGCCTCAATACCGACATGCCTGTCCGGGTTGCGGCGGTGACGCAGGTGACCGATCTCGTCAAGCGCTTTCGCTTCGAACGCCTGGACGGTCACCCCATGCCGTTTTTTTCCGGCGGCGCCCATGTCGTCGTCTCGATGAACGACAACGGCCTGTTGCGCCGCAATCCCTATTCGCTGATGTCCAACCCCGACGACAACAGCGCCTATGAAATCAGCGTGCTCCGGGTTCCGAATTCCCGCGGCGGCTCGATCTTCATGCACGAACAGGTCCGCCCCGGCGATCAGCTGACCGTCAGCCAGCCGGTCAACCTCTTCGCGCCGGATCATCGCGGCCGCAAGCACATCCTGATTGCCGGCGGCATCGGCATCACGCCGTTCATCGCCATGATGGAACAGTTCAGCCGCGACAACATCGCCTTCGAACTGCACTACGCCATCCGCTCGCGCTCGCACGGCGCCTACTGGCAGCAACTGCTCGATCGCTATGGTCCGCGGCGCATCAAGATCTATGTCGACGAGGAAAAGACATTCATCCCCGTCGCCGAGATTGCCGACAACCAGCCGCTCGGCACGCATCTTTATGTCTGTGGGCCGGCCGGCATGATCGATGGCGTGCTGATGACGGGGCTGAAAGCCGGCTGGCCGAAGGAAAACTTGCATTCGGAGCGGTTCCTTGCGCCGCCTGCCGGCCTGCCGTTCCAGGTCTTCCTCGAAAGATCCAACATCCACATGACCGTGGGCGAGCACCAGAGCATCCTGGAAGCGGCGGAGGCCCATGGCTGCGATGCCCCTTACATGTGTCGCGGCGGTGCCTGCGGCCAGTGCGAGACGGAAGTGCTCTCCTGTGATGGCACGCTGCAGCACAACGATATCTACCTGTCGGACGAGGAAAAGGCGTCCGGCAAGAAGGTCATGATCTGCGTGTCGCGGTTCAAGGGCCAGCAACTCGTTCTTCAATTGTAGTTTAAGGGGACCGGACAGATGACCATCACGTTCAGGAGCGAAACGTTCCGCGACGACTTCACCTTCCGCAACAGCCTCTACAACATCAAACGCTTTCCCTTCCCCTTCGATCGTGACGAATACATGTATTCGGTCAACATGGAGCCGCATATCCGCGGCAAGGCGGACAGCGTTTTCGAAAACCTGATCGATGTCGACGAGCACTATGTCGCCGAGATGCAGGACCGAGCGCTGGTGCTCAAGGAGGACCCGCTGCGCTGCCAGGCGCTGCCGCATATGATGACGGCGCAATGGGACGTGCTCGAGCTTCTGATGGAGCATCAGGCGCAGGACTATCCTGAGCACTTCACACTCGAAAAGAACGGCGACCGCTGGCGCTGGGTCAACCGGCCCATGGGCATCGACGACACCTTCACCTTCGGCGATGCGGCAACACTTCCCTATCCGCCGATGGAATATATTACCCGGCAGGCGCAGGGGGATTTCTGCATCGTCGACCAGCGCGACAACAATCTCTGGATGGATGCCGGCATGGTCACCACCCAGGCCGACTGGTCGTTGGATTTCGACATCGGCATGAATTTCATGGAATGGCATGGTCCCGTGCCGCTTGCCCACCAAATCGGCGTGTTCGACCGGGCGCTGAAATTCCTGCTCAACCTGCAGCAGGGCAAGCCGACCCGCCGCCTCAACTGGACAATGACGGTCAATCCGCGGCTCGATACATCTCCGGAAAACTATCACAAATGGGGACCGGATCGCACGACCGTCACGCCGGAGAATGTCGGTGACAAGATGCACCTGCGCGTCGAATTGCAGAGCCTATGGCGTCTGCCGCGGTCCAACGCCATCCTCTTCGTCATTCGCTGCTACCTGATCAGCCTGAGTGAACTGGTGACCGTCCCCAAATGGGGCCGCCGCCTGCCGCGCGTGCTGAAAAGCCTGCCGCCGGAGATCGCCGATTACAAAGGCCTGACCCGCAACCGCCCGATCATGATCGACTGGCTGGCGAAGTATGACGACGGGGCGCCGACGAGTGCGGGGATTTATCCGGATTGATGGTCTCCGCAAAGCTTACAACGACATAAAAGGGAACAGACAAATATGACCAGAGTAGCCGTCATCGGCGCGGGGCCTTCGGGTCTTGCCCAATTGAGAGCCTTCCAGTCCGCCGCCCAGAAGGGTGCGGAAATCCCCGAAGTGGTCTGCTTCGAAAAGCAGGCCGATTGGGGCGGGTTGTGGAACTACACCTGGCGCACCGGGCTCGATGAATATGGCGAGCCGGTCCATGGCAGCATGTACCGCTATCTCTGGTCGAACGGTCCCAAGGAATGCCTGGAATTTGCCGACTATTCCTTCGAGGAGCATTTTGGCAAGCCGATCGGCTCCTACCCACCCCGCGCCGTGCTGTGGGACTACATCAAGGGCCGTGTCGAAAAGGCCGATGTGCGCAAGTGGGTTCGCTTCTCGACCCCGGTCCGCATGGTGCGGTTCGACGAGGCGACCAAGAAATTTACGGTGACGGCGCACAATCGCGTCGAGGATCGGATGTATGACGAGGAATTCGACTATGTCGTCGTCGCCTCCGGCCACTTCTCGACGCCGAACGTTCCCTATTTCGAAGGCGTGAAAACCTTCGGCGGCCGCGTGCTGCACGCCCATGATTTCCGCGATGCGCTGGAGTTCAAGGACAAGGACGTATTGATCGTCGGCCGCAGCTATTCTGCCGAGGACATCGGTTCGCAGTGCTGGAAATACGGAGCGAAATCGGTGACCACGAGCTACCGCTCCAAGCCGATGGGCTTCAAGTGGCCGGAGCGTTTCGAGGAGCGGCCGCTGTTGCAAAAGCTCGTCAACAAGACGGCTCATTTCGCCGACGGATCGACCAAGGAGGTCGATGCGCTGATCCTCTGCACCGGCTATCTTCACCACTTCCCGTTCCTGCCGGACGACCTGCGCCTGAAGACCGCGAACCGCCTGTGGTCCGACAGCCTCTACAAGGGCGTCGTCTACGAGGACAATCCGCAGCTGATGTATATCGGCATGCAGGACCAGTTTTATACTTTCAACATGTTCGACGCCCAGGCCTGGTACGCCCGCGACGTCATCATGGGCCGCATCGGCCTGCCCTCGAAGGAGGAAATGAAGGCGCATTTCGACAAATGGCGCGCCCGCGAGGAAACGCTCGAGGATGCCGAGCAGATGATCTGGTTCCAGGGCGACTACGTCATCGAACTACTGGAGGATACCGACTATCCGAAGTTCGATGTCGAGGGCACCAACAAGACCTTCATGGAATGGGAGCACCACAAGGCCGAGAACATCATGGGCTTCCGCGACAACGCCTACAAATCGCTGATGACCGGCACGATGGCGCCCAAACATCATACGCCCTGGCTGGAGGCGATGGACGATACGCTCGAGGTCTATCTGAAAAACTGATCTCCGGCTCGCGACGACAAAGCCGAAGGCCACGTCCCTGGTCTTCGGCCCATACTTTTAAGTAACGGGATATCACCCAAGCCGATCAATATTCCTCTTCTCCGCACTCCAGCAATCGCCAGGTTTCCATGGATTTTCTGAGCAGCGTTCTCGGTCGCATGAATGGTTTTCTGTATCGATGCCGGGCGGACGAGCATTACACGATGCTGGAGATGACCGACGGCATCCAGCGGATCTTTGGCTATCCCGTCGACGAGATCGTCGGCAATCGTGTGCGCACCTTCACCTCCATCATGTGCGAGGAAGACGTGCCGGCGATGGACGAGGTGGTCGGCAAAGCGTTGGAAGGTCGCACCGACTGGACGCTGGAGTACCGCATCCGCCACAACAAGGGTCACTATCTCTGGGTCACGGAAACCGGCGGTGGTGTCTGGGGCGCTGATGGGGAACTGCTCTATCTCGAAGGCAGCATCGTCAACATCGAGTCCCTCTACCAGCGCATCGACGAACAGACCGCCGACATGCGCGCGACCGCGTCACGAACCGCCGAGATCCTGCATTCCCTGCGCTCCCTGAAACTGCTCGCCGTCAACGCCGGCATCGAGGCGGCGCGGGCCGGCACGGCCGGTGCCGGCTTCGCCGTCCTCGCCTCGGAAATGCGTGCGCTTGCCAATGATTCCGAAGCGGTCGCCCGGCAGATTGCGACGGCACGGGGCAAGTCGAGTTAATCCTCTGCGGCGACCAAACCCGCGAAGTCAGGATCGCGGCTTGAGCTTCTGCGGATCGTAGTGCGCAAACGGCACGATCTTCGCCGGCAGCCGCTTCTGCTGGCCGTCGAGTTTGCCGATTTCCACGTTGGTGCCGATCTCCGAATGCAGGGCATCCATCCGGGCCAGCGCGATCGTCTTCCTCAGGAGCGGCGACCGCGTCGAGCTCGTCACGACGCCAACCTGTGCGCGGCCGATATGCACCGTGTCGCCATGGCCGACGGCGTCGTTGGCGTCGATATCGAGGCCGACCAGCTTGTAGCGCGGGTTTTCCTTGCGCTTGATCAGCGCCTCGCGGCCGATGAAGTCCTCGGTCTTCGACTTCAGAGGGACGGTGAAGCCGATGCCGGCCTCGAAGGGATCGGTCTGGTCGGAGAAGTCGTAATGGGCAAATACCAGCCCCGCTTCGATGCGCACCATGTCGAGCGCTTCCAGCCCCATCGGCTTCAGTCCATGCTTCTGGCCGGCCTCCCAGACGGCATCGAACACCGCAAGGGCATCCTTGGGATGACAGAAGATCTCGTAGCCGAGTTCGCCCGTATAGCCGGTACGTGAGACGACGACCGGTGCGCCTTCAAAATGACCGATGCGGCCGACGGCGAAGCGGAACCATTCGAGTTCGCCGATCGACGGCTGCGCCGGTGCTGTCCAGATGATCTCCTTGATGATCTCGCGGCTCTTCGGCCCCTGGACGGCGAGGTTGTGCATCTGGTCGGTGGACGACCGCACCCAGGCCTTGTAGCCCATTTTCTCCGCCTGCTCGCGCAGCCAGATGCCGCTGACATCATCGCCACCGATCCAGCGGAAATTGTTCGCGCCCAGCCGGAACACCGTGCCGTCGTCGATCATGCCGCCATTCTCGTAGCACATGGCCGTGTAGACCACCTGCCCGGGCGAGAGCTTACGGATATCGCGGGTCACGCAATATTGCAGCAACGCCTCCGCATCCGGCCCCGTCACCTCGAATTTGCGCAGCGGGGAGAGATCCATCACCACGGCGTTTTCACGGCAGGCCCAGTACTCCTCGATCGGCCCCTCGTTGTTGAAGCGGTTGGGCAGCCAGTAGCCGCGATATTCCACATGGTTGCGGGTCAGGCCGGAGAAGCGTGGATGGAAGGCGGTTTCCTGGGTCATTTCGGGCTCTGCATCGGGGGTCATTCGGATGGCGACGGCGCGCGAGAATGTCTCTTTGTCCGAATAGGTGCGGACATGGATATCGGTCGGATCCCAGCCGTTCGCCGCATCGATATCGTCCGGGCAGGACGACGAGACGCAGACGAGATCGGTCAGCGCGCGCATCAACACATAATCGCCCGGCCGCGACCAGGGTTCGTCGAGATAGAGCTGGTTATGATGGTCGACATTGGTGTTGTAGAAATAGTTGAGCGCTTCCCAGCCCTTGCGCGGCGCAATGCCATAAGGGGCCAGCGCATGGTTGAAATTATCCGTGCAGTTGACATGCCCCGGATAACCCATGTCGTCGTAGTAGCGCGAATTGCAGGCGGTGGCGAAGGCATCGTGTCGCCCGACCGTATCCTGCACGATCTCCACCAGCGGCTCGAAATCCCGGTCGAACGCTTTCGATGGCAGCCCCGGCATCGGGTAACTGCGCCCGAGAAGCGTGCGTGTCACCGTCGCATCGAGCGCGAGATCCAGCCCCTTGTCGACCTTGCGGGCGGAAAAGGCCTGGAAATCCGTGCATTGCCGGCCTGAAACGTCGATGACCTGAATGAACTCGCCGGCCCGCACGAAATAGGCGGAGGCGCGGGCCGCTGGAATGCGCAGGTCCTGGATCGGATCGGCCATCGGTTCCGGCAGCATGTCCGCATAGGCCCGTTCGATTGTGGAGCGGGCGACGCGCAGTTCGAGCGCCGTTGCGGTGTTCTGTGCTTCCGCGTCCATCGGTGGCGCCGGAGCTGCGACGATCAGCATGCCGTCGAGTGCTATCGCCAACTCTGCCGAAGCCCCTGGCGACGAGCTTTCACCGAACAGCACCAGCGCCTGTGCGTTTGCGGGGTCGACATTGCGCCGCTTCAACGCGGCGAGTGTCCGCCGTGCGCTGTCTTCGTCCCGTCCGAGGATCTCCAGAAGCCCGTCCGCGGGCCGCGAAAAGGCTGCGCCCAAACCGGCTGCGTTGAACCGGCCGCTGGCATCGACGAAGCTCACTTCGCAGAGCTGCCCGCCTTCGACATCCTTGATGGTGACGCGGTCGCCGGCAGCGACCTTCACCACTGTGGTGCCCCGCCCCTTGACGCGGTAGCGCTCGACGCCGGCCGGTAGCGCCGGAATACCCGGCCGCAGAATGGTGCTTGCTCTTGGCGGCACCAGGGTGCCTGCAAAACGTCCGGACGTATCCATCTCAGCTCCCGCCCCGCGCACAATCGTTTCGATGCCCGGAAGGGCCGCGTTGTGCACCGGCAATATGGCAAAACTATCCTACGGGAGGCCCCGGAAAGTAAAGAGAGACTTGACCGAGAAGAAAAAAAATTCACTATGAGAATAAGTTGCGGCCGCGAAATGGACGACGGGAACAGGTGGTGACACTGCGAAAACGCAGGCGCCATCCAGCGAAGAAGCCGCAGCGAGAACCATCATAATGGGGACGCGCGCAAACGCGCTTCACGGCAAAACTGGTCGAGGAGACTGTTTATGGCATCTATCGTTGAAACCGAGGGATCGGCGGCCTCGGGCACGGGGCTGATTCGTGCGCTGGACTGGAAAGGGGCATTCTGGGTCGCCGCCGGCGTGCCCCCACTCGTGCTGTTTTCCATCGGCGGCATTGCAGGCACGACAGGCAAGCTCGCCTTCGTGGTCTGGATCATTTCCATGGTGATGGGCTTCCTGCAATCCTTCACCTACGCCGAAATCGCCGGCATGTTCGGCAACAAATCGGGTGGCGCCTCGATCTACGGCGCCACCGCCTGGTTGCGCTACTCGAAATTCATCGCGCCGCTCTCGGTGTGGTGCAACTGGTTCGCCTGGTCGCCGGTGCTGTCGCTCGGCTGCGCCATCGCGGCGGGTTACATCCTCAATGCCCTGTTTCCCATTCCCGGCGCCACGTCGCCTGCCGTCATGGAATGGGTCACGGCCAATATGGCAACGCTGACGGCCGAAAGCCCGCGCGTCGTCGAATGGCTCGCCGCCAATGCCGGCAAGACGCCGCAGGACGCTATCTCCGCCCTGCTGTCGGCCGATGCGGTTGCGGCCTTGACGCCTGCCATCCGCAACTGGTCGCTGGTCACCTTCGACATTCCCTTCCTCGCCACGGCAAACCTGAACGCCACTTTCGTCATCGGCGGCATCCTGATGCTGATCATCTTCGCGATCCAGCATCGCGGCATCCAGGGAACGGCGAACGTTCAGAAATGGCTCGCGCTCATCGTTCTGCTGCCGCTGCTGGTCATCGGCCTCTACCCGATCTTCTCCGGCCAGATCGACAGCGCCAACGTTACCAATCTTGTTCCCCCGACAGCCGGCTATTCCGGCATCGATGGCGTGTGGAGCAATGGCGGCTGGACGCTGTTCCTCGGTGGTCTCTATATCGCCGCCTGGTCGACCTACGGCTTTGAAACCGCCGTCTGCTATACCCGCGAATTGAAGAACCCCAAGACCGACACGTTCAAGGCGATCTTCTATTCCGGCCTTCTCTGCTGCCTATTCTTCTTCCTCATTCCCTTCACCTTCCAGGGCGTTCTCGGCCATGCGGGCATGCTCGCCCCCGGCATCGTCGATGGCACGGGTGTCGCGGAAGCCTTGGCCAGCCTCGTCCATGGCGGTCAGATCATCACGCAGATCCTCGTCCTCCTGATGATCATGGCGCTGTTCCTCGCCATCATGACCGCAATGGCCGGCTCTTCGCGCACCCTCTACCAGGGCTCGAAGGACGGCTGGCTGCCGAAGTACCTTGATCACGTCAACGAACACGGCGCGCCGACCCGCGCCATGTGGACCGATTTCGGCTTCAACCTTATCCTGCTTGCCATCGCCTCCGACGTGGCCGGCTACTTCTTCGTTTTGGCCGTCTCCAATGTCGGCTACATCATCTTCAACTTCCTCAACCTCAATGCCGGCTGGATCCACCGCATGGATTCCGGCCATATCCCGCGCCCCTGGAAAGCACCGACCTGGCTGATCGGCCTCAATACCGTGCTTGCCTTCGTCAACGCGCTGTTCCTCGGCGCCGGCGCGAAAGTCTGGGGCTATTCCAACGCGCTCTGGGTCGGCTTCATCTTCGCCGCCCTCATCCTGCCGGTCTTCGCCTATCGCCACTATGTGCGCGACGGCGGAAAATTCCCGGTGGGCGCCATGGAGGACCTCGGCCTCGTCGGCCAGGATCTGGGCGTCAAGAGAGCGGGCATCCTGCCCTATGCAGCGCTTGCCGCCGGCCTTGCCGTCGTTCTCGCCGCAAACGCCTACTTCCAGCTCCCGGCCTGACCGGATAGCTGCCACGCAAGATGAGGGCCGCGCACTGCAAGGTTGCGCGGCCCTCGTCTCTTGTCCGGGGATTTTTTATTCAATCAGCCCAGAAAATAGGCTATCCGACCTGCGTCGCCGCGGAATTATCCGGTTTCGGCAGTTGGAGTGATGAAAAATTGGTCAATGTGGACGAGAAGCTAGAGCCGATCTTGAATGAAGTGCTGAGACGAAATGCAGGTGAGCAGGAATTTCACCAGGCAGTGCGGGAGGTTCTCGAGAGCCTCGGCCGTGTCGTCGCAAAACATCCCAAATACGCCGACAACGCGCTCATCGAGCGCATTTGCGAGCCCGAGCGGCAGATTATTTTCCGTGTTCCCTGGGTCGATGACAAAGGACAGGTTCAGATCAACCGTGGCTTCCGCGTGCAGTTCAATTCGGCGCTCGGTCCTTACAAGGGCGGCATCCGCTTTCACCCCTCGGTCAATGTCGGCATCATCAAATTCCTTGGTTTCGAGCAGACGTTCAAGAACGCCCTGACCGGCATGCCGATCGGTGGCGGCAAGGGGGGATCTGATTTCAACCCGCGCGGCCGCTCGGACGGTGAAATCATGCGTTTCTGCCAATCGTTCATGACTGAGTTGCATCGTCATATCGGGGAATATACCGACGTTCCCGCTGGAGATATCGGTGTCGGCGGCCGGGAGATCGGCTACATGTTCGGCCAGTACAAGCGCCTGACCAACCGCTACGAAGCCGGTGTCCTCACCGGAAAAGCGCTGTTTTATGGTGGCTCGCGCGCACGCCGGGAGGCCACCGGCTATGGCGCCACCTATTTCGCCGAGCGCATGCTGGCGACGAAAGGCGAGGGCTTCGAGGGGAAACAAACCGTCGTTTCCGGTTCCGGCAATGTGGCGATCTATACGATCGAAAAGGTCATCGAATTCGGCGGGAAGGTCATCGCTTGCTCGGACTCCGGCGGATATGTGGTCGACGAGAACGGCATTGACCTGCAGCTCCTCAAGGAAATCAAGGAAGTCCGCCGCGAGCGCATCTCGGAATATGCGCGCAGAAAAGGAACCGGCTGCCATTACATCGAGGGTGGCTCCATCTGGGATGTGCCCTGCAGCGTCGCCATGCCCTCGGCGACCCAGAACGAACTCACCGGAAAAGACGCCAAAACGCTGATCAAAAATGGCGTGCTCGCCGTCGTCGAGGGGGCCAATATGCCGACGACACCCGAGGCGGTCCGCCAGTTCCAGGACGCGAACGTGCTGTTTGCGCCCGGCAAGGCGGCGAATGCCGGCGGGGTCGCGACATCGGCACTCGAGATGCAGCAAAACGCGTCTCGCGATAGCTGGACCTTCGAGCAGACGGAAAAGCGGCTGGCCACGATCATGCACAACATCCATGACGTGTGCGCCGAAACCGCCGAGGAATACGGCGCGTCGCGCGATTATGTTCTCGGCGCCAATATCGCGGGCTTCGTCCGGGTGGCGGAAGCGATGGACGCACTCGGCGTTATCTGACGTCGCATCCTCGAAAAGCACAAGACCGGCATGCGCCGGTCTTGTCGCGCTTATGTAGCGCTCACGCAGCATCGCTGCAGGTTTGTTTCCGGCTCAACGGTCTCGCGGCAGATCGGCGTCGCTCTCAATGCCGATGTCGGTCAGGGCCACCTTTCGAATGAAAGCTGGTCGTTAGAAATCACGCCTCTCGCAGAATTCTATCCATCGCCTTCCCCTTGGCCAATTCGTCGACGAGCTTATCCAGATAGCGGATTTCTCGCATGGTTGGCTCCTCGATATCTTCAACGCGGACGCCGCAAACCACACCCTTGATCAGGGCGCGCGAGGGGTTGAGCCTCGGCGCGTCCGAGAAGAAGGTCTCGAAGTCAACTTTTTGGTCGAGCTGTGCTTCCAGTCCCGCCTGATCGTGGCCCGTCAGCCAGCAGATGATCTGATCGACCTCCGCTTTTGTGCGTCCCTTTCTCTCTGCCTTTGCAACGTAGAGCGGGTAAACGCTCGCGAAGCTGGTCGTATAGATCCTGTGTTTTTCCATGGTGTCCTGTTCCTTGCCTGCTCGCGAACGGAGGCGGTCCCTAGCCGATTTGACACCGGAACCACCCGGCGATCAATCGAACGCTCTGTCTTTCAGCCGACACATGGTCACGCGCTTTGCGCCGTCGTTGCCCGGCGAAAGGCCGCCGGGCTCTTTGCCGTCCATTTCCGGAAGGCGCGATGGAAGGCGCTGGGTTCGGAGAAGCCGAGGCGTGTGGCGATCTCGCCGACCCCGAGCGCCGTCGTTTGCAGCATCTCGACTGCGAGGTCGCGGCGGATTTCATCGCGGATTGCCGCGTAGTTCTGGCCTTCCGCATGCAGGCGGTGCCTGAGGGTCGAAGGCGACAGGCGCATCTGCTCGGCCAGATCCTCGAATGTGCCCCAAGACGTGGGGGGCACCTGCCGCAGTCGCTTGCGGATGCTGGTGGCGAGGCCCGCGTCATAACGGTAACGCACGAGGATGTTGGCCGGCGCGTTGCGCAGGAACTGCTTCAGCGCCTGTTCGCTGCGCGCTACGGGAAGCTTCAGGAGCGAAGCATCGAATGCAAGCCGGCTGACCGGTTGCGAGAAGCGCACCGGCGCGCCGAAGAAAAGGCGGTAGTCTGTGCCGTGGTCGGGTTCTGCGCAGCGAAAGTCGACCATGCGAAGGGGAATGCGGCGCCCGATGAGCCAGCATGCGATGCCATGCAGCAGGATCCAATATGTTCGGTAGGCAAAGGCGGAGCGCGACTGTGCCCGGTCTGTCAGCACGATCTGGGCCAGCCCGTCGGTGACGTCGAGGTGTCCGGTCGGGTCCTCCAGCACGACGTTCAAAAACCGCAGCGCGCGCCGCAGCGCCTGGTCGAGGGTCCTGGCGTGCAGGACGCAGTGGCAGAGCAGGGTGAAACTGCCACGCCGCATTGGCCTGCCGCCCATGCCGAAGAATTCGTCGTCTATTTCCGCCGCGATCGCCAGCCACAACGCACCATAGCTTTCGGCGGAAACCGGCGCATCGATCCGGGCGGGCAGCCCGATATCCGCCAGCACCCGTTCCGGCGCCTTCCCGTGCCGTTTCAGGCAATCGGTGGCCTCTTCCACGAAGGAGGGGGATATCATCCGCCGTCCGGTTTCCGTCATCGTCATGTCCTGCAAGATGTGGTAAAACTGGCCGATCGTTCGAGACGATTTGGTCATCGCATGCAATATCGCGTCGTCATAGACTAAGGCAAGACGGACGGGGCAATCGCCCTGCCGGAGGAATGTAGCTCTGGGAGGACTGCATGACGCTTCGAGCCGACCCCGCCGAAATGCAATGTGCTGGAGGTGGGCGACCATGTTGATCCGCGGTAAGACGTTCGTCGTCACCGGTGGCGGTTCGGGCCTCGGCGCAGCGGTGGCGCGCATGCTGGCAGGCGAGGGCGCGAATGTCCTGATCGCCGACATCAACGCCGATGCCGGCGCCGGTATCGTCAGCGAGCTTGGAACGGGCGCAGCCTTCATCCAGACCGATGTGACTCAGGAGAAGGACGCTCAAGCGGCCATCGACATGGCGCTGGATCGCTTCGGCCATCTGCATGGCCTGGTCAATTGCGCCGGCGTCGCGCCCGGCGAAAAGGTGCTCGGGCGCGATGGGCCGCACCGGCTCGACAGCTTTGCCCGCACGATCGCCATCAATCTCGTCGGCACGTTCAACATGACCCGGCTCGCTGCCGCGGCAATCGAAAAGCAGGAACCGGGGGCGGATGGCGAGCGGGGCATTATTGTGAGCACGGCCTCGGTTGCGGCCTTCGACGGCCAGATCGGTCAGGCGGCCTATGCGGCCTCGAAGGGCGGCGTCGCAGCGATGACGCTGCCGATTGCCCGCGAACTGGCCCGCTTCGGCATTCGGGTGGTGACCATCGCGCCGGGGATTTTCCAGACGCCGATGATGGCCGGCATGCCGCAGGAAGTGCAGGATTCGCTGGGGCGGAGCGTGCCGTTTCCGCCGCGCCTCGGAAAGCCGGCGGAATTCGCCGCATTGGTGCGCCATATCTGTGAGAACGTCATGCTGAATGGTGAGATCATCCGCCTCGACGGTGCGTTGCGCATGGCGCCGCGCTGAAGGGGGCCGTTGGGAGGTTTGATGTGATGCTACAGGATCCCATCGTCATCGTCGGCTCGGCCCGCACCCCGATGGGTGGCTTCCAGGGCGACCTGAAGGATGCCACCGCACCGGAACTCGGTGCGAGCGCGATTCGTGCCGCGCTCGACCGCAGCGGCGTTGCTGCGGATGCCATCGAGGAGACGGTTTTTGGCTGCGTGCTGCCGGCCGGCCAGGGGCAGGCACCCGCCCGGCAGGCCGCGATCGGTGCCGGCCTGTCGTTCGCCGTCGGCGCCACAACCGTCAACAAGATGTGCGGCTCGGGCATGAAGGCCGTCATGCTGGCGCACGATCTCATCGCCGCCGGCAGCGCCTCGATCGCCGTCGCCGGCGGAATGGAGAGCATGACGAATGCGCCCTACCTGCTTGACCGGGCCCGTGGCGGCTACCGGCTCGGGCACGGCCGCGTCATCGATCACATGTTCCTGGATGGTCTGGAAGACGCCTATGACAAGGGGCGCCTGATGGGCACCTTTGCCGAGGATTGTGCCGAGGCCTATCAGTTCACCCGTTCCGCGCAGGACGACTACGCCGTCACATCCCTGACCCGCGCCCGCGCTGCGATCGAGACCGGCGCCTTCGATGCCGAGATCGTTCCCGTCACCGTGAAGGCAGGGCGGTCCGAGACGGTCGTCAATCGCGATGAGCAGCCGGGCAAAGCCAAGCCGGAGAAGATCCCGACGTTGAAGCCGGCCTTCCGCGAAGGGGGAACGGTGACCGCAGCGAACGCCTCCTCGATCTCCGATGGCGCTGCCGCACTGGTGTTGATGCGGCGTTCCCAGGCCGAGCGCGAGGGCGTTACGCCGCTTGCCACCATCGTTGGCCATGCCACGCACGCGCAGGCACCCAATCTCTTCGCGACCGCGCCGATCGGCGCGCTGCGCAGGCTCAGTGAGCGCACCGGCTGGACCCTGAAGGATGTCGACCTGTTCGAGATCAACGAGGCCTTTGCCGTTGTCGCCATGGCGGCGATGCGCGACCTCGATCTGCCGCATGACAAGGTCAATGTGCATGGCGGGGCCTGCGCCCTCGGCCATCCGATCGGTGCGTCCGGCGCTCGGGTGCTCGTCACCCTGCTGGCCGCCCTTGAGCGATACGGCATGAGGCGCGGCATGGCGACACTCTGCATCGGCGGCGGCGAGGCGACGGCGGTGGCGATCGAGCGACACTGAACGGTTTCGGGGAGGAGACCGGACGATGATCCTGACGGAACAGCAGACCCAGATCCGCGACATGGCGCGCGATTTCGCCCGCGAGCGGCTGGCGCCCGGTGCGGCTGAGCGCGACGCGGAGAGCCGCTTCCCTCGCGAGGAACTGAAGGAGATGGGCGAGCTCGGCTTCCTCGGCATGCTCGTGCCCGAAGCCTATGGCGGCTCGGAGACGGGCACGATCGCCTATGCCGTCGCGCTGGAGGAGATCGCTGCCGGGGACGGCCCTTGCTCGACCATCATGAGCGTGCACAGTTCCGTCGGCTGCGTGCCGATCCTGAAATATGGCACCGAGGAACAGAAGCAGCGCTTCCTGCCGAAGCTGGCATCCGGCGAATGCATCGGCGGCTTTGCCCTGACTGAGCCGCAGGCCGGGTCTGATGCATCTAACCTGAAGACCCGCGCTCGCCGCGATGGCGATCACTATGTCATCGACGGCGCGAAACAGTTCATCACATCGGGCAAGAACGGTAACGTCATCATCGTCTTCGCCGTGACCGATCCTGACGCCGGCAAGAAGGGTATCTCCGCCTTCATCGTGCCGACGGACACGCCCGGCTATGAAGTCGTGCGCGTGGAGCAGAAACTTGGCCTGCATGCGTCCGACACCTGCCAGATCGCCTTCAGCAATATGCGCATCCCTGCCGATCACCGGCTTGGCGCGGAGGGTGAGGGCTACAGGATTGCCCTGTCGAACCTCGAAGGCGGGCGCATCGGCATTGCCGCGCAATCCGTCGGCATGGCGCGTGCGGCATTCGAGGCGGCGCGCGACTATGCCCGCGAGCGCACGGCCTTCGGATCGCTGATCATCGAGCACCAGGCCGTGGCCTTCCGGCTCGCCGACATGGCGACGCAGATCGAGGTGGCGCGCCAGATGGTGCTGCATGCGGCGCAGTTGAAGGAGGAGGGCCAGCCCTGCCTCACGGAAGCGTCGATGGCCAAGCTGTTCGCCTCGGAAATGGCCGAGAAGGTCTGTTCCGATGCGATCCAGATCCATGGTGGGTATGGCTACATGGCGGATTATCCAGTTGAGCGCATCTACCGCGATGTCCGCATCTGCCAGATCTACGAGGGAACGAGCGACGTCCAGCGCATCGTCATCGCGCGCAATTTGTAATGTTTGGATCGCCTGCCGCGGGGAGCAACGGCTGAGGTGGTCGACAAGGGAGGAATGACAGGAATGAACGAGGTTCCACATCTGAGCCTGCACGTCCCCGAGCCGGCAGTCCGGCCCGGTGGCCAGCCGGATTTCTCCACCGTCAAGATCGCCAAGGCTGGTGCGGTGCCACGGCCTGCGGTGGATGTTGCGCCCGAAGATATTCGCGACCTTGCCTATTCCATCATCCGCGTTCTCAACCGGGATGGCGAGGCGGTCGGCCCATGGGCGGGGCTGCTCTCGGATGAGGAACTGCTGACGGGCCTGCGCAACATGATGAAGCTGCGTGCCTTCGATGCCCGCATGCTGATGGCGCAGCGGCAGGGCAAGACCTCGTTCTACATGCAGCATCTCGGCGAGGAGGCGGTCAGCTCCGCTTTCCGCAAGGCGCTGAACAAGGGCGACATGAACTTCCCGACCTACCGTCAGGCGGGGCTGCTGATCGCCGACGACTATCCGATGGTCGAGATGATGAACCAGATCTACTCGAACGAGGCCGATCCCCTGCGCGGCCGGCAATTGCCGATCATGTATTCCTCGAAAGAGCATGGTTTCTTCACCATCTCGGGCAACCTCGCCACGCAATATGTGCAGGCTGTCGGCTGGGCGATGGCGTCGGCCATCAAGAACGACACGAAGATCGCTGCCGCCTGGATCGGCGACGGATCGACCGCCGAGTCCGATTTCCACTCGGCGCTCGTCTTCGCTTCCACCTACAAGGCGCCGGTCATCCTCAACATCGTCAACAACCAGTGGGCCATTTCCACATTTCAAGGCATTGCCCGTGGCGGTTCCGGTACCTTCGCCGCCCGCGGCCTGGGCTTTGGTATCCCGGCGTTGCGGGTCGACGGCAACGACTATCTGGCGGTCTATGCGGTTGCCAAATGGGCTGCGGACCGGGCGCGACAAAACCTCGGCCCGACGCTCATCGAATACGTCACCTACCGTGTCGGGGCGCATTCGACCTCCGACGATCCCAGCGCCTACAGGCCCAAGACCGAATCCGAAGCCTGGCCGCTCGGTGACCCGGTGCTGCGGCTGAAAAAGCACCTGATCGTGCGCGGCGTCTGGTCGGAGGAGCGTCATGTCCAGGCCGAGGCCGAGATCCTCGACGAGGTGATCCAGGCGCAGAAGCAGGCCGAAAGCCATGGCACGCTGCATGCCGGTGGCAAACCGTCGGTGCGCGATCTCTTCGAGGGCGTCTATGCGGACATGCCCGCCCATATCCGCCGCCAGCGGCAGAAGGCAGGATTTTGACATGGCAAGAATGACGATGATCGAGGCCGTGCGCAGCGCCATGGACGTTTCGATGGGGCGTGACGACAATGTCGTCGTCTTCGGCGAGGACGTCGGCTATTTCGGCGGCGTTTTTCGTGCGACGCAGGGGCTTCAAGCAAAATACGGCAAGACCCGCTGCTTTGACGCGCCGATCAATGAATCGGGCATCCTCGGCACGGCGATCGGCATGGCGGCCTACGGCCTGAAGCCCTGCGTCGAAATCCAGTTCGCCGACTATATGTATCCGGCCTATGACCAGATCACCCAGGAGGCGGCGCGTATCCGCTATCGCTCCAACGGCGATTTCACCTGCCCGATCGTCGTGCGCATGCCGACCGGTGGCGGCATTTTTGGCGGACAGACGCACAGCCAGAGCCCCGAAGCGCTGTTCACCCACGTTTGCGGACTGAAGGTGATCGTGCCCTCCAACCCTTACGACGCCAAGGGCCTACTGATCGCGGCGATCGAGGATCCGGACCCGGTGATGTTCCTCGAACCCAAGCGGCTCTATAACGGCCCCTTCGACGGCCACCACGAGAAGCCGGTGACGCCCTGGTCGAAACACGATCTCGGCGAGGTGCCGGAGGGGCACTATACGATCCCCATCGGCAAGGCGGAAATCCGTAGACCCGGCGATGCGGTCACTGTCGTCGCTTATGGCACGATGGTGCATGTGGCGCTTGCCGCCGCCGAGGAAACGGGGATCGACGCCGAGGTGATCGACCTGCGCAGCCTCCTGCCGCTCGATCTCGATACCATCGTCCAATCGGTGAAGAAGACGGGCCGTTGCGTCGTGGTGCATGAAGCGACGCTCACCTCCGGCTTCGGCGGTGAGGTCGTTTCACTGGTTCAGGAGCACTGCTTCTACCATCTCGAAGCGCCGATGGTGCGCGTGACCGGTTGGGACACGCCCTATCCGCACGCGCAGGAATGGGACTATTTTCCAGGCCCCGCCCGCGTTGGCCGGGCGCTCAAAGAAGTGATGGAGGGCTGAGGATGGGCGAGTTCGTCATCAAGATGCCCGATGTGGGCGAAGGTGTCGCCGAGGCCGAACTGGTCGAATGGCACGTCAAGCCGGGCGATCCGGTGCGCGAGGACATGGTGCTGGCCGCCGTGATGACCGACAAGGCGACCGTGGAGATACCCTCTCCGGTCGACGGGGTCGTGCTCTGGCTCGGCGCCGACATCGGCGACATTGTCGCCGTCAAGGCGCCGTTGCTGCGCATCGCGGTCGCGGGAGAGGGCGAGGCGGCGGTCGAAGAGGTCTTGCCCGCGGCGACGGAGCCGCTTGCGAAGGCCGAACCGGTTGTCAGCAAGCCAGTCGAAGCGAAGCCGGTAGCCGAAGCAAAAGTCGTGGAACCGGAAAAGCCGGTCGGGCGTCCTGCGGTCCGTGAGCCGGTGGAGCGGCCGCTGGCGTCGCCTGCCGTCCGGTTGCGGGCCCAGGAGGCGGGTGTCGATCTTCGCCAGGTGTCGGCCACCGGCCCGGCTGGTCGCATTACCCATGACGACCTCGACCAGTTTGTTGCGCGCGGTGCGCAGCCCGTAGCCGTTCCGGCCGGCCTTGCCCGCAAGACCACCACGGAAGACATCAAAATCACGGGCCTGCGCCGCCGCATCGCGGAAAAAATGCGGCTTGCCAGCGCGCGCATTCCCCATATCACCTATGTCGAGGAGGTGGATGTCACCGATCTCGAGGACCTGCGCGCGACCATGAACGCAGGCCGCAAACCCGATCAGCCGAAGCTGACCATCCTGCCCTTCCTGATGCGGGCGCTGGTCAAGACGCTTGGGGAGCAGCCGGGTGTCAACGCCACCTTCGACGACGATGCCGGTGTCGTCACCCGGTACAGTGCTGTCCATATCGGCATTGCCACGCAGACGCCGTCTGGCCTGATGGTGCCCGTGGTGCGCCATGCCGAGGCCCGGTCGATCTGGGACAGTGCCGCCGAACTCACGCGCCTCTCCGATGCCGCCCGCAACGGCACGGCCGCGCGTGAAGAGCTGTCGGGATCCACGATCACCATCACCTCGCTTGGCGCTCTCGGCGGCATCGTCACGACGCCGATCATCAACCACCCGGAAGTGGCGATCGTTGGCGTCAACAAGATCCTGACGCGCCCCGTCTGGGACGGCACCCAGTTCATTCCGCGCAAGATCATGAACCTGTCGTCGAGCTTCGACCACCGGATCGTCGACGGCTGGGATGCGGCGGTCTTCGTTCAGCGGATCAAGGCGCTCATCGAAACCCCCGCACTGATCTTCATCGAAGGCTAATGGCATGAAAGAGATCGTCTGTAAGCTCCTCGTCATTGGCGCCGGTCCCGGCGGCTATATCTGCGCCATCCGCGCCGGACAGCTCGGCGTTGACACGGTGATCGTCGAAATGACCAAGGCCGGCGGCACTTGCCTGAACGTCGGCTGCATCCCCTCCAAGGCGCTGATCCATGCGGCCGAGGAGTTCGACAAGGTCCGTCATATGGCGAGCCACAATGCGCTCGGCATCACGGTCGAGGCACCGAAACTCGACCTCGCCCAGACTATCCGCTGGAAGGACGGTATCGTCGGGCGGTTGAACAGCGGCGTGCTCGGTCTGCTGCGCAAGGCCAAGGTCAAGATCGTGCATGGGCGGGCTCGGTTCCGCGATGGCAAGACCGTCGAGGTGGAGACCGAGACCGGGACCCAGGTCATCCGTGCCGAAACGGTTGTCATCGCGACCGGCTCCGAGCCGGTCGCGCTGCCGTCGCTGCCCTTCGGCGGCGCGGTCCTCTCGTCCACGGAGGCACTGTCGCTTGCCAGCGTTCCAAAAACGCTCGCCGTCGTGGGTGGCGGCTATATCGGTCTGGAACTCGGCACTGCCTTTGCCAAGATGGGTGCACAGGTGACGGTGGTCGAGGCAATGGCGCAGATCCTGCCGCAATATGACGCTGACCTCGTCAAGCCGGTCGCCAAGCGCCTGAACGACCTTGGCGTGCGCGTCATGACCGGGGCAAAGGCCAAGGGTTACGCCGGGGAGGCGCTGGAGATCGAGACATCTTCCGGCAAGGGGGAGCGGATTGCCGCGGACAAGGTGCTCGTCACCGTCGGGCGCAAGCCGCGCACCGAGGGGTGGGGCCTTGAGGAACTCGACCTCGATCGTGTCGGCCGCTTCATCCGCATCGATGAACGTTGCCGAACCTCCATGCGCGGTGTTTACGCGATCGGTGACGTCACCGGCGAGCCGATGCTGGCGCACCGCGCCATGGCGCAGGGCGAAATGGTGGCGGAGATCGTTGCCGGCCGCAAGCGCACCTGGGACAAACGCGCCATCCCGGCCGTCTGCTTTACCGATCCCGAGATCGTCACCGCGGGCCTCTCGCCCGATGAAGCCCGCGCCCAGGGTTATGAAGTCCGCGTCGGTCTGTTTCCCTTCAATGCCAATGGGCGCGCCATGACAACCCAGTCTGAAGATGGTTTCGTGCGCGCCGTGGCGCGTGCGGATACCAACCTCGTGCTCGGCCTGCAGGCCGTCGGCGCCGGAGTATCCGAACTCTCCAGCAGCTTCTCGCTGGCGCTTGAAATGGGTGCACGGCTGGAAGACATCGCCGGCACCATCCACGCGCATCCGACCCGCAGCGAAGGCCTGCAAGAAGCCGCATTGAAAGCCCTTGGCCATGCCCTCCACATCTGACGCCGCAAAACCGCTCGATGCTGCCCCTCAGCCGCAGACCCTCATCGGCCACACCGGCACACTTGGGCGGATCCGGCTCAATCGACCGAAGGCGCTCAACAGCCTGACCCTTTCCATGGTCCGGGATATCGAGAAGGCGCTGGACGTCTTCGAAGCCGATCCGGAGGTCGCCGCCGTGCTCATCTCCGGCGAGGGGGAGCGCGGATTGTGCGCCGGTGGCGACATCCGCATGATCTACGATGGCGGCAAGGCGGGTTCGCAGGAGCCCGTCGACTTCTGGCGTGAGGAGTACCGCATGAATGCGCGCCTCCGCTGGCTCGAAAAACCCTATATCGCCTTCATGGACGGCATCGTCATGGGGGGCGGCGTCGGGGTTTCGGTCTTTGGCAGCCATCGCGTGGTCACGGAAAGGACGCGGTTCGCCATGCCGGAAACCGGCATCGGTTTTTTCCCGGATGTCGGCGCCTCGTGGTTCCTTACGCGCCAGCAGAATGAGCTCGGCACCTTTGCCGCCTTGACCGGCGAACAGTTGACAGCGGGTGACGTCATTGCTTTCGGGCTTGCCGATAGTTACGTCCCTTCCGATAGCCTTCCGGCATTGGCCGAAAAGCTGTCCAGCCTGCCGGCACCCGCCTCGCGGGCCGATGTCTCGGCCACGATTGCCGCCTTCGCAAATCCGCCGCCACCAGCAGAGATGGCTGCGCAGCAGCCGCTGATCGATCGTCTTTTTGCCTTCGACACGGTTGAGGAAATCCTCGATGCACTCGCGCAGGATGGATCGAGCTTTGCGGAAAGGACACTGGGCGTCTTGCGGACGAAATCGCCGCTCAGCCTGAAGGTAACGTTGCGCCTGCTTCGCCTCGGGCGTCGGGAAAACACGCTCGAGGCGTGCCTGGAACGGGAGTTCGCCGCCACGGCGGCCGTGCTGCGCAGCCACGATTTCTATGAAGGTGTCCGGGCCGCGGTTGTCGACAAGGACCGCAATCCGCAATGGCGGCCGGTCCACGTTGGCGACGTGACCGACCAGGACGTCGCTGCCTTCTTCAAGCCATCGGCAAAGCCGCTCTTTGCGGGAGATGCAGGGAAAGGAGAACGCAGATGAACACCATCGCATTCATTGGCCTCGGTCACATGGGTGGTCCCATGGCCGCCAACCTTGCGAAAGCCGGTCATGCGGTGCGCGGTTTCGACCTGTCGCCCGCCTCGCTCGACCTCGCCCGGGCGAGCGGCGTCTCGACCGCAGGGTCGGTCGCCGAGGTGGTTTCCGGGGCCGACCTTGTGATCACGATGCTGCCGGCCGGTACGCATGTGCTTGCAGTCTGGCAGGAGCTGGTCGCCATCGTGCCGTCTGGCACGCTGCTCATCGATTGCTCCACCATCGACATGGACAGCGCCCGCAAGGCCCATGCGCTGGCCGAGGCGCATGCGTGCCCCGCGCTCGATGCACCGGTTTCCGGTGGCACGGGTGGCGCTTCGGCCGGCACGCTGACCTTCATGGTGGGGGGCGATGCGGCGGTGTTTGCTGGTGCAAGGCCGGTTTTCGAGGCGATGGGCAAGAAGATCATCCATTGCGGCGACGCATCTGCCGGCCAAGCGGCAAAGATCTGCAACAACATGATCCTCGGTATCAGCATGATCGCCGTGGGCGAAGCCTTCGTGCTCGGCGAACGGCTCGGCCTGTCGCATCAGGCGCTGTTCGACGTTGCCTCCGTCTCGTCGGGCCAGTGCTGGTCGCTGACCACCTATTGCCCGGTACCAGGCCCCGTCCCGACCTCGCCCGCCAATCACGCATACCAACCCGGCTTCGCAGCGGCATTGATGTTGAAGGACCTAAAGCTTTCGCAGGCGGCGGCGGAAGACACCGGTGCCCTGACGCCGCTCGGCGCCAAGGCCGCGCTGCTCTATCAGCTCTTTTCCGACGAGGGGTTTGGTGCACAGGATTTTTCAAGCATTATCAATATGTTGCGGGATAAATCGGTCGTAGTCGCTGAATAGAATCGTATCGTCGCCCGCGGCTGGGTCTATATCCTAGAGACATCAATGAAACGCTGCGGGCGATCCGCCCTCTAGCCGCGCTGAACCGTCAGGAAAAGAGCGACAATCAGCAGCACGAACAGTCCGGCCGCCGCAGCCACGATGCCCAGCAGAGCGAACCATGTCCGCACATTGCCCAGGCTTGGCCGCTGGCCGTCAGCATTCTTCGTGCCGAGAAACGCCAACGCTCCAAGGACGACCGGCGTCCCTCCACCAACAAACATCGCCATGGAGCCTTCAGGAGCGCTGGTTCGCCAGATCATGCCGAACAGGTAGATGCCGGCGATCGTTCCGACGATCAAAGAAGCCAATATGAGAAGAATGCGCATCGTGTGCCTTTCGCCAAGGCAGAAATTGTAAGCGATTCTCGGCCTGTCGCCCGGCTGTTCGACATCGACGCCGATGATCTCCACGGAATTCGCTTCAGCAGCGATGTGGAAGGGATGATATGGTGTATCGGACCGCTATCGAACAGATCGCGATGACCTGCCACGAGGGATGACGTGTCCGCACCAATTCACTGCTTCGAGATTCCCAAAGACACTTGGTACGCGACAATCGCCGCATTGAGGGACGACGGATGGCGTCTCGAAAAGGGTGGCGGTCTCGATCATGCGTGGGCGGTGCTTGAACGGGACGGCATGCGCGTCGAGATGGAATACGACATCTGGCAAGAGGGCGAGATGGTTGTCGCGGCAGCGGATGCCGCGAAATTGAAAGCCTGTTTGCCGGCGGCCATTCTCGTGAAACTGGGATTGTTTTGACCGGCGAGGCGCCTCGATTTAGCCTCGGATTCCAGCCGTCTTTTTTGACGCGATGCTGTGGTGCCGAGCAGAAGCACCGTTGGAATCGCCAGGTATCGTGATGAGCGACGGCCGGTGCGGCCTGTGCCGGCACGGCCAGCCCCTTGCACGGGGCTTGGGATGAAACGTATGCAACGATACCGTTGTCGCCGCCGAGGCGCGCAGGCGGCGTTTTACATATCCCCGCGAGGCCATAGTCATGAAACACGAAATCATTGAAATCCCTGTCATTTCTGATGCCATTCGCAAACTTGGCGCGCCGACTTCGGCTTTGACGCGGGTTGGCGGGTTGCTTTACACCTGCGGCATGCCGCCGATCGATCTCAAGACGGGTGCAATCGTCAAGGGAGACATGACCGCCCAGACGCGCGCCTGCATGGAAGCGCTCGCCTTCACGCTGCAGCACGCCGGTTCGTCGTTCGACAACGTCTTCAAATCACTGGTCTTTATCACCGACAACGATTTTGCCGCCGAGATGAATGCGGTCTATCGCGATTATTTTCCAAGCGGCTTTCCGGCCCGCAGTTGTGTGGCGATCAAGCCGTGGGCGCATTTCGATATCGAGATCGAGTGCATCGCGACCGTGGGCTGATGCGGTTTGCGCACAGGAAATCGCTGGCGCTCCCATAAGTGGACGCAATGTTTGCCATTGAGCCCGGCTATTTGCGTTGCGAGAACCATGGCCGCCTAATGTGCCCAGAATAAACGCAACGAATGAGGGTGCTATGAAACTGGGCATATCGAATTTTTCGCGCGGCCTGGCCGCAACGGTGATCGCTGGCGTGATCGGCCTTTCCGCGCCATCGGCCGCCTTGGCCGAGACGACGATCCGCCTCGGCCATGTGCTTGCCGACACGCATAGCTGGAACAAGGCCTCTGTGGATTTTGCGAAGGACGTTGCGGAAAAGACCGAAGGCCGCGTCAAGATCGAGATCTACCCTTCCGGCCAGCTCGGCACGGAGAAGGAAGTCATCGAAGGCATGCAGATCGGCACCATTCAGGGTGGCCTGATCGGCAGCGGTTCGTTCCAGTTCGTCGAACCGAAGTTCGGCGTCATCGAGATGCCCTATGCCTGGACCAGCCGCGAACAGGCTTTCGCCGCCCTCGATGGCAAGCTGGGCACGACGCTGGCCGATCTCCTGCGCCCGAAGGGCATCGAGGTTCTCGCCTGGTGGGAGAACGGCTTCCGCAACATCACCAACAACAAACATCCGATCGTCAAGCCGGCCGACCTTGCCGGCATCAAGATCCGCGTCACGCCGGACAAGGTGCGCCTCGCGACCTTCGAAGCGCTTGGCGCGCAGCCGGCGCCGCTGGCCTTCGGCGAGCTCTACTCGGCTCTGCAGCAGGGCGTGTTCGACGCGCAGGAAAACCCGCTGTCGATCATCGACGCCTCGTCTTTCTACGAAGTGCAGAAATACGTCTCGATGACCGGCCACATCTGGGGTGCCGCGTGCCTGACGGTGTCGAGCACGACTTGGGCGCAGATTTCGCCCGAGGATCAGGCCATCGTCAAGGAAGCCGCCGTCAAGTGGGGTAATGTGCAGCGCCAGATGGTCGCCGACAACGAGGTCGCGCTGATCGAGAAACTGAAGTCGAAGGGCATGCAGTTCAACGAGGTGGACAAGGCCGCCTTCGTTGAAGCGCTGAAGCCGATCTGGGAAAGCGAGAAGGACGTCTTCGGTCCTGAACTGCTCGAGGTCATGGACAGCTACCGCAAGTAACGTGTTCATCCCGTCCGCCAAACGCGGGCGGGATTTCTTTGCCCGCTCGGCGGGCAAATCACGTTCTCATCAACATCAGCGAGGCTGCCATGCAAAACGGGCCAATACCGCGTTCGCGGATTTCCAATGCCATCGACAGTGTAGCCGGCGTCCTCGGTGGCCTGGGCATCGCCACCTTCACCGCCATCATCGTCTACGTCGTCATCTGCCGCTACGCATTTTCCTTCACACCGCGCTGGTCGGAGGAAGTCCCGCGCCTGCTGCTCGTCTGGGTGACGTTCATCGGCGCGGTTTCCGCCTTCATCCGCAACACGCATCTTTGCGCCGGCCTGACGGATCTGATGGTCAAGCCCGGCCGGTTCCGGTCGTTCGTGGCCCTTCTCGCGCGGCTCGCGTCGCTCCTGTTCCTGATCGTCGTGTTCTGGTCCGGATGGCAGATCACCGCGTTGACTTGGTCGCATGAGACGACCGTTCTGAGCTGGCCTGCCGGGCTCTCCTATCTGGCGCTTCCAGTTACCGCTGTCGCCGCTTTTGTTGCTCTCGTTGCCGCGGAGTTGCGCAAATGAGTCTCGCACTCCTCGTTCTTTTTGCCGTTTTCGTCCTCCTGCTCTTGATCGATGCGCCGATCGTGATCGCGCTTGCGCTCTCGTCGGTCGCCTATCTGCTGGTCGGCGATGCGCTGCCGGTGATGGTGGTTGCGCAGCGCATGGTCGCGGGCATCGACAGCTTCACGCTGCTTGCCATCCCGCTGTTCCTGCTCGCCGGCCTGCTGATGGTTCATGGCGGCCTGGCGCCAAGGATCGTCAATCTCTGCGCGGCGGTTGTCGGGCAGCGCACGGGTGGTCTTGCCATCGTGATGATCGCCGCCTGCATGATGTTCGGCTCGCTCTCCGGATCCGGTGTCGCCGACGTGGTGGCCATTGGCTCCATGCTTCTGCCGGCCATGAAGGAGCGCGGCTACCATCCGGGCTTCTCGGCCGCCGGCCTTGGCTGCGCCGGTTCACTCGGCACGGTCATTCCGCCGTCGATCGTGCTCATCGTGTACGGTACGGCGACCGGCACCTCGATCGGTCAGCTCTTCATCCATTCCATCGGTCCCGGCATCCTGCTCGGCTTGGGCCTGATGGTCGTGGCATGGTGGATTTCCCGCAAGAACGGCTGGAAGGGCGGCGAGCCGTTCAGCTGGGGCCGTCTCGGCGAGGCCCTGCGCGAATCCGTGCTCGCCCTGCTTGCGCCCGTCATTATCGTCGGTGGCATTCGCTTCGGCATCTTCACACCGACGGAAGCGGCGGGTGTCGGCGTCGCCTACGCGTTGCTGGTTGGTCTCTTCGTCTATCGCAAGCTGACATTCTCCAAGGTTTTCAGCTTGTTGCGCGACACGACGGAAATGAGCGGTTCGATCCTCATCGTTATCGCGGCGGCCTCGGTTTTCGGCTGGATCCTGACGGTCGAGCAGGTCCCGCAGCTCGTGGTCAATGCCATCACCGGCGCGACCGAGAGCGCCACGATCGCGCTCATGTTGATGATGGTCGCCGTGCTCGTGCTCGGCACCTTCATGGAATCGATCGCCATCATTCTCATTCTGGCACCGGTCTTCCTGCCGGTCCTCCGGGTCTATGAGATCGACCCGGTCTATTTCGGCGTGCTGCTGACCATCAACCTGGCGATCGGCGCCAACACGCCGCCGCTCGGCATCGACCTGATGGCGGCATGCCGCACCGGCGGCATCCCGATGTCGGCCTCCTTCCGCTACCTGCTGCCGTTCATCGGCGTCATGACGTTCGTCATGTTCCTGTTCGTTCTCTTCCCGGGCCTGATGACGCTGATGTCCTTCGGCATGTGAAGCGCTTCGTCTGCAATCGCATTTGAAAGGTGAACCATGTCGTTCGCACAAGATACCCGCGTCAATATCGATCGTTTCTGGTCGACGATCGAAAGCTCCGCCGAGATCGGCAAGGGGCGGCCGGGCGGCCTCGCCCGTCTCACGCTGACGGATGACGATCGCCGGATGCGCGACATGTTCGTCAGCTGGTGCCGGGATGCCGGCCTCAGCGTCGAGATCGACGAACTCGGCAATATCTTCGGCCGGCGCGAGGGACTTGACCCCTCGCTCCCACCCATCCTGATCGGCAGCCATCTCGACACGCAGATCAATGGCGGCCGCTTCGATGGCATTGCCGGCGTGCTTGCCGGGCTCGAAGTGGTGCGTACGTTGAACGATGCCGGCCATGTCACCCGCCGGCCCATTGTCGTTGTCGACTGGACGAACGAAGAGGGGGCACGCTTCTCTCCGCCGATGGTCGCCTCCGGCTGTTTCGTCGGCGCCTATGACGTGGATTGGGTGAAGGACCTCATTTCCGACGACGGCGCGCGTTTCGGTGCCGAACTTGCGCGCATCGGCTACGATGGCAACAAGCCCTGCCGCGCCGGCGAGATCGATGCCTATTACGAGCTGCATATCGAGCAGGGCCCGATCCTCGACCTCGAAAAGCGCGATGTCGGTGTGGTGACGGGCGGTTACCCGAGCTACGGCATGCGGGTGCGCTTCACCGGCAAGACGGCTCATACCGGCCCGACGCCGATGGACCTGCGCCGCAATGCGCTGGTCGCCGGCGCCCGCTGGCTGACGGCCGTGGACGATATCGGCTGGGATTTCGCAGTCGGTGACGGCAAGGCGACGGGTGCGCGGCTTGCGGCCTGGCCGAACAAGCCGGGCATCCTGTCCGACACCGCCCAGGCGATCTGCGACGTTCGTCATCCCGATCCCGCGACGGCGCGGGTCATGGGCGAAAAAATGCGCCGCGCGGTCTTTGAGAGTGCGGCCCGCGCCGGCTGCGATGCGGTCATCGAGGACGAATGGTTCTGGGGCGGCGACATCTTCGACCATGCGATGGTGGATGGTATCCGCGCCCAGGCCGTGCGGATGGACTACGACTGGCGCGATATCCAGTCCCAGGCGGGACATGACGCCTATTTCCTTGCCCGGCATTGCCCGACGGCGATGATCTTCACGCCCTGCAAGGGCGGCATCACCCACAACAATGAGGAGGATTGCGATCCCGACGATCTCGCGCCCGGTCTCAATGTCCTGCTACACGCCGTCGTGGCGCGCGCCGACCGCTGATGGAGCGAGGGTGCCGAACTGGCACCCTCAATGCATGTCGGGATAGAGGGCGCGCAGTTCCTGCATCAGGTCGATGAAATGCTGCTCGGCGCGGGAATACGCGCAGTCGGGATGCGTCACCAGGAAGACGTCGGCGCCGAGCGGATAGCCTTTGATTTCCAGCGGCCAGAGTAGGCCGTTCGCCACCTCGTCATGCACCGCCGTCAGCGGCAGGATGCCGATGCCGAGCCCGGCGACGATCATGCGCCGCACTTCCTCGAGATTGGGGCTTTGCCCGCTGATCCGCTCGCCGAGGCCGAGGCTCTGGCTGAGCACCGACATGGGTTCTAGGCCCAATCCTTCGGTGGCGCAGGTGAAGGACACGAAGGATTCCTGGCGCAATTCCCGCTTTTCCACTTCCTTCCGGCCGAAGAAGGGATGTTCCGCGCCGCAATAGACGCTGAACTCCTCGCGAAACAGCAAGTCGCAGCTCAGGCTGAAGACGGGACGTGCAAGCAGGCAGAGGCCTATGCCGCACTTCTCCGTCTGGATCCGCTTGATCGTGTCCTGGCTGTTCTGGACCTCCATGATCCAGGTCACGGACGGATAGCGCTGGTGGTAGAGGCGCAGCGTCTCGTTGATGAGGGGCGATTCCAGATTGGAGATGATCTGGATGCGCACCTCGCCGAATTCTTCGACGGTCCTTTCCTGCGTGAGGTGGCCGATGCGTTCCACGGCGCGGAAAATCTCGCCGCACTCCTCGTAAACCTTCTGCCCCCGGGCCGTCAGCTCGAACTTCCGGCTGCCGCGAAGCACGAGCTGGCACGCCAGCTGTTCCTCCAGCCGTTGCAGCGCCTGGCTCACCGATGGTTGGCTCATGTTCAGCCGCGCCGCTGCACGCGTGAGGCTACGCTCCTCGGCGATCATGAAGAACGACCGCAGGAGATTGAGATTGAGATCCGTCAACATGGTGACTGTTTAACCGGGAAGCGCTCGTTCGACAATTCTTTGACTGGCCGGCGATCGTTCCGACGATCAAGGAGGCGAGTATGAGAAGCATGCGCATCGCGTGCCTTTCGCCGCGGCGGCATTTGTAAGCCATTCTTCGCCGGTCGCCCGGATGTTCGGCATTGACGTCAAGAATTTGGTATCGAGCCTTTTCGCGATTTTGTTAGCCCTGCCGCTCAGCTTGGTGGGGTGCACGAAGACCCACATCAGCGGCACCGTTGTCTGGTGATGCGAAGGCTCCTACTATAAACGCCAAAGTGACTGCTACCTCGTCCTCGTGGGCTTGATAGCTGGTCGGGAGACCTTCAACGCCTGCCGTGGCCGCCTAGGGGGCGCTTGTGAGCACACCGCCGATTATCAGCGACCTTGCGGTCATCGTCCAAACATCTCTTGCACCGGTCTTTTTGTTGGCCGGCACTGCAGGCTTTGTCAGCATCTATACCACTCGCCTCGGGAAAGTATCGGATCGGCTTAACGAGATCGCCGATCGCGGGCAGCCGCAAAGCCCTATGCTCCGGTTGCAGCTCGCCTATCTACGGCGAAGGGCACTTGCGCTTGAAGCAGCGGTAGCGCTTGGCGTGGTTGCTGGCATTTGCACGGGCGGCGCAATCTTAAACCTGCTCGCCGGCGCTCTTGCCGTCGAATTGCGCCAGGAAAACCTCTTCTGGTATTTTGGAGGGGCCATCGTCTCGCTCATTGGATCCCTCGGTGCATTTTTGTTTGAACTGGTGGTCGCCGGGCGAAACATGTTGCGGCAGATGCGAATGGACCAGGACACCGTTGACGAGGAGTGATCACTCGCGTTTCCCCTGAGCTGTCGATGACCCCTCCACAATACCACTCCTGTTTTCGAATGACGGCGAAAGCGGATTTTCTCTTTACGAGACCGGTGCAATCGCTCGATATACCAGCGAAGTGTTGGAGAGGCCGAGATTTCCAGCATCAAACGCCCTACACCGGCCCGCAGGCCGCCCGGATCGTGTGGCAACAATTTCGGGGAGTGCCGTGAACCTTCGCCATCAGATCGTCGCGCTTGCGATCGTCCCGCTCGTTATTGCAATCCTCACCATCACCGCCTTTATCACCTGGCAGGCGGCCAGCCTTGCCCAGAGCAGCATCGACACGTTCGAGCGCAACATGCTGAAGGCGAAGGAAACCGAGCTACTCAACCTCACCAATCTCGCCCGTTCGGCGATCGAAGAGGTCTATGCGTCGGCGGATGCCAATGACGAGGCCGCCAAGGATCGCGTTCGCAGCATCCTAACGTCGCTCGACTACGGCAAGGACGGCTACTTCTTCGTCTACGATTACGATGGCAACAACGTCGTCCACCCGCGCCAGACCTTCCGGCCGGGACACAACTGGCTCGACCTGACCGACCCCGACGGCAACCAGGTGATCGCCAATCTGATCCGCAAGGCGAAGGAAGGCGGCGGGCTGTACCAGTACAAATGGGAAAAGCCGTCGTCGGGAACGATGGCCGACAAGCTGTCCTTCGCCATGGGGCTCGACAAGTGGCAGTGGATGCTGGGAACCGGCGTCTATCTTGATGACGTCTTCGCCCAGACGGCGGCGGCGAAGGCGGACCTGCGCGAAAAGATCGGCCACACCTTCCTCGTCGTCGCGTTCATTGCCGTGCCCGCCGTCATGGTGGTCTTCGCCACCTGCATGCTGGTCACGCTACGCGAGCGGCGCATGGCCGACGGCAAGCTCAAGGCGTTGACGCAACGCATCATCGACACGCAGGAAGAAGAGCGCGCACGGCTCGCCCGCGAACTGCATGACGGCATATCGCAGAACCTTGTCGGCGTGCGTTATGCCATTGATCTTGCCGGCCGGAAGGTCCGAAACCACACCGATGATGCCTCCGGCGCCATCGACAAGGGGGTGGAGGCGCTGAACGGCGCGATCAAGGAGGTTCGCCGGCTGTCGCACGATCTGCGGCCGCCTGCGCTCGACGACCTCGGCCTGACCGCGGCCCTGACGGCGCTGAGCAACCATTTTTCCGAACGGACCGGGATCCGCACCGTGCTGGCCGCCGATGCCGGCAAGGACAGGCTGAAACCCGAGGCGAGCACCGCGCTTTATCGCGTGGCGCAGGAAGCGCTGAACAATATCGAGCGCCATTCCGGTGCCCGCGAGGTGCAGATAAAGCTCTGGAGCGCCCGCGGACGCATGCGCATGACGGTCGCCGACAACGGCAACGGTTTTGAAGAAAACGCTGGCGGAGCCCGGGATGGTCACCAAGGGGGGCTCGGCCTTCGTAACATGCAGGAGCGCATGGCGCATTTCGGCGGCCTTCTGATGGTCAAAAGTTCACCGGATGGAACGGTACTGACTGCGATGATGCCGCTTTCGGCCAATATCAGCGTGGAAAAACGGACGAAAGCCGCATGAACGAGGTCAAGCCGATCAAGGTTGTCCTCATCGACAACCACCCGCTGGTTCTCGACGGCCTTCGCGCCGTGCTTGAAACCTTCCCGCACATAGAGGTCGTCGGCACGGCGGGACTGGCGCTGACGGGGCTGGAGGTCGCGATCAAGACCAATCCTGCGGTGGTGCTGATCGATATCAACATGCCGAAACTCAGCGGCATCGAAGCCATCGAACTGTTCAAGGCGAAACTGCCGGACTGCCGCATCGTGATGCTGTCCATGCATGATAGCCGCGAGTACATATCGGCGTCGGTGCTGCACGGCGCGTCGGGCTATATCCTCAAGGATGTCTCGACCGACGAGATCGTCACGGCCATCGAGACCGTTGCCGCAGGGCGGACTTATTTCTCGTCCGGCGTTTCCGATGTTCTTCTCGAGCGCAGGCCGAACGAGCCGGCCAACCCGCTGACCACCCGCGAGCACGACGTGCTGACGCTATTGGCATCCGGCAAGAGCAACCGCGAGATCGCCCAGTCGCTTTCCCTTTCCGAGGCGACGGTCGAAACACATCGCAAGAACATCAAGAAGAAGCTCGGAATTTCCACGACCGCCGGCCTCATTCGCTACGCGATCGACAGCGGTTTTAGTGCCGCAGACAACTGAAACCGGCGCCTACCCACTACTGGGTAGGCGGTTTTATTTGACGATCCCGGCCATCTTGTTCCCCTCATAAGGACACCATACGACTTCCCGCGACGGCCGGCGGAGGGTGCCGGCTGGGGAGGAATTCATCATGTCCGGCCTATTGTCGCTGTCGCGCGCCATCGACGCGCTCAACACGTTTATTGGAAAATCGGTGTCGTGGCTGTTGCTGGTCGCGGTGCTGATCAGTGCCGTCAATGCGGTCACGCGCAAGCTGTTCAACCTGAGTTCCAACGCCTGGCTGGAAGCGCAGTGGTATCTGTTCTCCGCCGTCTTCCTGATCGCGGCCGCCTATACGCTGCTGAGCAGCGAGCATGTGAAGGTCGACCTGGTCTATGGCCACCTGCCGCGCAAGGCGCAGCTCTGGGTCGAGATCATCGGCACGCTCTTCTTCCTGTTCCCCTTCTGCCTGATCACGATCTACCTCTCCTGGCCCATCGTGATGTCCAAGTTCGCCAGCGGCGAGGTGTCGAACAACACTGGCGGTCTGCTTCTCTGGCCGGTCTGGGCGCTGATCCCCATCGGCTTTGGCCTGCTGACGCTGCAAGGCGCTTCCGAGCTGATCAAGCGCATCGCGATCCTGCGCGGCGACATGCCCGACGCGGTGGCCCTTGCCGACGCCGAAGCCCAGACGCTCTAACGCCAGGAACCCGATCCCATGTTTGCTTTCTTCGCGGAAAATCTCGCGCCCATCATGTTTCTGTCGCTGATCGTCGTGCTGTTGATGGGCTATCCCGTCGCCTTTGCACTGGCCTTCGTCGGCTTCGTCTTCGGCTTCATCGGCATCGAAATGGGCCTTCTGCCAATCAACCTTTTCGGCGCGGTGCCGGACCGAATCTTCGGTCAGATGTCGAACGAAACGTTGCTCGCCATTCCCTTCTTCACCTTCATGGGGCTTATCCTGGAGCGAAGTGGTATGGCGGAGGACCTTCTGGATACGATCGGCCAGCTGTTCGGCCCGATCCGTGGCGGGCTTGCCTTCGCGGTCATCTTCGTCGGCGCCATCCTTGCTGCCACCACCGGCGTTGTCGCCGCTTCGGTCATCTCGATGGGCCTGATCTCGCTGCCGATCATGCTGCGCTACGGCTATGACCGGCGCGTGGCAGCCGGTACGATCGCAGCGTCGGGGACGCTCGCGCAGATCATCCCGCCCAGCCTGGTGCTGATCATTCTTGCCGATCAGCTTGGCCGCTCGGTCGGTGACATGTACAAGGGCGCGCTGGTGCCTGGCCTGCTGCTCGTCGCGATCTATGCGGGCTATATCATCCTCATGTCCTACCTGCGGCCCGCGAGCGTTCCGGCGCTGCCGCCGGAGGCCCGCACGCTGCGCGGCTGGAAGCTTGCCCGCAAGGTGGTCACCTCGCTCGTGCCGCCGCTCGTGCTGATCTTCCTGGTGCTCGGCACCATCTTTATCGGCCTTGCGACACCCACCGAAGGCGGCGCCATGGGTGCGGTCGGCGCGCTCATTCTGGCTGCGGGCAACCGTCGTCTCGATCTCACCATGATCAAGTCGGCGCTCTACGCGACGGCAAAGCTCTCATCCTTCGTGATCTTCATCCTGCTCGGCGCGCGCGTCTTCTCGCTGACCTTCTACGGCGTCGACGGCCATATCTGGGTCGAGCACCTGATGACCTCGATCCCCGGCGGGGAAATAGGCTTCCTCATCGTCGCCAACCTGCTGGTCTTCTTCCTGGCCTTCTTCCTCGATTATTTCGAGCTGGCCTTCATCATCATCCCGCTTCTGGCGCCGGTCGCCGATGCGCTCGGCATCGATCTCATCTGGTTCGGCGTGATGCTGGCGATCAACATGCAGACCTCGTTCATGCATCCGCCCTTCGGCTTCTCACTGTTCTACCTCCGCTCCGTGGCACCCAACCGGGCCTACAAGGACAGGGTGACGGGCGCGACGATCCAGCCGGTGACCTCGGGCCAGATCTACATGGGCGCCCTGCCGTTCCTCGGAATCCAGCTGTTCATGGTCGCCGTCGTCGTGGCGTTCCCGGGCCTCGTCACCCACTACAAGTCCGGCCATGCAGCGGTCGATCCCGCGGCAATCAAGCTGAACGTGCCGATGCCCGGTGCGGAGGGTGAGAACCCGTTCGGAACGCCGACGCAGCCCTTCGGCGCCCCGGAATCGTCCGATGGCAATTCGACGCCGTCCTTCGGAACGGACACCCCGGAATTCGGTTCGCCGCAGCCAAGCTTCGGCCAGCCCGCACAGTCCAACTGACCCCAACCAACGGCCCGAGCGGGCATCCATACCCGCCGGGCCACGCAGCCACCTGAGGAGGAAACGATGACTGACATTTTGAACCGCCGCAACTTTTTGACCAAGGGCGCACTCGGCGGCGCCGCAGCGGTCGCCGGCGCATCGCTTGCCGCGCCCGCCATCGCCCAGGAACTGCCGACCCTGAAATGGCGTCTGACGTCGGGTTTCCCGAACAACCTCGACACCATCTATGGCGGCGCCGTCGTCATGGCCGAAGCGCTGTCGAAGATGACCGAGGGCAAGTTCCAGATCCAGGTCTTCCAGGCGGGCGAACTGGTGCCCGGCCCGCAGGCGATCGATGCGGTACAGAGCAACACCGTGGAAATCGCCCATACCTGCGGCTACTATTTCACCGGCAAGAACCCGACCTTCGCGATCGGTTCGACGATCCCCTTCGGTCTCAACGCCCGCCAGCAGAACGCCTGGCTCTACCATGGCGGCGGCAACGAGCTTTATGACGAGTTCCTGTCGGAATATGGCATTGTCGGCAAGCCGGGCGGTGGCACCGGCGCGCAGATGGGTGGCTGGTTCCGCAATGAAATCAAGTCGGTTGATGACCTCAAGGGCATCAAGATGCGCATTGCGGGCGTCGCCGGCGAGGTCATGTCGCGCCTCGGCGTGGTGCCACAGCAGCTTCCGGGCGGCGACATCTATCCGGCGCTGGAACGCGGCACGATCGATGCGGCCGAATGGGTCGGTCCCTATGACGACGAACGCCTCGGCTTCTACCAGATCGCCCCCTACTACTACTATCCGGCCTATTGGGAAGGCGGGCTGACGATCCACTTCTTCATCAACAAGGCGCAGTACGAGGCGTTGCCGGAAGCCTACAAGGTGGCGCTCGACACCGCCTGCAAGGCTGCCAACATCAACATGCAGGCGCTGTACGACGTGAAGAACACGGCGGCGATCCGCTCGCTGGTCGGCAAGGGCGTCAACCTGCGCCCGATGCCGCGCGACGTGATGGACGCCGCCTACAAGGCGACCTTCGAGCTATACGCCGAATACAGCGAGAAACATCCGGCCTGGGCGAAGATCTATCCGGCCTGGAAGAAGTTCCGGGATGAGTCCTTCGAATGGTTCCGCGTCGCCGAATACAGCTACGACAGCTACATGTATGCTGCGCAGGCCTCAGGCAAATAAAACCCTCGACGGCGCGAGGCGATACTGCCTTGCGCCGCCGAAACTGAACTTGCGCGGACCGCCGGGCGGCGCCGGCATGCGCCAGTAGGAACCTCCGGTACAGCCGGTGCGGTTCCTTGCCCTCCGGGTCATCGATAATGTGATGGGTTTGGACCTGCACTCATGGTACGAGGCGGTCTGAACAACACAATGAGATGTCCCAATGCTTCCTTGGATTGAGCTGGATCGTGCAACCATTCCCGGCGATGGCGGTGCGTTGCGTTTGAAGCGGCGGGGCAGCGAGTTCTCCATCATGCTCGGTGCGACGGAGCTGATGAACAGCCGGCTGAGCGGCTCGGAAGAGGCGCTGGCGACGCTTGGCTGCGAGCGCATTGCCGGTCGGAAAGGCGCCAGCGTCTTGATCGGCGGCCTCGGTATGGGGTTCACGCTGCGCGCCGCCCTCGGCGCGCTGGCCGACGACGCCCATGTCGTCGTCGCGGAACTCGTTCCGGCGATTGTCGATTGGGCGCGCGGACCTATGGCGGATCTCCACAATGGCACGCTCGATGATCCGCGCGTCAAGATCCATGTCGGCGATGTCGGCGCGTTGATCCGGTCGACGAAGGCCGCCTACGATGCCATCCTGCTGGATGTCGACAACGGTCCCGATGGCCTGACACGCGCCTCCAACGACAGCCTGTACGACCACAACGGCCTCCGCGCCGCCAAATCCGCCCTGCGCGCCGGCGGCGTACTGGGTGTCTGGTCATCCGCCCCGGACGATGCTTTCACACGCCGGCTGCGCGACGTCGGCTTCGCCACCGACGAGGTGAGAGTGCGCGCCAACGGCAAGCGCGGCGGTGCCCGCCATGTCCTGTGGATGGCGACCAAAGGCTAGCCTGTCCGAAGGGGGGGCGTCGCCCGCAAGCTGGCCACCATGACCGGCGCGGCGGCGGCCTGATACAAAAAGCGCTTTGTTGGCTAGGAAGAAACTTTCCGGCAGAGAAGGACAACCTTTCCTGCAAGCTGCTCCCCGCGGGCGAGGGTGGAAAGTCCACCACTTTTCTGTTGCTGGTGGGCATTGGGAAGGTGAGTCATCGGTTCAAAGCAAAAGAAGCTGCTTTCCGCCGATGGGGAATAGAGCACGAAATACTTGAAATTGCTGTCTGCGTCGATGGAAAGCGCCATTCCTGTTTCCGGCCATTCGATGGTGGCCCTGCCATTCCATCCGTCAAGCGCGTTGTTTATCCAGTCTGCCGGTAGCTGGGCGCCGGATGCAAAATTCATATCTGGCGGAACCGGTCCGGGACTGCCCGGCAGATGATGTTCTCGTTCGCTCCAATGGTTTGCAGCTTCTGCGAAAAGGCGCGTTTCCGGGGTGCGCGGGAAGTATGGGTGGAAGCCCAAGCCATAGGGAAGCGCGCGGCTCGCCCGATTGGTGACCGTCAGAGATAAACTCAGGCGGTCGTCGCCGAGGGCAATGGTCTGCGTCGTCTCATAGGCGAAAGGTGTGGTGTTGCTTGCCTCCTGCGCATAGCAAAACACGATCTCCCAGCGGGTCTGCCGGAGGATCGACCAGCGTTTAAGCCAGCCATCACCGTGCAAGACAAGCGGATCTGCTGTATTTGGCGCCAGCACATAGGTCTGCCCTTCGAAATGGAAGCTGTTGTTCTCGATGCGGTTGCCGAAAGGAATGAGAGGGAAGCAGGCTTCGGCGCCGAGAACATGTGACGCAAGACCCGGCGAAGGCGTTGGTGCAAGGATCGGGACGCCGTGCCAATGGGCCGAGAGGATGGCGCCGCCGAGCGGGCTCACATCGACGATGAGCCCGTTCCTTTCAAGGCGGATGACATCCTCCGGCATGGGATCAGGTGCGCCGGCCGGCGGCGGCGGAGCGCAGATTGTCGAGCAGCACGGCGAGCAGCAGGATCAGGCCGCGCACGACATATTGGTAGAAGGCCTGGATGTTGAGCAAGTTCATGACGTTTTCGGCAATGCCCATGATCAGCACGCCGACGATGACCCCTGTCATCGCCGCCCGGCCGCCGGCAAGCGACACGCCGCCGAGCACGCAGGCCGAGATAACCGAGAGCTCCAGGCCGGTCGCGGCATTCGGCTGGCCAGAGGTGATGCGCGAGGCGAGCAGCACGCCCGCGACGGCACAGACGAGGCCCTGCAGCGCGAAGATCCAGACGCGCATGTTGGAGACATTGACGCCGGCCAGACGCGAGGCTTCCGGATTGCCGCCGATCGCCAGCGTGTTCTTGCCGAAGACGGTGCGGTTCAAGATGAAACCGAAGACGATGAAGAAGGCGATCATGACCCAGATCGGCGTCGGGATGCCGAGGAATTTCGACAGTGCGAGCTGGTAGAAGCCGGGATCGTTGATGCCGACGGCGCGTCCGTCAGAGGCGATCAGGGCAAGGCCGCGCACGATCTGCATGGTGGCGAGCGTGGTGATCAGCGCGTTGATGCGGAAGCGGGCGATCACCACGCCGTTGACGAGGCCGACGCCGCCGCCGCAGATGAGCGCGGCGATCAGGCCGATGAGGATCGAGCCCGAGGCATTCGAGGCCATGACGGCGACCATCCCGGAAAAGGCAACGGTCGAGCCGACCGACAGGTCGAAATCACGCGAGGCGAGGCAGAACATCATCGTGCAGGCGACGATGCCGATGGTGACGACCGACTGCAGCAAGCCGAGCATGTTGCGCTCGGTCAGGAAGTTGGGGACCGTCAGCGCCACGATGGCAAAGGCGACGGCGAAGATGACAACGAGGCCTTGCTCGCCGAGGAGGAGTTTTTTCAAAGACGTCATCGCGACTGGACCTGCTGGTTGGGGAGTTCGCTGGCGTTGGATACATCCGGAAGGGCGGCGGCGAGGATGCGGCGCTCGTCGAAATCGGCACGCTCGATATCCGCCGCAACCCGGCCCTCGCACATCACCATGATGCGGTCGGTGATGCCCATCACCTCCGGCAGTTCGCTGGAGATGACGATGATTGCCATGCCTTGGCCGGCGAGCTCGTAGAGGATTTCGTAGATTTCCGACTTTGCGCCGACATCGATGCCGCGTGTCGGCTCGTCGATGATGAGGACTTTGACGCCCTGTTCTGAAAGCCAGCGGCCGAGGATGACCTTCTGCTGGTTGCCGCCGGAGAGGTTGATAATGTCCTGCTTGCGTGACGGCGTTCGAACGCGAAGTTTCGCGATGAAACGCTCAGCAAGCTCCGCCTCCTTCTTTGGCTGAAGAAGACCGAAGGGGGAGAAGTGGCGGCGCGAGGAGATCGCCATGTTCTCCTCGATATTGCGCCCCTGCACGATGCCATCGAATTTTCTGTCTTCCGGGCAAAGCACGATGCCAGAGCGAATGGATTGCGGTGGGCTGTCGGGCGTGACGGTCGCGCCATCGACCGTGACTGTGCCCTGCGCGCGGCTGTCCGCGCCATAGACCAGGCGCGCCATCTCGCTGCGACCGGCGCCGATCAGGCCGAAAAAGCCGAGGATTTCACCTTGGCGGACGTTAAAGCTGATCGGCGTGCGCAGCTTGCGGCCGGAAAGGTCCTTGACCTCCAGCCGTATGGCGCCGCGCTCGCGCGGGCGAAAACCCCAGATGTTGGAAATCTCGCGACCGACCATTTCGGCGATGATCTGGTCGCGCGTGACCTTGGCGATTTCCGGGTGATGCGCGGCAAGCTTGCCGTCGCGCAGCACGGTGAGGCTGTCGCACAGGCGGAAGATTTCGTCGAGACGGTGCGAGACGTAGAGGATGACCTTACCCTGTGCGCGCAGGCGGTCGATCAGGGTGAAAAGGATTTCGCTTTCGCGGGAGGAGAGCGAGGAGGTCGGCTCGTCGAGCGCGATGACGCGCGCATCGGCCATCACCGCCTTGGCGATCTCGACCATCTGGCGTTCGCCAATCGAAAGTGCCGCTACCTTGACGGTCGGGTCGATGTCGATGCCGATATCCGCAAGCTTTTCCTTCACCACGCCGACAAGACGGGTGCGGTCGATCACGCCGGCCTTGCCGGGAAAGCGGCCGAGCCAGAGGTTTTCGGCGACCGTCAGCTCGGGCACGAGCTGGAGTTCCTGGTGGATGACAATGACGCCGGCCTCGAAGGCATCGCGCACCGAGCGGTAGTGCTGCAAATGGCCGTCGATGCGGATTTCACCGGTATCGGCCGACTGGTCGCCGGACAGCACGCGGATGAGGGTCGATTTGCCTGCGCCGTTTTCGCCCATCAGGCCGTGGACGGCCCCCTTCTTCACGGAGAAGGAAACGTCGGCGAGCGCCTGCACGCCGGGATACCCCTTGGATATCGCCTTGAAGTCAAGAAAGTCCTGCATGTCACCACCCCCAAAAGAGGCCCGGCGGCAGCACGCCGCCGGGTTGAAATCATCTTGGGAGGATGATTATTCGATGCCGAGATCCTTGCGAACGGTCTCGTAGTTGTCGCGCAGCGCAACCTGGCCGGCGGTCAGGATCAGCTTTTCCGGTTCCTTGCCGTTGGCGACCCACTCATACATGTTGAGCGCGGTCTCATAGCCGTGGCGCTTCGGCGAGATGATCACGGTGCCGAAGAAGCCGGTGGCAGTGGGCTTCTTGAACTCGTTGATCGCCGAATCTGCGCCGCCAATGCCCACGCCGATCATGCTGTCGGCGGCAATGCCGACGCTTTCGGTCGCGCGAACGGCGCCGAGCACGGCTTCGTCATTGAGGCCGACGGCGACCCAATGCTTGATGCCGGCATTCTTGTTGAGCACGACGGTTGCGGCGTTCAGCGCTGCTTCCGTGTCGGTCTTGGCCTGCGGGGCGTCAAAAATGTTGGCTTCCGGGAAGCCAGCCGCCTTCAGCACAGAAAGCGCGCCATCGACGCGGTCGACGGCGGTCGGCAGCTGGTCGTAGGACACGCGGATCGCGCCGACGTCCTTCATGTCCCAGCCGCGCTTCTTGATCTCGTCGACGATCGTCTGGCCGACGGCCTCGCCGATCTTGGTGGCCGAGATGCCCATATGGGCGACGTCTTCGATCGGGGTTCCATCGGCATTGACCAGGCGGTCGTCGACGGTCATCAGCTTGAGGTCATTGGCGGCGGCCTTGGCGACGATGCCCGGCCCAAGCTTCACGTCCGGTGTGCAGATGATGAAGCCCTGGACGCCCTGTGCGCCAAGATTGTCAATGGCCGACTGAACCTTCTCGCCGTCTTCCGCGCCGATCTTGACGAGGGTGAAGCCCTTCTCCTTGGCGGCGACGTCGGCGAATTTCCACTCGTCCTGGAACCACGGCTCTTCCGGCTGCTTGACGATGAAGCCGATCTTTATGTCGGCGGCGAAAGCGGAGGTGGCCGCGAACACGGCGACGGTGCCAGCCAGGATGGCTGCTTTGATAAAGCGCATTGTCTCTCTCCCAAATTAACTGCGCGTGCAGTGTGCTTTGGTGTAATGTCTTTCATCATATTCGTCAATTGCGCTTGTATGATGAATTGAATATCAGTGTATGATAGAGCTGGAGCCGAAAGCGAATCCGCGTCGTGCCATCGGGTGCGAACTGGTTTATGGATCGCTGAGCGTGGGATGGAGAATGGTCGTGCAGGAACTGGGTGAAGGTTTGGGCGTGCCGGAAGGCGAGGGCGGCGTGCGCCGTCCGCGTGTGCAGAAGAACGTCACGCGGACGATCGCATCGGATATCTGCGCCGACATCTTCCCCGTCGGCGCCTTCCTGCCGACGGAAAACGAACTGGGCGCGCGCTACGGCGTCAGCCGCACGGTCATCCGGGAATCGCTGAAAATCCTCGAATCCAAGGGGCTCGTGCGGGGGCGGTCGCGTGTCGGCACCGTCGTCTGCGCCAAGGACGAGTGGAACATCCTGGATCAGCAGGTGCTGGAATGGATCGGTCCCCGCATTTTCGAACTTGACCTTTTGACCTGCGTGCTCGATGCGCGCCGCGCCATCGAGCCTTTTGCGGCGGAGTTCGCAGCCGCGCGGGCGACGGTGCAGGAGGTGGCGGAAATCGAGCGGGCCTGGGAGCGCATGCGCGACGCCGAGGGCGATCTCGAAGCGTTCACGCAGGCTGACGTCGCCTTCCATGCCGGCCTGCTGAAGGCCAGCCACAACCAGGTCTTCATGCAGCTTGCCAGCATCATCCAGGCGGCGCTGGAGTTTTCGTTGCACGCCTCGAATGAGGCGGCGGATGCGCGGGACGAAGCGTTGGAAATCCACAAGCGGCTCGTCGAAGCCCTGCGCATGCGCGACAAGGCGGCGGCGCGCGAATGCTCGCATCGCATGCTCGATCTTGCGGCGCGAGATCTCGCCATCGCGGTCCGCAAGCATCCCGCAACCGGTGAACGCTGAGGAGATCGCACATGGCTGGACGTCTTCATGGCAAGCGGGTCATGGTCACCGGCGCGGCGCAGGGCATCGGCCTCGCCATCGCGGAAGTCTTCCTGGCGGAAGGGGCGAGCCTCTTCCTGATCGACCGAGACGGCGATCTGCTCGCCACGGAAGTCGAACGGCTTCGCGCGACGGGTGGCAAGGTAGGGCATGCGACTGCTGACATCACGGATGCCGAGGCGATCAAACGGGCAGTCGCCGCGGCGACGCATGAAATCGGCCGGCTGAACGCGTTGGTCAACAATGCCGGTGCCAACGTCTTCTTCGAGCCGCTGAAACTCTCCGATGCCGATTGGGAGCGCTGCTTCGACATCAACCTCAAGGGTGCCTGGAACTGCAGCAAGGCCGTGCTGCCGGGCATGATCGAGGACGGCGGCGGCGTCATCCTCAACATCGCCTCGACGCACGCCTTCACCATCATCCCGCATACCTTCCCCTATCCGGTCGCCAAGCATGCGCTGCTCGGCATGACCAAGGCGCTCGGCCTCGAATATGCCGGGCAGGGCGTGCGTGTGAACGCGCTGGCACCCGGCTATGTGCGTACGCAGAAGGCCGTCGAATACTGGGAGAGTTTCCCGAATCCCGTCGCCGCGGAGGCGGCAACGATGAAACTCCATCCGGGCGGGCGCATCGCGATGCCGGAAGAGATCGCCAAGGCCGCGCTCTTCATGGTCTCGGACGAGTGCCCCTTCATGAATGCCACCTGCCTTACGGTCGATGGCGGCATGAGTGTCCTGCACCACCCCTGACCGTCTTCGGCAGGTCCTCTCTGCCCATCCGAAACCTCCGGCGATCCTTCGTCGGAGGTTTTTCTTTATCTGCACTGCCCATTCTGCCGCTTGACCGAAAATAACTCCGATTATATGAGAAAAATAAAGCCGGCTTGCTGGCATGCTTTGTTGGAGGAGTAAAAATGTCCCGGAAATTACGGTCTCAGCATTGGTTCGGCGGGCTGGACAAGGATGCGTTCATTCACCGGAGCTGGATGAAGAACAACGGCCTGCCGGACGATGTCTTCGACGGGCGCCCGGTCATCGGCATCTGCAACACCTTCTCCGAACTCACCCCCTGCAACGCGCATTTCCGCGGTCTCATCGAGCACATCAAGGCGGGCGTGCTGGAGGCGGGCGGCCTGCCCGTGGAGTTCCCGGTTTTCTCGTGTGGTGAATCGAACCTGCGCCCGACCGCCATGCTCTTCCGCAACCTGGCCTCCATGGATGTCGAGGAGGCGATCCGCGGCAACCCGATCGACGGCGTTGTGCTGATGGCCGGCTGCGACAAGACCACGCCGTCGCTCGTCATGGGGGCCGCGTCCTGCGATCTGCCCTCGATCGTCATTTCCGGCGGGCCAATGCTGAACGGCCGCTTCCGCGGCCGCACCATCGGTTCGGGCACGGATGTCTGGAAGTTCTCCGAGGATGTGCGCGCCGGCGTGATGTCGCAGAAGGATTTCCAGGCGGCCGAAAGCGCCATGTCGCGCTCACCGGGTCACTGTATGACCATGGGCACGGCGTCCACCATGGCCTCCATAGTCGAGGCGCTAGGGCTTGCCCTCCCGGGCAACGCCGCCGTTCCTGCAGTCGATGCCGAGCGGGCCCGGTTGGCGCGGCTGACGGGCCGGCGCATCGTGGGCATGGTCGCGGAAGACCTGCGCCTGTCGAAGATTCTTACGCGTGCGGCCTTCGCCAACGCCATCCGCGTCAACGGCGCGGTCGGCGGCTCCACCAATGCAGTGGTCCACCTCCTGGCGATCGCCGGCCGCACCGGCACGCCCTTGTCGCTCGATGATTGGGACCGGTTCGGCCGCGACGTGCCGACCATCCTCAATCTCATGCCCTCCGGCCGCTACCTGATGGAGGATTTCTACTATGCCGGCGGCCTGCCGGTCGTCATGAAGGAAATTGCCGATCTCCTCGACCTCGATGCTTTGACAGTCACTGGCAACAGCGTCGGCGCCAACATCGAGGGCGTCGAAAACTTCAACGATGACGTCATCCTGCCGCGTGACAGGCCCCTGACCGCAAGCGGGGGCATCGCCGTGCTGCGCGGCAATCTCGCGCCGAGTGGCGCCATCATCAAGCCATCGGCGGCAACGCCGGCCCTGATGCAGCACCGCGGCCGCGCCGTGGTCTTCGAGACCATCGATCACTACAAGGCGCGGGTTGATGATCCCGATCTCGATATCGACGAGACCTCGCTCATGGTTCTGAAGAACTGCGGCCCGAGGGGATATCCCGGCATGGCCGAGGTCGGCAACATGGCGCTGCCGCAAAAACTCCTGAAGAAGGGCGTGCGCGACATGGTGCGAATTTCCGATGCCCGCATGTCCGGCACGGCCTTCGGCACCGTTGTCCTGCACACGGCGCCGGAAGCGGCCGTCGGCGGCCCGCTGGCGCTGGTGCGCGATGGGGATTTTATCGAACTCGACGTCGCCGGCCGTCGGCTGCATCTCGATGTCGACGACGCTGAGCTTGCCTGCAGAAAGGCCGAATGGACGGCACCGGTGCCGGACATGACCCGTGGCTATCAGGGCCTCTATGTCGAGCGCGTCATGCAGGCCGATACGGGGGCAGATCTTGATTTTCTCGTTGGGGGCAGCGGTCATGCTGTCCCTCGCGAGAGCCATTGAGGAGGCGATGGTGAAGGATTTTCGCGTCGAAGACCTGCACGGCATCCATGCCATTCTCTACGCGCTGTTCGACGAGCAGGAGAAACTCAACCGCGCGGCGATGCGCCGGCAGACGGAAATCTGCCTGGCGAGCGGCGTGCACGGCATGGCCGCCCTTGGCCTCGCGACCGAGGCCTCCAAGCTCGACGAGGCCGAGCGCATGGCGATCATGGATTGGGTGGTCGAGGATACCGCCGGTCGCGTGCCCGTCGCGCTGACGATCTTCGGCGCGTCCGTCGAGGAACAGGTGCGTCAGGTGCGCCATGCGACGGCCGCCGGTGCCGACTGGCTGATCCTCCAGCCACCGATGGTCGGCCAATATTCTGCCGTCGAATATATCCGTTTCTTCGGCCGCGTCGCAGAAAGCACAGACCTGCCGCTCGCCATCCAGAACGCCCCGGCGCTGATGGGCCGGGGCCTCACGGCGACGGACATTCGCGATCTCGCGCACCAGCACCCAAACATCCGTCTTGTGAAGGGGGAGGGACCGGTCGTCGATATCGCCCACCTGATCGCGGTGACGGAGGGCCGGCTGCCGGTCTTCAACGGCCGGGCAGGGCTGGAGCTGCTGGAAAACCTGCGCATCGGCTGCATTGGCCTGATCCTGGCGCCGGATTCCATCGACTATGCCGTGCGCGCCTATGAATTCTTCTGCGACGGCTGGGATGCGCATGCCGAGGAGGAGTATCGCCGCATGCTGCCGGGCGTCGTCTTCTCCATGCAGGGCATCGAGACCCTCATGTGCTACGGCAAGCGCTTGTTCGGTGAGCGCGCGGGCATCGCAATCCACGACCGGGCGCCCGCCGCGCGACCCACGTCGGTCGGTCTGGAAATGACCCGGCGCTATGCGAGCGCCCTGGGCGGCTTTCCCGAATAGGACGAACCGTCTATGTACGAGGAAGACGAAGGGGAGGGTGCATGAAGCCAATCGCTCGGGAAGATCGCGGCTTGCCAGCCCGTATTGCAGGCGATATCGGCCGGCGCATCACGCTGGGCGACCTGAAGGTCGGCGAGACCCTGCCGCGCGAGGCCGACATGCTGGCAGCCCTCGGCGTCAGCCGCACGACGTTGCGCGAGGCGTTGAAAATCCTGTCGACCAAGGGCTTCATCGAGGCGAAGCCGCGGCTCGGCACGCGGGTGCGGGCAGCGGAACACTGGAACACGCTCGATCCGGTCGTGCTGTCCTGGCAGGGCGATGCCGAAGACCAGGACGCGCTGGCCGAGGAGCTTTTTGAAATCCGCCTTTCAATCGAACCGCTTGCGGCACGCCTTGCCGCCCGTCGTGGTTCGGCCGCGCACCATGCGGCGATCCGTGCGGCCTTCCTGCGCATGGCGGAGGAGCAGACCGGCATCGATGCGGCGATCGAGGCCGATATCGATTTCCACCTTCAGATATTCCAGGCCGCCCGCAACCGTTTCCTGTTGCCCGTTTCCTCGGTCATCAGGGCCGCGCTTTCGATCAGTATTCCGAAGACCATGGCTGCCTCCGGCGGTTTCGGCCAGTCGCTCGCCCAGCACCGGGCGATCCTCGAAGCCATCGAACAGCGCGACGAGGAGGCCGCCTTCGCCGCCGCCACCACGCTCATCGCATCGACCTACAAACGGAACTTCAGTTAAAGGGCACCACGTTCGTCACGGGGGAGGCTACGAACCGCCTTCCGCCCGCGAAAGCCGTCGTGCGACGTCGAAAAATGCGCTGACGAGTTTGCCGTTGCTGCGCTCGCGCAGGCAGATCATTGCCTCGTCCATCAGCATTTCCGGGGCCTTGATGTGGATCGGCACAAGGCGGTTGTCCTGGCCGAATTCGGCGGAAGAGACGAAGCCGACGCCGCCGCCGGCCGCGACGATCTCGCGAACCGCCTCGCGTCCCTCTGCCTCGATGAGCGGTGTCAGGGTGACGCCGCATTGTTCGGCCATGGCCTCCAGCTTCTGGCGGGTTTTCGAACCGCGCTCGCGCAGAACGAGCGGGTGTTTGGCGAGTTCGGCGAACGAGACTTCCTTCTGATCGCCCAGTGGGTAGCCGCGGCTTGCGAAGGCGATGATCGGCGTGGAGTTGAGCTTCAGGATCTCGAAATCGCTGGATTGCGGGATTTCGCCGAGAACACCGATATCCGCCTCGTAGGCGTGCAGGCTGGTGATGACGGTCTCCGTGTTGCCGGCATTAATCGAGACTTGCACGGACGGGTAGGCGCGGCGGAAGGCGGCGAGGATATGGAGCAGGTGATGGGCGGCGTCGGCGACGATCCGCAGTTTTCCAGCGCGCAGCGCCCGGGACTCCGAGAGCAGGTCAAGCGCCTGCTGCTCGACGTCGAACATGCGCCGGGTGATTTCCAGAAGCTGCTGGCCGGCCTGGGTCAGCGTTACCTGCTTCTTGTTGCGGTTGAAGAGGAGGACGTCATATTCCTCCTCGAGCTTGCGCACCTGATCGGAAACCGCGGGCTGTGTGAGGAAGAGCGCCTCCGCCGCGCGCGAAAAGCCGCCATGAATGGCCACGTTGTGGAAGGCGCGAAGCTGGACATAGCGCATGCCACCGTCCCCTTTCATAGGTTGAGATTATGAATTCATTAAAACGAACGATTTGATTTATGTAAAGCGGCGCTGGATAGTTTTCGGATTCCCATCCCTGTCGCGGAGCGCGTCCATGAACCTTCCGGCCGTCGCCCTTGAACTTGCCGCAGCCACTGTTCTGCTGCTCTATGCCGTCAGCCTTGTGAAAACGGGCGTCGAAACGGCCTGGGGAGACCTGGTCGCGCGCACGGTCGGGGGTGCCGGCGGCCGGCCGCGCGCGGCGATCTGCGGCTGCGTTGTGGCGATCGCCCTGCAAAGTTCGACGGCCGTCGCCATGCTAGCCGCCGGCTTTGCCATCAGCGGTGCGCTGGCGCTCGATGTTGGTCTGGCGGTGCTTCTCGGCGCCGATCTGGGCTCGGCGCTGGTCGTCAAGATCCTCTCCTTCGATCTGCATTGGCTGGGGCCGTTGCTGATTGCCGGCGGGGGGCTGCTGCATTTGAAGGCGCATACGCGCAAGGCCGTTGAAGCCGGGCGCGCCGTGCTCGGCATTGGCTTGCTGCTGCTGTCATTGCAGATGATTGGCCATGCGACACTGCCGTTGGCGCAAAGTCCGCTCCTGCCGTCCGCAATCGCTTTCATCGGCAAGGATGCGTTGACGGTGATGATCCTCGCGGCCCTCTTTACCTGGGCCTTGCATTCAAGCGTTGCGGCAATCCTGCTCATCCTTACTTTCGCTGCGAAAGGGCTTGTGCCGCTCGAAGTCGGCATTCCGCTTATCCTCGGCGTCAATCTCGGCGGTGGACTGATCGCGCTCTGGCTGACCCGCGGTCTGCCAGTGGAGGGCCGGCGCCTGCCATTGGGAAACCTTCTGTTCCGCGCCATGTTCAGTGCCATGATCTTTGCGGTGTTTTCGCTGCACGCGCCCTTCGACTGGCTTCCAGGCGGAACGGTCGCCGCCAGGTTGGTCAATCTGCATGTGCTCTTCAACGCTGCGCTGGTCCTCATTGGCCTGTTGTCATGCGGATTGATGGCACGTTTCGTCAGGCTTCTTGCACCGAAGGCGGCGGGAGAGAGCGACCTGACCGCTCATGCCAGCGCGCTGGACGGTTCGCTCATTGACAAGCCGGCGCAGGCGCTCGCCGCGGCGGCGCGCGAAGTGCTGCATATGGGCAATTTGACGACCCGCATGCTGGAACCCGTCATGACGGTCATCCAGTCTCCCACACCCGAAGCGGTGAAAGCGCTTCGGCGCATCGATGGCGACATCCACCGGGCGCATAGTGAGATCAAGCTTTACATTGCCGCCGTCAATCGCGGCGTGCTGACAGACGAGCAATCCCGGCGCGGCATCGAGCTTACCGAAGCGGCGATCCATCTGGAATATGCCGGCGACGTGGTGGCAAAGAGCCTTCTTCAGATCGCCGAGGAGCGGCTTGCCGGGGCCGGTGCCTTTTCGCTGGAGGGGTGGCGGGAACTGATGCTGCTGCATGCTGCGGTGTTCTCCAATGTCCGGCTCGCAGCCAACCTGCTGGTCTCGCCCGATCCGATCATCGCGCGCGAGATGGTTCGGCAGAAGGAGCATGTCCGCCGCCTCGTCGATGACAGCAGCAAGAGCCATCTGGAGCGATTGCGGCAGGGGATCGCCGCAAGCATCCAGTCCAGTGACATGCATCTGGAAATCGTGCGGGCGTTGAAGGAGGTCAATTCACTGGTCACGACCATGGCCTATCCGCGCCTGTGCGAGACCGGCGATCTTCTGGAAAGCCGGCTGATCCCGGCAGCCTAGGAATATAAATTAAATCTATCGTTCGATACAAAAGAACGATTTTACATATATGTATTTCAACCGCATTGTCGTCCCCGGATAAGCCAAACGTGAGGACGGACCATGCCGAACACCGCTTCTGACAAAACGATCGCGCCGCTGGAATCGCCCAGGCTCGGTGAACCCTATCTCCTGACTCCCGGCCCACTGACGACTGCTTACACCGTCAAGGAAGCGATGCTGAGGGACTGGGGGTCATGGGATGGTGATTTCCGGGCCATGACCAGCGACCTGCGCCATCAGCTCCTCGAGATTGCCGGTGACGCCAAGGGCGAGTTCGATTGTGTGCCGATGCAGGGCAGCGGTTCCTTCTCGGTCGAGGCGATGCTCGGCTCCTTCGTTCCGCGCGACGGCAAGGTTCTAGTGTTGAGCAACGGCGCCTATGGCAAGCGCATCGCCCAGACGCTGTCCTATCTCGGCCGCGACCACGTGACGATCGACAAGGGCGACTACATGCCGCCACGCGGCCCTGAAGTCGCCGCGGCACTCGATGCCGATCCGGCAATCACCCATGTCGTTGTCATCCATTGCGAAACCAGCTCCGGCATCCTCAACCCGCTGAAGGAAATTTCCGACACCGTCTATGCTCACGGCCGTAAATTGCTCGTCGATTCGATGAGTGCCTTCGGTGCCGTGCCGGCCGGCCTTGCCGATTTCCGCTACGAGGCCATCGTTTCCTCCGCCAACAAGTGCATCGAGGGTGTGCCGGGCTTCGGCTTCGTCATCGCCCGCAAGAGCGAGCTTGAAGCCGCCAAGGGCCGCAGCCATTCGCTCAGTCTCGATGTGCATGCCCAGTGGGACTACATGAACAAGACGGGCCAGTGGCGCTTCACGCCGCCGACCCATGTTGTTGCCGCCTTCCTGGAGGCCCTGCGCCTGCATCGCGAAGAGGGCGGCGTCGCCGCCCGCGGCGCGCGCTATGCCCGCAACCGCGATGTCATGGTGGCTGGCATGCGTGAAGCCGGGTTCGAAACGCTGCTTGCCGACCAGTGGCTATCGCCGATCATCGTCACCTTCTTCAGCCCGGCCCACCCGGCCTTCGCCTTCGATCGTTTCTACAGCCTGATGAAGGACAAGGGTTTCATCATCTACCCAGGCAAGCTGACGGTCGTCGACAGTTTCCGCGTCGGCTGCATCGGCCGCATGGACGAGCATGTCATGCGCCGCGTGGTTGAGGCTGCCCGCTCGTCGCTGGCCGAAATGGGCGTCGATAGCGCCGCTCCGCCAGCCATCGCCCTTGAAGAACGCAGCCGTCTCGCCGCTTAACGAAGAATGGAACTTCCGATGAACCAGATGTCCACGATCACCGTCACCGCCAACCGGCGCACCTATCCCTGGCCGAACGTCCCGGCGATTGCCATCTGCCTGGACGGCTGCGAGCCGGCCTATCTCGACGAGGCCATCAAGGCGGGCCTGATGCCGACACTCGCGCGCATCCGCAAGACGGGCACGGAAAGGACCGCGCTCAGCGTAATCCCGAGCTTTACCAACCCCAACAACCTCTCCATCGCCACCGGCCGGCCGCCTTCGATCCACGGCATCTGCGGCAACTATCTCTACGAGCCGGCGACCGGCAAGGAAGTGATGATGAACGACCCGCGGTTCCTCCGCGCGCCAACCGTCTTCAAGGCCTTTTATGATGCCGGCGCCCGCGTTGCCGTGGTGACGGCCAAGGACAAGCTGCGGGCGTTGCTCGGTCATGGCCTGAAATTCGACGAAGGCCGTGCGGTCTGCTTCTCCTCCGAAAAATCCGACACCTCGACCAAGGCGGAACACGGTATCGACAATGCGTCGGCCTGGCTCGGCCGCCCCGTGCCCGAAGTCTATTCCGCTGAGCTCTCGGAGTTCGTCTTTGCCGCGGGTGTCAAGCTCCTCAAGGAGTTCCGTCCGGACGTCATGTATCTGACGACCACCGATTATGTGCAGCACAAATATGCCCCGGGCGTGAAGCAGGCGAACGATTTCTACGAGATGTTCGACAAGTACCTGACCGAACTCGATGCCCTCGGTGCGGCGATCGTTGTCACCGCCGATCACGGCATGAAACCGAAGCACAAGGCGGACGGAACGCCCGACGTCATCTACGTGCAGGACCTGCTCGACCAATGGCTCGGCAAGGATGCGGCGCGTGTCATCCTGCCGATCACCGATCCCTATGTCGTGCACCACGGCGCGCTCGGCTCGTTTGCCACGGCGTACCTGCCTGAGGGCACCGACAAGGAGGAGATCATCGAGCGGCTGCAGGCAATCGAGGGCATCGACGTCGTCCTGTCCCGCCCGGAAGCCTGCATCCGTTTCGAGCTGCCCGATGACCGCATCGGCGACATCGTGCTTGTCTCGTCGGAGAACAAGACCCTCGGCACCAGCGAGCATCGGCATGACCTTGCCGCCTTGAACGAGCCGCTGCGCTCGCACGGCGGCCTCACGGAGCAGGAAGTGCCCTTCATAGCCAACCGCACGCTGCCGGAGCTTTTGTCAGCTGGCACATTGCGCAATTTCGATGCTTTCTACTACGCGCTCGTCGCAGCCGCGCAGCCGGCAAAATAGGGAGCGAACAATGACAAAGGTGGAAACGACATTCGCGATCCGTCACGAGCCGATGCGAATTGCCGGCAAAATGGTCGATACCGAAGGTGTGGTTGAGGTGCACTACCCCTGGAACGATGCCGTCATCGGCACCGTTCCAGCCGGCAATGCGGAACACGCCCGCAGGGCTTTCGAGATCGCTGCCGCCTACCAGCCGAAGCTGACGCGCTACGAGCGCCAGCGCATTCTCCTGAAGGCCGCCGAACTGCTGGTCGCCCGCAAGGAGGAGATTTCAGACCTCATCACGCTGGAGCTCGGTATTTCCAAGCAGGATTCCCTCTATGAGGTCGGGCGCGCCTTCGATGTGTTCACGCTGTCGGGCCAGATGTGCATCCATGACGATGGTGAAATCTTCTCCTGCGACCTCACGCCCCACGGCAAGCAGCGCAAGATCTTCACCACCCGCGAGCCGTTGACCGCCATCTCGGCGATTACCCCCTTCAACCACCCGCTCAACATGGTGGCGCACAAGGTGGCGCCGGCAATCGCCACCAACAATTGCGTGGTGCTGAAGCCGACCGAGTTGACGCCGATGACGGCTTTGGTCCTCGCCGACATTCTCTACGAGGCCGGCCTGCCGCCGGAAATGCTCTCCGTCGTCACGGGCTGGCCGAGCGATATCGGCATGGAAATGATCACCAACCCGAACTTCGATCTGATCACCTTCACCGGCAGCGTGCCGGTCGGCAAGCTGATCGCGACGCATGCGCATTACAAGCGCCAGATCCTTGAACTGGGCGGCAACGACCCGCTGATCATCCTCAACGACCTGTCGGATGATGATCTCGCGCGAGCGGCAGACCTTGCGGTCGCGGGTGCCACGAAAAATTCCGGCCAGCGCTGCACGGCGGTCAAGCGCATCCTCTGCCAGGAGCGTGTGGCTGACCGCTTCGTGCCGCTCGTGCTGGAACGGGCGAAGAAGCTCAGGTTCGGCGATCCCATGGACCGGACGACGGACCTCGGCACGGTCGTGCATGCCAAGGCTGCGGAAGTGTTCGAGCGCCGCGTGCACAAGGCGGCCGAGGAGGGCGCGCAGATTCTCTATGATCCCGGTCGGCGCGGTGCGCTGTTGCCACCTGTCGTCGTCGATCACGTTTCCCACGCGAGCGAGCTGGTGATGGAGGAGACCTTCGCGCCGATCATCCCGATCGTCCGCGCGCCGGATGATGACGACGCGCTGATCGCGCTTTCGAATTCGACGGCCTTCGGCCTGTCCTCTGGGGTCTGCACCAACGACTTCCGCCGCATGCAGAAATACATTGCCGGTCTGAAGGTGGGAACGGTCAACATCTGGGAGGTGCCGGGCTACCGCATCGAGATGAGCCCCTTCGGCGGGATCAAGGATTCCGGCAACGGTTACAAGGAAGGCGTGATCGAAGCCATGAAGAGCTTCACCAATGTGAAAACCTTCTCCCTGCCCTGGTGATCCGACGTCGTTCCCCCCGCGGGATCACCCATTCCGGGAGCCGCTTCGTGCGGCTCCTTTTTTATTGCCTGAGCGTGGGGCAGGCCATGCCGATTGCGGTGGCAGACATTGCGTGCCTGCCTGTTTTAGTGGCAAAAATCTATAGGTTTTATCTTTCGAATGATAAGAATAATAAATTTTACTTACTGAAAACCGATGCGCAGAATGCCTCCTGAAGCCGATCATACAAGGGCGACGCCTAGATCGCCCGCCGTGCTTCCCCGGTTTTTCCAGGCCTTCAGAGGAGATTTTCAATCATGAACAAACGCATGCTGTTTTTGCTGGCCGGCGCCATGTCCGCCGTGCTTCCCGCCATTGCTTTCGCTGAAACCCAACTCACCGTCTATACCGCGGTCGAAGCCGTCGACCTCGACCGCTACAAGGCGACCTTCGAGAAAGCCCACCCCGATATCAAGATCAACTGGGTGCGCGACTCCACCGGTATCATGACCGCCAAGCTGCTTGCCGAAAAGGACAACCCGCAGGCCGACGTCGTCTGGGGCCTTGCCGCGACATCGCTGCTTCTCCTCAAGACCGAAGGCATGCTGGAGGCCTATGAGCCGAAGGATGTTGCGGCGCTGGACAAGAAGTTCGTCGACAAGGATACGCCGCCGAGCTGGGTCGGCATGGACGCCTATGTCGCGGCGCTCTGCTACAACACCGTGGAAGGCGAGAAGCTCGGCCTCAAGGCGCCGACGAGCTGGGACGACCTGACCAAGCCGGAATACAAGGGCCATATCGTGATGCCGAACCCGGCCTCGTCAGGCACCGGTTTCCTCGACGTCTCGGGCTGGATGCAGATGTGGGGCGACGAGAAGGCCTGGTCCTTCATGGACAAGCTCCATGAGAACATTTCGGCCTACACGCATTCCGGCTCGAAACCCTGCAAGATGGCTGGTGCCGGCGAGGCCGTCATCGGCGTGTCGTTCGAGTTTCCGGGCGCCAAGGCCAAGAGCGCCGGTGCGCCGATTGACATCATCTTCCCGTCCGAAGGATCGGGCTGGGAAGCGGAGGCGACGGCCATCATCGCCGGAACGGCGAACCTCGATGCCGCCAAGACCCTGGTCGACTGGTCGGTCACCCGGGAAGCCAACGAGATGTACAATGCGGGCTATGCCGTCGTTGCCTATCCCGGCGTCGCCAAGCAGGTCGAGCATCTGCCATCCGACATCGCCTCTAAGATGATCGACAACGACTTCGAATGGGCCGCGAACAACCGTGGCGCCATCCTCAAGGAATGGCAGAAGCGCTACGACGCGAAGTCGGAACCCAAGAGCTGATTCTGATCGACCGGGCGGGGTGCGTTCGCACTCCGCCCTTCGCATTCTCGACCCATTGCCTGACAGCCAGCGGAGCTTGCAGATGAGACATGCCATGTCGATCGAACCGACACCCGTAAGCAATGCCCGCGGCGCCGAAGAGGCGCATACGCCGTCGCCCTATCTGGAAATCACCGATCTCTGGAAAAGCTACGGCGATTTCGTTGCATTGCGCGACATCTCGCTCACCATTGCGAAGGGCGAATTCATCTGTTTTCTCGGCCCGTCGGGCTGCGGCAAGACGACCCTGCTGCGGGCGATTGCCGGCCTTGATCTCCAGACGCACGGCACCATCCTGCAAGGTAATCGCAATATCTCGACCCTGCCGGCGTCCCGGCGTGACTACGGCATCGTCTTCCAGTCCTATGCGCTCTTCCCGAACCTGACCATCGAGCAGAACATTGCCTTTGGACTGGAAAATACGGGCCGCCCGAAACCGGAGATCGCCTCCCGCGTCGCCGAGCTTCTGGCAATGGTCGGTCTTTCGGCGCAGGGCAAGAAATATCCCGCCCAGCTTTCCGGCGGCCAGCAGCAGCGCATAGCACTTGCCCGCGCGATCGCGATTTCGCCTGGCCTGCTTCTGCTCGACGAGCCGCTTTCGGCGCTCGATGCAAAGGTGCGCGTGCACCTGCGCCACGAGATCAAGGCGCTGCAACGCAAGCTTGGCGTAACGACCATCATGGTGACGCACGACCAGGAGGAAGCGCTTGCCATGGCCGACCGGATCGTCGTCATGAACCACGGAGTAATCGAACAGGTCGGCTCACCGACGGAAATATACCGGCATCCCCGCACCCTGTTCGTTGCCGACTTCATCGGCGAGACCAACCAGTTTCCGGGCAAGGTGCTGCCGGATGGCCAGATCGAGATCGGTCATTCGGCCTTCTGTTGTGCGACGGAGGGCTTTGCGGCGGACGATATCGTGACAGCCGTTGTGCGTCCGGTCGATATCATCCCGCACGGCGCCGATGCGCATGCCGTCAACGCGGTCGACCGACCTGCGACGCCGCAGAACCTTATCGATGCCGAAGTGCGGGAGATGGAGTTCCTCGGCATGTTCTGGCGCACGCGACTGACCGCGCCACGGCTCGGTGAGCGTTCACTCGTCGCCGACTTCTCCGTCAATGCGGTCCGGCGCCTCAGCATCGAGACGGGTGCCGTCATCCAGGTGGAAATCCCCCGCGAACGCCTGCTGCTCTTTCCGAGAGGTGCGTGAGGATGAACATCGATCTTGAAGCACCCTACCTGCCGCTCGTCGGAAAGCGACTGCGGCAGGAATCGTCCCGCGACGACCGCATCAAGCTCGGCCTGATGGCCGTGATCGGGCTCTATCTGGTCGTCGCCCTCGGTGCGCCGCTCTTCATCATGCTTTCGAAATCCCTATCGACCTACCGCTTTGATCTCGCCGCCTTCGAATTCCAGGTGAGCGACGAAACGGGCACGAACTGGGGCCCCGTCGTCGCCGCTGATGCGCTCAACCAGAAGCTCGGCGTCGTAACGGACGAAGAGCTTGTCAGCAGTTCCGATGGGCGCCTCGCTGCGACCAAGTTCTTCCCGGATTTCAGCTTCCGCAGCCCCGTGCATTACCGCATTCGTGGCACGACCGCCGATGCTGCCTTTCTCGCCGGCCCGACGCTGGAGAAGGGGACGGAATGGCGGGATTACGATTCCGGCACGTTCCGGCGTGTCGTGTTGCGGCCGGCGAGCAGCCTTGGTCTTGAAAACTTCAAGACCTATTTCTCGACCCCCGCCCTGGCTCGCTCCATCTACAATTCCGTGCTGATGGCGGCGATCAGCACCGTGGTGACGATCTCCGTTGCCTTCGCGCTCGCCTATGGGCTGACACGCAGCTGCATGCCGCTGAAAGGGCTTTTTCGTGGCATCCTGACGATCCCGATCCTCGTGCCGTCACTGCTACCGGGTATCGCGCTGGTCTATCTTTTCGGCAATCAGGGTGTCTTCAAAGATTGGCTGATGGGCTACTCCATCTATGGTCCGATCGGCATCGTGATCGGCTCGGTCTTCTTCACGCTGCCGCATGCCTTCCTCATCATCCTGACGGCGCTGTCCATTGCCGATGCGCGACACTACGAGGCCGCGACATCGCTGAAGGCCAGTAAATGGCGCACCTTCACCACCGTCACGGTGCCGGGCGCGCGGTTTGGCATCGTCTCCGCCGCCTTCGTCGTCTTCACACTGGTGATCACCGATTTCGGCCTGCCAAAGGTGATCGGCGGGCAATACAGCATGCTCGCCGTCGATATCTACAAGCAGGTGATCGGCCAGCAGAATTTCGAAATGGGGGCGGTGGTTTCCGTCATCCTGCTCGTGCCGGCAATCCTAGCCTTCGCCGTCGACCGGCGCATGCAGAAGCGGCAGGTGGCGCTGCTATCGGCTCGCGCCGTGCCCTATGCGCCAAAACCCAACGCCGGCATGGACAGAATCTGCTTCGGCTTCGCGTGCCTGGTCAGCCTCTTCATCCTCGGCATGATTGCCATGTGCCAGATCGCGGCGCTCGTAAAATTCTGGCCCTATGACCTGACGCTGACGACGAAGAATTTTGCTTTCGACCTGATGGATGGCGGCGGCTGGGCGGCCTATGGCAACTCGATCAAGCTGGCATTGCTGACGGCACTCTTCGGTTCGCTCGTCGTCTTCGCCGGCGCCTACATGGTGGAGAAGACGGATGGCTTCCGCTTCGGCCGCAGCCTCTTCCACTTCCTGGCGATGATGCCCATGGCTGTGCCGGGCATGGTGCTCGGCCTCGCCTACATCTTCTTTTTCAACAATCCCGCCAACCCGCTGAACTCGATCTACGGAACGATGGCGATCCTCGTGATCTGTACCGTGACGCATTTCTACACGGTCGCGCATCTGACGGCACTGACCGCGCTGAAGCAGATGGATCCGGAGTTTGAATCCGTCGCGTCCTCGCTGAAGCAGCCGTTCCACAGGCTGTTCTTCCGGGTCACTGTGCCGGTCTGCCTGCCGGCGATCCTCAACATCGCGATCTATCTGTTCGTCAACGCGATGACGACGGTCTCGGCGGTGGTCTTTCTCTACTCCACCGATACCAAGCTTGCATCAGTCGCCGTGCTCAACATGGATGATGCAGGCGATATCGCACCGGCAGCGGCGATGGGCATGATGATCTTCTACACCAATGTCGCCGCCAAGCTTGTCCACGCGCTGATCGCTCGTGGCCTGTTGGCGCGCACCCAGGCGTGGCGATAGGAGTATCCCCACGATCCTGATCCGACCGCACGGCAGTCGTTCTTGCCACGCCGGGCAATCACGACTACCGTGGGGCAGGATTAGAAAAATTAAGGGCGACATGGCCTCCGCACACTTGCCGCTGAATTGGCTTCGGGCCTTCGAGGCCGCCGGGCGGCTCGGCACCTTCGCTGGCGCCGCCGCTGAGCTGAATGTCACGCCGTCCGCCGTCTCGCAGCACATCCGCGCGCTTGAAGGCAGGCTCGGCAAGGCGCTGTTCACACGGCATGCCAATGGCGTCAGGCTGACGGTTCCGGGGCGACGTTATGCCGAGGAGCTCGGCCTGGCCTTCGCGGCGATAGATGAAGCCAGCCGTCGTTTTGCCGGACACGGCACACGCGAAATGCTGGTTGTGCACGTGCCGACATCGTTTGCCAGTCAATGGATTGCGCCGCGGCTCGACCTGTTCCGCGCGCGCCAGCCTGAGATCGACCTCAGGCTGACGGCACTCGACCATGGTGAGGACAAGGTCGATGCAACGATCGCCTTCGGGCTGGGCAACTGGCCGAAGCACGAGGCCATGCTCCTGCTTCGCGACGAAGCCTTTCCGGTCTGTGGGCCGAAATATGCCGAGGCGCTCGCCTGTCCGCAGGATCTGAAGGGGCATGACCTCTTGCATGTGCCCGGATATGCAGAAGACTGGGACACATGGCTCACCCATGCCGGCGTCAAGGGCATCGATACGTCGTCCGGATCGTTCTTCGATCAGTCGATCATGGCAATTCGCGCCGCCGTGGAAGGCAAGGGCGTCTTGCTGGGGCGGGGAGTCCTTATCGAGCGCGAGCTTTCCAGTGGCCTGCTTGTGGAGCCTTTCCGCGTCCGCCTTCAGGCCGCCGGTTCATACTGGTTCCTGACCTCGGGGGCGAAGGAGAAACTGCCGAAAGTCGTGGCATTTCGTGACTGGCTGTCCGAGATGACCGCGGCCTAGATCACGGATCGCGTCGCGCCGCGCCCGATACGGATCGTGCGGTTGCGAAGAACGCCTGGATCGACTTGCTGTTGCGGCGATCCTTCAGGCAGATCAGTTTTTCATGCATCGAAAGCGGATGGCTCTCGATTGCGATTTTGACCAGTCTCGGATCGTTGTCGAACTCCGCGTCGGAGACGACCCCGACACCGAGGCCGGCGGCGACGATCCGTCGAACGGCCTCGCGGCCCTCGGCCTCGATTGCGCAACGAAGGGGCACACCTTGCGCCTCTGCGATTGTCTCCAGCATCTGCCGGGTGCGAGAACCCTGTTCCCGCATGACCAGCGGCCATGCGCTCAGCGCATCAAGCGGAAGGCTTGTCCGGGTCGCAAGCGGATGCGATTGGGAGACGAAGAGCACGACGGGTGAGACATTGAGCGAAAACACCTCGAACGGCCGCTCGTCGACGATGTCACCAAGGACCCCGATATCCACTTCATAGGCAAGCAGGTCCTCGACGATACTGTGCGAGTTTCCGCCGACAATTTTGATCTGAATACCGGGAAACCGGTTCTGGAAAACAGTGAGCACGTCGAGGACGTGATCCACCGAATCGGCGGCGATCCGGAGCATGCCCGCGCGGAGCGATCGCTCTTCCTGCAGAACCTCCAGCGCCTCGCCTTCCGCATCGAACAAGCGGCGCGTTGCCGCCAGCAGCCGTAACCCCACCGGGGTCAGTTCGATCTCGCGGCGCTTTCGCACGAACAGGGCTGCATCATACTCTTCTTCCAGCCAGCGCACCTGATCGGAAATAGCGGGTTGCGTGAGGTGCAAGGCGCGCGCGGCCCGCGAAAAACTGCCTGTAAGAGCCACGTGGTGGAAAGCCCGAAGCTGGACATAGCGCATGAAAGCCAAGACCTTAGGATATCGAGAAATTCTTAATTCAGGCCAAGAATATCGATTTTGTCAGTACTTCGATAGGTGCGATAGCTTCCGCAGCACGGTGTCGCGATGATCGGAGGAAAAGATGAAGGCCACAGCACCCGCCCTGGTCCACACGGAGGGCGAAGCCAACACGTCGGCGGAGCGCAGGGTCTGGAACGCCCGGATGGGCGATGAGCCTACACAGTCCCTCGTGGCGCGTGATGCCGCTGCATTCCTGCACCAGAGCCTGTCGAGCCCCTGCCTGACCGCCATCGCCAAGGCGGAGGGCATCTGGATCGAGGACATGGCCGGCCGGCGCTACATGGATTTCCACGGCAACAGCGTCCACCATATCGGTTATGGCCATCCGCGGCTGAAGCAGGCGATCAAGGACCAGATCGACGATTTGTGTTTTGCCCCGCGCCGTTTCACCTGCGAGCCCGCTGTCGAACTGGCGGAGATGCTCGGCCGGCTTGCGCCGGGCGATCTCGGCAAGGTGCTGTTCACGACGGGCGGCTCGGATGCGATCGAGGTCGCGCTGAAGCTGGCGCGCGCCGCCACCGGCCGTTTCAAGACGCTTTCCTTCTGGGACGCCTTCCACGGCGCCGGTTTCGGCGCATCGAGCGTCGGCGGCGAGGCGACCTTCCGCTCGGGCATTGCCGGTCCGCTCCTGCCCGGCGCCGAGCATGTCGCGCCCTGGGCCAGCCGCCACTGCGCCTATGGCCAGGACAATCTCGAGGGCTCGGCCCGCGCCTGCGCCAACATGATTTCCTATGTGCTGGCCCGCGAGGGCGACTTTGCAGCGCTTGTCGCCGAACCGATGCGGGCAACGCCCAACCCGCCGATGCCCGGCTTCTGGAAACAGGTGCGCGAAGCGTGCGACCGGCATGGGACCTTGCTGATCTTTGACGAAATCCCGACCGGCCTCGGCAAGACCGGCCGCTTCTTTGCGTGCGAGCACGACGACGTCGTTCCCGACATCCTCGTCCTCGGCAAATCGCTCGGCGGCGGTATCCTGCCGATCGCCGGCGTGGTCGCGCGGCGCGATCTCGACGTCGCGGGCGACTATGCCATCGGCCACTATACCCATGAAAAGAACCCGGTAACCACGCGTGCGGCACTGACGACAATCTCCATCATCCTTGAGGAGGGGCTTGCCGAGCGCGCCGCCGAACTCGGCGCCTACGCGATGGACCGGCTCGGCGCCTTCGGCGAACGCTGCGCGACGATCGGTGACGTGCGCGGCCGCGGCCTGCTCTTCGGCATCGAGATCGTTTCAAGCCGGACGGACTTCGCACCGGACAATGCATTGGCCGAACGCGCCTATTATCGCTGCCTCGACGCAGGTTTGAGCCTGAAGATCAGCCAGGGCAACGTCATGACACTCTCGCCGCCGCTGGTCATCTCGCGCGAGGAGCTCGACCAGGCGCTGACGATCGTCGAGCAGGCGATCCTAGCGGGCTGACGGAGCCGGTCTCGGATCATTGAGGAGCAACACCATGAAAGCCGTCCGCACGGACCAGGAAATCGAGTGCCCGGAGATCGATGCTGGCCTGCGTGCGCGCGGCGTCGAACTCGTCACGCTGCCGGACGGTATCCCGGAAGACAGGTTGATGCAGGAGGTGGCGGACGCCGACCTCCTTATGATGTGCTACACGCCGATCACGGCCCGCATCATCGCTGCGGCAAGGCGCCTGAGAGGCATTGTTAAATATGGTGTCGGCATTGATGCCATCGATATTCCCGCCGCCATGGCGCGCGGCATACCGGTCGTCAACGTGCCGGACTACGCGCAGGAGACGGTCGCCGAAGCGGCTTTTGCCCTGATGATCGCGCTTGCCAGGCGCCTCCCCGAGATTGGCCGGACCATGGAGCGCGATGGCTGGATCTGGCCAACCGAGCGCTGGCTGGGACGCGATATCGCGGGTGCGACGGTTGGGCTGGTGGGAACCGGAAAGATCGGCCGCAGCATGGCGCGCATGGCGGGCGCCGGCTTCCGGGCGCGGGTTCTCGGCTATGATCCTCATGTCGATGCCGCGACGATGGCGGCCGCCGGAATCGAGAAGGTCGATGATTTGCAGGCCATGCTGCGGCAATGTGATTTCGTGTCGCTGCATAGCATGCTGAACACCTCGACACGCCATCTGATCGGCCGGGCCGAACTCGCCTGCTTGAAACCGGCCGCGATCCTCGTCAATGTTTCGCGTGGAGCGCTGATCGATGAGGCGGCGCTGGTCGAAGCCGTGCTTGCGGGGCGTCTCGGCGGCGTCGGGCTGGATGTCTATGGCGAGGAGCCGTTGGCGAAGGAGGGCCATCCTCTCAGTGCCCTTTTCGGGCGCCCCGATGTCATTCTGTTTCCACACCTTGCGTTCTTCACCGGCGAGGCGATGCGCCGCCTGTCCGACGACACGCTGGCGCGCTGCTTCGAAGTGTTGGAAGGTCGCCCGGTCGAGATACGGTCGCATGATCCACGCTTGCGCGTGCAGCAGCATAATGTCCTCTTCCTGTGAGGTATTCTTGATGAGGCTATGCGACGCGACGTTCCTTGAGGACGGTCCGCCCTTCTTCTTTTCCACTCGCAAGGGCGAGACGGCGCCGGTCTGCTTCGGCCATTCGTGTCGCCTGTGGCGTGCAGCCATGGCGCTCCCGGTAGGTCCGGGAGAAATGTGATGCGCTGGAGAAGCCGCAGGCCATGGCGATGTCGATGACGGCTTGGGATGAGCTGAGCAGCAGCAGATGCGCCCGCTCCAGCCGCATATCGAGGTAGTAGCGCGCCGGCGAGCGTCCCATCTCGCGCTGAAACAGGCGCTCCATCTGCCGGCGCGAGAGCCCGCTTGCCGGCGTCATATCGGCAAGCTTCAGCGGTTCGGCGAGATTCGCCTCCATTTGATCGATGATGCGGATCAGGACGGGGTTGTCGATGCCGAGACGCGTCTGTAGCGGCAGGCGCTGGCGTTCGCCGGCTTCGCGCACACGTTCGGACAGCGAAAGCTCACAGACGCGGTTGACCACGTCCGGTCCCAAATCCTCTTCCACAATGCGCAGGAGCATGTCGAAAGGCGCGTTTCCGCCGGCGCAGGTATAGAGACCGCCATCGATCTCGTAGGCGCTCTGGCGTGTGTCGACCGCGAAAAACCGTTCGGAGAAATCCGGGAAATGCTCCCAGTGCACGCTACAGCGATGGTCGTCGGCCAAGCCCGTTCGTGCAAGGCAGTAAACCCCGCCGGCAATGCCTGCGAGGGCAATCCGGTTGCGCCGGGAGAGCCGGAGCCATGCTTCGAGCGCCCGGTCCTCCGGCGGTGCTGCTCGTCCTCCGCAAACGACGATGAGGCGCGACTGTACCGAGTGATGCAGCCACGTGCGCGCCTCGGCAAGGGCCGCGCCGCACGCGATGCGGGTTCCGCAGGCGCTCGAGACCGGTTGGCCATCCCCTGTCACGATGTGCCAGTCATAGACTGGGCGGCCTGCCACCGCATTGGCCAGGCGAAGGACCTCGACCGCCGCGGAAAAGGCATGCAGGGTGAAGCCATCGAGCAGGTAGAAAGTGAAGCGGCCGCCCCGCGCGCCTGTCTGCTGCATCGTGCTCTCCCATGATGAAGGCTGGTGACGCGCAATGTGCAAGAAATAATTACATTATGCAACATAAACGGACAAAATTCTTGGGGAACTTGGAAACAACTTGGCGGAATTGAGGGATGGAAGGCCCACCCAAATCCCGTGTTTTGCAGCGTTGCTTGCCAAAACAACAAAAATGACCGCAGATATCCGTATGACTGATCCACGAAGCACCCGCGCCCTTGCCCCCCGCCGTCACGGCGAAATTCTCCGCCGTCTGGCTGCGGACGGCACGGTCGGTATTACCGAGCTTGCCGATTTTTTCGACGTGTCGCGGCAGACGATCCGCCGGGATCTGAAGCTTCTTGCCGATCGCGGCCAGCTCGATCTCGTGCATGGCGGCGCGACCCTTTTCGAGCCGACGGAAGCCGCCTTTACCGCGCGGCGGGAAGAGAATGCCGATGCGAAGGCGGCGATCGGCCGGGCGGCGGCGGATCTGGTGCGGGACGGTATGGTGGTCTTTCTCGATTCGGGCACCACCACGCTTGCGGCGGCTCACGCGCTGCTGGAGTGTAAAAATCTAACGATTTGCACCACTTCGCTTTCGATTGCGCTTCTGATGTGCCGGCAATCGCTGACCCGCGTGCACATGCTCGGCGGCGAGATAGACCGAGACGAGGAGGCCTCGATCGGTGTCGATGCACTGGAGGCGATCAATCATTTCCGCGTCGATGTCGCCTTTCTGGGCGGCGGTGGTCTGTCGCCGGATGGCGAGGTGACGGACTTTACCCGCAACGGTGCCGAGCAGCGATCGCGCATGGTGGCGACGGCCGGCAAGGCCTATTTCCTGCTCGACAGCTCGAAGTTCGGCCGGCTGACGCCGCTCAGGATCCCGCGTTTCGAACTTGCTGCCGGCGTCGTCGTCGACCGGCGGCCGCCGGAGGCGATCTGTGAGGCGCTGGAGCGGAAGGGGCCGGCCTTGATCGTCGCTGCGTGACAAAATGTAATTATTTGTAACTTTTTGTCTTGTTCTTTCCCGCGGTTTTGTTACGGTGCGGCCTTCACAGCTTCGGGAGGTCGTTTTATGGCGCAGGAATTTCCAACGCAGGCACAGGTCGTCATCATTGGCGGTGGCATTATCGGCTGTTCGGTCGCCTATCATCTGACCAAGCTTGGCTGGTCGGATGTCGTCCTTCTGGAGCAAGGACAGCTCAGCGGCGGCACGACGTGGCATGCCGCCGGTCTCGTCGGCCAGTTGCGCAGTCATGCCAACATGACGAGCCTCATCAAATATTCGACGCAGCTCTACAGCGAGCTGGAGGCCGAGACGGGGCTTGCCACAGGCTGGAAGAACTGCGGCTCGCTTTCGGTGGCGCGCACGGCCGACCGCATGACGGTGCTGAAGCGGACCGCGGCCTCCGCGCGCGCGCAGGGTGTCGCGATCGAGGTGATCTCGCCGAAGGAGGCGCAGGACCTCTGGCCGGTCATGGCGATCGATGATCTCGTCGGCGCCGTCTGGCTGCCCGGTGATGGCAAGGCCAATCCGACCGATCTGACGCAGTCGCTCGCCAAGGGGGCTCGCAGCCGTGGGGCACGCATTGTCGAGCGGGTGCGGGTCACCGGCATTTCGACGGAAAATGGCACGGTCACCGGCGTCGAGACGGATCGTGGGGCGATCGCGGCGCAGATCGTGGTCAATTGCGCCGGCCAGTGGGCCCGCAAGGTCGGCCAGATGTGCGGCGTCTCCGTGCCGCTCCATTCGGCAGAGCACATGTATATCGTGACCGGCCGGATCGATGGCGTGCATCCCGACCTGCCGGTGATGCGCGATCCCGATGGTTACATCTACTTCAAGGAAGAGGTGGGCGGCCTAGTGATGGGCGGTTTCGAGCCCGAGGCCAAGCCTTGGGGCATGGCGGGCATTCCGGACGATTTTGAGTTCGCGTTGCTGCCGGATGACTGGGACCAGTTCGAAATCCTGATGCAGAATGCGTTGGAGCGCGTTCCGCAACTGGCGACGTCCGAGGTCAAGAAATTCTACAACGGCCCGGAGAGCTTTACGCCGGACAACAACTTCATTCTCGGTGAAGCCCCGGAACTGAAGAATTTCTATGTCGGCGCGGGCTTCAACTCCATGGGCATCGCCAGTGCCGGCGGGGCCGGGCGAGCGCTGGCGGAATGGATCGTCAACGGGGCTGCGACCATGGATCTCTGGCCCGTCGATATTCGCCGTTTTGCGAACTTCAACAACAATCCGCGCTGGCTGCATGACCGGGTCAAGGAAACGCTCGGCCTCCATTATGCCATGCCCTGGCCGAATCGGGAACTGGATACCGCACGCCCCTTCCGCCGCTCGCCGCTCTATGACCGGCTTGCTGCCAAACGCGCCTGCTTCGGCTCGAAAATGGGTTGGGAGCGCGCCAACTGGTTTGCCGCAGCGGGCGAAACGCCGGTGACAGCCTATTCATTCGGCCGGCAGAACTGGCACGAGGCCGTCCGGCGGGAAATGGCGGCGACGCGCAACGCCGCCGGCATCTTTGACCAGACGTCTTTCGCCAAATTGCTCGTCCAGGGGCGGGATGCCGCGGCCGCGCTCAACCGCATCTGCGCCGCCGAGGTTGATGTCGAGATCGGCCGTTCCGTCTATACGGGCCTGCTGAACGCGCGCGGTGGCTACGAGAGCGACCTGACGGTCATGCGTCTGGCAGCCGATCGCTTCCTTCTCGTCACCGGATCGGCGCAGGCCGTGCACGATGCGGACTGGATTCGCAAGAACATCGTGGCCGACGCCCACGTGACGCTCACCGACGTCACCTCCGCCTATGCGGTGCTGGCACTGATGGGGCCGAAGTCGCGCGATATCCTCGCCCGCGTCACCTCCGTCGATCTTTCGAACGACGGTTTTCCCTTCGCCACGATCCGCGAGATCGGCGTCGGTTATGCCACGGCCTACGCAAACCGCATGACCTATGTCGGCGAACTCGGCTGGGAACTGATCGTGCCGACGGAGTTCGCGGTGGGAGTCTACGAGGCGCTGCACGAGGCGGGCCGGGATTTCGGGCTTTTGGATTGCGGCTACTATGCGCTGGAAGCGCTCCGGCTGGAAAAGGGCTATCGTGCCTGGAGCCGCGAACTGACGCCGGACATCACCCCTTACGAGGCGGGTCTCGCTTTCGCGGTTGCCCTGGACAAGCCGGGCGGCTTCATCGGCCGGGAAGCGCTTGTTGCCGCAAAGGCCAAGGGGGTGCCGTCGCGGCGTATCGTGCAATTCACCGTGGACGACGCGACGCCCATGTTGTGGGGTGGCGAACTGATCCTCAGCGACGGCAAGCCGATCGGCGAGGTCCGCTCGGCGGCCTATGGCCATACGCTCGGCCGCTCGGTCGCTCTCGGCCTCATCGAACATCCGTCCGGTGTGGACAAGGATTTTCTTACCGGGAGCCGCTTCGAGGTGGAGCTAGCCGGCGAGCGTTTTGCGGTGACGGCCTGCCTTTCGGCGGCCTTTGACGCGAAAGGCCTGCGGGTGAAGACATAGGCGAGCCGCAGACATCATTGCCGACGCAGAATGATGATGCGAGCCTGCTGCGGCCACCACATGCAGGCTCGTGTTGCAATTTTCGGAGCAGGCCCAGTGTTCCACCTACATGCGGATGCGCTCGCCGGAAGGATCATAGGCGCAGCGCTCAACGAGCCGTGCCCTGCTGCGGCGGCCGAAGGCCTCGACGTCGATCTCGCGGAGCGCCATGTCCTCGCCCTTGAGATATCCGAAGACGATCGAAGCGCCGACGGTGTGGCCGAAATCGCCGCTGGTGGTCATGCCCACGATGCGGCCGTTCGAAGACATCGCTTCGCCGCCATAGACCGGCAGAGGCTCATCGAGCCGAAAGCAGGCGAGTTTACGGGCGATGCCACCCTCTTTCTGGGCCGCGATCGCATCGCGACCCTGGAAATCGCCCTTCTTCATCGACACGGCAAAACCAAGTCCGGCCTCCAGGGGCGTGTCGTCAGGCGTGATATCCGCGCCCCAATACAGGTAACGCTTTTCCATGCGCAGACTGGAGATCGCCTTGTAGCCGACGTCGATGATGCCGAACGCGGCTCCCGCTTGCTTCAGCTGCTCGTAGACGTAAGCCATGTATTCAGTGGGCACGTGCAGTTCCCAGCCGAGTTCACCGACATAGGTCACGCGTGCGGCCATGACCGGCGCCCAACCGATGCGGATATCTTGGCACGTCATGTAGGGGAAGGCGCTGTTGCCGACGTCTTTTTCACTCACCTTGGCAAGGACGTCGCGCGAAAGCGGGCCGCACAGATTGATGACACCATAGGCGCCCGTCACCTCCTGCACATAAACCGATCCATCGCGCGGCATGTGGCGGCGGATCCAGCCGCCGTCGCGCGTGCCGAAGGCCGAGCCGGTGACGACGTGGAATCGATCCTCGCGGCGCCGCATGATCGTGAGATCGGCCTCGATGCCGCCGCGCCTGTTGAGGAGCTGCGTGTAGATCACGGCGGCTTCACCGCGGTCGACATTGGCGGCCGCCAGCCATTGCAGGTAACGCAGCGCACCCGGACCGGTCACCTCGAACTTGGAAAAGGACGACTGGTCGATCAGTGCTACACCCTCGCGCACCGCCCGGTGCTCGCGGCCGATGACTTCGGCATAGGGCGCGCGCTCGAAGGTTTCGAGCGGCGGTTTCGGTTCGCCTGCCTTCAGGAAGTAATTGGGCCGCTCCCAACCGAACTTCACGCCGTTGACCGCCCCCTTGGCGGTGAGGGTCTCATATAGCGGCGAGCGACGTAACGGCCGGCAGGCCGAGCGTTCCTCTTCCGGCCAGGCGACGGCGTAGTATTTCGAATAGGCCTCAATGGCACTGTCACGCAGATAGGCAAGCCCGCCATGCGGCTGGCCGAAACGGCGCAGGTCGAAGGCCCAGAGATCCACGCCTGGGTCGCCCTCCAGAATCCAGTTTGCCATGGCGCGCCCCGCACCACCGGAGGCTGCGATTCCCGAAGTGAAGCCGCAGGCAACGAAGAAGTTGTCGAAGTCGCCGGCGAGGCCCATGACCGGCTCGCCGTCGGCTGAGATGGGTATCGGACCATTGACCACCGAGCGCACGCCGAGCTCGTTGAGGATCGGAATGCGGTTCGACGCCCCTTCGATCACTTCGGCGATCCGCTCGAGGTCGTCGGCGAACAGTTCCTGGCCAAAACTCATCGGCAATTTGCCGAGACCATAGGCGGCGCGCGTTTCCTTCTCCCAGCCGCCGATCACCATCGCGCCCGGCTCCGGCTTGACGTAGAAATTGGCGTCGGGGTCACGCAGTGTCGGCAGATTGTCCGGCACCAGCGGTGATTTTTCGGTAACGAAATATTCGTGCTCGACCACGGTGATCGGCAGGTCGATGCCGGCAAGCTCGCCAAGCTGGCGTGCCCAGAGGCCGGCGGCGTTGACCACCACCTCGCAGCCAATGTCACCCTCGGTGGTCTCTACGGTCGTGATGCGGCGGTCCTTGATGGCAAAGCCGGTTACGGTAACGCCTTCGACAAGGCGCGCGCCGCCAGCGCGCGCACCCTTGGCATAGGCATGGGTCAACGAATAGGGGTCGACATGGCCGTCCGAGGCGATCCAGGTTGCACCGCGCAGTCCCTTGATGTCGGCAAGCGGAAAAAGCCGCCTGATGTCGTCGGGGCCAATCAGCTCCATGTCGAAACCGTAACTTTTGGCGGCGGTGTGGGCTCGTTTCAATTCCTCCCAGCGGGCATCGGAGGCGGCAAGTCGGAGGCTGCCAACGTTCTTCCAGCCGACGTCCTGGCCCGTCTCCGCCCCGATCCGGGCACAGAGATCGGCGCTGTACTGCATCAGACGGGTGAGGTTCACCTTGCTGCGTAACTGTCCCATCAGCCCGGCAGCATGCCACGTGGAGCCCGCGGTCAAGGCGGTTTTCTCCAGGAGCAGCACGTCTTTTTCGCCCGCTTGGGCGAGGTGATAGGCGATGCTGGTGCCGATTGCGCCGCCGCCGACAATGACGATGCGGGCATGCGAGGGAACTTTGCTGGGCATGTTCGGCCTTTCCGGTTGGGGCTTTCGACAGCGAGAGATTGTTTGTTTGCCCGTTGAGGCGGCCTTTGGCCGGCGCAACGTGATTTTCTTAAAGGTCGAGGAAGCGGACCATGCCGGCGCCGCAGATCGCCCAATCTGGCAGGATCAGGCGCACATCCGCTGGGCATACCAGCGGATATAGCGATCGACGTTCTGTTCCTTGCTCGGTGAATAGGGGCCGGGTTCGAAGCCGGGCGAGGTGACGCCGATCCATTGCCGGCGACAGATTTCCCAGTCCTCCGACATGACCTGGTCGTGGAAAGCAGCGATCTTTTCGGGTTCGTAGTCGCGGCCCTCGACGGCCGCCTCATCGACAAGCCAGTAGCCGCGCACGATCGTCTTGGTCGGCGAGACGGGCGTGATACGCACGGTGTGCGCATAGTCGGCATTAGCGTGGCACCAGAAATTGATGTTCGTGTTGGCGCGGGCCGTTCCCATGTCGGGGTCGGTGAAACCGCCCATCAGCACGTCACATACCAACTGGCCGTGCGGGCTTTCGGTGACCATGCCCTTGCGCACCGGTGTGCGGTTGGCACGGAACCACTCGGCGGTGTTGTTCGACGACGTGTTGACGCGGGCGACGTCGAGGCCTGCCTTTTCCCAACGGATCGTGCAGTCGGCGAGACGTTCGGCGATCTCGTCCTTCAAGGCCGGATTGTCGTTTTCGGTGTCGTACTGAACCGAAACGTATCCGTGATGGTTGGCCGCGCAATGGTAGCACTCGCGATTGTTCTCGACGACAATTTTCCAGTTCACCTCGAGGTGATAGTCGCGGATGAGCGCCATTTTCGCGCGGGCGATACCCTGGGATTTCAGGATCGGCGAAAGGTGATCATATAGTTCGTGGAACGGCGAAGGCGTCTCGGCGAGATTGACGAAGATCAGCCCGTCCAGTTCCCCGACATGAACCGGCTTCAGCCTGTGGGCGGCCTTGTCGAAGTCGTCACCCATCATAGGCGCGCCGATCAGTGCGCCGTCATGGGTGTATGACCAGGAGTGATAAGGGCAGACAAGGCGCGCGGCCGAGCCCTTCTCCCTGGTGCAGATGATCGAGCCCCGGTGTCGACAGACATTGTGATGGGCGTGGATCCTTCCGTCACGGTCGCGCACCACGACGACCGGCGCGCCGCCGACATCAAGCGTGATGTAGTCTCCCGATTTCGGCACCTCGATCGTGTGTCCGGCAAAGAACCAGTTGTTCCGGAATATCTTTTGCTGCTCGGCCGCAAAGATCTCCTCACTCAGGTAGAACTGGCGTGGCAGGCCCTTGCCAGGGCTGTAGGTCGAAAACATATCCATTTCGGCAGATCCCAAACACAAGTTTGATCGACTGGCGACGAGGCTACTTGCATCTCGTTTGGTCGAGCAAACGCGAATACCTTCGGGTCTGCGCAAGAAAATATAAGGGTGCGATGCGGTCGTATGCTGATGACAAAGGCCCGCCGCGAACATCCTCGCGGCGGGCCTTTGTTGCGTGTACCGATCAGACTAGGCCTGGATGTCGATCGTTCCCATCATGCCCAGTTGCTCGTGCTCAAGGATGTGGCAGTGATACATGCGCGGTCCCGGCAGATCCTGGCGCAGCACGATCCGGACCGTCTCGCCGGCAGCGACATTCACGGTATCCTTCCACGCCCTGTAGGGCGGCGCGGAGACCGTCCCTTCCTTCTCGTGCTCAATGATCTGAAACTGTGTCCCGTGCACATGGAACGGATGATCCATATCCGCCTCGTTGGCGATTTCCCAAAGCTCGACCTGCCCGACTTTCGAGACTTCGTCTATCCGGTTCATGTCGAAGCTGGCGCCGTTGATCAGGAACTTCATCTCCATGTTGCCGGAAGACATGGACATGCTGCCGTCGTCCATTCCGCCCATGGATTCCGTCAGCACAAATCGTCGCGTGATGGCAGGCGCTCCAAGCGATTCGATGGAGCGAAGCGTCGCGGGCAGGGGTGGCATCGCGGCCATCATCTCGTCTGACACATTTGCCGTCAGCAGCGTCAACCCGGCCTCGTTGGGCTTGCCGGGTCCCATCCAGCCGCGTTCATAGTCGAGTGTCGTGAGCCTGGCCTCGCCCGGCTTGTCGAAAGACACGATCAATTCGACGCGTTCGGCGGGCGTGAGCAGCAACTCGTTGACGGCGACAGGCGCCTCGATCAGCCCGCCGTCCGTTCCGATCACGGTCATGTCGGCATTTTCGAACCTCAGCCGCAGGAATCGCGCATTCGTCGCGTTGTAGAGACGTAGCCGGCGCTTTTCGCCAAGAGCGACAGCCATCGCCGGGTTCTTCTGTCCATTGACGAGCACGTGATCGCCGACGCGGCCATTCATCAGATCCGCCATCGTGTTTTCCGGCATCGTCCCGTCGGGGGCGATCCGGAGGTCGGTGAGCATGAGGACCGTATCGCCATATTCCGGCGGAATGGGGTCGTTCTTCGGCTTGACCAGGAAGATACCGGCGAGCCCGCGATAGACCTGCTCGGCGGTCAGTCCATGGGGGTGGGGATGAAACCAGTAGGATGCCGCACTGCCTTCGGGCAGGCCGAACGCATAGAGGCGCTCGCCACCCGAGGCGACGGGGTCCATTGGATTGCCATCCTGATCGGCGGGAACCGGCATGCCATGCCAATGGATCGTCGTGGGTTCGCCCGGAATCCTGTTCTCGAAGTTGATCTCGACCTTGTCGCCCTCATTTGCTTCGATCACGGGGTTGGTGCCGTTGTAGAGCAGGACAGGCGTATCGAGCCCGTCAGCGAAGCGTACGAAACCCGGTTCTGCTGCCAGCTTTGCCTTGAATAAGCCGGGCACACTCGACTGGTTGGACAGACGCGGCAATTCCCTGAGCGGCAGCCCTTCCGGCAAAACAGGATTGGCGCCTGCCGCGGGCAGGGTCTGATTGCCATGGCCGCTCATGCCGCCCATATCGTGCTTCATCTGGGCCGCGGCAGGCCCGGCAATGACGAAACCCGCAAGGCTCGCCAGAAAAGTCCGTCGATGCATCGATCGTCTTCCTCTCGGTCGCGTGAATTCATGTGTCGAAGGCGGCTCCTGAGAGCCGCCCCGATTGTTACTTGCCGTGGTCGGAAAGCCACGTTTTCATCGTGGCGATCTCGCCTTCCTGCGCCTTGATCACCTCTTCGGCGAGTTTGCGCACCTGCGGGTCCTTGCCGTGCTCGAGCACGACTTTCGCCATGTCGATCGCACCCTGATGGTGCGGGATCATGCCGCGCATGAAGTCGATGTCGGCATCACCGCTGAACGCGATCGTCATGTCCTTGTGCATGCGGCCATTGGCGGCGACGAACGCCTCCGTCGCGGGATTGTCGGAAACCGGCATGGCGTGGTCCGACATGTTATGCCCTTGCATCGGATCGCCCCCGTTGCCCTGGTTTTCGGCGATCGCGAGGCCGCCGCTGATGGCGAGCGCACCGGCGATGAAGACAGGGGTGAGCTTGTGCATGATGTTGCTCCCGTTCACTCCGCGCTTGCCGGGTAACCGGCGTCTTCTAGTACCTGCTGGACCGCGGCCAGGGTGGCGGTCGTCTCGACCTCGACACTGCGTATCGCTGGATTGGTGTCGACCCTGGCGTTGGGATCGACCGACTGGATCGCCTTGGTGACGGACCTGGCGCAGCCGCCGCAGGTCATGTTTTCGATTGTGAGCTTCATGAGAAATTCTCCTTGTTTGGATCTCATGACACACAATCTGGGGCTTCCAACCATGGGAAGGTCAAGTGGCGCCGAAAGGAAAAGTTTGCTATTGACCTTCCCATGGTTGGAAGCCCCATCTTCTGTCCGAAGCTGAATTTCGGAATGAGAAAAGGAGGCGGCTATGAATGCCCCCGTTCGTGCAACAGACTTATCCAGAACGATATTGCTACCCATCGAGGGCATGACGTGCGCGTCCTGCGTAGGGCGTGTCGAAAGAGCCCTGAAGGCCGTCCCGGGCGTTGATGCCGCATCGGTCAACCTGGCGACGGAGCGTGCGAGCATCACGACCCGATCGACGATTGCCCGTGCCAAGCTCGTCGAGGCCATCGAAAACGCCGGCTATTCCGTGCCGGAGACGTCGGCAGGTTCGGCCGGCTCAACGGAACTGTCGATTGACGGCATGACATGCGCATCCTGCGTCGGCCGTGTCGAGCGCGCGCTGAAGGCGATACCAGGCGTAACAGACGCCGTCGTCAATTTGGCGACGGAGCGCGCGACTGTCCATGGGAGTGCAGCGGCAGCGACCCTGATCGCCGCGATCGAGGACGCTGGTTACGAGGCGAAGCTGATCGGCGCAGCCGCCTCCAACGGTGCGGAAGACCAGGCTGCCGAGCGGGCGGAGAAGAAGGACGCGGAGCGCCGCGAACTGGCGCGCGACTTCACCATTGCCGCGGTGCTCACCGCGCCTGTCTTCCTTCTGGAGATGGGATCTCACCTCATTCCGGGCGTGCATGGCCTCATCGAATCGACGATCGGCATGCAGTGGAGCTGGTACATCCAGTTCGCACTGACGACGCTCGTCCTGTTCATTCCGGGTATTCGTTTTTATGACAAGGGGCTCCCCGCGCTCTGGCGCCTTGCCCCTGATATGAACTCGCTCGTGGCGGTCGGTACGCTTGCGGCCTACGGCTATTCGCTGGTCGCAACCTTCGCACCACGTTTCCTGCCGTCCGGAACGATCAACGTCTATTATGAGGCGGCGGCCGTCATCGTGGCGCTCATTCTGCTCGGCCGCCTGCTCGAGGCCCGCGCCAAGGGCCGGACATCCGAAGCGATCAGGCGCCTGGCTGGCCTTCAAGCCAAGACGGCGCGCGTGCGCAGGGATGGCAAGACGGTTGACCTGCCGATTGGCTCGGTCGTTTCCGGCGATATTGTCGAAGTCCGTCCGGGTGAACGCCTGCCCGTCGATGGCGAGGTGGTCGAAGGCGCGAGCTATGTCGACGAGTCGATGATTACAGGCGAGCCGGTCCCGGTCTCCAAGTCGCCGGGCAGCGCGGTCGTCGGTGGCACGGTCAACCAGAAGGGTGCGTTCGTGTTCCGCGCGACGGCGGTCGGCGGCAACACGGTGCTTTCGCAGATCATCCGCATGGTCGAAGAGGCCCAGGGCTCCAAGCTGCCCATCCAGGCGCTGGTCGACAAGGTCACCATGTGGTTCGTGCCGGCAGTCTTCGCCGTCGCAGCGCTGACCTTCGCGGCCTGGCTCACCTTCGGTCCGTCACCCGCGCTCACCTTCGCACTGGTCAATGCCGTCGCCGTCCTGATCATCGCCTGCCCGTGCGCCATGGGTCTGGCGACGCCGACCTCCATCATGGTCGGTACCGGTCGCGGCGCCGAGCTTGGCGTGCTCTTCCGGAAGGGCGAAGCGCTCCAGTTGCTGAAGGACGCCAAGGTTGTGGCGCTCGACAAGACGGGTACCCTGACCGAGGGCAAGCCGACCCTGACCGATCTGGAACTGGCTGCCGGCTTCAACCGATCGACCGTCCTCGGTCTTGTCGCTGCCGTCGAGGCCAAGTCGGAACACCCGATTGCCAACGCGATCGTTGAGGCTGCCGCCGGTGAGGGCATCGCGCTGCCGGTCGTCTCGGACTTCGAATCGGTGACGGGTTTCGGCGTCAAGGCCATGGTCGAAGGCAAGCGCGTTGAAATCGGCGCCGATCGCTACATGACCGAACTCGGCCATGATGTGGCAACGTTTTCCGAGGTTGCCGCCCGACTGGGTGACGAGGGTAAGTCGCCGCTCTATGCCGCAATCGACGGAAAGCTCGCGGCGATCATCGCCGTCGCCGATCCGATCAAGGCTGCCACGCCTGCGGCAATCAAGGCTCTGCACGATCTCGGCCTCAAGGTCGCGATGATTACCGGTGACAATGCGCGTACGGCCAAGGCGATCGCGACTCGGCTGAGGATCGACAAGGTCGTGGCGGAAGTGCTGCCGGACGGCAAGGTCGATGCTGTGCGCGGTCTCAGGGCGAGGTACGGCAAGGTCGCCTTTGTCGGCGACGGCATCAATGATGCCCCGGCGCTGGCAGAGGCGGATGTCGGTCTTGCCATCGGCACAGGCACCGACATCGCAATCGAGGCGGCGGATGTCGTCCTGATGTCGGGCAGCCTGCAGGGCGTGCCGAAGGCGATCGCCCTGTCAAAGGCGACCATCGGCAACATCCGGCAGAACCTGTTCTGGGCGTTTGCCTACAACACGGCCCTGATCCCGGTCGCGACCGGCCTTCTCTATCCGGCCTATGGCATCTTGCTGTCGCCGGTCTTTGCCGCAGGCGCCATGGCCTTGTCGAGCGTGTTCGTGCTCGGCAATGCGCTGCGGTTGCGCACGATCAAGCTGGCGAACTGACCATTCGCGCGGCCGACCCCGGCATCCGGGTCGGCTGAGCGCCATTTTCGGGAGAATACTGATGAACATTGGACAGGCAGCAAAAGCATCGGGCGTTTCGGCCAAGATGATCCGGTACTACGAACAGAGCGGTCTCATCCCCGCCGCTGATCGGACGGCGTCCGGCTATCGAGATTACTCGGACACCGATGTCCATATGCTGCGCTTCATCCGCCGCGCGCGCGATCTCGGTTTTTCCGTTGCCGAGATCAGCGATCTCCTTGGCCTCTGGCGTGACGAGACCCGGCAGAGCGCTGAGGTCAAGCGCCTGGCGCAGGGCCACATCGATGAACTGGAAAAGAAGATCAAGGATCTGCAGGACATGGCGCGCACGCTCACCGTGCTCGTGAACGCCTGCCACGGCGACCACCGCCCGCATTGCCCGATCCTGCAAAGCCTCGAAACCGACATTGAGAACGAGGACCTGGCTATCCAGCCGCGCTCCGGCGCCGTCGCGCGCCCGGTGCAATGAGGAAAACGTTGCACCGGGAATGACGCGGCTGGGCGGAGGCGATCACGTCAAGGGTGACGGCGCCTTCAGTGGGCCGAGAGCACGCAGGTGCTTTCTCATCTCCTCGGCAGCGTCCGCGTTCCTTCCGTCGAACAGAAGCTCCAGAATGCGGATATGTTCGATGCAGCGGGCGCGGGCGAGTTCGCGGTCGACGTTTTGCTGGTATTCGATAAGCCGGCGGAGCCGGTCGACACGGCGCAGGCTTTCGATGAAGAAGGCGTTGCGGCTGCATTCGGCAATGGCCTCGTGCATTTCGCTGTTGATCTCGAACAGCCGGACGGCGGAGATTTCCAGGATCCCGCCGGCCACCAGCTGGCGCTGCTGCTCAAGGTGCCGTTCGAGGACTGGCCTGTCCAGTATGAAGCCCGGCTCCAGAAGTGCAGCGGGCTCGATGGCCTGGCGGAAGCTGTAGCTCTGCCGATAGGTCTCCATCGACGTCAGGATCGGCAGGAACCGCCAGCCATGCCCCGGCAGTCGCTCGGCCCACCCTTCTTCCGACATGCGCCGGAGCAAAGCCTGCAGGCGAGGGCGCGTGACGCCGTAGCGGCGCAGCAGTTCATTTTCGCTGATCCTGTCGGGGATCGCTCCGGCGAGACGATCGCGGGCGATTGCCAAATACGTCTCCTCGCTGCCGTCGGAGCCAGCCTCGCTCGCGGCAAAAGCTTCGGCCGCCGCCGGGTCCGCGACCGCGAAGCCGCCCCGCTCTGACGGCGACAATACGCCGGCCCGCTGCAACTCCCGGAGCGCCGTACGGATCGGTGAACGCGAGACGAGGAAGCGTTCGGCAAGGCTGCGCTCGGTCAGGGCGTCGCCAGGCGCCAGCCGCTCGGAATGCACGAACCGCGCAATCTGCTGGGCGAGGGTGCTGGCGATCTGGGTCATGTCTGCTCCTTCATGGCTGCGGTCTTCTCGCATTTTTTACAGGGTTCGCCAAGCTTTGGTTTTTTGTGCTTGCATAGTGCCAAGATTCGGATTAGTGGGATTTTGTAATTTCAAAACACCACGAGCTCCGCGTTTGGCGCCGGCTCGATCGAGGAGGGTGACGCGTGCGCATATTGGCCCTGCCAGGCGACGGGATCGGCCCTGAAATCACTGCGGCGACCATTGAGGTTCTCGAGGCCGCAGATCGGCGCTACGGTCTTGGCTTGCAGATCGAGGCAGCGGATATCGGCCTGAAGGCTCTGGCGGAGCGAGGCACGACCCTGCCGGATCCGGTCATGCAGCGCATCCCCCAGGTGGGCGGTGTCATCCTCGGCCCGGTTTCGCACTATGAATATCCGTCGGTCGACAAGGGCGGCATCAATCCTTCCGGCGAACTGCGGACCAAGTTCAACCTCTATGCCAATGTCCGCCCCTGCCGCTCGCGCCAGGAGCTGTCGATCCTCAAAAAGCCGATGGATCTGGTGATCGTGCGGGAAAACACTGAAGGGTTCTATTCCGACCGGAACATGTTTGCCGGTAACGGCGAGTTCATGCCGGATCCGGACCTTGCTTTGTCCGTGCGCAAGATTTCGGCGGCGGCCTGCCGACGAGTGGCCGAGGCGGCGTTCCGGTTGGCGACGACGCGGCGGCGCAAGGTGACGGCGGTGCACAAGGCCAATGTGCTGAAGCTGTCCGACGGGCTGTTCCTGCGCGAAGTGCGCAAAGTCGCAGCAGCCTTCCCGGATGTGGTTCTGGAGGAACTGATTGTCGATGCCGCGGCAGCGCTTCTGATCCGGCAGCCCGACCGGTTCGATGTTCTCGTCACGACCAACATGTTCGGCGATATCCTGTCGGACGAGGCGTCAGAACTGTCCGGCAGCCTCGGCCTCGGCGGTTCACTCAACCAGGGCGACGACATCTGCGTGGCGCAGGCCCAGCACGGTTCCGCACCGGATATCGCCGGCCAGGACAAAGCGAACCCGACGTCACTGATCCTCTCGGCGGCGATGCTGCTGGACTGGTTGGCCGAGCGTCATGCCGCACCGCAGTTCGCCACCGCCGCCCGGGGGATCGAAGCTGCGGTGGAAGCGGCGCTTGCCGACCCGGCCGGCCGTACCGCCGACCTCGCCGGACCGCTCGGAACAGCAGCGTTTGCAACACGCATCGCAGGCGCGGTCGCGCTTGGGGAGTGGAACGCGCAATAATTGCTTGATCCCGGATTGTCGTATATACGCGCTTAATACCATTCCGGGGTTGAAAATGAACGAACTTCATCGCTCGCTGGCGGACAAGATTGTCCGCCACATCAGGACATCGGCCATGGAACAGGGACAGCATCTGACCGAAGCCAGCCTCCAGACGCTGTTCGGCACCTCGCGTCCACCGATCCGTTCGGCGCTTGGGATGCTGGCCGACCAGGGCATCCTGGAGCGGGTGCCCAACAAGGGGTTCTATCTGCGCGATCCCAGCCGTATCGCAGCCGATCCGCTGCCGACCGCCGATGACACGTCGGATGAGGCGACTTATCTGAGGATCGCCGACGATCGCCTGTCGCGCCGCCTGCCCGACAGGGTCAGCGAGACGGATCTGATGCGGCGCTACGGCGTGTCGCGGCTGGGCCTGCGTCGCATCCTCACCCGCATTTCCGGTGAGGGCTGGATCGAGCGCAACGAGGGCCGGGGCTGGACATTCGCGGTGCTGATCGATTCCGTCGAGGCCTATCGCGAATGCTACGATCTGCGCCAGGTGATCGAGGTGCACGGCATACGTTCGCCCGAATTCCGGTCTGATCCGGCCGTGCTCGCGGACCTGCGCCGGCGTCAGGAGATCATCGCCGACGGGGGGTGGGAGCGCCTGAGCCAGATGGAACTGTTCGAGGCGAACTCGGCCTTTCATGAGGGGCTGGCGACCTTGTCCGGCAACCGGTTTCTGCTGACCACCGTGCAGAAACTCAACCAGCTCCGGCGGCTGATCGAATACCGGCAGACGCTGAACGCCGAACAGGTGCGCGGCCAGAATGCCGAGCACCTCGCCATCCTGGATGCGCTGGATGCCAGCGATTTCGACAGGGCGGCGGGGCTGATGCATGACCATCTCGGCAAGGCCAAGCTGCGCAAGGCCCGCGCCGAAATGTTTTCCGGTGGCTCCACTGGCGAGCCGAACCAAGGAGGTGACACATGACACGCGTTCTCGTACCCGCAGGTGCGCTGGGACTGGGCTATGACCGCGAGGCGCTGGAGCGCGGCGTGGCCAACCATCCCGACATCATCGCCATCGACGGCGGATCGACGGATAGCGGGCCGTCCTATCTCGGGCGGGGCGTCTCGAAATATTCGCGCGCCTCGACCAAGGTCGAATGGCGCGAGCTGATGCAGGCGCGTGCAAAGGCCGGGGTGCCTCTGGTCATCGGCACGGCCGGCACCTGCGGCGCCGATGCCGCGGTGGACTGGCTGTTCGACATCACCCGCGAGATCGCCCTCGAAGAGGGCATGAAGGTCAAGGTCGCGACGTTGAAATCCGGGCAGCCGAAAGAGCGGGTTAAGGCAGCGCTTGGAGGCGGCCGACTGCACGCCTTGCCGGCGGCGCCGGATATCTGTGAGGCCGTCGTCGACGATTGCACCAACATCGTCGCGCTTGCCGGCGTCGAACAGGTGGCGGCCGCCATCGCCACCGGGGCGGATATCGTGATTGCCGGGCGTACCACCGATACGGCGATCATCGCGGCCCTTCCCGTCGTGCGCGGCGATCACGCCGGAGCCGCCTGGCATGGCGCCAAGGTCGGCGAGTGCGGGGCGCTTGCCACCACGCAGCCGAATTCCGGCGTGATCCAGATCGACTTCGATGCCACGGGCTTTACCATCGAGCCGATGGCTGCGGATGCCGCCGCCACGCCCTATACCGTTTCGGCGCACATGCTGTACGAAAACTCTGACCCCTTCATCCTGCACGAACCGGGCGGCCATCTCGACGTGACGCGGTCCGATTACGAAGCGCTCGATGGTCGCCGGGTGCGCGTCGAGGGCTCGAAGTGGGTACCGGGGCGCTATACGGTGAAGCTCGAGGGCGCGCGCATCGTCGGCTACCAGACGGTTGGTCTCGCCGTCGTGCGCGAGCGCCGTTATGTCCAGCACGTCCGCGAATGGGCGGCGGATATCGAGGCGAAGGTGCGCGACAAGATCATCGCCCGCATGGGCCTTGCCGCCGATGCCTTCAATGTCGAGATCCGGCTGATCGGCATGGACGCCACGCTCGGCGCGCTGGAAAACCGGCACGACGTTCCGGTCGAGGTGGGGATTCTCGGTATCCTCACCTGCCCGACCGCCGAACAGGCGGCCGAGGCCGGGAAAATCCTCAACCCCTATCTCCTGCACCATCCGCTGACCGAGGACGAGCCGATGCCGACCTTCGCCTTTCCCTTCTCACCCGCCGAAATGCAGCGCGGCGCGCTTTACGAGTTCTGCCTCAACCATGTGATGGAACTGGACGATCCGCTGTCGGCCTTCGTGCTCGAAACCCATGAGGTGGGACATGCCTGAACTGGGAAGCCTCGTCAGCAAGGTGCGCTCCAAGAATGCCGGGCCGTTCTGGTTGACAATCGATGTCTTCTGCGACGATCCGACGACCTACACGCGGGTGCGCGAGGGGCTGAAGGACGCCACAGTGGCGCGGCTGTTCGGCGTCGAACAGCAATTGCTCAAGCGCTTCGACATTCCCGCGCTGAACGTGGTGAAGTTCTCGGTGCCGCGTCCTGTCGTGCAGGGCACGCGGGCCGACCGGGATATGCATGGAGCCGGTTGGGCCTGTCTCCTGGAGGAATTGCAGATCGATTGATCGTCTTGCCGCAAACCCTGGTTTTGCACCGCCCTCTGCCCCCGGCAGGGGGCGTTTGTTTGTGGGGATCTCTTCGCCCTGCCGGCAACAAGGATGTTGCGCAAAGGATTATATTGTCGTAAGTATCGTATTAAGACAACGGCAAGGAGGCCGGTGTCTGTGCCGCCGGACCGGCTGCACCAGGGCTTTCGGCCCGGACTTTTTGGGAGGAAATTATGATAAAAGCAGTTTTTGCCGCAGCATTGGCGTTTTCGCTTTCCGCCGCAGCGCCGGCTCTTGCCGATCCGGCCGTGGTCATGGCGCCGGGTGGAGCCGGCGGTGGTTATGACGCCATGGCGCGCCTGCCGTTCGAAGCCATGTCGAAGGAAGGCATCTTCACCGATGGTGCGACCTATACGAACAAGGGCGGCGCCGGCGGTACGATCGGCCTTGCGGAATTCGTCGGCGCCAACCGCGGCAATGACAATGCGGTCATGTCGATGGGCGTCATCATGGTGGGGGGCATCCTGCTCAATTCCTCGCCGGTCACGCTGGACGACGTGACGCCGCTGGTACGCCTCACCAACGATACGGGCGTGGTCGCCGTGGCGACGGATTCGCCGATCAAGACCGTGGACGATCTCGTCAAGGCGATGAAGGCTGACCTCGGCGCGGTGTCGATCGGCGGCGGCTCGGCCGGCGGCGTGGACCATATCGTCATGGCGCTGATCGCCAAGGAGAGCGGTCTGGAACCGGCCAAGCTGAACTACATTCCCTACGACAGCGGCGCGGAAGCCGTTACCGCCCTGGGCGGCGGTGCCGTGACGGTTGCCGTTTCGGGCGTCTCGGAATTCAAGCCGATGGCCGATGCCGGCCGCATCCGCATCATCGCGGTCACCTCCGAGGGCCGCGTCGATGGCATCGACGCGCCGAGCCTGAAGGAAGCCGGCCTCAACGTTGTCGTCGGCAACTGGCGCGGTATCGTCGGTGCGCCGGACATGTCGGCAGACGGCCGGAAGATGTGGCTGGACCGTTTCGCCAAGATGCATGAAAGCGCTGCCTGGAAGGATATTCTCGCCAAGCAGGGCTGGGAAGACGCCTATCTTGCAGGGGATGAATTCGTCGCCTTCCTGAACGACGAAAAGACCCGCATCGGCGCCATTCTGAAGGAAGCCGGCCTCGTCAAGTAAGCCGCCGCGCGTCTCGAAAGGATGACTGACATGACGGAACGCCCCTATTGGATTGCGGCGGGAACGGTCGGCTGGGGTGCCATCGTTCTCTGGAAAGCCGCGGAATTGCCCCAGTTCGACCAGTACGCCCATGTCGGCCCGGGGTTCATGCCCTCGGCCGTCGGACTCGGGCTGGTCCTGCTGGGCCTGATGCTGGCGCTGCAGATCCGCCGGGGCGTTTCGTTCGAGGAGCAGAGCGCCGAGGACGTGAGCGAGGACCATCACGTCTCCTACACGGCGCTTGGCCTCGTTGCCTTGGCCTGCGCGTTGCCGATGCTGACGATGAAGCCGCTTGGCTTCGTCATCACCTGCGCCGGCTGTTTCGTGCTGATTGCGGCGGCCTTCAAGTCGCGCCGCTGGTACCTGGATATCGTTATCGGCCTCGGCTTTGCGCTGCTGTGCTGGTGGCTCTTCCGCAAGCTGGGCGTCCAGCTCGGCGGTCTTCTTCCGATGATGGGGGTGTAGAATGGACGCGATTACCGGCTTGATGAACGGTTTTTCCGTCGCGCTGCAACCGCAAAACTTGATATGGTGCTTCGTCGGCACGTTCCTTGGCACCGCCATCGGCGTGCTGCCGGGCATCGGGCCGGCGCTGACCATCGCGCTGCTGCTGCCCGTCACCGTTTATATCGAACCGACGGCGGCCTTTATCATGTTCGCCGGCATTTTCTACGGCGCCATGTATGGCGGCTCCACAACCTCGATCCTGCTCAACACGCCCGGCGAAAGCGGATCGATGATGACCGCGCTCGAGGGCAACAAGATGGCCCGCAAGGGACGCGGCGCAGCCGCGCTCTGCACGGCGGCCATTGGCTCCTTCGTCGCCGGCACGATCGGCACGCTGGGCATCACCTTCCTTGCGCCGCCGATCGCCGAACTTGCCTTCATCTTCAAGCCGCAGGACTATTTCGCCCTGATGCTGCTCGCTTTCCTGTCCGTCTCGGTGGTGATGGGAACCTCCAAGGTGCGCGGCTTCATCGCGCTCTTCCTCGGCCTGTCGCTCGGTGTGATCGGCATTGACAAACAGACCGGCCTGCAGCGCCTGACCTTCGACGTGCCGGACCTGATGGACGGCGTCGAGATGACCGTCGTGCTCGTCTCGTTGTTCGCCATCGGCGAGACGCTCTATGTCGCCAGCCGCTTCGGCTTCCAAAAGCCCAATCTCAATCCGCTCGCCGGCGGCATCTGGATGACGAAGGAAGACTGGAAGCGCTCGTGGAAGCCATGGCTGCGTGGCACCCTGTTCGGCTTTCCCATCGGTGCGCTGCCGGCGGGCGGCGCGGAAATCCCGACCTTCTTGTCCTACACGGTCGAGCGTAACCTGACCAAACATCCTGAAGAGTTCGGCCATGGCGCCATCGAGGGCGTGGCCGGCCCCGAAGCGGCGAACAACGCCGCCGCCGCGGGGGTGCTGGTGCCGCTGCTGACGCTCGGCCTGCCGACGTCGGCCACCGCCGCGATCCTGCTTGCCGCTTTCCAGAACTACGGGCTGCAGCCGGGGCCGCTACTCTTCATTAACTCCGCCGATCTCGTCTGGGGTCTCATCGCCTCGCTCTATGTCGGCAACCTGATGCTGCTTATCCTCAACCTGCCGCTGGCGGGGCTGTGGGTGCGGCTCCTGTTCATCCCGCGTCCCTACCTTTATGCCGGCATCCTGATCTTCTCGCTGGTCGGCATTTGGGGCGTATCGAATTCCTGGGTGGACCTTGCCATGATGTTCGGCGTGGGCCTGCTCGGTTACGCAATGCGCGTCTACGATTTTCCGATCGCCCCCGTGCTGATCGGCCTCATCCTCGGGCCGATGGCCGAAGTGCAGATGCGCCGGGCGCTTGCCGTGGGGCAGGGGGATCCGTTGGTCTTCGTTTCCACCCCGCTCTCGGCGGTGCTGGTCGCCATCTCGGTGCTGATCGTGATCGTGCCGGCCATGCTGCACTGGCGACGCACGCGCAAGATCGACATGCCCGACGAAGCCGCCGGCGTCTGACGCCGCCAATCCATCCTGATGCCTGACCGGCCGCATCCCATGCGGCCGGGCGGGAGAACTCAACCCTCAGGGAGCCCAAAATGGCCGAAACGCTTTATTTCCGAGCCGAAGAGCTAACCAGATATGCGACCGCCATGTTCCTGTCGGTGGGCATGAGCGAGGCGGATGCGGCGCTGATTGCCGGCGATCTCGTCAAGGCCAACCTGCGTGGCGTCGACAGCCACGGCGTCAGCCGCATCCCGATGTATCTCGAGCGGCTGCGGCGCGGCCTCGTCAATCCGCGGCCCGACGTCAAGGTGACGAAGGTTGCAGGCGCTGTCGCCGCGGTCGATGGCGACAACGGTATGGGCTTCATCGCTTCGAACATCGCCATGAACGCCGCCTGCGACATTGCCGGCGAGATGGGCATCGGTCTTGCCGGCGTCAACCGCTCCACCCATTTCGGCATGGGCGCGTGTTACGCGCTGCGCGCCATCGAGCGCGGCTTCATCTCGATGATCTTCACGAACTCCTCGCCTGCCATTCCGATGTGGGGCGGGCGCACGACCTTCCTCGGCGCAAGCCCCATTGCCGCCGGCATTCCGGGCGGCAAACACCCGCCCTATGTGATGGACATGGCGATGACGGTGATCGCGCGCGGAAAAATCCGGCTGGCAGCGATGAAGGGCGATCCCATTGCCGAGGGGCTGGCGCTGGATATCGACGGCAACCCCACCACCGATGCCGCCAAGGCGTTCGAGGGTGTCTGCCTGCCCTTCGGCGGCGTCAAGGGTTCCGTGCTGGCGACGTTGATGGACCTGATGTCCGGCGTGCTGACCGGTGCGAATTTCGGCGGCGACGTGAAAAGCCTCTATTTCGACCATTCCGAACCGCAGAATGTCGGTCACCTGTTCTTCGCCATCAAGCCCGACCTCTTCCTCTCGCTGGACGACTTTGGCGCGCGCATGGATGAATTCTACGAGCGTATCAAGGTGCTGCCGCGGGCGGCGGGCGTCGATGAGATCATGATGCCGGGCGAGCCGGAACAGCGCCGCGAGGATGAGCGCCACCGCATCGGCATCCCCGTCACAGACAATGTCATCGCCGACCTTACAGCCGAAGGTGCGAGCGTTGGCATTGCCTTCCCTGACGGCCGCGCAACGCCGTTCGGGACGGCCTGATGAACCGCCTCTCCGCGCATATCGGCTATCTCTACACGGAGTTGCCGCTCGCCGAGCGGCCGGCCGCCGCCGCGCGCGACGGCTTTACCGCAATCGAGCATCCCGAGCCCTGGACCGTGCCCGCCGTTGACATGCGGGCCCGTCTTGCCGACCTCGGCCTGACCTTTTCGCAGGTCACCTCCGGCATGGGTGATGCGGCGAAGGGGGAAAAGGGGCTTGCCGCCCTCATGGGTCGGGAAGCGGAGTTCCGCGCCGGGTTCGACCGGGCGCTCGACTATGCGCATGCCATCGGCTGCCCCTTCGTCCACCCGATGGCGGGCGTGCCGAAGGGTGGCGTGCTGGATGCGGGCGAGACCTATCGGTTCAACCTTTCCTGGGCTTTGAACCGGGTGGAGGGAAGCGGTGTGCGCGTTCTCGTCGAGGCGATCACCATTCCAGGCTACCATATGGGTAGGCTTTCCCTCGCGACGGAGTTGCAGGACCAGTTCCACGGCCGTTTCGACCTTCTTTTCGATACCTACCATGCCGCCACGCTTGGCGAGGATCCCGTCCTCTGGGCGGCGCAGAATGCCCGCCGCATCGGCCATGTCCACATCGCCGATCACCCCGGCCGCCATGAGCCGGGAACCGGCACGCTGAATTTCGACCGTATTCTTTCCACCCTGACGGCGGGGGGATACGCGGGCGCCATCGGCTTCGAATATGTCCCATCCGCCGCAACGTCGGCCAGCGCGGCTTTCCTGCCCGGCTGGAAGCGGCTTCTTTCCGAAAAGGTTCTCCCATGACCGCGATCACCTCCGTCAATCCCGCCACCGGCCAACCCATTCGCAGCTTCGATTTGCAGGACGATGCCGCTGTCGAGGCCGCTCTGGAAGCCGCGAGCCTGGCGCAGCGCGCGTGGCGGCTGGTGCCGATGGCCGAAAGGGTGGCCCTGCTCACGCGCATGGCCGCGGCATTGCGTGCCGGCAAGGCGCGCTATGGCGAAATGATCGTGCGGGAAATGGGCAAGCCGCTCGCCGAGGCCGAGGCCGAAATCGAGAAGTGCGCCTATAATTGTGACTTCTACGCCGAACATGCGCCGCGCTATCTCGCTGATGAGCCCGTCCCCTCCAATGCCACGGAGAGCGTCATCGCCTTCGAGCCGCTCGGCGTCGTGCTGGCGATCATGCCCTGGAACTATCCGTTCTGGCAGTATTTCCGCTTCGCCGCCCCGGCGCTCGCCGCCGGCAATGGCGCTATCCTCAAACATGCCAACAACGTGCCGGAATGCGCGCTTGCCGTGCAGGAGGTGATGGAGGTGGCCGGCGCCCCGGCAGGGTTGACGGCGACGCTCATCATCGACACGTCCAAAGTCGCGGGCCTCATCGCCGACACGCGGATCGCCGCCGTCACGCTGACCGGCTCGACCGAGGTCGGCGCCATCGTCGCATCGCAGGCGGGCAAGGCGCTGAAGAAACAGGTGCTGGAACTCGGTGGCTCGGATCCCTTCATCGTGCTCGCCGATGCCGACCTGGAGGCTGCCGCCGAGACTGCCGTCAAGGCGCGCTACATCAATGTCGGCCAGTCCTGCGTCAACGCCAAGCGCTTTATCGTCGAAGAAGCCGTTGCCGATCGCTTCACCGCGCTCTTCGTAAAGAAGGCGGCCGCGCTGAAGATCGGCGACCCCATGGACCGCGACACGAAGATCGGCCCGATGGCCCGCGAAAACCTGCGCACCACCCTGCACGAACAGGTCCAGCGGTCGCTGGCCGAGGGCGCGGAGTTGAAGCTTGGCGGCCGGCCGATCGAGGGGGACGGCTACTACTATCCGCCCACCGTGCTCGACCATGTCCGGCCCGGCATGACCGCTTTCCGCGAGGAAACCTTCGGCCCGGTTGCCGCCATCATCCGGGCAAAGGATGCGGACGAGGCTATAGCCATGGCCAATGACAGCGAATACGGCCTCGGCGCTGCGCTGTGGACGGGTGACACCACCCGTGGCCGCGCGCTCGCCTCCCGCATCGACGCCGGCGCTGTCTTCATCAACGGCATGACCGCCTCCGATCCGCGCTACCCCTTCGGTGGCATAAAGCGCTCCGGCTATGGACGCGAACTCGGCGTCTACGGCATCCGCGAATTCGTCAACATCAAGACCGTCTGGATCGGTCCCGCCAAGTGAGGTCTCCCATGTCCGAACCTGCCATCCTGCGCCCGCACGAACTGAAGACCAACGACCGTGGCGGCGGCGCGCGCACCACGCCGCTCGTCACCCGCCGCTGCGGCTCGACCAGCATGATCAACGGCATCACGGCCTTCGATCCGGGGGCGGCCATCGGCGTGCATTTTCACAATTGCGAGGAAAGCGTCATGGTGATCGAGGGGGAAGCGATCGCCGAGATCGATGGCGTGCAGCATCATCTCGGCACCAATGACACGACGTGGATCCCCGCCAACGTGCCGCACCGGTTCATCAACGCCTCGGACAAGCCGATGCGTATCTTCTGGACCTATGCCACCATCGACGCCACCCGCACCATGGTCGCCACCGGCGAAAGCCGGTCGATCGATGCCGAACACGGCCACGCGCCGCAATGAGGGAGAACGCCATGTCCCCTGTCGTCGAGGTGGCGGAAATCAAGGTGAACGATCCCGCTGGCTTCGAAGCCGCCGTCGTGGCGGCACGACCCTGGTTCCTGGCGGCGGAAGGTTGCCTCGATCTGGCGCTGCACCGGGTTGTCGAGACGCCGGATACTTACCGGCTTCTGGTCAAATGGCGCCGCATCGAGGATCACATGGTGGCGTTTCGGGCCTCGGAAGGGTTTCAGAAATGGCGGGCATTGGCCTCGCCCTATTTCGCGTCCCCGCCGGTCGTGACCCATTCTGCGGCCATATGCTTGTGATGGACGACGCATGACACGCTCCTTGCTCCTGCGACGCTGCATGACTGTTCTGATCTCGGCAGCGGGCGTGGCTATCTTCCTGCTGCTCGATCTTCCCCTGCCGTTCCTGTTCGGCCCCATGGCGGCGTCGCTTGTCATCGCCCTGTGTGGCGCGCCGCTAGCCGGCCTGGGGCAGGTCTCGATCGCGGCGCGCTCGGTGCTCGGCGTGGCGATTGGAACCTCGGTCACGCCGGCACTGGTTGCCGAGCTTCCCTCGATGCTTGCCTCGGTGGCGCTGGTTCCCCTCTATATCGTGGTGATCGGCCTGATCGGCGTGCCCTTCTTCCGGAAGGTCTGCGGTTTCGATCTGGTCACCGCGTTCTACGCTGCCATGCCGGGCGGGGCGGCCGACATGACGATCTTCGGGCAGGAGGCGGGGGCGAATGTCCGGCAACTGTCGCTGGTGCATGTCACGCGGCTGATGGTCATCATGGTCGTGGCGCCGATCATCCTCGTCAACGTCTACGGCGTGGGCCTGACCCACCCGATCGGTCCACCCGCCTCCGACCTGCCGGTGTGGGAACTCGTGATCATGGCCGTTGCAGCCATTGTCGGCTGGAAGGGCGGCGAGCGGATCGGTCTTTTCGGGGCGGCGATCCTCGGGCCGCTTCTGGTTTCGGCGATCCTGTCACTTGCCGGCATCCTGCATCTGCGTCCGCCGCGCGAGGCGCTTCTTGCCGCGCAATTCCTCATCGGCATGGGCATCGGCGTCAGCTATGTCGGCGTCACCTTGCGGGAGCTGCGCAACACGGTCGCTGGCGGGGCCGCCTTCGTGGTGATCCTTGCGGCACTCGCGGGCGCGGTCACGGAATTCGTGACGTTGACCGGCCTTGCCCCGCCCGTCGAAGGTTTTCTCTCCTTCATTCCTGGCGGCCAGGCGGAAATGTCGATGTTGGCGCTCGTTTCCGGTGCAGACCTCAGCTTCGTCGTCGTGCACCACCTGACGCGTATCCTCGTGGTCATTCTCGGTGCGCCGGTGCTCTTCCGCTTGCTGCGGCGGGCTCAGCCGCCCGATTGATCGGGCCGCAGGCGCGCCAGCGCTGCGATGATTGCGCTGCCGGCGACTTCCACGTCGTCAGCCGAGACATCGAGGTGAGTGACCATGCGAATGCGGTTCTGCCCTTCGACGTTGACACGGATCGCCTCGCCGGCAAGCACCCCGGCCAGCGCGCTTGCCGAAACACCCGTCCCCGCAAGGTCGAGAAAGAGAATGTTGGTGACGACGCCCTCCGGCTGCACGTGCAGGCCGGGCACCGTTGCCAGCGCTGACGCAAGGCGCCTGGCATTGTCGTGGTCCTCCGCCAGTCGCTCGACATTGTGGTCCAGAGCATAGAGGCCCGCGGCCGCAAGGATACCGGATTGCCGCATCGCGCCGCCCAAACGGTGCTTCCAGACCAAAGCCTCCTCGATAAACCCGGCAGACCCCGCCAGGACCGCGCCGACCGGGCACCCCAACCCCTTGGACAGATCGATCCAGACGCTGTCGCAGGGGGCGGCGAAACGCGCCGCCGGCAGGCCCGTGACCACCGCCGCATTCAGCAGTCGCGCGCCATCCATATGCAGCGCGAGCCCCTTTTCCAGTGCCAGCCCCTTCAATGCGCCGATCGCCTCTTCCGACCATATCCGCCCGCCGCCGCGGTTGGTGGTCTGCTCGATGGCGATGACCCGGCTGTGGGGCGAGCGGTGTCGCGGCGCCCGCAGGCGGCTTGCGACATCCGCGACCGTAAAGATGCCGGTGGCCGTATCGATCGGCCGAAACTGCGCGCCGGCAAGCACGGCGGCTCCCGCCCCTTCCGAGCCGAAGACATGGGCGTTTTCCGCACAGACGATCTCGTCCCCCGGCCTGCAATGGACGAGAAAGGCGATCTGGTTCGCCATGGTGCCGGAGGGCAGGAACAGGGCCTTTTCCTGGCCGAGAAGGGCGGCCACGCGCTCCTCCAACGCCAGCGTCGTTGGATCCTCGCCCCGCTGCTCGTCGCCCACCGGCGCGGCGCAGATCGCCAGGCGCATGGCCTCGGATGGCCGGGTCGCGGTGTCGGCGCTCAGGTCGATAAGGCGAGGATGGTCTGGCATGGACATGTTCCTGAAAAGCGCCGCTGGAAAGCAATTGCGAAAGAATATCGGGTCTTGCCCGGATAGCCGAGGCAACGAGACCGGCAGCGCAAAGTCAACGGGTCCGGATTGAAAAAGCGCTTTCCTCGATGGCCGTTCCGTTTACGGTGCAGACCCGAAATCGGCGGGCAAAATGCTGCCGTAGAACGATAGCGGACACAGCCACGAGGAGACAGCAATGCCCCACGTAATACTCAAGATGGTCGAAGGGCGGACGGAAGAGCAGAAGAGGGCGCTTGCCGACGCGCTGACCAGGGCCGTCACGGCGACGTTGGGCTGCAGCGAAGACCTCGTATCGGTCGCGATCGAGGATTTTAAGGATGAGGAGTGGATGGCCAGGGTCTTCGCGCCGGACATCCAGCAGCGGTCCGATACGATCTACAGAATGCCGGGCTATGGACCCGAGGGCTGACCGGGAGGATTGCCGGACACCAGAATAGTAGGCGGCCTTCCTTAATTCTCCCGCAAGCAGCGGCTGGCACAGTGGAAGGATGAGAATCACCACAATCACCAATTGGGCCTATGGCATCACCGTTGTTTTGACCGCCCTTTCCGGCGCGTCGTTCATCATGTCGTCTCGCAGCGCCCTTCAGGAGCGCAGTGCCGTGGAGGAGCATCTCGTGCTCGACACGCTGGCCGAAGAGCTGGCGCTGGGCGCCGAGGTCATGAGCGATGAAGCGCGACTGTACGTCATGCGCGGTGAAGAACGCCATCTGCAGGCATTTCAAGCGGAAGAGGGGAAGGAGCGGCGGCGAGAGGAGGCCGCGACGAAGCTTGCCGCGCAGGCGCTTTTTCCGGCCGAGGTCGCGGCGCTGACGGAAATCGTCAGAGATGCGGAAGCGCTGGATAAAATCGAGGCGAGTGCCATCGAACGGTTCCAGCGCGGAGACAAGACCGCAGCGCAGGACATTCTCTTCGGTGCCGAGCACGAGCGGGTGCAAAACGCGCTTCTCCAGACGGTTGACCATTTTCGCGATCTGACCGCAACGCGGGCGGCATCTGAGCTTGAAGCGGCGCGCGCACGGAGCAACTGGTGGACCCGTGTCGCCGAGGTCATGCTTGCGGTGACAGGCGCACTGTTTGTCGCCGTGCTCTATTTCGTCTTGAGGCGACGGGTGGCGATGCCCCTGCTTCGGATGGCGGGGGCCGTGAACAGGCTGGCCAAGCAGGACTATACCGTTGAAGTGCCGATCGACCGCCGGGGAGACGAGATCGGAGAGATGAACGAGGCCATCGAGATATTCCGGACGAACCTGATCGAGCGCGAGAGGCTCGACGCCGAGCGGCGGACGGATCAGCACAGGAAAGATCTGATCCTGCAGATGATGCATCGCGTGCAGGCGTGCCAGAACCAGGAGGAAATGACCGACGTCGTCGTGCGTTTCGCCCCACAGATATTTCCTGGCCTAGCCGGCGGCTTGTACATTCTCAAAGAAGGCAACATGTCCCTGATGCGCGTCGGTGCATGGCTCGATCCCAAACAGTCGGCGGTGTATTTTCCGGCTGCCGAATGCTGGGGGATGCGTCGGGGCCGGTCGCATCACAGCGGCGTCAATGGCGCCGATGTTCCCTGCCAGCACCTTGACCATCTCGAAGCGACCTTATGCGTTCCCCTGACGGCGCAGGGCGACATGATCGGGCTGCTCTATCTCGAAGAGCAGGGCGAAGAAATACTCGGATTGACGGGCCCGCGGCTCTATCTGGAGCTGATCGCCGAGAATGTTGGCCTGGCGATCGCCAATCTCCAACTGCGGGAAAAGCTGACCACGCTCGCCGTGCACGATCCGCTCACCGGCCTTTTCAACCGCCGTTTCCTGGACGAGCGGCTGCAGCAGCATGTCAGGGAAGAGAGCGGGCAACCGCTCGTCTGCCTGATGATCGACATAGACTACTTCAAGCGTTTCAACGACCAGTTCGGACACGATGCGGGAGATCTGGTCATGCGGTTTGTCGGGCAGACGCTTCGCGAAACCTGTTCCTCCGTCGGCAGCGCGTTTCGCTTCGGCGGAGAGGAATTCACCGTCCTCTTGCCCTCCCTCGACGAGGGGGACGGGGTCGCGCTTGCCGACACTTTGCGCGAGAAAATCAGCAGTGCCGCCCTCTCCCATGCCGGTCAGCTCCTCGGCGCCATTTCCGTGTCGGTGGGGGTGGCGGCCTTCCCGACGGGCGGTTCGGTCGAAACGCTGATAACGCGCGCCGATGCCGCATTACTTGAAGCCAAGGCGAAGGGGCGTGACCGGACGATCGCCGCAAGCGGGATCAAAAGCAGCCGAAATTCCGTTTCACCCTCGTCTCGCAAGCCGTGACCGCAATCGGCCGACCGGTGAGATCGTAGCGCCTGCGGTGCGGGCCTGTGCCGGGCAACTTGCGGGGCAGGGCAGGTGAACGCCGTGATGTTTTCTGTGGCCGCGCGTTGGCTGATGACATTCGGCTCCTAATCGCCATATTTAAGGAGCTGGCATATTGGAAGCGGCATTGCAACGGGAGTGACATCGGTGAATGGACTGCAGAAAAGCACATTTCTTGGCTTCGTTGCGGCATTTCTGGTGATGGCCGTGAGCCTTCCTTTGCGTGATGCCAATGCCGCGGATTGCCGGGCCGACCCTGCGCCCGAAGTCGACTGGAGCGATTGCAACAAGAAGAACCTGATGCTGGGTGGAAATGACTTTTCCGGTGCGAATTTCCGGGATGCCGACCTCAGCTATACCGACATGCGCAATACCAACCTGACGGCCGCCGATCTGGAAAAGGCGACCCTGATCCGGACCTGGTTCACGGATGCGCGTTTGGACAAGGCGAATTTCGAAAGGGTCGAAGCCTATCGCGTGGGCTTCCAGAATGTCTCTGCGCAGGGAACCTCGTTTGCATCCGCCGAGCTTCAGCGCGCCGCGTTCAATGGTGCCGATCTGCGTTACGCAAGTTTCGAGAAGGCAGACGTCAGCCGTGCGACCTTCGCCGAGGCGATCCTTTCCGGCGCAAGCTTTGCCTATGCGAACCTCTCGCGCGCCGATCTGAGCAAGGCGAGCGTGCAGGGAACGCTCGGCTTTGAAAGGGCGTTCATGCTTTTGACCCGAATCGAGGGGCTGGACCTGTCCGGCGCCAAGGGTCTCGACCAGTCGCAGATTGACATTGCCTGCGGCGACGCCGACACCAAGCTTCCGAAAGGCCTTACGACACCGGCATCCTGGCCCTGCCCGCGGGACTGAGCCGTGCGTGTCAGGCTTCCCGGACCCCGCACCAATCTGCGGCGAAGAGCGCGAGTGTTTTGGTGACGCGCCGCAAAGAGGCGAGGCTGACGCGCTCGTCGATGCCGTGGATGTTTTCGGCAATGGGACCGTAGACCAGCGCGGGGATGTTGCCGTGCACCGAGAACACGGCAGCATCGAGATAGCAGGCCATGACATAGGCGCTCAGATCCTCGCCGGCATGGATGGCGGCATGGGCGGTGCGCAGGCTTGCCTCGGCCGGGGTGCCATCAGGAAGCTCGTAGCCGGCATGCATCACGCCGACCCAGGTGAGCGTCACGTGCTGTCCGCTGGCAAAGGCCGGGTCTTCAACTTGCACGCGCTGCACGAAGGCCTCGAATTCGGCCGCGCGGACCTTCGGGCTCTCACCCGGATAGAAGCCGATCCGGCCTTCGGCTGTGCAGTCGCTGGGGATCGAGGCGATCCAGTCGCCGCCAGCAATGGTTCCGATCGTCAGCGCGACGGGATTTGCAAGGTCCTTGAACCAGCGTTTTCCCTGCCGCTCGGCGATCCACTGCTTCTCCAGGGTTCTGAGATGGCCGATGAGGCGGATCATCAGGTCGATGGCGCTCTGGCCGGATTCCGGCTCGCGCGGATGTGCCGGGCGACCCCTCGTTTCCAGCCTGAATTTCAGCACGCCGGCATTGGCGCGCACGAGCTGCTCATCGGTCGGCTCGGGGCTGACGATCACGTCAGCGGTAAAGCCGAGGGCAAAGGCCGTTGCCGCACCGTTGCCGGTGATTTCCTCTTCCACGACCGACTGCACCTGAACGTCGCCGCAGAGCGACAGGCCGGCAACGGCGATGGCGTCGAGCGCGAAGATCGAGGCGACGAGGCCAGCCTTCATGTCGCCGGCTCCACGGCCGTAAAGCCAGTCGCCGTCGCGAACGGGTTCAAAGGGTGGAGAGGTCCAGCGCTGGTGGCTTCCGGCCGGAACGATATCGACATGGGAATTGAAGGCGAGGGATCGTCCGCCGCCGCCCTCAGAGGACTTGCTGCCAACGACGTTCCAACTCGCGTCGTAATCCACGGTGGCCGGTGAAAAGGCCGGGTGCCGGCCGATTCTCGCGGCATCGGTGCGGAACCGACTGGTGGTGAAGCCGCGCTGTTTCAGCGCCATCTCGATGAAATCCTGTATCGCCACCTCCTCATTGCGTAGGGACTTGAACCGCACCAGCCTTTCGAGGAAGCGGACCTGTTCGTCGAAATGCAGGTCGACGGCGTCGAGGATACGATCGTTGGCAGATGTCATGGCAATCTTGAGCTGGAGATTCGATGGAGGAGACGAGGCAGCCTAGCCGCTGCCCCGTCCATTTCAAGCGAGCTTAGCCGAGTACGGACTTTATGGCATCCGCCGCAGCCTTCACGACAATATCCGCTTCTTCCCTGGTGAGGCACAGCGGCGGCGCGAAGCCGAGGATATCGCCCTGCGGCATGGCGCGGCCGATGACGCCGCGTTCGAGAAGGGCGGCGGAAACCTGCGGGCCGATCTTTTTCGACGGATCGAAGAAAACACGGTCGTCTTTGTCCTCGACGAATTCGATGGCCGCCATCAGGCCATCGCCCCGCACGTCGCCGACATGTTTGTGATCGCCGACGGCCTTTGCCAGCTCGCTGCGGAAGTAGGCACCGGTGGAACCGGCATTTTCGACGAGGCCGAGTTCGTCGATGAGCTCCAGGTTGGCGACGCCGGCAGCGGCGCAGATCGGGTGGGAGGAATAGGTCCAGCCATGGCCGATAGCGCCGAGTTCATCCGAGCCCTTGACCAGGACGTCCCACATCTTGTCCGAGACGATGGTGCCGGAGAGTGGTGCATAGGCCGAGGTGAGGCCCTTGGCGATGGTGATGAGGGCGGGCTTCATGCCGTAGTGGTCCGAGCCGAACATCGTGCCGAGGCGGCCGAAGCCGGTGACGACTTCGTCGGCGACGAGCAGGATGTCATACTTGTCGAGCACGGCCTGGATCTTCTGCCAATAACCCTTCGGCGGCGGCACGATGCCGCCGGTGCCGAGGATCGGCTCGCCGATGAAGGCCGCGACGGTGTCCGGACCTTCGGCGAGGATCATCTCCTCCAGCTTGTCGGCGCAATATTGCGAGAACTGCTCCTCGTCCATCGCGCGGTCCGGGCGGCGGAAGAAGTAGGGGGCTTCCGTGTGCAGGATCGGCGCACGCGGCAGGTCGAAGGCATTGTGGAAGAGGGCAAGGCCGGTCAGCGAGCCGGTCATGACGCCGGAGCCGTGATAGCCGCGCCAGCGCGAAATGATCTTCTTCTTCTCCGGCCGGCCGAGAATGTTGTTGTAGTACCAGATAAGCTTGATGTTGGTCTCGTTGGCATCAGAACCAGAGAGGCCGAAATAGACCCGGCTCATGCCCTCCGGCGCGCGGTCGATGATCATCTTGGACAGCGTGATCGAGGCTTCCGTGCCGTGGCCGACATAGGCGTGGTAATAGGCGAGGTTCTTCGCCTGCTCGGCGATCGCATCGGCGATTTTCTGGCGGCCGTAGCCGACGTTGACGCAGTAAAGGCCGGCAAAGGCATCGAGGCTGGTCTTGCCGCTGGTGTCGGTAATATAGACGCCTTCACCTCCGCCGATGACGCGCGTCGGCGTTTCGCCGCGCGCGTGCATGCCCATATGGGTAGAGGGATGAAAAAAATGGTCGCGGTCCCAGGCGGTGAGTTCGTTGCGTCTGTCGGACATGGTCTTTCCTTTCATGTGTTTCTTGGCGCCGGGATCAGGCCGCCGTGTCGATGCAGAGATATTTGAGTTCGGTGAAAGCCTCCATGCCGTGGCGCGAGCCCTCGCGGCCGAGGCCGGATTGTTTCCAGCCGCCGAAGGGGATCGGCTCGCCCGTGATTTTTACACGGTTGACCGCCACCATGCCGTATTCCAGCGCCCGGGCAAGCCGCATCTGGCGGGCGCCGTTTTCGGTGACGACATAGGCAACGAGGCCATATTCGGTGTCGTTGGCGCGCTTGACAACCTCGGCCTCGCTGTCGAAGGCGGTGACGGCGGCGACCGGGCCGAAAGTTTCTTCCCGCATGATCAGCGTGTCGTCGGAGACGTCGGCCAGAAGTGTCGGCTCATAGAATAGCGGTCCGGCCTTGTGGCGTTTTCCGCCGGTCAGCACTATGGCGCCGTGTTTCAGCGCATCGGCAACCTGTTCCTCCACCTTAGCAATCGCCCGCTCATGCATCAGCGGGCCGATCTCGACATCGGCTTCGAGCCCGTCACCGACCTTCAGGGCTTCGATGCGGGCTTTGAAGGCCTGGGTGAAGGCTGCGAGTACGGGCCGTTCGACATAGATGCGGTTGGCGGCGAGGCAATCCTGGCCGGAGGTGGCGAACTTGGCATTGATCGCGATATCGGCGGCCTTGTCGATATCGGCATCGGCGAAGACGATCAGCGGTGCATGGCCGCCGAGTTCCATCACCAGCCGCTTCATGGTCGGCGCGCACTGGCCGGCAATCAGCTTGCCGATTTCCGTGGAACCGGTGAAGCTGAGCGCCCGCACGCGGGCTTCAGCGTTCATGCGACCGACGATGGTTGCGGCATCCCCCGTCACCACGTTGAAGACACCGGCAGGAAGGCCGGCGCGCTCGCCAAGTTCGGCCAGTGCGAGCGCAGACAGGGGCGTCTCGCTGGACGGATGGGCCACCACCGTGCAGCCGGCGGCAAGGGCGGCTGCGGCCTTGCGGGTGATCATGGCGCAAGGGAAGTTCCACGGCGTGACGATGCCGACGACGCCGAGCGCTTCGCGGCGCACGATCATCTCTGCGCCGGGCAGGTGGCTGGTCACACTTTCGGCGTTGAGGCGTTTGCCTTCCTCGGCATACCACTCGATGAAAGAGGCCGCATAATCGATCTCGCCGCGGGATTCCGCGAGCGGCTTGCCCTGTTCGAGCGTCATCAGCAGCGCGAGGTCTTCGCGCGCCGCGAGGATCAGCCCGTGCCACTTCCGCAGGATGGTCGCGCGTTGCTGCGGCAGCAGATCCCGCCAGGCTGGAAAGGCTTTGGCGGCGGCGGAAACCGCATCCGTCGTCTGATCGGCATCGAGGGACGCCACCCAGGCGAGCGGCGCGCCGGAGGCAGGGTCCGTCACGCCAAAACTGTGGCCGTCGCGGCCGGCCACCCAGCGGCCGCCGACATAGGCGAGTTCGCGCAACAGGTGAGGATCGGCGAGGCGGGCAAGCGCGTCGTGGAACGTCGTGCGGGCAAATACGGCAGTCATGGCGGCCTCCTCTGGCTGGTGAGAGGAGTCTGCCAGAGGCTGGACGGCAGATTGTCTATTGCCGGGGCGGGACGCAGAGACTTTGGCCAAATCCGCGACCGTCCGTAGACAATCTCTCTACGAGAGCCCTAGTCGGAGGCGGGGAGCAGTGTCGCCAGCGGCAGCGCGGTTTCCTCCTTCACCGTCTTGGTGACGATGTAGGTGAAGTAACGATCGATGCCGAGTTCGCGGTCGAGCAGGCTGTCGACGAGGCGCTGGTAGGCGTCGATATCCGCCGCCATGATCTTCAGGATGTAATCGACACCGCCGCCGACGGACCAGCAGGCGACGATCTCCGGCGTCGTCGCCACCGCGCGCTCGAAACGGTCGAAATCCGCCTGGCGATGGTTGGCCAGCGTTACCTCCATCATGACGCTGGCGACGGGCGCCACGCGGCGCACGGCGACCCGCGCATGATAGCCCGAGATGATGCCCGCCTTTTCCAGCTTGCGCAGGCGCAACCAGCAGGGGGTGGGGGAAAGGCCTGCTTTTTCCGCCAGCGCCAGTTTGGTGATGCGCCCGTTCTCCTGGATCGCCTCCAGGATGCGCAGGTCGATGGCGTCGAGTTTCATGCGGGCGCCCTCCGGGCGGAGATCATGTCAAAGCTGAGAAAAAGACAATGGAAAGGCATTTTGACGTTGTCAATTGAACTGAATTTGAGCACTGTCGAAATCATGACAAGTTGGCGTCCCGATATATCCCAATTGCGCCGGCCGGCCTATCTCTCCCTTGCCGAGCAGATCGCCCGCGCCATTCAGGAAGGGCTGCTGCCGAACGGTACACGCCTTCTGCCACACCGCAAGCTCGCCGACGACCTGAAACTCTCCGTCCAGACCGTCAGTCGTGCCTATGACGAGCTGATCCGTCGCGGCCTCATTTCCGGCGAGGTCGGCCGCGGCTCCTTCGTGCAGACCCGGCCGAAGGAGCCGGAGCCGCCCTATCTGCCGGAACGTCTTGGCGAACTAGTCGATCTGTCGATCCTGAAGCCCGTCTGCGAACAGCTCCATCTGGAGCGCATGCGTGAGGCCTTCGGCTGGCTTGCGGAAAACCTGCCGTCGAGTTCGGCGCTGTCCTTCCGGCCGAACATGGTGTTCCCACGACACCGCGCCGTCGCCGCCGAATGGCTTGCCCGCTGTGGTCTCGATATTTCACCGCTCAACATCAACCTCACCAATGGCGCGACCTCGGGCATGACCGTTGCGTTGATGAGCGTGGCGCCACCCGGTGCGACCGTTGCGACGGAGGCGATCAGCCACCACACGCTGGTGCCGCTCTCCACCTATCTCGGCCTGCATCTGGAAGGCCTGCCGATCGATCACGACGGCATGATCCCGGAGGCGCTGGACGATGCCTGCCGCAAAGGCGTGATCCGCGCAGTCTTCCTGCAGCCGTCCGTCATCAACCCCACGGCCACGCTGATGAGCGCGGAACGTCGCCAGACGCTGGCAGAGGTCGCGCGGCGTCACGATATCGCGATCATCGAAAACGACATTCTGGGGCCGCTGGTCGATGACCGGCCTCCGCCGCTTGCGGCCTATGCGCCGGAGCGCACGCTCTACATCACGAGTTTCACAAAGATCACCGTGCCGGGCTTGCGCATCGGCTATCTCGCAGCCCCCGACCGTTATATCGCCGCCGTCGCCAATCGCCACCTCGTCTCGAGCTGGATGGCGACGCCGTCGATTGCCGAGATCGCCACCCGCTGGGTCAGCGACGGTACGGCGATGGAATTGGTCAACTGGCAGCGTCGGGCGCTTGGCGCTCGTCATGCCATCGCCGAGGAGGCCTTTGTCGGCCTGCCCTATCACTCCCATCCGCAGAGCCTGCATGTCTGGCTGCCGCTGCCGGAGGGACACACCGAGGAAGGGTTCGTCTCCCAGGCCCGCTTGCGCGGCGTGGCGATTGCTCCCGGATCCTCCTTCCGCACCTGCGACCAGCACTGGCACCCGGCGGTGCGCATCTCGCTGGGCTCCACGACCGAGCAGGAACTTCGCACCGGCCTTGGCATTCTGGCATCACTGGCCAGCGGAAATCCGGAAGCCTTGCTGCTGGCGATTTGAGGCAAATGCCTGCCGATTAGGCGCCGAAACAATGATTGTCATGATATTATTATTCGGATTGACATGATTTGGATCGCCGCGCATCGTTAGGCCATCACTTGTCTCAACAGGGAGAGACATGCATGGCCGCACCCATTATCCGCATCGACAACATCACCAAGCGCTACGGTCCCTTGACCGTGCTCGACGGGTTGTCGATGGAGGTGCTGCCGGGCGAAAAGCTCGCGCTCATCGGCCCTTCCGGCTCCGGCAAGACGACGATCCTGCGCATCCTGATGACGCTGGAAACGATCAGCGGCGGACATATCGAGGTCGAGGGCGACCAGCTCTACCACATGCCGAAGAACGGCAGCCTCGTGCCAGCCGATGACCGTCATCTGCAGCGGATGCGCGAGAAGATCGGCATGGTCTTCCAGCATTTCAATCTGTTTCCGCACAAATGTGTTCTCGACAATGTCACGCTCGCGCCGATGTTGACGAAGGGCGTGGCGAAGGCCGCGGCGGAGAAGCGGGCGATGGAGCTTCTCGACATGGTGGGCCTCGCCGACAAGGCGAAGAACATGCCCGCGCAATTGTCCGGCGGACAGAAGCAGCGTGTTGCCATCGCCCGTGCCCTCGCGCTGTCGCCGAAGATCATGCTGTTCGACGAAGTCACTTCCGCGCTCGATCCCGAGCTCGTCGAAGAGGTGCTGAACGTCATGCGCAAGCTCGCCGCCGAGACCGACATGACCATGCTGCTCGTCACCCACGAGATGGGTTTTGCCCACGACTTTGCCGACCGCATTCTCTTCTTCGATCGCGGCAAGATCGTCGAGGAAGGCAAGCCGGACGAGATTTTCCGCAATCCCAGGCAGGAGCGCACGCAGACGTTCCTGCGCAAGATCATCGCGGCCGGGCACCGCGTCTGAAGGACATTCCTTCGGAGATATGCCCCAAGCAACAACCAAGGACAGCCAGAGGAGTTCGGAACGATGAAGATCAGGACGTTATTGACCATGGCCGCCGGCGCGAGTGCGCTGATGGCAATCGCCACCGCCATGCCGGCTTCGGCCGATGACGGCAAGCTCGCAGACCTGAAGGAGCAGGGTTTTGCCCGCGTCGCCATCGCCAACGAGCCGCCGTTCACGGCGGTCGCTGCCGACGGCAAGGTTTCGGGTGCTGCTCCCGATGTCGCCCGCGAAGTCTTCAAGCGGCTGGGCGTCGCCGACATCGTCGCGTCGATTTCGGAATATGGTGCCATGATCCCGGGCCTCCAGGCCGGCCGCCATGACGTCATCACCGCAGGCCTCTTCATGAAGCCGGAGCGCTGCGCGGCTGTCGCCTATTCCCAGCCGATCCTCTGTGATGCGGAAGCCTTCGCGCTGAAAAAGGGCAACCCGCTCAAGCTGAAGAGCTACAAGGACATCGCCGACAATCCGGATGCCAAGATCGGCGCGCCGGGCGGTGGCACGGAAGAAAAGCTGGCGCTCGAAGCCGGCGTGCCGCGCGACCGCGTCATCGTCGTTCCGGACGGCCAGAGCGGCCTGAAGATGCTGCAGGACGGTCGCATCGACGTGTATTCGCTGCCGGTGCTTTCGATCAACGATCTCGTTTCCAAGGCGAACGATCCGAATGTCGAGGTCGTGGCGCCGGTCGAAGGCGCGCCTGTTTACTGCGACGGTGCGGCCTTCAAGAAGGGCGATGAGGCGCTGCGCGACGCCTTCGACGTCGAATTGGCCAAACTGAAGGAGTCCGGCGAGTTCGCCAAGCTCATCGAACCCTACGGCTTCTCGGCCGCGGCGGCGATGTCGACCGATCGCGATAAGCTCTGCGCGGCGCAGTAAAGCATGGTGGATTTGCCCCTCATCCCGCTGCCGCGACCTTCTCCCCGTAAACGGGGAGAAGGGACTGGTGGTTTGGTTTTCTCCTTCCCGATGACTTTCAGGGGGAGGAAGCCGGTTCCTGTTTCTCCTTCGCCCCACTCGCGGAGAGAAGGTGCCGGCAGGCGGATGAGGGGCATGGCTCCACTGTCTTCAACGGGATTGCACGCATCATGACCGACTGGTCCGGCTATATAGGGCTGATCCTGCAAGGCGCGCTGGTGACGCTTCAGCTCACCGTCATGGGCTCGGCGCTCGCCGTCGTCATGGCGTTCCTTGCGGGGCTCGGCCGCGTCAGCCGCTTCATGGCCGTGCGGGTGCTGGCCACCACCTATATCGAATTCTTCCGCGGCACGTCGATCTTCGTCCAGCTCTTCTGGGTCTATTTCGTGTTGCCTTTTGCCGGCGTTACGCTCTCGCCGCTCCAGGCCGGTGTGCTGGCTTTGGGCCTGAATGTCGGTGCCTATGGTGCGGAGGTCGTGCGTGGTGCGGTCAAAGCGATCGGCCGCGAGCAGCGCGAGGCCTGCATTGCCCTCAACCTGACCCGCGGCCAGGCCATGCGGCATGTCATCCTGCCGCAGGCGCTGCCGCTGATGCTGCCGACCTTCTGCAACAATGCAATCGAGCTTCTGAAGGGCACGGCCGTGGTCTCGCTGATCTCTCTCACCGACATGACGTTCCAGGCGCAGGTGGTGCGTGCCCAGACCGGCAGTACGTTGATCCCCTTCGCGACGATCCTCGTGCTTTACTTCCTGATGGCGCTTGCCATCTCCACCAGCATGCGCTGGCTGGAACGGCGCGTTACCCGCGGCCTTGATGGCGTGAGGACCTGACGATGGAATGGGACTGGAACTTCGTCTGGGAAATCATGCCGACCCTGCTTGCAGGGTTGAAGATCACCATTCTCGCGACCGTGCTTGGTGCTGCCGTCGCCGCTGTTGTCGGCCTCATCTTCGCGATCCTGCGCATGACGGCACCAAAGCCGATCGCAAGGGCCACCGGCTTTATCGTCGAGTTCATCCGCGGCACGCCGCTGCTGGTGCAGCTCTACTTCATCTTCTTCGTTCTGCCGGATATCGGCATCCGCCTGCCGGCGCTGATGGCCGGCGTCATCGGCCTTGGCCTGCACTACGGCACCTACGCGGCCGAAGTCTACCGCGCCGGCATCGAGAACGTGCCGCGTGGTCAATGGGAGGCCGCGAAGGCGACGAACCTCACCGGCCGGCAGACCTGGATCCATGTCATCCTGCCGCAGGCGATCCCGCCGATGATCCCGGCACTCGCCAACTATCTGATCGCCATGTTCAAGGAGACGCCGCTGCTTTCCGCCATTACGGTGCTCGAGCTGATGAACCAGGCAAAAAGCGTTGCCAACAGTAGTTACCGCTATATCGAGCCGATGACGATGGTGGGTGTCTTCTTCCTGATCATGAGCCTGATCTCCGTCGTCTTCCTGCGCTGGCTGGAAGAACGCTACGCCCGGGTGGAGGAACGCTGATGCAAACGCTTGATCTCACGCTCGCCTCTCGCGCGCCAAAACTCGATGACCGCCCCCTGGCCAAGCGCGTCGGCCTGATCATCCTTGCGACCGACCACACGACGGAAGTGGATTTCCAGCGCATGGTCGCAAGCGACCGCATCGGCGTCTATTCGACCCGCATCCCCTATGCCAATCCGGTCACGCCGGAGAACCTGCGCGCCATGCAGCCATCGCTGACGGCGGGAGCAGCACTCATTCTGCCGGACGAGCCGCTCGACGTGGTGATGTACTCCTGCACCTCCGCCTCCGTCGCCATCGGCGATGCGCAGGTGCAGGCAGCGGTGCGGGCTGCCAAGCCGACAGCGACCGTCGTCACGCCCACTGCCGCCGCGGCATCCGGCCTCAAGGCGTTCGGCGCGAGGCGTATTTCCGTGCTCACGCCTTACACGCTCGAAACCAGCCGGCCGATGGCCGACTACTTCCTGGCGCTCGGCTTCGACATCGCCCGCTTCACCTGCCTGGGCCTCACCGACGATCGTGAGATGGCCCGGATTTCCCCCAGCGACATCGTCGCCTTCGCTAAGGAAGCGATGGCGCCCGATAGCGACGCGCTCTTCATTTCGTGCACCGCCGTGCGTGCGGCCGGCGTAGCGGCCGAGATCGAAGCCGCGACCGGCAAACCGGTTGTCACCAGCAACCTGGCCACAGCCTGGGCCTGCCTGCGCCTTTGTGGTGATGAAACCGCAAGACCGGCGCTTGGCCGGCTCATGACACTCTCCTATGCGGGCCGGTAAGTCATGGCACATGAAATCCATCCCGTGACCTTGGCGGATATCGAGCAAGCTTCCCGACGGATCGAGGGTCGCATCCTGCATACGCCCTTCGTCCCTTCGGCGTCGCTCACCGAGCTTTGCGGTGTACCGGTCGGCCTCAAGCTCGAACACCACCAGACGACGGGCAGCTTCAAGCTGCGCGGCGCGACGAACGCCGTGCTCTCACTTTCGCCGGACGCGCGGGCGAGGGGTGTCGTTGCCGCCTCGACGGGCAATCACGGCCGCGCGCTTGCCCATGCGGCCAAGGCGGAGGGGTCGGTCGCGACGATCTGCATGTCCCGACTGGTGCCGGACAACAAGGTGGCGGAAATCCGCAGGCTCGGCGCAACCGTGCGCATCATCGGTAGATCGCAGGACGAAGCGCAGCTCGAGGTGGAGCGTCTGGTCGCTGAAGATGGTCTTGTGATGGTGCCGCCTTTCGACAATCCAGCCGTGGTGGCGGGGCAGGGCACATTGGGGCTGGAGATCATCGAGGCCATGCCGGAGGCAGCGGTCGTGCTTGTGCCGCTGTCCGGCGGCGGGCTGGCTGCGGGTGTCGCCGCGGCGGTGAAGGGCCGGTCGGCGAAAACGCGCGTGATCGGCCTTACCATGGAACGCGGCGCGGCGATGAAGGCCAGCCTCGATGCGGGGCGGCCGGTGCAGGTCGAAGAGGTGGCGAGCCTTGCGGATTCGCTTGGCGGCGGCATCGGCCTCGACAATGCCGTGACCTTCGGCATGTGCCGCGCGCTGCTCGATGACGTGATCCTGCTCTCCGAAGCCGAGATCGCTGCCGGTATGCGGCATGCTTATGCCGAAGAGCGTGAGGTCGTTGAAGGAGCAGGGGCGGTCGGTATCGCGGCGCTGCTCTCCGGCCGGCTCGGCAGGCTGGAGGGGCCCGTTGCCGTCATTCTATCAGGCCGCAATGTGGATATGGGCCTGCACCATCGGGTCATCAGCGGCAAGGCTGATCCGTTTGCGGAGGAAGCGGCATGACGAAGATGAAGATACTCACCGAGGCGGAACTGCGCCGCATCGTTCCGCTCGATCTGGAGGCGATTTCCTGCGTGGAGGACGCCTTCCATGCGCTTGTCACCAAGGCCGTCGTCATGCCGCCGATCCTGCGGCTCGACATGCCGGAGCAGCGTGCGGAGGTCGACGTGAAGACCGCCTATGTGCCGGGTCTCGACGGTTTTGCCATCAAGATCAGCCCCGGCTTCTTCGACAATCCGAAGATCGGTCTGCCGAGCACCAACGGCCTCATGGTGCTGTTCTCGACCAGGACCGGCCTGGTGCAGGCCGTTCTGCTCGACAACGGTTATCTGACCGATGTGCGCACCGCCGCCGCCGGCGCCGTTGCCGCTCGATATCTGTCGCGCCCCGATGCCGCGGTCGCCGCCATTTTCGGCGCGGGCATGCAGGCCAAAATGCAACTCGAAGCCTTGAGCCTTGTCCGCCCGATCCGCGAGGCGCGCATCTGGGCTCGGGATGCGGCAAAGGCGGAGGCGGCTGCGGCGGACCTGACGTTGAAGCTTGGCTTCCCCGTGTGGGCGCAGACCGATGGCCGATCAGCGGTCGATGGTGCTGACATTGTCGTGACCACCACGCCCTCTGAGACGCCGATCCTTCAGGCGGAATGGCTGCAGCCCGGGCAACATGTCACGGCGATGGGCTCGGACGCAGAACACAAGAACGAGATCGCGCCAGCCATCATCACCGGCGCTGGCCTCTACGTCGCCGATAGCCTCAAACAGACGCGCCGCCTCGGCGAACTGCACCATGCCATAGAGGCCGGATTGGTGACGGAGGGCACGCTTTTCCCAGAACTCGGTGAGATCATCGCCGAGCGCAAACCGGGCCGCACGGCCCCCGAGCAGATCACCTTGGCGGACCTTACCGGCACGGGCATTCAGGACACGGCCATCGCAACCCTTGCTGCCGCTCGCGCCGCCGCAACGGATGCCGGCACGACCTTCGAGAGTTGAGACCGGCTTTTTGCCGGGTACAGAGGAAACACCGATGAAACAAGCGAACCTGAAGTTCTCACTTCCGGAGTATCAAACGCGCCTTGAGAAGACGCGAAAGGCCATGGAAGCCAAGGGTATCGACGTGCTGATCGCCAGCGACCCGTCGAACATGAACTGGCTGACGGGTTATGACGGCTGGTCCTTCTATGTGCACCAGTGCGTCATCGTGCCGCCGACCGGCGAGCCGATCTGGTATGGCCGCGGGCAGGATGCCACCGGCGCGAAATTCACTGCCTATCTGAAGCACGAAAACATCATCGGCTATCCGGACCACTATGTGCAGTCCACAGAGCGGCATCCGATGGATTATCTCGCGGCCAAACTTACCGAACGCGGCCTCGACAGGCTGACGATCGGCGTCGAGATGGACAATTACTGGTTTTCGGCCGCGGCCTTCGCCTCGTTGCAAAAACACCTGCCGAATGCCCGCTTCGTCGACGCCACGGCGCTCGTCAACTGGCAGCGTGCGGTGAAGAGCGAGACGGAAATCCGCTACATGCGCAACGCCGCGCGCATCGTCGAAACGATGCACCAGCGCATCTTCGACACGATCGAAGTCGGCATGCGCAAGTGCGATCTCGTCGCGGAAATCTATGACGCCGGCACGCGCGGCGTGGACGGCATCGGCGGCGACTACCCGGCGATCGTGCCGCTGCTTCCGTCTGGGGTGGAGGCGTCCGCGCCACATCTCACCTGGGACGACCGGCCGATGAAATCGGGTGAAGGCACCTTCTTCGAGATCGCCGGTTGCTACAACCGTTATCACGTGCCGCTTTCGCGAACAGTGTTCCTCGGCAAGCCGACGCAGGCGTTTCTCGATGCGGAAAAGGCGACGCTCGAAGGCATGGCGGCGGGGCTGGAAAAGGCGCGGCCCGGCAATACCTGCGAGGACATCGCGAATGCCTTCTTCGCCGTCCTCAAAAAGTACGGCATCGTCAAGGACAACCGCACGGGCTACGGCATCGGCGTGTCCTATCCGCCGGACTGGGGCGAGCGCACGATGAGCCTGCGCCCCGGTGACAGAAGCGAATTGAAGCCCGGCATGACCTTCCATTTCATGACAGGCCTCTGGCTCGAAGACATGGGTTTTGAGACCACGGAAAGCATTCTGATCACCGACACCGGTGTCGAGTGCCTGGCCAACGTGCCGCGCAAGCTTTTCGTGAAGGATTGAGCCATGTCGGAGCATGCTCTGCGTCCCTCGCCGATAAGCCCCACGGTCGATTTTGCGGCCGAGGGCGTGCAGCACGGCTTTCTGCGCCTGCCCTACAGCCGCGACGACTCCGCCTGGGGCTCGGTGATGATCCCGCTCACTGTCGTTAAGAACGGGGAGGGGCCGACGGCCCTTCTCACCGGCGGCAACCACGGCGATGAATATGAAGGGCCGATTGCGCTCTTCGATCTCGCCCGAACGCTGAAGGCGCAGGATGTAACGGGGCGCGTGATCATCGTGCCGGCGATGAACTATCCGGCCTTCCTTGCCGGCACGCGCACGTCGCCGATCGACAAGGGCAACATGAACCGCAGCTTTCCGGGTGCCCCGGACGGCAGCGTCACCCAGAAGATCGCCGACTACTTCCAGCGCACGCTGCTGCCGCTTGCCGATATCGTGCTCGACTATCATTCCGGCGGCAGGACACTCGATTTCCTGCCGTTCTGCGCGGCTCATGTTCTGCCCGACGAGATGCAGGAGGCCAAAGCCTTTGAGCTCGTCCGCGCCTTCGGCGCGCCCTGGTCGATGAAGATGCTGGAGATCGACGCCGTCGGCATGTACGACACGGCGGCCGAAGACATGGGCAAGATCTTCATCACCACCGAACTCGGTGGCGGCGGCACGGCGACGGCGAAAAGCGCCGCTATCGCCAGGAGGGGTGTTGCCAATGTGCTGAAGGCAGCCGGCATCCTCAAGGGCGCGCTCGAGACGGCGCAAACGACCTGGCTCGACATGCCGGACGGCAATTGTTTCTCCTTCGCCGAGGATGGCGGACTTATCGAACCGGTCTTCGATCTCGGCGACGACGTAAAGAGCGGCGATGTCGTTGCCCGGATCTATCCCATCGGCCGCACCGGCGCACAGCCGCTGGAGGTGAAGGCGAAAATGGACGGCATTCTCACGGCCCGCCATTTCCCCGGTCTCGTGAAGTCCGGTGACTGCGTCAGCGTTCTGGCGGCCGTCGTCGTCTGATACCCAGCGGCTTGCAAGGAGAGTGGGCCGCGCTCACGAAGCGCGCGTCGCCGGTTGTCGGCGACGCTGGGGATGTTTGCCGTCTTTTCTCCGGTTCACTAACGTGCCGAAGTCTTCCAGCGAACGGCGAAAGAGACGCTGACCAGTAGCAGCGCGGCGGCGATAATGACCCCGACAAAAGCGTAGTCGAATGCGCCGCGGGCAAGGGTGATGACCTGATCGGCCTGTGCGGGCGCGAGCCTGTCGGCGAGCATCAGGGCCTCGTCCAGACTGTCGCGCGCCTGCGTGGCGTGTTCGGTTCCCGCGGGCAGGATCATCGCGCGTGAATACAGGGCGGACATCAGGCTGCCGAGCAGCGCGATGCCGAGTGCGCCGCCGAGTTCGAAGGAGACTTCCTCCACGGAGGCGGCCATGCCCGCGCGTTCTTCGGGGGCGGAGAGCATGATCACGGTGGATGCAGCCGTCATGGACGCGCCGACGCCGAAGCCCATCACCGCCAGTGCCGAGAGCCAGAACACCGTCGGCCCGTCGTGTATGGCGAGGAACACCGCGAGCGCGAGGCCTGTGAGCAGGAGGGAGCCCCACAGCACGCGCTCGCCACCGAGGCGCGGCAGCGCCAGACCGGTCAGCGGGCCGGCGAAGAAGGATGCGATGGGGATCGGCAGAATGAGCAGGCCTGCCTCGAGCGGCGAATAGCTCAGAACCAGTTGCAGCCGCTGGCTGAAGACCAGCTCCACGCCGATCAGCGCTGCCGAGGCGACAAGCGCCGTTGCCACGCCAGCCGAGAAGCGCGGATTGGCAAACAGCGAAAAATCGATCAGCGGCGCGGCACTGCGGCGCTGGCGGCGGATGAACAGCACCATGGCGACAAGGCCGATCACAAGCGCTAGGCCTGCCATCTCCCAGGAGGGATCACGCCGCCCGGCTTCCTTGATGGCATAGGTCATGCCCACGAGGCCGACCATCACCTGGATCGAGCCGACAAGATCCCACGGGCGGCTCCTGTCGCCGGCGCGGCGGGTCAACAGCACGCCGCTCGCGGCGAGCGCAACCAGCACCACCGGCACGTTGATGAGGAAGACCGAGCCCCACCAGAAATATTCGAGCAGCAGCCCGCCGACGACGGGACCCAGTGCCGCGCCGCCCGAGGCGACGGCCGCCCAGATGCCGATCGCAAGCGCGCGTTCCCGTTCATCGGTGAAGGTCAGCCGGATGAGCGACAGGGTCGCAGGCATCATCATCGCGGCGCCGACGGCCAGGGCCGCCCGCGCCGCGATCAGCAACTCGGGCGACGGTGCAAAAGCGGCGGCGATGGAGGCCGCGCCGAACACCACGAGGCCCGCCATGAACATCTGCTTGTGGCCGAGCCTGTCGCCGAGCGTGCCGAGCCCCGGCAAAAGGCCGGCGACGACCAGGGGGTAGGCGTTGACGATCCAAAGCTTTTCGGATGCATTTGCCGATAGGGCCTGCGTCAGGACGGGCAGGGCCGTGTATAGCACCGTCATGTCGATGACGATCAGGAACAGGGCACTGGAGACGACGGCGAGAACGAGCCAGCGTTTACCGCGAGACATTGACATAATCCTTGAGTCTTGATCCTTCGCACGGCTTTTTACGGGTTGCCCTGCGTTCGGCAGCTATATAAATACGATCGTATTGAAATGGAAGAGGCAAAATGGCGGGACGACCGCGCAGCATAGATCGGGACAAGGTGCTGGATGCCGCCGAGGGCATCGTGGTGGAGAGCGGCGCTGCCGGGCTGTCCTTCGAGGCCTTGGCGCGAGCGGCCGGCATCACCAAGAGTGGCGTGCAATATTGCTTCGGCACGAAGGAAAACCTGATCCGGGCGATGATCGAGCGCTGGGGCAACGGTTTCGAGGCCGAGGTGACGGCCCATGCGGGCGCCGACCAGTCGCCGCGCGCGATCATCCGCGGGCATCTGGCGGCCAGCCGCGACAGCGACGAGGCGGAACATTCCCGCTCGGCAGCCATGATGACGGCGCTGCTGCAAAGCCCCGATCAGGTGGCCTCCACCCGGATCTGGTACACCCAGCGCCTGGCGGGGCTGGACATGGAGAACGAAGCCGACAGGAAAGCGGCGCTTGCCTTCCTTGCCGGCGAGGGGGCCTTTCTGCTGAAGGCCTTCGGTCTCATCGACCTGACGCAGGCGCAGTGGGCCGCGTTGTTTTCCGATATGCTCGCCCTCGCGGGCGAGGGCAAAGACAAGGCGCCGCTTTAGAGCCGCTGACCGTCAGTCGTTGTCATCACGCCCGCCCCCGTATTCCAAAGCTTGCTTGAGGTGCTGGCGGAGCAGGGCCTCTGCCCATTCAAGGTCGGCGTTTTCCACCGCGTCGAGGATGGCGAGGTGCTCGCGACAGGACTGCTCGATGCGCTCGGCGGGCAGCTCGAAGAAGGCGGCGGATTCCTGCATGCGGCGCAGGTTGTTCTGGTGGCGGACAGCATCGGTCAGGAAGCGGTTGCCGGAAAAACCCGCCAGATTTTCGTGGAAGAAGGCGTTGACGCGGAACCATTCATCGCTGCCCGAGCGGCTGGCCGGATCGCTGAGGATGCGTTCATGCGCGCGGCGAATCTGCCCGGCAATGTCCTTGTCCACCTTGAAATGTGGTGTGCGCAACGCCGAACATTCGACGATGGCGCGGAATTCGTAGCTTTCGCGATAGGCTTCCTCGCCGACCAGCGTATCGACGAAGCGCCAGCCGTGACCGGGCAGGCGTTGCGCCAGGCCCTCGGCGGCAAAGCGCATCAGGAGCTTGCGCACGATGCCGCGTGAGACGCCGTAGCGCGGCATGAGTTCGGCTTCCGACACATCCTGCGGCAACGCGCCCTGGGCCCGCTCGCGCAGCATTTGCCGGTAGAGATCTTCGATTGGCGAGTTCGGCAGGATTTCGCTCAGGTTGAGCGTCGAGACGTCGCGCGCAACGCGAAGCCCGCGCGTTTCCATCGGCTGGAGCACGCCCTTTTCCACGAGCAGATCGAGCGCGCCGGTGATCGGTGAGCGCGACACGCCGAAGATCCGCGCCAGCTCCGGCGCGGACACGCGGGTGCCGACGCTCAAGCCCGCGTCGCGGATCCTGTCGATGATCCGGCGGGCCAGATCGAGCTGCAAAGTGCTGGGTCCGTCCGAGGGGTCGGCGTCCGAATAGTCCATGTCGTCCTCATCTCTGTTCGCATTATAGCGATAACACAACGCAATGCGATCTCATAATTTTTCGAAATTAGTGCTTTTCATTTGTACAAAATGCATTACGCTGAAATCACAGACGGACATCGAGGCATGGCATATGGCAGAGATCACCCCCTTTCCCCTTATCGAGATCAGTGGTGCGCCGCGGGAGCGTGGCCGGATGTATGGCGAGAAAGCGCGGGAGCGTATCAGCCTCTCCGCACGCCTCTATACCGACCAGCTTCACCGCCTCGGCTTTGACGACGCCAATATCGAGCGGCTCGTTGCCCTCTTCCTGCCGCGTATCCGTGACTGGGCGCCGGATCTGGTGACGGAAATGGAAGGCATCGCCGAGGGGGCGGGCGTCAACCTGTCGGCGATCGTGCTGGTCAATGCGCGCACCGAGGTTTTGCAGCTTGCCCGGCTCGAGGCGGGCGTTGCCGACGATGAACCGGACGGCTGCACCGGCGCCGTGCTCCTGCCGGAGGTGACGCGCGACGGCACCGTCATCCACGGCCAGAACTGGGACTGGCGTGCGGAGTGTGCCGACACATCGGTCGTCCTGCGCATCCTGCGCGACGACGGTCCGGATATCCTGACCTTCACGGAAGCGGGCGGACTTGCGCGCAGCGGCTTCAATTCCGCCGGCATCACCATCACCGCCAACTACCTCGAAAGCGACCGCGACTACCGGGAGATGGGTATTCCGCTGCCGTTCATCCGCCGCCGGGCATTGGAGGCAAGGCATTTCGCCATGGCCCTGCGCGTCGTCGCCATCACGCCGAAATCCGGCTCGAACAACATGATGCTGAGCACCGCCGAAGGCTACGCGGTCGACCTCGAATGCGCGCCGGACGAAGCCTTCCCGATCCATCCTCAAGACGGAATGATCGTGCATGCCAACCATTGGCAGAGCGCCGTCGCGCTTTCGAAACTGAAGGAAACCGGCCTCGCCAACGTTCCGGACAGCCTCTACCGCGATCACCGCGTGCTGAAGGCCTTGCAGGACAGTGGTGGCAAGCTCGGCGCCGACGACCTGAAGCGCGCGTTCTTCGACGATTTCGGCGCGCCCTTCTGCGTCTGCCGCGCGCCGCTTGTCAAGGACGGCGGCAACCTCTCGGCGACGGTCGCGATGATCGTCTGTGAACCGGCGAAGGGTGTCATGGAAATCGCCCCGCTGCCGGCGATCAACCGCAATTTCACACGCTACGACCTGGCCATGGACGCGGACGCATTTGCGCGGGCGGCCGGTGCATCCGACGGGACGGTTGGGGGAGGGAAGAGATGGTCCGCTTCGTCCTGACCCGCATCGCCACGGCGATACCGACGCTGTTTCTCGTCTCCATCGCCGTTTTCGCACTCATGCGGATGATTCCTGGCGATCCGGCGGCGCTGATGCTGGGCGATCTCGCCCAGCCCGGCCAGTTGGAGGCCCTGCGACACGAGATGGGCCTCGACCGGCCGATCGCGCTGCAATATCTCTACTGGCTCGGCGACGTGCTGTCCGGCGATTTCGGCCAATCGATCTCGACGCGCCAGCCCGTCCTGCCACTGATGCTGGAGCGGTTCTCGGTTTCGGCGACCATCGTCGTCGTCGCCGTCTTCTTCGCGACGCTGATCGCCGTGCCGGCCGGCATGTTCGCCGCCTGGAGGCAGAACCGCGCCGGTGACATCGCGGTCATTGCGACCTCCACGCTGCTTCTTTCCATTCCCAGCTTCTGGCTCGGGTTGATGCTGCTCCTCATTTTCGGCCTGCAACTCGGCTGGCTTCCGGTGGTCGGTTACGTACCGTTCAGCCGTGATTTCGGCAGCGCGCTGCTGTTCATCATTCTGCCGGTGGTGACGCTGGTTCTGGTCGAATCCGGCTCAATCACCCGCATGGCGCGGGCGAGCACCATCGAGGTGGCGCGGCTGGAATACATCACCCATGCGCGGGCCAAGGGGCTGCCGGAATCGACCGTCATGTGGCGTCACGCCTTCAAGAACGCCTTTGCACCCACCATGACGCTGATCGGCCTCGTTCTCGGCAGCCTGCTTGCCAACATCGCCGTCATCGAGATGGTCTTCACCATTCCCGGCCTCGGCCGCCTGCTGGTGGATGGCATCTATGCCCGCGACTATCCCATCGTGCAGGGCTGCATGCTGTTCACCGCCTTCCTCTATGTGCTGGTCAACCTGCTGGTCGATCTGCTCTATCCGCTTCTCGATCCAAGGGTGACGGCATGATTGCGCGCGCACTCGGTATTCCTGCCATGCGGTTCAACGGCCTGATCGGTATTACCGTTGTCGGTCTCCTGTTGTTGGTCGCGATCTTTGGGCCGTGGCTTGCTCCCTATGATCCGCTGAAGCTCGACCTGCTTGCCCGGCTGAAAGGCCCTTCCGCCGCGCACCTGCTCGGTGCGGACGAGTTCGGTCGCGATATGCTGAGCCGGTTGATGTACGGCGCGCGGACCAGCGCCTGGATCGCCTTCGCCACCGTTCTCTTCGCCATCGTCTTCGGCACATTCTTCGGCATTCTCGCCGGCTTCCTGCGCGGCTGGACGGATCGCCTGCTGATGATGGTCAACGACGCGCTGCTCGCCTTTCCCGGCCTGTTGCTGGCGCTCGGTTTCATGGCCGTGTTCGGCGCCAGCCGCAACGGCATCATCATCGCGCTGGGCATTGCCTACATGCCGGTCGCGGTGCGCGTCGTGCGCGGCACGGTGCTGTCGATCCGCGAACGGGAATATGTCGAGGCGTCGCGGGTGATGGGCAACAGCGGCATCGTCACCATGCTGCGCCATGTGCTGCCCAATTGTCTGGCGCCGATCATGGTGCTGGCAACGACGATGTTCGGCTGGGTCGTGCTGTCGGAAAGCGCATTGTCTTTCCTTGGCCTCGGCGTGCCGCCGCCGGCGCCGAGTTGGGGCAACATGCTCTCCACCGGTCGCCCCTACATCAACCAGGCGCCGCACATCATCATTCTGCCCGGCCTCTGCATCTCGATCACGCTGCTTGGCGTGAACCTTCTCGGCGATGCGGTGCGCGACTGGCTCGACCCGAAGATGCAGGATTGAACCGATGGCTGGCACGAAGGAAACTGCGACCGTTCTCTCCGTCGAAAAGCTCTCCGTCCGGATGGGAGCGACCGGCCCGACCGTCGTCGACGGCCTGAATTTCACGCTGCCGGCCGGCGAAATGCTGGCACTGGTCGGCGAATCCGGCTCCGGCAAGACCATGGCGGCGCGCTCCATACTCGGCCTGCTGCCGCCGCCCTTTGCGGTGACGGCGGACAGCCGCATCCACTTTCACGGAACCGAGCTCACCACATTGCCGCCAGCCGGGCTGCGCGGCATTCGCGGGGCGAAGATCGGCATGGTGTTCCAGGAACCGATGGTCTCGCTCAACCCCGCCATGACCATCGGCCGGCAGATGGCCGAGGGGCTGGCACTGCACCATAAGCTCGGGAAGCATGAAATCCGCGACCGCAGCCTCGCCATGCTGGAGCGCATCCGCATCCAGGACCCGGCGCGCTGCCTCGCTGCCTACCCGCATGAATTTTCCGGCGGCATGCGCCAGCGCATCATGCTGGCCTCCGTCATGCTGCTGAAACCGGCGCTCCTGATCGCCGACGAGCCGACGACGGCGCTCGACACGCTGATCCAGCGGGATGTGCTCGACCTGATGGTGGAACTGACGCAGGAGAACGAAACGGCTGTTCTGCTGATCAGCCACGACCTTGGCATGGTCTCCCACTACGTGCGCAGCGTCGTCGTTATGCACAAGGGCAAAGCGGTGGAACAGGGCGAGGCGGCCGAGGTGCTGCATGCGCCCAAACACGACTATACACGGCGGCTCGTCGATGCCCTGCCGCGCCGCAGCGCCGGCGGTGGCCGTTCGGTGAGCGCGTCCGCCGAGCCGCTGATCACACTCAAGGACATCGTCATCGATTATCCGGGCCGGCCGAAGCTCTTCGGCAAGACGGCAGGCAAGCGTGCCGTGCATGGCGTCGACCTGACGATCAACCGGGGCGAGACGCTCGCGCTGGTCGGGGCCTCCGGTTCCGGCAAGACGACGCTTGGCCGGGCAATCGTCGGGCTCGTCACGCCATCCGAAGGCGCGATGGACTTTCGCGGCGCACCACTCGCCTATGGGCGGGATGCGGCAAGCCGCACCCTGCGCCAGCAGATTCAGATCGTCTTCCAGGATCCCTATTCCTCCCTTGATCCGCGTCAGCGCATCGCGGACCTCGTCGAGGAACCTTTGAAGCTCGATCCGGGAATGGACGGCGCGCAACGGCGGGCGCGGGTGAAAGAGGTTTTCGCCGAAGTCGGGCTTGCGCCGGAGCTTGCCGAACGTTTCCCCCATCAACTGTCCGGCGGCCAGCGCCAGCGCGTGGCGATCGCCCGGGCCATCGTCGGCCGCCCGGCCTTCGTGGTGGCCGATGAGCCGGTTTCGGCGCTCGACATGACGGTGCAGAAGCAGATCCTGAAACTCTTTCGCGACCTGCAGGCACGCTACGGCTTCGCCTGTCTGTTCGTCTCGCACGATCTCGGCGCGGTGGAGCAGGTGGCCGACCGTGTGGCGGTGATGGAAAACGGTCGCATCGTCGAGATTGGCACGCGCGACGATGTCTTCGACCGGCCGCAGCATGTTTACACCCGCCGCCTTCTCGATGCGGCGATGCTGCTCGACCGCACCTTTACGGGCGCGTCATCCCGCGTCCTTCAGCATCCCGTCCTGCCGAGCGCGGCAGCTTTGTGAATGATCGGAGAGGAGATTATCCATGCGTAATGTCAGCGGTCACGGCCAGAAACTGACCTACTATGATTTCGGCCATACGACCGTCTATGCCTCGCGGCTCGACCAGCGCTTTCCCTACTGCGCCTATGTTCCCGACGATTACGAGGAGGATGGCGACAAGACCTATCCGCTGGCCGTGATCGTGCACGGCACGGAGCGCGGCATGCAGGCCTATCGCGACGCCTTTGCCGATTTCGCGGAGGCCAATGGCGTCATCATCCTGTGCCCGCTGTTTCCGACGAACATCTGCTTTCCCGGTGATCTTTCGTCCTACAAAATGCTGCGGGCCGGTGATCTGCATTACGATGCGATCATGCTCGATATGATCGCCGAGATGCAGGAGAAATACCGCATCGAAGGCGACCGGGTGATGATGTACGGCTTTTCCGGCGGCGGGCATTTCACCCATCGGTTCCTCTACCTCCATCCCGAACGCCTGCTTGCCGCCTCGATCGGCGCGCCGGGCGTCGTGACGCTGCTCGATTTCGACCACGACTTCTGGGTCGGCGTGCGCGATTTCGAAAAGGTCTTCGGTAAGCCGGTCGATCTCGAGGCGATCCGCAAGGTTGCCGTGCAGATGGTGATCGGCGGAGATGATCTCGAAACCTGGGAAATCACCATCACCCCGGACGACGCCTGGTACATGCCGGGCGCCGACCGCGCCGGCGCCAACCGCAACGACCGCATGCGCTCGCTGAAGCACAGCTTCGAGCAGCACGGTGTGCAGGTGCGCCACGACATCGTACCGGGCATCACCCACGACGACCATGAGCTTATCGGCAAGGTGAAGGACTTTTTTGCAGAAACGCTGGGCGCAATCCGCGAGCGCTCCTGACGATAACAAAGCGGGGAACAATCGGAGACCACCATGAACCGCACATTCTTGATTTCGACGGCGCTGGCAGCAGGTCTGCTGTTTGGCGCGGCTGCGCAGGCGGCAACGCTGAACATTCGCATCAATGCCGATATTCGCGGCACGGAGGGCATCGACCGCGATGCCAACACCGATACCGTGCTGCACCACATCTTCGAAACGCTGGTGGGCTTTCGCGCCGACCTGAGCATCGGCCCGGCGCTTGCCGAAGCCTGGACCGTCTCGGAAGACGGCAAGACCTACACCTTCACGATCCGCGAAGGCGCCACCTTCCACAATGGCGATCCCGTGACCTCGGCGGACGTCAAATGGAACTGGGACCGCCGCGTCGCCACCGGCGTCGAATGGTTCTGCAATGCCTTCTTCGACGGCTCGCAGGGCCTGAAGGTGGAGACCGTGGAAACGCCCGATCCGCGTACCGTGGTCTTCCGCATCAACGAGCCGAGTGCGCTCTTCCTCGCCCAGCTTGCCAACATCCAGTGCAACGGCTGGGTCGCGAGCCCCAAGAATGCCGGCCCGGACGGCAAATGGATCGCCGATACCGCCATCGGCAGCGGCTCCTTCAAGCTGAAGGAATGGGTGAAGGGGCAGTACATCACGCTGGAGAAGTTTGACGGCTACGCGCCTTCGAAAGAGAAGGCGAGCGGTTATGCCGGCGACCGCACGGCGCTCGTGGACGAAGCCAAGTTCATGATCATTCCGGATACGTCCGCCGCCGAAACCGCGCTCTTTGCCGGTGAGATCGACGTACTGCCCAACTTCGAATCCCAGCGTATGGAGGACGCCAAGTCGCGCGGCCTCAAGGTGCTGACGACGGCCGGGCTGTCTCTGACCCCGATGCTGATCCAGACGACCGATCCCCTGATGTCGAACGTCAAGCTGCGCCAGGCGATCGCCCACGCGATCGATTTCGAGCAGATCGCGGCGGCGCGCACGGCCGGTCTCTCGGCGTTCAACCCCTCCGGCGTGCCGCAGGCGAGCGCCTATTTCGACGAGGACTTCCTGACGTGGCCGGAATACAATCCGGAGGCGGCCAAGACGCTGCTGGCAGAGGCCGGCTACAAGGGCGAGGTGATCAAGATCCAGACCAACACCCGCTACCAGGGCATGTATGAGAACAGCATCCTGGTGCAGGCGATGCTGGCGGCCGCCGGCATCAATGCGGAACTCGAAGTGCTGGACTGGGCGGCCCAGCTCGACAACTATCTGGCCGGGAAATTCCAGATGCAGTCCTTCGGCTATTCCGCCCGCCTCGATCCCTCGCAGTTCTATGGCGTCATCATGGGCGACAAGACGGTCGAGCCGACAGCGCAATGGGACAATCCAGAAGCCTGGCAGCTCTATATCAAGTCGACCAAGACCACGGATTTCGAGGCTCGCAAGGCGGTCTTCAAGGAAATCCACGCCCTGATGGCCAAGGACCTGCCGATCTTTGGGCTCTACTACGAACCGGTGGTCGCGGCTGTCGGCGCCAAGATCGAAGGCTTCGATGTCTGGGCTGCCGACAAGGAACGGGCCTGGGGAGTGAAGAAGAACTGAGTCCTGTCGTAGCGATTGGGAGGGGGACGGCTCCAGCGAGCTGTCCCCTCATCTTCTAGGAGGATAGCGACGCTTTGCAGAAAGCGGCACACAGATGCAACAACCGCATTCTGCAAAGAGGGCCCTATGACCGCCTATCCCATCGAGCTGATCCGCGCCTCCTTCCCCGCGTTGGAGAATTCCGGCACTGCCTTTCTCGACAATCCGGCCGGAACGCTGGTTTCCAGGGTGGTTATCGAGGCCGTGGCCGAGGCGATGGCGACGGCCTCGTCCAATCTCGGCGGGCGGTTTGCCGCCTCGCAGCGGGCGGATGCGGTCTGGCGCGCGGCGCATGAGGCGGCGGCGGAATTCGTCAATGCGACCTCCTGGCAGGAGATCGTCATCGGCCCGAACATGACGACGCTGGCCTTCCAGATGGCGCGGGTCATCGGCCAGACCTTCGCGCCCGGCGACGAGATCATCGTCACGCGCATGGACCATGAAGGCAATGTCTCGCCCTGGCTCTCGATGGCCGAAGCCTACGGCCTCGTGGTGAAGTGGTTGCCCTTCAACAAGGAAACGTGGCGCATCGAGCCGGAGGATCTCGCTGCTCTCCTGACGCCGCGGACAAAATTCCTCGCCCTCAACTATGCCTCGAACATGACCGGCAGCATCAACGACGTTGCCGCGCTGACGGCGCTGGCGCGGGCAGCGGGTGCGCTCGTCTGGATCGACGCGGTGCAACTCGCGCCGCACCGCCTGCCGGACGTGCAGGCGATCGGCTGCGATTTCCTCGTCTGCTCCTCCTATAAATTCTTCGGCCCACATCTCGGCGTGCTGTGGGGGCGTGCGGCACTGTTGCGCGACCTGCCGCCGCATCGTGTGCGCTGCCAGAGCGACGACATCCCGGACCGCTTCTGCACCGGTACCCCGCAGACTGAACTTCTCGCCGGCCTCACCGCGACGATCGACTATCTCGCCTGGGCGGGCGAGACGACGGGGAGTTCAGGCACGCGGCGTGAGCGCATGGCAGGGGCCTACCAGGCTTTCGATGCCTATGAGGCGGGCCTGACGCGGCGCCTCGTCGGTGGGCTCACGGCACTGCCGGGCGTCCGGTTGGCCGGTATCGCCAATCCCAACCTCTTCGCCCATCGCGTGCCGACGATCTCGTTTACGCATGACCGCATCTCGACCCATCGTTTCGCCGATGCGCTTGCGGCCGAGGACATCAATATCTGGTCCGGCCACAATTATGCGCTGGAGCCGGCCCGCCATCTTGGTCTCTCCGAGGAGGAAGGGGTGGTCCGTATCGGTATCGCGCACTACAACACCGCAGATGAGATCGAGCGCGCGCTTGCAGCGATCGGCAAGCTTGTCGCGTAAGGTTGGCTGCCGTAAGGGGGCGTGCAGCGCCACGCGTCATTCAGCATGCACGAAGGTCTCTGGAATGCTTTAAAGTTATGCAGTAACGAGCCGTTTCCCTTGGGAAATTCACAGATGGACTCATGACCGAAACTGCCGCAGCCAGTTGGATCGCGCCCTTTGCGCACGCGCTCGACCGCTACGACCAGCCTGACAGCGTTGCGGCGCTGCTGGCGGCCATCGGCTCGGTTACGCGCTTCCATCTGGCCCTGTCGGTGGTTCATCGCAAGAATGGCGGCCCGAGCTACGTCTTCGACACGTTTTCCGGCCCGCGGGCGAAGCGCGCGGTGCAACTCTTCATCGCCGGCACCTATCTGCTCAACCCGTTCTATAACGCCTATCTCTCCGGCTTGCCGGCGGGCATCTATCTGATGCGCGATCTGGCGCCCGACGACTATCTCGGGTCCGATCTCTATCGCGGCCTCGACATCCGCCGCCATGAGGACGAGGAACTGGGCTACCGCACGCATGGCTGGCCGGAGGGCATGGAGGAACTGCTCATCGCTATGGACCTGCCGGGCGGTGAAATGGCGGAGATCAGCCTGTCGCGCATCCGCAGTGAAGGTGGTTTCGACGCGGCGTCCGTTGCCCGGCTGCGCGAGGCACACCCGATGATTGCCGCGGTCTTCCGGCGGCTCTGGTGCCACCTTTCGCGGAGCGACACGCCGCCGCAAGCACGTCCGATCGACCATCTCTTCAGTGATTTCGGCCGCGGCCTGCTCAGCCCGCGTGAGCGGGAGGTCGCCCTGCTGATCCTGAAAGGCCATTCCAGCGAGTCGATCAGCTATCACCTCGGCATTTCCATCGCGACGGTGAAGACGCATCGCCAGAAGCTCTATGCCAAGCTCAACCTCTCCACGCAGCAGGAACTGTTTTCCACGTTCCTGCGCAGCCTCAATCTTTGAGGCGAGGGGCGAACCGGGTTCGCCCCTTCCGTCGTTCATCCCTTGAGGTTTTCGCGGATCGCGGCCGAGATGGCGGCGAGGCCCTTGCGCAGTTCGTCCTCCGTCGGCCAGGCATAGCCGATGCGGAAATGCCGATCGCTCTGCTCGAACCAGCTGCCGCGGCCGACATAGGCCTGGTGGCGGCTATAGAGACTTTCGTGAAAGCCGGCGAGGTCGACATTCGCCGACGGCACGATGCGCGGGAAACAGACGCAACCGCCCGACGGTTCGATCCATTCGACGAGCGGCTCGGAGGCGATCCAGTCCTTGACGATGGCGAAGGCGCTGGCGATGCGGGCATTGTTGAAGGCGAGCCATTCGTCACGCTGGCTGAGCGCGACATAGGCGATGTATTCGTCCACCATGCTGCCGGAAATGCCGATCTGTTCGCGGGCGGCGAGGAATGTTTCCATCAGCCCTGCATCACGCGTGATCAGCCAGCCGATACGGATGCCGGGAATGCCATAGGTCTTGGAGAGCGAGGAGACGCTGATCACCCGGTCAGACAGGCTGGCGGCGACCGACAGCATCGGGCCGGAAGTCATTTCGCGGTAGGTCTCGTCGAAGAGCAGGCGCGTGCCCTTCCGCTCGATGAGGGCCACCAGCGCCTTCAGCTCGTCCTCGGAGATCATCACGCCTGTCGGATTGTGCGGATAGGTCACCGAGACATATTTCGTCTCGGGGCGGATCGCCGCCTCGATTGCCGTAAGATCGAGCCGGTAGCCGGTCTCGAAGGTGAGATCGACGATGCTCATGTCGGCGCCGATGGTGCGCGGCGTTTCCAGATTCGTGGCATAGTTCGGCCGGACCACGACGATGTGGTCGCCTGCGTCGAGCATCGAGGTCGCTATGATGAACAGCGCGCCCGCCGCACCCGCGGTGACGAGCACGTCGTCGGCCGCGAGGCCATCGCCGGCGCCGGCGATCAGGCCGCGGAGATCCGGCGCGCCGCGATGGTCGCCGTAGCACAACAGGATGTCGTCCAGCTTGAGGTTGAGCTCGCCCAGACGCCGGTCGGCGACCGAGCTTTCCGACAGGTTGTAGCGGATCGTGTCGTAGCCAAGCTGTTCCGGTGATTCCAGCTCGATGGGCATGCGGGCGTATTTCATGGGGCTCTCCTCTGGCCTGTATGGCACAGGGCTAGATCAACCTGATGTCACATTCCATCCACCCCGAGGGTGATGCCGGCCATCATCCCTTGGGTGGATTTTCTCCCCCTCCTTGCCAGCGCATCGTTGCCCTTCGCCGGTGTGAGGACCGTCGCAAGGACTGACCTAACAAAAAGGGGAATGCCATGAAATTCATGATCGGTCTGCTGTCTGCCGCAATCGTCGGGCTTGCCGGGGCCATGCCCGCCCAAGCCGAAACGCTGCGCGTCGGCATGGAATGCACCTACGCACCCTTCAACTACCGCACGCCCGAGGGCGAGATGGCGGGCTACGACGTCGACGTCGCCAAGGGCATCGCCGAGCGCATCGGTGTGGAACTCGACTATGTCTGCCAGGAATGGGACGGCATGATTCCGGCGCTGCTTGCCAGCAAGTTCGACCTGATCGTCGCCTCCATGTCGATTACCGAGGAGCGCAAACAGAAGATCGATTTCTCGGTTCCCTATCGCGTCTCGCTCGGCCGCATCCTCGGTTCCAAGGACGCCGCGCTGAAACTGTTCGACGCGGACGGCAAGCCGATCCCGGATGCCTTCAATGGCCTGCGCTTCGGCGTGGAACGCGCCTCGACCTATGCGAAATGGGTGGAAGCCAAGCTGCCGGGTGCAGAAATTGCGCTCTACGACGGTGCACAGCCTATGCTGCTCGACCTGCAGAACGGCCGCATAGACATCGCCATCACCAATCCGATGAAGGCCTATCTCGACTTCCTCAGCAAGGAGAATGGTTCAGGCTTCGAGTTCGTCTCGCCGCCGATCGACGAGGTCGAATATTTCGGTCCAGGCGTCGGTGTCGGCCTGCGCAAGGGCAATGAGGCGCTGCTTGCCAAGATCGACACGGCGCTCGAGGCGATGATCAAGGACGGCTCGCTTGAAAAGTTCAGCCTGAAATACTTCCCCTTCTCCATCCAGCCGCAAAACTGGAAGGGCGTTGGCCAGTAACCATCACCTCCGGGCGTCGCTTAAGCCGCGGCGCCCGATCTGCATGAAGAGTATGGAGGTATGGCATGTCGATGCTCGACGGCTGGTGGGATGATTTCTTTTTCGGCCTGGTGACGGTGTTACAGGTCTTTTCGGTGTCGCTGGTGATCGCGGTCGTCTGCGGTCTCCTCGGCGCTTCGGCAAAACTCTCCAAAAGCCGCGTCCTTCGCGGCATCGCCCAAGCTTACACCATCGTGTTTCGCGGTGCGCCGGAGCTTCTGGTCCTGCTGCTCTTCTATTTCGGCATGGCGATTGCGCTCACCCAGGTGGTCCAGCTCTTCGATCCCTCGGTGAAGTTCATCGATCTTCCGCCGTTCTGGGCAGGATCCATCGCCATCGGCCTGATCGTCGGCGCCTATATGACGGAGACCTTTCGCGGCGCCTTTCTCGGCGTCGACCGCGGCCAGATCGAGGCGGCGCGGGCACTCAGCCTGAAACGGCATCAGATCTTCCGCTATGTGCGGTTTCCGCAGATGTGGCGGCTCGCTCTGCCGAATTTCGGCAACCACATGCTTTCCATCATGAAGGATACGGCGCTCGTTTCCATCATCGGCCTCGAGGAAATCCTCTTCGTCGCCAAGATGGCGAACTCCCTCATACACCGTCCCTTCCTGCTCTACATGACCGTGGCGCTGATCTATCTCGCGATAACGACGGTGATCACCCTCGCCGTGGGTTGGCTGGAGGTGCGCGCAAACCGCCATCTGAGAGGTGCCCGATGAGCTTCGACCTGTCGCTGATCGCCTCCAGCCTGCCGAAGATCCTGCAGGGATTGGGGTTGACGCTCAATCTTCTCGCGGTCTCCACCCTGTTCGGGCTGATCCTGGCCGTAGGCATCCTTCTGATGCGATTGTCTCGCCGCGCCTGGCTGGTCTGGCCGGCCAGGGCCTATATCTATTTCTTCCGCGGCACGCCGTTGCTCGTGCAGCTCTTCGTCATCTATCACGGCCTGCCGCAGTTCGGTTTCATCCGGCAGAGCGTCTTCTGGCCGATCCTGCGCGATCCCTATTGGTGCTCGGTGATCGCGCTCTCTCTCAACACGGCAGCCTATGTCTCGGAAATCCTGCGCGGCGGCGTGCTCGGCGTCGACAAGGGCTTCATCGAGGCGGGTAAGGCACTCGGCCTTAGCAAGTTCCAGAGGACGACGCGCATCACCGCGCCGCTCGCCGTGCGGCTGGCGCTTCCCGCCTACAGCAACGAAATCGTCTCGATGCTGAAGTCGACCGCGCTCGCCTCCACCGTCACGCTGATGGAAATGACGGGCGTTGCCCGCACCATCGTCGCCGACACCTTCGCCCCCTACGAGATATTCATCGCCGCGACGATCATCTATCTCGTGCTGGTCTGGATCATCCAGACGGCCTTCACGCTGATCGAAACCTATACAAACCGCCATGTGAGGAAGATCTGATGGCCGATATCATTGTCCTCGAAAAGATGAACAAGTTCTACGGAACCTATCACGCGCTGAAGGACGTCAATCTCACGATTGCCAAGGGCGAGAAGGTCGTGGTCTGCGGCCCCTCGGGTTCGGGCAAATCGACCATGATCCGCTGCATCAACCGGCTCGAGGAGCACGACAGCGGCCGTATCATCGTCGCCGGCGAGGAACTGACCGACGACGAGAAGAAGATCGACCGCGTGCGCCGCGAGGTCGGCATGGTGTTCCAGAGCTTCAATCTCTTCCCGCACATGACCGTGCTGGAGAACCTGACGCTGGCGCCGCGGCTGGTGCGGAAGACCGCGACGGCGGAGGCCGAAGCCATCGCCATGAAATATCTCACCCGCGTGCGCATCCCCGATCAGGCACACAAATATCCCTCGCAACTGTCCGGCGGCCAGCAACAGCGTGTCGCCATCGCCCGCGCGCTCTGCATGAACCCGGAAGTGATGCTGTTCGACGAGCCGACCTCCGCGCTCGACCCGGAAATGATCTCCGAAGTGCTCGACGTCATGACCGACCTTGCCCAGGAGGGCATGACGATGGTTTGTGTGACGCATGAAATGGGTTTTGCCCGCTCGGTCGCCGACCGCATCGTCTTCATGGACCACGGCGAAATCGTCGAGGTCGCCAAGCCGTACGACTTCTTCGCATCCCCCAAATCCGAGCGGGCCCGCACCTTCCTCGGCCAGATCCTTGCCCATTGAGAGCTGACATGACCGACCCTACCGAAACCTTCCTCGCCTTCTCCGAAAAACTTGCCGACAGCTCGCGCGCCCTGCTTCTGTCCGCCGCTGCTGAAGCGCCACGGGTCGATCTGAAACAGGATGCGAGTTTTGTCACAGCCACCGACCGCGCCGTCGAGGCGCGGCTGCGCGAACAGATCCGCGCCGCTTTTCCCGATCACGGCATCATGGGCGAGGAGCACGGCAGCGAGCGGCTCGACGCCGAATTCGTCTGGGTGCTCGACCCGATTGACGGAACGGCCGCTTGGGTGGCCGGCATTCCGGTCTATGGCACGTTGATTTCGCTGGCGCACGGCGGCAAGCCGTTGCTGGGCGTGATCGATCTTCCCGCGACCGCCGAGCGCCTGACCGGTATTTCCGGCCGTGGCGCGTGGCACAACGGAAAACCGATCCGCTGCCGCAAAGGCACCGCACTTTCCGATGCCTACATGACCTCCTCGAACCCCCGCTTCGTCCCCGAAGCGGACCGCGCGCCCTTTGCGCGCCTCGATGCGGCGGTGCAGTTCACCCAGTATGGCGGCAGTTGCTACAGCTATGCCTGCCTTGCCCGCGGCCGCACCGACCTCGCCGTCGATGCCGGTTTCGATGCCTACGACCTTTTCGCCCCCACGGCGATCATCGAAGGCGCCGGCGGCATCGTGACCGACTGGGAGGGCCAGCCGCTCGATCTCGGCTGGCAAGGCCGGGTGATTGCGGCTGGCGACAGAGCCCTGCATGCCGCAGCCCTCGAGCGTCTTGGCCCTCGAATATCCGGGTGAGGACGAGGGCCAAGGCAGGGTAGTGCCGTTATTCGACGATCGTGATTTTCGAGCCGTTGAGGAATTTTGCGGGCTCATATCCGCGCGCGATTGCCATCGGCACCATGAGGAGCTGGATGGGCAGAATCTCGAGAACGGGCAGGAGGCCGGTGGCGACGGCGGGAAGAGCGATGGCCATCTCTTCAACGCCCGAAACAGCGCTCGCCGGCGCGATCGTCAGGCAGCGTCCGCCGAAACTGGCGATATCCGCCACGGTCTTGGCGTTCAGTTCCTGCGTCGAGGCCTGGTCTCCTGTGAACATCACACTGCAAAATCCGTCGCGAACCAGTTCCAGCGGGCCGTGGCGGAACTGCCCGCCAGACAGCGCCTGCGTCGGCGCTTTGGCGGCTTCGGCGGTGACCAGCGCCGCCATCATCGCACTGCCGTAGCTGCCACCGCGGCCAATGAAGGTGAGGGGTTTGTCGTGGCCGAGGAAGGTCAGCATCTCGCCGGTTTGCGCCGGCAGGTCGGCAAGAAGGCTGGCGACCGCATCTGCGAGCGTTGCGATCTCGGCCCCAAGCGCTTCGCCGTTGCCGACAAGCAGTTGCTCGAAAATGTAGAGTGCAACGAGGCCGGCGGTGTAGGTCTTGGTGGAGACGGTCTGCTCCGGACCGACTTCCGTAGCGAGAGAGAGCGACGACCAGCGCGACAGGCTGTTGTCGGCTGTGTTGGTGATGGCGACCTTGATGCTGACGCCACCATCCAGCTCCGTCATGCGGCGCAGCTCGACGCTTTCGCCGGACTGGGAAATTGCCACGACAAGGGTACCCTTGCGCAGGACGCCCGGCGCTTGCTGAATGAGTTCGGAACTGTCCCACAGCGAGACGGGAACCGGCAGCGACTGGCTGAGCCGCAGCCATGTGCCGTAGGCGCTGAACAGGGAACCGCCCATGCCCGTGAGGATGACGTGGTTTACCTCACCCTTGTCGATGGCCGTGCGGATGGCCTGCACGTCGGCAATGAGCCACGGCGTTATGAGGCTGGCGAGCTTGCGAATGCCTGCGGGCTGTTCTGCGATTTCATCGAGGTAGGATTGGGACACGAAAACTCCATCACGGTTTGTTGGCAAGAAAGATCTGTGCGGCGGCGCCGATGATGCCGGCCTCGTTGCCGAGGGAAGCGAGCGAGAAGCGCACCGGCGCGAGATACATGTCGAGGCCGCAAGCACGCGCCTCCTTTTCCAGCGGCTCCAGCAGCATGTCGCCGGCGGCACTCAACCCACCCCCGAGAAGGATGACGTCCGGGGCGAAAATCTGCGCCCAGGTCGCGGCGCCGCGGCCGAGCCACCGTCCGACATCCGTCAGCATCGCTCTCGCAGCGGGGTCGCCCTCAAATGCGGTGACGATAACGTCCGAGGCATCGGCCTCCCGTCCGAGGTCGCGCGCCCGCGCGGCCAGCGCGCTGGCAGGGACTTCCGCGCAGTAGCGCCGGGCGATGCCGTTCAACGCATCGCCGGACGCCAGCGATTCCAGACAGCCAATGCAGCCCTGCCGGCAGGGTTGGCCTTCCGTGCCGTGAATGATGAGCTGTCCGGCATTGCCGAGGCCACCACCCGACGTGATGAAGGGTTTTCCGTCGATGGTGAGCGAAACGCCGATGCCGGTTCCTGCTGCGATCAACAGAAGGCGTTGGGCGTCCCTGTCCCTGCCGAACATCGCTTCCGCAAGCCCGGCCGCGGTCCCATCGTTTTCCATCTGGGCGGGGAGCGAGAACAATTCGCCGAGGCGCTCGGCCAGTGGAAAGTCGTCGAGCGCGGGGATGTTGCCGAGGTTGCCGGACAGGTTGTCCGGGTGGATGCGTCCCGGAAAACCGATGCCGATGCCCAGCGGTCTCTCCTGCGGATGGGCGGCCGTGATGTCGCGGATAGCCTCCGCATAGCGACCGACGATGGCGTCGGCGCCATCGCTGCTATCGACGACGATGCGACGCCGCGCGACGATGTCACCGCCAGCCGAGACCAGGCCGATCTTGGTGCTGCCGCCGCCGATATCGACGCCGATTGCGAAATCCTGCTGCGGCACGGCGTCTGCTCCTAGAGGCGATAACGGTTGACGTTGAGCATGAAGCCGTCGCCCTTGTAGACGGACTTCACATATTCGATGGCCTGATCGGTGTCGGTGACGGTCACGCGCCAGACGATAAGGATGGGTGCGCCGGGCTCGATCCGAAGATGGCCGGCTTCTTCCGCCGTCGCAGCCGCCGGTTCAAACAGCGCGTCCGTCCAGGTGGGAACGATGCCCCAGGTCGCCGTCATTTCCGTATAGAGCGAAGCGCCCTCGAACATGGCGCGGTTCGCCGACGGATAGAGCGCCATCGGCAGATAGGCGTCCTCCAGCGCGACCGGGTCGCCATCGATCGTGCGTACCCGGCGCAGAACGATGAAATCCGGCTTGCTCTCGCCCTCGGTCTGGAGGTGCTTGCGGAAGGCGGGCGGGAGCGGCTGTTTTTCGTCATAGGAGACGATGGTCGATCCCGGTTTGCCGCCGAGCTTTTGCACTTCCCTGGTAAAGCTGTGGAAACCCGAGACGCCGCGCATGCGCGAGGCGGTGCTGAAATAGCCGCGGCCATGTTCGCTGTAGATCACGCCGCGCGTTTCCAGTTGCTTGAGCGCCTGGCGGATGGTGACGCGCGAGACACCGAATTCCCGCGACAACTCCCCCTCGGACGGCAGGGCGAAATGCGCGCCGTTGCGCGACTTCACCTCCGTATCGAGGATCTCCGCCACCTGCGCATACATGGGCACGGCGCCGCTTTTGCGGATCGGTTTTTTCTTCAGCCAGGTTTCGGTCATCGATGTCCTCCTTTTCGACGGCACTCAGGTCCCTAGTCTCTAACATGTCGAGACAAGCGGGCAAGAATACCGCCTGTGGAGCGTACCTTTCCGGTTCAGCCTCGCGTCATGGCCGCAGCGATCTTTTCGGCGGCCATGATGATCGGGGCGTTGATATTGGCGGACGGAACGCGCGGCAGGATCGAACCATCGACGATGCGCAATTTCTCCAACCCGTGGACGCGTCCTGCCGAGTCGGTGACGGCGAGGTCATCCGAACCCATGCGGCAGGTGCTGGTGGGGTGATGTTCGGTGTTGGCGACGGTGCGAAGCCATGCCTCAATTTCGGCGTCGGACGCCGTGCGCTCCGGCGTATCGACCGCTGCACCCTTGTAGCGCAACCAGGCGGACTGGTTCGCCATGTCCAGCGTCTTGCGGACGCCGTCCACCATTTCGAGAGTGTCGCGCCGGTCGGTCAGATAATTGAAGCGGATGGACGGCTTTGCTGCGGGGTCGGCCGATTTAAGCGCGATCCGGCCGCGGCTATAGGGCCGCATCTGGCTGACGAAGTACTGAAAACCCTCCGAGATGGTCACCTTGCCGGACTGGAAGTCCGCCAGGAACGGCAGGAATTCGTGCTGCATGTTGAAATAGTCGATGGCGTCGCTGCTTTTGAAGAAGGCGCCGACCTCGAAAAAGTTGGTGGCGCCGAGGCCGCGCTTGAACAGCAGCCATTCGATGCCGAGCTTCAGCCGGCCGACCATATTCAGTTGCCGGCGGATGGAGACGCCGCCGGGCGAGGTGAAGCGCAAGGGGGCGACGACATGGTCCTGCAAGTCGGCGCCGACGCCCGGCAGGTGCGCGGTGCTGGCAATGCCGTGCTCGTTCAGTGCTGTACGGTCACCGATACCGGAGAGCATCAGGAGATGCGGCGAACCGACCGTTCCGGCCGACAGGATGGTTTCGCGCGCTGCACGGATCATCTTGCGTTCGCCACGTTGGGAAAGGGTGACCCCGCCGGCCGTGCGGCCATCGACAAGAATTTTTTCCACGAGGCATCCGGTCATCACCGTCAGGTTCGGGCGGCGACGTGCCGGTGCGAGATAGGCGAGGCTGGTGCTGCAGCGCACGCCGTCGCGGATGGTCGCCTGGGTAATATGGACGCCATCCTGTTCACCGCTGTTGTAGTCGCCGGCATCGCGAAGGCCGAACTCCTGGCCGGCCGAAAGGAAGGCGCGGTAGAGCGGATGATCGGCCTTGCTGCGCACCACGCTGATCGGGCCTGAACCGCCACGCATCGGATCACGGCCGCCCTCAAAGCTCTCCAACTTCTGGAAATAGGGCAGGCAATCGTCGAAATCCCAGCCTTCGACACCGAGACTGCGCCAGCTGTCGTAGTCCTGCCGTGCGCCACGCACATAGACCATGCCGTTGATGGAGGAACTGCCGCCAAGCCCGCGGCCGCGCGCTTGTCCTATGCTGCGGCCGTGCAGTTCCGGCTCGGGCTCGCTCTCGAATTTCCAGTTGTAGCGATCGCTTTCGATGGGGAATGTCAGCGCCGCCGGCATCTGGATGAAGATGCTGCGGTCGCTCGGGCCGGCTTCGAGCAGGCAGACGGAGACGGCCGGATCTTCCGATAGGCGATTGGCCAGCACGCAGCCCGCCGAGCCGGCGCCGACGATGACATAGTCGAATTCCTGGGTGCTCTTGATCATCTCGTTCCCTTCATGCCCGCGGTCTGCCGGATAGTCTGCCGCGTCCTTCGGTCCGGCGAAACATCCAGGCCGGCTTTCTTGTCGGTCGTCGTTTTGGCCCGGGCACTAGACAGCGCTACCGGCCTGTGTTAGCTGGTGTTTAACATGTAGTAACAAGTTGTCAAGCGAACAACTTGCTGCATGCCGCTAAAACCAACCGGGAGCAGAACAATGAAACGAAGGGGATTTCTCACGCTGACAGCCGCATGGTCGGCTTTAGCCCTCTCCACAAGCGCCTTTGCGATGGACTGGAAACAGCAGTCCGGCCAGGAAATCACGGTTCTCCTGAGCGAGCACCCGTGGACGGCCGAGCTGCGCAAACATGTCGGCGCGTTCGAAGCCGAGACCGGCATCAAGGTCAAAATCGACGCCTTCGCGGAAGATCTCTATTCCGACCGCATGAACCTCGCGGTCCGCTCGGCGGAATCCGTCGCGGACGTCTACATGGTCCAGATGGACTCCGCGCTCTATACGCAGTGGGAAGCTGGCGCCGTCGAGCCGCTGACGCCCTATCTCGACGACGCAGCCAAGACGGATGCGGCCTATGACCTCGCCGACTATCCGGAAGGTTTTCGCGCGGGTGCGTCGTTCCCTGTCGGTCAGCCTGATCCGCAGCTCTACGCGATCCCGATCTCCTTCGAGGCCTATACGCTGTTCTACAACAAGGAGTTGGTCGAAAAATATCTCGGCGGCAAAGTGCCGGCGACGATGGATGAGCTGATTGCAGCCGCGGGCGACATCAGCGCCAAGGGCGAGGGCAAGATTTTTGGCGCCTCGATGCGTGGCAAGCGCTCCGCCGAACTGGTCGATACCATGACCGGCATCGTGCTCGACGCCTGGGGCAGCGAGCCGGCAAGCCTTCCCTACAACATCTGGTTCGACGGTGACTGGTCGAAGCCGCGTTTCAACGATCCGCGCATTGCCAAGGGGCTTTCCTATTATGCCGGCCTGTTGAAAGCCGGGCCGCCGAGCGCATTGTCCTATGGCTGGGAAGATGCGAGCCGCTTCTTCTCGCAGGGCAATGCCGCCTTCTTCGTCGACGCTTCGGTCTTCGGTCCAGGCTTCGAGGATGCGAAGACCTCGGCGATTGCCGGCAAGGTCGGCTACGCGCCGCTGCCGGCGTCCACCGGGGACATCGGCTATAGCGGCCATTGGTCCTGGGGCATTTCGATCGCCAAGAATTCGGCGAAGAAGGATGCCGCCTGGCTGTTCGTGCAGTGGGCGACCAACAAGAAGATGACGGCAGCGCTGGGCGTGGCGACAGGCGGCGCACCGCGCGATTCCTCCTGGGCCGACGCTGATTACGTCAAGGCCCTCGATGCCGGTTATGTCGCGGCGGTGAAGACCCAGATGCAGCACACGCGGCCGACCTCGGTCTTCCGCCAGGGCTGGAGCGATGTGGTGCTCCTGGTCGTCGATGCGATCCACCAGATCTATCAGGGCACCGCGCCCGAAGACGCCGTGGCGGAGCTTCAGACGAACGTTCAGGACACGCTCGAATAGGCCGATTTCGCGGGGCCGGCATGCCCGGCCCCGTTTTTCCCAAAGCAGGACCCTACCGACCATGCACCGAGACAAACATATCCGTTGGCTGATCGCGCCGGCCTTGCTGCTGCTGGCCGCAGGAACGCTCTATCCGGTGATCTATGCCGGCTATCTCTCGCTCCTCCAGTGGAACTGGGGTTCCGAGGCCAAATTCGTCGGGTTCCGCAATTTCGTGCGCATCCTCTCGGGCACCGGTTTCCCGAAGGCTTTGTTCAATACCTTCTATTTCGCCGTCTTTGCCGTGGTTATCGAGACCCTGCTCGGTCTCGGCCTGGCGCTTGCCATCAACCGCATCCGCATCGGTGCCGGCCTGATCCGCACGCTGATGATCCTGCCGCTGATGGTCTCAGGCATCGCCGTCTCGCTGATCTGGAAGGTCATGCTCGATCCGACGCTCGGCATCGTCAACTATCTCTTGTCGCTTGTCGGCATTGTCGGCCCCGCCTGGCTCGGCACGGTGCCGACCGCCATGCCGTCGATCATCATGATCGATACCTGGTGGCAGACGGCCTTTACCTTCATCATCCTGTCGTCCGCGCTGAAAAGCCTGCCGACCGAGCCGTTCGAGGCCGCAAGGCTGGAGGGAGCGACGCCGTTCCAGACCTTTCGCCACGTCACCCTGCCGATGCTGAAGCCGGTGCTGATCACCGTCATCATCTTCCGCACCATCGATACGCTGAAGGTTTTCGACATCATCTTCGGCACAACCGGCGGTGGGCCGCTCAGAGCTACGGAAAGCGTGCAGACGCTCGCCTACCAGACGGCCTTCAAATCCTACAAGTTCGGCGAGTCCGCGGCGATTGCGGTGGTTTTCTCGCTGATCATCCTCACCCTGTGCATCATCTACCTGATGATCGATACCGACGACGGAGAAAAGGCATGAGCGCCTCCGCTTCCTTCCGCCGCAAGCTCTGGCCCTATGCGGTTGCTGTCGTGGCCGTTGCCGTGTCGGTCTTTCCGATCTTCTGGATCCTGACCATCGCGCTCAAGACGCGGGTCGATGCCTTCGCCATGCCGCCGGTCTGGTTCTTCTCGCCGGTCTGGGAGAATTTCGGCAAGGCCTGGTCGGCGACCGGTTTCTCCGGAGCCTTCTTCAACAGCCTGATCGTCTGTGCGCTCGGCAACATCCTCGCGCTCGCCGCCGGCATTCCCGCCGCCTATTATCTCAACAAGCGGCATGTGCCCGGGCGGCGGACGATCCTGATCTGGCTGCTCATCTCCTACATGCTGCCGGAATTCCTGTTCATCGTGCCGATGTACGTGTTGTTCCAGAGCATCGGCCTCTACGACACGGTGATCGGACTGGCGCTGATCTACCAGGTCTTCACGCTGCCCTTCACGATCTGGCTGCTGCGCGCCTTCTTCGCCGATATCCCGGAAGCGCTCGCCGAGGCGGCGCGGCTCGAAGGGGCGGGGACGTGGCGCATTGTCTGGACGATCTATGTGCCGATCGCCGCCCCCGGCATCGCCGCCACCGTCATCCTCAACAGCATCAAGATGTGGAACGAACTCACCATCGCGCTCGCGCTGACCTTCGACAAGGCGCAGACCGTGACGCTCGCCGTCGCCGGTTTCCGCGGCTATGCCTCCATCGACTGGGGCGCGATGTCGGCGGCGTCCATCATCATCATCCTGCCCATGGCGCTGTTCGCCATCCTGGCACAGCGGCGCATCGTCCAGGGGCTCAGCCTCGGCGCGGTGAAGTAAGCTGCATCCAGTAATCAGATCAAGGATCGCAAAACATGTCTGCCGTCTCCCTTCAAGGCATCGATATTTCCTATGGCTCCGTCGATGTCGTTCGCAATCTCGATCTCGATATCAAGTCGGGCGAGTTCGTCGTGTTCGTCGGACCGTCTGGCTGCGGCAAGTCGACGACGTTGCGGCTGATCGCGGGCCTCGAGGAAGGTCGCTCCGGCCGGGTTTCCATTGGCGACAAGGTCGTCAACGATGTCGACCCCGCCAAGCGCGATGTGGCCATGGTGTTCCAGAATTATGCGCTGTTCCCGCACATGTCGGTCGCCGACAATATTTCCTTCGGGATGCGGCTGCGTGGTGAGCCGAAGGAGAAGATCCGCGCGAATGTCGCGGATGTTGCGCGCATGGTGGGACTGAGCGACCATCTGCACAAGCGGCCGGGCGCGCTTTCCGGCGGCCAGCGCCAGCGCGTGGCGCTCGCCCGCGCGATCGTTCGCAAGCCGGCCGTCTTCCTGTTTGACGAGCCTCTGTCAAACCTTGATGCAGAGTTCCGTGCCGCCATGCGCTCCGAACTGAGCCGGCTGCATCGCGAGCTGGGCTCGACGATGATCTATGTCACCCACGATCAGGTGGAAGCGATGACGATGGGTGACCGCATCGCCGTGCTCGCGCCTCTCGCACAGACCGGGCATTCCAACCTCATGCAGTTCGGCACGCCGGAAGAGGTCTATCACCGTCCCGCCAATCTGTTCGTCGCGAAGTTCATCGGCTCGCCGCCGATGAACCTGTTCGACGGCCGCGCCGACGAGGGTGGTATCCGGTTCGGTGAGATCCGCCTGCCGATGGAAGGCCAGGTGCCGGCCGCGATTACTGTTGGCGTCAGGCCGGAACATGTTCTTCTCAACACAGGGGAAGGGCCCTTCATGACGGGAACGGTCGAGGGCACGGAAAATCTCGGCCATGAAAAGCTGTGGTTCTTCGCCACGGAGATCGGCCGCATCGTCGCCCGAACGCCCGATACCGGCAACTTCAGGCTGGGTGAGGCCGTAAACCTGCGTTTCCCAGCGGAGCGACTGCATCTGTTCGATGCGGCCACGGGCGGGCGTCGCGAAGCCCGCACCTAGCCCTTCACGCCGGTATCAAGCGCTCCATGAGCGCCTTCAGGTCGCTGGCGACGGCAAAGCTGTTGTCCTGATGCTGACGGTTGCAGAACAGTTCGCAGCTCCACCATCCGGCATATCCGGTCGACTTCACGGCACCCACCCAGCTTTGAAGGTCGAGAACGCCCCGTCCGGTGGGGACGTCGCGCAGCACCGGTTCGTTCGGAATGCCGCCGGTATAGAGCAGGGAGTCGCACAGATGCACGCCATAGATCAGCTCCTTGTCCAGGCGTGCGATGCGCTCCGGTGTGTCTCCGGACGTGTAGGCGTGCCAGAAGTCGACGACGATCCGCACATTGTCGCCTTTGCAGCGGTCGAGGACGCGCAGTTGCGCGTCCATGGTGTTGAGCGGGGTCCAGGACAGGGCCTCAAGGTAGACCAGCAATCCATGCGACGCAGCGATATCCGCGACCGCCTGGAGGTTGGCGGCCGTCAGCTCGCTCTGGGTGTCGGTCGGCAGATCGACAAGGCCCCGATACAGCTCGGGGTAGCGTGCGGCAGCGCCGGCCTCGTAGATCCGGATGTCCAACGGACCGGTGATGGCTTCGATGCCTTTCGCGCCGGCCGCGGACGCGAGAACGCAGAGCTCTTCGGCTTCGCGAAGCATCTGCCGGCGGGCATCACCCTGCCGTTCGAGGTCGATCAGGAAGCCGATGCCGGGGAGGAAAAGGTGACCAAGACGCGTCTTGAGATCCTGCGTCGTGAAGCCGGCATCGAGAAACGCCTTGATCTTGTTGCCGGAGGTTTCGAGGCCGTCGAAGCCGAGGCGTGTTGCAATCTCGATATCGATCGCCAGCGTGTTCGGCCTGGAGGCCATCGAATGGAAGATGAGCTGGTTCTGGGTGCGGGGCATGGCTTTGGGCCTCTCGTGTTCGGTCGTGCGTCACTGGCCGCCAACGGCGACAGGGCGTTTTTTTTGGGCGGCAGAGACCGCTTCTGCGGTGCGCAGGGCAATGACGTTGTCGTCGCCGAGCGACATCCATGTCGCGGGGGTCTGCGGCAGGGCGAGGAAGGCTTCGATCGTCGTGACGTGCGGATCGCGGTCGCGTACGGGAATGAGTTCGTTGCGGCCGTTCAACCGGCGCACCAGCGTGCCGGATCCCTTTCCGCTGAGGGTCCCGTGGGCGATGAGCGTTCCGCGATCGCCGGCGAGCATGACGATGCTCTCGAATTCCGCGGTGGTGAAACTTTCATAACATTGGAAGATCGCGCCACCGGACATACCGATCGCATAGGACGACTGGTCGGCCTCGGTACCCGGCGGTGCGGCCGAAAGGGCGGTCACCGTCGCCGGTTCCTGGCCGGTCACGAACCGCGCCAGGTCGACGCTGTCGACGGCCAATTCGAAAAGTGCATCGCTTCGGTCGGCACGCTCGTCGAGATGCCGGTTCGGCGGGGGCTGGTACGGCGCGCCGCGGGCGATGAGAAGCGACTGCACCGTGCCGATCTCGCCGTCCTGCGCCAAGCGGCGCATGGTCCGATGGGGCGCCATCGTGCGAAAGGGCTGGTTGAGCGCGAGAATGATGCCCGCCGCCTTGCATGCCTCGACGAGGGTGGCGGCCATGCGGCTCGTGCCGGCAATCGGGCCGTCGCAAAGAACGTGTTTGTGTTCCGCCGCAGCCGCGAGAATGTAGTGCTTGCGGCGGTCGCGAACCGCGCTGACATAGGCAAATCCGATGCGTGGGTCCCGCAGGGACCGCCGTGCGTCGACGGCGATGCCGGGGATCTGCATGTCCTGCGAAAAGTCCGTCGCATAGTGCCTGTTCCGGCTGACGACCCACAGGGGGTGATGTCCGGCCGAACGGATCGCCGCAACCATATGCTCGGTCGCGATGGTGCCGGTTCCCATGACCGACCATCCGGGTTCTTGCCTGGAATGCACGGCGCGTCCTCCTCTTGATCATCCGGAGATTGACCCGTCGCCGCGCGCTCTACAACTTCGCAGACGATTGAAGTCATTAGCGATATGAAGTAGATTGAGCGTCACAATGCGTCATATATCGGAAGTTGGGATGGATCAGTTGGGACGAGACGGCGCCGCGCTGGCGGCAAACCTAAAAACGCTTTGCGAGCAGCACGGCTCGGTCGCGGCCGTCTGCCGCAAGATCAACGTGAACCGGCAGCAGTTCAACAAGTACCTGTCCGGCGCTCATATTCCGTCGGCCACCAACCTGCGGATCATCGCGAACTATTTCGGCCTCAGCGTGCCCTTGCTCTTTACGGAGCCGGATGAGTTCCGCACGCTGGTGGAAGGCAATTTCTTTCACGCCATGGCGACGGCACGCCAGTTGCCGGAGTTTTCGCGTTTCGTCTCGGAGATGATCGTCGAGAACAATGCCGACCACAACGATATCGTCGGCATTTACGATCGCTACCAGTTTTCCTCGATCTACAAGGGGTTCGTGCTGCGGTCCGCGCTCTGCATCTACCGCAACAAGGAGTTTCTGCAGCACTATTATGTCGAGCGGTTCCCGAGCTTCGATGATCCGAAGAAGACGGAATATGTCTTCAAATATTACGGGTTCTGCTTTCCCCTGGCCGACCGCCTCTTCACGGCGGATTTCGAGGGCATCCAGTCGAACGAACTGACGTTCGGCGTCTATGCGCAGGTCAAGCGGAACTCCAAGAAGTTCATGTTCGGCATTTCCAGCGGCATTGCCGCGACGGTCTTTCGCCAGCCCTATTCCACGAAGGTCGCCTTGCACTATCGAGGTCCAGGCCTGCTGCGTCGAGAGCACCTCAAGGACCTGACAGTCCTTGATCGCAATGACCCGGCAATCCCGCGCGAGGCGCTGCAATATCTGGGCGACGGATCGGATATGATCCAGATGAGCTAGGCCGAAGCACCGGCATTGGCCGGCGCTGTCGTCAGGGGTGGAGTTCGACGGCGAGCCAGACGCTGTCCGTGTCCGCATAGTAGCGGTGCCATGGATAGGTCCACTGGTTTTCACCCGTCACCCGGCAGAACGGATCGTGCGAGTAGCCGATCGGCATCACGACATCCTCATAGAGGCTCGCCTCGTCGCGCTGCCTGAATTTCTGCATGCGGCCCAGCCCGTAAATCTGTGTGTGCGTTTCCAGGAAGGGGTGCTCGTTGTGAATGAAGCAATCGGTATCGCCGGGTGACCACCAAAGATTGAGCTTCATCGTGAAGGTTTGCGGCGCCTCGGCCGCGGCACGCTCATTGGTGAAAACCCGCGGGTCGATGGTGACCGTGCCGATTTCGTCCTGCGGCGAGATGTAGAGCGGGGTGTCGCGCGGGAAGCTGCGGATTCTGTTGCCCAGCCAGTCCCAGCCGCGGAACATGCAGCCGCCGAGATTGGTCGGCTTGACGACCTTGATGATCGCCACGCGCTCCGCCGAGCGAATGCGGCCACCTTTCAGCCAGGTGGATTTCCATGCCGGCACGATGGCGGGGTGCTCGTCGCCGGTAATCATCGGGGATGGGCTGATGTTGACCACGACGGCATCTGCCACGTCGTAGTCGGAAACGTTCTCAACCAGCTGAGCGGAAATGAACTCGTCCGCGAAGGCCAGGTCTCTGGTAAGGTTCTGCACGGTGGTGCCCCCCGAATTCTGCAAGTGTCCCAATGGAGCAAGCCACAGGGTGCGTCCCGGAGAAAGTGCGCGGCGCACTTTATTTATTCGCATCTTGGCGCGGTTGGTGCTTCATGCTGCGAATAGGCATCCGCTTGGCTTGGCATCCCGGCAGCAAACGCCGGCGGCGAATTGTTCCTATTTCACCTCCCGAAATCGGACAGCCGGGCAACGCCACGGCCCGGCTTCCGGCAAGCGGCGAAGCAGAACAACGCGTGTCCTGCGTCAGGTCGCGTCACCGTTTCGATGGATGCGAACTTGCGGCTCGCAGCGCCTCGTCGAACAATAAGCCCATCGCTGGAAGAGCTCCAATCGTTTGGTCTCCGGCACACAACGATAACGAGATTAAAGAGGGTCGATCCATGAAGTTGACAGGTGGCCAAGTCGTCGCGAAGGCGCTCAAGGAATACGGCGTCGAGTATGTTGCCGGCGTGCCGGGGCACGGCATCTGGTCGTTGTTCGACGCGTTCCTGCAGGAGGGATCCGAGATCCCGTTCATCCAGGTAATGCACGAGCAGAGCGCCGTCCACATGGCCGATGGCTACTATCGCGCTTCCGGCAAGCCGATGGCCTGCTCGACCTCCGTCGGTCCGGGCGCCGCCAACACGATCATCGGTCTGGCGACCGCCTATTGCGACTCCACCTCGCTCTTTTACGTCTCCGGCTCGCCACAGACCTACATGCATGGGCACGGCACCATGCAGGAGCTGGAACGCCAGCAGGACAACGCCTTTCCGCGCATTACAGAGCAGGTGACGAAGCGCGCCTGGCAAGCAAATTCGGTGCAGGTCCTCCCAAGCATTATGCACCGTGCCTTCAGCGAAATGCTGACGGGCCGTCCGGGTCCGGTCCATGTCGAAGTGCCGATGAACGTGCAGGTCGAGGCGGCGGATGTCACGATCCATCCGCTGCAGAAGCGGCTGCCGGTCGGTATCGCCTACCCGGACCCGAAGGCCATCGAGGCGGCGGTGAAGGTGCTGATGAGCGCCAAACGTCCGGTCATCGTCGCCGGTGGCGGCGCAATTACCGCGAATGCGTCCGCTGAACTCACGCGTCTCGCCGAAAAGCTCGGTGCCGCCGTCTCCATCACCTGGAATGGCAAGGGCGCCATCTCCGAGGATCACGCGCTGTTCATCGGCGCTGTCGGCCAGACCGGCACGACCTGCGGCAACACGATCACAGCTTCCGCCGACGTTGTTGTTTCCGTCGGCTGCCGCTTCACCGACTGGTCGGCCTCCTCCTATGCCAAGGGCGTCTCATTCTCGATCCCCTCGGCCAAGCTCATCCACATCGATCTCGACCCGCGCGAGATCGGCAAGAACTACGAGACGGAAGTCGGCATCGTCGCCGATGCGAAGGTGACGTTGGAGGCGATCCTGTCGCTAATTTCCGACGCGGACTCGCAGAAGATGCTGTCGCGCCGGGAGACATTTATCGCCGATGTGCAGAAGGCCAAGGCCGACTGGCGCGCGCTGGTCGAACCGCGCGAAAACAGCCAGGAAACACCGTTCACCTCGCAGCGCCCGCTGATGGCTTTGCGCAAGGTTTTGGATCGCGATGGCATCGTCGTCGTCGGCTCCGGTAACACGCAGGGCTCGGTCAAGCAGAGCTTCCCGATCTACGACCCGCGCACGCATCTCACCTCCGGCTCCTATTCGCCGATGGGCTGGGCAGTGCCGGCGGCACTCGGCGCGAAACTCGCCTGCCCGGATCGCCAGGTCGTCGCCATCGTCGGTGACGGCGACTTCATGATGTCGCTGCCGGAAATGGGCACGGCCGTCATGAACGGCATCAACGTGGTGTTCCTGGTGCTTAACAACCAGGGCTACATGTCGATCCGGGGTGGCCAGCGCAAGTTCATGGGCCGCCACATCGCCTCCGAGTTCAACCATCACGCCGGCAATGGCGCGCCTTACTCGGCCGACATTACCGCCTCTGCCCGTGCCTTCGGCCTCCAGGCGTGGAAGGTCGAGAAGAACGAGGATCTCGAAAGCAGCCTGAAGGCGGCGCTGGAGTGCGGCGGCCCGGCCCTCGTCGAAGTCATCGTCTCGCGCGATGCCGCAGGTCCCTTCGCCACCGGTTGGTGGGACTTCCCGTCGCCGGCCTACTACGAGAAGGAGCAGGCCGCATACGAAGACATGCGCGCCCGCGAACAGCACCTCTAAACATCCCGAGCAGGGGAGGCGCACGCTTCCCTTGCCCCCCAGGACCCTTGATAGCGCGGCGCCGACGGCGGCCGTGAACGAAGAGACTTTGTCATGATCCGGCACATCAAAACAGCCAAGGCTTCCATCGAACAGGGCGGTACCGACAGCGCAGTCACCAGGGCGGTCGAGGGCCTTCTTGCACAGATCCGGGACGGTGGCGACAAGGCGGTTCGCGCGCTGTCGGTGCAGTTCGACAAGTTCGATCGCGAATCCTACCGGCTGACGAAGCAGGAAATCGAGGCCTGCATCAACGCGCTGACGGCCCGGGAGCGCGAGGACCTTGATTTCGCGCAGGACCAGATCCGCCGCTTTGCCGAAGCGCAGAAGGCCGCGCTGAAGGATATCGAGATCGAGACGCTACCGGGTGTCGTGCTCGGCCACAAGAACGTGCCAATCCAGAATGTCGGCTGCTACGTGCCAGGCGGCAAATACCCGCTGCTCGCCTCCGCCCACATGACCGTGCTGACGGCGCGTGTTGCAGGCTGCGAGCGGGTGATCACCTGCGCGCCGCCCTTCCAGGGCAAGATTGCCGACAAGATCGTCGCGGCGCAGGCGCTTGCGGGCGCAGATGAAATCTACTGCCTCGGTGGTGTCCAGGCGATCGCCGCGATGGCGTATGGTACGGAAACGATCGCTCCCGTCGACATGCTGGCCGGCCCCGGCAACGCCTATGTCGCGGAGGCCAAGCGGCTGCTTTTCGGACGCGTCGGCATCGACCTTTTCGCCGGCCCGACGGAAACGCTGATCATTGCCGACGACAGCGTCGATGGCGAACTGGTGGCGACCGACCTGCTCGGGCAGGCCGAACACGGCATCAACTCGCCAGCGGTTCTCATCACCAATTCGGAGAAGCTGGCGCGCGATACGCTTTCGGAGATCGAGCGCCTGCTCGACATCCTCCCCACGGCGGCCGTCGCCGGCAAGGCCTGGGAAGACTTCGGCGAGATCATCCTTTGCGACACGATCGAGGAGATGCTGACGGAAGGCGACCGTGTGGCGTCGGAACATGTGCAGGTCATGACCCGTGACCCGGACTACTTCCTCGACAACATGAAGAATTATGGCGCGCTGTTCCTCGGCGCCCGCACGAACGTCGCCTTCGGCGATAAGGTGATTGGCACCAATCATACGCTGCCGACCAACAAGGCGGCCCGCTATACCGGTGGCCTCTGGGTCGGAAAATTCCTGAAGACCTGCACCTACCAGAAAATCCTGACCGACGAGGCGTCCGCGATGATCGGCGCCTACGGCTCGCGGCTTTGCCTGATGGAAGGCTTCGCCGGGCATGCCGAGCAGGCCAACATCCGCGTGCGCCGCTATGGCGGCCGGAACGTCGGCTACGCGATGCCCGCAGACCCCGTTTAACGAATGCGCACAAGAGCCCGCCAGGGGCCGCGATCAAAAAACCCAACCAGAGAGGACCAAGTCATGTCGAAATTTATTGCTACTGTTCTTGCGGCGACCATGCTCGTGCCCGTTGCGGCCCGGGCCGAGGGCGAGATCGAAGTTCTGCACCACTGGGTCTCGCAAAGCGAGGTCGATGCCCTCAACGTCATCCGCAAGGAGCTTGAGGCCAAGGGCTTCACATGGAAGGATTCCGCCGTCGGCGGCATGAGCGGCGCGAATGCACAGCAGGCGCTGCGCTCGCGTCTCACGGCGGGCAACCCGCCGGGCGCCATGCAGTTTCTCGGCTGGGAAGGCGTGCAATGGGCCGAGCAGGGCGTCGTTCGTGACCTGAACGACCTTGCCAAGACCGGCGGCTGGCGTGAAGCGCTCGCGCCTCAGCTTCTCCCGTTCGTGACGTCGGGCGACGCCTTCATTGCGGCCCCCATCAACATGCACCGGCAGAACTGGGTCTGGGCCAACAAGAAGATCTTCGACGATGCCGGTATCGCCGTTCCGAAGTCGTGGACGGAACTGATCGCGGCCGGCCAGAAGCTTCAGGAGAAGGGCATCGTTCCCATCGCCATGGGCGATGAGCCGTGGCAGATCGGGATCATCTTCGATGCCCTCCTGTCGGACGTCAACGGCCCGGAATTCTACCAGAAGACGGCGATCGACCTCGATCCGGAAGCGCTTGGCAGCCCGGAGATGGTCAAGGTGTTCGATACGCTGCGCGAAGTGCGCGGCCTCGTCGACAACAATTTCGTCGGCCGTGACTGGGCGGTTGCCACCGGCATGGTCATCAACGGCGAAGCCGCCATGCAGTTCATGGGCGACTGGGCGAAGGGCGAGTTCCTGGCGAAGGGGCTGAAGCCCAACCAGGACTTCTACTGCTTCGCGACGCCCGGACAGGTGACCTCCTTCCAGTACCTGATCGACAGCTTCGGCATGTTCACCGTCAAGGACGAGAACGTGCAGAATGCCCAGACGGCGCTTGCCGAGACCATCATGGACCCGAAGGTCCAGAAGGGCTTCAACCTGATCAAGGGCTCGATCCCGGCCCGTAGCGACGTGTCGGTCGATGACTTCGACGATTGCGCCAAGCTCGGCTACCAGGAGCGGGCAACGGCCATCGAGAAGGGCAGCATGCAGGGCGCCATGACGCACGGTTTTGCCGCCAAGCCGGAATTCGCCTCCGTCTTCAGCGACGTCGCCGCGCAGTTCTTCGTCGGCACCATGAGCTCGGAAGACGCGGTCAAGATGCTGGTCTCCGGCATCGATAACGCGCGTTAAAGCTCAACTGCCAACCGGAGGAGCCGCTTATATCGGCTCCTCCCCCATACCCGCCATCGGAGCTGACCCATGAGCGCCTCTACGCGCATGTCATCGCGATTGGCAGCCTGGCTTCCGCGCCTCGTCGTCGCTCCCAGCCTGCTCGTCGTCATCGTCGCCGTCTATCTGTTCATTCTGTGGACGGGACTGATTTCCGTCACCTCGTCGAAATTCGTACCCACCTACGATTTCGTCGGGCTCGAGCAATATGTCCGTCTCTGGGCCACGCCCCGGTGGCATACCGCCGTCGCCAACCTGTTCATCTTTTCCGCCCTCTTTCTCGCGTTGTCGACGGGGCTGGGTCTGCTCATGGCGATCCTTCTCGACCAGAACATCCGCGCTGAGGGAGCCTTGCGGGCGATCTACCTCTATCCGATGGCGCTGTCGTTCATCGTGACGGGAACCGCCTGGAAGTGGATCATGAATCCCGGCCTCGGTATCCAGCGCGTGGTGAACGATCTCGGCTGGACAGACTTCCGGTTCGACTGGATCACCAATCCCGACATGGCGATTTATACGGTCGTGGTGGCCGGCGTCTGGCAATCGTCGGGCTTTGCGATGGCGATCTTCCTCGCCGGTCTTCGCGGCATCGACAATTCCGTCATCAAGGCGGCACAGATCGAAGGCGCCACGCTGCCGCTGATTTATCGTCAGATCATCATTCCCATGCTGCGCCCGGCCATGCTGAGCGTGATCGTCCTGCTCAGCTATATCGCCATCAAGAGCTTCGATCTGGTTCTGGCGCTGACGAATGGCGGCCCCGGCACGGCGACCGAACTGCCCTCGACTTTCATGTTCTCCGCCACCTTCCGGCGAAACCAGATGGGTGTCGGCGCGGCAAGTGCGGTGATGATGCTCATGACCGTCGCGGCGATCATCATTCCCTACCTCTATTCCGAGCTTCGGGAGAAAAACGATGGCTGAAGCACTCTCCCAATCCAGCAAGATGCGGCTCGGCCGTCTCGCCATCTACGCCTGCCTTGTCATCGTCGCTGTACTCTACCTGATGCCGCTGTGGGTGATGGTCACGACCTCGCTGAAGCCGCTCGACGAGATCTATGGCGGCTCGTTCATCGGCCTGCCCAAGGTGGTGACGCTCGACGCGTGGCGGGCAGCGTGGTCGCAGGCCTGCATCGGCACCGAATGCACCGGGCTGAAACCCTATTTCGTCAACTCGCTGCTGATGGTGATCCCGGCCGTTGCGCTCTCGACGGGGATCGGCGCCATCAACGGCTACATCCTCACGAAATGGAAATTTCCCGGCGCCAACTTCGTGTTCGGCCTCATGCTGTTCGGCTGTTTCCTGCCGTACCAGGCGATCCTCATTCCCATGGCGCGCACGCTAGGGCTGCTGGGGCTCGCCGGGTCCATCCCCGGACTTGTCGCCGTGCATGTTTCCTACGGCATCTGCTTCACGACACTGTTCTTCCGCAACTATTTCGTGTCGCTGCCGGATGAACTGACGAAGGCGGCGATGGTGGATGGCGCGGGCTTCTTCCGCATCTTCTGGAGCGTTATCCTGCCGACCTCGATCCCGATCATCGTCGTGTCCTGCATCTGGCAGTTCACGCAGATCTGGAACGATTTCCTGTTCGGCGTGTCCTTCACCTCCGGCTCCAGCAGCCCCATCACGGTTGCGCTCAACAACATCGTCAACGTGACCACCGGTCGCAAGCAATACAACGTCGACATGGCTGCCGCCATGATCGCCGCCATCCCAACCTTGGTCGTCTACATCGTCGCAGGCCGATATTTCGTCCGCGGCTTGACGGCCGGCGCCGTGAAAGGCTGAGGCTATGTCCACTCTTGAAATCGATCGCGTCCGCAAGGCCTACGGCCATCTCGAGGTGCTGAAGGAGGTTTCGATCTCCATCGGCACCGGCGACTTCCTCGTGCTGCTCGGCCCTTCCGGCTGCGGCAAGTCCACGCTTCTCAACATGATCGCCGGCCTGGAAACGATCACAGGCGGCGAAATCCGCATTGCCGGGAAGGCCGTAAACGATCTCTCGCCGAAGGATCGGGACATCGCCATGGTGTTCCAGTCCTACGCGCTCTATCCAACGATGACCGTGCGGCAGAATATCGAATTCGGCATGAAGATCCGCAAGGTCGCCCAGGCCGATCGCGGCAGGGCCGTGAAAACCGCATCGGACCTGTTGCAGATCACCCATCTGCTTGATCGCAAGCCGTCGCAACTGTCCGGTGGCCAGCGCCAGCGCGTTGCCATGGGCCGGGCGATCGTGCGTGAGCCGAAACTGTTCCTGTTCGACGAGCCGCTGTCGAACCTCGATGCCAAGCTGCGTGTGGACATGCGCACCGAGATCAAGCGCCTCCACGCCCGCCTCGGCACGACGATCGTCTATGTCACGCATGACCAGATCGAAGCCATGACGCTCGCCACCCGCGTGGCGGTCATGAAGGACGGCGTCGTGCAGCAGTTGGACGAGCCCCAGGCCGTCTATGACCGGCCGGCCAATGTCTACGTCGCGCGTTTTGTCGGCTCTCCCGCCATGAACATCGTGCCGGCGGTTCTGGAGGCAGAGGGCGCGACGGTCACCGCCGTCATCGACATTGCCAACCGGCCGCCGGCCCGCATCGCTGGCATCACCCTCTCGCCGGAGGCCGTGCGACGCTACGCAGGCAAGAAAGTGCTTGTCGGAATACGGCCCGAGAATTTCTCAATCGCGAGTGGCGATATCCCTCCGTCGCTGACCATCGACTTCGACGTGGTCGAGCCGACGGGGCCAGACACGCTCGCCGTCTTCCAGCTTGGCGGCGTGGAAGTCACAGCCCGTCTTCCGCCCAAGCAGGCGCATGCCGGGCAGGAAGCCGCCCTGTCCGTCGATACGTCGAAAACCGTGCTGTTCGACATCGATACCGAAACGCGCATCGACTGAAAGACATCATGACCCAGACCGCAGACATCGTCATCATCGGCTCCGGCATCGGCGGTGCGTCGCTCGCCCACAGCCTGGCGCCCTCCGGCTTGCGGATCGTCATCCTCGAACGCGGCGATCACCTGAAGGACAGCCCGCAGGCGCGTGATGACCGCGCGATCTTCCAGAAGGGGTTTTATCGGTCGTCGGAGGAGTGGCTTGGCACGGACTGCGAGAGTTTCCTTCCCGGCAACTACTACTATGTCGGCGGCAATTCGAAGTTCTTCGGCGCCGTCATGTATCGCTACCGCCGCGAGGACTTTGCGCCGCGACCGCACATGGACGGTGCATCGCCGGGCTGGCCAATGTCCTACGAGGATTTGTCGCCCTGGTACGATGCGGCGGAGAGCATATTCCGGGTGCGTGGCTCCGTTGCCGGTGATCCGACTGAGCCGGCGCACGCCAAGCCCTATGCCTATCCGCCGGTGCCTGACGAGCCGGCGATCGCCGCAGTCCGCCGTAGGCTGGAGAAGGCGGGGATCCACCCGGCAGCGCTGCCGCTATCGATCGATATCGACGCCTGGCTGAAACGGGCGCCGACGGGCTGGGATGCGTTTCCGAACACCGGCGCCGGCAAGATCGATGCGGAGGTCGGCCCGCTTGCCAGTGCGCTTACGCATCCTAATGTCAGCCTCGTGACCGGCGCCAGCGTGACGCGCCTTGAAACGGACGAGGCGGGCCGCCGGGTCGTCGCCGCCATCTATGTGAAGGACGGGGCCGAGCAGCGCATTTCCGCGGATCGTTTTGCCGTGGCGGCGGGCGCGGTCCAGAGCGCAGCACTTCTCCTGCGCTCTCCCAGCAAGGCCCATCCGACCGGCCTCGCCAACAGCTCGGATCAACTGGGCCGTAATTTCATGAACCACAACACGACGGCGATGCTGACGATCGATCCCTTCGCCGCCAACACCTCAGTCTACCAGAAGACCATCGCCTTCAACGATTTCTACAACGCGGACAACGACGACGGCGCGCCGCTCGGCAACGTCCAGCTTCTCGGCCACATCACCGGCAACATCCTCAAGGCCAATCTTCCCTTTCCGGCGCCGACCTGGGTTGCAAGGCTGATCGCCCGCTACGCCTATGGTTGGTTCCTGACGAGCGAAGACCTGCCCAATCCGGAAAGCCGCGTGATGGTGCGCGACAACCGCATCGTCATGCACTGGATCCGCTCGAACATGCGCGCGCATGAGGCGCTGATCACCAAGACGCGTGCTGTCATGCGCAAGGCCGGTTTCCCGATCGTGCTGACGCACACCTTCGGCCGCAAGACAACGTCGCACCAATGCGGCACGGCGCGCATGGGCAGCGATCCGCAGACCTCGGTCGTCGATCTCGATTGCCGCAGCCACGATGTCGAAAACCTCTACATCACGGATGCGTCCGTGCTGCCGACATCGGCTGCCGTCAATCCGGCTCTGACCATTGCTGCCCTCGCGATCAAGGCCGGCAGCGCCATTTCAAGGGGGTGATGATGGGACTTCGAGACATGGGATCGGCGCGCCACGGCATCATGCCCAAGCATCCGGCAGAAATCTCGACATTCGACTATATCGTGGTCGGTGGCGGCTCGACCGGTTGTGTTGTCGCCTCGCGTCTTTCCGAGGACCCGGCCGTCAATGTCCTGCTGATCGAGGAGGGGCCACGCGACCGCAACCCCTACATCCACATTCCCGGTGCCTACTACAAGACCGCGCAGGGCGATCTCTTGAAGCGCATCCCCTGGGAGCCGATGGAAGAGCAGGAGCGCACGGAAACACCGACCATGGTGCAGGCCCGGGTTCTCGGCGGCGGCAGTTCGGTCAACGCGATGATCTACATCCGCGGCGTGCCGGCCGACTATGAGCAATGGGTCGGGCTTGGCGCCGAAGGCTGGGGCTACGTCGATGTCCTGCCCTTCTTCAAGCGTGCCGAGGACAACAACCGCTTCTGCAACGCGGCCCATGGCGTCGGCGGCCCGCTCGGTGTCTCCGACATCGACTACATCCACCCGCTGACCCGCGCCTGGCTACAGGCCTGCCAGCAGGCGGGCCTGCCCTATAACCCCGACTTCAACTCCGGTAATCCGGAAGGGTGCGGTCTCTATCAGATCACGGCCCGCAACGGCCGGCGCAGCTCGGCCGCTGTCGCCTATCTCAATCCCGCGCGCAGGCGGCGCAACCTCCGTATCGAGACCGGCACCATGGTCACGCGCATCCTTGTTGAGAACGGACGGGCAGTTGGTGTCGAATGCGTCAAGGGCAAACGCACCGTGGTCTACAGGGCGGACCAGGAAGTCGTGGTGTCAGCCGGGGCGATCGCCACGCCAAAACTCCTGATGCTGTCGGGCATCGGGCCTGCGGAGCAGATCCGTCGGCAGGGCATCGCGGTGCATGCCGATCTACCGGGCGTTGGCCAGAACCTGCAGGACCATATCGAGATTTCACTCGTCTACCAGCTCAACGGCCCGCACAGCTACGACAAGTACAAGAAGCCGCACTGGAAGGCGCTTGCCGGCTTGAACTATGCGCTGTTCCGCAATGGCCCCGCATCCTCCAATCTCATCGAGGGCGGCGCCTTCTGGTGGGGCGACAGGAACGAGGCGAGCCCGGACATCCAGTATTTCATGGTCGTCGGCGCCGGGATCGAGGAGGGCGTCGATGCGGTTCCGGGCGGCAACGGCTGCACGGTCAATCTTGGGCAGATCCGGCCGCGCTCCCGTGGGGAGGTTACGCTGCTGAGCGCCGATCCGGCGGCACATCCCCGTGTGGCGCCCCGCTATTTTTCCGATCCCTACGATCTCGAAGCCATGACCGATGGCGCAATGGCGGCAATCGATATCATGGCGCAACCGGCGATCGCAAAATTCGTGGCGGCACGGCACGCGCCCTCGCCATCCCTCACGACCCGCGAGGAGATCAGGGCCTTCTGCGTCAAGGATGCGCATGCAGCCCTTCATCCCGCCGGGACATGCCGGATGGGCGTCGATGACATGGCCGTGGTCGATCCGGAACTGCGCGTGCACGGCATCGAACGGCTGCGCGTTGCCGATGCGTCGGTCATGCCCACGCTGATTTCCGGCAACCCGAACTCCGTCTGCATCATGATCGGTGAGCGGGCCGCAGACTTTATGCGTTCCTAGGTCCTTAGGGGTGCCGCATAAATTCGCACACCCAATGTGCTTTTTATTGCCTATATGTGCGTTTTCATGCATTGTTAGAATCAATTCGCGCACAAAGAGGCAAGTTACATGAAACCAAATGTTGTGGTATTCGATATCGGCGGCGTCCTGATCGACTGGAATCCCGCCTATCTCTATCGCAAGCTGTTGCCGGACGAGGCGGCTGTGTCGGCCTTCCTGAGTGAGGTCTGCACGTCGGCGTGGAACGAGCAGTTTGACGCAGGCGTGCCGTTTGCGGACGGCATAGCCGACCTCGCCGGGCGTCACCCCGACCATGCGGCCCTCATCGAAGCCTACTGGCTGCGCTGGCACGAAATGCTGGGGGGGGAAGTGCCCGGGACGGCTGGTGTTCTCGGGCGCTTGAAGAACGCGGGCGTACCGGTGCACGCCATTTCGAACTGGTCAGCCGAGACGTTTCCGCGGGCAAAGGAGATTTATCCTTTCCTCGGTGCATTCGACGTTCTGATCGTCTCCGGCACGGAGAGGCTGGTGAAGCCGGATGCTGCGATCTTCGAGCGCTTCCTGGAGCGGGCAGGTGTCCGCGCCGAGGAGTGCATCTTCATCGATGACAACGCGGCAAACATTGCCGCTGCCGCCGCCCTCGGCTTCCACACCGAACACTTTAGCACGGCCGAGGCGCTGGAAGCGCGGCTGGCCGCGCTTGGACTTCTTGCGCAGGCAGAGAAGGCCAGCGCATGAGCGCGGACAAGGTGGAACTGGCGGCGCTTTCGCCGGAGGAACGGCAGGCTCTCATCCTCGACAAGGTCAATGCCGCAGGGCGAGTCCTTGCCGCCGGGCTCGCGCAGGAATTCGGCGTGTCGGAAGATTCGATCCGCCGCGATCTGCGCGACCTCTCTGATGCCGGCCTCGTGCAACGGTTTCACGGCGGCGCGGCGCGACTCGTGACACCGGCGCTCGATTTCCAGCGGCGCGAAGCATTGCATGCGGGAGAAAAGCAGCGGATCGGCCGCGCCGCTGCGGCATTGATCCCGGACGGCGCGACGCTGCTGGTCGATTCCAGCACGACGGTCGTGCAGTTCGTGCGCAGCCTGCCGCCGACGCTGTCGCTGCGCATCATCACGACCGCCGTCGATGTGGCCGCCGCGGCGCTCGACCATCCGCTTGCCGAGGTGATCATGCTGGGCGGCCGGCTGGGCAGGCTGACGCGCAGCGCGACGGGCGCCGGCGCGGTCGATGCCGTCCGGGCCCTGCGGGTCGATTATTGTGTTCTCGGCACCTGCGGCGTCGATCATGATCTGACGCTCCGCGCCGATGATTTCGAAGATGCCCATCTGAAGGCCACGATGATCCGGGCGGCAAACAAGACCCTGCTCCTGGCGACGGCCGACAAGCTTGGACAGGCCGCAACCTACGAAGTGGCGCCGATCACGAGCGTATCGACTCTTTTTACCAGCAGCACGGACGCGGCCATCCTCACGTCCATCCGCGAGGCGGGTGTCGATGTCGAAGCCGTCTGACAACGCCCAGTTTCTTATCTACGGAGACAATCATGAGCTTTTCACCGGATCAGGACGCCAGGGCGATCCTTCTGCCCGCCTTTGACACGTTCGATTTCATGGACGTCATGGCGCTCTTTCTTGAAAAGGGTGGTTGTTCCGTTCTGCTCGGGGAGAGCCGTTCGGAATATGTCGCGCGGTCCATGTCGGCGGAACGGCTTGCCGGCGAGACGGCGGATGTCTTTCGCGCGCCCATCGCACGCCTGAAAGCCATTTGCCCCCAGTTGATCGTCGCCGTGGATCAGGAACTCGGCGGTATCCAGAGGCTGCAGGGGTTGGTCCCAAATCTTCCATCGCTTGATGAAGCGCATGCTCTTTCCGATGAGGCCCTTGCGGAGCGATGCCGTGTGACGGCCATGGCGGCGCGCGAGCTCGGGGTGTCGATGTTCCTCGCGCCGATCGCCGATGTGATCGACGGCCAGAATCCCTGGCTGCGTGGCCGGACGATGGGGACTTATCCGGAGGCCGTGGCAAGGCTGGTTTCGGCCTTCGTGACGGGGGTCCAGAGCGCCGGGATCACGGCGGTGACCAAGCACTTCCCCGGTTTCAACGATCTGGAGCAAGATCCGGCACTGGTGGATGTCTCTTTGCACACGCCGCTGGATCGTCTTCTCCACAACGCGCTGCCATTCAAGGCGGCGATCGCTGCCGGAACCAGGGCGATCATGACAGGACCGGCGCCTGTTGCCGCTATCGACAGGGAGAATGCCGCCAGCACGTCGCCTGCGGTCATGACGATGCTGAGGGATGCGTTCGGGTTCAAGGGCCTGATCGTCAGCGACGATCTGGATGCCCCGGCCACCATGCGCGGTCGCTCGCTGCTTGAAACCGCCATTGCCGCGGTGAATGCGGGGGCGGATCTGCTGCTCGTGGGAGGAGGGCCGCACCTCGAGGCGCTGTGCGATGGTCTTGCCGCAGCGGCACAATCCGGGCAGATATCGCCGGATCGTCTGGCGGAAGCTGCGACGCGCGTAAGGCGCAATGCTGTCGGCCTGTAAGAGAGCAACCCGCAAAGATCAGCTACAGGAAACCGTCTCGAAATGGCGTCCAACCCCAGCACAATCAGCGGACGTCGCATGTCGAGCCGGCTGCACTGCAATTTCTTCTTCCTCGCCGCCGGCATCGGCATTGGCGCGTGGGCGTCCAGCCTTCCGCTTCTTGCTGCCGGCGTCGGGCTGAACAAGGGGCAGCTCGGAACGGTCCTTCTCTGCTTTGCCCTCGGCGCCATTGTCCTGATGATCAATGTCGGGCGCTATATCGACCGGGTGGTCAGCAACCAGGTGCTGAGCCTCTGCGGCAGCGTCATCTTCGGCGCTGCCTTTCTGGTCATTCCCTTCATCGAAAATCCGATCGCCCTCGGTGGATGCGTGTTCGTCGCCGGCGCGGCGTTCGGAACGCTCGATGTGGCGATGAACACCGAAGCATCGCAAATCGAACTGGAGACCGGCCGGCACCTGATGTCGTCGTTTCATGCGGTCTTCAGCATCGGCAACCTGGCCGGCGCATTCCTTGTGGGCCAACTGATCGGCCATGGCGGCGGCCTGCAGGTTTGCCTCGGGGCGGCCGGTCTCCTCGTCGTGGCCCTTGCGCTGTCAACCCGGATGATCGCGCCGAATGCCGCCCATCGATCAGGGGGCCTGCGTCCCGAAGGCATGCCGGCCGCCAACACGTCGCTCGATGCCGCGCAACGTACCCTTATTCTCGTGCTTGGAGGCATTGCGTTCCTGGCTTTGCTTGCAGAGGGGGGGATGATGGACTGGACGGCGATCTACATGATCGACATTCTCGGCGCCTCCGAGAGCCATGGCGCCTATGCGTTCGCCATCTTTGCCGGCGCCATGGCGGGTGGGCGTCTCGTCGGGGATGCGGTGACGCGGCGCGTGGGGCATGTGCCGTTGATCAGGATCGGTGGCGTGCTCTGCGCCGTGTCGGTCGCCATTCTTCTGTTTGCAAACAGTGCGGTATTGTCGCTGGCCGCTTTGGCGCTTTGCGGCCTCGGTGTCGCGAACATGGTGCCGGCCGTCTTTGCAAGTGCTGGCAATGTCGGCGGTGCGGCCGCGGGCAGGGCGATTTCCATCGTCACCACGATGGGTTACAGCGGGCTTTTGCTCGGCCCCGCTTTGCTCGGTTTCCTTGCGCAGGCAACGAGCCTTGTCGTCAGCTTCGTCCTGATCATGCTGGCATTCCTGCTCATCGCAGCCGTCACCTTCCAGCTGGGCCATCGATTGAAACAGCGCCAGGCGGGCCTTTGAGGCGCTGCTCGGCCGGTTCAGATCCTCAAACCAGGCCGAGATCGGAATAGCTGTCGTGCAAGGTCAGGTCGGCCGGGCTGAAACGGTCCTTGGCAAAATTGTGCTGGTGCCAGTAGGGGTAGAGATAGGCGGGACGGCTGACCTTGTTGAGAATATCCAGTTCCTCTGCGGTAAGCGTCAGGTCGACGGCGGCGATATTGTCGCGAAACTGCGCTTCGCTGAGGCCGCCGACGACGAGGCTTGCCACGGCGGGACGCGATAGCGTCCAGGCCAGCGACACCTGCGCGACGGAGACGCCACGGGCCCTGGCAATGACGTCCAGGGCATCGACGATCGTCCACAGGCGTTCTTCGTCCCGGATAGGCGGCTCGCTCCATCCGGCAGCCTGACGGGAACCCGCCGGTGACCTGTCCCGGCCGAAGGCGCCGGACAGCAGGCCGGCAGCCAAGGGGCTCCAGACCATGGCGCCGAGGCCTTGATCGATGGAGAGAGGCAGGAGTTCGTATTCGGCCTCCCGGGCTTCCAGCGTGTAGTGGATCTGCTGGGTGACGAAGCGCGGCAGGTTTTTCGCCTCGGCGACCCCGAGCGCCTTCATGATGTGCCAGCCGGAATAGTTCGAGCAGCCGATGTAGCGGATCTTTCCCTGCTGCCGCAGCGTATCGAGGGCAGACAATGTCTCCTCGACCGGAGTCACGCCATCCCATTCGTGCATGAAGTAGACGTCGATGTGATCGCGGCGCAGGCGCTTCAGGCTGCGCTCGCATTCGCGGATCAGGTGATACCGCGACAGGCCCTCATCGTTTGGGCCATCACCGATGCGCATGCGCGCCTTCGAGGAGATGAGCACCTGGTTGCGCTTGTCGCCAAGGGCCTCGCCGAGGATTTCTTCCGATCGGCCGAGCGAATACATGTTGGCGGTATCGAAGAGATTGATGCCACCATCGATGCAGCAATCGACGAGGCGGCGGGCCTCCTCGACGCCCTGATTTGCGACGCGCGCAAAAGCGCCGACGCCGCCGAAGGAGAAGGTGCCCATGGCGATGGCCGAAACCTTGAGCCCCGAACGGCCGAGTGTCCTGTATTCCATGTGCAAACTCCTGCGGGAAAGGATGGTCGAATTGGGCGTTCGTCAGGCGGCGCGCGGGTAGTGCCGGGCATGCGGGCAGAGGCTACTCCGCCGGCTGCCGGACAGTCTTCTGCAGCCGGCTCCGGGTCGGCTTCCACAGGCCGCGTTCATGGCTCGCGCGCAGGACGAGGTCGGCACCGACGAGAATCTTGACCGGCGGCTGCGGCTCGGCGGCAGCGATCAGGTCGTTGAGGATCGTCACCGCGAGATTGCCGATCTTGCGCTTCGACACGTCGATCGTCGTCAGGCCGGGCTCCATGGTGGCACTCTGCGGCAGGTTGTCGAAGCCGATGATCGAGACGTCGTCCGGTATGGCAACGCCGTGCTCGCGAAGCGCGCGGATGAAGCCGTAGGCGATGATGTCGTTCGTGCAGAAATAGCATTCGGCAAGGTCGAGACCGGTCGACAACAGGGCGCGCGTATCGAGATAGGCGCCGTCATAGGTCGATTCCACCGAAAGGATGTCGGCTTCGTTCACCGACAGGCCGAGCCGCGCCATGTTCTTGAAGAAGGCTTCGCGGCGCAGACGGAAGTTTGTCGTGTCGACGTGGGACGCGACGAAACCGATGCGCTGAAAACCCTGTTGCTGGAAGCGGGACAGGACCTTGTAGACGGCATCCTCGTTGTTCATGTCGACGAAATTGGCATCGAGGACATCGTAGAACGTGTCGATGAAGACGGTCGGCAGGCCGAGGCCCTGGATCAGCCGGATATCGGCCTCCGTCAGCTCCGTGCCGAGCGCGATGACGCCGGAAATGGGCGCACCCGCAAGCGATTCCGCAACGGTGCTGATCGGCTGGCCCTCGAAACTCACGACTTCGAGCGTGTAATTGCGCCGCGTCGCCTCCGCGGACATGCCGTCGATATAGTCGGAAATGAAGACGCTGTGGTCGCGGTTGACGGTGTGGCCGTGCTTGGCGATCTTCAGGAAACGCAGCGTTTCACCGGGCTCCGCGCTGCTTCTTGCCGCGCGTGGCACATAGTTCAGGCTTGCCACCGCCTCCAGCACGCGCGCCCGCGTCACGCCGGAAATTTCCCCCTTGCCGTTCAGGACAAGCGAAACGGTTGCCGGTGAGACGCCGGCGGCCTCCGCGATGTCCCTGATGGTCAGTTTTCCCGGTTTCTTCATGCGGAACTGCAGGCCCTTTTTGCTGCGACTGCGAACAAGTTTACTAAACGATTTAGGTCATCTTCGTGAGACCTAGGCCAATTCCATGGCGTTCGCAACCGATTTGCTCGGCAAACGGGGCTTGTCAGCGCAAATTTCCTTTGCTAGCGTTTTAGTGAAGTCAAGGTTTGTTTAGTAAACAAACGGGAGGGGAATATGCGAAACACCGGCGGACAGCTGGCGATGCTGGCTGTCATAAACGGCCTTTTGCTTGTTGCGGGAGCTTTGATCTCCGGCGGTTCCTTTCTGTCTATTTTCAATCTTCAGTCCATGGCGAGCCAGGTGCCGGAGATCGGTCTCCTGGCCATCGGTGTCATGCTGGCCATGTGCGCCGGCAATGGTGGCATCGATCTGTCAGGCATCGCGCTGGCCAATCTTTCCGGCGTGCTTTCCGCCGTTATCGTGTCGTCTTTCCTGTCAGCGAACGACAGCGGAACGGCTTTCAGCGTCGCCTTCATTGCAGGCGCCATCCTCACCGGCCTTGCGGGCGGGGTGATCAACGGCCTTCTCATTTCGCGGCTGAACATCACGCCCATTCTCTGCACGCTCGGCACGCAAATGGCCTTCATGGGGCTTGCCGTCGTGGTGTCGGGCGGCAAGGCCGTGATGGTCGGCAGTCCGGCGCTGCTCTCGAGCATCGGCAATGACATGCTGTTCCAGATCCCGATCAGTTTCCTGCTCTTCGTGGTCATTGCTGGCGTGGTCGCCGCGTTGCTGAAGTTCACGCCCTACGGCCTGTGGCTGATGCTGATGGGCACCAATCCCAAGGCCGCACTCTATGCGGGCTTCCCGAAGAATGGCGTGCTCGTCGCGACCTATGCGATCTCGGGCATGCTGTCCGGCCTTGTCGGCGTCATCATCGCGGCGCGCAACGTCAACGTGAAGTATGACTACGGCAGCACCTACCTGCTCATCGCGATCCTCATCGCCGTGATGGCCGGCGTGAAGCCGGAGGGTGGTTACGGCCGCGTCATCTGCGTCGTGCTCAGTGCGATTGCCCTGCAGCTCATGTCGAGCCTGCTCAATTTCGGCGGCCTCTCCAATTTCGTGCGCGATTTCGCCTGGGGTCTGCTGCTGCTCACCTTCCTGGCCGTCGGCCGGTACGACATCGCGGGCTTCCTGTCGCCGGGTCGCCGCTCTCAAAACCCTTCGGTGCCTGTCCCTCAAACGCCGAAGTGAAACAGCGAGGGAAAATTAGTGGAGGAAAACATGACGTCATTTTCGAAGAAGATGCTCGCGGGAACCGCGGTTGCCGCTGTTGCACTCGTTGGTTCCATCGGCACGCTGGTCGCGCAGGAAAAGCCGGTCATCGCCACCGTCGTCAAGATCAGCGGCATTCCGTGGTTCGACCGCATGAACACCGGCGTCGTCGCCTACCAGGAAGCCAACCCGGATGTGGTTGCCAGCCAGAGCGGCCCGGCGACGGCGGATTCCGCCCAGCAGCTCCAGATCGTCAACGACCTCGTCGCCAAGGGCGTTAACGCATTGGCCGTCGTGCCGATGGATCCGGCCGTTCTCGAAGGCACCTTCCAGCGCGCCATGGAGCGCGGGATCGTCGTCGTCACCCATGAGGCAGACAACCAGACGAACACGCATGCCGACGTCGAGGCCTTCGACAATGCCGATTACGGCGCGGCGCTGAATGAACGCCTGGCCGAGTGCATGAACAAGGAAGGCAAATGGACGACGTTCGTCGGTTCGCTCGGCAGCCGCACGCACATGCAGTGGGTCGGTGCCGGCGAGGAGAATGCCAAGAAGTATGCCGGCATGGAGCTCGTCGATCCGAACAACGAATCCTTCGACGACGCCAACGGTACCTATGAAAAGGCGAAGGAAATCCTGCGCAAGCATCCCGATCTGAAGGGCTTCCAGACGTCTGCTGGCAACGACGTGCTCGGCGTCGGCCGCGCGATCGACGAAGCGGGCCTCAGCGGCAAGGTTTGCCTCGTCGGCACCGGTCTTCCGAACCCGTCCGCCGATCTTCTCGAATCCGGTGCCATCACCGCGATCGGCTTCTGGGATCCGCAAAAGGCCGGCATGGCGATGAACGCCGTCGCCAAGCTGCTGCTGGAGAAGAAGGAAATCACCGACGGCATGGACCTCGGCGTCGAGGGCTACAACAAGGTCTCCGTCAAGCAGGGGCCTGGCAAGGGCCTGCTCATTCTCGGCAACGGCATGGTTCTCGCAGACAAGGCGACCTACAAGGAACACATGTTCTAATCCGACATCCGTCAGCCGGCCGGGGGTTTTGCCCTCCGGCCGGAACGATCCGGCGCGGCAGCGTCCCGGTCAGCATGAGGACAATTTCCGTGGCGGCACAAGACAATTCCGCGCAGCACTCGGCGGCGCTCCTTGAACTCAGAAACATCCAGAAATGGTTCGGCGGCGTCCATGCCCTGCGTGGCATCGACCTGACGCTCCAGCCGGGTGAGGCCTATCATCTGCTTGGCGAGAACGGCTGCGGCAAGAGTACCGTCATCAAGATTATGTCGGGCGCGCATGCGCCGACGTCCGGAGAAATCGTCCTTGGCGGCGAAACCTTCGCGTCGCTGACGCCGATCCAGTCACTGGCCGCCGGCATAGAGACCGTCTACCAGGATCTGTCGCTGCTGCCCAATCTGACCGTCGCCGAAAACGTCGCGCTGAATGAACAACTGGTCGGCGCCAATGGCCGGCTGGCGCGCCTCTTTGATCGCAAGAGGTTGAAGGAGACGGCGGAAAAGGCTCTTGCCGCCGTTGGACTTCCAACGGACCGCGCCTTTCTCAACACGATCGTGTCCGACCTGCCACTTGCCTCCCGCCAGCTCGTCGCCATCGCGCGGGCGATTGCGACACGCGCCAAGCTCGTCATCATGGACGAGCCGACCACGTCGCTGACGCGCCGCGAGGTCGATAATCTCATCCACGTCGTCGAGCGGCTGCGCTCCGAAAATGTCGCCGTGCTGTTCGTTACGCACAAGCTGGACGAATGTTACCGCATCGGCGGGCATGCGGTGGTCTTCCGCGACGGACAGTGCGTTGCCCAGGGACCGATCGAGACGTACAGCAAGAAAGAGCTCGCCGAGCTGATGACCGGCCGGTCCATCGATGCGCAGCGTTATCGCACCGGAAAACCGTCCGACACCGACCGCCTCAAGGTGGACCGCCTCGTCGCCCATGGCGTGCGGGAGACAAGCTTCTCCGTGAAGAAAGGCGAGATCCTCGGCATTACGGGCCTTGCCGATTCCGGCCGCAACGAACTTGCCATGGCCTTGACCGGCGTCGTCCCGGCAACCGGTGGTGCGCTGACGCTGGACGGCAAGGCTGTCTCCGTGCGCTCGCCTGCCGAAGCGATCCAGCAGGGCATTGGCTATGTGCCGGAGGACCGGCTCGCCGAAGGCCTCTTCCTCGACAAGTCGATCTTCGAAAACGAAATCGCGCTCATCGTCGCGCGCCTCAGCAATTCGTTCGGCGTCGTCGACCGGGAGGAGGGGCGCAGGATTGCTTCCCGCCTTTCCGAAGAGATGCGGTTGAACACCAGGGATATCGACCTTCCCGTCGGGGCGCTTTCCGGCGGCAACCAGCAGCGCGTGCTGATCGGCCGCTGGCTGAGCATCGCACCAAAACTGCTCGTGCTGCACGGCCCGACCGTGGGTGTCGACGTCGGATCCAAGGATACCATCTACCGCGTCATCCAGACGCTTGCCGAAGCGGGCATGGGCCTCGTCATCGTCAGCGACGACCTGCCCGAACTCCTTCAGAACGCAGACCGCATCCTCGTCATGAACAGCGGTCGGGTGGTTGCCGAAATGGATGCGGAGCAGGCGACCGAAGACCAGCTCTACAAGGCAATGCTGACGACCACGACGGAGACTGTGCAATGAGTGTTTCACGGACCGAAGACCTTTCCGGGACCGCCGCGCAGTCTCGTTCCTTCAGCCTCGGCGAACTCGTGCGCCGGCGCCCGGAAACCATCACCTTCACGCTTCTGGTCGCGATCTGCGTGATCGTGACGATCGTCAACCCGGCTTTCCTGCAGCCGTCGACACTTATCGATATCGGCCGCGCGAGCGTGGTCATGGGGCTTTTCGCACTCGGCGTCTTCGTCATCCTGGCAGCGGGCGGCATCGACGTCTCGTTCACGGCGATTGCAGCCTTCACCATGTATTCGATGACCGTGTTGGTGCAGACCTATCTGCCCAATCTGCCGATCGCCGTCGTCATTCTCATGGCGATGTTCGGAGGCGTGGCGCTCGGCGTCATAAACGGCCTGCTTGTCCATCACCTGAAAGTGCCGTCGCTGATCGTCACGATCGGCACGCAATATCTGTTCCGCGGCTTTCTGCTCTCCTTCATCGGCACCGTCTGGATCATGTCGCTGCCGCCGCAGATGGGCGCCTTCGGCCGCATGCCGCTGTTCCAGATCGAAGCCGCCAATGGCGCGCTCATCACACTGCCATTCTACTTCCTCGTCCTGCCGATTGCCGCGGGCGTGACCTGGTGGATCCTCAACCGCACGCTGATGGGGCGCGCCATCTTCGCCGTCGGCGGCAATGCCGATATTGCAAGCCGCCTCGGATACAGCCTGCGCACGGTGCATGTCTTCCTGTTCGGTTATGCTGGTGCGCTCGCCGGCCTGGCCGGTATCATCCATGTCTGCGCCAACCGTCAGGCCAATCCCTTCGATCTGGTCGGCACGGAAATCAACGTGATCGCCGCCGTCGTGCTTGGCGGGGCGCGCATCACCGGCGGCACGGGCACGGTTCTCGGCACCATTCTCGGCGTGCTGCTGATCGTCGTCATCAACAGCGTGCTCGTCATGGTCGGCATTCCCAGCACATGGCAGAGGCTCGTCGTCGGAAGCTTCATCCTGCTGGCCGCCGCCTTCTTCGTCACGCGTCAGCGCAAGAAACAACCATCCATTTCCGGAGAAAACCCATGAAGAAGTTCCTGAATGATCCCGCTAGCTTCGTCGATGAAATGCTGGAGGGCATCTACAAGGCGCACCCCGCCGTCACCTACACGGCCGATGACCTGCGCTGCCTCGTCACGGCGAAGACCAAGCCCGGCAAGGTCGGCATCGCGACCGGCGGCGGCTCCGGCCACCTGCCGACCTTCCTCGGCTTTGTCGGCGATGGCATGCTTGACGGTGCCGCTGTCGGCGGCGTCTTCCAGTCGCCCAGTGCCGAACAGATGTACCAGGTGACCAAGCATATCGATCAGGGTGCCGGCGTCCTGTACATCTACGGCAACTACACCGGCGACATCATCAATTTCGACATGGCGGCGGAACTGGCCGATCTCGATGGCATCGTGGTCAAGCAGGTCGTCGGCAATGACGACGTTGCCTCCTCGGTGGTCGGCGAAGAACACAAGCGCCGCGGCGTCGCCGGCATCTTCTTCATCTACAAGGCAGCCGGCGCAGCTGCCGCCGAAGGTCTTTCACTCGACGAGGTGACGCGCCTCGCCGACAAGGCGCGGCTGCGCACCCGCACCATGGGCGTTGCCCTTTCGAGCTGCGTCGTTCCGGAAATCGGCCACGCCACGTTCTCGATCGGCGCGGACGAGATGGAAATCGGCATGGGCATTCACGGCGAGCCCGGCATCAGCCGCAAGAAACTGGCACCGGCCGATGCGGTCGTCGACGAGATGATGGAGCGTATTTTTGCGGAAACGGACTACAAGCAGGGCGACACCGTTGCCGTGCTGATGAACGGGCTGGGCGGCACGCCGCTGGAAGAACTCTATATCTTCTTCCGCCGCGTCTCGCAGCTTCTCGAAGCGCGTGGCGTCACGGCCAAGCATGTCTGGATCGGCGAGTTCGCCACCTCGATGGAAATGGCCGGCGCCTCGATCTCGATCCTGCACCTCGACGAGGAACTCGACCGCCTCGTCGCTGCCCCGGCCAACACACCGTTCTTTCAGCACATTGCGGGGTGATGGCATGAGCAAGCAGACATTGAACGCCGCCGACCTGATCGACCTCTTCAAGAGCTGGAAGGCACTTTTTGCCGAACAGCGCGAATTCCTCATCGCGCTCGATGGCAAGGTGGGTGACAGCGACCTCGGCATCACCATGAGCAAGGCCTTCGCTGCCGCCGCCGAGGCGCTCGAGGCGGAAGGCGCGGAGGCGGGCATCGCCAAACTGCTGCGCACCGCCGGGGCGACCATGGCGCGCACCGCGCCCTCCACCATGGGCACGTTGACGGCGACGGGTTTCCTGCGGGCCAGCAAGGCGGTGGAGGGCAAGGACGACCTCGGGACGGCAGAGCTTGCCGCTTTCTGGCGCGCCTATCGCGATGGCGTGGCCGAGCGTGGCAAGGCTAAGGTGGGCGACAAGACATTGCTCGACGTTCTCGACCCCATTGCGGTAACGCTGGAGGCACAGGCGGCAAGCAATGCGGCCCTTTCCGACGCGCTGGCGGCAACGTCGCAGGCAGCCGAGCAGGCGCTGGAAGCCACGAAATCCATGCTTGCGCAACACGGCAAGGCGGCGGCATTCCAGCAAAAGACGGTCGGCCTGCAGGATGCCGGAGCAACGGTCGGCTATTTCCTCATCCGCCGCTTGGCCGAGTTTCAGGCCTCCCGGTAGAATGTTCGAACGTGGGTGGCGGCGTCAGGTCATAAGATGGCTTGCCCGCCGCCGTCTTCATCGACGTCTGTGTCGGAACTCGCTCGGTGAACTCTGGTATTTCTTCCGGAATGCCGTCGCCAGATGGGCTGAATCGGAAAAACCCGTTTCATGGGCGATCGCCGTGACGGGCAGCACGCTGTTGTCGAGCAGGAAGCGCACGTAGCGCAGCCGTGTCTCCAGAATGAAATGTTTCGGCGTCATGCCGATATGCGCCTGGAACAGGCGTATGAACTGGCGGGGCGACAGGCCGATCGTGCCGGCGATGCGCTCGGGCGAGACGTCCCGGCCCTTGCGGCTCTCGATCAACACGATGGCCCTTTGCACGCGGGCGTCCCCGACATGCCGGAATGCGGAGACGCGTTCGTGGTCGAAGGCGCTCATGGTCTTCTGGTCGGTCAGGGAAAGCTGGTAGACGGCCTTCGCCGCACGGTCCGGGCCGCAATGTTTGCGGATGAGTTCGGTCATCAGGGACAGCACCGATACGCCCCCCGGCACGGTGACGCGACCGTCTTCGATGAGAAAATCGTCCCGCGTGGAAAAGGGCTGTCGCGGAAACGCCACCCGGAAATCCTCCGCGTGGAAGGGGTGGATGGCGGCCTTACGCCCGACGAGCAATCCTTCCTGGGCAAGAACGAAGGCGCCGGTGCAGGCGCCGATGATGGGAACGCCGGCGGACGCGGCAACGCGGATGTAGTCGCGGTGCGAGGCCGGCGCGGCCTGGAGATGCGGAAGCAGGCCGCCGATGACGACGATATAGTCGAAGTCGGTGGGGTTGATATAGGGCGCGTCGGCGCAGACGCGGATACCGCAACTCGCCACGACCCCATCGCCGGGTCTGCCCATGATCGACCAGCGACAGTGGATCGGGCGGGAATTGTCGGCGAAATCCGCCGCATGGCGCAGCGGCTCCACGACACCGGTCAGCGACATCATCGGGAAGGTTGGCCACAGCAGGATGCCGACGGAAATATCGGGTTTGCGGTCGCGTGCGGCAAGCAGCCGTTCTGCCCAAAGACTATCCAGCCAACGGATGTAGTCCGCGTCGGTCTCATTGCGGGCAACATCGTCTTGTGCAGCCATGGGGGCGCTCCTTCCGGGCTCACTATGAAGGCCCCGTGTCATTTTTCAAAGAAAAAGTCTGTTTTTTAAAATCCATCCGATCGCATCGGTGGCAACATCCCTTGCGTTGAATGCAACACCGGCCCGCCAACGCGGCCGGTCAGGGGAACCAATAACTTCAAGGATCGAACAGATGACACTTTCTCTTTCGAGAAGGCTGGTGGTGTGCGCGCTGCTGGCAGGCGGGAGCTTTTCGCTATTTTCCTCCACGGCACAGGCTTTCGACCTCGCCGAGCAGGGTAAATTGACGGTCGCCTTCACCGGCGACATGCCGGGCTCCGGCTGGCAGGATGGCAAGCTGATCGGCTATGACGGCGAGATCATGCAGAAGGTGGCCGAAAAACTTGGTCTCCAGGTTCAGCCGGCTCTGATGGAGTGGTCTGGCACCATTGCCTCGGTCGAGGCGAGCCGCGTCGATGTGATGCTCGGCACGATGGGCTGGACGGAAAAGCGCACCCAGATCATGAGCCTTTCCGAACCGATCCACTACTTCAAGAACGGCATCATGCAGTCTTCGAAGACCAACTGGGACAAGCTCTCCGACCTGGAAGGCAAGAAGGTCGGCACCATCACCGGCTTTTCGTTCGTGCCCGAACTGAAGAAGATTTCAGGCCTGGAACTGTCGCTTTACGACACATCCGATGCCGCCGTGCGCGATCTCATCGCCGGCCGCATCGATGCCGTCATCGGCGATCCGCCGGTCGTTTCCTATGCGATCAAGCAGAATCCGGACTGGAACATGCATTTCCTCGCCTTCACCGACACAAGTCCCGACTTTCCCCTGCTGACGGGCCTCGGGCAGGTGGTCTACGGCTTCAACAAGAAGAACGACGACCTGCGCCAGAAGGTGGACGGCATCATCGCCGAGATGTGGAAGACCTGCGAGATGAAGGCGATCGGCGAGCGCTACGGCCTTTCCGCCGATGTCTGGTATACGCCTGCCGGTGAGAATTTCCGGGCCGGCGTCGACCGCGCCGCGGATTACAAGCTGCCATCCTGCGCAGCCGGTGGCTGACGCGATCCGGGCGGTGGCCGCACCATGGCCGCCGCCCGACGGTCTCTCAATCATAAGGGGAATGCCATGAACCCGCTGCTGAGCGTGACGGGCCTGACGAAGAGCTATGGTCCGGTCGAGGTGCTGAAGGGGATCGATTTCGACGTGGCGGCGGGCGAAAAGATCGCCCTGATCGGCCCCTCCGGGTCGGGCAAGTCGACCTGCCTGCGCTGCCTGAACTTTCTGGAAAAGCCAAGTGCCGGTGAAATCCATCTCGACGGTGAACGCATCGGCGTTCGCCTCGACCGGCCGATGAACGACCGGCAGCTTGCGCCGCAGCGCGCCGAAATGGGCATGGTCTTCCAGCTCTTCAATCTCTGGCCACACCTCTCGGTCACGGAAAACGTCGCGATTGCCGCACGCAAGGTGCGGGGCCTGTCGGCAAGGGAGGCACGCGAACTGGCGCTCGATATGCTGGCGAAGGTGCACATGACCCATCGCGCCGACGCGTCGCCGCTGGAGCTTTCCGGCGGTCAGCAGCAACGCGTCGCCATCGCCCGGGCGCTGGCCCAGAAGCCCAAGCTGATGCTGTTCGACGAGCCGACCTCGGCGCTCGACCCCGAACTGGTGCACGAAGTGCTGAAGGTGATGGAGGAACTCGCCGCAGAGGGGCGCACCATGCTGATCGTGACGCATGAGATCGCCTTTGCCCGCGATATCGCCGACCGGGTGCTGTTCCTGGATGGCGGCAGGATCGTCGAGCAGGGGCCGGCGCGCGATCTGATCCTGTCTCCACGCGAGCCGAGAACCCAGGCGTTTCTCCGCCAGATCCGGCATTGAGGGGCGTGGTATGATCGGGTCATCAACCTTCACCCTGATTTTGCAAGGACTGCTCACCGGGGCTGGCGTCACCGTCGTTGTCACGCTGGTGTCGTTGTTGCTGAGCCTATCCCTCGGCTTCGGTCTCGCTCTCGTCCGCCAGTTCGCAAAGCGCCGCGGGCTGCACGCCATGATCGACCTCTATTGTGAGATCATGCGCAACATTCCAGCGTTGACCCATCTGTTCATCCTCTATTTCGGGCTGGCCAGCATCGGATTCCGGCTCTCGTCCATGGCCGCCGCGATCCTCGGCCTGGGGCTGATCGGCGCCGCCGTCACCTGCGATCTTTTTCGCGCGGGTTTTGCGGCCCTGCCGAAAGGCCAGGCCGAGGCCGCGCTTGCGGTCGGCTTCACACCCTCCCAGACGATCCTCGATATCCTCACCCCGCAGGCCATGCGCCTCGCGCTGCCGTCGCTTGGAAACTATGCCGTGCAGCTTTTGAAAGACACATCCATCGTTTCCGCCATCGCCGCGCCGGAGATCATGTTCTACGCCCGCTCCCTGGTGACCTCGTCGTTCCAGACCACACTGATCTACACCATGGTCGCCGTGCTCTACCTCGCGCTCGCCCTGCCGCTGATGCAGGCGATCCGTGTTCTCGAAACCCGATACGGAAAGCTGAAGGCATGATCAGGTTCATCCAGCCCTACATCGACCATGCCGGCGAATGGTTGCCGCTGCTTCTGGAGGCGATGGGCAAGACGGCATTGCTTTCGGTCTCGGCCTTCGCCTTGTCGCTGGTGTTCGGACTTCTGCTGGCGCTCTGCCGCAACACGCGGTGGCGGGCGCTGGAGCGCGGCGTGGCGTTTTACGTCACGGCCGCGCGCGGGGTGCCGCTTCTCGCCATTCTTTTCCTGCTCTATTTCGGACTGCCGGGTATCGGCGTCACCTTCGACGCCTTCACCGCGGCCATCCTCGGGCTGGCGCTCGCCTTCGCCGCGCAGGTGGCGGAACTGTTTCGCGCCGGCCTGATGGCAATCCCCGCCGGCCAGCGTGAAGCCGCCCTTGCCGTCGGTTTCACGCCCTATCAGAGCTTTACGCTGATCGTGTTGCCGCAAGTGGTGCGCATCAGCATTGCCCCGCTCATTGTCACCTTCGTCTCGCTGCTGAAGGACTCTTCTCTCGCATCGCTGATCACGGTCGACGAACTGGTGCTGACAGGCCGGGCCATGGCGACGGAATACTTCCTGCCTTTGCAGATCTATGTCGCCGTGGGCGTCTGCTACTTCCTGATCGCCTGGCCCTTTTCGCTTCTCTCCAGGCGTCTCGCGCCTACCGCGGCCCGCTAACATCCATCGAAAGACAAGACAATGATACCTCCTTCCCCTGAAGGCCGCCCGACCCGGCGTGCCATCATCCTCCTGACGCCGGATATCGACGACCCGGTCGGCCCCTCCACCGAGAGGACCTATGCCGTGCGGGCCAACTATGCAGCGGCGATCAGCGAGGCGGGCGGTGTTCCGCTGATCCTTCCCTATGAAACGCAGGCGCTTGCCGCGGCGCTTGATCTCGCCGATGGCGTGCTGATAACGGGTACGATCCCCGGCACGGAAGGGGCGGCCGAGAGACGGTCGTTCGAATTGAAGCTCATCGAACATGCGATCACGGCCGGAAAACCGCTGCTTGGCATCTGCCATGGCATGCAGCTGATCGGCGAATGGCTGGGCGGCACCTTTACGAGGAGCCTGCCCGCGTCACACAGTAAAACCGTCGATCACATGCCGAGTGCGGTTGCGGATCGGATCGCCCACGACATAGCGGTGGAGCCGGGAAGCGTGCTTGCCGACATCTCCGGTGGCGGCACGGCCCAAGTGAACAGCCTGCATCGGCATGCCCTGACCGGTGTCGGCCGGTTCCGCGTCGCCGCCCGCGCCCGGGACGGGGTGATCGAGGCCTTCGAGGGGGAAACGCCGGGCTTTTGCCTCGGCATTCAGTGGCACCCCGAATATCGCCTGACGGATTTTGACCGCGCGATCTTCCGCATGTTCGTGGTGCGAAGCGCCGCGCGAGGGGCGAAGAGTGGGCCTGCGACACTGCATTGCTCGGTGCGGGGCCGTCTTGCCGCGCTCGGTCTTGCCCTGCCGGAAGTCTCCGAACCGCCTGGCGCCTTTGTCGGTGCGGTCAGGACTGGCGATATCGTGACGGTATCCGGCCAGGTGCCCTTGAAGGACAGGACCGTTCTTCGAACGGGCCATCTGGGAAACGGCGTGTCTCTCGAGGACGGGCGCGAATGCGCCCGCTGGGCATGTCTCAACGCGCTCGCGCAATTGGAGCGGATCGCCGGGCGGTTCGACCGGGTGAAGGGATTCGTCCGGCTTGCCGGCTATGTCGCCGCCACTGCCGATTTTACGCAGCACGGGGCGGTGGTTGATGGTGCCTCCGAATTGCTGCGCGAGATTTTCCCGGCCTGCTGGCCGCATGCCCGTCTCGCCGTGGGCGTCGGATCGCTGCCGCGCGGCGTGCCGGTGGAGATCGAGCTGACGGCGCTGCTTGGCGACGCGGAGGGCTGAGGCGATGCACATCGGCGTTATCGGGGCGGGCGTGGTCGGCGTTTCGTCGGCCTATCTGCTGGCGCGGGCCGGACACAGCGTCACCTTGATCGATGCGGAGATGGCACCGGGAAGGGGGGCGAGTGCGGCCAATGCGGGCCAATTGTCCTGGGCCTATGGCGATGCCATGGCCTCGCCCGCCTTGCTGCGGCATCTGCCGGCCATTGTCGCGCATCGCGATCCGGCATTTCACGTCCGCCTGCGGCTCGATGCGGATTTTCTGCGCTGGGGTCTCCGGTTTCTGGCCAACGCGCCGGCGCGGCGCTGGTGGAAGAACACCAGCGCCATTCTGCAACTCGCCAAGGAATCCCGACAGGAAATGGCAATGCTTCTGGCGGAGGCGGATCTGGCTTTCGACTACCGCGTTGCCGGCAAGCTGCATCTCTATCCGGATGCGTCGAGCCTTGCCGCGGCCCGCCCGACCGTCGAGCGCAAGCGGCAGATGGGCCTTGACCAGCGCATGCTGTCGAGGGCCGAAGCCGAAGTCGTGGAGCCGGCGCTGAGAACCTATCAGGGTGAGATAGCCGGCGCCGTCTACACCCCGGATGATGCGCTCGGCGATGCGGCGGCATTTTGCCGGCAACTAACGGACTTGATGGTGCGCCGTTCTGCCGTGTCGACGGCTTTCGGAAGGAGGGTCGTGGGGTTCGAGCAGCATGCCGGGCGCCTGTCTACCATCCGGTTTGCGGATTGCGAACCGCTGCCTGTCGATGCCGCCGTCGTGACAGCCGGCCCGCTGATCCGGACGCTAACTTCCGCCCTGCCGGAAGCACGGGCGATCCAACCCGTTGCCGGTTATTCCCTGACCGTGCCGTGGACACAAGGGGCGCCGCGCGTCAGCCTGACGGACGTGAAGCGCAAGCTCGCCTTCGCGGCGATCGGCGACCGGTTCCGCGTCGCGGGCCTTGCCGACATCGTGGCGCCCGGCTCGGGTTTTGCGCCGGATCGCTTCGCAATTCTGCGGGAAACCGCGTGCGCCGTGCTGCCCGATTGTTTCGGTCAGGCGGAATGGGCGCTGCGCTGGTCCGGTGAGCGCCCGGTGACACCAGCCTCCCACCCGACCATAGCCCCATCCCGAAAAATCCGCGGCGTCTACGTCAACGCGGGGCATGGCATGCTGGGCTGGACACTCGCGCTCGGATCCGCGAGGCGACTGGCCGAAATGCTCGCCTGAATGCTCTGGCACCATCGGCATGGGATGGGGGAGTGGAACTGCGGTTCAGCCTGGGACGGGCGTTGCGACTGTTGCGAAACCTCCTATCTATCGGGGGCGCGAAAACCGGGTGAAGAGCCATCGGTTTCGTCGGGAATTCGGGAATTGGAAAGCAACAGCATGCTCAAGGTCATCGCACAGGATTTCATACGAGCCGAGGCAATCGGCATCGTGACACCGCTCTATCGAGAGCTCGTGGAACTCACCCGCCGGGAGCCGCTGTGCATGGGCTATGACCTCTTCACGGACCAGAAGGACCCGGGCCACTTCATCTTCATCGAAACGTGGCCCGATCGTGCAGCGTTGGACCTTCATTGCGCCACCGAGCACTTTCGCCGGCTTGTACCGCAGATTGACGCCCACCTGCGGGAAAGGGGGACCTACATCCTGATGGACGTTTTTGCCTGAGCCGTCCTTGCCATCAGAAGAGGCGTCCCGCATCCAGGGCCTCTTCGGCATCCTCGATCGGCATGGACAGGATGGTTTTGCCGATGTCGAAGCCGAAGCCTGCCCTGGCAAAGGCGGAGAGCTCCTTGGCTTTCCGCTTGTCATCGAGCGCCACCTTCCGGAAGGGGCCAAACGCTCGTTTGCGGGCAAGGACGAGGGCTGCATAAAAATCGTCGATTGCGGCGACGGCCTCGGCTGCCGTATCCTTTGCAACGCCCTTTTGTGAGAGCTTCTGCGACACTGCGCGCCGGGATTTTCCGCTGCGCATGCCGGAGCGGCTGCTTGTCTCGGCATAGGCGCGGTCGTCGAGCGCGTTGATATCGTAGCCGAATGTCACCGCCGAGTCGGCGAGCGCCTTGACCTGCGCATCGGTGATGTCCTCGAACTTTTCGCGCGCCTTGCGCGCAACGGCGTCATACAGCTGCTTTTCCGTATGCATGCTGCGCCCGAGGCGGTAGATCGCCGAATTGCGCGCCCAGGACAGCATGCGCGGCGACGGCGTGTCGGGGGGTGTCGTATCGTCGTGTATGTCTGAATCAGGCTCGGCCATTCGTCACTGCGATCGCGTTTATCCGCGTTATGATTTGCCGCAATGGTATTCCGATCGTTCGGTGAAAGACAAGGTTCAGGCGACGACGTCCTTGTCTTGCCAATCTCGCGGCCTGCTGTGCACTGGAGGGACTTGTCGCGGTGACAAGTGGTTGATCGCCTTCAGGATCGCCCGCGGGCTATAGAATTTGCGGCAGGAGAACCACAATGACCCTTTTCAGCGGCCTTTCGGCCTTTTCCATCACCCCGACGGATACCGCAGGACGCGTCGATACGGCAGCACTCGCCCGTCTGCTCGAACGCATCTGCACAGCCGGCGCTCATTCGATCGGTCTTCTCGGCAGCACCGGCGGATATGCCTTCCTCTTGCGGGAAGAACGGCGTCGCGCGGTGGCCGCCGCCGTGGAGAGCGTCGAGGGCCGGATTCCGATCATCGTCGGCGTCGGCGCGCTGCGCACGGACGAAGCCGAATTGCTGGCGCAGGACGCCAGCAAGGCCGGGGCGACAGGGCTGCTGCTCGCACCCATGTCCTATACGCCGCTGACGGAGGAGGAGGTCTTCCAGCACATGTCCGCCGTCGCGAAGGCGGGCGACCTACCGCTCTGCATCTACAACAATCCGGGCACCACTCGGTTCGTCTTCAGCGACGACCTCATCGTGCGGCTCGCCGAGGTGCCAAACATCGCCGCCATCAAGATGCCTTTGCCGGCCGATGGCGATTTTCGCGGCAAACTCGGCCGTCTGCGCGCGCGGTTGCCGGCGGATTTTGCCATTGGCTACAGCGGCGATTGGGGTGCTGCCGGTTCGTTGCTAGCGGGCGGTGACGCCTGGTACAGCGTTGTCGCCGGCCTTCTGCCAGCCGAGGCATTGGCGCTCACCCATGCGGCGATGGCCGGCGACCGGGCACAAGCCGAGCGGCTCGACCAGGCATTCCAGCCGCTCTGGAACCTGTTCAAGGAATTCGGCAGTTTCCGCGTGATGTATGCCATCGCGGGCATCCTCGGCCTTTGCCAAGTCGATCCGCCGCGCCCCATCCTGCCCTTGCGCTCCGATGACGTGGCACGTGTGAGGGTTGCGGTTGATCACCTTCGAGCGTGATGGGCGCAAGTGTCGTTGCCGCTGGTGCGTTTCTGCCCGCAGTACTATGCAAAGGGTGAGGCAACAAAAACGAGCATTTTTTCTGAAGCAATAAACCAAGAGTATATCTATGATAGGCGCACTCGCCTTGGTGTAGATTCTGAAAATAAAAGTACTTGCGGTTGATATTTAGGAAAAGTATTGGATTTTTTAGGATTGTTGTCGGCGGATAACAGTAAAATTCAGTGATGATGTTGGAGTTATCAATTCGATAACTGCTTTAAAGTATTGATTCCCAGTATTCCGGCGATGCGGCCGGATATTGCACTCATGTGCGGCATGACTTCATGACGGCAGAAATGAGTTCGGCGCGGCAGAAGAGGCATGTCCACGCCAGGAAATGTCCATCATGAGAATCAAGACGCAATTCATCGTCCTCGCATCGGCCACGGGCGTCGCGATCGCGGGGCTTGTCGGCAGTCTGTGGGGTTATGCCGGCGCGGCCGGCGACGTTACCGGCGCCTATGACCAGAAATACAAATCCTATCTGCTGGCCGACGGTTTTCGTCAGTCTTCCGACGATTTGACCCGCCTTGTGCGAACCTACGCTGAGACGGGCGACCCGTCATTCAAGGACCAGTACAACGCCGTCATCGAGATCCGCAACGGAACGCGGCCGCGCCCACAGGACTATCATCGTATCTACTGGGATTTCGTCGCAGGTGGCGAAGCAAAACCGCGCCCTGACGACGCGGCCGTTTCCATGCACGACCTGATGAAGCAGGCCGGCTTCACCGACGAGGAGTTCGCCCTGCTGGACGAAGCCAGCAAGCGCTCCGATGCGCTCGTCAAGATCGAGACCGAGGCGATGGCCCTCGTGGACAATATCGCCGCGCTCGGTCCCGACGCCAAGGCAAAGGCCACGGCGATGTTGAATTCGCCCGACTATCACGCGTTCAAGGCACAGATCATGAAGCCCGTCGACGACTTCTTCGTGAAGTTGGAGCAACGCACCCAGGGCGCCGTCGACGAGGCGAACGTGCGCGCTTCGTTCTACTGGACCCTCATCACCATCGCCATGTCCGCGCTCGTTCTGATGCTCGGCATCGTCGGTATCGTCACTTTCAAGCGCATCATTGGCGGCATGGACACGCTGCGCAAGTCGATGGGGCTCGTCGCCGACGGCGAACTGGATACACAAATTGCCCTTGCGAAGAACAATGACGAAATCGGCGACATGGGCAAGGCGCTCGAGGTGTTCCGCCAGGGCGCCATCGCCAATCGACGGCTGGAACATGAAGCGGAAGAAGGCCGCAAACGGGCGGAAGCCGAGCGTATCGCCGTGCAGGAGAAAGCCGAAGCCGACGCGGCCGAGCGGCTGCGGGTCGCGACCTCCGGCCTAGCCGACGGCCTGAAGCGCCTGGCGGGCGGCGACCTTGCCTTCCAGCTCAACGATGTTTTCGCCCAGGATTTCGAGGCGCTGCGGCACGATTTCAACCGGTCGGTCGCCCAGCTCGGCACGACAATGGGGGAGATTTCCGGCTCTATTGCGACACTCGACAGCGGCACGCGCGAGATTGCCAGCGGCACGGACGACCTTTCCAGACGTACAGAACAACAGGCGGCCTCACTTGAGGAAACTGCGGCGGCGCTCGATGAAATCACCGTCAACGTGGCCAATTCCTCGAAGCGGACCGAGGAGGCGAAGAACGTCGCAAGCCGTGCGAACCATTCGGCCGCCGAATCCGCTGACGTGGTGTCCCACGCGGAGGAGGCGATGCGCAAGATCGAGGAAAGCTCGCAGCAGATTTCCAACATTATCGGCGTTATCGACGAAATCGCCTTCCAGACCAACCTGCTCGCACTGAATGCCGGCGTCGAAGCCGCGCGTGCGGGCGAAGCCGGCAAGGGCTTTGCCGTCGTTGCCCAGGAAGTGCGCGAGCTTGCCCAGCGCTCTGCCCAGGCGGCCAAGGAGATCAAGGGACTGATCCACAACTCTTCTACCGAAGTCGGGAACGGCGTGAAGTTGGTGCGGGATGCCGGTGCGGCGCTGAAGACCATCAGCGCCTTCATCGTCGAGATCAATGCACATATGGAATCGATCGCGACCTCGGCGAAGGAACAGTCGGTCGGGCTGGCCGAGGTCAACGTCGCTGTCAACGCAATGGACCAGACGACGCAGCAGAATGCCGCGATGGTGGAGCAGTCGAACGCAGCCTCCAACACGCTTGCCAACGAGGCGGTCCGCCTGCGGGAACTCGTCAGCCAGTTCCGCGTCGAGGGGGCTGCCGCGCCTCAGGCGGCCCGCTCTGCCCGGCCTGCTGATGTTGCCCACGCCTCTCCCGCCCGCGCCCTGGGTCGCAAGGTCGCTTCCGCCTTCAATGGCAATGCCGCGCTTGCCACCAGGAACGACTGGGAGGAGTTTTAAGACGAAATCCGCTCCATCGGGAGACGGCTAGTCCTTTGATAGGAACCCACCCGCGTATTCGCGGGTGGGTTTTGTTTTCCAGCTCCGAGCCGATGCGCGTTTCAGGCGATGCCTTCTTCCCAATAGGGCGGATCGCCGAAGGCCGTCTTGAGGTGGTCGGCGAGCGCGCGCAGCTTGACGGATGGTCGGCGGCCTTCCGGGTGAGCGAGGTAGATGAACTCCGGCGTGGGACGGACGCCGACATCGACGACCGTGAGGTTGCCTGCCCGAATGTCCGGCCCGGCGATGAAGAGCGGGAGCAGGGCGATGCCGAGGCCGGCAATCGCCGCATCCCGCAGCATGTCGCCGTTGTTGACCCGAAGTCCCACATGCGCGCGAATGATCTCAACTCCGGCGGGGGTGGCGAAACGCCAGTCCGCTATGCCTCTGTTCGTGTAGAAAATGCCCTTGTGGGCATCGAGTTCGGCTGTTGTTGCCGGCATGCCAAGGCGGGTGAGGTAGTCGTGCGAGGCAACGAGCACGCGGCGGCTGGGCGCAAGGCGCCATACCATCAGCCGGGAGTCTTCGATCACCCCGTGGCGCACGACCCCGTCATAGATGCCGGAGGCGATGTCGACCCGGCGGTCGTCGACGTCGAGCGCCATCTCGATCTTGGGATTGGCGGCCAGGAACGGATACAGCGCTGGACCCAGATGCAGCCGGCCGAAGGTGACGGGTGCGGAGATTCGCATGGGGCCGGCGAGGGTGCCGCGTCGCTCGGCGAGATCCGTGGCCGCTTCCGAGACTTCGCGCAGGATGCGCCGGGCGTGCTCGAGGAAGGCCGCGCCGTCCTCCGTCACCGACATTCGGCGGGTCGTTCGGTGGAGCAGCGTGGCGCCGAGGCTGCGTTCCAGTTCAGCCAGCCGCTCGCTCACCACCGACTTCGACAGCCGCAATGCCCGTGCCGCCTCGCTGATGGAGCCTGCTTCGGCAACCGCCACAAAACTTGTTATGCCGTCGAGTTTCATTGTTCGGTTTTTCCGGAAGATAGGTTCTTATTCGGCATTCTAGTGCGAACGTTCGGCCTGCGCCATAGTCCGTTTCACCAATCCAACCCCAGGAAAAGGAACATCATCATGGACAGGCTCAAAGGCAAACGCGCTCTCATCACCGGCGGCACCAGCGGCATCGGTCTGGAAACGGCGCGGCAATTTCTCGCTGAAGGTGCGCGCGTCGCCGTCACCGGCACCAATCCGGAGACATTGGAGGCCGCACGCAAGGAACTCGGCGAGGGCGTGCTGGTCATCCGCTCCGATGCCGCCGATGTGGCCGGCCAGAAACAGGTGGCGGCCGCCATCACCGAGGCCTTCGGTGGCCTCGACATCCTCTTCGTCAATGCCGGCATTGCGCTGCTGAAGCCCGTCGATGCCTGGGATGAAGCCGGCTTCGACCGTGTCTTCGACATCAATGTCAAAGGCCCTTATTTCCTGATCCAGGCGCTTCTCCCGATCCTCGCCAATCCGGCATCGATCGTGCTGAACACCTCGGTCAATGCCCATGTCGGCATGCCCAATTCCAGCGTCTATGGCGCCTCGAAGGCGGCGCTGCAATCGCTCATCCGCACGCTGTCGGGTGAGTTGATCAGCCGCGGTATCCGCATCAATGCGGTTTCGCCGGGACCGGTCTCGACGCCGCTCTACGGCAAGCTCGGCTTCAGCGAGACGGATTTGAAGGCCGTTGCCGAGAACATCAAGGGCCTCGTTCCCGCCGGCCGGTTCGGCACGCCGTCGGAAATCGCCAAAACGGTGGTGTTCCTCGCATCCGACGAGGCCGCCTATACCGTTGGCAGCGAAATCATGATCGACGGCGGCATGGGCACGCTCTAGGCGGGCAAACACGTGCATCGATGGCGAGCGGGGCATTCGCGCGCCATCGGTGCCAATGCAGCTTGCGCGTTCCGTCGACATGGTGAAATAATCGGATGGCGGTTACGCAGGGGAGGGGGAAAGGCTCGGAATTCCGCCCGGAAAGCCGAAAAGAAAACCTCTGCGCCAGCGTAACGTCGACGTCGCGTATCCATGACAGGTTCACGAAGCCCTCGGACTCTTTTCCGCTCGGCTTTGCAGGCTGCAGAGGTTTCGAAAGCCATGGCAACATTCCGCGCCGCGCTGCATTGCAAGGCCTTTTGCATGGCGGTCATCCTGCTTCTCACCGGCTTTGCCCTGCCCGCGCAAGCACAGGAGGCCGGAGCGCCGCCGGCCGACAAGCTGCGCGAGATTTCCCGGTTGCTTGCCGATCCCGCCGTGGCTGCGTGGCTCAACGGTGCGCAGGCGGGTGAAGCCAAGGCCGAGCAGACGCCGGCCCCTGACGCCGAGGCCGACATGCAGTCGGGCTATGTCGCGGAAAAACTCGGCCTGATCCGCGACAGGATCGACACTGCCATGCAAGGCGGCATGGAATTCGGCCCCGGCGCACATACCGCCATGACCAGGCTTGAGGCCGAAGTGATGCAGCGAGGCCCGCTGCGCTTCTTGCTGCTGCTGCTTCTCGTGCCCCTGTTGGCCATCGGGGCCGAGCGATTGTTCAACCGTCTTTCAGCCCGGCACTGGCGCCGTCAGGCAGTGGGTTCGGCGGCCGATCCGGTGGGCGTGGTGCCAATCGGCCTTCACGCCTGCGGCCAGGCCGTGAGCTTTGCACTCGGCGCGCTGCTTCCGCTCGCCCTCGTTGCCTGGCCACCGCTTTTGGAGCGCACCGCGCTCATTCTGGCCATAGCAGCCATTGTCATCCGCTTTTCCGGCCTTCTCGGCACCTATATCGTCTGGTTGCTCGAACAACCGGTCGATCGAGCACCGCCTGCCGCGGAGGCGCTGCCAGATGTGGCGCCTGTTCCGGTGGAAACCGCGGCGGCGATCGAGGTGCCGCCGTCCGATCTGGTCGTCCCCACTGAAGGTAACGCCGCGCCGGTCGGGCCCGAAGGAAACGCTTCAGCGCAGACGGCGATACCTGAGCCAGTCGGCAACAGCGACGCGCAACCGCGCGTGACGCCGGAGCGGGTCCGCTACTGGTTCTCCCGTTTCCAACGAGGCCTGCGTCTCTTCATCGTTGGCTGGACGGTGGTGGAACTCATGCGGTTGTTCGGCTTTTCTCAGGGCGCGTTGCTGCTCGTTATCTTCGCCTTCGATCTCGCGCTCTTCGCCATTGCCGTCGATGCGTTCTGGCGTCGCCCGTACCGCGCTGACCAGAGCGAAACCGCCCGCAAGATCTGGTCCTGGCTGGCGACGGTGGCCTTCATCCTGCTTCTGGTCGTGTGGATGGCGGGGCTACGCCTGCTGTTCTGGGTCGGCGTGCTCGCCCTGCTGCTGTCGCCTCTCTTACGGCTGACGACCGCCGTCGTCACCCGGCTGCATGGCGGGAGCGAGACCATGCGCCCGACCAGCATGGGCTTCGTCATCGGCGAACGGGGCGCACGCGCGCTTGTGATCATCCTCTCCGCGTGGTGGGTCGCGGCCGCTGCGGGCGTCGATGCCGCCGGCATGATGATGGGGGCCGGCGATACGGCAGTCAGCCGCATCGCCCATGCCGTCACCCAGGCGATCGCCGTTCTTCTGGTGGCCGACATTCTCTGGCAGTTCATCAAGTCCGAAATCACCGTGCGCATGGCCGACGAGCCGGTCGGCCGTCGCCTGAGCGACGAGGAGCGCAGCCGCAACGCCCGCATCCGCACATTGATGCCGATCCTGCGCAACATCCTTTCCATCACGCTCGCCATCGTGGCCGTCATGATGGCGTTGACCAGCCTCGGCGTCGATATCGGTCCGCTAATCGCCGGCGCCGGTGTAGCGGGCGTCGCTATCGGCTTCGGCGCGCAGACCATCGTCAAGGATCTGATCTCCGGCATCTTCTATCTTTGGGACGATGCTTTCCGGATCGGCGAATATATCGAGACCGGTAAATACAAGGGTGTGGTCGAAAGTTTCTCACTGCGATCGGTCAAGCTGCGCCACCATCGCGGGCCGCTCACCACCGTGCCCTTCGGCGAGCTTGGCGCGGTGCAGAACATGAGCCGCGACTGGTCGGTCACCAAATTCAACATCTCCGTTCCCTATGACACCGACCTTGAAAAATTGCGCAAGGTCATCAAGCGCATCGGCACGGAGATCGCCGAGAAGCCCGAATACAAGGAAAGCCTGCTGGAGCCGCTGAAGATGAAGGGCGTGGGGGAATTCGGCGAGTATGCCATCGTCGTGCGCGTCGGCTTCACCACAAAACCCGGCGAGCAGTTCATGATCCGCCGTGAGATCATGAATCGCATCAAGCTCGAGTTCAAGGCGAACGGCATCCAGTTCGCCTCGCCGACCGTCCAGGTTGGCGGGCATCATAGCGATGCCGATACCGACGCGGCTGTCGCCGAAGCCCACCGTCGGCGCCAGGAGGCGCTTGCTGCTGCCAACGGGACGAATGCCTAGCTGGTGATGCTGCCGGCGAGCCACGCCTGCGAGCCTCGGTCGCGATGGCGGCTCCGGACAGAAAACCCTGCGGCGGTGTCGCCGCAGGGCCCGTAACCTTCAGCGTTGCCCCAGTGGCGCGCGGGCGGCTTTAAGCCGCCGCCTCTTCGTTCTCGTCTTCGTCCTTGCCGTCATTCTCGGCATCGCCTTCGGCTTCACCGGCTTCCCAGGTCAGCTGGAATTCGATCTCGGCGCGGCCGTCTTCGATCTCGTAGGCGATCGAGGCGATGGCGTGCTCGGGAACCTGGATGTCTTCTTCATCGATCTGGATCGAGAAGCGCTCGTTCGATTCCAGCGTGTCTGCCAGACGGCGGAGCTCTGCAACAAATTCCGTCAGCGAATAGTCTTTTTCGATTTCGCGGTTGGCATCCATGTTCTCTCTCCTGTTTAAGAGTTGCAGTGCAATAGAAGCATGGATTTGTAATGCCGAGATGACCGTATAATTGTAAGTTCGTGACGGTTTATTCTGTGTAATGGCTCATACCGGGAATGTGTTTATAGTTTATCTTGGGTCATCTCGGTGAACATCGTGCACGGTCATGCCGATGCATTCCGGCGGCTTTTCCAGCCAGCGAGGATGTTTCAGGGTCTTGCGGGTGTCCTGGTAGCCGGAGTCCCAGTGCTCGCGCATCGACGTGCCGGAGAACTCGTAGTCCTTGGCGTCGCTTTCATAGATTTTCTGCTGGTAGATGAGGTGGACGATGTTGATCTGCGGCACGTCCTCCATGGCGGCGAGGAAGGCCCGGTCGTCGTCGGTCAAGGCTTCCGGAGGCACGCGCAGCAGGGCCTGATGCAACTTCAGGCGCAGGTTATGCATGCGGCGGAACGTGTCCGTGTTGTTGCGCGTGCGGCTGGAATAGAGGATGTCCTTGTGCCGGGCGAGCACGTCGGCCATGTCGCGGGGCAGGATGCCGCGCGCGCTGAAAAGATCGACCTGGAACACCAGCGTGTCGCGCACATCCTCCTGCTCCAGGAGATATTGCAGCGGCGTGTTCGAGACGATGCCGCCGTCCCAGTAATATTCGTTTTCGATCAGCACGGCCGGGAAGGCGGGCGGCAGGGCGCCGGACGCCATGACATGCTCCGGGCCGATCACCTCGATATGGCTGTCGAAATAGCGGTAATTGCCGGTCTGCACATTGACGGCGCCGACGCTGAGCCGCTGGCGGCGGTCATTCAGGACCTCCCAGTCGATCAGGCGATTCAACGTGGTTTTCAGTTCGGACGTGTCGTAGAAGCTGGTCGCGGTGGAAGCGCCCGGCGGCTGGAACCACGGATTGATCTGGTGGGGCGAAAAGAAACCGGGCAGGCCCGATGTCATCGTCATCAGGGCGCTCGCCTGGTTGCGCATCCTGCGGAAGACGTCACCTTCCGGCGTGAAGTGCCAGATCTTGCGGGCGGAAATCGTCTCCCAGAAGTCGCGCAGCCGGTCGAGCCGGTTGCCCTTGCTGTTGCCGGCGATGATTGCGGCATTGACCGCGCCGATCGAGACGCCGGACAACCAGTTCGCCTCGATACCGGCTTCATCCAGCGCCTGAAAGACGCCGGCCTGGTACGCGCCAAGCGCGCCGCCGCCCTGGAAGACGAGGCCCACTGCCGGATAGCCAGCGACGACATCGGCGATATCAGGCGTTTCGGATTTGCGTTTCGGCTGCAACCTGACTTGCTTGTCCATGATCTCGTCCTTCAATCCGGTTCGCCCATATAGTCGTGCACCACTTCACCGAGCCCCAGCGTGAGGTCGGCGACAAAATGGGCAGCCGAGACGACCTCCAGCACCGGCAGGCGGGCGACGTCGGCGATGACATGGCGGAAGAGCTGGAGGTCGGCCGGCCCCGTCCAGGCGCCCTTCACGGTGATGTCCTCGAGATGATAGCGCACCAGTTCGCAGATGCGAGGCGTCGCATCGACATGCGGGATGATCTTGACGAGGAAATTCGGCTTGGCAAGCGAATGGGCAACTTCGGCGACGTCGAGTGGACGATGCTTGTAGCCCATGGTGGCGCTGGCGCACAGCACGGAGCCGTAATGCAGCGTACCGACGATCACCTCGCCTTCATGCACCAGCTTGGGAAACGCGAGCTTCTTGGGAAAGCCCCAGATTTCCCGTCCGCCGGCGATGGGCGCGTCGTCGTCGAGATACATGGCGTGCACATAAACGCCCTCTTCGCCCTCGAAGCGGACCGGAATGACCTGGCCGGATTCCGTGTAATCGCCGAAACCGGTGGAATCCGGCATCTTGATGAATTCGTATTTGACGATGGGATCGATGATCTCCAGCGGCTCCGGTACAACGGCACGCAGCGCATCGGGATCCGTACGGTAGCTGATGATGACATATTCGCGATCGATGAAGCGGTAGGGACCCGGCGGATAGGCGGGGTTCGTGAGCGGCATGGCGTAGGCGTTGCGGACGTCGGTGGCCTTCATGTCAGTCGTTCCTGCAGGAGAAAAAGAGGGCGGGCGGCGCTCAGTGCGCCGTCCAGCCGCCGTCGAGCGAAAGGATCGCACCGGTCATCGAGGCCGCCTCCTCGCTGGCGAGGTAGAGGGCGAGGCCGGCGACCTGATCGACCGTCACGAACTGTTTCGTCGGCTGTGCCTCGAGCAGCACGTCATGGATGACCTGCTCCTTGGTCAGCCCGCGGGCGGCCATCGTGTCGGGGATCTGCTTTTCGACGAGCGGCGTCCAGACATAGCCAGGGCAGATGGCATTGACGGTGACACCATCTGTTGCGGCTTCGAGCGCTACGGTTTTTGTCAGGCCGGCAATGCCGTGCTTGGCCGCCACATAGGCGGATTTGTAGGGCGAAGCGACGAGCGCATGGGCGGAGGCGATATTGATGATGCGGCCGAAACCGTGCTCTTTCATCGCCGGCAGCGCAGCCTTGATGGTGTGGAACGCGGCGACGAGATTGATCTGGATGATCGCCTGCCATTTGTCATCCGGAAACTCCTCGATCGGCGCGACATGCTGGATACCCGCATTGTTGACGAGGATGTCGCAGCGTCCAAAAGTGTCGAGCGCGAGCTTCACCATTTCGCCGATTTCGCTTCCGGACAGCATGTTGGCCGGCGAATAGAGGCAGCGCACGCCATAGTCCGCCTCGATGCCGGCGCGCTCCGTCTCGATTGCGGCCGCATCGCCCAGCCCGTTGATGACGATGTTCGCCCCCGCGGCGGCAAAGCGGCGGGCGATGGAAAGCCCGATGCCGCTGGTGGAACCGGTGACGATGGCAGTTCGGTTGCTGAGGGTTTTCGGCTGGGAGGCGTCGTTCATCGGGAATCTCCATCGGACGTGGCGCGGGGCGCGTCGCTGGTTTGGAGCACGCCGACATTTCACGCAGATGACAGTCGACCCGCAGCGATTGTGGCGAGGCCGCCAATATTGTCATGTGCCCGTCAAGCAAACTTAATAGTAAAGAATGGCTGAAAACGCAGTTTGCTAATTTATGTCTTATGGTCATGCGCATTTTCGCGCCTGGCAGTCTGTGATGACTGTCGGGACGGCCTTCCGTTGTCTGAAGGTGCGCATCGACGAGGGGAGATTCATGATGAATGCATTCCAACCCCTTGCCCGCAATATGTGGAGCAGGTTTGCGCTGCTGCTTGGCGCAATCATTTTTTCCGCCGCCAGCACCCAAGCCGAGCCCATTCGTGGGGCCGGATCGACCTTTGCCGCGCCGATCATCCAGCTCTGGTCGCGTGACTATGAGGCGATGCGCACGGATGGCGGCGACTTCACGTCGCCGGATTGGCGCGTCGACTACGAGCCGGTCGGCTCGCTCGCCGGCGTGATGCGCCTCGGCCAGATCGAAACGGATTTCGCCGCGACGGATGCTCCGCTGCCGGCCGAGGAACTGAAGACCCGCAACCTTCTCCAGTTCCCTATCGTCATGGGCGGCATCGTCGTCGTCGCCAATGTCGATGGCATAGGGGCCGGGGCGTTGCGCCTGTCGGGTCCTGTTATCGCCGATATCTATCTCGGCAAGGTCACCAAATGGTCCGACCCGTCCATCAAGGCGTTGAACCCTGACCTGGCCCTGCCGGACATGACGATCGAGGTTTTGCATCGCGAGGACGGATCAGGCTCGACCCTGGCCTTCACCGGTTTCCTCTCCGCCAGCAGCCCGGAATGGGCGCAAAAGCCGGGCGCCGGCACGCTGATCAAATGGCCGCTCGGCAAGGGTGAGAAGGGCACCGGCGGGCTCGCGAACCTCACGGCCAGGACGAAGAACAGCATTTCCTATCTCGAATATGGCCAGGTCGTGCGCCTCGGCCTGCCCTTTGTCTCGCTGCAAAATCGAGCAGGCACCTTCATCCGGCCGAGCCCGGAAGCCTTCCAGGCGGGGCTGGAGACGGCCACCTGGGACGGCACGACGGGGTCTTCTGCCAATGCCAACGAGGCTGCCGGTGAAACGGCCTATCCCATGACCGTCGTCACCTATGTTGTCGTGCCGAAGGACCGTGGAGAAGGGCGCATCAACCGCGTGCTCGATCTCTTCCGCCTCGCCTTCAGTCGTGGCGGCGATGAAGCGAGCGCGCTCGGCTACGTCCCCGTGTCGCCGGCGCTGGCCGGCAAGATCGAAGCGTACTGGACGGCGAATCTGGGCTTCGCGAACAACTAGGCGCCAGAACGCTGCATTTGCTCCAATAGAAACGAGTTTTCCCATGGAAATAGATATCTTCAAGGACATCCTCGTGCCGGTCATCGGCGGTCTGGGCATCTTCATGCTCGGCCTCGAATTCATGGCCAACGGCATCCAGGCCCTCTCCGTCAACAAGATGCGCGCGTTCCTCGCAAGGGCCGCCGGTACGCCAATCAAGGGCGTGCTCGCCGGCACCTTCATCACGGGCGTCATCCAGTCCTCGACGGCGATGACCGTCATGGTGGTCGGCCTCGTCAATGCCGGCGTCGTCGGCCTCCGGCCGGCGATCAGCGTCATCATGGGCGCCAATATCGGCACGACGCTCGGCAACGGCCTCATAGCCCTGCCGCTCGGGCCGCTCGGCCTCATCCTCGGCGGTATCTTCGCGCTGATCTATTGCTTCGCGAAAAGCGAGAAGGTGCGCAACATCGCGCTCGCCTGCATGGGCTTCGCGCTGATCTTCTATGGCCTCAACCTGATGACCGGTGGTCTGCGTCCGCTGCGCAACCTGCCGGAAGTCATGGAGCTGCTCCAGACGCTGAAGGCTGACTCCTACTTCAACCTGATCAAATGCGTGCTGATCGCCGCCGGCGTCACTGCGATGATCCATTCGTCGTCGGCCACTATCGGCATCGTCATGGGCCTCGGCGCTGCCGGCATCCTCGACTGGACGACCGCCGTCGCCTTCTCGCTCGGCGCCGATCTCGGCACGACCATCACCTCGTGGATGGCCTCGCTCAACCTTTCCAAGAATGCCAAGCGTGCCGCCTACGCCCATATCTCCTTCAACATCATCGGCGTGTGCATCACCGTGCCACTGTTCTTCGTCTCCATCGGCGTGCTGGAATGGGCGATGCAGTGGTTTGGCGGCGATCCGGCCGTGGCGGTGATGGTTGATGGCAAGGAGACCTTCCCGCTGGTGCCGGTTGCCGTCGGTCTCTACTCGACCTTCTTCAACATCTTCAACACGCTGCTGCTCTTCCCCTTCATCGGTGTGTTCGAGCGCGTTCTGTCGCGCGTCGGCCGCACGGATGCCGAGGACATCGAGGATTATTCGACCCCGCGGTTCCTCGACGGCAAGCTCTCCAATGATTTTGCCCGCGCCGTGCCGGCGATCCAGCAGGAAACCCAGCGTCACCTTCAGGCCGGCGCCATGTTCCTCGATATCGCCCGCGGCGACAAGAAAGCGCCTTCGGACCCTGGCGAACACTATCTCGCGACCGATATTCTCAGCCGCGATATCCGCAACTATACCGCCAACCTGATGAAGGAAGACCTGCCGTATGATCAGCTCGACCTCATCGCCAGTCTGATCGAGGAAGCCGACTTCACCGCGGCGCTGACGGAATCGATGCACCAGGTCGCTCGCCGCGTGAAACGCGAAAAGTTCGGCAGCCAGGCCCAGCCGATCGTCGATACCGCGCTCAACAAGCTCGATGCGTCGCTCCGCGCCATCCTGCCGACCTATGGTCTTGCCGATCCGCAGATGCCGGCCGGCCACGCCAACTACCCGGAAGTCGAGGAACTGCGTGCCCGCACGCTGTCGCTCGGCCCGAATGCGGGTGCCGCAGAACGCGGCACGATCCTCGCTCTGCTCGGCTCCATCGAGCGCGCGGAAATCCTCATTCGCCGCATCGACGCCGAGCGCAAGTCGGTCAACCGCCAGAGCGTGCTCTCCCGCGCGGCCAGCCGCAAGGAAAACCGCGAGCAGCGGATGGATGAGGGCGGGTTTAGCCCGGTTCCTGCCGAATAGGATTTGCGACGAGGCGTCGCGGTTTGCCGCCGCGGCGCCTCTTGTATTCTGTGGCTTCCGGGTTGATCTTGTCTAACGGTGCGGTAGCTCTGGCGTGTCGGTAAGTCTGGAGAACGGCGTTTGGGACAGGAAATCGAACTGAAGCTCGACCTTGCGCCGCAGGCAGCAGCGGACTTTCTCGCTTCGGACCTTGCCGCAGGCGAACCCTTCGTCCTTGAGCGGCGTGCCACCTATTTTGACACGCCGGACGCGGATTTGCGCGCTGCCGGCTTTTCACTCAGAATTCGAGACGACGTGCAGGGGCGCGTCCAGATCGTCAAGGCCGTCGGCGCCAGTGCGGCGAGCCTCTTTGCCCGCCCGAAATGGGAGCAGAATGTCGAGGGTGACAGGCCCGTGCTCGATGACACGACGCCGATCAAGGCCTTTCTCGGCCGGCGCATCGACGCATTGGGGCCGCTTTTCGAGGTGGCCACCGAGCGGCGGCGTTGGTCGGTGGCTTGGGAGGGGGCACGGATTGAGGTGGCGCTCGACCGCGGTGATATCGTCATTGGTGAGCGGCGCACGCCGATCTGCGAAATCGAACTGGAACTGGTGGAAGGCACGCCGGCCGCGCTGTTTTCCTATGCCCGCACGCTGGACAGGGTCGCGCCAGCGCGGCTCGGCGTGCTGAGCAAGGCGGAGCGTGGCTACCGGCTGCTTGGCGCCGCCGTCCGTGCCGTCAAGGCCGAGCCGGTCGCGCTGACGGCCGATATGAGTGTGCCCGGCGCCTTCCGTATCATCGCCGACGGCTGTCTCAGACAATTCCGCCTCAACGAGATGCTGCTGGAAGGTGGCGGCGAGGAGGCGTTGCACCAGGCGCGTGTCGCGCTGCGCCGGTTGCGTTCTGCGCTTTGGGTCTTCAAGACGGTACTGGAAGACGACGCTTTCGGGCGGATGAAGGACGAGCTGAAATGGCTCGCCGGCGCGCTCGGCGAGGTACGCGACCTCGACGTACTGATCCGCCGTTGCCAGGATGAGGCGTTGCGCAAGGTGCTTGCAGATGCGCGCGCGACGGCCTTTCGGGCCGCGACAGCCGACCTTGACTCGCCTCGCGCCCGCGCCTTGATGCTGGACTTTGCCGACTGGCTCGCCTGCGGCGCCTGGCACGGCCTTGTGTCGACGCGGGAAATCCGCGAGAAGCCGGTCAGCGATTTCGCGGCCGCTGCCCTCGACCGGCTGCGCCGCAAGGTCAAGAAGGGCGGCCGCGATCTCGTCGACCTCGACGACGACGCCCGTCACGAGGTGCGCAAGGACGCCAAGAAGCTGCGATACACGGCAGAGTTCTTTGGTTCGCTCTTCGATCGCAAGCGGCAGAAGCGCCGCTATGGCCGGTTCCTTGCCGCATTAGAACCCTTGCAGGATCAGCTCGGCGCGCTGAATGACGCTGCGGCGATGCCGGAGCTTCTGGCGCGGCTCGGCCTTGAGGACGACGCGCGAAAGGCCTTTCCTTCGCATGCCATCGCCAGTAGACGGGATGTGATCAAGGTCGCCGCAGACGCGCATGACGCCTTGGTCGATACGAAACGCTTCTGGCGCTAGATCGCCTGTCTCCCGCAAGGATCTCCATGACCGTCGTCGCTTCCTACCTCTACCGTGACGGACGACGGTTCCAGGAGATTCCGCTCGAATCCATCGCGATGCCGACGGAAAAGACGGATTTCATCTGGATCGGCCTGCACGAACCGACCGCCGAGGAGCTTGCCGTCCTGAAGGCGCGCTTCAACCTGCACGAACTCTCCGTTACGGATGCGGCGAACCCGTTGCAGACGCCAAAGCTGAGCGCCTATGACGACCAGATTTTCGTGCTTGCCCAGACCGCAAAGCTCGACGGCGACCGCATCACCTATGGCCGCACCGCGATCTTCGTCGGTGAGCGCTACATCATCACCGTCCGCCACGGTTCCGAGCGCGGCCACGGCGAGTTGCGCGGCCGGCTGGAGACCTCACCGCACACGATGCGGCACGGCACCGACTATATCCTGCACGCCATCCTCGATTTCATCGTCGATGGCTACCTGCCGATCGTGCGCACGATCGAGGATTCCGTGCTCGACATGGAACGCAAGATGCTCGTTTCCTTCCTCGACCGCGCGCAGATCAAACGTATCTTCCGGCTGCGGCGTGAGGTCATCCTCTTCCAGCGCGTGCTGGATGCCATGCTGGACCTCTGCGGCAAGCTCGTGCATCTCGACCTGCCATGCCTCGATGTGGAGGCAAAACCCTACTTCCGCGATGCGCTTCAGCATATGCATCGCATCGAGCAGATGGTGGGTGGCTTGCGCGATGTCATCACATCGGTCTTCGAGGCGAGTAACCTGCTCGAACAGCAGCGTCAGGGCGTGATCACCCGCCAGCTCGCTTCCTGGGCCGCGATCCTTGCGGTGCCGACGGCGATTGCCGGCATCTACGGCATGAATTTCGAGAACATGCCGGAACTGAAGACCGAACACGGCTATTTCGTCGTGCTCGCCGTCATCATCGTTCTCTGCGGCGTGCTCTACTGGCGCTTCAAGCGCGCCAAATGGCTGTAACGCAGCGGGCGCTCAGGCGCGAAGCGCCCGCGCCGGGCTGAGGCGCAGCGCCGAGAGTGCCGGTATGATCGATATCACCACGGCGAGAATGCCGAACCAGACCGCCAGCGAGATATCCTCGCGGGCGAACTCCACGGGCATGCGCACGGCCGTCGTCGCGGTGAGCGAGGCGGAGATCAGGTGCGCGGCGGCATAGCCGAGCAGGATGCCCAGCCCGAAGCCGGCGAGGAACAGCAGGAAAAGCTCGCCCGAGACGATGGCGACGACGGCGCGCGCCGGTGCACCGAAGGCCCTCAGCGCGCCGATCTGCTTCTGGCGCGTGCCGATATGCATGATGGTGACGAGCAGGATGGCGGCGATGACGATGACCTGCGTGCCGATGGCAATGGCCAGAAGCAGGCTGCGCGCATCGCCCAGTGTCGCGTAGAGGCGCGTCAGCACTTCCGCCGGGAAGACGGCGAGCGTCGTCTCGCCGCGATATTCCTGGCGCAGGCGATAGGCATCGGCAACCGTCTTCGGCTTGACGAGAACGGCGGGGAGGCCAGGCGTCTCGGCGCCGAAATGCTCGTCAATCGCGGCGGCAGGATCGATATGCGCCTCGTGCTCCCGTTCTTCGGTGTGCTCATGCTCGGCTGCAGCAACCGTCGCGAGCCCCCCGGCGGCGTGGTCGTGATCATGCGCGGCCTCACCTTCCATGCCATGCAGCTGCCAGACGGCGCGGATCGGCACGAGGATGGCGCGGTCCCAGGCGGTACCCGTTGGGGCCATGCGACCGCTCACCGTGTAGATGAGCTCGGTGTGCGTATGACCACCCTCGTCAGCGCCGCCATGCATCGGCTTGATGTCCGCGCCGACGGGTTTTCGCACGTCCGCGCCGATCACCGCCTCGCCGAGACGGGCGAACATCGCTCCCTCCGCAAGCGTCGGCGAGAGCGCGGAAACAAGCTTGCTCGTTGTGCCGACGACCGGATGGCCATCCGCGGAATCGCCGAAGCCGACCGGGGCGGCGAATTCGACGCGGGAATCCTCGGAGAGTTTTGCCAGCACGCTGCCGGACATCAGCGGCAGCGGCGAGGGTTGCAGGAAGACGGCCGATAGCGCGAGTTGTGTTTCGCTGCCGGCTGCTCCGATGACAAGGTCGAATTTTTCCGCCGCGCGGGCACTGCCAAGCCGGACGGCGCGCTCCTGCAACGTGACGGTGACGCTGAGCGCAACGGAAAGCGCAATCAGCACGATGACAGCAAGTGCGCCGCCCTTGAAGCGGCGAAGATCGGCAAGGATGAAGCGTATCATGCCGCAAGCACCTCGCTGCTGTCTTCGACGATGCGTCCGCCATCGAGGCCGACACGTCGGTCGAGCCGTTCCATGAGCGCCGGATCGTGGGTAACGACGATAAGCGTTGTCCCCTCATCGCGTGCGAGCCGGACGATCAGCTCGGCCACTTCGCTGCCAGTACGACGGTCGAGGCTGGCGGTTGGTTCGTCGGCAACGATCACGCCGGGTTTTGACAACAGGGCCCGCGCCACGGCCACGCGCTGCATCTCGCCTCGCGACAGCGTCTCGATGGCCTGGTCAGGGCGGGCAATGCCCGTTGTTTCGAGGAGATGCAGCGCGCGTTCGCACTCGGCCGGCTTGAGGCGCCGGGAAAGGCGGACCGGCAAGACGACGTTCTCGAAAGCCGAAAGGCCGGGAAACAGATGGAAGTCCTGCATGACGAGGCCGATATTGGCTGCGCGGAACGCATCGCGTTTGCCGGCGGCAAGGGCGGCTATATCGGTGCCGCCCCAGCATACGGAACCGCTTGTCACGGTATCGAGCCCGGTCATCGCGTTGATCAGCGTGCTCTTGCCGGAACCCGATGCGCCGGTGATCGCGAGGCGTCCGCCGGCGGGAAGGTGAAGCCGGTCGATGGACAGCACCGGCGTGTCGAGGCCGGGAAAGCGCATGGTGAGACCGGAAATAGCGAGAGCCAGCATCGTCAGGCCGTGTCGAACGCGGCTTCGCGCAGGCGCAACTGGCTGACGAAACCGGTATCCGGATCGGTCCATGAGCCGTATTCGAGTATGCCCTGTGCCTCGATCGGCGCATTGAACTGCACGAAGGTCTGCTTGCGGGCGAGATAGACGACGAGAATGTTGTCGGGCCAGTCCGCATCCGAGGAGCAGAAGGGGCAGAGCGACATCGGGATTTCGGTGAGCACGAAGAAATTCGCCTCCGCCTTCAGCGGCGGCGCCATGAAGCCTTTGATGGTGATTTCCTGGCCTGTCAGCCGCTTCACCTTGTCGGAAAATTCCAGCCCCAGCACGCCAAAGCTCTTGTAGAGCTCGCCGAAGCCGAGCGTCTCCGCAGCCAGCGCCGGTCGGGCAAGAGGCAGGATCGGCAGGGCCGCCAGTGCGCAGAGCATTCGCCGCCTGTCGAAAAACATACGGGAATCGTCCGTCATGGCCATGCTTCCTTCTTCATCGACGAGAATACGGACAGGCGGCGCGGGTCGCCTGTCCGCTATTGGGGTGGCTCAGTCCTTCGCTACGCCGAGCGCGAAGGCATCGGCCAGCACGCGGTAGACGTCGCTCTGCTCCATGTAGCCACGGAAGCCTTCTGAGCCAGGACCGACCGCCTGAAGCACCACGTCGTCGACGGCGTGAACGCCGGTGTCGCCATCCTTCGGGATGTTACCCTGCACAAAGACGGCGCCGGGCACGTCCTTGTATTCTTCGTTGGCAACATATTCCTTCGCCTCATTCTGCACGGCCGGAACGAACGGGCCGTCGAGCTTCGGACGGAAGGTTTCATAGTGGTCCGGGCCATTGTTGGCGGCCAGGAACAGACGACGGGAAACGTCGATGCGGTCCGGATAACCGTCTCCATTCGCATCTTCGTAGTTCGGGAAGCCGGCGTCGTCATAGGTGCCGACCTTGGCGCGCATCTCGTCGCCCGGCTTCTCGTCGTCGATGGTGCCGATGATGCCGACGCCATGGGTGTGGTCGCCGGTGACGACGATCAGCGTATCGGGGTTCTTGTCGGCAAACTCGCGCGCGACGGCAACGGCCTTGTCGAACTCGATCGTCTCGACGAGGGCACGATCCCAGTCGAGCGGGTGGCTCATCTTGTCGACCGATGCGGCTTCGACCATCAGGAAGAAACCGTCCGGGTTCTTCGAGAGCTTGTCGAGGGCGGCCTTGGTCATGTCGACGAGGCCCGGCTGGTTCGGGAATTTTTCGACGGTGCCCTTCTTGAGGAATTCACGGTCGAGCGTCACGTCCAGGTTGCCGGTGTGGAACAGACCGAGCAGCTTGTCCTGGTTCGAGCCGGCAGCCGCGGCAAGTTCCGTCTTGTCGATCGCCAGCGCATAGCCGGCGTTCTTGAATTCGGCGATGTAATCCTTGTCGTCCTTGCGCTTCGAGCCCGGTACGTCCTTGCCGAGGAAGTAGGCCGAACCGCCACCCAGAAGCACATCCGGCTTGACGTCGAGGATCATGCCGACGATGTCGGCCTTGTCGGCGCGCTTGCGGGTGTGGGCAACCAGGGCTGCCGGCGTGGCGTCCTGGAGTTCCGAGGTGGAAACGATGCCGATCGACTTCTTTGTCGTGCGGCGGAGCGCCTCGGCAATGGTTTCGACCTTCGGATCGTCCAGGCTTGCCGGCGTACGGTCGGCGTAGACGCCGAGCGCGTTGACGCGCGACTTGTGGCCGGTCATGTAGGCCGACATGGTGTTGGCGCTGTCGGTGGCGATCGAATGCGTCGAAGACGTGCCGATGAAGGCGACCGGCGGGATATCGTCCATTGCGAGGCGGCCGTTGGCCTTACCCTCTGTCATGCCCTTGGACATGATGCGCGCACCGGTGCGGTGGGCGACGGACAGGCCGTCGGCAATCAGGAAGATGATGTTCTTGGCTTTCGGCTCGGCAACGGTCGGGTAGACATCCCAGTTGACCGACTTGGCTTCGCTGCCGGCTGAGACTTCGACCTTGTAGGCGCCGGCCGCGGCGATCGTCAGGCCACGCAGGATGAGGGCGGAACCGAGGACTTTGTCTTCGTCGCCCTTTTCTTCGGCGACAAATTCAGCCTTCTTGCCGAAAACGGCTTCGTAGTCCTGGCCGTTGACGGTGACCTTCACGTCTTCCGGCTTCACGACGGTGTCGAACTCGACCTTGAAATCGAACGGCGAGCCGACGAGGATCGTCGCGCGATCCAGCGGATAAACGGTTGCAGCATTTGCGGCGCCGGCGAGCATCGTTGCCGATGCCAGAGCGAGGATGAGTTTACGCATGGGGGTGCCTCTCTTGAGCGGTGCGTTACCCCCTTGCGATAGAAACTCAGCATGACAGGCGTATTACAGCCAGTGTCACAGGCGGCTTCACCCTTTGGCAGAAATCGCGCTCAGCTCCTCGAGGTCGAGGTCCCGTTCCAGCTCGTGTAGCGTCTCGTCGTCGATCTCACCGGCGCGGTGAAGCCGGATGAGTTCACGCCGTCCCGTCGCGACCGCCTCGAGAACGAGGTCGAAATGGGCGTGGAGCAGGGGCGTATAGTGCTGGGTGCGTTCGGCATAATCGACGATCGACACGGCTCTTCGTTGATATTTGTCCAGCAATTGCGGATGGATGAGTTTGCCTTCGCTATCGTAAGCCCGGTTTTGCACGTCACGAATTGCGCCTGGGCCATGGCGGCCTCGGCCTGGCTCATGGTGAGCCGGGCCTTGTCCGATTCCGGTTCGCTCAACCGCGCCCAGGCGATCACGCGTCCCAGCGTCGTGCCTTGCAGCAGCACGGTGCCGAGAATGATGGCGAACGACGTCACCAGGATGAAGTCGCGGCCGGGGAAGCTTTCCGGCACGCTCAGCGCCAGCGCGAGCGTGACCACGCCGCGAACACCGGCCCAGCTGAGCACGGTCGCTCCGCCGGCGCCGATTGGCGTGTATCGCTTGATCCCCAGCATATTGCAGAGCCGGATTGCGAGGTCGGAGCCGAACACCCAGGCGAAGCGGGCGACGGTGAGGGCCAGCAGGATCACGAGGATCGGCCATCCGAGATCGGCGATTACCACGCTGAAGCCGCCGCCGCGTTCGACGACGCCCCGCAGCGACAGGCCGATCAGGATGAAGACCGCCGCCTCCATGAGGAAGACGAGCACGGTCCAGAAGGAGGTGCCACGCATGCGCGTTGCGGCCGAAAAAGCGGTGTGCTGGTGCCAGCCGGCGATCAGGCCAGTGGTCACGGTGGCAATGACGCCCGACACGTGGATGAACTCGCCGAGCAGGTAGGACACCCAGGACAGCAGCGCCGTGGCGGCGATGATCAGATACTCGTCGCCAAGACGGCGCACCAGCAGAACCCATGCCATGCCGATGGCGATGCCGACGAGCGCGCCGCCGACCGCCAGCACAAAAAAGCTGCCCATAGCATCGACGGTGCTGAAGACGCCGGTGACGCCGGCGGCGATGGCGAAGCGGAAGAGGACCAGGCCGCTTGCATCATTGAACAGGCTTTCCCCTTCGAGCAGGATCTGCAAGCGCCGTGGCAGCTTCACCCGTTGCAGCACGGCGCGGGCGGAGACCGCATCGGGCGGCGAGACGATCGCCCCCAACGCCGCGCAGGCCGCCCAAGGAAGCGATGGGAACAGCAGATGCGTGACAACAGCCACGACGGCGCAGGTGAAGAACACCGCGCCAATGGCAAGCGAGGCGATGCCGATCATATGGCGGCGCAAGGGACCAAGCGCGATGAACCAGGCTCCATCCATGAGCAATGGCGGCAGGAAAATGACGAGCACCAGCGCCGGGTCGACTTCGATCGTGGGCAGGCCAGGCACGAAGGCCAGCAACGCGCCGCCCGCAAGCAGCGCCACCGATGGCGGCAGCCCGAGCCGGTGGGCCGCGTAATGCAGCGCGATGATCGCCACGAACATGCCGATCACCAGCTCGAACAAATGTGTTGGATCCATAGGGGCTGTATCCTGAAATGGCTTTATTACGACGCGCTTCATTACAAGGCGCGTTTTGCCAAAACGCAATCGCTCAAGGGATAACGACCGGATCGGCCCCCCGAAAAGTTTCTATCCGGTCCTACATCGTCTCTGCCATTGCCCGGACCAGAGCCGTTGCGGAGACGGCGCCGGGATCGAGGTGGCCGAGGGAGCGTTCCCGCAGGCGGGCGGCGCGGCCCTTGGCGGCAACCATCGTGGCAGTCGCCGCCGCACCGTTGTCGGCTGCGGCCGTAACCGCGCTCCAGAATTCCTGTTTCGAACGGCCTTCGGCAACCGCTGTGGTGGCGGCCTCCGCGGCGGGCAGCCAAACGTCCAGCATCGTCTTGTCGCCGCGCTGCGCCTTGCCGCGGTCGCGAATGCCCTCCGAAATCGCGACCAGCATGTCCCGATTGGCGGCGAGGTCGAGTTCGGAACGCGTGGCAAGTGCCTGGGCGGCGCGGCGAAAGCCCGTCGAATAGAGTGGACCCGTCGATGCGCCGACAGCGTCAAGGAAGCCGGCCGCTGCCGTCGACATCACCTCTGAAAGGGTTGCCGTGTCGAGATCCAGCTTTGCAAGCGCCGCATTCACCGCCTTGAAGCCGATCGACATGGTGATGCCGTGATCTCCATCGCCGATCGCGCCGTCGAGTTCAGACAGGCGGTCCTTTTCCGTCTCGATCACCTGGGACATCCTCTCGAACATCCTGGCGAGAGCCTGTGCCGCATTTTCCGACATTTCTTCCTCCCCTTGGGCGCACGCGGCCTCAGTTCCGAGCCGCCTCGTCCGGTTCCGGCGCGTTGATGGTCAGGATCGCCGACTGGCATGGATGGTGCAGCAGGTCGGTCAGTTGGCGGTCGAGATGCAGGATGGAGATGGAGGCGCCCGCCATATCCAGCGACGTGCAGTAGTGCCCCACCCAATTGGCCTCGATCGTGATGTTCTTGGCGGCAAGCCGCTGCTCCACCCGCCGAAACAGGATGTAGAGCTCCATTAACGGCGTCGCGCCGAAGGAATTGACCAGCACCGCCACGCGGTCGCCGGCCTCGGCCTTCATCTCCTTGAAGATGTTGTCCATGATCGTGTCGACGATCTCGTCGGCGGTGCGGACGCGCTCGCGCGACACACCGGGCTCGCCGTGGATACCCATGCCGAGTTCCATGTCGTCAGGGCCGATCTCGAAATTATGCCGCCGCGTCTGCGGCATAGAGCAGGATTCGAGCGCGACGCCGACCGTGAAGGTGCGATCGTTGGCTTTGCGGGTGATCGCCTCGCATTCATCGAGCGTCAGGCCGCGATCGCAGGCGGCGCCCGCCACCTTGAAGACGAAGAAGTTGCCCGCGACGCCGCGCCGGCCTTCCTTGTCCTCGACAGGCGACGACATGACGTCATCCGTCGTCAGGATCGTGCGAATCGGAATGCCCTGTTCCTCGACCAGTTCGGCCGCCATCTCGAAGTTCATGACATCGCCGGCATAGTTACCATAAACGAAGAGCACGCCGGCACCCCCCGAAGCGGCAACGGCGCATTTGGCGATCGGATCGGGCGGGGGCGAGGAAAAGATGTTGCCGACGGCGACCGCGTCGGCAAGCCCCTTGCCGACATAACCGACGAAGCAGGGCTCGTGTCCCGTGCCGCCGCCGATGACGAGGCCGACCTTGCCGGGGCGGGGGCCGTTTCGGGCGACGAGCGCGCGGCGCGAGCCGGGCACAGGCTGGAGGTAGGGCTTGTGCGCGGCAATCAGGCCGTCGAGCATTTCCTCGACCACGTCGTTGGGATTGTTGAGGAATTTCTTGACATGTGTGCGGTAGGCATTGGCGACAGGCGCGCTTTTCTGCCGTTGCGAAAGCTTGCCATCGAGGCTTGTCACACCATCGGCACGCAAGATGCCGGCGCCGGTCGCCGCATCCGTCACCAGGACATTGACATAGCCGCCGCGCAAGGCCGCCAGCAGTGCGGGGACCTTGTCGAAGCCGCCAGCGACGGCGACGCGCGTGCCGATGCCGCGCAGCATCTCCAGCGACATGCCGATCGTGCGGTCGTCGAGCGGACCGTCGACCGGGCGGCCGCGCTCGTCGATGAAGCGCCCGGCGAGCACGCCGGCCGCGCCCTTGGCGAGATAGTGCTGCAAGGGCACGGATTCGAAGAAACCGCTGGTGTGGATCGTCGAGTTGGGCCGGAGTGACGATATGCCGAAGACAATGCGGTTGGCCCGTGCGAGCGTGTCGAACTGCTCGCGGATGAGTGGTTCGGCAAGCAGCATGCGCTGCATTTCGGCGGAAGCGACGACGGCGGGTGCGGTGATGTTGACGCAGCGTGCCGAGATCGCGCGTGCGACGGCGGCGGTGGTCAGTTCCGGCGTATAGGTGAAGTTGGCCGTTGTACCGCCCGTTGCCTGCACGACCGTCACGTCCTGCAGCGGCCCCGTTTCCAGATGCTCGCCAACGGAGAGGACCGTGCGGCCCCAGGCGACGGCGAGTGTGTCGCCGGATTTGACCAGCTTGGCGAGCGCCTGCGCCCCCGCCGCACCCAGCCGGCCGATCAGCGGGCGGGTGTTGTCGTCATTGGGCACGACCAGGCAATCCGACAGGCCGAAATGGCGCTTCAGCTCCTGCGCGATGGTGAGTGAGGCAAGCCGCGCAGGTTCGATGGAGATGTTGACGATGCCCTTCTCGCGGGCATCGGCGAGATAGCTGTTGACGGTCGCGCGTGAGACACCCATCGCCTCGGCGATCTCGCCCTGCGTCATGCCGTCTTCGTAATAGAGCCAGCAGGCCCAGACATAGGGATCGTCGCCATAGCGCAGCGGTATCGAATCCACGCCTTCCGGCCCGTTCACCCGGCCGATGCCGCCCTTGCGCGGCGAGGAAGTCTTGATTGCCATCAGTTTCGCCGGTCCCCTTCTGGCGGCGAAGATGAAAGCAATGCCGCCGGTTTGCAACCTGCCTTCATCAAAAAAGCGGTGCGCGGCCCGTCACGATGGACAGGGCCGCGCGTCCGGGGAGGAACCTGTAAATTCCGGGTGTCACGACGATCAGGTCAGCCGCGCGCGCGCGCCGTCGGACAATTCCTTGAGAATGATGGCGCAGGAGGTTGCCCCCGCATCCAGCACGCCGAGCGACCGTTCGCCGAGACGGCTGGCGCGGCCGATTTTTGCCACCAGATTGATCGTCGAATCGCGGCCAGCTTCGGCAGCGGCAACGAGCGCTTCCAGCGCATCGCTGAACGATTTGCCCTCGGCCGCGGCCTTGTCGAACGCCTTGATAGCCGGAACGAGCGTGTCGATCAGCGTCTTGTCGCCGACCTTGGCCGAGCCGATCGACTGGATACCGGCAAGACCGGCATGCAGCATCTTGCTGTAGGTCGCGGCATCGATCGCCTCGACACCCTCGATCGTCTCGGCGAATTCGGTGAACATCACGCCGTAGAGCGGACCCATCGAGCCGCCGATCTCCGTCATCAGCACGGTGCCGAGCGTATCGAGGGATTCGGCGAGCGGGGCGTCCTTGCCCTTCAGTCGCTCCGCCGCCATGCCAAAGCCCTTGGCCATGTTCACGCCGTGGTCGCCGTCGCCGATCTTGCCGTCGATTTCGCTGAGATAGGCGCGGTTCTCGACGATCCGCTCCGCCATCGACAGAACGATGGCGCCGGAGGATGCATTGTCGAAAGTCTGCATGGGGTCGTCCTCCGGTTACAGGATGATCGTGCACCGCGTCTCGACGTCGAGCAGCGGCTTGAGGTCTTCGTCGAGCGCCATGACGGTCAGCGTCGCGCCAACCATTTCCAGCGAGGTGAAGTAGTTGCCGATCCACGTCTTGACGATCTTCAGGCCGCGGGCCGAAATCTCGCTCTCGATCGTGTCGTTGAGGATGTAGAGTTCGTTGAGCGGCGTGGCGCCGAGGCCCGAGACGAGCACGGCGACTTCGGCGCCTTCCGGCAGGTTGTGATCGTCGAGCACGATCTTCACCATGTCCTTTGCGACCTCGTCGGCCGTCTTCAGCTTTTCGACGCGCACACCCGGTTCACCGTGATGGCCGATGCCGACCTCCATCGTGCCGGGCTCGATCTGGAAGTTCGGATGGCCGACGGCTGGCAGCGTGCAGGGGCCGAGGCCGACGCCGATCGAGCGGCAATTGTCGATCGCCTTCTGGGCGGTGGCGCGCACCTCTTCGAGGCTGGCGCCGGTCGCGGCCTTGGCGCCGCCCATTTTCCACATGAAGATTTCACCGGCAACGCCACGGCGTTTCTCGCGCTCTTCGGGCGGGGCAGAGCAGACGTCGTCGTTGGCAACGACGGTTACGACCTCGATGCCCTCCTTGGCGGCGAGCTTCATAGCCATCTTCACGTTCATATTATCGCCGGCATAGTTGCCGTAGAGCACCACGACGCCCTTGCCGCCATTGGCTTCGCGGATCGCATCGTAAAAGCTCTTGGCGGTGGGCGAGGAGAAGAGTTCGCCGACGGCAACGGCGTCGAGCATGTTCTTGCCGGTATAGCCGATGAAGGCCGGCTCATGGCCGGAGCCGCCACCCGTCACCACGCCGACCTTGCCGGCAAAGGGGGCATCCTTGGCGACGATGACACGCGGGTTTTCCGCAAGACGCACGATGTCCGAATGCGCCTTCACGAACCCCTTGACGGTATCCTCGACCACCAGATTCGGATCGTTGATGAAACGCTGCATGGTAACTCCTCAAAACTGCGCGAGCCGGGGCGGGCTCAAAGAATGGTGTAACCGCCGTCGATCACGAGATCGGCGCCGTTGATCATGTCGGCACCCGGCGAGGCCAGGAACACCGCCGCGGCGGCGATCTCTTCCGGGAAGGCGAAACGGCCGGTCGGAATGCGCTTCTTGGCGTTTTCGCCCTTTTCGCCGGCCCAGGCCGCCTTGCCGAGTTCCGTCAGCACGATGGTGGGGGAAATGGTGTTGACCGTGATACCGTGTTTGCCCCATTCGGCGGCAAAGGTCTTGGACATGCCGATGACGCCGAACTTGGAGGCGCAATAGGCGACATGCTCTTCGATCGCCACGGAACCGGCCTGCGAGGCGAGGTTGACGATCTTGCCGCCCTTGCCGGCGGCAATCATCTTGCGGCCGACAGCCTGCGTGATGAGGAAGCTGCCCTTCAGGTTGATGTCGATCGTCCTGTCCCACTGGGTCAGCGTCAGGTCTTCCGCCGGTGCAAGCGCGACGATACCGGCGCTGTTGACCGCGATGTCGATGCCGCCGAAGGCCGCGACCACGTCATCGACCGCTTTCTGCACGGACGCGGCATCCGCCACGTCGCAAACGAAAGGCCTTGCCGCGTCACCGAGTTCATCCGCCTTCGTCTTGGCGATATCGGCATTGATGTCGAGCACGGCGATCTTCGCGCCCTTCGACGCAAAGGCAGCGGCGATCGCTGCGCCGATACCGGACGCGCCGCCGGTGACGAGCGCGACCTTGCCGTCGAGCGGGAAGTTGAGGTCGATATGCGGAGGGGTGTCGGTCATCGGTCTGGCTTTCAGAGTTCGGGGGAAGCGGGGCGGCGGCATCGCCGCCCCGCATGTCATTCGTTATTTGCGCAGTTCCAGGAGCTTATCGACATTCTCGGTGGTGACCGGCGTCCACGGAACATTGTATTCCTTGTCCTTGCCGTCGTTGAACGCCATGTCGGGATACTGCGCCCAGATGTCCGACTGCGGCTTGTAGTCACCCTTTTTAGCATGGAGGATGGCGAGGTCGAGGGCGCCCTGCGCCTGGGCACGGGCGTCCTGCAGGATCGAGGTCATCGTGCCCTCCTTGACGGCGCTGAGCGCATCCGTGATGCCGTCGATACCCGCGATGGCGAAGTCCTCAGGCTTGAGACCGGCGGCCTTGATTGCTTCGATCGCGCCGAGCGCCATCTCGTCGTTCTGGCCGATGACGCCGTTGATCTGGCCGGAGTGCGAGGTCAGCCAGTTTTCCATCAGCGTCTGGGCTTCGGCACGCGACCAGTTGGCCGTCTGTTGCTCGAGAACCTTCACGTCCGGGCACTCGGCGAGCGCCTTCTTGTTGCCTTCAAGGCGGGAGATCTGCGCCGACTGGCCGATCGGGCCTTCGATGATGACGACATTGCCCTTGCAGCCGATCTTGTCGAGCACGGTCTTGGCTTCCATGTAGCCGGAGATCGTGTCGTCGGAGCCGACATAGGCGGCGAGCAGGTCGGAGTTCACGCGGGTGTTGGAGCCGACGACCGGAATGCCGGCGTCGTTGGCGGCCTGAACAGCGGTGGCGCCGGCTTCGATGTCGATCGGCACGAAGATGATCGCGTTGAACTTCTGTGTGATCATCGTGTTGAACTGTTCCTGCTGGACCAGCGCGTCGTAGCGACCGTCGAAGACCGTCAGTTCGACTTCGCCGCTTTTTACGGCCGGATGTTCTTCGAGGGCGGCAGACCAGATCTGCATGAACTCCGCATTCAGGCCATAGGGTGCTGCGCCGATCTTCAGCTTTTCCTGCGCCATGGCGGACGAGGCGAGCAACACCGTCGCAGAGGCAAGGGCGATCATCAGTTTCTTCATGACATTCTCCTCCTTTGAGAATTCCGGCCGCCTTTTGGCAGGCCGTTTCGACGACGGGCGCGGGGCGCCCGTATTTCCGGGCTCAAGCGCCCTGATTGCGTTTCTGGTCGAGCATCACGGCGCCGACGATGAGCGCGCCCTTGAGGACCTGCTGGTAGTAGGACTGGATGCCCATCAGATCGAGGCCGTTGTTCATGACGCCGATGATGAGGGCGCCGATGAGTGTGCCGGTCACCCGGCCGACGCCGCCCGACAGGCTGGTGCCGCCGATGACGACCGCCGCGATGGCATCGAGTTCGTAGGCGATACCGGCCTGCGGCAAGGCGGAGCCCGTGCGCGCCGAGAGGATCATGCCGGCCAGGCCGGAGAGAGCACCCGAGATCACATAGACGAGGAAGCGGATGCGCGTGACGTTGAGGCCGGAGGTCTTGGCGGCATGCGGGTTGCCGCCGACGGCGTAGATGTAGCGGCCGAAGCGCGTGCGCGTCAGCACCCACCAGGAGACGAGGAAGACGACGGCGAGCAGGATGACCGGCATCGGAATGCCGAGGATGTTGCCTGTGCCGATCCAGCGGAATTCCGCGCTCAGCGCCGGAACGGGCCGTCCGCCGCCATAGATGAGTGTTGCGCCGCGCGCTGCCGACAACATGCCGAGCGTCGCGACGAAGGCGGGCACCGAGAAGCGCGAGACGATGAAGCCGACCAGGGCACCGCAGCAGACGCCGACGAGGATGCCGACCGCGAGCGCCACGACCATCGGGTAGGGCGCGCCGGCAATACCGGCGGTGGCCGAACTGGTGACGAAGCTGGCGCTGACCATGCCGGCAAGCGCCACGACCGAGCCGACCGACAGGTCGATGCCGCGGGTCAGGATGACGAAGGTCATGCCGATCGCGAGAACGCCGTTGATCGACGTCTGCAGCAGCACGTTGGAAATGTTGCCCGGCGTCAGGAAAAACTCGTTCGACAGGGCAAGAACACCGACCAGCAGCAGGAAGGCGAGAAAGATGCCGTATTCCTGCAGGATCAGCCGGCGGCGATCGGCGTTCAGCCAGGTGCTGGAGGTCTTGTTCTCTAAGCTGGACACGGTGTCACCTCTTGCCATGCGGGTTGGATGCTTGCGACGGTCGTCGGGTCTTCAGATCAGGTCGACAGGTGCACAAGCGACTGGGCGTCGGCGTCCTTCCGGCTGTAGATACCGGCGGAGCGGCCCTGTCGCATGACGAGGATGCGGTCGGACATGCCCAGGATTTCGTCGATTTCGGAGGAGATCATCACGACCGTCCCGCCCTCGGCGGCGAAGTCGCAGATGATGCGGTAGATCTCGCGCTTGGCGCCGACATCGACGCCGCGCGTCGGCTCGTCGAGCAGCAGGACGCGGGGGTCGCGCAAAAACCATTTGCCCAGCACGACCTTCTGCTGGTTGCCGCCGGAAAGACCGGAGACCGGCATCGTGTCGCGGGCGGCCTTGATGCCGAAGCGCGCGATCATGTCCGCGGCGGAGGCCTGTTCGCGCCGGCGCTGCATGACGAAAGCCGGGCTCATCTCCGGCAGACTGGCCAGGCAGATGTTGTTGCGCACACTGTCCGTCAGGTTGAGGCCGGTGAGCTTGCGATCTTCCGTCACGAAGGCCATGCCCTCCGCCATCGCGTCGGAGGGCTGACGGATGGCAACCGGCTGGCCGTCGAGGCGGATATCGCCGGCGGACGCGCGGTCCATACCGAACAGGCAGTTGAAGATTTCCGTGCGGCCGGAGCCCATCAGGCCATAGATGCCGAAGATCTCGCCCTTGTGAGCGGTGAAGGAGATGTCCTCGATCTTGCCGGATGCGGAAAGGCCGGTGACTTCCAGGCCGGCAATCTCGGTCGGCGTGTTCGTCTTGATGTATTCCTCGCCAAGCTCGCGCCCGACGATCATGCGGATGAGGCCGGGCCGGTCGATATCGGCGAGCTTGCCATCACCGACGAAGCCGCCGTCGCGGAAGACCGTGTAGCTGTCGGCGATCTGGAAGATTTCCGACAGCCGGTGCGAGACGTATACGATGCCCTTGCCCTCGGCCTTCAGGCGTTCGATCGCCTGGAACAGGTGCTGGGCCTCCTTCTCGCCGATTGCCGAGGTCGGCTCGTCCATGAAGATGACGTCCGCGTCGTGGCTCAGCGCCTTGGCGATCTCGACGAGCTGCATCTGCGCGACCGAAAGGTTCATCATGTACTGGGTTGCGGAAATGTTGAACTCAAGGCGGTCGAGCAGCGCCTGCGCATTGCGGTTCATCGTCTTGAAGTCGATGCCGCCGAAGCGGGTAGAGGGCTCGCGGCCGAGATAGATGTTCTCCGCCACCGTCATGTGCGGAACCGGGCTCAGTTCCTGCTCGATGATGGCGATGCCGGAGGCGAGGGCTTCCGCCGGGCTGTTGAATTCGACCGGCCTGCCGCGATGCAGGATCGTGCCGCCGTCGCGTTTGTGAATGCCCATGAGGATCGAGAGGAAGGTCGACTTGCCGGCGCCATTGCCGCCGCAGAGCGCATGCACCGAGCCGGCTTCCAGTGCGAAACGGCCGTCGCGAAGTGCGGCAACGCCGCCGAAGGACTTTTTCAGCCCCTCCACTTTCAACAGTGGCTGCATGCTTTCCTCCCGTCGCCAGCAGATGCTCTCCCATCCACTGTTTACAAAATACGCATCTGTTTCGACATGTGTCAATCTTGAGAATCGACAAAAGTTTACGATGATGTGTCATTTGTAAGGTGCTTACCGTGCAGCTTGCATTGGGAGGCTCTGCAGAAGCCTGAAATGATTGCGTTTTCCTCGACGAGCGTGGGTTTCGGCCACGGCGGCAATGGCGATGTTTTGGTGTCGATGGCGTGGGATTGACGGGACGACGGTCCCATGGCCTATGCGGAAACCGGTCTCGCTTGACATGCGTCAAAGGTGTCGGACCCTATCGGCAGTAAGGATATCGCCGTTCTCATCGATCGGATCTGTTCATGGTCACTCTCGCCTTCGTCCTGTCTTCCCTTCTGATCCTGGTGACCCCGGGGCCGACGAACACGGTGCTTGCGACCTGCGGCGCATCTTTGGGCCTGCGCCGGGCGGCGATCATGCCGCTCGCGGAAGCCATGGGATATGTTCTGGCGATATCGCTGTTCGTTGCTGTGGCGGATGCGTTACGAGGCAATGCGTTGGCCTTCGCGGCAATGAAGATGCTTGCGGCGAGCTGGCTGCTCTACTCGGCGGTCAATCTCTGGGGTATGCCGTTCAGGACCGATGCGCGGTCCGCGCGCGGTTCGTTCCTTCGCGTCTTCCTGACGACGCTGGTCAATCCGAAAGCCATGCTGGTCGGCACCGTACTGATCCCCTCGGCGGCGTCCGTCCATGCCCCTCTCTGGATTGCGACCTATGCGGCGCTTTCGACGCTTGCCGGTCTCGGCTGGGTCGTCTTCGGTGCGTGCCTGCCGCTGGGCGTGCGGCAACATTCCTACAAGCTGGCGTCTCTGGTGCTGGGCGGTTTTTCGATGGCTGCCGTGGCGAGCGCGCTGTCCGGCTGATCGTCAGGCTTCAAAAGCCGGATCGCCCCAAGGGGCGGGTAAAAAGGGGCGGCCGCCACCGCCCCGATGCGCGGCATCAATCGATGGAGGGCAGGTCTGTGGCTGCGACGCCATCGCGGACTAGAACGCGGCCACGGCGGATGACGGTGCGCGATTGGGGCGTCACCGCGACGGCTTCGGCCAGCGTGCGCGCCGGCACCAGCACGAGATCACCAAAATCCCCTTCGGACAAGCCGTAACCGGAAAGGCCGATGCCGCCCGCGCCACCGAAGGTGCAGATGCGGGCCGTTTCCGCCAGGTCCGCATCATTGGTCATGCCGTTGCGCTGGGCGAGATATTTTGCCCGCTCCAGCATGTCGCCATTGCCCCAGGGTTCCCACGTGCCCTGGATACCGTCCGAGCCGGAGGCGACTGCAACGCCGCTTTGCCGCATCAGGCGCAGCGGCAGGGCAGGGGCTGCAGGGCTGCCGACGGTCATGATCGCGATCTGCTCCGCCGCAAGCGCCGCAATCAGCGCCTGCTGGCGGGTGGGCTCCAGCATGCCGAGGCAATAGGCGTGGCTCACCATCACGCGACCCTGCATCGACAGCGCCCGGGTGCGCTCGATGATGAGCTCGAGGCAGAAGGCGCCCAGTTCCCCAAGCTCGTGTAGATGAATGTCGATGGGTTTCCCGTAAAGTTCCGCCAGCGCGAAAATGGCGTCGAGATGCCGGACGGGGTCGCGCTCGATGGTGGCGGGGTCGATGCCGCCGACGATGTCGGCGCCGGCCCGCATGGCGGCGTCCATCAGGTCGAGCGTGCCTTCGCGCGGCAGCATGCCGCTCTGCGGGAAGGCGACGACCTGTATGTCGACGAGATCGCGCAATGCCTCGCGGGTTTCGAGGACCCCTTCGATGTTGGCGATGCCGATCTCCGTATCGACGTCGACATGGCTGCGGATATGCAGGACGCCGTATTTCAGCGTCTGCAGCACCTGCCGGGCGGACTGGCGGCGCGCGTCGATGCCCAGATCACGCTTTGCCTTGCGATCGGCGAGAATGCGGTCGTTGCGGTTGGGGCCGACGCGGTTCTCGAACCAGTCCATGCCGATCAGCGTCTTGTCGAGATGGGTGTGCGCCTCGACGAGGCCGGGCAAGGCGACGTATCCCGTTGCGCCGATTTCCTGCGTGGGCCGCGCGCCGCCGCTGCTGAAGCGGCCGTCGCGGATGATGAGGTCCACGGGTTCCCCGCCCATGGGGCGCGCATTGCGGATGACGATGTCGGCGGTCACGGGCGGTTCTCCCCGCCAGCAAGCCCGGCGCGCTGCATCGCCAGCCGGAAGGCTTTTTCCGCGCGGTCGAGGATGGCGCCTTCATCGTGCTCGGTGAGCCTGCGGCCACGCATCAGCACGCGGCCGCCGACGATAGTGGTGTCGACATCCGCGCCGTTGGCAAAGCGGGCGAGGCGTTGCACCGGGTTGGTCGGCGGCCAGAGATGGGGCTGGCGCATGTTGACGAGCACGATATCGGCGCGTTTGCCGGGCTCGAGGGAGCCGATTTCCGCCTCCATCGACAATGCGCGGGCGCCTTCGATCGTTGCCATATCGAGAAGCTGGAGCGGCGGCAGGACGGCGTCGTCGCGAAAATGGCGGGCGTGGTAGCGGTGGGCCTGGAACATGTTGCGGAACATGTCGAAGGAGCGGTCGGGGGCTGCGGCGTCCGTGCCAAGCGAGACGGTGATCCCCTCGGCCATCAATTCCGGCGCCGGGCAGCGGCCGAAGACCGACATCAGCGCGCTCGGATTGTGCGCCACCTTGGCGCCGGTGCGCTTCAGCACCGCGCGGTCGGCATCGGTGAGGTCGACGCAATGGGCGAGCAGCGAGCAGGTATCGAAAAGGTCCAATTTGGCATCGTTGGCAGCAATCGACCCGTCACGGTGGCCGTCCTGCACCAGAAGCACGTTCTTCTCGCGCGCCAAATGCCGCGCCTTGCGCGACAGGTCGAGCACGGCGGCATCCTCCAGCTCCTCCGCGCTGAAGACGGGGAGGGAGATGGCGAGCCGCAGGCAGTCATTGCGGTTCGCCCAGGCGTCGATCAAGGCCGCACTGACGGCCAGTTGCGTATCGGGAACGACGGGGACTTCTTTGTATGAACCGTTCTCATATTCACGGTATACACTTTTAGCGGACGGTCGGTTGGGGCCGATGGCCAGTATTTCGCGCACGCCCATTTCGGCGATGGCGGCAAGGTGCGCTTCCGCCGCCTCCGGCGCCTCGGTGCGCATGATATCCGGTCCGCCGCCAAAGAGCAGGGCGGCGGTGGTCGTTCCGCATTTGATGCGTTCGGCAGCGGAGAGCGCTGCCTCGGCAGCCCAGAATTCCGGATCGGTCGCTTCGGCGTAGATTCGTCCGGTGATGGTCATCCAATCCTCGGAATCACCACCCAAACCCTTGGTCAGCATGTGGCCGGCATGGGCATGTGTGTCGATAAGGCCCGGCATCACCACCATGCCGCTCGCATCGATGCGTTCGACGTCCGCCGGGGCCGCCGGCACGCCGTCGCCGATGGCTGCAATATGCCCGTTCTCTACCAGCACATAGCCTTTGTCGAGGATGCGTCGGCCGGCATCCATCGTGATGATTGCACCGTTTTCGATCAGCAAGGCCTTTGTCATGGGCATTCTCCCGCCAGAATTGCATACATTTTATGCGCTTTGTGTGCGCAAATTCTAATTCTGGTATCTTGATATTGTCTGCGCATTATGTACAGTCTTATTGAGAATAATCGTATGCAATTTTTGGGAACATGCATACATATCCGGGAGAATTCGTCGTGAAGACCACTGTGAAGACCCTTTTGGCGGGGCTTGCCATCCTCGTGCCGCTTTCCGCACCCGCCTTTGCCGAAACATTGCGCTGGGCCGCATCCGGCGATGTCATTTCCTACGACCCGAATGCGCAGGTCGACAGCTTCACCCAGAGCGTCCAGCACGTCGTGTTCGACCCGCTGGTTCGCCGCAACAAGGAACTGAAGCTGGAGCCGGCGCTTGCCACGTCCTGGGAGGTGATCGAGCCGACCCGCTGGCGCTTCAAGCTGCGTCAGGGCGTGAAGTTCCATGAAGGCCAGGCCTTTAATGCCGACGACGTGGTGGCGACGATCCAGCGTCAGATCGATCCCGGCTCGCGCAACCGCGAAAACCTCTCCGCCGTCACCGGTGTCGAGAAGGTGGACGATTATACAGTCGACCTCATCCTGCGCGGCCCCTATCCGCTGCTCCTCAACGATCTTGCCGCCATCTACATCATGAGCAAGCCGTGGATGGAAGAACATGACGCGCTGAAGCCGGGCAACACGGCGACCGGCGTCGTCACCTATGCCAGCAACCACGCCAACGGCACCGGCGCCTTCAAGCTGAAGAGCTACGAGCCGGATTCGCGCTCGATCTTCGAGGTGAACAAGGAGTGGTGGGACAAGCCGCAGCACAATCTGACGGAAATCGAGTTCCGCCCGATCGCCTCTGACGCCACCCGCGTCGCGGCCCTGCTGTCCGGCGAAGTCGATATGGTCGTTCCCGTTCCGCTTCAGGACGTCAACCGCATCGCCTCCACCGAAGGGCTGAAGGTGGTGGAGAACCCGTCGCTGCGCACCATCATGCTGGCGCTCAGCTTCAGGAAGGAGCTGCATGCGGCGCCGGGCGTTGCCAACCCCATGCTGAACGTCAAGGTGCGGCAGGCTCTCTGGCAGGCCATCGACCTCAACACGATCCAGAAGCGCCTGATGCGCGGCAAGTCGCGTGTCGCCGCGATGCTGGTCGCTCCCGCCGTCACCGGCCACGATGATGCCATCGACGTCGCCCCCGAATACGATGTCGACAAGGCGAAGGCGCTGCTTGCCGAAGCCGGCTATCCGGATGGCTTCAAGACGGGGCTTTCCTGCTCGAACGACCGTTACATCGCAGACGAGCAGATCTGCCTGGCGATCTCCTCCATGTGGGCGAAGATCGGCGTACAGGTCGATCTCAGCGTCGAAAGCAAGACGACCTATTTCCCGCGCATGGATAATGGCGAACTCGACGTCTACATGCTCGGCTGGGCCTCGCTTCCGGCGATGGATGGCTACAGCGTGCTCCAGGCGCTGCTCGCCACCAATGACGGCACCTATGGCGGCTCGAACCCGAATGGCCTGTCCGATCCGCGCATCGATGCGCTCACCCGCTCGGCTTCGGTCGAACTCGACGAGACGAAGCGCATCGACATGCTGAAGGAAGCCTTCCGCATCACACATGACGACGCCCTGTTCATTCCGCTGCACCAGCAGCCGGTCGCCTGGGCGATGAGCGACAAGGTCGACATGCCGCAGTTCCCTGACGAATATGTTCGTCCGTGGTTCGCGCAGGTCAAGAAGTAACGGGGTTTCTCCCAGGATACGATCCCGGCAGGCGAAAGCAGGCCGGGATCGTCCCGCAAGAACCCTCGATGTCTCCGCAGGCCGAAGGTGGCGCGGAGAAGGCGGAGCGAAACGACCGGTTTCCGCCATGCTTCAACGCAGTGTTTTGATGCACTTCCGACCGCAAAACCGCTTTTGCACGTTTGCCGGAACTGCTCGCGGGGCTTGAGCGCTCCCTCCCAAGGACTATTCCGATGCTCAGACTTCTTTCGGTGAGGCTCCTTCAGGCCGCCCTCGTCATGCTGGCCGTGACGGCCATTGCCTTCGTCATGTTCCGTTTCGTCGGCGATCCCGTCGCCTCGATGGTGCGCGAAGGCGCCACCCAGGCGGAAAAGGATGCATTGCGCCTGGCGCTCGGCCTCGACAAGCCGATCCTGACACAGTTCTTCGATTTCGTCGGCCAGGTGTTGACGGGGAACCTCGGCACGAGCTTTCGCTACCAACAACCGGTGGTGAACCTGCTGCTGAGCCGGCTTCCCGCCACGTTGGAACTGGTGATCGTCGCCACCTTCCTGGCGCTTGCCATCGGCATTCCGCTTGGTGTGCTCTGCGCGCTGAAGCCGAATTCCTTCCTGTCGCGGTTGACCCAGGCGACGACGCTGGTCGGCATTTCCATGCCCACCTTCGTCACCGGCCTGCTTTTGATCCTCGTCTTCGCGGTGAACCTGCGCTGGCTGCCGTCGTCCGGGCGCGGCGATCTTGTTGACCTTGGCCTTTGGAAAACCGGTTTCCTCACCCTTTCGGGGCTGAAATCGCTGATCCTGCCGTCGATCACGCTCGCGCTGTTTCAGTTGACGCTGATCATGCGGCTGGTGCGCTCGGAGATGATCGACGTGCTGTCGTCGGACTATATCCGCTTCGCCTTCGCCCGCGGCCTGCCGCGCGCTTACATCTACGGACGGCTGGCGCTGCGCAATGCGCTGATGCCGGTTGTCACCGTCACCGGCCTGCAGATCGGCCAGCTTGTCGCCTTCGCCATCGTCACCGAGACGGTGTTCCAGTGGCCGGGCATGGGCCTGCTCTTCACCAATGCCGTCGGTTACCCCGACGTGCCGGTGCTTGCCGCCTACCTGCTCTTCGTCGGTTTCCTGTTCGTCATGATCAACATGGTCGTCGACATTCTCTACACCTTCATCGATCCGCGCCTGAGGACACGATAATGGCCACGCAATCCCTGATGCGCCGGCTGCCGCCGGTTTCCGTGATGATCGCCGGCCTTGTGCTCGCCATCATGCTCGTCCTCGTCGTCTTCGCGCCGTTGATCGCGCCGATGGATCCCCGCGACGTCTCCTCCTATTCGCTGATCGACATGGAAATCCCGCCTGCCTTCATGGACGGCGGCGACCCGCGCTTCCTGCTCGGCACGGACAACCAGGGCCGCGACCTCGTCTCGGTCATCCTGTTCGGCCTGCGTATCTCCGTGGTCATCGGCCTCGGCGCGGTGCTTTTTGCGGCCGCCCTCGGCGTCGTGCTCGGCCTCATCGCCGGCTTCTTCGGTGGCCTCGTCGATGGCATCGTGATGCGCATCGCCGACGTGCTGGTCAGCTTCCCGACCATCCTTGTCGCGCTGCTGATCAGCGGCATCGCCCGCGCACAGCTCAGCGCCGAGACGATGCTTACCTGGGCGCCGCTCGTGCTGATCTTCTCGATCGCCGTCAATGAATGGGTGCAATATGCCCGCACCGTGCGCGCCTCGACCATGGTGGAAGTCGCGCGCGATTATGTACGCGCCGCCAAGGTCATCGGCTTGCCGCCGGGCCGGATCATGGGTCGACACATCCTGCCGAACGTCATGAGTTCGGTGATGGTCATCGCCACCATCAACCTCGCCGGCGCCATCCTCACGGAAGCGACGCTCTCCTTCCTCGGCGCCGGCATGCCGCCGACCTATCCTTCGCTCGGCACGCTGATCCGTATCGGCAACCAGTTCCTGTTCTCCGGCCTGTGGTGGATCGCCGTGATGCCGGCGGCGGTGCTGGTCATCCTCGTGCTCGCCGTCAACGTGATCGGCGACTATCTGCGCGACCGCTTCAACCCGAAACTGATGGCCCGCTGAGATGACCGATAAAACGACACCCGTCCTCGACATCCGCAAGCTCCGCGTCGAATATCCGCTGGCCAACGGCGACACGCTTGTCGCCGTCAAGGACATCGATCTGCTGATCCGTCCTGGCGAAATCCACGCGCTTGTCGGCGAATCCGGTGCGGGAAAAACCACCGTCGGCAATGCGCTGATGGGCCTGTTGCAGGCGCCTGGAAAAATCGTCGCAGGCTCCATCGAGATTGCCGGCAAGCCGATCGACCTGCGCACCGGCCGCACCGAGGGCATCGTGCCCGGCCGCGATGTCGGCGCGATCTTCCAGGATCCGATGACCAGCCTTAATCCGCTGTTCACGGTGGAAAGCCAGCTCTGCGAGGGCATGCTCACCCATCTGAAACTCTCGCAGAAGCAGGCGAAGGCCCGGGCGCTGGAGCTGATGAAGGCGGTCGGCATTCCCGAGCCGGAACGTCGGCTCGGCAGCTATCCGCACCAGTTGTCCGGCGGTCAGCGCCAGCGCGTCGTCATCGCCACCGCACTTGCCTGCGGCCCGCAATTGATCGTCGCCGACGAACCGACGACGGCGCTCGACGTCTCGGTTCAGGCGCAGATCCTCAAGCTGATCCGCGACCTTGCAGATGAGCGTGGCGTCGGCGTGCTGCTCGTCACCCACAATATGGGCGTCGTCGCCGAGATCGCCGACCGCGTGACCATCATGCAGAACGGCGCTGTCGTCGAAAGCGGCTCGGCACGCGAGGTGCTGACGGCGCCGAAGGCTGCCTATGCCCGCACCCTGATCGCCGCCGTTCCGCCGATCGAGACCCGGCTGGAGCGGCTGCCGGTGCCGAGCGAGGAAACGCAGGTGACGCTCGATGCTCGTGCCAGCGTGCGCGCGAAGAGCACGAAGAGCGAGGTGGGCGGCAAGGACGACATGGTGCTTTCCGTGCGCGATCTGGCAGTGGAATATGGCGCCCGCTCGCTGATCCCCGGCCGCAAGTCATCCGTTTTCCGGGCCGTGAAGGGCGTTTCCTTCGATGTCCGTCGCGGCGAGATCTTCGGTCTCGTCGGCGAATCCGGCTGCGGCAAGACAACCGTCGCCAACACCATTGCCGGCCTCGTCACCCAGAGTTCCGGAACGATCGATTTCCAGGGAACGGCACTCGGCGCCAAGCGCGAAAAATCGGTGCGCAAGTCCTTGCAGATGGTGTTCCAGGATCCCTATTCAGCGCTCAACCCGCGCCTGCGCATCAATGCCGCCATCGCCGAGCCGATCCTGTTCTACAAGCTCGCCTCGAACGCCGAAGAGGCACGGCAGGACGCGAAGACGTTGCTCGAAGCGGTCGGCCTCCCGGCCGATGCGGGTTCGCGTTTCTCGCATGCCTTCTCCGGCGGCCAGCGCCAGCGCATCGCCATTGCCCGCGCGCTTGGCCCACGTCCGTCGCTGCTGATCTGCGACGAGCCGACTTCCGCGCTCGATGTTTCCGTGCAGGCGCAGCTTCTCAATCTGTTGAAAGACCTGCGCGATTTGGCCGGCCTGTCCATGCTGTTCATCAGCCATGATCTCGCGGTCATCCGCCAGATGTGCGACCGCATCGCGGTGATGAAGTCGGGCGAGATCGTCGAACTGGCCGAGACCGAGACGCTGTTCACCGCGCCGAAGCACGACTACACACGGGAGCTGTTGCGCCTTGCCCCCTCGCTCGACCGTATCCTGTCGCGGCAGACCGCGGCGGAGTGATCTGACAGACAGGAGACCCGCCATGGCCGATATCCTCATCAAGAACGGCACCGTCATCGCCATCGATCCGGAACGCCGGATCATTGCCGACGGAGCGGTCGCCATCACCGGTGACCGTATCGTCGCCGTCGGTACGACGGAGGAGGTGGAGCGCGACCACCCCGCCGGCGAGGTGATCGATGCGCGCGGCATGGCGATCATGCCGGGCTTCGTCGATGCACACGCGCACGCCGGCCACGGCCTGATCAAGACGCTCGGCGGTGGCAAGAGCGATCCGTGGTATCAGGCCTGCCGTGGCGCCTATACGGTGGGCTCGACGCCGGAGTTCTGGTTTGCCGAAGCGCAGCTTGCCGCGCTTGAACGCCTGCGCTTCGGCGTGACCACCGGCGTCTCGCTGCTCGGCGGCGGCGATTCCGTCATGCGCACCGACGAACCCGTCTATGGCGATGCGCATATGGACGGTGTGCTCGGCATCGGCACGCGCTCGGTGGTGGCCGTCGGCACCACGCGTCCGCCGCATCCGCTGACCTATGCCCGCTGGGAAGGGAATACGCGCACCGACTATCCCGTCTCGTTCGACCAGCAGTTCGCCACCTGCAAGACGCTCATTGATCGTTGGCACGGCAGCCATGACGGCCGTCTCCACGTTGCGTTGCTGACGCCGACGCTGCATCAGGGCTATCGAGACGCTGCCGGTGCGGATGAGGCCGTCGCCCAGTCGCGCATCGTCAAGCAATTTGCCGAGGATCACGGCCTCGTCTTCACGCAGGACGGCCACACGAAGGGCAGCGTACGCATCGCCAAGGAGGTCGGTATTCTCGGCCCGCGCACCTTGCTGTCACATGCGACGGGACTGGACGAGGAAGAGATCGCCATCTGCGCTGAGACCGGCACCACCATCGTGCACAATCCGAGCGCTGTCGCCGCCATCCTGGCGCGTTGCCCTGTGACGGAACTTCTCGATGCAGGCGTTACCGTCGCCATCGGCTCGGATGCGACGGCCCCGGACCGCTCGGCCGACATGTTCCGCCACATGCAGCAATGCATGCATTACCACCGCACCCACTTCCATGATCCGAGCTGGCTGCCGCCGGGCAAGGCACTGGAAATGTGCACCATCGATGCCGCGCGCGTACTCGGCCTCGATGCGGAGGTCGGTTCGCTGGAGCCGGACAAGAAGGCCGACGTCATCCTCGTCGATCTTCGTCGCCCGCATCTCTATCCGGCACACATGCCGGAATTCCGCGTCACCTATTTCGCCAATGGCAACGACGTGCACACCGTGCTCGTCGGCGGCAAGGTTTTGTTGCGCGATCGGCAGCCGGTCCACGTTGATCAGGACGCCGTCCTCGACGCCGCCCAGCGCGCGGCGGACAGGATGATCGATCGGCTCGGCCTGCGCGACGCGCTGGAGACGCCGCGCATGTTCTGGGGGCACAGCCGTGATCACGACCTGATCGAATAGTTCGATCGCAGCCCCGCATCAAACCTGGCGCGGGGCGTCCTGCAGCGATTCCGTATAATACTGGTCGTAGAGCTGACGGTATTTTTCCGCGGCGCCGAAATCGCTGTAGCGCGGAAGCGCTGCCATGTCGGTCTTGTTGAGGATGACGCCCAGCACCTTCGCCTCGATGCGGTTTTCCGCGTTGAGCAGGTCGCGCACCAGGGCCGAGGGGGTCTTGCCCCATTCCACGACGAAGACGAAACCATCGGCCAACGGTTCGAAGGCCTTGGCATCGACCACCGGACCGAGCGGCGCGAGATCGACGATCACATAGTCGAAGGCCTTGCGGACCTCGGCGATGAGCCGTTTCATGCCGGGGGAGGAGACCAGCTCGTTGGTGTGGTGCAGCGCGCCGCTGCCCGAGCGGAGTGCGATCGGCAGCACGGCGAGCTTGGTCTGGCGGTCGATCTTGATCGCCTGGTTCCAGGGGATGTCTCCCAGGATGGCCTCGACAAGGCCGGTCTCCGGCGTCGGCTTCAGCATGGCGCTGAGGCTCGGCTTGCGCAGGTCAGCGTCGATCAGCAGCGTGCGCTTGCCGCTGGCGGCGAGGAGCGCCGCGAAATTGGTCGCGACGGTGGATTTACCCTCGCCGGGCAGCGACGATACCACGCCGATCACCCGGCTTTCCTGGCCCTGCAGCATCACGTCGCTGGCAAGCTTGGCATTGCGCAGCGTTTCGGCGAAGGCCGAACGCGGGGCATCCAGCACGATGCGCGTCATGCGTTCGAGCGGAATGACGTCCTCTTCATCCGGATTGGCCTGTTCCGCCTTCATCGCCTTTGCACCGATCATCGCGGGGTTGCGCTTCTTCTGCCCGCCGACAAGCGGCAGGTAGCCGAGCGGCTTCAGGCCGAGCACGGTGCGGACGTCGCCTTCGACGCGGAAATAGCGCTCGCGCATTTCCTGCACGAAGGTGAGTGCGGCGCCCGCCATCAGGCCGAGCACCAGCGACAGGCCGATGACCATCGTCTTGCTGGGACTCGACGGCGAGACCGGCACGCCGGCATCGGAAATCACGCGCGCCTTGGCGATCGGGAAGGATTGCTGCTGCGAGGCCTGTTCGTAGCGGCTGAGATAGGATTCCGACAGCACCTTCAGTGCCGTCGCCTTCTGCTCCAGTTCGCGCAGATGCACCAGCGAGCGATTGGCCACGGCATTGTTGCCGGCAACCTTTTCGATGCTTTCGCGCAAGGAATCCTCCCGCGAGCGGGCGACCTCGTATTCGTTGCGGTAGCTCGCCGTCAGTTGCTGGAGTTCCTGATAGATCTGTCGGGTGAGGTCTTCCTTGTCGGTGCGCAGTGCCGCAGCCTGCGGGTGGTCCGCACCGAAATTCTGGGTGATCTCCTGCTCGCGCTTGACGACGGAGATGTAGCGGCCGCGCAGTTCCTGGATCAGCGAGTTATCGGTCTGCTTCGTCGGGATCGTCGCATTGTCGACGGCCTTTTCCGCGCCCTGGTCGATGATCGCCTTGAACTGGTTGTAGCGTGCCGAGGCGCTGGCCGTATCGGCCTGCGCGACGATAAGCTGGCTGTTCAAATCGGAAAGCTGTTGCTCCGACATCAGTTCGCCGCGCGCGGATGTCAGTCCGTTCTCGCTCTTGTAGCGCTCGACTTCGAGGGCAGTGGACTGGGCACGGCCCTGAAGGTCGGTCAGGCGCTCCTGCAACCAGATCGTCGCCTGTTCCGTCGCGTCGAAATTGGCGTTGAGCTGATCTTCGAGATAGGCGTCGGCATATTTCTTGGTGATGGCCGCGGCAAGCTGCGGATCGGACGAGCGGAAGGAAACCGCGACGACGGAGCTGCGCGCGACACGTTCGACATTCAGCGACTGCTGCAGGATCGCTGCCGCCTTCTGGCGCCGGCCGTTCAGCAGGTCGGCCTCCGACGGCCCGGGGCCGGTGGAAGCAAACGAGGTCAGTGACTTCATCCAGCCCTTGGCGATCGCCACGGGGGATTGCGGCGGGTTGAGGATGGTCTCGTTGTCCCCGAGCTTGAGGTCGTCAACCACCCGCAGCGCCATGCGGCCGGATTTCAGGATTTCGACGGCGCTTGATATGCGCATGTCGGCCTGCTGGCTGCTCTGCGCCGAAGGCTCGGTTTCCTCGGCATAACGCGACAGGTTCTCGTCGAGCAGCACCTGCGTCATCGAGGTATAGATCGGCGTCGCGAAGACGAGGTAGGAGACGCCCAGCGCGACCGCGAGGACGACCGTCATCGCAATCAGCCGCGTATGGCGCACGAGGATCGTGAGCAGGCGGTTGAGATCGATGAAGGAATCGGACGGGTCCGGTTCTCCGCGAAAAACGCGGCTGTGCGGTACGGTGCGTTGGTGCATGGGGCTCCGTTCTGCCTTTCGGCTCGGTGGGGGGCTTGCGTCCTCCCGCAGGCGGTGGTCCCGGGCCGCACCGGCCCGGGACCAGAATTATGCCGCGCGAATCCGGCTCTCGTGCGACATCACCATATCGCGCAGGGATTCGTAGACGGCGGCGCCGATATCCGGACGGTCGAGCGCGAAGGCGACATTGGCCTCGATGAAGCCATGCTTGGAGCCGCAATCATAGGTCCGTCCCTCGTAGACATGGGCGTGGAAAGCCTGTGTTTCCGACAGTTTCAGCATGCTGTCGGTGAGCTGGATCTCATTGCCGGCACCGCGCTTCTGATGGGCGAGATGGCCGAAGACTTGCGGCTGCAGAATATAACGGCCGTTAAGGAAGAAATTCGACGGCGCGTCGCCCATTTTCGGCTTTTCCACCATGTGCGTGACGGCGAAGCCGTGGCGCACGGCCTTGCCCTTGCCGACGATGCCATATTGGGAAGCGTCTTCGGGGGCGCATTGCTCGACGCCCACGACATTGCCGCCGACCTCGTTGTAGAGATCCATGAGACCGGCGAGGCAGCCGCGCGGACCGAAGGAAATCATGTCCGGCAGGAGGAGCGCGAAGGGCTCGTCGCCGATCACATCACGGGCACACCAGACCGCATGGCCAAGGCCGAGCGGCGCCTGCTGACGGGTGAAGCTCACCGAACCGGCGGTCGGCAGGAGCCGGCCAAGTTCGCTGACCTTGTCGTCCTTGCCGGATTTTTCCAGCGAGGAGATCAGTTCGGGCGTGTCGTCGAAGTGGTCTTCGATAACCTGCTTGTTGCGGCTCGTGACGAAGACGACATGTTCGATGCCGGCCTCACGCGCCTCGTCGAGGGCGTATTGCACGACCGGGCGATCGACGATGGTCAGCATTTCCTTGGGCATAGCCTTGGTGGCGGGCAGGAAGCGTGTGCCGTTTCCGGCAACGGGAATGACGGCCTTGCGGACAGTCTTGGTTCGCTCCATGGCATTATCCTTTGTTCTTGAGCGGCAAATCTTGCGCTGTCGATGGGGAGGCAGCCGCGCGTGGCGCGGCCGTTTTGCGATGGGACGACGCGGCCATGAGGCGGCGCCATCGGGCGGCGAGCGGCATCCTGAGATGCCGGAGCGCGACGGGATCGCCGAGCGCCACCTTGAGGGCAGGCCCGAACGAACGATTCTTGAGATGCTGGATCAGGGCCAGGAAGGCGTGGGTCTCTTCGAGGTTGCGCGTGCGCCGGCGTTGTGCTGCGGCGTCGGCTCCCTTCAGCGCAAAACGCGCGAGAAAACGCCGGTCGCCCGCCAGCATCGCCTCCACGTGATGGAGGTGAAGGATGCGTGAGATGGAGGTGTCGCGGATGTGGTAGTTGTAGCCCGCATCCGGCACCACGGCGCATTTCCCGCCGGCAGCAAGCACGGAGGCGAGCAACAGATAGTCCTCGCCGATCCTCAAATCTTCGTCGAAAGAGAGGTCGTTGTCTTCGATAAACGCCCGGCGAAAGACGGGTTTCATGTAGCCGAAATTGTGCGTGCTGCGGAAAATCCGGTTGGAGTCGATGAAATCGACAAGCGTCAGCACGGGGGTTCGGGCAAGCAGATCCTGCGGGAACATCCGTTCCACGCGGCCATCGAGATGCAGCACATCGAGATTGTCGACGGCCACGGCTGCGTTCTGACGTTCCGCAATGTCGATCAGGCGGCGCAGCCGGTCTGGCCGCATCGTATCGTCGGAATCGAGCACGGCAATCCACCGGCCCCGGGCGATAGCAAAACCGGCATTGCGCGCGCCGCCCGGTCCGCGATTTCGGCCTAGCGCAACGAGCTTCACATGGGGCTCGCCGATGGCGGAAACGACGTCGCGGGTTCCGTCCGTCGAGCAATCATCGACGACGATGACCTCCACCGTCGCGCCCTGCTGTGCGGCGGCGCTGAGGATCGCGCGCTCGATCGTGTCGGCCGCATTGTAGGCGGCGATCACCACGCTGACATCGGGGAGAGGGGCGTCGCTCATCGTGCTGCCTCCAGCTTTCCATAGGGTTCGATCGTGCGGCTGCCGAACAGGCCGGCGATGACGCCGGCATGCAGGAGGCCGCGCAGGAAAAAGCGATTGCGCCGTACAGGCAGCAAGGCGAGCCCGAGCGCTGCCATAAGGCACGCGGTGCATTTGGCCGTTGCCCCGATCGCCGCCGTCCAGCGCGCAACTCCCTCATGCCGTTCGGCCAGGATCCGGCCATGCGTCTGGCCCATGCGCAGACGCCGCTGCGCCAGCCAGGAAAAGCGCGCGCGGGAAGCCGGCACCGGTTCGCGCACCCAGGCGTCCCTGGCAAAGCCGATGCGCCCGCCGGCGGCATGCACCTGATCGAAGAAGGCCGTGTCTTCACCACCGCTTCGACCGAGTGCGAGATCAAAGCGCCGGTCGGTGATCGAAGGGGCGGCGAGGCGCATCAGGACGTTGCAGGTATAGCCGGTGCGGATTTCGCCCTTCACCCAGACGGGATGGGTGGAATGGAAGTCGCCGTGTTGCATCCAGCCGGGTGCCTCCGGTGCATAGACCGCCTGAACGGGGCCAAGTACCACATCGGCGCCGCTTGCTGCTGCTTCGGCAAGCAGGCGGTCGAGCCAGAGGGGCTCCACTGTCTCGTCGTCATCGACAAAGGCGAGGAAGTCGGCATCCGCCGCGTCCAGGCAGGCGTTGCGGGCAATGGAAATGTTGCCGGCCGGGCAATGCACATACACCAGATCGATCGGCATCCGTGTCCGGGCGGCCTCCACGCGCTCGCGAGCGCTGGGCTCGGCATCGTTGTCGGCAACGATGATCCGCAGGTGCACACCCTCGGGCACGGTCAGCCGGGCGAGCGATGTCAGGGTGTCGTCAAGCGCCTCCCGACGGAAGGTGCAGACGGCGATGTCGACGCGAAGCGGGGTCATGCCGCCACCCTCCTTTGGCGGAGATCCAGCACCTCGCGCCAGAAACCGGCCGACCAGGCAAAATGCATGATCATCGCGGAGACGGCGGCGAGCGGGCCATAGGGATTGCGTTGTCCCAGCGCCATCCAGGCGCCGTAGCCGAGGCAGGCCGCCGCCCACAGTACGAACGGCACTGCCGCAATCCAGGTGATGGCCGCCAGAAAGGCGCCGACCGCGACGGGGGCAACCATCAGCGGGATCATCTGGCGAAGGCTTGGTCGCGAGCGGTGTTTCAGGAAATTGCGGGCCCGCCCGCGGCCATAGCGGAAATACTGCTTGAACAGTAGCGGCGCGCTGGCGCGGGGATAGTAGATCATGCTGGTGCGTGCCGTCATCCAGATGCGATAACCGGCCTTGTTCAGGCGGTAGTCGCATTCGGCGTCCTCATTGGCGTTGAAACTCTCGTCATAGCCGCCGACCGCGCGAAAGGCCGAAATGCGCATCAGCGCGTGGTGGCCATGATCCACCCAGTGGCTTTCTGCCCCGGCGCGATGTTTGGCGCCGCCATTGCCGAGCACCGAATTCTGCGCGACGGCTGTCGCCTTCTGGAACAGGCCGAAACCGACGGTCTGCATGGCGACGACGACGGAATCCGCCTCGGTCGCCAGCGCCTCCTCGACCAGCACGCGGCAATAGTCGTGCGGATAGGTGCCGTGTGCGTCGATGCGGATCAGATAGTCGTGCTCCAGGCCGAAGGTCTCGACGGCGAGGTTGATCGCGGCCGCCTGGATGCGCCGCGGATTGTCGAGGACGTGCAGGTTCGGCAGGTTTTGCGCGAGGCGCTTGGCAATGTCGCGCGTCCCATCCGTGCTGCCGCCGTCCACAACCACGAGCGTGGCCGTTAGTTCTTTCAGTGTCGGCTCGAGCTGCTGGATCAGCGGCTCGAGATAGGACGCCTCGTTGAGGCATGGGATCACGATCAGGCAACGCACGGATTTTACAGCGTCAACGGTCATGGGCATCCACCTTGGTTGCGACGAGGGAGGGGAGAGGGTGCGGCGCCGCCGGTTGGGCGCCGGGTTGCCGAAGGGCTGCGAGACGCTGGACGAACGCTGCGCAATCCGCCCGGTCGATGATCCATGGTCGCGGTCCGAGTGCTACGAGATTGGCGTGAAGGTCGCGGTAGAGATCGCCGTCAAAGGCGGTGAACTGCGCAGTCAGCGTTTCGAGCCGCGCGTCTGCAAGTGAAATGCCGACGCCGCGCTGAACGGCGTGCCGCGCCGTTTCGGTTCCGGCGAGCACGATCGGCAGGGCGCCATGCCGGCAGCCCTCATAGAGCCGGTTGGGCAGTAGCCAGGCCGAATTCTGGCCCTCCTCGAAGAAGTCGATCGCCCAGGAGAAATCCACCCCGGCATAGATCGCGGCGAGATCCTCCGGGTTGCGGTAGGGCCCCTCGAAGCGGATGAAGGGTTCGCGTGCGATCAGGCCATCAAAATCGTCGAATTCGGAGCGTGCGGGCCGGCCACGCAGCACGACTTCGAACCGCCCATTCATGCGCCGGGTGAAATCCGAGAGAAGTGCCAGAGATTTGCGGCAGCGGATCGCCCCGAACCAGCCAATGCGCCAGGGCTCACCCTCCGGCTTCGTCCGTGCGGGCAGTTTGTCAGCGCTGCCATCCAGCTCCAGGACCTGGTTTTCCAGGAGATGTACGGGCGCGCGGATCTTGGAGAGCGGCTTGAAGTAGTTTTCGACGAAGGCCGGCGAACTGGTGACGAGCAGGCTGGCATTCCGGCCGAAACGGCTTTCTGCCGCGCGCAAGGCGCCACCGACCAAATCCTTGCGCAACAGCAGCCGATGGATATCCAGGCATTCGTAGGCGATCGGGATCGCGCCGCCGAAATGGGCCGCCGCCTTGTTGGCAAGCGCCAGCATTTCGAGATTGCGCGCAATGATGACGTCGGGTCGGGCGACAGTGTGCAGCCGGCTGCCGAGCGTCGCCGCCGCGCCAACCACCGCAAGAAGGCGCCGGGCAAAGCGAGCGTCCTCGGTTGCACCGAGTTCCAGCGGGGCGATGCCCTCGATGTCGGCAAGCCGGTTTTCGCCGCGCCGGAAGCCGGCGAGCGAGACCTCGGCACCACCGGCGCGCAGCATCATCACCCGCCGGCGCACGGCGGGATCGGACAGGTCATGGACGAGATACAGGACACGGAGCATCAGGCAGATCCGATCGGGTTCAATTCATCAGGCAGGCGACGGAGCCATCGAACTGGCAGGCCTCGCCCTCGGCGGTGAACGCGACGCGCTCGACCTCGAGCTTGGTCGGCCCGGCAAAGGCGAAGCGTCCCATCCAGTCGGAGAGCGTGTCGGTGCCCCACAGCGAGAGAAAAATCTTCTGGGCGTTGGTCGGGAGTTTTTGCGGGTCCGTCACCTCGTGCACCAGTGCGCCATTGAGGTAGTAGCGAAGGCGATCCTTTTCCCAGACGAAGGCATAGTCGTTGAAACCGCTGTCGGCACCGTCGGGCACGTCGATCAGCTTTTCATTGCCACCCTTGGCCGCAATATACTGGTTGAGCTGCACGCGTGACGTATCCTTGCCGAGCACCTCGAAGTCGATCTCGTCATGCGGTTTCTTGTCGGTGGGGCCGATATAGGTGAAGAAGGCCGAGTTGAGGCCGGGGCCGGTCGCGGACTTCATGCGCACCTCATAGGTGCCGTAGCCGTAGCGCTGGCGCGTCTGCACCTCGCCGCAGGCATATTGGCGCTCGCCGCCCGATGCAGCGTCGAAGGAGAGTTCCAGCTTGCCGTCACGCACCGCGACCTGCTCGGCCGACCAGGTGCAGTTCTGGTGGGGGCCGTTGTTCCAGCCGTCGGAGACATACCAGAGCTTCTTGTCGAGCTGGTCGAACTCTTCGACGAAGGAGGCGCCCTTTGCGCCTTCCTGGGCGGCGAGCGGATTGTTTGCAGCCATGGCGACAAGAAATGCTGTGGTGCACAGGATCGTTTTCGAGGGGGACGTCATTGTCGTCACCTCCTTTGAGCGAGGGGGTCTGAGGGCTTCATCGGCGTGTGTTGGGATCGTTCGGCCGATTGCCGTTTCTGGCCGCCGATGCGTCGACCGGTGAGGACGGCGTGCAGCGAAGGCAGGAAGCGTCGCGCCGCCGCATGTGTCGAAACGAGGATGGCAAGCGCCAGCACGGGGCTCGCCGCGTAGAACAGCGGATAGTCTGGAATATCCAGGCGGTTCCACACCATCCAGAACAGGATGAGCAGCGGATAATGCGCGCAGAAGATCCAGAAGCTGAGCCCGCCGAGCCGTGACAGGGCCTGGCCGGCACGGGTCTGGATGAGCAGCGCCGACAACGTCCAGGCACCGAAGATGCCGGCGATGGCCGCAAGGCTGCGCACCATGTCGAGCCAGGCGGGGAATTCAGGGCCATAGGCATAGAGGGCAAGCGACAACAGCACGGCCATGGCGAACACGGCCAGCACCACGGGGGCTGCAAATCGGTCCAGCCGCTTGATGTCGACACGGTGCAAGGCGGCGCAGACGCCAAAGCTGAAACCGAACAGGATCGCCTTCTTGAGGAAGATGCCGTTCGGCACCGGCAGTACCGCATAGGCGAGCATCAGGGCGAGCACGGTGCGCGGATAGCGCAGCACGGCGAGCGCGATGAGCGGTGACAACAGCAGGCAAAGCAGCAGGTCGCGCAGGAAATAGAGCGGGATGTTGATCGGCCAGGTCTCGATGGCGAGCGTGAGGTTCATCAGGTCGCGCGGCGCGGCGTTGACGACATCCGGCAGGTAGCCGAAGCCGATGCCCTGCGACTGCGCAACATAGACGAGGGCGAGAAAGGCCGTGTTCCACAGCAGGAACGGCACGAGGATCGTCGAGGCCTTGGTGCGCAACGTCTTGGCATAATCGAAGGCATCCCAGCCGCGCTGGAACAGCAGGTAGCCGGAAATGGCGCTGAGGCACGGCACGCCGATGCGGAAGAGGCTGTCGGCCAGGAACACGCGCATCCAGTCCAGCCCACCGAACTGGCCGAGATACGGGCTCGTCGCCGGATCGTAGGGAACATGCACGAAGATGATCCCCGAGATCAGCACGATGCGCATCACATTGATGCGCGCTGAAACGGTCGCGTCGATATCCACGATGTGGGTCACCCCTCTGGTGGACCGTTCCCCCCGGACGGTCGTTCAAACAAGAGCAGACTCGAGCCTACGAAGAGGAGTGTGCCGGATGGGGTCGCGGAAAATATGGCGGTGCAGCAAATTTTCGTGATCACTTGGTTGCAATGCAGCATGACGGCCTGTGCGGATGGCCGCCGAAAATAGTTCCGCGGAGATCGGCGAAGGACGATCGAGCGCTAGGGCAACAATACTTTGCAGTTTATTCGAATATACTGATTCAGTCGCAATTTGTGGCTGCAAACAGCGCGAAATTTTTTTCGCGCTGCTTAATTGTTTGAGGCGAACAAAACGGCAATTGCGGCGGCGCGATGCCGAATTGGGGCAGCTTACGGCAGGCTCGCAGCGGTTTGCGGCTTGGGGCGGCGAACGAGCTCGAGCAGTTTTCGAAGCAGCGGACGCTCGGTCAACAACACCAGGGCCGCATAGATCACACCGCCAAGCACGATGCCGAAACCGACCTGCAGAACCGTGTGAACGTGGAGGGCAAGGTAATTGTCCAGCGTGTAACGCACCACGATCGCCATCAGCGCCGCGGTGAGCATCGGCCGGATCGACGGGTAGAAGCCGACGAGGAACGGCGTACCATCCGCGCGGAACACCACCCAGGAATAGCCGACGAGAACCAGCGCATTGACGATGCAGAGCGCCACCATCGCCTCGACTAATGAGCCGTTATAGGCGCCATAGGCGACGGCGCCCGTGGTGACGACGGCACGGCCGACCGCCCACCAGAACAGCGCACCACCATGGCCGGAGCCCTTGAGATAGGGAATGAACGTGCTGCACGGTGTCAGCAGACCCTTGGAAAGGGCAAGCAGTCCGAGCACCGGCCATGCCGCGGCCCATTGCGGCCCGAAGAGCAGCAGCATAGAGGGCTCTGCCAGCGCCCATAGGCCGAACATCATCGGCGCGAGCAGCAGCGTCGTCACCTGCGTGCTCAGCATCAGCGCCTGCGACCGGCGCTCCCGGTCGTGCATCATGGCGCTGAAGGCCGGGAACAGCACGCCCATGACCGCCGACAGAACCACCTGGTTGGGAATGCTGGAAAAGCGATTGGCGGCGGAATAGGCGCCGGCATCCGCAAGGCCGAGAAACCGCGATATGACGACCATCGGCGACTGGAAGGTGATGAAATTGGCAATCTCCGAGCCCATCAGTCCGAGGCTGTAACGCGCGAGCCTGGCGACCGCGCGCGGGCGGAAACGCAGGCGCGGCAGATAGCGGGAGACGAAGAAGAGGCCGGCGAGCCGGATCACGCCTGAGACGAAAAGCTGGGTCACCAGCGCCCAGATGCCGAAGCCGGCAAGTGCCATGATCACCGCAGCGATCGCCGCGACCGATTCGGAGATCATGCTCCACAGCGCATCCTTGCTGAACTGCATGCGCCGGGCGACGAGCGCATAGGCCACGTCGCCGGCAAGCTGCAACGGAATGAGCAGGCACATGAGGTGCAAAAGATAGGCCGCATCGGCCGCGCCGAACCAGTCGGCGAGCGGTTCTGCCCAGATATAAAGCCCCGCAGCCATCAGGCAGGCGAGCGCCAGATTGGCCCAGAAAACCGAGTGGATCGTCTCCTCGTCTTCCTTCGGTTCGAGGATGAGCGCGGAGGCAAGACCGGCCCCGCCGATCATCGCCAGGAACTGCACGACGGCCAGCGCCACTGCCACCGCGCCGAACTCTTCCGGCGTCAGAAGCCTTGCCAGAATGGGCACCGTGACAAATTTAAGCCCGAATGTGCTTGTCTTGGATAGGACGCTCCAGCCGACGTTTCGTGTCACCGACGTCGCGTTGACCTGCTGGGACATAGCGGATTCCGATCGAAAGAGGAGCCTCGACGACGACGAAATGCCTGCGCCGGAAACGGCCGCGCCCCGGTGGGAGGAGACCATGCGAAACTCTTTCTAGAGAAACCACAGGGACGAAAAGATGGCGAAGCTGACAGTTATCATCCCCTTCTATCAGAAGGAGCCGGGCATTCTGCGACGTGCACTCACGTCGGTGTTTGCTCAAAGTTTCAACGACTTCGACGTCATTGTCGTCGACGATGAATCGCCGTATCCGGCCGATGGCGACATCGTGAATTTTTCGGAGGCGGAGCGTGCGCGGGTACGCATCATCCGTCAGGAGAATGCCGGGCCGGGCGGCGCACGTAATACCGGGCTCGATCATGTGCCGGCCGATTCGGCCTTTGTCGCCTTCCTTGATTCGGACGATGCCTGGACCCCCGATCACCTCGCCGTCGCCCATGCGGCGATGACGGCCTTCGAGGCCGACTGCTATTTTGCGTCGATTACCGGAGGCGATGCATTCTATTATCATTTCGGCGTCGCCGACCTTGAAAAGACCGAAGCGGTCGAGCGGTTGAGCGACGATCCGCTGCTCATCGAGATACCGGGGCTGACGCAGGTCATGCTGAAAAACTGGAGCTTCCTCCACCTCTCTTCGATGGTGATCGGGCGACCCCTGTTCGAAAAAGTGCGTTTCGATGCTGCCCTCCGGCTTGCGGCGGAGGACGTGCTGTTCTTCTGCGATTGCGTGCTCGCCGCCCGCCGCGTGGTGTTGAGTGGCGAAGCCGGCGCGGTGCGCGGCGAGGGGCTGAATATTTTCCACGGCGTCGACAACGACTCGCCGCAATTCCTGCGCCAGCAATTCAACACCTGGGTGGCGCTTGATCGGCTGGAGACGCGTTTTGCCGGCCGGCCGGCGGAAGCCGCTTCGCTGCGCTCCTACAAGCAGACGGCGCGGCGCCAGGCATTGTGGAGCCAGGCGCGGCTGGTCAAACGCCGCAAGCTTCCCCAGTTCGACATGCTGGCGCGCTGGGCCATGCGCGACCCTCGCATCATCACGAGCGCGTTTGGGCTCGCCGTCGGCAAATTCTCCCGCTGACCCTGCGGCGGGCCGCCTCCGGCCCGTCCTTTTGAGAAACGCCATTGCAAGGAGTGGGACATGAAGCCCTATTATTGGGAATCGGAACATGGCAATTTCGGTGACGACCTCAATCTCTGGCTATGGGATTTCCTGCTGCCCGGCTTCCGGGAGGTGCATTCGGATGTGCTTCTGGTCGGCGTTGGCACGGTGCTGAACCGTGCGCTGCTGCCGGAAGAGGGGCGAAAGCTCGTGCTCGGCAGCGGTTTCGGCTATGGAAGCCTGCCGGATATGCAAGACAGAAGCCTCTGGGATATTCGCTGCGTGCGCGGTCCGCTGACGGCGGAAAAGGTAGGCGTGCCGGTGGATCTGGGCGTCATCGATCCAGCGGTTCTCGTCGCCGACATGCCGGAATTTGCCAGCCTGCCCAAGCGTTACAAGCAGTCTTTCGTTCCGCATTGGGAATCGGCGGTGGCGGGCCTCTGGCCGGTCATCTGCGCCATGGCTGGCCTGCACTATATCGATCCGCGTGGCGAGGCGAAGGATGTGATCCGCCAGATCGCGCAGTCGGAGTTGATCGTCGCCGAATCCATGCACGGTGCCATCCTTGCGGACGCCTTCCGCGTGCCCTGGGTGGCGGTCAGCACATCCGACAGCATCAACAGCTTCAAATGGCGCGACTGGGCATCGACCGTCGGTGTCGAGCACAAACCAAGGCGCATCCCGATCTCGACGCGGGCAGAAGCGATCATCAAGGGCGCGCGATTCTGGGGCGTCGATTATGACAGGCAAGGGGTGGCAGCCGTTGCCGTGGCGCCTGAAAGGGTCGAGGAGGGGGACGTCGCCGTCGCACAGATGGCGCACAAACCCGGCTTACGCCTAGCGGCCAAACAGGTGCTGGCGGCACCGTCGACTTTGGCGCTGTGGCAGGCGAGCCGCGCGAGACCGCAACTCAGCACCGATGCGCGCCTCTCCGAGCGCAAGGCGCGGCTCTACGATGTGCTGGAGGGCGTGCGGCGCGACTATCTCTAGTCGCGTGCCGTGGAGGTCGCGGGTAGCAGATAGCGCAGCCCGCCATCCTGCGGGGCGGGCGTTTGCCGGTGGCTGCGGCGGCGCGCTGCATCCACCTTGTCGCGCAGGATGCCGCCGGCAATTGCCGGCATGGCCGTGGGGTTGCCGAAGGCATAGGCCAGCGCGGCGCCGGCCCCACGTTCCCGCCTGCTGTCGAGGAAATGGCGCAGCGCATACCGGTCGCCGATCTGCCGGCAGTGCCGGCGCATGACGCCGACAGCCTCCGCGGGCACGTCGCCGGCCGCAAGGATCGCGCGTTCCGCCTTGTGGAGCGCTTCGAGATCCTTCGTGCGATGTTGCCCGCTCAGGGAATTTGCGCGCACCACAGCGCCATAGCCGCAGCTCTCGATAACGGTGTACCGCGCGCCCTTCACAAGCGCGCGCACATAGAGTTCGTAATCCTCGCCAAGACGCATGTCCTCGCGATAGCGCAGGCCGTGCGCGTCGAGGAATGCCCGGCGCATCACCGGCTTGAGAAAGCCTAGTTCGCCGCGTGGCGCGCCGCGGCGGGAAATGTTGCCGAGGATGAAGGCCTTGAGGTCGAGCCCGCGTGGGCGGGGGGCAAAGCGTGCCGGCTGCTGGCCGAGATCGGGTGTCGCCATGAAGGCGATGTTGTCGGCAACGAAATCCCAGTCCTTGCAGGCGAGAAGCTGGCTGAAGCGGCCGGGAAAGAAGAAGTCGTCGGCGTCGAGGATGCTGATCAGTGGGGCGCGGGAAATGGCGATGGCGTGGTTGCGCGCCGCAGACGGCCCCCTGTTCACGCGGAACCGGATGATATCGAGCCGTCCGCTTCCGTCGTCAGCCTCGCCCGCCGCCGCCATCGTGCGGTCGTCCGAGCCGTCATCCACCACCACGACTTCCGCCACTTCCGGCTCTGCCAGGGCCGAGCGCACAGCGCGCCCGATGGTCTCCTGCGCATTCTTCGCGGCAATGATAACGCAGACCTTTTCTTGCTGGGTCACGATCCACCCCTCTCTCGCGTTGAATTGTCGAGGCGCAGGACAGGCCTACGCTGCAACGCAACATGAAAGGCAAAGGGGGCACAAAAACGGCCCGCCGCAAATTGTCCGGATCAGAACTTGGAGTGGCCGGGCTCGTTGATCGACACGGGGACCTTCGTCTTGGCGGCGTCGAGGTCCTGTTTGCCGCGCAAGCCCTTGTCCGTTTCCGCCTTGCGCTGCTTGGCAGTCCGCCAGACCAGAAAGAGCGTCATCAGGAAATAACCGACCTGAATGAGAACGGCACAGATCAGCGTCTGTATCGCCGTCGTCGTGATCGACCCCGTCGCGAAATAGGTCACGATGGCGAAAGCGACGAGCGCAACCACCATGCTCAAGAAGAAGCGCGGCGCATAGGCCGTGCTGTCTCGCCATTTCGTTTCCGGCGCGCGTTTCATCGGTGGGTCCGCCGTCTCCTCTGAGGCTCTATCGAACTATAGGGGGCCGCCGCCGCCTTCGCAATCATTGGTATTAACCAGTCCGCGACAGGCCCGGTTCCGACTTTCCCCGATTTGTCTTGTGGTTCGGTTAAGGCAGAATCGGTTTCGCTGCGAAAACGCACGCCTTCTTCCTGCCCAGATTCTGTCACGATTTTTCCGCGCTGACGGCCGGTTACGCCGATGACGCGAGTTTGTCCATGATGGGCGCACCCGATGGGTTGCGCACTCCGCAATGTGCGATCAACTTTTGTTACAAAGTCGGCGGCATGTCACGGAAAAATGTGCACCGCAATATAATATTGCAGCGCAAAAAAATGCGATGCAATGCAGTATATATGGATCAAAATATGAAGCCGATGTGTGGAATTTCCTATTTCTCGTGTTCTGCTTGGCAGAGAGTCAGCGTCAAAAGAATTGATAACAAGCTTAAACGCTCGAAATGAACCGGTTGTGCTGAGTTTTGGCGTCGCGGATCTGAGAATTTTGCGTGCCGATTCTTCAGATAAGCTTTAGTTTAGGATATCAAGATTCTCTTAAATACGCTGTGCCCTTTTTTTAATCGATAAATCACGCTTCAAAAAACAAACTGTGACCATACACTCCGCATTGGATGTCTGAACACGTCCGGGGGGACCCGACCAAATCGCAAGTTGAAATGGAGCCATCTCTATGAAGTCCGCGAGTCGATCGGCCAGTTCGCCGTTTTTCAGTTCGGCCATAACCGGCGCTCCGCCGATAGGGGGAATATCGAAACGGAGCTTTGACATTCTGGTGGCCTTTGCCGCCCTTGTCGTGCTCAGCCCGATCTTCGTGCTGATCATGGCGCTCGTAAAATATTCCGATGGCGGCAGTGTCTTCTATGGCCACCGCCGCATCGGCTACAACGGATCGATGTTCCGGTGCCTGAAGTTCCGGACCATGTCTGAAAACGGCGACACCGTTCTGCAGCAGTATTTCGAGCAGAACCCGGCCGCCTATGAGGAATGGCGCACGACGCGCAAGCTGCAGGACGATCCACGCGTGACCGTCGTCGGCACTGTCCTGCGCAAGCTCAGCCTCGATGAGCTGCCCCAGCTCATCAACATCCTCCGGGGCGAGATGAGCATCGTCGGCCCGCGTCCGGTCGTCGAGGACGAGCTGGAGCTCTATGAGGCCTCGGCGGTCTACTATCTCCAGACCCGTCCTGGCCTCACCGGCCTGTGGCAGGTGAGCGGCCGCAACGATGTGTCCTATTCGGCACGCATCGAATTCGACACGCATTATGTGCGCAACTGGTCGCTTGCCTCCGACCTCGTCATCGTCGCCCGCACCATTCCGGCCGTCTGCCTGTCACGCGGCAGCTATTGATCCGAAGCTCTCTCCCGCATTCCCTCGTGGCTGCGGGAGACCAGAGACAGAGGTTTCCATGAAGACGATTTTGCACGCGGCCCGCGCCGCGGCTTTTTTTCGCATGGCGGCGCTTGGCGGGCTTTGCCTGCTGTTGGCGCTCGCTGCCCAGCCCGTTTCCGCAGCCGAGTACCGGCTGGGTGTGATGGATAAACTGCGCATCCGTGTTGCGGAATGGCAGACCGCCGAAGGGGCTATCCGTGACTGGAGCGCGGTCAGCGGCGACTACAGCGTCGGGGCCGATGGTTCCGTCTCCCTGCCATTCATCGGGCAATTGCCGGCCGATGGCCGCACGTCCGGCGAACTTGCCGAGGAGATCGGCAAGAAGATGCAGATCCTCTTCGGCCTGCGCGACCGTCCATCCGCTTCGGTGGAGATTGCCGAGTACCGGCCGGTCTACCTCGCCGGCGAGGTGCAGACGCCGGGGGCCTATCCCTATGCGCCTGGCCTTACCGTTCTCAAGGCCGTCAGCTTCGGCGGCGGTCTGCGGCGCGCGGATGCCGGCCAGCGGTTCGCCCGCGACTTCCTGCGTTCCGAAGGCGAGGCCGCCGTCTACCTCGCCGAGCGCAATCGCTTGCTGATCCGCCGGGCACGCGTCACAGCCGAAATGCGGGGCGCCGAGGGCATCGAGATGCCGAAGGAACTCGCCACGTCGCAGGAGGCCGGCGCCATCCTGGAAAGCGAAAAAGCACTGAAGACGTCGCGGGAAAGGCGGCTGCGGGTGCAATTGACCGCGCTTGCCGACCTCAAGTCGCTGCTCACCAACGAAATCGAGGCGCTCGGCAAGAAATCGGAAACGCAGACCCGCCAGCTTGAACTTGTGCAGGGCGACCTGACGAAGGTGGATACGCTCGCCGAAAAGGGCCTTGCCATCAGTTCTCGCCGCCTGGCGCTGGAGCAACGCACTGCCGATCTTCAGGCCGCGCTGCTCGACATCGACACCGCGTCGCTCAAGGCCAAGCAGGACATCAACAAGGCGACGCAGGACGAAACAAACCTGCAGAACGACTGGGATTCGCAGCTGGCGCAGGAGTTGCAGAATACCGAACAGGAACTCGACACGCTCGCCCTGAAGCTCGGCACAAGCCGGGACCTGATGTCCGAGGCGCTGATGCAGTCGGCCGATGCCGCAGCCCTCAAGGGTGGGCTTTCCGCCGCCAACATTGTCTATTCCATCCAGCGCACGGTGGAGGGCAAGACCGAGCAGATCCGCGCCACCGAAACGACGCCGGTCCTGCCGGGTGACATCGTGAAGGTGGATGTCGCCGTCGGGACCCAGTGAGGCAGGCATGCGGATCGCGAAGACGCGCCTGATCGGACCTGTCGGCAACGAGGCCTATGCCGCGACCGCCGTTGCGCTGTCCTTCTTCGTCTTCGCCTATTCCTTCCGCTTCGGCCAGATATCGATCCTCGCCTATTATGCGCTGTGGCTGCCACTGGTCGCCGTTGACTACCGGCGCGTGCTCGGCAACTACACGCGCTATCTCTGGATCTTCGCCTTCGCCATTTTCGCCTGCCTGTCGGTCTTCTGGTCGCAGGCGTCCGGCGCCACCGCCCGCGCCGGGGTACAGTATCTTTCCCATGTGATCTGCGCGCTGATCGCCATGCGGGTCGTCGACACGCGCACTCTCGTGCGCGGCGGGTTGCTCGGGACCGGGCTGGTTCTGTTCTACTCCCTCGTTTTCGGCGTCTATCACCTGGATCCGCTGGACGGCACCTACAGCTTCGTCGGTGCCTTCGCCTCGAAAAACCAGCTTGGCTTTTATGCCTCGCTCGCTGTGCTGTTCGCGTTCGCGGCGCTGTTTCTCGGTGCCGAGCGGGGGCTCTGGCGGCTCGCGGCTGTCGGCTGCATCGTGATCGCGCTCTACTGCCTCAAGGCCTCGCAATCTGCGACATCGGTGCTGACGACGATCGCCATTGCCGGCCTGTGCCTTGCCCTGCGTGGGCTTGAACTGTTGGCGCCAGCCCATCGCAAGATGCTGTTTTTCGGTCTCGCGATTGCAACGGTTCTCACCCTCATCGCCGGCGCCTATGGCGGCGGTTACGAAATGGTGCTGGGCGCCTTCGGCAAGGACGCGACGCTGACCGGCCGCACCTATCTCTGGCAGCAGGGCATCGAGGCGGCCGGCGAGGCTCCGCTGATTGGCATTGGGTACCAGGCGTTCTGGGTGCAGGGTTTTGCCGAGGCCGAGCGGCTTTGGGCCGCCTTCTTCATCGGCACGCGGTCCGGCTTCCACTTCCACAACACCTTCATTGCCGCCACCGTCGAGACGGGGCTGATCGGCTGCCTGCTGTTGTCGATGGTGCTGATCGTGACGTTCGCCGGGCATCTGCGGCGCCTGCTTTCCGCGACGCATGACCTGGAGGCGCTGGTGCTGTGCACCGTGGCGGCGCTGCTTGCTGTGCGTACCTTCGTCGAAATCGACATCCTCAACCCCTATCATGTGGGGTCCTTCCTGCTCTATTTCGCGGCCGGGAAACTTGCCGATACGCAAAAAAACGTTGCCGTGGAAGACAGACGGCCCCTGCTTCGCCAGTCCGGGGCGGCGCTGACATGACGGGCGCGGAGCGGCCGGCGGGACAACACAACACGCTCTACGGCATCCAGTATCTGCGCGCCTTCGCCGCGCTCGCGGTCGTGGTCTTCCATGCGGCGGAACGCAGCGGTTTTGCTTTTGCCATCGGCGCGGCCGGCGTCGATGTCTTCTTCGTCATCAGCGGCTTCATCATGTGGGTCATCGTCGAGCGGCGCCCGGTCTCGCCCGGGCGCTTCCTGATCGACCGTATCCGCCGCATCGTGCCGATCTACTGGCTGGCGACCGCCCTGATGGTAGCGGGTGGGCTTGCCGGTCTCTTTCCCAATCTGGTGCTGACGGCAGGCCATGTGCTCGCATCGTTTTTCTTCGTGCCGCTGCCCTCGCCGAGCAGCGGCGGTCTCTGGCCGGTGCTCGTGCAGGGCTGGACGCTCAACTACGAAATGTTCTTCTACGTCGTCTTCGCCGCCTGCCTCGCCCTGCCGAGAAGCTTCCTGCTTCCCGCAATGGTCCTTGTCTTTGTCGGCCTCGTCGCGATCGGGTTTGCGGTGGAGAGCAGCAATCCCCTGATCGTCACCTATACGCGCCCGATCATCCTGGAATTCGTTGCCGGCATGCTGATCGGCCGGCTATGGCTGGCAGGCTGGGTCCCAAATGCATTCGCTTCACTGGTTCTGATTGTCGGTGCACTGGTCGGCTTTGCGCTCATCGGTATTCTGAGATTGCCGTTCGACGAATGGACCTGTGGCCCGCTCGCCTGCGCGCTCGTCTACGGTACCGCAGCACTGGAGACGAGGGGCCGCGTGCCGCGCCTGAGGCTCCCGGCTGTTCTCGGCGACGCGTCCTATTCGATCTACCTCTGGCACACCTTCGCCATCTCCGTCGTGGCGAAGGCCGGCATGATGCTCGGCCTTGCGTCATGGCTCGTTTTGCTGGCCTCGTTCCTGGTCGGCACGCTGGCGGGGCTATGTGGCTACTATCTGATCGAGCGTCCACTTTTGCGTGGCGCGGGCGGCATGCTCAAGTCGAGGAATATGCCCGCCTAAAAACGCGGAAGGCAGGACCCGGCCCCAGCATCAGATGTGAATGGCGCTGCCACTGAAGCCAAGGGCCGCTTCCTTGATTGCCTCGCTGTGCGTGGGATGCGCATGGCAGGTATAGGCTATGTCCTCAGCCGTCGCGCTGAACTCCATCGCCTGCGCGATCTGCGCAATCATCGTGCCTGCCATGTCACCGACGATATGCGCGCCGAGCACCACGCCGGAACCCGCGTGGCATAGCAGTTTGACGAACCCCTCGGTGCTGCCATTGGCTTTTGCCCGGCTGTTGGCGAGCATGGGAAACGTCGTGGCACGATAGGGCACGCCGTCTGCCTTGAGGGCCTGTTCGGTCCTGCCGACGGAGGCCGCCTCGGGACTGGTGTAGACAATCGCCGGGATGAGCGCATGGTTGACGATGCCGGGTTTGCCGGCGAGCCGCTCGGCGATGGCAATGCCCTCATCCTGCGCGCGATGCGCCAGCATGGGGCCGCGTGTCACGTCGCCGATGGCAAAAACGCCGCTCATGCCCGCCCGCCCGCGCCCGTCCACCGGGATAAAGCCGCCGTCATCCGGTGTGATGCCGACCGTTTCCAGCCCGAGATCGTGTGTGTTCGGCCGGCGTCCCGTGGCAACGAGCACGACATCCGCAGCCAGTTCCGAGGATTTTCCGTCTGCAACCGCCAGGGAGAGAAGCGCCACACCGTCCTCCACCCGGGCGGCGGAGACGGATGTCGCGCTCAGGATCGTCAGGCCCTGTTTTGTCAGCAGCTTCGTCATCGTCGCACGGATATCGTCATCCATGCCGGGAAGGATGCGGTCGGCATATTCGATGATCGTCACCTTCGCGCCGAGACGAGACCAGACCGAGCCAAGCTCGAGGCCGATGACACCACCGCCGATCACGACAAGTCGTTCCGGCACGCGCGGCAAGGACAGGGCGCCGGTCGAATCGACGATGATGTCGGCCGCATTGTCCACCGGCACGCCGGCCAGCGTTGCCGGTAGGGAGCCGGTGGCGATGACAACGGATCCGGCGCGGACCGTTTTTCCAGCAATGTCGACGCGGCCCTGCCCGGCGAGACGCGCGCGGCCGGTGAGGCGGGTCACGCCATGTTTGCGAAACAGGGAATCGATGCCCTTGGTCAGCGTGGCGACCGTCGTGTCCTTGCGCGCCATCAGCGTTGCAAGGTCGACGGAAACGGCGCCGGTGCGGATGCCGAAACCGGCCATGTGGCCATCGCGGGCAGTTTCGAGTAGGTGGGTTGCGTGCAGCAACGTCTTCGAGGGGATGCAGCCGACATTGAGGCAGGTGCCGCCGAGTGTCGGGCGCTCCTCCACGCAGGCGGTCTTCAGGCCAAGCTGGGCGGCGCGGATGGCGCAGGCATAACCGCCGGGCCGCCGCCGATGACCAAGAGGTCATAGTCGTGGGAGACGGTCATTGCGGCGGGCTTTCAAGCGCTTCGACGAAACGGGTGAGCCAGGCGTTCGTCTGGTGGCCGTCGAGTGCGCGGTGGTCGATGGTGAGCGAAACATAGGCCATCGGCCGGATCTGGATCGTATCGACACCGTCCACCTCGCGCACCACGACCCGTTTTTCCAGTTTGCCGACGCCGAGGATCGCCGATTGCGGCTGGTTGATGATGATCGGCGCGGCGACGAGCGACCCGGATACACCGTGGTTGGAGATGGTAAAAGTGCCGCCGCGCATGTCGGCCGGCGTCAGCGTGTTTGTGCGGGCGCGCGCGGTGAGATCCTGCAAGCGCGCGGCAATGCCGGCAAGCAAGAGGTTCTGCGCATCGCGGATGACCGGCACGACGATGCCGTCATTGCCGAGGGCCGTGCCGACGCCGATATTCACATCCTCGAAGATGTCCAGGCGGTCGCCATGCCAGCGGCTGTTGACCTCGGGCACCGCCTTCATGGCGGAAACACAGGCCGCGACGATATAGGCGGTGTAGGACAGCGATACGCCGGAGGCGGCCTTGCTCCTGTCGCGATGGCGGATCACGGCACTGAAATCGGCTTCGAACACGGTCGTGACATGCGGCGCCGTCGAGACGGACATCTTCATGTGCTCGGCAATGGCGAGCCGCATTGGCGAATGGGGAACGGAGTGCGCGCGCAGATCGCCCGACGGTTTGTCCGCCCGTGTCGAGGGCAGGGAAGGCGTCTTTGCAGACTGCGTTGCGGGAACGAGGTTGCGGGCAAGGGCCGCTTCGTGGGCGGCATCCATATCGCCGCGGGTGACCCGCCCGCCCTTGCCGGTACCTGTCACCGTTGCGGGGTCGATGCCGTATTCCTCGATCGCGCGCCGGACCGCCGGGGAATAATGGATGTCGTGGTCGATATGTGCAGGTTGCGGTGCCGCCGCCGCAGCGGGCGCAGTCACAGCCGCAGTCGATGCACCCTCCATTCTGATACGGCCAAGCACAGCGCCGGGTTCGGCGTTTTCGCCGCTCTGCATGAGGATTTCATGCAGGATGCCGGTGAGGGGGGCGGGGATCTCCTGGGTGACCTTGTCGGTCTCCAGTTCCACCAGCGGCTCATCGAGTGCGACCGGCTCGCCAACCGCCTTCAGCCAGTTGCGCACCACTGCCTTCGTGCCTTCCTGTTCATGAGGAGCGAGAACATCGATCACGTCTGCCATCGCTCAAAACTCCAGCAGCGCTTCGAGCTTGGCCCGGATCTGGCCGACCGAGGGCACGGCCCAGTCGAGCAGCACCGGATTGTGCGGGCTTGGTATGTCCGGCATGGTGAGGCGCGAGACGGGTGCATCGAGATCCATGAAGGCTTCGTCGGCGACGACGGCGGAAATTTCCGCGCCGAAGCCGGCGGTGCCGAGATCCTCGTGAACGATGAGGCAGCGCCGTGTGCGCCGCACGGAGGACAGCACGGCCTCCTTGTCCCAGGGCATCAGCGTGCGCAGGTCGATGACGTCTGCGGAGAGACCGTCGGCGGCTTCCTCGCAGCGATGCACCATGGCGCCCCAGGTGACGAGCGTGATCCTGTCGCCGCGCCGCGTGAATTCGGCCTTGCCGAAAGGCAGGGCATAGGCATCGCCGGGGTAGGGGCGCCTTGCCCAGGCGTGGTCGAGCATGGCGCGGTGCTCGAAGAAGATCACCGGATCATTGCCGCGCAGGCTGGTGCGCAGGAGGCCGACAGCATCCGCCGCATTGGAGGGCACAGCGACCTTCCAGCCCGGCTGGTGCACGAAGGCGACCTCGTTCGTCTGGCTGTGCCAGGGATCGCCGCATTTGAAATAGCCGCCCGGCATGCGCAGCACCATGGGCGCTGCAAAGCGGTTGTTGGTGCGCCAGCGGATTGTGCCGCAATCGTTGATCTGCTCGGTGGCGGGTTCCGCATATTTGCGGAACTGGATTTCCGGCACCGGCATCAGCCCCGCCAGCGCCATGCCGACCGCGCGGCCGACGATGCCCTCCTCGGACAGCGAGGTGTCGAACACCCGCTCGCGGCCGAACTTTTCCTGAAGGCCGAGCGTGACGGCATGCACGCCACCCTTCGGCCCGATATCCTCGCCGAACAGCACGACGCGTTCATTGATCGAAAGTTCGTGGTCCAGCGTGCGGCGGATGGCCGTCACCATGTTGATGCGCTGGCCGGTCGTCTCGGCGGTCTGCGTCATCTCGGGCGCCATATAGCCGTGGCGGAGCTGCCCGCCCATCACCTGCGCGTCGCCCTCGAAGAAGACATGCCGCGTCACCGTTTCCGGTACCGCCACGGGGCGCGCTTCCGCGGCAACCCGCGCGGCCTCCGCAGCCTGCCTGGCATCGTCGTTCGCGCCATCCCAATCCGATTCGCTGAGCACCGCCGGCACGATGTAGTCCTTGAGGCGTGGCAGGGGATCGCGCGCCCATTCGCTGCGAACCGTTTCCTCGCTCTTATAGGCCTGCGTGTCCTGGAAGCTGTGGCCTTGCAGGCGCGGCACGGTGAGGCGCAGAAGCACGGGGGCCCGCTTGTGGCGGACATGTTCCACCGCCGCGCCGGTCAGGCGGGCGGCAGCGGCCGGATCCGTGCCGTCTCCTTCGAGGACTGTCAGATTCTTCCAGCCGGACAGGTTGGCGGCGATGTTGCCGCCCGGCGTCTGGACGGTCGAGGGCACGGAGATGCCGTAGCCGTTGTCCTCGATGTAGAACAGCATCGGCAGGCTCTGGGTGGTGGCGATGGTCAACGCCGACCAGAAGCCGTTCGAGGCCACCGAACCGTCACCACCGAGTACGACGGCGATGCTTTCGGCATAGTCGGCCTTGCCCAGCACATCGGCATAATATTTCACGGCCTGTGCCCAGCCGGCCGTCGGCGTGTATTGTGTACCGACCCCACCGCACATCGGCAGCGCGGATGCGCCTTCAAGGTTCGGATAATTGAACACGACGCCGATGTCGCGGCCGTCGGAATAGCCGCCGGCGCGGCCCATCGCCGAACCCAACGCGTCGGCGGGATCGACGCCGAGTGACAGCAGCAGCGGGCGCGATCGGTAGTAGCCACAGGTCGCGTCGTGCCGGTTTGTCAGCAGGCTGCCGAGCATGATCTGCGCCATGTCGTGGCCACGGGCGGAGAACTGGTAGAGCACCTTCTTCTCAGGCACGAGACGGGTTTCCTCCATCTCGTCGAGCGCGCGGGACAGGTGCACGAGATAGGTGATGCGCCGCCAGTCGACGGAAGCGTCCGGCGCGTTCCGGATGATGGGTTTGAAAGCAGCCTGCGCCATGGTTTCCTCCCGCATGTGCATGGACGGAAAGTCTAGAACGCTGTGACCGAAAAAGCGTTTCAAACGGGTTGGCTTCTACGATACAAATGAAACGTCTGTATCATGCTTACGGAAAATTCGATGAATACAGTTCATCTTGACGCGATCGACAGAAAAATCCTGCAGGTTCTGCAACAGCGCGGCGACATCAGTCATGCGGCTCTGGCCGAGGAGGTGGGGGCCTCTAGTGCCTCCTGCTGGCGACGGATCAAGGCGCTGGAGGAGGCGGGTGTGCTCGGCCCGACCGTCCGCCTGCTCGATCCCGACCGTATCGGTCGCGGCCTCAACGTCTTCTGCCAGGTCCGCATGAAATCGCACGATCCCATCGCCCGGCGCGACTTCGAGCGTTTTGTGCAGCGGCACGAGGAGGTGCTGGAATGTTATTCGATGTCCGGTGAATGGGACTATCTCCTCCGCGTCGTCGTGCGGGATGTGAAGGATTACGAACAATTGCTGATGCAGGCGATCCTGACCCATGAGGCGGTCGCCAATTCCTCATCGCACTTTGCCTTGAAAAGCGTGAAGTACACGACGGAGCTGCCGCTTTAAGCGTCGTCAGGGCAGCGTTACGGCAAGGGCGCCACCTTCCTTTTCACCATCAAACTGGATCAGGAACTTTTTCTCGGCGAGAGGCAGGATGACCTCCGCCTTGCGATTGTCGCCGGCATCCGGAATGCCTGTCAGGGAGACGAGGGGCGCGACCGTGTCACCCGCGCCATCCCAGGAAAAGACCGTGTAGACCCCTGCAGTGTCCGGGCCGGGGCCGGCGAGCACCAGGATGCGGTCGCCATCCCATGCCAGGTCTCGAATGCCGATGCCTTCGCCGATCGGCAGCTTGAACATGTGGCTTTTCAGGTCGCCGCCCGTTGCCAATCCCTCCAGGGAGACCGCAAGCACGGCGGCGTGGCCGCCGGGAAACAAAGGACCGCGAAAGCCTGCGAAGAGCTGGTCGTCCTTGATGGCGATGCCTTCGATTGTCAGGCCGTTTTCCTCAAGCCGCTTGCCGGCAAAATCCTTGAGGTCTGGCTGATCCTGGATTGCTTTCGCCAGGGACAGGGTCGTTGTTTCGACCGTCGCCGTGCCGTTGGTGGCCACCGTCACCTTGGCGATCTGGCTTGCGGCCGCAATGTGTGCGGCGATCCGCGCCGCATCGTTTGTCGGGTCGAGTTCATGGTCCTTGTCACGCGGGTGGCCATGCGAGCCGATGACGTAGAAGGCACCATCCGCAAATGCGACGCCCTCGCCATCGAGTTCGAGCGCCTTGCCGTCGAAGGTGTTGCTGATCAGGGGAACCATCGCTCCCGCCAGCAGCTTGCCGTCCTCCAGGGTGATGATCTGTGCGGCTTGAATATTGTCGTCGATGAGAAGGCAGGTTCGGGGGAAGTCGGCGGTCGTCGAGCAGGACAATCCGCTGACGTCCTCCGCTTTCTTGTCCTTCTTGCCGATGATCTTTCCTTCGGCAAGCCAACGCTCCGCCTTTACCTCCGCAGAATAGGCCGGTCCTACGAAAACGGCGGCCAAGAGACATCCGGCAAGCACGTGCATCGATCGCATGGCACCCCCTGAGCAAACGCGCGGTGCAAGGAATTTACACTGAAGGCGCGCAGTTCGCCAAGGATTTTTCACCTTATGCGGGAGGTTGGGCCGATCTCCGTGTCCGGGAATTGCTTCCATTCGTCTCGAATGACGGAGGGGTACGGTGGCGACCGTTCAGCCGCCACCGCTGGCGTTTACTGCGCCTTCTTTACCAGACGGTAGTAGACGAAGTCGGAGTTGGCGCCGTTGACGTAGCCTTCGACCGACGGGCTCATCGCCACCTGCTTCTGGGCCTGGAACATCACGACGATCGGCGAATTCGCCTGCACCTTCTTCTGAAGGTCGACATATATCGCATCGCGCTTGGCCGGGTCCGCCTCGGCCAGCGCCGCCTTCGTTTCCTTGTTCAGCTCTTCCGGAACCGCCCAGGCATTCCGCCAGGTCGTGGTCGACTGGTATTTGTCGTCCGCATTGTCCTCGTTATAGGCGAAGGCCTTGGCGTTGGAATGCGGGTCCATGAAGTCCGGGCCCCAGTAGAGCAGCATGGCCTCATGCGTGCGGGCGCGGTACTTGGTGATCACCTGGCTGCCCGTGCCGGGCAGGATTTCGAAGTTGATGCCGGCCTGGCCGAAGGAGGCCTGCAGCGATTGCGCCATGTCGGTGAAGGGCGTTGAGTTGATCACGTCGAGCGTCACCTTGATCGGCGTCGTGACACCGGCATCGGCGAGGATCTTCTTGGCCTTCTCCGGATCGAAGCTGTAGGGGTTTTCATCGAGCGAGCCCGGGAAGCCCTTCGGCCAGAAGGCCTGGTGCGTCTCCATCTGGCCCTTCAGGAAGGAATCCGTCATGCCCTTGTAGTCGATGAGGTAGCGCGCGGCTTCCCACACGGCCGGCGACGTGAGGGTCTCGATCTTCTGGTTGAAGGACAGGAAGTGCACGGCGGCTTGCGGATAGGTTTCCACCTTCACGTCCTCGCCGAGACCACCCACCTGATCAGGCGTCAGGTTCTTCGCCATGTCGATATCGCCGGATTTCAGCATGAGCTGCTGGGTCGCCGCCTCCGCGACATGGCGGATGATGACCTGGCGCAGGGTGGGCGCGCCCTTGAAGTAATCCGGGTTGGCTTCCAGCGCCAGCATTTCGCCGGCGCGGTAGGTGCGCAGCTTGAACGGGCCGGTGCCGGCCGAGTTGGCGTTGAGCCAGGCATTGCCGAAGTCGCCATCCACCTCGTTGGCCTTGACGGTTTCGGCATCGATCACCGAGCCCGGGCGGGCGGCGAGCACATTCAGCACGAAGGCGGAGGAGAAGTCGCCTTCATACTTCACGACCACCTTGTTGGCGCCGTCGGCGGTGACCATCTGCTCGATGTTTTCCGGCGTCCAGCCGAGCTGGGTGAGAATGAAGGCCGGCGCCTTGTTGAGCGCGATGACGCGATTGAACGTATAGATGACGTCCTCGGGGCGCAGCGGATTGCCGGAGTGGAACTTTACGCCGTCGCGCAGCGTGAAGGTGATGGTCTTGGCGGCATCGTCGGCCACCCATTCGGACGCGACACCGCCAACCAGCTTCGTCGGGTCCTCGGCGTCGTACTGCACGAGGCGGTCATAGACCTGCGTGACATATTCGCCGGAGGAGAATTCATAGGCCTGCGCGGGGTCGATCGCGACGATGTCGTCGATGTTCTGTGCCACGACGAGCACGTCGGCGGGCGTTGCGGCGAGGCTCGCCGTCGATGCCATCGGCAGGGCGAGGGCGGTTGCGAGCAGGGCTGCCCGGAAGAAATTCATGTCGTGTTCCCTTTCTTGCTGGAGGTTCTGTTGCGCGCAGCAGGCTGCACGCTCTTGCCGCCGCCGAGATCCGGCAGCGGGGTGATTTCGCGGGAGCGGAACATGAAGAGCGTGCCGGTCCAGAGCATTTTTGCGGGCTTGCCGCTGTCATTCCACCAGGCATGCGGGCGGTTGCCGCGGAAATGCAGGCTGTCGCCCGCCGAGATCGTCATCTCGGCATCGTCCACGCGCTGGGTGATCGTGCCGTCGAGCATGAACAGGATCTCCTCGCCCTCGTGGCTCACCACCTCGGAGCGATAGCCCGGCGGAATGGTGAGTATGAAGGAGGAGAGTACGCTGCCGGGAAATTCCGCGCCGATGCGCTCGTAGACGATGGAAGAACCATCGACGGAAAAACGCTGCCGCTCGCCGTTGCGGGTCAGCGCATCCTCCGCGCTCGGAGCGGCGATGAAAAATTCGATGCCGACCTCCAGCGCCCGGCTGATCTGCGCCAACGTGCCGAGCGAGGGCGTGAAGTGATCGCGCTCGACCTGGCTCAAATAACCGACCGATATGCCGGAGGCATCACCGAGCTGCTGGAGCGTCATCTTCAATTGGCGGCGGCGGGCGCGGATAAGCGCACCGACCTTTGGCGTCCCATCCGTTTCCTGCTTCAAAGCCTGGCCGGCCATGCGCACCTCCACAATAATTTTTTTGATATAACCAAAATTATCTGTATGGTCGCAAGCGAAATCTTCCGCCGCGATGATCAACGCGGTCAGACAAAGAGGGGGCACTCCGCACGTGAGTTTGGACCAGCAGGCCGTCGCGGCATTGGACAGGATACCGAATCCGCCCTCATCTTCCGGCCCCGGCCGCATGTTGCCGTTCCTCCGCGGCCTCGGCGGTTTCGCCGCCACTGTCGCCTTCACCTTCCTCGGGCTTCTGGCGATCACATTCTTCATCGGCCGTGTCGTGCCGATCGATCCGGTGCTGGCGGTCGTCGGCGATCGTGCGCCGCAGGCCGTCTATGAACAGGCCAAGGTGGAGATGGGGCTGGACAGGCCGCTGCCGATGCAGTTCGTCTCCTATGTCGGCAAGGTGCTGTCGGGCGACCTCGGCAAGTCGGTCTCGACCAACAATCCCGTCGCGACCGATCTCGCCCGCGTCTTCCCGGCAACGCTGGAAATGGCGACACTCGGCATCATCATCGGCGTGCTGCTCGGCGTTCCGATGGGCGTCATGGCGGCAAGCCGGCAAGGTTCGCTCACCGATCAGGTGATCCGCGTCGTCGGACTGCTCGGCTATTCGGTGCCCGCCTTCTGGCTCGGCCTTGTCGGGCTTGCGGTGTTCTATGCGCATTTCGGCTGGGTCAGTGGTCCCGGCCGCGTGGAGATCTACCTCGACGGCATGGTGCCGACCGTCACTGGCCTGCTTCTGGTCGACAGTCTCGTCGCCGGCGACATGGAGGTGTTCCGCAGCGCGGTGTCGCACATCATCCTGCCCGCCGCCGTGCTCGGCTTCTTCAGCCTCGCCTATATCGGCCGCATGACGCGCTCCTTCATGCTGGACCAGCTAAACCAGGAGTTCGTCACCACCGCCCGCGTCAAGGGCGTGCCGGAGCGGGTGGTGCTCTGGCGCCATGCCTTCAAGCCGATCCGCGTGCCGCTGATCACGGTCATCGGCCTGTCCTATGCCGGCCTGCTTGAAGGTTCGGTGATGATCGAGACGATCTTCTCCTGGCCGGGCATCGGCAACTATCTCACCGTGGCGCTCCTGAATGCGGACATGAATGCCGTGCTGGGCTCCACCCTCGTCATCGGCGCGGTTTTCGTCGGCATCAACAAGCTGTCCGACCTGAGCTACCGCATCCTCGATCCCCGCGCGCGATAGGAGAGTCTCATGGCAAACGTCACCGACTGGCTGCTTGACGATTCTCCCGCCTCGCGCATGCAGGCGCGGCTCGGTCGAACCTATCGTATCGTTCTGGCCCTCGCGAAGAACCCGCTCGCCGTCGTCGGCGCGATCATCGTGGCGCTGCTGATCGTCACGGCGCTTGCTGCGCCGCTGATCGCCACGGCGGACCCGATCGCGCAGAACCTGTCGCAGCGCCTGCTGCCGCCGAGCGCCGACCATTGGATGGGCACGGACGAACTCGGCCGCGATATCTGGTCGCGTGTCGTCTTCGGTTCGCGCATCACGCTCACCATCGTGCTGCTCGTCGCAGTCATTGCCGCTCCCGTCGGGTTGGTGGTCGGCGCGGTTGCCGGTTATTTCGGCGGCTGGACCGACCGCATCCTGATGGGTATCACTGACATCTTCCTCTCGATGCCGAAGCTCATCCTGGCGCTCGCCTTCGTCGCCGCGCTTGGTCCGGGCATTCAGAACGCCATCATCGCCATCGCCATCGCCGCCTGGCCGAGCTATGCGCGCATCGCGCGGGCCGAAACGCTGACATTCCGCAATTCGGAATTCATCGCCGCCGTCCAGCTTCAGGGCGCGTCCGCGACGCGGGTCATCGGACGGCATATCCTTCCGCTCTGCACCTCCTCGATGATCATCCGCGTGACGCTCGACATGGCGGGCATTATCCTCACGGCGGCCGGTCTCGGCTTCATCGGGCTCGGCGCGCAGCCGCCGCTGCCGGAATGGGGCGCGATGATCTCGCGCGGTCGCACCTTCATTGTCGATCAATGGTGGGTCGCCACCATGCCGGGCTTTGCCATCATCCTCGTCAGCCTCGGCTTCTGCTTCCTTGGGGATGGATTACGCGATGTGCTCGATCCCAAGCAGGGAGAAAAGCAATGAGTGCACTCCTCGATGTGAAAAACCTGCGCGTCAGCTTCCCGACACCGAGGGGACCGGTGGAGGTGGTGCGCGGCGTTTCCTTTACGCTCGGCCGCGAACGGCTCGGCATCGTTGGCGAGAGCGGCTCGGGCAAGTCGATGACCGGCCGCTCGATCCTCAAGCTGGTGCGCGCGCCCGGCAAGGTCACGGCGGACCGGCTGTCCTTCGACGGTATCGAGCTGACGGCTCAGAGCGAGCGGCAGATGCGCGCCATCCGCGGCGCCCGCATCTCCATGGTCATGCAGGATCCGAAATTCTCGCTCAACCCGGTCATGACCATTGGCGAGCAGATCGCCGAGGCCCTGCTCACGCACCAGACGCTGCCGCGCAGCGAAATCCGCGCCCGTGTGTTCGCCATGCTGGAATCCGTGCGCATCAATGATCCGGAACGCGTCGCAAAGCTCTATCCGCACGAAGTGTCGGGCGGCATGGGCCAGCGCGTCATGATCGCCATGATGCTGATCCCCGAACCCGACCTGCTCATCGCCGACGAACCGACCTCGGCGCTCGACGTCTCGGTGCAGGCACAGGTGCTCGACATCATCAACGAGCAGATCGTCGGCAAGGGCATGGGGCTGATCCTGATAAGCCACGACCTCAACCTCGTCGCCTCCTATTGCGACCGCATCCTCGTCATGTATCGCGGCGAGGTGGTGGAGGCGTGCAAGGCCTCCGAACTCGGGCAGACGAAACACCCCTATACGCGCGGGCTGCTCGCCGCCATGCCGCGCATCGATGAAAACCGCGACGAGCTTCCCGTGCTCGACCGCAGCGCCTGGGCCACCGCATGACCGCCATCTCGCTGAAGAATCTCGATATTTCCTATGGTCATACGCAGATCACGCACGGCGTGACGCTGGACATTGCTGCGGGCGCGAGTTTTGCCCTTGTCGGGGAAAGCGGCTCCGGCAAATCCACCGTGCTGAAGGCCATTGCCGGTCTTGCCCCGCAATGGAAGGGCGACATCGCCGTCAACGGCAAACCGCGCAGCCACGGCATCGACCGCGGTTTCTCGAAAATGTGCCAGATGGTGTTTCAGGATCCCTATGGCTCGCTGCACCCGCGTAAGACCATCGATACGACCCTGTCCGAACCGCTGGACATCCACGGCATCGGCAACCAGGGCAAGCGTGTGGAGGAAACCATGGCAGCGGTCGGTCTCGACCGGCGCTTCCGTTTCCGCTTCCCGCACCAGCTTTCCGGCGGCCAGCGCCAGCGCGTGGCGATTGCCCGCGCCTTGATGCTGGAGCCGCGTATCCTTCTGCTGGACGAGCCGACATCGGCGCTCGATGTCTCCGTCCAGGCCGAAATCCTCAACCTCCTCAAGCGCCTGCGCCGCGAGCAGGGCCTCACCTATCTCATGGTGACGCACAACCTGCCCGTCGTCTCGTTCCTTTGTGACCGGCTCGCGGTCATGCGGGGCGGGCGCATCGTCGAGGTCGCGGATGTCGCGCAGCTCAAGGCGGGAACGCTTGTCGATCCCTATTCGCGCGAGCTGCTCGCCGCCAACAAAGGCCATGCGCTGGAGAGCGCATAAACCATACAGTCCAGGAAAATTGCCATGACGACCGACCACACCGCAGCCCTTGCCGCGTTCGACCACGCCATTGCCACCGGGAAAGGCCCCGGCGCCGCCTATGTTGCGCTTGAAAAGCTCACGCAGGCCGTCGTTGGTGTCAAACTCTTCACGGTCATGGAAGCGAACATGGCGGAAGGAATCTCCAGCCGCTCCTATTCGTCGGACCCTGAAAGCTATCCCGTCTCCGGCAGCAAGCCGATCAACCGCACGCACTGGTTCGATGCCGTCCATGTCGAGCGCCGGCCGTTCGTCGCCAACACGATCGCCGACATTGCCACGGTCTTCCCGGACCATGAGCAGATCTGGTCGCTCGGCTGCGGCTCGGTGGTCAACCTGCCGATCTTCATCGCCGATGACTTCATGGGCACGATGAACATTCTGCACGAAGAGCACTTCTACACGCCGGAGCGTGTGAAGCGGGTGATGGAGGTGCTTGCGATCCCCGCCAAGCTCGCCTTCCTGGCATCGCCGCGCATCTAAATGCGACTTGCAAAGGCCGGAGAGGAAGAGGTTAATTTTCCTCTCGCAGCATCAAGACAATTGTAATTGTATATTAACATCGATTTAACTCAAATTGCTCATGTGCCAATTTAACCATTGGCTTCCCGCACCATCGAATGCAGGCTCCAGCGTACGGGTACAGACAAAAGCCCGATTTTTACCCTGCCATTCATGGGTTGGTTCGGAATGATCGCACTCGTCATCCGGCTGAAAAGCCGTGCGCACTTTGCCGTGCAAAGCAAAAATGGCGCCTTCATCGGCAGCGGGCGCCGCCGGAAGGACGCACGGCAGCGGATCGGTATCCTGATTGCTATTTTTGCCGTTGCCTTCCTGGCAGTCGGTGGCCGTCTCATCCAGTACGGTCTTGACGAGGTCACGGCCACGGCATCGCTGCAGGGCGATCTCAGCGCCATGGCCTCCCGCCCGGACATCCTCGATCGCAACGGCCTGATGCTGGCGACCGATCTCGACATGGTGTCGCTTTATGCCGAGCCGCGCAGGATCATCGATCCGGACGAGGCCATCGAGAAGCTGGCGACCGTCATCCCGAACCTCGATTGGAGCGAGACGAACAGGAGGCTTCGCTCCGGCACGGCCTTCCAGTGGCTGCGACGTCACCTGACCCCGCGCCAGCAGGCGGACATCATGGCGCTTGGCATTCCCGGCCTCGGTTTCCGGCCGGAGAAACGGCGCTTCTATCCGGGCGGCGCCATAGCCTCCCACATCGTCGGCCACGTCAATATCGACAATATGGGCCTTGCCGGGATGGAACGCTATCTCGACCAGCAGGGTCTCATCGCCCTTCGCGAGGCCGGCCTGACGGGCGGGATGGCGCTTGAGCCCGTGCGCCTGTCGATCGATCTGCGCGTCCAGGCCATCGTGCGCGACGTGGTGGCGAAGGCGATGACGGATTATCAGGCCGAAGCGGCGGGCGCCGTGGTCCTGGATGTCGAGACCGGCGAGGTTCTCGCCATGGCGTCGGTACCGGATTACGACCCGAACGTGCCCTCGCGCCAGCTTGCAGACGGCAGCGTCGACAAGGAATACGAAAAGGGTTGGTTCAACCGGATGAGCAACGCGACATTCGAGATGGGGTCGACCTTCAAGGCCTTCACGCTTGCCATGGGGCTGGATGCCGGCAGCATCAACCTCAATTCGGTCATCGACGCAACGCGGCCGATCCGCATGGGCGGTTTCACCATCAAGGATTTCCGCGGAAAGAGACGGCCCCTCTCGATCCCGGAAGTGTTTCAGTATTCCTCCAACATCGGAACAGCGACCATTGCCGATATGGTGGGGATCGAGGGTCACCAGGCATTTTTGACGAAGCTCGGGCTTCTCACCCGGATGGATACGGAAATGCCTGGCATCGCGACACCCACGCAGCCGCGGACCTGGCGGAAGATCAACTCGGCGACGATTTCCTACGGTCACGGTGCCGCCACCACGCCGCTGCAAACCGCCGTCGCCGCGGCGGCCCTGCTCAATGGCGGGAGCCTGATTTCTCCGACATTCATGCCCCGCAGCCGTGAACAGGCAGCGGGCGGTGCCGTGCAGGTTCTCGCCGAAAAAACCAGCGCGGACATGCGCTATCTCTTCACCTGGAACGGCCTGAACGGATCTGGCCGCAGTGCCCAGGTTCCGGGCTTTCGCGTCGGCGGAAAGACCGGTACGGCCGACAAGGTGATCAATGGTCGTTATGCGACGAACATCAATTTCAACGCCTTCCTTGCCGGCTTCCCGATGGATAAGCCGCGTTACGTCGTGCTCTCCATTGTCGACGCGCCGCTGACGGGCGAGAGAGGCGGGCGGCTGGCCGCCTATACGGCCGGCCCTGTCGTTCGCGAGATCATTCGACGCAGCGGCGCAATGCTCGGTGTGCAATCCCGCTTCGGCACTGAGGACGATCCGCAATTGCTGATCGATTATTGAGTTTAGGTTCGCTGCATCGGGGAACCTGATGCTGCGAGCGAGGCGTCGCGACTATACCTTTTCGTGGACCTCGTTGCGTTTCGGCAAACTCCGGCAATCTAGAAACGGTAGTGGAGCCGCACACAGCCCTGATCCAGCGTTTGCGCACTGATAAGCGTCGGGCTGGCTGAAAATCCGGTCGTCGGGAAGAGCCGGGGGCCGTCTCCCAGCATTTCTGGAATGACATAGATTTCGATCTCGTCGAGCGCGTTGCGCTCGAGGAAGGCCATTTGCAACTGGCCGCCGCCCACCATCCACACGTCACCGTCGTCCAGTGCGCGAAGCTCTGCAATCAACGTGTCGACGTCGCCGCGCACCTTGAGCGGTCCCTTGGGCTCGTCAATGGGTCGCGAGGTTACGACGAACACCCGCTGTTCGCCGTAGGCCCAGGGGGATGGCTCGTTTGCAATGAAATCATAGGTGCCTCGCCCCATGACGATCGTGCGGATGCGCTTGATGAAGGTGCGGTAATCATGCTCACCCAGATCCATGCTGTCATATTTGAACAGCCAATCGAGATTGTCGTCTGCGGTGGCGATATAACCATCGAGACTGGTGGCGATGTATCCTAGGATCCGGGCCATGGAAGCCTCCTTGAATAATAAACGAATGTATATTTATATATAGCCATGGCAAGACGCAAGACAATCCCCGACGCGCAGGTTCTCGACGCGCTTCTCGACGCCTTGATGGAAACCGGTCCGGCCGGACTGACATTCGCCCGCGCCGCGCAAGCGGCAGGGCTTTCGGCGGCCACCCTGGTGCAGCGTTACGGCGACCGCGATGCATTGGTGCAGGCCATCCTGTTGCGGGCCTGGGACTGCCTGGACGTGGCGACGGCGGTTGCGGATGAGCAAGAGGCATCGACACCGGAAGGCGCGATTGCCCTCCTCCTGCGGCTCATGGCGCCGGAGAGCGCGGAACGCGACGCCACGGATGGCCTGTTGCTGCTGAGGGAAGATATTCGCAACCCGACGCTGCGCGCCCGCGGCGCGGCCTGGGGGCAGCAGCTTGCGGACGCTCTCGGCCGGCGCCTGTCGCCGGATCCGGAAGAGGGACGGCGCCTTGGCTGGCAGATGGCCAGCATCTGGCAGGGTGCCCATACCTGGTGGGCATTCACGCGTCAGGACACGGCGGAACGGGCAATACGAAAAGCGTTGGAGGAATGGGTGAGAGACGCGGTGGAGCCAAAGGACACGACAGCGTAGGCCAAGGCTACAGCGATCCGTCGGCGCCGGTGTGTACCAGCGCCACCATGGTCGTGCCTGCTGAACGCAGCGTGGCGACGTTCAGCATGGATTCCGGTGCGGCGGCAGCGCCAACCCGGCCCCTCGACCTGGGCTATGACGCCGATGTTAGCCTGACATTGCCGCCATGGCCGCCGCCGCCGAAAACCTGGTGTTCGCCGAAGGACGCGCGCAACTGGTTGCGCGGACCGGGCAGGCCGAGTTCCGGGAAAAGCAGTTCCGAGACGCGGTAGGCCTCTTCCACATGCGGATAGCCGGAGGCGATCACGGTGTCGATACCGAGCGCCTGATACTCGCGAAGCCGCGCGGCGACCGTCTTTGGCGATCCCACCAATGCAGTGCCGGCGCCCGAACGCACCAGCCCGATGCCGGCCCAGAGGTTCGGTGACACTTCCAGCTTGTCGCGGCGGCCGTTGTGCAGGGCCACCATGCGGGCCTGGCCGACGGAGTCCGAGCTCTTGGTCAGGACTTCCTGCGCCGAGGCGATGGCTTCGTCGGAGAGTTTCGAGATCAGCCGGTCGGCGGCATCCCAGGCTTCATCGTCCGTTTCGCGCACGATGAAATGCAGGCGGATGCCGAACGTCGCCTCGCGACCCTTCGCGGCTGCGGCCTTGCGGGCATGGGCAATCTTCTCCGCCACCTGTGCCGGCGGTTCTCCCCAGGTCAGGTACTTGTCGACGAGGCCGCCGGCAAAGTCGATCGCGGCATCCGATGAGCCACCGAAATAGATCGGCGGGCGCGGCTGCTGCACCGGCGGCAGGCCGAGGCGCGCGTCGATGGCCTTGATGTATTTGCCGTCCAGCGTCGATTGGCCGGTCTCGATCAGTTCGTTGAAAACGTGGAAGAATTCGGCGGCGTGGTCGTAGCGTTCATCATGCGGCAGGAAAATGCCGTCGCCGGCCAATTCCTGCGCGCTGCCGCCCACCACGATGTTCAGCAACAGCCGTCCATTGGAGACGCGATCGAGGGTGGAGGCCAGGCGGGCATAATAAGCCGGCGTCGCCGTACCGGGGCGGATGGCGACCAAAAATTTCAGCCTCTCCGTGCGGGCGGCAAGGTCAGCGGCAAGGACGAAGGATTCTTCGCACGCCGCGCCGACCGGGATGAGCACGCCCGAATAGCCGAGGCGGTCGACGGCAACGGCGATCTCGCGAAAATAGCCCGGATCCGGCGGACGGCTCAGCGCGTCCGAGCCGAGATAGGCGCCATCGCCGGAACTCGGGATGAACCACAGGAAGTCGAGGGGCTGGTCGGTTTTGCTCATGAATAGGGTCCTGCCGGTCGTCTGGAGAGGTCACGCATGCCCGGTAGACGTGCGGTTGGGTGCAGAATAATTAAGTCTATAGTTTCTGTAAGGAATATCATTCCATGGTGAGCGCTACCTTGGGATTATTCGTCGCCGTCTGGCATGTGCCGGCAGGTCTCGGTCACAGACGGCGACCGGCCGCAAGCCGCCGCTCAAGCCAGCGGCTGTAGCGCGAAGCGCCAAAGCAGATAGCGAAATAGACGACAGCCACCACGATGTAGGCCTCGTTGTAGAAGCCGAGCCATTGCGGATCCGCAGCGGAGGCGCGGGCGGCATTCAAGAGATCGAAGATGCCGATGACCGCAAGCAGAGAGGTTGCCAGCAGAAAGCCGATGGCGAGATTGACTAGCCCCGGGATGACGATGCGGAAGGCCTGCGGCAGGACGATGAGCTGCTGTGTGCGCCAGAAACCGAGGCCGAGGGCGGTGGCCGCTTCCGTCTGGCCCGCGGGCAGGGCCTGGAGGCCGGCGCGGATGACTTCGGCGATGTAGGCCGCCCAGAACAACGTGACCATCACGATGGCGCGCAGCATCTTGTCGAAGGAGAGCCCGTCCGGCAGCGCCATCGGCAGGATCAGCATGGCGACATAGAGGATGCCGACCATCGGTGTGCCGCGCATCAGCTCGATATAGAGAACGGAGAAAGTACGCAGGCCCCCGAGCGTCGAGCGGCGGGCGAGCGCCAGCAGAACCGCGATCGGCGTGGCGGCGGCAAAGCAGACCGCCCAGACGAAGAGCGTCACCGGCAGGCCGCCCCATTGGTTCGAGGGGATGGGCGTGCTGGTAAAAGCCCCCTGCATCAACAGCCAGCAGGCGAGGATCGTCAGTGGCCAGGCGAAAAGCAGCGGGCGACCCCAGAAACGCGGCACGGCACTTGCCGTCAGGATCGCGGCGAGCAGCAGGATGACGAGCACCGGCCGCCATTGCAGGTCCGGTGGATAAAAGGCGAAGAGGATGAAGCGCAGCTTGGCGGCGACAAAGGACCAGCAGGCGCCGGCCCGCGTGCAGGCTTCGGCATTGCCGGTAAACGTGGCGTCGAGCACCGCCCACCGGAAAAGCGGCGGCAGGATCTGCGACAGCAGCAACAGCGTTGCAGCGGTGACGAGCGTGTTGGTGCGCGTGCCGAACAGGCCGGTGCGCAGCGTTGCGAGGGTGCGGGTGGCGGCGGTCATCGTGTACTTCCCCGTAACGCAACGCGGGTGTTGTAGGCGTTCATCAAGGCAGAGAGGGACAGGTTGATCGTAAGGAACGTGCCGATCAGGATGATCAGGGCTTCCATGGATTGGCCGGTCGTATTGGCCGTCGTGTTGATGATGCTGACGAGATCGGGAAAGCCGATGGCGACGGCAAGACTCGAATCCTTGGTGAGGTCGAGATAGCTCGATGTCGTCAGGGGCGTGATGACGCGCAGCGCTTGCGGCAGCACGACGAGACGGATGATCTGGCCTTCATGCAGGCCCAGCGCCCGCGCCGCTTCCCATTGGCCGCCACCGACCGACTGGATGCCGGCGCGCACGATCTCGGCGATGAGGGCGGAGAATTTTATGACGAGGCCGGTGAGGAGTGCCGCGAATTCCGGCGAAAGATTGAGCCCGCCGCGGATGTTGAAGCCGGAAAGCGCGGGTAGCTCGGCAACGGGCCGCGCGCCGGACAGGAAGAGGGCGGCAAAGGTTGCAGCAAAAGCCAATGTTATCGCCACGGCGCCCGTGCGGCGCGTGAGAGACCGGCAGAGGCGCAGGATGAAGAGAAGTGCCACGGCGAGAATTGCGGTTGATGCGAGCGCAGCGGCGAGGCCGAATGGCCCGCCCTCCAGCGAAACTGAAGGGATGTAGACGCCGCGACTGGTGAGAAAGATTGTGCCGAACAGCGCGGAGGCCTGGCGCGGCGCGGGCAGGGCCTTTGCCAGCGACATCCAGAAGAAAAGCTGGAGCAGTAACGGCGTGTTGCGGGTGATCTCGATGAACCATCGCACGAGGCCGGAGAGCAGGAGATTGCGCGAGAGGCCGGCAATGCCGATGGCAACACCCAGGATCGTCGCAAGCAGGCAGCCGAGCAGCGAGACCTTCAGCGTGTTGAGAAGGCCCGAGAGGATCGCCCTCAGATACGTGTCGCCCGCGCGAAATGCGATGGCGCTCTCGCCGATCTCGAAATTGGCGGAACCCGACAGGAAGCCGAAGCCGGGCAGGATGCCGATGCGCGCCATCGTATCGAGCACGTTGTGCACGAACACGGCGCCGAGTGCGGCGATCACTGCGAGAAAGGCGAGCTGGCCAAGCGGCCAGCCGCCCCACCAGCCGCGCACCTTCTCGACGATGCCGGGCCTTGACGGGCCCGGCATGACGGTACGAAACACGCGTCTGTCCGACATCAACGGAACGGCGGAGAGTAGAGCAGGCCGCCATCGGTCCACAGGCTGTTATAGCCGCGTTCCCAACCGAGTGGCTTCAGGTTTCGATCGAAGATCTCGCCATAATTGCCGACGGTCTTGATGATGGTGTAGGCCCATTTCGGATCGAGCCCGAGCTCCGTTCCGAAGGACGGATCGACGCCGAGGAAACGCTGGATGGCGGGATCTTCCGATTCCAGGAACTGGTCGACATTGGCCGATGTGATCCCCCATTCCTCGGCCTGGATCGTGGCGTTCACGGTCCAGTTCACCAGTTCCAGCCAACGGTCGTCGCCACCGGCAATGGCGGGGGCGAGCGGTTCCTTGGAGAGGCGCTCGGGCAGGAGGATATAGTCGTCCGGCTTTTTCAGCTGCGTACGCTTGCCGACGAGATCGGAGGAATCCTGCGTGATCGCATCGACGCGGCCGGATTCGAGCGCATCGATGAACTGCCCGGTGTCCTCGATGGTGACCGGCGTGAACGTCTTTCCGGTCTTGCGGAAGAAGTCGGCGACGTTGAGTTCGCCCGTCGTGCCGCTCTGCGCGCCAATGGTCGCGCCGTCGAGATCGGCGGCCTTCGTCACGCCGAGATCCTTGCGCACCAGAATGCCCTGGCCGTCATAGAAGACCGTCGGGCCGAAATGGAAACCGAGCTTGAAGGCGCGGGTGGTGGTGACCGTCACGCCCGAAAGCAGGATGTCGAACTCACCGCTCTGGAGGGCGGGAAGGCGCTGCTGCGGCGAAGAGGAGGTGAACTCCACCTTGTCCGGCGTGCCGAAGACGGCGATGGACAGGGCGCGGCCGAAATCGATGAAGAAGCCTTGCCACTTTCCATTGCTGTCCGGCGCGAAGAAGCCGGGCGTGGTGCCGACGCCGACCTTGATGGCACCGCGCTGGTTGATCTTGTCGAGTGTCGGACCGGCATGGGCGAAGCCCGAAAGCATGGTGGTGGCAAGGAAGGTGGCGGCTGCCACCGACTGGATCGCTCGCCGGACGGTTTTGTGCGTCATCATACTGAAATGTCCCCATTTTCAAAAGAACTGAGCTTCCACCGCGAGGAGGCTTCGCCACACGTCGGAAGATATGTTTATATTATCTATAAAATTACTGTATTTAAGAAACCGGCGCCCAAATTTACCCGGTTCCGAAGAAAATTGCTTCTCGCCGGGGCTATCCCGTTTCGATCCGCGGGGTGCGGGTGGCCGGGAACGCGGCGTCTCCTCTGCCCGATGGAAAAGGCGACGCGCGAATCGTGTTTTGAGGAAGGGCGTCCAAGCAGGGGCTGCGTCTGCAAGCCACGCTCAAACGCCGATCAGGCGCCGCCAAGCCTGTGAAGGGAAGCCTTCAACAGGGATTTGGTGATGCCGATAGGCGCCGTTTACGGAACGTCGTCGTGCGCCACGAGGCCGCCTTCGCCTTCCAATGTTGCGATACGCCGCGTTTCGGAGCGGTTGAATTTCAGCCGCACGCCGATTCCGCCATGTTTTCCATCCGGCAGGAATGCGGCTCCGGCGGTCTCCAGCGTAGACTGCAATGTCGCGATGCTTGTGTCATCCGGCTTGCCGAGCTTGCTCTCGAAGCTCTCGATCGTTCCAATGTCGATACCAGAGGCCGTTGCAAGACGCTCCCGGCTGTATTCGACGAGTGCGCGCGCGGCCCGGCACTGAGCGCCTGTAATCATGGACGTCTCCCTTTGCGGCAAGAGGGTTCAACGGCTTTGGTGGATCAAGGTCGCCGGATTTGCCGCCCCTGACAAGTGCATCTGGCCGCGCATGCGCAAAGGCCTTGCAGCGGCGACGTGAGGAGGTCGATCCAATCGGCCGCTTCCCTATGAAAGAATATTCTCCACTTGCCGCAAGATATAATCCATAAAATCTATAAACAATATGCATTCCTGATAGGCTGATTGCATCAACTCGTCAGGGGACATTCGATGAGCCAGCAATCCGAAACCAAACGCGCCAGGGGCCTTTCGCGCCGTGGCCTCATCAAGGCAGCCGGTGTGACGGCTGCTGCCGCGGCCGCAGGGGTAATCGGCGCGCGGTCGACGCGCTATGCGATCGCCGGAAACCTCATTCCGATCAAACTGGAATGGACCGAGGTCGCGGCCTGCCATTCCCCCGTCGGCTTCGGCCTGTCCAAGGGGATTTATGCCAAACACGGGCTCGATGTCGAACTCTTCTATCAGGGCGCAAGCGGGCAGACGCTCATCCAGGCGCTTGCCACCCGCAAGGCGGAAGCCGGCCCCGGCCTCCTTTACGATTGGCTGAAGCCGATCGAGCAGGGCTTCGACGTGCGGCTCTTTGCCGGCTCGCATGGCGGTTGCCAGAGCGTGCTCGTTAAGCCGGACTCGGACATCAAGACGCTGACCGACCTGAAAGGCAAGACGATCGGCACCTTCGATGTCATGTCGCCGTCGCGTGTCGCCTTCTCGGTGGCGCTTGCCAAGGCGGGCCTCAACCCGGAAACCGACGTCACCTGGAAGGTTTTCCCGTTCGATCTCGTTGCCGAGGGCGTGCTGAAGGGCGAGGCGGATGCCGTCGCGCACATGGACCCCTGGGCCTATTCCTATGAGAAGCAACACGGTTTCCGTCGCGTCGCCGATACCCAGACCGGCACGTTCCAGGATCGCGTCTGCTGTGTGCTCGGCGTCAACGGCGATTATTACGAGGCCAACAAGGACGCCATCAAGCGCGTGGCGGCCGCCAACCTCGAAATCCATCAATACACCTCCAAGCATCCGGACGAGGTGGCGAAATGGTATTTCGACACGCTGAGGCCCGGCCTGCCGCTGGAAGACCTGACCGAGGTTCTCGCCTCCTTCACCTACCATGATCATTGGTTCGGCAAGGAGCTCCTGAAGGAAGTGCGGATCGGTTACGAGGATCTCAAGCTGACGGGGGTCATCGACGCCGCCACCGATCCCGAGGAGATCGCCAACCGCATCACCATCGACATCTTCGCGTGATCCGATGAGCGCGGCGATAGAAGAAACATTTAGCGGGACAGGGCGGCAATCCGTCACCCTGCCTCTGGCCGGGATCTGGCGAAACGGGTTGCTCGCAGCCGGCACCTGGCTTCTTGCCTCGGCGCTGACCTACGGGCTGCCCGATGTCATAACCTGGGGCGCGACGGGGCCTTTTGCGGCGGTCACCCTTGTCGGTGCGCTGATCTTTCTGGCGCTTTCGGTGACCGTCCATCGCCTCGGCAGCACCGGCCGCACGCTCGTACACTACGGACCCTGGTTCATCGTACTCGGCCTCTGGCTCGCCGCCTGGGAGGTGCTGACGGCCAAGCTTGGCTGGTTGCCAAAGCCCTTCTTTTCCCCGCCAGAGGGCTTGCTGCACGTCTACATGACGGATTGGGATCGGCTGCTGATCTGCATCGCCTATACCGGCCGGCTGTGGGGGCTCGGTTTCTTTTCAGGCATCTTCGTCGGTTTTGCCGGCGGCGTGGCGCTCGGCTGGTCGAAACGGTTCGCCTATTGGGGCATGCCGCTCCTGAAACTCATCGGCCCCGTGCCGGCGAGCGCCTGGATACCCTGCACCTTCTTCATCTTCCCGTCGACGTTCCACGCCTCGATCTTCCTCGTGGCGCTGGCCTCCGGCATCCCCGTGGCAATCCTCACCGCGGCCGGCGTCAGCCAGGTGAACCGTTCCTTCTACGATGTCGCCCGCACGCTCGGGGCGGACAACCGCTTCCTCATCTTCAAGGTGGCCATCCCGGCGGCACTGCCGAACGTTTTCGTCGGCATCTTCATGGGGCTCTACTACTCCTTCGCCGTTCTCGTCGTGGCGGAAATGCTCGGCGCAAAATTCGGCCTTGGCTGGTACCTGCAGTTCAACACGGCCTATTCGGCCTACGCCAATGTTTACGCTGCCCTGATCATCATGGCGCTGATCTGCGCCGGCCTCGTGCGCCTGCTCTTTGTGGCGCGCGATCGCCTGCTCGGCTGGCAGAAGGGAATCCTCTAGATGTCCGTTGCCTTCGCAGAAGCCAGTGTCGCTGGCAGTATCGCCCTTGATTTTGAAGGCGTTTCCCATCGCTACGATCTCGATGACAAAACACTCGAGGTCCTCGACAATGTGAGCCTCGCCATCGAGCCGGGTGAATTCGTCGCCCTGCTTGGCCCCTCGGGCTGCGGCAAGTCCACGCTGCTGCGCCTTGCTGCCGGGCTGGAGGCGCCGACCGCGGGAAGCGTGAGCGAGGACGGTCAGCCGATCCTTGGACCAAACCCCGACCGCATCCTCGTCTTCCAGGATGCGACGCTGTTTCCGTGGCGCACCGTGCGGGCCAATGTGGCGATCGGCCTTGAAGCCCGCGGGCTCATCTGCGAGCGGGAGTACCGTATCGACGAAGTGCTGAAGCTGGTGAAGCTCGACGGCTTTGCCGATTTCTATCCGCACCAGCTTTCGGGCGGCATGGCGCAGCGCGCAGCCCTTGCCCGCGCCCTCGTCAACGATCCGAAGCTGCTGCTGCTCGACGAGCCGTTCGGCAAGCTCGACTCGCTGACGCGGCTGAGAATGCAGAAGGAGCTTCTCGATCTCTGGAAAAGCGCCGGCTTTACCGCGCTGCTGGTGACGCACGATGTCGAGGAAGCGTTGCTACTCGCTGACCGGGTGATCGTTCTTTCGGATCGGCCAGCCTCGATCGTTGCGGAACTGCGTGTCGATCAGCCCCATCCGCGCCGGCGGGACGATGCCAAACTCATCGCGCTGCGCGCCTCCTTGCTGGAAACGCTGGGGATATCGCATGACGTCTAGCGTCCGCGCCAGCTACCCGGCGGTTGCCATCGCCGGCGCCGTCTCTGCCCTCATCGCGCTCGGCTGGTGGTGGCTGATCTTTAGCAAGGTCGTCGAGAACGACTACCTGACCGTCGGCCAGGCCGTCACGTGCATCGCGGGGGCAACCGACCTGTGTTCGCTCGCCCAGGCCCTCTGCACCAACGACCACCTCTACGGCATCCGCTGGTACGCGCCGGAAGCGTTCTGGGCAGCTGCCGCCATCCTCGTCGCGGGCGTGCTTCTGTCCGCCCGTCCCTCCCGCGCCTGAACACGCACCATTCAAGGAGAAACGTCATGACGATCCACCAATCCCCGGAGATTGCCGAGCAGGACACCGTGCATCCGCCGGTCGGCTCCGCCACGTTCAAGAGCCGGCATCCCGAGACAATCGCGTTGCACGGCGGAAGCTTCCGCTTCGATCCGACCAGCGGCGCGGTGGCCGTGCCGATCTATCAGACGAGTTCGTTCCAACTGCCCGGCACGGACGGTGCCGACAAGCTCTTTGCGCTCGAAGCCCCGGGCCATCTTTACACCCGTGTCTCGAACCCGACGCAGGATGCCTTCGAGCAGCGCCTCGCGGAACTTGAAGGCGGCGCGGCGGCTCTGGCGCTTGCTTCCGGCCAGGCGGCGTCCGCCTTCGCGATCCTCAACGTGGCCCGTACGGGCGACAACATCGTCAGCGCCGCCGGGCTCTATGGCGGCACCTGGGCACTCTTTGCCGCCACGCTGAAAAGCTTCGGTATCGAAACCCGCTTCGTCGACGCATCGGACCCGGACGCCTTCGAGAAGGCGACGGACGATCGGACCCGTGCCTATTACGCGGAATCGCTGCCGAATCCGAAGCTGGAGGTCTTCCCGATCGCCGAGGTTGCTGCCATCGGCCGGCGTCATGGCATTCCGCTGATCGTCGACAACACGGCAGCACCGCTGATCATTCGGCCGCTGGAACACGGCGCGGCAATCGTCGTCTACTCGACGACGAAATATATCGGCGGTCACGGCACCTCGATCGGCGGCGCGATCGTCGACAGTGGCACATTCCCCTGGGCAGACCATGCCGAGCGCCAGCCGAACCTCAACGAGCCGGACCCGAGCTATCAGGGCAAAACCTGGATCGAGAAGGCCGCCACGATCGCCTTCCATCCCTACATCCTGCGGGCGCGCGCGGTGCTGCTGCGCGACCTCGGTGCGGCAATCAGCCCGCAGAACGCATTCCAGTTCATCCAGGGCCTCGAGACGCTGCCGCTGCGCCTGCGCCAGCACAACGAGAATGCCGCGAAGGTCGCGGAATACCTGAAGGGCCAAGCCAAGGTGGAGCGGGTGATCTTCCCGAAATACCAGGATGGGAACGCCAAAGCGCGGGCGGAAAAATACCTCAAGCCCGGTTATTTCGGCGCGCTGGTCGGCTTCGAGCTGAAAGGTGGGCGCGAGGCGGGGCGCCGGTTCATCGATTCCCTCCAGCTCTTCTACCACCTCGCCAATATCGGCGACGCCCGCTCGCTGGCGATCCACCCCTCGACGACGACCCACTCGCAGCTCTCGCTGGAAGACCAGTTGGCGACGGGTGTCACGCCCGGTTACGTGCGGCTTTCCATCGGCCTGGAACATCCGGAAGACCTGATCGCCGATCTGGAGCGCGCAATCGCGCTGGCCTGAAAACGGCCAGGGCTTCGGTCGGCGTTTAACCCCGGCGCTCCCTCCCCGCGCCGGGGTTTTCTTCGGGAGGAGGGGCGTGCACGGGTCTCAAGCAAAAAGAAACACCATTCCGCCTTATAATCTATAAAAAAGATAGAATTTCTGTATTCCGTGCGGCCAAACGCTACTCTCGCCGCCAAATCCAAGCGCGAGGGTCCTTTGTCTTAAAGCGCCGACGATCGAGATTACCGGCTTCGACCGTGGCGCACGGGCAGCCGCAGACGGACAGGGCGCGGGCCCAAACTATGTATTCGAGGAGCATGACATGACCATCCACACCAAACCCACGCATCTTCCGACGATCGACTTTTCGCGTTTTTACGGCGACGCCGTGGAGCGTGACGGCTTCGTCAAAGAACTGACCCGCGTTCTGCACGATCACGGTTTCTTCTATCTCACCGGCCACGGCGTGCCGCAAAGCCTGATCGATGATGTGGTGGCGGCATCGAAGCGCTTCTTCGCCCTGCCGGAAGCCGACAAGCTTTCGATCGAGATGGTGAAGTCGCCGCATTTCCGTGGCTATAACCGTGCCGGTTACGAGCGCACCCGAGGCGAACAGGACTGGCGCGAGCAGCTCGACATCAACACGGAGGGGCGCCTTTCGACGCCGGGCCGGAGACGCCATGGAACCGGCTTTACGGCCCCAACCAGTGGCCCGAAGCCCTGCCGGAACTGAAGCCGCTGCTGCTTCGTTATCAGGCGGAAGTCACCCGCATCGGCATCGACGTCCTGAAAGCCATTGCGCTCGCGCTCGGTCAGCCGGAAAACGCCTTCGCCGATATTTACGAACCGTCGCCCTCGCAACTGCTGAAGATCATCCGCTACCCCGGCCGCGAAGCTGCCGGCAGCGATCAGGGCGTCGGCGCGCACAAGGATGGCGGTTTCGTCACCGTGCTCCTGCAGGATACGACCCCCGGCCTTCGCATCCGCACGGAAGACGGTGTCTGGATCGAGGCGCCGCCAGTGCCGGGCACTTTCATCATCAACAGCGGGGAGCTGCTGGAACTGGCGACGAACGGGTTTGTCCGCGCGGACGTTCATGACGTCGTCACCCCGCCGGCCGGGACGGAGCGCTTCTCCGTCGCCTTCTTCCTCGGCGCGCGCTACGACGCGACGATCCCGGTCATTCCTCTGCCGGAGGCGCTGAAGCGCGGCGAGCGTGGCGTGACGGTCGACCCGCTCAACCCGATCTTCCGCGAAGTCGGCATCAATCACCTCAAGAGCCGCCTGCGCTCCCATCCGGATGTCGCGGCGAAACACCACCCGGACCTGCTGCATCTTCTGGAAAAGCCGGCCAAGGCCTGATCCCTTCGCGAAAGGAAAGACCATGAGCAGCGTCACGACGCTCGTGCAACCACCAGAGACGGCCGGCCGCATCGCAAGCGAGGAAGAAGCGCTCGCCGTCGCCCGCCAACTCGCCGATGAGTTCGTCGGCGGCGCCAGCCGACGCGACTATGAGCGGGCGCTTCCCCATGCCGAGCTCGATCGCCTGTCTGCCTCCGGTCTGCTCGCCATCACGGTGCCCGCCGAATATGGCGGCATCGACGTGTCCAATGCGGTGCTGGCCGAGGTGACGGCGATCCTGTCCGAGGCCGACAGCTCGATTGGCCAGATCCCGCAGAACCATTTCTATATTCTGGAGGCGCTCCGTCACGACGGCAGCGAGGCGCAGAAGCGCTTCTATTTCGGCCGGGCGCTCGCCGGCGATCGGTTCGGCAACGCGCTGTCCGAGGTCGGAACGAAGACCGTCGGCGACTACAACACCCGCATCACGCCGGATGGCCCGGGCTTCCGCATCAACGGCCGAAAATTCTATTCGACAGGCGTGCTCTTTGCCCATTGGGTGGTGATTTTTGCGCTGGACGACGCGGGGCGGCTGACCATGTCCTTCTTGCCGCGCGAGACGGAAGGCATCGAGATCGTCGACGACTGGGACGGCTTCGGCCAGCGCACGACGGGCAGCGGCACGACCATTCTGACCGACGTCTATGTGCCGGCCGATGCGGTGGTCGCGCACCAGAAGGGTTTTGAGCGTCCCGGGACGATCGGTTCGGTCGGTCAGATCATCCATGCGGGCGTCGATCTCGGCATCGCGCGGGCGGCGCTGAGAGAGACCATCGGCTATGTGCGCGACAGGGCGCGCCCCTGGACGGATAGCGGCGTGGAGCGCGCGGCGGACGATCCGTTGACCATTGCCCGCATCGGAGAACTCGCCATCCGTATCGAGGCGGCGGAGGCGACGCTGGAGCGGGCAGGGCGCAAGGTCGATCTGGCGCAGGTCAATCTCAACGAGGAGAATTCGGTTGCCGCCACCTTGGCCGTCGCCGCCGCCAAGGTGTTGACGACGGAGCTTGCGATCGACGCCACCAACGTGCTCTTCGAGCTCGCGGGCACCTCGGCCACGAAACGCGGCCTCAATCTCGAACGCCACTGGCGCAACGCCCGCACCCATACGCTGCACGACCCGGTGCGCTGGAAATATCATGTGGTGGGCAATTATCACCTCAACGGCATCATTCCGCCGCGCAACGGCGCGCTCTGAAATCCAACCCTCGTGGTGGGGGTGGTCACCTGACCGCGATCCTTCGGGATCGCGGTCTTTTTTGTCCAAAAGAACGGCTGGATGGGCCGCCTTGGTTCCCGAGCCCCACCGACCGGCAACGAGAAAGCCTTTCCTGAAATTACTATATATAAAAGATAGAATTTCTGTATTTAGATGTCTGAAGCCTTATTCTCCATCAGGATTTGATGCCGCACGGCATCCTCAACACGCTGGAGATCGCCATGACGCGCCCTATCCGTTTCAACGCCTTCGACATGAATTGCGTGGGTCATCAGTCCCCCGGCCTCTGGGCGCATCCGCGCGACAAATCGTGGAAATACAAGGATCTGGATTATTGGCAGGATCTTGCCCGCACATTGGAGCGTGGCGTCTTCGACGGTATCTTCATTGCTGACGTCGTCGGGTACTACGATGTCTACAAGGGTTCGAACTACCATGCCATCCATCAGGCGGCGCAGCTTCCGGTGAACGATCCCTTGCAACTGGCGGCGCCCATCGCGCTCGCCACCGAACATCTCGGCATCGGCATTACCGCTTCCACCTCGTTCGAGCACCCCTATACCTTTGCCCGGCGTCTTGCGACCGCCGATCACCATTCAAAAGGCCGTGTCGGCTGGAACATCGTTACCTCCTATCTGGAGAGTGGCGCGAAGAATGTCGGGCAGGGCGGCCTTCGCGGGCACGACAACCGCTACGAGGTCGCCGCCGAATATGTCGAGGTGCTTTACAAGCTGCTGGAAGGCTCCTGGGAGGAGGGCGCCGTGGTCCGGGATGGCGAAAAACGCATCTTCACGCACCCGGAAAAAGTCCATGAGATCGCCCACAAGGGCAAATTCTTCGAGGTGCCGGGTTATGGTCTCACCGAGCCGTCGCCGCAGCGCACGCCGGTGCTCTATCAGGCCGGTGCGTCGGGCCCGGGCAAGGCTTTCGCTGCGGCTCATGCCGAGTGCATCTTCGTCGCGGCGCCGACGAAATCCGTCCTGAAGGCCTATGTCGCCGATATCCGCCAGCGCATCGCCGCGGCCGGGCGCGATCCGAAGAAGGTTTTCATCTACACCCTCGTCACCGTCATCACCGACGAGACGGAGGAAAAGGCGCAGAAGAAGTTCGAGGACTACAAGAGCTACGTCTCCTACGACGGCTCGCTCACCTTCATGTCCGGCTGGAGCGGTATCGACTTCGGGCAATATGCCCCGACCGATATCGTCGAAAAGATCGAGACCAATGCCATCCATTCCTTCGTCGAGCACATCGCCGGCGGTGACAAGTCCTGGACGATCGACGAACTCGCCCAGTTCGGTGGCATCGGCGGCATGGGACCGGTCTTCGTCGGCTCGCCGGAACGCATTGCCGATATCCTTCAGGAGTGGGTGGCGGATACGGATGTCGACGGCTTCAACCTCGCATATGCCGTGACGCCGGACAGTTTCGAGGATATTGTCGCACATATCGTGCCGGAATTGCAGAAGCGCGGCGCTTACCCCACCGCCTACAAGCCGGGCACCCTGCGTGAAAAACTCTTCGGCGAGGGGGCGTATCTTCCCAAGACCCACCCTGCCGATGGCTATCGCGATATCGAGGCCGTGAAGCGTCGCGAAGCTGAGGCCGTGCCGACCTTGAAATCGGTCGGCGCTTGATAGGCTCGCTGGAAGGAAGGATGCGTTGACCATCGCCACAGACGAGGTGACGCCCCCGCTGGGTTTGGTGGCTTCGAACGACAGTTTGGACCGCCCTGTCGTGGCAATTATCGGCGGTGGTTTTACCGGTGCGGCCCTTGCCTACCACCTCGCCGGGAGGCTTGCTGCCGATGCGGCGCGGATCGTCGTGTACGAGCCAAGGGCGACGCTCGGCGCCGGCCTCGCTTATGGCACGGACGATCCGGTCCACCGTATCAACGTGCCTGCCGCCCGCATGACGCTCGTGCCTGATGATGACGAGCATTTTCAGCGCTGGCTCGTGGAAACGGGAGCACTGGCGGACGATCCGCAGGCAAACACCACAGATGGCCATGTCTTCGCCCGCCGGTCGGCCTTCGGCCGCTACGTTGCCGCCCAGCTTCAGCCGTTCATCGCCGCAGGGAGGATCGAGCATCGCCGAATCCGGGCCGAGGCGGCGATCCCGGCCCGGGGCGGCGGCTGGCATATCGACGCCGATGACGGGTCCCGGCTCACGGCGGACGTGATGATTCTGGCGACAACGCATCCGAGCCCGGCCGCGCCGGCCGTCCTCGACCACGCGCTTGCCGGGCACCCGCGTTACATAGCGGACGCCACTGTGCCTGGCGCATTGTCAAAAATCCGGCCGCAGGATCGTGTTCTCGTGCTGGGCGCCGGCCTTACCGCCGCCGATGTCATCGCAGCCCTCGATGCGGCCGACCATCAGGGACCAATCACAGCCGTCTCGCGCCGTGGTCTGCGCTCGCGCGGGCACAACCTCGCCCCGCAGGATCCGTTCGGCGAGTTCGTCACTCCGCCAGCACGCTCTGCGCGCGTCCTGCTTCGACGTATCCGCAATACTCTTGCAGAGGCGCACGCCGCGGGCGTGACCTGGCATGCGGTCTTCGACCGGTTGCGGGCACAGGGCGGCGAAATCTGGCGCGCCCTGCCGCCCGTCGAACGCCGGCGCCTCGTTCGTTTTCTGCGCCCCTATTGGGATGTGCACCGGTTCCGCATCGCGCCGCAGGTCGAGGGCGCAATCGACCGGCGTGTGGCCGAGGGCACGCTCGCCTTTCACGCCGCGTCGGTCCGCGAGGTGCGTTGCGCGGTGGAGAATGATGAAATCGCCGCAACGTTCCGGCGGCGCCACGGTTTGGGAACCTTTGAAGGCCGATACGACGCGGTGGTCGTGACGACCGGGCCGGACCATCGCTCCATCCTCTCGAGCCAGCCGCTTTTTGCGGGGCTTGCCGCCGCTGGCCTGTTGCAAGCCGACCCTGCGGGCCTTGGAGTTGCGGTCGACCACAATAGTCGCGTCGTGCGGACCGATGGCGAGACCGCGCAAACGCTCTACGTGGCGGGGCCGCTGGCGCGCGGGACGTTCGGCGAACTCATGGGCCTGCCCCAGGTGACCGAACACGCGGTGTTCGTGGCCGAGAGGATTGCCCTGGCCGTGCGCGCCTTGAACGGCCATGTCGGCAGGGCGACTGGGATCGTCTAGCCGCCCGGCTTGTTGACGTAACTCGCATTGCCCAACCCCGTCCCGATCGTGACAGCGGCCCAGCCCGGCACGTCGGCCATGCGCGGGGCCTCCGACAATCCCTGCACGACGGCGTCGTTGTGCATGATGACGAAGGTCGGTTGATCGAGAATCCGCGGGATTGCCTTGCGAAGCGCTTCCGGCAGGTTGAAGTGCGTGCTTTCCCAGTTTCCCCCGGGAAGGTTCTGCCCGCCGCGTGCGATGGACCCGTCGGCTGCGATGATGCCGGGGCAGCCGATGCCGATCACCGGGGCGATCGCGAGCTTCGCCTTCTCGGCCTTGGCGATAAGGGCCTCGATCATCCTGACGAGGTGTTCGATGGTCGCTGTGCGCCGGGGCTCGTCGTCGGCATGGCGCCACAGCCGGGAACTCCAGACTTTTGCGCGCGAAAAGTCCGGCTTGTCGTCGAGGTTGAGCTTGACGACGCCGGCGCGGATATTGGTTCCGCCGATATCGACGGCGAGGATCGCGTCATGCCCCTTGAGCATCCAGGCGGGAATGAGGTGGACCGCGCCAACCAGCCCGGCTTCGTTGGGATGGTGCGAGATCGCCACCAGTTCGACCTTCAGGCCTTCCGCCTTGAGCTGCAGCCCCGCGCGGGCGATCGCCAATGCACCGGCCTTGCTGTCGCTAAAACCGCCTCCGACGACGATCCTGCGTGTTTCCTGCCACGTGTCCTCCTTGAGGTAGCGCATGAGAATGGCGGCCAATTCCTTTGCGAAATCATCGATTGCGGCACGCACGAGGGTTGCCGCTTCGCTCCCCTGCTCCTCAAGCAGCTTGTCGATTTCCTTCTTGGAAAGCTCGTCGGTCAAAACCGCACCCAGCGGATCGTCGCCGCCTTCACGGACGCGCTTTCTCCACGCCTGGATGGTGTCGCGGAAGGCGGATTTGTTGGCGCGGTCGCCGATAAATCCGTCCTTGTTGCGCAGTTCCAGATTGTAGCTTGTCACGGTCACGGTGGGCAGGTCATCGGCGCCGTGCGTGACGGGCGGGTCGTTGTCTTGTGTCGGTTTCGGCTTCGTTTTCTGCTTGCCCATGCCGGCTCCTTGCCCATGCGAGAAATGCGAGAACACAATGCAGCGGATAAAAAGTTGTTCCTGTTGGGGCTTGCCGGTCGGCGACAGCGATCTACTTGCTGGTCGATGAGCGAGCAGGAAAAGTTGCGGCCGTCGGATGCCGCAATCCGTCATCTTATCCGACGTCTCACCGACGAGCCGGACCGCTGGGCGCTTTTTCTGGACATAGACGGGACGCTGCTCGATCTGGCAGCGCGGCCGGATGACATTCAGGTTCCCCTGTCGCTGCCGCGCGATCTCAATGCGGTGTCCGCCCGGCTGGGTGGAGCCCTCGCGCTCGTCACGGGGCGCAGCCTGCCCTACGCCGACCGGTTGTTTGCGCCGTTCCGCTTTCCAATCGCCGGTTTGCATGGCGCGGAATTACGAAGCGCCGACGGCAAGACGGCCATAGTGTCCGCAACGCCCGCTTTCATGCGATTGAAGCAGCGTCTCGTCGATCAGACCGCCTGGATGGAGGGTGTGCTGATCGAGGACAAGGGCGCAGCGGTTGCGGCGCATTACCGGCTGGCGCCCGCCTACAATACAGCGCTCGAAAAGCTCATGCAGGATGTCGCGGAGGAGGCCGGGCCGGACTGGGTGCTTCAGCCGGGCAAGATGGTTTTCGAAATTCGTCCCGCCCGCGCGGACAAGGGCGAAGCTGTCGCCTCCTATCTGGAGGAGCCGGGCTTTGCCGGAAGATTGCCGATCGCCATCGGCGATGACCTGACGGATGAGTCGATGTTCGCCCTTGCCAATGCGCGCGGTGGGCAGTCGATCCGGGTCGGCTCCCTCAATCCGGCCACCTGCGCGCTTTCCAGAGCATCCTCGCCGTCGTCCGTCCGCTCGGCACTCGCAACAATAGCAGTCGCCGCCACCGGCGAGCAGCAGACGGCCGTCTCCTGAAACACCAGCTTGGCTCTCCACGACGCCGTGCAGGCGGATGTCACACGGGTGTCAAGTGGCAGGGATACGGAGCGGTTCTGTTTCGGAAGGATGCTCCCATGAAAACTCTCGTTTCTGCTGCTGCTCTCTTCACCGCCGGCCTCGTCGCGCTTCCGGCCTCTGCTGCAAACCTCGTCCTCTACACCAGCCAGCCCAACGAAGACGCGCAGGCGACCGTCGACGGCTTCATGGCCGCCAATCCGGACATCAAGGTGGATTGGGTCCGCGACGGCACGCCGAAGATCATGGCCAAGCTCCAGGCCGAAATCGCCGCCGGCAACCCGGTTGCCGACGTGCTGCTGATCGCCGACACCGTCACGCTCGAACGCCTGAAGCAGGACGGCAAGCTGCTTGCCTATGCGTCGCCGGAAGCCGCGAACTACGATGCCAGCCTGTACGACAAGGACGGCCACTACTATTCGACCAAACTGATCACCACCGGCATCGTCTACAACACCGCCGCCGGCATGAAACCCTCAAGCTGGCAGGACCTGGTAAAGCCCGAGGCCAAGGGCCTCGTGACCATGCCGAGCCCGCTCACCTCGGGCGCCGCCCTCATCCATGCCCAGACGCTGACGGGCGTCGAGAGCCTCGGCTGGGCCTATTACAAGGCGCTTGCCGAAAACGGTACGACGGCTGCCGGCGGCAACGGTGCCGTGCTGAAGGCCGTCGCCTCTGGTGAAAAGGCCTATGGCATGGTGGTCGACTACATGCCGATCCGTGAAAAGGCCAAGGGCGCACCGGTTGAGTTCGTCTTCCCGGCCGAAGGCGTCTCCGCTGTCACCGAGCCGGTCGGCATCCTCGCCTCGTCCAAGAATGTCGACGCTGCCAAGAAGTTCGTCGACTATGTCCTCTCGGTCGAGGGCCAGGAAGGTTTTGTGAAGCTCGGTTACATCCCGGCCCGCAATGGCATCGCCATGCCGGAAGGCTTCCCGGCGCGCGAGACCATCCGCGTCCTGCCGCTCGATGCCGCAACCGCACTCAAGAACACTGATGCCGACCTGAAGACCTTCTCCGATCACTTCGGCTCGAACTGAGGCTCGGCTGCGGCCTTCCATGCACGGATATGTTCGTCCGGGAAACAGCCAGCCGGCCTGGCTGTTTCCGCTTATCGTCGGCGTCGTCCTCGTCCTCAGCGTGCTGCCGCTTGCGCGGCTCGCCGTGACGGGTATCGGCGCCTTTGCGGGGGGCGGCGCGTTTGCCGTGCTCACCGACCGCACCCTCTGGTCGGCGACCTATTACACGCTGGTCACCGCCCTCTTCGGAACCATCATCTCGCTCGTGATCGGGGCGTTCTTTGCCTTCGTGCTGACGCTCACGGACGTGCCAGCGAGGGGGCCGTTCAGCTTTCTGTTCGTTCTGCCGATGATGATCCCGCCCCAGGTGACGGCACTTGCGTGGGTGCAGATGTCCGGCCCGTCTAGCCCGCTGCTCAAGGCGCTGCACATCGCCCCGCCGCTCGGCTCGCCGCAGCCGCTCTATTCGGTCGGCGGCATCGCGCTGCTTTATGGCGTGCAGCACGCGCCGCTCGTCTATCTCGCGCTGAGAGCCGGGCTGCTGGTCATCCCGCGCGATGGCATCGAGGCGGCGCGGCTGTCCGGGGCATCGGCGCTGCGCACCTTCCGCGATATCTTGCTGCCATTGGCGTTGCCCGGCATGATCGCGGGCGCGGCGGTGGCCTTCGTCTCGTGCATCGGCAATTTCGGCATTCCGGCGATCCTCGGCATACCGGCCTCGATCTATACGCTGGCGACGCTGATCTTCACCAAGTTCGCCGCCTTCACGAACCAGACCTTCGGCGAGGTCGCCGTGCTTTCCGGCGTCATCGCGCTGATTGCCGTGGCAGGGCTTAACGTGCAGGAACGGGCGTTGGGCGGCCGTGATTACCGCATCCTCGGCCAGTCCGGTGCCGCGACCTCCTTCCAGATCGGACCTTGGAAACTCGTCCTGGTCCCCCTGCTTCTGGTCGCGCTCTTCATGCTGGTCGCACCCTTCCTCGCGCTGGTCGCCGGCGCGCTGGTCCCGGCCTTCGCCGTTGACCTTCGAGACCCTGTCGTTCCATGCCTTCGAGGAGGTTCTGCTGCGGCAGGTCGTGACGCGCACCGCCTTCGCCAATTCGGTTTTCCTCGCCGCAGTCACGGCGGGTGGTTTGCTTTGCCTGTCGGTTCTTGCCGGCTATGTGCTGACGCGTCGTCGCGATGCCGCCGCGCGCCTCGTCGCAAGCCTGATCGAAATTCCCTATGCGCTGCCCGGCATCATCATCGCCGTCGCCTTCATCCTTGTTTTCGCCGCGCCGCTGCCGGTCATCAACGTCACGCTCTACGGCACGATCTGGATCATCCTTCTCGCCTATTTTGCGAGCTTCTTCGCCGTCAGCCTCAAGCCGGTCGTCAGCGCCTATCGGCAGCTCGATCCGGGGCTGGAAGAGGCGGCACGGCTTGCCGGCGCTAGTTTCCTCCGGCGCCTCATCGATGTTCTCCTGCCGCTTGTGGCGCCCGCTGCCGGTGCATCGGTCATTCTCGTTTTCCTCATCGCCTGCAACGAGTTGACGGTGTCGGCGCTGCTCTGGTCGGCCGGCACGCAGACGTTGGGTGTCGTCATCTACAATCTCGATGACAGCGGCAGCTCCGATCTTGCCTCGGCGCTGTCGGTGCTCGTGGTCGTCATGGTCGTTGTCATGATGCTGCTGCTCGAACTGATGGCGAAATACCTGCCGAGAGGGGTCGTGCCGTGGCGAAGCTGATCCTCAACAATGTCAGCAAGGATTTCGGCACGGGCCGGCCGGCGGTGAGCGGCCTTTCGCTGGAGGTGCGCGAGGGGGGCTTCCTGGCGCTGCTCGGTCCTTCCGGCTGCGGCAAGACCACCGTGCTGCGCATGATCGCCGGCTTCGAGGCGCCGAGCGACGGGGCGATCTATCTCGGCGAGCGGCTTCTTGCCGATTCCGAAAAATCCCTGCCGCCGGAACGGCGTAACATGGCCATGGTGTTCCAGTCCTATGCGCTCTGGCCGCATATGACCGTCGCTGAAAATGTCGGTTATCCGCTGAAGGTGCGCGGCGTGTCGAAAGACATCCACCGTGCGAGAATAGGCGAAGCACTCGATACCGTCCGGCTCGCGGACTACGCCGATCGACGACCGGCGGACCTGTCCGGCGGCCAGCGGCAGCGGGTGGCACTCGCCCGCTGCCTCGTCACCCAGCCGGACGTGGTGCTGCTCGATGAGCCGCTCGCCAATCTCGACCGGCATCTCCGGCAGGAAATGGAAGAGACCTTTCGCGACTTCCACCGGCGTTCAGGCGCGACGATGGTCTATGTCACGCACGATCAGAGCGAAGCCATGGCGCTCGCGACGGACATTGCCGTCATGTCGCATGGAAAGCTTCTGCAGGTTGCGCCGCCGGAAGAAATCTATGCCCGGCCGGAGGGCAGGCTCGTCGGTGGCCTCATCGGCCGTGGCGCCATTCTGTCGCTTGCCCTCCCGGATGGGGCGCCAAGAAAAATCGACTGGCAGGCTTTGCGTGAAGGCCTCGACAAGCCATCGCCCGCCGACAGACCGATGGCTGACGTTCTCGTTCGGCCGGAGGATGTCCATCTGTCGGGAGAGGGGCTTGCTGCGCGCATCCGCGCCTCGCTCTATGAGGGCGAGCGATACAGCCTGACCCTGGAACTCGACGACGGCCAGACCCTGCGCGCTTTCAGCCGTCATCGGCCGCAAATCGATGAACCGACGCGGGTGACGATCACCGGCGCCTGGCGGCTGTAGCAAACGCCTGCCATCTGTAAGGCCCACCGGAACCAAAGGCGTTCCCGGGAATTTCTGCGCGCAGTGATTGATCTTATCAGGCAAGGCGGCAGATCGTGCGAAATGAAGGCTATCCGTTACACGTCCAGGCAGATCCGCACTCTCCGATCATCCGGCCGGGACGGAACGCGTGGCGCGTGGCGAAAGCCGATCGCCTCAGCGTTCTTGTCGATGGCGAAGCCTATTTCCGGACACTGGAAGCTGTTCTGCAGCAGGCACGCAACGAGATCTGGATCGTCGGCTGGGACTTCAATCCGGATATCCCGGTCCGCCCTGGCGAACCGCAATCGCCAACGCTCGGCGCCTTCCTGCTCAGGCTTGTCGAAGAACGACCTGACCTGACCATTCGCGTGCTGGTCTGGGCGATGGGGCCGATCTATTCCGGCAAGTCGCTGAAGATGTTCCGCAAGCGGCGCTGGTCCTCTCATCCGCGCATCAGGCTCGCGTTCGATAGCCGCCACCCGATCCGTGGCTCCCACCACCAGAAGTTTGTCGTGGTCGACGACCGCGTTGCCTTTGTCGGCGGCATCGACCTGACGGCGAAGCGCTGGGACACCAGCGACCACACGGTTGACGACCCGCGCCGTACCATGCCCTCGGGTGAGCGTTACGAGCCCGTGCATGATATGCAGATGGCAATGGATGGCGAGGCGGCGCGGCTGGCCGGCGAGATCGCGCGCCGGCGTTGGCTGCAGGCCACGGACGAGACCGTGCCGGCTTGCGCGGGGCAGAGTGCCGCGAGCCTCGATGATCTTCCCGCCGACATGACGAATACCAGTATCGCCTTTGCCCGCACCGAGCCGGCTATCCGCGGGCGTCCAGCCGCGCGGGAGGCCATGAACCTCACCCTTGCCGCTCTCTCGGCGGCGCGGCGGCACATCTACATCGAAAGCCAGTATTTTGCCTCCAAGCGGATTTGCGACCTGCTGTGCGAAAAACTTGCCGACCCTGCCGGACCGGAGGTCGTCGTTATCTCGACACTCAGTTCGCACGGCACCATCGAGCGGCTCGTGCTCGGTGCTAACCGCGACCGCTTCATCCGACGGCTCAGCCAGTGTGACAAACATGGTCGCCTGCGTGCCTTCTATCCCGTCGTGCCCAAGCCGGATGGGACAGAGCAGGAGATCATCATCCACTCGAAAACCATCGTGGTGGACGACGTGTTCCTGCGTGTCGGCTCCTCCAATCTCAACCAGCGCAGCGAGGGGCTGGACACGGAACTCGACGTGGCGGTCGAGGCGCGGACGGATGCGGAGCGCGCGCGCATCGTCGCCTTGCGCGACCGGTTCGTGGCGGAACATCTCGATGTGGAACCCGGCGTATTCGCGGCCGCTGTCCGCGCGCAAGCATCTCTTGTGCAGGCGATCGATGCGTTCAATACGCGTGAGCGCGGCCTGAGGCCCTTCCGGCAGGCCGAGGGCGAAGGCGCCGTCGATCCGGTTTATGGGACCGGGCTGGTCGACCCGCTCGCACCCTGGTGGCCTCTCTTCGCATGGCCGCGCTCATTGCGCGCCTTCTTGCGGCGTCAGCTCGGACTATCGCGCAGGCCGGCTTCGTCCTTCGATCCGAGCAAGGCTTCGCTTGCCAGCAGCAAGACGAGCCCCAGCGGCAGCGGGATGAAGAAGTAGACGACACGAAAAGCGATCAGCGCGCCGATCGACGCGGAACTCCCGAGCAGAAAGGCGATCGCCGCCTCCAGGACGCCGATCCCGCCCGGTACGTGGCTGACAAGCGCCGTCAGATTGCCGACGACATAGGCTGCGGTGGTTTCCATATAACCCGCAGCACCACCAAGGAGCTGGTGCAGGCAGGCCGCGACGAAGGCAAAGTTGATGGTTCCCACACAAACCTGCAGGGCGGCGAGTTGCGGCTTCGGCAGGGCAAAGCGCCAGCCTCTGACTTTCACTTCGCCGCGCACGAAAGCGGCGAGCACCAGGTATCCGGCGCTCACGGCAAGGCAGCCGAGGCCGAGTGCGATGGACCCCACCGTTCCGAACCCGGCGACCTTGCCGGCGGTTCCCGGAAGCAGGAGCAGGCATAGCCCCGCAAGCGTGATCAGGCCCAGACCGACCGTGACGCCGCAGAAGACGATCAGCTTGGCGATCTCTTCGGCATTCAGCCCCCAGCGCGCATAGAAGCGGTAGCGCACCGCACCGCTGCTGAGGGCGGCAACGCCAACATTGTGGCCGATCGACAGGCCGGTGAAGGAGGCAAGTGCTGCGCGTGGATAGGAGAGCGGTTTGCCGACGTAACGCAATGCCAGGAAATCGAAGAGCGTCAGACAGAGATAGGAACAGGCCGCAAAGGCGAGTGCCAGGGCCATGTTCGTCCGGGGAATGGCGGCGATCGAAGCCTGGATATCCTGCCACGAATGCTGGCTCAACGCCCGATACACCAGATAGCCGGCAACAAGAACGGCGCAGGCGACGAAGGCGTGCAGCAGGTGCGTGCGTTTCATTCGGTCTCTCTTTCCTCGCTTGATGGGTCGGGAACGAAAATGAGGCTTTCCGTGTTCCACTGGCGGTAATCGATTGAAAGGAAAGGCATGGGCAAGCTCCTGAGGATCGCGACCTACAACGTACACAGCTGCTTCGGCACTGATCGCAAGCTCGACCCGGCGCGGATCGCTGCGGTGATCGCGGAATGCGAGGCGGACATCGTCGCGCTGCAGGAGGTCGACGTGTCGCGCGCCCGCAGCGGCGGCATCGACCAGGCGCAGACGATTGCCGGGCACCTGCAAATGATGTCGCATTTTCACCCCGCACTTCATCTGGAGGAGGAGCGCTATGGCGACGCGCTTCTGACCGCGCTTCCGACACGTCTCGTCAAGGCGGACGGTCTGCCGTCGCGCGGCGAGCCGCGCGGCGCGCTCTGGGTTGAGGTGCCGGTCGAGGCGGTAAAGCTGCAGATTTTCGTCACCCATCTCGGCCTCCTCGGTGCCGAGCGCGTGCGGCAGACCGAGGCCCTGATCGGGCCGGGTTGGCTCGGTGCCCCGATGCCGGAGGAGGCGCGTGTCGTGCTCGCGGGGGATATGAACGCCGTCGCGCGCTCGGCCTCCTACCGCATGGTGGCGCGCCGGCTGCGCGACGTGCAGGTCGAAGCGGGCGGCAGGCCGCGGCCGACATTCCCCTCCCGCCTGCCGCTCCTGCGGATCGATCACCTGTTCGTTGGCGAGGGGATCCGCGTGAACGGAGCCTTCGTGCATGACAGCCCGCTTGCCCGCCGCGCCTCCGATCACCTGCCGCTTTGCGCCGATCTGGAAATCGCCTAGCGGACAAATCGGGGCGGACAGGGAACTTCAGCCCGTCGACGCGATTTTATCATTTGCGTTGAAGGGAGGCGAAGATGGAAAGCCAATCGGATGTCCAGCTGCATTTCGATGTCTTGAGTTGCCGGGCGCTGCTGTGCTGCGCGGGCAAGGAATATATCCTGCCGGATACCTATCCGAGCCGGGAAGCGGCCCATGCTGCGGCACAGGCATTCGTCCGCGAAACGCTTGGGTTGACGGATGGCCGCGACCTCTCCAACGGCGATGTCGCGATCTGGCTGCGGTGAAGGCGCTCTCTCAGGAGCGGCACTTTCGGTCGTCAACAGGAGGTTCGGCTATGCCGGCAAAATCAAAAGCCCAGCAGAAGGCTGCGGGCGCTGCTCTGGCGGCAAAACGCGGTGACATGAAGAAGAGCGATTTTAAAGGTGCCTCGAAGGGCATGGAAAAATCCATGTCCGAAGATCAGCTTGAGGACTTGGCATCGACGAAACGCAAGGGCAAGCCCGAGCACGTATCGAAAACCGATTGACGCCTGCCGCAAAGCTGCGGCAGACGGCAAATGCTGGGCAGGTGCAGGGTGGTGGGTGGAAAGCCTGCTCAGATGCCGCCCATGCAGAGGTATTTCATTTCCAGATAGTCCTCCAGCCCGTGGCGAGAACCCTCGCGGCCGATGCCCGACTGTTTCATGCCGCCGAACGGAGCTGCTTCTGAGGACATACGACCGGTATTGATGCCAACCATGCCATATTCCAGCGCTTCCGCCACCCGCCAGACCCGGCTGAGATTCGACGCGTAAAAATAGGCGGCGAGACCATAGATCGTGTCATTCGCTTCACGCACGACCTGGTCGGCATCGTCAAAGCGGATGATCGGCGCCAGCGGACCGAACGTCTCTTCCTGCGCCACCCGCATCGTGTGGGATATGCCTGTCAGCACGGTCGGAGCATAGAAGGTGCCCACCCCGTCGATCCGCCGGCCACCGCAGCGAATGCTTCCGCCCTTCTCGACCGCGTCGGCGACATGCGCCTCGATCTTGGCGCGGGCCCGCGTGTCGATCAGCGGACCGATCGCGACGCCCGCCTCGAAACCATCGCCGACGGAAAGCGTTTCGACGCGTTCGGTGAATTTCCGCGCAAATTCGTCATGGACGCCGGACTGGACATAGAGCCGGTTGGCGGAGACGCAGGTCTGGCCGGCATTGCGGAACTTGGCCTGGATCGCGCCATCCACGGCGGCATCCACGTCCGCATCGTCGAAGACGATGAAAGGCGCATTGCCGCCGAGTTCCAGGCTGAGCTTCTTCACCTGGTCGGAACATTGGCGCATGAGAAGCCGCCCCACTTCCGTCGAGCCGGTGAAGCTGATCTTGCGAACCTTCGGGTGCGAGCAGAGTTCCCGTCCGACGACGTCGCCATCGGAGGCATAGATCAGGTTGACCACGCCGGGCGGAAAGCCCGCCCGCTCGGCGAGGGCGAACATGGCGCCCGCCACCAGCGGCGTCTGCTCGGCAGGCTTCAGCACGACCGTGCAGCCGGCCGCCAGCGCCGGCGAGATCTTGCGGGCCACCATCGATGCCGGGAAATTCCAAGGTGTGATCGCACCGACGACGCCGATCGGCTGCTTGATGACAAGCATGCGGCGATCGCGCGAGGGCGCGGGGATCGTTTCGCCATAGATGCGGTTTGCCTCTTCGGCATACCATTGCAGATAGGCGGCGGCGTGGGAGACCTCGGATTTCGCCTCCGCGAGCGGCTTGCCCATCTCGGCGGTCAGGATGGTGGCGAGATCATCGGTGTGGCGCACGATCAACTGGTGCCAGCGCCACAGCGTGTCCGAACGCTCGCGGGCGGTCTGCGCGGCCCATTCGGTCTGTGCTTCGGATGCCCGCTCGATCGCGGCGCGTGTTTCGTCCACGCCCATGTCCGGAAGTTCTGCCAGCAGTTCACCCGTTGCGGGGTTAAAGACCTCGAACGTTTCCCGGTTCGCGGGTCTGCCAAGCCAGGCGGCATCGGCGATGCGTTCGAACAGGCCCGGCTCGGCGAGCCGGCGCATAAGATTGTCTGACAGAGTCACGTCGTATCCTCCCGGCTGTCCGGCTCTTACCTTCGGGAGCTACAGCTGAATTCTTCGCCGGACAATGCCCGACGTTCATCTCGGCAGGGAAGGGGGCGAATTGTCACCGGCACAAATCACAGGCGGAAGCGTCTATTGCGCCGTCTTGCTTCTGATCTCCTGCAGCAGATCCCGTGCCTTGTAGAAGTTGGGACTGCGGCCAAGAACATGCTCCAGATCCGCCACGGCCTTGTCGATTTGCCCCGTTTCCCGCAAGGCGACGGCGCGGCCGTAATAGGTTTCCTCGTCGTCGAGCTTCAGGTCGATAACCGTATTGAAGTCTGCAATCGCCCGATCGTATTCCTTCATGGCGAGGAAAACGATGGCGCGATTCTGTTGGGCGCTTCTTTGTCTCGGGTCGAGTTGAAGGGCGCGGTCGAAATCTGTCAGCGCCTTCTCCAGCTTACCGTCCCGGCGATAGATTTCCCCGCGATTGTTGTAGTGGTCGGCATGGTTCGGGTTGAGTTCGATGGATTTGTCCAGATCGACAAACGCGCCGTCGAAGTCGCCGAGGCGATATCGCACGAAGCCGCGGCCGGAGAGGGCCACGTCATCCTTTGGGTTCAGGGCCAGAGCCTTGTCCAGATGCTCCAGCGCGGGCTTGTTGTCATCCAGTTCGGCATGGCTGACGCCGAGGTTGCGCTGGTATTCCGCGCTATCGGGGTCGAGCTCGACCGCCCTTTTGAAGTCGATGATCGCGCGGGCAAAATCACCCCTTGCGGCATGGGAGGTGCCGCGCAGGTTGTACCACGGCGCCTGCGTGCCATCGAGCTGGATCGCTTTGTCGAGATCGGCGATAGCACGATCGATCTCCCCTTTGCTGATCCATGCCGAGCCCCGGCTCTGCAAGCTCTCGGCGCGCTGCGGTTCAAGGCGCAGCGCTTCGTCGAAATCGGCAATCGCCCGGTCGAACTGCTTTTTCATCGCGTAGGCCGTGCCGCGTGATGTATAGGCGTTGGCCGTGGGCTTACGCCTGATCACGTCGTCAAAGTCGGCAATGCCCTTGTCGAGCACACCGAACCGGATGTGAGCGACCCCACGTCCCTGGTAGCTCTCCACCAGCCCGGGATCGAGCTTCAGCGACATGTCGAAATCAGCGATGGATCGGCCGAAATCACCCGCCTGGAGATAGGCCCTGGCGCGATTCTGGTAGGCGATTGCATTGTTGGGAAAAATCTCGATGACCGTGGTGAAATCGGCCGCCGCCTGCTCGGCTCGCCCCGCAAACAGATGAGCCAGGCCACGATTGTTGTAGGAAATGGGGTTGGTGGGGTCGAGTCGGATCGCTCTGTCGAGGTTCTCGATCGTTTCGATCGGCTTACTGCCACTCAGGCTGTCCTGCGCTCTAGCAGGGGTGAGGCAAGCCGCCATCAGAACGATCATCGCGCCAAACACAGCTTTCATCGTCAGACCCTGTCAACCAGTCGCCGGGGCGGCAAATCTAGACAGACAGAGTGTTGAGCGCGACCCCGTTTCGACGAAAGGGCTCGCACAGACGCTGAGCGGCAAAACCGAATGTGGACCGCTCGTCGCCGCGTTCTAGGACTTATGGGAAAACCCGTCTCGCGCGGCGCGCTCCAGACTGCGTCCCAGGACCCCGAGAAAGATCGCGAAGAATCCTTTTGGCTCGTGCGGTGCGGAGGCGTGCAGGTCGCCGTAAACCTGTGCAAGGAACCGGTAACATGCCAGCTTCCGGGCGGAAATATAGCCCGGTGCCTGCGCCGGGGATTGGCGAAGAGAATACCAATCGGCGACCAGATCCAGCATCGCGGAATCCCGTAGCAAGGCGGGATTGACGCCGAATGCCGATGCCTGTTCGTCGACAGTGCCTGCCGCGCCATCCGCCATCAGCAGACAAAAATCCCATAGCGACATGCCCTTCACACGCGCTGCCATTTCCGGAGGCCATTCTTTCGGCAGATAGCGCCGAACGGTCAGGGAATGCATGTGGCGATAGAGGAAATCTCCGTAAGTATTCGCCTCCAAGGCCGAATCCACCTCCGCATCGGAGTGGTGATGCTCTGCGCAATACAGCGAAACAAGGTCCGTATCGAGGGTCTCGCCGGAGAGCGACACGCTCTCGACCGTGGGTGTTGCGTCCGCTGTCTCGACGACAACGAAGCCGGCCGGAAAGGCAACGAGCGAGGGTACGGCGATGTTGGTGAACCTGCGGCCCGCCACATCAAGCCGGGAGCTGGCCTCGACATGCAGATGGCCGCTGAAATGCAACGCGATACCCGCCGTCGCGAGCGTTTCCGCGACCTGGCGATGGGGTGTGCGCTTTGCGACATTCGTCTCGCCGAACAGCGTCATTTCGCTTCCCGTATCATCCTCGAAGGGGTCGATCGCCGGGTAATGCGAGAAGGCGAGCAGTTGTTTGCCCTGCTTTTTCGCCCGCTGCGCGACATCCGCGATCCAGTCGAGAAGGTAGGGTTTGACGCGCAGCAGCGCGTTCCAGCCGGCATCGGAACTGTCGAGGAAAGCCTTCTTGCGGGCGATGTCGCGTCTGCCGTTGCGCGGCTCGAAGACGTTGGCGTCGATCATCAGCAGCCAGAGACCGTCTTCCGGTTCGACCAGATAGGAGGCGTCCATCAGCCGGCGTACGGTCTGCCCGTCGGCAGAGACAAGGTCGTGCTGGCGACGATCCGGGTCGTCGCTTTCGCCGAAGGGTGTTTCCCAGTGCAGATAGCCGGGCTGGCGGTAGTAGCCGAAATCCCGCATGGCCTCGAGGCCGGCAGGCACGCCATCGCAGTACATTTTTGGCGTGACGACCGGCCGACCGGGATCGGCTACCGCTTTTCCGGCATCGCTCGTGACCAGCGTCGTGCCACCGGAGGAATCGACGTAGCGGGTGTCGCGGTGTTTGCCGAGCGGCCCGAAGACGTCGTGGTTGCCCGGCGTGGCATAGAAGGATAGCCCATGCAGGGCGCGGTAGTGCGCCAGCAGGCGGACGAGGCTTGCCGTGGTCTCGCGCTGGCCGTCGTCGGTATAGTCGCCGAGCAGCACGACATGGCGGACACGCTTGGCGACCACCCGGTCGAGGGCAGCCTTGAGGGCCGCGAAACTCTCGTTGAAAACCCGCGTCGAGCCGGCCGTGTCCGCCCAGGTCCTGACCGTCAGTTTGCGGCCATTCACCGAAATCCCGGCGAAATCGTAGTCGCCCTCAATATCGTGGAAATGGGCGTCCGCGATGACGGCGACGGCCGGCATGGCCTTCAGGGCCTTCTGCGGTAGAGGAAGTAGCGGCGGCTGTCGACGGTGGCGGGAACCGGTAGCGGCTCCAGCGCCGCATGGTCGAGTGGCAGGCCGCTGATGGCGATGCCGCCCGTTGCGAGCGCCCGGCTGACGATATCCGGCAGCCAGGTCAGGGTGACGGCGTCCTTGTCGTCATAGCCCGTGCCGATATCGGCATGGGCGAGTGCTGCGGCACCATCAGCATAGGCTTCGGCGGTTTGCGCGATCTCGCCGAGGATCAGATCGCCCGGCTCCGGCATCGAGGACGAATGCGCTCCGAGCGCCCGGTCGAAGGCGATGATCCGCCGGCCCGGGAATTTTTCACGCAGGTGATCGAACGTGCGGCCATTGCCGAGACCGATCTCCAGAATGACCCCATCGGCCGGAAGCGGCAGCGTTTCGCTGACATGGTTGATGACGTCGCGCTGCGCCGACATGCGGCGGATGAAGCTTTCCAGGCGGCTCATGACTATGCCTTGATGATCGCGTCGCCGGCGATATCGCGGCGCGCGAAGACGTTGCGGGTGTCGATGATCAGGTCGCTCCATGCGGCGAGCGCCGCGTAGTCGACGCTGTCATGATCGGTGGCGATGAGCACGGCATCGAAGGACCGGACCGTTTCCTCGCTCCAGACAATCGAGGGGCGTCCCTTGAAGGCGCCATATTCGCGCGTCGGCGGTATTTCCGGCACATAGGGGTCGTAGTAGTCGACCGAGCCGCCCCGCTCCTCGATCAGTTCGATCAGCTTGAGTGACGGGCTTTCGCGGATGTCGGGCACGTTCTTCTTGTAGGCGAGGCCGATAACCAGCACTTTCGAGCGGCTCAGCGCCTTGCCCAGACGCCTGTCGAGCGCTTCGGCAAGCTTGCCGACCACATGACGAGGCATGGCCGAGTTGATCTCGCCAGCAAGCTCGATGAAGCGGGTTGGCAGTTCGTAGGCACGCGATGCCCAGGTCAGGTAGAAGGGGTCGATCGGAATGCAATGCCCGCCAAGGCCGGGTCCGGGATAAAACGGCATGTAGCCGAAGGGTTTCGAGCTTGCCGCATCGACCACCTCCCAGATGTCGATGCCCATCGCCTCGTAGATGACCTTGAGTTCGTTCACCAGCGCGATATTGACCGCACGAAAGACGTTTTCCGTCAGCTTCACAGCTTCGGCGGTGGCGGTGGACGAGACAGGCACGATGGTCTTGACGACCGCGCCGTAGAAGGCGGCCACGAGCGTCTGCGCTTCCGCACCGTCGCCGGCGATGACTTTCGGGATGGTCGAGGTCTGGAATTCCCGGTTGCCGGGGTCTTCCCGCTCCGGCGAGAAACCGAGGAAGAAGTCTTCGCCTGATTTCAGGCCGCCGGCCTCCAGCGTGCGGCGGACGAGGCCGTCGGTCGTGCCGGGATAGGTGGTCGATTCCAATACAATGAGCTGGCCGCGCCGCAGCGTGCGGGCGATGTCTTGGCACGTCTTCTCGACGAAGCTCATGTCGGGGTCGCGATGGTGGGTCAATGGCGTCGGCACGCAGATGGCGATGACGTCGCAATCGGCAAGCCTGCAAAAATCGGAGGTCGCGCCGAATCGACCGGCCCGGTGTTCTTCGGCGAGAATGTCGCTCGGAACCGCTTCGATATAGCTGCGGCCGGCGTCGATCGCGACGATCTTGCCGGGATCGATGTCGAAGCCACTCACTGTGAACCCGGCCCGCGCGACCGTAATGCCGAGCGGCAATCCGACATAGCCGAGGCCGATAACGCCGATATGTGCCTCACGCGACTGGATACGTGCAAGCAGCGTTTCATAAGCATGCAAGGCTGTTGGCATCCGTACTCCGCGCTCATATACAGGATCGGCGAGTTCAGATGGGAGAGTTTGCCCCGCCTGTCAAGCCTCGCAGGGATAGGTGATATTGCGTCTCGGCTGCGTGGCGCCAGCCGTGCGGGCGCCGATGGCGCTCCCTCGACGCACGCGAAAACAAGGCCGCCGGCATTCATGAAGATTGCGTTCTATGCCCCGTTGAAATCGCCGGAACACCCTGTTCCATCGGGGGATCGCCTGATGGCGCGGCAGATCATCGCCTGCTTGCGGCGCGCCGGTCATGAGGTCGAGCTGGCCTCGGAGCTTCGCGCTTTGCTGGCCGACAGCGCGGACGAGGCGGGTTATGCGGCCCTGCAAAGCCGTGCGGAGGGGGAAATCGTCCGGCTTTCAGCTCGTTGGCGGGACGAAGGCGTGCCGGATCTCTGGTTCTGCTACCACCTCTACTACAAGGCGCCCGACCTGCTCGGGCCAGCGCTCTGCAAGACCTTCGGCCTGCCCTACGTCACGGTCGAGGCGTCCTATTCGCATCGCCGGAACATCGGCATATGGCGCGACATGCAGGCGAGGGTGCTGGACGCGATACGCGGCGCCACCGTCAATATCGGTCTGACGGCCCGGGACATGCAGGGGATTTCCGAGGTGGCGCCGGACGCGGCGATAGCCCCGTTGAAGCCCTTCATCGATGACGGAATTTTTACCGGAAATGTGGCGAGCCCCGAGCCGTACCATCTCGTCACCGTCGCCATGATGCGCCCCGGCGACAAGATGGAGAGTTATCGTGCACTCGCGGCAAGCCTGCGGCAGATCACGGACCTGCCCTGGAGGCTGTCGGTGGTTGGAGACGGGCCGGCGCGGGGCGATGTCATGGCGCTGTTTGCGGGTTTTGCCGGGAGTCGCATCGAATGGCTTGGGCAGAAACAGCCCAGCGATGTGGCAAAAATCCTCGCGAGAGGCGCGCTCTATGTCTGGCCGGGATGTGGCGAGGCCTATGGGCTTGCCTATCTCGAAGCCCAGGCCGCCGGCCTTCCCGTCGTGGCCTGGGCGACGGCAGGCGTGCCTGAAGTCGTCGAGAACGGCGTCAGCGGCCTGTTGACGGCACACGGCGATCATGCGGCCTATGCCGCGGCGATCCGGGCGCTTCTCTGCGACGAACAGAAGCGTCGGCACATGGCCGAGGATGCGCGTGGCCGCGTCGTCAACGCGCACTCACTTTCTGCCGCGACCCAAACGCTCGACGCCATCCTTCGACGCCATATTGGAGAGCGCAAACAATGACGACAGCAGCCATCCGATCCCTGCGGGGCGAAATCGCGCGGCGCGCGGATATCGGCAAGCCACTGCGCCTCTGGCTGCGTGACGACGATGCAATCGAACCCACCGCGGCGCTTGACCGTCTGCTCGCCCTGACGGCTAAACATAGGGTGCCGGTGCTGTTCGCCGTCATTCCAGCGCTCACGGGCGAAGCGCTTTCGCGTCGGCTGGCGGATGAGGGCCATGTGTCCGTTGCCGTTCATGGCTGGTCGCATCAAAATCACGCGTCTTCCGGCGAGAAGAACCAGGAACTCGGCATTCACCGGCCCTCGGAACAGGTTCTCGCCGAACTTCGCGCGGGCCTCAAAATCCTGAGCACGCTTCATGCCGGGCGTTTTGTGCCGATGCTCGTCCCGCCATGGAACCGCATTGCCCCTGCCGTCGTCGCTGGCCTGCCTGATCTCGGCTTTGCGGCTCTGTCTGTCTTCGGCCCGGAGAAGCCAGCGCCGCTGAAGGTGCTGAATACGCATGTCGATATCATCGATTGGCGCGGCACGCGGGGCGGCCGGCCGGTCGCAGAGGTGATCGCCAATCTCATCGGCGTCTCGCAGTCACACGCGGGGCCGATCGGCGTGCTGACACATCACCTCGTGCATGACAGTGCTGCTTGGGACTCGATGGCGATGCTTTTCGAAACGACAGCGGAGCAAGCGGGGTGTGCATGGCACTCCGCCGGAGATCTGCTTGCACAGGAGTGAGTATTTTTGAACCGCTTCCAATGGAAAAACGGCGAACATGATGCATTCTTCTGGTTGTATTAGTATTTTTATTACCCTCTCGTGCTCCAATCATCGTGCAAGAGCGATGGTCCTGCAGCCGACGCCGCGGCCGCCATCGCAAGAATTGAATCGCAAGGCAGGTACGGACCTTGGACAGGACGACAGCGATTACCACCGGTGAGGGGCGCGCCATGAGAGTCAGGCTGTTTCGATGGCCGGCCAGCCAGGCGCCGTATCCCGGATGAAACACATTCCCAGAACACGTCTTCACCTGATCGCCGTCGCCTGGCCCTTCATCCTCATCGTTCTCCTTCAGACCGCACTTGCGACATTCAGCCTGCAGGTCACTTCATCGTTGCGCGCTTTCGTGACCGGGGAAAGCCTCTGGTCGAAGGGCCAGCATGACGCGCTCTACTATCTCAATCGTTATGCCGAATCCGGCAATCGTGCGTTTGTCACCCGCTTCCATCAGGCCATTGCGATCCCGCTCGGCGACCGCGAGGCGCGGCTGGCATTGGAGGCCGATCCGCCGGATACCAGGGCGGCCTTCGCCGGCTTCCTCAAGGGCGGCAATCATCCGGACGATATACCGAATGTGATCTGGCTGTTTCGCTATTTTCGCTGGCTGCCGGTCATGGCGGATTGCATCGATGACTGGCGCACGGCGGAAGGTGCGTTGATGCAACTTCTGCCGATCGGCGAGGCGGTGGACGCGGCCAGCCATATCAGCGAGGCCGACCGGCGCGACATCGTGCGGCAACTCGACGAGATCAATGTCCTCGTCACACCGCTCACCAAGCGGTTCTCGGACCGCCTCGGCGAGGGCACGCGACAGGTGCAGACCGTGCTGCTTGCCAGCAATCTGGCAATGGCGCTAGTGTTCATCCTGCTCACGGTCTGGCGCTTAAACAGCTTTCTCGTCCATCGGCGCGATATCGAGGCAAGGCTGTCCCACAGCGCCCACCATGATGATCTCACCGGCCTGCCGAACCGCCGGCTCTTCGAGGAAAGCCTCGGCCGCGCACTCGACGGATCGAGCACGCGCCATGCGCTGATGTTCATCGACCTCGACCAGTTCAAGGCGGTGAACGACAATGGCGGGCACGCGGCGGGTGACGAATTGCTGCGGCGCGTATCGCGCGACCTTGGCAAGGCAATCCGCGGCACGGACCTGCTTGCCCGGCTCGGCGGCGACGAGTTCGGTATCGTCTTGCCGCATTGCGCGCCGGAAGACGCCCTACGCATCGCCATGCGCCTGCGCGAAATCACAGAGGCGATCGACTTCGTCTGGAATGGGCACCGCTATGCGATCAGCGCCAGTGTCGGCGTGGTCCATCTCGGTGAGCACACCTACACACTGCAGGAGGCGCTCCGCGCCGCCGACATTGCCTGCTACATGGCCAAGGAGAAGGGCCGCAACCGCGTCCACGTCTATGAGACGACGGACGCCGCGCAGACCCAGTTTGCCGCCAATCTCAACTGGGTGCAGCGCCTGCATCGCGCGCTGGAGGAAGACCGCTTTCTGCTGTTCTCCCAGCCGATTGCCTCGCTTGACGCCGGCAAGGAGCGACAGGATCATTGCGAAATCCTGCTCCGGCTGGAGGAAGACGGCAAACTTCTGGCGCCCGGCGCCTTTATTCCCGCCGCCGAACGATTCGGCCTCATGCCGGCCATCGACCGCTGGGTCGTCAGCCACGCGCTCGACATCATCGGACGGCGCAAGGGAGCGGTTTCCGGCACCTATTCCGTCAATCTCAGCGGTCTGACGCTGAAGGACGAGACGTTCCTGCCGTTCCTGCGCGAGGTACTGAAGCGCAGCCATGTCCCGGCCGAGGTGCTCTGCTTCGAGATCACCGAGACCAGCGCCATCGAAAATCTCGACGAGGCGATCGCCTTCATGAACGCGATGCGTGCCGTGGGCTGCCGCTTCGCACTCGATGATTTCGGCGTCGGCATGTCCTCGCTCACCTACCTGAAACGCCTGCCGGTCGACTATGTGAAGATCGACGGCAGCTTCGTGCGCGACATGCTGACGGACAAGGCGGACTGGATGACCGTGGAGATGATCAACCAGATCTCGCATCTCGCCGGCCGCAAGACGATCGCCGAATTCGTCGAGAATGCGGAAATCCGCAAAGCGCTTTGCGTCATCGGCGTCGACTATGCGCAGGGCTACTTCATCGGCCGTCCTACGCCCTTCCAGGCGGATGAGGCGGTCGTCGTGCCGCTTCGCCGCGCCGATGTGGCTTAGCGGAAACACCGCCTTTCAAGAGGATAGCACGCGCTACGCCTGGTCGGATGCGCGCTCCAAAGCCTTCAGCATCGTCCGCTCGGCAAGGTTCAGATAGGTCTCCATCTGCGCGGCCGCCTCGTGCGGCTTGTCCTGTTCGAGCAGCGCCACGATGGCGCCGTTCATGTCGACGAAGGGGGAGTGCAGGTGCTCCGGATCGTTGAGCAGCCCGAAGCAGAGACGCAGTTCCGCTGAAACCCGTTCGTAGAATTCGTTGAGTCGCACGCTGTCGGACAGGTCGATGATGGCGGTGTGGAATGTCATGTTGGCGCTGCCGACACCGATCCAGTCACCCTGTTCGCGCTGGCGTTGCGCCCGATTGACAGCATCCCGCATCACCTTGATTGCCGGGTGCTGCTGCCAGGCCTGGCGCAGCGCACCGCATTCCAGCATGCGCCGCACGCGATAGATGTCGATGATGGAGGCCATGGTGGGCACGGCGACGAAGACGCCGCGATTGGCCTCGTGGCGCAACAGCCCATCCTTGGTCAGCAGGCGAAAAGCCTCGCGCAGCGAGTTGCGCGAGACGTCGAAACGCTCGCTGAATGCCGCCTCGGACAGTCGCTGGCCGGGAGCAAGCTCGCCCGAGATCAGGAGCGTGCGAATGCGCCGCGCCAACCGGTCCGCAAGGGGCAGGCCATCTCCGTCGTCGGTCATTCCGTTCTCCCCGGCTGCGGCGTGCTATTGTCGAACCGCCCGCTCTTCACGGTTGCCTTAGCACGGATGCGGGGACAATGGAGGTGAAATTTGCCGCCAATTCCACGCTATGTGATTGGTAATAAGGCAGGAATGAGGAACGATACAGAAATATTGTTGAACAATATTGACATTTTTGTGTAGCGGTTCATCATTCGGTCATGAAACACCCGCGAGGGGCGGGTGAGTGAGAGCGGAGAAATCTCATGCAACAGAATGCAGCAGCGCCTGCCGGCCAGGGTGTGGTCGCGCAGGGCCTTCACACCGTTAAATCCCGTCGTTCGGCGCTTATCGCCGCAATCTTCCTGATGGCGACCAGCGCCATCGGCCCCGGCTTCATCACGCAGACGGCGACCTTCACGACGAAGCTGGGTGCGGCCTTCGCCTTCGGCATTCTGGCCTCCATCCTCATCGATTTCGTCGTGCAGTTGAACATCTGGCGCATCGTCACGCTGACGCGCATGCGCGCCTCCGACGTCGCCAATGCCGCCATTCCCGGCTCCGGCTACTTGCTCGCCATCCTCGTCATCGTCGGCGGCCTGTTCTTCAACATCGGCAATATCGGCGGCACGGGTCTTGGCCTCAATGCGGTTTTCGGCCTCGATCCGAAGATCGGTGGCGCCCTCAGCGCTGTCTTCTCCATCGGCATCTTCCTGTCGAAGCGCGCCGGCCTCGCCGTCGACCGCTTCATCATTTTTGCCGGCATCCTGATGATCGTACTGACGCTGTACGTCGCCTTCATCTCTGGTCCGCCGGTCGGCGACGCCCTGTTCCAGACCGTGCTGCCCGCCACCATCGATTTTGCCGCGATCACTACCATCGTCGGCGGCACGGTCGGCGGTTACATCACCTATTCCGGCGCGCATCGCCTGCTTGACCGCGGCATGGTCGGCGTCGAGAACCTGCCCGCCGTCAACCGTGCTGCACTCACCGGCATCGCCGTCACCGGCTTGATGCGCTACGTGCTCTTCCTCGCCATCCTTGGTGTGGTCGCAAGCGGCGTCATCATCGACACCGCCAGCCAGGCCGCAAACCCGGCCGCCCAGGCCTTCCAGTCCGCCGCTGGCGATGTCGGCCTGCGCCTGTTCGGCATCATCTTCTGGGCCGCAGCCATCACCAGCGTTATCGGCGCCGCCTATACGTCTGTCTCCTTCATCACCGTGTTCAAGCAGGACATCAGCGACCACGCCCGCAACATGGCGACGGTGGTCTTCATCGCCATCTCGCTCGTCGCCTATCTGCTGATGACGACACCGCCGGCCGCCATGCTTGTCTTCGTCGGCGGCCTCAACGGTCTCATCCTGCCGATCGGCCTCAGCATCTTCCTCTTCGCCGCCTGGAAGCGCGAAGACCTGATGGGTGGTTACCACTACCCGCGCTGGCTGCTGGCGCTTGGTGTCCTGGTCTGCCTGCTCACGTGGTATATGGGTTACAAGTCGGCAGGCACGATCTTCGGCTTGCTCGGTCTCTAAGAAAGGGAGGGAGGACCATGGTAGCGATCGATCTCAACAGCGATCTCGGCGAAAGCTACGGTGCCTGGCGCATGGGCGACGACGCGGCGATGCTCGCCGTCGTCTCCTCCGCCAACATCGCCTGCGGTTTCCATGCGGGTGATCCGGCCGGCATCTACCGTACGGTGAAGGCCGCCGCCGGGAACGGTGTGGTCATCGGTGCCCATGTCTCCTATCCCGACCGCGTCGGCTTCGGTCGGCGCGCCCTGGATGCCACCGCCGAAGAGCTGATCGCCGACGTGATCTACCAGATCGGTGCCATCAAGGGCATCGCTGCCGCGGCCGGTACAACCGTGCGCTACGTCAAGCCGCACGGCGCGCTCTACAACCGCATCGCCCATGATGCCAAGCAGGGGCAGGCGGTGATCGACGGCATCAAGGCCGTCGATCCATCGCTGATCCTGATGGGCCTCGCGAACGCGCCGATCCTCGATCTTGCACGCAAATCGGGCCTCGCCGTCGTCGCGGAAGCCTTTGCCGACCGCGCCTACACGCCGAAGGGTGAACTGGTTTCCCGTCGGGAAGCCGGTGCGGTGCTGCACGACGAGGCGGTAATCGCCGACCGCATGGTGCAGCTTGCCCGGGACGGCACGCTGGAAGCCATCGATGGCAGCACGATCTGTGTCGAGGCGCAGTCGATCTGCGTGCATGGCGACAGCCCTGGCGCGGTTTCGATCGCCCAGGAAATCCGTCGCCGTTTCGAAGCGGAAGGCATCGCCATCCGTTCCTTCGCCGACAAGGCTTGAGGGCGGCGACGATGATCCCGACCGCTTATCTCGACCACACCGACGCCACGGCCGCCCGCGATGCGCGGGCGACCTATCGCAACGGTCTTGTCAGGCCGACCTCCGGTATCGCGCCGGGCTTCACGCAGGCCAACATGATTGTGCTGCCGCGCGACTGGGCTTTCGATTTCCTGCTTTACGCGCAGCGCAATCCGAAGCCGTGCCCGGTGCTGGATGTATCCGATCCCGGCTCACCGACGACGTTGCTGGCACCCGGCGCGGACCTGCGCACCGACCTGCCGCTCTACCGCATCTGGCGGGATGGCAAGCTCGCGGAGGAAACCTCGGACGCGACCGCTGCCTGGGCGGAGCGCGATGATCTTGTCGCCTTCCTGATCGGCTGTTCCTTCACCTTCGAGACGCCGATGGTGGACGCCGGCATCGAGATCCGGCACATGACGGACAACAGCAACGTGCCGATGTACCTGACGAACAAGGCCTGCCGTCCGGCCGGACGGCTGAAGGGCAATATGGTCGTCTCCATGCGACCGATCCCGGCGTCGCGTGTCGCTGACGCGGCGACCATTTCAGGCCGATTCCCGGCGGTGCATGGTTCCCCGGTGCATGTCGGCGCGCCCGAGGAAATCGGCATTACGGATCTCGCCAAACCGGATTTTGGCGATGCGGTGCGCATCGAGCCCGGCGAAGTTCCGGTGTTCTGGGCGTGCGGCGTGACACCACAGGCGGCCGTCATGGCCTCTGGCGTGCCCTTCGCCATCACCCATGCCCCCGGCTACATGTTCATCACGGACATTCCCGATTCCGCCTATCACGCATGAGGGTTCGATGCGCTTTCTTCCCGTAAGCCTGACCACCATCCTTGTCGAACTCGCCGATCTCGACGAGACGCTTGCCCTCTTCGCCTCGCTTCAGGCCACACCTGTCGACGGCATCGAGGAAATGGTGCCGGCCGCCCGCACGCTGATGATCCGCTTCAGATCGGACAAGGTTTCCTCCGCTGAACTCGCGGCGCAAATCAGCATCCGCGACCTCTCGGCAAAAATTGCACCGTCGGAGCATCTGGTCGAAATCCCGGTGCGCTACGACGGTGAGGATCTGAATGACGTCGCCGAGCTGACTGGCCTCAGTGTCGAAGAGGTTATCCGCTGCCACACCGAAAGCGAATTCACGGTAGCCTTCTGCGGCTTTGCGCCCGGCTTCGGCTATCTCGTCGGCGGTGATCCGGCCTTGCATGTGCCGCGGCGCAAAAGCCCGCGCACCCGCATCCCGGTCGGCTCCGTTGCGCTCGCCGGCGCTTTCAGCGGCGTTTACCCGCAGGCAAGCCCCGGCGGCTGGCAGATCATCGGCACGACACCGGTCAAGATGTGGGACATCGACCGCGATCCCGGCGCGTTGTTCCAGCCCGGTTATCGCGTGCGCTTCTTCGACATGGAAACGTCCGGCAAGACCATCAGCATCCCCGAGCCGCCCCCACGCGCAGAACGCAGCATTGCCGCGGAAGCGCCGCAGTTCAAGGTGCTTGCAGCACCAATGCCGGCCGTCTTTCAGGATCTCGGCCGCTTCGGCCAGACGGGGCAGGGGGTCTCGGCCTCCGGTGCGCTGGATCGCGGTGCCTTCCTCGCGGCAAACCGTGTCGTCGGCAATCCGACCAACACACCGGCGCTCGAACTCACCCTTGGTGGCTTCTCCTTCGAGAGCAATGTTCGTGCCGTGATCGGCATCGCCGGTGCGCCCTGTCCCGTAACGGTGCGCGATGCTGCCGGCCGCAGTCAGGATTTCCAGGCCTATCAGCCGATTTCGCTTGAGCCCGGCGACGTCGTGACCGTCGGTCATCCGAAGAAGGGCATGCGCGCCTACCTTTCCGTTCGCGGCGGCTTTGCTGTCGCACCGGTTCTCGGCAGCGCGGCCACCGATACGCTGGCGGTCGTCGGCCCCGAACCGGTCGTGGCCGGGAGCGTGCTGGTCCTGAAAAACGACAAGGCCGGACTGACCAGCGTCTCGACCGATGAAATCCCGGCCTTCGATCCGCCCTCTGCGGCAGATGCGGTGACGCTGGACGTCGTGCTCGGCCCGCGCACGGATTGGTTCACGCAAGAGGGTATCGAAACGCTGACGAGCCAGCTCTGGCAGGTCACGCCCCAATCGAGCCGCGTCGGCATTCGCCTCGCCGGCGACGTGCCGCTGGAGCGCAAGGACAGCGCGGAACTGCCAAGCGAAGGCACGGCGACGGGCGCAATCCAGGTGCCGCACAGCGGCCAGCCGGTGCTCTTCCTCGCCGATCATCCGCTGACCGGGGGGTATCCCGTTATCGGCGCGGTCGCCGAGTATCATCTGGATCTCGCCGGCCAGATACCCATCAATGCAAAGATTCGTTTCCGCCCGATCGGCCCTTTTGCCGACATCGCCGCGACCCGATAGGAGGAATGCCATGAAGAAAGTGCTGATTGCCAATCGTGGTGAAATCGCCGTGCGCATCGTGCGCGCCTGCCGTGACCATGGCCTCCAGTCGGTCGCCGTCTATGCCGACCCGGACGCGGACGCGCTGTTCGTGCGCCTTGCCGACGAGGCGTATGGCCTTGATGGCGTGCGTCCGGCGGAAACCTATCTCGATATCGACAAGCTGATCGCGATCGCAAAACGCTCTGGTGCCGACGCCGTGCATCCGGGCTACGGCTTCCTGTCGGAAAACGCCCGCTTCGCCAGGGCCGTGCAGGATGCCGGGTTGATCTGGATCGGCCCCGATCCGAAGGTGATCGAGGCGCTCGGCGACAAGGTCGAGGCGCGGCGCATTGCGCAGAGTGTCGGCGCGCCGCTCGTCGCGGGCAGCGATGGACCGGTTTCGTCCGCTGCCGAGGTGATCGCCTTTGCGGAACAGCACGGCCTGCCGGTTGCCATCAAGGCGGCCCATGGTGGTGGCGGTCGCGGCATCAAGGTCGCCTGGAAGATGGAGGAGGTCGCCGACCTCTACGAATCCGCCGTGCGCGAGGCGACCGTCGCCTTCGGCCGTGGCGAATGTTTCCTCGAACGTTTTCTCGACCGTCCGCGCCATATCGAGGCGCAGGTCATCGCCGACAAACACGGCAATGTCTTGGTGCTCGGCACCCGCGACTGCTCGGCACAGCGCCGCAACCAGAAGCTCATCGAGGAGGCCCCGGCGCCCTTCCTCTCGCCGGATCAGCGCGAAAGGATCCATGGTGCTGCCAAGGCGATCTGCGCCGCTGCCGGCTATTCCGGTGCGGGTACGGTCGAGTTCCTGCTCGGTGTCGATGGCACGATTTCCTTCCTGGAGGTGAACACGCGCCTTCAAGTGGAGCATCCCGTCACCGAAGAGACCACCGGCATCGACCTCGTCATCGAGCAGTTCCGCATTGCCGAAGGCCAGCGGCTGCATCTGCTGGAGACGCCGGCACCACGCGGCCATTCCATCGAATTCCGCATCAATGCGGAGGATCCCGGCCGCGGCTTCCTGCCGACACCGGGCACGATCACCGTCTTCGATCCGCCGTCCGGCCCGGGCGTGCGCCTCGACAGCGGCGTCGTCAGCGGCTCCAGCATCCCGGGCGTCTTCGATTCGCTGATGGCCAAGCTCATCGTCACCGGCGCGACGCGCGAAGAAGCGCTCCGCCGCGCCCGCCGGGCACTGAGGGAATTCCGCATCGAGGGCGTGGCGACAGTTCTGCCGTTCCACCGAGCCGCCATCGACACCGAAGACTTCATCGGCACGGACGGCTTCAAGGTGCATACCCGCTGGATCGAGACCGATTTCGCCGCCATGCCGGATGCGATGGCGCGGCCTGAAGCCGCGTCCGATCCCACGCTGATCCGCACCCATCTCGAGATCGACGGCAAGCGGGTGTCGCTTGCGCTGCCGAGCCTGCTGCTTGCCGGCCTTGGCACGACCGGGCAGGGCACGGCACCCGCCGGCGGCGGCAAACCGGCCGAGGACGGCATCGCCGCCCCGGTTTCCGGCACGCTGCAGGCCTTCAAGATCGCCGATGGCGCGACCGTTGCCGAAGGCGAGCTGGTCGCGGTGATGGAGGCGATGAAGATGGAAACGCAGGTTCTGGCGCCCAAAGCCGGGCGGCTGCGCCTGCGGGTGAAAGAGGGCGAATACCTTCAGGCCGGCGACACGCTGATGGTGTTCGAGGGCTGACCGGCCCCCGCTGCCTATCCCAACAGGGACATTGACCCGAACGGGGTGCGCTTGCCTAATTCAATCGGATTTTTCGATTGGAGAACACATGGTACGCACCCTTTCAAGCACCCCCAAGGCGGACGGTTTTCGTGCGCCCGGGGAATTCGAGCCGAAGGCCGGCTGCTGGCTGATCTGGCCGGAGCGGCCGGATACCTGGCGGCTTGGCGCAAAGCCCGCGCAGAAACTTTTTGCGCGCGTGGCCGCGGCCATTGCCGAAAGCGAACCGGTCACCATCGCCGTCTCGCGTCGCCAATGGCTGAATGCGCGGGCCATGCTGCCGGAGAGCGTGCGCCTCGTCGAAATGTCGACGGACGATTCCTGGCTGCGCGACAGCGGCCCGAACTTCGTCATCAACGACCGCGGCGACGTGCGCGGCGTGGACTGGACCTTCAACGCCTATGGCGGCCATGACGGCGGCCTCTACGCGCCCTGGAACCTCGACGATCTCGCCGCCCGCAAGGTGCTGGAAACCGAGCGTATGGATCGCTACCGCTCGCCATTGATCGCCGAAGGCGGCGGTCTGCAATGTGATGGCGAAGGCACGCTGATCACCACGGAACAGTGCCTGCTCAACCGCAATCGCAACGGCCATCTCGGCAAGGCGGCCGTGGAGCAGCAGCTTGGCGACTATCTCGGGCTGGAGCACGTCATCTGGCTGCCGCGCGGCTTCTGCTTCGACGAGACGGACGGCCATGTCGACGACGTCTGCTGCTTCGTGCGGCCGGGCGTGGTGGCGATGAGCTGGACGGAGGACCGCGACGATCCGCAATATGAGATCGTGCGCGAGGTGGAAGACGTGCTGCGTTCGGCGCGCGATGCACGTGGCCGGTCGCTGGAGGTTCACCGTATCGCCCATCCTCGCCCGATCGAGATGACGGCGGAGGAGGCGGAAAGCGTCGATCAGGTCGACTCCACCTGGGCGCGCCCGGCCGGCAACCGCATCGCTGCCACCTATATCAACTACTATCCCGGCAATTCCGTCGTCGTCGTGCCGCAGTTCGATGATGAGAAACTGGACCTTGCCGCCAAGGCCAAGCTTGCCGAACTCTTCCCGCAGCACCGCATCACCGGCATCGAAAACTCCCGCGAGATCCTGCTCGGCGGCGGTAATGTCGCCTGCATCACCCTGCCGGTCTATGCCGGCCAGACGAAAGCGTGAGAGGCAAGACCATGCGCGCAACACTCGTTTCCATCCTCGCTCTTTTGGCCGCTGTCAGCACCGCCCAGGCGCAAGAGGAGAAAATCGTCAACGTCTATAACTGGTCGGACTACATCGGGCCGGACACGGCCAAAAAATTCGAGAAGGAAACCGGCATTCGCGTCGTCTATGACGTCTATGACGGCAACGAGGTGCTGGAAACCAAGATGCTGACCGGTGGCTCGGGTTACGACGTCGTCTATCCCTCTGCCTACCCGTTTCTGAAGAACCAGGTGAAGGCCGGGGCGTTCCAGCCGCTCGACAAGGCGAAGCTCGGCAATGCCGGCAAGCTCGATCCGCAGGCGCTGTCGTTGATCGCCGGAGCCGATCCGGACAATGTCCACGCCGTGCCCTACATGGCCGTCACGGACGGCATCGGCTACAATATCGCGGCGGTGAAGCAGCGCATGGCGGATGCGCCGGTCGACAGTTTCGCCATGGTGTTCGATCCGGCCATCGTCGAAAAGTTCGCCGATTGCGGCGTGGCCATGCTCGATGCGCCGGCGGAAATCATCCCGATGGCGATGAACTATCTGGGCATCGATCCACACTCCACCAGTCCGGACGATATTGCCAAGGTCGAAGAGCTGTTGCTGAAGGTGCGCCCGCACATCCGCTACTTCCATTCCTCGCGCTATATCAACGACCTCGCCAATGGCGATATCTGCGTGGTGCTCGGCTGGTCGGGCGATATCCTGCAGGCCAAGGCGCGGGCGGCCGAAAGCGAGAAGAAGCTGGCGATTGCCTATGCCATTCCGAAGGAGGGCACACTGATCAACTTCGATACGATGGCTGTGCCGAAGGATGCGCCGCACCCCGAAAACGCGCTGGCCTGGATCGACTTCAACATGCGGCCGGATATCGCCGCGGCCAATTCCAGCTACGTCTCCTATGCCAATCCGATCCCGGAATCGCTGCCGCTGATGGATCAGGCTGTCGCGAAGGACCCCGGTGTCTTTCCGTCGGATGAGGTGAAGGCCAAGCTCTTCGTGATCGAATCGAGCGACGCGAAGCTCCTGCGCCTGCAAAACCGCATGTGGACGCGCATCGTCTCAGGCCAGTGATGGCGGGGACAGGTCGCCGCCCCGGGCGGCGGCCATCAGCTCGACCTGGGAGTGGATGCCGAGCTTGCGGTAGACGCTCTTGATGTGGTTGCGCACGGTTCCAGGCGAGATGGAGAGGCTGCGGGAAATGGTTTTTGCGCAGCCGCCATCGATCAGCAGGAGGGCGATCTGGCGTTCACGCCCGCTGAGGTCTGCAAGTGACGGCGGGGTCTCGCCCGGCGGGCGCCATTGCCGCCAGAGCCGCTCCAGCACGCGGCGGGTCGCATCGGCGGTCGCCTCCGCCATGGCCAGTTCCTCGACGCCGAAAGGGCGGGCACCGCGGCGGCGCAGATAGGTCACGAAACCGGCAGCGTTGCGATCGAAATTGAAGACGCCGGTGATTTCGTCGAAGCTGCCGGACGGCTCGTAGAAGTCGCGATAATAGGCGCTGGTGTGAAAATCACCCTGATCGAGCGCGGAAAGCGGCAGCAGGAAATCCTGCCGCGAGCCGGCAAAGAGCCGGAAGAACGGGTCCTGCCGGTATTTGCGCGTATCGTAGTTGCGGTTCCAGTCGTCCGGGTCGCGCTCGTAGATGGTGATCGACGCGCTGTCGCGCAGATAGAGGCCGATATAGACCTGGTCGGAGGCCGTGAGCTCACGCGCGCCGGCCGTGAAATGGGCGGAAATCTCCTCAGGCAATGAGGCGCTCACCGCAGCGGTGATGCCGCTGCTCCAGCGCTGGAGTTGCTCGAAGGTCAGATTCAATTGCATGAAGACAGGATAGACGGGGCGCTGGGGAATTCAAGCCGGACTCCATCGGTGGCCTGACGCCCGATTCTTCCGATTTCCACAAATCCAACGGAGCATCCATGGGGAATCTGGCGTTTTCGCCGCGGAACAGGCGGGGCCGCACGCTCTTTCCGCGCGCCTGATGCAGCCTTGGCGCGAGTTTGGTGCGTGAAATAATGCTGATTTGTGTGTATTGACAATTTCCACAAAAACAACATAAATCCACACAAGTGGAGATGAAGGTCGTGGATTTTTCGGTTCTTGCACTCAGGTCGGCAATTGCTTCCCGTAGCCTCTCGTCCGAGGCTCTGGTGCGCGAATGCCTGGCGCGCATCGAGCGCCTGAACCCGATCGTCAACGCCTTCAGCCAGGTTTTTGCAGAAGAGGCGCTGGAAGAGGCACGGGCCTGCGACCGGGAGGCTGCGGAAGGCTGTTTCCGCGGCCCGCTGCACGGCATTCCGATGGGTGTGAAGGACCTGTTCTTCGTCGCCGGCCATGTCTGCCAGCGCGGCTCAGCCGCCTACAAGGATTTCGCTCCCAAGGCGACGGCGCCGATCGTCCAGCGGATGATCGACGCCGGATCGATCATGATCGGCAAGACGACCACCACGGAGATGGGCTGGTCCGGCTCCGGTCACTCCGAGTTCTACGGCCCGACCCGCAATCCCTGGAACCCCGAACTGACGAGTGGCGGCTCGAGTTCGGGTTCCGGCGCGGCGCTCGCCGCCCGTATGGTCCCCTTCACCCTGGGGTCCGACGGCGGCGGGTCCGTGCGCATCCCGGCGGCCTTCTGTGGCGTCTTCGCCATGAAGGGCTCGCTGGGGCGCGTGCCGGCCTGGCCGTGGAGCGCGACGGAAATGCTGTCCCATGCCGGCCCGATGAGCCTTTCGGCCAGGGACAGCGCACTGCTGTTCGACATTGCCAAGGGACCGGACCCGCGCGACCATCTGGCACTGCCCGACGACGGTGTCCGTTACCTCGGCGCCGAATTGCCGAGGCGGCTGCGCATCGGTTTTGCGCCGAGCCTGTTCGGCTTTGATGTCGCGCCAGACATTGGCCGGGTCGTGCGCGGGGCGGTGGAGACGATCGCGCAGGAGCTGCGGCTCGACATTCATCCCGTCGCGCCCGACTGGGACGATCCGATCCGGATTTTCGAAACACTCTGGGTTGCCGGTCGCGGTGTCGCCTATGGCGCGCAGTCGGACAGGGCCAATTTCGGCAGCGGTTTTCGCGGTCTCATTGAGGCGTCCGCGCAGTATGATCTTGCCGATTATCTTTCGGCGATGAAAGCGCGGGCGGAGTTTGCTGGCAGCGTGCATGCGCTGTTCGAGGAGGTCGACCTTCTTCTCCTGCCGACCCTTCCCATCGAGCCGTTTGCGGCCGATCGCGAAACGCCCGAAGGGTTTTCGTCACCGTCCAAGGCCCTCGCCTGGACCGGTTGGACGCCCTTTACCTATCCCTTCAACCTGTCCGGCAACCCGGCGGCTTCGCTGCCCTGCGGCCTGACGGTGAACGGCCTTCCGGTCGGCCTGCAAGTCGTGGGCCGCCGTCATGCCGATGCGCTTGTCATGGCGTTCTGCCAGCAGGCTGAAGATCACGTTTTCAAAGAAAAAATACCTCCGCTTGTCAGTGCTGGCGACAAAGCGGGGTGGGGAACACCCAGCAACCCAACTGCGGAGATATCGTCATGGAATTCAACAGGAGAGCATTTCTAAAAAGCTCGGCGCTTGCTGGCGTTGCCGTCGGCCTGCCGGTGCTCAATACCGCCTTTTTCGTCGATCCGGCGCATGCTGCCGAGGGCAAGGCCCTCAACTTCATGTCGGCGGAAAACCTGACCGGCAACTGGGACCCGTCCTCCCACACGACGCTTGCCCAGATCAATCTGGAAAGCTTCGTGTTCGGCTATCTCACCCGCGCGCCGATGCGGCCGGACAAGCCGGACGAGCTGGTGATGGAACTGGCGACCGAGATGAAGCTCATCGACGAGCACACGCTGGAATTCACGCTGCGCGAAGGCGTGACCTTCCACGACGGCAAGCCATTCACGGCCGAAGACGTCAAGGCGACTTACGAATATGCCAGCCAGCCCGACCGACCGGCGGCCTGGTATCCCGGCATCTGCGAGGTCGAGGTGGTGAGCGACCACGTCGCCCGCATCAAGACCGACAAGGGTGGATACCCGGCGAGCCTCTTCTGGTTCCTCTCGGCCTTCCTGCCGATCATGTCGGCCAAGGACGTCGCGGACCCCAAGATGCTGTCGTCGCGCCCGAACGGCACCGGCGCCTTCAAGTTCGCGCGCCAGGAGGGCAACACGACGGTGCTCGAGGCCTTCGACGGCTTCTATCTCGGCAAACCCACCCTTCCGGGCATCAATTTCAGCTTCGTGGGTGACGCGACCACCCGCACGCTCGCCCTGCTGAACGGCGAGGCCGACCTCATCGAACGCCTCGAGGCCGAGCAGGTCCAGACGATCGAGGAGACCGGCGGCTTCAAGCTGAACAAGGCGGTATCCGTCGAGAACAAATATCTCTGGTTCCGTTGCTCCAAGCCGCCCTTCAACGATCCGCGCGTGCGCAAGGCGGCAGCCCATGCCATCGACCGCGCCGTGCTGCTCGACATTCTCGGCGTCTCGGGCCATGCCTCCAAGGCGTGGATCTCGCCGGTGAAGTTCGGCTATGTCGATACGCCGAACTATCCGGAATACAATCCGGAGGAAAGCCAGCGGCTGCTCGCCGAGGCCGGCTTCCCGAAGGGCGAGGGCCTGCCGGAACTCGAATATATCACCTCGGTTGGCTTCTATCCAAAGACCAAGGAATATGGCGAGGTCATCACGGCGATGCTCCAGGAACAGGGTTTCCCCGTGAAGCTCAACGTCATGGAGGTCGCGGCCTGGAACGAGCGGCTCTACGACCGGCCGGGCGGCGGACCGGGCCACATGATCGACTGCGGCTGGTCGACGGGCTCGCCGGAGCCGGACCTCGTGCTGCGCACGCACTTCCATTCGAGCTCGAAGCGTATCTGTGGCATCGACGACAAGGATCTGGACGCGGTGCTCGACAAGGAGCGCAATACACTCGACCCGGCGGCGCGCAAGGCGGTGATCCAGAACGAGGTCATGCCGATGCTGGCCGACAAGGTGCCGGCACTGTCGCTGTTCACCTCGGTCTTCATCCACGCCATGCGCGACGGGCTGGATGGCATGTACTTCTACCCGAACGGCATGATGGACGCGGCGAAGTCGACCCTCGCCTGATGGCAAGCTGCGGCCGCCATTGAAGGCGGCCGCTTCCATACCGATCAGTGTCAAGGGAAACCGCATGTTCGTCCTGTCGTTCCTGTTGAGACGGCTCCTGCAGGGAGCCCTCATCATTCTGCTTGTGACCTTCATCATCTTCACGCTCCTGCGTGTGGTGCCGGGCGATCCGGCACGCCTCATCGTCGGCGGCATGGCGCCCGACGAGGTGGTGGCGATGAAGGCCAAGGAACTCGGCCTCGACCGGCCCATTCCGATGCAGTTCGTGTCCTATCTCGGCGACATCGTCACCGGCGATCTCGGCACGTCCTTCGTCCGGCCGAAGAGTGGCGCCAGCCTCGGTGGCGCGTCCTTCGACGATGCGACCCGCGAGGAGCGTGCCAAGGTGCTGGACCTCATCCTCGGCACCTTGCCGATGACGCTCCAGCTTGCGGCCGTGGCGCTGGCGCTCGCCTTGCTCGTGGCCGTGCCGCTCGGCACGTTGGGTGGCCTCTACCCGGGGCGCTGGCCGGACAAACTGGCATTGGCGATCGGCTCCATCTGCGTATCGACGCCGAATTTCTGGCTCGGCATCGTGCTGACGCTGCTGCTGTCCGTGAAACTGAAACTGCTGCCGGCCATCGGCTATCGCGGTTTCAGCTACACGATCCTGCCGGCGATCGTGCTGGCGGTGGAGATCGTGCCGTTCATCCTGCGCACGCTCACCGTCTCGGTGGCGCAGGTGATGCGGGAGGATTTCATCCAGCTTGCGCCAATCCGGGGTTTGAGCCGCAGCCGCACGATCCTGCATCATGCGCTCGGCAATTCGGCGATCCCGCTGATCAACCTGCTCGGCGTGCAGCTCGGCATGTTGCTGGGCGGGGTTCTGGTCATCGAATTCATCTTCGACTATCCGGGCCTCGGCCTGCTGACGATCAACGCCGTGCTGCAACGCGACTTCCCGCTGATCCAGGGCATCGCGATCTTCATTTCCGTGATGTTCGTGATGATCAACGTGCTCGTCGACCTGATCGCGATGACCATCGATCCGAGACTGGAGTACTGACATGGCCGATATCGTCCAAGAGGCCGCCGTGCCACTCCCTGTCGCAAAACGCGGCGTTACCCCGACCCGTCGCATGCTTCAGATCGCCTCAGCGCGCACGGATTTCCGCATCGGCTTCATCGGCTTCGGCCTGCTGGTCATGCTGGCGATCTTCCTGCCGCTGGTCAGCTCGATCGACCCGACCAAGATCGCATACAGTTCCAAGCTGCTGCCGCCGTTCCCCGCAGAAGGCTGGAAATGGCCCTATCTGCTCGGCACGGACCAATTGGGGCGTGATGTCCTGCTGCGCTGTCTGGTCGGCCTTCGCTACTCGCTGATGATCGGCATCACCACGGTCGTCCTGATGTTCGTCGTCGGGTGCAGCCTCGGCCTCTATGCCGGCCTCCGCGGCGGCTGGGTCGATGCCGTCATCATGCGGCTCACCGATGCGCAGCTGTCGATCCCGATGATCATCCTCGCCATCACCATTCTCGGCGTCTCCCGCCCGACGGTGCCGGCGATCATTCTCGTGCTCGGCCTCTCTGGCTGGCCGCTTTATGCCCGCGTCGCCCGATCCGTAGCGCTCGGCGAACGCAATCGCGGTTATGTGCTCGGCGAACGGGTGCTTGGCGCATCGGATCTCCGCATCATGCTGCTCTTCGTCGCGCCCGTCGTGCTGCCGCCGATCGCCTTCGTCGCCGTGCTGGATATCGCCCGCATGATGATCTTCGAAGCGATCCTCGGCTTCCTCGGCCTCGGTGTGCAGCCCCCGACGCCGACCTTCGGCAACGTCATCGCCGATGCGCGCAAATACCTGCTCAATGCCTGGTGGATCGCCACCATGCCGGGCCTCTTCATGCTGGTCTCGCTCACCTGCCTCAACCTGATGGGCTCCGCGCTGGAGCGTGCCCGCAACGCTGTCCTGAGAGGAGAGGCATGATGACCGACCCCATTCTTGCCGTCTCCAACCTGAGCGTCGACCTGAAGCGCGAAGATCGCAAACGTCGGATCGTCGACAATGTGAGCTTTTCGCTGGCGCGCGGCGAGGTGCTCGGCCTCGTCGGCGAGGCAGGTTCCGGCAAGTCAGTGCTCGCCCGCGCCCTGGTCCGGGCCATCGCCCCGCCGCTCGACATTGCCGGCGGCAAGGTCGTCTTCGAGGGCAGGGATATCCTCACCCTCAATCCGCGCGGCCTTGCCTCGGTGCGCGGCAACCGGATCGGTTTCATTGGCGCGAACCCGATGGGCTCGCTCGATCCCCGCCTGCCGATCGGCAACCAGATCGTCGAAAAACTGCGTTGCGTGCAGCCGGGAATCGGGCGGACGGAGGCGCGGGAAAAGGTGCTCGACCTGCTCGGCCGCGTGCGCATCCCATCGCCAAGCGCCCGTTTTCACGAGGCGCCGTTCCAGTTCTCCGGCGGCATGATGCAGCGGGTGATGATCGTCGATGCGCTCGCCTCCGATCCGTCGCTGGTCATCGCCGATAACATCACGCAGCCGCTCGACGTAACGGTTGCAGCGCAGATCATCCGGCTGATCGACAATCTGCGACAGAGCCTCGACACGGCCTTCCTGTTCATCTCCTCGTCGCTACCGGTGGTGGCGCAGATTGCGGAACGCACGCTGGTCATGCAGCGCGGCCGCATCGTCGAAGAGGGGCGGACGGCGGACCTCGCCACGAACCCGCAGCAAACCTACACACAGACCCTGCTGTCCCGCATTCCGCCGATCTGGCGGGACGTGACGGCGCCGGTGGCAACCACGGGCGAGCCTGTCCTGACGGTCGACAATGTCCTGCGCACCTATCTTGTACGCCGGCGCGGTTCCTTCAACGCTTATAACGAAGTGAAGGCGGTGCGCGATGTCTCCTTCACGGTGAAGGCCGGCGAGAATTTCGGAATCGTCGGCGAAAGCGGCTGCGGCAAGTCGACCCTCACCCGCCTTCTCGCTTGGCTGGAGCAACCGGATGGCGGACGCATCGCCTTCCTCGGCAAGGACCTGTCGCATCTCTCCGCCCGCTCGCTGACGGAGATGCGCAAATCGTTCCAGCTTCTTCTGCAGGACCCCTATGGCTCGCTGCCGGCCGGCATGCCGCTCCGGCGCATGATCGAGGAGCCGCTGCTGATCCATGGCATCGACCGGACGGAGGCGGCGCGGCGGGCGCAGGAAGCGATGGCGGAAGTGGGCCTTGATGCCGAGCTTGCCGAACGGCTGCCGGTCGGCCTCAGCGCCGGCCAGCGCCAGCGCATCAACATCGCCCGCGCGCTCGTGCTGAAGCCGCGTCTGCTGATCCTCGACGAGACCCTGTCGGCGCTCGACCAGGTGGAGCAGGCCGAGCTCCTCGACCTGTTCACGCGGCTTCAGGCCACACACGGATTTTCCTATGTGTTCATCTCGCACGATCTCGCGCTCGTGCGCCGGATGTGCCACCGTATCGCAGTCATGTATCTCGGACGTATCGTGGAACTCGCCGACAACACCACCCTGTTCGAACACCCGCATCACCCCTATACGCGGGCGCTTTTGAGCGCCATGCCGACGCTGGAGGACAACCGTTTTCCGCGTCCTCGCTATCTGCTGGACGGCGAGCCGCCGAGCCCGATCGACCTGCCCCTCGGCTGTTCGTTCCGCTCGCGTTGCCCGCGTGCCGAGAGAGATTGTGAGAAAACCGACCCGCCGCTGCTTTCCCTAGCCGGCGACAACTACGCCGCCTGCCTGCACCGGCATATGGCACCGCATGAAGAGGAAGTCGCGAATGTCGAGTGAAGTCCGCAAGGAAGTGATCCTGGAACGGCTCGACCGCGACCAGCGGGTCAGTGTGCTCGAGCTTTCGGCGGAGTTCGGTGTTTCGGGCGAAACAATCCGCCGCGACCTGAAGGATCTGGAAGCCGAAGGCGCCGTGCGGCGCGTACATGGCGGCGCCATTCCGGCGGGCCGTACAGCCGACACGCCGATTACCGAACGCATCAAGCTGCATGCACTGGAGAAGGATGCGGTCGCCGGCCTGGCGCGCAATATCATCAGCGACGATTGCGTCATCTTCCTGGATACGGGTACGACGACGCTGGCGCTCGCCCGCCGGCTCGTCGGCTTCAAGAAGCTCCGGCTCTACACCAATTCGCTGCGCATCGCGCAGGCCGCCTGCGAGCATTTTGGCGTGCAGGTGCTGATGACGCCGGGGCATCTGCGCCCGGTGGAGCAGGATCTCGTGGGCTACGACACGATCGCCTATATCCAGCAGTTCCATTTCGACATGGTGTTCATGGGCGCTGCGGCGGTCAATGCCGACTACGGCTTCATGGATTTCGAGGAGGACGAAGCTCGCATCCGCCAGGTGCTGCTGAAACAGACGTCGCGAAGCGTGATGCTCGCCGACCACTCCAAGTTCGGCAAGGTCGGTAATGTCATCACGGCTCCCTTCGGCCGCGTCCATACGCTCGTGACCGAACGGCCGCCGCCGGAAGATATTGCCAGTGCGGTTCGCCGGGAAGAGCTGGAGGTCATCCATGGATAACACGGTGACTATGCCCGGCGCTGATCTGACGGCGATCTTCGATCGGATGTCCGCGATCGGCGCACGCCCCGGTGAAGGTGTGACGCGGCTTGCGGCCAGCGCGGAGGATGGCACGGCACGCGCCTTTTTCGCCACGTGGATGGCGCAAGGCGGCGCACGCATCGTGCAGGACGCCGTCGGCAATCAGTTCGCGTGTTTCGACTGGGCCGGCGAAGGTTCCCCCTGGATCTTCGCCGGCTCGCATCTTGACACGCAACCGCGCGGCGGCCGCTTCGACGGCACGCTCGGTGTGCTCGCTGCGGGTTGTGCGGCGCTTGATCTCGATGCCGAGGTGCGGGCCGGCCGCACGCGCCCGACCCACAATCTTGCGGTCGTCAACTGGACGAACGAGGAAGGCGCGCGCTACCAGCCGAGCCTGACCGGCAGCAGCGTCTTCTCCGGTGCCTTGCCGCTTGCCGATGCGCTCGCACTTGTCGATGGTGCCGGGATTCCGCTTGGCGATGCGCTCGCCGCAATTGGCGTGGACGGCAAGACGGGACACATTCCGCCACGCCCCGAAGCCTATGTCGAACTGCATGTCGAGCAAGGCCGAACGCTCACCGAAGCCAATCGCCGGATCGGTGTGATCGAAGGCACCTGGGCCGCGCGCAAGATGACGGTCACCTGGATCGGCCGTGCTGCCCATACCGGCCCAACGCCGATGGTCGACCGGCGCGATGCACTTCTGGCCGCTGCCCAGGGTATTGCCGCGTTTGAGGCGATCATTGCGGCAAACCACCCTCATCTTCATCGCTCCGCTGCGCGCCTTGTCGTCGAGCCGAACTCGCCGAATGTCGTGGTCGAGCGGGCGACCGTCTGGTTCGAGTTGCGCGGTCTTGACGTTGCCGAACTGGACAGGGCGGGAGACGCCGTGCTTGCAGCCTTCAGCACGGCCGCTGCCTGCACGGGGACAAGGCTGGAGATCGCAGCCGATGCACTGAGGCCCCCCGCGGGCATGGCGAGCCACCTCATGGCGGTCGTCGGCGAGACGGCGCGGTCCTGCGGTTTCGAGCCGCTCATCATGCGCTCGGTTGCCGGGCACGACGCCGTCGCCTTGCAAAACAGCGGGATTCCCTCGGCGCTGATCTTCATTCCAAGCGTAGGCGGGGTTGCGCATCATCCGGACGAGTTGACACATCCGGAGGATGTGCAGGCCGGTCTCGCGGTGCTGACGGCGGTGCTGCGGCGCCTTGTGCAAGGAGGGTTCCATGCAGCTTGACGAAGCGATGCACGCGGCACTCGCGGCGGCCGGCTTGCCCGGTGCGGCGCTCTCGCCCCCGATCGGCGGCGTTGTCTCGCCCATTCACCGAGCCGTTGAGAACCATTGCTGCCTCGCGACCGGAGAAGGTTCGGACCCGGTTTTCGTGAAACGCCGGCACGACGACATGGCCGCGTTCATCACGCCGGAACATGTGGCGGAGGCGAGCGGCAAGGCGGGCGAACTCGACATCGCGCCACGCCTTCTCCATGCGGATCTGGCAAGCGGAATCCTGGTCTTCGAGGCGCTGGGCGCGGAATGGGCGTGGGGGCATATCGATGTCCTGCGCCGCCCGGCGATCTTGGAAAACCTGCTCATGGCAAAGCGGGCCTTCAATAAAGCCGCACCTCTTTCGGAAACACGTAGCGTTTTCGACCTTGTTGCAGACTATCGCCGATTGGCCGATGCGCCGGACGTGATCCTGCCCGCACCCGTTCTCACCGTCGCGGCGGCTGCCGTGCAGATTGCTGCGGCCATTGCCGCCGCGGGTATCGATACGGTCCCCTGCCATTCGGACGGCGCCTCGTCCAACGTCATGGTAGGACCCGGCAATACGGTTCGGCTCGTCGATTTCGAATGGGCGCGTCAGGCCGATCCAGCGCACGATCTTGGTACGGTTCTGGCCGAATTGCTGCCCTTCGATGGCGAGGCGCTGCTGGCGATCGAGATCGCAACAGGCAAAGCGGATGCGCGGATGCTTGCGCGGGCGCGCCTTTATGGTGCGGCGGATGATCTGATGTGGGCGCTCTGGGGCTTCATCAGCGCCGCGCGCTCGCCGCGCAAGCATGTCGAGTTCTTCAAATATGCCGAGTGGCGGCTGTTGCGGGCGCGGACCGTCGTCGAGGGCCCGCACTTTGAGACGTGGCTCAGGAAAGTCTGATGGAGGGGGCGATGCGGCGCAGGTTGGGTGAAGGCGTATCTCTGGCGGAGCAGGCGATCGAGCGCGCCATCGCCGTCGTGACCGACTGGCAGGGACGGGAAATCGTCTACGAACCCGTGCCCGGCGGCATCAGCAATCCGAACTGGCGTGTCCATGTCGGCGGCGCGCCGCACAGTTTCTTCGTGAAGATCCCCGGTGAGGGCACGGAGATGTTCATCGATCGCCGGACGGCCAACGAGGCGGGCCGCAAGGCGCATGCCGCGGGTGTCGGCGCCCGCATCGTCGATTTCTTTCCGGAAACTGGGATCGAGGTCAGCGAATTCGTCGATGGGCTCAGAACCTCGACCAATGCCGATTTTCTCGACCCGGTCGTCCGCTTCAATGGCCTGCGCGCCCTCAAAGCCTTCAACGACAGTGCGCCCCTTTCCGAGCGCAAGACCACCTTCGACATGATCGACGAGCATTTCCAGCAGGTGCTGATGCTGGGCGGCGAATTCCCGACGGATTTCGGTTGGCTCAACGCCCGCTATCGGGAGGCGCGGGCTGCGCTGGAAGCGTCGGGGCTCGATCTCGCTCCCTGCATGAACGACACACTCGCCGGCAATTTCCTGCTTTATGCCGACAGCCGGGTTATGCTGGTCGATTTCGAATATGCCTCGACCAATGACCGCGCCGCCGAACTTGCCCTGTGGTTCAGCGAGATGTGCTTTTCACCAGCGGTCGAGGCGGAGCTGATCGAGGAATATTACGGCCGCGCCGACCAGGCCGTGCTGGCGCGGGTCTCCCTGTTCAAGGCACTCGTCGACCTGAAATGGTCGACCTGGGCCATGGTGCAGAACGAGGTTTCCCGCCTCGACTTCGATTTCTTCAAATATGGCTTCTGGAAGCACATGCGGGCGCGCTTCGTGATGAACGATCCGCGCTGGCCGGAATGGCTGAAGGCGGTTTAGGAATTGGGAGGAGATGCCGTGCTGATTTCGCCCGATTTCATGCGCCGAATTGCGGGCGTTGCCGCGCGGGAAGCGCTGCCGCGTTTCCGCTTGCCAGGCCTTGTCAGCAACAAGCTCGTCAGCGGCTTCGATCCCGTCACCGAGGCGGATCGCGAGACCGAAAAGGCGATCCGGGCGCTGATCCGGGCGGAGTTTCCCGAGCACGGCATTCTCGGCGAAGAGTTCGGTGCGGAAGGCGCCGACGCGCGCCATATCTGGGTCGTCGACCCGATCGACGGGACGCGTTCCTTCATTTCCGGCATTCCGCTCTGGGGCACGCTGGTCGGCTTGAAGCAGGATGGTGACGCCATCGCCGGCATGGTGGCTCAACCCTTCATCGGTGAACTGTTTTACGCGACGGGCGAGGGCACGCATTACGAAGGCCCGCACGGCAAGGCGCGGCTTTCAACGCGCGCGACCACGGACCTGTCTGAGGCGACGCTCTGCACCACGACGCCTTCGATCTTCGAGCCGGAACGACGAGCCGCCTTCGACCGCCTGGAGCGGCAAGTCCGCCTTTCGCGCTACGGCACGGATTGTTATGCCTATTGCATGCTCGCCGCTGGCCAGATCGACTTGGTGGTGGAGGCAGGCCTGCAACCGTATGACATTGTTGCCCTCATCCCGATCATCGAGCAGGCAGGCGGCATGGTGACGGATTGGGACGGCGGCCCTGCTGAAGGTGGTGGCGGCATCATCGCGGCGGCAAATTCGACACTGCACGCAAGGGCGCTCGCCGTTCTGCAAGGGGGATGAGGGAGCGGCACCGGATGGTGCCGCCCGCGTCTACCCATCATTCAAACCTGCACGACATGCACCGTGCGCGGCAGCGAGGAGAGGATTTCCGGGCCGTTCTCGCGCAGGATTACGATGTCTTCCAGGCGGATGCCGAAGCGGCCGGGCAGGTAGATGCCGGGCTCGATCGAGAAGACCATGCCTTCCTCGAGGACGGTATCGGAGGTCGCGGTAATGTAGGGCGGCTCATGGCCATCGATGCCCATGCCGTGGCCGGTGCGGTGCACGAAGTAGTCGCCATAGCCGGCATCCGTGATCACCTTGCGGGCGGCTGCATCGACGTCACACGCCGGCACGCCGGGCCGTGCGGCCTTGAGCGCCGCCTGCACGGCCTTCTCGACGATCGTGTGGATTTCTCCATAACCTTCCGGCGGCAGGCCGATCACGGCCATGCGAGTGATATCGGAGGGAAAACCCTGCTTGCGGCCGCCGATGTCGATGACCACGGCGTCACCCTCCTCGATCACCCGGTCGCTGGCCGAATGGTGCGGAAAAGCGCCATTGCCGCCGGCGCCGACGATCCAGAACTGCGGCGAGGCGCCTTCCGACGAGAAGTGTGCGCGGATCTCGGCGGCAAGGTCTTTCTCGGTCATGCCCGGTTTGACCGCCGAAAACGCCGCCTGCATGGCCCGGTCGGCAATGCCGGCATTCATTTTCAGCTTGGCATATTCCGCGCTGTCCTTGCGCATGCGCAGGCCGCCAAGCGTGGCGGGCGTGAAGTCGCGGCGGGTGCCTGTGGGCAGAGCGTCGAGAAGCAGCAGGGCAAAGTCGGCGCGCATGGTTTCGTCGAGGGTGACAAGGCCGGGGGCTTCCGCGCCGATCGCTGCAAGCGCCGCCCGCAGGGCCTCGACCGGGCCTTCGTCATCCGCCCACGTATGGAAGCCGATATCGGTGAACGCGCGCGTTCCCTCGGCATTCAGCGCCGGCATCAGGAAGGTTTCATTCTCCGGGGCGATCAGCAGCAGGCAGGGACGCTCATCGGGATGCGGATGGAAGCCCAGCACCCAGTCCATGTGCGAGCCTGGTGCTATGGCGACGAGGCCGGTGCCCGTGTCGTTCATGCGCTGGCGCAGGGCCATCAGGCGCGTCGCGGTCTGTTCGTTCATGTTCATGTCCTTGTTTCGATGCGGGAGTTTTAGCGTTCCGGCAGGTGGAAGGCCTGTTGGAAATAGGAGCGGAAGGCAAGCATGGGCTGTGTGAGCTCCATGTTACGGCGCCAAGCGAGGCCGACATCCATTGCCTTAGTCAGTCGGCGCCGGCATCGGGCTGTTCATCACAGGTGGCGTGCCGGTGCTCGCGGTCGTTATAGATCAGGCGCATTACCGAATGCTTGTCGGCAGCCGTTAAGGTGTCGCTTTAACGGTGCGATCCCGCCGGATGTGTTCCGGCGGGGTTATCTGTTTGGGATTACACCGTCAGCGAAGAGAGGAGATCCGAGAGGTCGTCATCTCCCGCTAAGGCCATGGCGGATGCGCCGCCGGCGCCGTTCAGCGGCAAGGCATTGACCTGCGACGACGTCATCGAGGCGAGCTGGCCCGGTGTAAAGGCCTGTGCCTGCTCGACGCTGAGGCCGGCGAGGGCTGCCGTGCTGAGGCCGGAGAGAGCGCCCGACGTCAGCGAGATGAGGTCTTCCACCGAGAAGCTCGCGAGATCGTCCGGACCGAGCGCCGCGGCCTGGGTTGCGGTGAGCGCGCCAACCTGCTCCGGCGAGAGTGCTGCGATCTGCGTTGCCCCGAATGCGGCCATCTGGCCGTAGGTGAGGGACGCGACCTGGCCGGTCGACAGCGAAGCGATCGCATCGGACGACAGCGTGCCGATGGCTGCCGACGACAGCCCCTTGATCGCCGAGGAGCTGATGACGCCGAGTTCCTCGATCGAAATGGTAGCCATATGCGCGGCCGTCAATCCGGCAATGCCGGATGGGCTGAGCGCTGCGATCTGGCCCGTGCTGAAGGCTTCGAGTTGCTGGACGGTGAGCGCTGCCACCTGATTGCTGCTCAGCCCTGCGATGCTGCCGGTGCCGAGTGCGCCGATTTCAGCCTCCGACAGGGTCGCCAGATAGCCTGCCGGCAGGCCTCGGATGGCGCTGGAGCTAATGGCCGCCAGTTTCTCGAAGGTGAAGGTGTCGAGCGCCTGCGTCGACAGGCCGGCAAGCGCGGACGAGCTCAGCGCGCCGACCTGTGCGGCCGAGAGCGCCTCGACCTGTTCGAGATTGAGGCCCGAGACCTGGCTGCTGGTGAGGCCGGCGACGCCGCTCGCACTCAGGGCCGCGATCTGCTGGGGCGTGAGGGCGGCGACGTCCTGCGCATCCAGAGCGGCAACCTGCCGCGAGCTGAGCGCACTGATCTGGGCCGTGGAGAGGGCGGCGACCTGCTGCGACGTCAGGGCCGCGACCTGTGCCGTCGTCAGGCCCGCGACGCTGCTGCCGCTGAGTGCTGCGATCTGATCCGGCGAAAGCCCGGCAACGACCGTGACGGAAAGGCCGGAGATCGCAAGCGAGCTGATGGCGGCGAGCTCGGGCAGCGAGAAGAGCGCGAAATCCTCCGCCGTTAGTGCCGCCAGTTGCTTGGCACTCATCGCGCCGATCTGCGTGCTGGTCAGCGCTTCGACCTGATCGGCATTGAGGGCCGCGATCTGATCGCTCGAAAGCCCCGATACGCCGTCGGCGCTGAGGGCGGCAATCTGTGCCGTCGTCAATGTGGCGATCGTCGCGGCCGACAGGCCCGCAATTCCGCGGGAGCTGATCGCCGCGAGATCGGCGGTGGAGAACCGTTCGAGATCATCTACGCCGAAGGCCGCGATCTGCCGCGAACCCAGGGCGCCGACCTGCGTGCTGGTCAGGGCCTCCGCCTGATCGGGGCTGAGCGCTGCGATCTGGTCGGTGCTGAGGGCCGCAATGGCGCCCGAGCCCAGGGCCGCGATCTGGCCGAGCGAGAGGGCCGCGATGTCGGCCGTGCTGAGTGCACCGATCTGCGTGGAGCCGAAGGCGGCGAGCTGTGCTGTCGTCAATGCTTCCAGCTGGGTGGTGCTGAGGGCGTCCACCTGCGCGCTTGTCATCCCGGCGACATTGATCGCGGCGATCTGCGCCGTGGTGAGGGAGGCGATGGTCGCCGTCGAAAGACCGGCGACTGCGCCCGACGTGATGGCGCCCATTTCACGGGCGGTGAAGGTTTCCAGATTGGCGACGCTGAAGGCGGAAATCTGCGACGAATTCAGCGCCGCGACCTGCGTGCTGGTCAGTGCTTCGGCCTGCGACAGCGACAGGGCGGCGATCTGGGTCGAGGTGAGGCCCGCGACGCCGGTCGCGCTCATGGCGGCGATCTGGTTCGGCGAGAGCGCTGCAATGTCCTCCGTTCCGAGCGCTGCGATCTGCCGCGATCCGAGCGCTGCGATCTGCGCCGTCGTCAGGGCCGAGACCTGATCGGTGGTGAGGGCCGCGATCTGGCTGCTCGTCATGCCGGAAAGCCCGGCAGGGCCGATCGCCGCGATCTGGCTGGTGGTGAGCGAGGCGAGCGTGGCGGTGGACAGGCCGGCCATGGCGCTGGCGCTGATCGCTCCCATGTCGGAGACCGAGAAGGTGTCGATCTGGTCCGAATTGAGGGCCGATATCTGCCGGGAGCTGAGGGCGGCGATCTGGCTGCTGGTGAGGGCTTCGGCCTGCGCGGTGCTGAGCGCGACGATTTGGTCCGTCGTCAAGCCGGATATCGCGGCCGTGCTGAGGGCGGCAATCTGCGCGGTCGTGAGCGAGGCGATATAGGACGGCCCGAGGATGGCGATCTGCCGGGCATCGAGCGCACGGACCTGTGCCGGCGTCAGCGCGTCGAGCTGGTCGCTGGTCAGCGCCTTGATCTGCTTCGTCTCGAGCGCACCGATGGCCGATGTGCTTAGCGCTGCCACCTGTGTGCTGGAGAGCGAGGCGATGGCCGCTGTGGAGAGGCCACCAATCGCGCCGGCGTTGATGGACGCGATTTCCCTGGTCGAGAACGTCGCGATATCGTCGGCGCCGAAGGCCGCAAGCTGATCGGAATTGAGAGCAGCGATCTGGGTGCTGCTCAGTGCTTCGGCCTGTGCTGTTCCGAGCGCTGCGATTTGCCGGGTGGTGAGCCCGCTGATGCCGCCAGCGCTGAGGGAGGCGATCTGCGCCGTTGAGAGTGCCGCGATCGCACTTGTGGACAGGCCGCCGATCGCGTCGGAGGAGATAGCCGCAAGGTCCTTTGTGGAGAAGGTCGCGATGTCCTCCGGGGTGAGGGCGGCGAGCTGTGTCGAATTGAGGGCGGCGACCTGGTTGGAGGTCAGGGCTTCGGCCTGCGCGGTGCTCAAAGCCTGCAACTGCCGGGCCGTCATGGCGGCGATGGCGGAACCGCTGAGGGCCGCGATCTGGGCGGTCGAGAGCGAGGCGATGGTCGCCGTCGAAAGGCCGGCGATCGCGCTGGCGCTGATCATCGCGATATCCTTCGTGGAGAAGGTCGCAATGTCGTCCGTACCCAGTTCGTGCAGCTGTTCGGAGGTGAGGGAGCCGACCTGGGCGCTGGTCAGCGCTTCCGCCTGGCTGGTGCTGAGCACCGCCAGTTGCTGGGAGGTGAGGCCAGCGATGCTGGCTGCGTTGAGGGCTGCGATCTGAGCGGTGGAAAGGGCTGCTATCTTGTCCGTTCCGAAGGCCTCGATTTGCCCCGAGGTGAGCGCGGACATCTGCCGGCTGGTCAACGCGCCGATCTGGTTGAGGTTGAGCGCCTCGATCTGGTCGTCGGTCAGGCCGGAAATGCCGGATGCGCTGAGGGCGGCAATCTGCGCCGTCGAGAACGAGGCGAGATCGCTTTCGCTGAGAGCCGCGACCTGACCGGCACCCAAGGCCCCGAGCTGGGCCGTCGTGAAGGCGGAAATCTGCTCGGCGGTAAGGGCCCGGACCTGGCTGGTGCTGAGGCCACCGATGGTGGCGGAGCTGAGGCTGGCGATCTGCGCTGTGGAGAGAGCCTGGATATCGTCTTCCAGCGCGGCGATCTGCGTCGGCGTCAGGGCCTTCAACTGGCTGGTGGAAAGCTGGCTGACCTGTGCGGAGCTCAGGGCCTCGATCTGGGCGGTCGTGAAGCCGGAAAGTGCGCTGCTGCTGATGGCGGCGAGTTGCGCCGACGATAGCGACGTCACGGTTTCGAGCCCAAGCCCGGCGATGGCCCTGTTGGTGAGTGCCGCGATCTGGGCGGAAGAGAGTGCGGCAATGTCGCCCGGCTCGAGTGCTGCAACCTGCGTGGCGGTGAGCGCGCTGACCTGGGCCGTGGTCAAGGCGGCGATCTGCGCGGTCGACAGGGCCTCGATCTGGTCGGCGGTCATGCCGGCGAGTGCATTGCGGCTGAGTGCAGCCGCTTGGTCCGTGGACAGTCGAGATACGGCGGCTTCGTCGAGGCCCGCAATGGCCTTGTTGGTGATCGCGGCGATATCCGCGGTCGAGAAGGTGGCGATGTCGTTTGCGTCGAACGCGGCAAGCTGCGTCGAGCTGAGAGCCTTGACCTGAGCGGGTGTCAGGGCCTCGATCTGAGCTGTGCTCAACGCATCGATCTGGTCAATAGTCAGCCCGGCAATCGCACCGCTGCTGAGGGCCGCGATCTGGTCGGTGGTGAGGGACGCAAAGAAGTCCGGATCCATGCTGGCCAGTTGCTTGGTCTGCAGGGCACCGATTTGCAGGGGAGAGAGCGCGGCGATCTGTGCGCTCGTCAGGGATGCGAAAGCATCGCTGCTGAGGCCAGGAATTGCCTTGTGGCTGATGGCCGCGATATCCGCGGTGGAGAAGGTGGCGAGGCCCGCAACCCCGATCGCGCCGAGTTGAGCGGAGCTCAGGACCTTCACCTGGGCCGGCGACAGCGCCTCGATCTGGTCCGCATCGAGCGCTGCGAACTGCTTGGTCGTGAGGCTGGCGATGGCGCTGGTGCTGAGCGCTGCGATCTGATCGGTGGACAGTGCGGCAATGGCTGCGGTGCCGAGAGCGGCCAGGGCCTTGCCGTCGATCGCGGCGATCTGTGTCGGCGTCAGCGCGGCGAGGCCGTCCTCGTCCAGCGACGAGATCTGCGCCGCGCTCATGACGCGGATTTGCATCGGCGTGAAGGCTTCGATCTGGTCGGCATCGAAGACGGCCATCTGCGTGATGGTGAGGCTGGCAATGGCGCTGGTGCTGAAGGCCGCGACCTGGTCGGCGGACAGCGCTGCGATCGCACTCGTGCTGAGGCCTGCGACCGCCCGGTTGCTGAGCGCGGCAATGTCGGCGGTGGAGAAGGTGGCAAGGCTGTCCGGTTCGATGGCGGAAAGCTGCGAGATGGTCATGTAGCGGATCTGTGCCGGCGTAAGCGCCTCGACCTGCTCCACGCTGAGCGCTGCGATATGCCAGGGCTTGAGAACGCCGATCTGGCTTGGCGTCAGGGCGGCGATCTGCTCTGTGGTGAAGGCGGCGATGGAGGCGGAATTCAGGCCCGAAATGGCGCTGACCGGAATTGCGGCAATCTCGTCGCCCGAAAACGCTTCGAAGGCATAGGGATCGAAGGCGGCAACCTGGGTTTCGCTGAATGCCTTGATCTGCGTGATCGTGAAGGCTTCGACCTGGTCGGCATTGAGGATGCCGATCTGGGTGGCCGAGAGTCCGGGGATCGCCCTGGCATTGAGCGCCGTGATCTGGGCGGGTGTGAGCCCGGCAATGGCGCTGGTGCTGAGGCCGGCAACGGCACTGGCGCTCAGCGCTGCGATATCCAACGTGGAGAATGTCGAGATGGTGTCGCCGTCAAGCACCGCGAGTTGCGCGCCACTCAGCGCCTTGACCTGCAAAGGCGAGAACGCCTCGACCTGATCCATGCTCATGGCGGCGATCTGCGCCGTTGTCAGGCCCGCGACCGCGGCGCTGCTGAGAGCCACGACCTGCTGGGTCGACAGGGAGCTGATGCCACCAGTACCGAGGGCGGCGACCTGCCATGGCTCCAGCGCATTGATCTGGCTGCTGTTCAGGGCCTCGATCTGGCCGGGCAGAAGCGCCGCCATGGCGCCGGTGCCGAAGCCCTTGAGCGCCTTGGCGGTGATGGCGGCGATATTCTCCTCGGAAAATGCGGCGATGTCCCGGGAATCCATGACGGCGAACTGCGCCGCAGTCATCGCGCGGATCTGCGCGGTGGTAAGTCCCTCGATCTGCCCCGGGCCAAAGGCCGTGATCTGGGCGGTCGTCAGGGCCGCGATCGTCTTCGGGCTGAGAGCGGTGATCTGTTCGGCCGAGAGTGCAGCGATTGCCGCCGTGCCGAGGCCCGGCAGGGCCTTGCCGCTGATCGCGGCAATGTCGCCCGTCGAGAAGGTGGCGACGTCATCGGCGCCCATCGCCGCAAGCTGCTGCGCGGTGACGACCTTGATCTGGTTGGACGACATCGCCTCGATCTGGTCGGTGCTCATCGCGCTGATCTGGGTCGCCGTCAGGCCGGTGATCGCGCTGGTGGTGAGTGCGGGAATCTGCACCGTGGAGAAGGCGGCGATCGCATCCGTGCTGAGTGCTGCTATCTGCGCCGGCTTGAGCATGGCAATCTGCGCCGTCGTCATGCCGGCGATCTGTTCCGGTGTCAGCGCGGTGGTCTGCGGCAGCGTGAAACCGGCAATGGCGAGGCTGTTCAGCGATCCGATCTGCTCGGGCGACAGCGCCTTGATGGCTGCCGTGCTCAGAGCCTGAACGGCCTTGTAGCTGATCGCGGCCATATCCTCGGTCGAAAACGTGGCCAGTTCGTCCGGAGAGATGGCGGCAAGCTGGGCGACGCTCAAAACCTTGACCTGGGAAGAGGTGAACGCTTCCACCTGCTCCTCGTTCAAGGCGCCGATCTGCCCGGCGGTGAGGGCGCCGACCTGGTTCTGGGTCAGGCTTTCGATGGCGAACTTGTCGAGGGCGCCGAGCTGGTCGAGCGACAGGCCGATGATGGCTGTCTGCGAAATGGCGCTCAGCTGTTTCGTGCTGAGCGTCTCGATATCTTCCACTTCCAGTGCCGCGACCTGCTTGGAGGAGAAGGCAGCGAGCTGACCGGTGGAAAGGGCGGCGACATCTTTTGTCGTCCAGTCTGCGATCGCCGCCGTGGAAAGCTGCTTGATCTGGCTGATGCTCAAGGAGGAAACGACAGACGTCATATGGCAAATCCCTAATGAAAGATCGCAATGCTTCCCGAAAAATCCGGCTGTGTTCGGCAGCCGCGCGCAGGGCACTGGCCGGATGTCTCCACAATCCGGCAATGCATCGATACGAAAGGGGGCTTGCCTGAAGCTGAATTTTGGGGTGCGGAAGGGGCGCTGGACGGCCTCGAAATCCCGGTTTTCCAGAGTTTTCCGTGCCGCAGGCGACAGGCCGCCTGGTCTTCGCCCCAACGGGACATCACACCCCGGAAGCTGGTCGGGATAGAATCGCTGACATGCCCCGAATCGACGGGGCCGGCTTCGAGATGGGCGCCGTCCATGATGATCGGGCCGCCCGCCGTGCACTCGATGGACGTCGGGTGTGGCGGGCTATGGCCAAGAATGGCCGAAGCGGTGCGACCAGATACCTGCCGGCACTGGTCGCTTGTCCTGTTGTTTCGGCTGGTCCCTCAAACTCCGGTGCGGAAAGCGCCATCGAGCTTGTTGGCGGGCGGCGGCGCATAGCCGCCGAGACGGGAGGTGCGGATGCTGAGGCCTGCCATGGCTTCGGCAAGTTTTACCGCACAGGATACGCCGTCGAGCACGGGCAGGCCGTGTTCCGTGGCCAGGTCGGCGGCGAGGCTTGCCATGCCGGCGCAGCCGAGCACGATCGCCTCGGCCCGGTCCTCGCTGATGGCAAGGCCGATCTCGGCGCTGATCTTGTGGCGGGCGTTGGAGCCCGGCAGTTCCAGTTCCAGCACCGCCACCTCGGAGGAGCGGACGCGCGCACAGCGGGTGTCGAGGCCGTAGCGGGAGAGGTTGTGCTCCAGCGCCGGAACCGAACGGGCAAGCGTGGTCACGACGGAAAACTTGTTCGAGATCATCGAGGCGAAGTGATAGGCGGCCTCGCCGATGCCGATCACCGGCTTGTCGGTGAGGCAGCGCGCAGCGTCGAGGCCCGTATCGTCGAAACAGGCGATGACGACGGCGTCGCAATCCGGGTTGCGGCGGATCGTGTCGAGAAGGCCGGCGAGGCTCATCGCCTCGTCGAAATAGCCCTCGATGGAGACCGGACCATGGACCGGATTGACGGCGGTGATTTCGGTTCCGGCAGAGGCGGCGGCGCGCGCCGCCTTGCCGATGTGTTCCGTCATCGATGCGGTGGTGTTGGGATTGATGACGAGGATTTTCATGTCAGAGTTCGCCTCCGAGGTAGGCAGCCTTGATGCGGTCGTCGTTCATCAGGTCCTTGGAATTGCCTGACAATGCGATCGACCCGGTGGAAAGCGCGTAAGCGCGGTTGGAGATGGAGAGCGCCATGCGGCTGTTTTGCTCGACGAGGAGGATGGACACCTTCTCGTCGCGGCTGATGGCGACGATGGCGCGGGCAATGTCCTGCACCAGTTTCGGCGCGATGCCGAGGGACGGTTCGTCCAGAAGCAGGAGCTTGGGCTTGGCCATCAGTGCGCGGCCGATCACCATCATCTGCTGCTCGCCGCCGGACATGGTGTTCGCCTGCTGGTTATAGCGCTCGCGCAACCGTGGAAAGCGCGTCAGCACGTTTTCCAGCGTCTGCTCGATTTCCGCCTTGTCGGTGCGGGTGAACGCCCCCATCAGCAGGTTGTCCTTCACCGACATCAGTGGGAAGGCGCGCCGGCCCTCCGGCACCATGGAGATGCCCTTGCGCACCACCTCGGCGGCGGACGTTCCGTCGAGCCGCTGGCCCTCATAGTTGATCTGGCCGGACTTGATGGGCCGAAGCCCGGTGATCGCCCTGAGGATCGAGGACTTGCCCGCCCCGTTCGCGCCGATCAGCGCGACGGTTTCGCCCTCCGCGACGTCGATCGAAACGCCTTTCAGCGCGTAGATGTGGTCGTAGTAGAGCTCGACATTTTCAACGCTCAATATCTTGGTCATGGCTTACATCCCGATCGCAGCATCTTCGGAACCGAGATAGGCTTCGATCACCTTCTCGTTCTCGCGGATTTCCTGGGGTGTGCCCTCGGCCAGCTTCTGGCCGAAATTGATGCACACGATGCGGTCGCTGATCTTCATCACCGCAGGCATGTCGTGTTCCACGAGCAGCACGGTGACGCCACGCTCGTCGCGAAGCCGGCGGACGAGGCCCACCATCTTCATCGTCTCGTCGTGGTTCATGCCGGCAAAGGGTTCGTCGAGCAGGATGACCTTGGGATCGGTGGCAAGGCCGATGGCCATGCCCAGTGCACGCAGATGTCCCTGTGGCAGGTTGGAGGCAAGTTCGTTGCGGATCGCCTGAAGCCCGAGGAAATCGACGATGTCATCGGCGGAGGCCGCGAATGCCGCCTCGTCTTCCTTGGCCTGCTTCGAGCCAAGGAAGAAGCCGAAGAGACTCGCCTTGGAGCGCAGGTGATGGGAAACGATGATGTTTTCGCGCACCGTCATGGAGCGGAAGATCGTCGTTTCCTGGAAGGTGCGCACGACACCCATGCGCGCCACCTTGTGCGGCGCGAGGCTGGAAATACGCTCGCCGTTGAACAGCACTTCCCCGCTCGTGGCCGGCACGAAGGAGGAGATCAGCCTGAACAGCGTCGACTTGCCGGCGCCGTTCGGGCCGATCACCGATAGGATTTCGCCGGCATTCACGTCGAAGGAGACATCGTTGACCGCGGTGAGGCCGCCGTAACGCTTGGTGATGTTCTTGATCTGCAGGATGGGGCTCATTTGCTGCCCTCCTTCTTGTCGAGAAGGCTCAGGACACCGTTCGGCAGGACCAGCATGAGCAGGATCATGACGCCGGAGTAGATGAGGAGCTGATATTCCTTGGCGATCGACAGCAGGTCCCAGCCGAAATAGAGCAGGAACGTGCCGAGCATCGGGCCGAAGACGTAACCGAGGCCGCCGAGGAAGCAGTAGAGCATGAAGTTCACGCTATCCGCGACCACGAAGGAGGACGGGTAGATCGACTGCGCGATGGAGGCGAACATGGCGCCCGCAATGCCGCCGAAGAACGAGGAGATCGCATAGGCGAGCAGCCGCAGATAGGCGGTGTTGACGCCGATCGATGCCGACAGTTCCTCGTTCTGCTGGAGGCTGCGGCAGAGATGCCCGAGCCGCGAGTTCACGATGCGCCAGAGCACCAGGTAGGTGATCACCATCAGCAGTACGGCCATGATGTAGAAGCCGAAGCGCGGATTGGAAAGCGATCCGAAGGCCGGGATGATCGTCAGGCCGAAGATCGACAATTCACCCGGCAGCGGGATGGAGGTGATGCCTTTCGCCCCGTTGGTGATCGGCAAGGCGAGGGCGGTAAGGCGCGCCACCTCGGTCAATACCAGTGTCACCATGGCGAAATAGACGCCGCGGAGACGAAGGATCGGAAAGCCGATCAGGGCCGAGACGAAGGCACAGAACAGACCTGCCAGCGGCAGCGTCAGCCAGAACGACATGCCGACCTGGGTGACGAGGATCGTCGAGACGTAGCCGCCGACCAACGCATAGGCGCCCTGGCCGATATTGATGCGGCCGATGTAGAAGGTGAGCCAGACACCGGCAGCGCCCACGGAGAGCAGTGCGACCGAGGTGAGGGTGTAGAAGAAGTCCCAGCGTCCGGTGGCGCTGATGAACAGCGGAACAAGCACGAAGACGGCAATCAGGAAAGCGGCAAAGCCGAGAAGTTTTTTCGTGTTCATGATCTCAACCCCACGGCTTGCCCATCAGCCCCTGCGGGCGGACGGCCAGGAACACCATCAACGAGGCGAAGATGACGAGATAGGTGATGTCGCCATAGGCCGAGAGCACGGTGAGACCGACGCTCTCCATCATGCCGAGGATGAAACCACCGGCAATCGCGCCCGAAATCACGCCAGCGCCGCCGATCATGATCATCAGGAAGGCCTTGACCGAGGTCGGGCCACCCATGCCGAGATTGACGCCGGTGATGGTGACGAGCAACCCGCCGACGAGGCCGGCCAGCATCGCGCCGAGCGCAAAACCGATCATCGAGTAGCGGGAGACGTTCACGCCCATCAACTGGGCGGCCATCTTGTCCTGGGCCAGCGCTCGCATGGCGCGGCCGGTCCGGGAATAGTTCATGAAGGCGATGAAGGCGACGATCAGCAGGATGGCGAGGACGCCGATCAGGATGCGGTCGTAGGGCATGATGATGCGCATATCGAGGTTGAGCACGCCGTTGACGATCTTCGGCACGCCGCGCTGCTTTTCACCGAAGAACAGCAGGATGACGGCATCGAGGAAGAAGGCGACGCCCGCCGCAAGCAGCATGGTCGATTCATCCCGTTTCGACCGGCGCACGACCGGCGCGAAGAGGAATTTTTCGATGGCCGCACCCATGATCGCAAGGACCACCGCCGAGGCGAAGAGGCCGACGATGAAGGGTAGGCCGAGCTGGACGACGACCGTGTAAGTGACGAAGCCGCCGAAGACATACATCTGCCCGTGGGCGAAGTTCAGAACGTTCATCAGCGAGAAGATCAGCGTCAGCCCGAGGGCGATCAACGCATATTGCGCGCCGAGGTAGAGACCGTTGGCGATTATCTGTTCCATCGTGAGCCTCCAATGGAAGGTTCAGGCAAAGAGGAACCCGGCCGGAGCTGCAAACGCGGTCCGGGTCCCGTTTCCTAAGTGGTTGCGCAATTCCGGAGGAAAACCGCTTCACACTTTTCCTGGAATTGCGTCCAGGTGCCTAAGCTCGGATCAGTCGACGGTGCCGACGAACAGCGTCTCGAACTTGCCGCCCTTGTACTCGTTCACCACCAGCGGAACGGAGACCTGCCGCTTCTGGCCGAAGGAGGTCATGCCGACATATTTCAGCTTGGCGTCGCCCTTCATGAAGGGGTTGGCGGCCTCGAACGTATCCATCGTCTTCTTGAATTCATCGACATTGTCGATGGCGGCGGGGTTCGCCTTCAGCGTTTCGAGGATGTATTCGAGCGCATAGACCTTGGTGTTCGACTCGTCGTTATATTCGCCGAACATCTTTGTGTAGCGGTCGACGAATTCCGTCATCGTGTCGCTGGCAAGTTCCGGCGTGGAGGCGCCGCCGACGGAGATGAAGCCGTCCGCGAGTTCGCCCGCACCTTCCAGAAGGACGCTCGCATCCTGGCCGGTTTCCGTCGAGATGAGGCCGGTATAACCGAGTTCGCGTGCCGAGCGGATGAGCTGCGGCGCATTGGCCGGCGAGACGCCGGAGAGCACCAGCAGATCCGGCGACGCCTGGATGACGGGCAGCAAGACCGGCGTGAAGTCGGTCGTGTCGACCTGGTAGGTCACGTTGCCGGAGACGACTTCCAGCTCGAGCGCCTGGGCTGCGGCAATGCCGGATTCACGCTGGCTGAGCGGGTCGGATTCGTTGGCGGCAACGAAAGCGACCTTCTTCACGCCCTTGTTTTCCTTGAGGAACTTGTAGATCGCCGGGCCGGACTGGTAGTTCGCCACCATGCCGAGGATCGCGTTCGATGCCGGCGCCGTGAAGAGTTCCTTCGGGAAGGCATAGGGGAAATACATGATGCCGTTCTGCTCGGCGACCGGGCGCACGGCTGCGGCACCGTCATCAACGTTCGGGCCGACGACGTAGTGCACGCCGTCCTGCGCCATTTTTTCCATGCCGGCGATGGCGCGCTTCGGGTCTTTCTGGTCGTCGAAGGGCACGATCTCGATATTGTAGGTCTTGTCGCCGATCTTGACGCCGCCGAGCTCGTTCAGCCAAGCTGCGCGCGTTTCCATCGAGCGCTGGTTCGAGACGCCCCAGGATGCGGCCGGGCCGGAGGTCACGCCGACGAAGCCAACCTTCAGCGTCGCGTTCTGCGCGTACGCCATCAGCGGCATGGACAGCATGGTGGCTGCGGCGAGGGCGGAAATTTTCAGGAATGTGCGCTTGTGCATGTTGTTCTTCCTCTGGGCCATTGATCTATTTTCTATGGGCGAGCGGGTCGCGAGGGCGGCACGTTCGGCCTTGGCCAGAGTATTGAGCGTATTGTTAACAATCTTGTCAAGTGGTCGTAAACAAGGCATCGTAATTTTCGTCGACGAAATCTGCGCTTGTTGGTCAACCAAATCAGACATATTTAGAAGACGGTGCAATAGAATGCGCATGTCGAGGAGATGCGGTGGTTGATTTGAGCAGAGGCAACGTCGTGGAGGCGGACGAGGTCGATGAAAGCGATATCGTCGAGCGCATTTTCGATGCCGTGATCGAACAGAGATTGCCGCCGGGCACGAAACTTTCCGAGTCGGCGCTGTGCGACGCTTTCGGGGTCGGGCGCATGCGCATCCGTCGCAGCCTGCTGCTGCTCGCCAGCCGGGAAGTTGTTGAGTTGCACGCCAATCGTGGTGCGTTTGTCGCGTCGCCCACGCCCGAACAGGCCCGCGAGGTTTTCGAAGCCCGCCTGGCGTTGGAACCGAACATCGCCCGCCTAGCCGTCCAGCGCGCCTCTGCCGAGGACATAACGGCGCTGACCCGTCACCTGGAAATGGAATATGTGGCGCACAAGGAACGCCGCAGGCACGATGCGATCCGCCTTTCCGGGCAGTTCCACACCCTGCTCGCGCAGGTCGCCGGCAACGCCATCCTCATTCGCACGATGAAGGAACTGGTGACGCGCACGTCGCTGATCATCGGCCTATTCGGCGCGGGTGTCAGCAACTGTCGCGACGATGACCACGCGGCGATCGTCGGGGCCTTTCATACGCGCGATGCGGAGAAGGCCGCCTGGATGATGACGCTGCACCTGCGGCACATCCAGGACCATCTCGAACTGGGGACGAAGTCCACGGATTCCGTGGACCTCATGGAGCTTTTCCGCAAGCCGTGAAACGGCTTGCCTTCTCGGCTGACTAGGACGCGTTCGCCATCACGAGCGGCGGGCAATGCAGGTAGCGGGCGACCTTGCGCTTGGCGGCGATATCGGCCCAGACCAGGTCAACGTCACCCTCCTTGAGCCCGGTTGCCGCCGCAACCTCTGCCGCCGGGAGAGCATGCTCAAGCCCATAGAGGCAGGCATCCATCTTGTCGTAGGGCAGGGCGAAATAGAATTCCTCCTGCGTCTGCGGCAGCGAATAGGTATCGGTGGTCGGCGGGCGGGAAAGGATTTCGGCCGGCACGCCGAGATGGGCGGCCAGTTGATAGACCTGCGACTTGTAGAGATGGGCGATCGGCTTGATGTCGGCGGCACCGTCGCCGTTCTTCACGAAGAAGCCCTGGTCGTATTCCAACAGGTTCGGGGTGCCGATGACGGCGAAGTTCAACCGGTCGGCATGGTAGTATTCGAGCTGCTTTCGGGTGCGCTGCTTCATGTTCGTCGCAGCGACGATGCCGAGATAGGCGCTCGCCGACAGCCGCACCTTGCGCATCTCGCCGTCCGGTGCACGCACCACGAGCGAGGAAATGTTGTATCCACCTGTTGTCATCGGGTTGTCGAAGACGATTTTGGAGCCCCAGCCCGGGCCGAACTCCGGCACAGCCTCGCGGATGAAGGCGTCGCGGCGCTCATAGCAGCCCATGGCGGCAAGCGACGGACCGATATCCTCGACGACGCTCTCGATGCCGAAGGTTTCCGCGACGCTGCGCCCTAGACGCAGGCTTTCCGGGTCGGAATCATTCTCCGGCATGAAAAGAGCGAAGACGTTTTTCGCGCCGAGCGCCCGTACGGCGAGCGCCGCGCAAAGGCTGGAATCGATGCCGCCAGAAATGCCGAGCACCAGGCCGCGCTTGCGCAGGCCGCTGCGCAATTCCTCGCGCATCCAGCGGGTGATCCGGTCCACTTCCGCGGCAGCATCGAGCACGAGCGGGGCGAAGGCGGGCGTGTGGGACTTCGGCATGGTCATGCGATGGATCCTGTGGTGTTGGCGGGTTCGGCGGCAAGGCGGCGGCTGGCCTTGCCGGAATCGGTCTTGGGCAGGGCGTCCCGGAACTCCACGAGTTTCGGTACCATGTGGTCTTCGAGGTTCTTGGCACAGAAGCGCATGACATCCCGCTCGGTCAGCGCCGCGTCGGTGGCGACGACGACCGCCTTCACGACCTGTCCGAGCACATCATCCGGCACGCCGACGACGAGCGCTTCCGCGATGCCCGGCATGCGGCAGAGCACGTCCTCCACGGCCTTCGGCGCGACCTTCTCGCCGCGCGACTTGATGATGTCGTCCATCCGGGCAACGAAAGTGAAATACCCTTCCGCATCTGCCGTGAAGAGATCACCCGTGTGCAGCCGCAGGGCGCCGGAATGGGGAGCAGGCCGCAGTGCCTGGCGCGTCGCAGCCTCGTTTTGCCAATAGCCACGCATAACATGCGGCCCGCTGATGACGAGTTCGCCAACCGCCCCGGCAGGCAGCGGCTCGCCGGCTTCGTCGATCACTTCGGCATATGTTCCCGGAATGGCGATGCCGACGGAGCCGCGCCGGAGGTCGGTCACACTTGGTGGCAACCAGGTGGCGCGGGTGCATTCGGTCTGGCCGTACATGATGTAGAGGCGGGCCTGCGGCAGGAAGGCGCGCAAGCCGTCGACATGGGCGAGCGGAAGTGGTGCGGCAGCGCTTGTCATGTAGCGCAGGCTGGCAAAATACGCGGCATCGAGATCACGAGCCTGCAGCATCATGGCGGCCATGGTCGGGACCAGCGGAAACCCCGTCACCTGCTCGTCGCGGATTTTCTCGAAGATGACTTGCGGGAAGGCGAACGATTTTTCGATGACAAGTGTCGCACCCACCAGCATCGCGGTCACCAGTTGGCTGAGCCCGTAGCCGAAGGACAGCGGAAGCACGACGAGAATGATGTCCGAGGCGGTGTTTTCGAGATAGGTGGTGATCGAGCGCGCCGCCGCGTCCATGTTCTCGTGCGCAAGCATCACGCCCTTGGGCTCGCCCGTCGATCCCGACGTGTATATCAGCGCGGCAAGGTCCGTACCCGGCAGCGCCTCGGAGACAAGCGGCTCCGCTTCGATTGCCGCATCAAAACTGCCCGCATCGCCTGTTACGAGGCGCGGTATGTCTGCCAGTTCCGCGGTGTTTTGAACAAGGTGGGCAAGCCGCGCCTCGGCGACCACCATGGCAGGACGGCAGTCCTGTGCGATTTGCGCGAGGCGGGCATTCTTGCTGGACGGATTGACCGGGCAGATCACGGCGCCGGCGATCCATGTCGCGAAGATCGTGACGGCCGCCTGCCAGCCATTGTCGAGCAGGATGAGCACGCGGTCGCCGGGGCAGATGCCGTTTACGCGGAGTGTCGATGCCATGCGGGCGGAAAGATCGAGAAAACGGGCGTAGCTCAGCCGCGTCTCTCCCGCAACGATCGCCGTCCTGGCGCCATCACGGGCTGCGCTGTCCTGAAGATACCGCTCGATCCGCATGGTCGTTTCCGCCGTCAGGTCGCCTGCTTGCGGCTGATGAAACCGGCAATCCGGTCGATCGTATCGAGGTTGGCCGGTACGATGTCGGCATCAGCCACCTGGATGGCAAACCGCTCTTCGAGGAAGCTGACAAGCTCGAGGATTCCTGTCGAGTCGATGAGGTCGTTGTCGATCAGCGACAGGTCGGCCGGCAGCGGATGGCTGTCGTCTCCGAACAGGAAATTCTCCACCACGAAGGCGCGGATGGCGGTTCTGGTTTCGTCGGTCATTCTTGGTTTATCCCGATCCTCGGTGCGATTTGCGATGATTGCGCAGTATCCAGACCGCGCAGCAGTTCGGTCGACAGCACGCCGATGAAGGCCGCATTGTCGCGAAATCCGGTGACGTGTCCCTTGAGGACCTTTTCCTTGAGCTTGCCCACCGCCGGAACGTTGAACAACCCGCTTTGCGCCAGCCGCGCCGGCGACAGCACGGTGTCCAGATAGGCCGGCGCGTGGGGGGCGGCAAAACTCTCGCTGTCGGGCGCGCGATAGGGCTGTTTCGGGCGGTCGATGATCTCAGTGGGTACGAGACCGCGGGCCGCTTGCTTGAGGATGTGTTTTTCCTTCAGGCCAAGCAGTTTGGTCTCCGGGGAGACGCTGGCGGCAAAGCCGACGACGCGATGATCGAGGAAGGGGAACCGCCCCTCCACCGCATTCGCCATCATCACCCGGTCACCCTGGCTGGACAGGATATAGCCGGGCAGCAGGAAGGCCGTTTCGAGATATTGCGCCTGGTGCAGGGGATGCCAGCGGCCAAAATCGGCCGGCAGCTGCGCAGCAAGATCCGCGGCCGCATCGTAGTCGCCGATCTCCTGCTTGAGATCGACGGAGAAGAAGAGCTTAGCGGCCGACGTCGAGCGGAAGCGCGGGCGGTGCGAGTAGAGCGGATCGTCCAACGTCTCGGATCCGAAGGAAAAGAAGCGCGCGAGATAGTCCGGCGACTGTTGCTTGAGGCCGGGAAGATAGGGGTAAAGCCGCTGGAAGAGGCGGGGGCGCCGGGCGGAGTCCGGTTGCCGGGCGCAGAAGCGCCGCACCCGCGCCTCGCGGAACAGGTCATAGCCGGCGAAAATCTCGTCTGCGCCCTCGCCGGTCAGCACGACCTTCATGCCATGCTCGCGCACGCGCCCGGCAAGCACGTGAAGCGGCACGGGGGCCGTGCGCAGGATTGGCCGCTCGATGTGGCGCATCACCTCCGGCAAACGCGTCACGATTGCCTCGGTAGAGCATTCGACGCTGTCGGAAGCAGCGCCGAGCGTCGCCGCCATTTGGCGTTGCCACGCGCTTTCATCATGCTCCGCGCTATGGAACGTCAGCGAAAAGGTCCTGAGCCCCCGGGTGACGGTGCGGGCCGCGAGCGCCGAGATCAGCGAGGAGTCGAGCCCACCGGAGAGATAGGCGCCAACGGGAACGTCGGCGCGCAGGCGGATGCGGGTGGCGTCCGTGAGGAGCGCGCGCAGTTCTTCTGCCTGCGCCTCCGGCGGGGCGGATGCCGGCGCGTCGCCACGATCGGGGAAGGAGAGTTGCCACCACGGGCGGATCGTCCGCCGGTCGCCGCACAAGGTCATCACATGGCCGGGCGGAAGCTCGTGGATGCCGCGGAAGGCCGTACGCGGCGGGATCGGGCACCAGAGCGTAAAAATCTGGTCGAGCGCCAGCGGATCAATTTCGGCCGCGATGCCGGGCAAGGCCAGCAGCGCCCTAATCTCCGAGGCGAAGAAGAGCGCACCCTCGTGCTCCGTGTAGAAGAGCGGACGCACCCCCATCCGGTCGCGGGCAAGCACAAGCGTGCGGTGTCGCGCATCGTGGAGCGCGAAGGCGAAATCGCCGTTGAAATCCTCAAGGCAGTCGAGGCCCTTCCGCTCGTAGGCGGCGAGCAGCACTTCCGTATCCGAGGCCGTGTGGAACCGATGGCCACGACTCTTCAGGTCGTCGCGCAGTTCGACATAGTTGAAGATTTCGCCGTTGAAGGAGACGGCGAGCGCATCGTCCGTCGTCGTCATCGGCTGGGCGCCGTCGGCAAGCCCGACGATGGAGAGGCGGGTATGGGCAAGGCCGGCATCGTCGCGGATCAGGATGCCTTCGCCATCTGGGCCGCGATGCCGCAGCGCCGCGACCATAAGACGGAGGTATTCAGCCGCCCGGTCCGGCGCGATGTTTCCTCCATGGTAACCCGCTATGCCGCACATGATGGACCTATCCGAACCGGTCGCCGATGAGGCGGGTCCAGCCTTCGCCGGCAAGGCCGTTGAGGAAGGCGTGCCCGTTCGTCATGGCGGCGAGGAGATCAGGGTTTCGCGAATGCACTACGGTCGAGGACGCGTGCAGGAAGGTGCATTTCTTGCCGATCATGGCGTTAAGCAGGATCGGCTGCGTGCGACCGCGCATCGCCACGAGGCCGCGCTCACGGGCATTGCGCAGCAGGCAGTCGATAACGACTGATTCCTGTCCGGGCGCAGCGAGGATCTGTACCGTCCGGCCGATGCCACCGGGATTGCCATAGTAGAGATAGAGGCCGATCGCTTTGCCGGTCCGAGATTTGACGGCGTGCTGGACGCGCTCGCCATGCAGGGCCTTGCGCTTGGCGTGCTGCAGCATCGCTACCAGTGTCGCGTTATCCCAGGCAGGGTGGAGGGGGTACTGTGCCAGGAAGCTCTGGCTGAGGGTAGCAAATTCCTCGTCGTCCACCGCAACGTCCGCGAACGCATCCGCCTTGCCGGCAAGCGGTGTATAGGAGATCCACGATGATTTTCCCCCGCGCCGCGCGATCAGCGCGTCGGCCGCTTTGACCACTGGCGTAAACAGCCTGAGAGCGGACATCCGTCCAGCCGCAGCCTCCAGCGCGAAGGCGGCCGGTCGCAGCACGCGCAGCCATTCGAGACTGTAGGGACCAAGCACGGTGGCGCGCATGCTGCGCCACATGTCGGTCGAAACATCGTTCGACGTTTCGGTAAAGGAAAAATCCTGCGGCCCGGACAGCACGTCGCGCAGCAGGCGCGCACCGGCAAAGGGATCGCTCTCGCGGTCGTCGCAGGCGAAGGTGCCGCAGTTCGCAGCCCGCACCGGGCGCCCCTCGAATTCCATCTGCACCGGCAAAACGCCGATAAAACCGGAAACGCTGCCGTCATCGCGCACGTGGACGCGCGAGCGTATGTCAGGGTCGCGATCGGTAAGGTCCAAGAACAGCGCGCGCAGGTAGGTTTTCAGGTCGTCGCCCGCCGGCTGCGCGCTTTTGCGCAGAAGTCGCTGGAAGAGATCCGCGACCGCGTCGACATCCCCGACCTCAAATGAACGTACGCTCGGCATCGCGACCTACTCGGACCCTGTCCCCATTGCGGTTCTCCGGCAAGCCACAGCCGCCCAGACTTGCTTACGCGACGAGCATGAAAAAAAGGTCAAGAAATAGCCGTGCCGGGTGGAACGGGTTTCGCGTCTCGATGGAAATCCGCAACCACAGCATGAGGCGCGCGGCATTATGGTGCCGCGCGCGTTATCTCGTGCTACATCGCGTGGGGGGCCGTGTATCCCAGCGCTGCCGCGGCCATCCAGATCGCCATGGCGATCATCATGAGGTTCTCCGTCAGCGAAATGAAACCGAGCGGAACATTGCTCGACCCACCCACGCAGGCGCATTTCAGTTCGCGCTTGTCGATATAGACCGCCTTGAACACCGAGACGGCTCCGATGGTGCCGATGAAGAGGGCCGTGGGGATCGACAGCCAGTTGAGTGCACCGGCCACCATCAGCACCCCGGCAAGACCCTCGGCATAGGGGTAGATGTAACTGTAGGGCACCCAGCGCTTCGCAAGCAGGTCATAGTTCAGGAACATGGTCGCGAAGCTCTCGACGTTCTGCAGCTTCAGCATGGCAAGCGCGACCATGGAGAAGGCGATGAACCACTCCGCGGCCTTCAGCGTGAAGGGCGTGCCGCTCACCGCATAACTTGCCGCCATGGCCGTTAGCGCCGTCAGCGTGAAGAGCACGACGACCGGCCGATAGGTGGTCGCCTTCGGGTCGGCGACGGGTTTGCCGAGAAAGCGGCGCAGGTCGTCATAGCCGCCGATGCGCTCACCGTCGATGAAGACCTGGGGCGTGGTCGCAACCGCATGCTTCGCCTTGAAAGCATCGGTCTCCTCACGCGTCGTCAGGTGGTGGTCATCGACCGCATAGCCGGAACGGCGCAGAAGATCTTTCGCCTTGAGGCCGTAGGGGCAGGTGTGGCCCGGCATCACCATACGGTAGAGGATGGCCTTGCGGTCTGCACCCGGATTGGTCCTGTCCAACATCTCACATCTCCTGTCTTGTGAAAGCATTGGCAGGACTATAGGTTCCGTACCATGGTACGGAGTCAACACCCTCAAGACCTCACGATCGGAAAACTTGCCGCTGCGGCCAATGTCGGTGTCGAGACGGTGCGCTTCTACCAGCGCCGCGGCCTGCTTTCGACGCCGAAGCGCCTGGACGGCTTCCGTCATTACGGTGAGGCGGATGTCAGTCGCCTCCGCTTCATCCGCCAGGCGCAGACGGCCGGCTTCACGCTGGAGGAAATCCGGCAGTTGCTGACGCTTGATTCCGGCGAGGATCGCGCCGCCGTGCGCGAGATGGCAAACAAGCGCCTTGCCGAGCTGGATGCCCGGATGAATGAACTCGAGCGCGCCCGGGCTTCGCTCCAGATGCTTGTTTCGGAATGCGCGGTTGGCAAGACCGGGCCTTGCCCGATCTTGAAGTCCTTTACCTCGTAGGGACAGGAACCCGCACGCCGGCACAGAATGTCAGGCGCCCGCAATGCCCATCCACGCCGTGCCATTCCAGAATTGCAGCTGGTGCAGCGTCATATTGTAGACGACCAGCCCCTCCGCCGGCGAGGAGATGGTGTTGCGTTGCGTCGTCGTCATGCGGGGCGGCAGGAAACCGCGGGTCGTGCTGGTCATGTCGACCAATGCGGACGCGTTCGGGGCCGTGATGCCAATGCCGATCTGGCCGGTGGTGGCCATTCGCAGGGCCTCGACGGTATCATTGACCTTGAAGACCAGCGGATGATTGCTCTTCGACGCCAGCATCACATTGTTCGTGAAGGTGCCCATCACGAAGCGGACATTGTTCGTCGTGTCCTGCCCGCGGAAATAGGCGGCACCCGCACCGGACACGCCGATCGTCTTGTCGTAGTTGAGAAGGCTGTCCGTCGCGCCGGGCTGGCCGACGGTCAGGAGGTAGCGGATGTCCGTCGCGTTGACCCCGACAAAACCATCGGCTGCCTTCAGGTAGAGCGGGGTTTTCCAGGTGCTGCCGTCGGCGGAGACCTTTACGGCGAAATCGTCGTTGCCTGCGAGGCCCATTTCCGCCCGGCCGGACCAGTTGGTCTGGAACAACAGGGAGGCCGTGTTTGCCGCCCCCGCCTTGTTGACCTTGATCTGGTGCCCGGCGCCGGCATGGGTGAACAGGCTCGCCGCTGCGGCAACGGCGAGGCGATTGACGGTATCGGCATCCGTGTCGATGCCGAGCAGGGTGAGCCGCTCCGGCGGCGGCGCTGCCTTGATCCAGTTGCCATCGTGGAAAACATAGATGGCCTCACCGGTGGCGTCCCAAAGGGGCCAGCCCGGTTGCGGCGTAAAAAACACCCAGACACCATCCTGAAAGGCGGCAATCTTGTTGGTCTGGGCGGCGAAAACACCGGTTGGTGCGCTGCCGACAACATGGCGCTCGCCCTCCACCGGCGTGCCGGGTGGCGTGTTGCTGCCGACGCCGTTCACGCGAATATGGAGCACTGCATCAAGGATGCTCAGGGCCTCGTTGTGGGTGACGTGCTTCTGCGCCTGCGCGGGCATGATGTAGGGGAGTTTGAGAAGGTCGGTCTGTTCGCTCACGGTCGGGCTCCTGTCCGGATGGAAGCCCAGTATGAGGCGGGTACGCGGAGTGGGGACGAAACAGGCGGTCGTCAGCGGAGAATCAGGCGATCTCGTCGAAAGTCGTTCACGGTACAAGCAATTGGGCGACCTGCCGGCACTCCATTAATTTCGTCGGCGCGGCCCAAGGCACCCGAGATATCCGGCCGTTGGCAACAGGCCATCACAGGCCCGTGATGATTTCCTGATTCCAGTTGAACGGCAGCAGGGCCTTATTCCCTTGTTTCTGCCGTATTTTGCCAGCAAATGATTCTGCGTCGCTGCACGGTGCTTCGCTGATTTGAGGCGAAGGACACAAATGCAGAAAGCCTCGCATGCGTACACATCCGAGGCCGGTAGAATGACGGAAGTCCCGTCGGAAAAACGGCAGAAGAGGCCTAGTGGGCCATCGCAAGGCGTTGACCGACGACACGCATGGTTTCAGCCATGCTGTGGGGGCAGGTCGACAGGACCTTCAGGAAGCAGTCTTTGCTGATGCGAAGGGCTTCGACGGCAGTGGAAGCCTTGACGGTCGCGTTGCGCTGCGTGCCGCAGAGAATGGCGATTTCGCCGACGACAGAACAGCAGCCTTCGGAGGCGATCTTCTGTTCGCCGGTGGGGCTGGCCTTGTATATGTCAACGACGCCGGAAAGCACGACATAGGCGGCATCGCCTTCATCGCCTTCGTGGAAGAGTTCCTGGCCTTCGCGGTAGCTGACCCGGTTCGAGGCAAAGGCGAGCAATTTCAGCTTGCCCGCATCGATCCCTGAGAAGAGCGGAACACGTCGTAACATCTGTACTTCGTCGTTCAAGATCATAACAGTCAACCGCCTCGATTTCGGCTATCTGATCACTTCACACTAGTCATGCTATCAACTGCTTGTATACCGTACCGCTTTCGACAATCGTCTCGTAGGTGCCGTCTTCCACCAAACTTCCGCCATCAAAAGCAAGCACCCTTTTAAAGTGTCTTGCAAGCGGGGTATTTGATAAAACCCAGACTACAGCAGGATTATCACCGCTCTTGGCCAGGAACGCAAGTGCCGCCTCCACGATATGCTCCTGGAGGTGGTGGTCCACGCCTGAAAACGCGCGGTTGAAGATGTAGTAGTCCGACCTGCGGATCAGCGCGCGCGCAAGGCCCAGCTTCAGGCGTTGCAGGTTGTTCATTCGCCGCCCGCCGGCGCCAATGTTCGACTCAAGCCCCAGCACCATCAACGCCCGGTAGAGTTCCGGTCGATTGGCGAGCAATTCGCCACCAATCTCCCTGAGCTTCGAAATGGCATCGCTGAAGCGATGATTGAGCTTGCCGAACACGATATTGTCCACCAGCGTTCCTGATGTCAGATAGGCATTCGGATTGTAACGTTCAATATACCCAAGGAGTTCCGTCGGCAGGTTCGCGTGGAACTGGTGACGCACCTCGACAATCTTGCGCATCAGCTTTTCGTCGAGCACACCGAAGCGATGGCGTGGCTCGATATAGAAGAAGCTGAGACGGATGAACGCAATCCTGTCTTCTTCGCTCGGTGTGGCATTGTGCCGCAGTTTCTGCAGCAGATGTTGATAGGTCGGAATCTCGTCCGCCCGCATGAAGGTGAGCTGCTCGAAGAACGGATGGTCGGGCGGCAGGTCGCTGAAGAGCTCCACCGTGCTCTCGGCAATTCCCTTGCCCATCTCGAAGAGTGCTTTGCCAAGGCCGCTTTCGCGCATGATGTTGCGGAAATAGGCCGTCTTGACGATCGCCTTGGTTGAGGCTTTCGGGTCGGGCATCATGCCGAAGAACAGGTTTTCGGCGACCGGCGCCTCGGTATTGTACTCGTTGTCCTCAAAGGGCACTACGAGATTGTTGAGGTCGCGGCGGCTCAGCTCTTCGCGCAGGTCACGGCGCATCTCGACGATCTGGGCGGCCAGTTCGGGATCGTGATCGTCGCCCAGCGATGAATGAAGCGCAAGCTGCAACACGTCGTCGGAAAGCTCGACGACATCCAGCACCGCCGTCATGGCGCCGTACAGTCCGTCCTTGCCGTTGGCGTGCAGTGTGCGCTCATCGATCCAGTTGCTGTTGAAGTCGAAATCCGGGTTGCCGGAGCGGCGGGCTTCGGTCACGTCCCATTTGCGCTGGTCGGCGGCGGAGCCGTTGTACTTCGCCGGCTCGATCGGCGCGTGCTTGAGGCCGTAGAGCAGGTTATCCTTGAGGCTGCCGTGGAAGAAGTAGGCCTCTGGCGAGGCATAGGAAATCCGCCGGCCGGTGATGGATTCCGGCAGGGCAAAGAGATCATCCTCCCCGGCCGTGACCTTGCCGCCAGCAGGCCAGGTGACGCGGGCAAGTGCCTCGGCAAGCCGGTCGCCGCCACTGGCTGCAGCACCGATGATGGCGACCGTTTCGCCGGGGGCGATCTTTACCGTCACGTGCTCCAGCACCCGGCCCCCGATGTCGTCGTCAATCAGCAGGTTCGTGGTGCTGAGCGGGCAGTCCAGAACGGCTTCGTTCGCCGCGTTGATGGCCTGGATTTCCGGGTCGATCAGGCTGTCGGATTCGAATTGCTCGACCACCTGCTCGTATTTCACCTGCACGTCCTGGCGCACGAGCTCCCAGTCGATCAATTCCTTCAGCGGTCCGGGCAGTTCCTTGTAGGCATTGATGACCGCCACGAGCTGGCCGACATCGAGCTTGCCGACAATCGTAAGATAGCCGCCGATGCAATAGAAAAGGAAAGGCGTGAGCTGGGCCAGGAAGTTGTTCAGGAATTTGACCAGGAACTTCCACTGGTAGATGTCGTAGCGGATGCGGAAGATGCGCCCGAGGCGCTGGGCGATGTCGGCGCGTTCGTAGTTCGAGGTGTCGTAGGCGTGGATGGTGTCGATGCCGTCGACGATCTCGGCGACGCGGCCGGCGAGCTGGCGGGCGGTGATCTGCCGCTCGCGGCCGAGCTCGATCAGCCGCCGGCGCATGCGCGGGATGATGCCGACCTGGACTGCCGCCATGGCAAACGCGATGAAGCCCAGCCAGAAATGCTGGATGAAGATGAAGATCAGCGCGGTCAATGCCTGACCGCCGAGAAGGGCGGGCTGCACGAAGGCGTCCGCGGTGAAACCACCGAGCGGTTCCACCTCGTCTTTGATCATCGAGGAGACTTCGCCGGCCTTGACGTGCTTGAAATATTTGGGCGGGAACCGGAGGATCCGGTCGACGAGTTCATACCGGATGCGCCGCAGGAGCCGCTCACCAAGCCGGCCCTTGTAGGTGTTGATGAAATACTTGAACAGCCCGTTGATGATAACCAGCACGAGGAACATCAGGCTGAGCGCCAGGAGCGACGGCATGCGCTCCAGCGGCAGGCCGGAATAGAGCTCGACATGTCCCCAGAACGGCAGGTCGAAGCTGATCGGCATGAAGAGCTGGGTATCACCCGGCGTTTCGAACCCGCTTCCCTGGATTGGACCGTTGACGATCTGCTTGGGCAGGTCGAACGCAAGGTAATAGGGAATCATCGACAAGCCGACGATCAGCAGGATCCAGAGCTGCTGCGGCCTTGTGTGATCCCAAATATACCGGGCGAGACTTTTTTCCATCGACGACTTCTATGCGCGAGAAAGGCCGCTGTCCTGTGTGAAGATTATAAGACAGGGGCAATACCGCAAGAACTAGGAAGTCGTGCGCTGTTTTAGTAGGGCCCTCACGATTTCGGCGGTGCGATTGGCGCCATCTAGTTGCAAAACAGGCACATTTTTCTTTGTTTCAGCCGCAAGCGCGTCGGAAATTGCGCTGGCCAGCGTTTCCGCAGAAAGCGCGGATTCCGTCACGATGACCGCCTGGCCGAGTCGTTCCAGCCGTTGCGCCCGGGCCGTCTGCTCGGTCTCGCCACCCGACGCGAAGGGCACGAGTACCGACGCGCAGCCGGCCTGCAGCACATCGCAGACGGTATTGTAGCCCGCCTGCGATACCGACAGCCGGGCCGTGCTCAGCAGGCTGCGGAAATCGGTCCTGAAGCGTGCGAGCTCGACATTGTCAGCCGACTGCGCGGCGAAGCGTTCGAAATCGGTTTGCGGCATGTTGGGGCCGGCAATGACCAGCCAGCGCCCAATGTTGCGGATGCGATGGGACGCCTGGAGCGCTGCCTCGACCAGTCCTGCGCCGACCGCGCCACCACCGGCAGAGACGACGATGTCGTAGCGTTCGGCCGACGGATCCGCAGGCGCTGCGCCGACAAGGCCGGTATAGAGGACGCGATCCGCGATCTGGCTTGCCAGCGGAAAGGTATCTTCAAGCCGAACGAAGCCGGGGTCGCCATGCACGAGGACATGGTCGAAATGGCGAAGCACGAGGTCGATCGTCTCCTCGTCGCGGCCCGGTTTGGCGCGCTCCTGGAGAATGTCGCGCAGCGACGTCATAAGCAGCGGTCGCCGCTCGCTTTTCTCGATTGCGTCGATCAGCGGCAAAAGCTCGAAACGCACCTGCCGGCGGCCGAAGGGAAAGGCTTCGAGGATGACGACATCCGGCCGGCACGCATGGTAGGAGGCCAGAAGCTTGTCGCGCCGATCCGCCTTGAAGGCATCGTCGACGACGTTGCCGTTCGCATCGACGAGCGCCGAAAAACCACCGTCTCCGACTGCTATGGCAGGCAGGGCGACATGGTCGATGCCGGGGCCGGGGAATCCGTCGACCGGCATGCCGCCTGTCACGAGCGTGACGTCGAACCCGTTTTCCCCGAGCGCCCGCGCGATGCGGCTGGCGCGCGCCAGATGCCCGATGCCGAGCAGGTGTTGCACATAGAAGAAGACGCGCGGCCGGGCGCCGTTTGCCGCAGCAGGAACCGTCATGCGGCTTCTCGCGCTCCGGCTTCGAAAAGCCCCTTCAATTGCGAGATGCTGGCGTGGTGATCGAAGCTGCCGCGCACCTTGGCTTCCGCCGCCTGGCCGAGCCGCTCCCGCAAGGCTGGGTCACGGATTGCCCTTTCGAGCGCGCCGGCGAGGGCGGCCGCGTCTTCGGAGGGCACCAACAGTCCGTTGACGTCATCCTCGAACAGTTCGGGAATGCCGGAAATATCCGTGGCGACGCAGGTCAAACGCTGGCTGGCCGCTTCCACCAGCACGTTGGGCAGACCGTCCCGGTCGCCGTCGGCGGTGATACGGCAGGCGAGCGCAAAGATGTCGGCCTTGCGATAGGCCTCCAGCACATCCTTCTGATCGACGGCACCGAGCCAGGTGGTCCTGTCCGCAATGCCGAGTTCGTCCGCAAGCTTTTGCAGCTTCGGTCGCTCGCCGCCGTCGCCGGCATGGACGAAACGCCAGTGGAGCTCGGCGGGAAGCTTGGCGAATGCCCGCAGCAGCACGTCATAGCCCTTTTTCGGCACGGCTCGCCCGACACTGATGATGGTGACAGGGGCGGCGGCATCGGAGCCGTCGCGCGGTGGCCGGGCATGCTCGAAGCGCGGAAAACGATCGAGGTCGAGGCCATGGTAGCTGAGATGCACCCGGTTGCGGTTCTGCGCGGCGAGGGTTTGCAGGTGCGCGTGGCCGCTCTTCGTGCAGGTCACGGCCCAATGGGCGGTCGCAAGCTTGCCGGCAAGCTCCCAATCCTCGGAGGTCCAGATGTCCTTGGCGTGGGCGGAGACCGTCCAGGGAATACCGAGCATCTGGCTCGCATAGCTGGCGACGGAAGCCGGCGTGTGGATGAAATGCGCATGCAGCCAATCGGCACTTTCCGGCCATTCGCGCACGAGGACGGCGGCCTGACCGAAGCGGCGAAAACGGTTGCGGCTGAAATCCCGCCGCAGGTCCTTCAGGAACCGGCTAAACGCGGTGGCAAAACCGGGCGCGCGAAAACTTGTAAACAAGCCGCGCAGAACCCGGATCGGCTCCTCGTGCAGGTATTCCGGCAGATAATGCACCGGCGCCTTGATCTCGTCATGCACGGGGTGACGCTTGCGATCGGTCGGACGGCGGAGCGAAACGAGGACGAGGTCGAGCCCGGCGCGTTCAAGACCGAGCAATTCCTGCGCGATGAAGGTTTCCGACAAGCGCGGATAGCCCTTCAGGAGAACGACGATTTTTCGCGGCTGCGACAACGCGGCTTCGCCTCCCATCAGGCAACGGGTGGCGTGAGGTCACGCGCGGCAAGCTCGTCGCCGACAATGCGGGCGATGTTGCGAAGCCCTTCGAGCCGCAGCTCGGGGTTGCCGCCCGAGGGGGGCGGGCGTTTCGGCAGGGCTTTCAGGGCGGCGGCAAGCCGCAGCGGGTCGCTCGATTCGTCCGGCAGCAGCATGTCGATCAGGCCAAGCTCTGCGGCGCGGGTGGCGCGTATCAGTTGCTCTTCACGCGGCTGCACGCGCGGCACGATCAATGCCGGCTTGTCGAAGGAGAGAATTTCGCAATAGGTGTTGTAGCCGCCCATGGCCACGACGGCCTGGGCACCGGCAACCAGGTCCTCCATGCGTGAATCGAACTCGATCACCTCGACATAGGGGATTTTCGCGGCTTCCTGCGTGAGCTTCGTGCGCTGTTCCTGCGGCATGTAGGGGCCAAGCACGATGAGCGCCCTGTGGGTCAACTCGGGATCCTGCTGGTAGGCCCGAAGGACGTCCTGCACCAGTTCCGCCCCATCGCCGCCGCCACCCGTGGTTACGAGCAGGTAGTCGCCGGACGGCTGATACTGGGCGCGGTCCATCTGAAGCGCGTTGCGTTGCAGGAAACCGACGAAATTCAATTTTTCCCGCACACCCTTCGGCACGTCGAGGCCGACGAGGGGGTCGTAGAAGTCCGGCGGACCATACACCCAGATATCGTCGTACAAGCGGTCGATCTTGTGCATGACGTCCTTGCGCTTCCACTCGGCTTCGAGCAGGTGCGGCGAGTCCATCACTTCGCGCAGGCCGAGAATGAGGCGTTTGCCACGGCTCTTGAGGTAGCTGAGCGTCTCTTCCACCTCGCCGCCGAGACCCATCGGCTCCTTGTCGATGATGAAGATGTCCGGATTGAAGGTTTCCGCGGTATGGCGGATGATCGACCGGCGCATGGTCAAAGTGTCTTCAAGATCGATATGTCGCTCCAGCGACGTGTACTCGCCGTTGCGCAGCTTGATGACGCTCGGGATCTTCACGAAGTCGACGCGGGCGCGATAATCGAAGGCGCCGGCGATCGTCGCGCCGGAAATGATCAGAACGTTGAGGCCGCGATACTCCTCCACCAGCGCATGGGCGATCGTGCGACACCGGCGCAGATGACCGAGGCCGAACGTGTCGTGGCTGTACATGAGGATGCGGGCGTGTTCGAAGCTCCGGCTCATGGTGTAAGCCTCCGGGCTCCTGCCCAGTTCGCCTTCAAGCAACGGCGATTGTTCTGCATTCGTTATCCCAATTTCACTTATAGGGGTCAGCCGCATCGCGTAGTCCATCGCCAAGGAAGTTGAAAGCAAGAATTACTAGTACGACTGGCACCACCGGATACAGCAGCCAAGGGTATAGGGCGATAATGTTGATGCTGCGGGCTTCCGTCAGGAGAATGCCCCAGCTGGTGATGGGCGGGCGAAGACCGAGCCCGAGGAAACTCAATGCCGTCTCCCCGAGGATCATGCCCGGGATGGTCAGCGTTGCGCTGGCGATCAGATGAGACATGAAGCCGGGAATGAGATGGCGGCGAATGATGCGGGTGCTGCCGGCACCCATGACTTGCGCCGCCAATACATAATCTTCCTCGCGTAAGGCAAGAAGTTTCGAGCGTACGGCACGCGCCAGCCCGGTCCAGTCGAGCATGCCGAGAATGATTGTAATGCCGATATAGACGAAAATCGGGCTCCAGGTGACGGGGATGATGGCGGCAAGCGCCATCCATAGCGGAATGCTGGGAATGGACTGCAAAACCTCGATCACGCGCTGCACGATGAGGTCGAACCAGCCGCCATGGTAGCCGGCGAGCCCGCCGATCACGATCCCGAGAACAAAGCTCATCATCACGCCGAGTGCGCCGATGGTGAGCGAAATGCGGGCGCCGTAGAGGATGCGCGAGAGCATGTCCCGGCCCAGCCGGTCGGTGCCGAGGAAGAAGAACTGTCCCCCTTCCGCCGGGCAGACGAGATGGACGTCCGACTTGAAAAGGCCCCAGAACTTGTAAGCATCACCGCGGCAGAAGAAACGCAGCTTCTGCACGTCCGACGTATCGTCCGTATAGACGCGCTTCAGATTGTCCATGTTGAGCGTCATGCGCTGGCCGTAGACGAAGGGGCCGACGAAGGCGCCCTCGTGCATGAAGCGCAATGTCTGCGGCGGGGAATAGATGAAGTCGATGTTGCGCGTGTGCAGATTGTAGGGCGACAGGAACTCGCTGATGATGATCATCAAGTAGATCAGGATCAGGAAGATGCCGGAGGCGAGCGCCATCCTGTGACGGCGGAACTGCCACCACATCAATTGGAACTGCGAGGCCTGGGCGACCGCCTGCAACTCTTCCGTCTTGCGTTCGGCCGCATAGGGATCGAACGGCGCGTCGGAAACGAAATGGCCGAGGGGCGCGCCGGGTTCAGGGAGCGAGGTCTTCACTTGCGGCTTCCTCCGCCGAGCCGGATGCGCGGATCGAGGATCGCGAGCGCGATGTCGGAGACCAGCACGCCGATGACCGTCAGGAAGGCGAGGAACATCAGAAAGGAACCGGCGAGATACATATCCTGCGTCTGAAGGGCCTTGATCAGCATCGGGCCGGTGGTCTCCAGGGAGAGCACGATGGCGGTGACTTCCGCGCCGGAAATGATCGAGGGCAGGATCGAGCCGATGTCGGATATGAAGAAGTTCAAGGACATGCGAAGCGGATACTTGGTCAGAACGCGCATCGGATGCAGGCCTTTGGAGCGCGCGGTCACGACATATTGCTTGTTAAGTTCATCGAGCAGGTTGGCGCGCAGGCGCCGCACCATGCCTGCCGTGCCAGCCGTACCGATGATGATGACCGGAATCCAGATATGCGAAAGGATGGAGCGGAATTTCTCCCAACTCATCGGCGCACCCAGGAACTGGCGGTCCATCAGCCCGCCGATCGACACGCCGAACCAGATATTGGCGAAATACATGACGATGAGCGCCAGCATGAAGTTCGGCACGGCGATGCCGATCAGGCCGGCAAGCGTCAGGCCGTAATCGCCCCAGCTATACTGATGCGTGGCCGAATAGATGCCGATCGGGAAGGCAAGCAGCCAGGTGAAGAGGATGGTGACGGTGGAGACGAGGACCGTCAGCCACAATCGGTCGCCGACCACCTCGGAAACCGGAAGGCGATATTCGAATGAATAGCCGAAATCGCCGATCAGCATGCCGCCGACCCAATGCAGGTAGCGCAACGGCGCCGGTTTGTCGAAGCCGTAGCGCTCGCGCAGTTCCTCGATTTCGGCCATGTCGGTGGCTTCGCCCATGGCGCGCAACTCCGCGACATAGCTTTCGAAATAGTCGCCGGGCGGAAGCTCGATGATGGTGAAGACCAGCATCGAGATGAGGATGAGCGTCGGCACCATGACCGTGATGCGCCCGAGAATGTAGCGAACCATCACGCGCCTCCTTCGTACCAGAACGTATCCGGCATGTAGACGCCGAGGAAACTGGTCGGGTTGAAGCCGCAGAGCGCCTTGTCGGGCACGTTGCGCATCCGGCGGGCGCGTACGACCGGCTGGGAAATGCCGTTGACGGTGCCGATGGTGAAGACCTGATCGGCGTGGTGCGCCAGCATCTCATGCCAGATTGCCGTTCGCTCGTCGTCGGTCGTGGTCATCTGCCAGGCATCGTATTTGTCGACGAGATATTGCACTTCCGGCATGTCCGGCGGTTCGCCCTTGGTTTTGACGGTCGCAAAGTACATGCCCCAGACAGGCCATTGGTACTGGTCGTCGGAGGTCGGCGCGAGTTCGGAGGGCGACATTTCCGGTGTCGGCACGCCGTTGTCGAGCCCATACCATACGGACATGATGACCTCGCCGCCGATGGCGCGGCTGCGGAAGATGTCGCGCTGCGACGTGCGCACGAATAGCCCCAGGCCGACCGTGCGGAAATGATCGGTGATCAGTTCGAGCACGTCTGTCTCCAGCGTGCTTTCACCGGCGCTTTCGACGACGAGATGGGCGGAGCGACCGTCCGGAAGGAGGCGCAGGCCTTCATCGTCGCGTTTGTCGAGACCGGCCTCATCGAGCAGGCGGTTGGCCTGGTCCGGATCATAGGACGCCCAGGCCTTGGCATAGTCCTGCTTGAAAAGCGGGCTGTCCGGCAACACCGTATTGGCGCTCTCCTGGCCGAGACCATAGAACACCGCCTTGTTGATTTCCGTGCGGTTGATGGCAAGCGACATCGCCCGGCGCACCCGCACGTCCCGCAGAACCTTCTGCCAGCCTTTGTCGCCGCAGTTGAGGTTGGGGATCAGCGCGACCCGCGAGCCGAGCGTGCGCTTCCACAGCACCACATTCAGCGGATAGATCGTTTCGGCTTCCTTGAGGAGGGTGTAGTCGGCAAAATCGAGATTGGCGATCTGCAGGTCGCTTTCCCCGGTCGCCGTCTTGGCGGAAATGAGATCGGGCGAGGAGACATTCATCACGACGCGGTCGATATAGGGGAGCTGTACCCCGTTCTCGTCCACCCGGTGGAAGAAGGGATTGCGATCGAAGATGAACTGCTCGGCCGGCGGGGCCGTGCGCGGGCGCCAGGCTTCCAGCGTCGGCAGATCCGGATTTTCTGGCCGGTTCTGTCGCGACATCTTGATGTGCAGCCCGCGCCAGTCGTCGACGCGTTGCTTCTGGATATGCTTTTCCAGAACGTCGGCGGCCTGAAACTTCTTGTGGAACTGCCGCATGTAAGCGGATGGCAGCGCCAGCACCAGCGGGATGGGGGCGGCGAGTTTCGGCAGGAAATCCGGGATCGGCTTTTCCCAGCGGTAGCGCACCGTCAGCGGATCGATCATCTCGAAAGTCGGCGGCTTGCCCTCGACGAGCAGATCCACCGGCGGCCCGCCCTTGAAGAGTTCGCGATTGAGAATGACCTCTTCCCAGCAATAGCGGAAATCATCGGCGGTGAAGGGCTCGCCGCTCGACCATTTGTGCCCTTCGCGCAGGCGGAAGGTGAAGATACGCTCCTCCTCCACGGTGAAGGATTCGAGAATGTCCGCCTGCAGCTTCAAATCCCGATCGTAACCGACAAGCCGTGAATAGCTGTTGATCGGCATCAGGCGCACGTCCCGCTGCCCACCGATCAGCATGCGGGCGGTGCCGCCCTGGACGCCGGGCACGCCCCCCAGCGCCGCGGTGTTTATGATGCGGGGTGTCTTCGGCATCCGTTCGGCAACGGCGGGCAGTTCTCCCGCCTCCACCTTGGGCTTCAGGTAGTCGGATTCCGCGAAGGCCGTGCGGGCAAGGCCCGGAACGAAGGCGGTGGCGAGCAGGCCGAGTGCGGTGCGACGCGTGATCATGGCGCCAACTCCCGCATATCGGCATTCCTGCGGGCGAGAACGAAATGACCGCCGCCGAGATCGGCAGGCGCCATGCCGTCGCCGCCGTCTTCATCGCGGAAGACGCGGGCCCAGTTGGCACGCGACACGGCACTGGTCTGGCCGGCCGTTTCGAAATTCAAGGGTCGGTCGAGGTCCGGAAAGGCGACAGCGTCGAGCAGTGCCCTCGTATAGGGATGCACCGGTGCGGTCATGATGATCTCGCGTGGAGCGATCTCGACAATCCTGCCGGCCCACATCACGGCAACCCGGTCGGCCATGTAGTCGACCACGGCGAGATTGTGCGAGATGAACAGGTAGGTGAGCCCGAGATCCTTCTGCAGGTCCTTGAGCAAGTTGAGGATCTGCGCCTGCACCGACACGTCGAGTGCGGAAACCGGCTCGTCGCAGATGATGAGGCTCGGCCCCAGGGCAAGTGCGCGGGCAATGCCGATGCGCTGACGCTGGCCGCCGGAAAAGCTGTGCGGATAGCGCTTCAGCGAGGCCTCGTCGAGGCCGATCGCGCGGATCAGCGCCTTGATGGCCATCTTGCGCTTTGCGGTGTCGCCATGATCGTGGATGTCGAGCGGTTCACGCAGGATGTCGCCGATCGTCATGCGCGGCGAGAGCGAGGACAGCGGGTCCTGGAAGACCATCTGCATCCGGGTGCGCAGGCTTTGCAACTCCGCGCCCTTGGCTTTCAGGACGTCGATCGGCCCCTTTCCATCGTCAAAGAGGACGGAGCCGGCATCCGGCTCGATGGCACGCATCAGGATCTTGCTGACGGTGGTCTTGCCGCAGCCGCTTTCACCGACGAGGCCGAGGCATTCGCCGCGCTTGATGTCGAAGCTGACGTCATCGACGGCGGGTCGGTTCTTTTCCTTGGGGCGGCCTGGCATCTGCCAGTTGTCCTTGCGGATCGCAAACGTCTTGCTGAGATTGCGCACCGAGAGGATCGTTTCCGGCCCGGTGCGCGCCTGGTATTTCTTGCTGAGCAGGCTGTCCTGATTGACCTCGATTTCACGGAGCGGCTTCAGGCGGTCGCCGCGCTGCATGCCGAAATGCGGGATCGCTGCCATCAGGCCTTTGAGATAGGGGTGGGTGGGCTTGCGGAAGATCGTCTCGACCGGCCCGGCCTCCATGATCTCGCCCTGGTAGATCACCACCACCTCGTCGGCGATGTTGGCGACGACGCCAAGGTCGTGCGTGACGAGCAGCACGGCCATGTCCATCTGCAATTGCAGGTCCTTCAGGAGTTTCAGGATCTGCGCCTGGATCGTCACGTCGAGCGCCGTGGTCGGCTCGTCGGCAATCAGCAGCGCGGGGCCGCAGACCAGCGCCATCGCGATCATCGCGCGCTGGCGCATGCCGCCCGACAACTCGAAGGAATACATGTCATAGACTTTTTTCGGATTGTTGAATCCGACGCGCGACAGCATATCCTCGCAGCGTTCTCGCATTTCCGCGCCGGTCAGGCCGGTATGGATGCGCAGCGTCTCGCTGATCTGATCGCCGATCGTGTGCAGCGGCGAGAAGGACGTCATCGGCTCCTGGAAGATCATGCCCATGCGACCGCCACGGATCGAGCGGATCTTGCGCCCGTCATGCGGCAGCGGCAGGATGTCGATCGGGCCTTCGCCCGAGAGCGGATCGTCGAAGAAGATTTTTCCTGAGACCCGCGCCGTCGTGGTCTGAAGTCCCATCGCGGTCTGGCTGATAACGGATTTGCCTGAGCCGGACTCCCCCACCAAGGCCGTCACCTTGCCGGGCAACACCCTGAGATTCGCGCCCCTGACGGCGGTGATCCTTGCGCCCATCAACGAAAAGGAGACGTGTAGGTTCTCAATCCGCAGCAGGTCCCTCGGCCGGCGCGTCGCATTCACGTTCATATGTACTTTCTCGCCTGTCGGACGTGCATCCACACGGCATTTTGTTGTATTCCCCGTCCTGAGACTAGCGTGCGCATTTTTTTCTGTCCACGCCTTACTTTAAAGACAGGTTGAGGGTTGTTCTCACTCTGGCGGGAACCGATTATGACAGTTCTTTCCATGGCGTCGGAGCCCTCCATTAGGATAGATTGATGTCAGCCAAGCAACGATTGAACGCGGAACTCGAAAAAGCTGCGCGGCACCGGGACGCCGGCGCGTTCGACGAAGCCCGCAAGGTGCTGGAGGCCGTCGCGGTCGATCCGGAGAGGAACGCGTTGGGGCCGGATACGACGCTCGGCCTGCCGCGTCGGCTGCACTCCGCCCTGTTGAAGCTTGCCAAGGCCGAACAGGACCCCGTCAAGCGCATCGGCTACCAGTACCACCTCGTCCCCGACCCGGACATCCTGGCCATCCACGGCCAGTTTACCCTTGCCGAGAAGCGGGCGATCGCCGAGATCAACCGACTGGTGGTGCCGCCGATCATCCACCAGATCTGGATCGGAAGCGCGGACCTGCCGCCATCGACGAAAGCCTGGGAACGCCATGCCAAGGCACATGGCTACGGTTATTTCCTCTGGCGGGAAACCGATCTTGCGGAGGCCGGAATCTACGAGAACAAGGCCTTTCAGGCGATGCTGGCGCGGGAGGATTATCCCGGTGCGGTCGATGTCGCGCGCTATCTTCTGGTCGAGCAGGAGGGCGGCATCTATCTCGATTGCGACTGGTATCCGGCCCGTATGGACATCAGCTTCCACGACCTCCTGCCGATGACCGGGCTGATCGCCATGGCGGAGGATATCCCGCGCAAGACCGGCCGTGGCGGCCTCCTGCTGGCCAATTCGTTCGTTGCCACCCCCGCGCATCACCCGGTCCTGACCCGGCTCAACGCCGTTTTGCCTTCGGTTGTCGCGGCAATGCCGGAGGCGCCCGCCTGGTGGTCTACCGGGCCGCTGCTCTTCACCGTCATCGCGCGCGGTGGCAGCCTGACGCTCGCGGATGCTTCTTTCGTCGCGGGGGAGTTGCCCCGAAGGGCGCCGTTTTCGGAGGTCGAGGCGGCATGCAGGGCTTGCGAAACCAAGGATTCAGGCCTGCTGCTGGCCTGGAAGTCGTGGTAGCCGCTGGTCCGGCGTGATAGCGCACCGTATTCTATTTGTGACAAATTGCGTGCTAGAGCACTTCCATAGAACGTGCGAACCGGTTTGATGGACCGCGTTACGCAGCAACAGACAGACTAGAGTGTCCGCCACCGCGGACCTGCTTGGAGACATTGCACCATGAAGATCGCCATGATTGGTTCCGGCTATGTAGGGCTGGTGTCTGGCGCCTGTTTCGCCGATTTCGGCCATACCGTCGTCTGCATCGACAAGGCAGAGGGCAAGATCGAGGCCCTGAACCGGGGGGAGATTCCGATCTTCGAACCGGGTCTCGATGCGCTCGTCGCCGAGAACGTCAAGGCCGGCCGCCTGTCCTTCACCACGGAGTTTTCCGGCCCGGTGAGCGAGGCCGACGTCGTCTTCATCGCCGTCGGCACGCCGTCGCGGCGGGGTGATGGCCATGCCGACCTTTCCTATGTCTATGCCGCCGCCCGCGAGATCGCCGAGTCGGTCAAGGGCTTTACCATCGTCGTGACGAAATCGACGGTTCCCGTCGGCACGGGCGACGAGGTGGAGCGCATCATGCGCGAAACCCGCCCCGATGCGGACATTGCCGTCGTTTCCAATCCGGAGTTCCTGCGCGAGGGCGCGGCAATCAGTGACTTCAAGCGGCCGGACCGCATCGTCGTCGGCATCGAGGATGAACGGGCGCGCGAGGTGATGACGGAGGTCTACCGGCCGCTCTATCTCAACCAGTTGCCGCTGCTCTTCACCACCCGCCGTACCTCCGAGCTCATAAAATACGCCGCCAATGCGTTTCTCGCGATGAAGATCACCTTCATCAACGAAATCGCCGATCTCTGCGAAAAAGTCGGCGCCGACGTGCAGCAGATTTCGCGTGGCATCGGGCTCGACGGCCGTATCGGCTCGAAGTTCCTGCATGCCGGTCCCGGCTATGGCGGTTCCTGCTTCCCGAAGGATACGCTGGCGCTTGTCAAGACCGCACAGGACAATGACAGCCCGGTGCGCCTGATCGAAACGACGATCGCCATCAACGATACGCGCAAGCGCGCCATGGCCCGCAAGGTGATCAATGCGTTGAACGGTGACGTGCGCGGCAAGAAGATCGCCATCCTCGGCCTTACCTTCAAGCCCGAAACAGACGACATGCGCGACGCGCCGTCGATCTCGATCATCCAGGCTTTGCAGGATGGTGGTGCCCGGATCTTCGCCTATGATCCGGAGGGTATGGAAGCCTCCAAGGCCATCCTGGACAATGTGACCTACGGCAACTCGCCCTATGACATTGCCGAGGGTGCGGAGGCGGTGGTGATCGTCACGGAATGGAACCAGTTCCGCGCACTGGATTTCCAGCGCTTGAAGTCCGTGATGGCCAAGCCCCTGCTAGTCGACCTGCGCAATGTCTATACTCCGGATGAGGTCAAGCGCCACGGCCTTGCCTATGCCAGCATCGGCCGCGGCACGTCCGCCATGGTCGTGCCGGTCTCTGAGGCGGCGGAATGACGCATTTCCTCGTCACGGGTACGGCTGGCTTCATCGGTTTCCACCTGGCAAAACGCCTGCTCGACGACGGCCATTCCGTCGTCGGCTTCGATGCCATGACGCCATACTACGACGTGACGCTGAAGGAGCAGCGCCTTGCGATCCTCGAGCCCTATGCCGAATTCCAACAGGTCACCGGCAGGCTGGAAGACAAGGCAGCGCTCGAGGCTGCCGCCGCAATCCGCAAGCCGGATGTGATACTCCACCTCGCCGCGCAGGCCGGCGTGCGCTACAGCCTCGAAAATCCCGGGGCCTATGTGGAGTCCAATCTCGTTGGCTCATGGAACGTGCTGGAGCTGGCGAAAACACTCCAGCCGCGCCATCTGCTGCTCGCTTCCACCTCGTCGATCTATGGCGCCAACGAGAAGATCCCGTTCGCCGAGGCAGACCGCGCCGACGAACCGATGACGCTCTATGCCGCGTCCAAGAAATCCATGGAGTTGATGGCGCATTCCTATGCCCATCTCTACAAGGTGCCGACGACGGCTTTCCGTTTCTTCACTGTGTATGGTCCCTGGGGCCGGCCGGACATGGCGCCGATCAAGTTCACCGACGCCATCCTCAACGATCGCCCGATCGACGTTTACGGCGAGGGCAACATGAGCCGCGACTTCACCTATATCGACGACCTCGTCGAAGCCATCGTCCGCCTCGTCGATGTGGTGCCCTCGGAAGACAACCGTGCGGTGGCGCCGAATGTCGTCGATACGCTGTCTGCGCATGCGCCCTTCCGGGTCGTCAACATCGGCGGCGGGCGCCCAATCGAACTGATGGCTTTCATCGAGACGATCGAGAAGGCCCTGGAACGACCATCGAAGCGCAACTACATGCCGATGCAGCAAGGCGATGTGCCGCGCACCTTCGCGTCCACCGATCTCCTGCATCATCTCACCGGCTTTGTTCCGCGTGTCACGCTTGAAGAGGGAATCGCTGCCTTCACGCGGTGGTATCTGGATTGGCGCAAGCGCAATAGCGGGCGGCAAGATTCCCAGCGCAGCTAAGCTTGACGTGCGGGTGTCGTTCGCTTCGGCTGCCGCACTGCGTGCAAAGAAATTCTATGGTTTTTGCCAGCAATAGGTGTGGCTTTCTTACCTTTCCGGCTTCCGTCACGCATCATCGCAAACAATCCGGTTTGCGAAGGAAGGCCGCCTCATGCCGTCAATCGATATCCCCATCGACACGCTCATCCTGCCCGGCCTGAATGGCTCGCCCCAGGGGCACTGGCAGCGCCATTGGGCGCGTGACAATCCCGAAAGCCGCGTGGTCGAGCAGTTTGACTGGGCCTGTCCTGATCGGCAAAGCTGGCTCCAGCAAGTGGAGCAGCAGGTCGAGATGGTCGGCAACGACGTCTGGCTGGTCGGTCACAGCCTCGGCTGCGTGCTGGCGGCGCATTTTGCGCAAAGCCGGCTAGCGTCGCGGGTTCGCGGCGCGCTGCTCGTCGCCCCCTGCGATCTCGATACGACCGAAACGCTGCATCCCTGTATCATCAGGTTCGGTGCCATGCCGCAAGCGCGCTTGCCGTTTCCCTCGCTGGTGGTCGGTAGCCTGAACGACCCCTATATGCCGGTCGACCGCCTGCGCCAGACAGCACGTGCCTGGGGCAGTGATCTCGTCGATATCGGCGATGCTGGCCATATCAACATTGCCAGTGGTTTTGGCCGCTGGACCGCTGGTTACGATTTCCTCGATCTCCTCAAGGCACGGGCAGGGCGCTCGACCTACCCCGTAACGCAAGACGGCCGCCTGTTCACGGCGGCCGTCGCTAACGTGGGGCTGGCGCTCAACTGAGCGCCAACATTGTCTCAGCGGTGTGAGGCCCAGGGCACCAGGCGCCGTTCGATCAGCCGGGCGATGTATTCCAGCAGTATGGCAATCAACGCGATGACGATGATGCCGGCGATGACGATGTCGGTGACGAGGAACTGTGCTGCTGACTGGATCATGAAGCCGATGCCGCTCGTCGCCGCCACCAGTTCGGCAGCCACCAGCGTCGTCCAGCCTGCACCAAGCGCGATGCGGATGCCGGTGAGGATAGACGGCACGGAGCTCGGCAGGACGACTTCCGCCAGAACCTGCCATCTGCTCGCGCCGAGTGAACGCGCCGCATTGACGTGATCCTTGGAGACCGCGCGCACGCCGGCGGAGGTCGACAGGATGATCGAGGGCAGCATGGAAAGCGCAATCACCGTGATCTTCGAAGCCTCGCCGATGCCCACCCAGATGATGATGAGCGGCAGATAGGCAAGCGGCGGCAGCGGCCGCAGGAACTCGACGATCGGATCGAGAATGCCGCGGCCGACCCGGCTCGTGCCGATCGCGATGCCGGCAGGGATGCCGATGACAATCGATGCAATCAGCGCGCCAAAAATACGGGTAAGGCTGGCGCCGACATGCTCCGCGAGCGTCGCATCGACAAAACCCTTCGCGACGAGATTGTAGAGGGCGAGAACGACCTGTCGCGGTGACGGCAGGAAGACCGGCGAGACCAGCGCATAAGCCGAGGCAAGCCCCCACGCGCCGATGATCAGGACAACGGTGATCGCCGAAATGACGGCGACCGGCAGGGGACGCGCCGTACGCGGACGGGCGGTTTCCTCAGCCTCGGTCCGTTGCGGCAGGGCGCCGATTTCGGTGGAGAGCGTCATGCGGCCATCTCCTCGTCACTGGTGGCATGGATGAGGCCGGTGAGACCCGCATGCATGCGCTTGAAGAGCGGCGAGGCTTTCACGGCGGCCACCGAGGCGCCGTTCAGCACCTCCGCGTTGAAGCCTGCCTCGATCTCCGCCGTCAGCCGACCAGGATTGGGCGAGAGCACGACGACGCGCGTGCCGAGCAGCAGGGCCTCCTCTATGCTGTGGGTGATGAGCAAGGCCCCGGCGCCGCTCTCGGCCTTGATACGCAGCAGGAACTCCTGCATGCGCGTGCGGGTCAGCGCATCGAGCGCACCGAGCGGTTCGTCGAGCAGCAGGAAACGTGGTTCAGCGGCGAGCGCCCGGGCGATGCCGACACGCTGGCGCATGCCGCCGGACAGTTCCCAGATGCGCCGGTCGCCGGCATTTGCAAGGCCGACGCGGTCGAGAAGCGTGTCGGCACGCGCACGCCGTTCGGCAAGTGGTACGCCCTTCAGCTTGAAGGGAAAGGCGATGTTGTCGCGTGCGTCAAGCCAGGGATAAAGCGCATCGTCCTGGAAGACGACCGCCCTGTCGGCGTCGGGGCCGCGAACGGGTTCGCCGTCGACGGTGATCGTGCCGGCCGAGGGATCCAGAAAGCCGGCGGCGAGATTGAGCAGGCTCGTCTTGCCCGAGCCGGACCGGCCGATGACGGCGACCAGTTCGTTCGAGGCGATTTGTAGGTTGATCGTGTCGAGCACAAGTTTCTCGCCGGCGCTGCCGCGGCCGGGCCTTGCCGGGTAGCGCAGCGAAACGTTGCGGAATGTCAGGACGCTCATGGGGCCTCCGGAAATGAGCTGGCATTTTGCTTGGCGATGGCCCGGCGGCGCTTTCGCGCGACCGGGCCATCTCCGCCGCAGGATTTTTGCTGGATCAGTAGGCGAGCTTCGTTGCGTCGCTTACCCAGCGGGTCGAGACGTAGGGCTTGTAGTCGGAGAGTGCCGCCGGGATCTTGCCCTGTTCCAAAAGGAAGGCCGAGGTATCGGCAACCGCCTTCACCGTACCGCCGCCAAGCAATGCCTCGCCGGCCTGCTCTTCGAGCGTCGGGAAGATGTAGCCCTTGAGAAGGGCCGGGACCTCGTCCTGCTTGGCGCCCGTCAGGCGGGCGATCTTTTCAGCTTCCGGCGAGGTCGCGTTCCAGGCATCGGGGTTGGCGCGGTAGGCGGCGGTCGCATCGCCGGTCACCTTCACGAAGGCGGTGACGACGTCCGGATGCTCTTCGGCGAACTTCTTACTGACGATCCAAGCGTCGAAGGTCGGGCCGCCCCAGTCCGCGACGTCCGCAGAGGTGGCCAGAACCTTACCGCTCTTTTTCAGCTGCGCCAGAACCGGATCCCAGACATAGGCGCCATCGATATCGCCGCGCTCCCAGGCCGCCGCGATTTCCGGCGGTCTCAGGTTGAGGATCTCGACGGACTTGGGATCGACCTTCCAGTGCTTCAACGCGGTCAGCAGGCTGTAATGGGCTGTGGAAACGAAGGGTGTCGCGATCTTCTTGCCGGCCAGGTCTTCCGGCTTGTCGATAGACTTGACCGCCAGCGCTTCCGCCTCGCTGATCAGGCCAACGACGAAGATCGTCTCGATCGGCAGTTCGCGGCTTGACGCGGCCGCCAGCGGGGAGGAGCCGACATAGCCGATATCGAGCGAGCCGGAGGCGATCGCCGCAATCACGTCGGCGCCGCCGTCGAATTTCTGCCAGTTGATCTTGGCGCCGGTCACCTTCTCGTAAGTGCCGTCGGCCTGCGGTACGCGCGAGGGCTCGACAATCGGCTGGTAGCCGATGTTGAGCGTCACCTCTTCGGCAAAGGCGGTGCCGAACGACGCGGCCATGGCAAGGGCGGCGGTCGCGGCAAGCAGGGTTCTGCGGGTAATGGTCATGGTCCTCTCCTCAAGTTGCCGTTGCCCGAGGTTGGTGCGGGCCGGTTTCTAAAAATTATATAATCAATAAATTTAGTAGAGAAATTTTTGCCTCAATTTGACGGCGCTTCGGCGATTGCTTTTGCGTTTTGCGAAAGCAATCGCCGAAAACGGCTGGCGTCTATATCCTGCGATGCCGGAGGTGCGATGGAGGCGCTGAAAAGGGCGAAAAGAACAATTTGCCGGCAAAACCGATGCAGATTGGGCACGTCGCGCTGAAACCTACATAAGAGCTTGACAAAAGACGCCAATTTCCTTGCGGCAACCCACGCAAATAAATTATACCGTTTTTATATGTTTTTTGCACTTCGGTGCCAAGAATGAGCCAGAATCACCCGGCATGGGTGAGCCGATCGATCTTCCCGAAGACGACGGCCGGAAAGACGGCGGATAGACCCCCTGGGACGCGGGATGCACGCGTCCGCGCTCCCGGGCGTATCCGGACGATGCCCCAGTGCTGATGGAAAGCAGACCGACATGCTGACGAAAAAAGGAAAATACGGACTGAAGGCGCTGGTGGACCTGGCGCGCCTGGGGCCTGGCGAAACGGCGTTCGTGGCCGAAATTGCGCTGCGCAACAATATTCCGAAGAAGTTCCTCGATACGATCCTGCTCGAACTGCGCAATGCCGGCATGCTGCGGTCGAAGAAGGGTCCGGGCGGCGGTTACTCGCTGTCCCATCCGGCTTCCGAAATCCGCATCGGCCATGCCATCCGCGTGCTCGACGGACCGCTCGCACCCATTCGCTGCGCCAGCCGCACGGCTTTTGAAGCCTGCGAAGACTGCGCCGATCCGGAAACCTGTCAGGTCCGTCGCGCAATGACGGATGTGCGCGACGCCATTGCCTCCATCCTCGACACGATGACGCTGGAACAGTTCGTAGCTGTTCCAGGTGCTGCTGCCATCATCGACGAGGAAGAACTGGAAAAGCGCGTCGGCTGACCCCCTGGGCGGCCTTTGCACGGCCGCCTTTCAGTACTGCTCTAAAAATTCGGCGGGCTGATCGCCCACAGCACCACGGCGTCCCGTTGTCCGGGGTTTCGGTAGCGGTGCGGCTCGCCGGCCGAATAGGAGCAACTATCTCCCTCGTGGAGATGGAAGCGCCGCTCCCCGACCCAGATTTCCAATTCCCCGGACAGCACGAAGCCGACGCCGTCGCCGGTATGGCTGTAGCTTTCCGCGCTCTCGCTGCCGGGCGGCAGGTTGGTGTAGATCAGCTCAACCTGCAGGCTCATTTTCGGCGTCAGCAACTCGTCGACGATGCCCTGCTCATACTGGATCTTCAGCCGGTTGCCGCGCCGGACCACATAGCCATGCTCGTCCTGCGGCACGCGTGAGGCGCCGGCGAAGAACCATTGAACGGTCACGCCGAGACTGCGGGCAATCCCCACCAGCGCGGGGATCGACGGATAGGCGAGGTTGCGCTCGATCTGGCTGATATAGCCGGTCGAAAGCCCGGCGCTGTCGGCCAGTTGCGCCAGCGTCATCTTGCGCCGCTTGCGCAGGTCGCGAATACGTTCGCCGAGAACCGCATCGCCATCGGCCGGATCGGCCGACGGGTTGATGCCGGCATGGTCGTCAGAGGCCATTGCTGCCTTTTCCTTCGCTGCGCAAACATGGAGGACAGTGCATGCACACCTCTGCGTGAATGACAACAAATTTTGCCCAAAGTAAAAATCATGTATGTATTTTTTACTGAGGATAAAATATGCATGGAAAAGCTTTCGCAGTCACGGCAGGAGGAGGCCGGGTTTCATGACGGCAGACGCATTCCCCCATCTGTTTCAGCCGCTGCAGATCCGCAGCGTGCGCCTGAAGAATCGCATCATGTCGTCCGGCCACGATACGACACTGCCGACCGACGGACTGATCAACGATGCACTGATTGCCTATCACGCCGCGCGGGCGCAGGGCGGGGCGGGGCTGATCGTCAGCCAGGTGGCTGGCGTGCATGAGACGGCACGCTATACCTCGCACATGCTCATGGCGGTCAGCGACGACTGTATCGAGGGCTATCGACGGCTTGCGGAGATCTGTCACGCCGAGGGATGTGCGCTGTTCTCGCAGCTTTTCCATCCCGGGCGCGAGATCATGGAGGGCGGTGACGGGCTTTTGACCGTTGCCTACGCGCCGTCCGTCTCGCCGAACGAGCGTTTTCGCGTGATGCCGCGCCAGCTCGATCAAAGCATGATCGACGAGATCGTCGCCGGTTATGCCGCCGCGGCGCGCCGCATGCATGCGGCCGGTATCGACGGCGTCGAATTCGTCGCAAGCCATGGCTACCTGCCTGCCCAGTTCTTCAATCCCCGGGTCAACCGGCGCAGTGACGCCTATGGCGGCGCGCTGGAAAACCGGCTGCGTTTTGCCGTGGACGCACTCAAGGCCATGCGTGCCGAGACGTCGGAGGATTTCGTCATCGGCATGCGCATCAGCACCAGCGAGCGTGACGAACAGGGGCTGACGGGCGACGAGGCGCTCGACATCTGTCGCCGGCTCGAGCCCCTGCTGGACTATGTGAGCCTGACGGCCGGAACCTCCGCCTCGCTCGGCGGCGCCGTACACATCGTGCCGCCCATGGCCTATCGCAATGCCTATCTCGCCGGCGATGCCGCGCGGTTTCGCCAGGCGCTTGCCATTCCCGTCTTCGTCACCGGCCGTATCAACCAGCCGCAGGAGGCTGAGGCGGTTGTTGCGAGTGGCTCCGCCGATGTCTGCGGCATGACGCGGGCGATGATCTGCGATCCGGCCATGCCGGGCAAAGCCGAGGCGGGACAGACCGACAATATCCGCGCCTGCATCGCCTGCAACCAGGCTTGTATCGGCCACTTTCATCGCGGCGTGCCGATTTCCTGCATCCAGCACCCCGAAACCGGGCGCGAGCTGAAATTCGGTACACTCGCGCCGGCCGCGCGGCCGAAATCCGTCATGGTGATCGGCGGCGGGCCGGCAGGCCTCAAGGCCGCGGCGGTTGCCGGCAGTCGCGGGCATCGCGTGACGCTTTATGAAGCCGCGCCACAACTCGGCGGCCAGGCGCTGCTTGCCCAGCAGCTTCCCAGACGCGCCGAATTCGGCGGCATCGTCACCAACCTTGCCCGCGAGGTGGAGCGGGCCAATGTCCGCGTCGTCCGCGGCACGCGGGTCGACCGCGCGCTGGTGGAGACGGAAAAACCGGATGCCGTGATCCTTGCCACCGGCGCGAAACCCTATCGGCCCGACATCGAGCAGGATGGCAGTATCCAGATCGTCGATGCATGGCAGGTGTTGCGCCGTGAGGTGAAAACCGGCAGCCGCGTCGTCGTCGCGGACTGGCGCTGCGACTGGATCGGCCCGGGCATTGCCGAACTGCTGACGGGCGAGGGGTGCAGCGTCGAGCTCGCCGTCAACGGCACCCATGCGGCCGAACTCCTGCCGCTCTATGTGCGCGACAACATCGTCGCCGAACTGCACCGCATCGGCGTGCGCACCACGCCCTATGCCCGCCTCTACGGCTGTGATGGAGGGACTGTCTACATGCAGCACACGGTGAGCGAGTTGCCGATCCTGTTCGAGGACGTGGAGACGCTGGTGCTCTGTCTTGGCCATGAGCCGGTGGACGAACTCGGGGAGATGCTGCGGAGCCTGGTGCCGGAAGTCCACATCATCGGCGACAGCCTCGCCCCCCGCACCGCCGAAGAGGCGGTTTACGAGGGACTAAAGGTCGGTGCCTTCCTATAGAGATCGCGAGGCGCTTGGCGTGCGCCCTTTAATCGTCAAAGCGTCTTCAACACATCGCCCAGCGCATCCACCAGCATGTCGGCATTCTCGCGGGAGAAGACGAGCGGCGGGCGGATCTTGAGGACGTTGGCCCGCGGGCCGGAGGCACTGATGAGGATGCGCCGTTCGCGCAGGCCATTGACGATGCGGGTGGTGAGCGCGGCGTCGGGGCTCTTGGCCGCCGGGTCGGCGACGATTTCGACGCCAATGAACAGGCCGGAGCCGCGCACGTCGCCGATGGCGTGATAGCGGTCGGCAAGGCTGTTCAGGCCGTCCATCAGGTGACGCCCGACCTCCAGCGCATTCTGCTGCAAGCCCTCCGCCCGGATCGTGTCGAGCACGGCCTTGCCGGCTGCGGCAGCGATGGGATTGCCGCCGAACGTATTGAAATAGCGTGCGCGCGGGCCGAATTCGGCAATCACGTCCGGCCGCAGCACGATACCCGCCATCGGGTAACCGTTGCCCATCGGCTTGCCGATTGTCACCATGTCGGGTGAAACGCCGTGGCGCTCGAAACCCCACATGGCTTCGCCGGTGCGGCCGAAACCCGGTTGTACCTCGTCGGCAACGAAGAGGCCGCCCGCCGCATGGATCGCATCGACCGCCGACTTCAAAAAGCCCTTCGGTCCGGCGAAAATGCCGTCGCTGGAAAAGATCGTGTCGGTAATCAGCATGGCCGGCTTGATGCCGTGGCGTTGGAGATCAGCGATGGCGGCGCGCACGTCGCGGCCGAATTTCTCCATCATCTCTTCCGGCGAATGGCGATAGCTGTCCGGCGCGGGTACGGTGCGCACATGCGGCCCGAGCGTCACCGATTCACCAAGCGACGGCGAGAATTCGGCGACCGCGCTCGTCAGGCCATGATAGGCGAGTTCCGTCGCGATGATCCCCGTTCCGCCCGTGACATAACGGGCGATGCGCACGGCGAGGTCATTTGCCTCGCTGCCCGTGCAGGTGAACATGGCCTGGCTGAGCGCTTCGGGAAAGCTTGCCGTCAGCGCCTCGGCATAGTCGATGATGCCTTCGTGCAGGTAGCGCGTATGGGTGTTGAGCACCGCCGTCTGCTTGGTGATCGCCTCCACCACGCGGGGATGGCAATGGCCGAGCGAGGCGACGTTGTTATAGGCGTCGAGATATTTTTCGCCCGAGGCGTCGTAGAGGAAGACGCCTTCGCCGCGCACCAGATGCAGCGGCTTTTCGTAGAACAGGCGGTAGGCAGGGCCGAGCACCTTTTCCCGTCGGGCAATCAGCGCCCGTTCGGTCTCGTTCAGCCGCTCGAAATCGTCCTGCGAAAATGCATTCACCATTGACATGGTCAGGCCTCGGAAAGGTTGGGCACGAGCCGTTTCAGCCCGGCGGGTGTCAGATCGGATATGTTTTGCAGGCCCCGCCAGGCGGTGGCGTGGTTGCGCATGATGTAGTCGCGGTTCTCCGGGAAGCGCGCGGAGCGCCATTCGGCGATGATGATGGACATCGCCAGCCGGCAACGGCAAAGCAGCGGCAGAAGCGCGATCTCGGCGGGCTCAAGCGGGCGTGCCGACAGGAAGCCTTCGAGAAGGGCACGTGTGCGCGCCTGCCAGTTGTCTGTTGCGAGATGATAGGACAGCCCGACGGCGAGATCGTTGATTAGCGGCGCATGCACCATGTCGCCGAAATCGATGATGCCGACCACGTGGGTGGGCGATGCGGGATCGAGCAGGATGTTGTGCGGATTGAAATCGTTGTGGATGATCTGCCGCCGCTTCAGCGCGGCGATCGCCGGCAGGGCGTGCTCGAATTCCGCAATCACGCCCGCTGCCTGCGTCCGGCGCTCTGGCGCGACATGATCGACGACGGCGGCCAGATCGAGCGTATGGGAGATGTCCCACATCAGCTTTCCGGCAGGCGGGCGGCCGTCATAGGCCTCAAGCCCAAGACCGAGCTCCGCCAGCGCCCGGCCGACGTTGCGGCTCTGGGCTTCGGTCGTGGGTGTGCGATATTGCAGTTCTCCCGGCAGGAAGGTGAGGAGGCGCATGATGCGCGGGCCGTCGGCGGTGGCCAGCGTGCGGCTCTGTTCGCCGTCCTTCGTGCGCACCAGCCGCGGCACGGGCACCGTAGGGGCAGCGGCTTCAAGATGCAGCAGCGCGCCGTCCTGGAATTCCAGCGCGGCAGGATCCTCGGCAGGATTGGCGAGCTTGAGGACAAAATCCGTGCCGTCCGCGCGGGTGAAGAGGAAAGTTTCGTCCCGCTCGCTCGAAAGCCGTTTGACGGTGCCGGAAAGGCCGTACACATCCTCGACCGCCAGTCTCGCGTCGTCGAGCGACGTCACGCTCCATGTCGCCGACATGGAATCCGGTTTCTTGGCGGCGGGCGATCGCTCCGTCATGTTTGCTCCGTTGATGCGGCGGTCCGCATGGGTCTTGCCTGTTTTGTCCCGCTGTTGAAGATACTCACGGCGGGACTATGGGTCGTCCGGTAGAGAAAGATACCATCTGGCAGAGGCTCATACTTGAAACACGTCAAAAAAGATGCATCAAGTATCTTATTATTTTATTTTTCGGACGAGTTCCATGGCTGAATTTACGACACTGGAACATGAGAACCTGAATAGCGTCGTCTACGCGGCGCTTTGTGATGCCCTGATGCAGGGCCGGTTCCAGCCCGGCGACCGGCTGAAGATCCGCGATCTCGCCGAACAGTTCGGCACCAGCGTCACGCCGATCCGCGACGCCATCCTGCGTCTTGCCAATGACGAGGCGATCACCTTCCGCTCGCCGCGCGACATTCGCATTCCCGGCATGGCGGAAAGCCGCTATCGGGAAATCCGGGCCATCCGCATCCGGCTGGAGGGCTTGGCCGCGGAGACAGCCGCACAGGTGGCGACCAGTGCCAATATCCGTGCTCTTGAGGCTATTCTACGGGAAAACGAGCAGGCAATCGATGCTGGCGATCGCCTGAAGGGCACACAGCTCAACCAGGCTTTTCATTTCATGCTGCCGCAGATTGCTGGTCTTCCGGTGTTGAACAACATCCTGCGGCGGCTTTGGTTGCAGATGGGGCCGCATATTTCGGATGCCTATATCGAAGGCGGGCGGGCGATGATCGATCATCATTACCCGGTCATCGAGGCGCTGAAGCGGCATGATCCTGCCGCCGCCTCGATGGCGATCGTCGATGACATCCTGCTCGGCGGCAAGCCGATCCTTGAGCGGATCGTCCATGGCGAGGAACGGCCTGCCCGCCGGGCGTGATCTGCTTGTAAACAAGAGGCTTGCATTTCGCGAGCTGCCGATTACGATGCATCAAGCATCAATGGAGAATGCGTCCATGACCGAAGAACGCCGCTACATGTTGCTGACGGGAGCGAGCCGCGGCATCGGCCATGCGACGGTCAAGCTCTTCCAGTCGAAGGGCTGGCGCATTCTCACCGTGTCCCGTCAGGCATTTTCCGAGGAATGCGCCTGGCCGTCCGCCCGCGAAAGCCATATCCAGGCGGACCTTGCTGATCTGAACCAGATCGAGCGTCTCGCCGCGACCGTGCGCGAACGGCTGCCGAACGGCCGCCTGCATGCGCTGGTCAACAATGCCGGTATCTCGCCGAAGGGGCCGGGCCGCTCGCGCCTCGGCGTGCTGGAAACGGAGGCGGATGTCTGGACGCAGGTGTTGAATGTCAATCTCATCTCGACCGCGCTGATCGCCCGCGCGCTGATGCCGGAGTTGGAGGCCGCGAAGGGGTCGATCGTCAACGTCACCTCGATTGCCGGTTCGCGTGTGCACCCCTTCGCAGGCGTCGCCTATGCGGCCTCGAAGGCGGCGCTTGCCTCGCTGACCCGGGAGATGGCGCACGAGTTCGGCCGGCGCGGTGTGAGGGCGAATGCCATCGCACCGGGCGAGATCGAAACGTCGATCCTTTCGCCGGGAACCGACGAGCTGGTGGCGGCGGAAGTGCCGATGCGGAGACTGGGCGAACCGCGCGAAGTCGCGGAAACCATTTATTTCCTCTGCACCGAACCCTCGTCCTACATTAACGGCGCGGAAATCCACATCAACGGAGGGCAGCACGTCTGACAACGGTCAAAACGGCGACGAATCCCGTTGACCGGCAAGGACCGGAATGCATCAATCGGCCGACACGCCCCGGGGAAAGGGCGCAGCGACCGGAAAGGCTGCAATGCCGTCGATACGCCAAAGGCGAGGGCGGGCGCAGCCACTGAGTTCGTCATCGGAGCCGGCCCGCCGGTTCCTTCATCAATGAGAAAAGGGGAGTGCCATGAAGACCATCATGAAATCCGGAATCCTGACGGCTGCGGCCGTTGTGCTGTCCGCAAGCCTGGCCCTGCCGGCCCTGGCGCGCGACCTCACCGTCGTCTCCTGGGGCGGCAATTATCAGGACGCGCAGCGCAACATCTATTTCAAGCCATTCTCCGAAAAGCTTGGCAAGCCCGTGCTGGACGAAGCCTGGGACGGCGGCATCGGCGTGATCCAGTCGAAGGTCAAGGCCGGCGCGCCGAACTGGGACGCCGTGCAGGTGGAAGCCGAGGAACTGGCGCTCGGCTGTGCCGACGGCCTCTATGAGAAGATCGACTGGGACAAGATGGGTGGCAAGGACAAGTTCCTCGACAGCGCGGTCAATGACTGCGGCGTCGGCGCCATCGTCTGGTCCACGGCGATTGCCTATGACGGTGCCAAGCTGAAGGAGGGCCCGACCTCCTGGGCGGATTTCTGGAATGTCGAGAAATTCCCGGGCAAACGCTCGCTGCGCAAGGGGCCGAAATACACGCTGGAATTCGCGCTGCTCGCCGATGGCGTTTCGAAGGACGAACTCTATGACGTGCTGGGCACGGACGAGGGCGTCGAGCGCGCCTTCAAGAAGCTCGACGAGTTGAAGTCGAACATCGTCTGGTGGGAATCCGGCGCGCAGCCGCTGCAGTTCCTCGCTTCCGGAGAAGTCGCGATGACGTCTGCCTATAATGGCCGCATCACTGGCATCAACCGCACGGAAGGCAAGAACTTCAAGGTCGTCTTCCCCGGCAGTATCTACGCCGTTGACAGCTGGGTCGTGCTGAAGGACGCAGAAAACAAGGACGCGGCGCAGGACTTCATCGCCTTTGCGAGCCTGCCGGACAATCAGGCAAAGCTGCCGGAATTCGTCGCCTACGGCCTGCCGAACAAGGAAGCCGCGTCCAAGGTCCCGGCGGAATTCGCCAAGGACTTGCCGACCGATCCCGCCAACATGACGGACTCGATCCCGCTGAATGTCGATTTCTGGATCGACAATGCGGAATCGCTGACGCAGCGCTTCAACGCCTGGCTGGCCCAGTAAGCACATCCGCGATGGAGGGCGCTCGAAACGGGCGCCCTTCCTGTCCGGCTGGATGCATCCTGGCGGGGTTTCCCGCTTGATGTATCCTTCGCCTTTAGCGATGGAGTCTTCCTTGGCCGAATTCATTCGATTTGACCGCATCACCAAATTCTACGGCCCGCTCTGCGTGGTCGAAAATCTTGACCTCGGCATCGCGAAGGGAGAGTTCGTTAGCCTGCTCGGCCCTTCCGGCTCCGGCAAGACGACACTGCTGATGATGCTCGCCGGCTTCGAGCAGCCGACCTCCGGTGATATTCTTCTCGATGGCACAGCCATCAACGCCGTGCCGACCCACAAGCGGGACATGGGCGTGGTCTTCCAGAGTTATGCGCTCTTTCCCCACATGTCCGTCGGCGACAACATCGCTTTCCCGTTGCAGATGCGCGGACTGAACAAGGCGGAGACCAACCAGCGCGTGACGCGCGCCCTCGACATGGTACAGCTTTCGGCGCTCGTCGATCGACGCCCCTCCCAACTGTCCGGCGGCCAGCAGCAGCGCGTGGCGCTTGCCCGGGCCCTCGTCTTCGAACCGCGCGTCGTGCTGATGGACGAACCGCTCGGCGCGCTCGACAAGCAGCTGCGCGAGCAGATGCAGCTCGACATTCGCGACCTGCATCGCCGCCTCGGCCTCACCATCGTCTTCGTCACCCACGACCAGTCCGAAGCGCTCACCATGTCGGACCGCGTGGCGGTCTTCAACAAGGGCAAGATCGAGCAGATCGGCACGCCGCGGCAGGTCTATGACGAGCCGGCCACGCGCTTCGTCGCCGAGTTCATCGGCGAGACCAACCTGGTCGAGGGCGTCGTCGAGGCGGTGCAGGGGGCGGAAGCCAATGTGCGGCTGACCTCCGGCGCCCAGATCGTTTCGGCCGTTTCAGGCGCGGTGGCGCCGGGCCAGACCGTCTATCTGTCGATCCGTCCCGAGCGGGTCGATCTGACCGAGACCCGCAACGATGCCCGCAACTGCCTGGAAACGGAGGTGACCGACAGCGTCTATCAGGGCGATCATCTTCGGGTGCAGTTGCAGAATGCGGCGCATCCGCTGATCGCCAAGCTTGGCCGCCGGTCACGCGAGTTTGCGCCGGGCACCAGGGTCTATGCGGCCTTCGCGGCCGGCGACTGCCGGGTCATTGCGCCATGAGCGGGGGCTCGTCGCGCACCGGCCGGTCGCTGCTTCTGCTGGCGCCGCTGCTTGTCTTCCTGATCGGCTTTTTCGTCTGGCCGCTGTTCAGCATGATGTCGCAGGCGATATCGGATCCAGCCGTGCTGCGCCTGCTTCCGCGCAGCGCCGAGGTGATCGGCGACTGGGACCGAAAATCGCCGCCGACCATGCCCATGCAGGCCGCGCTGGTGGAAGATCTCAAGGCCGTCGACGATGACCAGGCGCTCGGCGACATGGTACGCCGCCTGAACAGCGCCCGCTCGGGCTTCCGCACGCTAATGAGCAAGACCACGAGCGCGCTGGCGGATCCTGCCAATCCGCCCGCCGATCTCGTCTCGATCGACAAGCGCTGGGAAAAGCCGGAATTCTGGATTGCCATCGCCGATGCGCTTTCTCCCTATACCGACCGCAACCTGCTCGCCGCCGTCGATCTCGGCCGCAATGCCGCCGGTAACATCGAGCACCTGCCCGCCGACCAGTCCGTCAATCGCGTGATCCTCGTGCGCACCTTCTGGATCGCCGCACTCGTCACCTTCTTCTGCGCCTGTATCGGCTTCCCCTATGCCATCATCGCCGCGTCGCTTGACGGCTGGAAGCGCGACCTGATGCTTGGCGCGGTGCTGCTGCCGCTGTGGACATCGCTTCTCGTGCGCACCGCCGCCTGGTTCATCCTGTTGCAGGAACAGGGCCTCATCAATGATCTGCTGCGCGGCATCGGCCTGATCGATGCGCCACTGGCGCTGATCTTCAACCGCACCGGCGTCATCATCGCCATGACGCATGTGCTCCTGCCCTTCATGGTGCTGCCGATCTATTCGGTGCTGATCACCATCCCGAAGAACCTCATGCCGGCTGCCGCCTCGCTCGGTGCGCCGCCGCTGCGGGCATTCCTGCGCGTGCTCCTGCCGCTCAGCCTGCGCGGCGTCGCCTCCGGCTGCCTGCTCGTCTTCATCTCGGCCATCGGCTACTACATCACGCCGGCGCTGATCGGCGGGCCGGGCGATCAGATGATCTCGTCGATCATCGCCTTCTACGCGACGGGTTCGGCGAACTGGGGCATGGCCGGCGCGCTCGGCATGGTGCTGCTTGTCGCAACGCTCGTGCTCTACAGCGTCTATGCGCGTCTCTCCAACGACGAATCGGGGAGGCGCTGACCATGCCGCTGAAAATCGCCAAGGCCACCTTCGCCACGCTGACGGTTCTCTTCCTCGTTGCCCCGCTGATTGCCATCCTGCCGCTCGCCTTTACCTCGAGCGTCATCCTCACCTATCCGATCCCGTCCTGGTCGCTGCGCTGGTTCGAAGAGCTGTTCTTCGCCGATGCCTGGCGGCGCGCGATCGTCAACAGCCTGATCATCGGCGCGGGCACGACATTGCTTGCCACCATTCTCGGCACGGCCGCATCGCTTGGCCTGCGCAACCGGCTCATCTTCTTCCGTGGCTCGATCCGCACGCTCTTCCTGCTGCCGATGGTGGTGCCCGCCGTGGTGCTCGGCGTCGGCATGCAGGTGTTGCTGGCGGGCTTCGGCCTGACGAACAGCTATCTCGGCGTCATCATCGCCCACACGGTCGTCGCCGTGCCCTTCGTGATCGTCAGTGTCACCGGGGCGCTTTCCGGCATCGATGAGCGGGTGGAACTGGCAGCGCAGAGCCTCGGCGCCTCGCCGACGACGGTGTTTCGGCGCGTGACTTTGCCGCTCGCCATGCCAGGCGTGCTGTCCGGCGCAGTGCTCGCCTTCGCCACCTCGCTGGACGAGGTGGTGCTCACTCTCTTCGTCGCCGGCCCCAATCAGCGTACGCTGGCGCGGCAGATGTTCTCCAGCATCCGCGAGAATATCAGCCCGGCCATCGCCGCTGCCGCCTTCCTCTTCATCGTCGCGACCGTGATCATCGGCCTCGTCGTGGTGATCTCGCGTTCCATGCTGGCCAAGCGCCGCTAGGCGGCGGCGCGCTTCAGCGCCTCGCCAAGCACCTGGTACACACGCGGCTCCAGCATATGCGCGACGTTGAAGCGCATGAAGCGGGCGGCCGTCTGCGACACGCTGAAGACGTTGCCGGGCGCGAGCACGATACCCTCGGCCACGGCGGCCTGTGCGACATCACCGGAATCCAGCCCTTCCGGCAGCCGGCACCAAAGATAGAAGCCGCCGCGCGGCGTGAGCCATGGCTCTACGCCGAGCCGGGCGAGCCGGTCCGCCGTTTCGCGCCGGGCGCGCACGAGCTTTCGGCGCAGCTCTTCCATATGCTTGCGATAGCCGCCGCCGGCGAGCATCTGGGCGATGATCTCGCTGGACATCGGGCTCGGGCCGCCGAAATTGGTGGCGATCTGCAAATCCACCAGCCCTTCGATCCAGTCCGGCCGCGCGGCGATATAGCCGCAGCGCGCGGAGGCGGAGAGCGTTTTGGAAAAACTGCCGATGCGGATGACGCGGTCGAGTCCATCGAGTGCCGCCAGCCGCGTCGAGGGCTCGGGCTCGAAGTCGGCAAAGATATCGTCCTCGACGATGGTCATCTCGCTGTTGGCGGCCGCATTCAACACGCGGTACGCCGTTTGCGGAGAAAGGGTCGCGCCTGTCGGATTATGGATCGCGGAATTGGTGATGTAGAGCCGCGGCCGTTCGGTGGCGAGTACGGCTTCAAAGCTTGCGACATCCGGACCAAATGGCGTGTAGGGCACGCCAAAGACCTCCACCTGATGCGCTTTCAGAAGGGCCTGAAAATTGAAGTAGCAGGGGTCGTCGATGAGCACCTTGTCACCGGGGCGCAGCAGGAAGCGGCAGATCAGATCCAACGCCTGCGTGCCCGTACTGGTCAGCATCAGATGATCCCGCCCGGCCTCGATGCCTTCCTCCGCCAGCCGACCGAGCAGCAAACGGCGCAACGCAAGTGAACCCTGCGTGCTGCCGTAATAGGAGAGCAAGTCGCTGTCGCCGCGGGCCAGGCCGCGAATGGCCCGGCGCAACGCTGCATCCGGCATCCAGTCCGCCGGCAGCCAGCCGCAACCCGGCTTGAGCACGGCCGCATCGGTGTCCAGCGATTGTCGCGACACCCAGAACGGATCGACCGCGCGCGCCTTCGGCGTTTCCGCTTCGGCCAGTTTTAGCGGCGGCAGGCCGGCGCCAGCGACATAAAAACCGGATCCCCGCTGCGCACGGATCAAACCCTCCGCCGCCAGCCGGTCATAGGCCTCCACCACGGTGGACGGCGAGACGCCCGCCGTGGTGGCAAAGCGGCGGATCGAGGGAAGACGGTCGCCGGGGGCGAGCGCACGGCTGGCGATGCGTTTGCGGACCGCTGCCATGACATCCGAAATCCGGTTTCGGGAGAGGGGTTCGGCCATGCTCGCTTCCACTGTATTGATCTATGAACCGGTACACTTCTTGAAAATTGTATTGCTTTGTTCCTGTCTTTGCCAGCCCCCGGACCTGTATCGTCCCGTAGAATGCGAGGTACGATGAAAACATCCATGGACGGTTGGGGCAGCGGGCTTGCCGGGGTCATCATTTTCAGTGGTTCGCTACCGGCGACACGCGTCGCGGTATCGGACTTCTCACCACTTTTCCTGACATCGGCGCGCGCCGTCATCGCCGCGTTGCTTGGTGCGGCCCTGCTCTTTGCGCTGCGGCAGACAAAACCATCGCGCGACGATCTCCTGTCGCTGCTGATCGTCGCGCTCGGCGTGGTCGTCGGTTTTCCGCTGCTGACGGCGATTGCGCTGCAATACATCACATCCGCCCATTCCATCGTCTTCATTGGCCTCCTGCCGCTTGCAACGGCGGTCTTCGGCGTGCTCAGGGGTGGGGAGCGCCCAAAACCGCTGTTCTGGCTGTTTTCCGTCATCGGCAGTGCCACGGTGGTGGGCTTTGCATTGAGCGCTGGCGCGGAGGTCTCGCTCGTCGGCGACCTGCTGATGGTCGCGGCGGTCATCGCCTGCGGCCTCGGCTACGCAGAGGGTGCCAAACTCTCGCGCACGCTCGGCGGATGGCAGGTCATCTCCTGGGCGCTCATCCTTGCGCTCCCCTTGATGGCGGTCATCGCGCTCATTTCCTTGCCGGAGAGCTGGGCCGGCATCGGCGGCGGCGCCTGGATGGGGCTCGCCTATGTCTCCGTCTTCAGCATGCTGATCGGTTTTGTCTTCTGGTATCGCGGACTGGCAATCGGGGGCATCGCGGCCGTGGGCCAGTTGCAATTGCTTCAGCCTTTCTTCGGCCTGCTGCTCGCCGCCGGCCTGCTGCATGAAAAGGTCAGCCCCCTGATGATCGTCACGACGCTTGCCATCGTGCTCTGCGTTGCCGGCGCGCGGAAGTTCGCGCGCTGACACCCTTGCCCGGTGCGGCGGGATCGTTATCCTGCCGCCGTCTAACGCGGAGGGAGCAGGGCTGATGTCGTTTTTCGAGGCCGAGGAGAAGACATTTTCCCGTTTCATCCTGGGAAATGCCCCCCTCAAAAAACTCGCCGACGGTTTCGACTGGGCCGAAGGGCCTGTCTGGTTCGGCGACCACGACTGTCTGCTGTTCTCCGACATTCCCAACAACCGCATGCTGCGCTGGAGCCCGGTTTCGGGCCTGACGACTTTCCGCGCGCCCGCGAACTTTTCCAACGGCAACACCCGCGACAGGGAAGGCAGGCTCGTGACCTGCGAACACGGCGCACGCCGCGTCACCCGCACCGAATATGACGGCGCGATCACCGTGATCGCCGATCGATACGAGGGCAAGCCGCTGAATTCGCCGAACGACGTGATCGTCGCCTCGGATGGTGCGATCTGGTTTACCGATCCGCATTACGGCATCGCTACCGACTATGAGGGCACCCGCTCGAAGCAGGAGCTGCCGTGCAACGTCTACCGCGTCGAACCGCTTTCCGGCACGGTCCGCGCCGTGCTCACGGATTTCCAATGCCCGAACGGTCTTGCCTTCAGCCCGGACGAAAGACGGCTCTATGTCGCCGATACCGGGCGCATCCACAGCGATGATCCGCGTCATATCCGTGCTTTCGACGTCGGCGCGGATTGGCATCTCACCGGTGGCGACGTCTTCCACACCATCGCGCCGGGCTGCGCGGATGGGATGCGGGTCGATGAGAACGGCAATCTCTGGTCCTCGGCGGGCGATGGCGTGCATTGCATCGCGTCGGACGGCCGCCGCCTTGGGAAAATCCTCGTGCCGGAGACCGTTTCCAATGTCTGTTTCGGCGGACGGAATGGCCACCGCCTTTTCATCACAGCCACCACGTCGCTTTATGCCGTGTCACTGGCTGTGCGTGGCGCTCGCCGGCGCGAATGAGGAGACAAACATCGGCCAGGGAATGGAGGGAGCCCGTAAAATCTGATAGGACTCCTGTCAACGGTGTTGGTCCGAGACAAAAATGTCCGGCGGAACGGTCTGGGAGATCTGGATGGCGGTGGGTGTTCGGACGGGGAAGGAGATGAGCGCGACGGCGGCGCCGAAGGCGTTGCGTGTCGGTTTCATCCTGTCGAAGAGCTTTACACTCTCTGCCTTCGCCCTGTTCGTGGACACGCTACGGCTCGCCAGCGACAGCGAAGACCGCTCCCGTCGTGTCAATTGCGATTGGGACGTTCTGAGCAGCACGCGCAACTTCATCTCGTCGTCGAGCGGCATACAGGTCGCGCCGACAGCACCCTTCGCCGACCCCTCGTGTTTCGACTATATCGCCGTCGTCGGCGGGCTGCTGAAGGACGATGAGCCAATCGACAGCTACGCGCAGGCCTATCTGCGCAAGGCGGCCAAGGCGGGCGTCGGGCTGATCGGCCTGTGCACCGGCAGCTTCATTCTTGCCGAGGCCGGACTGCTCAAGGGGCATACGGCCTGTGTAAGCTGGCTACATCATCGTGAATTCCGCGGGCGCTTCCCCGATATCGAGGCGACATCCGAACAGATTTTCCGCTTCGACGGCAAGGTCGCGACCTGTGCCGGTGGCAGCAGCGTAGCCGATCTGGCGGCGACGCTGGTCCGCCACCATGTCGGTGAGGCAGCGGAGCGTAACGCCCTGGAAATCCTGCAGATCCGCCACCGGCGCGACGCAACCGATCTCCAGCCGCGCAACCCGCTCGGCCTTGAGGCGCGCGACCGCCGCGTGCACCTCGCCATCATGATGATGGAGCAGCACACGGAAGACCTGCTGTCGATCGACAGCATCGCCACCATGACGAACGTCTCCCGCCGCCAGCTCGAGCGGTTGTTCGAGAGCGACATGGGCGCCTCGCCAAGCGCGATCTACATGAAGATCCGCATGGCGGCAGCCCTCAACATGGTGGTGCGCACCAATAAGCCGTTGATCGAGATCGCCCTCGAAACCGGCTTCGAAAGCCTGTCGCATTTCACGCGTCGTTTCCGAGCGGCCTTCGGCGACACGCCGTCGCAGATCCGCCGCGATGGTCGTCGCCAGGCAAGCTGACGGCCAATCCTCCATCTCCTATTCTGCGCACTTCCGGTCACAGAACCGCTGCGCAGTTTTGCGGGAATTGCGCTGGCGTTTGGAACCAAGCCACGCGCCAGCCGTTCGGTTTCCATTGCAGACAAGGAGACCGCAATGGCAAGCAATGACGTCCAAACCCAGATTTCCGCTCTTCGCGCAGAAATCGCCGCGCTTCATAAGGATCTCGGCGAGCGGGGTACCGAAGCCTATGAGACGATCCGCGATCGCGCCGGCAATGCCGTCGAGGCCGCCCGTCCCGCTGTCCGTTCGGCAACGAAATATGTCCGCAACGAAGGGGCCGCCGTTGCCCAGACCGCGCGAGAGCACCCTGCAGCCCTTTCGACCGTCGTGCTGACGGCGGGCCTTGCCGGTGTCGTCATCGGTTATCTGCTGGGTTCCCTGGAAAGCGAACCGCCACGCCGCCAGCGCTGGTTCTGAACAGACAAGAAAGCCCGGCAATGCCGGGCTTTTCGTTGGACAGAAGAAGGAAGCGGTTGCTTCCCCTGTTCGTTACCGGTGGCGCAGACCGAACAGGTAGCCGATGAAGGCGGCGCCGGCGAGGGCTGCCAGCGGATTGGCCTGGATGGTGGTGCGCACTTCATCACGCAGCGATTCCGCCTTGGCGACCGCAAGCTGGCCGGTGCCTTCGGCAATCAGGCCGGCGGATTCCTTCAGTCGGCTGATTTCGGTCTTAAGCGCTTCGATCTGCTCGTTGACCGTTGCTTCCGCAGCCGCAGCGCGGGCGTCTTCCGAAATGCTGTCGCGACCTTCAACGACGCCGAGCGTACGTTTGCCGGTGCTCTTTTCGTCAGCCATGAACATGTCTCCTGGATTTGATGGAATGGCCAGGGAAGAACTACCGTCATGCCAGTTGGTTCCACAGCTGATTCAAACTGTGATCGCGGCAAGGCCGTTTGGCGATTGACTCTCGTGCAGCAAATGGAACAAATAGAGAACATAACTCTTTCCAGTCCGGGAGCCGCCACGCCGATGTCCGTCTTCGCCGCCCGTGCCGTTGTCGCTGATCTGCGCGACCGCATCCGGCAGTTCGATGGCCGTACGGCGCGCGACCGGGCGGTGTTGCCCTTCGGCGTGCCGGAGATCGACGACCGGTTGCCGGGCGGCGGGCTGGCGCTGGCCAGCCTGCACGAGGTGTGCGGCGGCGGCAACGATGCGGTGGAGGGCGCAGCGGCCATGCTCTTTGCGGCCGGCATCGCAGCGCGCACCAAGGGGCAGGTGCTGTGGTGCCTGACACGGTCCGACCTCTTCGCGCCGGCACTGGCACAGGCGGGGCTTGCACCGGGCCGGGTGATCTATGTGGAGGCGGGCGACGAAAAGAGCCTGCTCCTCTGTTTCGAGGAAGGGCTGCGCCATGGTGGGCTCGGCGCGGTGGTGGCGGAGGTGGCGCGGCTGTCGATGACCGCTTCGCGCCGCCTGCAACTGGCGGCCGAGGCCGGCGGCACGCTCGCCATTGCGCTACGGCGTTTGCGCCACCGGGCGGAGGCGGATGCCTTTGCCCAACCGTCCGCCGCGGTGACGCGCTGGCGGGTTTGTGTCCGTCCGTCCGCCGCCCTGCCTGTGCCCGGTGTCGGCCGGGCGCAGTGGCATTTGCAACTTGTGCGCTGCCGGGCTGGCGCCGCGGCAGATTTTGACGTGGAGGCCTCCGATGCCGAGGGTCGTATCGCTTTTTCTTCCCGGCTGGCCGATCGACCGCCTGAGGCGCAGCTTGGGCGCGTTGGCGCCTCCGCCTGACGATCGTCTCGTGCTTGTCGGCCGCGAGGGCTCGCGCCGTATCGTCACCGCCGTGAGCCGGCCTGCCGAGCAGGCGGGCCTGCGCGTCGGCATGCCGCTCACCAAGGCCCATGCGCTCTTGCCTGACGTGCTGACCATGCCGGCCGATCCCGTAGCGGATGCGGCAGCGCTCAACCGCCTGGCACTGTGGGCCTTGCAACACTATGCGCCCATCGTCGCACCCGATCCGCCGGATGGCCTGGTCATCGATACAACGGGGGCCGACCATTTGCACGGCGGCGAGGAACGCATGCTGACCGGTCTCGTCAACCGGCTCGGCGCCTCCGGCATTTTCGCCCGCGCGGCGGTTGCCGATACCTGGGGCGCGGCTCACGCCGCCGCCCGTTTCTGCGCCGATCCCGTCTGCATCATAGCCCCGGGTACGACGAGCGACAGGGTGGCGCCGCTACCGATCCTCGGGCTCAGGATCCCGCCGGACATCGTGACCGGCCTGCATGTGCTGGGGTTTGCCACGATCGGCGACGTGCTCGCCGTACCACGCGCGCCGCTCGTATTACGCTTCGGCCCGCTTCTCGGTCGCCGCCTTGACCAATTGCAAGGCATCCTTTCCGAACCCGTCGATCCGCTCCGCGATCCCGAACTCGCCAGCGTGCGAAAGGTCTTCGGCGAGCCGATCGGTGCACCCGAAACCATCGCCCGCTATACGACCGCTCTCGTCCACGACCTCTGCCTGGCGCTGGAAAAACGCGGCCTTGGCGCCCGAAGGCTCGATCTTCTTTTCCACCGCGTCGACAATTCGCTCCAGGCGATCCGCGTTGGCACGGCGCAGCCCGTTCGGGATGAAAAACGGCTCACCCGGCTCCTCTCGGACCGGATCGAGACGATCGATCCGGGTTTCGGCATCGAGATCATGGACCTGACGGCGACACTTGCCGAACCGCTCCTCCTGCAACAGGCAGTCTCTTCGCTGATCGAGGAGGAGCAGGCGGACATTGCCGGTCTCGTCGATGTGATCGCCAACCGTATCGGCGCCCGGCGGCTTTACCGCATGGCCCCCGTCGAAAGCGACGTGCCCGAGCGGTCCGTCCATCGGGTCGCCCCGCTTGCCCCGGATGATGGTGCAACCTGGCAGGGTCGCTGGCCGCGCCCGGCGCGCCTGCTCGCCCGGCCCGAGCCGATCGAGGTCATGGCGCTCCTGCCGGACCACCCGCCGGGTGCCTTCACCTGGCGTGGCGTACGCCGGTTGGTAAAGCGCGCCGACGGCCCCGAACGCATCTTCGGCGAATGGTGGAAGCGCGATGCCGAACTTGCTGCCGTGCGGGACTATTTTCAGGTCGAGGATGCTTCCGGCGAACGCTTCTGGCTCTTCCGTTCGGGAAATGAACAACAGGCGGCAAGCGGGGCGGGCCGCTGGTTCCTGCACGGGATTTTCGCATGAGCACCCGTTATGCCGAGCTTCAGGTGGCGTCCCACTTCTCGTTCCTGCGCGGCGCGAGCAGTTGCGCGGAGCTGTTTGCCCAGGCCAGCGCCCTCGGGATAGAGGCACTCGCCATCGTCGACCGCAACAGCCTTGCCGGCGTGGTACAGGCACACAGGGCGGCGAAGGAATTGCCCCCTGATGTCAACATGGTGCGCCTTGTCATCGGCTGCCGGCTGGATCTTGTCGACGGCATGTCACTGCTCGTCTACCCGACCGACCGGGAGGCTTATGCGCGCCTCTGCCGCCTGCTCACCATCGGCAAGAAGAAGGCCGGCAAGGGGAAGTGCCATCTCGATTGGGCCGATGTCGTGGAATGGAACGAGGGCCTGCTCGCCGTGCTGCTGCCCGACGCGGCAGACGAGACCGTAGCCTTTCATCTACGCCGTTTACGCGAGACATTCCGTGGTCGCTGCTACCTTGCGCTGACGCTGCGCCGTCGCCCGAATGACCAGCTACGGCTCTTCGAACTCTCCAATCTCGCCACCCAGCACCGCGTGCCCACCATCGTCACCAACGACGTGCTCTACCATGAGCCCGGCCGCCGCATGTTGCAGGACATCGTCACCTGCATCCGCCATAACGTCGTCATCGACAATGCCGGCTTCCTGCGCGAACGCCACGCCGACCGCTACCTGAAGCCGCCGCAGGAAATGCATCGGCTCTTCCCGCACTATCCGCAAGCGCTCGCCCGCACGCTGGAGATCGTCGACCGCTGCAAATTCTCGCTGGACGAGCTGCAATACCAATATCCGGACGAGAAGGAGTATGCGCATCTCACGCCCCAGGAAGCGCTGGAGAAATATACGTGGGAGGGGGCGGCGGTCCGCTATCCTGAGGGCCTGCCGGAGGACGTGCAGGCGCAACTCGTTCACGAACTGGGCCTGATTGCAAGAATGCACTATGCGCCGTATTTCCTGACTGTGAACGCCATTGTGCGGCAGGCGAGAGCGATGAAAATTCTCTGCCAAGGCAGGGGGTCCGCGGCCAACAGCGCCGTTTGCTACATGCTCGGCATCACCGCCGTGGACCCGAGGGGAAACGGCCTGCTCTTTGAGCGCTTCGTATCGGAACAGCGTGGCGAGCCGCCCGACATCGACGTGGATTTCGAGCACGAGCGGCGCGAGGAGATCATCCAGTGGGTTTATGAGACCTATGGGCGAAGTCGCGCCGCACTTTGCGCGACTGTCATCCGCTATCGCTCCCGTGGTGCCATGCGCGATGTCGGACGTGCGCTGGGCATGCCGGAGGATGTGTTGAAGGCGATATCGTCCCAGGTCTGGGGCTGGTCCGAGGACATACCGAAGTCGGAGGCCAAGGACATTGGCCTCAATGTGGATGACAGGCGCGTGCGATTGCTGATGGAACTCTCCCGTCAGCTCATGGGCGTGCCGCGCCATCTCTCACAACATCCGGGTGGTTTCGTGCTGACGCGTGACCGGCTGGACGATCTTGTGCCTATCGAGCCGGCGGCAATGGACGATCGGCAGGTAATCGAATGGGACAAGGACGACATCGAATCCCTCAACTTCATGAAGGTGGATGTCCTGGCGCTCGGCATGCTCTCCTGCATGCGCAGGGCCTTCGAATATCTGGAAGATCTCAAGGGAATCCGGAAGGGGCTGTGGAACATCGAGCTGGATGACGAGCCGACCTATGCCATGATTTCGAAGGCGGACACGCTGGGCACATTCCAGATCGAGAGCCGGGCGCAGATGTCGATGCTGCCGCGGCTTAAACCCAAAGAATTCTATGACATCGTCATTCAGGTGGCGATCGTACGGCCCGGACCGATCCAGGGGGATATGGTGCATCCCTATTTGCGGCGGCGGCAGGGACTGGAAAAACCGGATTATCCCAATGATGCGAAGTTAAGGAAGGTCCTCCAAAAAACCCTCGGCGTGCCACTTTTTCAGGAGCAGGCCATGCAGGTGGCCATTGTCGGGGCCGACTTTTCGCCCGGCCGCGCCGACCAGTTACGACGTGCCATGGCAACCTTCAAGCATACGGGTGGCGTCGATAAATTCCGGCAGGAACTGATCGATGGCATGACCGGGAAGGGCTATCCTTTGGAGTTCGCCGAGCGCATGTGCCGTCAGCTCGAGGGTTTCGGTTCCTATGGTTTCCCGGAAAGCCATGCCTACAGTTTTGCCATCATCGCCTATGCCTCCGCCTGGATGAAGTGTCATCATCCGGATGTCTTCTGCGCCGCGCTTCTCAATTCCCAACCCATGGGTTTTTATGCACCGGCCCAGATCGTGCGGGACGCGCAGCAGCATGGGGTGGAGGTGCGACCTGTCTGCATCAATGAAAGCCGGTGGGATTGTACGCTGGAGCCGACAAAGGACAAAAAGCGCTTTGCTGTTCGTCTCGGCCTCAAGATGGTCAAGGGGCTGAGCAATCAGGAAGGCGGTAGGCTCATTCAAGAACGGGCGGACGAGCCCTTCGTTTCCGTGGATGATCTATGGCGCCGTTCCGGCCTGCCGGTCGCCGCACTTGTCGAAATTGCGGAGGCGGATGCATTCCTGCCATCGCTTGGCCTTGCCCGGCGCGAGGCGCTGTGGGCGATCCGGGCGCTGCGTGATGAGCCGTTGCCGCTTTTTGCCGCTGCTGCACAGCGCGAGGAAGCGGTGATTGCGGAACTCGATGAACCCGTTGTTTCCCTTCGCCCCATGACGGCGGGAAACGAGGTGGTCGAGGATTATGGCCATGTCGGGCTGACGCTGCGCGCCCACCCCGTCAGCTTCCTGCGGGAGGATTTGCAGCGGCAAAAAATCCTCTCCTGCCACATCGCCGCAAACCTGCGCGACCGGCAACGGGTCGAGACGGCGGGTGTCGTTCTCGTGCGCCAGCGGCCGGGTTCCGCCAAGGGCGTCATCTTCGTGACGATCGAAGACGAGACCGGCATTGCCAACCTCGTCGTCTGGAAAAAGGTCTTTACCGCTTATCGCAAGGTGGTGATGGGGGCCTCCATGCTCGGCGTGAAAGGCTATGTCCAGCGAGAAGGGGAGGTGGTGCATGTCGTCGCGCAGCACCTGACGGATCTTTCCGGCATGCTTTCGAGCGTCGGGCGCCGCGACGGACCGTTTCCCCTGCCGCACGGGCGGGGCGACGAATTCCACCACGGCAGCCCGCCGCACGATCCACGCGGCGCGCCAAAGCTCGTCAAGGCGCGCAATCTCGTTGATGGCTACGGCCATATCGACGAAATCCGCGTCAAATCCCGCGACTTCCACTAGCCTACATGAAGTCGCGCGGCACCGCCTTCTCGAACGTCTTCTCGAAAATCTGCGCGTCACCCTCGAAAGCCCGGACGGAGGCCGAGATCAGCCAGTCCGTCGCCGTGCAGGCGATGGTTGCCGTCGAAACCGTGCGGACGAACCAGCCGGGACGCTGCATGTCGCAGGTCCAGACGGAGGTGCCGGTCATCGACAGCGGGTCGTCTTGCGCGATCGACCAGAGTTCGTCGCGCACCTGCCGCGTGGCCAACCCCGTGCCCGGATGTTCGAAGAGGCCGGTATCCTCGTAGATCGAATATTCCGTCAGGCCGTTCGTGAGATCGCGTTCCACGCCACGGGCGGTCTCGCCGGGGGCGAGTTCGGTATATTTCGGCAGCGGATCGGGATTTGTCGGTTCCGGGATCGCAACGACCTGATGCGCGCCGAGCTTCGGCAGGGCGAGGCCGAGCGATGCGAGATCGATCGTCACGCCGGCATCCGTCGGCGGTGGCAGCACCATTGGCCAATAGGCGGTCGAGAGCGACAGGCGGATGCGATGGCCGGCGCGGAAACGGTAGCCCATCGCGTCGAGCACCAGGCGGATGCGCGTCTTCTCGCCTCTCGGCATGGCTTTAGGATCGGCATTGCCATCGCGGTGCGCAAGGTTGACGACGCCGAAGGTCACGCGCGTCGCGGTGCCGTCCGGGTGCACATCGACGAGGCGGGCGCAGAGGTTGCCGATTTCCGCCTCCGTCGAAAGATCGACTTCCAGCACTGGCTGACCGAGGAAGTCCTGGGGCTCGGTGAGCGGCGGCGTCTCGATGACGAGTGAGCCGGCATCGTCGAGGCGTTGGTCGAGCGCCATCTCGGCATCCGGCTTCAGCGTGAACCACTCGCCGGCCATGATGCCGGTATCGAGCGGCGATTTCAGGTAGCGGTCATGACCGCACGCGCCGGCAATCGGCATTCCGGGCGTAAGCGTGCCGTACTGCTCCACGTAGAAGGTCGCCATGTCCGGCGCCGCCCATCTGTCCTTGGCGATCCAGAAACCGGGATCGACTGCGCGCCGTAGAGCGGGACGGGCGGCGTCCTGGATATAGGCGCGCACCTGTGGGATGTTCTCTGCCCCGTTTTGCTCGCCGCGCAGCCAGCGGTTCCACCAGGCGATGGCCTGGCCATGAAAATCCATGCGCGGCTTCGGCCAGGCAAAATGCGGATATTTATGGACCCATGGCCCGATCAGCGCCTTGGCCTTGTCGCCAAGCCCCTCGACCGCCTTCAGCGGCGTGCTGCGATACCCGTCCGCCCAGCCGGCGATGACAAGGGCGGGCACGGGGAAACCCGCGAAATCCTCACAAATGGAACCGTGTTTCCAGAAGGCGTCGCGTCGCTGGTGTTGCAACCATTCCTCCAGGAAGAAGGGTTCGTTTTCCAACCGCTCCAGCCACATGTCCTTCCAGCGGTCGCCGACGATCTCCGGATCGGGCGAACGGGATTGATAGGCGAGCATCGTCGCCGCCCAGGAAAGCTGCGCGGAAAGGTGTGTGCCGTTTTTGTAATGGATATCGTCGTTGTAGCGGTCGACGGTGGAGGCGATAGAGATGACGGCCTTCAGGGCGGGAGGCTTGAGCGCCGCGACTTGCAGGCAGTTGAAGCCACCCCAGGAGATGCCCATCATGCCCACCGAACCGTTCGACCAGGGTTGCGCCGCGATCCAGGCAATGAGCTCGCAGGCATTGGCGAGCTCCAGCGGCGTATATTCGCCATCGATGACGCCGTCGGACTCGCCCGAACCGCGGATGTCGACGCGCACGCCGGCAATGCCCGCGGCGGCGAAGACCGGATAGGTCGATTCATCGCGTGGGCTCGTTCCGTCGCGCTTGCGGTAGGGCAGGAATTCGAAGACGGCGGGCACGGGATCCTGTTCCGCGCCGTGCGGCATCCAGATGCGTGCGGCAAGCCGCGTTCCATCGGCAAGCGTGATCCACTGGTTTTCGATGACGGTGAAGGTGCGAGATGTCATGGGCAATCCTCTTCAGGCACCTCTTTATGGAGGGCGCGTAACGGGCGGGCAATACGATGGTTTTGACGTGCCGTGTCGCTTTTGCGTGGCGTCGCCGCCGCTTGCCCGGTCCGAAAAACTCGCTTACGAAAATGAGGGACGAGCAGGGAGGGGTGCCATGCAGGATCAACAAGCGGATTCAAACGACGGCGGGCGGTCGGATGAGCCGCAGCGTGCCTATCGGATCCTGATCGCAGATCTCGTCGGTCTGCGCTTCGATGCGGAGGGCAAGCCCGATCCCAGCGAGGTTAAGGCCCATGTCGAGGCGCGGGGCGGCGTCTTCCATGACGGCGGCTATCAGCGCGAAACGCTGCCGCCGGGCATCCACTTCTTCTACGCTCCCGATCTCAGCGCCGAGGTCGAGATCATCGCACAGACGGCCGATGGCCGGTACGATGCGCTGATCGCCGCCGCGACCTTCATTCCCAAACAGGCGATCTTCCCGCTTGGCGGCGTGCGTATCGGTGCCGGTACCGGCAATATGGGCTCGGCCTCCTGGGGTGGTGGCGACGGCGAAGGCGGTGCTGCGCCGTTGATGAACACGCCCGGCATCAACAGTCGCGCGACGGCGCAGATGGTGATGAAAGCTATTTTGAAGGTCACGCCCGATCTCCCGGTCGATCTCCTGCATCAGCGCGTTGCTGCGGGTGATTTCGATACCGGCCGCGACCTCAAGTCTTACCCGACCGCCAAGCTCGAAGGTCGCCGCATGGCGGTGCTGGGGTACGGCAATATCGGCCGCGAAGTGGCGAAACTCGGCCGCGCCTTCGGCATGGACGTCGTGGTCTATGCCCGTGCCAAACACCGGCAATGGATCGAGGCCGAGGGTTTTGGCTATGCGCAGACGCCGGTGGAGGCAGCAACGGGTGCCGACGTGCTCTCCGCCCATGTCGGCCTCGGCCGGCTCGATGCGGAGAGCCACACCTACGCCAATGCGGGCATCGTCGGCGAGGCGGTGCTGTCGGCGATGAACCGGGGCGCTGTCGTGGTGAACTACGATCGCGGCGAGGTGGTGGATGTGAGCGCCCTCGACCGGGCGATCGCCTCGGGACAGGTGCGCCACGCCGCCATCGACGCCGACCTCTTCAAGAACACGACGAGCGGCGTCCTGAGCGGCCCCATGCAGCCCTATCTCAAACTCGCCGAGCGCCATCCCGGCAAGCTCGAATTGCTGCCGCATGCGGCGGCCGATACGGATCATCCGTCGCGGGTGGCGGGTGCCTGCCAGGCCGTCGACCAGATGATCGACGCCATCCGCCATCGTCGCGTCACCAATCTGAAGGGCGCTCTGCCTGAAGGCTATGTTGATGCAGGCGCAAAGGTGCCGCATGGCATCGGGCGTCTCACGACCGCCACGCTGGCGGCAGCGGCCGTTGATCCGCGTTTTGCGGAACTGCACGACATTTCCCGCGAGATCGCCGATACGCTCGAGGCCATCGTGGAAGCGGTGGATGAGGGCATGACGCATCAGCCGGCCGATGGCGACGTGGCCGCGCTCACCCATTTGCTGCTGCGTCAGCGCCGCCTGATCGACGCGCTTGGTCTGGATGGGCCGGCGGGCGGCTAGGGCGAGGAACTTTCGCGCGCACCACAAGTTCCTTCCCTGACGCGATATCAGGGAGTGCACGCCATGACCCATCAGCAAGACGAACGCGGCGACCCGCTGAGCCGCACCCATGATCCCGCCCGCAAGCACTATGCAGCGCAGGAAAGCCGTCAGGGCGGTCTGGGCCGGCCAGTGCTGAAGGTGCTCGGCATCAGCCTTGCGCTCGCGCTCCTCGTCTGGGGTGGTGTCGAGATCTGGGGTGAGCAGAGCGATCCCGCCGACCCGGTCGATGCGTCTCAGACCTCTTCCACATCAGGCGGCACGCCGACGCAGGATACGATCGACAATACGGTTCCAGGCGGCAACGAAGTCGTTCCGACGGATCGCGATCCGACCGCGCAGTCCGGTTCGGGCGGTGACAGCCAGAGCGTCACGCCGGACGGAACGGCCAACTAAACGACTGAAACGCGAGCGACGGTCGGCCTCTTAGAGAGGCCGGCCGTATTGCTGCATGACGGCCATCAGCTGATCGTGTTTGATCGCATCGATGCGGAAGCGGTCATGCGGCGTGCCGCCACTATCCTCCGCCGCCAGCATGGCATTGACCACCGCCTCTTCCACGCTCTCCACCGCCGCCAGATAGACCGGGTCGAGATGTTCGTCGTTGATAATGTCGAGGCTGAGCATGGCCGGGGCCTTGTGCGTCATAGGCTGCGGATTGGCCGTCGAGAAGGCGAGGAAGATATCGCCGGAATTGTTGCCGCCGGGCGTGCCGTTGCGGCCGATACCAATGGCGGCGCGGCGGGCGAGGCGCTTCAACTGATGCGGCGCCATCGGCAGATCCGTGGCGATGACAACGATGATCGAGCCGCGCTCCTTAAGCTGGCTTTGTGGTGTGTTGTCCTGAAGATGTTTTCCGACGGGCACGCCGCAGATCGTCAGCCAGTCGCGCTGGCCGTGGTTGGCCTGAACGAGCGTGCCGATCGTATAGTCCTTGCCGCCCAAGGAAACGACGCGCGATGTCGTGCCGGTGCCACCCTTGAAGCCATAGGTGATCATGCCCGTGCCGCCACCGCAATTGCCCTCCGAGACGGGGCCGCGCGATAGGTTTTCCAGCGCGGTACGCACATCCGCTTCCGTGACCGGCAGGCCATTGATGTCGTTCAGCACGCCGTCATAGGTCTCGGCGATGACAGGCATGAGCCAGAGAAAATCGCCGACCTCGTAGGTCGAGGCATAGCGCTCCAGCATCCAGCGGGTCGTCGTATGATGGGTGATACCGACGCCGTGGGTGTTGGTGATCATCACCGGGCCGAGAAAGGTGCCGCCGTCCTCGATCCAGTGCGTGCCGGTCATCTCGCCATTGCCGTTGAAACGGTGCACGCCCGCATAGACAGGGACCGGCGTCTCGCTGTCGGCATGTGGAAGGATGGCGGTGACGCCGGTGCGCACCGGCAGCTTGCGGCCCGGTCGCGGTGTCTCTTCCTGAATGGTGCGGAAACCGACGGCGAGGCCATCGACATCGGTGATGGCGTTGAGGGGGCCGGTGCGGCCGGTGAAGGGCAGGCCGAGGGCCCGGGCGCGGGGTTTCGTCGTCTGGGTCATGGTCATTTCTGCCGGGAGCGAAGGTAGAGGCCGAGCGAGGCGATGACGAAGGAGAAGGTCAGCATCATCACCGCGATGGCGTTGATCTCCGGCTTGATGCCGCGCCGGAGCATGGCGAAGATGAACATCGGCAGGGTCGTCACATCGACGCCGGCGATGAAGTAGGTGATGACCAGGTCGTCCATCGAGATGATGAAGGCGAGCAGCGCACCGCCGACGATGCCGGGCAGGAGCTGCGGAAACACCACCCTGCGAAAGGTTGTCCACTCATTGGCGCCGAGGTCGGCCGAGGCGTGTTCCAGCGTGCGATCCATGCCGGCGAGCCGGGCGGAGACGACGATGAAGACATAGGAGATCAGGAAGGTGCACTGGCCGATGATGATCGTCGTCAGCCCGAGATTGACGCCGGCATTGACGAAGAAGATCAGCAGCGCGATGCCGAGCACGATATCCGGCATCAGCATCGGCATGAACATGACGACGCGGTAGAAGCGCCGGCCGAAGAAATCGAAGCGATAGAGCGCGATGGCGATTGCCGTGCCGAGCACGGTGGCGATGGTCGTCGTGGAGGTGGCGATCATCAGGCTGTTCCAGACGGCCTGCACGAGCTGGTCGGTCGATTCGATATAAAGCGCGCTTTCCGAAATCGCCGTCTTGAAGCCGAGGACCTGGGCGTACCAATCGGTGGTGAAACCCGTCCAGGTCATCATGTTGATCGGGTTGGAATTGAACGAATAGACCGCGATCAGCACCAGCGGGATGTAGATGAAGGCGAAGAACAGCGCGGTGTAGCCGATGAGGCTGCCGCGGGCGAGGGAGGCCAAAATCTTCATGGACAGTCCTCCCTCAGCGCCCGGTCGCGGCATCGATGCCGCGGCGGCCGGACACGATGACATAGACGAAAAGCAGAACCAGCATGACGGCCATCACCATCATGGCGAGCGCCGAACCGAACGGCCAGTTACGCGCGGCGAGGAACTGCTGCTCGATGAGGTTGCCGAGCATCATCACCTTGGCGCCGCCAAGGATGGCTGGCACGACGAAATTGCCGAGCGCCGGGATGAAGACGATCACCGCGCCACCGGCAATGCCGGGTGCGGTCAGCGGCAGAATGATGCGCAGAAAGGTTCGGATTGGCCCGGCGCCGAGATCGAGCGAGGCGCGCACCAGCGTCCAGTCGAGCTTTTCGACGCTGGCATAGACCGGCATGAACATGAACGGGATGAAGATATAGACCATGCCGAGGATGATCGCCCCGTCGGTATAGATCAGTTCCAGCGGCCGGGCGATGACGCCGGTGTTCAGCAGCACCGAATTCACGAGACCGGTCTGGCGCAGGATCAGCACCCAGATGAACAGCCGCACGATGAGGCTGGTGAAGAAGGGCAGTGTGATGAGGAAGAGGCAAAAGTTCTTCCAGCGCTCGGAAAGCCGGCTTATGCAGAAGGCGGCCGGATAGCAGACGATGAGCGTGGCGATGACGGTCAGTGCAGCGATCTTCAGCGAACGTAAAAAAATCGCGATATAGACCGGGTCGAAATCCTCGAACATCGGATCGGCGAAGCCGAGGATGCGACCGTAATTGTGCGGATACCAGGTCCATTCCACGCCGCCATAAAGGCCGGGTGCCAGAAAGCTCGTCACGATCATGATGGCGAGCGGGCCGAGGAAGAAGACGGCGAGGAACAGCGAGACCGGCCCGAGCAGCAGGCCGAGCTGGGCGCGGCGGCGAAGCGCAATCGATGACATGTCAGGCCGCCTCCGCCGGAATGAGGTGCACGGCTGCCGGATCATAGGCGAGGCGCGCGCGGCGCGACTGCTCGATCTCGCCGACGAGATTGCGGCGGGTCGCCGGGATTTCCGCGATGACGCGGCGGCCTGCGGCGGTGCGGCCGAACAGTTCGAAGGTGGAGCCGACAAAGACGATCTGTTCGAGGTCGACATCGAGGCTCGGCGCGGCATCGTCCGGCTGGGCGATAAAGAACTGCTCCGGGCGGATGAGGGCTGTTGCGGTGCCCGTCGTTTGCACCTTGGCATGCGTGATGGAGAGACCGTCGGCCGTGAGCAACTGCCCGCCGATCGCTTCGCCCTCGAAGAGGTTGCTCGCTCCGACGAAGGTGGCGACGAAACTGTTCTTCGGCTGGTCGTAGATGGCGCGCGGCGTGTCGAGCTGCTGGATGCGGCCGCCGGAGAGCACGGCGACACGATCCGACATGGTCAGCGCCTCCTGCTGGTCGTGCGTGACGAAGATGAAGGAGATGCCGAGCTCGTGCTGGAGCGTCTTCAGCTCGATTTGCATGGCCTGGCGCAGGTTCTTGTCCAGCGCGGATAACGGCTCGTCGAGCAGCAGCAGTTTCGGGCGCGCGATGATCGCACGGGCGAGCGCCACGCGCTGTTGCTGGCCGCCGGACAGTTGCCGCGGCTTGCGGCCCTCCATGCCTTGGAGGCCGACCATGCGCAACGCGTCGGCGACGCGTTTGGTGCGCTCCGCCTTCGCGACACCGGCAACTTCCAAGGCATAGGCAGTGTTTTCGCCGACCGTCATATGCGGGAACAGAGCGTAGTTCTGGAAGACGGTATTGACCGGGCGGCGATAGGGCGGCCGGTCGGTGATGTCTTCGCCGTCGATCAGGATGCGACCGGCATCGAGCTCGACGAAGCCGCTGATCGCCTGGAGCAACGTGGTCTTGCCGCAGCCGGACGGCCCGAGCAGCGTCAGGAATTCGTTGCGCGAGACATCGAGGTCGATCGCGTCGAGCGCCGTGACGGTATGGCCTTCGGGCGTGGCAAAGGCTTTCGCCGCCTTCTCCAGGCGGACTATGGAATCTCGCATCGTCGTTCCCCATTATGTTATAAAAATAACGCTTGTGCGATTTGGATATCTGGATACCATTTACGCATCCAAGTCAACGGCCGACAGAAGCCGGGACGGGAACAGGCGGCGCAAAGGAAAGCGCCGGGGCCTCGACGGGCCAAACCACCAGAGGAGACTATCGATGACAAAATTTGATCGTGCCGGTGCATCCGGTCTTCGCGCTCTGGCGTGCAGTACCGCTCTCTCGCTTGCCGCCCTCGTGGCAGGTGCAAGCATGGCGGGTGCCGCCGAACTCAACGTTTACAACTGGGGCGAATACATCAATCCGGAGGTCCTGAAGAAGTTCGAGGAGGAGACCCAGATCAAGGTCAATCTCTCGACCTATTCCTCCAACGAGGAAATGCTGGCGAAAATCCAGGGCGGCGCCACGGGCTATGACGTCGTCTTTCCGTCGGTGCACATGCAGGACATCATGGCCAAGCTCGACCTGCTCGAGAAGACAGACATCAACACCTATGAAGGCTTCAAGAACATCGATCCCGCCTTCCTGCGCGCGAAAAGCGATCCGAAGGGCGAATATTGCCTGCCCTATGCGTGGGGTTCGGTCGGCATCTTCTACAATCGCACGATCCTCGGCAAGGATATCACCGGATGGAAGGACCTGATCGAAACGGTCAAGGCGAAGGGGCTGAAGTTCACGCTGCTCGACGACATGCGCGAGGTGCTGGCCGTCGGCCTCATGCTGAACGGCCACAAGATCAACTCGACCGATCCGGCCGAATTGCAGCAGGCGGCGGATACGATCATCGCCATGAAGCCCGACGTCGCGGCCTTCACCTATGACACGCGCCCGATGGTGCAGTCGGGTGACGTGGCGGCCGGCCATTTCTTCGTCGGCGCCATGGTCGATGTCTTCGGCAATGAGAAGGATCTCGGCTACGTGATCCCGGAAGAGGGCGCGACGATGTACCAGGAGGATGCCTGCGTGCTGAAGAGCGCGCCGAACAAGGAAAACGCCATAAAATTCCTCCAGTTCTACACGCGCCCCGAGATCGTCGCGCTCAACGTCTCGCAGCAGACAAACGGCACGGCCAACGTTCCGGCACGGGAATTGACCCCGGAAAAGATCAAGAATAGCAAGGAGATCAATCCGCCGGCGGAAACGATGGCGCGTCTCCAGATCTTCGAGGACCTGGGGCCCGCGCTGCGCCAGCTGGATCGTGTCTGGACGAAGGTGAAGACTGCGCAGTAGAGGCGCTGGCCCGCCTGTCTCCGGATGGGCGGGCTTCGAGGAGGGGCGACGTGTCGAAACACATTCTGAAACTCGTTCAGTCCGATGACCTCCGGCGGTCCAAGTCCGACAAGCTGATCGCCAACTACATCGAGCGCAATATCGCCGATCTGCCTTTCGAGACGGCGCGGTCCATCGCCCAGCGACTCGAACTCTCGCCGATGACCGTCGGTCGCTATCTGCGCCGCATGGGCTTCGACGGTCTCGACGAGCTGAAGGGTGAACTGCGGCGCGGCAGTTCCAATCCGGCCTGGCAGGTCAAGGGTCAGGTCGACCGGCTGGAGCAGGACCGCAAGGAAGGCAAGCTGCTTGCCGGCCTTATCCAGCAGCAGATCGACAATCTCGGCCAGATCTACGAAATCACCACCGCGCCGGAATGGCAGCAGACGATCGAGGCGCTCGTCGGCGCAAGCGAGGTCTATGTCGCCGCCTACCAGAATGTGCGCGGCATCGCCCAGTATTTCGCAAGCCAGCTTTCCTATACCCGTCCGCGTGTGCAGTTCGTCGATGGCGTCAATGGCACCTATGCCGAAGTGCTCGACGGTTCCGTTGAGGGGCGACTGCTTTTCCTGCACGACGTGCGCCGCTTCGCCGCCAAGGCGCGGCCGCTGGCGCTGGAGGCGCGGCGCGCGGGCGTCAAGGTCGTGCTGCTGACCGATGAGTTCTGCCCCTGGGGACCGGAGGTCTCGGATATCTGCCTCGTCGTGCCCGGCTCCCATGGCCCGCTCTGGGATGGTGCCGCCACCATGACGGCCGTTATGGACCTCATGCTCAGCAATATCATCGTCGTGATGGGCGAGGCGGTGAGCGAGCGCGTCGATACGCTGACCCGCCTGCAGGATGTCTTCGGGGATTTCGAGACTTGATGACCGTCGCGCCTTGACGCTGCCGAGTGCTCCGGACTAAGGAGGACATGACGGTTCCCTGACGGATGACTCCCAGGGGATTAATAGGGAACACGGTGCGGACGACCCAACAGGGACCCATTCCGTGGCTGCCCCCGCAACTGTAGGCGGATTGCCGCCTGTCCCCGGACGCGTTTACGCGTCATGCCACTGCGGCTTTACCCGCGGGAAGGCAGACAGGCAGCAGATATCCGTGAGCCAGGAGACCTGCCGTCATAGCAACAATCCAAGTCACGGGCGGGGATGCCCGGAACGGAGACGCCATGACGATTCTCACTGCCGCACCCGGCAGACATCCGCTCGTTTTCTCCCAACCGAATGCGGCCCGCTCCTGTTGTTGGTGCGCCGGCTAGGCTTCGCCTGCTGTCGTGTCGTCGCGCGCCCTGCGGGCGCTTCTATCATTCGGGAGACATCCATGACCCTCTTCACTGCGGCCCCGCGCGCCGCAACCCTGCTTTCGCTCGTCGCCGGCACGGCCGCGCTGGTCTTGTCCTCCACGACGGCCGAGGCCGCCGAAACCCAATATCCGCTGACTTTTGAAAATTGCGGCCGTCAGGTCACGTTCGAGAAAGCGCCGGAGCGTGCCGTTTCGCTCGGCCAGAGCTCCACCGAAATCCTCTATCTGCTCGGCGTTGGCGACCGCATGGTCGGCACGGCCGTGTGGATCGGCCCGGTTCTTGCCGGCTATGAGGAGGCCAACGCCAAGGTCGAGCGCCTTGCCGACAACGATCCGAGCTTCGAGAATGTTGTCGCCAAGAAGCCGGATCTCGTGACCGCGCAGTTCCAGTGGCACGTCGGCCCGGAAGGCATCGTCGCAACGCCGGAGCAATTCGAGGAACTGAAGATTCCCGTCTACACCTCGCCAGCCGATTGCATCGGCAAGGACAACTCCGGTGGCGGTGACGGTGTGCGCAAGACGGTCTTCACCATGGACCTGATATACAAGGAAATCAGCGAATTGGCGCAGATCTTCAATGTACAGGATCAGGGCGAGAAGGTCGTCGCCGAACTCAAGGCGCGCGAGGATGCGGCCCGCAAGAAGATCGCGTCGGCCGATGGCAAGCTCTCCGCCGTCTTCTGGTTCTCCAGCGCCGAACTCGACATCGACCCCTACGTCGCCGGCCGTAACGGCGCACCCGGATACATCATGTCCGCCCTCGGCATCAGAAACGTCATCGAGAGTGACGAGGAATGGCCGACGGTCGGCTGGGAAACGGTCGCCAAGGCTGATCCGACGATCATCGTCGCCGGCAAGATGGAACGCCGTCGCTTCCCGGCGGACGACGTCGCCGTCAAGCACACCTTCCTCAAGGAGGACCCGGTCGCCAGCCTGATGCCGGCCGTCAAGAACGGTTATGTCGTCGACATGGATGCGCAGGCAATGAACCCGACGATCCGCACCATCGAGGGCATCGAAGTGCTCGCGGATGCGGTCGAAAAGGCTGGTCTCGCCAAGTGACGGCGGACCGCCCCCTCTTGCTCCGAACGGGCGCCGCTCTCGCGGCGCTCGTGCTGTTGCTCGTCGCGCTCGGCGTGGGCGCGGCGGTCGGCGAGACCGCGATCCCGCTCGATGTCGTGGCAAAGACCGTGGCGAACCGCCTCTGGCAGGCGGGTTATGCGCTGGAACCGATCGACGAGGGCATCATCTGGAACTACCGACTGAGCCGCGCCGTGGTCGCCGCCTGCTGCGGCTCGGCGCTGGCGCTGTCCGGCGTCATCCTGCAATCGCTGCTGCGCAATGCGCTCGCCGACCCGTACATTCTCGGCATCTCGGCTGGCGCCTCCACGGGTGCCGTCGCCGTCGCGATCCTGGGCATCGGTGCTGGCATGCTGACGCTGCCGATCGGTGCCTTCATCGGTGCGCTCGTCGCTTTCGGTCTGGTGAGTGTGCTGGCCGTGCGCGCCGGCCGCGGCACCAGCGCGATCATTCTGGCCGGTGTCGCCGGCTCGCAACTCTTCAACGCGCTCACCTCCTTCATCGTCACCAAGGCGGCCAATGCCGAACAGGCGCGCGGCATCATGTTCTGGCTGCTCGGCAATCTTTCCGGTGTGCGCTGGCCGGATGTCTGGCTGGCGCTGCCGGTAGCGATCCTCGGTCTGCTCGTCTGCCTCTTGCATGCCCGTGCGCTCGATGCCTTCACCTTCGGCACGGAATCGGCCGCGTCCCTCGGTATTCCGGTGCGCCGCGTCTATGTCGTATTGATCGCCATCTCCGCGCTGATGACCGCCGTCATGGTCTCCATCGTCGGCTCGATCGGCTTCGTCGGCCTCGTCATTCCCCATGCTGCGCGCATGGTCGTCGGCGTGCGTCACGGTCTGCTGCTGCCGGCCTCGGCGCTGATCGGCGCCATCTTCATGATCGCGGCCGATGTGCTGTCGCGCGTGATCATCCCCGGCCAGGTGCTGCCCATCGGCGTCATCACGGCACTGTTCGGCGCACCCGCCTTTGCGCTCATCCTAAGCCAGAGGAGATCGGCGCTATGACATTGGCAGCGAACGGAATTTACTGGTCGGTTGGGGGCGCAGCCATCCTGTCTGATGTTTCGCTCGATGTGCGCCCCGGCGAGTTCCTCGGCATCATCGGCCCGAACGGGTCCGGCAAGACCAGCCTGATGGCGCTGCTTGCCGGTATCCGCAAGCCGCAACGCGGTGAGGTGATGCTGGATGACAAACCGTTGCTGGCACACGGCCGGCAGGCGATCGCCCGCCGTATCGCCTTCGTCGAGCAGCAGGCGGAAACCACGGAACGCATCACGGCAAGGCAGGCCGTCGAACTCGGCCGCACGCCGCATCTCGGTGCGCTGACGCCCTGGTCTAAGGCGGATGACGCCGTTGTCGACCGGGCGCTGGAAGAGGTCGACATGACGCATTTCGCCGGCCGGCTCTGGCACACGCTGTCCGGCGGCGAGCGGCAACGGCTGCATATCGGCCGCGCGCTTGCCCAGCAGTCGCCAATCCTGCTGCTCGACGAGCCGACCAACCATCTCGACATCGGCCACCAGATCGGCCTGCTCCAGCTGGTCCGCGAACAGGAATTGACCGTGGTCGCAGCGCTTCACGATCTCAACCACGCTGCCATGTTCTGCGACCGCATCGCCGTCATGCAGGGAGGCCACATCGTCGCCCTCGGCACGCCCGCCAAGGTGCTGGAGCCGCAGCGCCTGGCCGACGTCTTCGGCATCACCGTCGATGTCGAGCGCGACAGCGCCGGCGGCTGCTTCATCCGCTATCGCCGCCCCGATCCACGGCCGGCCAAACTCAAGCTCGTTGCAGAGGCAAGATGAAAACGCTTTCCATGATCGCCGTTGCCCTTGTGGTTTCTCTCCTCGCCGGTGCGTCCGCTGCGGCAGAGACGTTCAAGGTCGAGATGCGCAACCGTGGTGAAAGGGGCTCGATGGTGTTCGAGCCGGATTTCCTAGCGCTCAAGCCCGGTGACAGCATCAAGTTCATCGCCACCCACAAAAGCCACAACGCCGCGAGCATCGACGGCATGGTTCCGGAAGGTTATGCGGGTTTCAAGGGCAAGATCAACGAGGAGATCGAGGTCACTTTCGACCAGCCCGGCTACTACGGCATCAAGTGCTCGCCGCATTTCGGCATGGGCATGGTCATGCTGGTGAAGGTGGGCGAGGCAGCGTTGACGGACGCGATCCGTACAGTTGACGTGCCGGCCCGCGCCCGGCCGCGTTTCGACGACATCTTTGCCCGCATCGATGCGGGTGAGGGCAAATGATGCACGGTACGCTTCCCAACACCGATCTCAAGGAAGACATCCGGGATTACTGGTCGCGCCGCTCGGAAACCTTCGACCTTGCCTTCGGGCACCGCATTCCGCAGGGACCGGAATTCGACGCCTGGGCGGCGGCGATCCGCGAACGGCTCGGCCCGGAGCCACGTCGCGTGCTGGAGTTGGCCTGCGGCACGGGGGAGGTGACGCGCCTGTTGCTCTCGCTCGGCCACGAGGTGACGGCGCTCGATTTTTCCGAGGCGATGCTGGCGGTTGCGCGCAAGAAACACGCGGACGCAAAAGGGCTGCGTTTCCTGCTTGCCGATGCGGAAAACCCGATGGAACCGGATGAGAGCTATGACGCGATTGTCTGCCGTCATCTCGTCTGGACGCTGACGACACCAGCGCAAGCCTTTGCCGAATGGTACCGCATGCTGAAGCCCGGCGGCACGCTGCTGTTCTTCGATGGCGACTGGGCGGCACCCACCCCGCTCGGCCGGCTGGCCAGCCGGGCTATCGCGGTTCTCGATCGCCTCGTTGGCACGGATCCCCACTATGACGGCGCAATGAGCGACCGGCATGCCAACATCATGGCGCGGCTGCCCTTCGGCGACGGGCTGACGGTCGACCGGGTCTTGCCGCTGCTCGAAACGGCCGGCTTCCGCGATATGACGATCGGCTCGCATGCTTCGATCGCCAAGGCTCAGCGGCGCACGGCCGACCTGCGCAACAGGCTGCGAACGCTGCTCTATCGCCGCTTCATCCTCTGCTGCCGAAAGCCGGCCTAAGCCTCCGGCTCCACTGTCAGCTTGACGCGGTCGGCGGCAAAGCGGGTGCGGGAGAACTGGATCGGTGTTCCGGCAAGGTCCGTATTGACCGCCGTCGCGACGAGGATGATTGCGCCGGGCGAAAGCTTGAGGTGACGGATGTCATCGCCCTCCGCGTGGATCGCCGATATTTCTGTCGAGCGGCGCACATAGTCGGGGACACCGAGTTCGCGAAAGGCGGCGGTGACGGAGCGCGTCCGATCGTAGGTGCCTCCCATATCGGCAAATCGCTCGGCCGGAAAATAATGTGTCGCCCGCGAGATCGGGCGCTTATCCGCACTGTTGACGGTTTCCATGCGCACGCAAAGGGTGCCTGTCGGCAGTCCCAGGGCTTGCGCGACGGCTGTCGGCGCGACCTCCGTCATCGCCTCCAGCATCCTGCCTTCGATATCACGCGTCTGGTTGCCGAGGCCCTGCGAAAAGCGCGTGCGCCGCGAGATTGGAAAACGCAGCCGGTCACGCCGCTCGATGCGTGTGCCGATGCCTTGGATCGCTCGGACGATGCCTTCTTCCGAGAGAGCCGCCATGGCACTGCGCACCGTATGACGGTTCACGCCGAAGCGGGCTGCCAGCACCGTTTCCGGCGGCATCATGCCGGTCTCGTCGAAATCGCCATTGTTGATTGCAAGGCGCATGCGATCCGCGATCTGCCGCCACAGTGCCACGCCCGATTGCCGTTCCACCATTTTCGCCCCCGCGAGAATACGCTGTCACACCCTTGTCATTCGCCCCCGTTAAGACAAGACTTAGATGTTCGGTTGTCTAGATTAATAGACATTTGGAGAAATGACAATGGCATCAATTCAGAAAACTGCCGATGCGGCCGCGAAGGGCGCGGCTGCGGACAGGCAGACGGCGATGGGCGTGCTCGCCAAGGCGAGCCGGGTCGAGTTGCAGGCGGCGTTCGACGCGCTCGACAACAAGCCGGCCGTGCAGCCGGTGCGCGGACCGGAAACGGGCCTCGTCATGGTGCGCGGCCGTATCGGCGGCGGCGGCGCGCCGTTCAATCTCGGCGAGACGACGGTGAGCCGCGCCAGCATCCGCCTCGACGACGGCACGGTCGGTCATGGCCAGGCGCTCGGTACGGATGGTGCCAAGGCGCGCCTTGCGGCGATCTTCGATGCCCTGTTCCAGCAGCCGGCGCACAAGGCCGCCGCCGCGACATTGCTCGATGCCGTCACGGCCCGCGTTGCCAAAGAAGACGCTGAAAAGGCCCGCCAGACGGCGGCGACCCGCGTCGATTTCTTCACCATGGTTCGGGGAGAAGACTGATGTCACTCGATACGCTCGCCTTTGCTGGCGGTTTTCAGAAGCCGGTGTTCGAGGCGCAGGCCGTCTTCCGGACGCTGATGGATTGCATGGCCCGCCCCGGCACGATTGGCGATATCGCTGCGACCGTGACGCCGCCCAGGCCGCTGACACCGGCAGCCGGCGCCGTTGCGCTGACGCTCTGCGATCACGATACGTCGATCTGGCTCACGCCCGCCCTTGCCGCCTCCGCGCTGCCCGGCTGGCTCGCCTTCAATGCAGGCGCTGCCATTGCGGATGAGCGCCAGAACGCCCGCTTCGCCTTTATCGAAAAGGGCGCAATGCTGCCGAATTTCTGCCTCTTCGCACAGGGCACGCAAGAATATCCCGATCGCTCGACAACGCTCGTCGTCGAGATCGAATCCTTCGAAGGCGGCCGGCCGCTTGCCCTGACGGGACCGGGTATCCGCACCGAGGAGGGGATCGCGCCAGTTGGCCTGCCGGATATGTTCCCGCAGTTCTGGGCGGAGAACCGGCAGAAATTTCCGCGTGGCGTCGATCTGATCCTCGTGGCCGGCGACAGGGTTCTCTGCCTGCCGCGCACCACCATCATCAGCGTGAAGGAGGCGTAAGTTATGTACGTTGCCGTCAAGGGTGGCGAAGCCGCCATCTCCAACGCCCACCGCCTTCTCGCGGACCGCCGCCGGGGTGATCGTTCGCTGCCGGCCATCGGCATCGAGCAGATCGTCGCCCAGCTCGGCCTTGCCGTCGATCGCGTGATGGCGGAAGCCTCGCTCTATGATCGCGCGCTCGCGGCCCTCGCTATCCGGCAGTCGCGCGGCGACATGATCGAGGCGATCTTCATTCTGCGCGCCTACCGTACGACGCTGCCGCGTTTTGGTTATTCGCTACCGGTCGAGACGGGCGCGATGCTGATCGAACGCCGCGTCTCGGCGACCTACAAGGACCTGCCGGGCGGCCAGCTTCTCGGCCCGACCTTCGACTATACCCACCGCCTTCTCGACCCGTCGCTTCTGGGCGACGAGGCGATCGATGCGGGCCTGGAGCGGGAAGAGGGCGGAGAGCCGATCATGCGCGTCTCCGACATCCTCGCCGGCGAAGGCCTAGTCGAGGACGATGGCAGCCTGCCGGACGGCCATGTCGCTGGCGACATCACGCGCGAGCCGCTGGAATTCCCCATGGCCCGCGATCTGCGCCTGCAGGCGCTCGCCCGCGGGGACGAAGGTTTTCTGCTGGCGCTCGGCTATTCCACCCAACGCGGCTATGCCCGCACCCACCCCTTTGTCGGTGAAGTGCGTATCGGCGAGGTCGAGGTGGAACTCGACATGCCGGAGCTCGGCTTCGCCGTCTCGCTCGGCCGCATCCAGGTAACCGAATGCCAGATGATCGCCCAGTTCAAGGGCTCGGCGAAGAACCCACCGCAGTTCACCCGCGGCTATGGCTTGGTCTTCGGCCAGAGCGAGCGCAAGGCCATGGCCATGTCGTTGGTCGACCGTGCATTGCGCGCGGAAGAGTTCGGCGAGGATATCGTGGCGCCTGCGCAGGACGAGGAATTCGTCATCTCCCATTCCGATAACGTGCAGGCGACCGGCTTCGTCGAGCACCTGAAACTGCCGCACTACGTGGATTTCCAGGCGGAACTCGATCTCGTGCGCCGCATGCGACGCGAATACGAAGCCGCACAGAACGTGGGCACTGAACTTCCGGAGGCCGCAGAATGAACACGACCGATCTGGCGACCTACAACTTCGCCTATCTCGACGAGCAGACCAAGCGCATGATCCGCCGCGCGATCCTAAAAGCGATCGCCATTCCCGGTTATCAGGTGCCCTTCGCAAGTCGTGAAATGCCGATGCCCTATGGTTGGGGCACTGGCGGCGTGCAGGTGACGGCGGCGATCCTCGGACCGGACGACGTGCTGAAGGTCATCGACCAGGGCGCCGACGACACGACCAATGCCGTCTCCATCCGCGCCTTCTTCCAGAAGGTGGCGAATGTCGCGGTGACGACGAAGACCCGCGAGGCGACGATCATCCAGACGCGTCACCGCATTCCCGAAGAGAAGCTGACAGCCGGCCAGACGCTCGTCTATCAGGTGCCGATCCCGGAACCCCTGCGCTTCCTCGAGCCGCGCGAGACCGAGACGCGCAAGATGCATGCGCTGGAAGAATACGGCCTGATGCATGTCAAGCTCTACGAAGACATCGCCAAGAACGGCCATATCGCGACGACCTATGCCTATCCGGTGAAGGTCGAGGGCCGTTACGTCATGGACCCGTCGCCGACGCCGAAATTCGACAATCCGAAGATGCACCGCTCGGAAGCACTCCAGCTTTTCGGCGCCGGCCGTGAAAAGCGCATCTACGCCGTACCGCCCTATACCGACGTCGTCAGCCTCGATTTCGAGGATCATCCCTTCGAGATCCAGACCTTCGACAAACCCTGCGCGCTGTGCGGCGCGAAGAATGTCTATCTCGACGAAGTGGTGCTCGATGACAGGGGCGGGCGGATGTTCGTCTGCTCGGATACCGACCATTGCGAAGACCGCTGCGCGAACGGCCACCGTGGCCATCTCGCCTATAACAAGGAGGCTGCCGAATGACCGACACGCCGCTTCTCAAAGTCCGCGACATCTCCAAATTCTACGGCGCGCGCATCGGCTGCCAGAATGTCTCCTTCGATCTCTGGCCCGGCGAAGTGCTGGCGATCGTCGGCGAATCCGGCTCCGGCAAGACGACACTGCTCAACTGCCTCGCCACGCGCCTGATGCCAACATCGGGCGCCGTCGAATACCGCATGCGCGACGGGCAGATGCGCGATCTCTCCCGCATGAGCGAGGCGGAGCGCCGCTTCCTGATGCGCACCGACTGGGGTTTCGTGCACCAAAACCCGGCAGACGGCCTGCGCATGGCGGTCTCCGCCGGCGCCAATGTCGGCGAGCGGCTGATGGCCGTCGGCGAGCGGCACTACGGCAACATTCGCGAGACGGCCGGCTCCTGGCTCGGCCGCGTCGAGATCAGCGTCGATCGCATCGATGACCAGCCGCGCGACTTTTCCGGCGGTATGCGGCAGCGCCTGCAGATCGCCCGCAATCTCGTGACCTCGCCGCGCCTGATCTTCATGGACGAGCCGACCGGCGGCCTCGACGTCTCGGTACAGGCCCGCCTGCTCGACCTGCTGCGCGGCCTCGTCCAGGATCTCGGCTTGTCGGCGATCATCGTCACGCATGACCTTGCCGTGGCGCGTCTGCTCTCGCACCGCATGATGGTGATGAAGGATGGCCTCGTCATCGAACAGGGCCTGACCGATCGTGTGCTCGACGATCCGCGCGAAGCCTATACCCAGCTCCTCGTCTCCTCGATCCTGCAGGTCTGAAAGCATGGTCCCGAAAAGTGGAATCCGGTTTTCGCACGAGACCATGCGTCAAAAGGAAAAGTGACATGCCCACACCCCTCGTTGTTTCCGAAGTGGCGAAGAGCTTTACCATGCATCTTCGCGACGGCCTGCGCCTGCCGGTCATGTCGAATGTCACCTTCTCGGTGAAGGCAGGCGAATGCGTCGTGCTCGGCGGTCCGTCCGGCATCGGCAAGAGCTCGCTGCTCAAGATGGTCTATGGCAATTATGCGGTCGATAGCGGCCAGATCCTGATCGAACATGGCGGCCGGTTGCTCGACCTTGCGACCGCTGATCCGCGCACGATCTTGTCGGTGCGCCGGGCGACGCTCGGTTATGTCAGCCAGTTCCTGCGCACCGTGCCGCGCGTCGCAGCCGTCGATGTCGTCGCCGAACCGTTGCTCGGCCGTGGTGTCGATCCGGCGGAGGCGCGGGCGAGCGCGGAGGCCATGCTGGCCCGTCTCAACCTGCCGCGCGAACTGTGGCAACTGCCGCCTGCCACCTTCTCCGGCGGCGAACAGCAGCGCGTCAACATCGCCCGCGGCTTCATCACCGATCACCGCATCCTGCTACTCGATGAGCCGACCGCCTCGCTGGACGCAAAGAACCGCGCCGTCGTCGTCGGCATGATCGAGGAGAAGAAGGCGGCGGGCGTCGCCCTTCTCGGCATCTTCCACGACGAGGACGTGCGCGAGAAGGTCGCCGACCGTATTGTCGACGTCTCCGCCTTTTCGCCGCGAAAGGCTGCCGCATGACCAAATTGTCCGAAACGCCGCTGGTCCACCCGACGGCCATCGTCTCCGATACGGTGCTCGGCCGCTACACCGAGATCGCCGAGAACTGCCGCATCAGCGAAGCCGAGATCGGCGATTATTCCTACATCATGGACGGCGGCTCGGTCTGGTGCGCGACGATCGGCAAGTTCGCCAACATCGCCTCGTCGGTGCGTCTCAACGCCACCAACCACCCGATGTGGCGCGCGACGCTGCACCACTTCACCTATCGCGCCAACGACTACTGGCCCGACGCCGAGCCCGAGAGTGAATTCTTCTCCTGGCGGCGCGAGCATCGCGTCACCGTCGGCCACGATGTGTGGATCGGCCACGGTTCGACGATTTTGCCGGGTGTCACAATCGGCAACGGTGCTGTCATAGGCTCCGGCGCGGTGGTCACAAAAGACGTCGAACCGTACATGATCGTCGGCGGCGTGGCGGCGAAACCGATCCGCGAACGCTTTCCGCGAAACATCGCCGAACGCATGGAAAAACTCGCCTGGTGGGATTGGGATCACGCCCGGTTGCGCGCCGCTTTGGACGACTTTCGCAAACTTGACGCAGAAGCCTTCCTCAGCCGTCACGACGGCTGAGCGGGCATGTGCAATGCCGGAAAATCAGGCCTGTGGACTGTAATTTTTCCGACATGAAACTGACATTGCCCCTTCATCAACAGCGTTTACAGCCAGTCCCGAAAACGACATTGCCCGCACGGGCTCACGACTGGAAATTAGAGGGATCCGCCATGTTCCGACTGAAGAATGTCACCCGCCGTTTTGGCGAGCGTACTGCGGTCGACGATGTGACTTTCGACATCCCGCAGGGCCAGATGGTCGGCGTCATCGGCCGTTCGGGTGCCGGCAAGTCGACCATGCTGCGCATGATCAACCGCCTTGCCGATCCGAGCGAAGGTTCGATCCATTTCAACGATGTCGAAGTCTCGTCGCTGCGCGGTTCGGCACTGCGCAACTGGCAGCGCGACTGTGCGATGATCTTCCAGCAGTTCAACCTCGTGCCGCGCCTCGATGTCCTGACCAATGTGCTGCTCGGCCGCCTCAATCACCGTTCGACCACGCTCAGCATCCTCAACCTCTTTACCCGTGACGAGCGCATCATGGCGATTGCCGCGCTCGAACGCCTCGGCATCGAGCAGACGGCGCTTCAGCCAGCGGGTACGCTGTCCGGCGGCCAGCAACAGCGTGTAGCGATTGCCCGTGCCCTGATGCAGAACCCGAAGATGCTGCTCGCCGACGAGCCGATCGCCTCGCTCGACCCGCTCAACGCCAAGATCGTCATGGACGCGCTGCGCGACATCAACGAGCGCGAAGGCATCACGGTCATCACCAACCTGCACACGCTCGACACGGCCCGCGCCTATTGCGAACGCATCATCGGCATGGCGCATGGCCGCGTCGTGTTTGACGGCTCGGCGCGCGAACTCGATGCCGAGGCGGTGCGCACGATTTACGGCACGGGCGCCGATGGCGCGGAGATCGACGAGAGCCTCACCTCGACGGCGATCCGCAACCCAGCCCGTCAGGACAACATCAAGGAATCCGCCAGCCCGACACCGCTGGCATTGGCCGGGCTCTAGAGCATTTCCAGCAAAAGTGCGTAGCGGTTTTGCGTCCGGAAATGCGTACCAAACTCTAGAACCCCGCCAGGATCGAACGACCCGCGTAAAGGGTCAGAAAACTTCCAGTCCGGCAAAGCCGGTCAAACAGGAGAGAGACCATGCTGAAGAAACTTCTTCTCGGCGCCGTTGCGCTCGTCGCGCTCGCCGGCCACGTCCAGGCTGAAGACCTCAAGGAATTCCGCGTCGGCATCATCGGCGGCGAAAACGAAGCCGACCGCCTGCGCAACTACCAGTGCCTCGGCGACCACCTGAAGGCCGAACTCGGCTTCGAGAAGGTCTCGTTCTTCCCGGCTGCCGACTATGACGGCGTCATCCAGGGCCTGCTCGGCGGCACGCTCGACTACGCCGAACTCGGCGCATCTGGCTTTGCCAAGATCTACCTCGCCAAGGCTGACGCCGTCGAGCCGATCCTGACGACCGTCCAGACCGACGGCTCGACCGGCTACCACTCGATCATGGTCGCCCGCAAGGACAGCGGCATCACCAAGCTCGAAGACCTCAAGGGCAAGAAGCTCGGCTTCGCCGACCCGGACTCGACCTCGGGCTACCTCGTCCCGCTCGTCACCCTGCCGGAAGCCATCGGCGGCCCGGTCAAGGAATTCTTCGCTGAAACCGGCTTCGGCGGCGGTCACGAAAACCTCGTCCTCGAAGTGCTGAAGGGCACCTTCGACGCCGGCACGACCTTCGGTTCGGGCGTTGGCGAGTGGAAGGACGGCTACACGTCCGGCAACCTGCACAAGATGGTCGAGAAGGGCATTCTCGACATGAACGACATCGTCGAACTCTGGAAGTCGCCGCTGATCCCGAACGGCCCGATCGTCGTTCGCACCTCGATGGCTGACGAGACCAAGGCGAAGTTCAAGCAGTTCATGCTCGACCTGCCGAAGAAGGACGCAGCCTGCTTCTCCGCCGTCATGGGCGGCGATTTCACCGCGTTCACGGAAGTCAACGTCGACTTCTACAAGCCGATCATCGACGCCCGCAAGGCAACGATCGGCGGCTGATAGCCACGCAGACACTGGCGCCGGCCGCAACCCGGCCGGCGCTTCGTCATTTTTGAGCCCAGGCGGAACAGACGATGGCCATGAACACGCTTCACGACGGCTTCAGCGAGAAGGGCGCTCTGATCGAGCGACACTGGCAAGAGCTGAACGCACGGCGCCGCCTCTATACCTGGCTTGGTCTTGCCATCCTGGCGGTGGCGCTCTCCGGTTCGCTCTGGTTCGCCAATGAGACGAATGCCGGCAAATTCTTCGACCGGTTGCCCTATCTCTTCGACTTTGTCGGCGACATGGTGCCGCGCGACGGCCTCGAAGTTTTTCGCGCGCTGTTCGACCTGCCTTCGCCCTATGACGACGGCAGCTTCAAGTACAATTACCCCGAAGGCCGGCTCTATCTCACCGAGAGCTTCTACATCCCGGAATATTTCCACAAGATGCTGGAGACGCTGAACATCGCGTTGTTCTCCACTATCATCGGCATGTTCTTCGGCTTCCTGCTCTGTTTCCTCGCCGCCAAGAACCTCGTCGCTAACCGCCTGCTGCGCGGCTTTGTGCGCCGCTTCATGGAAATCCTGCGCGCCTTCCCGGAAGTGGTGCTTGCCGGTTTCTTCCTCGCCATCCTGTCGCTCGGGCCCCTGCCTGCCGTCATCGCTGTGTCGATCCACACGATCGGCGCGCTCGGAAAACTGTTCTTCGAGGTGGTCGAAAATGCGGACATGAAGGCGGAGGAGGGGCTTCGCGCCGTCGGCGCAAGCTGGATCGAGCGCGTCTGGTTCGGCATCGTGCCGCAGGTCCTGCCGAACTTCATGAGCTACTTCCTGCTGCGTCTCGAAATCAACGTGCGCGCCTCGACCATCATCGGCGCTGTCGGTGGCGGCGGTATCGGCGAGTTGCTGCGTTTGTCGATCGGCCAGAACCACCAGGCCAAGACGCTTGCCATCGTACTCCTGCTGCTCATCACCATCATCGCCGTCGACCAGTTTTCCGCCTGGCTGCGCCGCAAGCTCGTCGGCGACCACGCCTTCCGGCTGGCCCAATAGGAGTGTGCCATGACGACCCTCAATCCCGCACAAATGGATGAGATCGCGGCACGCCATCCGGCCGTCTTCCACCGCTCGTTCTGGCAGCGTTTTCGCGTGGCATTCATTGCCGGCGGCTTCGTGCTCTACGCGCTCTATTGCTGGTGGTTCTTCGCCATCGGCCATGTGCTCGGCACGGCCAACTGGAACATCGCCGGCACCTATCTCGCCGACTGGGTGTCCTACGAGGTGCGCCCGGAAGTGACGATCGCGTCCGATGGCGCGATGAAGCTCACCTATCCACGCTTTTCGCCGCTCGGGCCAAACGCCGAGCCCGATTGGGTGGAAATCGAGCGCGGCATGATGACCCGCACGACGCCGGCAGCAGATGCTGCAGGCACGACAGCCAAGAAACCGGCATCCATGGGCTTCATGGGCGCGGGGGCGACGCTCGGTGGTTCAGCCGCCGCGGCAGAAGGTCTTGCGACGGCGACGACGCGTGAGGAAGAGGTGGTCAAGCGCGCCAAGATCACGCTCAATGCCTCGACGAGCGTGGAGGTCGTACCGGAGCGCGTGACTGTCCAGCACGCCGGTGAGACGCTGGTCGTCAACATGGGCGGGACGGATATGACAGTCGAGGGCGCGCTTCCGGACTGGGCAACGCAGAAGACACCAGGCCAGAAGATCACCCTTGCGTTTGGTTTTGCCGGTTGGGGCCAGATCGAGCCGGACGATATCTCAATCCGCAGGCGCTTCCTCGGTTGGGCGAACTTCCTGTTCGACACGAACTCGCCGTTCCATGGCAAATCGACCTCAGAGGTTATCTCGCTGATCACCTCGGGCGAGCGGATCGACCCAAAACAATCGAACCTCTCGCTCGCCTGGGACAACATTCTCTACAATGCGGAATGGCAGCATCTCGATGTCTGGACGAAGCTGCTCCAGACGATCGTCATGGCCTTTGTCGGCACGCTGTTCGCCATGCTGCTGGCCTTCCCGCTCGCTTTCCTTGCGGCACGCAACATCACGCGCAACTGGATTTCCAATCAGCTCACCAAACGCCTGTTCGACTTCCTGCGTTCGGTCGACATGCTGATCTGGGCGCTGTTCTTCACGCGCGCCTTTGGCCCCGGACCGCTGGCGGGCATGTCGGCGATCTTCTTCACGGATACGGGTACGCTGGGAAAACTCTATTCCGAGGCGCTGGAGAACATTGACGACAAGCAGCGTGAGGGTGTGAAGTCGGTGGGTGCTGCCCCCGTCGCGGTGCAGCGCTATGGCGTGCTGCCGCAGGTCATGCCGCTCTTTGCTTCTCAGGCACTCTATTTCTGGGAATCGAACACTCGCTCCGCGACCATCATCGGCGCGGTCGGCGCCGGTGGTATCGGCCTCAAGCTCTGGGAAGCGATGCGCACGAATTCGGACTGGGAGAACGTCGCCTACATGGTGCTGCTGATCCTTATCGTGGTCTTCGTCTTCGACGGCATATCGAATGCGCTTCGCTCGCGGCTCATGGGCAAGCCTGCGCACTGAGCAGGTCCAGCAAAAGATCCGTGGGGCGGCATGATGCTGCCACACGAATCCCTACAAGGTCCGATGCCGCCGGTCCGGCGGCATTCTCTGAATTGCATAGGAATAAGCCATTGCGTTACGCCCTCTATTTCACCCCGTCCGCAAGCGACCCGCTGACCCTTTCCGCCCAGCGCTGGCTGGGGCGCAATGCGTTTACCGGGGCCGCTCTCGAGCAGCCGAGCGTGAACGGACTCGATGGGGCAGCGCTGGCAGGATTGACGGCGGATCCGCGCCGCTACGGATTCCATGCCACGATAAAGGCGCCGTTTTCGCTTGCCGAAGGCCGCTCGGAGGCGGAGCTTGTGGCTGAGATCGGCCGGTTCGTCAGCGAGACCGAGCCGTTCGAAATCCCGGAAATCATCGTCGGCCGCCTCGGGTCTTTCTTCGCTCTGGTGCCGGCAGACGAGTGCGCGCCACTGCAAGGCTTTGCCGGCGAAGTTGTGCGCCGTTTCGAGCGTTTCCGCGCGCCGCTGACGTCTGCTGATATCGCACGGCGCAAGCCCGATGAACTGACCGCCACTGAGCGGCAGAACCTCGTGCAATGGGGGTACCCTTACGTGTTCGATGAGTTTCGTTTCCACATGACTCTGACGGGACGCGTGCCGGCCGAACGCCGCGATGCCGTCGAAGGCGTGCTTCTCGATCAATTCGCCGACTTCCACGGCCGCCCGCTGGCCGTCCATGGCCTCGCGCTCTTCCGCGAACAGTCGCGCGGCGCCGATTTCACCGTCCATTCGCTCTTCCCGCTGGGTGGGGCAGCCAACAGAAAGACCGCCTGACATGACCCGCGAAACCGTTCTTTCCAATGCCCGCATCGTGCTTGAGGACCGTATCCTCGACGGCACGCTGGTGTTGCGCGATGGCCTGATCGCCGACATCTCCGAAGGCTCCTCCGCGACCGGCGAAGACATGGAGGGCGACTTCCTGATCCCCGGCCTCGTGGAACTGCACACCGATCACCTCGAAGCCCACTATTCGCCGCGCCCCGGCGTGCGCTGGGGCCTGACGGCGGCGATCCAGGCCCATGACGCCCAGGTCGTCACGTCCGGCATCACCACAGTATTCGACTGCCTGCGCATGGGATCGGACGAGGACGGTGGCTTCGAGAAGGGCGAGATGCGCGCCATGGCCAGTGCCATCGCCGAAGCGCAGGCCGAAGATCGCCTGCGTGCCGAGCACCTCATTCACTTGCGTTGCGAAGTCTCGACCGACAACGTGCTGGAGCATTACGAAGAATTCGAGAACGACCCGATGGTCCGCCTCGTCTCGCTGATGGATCACGCGCCCGGCCAGCGCCAGTTCCAGACGCTGGAGCAATATATCCTCTACTACAAGAAGAAGCGCGGCCTGACCGACGATGAGTTCGACGCCTTCTGCAAGCGCCAGCAGGATCTTTCCGCCCGCTACGCCAAGCCGCACCGTGATGCGATTGCCGCCTCCTGTGCGGCGCGCAACATCTCGGTCGCAAGCCACGACGATGCGACCTTGGAGCATGTCGAGGAAGCCATCGGCTACGGCATTCGCCTCGCCGAATTCCCGACCAGCTTCGAGGCTGCAAAGGCCTCGCATGGTGCCGGCATGAGCGTGCTGATGGGCGCGCCGAACATCGTGCGCGGCAAGTCGCATTCCGGCAACATCGCCGCCCGCGATCTCGCGAACATGGGCGTGCTCGACGTGTTGTCGTCGGATTACGTGCCGTTCAGCCTGATGCATGCGCCGTTCATCCTTGCCGATGAGGGCATGGACCTGACCAAGGCGATCGCCATGGTGTCGACGACGCCGGCTCGCACGGTCGGTCTCGATGATCGAGGCGCCATTGCCAAGGGCCTGCGCGCCGACCTCGTGCGCGTCCGCCGCCCCTCCGGCGTGCCGGTCGTGCGCTCCGTCTGGCGGCAGGGCAAGCGGGTGGCATGAGCATGGATGCCGAACAGGTGATCGCGCGGCCGTCGCCTGTGGCGGCGGGCACCATGGTCGTCGTCGTCGGCCCGAGCGGGGCCGGCAAGGACAGCGTGATGTCCTATGCTCAGCGCCACTTCGCAGACGAGGCGCGCGTGCAGTTCGTGCGCCGCGTCATCACCCGCCCGGCCGATGCCGGTGGAGAGGCGCATGAGGCAATCGATGCGGATGGCTTTCGCCAACGCGCGGCCGATGGCGCGTTTGCCGTTTCCTGGGATGCACACGGCTTGTCCTACGGCATTCCGCGCAAGACTCTCGATCAATTGGCACAGGGCGTGACGCTGGTCGCCAATGGCAGTCGCTCGGCGCTGCCGGCCTTTGCGGAGGCCTATCCGCGGCTGAAGGTCGTGCTCGTCACCGCCCGCCCCGACATTCTCGCTGCCCGTCTCGCCGCGAGAGGCCGGGAAAGCACGGAGGCGATCGCCAAGCGGCTTGAGCGCGCCGTGCCGGAAATCGTCGTCTCGGCCGATACCGTCGTCATCGACAACAGCGGCGCGCTTGAAGCGGCGGGCGGCGCGTTCATCTCGTTGCTCGCCTCGGCGCTGGCGCGCAACGATTAGGTCAATCGTTCTTCAGGGACTTGTAGGCCGAAAGGGCGCATTCGCGCGCCTTGCGATGATCGACGATCGGCTTGGGATAGGTTTTGCCAAGATCGAGGCCTGCTTCCTTCAACACGGGTTCCGGCGCGTCGAAGGGCTTGTGAATCCAGGCGGAATCGAGCATCTCCAGTTCCGGCACGAAACTGCGCACATAGGTCCCGTCGGGATCGAATTTTTCGCCCTGCAGGATCGGGTTGAAGATGCGGAAAAACGGCGAGGCATCCGCACCGGACCCTGCCACCCATTGCCAGTTCGCCGCATTCGACGCCGCATCGGCATCCACCAGCGTATCGCGAAACCATTTTTCGCCGCGCCGCCAGTCGATCATCAGGTGCTTGATCAGGAAGGACGCGGTGATCATGCGCACACGATTGTGCATCCAGCCATGTTTCCAGAGCTGCCGCATCCCCGCATCGACGATGGGATAGCCCGTCATGCCGCGCGTCCAGAGTTCGAAATTTTTGCCCGCCGCCTCCCATGGAAAGGCATCGAACCGGCTGTTCCAGTTTTTCTCCGCCAGTTTCGGGAAATGAAAATGCAGATGGTAGCAGAATTCCCGCCAGGCCAGTTCTTTGCGGAAATGCACGACATCGTCCTTCGATGACGTCAGGCCACGGGTTGCGTGCCAGACGCGGGCGGGAGAGATTTCCCCGAACGCCAGGTGGGGCGACAGCATGGATGTGGCATCGATTGCCGGAAAATCACGATCCGTCTTGTAGCCGTCGATTGCCCCATCGGCGAAGTCGTCAAGGCGTTCGCGTGCCGCGCCTTCTCCCGGCGTCCAGATGTCGGTGAAGGAGCATGCCCAATTCGGCTTCGTCGGCAGAAGGTGCCAATCGTCCAGCACGTCGGATGCCGGTGCTTTTTCGGGAGGCCGCAGTTTTTCCGGCGCATCGGTCGGTTCGTGTGGTTCTCCATCCCGCTCCAGCGCCTTCCAGAACGGTGTGTAGACGCGGTACGGCTTCTTTTCTCCCGTCAACAGGCGCGTCGGATCGTGCAGCAATTCCGCCGCGAAGCTTCTCGTGTCGACACCGCGTGCCTTGAGCGAGGCCTTGATAACCTTGTCGATTTCGACACCGGCCGGATTATGCCTGCGGTTCCAGTAGAGGCCGCCGGCACCGGTTTCCTCGATCATATCATCGAGAACCTTGCCCGCCGGGCCGCTGCGAAGGACGAGGGGCGTTCCAAGCCTGTCGAGCGTGCTGCCGAGAGACGCCAGCGAGTGATGCAGCCACCAGTCCTGCGCCGCTCCGAGCGGACCCGTTCCGGCCTCCGCAGGTTCGCGTATGTAGAGCGCGATGACGGGGTGCTCGGTCTCCGACGCGGCGATCAGGGCGGGATTGTCGTCCGTGCGCAGATCCTTGCGGAACCAGACGATGATCGGAGCCCCATTCTCTACCGTCATGTCTGGTTTCCTTTCTGCTCTGCTGCGTGGGTGATCATTTCGGCAGCGGGCGGGTCAGAATGAAGAGAACGCTTCCCGACAGGATGAGCCCGACAACGACGGCAAGAAGCGGCGACGGCTGCGTACGATACCAGAAGAAGCCATAGCTCACGGCAATGAGAGAAACCGCGACGACTTTCGCACGCGCGGCGATTGCGCCCTCGCGCTGCCAGTTTCGCAACGGCGGTCCGAGCGTGCGGTGGTTGAGCAGCCATTGCTCCAGACGGGGCGAGGAGCGGGAAAAGCACCAGACGGCAACCAGCAGGAACGGCGTTGTGGGCAGCAAAGGCAGGAAGGCCCCGACGATGCCGAGCGCCGTCATCAGCAGGCCAGCCAGCATATAGATCGAGCGCACGGGGTTCCTCGTCGTAAAGGGTGTCGACCGTTCAGATAGAGTGCTTTGCCCGCCCCTCCAAGGGGGTATCGCGCCGCGGTGATTGGAACGAACATCTTCGTCAGGCATTCCTTGCGGACGGAAACAGGGCAGGGCGAAGCGAATGTTGGATGATGCGGCAAGCGGAAACACGAATGCCTGGTGGACGACGCACCGGGGTGCATCGCCCGTGGTCGCGACGGCTATTCACGATGGCCATGCGGTTTGCGAAAACCTGCTGCTGAAAATGGCACTCGACGAGGATGAACGCCTGCGCGAAGAGGACCCTTTCACCGCGCAAACCATCCGCGACCTGCAAAACCGTATCGTCTTTCATCGCTCGCGTTTCGAGGTCGATCTCAATCGTGCCCGGGACGGGGCTTTCTACCTCTTGCCCGAGCAGGCCTGGGGGCTGAAGGTCTGGCGCGAAAAGCCCACCGATGCGGAGATCGCGGAGGCGCTCGCCGTTCACGACGCCTATTATGCCATGCTGGAAAACTATCTGCGTGGCATCGCGGCACAATACGGTCGCTTCATCGTGCTGGACATCCACAGCTACAACCATCGCCGCGGCGGAGCGGCAGTCGCTTCGACCGAGGCGAGCGAAGCCCCGGAAATCAATATCGGCACCGCCTCGATGGACCGAGAGCGCTGGGCGCCGGTCATCGAGGCATTCATGGCCTTCGCCGCGGATTTCGATTTTCTTGGCCGCAGGCTCGACGTGCGCGAGAACGTCGCCTTCCAGGGGCGGGGCGAGCAGACGCGGTTCATCCATGAGCGGTTTGCCGACAGCGGCTGTGCCATCGCGATTGAATTCAAGAAGATTTTCATGGACGAGTGGACGGGCGCGCCGGACTGGCAGGCCATCGCGGCGTTTCGCGCGCTGATCACCGGATCCCTGCCTGTGCTCGAAGGGGCACTGCGGGAGGTCGCATGAGCCCGACCAGGAAGGTCCGAAAACCACGACGAAAGAAGGAGAAGTCGCTGGCCGAAGAGGTCGTCGAGGCGCTCGAGGCCGGGAAATCGGTGCGCAGGGATCTCGAAGGAGGGCGCCTTCATATCGACCGGCCGTTGCCGTTCCTCTGTCTGCATGTCGGGGAGCCGGACGGGCACATTGTCGCCCGCGAGGTTGCGGCGGCAAATGCCTCTTATCTGCTTGTCAGCCGGATCGAGGATGCCGTTGAACTCATCGTGCCGATCGCAGACGCGCTCCGCCGGAAATTCGGCACCTTCGTGCTGTTCGACATAGACGAATTCGATCGCGACCGGCTGCTTTCCGACGACGCACCGTTTTTGCAGCCTTTCGAAGTCATGCTGTCGGCAACGCCCGGTATTGCGGCGAACCGGGCACTGGAGGCGTTTGAAACGGCGGTCAAGGCGTTCGAGGCGCGTTTTCGCACGCCGCATGTCGAGCTTTGTGCCGCAGACGACGATCCCTGCGTGCGCTCCGAGCTTTTGGCTTTGCAACTGCCGCTCCTGACGCTGCGTTTCGCGCCGATCTACCGCGTGACGGGATCGGACGCCACTTATCCGGATTTGCGCGAACGGCTCATCGACAACTTCCTCGATGCGGGCCTGCGCGCCTTCGCGGCGTTTCTCGATGCCGATGGCTTCCCGAAGCCGGCCACCTACCGCGCCTTTGGCCGCAAGGCCTTCATCGACGCGGTCGAACGGGCGGACCGCGGGATGGACGACGTCGCTTCGAGTTTCGATTTCCTGCTTGCCGTCACCCCGATCAATGCGGATGCGGCCTGGAAGGAATTCAAGGCGAACAAATTCGAAAAGCCGCCGCGGTTCCTGTATCGACCACTGAGCCTGCTGGTGGAACAGGAAAAGCGCCGGCTCTATTCGATCGCGCTCGACCGGCTCGAAGATCCGGTGCTGCACCAGATCTACCGGGAAAAGCAGCAGGAACTCGATCTTCAACTGACGCTGATCGCTGAACGGGAAAAAGCGCGGTTCGTCGAGTTTGGCCGTACGCTTTACGGCCCGGTGGAACCGTCGCTGTTGAAGGCTGCCCGCGAGGTTCTGGATGGGACCTCCGATGCCAGGCGCTTGCCGTCCCTTTCGGACGATGATGACGAGGTTGTGGACTGCTTCTACGTCGAGCATCGCGCACGCTCCATGATGCTGGACTACCATCTTCGCTACGACGGTTTCGACGCCGCCATCGAGCTGCGTGACGACGTGCCTGCCGGTCTCTTGGTATCGGGGCGCCGCCTGCTCATTTCCCGCCGCACACGCATGATGCGCCACCGCGTGGAAGCGCTGCTCAGCCACGAGGTGGGGGTCCATCTTCTCACCTATTTCAACGGTTCGGCACAGGGGCTGCGCGTGTTCCGGACGGGCCTTTCGGGTTACGAGGGCATGCAGGAGGGACTGGCGGTTTTCGCCGAATTCCTGGCCGGCGGCTTCACGCCGGAACGCCTGCGTCTGCTGGCCGCCCGCGTCATCGGTTGCGATCTCATGCTGGCGGGAGCGTCCTTCGCTGAAAGCTTTCGCGTACTGGTACAAGACTATGATTTCGACACGGAAATGGCATTCGGTCTTCTGCTGCGGGTCTTTCGCGGAGGAGGACTCGCCAAGGATGCGATCTATCTGCGCGGCCTGCTGTCGCTGCTTAGCCACCTGAAGGCCGGCGGTGCGCTCGATCCGTTCTGGATGGGCAAGATTTCCGCGTCCCATTTCAGCGTGATGGAGGAGCTTGGAGCCCGCGGCCTGCTGAAGGCACCGATCCTTCGCCCCCTCTGTCTCGAAACCGACCGGGGGCGCGCAAGGCTGGAACGCGCCCGCGCCGGTCTCACCCCCCTTTCCATGCTCGAAGCTTGAGGAGAGCAGCCATGCGCATCGCCTTTTTCGTCAACTCCATCGAGGGGGAAACCCCGACCTATACGACCACGGCGCTCGCCATGGCGGCGGTCGCGCGCGGACACGACATTTGGTACATAACGCCGGGTGATTTCGTGCTGCGCGCCGACGACACGCTCTCGATCCGGGGCCGTGTTCCGCCCGGCAAACGCTACAAGAAGCCGGAGAGTTTTCACGCTGCCCTCCAGGGTGACGACGCAGCGATCGAGACGATGGATGTAAGCGACGTCGACGTCGTTTTCCTTCGCAACGACCCCTCGCTTGATGCCGACGACCGGCCCTGGGCGGCCCATGTCGGTGCGATGTTCGGCCGACTTGCCGCCGCGCGCGGAAGCATCGTCGTCAACGATCCGGACGGTCTGTCGCTGGCGCAGAACAAGCTTTATTTCCAGGGATTTCCACGGGCGGTTCGTCCCGAAACGCTGATCTCCAAGAGTATCGACGAAATCAAGGCCTTCATCGACAGCCACAAGGAAGGCGTCATCATGAAGCCGCTGCAAGGGTCCGGCGGCAAGAACGTCTTCAAGATCGGCTCCGCCGATGAAGCAAATCTCAACCAGATTTTCGAGGCGGTCAGCGGCGAGGGATACCTGATCGTCCAGAACTACTTGCCGGCCGCAACAGAGGGAGACGTCCGTCTGTTCCTGATGAACGGCCGCCCGCTGGAGCACGGCGGTAAATATGCCGCCATCCGCCGCGTGCCGGCCAAGGGCGAGGTCCGCTCGAACATTCACGCGGCCGGGACGGCTGTCGCCGTCGAGATCACGCCGGAAATCCTGGCGATCGCTGAAATGGTCCGCCCCAAGCTCATCGAGGACGGCATGTTCCTGGTCGGCCTCGACATCGTCGGCGACAAGATCCTGGAAATCAATGTCTTCACGCCGGGTGGCCTTAGCGCAATGCTCGATCTCTACGATGTCGACTTTGCCGAGAACATCATCTCAGCGCTGGAAGACAAGGTAACCCAGCGCGACGCCTATGCCGGCGTGATTGCCAACAGGACACTCGCTACCTTGTAAGGGCGATCAGATCAGTTTGCTGTTTGCCGCAGCCTTGGAAGACTTCGCCTTGGCGACGGCTTTGGCTGCGGCCGGCTTCTCAGCCGCGGCATCCGCCTTCTTCTTCGACTTGGCCGCCTCAGACTTCTTGTCCTGGGCTTTCGCGGAGATTTCGATCAGCGGCTTCTTCTTGCTCGCCGGCTTTGTCTCGGGGGCGAGTGCCACGCGCTCGAACTCCTCACGCTCAAGCACAGCCTGGGCCCAATGGTCGGCGTCATGACCATGCGGTCGCCCGGCTTCTTCCCAGATCGTGTAGGCGCGCTTGCTGATCCATTCACTTCTCGCATCCGTCATCGTGTATCCTCGTTTGAGAGTGGACTGACGCCGTGCCGGATATGCCGCAGGTTGCGCGCAGTCACCGGGAGACGGAACTCACTGGACACCGGGAAATATCGGCCGGCAGGTCTGCTACATGCGATTCGCGGGATAAGAATGCGCCCAAAGCGACATGGCATCAAGCCGAGCGGATCGCGACACGATCCCCGTTTTGACGGATAGTAATGAAACCCACTCGCGTGTGGCGTCGCGATCTGGCGTAAATTTGGAAAAGTTTCATGCTTGCGGGTGGACAGCATCAATCCCGCCAACGTATTGTCCGGATGAAAGAATCTTCAAGACAAGCGGCGAACTAGAGAGGCAGGGCGTTTGGCAGCATTCGGGCAACAGCATCGACCGGTTTGTCGGGCTTTTCGCCTTCTTTGCACCTCGCTGACCTGTCTTTTGTTGTTGATATCGACGCTGTCGGCTCCCGCTACCGCCAGCGCCCCGTCGAAAGTGCTTCGATACGGCACACAGAAGGCGGCGAATACCTCATCTGCTCTTGCCGATATGGAATGCCGCAAGCGCCCCGTCGCTGGCAAGGCGACCCCGCTCGATGGCGGCGGTATCGATCTCGGCTGTCTATCGGCGAACACGGGCGTGTATGTGAACGGTACTGCCGTCAACGCGGCCATCGTTCCGCCTTTCGCGGCCGGCAGTGATCGTATCCAGACGCGTGGGGCGCGTGCCCCTCCGTGCAGTTTCGCCTGACGACTGCCCCGATCGTCTCCATCGATCGCCGCAGTCTTCCCGATGTCGCCGGCGTGCCGGCATGTGAGAAGCTCTGACGTTCGAAAGCGATCGACCAATCGATGACAGGTGAAATGATTCTGGTCCTGCTGGTCTGCCTTCCCTTTGCGGGAAGCCTTGCCGCGACCATTCTCTTGCGGACGGATTCCCGCATTCTTGCAGCGCGCATGTCGGGCGTCGTGTCGTTTGCCGCCCTCCTGTTGACGGCGGCGCTCTATCCGGCGGTGCGCGATGGCGGCAAGGTTCGGCTCGATCTCGAATGGCTGCCGCAGCTCGGATTGAACGTCACGCTGCGCATGGACGGCTTTGCCTGGCTTTTCGCCATGCTCATCACCGGCATCGGTTGCCTCGTCGTGCTCTATGCGCGGTACTACATGTCGGAAGAGGATCCGGTCCCGCGCTTCTTCTCCTTCCTGCTCGCCTTCATGGGCTCCATGCTTGGCATCGTGCTGTCGGGCAACATCATCCTGCTCTCGGTGTTTTGGGAGCTGACCAGCATCTTCTCCTTCCTGCTCATCAGCTACTGGCACAACAATGCCGCGGCGCGTGACGGCGCACGCATGGCGCTGACGATCACCGGCATTGGCGGCTTCTGCCTGCTCGCCGGCCTGCTGGTGCTCGGCCATATCGTCGGCAGCTATGACCTCGATGTGGTGCTCGCCTCTGGAGACCAGATCAAGGCGCATCCGCTCTATCTCACCGCGCTCGTGTTGATCCTCATGGGCGCATTGACCAAAAGCGCGCAGGTGCCGTTCCATTTCTGGCTGCCGAATGCCATGGCGGCGCCGACGCCGGTCTCGGCCTATCTGCATTCCGCCACCATGGTGAAGGCGGGCGTCTTCCTGCTGGTGCGTTTCTGGCCGGCCCTGTCGGGCACCTATGAATGGTTCATGCTGGTCGGCATCGCCGGCATCAGCACGCTGATCCTCGGCGCCTATTTCGCCATGTTCCAGCAGGACCTGAAGGGCCTGCTCGCCTACTCGACGATCAGTCATCTGGGCCTCATCACCACGCTGCTCAGCCTCGGCAGCCCCGTCGCTGCGGTCGCGGCGATCTTCCACATGATGAACCATGCCACCTTCAAGGCGTCGCTCTTCATGGCCGCCGGCATCATCGATCATGAGACCGGCACGCGCGACATGCGACGATTAAGCGGGCTCCTGAAATACCTGCCGATCACCGGCACGCTCGCCATGGTGGCGAGCGCGGCCATGGCCGGCGTGCCGCTGCTCAACGGCTTCATCTCGAAAGAGATGTTCTTCGCCGAAGCCGTTGAAACGCACGCGGATTCCGTGCTCGACCGCATCCTGCCCTATATCGCGGTGCTCGCCGGCGCCTTCTCCGTCGCCTATTCGCTCCGCTTCATCCACATGGTGTTCTTCGGCCCTGAACCGACCGACCTGCCGAAGCCGAAACCGCACGAGCCGCCGCACTGGATGCGCTTCCCGATCGAATTCCTGGTGCTCGCCTGCCTGGTGGTCGGCATCATTCCCAGCCTGTCGATCGGCCCGTTCCTGCATTCGGCCGTCGTCTCCGTGCTTGGCGACCGCACGCCGGAATACAGCCTCGCTGTCTGGCACGGCATCAATACCCCACTCATCATGAGCGTGATTGCGCTGGTCGGCGGCGTGGCGCTCTACGCGGTGATGAAGGACTACCTCGCCAAGTGCGACGATGGCCCACCGCTCTTCCGCCATCTCGGCGGCCAGCGCATCTTCGAGCGTGTGCTCGTGACTGTCTCGTGGAAATGGGCGCGCTGGATGGAAAGCCGCCTGGGCACACGCAATCTGCAGCCGCAGTTGCGCCTCATCGCCGCTGCCGGTCTGCTGGCCGGTGTCTTGCCGCTCTATATCGCCGGCTTTGCGCCGACACCGCTCGCTTTTGACGGTATCGATCCGATCTTCGCCGCCGTCTGGTGTGTTGGGGCGTTCTGTGCGCTGGGTGCGGCCTATCAGGCGAAATATCACCGTCTTGCGGCGCTCGTCCTGCTTGGCGGCGCGGGCATCACCACCTGCATCACCTTCGTCTGGCTGTCGGCCCCGGACCTTGCCATCACGCAGCTCGTCGTCGAGATCGTCACGACGGTCCTGTTGCTGCTCGGCCTGCGCTGGCTGCCGAAACGGTCCGAAAAGGTCGACAATTCGGTCACGTTTTCTGCCCGTAGCCGCCGCTTTCGCGACTTTCTGCTCGCGATTTCCTGCGGCTTCGGCATGTTCGTTTTCTCCTACGCGATCATGAAGCAGCCGGTGCCTGATGCGATCGCCAGCTATTTCCTGGAGAAGGCCTATACCGAAGGCGGCGGGCGCAACGTGGTCAACGTCATCCTCGTCGACTTCCGCGGCTTCGACACGCTGGGCGAGATCGCCGTTCTCGCCATCGTGGCCCTGACCGTCTTCGCACTGCTGCGTCGCTTCCGCCCGGCGCCGGACAGCGTGGACAAGCCGGAACAGCAGCGCATCCAGAATGCCTATGACGCGGAACGCCCCGAGCGTTCGGCGGGCGATACCGTGCGCGACTACCTGCTCGTGCCGTCCGTGATCATGCAATGGATGTTCCCGGTCATCATCACCTTCTCGATCTACCTGCTCCTGCGTGGGCATGACCTGCCGGGCGGTGGCTTCGCCGCTGGCATCACCATGGCGATCGCCTTCCTGCTGCAATATCTTGCCGGCGGCGTGCGCTGGGCAGAAGACCGCCTGCGCATCCTGCCGCTGCGCTGGATGGGCATCGGCCTTCTTATGGCGGCCCTTACGGGCATGGGCGCCTGGCTGTTCGGCTATCCGTTCCTGACGACCTATTCGCAATATATCGAGCTACCCTTCATCGGCAAAATTCCGGCAGCGACCGCCCTCCTGTTCGATCTCGGCGTCTTCTCGCTCGTCGTTGGCGCCACGGTGCTCATCCTGATTGCGCTTGCACACCAGTCCATACGTACGCATCGGGTCCGCGGCCTCGAAGCCACCAAGGCGGAGGAAACCTGATGGAACTCGTCCTTTCGATCGGTATCGGCATCATGACGGGGTCCGGTGTCTGGCTCATCCTGCGCCCGCGCACCTATCAGGTCATCATCGGCCTTTCGCTGCTGTCCTATGCGGTCAACCTCTTCATCTTCGGCGTCGGCGGCGTGAAGTCCAATGCCGCGCCGTTGCTCGGCGAGGGCGTCGATATCTCGACGGTGACCGATCCGGTACCGCACGCGCTGGTGCTGACCGCCATCGTCATCGGCTTTGCCACGACGGCACTCTTCCTCGTGGTTCTACTCGCCGCGCGCGGCCTGACCGGCACAGACCATGTCGACGGCAGGGAGCAGCCGAAATGAGCGGCTGGCAGCAACACCTCATCATCGCGCCGATCCTCATCCCGCTTGTCGCCGGCGCAACGCTGCTCTTCTTCGATGAGCGCGAGCGCGTCATCAAGGCCATGATCAGCGTCGTTTCGGGCCTGGCGCTTGCCGCCGTCGCCATCAGCCTGTTCCGGCTTGCCAATAGCGGCGAGGGCACCTTCGAGGGTGTCTATATGCTCGGCAACTGGCCGGCGCCCTTCGGTATCGTGCTGGTGGTCGACCGGCTGTCGGCATTGATGCTCGTCCTCGCCTCGATCCTGGCGATCCCCACGCTCGTCTATGCGCTCGCCCGCTGGCACACCGCGGGGGCGCATTTCCATTCGTTGTTCCAGTTCCTGCTGATGGGGCTCAACGGTGCGTTCCTGACGGGGGACCTTTTCAACCTCTTCGTCTTCTTCGAGGTGATGCTGGCCGCATCCTATGGCCTGCTGATGCACGGCTCCGGTTCCATGCGCGTCAAGGCGGGTCTGCACTACATCGCCGTCAACCTTGCGGCGGCGCTCTGCTTCCTGATCGGCGTCAGCGCCATCTACGGTTCGGCGGGCACGCTCAACATGGCGGATCTCGCCGTGCGCATCGGCGAAATCGAAGGCGAGCGACGCATGCTGCTGGAGGCCGGCGCCGGCATTCTTGGCATCGTCTTCCTCATCAAGGCCGGTATGTGGCCGCTGAATTTCTGGCTGCCGGGTGCTTACAGTGCCGCGACCGCTCCGGTTGCCGGTATTTTCGCGATCATGAGCAAGGTCGGCATCTACGTCATCCTGCGCCTCTCGTTGCTGGTCTTCGGGCAGGGCGCTTCCGCCGGCCTCGGGCTCAACGTCCTGCTCTACGGCGGCATGGCGACCATCGCCTTCGGCACGATCGGCGTGCTGGCCTCGCAGGCGCTGGGGCGGCTGGCAAGTTACTCCGTGCTCGTCTCCTCGGGGACCCTGCTCGCCGTGCTCGGCCTCAACAATGGCATGGTGACGGCCGGCGCGCTCTTCTACATGGTGAGCTCCACGCTCACGATCGCCGCCTTCTTCCTGCTCATCGAACTCGTCGAGCGCGGGCAGGACGCCGGCGCGTCGGTTCTCGCCGTGACGATGGAAGCCTATGGCGATGCGGACGAGGAGGATGAAGAGGTCGAGGTCGGCGTCACCATGCCGGGGACGATCGCGGTGCTCGGCATCTGCTTTGCCGCCTGCGGCATCCTGCTCTCGGGCCTGCCGCCGCTCTCCGGCTTCGTTGCGAAGTTTGCCATGCTGTCGGGCATGATCGGCACGAGTGCGCAGGGTGACACACCCATTGCTGCCTCCGCCTGGTGGATCGTCGGTCTGCTCATCCTGTCTGGGCTCGCCGCACTCATCTCCATGACGCGCGCCGGCATCCGCACCTTCTGGGCCTCGATGGAGGGCACGGTGCCGCGCGTGCTCGTCATGGAAATGGCGCCTGTCATGCTGCTGATCGCCCTGACGCTCGCATTGACCATCAAGGCGGGGCCGGCGATGAGCTATATGGAGGAGACCGTCCGGAACCTGCAGCAGCCAACGACCTATATCGATGCCGTGATCAATGCGCGCCGCGCAGGCGTGAGCGAACCGAGCGGGCCGGATGGCGGGGGAGGGCTCTGACATGCTGCCCTATCCGCTTCTGAGCGCCTCGCTCGTCATCATGTGGCTTGCCCTCAACGGGTTTACGCTCGGTCATCTTATTCTTGGCTGCATCGTTTCGGTCTTCGCCTCCTGGGGCATGGCGGCGCTCCGCCCTGTCAAGCCACGCCTGCCCAAATGGTACCTGCTGCCCAAGCTGGTCAGCATCGTACTCTATGACATCGTGCGCTCGAACATCGCCGTCGCCTCCATCCTGCTGACGGGACGCAGCAAGCGCATCAAATCCGGCTTCATAACCGTTCCGCTGGAACTGGAGAACCCGACGGCGCTCGCCGTACTCGCCGTCGTGGTGACGAGCACGCCGGGAACCGCCTGGCTGGAATACAACTCGCTGAACAAGTCGGTGCTGATCCATGTGCTCGACCTCGTCGACGAGGAAGCGTGGCGTGTGTTGATCAAGACCCGCTACGAGGCGCTGCTGCTGGAGATCTTCGAATGAGCCACACGATCCTCCTCTGGTCCGTCACCTTTGCGCAGATCTGCCTGGCCACCGCGATGGCGCTTGCCGCCCTGCGCATGTCGCGCGGCCCGCGCGCGCAGGACCGCGTGCTGGCACTCGACACGCTGTACGTGAACTCCATGCTTCTCCTCATGGTGTTCGGCATGCGCACCGGCAAGGTCATCTATTTCGAAGCTTCCCTGGTGATGGGCATGCTTGGCTTCGTCGCGACGGTTGCCCTCGCCAAATTCCTGATGCGGGGGGAGGTGATCGAATGAGCACGATCGAACATGCAAGCGAACTGCCGGCCTGGGCAGCACTCCTTGTCTCCTTCTTCTTGGTTGTCGGCGCCGGGCTCACGCTGATCGGCACGATCGGTTTCGTCCGCTTGCCGACCTTCTACGAGCGCATCCATGCGCCAACGCTGGGCACGAGCTGGGGCACGGGCGGCATCGTCATGGCCTCGATGATTTTCTTCACCGTGCTTGCCACGCGGCCCGTCGTTCACGAAATTTTGATTGGCATCTTTGTGACAGTCACCACGCCGGTCACGCTCATGCTGCTCGCCCGTGCGGCGCTGCATCGCGACCGAACCGAAGGAAATCCGGGCGTTCCAGCCGAAGGGCCCGTCCAGTCGCCGGGCGAGAGCGTGGACGCCAAGTGATCTCCCGGTTGTAAGGACTTTGGAACATGTTCCGGCAATATTAAGGCTGCCCCCTCTAATTTGCCCGCTCATGGGGCAAAGCCATTCAAAACCCGCCGCCCGTGATGCGTCGATCATGGAAGAGACGATCATGCATGCCAGGAAAATTGTCGTCTTGACGTCGCACGTCTTCCTCGACGGCTTCAGGAAGGCGAGCATCCATTTTGTCACGCGCAACTGGGCGACGGCCGGGCATGACGTGTTTTTCACGACAGTCGGCCACAGCGGGCTGAGCCGCTTCAAACAGAAGGCGCGGCTGGAGGCGTTGCGCCGCACGCAAGGCAATCGCTACGCAGAGATCGAGCCGCACCTTCACGCGGGTGCCTATCTGCCGCCAATCCATGCCTTCAGCACGTCCAACCCGCTCGTCAATGCTGCGGTGAAACCGCTTTTCGCGCTCTATGGGCGATATCTTCCCGGATTCGTGGCGCAGAAGATCAAGGAGGCGGATCTCGTGGTCGTCGAAAGCGGCACGCCGGTCGCCTTCGTTCCGCTCCTCCGGCAGTTGAACCCGAAGGCGAAACTGCTCTATTTCTGCCGTGATCTCCTGAACAGCGTGGGAGCGGCACCCTATCTTTGCGAAACCGAGCGTCGGGTCATCGGGTCGTTCGACAGCATCTGCGTTCCGTCGCGCCACCTTGGCGAGATGCTTCCGCCGGGGGGCAAAGTGAACTTCGTCCCGCAGGGCATCGAAGGGGCTGCCTTCGACAAAGCCGACGTCTCACCCTATCCGCAAGGGAGCCGCAATGCGGTCGCCGTCGGCGATATGCTGTTCGACCAGGCCGCCGTGGAGCAGATGGCAGCCGTCGCGCCCGAAGTGACGTTTCATCTCTTTGGCATCCGGTGGCGCGGGGATGTGCCCAGCAATATCGAGGTTCATGGCGAGCAGTCGTTCGAAACTCTGGCCGCCTATATCCGCCATGCCAATATCGGACTGGCGCCTTACAAGGTGAACACCAGCGAAGTCTATCTGGCGGAATCGAGCCTCAAGCTGCTGCAATACGGCTACTGCCTGCTTCCAGTCGTGCTTCCGGATATCATTCCCGTGTCGCGGGGCAACGAAATCACCTATTCGCTCGATGCGGCCAACGATTGGCGGGCCATCATCGACACCGCACTCGGCTGGCCACACGATCCGACCTACCGTGACGGCATTCTCAGCTGGGAGGACGTGGCGGCGCAGACGCTCGACACGGTGTTTCCGCAGCAGGCTTAACCGGTTCTCGCCGGAGATGCGGCAATCAGCTCGACAAGGCGTTGAGCAAGGGGGCGCAGCGCCCCCGGCAGGCGCGTTTCGACCAACTGGAACAGGCGTGTTGCCTCGTCCGTCGCGATGAGACCAAGCAGCCGGATTGCCACCAGATAGACGAGGGCACCCGTACCAATAGCCAGAACGATCCCGATTATACCCGGCACCACCACCGTGGCGGCAAAGGCCGCGACGCCGCAGAGGCTCGCGGCGACCAGCGTGCGTAAAAGCGCATTCCAGGGGGCCGAGGGACCACCATCGCTGCTTGCGGCCCGCAGCAAAAACGCCAGTGTCAGTGTTTCGGACAGGACCCGGACCACCGCCGCGCCCCAAATTCCCGCGACCGGCACGACGATGATCAGCAGGGTAAAAATCAGCGCTGCGGAAAGAAGCGTCACATGCATCAAGGTGCGCGCCCGCGCGCCGGCGGCTAGAGAGGCCCAGGGCACCACGGCGATCCCGGCCGGCACGGAAGCCAGCATGAACAGCACGGCGGCATTTGCAGCCGGCGCAAAGTCATTGCCGAAGACGAGAGGAACGAGCGGGCCGACGACCGCCGCCCCACCAATGCCGAGCGGCATCATGAAGAGGGCGGTCAACCGCAGGCTGTTCCTGTAGAGTTCGCTGGGCGGACCGGAGGCGCCTTCGCTGGGCGCGCGCGCCGTAAGGCCAACGAGGAAAGCGGGCGACAGTTGGAGGGTCATCTGGCCCACCAGACCAGCAAACACCACGGCGGCAGCGAAATAGCCGACATCCGCATCGGCGAGGAAATAGCCGATGACGAGGTATTCGATGCGTGTGAGCAGGATGATGTCGATCGCGTCGCTTGCCCACATGCTGCGGCGGTAGCTCTGCATTTCGGGCGACAGGACGGTTGCCTCCGGCGCGGAGCGGCGGCCGAGATGTTTGGGCAGGCTGAGAGCCTGCGGCAGATACCGGGTCAGCATGCCGAGAAAGGCGCCGCCCGGCCCCACCAGAAAGGCGCCCATGAAGACGAGCGGTATTTGCAAGAGGCTCCCGACGGCAGTGATGGCGGCAACCTCGCCGAAGCGCCCACGCCCACGCGCGGCCGCGGCCGAGAAGGCGGAAAAGACATAGGCGAGGAAAAGCACGCTTGCAGCGATCCAGATCCAGGGTGCCGGGCGGCCCAGGGTTCTGTGATAAAGGCCATAGGCAAGAAGCAGCAGGAAAACCACGAGCACGACGGGCAGGAACGACTTGAAGGCCTGCCGCACGACCGGACGCCATGCCGGCTCGCCCTGATCGCGTAGTGCTGCCACGTAGCGCAGAACCATCTGCGGAAATCCCCGGTCCGCAAGCGCGGCGGCGCAGACGACCACCCACATGGCATAGGCGACCGTGCCCGAGCCGGCCGGGCCGAGCACGCGCGCGTTTATGACGCTGACGAGAAAGCCTGCCATCAGCGATACGAGTGTTGCCGCCAAATTGAGCAGGGAAGAGCCGAGGATGCTGGTCATTCGCCCTTTTCTCACGAAAAGATAACTTTGCATTAAATAAAGCCGGGCATTGGTGGACAGTGGCAAAATAAAGGCGGTGAGAGCGATGATGGACAAACCGGAGCGCAAGGAGACGTTCCTTGTCCCCGGCTATCAGCAGCGGACACTCAAGGAGATGTTCCATCACCTGATCTGGCGCGTGATCAAACCGCTGCCCGACAAGCCGTACCTGAAGCTGAAATACTGGGTCATCAAGGGTAAATGGCCCGATATCGATCGGCCGAAGACGTTTTGCGAGAAAGTGCAGGCGCGTAAACTCTACGACCGCAAGCCGATCTACGCGACGCTGGTCGACAAGGCCGCTGTGAAGCCCTTCGTCACGGAAAAGCTGGGATCGGCCTATGTGACGCCGACCTATTGGGTCGGTAAGGATCTTTCGACGGTCGATTGGACAACGGTTCCCCTGCCGGCTGTGGTCAAGCCCACCCATGCCAGTGCGCAGGGGCGGTTCCTCTACACGCAGGACGATATCCAGCGCCTGCTTGCGGAAAACCCCGCGCCGGCGTGGCTACAGCTCGACCATGCCCAGTACAATCGCGAATGGGCCTATAGCGGCGTGAAACCGCAAGTCCTCATAGAAGCGATGCTGGTCGTGGATGGCGGCGTGCCATGGGACTACCGCTTCTTCACCTTTGACGGCGTCGTGTCGCATATCGAAATCAATCTGCGGATCGACGGCGAGGGCTATGCCTGCCACTACACGCCCGATTGGGTGAAGCTGCCGTTCCATGATCCCGATTACCTGACGTTCTATCCGGGCGAGGTGCCGAAGCCGGCGCGTTTCGACGAAATGATGCGCATTGCCCAGACCATCGGCCGCGGCTTCGATTTCCTGCGCATCGACCTCTATGCCAGCGACGACTGGATCAAGCTCGGGGAACTGACGCTCTATCCCGGCGGCGGCTTCGAGCGCTTCGATCCCCCACACTATGACCGGTTGATCGGCGACAAATGGACACTCGGTTTCGACCTGCCGAACGCTGCTTAGCCGCCAGCCGTTGACCACGACCGTTCGTCATTCGATAAGAGCGGACCACGCGAACCGGGGGCGATGCGTTGAAGACACCGAAAGCCGCTCCAGCGCCCAATGACGATGCGGATGCCGCAACGCCGATGACCAAGACCGGCAGGCAGGATCGCCGTCATCTGCGCGGGCAGGCGAGCGCTCAGCGCATCATCGACACCACCATCCGCCTTATCGCCGAAGAGGGTATCGCGGGCGTCACCATGCAGCGCATCGCCCGTGAAATCGGCTCCTCCAATGCGCTGGTGGTTTTTCACTTCGGTTCGAAGGAAAAACTCTTTCGCGCGGTTCTCGAATATCTCAACGAGCAGTTCGCCCGTCTCTGGGAAGAGACGGTGAACGCGCCCGACCTTTCGGCCGCGGAGCGCGTCGTCGCTTCCATCGACTGTGCCCGGCATTTCCGCTACCGTCATCCGGACTGGGTGTCCGTCTGGGTGCTGTTCGGCAGCGACCGGCAGACCATGCAACTCGACCGCCTGATCAGCCTGCCGAGCGACAAGGCCTATCTCGCCCAGTCGCGTGCGCTGCTTGCCGAGGTGGCGCGAGATGGCGGTTACGAGAACGTGGATACGGATACGCTTGCCGAGGGGCTGAACTACCTCGTCCAGGGCGCCTGGTACTGGGATACGTTCAATCCCGACATGGCCCGCTCGGACGCCTTGCACAAGACGGCCCTGGCCCTGCTGCGTCAGGCTTTTCCGAAAAGTTTTGCGGCTTCATAGAAAAAAGGGCCCCGCACGAAGCGGGGCAGCAAGCGCCACGGTTTGGCTCCCAATGACGCGGGGAAGCTCGCGGGTTGCGCGAGTGATATCCAAGTAGAATGTTGCCGAAACGCAGGGAAGGTCTGATTCGGCGAATCCGGTACGCTCGTGCAAATAAACTGTGCTGACGCCTAGCGGATAAGCAGCCGCCCCGTCCATGCGGCCGCTTAAGGGGCCTCCTTCAAGATCGCCGAGAAGAGCGGATCGAAGGCGCGGCGGATCGGCTCGGCAGCCGCACCGAGTGCCACGGCCCAGGGACCGACCATGCCGATCTGCAGACGGGGCAGGCTTCGGTCCGGCCGGTCGGCGTTCGACGGGATCAGGGGGAACATCGCCTCGAAGAGCCGCTTCGCCAAGGGCTCCGGCGCACTGCCGGAAAGGATCACCGTCTGCGGGTCGAAGATGGTTTCGACCATATGCACGGCCTGCCGCATGTCGGCAGCGGCACCCTCTAACCAGTCAAGGATGCGCGGATCGTCTGCAAGCGTCAGCCGCTCGACGTCGGCATAGGCTTCGGTGGTCGCCGAATCGAGGCCGAGATGCTGGAACAGTGAGGCAAGCGAGGAGCGGTGCTCCAGTGGTGACTGGGTTCCGCCCCGCGAAAACAGAACCATGCCGATCTCACCCGCATTACGGTTGCTGCCGGTATAGAGTTCTCCGCCGAGGATGAGGCCGGCGCCGATACCATAGCCGAAATAGATGCAGACGGCGTGATCGAGACCGTCAGCCGAGCCATTCATCCGTTCCGCCGTCGCGCACGCTGTCGCGTCGTTTTGCAGGCTGGTGGCAAGCCCCGTGCCGGCCGCCAGCGTTTCCACGAGCGGAAAGGATTGCCACTGCGCCATCATCCACGTGTCATCGTCCGAAGGCGGCAGTCCGAACGGGCCGGGCATGGCGACACCCAGACCGGCAAGCCGGTGCACGGAGTCCGGAAAACGGGCGGCAAGATCGCGGCGAACGGTTTCGATCAGGCCGAGGATGAGCTTGCTGCCCTCCGCCGGCCCTCCGGCCGGAAGGTTGGCCACAACACGTGCCACCTCACGGCCCATCAGGTCGACAGCGACGACGCGCGTCAGATGACGATCGATCTGCACGCCGAGCGAAAAGGCCCCTTCGGGAACAAGGCGGTAGGGGGTCGAGGGTTGTCCGCGGGCGCCACGAACCACGTCTTCCGAGGCGACGAGCCCGTCGGCCTCTAAGCTTTCGATAAGGTTCGAAATTGTCTGCTTGGTCAGCCGCGTGGCGCGGGCGAGATCGGCGCGCGACAGCGGCCCGTTCAGGCGGATGGCCTCGATGACGACGCGCCGGTTATGCGCGCTCGTGCCCTCCTGGTTGGTCCCGCTCTTGGCGCGGATCGTCCGCAAATCATGCATCGGCAATTCCCTCTTGACACCATTTGAATAATACAGAACATTTAAGTCAAGCCATTTGACTTAATAGGAGCCAAAGAGTTCCAGGGAACACGAACCAAGGACGGGCTTGCGTAACCACACGCGCCTTTCCGTCACTGTCGAGATCAAGAAGCAAAACGGAGGAAGTCATGTTGAAATCAATCAAGAAATCCCTGCTTGGCGCGGCGCTGATAGCGGCCGTTTCGGCGCCGCACGCCTTTGCCGAAACCACGCTGAATGCGCTCTTCATGGCGCAGGCCGCCTATAGCGAAGCCGATGTGCGCGCCATGACCGACGCCTTCAGCAAGGCGAACCCGGACGTCAAGGTGAACCTCGAATTCGTGCCCTACGAGGGCCTGCACGATAAGGCCGTGCTCGCTCAGGGCTCCGGCAGCGGCTACGACGTCGTGCTGTTCGACGTGATCTGGCCGGCCGAATATGCGACGAACAACGTGCTCGTCGACGTGTCCTCGCGCATCACCGACGACATGAAGAAGGGCGTGCTGCCGGGCGCCTGGACGACCGTCAACTATGACGGCAAGTCCTATGGCATGCCGTGGATTCTCGACACGAAATACCTGTTCTACAACAAGGAAATCCTCGAAAAGGCCGGCATCAAGGCACCGCCGAAGACCTGGGCTGAGCTCAACGATCAGGCCAAGATCATCAAGGACAAGGGCCTGCTGGCAACGCCGATCGCCTGGAGCTGGTCGCAGGCCGAAGCCGCGATCTGCGACTACACCACGCTGGTCAGCGCCTATGGCGGCGAATTCCTGAAGGACGGCAAGCCGGCCTTTACCGAAGGCGGCGGTCTCGACGCGCTGAAGTATATGGTCGACAGCTACAAGTCGGGCCTCACCAACCCCAACTCCAAGGAGTTCCTGGAAGAGGACGTGCGCAACGTCTTCCAGAACGGCGAGGCGGCCTTCGCGCTGAACTGGACCTACATGTACAACATGGCCAATGGCGGCAAGGACAGCAAGGTTGCCGGCAAGGTCGGCGTCGTGCCGGCACCGGGCGTCGAAGGCAAGAGCACGGTTTCGGCCGTCAACGGCTCGATGGGTCTCGGCGTCACCACGACGAGCAAACATCCCGACGAGGCCTGGAAATACATCGTGCACATGACTTCGCAGGAGACGCAGAACGCCTATGCGAAGCTCAGCCTGCCGATCTGGGCTTCTTCCTATGAGGATGCGGCCGTCACCGCCGGCCAGGAAGAGCTTATCGCAGCCGCCAAGCTCGGCCTTGCCGCGATGTATCCGCGTCCGACGACAGCGAAGTACCAGGAACTATCGACGGCGCTCCAGCAGGCCATTCAGGAAGCGCTGCTCGATCAGGCATCGCCCGAGGATGCGCTGAAGTCCGCCGCGGAAAACAGCGGCCTCTGATATCACGCCTTGCGGGCGGCCCCGGTCGCCCGCACACTTTCCTTCCCGACAATCGATGACGAGGACGCTATGTCCGGCACCTGGATGACGACCCGGGCATGGCTTCTCATGCTGCCACTTCTGATAATCATGCTCGCCGTGATCGGCTGGCCGATGATCGATACGGTCCGGCTGTCCTTCACCGATGCCAAGCTGGTGGGTGCTGCCGGCAATTTCGTCGGTTTCGACAATTACCTGAAAATGCTGGGAAGCAGTAACTTCCAGCGTGCGCTCTGGGCGACCACCTGGTTTGCCGTGGTGTCAGTGACGGCGGAAATGGTGATCGGCGTTCTCGCCGCCTTGCTTCTGAACCAGCAGTTTTACGGCCGCACGGTGCTGCGCGCCCTGTTGATCCTGCCCTGGGCCTTGCCGACCGTCGTCAACGCGACCCTGTGGCGGCTCATCTACAACCCGGAGTATGGCGCTCTGAATGCGGTGCTGACGCAGATCGGCCTTCTCGACAGCTACCGCTCCTGGCTCGGCGAACCGGGAACCGCGATGACGGCACTGATCATCGCCGATTGCTGGAAGAATTTCCCGCTCGTCGCCCTCATCACACTCGCTGCCCTTCAGGCCGTACCGCGCGACATCACCTCCGCCTCGCTGGTCGATGGCGCCGGTTCCTTCGCCCGCTTCCGTTTCGTCATCCTGCCCTATCTCGCCGGGCCGCTGATGGTGGCGCTGGTGCTACGCACGATCGAGGCTTTCAAGGTGTTCGATATCATCTGGGTCATGACACGCGGCGGCCCGGCCAATTCGACACGCACCCTGTCGATCCTCGTCTATCAGGAGGCCTTTTCCTTCCAGCGTGCGGGCTCAGGGGCGTCGCTCGCCCTCGTGGTCACGCTCATCGTCACGGTTCTGGCGATCGGCTACGGCATGCTGGTGCGCCGCGCCGCTGGGAGTGCCGCCTGATGGAACGCCGCAGTCTTCTCGCCTCCGTGCTGATCCATGCCGCAGCGCTTCTGCTGGCCGCCGTCATCCTCGCGCCGATCTTCTGGCTCTTCGTCATGAGCATCTCGCCGGCTGCCGATCTCGTGGCAAAACCGTTGCGCTGGTGGCCAAGTGAAGTCGATTTCTCGCGCTACGCAACGCTGCTGTCGACCATCCCGAACAGCGCCGGCGCGGCCTTCACTGCCTCGCTCGTCAACAGCATCCTGGTCGCCAGTATGGCGACCATCGCCGCCATAGCGCTCGCCATTCCCGCCGGCTGGGCCGTTTCGCGCACGCCTTCGATCGGCTGGTCACTATCGCTGGTCATCGCCACCTATATGCTGCCACCGGTCGCGCTGGCCGTGCCGCTTTATATGGGGCTCGCGGCCCTGGGGCTGCTCAACTCCGTCTTCGGCCTGGCGCTCGTCTATCTCAGCATCCTCGCACCCTTCACGACCTGGCTCATGAAATCGGGCTTCGACGGCATTCCGCGCGAGATCGAGCAGGCGGCGATGATGGATGGTGCAAGCCTCTTTGCCACGCTGCGCATCGTCACCCTGCCGCTCGCCCTGCCGATCGTCGCCACCTCGGCGCTGTTTGCCTTCCTGCTCGGCTGGGACGAGTTTTTCTATGCGCTGCTCTTCACCTCGGATCAGCGCGCACGAACCTTGACGGTAGCCATCGCCGACCTCGCCGGCGGCCGTGTTTCCGATTACGGGCTGATTGCCACAGCCGGCGTGCTTGCCGCGCTGCCGCCGGTCGCGGTTGGCCTTCTCATGCAGCGGGCCTTGATCTCGGGCCTCACCAGCGGCGGTGTGAAAGGATGACCATGACGATGACACGACCAGAGGGTGTTCGAGCAATCGAGCGGGAAATGGCCCGGCAGCATGCCGACGCGCTTGCCTCCTTCCGCGCCAATGACGAGATGGCCGAGAAGGCGGCCGCAAGCCTGAGACGTACCGGAAAACTGCTGCTGCTCGGCATGGGCGGTTCGCACGCCGTCGGCCGGGCCGTCGAGCCGCTCTACCGCCTCCTCGGTATCGACGCGATTGCCCTGCCGCTGTCCGAACAGCTCGGTGCACCGCTGGCGCTTGATGGCCGTACAGTCTTCATCACCTCGCAATCGGGCGAAAGCGCGGAAGTGCTGCGCTGGTACGACGAGGCCGGCGGTAACGCCGAAACCTTCGGCTTCACGCTCGAAAACGGCTCTTTCCTCGCCCGCACCGCGCCCAGCCTGGTCGGTCACGGCGGTACGGAACAGGCCTTTGCGGCGACGCGGAGCCTGACGGTGAGTTTCGCCCTGCATCTCGCTATCCTCGCAGCACTCGGCGAGGACGCTTCGGCAGCCGTCGATGCGCTGGAGAACCCGCAGGAGCCCGCCATCGGCGAGGCGCTGTCCGTCCTTTCCGACGTCCGTTCGGTGGTGACATCCGGACGGCGGCTGCAGGGCCTCGCGGAGGCGATCGCACTCGGCTTTACAGAACTCTCCCGTGTGCCGTGTTTCTCGCTGGAAGGCGGCCAGTTGCGGCATGGGCCCATGGAAATGCTGTCGCCGGAGGTGGGCATCGTCCTGTTCCGCAGCGATGACGCGACAGCCGATCTCGTGACCGCCATGGCGATGTCTGTGATCGAGGCCGGCGCCAGGCTCGTGATCTTCGATACCTCCGGCCGCCCGCCGGTCCCAGGAGCGGCAACGATCGTATTCCCGCCGCTGACGGGGCTTGCCGCCGTCTTCGCCATGCTACCGACGGTGCAGCGTCTGATGATCGCCTTTGCGGAAGCGCGTGTCGCCGATGCCGGAACGCCGGTGCGCTCCAGCAAGATTACCCGGAGTGAATGAGTGAAACCGCTTGCCGTTATCGGAAACGTCAATGTCGATCTGATCATGGGCCCGGCCGCGCCCTGGCCGCAGCCCGGCACGGAAATCATCGTCGACCACGACGAGTTGCGCGCCGGCGGTTCGGCCGGCAACACGGCCCTTGCCTGGCTGGCCCTCGGCACGCCTTTCGAGATCGCCGCAAGCATCGGCAGCGACCGTTTCGGGGCTTGGCTTGCGGAGAATTTCGGTGAGCATGCCAGCAATTGGCCGGTACATGGCGAAAGCACCACGCTCTCGGTCGGCATCACCCATCCGGACGGCGAGCGCACCTTCTTCACGACACGGGGCCATCTGCCGCTCTTCAGTCTGGAGGATGTTTTCGCCGTGCTCGACGGGCCGCGTCTTGCCGGCGGCATCGCGCTGCTGTGCGGCTCCTTCCTCACCGACAAGCTGGTGGAGGATTACGATCGCTTTTTCGACTGGGCGGATCGCCACGACATCGCCGTTGCCCTTGATACCGGCTGGCCGCTGGCGGGCTGGACGAAAACCAACAAGAGGGCAGCCAGAGGCTGGCTGTCGCGCTGCCGCATCGCCCTGTTCAACGAGGTGGAGACGACCAATCTCGCCGAGGTGTCCGACCCGAGCGAGGCGGCGTCCATCCTCCGCCGGGGCATGCCGGCGGGTGCCATCGTCGTGGTGAAAAGCGGACCGAACGGCGCGATCGCTCTCGATGCCGACGGCAAGGTTTTTCGCGCCGAGGCGCCCGCCGTGACGGTCATCGACACGATTGGCGCCGGAGACGTCTTCAACGCGGCTTTCCTGGCCGCCTTCGCCGCCGGCAACGGGCTCGAAGAGAGCCTTGCCGTAGGAACCCGCGTCGCGTCGCGCGCCATTTCCACCAATCCTCGACGCTACGCACCGACCTTGCAGGAAGCCCGCGCATGAGCACGCTGACCATCAACGCCATCCGCAAGAGCTACGGCGCCGTCGAGACGCTGAAGGGCATCGACATCGCGCTGGAAAGCGGCGAATTCCTCGTGCTGCTCGGGGCGTCCGGTTGCGGCAAGTCCACGCTGCTTAACATCATTGCCGGCCTTGCCGAGCCGACCAGCGGCGACATCCGCATCGGCGAGCGCTCCATCGTCGGCGTGCACCCGAAAGACCGGGACATCGCGATGGTGTTCCAGTCCTACGCGCTCTATCCCAATCTCACCGTGCACCGGAACATCGGCTTCGGGCTTGAAATGCGCAAGGTCGACAAGGCCGAGCGTGACCGCGCGGTGCACGAAACGGCGAAGCTGCTGCAGATCGAAAACCTTCTGGACCGCAAACCCGGCCAGCTTTCCGGTGGCCAGCGCCAGCGCGTGGCGATCGGCCGGGCGCTGGTGCGCAATCCAAAGATCTTTCTCTTCGACGAACCGCTTTCCAATCTTGATGCGAAGCTGCGCATGGAGATGCGCACCGAGCTGAAGCGCCTGCACCAGATGACCCGGACGACGGTGGTCTATGTCACGCATGACCAGATCGAGGCGATGACGCTTGCAACCCGCATCGCGGTGATGCGCAACGGCCGTATCGAACAGCTCGACACGCCGGAGAAGATCTACAACCGGCCGGCGACGCTCTACGTCGCGACCTTTGTCGGCGCTCCGCCGATGAACCTGCTGGCCGCGACTGCGGGTGAGGGGGGGCTCCAGATCGACGGCTCGGATATCGTCGTGTCGGTGCCAGGGCTGGAATCCGCCGCGCCGGGGCGCCGGCTGGTTCTCGGCATCCGCCCGGAGGCGATTGGAAAAGCCGATGGTGTCCTGTCGCTGTCGGCGCGCTGCGAGGTCGCGGAACTGACCGGCCCGGAACTGGTCGTCACCGCGATGGTCGGAAACCAGCGTATCGTTGCAGCCCTTCCGGCCTCGACCAAACTTCAGGCGGGCGACGCGATCGTGCTCAGCGCCGATCCCGCTGCCTTTCACGTCTTCGACGCGCAAACGGAACAGCGACTGAACTGACGGCACCGATCCGATTCCAGCCATTCCCGCCGGACAAAACCAGAGACGGTCGTGAGCGGTGGCCGTAGCGCTAGATACTTGGCGTTATGTCCCGACTTTTCTTGTTCAAAAAACATGAGTATTAAAGTTGTGTTTTAATTGCGCGACAGCGTTTCGCGCAGCCTAGGAATAAGAGGAAAAGCTATGATCGAATCCACCGCCTATCTGAGCACCGAACACGGTGCGAAATATCTGGTGCAATTGTGCAAGCACTTCGCCCACAAAGTCGACGTCACCTATTCAGACAATCATGGCGAATGCCGCTTCGACCGCGGTGTCGCCACACTGGACGCCGATGCGGAGGGTTTGCGCATGACGGTGAAGGCGGCCGATGAGGAGGGTCTTGGATGGGGCCAGTCGGTCATCGAATCGCACCTCGTCCGTTTTGCTTTCCGCGAGGAACTCGGCGCTTTCGACTGGCAGCGTCAGATTTAACGCGGTGGACGCGGCCCCTTTCACCAGTATCACAGGCTAAGCAACTGCCGCAGCTCGATCGAAGGCTCTGCCGCCGCGGCGCTTTCCACAATCCCGGGCAAAGATGTACGACAACTGCACGGATCGCGCCGCGGACCGTGTTGTTGTCGATTGACCGAGTCATCACGGAATTCTATCGGCTCATCTCATCGTTTCATGAATTGACGCCTTCAGCGCCCTTGACACCGAAACCTCCAAGCTGACACATTTAGTTGTCAGACATCTTACATAAATGGGGATTCCGGTTAACGGATCAAATGGAGGACCACATGAAAAATCTCTTCATGCGACTGGCCGTCGGCGCCGCTTTCGTCGCAGCCGCCGTCTCGGCCCAGGCCGGCGAGACGCTTGATCGCGTTATGGAAAAGAAGGCGATGGTCGTCGCCACCAACAGCGGCTGGCCGCCCCAGAGCTATCTGGATGACAGCAACGAAATGGTTGGCTTCGACATCGACGTGTCACGCGAGATCGCCAAACGTCTCGGTGTCGAGGTGAGCTTCGAGACCCCGGACTGGGCGACGCTGACCGGCGGCCGCTGGCAAGGCCGCTACGATCTCGGCGTCGGCTCCGTGACGCCCACCAAGGCGCGCGCCCAGGTCATCGATTTCGTCGGCATCTACTATTACAGCCCCTATGTCTACGTCGTGCACAAGGACAGCGACGCGAAGTCCGTCACCGACCTCAACGGCAAGGTCATCGGTGTCGAGACGGCGACGACATCGGAAGACTTCATCAACCGCAAGCTGGAAATCGACGCGCCCGGCCTGCCGCCGATCGAATACAAGCTGGAGCCGGGCGAGGTTCGCACCTTCGCCGATTCCATGCTGCCCTTCGACGACCTGCGCCTCGGCGCCGGTGTGCGTCTCGATGCGGTGATCGCGCCGGAACAGACCGCGCTCAACGCCATCAAGAACGGCTACCCGCTGCGCGTTCTCGATGGCGACTACGCCTTCCGCGAGCCGCTCGTCGTCATCGCCGAAAAGGTCGACCCGGAATGGACCGCCAAGGTCGGCGGCATCATCGACGAGATGAAGAAGGACGGCACCCTCGGCACGCTCACCACCAAGTGGTACGGCAAGGACTACAGCGCCGATTGATGAACTGCCGGCGCGGGCGGTTTCTGCCCGCGCCTTTCATATTCGAGGGGGAGCATGCGCATGGCCTATCCGGACACCTATTACAAACGAACCATGGCGGACCAGACGGCGCGCGCTACCCTTTCGGGTACGATCGAATGCGACGCCGTTGTCATCGGCGGCGGCCTTGCTGGGCTTTCGACCGCATTGCAGCTTGCCCGCACCGGCAGGGGTGTCACGGTGCTGGAGGCCGAAAGTGTCGGTTTCGGCGCCTCCGGGCGCAATGGCGGTTTCGTTGGGCCTGGCTATGCGACGGGCGGTGACGATATCGCGCGTGTTGTCGGCAAAAACGCCGCGCGCCGTCTCCACCAGCTTTCCGTCGAAGGCATGGAGTTCATTCGCGACAACATCCAGTCGCTCGGCATCATCGATGCCAAGCCTGAGCCGGGCATCATGAGCGTGCTGCGCTACGATGACGGCGCGAGCCTCAGGGCCTATGCGGAAGAAACCCGCAAGGAATACGGATTCGAGCTCGAATACATGGACCGCGATGCCGTGCGTTCGGTTCTGAAATCCGAGCGTTATTTCCAGGCACTGCGCAACCCGAGCGCCTTCCACATGCACCCGCTCAACTATCTGCGCGCCATAGCCCAGGAAATCGAACGCCTTGGCGGACGCATCTGCGAACAATCGCCGGCGACGTCCGTGGAGCTTTCGGGTGCGGAGAAGCGGGTGAAGACGGCCGGCGGAGAGGTAAAAGCCCGCGACGTGGTGTTCACCACGGGCGGCTATACCGGCGCGCTGAACGGCAGGCTGAAGCGCTCGTTCCTGCCGATCGCCACCTATGTCATGGTCAGCGAGGAGGCACCGGACCTGATCGCCTCGGCGATCACCACCCGCAATGCAATCGGCGACAACCGCCGGGCGGGTGACTACTACCGTGTGGTCGACGACGGCCGCCGCCTGCTCTGGGGTGGGCGCATCACCACCCATGCCGCCTCGACCGCGGGCCTCGTCAAGGAACTGCGCGACGAAATGGTCGGCACCTATCCGCAGCTTGCCGGGCTCAAGACGGAACTCGCCTGGTCCGGCCTGATGTCCTATGCCCGCCACCTGATGCCCCAGATCGGGCGCATGAGCCCCGGCGTCTGGTATTGCACCGCATTTGGCGGGCACGGCCTCAACACGACGGCGATCGGCGGCAAGGTGATTGCCGAAGGCATTCTCGGCGAGAGCGAGCGCTACAAGCTGTACGAGCCGTTCGGCCTCGTCTGGGCCGGTGGTCTTGCAGGGCTTGCCGTGGCGCAGCTCACCTATTGGAAGCTCCAGGCACAGGACTGGTGGCGCGAACGCGCGGCCTGAGGCGTTTGCGGCAACGGCATTCGGACAGAGAACAACAAGCAAGGGCGGAACATGATCGGTCGACTGATACTCACCTACCCCGAAGCATCACGCAGGGCCGGCGTCCTCCTGGTTCTCACCCTGGTGACGGCAGCGCTTTATTCTATCGGCGTGAGTTCCGCCTGGATCGGCCATCTCCTGCCGGCCTCGGCCAATTGGCTTGGGGAGAACCCGGCCGTCGGCCGGCTCGTTTCCGCGGTGTTGATCGCCCTCATCCTGGCTGCGAACTGGAAGGCGTTGCTGCAGCTGTCACGCCGCCAGCAGATCGTCGCCGTCTGGATCGAGCTGTTCTCGCTCCTGATGCTGTTCTTCTATTCCTTCGATCTCTCCTTCGCCTTCATTGCCAAGAAGATCGGCTTTCTCATCACACAGGGCGTGACGACGACGCTCTATATTTCCGCGATCTCCATCATCATCGCCACGATCATCGCGCTTGCCGGCGCCATTGCGAAACTCTCGAACAACGGCGTCATCTACGGCCTTGCGACCTTCTACACCTCGCTGTTCCGCGGCCTGCCGCTGCTCATGCAGATCTACATCATCTATCTCGGCCTGCCGCAGGTGGGCTACGTGATCGGCGCAGTCCCCGCCGGCATTCTCGCGCTGTCGCTCTGCTACGGCGCCTACATGACCGAAATCTTTCGCGCCGGCATCCAGAGCATCAACCGCGGGCAGACGGAGGGTGCCACCGCGCTCGGCCTCAGCCCGGCACAGACGATGACGCTCGTCATCCTGCCGCAGGCCATGCGCGTCATCATCCCGCCGACCGGCAACCAGTTCATCGCCATGCTGAAGGATTCGTCGCTCGTCTCCGTCGTCGGCGTCTGGGAGATCATGTATCTCGCCCGCACCCAGGGCCAGACCGAGTTCCGTCATATCGAGATGCTGATCACGGCCTCGATGATCTACTGGATCCTGTCGATCGGCCTGGAATATGCCCAGGCGCGCATCGAGGAACGGTTTGGCCGCTTCAATGTCCGCTGAGGTGCCGACTATGCGGGGCGGCGGCGCACCTATCGCGCCGTCGAATGGTCGGGGTGCCCTGATCGTGCTCGTGGCCTTTTCGATCTTCTCCGGCACCGACGCCATCGTGAAGATCATGGCGGCCGATATGCCGGCACCACAGGTGACGTTCCTCGTCACTGTCGCGGCGCTGACCTTGCTGCTCATCCATGCCCTCGTGACCGGCCGTGTCCACCGGCTGGTCCCACGCCAGCCGAGCCTTGCCTTCTGGCGCGCACTGCTGCTTGCCGTGGATACCCTGTTGATCCACTACGCCTTTGCAAAGCTGCCGCTGGCGGAAGCCTATCTCATTGCCTTCCTGACGCCGATTCTCGTCGCCATGCTCGGCTTCTTCCTGCTTGGAGAACGGCTCTCAGCTGTGGGGTGGGCGGGTGTGCTCATCGGCTTTGCCGGCGTCGCCGTCGCGCTGAAACCGGGTGTCGCGCCCCTCAATCTCGGCCATGCCGCTGCGCTTGGTTCCGCAGTGTTCTTTGCGCTCTCCCTCATCCTGCTGCGCCGCGCGAAGCTCGCGGAGACGGACGAGGCGCTGGTTGCAAGCCTGCTGGTCGTCATGACGCCGGTCGCCCTGGCCGTTGCTGCAGGCTCCGGCGGATTGATCGCGATCGGCCTTGCTGATCTGGGTTTTGCACTTGTCGGCGGTGCAATGATGCTCGGTGGCCATGCGCTGCTGGTACGCGCCTTCCGGGTCGGCGAAGCGTCCGTGGTGGCGCCGTTCCAGTACAGCCAGATCATCTGGGGCTGTCTCTACGGTGTGCTTCTCTTCGCAACACCGGTCGAGATGCATACACTCGCCGGGGCGGCGATCATCATCTTTTCCGGCTGGCTGGTTTTGAGGTAGCAGCGCCCGCGTCTGAGAGCCCGTGCAGGGCTTAGAGGGGCTGCGGCTGTTGCGGAAAACCGCCGACATGCGTGCAGGTCAGCGCCGCCTGGTCGCGCCCGGCCTCAAGGCATTGCAATAGCGGCTGGCCGGCGACGCGGGCCGAGAGAAACCCGGCAATGAAACTGTCGCCTGCGCCGGTCGTATCGACCACATCAACCGGCCGGATACCGATCTCGACGCGGTCCACGCCATCGCTGGCGAGCGAGCCCTTGTTGCCACGCGTGACGACGGCAAGCGGCACGCCTTTGGCAAGAAGGTGCTGCAGCAGTGTTTCAGCCAGCTCGTCGTCGCTGCCGGCCGAGGCGAAGGCGATGGAGAGGCCATCGATGCCGAGATTGGCCGGATCCGCATTGACGGAAATATCCTGCGAGACGCTGACGCCGGCGGCAGCAAGGGCCCGGCGCAGGGCGCCGCCATCGTCCATCCAGCCGATATGCACGTGATCCATGGTTTTGAGGCGTGCGACGTCCGCTTCGCTCGGCCTGTAGCCGCCGCAGACGCCGAAATCCTCGTGAACGAAGACGCGGTCGCCGGAGGGCAGGACATCGATCTCGGTATAGGCCGTGATGCCGGGGCGGTCGCCAAGATAGGTGATGTCGACGCCATTTGCCGCGAGCAAGGCGCGTGTCCGCCCGCCGGCCGCATCGGGGCCAACGGCGCCGAAATAGAGCGATGTCCGGCCGAGGCGGGCGAGTTGCACGGCAACATTCACCGCATTGCCGCCGACAAGCGACAGCGACAGGGGAGGGCGGAAACGGTCGATGCAATTGTCGCCGACGGCGGCGAAGCGGAGGGGTCTCATACGGATCTCGTGCTGGACTTCAAGGCTGCGAATGCGGCATCACCTGCATTCGCAGCTTTGCAAGCGACGTCAATAGGTGACACGCTTGTAGTAGCGCCGGGTCGTCAGCGGGTGGTTGCGCATGACTTCGAGATGCGCGCTGATGCGCTCCAGAACGGTCGCCAGCAACACCGGCGAGACCAGCGCGCGGACCTCCGGGGAAATGCCCGGCAGGTCGAATTCGGCGGTATCCAGCACGGCCAGCTTGTCCGTGTAATTCGGCGCGAAAGCCTGGACGCGGTCGGCGAGCGGGCGCAAGGCGTCTTCGCCCTTGAAAAGGATGACGCTCACGCCCTTTTCCACCAGTTCCAGCGTTCCGTGGAAGAAGTCGGAGGCATGAACCGGGCGGGTGCGGATCCACTGCATTTCTTCGAGGATGCACATGCCGTAGTAGAAGGCTTCCGGCCAGACGTTTCCGGCCGCGGTGACGATATGGTAGTCGGAGCCCGCCAGCACCGCGGCGAAGGCTTCCGCCTTCGGCTCATAGGCGCGTTTCACCGCGAGCAGGAGTTCCGGCATGCGGGCAAGTTCGGCGACGATCGTATCGTGGTTCTCGATCTCTCCGCGATGCTTCAGGATCGCGAGCGCGATGAAGAGTGACTGGAGGTAGAAGGACTCGCAGGATGTGTCGTCCTCGGCGAAGTTGACGAAGACGTGATCCCCACCCTTGCCGAGCGGCGTTTCCGCATGGCCGACCAGCGTGATGACCGTCGCGCCGATCGTCTTCAGCTTTTCGAGCAGTGCCACGCTTTCCTTCGTCGTGCCGGAGAGCGAGGGCATGACGACGATCGACTTCTCGGTCAGGTTGGCCGAACCGGTGAGCACGAGCTCCGCCGGCAGGTCGATGAAGGCCGGAAAGCGCGAGCGGCGTTGCAGCAATTGCGCGGCAGGCTGCATCAGGATCGCCGCACCGCCCGTACCGAGGAAGAAGATGTTGTCCGCGCCCGCCGACAGGCACGAGCCGATCACACGTTCCAGCCCTGCCTGCAAGCCAACCGCGCCCGACTGGATGCGGAGAAATCTCTGTTCGTCAAAATTCAGCATGGTTCTGCCCTCGGAAGGTGATTTCAATGTTGTCAGACAACTGACATCGCCGGCTTTGACTGTCAAGACGGGCACGCCGAAATTTCGAGAACCGCCGAAGCGTAACATATTGCGCAGGGCCATGCCGCTTCCTCTCGCACTTGACCGGCTAAAATTTGTCAGACAAGAAAGGAGGCGAGATCAATGAACACGAGGCACTTCGGTGGACGAGCCCCTTCGCGATTCGCGCACCCTTGCCGTCCAGCTCCGGGACCGGATTGCCGACCTGATCCGGGACGAAGGGCTGCGCCCGGGTGACAAGCTGCCGACTGAAGCCCAACTCACCCAGCGCTTCAAGATTTCCCGGCCGGCCCTGCGCGAGGCGCTGAAACTGCTCGAGCAGGACGACGTGATCTATGTGGAGCATGGCCGCGGGCGTTTCGTCTCGGCGCTCTCCGCCGTCCAGGTCGACCGGCCGATCACCGTCTTCGAGAGCGTCACCGACATGACGCGGCAATATGGCTATCGCCCGATCAACAAGGTTCTCTCGATCGCCGAGGAGACGCCGGACAAGCAGGTGGCCGAAGGCCTGCGTTTGGGGCCGACCGATCGGGTCATCCGCATCGAGCGCATCCGCCTGCATGAGGATGAGCCAATCCTCTACTGCGTTGACTATCTGCCACGCGGCATCATCCCGGGCCGGCTCTACGATATCGACTGGAGCGGTTCGCTCCTGAACCTTCTCGAGGAATACGGCAACCGCCCCCGCATGTCCGCGGCGAGCGTGTCCTCCGTCATGCTGCCGAAAGAGGTGGTCGAGCGCCACGGCCTGCAGGATTTCGGCCCGGCGCTGCTGATCACCGAAGTCTGTTTCAACGCGGCCGGCGAACCGGTCAATTACGCGATCGATTATCATCGCGGCAGCCATTTTTCCTTCAGCCTGACCCGCAAATAGCGGCCGGCGCCCCAATCCAGCAGAGGCACATATGACCGATCAGGCCACCCGTAGAGTAGCGCTCATTGCCGGCGGGGCCGGTGGCATGGGGGCAGCAATCGCCGCGCGGCTCGCCGCCGGCGGCTATGCCGTCGCCATCGCGGACCTGGAATCGGAACGTCTGTCCGCAACCGCGGAAAGGCTCGCGGCGGAGGGCGGCGATGCGCTCGCCGTGCCGCTCGACATGCGCAAGGTCGCCTCCTGTGCTTCTGCCGTCGAGGCGGTGATCGGTTGGCGCGGCCGTCTCGACGTGGTCGTCAATTCCGCCGGCGTCTGGCGCGAGGGCTATTCCGTGGCGATGACCGAGGCGGATTGGGACATCGTCATGGACGTCAACCTCAAGGGGGCGTTCTTTCTGATCCAGGCCGCCATTCCGCATCTCGGCGCTGGCGCCTCCATCGTCAACATCGCCTCGGACGCCGGCCTCGTCGGTAACAATGGCGCGGCCATCTACTGTGCCTCGAAAGGCGGGCTCGTGCTGCTTACCAAGGCTTTGGCGCTGGAACTGGCCCCGCGCCAGATCCGCGTCAATGCCGTCTGCCCCGGCGATGTCGCCACACCCATGATCGAATTCCAGGCCGATCGCTACGGCGAGGGCGATCCGAATGGCTACAAGGCGAAGCTATTGTCCAATTACCCGCAGAAAGCGGCGGCGCGCTTCATCAAGCCGGAGGAAATCGCCCGCATGGTGGCCTTCCTCTGCGAACCGGACGCAGCGCCGATCACGGGGGCCGCGCTGTCGGTCGATTTCGGCGTGACGGCAGGCTACTGAGGAGACGTTCATGCAGCGCAAGACGGCGATCATCACAGGGGCGGGCGCGCAGGACGGCATCGGCTTTGCCTGCGCAAAAAGTCTCGCGGAGGCGGGCTACGCGGTTCATCTCGTCGCCACCAGCGACCGCATCCTCGCCCGCGCCGAGGAATTGCGCGCCGCGGGTTTCCCGGCCACGGGCCATCTCTGTGATCTCACGTCCAAAGTCGCCGTCGAAAAGCTTAGGCAGGTGACCGGGCCGGCGGCCGTGCTCGTCAACAATGCCGGCATGGGCAGCCTTGCCCAGCCGGCGCTCCAGCGGCATTTCGTGGACCTGGAAGAAGAGGACTGGGACCGCGGTATTTCCGTCACCCTCAAGACGGCCTTCCTCGCCACCCGCATCTACCTGCCGGACATGCTGGCGGACGGCTATGGCCGGATCGTCAATGTCGCATCCGTGACCGGGCCCTATGTCGCCAATCCCGGCGAGACCGCCTACTCCGCCGCCAAGGCCGGCATGGTCGGCATGACGCATGCGCTGGCGCTCGAAGCCGGCCCGCACGGTGTCACCATCAACGCGGTTGCGCCGGGTTGGATCGAGACGGGCGCCTCCACGGAAGAGGAGCGCCGCGCCGCGCAAGCCACACCCTGCGGCCGCGCCGGTCGACCGGACGAAGTGGCAGCGGCCGTCGCCTTCCTCGCCTCGCCAAATGCGAGCTATATCAACGGTGCGGTGCTTGTGGTGGATGGCGGCAACATATTGCAGGAGGCGAAGCGGTGATTGCCTGCCGCAGCTAGTCGCCGAGCACCTGCCGGTCATCGCCGTCACGGTGACGGACCAGCTCCTCCTTGATGCTGCGCAGGCTTCTCGCCGCCCTGTCGCGGTCAGCATAGGCGACGAGGTTGGCGAGCATGTCGATCACCGCGAGATAGGCGTAGCGGGTCGACGTCGGCCGGAAGATGTTCTTGCCTTCCGGCAGGTCGACAGGGATCACGATATCGGCGAGCGCGGCGACCGGTGACTTGCTTTGCGTCACGACGATGCTCGGGATGGCGCGCTGGCGCAGCAATTCGAGACAGCGCACCAAGGCCGGGTCGCGACCACTGAAAGAGGATGAAAAGACGACCGTGCCCGGTTCGGCGGCGGCAGCGAGCATCATGTTCATGTTGTGGTCGTTCGACGCATGGATGCGGCAGCCGAGGCGGAAGAGCCGGTTGTGCAATTCGTTGGCGATCATCGCGGAGTTTCCGCTCGCGCCGAAGGCATGGACGAAGTCTGCGCCGCGCAGCAGGTCAGCCGCCTTGCCGATCGCCTCGAGATCGAGCTGGCGGTGAAGCTGGGACAGGGCGTTCTGCGCAGTCGAGACGATGTCCTCCGCCACCTCCGCCGGAGTTTGCGTGGGTACGTCCGGTTTCAGGTAACGCAGGCCGACATAGGGCATCTTGGCGAGTTGCACCTTGAAATCCGGATAGCCCTGGCAGCCGAGCCTGCGGCAGAAACGCGTCACCGTCGGCGGTGAGACCCCGGCGCGCGCCGCAAGTTCGTTGATCGACGCGTTGACAGCGAAATCGATATCCTCCAGCACGAGGCGCGCAAGCGTCTTCTCCCGCGCCGAAAGCGTGCCCTCTTCATCCGAAAGGGCGTGGAACAGATCCATTCAAACTCCTGCGCGTCGCATGCCGTAAGGGACGCGCTCCGTGAAAACCGATTTCTTCTCTTACCCTTTCGTACCATAGTGACGGGCAGCTTCAACGGGCGCCCTCGACCGATCGGCGCCGAAATATGCAGGTTCTCATGACGTCTCCCTGGCCGGCCGCCGGCACGCCGCTCGATCAGATCGCAACCCCCATGCCCGTCGTGGACGAAGAGCGGCTCGCCGCCAATATCCACCGGGCACAGGCTTATTTCGACGCGCACGGCAAGGCATTCAGGCCGCATATCAAGACACACAAGACCGTCGGCGTCGCCGAGGCGCAACGGGCGGCGGGGGCCATTGGAATCAATTGCCAGAAGGTGAGCGAGGCGGAGATTTTCGCCGACGCCGGCTTCGAGGATATCCTCATCACCTACAACATTCTCGGCGCGGCAAAAATGCGGGGCCTGCGTGAATTGCACGACCGCGTGCCGCGTTTGAGCGTGGTGGCGGACAGCGAGATGACGGTCGCGGGGCTGGCCTCGGCCTTCGAAGCGGCGCGGCCGCTGACGGTGCTCGTCGAATGCGATACAGGCGGCAAGCGTTGCGGCGTGCAAACGCCGGAGGCGGCGGCGCGGCTGGCCGAACGTATCACCGCATCACCAACCCTGCGGTTCGGCGGTATCCTTACCTATCCCGCCCCGGGCAGCGCCGCTGCCGTTGAGGCTTTCCTGGTCGCAACGATGGCGTTGCTGGCCGGCAAGGGCATCGATTGCCCGGTCCGCTCCAGCGGTGGCTCGCCCGATCTGTACCAGGCCCATCTCGTGCCCTCGGCAACCGAGCATCGCGCCGGCACCTATGTCTATAACGACCGCAGCATGGTGCGCGCCGGCCATTGCACGCGCGCCGACCTCGCCATGCACATCCTTGCCACGGTCGTCTCCCGGCCGACCGAGGACCGCGCGGTGCTCGACGCCGGCTCGAAGGCGCTTACCTCTGATCTGCTCGGCTTCAGCGACTATGGTGAAATCGCAGGTTTTGAGGCCGCGCGCATCGTCTCCCTGTCGGAGGAGCACGCGGTCGTCGATATCAGCGAATGTCGGGATCGTTTTCCGGCGATCGGCAGCGTGGTGCGGATCGTGCCCAATCATACCTGCGTCGTCAGCAACCTGTTCGACCGCATGGTCTTCCATCGAGACGGGATCGTGACCCGGGTCGAGGATGTGGCGGCGCGCGGCACGGTTTGGTGAAGAAATTTCATATTTTTCGAATATCTTCCCTATTTATTGACATTCACGATGAAAATGCGCTTTCTGTGAAAATTATTTACACGCCTTCATGAGGGCGCATATACCCACGGACGGACGGCATGCGCATTTTCACGGCCTCGCTTGCAACGGAAACCAACACCTTTTCGCCCGTGCCGACCGATATGAACGCGTTCAAGGCGGCGTTCTATGCGGGGCCGGGCGAGCATCCGGATACGCCAACGCTGTGCTCTTCCGTGGTGCCGATCCTGCGCCGGCGCGGTCGGGCAGAGGGTTTTACCGTTCTCGAGGGTACGTCCTGCTGGGCGGAACCCGCCGGGCTCATTCAGCGCAAGACCTATGAGACGCTGCGCGACCAGATTCTCGACGAACTTGATGGCGCACTTCCGGTCGATGCCGTCGTGCTGGGCCTGCATGGCGCGATGGTGGCGCAGGGCTATGACGACCCGGAAGGGGATTTTCTGGAGCGGGTTCGCGGCCTGGTCGGCCCGGATGTGTTGATCGCCGTCGAGTTCGATCCACACAGCCACCTCACCGCCAAGCGCGTCGCCAATCTGGATATCCTGGCAGCCTTCCTCGAATTCCCACACACCGACTTCGAGGAGCGCGGCGAGCATGTCGTCGATCTGGCGCTGCGCACGCTGAAGGGGGATATCAGGCCGGCCATCTCCACCTTCGACTGCCGCATGATCACCATCTACCCGACGAGCCGTGAACCTATGCGCTCCTTCGTCGATCGCCTGAAGGCAATGGAGGGCAAGGATGGCGTCCTTTCCATTTCCATCATCCACGGCTTCATGGCCGGCGACGTGCCGGAGATGGGCACGCGCATCATCGTCGTTACGGATGATGACAAGGCGAGGGGGGATGCGCTCGCGCAGGCGCTTGGCCATGAGCTTTACGGTCTTCGCAAGCAGACAGCCATGCCGATGCTGGATACCGAGGCCGGCCTCGATCGGGCATTGGCCATCCGCGCCGAACGGCCGGAAAGGCCTGTCGTCATCGCCGATGTCTGGGACAATCCCGGCGGGGGCGTGGCGGGCGATGCGACGCATATCCTGCGCCGCATGATCGAACGCGGCTTCGAAAACGTCGCAGTGGCGACGATCTGGGATCCGATCGCCGTGTCCTTCTGCCATGCGGCGGGGGAGGGGGCGGAGCTTGCCTTGCGCTTCGGCGGGAAATGCGGCCCGGAAGGCGGCGCACCGCTCGATCTCAGGGTGACGGTGCAGCACCTCTTCGATGCCGGCTGGCAGAGCTTTCGCAACAGCCGGGTGACGCTTGGCAGCACCGCGGTCATCCGACCGGTCGGCACGACGATCGACATCGTGCTGATCACCAGCCGCACCCAGACCTACGAGCCGGACATCTTTTCCAACCAGGGCATCGATTTCACGGAAAAAGCCTTCCTGCTGGTGAAATCGACCAACCACTTCCACGCCGGCTTCCAGCCGGTCTCCTCCGACATCGTCTATATCGCGGCCCCGACGTCCTATCCGACCGACCCGGCGACGACGCCCTACCGCAAGGCGCGCCTCGATATCTGGCCCCGTGTCGCCGACCCGCTCGGGCTTGATCCTGTCATTTCCGGTTGACGGCGGCGGGCAAAGCCGGTGGTGCTTGGATGAACCGTTCAACAGGAGAATCGGCCATGGCTGACTACGACGCACCCTTCTTCATCGAGGATACCGATGAGGGCGAAATTTCCTCCGATGTCGCTGGCCTCGGCAACCTGCTCGTCACCACGCATATTCCGCTTGCAGCCGACGGCTCGCTGCAAACCGGGGACATCAGGATCCAGAGCATCGCGACGCTGGAAAGCCTCAAGAGCTCGCTGGAAAAGGCCGGCAGTAGCCTTGCCGACGTGATGCACCTGACGATCTATCTCACCGACATGGCCGAGCGCCCTACCTTCAACGAAGTCTACTGCGCCTATTTCAAGAAGCCTTACCCGGTTCGCTGCGCGGTCGGTGTCGCGGCGCTCGCCGACCCCGGCATGAAGGTCGAGGTAACCGCGATGGCGGCACGGCGCAGGCGCGTCTGAGGTTCGTCGCGTTCTCTTGAGAAAGGCCCGTCGACAGGGACGTCGGCGGGCTTTTTGCTGATATGCATATTTTCTATAAAAATAGTCAATTTCAGAAATCCGTGCCTGCTACCGCGCGTTTTCGTTTGTTATCCCTAAAGCATCGGAAGTCTCAGGCGGAGCGGGAACGATGAATGCGCATGTCGAAAACACTCTCTTCAACGTCCGCGGCACTGCGGTGCTCGATCACCCGGCGGATGCCGATCACCTGAAGGCGGCGCTGCGCATGCTGGGCGGCGGCGTCAGCATCATTACCGCAGGGGAAGGCGAAACTCGTACGGGCGCCACCGTCACCTCGGCGACAGCCCTATCGATGGAGCCGGCGCGCATGCTGGTCTCCCTCAACCGAACCTCATCCACCTGGCCCGTCGTCGAGCGCTACGGCCATCTGGGCATCAACATCGTCGGCGGCGCCCATGAAGCGCTCGCCAACCAGTTCGCCGGCCGTGGCGGCCTTCGCGGGGCGGATCGCTATCGCGGCGCGGAATGGACCACGGCCGTCAGCGGCGCGCCACTGCTCGTCGATGCCGTCGCGGCGATCGATTGTACGGTCGAGGAAGCCATCGAGCGGCACAGCCACGTCATCGTCATCGGCAGGGTCCTGGCCATCCGCATCGGCGCCGGCCACTCGCTGCTCTATCAGGACGGCCGCTATCACGCCGTGCCCCGGTAACGGCTAAGCGGCCACCCGCTCTGAATCTTAAGCAATGCCCAACTCGCCGTAAGCGGGATCGAGAACCTGCGGCCAAGCGGCCGCCTTCGAAAGGAAACAAGATGACACGCAAGATCAGACTTGGCGCCTTCCTGCCCGGCGGAGGCCAGCATGTCGCCTCATGGCGCCATCCGGACCAGCCGGTCGACGGCGCAACGAACTTCGCATTCCACAGGCAGCTTGCCGAAACGGCCGAACGCGGCTTGTTCGACGCCTACTTTCTCGCGGACAACCTCGCCATCGGCTTTGGCGGCGCGCGCGAAGGCGGCAATGCGCGTATCGCGGGTTTCGAGCCGGTGACGCTGTTCTCCGCACTCGCTCCCTTGACCACCAACATCGGCTTTATCGCCACGGCCTCCACGACCTATGAGGAGCCCTACAACACGGCGCGCAAATTCGCGTCGCTCGATCTCCTCTCCGGCGGCAGGGCGGGTTGGAACGTCGTCACCACGACGGGCGACCCGACCGCGCAGAACTTCAACCGCGAAACACAGCTTCCCCATGCTGCGCGGTATCGGCGGGCTGCCGAACATGTCGAGGTGGTCAAGAAACTCTGGGACAGTTTCGAGGACGACGCCTTCATTCGCGACAAGGACAGCGGTGTCTTCTACGACCAGGAAAAGCTGCATGAGAGCGAACACCGCGGTGAGCATTTCCAGGTGCGCGGGCCGCTCAACGTTCCCCGCTCGCCGCAGGGTCACCCGGTGATCGTGCAGGCCGGACAGTCGGATGACGGGCGCGGACTTGCCGCCGCCACCGCCGAGGTGATCTTCACCGCACATCAGCACATCGAGACTGCGCAGGAATTCTATCGCGATATCAAGGCCCGCGCCCGCGGCCTGGGCCGCAGCCCGGACCATATCCTCGTCATGCCGGGCGTGGCGCCCTTCGTTGGCCGCACCGAAGCGGAGGCGCAGGGCAAATACGACCGCCTGACGGCGCTGATCGTCGAAGAGGACGGCATCGGCCTGCTGAACGGCCTTACTGGCGGCACGCTCGATCTACGTGGTTATGACGTCGACGGCCCGTTGCCGCCCGCCCCACCGACCGAAGGCATGAAGAGCCGGCAGGCGCTGATCCGCCAGATCGCCGACGAAAACAATTTCTCCATTCGTCAGCTCTACCAGTGGATCGCCACCGCACGCGGGCATTTCACCATCGTCGGCACACCGGAAACGATCGTCGATACGCTGCAGGAATGGTTCGAGAACGAGGCCGCCGACGGCTTCAACATCCTGCCGCCATGGCTGCCGACAGGGCTTGAGGATTTCGTCGAGCTGATTGTCCCGGAACTCCAGCGGCGCGGCCTGTTCCGCACGGTCTATGAGGGACGCACGTTGCGCGAAAACCTCGGCCTGCCATTCCCCGTCAACCGCTGGACCGGCGCGCGCGCCGCAGTCCAGGCAGCCGAGTGAGGAGAGCGCCATGTCCTATGAAAACGTCAATTCCACGCTTGGCGCGGACTTCAGCCTGGCCAATGGCCCACGCGCAACGCCGGCCGTCTTGGCCCGGTTGAACGCGCTGTTGCCGGCCTTCCTCGCCCGCTATGGACTGGTGCTGACCTTCCTGGCGCTCTGGCAGGTTTCGAGCACGCAGGGCTGGGTCAACCCGTCCGTCTTCCCGCCGCTCGACCTCATCCTGTCCGCCCTGTGGGGCAGCCTTACGAGCGGGGCGCTTCTGGATGACATTGCCATCAGCCTCCAGCGCTCCGGCATCGCCTTTGTCGCCGCGGTGGTGATCGGCATCCCGCTCGGCCTCGTCATGGGGCAGGCGCGGGTCATCGAGCAGGCGCTCGACCCTTTGCTGCAATTCTTCCGCCAGACATCCGCGCTGGCGCTCTATCCGGTCTTCATCCTGCTGCTCGGCCTTGGCGAAACCTCGAAGGTCTTCGTGATCTTCTGGGCGACGCTCTTTCCGATCCTGCTATCGACGATCGGCGGCGTGAAGGAGGTCGATACCAAGCTTATCGAAATGGCGCGGACCTATGGGGCGGGGCGTCTGGCGATCTTTCGCCGTGTCGTGCTTCCGGCCTCGGTTCCGGCAATCTTCGTCGGCCTCAGGCTTTCGGCGACCACCGCTCTCCTGCTGCTCATCGCCGCCGAGATGATCGGCGCCAACAAGGGCATCGGCTTCCAGGTGATGAACGCCCAGTACAATTTCCAGATTCCGCTGATGTTTGCAGCCATCCTGCTGCTGGCGCTGCTCGGCCTGCTTGCCAATGCAGTGCTCGTCCTTCTCCAGCGCAAGCTGTGCCGCTGGGCGCAGCCCAACGCCTGATCCCCTTTTTCTCTTTCCGAAAGGACACATCCATGACCTTCCATTCCCGCAAACTCCTCCTCTCCGCAGCCCTCTTTATCGGCCTCGTTGGCACCGCCTCGGCGGAAGACGTCAAGTTCCGCTATCTCGCCAGCCAGGGCGGTCTCTCCGCCCATGAACTGGCCGCTGAACTCGGCTATTTCGACGGAACCGGCATCACGATCGAAAATGTCGGTTACGCCACAGGTGGCCCCGCCTCGCTGATCGCGCTTGCCTCCGGCGATGTGGAACTCGGCAGCGCTGCAACGGCGGCCGTTTTGAATTCCATTGTCGGCGGCAACGACTTCGTTGCCGCCTATCCCTCGAACGGCATCAACAAGGAAGTAGAGTCGATTTTCTACGTCCTGGAAGACAGCCCGATCAAGGACATCAAGGATATTGCCGGCAAGAGTATCGCGGTGAACACGCTCGGCGCCCATCTCGATTATACGATCCGCGAGGCCCTGCATTCGGTCGGCCTGCCCACCGACGCCGCCAATCAGATCGTCGTGCCGGGGCCGCAGCTCGAGCAGGTCCTGCGGTCCGGCCAGGTCGATATTTCCGCCTTCGGTTATTGGCAGACAACATTCGAGGGGGCGGCGAGGAAGGCCGGCGGCCTGCGCGCGATCTTCGGCGATACGCAGGTGCTCGGTGAGATCGCCGGTGGCTTCGTCGTGCTGCGGCGCGACTTCATCAAGGCGCATCCCGAGGCGGCCAAGGTCTTCGTGGAGCAGTCCGCCCGCGCGCTCGACTATGCCCGCGAACATCCCGAAGAAACCCGCAAGATCTTCGCAAAAGCCTTGGAAGAACGCGGAGAAAACCCTGAAATCGCCCAATATTTCCGCGGTTACGGCGTGCGTGCCGGCGGTCTTCCCGTCGAGCGGGACCTGCAGTTCTGGATCGACGTGCTGGTCCGCGAGGGCAAGCTGAAGGAAGGCCAGCTTGTGGCCAAGGATGTGCTTTACACGCCTGACACAGCAACGAACTGAGACACGATCATGAGCCTTGCCCCACAAACTCTACGCGGGGAGGTGACGATCCGTCACCTCTCAAAATCCTTCACCCTGAACGGTCGGCCGCTGCCGGTTCTCAGCGACGTCAATCTGCAGATCCGCTCCGGCGAAAGCCTCGCCATCGTTGGGGCCAGCGGATCCGGCAAGACGACGTTGCTGCGCATTCTTGCCGGGCTCGACACGGCCGACAATGGCGAGGTGCTGATCGACGGCAAGGCTGTCAAAGGCATGGGAGCCGAGCGTGCCGTTATCTTCCAGGAACCACGGTTGCTGCCCTGGCTGACCGTGCTCGACAATGTCGCCTTCGGTCTTGATACCCGCGGTGGCGTCAGCCGGGAGGAGGCGCGCAATCGGGCCCGACGCTATGTGCATCTTGTCGGGCTCCAGGCCTTCGAGAGCGCCTATCCGCGCCAACTCTCCGGCGGCATGGCGCAGCGCGTCGGCATTGCCCGCGCCCTTGCCGTCCAGCCGGAAATCCTGCTGCTCGACGAACCGCTGGGCGCGCTCGACGCGATGACCAAGATCAGCATGCAGCAGGAACTGACGCGCATCTGGCGCGACGAGGACGTGACGACCATCCTCGTTACGCACGACCTGGAGGAAGCGATCTATCTCGCCGACCGCATTCTCATCCTGCCGCGGGAGAAAAATGCCGCGCCACGGCTGATCGAGATCGATCTGCCGCGTCCGCGCGACCGGAGTTCACCGCAATTCGTTCGCCACCGCGAGGAACTGCTGAACCTCTTCGGGCTGCACTGACCGCAATTCCCTGACGATTGCCTTTGACCCTGCCTGCTTCGGCCGATAGACGAACGTCATTCGACCGGAGCAGGCGTTTTTGTTGACGCTTGGCCTCGTCGGACGGACAGACCTTTCGACGAGGATCCCATGACCGATCTTTTCGATGCCGCACCGCGCACAGGCTCGATGCCGCTTGCCGCCGAACTGCGGCCGGCTACGCTGGACGATGTGATCGGGCAGGAGAAGATCATCGGCGAGGGGACGATGCTGCGCCGGCGTATCGTAGCCGGCCGGCTCGGCAGCATCATTCTCTACGGTCCACCGGGCCTCGGGAAGACGTCGATTGCCCGCGCCATCGGGAACATGCTCGGAAAGAACTTCCGGCCGCTGCATGCCGCGCACAACAATGTTGCCGATATCCGCAAGATCGCCGACGAGGCGCGCATGCGGCCGACGCTGCTCTTCGCAGACGAGGTGCATCGCTTCAGCGCAACGCAGCAGGATCACCTTCTGGCACTTTGCGAAGAGGGCGTGGCGGATTTCATCGGTGCGACGACCGGCAATCCCTATCACACGCTGACGCCCGCTCTGATCTCCCGCTCGACCATTCTGAAGCTCGAGCCGCTTACCCTCGAGGAGATGGAGGAGGTGGTGCAGCGCGGCCTTGCCCACCTGGCGGCGCGCGGTCTGGAAGTTCGGCTGGAGCCTGCTCAATTGCGCCGTATCGCAGGCCGTTCCGGCGGCGATGCGCGGCGCGCGCTGACGGTGCTGGAGAGCCTTGCGGTCGGTCATGCGCCGGGCAAGCCCGTCCTGATAACGGAGGCGATGGTCGAGGAAGCCTATGCCGCAGCCCCGGTCAATCACGACCGATCGGGCGACGCGCATTATGATGTTGTCTCGGCCTTCGTGAAATCGATGCGCGGCTCTGATCCCGATGCCACGCTCTACTGGCTCGCCCGGCTGATCCATGGCGGCGAGGACCCGCGCTATATTGCGCGCCGCATCATGATCCACGCCTCGGAAGATGTCGGCCTTGCCGACAACACCGCGTTGCAGACCGCCGTCGCCGCTCTGCATGCCGTCGAAAAGATCGGGTATCCGGAGGCGCAGATCATTCTGGCGCACGCCGCGCTGCATGTGGCGCGGGCGCCGAAGTCAAACTCCGCCTGCCGCGGCATTTCGCTGGCGATGGCGCATGTGGCGAGCGAGGCGCCGTCGGCCGTGCCGATGCATCTGCGCGATGCGCATTACAAGGGTGCGGCCGCACTCGGCCATGTCGGCTATGCCTTTCCGCATGATGACGGACGCGGCTGGAGCGAACAGGTGTATGCACCGGATGTCTCACGCGGCAGCTTCTACCAGAGCGACGCCCGCGACGCGGCGACCTTCGAGCGGCGTGCGGACGAGCATTGGGATCAGGTGACGGGTCGTGCGACGCCGCGCCGATTCGACGGCGGGCGCTGAGGGTCAGGCCTCGACCAGTCCCGCCCTGATGCGGTTGACGACCGTCCAGACCAGCAGCACGCAGGTCATCGGCTGGATATGCCATGTCCATGCCGGCAGGACGCCGAAGACGGCGACCAGTGCACCGAGCGCGCCGAACAGCAGCGCCCGGTCGCTCTTGCCCATGGGCCCCTCATAGTTCCGCCCCTTCCCATGCGCGACGCCCAGCACGCCGGCAAATTCCGTCAGCGTGGCGAGGAAGATGATCGCGAAGAGCCATGGCAGCGAGAAGGGGGCGATCAGCGCGAAGGGCACATAGAGCGCGGCATCGGAGACGACATCGGTGATCTCGTTGAGATAACCGCCAAGCGCGCTCTTCTGGCCATGCTCGCGGGCCAGCATGCCATCGACGGCATTGAACGCCATGCGCAACGCCATCCAGATCGGCACGAGCGCGAAGAGTGCAGGCTCGGGATTCAGAACGAGAAGTGCCCCGATCGCGACCGAGACGGTTGCCGCGATGAGTGTCACCTGATTGGCCGTGACGCCCATGCCTGCGAGCCGGCCGACAAGCGGGCGAAGAAGGGTCTGGAAGGACGATTTCAGTTTATAGATCGACATGAAAGTTTAAATCCGCTCGATTGTCTTCAACAAATGCAGACGCAACGCTATGAAATCAACTGCAAACCGCAGGGCTCATCCGTATAGGGTGGACAAGGTTTGAAAGGGAGTGAGGACCGCATGATCGAATCGGCGTTTGCGAGCCACGATGGCGTGGAGCTTTTCTATCGCACCTGGCCCGCACGCTCCGGCACGGCGAAGGGTGCAATCGTGCTCCTGCACCGCGGCCACGAGCACAGCGGCCGGGTGGCCCATATCGCCGAAGAGCTCGGCCTCGACGACTTTGCCATCTACGCCTGGGATGCGCGCGGCCATGGCCGATCGCCCGGCGAGCGCGGCCACTCGCCGTCCTTTGCCCATTCGGTGCGCGACCTCGACTGCTTCGTGCGCCACATTCGCGAGACCGGCGGCTTTGCCATGGATCAGATCGCCGTCATCGCCCAGAGTGTCGGCGCGGTGCTGGCCGCAACCTGGGTGCATGACTATGCGCCGGATATCCGGGCATTGGTGCTTGCCTCGCCCGCGTTCGACGTCAAGCTGTACGTGCCCTTCGCCAAGGAGGGCATTGCACTATGGCAGAAGCTGAAAGGCACGTTCTTCATCAATTCCTATGTCAAGGCGCGTTTCCTGACGCATGATCCGGCACGCATCGCCTCCTTCGAGGCTGATCCGCTGATCACCCGCCCGATCGCCTCCAACATCCTGCTCGAACTCTATGAGACGGCGGACCGCGTGGTTGCCGATGCGCGCGCCATCACCGTGCCGACGCAATTGCTGATCTCGGGCGCCGATTTCGTCGTGCGGCACGGGCCGCAGCACCGCTTCTTCGAAAATCTCGGCAGTACGATCAAGGAACGGCATGTGCTGCCCGGCTTCTACCACGACACGCTGGGCGAACGGGATCGGGCAAAAGCCCTGGAGAAGGTGCGCGCCTTCATCACGGCGCGGTTTGCCGAGCCTCCGGTGGTGGCGGATGTCCGTCGCTCGCACCTTTCCGGCTATACCCGCGACGAGGCCGACCGGCTGGCGACGCCGCTGCCGCTTCTGTCGCCGCGCGGGCTCTACTGGGCAATGACGCGCGCCTCGATCCGTCTTGGCGGGCTGTTTTCCAAAGGCATTGCCACCGGCGTGCGTACCGGCTTCGATTCCGGTTCGACGCTGGATTACGTCTATGAGAACGAACCGCGCGGCCTCGGCCCGGGTGGCCGTCTGATCGACCGGCAGTTTATCGACGCCATCGGCTGGCGCGGCATCCGCCAGCGCAAGGTCCATCTGGAGGAACTGATCGGCAAAGCGCTTTCGCGTCTCAAGGCCGAGGATAAGCCGCTCCGCGTACTGGATATCGCGGCCGGTCACGGGCGCTACGTGCTGGATGCGGTGGCGGCGTCGGAAGCGAAACCCCACAGCATCCGCCTGCAGGACTATTCGCCGATCAACGTGGAAAAGGGCACGGCCTTGATTGCCGAACGTGGTCTCCAAGGCATCGCTGCCTTCCACCGCGCCGATGCCTTCGACACGGAAGGGCTGGCGACGATCGAACCGCGGCCGACGCTTGCCATCGTCTCCGGTCTCTACGAATTGTTCCCGGACAATGCCATGATCGAGGCTTCGCTTGCCGGCCTCGCGCGCGCCGTGGAGCCCGGGTCGCTCTTGATCTACACCGGCCAGTCCTGGCATCCGCAACTGGAAATGATCGCCCGCGCACTCACCTCCCATCGCGGCGGCGAGGCCTGGATCATGCGCCGGCGCACCCAGCAGGAAATGGATCAGCTCGTGGCAGCCGCCGGCTTCCGCAAAATCGAGCAGCGCATCGACAAGTGGGGGATTTTCACCGTGTCGCTGGCCGAGCGTATCTGAGGCCGGCATGGGGGAGGGCATCGCACCGGTTCTCGTCACTAACCGCCGCGCGGTTTTTCGCACGGCGGCGCTTTGGCTCGCCTTCCTGGCGCCGTTCTTCTACCTGACCTACGGTACGGCGAACTGGCTGGCATCGCTGCGGACGGCCGTGCCCAACCTCGCCTTCGGCTGGGAAACACACATTCCCTTCATCGCCTGGACGATCATCCCCTATTGGTCGATCAACGCCTTCTATGCGCTTTCGCTGTTCGTCAACGACATGCCGGAGGAGGTGGGCCGGCTGGCGCGGCGCTATCTCACCGCACAGGTCGTCGCCGTCGTCTGCTTCATTATCCTCCCCCTGCAGGCCATCTTCGTGCGGCCGGAGACGGATGGCCTGCCCGGTTTCATGTTCGACGTGCTCGGCGGTTTCGACAAGCCGTTCAACCAGGCGCCGTCGCTGCACATCGCGCTGCTCGTCATCATCTGGGATCATTGGCGCGGGCGGCTGAGCGGGATCGGCGGCGCCGTCTGGCACGTCTGGTGCCTGCTGATCGGCCTATCCGTGCTGACCACCTGGCAACATCACGTCATCGACATCCCGACCGGCGCCTTGCTCGGCCTCTTCGCGCTCTGGCTTTTCCCGGCAGGCAGGCCTTCACCGCTCGCCGGCTTCCATAGGACGAATGATGCGAAAGCGCGGCGGCTCGCGACCTATTACGCCGCCGGCGCTGTGGCGTTTCTCATCCTGACCGTCCTGGCGACACGCGATTCCGGGGCGGGGCTGCTTCTGCTCTGGCCGAGCCTGGCGCTTGCCATCGTCGCGCTCGGCTATGCCGGGGCCGGGACCGCCGTTTTCCAGAAGCAGGCGGATGGACGCGTCAGCCTTGCCAGTCGATGGCTGCTTGCACCCTCCCGGCTCGGCGCGCGGCTGAACATCCTGTGGTGGACCCGAAAACTTCCGCCGGCGGTGGAGGTGGCCGACGGCGTCTTCCTCGGTCGCTATCCATCCCGTGCGGACCTTTCGACCTATGTCGCGGTGATCGACCTGTCGGCGGAATTTCCTGGACATAACGTACCCGGCCTCGCCTGGCACGCCTTTCCCGTCCTTGATCTGCTGGCGGCTTCCGCGCCGCGCATCCGCGAAGCTGCGATGGCAATCGAGGAGGCACGGCGGCATGGCCCGGTTCTCGTCAGTTGCGCGCTCGGCTTCCAACGCAGCGCCGCTGTTGCCGCCTGCTGGCTGATGCGGTCGGGCCACGCCACCAATGCGGCCGCGGCCGTGGCGCAGGTCAAGGCGAAGGGCCGGCCGGTCCATCTTCCGTTCGAGGCCTATGCCCTTATCGAGGAGGCCGCACGGTGACGGACTGGAAGGGGGCTGCAGGTGACGCCGGTCGCCGCCTGCGGCGAAACGGCCTGATCGGCAGCGCGCTAGCCCTGCTGATCCTCGCGATCGCCCCGCCGACGGCGGGCGTGCATGGTTTTACCGCCCCGCTCGGCTGGTGGCTACTGCTGGCCTTCTGCCTGTTGCCGCTTGCCGTCTCGGTCCATCTGCTGTTCGACGCAGCACTCTTCCGGCTTGCCGCGTCCCATGACACGGAAGAGGCAGGTCTCTCTGCCATCGATGATGTCTTATCTCGCATGGGGCTCCGGGCGAGGGACCACACGCCGCGACCGCTGGTGGAGCGCCTTCAGGGATGCCGCCGGCTTGTCTGGTTCCAGCGCGCATCGCTCGCCATCGGCGTCTTGCTCTATGCCATCCTCCTTCTCGACGCGATGGATGGAGGCGGCGCATGACGGGTGGTGGAGCATCCCTCCTGCAAAAAGTGTCCGGCGCAGCACTTGCGGGCCTTTCCCGCGCCGTCACCGGCGTCAGGCCCATCTGGGCAGGCGCGGCACCGAACGGCCGGCAGCGCATCTATTTTGCCAATCATGCAAGCCATGGCGATTTCATCCTCATCTCGACCTGCCTGCATCCGGCCGAGCGCAGCCGCACCGCCGCCGTCGCGGGCGCTGACTATTGGAACGCGGATTCCGTCCGCCGTTTCATTTCCGGAAAGCTGCTGCGCACGGTGCTCGTCGAGCGCAACTGGGTCGAGCGCACCGCCGATCCTTTGCAGGTCATGCTCTCGGCGCTCGATGCGGGCGAATCCCTGATCTTCTTCCCGGAGGGCACGCGCAACATGACCGAGGAGCTGCTGCTGCGCTTCCGTTCCGGCCTCTACAATCTCGCCGCCGCCCGGCCGGATGTCGAACTGGTGCCCTGCTGGATCGAGAACATGTCGCGCGTGTTGCCCAAGGGGGCGGTGCTGCCGGTGCCCTTGCTTTGCCGCGTGATTTTTGGCGCGCCGATCGCGCTGGAGGCAGGCGAGGAGCGCAAGGCTTTTCTCGACAAGGCCCGGCAGGCACTTCTGACGCTGGCGCCGAAAAAGGATGGACACCGCTGATGAGCGACGACACCACACGCCTCTTTATCGGCCTCGTTGCCGTGCTCGTAACAGCGAGCGCAGTCGCCGGCGTGCTCTCCTATCGCAGTCCGAAGCCGCTGCCCTCGACGCTCGACAATCTCAATGCGCGCATCAAGGCGTGGTGGATCATGGTGACGGGCATCAGCATCGCTTTCCTGTTCGGCACGGGCGGCGTGATCCTGCTGTTCGCCTTCGTCTCCTTCGCTGCCCTTCGCGAATATGTGACGCTGACCAATACGCGCCATGCCGACCGCTGGACGCTGCTCGGCATGTTCCTCATCATCATACCGGTGCAATACTACCTGATCTGGATTGACTGGTACGGGCTCTATTCGATCTTCATCCCCGTCTATTGCTTCCTCGCCATGCCCGCACTGACGGCAATCCGGGGCGATACGTCGCGTTTCCTCGAACGGGTCAGCGAGCAGCAATGGGGTATCATGCTCTCGGTCTATTGCATCAGCCACGTGCCGGCGCTTGTGACCCTGCCCATTCCGGGCAATGAGGGCCGCGGCCTGCTGTTGATCGCCTTCCTGATCGCCACGGTGCAGGGCAGCGACGTGCTGCAATATATTTTCGGAAAGCTCTTCGGCCGTCACAAGGTCGCGCCGAGCATTTCGCCCTCGAAAACCTGGGAAGGGCTGATCGGCGGCATAGCCAGCGCCTCCCTGCTTGGCGCGGGGCTCTATTGGCTGACACCCTTCTCGCCCTTCGAAGCCGGCGTGCTGGCAGGGCTTGCCTGCGTCATGGGCTTTTTCGGCGGCCTCGTCGCCTCGGCGATCAAGCGCGATCGCGGTGTCAAGGATTGGGGCCACATGATCGAAGGCCATGGCGGCATGCTCGACCGTGCCGACAGTCTTGTCTTCGCCGCGCCGGTCTTCTTTCACATCGTGCGCTACGCCTGGACCTGATCAGCGGCGCTTCGGCATCGGCACCAGCGGGCCGAGGCTGTCGAGATAGGTCGACGCCCCGCCATTTTCGTAGGTGGAGAAGGCGACGTTGCGGTCTCGGTAGGATTTCAGCACCTGCCCGAGACCGTTGGCACCCTCCGCGCGAACCTGGCGCACGAGGCCGAGGTCGATGTTGATCGGAAAGATTTCCGTGACCTGACCACATTGGTGCACGACGTTGCCGGTCGGATCGGCAACCAGCGAGCGGCCGACGCCGCCGGCATCGAGCCCGTTCACGTCGACGACATAGCAGGAGAACATCACCGCCGTCGCCTGCACGATGGCGAGTTCCGCCTTGCGGTCCGTCGTGCCGGTCAGCACGGGGTGGATGAGCACCTCGACGCCGGCCGAGGTCAGCGTGCGCGTCGTCTCCGGAAACCAGATGTCGTAGCAGATGGAAAGGCCAAAGCGGCCGACGTCCGGCACGTCGAAGATCAGGAAATCGCTGCCGCCAGCGACCCCCGCCTCGAAGGGCATGAAGGGAAACATCTTGTCATAACGCCCGACGATCTCGCCGTCCGGATTGATGACGACCGAATGATTGTAGGTCCTGTCCTCGCGATGCACGAAGTAGGTGCCGGGAATGATCCAGACGCGGTGTTTTGCGGCGAGCGCCTGGAAGACGGCTTCGTCGGCGCGCGGATCCTCCGCCGCGCAGGCATGCAGCGGACCGTGCATGGCGAGTTCGGAAAAGACGATCATGTCGGTGCCCGGATAGAGCGCCATAGTCTTTTCCACCTGGATCGTCATGGCCGCGATGTTGCCACCGGTGATCGGCACGGGCATCTGGATCCCGGCGACCAGGAAGCGGGCATTGTCCCGCCGGCCGGCGGAGGACGGCATAGGGTTTGCGTCGGAAAGGGAGCCTGACATGATCAATCTCTATGGGAACTATTTGCCGCTGCGGGCGGTGGGACGGGTCGGAACGCCCCGCGGCGTCGGGGAGACGAGATCGTCGAAGGCCACGCCGCGATAGGGTTTGCTCGACTTGAGCACGATGTAGCTCGACAAATTGCCGATCTTGGGGCCGAGCCGCAAAAGCTCGTCCGACAGCATCTGATAGGAGGCGATGTCCGGGCAGACGAAGCGTACGAGATAATCGATCGGCCCGCTGACCTTGGTGCATTCCACCACGTAGCGCATCTCTTCGACCATCGTCTCGAAGATCTGGAAATCCTCCAGCCCATGGCTGTTGAGCGTCACCGCGGCGATGACGTCGACATGCCGGCAGACTTTCGCGAGATCGATACTGGCATGGTAACTGGTGATGACGCCGGCCTTTTCGAGCCGTTTCACCCGCTGCAGGCAGGGGCTTGGTGAGAGGCCTACGGCATCGGCCAGCTCCTGGTTCGTCACGCGCGCATTGGCCTGGAGACATGCCAGAATACGCAAATCGATCTGATCGAGCCGGATCGACCCGTCTTCATCCTTCATTCACTCGCCCCCTGCTGCATGGACGGGCCATGCGTCTCCCGATGAGCGTGGCCCGACAGCCTCGAACCATAAGGATACGTTTGTCCCGACCCTGTCAAGGCGACCGCCGGACCGCTGTTTCGCCCCATCCGGTCCCCCATTGGCGCTTGCGACAAGAACTTTCGAGAAGGGCGCCGTGCTCAGCAGCAAGTGTCGGAAAATGACAGAAATACGGCAGCACCTTTGCCGAACCCAACGCTACAGTGGTTGCCTATGGGGAGACATCGGGGGGAACGATGGCGTCAACTATCCTGGAACAAATCACACGCAAGAAGCCGGTCGACCGGCTGGTTGCGGACACCTCGGGTGCCGGCGACGGGCATGGCCATCTCGGACGCTCGATCACGCTGTTCCAGCTGATCATGTTCGGTGTGGGCGCGACGATCGGCACGGGCATCTTCTTCGTGCTGAGCGAACAGGTGCCGGTGGCCGGCCCTGCGGTCGTGCTCTCCTTCATCATCGCGGCGGTCGCGGCAGGCCTGTCGGCGCTCTGCTATGCCGAGATGAGTTCGATGATCCCGGTCTCCGGCTCGTCCTACTCCTATGCCTATGCGACGCTCGGGGAGGGCATAGCCTTCTTCGTTGCGGCCTGCCTCGTGCTGGAATACGGCATCTCCGCCGCAGCGGTCGCGGTGGGCTGGGCCGAATATGTCGAGAAGCTGCTCTTCAACATCACCGGCATCGTGCTGCCCGGCTGGATGATCAAGGGGCCGATCACCGTCGTCGATGGCGACCATCCCTTCGCCATGGCCTTCTTTGCGGAAGGATCCGGCCTGATCAACCTGCCGGCCGTCATCCTTGTCATGCTCTGCTGCATCCTGCTTTTGCGTGGCGCAAAGGAATCGGCGCGCGCCAATGCCATCATGGTGGTCATCAAGCTTGCCGTTCTGGCGCTCTTCATCGTGATTGCCGGCAGCGCCTTCAACAGCGCGAACTTCACGCCCTTCTTCAATGAGAGCGGATTCGGCGGCGTGCAGGCGGCAGCGGCCTCGATCTTCTTCACCTTCGTCGGCCTCGATGCCGTTTCGACGGCGGGCGAGGAAGTGGTCAATCCGCGGCGCAACCTTCCGATCGCCATCATCTCGGCGCTGGTCATCGTCACCGGTTTCTACGTGCTGGTGGCGCTCGCCGCCCTCGGTGTGCAACCGGCGGACGCCTTTGACGGGCAGGAGGCGGGCCTCGCCACGATCCTGCAAAACCTGACGGGCGCTGCCTGGCCGGCCAACCTGCTGGCCGCCGGCGCAGTCATCTCGATCTTCTCTGTCACGCTCATCGTGCTTTACGGCCAATCGCGCATCCTCTTTGCTGTGTCGCGTGACGGTCTGCTGCCGTCGATCTTCCATAAGGTCGATCCGCGCAGCATGACGCCGGTCGCCTGCACCATCATCGTCGCGGTCTTCGTGTCGCTGATCGCCGCCTTCGTGCCATCGGGTCTGCTCTGGGACCTGACGAGCATGGGCACGCTCACCGCCTTCACCGTCGTCTCGGCCGGCGTTTTGATCCTGCGCTACACGCAGCCGGACATGCCGCGCGGCTACCGCGTGCCGTTCGGCCCGGTCCTGCCGGTGCTTAGCATCGTCGCCTGCCTGTACCTGATCTTCAAGCTGAGCTGGATGGTCTATGCCATCACCGGCGTATGGGTGGCGATCGCCGCACTCGTCTATTTCGGTTATTCCGCCCGCAACTCGCGGCTCGAAAGGCCGGAAGGCCTCGGCGAGGCGGCAGAATGAAAATCCTCGTCGGTCTTTCCGCCGACCAAGGCGGACAGGAGGCGCTGGCGCTCGGCGCGGTGCTCGCCCGGTCCTGCAAGGCTTCGCTCGTCGCCTGCACGGTGACGCCCGATACCTGGGGACATCCCTCGCCGGCGCGCGTCGACGGCGAATATGGCAGCTTCCTCGCCCGCCACACCGCCGCGGTGCAGGCCGAGGCCAAGGCATCGCTTCCGAACGACGTGATGGCGGAGTTCCTCGCCGTCTCCGCCTCTTCCGCCCGCGAGGGCCTGACCAGGACGGCCTCCGAGATCGGGGCCGATTGCCTCGTGCTCGGCTCGGCGCGCGAAGCTCCGTTCGGTCGCTTCGGCGAGGGCGGCGTGACGACGGAACTGCTGCGCTCGGCGCATCTGCCGGTCGCGGTGGCGCCACACGGCTATTCGGCCGGCCCTCAGACCCGCGTGCGCCGGCTGAGTGCGTCCTTCTCAGGCTCGGCGTCGGCGGCGGATATCGTGGCGCGCAGCGCAGCACTTGCCCGCGAATATACCGTCCCGCTCCGCCTCGTGACCTTCGTGGTGCGCGACAAGCAGATGTACCCGACAGGTGCCGGCTACGATGCGGAACACTTCGTTTCCAACGTGCTGCGCGAGCAGGCGCGGGACGCGCAAACAGCCTTGCTCGCGGGGCAGGCTGGGCTTTCCGCCGAGATCGCCGACGGCGCGACCTGGAAGGCGGCTTTCGATTCGCTCACCTGGCAGGAGGGCGAATTGCTGGTCCTCGGTTCCAGCAAGCTGGGGCCGCTGATGCGTGTCTTTCTCGGCTCGAATGCCCGCAAGATCGTCCACAATGCGCCGGTGCCCTGCCTCATCCTGCCGCGTGGCGAAGAATAATCGGAAAGGGGTATTCCAGCCCGTCGGGCAAGTCTCCTAGAGTGCATTCAGGATGGGGCAAACGATGTGAAACAGCGCCCCGCCGGAGGAAAATAAGATGACGACGAGACTGTTCAACCAGCCGCTAGGCGGCAATGAGATGCCGCGTTTTGGCGGGCCTGCGACGATGATGCGGCTGCCGACGCAGCCGACGACGGAAGGGCTCGATGCCTGCTTCGTCGGCATTCCGATGGACATCGGCACCTCGAACCGGCCGGGCACGCGCTTCGGGCCGCGCCAGATCCGCACCGAGAGCTGCATGATCCGGCCCTACAACATGGCGACCCGTGCCGCGCCCTTCGACAGCCTGCAGGTCGCCGATATCGGCGACGTGGCGATCGACACGTTCAACCTGCCCAAATGCGTCGACATCATCACCGATGCCTATCGCGATATCATCAAGGATGGCTGCAAGCCCCTGACGCTCGGCGGCGATCACACGCTGTCCTACCCGATCCTGCGCGCCATCGCGGAGAAGTACGGCCCCGTCGGCCTCATCCATGTCGATGCCCATGCCGACATCAACGAACACATGTTCGGCGAGCCGATCGCCCATGGCACGCCGTTCCGCCGCGCGGTCGAAGCCGGCGTGCTCGACACGAAACGCTGCATCCAGATCGGCGTGCGCGGTACCGGCTATGCCGCCGACGACTTCGACTGGCCGCGCGAGCAGGGTTTTCGCGTGGTGCAGGTGGAAGAGTGCTGGCACAAGTCGCTGACGCCGCTGATGGAGGAAGTCCGCGCGCAGATGGGCGACCGTCCGGTCTACCTCTCCTTCGACATCGACAGCCTCGACCCGTCGATTGCGCCGGGT
>NZ_WUMK01000006.1 GCF_009827055.1 Shinella kummerowiae
ACACCTCCGTTGCCCGATGCGGCATAGGCGTAGACTTGGGCCTTGCAGATTGCCCCGCGAGGCCGACTGGCCTATAGGCGTTCGAACAGACGCGGTGCGGACGAGCGCCGCATTCCCGCTTCGCAATTCGGAGGAACGGACGTGGCGCAGGACAAACAGCCGGTTAGCAAGGTGACGGTCGAGAAGCGGATCGACGGGAAGTATTTTTTCGCGCTCACCTTCCGCGGCGTCACCTATCCCGTGAAAGGGCCGTTCGCCAATCCGATGCAGGCAGCCGCCGCAGGACAGGCGACGCTCAAGGCGCTTGAAGCGCGGGCCGGCGGGCCCTCCAGGGCGTGAAGCCGGCGCCCTCGCCTTCCCCCCATTGGCACTGTCATATTTTTCAGATGCGCATGCCGTAAAGGCATGCGACAAAGGCCGGCTTGGACGTGCGGTGCGCCCGGGCTCGCTTGCGCAACTTCCGCAAACGCAACGGTTCCTGCGTTCGAAGCTGCGTCGAAACAAAGGGATGGGGTGTTTCCGCGCTTCGATGAAAAGCGGACGTCCCCCAAAAGATGCGGAACGGCAGCATGGCGCGTGACTCCACCTCCTTCTCTTTCGTCGCCTCGACGGCGCCTGAAGCGCAGGAAGCGCGCAACGAGCTGATCGCCATCTATGGCAATGCCGACCCCGAAGAGGCCGATGTCATCGTGGCGCTTGGCGGCGATGGCTTCATGTTGCAGACGCTGCACACGACGATGAACACCGGCAAGCGGGTTTACGGCATGAACCGCGGCTCCATCGGCTTTCTGATGAACCGCTATGATACGAAGGATTTGCCGGCGCGCATCGAGGGGGCGGTGGAAAATGCCTTCCGGCCACTGGAAATGGTGACGAGCGATGCCAGCGGCCTGGAGCGCCGCGCGCTGGCGATCAACGAGGTCTATCTGTTCCGCCAGTCCTACCAGGCGGCAAAGCTGCGGGTGAGCGTCGATGACCGGGTGCGGCTGGAGGAATTGATCTGCGACGGCCTGCTGCTCGCGACGCCGGCTGGCTCGACGGCCTATAATCTGTCCGCCCATGGCCCGATCCTGCCGCTGGAGGCGCCGTTGCTGGCCCTCACCCCCGTCAGCGCCTTCCGCCCCCGGCGCTGGCGCGGCGCGCTGCTGCCGAACAAGGTGACGGTGACGATCGAGGTGCTGGAAGCGGAAAAACGGCCGGTCAACGCGGTGGCCGACAATACCGAGGTCAAATCCGTCACCGCGGTGCGTATCGCCGAATCGGCCAGCCTTTCAGCGCTCATCCTGTCCGACCCCGATCATTCGTGGTCCGACCGGATTCTTGCCGAACAATTCGATTACTGAGACTGCTACCCCAACCCGGGACAGGAGTTTTGCCATGCACCGGCACACACTTGCCGCCGTCCTTGCCCTGTTTTTCATCCCTGCAGCGCCCGCCTGGGCCGAAGGCGAGCCGCCGGTGTCGGAGACCGTCACCTTTGTGGTGAGCACCGGCTTCTGGGAAGAACCGCTCGACGATGCGGCGGCAGAAGGCGCCGGGACTGCCAAGCCGGAGACCGCCGAAACGGCGCAGCCGGCCGCCATGCGGCGGGGATACTACAAGCTTGTCGCCGTGCGCCAGCCGGACGGCACAGCGCAGATCCACCTCCAGCAGATCGAGGCGACCGCCGCCGGCCCGAAAATCGCCTCCTCGACCGTGCTCGAAGAGTTTTCGGCGATGAAGCCCTATGTCACGGATATCCGACCGGAAAACTCATCGGGCATCACCGCGCAGCCGGGCCTCTTCGCGACGGTTTACCTGAAGACCGACCCGAAGGCCGCCGAGCCGGAAAGCTGGACGGTGCTGATCGATGATCTCGGCGAGATCAAGGTCGAGCGCGCCACCAATTGAAAACGGGCGCCGAAGCGCCCGTTCCGAAATTCAGGGATTTGCAGTCTTCAGTTCAGATCGTCCGTCACCGCATCGGCGCCGCCGTTGACGCGGTGGGCGAGTGCTGCTTCCATGAACTCGTTGAGTTCGCCGTCAAGAACATCGGACGGCGCCGTGCTTTCGACGCCGGTGCGCAGGTCCTTGACCAGCTGGTAGGGCTGCAGCACGTAGGAGCGGATCTGGTGGCCCCAACCGATATCCGACTTGGAGGCGGCTTCGGCATTGGCAGCCTCTTCGCGCTTCTTCAGTTCGGCTTCGTAGAGGCGGGCGCGCAGCATGTCCCACGCCTTGGCGCGGTTCTTGTGCTGCGAGCGCTCCTGCTGGCAGGCGACGACGATACCGGACGGGATGTGCGTGATGCGCACGGCCGAATCGGTCGTGTTGACGTGCTGGCCGCCGGCGCCCGACGAACGGTAGGTGTCGATGCGGCAATCGCTCTCGTTGATCTCGATGTTGATCGAGTCGTCGATGACCGGGTAGACCCAGATCGACGAGAACGAGGTGTGGCGGCGCGCATTGCTATCATAGGGCGAGATGCGGACGAGGCGGTGCACGCCCGATTCCGTCTTCAGCCAGCCATAGGCATTGTGGCCCTTGACGAGCAGGGTCGCGGACTTGATGCCCGCTTCTTCGCCGTCATGGATTTCCAGCAGCTCCACCTTGTAGCCCGAACGCTCGGCCCAGCGCGTGTACATGCGCAAAAGCATGTTCGCCCAGTCCTGGCTTTCCGTGCCGCCGGCACCGGAATGCACTTCGAGATAGGTGTCGTTGCCGTCGGCCTCGCCGGACAGCATGGCCTCGACCTGCTTGCGGGCAGCCTCCGTGCGAACGGCCTTCAGGGCGTCTTCGGCTTCCTTGACGATCGACGCATCGCCCTCTTCCTCACCGAGTTCGATGAGTTCGATATTGTCCTTGAGCTGCTGCTCGATGGCCTTCACGCCGTTGATGCCCTCATCCAGCTGCTGGCGCTCGCGCATCAGCTTCTGGGCTTCCTGGGCATCGTTCCAGAGGTTGGGATCCTCTGCCTTGTTGTTCAACCAGTCCAGTCGTCTTACCGCCTGATCCCAGTCAAAGATGCCTCCTCAGCAGGCTTATGGCCTGCTTGATTTCGTCGACAATATTCTCGATTTCCGCGCGCATATCCGCTTTCTTCGATGCTTTGGTTTCGGTGGCCCCGAAATAGAGAGGGCGGGCGCGGATGTAAAGCCCCGCGCCCGCCCTCGAACTGGATCATCCCTGGATCAGAACAGGCCGCCGCTGCCGCCGGTGACCGCCTGGTTCGCCTGTGGCGAGCTCTTCAGGATCTCTTCAGGGCTGGCGAATTCCTCGCCGCCGATGACGGAGAAGACGTCGGCCGGGCCGGTGCCGGGCTTGAAGGCTTCCATGATCGTGTCCGGATCGCCTTCATTCGCCTGCATGCCGGTCTTGCGGTTGACGGCGATGAACTGCATGCCCTCAGGCACGATGAACTTCGTCGGCCTGGTGCCGTCCAGCGCGGCCTGCATGAATTCGTTGAAGATCGGCGCGGAAAGCGAGCCACCGGTCGCGCCGCGGCCGAGCGGCGCCGGGCTGTCGAAGCCGATATAGAGACCGGCGACGAGATCCGGCGTGTAGCCGACGAACCAGGCGTCCTTCTCGTCGTTGGTCGTGCCGGTCTTGCCGGCCGTCGGGCGATCGAGCTTGATCTTGCCGGCGGCGGTGCCGCGCGTGACGACGCCTTCCATCATCGAGGTGATCTGGTAGGCGGTCATCGGGTCGAGCACCTGCTCGCGGTTGTCGACCAGCGTCGGCTCGTCCTGGTTTTCCCAGTCGTTGGCGTTGCAGTTCTCGCAGGTGCGCTCTTCATGACGGAAGATCGTCTTGCCGTAGCGGTCCTGGATGCGGTCGATCAGCGAAGGCTTGATCTGCTTGCCGCCATTGGCGAGCACGGCATAGGCGGAGACCATGCGCAGCACGGTCGTCTCGCCGGAACCGAGCGACATGGCGAGCACCGGCAGCATCTTGTCATAGATGCCGAAGCGTTCGGCATATTCGGCGACGAGGTTCATGCCCATGTCGTTGGCAAGGCGCACCGTCATCAGGTTGCGCGAGCGCTCGATGCCGAGACGCAGCGTCGACGGACCAGCGGAACCGCCGCCGTAGTTCTGCGGGCGCCAGACCTGGCCGCCGGCGACGATCTCGATCGGCGCGTCCATGATGACGGATGCCGGCGTATAGCCGTTGTCGAGGGCGGCTGCGTAGACGAAGGGCTTGAAGGACGAACCCGGCTGGCGCATCGCCTGCGTCGCGCGGTTGAATTCCGACTGACCATAGGAGAAGCCGCCGACCATGGCGAGCACGCGGCCGGTATGCGGGTCCATGGCGACGAGACCGCCCTGCACCTTCGGCGGCTGGCGCAGGCGGTAGGTGCCGCCTTCCATCGGTTCGACATAGACGACGTCGCCAGCGGTGAAGACGCCGGCCGGCGATTTCGCCGTCTTGCGGTCACCCTTGGCCGACCGATAGGCCCATTTCATGTTCTCGGCCTCGATACGACCGGTCACGCGTTCCTCGACGACCTTGCCGGAGGCTTCCTTGCTCGGCTGCAGGCCGATATCGGCGCCGCCGTCATCGGCGGAAAGCACCACGGCGAGCTTCCATTCCGGCACGTCGGAGAATGCGGCGATCTTGGCGAGTTCCACGCCCCAGTCGCCACCAGCCTCGATCGTCTTGATCGGGCCGTGGAAGCCGCGGCGCTCGTCATAGCTGAGCAGACCCTTCTGGAGCGTCTTGCGGGCGGCAACCTGGATGCGCGGGTCGAGAGAGGTACGGACCGACAGGCCGCCTTCATAGAGCGCGTTGTCGCCGTAGCGTTCGATGATCTGCCGGCGGACCTCTTCGGAGAAATATTCCGAGGCGAACAGATAGGAGCCGCGGTGGCGCGGCGTTACGCCGAGCGGCTGGGTTTTCGCTTCCGCACCGTCGCTCTGGGTGACGTAGCCGTTCTCGACCATGCGGTCGATGACCCAGTTGCGGCGCTCGATGGCGGCCTCGGTGCGGCGGAAAGGATGATAGTTCGAGGGGCCTTTCGGCAGCGCGGCAAGATAGGCGGTCTCGGCGACCGTCAGCTCGGTGACGGACTTGTCGAAATAGGTGAGCGCCGCGCCGGCGATGCCGTAGGAATTCAGGCCGAAGAAGATCTCGTTGAGATAGAGTTCGAGAATGCGGTCCTTCGAATAGGCCTGCTCGATGCGGAAGGAAAGGATCGCTTCCTTGACCTTGCGGTCGATCGTCTGGTCGGACGAAAGCAGGAAGTTCTTGGCGACCTGCTGGGTGATGGTCGATGCACCCACCGGACGGCGGCCGGAGCCCATGTTCTGCACGTTGACCACGATGGCGCGGAACAGGCCCGTCACGTCGACGCCGGGATGCTGATAAAAGTTCTTGTCTTCCGCCGAGAGGAAGGCGGCCTTCACGCGATCCGGGATCGCCTGGATCGGCAGGTAGAGGCGCCGCTCGCGGGCATATTCGGCCATCAGCGCGCCGTTGCCGGCATGCATGCGCGTCGTCACCGGCGGCGCGTAGCTGTTCAAGACCTCATAATCGGGAAGATCCTTGGTGACACTTCCGAGATAGAGCGCAACCGCGCCCGCCACGCCGAGAAAGAACACGGCGCCAATCCCGAAGAAATATCCAATCAGTCTGATCATGAGCCAGTTACCGATGCCTTATGTCTTATAATTTCATCAGGCAGACCCGCTGCCCGGCCTTGCGCCACCGCAACGCAATGCGCCACGGCACCTCTCCGATAGAAGACGAGTCGCCCCCATTTTCTCGCTTCCGTCTAGCGATCGGAATGTGAGGAAAATAGGGCTTACAGCATGCATACGGCCTTCACCACCACACAATGGCGGCGGCTGTCACTTTTCCGGCACAGCAAGACTAGCACGTTCGCGGGCTGCGCGCCGCTTCTATCGTCCGAGACGCTTAACCGCCATTCGCGACGACGGTCGAGCGATACTGTTCGACGGCCTTGGCGACGAGGCCGGCCACCTTCTTCTGCCAGGCCGGGTCGATCAGCAATTGCTCGTCGTCCTTGTTCGACATGAAGCCGAGCTCGAGCAGGATCGACGGCACGTCCGGCGCGGTCAGAACACGGAAGCCGGCGTGCCGATGGGGATTGTTGATCAGCATCACCTCATTCTTGAAGGTGCTGACGATGCTCTGGGCAAGATTGATCGAGAAGGCCTGCGTCTCGCGCCGCGTCAGGTCGAGCAGGATGTCAGCCACTTCGGCCGGCTCGTCGACGAAGGAAATGCCGGCGATCTGGTCGGAGAGGTTTTCACGTTCGGCAAGGCTCGCGGCGAGGCTGTCGGAGGCCTTGTCGGAAATGGTGTAGACCGTCGCCCCGCGCGTATCCTTCTGTTTCAAGGTATCGGCGTGAATGGAGATCAACAGGTTCGCGCCCTCGCTGCGGGCCAATTGCACGCGCTGCGACAGCGATAGGAACTCATCCTTTTGGCGCGTCAGGAAGGCGCGCGTGTCGGGCAATTTGTTCAAGGCATCGGCAAGCTGCTGGGCGAAGGCGAGCGTGACGTGCTTCTCCTCCGTCTTGGTCACGCCACCGCGCGCGCCATTGTCGATCCCGCCGTGACCGGCATCGACGGCAATGACGAAGGGGCCGTCCGCCCGGCTGCCGGGCAGCATGACAGGCGTCTGCCCGGTGCTGGCCGGAACGGACGCCTCTTGCCAGCTCTGCTTTTCCATCTGGCCCTGGAAGACCTGGTCGGTGACGATCGCCGCATCGATGACGAGCCGGTAGCTTGTAGCCCCCTGCTCTTCCTGCACCTCGGCAAGGACAACGCCGACGGGACGCGATGCGGTCAACACGATGCGCGAGCGGCCGGCGGCCATGGTGCCGTAGCGGATCTCGGAAAAGATGCCGCGCGCTTCCAGGTCTTCGGCCTTGATGCCGAAATCGGTTTCCGGCAGGTCGATCAGAACGCGATAGGGATTGGCGACGTAGTGGACCTTGAATTCGGGTTTGCGATCGAAATCGATGATCAGCCGGGTGCGGGCATCGTCACCGGCGATGCGGGCGGAGAAGGCGAGCAACGGTGCGGCCGACGCGGATACGGCTAAGGCCGGCGTGACGATCGCAATCGAGAGCACGGCGGCGATCGCGACGGTGACGGCGCGGAGAAAATATTCGGTCAGGAGGCGTAGCTCTACCACTGGCAGTCCGTTCAAACGCGTGGAACCCGCGCAATGCGGTGCAGAACAAGCCTCATAGATGCCCTCATAGGGTTAACCAAAGCTTGCAATCTCGTGCATCCGCCGCGAAGACGCAGGCATAGCGGCAAATCGATCAAGATTATGACGCTTTTGGCTTTTCCCTTGCCATTGTGACATATCCGCCATAAAAGCAAAATCAGGGATAAAGCTTAGACGGGATAGAATCGCTTTGAGCAGGCAGCCACCCTTCGGGACTTGGCGCCGAACCGGGCCTTCATCCTCCGTCATACCTCTTTTTCCCGTCCGAACAGATCGCGTAAACCGGCGGTGGCCGGAACAGTCAAGGTGGATTTCCACCAACCGCCCTTCCCCAAGGGCAATTTCATCGGACCTTAAAGGTCTATGGCACTGGCATTCTCGTTGGACGTTGATGTTGTCACAGCGGCTTTTTTCAGAGGGTAACAGGCACCGGGACGCTCGCGTACCGACCGCCCTCCGTCCGCTTACTCCTCACCGGGGCCTAACGGGAACTTACATATTCGGCGCATCCCTCTCCTCCCCCGGCACTTCCTTCACAGGAAACAGCTCGCCGCCAGGATTGTGTGTGCGCCGAGGAGCACAATCTACATGGCAGAGAAAATGCTTATCGACGCGTCTCACGCTGAGGAGACGCGCGTCGTTGTCGTACGCGGAAACCGCATAGAAGAATTCGACTTCGAATCCGAACACAAGAAGCAGATCCGCGGCAATATCTACCTTGCCAAGGTCACGCGCGTTGAACCGTCGCTTCAGGCGGCATTCGTTGATTATGGCGGCAACCGCCACGGCTTCCTGGCCTTCGCCGAAATCCACCCGGATTATTACCAGATTCCGCTTGCCGATCGTCAGGCGCTCCTGAGGGCCGAGGCCGAAGAGCACCGCCGCGACGACGAGATCGAGCAGATCGAGACCGGAACCGACCTCTCCGACGACAGCGAGCCGACGGTGGAAGCCGTTGCAACTGCCGTCGAAGAGGCGCCGGCAGTCGAAGCCGCACCGGAGGCTGAGGCCGAAGTCGTCGAGGCGGCCGCCGCTCTCGCCGAAGAAGCCCCCGCCGAAAAGCCCAAGAAGCCGCGCCGCACGCGCAAGGCGAAGGCAAAGACCGAGGATGCGCCGGCAGAAGAAGAGGCCGCCGCTCCCGCTGAGACCAGCGACGACGAAACGCCCGGTGGCGCGATGGCCATGGCCGTCGATACCGACGAAATCTCCGAGCCGAGCGAGCGCAAGCGCGGCCGCCGTCGCCGCGATGACGACGACGATGATGACGATCATCACGGCGAAGAAAAGGAAGTCATCGAATCCGTCGGCGCCGAAGACGCCATGGAAGAGGTGCCGGATCGCGTGAGCCGCAAGCCGCGCAAGCAGTACCGCATCCAGGAAGTCATCAAGCGCCGGCAGATCCTGCTCGTGCAGGTCGCCAAGGAAGAGCGCGGCAACAAGGGTGCAGCGCTCACCACCTATCTGTCGCTTGCCGGCCGCTACTCGGTTCTCATGCCGAACACGGCGCGTGGCGGCGGCATTTCCCGCAAGATCACCGCACTTCAGGACCGCAAGCGCCTGAAGGAAATCGCCCGCAGCCTCGAAGTTCCGCAGGGCATGGGCGTCATCCTGCGCACGGCCGGCGCCAACCGCACCAAGGTCGAGGTCAAGCGCGACTTCGAATACCTGATGCGCCTGTGGGAGAACGTCCGCACGCTGACGCTCGCCTCCACCGCGCCCTGCCTCGTCTACGAGGAAGGCTCGCTCATCAAGCGCTCGATCCGCGACCTTTATAACAAGGATATCAGCGAGATCGTCGTTGCCGGCGAGGAAGGCTATCGCGAAGCCAAGGGCTTCATGAAGATGCTGATGCCGAGCCACGCGAAGGTCGTCCAGCCTTACCGCGACGTGCATCCGATCTTCTCGCGCTCGGGCATCGAAGCCCAGCTCGACCGCATGCTGCAGCCGCAGGTGACGCTGAAGTCCGGTGGCTACATCATCATCAACCAGACCGAGGCGCTCGTCTCGATCGACGTCAACTCGGGCCGCTCGACGCGCGAACACTCCATCGAGGAGACCGCGCTCCAGACGAACCTGGAAGCCGCCGAAGAAGTGGCGCGCCAGCTTCGCCTGCGCGACCTTGCCGGCCTTGTCGTCATCGACTTCATCGACATGGAGGAGAAGCGCAACAACCGCTCCGTCGAGAAGCGCCTGAAGGATCACCTCAAGAACGACCGCGCACGCATCCAGGTCGGCCGCATCTCGCATTTCGGCCTGCTCGAAATGTCGCGCCAGCGCATCCGCGCATCCGTTCTCGAATCGACCATGCAGACCTGCCCGCACTGCAACGGCACGGGCCATGTTCGCTCGCAGTCGTCGGTGGCCCTGCATGTGCTGCGCGGCATCGAGGAATATCTCCTCAAGAACACGACGCACAACATCGCAGTCCGCACGACGCCGGATATCGCGCTCTACCTGCTCAACCACAAGCGTGGCACGATCATCGATTACGAGACCCGCTTCGGCGTCCAGATCATCATCGAGGCTGACGCGCATGTCGGCGCGCAGCACTTTGCGATCGACCGTGGCGAGGCCGTCGAAAACCCGGTGAAGATCGAGCAGATCCTGCATTTCGAGCCGGAACCCGAAGACGACGACATCGTCATCGAGGACGAGATCGACGAGGAAGAAGAAGAGGAAGCACGTCCGGCTGCCGCTACTGCACCGGCTGCCCAGTCCTCTTCGTCGGCCGCTGCCGACGAGAACAACCGCAAGCGCAAGCGCCGTCGTCGCCGTCGCGGTCGTCGTGACGGGGCCGAAGGCACCGATACCGCATCCTTCGGCGGCGAACAGGCCGGCGACGAGGATGACCTCGATGACGACGAGGCCGATGGCGAAGGCGAAGAGGCTGCGGATGCAGCGCAGGCCCCCGCCGAGGAAACCGCCGAGCAGCGTCGCAAGCGCCGCCGCCGTGGCAAGCGTGGCGGTCGTCGCAACCGTCCCGAGGACGGCGCGCTCGAAGCCGGTGCTGAAGGCACGGACGGCGATGATGCCGAAGGCGATACGGACGAAGCCGATGCGGGCGCGGTAGAGACCGTCGAAGTGGACGTCGCCGAGGTTGCTGTCGTTGCAGAGGAAGCGCCGGTTGAGGCCGTGGCCGAAGAGGCGCCGGCCAAGCCGAAGCGCGCTCGCCGCAGCCGTGCCAAGGCCGCGGAAGAAGCCGTCGTCGACGATGCTGCCCGCAGCGAAATCGAAGCGCAGCCGGCAGCGGCTACGGTCGAGGCCGCCATTGAGGAAGCAACGCCGGCAGAACCGGAAGTCGTGACGGCATCGGCCGATCTCGAAGAGCCGGCCAAGCCTGCCCGCGCCAACCGCGACCTGTCCAAGATCGCCTCCGAGCCCGTGGTGAAATCCTCCACGACGAAGGAAGCCGCACCGGAAGACGACGCGGACAAGCCCAAGAAGGGCGGCTGGTGGCAGCGCCGCGGCTTCTTCTAAGAAGCACAGATCCCTGAAACATCCGAAGGCCCGGCATCGTCCGGGCCTTTTTCTTGGTTGGCAGGAAACGGGTGGCTCACCGATTGCCCTTCTGCGACACCCGCGGTCGTCAGAAACCAGCAAGGGAGACACCCATGACCCGTCTTACCAACAAGGTCGCCATCATCACCGGCGCAAGCTCCGGCATCGGCCGCGCCGCTGCACTTCTCTTTGCCCGGCAGGGTGCCAAGATCGTGCTTTCGGCGCGCGGGGAGAAGCGGCTTGAGGCCGTCGCCGGTGAAATCCGCGCGGCCGGCGGCGCGGCTGTCGCCGTCGCGGGCGATGTCAGCGAAGAGGCACATCACCAGGCGCTGGTCGAGGCCGCGACGGCCGAATTCGGCGGCGTCGATATTGCCTTCAACAATGCCGGCACCACGGGACCTGTCGGCCCCTTGCCCGCGCTTTCGATAGCGGATTGGCAAAGCGTGCTCGACGTCAACCTGACCAGCGGCTTTCTCGCCGCCAAGTACCAGCTGCCGGCCCTCGAAGCCCGCGGCGGTGGCGCACTCGTCTTCACCTCCACCTTCGTCGGCTATACGGCGGGCTTTCCGGGGCTGGCTGCCTATGCCGCGTCGAAGTCCGGCCTGGTCGGCCTCGTGCAGGTGCTCGCCTCCGAATACGGTCCGAAGGGCATTCGGGTGAATGCGTTGCTGCCGGGTGCTACCGATACGCCGATGGGACGGGATGTCGCCAACACGCCGGAAGCGCGCCAGTTCGTTGCCAGGCTCAATGCCTTCAAGCGGATCGCCGAGCCGGAGGAGATTGCCGAAGCGGCGCTCTTTCTCTGCTCGGACGCCTCCAGCTTCACAACCGGCACGGCCATGCTCGTGGACGGCGGCGTCTCGATCAACCGCGTCTGAGAAACCGAGTCAGATGCCTGCGGGATTGATTCCGCTTCCGGCCGCAAGGCTTTGAAACGGAATCGCTTTCAGGATCAGGCGAGCCAGCGTGCGAGGCGGTCGACCGCCTCGCTCATCTCGTCGAAGGAACCGGCATAGGAGAAGCGCATCGTGTGGTGGCCGTCCTTCGGATCGAAGTCGATGCCCGGCGTGGCCGCGACATCGGTCTCGGCCAGCATGCGGCGGGCGAAGGCCATGCTGTCATTGGTGAAGCGGCTGACATCGACATACGCGTAGAAGGCGCCATCCATCGGCGAGGCGATGGAGAAGCCAAGCTCCGGCAGGCGCTTGACGAGGAAGTCGCGGTTCACGCGGTAGGCGTCGCGGTAGACGTTCAACTCCGCCTCCGCGCCAAGGGCGGCTTCGGCCGCGATCTGCGACAGTTCCGGCGCGGAAATGTAGAGGCTCTGGGCAATACACTCCACCGGCCGCACAAGCGCCTCCGGCAGCACCATCCAGCCGATGCGCCATCCGGTCATGCAATAATATTTCGAGAACGAATTGATGATGACGGCCTCGTTGCCGAACTCCAGCGCCGTCGCCTCTTCGCCGACGAAGGTGAGGCCGTGGTAGATCTCATCCGAGATGAAGGCGATGCCGTTGTCCCGGCAATAGGCCGAGAGCGCCGCGAGATTGGCACGGCCGGTCACGGTGCCGGTCGGGTTGGCGGGGCTTGCGAGCAGCACGCCATCGATGCGTCCGGCGGCCTGCAGTGCCTCCGGCGTCAGCGTGAAGCCGTTTTCGGCACTGACCTCGATTTCCACCGTCTCGATGCCAAGCGCCGCCAGGATGTTGCGGTAGGCCGGGTAACCCGGGCGGGCGATGGCGACGCGGTCGCCGGCATCGAACAGCGCGAGGAAGGCGAGGTTGAAGCCGGCCGAGGAGCCCGTCGTGATGGCGATACGGCCGGGATCGACGGACACGCCGTGATGGTTTCGGTAAAAATCCGCAATGGCGAGGCGAAGCGACAGCAGGCCGAGCGCATCCGTATAGCCGATGCGGCCGATCTCCAGCGCCTTGCGCGCGGCCTCGCGGGCAGCTTCCGGCGCCGGGTGTACCGGCTGGCCGACGGCCATGGAAATCACCGGCCGGCCGGCGGCGCGCTGCTTCGTCGCCTCGGCGAGCACGTCCATGGCGTGAAAGGGTTCGACGGCGCCGCGCCTGGAGAGTTTCATGAGCTTCCGTTCCGTTTCGAAGTCGTCGTCTGTGTGCCGCAAGATGCCGGTCTTCACAATCCTGCGAGGGCCGAAAATCCGCCGCTTTTACCCTATCGTTTGCGCGCGGGCGACCATAGAGTCGTTGAAAGCACCCGCGTCCGCATTGACGCGCGGGTGCCGCCAATGGCACTTCAGCGGCGCATCACGACGAGGACAGGACAGACATGACATTCAAGACGAAGCTTGCGGCCACCATCGCTCTCACACTCGCGGTCGCAGCGCCTCTCCCGGCCCTCGCCCTCGACGACGCGCAGAAGAAGGAAATCGGCGACTTCATTAAAGAGTATCTCGTCGAGAACCCGGAAATCCTGGTCGAAGTCCAGGAAGCCTTGCAGAAGAAGCAGGAAGCGCAGCAGCAGGCCAAGGCGCAAAGCGCGATCACCGACAACGAGAAGGCCATCTTCTCCTCGCCCTACGATATCGCGCTCGGCAATCCGAAGGGCGATGTGACGATCGTCGAGTTCTTCGATTACAATTGCGGCTACTGCAAGCGCGCGCTCTCCGACATGGACGACATCCTGAAGGAGGACAAGAACCTCCGCTTCGTGCTGAAGGAACTGCCGATCCTCGGCCCCGATTCGCTCGCCGCCCACAAGGTAAGTGCGGCCGTGCGTGATCTTTCGCCGGAGAAGTACGGCGAATTCCACCGCACGCTTTTAGGCGGGGAAGGCCGCGCGACGGAGGAAAGCGCCATTGCACTTGCCGCCAGCATGGGCCTTGCCGAAGCCGACATCCGCAAGACCATGGCCGACAAGCCGCACGACGACGCCGTGCGCGAAGCCTATTCGCTGGCCAACGACCTCGGCATCACCGGCACGCCCTCCTATGTCCTCGGCCAGGAGATGATCTTCGGCGCCGTCGGTGCAGACGATCTGCGCGAAAAAATCGCCAATGTGCGCGCCTGCGGCAAGGCGACCTGCTGAGAACGGCCACCGTCCTGCCATGCTGACCGTGTTCAGCCTGCGCTGCTTGTGGACATCGCCCCTTTCGACCGGGAAAGCCCCTGCCCTTGGGGCTTTCCCTGCGGGAACCGCCGGTCTATAGGTAATCCTCTATCCAGCATGCGGAATTACGAATGGCTTCACCCCTTTTTGTGCTCAACGGCCCCAACCTGAATGCACTCGGCAAGCGCGAGCCCGGTATCTATGGCGGCCAGACGCTCGCCGATATCGAGGCGCTCTGCAAGGCCGAGGGCGAAAAGCTGGGTTTCGCCGTCGATTTCCGCCAATCCAACCATGAAGGCGACCTGGTCGACTGGATCCACGAGGCTGGCGACACCGCCGTCGGCATCGCCATCAACGCCGGCGCCTACACCCACACCTCGATCGCCCTGCATGACGCCATTCGCGCCATCAAAATCCCGGTGGTCGAACTACACCTTTCCAACGTGCATGCCCGCGAGGAATTCCGCCACAAGTCGATGATCGCGCCCGCCGTAAAGGGCGTCATCTGCGGTTTTGGCGCGCAGAGTTATATCCTTGCGCTCCATGCGCTCTCGTCCATCACGACATAAGAAAAACCAGAGGCTCACTTCCATGGCTGACAAGAAACACGGCATCGATCAGGGTCTGATCCGCGATCTCGCCAACATTCTCAACGAGACCGACCTGACCGAGATCGAAGTGGAGCAGGACGACTTGCGCATCCGCGTCTCGCGCGCCGGCACGCCGCAATACGTCCAGGCCCCGATCGCAGCGCCGGCCTACGCCGCACCGGCAGCGGTTGCCGCCACCGCTGCGGTCGCTGCAGCGCCGGCCGATGCCCGCAACAACAAGAATGCCGTCACGGCCCCGATGGTCGGCACGGCCTACCTTTCGCCGGCTCCCGGTGCGCGCGCCTTCATCGAAGTCGGCGCGACGGTCAAGGAAGGCCAGACCATCCTCATCATCGAAGCCATGAAGACGATGAACCAGATCCCGGCGCCGCGCTCGGGCAAGGTCACCGAAATCCTCGTGCAGGATGCAAGCCCGGTCGAATATGGCGAACCGCTGATCGTCATCGAATAAGGCGGCCCCCATGATCTCCAAAGTCCTCATTGCCAACCGCGGCGAAATCGCCCTTCGGGTTCTTCGGGCCTGCAAGGAGCTGGGCATCGCCACGGTTGCCGTGCATTCGACGGCGGATGCCGACGCGATGCATGTCCGCCTTGCCGACGAAAGCGTGTGCATCGGCCCGCCGCCGTCGCGTGAAAGCTATCTGAACATCCACCAGATCGTCGCCGCCTGCGAGATCACCGGCGCCGACGCCGTGCATCCGGGCTACGGCTTCCTGTCGGAAAATGCCAAGTTCGCCGAAATCCTCGACGCGCACGGCATCACCTTCATCGGCCCGACGGCCGAGCACATCCGCATCATGGGTGACAAGATCACCGCCAAGCAGACGGCACAGGAACTCGGTATCCCCGTCGTTCCGGGTTCCGACGGCGAAGTGAAGCCGGAGAACGCGCTCGAAGTCGCCCGCCAGATCGGCTTCCCTGTGCTCATCAAGGCAACCGCCGGCGGCGGCGGCCGCGGCATGAAGGTCGCCAAGACCGAGGCCGACCTCGACGAGGCCGTCTCGACCGCCCGCGCCGAGGCACTTGCCGCCTTCGGCAACGACGCCGTCTACTTGGAAAAGTATCTCGGCAAGCCGCGCCACATCGAGATCCAGGTTGTCGGCGACGGCATGGGCAATGCGGTGCATCTGGGTGAACGCGACTGCTCGCTGCAGCGCCGTCACCAGAAGGTCTGGGAAGAGGCCAACTCGCCTGCCCTCAATGTCGAACAGCGCATGAAGATCGGCCAGATCTGCGCCGACGCCATGAAGAAGCTGAAATATCGCGGCGCCGGCACGGTCGAGTTCCTCTACGAGAACGGCGAGTTCTATTTCATCGAAATGAACACGCGTCTCCAGGTGGAGCACCCGATCACCGAAGCGATTACCGGCATCGACCTCGTGCACGAGCAGATCCGCGTCGCTTCCGGCGCTGGCCTCTCGGTCGAGCAGGACGACATCGTCTTTTCCGGCCATGCGATCGAGTGCCGCATCAATGCGGAGGACCCGCGCACCTTCGTCCCGTCGCCGGGCACGATCACGCATTTCCACGCACCGGGCGGACTTGGCGTGCGCGTCGATTCGGGCGTCTATCAGGGCTACAAGATCCCGCCCTATTACGACAGCCTGATCGGCAAGCTCATCGTGCACGGCCGCACCCGTGTCGAATGCATGATGCGCCTGCGCCGCGTGCTGGACGAGTTCGTCATCGACGGCATCAAGACGACGCTGCCGCTGTTCCAGGACCTGATCGGCAACCAGGACATCGCCAACGGCGATTATGACATCCATTGGCTGGAGAACTATCTGGCCGACAGCACCGACGCCTAGGGGGCGTCGGTCGATGGCAGGGCGTCGCAGCCGTCACCCGGAAATCACGCCGGAACTGTTGCTGCGCGCCTATTCCATCGGACTTTTCCCAATGGCCGATTCGGCAGACGACCCGGAGCTGTTCTGGGTCGAGCCGGACATGCGGGGCGTCATTCCGCTGGATGATTTTCACGTCTCGCGCAGCCTCGCGAAAACCATCCGCAAAAGCCCCTTCGATATCCGCTTCGACAGTGCCTTCGATGCCGTGCTGGCCGCCTGCGCGGAAGCAGCACCTGACCGCCCCTCCACCTGGATCAACGCAAAGATCAAATCGCTCTACGGCACCCTACACCGCATGGGCCATGCGCATTCGGTCGAGGCCTGGGAGGGCGACCAACTCGTCGGCGGGCTCTACGGGGTTTCGCTGGGAGCCGCGTTCTTCGGCGAAAGCATGTTTTCGCGACGCACGGACGCCTCGAAGATCTGTCTCGTACATCTGGTGGAACGGCTCAAGGACCGCGGCTTCCGCCTGCTCGACACACAGTTCACCACCGAGCACCTGAAAACGTTCGGTGCGATCGACGTGCCGAAGATCGAATACGAGGACATGCTGACCAACGCACTGGCGTCACCGCATTTGCCGTTTTGAAAAGCCCCTCATCCGCCTGCCGGCACCTTCTCCCCGCAAGCGGGGCGAAGGGACGGATGCTGGCTTTTCCCGCAATGGCAACGGCAGAGAAATGGAAAACGCTGCCGCACATCTCCTTCTCCCCGCGTGCGGGGAGAAGGTGGCCGGCAGGCCGGATGAGGGGCAATGCGGCTGGAAAGGCTTACTTGTCTTCCGGCGGCGGGACTTCGGACTTCGCCTTGCACTCGACGAGCCAGACGTCATAGACAGGGTGCTCGACGGCGTTGAGGCCGGGGCTGTCGGCGAACATCCAGCCGGTGAAGATACGGCGGATCTTGCGGTCGAGCGTGATCTCGTCGACCTCGACGAAGGTCGTAACCTTCTGCGTCTCGGTGTCATCGCGGCTGTAACAGACTTTCGGCGTCACCTGCAGCGCGCCAAATTGTACCGTCTCACCGATATAGACGTCGAAATTGGTAATGCGGCCGGTGATCTTGTCGATGCCGGAGAACACCGCAACCGGGTTTTCGATGCGTGCCGCCTTCGCCACCGGCGCCAGTGCGACACTTGCGGCCGCTGCTGCAAGCGCAACGGCGACGAACCGCCGACCGGCGTTTGCCCGTGAAAACCAGACTGTCATTGATTGCCGTCTCCTGCGATCCGTTCCGGCGTTCGCCGGTCGCTTGGAGCTACCGGCGAATTGTGGCCAAATCGGTATCAGTTGCCCGGCGTCCAGGCGTCATAGTCGCCGGTCACGCGCGGACGCTCGCCAGCAACGGCGATCGAGCCCGGCGGGCGGTAAGCCTGCGCGGTGCCGGTGCCGTTCGGACGGTGTGCCACCTGCCATTCGCGCGGCGTGTATTCTTCGTCAGCCGGCGAAACATCCGTGCGATGGTGCATCCAGCCGTGCCAGCCCGGCGGGATGGCGGAAGCTTCGGCATAGCCGTTATAGATCACCCAGCGGCGCGTGCGGCCTTCCGAATCCTTGGCAGTGCCCTGATAATAGACATTGCCCAACTCGTCCTGGCCGACCTTTTTGCCAAAGCGCCAGGTGTGAAAGCGGGTGCCGATCGTCTGACCGTTCCACCAGGTGAAAATCTGCTTGAGAAGGTTCATGGGCTGGCGTCCTTGGCAGGGCCATGCCGGAAGCGCGGCCCGAGACTGATAGTTCTACCCCGCTCATGGCGGGTGGTATTCTTCCGCTTATGGCGCGGTGAGGCCTGAATGTCCAGCGATTCCCGCGCGTTCGCACATGGCTTTTCGCCGCATTCAGCCGCCGAGCGGCTTCTCGTAGACATGCAGCGGCACGCCGGAAACATCATCCGCCGTGTGCTTTGCCTCGCCGACCTTGACGAAGCCATGTGCCGCATAAAAAGCCACCGCCGCGTCATTGCGCGGATCGACTTCGAGGATCATCGCATTGGCATCGGGAAAGCAGGTTTCCAGCTCGGCGAACATGTCGCGGCCGATGCCCTGACGCTGGTAACGCGGCAGCACATAGAGCTGGTGGAGCAGCACGGTCTTCGGCCGCTCCTTCGACATGGCCGCATAGCCCATGCCGGCCAGTTCCTTGCCGTTATCGGCGACGACGAATTCGGCCTCCTTGCGCTCCAGGCGGGCCTTCAACGCCGGCACGGCATGCCAGCGGGCGGTGATCTCGCTCACCTTGTCGGCACCGTAGAGCACGTCATAGGTGGCGTGCCACGTCTCGGCCAGAAGTGCGCTGACCTTCGCCAGATCCTGCGCGGAAGCCGTGCGGACGAAAAACATGGACGCTCCCCTCTGCCTTGAAGCAATTCCGGACGGAAAAACCGCTTCACAGTTTTCCTGGAATTGCTTCAGTCCTCGATGCCGAGCTTGGCCTTGACGAGGGCCTGTACGGCCTGCGGATTGGCCTTGCCGCCCGTAGCCTTCATCACCTGGCCGACGAACCAGCCGGCAAGTGTCGGCTTGGCCAGCACCTTGGCGACCTGGTCGGGGTTGGCGGCGATGATTTCGTCGACGGCCTTTTCGATGGCGCCGGTGTCCGTCACCTGCTTCATGCCGCGCGATTCGACGAGTTCTGCGGGGTTACCGCCTTCGTTCCAGACGATCTCGAACAGGTCCTTGGCGATCTTGCCGGAGATGGTGCCGTCCTTGATGAGATCGATGATGCCGCCGAGCTGATCGGGCGAAACCGGAGTCTCTTCAATGGCTTTGCCGTCCTTGTTCAAGGCACCCAAGAGGTCGTTGATGACCCAGTTGGCGGCAATCTTGCCGTCGCGGCCGGCGGCCACGGCCTCGTAATAATCGGCAATCGCCTTTTCGGAGACGAGCACCGAGGCGTCGTAGACCGACAGGCCGAGATCCTTGACGAAGCGGATCTTCTTGTCGTCGGGCAGTTCCGGCAGGTCGGCCAGCAGCTTGCCGACGAACTCGTTGTCGAATTCCAGCGGCAGCAGGTCCGGATCGGGGAAATAACGATAGTCGTGCGCGTCTTCCTTCGAGCGCATGGAGCGCGTCTCGCCCTTGCCGGGGTCGAACAGACGGGTTTCCTGATCGATCGAGCCGCCATCCTCCAGAATGCCGATCTGGCGGCGGGCTTCGTATTCGATCGCCTGGCCCATAAAGCGGATGGAGTTGACGTTCTTGATCTCGCAACGCGTGCCGAAACCTTCGCCCGGACGGCGCACGGAGACGTTGACGTCGGCGCGCATGGAGCCTTCGTCCATGTTGCCGTCGCAGGTGCCAAGATAACGCACGATGGAGCGCAGCTTCGTCATATAGGCCTTGGCCTCGTCCGACGAGCGCATATCCGGCTTGGAGACGATCTCCATCAGCGCGACGCCCGAACGGTTGAGGTCGACATAGGACATGGTCGGATGCTGGTCGTGCATCGACTTGCCGGCGTCCTGCTCGAGGTGAAGGCGCTCGATGCCGATCTCGATATCTTCAAAATTGCCCTGGCGATCCGGGCCGAGCGAGATGACGATCTTGCCTTCGCCGACGATCGGATCCTTGAACTGCGAAATCTGGTAGCCCTGCGGCAGGTCCGGATAGAAGTAGTTCTTGCGGTCGAAGATCGAGCGATGGTTGATCTGCGCCTTCAGACCCAGACCGGTGCGCACCGCCTGCTTGACGCACTCCTCGTTGATCACGGGCAGCATGCCTGGCATGGCGGCATCGACGAGCGAAACGTTGGCATTCGGCGCCTTGCCGAATTCCGTGGAGGCACCGGAGAACAGTTTCGAATTGGAAAGGACCTGCGCGTGCACCTCCAGGCCGATGATGACTTCCCAATCGCCGGTGGCGCCGGGGATGAAGCGTTTCGGATCGGGGGTACGGACGTCGACGAGGGTCATTTTCGGCTCTTGCTGTGCTGTCTTCGGTTGCTGTCTCGGTAGAACATATGGGCAGGCGGCGCAAGGTTTTCAGCGGGTGCGTCGCCCGGTCATTAGCCAAGTCGCAAGGATGACCGGCTAAAATCGGGCGATGAACACGACGACAACGCTTCTGATCATTTTCCTCCTCTTCAACGCCGTGACGTTCTGCCTCTTCTGGTGGGACAAGGACGCGGCGCGGGATGGCGGCTGGCGCGTTTCCGAAGCGCGATTGCTGCAATTCGCTTTTCTTGGCGGCAGCCTCGGTGCCGTCGCCGCGCAACGTCTGCTGCGGCACAAAACTCGCAAGGAACCGTTTCGCACGCACCTGATGGCGATCCTGATTCTGCACGTGGTTCTGGCCCCCGCGGCACTGATCTTCGGCCCTCCCCTATACCGCTTGCTGCACGCCGGCTGACGGTCATCCGGCCAGCCCGTGTTGACACACGGCATGATTCGTAACTATTATTGTTACATGAAAAGAAACAGCCGACTCTCCGCCGTACTTCACGCACTCATGCATATGGCCGAGCGCGAGGCGCCGATGACCTCGGACGATCTCGCGCTCTGCCTCGACACCAACGCCGTCGTCGTGCGGCGCACCATGGCCGGGCTTCGCGATGCCGGCATCGTGCAATCCGGCCGCGGCCATGGCGGCGGCTGGCATTTCGCGAAGCCGCTTGCCGATATTTCGCTGCTCGACATCTACAACGCGCTCGGTGAACCAATCGTCTTCCAGATCGGCCCAGCGACCGAAATGCCGGGCTGTGTGGTCGAACAATCCGTCAACCGGGTGATCGGCGATGCGCTGAAGGATGCGGAGGCAATCCTGATGGCGCGCTTTGCCGGCACGACATTGGCCGATCTCGCCGCCGATTTTCGGGTGGCGGCGAAACACTGCCGGGCCGATACCGGCTAACGGCCGCCAATTCCCAAGACCAGCATCGAACGACCGGCAGCCGCCGGGCGAACGATGCCGCACGTTCCAGAGAAAGGATCCACCATGACCGAAGATGCCATCATCATCGGTGGGGGCTTTGCCGGCCTCTCCGCCGCCCTGCAGCTCGCCCGCGCCCGCCGCCGCATCACCATTCTGGACACCGGCCTGCCGCGCAACCGCTTCGCCGCCCACTCGCACGGTTTCCTCGCGCAGGACGGCCGGCCGGGCGGCGATATCCTCGCCGACGCGCGCCGGCAACTTGCCGCCTACGAGACCGTCACGTTCCGGGATCTGCCGGCTGAGCGGCTGGAGGGCGAGCGGGATGCGTTTTCCGTTGTCACCGGCGATGGCGGGCGCATCGATGCGCGGCGTATCCTCCTCGCCACCGGCTTCGAGGATCAGTTGCCGGCCATTCCGGGCCTTGCGGAACGCTGGGGCAAGACGGTGCTGCATTGCCCCTATTGCCACGGCTACGAGGTTGGCGGCGGGCCGATCGGCGTGCTGGCGCGCACCGCCGAGGCCGCGCGCTTTGCGGCCGTCGTGGCGGACTGGGGCAATGTCACGCTCTTCACCAATGCGGTGCCGGAACCGGACGAGACAGACCTCGCGGTGCTTGAGGCACGCAATGTCAAACTCCGCCCCGGCCGCGTCACCGCCATCACGGACGGCCCCGGCGGCTTGCTTTCGGTCGAAACCGGTCCCGGCATCCCGACACTGGTCAAGGCGCTCTTTGTTGCTCCCGAGGCGCGGGTGCGCAGCAGCATCCCCGATGACCTCGACCTGACGCGGAAGGAAACGCCCATCGGCAACATCCTCCACACCGACGACACCGGCCAGACCTCCCTGCCCGGCCTCTATGCCGCCGGTGACATCGCGCTTGGCGCGGCAAACATATCGCTCGCCTCCGCCAATGGCGTGAAGACCGCCGTCTTCCTGCACCACTCGCTGATCTGGCCAACACATTGACCTTTGCGGACGTCCTCGGATAAGAGGAGGGCGTCCGCATATGGAGTTTTGATGTCCAACTCGTCTGAGACCTGCTGAGGACCCTGCCCGCTCAACAATGCGCGCAGGGTCGGAAAAACGATGCACCCTGCCACCCCATGGGTGGCGGAACGTTTTTTCGCGTTCATTCGAACGCCGGACGGATCTTTCAAGACAATGGACATTTCCCGCGCCGAACAGCGCATTCTCCACCTGCTCGCCCAGGGCGGCAGGATCGACATTGAAAAAGACGACGACCGCAAGATCATCACCGTCGCCTGCATCACGCGGGACGGCTGGCGGGCTGGCGGCCTCGATCTCGCGCTTTTCCGAAAACTGAAGCGCCGACGCTGCATCGCATCGTCCGGCGGCAGGCCCTATCGCATCACGCAACGGGGGCTGGTGCTGGTGCGATCGCAGCAGGACAACCAGTGAAGAACGGGAGGCGTGGCGAGAGCCGCGCCTCCCTTTCATGCCGCTTCCTTAAAACCCGCCCGGCCCATAACCGATCGGCGCATCGGCAACCAGTTGCCGGCGCAGGCCGACTGATTCCACATCGCGGTCGAGACGCTCCGAATAGTCGATCGAAAGCCAGTTCACCGAATAGCCGTGTTTCTGGAAGAATCCGACGGCGGCCGTGTTGCGCGCGTGGGTCTGGAGACGTGCCGCCTCGAAGCCGGCCTTGACGATCTCCTCTTCCATGGCGGCAAGCAAGGCGGCGCCAAGGCCCCTCTTCTGCTGGGGAGGATCGACCCAGAGATCGCTGATCTCGTCATCCAGCGCCTCACGCGACGCCCAACCGGCCAGGACACCCTCGGCCTCGACGACACTCACCCGCAACCACTTTTCCGTCAGAAACTGCTGGAAGGCGTTGCGGGCATGCTCGCTTCGAACCTGAAGATCGGCGACGCCGACGACAGCCTGTCCCCAGGCCCTGACGCCGATCGCAATCAGCTCAGGCACATCGTCCTCGCGGGCATTGCGAACAGTGATCATACGGGCGCCCCTTCCTGCGCCATGAAAGCACTGCGCACGCGACTTGGCGAGGGAGACGAAAGGCTATCCACGGAGATGATGGGGGCGACTTGCCACCCTTGAGGCGCCATGGCTCTCCACCGTCTTCCTCGGGTCGGGCCGGAGGGTGACGGAGGGAATGGAGCGGGCCTTTCCAAAACGAAACCGCCCGGCCTTGTGGGCCGGGCGATCCCTTACTTGTCGCGGAGCTGGACGAGGTCGTTCATCAGACCCGCCGTCCCGTTGTGGATGGTCAGGCGCTCCACCTTGCCGGCGATGGCTTCGAGAGCCTCTAGCTCCTTCAGCCGCAGCATCACCGGGTTCTCCGCCATCACCTTTGCCGTGTTGAGCAGCGAACGCGTGGCGTTCGTTTCCTCGCGGCGGCGGATGACGTTGGCTTCGGCCTGCTTTTCCGCGGCGACGACCTGGTTGAGGATATCGCGCATCTCGCCCGGCAGGATCACGTCCTTGAGCTCGATGGCCGAAACCTCGACACCGATCGCCGCCATGTCGGCGCGCACCTTCTCGGCGGCCTCCGCGTTGACCGTCACCTTGCGTTCAAGGATCTGGTCGAGCGTCAGCGTGCCGAGCGTCTGGCGGAAGGCGAACTGCAATGCCCGGTACAGGGCATCGGAGAAATCCTTCACGTCGGACACCGCCTTCAGCGGGTCGACCACGCGGTATTCGGCCGCGATGTTCACCCGGATCGTCACCTTGTCACGGGTGAGCAACTCCTGGCCCGTCACGTCGAGCGACTGGCGCTTCAGGTCGACCACACGCACCTGGATCGTCTTGCCGACGTTCCAGAAGGCATGCATGCCCGGCTCCAGCATGCGCTGGTGCGTGCCGTCGACGAAGAGCAGACCGACCTGACCATCGTTGACGAGGAAGGCCGTCGTCAGCTCCGTGCGGCGGGCCCGCGTCAACCGACGCATCAGCTCCGGGTCGATGTCGAGCCGGTTCGTGAGGTCGACGCGCGTCTCGGTCCACGGGCCGGCCGCGTTCCAGACGACGAGCTTCTGGTTCGGCGCGAGCACCGCATGCAACTCGCCGTCGCGCTCGACCACCGCCACCTCGCGGCTGCCGGTCCGGAAGACCGTCAGTTCGCGCGCCGCCACCTCCGGGAGCCTGTCGAACAACGGCTTCTCGTAGGCCGAGGCAAAGGCCGGCCGGTTCACGTCGTGGCGCTCCACCTCGAGCATGCCGCGGCGATTCGGCAGGGTGTGTTCACCCGGTCCGAAAATGCCGAGCACCTCTCCCCTGTAGAGGGCGAGCACCCGTTCGTTTGCCTTCACGAGGACGCGCTGGCGCCCCAAAATCATATCGAGAAACATCGTCATTGGTCTTGCTCCTTCGGGTCATACGCTACGTCACGAACCGATCTTCCTTTCGTTTCTGGTTTCGACTGCCACCGGCGAAGGATTTCCCCTGCCAGTTCCCTTGAAACCCCTGATCGCCCGGGGAACCTGCGGGCGGGGCATGCAAATAGTGATCCGAGAACCGGATGACGGCCATCGGCGGCGGGTTTTCGGGAGAGGACCTTGCGGCCTTTCGGCGGGCTCGGGAACACTGGGCTCCCTTGCTGGCCTGAAGGCAGCTTGGCCGTCACCGGCAACCGGACCGCAAACGTCCGGCGTCGGGCTTTCCGGGTTTCCCCGGTCCGCCGTCCGCAGTCCGGTCCCCGGACCGGATATCGAGACAGCTTGGAAGGCTGTTTGGAGAAGGATTCGAACCTTCCACAGTCAGATTAACAGTCTGATGCTCTACCACTGAGCTATCCAATGGAGCAGACAACGGGAATCGAACCCGCGACCTCCGGAGAAAATGTCCGGTGCTCTACCGCTGAGCTAGGTCCGCAAACCGGTCTTTCTGGTGCGGCATCCGTACACGACGACGGCAGGGCCGCCTCGCGCGGGAGGAGCGGAAAACTCCATCCGTTGACATCCGCACTGGCTGAACGACCGGGAGGGCGCGTTTATTCTCAACTTATGCGGGGATCAAGCGGAAAAGGTGCGGACACGCCTCACGTAGCGGCATGTGTTGCCGTGACGACACGATCTCCGTGCTGGCTTGATAGCGGAGCCACCCCCTCATCCGACCCTTCGGGCCACCTTCTCCCCGGTGGGGAGAAGGAGAAACGAGATGTTTGCGATCCTCCCCTTCTCCCCAGCGGGGAGAAGGTGCCGGCAGGCGGATGAGGGGGATGCTTGCCAGAATCGATCGACGTTACCTGCCCCTTACCACCACTTGTTCGGCGTGAAGCGGCCAGCGGCCTTTTCGATGACATGCGCGGTCTTGAAGAGGATTTCCTCCTCGAAGGGCTTGCCGATGAGCTGGAGGCTGAGCGGCAGGCCCTTGTGGTCGAGGCCGGCGGGAACGGACAGGCCCGGCAGGCCCGCCATGTTCACGGTGACGGTAAAGATGTCCTGGAGATACATCTTGACCGGATCGGACGCGAGATCCTCGTCGGCAATGCCGAAGGCGGACGATGGCGTGGCGGGTGTCAGGATCGCATCGACGCCGGCATTGAAGGCGAGTTCAAAGTCGCGCTTGATCAGCGTGCGAACCTTCTGCGCCTGGAGGTAATAGGCGTCGTAATAGCCGGCCGACAGCACGTAGGTGCCGATCATGATGCGGCGCTTGACTTCCGTACCGAAGCCCGCGGCGCGGGTCTTCTCGTACATGTCAACGATGTCCTTGCCATCGACACGCAGGCCGTAGCGCACGCCATCGTAGCGGGCGAGGTTCGACGAGGCTTCGGCCGGCGCGACGATGTAGTAGGCCGGCAGCGCGTATTTCGTGTGCGGCAGCGAGATATCGACGATCTCGGCACCGGCGTCCTTCAGCCAGGCAATGCCCTGCTGCCAGAGCGCTTCGATCTCTTCCGGCATGCCGTCCACGCGGTACTCGCGCGGGATGCCGATGCGCATGCCCTTCAGCGACTGGCCGAGCGAGGCTTCGTAATCCGGCACCGGCAGATCGACGGACGTCGTGTCCTTGGAGTCGACGCTGGCCATCGACTTCAGAAGAATTGCGGCGTCGCGCACGTCACGGGCGATCGGGCCGGCCTGGTCGAGCGACGACGCGAAGGCGGCGATGCCCCAGCGCGAGCAACGGCCGTAAGTGGGCTTGATGCCGACGGTGCCGGTGAAGGCGGCGGGCTGGCGGATCGAGCCACCGGTATCCGTCGCAGTGGCGCCGGCGCACAGGAACGCGGCAACGGCCGCGGCCGAACCGCCGGAGGAGCCGCCCGGCACGAGGTCGAGGTTGGAGCCCGTGGCGCGCCACGGGTTCTTGACCGGGCCGTAATAGGAACTCTCGTTGGAGGAGCCCATGGCGAACTCGTCCATGTTGAGCTTGCCGAGCATGACCGCGCCGGCGTCCCACAGGTTCTGCGTGACGGTCGATTCGTATTTCGGCTTGAAGCCATCGAGGATGTGGCTGCAGGCCTGCGTGTGTATGCCTTCGGTGGCAAACAGGTCCTTGATGCCGAGCGGAATGCCCTCAAGAGCACCGGCCTTGCGGGCGGCGATGCGGCCATCCGAGGCCTTCGCCATGTCGCGCGCCTTTTCCGGCGTCACGGCGACATAGGCGTTGAGCGCCCCGTTCGCCGCATCGATCGCGCCGAGATAGGCATCCGTCAGTTCGACGGCGGTGATCTCCTTGGCGCCCAGCTTTTCGCGGGCTTCGGCAATGGTCAGGCGGGTCAGATCGGTCATGGTGCGGTCACTTCGGGTCAGGCAGCGAGAAGCTGCTTTTGGTAAAAGACGGAAAACGGTGAATCCGGGTAGTCGAGCACGGGTCCGCAGCGGGAAAAGCCCGCCTTCTCGTAGATCGCCCAGGCCGCCGGGTGCTGGTCGCCGGTTTCGAGCACGAGCGTTTCCAGCCCCTCCCGTTCGGCAACGCCCTGGATCTCGCCGAGAATGCGCCGGCCGATGCCCTGCCCCTGCCAGGCCGGCCGGGTGAACATGCGCTTCACCTCGCCCACCGTCTCGGAATGGCGTTTCAGCGCGCCGCAGCCGACCACGGTGTCGCCGTCGCGGGCAATCCACACAGTGACGGTCGGCTCGGCCATCTGCTCGACGGTGAGGTGATAACAGGCCTCCGGCGGCGAGAGCGCGAGCAGGACCGTGTTCAGCTCCGCAATCAGCGTGCGAACCTCATCCTGCAACGGGCTTTCGACGGCGATAGTGACGGCCAAGGATTACTCCACAACCTTCGGAACCTGGAAGAAATTGCGGTCGGACGCCGGCGCATTGGCGACGATGTCCTCGGCCTTGCTGCCGTCATTGACGAGGTCATCGCGCTTGCGCATCACCATCGGCGTGACGGACGTCATCGGCTCGACGCCGTCGACATTCACTTCGGAAAGCTGCTCGACGAAGCCGAGGATGCCGTTCAGTTCGCCGGTCATGCGGCTTGCCTCTTCCTCGCTGACGGCGATGCGGGCAAGGCGCGCGACGCGCTTCACGGTGGCTAGATCTACGGACATGGGTGGTCTCCGATAGGAAATTTCCTACTCGCTATACTGACCAAGCCCAAGGGGCGCAACGGGGGAATGGCCCCTTCCACGCCCCTCGCCCCGTTTTCCGGCACTCAGCGCGACACGGCGTTGCCGACGCCCGGCACCTCGATCTTCGACGGCGCACCATCCATCGCCTGCACGAAAAGATCCGCCGTCTGGTCGATGATGCCGAATGAACCGTAATGGCAGGGGATGACGGTATCGAACTTGAAGAAGCGTTGGCAGGCAAGGGCAGCGACGGCACCGCCCATGGTGAAACGATCACCGATCGGCACGAGGCCGATTTCCGGCTGGTGCAGTTCGTGGATCAGCGCCATGTCGGAGAAGATATCCGTGTCGCCCATATGGTAGAGCGTCGGGTCCTCCTCGAAATGCAGGACGAGACCATTGGCACTGCCGAGTGAATGGGAGACACCGTCTTCGGTGATCTGCGCGGAGGAGTGCAGCGCGTTGACGAAGGTCGTCGAAAAGCCGTCGAAATGCACGGTGCCGCCCGTGTTGCCCATATCGACCTTTTCCACGCCCTTGGCGCCGAGCCAGGCAGCGAGGTCGGCATTGGCCAGCACGGTTGCGCCGGTTTCGCTGGCGATCTTGATCGTATCGCCGACATGGTCGCCGTGGCCGTGGGTGAGGAGAATGTGCGTGAGGCCGGCGACGGCATCCTTGCGGGTCGATTCGTCGAAGGCCGGATTGCCAGTGAAGAACGGATCGATGAGGATTCGAGCCTTGGCGGTTTCGATCCGGAAGGCCGAATGGCCGAGCCAGGTGATCTTCATGACGTTTCTCCTGTTATGAGTCGCTTCGCAATATAGAAGCGGTGAATGACGTTTCCATCCATCTCGAGATCGTTATAAGCGTGGCGACAGAGATGGAGCAACGCCCGGCAACCCGCCGATGACGCGTCATCCACGCAAGGAGCCGCCATGAGCGACGACGATTACATCTATGACGAAGCCACCGGCGAATGGCGCCCGGCCTCCGAGATCGCAGCCGCGAAAGCCGCGCAGAACGTGGTGCGCGATGCCAGCGGCACCGTGCTTTCCGATGGCGATTCGGTCGTGCTCATCAAGGACCTGAAGGTGAAGGGTGCCGGCCAGACGCTGAAGCAGGGCACGGTGATCAAGACGATCCGCCTCACCGACAACCCGGAAGAGATCGACTGCCGGCACGATGCCATCAAGGGCCTGGTGCTGCGCACGGAATTCGTCCGCAAACGCTGAGAAGGGTTTTCCATGGCAACGCTGACACTGGAAGAACTGTCGGAAATCCTCGCCCCCGGCCAGCCGGTTGCCGGCCTCGACCTCGGCACGAAGACCATCGGCCTGTCGGTTTCCGATCTCGGCCGGCGGCTGGCCACACCCCGGCCGGTGCTGAAGCGCGTGAAGTTCACGCAGGATGCGGAACTGCTGCTGGCCTTCGCGGCGAAGGAAAAGGTCGTCGCCTTCGTCATTGGCCTGCCGGTGAACATGGATGGCAGCGCCGGTCCGCGCGTCCAGGCGACACGCGCTTTCGTGCGCTCGATGAGCGAGAAGACCGACATTCCTTTCGTCTTCTGGGACGAACGGCTGTCGACGGTGGCGGCGGAACGCACGCTGATCGAGATGGATGTGTCGCGCAAGAAGCGGGCCGAGCGCATCGACTCGGCGGCCGCCTCTTTCATTCTTCAGGGCGCGCTGGACAGGCTTTCGTCTCTCGCCAGAACGGCCGGCGACGACTGACGGCGGGCCTGCCACCAGGCAAGGATCTGCTTGCGGCGGCGGAATGCGATGATGCCGAGCACCAGGAAACTGTCGACGATGATGGCGCGCAGCACGAGCGGCGGCAGGTCTTCCGGCGGAATGCCGAGGATGTGGCCATAGATCTGGAACACCAGATCATGCGCATCGCGCGTCAGCATGAAGAAGCCGAAGCTCATGTCGTAATAGGAAAGCCCGTACCAGCTGCCGAGCAGCGCGATCGGGCCGGCCCAGAGAATCAGGAACCACTTCATGCGGTCCTCCTCTTCATTGCGAGCAGGTCACCGGCCGCGAAGATCATCTCGCTCACCGCCACGCTGCCGACAAGCACGAGCAACGGCACGGCGATATCCACCGCCACAAAGCAAAATAGGGTCGTCATGACCGAAATCCGGGCCGTTCTGGCCATATCCAGCACTCGCTCGCATGGTTAACACCAAGTGAATGGCACCTTCCCCCGTTAACCCTCTTTGCGCAACGTAAACCCTTCATTAAGGTTAATTTCCACATGGCCGCCGGTGGAGCCTGCCCTTGCCATGCCTGCCAATGCGTGGAATGAGCAGCGATCCTTTCCAGCCGATCCGGTATCATGCTCACCATCTTCGAAAGCATCCTCCCCGTGTTCCTGCTCGTCGTGCTGGGAACGCTGCTCAAGCGCTGGCGGCTGATCGATCGCGACATGTGGAACGGGCTCGAACAGCTTGGTTTCTTCGTTCTGTTTCCCTGCCTTCTGTTCACGACGCTTGCCAAGGCGGAGTTTTCCGGCATTGCCGCAGGCGATATCGCGATCGGCTCCATCGGCTCTGTTACCTTCATCGCGCTGCTATTGGCGTTGGCCTGGCCCCTCTTTCGGCTCGCCGGCGTTTCGGGTGCGTCGTTTACGTCCGTCTTCCAGACCTCGACGCGCTGGAATGCCTTCATCGCGCTGGCGATCGGCGAAAAGCTCTATGGCGCGCATAGCCTCGCGCTCGTCGCGCTCGTGGCGACGCTGATCATCATCCCCCTCAATTTCTACAATATTGCCGTCCTTGTCTGGTTCGGCGGCGGCACGCGGAGCCTCAAGACCTTTGCGTATAAAATCGTCACCAACCCCATGATCATCGGCTCGGTTCTCGGCGTCGCGGTTAACCTCATGGGTATCCGGATCTATGATCCGCTGATGCAGGCGACCGAGCTTGTCGCGGACGCCTCGCTCAGCCTCGGCCTCATCATGGTCGGCGCCGGGTTGAAGCTTGCCGATGCCTTGCGGCCCCGGCCGCTTGCGGTGCTGCCCGTGGTCATGAAACTTGTCTTCATGCCGCTGGTAATGACGGGGGCCGCCTATGCGCTCGGCATGCGCGGCGAACCGCTGTTGACCATCGCCATGGGCGCCAGCGTGCCGACGGCGATGAACGGCTATGTGCTGGCCAAGCAGATGGGGGGCGATGCGCCGCTTTACGCCGCCGTGGCGACGCTCCAGACCATCGCGTCGTTCTTCACCATCCCGATGGTGCTGGCGGCAACGGCCTATCTCGCAGGCGGATAAAGCAGGTCGACGATATAGGCCGAATCGAAGCGCGAATCGAGCATGCCGTAGGTCGAGCGCCAGCCGGAGGCGAGGCGCGTTTCCAGGAAGGCATCCGCCACGCGGCCGGCACCGGCGCGGTAGAGTTCGGCAGCCGCAGCGGCCAGCGCCAATTGCTCGACGAGCATGCGGGCGGCGCCCTCGTCCCGCTCGCAGAGCGACAGGGCGGCACGCAGCACGTCCACCGTCTTCTTCCCGGCCGGACCGAGATCGCGGGCAAGGCCGGCGAAGAGCATTTCGAACAGGTCCCTGCCCCGGCTGATCACGCGCATGAGATCGAGCGCCATGACATTGCCCGAGCCCTCCCAGATCGCGTTGACCGGTGCCTCGCGGTAATGCCGGGCGATCGGACGCTCCTCGACATAGCCGCTGCCGCCGATGCACTCCATCGCCTCATAGATCAGCGCCGGCGCGATCTTGCAGCACCAGTATTTGGTGACCGGCGTCATGATACGGGCATAAGCGGCGTCTTCGGCACTGTCGCGCGCCCTGTCGAAGGCCTCCGCCAGGCGGAAGGAAAGTGCCGTGGCACCCGCGACGTCGAGCGCCATGTCGGCGAGCACGCGCGTCATGATCGGCTGGGCGACGAGCGGTTTGCCGAAGACGCTGCGACCGCGCGTATGGTGCACCGCCTCGGCCAGCGAAGCGCGCATCATGCCCGACGAGGCCAGCGCGCAATCCAGCCGCGTCAGCGTCACCATGTCGAGGATGGTGCGCACACCCGCATCCGGTTTGCCGAGCAGGAAACCGAACGTATCGGAGAACTCGACTTCCGACGACGCATTCGAGCGGTTGCCGATCTTGTCCTTGAGGCGCTGGAAACGCAGGCCGTTGGAGACGCCGTCCTCCAGCAGGCGCGGCACGAGGAAGCAGCCGATGCCCTCGCGGGTCTGCGCCAGCATGACGAAACCGTCGCTCATCGGCGCGGACATGAACCATTTGTGGCCCGTCAGCCGGTAGATGCCCTCGCCGACGCGCTCGGCCGACGACGTGTTGGCGCGCACATCCGTGCCACCCTGCTTTTCCGTCATGCCCATGCCGATGGTGACGGCGCTCTTCTGCATGGCGGGCTTGTTGGTCGAATCATATTTGCGCGACAGGATTTTCAGGCCCCATTCGCGCTGCACCTGCGGCGAGGCGGAAAGCGCCGCAACCGAGGCGCTCGTCATCGTCAGCGGGCAGAGATGGCCGCATTCGAGCTGCGCGGTGAGATAGAAGCGCACGGCGCGCGCCTTGTGCGCCCTGCCCTGCTCGTCGGCCACGTTCTCCCACAGCGAGGAGTGCAGGCCGGTCGCCATGGAGCGGCGCATCAGCGCGTGCCAGGCCGGATGGAAATCGACGACGTCGAGCCGCTCGCCACGCGGACCGTGGGTGCGCAACTGCGGTACGCCGACATTCGCCATGCGGGCGAGTTCCTGCGCCTCCGGCGAGGTCACGTAGCGGCCAATCGCATCGAACTCGTCGCGCAGGCCCTTCGGCATCGCGTCGGTGGCGTCGACCAGCAACGGGTCGGAGCGATAGGCATTGATGCCCGACCAGAGCGGCGGCTGGTTGAGATCGGCAAATTTCTGTTCGGTGTCGCGAGTCATGAGCGGGTTCTAGCTTAAGTCGCGGGCGGGCGAAACGGGGCGTTCGGCCCTGCGGCACCGTTGCAAGCACAAAAGCGTGGGAATGCTCGAATGCCCGGCCGCTTCGCCTTGCGGCAGTGGAACCGACGCTCTATAGACCCCGCGTATCCAACGACAGTTGAGGCGGAGTTTTATGGACTTCTTTCCGCATCGCCACCTTCTCGGCATCAAGGGTCTGACCGAGCAGGACATCACGCTTCTGCTCGACCGCGCCGACGAGGCGGTGAAAATCTCCCGCCAGCGGGAAAAGAAAACGTCGACGCTGCGCGGCCTGACGCAGATCAATCTGTTCTTCGAAGCTTCGACCCGCACGCAATCCTCCTTCGAGCTTGCCGGCAAGCGGCTGGGCGCCGACGTGATGAATATGTCGGTCAGCAATTCATCCGTGAAAAAAGGCGAAACGCTGATCGACACGGCGATGACGCTGAACGCCATGCATCCGGATGTGCTGGTGGTGCGCCACTCCTCCGCCGGTGCGGCGGCCCTTCTGGCGCAAAAGGTCTCCTGTTCGGTGGTCAATGCCGGTGATGGCCAGCACGAGCACCCGACGCAGGCGCTTCTCGACGCGCTGACCATCCGCCGCGCCAAGGGCAAGCTTTCACGCATCATCGTGGCGATCTGCGGCGACGTGCTGCATTCGCGCGTCGCGCGATCGAACATCCTGCTGCTCAACGCCATGGGTGCGCGCGTGCGCGTCGTCGCTCCGGCAACGCTTTTGCCCTCGGGCATCGCCGACATGGGCTGCGAAGTCTATCATTCCATGGCGGAAGGCCTGAAGGATGCGGATGTCGTGATGATGCTGCGCCTGCAGCGCGAGCGTATGTCTGGCGCCTTCGTGCCGTCGGTGCGCGAATACTTCCACTATTACGGCCTCGATGCTGAAAAGCTGAAGGCCGCTAAGGAGGATGCACTTGTCATGCATCCGGGTCCGATGAACCGCGGCGTCGAGATCGCCTCGGACATCGCCGACGGGCCGCAGAGCGTCATCGAGCAGCAGGTCGAGATGGGCGTCGCCGTCCGCATGGCCGTGATGGAAACGCTTCTCCTTTCGCAGAACCAGGGACCCCGCGCATGACCCGCACGACCGTCCTCAAGAACCTTCGCATCCTCGACCCGTCGCGCAACATCGACGAAAACGGCTCGATCGTCATCGAGAACGGCCGGATCGCCGCCATCGGCAGTGGTGCGCAGAACCAGGGCGCGCCGGAAGGTGCTGCCGTCGTCGACGGTCGCGGCCTGATCGCCGCTCCCGGCCTCGTCGATGCGCGTGTCTTCGTCGGCGAACCCGGCGGCGAACACCGCGAGACGATCGAATCCGCCTCCCGCGCCGCCGCCGCCGGTGGTGTCACGACCTTCATCACCATGCCGGACACCGATCCCGTCATCGACGATATCGCGCTGGTCGAATTCGTGCTGAAGAACGCCCGCGACAAGGCAATCGTCAACATCCACCCGGCCGCGGCGCTCACCAAGGGGCTGCACGGCGAGGAGATGACCGAGTTCGGCCTGCTCCAGGCCGCCGGCGCCGTCGCCTTCACCAATGGCCGCAACCCGATGCACAATGCGCAGGTGCTGCGCCGGGCGCTCACCTATGCGCGCGAATTCGGCAGCGTCATCGCGCTCGAGACCCGCGACAAACATCTCGGTGCCGGCGGCGTGATGAACGAGGGCCTGCTGGCCAGCTGGCTCGGACTGTCCGGCAGCCCGCGCGAGGCCGAACTGATCCCGCTCGAACGGGATCTGCGCATTGCCGGCCTGACGCGCGGAAAATACCATGCGGCGCAGATTTCGGTGCCGGAATCGGCCGAGGCCGTGAAGAGCGCCCGCGAGCGCGGCGCGAACGTCACCTCCGGCATCTCGATCAACCACCTGACGCTGAACGAGAACGACATCGGCGAGTATCGCACCTTCTTCAAGCTTTCCCCGCCGCTGCGCGGCGAGGACGACCGCAAGGCGATGGTCGATGCGCTTGCCAAGGGCGATATCGATATCATCGTCTCCTCGCATGACCCGCAGGATGTCGACACCAAGCGCCTGCCTTTTGCTGATGCGGCGGATGGCGCGATCGGGCTTGAGACCATGCTGGCCGCGGCCCTCCGGCTGCATCACAGCGGTGAAGTGCCGCTGATGCGGCTGATCGATGCCATGTCGACACGTCCGGCAAAGATTTTCGGACTCGACGCCGGCACGCTGGCACCGGGTGCGCGCGCCGATATCGTCATCATCGATCCCGACGAGCCCTGGCTTGCCACCAAGGATCACTTCGTTTCACGCTCGAAGAACACGCCCTTCGAAGATGCCCGCTTTACGGGACGCGCGGTTAGCACCTATGTTGCCGGCGAACGGGTGCATTCGCTGGCCTGATACATTCCGGGGCGGAAGGGACGCCGCCCCGCATCGGTCCTGCCGGCATCCGCTGCCATGAAATCTCGGGGGAGAACCACGTGTCCGATATCTTTACCTGGCAGCTCGGCACGGTGCCGACGCTTGCCGCCCTCGCCTTCGGCTATCTTCTCGGCTCCATCCCCTTCGGCCTGATCCTTACCTGTATGGCGGGGCTCGGCGACGTGCGCCAGATCGGCTCCGGTAACATTGGCGCGACCAACGTGTTGCGTACCGGCAACAAGAAGCTTGCCGCGGCAACCCTGCTGCTCGATGCCTTGAAGGGTACCGCCGCCGCCGCCATCGCCTCGCGCTGGGGCCTCGATGCGGGCATCGCCGCCGGCTTTGCGGCCTTCATGGGCCACCTCTTCCCGGTCTGGCTCGGCTTCAAGGGTGGCAAGGGTGTTGCGACCTATGTCGGCCTGCTGCTCGGGCTCGCGCCCGTCATGCTCGCCGTGTTTGCGGCAGTGTGGATCGGCCTCGCCTATCTGACCCGCTATTCCTCGCTTTCGGCCCTGGTTGCAACTGCGGTATCGCCGGTTGTATTGTGGTTTCTCGGTCACGAGAAGGTGGCGCTGCTGTTCCTCGTCCTGACCGTCATCACCTGGTGGAAACACCGCGCCAATATCAGCCGGCTGATGAACGGCACCGAGAGCAAGATCGGCAGCAAGGGATAGCCATGGACGACCGCAGCGCAGGGGCACGGGGAATTGCGCTGACGGAAAGACAGAGGATCGCCTGGCTGCGGCTGATCCGCAGCGACAATGTCGGGCCGGTCACCTTCCGCGACCTTATCAATCATTTCGGCAGCGCCGAGACGGCGCTGGAGATGCTGCCGGAACTCTCGCGCCGCGGCGGCGCGTCGCGCGCCATCCGCGTGGCCAGCAAAGCCGAGGTCGAACGCGAGCTGGAGATTGCCGATCGGCACGGGGCAACCTTCGTCGGGATCGGTGAGCCGGATTACCCGCCGCTGCTGCGCCAGATTGCCGGTGCGCCGCCGCTACTTGCGGTCAAAGGCAACCGTAAGGTCGCGACGGCACCGGCCGTTGGCATTGTCGGCGCGCGCAACGCCTCGATCTCCGGCATGAAATTCGCCGGCATGCTGGCGCGGGAGATCGGCCGTGTGGGCTATACGATCGTCTCGGGCCTTGCCCGCGGCATCGATACCGCCGCCCACCGCGCAAGCCTCGACACCGGCACCGTCGCTGCCATGGCCGGCGGCCTCGACAAACCCTATCCGCCGGAAAACATCGGACTGCTCGACGAACTCACGGCCGGCGCCGGTCTTGCGGTGAGTGAAATGCCGTTTGGCTGGGAGCCCCGCGCGCGAGACTTTCCCCGCCGCAACCGGCTGATTGCCGGCATGTCGCTCGGTCTCGTCGTGGTGGAGGCGGCGGTGCGCTCCGGCTCGCTGATCACGGCGCGCAATGCGGCCGACTTCGGCCGGCTGGTGTTTGCGGTGCCCGGCTCGCCGCTCGATCCGCGCTGCGAGGGCACGAACGGCCTGCTCAAGGACGGCGCGACGATCATCACCACGCCGGAGGATGTGCTGGAAGGTCTGCGGCCGCTCTCGGAACCGGATCTCTTCACGCAGCAGCCGGGCGCCGGTGAGCCTGTGGATGATGGATCGCCTAGCTTGAGGCTTCCGCCGAGCGATGGCGAGCGGGAGCGCATTGCGGAGGCCTTGAGCCAGGTGCCGGCCGAGATCGACGAAATCATCCGGCATACCGGCGTCGGGGCATCGACCGTCTACCTTGTCCTTCTAGAACTTGATCTTGCCGGCCGCCTTGAGCGGCATGCCGATGGCCGGGTCTCGATGGCCGCGAATTGACATCGGCCGCAAGCCGGCGAGGATGTCTCCGGCTTCGACATAGGCCATCTCGATCATGTAGCGCAGCATGTCGGCGCCTTCGTTGTTGGCGACGGTGCGCAGTTCGCCCAGCATCTGGCGAATGTAGGCGATGTTTTCTTCTGCCGTATGCGGCGGAAGGGGGGCTCGGGCTGGTTTCTGGTTCATGGCTTGTCCGTTGCGTCCATGAGGAGAATCACCATTAGGTTGCAATTCCTACACCTAGAAGACGATACAACGAATATTTAGAATTGCAACAACCGAATGAGCTACTATTGGTTGCATTGCGTTGTATCCTACTAATTTCCGTCCCACCTCTTGACCCGAACGCTTTCACTGTTCATGTCGAAGCACGACTTTTTGGCGCAATGCGCCCGTTTCGCCGCACTTCCAAGCGTGCGGTGCCCGATACCAGAGAAATGAAGATGACAGTTGTAGTTGTGGAATCGCCTGCGAAGGCCAAGACGATCAACAAGTATCTTGGCCCTGGCTATACCGTGCTCGCCTCCTTCGGCCATGTGCGCGACCTGCCCGCCAAGGACGGCTCCGTGCGCCCGGACGAGGACTTCGAAATGTCCTGGGAAGTGGACAGTGCCTCGGCCAAGCGCATGAAGGACATTGCCGACGCGGTGAAAGCCTCCGACGGCCTCATCCTCGCGACCGACCCGGATCGTGAAGGGGAAGCGATCTCCTGGCATGTGCTCGACGTACTCAAGAAGAAGAAGGTGCTGGGCGACAAGCCGGTCAAGCGCGTCGTCTTCAACGCCATCACCAAGGCCGCCGTGCTCGACGCGATGCGCAACCCGCGCGACATCGACACGCCGCTGGTCGACGCCTATCTCGCCCGCCGCGCGCTCGACTATCTGGTCGGCTTCAATCTGTCGCCGGTGCTCTGGCGCAAGCTGCCGGGCGCACGCTCGGCCGGCCGCGTGCAATCGGTGGCGCTTCGCCTGGTCTGTGACCGGGAATCCGAGATCGAGCGTTTCGTATCGGAAGAGTACTGGAACCTCTCCGCCCTGCTGAAGACACCGCGCGGCGACGAGTTCGAGGCCCGCCTCGTGTCCGCCGAAGGCAAGCGCCTGCAGGCGCGGTCGATCGGCAACGGCGAAGAGGCGAATACTCTCAAGGCGCTGCTGGACGGGGCCGCCTATCGCGTCGAAAGCGTCGAAGCCAAGCCGACCCGGCGCAATCCGGGCCCGCCGTTCACGACCTCCACCCTGCAGCAGGCTGCATCGTCCAAGCTCGGCTTCTCGGCGTCGCGCACCATGCAGGTCGCGCAGAAGCTCTATGAAGGCATCGACATCGGCGGCGAGACGGTCGGTCTCATCACCTATATGCGTACCGACGGCGTCCAGATGGCGCCGGAAGCCATCGATGCTGCCCGGCGCGCCGTCGCCAGCCAGTTCGGCGAGCGCTATGTGCCGGAAAAGGCCCGCTTCTATTCCACCAAGGCGAAGAACGCCCAGGAAGCGCACGAGGCGATCCGCCCGACCTCCTTCGATCGCACGCCCGACCAGGTGAAGCGTTTCCTCGACCCCGACCAGTTGCGGCTCTATGACCTCATCTGGAAGCGCGGCATCGCCAGCCAGATGGCGTCCGCCGAAATCGAGCGCACGACGGTCGAGATCGAGGCCGACAATGGCGGCCGCAAGGCCGGGCTGCGCGCCACCGGCTCGGTCATCCGTTTCGACGGCTTCATCGCCGCCTATACCGACCAGAAGGAAGACGGCGAGCAGTCGGACGACGGTGACGAGGACGGCCGCTTGCCGGAGATCAACGCCCAGGAGACGGTCGCCAAGCAGAAGGTGAACGCCACCCAGCACTTCACCGAACCGCCGCCGCGCTACTCCGAAGCGACGCTGATCAAGAAGATGGAAGAGCTCGGCATCGGCCGGCCGTCGACCTATGCCGCGACGCTCGCCACGCTGCGCGACCGCGAATATATCCTCATCGACAAGCGCAAGCTGATCCCGGAAACCAAGGGCCGCCTGGTCACCGCCTTCCTGGAAAGCTTCTTCACCCGTTATGTCGAATATGACTTCACGGCCGATCTCGAGGAAAAGCTCGACAAGATCTCAGCCGGCGAACTCGACTGGAAGCAGGTTCTCCGCGACTTCTGGAAGGACTTCTTCGCCCAGATCGAGGACACCAAGGAACTGCGCGTCACCAACGTGCTCGACGCGCTCAACGAGGAACTGGCCCCGCTCGTCTTCCCGAAGCGCGAGGACGGCAGCGATCCGCGCATCTGCCAGGTCTGCGGCACGGGAAAACTCTCGCTGAAACTCGGCAAGTTCGGCGCATTCGTCGGCTGCTCGAACTATCCGGACTGCAACTTCACCCGCCAGCTGTCCGCCGATAACGGTTCGGATGCGGAGGCGAGCGCCTCCAACGAACCGCAGAGTCTCGGCAAGGACCCGCATACCGGCGAAGAGATCACGCTGCGCTCCGGCCGTTTCGGGCCTTACGTGCAGCGTGGCGATGGCAAGGAAGCCAAGCGTTCGAGCCTGCCCAAGGGGTGGACGCCGGCGAGCATAGACCACGAGAAGGCGCTCGCCCTGCTCTCGCTGCCGCGCGATATCGGCCAGCATCCGGAGAGCGGCAAGATGATTTCCGCCGGCCTCGGCCGCTATGGCCCGTTCCTGCTGCACGACGGTGGTTATGCCAACCTGGAGACCGTCGAGGACGTGTTCTCGATCGGCCTCAACCGCGCCGTGACCGTCATCGCCGACAAGGCGTCGAAGGGTCCGGGCGGGCGTTCGCGCGGCACACCGGCGGCGCTGAAGACGCTGGGCGATCATCCGGATGGCGGCCCCATCACCGTGCGGGACGGCAAGTACGGTCCCTATGTGAACTGGGGCAAGGTCAATGCCACCCTGCCGAAGGGCAAGGCGGCCGACAGTGTCACGATGGAAGAGGCGCTCGTGCTGATCGCCGACAAGGCCGGCAAGACGCCAGCCAAGGGCAAGGCCAAGGCCGCCAAGACCACGAAGGCGAAGTCCGACGGTGCCAAGGCCGCCAAGCCGAAGGCAAAGGCGGCGGCGAAGCCCAAGACCGCATCCAAGGCAAAGAAGGCCTGACGACATGACCAGGGACCCACGCAGCCGGGCAGGACAATCCAAGCGGCCTGGCCGCGCGGGCCGTGACGTGCCGCCGACAGACACGATCCCGATCATCCACGGCGCCATCCCGCCGCGTGACGTGCTGCTGCGCTTCATCGCGGATCATCCGGAACAGGCGTCGAAGCGCGAGATCGCCAAGGCCTTCGGGCTGAAGGGCGAGGCGCGGGTGGAGCTAAAGGCACTGCTCAAATCCTTCGAGGAAGACGGGCTGCTGGAAAAGCGCCGCAAATCGCTCGTGCGGCCCGGCGCCCTGCCCCCCGTCGTCGTGCTCGACATCACCACGCGCGATGTGGACGGCGAGTTGATCGGTCGCCCGGCGGAATGGCTGGACGATGCGGGTGTCGCACCCGCCGTGCTGATCCGCCAGTCGGGCGGTGCGCGCAAGAACAAGGCGCCGGTTGGCGGCCTCGGCGATCGTGTACTCGCCAAGATCTTTCCGGCGAAGGAGCGTGGCGGTCCGGCCTATACGGCGCGGATCATCAAGGTTCTCGACAAGAAGAAGAATTCCGGCATGGGCGTGTTCCGCGTCCTGGCGGGCGGCGGCGGGCGCATCATGCCGATCGACCGTCGCGGCGAGGAAATGGACGTCGATACCGAGTTCACGGCCGGCGCCAAGGACGGCGACCTGGTGGAGATCGACGTCGTGCGCATGGGCCGTTTCGGCCTGCCGCGCGCGCAGATCAAGAGCGTGATCGGCTCGGTCGCCTCGGAAAAGGCGATCTCGATGATCGCCATCCACGCCCACGGCATCCCGCACATCTTCCCCGATGCCGTCATCCGCGAGGCGGAGACGGCCGGTCCTGCGACCATGTCGCACCGCGAGGACTGGCGCAGCCTGCCCCTCATAACCATCGACCCGGCCGACGCCAAGGACCATGACGACGCGGTCCATGCCGAGCCGGACCCGTCGCCGGACAATCCGGGCGGCGTCATCGTCACCGTCGCCATTGCCGACGTCAGCTATTATGTGCGCCCGAAATCGGCGCTCGACCGCGAGGCGCTGAAGCGCGGCAATTCAGTCTATTTCCCCGACCGCGTCGTGCCCATGCTGCCGGAGCGCATCTCCAACGACCTCTGCTCGCTGAAGGAAGGCGTCGACCGCCCGGCCCTTGCCGTGCGCATGGTCTTCTCCCACGAGGGCCGCAAGGCGACCCACACCTTCCACCGCATCATGATGAAGAGTGCGGCCAAGCTTTCCTACCAGCAGGCGCAGGCGGCGATCGACGGCGCGCCGGACGACAAGACCGGACCGATCCTCGAAACGATCCTGAAGCCGCTGTGGGAGGCCTATCGCATCATGACGGTCGGCCGGAACCGCCGGCAACCGCTCGAACTCGACATGCCCGAGCGCAAGATCCTGCTGAAAGACGACGGCACCGTCGATCGGGTCTTCGTGCCGCCGCGGCTCGATGCGCACAAGCTCATCGAAGAGATGATGATCCAGGCGAACGTCGCTGCCGCCGAGACGCTGGAGAAGAAGAAGCAGGTCCTGATCTACCGCGTGCACGATGCGCCGTCGCTCGCCAAGCAGGAGACGTTGCGCGAGTTCCTTCAGACGCTCGACATTTCGCTCGTCAAGGGCGGCAGCATGCGCTCCAACCATTTCAACGGCGTGCTTGCCAAAGCGGTCGACAAGCCGTTCCAGCAGATGGTCAACGAGATGGTGCTGCGCTCGCAGAGCCAGGCGATCTACAGCCCGGAAAATATCGGCCATTTCGGCCTGAACCTGATGAAGTATGCCCATTTCACCTCGCCGATCCGCCGCTATGCGGACCTGATCGTGCATCGGGCGCTGGTGGGCTCGCTCGGGTTCGGCGAAGGCGGCATCACGCCGGACGAGGAAGCGGTGCTCGACGACATCGCCGCCGAAATCTCGACCTTCGAGCGCCGCGCCATGGCGGCCGAGCGCGACACGGTCGATCGACTGATCGCCCATCACCTCGCCGGCCGCGTCGGCGAAGAATTCGACGGCCGGGTTTCCGGCGTCACCAAGGCGGGACTATTTGTCACCCTGCCGGAGTATGGCGCCGACGGGTTCGTGCCTATATCTATGCTGGGACGCGATTACTTTATCTATGACGAGGCCCATCAGGCGCTGTCGGGTGAAAAAACCGGACTGGGCTACCGCCTCGGGGATACGGTGCGCGTGAGGCTCGCGGAAGCGGTGCCGCTCGCCGGTTCGCTCCGGTTCGACATGTTGAGCGAGGGACGCAAGATGCCGACGGCCGTGCGCTCCTTCCACAAGTCGGGCCGGCGCAAGGGCAGCGAACCACGGCGCCAGCCGGGGACCCGCCCTCCCCGCGGGAGACGTTGAGCAGTTCCGGCAAAAGTGCGCAGCGGTTATGCGTTCGGAATTGCGTCGATACAGATGGCCGGCAGAGACCGCCGGCAGGAAGGACTTGATCATGCAGGCGAACGAGACCAGCGGCAGTACGCTGCATTTTGGTGACACGGCAACGGCCACGCCCGCTGAACGCCCGCTCGGCCGCGCCATCAAGCGCGGCATGCTGAACAGCTGCCCGGCCTGCGGCACCGGCCGCCTCTTCCGCGCGTTCCTCAAGCCGGTCGAAAGCTGTGCCGCCTGCGGCCAGGACTATACGCACCAGCGCGCCGACGACCTGCCGCCCTATCTCGTCATCACCATCGTCGGCCACATCGTGGTCGGTGGCTACATGGCGACGGACCTCGTGTGGTCGCTCACCACCTGGCAGCACCTCGCAATCTGGACGCCCATCGCACTCATCATGTCGATCCTGATGATGCAGCCGGTGAAAGGCGGCGTCATCGGCCTGCAATGGGCGATGAAAATGCACGGCTTCAACGACAAGCCCGTCGATGCGGATGCGGACGTCGTGCCCGCCTACGGCGACCGAACCGCATGACGGCTGTCCGGCCCGTCGACGCAGCCTCCATCCTGCTTCTCGACCGGTCGGGCGGGCATGTTCGCGTGCTCGTCGGCCGGCGCAGCAGCAAACATGCCTTCATGCCGGACGTCTATGTCTTCCCCGGCGGCCGTCGCGATGCGGGCGACCGCCTCGTTGCCGTTTCGAACCCGCTGAACCCGCTTGCCAATGAGCGGCTCGCCCTGCGCGTCGGCACGCGATGTTCGAATTCACGGCTACGCGCACTTGGTGTTGCAGCACTGCGCGAACTCTACGAAGAAGCCGGCATCGCGGTCGGCGCGCAGCTTGGTGAACGGCCCGAGGGCGCGCTGCCGTTCCGGCCGGACCTCTCGAACCTGCGGTTCCTTGCCCGCGCCATCACGCCGACGGGCATGGTGCGGCGGTTCGATACGCGATTCTTCACGCTCTTCACCGACGAGGCCGATGTCGACCCGGCCGGCGCCACGGCGAGCCACGAACTCGAAGACCTGCGCTGGGTCGATATTTTTGATCATAAGGGCATCGAGATGCCCGACATAACCGTATTGATCCTTGAAGAGCTTCAAAAAAGCATTCAGGAAGACAAGTCTCTACCCTTCGGAAGAGCCGCGCCGTTGTATCGCAACCAGCGTGGACGCTTCCTGCGGGACCTTCTTTGAGGATCGATCGCATATGACGCAGCCGCAATCCGGCACCTCCGGCCCGGTGGAGCACATTCACTGGCGATCCCTTATTGCTGCTATCGCCGCCATCTCCGCAGTCGGCATCGCCATCGGCCTCGGACTTCCGCTGCTCTCCATCATCATGGAAAAGCGCGGCATTTCCTCGACGCTCATCGGCATCAACTCCGCCATGGCCGGCATTGCCGCCATGGCCGCGGCGCCCTTCACCACCCGGCTTGCGCACGCCTGGGGCACGTCGACGACGATGCTGCTGGCGATCCTGCTCTCCGCCATCAGTGGCCTCGGCTTCTACTACATCGAAAACTTCTGGCTGTGGTTCCCGCTGCGCCTGGTCTTCCACGGCGCGATCACCACGCTGTTCATCCTGTCCGAATTCTGGATCAATGCCGCCGCCCCGCCGCGGCGGCGCGGGCTAGTGCTCGGCATCTACGCGACCGTGCTGTCGCTCGGTTTCGCCATGGGGCCCCTGCTCTTCTCGCTTCTCGGCAGCGACGGCGTGTTGCCCTTTGCCGCCGGCGCCGGCATCATCCTGCTTGCCGCGATCCCGATCTACATCGCCCGTGGGGAAAGCCCGGTCATCGACGAGAAGCCGGAACTGCATTTCATGCGCTACGTGCTTCTCGTGCCGACGGCGACCGCGGCCGTGTTCATCTTCGGCGCGGTGGAAGTGGGCGGGCTCTCGCTCTTTCCGATCTACGGCATTCGCGCGGGCTTCACGGAGCCGCAGGCGGCGTTGCTGCTCACCATCATGGGGATCGGCAATATGGCGTTCCAAATCCCGCTGGGCATGCTTTCCGATCGCATGAAGGATCGCCGCAGCCTGCTGACGATCATGGCGGTTATCGGCCTTGTCGGCGCACTGTCGCTGCCGCTTGTCTCACAGAACTGGCTGTTGATGGCCATGGTGCTCCTGGTATGGGGCGGCTGCGTCGCCGGCCTCTACACCGTGGGGCTCAGCCATCTCGGCTCGCGACTCGTCGGCGCGGACCTTGCCGCCGCAAACGCCGCCTTCATCTTCTGTTACGCGGTTGGCACGGTCGTCGGCCCGCAGGCGATCGGCGCGGCGATGGACGTCTCCGGCAATGACGGTTTTGCCTGGGTTATTGCCGCCTTCTTCGGCTTTTACCTCGCTCTTTCGCTGGGTCGGATCGTTTTCCGACCGAAACGGGGTTGACTTTTCGGGCGCGATTTGTAGTTTCCGCCCAGATTTAAGCCGCAGAGCAGACTGGCTGTCCGCGGCTTCGTTTTTTTGTAAAGGCAGGACGACCATGGCCAAGGCTACCACCATCAAGATCAAGCTGCTGTCGACGGCCGACACTGGTTTCTTCTACGTTACCACGAAGAACAGCCGTACGATGACCGACAAGATGACCAAGACGAAGTACGACCCGGTCGTCCGCAAGCACGTCGAGTTCAAGGAAACCAAGATCAAGTAATCTTGGGGACCGATCAGGTTCGCAAAGGCGCTGGACGGAAACGTCCGGCGCCTTTTCTTTTGCGCAAAACGGCGCAAACTTTAAGGGACCACCGAATCAAAAACGCCGCCCCCTGAACGGGAGCGGCGTTGAATTGGGGGTCGGTCAGACACGACGACGGCACGAGGATTCCGTATTTGTCGTAGCTGACCGACCGACCCCACGACCCAGGAGATGCGGCGGACCTAGCATCATGGGGTAACCGGTTGTGCGGCCTTGTTTGCCGCCTATGAGTTGAGCATCGCGCGAAAGCGAAAAAAAATCAACGAATTCTTAACGCTCCGGCGACGCGGTGTTGTCTCATAGTTAACCGCGATGGTTGTGATTGTCCCGTCAAGCATCACTTACGTCATGGATCACGACAATGATGGTCGACGTTACGTCAACCTTGAAGCGAATGCCTTGCAACCCAGGCAAACACCATGGCGTCAGACGAGTAAATTTCGCGAAGCACAACCCATTGATAAGGCTCGCCAAAAGAAAATAGTGCTATTTATGGGCAAATTTCGCGCCATGTTCCGGTATCCGCAACAGGCAGAGCGCCCGCTTCGATCTTGAGAGCATTTTCCGGCAACCGTCCGAATTTAAAGGCAAACACCCAGGATGCGAACGTGCCTGTGGACAAGTCTTAGGCAGAGCCGGGGAAACGGGCGATTCAGGCCGCGGCGGCCACGACGCGGTTCCGCCCGGAACGCTTCGCCTCGTACATGGCCGCATCGGCCCGCTTGAGCAAGGCCTCCGGCGTATCGCCCGCCGGCAGTGCCGAGGCGAGGCCGAGCGAGGCCGTTACGGGCAGGAAGACGTCCGTGCCAGGAATGCGGAACGGCTCCCGCTCGACGATCGTACGGAGCCGCTCGGCGACACCTGCCGCCATCTCGGCAGACGTATCCGGCATCACCAGAACGAATTCCTCCCCGCCGTAGCGGCAGGCAAGGTCGGCGCCGCGCACGGCGGAACGGACGCGGTTGGCGAATTCGCGCAGCACGGCGTCACCGGCATCGTGCCCGTAGGTATCGTTGACCAGTTTGAAGCGGTCGATATCGGTGATGCACACCGACAGCGGACGGCCGCGCGCCGTGGCGCGGTCGATCAGGAGCTTCATATGCGTATCGAGGTAGCGGCGGTTGTGCAGGCCGGTCAGGCCGTCCGTCACGGCAAGTTCGATGGTCTGGCGCACGCTGGCGCGCAGACGGTCGTTGCAGCGCTTGCGGCGGATCTGCGTGAGGCTGCGGGCAATCAGTTCATTCGGGTCGATCGGCCGCATCAGATAGTCCGTCACGCCGAGATCGAGCGCGCGCACCACCAGTTCGTCATCGCCCTGCTCGGCGACCAGCAGGATCGGCAGGAAGCGCGTGCGCTCCAGCGAGCGGAGCTGTGAGCACAGGCGCAACGGATCGTACGAATCGAAATTGGCGTTGACGATCACCAGCTCGAAATTGCTTTCAGCCGCCTGGAAGAGTGCGGCCTGCGGATCCGAAATGGAGGTCACGTCGGCAATGGGCTTCAGGGCACGGGCAATGCGCTCCTGCGAACTGGCGCGCCCGTCGACGAGGAGAACGTCGCCCGGCTCGTCGCCCAGCGAATCGTCCAGCCCCTCTTCCATGGAAATGGCGCGCGCAGTGGCCGCACGCATGCGCAGCTCGTCCGTCAGCGTCTTCAGACGCACGAGACTTTTCACCCGTGACATGAGCTGGAGGTCGTTGACCGGCTTGGTCAGAAAATCGTCGGCGCCGGCTTTCAGGCCGCGGACGCGGTCGGACGGCTGGTCGAGCGCCGTCACCATGACGACGGGAATATGGGCGGTGCGCGGGTTGGCCTTCAGGCGCTCGCAGACCTGGAAACCGTCGATACCCGGCATCATGATGTCGAGCAGGATGAGATCGACCTGCGTGCGTTCGCACATCGCCAGCGCGTCGTAGCCGTTATCGGCCGTCAGCACGTCGAAATATTCCGCAAGCAACCGCGCTTCGAGCAGCTTCACGTTTGCGGGGATATCATCAACGACGAGAATGCGTGCTGTCATTGGCCGGCCTCACGCGTCGCCGAGATAGGTTTTGATGGTTTCGATGAATTTCGGCACCGAAATCGGCTTGGACACATAGGCCTCGCAGCCGCCCTGGCGGATACGCTCCTCGTCGCCCTTCATGGCGAAGGCCGTGACGGCAATCACCGGAATGACGTGCAGCTCGTCGTCTTCCTTCAGCCACTTGGTGACCTCAAGGCCGGAAACCTCCGGAAGCTGAATGTCCATCAGGATCAGGTCAGGCCGGTATTTGCGCGCGAGATCAAGGGCTTCCATACCATTCCTGGTCTGGATCGTGGTATATCCGGATGCCTCGATGAGGTCCCGGAAGAGCTTCATGTTCAGCTCGTTGTCCTCGACAATCATCACCTGTTTGGGCATCGTGCGTCCCTGTTCCTCTCGTCGGCCTTGCAACCTTTTGGGAGATCGATAAGTTGCGGCAAAGCCGAAATCGCCCAGCCCGACTGCGAGCACGTTAGCGTCACTTGGTTGATTAAAAGGTAAATTTCCCGAGGAAGAACGATGAAAAGCCAAAAAGATACAGCCGCGACGGAAGACGCGGAGGCTACCGCCGTCACTATCCTCGGCTGGCTTGCTGGGGAGCCCGAATTGCTCTCGCGTTTCCTGGCCCTGACCGGCGTCGCTCCTGCCGAAGTTCGCAACGCGGTGAACGATCCAGCCTTTCTCGCCGGCATCGTCGATTTCCTGATGGAGCACGAGCCGACATTGTTGGCATTCAGCGCAGCGACGGGTGTGCAACCGGAAGCGGTCGTGCGGGCCCATGCGATCCTTTCGGGCCCGTATGGCAGCAACGATTTCTGACCACCCGGCCTGAAAAGGCCGGCATGCGTATGCTTGTGCGTTGTCATGCATTCAGCCTCGGCGACTGTTGAGACTCGTAGATTTAAGCAGTAATGTCGCGATGTTCAATATTTGTTCCCGACCATGAGCACCGCGACCATGCATTTTCCGGGCTTCTGCCGCGACTGCCTTGCCGGGCAGCCCGCTGGCCTGCGCCGATGCCGGGCCTGCGGCAGTCCGCGTCTCGTCTACCATGACGAGCTCTACGACCTGACGCTCGCCCATATCGATTGCGACGCCTTCTATGCGTCGATCGAGAAACGCGACAATGCGGAGCTTGCAGACAAGCCCGTCATCATCGGCGGCGGCAAACGGGGCGTCGTCTCGACGGCCTGTTATATCGCGCGCATCCATGGGGTTCGCTCCGCCATGCCGATGTTCAAGGCGCTGGAAGCCTGCCCCCAAGCCGTCGTCGTCCGGCCGGACATGGAAAAATACGTGCGCGTCGGTCGCGAGATCCGCACGATGATGCAGGAACTGACACCGCTCGTGCAGCCGCTTTCCATCGACGAGGCGTTCCTGGAACTGAGAGGCACCGAGCGTCTGCACCACGATCCCCCTGCCCGCGTGCTCGCGAGATTCGCCCAGCGCGTCGAGAAGGAGGTCGGCATCACCATTTCGATCGGCCTTTCCTACTGCAAATTTCTCGCCAAGGTCGCCTCCGACCTCAACAAGCCGCGCGGCTTTTCCGTCATCGGCGAGGCCGAGGCCTTGGACTTCCTGCGTGACAAACCGGTGCGCCTGATCTGGGGCGTCGGAAAGGCCTTTGCGGAGACGCTGGAGCGCGATGGCATCCGTACCGTCGGCCAACTCCAGACCATGGAGGAAACCGACCTGATGCGCCGCTACGGCGTGATGGGCAAGCGCCTCTTCAACCTCTCCCGCGGCCAGGACGACCGCGAGGTCCATATCAACGACCCGGCGAAAAGCGTTTCGGCGGAAACCACCTTCTTCGACGACATTTCGGGGTATGACGCGTTGGTGACGCATCTGCGCCACCTCAGCGAGAAGGTCGCCGCGCGGCTGCGCAAATCCGGCATTGCCGGCCATACCGTCGTGCTCAAGCTGAAAACCGCCGATTTCAAGAGCCGGACACGCAACCGCAAGCTTGAAGACCCGACCATGCTCGCCGACAAGATCTTCCGCACCGGCATGGAGCTCCTGCGCAAGGAAACCGACGGCACGAAATACCGCCTGATCGGCATCGGCGTCAGCGACCTCGCCGATCCCGGCCGCGCCGACCCGCCCGATCTCGTCGACCCCGCCGCCACGCGCCGCGCGGCGGCAGAAGCCGCGATGAACACGCTGCGCGACAAATTCGGCAAGGCGAGCGTGGAGACCGGCTATACGTTCGGCAAATCGCGGGCAGAACGTTTTCACGAAAAGTTGACCCTCAAATCCGCCGGAAACCCCGACACCCCCACCGAATAAATCCCCGGTATCCGGCGTTACTGCCTGCACTGGGATGGCACAGATCGGGGGATCAGGGCGGTGCATCAAGCCTTCCTTAAACCGGATGCCCTACGCTTCCCGACGGTTTGTATTGCGTACGGATGGGTCACATGAAGTTTCGTATCGCCGCTGGCATGAGTATTCTGGGTCTGATGCTGAGCTGCGGCACCGCGCTTGGCGGCACGCTCGAAGGCCCGCTCCAGATCATCGTGTCGAAGGACCTGCAGGAGCTGAAGATCTATGATGGCGGCGTGGTGATCGCCACCTCGCGCGTTTCCACCGGCAAGGCCGGCCATTCGACGCCGACCGGCATCTTCTCCATCATCGAGAAGAAACGCTCGCATTTCTCCAATCTCTATGACAGCGCGCCGATGCCTTTCATGCAGCGGCTGACATGGTCCGGCATTGCGCTGCACGCGTCCAACAGCGTGCCCTCCTACCCGGCCTCGCATGGCTGCGTGCGCCTGCCGAACGCCTTCGCCAAGACGCTCTTCAGCACCACGCGGCGCGGTGGCCATGTTCTGATCACCGACCGCGAGATCGTGCCGCAGCGCATCGTGCACGCCGCCCTGTTCAAGCCTGTCGTCGTCCTGCCGGATACGCCGCTGCTGTCGCAGGCGGACCTGCGCCCCGCCTTGATCGAAGCCGGCGACAAGAGCGTCGAGGTCGCCATGACCGATCCGAAACCGGAGGTTCTGACCCCGGTCATCGAGCGGACGGAACGGGACCCGGTCCGCATTCTCATCACCCGCCGCGGCGATCGCGACATGATGCGGGATCTGCAGGGCTTGTTGACATCGCTCGGCTATGATGCCGGCGTGCCGGACGGACTGCACGGCAAACAGACGGTGGCCGCCATCCGTGCCTTCCAGCTTACGGAAGGCCTCACGGACGGCGGCACCGTCACGCCGGAGCTCATCGCCGCCATCTATGCCAAGGCCGGCAAGGGCACGCCGCCGAACGGCCAGATCCTTGTGCGCCAGAAATTCAAGCCCCTGCTGGAGGCGCCCATCACCATCCGCAATCCCGAGATCGCGCTCGGCACGCATTTCCTCATCGCCCGCGCGGTCGATGCCGACAAGGGCACGGCGGAGTGGTACGGCGTGAGCATGGATAACCAGCTCCCGAAGGCAACCCTGAAGCGCCTCGGCATCGCGACGGAAGCGGACGCGTCCGCACCGGATGCGCTGACCAGGACACTCGACCGCCTCGATATCCCGGACGACACACGCATGCGCATCTCGGACCTGATGGGCGAAGGCGTCTCCCTGTCCATCTCCGACACCGATCTTGGCGGAGAGACAGGCGACGGCACCGACTTCATCACCGTGACGCGGAAGGTTCAGAAGGCGGAGGCCTCGGCCGTTCAGGGCGGCAAGAAGACGAAGAAAAAGAAGTCCTCGTCCATCACGCGCGTGAACTGACGGGTGGAGACCTCCGGCTTCCCGCGCGACCATCGGTCTGTAAGAACACGGGACGGCGCGCACCATCGCCGCTGAGACAGGCGGGGGCTGGGTTTTGTGCGCGACGCCTCTTACGCGGGACGCGCCAGGAGGCCCGTCACCAGCGCCTGGAACGCCTCGACGGCCTTCGGCAGAACCTCTTTTGGATGCTCACTGGCGGCGATCCACAGTGCGGCATTGAGGGCAGCACTGCTCAAAAGCCGGGCGGCTGCTTCCGCATCGACCGGTTTGAGGATGCGTTGAGCGATGAGCCGCTCTACGGTTGCCTGCGTTGCCTGCAAACAGTTGCTCTGGCTTGGCCATCGTGCGGGATCGCCCAGAACCGCCGGTCCATCGAGCAGGACGATGCGCTGGACTTCGGGATCGAGCGCCATCTCGATATAGGCGGTGCCTTCCGCCAATAGGCCCTGCCAGTCGTCCTGCGCGCCGGCGCCAACGGCTTTCGCGCGCATCGCCATTTCGGAATCGATCTGATTGACAACAGCGGCCAGCAATCCGCGCTTGTCACCGAAATTATGGTAGAGAGCGCCGCGGGTGAGGCCGACCGCAGCGGTCAGGTCGTCCATGGAAGCGGCGGAATAGCCCCTTTCGGCAAAAGCCTTTCGGGCAGCCGCGATCAGCTTGACCCGATTTTCCTCCATCATTTCAATGCGTCGGTTCGCCATCTCATCCCCAATTTCATATACGGCGCGTATATCAACTTGACATACGGCGCGCATACACCCAATTTCATATACGCACCGTATATGAAAAGCCACTGCTTGTTAAGCGACGGCTGGCGCATCGGGCGCCGTTCAACACTGACGAAGAGAGATCAAGATGACAAAGCGCGACGCCGTTTTCCCGGCAAACAGGCACGCCCTCTACGAAGCGCACGGATATTCGCCCGCCATTCGCTCCGGCGACCTTCTGTTCGTGTCCGGACAGGTCGGCAGCCGTCCCGATGGAACGCCTGAACCGGATTTCGAAAAGCAGGTCCGACTGGCCTTCGAGAACCTCGAGGCCACGCTTGCGGCGGCGGGCGGCACCTTCGACGATATCGTCGATGTGACGTCGTTTCATACCGATCCGGCGAACCAGTTCGGCACCATCATGACCGTCAAGCAGGAGGTTTTCAGCGAGAAACCCTATCCGAACTGGACCGCTGTTGGCGTAACCTGGCTCTCCGGGTTTGATTTCGAGATCAAGGTCATCGCGCGCATCCCTGCCGAACGATAGGACGTGAAACAAAAAACCGGCCGCTCGACGAGAGCGGCCGGTTTCGTGTGGTGGCTGCTTCTGCCGCCGCGCCTTTTAGACCAATTCCACGTCGAGCACGCCGGGCGTCGAGCGCATGGCGGCGGCGATTTCGGCGGAGATGCGGAAGCGGTCGTTCAACTCCACCTCGATTTCGCGCTGGCCGTTTTCCTTGATGACGATGAAGGAAACGAGGCCGTCACCCTTGGTGTTGAGGTGCGCGGCGATGGAGCGCAGCGGACCGGAATCGCGAACGTAGACACGCAGCGCCTTCTGCGTCTGGAGCGATTCTTCCTCCAGCGAACGCAGCGTCTGGATGCGCAGGCCGATGCCTTCCGGGCGCTCTTCCGCCTGCACCGTCATGACCAGCGATTTGCCAGCCTCCAGCAGGTCGCGGTACTGGTTCAGCATTTCCGAAAACAGCACCGCCTCGAACTGGCCGGACGAATCCGAAAAGGCGACGATGCCCATCTTGTTGCCGGTGCGCGTCTTGCGCTCCTGCTTCGACGTCACCGTGCCGGCCAGACGGCCGGCGGTGGCGCCGCGCTTCACCGCCACGGCGAAATCGGCAAACGTCTGCACGCGCATCTTCGAGAGGATGGGTGCATAGGTATCGAGCGGGTGGGCGGACAGGAAGAAACCGAGCACCTGGAATTCGCGGTGCAGCTTTTCAGAGGCGAGCCAGGGCGTATAGGACGGCAGCGTGATGACCTCCGGCCCGGTTGCCGCCCCCATGCCGAAAATATCGCCCTGTCCGCTCGTCTTGTTCTCCTGCGCGCGCTGGGCGGCCCCCAGCAGTCGGTCGAGGCCGGCGATCATGGCGGCACGGTCATGGCCGAAACAATCGAAGGCGCCGGCGATGATCAGGCTTTCGAAGACGCGGCGATTGACGAATTTCGGATCGATGCGCGTGCAGAAATCCTCGAGGCTCTTGAACGGCGCATCGCCGCGGACCTGGACGATATGCTGCACCGCCGCTTCGCCCACACCCTTGATAGCGGCGAGCGCGTAGTAGATGCGGTTCTCGCCGGTTTCGAAATGCGCGAACGAGGTCTGAACGGAGGGCGGGATGACCGCAATGCCGAGGCGGCCGGCATCCTGCCGGAAATCGTTCAGCTTGTCCGTGTTGGACATATCGTAGGTCATCGACGCGGCGAGGAACTCGACCGGGTAATGCGCCTTCAGATAGGCCGTCTGGTAGGAGACGATGGCATAGGCGGCGGCGTGCGACTTGTTGAAGCCATAGTTGGCGAACTTGGCAAGCAGATCGAAGATCAGGTCGGACTGCGGCTTCGACACGCCGTTCTTGACGGCGCCGTCGACGAAGCGGGCGCGCTGCTTGTCCATCTCCTCCTTGATCTTCTTGCCCATGGCGCGACGCAGCAGGTCGGCTTCGCCGAGCGAATAGCCCGACAGGACCTGGGCGATCTGCATCACCTGTTCCTGGTAGACGATAACGCCCTGCGTTTCCTTCAGCAGGTGGTCGATCGACGGATGGATCGACTCGATCTCCTCCTCGCCGTGTTTACGGGCATTGTAGACCGGGATGTTCTCCATCGGGCCCGGGCGGTAGAGCGCCACCAGCGCGATGATGTCCTCGATGCAGTCCGGCCGCATGCCGATTAGCGCCTTGCGCATGCCGGCACTTTCCACCTGGAACACGCCGACCGTCTCGCCGCGCGACAGCATCTCGTAGGTCAGTTGATCATCGAGCGGCAGGCTTTCGAGCTTCACCTCGATGCCGCGCTTGCGAATGAAATCGACCGCGGTCTTCAGAACCGTCAGCGTCTTGAGGCCGAGGAAGTCGAATTTTACGAGCCCCGCCTGCTCCACCCATTTCATGTTGAACTGGGTGACCGGCATGTCGGAGCGCGGGTCGCGGTACATCGGCACCAGCTTCGAGAGCGGCCGGTCACCGATCACAATGCCGGCAGCGTGGGTCGAGGCGTGGCGGTAAAGGCCTTCGATCTTCTGGGCGATATCGAGCAGGCGTCCGACGACCGGCTCTTTTTCCGCCTCCTCCTGAAGCTTCGGCTCCTCCTCGATCGCCTTGGAGAGCGGCGTCGGATTGGCGGGGTTGTTCGGCACGAGCTTGCAGATCTTGTCGACCTGGCCATAGGGCATTTCCAGCACGCGGCCGACGTCGCGCAAGGCGGCGCGCGCCTGCAACGAACCGAAGGTGATGATCTGCGCCACCTGCTCGCGGCCGTATTTCTGCTGCACGTAACGGATCACCTCTTCGCGGCGATCCTGGCAGAAGTCGATGTCGAAGTCGGGCATCGAGACGCGTTCCGGGTTGAGGAAACGTTCGAAAAGCAGAGAGAAGCGCAGCGGGTCCACATCGGTGATGGTCAGCGCATAGGCAACGAGCGAGCCTGCACCCGAGCCACGGCCGGGGCCGACGGGAATGTTCTGTTGCTTGGCCCATTTGATGAAGTCGGCAACTATCAGGAAGTAGCCGGGAAACTTCATGCGCTCGATGACGCTGAGTTCGAAATCCAGCCGTTCCCGATAGTCCTGCTCGGTATAACCGGGCGTCAGGCCGAGCAGCGCCATGCGGCTCTCGAGGCCTTCCACGGACTGGCGGCGAAGTTCTGCCGATTCGGCACGCTCCGCTTCCTCCGGATCATCCGTCGCCCCGGTGAAGCGCGGCAGGATGGGGTTGCGTGTCTTCAGCACGAAAGAGCAGCGTTTCGCGATCTCGACCGTGTTCTCCAGGGCCTCGGGCAGATCGGCAAAGAGCTTGGCCATGTCCTTGCGGCTCTTGAGGTAGTGGTCGGGCGACAGGCGGAAGCGGTTGTCGTCCGACACCATCGCATTGTGCGCCACCGCCATCAGCGCATCGTGGGCGTCATAATCGTCCGGTGCGGGAAAGAACGGTTCGTTGGTCGCGACCAGCGGCACATCCTGCGCATAGGCCAGCTCGACCATGCGCCGTTCATGCTGCTTGTCATAACGCCCGTGGCGCTGCAATTCGATATAAAGACGGTCGCCGAACACCCGTTTCAGCGCGTCCAGTCGCGCACGCGCCACGGTGGGCTGCCCGGCCAGGAAAGCCGTGTCGATCGGCCCGCCGCGCGCGCCGGTGAGCGCAATCAACCCCTCGGCGCCTTCCTCCTCCAGCCAGCTATAGGCGATGCGGACCGACTGGTTGCCTTCGCCGCCGAGATAGGCACGGCTGACAAGATCGACAAGACGAACATAACCGGCATCGGTCGCGGCCAGGAGAACGATTGACGGCAGCTTCTGAAGTTGCGCCTGCCCGCCGCGGCGTTCGCCTTCACCCTCGTCTTCCATGTCGATCGACAGCTGACAGCCGATCAACGGCTGGATGCCGTCGCCGACCGCCTTCTGCGAAAATTCCAGCGCGGCGAACAGGTTGTTCGTGTCGGTGATGGCGATAGCCGGCTGCTGGTCCGACGTCGCCTTGCCGATGATCTTCTTGATCGGCAAGGCGCCTTCCAGCAGCGAAAAGGCGGAATGGACGCGCAGATGCACGAATTGCGGTGTCTGCGCGGTTGCTCCGCTCTCCGTCTTTGGGGCTTCACTCGCCATCGGCTTCTTCCTTCAAATCAAGGAAAGAAGCTTAAACGGATTCGCACCCGTCCCGTCCAGACGGTTCTTTGTGTTGCACCCGGTTTCCTTAACGATGGACCGGTGTTCACGCGACAAACGGCGAAATGTCAGATTCCAAAGAGGATGACGGAGAAGCTGGCGACGAACATGGCCATGGAGGCGAATGCAGCAAGGTCACGAAAGAAATCGGTCATTGTGGCTCCCTTTCCTTTTATGTTTCTAGTTTGTTCTATTCTTGTTCTCATGTCAACAGCTTTCCACAGCCCCACTGGACCGGCGTTCGCCAGCGCAATAAGGTCGCCTCAACCAATGGAGGAACTGAAATGAAGTCGTTGATTGCCGCGCTCATGCTGTCGGCTGCCCTGCCCGCCTTTTCATCCGCCGCGGATTTTCCGGCAGACCGCATCATCGCCATGGCAAGCGGCGACTGGAACAAGGACGGCACGCCGGATCTTGCCCTGGTGGCAACGCCGGGAGACGATAGCGGGGATGACAACGGGCTCTATGTCTACGTTGCCAAACCGGAGGAGAACCGGCTGACGCTTGCTTTGTCCCTACCCAACACGATCTGGGGCAACATGACCATGTACGGCCAGGAGCCGGAGCTGACGCCTCTCGCCAACGGCTCCTTCACGCTGACGACGAAAAACGATTCAATCGGCCGTGATCGCTGGCGGCAGTCGCTGACCATCGCCTATCGCAATTTCGATTTCATCGTCGCGGGCTACACCTACTCGTCCTACGACACGCTCAATCCGGATGGCGGAAGCGAATGCGACCTCAACGTGCTGACCGGCAAGGGCAAGGCCGGCCACGGCGCCGTCGCCGGCCAGGCACAATTCGTGCTGCTGAAGGACTGGAAGGACGAGATCGCCCGCAACATCTGCGGGCTCGACAACTAAGGTCTGCGCCTCTCGTGCGCGCGCTTGTCAGGCAAGCTCGCGCACGAGCCCATCCTCGATCGTCACGCGACGGTCCATCAGGCCGGCAAGCTCGTGATTGTGGGTGGCGATGAGCGCCGCGAGACCCGACTGGCGCGCGAGTGCCTCGAGCGCCTCGAAGACGTAGCCGGCGGTTTCCGGATCAAGGTTCCCGGTCGGCTCGTCGGCGAGCAACAGCAGCGGCGCATTGGCGACGGCACGGGCAATCGCCACGCGCTGCTGTTCGCCGCCGGACAGTTCCGACGGGCGATGGTCGGCCCGGTGGCCGATGCGCATGTAGTCGAGCAACTGGGCGGCGCGTTCGCGCGCCTCCGCCCGGGAGAGGCCGCCGATCAGCTGCGGCATCATGATATTTTCCAGCGCGGTGAATTCCGGCAGCAGGTGATGGAACTGGTAGACGAAGCCGATCTCGTTGCGGCGGATCGTCGTGCGCTGGTCGTCGGACAGCGTCGCGCAGGAATGGCCGTTGACGAGGACCTCGCCGGCATCCGGCTTTTCGAGCAGGCCCGCAATGTGCAGGAGGGTCGACTTGCCGGTCCCTGACGGCGCGACAAGGGCCACCGTCTCGCCGCTCTTCAGCGCGAAATCCGCGCCCTTGAGGATCGTCAGCAGGGTTTCGCCCTGGCCGTAGTGCCGTTCGATGCCCTTGAGTTCCAAAGCGAGGCGCGCATTCATGGCGTTCTTGTTCCTATTCGTACCGCAGGGCCTGGACCGGATCGAGCTTGGAGGCACGCCAGGCGGGGAAGATCGTCGCAAGGAACGAGAGTACCAGCGCCATGAGGATGACCGAAACCGTCTCGCCGACATTCATGTCGGCCGGAAGCTGGCTCAGGAAATAGAGTTCCGGGTTGAACAGCGTCGTGCCGGAAATCCACGAGAAGAACTGGCGGATTGACTCGACGTTCAAGCACACGATGACACCGAGCAACACGCCGGCGAAGGTGCCGACCGTGCCGATCGCAGCCCCCGTCATGAAGAAGATGCGCATCACCGCGCCGGACGTGGCGCCCATGGTGCGCAGGATCGCGATGTCGCTGCCCTTGTCCTTCACCAGCATGATGAGGCCGGAAATGATGTTGAGCGCCGCGACGAGCACGATCAGCGTCAGGATCATGAACATGACATTGCGCTCGACCTGCAAGGCCGAGAAGAAGGTCTGGTTGCGCTGGCGCCAGTCGGTGATGAATATCTGCCGTTCGGCGGCCGCCTCGATCGGCTGGCGCAGAGCGTCGACGGCGTCCGGATTGGACACGAACAGCTCGATCGACTGCACGACGCCTTCGGAGTTGAAGTAAAGCTGCGCCTCGTCCAGCGGCATGTAGATGATCGACGAGTCATATTCCGACATGCCGATCTCGAAGACGGCGGAGACCGTGTAGGTTTTCACGCGCGGATTGACGCCGAGCGGCGTCACGTCGCCTTCGGGCGCAACCAGCGTGATCTGCCCACCGGCGCTGAGGCCAAGCTGCTCGGCCATGCGCGAACCGATCGCCACGCCGCCGCCGGCCGCGAAACCGACGAGGTCACCTTCCTTGAAGTGATCCGAAACCGCCTTCATCTTCGCAAGATCGTCGGCGCGGATGCCGCGCACCAGCGCGCCCGTGCCGCCGCCGGCCGTGCCCTGGGCCAGCGTCTGGCCCTCGACAAGCGGGATCGCCATGGTGACGCCCGGAATGGCGGAAAGCCGCTCGGAGAGCTTGGCAAAGTCGTTCAGCGGCGTATCGATCGGCTGGACGATCATGTGGCCGTTGATGCCGAGGATGCGCGAGATCAGTTCCGTGCGAAAGCCGTTCATGACAGCCATGACGATGATCAGCGTGGCAACCCCCAGCATGATGCCGATGAAGGAGAAGCCGGCGATGACCGAGATGAAAGCTTCCTTGCGCCGGGAGCGCAGGTAGCGCCAGGCGACCATCCGCTCGAACGCGGAGAACGGGCGGTTCTTCTTGTAGGCCTGCACTTCGGTTGCAGATGCACCGCTCACTGCGTCAGCCATGGTCCCCTCCCGTTGCCCCGGCGCGCCGCATCAGTTGCCGGACGTCAGGCGGTTGATGGCCGCCTCGATGGTCAGCGTCTCGCGTTCACCGGTCTTGCGATCCTTGATCTCGACTTCGCCGGCGGCAACGCCGCGTGGGCCGGCGATGATCTGCACCGGCGCACCGATGAGATCGGCCGTCGCGAACTTGGCGCCGGCACGCTCGTCCTTGTCGTCGTACAGCACGTCGATGCCGGCTTTCGAGAGCGCAGCGTAGATCGTTTCGCAGGCGGCGTCGCAGGCCGCATCACCCGACTTCATGTTGATGACGATCGCCTCGAAGGGGGCGACGGCCTTCGGCCAGATGATGCCGTTCTCGTCATGCGAGGCTTCGATGATCGCCGGCACGAGGCGCGTCGGGCCGATGCCGTAGGAGCCCATATGCACCGTGTGCTCCTTGCCATCCGGGCCCTGAACCTTGGCGCCCATGGCTTCGGAGTATTTCGTGCCGAAATAGAAGATATGGCCGACCTCGATGCCGCGGGCCGACAGGCGTTCGCTTTCCGGGATCGCCTCGAAGGCGGGCGCGTCGTGCATTTCCGAGGTCGCGGCATAGCGCGAGGTCCATTTGTCGAAAATGCCCTTCAGGCCTGCGGCGTCGTCGAAGTTGGTGTCCAGGCCGGGAATGTCAAAGTTCAAAAAGTCCTTGTGGCAGAAGACTTCTGACTCGCCCGTATCGGCCAGGATGATGAACTCGTGGCTGAGATCGCCACCGATCGGGCCGGTATCGGCGCGCATCGGAATAGCGCGCAGGCCCATGCGCGTGAAGGTGCGCAGGTAGGCGGCGAACATACGGTTATAGGCATGCACGGCGCCTTCGCGGTTCAGGTCGAAGGAATAGGCGTCCTTCATCAGGAACTCGCGCGAGCGCATGGTGCCGAAGCGCGGACGGATCTCGTCGCGGAATTTCAGCTGGATATGGTAGAGGTTGAGCGGCAGGTCCTTGTAGGACTTCACGTAGGACCGGAAGACGTCCGTGATCATTTCCTCGTTGGTGGGACCATAGAGCATCGGACGCTCCTGGCGGTCCTTGATGCGCAGCATCTCCTTGCCATAGGCGTCGTAACGACCGCTCTCCTGCCAGAGTTCGGCGGACTGCAAGGTCGGCATCAAGAGCTCGATGGCGCCGGCGCGGTTCTGCTCCTCGCGGATGATCGCATTCACCTTGTCCAGGACGCGTTTGCCGAGCGGCAACCAGGTGTAGATACCCTGGGACTGCTGCTTGACCATGCCGGCACGCAGCATCAGCCGGTGCGAGACGATCTCGGCCTCTTTGGGGTTTTCCTTGAGGATGGGCAGGAAGAAGCGTGAAAGGCGCATATCGGTTTCCAGCGGGACTGATCCGCCCTATTCGGGGAATCGGGCAAAATGACGTTGATTTTCACGCGTTCATAAACGCTTCGCCGCAGGAAGGAAACCCGGCACGCCGAGTGGGGATGCCGGGCCGAAGCAGTGCCGGCCGGCGCAGACCACTCCGAGAAATGTGGCGGAAAAATGGGGGCGTCAATAACAGAAATTGCGTGCGGCTTGTCAACGGAAAAATTTTATTCCACTGTAGCAAAAATGCAAAAAAAGCGGATGACAACGCCTAAGCTTTGGGCTAGTTTCAGGTCACAAAACAGGCAGGAAGTACAAATTCCTGCCATTTCGCGGTCAAGTCTTGGGAGGATCAGATCTTAGGCGCGCGTAGACGCTGCCACCGCACAACGGATAGAGATCACGCGATACCTGTAAAACAAGGCTTTCAGCCTTGTTTTTTTTTGCCTTTTCCCCAGTCGACTTTCGCTTTATCAATTTCTCGCCGCGCGTCCATGCGTCAAAGACGCACAGCGACATCCGCTGCGACACTCCGCCTCAGGCAAGGTGAACAAACCCGCGCCAGTTTGCATGACTCAAGGGCAATCAAGGGCCGCTGGCGGGCTTTTTCCGACACAATATGACAGCCGAGAAACGGAAGACTATTCCGCACGACGTCAAAGACAGGGAATGGCTTGCTTTCGCGAGGTGAACGGACGTTAACCTATGTGGCGGCCGCCTATTTGAAATTCGGCATGAATTGCGGGATGGAGTCGATGCCGTAGCCGAGGCGCACCGACACGACGTACCAACAGCCGTAGATGATGGCGGAGACGAGCGTGGTTATGAGCATCACCCGGCCACCACGGAATCGCACCGGCGCGCTTTCCACCGTACCGGGCACAACCTCATGTGCCTCGCCTTGGGTCTTCATCCCGAAGGGCAGTACGGCAAAAAGCGTCAACCACCAGACGATGAAATAGACGGCGAAAAAGGAAAACCACTGCATGGACGAGCCCTCGTGCGACAGGCGGTCTTTTACGCCGGTCGCGGGTGAAGTTCAAATGGCCGAAGGGCGGCGTGCTGTCACACCTCTTCGAGTTCGACCAAAGTGCCTAGAAAATCCTTGGGGTGGAGAAAGAGCACCGGCTTGCCATGCGCGCCCGTCTTCGGATTGCCATCGCCAAGCACGCGCGCGCCGCTTGCCACCAGCCGGTCGCGGACGGCGAGAATGTCGTCCACCTCGTAGCAGATATGATGCATGCCGCCGGCGGGCGATTTTTCGAGAAAGGCGGCGATGGGGGAAGCCGCGCCCAGCGGCTCAAGCAATTCCACCTTGGTGTTCGGCAGTTCGACGAAGACGACCGTCACGCCATGCTCCGGCAAGGCCTGCGGTGCGGACACCGTAGCGCCCAGCGTGTCGCGATAGGTCGCGGTGGCGGTGGCAAGATCCGGCACGGCGATGGCGATGTGATTGACCTTACCGAGCATGGCTGTCTCCTCTTGTGGGCCATCGTTGGGACAAGCCCCTCGCCCGCCTGCCGGCCCCTTCTCCCCGCAAGCGGGGCGAAGGGGATGTCGTACCGTCGTCCCGGAAAGCCCGTACGAGGCAAGAGGTCGCCTCAATCCCCTCTCCCCGTTTACGGGGAGAAGGTCGCGGCAGCGGGATGAGGGGCTGGCGCTTGCCCGGGTCAGACTTTCGTCAGGAAGACCGTGACCACTGGCTTCTTGCCCCAGATCTCGTTTGCCGTCGAGCGCACGGCGCGGCGCACGGATTCTCGCACCATCTCCAGATCCTTGCGACGGGCGCGCGGGATGCTTTCGACGGCGCCGAGCACGGCGTCATAGAGCGTGTCGCCCATATCCTCGCCCTCGTCATCGAACTGCGGCAGGCCGAAGGGCTCGACCTCAGGATCGCCCATGAAGTCGAAACGGCTGTCGAGCAGGATGCTGACGGCGACATGGCCGACGAAGGCGAGCTTGCGGCGATCGCCGATGCCCATTTCCTCATAGTCGCCGATCAGGTTGCCGTCCTTGAAGATACGGCCGAAGGGGGCGTGGTCCACGACCTCGGGCTCGCCCGGCGCGAGCTTGAGGACATCGCCATTGCGCACGCGCGGCACGTTGGCGACACCGGACTGTTCGGCAAGCTCGGCATGCGCCGTCAGGTGCACCGCCTCGCCATGCACCGGCACGACCATCGCGGGGCGCGTCCAGCTATACATCTGCTGCAGTTCCGTCCGGCGCGGATGGCCGGAAACGTGCACCAGCGCCTCGCTATCGGTAATGACGTTGATGCCCTGTTCGACCAGGCCGTTCTTGATGTCGTTGATCGCCTTCTCGTTGCCCGGAATGGCACGCGAGGAGAAGATGATCGTATCGCCATCCGTGAAGGCGACATTGCGCATCTCATCGCGGGCGATCTTGGCGAGCGCCGCGCGCGGCTCACCCTGACTGCCCGTCAGGATGACGACGACCTTGTCGCGCGGGATGTAACCGAACTCGTCTTCCGCAATGAACGGCTTCAGGCCTTCCATCAGGCCGATATCTCGGGCGACCTCGGTCACGCGCTTCATGGAACTGCCGAGCAGCAGCACCTCGCGCCCGGCGGCTTCCGCAGCCTGGGCGATCGAACGGATACGACCGACATTCGAGGAGAAGGTGGTGATGCCCACCCTGCCCTCGGCGGCTTCGATGATTTTGGTGAGGCTTTCGGAGACTTCGCGCTCCGAGGGCGAGACGCCGTCGCGCAACGCGTTCGTGCTGTCGCAGATCAGCGCTAGCACGCCCTCGTCGCCGAGTTTGCGGAAGCGCGCTTCGTCGGTCAGCGGCCCGAGCGACGGATCGAGGTCGATCTTCCAGTCGCCGGTATGGATGACGGTGCCGAGCGGCGTCTTGATCGCCAGCGACATCGGCTCGGGGATGGAGTGGTTGACGCCGACCGCCTCGATTTCGAAAGGGCCGACATTGATGCGGTCGCCCTGCTTGAAGATCGTCACCGGGATTTCGGTGCGGCTGCGCTCGTAGTTGCGCTTGGCTTCCAGCATGCCCGCCGTGAAGGGCGAGGCATAGACCGGGACGTTGAGGCCCGGCCAGAGATCGTTCAGCGCGCCATAATGGTCTTCGTGGGCATGAGTGATGATGATGCCCTTGAGCTTTTCACGCTCCTTGGCGAGAAAACGGATATCGGGCAGCACCAGGTCGACGCCCGGCAGGTCCGGCCCCGGAAAGGTGACGCCGCAATCGACCATGATCCACTGGCGGTTCTCCTTCGGGCCGTAGCCGTAGAGCGCGAGGTTCATGCCGATTTCGCCGACGCCGCCAAGCGGCAGGAATACCAGTTCGTCTTGTTTTGCCATCGGCTTCAAAAAGTCCTATCCAAAAAATACGTCGCCGGCCGCGATCAGTCGCGTGCCGCCGTCATCCGTCTCCAGTTTCAGGAGACCTGTATCATCAATTCCGGAAAAGCGCCCGGAAATAGAACGGTCGGGAAGGTTGACCGTTATGTTTTCGCCAATGCCGCCAGCCACCTGTTTCCAGCGTTCCATGATGGCGGAAATACCGTGGCCGCCGTCCCACAGCGCAAGGGTTTCGGCCATGGACTGGAAGAGATAGGCGAAAAGTTCGTCAGGGGAAGCGAAGGCGCCGAATTCACGCAACGTCGCGACGGGATAGAGCGGCGCATCCGGCGCCACCGACACGTTGATGCCGATACCGATCACCAGGCCATGCCGACCGTCGGGCAGCGTCTCGCCTTCGATCAGGATGCCGCAGACCTTGCGGCGATCCACCAGGATGTCGTTCGGCCATTTGATCACGACCTCGGCGGCATCGAGCGGCATGATGCGGCTCACCGCGTCCTGCACGGCGACTGCGACGGCGAGCGGCAGGGAGCCAAGCCGATCCATCGGTGCCGGATCGGTCAGGAGCAGCGAGGCGTAGAGATTGCCGGGCTCGGAGAACCAGGCGCGACCGCGCCGCCCACGCCCGCCCGTCTGCCGTTCCGCGGTGATCCAGAGACCGGAAAGCGCGCCCTTTCGGGCGCGCTCCAGGCATTCCGTATTGGTCGAGCCCACATCGCTGAGCGCCTCGTGCCGGAAGTCATCGAGCGACATCCGGCGCGGGTGACTGGGCCCGCTCAAAAGAAGGTCCGTGCCGCAGCTTCGGCCGCGTTGCCGATCGGGCCACCGATCAGCACGTAACCGAGGACGAACAGGCCGGACAGGCCGAAGACCAGCTTCAGTTCGCCGGCGGTGCGGGCAAATTCGCCCGTCGCCTCATCGAACCACATCACCTTGATGATGCGCAGATAGTAGTAGGCGCCGACGACAGAGGCGAGCACACCGATGATGGCGAGCGCGTAGAGGTGCGCCTCGATCGCCGCCATGAAGACGAAATACTTGGCGAAGAAACCCGCCATCGGCGGAATGCCGGCAAGCGAGAACATCAGGATCGTCAGCACGGTGGCCATGAAGGGGTTGGTCGAGGAGAGGCCCGACAGATCATCGATGTTCTCGACATTGCCGCCTTCCTTGCGACGCATGGCGAGGATGCAGGCAAAGGTGCCGAGCGTCATCACCATGTAGATCAGCATATAGAGTGCCACGCCACGCACGCCGGCCATGGAGCCGGAAGCGAGGCCGACAAGCGCGTAGCCCATGTGACCGATCGAGGAATAGGCCATCAGGCGCTTGATGTTGCGCTGGCCGATCGCGGCGAACGAGCCAAGCAGCATGGAGGCGATCGAGATGAACACGACAACCTGCTGCCAGTCGGCGACGACCGGCTGGAAGGCTTCGATGACGATGCGCACCAGCATGGCCATGGCAGCGACCTTCGGCGCGGCCGCGAAGAAGGCCGTGACGGGGGTCGGCGCACCTTCATAAACGTCCGGCGTCCACATGTGGAAGGGCACGGCCGAGATCTTGAAGGCGAGACCGGCGAGGATGAACACCAGGCCGAAGACGAGGCCGAGCGAACGGCCTTCCGCCGTCAAGGCGGCGGCGATTTCCTGGAAACCGATCTGGCCGGTGAAACCGTAGACCAGCGACATGCCGTAGAGCAGCATGCCCGAGGAAAGTGCGCCGAGCACGAAGTATTTCAGGCCAGCTTCCGTGGAGCGCAGGCTGTCGCGGTTGATCGCGGCGACGACGTAAAGCGCCAGCGACTGCAGTTCCAGCGCGAGATAGAGCGACAGCAGGCTGTTGGCCGAGATCATCAACAGCATGCCGAGCGTCGAAAGCACGATGAGGACGGGGAACTCGAAGCGGTCGAGCTGTTCCGAGCGGGCGTGGCCGACGGTCATCACCATGGCGGTGATGGAACCGATCAGCGCCAGCACCTTCATGAACTTGGCGAAGGCATCGGAAACGAAGGCGCCGCCATAGGCCTGGCCCTCGCCGGTGGCAAGCACCAGCCAGAGGCCGGAGATGATGAGCAGCGCGACGGCAAGGCCGGTCACAGTCGTACCCGAGCGCTCGCCGGAAAACACACCGACCATCAACAGGGCGAGCGCACCGACGGCAAGAATGATCTCCGGGATCGAGAGCTGAAGGCTGGCGAGGATTGTATCAGCAGTCATGTCTTGGGTCCCGTCGTCAGTTCGCCGTCAGCGCAACGGATTGCGCCGCCTGCAGAGCCGCGGAGTAGTTATTGAGCAGCGCGTCGACCGAAGCCGCCGTCGCATCGAACACCGGCGCCGGATAGACGCCGTAGAAGATCGTGAGGATCACGAGCGGATAGAGCAGCAGCTTCTCGCGCATATCCAGATCGAGCAGCGACTTCAGGCTTTCCTTCTCGAGCGCACCGAAGATCACCCGGCGGTAGAGCCAGAGCGCGTAGGAGGCCGAGAGGATGACGCCGGTGGTGGCAAAGAGTGCCACCCAGGTGTTGGCGCGGAAGATGCCGATCAGCGTCATGAACTCGCCGACGAAACCCGACGTGCCGGGAAGGCCGACGTTTGCCATGGTGAAGATCATGAAGGCGACGGCATATTTCGGCATGTTGTTGACGAGGCCGCCATAGGCCGCGATCTCGCGGGTATGCAGCCGGTCATAGACGACGCCGACGCAGAGGAAGAGCGCGCCGGAGACGATGCCGTGCGAAAGCATCTGGAAGATAGCGCCCTGGAGACCCTGCGCGTTCGCCGCGAAGATACCCATGGTCACATAGCCCATGTGGGCGACCGACGAGTAGGCGATCAGCTTCTTGATGTCGTCCTGCATCAGCGCCACCAGCGAGGTGTAGATGATGGCGATGACCGACAGCGCGAAGACGAAGGGCGCGAAATAGTCGGAAGCGAGCGGGAACATGGCGAGCGAGAAACGGATGAAGCCGTAGCCGCCGAGCTTCAGGAGCACGCCTGCCAGGATGACCGAACCCGCCGTCGGCGCCTGCACGTGTGCATCCGGAAGCCAGGTGTGGACCGGCCACATCGGCATCTTCACCGCGAAGGAAGCGAAGAAGGCGAGCCACAGCCAGGTCTGCATATGCGGCGGGAAGCTGTAGGCGAGCAGTTCGGTGATGTCGGTCGTGCCGGCCTGCCAATACATCGCCATGATGGCGAGCAGCATCAGCACCGAGCCGAGCAGCGTGTAGAGGAAGAACTTGTAGGAGGCGTAGACGCGATCCTTGCCGCCCCAGACACCGATGATGATGAACATCGGAATAAGGCCGGCTTCGAAGAACACGTAGAACAGCACGATATCGAGCGACACGAAGACGCCGACCATGAACACTTCCAGCAACAGGAAGGCGATCATGTATTCGCGCAGGCGCTTCTCGACCGAATGCCAGCTTGCGAGCACGCAGAACGGCATCAGGAAGGTCGAGAGAATGACGAACAGCATGGAGATGCCGTCGACGCCGAGATGGTACGAAATACCGGTGCCGAGCCACTCGGCCTTCTCGACCATCTGGAAGCCGGGATTGGCGTTGTCGAAACCGATCCAGATGAAGAGCGAGAGAACGAAGGTGAAGACCGTCGTCAGCAGCGACACGTTCAGGATGTTGCGCCGGCCATACGGGCTGTCTTCCCGCGTCAGCAGCAGAAGCGCCACGCCGACGAGCGGGAGGAAGGTGACCGCTGAAAGAATGGGCCAATCGGTCATCAGAGGGAGCTCCCGAGCATCATCCAGGTAACGAGTGCTGCAATACCCAGCAGCATCGCGAATGCGTAGTGATAAAGGTAACCGGTCTGGAGGCGCACGACGCGATCCGTGACGTCCAGCACGCGGGCGGCGATGCCGTTCGGGCCGAGACCGTCGATGACGGAACCGTCACCCTTCTTCCAGAGGAACTTGCCGATCCGCATGGCGGGGCGGACGAAGAGGAAGTCGTACAGCTCGTCGAAGTACCACTTGTTGAGCAGGAACTGGTAGAGACCGCGGTGCTGCTCGGCGAGGTACTTCGGCGTTTCCGGCGAGCGGATGTACATGTACCAGGCGGTGACGAAGCCCAGTGCCATGGCCGCGAACGGGCTCCACTTCACCCACTTCGGAACGTGATGGTATTCGTTCACGAGGTCATTGCCCGGCAGCGTGAAGAGTGCGCCCTGCCAGAATTCGGCGTAGTGGTGGCCGTAGAAATACTCGACGAAGATCACGCCTGCGACGACCGCGCCTGCGGCGAGCAGGTAGAGCGGGATCAGCATGACGGCCGGCGATTCATGCACGTGGTGCATGACATCGGCGGACGCGCGCGGCTTGCCGAAGAACGTCATGAAGGCCAGACGCCAGGAATAGAAGCTGGTGAAGAGCGCAGCGATGACCAAGAGCACGAAGGCGAAACCGGCGACCGGGCTGTGCGAGGCGAAGGCGGATTCGATAATCGCGTCCTTCGAGAAGAAGCCGGCGAAACCGATGACCGTGCCCGGGATGCCGACGCCTGTCAGCGCCAGCGTGCCGATCGTCATCATCCAGAAGGTGATCGGGATGTGCTTGCGCAGGCCACCCATGTAACGCATGTCCTGCTCGCCATCGACGGCGTGGATGACCGAACCGGCGCCAAGGAACAAGAGCGCCTTGAAGAAGGCGTGCGTGAAGAGGTGGAAGATCGCCGCGCCATAGGCGCCGATGCCGAGTGCCACGAACATGTAGCCGAGCTGCGAGCAGGTCGAGTAGGCGATGACGCGCTTGATGTCGTTCTGCACGAGGCCGACCGTCGCCGCGAAGAAGGCGGTGATGGCGCCGACGAGCGTCACGACCATCAGAGCGGTGTGCGACAGTTCGAACAGCGGCGACATGCGGGCGACGAGGAAGACGCCGGCGGTGACCATGGTCGCCGCGTGGATGAGGGCCGAAACCGGGGTCGGGCCTTCCATCGCGTCCGGCAGCCAGGTGTGCAGCAGGAACTGCGCCGACTTGCCCATCGCGCCCATGAAGAGCAGCAGGCAGGTGGCGGTCAGCGCATGCGACTTGTCGAGCGTCATGCCGAAGAGGTTGATGACGGGTTCGGCAGCGTCCGCAGCGCCTTCAGCCGGCAGGTAGGTCGCGGCGGTGGCGAAGATCGTCTCGAGGTTGATCGAGCCGAACAGCACGAACACGGCGGAAATGCCCAGAATAAAACCGAAGTCACCGACGCGGTTGACGATGAAGGCCTTCATGGCGGCGGCACAGGCCGACGGCTTCTTGTACCAGAAGCCGATCAGCAGGTAGGACGCCAGGCCCACGCCTTCCCAGCCGAAGAACATCTGCAGCAGATTGTCCGACGTCACCAGCATGAGCATGGCGAAGGTGAAGAGCGACAGGTAGGCGAAGAAGCGCGGCCGATGCGGATCGTGGTGCATGTAGCCGATCGAATAGACGTGCACGAGCGTCGAGACCGAGTTCACCACGACGAGCATCACGGCTGTCAGCGTATCGACGCGGAACGCCCATTCGACATCGAGGCCGCCGGACTGGATCCAGCGCAGCACACTGACCTTGACCATCTCCGTCTCGCCCATGGCGACATCGAAGAAGACGACCCACGACAGGGCTGCCGCCAGGATCATGAAGCCGGAGGTAACATATTCGGACGCCTTGGCGCCGATGGCATTGCCGCCGATGCCGGCGATCAGGAAGCCGGTCAAAGGAAGGAAGACGATTGCCTTGATGATGGTATCCATGACCCGATCAGCCCTTCATCATATTGACGTCTTCGACGGCGATCGAACCGCGGTTGCGGTAGAAGACGACGAGAATTGCAAGACCGATGGCCGCTTCCGCAGCCGCGACGGTCAGAATGAACAGCGCGAAGACCTGGCCGACGATATCGTTCAGGAAGGCCGAGAACGCGACCATGTTGATGTTGACCGCAAGCAGGATGAGCTCGATCGACATCAGGATGACGATGACGTTCTTCCGGTTCAGGAAGATGCCGAAGACGCCGAGGGTGAACAGGATGGCGCTGACGGTGAGATAGTGGGAAATACCGATTTCCATGATGCTTTTCCTTGGGTCCCGCTGCCTCAGATGCCCTGACCGGGCTTCACCTTGACGACCTCGACGGCGGTTTCCGGCGTGCGGGCAACCTGCTGCGAGATATTCTGGCGCTTGATATGTGGCTTGTGGCGCAGCGTCAGCACGATCGCACCGATCATTGCGACGAGCAGCACGAGGCCGGCGATCTGGAAGAAGTAGACGTAGTGCGTGTAGAGCACGTCGCCGAGGGCCGCGGTGTTTTCGCGCTGGGCGACCGGCGGGATCGGCATCGAGATGTTGCTGGCGATCTCCGGCGAGAACGTCGAGCCACCAACGACGATGACCAACTCGGCCGCAAGGATGAGGCCGATCAGCGCGCCGACCGGGGCATATTCAAGCGCGCCGGAGCGCAGCTCCGCAAAATCGATGTCGAGCATCATGACGACGAAGAGGAAGAGAACCGCAACCGCGCCGACATAGACGACCAGCAGGATCATCGCCAGGAACTCGGCGCCCGTCAGCAGGAACAGGCCCGCCGAATTGAAGAAGGTGAGGATCAGGAACAGCACGGAGTAAACCGGATTCCTGGACGCGATCACCATGAAGGCGGACGCCACCGCCACGAAGGCGAACAGATAGAAGAATAGAGCCTGCAGACCCATTTTGGTGCCTTTTCGTCTTCCCCGGAGAAGATCCCCTCCCCCGTCGAAGCCTGACGAACCGTCTCGTCAGGCACTTACATTCATTATGCCTTTCCGCCCGATATCAGCGGTAAGGCGAGTCCATCGCGATGTTGCGGGCGATTTCCCGCTCCCAGCGATCGCCGTTTTCGAGCAGCTTCTGCTTGTCGTAGTAGAGCTCCTCGCGCGTCTCGGTCGCGAACTCGAAGTTCGGGCCTTCGACGATGGCGTCGACCGGGCAGGCTTCCTGGCAGAAACCGCAATAGATGCACTTCACCATGTCGATATCGTAACGCACCGTGCGGCGCGTGCCGTCGTTGCGGCGCGGACCCGCCTCGATGGTGATGGCCTGAGCGGGACAGATCGCCTCGCACAGCTTGCAGGCGATGCAGCGCTCTTCACCGTTCGGATAACGGCGCAGCGCATGCTCGCCGCGGAAGCGCGGGGAGACCGGGCCCTTTTCGAAGGGATAGTTCACCGTCGCCTTGGGACGGAAGAAGTAACGCATCGACAGGAAGAACGCGCCGACGAATTCCTTGAGGAACAGCGAATTGACGGCTTGGGAGAGACTAGCCATTTCAAGCTCCAATGCTGCTGAGGTGGGGCGCGGTCCTCATGCGGACCAGCCCGTCAGCTTCAGCACGAATGCAACGATAACGACCATGGCGAGCGAGATCGGAAGGAAGACCTTCCAGCCGAGACGCATGAGCTGGTCGTAGCGGTAGCGCGGCACGAAGGCCTTCACCATCGCGAACATGAAGAAGACGAAACATGCCTTCAGGACGAACCAGACGATGCCGGGAACCCAGTTCAGGAACCAGACGTCGACCGGAGGCAGCCAGCCGCCGAGGAAGAGGATGGTCGTCAGCGCGCACATCAGGCAGATGGCCGCATATTCGCCGAGCATGAACATCATGTACGGGGTGGAGCCGTACTCGACCATGAAGCCGGCGACGAGTTCGGATTCCGCTTCCGGCAGGTCGAAGGGCGGGCGGTTCGTTTCGGCGAGCGCCGAGATGAAGAACACCACGAACATCGGGAACAGCGCCAGCCAGTGCCAGTCGAGGAACGAACCCGGCAGGCCGATCATCGTGCCGACGCCGTCGCGCTGCGAGTTGACGATATCCGTCAGGTTCAGCGAACCGACGCAGAGGAGAACGGTGACGATGACGAAGCCGATCGACACTTCGTAGGACACCATCTGTGCCGCGGAACGCAGCGCGCCGAGGAACGGGTACTTCGAGTTCGAAGCCCAACCGCCCATGATGATGCCGTACACTTCAAGCGAGGAGATCGCGAAGATGTAGAGGATGCCGACATTGATGTTGGCGATGACCCAGCCATCGTTGAGCGGCACGACCGCCCAGGTGGCGAGTGCCAGCGTCACCGAGACGAGCGGCGCCAGAAGGAAGATCACCTTGTTGGCGGTCGCCGGGATCACCGGCTCCTTGAAGACGAACTTCAGGAGGTCGGCGAAGGACTGGAACAGGCCCCAGGGACCGACGACGTTCGGGCCACGGCGCAACTGCACAGCCGCCCAGATCTTGCGGTCGGCGAGAAGCACGTAGGCGATGAAGACCAGCAGCGCGACCAAGAGCAGCAGCGACTGCGCCACCATGATCAGGCCGGGCCAAACGTAGGTCGAAATGAAAGCGTCCATACCGTCTTATTCCTTCGCGCTCATTCCGCCGCGGCTTTGAAATTGTTGCGGGCAAGCGCCGAGCACTCGGCCATGACCGCGGAGGCGCGCGCTATCGGGTTCGTCAAATAGAAGTCTTTGATCGGAGACGCAAACCCGGAATTCGCCATCGTCCCGCCTTTTTTCGCAAGTGCGGAAAGATCGGCGATTTCGCCAGCCGCAATCTCGTCGATCTGGGCGAAATGCGGGTGCGCCGCATAGAGCTTCGCGCGCAGCTGCACGAGCGAATCGAACGGCAGCTTCTTGCCCAGCACATCGGAGAGAGCACGCAGGATCGCCCAGTCTTCGCGGGCATCGCCCGGTGCGAAGCCGGCGCGGCTGCCCATCTGGACGCGGCCTTCGGTGTTGACCCAGGTGCCCGACTTTTCGGTATAGGCGGCACCCGGCAGGATGACGTCGGCGACATGCGCCGCATTGTCGCCGTGCGAGCCGATATAGACCGTGAAGGCGCTCTTCTTCGAGAAATCCATCTCGTCGGCGCCGAGCAGGAAGAGCACGTCGGTGCCATCAAGCATGTCGGCTGCCGCCTTGCCGCCCTCGCCCGGCACGAAGCCGAGGTCGAGGCCGCCGACGCGCGAGGCTGCGGTGTGCAGAACGGCAAGACCGTTCCAGTCCGCCTTCACCGCACCGACTTTTTCCGCCAGCGCGGTGACGGCCGAGAGAACCGCCAGACCATCGGCACGCGACAGCGCGCCCTGGCCGATGATGATCATCGGACGCGCGGCCTTCTTCAGCTTGGCGGCGAACTTGACCGAACCGTCGATCAGGCCGGAGAGCGTATCCGTGCCGGCGCCGAGATATTCGTAGCCGTAGCGCAGTTCGCCCTGTTCGCCGATCACGCCGATCGGGAAGTTGTCCATGCGCCAGCGCTTGCGGATGCGGGCGTTCAGCACCGCAGCTTCGAGGCGTGGGTTGGAGCCGACGATCAACAGGGCGTCGGCCTGCTCGATGCCTTCGATGGTCGGGTTGAACAGGTAGCTGGCGCGGCCGAGCGACGGATCGAGCGCCGAACCGTCCTGACGGCAATCAATGCTCTTGGAACCGAGCGATGCCATCAGTTCGCGCAGCGCGAACATTTCCTCGACGGAGGCGAGATCGCCGGCGATCGCGCCGATGCGGTCACCGGAGGTAGCGGCGACGGCGGCCTTGATGGCGCCGAAGGCGTCCGCCCAGGTGGCCGGCTGGAGACGTCCATCCTTGCGGACATACGGACGGTCGAGGCGCTGGGTCTTCAGGCCATCCCAGATGAAGCGGGTCTTGTCGGAGATCCACTCTTCGTTGATCTCTTCATTGACGCGCGGAAGGATGCGCATGACTTCGCGGCCACGCGTATCGACGCGGATCGCCGAGCCGAGGGCATCCATGACGTCGATCGATTCGGTCTTGTTCAGTTCCCACGGACGGGCCGTGAAGGCGAAGGGCTTGGAGGTGAGCGCGCCGACCGGGCAGAGGTCGACCACGTTGCCCTGAAGCTCGGAGGTCATCGCCTGTTCGAGATAGGTGGTGATCTCGGCATCCTCGCCGCGGCCGATCAGGCCAAGCTCGGTGATGCCGGCCACTTCCGTCGTGAAGCGAACGCAACGCGTGCAGTGAATGCAGCGGTTCATGATCGTCTTGACGAGCGGGCCGATATACTTGTCCTCGACCGCGCGCTTGTTTTCGGCGTAGCGCGACGAGTCGATGCCGAAGGCCATCGCCTGGTCCTGCAGGTCGCATTCGCCGCCCTGGTCGCAGATCGGGCAATCCAGCGGATGGTTGATGAGCAGGAACTCCATCACGCCTTCGCGCGCCTTCTTGACCATCGGCGTGGTCGTGAAGACTTCCGGCGCTTCGCCGTTCGGGCCGGGACGGAGGTCGCGCACGCCCATGGCGCAGGAGGCCGCCGGCTTCGGCGGGCCGCCCTTCACCTCGACGAGACACATGCGGCAGTTGCCGGCAACCGACAGCCGCTCGTGGAAACAGAAGCGCGGAACCTCGGCGCCCGCCTCCTCACACGCCTGAAGCAGCGTGAAGTGATCCGGGACTTCGATTTCTTTTCCGTCGACTTTCAGCTTTGCCATATCTGCTTTCCCGCTTTTGACGTGGAACCCCGCGTCTCGCCAGCGCCATTCTCTCCGGCCTTCGTTCCGGGCCCTTGCCCGGCCCTTCGGCCTTTGTTCTCAACTCACCGGTCCCGGTGGAGCCTCAGCCCCTGCCCTTCGCCAGCGCCTTTGCCTGCTCCACCCAGCCGTCGCGGACGATACGCCGCCCACCAAAACCGAGTTCGGCTTCAATCCGCGCCACATCCTCAGCCTTCAAGGCCGCGATGTCGGCATAACGCCGGATGCCCATGCCGTTCAGCACCTGCTCCAGCTTCGGCCCGATGCCCGAAATCGCCTTCAGGTCATCGGCCTTGGCGGTTCTCGCGGCCGGTGCCTTGCGCACCGGCTTTGCTTCCACCACCTTCGGCGTCGCGCGTCTCTCGCGCGCCACCTTTATCGTCTCTTCAGCGGCCGGCACTTGTGCCTTCACCACCGGTTCCGGCGAAACCACCGCCAGCACCGGCTTGGCCTCGACGGGCGCCGCCTTGGCGGTAACCTCGGCCGCCTCGTCAAGCGCCACCTTGGCCCGCGCCGTCGCGTCCTGCATCAGGCCCAGCATCATCCCGGCCATCTGGCCCGCAATGCCGAAACCGATCGCCGTGGTTGCCGCCATCGCCGCGACGGGATCAGCCATCAGCGGCATGCCCGGCATCGGCTTCAGCCACGGCGCCAGACCGAACGGGTCGTCGCCGGCGGCTGTTGCCGGCGGGACTTGGGTGGAATTTGCATCCTGTCCTGCCGGCTTCATCATCGCCTTACTCCGCTGCTTCCAGCACCGCGCCATGGTCCATGGCGTTGGCCGTGTATTGGTCGATCCGCGCCTCGATTTCAGGGCGGAAGTTGCGAATGAGGCCCTGGATTGGCCAGGCAGCCGCATCACCGAGCGCGCAGATCGTGTGACCTTCGATCTGCTTGGTGACGTCGAACAGCATGTCGATTTCACGCTTCTGGGCGTTGCCGGTCACCATGCGCTGCATGACGCGCATCATCCAGCCGGTGCCTTCGCGGCACGGCGTGCACTGGCCGCAGCTCTCGTGCTTGAAGAAGGCCGAGATGCGCCAGATCGCCTTGATGATGTCCGTCGAGCGATCCATGATGATCATGCCGCCGGTGCCGAAGGAGGACTTCACGTCGCGCAGACCGTCGAAGTCCAGCGTGACGTTCATCATGTCCTCGGCCTTGACGACCGGGCAGGACGCGCCGCCGGGGATGACGGCGAGAAGATTGTCCCAGCCGCCGCGAATGCCGCCGCCGTGCTTTTCGACCATCTCCTTGAAGGAGATGCCCATGGCCTCTTCGACGGTGCAGGGCTTGTTGACGTGGCCGGACATCATGAAGAGCTTGGTGCCGACATTGTTCGGGCGGCCGAACGAGGAGAACCAGGCGGCGCCACGGCGCAGGATCGTCGGCGTGACGGCGATCGATTCGACGTTGTTGACCGTCGTCGGGCAGCCGTAGAGGCCCATGTTTGCCGGGAATGGCGGCTTCAGGCGCGGCTGCCCCTTCTTGCCTTCGAGGCTTTCGAGCAGCGCGGTTTCTTCGCCGCAGATGTAAGCGCCGGCGCCGTGATGGACATAGATGTCGATATCGTAGCCGAGCTTGTTGTTCTTGCCGAGGAGACCGGCATCATAACACTCGTCGATCGCCGCCTGCAGCGCCTCGCGCTCGCGGATGAACTCGCCGCGCACGTAGATATAGGCCGCATTGGCGCCCATGGCGAAGGACGCGATCACGCAGCCTTCGATCAGCGTGTGCGGATCGTGGCGCAGGATATCGCGGTCCTTGCAGGTGCCGGGCTCGGATTCGTCGGCGTTGACGACGAGATAGTGCGGACGGCCGTCGGATTCCTTCGGCATGAAGGACCACTTGAGACCCGTCGGGAAGCCGGCGCCGCCGCGGCCGCGCAGGCCCGACGCCTTGACCTCGTTGACGATCCAGTCGCGACCCTTTTCGAGCAGCTGCTTCGTGCCGTCCCAATGACCCCGGGCCATGGCGCCTTTCAGCGACTTGTCCTTGGTGCCGTAGATATTGGTAAAGATACGATCCTGGTCCTTAAGCATGGTTCTTACCCGCCATTTTCCGTGGCATTGGCAGCGCCGAAAACGCGCCGCGCAATGAATTGAAATGCTACGCCGCCGGCCACCGCGCTGCCCGCCGCCTTCAGCAGCAGCAGCGCTACGGCGCCCATGTCGGCCGCCTGTAGACCGTCCTTGAACGCCGTCTGCTCGCCGACTTCCACGCCCAGAACCTCGGAAGGCGCCAGGAATGTTGAATAGACAAAGTAGCCGAACCCGACAAGCGCGCCCGCCAGATAGGCCGGCGACTTGAAGGGATTGGTGCGGACGGCATGAAGGTCGTCCAGCGATTTGCGAAACTTGTTGGCCACCCAATAGAAGAACAGGCCGGCCAGCAGGGAGGTCAGCACGACGCGCACGGGATCCGTCCGGCCGCTCATCACCACGTTGAAGTAGGCCGCAAACAGTGCCATGCCGACGCCGACGGCCTTCGGCCAGTGCTTTTCGATGAAGACGACCGTCGGGCTGGCCTCGCGCGGCTCATCGCCGCGCACCATGACCCGGCTGCGCTCACCTGATACCTGATGAGGGCTGGCGGCCTGCGGCAGACGTGCGGACGCCATCGGGGTTTTTGCCCTAACAGTGCTCTCCACGCCTTTTTTGCCGAACGCTGCCATCCGTTGCTTCCTGCTTTACCGCGGCTTCTTGCCGAACACGCGGATGTATTCCGCTTCGCCGCCCTTGGCGAGCGCCTTGGCCTGCTTGACCCAGTCGTCGCGCTCGATGCGGCCCTTGAAATTCAGATAGCTGTCGACCCATTCGCGCTCCGCCTTCTTCCACCCGGCGACTTGCGCGAAGGTGAAAATGCCGAGTTCGTGCAGGATGCCGGCGATCTTCGGGCCGACGCCGGAGATAAGCTCCAGGTCGTCCGGGGTCGCGGGACGGGCGATGCCGGCCGGACGGTTCTTGTCTTCCAGCGACGGCTTTGCGACCAGAGCGGCCGGCTGCTTTGCTGCCGTATCGCCGCCTTCGGCGCGCGTATCGCCCTTCGCCTTGGCATTGGCGGCCGCTTCAGCCTTGGCCGTGACCGGCGTCTTAAGCTTCGGATCGGTTTCGTCTGCGTCGGTTTTTGCCCGCGCGGCGTTCGACGGAGGGACGCTGACGCTGTCCTCGTCGGCCTTCTTGGCGCGGGTCGGTGCCTTCTTGGCAACCGGCTCCGGCTCGTTGAGGCTGGTAAGGCCACCAATCGGAGCGGAGAAGATGCGGTCGACCTGCGGGCCGGGCTCGACGGTCGAGCCCTTGCCGGCGTCGAAACGGTCGATGATGTGCTCGAGCTGCGTCGGCGTCAGATCCTCGAAGCTGTCCTTGAAGATCATGACCATCGGCGCGTTGACGCAGGCGCCCTGACACTCGACCTCTTCCCAGGACAGCGTACCGCTCTCGTTGAGGTGGAAGGGCTGCGCATGGATGCGCTTCTTGCAGACGTTGATCAGGTCTTCCGCGCCGCGCAGCATGCAGGGCGTGGTGCCGCAGACCTGGACATGGGCGCGCGTGCCGACAGGCAGCAGCTGGAATTGCGTGTAGAAGGTCGCGACCTCGAGCACGCGGATATAGGCCATGTCGAGCATGTCGGCGACGGATTCAATCGCCGCCTTGGTGACCCAGCCGTCCTGCTCCTGTGCGCGCATAAGAAGCGGGATGACCGCCGACTGCTGGCGACCCTTCGGGTACTTGTTGATGGTTGCCTTGGCCCAGGTCGCATTCTCCTTGGAGAAGGCGAAGCTTGCGGGCTGGACATTGTCTTCGGCTAGTCGACGAACGGACATTCTGTAACGCCTTGTGTCAGTTAATCAGTCGGCACTGCGTGTCCGTCGTGTTGACGAACTCGCAGGCATAGGCCGACTTGTCATTCTGCATGAAGATGACGTAGCGGCTGCCGTTCGGCGCCGCCGCCTTGATCTGGTAGCCCTGGCTCGCCAGTTCGCCCATGGTGGACGACACGATCGGCGGCTCCTCCGCCTGCTGCGCGTGGGCGGCAGCGGCGGTCACAAGCACGGCGGCGATGGCAAGGGCCAGTTTCGGCATCAACGGTCAACCTCTCCGAACACGATGTCGAGGGAGCCGAGGATTGCCGAGACGTCGGCGAGCTGGTGGCCGCGACAGATGAAATCCATCGCCTGGAGATGGGCATAACCCGGGGCGCGGATCTTGCAGCGGTAGGGCTTGTTGGTGCCGTCGGCGACGACATAGACGCCGAACTCGCCCTTCGGCGCTTCCACGGCCGCATACACTTCACCGGCAGGCACATGGTAGCCTTCGGTGTAGAGCTTGAAGTGGTGGATCAGCCCTTCCATCGAGCGCTTCATCTGCCCGCGCTTCGGCGGAACCATCTTGCCGTCGATCGAGGAGACCGGACCGACCTTGGCGTCGCCGAGCAGACGGTCGACGCACTGGCGCATGATTTTCGCCGATTCGCGCATTTCGATCATGCGGATGACGTAACGGTCGTAGCAGTCGCCGTTCTTGCCGATCGGAATGTCGAAGTCGAGATCCGAATAGCACTCATAAGGCTGCGAGCGGCGCAGGTCCCAGGCAGCGCCCGAACCGCGCACCATGACGCCCGAGAAGCCCCAGGCCCAGCAATCTTCCAGCTTCACCACGCCGATATCGACGTTGCGCTGCTTGAAGATGCGGTTGCCGGTCAAGAGTTCGTCGATATCGTCGACGGTCTTCAGGAACGGGTCGATCCACTTGCCGATGTCTTCCACCAGCTCGTGCGGCAGATCCTGGTGCACGCCACCCGGGCGGATATAGGCGGAGTGCATGCGCGCGCCACAGGCCCGCTCATAGAACACCATCAGCTTTTCGCGCTCTTCAAAACCCCAGAGCGGCGGCGTCAGCGCGCCGACGTCCATGGCCTGGGTCGTGACGTTGAGCAAGTGCGACAGGATGCGGCCGATTTCCGAATAGAGCACGCGGATCAGCTGTCCGCGGATCGGTACTTCCGTCGCCGTCAGCTTTTCGACGGCGAGCGCGAAGGCGTGTTCCTGGTTCATCGGCGCCACGTAGTCGAGGCGGTCGAAATAGGGCACGGCCTGGAGATAGGTCTTCGTCTCGATCAGCTTCTCGGTGCCGCGATGCAGCAGGCCGATATGTGGATCGACGCGCTCGACGATTTCGCCGTCCAGTTCCAGAACCAGACGAAGAACCCCGTGCGCCGCAGGATGCTGCGGGCCGAAGTTGATGTTGAAATTGCGAACGTTGTGCTCGTTCATGCCGCTTGCTCCAGAGGCCGGCGCCCTAGCGGGTCGCCCGACCCAAAATCAGTTCTGCTTCGCCTTCTCGTCGCCCGGCAGCACGTAGTCCGTGCCTTCCCAGGGAGAGAGGAAGTCGAAGTTGCGGAATTCCTGCTTCAGTTCGACAGGCTCATACACGACGCGCTTGACCTCGTCGTCATAACGCACTTCCACGAAGCCGGTCGTCGGGAAGTCCTTGCGCAGCGGATGCCCCTCGAAACCGTAGTCGGTGAGGATGCGGCGCAGGTCCGGGTGACCCGTGAAAAGGATGCCGTACATGTCGTAGGCTTCGCGCTCGAACCAGTCGGCACCCGGATAGACCGGAAACGCCGACGGGACAGGTGCGTCTTCGCCGGTCGCGACCTTGATGCGGATGCGCTGGTTCTGGCGCGGCGACAGCAGGTGATAGACCACGTCGAAGCGCTCGGCGCGCGCCGGCCAGTCGACACCGCAGATATCGATGAGATTGACAAAACCGCACTGCACGTCGTCGCGCAGGAAGGTCAGAAGATCGAGGATGCGCGCACCGTCCGTCTTCAGGGTGAGTTCGCCATAGGCGATATCGGCGGATGCGACGAGTCTGCCAGCCGCTTCGCCAATGTAGGAGGAGAGCTCCTGGAGGGCTTCGCTCATATGTAAAGTCCCCTGCCCTTAACGCTCGATCGTACCGGTCCGGCGGATCTTCTTCTGCAGCAGGAGCACACCGTAAAGGAGCGCTTCCGCCGTGGGAGGACAGCCTGGTACATAGATGTCGACCGGCACCACGCGGTCACAGCCGCGCACTACCGAATAGGAATAGTGATAGTAGCCGCCGCCATTGGCGCAGGAGCCCATCGATATGACGTAACGCGGTTCCGGCATCTGGTCGTAGACCTTGCGGAGCGCGGGCGCCATCTTGTTGGTCAGCGTGCCGGCGACGATCATGACGTCGGACTGGCGCGGAGAGGCGCGCGGCGCGAAGCCGAAGCGCTCGACGTCGTAACGCGGCATGGAAAGCTGCATCATCTCGACCGCGCAGCAGGCGAGACCGAAGGTCATCCACATCAGCGAGCCGGTACGGGCCCAGGTGATCAGCTCATCGGTCGAGGTGACGAGGAAACCCTTGTCGGCGAGTTCGTTGTTGATCTCGCCGAAATAGGCATCATTGCTGCCGATGGGCTTGCCGGTCGAGGGATCGATGATCCCCTTCGGCTGCTGGGCAACAAGCGTGTTGCTGGTATGGGCTACTCCCATTCGAGTGCTCCCTTCTTCCATTCGTAGATAAAGCCGATGGTCAGGACACCGAGGAAGACCATCATCGACCAGAAGCCGAACCAGCCCATGTCGCCGAAGGAAACGGCCCAGGGAAAGAGGAAGGCCACTTCAAGATCGAAGATGATGAAGAGGATCGACACCAGATAGAAGCGGATGTCGAATTTCATGCGCGCATCATCGAATGCGTTGAAGCCGCATTCGTACGCGGAGAGCTTTTCCGAATCCGGCGCCTTGTATGCGACGGCAAACGGCGCGACCAGCAGTGCAATGCCGATCACGAGCGCGATACCGATGAAGATGGCGATCGGAATATAGGAACCGAGAAGTTCAGTCATTGGCGTCCATCCTGCCTGCTAACGGCGCCGGAGAGACGCCTGTTGGTCCAAGACCTGCAAGCCGAAAAAGTATGTTGCAACGCCAAAGTGGTTAGCGCAGTGAGCGTCCCTGCGCAAGGCTTTGTCCGGCTTTCGCCGCAATCATTGTGTTCTTTTCGCGGTCATGCGGAAAGGCCGGCAGCAAAGCCATTTAAATCGTTACGATTTCAGGACGAGCCGAATGCAGGACGTTTCGCCGCAGCGGAAAAGTGCGGCGCCGACAAGCGCTCACGCGCCCTCGCCCGCAAGCCTTGCGATCGACTGACGGACGGGCAAAACCGCCACACATCACCGCCTCGCCGCGCAAGGCTGCCTTGACTGCACGGCGATAGAATCAATCAAGTCGACGACGGAAAATCCGGAACCGAAAGCAGGCTTCGCAACGCAAAAAACAAGAAGCACACCGTGCGCGCCTTGAAGCACCACACGAATAAACATCGATAACGATCTGGAGAGAAAGAAATGGCGCGAGTGACGGGGCTCGAACCCGCGACCTCCGGCGTGACAGGCCGGCACTCTAACCGACTGAGCTACACCCGCGCATATTTCATGACCTTGCGGCCCCGAATGATCGTCCGGCCTTTCGAGTGGCGCGAGTGACGGGGCTCGAACCCGCGACCTCCGGCGTGACAGGCCGGCACTCTAACCGACTGAGCTACACCCGCATCCTCGAAAGCAACCGGATGACGAAGCATCCGTCCCGAGCGGCCTGCGCCGTTCGATGAGCGGCTAACTAAGGGGTTCGCCTGTGGGTGTCAAGCAGCTTTCAAGACAAAAGAATGACGCATGGCGAAATGTTTCCACAGCCTGCCGCATCTCCATGGGGTCATTCAAAAAAATGCAAAAACTTTGCGATAGCCTCTTGCGGATTGATCCGGTTCCGCATAGATCACGGCCACCAACGCGGCGGGCGATTAGCTCAGTTGGTAGAGCGCCTCGTTTACACCGAGGATGTCGGCGGTTCGAGTCCGTCATCGCCCACCATTCATTTCCGTACAAAGCCCTGTCTACGCAGGGCTTTTTGCTTTTCTGGCGTCATTTGCCCTCCATCCACGGCCTTTTCGCACCGCCAGAACTCCGTGGCCGGGCATCCATGATGCATGGCGCAGCCGAAATCCCGCCGGAAAAGAGCGCGCGGCGCACTATCGGCCGAAAGCCATACCGATTTCTTGGTCTGATCCCGCAATGCCGACCCAGAATTTGGGGAACTCAAGCCTCCAGCGCCCCTGTTTGACGCGGGCAGCCTGCCGTACCGGATCGGGGCGGGTCGTGAGACCCGCCAATGTTTACGATGGAATCGCCGTGTCTTCTGGCTACATCGCCGCCGAGCTCTCCGCGCGATCGGCGATCCGCTCATAGAGCCGCCGAGCGGGCTTGCATGTCGGGGCAAATCGCGGGACTGCCAGACGGATCAAGGCCTTCAGATGTTCGCGTCCGCCATAACTGACGGTTGGTGCGAAAGGAATCATCGCAGGCTGCGGATCGTCCGGATAGAGGCGGGCATAGTCTGCGAAATTCGCGAATATTTCGTGATTGCCATCCTTGAGCAGCAACGACTCGGCTGCGACCCCTTCAGCGAATATGCCCTCGTGCGCCTCGAAGGCGATATGAAAGTAGTCGAGCGTTTCGACACCGTCCGGCACCGCTTGCGTGATGGAGGTTCCGTTGACGAGATCGGCCGCCTGGATCAGCACGCCGTCGATATACAGTGCATGGCCCCGCGAGACATAGAGATCCTGGTGCGGCGATTTTTCGTCTAGGGCATGACGCGCGATGCGAATGGGCATCGCGTTCTTGCTCCAGTGACGGCCAGTCCGCCTGAAGCTGTGATATCCGATCCATTTGACGGGTTTCGCCTCGCCATCCACCGTTTCGACCAGATCGCCGATGCGAAGGTTTTCGACGCGGATTGCCCCGGTTACCGTCTTGATCGAGGTCCCGGCCAGGAAGCACAAACCGCCGCCTTCGCCTCCACCGCCACCGCCCTTTTTCCACCATTTGGTTCCCAATGCCTGGGCGGCCGAGGGAAGCAGGGTTGCAGCCAGGGAGCCTATCGCGACAAGACGGGCGCTCGTGGCAACCGACAAGCCCAGGAAGTGACGCCTCGCTCGATTAATCCGCATATCAGGCTTCCGATCTACCGACATGGCTTCCTCCTGCTGCCGTTGGCTGCCGTATGTGAAGGATTAAATAGAGCGTAGTTTGCTCAAATTGGCGATTGAGACGAATTGTGAGTAGCGCTGTAGCCCCATGCAAAAACCGGTGCAGATGGTCGCCTGAAAGGGGGAGACCATTGGCAGAGCCTAGGGCAGATGGCGTAAAGTGACGCTGCTCCTAATCCCTGAGACGTAGACCTTCATCACCGGTCGCATCACCATAAACCCTTATGCGTTCGTGAACGGCTTCTTATATAGGTTTGCAGGATGCTCTTGTCCCGACTTGAGCGACATGATGCGGCTCGAGGCACGCCGGCTTGACTTTTTCGGGCGGATGCCGAGTGCTGGCGCCATGAAAAACCCTTGTCCACGCACCGGCGCGACGCCCGTTTTCGAAACGCCGCTTTCACTGGAAAGCGGAGCATGACGACTGGTTTTTGCCACCCGTGCCACTGGTCGCGCCGCAGCCGTCGCCTTGCCCTTCTGACACTTGCGGTGATCGGATTGGTAACGGCCCTAGCCCAGTTCCCCGCTTGGTCGCTCGCGGATCTGCGCGCCTTCGATTATCTCTCCACCATCGACGATCCCCGCCCGCCGGCCGATAGCCCGATCGTCGTGGCGATCGACGAGCCGTCGCTCGCCGATATCAATGCGCAGTGGCCCTGGCCGCGCGACCTGCACGCCCGGCTCGTCGAAAGCCTGCGCAGGGCCGGAGCCAGGGCGATTGGCCTCGACATCATCTTCGCGGAGCCCTCCAACCCGGCTTCCGACGACGCGCTTGCCAAGGCGCTCGGGCCGGACGTCGTGCTTGCGGGCGACGAAAGCCTGATCGTCACGCCGCAGGCCGACCAGCTTTTGCGCACCACGCCGCTGCCGGCCTTCACCGAAGCGGGAGCGGTGACGGGCATTGCGTCCATTGCGCTCGGCGGCGATGGGGTTTTCCGTGATTTGCCGAGCTATGACGATGGCTTCGCGATGGCGCTCGCCCGCATTGTCGGGAAAGCAACGGTGCCGCCTTCCGGAAAGCTGCTGCAATCCTTCGGTCCCTCGCGCAGCTATCCAACGGTGTCCTACTATCAGGCGCTCGATCCAGAAAACATGCTGCCGAAGGACACGTTCAAGGGGCGCGTGGTCATCGTCGGCCTGAGCCTGCAGAACGCGCCGGCGCTCAATTCCGGCGGGGCAGACGCCTTTGCCACATCCTACACCGTTCATACCGGCCAACTGGTGCCGGGCGCGGAAATCCAGGCAACGATTTTCGACAATCTGACGTCGGATGTCGCCATAACGCGCGCCGGCGTGCCGGTCGCCATCGGTGCCGTTGCCCTTGCAGCCCTACTTGCCGCCGCCATCGTGCGCACCGCGACCCGCTGGCAGACCATCGCGCTTGGTCTTTTTGCGGTGGTGGCGATCGGCCTTGCCAGCTTTGCGCTCGTTCGCGTGGCGAATGTCTTCGTTTCGCCGATCGGCCCGACGATCGCCCTTCTGCTCGTCGCCGCCGGCCAGACTGCGCTCGACTATGCGGAAGAACGGAGGCGGCGGCGCGAAATCGTGCGCGCCTTCTCGCAATACCTCTCCCCCGCCCTTGTCGAGCGTCTGGCGCGCGATCCATCACAGTTGAAACTCGGCGGCGAGCGGCGCACGCTTTCGATCCTGTTCTGCGACGTGCGCGGCTTTACCACCATCGCCGAGGCCTTGAAGGACGACCCGGAGCAGTTGACGGCCCTGATCAACCGGCTGCTGACGCCGCTCTCCGACATCGTGCTGAAACATGGCGGCACGATCGACAAATATATCGGCGACTGCCTGATGGCCTTCTGGAACGCGCCGCTCGACGACCCGCGACACGCCCACCATGCCGTCGCCGCCGCGCTCGACATGCTGGACGCCATGGCGGCGCTGAATGCCGAACTGCACTCGGAGGCGCGCAGAAACGGCACCGTCTACCATCCGCTGCGAATCGGCATCGGCATCAACACGGGGGATTGCGTGGTTGGCAATATGGGCTCGCTGCAACGGTTCGACTATTCCGTGCTGGGCGACGCGGTGAACCTTGCCTCCCGCCTCGAGGGTGCGTCGAAACTGTATGGCGTGCCGCTCTTGATCGGCGAGCAGACGGCGACGTTTGCCGAGGCGGACTTCGCGGTGCTGGAACTGGACCGCATCACGGTGAAAGGCCGCACGACGGCCGCGCCCGTCTACACCGTCGTGCGCAGCCTGCCGGAAGAGGTGAAGGCGCTGCACGCCCGGCTCGTCGCAGACAAATATGCCGGTGATCTCACGGCAGATGACATGCGCTTCGACAGGTTGGCGGAGGCCGCTCCGGCGCTGGTGCCCTATTATCAGACCGTGCGGTCCGGCCACGCCACCGCCGGCGCTTGAATTTCACTTCGGATGAGTCGGCGCGAATTCGGCGACGAGTTCGTGTTTTTCGCCGGGATAGGTCAGCCGGACGTGGGTGATGTAGACGCCGCCGCTCCAGGTGCGGCGTTCGACGACGAGACAGGGCGTGCCCGGGGCGATCGCCAGGAAACCGGCGGTGCGGCTATCGGCACCGACCGCGCGGATGCGGTGCTCGGCGGCGCTCCAGGGAACGCGGCTCATCAGCCAGGCACCGGGGGCGATAGCGTCGAACGATTCGTCCCTCACCTCGGGCACCGCGGCGAGGTTGATCAGACGATCCTCCAGGCAGAATGGCTGGGCGCCCGCAAAATGCAGCGCGGAAATCTCCGCCAGCCGCGCCGATTCGCCAAGCTCCATGAGACGCCGGTCGGCCGCCTTGGCGGGGCGATCGAGACGCGTGCGGCGCTCGTAGCGATAGGGCAGACCGAGCGATTCGACCTCCAGGCGGATGTCGTGGATTTCCAGCACCGCGGACTGGGCATGCGGGTGGGTGACGTAGCTACCGGATTTGCGGCGGCGCTCGATCAGGCCGCGCTTGACGAGGTCCGTGATCGCCTTGTTCACCGTCATACGCGAGCACTGGTACTGCTCGGTAAGCTCGTACTCGAAGGGAATGCGGTGGCCGGGCGGCCATTCGCCCGACAGAATCTTGCCCTCCACCTCTTCGAGGATGCGGCGATGCAGCGAGGGCTCCCTCGTGTCGGGGCGCGTCTTGTCCTCTTCGGTGGAAATGGTCGCCTCCGCTGCTGCCGGGCGCAGAATCGCCCGGGCGTCAAAATGTCATAGGAAAGGCCGGAAGGCCTTTCAATACGTCCTCAGGCTTCGGCGAGCGCGCGCATGGCCCTGGTGAAGCGTTGGCCGATCGCCTCACGCGCCACATGGCGTCCGCCCTCGACCTGCTTGTGTCCGTTCACCCAGACACAATCGACCTCGGCGCCGTTGGCAAAGATCCAGCCGTCGAGCAGCATGTCGCCGGCAAGGTCGAGGCCATGGCGGGCCTTGACGCTGACGAAGTCCGCAGCGCGCCCCTTCACAAGCCCGGCTTCGACGCCGAGCGCCGCGGCACCGCCGGCAACCGCGCCGTCGAACAGGGCCCGGCCCGTCGAACCACCGGGGGCGGCCAGCACGTTGCGGGCGCGGTGGGCGAGACGCTCGGAATATTCGAGCTGGCGCAGCTCGTCCGGCAGGCCGATCAGCACGTTGGAATCCGAACCGACGCCGAATCGACCGCCGGCGCCAAAGAACTCCGCCGGGAACGTGCCGTCGCCGAGATTGGCTTCGGTAATCGGGCACAGGCCGGCAATGGCGCCGGCTTCGGCCATGCCCCGCGTCTCGGCATCCGTCATGTGCGTTGCATGAATGAAGCACCAGCGGCCATCGACCGCCTGATTGTCGAGCAGCCATTCCACCGGGCGGCGGCCAGACCAGGCGATGCTATCCTCCACTTCCTTCACCTGCTCGGCGATGTGGATGTGGATCGGCTTGTCGCCGGCCATGGCGACGACGGATATCAGTTCATCCGGCGTCACGGCACGCAGGCTGTGCGGGGCGACGCCGGTGATGCCGTCCGGCAGGGTGTCCGTCAGCGCGCGGCAGCGCTCCAGCAGGGCCGCGTAGGAGTCCCGATCGTTGATGAAGCGGCGCTGGCCCTCGCCCGGCGCGGTGCCGCCGAAGCCGGCATGCGCGTAGAACACCGGCAGCAATGTCAGGGCAATGCCGGTCTCGGAGGCGGCCGACGCAATGCGGACGGCCATCTCGGCGATGTCGGCATAGTGCCCGCCGTCCTTGTCGTGGTGCAGATAGTGGAACTCCCCGACGCGGGTGAAGCCGGCTTCTAGCATTTCGACATAAAGCTGGGCGGCGACGGCCTCGACATCGTCCGGCGTCATGGAGAGCGCGAAACGGTACATGACGTTGCGCCAGCTCCAGAAGCTGTCGCTGCCGGGGCCGCGCGTTTCGGCAAGCCCCGCCATGCCGCGCTGAAAGGCGTGGCTGTGCAGGTTCGGCATGCCGGCGACGATTGTATCGTGGCGTTCATCACCCGCTGCGGCGGCAACCCCCGCGTCCAGCCTGACAATGCGGCCGGCTTCCACGCCGATGCGCACGTCTTTCGCCCAACCGCCCGCGAGCAGCGCCTGCCTTGCATGAATAGTGGCCATCGCCTGTCTTCCTCTCCCGTTTGACGCCCGAACGAAAATTGGCTCTTGCGTCCTTCGTTATTATGTATATACATTAACTCCATCACAGGGAAGAGGCAATTACGATGACGGCAACGGAAAAGGACACGGCCCGCGTCTGGCGCAATGCCCGGCTTGCGACGCTTCAGGAGAGCCTTCCCGGTCTCGGCATCATCGAAGATGGCGCCCTTGCCGTGCACGACGGCCGCATCGTTTTTGTCGGTCCGCAGGTCGATCTGCCGGCCGAGTTCTCCAATGCGGAAACCATCGATTGCGAAGGCCGCTGGATCACGCCGGGCCTCATCGACTGTCACACCCATCTCGTCCATGCCGGCGACCGCGCTCATGAATTCGAGCTTCGCCTTGCCGGCGCCTCCTATGAGGAGATCGCGCGGGCCGGCGGCGGCATCGTCTCGTCCGTCAAGGCGCTGCGCGCCGCCAGCGAAGACGATCTCGTGCGCCAGACCCTGCCCCGCCTCGATGCGCTGATCGCCGAGGGCGTGACGACCGTGGAGCTGAAATCCGGCTACGGTCTCGACGCGGAAAACGAACTGAAGTCGCTGCGTGCCGCCCGCCGCGTCGGCGAAGAGCGCGACGTCACCGTGCGCACCACCTTCCTCGGCGCCCATGCGCTGCCGCCGGAAATGAACGGCAACAAGACCGCCTATGTCGACAAGGTCGTGAACGAGATGCTTCCGGCCATCGCGGCCGAGGGGCTTGCCGATGCCGTCGACGGCTTCTGCGAGGGCATTGCCTTCTCGACCGACGAGATGACAAGGGTCTTCGACGCTGCCAAGGCGCATGGCCTGCCGGTAAAACTGCATGCCGACCAGCTTTCCAATCTGCATGGCGCAGCCCTCGCCGCCTCTTATGGCGCGTTGTCGGCCGATCACCTCGAATATACCGACGATGCCGGCGCGGCCGCCATGGCCAAGGCCGGCACCGTCGCCGTCATCCTGCCCGGCGCCTTCTACTTCATTCGTGAGACGAAGAAGCCGCCGGTCGATCTCTTCCGCAAGCACGGCGTGAAAATGGCCGTTGCCACCGATAGCAATCCCGGCACCTCGCCGCTCACCTCTCTGCTCCTGACCATGAACATGGCGGCAACCCTCTTCGGCATGACCGTCGAGGAATGCATTGCCGGCACGACGCGCGAAGCTGCGCGCGCGCTGGGCCTGGTCGATGAAGTGGGGACGCTCGAAGCCGGAAAATGGGCCGATTTTGTCCTCTGGGACATCGGCCGGCCGGCGGAACTGGTCTATCGCATGGGCTTCAACCCCATGTTTGCCCGGATCCGTAGCGGACATTAGTCGCTCTTTGCGCAGCGCCAGGCTGCATCGGGAAATGAACCATGACGATCACGCTCCACCCGGGCTCCGTGCCCCTGAAAACCCTTGAAACCATCTACTGGAGCGGAGAGGCTGCGAAGCTCGACGCGTCCTTCGACGCCGGCATCCAGAAAGCCGCCGCCCGCATCGCGGAAATCGCCGCCGGCGACGAGCCGGTCTACGGTATCAACACCGGTTTCGGCAAACTCGCCTCGATCAAGATCGCCGCCGCCGACGTGGCCACGCTCCAGCGCAACCTCATCCTCTCGCATTGCTGCGGCGTCGGCAAACCGCTCGCCGAAAACATCGTGCGCCTGATCATGGCGCTGAAGCTGATCTCGCTCGGCCGCGGTGCCTCCGGCGTGCGCATCGAGATCGTGCGCCTCCTCGAGGCCATGCAGGCGAAGGGCGTCATCCCGGTCATCCCGGAACAGGGTTCTGTTGGCGCTTCCGGCGACCTCGCACCGCTCGCCCATATGACGGCCGTGATGCTCGGTGAAGGCGAGGCCTTCTATGCCGGTGAACGGCTGCGCGGCGGTGACGCGCTCGCCAAGGCTGGCCTTGCGCCCGTCGTGCTCGCCGCCAAGGAGGGCCTTGCGCTCATCAACGGCACGCAGGTTTCGACCGCCCTCGCACTTGCCGGTCTCTTCCGCGCCCATCGTGCCGCACAGGCAGCCCTTGCCACCGGCGCGCTGTCCACCGATGCCGCCATGGGGTCTTCCGCGCCCTTCCATCCGGATATCCACACGCTGCGCGGCCACAAGGGCCAGATCGATGCAGCCGCATCGCTGCGCGCCCTGCTTGCCGGTTCCGTCATTCGCGAGAGCCACATCACCGGCGACGAGCGTGTGCAGGATCCCTATTGCATCCGCTGCCAGCCGCAGGTGGACGGCGCCTGCCTCGATCTGCTGCGCTCGGCCGCCCGCACGCTGGAAATCGAAGCCAATGCCGTGACCGACAACCCGCTCGTCCTGTCGGACAACAGTGTCGTGTCCGGCGGCAACTTCCATGCCGAGCCCGTCGCCTTCGCTGCCGACCAGATCGCCATTGCGGTCTGCGAAATCGGTGCGATCTCCCAGCGCCGCATCGCGCTGCTCGTCGATCCCGCCCTGTCCTTCGGCCTGCCGGCCTTCCTCGCCAAGAAGCCGGGCCTCAACTCCGGCCTGATGATCGCGGAAGTCACCTCGGCGGCGCTGATGAGCGAGAACAAGCAGATGGCGCACCCGGCCTCGGTCGATTCGACGCCGACCTCCGCCAACCAGGAAGACCATGTTTCCATGGCCTGCCACGGTGCGCGCCGCCTGCTGCGCATGACGGAAAACCTCTCCGCCATCATCGGCATCGAGGCGCTGACGGCCGCCCAGGGCATCGAGTTCCGCGCGCCGCTGACCACCAGCCCGGAGCTGCAGAAGGTCGTGGCAGCGCTGCGCACCGTGGTGGCGACGCTCGAAGAAGACCGCTACATGGCGCCGGATCTTGCCGCCGCCAGCACCTTCGTCTCCTCGGGCGCGCTCGCCGCTTCCGTGACGAAGGGCATCTTGCCGGTGCTGGAGGTCTAAGATGGCGCTGTTCGAACTCCACCAGGGCACCTCGCCCGTCATCCTCGCTTTCCCGCATACCGGCACGGATGTCCCCGCCGATATCTGGGAGCGCCTCAACGACAACGGCCGCATCCTCGCGGACACCGACTGGCACATCGAGCGTCTCTATGACGGTCTGCTGCCGAACGTGACGACGGTGCGTGCCACGTTCCACCGCTACGTCATCGATGCCAACCGTGATCCGGCCGGCGTCAGCCTCTATCCCGGGCAGAACACCACCGGCCTCGTGCCGGAAACGGATTTCGACGGCAAGCCGATCTGGAAGGATGGTGCGGCACCGACCGAGGCGGACATCGCCTATCGGCTGGCCAATTTCCACGCGCCCTATCACGCGGCCCTTGCCGCCGAGATCGAGCGGGTGAAGGCGATCCACGGCGTGGCGATCCTCTACGATTGCCACTCGATCCGCTCGCTGATCCCCTTCCTGTTCGAAGGCCGGCTGCCGGATTTCAACGTCGGCACCGACATGGGCCGCACTTGCGACAAGGCGATCGAAACGGCGACGTTCGAGGCCTGCGCCGCAGCAGAAGGCAATACCAGCATTCTCAACGGCCGCTTCAAGGGCGGCTGGACGACCCGCCACTACGGCAAGCCGGAAACCGGCGTGCACGCCATCCAGATGGAACTCGCGCAGGTGAGCCATCTTGCGACGGAGGTCCCGCCCTTCGCCCTCGACGAGGAGAAGGCCGCGCGGCTGCGCATTCCTTTGAAAGACATCCTGAACCGTCTCGAGGCGCTCGCCTCCACCCTTCCACGCTGATCCGGGAGAACCAGCCAATGACCGACAATCCCCGCCACAACATCCGCGAAATCCGCGCCGCCACAGGCACCGAGCTCACCGCCAAGAGCTGGATGACCGAAGCGCCGCTGCGCATGCTGATGAACAATCTCGATCCTGACGTTGCGGAAAACCCGCATGAACTGGTCGTCTATGGCGGCATCGGCCGCGCCGCCCGCACCTGGGCCGATTTCGACAAGATCGTCGCCTCGCTGCGCGATCTCGAAGAAAACGAGACGCTGATCGTGCAGTCCGGCAAGCCCGTCGGCATCTTCCGTACGCACAAGGATGCGCCGCGCGTCCTGATCGCCAACTCCAACCTGGTGCCGCATTGGGCGACCTGGGACCACTTCAACGAGCTGGATAAGAAGGGCCTTGCCATGTACGGCCAGATGACGGCCGGCTCGTGGATCTATATCGGCAGCCAGGGCATCGTTCAGGGCACCTACGAGACCTTCGTCGAAGCCGGCCGCCAGCATTATAACGGCGACCTCAAGGGCAAGTGGGTTCTGACCGGCGGTCTCGGTGGCATGGGCGGCGCCCAGCCGCTCGCCGCCGTCATGGCCGGCGCCTCCTGCCTTGCCGTCGAATGCAACCCCGACTCGATCGATTTCCGCCTGCGCACCCGTTACATCGACGAAAAGGCCGAAACGCTCGACGAGGCGCTCGCCATGATCGACCGCTGGACCAAGGCCGGTGAAGCCAAGTCCGTCGGCCTGCTCGGCAACGCCGCCGAGATCCTGCCGGAAATGGTCCGCCGCGGTATCCGCCCCGACATGGTGACCGACCAGACGTCGGCGCACGACCCGATCAACGGCTACCTGCCGAAGGGTTGGACGATGGCGCAGTGGAAGGAAAAACGCGAAAGCGACCCGAAGGCCGTCGAAAAGGCCGCCCGCGCCTCGATGCGCGAGCATGTCGAAGCGATGATCGCCTTCCAGGACATGGGCATCCCGACCTTCGACTACGGCAACAACATCCGCCAGGTCGCCAAGGAAGAGGGCCTCGAAAACGCCTTCGCCTTCCCCGGCTTCGTGCCGGCCTATATCCGCCCGCTGTTCTGCCGCGGCATCGGTCCGTTCCGCTGGGCGGCCCTCTCCGGCGATCCGGAAGACATCCGCAAGACCGACGCCAAGGTCAAGGAACTGCTGCCCGACAACAAGCACCTGCACAACTGGCTCGACATGGCTGCCGAGCGCATCGCCTTCCAGGGCCTGCCGGCGCGCATCTGCTGGGTCGGCCTCGGTGATCGTCACCGCCTCGGCCTCGCCTTCAACGAGATGGTCAAGAACGGCGAACTGAGCGCGCCGATCGTCATCGGCCGCGACCATCTCGACTCGGGCTCCGTCGCCTCGCCGAACCGCGAGACGGAATCGATGCAGGACGGTTCGGACGCCGTGTCCGACTGGCCGCTGCTCAACGCGCTGCTCAACACCGCCTCGGGCGCGACCTGGGTGTCGCTCCACCACGGCGGCGGCGTCGGCATGGGCTTCTCGCAGCATTCGGGCGTCGTCATCTGCGCCGACGGCACGGATGCGGCAGCCGAGCGCCTCGGCCGCGTGCTGTGGAACGACCCGGCAACGGGCGTCATGCGCCACGCCGATGCCGGCTACGACATCGCGCTCGATTGCGCCAAGGACAAGGGCCTGCGCCTGCCGGGCATTCTCGGCAACTGATCAAACCACAAGGGGCGGCACGATGTGTCGCCCCTTTCTATTCGTGCATTCGGGAGGAGGTTCCCATGACAGACATCACCAGCCAGCAGGGTGGCTCGCGCGCCGGCGCGGGCCTCAAGCTCGTTCTTTTCAGCGTCATCGGCATTTTTCTGTTCTTCGTGCCGGTCACGATCGCCGAAAAATCGACGATCCTGCTCGACCACGCCGCAACGGCGCTCGCCACGCAACTGCGGCCGATCGCCGTCACCTTCATCATGTTGCTGATCGCCTATGGCGCGCTTTCGCCGTTCATCCGCGGCACGTGGAAGAAAAACGTCACCGAGACGATCTTCTCGCTGCTGCGTGTGCTCGGTCTCGTGCTTTCCGGCATGTATCTCGCCGGCATCGGCCCGGAAAGCTTCTTTGCGCCGGACATGCTGCCCTTCCTGTTCGACAAGCTCGTGCTTTCCGTCGGCCTGATCGTGCCGATCGGTGCCCTGGCGCTTGCCTTCCTCATCGGCTACGGCCTGCTGGAATTCACCGGCGTGCTGGTGCAGCCGGTCATGCGGCCGATCTGGCGCACGCCCGGCTGGTCAGCAATCGATGCTGTCGCCTCCTTTGTCGGCAGCTATTCGCTGGCGCTTCTGATCACCGACCGCGTCTTCAAGGAAGGCAAGTACACGGTGCGCGAGGCGGTCATCATCGCGACCGGCTTCTCGACCGTTTCCGCCACCTTCATGATCATCGTCGCCAAGACGCTCGGCCTGATGGGCAACTGGAACCTCTATTTCTGGACGACCTTCGTCGTCACCTTCGTGGTGTCGGCGATCACCGCGCGCCTCTGGCCGATTGCCGGCAAGGACCATCCCGCCGACCGCGATCAGCCGCTACCGGCTGGAAAATCGCGCATCCAGACGGCGATCGATGTGGGCCTCGACCAGGCACAGGCCGCGCCGGCGCTCCTTTCCCTGCTGCGCGACACGTTCCTTGACGGCCTGCGCATGGCGTCGCTGATCCTGCCCAGCATCATGGCCGTCGGCCTGCTCGGCCTGCTTGCCGCCAAGTACACGCCGCTTTTCGACATTCTCGGCCTGACGCTCTATCCGTTCACCTGGATTGCGCAGTTCGCCGATCCGATGCTTGCCGCAAAGTCGCTGGCCTCGGGCCTTGCCGAAATGTTCCTGCCTGCCATCCTGCTGAAGGATGCCGACATCGTGCTGAAATTCGTCGCCGCCGTCGTCTCGGTCAGCCAGGTCCTGTTCCTGTCGGCCTCTATCCCCTGCGTGCTGGCAACCTCAATCCCGCTGTCCTTCCGTGACCTGATCGTCATCTGGTACATCCGCACGGCGCTCAGCATCCTCGTTACGGCACCGATCGCCTGGCTCGCTGTTTCGATGGGCTGGCTTGCCTGATGGCGCGGCTCTACCGCAACAGCGACCATCGCCGCATGCCGTGGAAGAACGGCGGCGGCGAGACGGTCGAGGTGGTCGTTCATCCGGAAGGCGCCGGTCTTGCGGATTTCGGCTGGCGCGTCAGCATGGCGACGGTGGCGAGCGATGGCCCGTTCTCCGTCTTCCCCGGCATCGACCGCACGCTGGCGGTGCTGTCGGGGGACGGCATGGCGCTGTCCATCGAAGCGCTTGGCGAGCAGCTGCTGAAACCGGAGACCACACCCCTCGCCTTCCCGGCCGACGCACCCACCACGGCGCGCCTGACGGGTGGGCCGATCACCGACCTCAACGTGATGACGCGGCGGGGTGTCTTTCAGCACACGCTCGTCCATCATGTCGCGACTGGCTCCGAGGCCCTGCCGGCATCGCCCGGCGAGCGTCTGCTGCTGGCGCTGGCACCGCTCGGCGTCTCTACCGCCGAGGGTCTCGTCGGTCTCCAGCCGCTCGATGCCCTCGTGCTCGATGGCGGAGAGACGGCGGAGGTTCTGCCTGTCGGGGAGCAGGCCGCCTTCTATCTGGTAGAAATCTCGCCAGCCTGAGCCCTGGGCAGAAGCGATTTCCTTGTCCGCGCTTCAGCGGAGTGCTACCTCCCGGCACATCAATTTGCCGGGAGACATTTTCATGAGACATCGCACATTCGGCCGCACGGGTTTCACCACCACGGATATCGGCTTCGGCGCCTGGCAGATCGGCGGCGCCTGGGGTGACGTCACCGAGGCTGATGGCCGTGCCGCCCTCAATGCCGCGCTCGACGCCGGCATGACCTTCATCGACACCGCTGACGTCTATGGCGACGGTCGCTCGGAAAAGATCATCGCCGACGTTCTCAAGGACCGTGGCGGCCAGCGCCCGATGGTGGCGACCAAGGCCGGCCGCAGGCTTTCGCCGCATGTGGCCGACGGCTACAGCAAACAAAACCTGGAAGGCTTCATCGATCGCAGCCTGACGAATCTCGGCGTCGAATGCCTCGACCTCGTGCAGCTTCACTGCCCGCCGGTGGAGGTCTACTACCGGCCGGAGGTCTTCCATGCACTGGAAGAGATCAAGGCTGCCGGCAAGATCGCCAACTATGGCGTCAGCGTCGAGAAGGTCGAGGAAGCGCTGAAGGCGATCGAATATCCAGGCGTCGTCAGCGTGCAGATCATCTACAACATCTTCCGCCAGCGCCCGGCGCAGCTGTTCTTCCAGGAGGCGGCCCGTCGGAATGTCGCGGTCATCGCCCGCGTGCCGCTGGCCAGTGGTCTGCTTTCCGGCAAGATCACCCAAAACACCGCCTTCGCGGCCGACGACCACCGCAACTTCAACCGCCACGGCGAATCCTTCGACGTCGGCGAGACCTTTGCCGGCGTGCCCTTCGAAACGGGGCTTCAGGCCGTGGAGGAGATCCGCGCGCTGGTGCCGACCGGCGCCACCATGGCGGCCTTCGCGCTGCGCTGGATCCTGATGGCGGACGCCGTCAGCGTCGTCATTCCGGGCGCCCGCAATGCCGAGCAGGCGAAAGCCAATGCCGCCGCCGCCAGCCTTCCGGCTATTCCCCAGGACGTGATGGAAGCGACGCGCGAGGTCTATTCCCGCCTCGTCGCGCCGCATGTGCACGACCGCTGGTAAGACACGCCGATCACGCTGCGTGCATAAATTGAAATGATAGCGAACATCATGGCTATCTATTTCGTTTATGCACGCGCACGCGCTACCGTTCCCCTCGGTCACAATCAGAACAGGGGAACGACCATGAAAAGAATGTTTGCCGCACTGGTTCTCGCAGGCTCTACCCTACTTTCCACCGCGACCTTTGCCGAAACGCTGAAGATCGGCACGGAGGGCGCCTATCCGCCCTTCAACTTCCAGGATTCCGCCGGCAAGCTCGGCGGCTTCGACGTAGAGATCGGCCTGGCGCTCTGCGAAAAGATGAAGGCCGACTGCGAAGTGGTCGCGCAGGATTGGGACGGCATCATTCCCGGCCTGATCGCCAAGAAGTACGACATGATCATCGCGTCGATGTTCATCACCGAAGAGCGTAAGAAGCAGGTCAACTTCACCGACCCCTACTATCTCGCCGCCATGACGCATGCCGCACCGAAGGGGGCCGGCATTACCGACTTCACAAAGGAAGGCATGAAAGGCAAGACGATCGGCGCCCAGTCCGGCACGACGCAGGCTGACTATGCCGCAGCCATCTACACGGAGTCCGAGATCAAGCTCTACCCGACACAGGACGAAGTGAACCTCGACATGGTGAACGGCCGGCTCGACCTGCAGGTGGGTGACATGATCCCGCTGCTCGATTGGGTCACCAAGAACGACGATGGCAAGGCCTGCTGCGAACTGATCGGCGAGCCCATCACCGACCCGAAATTCGTCGGCGAAGGCGTCGGCATCGCGGTGCGCCAGGAAGACAACGACCTGCGTGAAAAGCTGAATGCCGCGCTGAAGGCCATCCGCGAGGACGGCACCTACAAGAAGATCAACGACAAGTACTTCTCCATCGATATCTATACGATGAAGTAGGATCCGCGGGGCGGCTTCGGCCGCCCCTTTTTTCGTTTGAGGCATCAAGGACCGCGCTGCGTATCCCCAACAGGTTTTGGTCCGTGATAAGCGGTCGAAGGGGCCAGTTCACTCGGATCGTTTTCGATCGGGCTGACGAGAAACGGAAATGGGTCGAATGCCCGCCGGGGCCGGAACTCCATGCGGGCTTCGACGCCCGCTGCCAAAAGCTCATCGACATAGGCCCCCGCGAGTCCGCTGGTGCTAAACCGTTCCCACATATGGTATTTCCCCTTCTTTCAGGGTGCCCAATGCGCTGGAAACGAAATTGGTTCCGCCAAAAAAACCACCGGCCGATCACATTTTTCGCAGTCTCGGACCGCCTCCCCTTGCCTCTCATTGAGCTGCCATTCTAACTACACGCATGCCGATAAATCGCCTCGAACGCTTTGCGCACAACCTCGACTGGAACCTGCTGCGCACCTTCGTGGTCGTGGTCGAGGAAGGCTCGATCACGCGGGCGGCGAACCGGCTGCTGCTGCAACAGCCCGCCGTCAGCATGGCGCTGAAGCGGCTGGAGCAATCGGTCGGTCACCGGCTGATCGACCGCAGCCCCGGCCGCTTCGAACTGACGGAGGCCGGTGAGCGGCTGCACGCCCTCTGCCATGACATTTTCTCGGCCATCGTGCGGCTGCCCGAGGCGATGGAGCCCTCCGGCGAGGACATTGCCGGGCACATCACGCTGCATGCCGTCAGCCATGCCCTCAACCCTGCCTGGGACCGGGCGATCGCGGATTTCTTCCGGCTGCATCCGCGCGTCACCGTCGGCGTCACGATTGAGACGACGACAGACGTCATCCGCGCGGTGGAGCGGGGTGTCGCGACACTCGGCCTTTCCGATGGCATCATTCCGGAGGGGCTGGACAAGGTGCCGTTCTGCTACGAGCGCTACGCGCTCTATTGCGGCCGGGGGCACCGACTGTTCGGCGTGCTGGATGCCCGGCTGGAGGACCTGCGTGGCGAACCCTATGTCAGCTTTCTCGCCGACGTGCTCGGCGGGCCGCATATGGGGCCGGTGACGGCGGTGCGCGCCGTCGGCTCCTTCGGCCAGCAGGTGCGGGCACTTGCCTTCAACGTAGAGGAGGTGTTGCGGCTGGTCGTTGCCAATGCCGGCATCGGCATGCTGCCGGCGCATCTCACAGGGGCGGCCCTGACGGCCGGTGAATTGTGGCAGCTGCCACCCTACGAGGACCTGCCGATCACCGAAACGTTCCGCATCACCAATCCCGGCTCGGCGCTCAATCCCGCCGAGCGCGCGTTCCTGGCGCACATGGCCGATGTGCCGCCGTGGCGCTGGGGCGAGCCACATCAATCCGGCTGATATCGGCCTTCATCTCTATAAATTTGAAGAATGCTGAAAGCTTTCGTACGCCTTTGCTAACCCTATGGAGGCGGCCATGCAGACGTTCGACATCGCAATCATCGGCGGCGGCATCGCCGGCATTTCGCTCGCCTATTTCCTCAGCCCGCACCGCTCCGTCGTCGTGCTGGAGCGGGAACCGGCGCTCGGCTATCACAGCACGGGTCGCTCTGCCGCCGAATTCACGCTGCGTGACAACGCGCCCCTCGTGAACGCGCTCGCCCGCGCCAGCCATGCCTTCCTGGCCACGCCGCCCGAAGGCTTCGCAACCGTACCGCTTCTCATCCCACGCGGCAGCATCCTCCTCGGCACCCATGGCAAGGAGGCGCTGGTGCACGAGCGTTTCGAGCAGGCCAAGGCGCTCGGCGTTGCCGTGGAATGGCTCGACGAGGCCGCATTGCTTGCCCGCGCGCCCATTCTGAACCCCGCCTACGCCGCCGCGGCCTATTTCGATCCCGATTACTGGGACATCGAGGTCGATGCCCTGCTGCAGGCCTATGCCCGCCATGCCCGGCGTCACGGCGCGCTCATCCTGGAAAACCGCCAGCTTGCCGCCGCCCGGCGCGTCGGCGAGAAATGGCTGATCGAGACCAACGAGGAGACGATTGCCGCCGGCGTGCTGGTCAATGCGGCAGGCGGCTGGGCGGACATGGTGGCAAGCCTCGCCGGCGTCGCCCCCGTGGGCATCGTGCCACACCGGCGCACCGCCATCACCGTCGACCTGCCAGAGGGCGTGGATGCCGGCCACCTGCCGGAAATCAACGAGATCGAGGAAATCTTCTACTTCAAGCCGGAAGGCGGCCGCCTGCTCGCCTCGCCGGCCGATGCGACGCCCTGCGAGCCGGCGGACGTGCAGCCGGAAGAACTCGATATCGCCTATGCCGCCCACTATGTGGAAGAAGCGACGACGCTCAGCGTACGCCGCGTGTTCAAGAGCTGGGCCGGCATGCGCAGTTTTTCCGCCGATCGCCTGCCCGTCATCGGCCCGGCACGGGACGAGCCGAGCTTCTTCTGGCTCGCCGGCCAGGGCGGCTATGGCATCCTGACATCGCCAGCACTTGGCAGCCTCGCCTCGGCCCTTCTCGCCGGCAGCCCCGTGCCGGAGCCGCTCGTCTGCGAGGGCATCGGGGCCGACACCTTCAGCCCCGCACGCTTCTCCTGAAACGAAACGGGCGCCTCAAGGGCGCCCGTTCTGTTTTCAAGCTTCCGTCGCCGGTGTCCCCGGCGTTGCGGTGGCCACGGCGCGATCCTTCCAATAACGGTTGAGGAAGAGCAGGATCGGACCGCCGATATAGATCGACGAGGTCGTCGCGACGATGACGCCGAACAGCATCGGCCAGGCGAACGGCTTTACTGTATCGCCACCCCAGATCGCCATCGGCAGCAGCGAGATCGCCACGGCAACGGAGGTGAAGATGCATCGCATGACCACCTGGTTGATCGACAGGTCGATGAGGTCGGAGAACGGCATCGACTTGTATTTGCGCATGTTCTCTCGCATGCGGTCGTACACCACCACCTTGTCGTTGACCGAATAGCCGATCAGCGTCAGCACGGCGGCGATGGCCGTCAGGTTGAAGTCGATCTGCATCAGCGAGAAGAAACCGATCATCTTGGTGATGTCCAGGATCAGCGTCGCAATGGCGCCCACGGCGAAGTGCCATTCGAAGCGCCACCAGATGTAGATCAGGATGGCCAGCATGCCGAGGCCGACGGCCAGGAAGCCGGAACGCGCCAGTTCCGTGCTGACCGTCGGGCCGACCACTTCCGTGCGCTCGATGCTCGCGTCCGGGATGACTTCGGCAACGGTGTCGCGAACCTTCTGAAGGGCTGCGGTCTGCACCTCTTCCCCACCCGGCTGGCGCTGGACGCGCACGAGCACGGACGTGCCCTGGCCGAATTCCTGTAGCGCCACTTCGCCGAGGTTCAGGCCTTCCAGCTTTTCGCGCAGCGGCGCCAGGTTGATCGCCGTCTTGGACGCCGCCTCCACCTGGATACCACCGACGAAGTCGATGCCGTAGTTGAGGCCCGGCGTGAAGAACAGGATGACCGAGCTTGTCGAGATGAAGGCCGACATGGCGATGGCGATATAGCGGCCGCGCATGAAGGAGAAAGTCGGAATGCTCCAGACTTGGCCGAAGATCGAATGGATGTCGATCTTCTTCATCTTGCGACGCAGGACCACCTCGCGCATCAGGAAGCGCACGAAGGTGATCGAGGTGAACATCGAGATCGCAAGGCCGATGATCATGGTGATGGCGAAGCCGCGAACCGGGCCCGAGCCGAACATGAAGAGCAGGATCATGCCGACCATGGTCGTCATGTTGCCGTCGACGATGGTCGCATAGGCCTTGTTGAAGCCGACATCGAGCGCCTTGATGGCGCTGGCCCCCGCCGCCGTCTCTTCACGGATACGGGCGTTGATGAGGATGTTGGCGTCCACCGCCATGCCGATGCCGAGGATGATACCGGCGATACCGGGCAAGGTGAGCGTGGAGCCGAGGATGCCGAGCAGGCCGATCGTCAGGATCGTGTGCAGCACGAGGCCGAGATTGGCGATGAGGCCCCAGGAACCGTAGAGCACCTGCATCATCACCACGACGGCGAGCAGGCCGGCGAAGCCCGTATAGAGACCCATGCGGATCGAGTCCGAACCGAGGTTCGGGCCGACGGTGCGTTCTTCGATGATGGTGAGCGGTGCCGGCAGCGCGCCGGAACGCAGCAGCGCCGAAAGCACGGTCGCTTCCTGCGGGTTGAAGTTGCCGGAAATCTGGCCCTGGCCGCCGATGATCGGCTCACGGATGACGGGAGCCGTCAGCACCTTGCCGTCGAGAACGATAGCGAAGGGTTTTCCGACATTGGCCTGGGTGATTTCCGCAAACTGCCGCGCGCCGGTCGAATCGAAGCTGAACGAGACGATCGGTTCGTTCGTGCGCTGGTCGAAGCCGGCCTTGGCATCGGAAAGACGGTCGCCCGAGATGGCGACACGCTCTTCGACGGCGTATTTGCCGGGGTCGTTGGCGCCGGGCAGGATCATCACGCCGCGCGGGGCGACGCTGTTCGGATCCACCGACTGGTCGACCATGTGGAAGCTCATCTGCGCGGTCGAACCGAGCAACTGGCGCAGGCGCGTCGGATCCTGGAGACCCGGCAGCTGCACGAGGATGCGGTCGCCGCCCACACGCTGGATCAGCGGTTCGGCCACGCCGACCTGGTCGACGCGGCGGCGGATGATTTCAAGGCTCTGCTCGACGGCAGCCGACATGCGTTCGTTGATGCCGGCCTCCGTCAGCGTGACGTTGATCACGAGGTCGCTGGTCGCGACGTCGATATCGGAGGAGCCGCCGCCGAAGCCGAGCGTGGAGGTCGGCGTCGCGAGCTTGCGCACTTCCGGCAGCACCTTGTCGAGTGCCGCCTGATCGGGGAGCGTCACCGTCAGCGTCGTGCCGGCAAGGCGCGCCGCCGAGGCGCGTTCGCCGGCCGTGCGCAGGATGGCGCGCGTGTCGTTGAGCAGCGAATCCATGCGCGCCTTGCGCAGCGCTGCGGAATCAACCTCGAGCACGAGGTGCGAACCGCCCTTCAGGTCGAGACCGAGGGTGACAGGGTTGGCGGGCAGATAACGCCCGTATTTCGCCTGCTGCTCAGGCGTCAGCACGTTGGGCACCGCCGCGAGCATCCCGAAGAGGATGATGACGGCGGAGATAAACAATGCCCATTTGGAGGTTTTCATGGGTTGTTCCACTTAACTGCCGGACAGGCGCGACAGGTTTGCCGGCGCCGTCCGTGGGATCGGAATTTCTGTTCGATGGCGCGGCGCCGAAGCGCCACAAGGCCTCAGGCGGCAAGAGCCGGAGGCGCACGGCTGCGGAAGGATGCCGGACCGGAGCGCCCCGGAGCAGCATCGTCAACGGCAGAAAAAGCCTCGTCCAAGGCGATTTCAAAGGGGTAAAGCAGCGTGCCGGCACCCGCGACAAGCGCCTTGCCGCCAGCATCGCCTTCCGGCAGGCCGGCCTTTGCCTTGGCGATTCGCCGCTCGGCATGGCCGCTTGCCGGGAACCACAGGTCGTCGGCGGCAGACAGCGGTGACGGCGCAACGCCGCCCTCGGCGGCCGTACGGTCGGGGTGGTCGGCTGTGCGCGTCGTATCCGGCAGGGAGAATTGCGACAGGAACAGGGTAACGAGCAGCACGAGGAAGCCGACGGGTGCAAAACCCCGCTCCCACATGCTCGCCTCTTTCCCGGTCCTCATCATCATGCCTGTCCGTTTTGCGAAGGCGGAACACCACGCGAAGCAGGCTTCGCGGCGGTGCAGATGGTGCGCCAAGAACCACTTACCGCCCGGCGAGTCAAGTTCCGGGCGTCAACGCCTGCCTGAGAAACCAAACGTTTCAGCCCTCACAATTCATGCAGCGTGACGTCCGGGCAGGCTTCCAGCGCCAGATCGCGCAAATGCTGGTGGTGTGTCAGGTAGATCACCTGGCCACCCTTCGCCATATCGCCCATCACGCGCAGCGCATTGAGGGCACGGCGATCGTCGAAGGTCTCCATGATGTCATCGGCGATGAAGGGCGCGATCTCCCGGCTGGCAGCGATCTCGTGATAGCCGGCCACGCGCAGTGCCAGATAGAGCTGGAAGCGCGTGCCCTTGGAAAGGTCCTTGGCGAGTTTCGAGCCGCCGGAGGCGGCATTGACGACGAGAAACTCGCCGTCCTTCTCCAGCACCGTCGAAAGGCCGGCATATTCGCCGCCGGTGATGTCACGGAACGTTTTCGAGGCCCGCTCCATCATGGCGCTGCGGTGGCGCTCGCGGTAGAGCCGCAACGCCTGCTCCGCCGCCAGGATGCCGGCGCGCGTCGCCAGATACCGCCGCGACTTTTCCGCAAGCTCGATCAGCGCCGTGCGCCGTCGCTCCTCCAGCGCCGCCGCCTCGTCGCTGCCGGCGACCCGCGACAGAGCTTCCTGTGCCCGTGCCCGTGCCAGATGCTGCTCCTCCACCGCGCGGTCGAGGCCTTCCAGCCGCGTCGAGAGGTCCGCCCTCTCCCCCGCCAGCTGATCGTCGTCAACCGCCGAAAGCAGCGCTTCGGCCTCCTCGACCGTTTCGGTGCGCATCTGCTGCACCAGATCGCGCGCCGCATCCTCGATGCGACCGAGAACATCGTCCCGCTTGCGATAGGCCTCGAGCAGGAGATCGGCCTCGGCAAGGCTGTCGCAGCCGAGGAAGGCGAAGATTTCCGCAAGCCGCGACGTCAGGACGGCGCGGCGCTCGTCCAGCGCCCTCTCCTCTTCTTCAAGCCTTGCCAATACCTTGTCGATCGCCTCGCCGCGCTCGTGGACGGTTTTGGCGGCGGCAAGCCGTTGGCCAAGGCCCGCAACGGTAGACAGCGGGTCTTCCGCCTGGAACGGCTCGGAAAGCCGTTCGGCAAGCCGACGGGCATGGTTGCCGTAGTCCTGCTGGTCACGGCGCATTCCGGCGATGCGATGGTCGAACTCACGCCGCCGCTCAACATTCTGGGCAAGCGTTTGCAAGGTCGGAAGAAGCGCCGCCAGACGCTCCGGCTCGGCAGGCGCCGTCTCTGTTGCAAGCCAGGTGCCGGCGATCGCGTTGTCCCAGGCCTCCTGCCACGCCGCGAGTGCCGAAGCAGCCTCCTCCGCCGCCTTCCGGCGCGTTTCCAGATCGGCTTTTGCGCGCGCCAGATGCTCAACCGCGGCAAGGCGCTGTGCACGCGCGGCCTTCAAAGCCTCCAAACGGTCTTCAGCAAGGAACAGGACTTCGTCGACGGCTACGTCTTGCTGAGGGGCGCTACCAAGGAGAGTATGGAACCGGGCACGCAAGGCGCGCGCCTCCGTCTCGACCAGATCAACCTGGATCTCCTGCTGCGCGAGGCTGCCGTGTTTTTCCAGCGTCACCGACCGTTGCTCGAGCCAGGCGCTCATCTGCGCGAGCGGCGTTTCGCCAGGCAGGCCCATAGAGCTGGCGAGCGAAGACACCTCGGCGTCGATTTCCGCGCTCACCTGCTCCAGCCGCGTGGCTTCGGCGCCAAACGTCCGCAGCCGGGCCGCACCCTCTGCTGCGGTGCGTTCGAGAACGCGCAGCTCCGAAAGGCGATCGGCATTGCGCAGGCGCGCATCCCTGGCGCGGTCATCCTCACGCATGGCGTGCTCGAAGGTCGCCGCAGAATCGCTGTCAAGGACGGCGAGATGCCTTTGCCAAACGGTCTCTCGTATCGCCCGAAGCTGGTCCGCACGCTCCTCTCCCGTCGCACCGGTCGTTTGCTGCAGGGCCTCGAGCGTCGCCGTGGCGGACTTTATGTCCAGTTCCAGCGCCGTGACCTGCTCCTGTTGGCGATGCAAGGCCTCGGCGGCCGCATTGGACCTCTTGCGCAATGTTTCCAGCTCCGCCGCCCCGGGGACGGCAAGCCCCTCCAGCGCCGCTGCCGTGCCGGACCAGGGTGCGAGGCGTGCCATCGCGCTGTCCGCCTCCTGCCGCGCAAGAGCGACAAGACGGCGGACTTCGCGCAGGCGTGCCGGGAGATCGCCGGAACGGGCGGCGCGCAGGGCCGCGCCGAGCGTGGACAGAAGCGCGTCGTCGCGGCCCGCATCCTCGTCCGAAACGGCGCCCGCCTTGCTGCCGGTCGCAGTCAATGACTTTTCCGCTTCGGCGCGCTCCCGAAGGGCCGCTTCGGAGCGTTCGACTAGCGCCGTTCGCCGCGACAGGAGGGTTGCGAGCTTTTCGCCCAGGCCGGGTGGCAGCAGGGTTTCCGCAGGATCGGCATCCGGCGAAAGGCCGAGCGCGGCAATGCCCGCGCCGATCGTCGCAACGACGCGGTCGCGCTCCGCCTCGCGGGAGGACAGGTCCATCGCCGCGGTCCGGAAGCGGGCTTCGAGAGCAGAGCCGGCAAGCGCCGCAATGTCCGCCTCCGCCGCAAGCGCGGCATCGTCCTCGGAAAGTGCTGCACGCTCCTCGACATGGCGCTCACGCTCGGCTTCGACCCGCGCGGCCCGCGCCGCGATCTCGGCCTCCTCGCGCGCCAGTTCACCCGAAAGCGCGCGCCAGGCCATTGGCGGGGAATCGCCGAGATCGAAGGCCCCGAGTTCCGTCCGCAGGGCGCGCAGGCGCCGGAGATAGGGCAGCGCGGAAAGGCTGCGCTCCACCAGCGCCAAGGCGGCGCGCATGCGGGAGCGGGCGGCGGTCACCTCCTCGTGCCGCTGGGCGGCGGCGTCGCGGTCGCGCACCAGAATGCCGTAGTCGCGGGCGGCCACGTCGAGCGTCTTGCGTTCCGCGGCCAGCGCCTCGATCTCCGCCTTCAGCGCCGAGAGGCCGTGTTTACGCCCGGACGGGCGATAGAATTCGTCGGCTTCCAGCTTCAGCGCGGCAAGTCCCGAGGCCATGTCGGATAGGCCGGAGCTCGCCGAAAACAGCATCGAGCCGAGTTCACCCTCGCTCTTCAGGATGTCTTCACCGCCCTTTTCGATGCTCTCGTCGTCCAGCGAGAACATCGTGCGGTAGGCGTTGCGGTCCATGCCGCCGAGCACGGAGGCGAAAAGCGTGTCCGGCAACGGCCGGTCATCGACGGAAACGAGCGAGGCCTGATTGCGTTTCAGGCGATAGGCGTCGTGGTGTTCGCCGCCGATGGAAAGCCGGCCGCCGACGCGCATCAGTGAATAGGGGTGTAGAAAGCCGTAGGCACTCGATTTCTCGATACCGAAGAGCAGGTCGAGATAGGCGGAGAACAGGGTGGATTTGCCGGCCTCGTTGGGGCCGTGCACGAGGTGGAAATCCGGTTTTCCCGGCCGCACCGGGCCGAAATCGAGACTGCGATCGGTGAATTTTCCATAGCGGACGAGGTCGAGGCGATCGAGGCGCATGGCGTCTACGTCCTCTCGCCGTCGCCGCCGAGGCGGGCAAGCACGGCATCGGAACCCTGAAGGGCGAGGTCGGAGAGCAACGCCTCCTCCGCCGTTTCATCCGCCGCCAACAGGCTGCGCGCCTCCTTCGGCAGTTGGCGCAGGAGGTCGCTCACGGTCTCGCGCAGTTCCTCGCGAAAGGCATGGCTCTGCACCACATCCTCATGCATCAGCCGCGAAAGCTCGGTGACCGGCCCGGCATCGGCACTGCTGGCCGCCAGCGGCAGGGAAACGGCCAGTTCCACCGCCTCGATCCAGCAGTCGCCAAGCGAGGCGGCGAGGTTCTGCAATTCGCCGAGCAACAGATCCTCGTCGCGGCGCAGGCGCCAGGCAAGCGGCGTGGCGCCGGTCAGGATGAGCCGCGCAACGAGATGCGCGCCGGCGGCGGCCTCCCTCGCCCGCGCCAGAACGGTTTCGGCACGGTCAAGCATGCCGCGCCAGTCGTCGATGCCGGCAAGATCGAGCGTCAACCGCTCGAACATTGCGACGGCAACGCCATGCTCCTCGCAGGTGATCGTGCCATCCTCCGCGACGGTCGCGAGCGTCACGCCTTTCGCGCCGCCCTCGTTGATGTCGCGCCCTTGCGGATTGCCGGGCATGACGATCCACGGCTTTTCCAGATGCACCCGTCGCTGGTGGATATGGCCGAGCGCCCAGTAGTCGAAACCATGCGCGGCGAGGTCCGTAATGCTCGTGGGCGCATAGGGATCATGGCTGCTCGCACCGGCGAGGCTCGTGTGCATGAGGCCGATATTGACGGCGTCCGCCACCGGTCCGCGATAGGTCGGCAGCAGCGAGGTGGGCGCGTGCGGCTGGGCGAAGCTGACGCCGTGCATGTGAATTTCCCGACCGTTGCCGAGCGCACCCGCTTTCACCGGTTTGCCGCGTCCGTCGAAGACATGCACGTTCGCTGGGAAGGTCAGTTCGCGGGTGATCTGCGACTGCGCATCGTGGTTGCCGCGAATGAGAAAGACGCGGATGCCGGCCGTCTCCAGCCGGCGCATCTGCCCCATCAGGAAGAGCGCCGTCGCCATCGAGGTCTGCGAACCGTCATAGAGGTCGCCGGCGACGATGACGGCATCCACCGCTTGCGCAATGGCGAGGTCGACGATGCGTTCCAGCGCCTTGCGCGTCGCGCCGCGCACGAGATCGCCGAGCTCGGCATTGCGCAGGGCGAGCGAGGTGAGTGGCGAATCGAGATGCAGGTCTGCGGTGTGAATGAAGCGGAAAGGCATGGCCGGACAATCGCCTCAGCCCTCCCGCCGGTCAATGCTTGCAGCAACGTCGGCCGGGTTATGCAGGAAAGAAATCAATCCGCCCTGAAAAGGCCGGAGAAGGCATAGGAAAAACGCCCTTTGCCTGACCGTTCGCATTTACACGCATCGTTCAATATCTATGATCAAATTATCCGGAAAACTTCACAATCATTTGACATGGTCCCTCATAATACCTATATTTCCCCTCATGAGTAGCACGATAGAAATCTCCCAGGGCATGTTCAAACTCTACCATCAGGTCAGCCGCCTGGTGAATGAGTGCATGATGGACGAAGGTGTATCGCTCGCCCGCAGCAAGTTCCTGCTTCTTCTGGAATGTCAGGGCCCGCAGCGGTCGACGGATATTGCCTGTGCGCTTGGTTTCGCCCCTCGCACGGTGACGGAAGCGATCGATGGTCTCGAGCGTGACAAGCTGGTCAAGCGCGAGCCGGACCCGAAGGACCGTCGCGCCAAGATCGTCTCGATTACGGATACCGGCCGGACGGTGATCTCCGCCGCCCAGCAGCCGCAGCACAAAATGATCGAGGCCATCTTCAACGCCCTCACCGAGGAACAGAAGCAGCAGCTGAAGGACATCATCGGCTGTCTCAGCGAGAAGACCGACGCGCTGCAGCGGGAAAGAGACAAGGCGGAGGGCGGAGCCGAAGCGGCACCCGCTCGTTCCTTGCAAGCCGTCGGCTAAGCCCGCCGACCTCACGAATGACAAAAGGCCGGGATCTCGCGATCCCGGCCTTTTCATTTTGGCATTCCGCCAGGCACCGCGCCTCCCCCCAAGAGGAAGAGGCGCCGCGCTTTGGTATTACATCGCGTTCATCGGGCCGATGCCGAAGAACAGCGTCTCGCCGGACGAGTCGTCGACGCCGTCATTGTCGGTCACGATGAAGCCGTTGCCAGCAGCATCGACGGTGAAGCCTTCGACCTTGTCGACGACGAAGCCGTTGGTGGCACCCTTCAGCTCGGGAATGAGGTCACGGACCTCTTCCTTCTTGACGACCGGCAGGTCGCCGCCCAGCTTGGCCGGCTTCAGGTCGGCAAGCGCCACGCGGTAGAGCTTCTTCAGCTTGGCGGCCTGGCCGATCAGGTTGTCACGCTCGATGATGTAGGCGTAGTCGCCGCTCGCGGTGATTTCGGAAAGGCCGACCCAGCCGCTTTCGGTCTTTTCGAGCGGATAGCGCACAGCGCCCCATTCTTCCGACGACGGCTTGTAGGAGACGAGCTTCACAAAGCCCTTCTCGTCATCGCCCCATTCGCGCTGCACGGCCATCCAGAGAACCTGGTCATCGCCTTCGCCGACGCTGGTGATGCCTTCGAAGCCAAAGCGCTTCTCGCCGGCACGCAACTCGGCGGGAATGGCGATTTCCTTCTCGATCTCACCCTTCTTGTTCACGTGGATGATGGCGTGGCTGTAGAGCTTGTCGGCGTCGCCTTCATTGGCAAGCCAGAAGCCGCCCTCGCCGTCCGGCGTCAGGCCTTCGCTGTCGAGCTTCTGCGCGGCCGCACCGTTGCGCGTGATGCGCAGGGCATCGACGATCTTCGCCGGCTTCGCGGTAGCGTCGATCGTGAAGATCGTCGGCTGCGAGGCGTAGAAGGAATCGTTGACGGCATAGAGCATGCCCGGCTTGTCCTTGACCGGAGCAAGGCCCGAAAGCGCGCCGAAGCCGATCAGCTCGCCGTCCTTCTCGGTGGAGACGATCTGCGGATAGGCGGCTTCGCCTTCCGCGCGCTCGTAGATCATGACGTGCGAACGGGCGCCGCCATCTTTGACAAGATCGGTTTCGTTGGCGGTCACGAAGAGGTTGCGGCTCGGAATGGCGACGGCGCCTTCCGGACCGACGCCCGACGGCAGGAGCTGGAGAAGCTCAGGCTCGGCACCGGTATCCTTGTAGACGCCGACGATGGATGCACGCTCGGCAAGCACGAAGAACAGGTTGTCGTCGCCGAACTTGGCGGCTTCCAGGCCTTCCGGCTCGACGCCCTTCTTGTTGCGCTTGTCCGGGTAGTGGCCGATCTTGGCGATCTCGCGCTCGAAGCCGGCGCCGTTCTCGTACAGGACCTTGCCGGTCTTGTCGAAGATCGTGAAGCCGCGCGCGCCGCCCTTCCAGTCGCCTTCATTGGCCACGACGAAACGGTTGTCGTCCAGCCACTTCACGGCGTCCGGCTCGCGGGCGACGTCCTTCATCTCGCCGGTGAACTTCAGCGCACCGTCCTTCTTGGTGTCGATGCCTTCGAGGCTGACGCTGCCGGCCGAGAAGTGGCTCTTCACGTCGCCGGTCTTGCCGTTAATGATGACGATGTAATTGTTTTCCTGGAGCGTTAGCGCGATCTCGTCCTGGCCGTTGAAGGCGACGAATTCCGGCTCCGGATCGTCACCTGCGACGTCGGCAAGGCCGGTCAGCGTGACATGCTTGATCGAACCGCAATCGACGACGCCATCCTTGACGGACAGCAGAACCAGGTCACCGGCCGGCATCTGCGGGATGTCGCCGTCATTGACCTCTTCGTCGCGCTCGTTCTCGATGGCGATCGCGGCAATCGTCTTGTCCTTGTTGAGGGCAATCGAGTCCGGCTGGCCGCCGAGGTCGCAAGTCGTGTCGGTGGCCTTCGACGCCACGTCGACCTGGGCAAGGATGCCCGACGGCTTGACGAAGCTTTCGCGGGTGTTGATGGCGACGAGCGCCTTGCCACCGGCGAACGTTACCGATGTCGGCTCACCTTCGAAGGCGACGGTGCCGGCGGCCTTCGGGGCCTTCGCATCGGTGATGTCGATGAAGCCGATCGCCTTGTTCGGGCTGTCGGAATAGACCAGCGTGTTGCCATCCTCGGACGCAGCAATGATTTCCGACGAGGTGGGCGTTGCCTTGTCCTTGCCTTCCGGCAGGTTGTCGGCAACGGCGAAGGATGCAATGCGATTGAATACAGGTTCGGCGCTGGCGGCAGGAGCAACCGATGCGGCGAGAACCGCGGCCAGGGCAGCGGTGAGGGAACGGGTTTTCATGAAAGCCTCCGGGATCCGGTAAAAAGGAACCCGGCGGTTCTGAGGCTTTCGTGTTACAGGCCGATGACAATTCGGCGACACGCACAGGCCCTTGCCCGCAAATAAAAGGGGGCCCGGACGAACCGGACCCCGACCCTGAAATTCAGGATTGGCGGCGGAGTGGGTAACCGCCCTCCCCCACAGCATCACAGATGACACTGCAGGCTTTGAAAGCTGCACGCATCCTCAAGCCGAACGGGCCGAAGGACGGATGGCAGCAATAACGGATCAGCCGTTGACGGCGTCCTTCAGACCCTTGCCGGCCGAGAACTTCGGCACGTTGCGGGCCGGGATCTCGATCTCGGCGCCAGTCGAAAGGTTGCGGCCCTTCGAAGCTTCACGGCGCGATACGGAGAAATTGCCGAAACCGACGAGACGAACGTCGCCGCCGCTCTTGAGTTCGCCCTGGATCGTCTCGAAAATGGCGTCGACAGCAGATGCTGCGTCCGTCTTCGACAGGCCCGACTTCTCAGCGACCGAGGATACGAGTTCATTCTTGTTCATGTTTCCACCCCTTTCTTACGGTTTGAAACGACTCATACAAGTCGGGGGCAGAATACGCATCGGCTTTCGCCCCGCAAGAAAATTTCGTCGCAATCCCCTGAGAATCCGGGGTTTACACACGTTTTTCAACGAAAAAGACCGGCACGACGGCCGGTCTTTTCCAGTTTCACTCCAAAACGCCGAGTTGTTTAGCCGGCATTAAGGCTCAATGCGCGATCGCGCCGTTGGCATCTTCGGTCGATTCGACCGCCGGAACCTTGGCCGCTTCGGCGGTTCCGTCCCACTCGATCGGCTCGGGCCTGCGCACGAGCGCGTGCTTGATGACCTCGCCCATGCGCGAGACGGGGACGATCTCCATGCTGTTCTTCACGTTGTCCGGAATGTCCGCCAGGTCCTTGGCGTTTTCTTCCGGGATCAGCACCTTCTTGATGCCGCCGCGAAGCGCTGCAAGCAGCTTTTCCTTCAGGCCGCCGATCGGCAGCACCCGGCCGCGCAGCGTCACTTCACCGGTCATCGCCACATCCTTCGAGACCGGGATGCCGGTCATGATGGAGACGATGGCGGTCGCCATGGCGATACCAGCCGACGGGCCGTCCTTCGGCGTCGCACCTTCGGGAAGGTGGACGTGGATGTCCGTCTTGTCGAAGCGCGGCGGTTCGATGCCGAAATCGACGGCGCGCGAGCGGACATAGGAGGCCGCCGCGGAAATCGATTCCTTCATCACGTCCTTCAGGTTGCCGGTCACCGTCATGCGGCCCTTGCCACCCGGCAGGCTGACGCCTTCGATCGTCAGCAGCACGCCGCCGACTTCCGTCCAGGCAAGACCGGTGACGACACCGACCTGATCCTCGCCCTCGGCTTCGCCGTGGCGGTAGCGCGGAACGCCGAGGAAGTCGTGGATGTTCTCCGCCGTGACCTCGACCTTCTTCGACTTGCCCTTGATGATCTCGGTGACCGCCTTGCGGGCGACCTTCATCAATTCACGCTCGAGGTTACGCACGCCCGCCTCGCGGGTGTACTGCTGGACGACCGCCATCAGCGCGCCATCGGTGACCGAAAACTCCTTCGGCTGCAGCGCGTGGTCGCGGATCGCCTTCGGCAGCAGGTGCCGCTTGGCGATTTCCAGTTTTTCCTCTTCCGTGTAGCCGGCAATGCGGATCAATTCCATGCGGTCCATCAGGGGCGCCGGAATGTTCAGCGTGTTTGCCGTCGTCACGAACATGACGTTGGACAGGTCGTATTCGACTTCCAGGTAGTGATCCATGAAGGTCGAGTTCTGTTCCGGATCGAGCACCTCGAGCAGGGCCGACGACGGATCGCCGCGGAAATCCATGCCCATCTTGTCGATTTCGTCGAGCAGGAAGAGCGGGTTGGACTTCTTCGCCTTCTTCATCGACTGGATGACCTTGCCGGGCATCGAGCCGATATAGGTGCGGCGGTGACCGCGGATCTCGGCCTCATCGCGCACGCCGCCGAGCGCCATGCGGATATATTCGCGGCCGGTCGCCTTGGCGATCGACTTGGCGAGCGAGGTCTTGCCGACGCCCGGAGGACCGACGAGGCACAGGATCGGCCCCTTGATCTTGGTCGAGCGCGCCTGCACGGCGAGATATTCGACGATGCGCTCCTTGACCTTGTCGAGGCCGAAATGGTCCTCGTCGAGAATCTTTTCCGCAGCGTTGAGGTCGGTCTTGATCTTCGACTTCTTGCCCCACGGAATGCCGGTCAGCCAGTCGAGATAGTTGCGCACGACGGTGGCTTCCGCCGACATCGGGCTCATCTGGCGCAGCTTCTTCATCTCGGCATCCGCCTTCTCGCGGGCCTCCTTGGAGAGCTTGGCCTTGGCAATCTTCTCTTCCAGTTCGGCCATCTCGTCGCGGCCGTCCTCGCCGTCGCCGAGTTCCTTCTGGATCGCCTTCATCTGTTCGTTCAGGTAGTATTCGCGCTGGGTCTTTTCCATCTGGCGCTTGACGCGCGAGCGGATGCGCTTCTCGACCTGCAGAACCGAGATTTCGCCTTCCATGAAGCCGAGCGCCTTTTCAAGCCGCAGCTTGACGCTCGTCGTCTCGAGCATTTCCTGCTTCTCGACGATCTTGATGGACAGGTGCGAGGCGACGGTATCGGCGAGCTTCGAGTAGTCCTCGATCTGGCTTGCGGCACCGACGACTTCCGGCGAAATCTTCTTGTTGAGCTTCACATAGTTCTCGAACTCGGAGACGACGGAGCGCGACAGCGCCTCGATCTCGACCGGGTCCTCTTCAGGCTCGACCAGCACATGTGCCAGCGCCTCGTAGAACTCCTCGCGTTCGGTGTAGCCGTCGATCTCGGCACGCGCGCGGCCTTCGACCAGCACCTTGACGGTGCCGTCGGGCAGCTTCAGCAGCTGGAGAACATTGGCGACGGTGCCGATACGATAGATGGCGTCGGTTTCCGGGTCGTCGTCGGAAGCGTTGATCTGGGTTGCAAGCATGATCTGCTTGTCGGTGCCCATGACTTCCTCGAGCGCGCGGATCGACTTCTCGCGGCCAACGAACAGCGGAACGATCATGTGCGGGAACACCACGATGTCGCGCAGGGGCAGGACCGGGAAGGCCGTGGAATCGTGCGGCGCAGACGTCTTTTTGGTCATGTCATTTCCTTTCAAACGTCCCGTTTCCGGGAACCGGTCCTGTCGGCGCTAAAAGCGTAACGGGCCGGCGATCTTTTCCATCCACAAGTGGCGTGCGGTTAACACTTTTTCAAGCCCGGCAACGGAGTGCCCCACCCCGTGTCGGGCCAGACGAACCAACGGAAGGAAGTGTAGTCTTCCGCGCTGTTGCGGAACTTGCGGCCTTCCCCCGGCATGCCGCCGGAGCATACGCAAAACAGAATCGAAGTCTTCCATCTTCGCCCGTCACGCGTCGTTTCGCAACGTCTTACATACATGGCAGGATCGGCATCATGCCCTGCCCGCCCGCCAGCGGCCAGTCACGAAAGGTCGTGAGTTGACTGCAAACGAAAAGACCCGCCGGGGCGGGTCCTTCCTGAAGCGATAGGTGCGGCACGATCAGGCCGAGACGTTGGCCTTCTCGCCGGAACGCTCCGAATAGATGTAAAGCGGACGGGCAGAGCCCTTGACCACTTCATCCGAAATGACGACTTCGCGAACGCCTTCGAGCGTCGGAAGCTCGAACATCGTGTCGAGCAGGATTTTCTCCATGATCGAGCGCAGGCCGCGCGCGCCGGTCTTGCGGATGATGGCACGCTTGGCGATTTCGCGCAGCGCGTCCTCGTGGAAGGTCAGTTCCACGTCTTCCATCTCGAACAGGCGCTGGTACTGCTTGATCAGCGCGTTCTTCGGCTCGGACAGGATCTGGATCAGCGCGTCCTCGTCGAGGTCCTCGAGCGTCGCCAGAACCGGCAGACGGCCGATGAATTCCGGGATGAGGCCGAACTTCACCAGATCTTCCGGCTCCAGTTCGCGCAGCACTTCGCCGACGCGGCGATCTTCCGGCGAACGAACCTGTGCGCCGAAGCCGATCGAGGTCTTTTCGCCGCGCGCCGAGATGATCTTGTCGAGGCCGGCGAAGGCGCCGCCGCAGATGAACAGGATGTTCGTCGTGTCGACCTGCAGGAATTCCTGCTGCGGATGCTTGCGGCCACCCTGCGGCGGAACCGAGGCAACCGTGCCTTCCATGATCTTCAGCAGCGCCTGCTGCACGCCCTCGCCCGATACGTCACGGGTGATGGACGGGTTGTCGGACTTGCGCGAGATCTTGTCGACTTCGTCGATATAGACGATGCCGCGCTGCGCACGCTCGACATTGTAGTCGGCCGCCTGCAGCAGCTTCAGGATGATGTTTTCGACATCTTCGCCGACGTAACCGGCTTCGGTCAGCGTCGTGGCGTCGGCCATGGTGAAGGGCACGTCGATGATGCGGGCGAGGGTCTGGGCAAGATAGGTCTTGCCGCAGCCGGTCGGGCCGACCAACATGATGTTCGACTTTGCCAGTTCCACATCCGAACCCTTGGCGGAATGCGCCAGGCGCTTGTAGTGGTTGTGCACCGCGACCGACAGGATGCGCTTCGCCTGCTGCTGGCCGATGACATATTCGTCGAGGACTTTGATGATGTCCTGGGGCGTGGGAACGCCGTCGCGGGACTTGACCATCGAGGTCTTGTTCTCTTCGCGGATGATGTCCATGCACAATTCGACGCATTCATCGCAGATGAACACGGTCGGTCCGGCGATGAGTTTGCGGACTTCGTGCTGGCTCTTTCCGCAGAAAGAGCAATACAGGGTATTCTTGGAGTCGCCGCCGTTGCTGCCGCTGACCTTGCTCATATCACTTTCCTTCCAGCACGCCGCTCATCTCCCGGAAGATGGCCGGACCACTCAAACCGCCCTTACAGGTGGCGCTTGCGCGCCCTTCAAAGGCTCCAGGGGCACTGACCGGACCGGGATCAGGCCCGTCAACCGGTCGCAACGCATTCCCCGCTTAAACACCAAATGCTAGGCTGTCACAAATCAACATAGCATTAACGGCCAATATTACCGGCTTTATGGCGCTGATAAAGCCCCGCGATCATTACAAATCACACGATTGCGTTCATTCGCGCTTTAAGCCAAGATCAGCGCGCGCCTTGCGCGTCAACTTGGCCGCAACCAAACCGTGACTTTCTCTTAAATAGTCACACAAGGCCGCGTCGTCCACTGATTCGCCCGTTTGCCGCTGAATCCACTTCATGCCACGCGAGGCGAGATAGGGTGCCGGGCGGCATCCCGGCTGCTCGCGCAGAATATCGAACGCCAGCTCGGACACCTTGAAGGTGACCCCGAGCAGCTCGCCCTCGTTCCATCCGGCGACGGCGAAAACCTTGTCGCCGACCTTCCAGACATGCGCCCCGCCCCATTGCACGACATGCGACGTGGCAGGGAGCGAAGCGCAGAAGGCGTTGTATTCGTCGAGCGTCATGGCATCCCGTGGCGTGAACCGTTGCGTAGCATCGAACCGCGATGCTTACGCCCCTTCCACGCCCTCGATCGCCTCGCGACTCGTGATGACGCGGTCCACCAGACCCCAGTCCTTCGCCTCGTCCGCGCTCATGAAGTGGTCACGGTCGAGCGTCTGCTCGACTTCCTCATAGGTGCGGCCGCAATGCTTGACGTAAACCTCGTTCAGCTTGCGCTTCATTTTGAGGATGTCGCGGGCATGGCGCTCGATGTCCGATGCCTGACCCTGGAAACCGCCGGAGGGCTGGTGCACCATGATGCGGGCGTTCGGCGTGGCGAAGCGCATGTCCTTGTGGCCCGCGGCGAGCAGCAGAGAGCCCATCGATGCGGCCTGGCCGATGCACAGCGTCGACACGGCCGGCTTGATGAACTGCATCGTGTCGTAGATCGCCATGCCCGACGTCACGACGCCGCCCGGCGAGTTGATGTAAAGCGCGATTTCCTTCTTCGGGTTTTCGGCCTCGAGGAAAAGAAGCTGCGCGCAGACGAGTGTCGCGATGTGATCTTCGACGGGACCCGTCAGGAAGATGATACGTTCCTTGAGGAGACGCGAATAAATGTCGTAGGAACGCTCGCCGCGGTTGGTCTGCTCGACGACCATCGGCACCAGAGCCATGGCGGTATCTACGGGATTTCTCATATCAATCCTTCATCGGTGTGGCCCTGAACCCCTTCGCCAAGCGTTGGGAATCAGCAAGTTTCATCTTCCCTACATAGAGTGTCAGGGTAGCGGACTTCAAGACGGGGGCGCGTTTTGCAGCGCTCTATGCCAGAATGCGGTTAACCGGCGCGACGGGGAGCGATGATTTCCACAACCGAGCCGTCGGCAGGGTAAAGAAAGCGTGAATTCCACCCTCCCCCCTATCTGCCGTTTTCGAATGCTCACACTATATCTCCCCCATCGGAGGCAGCCATGACGAAACGAACTCTCGCAGCCCTCGGGCTTGTTTTCCTGACCGCGACGGGCGCTTCGGCCCAACAGGCCTCGGACACCGTCGCACCCGAGCGCGCCACCGGCCTCGCCGTCGCCAAGGTGGTGACGGCGAAGACGCATATGGTGGCGGCCGCCCATCCGCTCGCGGCGGCGGCCGGCGAAAAGATCCTTGCCGACGGCGGCAGCGCGATCGACGCCATGATTGCCGTCCAGACCGTGCTCGGCCTCGTCGAGCCGCAATCCTCCGGCCTCGGCGGCGGTGCGTTCCTCGTCTACTACGACGCCGGCACGAAACGCATCACCACGCTGGACGGCCGCGAGACCGCTCCGATGGAGGCGACACCGAAACTCTTCCTGGATGAGACGGGCCAGCCCCTCAAATTCTTCGACGCCGTCGTCGGCGGGCGCTCGGTCGGCACGCCCGGCACCGTCATGCTGATGCAGGAGGCGCACAACCGCTGGGGCCGCAAGGACTGGAAAAGTCTCTTCGCACCGGCGGAAACCCTCGCCCGCGACGGCTTTGCCGTCTCGCCGCGCCTTGCCACGCTGATCGCCACGGAAGGCGACAAGCTGAAGGCCTTCGAGGCGACGAGCACCTATTTCTTCGGCGCCGACGGCGCGCCGTTGAAAGCCGGCACCCTTCTCAAGAACCCCGCTTATGCCGAGACGCTGTCGACAATCGCGGCGGGCGGCGCGCCGGCGTTCTATACCGGACCGATTGCCGATGCGATCGTCGATACGGTGCGCATGTCCGGCAAGAATGCCGGCGTGCTCTCGCTCGCCGACCTCGCCAATTACCGCGTCGAGGAGCGGCGCCCGGTCTGCATCGATTATCGCGCACTCGAGGTCTGCGGCATGGGGCCGCCCTCCTCCGGTGCGGTCGCCATCGGCCAGATGCTCGGCATGCTGGAGAATTTCGACCTGAAGGCGCTCGGCAAGGACAATCCGGAAAGCTGGCGACTGATCGGCGACGCCCAGCGCCTGGCCTTCGCCGACCGTGAACGCTACCTTGCCGACACGGATTTCGTGCCCATCCCGGTCAAGGGGCTCCTCGATAAGACCTATCTCGGCGAGCGGGCCAAACTGCTCGACGGCGACAAGGCACTCGGCAACGACGCGGTGACATCAGGCAAACCGGAATGGGACCACGCCTTCAACTTCGGCCGCGGCGCGGCGATCGAACTGCCCTCCACCAGCCATTTCGTCATTGTCGATAAAGACGGCAATGTCGTCTCGATGACCACGACGATCGAAAACGGTTTTGGCTCACGGCTGATGACCGGCGGCTTCCTGCTCAACAACGAACTGACCGACTTCTCCTTCAAGACCCACGACGACGGCATGCCCGTCGCCAACCGCGTCGAGCCGGGAAAGCGCCCGCGCTCCTCCATGTCGCCGACGATCGTGATGAAGGATGGCAAGCCGCTGCTCGCCATTGGCTCACCCGGCGGCAGCCAGATCATCGGCTATGTCGCGCAAGCGCTGATCGCCCATATCGACTGGGGCATGGATGTCGGCGAGATCGTCGCCATGCCACACCTCATCAACCGTTTCGGACCCTACGATCTCGAAGCCGGTACCGGCGCCGAAAAGCTCGCAGAGCCGCTGAAGGCCCTCGGCTACGAGGTGAAGATGGGCGAGATGAATTCGGGCCTGCATGCCATCGCGCTTTCCGCGGACGGCCTGAAGGGCGCTGCCGATCCGCGGCGAGAGGGTGTCGCCGTCGGGAAATGACACGGCTGTTGAGCATGAGACCGCCGCGCTTTCATGGCGCGGCGAAATCCGCTAGGTCATCTCCATGACGACGACAGATTTCCCCTTCCTTTCCATCGATGCCGCCAGCCGCCGCGTCTCTCTCGACGGCCGCAATCCCGATTTCTACCGCGACCCGAACCCGGTCTATGCGGCGCTGCACGCGCACTGTCCCACCTTCTGGTGGGAAGAGCAGAAGATGTGGTATTTCACGGGGTATGACCATGTGAACGGCCTGCTGCGCGACCGCCGCTTCGGCCGGCAGATTCTGCATGTTGCGACGCGCGAGGAACTCGGCATGCCCGAGCCGCAGGCGCATCTTGCGCATTTCGACGCGGCGGAGGCGTGGTCGCTGCTGGAGCTGGAGCCGCCGGAGCACACGCGGCTGCGCACCCTCGTCAATCGCGCCTTCGTCTCGCGCATGATCGACCGGCTGACGCCGGAAATCACCGAGCTCTGCCACCAGGCGATCGACCGGTTCGAGAAGGACGGTCAGGTGGAGCTGCTGTCCGCCTTCGCCGATATCCTGCCGGTGACGATGATCGCCCGTATGATCGGCATTCCGGACGAGATGGGGCCGCAACTGCTAAAATGGTCGCATGCCTATGTACGCATGTACATGTTCGGCCGCACGAAAGAGGACGAACTGAACGCCGACAAGGCGGCGCAGGAATTTTCCGATTATGTGCGCAGCGTGATCGCCAAACGCCGGGCAGAACCGCGCGACGACCTGCTCTCGCACATGGTGCACACCGAGCACCGCGGCCAGCTCCTCACCGAGGATGAACTGATCTCGACGACCATCGTGCTGCTCAATGCCGGACACGAGGCGACGGTGCACCAGATCGGCAACGCCGTTCGCACCATCCTCGAAAACAAGGCCGATCCGGCTTTGCTCTTTGCCGACGAAAAAGCGACAGAACGCACCGTGGAGGAATGCCTGCGCATTTCCGCGCCGGTGCATATCTTCGATCGTTTTGCGCTGGAGGACGTCGAACTCGATGGCATCCAGTTCCGGCGCGGCGACAAGGTGGCGATGATCCTCGCCGCCGCCAATCTCGATCCGAAGAAGTTTTCCGATCCTCTCGCTTTCAAGCCGGATCGTAACGAAGGCGCCAACCTCTCCTTCGGTGCCGGCATCCATTTCTGCATCGGCGCGCCGCTCGCCCGGCTGGAGCTCAACATCGCCCTGCCGATCCTCTTCCAGCGCCTGCCGGGGCTGAAGATCGCGAAAAAGCCCGTGGTAAAGGATGTCTACCATTTCCACGGGCTCGAGGCGCTCGACCTGACCTGGTGAGGCTCAGGCGGCTGTGTAGCGCACGGCCGGCTTGTTGCGGGAAATGTTGGGGCCAAGAGAAAACCGCGTGGCTTCCAGCTTTTCCCAGTCGGCTTTTTCTGGCAGCGAAGGAATGGTGACGAGTTCCCCCTGATCGAGCCCCGCCAAGGCAGCATCGACGAGATCGTTGACATCCATGACATGGTTCTGGTCGAGGTTGTCGATCGAGCCCCCTGCCCGGTCAAAGATTTCGGTGCGCGTCAGGCCCGGCAACACGGCCTGGAGGCGTACGCCGGTGCCGTCCAGTTCACGGGCAAGGGACTGGGTAAAGGCGAGCACGAAGGCTTTCGTACCGCTATAGGCTCCGTTGAACAGCTCCGGGACGATGGCGACCGCCGAGGCGATGTTGACGATCGTGCCCTTGCCACGCGCAGCAAAGGCCTGCGCAGCCGCCACGGCAAGACGGTTTGCCGCCGTCACGTTGAGTGCGATCATCGTGTCGAGATAGTCGATGTCGTCGGCCAGCAGCGCCCCTTTCGGGCCGATACCCGCATTGTTGACGAGCAGGGTGATCGCAGCGTCCTCGCGGATGCGCTTTTCAACGATGCGGACATCGGCGGATGCCGAGAGATCGGCGCGCATGACGGCGACGGCGATGCCGTATTGCTCCTGCAGTTTACCCGCGAGTGCCGAAAGTCGTGCTTCGTCGCGGGCGACGAGCACGAGATCATAGCCGCGGCGGGCAAGCCGATCGGCATAGGTGGCGCCGATGCCGGCCGATGCGCCGGTGACGAGGGCGGTTCCAAGGTTTGCAGTGCGGGTCATGTCAGGTCTCCGATTTGAATTTAGTGGTATATGCCACTATATGGGCAAGACCCTTTTCGTCTTGCAAGTGGCGCGCATGATTTTTATCGAAGACTGAAAGCGAGGTGAGAGATGAGCGAAACCGACGGCGTCTGGCAACACTGCGCGAACAGCGCGATCCGCCGCGCCGCGCGGCAGCTTGGCCAACTTTATGACGATGTCATCGCGCCAAGCGGCCTCAAGGGCACGCAGTTTTCCCTGCTGTCGCAGATCGCCTTTTACGGCACGAACGGTACACCTTTGAAACCATTGGCAGAAGCGCTGGTAATGGACCTGTCGGCGCTCGGCCACACGCTGAAGCCGCTGACCCGCGACGGGTTGGTCGAACTCATTCCGGACGACACCGACAGACGTGTCCGGCGGGCACGGCTGACGGCGCTCGGCGTCAGGAAGCAGGAAGAGGCGCTGGCGCTCTGGCGCGAGGCGCAGGGCCGGTTCGATACGGTATTCGGTGCCGAACGCTCGGCCGAAATGCGCAGCCTGCTCGGATTCATTTCATCGCCCGATTTTGCAAAAGCCTTTCGGGCGACGAAACCGAAACCCGGGGCTTAAAGACGAATAACGTAATCCTTGCGAGTCGTTTCAACGACTTCCCAGCTTCCCTTGAAGCCGGGTCTCAGGATCAGGCGGTCGCCGGCCTTGAGGACAAAGACCTCGCCCTCGTCGGAAGTGACGATCGAGTGGCCTTCGAGGATGTGGAAATACTCCCACTCGTCGTACTGGATGCGCCATTTGCCGGGCGTCGATTGCCAGATGCCGGAATAGATGCCGCCCTCGGCCTCCTCGATGTTCCAGCTGGTAAAGACCGGATCACCGGAAATCAGCCGGTCTGCGGCCGGCTTGCCCACTTCGGGTTCGATGCCGGCGACGTCGAAAGGTTGCGCCTTGCTCATGCTGCGTCTGCTCCATCAAAAGGAAAAACGGGCGGCCGCGATAGGCCGCCCCGAAAGGATCAGGCCTTGGCCAGCGCCTGTTCGATATCGGCGATGATATCGGCGACGTCTTCGATGCCGATCGACAGCCGCACGACATCCGGGCCGGCACCGGCCGCCACCTGCTGCGCTTCGGTGAGCTGGCGATGGGTTGTGGAGGCCGGATGGATGACCAGCGAGCGCGTGTCGCCGATATTCGCCAGGTGCGACAGCATTTCCAGGCCTTCGACGAAGCGCTTGCCCGTTTCGTACCCGCCCTTCAGACCAAAGGTGAAGACGGCGCCCGCCCCCTTCGGCGAATAGCGCTGCTGCTGGGCATGGTTCGGGTCGTCTTCGAGGCCGGCATAGGTGACCCAGGAGATCTTGTCATGCGCCTTGAGCCACTTGGCGACGGCGAGCGCATTGTCGCAATGGCGCTGCATCCTGAGCGGCAGCGTCTCGATACCGGTCAAGATCTGGAAGGCATTGAAGGGCGAGATGGCAGGGCCGAAATCGCGCAGGCCAAGGACGCGGCAGGCGATGGCGAAGGCGAAATTGCCGAAGGTCGCATGCAGCACCATGCCGGCATATTCCGGCCGAGGCTCGGACAGTGCCGGGTATTTGCCGGACGCCGTCCAATCGAATGTGCCGCCATCGACGATGACGCCGCCCATGGAGTTGCCATGACCGCCCATGAACTTCGTCAGCGAATGCACGACGATATCGGCACCGTGCTCCAGCGGACGCACGAGATAGGGCGTCGCCATCGTGTTGTCGACGATGAGCGGCAGGCCATGGCGGTGCGCGACGTCAGCAATGCCGGCGATATCGACGAAGGTGCCGCCAGGATTGGCCAGGCTCTCGATGAAGATCGCCTTGGTCTTGTCGTCGATCTGGCTTTCGAAGGACGAAAGATCGCCGGTATCGGCCCAGCGCACCTGCCAGTCGAAGCTCTTGAAGGCATTACCGAACTGGTTGATCGAGCCGCCATAGAGCTGGCGGGCCGAGATGAAATTGTCGCCCGGGCGCATGATCGTGTGGAAGACGAGAAGCTGCGCGGCATGGCCGGAGGCGACGGCAAGTGCTGCCGTGCCGCCTTCCAGCGCCGCGACCCGCTCTTCGAGCACGGCCTGCGTCGGGTTCATGATGCGCGTATAGATATTGCCGAAGGCCTGCAGGCCGAACAGCGAGGCGGCATGATCCGTATCGTTGAAAACGAAGCTGGTGGTCTGATAGATCGGCGTGGCGCGCGCGCCGGTCGTCGGGTCCGGCTGCGCGCCGGCATGGATGGCGAGCGTGGAAAATCCGGGTTTGTTCTTCGTCATGAAATGGCCTCCCTGGCTAAAGTCGAGGCACTATTTCAGAGCGGTAAGAGCCGGTCAAAGAAAGATTTTCTGGAAAACCAAGGCAGCGACAATCCGCCTTGCGCACCGGAAAAATCTCACGCGACGAGGCGCGGATACTCGATGGCCGGGCAGCGATCCATCACCACCTTGACGCCGGCCGCTTCCGCCGTTGCGGCGGCCGCATCGTGGCGCACCGAGAGCTGTCCCCATATCGCCTTTGGCAGCGGGTTGAGCGCCAGCGCCTCCTCGACGACCGACGGCAGGGCGTCGGCCGCACGGAAAACGTCGATCATGTCGATCGGCTCGACGATATCGGCAAGGCGGGCGACGACGGGCTGGCCGAGGATTTCCTTGCCGGCCTGGCCGGGATTGACCGGAATGACGCGGTAACCCTTGCGCAGCAGGAAAGCCATGACGCGATGGCTGGGCCGCTCCGGGTTCGGCGATGCGCCGACGAGAGCGATGACCTTCGTAGAACGCAGGATGTCGGCGATATAGTAGTCCGGATAGGAATCGTGGTTCATGGTGCTTTCCCGTTTCTCCGGGGAGAATTGGGGCAACGCAACTTGAAGTCAATGTTTGACGGCCGTCAGGATGCCTTGAGCATCAAGACCGGATATTCCGTCACCGGGCAGCGATCCATGACGACCTGAAGGCCGGCGGCTTCCGCGCGGGCGGCAGCGGCATCGTCACGCACGGTGAACTGGCCCCAGAGCACGGACGGCAGGGGGCGAAGGGCGAGAACCTCGTCGACCACCGCATCCAGCTGGTTCGCAGCCCGGAAAACATCGACCATGTCGATCGGTTCGGGGATATCGGCGAGATGGGCATAGACGGTCTGGCCGAGGATGGTTTTGCCGGCATGGCCCGGATTGACCGGAATGACGTGGTAGCCCTTGCCGAGCAGGAACCCCATCACGCCGTGGCTCGGTCGCCCGTCGTTCGGCGATGCGCCGAGCATGGCGATCGTGTGAACCGATTTCAGGATGTGGCGGATGTAGCTGTCGGCATAGTGATCGTGGTTCATCGCTGCCTCCTCCGGCGTTCGCGACCGTCTCTCACTCGTCTGCAAGTCGCATTCTAGCGCAAAATCTTAAAGAAGACGACCGTGTTTGAACGTGCTGCCCCGGAGAACCTGTTCCGTTTCGGATCAGTCATCACGGAATTTGCCGCGCACATCACGAAATTTGCTGGAAATCCCGATTGCAAAACCCAGCCTTTGGGCAGATGAAGGGCGCTTCCTCCGCCCGTGCCTTCCCCCTCGAGGTTCCAGATTGCCGCTAGACGTTCTCTTTCTCGTGCTGTTCGGCGCGGCCTTGCATGCGACCTGGAATGCGCTCGTCAAATCCGGCACAGACAAGTCGCTCGATGCCGCGATGGTCTCGCTTGGCGGCGGCATGGTGGGCCTCGCCTTCCTTGCCTTCGTGCCCCTGCCCCATCCGGATTCCTGGCCGTTCATCCTGACGTCGGCCGTCCTCCAGTTCGCCTATTTCCAGCTCGTCGCCGCGGCCTATCGGGCCGGCGACATCGGTCTCGTCTATCCGCTGATGCGCGGTGCCGCACCGTTGCTGGTCGCCACCACGAGCGGTTTCATTCTTGGTGAACATCTCACGCCCACCGCGATGGCCGGCGTCCTGGTCATCTCCGCCGGCGTGCTGACGCTGGCCTTCGAATCCCGGCACGGCAGCCGGCGCGCCATCGTCTACGCGCTGGCGAACGCCGCCGTCATCGCCACCTATACCTTCGTGGACGGCGCGGGCGCGCGCGTCTCCGGCAACGCCGTGTCCTATACGCTGTGGATGTCACTGCTGCCGCCCGTCCTGCTTTTCGGCTGGGCAATCCTTCGGCGCGGCAGCCGCCCGGTCTGGAACCATGTCCGTCACAACTGGGCACGTGGCCTGTTCGGCGGCGCCGGTTCCATCGCCTCCTATGGCCTCGCGCTCTGGGCGATGACAAAGGCGCCCGTCGCGACCGTCGCGGCGCTGCGCGAAACCGCCATCCTCTTCGCCCTCCTCATCTCGGTCTTCATTCTCAAGGAGAAGGCCAGCATCTGGCGCTACATCGCCGGTGCGGTGATTGCGGCGGGCGTGCTGGTGCTGAAGCTGGCGTGAGCGTCACGCCGCGGTCTGCGCAGGCAGGACCTCACGTATGATCTTTTCACCGCTTTCGCGCTGGGCAACCGCTAGATCGTAAGCACCCTGCAATCCAAGCCAGAATTGCGGATCGTTTCCGAAGTAGCGCCCCAAACGAAGTGCGGTGTCCGCTGAAATTCCACGTTTTCCATTCAGGACTTCCGACACTCGCCCGGAATTGATCCGCAGCGCAAGCGCAAGCGCATTGCCACTCATTTGCCGCGCCTCCAGTTCTTCCTTCAAGATCGAACCGGGATGAACTTCAAACATCCGTCTTCTCCTTCAATGATAGTCGACGATCTCGACGTCGTAGGCATCGCCGTTCTCGAACAGAAAACAGAGGCGCCACGGGCCGTTGATCGTCATTGCCCATTGGCCTTTGCGGTTGCCGCTCAATTTGTGAAGGCCGATCGAACGCAGCGGCGAAATGTCATCCAGACTTCGTGCCGCATTGAGAACATTCAGACGCGCCATCGCCTTGGCGGCGTCAAGTCCGGAAAATCTGGATTTTCCCGTTTCCAAGAACTGTCGCGTTGCCGTATCCGCAATGGACTTGATCATCGGGTGAGCATACTCCGCTTCCCGGAGTACATCCAGCGGAAAACCTCACGGCTTTTTCCACTCCGGCATGCGCTTGTCGAGAAAGGCGCCGATGCCCTCCTGCGCGTCGTCGGCGAACATGTTGTCCACCATGGTGGCGACGGCGACGTCGTAGGCATCCGCCAGCGGCAGACCGGCCTGGGCGCGCATCGCGGCCTTGCCGATGCGCAACGCCTGCGGCGACTTCGAGGCGATGACGGCGGCGTATTTGTCGACGACCTGGCGGAGATATTGCTGCGGCACGATACGATTGACGAGGCCGAAATCCTTCGCGGTCGAGGCGTCGATGGTCTCGCCGGTGAGCAGCATCTCCATCGCCTGCTTGGGATGGGCGGCGCGGGTGACGGCAACCATCGGCGTCGAGCAGAACAGGCCGATATTGACGCCCGGCGTGCAAAAGGTCGAGGTATCGGTGCAGATGGCGAGGTCGCAGCTGGCGACGAGCTGGCAGCCGGCCGCGGTCGCAAGGCCGTCGATCTCCGCCACGACGGGCTGCGGCAGTGCGGCGATTTTCAGCATGAGGTCCGCCGCCATGCGCATGGTTTTCTCGAAGAAGGCGCGGCCGCCATCCGCGTCGCTGCGGCGTGCGGTCATCTCCTTGAGGTCGTGGCCGGCGGAAAAGACCTTTCCCGTCGAGGCAAGCACGACGATGCGAATGGCCTCGTCGGCGGCCACGGCGTCCAGCGCATCAGCCAGCGCCTCCATGACGGCAATGGAGAGGGCGTTGGCGGGCGGGTTGTTGAGCGTTATCCGCAGGATCGGCTCGTAGCGTTCGACCCGCAACAGCCCCGCCGGCTCCTCTTTCCTGAACGACACCACATCCGCCATGACCGGCCTCCTTCATTGCTTTCGTCCCACGGTCCTACGCTTGGCCACAGGCGGTTTCAAGCCAGGCAGCATAGACTTTGAGGGGGCTTGCCGCCGCCGCCAAATCGGTCTGTAAACGCTGGCGACAGGAGATGAGATATTATGGACCTGAAACCGATCATGGACGCGCAAGCGCTCAATCGCTTCCTTGAAACCGATTTTCCGCAAACTCACACCGACGGCAAGGTCTTCGACGTCACGATGGTCAGCCCCGGCATGGTCGTCATGCAGCTTGTTCCAAACGAGCGCCACCTGCGTCCCGGCGGCACGGTTTCCGGCCCCACGCTGTTCGCGCTTGCCGATGTGGCGGCCTATTGCGTGGTACTCGCCCATATCGGCCCGGTGGCGCTGGCCGTCACCACCAATCTCAATATCAATTTCCTGCGCAAGCCGAAGCCTGGCCCCCTCTCCTGCACGTGCCGGCTTCTGAAGCTCGGCAAGCGGCTGGCGGTGATAGACGCGTCTATTTTCGATGAAGACGGCGGCAATCTGGTGGCCCACGCCACCGCGACCTATTCAATTCCGCCGCGATAATATGTGGTATTAAAATACCACTTTCGTAACGCATTGTTTTTGCTAATCTATCTTTAGCACCAACCAAGCGGCATCCCTTGACGCCCAATCGGCTCTCGCTTATAAGCCGCTCCAGATCGCGGTCCTCAGGGGCCGCGTTCGATTTTTGGTATCCGCAAGGGGCCAAACCAAGCAACAAGAAGCGCCCAGGGCCGCAAGGCTTCGGGACCCTAAAGAAAGAGTTACTCCCATGGCAACCTTCGTACAGAAGCCCGCCGAGGTAGAGAAGCAGTGGATCCTCATCGACGCCGAAGGCCTCGTTGTCGGTCGCCTCGCTACCCTCATTGCAAACCGCCTGCGCGGCAAGCACAAGGCAACCTTCACGCCCCACGTCGACGACGGTGACAACATCATCGTTATCAACGCCGACAAGGTCGTCTTCACCGGCAAGAAGTACTCCGACAAGACGTACTACTGGCACACCGGTTACCCGGGTGGCATCAAGGAGCGTACGGCTCGCCAGATCATCGAAGGCCGCTTCCCGGAGCGCGTTCTCGAGAAGGCTGTTGAGCGCATGGTTCCGCGCGGCCCGCTCGGCCGTCGCCAGATGAAGAACCTGCGCGTCTACGCCGGCGCCAACCACCCGCATGAAGCCCAGCAGCCCGTCACCCTCGACGTCGCCAAGCTGAACAGCAAGAACACAAGGAGCGCCTGATAATGGCCGACCTCTCCTCGCTCAAGGACCTCGGCGTCGCTGCCGCAGCTCCCGCTGCCTCCGCCCCGGTTCACGTCAAGAAGGTTGACGCCCAGGGCCGTTCCTACGCCACCGGCAAGCGCAAGGACGCCGTTGCCCGCGTGTGGGTCAAGCCGGGTTCCGGCAAGATCACCGTCAACGGCAAGTCGTTCGAAGCTTACTTCGCCCGTCCGGTTCTGCAGATGATCCTGCAGCAGCCGATCATCGCGGCTGCCCGTGATGGCCAGTTCGACATCGACGCCACCGTCGCTGGCGGCGGTCTGTCCGGCCAGGCCGGTGCCGTTCGTCACGGCATCTCCAAGGCACTGACCTACTTCGAGCCGGGCCTGCGCTCGGTCCTCAAGAAGGGCGGCTTCCTGACCCGCGATTCGCGCGTCGTCGAACGCAAGAAGTACGGCCGTGCAAAGGCACGCCGTTCGTTCCAGTTCTCCAAGCGTTAATCGCTCGGAAGACTTGTTCTTCAGGAAAGGCCGGGGTTCGCCCCGGCCTTTTCGTTTTCAGGCTCGGCTTTTTCGGCTTGTGGCGTGCTGAAGAGGGCAACAGCTGCCGCCACGCCGACGAGTTGCAGAACCGCTCCGATCCATTCGGCCGCCTGCGGCCACCGCGCTTCGAACAGAAAGCCGTAGGCAAGGCCGAATACGGTTTCCGCCACGATGAGCTGCGCGGCGAGTGCAAGCGGCAATCGGCCGGATGCGACCACCCAGCAGAACGTCGCGATCCATGAGCCCGCGACACCCATGACCAGCGCCCAGCCTAGAAAATTGGCCATTTCAGCCCCGGCGACAGCCTGTGCCGAAAAGGAGGTCAGCGGCAGGAGCGCCATGCTGCCGATCGCCGCCCCGATGCCCTGCACCCCCGTCCAGTGCACGCCGTCCGGCGCATCCGGCGCGTGCATCACCGCAGCATTGGCAAGACCGTAGACGATCCAGATCGCAAGCCCGGCCGTTGCAGCCAGGACGCCGAGCAGCAAGGATCCCCGCCCTTCCGGACCGGCTGCCTCGATGACCGAGAGGTTGACGATCGCCACGCCGGCGGTGATCAGCACGAGCGGCGGGGCGAGCGTGCGCCACGGGACGGACCGGTCCCGCCAGTTGGCGATCAACGCCAGCAGCACCGGCATGGTACCGATGACGAGCGGCGGAACAGCGGCGCCCGCCAGCCTGACCGCGAAGGCAACCGCGACAAAATATCCGACATAACCGGCGCCACCGAGAAGCAGCCCGATCAGCCAAAGGCGGACGCTAAGACCGCGGGGGCGAAAGCGCGGATGCAGCATGAGCAGCACGGACACCAGACCGAATATCCCGTATCGCGCGACGGTCAGGTCCCAAGTGGAAAACGGATCGACGATGCGCGGGGCAATGAATGTCAGCCCCCACAACGCGCATGTTGCAAGGCCGGCTAGAATACCAATCAGCATGGGTCCCTCCTGGAATGCACGATCATGAGGGGTGAGATGGCTGATTTCCATGGATAAGCAGAGGTGGAACGGCTATATTGCCACCATGTCTGGCCCCAAACGCCCCCATCACCTTCAAAATGAAAACTCGACAATCGACGCCGTCGATTCCCGCATATTGGCGGTGCTCGATGCGGATTCGCGTCTGTCGATGAGTGAACTCGCGCGTCTCGTCGGCATGTCTGCGCCAGCCGTATCGGAGCGTGTGCGGCGGCTGGAAGCTGGCGGCGTCATCCGCGCCTTCACGCTCGACGTGGATGCGCGCGCCCTCGGTTATCAGATACGGGCTTTGGTGCGCATCCGGCCGTTACCGGGCAAGTTGCATGTGGTGGAGCGGCTGATCCAGGACACCCCGCAATTCATCGAATGCGACAAGATCACCGGGGACGACCCCTTTCTCGCCCGCCTCGTCGTGCATTCGATCGAGGAAATGGACGATGTCCTCGAGGCGCTTTCCGACCATGCCGTCACCAGCACCGCCGTCATCAAGGGAACATCGGTCGCAAGGCGCCTGCCGCCCCTCTAGGAAGAGGCGTCCTTAACACCGGCGCCCTCTTTCTTTTCAGCAGCGGGGCTTGCCGTCGCGCCGGCATTTTGCTGAAACAGAGCAACCTTTCCAGAGGGATGTCAGAAACCGGGAGCCTCATCGTGGCCAACAAGACGATCGATCATGCCATCACCGCCAAGACGCTGAAGAGCGCCGCCTCGGACCCCACCCATGCGGGCATTCTGTCCTTCATGCGCCGGCGCTACACGAAGATCTTGAAGGATGTCGACGCGGTCGTCTGGGGCATTCCCTTCGATGCCGCGACCTCAAACCGCCCCGGCACGCGATTCGGACCGCAGGCGATCCGTCGTGCCTCGGCGATCATGGACAACGACCCGCAGTACCCCTTCGAGCGCGACCTTTTCGAAGACATGGCCGTGATCGATTACGGCGATTGCCTGCTCGACTACGGCAATCACCAGAAGACGCCGGCGACGATCGAGCGCGAGGCGAAGAAGATCCTGAAATCCGGCGCCTATATGCTGACGCTCGGCGGCGACCATTTCATCACGCTGCCGCTGTTGCGCGCGCATGCGGAAAAATACGGCCCCCTCTCGCTCGTCCAGTTCGATGCCCACCAGGACACCTGGGCGGACGAAAAAGGCCGCATCGACCACGGCTCCTTCGTCGGCACCGCCGTGCGCGAGGGCCTGATCGATGCCGAGACGTCGATCCAGATCGGCATCCGCACCCACGCGCCGGAAGATTGCGGCATCCGCATCCTCTATGGCTACGACGTCGAAGAGATGAGCGCCGCCGACATTGCCGACGCGATCGTCCACCATGTCGGCGACAGGGCGACCTATCTCACCTTCGATATCGACTGCCTCGACCCTGCCTTTGCACCCGGCACCGGCACGCCGGTCTCCGGCGGCCCCTCGAGCGCCCGCATCCTTTCGGTCCTGCGCAAGCTCGGCGCGCTCAACATCGTCGGCTCCGACGTCGTCGAGGTGGCCCCCGCTTACGACCACGCCGACATCACCGCCATCGCCGCCTCCAACATCGCCATGTACATGCTGGGCCTTCACGCCGAGACACTGGCGGAGCGGCGCTGACGACGCGGCATTGAATGCGACGGTTCAAGCGTCTATATCGGGCCGCGAAATCTCTTTTTCGCACGTCCAGACGCAAAACCGTCGCACAGTTTTGCTGGAATGCTTGAAGCTCTGACAGGATTGGATTGCAGATGAAACCGAAGATCTTCATCGATGGCGAACACGGCACAACGGGTCTGCAGATCCGCACGCGCATGGCCGGCCGCAGCGATGTCGAGCTGCTCTCCATCCCGGAAGCCGAGCGTCGCAACGCGACGATGCGCGAAGACATGCTCAACAGCGCCGACGTCGCCATCCTCTGCCTGCCGGACGATGCGGCGAAGGAAGCCGTGGCCATGGTTTCCGGCAACAATTCCGTTCGCATCATCGACACCTCGACGGCGCACCGCGTCGACCCGAACTGGGCCTATGGCTTCGCCGAGATGGATCGCGACCAGCCGAAGAAGATCGCGGATGCGCGTTGCGTCGCCAATCCGGGCTGCTACCCGACCGGCGCGATCGGTCTCCTGCGCCCGCTGCGGCTTGCCGGGATCCTGCCGGAAGACTATCCAGTCACGGTGAACGCCGTTTCCGGCTATACCGGCGGCGGCAAGCAGATGATCGCGCAGATGGAAGATGCCGGGCATCCGGAACACATCGCCTCGCCGCATTTCCTCTACGGCCTGCCGCTCAAGCATAAGCATGTGCCGGAAATGCAGGTGCATGGCATGCTGTCGCGCGCGCCGCTCTTCTCACCCTCCGTCGGCAAGTTCGCCCAGGGCATGATCGTGCAGGTCCCGCTCTATCTGGCGGACCTCAACGACCACGCCTCGCTCGGCTCCATCCATGAGGCGCTCGCCGACCATTATGCCGGCCAGGACATCGTCGAGGTGGTGGACCTGAAGGAAAGCGCTGCCCTTCCCCGCGTCAACGCCGTGGAACTCGCCGATACCGATCGCATGAAGCTCTACGTCTTCGGCACCGCGGGTGCGCCGCACGTCAACCTCGTCGCCCTGCTCGACAATCTCGGCAAGGGTGCGTCGGGTGCGGCCGTGCAGAACATGGACCTGATGCTGAAGGGATGACGAACGGATTCCCGGCCTTCCCCGCCGCGTGGCGCATCGAAAGTGCCGGCCTTATCGCCGACACCCCTGCCGGCATAGTCTATGACGCGACGCTCGCCGACGGCGCGCGCGCGATCGTCAAACATCTGAAACCGAAGGTCCTGGAAGACAGCTTACGCGGTGCAGACTTCCTGGATTGGCGCGATGGTACCGGCTGCGTCAGGCTCCTTGCCCGCACCGACGACATGCTATTGATGGAACATGCCGGCACGACGACGCTGCGGGACCATATGCTTTCGCACGGCGACACGGACGCGACGCGCATCGCCGCCGAAGTGCTGCTGGACTATCATCGCCCTTCCGACACCCCGCCGCCGGCAAGCCTGCTGTCGCTGCCGCGCTATTTCGCCAGCCTGTTCGACAAGGCCGAGCGGGATCGCCGCGCGGGCGTCGACGGTCCGTATTCTGAGGCGGCGGCCATCGCCGATGCGCTGATCGCCGACCAGCGGGACATCAAGCCCCTGCACGGCGACCTGCACCACGAGAACATCGTGTCCGGCCCGCGCGGCTGGCTCATCATCGACCCGGCGGGACTGATCGGCGACCCAGCGCTCGACGTCGCCAACATGTTCTCCAACCCACTCGACCGTTTCGACCTCACCCGTAACGAGGAGAGGATCGCATCGATGGCGGATATCTTCGCCGAAACGCTCGGCCGTGATGTTCGCACCATACTGCGCTACGGCTTCGCCTATGGCTGCCTGTCAGCCGCCTGGCATGACGAAGACGCAAACGAAGGAGATCGCGACGACGAACTTGCCGTTGCCGCTGCGGTCCGCAACGTCCTCATGCAGGCCTGATCGCGATCAGTCGTCCGCCATGTCGCGCGGATATTCTCCATAAAACCCGCGCCAATGCGCCATGGCAAAACCGAGCACGATCAGCGCTCCGCCCTGGTGGGCGAGCGCCCAGCCGAGCGGCACCTGCCAGATCAGCGTCAGGATGCCGATCGTCGCCTGAAGACAGACGAGACCGAAGAGCACGAGGGCGCGGCGGGCATGGGGCGTTTCGGGGGCAGCGCGCAGCGATGAGATCATGTGGATGACGACCAGCGCGAAGAGCACGTAGGCGCCGATGCGGTGAACGAACTGCACGGTCTTCGGGTTTTCGAAGAGATTGATCCACCAGGGCTGCTGCACGAAGAGCCCGCCCGGCACCACGGCGCCGTCCATGAGCGGCCAGGTGTTGTAGGTGAGACCTGCGTCGAGGCCGGCGACGAGCGCGCCGAGATAGATCTGGAAGATCGCCATGCAGGCGATGATGCCGGCCATGCGCTGCGACGTCGCCGTCGGAGCCGCATCGTCACTGTGCGGCGAGAGCGCGCGCATCAGCCACACCGTCCAGGCAAAGATCAGACAGGCGATGGTGAGGTGGGTGGCAAGCCGGTACTGGCTGACGGAAACCCGATCCGCGAGACCGGAAGAGACCATCCACCAGCCGATGAAGCCCTGGAAACCGCCGAGCGCCAGAAGGCCGACCAGCGGCCAGCGCAATCTCTTCTCGATGCGGCCGGTCAGCCAGAAGAAGGCGAGCGGCACGGCGAAGACGAAGCCGATGGAGCGCGCGATCAGCCGGTGTGCCCATTCCCACCAGAAGATCGTCTTGAACTCCTCGACGGTCATGTCCTTGTTGATCTGCTCGTATTGCGGAATGCGCTTGTAGAGGTCGAACTCCTCCTGCCATTCCGCGGCGCTGAGCGGGGGGATGGCGCCATGGATCGGCTTCCATTCGGTGATGGAAAGGCCGGATTCGGTGAGCCGCGTCGCGCCGCCGACGAGCACCAGCACGAACAGCGTGAACAGCACGAAGCCCAGCCACCGGCGCACCTGCCGGCGATTGCGGTCGGTCATGTCCGTTTCGTTGTGGCTGCGATATGCGGTCGCGGTGGTGGCGCTCATGATGGCTGCTCCTGTTCTTGGCGTTGATTTGCCTGACCAGCCCGTGCAAAACAAGGCCCGAAGCTTTGCGGCATGCCGTCGCGCCCTTGCTCGCATGATCGAATTGAAAGACCGCCAATGCCCCCTCGCCTGCGAAAACTGATCGGCACCGTGCTGATCATCATCCTCGTCCTCCTCTACGCGCTGGTCGCAACCACCGTCGCCGTCGCCACGCTGGGACAATCGCCCTGGTACATCCACCTTCTCTATTTCACGGTCACCGGCGTGCTGTGGATTCTGCCGGCTATGTTCATCATCAAGTGGATGGAAAAGCCCGGCAAGCCGCGCGACGAATAAGCGCCGTTACAGCGGGGCAAGATGCGCCGCGAGGCCGGATGGATACAGCTCCACCCCTTCCGGCAAGGCCTGCGGCATGAACCAGCGCGCCGTCCAGACCGAGCGGTCGTGTTCGACAAGCGTGATTTCCGAGCGCCGGTAGAGGCTTTCGTCGAGCAGGCGGATGTTGGCTGCGAAGATGAATTCGTGACCCCGCGCGCCCTCGTGCCAGAACAGGTTTTCGAAGGTCCTCCAGGATCCCTCGATTGCGATGCCGCAGCCGAATTCCTCCTGGAATTCCCGCGCCAGCGCCTCTTCCCGCGTCTCACCGAATTCGATGGTGCCGCCGGGCGGGCGAATCCCCTTCACGGTGCCGTCGTCGCGCGTCACTTCCGCCGCCAGCAGGCGGTCCTGGTGCCAGGCAAGGCCTAATACCTTCGCGTGGATTTTCTGCGGTGGCCGCCATGTCTGCATGTCTGTCTCCCATCCCCTCGGCTTTTGTCGGATTTCGTTATGAAATCGCTAACCGATCCGGTTGATTTCCCCGGAGCGGTCCGGCGGGACCGGTGGATTTAAACTCTTTTCGCAAGCCTAGTCCCTATGATGTTCTTGCGGCGATGCGGCCGCTGGCCAGAGGCATAAGGGTCGAGCCATGGGAGCGATGCAACTCAATTTCCAGATCATGCCGTCCGAGCGCGAGCTTGCGGCACGGTATCTGGGATCGATTGAGGGCGACGAACGGGCTCCCAACGTCGTGCCGCTGTCCATCCGCCTGCATGACCGCATGGAACCGCTGGAGGCCCGCTGGCGGGCCCTTGAATCCGAAAACAATCTCTCGCTTCACCAGAGCTACGACTGGTGCCGTGCCTGGGCGGACACCCATGCCTGCAAGCTGCTGATCGTCGAGGGTGTTTCCGGCGGAAAGACGCATCTCATCCTGCCACTGGAAATCGTGCGCCATGGGCCCGTGCGCACCGCGCGTTTCCTCGCAACGCCCTTCAGCAATATCAATACGGGCCTCTATAGCGAAGAATTCCGTTTTCTGGCGGCTCCGCCGCGGCTGCGTCAGGCCTTCGAGCATGCGCGCACCCAGTTTGCCCGTTATTTCGACCTCTTCCTCCTGGAAAAGGTGCCGCTCGACTGGCGCGGCGAGACGAACTCCTTTGCCGACCTGCCATCGGTCTTGAACCAGAATGCCGCCTTCCAGCTCGAACTGTTCGACAGTTTCGAGCGCACGCTGGCGCAGGTGAACGCCAAGCGCCGCCGCAAGAAATTCCGCAACTCCGAACGCCGCCTCGAGGCGCATGGCGGTTACGAGCACGTCGTCGCCCACACGCCCGAAGAGGGGCACCGCCTGCTGGAAACCTTCTTCCAGCAGAAGGCGGCCCGTTTCGATGCGATGGGCCTGCCGGATGTCTTTCGCGACGAGGAAACGCGCAACTTCTTCCGCAAGCTGATCGCGGTCGAGAGCGGCCCGGAAACCTATCCGCTCCAGCTTCACGCGGTGCGCCTCAAAGGCACGCATGAGGGGCATGTCGTGGCGATCGCCGGCCTCTCGCGCAAGGGCGATCACGTGATCTGCCAGTTCGGCTCGATCGACGAGAGCATCGCCGCCGATGCCAGCCCCGGCGAATTCCTGTTCTATCTGGCGATCCGCAAGCTGTGCGGCGAAGGCGTCCGCCTCTTCGATTTCGGCATCGGCGACCAAGCGTACAAGCGCTCCTGGTGCACGATCGAGACGCCGCAGCACGACCTGCTCTGGCCGACGACGGTGGCCGGCAGCATTGTTGCCGCCCTGCACCGGGCAAAGTCCGGGGCAAAACGCCTCATCAAGCAGAACCCGCAGGCCTACGCCTTCCTGCAGCGTATCCGTTCCTGCAAGACGGAGTTCGTCCGCACCGCCGAGGACGCGGACTGAACCGTCAGGCCGCGCGGCGGCGGGGACGGCGGGGCGGTTCGGCTCCCTCGCCCGTCATCAGCACGATCTCGCTGTAGCCGGCTTCGCCAAAGGCGCTGATCAGGTCGACGATCTCGTCTTCATCTGCACCCGGAATGGAGAGGATGATGTCGGTCTCCTCCCCCCGTGTCAGGCGACGCACGCCTTCTACTTCGGCCGGGCCGCACTCGACAATCACCGTGTCATAGGCGTCGGCAAGCGAATCGATCACCATGGCCAGCCGGTCGATGCCGCGCATCGCACGTTTGATGTTGGCATTGCCGCGCGGAATGACATGCGCGCTGGAGAGCCGATCGCCATGGATGATGTCACCGAAGGCGGCATCGCCGACGAGAAGGTCCGTGATACCAGGCACATGGGTCGATTGCGCCATCAGACGTGTCGGGCAGGCCGAACCGGTCAGGTCGATCAGAAGCGTCTTGCGATGGTCTTCGGCAATCCGGCGGGCCAGCATGACCGTCGCCGTCGAGCCGCGGTCGCCGGACGGCGAGACGGAAATCGCAACGGAAACATTGTTCTCGATCATGTGCCGGGCAACCGCCGCGACCGAAAAATCGCCTTCGTCTTCGAAGGCGGGCATATCAATCAGGGAAGGACGCATGCTCTGCTCCTCTTCTTCCGCATCGTCGTCCTCTTCCGGACCGATGTCCGACAGGAGGGATTTTGCCGGGGCGTGGATGTCTTTGATGGCGCCGAGGTCCTGCTGTGCCAGCGGCGCCCGCTTGACGACGGGTTCGACGACGAGGGGCTCGGCTTCATCTTCGTCGATCTCCTCCTCCTCGCGCCGACGCGCGCCAACGGCCGGCGCACCGACCGGCTTCAGGGCGCGGCCGCTGAACAGTTCGGCAAGCAGGACCGCGATGGCACTGAGGGAAAAGCCCACGACACCGCCGACAATGGTGATCGGCACGACCTTCGGGAAGGCGGCTTCCGTCGGGATCGCGGCAGCGGAGATGATGCGGGCATCGGCCGGCGTCGAGCCGCTGTCGGTGCGCGACGTCGCCTCGCGGTAGCGGGCGAGGTAGGTTTCGAGGAGCTGGCGTTGCGCCGTTGCCTCGCGCTCCAGCGCCTTGAGGCCGACTTCGTCCTCGCCGGCGCGCGCGCTGTCCGCCTTCAGCGTGTTGAGCTGCTGGACAAGCTGGGCTTCGCGCAGCCGCGCCGTGTTGGCCTCGTTTTCAAGGCTGGCCAGGATTTTCTGGGTTTCCGCCTTTATCTGCGTGCGAATACCGGTGAGCTGCGAACGCAGCCCCTTGAGGCGCGGATGTCCATCGAGCAGCGACGTCGAAAGATCGGAAATCTGGCCCTGGATCTGCGCTTCGCTTTCCTTGAGCCGCTGGATCATCTGCGAGCCGACGACATCGGCCAGCGTGTCCGGTGCGCCGCCGCTCTTCAGCACGGCGCGCACGCTTTCGGCCCGCGCCTCCGCATTGGCACGCTCGCCGCGCACGCGGGCGACTTCGGTCGAGATGTCCGTCAATTGCCGCACGGCAAACGTGCTGTTCTCCCCTGTCGGCAGAAGATCGGATTGCGAGCGGTACTCGGCGACCTTCTGTTCGGCTTCGCGCACCTTTTCGCGCAGGTTGGCGATTTCCGGCTCCAGCCAGCGTGTCGCCTCGGAATTGGTGTCCAGCTTGGCGCCGCTCTGCAGCGACAGGAAGACCTTCGCCATCTCGTTCGGGATCGCCGCCGCAAGGCGCGGATCCTTCGAGCTGAACTCGATCGCCACCACGCGCGAGCGTTCCACCTGATAGACGGTCAGCTTTTCGGAAAACTCCTTCAGCACGCGGTCTTCCGGCGCGAGATCGAGCGGGTTGCTCTTGAGGCCGAAGAGCACGAGCAGGTCGGAGACAGCCGATGGCTGCGCGGTCGGATCGAATTCCTCCAGCTCGGACAGCTTCAGGTTCCGAGCGACCTGCTTGATGAGATCGGCGGATTTCAGGATCTGTACCTGGCTGGCAATGCCAAGTTCGTCGAAGGGCGGTTGTTCCCGGGCCTGCGTGCGGTCCGTACCGGTCGTGAAGGCGGGTTCGCGCGTTTCGATGAGGAGCCGTGCTTCGCTCTTGAATTTGGGCGCAATCAGGCTCGCACCGGCGAAGGCCAGCCCCGCACAGGCCACGGTCGCCAAGAGCACGCGCATGCGGTTACGCCAGATCGCGCCGAAAAGACCGCCAAGGTCGATATCGACATCCTGCTGGCTTCCCTGAACGCCTGACATATCCCTACTCCAAACACGACGATTTGCCCGCACCGTAAACAAACATGGTAACCTAAGCGTTAACTACCATTGATTGCACGCAGATCGATTAACGCGCGTCGCACGAAAAAATCTGCGATTCCGCGCCTACCCGCCCGTATCCTTTACCAGCCATTAACCCTAACGGATCGATAACGAAGGCCAGACTTCTGATTTCCGGGATTGGGAAAGCGAATGGCGTTCGCAACGATCAACAAGGGCATGCTGCTCGCGCTGGCACTCATCGTGCCGGCCGTTTCGAGCTGCAGCGGTTACCGCCCTGCCCCCAAGGCCTTCCACGAGGCAACCATCCAGCCCTATCGCCTCGACAGCGGCGACCGCTTGCGCGTCACCGTGTTCGAGCAGACGGGCCTTAGCAACACCTATACGATCGATCAGGCCGGCTACGTCGCCTTCCCGCTTATCGGTGCGGTGCCGGCGCGCGGCCAGACGATCCAGGAGCTGGAAAGCATCATCGCGGCGAAACTCCGCCAGGGCTATCTGCGCGATCCCGACGTCTCCATCGAGGTCGACCGCTACCGCTCCATCTACATGATGGGCGAAGTCGGCCAGGCCGGGCAGTACAGCTATGTCGCGGGCATGACGATCCAGAACGCCATCGCGGTTGCCGGCGGCTTCTCGCCACGCGCCAACCAGCGCGATGTCGATGTCACGCGCAAAATTAACGGAAAGATCATCACGGGCCGTGTATCGATTTCCGATCCGGTCCTGGCCGGCGATACGATTTATGTCCGCGAACGGCTGTTCTGAGAAACATGACGGACGATCGTCCACTGCGCATCATTCATTGTTTCCGGTCGCCGATTGGCGGGATCTTCCGCCATGTGCGCGATCTGGCCGAGTTTCATGCGAAGGCCGGCCATGACGTGGGCATCGTCTGCGACAGCCTCACCGGAGGCTCGTTCGAGGATTCGCTGTTCGATGAAATCCGCCCCTATCTGTCGCTCGGCCTCGTTCGCGTGCCGATCAGCCGCGCCGTCAGTCCGCGCGATATCGGCGCTTTCTGGAAATCCTATCGTGAAATAAAAAGTTTGCAGCCGGATGTCCTGCACGGGCACGGCGCCAAGGGTGGCGCCATTGCCCGTCTCATCGGCTCAGCCCTGCGGGTGAACAGGTATTGCGTAGCCCGCCTCTATTCGCCGCACGGCGGCAGCCTGCACTATGATCGAAAGACCACGACCGGTTTCTCGATCCTCGCCGCGGAACGCATGCTCGAAAGGTTGGGCGATGCGCTCGTCTTCGTCTGCGATTTCGAGCGTGATGCCTATCTTACCCGCGTGGGCAAGCCACGCATTCGCGCCGAACGCATCTATAACGGCATCCACGACCGGGACTTCGAGACCGTCTATTCCCGGGAGGACGCGGTCGACTTCCTCTATATCGGCATGCTGCGCGACCTGAAGGGGCCGGACGTCTTCGTCGACGCCTTCGCCCGCACCGAGCGCCTCGTCGGCCGCCCGCTCTCCGCTCTGATGATCGGTGACGGGCCGGACAAGGAAAAATACCAGAAGATGATGCTGCGCTGGGGGCTTGGCCGCCGGATCGGCCTGCTGCCCGCCATGAAGGCGCATGATGCCTTCGCACTGACCCGCAACGTCGTGGTGCCGTCGCGCGCCGAGGCGATGCCCTATATCGTTCTGGAGGCGCTTGCCGCCCGCAAGCCCGTTATCGCCAGCCGCGTCGGCGGCATTCCGGAAGTGCTTGGACCAAACAGCATCGCCCTTGCCGAGCCCGGCGATGCGGACGCGCTTGCCAGGGTCATGGTCAACGCCGTCAGCGATCCCGGATGGTTCGCCAAGGTGATGCCGGAGTCCACCGCCTTCAAGCAGACGTTTTCCGCTTCGGTTATGTCGACGTCCCTGCTGCGCCTCTATCGCGATATTCTCGCCACGCAGAGTGGCGGAAATCGGCACGCTTCCTGATCCGACAACTTCCGCTGCGTAAACGTTTCTTAGGGGCTTCGTGCTATCTCCGGTGCAAAGCCTCTGCAGGTGCGTGCCATGAACCATGTCGACAAGCCCGACTCCTTCGACCCCGAAGCTCTGAGACGAAAAGTCTCCGAAATCCGCACGATCACGCCCAGCGCGCCATCGGAGGACTACGACGGCGGCAAAACGGTCGATCTCAACCCGCTCGCCCAGAAAATCGCGCAGCAGTTTCGTGCCGACACCTATTCGCCGAGCATGATCATCGGTTTGCTGCGCCTCTTCGAATTCCTGACGCTGCTGGCGATCGGCTACGGCATCCACCTCCTCTATGTCAGCACCCCCGGCATGGGCGTGACCATTTTCTACCTTTCCGTGCTCGTTGGCGGCGCGGCCATCGGCGTCCTGCTGCTCCAGCTCGCCGATGCGTATCAGGTGCCGGCCCTGCGCTCGCCCTGGCGCATGACGCCAAGGATCCTCGCAGCCTGGGCGATCGCCTTCGGCGCCATGGCAATCGTCGTGTTCTTCTTCAAATCCGGCGAGGAATATTCCCGCGTCTGGTTCGCGTCGTGGTTTGCCACCGGCGCGGTCTACCTCGTCATCGAGCGGCAGGTGATCGCCTATTCGATCCGCCGCTGGGCCCGCAACGGCACGATGGAGCGGCGCGCCGTCATCGTCGGCGGCGGCGAGCCCGCCAAGGAACTCATCCGCACGCTCGAACAGCAGCCGGAAAACGATATCCGCATCTGCGGCATCTTCGATGATCGTGACGAACGCCGTTCCCCCTCCATCGTCGCCGGCTATCCGAAGCTCGGCACCGTCGCCGAACTCGTCGAGTTCGCCCGGCTTGCCCGCATCGACATGCTCATCATCTCGCTGCCGCTTTCGGCGGAGGCGCGCATCCTGGCGCTGCTCAAGAAACTCTGGGTGCTGCCGGTCGATATTCGCCTTGCCGCGCACGCCAAGGGCCTGCGCTTCCGGCCGCGCAGCTATTCGCAGGTCGGCAGCCTGCCGATGCTCGATATCTTCGACAAGCCGATCGCCGACTGGGACAATGTCGCCAAGCGCATCTTCGATGTCTTCTTCAGCGTGGTCGCACTCCTGCTGCTCTGGCCGGTGCTGATCGGCGCGGCACTTGCGGTGAAGTTCACCTCGCCCGGCCCGATCATCTTCAAGCAGAAGCGCCACGGCTTCAACAACGAGATCATCGAGGTCTACAAGTTCCGCTCGATGTTCACCAACATGTCCGACCCGACCGCCAAGGCCGCGGTGACGAAGGGCGATCCGCGCGTGACCCCCGTCGGCCGCTTCCTGCGCAAATCCTCGATTGACGAACTGCCGCAGCTCTTCAACGTGCTGAAGGGCGAGCTTTCCCTCGTCGGTCCCCGCCCGCACGCCATCCAGGCCCAGTCGCACGACCGCAAATATGTCGACGTCGTCGAGGGCTATTTCGCCCGCCATCGCGTCAAGCCCGGCGTCACTGGCTGGGCGCAGATCAACGGCTGGCGCGGCGAGATCGACCATGACGACAAGATCCGCTTCCGCACCGAATTCGACCTGTACTACATCGAGAACTGGTCACTCTGGCTGGATCTGAAAATCCTGTTCCTGACGCCCTTCCGCCTGCTCAATACGGAAAACGCGTATTGAGCGACACGGCGCTCCCCTATGCCCCGCCGTTCCGGCCGCATCTTGCGGCCGTCGGCATTATCGGCTCGTTGCTGGTGGCCGCCGGCGTCTTCCTGTCGGGCTTCGTCATCAGCGAACCGGCACCTTACGAAGTCTTCATGGCCGGCCTCATCGGCCTCTGGGCGATCATCGGCCTGCGCATCTCGCGGGGCATTGCGCCGCTTTTGGTGCTCATCGTGCTTTTCAATGTCGGCGGCATGCTGTCGCTCACCGTGCTGGACGATTTCTCCGTCGGGCCGATGTACATTGCCGTCTCGCTGTTCCTCGCCTTGTCCAGCGTGTTCTTCGCCGCCATCATCGAGGCCAAGCCGGCGCGGCTCGAGCTCATTTTCCGCGCCTGGGTGGCGAGCGCGCTCATCACCTCTCTTCTCGGCATTCTCGGTTATTTCCACGCCTTTCCCGGTGCGGAAGCCTTCACGCTCTACGACCGTGCCAAGGGCGCCTTCCAGGATCCGAACGTCTTCGGCCCGTTTCTCGTCGCCCCCTCGCTCTACCTGATGCACGGGCTGCTTGCCGGCCGTATTCTCGGCGCGCCGCTGAAGGTCATCGGCGTGCTCATCCTCGCACTCGGCCTGTTCCTGTCCTTCTCGCGCGCCGCCTGGGCACTCTACCTGTTTTCGGTGGTGGCCCTCGTCTTCGTCATGCTGCTCAAGGAGCGCACCGGCGCGTTCCGGCTGAAGATCCTCGTGCTCAGCCTGTCGGCTGCCGCCATCCTGATCCTCGCGCTGATCGTCGCGCTGCAATTCGACAAGGTGGCCGACCTGTTCTCCAGCCGAACACAGTTGGTGCAGGAGTATGACGGCGGGCATCTCGGCCGCTTCGAGCGTCACCGCATCGGCTTCCTGATGGCCATGGAAAAACCCTTCGGCATCGGCCCCATGGTGTTCAGCACGATCTTCCCGGAAGACGAACACAATATCTGGCTGAAATCGCTGACGAGCTACGGCTGGCTCGGCTTTGCCTGCTATCTCACCCTCATCATCTGGACGCTGCTCGCCGGTTTCAAGGCGCTGCTGCGCGACCGGCCCTGGCAGCCCTTCCTGATGATCTCCCTCATCACCCTTGTCGGCCATACCGCGATCGGCTTCGTCATCGACACGGATCACTGGCGCCACTTCTATCTCTTGCTGGGCATCGTCTGGGGCTGCATCGCACTCGAACGGCGCCACAACCGGCAGACCGCATCGGGCCGCACCCCATCATGACCCCCTCCCCGGACAAGACCCCACGGCATATGCGTCTGCTTCAGGTGCTGGAACCGAGCGGTGGCGGCTCGGGCCGGCATTTCATCGATCTGTGCCGGGGCATGAAGGCGCGCGGCCACGACGTGCATGCCGTCTATTCGCCGGTGCGCGCGGAAAGCCGTTTCGTCGAAGAGCTGTCCTCTCTCGATCTGAAGGGTGTGCACGTAGTCGCCATGGCCCGTTCCCCCGGCCCCTCGGACCTGCCCGCCTGGCGGGCGCTGCGCGCGGTCATCCGCAAGGAGGGCCCCTTCGATGTCATTCACGGGCATAGCTCCAAGGCGGGCGCCCTTTCGCGCCTGCGCCTTCCCGGCCACCATGTGCCCCGCGTGTACACCCCACACGCCTTCCGCACGATGGATCCCGGTCTCGGCACATTCGGCCAGAAGATCTATGGCGCGATCGAAAAGCTGCTCGCCCGCGGCTTCACCGAACGGCTGATCTGCGTTTCCGCCGATGAATATGCGCATGCGCGCGCCCTCGGCATGCCGCGTAACAAACTGTCGATCGTCGTCAATGGCGTCGAAACACCGCCGGCGGATTCGCGCGCAACGGTGCGCGAAGCACTCGCCATTCCCCCGGATGCCCTGCTGTACGGTTTTGTCGGCCGGCTCTGTCACCAGAAGGCGCCGGAACGCTTGCTTGCGGCCTTCCAGCGCGTCGCGGAACGCCTCCCCAACGCCCATCTCGTAATGATCGGCACCGGCGAGATGCAGGACGCCGTCAACCGCCAGATCGAGGCCGGCGGCCATGCAGGCCGCATCCATCTCACCACTCACTTCACCGGCCCGCAGGCCATGGCGGCGATCGACGTGCTTGTCATGCCAAGCCGTTACGAGGCGATGTCCTATGTCATGCTGGAAGCTGCGGCGGCGGGAAAACCGATGGTGCTCACCGATGTCGGCGGCGCCTCCATGGTGCTGAAGGATGGCGTCAACGGCGTGCTTGTCGAAAACGACGACGATCCGAAGCGCCTCGCCGACGCCATGATCCGCCTGAGCGACCCCTCGCGCCTCGCCCGTCACACCGCCGCCGCCTGTGCCCGCAGTGGTGACTACAGCCTGGAACGCATGATCGGCGAGACGGAAGCGATCTATCGCGCCCTGGTCGCCTGACGCCAAAGGTCGCCCCTCCTCCCGGAGAGACGGCCTTGAAGAATAACAGCCGTTTTAGCGCCTGATCGCTCGTGCCAGGGCAATCAGGATGCAGGCACCGATAAAGCCCGCGACGAGATAACCGAGCCAGCCGCCGAGCGAAACACCGATCAGCCCGAGCAGAAGATTGGCCACGGCCGCGCCGACAATGCCGAGAACAATATTCATCAGCACGCCCATATTGCTCTTCATGAACATTTCGGCGAGCCAGCCGGCAATACCGCCGACAATGATGGCTGCGATCCAGCCGATACCTGCGTCTTCCATGCGCGTCTCCTCAAGCTCCTGACAGACCGGCAAAGGCCGGCGGCAGGTAAACGTGAAAACACGCGCAAAGTTCCAATTGAACTTGCGAATATACTTTGGAACAGGGAGGAGAATTGGTCGGAATGGCGGGATTCGAACCCACGACCCCTTGACCCCCAGTCAAGTGCGCTACCGGGCTGCGCTACATTCCGGACCGCCGAAACCCCTATAGTCTCAAGGTTTTCGATGCAAGCCCAAAAATCGAGGGAAGGATCAAAAGTGGAGAATTGTCAGTCGGCGGAACCTTTACGCACAGGAACTCACACGGAAAATACCACGGACAGTTCCAATGGATTTCGCTCTGAGCCTGCGTTCGGCGCAGGCGCGAACGAGCGTATCACCTTGCATCGTCACGAATAGCGACGTCGCCTTGCGCCAATGACGAGCGTTCAACCTGTCGCGGGCAACCCTCCTCGCAATCAGGGTTCGTATGTCCGTCGCGTGTCACTTTCTTTTCACATCCGTACCGGAATCGCCGAATCAGACCTTCCCGCGCATTAGACGAAAGTCGTAGGATTGCCCGGCTCGTTTGTCATTTGCGAGCACTCCCCCGCGTCACGGAGAGCCAAGCGTGACGCCTGTTTGCCCCGCCATCGTGCGGGGCTTTTTCTTCTTTTGCGACGGCTAGGTGCGTTGACTCTTCGCAAAAACAGAACATAATAAGAACAAATACGGCCGAATTTCCTTGTTCCTCGAGCTCAAAGACGACTGTGTCCCCACAGGAGAATGCTGACGTGCGACCGCTTCCCGAGTATGAAGCGCCGGCAGAGCCGGTCGAAAATGAGGGGGATGCCGTACGCGCCGCCCTTGCCTGGCATGACGGAGATGCACAGGCGACGATCGCGACGCTGCTTGCCGATTGCGCCCACCTTCGGCGCCAGCTCGATCTGACCCGGGCGGCGATGGGCCATGGCTTCGTGCGGGGCTGGGAGCCAACGCCGCTGCGCGACTGATGGAGGACCGTGCGCGAAGAGAGGGCTTCCGTTCGGCAAGGAGGCAAAAGCCGACGCGCTTTCCATATTCGCAGATGGCACCGGACGCGGGCTAGTGGGCGATGACTGCAGGGGAGTTCCCAGCCGGCGGCCTATAGCCACCCCGCCGACAGGCTCAACGCACCTGGTCGAGCAGGCGCTTGCACTCCAGAAGGTCGTAGAGCGCCTCCTGGAGCAGTGCGCGATCTTCCTTGCCGACGCTGGTCTTGCCGATCGAGATTTCCGGCGGATCGTCCGTGCCGCCAACGAAGGAGAAGAAGCGGCGGCTGGCCGGGGCCTTGGCGCGGCCGACGATCTGGTCTTCGTCGCTGCCCGCCTTGGGCGGCGCCGGATCCTCATGATTTGCCGCGGCCAGCGCCTCGACGGTGGCGAGGTCGCCGCTGGCGATCGCCGCCACGAACTTGTTGCCGTTGACCTTCAGCAGCTTCTGCACGCCCTTGATCGTATAGCCATGGTCATAGAGCAGGTGGCGGATGCCCTTCAGGAGATCCACGTCTTCCGGGCGGTAATAGCGACGCCCGCCGCCACGCTTCATCGGCTTGATCTGGACGAAGCGCGTCTCCCAGAAGCGCAGCACATGCTGCGGCAGGTCGAGATCGTCGGCGACTTCGCTGATGGTACGGAAAGCGTCCGGACTCTTGTCCATTCTATCCTCGATGAAAGTTCAAGGCGGCAGCATACGATAACCGCCACCGATTCGTATTCATTTCAGCGAGTTGTCGGACGATATTCAAGTTTCAAATTGCTGATGGAGCAGCAATGGCGCAAAAATCGCTCAGGAAGCGGGCGAAGCCGGCTTCTGTTTCGCCTTCCGCGAGAGGTGTGACTTCAGCACCCGCTGCTTCAGCACGTTCGATGCCTTGAAGGTCATCACGCGGCGCGGCGAGATCGGCACTTCCTCGCCGGTCTTCGGATTGCGGCCGATGCGTTCGTTCTTGTCGCGCACCTGGAAGGTGGCGAAGGAGGAAAGCTTGACGCTCTCGCCCCGGACGATGGCGTTGCAGATCTCGTCAATGACGGTTTCAACAAGCTCTGCGGATTCGGTCCTGGAAAGGCCGACCTTCCGGAAAACCGATTCGGCCAAATCTGCGCGTGTCACCGTCTTGCCGCTCATCGTCCCTCACCAATTTCTTATTGAAAGCGCATGGTTAAGTGGTGGGAGACTATTGCCCTTCCCCCGCGCGGTCAAGCGGCCCTGAGAGCCAACCCAGACCGTTCCGCCCCCCATCCCGCCGTAATTATCCCACAAGCGCGCAAGACGGCGGCGGGGCCAGGCCGCCCTCTCGTCAGGAGCGTTCAGACGCGGGAGATTCTACCAGCGCAGAAGGACCGCGCCCCAGGTGAAGCCGCCACCCATGGCTTCCAGCAGAACGATATCGCCTTCCTTGATTCGCCCGTCACGCGCCGCAGTGGCCAGCGCAAGCGGGATGGAGGCGGCGGAGGTGTTGCCATGCAGATCGACGGTGACGACGACCTTTTCGAGCGGAATGCCAAGCTTCTTGGCCGAACCGTCGATAATGCGCTTGTTGGCCTGATGCGGCACCAGCCAATCGATGTCCTCGGCGGTGAAGCCGGTCGCATCGAAGGCGGAGACGACCACATCGGTGATCATGCCGACGGCGTGTTTGAAGACCTCTCGGCCCTCCATGCGCAGATGGCCGACCGTGCCCGTCGTGGATGGACCGCCATCGACATAGAGTTTTTCGCGATGCGCGCCGTCCGAACGAAGCTGCGTCGTCAGCACGCCACGGTCCGCAACGGTGCCCTTGCCCTCCTGGGCTTCCAGCACGATGGCGCCCGCGCCGTCGCCGAACAGCACGCAGGTCGTGCGGTCCGTCCAGTCGAGGATGCGCGAGAAGGTCTCGGCACCGATGACGAGCACACGCTTGGCAAGGCCACCGCGAATATAGGCATCCGCCGTCGTCACGGCATAAACGAAGCCGGAGCAGACGGCCTGCACGTCGAAGGCAAAGCCGTGGTGCATGCCGAGACGGTTCTGGATGTTAACGGCGGTCGCCGGGAACGTGTTGTCCGGTGTCGAGGTCGCAACGATGATCAGGTCGATGTCTGCGGCCGTCAGGCCGGCCTTGTCGAGCGCGTCGCGTGCCGCCGCCTCACCGAGCGAGGCGGTCGTTTCGCCCTCGCCGGCAATGTAGCGCTGGCGAATGCCGGTCCGTTGCACGATCCATTCGTCGGACGTGTCGACCATGCTTTCCAGTTCGGCATTGGTGAGTACCCGCTTCGGAAGCGCCGTTCCGAAACCGCGGACCACTGATCGGATCATTCTATACCTCGTCCGTCATGCCCTGAGCGGCGCCCTCGACGGGGCGGCCGGCATGATACTTCTGCAAATCGTTTTCGATCTTTTCCTTGAGGCCGTTGCGGACCATGTCGTAACCGACATCCACCGCCGCCGCGAACCCTTCGGCATCCGTGCCGCCATGGCTCTTGATGACGATGCCGTTGAGGCCGAGGAAGACGCCGCCGTTCACCTTGCGCGGATCCATCTTCTCGCGCACGCGGTCGAACGCGCTCTTGGCCAGGATATAGCCCAGCTTGGCAAGCCAGGTGCGTGTCATGGCCGCCCGCAGATATTCCGCGATCTGCCGCGCCGTGCCTTCGGCCGCCTTGAGCGCAATATTGCCGGCAAAACCTTCCGTGACCACCACGTCCACCGTGCCGCGACCGATATCGTCGCCTTCGACAAAGCCATAATAGTCAATCGTGTCGAAATTGGCCTCGCGGATGAGCTGGCCGGCGGCCTTGACCTCTTCCTGGCCCTTGATTTCCTCTACACCGACATTCAGCAGGCCGAGCGTCGGCTTGTCGATCTCGAACAGCGCGCGCGCCATCGCGCCGCCCATCAGCGCGAAGTCGAAGAGCTGATTGGCGTCGGCGCCGATCGTCGCGCCGATGTCGAGCACGATGCTCTCCCCTTTCAGGGTCGGCCAGATGCCGGCGATCGCCGGGCGTTCGATATTGGCCATCATGCGCAGGCAGAATTTCGACATCGCCATCAGCGCGCCGGTATTGCCGGCGGAAACGGCCACGTCGGCGCTGTTCTTCGCCACCGCGTCGATCGCCTGCCACATGGAGGACTTGCCGCGGCCGCGGCGCAGCGCCTGGCTTGGCTTTTCGTCCATGGCGACGGCGACGTCGCAATGATGGAAGGTGCTTGCAGCCTTCAGCTTCGGGTGCTGCGCCAGAAGCGGTTCGCATTCGGCAGCATTGCCGAAAAGCAGAAAGCGGATGTCGGGATGGCGCTCGAGAGCCTTGGCTGCGCCAGAGATCGCGACTTTCGGACCGAAATCGCCTCCCATGACATCGATGGAAATTCTGACCACGCGTGTCTTGCCTTAATTCTTGTTTTCCAGCGGCGGAAAAGCCACCGTGGCCGAATTCGGCCAAAATACCGCTTTTCGCGGGGTGCACAACTGAATTATCGGACGCTTACGAACCGGTTCAGTCTTTTTTCCAGTCCTTCAGAACGGCAAAAGGCGACGGTTTTTTGTCGTCCTCGTCCGTGCTTTCGATATGGCCCGAAAAGGCGACATCGGCCCGGCGCGGATAGGGATCGAGCGCGAGCGCCACATGTTCGGCGGCGACCACGCCCGCATCGATCGTATCGCCGGTGAAGATTTCCGGCGCATCGGGACCTTCGGGATCAAGCAGCATTTCGCCGCTCTCCGTCGAAATCGCAGGCCGGGCGAGTTTGGAGCCCTCCGGCACGAAGACGATCTCGACCGCCTCGTCGATATGGGCCGGGACCGGGTCGAGCGTGACGACGCAAGCCTGCACGACATCCGCCGTGACTTGGCCCTTGAGGCGCACACCATCGCGCTTCCAGCGCTGCAACGTAAACGTCGCGGAGAGCGCCTTCACCTCCAGCACCGACCAGAGTTTTGCCAGCCCAGCCCTTTCCTCCGCGTCGGCGCTGATCGTCACCTCGACCGGATTGGCCGAAATGCGCCCCACCTTGACCGCATAGGAGAACGGAATGTCGTCATCGTTTTTCATCGTCCTGCCTTCCCTGCCCTTAGGCAGTGCGTCCGTCGCGACCGGGTTCCGCTATTGTGAGCGCGCCGATCCCGATATTGTCTTCGCCGACGGCAGTCATCGCCGCCTCGGCCGCAAAGAGATAGCCGGCAAGCCCGTCCATGGTGGGGGCAGCCTCGCCCCCTTCCGGATAGATATTGCGTCGAAGTGCTGCCGCCAAGGCTTCGCGATCATTGGAATCGAGCGCCACGGCATAGGATTCGAGCCGGCCGTAGAACATGCCGGCAAATTTCTTCATGCGCTTCGGCACGCCGACGTCACCCACGCCAAGCTCGCGAATCGAATGATCGACATCCTCGAAGAAGGCATCGACGATCTCTTGTGCAATCTCCTGGCCCGACGTGCCGCTTTTGCGGGTGCGCCGGAAGTACAGGATCAAGATCGCCGAGAGCATCTCGAAGCGACCCATCACCGTGTCCGGAACATCAAGCACTTCATAGAGATAGGGATGCCGCGCCGCTTTCGTCAGCGTCGCATACTGCTTTTCGACGATACGCCGGTTGCCGTTTTTTTTGCCGAACAGGCCGAAAATCATCATAAAGCCTAGTTTTGCCCGATTCAAACCATGGTGCCGTCGCAAGTCATGTTGCATGACGGTCGAAGCTGGTTTACCGAAGCAGGCATGAATTGCAATGGCTTCGCGGCCATCACAGTCCTGGGGATGTCGTTGAAGAGAGATGCTCTGAACATGAAACTGTTGCGTAGCGCCGCCATTGCCGTCACCCTCTCCGCGACCGTTCTGACCGCCTGCCAAGGACCGAGCGAGGTTCTGCATCAGGGTTATGTCGTCGACCAGGAAACGCTGGCGCTGGCTCCGGTCGGTTCGTCGCGCGAGCAGGTTCTGCTTTCCCTCGGCTCGCCGTCTGCGACCGCGACCTTCGACAACGAAGTCTTCTATTACGTTTCGCAGACGCGCAAGCGCGCTGCAGCCTTCCTGAAGCCGAAGATTATCGACCAGAGCGTGCTGGCCGTCTATTTCGACAAGGAAGGTGTGGTCGAGCGTCTCGCGCACTACACGCTGAAGGACGGCCGGGTCTTCGACATGATCAGCCGTGTCACGCCGACCGGTGGCCGGGAACTCACCTTCCTCGGGCAGCTGCTGCGCGGCGGTGGCGCCAACCCCGCATCGGCGCTGCAGAACGTTTTTGGCAACACACCACAGTAGGCCGCATCAATATTGCTGCATAAAAAACCGCGGGGATCGCTCCCCGCGGTTTCTTTTTGGCCAGCCTTCCGATCAGGCAAGGATGGCGAGCAACAAGAGTGCCACGATGTTGGTGATCTTGATGGCCGGGTTCACCGCCGGGCCTGCCGTGTCCTTGTAGGGATCGCCGACGGTATCGCCGGTGACGGATGCCTTGTGGGCGTCCGATCCCTTCATGTGACGCTGGCCGTCCTTGTCGACGAAGCCGTCTTCAAAGCTCTTCTTGGCATTGTCCCACGCACCGCCGCCGGAAGTCATGGAAATCGCCACGAAGAGGCCGTTGACGATGACGCCGAGCAGCGATGCGCCGAGCGCCGCGAAGGCCGAGGCCTTCGAACCGGAAATCAGCAGCACGCCGAAATAGACGACGAGCGGTGCCAGGACCGGCAGCAGCGACGGAACGATCATTTCGCGGATCGCCGCCTTGGTGAGGAGGTCAACCGCACGGCCGTAATCCGGCCGCTCCGTGCCCGCCATGATACCGGGCTTGTCGCGGAACTGCCTGCGCACCTCTTCCACGATGGCCCCTGCCGCGCGGCCGACGGCCGTCATGGCGATGCCGCCGAACAGATACGGGATGAGGCCGCCGAAGATGAGACCGGCGACGACATAGGGATTGGACAGGTCGAAGGAGACCGGCCCCATATCCGCGAAATAGGGATATTTGTCCCCGTTTGCCGCGAAGTAGGCGAGGTCGTTCGAATAGGCAGCAAACAGCACCAGCGCGCCGAGGCCGGCCGAACCGATCGCATAGCCCTTGGTGACCGCCTTGGTCGTGTTGCCGACGGCATCGAGCGCGTCGGTCGATTTGCGCACTTCCGGCGGCAGGTGCGACATTTCGGCGATGCCGCCGGCATTGTCGGTAACCGGACCGAAGGCGTCGAGCGCGACGATCATGCCGGCAATGCCGAGCATGCCGGTGACGGCGATGCCGGTGCCGAACAGGCCGGCAAGCTGGTAGGTCGCGATGATGCCACCGACGATGACGATGGCCGGCAGCGCGGTCGATTCCAGCGAAACGGCAAGGCCCTGGATGACGTTGGTGCCGTGGCCGGTGACGGAGGCTTGGGCGATCGAGTTCACCGGGCGCTTGTTGGTGCCGGTGTAATACTCGGTGATCACCACGATGAGCGCGGTGACGACGAGGCCGAGCAGGCCGCAGATGAACAGGTTCGTGCCCGTGATCTCCTTGCCTGCCACGGTGCCGACGACACCCCAGCCGATGGTGAGCGACGTCGCGGCCCCGAGGCCGACGATCGACAATGCGCCCGTGACAATGAGGCCGCGGTAGAGGGCGCCCATGATCGAGGCGTTCGAGCCGAGCTTCACGAAGAAGGTACCGATGATCGAGGTGATGATGCAGGCACCGCAGATGGCCAGCGGATAGATCATCGCGCTTGCAAGAACCGGCGTGCCGGCAAAGAAGATCGCCGCAAGGACCATGGTGGCGACGACGGTCACCGCATAGGTCTCGAACAGGTCGGCGGCCATGCCGGCGCAGTCGCCGACATTGTCGCCGACATTGTCGGCGATGGTTGCGGGGTTGCGCGGGTCGTCTTCCGGAATGCCGGCTTCGACCTTGCCGACGAGGTCCCCGCCGACATCCGCACCCTTGGTAAAGATACCGCCGCCGAGACGGGCGAAGATGGAAATCAGTGAAGCGCCGAAGCCGAGCGCGACGAGCGAATCAATGACCTCACGCGCGGCCGGATCCAGACCGAGAACGCCGGTGAGATACCAGTAGTAAATCGAAACACCCAACAGAGCGAGACCGGCCACCAGCATGCCGGTGATCGCGCCCGACTTGAAGGCGATGTCGAGGCCGGAGGACAGGCTGACGGACGAGGCCTGCGCGGTGCGCACATTGGCGCGGACGGAGACGTGCATGCCGATGAAGCCGGCGGCACCCGAAAGCACGGCGCCGATCAGGAAACCGACGGCAGCCGTTGCGGAAAGCAGAAGCCAGGTGCCGATGAAGACGACGCCCCCGACAATGGCAATGGTCTTGTATTGCCGGGTGAGATAGGCCTGCGCCCCTTCCCGGATATAACCTGCAATTTCCTGCATGCGGGCATTCCCCTGATCGGCGGCAAGCACCGACCTCGTCGCCCAGATGGCATAAACCACCGAGAGCAACCCGCATGCGATAACGCCAAGCAATATGGTCATTTCGCTCTGTCCTCCTTGAAGACCACAGGGTCCTCTCCCCGCAGCCGAATACGCGCCCGCTCCCGTTTGCCTCCTCACAAGGCGGGGGCCGGCGCGGGGCCAGAGTGCGTTTGCGAATCGGCTGCGTCAAGCCGCCGCACTGCGGCAAGCTGTGCTGAGCGCTGGATTTTTCGGCGTCGACCGGTGGCGGCTCAGGCCGTGGCGCGGCGGGCGCGCAAAATAAGAAGAAGAACGAGGATGAGGCTCACCCCGGTGATCGGCCAGAACATCAGGTTGATCGCCTGCCAGCCATAGGCGTTGAACACCTTGCCGGAGGAGAAGGAGGCGAGCGCCACCGCGCCGAAGAGCACGATATCGTGAAAACCCTGCACCTTGTCGGCCTCGTGCGGCCGGTAGCTGGAGGCGACGATCGCGGTGGCTCCGATGAAGCCGAGGTTCCATCCAAGGCCGAGCAGGATCAGCGCACCCCAGAAGTTCCACAACTCGATGCCGGCATGGGCAACGCCCGCGCAGGCCATGAGAATGACGAGGCCCGCAGCCACCACCTTTTCCGTACCGAAACGCTGGATCAGGATGCCGGTGAAGAAGCTCGGCGCGAACATGGCAAGCACATGCCACTGAATGCCGAGGGTGGCGAGTTCCGGCGAGAAGCCGCAGCCGATGACCATGGCGAGCGGTGCGCCCGTCATCATGAAGGTCATCAGCGCGTAGGAGGAAATGCCGCAGAACATGCCCGTCAGGAAACGCTGGGTCAGCACGATTTCCTTCAGCGGCCGCGCAACCTGGCCGCTTGCGGTGGCGGCGGCCTTGTGGTCGGGCAGGCGCAGGAACAGGAAGAGCGGAATGGCGGCAAGGCAAAGCGGCAGCAGCGCCACGAAGGCGCCGGCAAACAGCACCGGCTCGAACAGGTCCTTGGTGAAGATGACGACCTGTGGGCCGAGTACCGCCGAAATCACACCGCCGGCCAGAATCCAGGAAATGGCGCGCGGCTTGTAGAACGACGGCGACGCATCGGCGGCGGCAAAGCGGATTTTTTGCGCAAAACCGCCCGAAATGCCGATGAACACAAAGCCGAACGCAAAGAGCCAAAAATCGCCGCGGAAAAGCGCGATGGCGGCGATGAGCCCACCGGAGGCCCCCAGCAGCGCGCCGACGATGAAGCCATGGGTCCGGCCGAGCAGACGCGCAGCGATAGCGACGAGGACAGCCCCGAGCGCGACACCGATATTGAAGCCGGTCAGCGGGGCGGTGGCGAGGGATTTGTCCTCGCCGAGCAGATTGTAGCCGGCAAGGCCGCCGATCGAAAAGGCAATGGGGCCGGCCGAGGCGAGCAATGCCTGTGCAAATGTCAGCAGGAACACGTTGCGGCGCGCGGCCGAAAGTTCCCGTTCAAGACCTTCGACCGTACCCGTGCTCATGCCATTCCACCAATCTACTTGCGGACATCCGTCCGGACCTGCTTGGCGATGCGGTCGAGTACCGCGTTCACCAGCTTCGGTTCCTCGTCTTCGAAGAACGCCTTGGCGATCTCGACATATTCCGTGACGATCACGGCGATCGGCACGTCCTTGCGTTCTTTCAGTTCGAACGTGCCGGCTCGCAGGATGGCGCGCACGGTGGAGTCGACCCGCGACAGCGCCCAGTCGTCCTGAAGCGCCGCGCCGATCATCGGGTCGAGCAGGCGCTGATCGCGCACGACACCCGAGACGATCGAGCGGAACCACGAGGCGTCCGCCTTGAGATAGGTGTCCCCGTCGAGTTCCTGGCCGAGGCGGTGCGCCTCGTATTCCGCCACGACCTCGAGCACACCAGCGCCGCCGACATCCATCTGATAGAGCGCCTGCACGGCGGCAAGGCGCGCCGCGCCGCGCTGGTTGGCCGGCTTGACCGGTTGCTGGTCTTTGTCCGTCGTCACTGTTCGCCGCCCAGTTTCTTCTTCAGGTCGATCATGGTGAGTGCCGCGCGGGCGGCAAAACCGCCCTTGTCACCCTCCGAACGGCGCGCACGCGCCCAGGCCTGCGCGTCGTTCTCGACGGTCAGGATGCCGTTGCCGATCGGCAGGCTCTCGCTGACGGCGAGGTCCATCAGCGCGCGGCTGGATTCGTTGGCGACGATGTCGAAATGATAGGTCTCGCCACGGATGACCATGCCGAGTGCGACGAAGCCGTCATACCAGGTGCCGCCGTTTTCCGCACCATCGAGCGCCATGGCGACGGCTGCGGGGATTTCTAGCGCGCCCATGACGGTCACGATATCGTAGGTGGCGCCGGCGGCGTCGAGCGCATGTTTGGCGCCGTCGAGCATCGCATCGGCCATGTCATCGTAGAAGCGGGCTTCGACGATGAGGAGATGGGGATTATCGGTGTCGGCCATAAATCACCTGAAAAATTGGAAGCAAGCCACGCATCTGCGGGCAGAGGCGGCGGTCAAACCACGCCCGACGGTGCTTGGCAAGCATTTTCCGCCCCGCATTGCGATTTCAGCCCCCGGCAGAGGCCCGCCGCATGAAACGGGATTGACATATCGGAACAAAATGAGAACGATATGTCAACCCCGGCACGAGGAAATTGCAATGAGCGAACAGCAATCCCCAATCGTCAACATTGCCCGACTGAAACTCGAACACTGGAGCCAGGGCACGCTCTATGAATCCCGCGACACATCCTTCGGCGCCCTTCTCGGCCTCAAGGACCTCGGCATCGGTTATGGCGAGGTGCCGCCGGGCAAATCGGGCTGCCCTTTCCACAACCACCACGTCGAAGACGAGCTTTTCATCATCCTCGAGGGTCACGGGACCTATCGCTTCGGCACGGAGCGGCATCTCGTCGGCCCCGGCGACGTCCTTGGTGCACCCGCCGGCGGCACGGAAACCGCGCATCAGATCATCAACACCGGCACGGTCCCGCTCAAATATCTCTCGATCTCCTCGATGGCGGCCACTGAGATTTGCGGATATCCCGATTCCGGCAAATTCCTTGCCAAGACGAGGATCGCGACGGGGGGCAGGACGGCGTTCAGCACCATGGGCCGCATGGGTGAGGACATCGACTACTGGGAGGGCGAACCCGGCGCGTAGAGCCGGTCACGCCGCCAGCGAAACGCGGTTCCGGCCGTTGCGCTTGGAAATATAGAGCGCCTTGTCGGCATTGCTCAGCAGGGAATCGAAGCTCGCGCAATCCTCACCACCCATGGCGATGCCGGCGCTGACGGTGCAGGTGATCGAGCGGCCGCCGATGGGAATGAGCTTTGCTGCGAAATCCATGCGGACGCGTTCGGCGATGCGCTGGGCGCGTTCCGGCATGGTGCGGTCGAGCACGACGATGAACTCCTCGCCACCGAGACGGGCGGCGCAGGCGGCCGTGCCACAGACGTCCCGCAGAACCTCGGCGAAAACCTTCAGCACCGCGTCGCCCGCCGCATGCCCGTGGCGGTCGTTGACCGACTTGAAACTGTCGAGGTCGAAGGCGATGGCCGCGGTGTGTGGCTTGACCGGTTCATCGCCATAGGTGTCGAAGAGGGCGCGGCGGTTCAGCAGGCCCGTCAGCGCATCGGTCATGGCGGCGCGCTGGTGGTTGCCGGCCACGCGCCACTGGTTGAGGGCGAGCGACATAGCGCCGATGCCGGTAATGCCCATGATCGCGGCAATCAGGTTGAGATTTTCCGCCCAGTTCTCCGGCGCGTGTCCCATCACCCACTGCCCGTCATGGATCAGCACGCCTGCGCAAAGCAGGAATGAAACAGCCGTCAGCAGGTAGAGCATGACGATGCCGGTCAGCGGCAGCGGCGCCTCCGCGCGGCCCTGCCAATATTCGCGCGCCGTCGCAACGAGGCATCCCGCCAACAGCAGATTGAGCGCGATAAAACCGACACCGTCGTAACCTGAAGCCAGCGGCGGCAATGCAATGGCAGAGCATGCCAGAAACACCGCGGCAATACGCTGGCGCCCGCTCTTGCCGGAGCGGAACCGGTAGGCGGCACCGTAGATGAAGGCGAATCCAAGGAACTGCAGGACGAAAGCGAGGCACGCAACGGCGACGATCGGATGCTCGACATAGACGCTGTAGACGATGACGGCCGGCACGATGAAGCCGATTCCGATCGACCAGGACAGAAGAAAACGCTCGACGCGCGCCGACATCCACGACGCAAAGAGCGTCGCCGACAGGCAGAAGCCTGCAAGGCCGATCGCCAACAAAAGAGTGTGGTAGTGAGGCGCCATGCGGCAACGGTCTCCAGCGATCCGATGCGCGCACCCTAGGGAGGCAGAGGTATCGATATCGTTACCGCAACCGTTGGGTTTTTATCGACGACCGTCCCTCTTCATGACAACGCCCGTATCTGTCACGCCGACGTCACGCCTTGGCTGTGGGAAACTCGGCAAGCCGGGCTGCATAGCGCGCCATCGTGTCGACCTCGAAGTTGACGAAGTCGCCGGCCTTGCGCTCGCCCCAGGTGGTCACTTCCAGGGTGTGACGGATCAAAAGCACGTCGAAGACGGCGCCGTCGACCGCATTGACGGTGAGCGAGGTGCCGTCCAGCGCGACCGAGCCCTTTGGCGCCACGAAGCGCTCCAGACCTTCCGGCGCGCGGATGCGGTAACGGGTCGCATCGCCCTCTGCCTCGACGGAGAGGATTTCCGCCTTGCCGTCGACATGACCGGAGACGATGTGGCCGCCCAGTTCGTCACCGATCTTGAGCGAACGCTCCAGATTGATCTTCGTGCCGGCCTTCCAGCCGGCGATCGTCGTCAGCCGCAGCGCCTCTTCCCAGGCTTCCACCTCGAACCAGCGGGCATTCGCCCCCTCTTCCGGCAAGGCGGTGACGGTGAGGCAGGTGCCGGAATGGGCAATCGACGCGCCCATGTCGATGGTGGCCGGGTCATAGTTGGTGCGCACGCGAAGGCGGACGCCTTCGTTCATGGGCTCGACCTTTTCGACCGTTCCGATATCCGTGACAATGCCGGTAAACATCACTCGTCTCTTTCGTAATCGTGCAAAACATCCGCACCATAGCGGGCCGTGTGGCGGAGCGAAAACCCGTCCGGCATCCGCCCGGACACACATGGGGATGCAACCCCGTCTTTGCCAATGGTGCCAGCGCCGCTAGACAGCAGGATGCGGTCGACGAGACCGGCATCGAGAAAGGATCGCGCCGCCCGCGCGCCGCCTTCGACGAGCAGCGAGGAAATGCCGCGCGTCGCAAGCGCCGGCAGCAGCGCATCGAGCCGGCGCGGATCGCAGATCAGCACCTCGACGCCGAGCGCCTCCAGCGCTGCATGACGGCCATCAAGCGCCGGATCGTCCAGGCTCTCCTTCGACGTCACGACAATGACCGGCACGACGCGGGCGGTGCTGGCAAGCTTCGAGGCGGGCGGCAGTTCCAGGCGCGGATCGAGCACGATACGGACGGGCGAGCGCGCTTCCAGCCCGGGCAGACGGCAGGTCAGTTCCGGGTCGTCGGCAAGCGCCGTGCCGATGCCGATCAGGATGGCATCCGTCTCGGCGCGCAGGATATGGACTTGTCCGCGCGATACCGGCCCGGTGATGGCCACCTGCCCTGCCCCCAGCCGTCCGAGCATGCCATCGGCCGAAACGGCAAGTTTCAGAGTCACATAGGGCTGCTTCCTCGTCTGGCGATTCAAGTAGGCGGCAAGTGCCGCACGGCCTTCGGCCTCCAGCACGCCGGTCTCGACAGAAATACCGGCATCGCGCAGCATCGAAAGCCCCCTGCCCGCCACCCGCTCATCCGGGTCGGTGACCGAGACGACGACGCGCGCGACGCCCGAAGCGATCAGCGCATCGGCGCAGGGCGGCGTCTTGCCGTGATGGGAGCAGGGTTCGAGCGTGACATAGGCTGTTGCACCGCGCGCAGCCTCACCGGCTTCGGCAAGCGCCTGCGTTTCCGCATGCGGTCGGCCGCCCGGTGCTGTCACGGCGGAGCCGAGGATCACGCCGTCCTTGACGATGAGGCAGGCGACGGAGGGATTGGTGGAGGTCAGCCCGAGATTGCGGCGGCAGAGGCGGATTGCCGCTGCCATGAAGCGTTCATCTTCGGCCAGGCCGGACATCTAGCCGTCCGCGCCCGGATCGCGGGCAATCTTGGCGGCGACTTCCGAGAGGATCTTCTCGAAATCGTCGACATGGGAGAAGTCGCGATAAACCGAGGCGTAGCGCACGAAGCCCACGTCATCGAGCGCTTTCAGGGCTTCCAGCACCTGGAGGCCGATTTCCTCGGACGAGATTTCGGTCTCGCCGGAGCTTTCCAGGCGCCGGACGATGCCCGAGACCGCGCGTTCGATGCGGTCCCGGTCGACGGGCCGCTTGCGAAGCGCGATCTCGAAGGATTTCACGAGCTTGTTGCGGTCGAAGGGGGCCTTGCGGCCCGTCTTCTTGGCAACCATCAGCTCGCGCAGCTGCACCCGTTCGAAGGTCGTGAACCGACCGCCGCAATCCGGGCAGATGCGCCGGCGGCGAATGGCGGCCCCGTCCTCTGCGGGACGGGAATCCTTCACCTGCGTATCTTCCGAGCCGCAATAGGGGCAGCGCATGAACTCTCCTTGTTTCTACGCAGTTCCGGACGGAAAACCGCGCGACACTTTTCTTGGAACTGCTGCCTTACATGTAGGAGTACATCGGAAAGCGGTTCGTCAGAGCGACGACCTTTTCCCGAACGGCAGCTTCAACGCCCGCATTGCCCTCGTCGGAATTGGCGACCTTCAGGCCGTCGAGAACTTCGACGATCAGGTTGCCGATTTCCTTGAACTCGGCTTCCTTGAAGCCGCGGGTCGTGCCGGCCGGCGTGCCGAGGCGGACACCGGAGGTGACGAACGGCTTTTCAGGGTCGAACGGGATGCCGTTCTTGTTGCAGGTGACATAGGCGCGACCAAGCGCTGCTTCCGCCCGCTTGCCGGTGGCGTTCTTCTTGCGAAGGTCGACCAGCATCAGGTGGTTGTCGGTGCCGCCGGAAACGATGTCGAGACCGCCGGCCTTCAGCGTTTCGGCCAGCGTCTTGGCGTTCTTGACGATCTGCGCGGCGTATTCCTTGAATTCCGGCTGCAGCGCCTCGCCGAAGGCCACGGCCTTGGCGGCGATGATGTGCATCAGCGGACCGCCCTGCAGGCCCGGGAAGACGGCCGAGTTGATCTTCTTGGCGATATCCTCGTCGTTCGTCAGAACGACGCCACCACGCGGGCCGCGCAGCGACTTGTGCGTCGTGGTCGTCGCAACATGGCAGTGCGGGAACGGCGACGGATGCTGGCCACCGGCGACGAGGCCGGCGATGTGGGCCATGTCGACCATCAGGTAGGCGCCGACTTCATCGGCGATCTCGCGGAAACGCTTCCAGTCCCAGATACGGGAATAGGCGGTGCCGCCGGCGATGATGAGCTTGGGCTTGTTCTTGCGCGCCTTTTCGGCAACGTCGTCCATGTCGAGAAGGTGGTCGCCTTCACGCACGCCGTAGGACACGACGTTGAACCATTTGCCGGACATGTTGACCGGCGAACCGTGCGTCAGGTGGCCACCCGAATTGAGGTCGAGGCCCATGAAGGTGTCGCCCGGCTGCAGCAGCGCGAGGAAGACGGCCTGGTTCATCTGCGAACCGGAGTTCGGCTGGACGTTGGCGAAGTCGACGCCGAACAGCTTTTTCGCACGCTCGATGGCAAGCTCTTCGGCAATGTCGACGAACTGGCAGCCGCCATAATAGCGCTTGCCCGGATAACCTTCGGCATACTTGTTCGTCATGATCGAGCCCTGGGCTTCGAGCACGGCGCGCGAAACGATGTTTTCCGAGGCGATCAGTTCGATCTCGTGGCGCTGGCGACCGAGTTCCTTCTGGATCGAGCCGAAAATGTCCGGGTCGGTATCGGCAAGGGAACGCGTGAAGAAAACGTCGGTGGCGGAAGACTGGCTCATCCTCGAGGCTCCTTAAGGGTGGGTGGCACGGTGTTTATCGTCCTCGCATGGCAAGGGCAATATCCGCTCCACGGTTTGCGCCATTTCCACGCGCCTTATGCGATAAAAACGACAAGCGGCAAAAAGCCGAAACGACAAAGGCCCCGCATTCCCGTGGAACGCGAGGCCTTTGAAAAAATCAGACGATTTGCCTTATTGCGGCAGAAGGTCGCTGTCGACGGCCTGGCCGCCTTCCTGGTTGTAGCCGGTCTGGAGGGCAAGCTCGGTTGCGCCGTCCTTCTGGTAGATATCGTCGCGGAACTGCACGACGCGGTCCTTGGCCGACCAGGCGGTGACGTAGGTGAAGAAGACCGGCACTTCCTCGGCAAGCTTGATCGGCGTGTTGACGCCGCCCTTGATCGTCGCTTCCATCTGCGAACGCGACCAGCCCGGGGTTTCCTTGAGCAGCCAGACCGAGAGGTCGCGCACGTTCTGCACGCGCACGCAGCCCGACGATTCGAAACGCATCAGCTTGTTGAACAGGCCCTGCTGCGGCGTGTCGTGCATGTAGACCTGATGCTCGTTGTGGAAGTTGATCTTCGTCGATGACATCGCGTTGATCTTGCCCGGATCCTGGCGGAACATCAGGTTCGGTGCCTTTTCGGCATTCCAGTCGACCGTTTCCGGCGACACTTCGCCGCCCGAACCGTCGAACAGGCGGATGGAGTTGCGCGAAAGATAGGTCGGATCCTTGCGCATCAGCGGCATGATGTCCTTCTGGATGATCGAGCGCGGCGCGGTCCAGTAAGGGTTCAGGATCACTTCGTAGATCTTGGAGTTCAGCACCGGCGACTGGCGGTCGATCTTGCCGACGATGGCGGTGTGGCGCGAGGCGACGCGGCCGTTCTCGACAGCCTCGATATAGGCGGCCGGGATATTGACCACGACATAGCGGCGGCCAAGGTCGCCGGACATGGCCTGAAGGCGCACGAGATTCGTCTGGAGCTGGCCGAGGCGAACGACGGCGGTCACGTTGAGGGCCTTCTGCGTATATTCGCCGACGGCACCGTCGGCCGGCAGGCCGTGACGCGCCTGGAAGCGCTTGACGGCGCCATCCACGTAGGAATCGAAGGCGCCATTGGTGCCGGCGGAGCGCGGCAGGTCGCCGGAAATGATCAGGCGCTGGCGCAGCTGCTGGACGGCAGGGTCGGCGACGCCCATTTCAAGCTTCTGCTGCGTATTGACCATCGGCCAGCCGCCGTTGGAGACGATGTTCTGGTAGTCGGCGATCGCCTGCTGGAGATAACCGGAGCTGCCGGAACCGAAAATCGGGTTGTTGGAGACGACGGCAGTGGCGGTACGCGAGGCCTCGGCGTCGAACTGGTCGTCCCAGTTGCCGCGGCGCGGCGCATTGAGGATTTCGTCGAGCGCTGTCTGGGCGAGCGCGGGGCCGGCCACGGCGGCGGCACCGAAGGTTGCGGCGGAGCGCAGGAAGGCGCGGCGCGAGAACACATCAAATCCGGTTTTGCGAGACATTTATCCTACCATCTCCTGAGCGCCGCAAAGGGCGACGAGGTGCACGCGGCACATCGACCAAAGGTCCATACCCGATGCAGCTATCACGAACAGGGTTAACAAACGCAAACCGGACCTGCCTGCCGCGCATACCTTAAGCCCCATGCTCGGGTGTCACAGCAATATGGCCAATTCGTGTCTCGGGGCTTTTCGCACAGTCCACGCGGAGCGGCGGGAGACGAATCGAAAAGCCGGACGCGCAGGGAACGCGGCCGGCTTTTAAGGGCGGAGGTCGAGAAACGGGCCTGGAATTACAGGCGGTAAAGGATCGAGTCGTTCCAGAAGCGATCGAGGCGCTGGAGCAGCTTGTTCATCTGGTTGAACTCGCCCTCGCCGATGCCGCCGACCTTCTGGATCGAGCCGGTATGGCGCTCATAGAGCTTGGCGACGGTTTCCGCGATTTCCTGGCCGCTTTCCGTCAGGCTGATGCGGACCGAACGACGGTCGATGCGCGAGCGCTGGTGGTTGATGAAACCGAGGTCGACCAGCTTCTTGACGTTGTAGGAGACGTTCGAGCCGAGATAGTAGCCGCGCGAGCGAAGTTCGCCGGCGGTGAGTTCGGAATTGCCGATGTTGAAAAGGAGCAGCGCCTGGACGGCGTTGACGTCGGAGCGACCGGCGCGGTCGAACTCGTCCTTGATGACGTCGAGCAGACGACGGTGCAGACGCTCGACGAGGTGGAGGGATTCCAGATAGAGGTTGCGGATCGCGTCTTCCTGCGGGTCGACGACGGGGGCCTGCTGCGGCTTCATCTTGGTGTTCATGGTTACTGCCTCACTGTTTTGTTTGGCGGTGTGGTTTGTTTTCCCGCCTTGAGTGAGAACCTAACGAATGCATCTAAAATTCTACTTAAACCGCAGGCTTAACAGCGCCTTACCGGAAGGCGAACCTGTCTCAGGGTGAATCAGGTCTTACCGTGCGGGCCTGCCGGCGCCGCTGAAGGAAGAGCGCCGCCTGGAAAAGAACGAAGACGATGGCCACCGCGCCATGTGCAAAAACAAGCAGCCGGTCGATGCCGAAAATCGACGGATAGACCTCATGCATGGCGACCTCGGTCGCTGCCGCCAGCAGCCAGATCACCGGCCCCCAGGAGACGAGAAGCCAGAGGCCGACGGCGGCCACGGGGAAAAGCACGGCAAGCGCCGTATAGGCTGCCTTCCACGCCGGCGGCAACAGATCGAACCGCCCCTGCCCGTTGAAAGAGAAGCCCGTCAGCATCGCCCAGTATTGCAGCGCGAACCACAGCGAGCCCACCGCCACCAGGCGCAGGAACAGCATGAACAGCGTTTCGGTCAGGCTCGGTCTGGGGCCCTTGGCAGAATCAGCAACCATGGCCCGGACACTAAGGGCAAGGCCGACCGGCATAAAGCCCGCCCGTGCATTTAGCTGCCGAACGGGAACATATGCTTTTGCACATATGCCGCAGGCCTCGCCTCCCCTGGCGATTTGATTGCCGGACCCGGCATGATAAGGAGGCGTCAATCGGATCGTGCAGAGGAAAAGGCAACATGACCGGCAGAACCATTGTCGACGACATCACCGGCAGCCGCCGCATGCGGCGCAACCGGAAGGCCGACTGGACGCGTCGCCTCGTGCAGGAAAACCGCCTGACGGCCGACGATCTCATCTGGCCGGTCTTCGTCGTGCCGGGCACGAACGTGGTCGATCCGGTCGCTGCCATGCCGGGCGTCAACCGCATGAGCGTGGACAAGCTGGTCGAAGCGGCGAAAGAGGCCGCCGACCTCGGCATTCCCGCACTTGCCACCTTCCCGAATATCGAGATGTCGCTGCGCGACGAGACCGGCTCCCACTGTCTTGCCGCCGACAACCTCATCAATGAAGCCACGCGCGCCATCAAGAAGGCCGTGCCGAACATAGGCGTGATCACCGATGTCGCGCTCGATCCCTTCACCAGCCACGGCCATGACGGCGTGCTGCGCGGCGATGTCATCGTCAATGACGAGACGGTCGAACTGGTCGCCAGGGCGGCCGTCATCCAGGCCGATGCCGGCTCCGACATCATCTCGCCCTCGGAAATGATGGACGGCCGCGTCGGTGCGATCCGTCGCGCCCTCGACGAGGCCGGGCACCAGAATGTCGGCATCATGTCCTATGCGACGAAGTTCGCCTCCGCCTTCTACGGCCCCTATCGCGATGCGATCGGCACCGGCGGCCTGCTGAAGGGCGACAAGAAGACCTATTACATCGATCCCGCCAACGGCACCGAGGCGATGCGTGACGCCGCACTCGACGTCGAGGAAGGCGCGGACATGCTGATGGTCAAGCCCGGCCTGCCCTATCTCGACATCTGCTGGCGCATGAAAGAGGCCTTCAGCCTGCCGGTCTTCGCCTATCAGGTCTCGGGCGAATACAGCCAGATCAAGGCCGCCGCGATGAACGGCTGGATCGATGGCGAGCGCGTCATGCTCGAAACCCTGCTCGCCTTCAAACGGGCGGGCTGTGATGGGGTTCTGACGTATTTTGCGATGGATGTCGCACGGCATCTGGCGAAAAAGGCCTGAACGGACAGTATCGGCCGCAACGCCGCAGCCGTTGTTTTCCACCGAAGCATCCCCATATCAGAGGCATGTTCCATTCGGGAGACAACGAGATGAGTGCCGATTTCAACGAAACGCGGGTTCCGACGACGGACTGGCAGGCCTATCGTGGCGTGCTGTCGCGCCGTATCTTCGCGTTTCTGATCGACTATGCGATCGTCGCACTGCTCTGGATTCCGGCCGCTGTCGTGGTCTTCTTCCTCGGCATCCTGACGCTCGGCCTCGGTTTCTTCTTGTATCCCGCGCTTTTCGCCATCGTCGCCATGCTCTATTTCGGCCTGACCATGGGTGGCCCCAGCCAGGCGAGCGCCGGCATGAACGTCATGGGTCTTGCGCTGGCCCGCGTCGATGGTCGCCCCGTGGATTTCCTGACGGCGATCGTGCACCTCGTGCTCTTCTGGATCGGCAATGCGCTGCTGACGCCGTTCGTCGTGCTCGTCGGCCTGTTCACCGATCGTGGCCGCCTGTTGCACGACCTGCTGCTCGGCACCGTGGTGGTTCGCCGCGACCGTTATTGACAACAGCCAAAACGGACGGGCGAAATCCTCCAGTTGACCTTTTTTTGATCTAGGCCATGGTATTGGCATGGAAGTGTCACAGACGGAGTCGCCTCACGGCCCATGAATACGCAGGCAACATCCTCTCCGCAGTTCTATCTCACCGCGCCGGCGGCTTGCCCCTATCTGCCGCAGGAGATGGAAAGGAAGGTGTTTACCCATCTGGTGGGCGAGCGCGCGCCGGAGCTGAACGATCTTCTCACCCAGGGCGGTTTTCGCCGCTCGCAGAACATCGCCTACCGCCCGGCCTGCGAGACGTGCCGCGCCTGCATCTCCGTGCGCATCCTCGTCAACGAGTTCAAACCGCGCCGTTCCATGCGCCGGGTGCTCGCGACAAATGCCGATCTCATCGCCTACGAATATCCGGCCGAGCCGTCGAGCGAGCAGTATTCCCTCTTCCGCCACTATCTCGATGCCCGTCACCAGAAGGGCGGCATGTCGGACATGTCGGTGCTCGACTACGCGATGATGGTGGAAGACACCCACGTCAACACGAAGATCATCGAATACCGCCTGCGCGAGGAAGGCTCCGGCCTGCACGAACGACCGCAGGGTGAGCTGCTGGCCGTGGCGCTCACCGACCGCATGGGCGACGGGCTGTCGATGGTCTATTCCTTCTACAATCCGGAGCGCACCGACCGCTCGTTCGGCACCTTCATGATCCTCGACCATATTCGTCGCGCCAAGGCGTTGGGCCTGCCGCACGTCTATCTCGGCTATTGGGTCAAGGGTTCGCGCAAAATGGACTACAAAACAAAGTTTTTGCCGCAGGAACACCTGATGCCGCGCGGTTGGGAGCGCTATGATGGGGAAGAAAGCGAAACCCAGCCGTAGAATCGACCCCCGCCTTGTCCCAGACGAATGATCCCGCCCTTCACCGCAAGGGCCTTCTCATCACCGCCATCGGCGGCCTCGCCCTCTCCTTCGACATCCCGCTGATCCGCTCCGCCCATGGCGAGGTCTGGTCGGTGCTCGCCACCCGCAGCATAGCCACCTTCGTGACGGCGCTCGCCGCCTGGGCCGTCATCCGTTTTGCGCTCGGCAAGCGCGTGACGCTGATCCCCGGCCCTGTCGGTGTGCTGGCCGGGATTCTCTACGGCGTCGTGTCGCTGACCTACATGCTGGCGGTGTTCAACACGACGACCGCGAACGTCGTGTTCATCCTCGCCTTCACCTCGATGTTCGCGGCGATCCTCTCCTGGATCTTCCTCGGCGAGCGGCCGTCGAACGCCACCTTCGCCACCATGGCGGCGATGGTCGCAGGTGTCGCGCTGATCGTGCAGGACGGGCTTGCCAGCGGCAACATCTTCGGCGACGCCATGGCGGCCTGCACGGCTTTTCTGCTTGCATCCGCCATCACGCTCAGCCGAAAGAGCGGCCGGGACATGGGCTTCGTGCCGCTCATCACGGCGATCTTCCCGGGCATTGCCGCGCTGATCCTGCTGCCCAACACCGGTTTCCAGGTCGCCTCCCCCGGCTTCATCCTGTTCAACGGGCTCATCATGATCCCGCTCGCCTTCTGGTGCCTGGCGACGGGTCCGCGCTACCTGTCGGCGCCGGAAGTCGGCATGTTCTACCTGCTCGAAACGGTGCTCGCCCCCATCTGGGTCTGGATCGCCTTTGCCGAGACACCCACCACGCAAACACTCATTGGCGGCTCCATCCTCATCCTCGCGCTGCTTGCCCATTCCTTCTGGCAAATGCGCTCGAAAGCCCGCGCCGCCAGGGAAAGCAACGCGGCGGCCGAGTTTCCGTTTACGGGGTGAAATGATAGAATCTCTCAAGCAGCCAGAGCGCGCACGGAGCTTCGAACCATTATGACGCAAAAAGACGAAAAGCGAGATGAACCGCCGCCTTGCGACGAAGATATGGCGAGACAGTTGCAAGCGGCCCGTTTGGGGGCGCAGAAGTACAAAGAGGCACTTCGGGAACTCGCAAAAGGCTGACGACGCGCTTCCTGCGCGACGTCAGCATCCCCTATTCCGGCTGATCAGCCGCCGAATTTGCCGCTCCGCGGAAAGCCCTTCGGCACGGTGCGGCCGGCCGTCGCGCGGTCGGCGAGCCATTCGGCGAGCTCGTCCTTGGTGCGCACGAAGTTGCGGCCGGCGCTGTCGTCCCAGGTGAGGCCGTCGGCGAGCGCGAAGCAGCGCAGGTCGGATATGCCGCCGTCCTTGTAGCGCTGCAGGCGCACGCCCTTGCCGCGCGACATTTCCGGCAGTTGCGCGAGCGGGAAGACGAGCATCTTGCGGTTCTCGCCAACGACCGCGACGTGATCGCCGCGCACCGGCACCACGAGCTTCGCCTCGTCGGGCATGCCGACATTCATCACCTGCTTGCCCTTGCGGGTATTGGCGACCATGTCGGTTTCCGAAACGATGAATCCGTTGCCGGCCTGCGAGGCGATGACGACCTTGCGCGACGCGTCGTGCACGAAAGCGGTCAGCACGGCCTGGTCGTTTTCCATGTCGACCATGATGCGCAGCGGCTCGCCATGGCCGCGGCCACCCGGCAGCTTGTCCGCGCCGAGGGTGAAGACCTTGCCGCCCGTCGTGACGATCAGCACCTTGTCCGTCGTCTGCGCCGGGAAGGCCACCTTGAGCGCATCGCCTTCCTTGAACTGGAGGCCGGACGTATCGGTCATATGGCCCTTCAGCGCGCGGATCCAGCCCTTCTCCGAGATGACGACCGTCACCGGCTCCTTCTCGATCATGGCCTGCTGGATCGCCTCGACATCGGCTTCCGGCGCGCTTGCGAACTGCGTGCGGCGGCGGCCGAGCTCGGTCGCCTTGGCGAACTTCTTGCGGACCTCGCCGATTTCCCAGGCGACGGTCTGCCACTGTTTCTCGTCGGAAGCGAGCAGCGCCTCGATCTCCGCTTTCTCCTTCGACAGGGTGTCGAATTCGGTGCGGATCTCGAATTCCTCCAGCTTGCGCAAGGAGCGCAGGCGCATGTTGAGGATGGCTTCAGCCTGAACATCCGTCAGCGAGAAGGTCTCCATCAGGGAGACCTTCGGCTCATCTTCCTCGCGGATGATGCGGATCACCTCGTCGAGGTTGAGATAGGCGACGAGATAGCCGCCGAGGATTTCGAGCCGGCGGTCGATCGCAGCGAGCCGGTGGCGCGAGCGGCGCTGGAGCACCTCGCGCCGGTGGGCGAGCCACTCGACCAGCACGTCCCTCAGACCCATGACACGCGGCACGCGGCCCATGGACAGCACGTTCATGTTGAGGGGAATACGGTTTTCCAGCTCCGAAAGCTTGAACAGCGATTCCATCAGGATCGTCGGATCGACGGTGCGGCTCTTCGGCACCAGCACGATGCGCACATCTTCGGCCGATTCGTCCCTGATATCCTCGAGCAGCGGCAGCTTGCGGGCAATCAGCAGCTCGGCGATCTTCTCGATCAGCCGCGACTTCTGCACCTGATAGGGAATTTCGGTGACGACGATCTGATAGCCGCCGCGCCCGAGATCCTCGGTCTGCCATTTGGCGCGCACGCGGAAACCGCCGCGCCCTGTCCGGTAGGCCTCAAGGATGCTCTCGCGGCTGTCGATGATGATGCCGCCGGTCGGCAGGTCCGGGCCCTGCACGAATTCGACGAGCTTTTCCACCGGCGCGTCAGGTTGACGGATCAGATGCAGCGCCGCGTCGCAGAGTTCATGCGCATTGTGCGAGGGAATGGACGTCGCCATGCCGACGGCGATGCCGGACGACCCGTTCGCCAGCAGATTCGGGAAGGCGCCCGGCAGGACGACCGGCTCTTCGTCCTCTTCGTTGTAGGTCGGACGGAAATCGACGGCGTCCTGGTCAATGCCTTCGAGCAGCAGCGTCGCGACATCCGTCATGCGCGCTTCGGTGTATCGGTAGGCGGCCGCATTATCGCCATCGATGTTGCCGAAATTGCCCTGGCCGTCGACGATCGGGTAGCGCTGCGAAAAATCCTGAGCGAGGCGCACCAGCGCATCGTAGACCGACTGGTCGCCGTGCGGGTGGAACTTACCGATGACGTCGCCGACGATACGGGCGCACTTCTTGAAGGAGGAATTGGACCGCAGGCCCATTTCACTCATCGCGTGGATGATGCGCCGATGCACCGGCTTCAGACCGTCGCGGACATCCGGCAGCGCGCGTTGGGTGATGGTCGACAGCGCATAGGCAAGGTAGCGCTCTTCCAGCGCCGCCTTGAGGTCGACCGGCAGGATGTTGTCGTCTCCGCCATCCGGCGGCAAAGTGTTTTGTCCCATGCCACTTGACTAACGGCCCAACCGATTCGCGGCAAGGAATCCGGGCGATCCAGCTGTGGATAGCAGTTTGTAAAGCCTGCCGCGAAAATACCGTCCGGGATCGAGAATTCCATGGAAAGTTACTCCGACCCGAATATAGTCGCCGCACCGCACGTCTATGAGCGGTAAACGGCAAGGCAGCCGTCCAAAAATCCAGAAAGAGAGCCAATTCATGATGCGCACCTCCCATTTCCGCACTCTCCTCGCCGGCGCCGCGCTCGCCACCCTGGCAAGCCCTGCATTCGCCCTCGATGGCGCGGATCTGCTGGCCAAGCTGAATGCCACCTATGCCACGAGCGGCGTCACCGTCAGCTCGTCGAACGTCGCCGTCGACGGCTCGACCGTCACCCTCGAAGGCACCGAGATGAAGGCGACCGGTGCCGAAGCGCCGATCAAGCTCGGCACCGTCACCATGGACGGCGTCGAGGAAGATGGCAAAGGCGGCTACACGATCGAAACCATCGCCTTCCAGGACATCAACACAACGGAAGGCGACACATCGGTCTCCGCCAAGGATATCGCGCTGAATGGCGTCGCCATTCCCGGCACGGTCGTTTCCGGCACGCTCGACTCGCTGGTGATGTACGAATCGGCCACCGCCGGCCCGGTCAGCGTCACCGCCAAGGGCAAGGAAGTCTTCTCCATGTCCGGCATGGAGGCGAACATCACGCGCATGGACGCCGATGCCGGCCTCGAATTCGACGCGACCGTGTCCGACCTCAAGGCCGACCTGACTGCCGTCGAGGACCCGAAGACCAAGGACGCGCTGACCAAGCTCAACATGCAGACGCTGGAAGGCAAGGTTTCCATGTCCGGCAGCTGGGAACTGGCGAGCGGCAAGATGGCCGTCGATGAATATGCCTTCGACTTCAAGGATGTCGGCCGGCTCAACATCGGGCTGGAAATCTCCGGCTACACGCTCGACTTCGTGAAGGGCATCCAGGAAGCCATGAAGGCCGCCGAAGCCAACCCGAACAAGGAAGAAGCCAACGCTGCTATGGGCATGTCCATGATGGGCCTCGTCCAGCAGTTGACCTTCAATAGCGCCACGATTTCCTACGAGGACGCCTCGATCACCAAGAAGCTGCTCGACTATGCCGGTGGCGAACAGGGTGTCACGGGCGACCAGATGGCCCAGTCGCTGAAGGGTCTGGTTCCGATCATGATCGCCCAGCTCAACATGCCTGACCTGCAGAACCAGATCTCGGCCGCCGTCAACACCTATCTCGACGACCCGAAGAGCCTGACGATCAGCGCCGAGCCGAAGGAACCCGTTCCGTTCCCGATGATCATGGGCGCCGCCATGGGCGCACCGCAGACCATCCCGCAGGTGCTGGGCGTCACCGTCACGGCAAACGACGAGATGTAAGCCGTTCGGCAATTTGCCTGAAAAGAAAGCCCGGAGCGTCGCTCCGGGCTTTCTGCTTTTGAGGTGACGCTCGTCAGCGGGCGTCTGCCGCCTCCGGTACCGGCGCCGACCACTCGACGCGGCGCGTCGCATACATGGTGGCCGCGATGGTGACGAAGGAAATCAGCGCGCCAGCGAGCAGTGCATATTCGTCCTCCCGGAGCACGAGATACATCACGCCATAGGCGGACAGCAGCACGGCACCGAGCGACAGCCCGTTCTTGCGGCTCCCCGTCGCGCTGCCGAGATAAGCTGCGATCAACAGCGTCGTAGCAAGGGCGGCGACGATGTAGGCAATGGTGAAGCCGGTATGTTCCGCCAGTGCCAGCAGCAGCACGTAGAAGACGATCAGCGCCAGGCCCGTCAGCACATACTGGATCCAGTGCACCATGCGGCCGCCCTTCAGCTCGACGACGAAGACGGCGAGGAAGACGAGCGAGATGAAGCCGATCGAGTATTTCAGCGTGCGGGAGATGACCTGGTAGAACTGGACTGGCTCGACGAGGTTGATCGACATCATGCTTCCCGACAGCGGCAGCGTCGAACCGGCCGCGACCCGGTCGATGCCGCGGGCGAGATAGGGGATCGTCCACTTGGCGGAGAAATCCGTGGCCGTGATCGTCTTGTGCTCCGGCAGGAAGAGACCTTCGAAGCCCGGATGTGGCCAATTGGCCTTCGCCGCGAAACTCGTCGTCTGGCCGGCCGGTGCCACGGCAAAGCTGCGCGAGCCGTTGAGCGACAGGGCGATCTCGAAGGCAAAGCCGCGTTCGACGAGCGGCCGTTCGATCGGCCGGTGCACGCCGGCGCTGGACCGCGGTGTGGCATAGCCATCGGTACCGGCAACGGTCATGGCGGAAATCTGCCGCATGCCCGGATCGAACGGCCGCACGGCACCATTGTCGATCTTCACGCCGGCATCGGAGCGGATGCCGGTAATGTCGTTGATGTTGAGCACGAGGATGGCGCGGTCGAGCTGCGGCGTGCCGGCGAATTGTGCGAGATCCTCAAGGATGTTGCTGCCGAAGCGGCCCTTCAGCGCCAGCGCACCATTGTAGACCGGCAGCGCATAGATCGACAGCCGGCGCTCCTCTGCCTTCAGATCCGCGGTGACGTCCAGCGTTTCCGGCATGACGAGCGCCCATTCGGTCGTCTGCTCGACGATCGTGCGTCCATCCACTTCGCGGCTGCGCTGCACCTCGAAGGGTACGGCAAGATAAGGCCCATTGATCGCCTGTTCGCCGCCCCAGCCGTTGGCGATGCGGCGCGACACATCCGTTGCCCTTTGCGCGCGCTCCTCCGTCAGGCCCCAGACGAGCAGCAGCGGAACGAGCAGCGCCACCGAGATGATGCCGATCATGATGAACTTGACACCGGGCGAGCGCAGGAAGGCGGCGACGTTGCCACGCGTCTCCTGGCCGCGGGTCTCTGGATAGTGGAAATGCCGGGATGAGGTGGCGGCGATGGGATCGCCCGATTCCGTCTCTGTCATTGAAAGTCCCTCCAGTCTTTGAAACGCCATTGTAAGGCAGCTTCACGCTAGGGGTGCATTTCGACTGATTGCGCGCGGAATTGGGATCGACTGGCGGCGAATTCACGGCTTTGTGGCGTCTTTTCGCAAAAGCCGACGCTTGCGGCTGAACCCGACGCGACGCGCCGGGTTCTCGCCATGTCTGTGCGGACTATTCCAGAACCTGGACGACCGTGCGGGTCTGCGGGTTCACGATGACCCGGCGTTCGTTGACGACGGTGTAGGCATAGTCATTGTAACCATCAACCGGGTGAACTTCCACGGTGTCGGGGATGACCTTGCCGATCAGCACATCACCCTCATAGGCGACGGACGGAACCTGCTGCTCCAGCACATAGGTGCGGACTTCACCCGGCACGACCACGGTCGATTCGGTCATGACCGGATCGGTTTCCTCGACGATGACCGTGCTCTGGGCATAGGCGGCGGTGGACAGCGTCATGAGGGCTGCCGTGGCAAGGATGATTTTGTTTCGCATGTTCATTCTCCTCTGCTTGACGGGAAGAGAACGGCCGGACCGGGCAAGTGTTCCGACGGGCGGAAACCAAGTGGCTTCCGCCCGGTCGGGCGATCAGTCCTTTTTCTGCGTCGGCACGACGCGCAACGCCAGTTCGCGCAGCTGCGCCGGCGTCGCCGGGCTCGGCGCATTCATCAGCAGATCCTGCGCCTGCTGGTTCATCGGGAAGATCGAAATCTCGCGCAGGTTCTTTGCGCCGACGAGCAGCATGACGACACGGTCGATACCGAAAGCGCAACCGCCGTGCGGCGGCGCACCGTACTGGAACGCGCGGTAGAGGCCGCCAAAACGCTCTTCCACGTCCGCCTGGCTGAGGCCGACCTTCTCGAACGCCTTGACCATCAGGTCCGGCGACTGGTTACGGATCGAGCCCGAGGCGATTTCGAAGCCGTTGCAGACCGCGTCGTACTGGTAGGCCTTGAGGTCCAGCGGGTCCTTGCTGTCGAACGCCTCGATGCCGCCCTGCGGCATGGAGAAGGGGTTGTGCGCGAAGTCGATCTTCTTTTCGTCTTCGTTGTATTCGTAGAACGGGAAGTCGACGATCCAGCAGAAGTCGTAACGATCGCGATCGACGAGGTTCAGCTCCTCGCCGGCGCGGGTGCGGGCTTCGCCGGCGAACTTGTAGAACTTTGCCGGATCGCCGGCGACGAAGAAGCAGGCATCGCCGTCATCGAGGCCGAGCTGCGTGCGGATGGCTTCCGTGCGCTCCTCGCCGATGTTTTTCGCCAGCGGGCCGGCGCCCTCGATCTTGTCGGCTTCCTTGCGCCAGAAGATATAGCCGAGGCCCGGCTGGCCCTGGCTCTGCGCCCAGGCGTTCATGCGGTCGCAGAAGGCGCGCGAGCCGCCGGTCCGGGCAGGGATCGCCCAGACCTGCACCTTCGGGTTCGATGCGATCATGTTGGCGAAGACCTTGAAGCCGGAGCCGGCAAAATGGTCCGTCACCGCTTCCATGACGATCGGGTTGCGCAGGTCCGGCTTGTCGGAGCCGTATTTGCGGATCGCCTCGTCATAGGGAATGCGCGGCCAGTTCTTCGTCACCGGCTTGCCTTCGGCAAACTCCTCGAAGACGGCCGTCATCATCGGCTCCATCGTGTCCCAGACGTCTTCCTGGGTAACGAAGCTCATCTCGACGTCGAGCTGGTAGAATTCGCCCGGCAGGCGGTCGGCGCGCGGGTCCTCGTCGCGGAAGCACGGCGCGATCTGGAAGTAACGGTCGAAACCCGCAACCATCAGCAGCTGCTTGTACTGCTGCGGTGCCTGCGGCAGCGCGAAGAACTTGCCTTCATGGATGCGCGACGGCACGAGGAAGTCGCGCGCACCCTCCGGCGAGGAGGCGGTCAAGATCGGCGTCGTGTATTCGGCAAAACCCGCCTCGCCCATGCCCTTGCGCATGGAGGAGATGATCTGCGTACGCTTGACGATGTTCTTGTGCAGCGTCTCGCGGCGCAGGTCGAGGAAGCGGTACTTGAGGCGCACGTCTTCCGGGTAATCCGGCTCGCCGAACACCGGCAGCGGCAATTCCTTGGCGGCCGAAAGCACTTCGATTTCCAGCGCGTAAAGCTCGATCTCGCCGGTCGGCATGGTCTTGTTGACGGTCTCCTCGGTGCGCGCCTTGACGCGACCGTCGATGCGGATCACCCATTCGCCACGCACCGTCTCGGCCATCTTGAAGGCCGGGCTGTCCGGATCGGCGACGACCTGGGTGATGCCGTAGTGGTCACGCAGGTCGATGAAGAGCACGCCGCCATGATCTCGAACGCGGTGAACCCAGCCGGAAAGGCGGACAGTGCCGCCGACATCGGACTTGCGGAGAGCGGCGCAGGTGTGGCTGCGGTAAGGGTGCATCGTGGTATCCTGAAATGCTGAAAGGCCGCGCGAGAAGAACCCGGCGCAGCGACCAAGAAAAATCGGGCGGAAAAGCGCATGGTAGGGCCGATTTGTCAAGGCTTGGCGGCTTTGGGCAGGTAGCCCTCTGCCGTGTCTTTCGGATCATCCGGCAAGACACGGCAGAGGTGCCGCGAAATCTACAGCCGAATGTTCACGGCCTAGAAAGTAGCCTGTGGCAAACCACGTCGACATTCACGCCATACTCGCCGCTAGGTAAAAGCATCATCTCATGAGACATTTGGACGCCAACGCGCTTCGCCAATCCAACGGCTATGTTGGAGAAAAAAGAACGGCCGGCATTGTGGCACGCCATTTCCTCGTACTCAAAAAAAGCGTCGACAGTGATGGCGCCGATTTCGTCCTTGGCCTCCCCATACAGTCGGTCGAACACGAGAGGGAAAGGGCGAAGGGCATTCCGACCTTCGCGGTCGTTCAGGCGAAATTCTTCGAACGCGGCACGACTGTCTACGTCAACCCATCGTACGCAATCGATGATGGTGGAGCGCGGTCGAATTTCTTTCTGTTCCTCCACACGGACGACGAGCACGGCGAACACATCAAATATTTTCTGACGGCGGAGGAGGTCATCAGCCTTCCGACCGGTGAGAACGGACTAAAACGGTTCTCACTCACCGCCGAGAACGATAGGAGCGAGTTTCGAGAGCGAACCATTGAACAGATCATCACGCTCATGCACAGCGGCATGGAAGCGTACCATGACCGTTGCACGACCGAGTACTTCGAAAAGGTCACCCTGCCGCTGCGTATGAGGTCAAGTTCCAACGCACGGGAGCTCCGTACCGAGTACCTTCTCATGCGGATTTCCCTGCCATGCACACCTATTCGCCCGGAAGACGACGACGAACGTGTGGTCTTTGCGCGTTCAGCCAACAACTCCGTCACCCGCCCGCTAGATGCGCGCTGGGATCTCTTTCAAACCACGGGCACGTGGAATTGGGGTGGCAAGGGAGAAGGCTCGAAATTGCTGGCGATGAGCATTCTTGCTCACTATCTTGGTTGGGACGCTGCGCCCACCCACGAGCAGCAGATGGCCTTCCTTTTGAAGGTCGTTGCAAAGCTCGACAAAGATCGCGACCACGTCGTCATCGGCGAACAAATTGAGGCCGCTCTTTCAGGCCTGATCTGACGCTCACGGAGAGGAGGCCTGCTGGCATACCTACCTTTTCCATTTGCCCCCTCCCATTCCAAAAATCCTCCGCCATAGTGCCGGCATGTCCACGATTCGCCCCCTGATTCCCCTTCTCGTCACCGCCGGCATTCTTATCGGGGGCAATGGCCTTCAGGGCACGTTCATTGCGCTGCGCGCCTCGCAGGAGGGGTTTTCGACCTCCGTCATCGGCTTTGTCGGGGCGGGCTACAGCATCGGCTTTGCGATCGGCTGCATCTATGTGACGCGGGTGCTGCGGGCGATCGGGCATATCAGGACGTTTTCGGCCATGGCGGCGATCGCCTCGGCATCGGCCATTGCCATGGTGCTGGTGATCGATCCGATCTTCTGGCTCGTGATGCGGCTTGTCGCCGGCATCTGTTTTGCGAGCCTGTTTGCCACCGTCGAGAGCTGGCTGAACGCCTCCGTCACCAATGCCAACCGGGCGCGCACGCTCTCCGTCTACCGTCTCGTCGACCTCGGCTCGGTGACGGCGGCGCAATATCTCATTCCGGGCATCGGCATCGGCGGCTTCGAGCTGTTTGCCATCGTCGCCATGGCGCTGTCGCTCTCGCTCGTGCCGATTTCGCTGGCCGACCGCTCCAGCCCGACCGTGCCGGAGGCGATCCGCTTCGACGTCAAGAAACTCTGGAACATCTCGCCGCTCGCGACCGTCGGCTGCATCGTCGTCGGGCTCACCAATGCCTCCTTCCGCAATCTCGGGCCGATCTATGCCCATGATATCGGGCTTTCCGTCACGGCGATCGCGAGTTTCATGAGTGCCGGCATCGTCGGCGGCGTCGTGCTGCAATATCCGCTCGGCATCTATTCCGACCGACTGGACCGGCGGCTGATCATCCTGCTTGCGACCCTCGGCTCGGCCTTCGCAGCACTCTACCTGGCGTTTTTCGCCGGCGGCGACGAGGTGAAGAACCTGATCGGCATCTTCGTCTTCGGCGCCTTCGCCATGCCGCTCTATTCGCTCTGCTCGGCGCATGCCAACGATCATGCGGGCGAAGGCGAACATGCGCTGGTTTCCGCCGGCATGCTGTTCTTCTGGTCGTGCGGGGCGATCATCGGCCCGCTCTTCGCCTCGGTGCTGCTGCAGTTCTTCGGGCCGCAGGCGCTTTTCCTCTATACGGCCGTCATCCTCGTCGCCTTCATGGGCTATACGGCGCTGCGCATGAGCGCGCGGCCGGCGGTGCCCACCGGGGCGCGGCACAGCCGTTTCCGCAATCTGCTGCGCACCTCCTTCTTCTTCAACAAGCTTGCCGCATCGGAAAAGGACCGCAACGGCAAGCCCTGAACTGCGGCAATCTGGTCAAGGGCCGGTTATTGCTGAGCCTTGCCGTCAGGTTTAGAAGCGGATGATGCACCGGAGGGACGCCATGCTGAATCGCCGCACGCTGATGAAGGGCGCACTCGTCGCCGGAGCCTATGCCGGAGGCATCGGCCTTGCAGGCCGCATCAACGGGCCGGCAAAGGCGCAGGCGGCAACGACGCTCGTCGCCCGAAGCAGTGAGGCGATGATCACCGACAAGGGGCCGACGAAGGGAATCATGACCTATGGCGAGGGCGAGATGCCGCCGGTGCTGCGCATGCGGCGCGGCGCGGCCTTTTCGCTGCGCCTCGACAACAGGCTCGACGAACCGACGACCGTGCACTGGCATGGCCTGCGCATCGACAACAGGATGGACGGCGTGCCCTTCCTGACGCAGCCCTATGTCTATGGCGGCGACAGCTTCGATTATGCCTTCACGCCGCCCGATGCCGGCACCTTCTGGTATCACCCCCATTGCAACACGCTGGAACAGATCGGCCGCGGCCTGACCGGCGTGATCGTCGTGGAAGATCCTGATGATCCCGTCTTCGATGCCGAAATCGTGCTCAACCTGCGCGACTGGCGGCTCGGCGGCGACGGACAGTTCATCGCCCAGTTCAAGCCGCGCGATGCCGCCCGCGCCGGCACGTTCGGCACCGTGCGCACCGCCAACTGGCGGCAATCGCCGCAATATGACGCGCCGGCCGGCGGGTTGATGCGCCTGCGGCTTGCGGCGACGGACGTCACGCGCATCCTCGCGCTTTCGGTCGAAGGCGCCGAGGCACAGGTCATCGCGCTCGACGGCAATCCGGTGGCGGACCGGTTTGTGCTCGATCACCTGATGATCGGCCCCGGCCAGCGCCTCGACCTCGCCTTGCGCATGCCCGACACGGAGGGCGCCATCGCGACGTTGAAGGACCTGCGCGGCACCAAGCCCGCCACACTCGCAACGTTCCGCGCGGTCGGCGCCTCATTGAAGCGCAACATCGGCGACCTGCCGGCACTTGCCGCCAATCCCCTGCCCGAGCCGGACCTGGCGGCGGCGACCGAAATCCCCTTCATCCTCAGCGCCTCGGCGGAGGAACGGCCGAAGGACGGCATCTGCGGCTCGCTCGGCTATAATTTCTGGGCCATCAACAAGGTGCCGTGGGCGGACGATACGGGCGACCCGACCGCGCCGCTCGCCGAGATGAAGACCGGCCGGACCTATATCTTCAATGTCGAGAACCCGACGCCGCAGGTGCATCCCCTCCACCTGCATGGCCTGGCCTTCCGCCCGCTCACCTCGAACAAGCAGCCGATCCGCCCACATTTTTCCGATACCTATCTCATCCTGCCGGACGAAAAGGTGCAACTTGCGCTCGTTGCCGACAATCCGGGCGACTGGGTGTTCCACTGCCACATCATCGAACACCAGAAGACCGGCATGACGAGCTATGTGCGCGTAACCTGACGTTTTACCGGGCAAGTTTTCGATTGTGGCAAAACCGTGGAACGTCTAAAGCTGCCCGATCCAAAATTCGAGAAAAGTCCGCCCGAGCCCATGCAGATCATCGAGACCACCGCAGCCCTCGCCGAAGCCTGTGAGACACTCGCCCGTTCCGAGTATCTGACGATCGATACGGAATTCCTGCGGGAGACGACCTTCTGGCCGGAACTCTGCCTGGTTCAGCTTGCCGGCCCGGAACTCGAGGTCATCGTCGATCCGCTCGCCAAGGGCCTCGACCTGGCACCGTTCTTCGAACTGATGGCCAACACGGCAGTGCTGAAGGTCTTCCACGCCGCCCGGCAGGACATCGAAATCATCTTCAACCGCGGCAATCTCATTCCGCACCCGATCTTCGACACCCAGGTCGCCGCCATGGTGTGCGGCTTCGGCGACAGCGTCTCCTATGACCAGCTCGTGCAGAAGATCAAGGGCGTGCATATCGACAAGTCCTCGCGCTTCACCGACTGGAGCCGCCGGCCGCTGACCGACAAGCAGCTCGAATATGCGCTGGCCGACGTGACGCACCTGCGCGATGTCTATCTGACCCTCAAGCAAAAACTGGAACAGGCCGGCCGCTCGCTGTGGCTGACCGAGGAAATGGCGGTTCTCGAATCGCGCGAGACCTACGACCTGCATCCGGACGACGCCTGGAGGCGGCTCAAGATGCGCGTCAAGAAGCCGATCGAGCTTGCCGTGCTGCAGAAGGTCGCCGCCTGGCGTGAACGCGAGGCGCGCGCCCGCAACGTGCCGCGCTCGCGCATCCTGAAGGACGATACGATCTACGAAATCGCCCAGCAGCAGCCCGTCGATGCCGAGGCGCTCGGCCGCCTACGCACCATCCCGAAGGGGTGGGAACGCTCGCAATCGGGCGGTGCGCTTCTGGAGGCGATCGGCGAGGCGCTGGCCATCCCCAAGGCCGACCTGCCGCGCCTGCCCCGCCAGAACCATGTGCCGGAGGGTGCCGCCGCCGCCAGCGAAATGCTGAAAGTGCTGCTGAAGATCGTTTCCGAGCGGGAGGGCGTCGCCGCCAAGATCATCGCCAACACCGACGATCTCGAAAAGATCGCCGTCGAGGGCGAATCCGCCGATGTCGCGGCCCTGCATGGCTGGCGCCGGGAGCTTTTCGGCGACACCGCCCTCAACCTGATCGGTGGCAAGGTGGCGCTCCGCTTCGTCGACAAGAAGATCGAAGCGGTGGAGCTGTAAGAGGGCCGAGGCTCTCGGCCCTCTCGGGAAACCTTTTCTCAGAGGATGAAATCACCCACCTTGAGAGCGACGCTGGCGTCGAGGATGATGGAGAAATCCCTGACGCCATCGCCGTTGATATCGCCCTGGATGATGGTGTCACCCGAGGAAAGCTGGTAGCGCAGCTGGCCTGCCTTGTCGCTGAAGGCCGCGGTGCCGATGAAGGTGAAGGCCTGCTCGCCGCTCACGAGCGAGTTGGCATCCATGCCCGAGACGTCGATCCTGTCCTTCTCCGTCTGGCTGAAGTCGAGAATCTTGTCGCCATGAGCGGCCGTCTTAGTATCGAAAACGAAGGTATCGGCGGCGGTGCCGCCCTTGAAGATATTGGCCACATCATTGGCGATGAATGTGTCCTTGCCCTTGCCGCCCGTTGCATTCTCGAAATTGGAGATAACAAACTCGCCGTGTGTGCCCTCGACGGTGCGCCGGCCGTTCAGATCGATGGTCACCCCTATGGTGAACGCCGAGAAGTCGACGGTGTCGGAATCCTTGGCACCCGGCAGATCGTCGGATATGCCATTGCCACCATGCAGGACCGCGCCCTGCGAGTTGGCGCTGATTTTGATGATATCCGCATCCTGCCCCATGTGGATGAAGTGAGCGCCACCCGCCCCAAGCGAAACGACGTCATTGCCGCGCCCGGTATAGGCAGATCCGACCCAGGCATTTTCGGTGGTCGTCAGTCGGTCGTTGCCCCGGCCGAGGTCCATGCTGCCGACTTCACCGTTGCCGACCACGGTCACCGTGTCGTCACCCCGGTTCAGACCAATATAGCTCGCCCAGTAGCCGATGGTCACCTTCTGGGAGGCGCCGCTGCCAACCAGCGTCTCCACTTCGGCATTCTTCAGGACGATTGTGCTCGTCGCGCTGGTGCCGAGCGCAATATGGCTGATGTAGACGCGGTCGCTATCGCCAACGCCGGTTGTTGCATCGGTGATGTTCACGCTGGCGTTCCCGGCGAAGCGCAGCACGTCCGCACCCCATGACTTGCTGCTGAGCGTCAGATTTACCGTGCGCAGCGGCGCGTCGGTGGGCGCCCATATCGACAACATGTCCAGCCATCGGCCAGACCACGTATAAGTGTCACTTCCGACCGTAAATGCCGTCGATCCGTTCAGCGTCCTGCTGATGTTCGAAGTAATGGTGCTCACGTTCAAGTCCCCCTTGTCCCGATGGTTCAAGACCGCACCGGAGGCCCTCTGCCCCGGGTCTGGTTCTGAAAGTCTGATCAGGGCACCGGAGCAATTCGCGGCTGCGTGCATGAGCAGAACAGTCAGCCTGTCCCGCTGCCCGTCCACTCGTGTTCACGAACAATAAGTCGCGTTGGCTCCCCCGGCGCCCCTATATTCCATCGTCGATTGAACAAGCTTTTTCTAAAAAATCAAGTTCATTCCATCGCCTCGCCAAACTCAAGCGTGCAATTTTGCCCCCTTGGTGATGCGATCGACGGTCTTCTTGTCGGCGTGCAGTGCGATGCCGACGATCTTGGCGTCGCTTGGGCCGCAGGCGGCGAAGACGGCACGGTTGGCGGCGTCATGGCCGGTGGAAAACATCTCTTCGATGTAGACGGCGGCCGGGACCTCGCGCTCCAGGGCACGTGCGTGGATTTTCGACAGGGTCGCACCGTCGGACGCGAGCACGATGATCGGCTGGACGCTCAAGGCATTATAGACATTGCCCGCAGCATCGCGGTAGGCTTCGCCGATCAGCTCCGGCTTCTGGCCAATGATGCCGCTCGACAGGAAAGCGGTGACATTCAACTTCTGCCAGACCTCCAGATCCTCACGCAGGATGACGGCGAACTTGGTATCGAACATGCAGGTATACTCCCGAAAAAAGGCTGCGGACCACTCCGCGGCCAATGCCGTAGCAGGCGCGCTCGATGCGCCGCTTGAACGTTCGTGCGTGGAGAAGGACCGCATCGTCATCGCGCCGGAGCTTGCCGGCATCGAGCGCATCGAGGCGCGGTTCCACGGCAAGGGCTTCGAACCGCACCGGCACGATACCTATGCACTCGGCGTCACCATGGCCGGCATCCAGACCTTTCGTTATCGCGGCGAAGCGCGCTTCAGCCTCCCCGGCAACGTGATCGTCCTGCACCCGGACGAGATGCATGACGGCGGCGCCGGCACCGATGACGGGCTGACCTACCGCATGATGTACATCCCGCCCGAGCGCTTTTTGCCGGTGACGGCCAAACGCGGCCGCACATTGCCCTTTGTCGCCGCGCCGGTCGTCGCAGATCCACGACTGGCCCGGCTGCTGCTGGAAGCGATCGGCAGCATGGATGCGGCGATCGAGCCGCTCAAGCTGGACGAGATGGTCGAAGAGATCGCCGCCGCGTTGCTCGATCATGCGGGTGTGCCGCAAGCCCGCCGGGGACGGCTCGCGCGGGCGGAGGTGCTGAAGGCCTGCGATTTCCTGCGGGAGAACCTGTCGCAGCAGGTGAGTTCGACGGAGCTGGAGGCGGTGACGGGGCTCGACCGTTTCACCCTCGCCCGGCAGTTCCGCCAGGTGCTCGGCACCAGCCCGCACCGCTACCTCGTCATGCGTCGGCTGGAACAGGCAAAGGGTCTGATCGCCGCCGGCGAAAGCCTTGCCGAAGCCGCCTTTGCCAGCGGCTTTGCCGACCAGGCGCACCTCAACCGCCATTTCAAGAAGGCGCTCGGCATGACGCCGGGACGCTTTGCGGCGCTCGCCGGCGGGCGCGCACGCTAACCCTCTCTCCGTCACGAAAGCGACAAGGAACTGTCAAGCGGCAGTCATGCGCGGCGCCTATCAACGGGCATCATTTGCCGAACCATGGGACCTGTTATGACCAAACATCTTTTCACCACCGCTGCCCTTTCGCTGCTGATGACGAGCGCAGCGTTGGCTGCCGACAAGGAATTTCCGGCAACGCTGAAGGCCCACGCGATCCTTCCGGCCAACACGATCATCGCCGCCCCCGCCGACGCCGCCGATTACCTGAAGACCTCCGGCAAGTTTTCCACCGCCGACCGCAAGCGCGTCGATGCGCTGGGCACCGTCATGGGCAAGGATGGCGTGCGCGAAACGGGTCTTTCGTTGCCGTTCGACGGCCAGCCGATGCAGGGTTTTTCGGGCATCAAGACCATGGAAGACGGCACGTTCTGGACGCTCTCCGACAACGGCTTCGGCAACAAGCTGAACTCGACCGACGCCATGCTGATGATCCACAATGTGCGCTTCGACTGGGACAAGGGCACGATGGAGCCGGTCAAGACCGTGTTCCTGTCCGACCCGGACAAGAAGGCACCCTTCCCCATCGTCATGGAAGGTGCCGCCCAGCGTTACCTGACGGGCGGCGACTTCGACGTTGAGTCCATCCAGCCGGTTGCCGATGGTTTCTGGATCGGCGAGGAATTTGGCCCCTACATCCTGAAGTTCGACCTCGACGGCAAGCTGACCGACGTGATCGGAACGCAAGTCGACGGCAAGCCGGTCACCTCGCCGGACAACCCGACACTCGCCGTGCAGGCCGACCCGTCCAAGAAGATGCCTGTCTTCAACGTAAAGCGCTCCGGCGGTTATGAGGGACTTGCCCTGTCGAAGGACGGCACGAAGCTTTACGGCCTGCTGGAAGGCCCGCTCTGGGTCGATAACGAATCCGTCGAGCAGGCAGACGGCCGCCCGGCGCTGCGCATCATCGAGCTCGATGTTGCCTCCAAGGCCTGGACGGGCCGCAGCTGGCTCTATCCGCTGGTCGAAGGCGGCGAGGCGATCGGCGACTTCAACATGCTGGACGCCACCACCGCCCTGGTGATCGAGCGCGACAACGGCGCCGGCACGGCCGACAAGGCCTGCGCCGATCCGAAGGATCCCAAGCCGGATTGCTTCGCCACCGCATCCAAGGTCAAGCGCATCTACAAGATCGCCATGACCGACGACAATGTCGGCAAGGCCGTCCGCAAGATCGGCTATATCGACCTCTTGAAGATCGCCGATCCGGACAACAAGAAGCGCCAGGGCGGCGGTGACGGTTTCTACGACATGCCGTTCGTGACGATCGAGAATGTCGACCGCGTGGACGAGACGCACATCATCGTCGGCAACGACAACAACCTGCCCTTCTCGGCCGGCCGCGCGCTCGACAAGGCCGACGACAACGAATTCGTGCTGCTGGACGTCAGCGAATTCCTGAAGGCCGAGTGATCCGGCTAATATAAAAGGAAAGGGGCGGCCAGTGCCGCCCCTTTTTTGCATCTCACGGATAGACCTCAGAGAATGAAGTCAGTCGCCTTGAAGTCGATGCTGCCATCAACCAGGATGGAGAAATCCGCATTGCCGTCACCGTTCATGTCGGCGTGGATGAGGGTGTCGCCACCCACCTTTTCATAGCGCAGTTCGCCAGCGACCTTGTGGAACTTTTCCGCGCCTATAAAGGCGAAAGCCTGATCGCCGGCGATCTTGGTGTTAGCGTCGATTACCGACAGGCTGACGCGATCCTTCTCCGACTGGCTGAAATCGGAGATCGTGTCACGACCGGATGCACCCACGGTCGATTCTGCAATCGACCTGAAGACGAATGTGTCGGCACCAGCACCCCCGACAAGCTTGTCCGCACCAATGCCGCCACGAAGCTGATCGTTACCGATATTGCCTTCGAGCACATCGTTACCAGCTCCGCCAAAAATGGCGTCGTTGCCGGCACCGCCGAAGAGATAGTCAGCATATTGAGTGCCAGTGATCGTATCATTGCCGGAGAACAGATAGTCCCACGCCCCCTTCGTGTCGGCGGCCATGAAGTAGTCGAAGAACACCTTGGCAGAAAGGTTGAGGCCGCTGAAGGCAATCTGGTTGACGCCGCCCTGGCCGATATCGAGCTTCGTGACGGTACCGTTCAGGACGTCCTCGATCGTATTGCCGTTCGTCCTGAACGAGAAATTCGTGCCGCTGAAGAGCGCATAGTTGCTACCGCTTGCATCGTGCAATTTGATGCTCGATGGCGTCAGCTGCCAGTGATCGTAACCGGCGAGAACGCGAATATCGAGAAGTGAAAAATTCACGCCCTGGTTTCCCACGGGCTGCGTCTTCACGGTTGCCATGCCTGATCTCTCCTGTTTTTCCAACGGGTCAATCCGTCGTTTGGGAAGATTGGATAGCGGAAGAACGGCAGAAAGCAATGAAAGCGGTGTGTTTACGTTTCATAAACCACACGGCGTGATTAACTTGCCCCAAAGCGGAACATATCGGCAATTTCAAACACTTGGGTCTCTGTCCGAATACGGCTCATGTTTCAAAATCGTGCGGGTGGTTGGACCACGGCAAACACGGCGGACGGATTTACGCGGATGAGGGCGGGATTCGCCCTCACCGTCCTGACAACGGATCCTTCAGAGAAGAAAATCGCCGGACTTCAGGGTAACGCTTGGGTCGAGAACGATCGAGAAATCAGCCTTGCCGTCGCCGTTGGTGTCGCCGTGGATGAAGGTGTCACCGGACTTCTTCTCATAGCGCAATTCGCCGGCCTTGTTGTGGAACACGTCCGTTCCAATGAACTTGAAAGCCTGGTCACCCGCGACCTTGGTATTGGCGTCGATGGATTTCAGATCGATCCGGTCCTTTTCCGACTGGCTGAAGTCGAAGATCTTGTCGCGGCCGGAGGAAGCGACCGTGGATTCGCTCGCGGCTTTGAAGATGAAGGTGTCCGCGCCCACGCCGCCATAAAGCTTGTCAGCGCCCTTGCCGCCGTACAGCTTGTCGATGCCGGACTCACCACGCAGCACGTCATTGCCGGCATCGCCATTCAGGGTGTCGTTTCCGGTGTTGCCATAGAGGGTATCATTGCCACTTCCGCCCGAAACGACATCATTTCCGCCACCGCTCGAAATCACGTCGGCAAAACCCGTGCCGGTGATCGTATCATTGCCTGCAAAGACATAGTTGCGCGCACCGGTAGGATTTCCGGCAATGTAGAAATCGAAGAGTTTGGCCGCCGACAGATTGGCATCCGAGAAGGCGAAGACCTTGACGCCGCTGATAACCAGGTCAAACTTCGTGACCGTTCCGGCCGTGATATCCTGGATGAACGGGCCGCTCTTGAGATATTTGAAACCTGTGCCCGTGAAGAGCGCGTAGTTGCTGCCGTTGTCGAAAAACTTGGCGCTCGTCGTGGACGTCGTCGCGAAATCGTAATCGCCCAGCAGACGTATATCGAGATCCACCGTATTTACTCCGCGTCCGCCCAAAGCCTGCAGCTTCAAAATGGCCATGTCATTCCCCCCAACCCTGAACGCGCCGTCAGCGCCTATTTCCGCTACCACGGATTGAACAAGCAAGTACGAAAAAACACAAGCGCGTTTCTTTGCCGTCGCGACCTGGACGGTGAATTATCTCGGGTCGACCAGTTGCAGGACGAGCTGGTGTACATTGCCGCCGTCGTTCAGTTCGACCTGGTCGAAATCGCGGCTGCGGGCGCGCTGGGCCTGGGAGAGTTCGCCGAGGCGGGCCTGGAGCTGGGGGCGGATTTTCCGGCAGTTCGGATCGCTCTCGACCGTCATGCCGACGCTCATCGCCTCGATCTCCTTCACCATGTCCTTGATGAAGTCACCATGCACCTTTTCGTGCGCCGTCACGCCGGAAATGAAGGTCCCCCAACGATCCTTCAGCGGCCCCGAAAGCTTCGATTTCAGCCTGGGCAGCGTGTAGGTGATGATGAGCTTCGGCTTGTTGACCGTAATCACGCAGGCATCGCCCTGGCGCTCATATTTGCGCGTCCAGGTGAGCTTGAAGCCGGTATGGGCGATGACGCGGGCGACACCGAGTTTCGGGCCGCGCGCGCCGATCGACTGGTAGATTTCCAGGCCCGTCGTGCCTTGCACCGAATAGGGCTCGACCCGCTCCACCGCCTGCCAATCCTGCGCGGCGGCACCTGTCGCAAGGAAGACGGCGGCGAGGAAGGAGACGATCCGCATGCCGGGCCTCACTGGAAGCGGAAAGCGAGCTTCTTGCCGGTCAGTCTGGCAAGCTGCTGGAGGCGGCCGTCGAGGCGTTCGCCGGCAAGTTCGGAATAGTCCGACGGCACGATCAGTTCCAGATCCGCGTCCGATCCCGCCGCCTTGCGGAAAACGAGATGCGGCACGACGCCGGGCATCGAGGCGGAGAACAGATAGACGATGCGCAGCAGACCACCGACGAGCTTTGCCAGTTCACGCAGGCGCGGTGTCGCGATGCCCGCCAGCGAACTGCTGACGGCATCGTCGTTGAGGCCTTCGAAGCGATAGTAGTTGGTGAGCGCAATGAAGGCGCGGCCAGGATGGGTGATGCCGATGAACGTACCATGCGCGATGAGGTTCAGTGCCTGGAGACCGCGATAATCCGGATGCGCGCGCCAGCTGATGTCGGCCAGCAGGCAGGCGGCCTCGCGGTAACGGCGCTCCTCATCCGTCTCGGTGACGCCGAACAGCGGCATCATGCGGCCGGTCCATTCGGCAAGCTCACGGGCATGCTCCGGCGAGCGGGCGCGCAGGATGGCGAGTTCGCTCGCCGCAGCGAGCAGCGGGTCGCGCGCCTTTTCCCGGTCGGGCAGCAGCGAATAGAGGTAGCCTTCGCGCACGCCCTGCGCGGAGAAGAACACCCGCGACGGCTTCATGATGGCGATCGTCTCCTGCATGGCGACGGCGCCGAAGGGCAGCAGGTTGCGGCGGCCCTTGGAGATCGCCGCATAGGCAGGATCCTTCGGGTCCTTGGCGGTGACGATATCCGTTAGGAAATCCATGGCGTCGGCGAAGCCGAGTTCGTAGCCCTGCATCATGTGCAGCGGATAGTTCTGCACCTCCATGTGCAGCTTGCCGATGGAGCGCCAGGTGCCGCCGACGGCGTAGAAGGCACGGCCGGTACCGTTCTTCAGCAGGTTGGCGGTGCGCAGATATTTGCGGGCAACGATGCGGGCCTGTGCGGCGGAACCGCCGGAGGCTTCCGACAGGCGGATACCGCCGAGCGGCAGGGTGATGCCCTTGCCGATCATACCGCCGGCCACGTCGATCAGTTCCAGCGAGCCGCCACCGAGGTCGCCGACGATGCCATCCGGATCATGGAAGCCGCTGATGATGCCAAGCGCGGAGAAATAGGCCTCTTCCTCCCCCGTAAGCACGCGGACCTTCTGGCCGAGGATCATTTCCGCCTGGTGGATGAAATCGGGGCCGTTTTCCGCCTCGCGCGCAGCCGCCGTCGCGAGCGCGAACATGGTGGAGGCGCGGGCCTGTTTCGAGAGGGCCTTGAAACGGTGCAATGAGGCGAGCGCACGATCGACGCTTGCCTGGTCCATGCGGCCGGTCTTTGCGAGACCCTTGCCTAGCCCGCACATGACCTTCTCGTTGAACAGCATGGCCGGCGAGCGGCTCATTCCCTCGTAGATGACGAGGCGAATCGAGTTCGAACCGATATCCACGACTGACACCGGGGCAATTCCAGGCAAACGCCCCTGGGCTTCAGATTCAACCATGCATATCCAGTTTTACTTCTTCCGGCGGCCTTGCCAGCCGGCGATCGCCTTCGGTGCGCTGGACTTCAGGGCTTCACCCCGGCCGGACAGGCTGGGGTTGGTCATGAAGTAGTGCTGAGCGTTGAACGGCTCGGCACCGGGCTGCACTTCCATGCGCCGGGACGTTCCGTCCGCAAGAATCTCGTAGCTCTGCTGGTTATCGATGAGATTGCCCAACATGATCTGCGAGAGAACCTGCTCATGCACAGTCCGGTTGATCAGAGGCACAAGTGTCTCGACCCGCCGGTCCAGGTTTCGCGGCATCAAATCCGCGGAGCCTATATAGACCAGCGCCTTGTCGGATGGAAGCCCGTGGCCATTGCCGAAACAGAAGATGCGGGAGTGCTCAAGGAAGCGGCCGACGATCGATTTGACATGGATATTGTCCGACAGGCCCGGCACCTGCGGGCGCAGGCAGCAGATGCCGCGCACCACGAGATCGATTTCCACGCCGGCCTGGCTGGCGCGGTAAAGCGCGTCGATGATGTCGGGATCGACGAGCGAATTCATCTTCATCCAGATCGCCGCCGGCATGCCGTTCCTGGCATGGGCGATTTCCTCCTCGATGTGGCGGATGATTCGCGGGCGCATCGTGTAGGGCGAGAAGGCGAGCTTCATGCCGGCTTCCGGTTCGCCGTAGCCGGTGATGAAGTTGAAGATGTTCGCCATGTCGCTGGCGATCGTCGGGTTGCAGGTGAAGAAGGACAAGTCCGTGTAGATCTTCGCGGTGATCGGGTGATAGTTGCCGGTGCCGAGGTGGCAATAGGTGCGAAGCTTGCCCTCCTCGCGGCGCACCACCATCGACATTTTGGCGTGGGTCTTCAGTTCGATGAAGCCGAAGACGACCTGCACGCCGGCACGCTCCAGGTCGCGGGCCCAGCGGATGTTGGCCTCTTCATCGAAGCGGGCCTTCAGTTCGACCAGCGCCGTCACCGACTTGCCGGCTTCGGCCGCGTCGATCAGAGCACGCACGATCGGGCTGTCGTTTGAGGTGCGGTAAAGCGTCTGCTTTATCGCCAGAACGTCAGGATCGCGCGCAGCCTGGAGAAGAAACTGGACCACCACGTCGAAGCTTTCGTACGGATGGTGGACGACCATGTCCTTTTCGCGGATGGCGGCGAAGCAGTCGCCGGCGTGCTCGCGGACGCGTTCGGGAAATCGCGCATTGTACGGCTCGAACCGCAGATCATCGCGGGGCGCCTTGGCAATTTCAGACAGCATGTTGAGCGCGAGCAGGCCCGGCAGGATGGCGACGCGGTTGTCCGGCACGCCCAGCTCGCCGACGACAAAGCGGCGCAGCGATTCCGGCATTTCCGAGTCGGTCTCGATGCGGATCACCGAACCGCGACGGCGGCGCTTCAGCGCGGTCTCGAAGAAGCGGACCAGATCTTCGGCCTCTTCCTCCACTTCGATATCGCTGTCTCTGATAATGCGGAACGTGCCGGAGCCGCGCACGATGTAACCCGGGAAAAGTTTGCCGATGAACAGGCCGACGGCATCTTCCAACGTGATGTAGCGGATCGCGCCGTCGGCATCCGGCAGGCGGATGAAGCGGTCGAGCGCCACCGGCAGGCGGAGCAGCGCCGTCATCGGCTCCTTGCCCATCGTGCTGTCGAGCTGGAGGCCGATCGAGAAGCCGAGGTTCGGGATGAACGGGAACGGGTGCGCCGGGTCGATGGAAAGCGGCGTCAGCACCGGGAAGATCGACTGGGTGAATTCCTGCTGCAGCCAGACCTTGTCATTGCTCGACAGGGCCGTGGGGCGGACGATGAGGATGTCTTCCTTGGCGAGATACTGCTGGAGCACGGCGAGCGAGGCCTGCTGCTCCATCTGGAGATTGTCGATCTCTTTCAGAATGTCGTTGAGTTGTTCGGCGGAGGTCTTGCCGTCGGGGCTGCGGATACCGACGCCCTGGCGCACCTGACCTTCGAGGCCGGCGACACGCACCATGAAGAACTCATCGAGGTTTGCCGCCGAAATCGACAGGAAGCGCACGCGCTCCAGCAGCGGGTGGGCGGTGTTCAGCGTCTCTTCCAGCACGCGGCGATTGAACTGCAGCCAGGAAAATTCGCGATTGATGAAACGCTCGGGGCTCGCCATCAGCGCTTCGACATTGACCGTCGCCCCTTCGGGCTGCGCGGTCTCGACGGGTTTTTCCTGAGAAAGGTCCGAAGTCGCTGTATCCATTGGATAGTCCGCCTCACTTTGCCGTCAGCCCGGCCGCCCGTTTGATGCGGCTCCGAACGGAAATCCGATTTTCACTTTTACTCGAAGCGCTTAGCCTAGTTTGACGACAGAACTGTGACAGTCAATCCTTGTGGCAAAACTAGCTGGCGGATTCGTCTCCGCCGACCATTTCGCCCAGCACTTCCTGCGCCAGCGCCCGCGTGATGCGGCTGCCACGGGCGAGCGCCAGACGGTCGAGACGCTCGACAAGCGTCTGTGCCGCTTCCAGCGAACGCTCCATGCGCGCGACGATATAGGCGACCAGCCGATCATCCACGAAAAGCTGGCGATCGGCGAAGAGCTTAACGATGACCTGTGACAGCAGTTCGTCGTCCGGTTCGCCAATCTCGACCACCGTCGCCGCCTTGAGGCGCGAGCGCAGGTCCGGCAGGTCGACCGGCCAGGACATCGGCCAGAGCCGGCTGGTGATCAGCAGCGTGTGGCCGTTCTGGCGGACATTGTTGATGATGTGGAAGAGCGTGCGGTCGTCGAAACCATTGCGGTCTGCATCCTCGATGAGCACGGGACCATGCTCGGCGGCCTCTTCCGCGCCCGCGCCCGCCCTCGCCTCGATGGTTTCGGCAGCGGCCTTCTCACGCCAGATGGCCGCGAGGTGTGACTTTCCCGAGCCGACCGGCCCGGCGATGATGACCACCGGCGACGGCCAGTGCGGCCAGGCGTCGATCATCGCGACGGCGGCATTGACCGGTTCGGCGATCAGCAGGTCGTCGCGTCCCGTTGCGGGATCATGCCCGAAGGCCAGCGGCAACTGTTCGGCGGTCTTGCGCGATGTCATGTGTTTACTCTGATACTCTGGATACAGCCGTCTTACTCGTCGTTCGGCAAGCTCTCTTCGAGCAGGACGGGCTTGCTCGCGCCGTAATACAGGTCGCTGTCAAGGTACCGCTTGATGCCGAAACGGGCAAGGACGCCGACCGCGGCGGCCGCCGGCACGGCGATCATCAGCCCGACGAAGCCGAACAGCGCGCCGAAGGCGACGAGCGCAAACATCAGCCAGACCGGATGCAACCCGACCCGCGAGCCGACGAGCTTCGGTTGCAGGATGTTGCCCTCGACGAACTGGCCGGCAAAGAAGATGACGGCGACCAGCACGACCATCCAGTATTCCGGCCAGAACTGCACGATGGCGACGCCGACGGCGAGCACGAGGCCGACCAGCGAGCCGACATAGGGAATGAAGCTGATGAGGCCGGCGAAGAGGCCGATCAGCAGGCCGAAATTCAGGCCGGCGAAGGACAGGCCAATGCCGTAGAACAGACCGAGGATGATGCAGATCGAGCCCTGCCCGCGCACGAAGCCGGCGATCGCCGCATCCATCTCGGTGGCGATCTGGCGGACATTGGCGACGTGGTCGCGCGGCACCCAGCTGTCCACCTTGGCGATCATGCGGTCCCAGTCGAGTAGCAGGTAGAAGGCAACGACCGGCGTGATGACGAACAGCGAGACGATGTTGACCAGCGCCATGCCGGAGTTCCAGACCTGCTTGAACACCGTGCCGAGGAAGCCCGCCCCCTCGGCAAGAATGGTCGAGAAGCTCTGCTTGATCGTGCCCATCTGGCTGCTGATCCAGGTGGGCAGCAGGTTGGGATTGAAGTTCGCCACCAGCTCCTGAAGCTGCGTGACGTAGCCCGGCAGCTTTTGCAGGAACTCCGCGGCCTGGGTGGCAAGCAGCGGGATGATGATCATCAGCGACAGCGCAAACAGGATGACGAAGGCGACGAGGATCACCACGGTCGCCATCATGCGGCTCAGGCCCCAGCGCTCCAGCCGGTCGGCCACCGGATCGAGGAAATAGGCGAGCGCCATGCCGGCGATGAAGGGCAGCAGGATATCGCTGAACACCATGAGGAAGAGCACGAAGAAGGCGAGCGCGATGAGCCAGAAGACCACCTGCCGCTTCAATCCCGCGCCGCTGATATGGGCTGCCATCGTGCTCTTGCCTCGTGTTTCGACCCGAACAAGGGCCACCGCCGTTGAGAGACGAGATAGGATGCCCGCCCGAGACAGGTCAAGGCTCGGCGGCCTGATGAGCAGGAAACGCGGGTAAATCGGTGAAAAAACCCCGGCTTTCCCGGCATTCTTCTTGCACTTGCCGTCCCGGCATGCCAATCGGGCGCGATCAGCGTGGAGCACATGAGCTCGCATTCGTTCGCTCATCTGCTCTGCCTATTTGTTTTGCCGCATTTGTGCGACGGCAGGGAACCCACCTGCCTGCAAAATGCTCTAACGCCGGAGACGAGAGCATGAGCCAGTCGGAAAAGAACGGCCTGACCTACAGCGATGCGGGCGTCGATATCGACGCGGGCAACCTGATGGTCGAGAAGATCAAGCCGGCCGTGCGCTCGACGCGCCGCCCGGGCGCGGATGGCGAGATCGGCGGCTTCGGCGGCCTGTTCGACCTCAAGGCTGCCGGCTTCACCGATCCGGTGCTGGTCGCCGCAAACGACGGTGTCGGCACCAAGCTGAAGATAGCCATCGACGCCAACCGCCATGACACGGTCGGCATCGACCTCGTTGCCATGTGCGTCAACGACCTCGTGGTGCAGGGCGCCGAGCCGCTGTTCTTCCTTGACTATTTCGCCACCGGCAAGCTCGACCCGGACCAGGGTGCGGCCATCGTCGAAGGCATTGCCGAAGGCTGCCGCCAGGCCGGCTGCGCGCTGATCGGCGGCGAGACCGCCGAAATGCCCGGCATGTATTCGCACGGCGATTATGACCTCGCGGGCTTTGCCGTCGGTGCCGCCGAGCGCGGAAAGCTGCTGCCGGCCGGCGACCTTGCGGAAGGCGACGTCATCCTCGGCCTCGCCTCCTCCGGCGTGCATTCCAACGGCTATTCGCTGGTGCGCAAGATCGTCTCGCTCTCCGGCCTCGCCTGGGATGCGCAAGCACCGTTCGATGCCGCGAAGAGCCTTGGCGAAGCGCTGCTGACGCCGACGAAGATTTACGTGAAGCCGCTGCTCAAGGCGATCCGCGAGACGGGTTCGATCAAGGCGCTGGCGCACATCACCGGCGGCGGTTTTCCGGAAAACATTCCGCGCGTGCTGCCAAAACACCTTGCCGCCGAAATCGACCTCGACGCCGTCAAGGCACCGGCCGTGTTCTCCTGGCTCGCCCGCACCGGCGGCGTGGACGCCAAGGAAATGCTGCGCACCTTCAACTGCGGCGTCGGCATGATCGCCGTCGTGCCGGCCGACAAGGCCGATGAGGTTGTTGCGGTGCTGGCGCGCGAAGGCGAGACCGCCTTCCGCCTCGGCCGCATGGTCGCCCGCGAAGACGGCGCTGCCGGCACGATCTACAAGGGCACGCTCGCCCTATGAGCGGAACGGGACGCAAGCGCGTCGTCGCCTTCATCTCCGGCGGCGGCTCCAACATGCTGGCCTTGGCGAAGGCCTGCGCGACACCGGATTTCCCGGCGCAGATCGTCGCCGTCTTCTCCGACAAGGCGGATGCCGGCGGGCTTGCCAAGGCCGAAGCGCTCGGCATCCCGACCCGCTTCTTCCTGCGCAAGGATTTTGCCAGCAAGGAGGCCCACGAGGCGGCAATCCTCGCGGCGCTCGATGCGCTCGCCCCCGACCTCCTCTGCCTCGCCGGCTATATGCGCCTGCTCTCAGGCACCTTCATCAACCGCTATGAAGGCCGCATCCTCAACATCCACCCCTCCCTGCTGCCGCTCTTCCCGGGCCTCAACACGCATCAACGCGCCATCGACGCCGGCATGCGCATCGCCGGCTGCACGGTGCATTTCGTGACCGAGGGCATGGATGAGGGACCGGTGGTGGTACAGGCCGCCGTGCCCGTCGTGCCGGGCGACACCAGCGACACGCTGGCGGCACGCGTGCTGACGGTGGAGCACCGGAGCTATCCGCTGGCGCTCAGGCTTGTTGCCGAGGGCAAGGTGCGGATGGAGGGTGGCAAGGCGGTTGCGAGTGGCACTCTGCCACAAGCCGACGGCGCGTTTTTGATCTCGCCCGCGGCAGAATAGCGCGTTGTTTCCTGCGCGGGGAATGCGATTGTAGCGTGCGCCTTCACGCATCGCTCTACGGAACGCCCCATGCTGCTGAAAATTGCGACCTACCTCATCCGCCGGGCGGAGCGCCGCCTCGGCGTGTCCTTCGACTACATTCATAAGATCGCCCGGACGGATCTGGGGCTTTTGTTTCGGTACAACCGGCTTTTCGGTTTCCTTGACCCAAACAGGAAAACGCCGCCTCTCGCCTATCATACCGCGCGTCTGCGGGGCGCGCTTGCCGCCGACTGCGGCACCTGCGTGGAGGCGGAAATCAACCTTGCCAAAAGCAAGGGCATCCAAGGGCAGGTCATCGATCGGATCCTGTCTTCGGATTATGAGACTCTTCCAACGGACATTGTCGCCGTGGCGCGACTATCCGATGCGGTCGCCGGCCGCCGTGAGGATGATCCGGAAGCGCGCGAAATCATAAGACAAAACTACGGCGAGGCAGGGTTGATCGAGCTCGGCTTTGCCATGAACGGCGCTGCGCTGCTGCCAGGTATCAAGCGCGCGATGGGCTACGCCACGGCGTGCAACGTGGATATTCTGCGCAAGCGTCTCGGTGCCTGAAAGCGCAGTTTTGTTGGCCATTTCGGACGGCGGCCGTCAAGGCGAGACGCGTGTGAATACGTCCCGGTTCAGCATCAGCCATTGCAGCAGCAGGATCGTCTTGGCGTCAACGATGCCGCCGGTAGCAATGAGGCCATAGGCTTCATCGATCGGCATTTCGACGATCTCGATGTCCTCGCCCTCGCCTTCCACGCCGCCGCCCTGGCCGTCGCGTTGCGCGGCGTCGATGCGGGCGGCAAAGCAACTGACGCGCTCGGTGAGCGTGCCGGGGCTGGAATACATGTCGAAGAGATGGCGGACATCGCGGACGGTGTAGCCGGTCTCCTCCATCGCCTCGCGGCTAATGGCCTCTTCCGGGCTGTCGTCATCGAGCAGGCCGGCGGGAACTTCGAGCAAAAAACCATCCGGGTGGCCGCCGAGGAAGGCGCCGGGGCGGAACTGGCGGACCAGGATGGTGGACTGGCGGACGGGATCGACGAGCAGAACGGTCGCGGCGGCCCCGTGATCGTGCACCTCGCGGTCGAGCCGCTCGACACGGCCATCGGCGCGGATCTGCTCGATGACGAGCGTGCGCAAATGGATGAACCGCTTCCACACGGTCGTCTGGTCAACGATGCGGACGGGCGAGGTGTTTGCGAGCATGGAAAATCCTTCGGGTCAGGCCTTGCGCAGCCAGACGCGGTTGTCGTGGAAGGCGGCGCCGCCATAGGGGGCGACGGGGTCGGCCCCCGTCAGGACATTGATGCCCTCGCCGTCGAGATGGGCGGAATTCGGCCAGATGCCTTCGGCGATCAGCACGCCCGGCTTCACGCTGTCGGTGATTTTTGCGTGCAGGCGGATGTCGCCGCGCACATTGCCGAGGCGAACGACATCGCCCTCCTCGAGACCGTTCGCCGTTGCATCCTGCGGATGGATCATCACTTCCGGCCGGCCCTCGCGATCGCGTGAGCCCTTCGTCTCGGTGAAGGTCGAGTTGAGGAACATGCGGGCCGGTGACGTGGCGAGCCGGAACGGATGCTCTTCATCCGCCGTCTCGATGATGTCGACGTGGTCCGGGAAAGCCGGCAGCGCCTCGTGCGGGCCAAACGCGCCGAGCACTTTCGGCGGCTTGTTGGGCGCGGGCGTGGTGGTCCAGTTCGGGCTGAAGCGGAACTTTCCATCCGGGAAGCCAAAACCCTTGGAAAAGTGCGCCGTCTCGAAATCCGGCTGGCAATCGATCCACTTGTCGTCCTTCAAGCCGTCGAAGTCCGTGTCGTAATAGGGCAGCATGCGGGTGATGTGCTCCTGCTCCGACAGGCCGAAGCCCGGCAGGTCGGCGACGCCGAGACGTTTTGCCAGCTCCTCGATGACGAAGAGGTTGGTTCGCACCATAGCAGGCGGTTCGACGAGTTTCGGGCCGAGCATGATGTGCTGATGGCCACCGCCGCGATAGATATCGTCATGCTCGACGAACATGGTGGCCGGCAGCACGATATCGGCGAATTTCGCCGTGTCGGTCATGAACTGCTCGTGCACGGCGACGAAGAGATCATCGCGCAGAAAACCCTGCTTCACGAGGCGCTGCTCGGGCGCGACATTCACCGGATTGGTGTTCTGGATAAGCATGGCGGTGACGGGGCCGCGATTACGCAAGGCCACGGCATCGCCGGTGAGGATCCGGCCGATCTGCGACTGGTCGAGCATGCGGATATCCGGGTCGACGAGCTTCATGCCCATCAACTCGCTCTTGCGCAGGTGGAAGATGCCGGAATTGCTGTGGAAGGCGCCGCCGCCTTCATATTGCCAGGAGCCGAGCACGGTGGCGATGGAAAGGGCAGCATGCATGGACACCGCGCCATTGCGGCTGCGGGTAAAACCATAACCGAGACGGAAATAGCTCTTCTTCGTGCGCCCGACGAGAGCCGCGAAGGCTTCGATCTGCTCGACGGTGAGGCCGGTGATCTCTGCTGCCCAGTGCGGATTGCGGGTTGCCAGATGCGCTTCCAGGCCGGCCGGGTCGTCGGCGAATTCCGCCATATAGGCACGGTCGGCGTAACCGTCGCGGAAAGCGACATGCATGACGGCGCAGGCGAGCGCCGCGTCAGTGCCGGGCCTCAGCTTCAGTGCCAGGTCGGCCTGCTTCATCGTCGGGTTGTCGTAGATGTCGATGACAACAATCTTGGCGCCGCGTTCCTTGCGGGCCTTGACCGCATGGGTCATCACGTTGACCTGCGTGGCGACCGCATTGGTGCCCCAGATGACCACGCAGTCGGATTTCGCCATCTCGCGCGGATCAGGGCCGCGCAAGGTGCCGGCACCCATGGTGAAGCCGGTCCAGGCGGGATTGGTGCAGATGGAATCGAAGAAGCCGGAATAGCGCTTGGCATGGCGCAGACGCTCGATGGAATCGCGCTGCACGAGGCCCATCGTGCCGGCATAATAGTAGGGCCAGACGGCTTCGACGCCGTGCGCCTGTTCGGCCTTGACAAAGTTTTCCGCGATGGCGTCGAGCGCGGCATCCCAGGAGATGTCGGCCCATTCGCCGCCGCCCTTTTCGCCCTTGCGCACCAAAGGCTTCATCAGCCGGTCGGGATGGTAGAGGCGCTCGGCGTAGCGCGCCACCTTGGCGCAGATGACGCCGGCCGTGTAGCTGTTGTCGGCGCTGCCCTTGAGGCGGCCGATGCGGCCATCGGCGCCGATCTCGACATCGAGCGCGCAGGTCGAGGGACAGTCGTGCGGACAGGCCGAATGGCCGATGCGCGGTTTTCCAAGATGGGGGGTCGCAACGTTCATGGCTTTTCTATATTGCAGAGCTTGGATGGCCTAAAGGCAAATCATTCTATCATCGCAACAATTCATCGTCGCATCAGGGCGTTTGATCGCCGCGGGGACCCGCATGAACTATCGCCACATCTACCATGCCGGCAATTTCGCGGACGTGCTGAAACACGCCGTGCTGGCCCGCCTCGTCACCTATATGCAGGCGAAGGACAAGGCGTTTCGCGTGCTCGACACCCATGCCGGCATCGGGCTCTACGATCTGTCCAGCGACGAGGCGCAGAAGACCGGCGAATGGCTGGACGGCATCGGCCGGCTGCTCGACGCCGACATGCCGGCGCCGATCGCCGAAATCCTCGCGCCCTACTTGAAGGCCGTTCACGAACTGAATCCGCATGGCGGGCTAACCTATTATCCCGGCTCGCCAAAACTGGCGCGCATGCTCTTCCGCCCGCAGGACCGGTTGTCGGCGATGGAACTGCACCCGGACGACTACGAGACGCTGCATCGCCTGTTCGACGGCGATTTCCAAAGCCGCATCACCCATCTCGACGGCTGGCTGTCACTCGGCGCACACCTGCCGCCCAAGGAGAAGCGCGGCATCGTGCTGGTCGATCCGCCCTTCGAGATCGAGGGTGAATATGAGCGGCTGGTGGACGGGCTGGAAAAGGCCGTGCGGCGTTTTGCCGGCGGGGTCTATTGCCTGTGGTATCCGCTGAAGAAGAACGCGCCCATCGCGGCCTTCCACAAGGCGCTGAAGGAGACGGGCATCGCCAAGATGCTCTGCGCGGAACTTACGGTCAGGAGCGACCGCGACACGACGGGCCTGACCGGCTCCGGCCTCATCGTCGTCAATCCGCCCTTCACGCTGAAGCAGGAACTCGACGTACTCTTGCCCTTCCTGAAGGAGCGGCTGGCACAGGACCGGTTTGCGTCCGCACGCGCCTTCTGGCTCACCGGCGAAACGAAGGCCTCTTGACCTTTGCCTGCCGACGACAACAATCTCGCCGGGAATCGGGAGACCATGATGAAGCCTCTTCTTGCAGTCGCGCTCGGGCTGGCGTTTTCGGCGCTTTTGGCCGGCAATGCCGCGGCAAGCCCGCATGATGCCTGCCGGCGCCCCTCGACGCTGAACCACATTACCAAGAATTTCCGGGACAAGACCGCGCCCTTCCTGCAAACCGGGACGGAAATCGCTCGGATCCACAGCACGCGCATGAGCCGGTATCAGCCGCGCACCAAGGACATTTCCTCCGTCGAGCGGGAATATTGCCACGCCAAGGTCGCGCTGACCGACGGCCAGCAGCGCGATCTCTGGTATGTCGTGCAATGGGGCCTGGGTTTTGCCGGCAGCGGCTACAAGATCGACTTCTGCGTTTCCGGCCTCGACCCCTGGCATGTCTATGGTGCCGATTGCCGCTCGTTGCGTTGAGCGATGATGCCAACCGCAACGTCCTCGCCCAAACGCACAACCGCCCTTCTCTTCGCGGCAATTGCGGCGCTGGTTGTCGCGGGCTGCAGCGACGACAAACCGGCCGAAAAAAGCAAGGCGGAAACCACCCACAAGGTGCCGGAAACGGCAACGCGCGTTCCCCTCGGCAAGGGGTTTGATTTCTACGTGCTCTCCCTGTCCTGGTCACCGACCTGGTGCGCCGGCAACGATGCCGGAGGCCGCACGCAGCAATGTCGCCGGGGCGAAAACAACGGGTTCATCGTGCATGGGCTCTGGCCGCAGAACGACCGGGGTTATCCGGAGTTCTGCCCGACCCGCGAGCCTGACCGCGTGCCCGAAGGTCTCGGCCGCACCGTTCTGGACATCATTCCGTCGATGGGCCTTGTCGGTCACCAGTGGCGCAAACACGGCAGTTGTTCCGGCCTCAGCCAGAAGGACTATTTTTCCGTTGTTCGCGCGGCGCGGCAACGCATCACGGTTCCGGCCGAACTGGAGGTCCGCCGCGACGCTAGCCGCCTTGCCCCCGATGCGGTGGAACAGGCCTTCATCGCCGCCAATCCGGGCCTCGAGCGCAAAGGCATTGCCGTCACCTGCGAGGGTGGGCAGCTCGAGGAGGTGCGGATCTGCCTGAACCGGGACCTGTCACCCCGCCCCTGCCCCGAAGTCGACCGTGCAGCCTGCCGCGCGAAGTCCATCGAACAGCCGCCTATCCGCTAGCATGCCCCAAAGGATCATGCGTCAATCCGAAAAACACAGGACCATGCCATGAAGATTTTCTATTCCACCACCTCACCCTATTCCACCAAGGTGCGCATGGCGGCGCACTTTGCCGGCCTGCCTGCGGAATCGGTCGCCGTCGACACCAATGCCGACCCGGCGGACCTGCTGGCCGCCAACCCGCTGGGAAAGATTCCGGCCCTCATGACGGATGACGGGCTTGCTGTCTACGACAGCCGGGCGATCATGAACTATATCGACCGCCAGACCCGCGGTTCGCTGTACCCGCGCAATGCCGCCAAGCGCACCGAGGTGGACGTGCTGGAGGCGACGGCCGACGGGATCTGCGACTGTCTGCTCGCCATCGTCTACGAACGACGCTCCCGGCCGGAGGACAAGGTTCACCAGCCGTGGATCGACCGGCAGTGGCAGAAGGCGGAGCGCGGGCTCGACCATCTGGAAGCCAACATGCCGCGGCTCGGCAAGAAGCCGAATGCCGGCCATTTCGCGCTTGCCGCCCTGCTGCGCTACATCGAGCTGCGTTTTGCCGGCAAGTGGCAGCGCGGCCGGCCGAAGCTGAAGCGTTATCTCGCACGTTTCGAAGCGGTGTTCCCGGACTACGCGCAATTCAAGGACTGAGCACAAAAAAGGCCGGGCTTTCGCCCGGCCTTTTCCATTCGGAGCCGTGTGGCTTAGAACTTGACGCCGAGACCGACGCGAACGCTGTGGTCTTCGAAGCCGGACTTCACCTTGGTGCCACCGAGGTCGAAGCTCTTCTTCTGGTAGTCGCTGTAGCGGTATTCGACGCGCGCCGTGATGTTGTTCGTCACGAAGGCTTCCGCACCAACGCCAGCCGTCCAGCCGACCATGTTGCGGTCGTCCTTGCCGGCAGCATTCTTCATTTCGGCATTCGTGCCAGCAACACCGGCGGTGCCGTAGACGAGGACCGGGTTCAGGTCGATACCGACGCGACCGCGGATCGAGCCGTTGATGCCCTGCTTGGCCTTCAAGCCGCCATGCTTGGAATCGACGCCCGAGTAGTTCAGGTCGGCTTCACCACCGTAGACGAGCTGGCCGTCCTGCATGTTGTAGCCGCCGTAAACGCCGCCGCCCATGCCGTTGGCCTTGGCCTTGCCCTGCTTGCTGAAGTCACCGCGCTGCCAGCTGGCCGTACCACCGGCATAGGCGCCAGCCCAGTTGCCGGTTGCAACCGGCTCGGAATATTCAGCGGCCGGAGCCTGAGGAACTTCGTCGATGGCGTCAGCGGCCTGAGCGGCCTGGAAAGCGACCATCGAAACGGTGGAAGCGATGAGGGTGGCGATAAGTGTACGCATGATATTCTCCTTTACTAAACGACGCCCTCTGTTGGGAGGCGTTCGGGCATCGTCATTTCCAATTCAGTCCCGCCCGGTTGAGGTGAAATTGAATAAAGATTGAGGAATTGAAAGAGCCAAAATGTGAAATCATTGTGGCAGACGCGCGGCACAATTTTGATGTGACTTTTGAACAACATGGCATTCATTAACCATGATTTGAACAAGCGCGAAATCCGGTAAAATCTACTTCAAATTACTTTGAAGTTGCCTTTGCGGTTAATTTTTCCGCAACCAATTGTCCGAGGGAGTTTAAGCCTGCGCAAGGATGGCTATATCTTTGACCGGTTAATCAAATGAATCGGCAGGATGGATTTTTGTTGAAGAAGCCCTTGAAGACGGCCCTGGTGACGGGCGGCGCCAAACGCATCGGCAAAGCCATCGTCGACGACCTGGCAGCGAACGGCTTTACCGTCGCCATCCATGCCAACGAATCCACCGCGGACGCCGAGGCGCTTGCCCGCAACCTCAGCGCGCAGGGCGTGACGGCCGCCGTGGTGCAATGCGACCTTTCGGACGGCGTGGCGACGGGCAGGCTGATTGCTGCCGCCGCCGCAGCCATCGGCCCGCTCGACCTTCTCGTCAACAATGCCTCCCTCTTCAAGCCCGACACGGTCACCGCCTTCGACGACGCGCTGTGGGACCGGCATTTCGCCGTGCATGTGAAGGCGCCGTCCATCCTCGCCCGCGACTTCGTGCGCCAGCTTCCGGACGGGGTGGCCGGCTCGATCGTCAACATCATCGACCAGCGGGTCTGGAACCCGACGCCGCGCTACTATTCCTATACGCTCTCCAAATCGGCCCTGTGGATGGCGACCCGCACCATGGCGCAGAGCTTTGCGCCGCGCGTGCGCGTCAACGCCATCGGCCCCGGCCCGTCGCTGCCGAACGAGCGGCAGGACGATGCCGCTTTCCAGGCCCAGGTGGAGGGCCTGATCCTGCGCAAGGGGCCTGCACTCGACGAATTTGGCCGCACAGTTCGCTTTTTGTTCGACACGCCATCGATAACGGGGCAAATGATAGCCCTCGACGGCGGGCAGCATCTCGCCTGGGAAACCCCCGACGTCGCGGAGATCGCGGAATGACTGGCCGGAAGGTGGAGGATGGCGGCATCCTCTATGACGAGACCGAAACGGACGACGAGGACGAGCTTCTAGAAAGCCCGGCGACGGGCACCGCTGCGCCCGCCGTCGCCACACCCGGCATCGACTGGAACGAAGGCGGCGATGTGCCGGAAGGCGTGACCGGCGCCGCGCTGATCGAGTTCTTCGTCAAGCGCCTGCCGAACAGCCCCGGCGTCTACCGCATGTTCAATGCCGATGGCGACGTGCTCTATGTCGGCAAGGCGCGCAGCCTGAAGAAGCGCGTGACGAATTATGCGCAGGGCCGCGTGCACTCCAACCGCATCGCCCAGATGGTGCGCCAGACGGCGAACATGGAGTTCGTCACCACGCGCACCGAGACCGAGGCGCTGCTGCTCGAAGCCAACCTCATCAAGCGCCTGCGCCCGCGCTTCAACGTGCTTCTGCGCGACGACAAGTCGTTTCCCTATATTCTGCTGACCGGCGACAGCCGGGCGCCGGCGATCTTCAAGCATCGCGGCGCGCGCAGCCGCAAGGGCGACTATTTCGGTCCCTTCGCCTCCGCCGGCGCCGTAGGCCGCACCATCAACTCGCTGCAGCGCGCCTTCCTGTTGCGCACCTGCACCGACAGCGTGTTTGAAAGCCGCACGCGCCCCTGCTTGCTCTATCAGATCAAGCGCTGTTCCGGCCCCTGCACGAACGAGATCCGCGATGCGGACTATGGCGAGCTGGTGCAGGAGGCGAAGGACTTCCTTTCCGGCAAGAGCCAGAAGGTGAAAGCGCATATGGCGGACGCCATGAACGCCGCCGCCGAGGACCTGGATTTCGAACGCGCCGCCGTCTATCGCGACCGGCTGGCCGCCCTCAGCCACGTCCAGAGCCACCAAGGCATCAATCCCGCCGGCGTGGAAGAGGCCGACATCTTCGCCATCCATCATGAAGGCGGCGTGTCCTGCATCCAGGTGTTCTTCTTCCGCACCGGGCAGAACTGGGGCAATCGCGCCTATTTCCCCAAGGCCGACCCACAGTTGACGGGTGCCGAGGTATTGAACGCCTTCCTCGCCCAGTTCTACGACGACAAGCCCTGTCCCCGGCAAATCCTGCTGTCGGAGACGGTCGAGGAGATGGACCTGCTGGCGCAGGCGCTGTCCGAGCGCTCGAACTACAAGGTGACGATCTCCGTGCCGCAGCGCGGCGAGAAGAAGGATCTCGTCGACCATGTCGTGGCCAATGCCCGCGAGGCGCATGGCCGCAAGCTGGCGGAGACCGCCTCGCAGTCGCGCCTGCTGGAAGGGTTCGCCGCGACCTTCAAGCTGCCCTATGTGCCGCGCCGCATCGAGATCTACGACAACTCGCACATCATGGGCACCAACGCCGTCGGCGGCATGGTGGTGGCGGGGCCGGAAGGTTTCGTGAAGGGCCAGTACCGCAAGTTCAACATCAAATCGACCGACATCACGCCCGGTGACGATTTCGGCATGATGAAGGAAGTGATGACCCGGCGCTTCGCCCGCCTGATCAAGGAAGAGGGCCTGCCGGACCGCAGCGCCACCGATGCCGGCGCGGAAGCCGCCGACCTGCCCTTCCCCGCCTGGCCGGACGTCATCCTCATCGATGGCGGCCAGGGCCAGATGACCGCGGTGCGCGCCATCCTGGAAGAGCTCGGCATCACCGACCAGGTGGTCGCCATCGGCGTCGCCAAGGGGGCCGACCGCGAGGCCGGGCGCGAGCGCTTCTTCATGCGCGGCACACCGGATTTCTCGCTGCCGCCGCGCGACCCCGTGCTCTATTTCGTGCAGCGCCTGCGCGACGAGGCCCACCGCTTCGCCATCGGCTCGCACCGCGCCCGGCGCAAGAAGGAAATGGTGAAGAACCCGCTCGACGAGATCGCCGGCATCGGCCCCACGCGCAAGCGCGCCCTGCTCCAGCATTTCGGCACCGCCAAGGCCGTCTCCCGCGCCGCGATGACCGACATGATGGCGGTCGAAGGCATTTCCGAAAGCGTCGCCCGCCTCGTCTACAACCACTTCCACGACTATGCGGCGGGATAGCGCATCGGCTCACCGTAAATTCGCCAAGAATTGCCGGAAACAAGGTTGACGGCGCTGTCACAAAGACCTCATCTAGCCGGCAACACTGTCGAGACTGAAGAATCCATGGCCTCCCGCGCATATAACATACCGAATCTCCTCACCTACGCCCGTATCCTGGCCGTTCCGCTGATCGTGCTGTGCTTTTTCATCGAAGGACGGCTGCAATCGTCGGATTTCGCGCGCTGGACGGCGCTTGGCCTGTTTGCCGTGGCGTCGATCACGGATTACCTGGACGGCTATCTCGCCCGGATCTGGAACCAAACGTCGAATATCGGCCGCATGCTCGACCCGATCGCCGACAAGCTGCTCGTCGCCTCGGTGCTGCTTCTGGTCGCGGCCGACGGCACGATTGCCGGCTGGACGATCTGGGCCGCGATCATCATTCTCTGCCGCGAGATCCTCGTTTCGGGCCTCCGTGAGTACCTCGCCGACCTGAAGGTCAGCGTGCCGGTGACGCGCATAGCCAAGTGGAAGACGACGATCCAGATGCTGGCAATCGGCTTCCTGCTTGCCGGCCCCGCTGGCGACAAGGTGCTGCCCTACACGACGGAGATCGGCATCGGCCTGCTGTGGATCGCCGCCCTCATCACCATGTATACCGGCTACGACTATTTCCGCGCCGGCTTGAAGCACATCGTGGACGACTGAGATGACCAAGCTCGTCTATTTCGCCTGGGTGCGGGAACGGATCGGCAAAGGCGAGGAAGACATCGACCTGCCCGCCTCCGTGAAGACCGGCAGCGACCTTCTCCGGCACCTGAAGACGCTCGGTGACGACTATGCCCATGCGCTGGAGCATGAGAACGTCATCCGCATCGCCATCAACCAGGAACATGTCGAACACGACGAGCCGATTGCCGGTGCCCGCGAGATCGCCCTCTTCCCGCCGATGACGGGAGGCTGATCCGTGGCCGCCGCGGCACCGGTCACCGTCCGCGTCCAGCACGACGATTTCGACGTGGCGGCGGAAACCGCGCGTCTTACCGCCGGGCGGGCCGATGCCGGCGCCATAGTGACGTTCACCGGGCTTTGCCGCGACGAAGGCGGCCGGCTTGCGGCGCTGGAACTCGAACACTATCCGGGCATGGCGGAGGCCGAGATCGGCCAGATCTGCGAGCAGGCCGTCACGCGTTTTTCGCTTCTTGGCCTCACCGCCATCCACCGGGTAGGCAAGATCGCGCCGGGTGAAAACATCGTGCTCGTCATCGCACTCGCCCCCCACCGCCACGCCGCCTTCGACGGCGCATCCTTCGTCATGGATTACCTGAAGACCTCCGCGCCGTTCTGGAAGAAAGAGCATTTTGCCGACGGCCGCACCGGCGGCTGGGTCGACGCCAAGGACAGCGACGACCAGGCGCGGGCGAAGTGGTCGTAGGCCCCTACGGCACCGGCCTTTCGCGCCGAAAGATCACCAGCAGCAGCACGAGCGCGGAAAAGATCACCAGATCCCGCCAGAGAAAATTGCCATAGGCGCCCCACAGCGTTTCCGCGAGCCCCATCGCCGCGCCGCCGAGCGCTGACAAGAGCGGCGCCCCTGCCCCGCCGATCGCGGCGATGAACAGCACCTTCACGCCGAAGACCAGGCCAGCGCCGAAATCCATGTTGCCGTAGTAGGAGACGGCGAGAATGCCGGTGAGGCTCGCGATCAGCGCCGCCCCCGCATAGGCGGAGAGGTAGACGCTGGCCGCATCGACGCCGCACAGCTCTGCCGCCAGCCGGTCTTCCGAGACAGCCCGCCAGCGGCGGCCCCAGGCGGAGCGCGCGAGAAACGTGTGGCCGATGGCGACGATGGCCACCATGGCCAGCGTGTTTGCCAGTTGCAACACCGTCAACACGACGGGAAAAGCGGCATCGTTCCAGAACACCACCGGTGTTGCGAGCAACGGGGGCAGCCAGAGGCTGCGTGTATCCGAGGCAAGCCGCGCCGTCTCCATCAGCACCAGCACGACGCCGAGGGCCGCCACCACGACCGTGTTGTCGGAGGAAAAGGCCAATGGCCGCATGACGTGGCGCCCGATGACCAGGCCGGCGCCGACAGCGTAAGCCAAGGCAATAAAGGCGCCGAACGCCAGCGCGGCGGGCAGAACGAGCCAGAGTCGGGTCCAGCCGAAACCGGCAAACAGCACGAACATCTGCGCGGCAAAGGCGAAGAGCGCGCCATAGCCGATATCCGCCCGGCGCGTCACGGCAAAGGCGATCGAATAACCGAAGGCGAGCGTCGCGTAGAGGGCGGCGACCGGCACGGCATTGGCGATCTGCTGGAGGAAGTAAGCCATCGGATCCGGGTGCCTTCCGCACGTCTCTGCTCGATGAAATATAACTGACAAAATACGTTTTACCAGTTAGAATACACCATGACCTTTTCCTGGACCCCGCATCGTTTTGCCGGTGGCGCGCTTGCGCTGGATGTTGCGAACTCCGTCGTGCTGCGGGCCGATCCCGAGCGGCGGATCGACCGCTTCGCCGATCCGGCCGTGATGGACGGTTTTGCCGCCGGGACGAACCGGCACGGGGCGGAGCGTGACCTGTTCGGCGCGCTCGAGCCGGTCGGCCCGCACGCCCGCGCCGGGCTGATCGACCTGCGCGAGGCGATCGACCGGCATTTTCGCGCCGAGACCCTGGGCATCGCGACACCTCCATTGCTTGCCGACCTGCTGGACGCCATTTCGGCGACGCTGCGACGATCCGGCACGCGCCCGCAGGCGCTCGATACCGCGACCGCCCGCTCCGCCCTCCTGCTGGTCGCGCGGCCGGAGCCGGAGCGGCTGAAAATCTGCCCGAACTGCCATTGGCTCTTTCTCGACCGCAGCCGCAACCGCTCGCGCGCCTGGTGCGACATGGCGGTCTGCGGCAACCGGGCGAAGGCCAGCCGCCACTATCAACGCACCCGCGAGGAGCCACGGTCATGAGGACATCTTTGCTGATCGCACTGCCGCTTGCCCTCCTTCTCGCTGCCTGCCAGCGCGAGACGGGGCCGGATCCGCTAAAACTCACCGGGAAGATGTTCGTCTTCAACTATCGCCTCGCCTATGCCACCTACCTCGTCACGCTGGAGCAGACCGAACCGCTGCCGGAAGGCTCCGTCGTGAAGGCCGAGTTCGAGAACCCGGCCGGCGGCACGCCGCTGACGCTGGAGCGCAAGATTTTTCCCAACCTGCCGCGCGTGGTGCTGGAAAGCCCGGACATCACCTGCGTGAAAAAGAACCAGCCCTACACGGTGACGATTGCCGTCATCGGCCCTGACGGCGACAGGCTGCAATCGCTGGAGACGCAGGTTACCTCCAGCGCCGACCAGAGCATCCTGCCGGCCAAGGCGCTTGTCGTCGGTCCCGGCTACGAGAAAAACCCGGAGGTCTTCAAGGACGGCAAGGCGCCGGAGCATTTCGAAACGGCGACCTGCCCGACCTGACGAATATTCGGCAACGCTGAAGCGTTCCGCCTGAGACGGTTTCGATTGGGAGGATGCGCGCATGCGGTTGCTACCTGCCCTGGTGATTGGCCTCTCCCTGCTGACGGCGGGAGCCCAGGCCGAAGACCTGCCCGCCTGTCCGGCAAAGGCTGCGATCCTCACGCTTGCGGAGACGGTGCTTGCCGACCGGCAGAAACTGCCGCGGCTGAAAGCCCGCGGCGTGGGGGCCGAGGCCGCTTACCTCAAGATCCGCTACGGCGGCCTGGCCATGGATGAGGCGGCCGTTCTCGCCCGTGGCCTCAGCGACGCCGGCGTGCGCGAGGCGGTCGATCTTGCGGGCGCAATCGATGCGACGCGGGGCGGCTTCGATGCCGTTCCGAAGGATGCTGGCGACCCCGCCCAACTCGGGGCACAGATCTCCACCCTGCGCGCGATCCTTCAGCATGGCGACGGGAAGAAACTGCTGGCCATGATCGCCGCCCTGCCGCCCGAACGGCAAGCCCGGATCAGCCAGCCGATCGTGCCGGCGATCCTCGACTGGCCGGATGAGCAGAAGGCCGCACTTGCGGCATCGGCGGGCCGGCATGGCCTGTTCTTCCTCCAGGCCGGGCTCGTTGCGATGCAACGCGACCGGAACGCCTGGTCCACCTTCGTGGCCGGCTTCGCGCAACCGGAAAAACTGCGGGATATGACGCAGGTATGGAGCTGGGCACCCGCCTTGGTGGGCAATCCGGCGCTGCCGCGTGTCCCGGTGCTGAATGCCGCATCCGAGGCCATGCGGCGGGACATCCATATCGTATCGATTGTCGCGGCGCGGGAGCCGGAACGCGACTTCCTCATGACCTATCTGAACCAGTCCGGCGATATCGCCGCCACGGTGAAAGCTTCGCAGGCCCTTTTGGCGAAAATCGATACCGGACGCATCAAGCCGGAGGGCACGCTCGATGCGGCCTGGCTGGTAGCCTACCGCGCATTGCGGGCGACCTCGGAAAACGCCGACGCCGTGGATCAGCAGCTCGCGAGCATTCCCTTTTATGGCGTGCGCGCCCAGCGTCCGGCCGGGGATGTTTCGGTGCGGGACATGATCGACCGGCTGATTGCGATCGAAGCCCTCACGCCGTTCGTGAAGGGTGACGCCGCCGCCGTGCCGGACATGCCGTCGGACCTGAGCGCGAAATTCCAAGCGGAATGGCCGCTCTGGCTGGAACTGGCCGGCGCCTTGAAAACCGCGCCGCCGGCAACGTTCGGAAAGGACGCAAGCAAGGCGCCCGTCATCGCCGAGCTTCTCCTTGCAGCCGGCGAGCCCGCGCGGCTTGCCGATTTCGTTCTCGCTACGGAGCCGGTGGAGATCAGGCTGGCGCTGGCGACGGATCTGGCAATGCGGCTCGACCGCACCTGCGCCAGCGTCCTGCATCATCCGGCGGAGGCGATGTTGCTGGCCGGCCAGCCGATCTTCAAGTTCGATCCTGCCCAATGAGAAACCGGAGCCTTGCGGCCCCGGTTCCAGAATCATTTCAAAGTGTTCCGGCCGAAGCCGGACAATCCGATTCAGCCGACGATTTCGGTGTCGGAGAACCAGTACTTGATTTCTTGGGCAGCGGTTTCCGGAGCGTCCGAACCGTGAACCGAGTTTTCGCCGATCGAGAGCGCGTGCGTCTTGCGGATCGTGCCTTCGTCAGCGTTGGCCGGGTTGGTGGCGCCCATGACTTCGCGGTTCTTGAGGATCGCGTTCTCGCCTTCGAGAACCTGAACGATCGTCGGGCCCGAGGTCATGCCTTCAACGAGTTCGCCGAAGAACGGGCGTTCCTTGTGAACGGCGTAGAAGCCTTCGGCTTCGCGCTTGCTCATCCAGACGCGCTTGGAAGCAACGACGCGGAGGCCTGCATCTTCGAGCATCTTGGTGATGGCGCCGGTCAGGTTGCGCTTCGTTGCGTCCGGCTTGATCATCGAAAAGGTGCGTTCAATCGCCATTTTCACATTTCCCTTGGTTTTTCCGGTGAAAGTGGCGGTTCCATAGCCGCCAACGCCCCGCAAAACAAGGGGGGCGCCGTGAATGGCAGCGTCAGTGCCAAAGTTTCATGCGGCCGTCACACGGTGGCCCACGCCGCCGTGCAGGTCGAGGCAGCGGCGGAACCAGTCGTCCACCGGGTCATCGCCCTCCAGCACGGTCGTGCCAGCCGTGGTGCGCAGCCACTGTAGCGCGCCGAAGACAATGTAATCCGGGAAAAGCGGGCTTTCGCCGCCGATGAAGGGCTGGATCTTCAGCATGTTGCGCAGCGGCTGGAGCTTCTTTGCGAACCCCTCGATCTCCGCCTTGCCGGCGGCGGCGATGTCCTCCAGCGACGCGCCGAGGCGCTCCTCCCGGCTGCGGCGGAAGTAGGCCTGATCCGTCGGGCCGAGCAGGTTGTGGATGTCGAGGATGGCGATGCGGGTGATGGCCATGTGCAGGGTCGATTGCGACCAGTTTTCGATGAAGCGGGCCATTGCCTTACCGCCCTCGCCGCCGAACAGCGATGGCCGGTCGGGATAGGCCTCGTCGAGATAGAGCGCGATTGCGAAGCTGTCGTGCACGAGGCGGTCGCCGTCGCGCAGCAGCGGCACCGTCGCCGTACCGCCGCCTTCGATGGCCGGGATCTCGGTAAAGCCGACCGGCACGGTCTCGTAGTCGAGCCCCTTGTGCGCCAACGCCATCACCGTCTTCCAGACATGGGGTGAAAACTGGCGGGTCTTGTCGGCGCCGGAAAGCGCATAGAGCAGTCGGGTCATCGGAACCTCTTCATTTACTTTCGTCTATTGAAAAGCAGCGCGGCCGACTGTGCAAATCAGATAATTTCATGGGTGGCATTCACGCCGCCGATGCGGGCTTCCGCTATAGTCCGGCCATCAGGGAGACCCAAATGCGCGACCACTACCGCATGCTTGCCGCCTACAATGCCTGGGCCAACCGCATCCTCTACGAGGAAGTCGGCAAGCTCGACGATGCCGCCTACCGCCAGAATCTCGGCGCTTTCTTCGGCTCGCTGCACCGCACGCTGAACCATCTGCTGACCGCCGACCGCATCTGGATGAAGCGCTTCACCGGGGCGGGCGATGCGCCCACCAGCCTCGATACGATCCTGCACGAGGATTTTACGGGCCTGCGGGCGGCGCGGCAGGCGGAAGATGCGCGGCTGTCGGCCTTCGCCGATTCCCTGACGGTAGAGAGGATCGCGGCCGATTTCACCTATAGTCCGCTCACCAACCCGACGATCGTCACCCACCCGCTAGGCCCGGCGCTGGCGCATCTCTTCAACCACCAGACCCACCATCGCGGCCAGTGCCACGGCATGCTGACGGCGGTTGGCGGGCCGAGCATCACGTTGGACCTGATTTATTTTGCGCGCACAGAAGGCGCGGCGTTCCTGAAATAGGGACGGCCCAACGGGATCGCGTGCGGCCGTGCCGGACGACTAGCGTCTCGGCAGCAGCGCACGACCGGCATTGCGGATGGACAAGGCCGAGTCCGCCATCTGCGCGATGAGACCGGCTTCCATGGCAGCAGCCAGGGCGTCCTTGTATTCTTCGCCGGCGAGGCCGTGCTTCTTGGAATGGCTTTCGACGGCACCGCGCGTGGCTGTCGGGGAAATTCCGTAGCGCGGATTGTGGAAAGCGTTGACGATGATCAGGTTCTTCTCGTCGGGGGTCATGGGTCGCTCTCCTGTGATGTTTCCGTGGTGCTACTCCAATGTGGACCAGGTAGATAGGGCAAAACCCTCAATCTCTTTCCCGGGCCACGAACAAAGACGGAACCTGAACGTCCAGGGGGTTAAAAACCGACGAGCGTAGCCGCGCCGGCGTCGTACAGCCTTGATTTTTCGAGACGCCGGGGGCAAAACTCCCCTTAAATTTTAGGGCGAGTGGTCTCTTCGGTTCCTGCAACAGTAGTGATACAGTCGCGTGATATGGAAGCGCTCGGCATCGATCCTGGGGCTGCTCCACCCTGTTACCAAAGTGACAGGCACGGGCGATCGGTGATGAGATAGTCGCTGCCATTGGGGCTGACGCCGACCGGCGCAGGCCCCATCCTGAGAGAGGAGAAACAATGGCAAGAACGACCGAAGAGTGGGCAGCCCTGCTCGGCAGTACGCTTTGCAAGATGGCACGGGTCTACGGCACCGACGCCCCGAACGCCTATCTGCCGGAAGAATGCTATCCGGTAATCGAGAAGACGTTCGAGGTGGCGCTGAAGGAGGCGCGCGCCGAGGGCTATGCGGCCGCCATGCGCGAGTTGCAGCAGAACCGCGCGCCACGCGCCAAGGAGCCCGCGGGCGCAACGATGATCGGGCAGATGATGCGGGTCATTCCGCTCGCCCGCCGGACGGCCTGACCGGATCTGGCGGCGGCAGCGATGCGCGCCGCCGCATGCCGGAGCGACAGGCGCTCTTTTGATTGCCAATTCCGGCTTAATCTTCTTTCAGCACACGCAAAATTAACCGCGCAATCCGATAGTTACGCCGATCGACACAACCAGTGCGCACGCGCCCGCCGCTGCGCGCCCCATGTAACGGCGTCTCATGAGCAGCAAGCCTACCACCGTCCCGAAAGATTCTCAGGCGACCGTTCCGCCGATCACGGCGCGCATTGCGCATGTGATGGCCAACCTCGGCATTGCCGGGCTGCCGCGAAACTATGAGCTGCTGTTCGAGGCGCTGAGCGGCAATGCCGGCGTCGCGCGCGAGATCGCCGCTCTCGGCAAGGCGCCGGAGCAGGCGGCACTCGATTCGATTGCGCTGCGCCATTCGCTGCCGAGCCACAATGTGCTCGCCGCCGGCCAGGCTGCGGGCGAGGCCGTGCGTGTGCTCTCCGAAGTCGCCGAAACCACCGAGACGAGCCGCCGGCAGCGGGCCGCTGCCATGCAGGAACTGGAAGAGATCGCCGCGCGCATGGGCAGGGACCCCATTCTTGGCATCTCGGATTTCGCGACCGATACCGTCCGCCTGCTGTCCATCCTGCGCGATATCCTCGGCACCGACCGGTCCACCACGACGCGGATCGAAGATCTGCGCGCCCATCTCGACGGCCTGCGCTCCGGCCTCTCCGTCAGCCGCGAAGCATTGACGCATGACCCCGTGACCGGGCTTGCCAACCACGCCGCGCTGCTCGGGCGGCTGAAGGTTTTCTTCCAGGCGCAAGCCGCCGAAGGCACCTCCGCCCTTCTCCTGTTCCGTGTCGAACAGCTCAAGGAATTTGCCGAGACCCACCCGGCGGGGGCCGCCGAAAAGACATTGAAGCGGCTTGCCGCCATCTTCCGCCGCTCGGTCAAGAAGGACGATTTCGTCGCCCGCACCGGACCGGATCGGTTCTGCCTGCTGCTTTCTGATGTCAGCCGCGAGATCGCCGTCACCATCGCACGGCGCATCGCCGGCCGTGTGGCGGAAAAGCCCTTCCCGTTCATGGACCGCGAACTGCCTGCCGGCTTCCTGACACTGTCGGCCGGCATCGCGATGAGCGATTCGGCCAAGTCACCGACAATGTTCTATGAACAGGCCGACCAGGCGCTCGCCTATGCCGCGGAGACGGACATCGCGCTCCGCATCTATTCGGCCGAAGTCGCGGACCGGGTCGGGCGTGGTTACCGTGGTTCCGCCGCCTGAAGGTGTGCGTTCAGGCACCATGCCGCGAACTTGGTTATTTTGGCGCAAGTGTGAACGCAAAACCGCTTCGCACTTTGGCTGAAGTTGCTCTATAGACCCGGCATGATCACGATTTCCGGCCTCACGGCCCGCATTGCCGGGCGTCTCCTCATCGATAACGCGTCCCTTTCGCTGCCGAGCGGCGTGAAGGTGGGGCTCGTCGGGCGCAACGGCACCGGCAAGTCCACGCTGTTTCGCATCATCACCGGCCAGTTCGCCTCGGAGGCCGGCAGCATCTCGCTGCCGAAGAACGCGCGCATCGGCCAGGTGGCGCAGGAAGCACCGGGCACGGACGATCCGCTGATCGAGATCGTGCTGGCCGCCGACAAGGAACGCGCTGCCCTGCTGAAGGAAGCGGAAACCGCGACCGACCCGCACCGCATCGCCGAAATCCAGACACGTCTTTCCGATATCGGCGCCCATTCGGCCGAATCGCGGGCGGCGAGCATCCTTGCCGGCCTCGGTTTCGATCACGAGGCGCAGCGGCGGCCGGCCAAGAGCTTTTCCGGCGGCTGGCGCATGCGCGTGGCCCTTGCCGCCGTGCTGTTTTCCGAGCCGGACCTGCTGTTGCTCGACGAGCCGACCAATTATCTCGACCTCGAAGGCACGCTGTGGCTGGAAGACTACGTGCGGCGCTATCCGCACACCGTCATCATCATCAGCCACGACCGCGACCTGCTCAACACCGCCGTCAACGCCATCGTGCATCTCGACCAGCAGAAGCTCACCTTCTACCGCGGCTCCTACGACCAGTTCGAACGGCAGAAGGCCGAGAACGACGAGCTGCAGATGAAGGCGAAGGCGAAGAACGAGGCCGCGCGCAAACATCTGCAAAGCTTCATCGACCGTTTCAAGGCCAAGGCCACCAAGGCCAAGCAGGCGCAGAGCCGCGTCAAGGCGCTGGAGCGCATGGGCACGGTCGCCGCTGTCATCGAGACGCATGTGCAGCCGATCACCTTTCCGGAACCGGAAAAGCAGCCCGCCTCGCCGATCGTCGCGATCGAGGGCGGTGCGGTCGGCTACACGCCGGGCCAGCCGATCCTCAAGCAGATCAATCTCCGGATCGACAATGACGACCGCATCGCGCTGCTCGGCTCGAACGGCAACGGCAAATCGACCTTCGCAAAATTCATCTCCGGCCGGCTGGAGGCGGAATCCGGCACCGTCAAGCGTGCGCCGAGCCTCAAGATCGGCTTCTTCGCGCAGCACCAGCTCGACGACCTCGTGCCCGAGCAATCGGCTGTCGAACATGTGCGCCGGCTGATGCCGGAGGCGCCGGAGGCCAAGGTGCGCGCCCGCGTGGCGCAGATGGGCCTGGCCACGGAAAAGATGTCCACGCCGGCCAAGGACCTGTCCGGCGGCGAGAAGGCTCGCCTGCTGATGGGTCTCGCCGCCTTCGACGCGCCGAACCTGCTGATCCTCGACGAGCCGACCAACCATCTCGACATCGACAGCCGCCGCGCGCTGATCGAGGCGCTGAACGACTATGAAGGCGCCGTCATCCTGATCTCGCATGACCGCCACCTCATCGAGGCGACCGTCGATCGGCTATGGCTGGTCAACAACGGCACGGTGAAGACCTTCGACGGCGACATGGAGGAGTATCGCAGCATCATCGTCCAGTCGGCCAAGAAGGATGACAAGGACAAGGCGGCCTCCAACGGCGGCGATATGGCCAACAAGGCCGACCAGCGCAAGGCCAATGCCGACCGGCGCGCCCAGTTTGCGCCGCTGAAGAAAAAGATCAACGAAATCGAATCTCTGACGGCAAAACTGCACAAGCAGATTCAGCTTCTTGATGCAGAGCTTGCGGACCCGGCGCTTTACGAGAAGAGCCCGGCGAAGGCCGCGGAGAAAGCGAAACTCCGCGCCATGGCTGTCGACAAGCTGAACGATGCCGAAGAACGGTGGCTGGAGCTTTCGGCCGAATACGAAGAGGCGATGGCCGGCTAGTCCGGCCGCGCCGAACCGGGCGGGACCCCAATCGAGAAACGCTCAAAAAACAGGCAGATAGCGGCGAATGCCGTCTAAGACGAAAGTCGCATAAGCCCCGTTTGCCGTTCTTGCCTCCCTTGGCTTGAAACACCAATCCCGACATGATTAGCTCCCGCGTGATGACACGAGAGCGGGCAAAGACCCGTTCGCCATTGGGAGGAAACTATGGATCGTCGTTCATTCATCAAGAAAGCCGGTGTCGCCGGCATCGGTGGCGCCGCCGCCACCGTGCTTGCCGCGCCGGCAATCGCGCAGACCACGCCGAAGATCAACTGGCGCCTCGCCTCGTCATTCCCGAAATCGCTCGACACGATCTATGGCGGCGCAGAAGTGCTGTCGAAATACGTGTCGGAAGCGACGGACGGCAATTTCCAGATCCAGGTTTTCGCCGCCGGTGAAATCGTTCCCGGCCTGCAGGCCGCCGACGCCGCATCCGCCGGCACGGTCGAGGCCGCGCACACTGTTTCCTATTACTACTGGGGCAAGGACCCGGTCTGGGCGTTAGGCGCAGCCGTGCCCTTCGCGCTCAATGCGCGCGGCATGAACGCCTGGCAGTACCATGGCGGCGGCATCGACATGTTCAACGAGTTCCTGGCGACCCAGGGTCTCGTCGGTTTCCCGGGCGGCAATACCGGCGTGCAGATGGGCGGCTGGTTCCGCAAGGAAATCAAGACCGTGGCCGACATGTCGGGCCTGAAGATGCGCATCGGCGGTTTTGCCGGCAAGGTCGTCGAGAAGCTCGGCGTGGTGCCGCAGCAGATCGCCGGCGGCGACATCTATCCCTCGCTCGAAAAGGGCACGATCGACGCCGCCGAATGGGTCGGCCCCTATGACGACGAGAAGCTCGGCTTCTACAAGGTCGCGCCCTACTACTACTATCCCGGCTGGTGGGAAGGCGGTCCGACCGTTCACGCCCTCTTCAACAAGGCGGCTTTCGATGGCCTGCCCAAGGCCTACCAGTCGCTGCTGCGCACCGCCTGCCAGGCGACCGACGCGAACATGCTGCAGAAATACGATTACCTGAACCCGACGGCCATCAAGCGCCTCGTCGCCGCCGGCGCGAAGCTCAGCCCGTTCAGCCAGGAAATCCTGTCGGCCTGCTTCGACGCCGCCAACCAGGTCTATGCCGAGATGGAAGCCTCCAACCCGACCTTCAAGAAGATCTGGGAATCGATCAAGGCGTTCCGCGGCGAGTACTACCTCAATGCGCAGATCGCCGAATACAACTACGACACCTTCATGATGATCCAGCAGCGCAGCAACAAGCTGTAAGCGCCGGCAGACGATGGAAACCAGAACCCCGGAGCAAGCTCCGGGGTTTTGCTTTGCGGTCAGGCACCTGGCCCGCCGATTATCTTTTCGAAATAGACGCGGCTGAAACCATGCTCGGTGCGCCGCGCCACCTCGGCATAACCGAGCCGGGGATAAAGCGTCAGGTTCTCGACCATCTTCTCGTTCGTGTAGAGGCGGACGGCGGTAAAGCCGCCGCGACGTGCTTGCTCCTCGCAAAAGCCGATCAAGGACCGGCCGATGCCGCGCCCGGCCGCTGACGGCAGCACGGCGACGTTTTCGAGAAGCATATGATCGCCCTTCGGAAAGAACACGATGAAGCCCTGAAAGGTATCGCCGTCGACCGCGACGTGGACGTGCCCGGCCTTGATCTGTGCTGCGAAATCCACGACCATCGGCGCCGGCTTGCGGCCGATGATCGGGACGTAGCGACGATAGGCCTGCTCGGCACAGTCCCGGATGGTCGCTTCGTCGGCCGGATTGGCTCGCCGGATCATACTGTGTCTCCCTTGCGCTGCGGTTCACCAACCTCCACCGCATGCCCGTCCGGGTCATAGAAGCGGAAGACACGCTGGCCCCAGGCCTGCTCTTCGACCGGATGGATCAGCGTCACATGTGGCGCAATGGCCGAGAAGGCCGCATCGACATCCTCATGCTCGAAATAGAGCAGCAGGTTTGCGCGCCCATAGGGCTCCTGCGTTGCGGATGCCTGGCGCCAGACGGTGCGTTCGAGCGCCGGCCCCTCGTGAATGGCAAAACCGGTCTCGAACAGCACGAAGCTGCCGAAATCCTCGACAATCCGAAGACCCATCCGCGTCTCGTAAAAGGCCTTCGAGCGGGCGATGTCTCGCACAAAAGGCATGGGATTGACGAAACGCATCGGAATTCCTCTCGCATGACGGCCAAGCAAAACCGCCCGTAACGAGGTTACAGGCGGTTTTGCAGTTTCAGCAATGACGAAGGTGGGCGCGGTCGCGACGTCAGTTGAAGGACGGTGGGCTGGACAGGTCGCCCGCAGGCTTCTGCTTCGTGCCCTGCTGGCCATTCTGGTCGGCCGGCTTCTGCTCGGTGCCGCCTTCCAGCGGATTGCCACCGGGCAGTTGCAGGCCACCGGGAAGACCGAGGCCGCCGCCATTGTCGGGCAGCGTCAGCCCGGGCAGGCCGCCGTCGCTGCCACCGAAGCCCGGCACCTCGATCTTGATCGTCGCCGGGTCCACGCCGCTTCCGGCACCCTTGTAGTGCATGACCATCTGCGGGAACATGATGGTGAGCGCCACCATGATGATCTGGATGCCGACGAAGGGCACCGCGCCCCAGTAGATCTGCGCCGTCGTCACCGGCTCCATCTTCTTGCCCGTCACCTTGTCGAGATACGGCACTTTGGCCGCGACCGAGCGCAGGTAGAACAGGGCGAAGCCAAAAGGCGGGTGCATGAAGCTCGTCTGCATGTTGATGCCGAGCAGCACGCCGAACCAGATGAGGTCGATGCCGAGCTTGTCGGCGGCAGGTGCGAGCAGCGGCACGATGATGAAGGCGAGCTCGAAGAAATCGAGGAAGAACGCCAGGAAGAAGACGAGTATGTTCACCGCGATCAGGAAGCCCGTCTCGCCGCCCGGCATGGAGACCAGCAGGTGCTCCACCCAGAGGTGTCCGTTCACACCGTAGAAGGTGAGCGAGAAGACTCGAGCGCCGATCAGGATGAACAGCACGAAGGCCGAGAGGCGCGTCGTCGCGGCGAGTGCCGAGCGGATCACCTCCATCGTCAGCCGCCCCTTGGCAGCGGCCATGACAAGCGCGCCGACGGCGCCCATCGCGCCACCTTCGGTCGGCGTCGCAATGCCGAGGAAGATGGTGCCGAGCACGAGGAAGATCAGCGCCAGCGGCGGGATCAGCACGATGATGACCTGCTGAGCGAGCCGCGACATCATGTTGATGTTCATCGTCTTGTCGACGAGCGCCACGACATAGATGAAGATGACGCCGACGGTGGCGCCGAGGATGTCGGCATTCTCGCCATGCGTGGGAGAGAGATAGACATGCGCGGCATAGGCGATGCCGGCTGCGACGGCGAGCGCGATTGCCAGCGACGTCACGCCCGATCCGAGCGAGCGCGCCTCCAGCGGCAGCGCCGGCATCGAATCCCGCCGCACGAAGGTCATCAGCAGAATGTAGCCCATGTACAGGCCAGTCAGGATGAGGCCCGGGATGAGCGCGCCGGCATACATGTCGCCGACCGAGCGGCCGAGCTGGTCGGCCAGCACGATCAGCACCAGCGACGGCGGGATGATCTGCGCGAGCGTGCCGGATGCCGCGATGACGCCGGAGGCGACGCGCCGATCATAACCATAGCGCAGCATGATCGGCAGCGAGATGAGGCCCATGGCGATGACCGAGGCGGCCACGACGCCGGTGGTGGCTGCCAGCAGCGCGCCGACGAAGATGACCGCATAGGCAAGACCGCCGCGGATCGGCCCGAAGAGCTGGCCGATCGTGTCGAGCAAGTCTTCGGCCATGCCGGATCGTTCGAGCACGATGCCCATGAATGTGAAGAAGGGGATGGCGAGCAACGTGTCGTTCGACATCACCCCCCACAGCCGTTCCGGCATCGCATTCAGCAGCGGCCAGGAAAGATTGATCGAATCGGACAGCGGCGCGAGTTCCACGCCGATGACGAAGAACAGCAGGCCATTTGCCGCGAGCGAGAAAGCCACCGGATAGCCGAGCAGCAGGAACACGATCAGCGACATGAACATGATCGGCGCGAGGTTTTCAGCGATGAATTCGATCATGCGCCCTTCTCCTCGGCAATTGCGGTGTCGAGCGGCGCATGGGTCGGTACATAGGGCGTCGGGTCCTCCATGTCGCCGCGCATGATGGCGATCTTCTTGATGATCTCCGACACGCCCTGGGCGGCGAGCAGCACGAAACCGGCAAGCAGGATGGCCTTGGCCGGCCAGACGATCAGGCCGCCGGCGCTGGAGGAGCCCTCGCCCGACCGGTAGGACATCAGCACGTAGGGCACGAGGAAATAGACCATCAGCAGCACGAAGGGCATCAGGAACAGGCAATGGCCGAGCAGGTCGATCCAGTGCTGCACGCGCCGCGAAAACTTGCCGTAGACCACGTCGATGCGGATGTGCTCGTTCTGCGACAGCGTATAGGCGGCGGCGAGCATGAAGGCCCCGCCGAACAGATACCATTGCGCCTCGAGCCAGGCGTTGGACGACATGTTGAACATCTTGCGGATGACCGCATTTCCGGCACTGACAAGCACGGCGATCAGGATCAGCCAGCCAACGGCCTTTCCGATATTTTCCGTAATCGAGTCGATGAGCCGGCTGAAAACCAGCAGCGTTTTCATGAGAACTCCTCCCCACCTGGCGTGTTATTGGTTTGGTGCCAAGCACAGCCAGAGTGCCGATTTCAAGGCTCGTTTCAAGTCCGCAGCCCGGTTTTCCCGAACTGAGAGCCGGCATTAGACCAAAGGCGAATACCGTCTCCGCCGCATTGCACAAACGATAGGCAGACACGGGCGCCGAGGCACTCTTGCCCCGGGCGCGGGTTCTGCTAAAACAGCGGCGAAATCATCATACAAATGAGGGTGGAGCCATGTCCCCGATCAATCTCGCAATCGTCGGCGTCGGCAAGATCGTGCGCGACCAGCATCTTCCGGCCGTCGCCAAAAACAGCGACTACAGGCTGATCGCCGCCGCAAGCCGCCACGGCACGGTCGACGGCATCGACAATTTCAAGTCGATCGACGAGATGCTTGCGGCGGTGCCGGCGATCGACGCCGTGTCGCTCTGCATGCCGCCACAGTATCGCTATGAAGCGGCCGAGAAGGCGCTTTCGGCCGGCAAACACGTCTTCCTCGAAAAGCCGCCAGGTGCCACCCTTTCCGAAGTCGCCGATCTTGAAGCGCTCGCGGCGTCCAAGGGCCTCTCGCTCTTCGCAAGCTGGCATTCGCGCTATGCGCCGGCAGCCGAAGCCGCCAAAACCTTCCTCGCCGGCACGACGATCCGCGCCATGCAGGTGATCTGGAAGGAAGACGTGCGCCACTGGCACCCGAACCAGGAGTGGATCTGGCAGGCCGGCGGGCTCGGCGTGTTCGATCCGGGCATCAACGCGCTGTCGATCGTCACCCACATCCTGCCGCGCCCGGCCTTCATCACCGCCGCCACGCTGGAATTCCCGGAAAACCGCGATGCGCCGATCGCCGCATCGATCACCTTCTCCGACGCCAAAGGGCTCGATCTGAAAGCGGATTTCGACTGGCGCCAGACCGGCAAGCAAAGCTGGGACATCGTCGCCCAGACCGAAGCGGGCGAGATGGTGCTGTCCGAGGGCGGCGCCAAGCTCTCCATCGACGGCAAGCTCGTGCACGAGGAGCCGGAGCAGGAATATCCGATGCTCTACAAGCGCTTCGCCGAAATCGTGAAGGCCGGCACATCCGACGTCGACCTCGCACCGCTTCGCCACGTCGCCGACGCCTTCATGCTGGGGCGGCGCAAGTTCGTCGAGGCATTCCACGATTGAGATCGGGGGCGTGGTTCAATCATCCGTATCCGGATCGAAGAATTTGCGCCATTCCCCACCGACCACGGTTCGCTCGGCGGAATAATCGACCTCGAGGGCAGGAATCATGTCCTTGAGGGAAGGGTCGCGATCCACGAGATGCCGCCAGTGCAGGATGCGTAGAGTCTCGTCGTCTTCATCGTGGCTGTGGTCCGTGTGGCCACACAGCAAGACCCAATCGCCGCCGCTGCGCGATACGACCATCACGCTGTCGCCGCCGTCAACGACATGCGTGCAGGAAATGCACAGGGTGCTTCGGTCAGGTGCAGCGTCTTCCCGCTCCTCCTGCTGCCCAGGGTGTGACGCCGCTTCATATGCCTGCAACGCATCCAGAATTTGGTGGTATCGGACACTGCTCATGCCCGTGCGCTGCTCGATTGCGAGCGTGCTCCGGTCTCGCTCCGAAAGACTGAAGAGCGGACGCTGCGTCGCATCGAGAAACCGGATGTCGATCGGCGCCGGCAACGACGAGACATAACCCGGCAGGCTGTTGGCCATCATTCCGGAATAGAGCGGTTCGGAGGAACCGTCGGCATCGTAAAATTCGACATAGCGCTGGAACACCGCGGCATCGACCTCGGCCCAGACACCCCAGCCGAAATCACTCCCCATGTCCGGCAACGGCACCAGCAACAGCCCACGAATGAAATACCTGTCGCCATACTGGCACAAGTCGTCCGTGAAGCGGGCCACCTCTTCGCGCCGGGGCGCCGGTATCGCCCAGACATCGTCAGGAAGCTTGTACCCCCAGTCCGTTGGAAGTCCGTCATGAGACTGTCCGCAGGTGGCGCAAACAAAATGGCCGCTCATCGCATCACTCCCGCAAAGACAGGGTTACAGGTCGGCATCATGGCTCTTCGCGCCACATATCGTCATCATCGGCGAAGGACAGCAGCATCCCGCCGCGCAACGAGAGAAGCGGGGCAAGATCGGCTTGAGGGAGCGCGTTGGATACAGCCAGGGTAAAGCCCGGCCGCTTGAGGCTCTCCACCGCCCAGAGCGCGGCATGCGGATAGACGTCCCACGCCGGCCATTCGCCGACCTCGCCGTGCGCGAGACGCTGGCGCCCCAGATAGTCGACCACACCTTGTCGCTGGTGATCGCACCAAAGCTCGAACTTCTGCTCGTCCTCGTCCATCACGGCGCCTCCCGAAATTCCGGCAGTTGATGAAACGCATCGACCGGGCTGCCATCGCGGACAAGTGTCGCGACAATTTTCAGGCTGCCGCCCGACCGCAGCGAAACGAGCTGGCCAAGATAGGTTCCGTTGCCGATCGGTAATGTCACCCCGCCGCCGAGGTTTTCCGCCGCGCCAAGGAGGACGCGCCCCGTGGCGACCGTCAACCGGAAAGGCGGCAGCGTCTCCATGACCCTTTTATATTCCTGCGGGACCAGGAACGGTTCATCGCAATCCAGGTGCCGCAGGAGCACCGAACAAGGCCCGTCGGCACCGGTTCCCGCGACGAGATAGCGGCCCGCATTGGCGGCATCGAGGGCGGCCTGCGTGTCCCACCAGCCGTCAGGCAACACAGCATCCGCAAGGGCGAGCGACGCGGTCTCGGTTCTCACACGTTTCGCCTTCGTCTCCGCAATGACGGGAAGCCGGGAAAAGCCCAGCCGATCCATGCGAATCGCCGCAAGCCGCGTCATGAGGGTATTGGTGTCGCAAAAACCATTGCTGGCGCGCCGGGCAAGGCGAAGCAGCGATTGCAGGGCCTGCATGTCCGCATCCGCGAGGCGCCCAGCGTCGAGAATCGCCTGCCTTCCCAGCCCAAGCGCCTGCCGGCACTGGCGCATGCGCCGTCTGGCGTCGCTTTCGGCGCCTATAGTCAGGCTCAGTTGTTCGCACGCATCCGCGATCCGGTATTCCACCATGGCGATCGCCTCATCACGCCCCAAGGCACCGTCTTAGCGAACACGCGTTAATTTTGCGGATAATGCCTTCCCGGCTCGCCGGAAAAATCGGACGGAAGGCCAATCGCCTTGCGCGGAAGGCCGCAACGCCTCAGGCCTTCTTGACCCAGCGACCGTCGCTGTTCTGCTGCCAATAGGTGAGCTGGTGCCCCTCGCCTTTCAGGTGCTTCCAATGCTCGCGCGCCCTCTCCACTTCAGCCTGGTCGTAGCCGTCGAACATGAAGATGACGCGCTCATAGGCATCGAGCGGCGGTGGTTCGGCGCCGGCGATCAGGAAGCGCACATTGGCCGCATTGGCGTTGTCCGGCGTGATCGTCAGCAGCACCGGCTGGTCGGCCGGAAACGCCTGCTCGTCCGTACCGTGCGGTAGAAAGCTGTCCTCGCGAAATGTCCACAGATGCGTGTCGAGCGCATCGCGCCGCTCCGCGTCGCCCGCCTGAACGACGACGCGCCAGCCACGCTCGAGGCTCTTGTCGAGCAGCGGCGGCAGCGCATCCTCGAGCTTCGATTCGGTCAGGTGGTAGAAGAGGACTTCGCTCATAACGGTGTTCTATAGGAGATTTCGTGAAGCGGGTCATCGCCCAATCCTCGCAGAAACCACTTCCCTTTCCAGCAGAGTTGCAGGATGATCCGCACTCGACCAAGGGGTGCGCCATGATCGACGCCGTGCTGAAACGATTACCATCCTGCATGCGCCTGAGTTTGTCCGACGCAGCTCGTCCCGGACCAATCGTCCTTTGCCTCATCACTGCAGCCCTCCTTTTGACCGCGGCAATACCAGCGCGGTCTGCGAGTGATGAGATCATCTGCGAGCTGACGGCCGACGGGGTGGTCAAATGCCGGAAACCGCGCCGCATTGGCGGAGACCCGACACCACTGAACAAGGACGACCTGCCCGAATGGCTGACGGGCAAGGCAGGCCTGGATGCGGCAACGAAAGTGCAGGCGAAATAGATGGGCGCCGTGACCAGTATCATCGAAATGGCCATGGGCTTCGGGCATCACCTGATGTCCAGCCTGTTCTTCGGCCTGCTGCCGATCGTCGTGATCGGACTGTCCATCGGATGGCTCGCCATCCGGCTTGCGGCTGGCAATGCCGGCATCGTCGACCGCCGGGCGATCACCGCCTTTGCCGTCGTCGGCGCGACGGCGGGCCTGATGATCGGATCTTCCCGCTCACCGATCATCCACGTCGCCCTTCCAGCCCTGCTGACACTCGTCACGACCTTTCTTGCGTATCTTTACGCGAAAGAAAAGCCGAGCAAGGAGGCACAGGACAAAGGAGAAGAGCTGCTCCGCTCCTTCAAGGACAAGGATGGCCCCGATGTCACGAAAGCCAAGCAGGAGGCACTGAACGATATTCTCGGCCGGGTGCAATTCATTCCCGCCGGCATATTGGCCTTGACGCTGGCCAGCGGTGGCGGAGCGTTTTTCGGTTCCTCGATGCGCGCCGTCGCCGAAGAAAACGACCGCAACTATCAGGAATGGCTGCTTGCCTACGAGAAGGTAGAACTACCGCTCAACGCCGACCTTCTGCGAAAGAAAGCGGGGCTTCCGCTCAAGGGAGCGGAAGCCGATGGCAAACCCGAAACCGACACGGCTGAGAAAGCGCAGTAGCGCTGCCATCATCCTTCGTAGTTCGCGCGCACCAGCTCATCGAGCAGGCGCACGCCGAAGCCGGAGCCCCAGGACTGGTTGATCTCGTCGGTCGGCGAGCCCATGGCGGTGCCGGCGATGTCGAGATGGGCCCAGGGCGTGTCCTTGACGAAGCGGTGCAGGAACTGCGCGGCGGTGATCGAGCCGGCCAGGCGGCCGCCGGTGTTCTTCATGTCGGCGAACTTGCTGTCGATCATCTTGTCGTATTCGCGGCCGAGCGGCATGCGCCACAGGCGCTCCTGTGTGGCAAGGCCGGCGGCGGTGAGGCGCGCGGAAAGCGTGTCGTCGTTGGAAAACAGGCCGGCGTGATGGCTGCCGAGCGCCACGGTGATCGCGCCGGTCAGGGTGGCGAGGTTGACCATGAATTGCGGCTTGAAGGTCTCGTTGCAGTACCAGAGCGCATCGCACAGCACGAGGCGGCCTTCGGCATCCGTGTTGATGACCTCGATGGTCTGGCCGGACATGGATTTGACGATGTCGCCGGGGCGCTGGGCGTTGCCGTCCGGCATGTTTTCCACAAGGCCGAGGATGCCGACGACATTCGCCTTCGCCTTACGGGCGGCGAGCGTGTGCATCAGGCCGATGACCGCGGCGGCCCCGCCCATGTCACCCTTCATGTCCTCCATGCCGGCGGCCGGCTTGATGGAAATGCCGCCGGTATCGAAGACGACGCCCTTGCCGATGAAGGCGATCGGGCGATCCTTCTCCTTGCCGCCCTTCCAGTGCATGACCGCAAGCCGCGGCGGGCGCACCGAGCCCTGCGCAACACCGAGCAGTGCCGCCATGCCGAGCTTCTTCATCTCGCGCTCGGTGAGGATATCCACCTCGACGCCAAGCTTCTCCAGCGCCTTCGCCTTGTCGGCGAACTCGACGGGGCCAAGCACGTTGGCAGGTTCGTTGACGAGATTGCGGGCGAGAATCACGCCGGCCGCGACCGCCTCGGAAATGTCGTTTGCCTTCTTTGCCGCCGTCGCGCTGCCGGTGACGATCGTCACCTTGCTCGTCTTGCCGGCCTTCGCGTCGTCGTCCTCGCCCTTTTTCGTCTTGTAAAGATCGAAGCTGTAGGCGCCGAGTTGCATGCCGAGCGCGAAGTCGGCAGCATTTTTCGCCGTCACGGTGATGCCGGGCGCATCGATGTAGATCGTCACCTTGTCCGCACCGCTGATCTTGCCGGCGGCCGCCCCGCCGACCTTCAGCCAGTCATGCGCAACGAGCTTGTCGGCCTCGCCAAGGCCGAGGACGCGGATCCGATCGACCGGCGCGCCGTGCGGCGCCAGCACGTCGAGGCTCTTCAGCGCTTTTCCGGTGAACTTCGCGACCGCCGCGGCGCGCGCGACAACACCTTCCGGATCGACCTCGCCCACACCGGCCGCCTCGCCGCCGGTAATCTGCAGAAGGATCGCAAGGCCGCCCGAAGCCCGTGCCGTCTTTGCGAAACCGATGTCGAATCTGGAAACCATGACTTACTCCGAATGTCAGCCGGCGGGCCTGTCATCCCGCCTGGGAGCCCGCAAATCGCATCAATTCCTTGTCGCTTTTGCGGCGCTTGGCAAGATGCGTCACCTTGTTTACAGAAGGTTAAGCATGCTTGTTCGCCATAAATTTTCCTTGCCGGAGCAGACTCCCGGCTATGGCATCAGCCTGAAGAAAGCTTATATGCCCTTGGCTGTTCCGCCGGGTGCCCCTGCACGAGACCGGAGCCGCTTGTCGGAAACGCGGACGAAACGATGAAATTGATCGAGCGCTATATCCTGCGGCGGGCGTCGCTCATGTTCGTCGCGACGCTCGTGCCGTTGCTCGGCATCGTCTGGGTCACGCAGGCGCTGGCCAGCGTCAACCTCGTCACGGACAGCGGCCAGTCGATTTTCGCCTTCCTGAAGCTCGCGACGCTGATCATCCCGTCGGTCATCCCGATCATCCTGCCCTTCGCGCTCGTCATCGGCGTGTCGCAGACGCTGACCGTCATGAACGCCGATTCGGAACTGACGGTGCTGAATTCGGCCGGCGCCTCGCGCATCACCATCATTCGCCCGGTGATGATCCTCGCCATCGCGATGAGCTTCGTGTCCTTCGCCGTCGACAATTTCGCCGAACCCTATTCGCGCATGGCCGTGCGCAAGATGATCGCCACGGCGCATGCCGACATGCTCTCCGCCGTCGTTCAGGAAAACACCTTCCGCAAGGTTGCCGACGGCCTCTATGTGCAGGTGGCGGAGCGCCGCAACGGCGGCGTGCTGCGCGGCCTCTTCGTCGCCGATACGCGCGATCCGCGCTTCGAGCTCGTCTACTATGCCCGCGAAGGCGCGGTGGATGAAAACAGTTCGGCGCTCGTGATGAAGGACGGCGAGGTGCACCGCAAGCTGCCGGACGGCGATGTCTCGATCATCAAGTTCGATTCCTACGCCTTCGACCTCACCGACCTCACGCAGAGCGCCGGCAAGTCGAACATCCGCGCCAAGGATCGCGACCTGTTCTATCTGCTCGATCCGGATCCCGCGGACCCGCAATACAAGAAGAATCCCGGCGCCTTTACCGCGGAGCTGCACCGCCGCTTCACGGAATGGCTGCTGCCCGCCGTCTTCGGCCTGCTCGCGCTCGTCGTCAGTGCCGATGCCCGCTCGCATCGCGAGGCGCGGGTCCATCCGATGCTCACGGCCCTGTTGACGGCGCTTTTCGTGCGCTGGGCGAGTTTCTACGCGTCCAATAACGCCGAGGAATCCGCCTATTTCATACCCATCATGTACCTCATTCCCATCGTCACCGCGGCCTTGGCGGTCCGCTTCCTCGGCCGCAACAAGAGCCTCGACATCCCGGTGACGTTGGGCGACCAGGTCACGGACCTGCGCGACCGGTTTTTGGCGCGCTTCACGCGGGCGGGCTCGACACCCACCGGAGGCGGTCAGCCATGATCCCGACCCTCGGCTTCTATTTCTTTCGCCGCTACATCATCACTACCATCTGGTTCCTGCTCGGCATCTTTTCGCTGATCTTCATTATCGATTTCAGCGAGTTGTCGAATCGCATCGGCGCCCTGCCCGGCTACACGCTGACGAGCGGCCTGCTCGTCACGGCGCTGCGCATTCCGATGATCCTGATGCAGACCGTGCCCTTCGTCGCGCTGTTTGCCGGCATGGCGGCATTGATCTCGCTGAACCGGCGCTACGAGCTGGTCGTGACACGTGCTGCCGGCATCTCCGTGTGGCAGTTCCTGCGTCCCTTCGTCGTCGGCGCCTTCCTGTTCGGGGTGCTGGCCGTGCTGATCATCAGCCCGATCGCCGCCTGGGGCAGCAAGAAGGCACAGGAAGTCGAAGCGAGCTGGGGCGCCACCGTCTCACGCACGGAAAACGCCGTGCCGTGGATCCGCCAGATCTATGGTGACGACCAGGCGATCATCGGCGCCAAGGCGCTGCTTGATGACGGTACGCGGCTTTTGAACGTCACGGTGATCCACTTCGATCCCGACGGTCGCATCACGCTGCGCCAGGATGCCGAATCGGCAACCTTGGAAGATGGTTACTGGCTGCTTAACAACGTCAACGAAACGCGGATCGGAGAATTGCCGGTCCGTCTCAAGGAGGTGCAGATTCGCACCAACCTGAAACGCGAATTCGTTCAGGAGAGTCTTGAAAAGCCTGAATCCATTCCGTTTTTGAGCCTCGGGCGGAAGATCGAGGCGGCAAAGTCGTTCGGTTTCCCCACGGATGCCATGGAAACGCAGTTCCACGCCATGCTGTCTCTGCCGCTGCTCCTGGTTGCCATGACGCTGATCGCAGCCTGTGTATCATTGAAATTTAGCCGGTTTAATCAATCGCGTGCGGTGATTCTGGGTGGAATCCTGTCTGGCTTCATGCTTTATGTCGTCACCGTGCTTGTGAAGGCATTCGGAAGCAGCGGTGTTGTTCCTCCGTTCGTTGCGGCCTGGCTCCCAGTGGTCGTCGCAATGTCGTTGGGTGCGACGATTCTTCTGCATCAGGAGGACGGCTAGTGGCGGCAGGCGCCCGCAAAACGAATTGGTGGTTGAAAGCCGCCCTGCTTGCAGGTGCGGCCATGGGCGCCATCGTGTCCGCCGCAACCCTGCCCGCATGGGCCCAGGCGCCCGATATCCGGACGATGGAGCCGAACATTCCGGATGACGCCAAGCTCATCCTGGCGGCCAATGAACTTGTCTATAATAAAGACACGGAAAAGGTGATCGCCCGCGGCGCGGTGCAGATCAACTATGGCGGCTACAAGCTCGTCGCCCGTCAGGTCGAATACAATCAGAAAACCGGCCGTTTGACGGCGCATGGCAATATCGAACTCATCGAACCGACCGGCAACCGGATCTATGGCGATGAGATGGACCTGTCGGACGATTTCGCCAACGGCTTCGTCAATGCGCTGCGCATCGAGACGACGGACCTCACCAAACTTGCGGCGACCAGCGGCGAGCGCGTCAACGGCGAGGAAATGATCCTCAACAACGCCGTCTATACCGCCTGCACGCCCTGCGCCACGAACCCGACGCACCGTTCGCTCTGGCAGATCAAGGCCGAGCGTGTGGTGCAGAACGGCCGGACCAAGACGATTCGGCTCGAGCGTGCGCGCTTCGAGATGTTCGGCCGGCCGATCGCCTATATTCCGGCGCTCGAAGTGCCCGACCATACGGTGAAGCGCAAGAGCGGCTTCCTGTTCCCGCAGTTCGGTTACGAGCAGAAGCTCGGCTTCGGCATTACGACACCTTACTATTTCGCCATCGCCCCGGACATGGACGCGACGGTCTCCCCCACCGTGCTGACCCGCCAGGGTTTTCTGCTCGAAGGCGAATTCCGCAAGCGTTTCCACAACGGCCAGGTGACCTTGCGCGCCGCCGGCATCAACCAGATGAACCCCGACGTCTTCACCGGCAACACGAGCGACCGGTACGAGGACTTCCGCGGCATGGTCGCCTCGGAGGGTCGCTTCAAGATCAATCCCCGCTGGGCGTTCGGCTGGGATGTGATGGTGCAGACCGACAACAACTTCTCGCGCACCTATGACCTGGATGGCCTGGACGATCGCATCCATGCCAACCAAGTCTACCTGTCCGGCCTCGGCCGCCGCAACAGCTTCGACCTGCGCGCGTTCTATTTCGACGTGCAGGACGCCGACCCGGTGGACAAGCTGGAGCGCAAGCAGGCAATCGCCCAGACGCTGGACCACGAATATATCGTGCCGCAGCCGGTGCTGGGTGGTGAACTCAGCATTACGACGAATATCACCAACGTTCAGCGCGACCTCGACGATTTCTACAGCGTCGGCGGCAGCGATCGGTTCCGCGGGCTCGCTGGCGGCACGACGCGACTGACCAGCGAAGTGGAATGGAAGCGCCAATTCATCGTGCCCGGTGGTCTTGTGCTGACGCCGCTTCTGGCGGCACGCGGCGATATTCATCGCCTCGACATGACGGCACCCATTGGTTACGCCGGTGATTATGAAAACGACAACAGTGCGACCCGGGCGATGCTGACCGCCGGCCTCGAAGCACGCTATCCCATCCTGGCGACAACCGATTACAGCACGCATCTGTTCGAGCCGATCGCCCAGATCTATGTCCGGCCGGACGAAGACCTTGCCGGGGCGCTGCCGAACGAGGATTCGCAGAGCTTCGTCTTCGACGCCACCAACCTGTTCGAGCGCGACAAGTTCTCCGGCTTCGACCGTATCGAGGGTGGATCGCGCGCCAATCTCGGCCTGCGTTACACCGGCACGTTCGACAATGGCGTGCGCCTGCGCAGCATCATCGGCCAGTCCTTCCACTTGGGCGGCGTGAACTCGTTTGCGACCGACGACCTGGTCAATGCCGGCGCCAATTCCGGCCTTGAGACAGATTCGTCCGACTATGTCGGCATGACCGGTATCGACCTGCCGAACGGTCTTTCGGTCGCCTCCAGCGCCCGGCTTGACAAGAGCGATCTGTCGGTCCGCCGCTCCGATACGTCGCTGCGTTTCGACGGCGCCCGCTTCGAGACCGAGCTCACCTATACGCGAATCGCTGCACAGCCGAAGTACGGCCTGGCGGATAACGCCAGCGAGCTTCAAAGCGCGGCGGCCTTCAAGTTCAAGGATTACTGGTCGGTCTTCGGCTCGCTCACCTACGATCTCAACCGCAAGAGCCTGTCGCGCAATGGAATCGGCTTTTCCTATGACGACCGGGACACCGTCTTCTCGATCGTCTACGAGCAGACACGCGACAAATCCAGCAGCACGGCAAACGACTGGTCGATCGGCGCGCGCCTGATGTTCCGCACGCTGGGCGACATCCATGTCGGCGATACGACGCTGGCCGGCTTCGAGTAAGGGCATCGCTCCACTCTTGTCATCGTTTGGCCGCATGTATTATGCACATCCGGGAGAGACACTGCCGGAAGCGTGCCTGTACGCTGACGGCTGTGGAAATGGGTTTGGGAAAGGGACTGGCATGATGGGCAGACAATCTCTGGTACGTTCCATGATGATGGGCGTGGCCTTGGCCGCTGCCGTAACGCTGACGCTTCCTGCCGGCACCGCCCAGGCGGCAAGCTCAGTCGTCGCCGTCGTCAACAACACGCCGATCACCTCCGGCGACGTCGATAGCCGCGCCAACTTTCTGAAATTGCAGCGCACCAAGGGCAATGTGCGGGCGATAGCCCGCGAGCAGATGATCGAGGATGCCCTGAAGCGCGGTGAGATCCTGCGCGCGAAGGCGTCGGTCAGCACCAGCGACGTGGACACCGCCTTCGCCCGTTTTGCGGCCTCCAACAAGATGTCGCCGGACCAATTGTCGAAGATCCTCAACCAGGCTGGCGTCGGCGTCGACCATTTCAAGCAGTATATCGCCGTGCAGATGAGCTGGCCACGCCTGGTCAATGCCCGCTACGGTTCCGGTGCCGACAGCAAGACGCTGATGCAGCGCATGCAGGAAAATGGCGGTAAAAAGCCCGTTACCACCGAATACTTCCTCAAGCAGGTGATTTTCGTGGTGCCGGAGAAGAAGCGCAATGCCATTATGGGCAAGCGCAAACAGGAGGCGGAAGCCTCCCGTCCTAAATTCCCCGGCTGCGATCAGGCCAAGGTTTTCGCTGCGACCATGCGGGATGTCTCCATCCGCGACCTCGGTCGCGTGCTCGCCCCTGAACTTCCCGACGACTGGAAGCCACTGATCGAGAAGACCGATGGCGTGACAACAGGAACCCGCGTCACCGAACGCGGCGTTGAATATCTTGCGATCTGCAAGAAGCGGGAAGTCAACGACGACGTGGCCGCTGAAATGGTCTTCCGCGCCGAAGACATCGGCAAGGCGAAGAGCGGCGAAGAAGACGCCAACAGCAAGAAATACCTCGCCGAGCTGCGCAAGAAGGCGACCATCACCGAACGTTGATCCCGACGTGACGGGCGGCCGCTCGCCGCCCCTCCCAACCGCTTGACGGCTAGGTCTCATGACAATGACGAACATGCCTCCGCTGGCGCTCACCATGGGCGATCCGGCGGGGATCGGACCGGATATCACGCTCGCCCTCTGGTCGAACCGTCATGCCCTCGCGCTGCCGCCCTTTCTCTACATCGGTGATGCGCAGGTGCTGCGGGAACGCGCCACGCGGCTCGGTCTTGACATCGCCGTTACAAGGGCTGCGCCGGAAGAGGCCGCTCGGTTGTTCCCGGACGCGCTGCCCGTCCTTTCCTGTGACTGCCCCGCGCCCGTCACGCCGGGCACGCCGGATTCCCGCAATGCGGCGGCCATTACCGGCGCCATCGAAACGGCAGTCACCCTCACGCTCGCCGGCCGCACGGCCGCAATCGTAACCAACCCGATCGCCAAGGCCGTGCTCTATGATGCCGGCTTCAGCTTCCCGGGCCATACGGAGTTCCTGGCGGATCTTGCGCTGAAGGCGACAGGCAAGGAAGCGCTTCCCGTCATGCTGCTTGCCGGGCCGAAGCTGCGCAGCGTGCCCGTTACCATTCACATCCCCCTGAAGGATGTGCCCACGGCTCTGACGCAAGAGCTGATCGTCGAAACCGCTGTCATCACCGAGCAGGACCTGCGCCAGCGTTTCGGCATTGCCCGCCCGCGGCTCGCCATTGCCGGCCTCAACCCGCATGCCGGCGAAACCGGGACCATCGGGCTGGAAGATGAGGCGATCGTGCGCCCTGCCGTCGAGCGGCTGAAAGCCGCCGGCATCGACGCGGTCGGCCCCCTGCCCGCCGACACGATGTTCCACGATGCCGCCCGCGCGACCTATGACGTGGCGCTCTGCATGTATCACGATCAGGCGCTGATCCCGGCCAAGGCGCTCGGCTTCGATGATTCCGTCAATGCGACGCTGGGCCTGCCCTTCATTCGCACCTCGCCGGACCACGGTACCGCTTTCGCGATCGCCGGCAAGGGCATCGCCAAGCCCGACAGCCTTCTGGCCGCCATTCGCCTCGCGCACGCGCTTGGCATCCATGAGCGGGCAACAGGGGAACGCGTATAATGGCCGCAATCGACGGGCTGCCGCCCCTGCGCGACGTCATCCAGCGCCATGGGCTCGACGCGAAGAAGGCGCTCGGGCAGAACTTCCTGCTCGATCTCAACCTCACGCAGAAGATCGCCCGCACGGCCGGTCCCATCGAAAATCACACCGTCATCGAGGTCGGTCCAGGCCCCGGCGGCCTGACGCGCGCCATCCTGGCGCTCGGCGCCAAACGGGTGATCGCCATCGAGCGCGACGCGCGCTGCCTGCCGGCGCTTGCGGAAATCTCGGACCATTATCCCGACCGCCTGACGGTCATCGAAGGCGATGCGCTGAAGACGGATTTCGAGGCGCTGGCGCCCGGCGAACCGGTCCGCATCATTGCCAACCTGCCCTACAATGTCGGCACGCAGTTGCTGGTCAACTGGCTGCTGCCGAAGACCTGGCCGCCCTTCTGGGACTCGCTGACGCTGATGTTCCAGCGCGAGGTGGGGCTACGCATCGTCGCAGAAGACAATGACGACCACTATGGCCGCCTCGGCGTGCTCTGTGGCTGGCGGACAGACGCCCGCATGGCCTTCGACGTGCCGCCGCAGGCCTTCACGCCGCCGCCGAAGGTGACCTCCTCCGTCGTGCATCTGGAGCCCATCGCCAATCCGCTGGCCTGCGATGTCAGCGCGTTGGAACGCGTCACCCACGCCGCGTTCGGCCAGCGCCGCAAGATGCTGCGCCAGAGCGTGAAGTCGCTCGGCGGCGAGGCGCTGCTGGCGCGCGCCGAAATCGACCCGCAGCGGCGGGCCGAGACGTTGAGCGTGGAAGAATTCGTGCGGCTGGCGAACGCGCTCTGAAACCGGCGTCCGCCACTCCTCACTTACAGAACCGGCTTTTCCGTCACCAGCTTGGTCACGAATTCGAACAGGCCGTGACGGCGGTCGCGGCGCAGGCGCTCGGCCTTGACGATGCTCTGCACGGCGTCGAAGGCGACCGAGAGGTCGTCGTTGAGGATGACATAGTCATACTCCCGCCAGTGCTCGATTTCGGCGCATGAATTGGCAAGCCGCGTCTGGATGACCTCTTCGGTATCCTCGGCGCGGCGGTGCAGGCGCGATTGCAGTTCGGTCATCGAGGGCGGCAGGATGAAGATGGAGACGACGTCCGCCGGCATCTTTTCCTGCAGCTGCTGGGCGCCCTGCCAGTCGATGTCGAAGAGCATGTCTCGGCCGGCGGACATGGCCTCCTCGACCGGCTCGCGCGGCGTGCCGTAGAAATTGCCGTGCACCTCCGCCCATTCCAGCAGCGCCTCGGAATCGCGCAGGCGCTCGAATTCGCGCTGGTTGATGAAGTGGTAGTGGCGGCCGGCGATCTCGCTGGCGCGGCGCTGGCGCGTCGTCACGCTCACCGAGAGGCTGAGGCCAGGATCAGCCTCCAGCAGGTTGCGGGCGATGGTCGACTTGCCGGCCCCGGACGGCGACGAAATGACGAGCATGAGCCCGCGACGTTCGATTTGGATATGTTTCGACGGCTCGGCCATGCCCTACTCCAGATTCTGGACCTGTTCCCTGAACTGGTCGATGACGACCTTCAGCTCGATACCTGCAGCCGTTACAGCAGCGGCGTTCGACTTGGAACAGATCGTATTCGATTCCCGGTTAAATTCCTGTGCGAGAAAATCGAGCTTGCGGCCGATCGGCCCGCCCTCGGCAATAAGGTCACGCGCGGCGGCGACATGCGCCTTCAGCCGGTCGACCTCCTCGCGCAGGTCGGCCTTGGTGGCAAGCAGCGCCGCCTCCTGATGCAGCCGGTCGCGATCGAGCGCCGTCGTGCCCTGCATGAGCACTGCCACCTGCGCGGAAAGCCGCTCGGCGATCATGGCCACGCTGCGCGAAGGATCGGCCTCCACGGTCTGGGTCAGCGCCTCGATGCGCGCAACCTGGCCCAGCAGGACCTCGGCGAGTGCGGCACCCTCCTTGCGGCGCATGTCGGCCAGACAGCGGATCGCCTCGGCAAGACCCGCCTTGATGGCATTGTCGCGCGCCGTGCGCTCCGCTTCGCTTTCCTCCGCCTCGCGGAAATCAACGATGCCGCGGACGGCAAGCAGCGTATCGAGCTTCAGCGGCGCCGGATCCACAATACCGCTGAGCTGATCGCGCAGCGCTAGCACGGCGGCAAGCGCACCCTGGTTCACCACGGCCTCGACCTGCGCCTCGCTGATGCTCGTCGCGAGCCCGATCTGCAGGTTGCCGCGTGAAAAGGCCTCGCCGGCAAGCCGGCGCACATCGGCCTCCAGCGCTTCAAGGCCGGGCGGGAGGCGAAGCCGGAGATCGAGGCCCTTGCCGTTGACTGAACGCAGTTCCCACGCCCAGCGGCTGCGCCCGCTCGTTCCCTCGACCCGCGCGAAGCCGGTCATCGATTGCAATGTCATGTCATCCTCCAGTCGGCGCCCCGCCACGGCATCAAGCAAATCGGGAGCGGGTCAGCCGGAACGCGCGATGCGCGAAGCCATCCACGCAAAGTGAAACACTTTCGCGGGGTTGGAAACGGCAAGAACCGAAGGAACGGCAGCGATCCACATCAAAGCGACAGGACCCGCCATCCCGGCCTCAATTCCGGGCGCGCGAAATGAGATCGGTGATGTCGGCGATCGTGTCGAGGGCGGAAACGTCGAAGTCCGCGCTGGCGAGATCCAACGCGAAATCCTGCTCCAGCAGCATGATCATTTCAGTGGCTGCCAGCGAATCCAGCCGCCCGGTGATGAACAGGGATTCGTCATCGCGCACAGGATCGCGGTCACCGCGGGCTGCGAGCAGGCCGGTGACGGCGGTGCGAAGTCGTTCCACGGTGGAAAGGCTCATGTCAGGCTCCGAACAGGCTGAAAAGGAAGGCGAAGCGTTCGCCGATGGTGAAGGCGTCGATGGGTTCGTTGAAGATGGTGAGCAGGCAGAAGAACAGGCCGACGTGCAGGCGCGGCAGCACATCGTAGCGCAGGAAACCATCTTCCGGTTTCGGTCGGCGCTTGCGCAACTGCGACAGGATGAGCCCCGCGGCCAGCACGACACAATAAAACAGATAGCTTTCAAAGGCGCGCAGGCCCGGCAGGACCCCGTTCACAGCGAGGATGTCGATGCGGCCCATGAAATGAAAAAGCCAGTTGCCGACGCAGGCCGCGCAGAAGGTGGCGAACGCGACTCGCAGGCGCGGGTATTTCTTGAACCAGCGCAGGAAGGCCGGGTAGAAGAAGAAATCGACCAGCAGTTCCTTGAAATAGAAATAATAGCGGTTCCAGAATTCCGCCAGGCTGCGCGCGGCAAGCGGGCGCACCGTGTTGCGGGGAATGCCGTAGCCGGCAACGCGGATGAGCGCCACGACGACATGCCCCCAGGCGGCAAGGTGCAGGATATCGAGAAGATAATGCACGACCAGCGAGGCCCAGGACAGGGCAGCCGGCAGCGGCGTGCCCCTTGCCGCTGCCGCCATCGCATCGGTGAGGACCGGCAGGCCGGCCTCGGTGTGAAGAAGGCTGCGGGCCGCGGCATCGAGGCCTGCCAGCAGCGCCCCCCAGACGATCAGCTTCAGTCCCTTGAGGCGGGTGACGGCGAGTGCCGTGTCGTCTTTCGCCTCGAATTTCGCGAGGAACCCGGCGCCCTTGCCGATCGGCAGCGTCGGTCCCTCCCAGAACGGCCGGAAGAAGGCGGCGCGGGGAAGCGGATCGGTTGTCTGCTTCACCTTCTGGTCGGCCAGCGCGTAGGCAATGCACCAGAAACCGGAGGCAAGGGCCGCAAGGAACAACCAGACCTCGGCCGCGAACTCCACAGGCAGAAGGCCGGAGAGCGCTACCGACAGGATGGCGAAGAAGACCAGCATCATCGTCAGGACGGGATGGCGGCCCGGCGCCGTCTCGCGAAAAGTCGATTGAAGACGGAGCGCCGCCATGCCGAAGGCTAGAAAAGCGATCCCCGCGCCGGCAATGAGAATGCGCTGGTCGATGGAGCCGACCAGATCGAGTTCCCGGCGCAGGAAGTCGCTGAGGTCCTCCGAGCGGGTTGGCCGCAGCATGATGAAAAGCAGCGTCGTGAGGCCGATGACCAGCGTGCGCCGGGCGGGCATGGCAGCACAGCCGGCAAGGCCGAGCGCGACGATCAACATGCTGCCAGGGCCGGGTCGCGTGGCACAGAAGACGAGGAAGACCGCGACGTACAGCAGCACGATGCCCTTCACGCTCGCCGCGAAGGCAATGGCGGCAGGTGCCCTGTCCATGCCAAGCCAGGCGGCGCGCAACGCGAGAGCCTGCCCGAGCAGGCCGGGATGGGCGCGATCCGGCGGCGATACGGTCTCGCTCATGCCGCGTCCTCCCGCCCAATGAAGCGGCCGGCATCGAGGTCGGCGAAGAGCGCCTTGCGGTCGACCTTGCCATTGCTGTTCAGCGGCAGTGTCTCGATGAGATGGATGGCAGAGGGCACCATGTAGGCGGGGAGTTTTGCCCGTAGCGCATCGCGGATCGCAGGCGCGTCCAGCGCCGCGCCGACGGCGAAGCCGACGATGCCGCTGGCCGAACCGGCACTCGCGGGCCAGGCGACGGCGGCGACGTGATCGGATCCGGAGGCGGTGCGCAGATGCATTTCCACCTCCTCCAGTTCGACGCGGTTGCCCATGACCTTGACCTGATTGTCGATGCGGCCGAGATGGTGGAACGTGCCGTCCTCCGCTTCCATACCGAGGTCACCGGTCAGATACCAGCGTTCGCCATCGATGCGCGGGAAACGCGCCGCGGTCAGCTCCTCCTGCCCGAAATACCCGATGGCAAGCTGCTTGCCCGAAAGCGCGATTTCACCGGCAGTGCCCGCCGCGACCGGCTTCAGCTCCGCGTCGAGGATCGCCGCGCGCATGCCGGGATAGGCGTAGCCGATCGCCACGATTTCGCGTGCAGGCGTGACGACGACGGGCTCGACGACCGGCTGGCGCAGGCAGGCGATGGTCGCTTCGGTGGGGCCATAGATGTTTTCGACGATGCTGTTGGGTGCGGCCTCCGCCCAGGCCCGTGCAGCCCCCACCGGCAAGGGTTCGCCGCAGAACATCGAGATGCGCAGGCTCGTCAGCGAGACCGGCTGGAGCGTCCGGTTCTGCCGCATCATGGCGATGACCGACGGCACGGAAAGCCAGGTCGTGATGGCCCGGTCGCGGATGAAGCGCGCCGGCGCCACCATCTGCAGCGGCGTCATCACATGCAGCGAGGCGCCTGCCTGCCAGGCGAGGAACATGTTGTGCACCGACAGGTCGAAGGTGATGTCGCAGGTTTCCGCGGCCCGGTCTTCGGGCGTGAAGCCGAACCAGGCCTGCATGACGTCAAGATAGTGGCCGACGGCGCTCGATGGCACCATGACACCCTTCGGAACGCCCGTCGTGCCGGAGGTGAATTCGATATAGGCGAGATGGTCGTCGGGAATGTCTGCCGGTTCGGTCGGTCCGCCGTCCGGCAGGGCATCGAGGCGGAAGACGGTCCGGCCGTCCAGGGCAACCGGCGGCCGGGCCTCCGCCGCAAGCAGGACCGTTGCCGGAAGCTGCGCCTCGACAGCCGGCGTCAGCATCGCCGCGCCGCGCGCATCTACGACGAGCGCATCGAGGTCGAGCGTCGCGAGAAGCTGGACGAGCCGTTCTTCCGGGAGTTTCAGATTGAGCGGGACATAGGTGCCGCCGAACCAGGCGGTGCCGAGAATGCCGGCACAGGCCGCAAGGCTGCGCGAGGCCAGGATGCCGACGCGGCCGGTGCGTCGGGCGGTCGCAAGGCAGCCGGCGATGCGGCGGGACACGTCCGCAAGTGCCGCATAGGAAAGATCCGCCCCGGCCACGGAAAGGGCGAGCGCATCCGGACGTGCACGGCCGTTCCGGTAGACGTGGCTGGCAATGTTCAGCGCAACAGGCATCGGGTTTGTCGAACCCCGTCGATTGATCACATCTGCCGGTTGTAGACCTTATTTCTTTACATTCGCCTGCCAAAACACCTGAAATCCAGCCCTGTACGGCGCCCGCGTCGCATCAGGCTTTCCAACTCTTTAACGCTGCCGAAAACGAAACGGCCCCGGCGGATTTCGCCGGGGCCGTCTGGAGCATTCCTGGAATGGCGGTCAGCCGTGGCTGCTACTGCGAACCGGCGGCACCCGCCTCCTTCGCAGCCTCGGCAGCCTTCTCCGCTTCCAGCTTGCGCCAGCGGCGGACGTTCTGGTTGTGCTCGTCGAGCGTCTCGGCGAAGACGTGGCCACCGGTGCCGTCCGCGACGAAGTAGAGATCGGTCGTGCGCGACGGATTTGCGACGGCTTCGAGTGCTGCGCGGCCTGGATTGGCGATCGGCGTGGGCGGCAGGCCCTTGATGACATAGGTGTTGAAGGGCGTCTGCTTTTCGAGGTCCGACTGGTAGATCGGCCGGTCGGCCGGTTTGCCGTCGCCACCGAAGATGCCGTAGATGATCGTCGGGTCGGACTGCAGGCGCATGCCCTTGTCGAGGCGGTTCAGGAAGACCGAAGCGACACGCGAGCGCTCGTCGGCCCTGCCCGTCTCCTTCTCGACGATCGAGGCGAGCGTCACGAATTCCTCGCGGGTGGCGATCGGCAGGTCATCGTCGCGCCGCTCCCAGATCTGGTCGATCAGCGCCTTTTGCGCATCCTGCATCTGATGCAGGATATCGGTACGCTTGGTGCCGCGCGAGAACTTGTAGGTATCGGGCATCAAGGTGCCCTCCACCGGCAGGTCGCCCGGCAGGTCGCCTTCAAGAACCGGATCGTCCTTGAGGCGCTTGAAGATCTGCTTGACGGTCAGGCCTTCGGGCACGGAGACGCTGTAGAGGATCGACTTGCCGGACTTCAGCAGCTCCACGATGTCGCGCATCGTCGCGCCGGCCTTGATCTCGTATTCGCCGGCCTTCAGCGTCTGGCCGTCGAGATAGACGCGCGACAGCACGCGGAAGACGCGGCTGTCGGTAATGATGTTGTTGCGCTCCAGATTGGCCGCGATCTCGTTGGTGCCGGCACCGGCGCGCACGATGAAGTTCGTATTGGCCGTCAATGGCCCCTGCTCTTCGTAGCTCTTGACGCCGTAATAGAAGATGCCGATGCCGATAATCGTCGCAAAGACCACCACGGTCATGACGAAGTTCAGGAAGATGACGAGCTGGCTGCGCGCCTTGCGCGAGCGGCGGCGGCTCGGCGGCTGCGGCACCTGTTCCGGCCGGAGGGCCTCGTTGGCGGACTTGGGGATGATGCGCGGCTGGCCGGTTGTCTCACCGCGGCCAAACTGCGTCTCGCCGGAATCGTTCGTGTCGCTCACGGACTGTCCTCATCATGTTCGGGCATCGCCCCTGCATAACGCGTTAAATCGACACCGGTTTAACGAATTGCGCAGAAATTTAAAATGTGACAGCGGACCTTGCGCGTCCCGAATAACGCGGCGCTGTCGTCGTCTCTCAGCAGAGCAATGCGGCAAAAGCAGGATGAACCCGCTCTTCTCGTTCGGGTGTGCGGCGCGCCGGGGCCGAAGCCCCGGACCGGGTCAGGCGTAGCGCTTCAGAACCAGCGATGCGTTCGTTCCGCCGAAGCCGAACGAATTGGACAACACCACGTTGATGTCGCGCTTGCGGGCCTTGTGGGGCACCAGGTCGATCGCCGTTTCGACATCGGGATTGTCGAGGTTCAGCGTCGGCGGAGCGATATTGTCACGGATCGCCAAGGTCGCGAAGATCGCCTCGACCGCGCCGGCGGCACCAAGCAGGTGGCCGATCGCCGATTTGGTGGACGACATGGAAATGCGCGAAGCCGCATCGCCGACCAGGCGTTCCACCGCACCCAGCTCGATCGTATCGGCCATGGTGGAGGTGCCGTGCGCATTGATGTAATCGAGCTCGCTGGCCGGAATGCCGGCGCGCTTCAGCGCCATCTGCATGCAGCGATAGGCGCCATCGCCATCCTCGGACGGTGCCGTGATGTGGTACGCGTCGCCGGAAAGGCCGTAGCCGACAACTTCGGCGTAAATCTTTGCGCCGCGCGCCTTGGCGTGCTCCAGTTCTTCCAGGATCACGATGCCGGCGCCCTCGCCCATGACGAAACCGTCGCGGTCGCGGTCATAGGGACGCGAGGCGGCGGTGGGGTCGTCATTGCGGTCGGTCGACAGCGCCTTGCAGGCGGAAAAACCAGCGAGCGCGATGCGGCAGATCGGCGATTCGGCGCCGCCGGCCACCATGACGTCGGCATCACCCAGCGCGATCAGGCGGCTGGCATCGCCAATGGCGTGCGCGCCCGTCGAGCAGGCCGTGACGACCGAATGGTTGGGTCCGCGCAGCTTGTGCTTGATCGACACATGGCCGGAGGCCAGGTTGATCAGGCGGCCGGGAATAAAAAAGGGCGAAACGCGGCGGGGGCCCTTGTCGCGCAGCGTATAGCCGGCTTCGACGATGCCATCGAGACCGCCGATGCCGGAGCCGATAAGCACGCCGGTCGCGATCTGGTCTTCGTCGGTCTTGGGATGCCAGCCGGCATCGGCGAGCGCCATGTCGGCAGCGGCCACCGCATAAACGATGAACGGATCGACCTTGCGCTGTTCCTTGGGCTCCATCCACTGGTCGGGATTGTAGGTGCCGTCGGAACCGTCGCCGAGCGGAATGGAGCAGGCAATCTTTGCGGGGAGATCTTCGACCTCGAAGGTGGTGACCCTGGCGGCGCCGCTGCGGCCTTCGAGAAGCCGGCTCCAGGTCACTTCGGTGCCACAGCCAAGCGGTGATACCATGCCGGTACCAGTGATAACGACACGCCTCATCGTTCGTAATCCACCCTATAGAATTCTATGTCGTTTCTCCACGAGGAGATGGCCTCCTGGAGGGAGGCTGGAACGGGCCGCTCAACAGCAGCCCGTCCCGGCATCAATGATCAGGCCTGGGCCTTTTCGATGAACTTGACGGCGTCGCCGACCGTCAGGATCGAGTCAGCGGCATCGTCCGGGATCTCGACGCCGAACTCTTCTTCGAACGCCATGACCAGTTCGACCGTGTCGAGCGAGTCCGCGCCAAGATCATCGATGAAGCTTGCGCCTTCGCTGACCTTTTCGGCGTCAACTCCCAGATGATCAATGACAATTTTCTTTACGCGTTCTGCTACGTCGCTCATGTCGGATTCCTCGACCTTTGTTTTTGATCGGCGCCTGTCACGGCGCCGGACACTCAACGCGCCCGATGTGCCTCAAGAACACATCCGGCAAACCCTTCAACCGGCAATGCGGCAACGGCGATACGCTTTCTGTACCGCCTGATCGCTCAGGCCTTTGCCGGCCGACTGCTGACAGTCATGGCCCGATTAACACGGTTTAAGTCTGTCGCAAAGTGTGAAAATGGCCGGTGCTCCAGCGGTCAACATGCAATTCATGCCGTTCTGCCGGGCACTTGGTCCATCCTCAGATCATCGCCATGCCGCCATTCACATGCAGCGTCTGGCCCGTCATATAGGCGGCTTCCGACGAAGCGAGGTATGCGACGGCCGATGCAACTTCCGCGCCGGTGCCCATGCGCTTCATGGGAATGGCACCCATGATGGCGTCCTTCTGCTTGTCGTTCAGCTTGCCGGTCATCGCGCTTTCGATGAAACCCGGGGCCACGCAGTTGACGGTCACGTTGCGGGTGGCGATTTCCTGCGCCAGCGACTTGGTGAAGCCGATCATGCCGGCCTTGGAGGCGCAGTAGTTCGCCTGGCCCGGATTGCCGGTGACGCCGACGATGGAGGTGATGTTGATGATGCGGCCGTAGCGGCGGCGCATCATCGGATGCGTGAGCTCGCGCGTCAGGCGGAAAACGGCCGTCAGGTTCACTTCCAGAACCGCATCCCAGTCGTCGTCGCTCATGCGCACGAACAGGCCGTCCTTGGTGATCCCGGCATTGTTGACGAGGATGTCGACGCCACCGAGGTCGGCTTCGGCCTTCTCACCCAGCGCCTTCACCTCGGCGCGGTCGGAGAGGTTCGCCGGGAAGATATGCACACGTTCGCCAAGCTCGTTGGCAAGCGTTTCCAGCTTTTCGACGCGCGTGCCGTGCAGGCCGACAATGGCGCCCTGGGCGTGGAGGATGCGGGCGATCTCTTCGCCAATGCCGCCGGATGCACCGGTAACGAGAGCCTTGCGGCCGGAAAGATCAAACATGGTTCCGTTCCTTTAATGAAAGAAATCAGCCGATAAGCGCAGCAAGCGCGCTGTCGATATCGGCGGGCGTGTTGATGGAGATGCCGGTGACGGACTTGTCGATGCGGCGCGCAAGGCCGGTCAGCACCTTGCCGGAGCCGACTTCATACAGCGTGGTGACATCGTTCCTGGCGAACCATTCCACCGTCTCGCGCCAGCGGACCTGGCCGGTGACCTGCTCGACGAGCAGGCGCACGATTTCCTGCGGGTCGCTGACCGGTGCTGCACGGACATTGGCAATGAGCGGAACGACCGGCGCCTTCGCCGCGACACCGGCCAGCGCCTCGCGCATGGCGTCGGCGGCCGGGCCCATCAGGGCGGAATGGAAGGGCGCGGAGACGGAAAGCATCAGGGCACGCTTGGCACCCTTTTCCGTCGCGAGCCGCGCGGCCACTTCGACGGCCGGCTTGGAGCCGGAGATGACGAGCTGGCCGCCACCATTGTCGTTGGCGATCTGGCACGAGCCGCCGGTGGAGGCTTCCTTGCAGATGGCTTCGACATCGGCCTGCTCCAGGCCGATGATCGCCGCCATGGCGCCTTCGCCGACCGGCACGGCCGACTGCATGGCATTGCCGCGGATGCGCAGCAGGCGCGCGGTGTCGGACAGCGAGAAGGTGCCTGCGGCGCAGAGCGCCGAATATTCGCCGAGCGAATGGCCGGCGACGTAGGAGACCTGATCCGTCAGCGACAGGCCGCGCGCTTCCAGCACGCGCATCACGGCGATCGACACCGCCATCAGCGCCGGCTGGGCGTTCGCCGTCAGCGTCAGCGCCTCTTCCGGTCCTTCGAACATGATGTCGGACAGTTTCTGGCCGAGGGCCTCGTCGACTTCCGCGAAAACGGCGCGCGCTTCCGGGAAGGCTTCCGCGAGATCCTTGCCCATGCCGACGGCCTGGCTGCCCTGGCCGGGGAAGGTGAATGCTACGCTCATAGGGGGTCTCCCATCATATGTTTTCTTTTCCATTCACATTCCGGTCGGCCGAGTCAAGGCACTGAACCGGAGCCAGCGCTGCCGGAACAGCCATTTCCAAGGCCTTCGCACAGGGAATCGCCCTATTCCGTCTTGCACTTCACCGCGGCCAGCCTACATTCGCGCCGTTCCCACAACAGGATTTTTCCTCCCATGAAATATCATCCGCTCGGCAGGACCGGCATCAGCGTGTCGGAAATCTGCCTCGGCACCATGACCTGGGGCTCGCAGAACAGCGAGCAGGAAGCCCATGACCAGCTCGACTACGCCTTCTCCCAGGGCGTCAATTTTATCGATACGGCCGAACTTTATCCAACCACCCCCCTCTCCCCGGAAACCTACGGCGACACCGAACGCTTCATCGGCAGCTGGATGAAGGCACGCGGCAACCGCGACAAGGTCGTGCTCGCCTCCAAGGTCGCCGGTTCCGGCCGTCCTTATATACGCGGCGGCGCCCCGATCAGCCGCGCCGGCATTCTGGAGGCGATCGACAACAGCCTGTCGCGCCTCAAGACCGACTATCTCGATCTCTACCAGTTGCACTGGCCAAACCGCGGGCACTACCATTTCCGCAACGCCTGGAGCTATGAGCCGTCGAAGCAGGATCGCGAGAAGGTCGCCGCCGATCTTGCTGAAATCCTCGACACCATCGGCGATATCGTCAAGGCCGGCAAGGTGCGCGCGCTCGGCCTTTCCAACGACACAGCCTGGGGCACGATGCGGATGCTGCAACTCGCCGAAGAAAACGGCCTGCCGCGCGTCGCCTCGATCCAGAACGAGTACAACCTGCTCTACCGGGCCTATGATCTCGACCTTGCGGAACTGTCGCATCACGAGGATATCGGCCTGCTCGCCTATTCACCGCTCGCCGCCGGGCTTCTCACCGGAAAATATCTCGACGGCGCCAGGCCGGAAGGTTCGCGCCTGACGAAGAACGGCGATCTCGGCGGCCGCTACCAGCCGCTTCAGGAACCGGCGGTGCGCGCCTATGTGGATCTTGCGAAGGAACACGGGATCGACCCTGCGCAAATGGCCGTCGCCTTCTGCCTGACGCGGCCCTTCATGGCGTCCGTCATCATTGGCGCAACGTCGATGGACCAGTTGAAGACGGATGTCGGGGCCGCGGATCTGACGCTCTCGGCGGACGTGATGAACGGCATTCGCCGCATTCACCGGCTCTATCCGGCGCCGATGTAAGATAAAGCCGGGCGGCCGGAAGACCTGGCCGCCCGGAATGCCCGTCAGTGGACGGGCTTCGGTTCGTGCGTTTCCGGCAGCAGCCAGTTGAGCAGCACCGCGCAAAGACCGCCGGTCGCCACGCCCGATTCCAGCACATCCTTCAGGAAGCGCGGCATGTGCGACACGAATTCCGGCACCTGCGAGACGCCGAGACCGAGTGCCAGCGAAATGGCGATGATCAGCAGCGCCCGCCGGTCGAGCTGAATGCCGGCCAGGATGTTGATGCCGGACGCGGCAACGGCGCCAAACATCACGATCACCGCACCACCGAGAACCGGCTCCGGCACGGCCTGGATGATACCGGCCGTGGTCGGGAAGAGACCGAGCAGCACCAGCACGCCGGCGATATAGACGCCGACATGGCGGCTTGCGACGCCGGTCAACTGGATGATGCCGTTGTTCTGCGCGAAGACCGAGCTGGGGAAGGTGTTGAAGATACCGGCGAGGAACGAGTTTGCCCCGTTGACCAGCACGCCGCCCTTGACCCGCTCCATCCAGACCGGGCCTTCGACCGGCTGGCGCGAGATCTTGCTGGTGGCGGTTATGTCGCCGATCGCCTCGAGCGACGTCACCAGATAGATCACCACCATCGGCGCGAACAGCGACCAGGAGAAATCGAGCCCGAAATGCAGTGGCGTCGGCACCTGGAACCAGGCGGCCTCGTGAACGCCGGCGAAATCGAGACGGCCGAGCGCGGCAGCGAGCGCATAACCGACGCCGAGCGCGATGATGATCGCCGCACTTCTCACCCAGACGATCTGCACCCGGTTGAGGCCGATGATCAGCGCCAGAACGGTTCCGGACAGCAGGAGATTTTCGCCATTGGCAAAGGTGCCCGTCTTCATCGCGCCAAAACCGCCGCCCATGCTGATGAGCCCGACCTTGATCAGCGTAAGGCCGATCATCAGAACGACGATCCCGGTCACCAGGGGTGTGATCAGCTTCCTGACGAAGGGCAGGACACGGGAAAGCCCCATCTCGATGAACGAGCCGGCGATCACCACGCCGAAGATGCAGGCCATGACCGCCTCGACGGGTGTGCCCTGCTGCACCATGAGCGCGCCGCCCGCAATCAGCGGACCGACGAAGTTGAAGCTGGTGCCCTGGACGATCAGCAGGCCGGCGCCGAGCGGGCCGAACCGGCGGCACTGCACGAAGGTCGCGATGCCCGAGATGACCAGGGACATGGAGACGATCATGTTCGTATCACGCGCCGAAACCCCGAGCGCCTGACAGATCAGAAGCCCCGGCGTGACGATCGGGACGATGATGGCGAGCAGATGCTGGATCGCGGCCAACAGGGCGATCGGCGGTTTCGGCTTATCCTCCAGCGCGAAAACCAGGTCGTTAGCGGTTGATGTCGGCAGATCCGGATGGGTGTGAGCGTTCATGCGCGCTCCTCGATCCGGTTTTCGATCTCGAGCGCAGCCGCGCTCCGCCGTGCCTGCGCACGAACGTCATGGTTTGCCATTGGCTTCTCCTCCCGGCGTGATGGTGCCGCTTGAACGCGACGATCCGAAGCCTCCACTTCGGGCAGGAGACGTTAGCCGAGTTCTCCACCGGGGTTTTTTCAAAAAATCCCGAAAGAGTTTCGCGCGATCGCGTGGCTCCGGCACTCGGCGTGGCGCAAAAAAAGCCCGCCAAGATGGCGGGTTTCGCTCAGCTCGAGACAAAAAAGAAACCCGCCAAAATGGCGGGTTTCTCAGGGCCCCATGCTGGGTGACGATGGTTACGGGGTGGTCGTGGTTGCACCACCGCCTTCGGTCTGGCCGCCATTCGGCTGGGCTTCCAGCGGCTGCGTGCCACCGGTTGCGCCACCCGTCTGGCCTTCGGTGGCAGCGCCACCGGCCGGAGCCGTATCGGTCGTACCGATCGCCGATGTATTGGCGTTCGGGTCGACGCCGTCACCCGGCGTTCCGCTGCCGACGAAATAGAAAATGCCCACGGCGACAAGCACGGCGAGGATCACGGCCACGGCCCAGCCGCCGGTGCCGCTCCCGCCGCTCGTCTGATTGACGACAGTCGGGCCGCGGTCATCCACCGGACGCGTCATACGATCTTCCGGCGGACGATTGACAAGGTTCGGGTCTTGCATGTCTGTCACTCCATCTGGTTGGATCGACGGGAAAACGCGGCATTTGCCATTTGGTTCCAACGCTGTTGCAATATGAGGCAGGCGCATTTCCCGCCCGGCCCTTGCGTTCCAACGAAAAATCCGTATAAGCGCGCTGTTCAACACACCCGGTCAATCGGCTGGTGGCTGAACGGAGGGCCGGCATTCCCTAGGGAGTGCCGTTTGGAGCCAAGGGCTCCGGCCTCCCGTGTCTCCGCTCTCGACCGTCTGGATTAACGCTTTTCTTGCTTCGGGCCATGCGCCTTTGAGAACTGTCGTTGAGGCTTGGCGCCGGTTTCGGGTGTAAACGCAAGAAAGGCAAAGCCACATGGCTCTCTACGAACATGTATTCCTGGCCCGCCAGGACGTGTCCGCCCAGCAGGTCGACGCTCTCGTCGAACAGTACAAGGGTGTGATCGAATCGCTCGGCGGCAAGGTCGGCCGTATCGAAAACTGGGGCCTCAAGTCCCTGACCTACCGCATCAAGAAGAACCGCAAGGCGCACTACGCCCTGATGGACATCGATGCCCCGGCTGCCGCCATCCACGAGATGGAACGCCAGATGCGCATCAACGAAGACGTTCTTCGTTACATGACCATCGCTGTCGAAGCCCATGAAGAAGGCCCGTCGGCCATGATGCAGAAGCGCGACCGCGACGACCGTCCGCGTCGTGACGGCGACGACCGCGGCCCGCGCCGCGATTTCGGCGATCGTGGCCCGCGCCGCGACTTCGGCGATCGTCCGCCGCGCCGTGACGGCGACCGCCCGGCCCGCGAAGACCGCGCGTAATCGAAGCAGAAGGAGACTAAGACAATGGCTGATACTTCCTCCGCTCCGGCACGCCGTCCGTTCCACCGCCGTCGCAAGACCTGCCCCTTCTCGGGCGCAAACGCTCCGAAGATCGACTACAAGGATGTCCGTCTTCTGTCGCGTTACATCTCCGAGCGCGGCAAGATCGTTCCGTCCCGCATCACGGCCGTTTCCCAGAAGAAGCAGCGCGAACTCGCCCAGGCGATCAAGCGCGCCCGCTTCCTCGGCCTGCTGCCCTACGTCGTAGCGTAAGCTCGTGACTCTACGGCCTGACTCAACGTCGGGCCGAGATACCTGACTCCGGGGAAGACGGTTCGCCGCCTTCCCCTTTTCCCTTCCGCGATGGGCGCGGATCGGAGCCGCCGGCTCTTTGGAGCCAAAACCCCATGTTGGGGAGACCGTCCTGAACAAATTCGTCAGGAACCTCCTCTAACTGTCTGACCGGACAGGACAGCGAACCGTGAAGACCCTGACGCCGACATCGATTGCGACCGGCCTGATTGCCGGTGTGACCGCCGCTCTGCTTTCGCTGAGCGCGAACGCACAGTCGTCGCTTGCGATCGTGCTTTACGCCGCGTCCGCGCTTCCCATTCTCATTGCAGGCCTTGGCTGGGGCAATGCCAGCGCGCTGATCGCCGTCCTTGCCGGTGGCGTGGTCGCGTCCGCGCTGGTCTCGTCCTATTTCGCGCTGATGATCGTCATCATCACGCTCATCCCTGCGGGCTGGCTCAGCAATCTGGCCAATCTCGCGCGCCCCGCCTCCGAACTCGGCGGCCCGGAAGACGCGCTTGCCTGGTACCCGCTGTCCAACATCCTCGTCCACCTCGCCATCATGGTGACGCTTGGCATGATCGCGGTCGGCGCGATCGTCGGCTACGACAGCGCCATGGCGAGCCAGCTTGTCGACATCGTCATCCAGACGCTGAAGGCGCAGGAGCCACTCTACAATCCGGATGCGGCGGCGGTCGCGCAGATGAAGACCATTTTTGCGCTGGCGCTGCCGTTGGTGCAGGGCGCGCTCTGGGTGTTCCTGCTGTTTGCCGCCTATTACATCGCAAGCTTCGTCGTGCGGGTCTCGGGCAAGGGCCTTCGCCCGCGCGAGGACATGCCATCGACACTGCGCATGCACCGCAACGCGATCTTCTTCTTTCTCGGCGGCCTCGTCTGTACCTTCCTGGGTGGCGTGCCGGCGATCATCGGCGCGCTCGTCTGCGGCACCTTCGGGGCCGGTTTCGTGCTCGCCGGCTTCGCGAGCCTGCATTTCAGGACGCGCGGCAAGCCGTGGCGGCTTTTTGCCCTGTGGTTCGCCTATCTCTCGGTATTGCTTCTCACGATACCGGTCTTCGCCATCCTCATTCTGGGTCTGTTGGACACGCGGCGCACCATCGCGCTGACGCCCACAGGCCCGGCTGACAACAAAAACCAGAATATCTGACATTCAAGAAAGGAACTCGAAAATGGACGTCATTCTTCTCGAACGCATCGCCAAGCTCGGCCAGATGGGCGAAACCGTCAAGGTTCGCGACGGCTTTGCCCGTAACTACCTGCTGCCGCTCGGCAAGGCGCTGCGCGCCAACGAATCCAACAAGAAGCGTTTCGAATCCGAGCGTGCAACGCTCGAAGCCCGCAACCTCGAGCGCAAGTCGGAAGCCCAGACGGTTGCCGAAAAGCTCGACGGCAAGGCCTTCGTCATCGTGCGCTCCGCCGGCGAAACCGGCCAGCTCTACGGTTCGGTCGCTGCCCGCGATATCGTCGAGACGCTGTCTTCGGAAGGCTTCAACGTCGGCCGTAACCAGGTCGAGCTCAACACGCCGATCAAGGCCATCGGCCTGCACAACGTCGTGCTGCACCTGCACGCCGAAGTCGAGATCACCATCGTCGTCAACGTTGCCCGCTCCGCCGATGAAGCCGAGCGCCAGACGAAGGGCGAAAGCCTGACCTCGGCCGACGCCATCTACGGCGTTGACGAAGATGCTCTGAAGCCGGAAGACTTCTTCGATCCGGAAGCTGACGGCCAGGACGAAGACGACGCCTGATATCCGCTTCTGCGTGAATGCATATACGACGGGCCGGCTCTGCCGGCCCGTTGCCGTTTCAAGGGCTAAAAAGCGCATCTTGAAATCCGGCTTTTCGCATCAATATTTATACGTCGTTAGACTGGATTGGCGGTCGGGCCGCTTCCCAGGCCGGTTTCCGACCACGACCCGTTCCGCCGCTTTTTAAGCGCGACGGAGTTTAGCGAATGAAATTCCTTGTACAGGCTCTCGTTTCCCGCCTCGTCGAGACCGGAAATCTGACGATCACCTATCCGGACGGGTCCATCCAGGCTTTCGGCGATGGCACCGGCAATCCCGTCCACATGCGCCTCAACACCCGAAAAGCCGTCTGGGGCATTGCGATCGACCCCGCCTACTATCTCGGCCATCATTACGGCACCGGTGATATCGATATCGTCGAGGGCGACATCTACGGCCTGCTGAAGACGGTTTTCACCGGCAATCCCGACTTCAAATATTACGATTCCCGCTGGAACCACCTTCTGGAACGGGTGCGCTATCTCTTCCGCTGGGCGCGAGAAAAGAACAGCGTCATGCGTTCGCGCAAGAACGTGCAGCACCACTACGATCTGACCGGCGCGCTTTACGATCTCTTTCTCGATCAGGACCGGCAATATTCCTGCGCCTATTTCGAGCATCCGGAGCAGACGCTGGACGAGGCGCAGCTTGCCAAGAAGCGTCACATCGCCGCCAAGCTCAACATCAACCGGCCGGGCCAGACCGTGCTCGACATCGGCAGCGGCTGGGGCGGCATGGCGCTCTATCTGGCTCGCCAGCTCGGCGCCAAGATCACCGGCGTGACGCTCTCCGACGAACAGCATGCCCTTTCCGTGAAGCGGGCGGACGAGGCCGGGCTTTCCGATGCGGTGAAATTCCTGCTGCAGGATTATCGCAATACGCAAGGCCAGTTCGACCGTATCGTCTCTGTCGGCATGTTCGAACATGTCGGCCGGCCGAACTACCTGACCTTCTTCAAAAAGAGCGCGTCGCTCCTCAAACGCGACGGCGTGATGCTGCTGCACACGATCGGCCGCACGGACCAGCCGTCCGCCAACAATCCGTTCATCGAGAAGTACATCTTTCCCGGTGGCTATATCCCTGCCCTCTCCGAGGTGATGCAGGCGGTGGAAAAGAGCGGGCTTGCCGTGACCGACGTGGAAATCCTGCGTCTGCACTATGCCGAGACGCTGCGGCACTGGCGGGAGCGCTTCATGGCGCGGCGCGAGGAGGCCAAGGCGCTCTATGACGAAAAATTCTGCAGGATCTGGGAGTTCTATCTCGCGGCCTCCGAAAGTGCCTTCCGCTGGCAGAACCTCGTCGTCTTCCAGCTCCAGCTCGTGCACGATCAGGAGGCCGTGCCGCTGACACGCGGTTACATCGGGCGCGGCGAGGATTGCCTCAAGGGGCACGAGGGCAACCCGAAGGGCAATCGGCGCGGCGCACGCCAGTTCCCGCAGGAGGCGTCGCTGTGAGATTCGGCGCGCGAGTCAACTGAAAGAGCGCAGGCCTGGCGGAATCCGGGCTTGCCGTGTCCCCGCCACCTGTGGAAAAGTCTAAGACCGGGCCTAAAGCATGGGAAGGGCCGGAAGCGCTTGACCCATGCGGCCAAAGCGCGGAAACCAGCGACCTTCTAAAACAGGGACGGGAGATTCGGGACGATGAACGACGCCGTGCGCAAGCTCAACCAGACCGGTCGCGAGAATGCGGAGCTGCACCACCGCGAGGCACCGAACAACGTCGAGGCCGAACAGGCCCTGCTCGGCGCCATCCTCGTCAACAACGACGCCTATTACCGTGTCTCGGACTTCTTGAAGCCCATCCACTTCAACGAGCCACTGCACCGCAAGATCTACGAACTTGCCGGCGACACGATTCGTATGGGCAAGATCGCCACGACGATCACCCTGAAGACGCACCTGCCCACCGACAGCAAGGTCGGCGACCTGACGATCCCGCAATATCTTGCACGCCTTGCCGCCGAAGCAGTGACGATCATCAACGCGGAAGATTATGGCCGGGCGATCTACGACCTGGCGCTCCGCCGCTCGCTGATCAATATCGGCGAGGACATGGTCAACATCGCCTATGATGCGCCGCTCGACATGCCGCCGCAGACCCAGATCGAGGATGCGGAGCGCCGCCTGTTCGAACTGGCCGAGACCGGCCGCTATGACGGTGGTTTCCAGTCGTTCAACGATGCGGTGGCGCTGGCGATCGACATGGCCGGCCAGGCCTTCGAGCGCGACGGCTCGCTCTCCGGCATCTCCACCGGCATCCATTCGCTCGACGGCCGCATGGGCGGCCTCCAGCGCTCCGACTTGATCGTGCTCGCCGGACGCCCCGGCATGGGCAAGACGTCGCTTGCCACCAACATCGCCTATAACATTGCCGCCGCCTACGAGCCGGAAATCCAGGCCGACGGATCCTACAAGGCGAAGAACGGCGGCGTCGTCGGCTTCTACTCGCTCGAAATGTCCTCCGAACAGCTCGCCACCCGTATTATCTCCGAGCAGACGGAAGTCTCCTCGTCGAAGATCCGCCGTGGCGACATCTCCGAGGCCGATTTCGAGAAGCTCGTCGCCTGCAGCCAGATGATGCAGAAGGTGCCGCTCTATATCGACCAGACCGGTGGTATCTCGATTGCCCAGTTGTCCGCCCGCGCCCGCCGTCTCAAGCGCCAGCGCGGCCTCGATTGCCTGGTGGTGGACTATATCCAGCTGATGACCGGCTCGGGAAAATCCAGCGACAACCGCGTGCAGGAAATCACCCAGATCACCACCGGCCTGAAGGCGCTCGGCAAGGAACTGAACGTGCCGATCATCGCGCTTTCCCAGCTCTCGCGTCAGGTGGAAAGCCGCGAGGACAAGCGCCCGCAGCTCTCCGACCTTCGCGAATCCGGCTCGATCGAGCAGGACGCCGACGTCGTGCTCTTCGTGTTCCGCGAGGAATATTACGTGAAGAACCTGGAGCCGCGCGACGAGTTCGACCCGAAATACGAAGAGTGGAAGATGAAGTTCGAGGCCGTGAAGGGCACGGCGGACGTCATCATCGCCAAGCAGCGTCACGGGCCGACCGGCACGGTGAAGCTCGCCTTCCAGTCGGAATTCACCCGCTTCACCGACCTCGCCGACCCGTCGTTCACGCAGTACGAGCACTGAGTCCGGCGTCACCGGCTCAAGCGTACAAGGCTGCCCCCCTCATCCGCCTGCCGACGCCTTCTCCCCGCTGGAGAGAAGGGAAGGATCGTGACGTCTCGTTTTCCCCCTTCTCCCCCCCGGGGGAGAAGGTGGCGGCAGCCGGATGAGGGGGATGCGTAACGTTTCGGTTTTTTGACAACCAAGCCTTTGCCGGTCTTATTTCTTCGCAAATGCCGGAGCCTTGCAGAAGTTTGCCACGATGGCGAGCGCGCGCGTGGCGCGTGCCTTCTGCTCCTCGTCCATCATCGGCAGGTCGAGCCTGTCGGCACACATTTCCTCCGACGCGTTGTTCTGGCCGGACAGTGACATGCGGCTGGTACAGTAAAGGCCCTCGCCCGTCAGGACGATCTGCTCGACCTCCGGTGAATCGATGGGAACCGGGTTCGCCTCGGCAATCATGTCATCGGCCGACGCATAGGCGGTGACGGCGGCGACCCGGCTCAAATCGACGAGGCCGAGCGTCAGCGTCGCCCATTGCTCCGGGAATTGCAGCGCGGAGGTTGTGCGGGCGCGGCAGGGCGCACCGGAGACCTCGAGCCGTGTCACCAGCCGCGGCGCATTGGGGTTGTCGACGATCGAGTAGTAAACGTCGCCGCCCTTGTCGCGCTCCGGCGCGGCGCCATCCTGGACAAGGCCGAGCAGAACGGCGTGCGCCGCGCGCATGTCGGCATCCGTCGGCGAATCCTGGGCAACCGTTGAGGCCTTGCCGGCCAGGACGAACACCATCGCCCCAATGGTCGCTGTCACCGCGCGCCGCATCGTCTTTCCTTTTTTTGCACACCATAGAGACACCCCCTTCCGACGGCAATGCGACGGACGAGCGTATTGCCGCCATAGTCCACAGGCTGTATCTCAGAACCATGAGCACGCACCCTACGCCCGCCCGTCCCACCCTGCCCGTCGCCGGCGAGGATCACGCCCGCCTGACGATCGACCTTTCGGCGCTTGCCGACAATTGGCGCGCCATGGCCCGCCGCTCGGGTGCGGCCCGAACCGCAGCGGTGCTGAAGGCGGACGCCTACGGCGTCGGGCTCGAGCCCGCGGCAAGGACCTTCCACCAGGCGGGTGCGCGCGACTTCTTCGTCGCCACGCCTGCCGAGGGGGCAACGCTGCGCGGTGTTTTGCCGGATGTCCGCATCTATGTGCTGTCCGGCATGTGGGCAGGCTCCGAGCGGCTGTTCTTCGAATTCGACCTGGTGCCGGTCATCGTCTCGGAAGAGCAGCTCGTCGTCTTCATGTCGGCCATCGCCGATGGCGGTGACCTGCCCTGCGTTTTGCATGTCGACACCGGCATGAGCCGGCTCGGCCTGCGCGTCGAGGATGCGCTGGCGCTGGCTAGCGATACCGCGCGGCCGGCAAGCTTCTCGCCGATCATGCTGCTCAGCCATCTCGCCTGTGCGGACGACCCCAGCCATCCGCTGAACCGCCAGCAGCTCCAGCGCTTCCGCAGCGTCGTCGAGGCCTTTGACGACATCGACGCGACGCTCGCCAACTCGGCCGGCATCTTCCTCGGCGAGGACTATCATTTCACCCTCACCCGCCCCGGTATCGCGCTCTACGGCGGTGCGGCCGTCAACGACGTGCCGAACCCGATGAAGCCGGTCGTCACCGCCGAGGCGCGCATTCTCCAGGTGCGCGAGGCGAAGACCGGCGAAAGCGTCAGCTATGGCGCGTCGACCGTGTTTACCCGCGACACGCGCATCGCGGTCGCCGCTATCGGCTATGCGGACGGGTACATGCGCAGCCTTTCCGGCTCCGGCGTGCCGCTGCGCAAGGCGAGTATCCCGGGCGCCAGCGGCGTGCTGCATGGCCGTTCCGTGCCCCTGATCGGCCGCGTCACCATGGACCTTACCCATTTCGACGTCACCGACCTTCCGGCCGGCAGCGTGCGGGCCGGTGATTTCATCGAACTGTTCGGGCGCCACATGCCGATCGAGGATGTCGCTCGCGCTGGCGGCACCATCGACTATGAGCTTTTGACCAGTCTGGGCGGGCGTTACGAACGACGCTACGAATTGGCAAAAAAATAGGACATGTTCTTGTTTTGTGCTATCGGCTTTCGGAATGAGTCCTTGAACCCTCCGGAAAGCAAGACCTGATGGCGAAAGCCCGCACCCAATTCGTCTGCCAGAACTGTGGCACCGCGCATTCCCGCTGGGTCGGGAAATGCGAGGGCTGCGGCGAGTGGAACACCGTCGTCGAGGAAGACCCGATGGGCGGCATCGGTTCCGGGCCCGGCAAGGTGCCCAAGAAAGGCCGGCCGGTTGCGCTGACGGCGCTGTCGGGCGAAATCGAGGAAGCACCACGCATCCACACCGGCATCGGTGAACTCGACCGGGCGACCGGCGGCGGCTTCGTGCGCGGTTCGGCCGTGCTGATCGGCGGCGATCCCGGCATCGGTAAATCGACGCTGCTGATGCAGGCCGCCGCCGCCCTCTCCCGCCGCGGCCACCGCGTCATCTATGTCTCGGGCGAAGAGGCCGTCGCGCAGGTGCGGTTACGCGCGCAACGCTTGCAGGCGGCCGAGACCGACGTGCTGCTCGCCGCCGAGACCAATGTCGAGGACATTCTCGCCACCATCGGCGAAGGCAAGCGGCCGGACCTCGTCATCATCGATTCGATCCAGACGCTGTGGAGCGACACGGCCGAGGCAGCGCCCGGCACGGTGACGCAGGTGCGAACCGGTGTGCAGGCGATGATCCGCTTTGCCAAGCAGACGGGTGCGGCCATGGTGCTCGTCGGCCATGTCACCAAGGACGGGCAAATCGCCGGCCCGCGCGTCGTCGAGCACATGGTCGATGCCGTGCTCTATTTCGAGGGCGACCGCGGCCACCACTACCGAATCCTGCGCACCGTCAAGAACCGTTTCGGACCGACGGACGAGATCGGCGTGTTCGAAATGTCCGACAAGGGGCTGCGCGAAGTCTCCAATCCATCGGAACTCTTTCTTGGCGAACGCAATGCGAAGTCGCCGGGTGCGGCCGTCTTTGCCGGGATGGAGGGCACGCGTCCCGTTCTCGTCGAAGTGCAGGCGCTCGTCGCCCCCACCTCGCTCGGCACGCCGCGCCGGGCCATCGTCGGCTGGGATTCGGCAAGGCTGTCGATGATCCTCGCGGTGCTGGAAGCGCATTGCGGCGTACGGCTCGGGCAACACGATGTTTACCTCAACGTGGCGGGCGGTTATCGCATTTCCGAGCCGGCGGCGGACCTTGCCGTTGCCTCCGCGCTCGTTTCGTCACTTGCCGGACTTGCCCTTCCCGCCGATTGCGTCTATTTCGGCGAAGTCAGCCTGTCGGGCGCCATTCGCCCGGTGGCGCACACCGCCCAGCGCCTCAAGGAGGCGGAAAAACTGGGTTTTTCGCAGGCCGTGCTCCCCGCCGGTTCCGCCGATCTGCCGAAAGGCGCGGGCGGACGCTGGAACGAGATCGAAAGCCTGCCGGATCTGGTGGCGCGCATTGCCGGATCGAAGAGTGCCCTGAAGCGGGAAGACGAGGACGTCTGACGCCCTCCGGCGCGCGGCAATGCCCTGTGGGAAACGCGTGCCGAACTGAGACGGCGAAGGCGCCTTGCGTTACTGGGTAATTCCTTAGATCGGAATCGATTTAAGGACAAAATTATGCAGCAGCTTTTTGTTGCTACAGCGTCCTTTGCGCGTCATGAATGGCGCGCGGCGCAGTAGAGTGCGCCCCGCATGGGATGTGGGGCCCGGCGACATTTCGGGTTTGGAGTAGGACGAACATGCCCATCACAATTCTCGACGGTATCGTCATCGGCGTTGCGCTGTTCTCGGCAGTGCTGGCGATGGTGCGTGGTTTCTCGCGCGAAGTGCTTTCCGTCGCAAGCTGGGTGGGTGCCGCGGCAGCCGCCTACTTCCTCTATCCGGTGCTGCTTCCCTACGCGAAGGACTATACGACGAGCGACACGGTCGCGATGGTCGGCTCCGCCGCCGCCGTCTTCCTGGTCGCGCTCATCGTGATCTCCTTCATCACCATGCGCATCGCCGACTTCATCATCGACAGCCGCATCGGCGCGCTCGACCGCACGCTCGGCTTCCTGTTCGGCGCCGCCCGCGGCATCCTGCTCGTCGTCGTCGCCATGCTGTTCTTCAACTGGCTGGTCGCACCGCAGCAGCAGCCGGGCTGGGTCACCACCGCAAAATCCAAGCCGCTGCTCGACAATCTCGGCTCGCGCCTCGTGGCGCTCCTGCCGGAAGATGCCGATGCGACGATCATCGATCGCCTGCGCGGCAAACCGGCCGAAGGCGCACCGGCAGAGGGCGGCGCGGAAGACCCGGATGCGGCCACCGGCGGCACGGGCCAAGGCACTGGCCAGACGCCCGCCGAAGAGACCCCGGCAACGAACGGATAAGTAATCAGGGGAGCCGCGCTCGCGAAAATTGACGAGAGCAGGCTCCCCGGTTTTTTGGTAGGATGAGATATCAGCCACTGACGCTTCCGGGCCTCGGTGGCAAATGCTTTAGGCCATACCCATATGGGCATGGCCGGCACCCAACGAAGACCCCGTGCAACCTCCTATGGTCCCGAGCAAAGGCTTGCAGCAATGAGCGATTTCCTGTTTCCCGGCCGCCACGACGACGATCTCGACGGCGATACGCTTCACGAAGAGTGCGGCGTCTTCGGCATCCTCGGCCACCCGGAAGCCGCAACCTTGACGGCGCTCGGCCTGCACGCGCTCCAGCATCGCGGCCAGGAGGCGGCGGGTATCGTCTGCTTCGACGGCACGCAGTTCCACACCGAAAAGCATATGGGGCTCGTCGGCGACCACTATACGAACCCGGCGACGCTCGCCAAGCTGCCGGGCAACATGGCGATCGGCCATACCCGCTACTCCACCACCGGCGAGGTGGCGCTGCGCAACGTGCAGCCGCTCTTCGCGGAACTGGAAGTCGGCGGCATCGCCGTCGCCCATAACGGCAACTTCACCAACGGCCTGACGCTGCGGCGCCAGCTGATTGCCGGCGGCGCGATCTGTCAGTCGACCTCCGACACCGAAGTCGTGCTCCACCTCATCGCCCGCTCGCGCTACACCTCCACGACGGACCGCTTCATCGATGCGATCCGTCAGATGGAAGGCGGCTATTCGATGCTCGGCATCACCCGCACCAAGCTGATCGCCGCGCGCGACCCCACGGGCATCCGTCCGCTGGTCATGGGCGAACTCGACGGCAAGCCGATCTTCGCTTCGGAAACCTGCGCGCTCGACATTATCGGCGCAAAATACATCCGCGACGTGGAGAACGGCGAGATCATCGTCTGCGAAATCCAGCCGGACGGCTCGATCACCATCGAGGCGAAGAAGTCGGGCAATTCGCAGCCGGAACGCCTGTGCCTGTTCGAATATGTCTATTTCGCCCGTCCCGATTCGGTCGTCGGCGGCCGCAGCGTCTATGTCGCGCGCAAGAACATGGGCATCAACCTTGCCAAGGAGCATCCGGTCGAGGGCGACGTCGTCGTTCCGGTGCCGGATGGCGGCACGCCGGCCGCGCTCGGTTATGCCCAGCAGAGCGGCATCCCGTTCGAATACGGCATCATCCGTAACCATTATGTCGGCCGCACCTTCATCGAGCCGACGCAGCAGATCCGCGCCTTCGGCGTGAAGCTGAAGCATTCGGCCAACCGTGCAATGATCGACGGCAAGCGCGTGATCCTCGTTGACGATTCCATCGTACGCGGCACGACGTCGCTGAAGATCGTGCAGATGATCCGCGATGCCGGCGCCAAGGAAGTGCATATCCGCGTCGCCAGCCCGATGATCTTCTACCCGGACTTCTACGGCATCGATACGCCGGACCGCGACAAGCTGCTGGCCAACCAGTACAACGACGTGAAGGCCATGGCCAAGCACATCGGCGCGGATTCGCTGGAGTTCATCTCCATCGATGGCCTCTACCGCGCCGTCGGCGGCGAAGACCGCAACAACAGCCGCCCGCAATTTACCGACCACTACTTCACCGGCGACTATCCGACGCGCCTGCTTGACAAGGAAGGCGAGACGATGGGACGGAAGATTTCGGTAATGGCAAGCAACGGATAATTGACAGCAGCATGAGCATTGACCTTACAGACCGCATCGCGCTGGTCACCGGCGCGTCGCGCGGGATCGGCTATTTCACCGCCCTGGAACTCGCCAAGGCCGGCGCCCATGTCATCGCCTGCGCCCGCACCGTGGGTGGGCTCGAAGAGCTGGACGATGCGATCCAGGCCGCCGGCGGCTCGGCGACGCTCGTGCCGTTCGACCTCGCCGACATGGCGGCCATCGACAAGCTCGGCGGCTCGATCTTCGAGCGCTGGGGCAAGCTCGACATCCTGGTCGCCAATGCCGGCGTGCTCGGCACGATCTCGCCGATCGGTCATGTCGAGGCGAAGGTTTTCGACAAGGTGATGACCATCAACGTGACCGCGACGTGGCGGCTGATCCGCTCGGTCGAGCCGCTGCTGATGAAATCCGATGCCGGTCGCGCCGTCATCCTGTCGTCGAGCGCCGCGCACAAATGCAAGCCTTTCTGGGGGCCCTACTCCGCCTCCAAGGCGGCCGTCGAGGCTCTGGCGCGCACGTGGGCTGGCGAGACACAGCGTACGGCGCTGCGCATCACCTCGGTCGATCCTGGCGCCACCCGCACCGCCATGCGCGCGCAGGCCGTGCCCGGCGAAGACCCGACGACGGTGCAGCACCCTTCGGACGTGGCCAAGGCCATCCTGCCGCTGGTTGCTCCGGATTTTACGGAGACGGGAAAACTCTTCGACATGCGCCAGGGCCGCCTGCTGGACTATCGCCTGCCGGAGTGACGGACAGGCTCGCACGTCGAAACCCGCAATGACAAAAAGGCCAGGCTTGGAGATCCCAAGCCTGGCCTTTTTCGTTGAAGCGATTTACCGGCCCGCCGTCACGACGGACGAACGGCAATAGTCTGACCTTACCAGGAGCCGCAGCTCTTGAGTTGGCGCGAATACATGGCCGCCATGTTCGCCGCCCGCTTCCCGCCCGTCTTCGCCGTGCCGCTCCAGTTGCCGCGCTTGTAGCCGGCATGGCCATGGTAATAGGCGATGTAGAGGCGGTAAGTATCGTTAAGCGCGATGCCGTTCGTGCGGTTGCTCTCGCTGTGATACCAGCCGATGAAGCGGATCGCATCGCCGAAATCGGTGCGCTTGGCCATCCAGCGGCCCGTCTCGCTCTTGTAGCGCGCCCAGGTGCCGTCCAGCGCCTGGGAGAAGCCGAGCGCCGACGACTGGCGTTTCCACGGAATGAAGCCGAAGAGCTTTGTGCGCGGCGGGCGCGCATTATGGCGGAAGCCGGATTCCGTATAAATCGTCGCCATGAGCACGGGCACCGGCACGCCGTACTCGCGCTCGACGCTGTAGGCGGCGCGCCGCCAATTATCAAACAGGCCGTCGCGCTGCTCGAAGATAGCACAGGCATCCCGCGTCTGGCGCGGCACGGAGGCGCATCCGGCAAGCAGCAGGAGGACGACGATCAATACGCAACGCATCGCAGTTCCTCAAAATCTGCGAAAATTTATAAATCGTAAATCTTAACAATCCGTTTTGATTCAAATGCCGTATAGCGCTTCCCATTCACGGCGGTGATCCGCCCATCAAATATGCAAATGCATTATTTTGTTGCGCTTTTTGGCCTTACGGCCTAATCAATCTGCAGCACGCCGGACCTTCGCGCATGATTGTTCCGGGCTGTGAAAGAACCCGCTCCGCATCGGAATCCGGCAGCGCCGTCCGGGCGCGTGAGCATTTGCGACCGGGCCTTCTCCAAGGCCCAAGCTGAGGAGAAAGACCATGAAGAAGCCAATTTTCGCCGGAGCCCTGCTCGCGGCTTCCGTCGCCTTCGCACCGCTTGCCCATGCCGATATCGTCATCGGCCTCATCGCGCCCCTCACCGGCCCGGTTGCCGCCTATGGCGACCAGGTCAAGAACGGCGCGGAAGCAGCCGTTGCCGAAATCAACAAGAACGGCGGCATCCTCGGCGAACAGGTCGTGCTGAAGCTGGCGGATGATGGCGGCGAGCCCAAGCAGGGCGTTTCGGCCGCCAACCAGATCGTCGGCGAAGGCATCCGCATCGTCGTCGGACCGGTGACCTCCGGCGTTGCCATCCCGGCCTCCGACGTGCTGGCGGAAAACGGCATCCTGATGGTCACCCCGACGGCGACCGCACCGGACCTGACGGCCCGCGGCCTGACCAACGTTCTGCGCACCTGCGGCCGCGACGACCAACAGGCGGACGTCGCCGCTGCCTATGTTCTTGCCAAGTTCAAGGACAAGAAGGTCGCCGTGATCCATGACAAGGGCGCTTACGGCAAGGGCCTTGCGGACGCTTTCAAGGCGGCGATCAACAAGGGCGGCATCACCGAGGCGCTCTATGATTCGGTCACCCCGGGCGAGAAGGATTTCAGCGCGCTGCTGACCCGTCTCAAGGCTGACGGCGTCGAGGTCATCTATTTCGGCGGCTACCATCCGGAAGGCGGCCTGCTCGCCCGTCAGTTGAAGGATCTCTCGGTCAACGCGACGATCATCGGCGGTGAAGGCCTGTCGAACAGCGAATATTGGGCAATTGGCAACGAAGCTGCTGCCGGCACGCTGTTCACCAACGCTTCCGACGCGCTGAAGAGCCCCGACTCGCAGGCCGCCGTTGCCGTACTGAAGGAAAAGGGCATTCCGCCGGAAGCCTTCACGCTGAACGCCTATGCCGCCGTCGAAGTGCTGAAGGCCGGCATCGAGAAGGCTGGCAGCGCGGAAGACGCCACGGCCGTCGCCACCGCGCTGAAGTCCGGCGAAGCGATCCCGACCGCCATCGGCAAGCTCACCTACGGCGAAACCGGCGACCTGACCTCGCAGAGCTTCTCGCTGTTCAAGTGGGAAGACGGCAAGATCGTCGCCGCCGAATAAGGTTTGGCGATGGAAATGCGAACGCCGGGGTTTTGCCCCGGCGTTTTCGTTTGCGCTTTGAAGTACGCAATTCCGAACTGGTCCCGCTCTATCGGTCCACCACCGTCCGCACCACGACCGACAGGCCGGGTGCGAGGTGCTTTGCCAGGTCCTGGCCTTCGTCTATGGCGATGCGCACGGGCACGCGCTGCGCGATCTTGGTGAAGTTGCCGGTGGCGTTGTCCGGCTTGATGACGCTGAACTCGGAGCCCGCGGCGGGCGAGAAGCGCTCGACACGGCCCGTCAGCGTCGCGTGCTTCAATGCATCGACACTGACCTCGACCTTCTGGCCGGGCTCGATATAGGCGAGCTGGGTTTCCTTGAAATTGGCGATGACCCAGGTGTCATGCGGCACGACGGCCATAAGCTGCGTGCCGGCGGTGACATATTGGCCGAGTTTCACGCCCACCTCGCCAACGGCCCCGTCCCGCGGCGCCGTGATCACCGTGTTGGAGAGATCGATCTTCGCGAGTTCAACGGAAGCCTCGGCACCGGCCACGGCCGCCCGCAGCGAATCGCGGCCGACGATGATCGTCTGAAGATCCTGCTTCGAGACTTCGAGGTTCGCCTCGGCCTGTGATACGGCGGCCTGCGCCTGATCGAACGTGGTGCGGCTCTGTTCGCGGTCGCTTTGGGTGGCGATGCCCTTGTTGGAAAGCTCCTCGATACGGTTCCAGTTTTCCTCCGCCCGGCGCCTCGCATATCTGGCGCTGTCGAGGGCGGCGTTACTTGCACCGATGCGGGCGTTGGCGGCATTTTCCTGCTGCTCGGAATTGGCAAGTGCGGCCTTCTGGCTGGCGAGCGTGGCGTTGGCCTGCTCGACCTTCTGGCGGTAGATCCGGTCGTCGAGGCGCGCCAGCACCGCGCCGGCCTTGACGGTCTCGTAATCCTTCACCGCGACATCCGTGACATAGCCGCTGAGCTGCGGGCTGATCAGCGTTACATAGCCGCGCACATAGGCATTGTCCGTCGTCTGGACCTCGCTGGAAAAGGGCGGCAGGTGCCAGGCGTAGAGCACCGCGATGAGACCGGCGAGGCCGAGAAGAACGGCGAGCGTGGTGGCGGTGTGACGAATATAAGTCTTCATGGCAGTCAACCTTCAACGGCCGCTTCACCGCCGACGCGGGTGCTGGCCTCTCTGATACGAACAGCAATCCTGTGGATTGCAAGGGCGATGGCGGCTCCCACCGCCAGGAGTGCGATGACGAAGAACGCGTCATTGTGGGCGAGCACGTTGGCCTCCCGCGTCACCTGCTGGCTGAGCAGCGCCACGCCCTCCGCCTTCAGCACGGCGGGGTCGATGATCGTGTGGCCATAGGCGGCGGAGAGCTGCGACACGCGGGCAGCGACCAGCGGATCGGCGAGCGTCATCGTCTGGGCGAGAATATTGGAATGGAATTTTTCGCGCAGCGTGATGAAGGAGCCGAAGATCGCGGAACCGGCAAGGCCACCGAGGCTCTGGGTGACCAGGAAGACGACGATGAAGCTCAGGATGTATTGCGGCCCCTTGCGCAGCGCCAGCGTGAAGCCGGAGGCGATGGCCGGTGGCAGGAACAGGCTGCCGCCGGCAGCGATCATCGCCTGGCTGAGATACATCTGTTCAGGCCGCGTCAGGTTCGTCGCATGGCTGTCGAGAAAGGCGCCGCAGCCGATCAGAAGCAGCGCGACCATGTGCAGCCCGGGCTCACGGCCGGGCTTGAGGACGGCCGCACAGACGAGGCCGCCGGCGGCGGTGGCCAGCGCGACAAAACCGTAGAGGCCGGTCAGCTGGTCGTTCAGCAGGCCGTTGATCTGGAAGAAGTTGCCGGCGACGGCGGTCTGTTCCGCAAGCATCAGCCGGAACAGGATCAGGACAGCGGTGAAATGCAGCATTTCACGGCTGAAGAGCCAGCGCAGGTCGATGAGCGGTGACTTGCGATTGAGCTCGATCACGGCGGCGATGGTGAGGGCTGCGACCATGACCACCAGGAGTTCGCCGATCCACTGCGCTTCCAGCCACCAGTAGGTCCGACCGGTCACCAGTATGACGGCGCCGGCGCCAAAGCCCACGGCGATGAAGAGGTAGCTGAGGAAATCGAGCCGCTCGATGACCTTGACCCGCGGCGGCGGCGTCAAGGGCAGAAGGTAGATCGCGGAAAAGGAGAGCATCGCGAGAGCGATCTCGAAGTGGAGGAGCGCCCTCACCCCGCCGAGTTCGATGAGCGTCGGGGAAATCACGCGCGTGAGCGGGGCGGCAAGGCCGATATTGGTCAGCGCCAGCGAAATGCCGACCGTCAGCTTTCGCGCCGGCGAAAAGGCCTCCAGCATGTAGAGAAAACCGAGCGAGGACAGCGGTGCGGCGGCGATGCCGGCGAAGAAGCGCAGCACGATGGCGGACTGGAGATCCGTGATGAAGATATGCAGCACCGACACGACGAGGAAGACCGCAATGCCGAGCTCGGCAAAGGGGCGCAGACCATATTGGTTGCGGATCTTGATGAGCATCAGCGACAGCGAGGCGTTGGGCGCCATATAGGCCGCCATCAGCCAGACCGCCTCCGTGCTCGTCGCGCCGAACGGCCCCTGGAGCTGTGGAATGTTGGCGGCGACCAGGTTCAGGCCGAAACCCTGCGTCATGGCGAGCAGCGTCGAGGCTGCCATGTAGGCAGCGGCGCGGGAGGGTGCCATCGGAGCTGGAGCCGGCGGCGGGGCTGCCGGCTTGTCATCCTCGGCAGGTTTGCCGTCGATCGGCTCCGTTGGCTCGTCCTCCGTCCCGCTCGGATCGTTGGCGGGAACGGTGCTCATGCCTCGACGCTCTCCCGACAGCTCTTGGCGATGTTTTCCGACATGACGGCAAACACCTTGACGGTCGTCGACATGTCGCCGGTCGGGATGCTTTTCAGCACGTCGGCGCGCAGCGACCGGGCAAGATCCAGCACCTCCTCGGCAACCTTGGCGCCACGCGGCGTCATGGCGATCTGTTTGGCGCGGCGGTCACCCTCGACCGATCGGCGCTCGATGAACCCCTGCTTCTCCATGCCGTCCAGCAGGCGCACCAGCGTCGGCGTCTCGATATCGAGCTCCTCGGCCAGTTCGCGCTGGTTCAACTCGGCGCCACGCCCCAGAATCAGCAGCGCGCGGGCGCGCGGAAGCGTCAGCCCCCTCTCCTTCACCCGCGCATCGAACAGGGCGCGCATCTTGCGCTGGACGCGGGACAGGTCGTCGAGGAGACGCTCGCGCGGATCGGTAGTGTTCATCTTGCTAGTCCAAATATTATTAGCTTGCTATCTATTTGCTTACTAGTTAGTCGACATGCAATAAAAAATCAAGCCCTGCCCACGGTTTGTGGACAGGGCTTTTGTCAGGTCACGCGGATGTGATTGCGCGCGTATCGAGTGTTTAACGCAAAACCGCTTTACGAGCCGTCCGGCTCCTCCGGGAACTCGCTTGCCCCGTGGGTGGTCGGCGCGCTCCAGCCGCCATATTTGCGCTGCCAGGAGCGGGCGCCGAAAGGCAGGGTGGCGAGATAGGCGACGACCGTGATCACCATGGTTTCCCAGGTGAAGCTCATCAGCGTGGCGACATAGAGAACGACGAGCAGGATGATCGGCAGCACGAGATCGCGGCGGACGCGGCTGCCCTCCGACTTGCCAGACCAGACCGGCAGACGGCTGACCAAAAGGAAGCCGATCAGCACCGTGTAACCCGACGCCAGGAAGCCGAAGAGCGGGCTCGGCGCGATGCCGAGGAAACCAAGATAGACCGGCAACAGCACCAGCATGGCGCCCGCCGGCGCCGGCACGCCGACGAAATACTCCGACTGCCACTTCGCCTTGGTCTCGCGCTCGGCCATGACATTGAAGCGGGCGAGACGCAGGCCCGCCGCGATGGCGTAGATCAGTGCTGCGATCCAGCCGAAGGAGCGGGCCTGGTCGAGAATGAAAACGTAGAGCACCAGCGCCGGCGCCACGCCGAAATTGACGATGTCGGCCAGCGAATCCATCTGGCCGCCGAATTTCGACGTCGCCTTCAGGAGACGCGCGATACGGCCGTCGATGCCATCGAGGAAGGCCGCGAGCAGCACCATGCCGACGGCCAGCTCGTAGCGGTTCTCGAAGGCCAGCCGGATGCCGGTGAGGCCTGCGCAGATGGCAAGAACCGTGATGAGGTTTGGGATGATGATGCGAAACGGGATTTCGCGCAGGCGCGGGCCACGCGCCTCGTCGTTCGGGCCATTCGGCTCATAGGGCGGAAAAGGCGTGTCCATGTCTTTTCGCTTCGTTCTTTCTCGTCTGCGGGCAGCGCTCACATGCTAGATAAGTCGCTGTTGCGAATGATCAACCGCACAGCCTCAGCCGCGGCGGCTGATGACCGGTCCCTTGTCCGAACCGAATTCCGCCAGAACCGTCTCACCGGCAACCGCCATCTGGCCGACGCTGACGCGCGGCTGGACGCCCGCCGGCAGGAACACGTCGAGACGTGAGCCGAAGCGGATGAGGCCGAAGCGTTCGCCCGCCTCCAGGCTGTCGTTCATCGACGTCCAGCACAGGATGCGGCGCGCGACGAGGCCGGCGATCTGCACGACGCCGATCGCGCCGTGCGCGCTTTCGATGACGAGGCCGTTGCGCTCGTTTTCCTGGCTCGCCTTGTCGAGATCGGCATTGAGGAACTTGCCGGCGCGATAGGCGACGCGCGAGACGCGGCCACGCATCGGCGCGCGGTTCACGTGGCAGTTGAAGACGTTCATGAAGACGGAGATGCGCATCATCGGCTGATCGCCGAGTTCCAGCTCCGCCGGCGGCGTCACCATCGCAACTGCCGAGACGCGGCCATCGGCCGGGCTGATGACGAGATCGTCATCCTGCGGGGTCATGCGTTCGGGATCGCGGAAGAAATAGGCGCACCAGGCGGTGAGGATGAAGCCGATCCACATCAGCGGCTCCCAGGCCGCCCCCAGCAACAGCGACACGACGAAGAAGCCGGCCACGAACTTCCAGCCCTCCCGATGGATCGGCACCAGGGTGCTGCGTATCGTATCGACCAAACTCATCTTCCGACATCTCCTGACAATTTCACGCCATGGACCTAGCGTGAAAAGCGGGCGGGAGCAATGCAGCGCGGCGATTAGCCCCCAGCGAGAGTCCCGCTTCTGTCCTCTCAATCCTGCGTTGGCTTCAATGGTTCCTTGGATGTGAACGCCGCCTCGATGCGATCCCGTAGCCGTTCGGCAGCGGCGCGCGTGCGCAGTTCCCTTGTCTCGAAACGCCGGCCGTCCGCGGCAATCAGAACCACGGACCAGGTCGAATCCCCTTCCATGGCCTCCATCTCGACCACCTCCAGGCGCATGCCGTCATCGTCACCGAAAACGTCCTGCCGTATTTTCAGGAACGGACGCTTGCGCTCGATCGTGATACGGCCAGGCCCGACGATCCAGAGCCCGGACGCACCATTCAGGCCTGCCCAGGCGACCGGCCCGCCAACAGACCAGGCGCCGAGAATGAGGAAGAGGAAGAAGGGGCTCGCGAAATTAAACGGCCAGACGCCGCGATAAAGCTCCCAGGTCGCGACGAAGATGACGAAGAGGCCGGCAGCGACAAGAAAGATGCGCAGGGCCAGAGGCACCGGAACGCGGTGCCGAAACAGGCCATCCTCGCCGATTCTGTCCATCATCGACCTCCAGATCTTTCATGTGCCACATCCCTCTAACGCGCTGTTGACAAGATTTGATCAACAGAGGCAGAATTCACCCGTTGCTGTAGGGCGCATCGGCGAGGCCGAAGGGGCAATGCCCACCTACGACCGAACCGTAGCTGCGCCCATGCCGAACCTCGAAAACCTCAAGAAGCAAGCCAAGCAATATCTGCGCTGGCATCGCGAACGGCACCATCCGGTGGCTGCGGTCCTCCGCGCCACCCTGCCCCGCTTCCGGCATCTCACCGACCGTGAGGTGCTGGATGCGCCGTTCTCGCTTGCCGATGCGCAGACGCTTGTCGCCCTCCAGAACGGTTTTGTGGATTGGCCGGCGCTCAAGGCAGGAGCCCTCAGCATGAATAACCCTACCGCAACACCACAGGAACGTCCCACGCTTAGCGGCGCCGAACCGGTCCTCTATGTGAGCGATTTCACCGCCGCCCTCGTCTTCTTCACGCAGACACTCGGCTTTGCCGTCGATTTTGCCTATGGCGAGCCGCCCTTCTACGGCGTCGTCGAACGCGACCGCGCGCGGTTATGTTTGCGGCAGGTGAAGGAGCCGGTCTTCATCGGCGACATCCGCGCCCGCGAGGAGCTGCTGTCGGCAGCGATCACCCTCGACAGCGCAGCCGCCATCAAGCAGCTTTTCCTCGACTGTCAGGCGGCGGGTGTCACCTTCCACGCGGCCTTGAAGACCGAGCCCTGGGGCGCGCGAACCTTCATCGTGCGTGATCCGGACGGCAACCTGATCCTGTTTGCCGCCCCCTGCGACTGATCACTCGGCCGCCGGCGCACCGCGCACGATGATGCCGAGGTCGTCGCTCTCGCGCACCTGCTTCAGCCGCTCTTCGGCCTGGACCGCCTCGCGCTGGCGGTTCCACATGGAAGCATAAAGGCCGTCGTCGCGCTGCATCAGCTCGCCATGCGTGCCGCGCTCGGCGATCACGCCGTCCTTCAGCACGATGATCTCGTCGGCGGAGATGACGGTGGAGAGACGATGCGCGATGACGAGCGTTGTGCGGTTCTGCGAGACCACGTCGAGCGCGGCCTGGATTTCCTGCTCGGTGCGGGTGTCGAGCGCCGATGTCGCCTCGTCGAGGATGAGGATCGGCGGGCTTTTCAGGATGGTGCGGGCAATGGCGACACGCTGCTTCTCACCACCGGAGAGTTTCAGCCCCCGCTCGCCCACCATCGCGTTGAAACCTTCCGGCAGGTGGCGGATGAAGGGGCCGATCTGGGCTGCCTCGGCGGCGGCCGTGACGTCCGCGTCACTGGCGCCTGGCCGGCCGTAGCGGATGTTGTAGGCGATCGTGTCGTTGAACAGCACAGTATCCTGCGGCACCATGCCGATCACCGAGCGCAGGCTCTTTTGCGTGACGTCGCGCACGTCCTGCCCGTCGATGGTGACCGCGCCCTCCTGCACGTCGTAGAACCGGTAGAGCAGCCGCGAGAGCGTCGACTTGCCGGCACCGGAGGGGCCGACGACGGCCACGGTCTTGCCGGCCGGCACGTCGAAGGAAATGCCCTTGAGGATCGGCCGCGCCGGATCATAGGCGAAATGCACGTCCTTGAAGGAGATCGCCCCGTCGGAGACGGCGAGTTCGGTGGCGCCCGGCTTGTCCTGCACCTCCTGCTCTACCTCGAGCAGGTCGAACATCTGCTCGATATCCGTCAGGCCCTGGCGGATTTCGCGATAGACGAAGCCGATGAAATTGAGCGGGATGGCGAGCTGGATCAGCATGGCATTGATGAAGACGAAGTCGCCGAGCGACTGCTCGCCGCGCTGCACGGCCAGCGCCGACATGCCCATCATGATCGCCATGCCGACACCGAAGATCAGCGCCTGGCCGAAGTTCAGCCAGCCGAGCGAGGTCCAGACCTGGGTCGCCGACTTTTCGTAGCGCTCCATCGACTGGTCGAACCGGCGAGCCTCCATGTCCTCGTTGCCGAAATACTTGACCGTCTCGAAGTTCAAGAGCGAGTCGATCGCCTTGGTGTTGGCCTCCGTGTCGCTGTCGTTCATCGAACGGCGAATGGAGATGCGCCAGTCGCTCGCCCGGACGGTGAACCAGATGTAGAGCCAGACGGTGACGGCGGTGACGAGCAGGTATTGCAGCCCGTAGCCCCACCAGAAAATGGCGGCGGTCAACAGGAATTCGATGAAGGTCGGCACGCTGTTGAGGATCGTGAAACGAACGATCGTCTCGATGCCCTTGGTGCCGCGCTCGATGACCCGCGACAGGCCGCCGGTGCGCCGCTCCAGGTGGAAGCGCAAGGACAGGCGGTGCAGGTGCACGAAGGTGCGGTAGGCGAGCTGGCGAACGGCATATTGCCCGACGCTGGCAAACAGCGCGTCGCGCAACTGGTTGAGGCCGGCCTGCAGGATGCGCGCGCCGTTATAGGCGAGCACCAGCATCACAGCGCCGAGCAGGAAGCTGGGCAACAGGGCGACCGCATCCGCCTTGCCGTTCAGCGCGTCGGTTGCCCATTTGAAGAAATAGGGCACCAGCAGCAGCACGACCTTCGACAGGAGCAGGAAGACCGAGGCCCAGACGACGCGCATCTTCAGGTCCGGCCGGTCGGAGGGCCACATATAGGGCCAGAGGTTCACCAGCGTGTGGAAGGGATTGCTGCTGTCGGCCGAAACCGTCTTTTTCGTCGTCGCCACGCTGGCCTCCGCGGGACGGCTGCCCGGCCCCTTAGAGTCCCGGCACCGATTGTTTCAGGCGCGCCGGGACTGCTCGAATGAAAATGCGGCGCCCGCTGGGGCGCCGCATGCATGAGATAGGTCCTTGCCGGCCGCTTCGCAACAGCCGGCAGGACATTGCCGTGGATCAATTGCCGCGCACGTGCTTGCGGTGCATTTTCTCGGCTTCCGCGTCGGTTTCCATCGTCTTGTCCGGCACGCCGAAAACCTGGCCAGGGATGATGCGGTCGGGATCGGTGATCTGGGCCTCGTTGGCAAGGTAGATCGTCGTGTAGCGCACGCCCTTGCCGTAGATGCGGCGGGAGATCTGCCACAGCGTATCGCCGCGCCGGATGATGACCGATGTCTTGCTTGCCTGCAGCGGCGCCTGCTCGACGGTTTCGGGCTCTTCGGCAACCGCCTCCCCGCTGCCCGCCGCCGTGCCAGTGCCGGTAGCAGTCGTCCCGCCTTCGGTTGCGGTCGACGCGGCGGTCTCGCCAGCCGTCGTCGTGCCTTCCGCCGGGGTCGTGGTGCCGGCAACGGGCGTGTCGCCCGACCCTTCGGTAGCGGTCGCCACGGCATTTGCCGTTGCGGCAGTGAGCGCGGGCATGCCCTCGAGGGCGGCGAGTGCCTGCTGGTAAGCTTCCTTGCCGGCGCCGGCCGGTACGGCCGCGAGACGGTCGAGCGCTGTCGAGGCCCAGCCCTTCAGCTTCTCGATAGCCGCGCTCACATCGGCTCCCGTGCCAGCCGGCAGCGTGAAACCGGTGATGTTCTTCAACGCGGCTTCGAGCGCCGTGCGGGCGGTCTGGATCTCCGCCGGTGCCGCATTGCGGCCTTCGGAGAAGAGTGCCACGAACTGCTGCTGCAGCGCGGTCGCCTGCGCGGCCATGCCCTCGATGGAGGTGTCGGCAGCCGCCGATGCCGCCTTGGCAACGGTTTCAGCCTTCTCGATGGCGGGCGCCAGCGCATCGGCGACCGCCGTCTCGATCGAGCCCAGCGCGGCGCCAACCGCAGTGGCATCGCTCGGCAGGGCCTGCAGGCGGGCAAGCGCCGTGGTCGCCGCGGCAGACGCCTTGGCGGCCATCTCGCGCGCCGCTTCGCCTTCTTCGGCACCGGGCTTGAACTCGGACAGCGATTTCAGCGCGATTTCCGTGGCCGAGCGGGCGGCAGCCAGCTCTTCGACGGTCGGCATCTTGCCGTTCGCGTAAAGGCCCTTCAGCAGCGCAATCGCCTTGTCGGCTTCGCTGCGCAGCTTGTCGAACATGCCGCCGCCGATGAGGCCGAGCGCGGGGCTGGTGTCACCCGTCGCATTGTCCTGCGCCACCACGGCGACCTGTTCGCCCTCCGGCCGGTCGAACGGAACGGAGGCGCGGAAATCCACCTTGCTGCCGTCCGGGCTCATCACGTCGGCGCGAACCGTGTGGCGGCCGACCGAAAGACTGATCGCCCCGTCGGCGACGTAGCGGCCGGCGTCGTCGGCCTTCGCCTCGCCGACGAGCTTGTCGTCGGCATAGATGCGCACGAGCGCGCCAGGCTTGGCCGTGCCGGCGATGAACATGCGCTCGCCTTCCAGCTCGACCGCCGAAACGCGGGCCTGCGCCTTGGCCGTTGCATCGGTGGCAGCATCCTGGCTCGTCGCGACCTCGCCGGACGGCTGGTTGCCTTCGCCCGTTGCCAGGGCGGTTTGCGTGTCGGTAGCCTGTCCGTCGGTCGCGGTAGCGGCCTTCTCTTCAGAGTTCGTCGCGACGTCGCCAGTGGCCGATGCGGTTTCGCCGGCAGGCTGTTCGACCGACTTGCCAGCGGCCTCGGCAGCCTTCTCGGTCGTTTCCGGCACGGTGATCAGGCGGCTTGCCTCACCCGGCTTGGAAACCATGGCCAGCAGCTCGCCGCCGCTGTTTGTCGGCACGGAAACGGTCGCCACCTCTTCGGAGGTCTTGGCGACGCCCTTGTCGTCCTTGGTGTTGAGGGTCAGCTGGTAGTCCCCGGCCGCGAGCGGCTGATCGAAGACGGCGGCAAAATCACCGGACGGGCCGATATCGGCCGTCGCGACGACGGTCTCGCCATTCTTGATTTCCAGCTTGGTGTTCGGCTGGCCGTGGCCGGCGATCACCGTGGAGCCATCCGGCTCGACACGCAGCAGATCGAAGGCAGGCGTGACCCAGCCGGTGGCGGGGTCGGCCGGCGTCGTCTCGGCCTTGGCCGTTTCCTGAGTTGCGGTTTCCTGGGTCCCGGTAGCCGTGTCGGTGGCCGGCTTGTCCTCGCCTGTCGCGGTCTCAGCCGTCGCGGTTTCGGCGGTCGCCGGGCGGGACTGCTTGCCATCGGCCGTCGTGGTCTCGCCACCGCCCTCAGCCGGCTTGTCGAGCAGGGTTGCGACGGTCGGTTCCGCCGGTTTTTCCTTGTTCATGTTGGGCAGCACGAAGAAAACCATGAGCAGCGTTGCCGCCGCCAGCACGATCAACACCACCAGACCGGTCTTGTTCTTCATCATCAACTCTCTTTCTGTCCCGGTTTCCCGGGGTCCCCTCCTGAAATTGCTATCGATTCGCCGTGTTTTACACAAGGTTCAGGGGGCATTCCGGGGCGTCGCCCCCGTGCTTTTTCGTCATTATCCTTGACGGGCTCCCGGCGGGGTGGCTGAATCCCGTCATGAGCGAACAAACCCTGCCGATTCGATCCGTCTGCGTTTACTGCGGCTCCCAGCCTGGCCGTGATTCGTCCTATATCGCCGCCGGGCGGCGTTTGGGCCAGGCGATGGCCGAAAACCATCTGCGTCTCGTCTATGGCGGCGGAACCAAAGGCATCATGGGAGCGGTCGCCAGCGGCGTGCTCTCGCATGGCGGCCGCGTCACGGGCATTATACCGCAATTCCTCGTGGATATGGAGGCCACCCGTCATTCGCTGGGCCAGCTCAGCGAATTGATCATCACGCCCGACATGCACGAGCGCAAACACAAGATGTTTGACCGCGCCGACGCCTTCGTGGCGCTACCGGGCGGCATCGGCACGCTGGAAGAGATCGTAGAAGTGATGACCTGGGCGCAACTCGGCCGCCACCGCAAGCCGATGGTCTTTGCCAATATCGGCGGCTTCTGGGATCCAATGCTGAAGCTGATCCGCCACATGGCGGACGAGGGCTTCATCCACACCGCCCATCTCGTCCAGCCGCTCGTCATCGACGATCCGGCGGAGATCGTCGCAGCCCTCGTCGAGCATTGGGCCGGCCAGGTGGACCGCGATGGCGAAGCGGAGATTATCGCCCGCCTGTAAGAGGCCGCCCTCTCCTCCGTCATGGTCGGGCTTGACCCGACCATCCAGCGCGCGGTGCCGTCTGGATCCTCGGGTCAAACCCGAGGATGACATCGTGGACGGGTTGCATGTCCGTCCAGGGCCGATACCTGAGCCCGGCCTTTTTCAGACCACTCACTCGGCCGGCTTCAATTCCGTCGCTGCAGCCCGCCTTGCCCGCGCCGAGCGCAGCATCGAGCCGGAATAGATGAACAGGGCCACCCAGATCAGCACGAAGGCGATCAGCTTGGTGGTGCCGAAGGGTTCGCCGAAGACGAAGACGGCGATGATGAAGATCATCGTCGGCGCGATGTACTGCATGATGCCGATGGTGGAGAGGCGCAGCAGCTTGGCGCCGTTGGCGTAGATCATCAGCGGGATGGCCGTGACGACACCGCACGCGAGCAGCCAGAGCACGTCCGTCATGCCGGTATCGCCGAAATGGCCCTGCCCGGTCGATTCCAGCCAGATGATATAACCGAGCGCCGGCACGCTGAGCAGCAGCACTTCGAGGAAGAAGCCCTGGTTGGGACCGACTGGCAATGTCTTGCGGAAGAAGGCGTAAAAGCCCCAGGAGAGGCACAGCCCGAGCGACACCCATGGCAGGCCGCCCGCATCGAAGGCGAGGATCGCCACTGCGCAGGCGGCAAGCCCGATCGCCACCATCTGCGCCGGGTCGGGCTTTTCCTTCAACAGCACCGCGCCGAGGAAGATCGAGAACAGCGGGTTGATGTAATAGCCGAGCGCTGTCTCGATGGCGCGGCCGGCGCCGATCGCCCAGACATAGATGCCCCAGTTGATGGTGATCAGCACGGCCGTCAGCGTCGCCATGGCAAGCATGCGCGGCGAGCGCAAGGCCGACTTGATATCCGCCGTCCGGCCGAGCCAGATGAGAACGAGACCCGCCAGCGGCACCGACCAGACGATGCGGTGCGCCACCACTTCCGAAGCCGGAATATGGGCGACGGCCTTCATGAAGAAGGGCAGGAAGCCCCACAGCACATAGGCTGTCAGTGCAAAGGCAAAACCGCGCGGCGAATCGCCGGTTTGGGGGCCGCTGGAGGAATTCGCGTCGGCCATGGTGTCATTTCCCGTCGATTTATGGAGTTTTCGACGGAATACTCCAACATGCGTAAATGCACCAATTCATTCCGGTGAAGGGATGTGTGAGCGGCGCTGAACCTGATCCCCTACTCCGCGGCCACCCGCCCGGCATCACCGCGGTTCTTCAGGAGCTTGTAGACGATGGAGTCCATCAGCGCCTGGAAGGAGGCATCGATGATGTTGTCGGAGACGCCGACCGTCCACCAGCGCGCGCCCGACGCATCGGTGGATTCGATCAGCACGCGGGTGATCGCCTCGGTGCCGCCATTGAGGATACGCACCTTGTAGTCCGCCAGTTCCAGGTCGGCGATCTCGGCCTGGTATTTGCCGAGGTCCTTTCGCAGCGCCAGATCGAGCGCGTTGACCGGACCGTGGCCCTCGGCGACCGACATCATCGTCTCGCCATCGACAATGACCCGCACGACGGCTTCCGACACCGTCTTGAGCTGGCCGTTGGCGTCGTAGCGGCGCTCGACCATCACGCGGAAACTCTCGACATGGAAGAAATCCGGCACCGTGCCGAGCGTGCGGTAGGCAAGCAGCGCGAAGCTCGCATCCGCGCCCTCATAGGCATAGCCCGTCGCCTCGCGATCCTTGACGATCTGGATGAGGCGGTCGAGCTTCGGATCGTCCTTGCCGACCGTGATGCCGCGCAGCTTCAGGGCATTGATGAAGTTCGCCTTACCGCCCTGGTCGGACACCATGACCTTGCGCAGGTTGCCGACGCTCTCCGGCGTGATGTGCTCGTAGGTGCGCGGGTCCTTGAGCAGGGCCGAGGCGTGGATGCCGGCTTTCGTGGCGAAGGCGGAAGCGCCGACATAGGGCGCCTGATGGTCCGGCGAGCGGTTGAGCAATTCGTCGAAGGTGTGGGCGAGCTTGGTGAGGCCGGTGAGCTTTTCCGTATCGATGCCGATCTCGAAACGCGCGTTATAGGCTTCCTTCAGCGCCAGCGTCGGGATGAGCGTCACGAGGTTGGCATTGCCGCAGCGTTCGCCGATGCCGTTCAGCGTGCCCTGGATCTGGCGCACGCCAGCCTCGACGGCGGCCAGCGAATTGGCGACGGCCTGTCCGGTATCGTTATGCGCATGAATGCCGAGGTTCTCGCCCGGCACGCCGGCGGCGATGACGGTTTTCACGATCGCCTGCACTTCCGACGGCTGCGTGCCGCCATTGGTGTCACAGAGCACGACCCAGCGGGCGCCGGCGGCGAACGCCGTGGTGGCGCAGGCGAGCGCATAGTCCGGGTTCGCCTTGTAGCCGTCGAAGAAGTGTTCGCAGTCGACCATGGCCTCGCGCCCGGAGGCAACGACGGCCTTCACCGATTCACCGATGCTTTCGAGGTTCTCGTCGTTGGAACAGCCGAGCGCGACCCGCACATGATAGTCCCAGCTTTTCGCCACGAGACAGATCGCGTCGCTCTTTGAATCGAGCAGCGCAGCAAGCCCGGGATCGTTGGAGGCGGAAATGCCGGCGCGCTTCGTCATGCCGAAGGCGACGAACTTGGCGCGACCGGTGCGTTTCTTGGCGAAGAAAGCCGTATCCGTCGGGTTGGCGCCCGGATAGCCGCCTTCGACATAGTCCAGGCCGAACTCATCCAGCATGCCGGCAATCGCAATCTTGTCCTCAACGGAAAAATCGATGCCGGGTGTCTGCTGGCCGTCACGCAGCGTGGTGTCGAAAAGATGGATACGGTCTTTTTTCATGTCTTACTTCTTGCCCGCGAATTTGTCGGTCGCGTAGATAAGGCGGTCGAGGATGCCGGGTTCGGAATAGGCATGGCCTGCCCCTTCCACGATGGTGAATTCCGCCTCCGGCCAGGCCTTATGCAACTGCCAGGCATATTTTGCCGGGCATGGCATGTCGTAGCGGCCATGCACGATGAGGCCGGGAATGCCCTTCAGCTTGTGCGCATCGCGCAGCAGTTGCCCCTCCTCCAGCCAGCCGGCATTGACGAAGAAATGGTTTTCGATGCGTGCGAAGGCGTGGGCGTATTCCTCGTCGGCAAAGGGATCGCTGGTCGAAGGCTCCGGCAGAAGCGTGATCGTCTCGCCTTCCCACAGGCTCCAGGCGCGGGCGGCCGCGATGCGCGTCGCCTTGTCGTCGCTCGTCAGGCGGCGGTGGTAGGCGTGCATCATCTCATGGCGTTCCTCCGGCGGGATGGGGGCGATGAAGCGCTCCCACTTGTCCGGGAACATTTCCGAGACGCCGAACTGGTAGTACCAGTCGAGTTCACCCTTGGTCAGCGTGTAGATGCCACGGACGACGAGTTCGGAGACGCGCTCCGGGTGCTTTTCCGCATAGGCGAGCGCCAGCGTCGAGCCCCAAGAACCGCCGAAGACCAGCCATTTTTCAGCACCGGCCATTTCGCGCAGCCGCTCGATATCGGCGACGAGGTGCCAGGTCGTGTTGGCCTCCAGCTCCGCATGCGGCGTGGACTTGCCGCAGCCGCGCTGGTCGAACAGCGTCACGTCATAGAGCGCGGGATCGAACAGGCGGCGATGGTTGGGCGAGATCGTGCCGCCCGGGCCGCCGTGCAGGAAGACCGCGGGCTTGGCGCCCGGCGTGCCGACACGCTCCCAATAGATGACATGCCCATCGCCGACGTCGAGATGACCGGAGGCGTAGGGTTCGATTTCGGGATACAGGGTCCGCAAGGCTTCACTCATAATTTCAATCCGTGGGCAGGCCAGTTTTCGGTTTCGTGATCGGGATGCTGGAAGGAGATGATCTGCTCCTGCTGGCTGTAATAGTTCGGGTCGTCATGCACGGGTGCGGCAAAAATCGCCTCGACCCAGGGAAGCCGCGAGGCGTAATTGACCTGGATCTGCGGTGCGAGATCGCTGCGATCGTCGAACGCGCCGATGGCGATTTCCAGCCCGCCGGGATGTTTGTAGGTCAGCGGCGTGCCGCAATGTTTACAGAAGCCGCGGGCGATATTGATGGAGGACTGGAAATAGGTCGGCTCCTCGCGCGTCCATTCCGTCTCGCCCTTGGCGGTGACGAGCGGCCCGAAGAAGCCGCCGAACTGCTTCTGGCACATCCGGCAATGGCAGATCGACGGGCGGCCAAGCTCTCCCTTGATACGGAAACGGATGGCGCCGCACTGGCAGCCTCCGGTACGAACGGTCTCGGTCATGTCTATTCCTCCGGCGGCCAATGATCGGTGTCGTAGTCGGGATGCTGGCGGTTCGAATCGCGGATCGTGAGATGGCGCTCCTCCCCGCCCTCGCCTTCGTTGCTTTCGCTTTCGGCGAGCTTCGGCAGTTGCGAGAACCAGACGACACGCGATTCGACGCCGGATTGCGCGATCGGGCGCACGTCATCGGGATCGTCGAGCGAGCCGAGCGTCACGTTGACATGGGCCGCGGCAAGGCCGTCGTAGAACAGCGGCGTACCGCAATCCCGGCAGAAGCCGCGGCGCACGATCTCCGACGACTGGAACCAGCCGGGCTCGCCGCGTGTCACCGAAAACCGCTCGCGCGACGCATTGGCGAGCGGCAGGAAATAGTTGCCGGCCGCCTTCTGGCACATGCGGCAATGGCAAAGATGCGGATCGCCGAGCGTGCCCTCGACGCGGTAGCGCACCGCGCCGCACTGGCAGCCGCCGGTATAGATGCGCGAAATGCTCATGGCTTGCGCTCCGGCGGCCAGTCGTCGGTGTCGTGGTCCGGGTGCTGGTAGGAGACGAGATCGGCGAGGAAGGAGGCCGAATCCTGGTCCGCCATCGTGTCCTCGCCCGGCAGGTCGTGCACCGTATCCACATAGGGCAGCTTCGCCTCGATACCCCACTGGATGCGCGGGGCGATCTCGGCCGGATCGTCGAACGCCGCGATGGTCAGCGCCACCCCGTCCGGCGCCTCATAGGTCAGCGGCGTGCCGCAATCGGCGCAGAAACCGCGATAGCCATGGTTCGACGACTGGAAGCGCTTGGGCTCGCCGCGCGTCCAGCTGAGTTTTGCCTGCCGCACGGAAACGAGCGGCAGGTAAAAATTGCCGCTCGCCTTCTGGCACATGCGGCAATGACAGACCGACGCATCACCGAGCGCGCCTTCGACATGAAAGCGCACGGCACCGCACTGGCATCCGCCGGTGTAGAAGGGTGTGTTCACCTCTTCATCTCCCACGTTGTCACGCGCTCGCCGGTCTCCGGGTCCTTGCCGTCCTTGAGCTGGACGCCCTTGGCGGCGAGGTCGTCGCGGATCTTGTCGGCCTCGGCGAAGTTTTTCGTCTTCAGCATTTCGAGACGAAGCTGGATGATCGAATCGATGCTTTCCTCCAACGCCTTGGACACCTCCACCTTCTTCGGCTCGATGCCGAGAAGGGCGGCGCTGGCGGCGAAGACGGGCAGCATCAGCGGGTCGGTGTTGGCGCATTGGGCGAGCGCATGCAGCGCCTGAACGGCTGCCACCGTGTTGAGGTCGTCGTGAAGCGGCGCCAGCACGCTTTCGTCCACGCGGCCTTCGGCAGGGTTTCCACCGGCCGGCCACTTGGCGAGGAGGCGCTCGGCCTCTTCCAGGCGCTTCACGCTGAAATCGATCGGCTCGCGGTAATGCGTCATCAGCATGGCAAGACGCAGCACCTCGCCCGACCATTTGCGGCCGCCGAACTTCTCCTCGTGCAGCAGTTCATAGATCGTGACGAAATTGCCTTCGGACTTCGACATCTTGCGGCCTTCGACCTGGACGAAGCCGTTGTGCATCCAGACATTCGCCATCACTTTCGTATCGTGGGCGCAACGCGACTGGGCGATCTCGTTTTCGTGGTGCGGGAAGATCAGGTCGAGCCCGCCGCCATGGATATCGAAAACCTCGCCGAGATAGGCGGCCGCCATGGCCGAGCATTCGATATGCCAACCCGGACGGCCACGGCCCCACGGGCTTTCCCAGCCGGGCTCTTCCGCAGACGAAAGCTTCCAGAGCACGAAGTCGCCGGGGCTCTTCTTGTGGGCATCCACTGCGACGCGTGCGCCGGCCTGCTGTTCGTCGAGATTGCGTTTCGAGAGTTCGCCGTAATCCGCCGTCGAGCCGGTGTCGAACAGCACCTCCCCACTGGCCTCATAGGCATGGCCACGCTCGATCAGCCGCTCGATCAGCGTGATCATGTCGGATTTTCCGTCGTCGCGCGGCTGCACGAATTCCGTGGCGCGGGGCTCGTGCGTCGGCTCAAGGCAGCCGAGGATCGCGACGTCGGCGTGGAACTGGTTCGCCGTCTTCTCCGTCACGCGACGGATCGCCTCGTTCAGCGACAGGGTGCCGTCTTTGATCTCCGTTCCGAAATCGCGCAGCGCCCGGGCGTTGATCTTGTCGTCCAGGTCGGTGATGTTGCGGGCATAGGTGACGTGGCTTTCGCCATAGAGATGGCGCAGCAGCCTGAACAGCACGTCGAAGACGATGACCGGCCGGGCATTGCCGATATGGGCAAAGTCGTAGACCGTCGGGCCGCAGACATACATGCGCACGTTTTCAGGATCGATGGGCGCAAAGGGCTCCTTCGACCGCGTGAGCGTGTTGTACAGCGTCAGGACCGGTTTTTCGGCCATAAGAGTCTCCCAAAATGCGTAAACCCGGCTGGCCGGGTCGTTGTCATCCGGGGATTTTGGGGGACGAAAACGGCCGGGCCAGCGCGTGCGCTAGCGAATAATGCTCCGGCGAATGCAGAGTACCGTTTTCATGGCCTGCTTTATCGCGCCATGCGCGCGTGCGGTCAAGCGGGCGAATGGCATTCCCGACGAAAATCCTTTGCGCTTCCGCCTGTTACCGAGGTGACACGGCGCCCCCTGCCCCCGTGAGAGAAAGGAACCGTCGAACCGGCCCGCAATCGCCGGAAAACCAGGGGGACGCCATGAGGAACACGAAATGCGAGGATGCCAAGCCATGTGAAAATTCCGATCGCTGCGAGGAGCGGCCGCTGCCCGGAGAAAAGCAGGAGAACCCGTTCAGCCTACGCGCCATCATCGCCGCCTTCCTTCAGGGACGCGTGCGCCAGACACCGCGCAAATGAATGTTAGCAGCAGTCACAATTCTTGATCGCAAAAACCCGCCCATTTCGACCATTCGCCGCAGAGCGATCAAGATTTGAGCAGAATTTGGCCGAACAGGTCACGTAAATGCATAGGTCATTGGGGCAGCAACCAGGGGAAATTCGAATGGGCCGCCCGATGAAAGACACTTCAGGAGAGTGACAATGTCGACCGCACGCACTGAAACGGTGCAGAATACCGAAGCCAAAGAGAACCTTCAGAAGCGCTACAAGCCGCTCGGCCTGCGCGCCGTCGTGGCTGCCACGCAGTGCAAGCCCGAACAAAAGCGCAAGGACAAGCGCCGCGAGCACGACATTCCGGCCGTGCTGCAGCCGCTCTACGACTGAGCCGGTTTGCGGCACAGGGATCGAGGCTAGAAAAGCGAAAGCTGATCTGACGGTGGGGGCGCGTGTGCGCCCTTTTTCGTTTCCGGCAGCGCCTCCTCCACGACCGCCTCCAGGATTTCCGGCCCCATATTGGCGACCTTGTTGACCCGATCGGACACCGGGATCGCCTCGAAGAAGCCGTCGTCGATCGGCGTCATGAGATCCACCACATCCCGTGGCTCCTGCGTCTTGCAATCCAGCCAGCGGGAAAAATCTTCCGGACGGATGACGACCGGCATGCGGTCGTGAATACGGGCGACATCGTTGTTCGCCGCCGTCGTCAGGATGGCGCCGGTATCGACCTCCGATCCATCCGCCGAGGACCAGGTTTCCATGAGGCCGGCAAAGGCGACGACCTCGCCCTTCTTCGGGCGGATGAAATAGGCCTGCGACTTCGCGCCCTTCTCCGCTGGCCTTCGCCATTCGAAGAAGCCGGAGGCCGGCACGAGAATGCGCCTATGGCGCATGGCGGCCTTGAAGGACGCCTTGCCGATCGCCGTTTCGGCACGCGCATTGATGAGTAGCGGAAAGTCGCGCGGATCCTTGACCCAGCCGGGCATGAAGCCCCAGCGCACCAGCATGGCCTTGCGCTCCGGCAGGTTGCTGCCGGGCTCCTGCTTTTCACTGGCGACGACAATCAGCACCGGCTGCGTCGGCGCGATATTGTAGCGCGCCGGCGGGTCCTCCATGTTCACGACATTGAGAAACTCGCGCATGAGATCGGCCTTGGCCAGCAATGCAAATCGTCCACACATGGCGTCGTCATCGCACTTTGCCTATAAGGGGTCAATCAAGCGCAAGCGAACCGGACAGCGATGAAGAAATCGAAGAAGCCCCAGCCCGCCTCCTCTGCCATCATCGAGCGCGACGGGCGTTATCTGCTCGTGCTGCGCAGCAAGCCGCCCTCGGATGCGATGTACGCCTTTCCCGGCGGACGCGGCGAGGACGGCGAGACGCCGGCCGAAACGGCGCTGCGCGAACTGCACGAGGAAACCGGCATTCGCGCCGAAAAGCCCATGCTTTTCGCGACCTATGACCTGCCCGGCCGCGAAGAAGGCCCCGGCAGCCCATCCTTCTTTCTCTCCGTCTTCAAGGTGAAGGCCGACCCAATGGCCACGGCGGTCGCCTCCGATGATGCGGCGAGCGTCGGCTGGTATTCGGCGGACGAGATCGCCCATATGCCCGCGCCCGACAGCGTGCGCGAATGTATCGCGCGGCTGGAAGCCGAGCGGGCGAAGCGGAGCGCATGACGGTGATTCGCCTTCTCCTCCTCTTCAGCCTTCTCCTCGCGGCGCCGGCTTTCGCCCAGCAGGCGGCCGGCGACAAAGCCAAGGAAACGCCGAGCGCGGCGCCCGCAGAGGAAAAGCCCACACCCTATGACGAGCGGCTGGAGCGGCTTTCCGAGATCATCGGCGCGGTCCACTACCTGCGCAATCTGTGCATGGACAAGGCGGAGGACAACTGGCGCGCTTCCGTGCAGCGCCTGATCGACATGGAAGCGGCAAATGAACCGAAACGGCAGGAAAAGCTGACCGCCGCGTTCAATCGTGGATACCGTTCCTTCGCCGCCATCTATACTGCTTGCACCGACTCGGCGGTTGTCGCAGAAGAGAGATACCGTAACGAAGGTGCAACACTTGCCACAGAAATTACCGCCCGTTTCGGAAATTAGCGGTTAATTAACCTCTTTCTTCGGCAGCCAGTGCCGTTTTGGGAAAAGGCTGCTAAGGTCGTTAACAGTCGAGTAAGAACTGAATGCCGCGCATGGACCGATCAATGGAACCTACTCTCAACGATATCGACGAGATGATCGTACACGAGAAGATGCAGGCCGCTCTGGAATACCAGAACGAGGCCTGGGCTGACGGAATGGCGGACGGTATCGAACCGGAAATCATCGCCGACGCGGCCATTGCGCTCGCCTTGCGCGAGACGATCCGCACGCAGGGCGAACGCGGTGCGGAAGCCATGCTTGATTCGCTGCGCGAGCGTTTGCTGGCTGGAGAATTCTCCCCCGAGCGCATCCTGCAATAGAGCAATTCCTGCAGAAATGCGTAGCGGAATTGCGTTGAAAATGCTCCAGGCTGGAAAGACAGGTCATGCAGATGTCGGCTGACGGCAACAAGCTGTTCCACAGCAGCCTCATCGTATTGTCGGTGCTTTTTGGAACGACGGCGCTTACCGCGCCCGTGCGTCCGGCCTTTGCCCTCAGCGAACTGAAGAACGAACAGGGCCAGGTGCAGCAGAAGCCGGCCGAAGGCAAAGAAACGCCGCCGGCCGAAGAAGAACAGAAGGACGAAACCGGCCCCATCGAACTGCCGATGCCCGACCCGCTGATTCGCAGGAACGAAGCGGTGACCGAGCCGGCGGACGAGACGCCCTCGAGCGACGACGCCACCGTCGAAGAGCCTCAAACGCCGGCCGAGATCATCCATGACATCGCCAAGGCGCCGGAAGCCGTACGCCGCATGCGTGAACTGATCGTCGAAGCCGCCGCCTCCGGCGATATCGAACGGCTTCGTCCCCTACTCGGCAAAGGCATGACCGAGACCCAGGTCTCCCTCGTCGAGACCGAGGAAGGCCCGGTCGAAACGCTGAAGGGCCAATCCGGCGACAATGACGGCATCGAGGTGCTGGCAATCCTGCTCGACATATTGGCGACCGGCTTTGCCCATGTCGGCGCTGGCACGCCGGATGAAATGTATGTCTGGCCCTACTTCGCCGAAAAGCCCCTTGCCGGCCTGACGCCACCGGAGAAAGTGGAGCTCCTGCGCATCGTGACGGCCGGCGACTTCGCCGAGATGCAGGAGTTCGGCAGCTACAATTTCTATCGCCTCGGCATCACGCCGGACGGTCAGTGGAAATTCTTCGTCACCGGCGAATGACCCTATAACGCGCCAATCCAGGCGTGATCCGGGTGGGCCTTTGCGATTGCGGCTTTCAGCCAGTGCCGTTGCGCCGCGTCGAGCTTGGGCAACGCCATCGCAAAATCCGCCTCGTCCTTCTCCCGCCTGTATTTTGCCTTGAAAAGCAGAATGGCCTCCGGCGCGAGGTAGGGAATGCCCTCGCCGTTTGTCCGCACCATCGCGCCGCGCGCATGCCGGATCGAGGGATCGCGCTTGTAGATCCAGATATCCGGGGTGCCGTCCTCCAGCATCATGTCGACGCGCCAGCAGCGCGCGGCGACGTCCTCGCACCAGACCTGAGCGATGTCCGCGGGTGGCACCGCCCCCGCGGCAAGCGGTTCGACATGGCCATCGCCGACCGCATGCAAACGCAGCCCCGACAGGGCCGTGCGAAACCGTGGGAAGTCGGCGCGTAGGATGGTGAATTCCAGATCCTCATGCGGCCGCGTCTCTACGCCGTGCCACAGATCGAGCGCCCAGCCGCCGACGACGCACCATGGGCGTGCAACACCGGCAAGCCGGCAGGCGAGTTCCGCCGGATGCCAGGCGGACCAGGCATCGTCGGGCAGCGGCGCTGGTGTCATGATGTCTCGGCCTCGCTCTGATGGGGCCTCCTTCATACCCATCCCCAGCCTACCGACAAGGGGCGAGGACAATGACCAGCAAGGGCACCGGCCGTCGCGGCACGAGCGCCGTGACCTTGCGAAAGCCGCCCGGCCATTCTACTTCTGTCTCAACGGGTGCATTGGTGCACCGCCTGCCGCCGGCTGGTGCCGGTGCGCGAAAATCTGGATCGAATCATGCCTTCCGTCACGCTTTCCGGCCGCGCCTTTCTCCGCCTTTCCGGCAAGGATGCCGAAACCTTCCTGCAAGCGCTCATCACCACCAACCTGCCCGACCTGCCCGAAGGCGAGATCCGCCCCGGCGCACTGTTGACGCCGCAGGGAAAGATCCTCTTCGACTTCCTGATCCGCCGCGACGGCACGGACGCCTTGCTGATCGAAACGACGGAAGACCAGCGGGATACGCTGCTGAAGCGGCTGACCATGTACAAGCTGCGCGCCGCGGTCGATCTTGCCGTCGTCGAGGAGAGCGACGTGACCATCGCTTGGGACGACGTTGAAGCCGATGCGCCGCGCGACGCCCGGTTCGCCAGGGCGGGCCGCGATGTCTCGCGCCGCCCGGGTGGTGGTGGCAGCGACGATCCGGCGCTTTACGACACGCTGCGCATCGGCGCCGGCATCCCGGAATCCGGCCGCGATTATGCGCTGTCCGATGCCTTCCCGCACGACATCATCCTGGATCTCGCCGGCGGCCTCTCCTTCCGCAAGGGCTGCTATGTGGGACAAGAGGTCGTCTCCCGCATGCAGCATCGCGGCACCGCCCGCCGCCGGCCCGTCATCGTCAGCAGTGAGGCCGCCCTTCCCCCGACCGGTACCGAGCTATTGGCTGGCGGCAAGCCGATCGGCACGCTCGGCAGCGTCTCCGGCACGCTCGGCCTCGCCATCGTGCGCATCGACCGCGCGGCGGACGCCATGCAGAGCGATACGCCCATCACCGCCAATGGCGTGCCCGTGACCCTCGAGCTTCCCGCCTGGACCGGCCTCACCTTCCCGCAAGAGGCTTCGGAGGTGCCGGCGCAATGAGCGGGGCGACGCGCGCCAAGACGGAACCGCGCGCCTGGCAGCGCATGTTGTCCGGCCGCCGCCTCGACCTGCTCAATCCCTCGCCGCTCGACATAGAGCTGTCCGATATCGCGCATGGCCTTGCCCGCGTCGCGCGCTGGAACGGCCAGACCAACGGCGATCATGCCTTTTCCGTCGCGCAGCATTCGCTCGTCGTCGAGGCGATCTTCCGCCAGCAGAACCGCTGCGATGCCGGCGAATGCCTGATCGCGCTGCTGCACGATGCGCCGGAATATGTGATCGGCGACATGATCTCGCCGTTCAAGGCGGTCGTCGGCGGCGGCTACAAGACGGTGGAAAAACGACTGGAGGCGGCCGTGCATCTGCGCTTCGGCCTGCCATCGACAACACCCGCCGCGCTGAAGGCGAAGATCAAGAAGGCCGACCAGGTTGCTGCCTTCTTCGAGGCGACGGAACTGGCCGGCTTTTCCCATGCCGAAGCCGTCAAGTTCTTCGGCGCGCCGCGCGGCATTACGCTCGACATGCTCGACGTTGCGCCCCTTCCCGCCATCGAGGCACAGCGGCGGTTTGTCGAACGTTTCGAGACCCTGGACCGCGGGCGCGGCCCTCTCGCAGCGACGGTGTGACGATGGACACGATCGTCGTCGCACCGCTTGGAAAAATCGCGGAACTTGCGGTGCGCCACCGCTGTCGCGAAATGCTGAGCCTCGTCGCGCCGAAGCAGGGTTTTCACCGGCCGGCCGTCATCGCCGCCGAGCGTCACATGATCCTCGGCGTCAACGACATCGCCTTTGCCGGCACGGGAAATCTCGTCGCGCCGGGCGAGGAGCATGTCACCGCGATCGTCGGCTTCGCCCGCGGCTGGGACCGGCAGGCGCCGCTGCTCGTGCATTGCATGATGGGGGTCTCCCGCTCGCCGGCCGCAGCCCTGCTCGCCGCGCTGGCGGTGGAGCCGGATCAGGACGAGCACGACCTGGCGCAGCGCCTGCGCCGCGCCTCCGTGCAGGCGACGCCGAATGCGCGGCTGATCGAGATCGGCGACCATGTGCTGTCCCGCGGCGGCCGGCTGATTGCCGCCGTCAGGGCGATCGGCCGGGGCGCGGACTATGTCGGCGACAGCCCGTTTTCCTTTTCCGCCGTGCCGGAGTCCGTTGAGCGATGACGGAGACCACCGCCCGCCCGCCGGTCGAAATCGGCCTCAATGCGGCGGTCGTCGCGATTTCCGGCCGCAGCCCCTGCATTCTCGCAATCGGCGGCGATGGCACGAACGGCCGTGACGCCCTGCCCTTCGGGCCGTTCGATCCGCAGCAGCACCGGACCTTCGAGACGAGCCTGCGCGCCAGCGTCGAGGCGCAGACGGCGCTGAAGCTCGGCTATATCGAGCAACTCTATACATTCGGCGACCGCGGCCGCCAGAAACTGCCGGACGAAGCCGGCACGCACATGGTCTCGGTCGGTTATCTCGCACTGACCCGCACCGACGCCGAGGCGAACGAACGCCTGGCCGAAGCCGGTGCCGCATGGCGCGACTGGTATTCCTACCTGCCCTGGGAAGACTGGCGGCAGGGCCGACCGGTCGTCATCGACCAGGTGATCCTGCCGGCCTTGAAAAACTGGGCTTCCGAACTCATCCATACGCAACGCGTTCCCGCCCTACCGTCGCCCCGCAACCGGATGCGCCTCGCCTTCGGCCTAGAGGATTTCCCCTGGGATGAGGAACTCGTCCTCGAACGCTATGAATTGCTCTACGAAGCCGGCCTTGCCGAAGAGGCCGTGACGGATGGCCGTGCCCGATCCTGCGGCACCGCCCCCGGCATCGCCATGCGCCACGACCACCGCCGCATTCTCGCGACCGCCATGGCGCGCCTGCGCGGCAAGATCAAATACCGCCCGGTGATCTTCGAACTGATGGCGCCGGAATTCACGCTGACCGAGTTGCAGGCGACCGTGGAGGCGATTTCCGGCCGGCATCTGCACAAGCAGAATTTCCGCCGCCTGGTGGAGGGCGCCGAACTCGTCGAGCCCACCGGCGGCTCCACCTCCGCCACGGGCGGCCGTCCTGCCGCCCTCTTCCGGTTCCGCCGCCGCATTTATGAGGAACGCCCCGCGCCCGGCCTCAAGGTCGGCATGCGCTGAACCAAACGATTGAATTTTCTGCGGAACTTATCTGGGAGCCGTGGCGTTCCCCCCTTTCGACGTCAATTAGGGGAAAGGGCCTATGGAACAACAGGCAAACGAACTCATCGTCGCGACACGCGCGGCGCTTACACAGGCGAGCGCGCTCGCCGTGCAGTATTCCTTCTCTATTCTCGGCGCCATCGTGCTTTTCGTGCTCGGCTGGTTCCTCTCACGGCTGCTGCATCGCTGGGCGCTGCGCGGCCTCTCGCATGTGCGCGGCATCGACATGACGCTCGCTCATTTCTTCGCGAACATCCTGCGCTACGGCATGCTCGTCCTCGTCTTCGTGACGGTGCTCGGCCAGTTCGGCGTGCAGACCGCCTCCATCATCGCCGCGCTCGGCGCCGCCGGCCTTGCCATCGGCCTCGCCTTGCAGGGCACGCTGCAGAACATCGCGGCCGGCATCATGCTGCTGGTGCTGCGACCATTCCGCGTCGGCGAATATATCGAGACACCGGAGGTGTCCGGCACCATCGTCGAGATCGGCCTGTTCGCCACCGAAATGCGCAGCCTCGACGGCCTTTACCGGCTGGCACCGAATTCCACGCTGTGGAACACACCGGTCACCAACTACAGCCGCGAGCGCACGCGTCGCCACGACCTTCAGGTCGGCATCGGCTATGACGACGACCTCGACCTTGCCGTGCGCACCATGGAGGAACTGGCGGTGGCCGAGCCGCGCATCCTTGCGGAACCGAAACCCAGCGTCTTCATCGACAGCCTCGGCGACAGCGCCGTCGTCGTCACGCTACGCTATTGGGTCGACACGCCGGACTGGTGGGCGACGACCCGAGAGATGATCAAGCGGGTCAAGCTCACCTTCGATGCCCGCGGCATCTCCATCCCGTTCCCGCAGGTCACCTACCACAACGCGCAGCAACCCGCTGATCTTGCGGCACAATAGACCGGTTTACTCGATCACGGCGCAGGCGAGACGATCGCCCGCGCCGCCTGCCGGGTTGGTGCGATAATCGTCCGAACCCGCATGCACGATCAACGCGCGACCGCGGATGCCACGCTCCGCATCGTCGAGGCGCACCATGCCCGTGTAGATCTGCGCGCGCATCACGCCATCCTCGGAAACATACTGGTTTGGCAGGTCACCGGCATGCGGGCCGGTCGCGGATGCGAAGCCGTGATCCTTCTTGTCCGGATTGAAATGGCCGCCGGCGGACTTGTGACCATCGGCATGATCGCACGAACCGGTCTCGTGGACGTGCAGCGCCACCCATTTGCGCGGTGTCAGACCGGAAACCTCCACCTCGAACAGGACGCCGTCACTTCCGGCGGTCAGGTGCGCGCGGCCGGTTTCCTTGCCGGACTGGTCGACGAAATTGGCCTGCGCCGTGTTCTTCGCCTGCTGGGCGAACGCGGGTGCGCCCAGTGCGGCAAAGGTGCCCGTCGCGGCGACGATCGCAACGATCTTCAACATGATGCGTCCTTCCGATTGATTTCCTATGGAGTCGGAACGCATCGCAACCGAGCGGGTTCCGCCCGATCAACTCACAACGACGTCAAGGCCGATGTCGAGCGTCGGCGCGGCCATGGTGATCTTGGAGGTCGAAATATAGTCGACGCCCGTTTCGGCAATGGCGCGGATCGTCTTCAGGTTCACGTTGCCCGAGGCTTCGAGCTTCACGCGGCGCGGGTCGGCGGCATAGCTCGTATCGGTCAGGCCGGCGCAATCGCGGTTGATCTCGACGGCGCGGCGCAGCAGTTCCGGCCCCATATTGTCGAGCAGGATGACGTCCGGCTGCGCCTCCAGCGCCTCCTCCAGTTCCTCCAGCGTCGTCACCTCCACCTCGACCTTGACGAGGTGGCCGGCAAAGGCGCGGGCGGCGTGGATGGCGCCGGCGACACCCTGGGAAACCGCGATATGGTTGTCCTTGATCAGGATCGCGTCATCGAGGCCGTAGCGATGCGACGAACCGCCGCCCATGCGAACAGCGTATTTTTCGAGTGCGCGAAGGCCGGGAATGGTCTTGCGCGTGCAGCAGACCTTCGCCGCTGTATGCGCGATCTCGTCGGCAAACCGCGCGGTATGCGTGGCCACACCGCAGAGATGCATGAGGAAATTGAGCGCCACGCGCTCGGCCGAAAGCACCGCGCGAGCCGGCCCGGAAACACGCGCGATCACCGTGCCAGGATGAAGCCTGTCGCCGTCCTTCACAAAGGCCTCGAAATGGATCGCAGGATCCATCAGCCGGAACGCCGCGCGGGCCAGATCGAGACCGGCAACGACGCCGTCCTCACGCGCGTTCAGTTCCGCCCGCGCCACGACACCCGGCGCAATCGTCGCCTGGCTGGTAATATCACCCGCCCGGCCCAGATCCTCCGACAAAGCGGCACGCACCTGATCCTCCACCATCAGCGGCGAGAGGACGGGAAGATAGGGGGTGGTCATGGGCTTATCCTGCTTCGTTGTTTGATCGCGATGGCGCCGTTACGCCGCTGCCGTTTCCGAAAGGTCCGCCACCACCGTTTCGGCCTCTGCAAGCGTGAGGAAGGTGCGGTGCTTCCAGGTGGCTTTCTGCTCGGGGAAATCCGAGCGGAAGTGGCCGCCGCGGCTTTCTTCGCGCAGATATGCGCCGGTCGCGATGAGTTTTGCCGTGGTGACGATGTTGTGGAAGCGCATGCGGCTGTTTTCGCGCTCCAGCGTGGCGATCTCGCGGATCGCGGCCCTCAGACCATCGCGGGTGCGGATAACGCCGACATGGTCGCTCATGATGCGGCGCAGGCGCGTCAGCGCCGGGCTGTCCTCGATGGTCACGAGGTCGTCGCTCTCGCCGGCATTCTTGCCCCAGTCGTTGATCTTCGGCTCCGGCAGCATGCCCTTGATGTTTTCCGCAATCCGCGCGGCGAAGACGACGGCTTCGAGCAGGGAGTTCGAGGCCAGCCGGTTTGCGCCGTGCACGCCGGTGGAGGTGACCTCGCCGGCCGCCCACAGCCCGTCGATCGAGGTGCGGCCTTCCGCGTCCGTCAGCACGCCGCCCATGTGGTAGTGCACGGCGGGGACGACCGGGATCGGTTGCGTCACCGGGTCGATGCCGGCGGCCTTGCAGGAGGCGTAGACCGTCGGGAACATGTCGGGGAAGTGGCTGCCCACCGCCTTGGTGCAATCGAGGAAGGCGCCGCGGCCGGCCTGGACCTCGGCGAAGACACCGCGCGAAACGATGTCGCGCGGAGCCAGTTCGGCATCCTCGTGGATATCCAGCATGAAGCGGTGGCCGGCGGAATTGATGAGATGGGCGCCATCGCCCCGCAGCGCCTCGGTGGCGAGCGGTGCGGGGTCGCGGCCGATATTGATCGCCGTCGGGTGGAACTGCACGAATTCCGGATCGGCGATGATGGCGCCGGCGCGCGCCGCCATGCCGACACCCTGGCCGCAGGCCTCCCACGGATTGGTGGTGACGGCAAAGAGATGGCCGACGCCGCCCGAGCACAGCACCACGGCGCGCGCCGGGAAATGCACGCGGTTTTTCGACTGGCCCGCATCCGGCCGCGCCACGACACCCGAGATGAAGCGGCCTTCGCGCACGAGTTCCTCGACGACGTAGCCTTCCAGCACGCGGATCGACGGCGTGTTGCGCACGGCGGCGATCAACGCCTCCATGATCGCCTTGCCGGCCATGTCGCCCTTGACGCGCACGATGCGGCGCTCGGAATGGGCGGCCTCGCGGGAAAGCATGAGCTTGCCTTCGAGATCGCGGTCGAAGGGCACGCCGTATTCCAGAAGGTCATGAATACGCGCCGGGCCTTCGGAGACCATGAAGCGCGCCATCTTCTCGTCGACGATACCGGCGCCGGCTTCCAGCGTGTCTGCGACGTGTTTGTCGAACGTGTCGCCGGGGCTCATCGCGGCGGCAATGCCGCCCTGCGCCCAGGCAGACGATGCGCCCTGCCCGATCGGTGCTGCGGCGAGAATGGTAACGGGACGCGGCGCAAGTTTGAGCGCGCAGAAGAGGCCAGCAAGGCCGCCACCGACGATGACGATATCATCGATGCCGTTCCAGGATTGTGGGCGAAAACTTTCAATAGGCATGTCTTACTCCTCCGACGCACCGCCCGGTCTCCCTTCCGAGAGACCAGCCGTGGGGCATTGAGACCCCTCCTCCAGATGGAGGGCGGCCTACTGCTTCAGGTTCACCATCCGCTCGACGGCGAGGCGGGCGCGGTCGGCGATTGCCGGGTCGACCAGAACCTCCTCCGTCATGGTCACCAGGCTGTCGAGGATTTTCGGCAGCGTGATGCGCTTCATGTGCGGACAGAGATTGCACGGTTTGACGAAATCGACGCCCGGCAGTTCGGCCTGGATATTGGAAGCCATCGAGCACTCAGTGACCAGCAGCACGCGCGACGGGCGATTGTCCTTCACGTAGTTGATCATGCCCGAAGTGGAGCCGGCGAAATCGCAGACGGCGATGACGTCCGGATGGCATTCCGGGTGGCCGATGATCTCGATGCCGGGATGGGCTTCCTTGTAGGACAGCAGTTCGGCCGCCGTGAAGCGCTCGTGCACCTCGCAATGGCCCTTCCAGGTCAGGATCTTCTTGTTGGTCTGCTTGGCGACGTTCATCGCCAGATATTCGTCGGGAATGCAGAGCACGGTATCGCTCTCCAGGCTCTCGATGACGGCAAGCACGTTGGACGAGGTGCAGCAGATGTCCGTCTCCGCCTTCACGTCGGCCGACGTGTTGACATAGGTGACGACAGGCACGCCCGGATACCGCTGCTTCAAGAGGCGCACGTCCTCGCCGGTAATCGATTCCGACAGCGAGCAGCCGGCGCGCGAATCCGGGATGAGCACGGTCTTTTCCGGGTTCAGCAGCTTCGAGGTCTCGGCCATAAAGTGCACGCCGCACTGGATGATGATCTCGGCATCGACCTTGGTGGCGTCGCGGGCAAGCTGCAGTGAATCGCCGACGATATCGGCGACGCAGTGGAAGATTTCCGGCGTCTGGTAATTGTGGGCGAGAATGACGGCGCCGCGCTCGCGCTTCAGCCGGTTGATCGCGGCGACATAGGGCGCGTAGACCGGCCATTCGAAGGCGGGAATGAACTGCTTCACCTTCTCGTAAAGGTGCTCGGTCTCGCGGGCGATTTCCGGCGTAAAGGTGAGGTCGGGCTTTTCCAGCACGCCGAAGCGCTCCGCGGCGGTCAGCGGACGCGCGACGGCGGCTCCTGCCGCATTCCGGGCCAGAGTGGTCATGAAACCCTCCCTTTCCGCCGCCTTCCCGCGGCCTCGCTATTTTGCTCAATATGAGCATAACAGCCGTAAAACAAAACCGGCATGGGCCGGTGCTTCAGATTTAGAAACTTTTATGACGGTTTGCAAGAAGCGCCGCCCGAATTCCTTTCGGGCGGCGGCATCATTTTTTCAGGCCGCGGCCGGGCGCAAAACGCCCTTTTCCTGGATAGGCCAGTGCACGATCGCCGCGAAAATACCGAGCGCCACGCCGAGCCACCACACCGGATCATAGGTGCCGAAATGGTCGTAGAGGTAGCCGCCCATCCACACACCGAGGAACGAGCCAACCTGGTGCGACAAGAAGACGATGCCGCCGAGCAGACCGAGATGCTTGGTGCCGAACATGATGGCGACCAACGCATTGGTCGGCGGCACCGTGGAGAGCCAGAGCAGGCCCATGACGATCGCGAAGATGATGACCGAGGCCGGCGACTTCGGCAGCAGGATGAAGGCCGACACCGCCACCGAGCGGGCGATGTAGATATAGGCCAGGAAATAGGGCTTCGAATAACGCTGGCCGATGACGCCGGCGGCAAGCGAGCCGATGATGTTGAAGAAGCCGATCAGCGCCAGCGCGATCACGGCGTAACGGGCATCGATGCCGAGATCACCGAGATAGGCCGGGAAATGCGCAGTGATAAAGGCGACCTGGTAACCGCAGACGAAGAAGCCGGCGACGAGCAGCAGGTAGCTGCGATGGCCGAGCGCTTCCTTCAGCGCCTCGCCAATCGTCTGCTTGTATTCCGTGGCGGAGGTGATGCCGGAGGACGAATTGCCGCGCAGCGGAATGGCGATCAGCGGTACGAGAAGCATGAGGATGGCGAGATAGACGAGGCTATCCGACCAGCCATAGGCGCTGATGAGCCCCTGCGACAGCGGCGCGGACAGGAACATGCCGGCAGAGCCCGCCGCGGTGCAGATGCCGAAGGCCATGGAGCGCTGTTCCGGCGTGACATTGCGCGCAAAGGCCGACAGCAGGATGCCGAAGGAACCGGAACCGACGCCAAGGCCCACCAGAACGCCGCCACCGATATGCAGCCACAACGGCGATGTGCCGAGCGACATCAGGAACAGGCCGAGCGCATAGAGCAGACCGGAGGCCAGCAGCACGCGCCAGGTGCCGAACTTGTCGGCGATGGCGCCGAAGAACGGCTGGCTGACGCCCCAGGCGAGATTCTGGAAGGCCATGGCAAGGCCGAACGTGGTGCGGTCCCAGCCGGTATCCTGCAACATGGGCAATTGGAAGAAGCCCATCGCCGAGCGCGGACCGAAGGTCAGCACGGCGATCAGCGAGCCGGCGATGATGATGGGCCAGGGCATGGGCCGGCTTGCAGCGGGGGCCGCGACGATGGATGGGGCAGACATGGGCATCTCCGAAATCTGGAGCCGGAATCTACGGCCTGCCATCAATTAACAAAAGCGAATTTAATTGACCAAGCAATCAGCCGGATTGATGCAACAATCCGATTCCGCCGATGGCCCGATGTGCTTGACGCGACAGCATTTTGGGCGCATGTGCACCGCAGGCGTCACAGGACGCCAATGGAACCCGGATAAGATCAATGGACCCCGACAGTCGACTATCGAGAGCGATCGAGCGACCTATCCGGTAACGGGCTGACTGCCCTGCTCCGGATGGCGAGAATGCCTCAGAGGAGCGAACATGCTGCAAATCTATGCCCGCAAGGCTGACCGCTTTTGCCTGCGCGAAATTTCCAACCCCGCCATCGAGCAGGCGATCGCCCCTGCCCTGTGGTATGACCTGCTCAGCCCGACGAATGAAGAAGTGAAGGACGTCGAGGCTGCCCTGCGCGTCTCGATGCCGACACGCGAGGAGATGGAAGATATCGAACTGTCCGCCCGTCTCTACCAGGAGGATGGCGCTGCCTTCATGACGATGACGGCATTGACCAATCTCGACGGCGACGAGCCGACCAAGATGCCGGTGACCTTCATCCTGCGCGGCCCGACGCTGGTCACGGTGCGGCATGCCGAGGCAAAACCCTTTGTCACCTTCTGCAACCGGGCCCTGCGCGGCAACGGCCACAGCTACGAGACCGGCGAGGACGTCATGCTCGGTGTCATCGAGGCGGTGATCGACCGCATGGCGGATGTGCTGGAGCGGCTCGGCAACGAGATCGACGGCATTTCACGCGAGGTTTTCCGCAGCAAGAAGGGCCCGTCCCGCAAGAAGACGCGCGACCTCGAAGCGCTGATCGAACAGCTCGGCCGCAAAGGCGATTTCCTGAGTGGCGTGCGCGAAAGCCTCGTCAGCATCTCGCGCCTCGTCGCCTATCACGCCGCGCTGGAAACCCCGACGCGCCGGCCTTCGAAAGAGGTCCGTCAGGTCGTCAAACTCGTGCAGCGCGATGCCGTCTCGCTCGGCGACCACGCCGCGTTCCTGTCCGGCAAGATCAACTTCCTGCTCGACGCCACACTCGGCCTGATCAATCTCGAGCAGAACCAGATCATCAAGATCTTCACGGTCGCCTCGGTGATCTTCCTGCCGCCAACGCTGGTCGCGTCGGCCTATGGCATGAACTTCGAGCTGATGCCGGAGCTGCAATGGCACTTCGGCTATCCCTACGCGGTCGGCCTGATGATCGTCTCCGCGCTGATCCCGTTCCTCTATTTCAAGCGGCGCGGCTGGGTCTAGGCATGCCATGCGTGGCGGGGTCGACTACAGCCAGTTCTCGACCCTGACACCCGGCATGCGAACGAACTCCCGCAGATTGTTGGTGACGACGATCAATCCCTCGCTCCGAGCATGGCCACCGATCTGCATATCGTGGGGACCGCATGGCGTGCCGGCCCGCTCCAGCTCGGCGCGGACCTGGCCGTAGTGTGCCGCGGCCTTGTCGGCAAAAGGCAGAACCTCCAGCCGCGCCACGAAGTGTTCGATCGCCATCAGGTTTTCAGCGCGGCGGGCCGATTTCTCTGCCCCATAGTGCAGTTCCCCAAGCGTAATGCTCGATATGCACAGCTGCTCCGCCAGCGCGTTGAATTTTTCGCGCACGGCAGGCGGATAGGTTTTCATCACGTAGATGCAGATGTTGGTATCGAGCATGTAGGTCAGCATCAGAAGGCTTCGCGCTCTTCCGCTGCCGGCTGCTCCCGTTCGCTCATGAAATCGTCGCTGACGCGCGGCCCGTTCAGGAAGAGGTCGTCCCACCTCTGGCCCTGCGGAACGATGACGCGGCTGCGGCCGATCTTGAGGACGTCAACGAGATGCACATCCTCCGGAAAGGCGACGGCCTTGGGAAGACGCACGGCCTGGCTTCGGTTGCTGGTAAAAACGGTTGAATTGGCCATGCGCCGCCCCCTGTGATATCCCATTGGGATATACGTAAGCTTAGGGAGCAGAAAATGCAAGGATGCGACGCCGCCGCCCGTACCTAAGCCCTGATCTTCATCGGCCAGCGCTCGGTGCGCGTCTTCGTCACGCGTACCGTATCACCGAGGCGGATTTCGCCCTCGCCGCGCGGCACGGCGTTCCAGCCGAACAGCACGCCGGGCACGCGGCGGTCGGCGGACATGCGCTTTTCGGCGAGGCCCTGGATGGGGTTGCCGCCGATGCGCTCGCCGGTCATCTGGTCCTGCGTGGTCATGATGCAGCGGGCGCAGGGTTTGACGAAATCGAAGGTGATGCCGTTGATCTCGATGCCTTCCCACAGATCTTCCGCCCAGGGCTCGTCGCAGGTGACGAGGATATTGGTGCGGAAACGGTCCATGCCGACCGGCTCCTGGCCCTTGGCGGCGAGCGTCCGGTTGAGGTCGGCAAGCGAGCCGGTCGTGGTGACGAGAACGGGAAAGCCATCGGCAAAACCGACCGGCGCCGGACTGCCTGCCCAATCCTCGCCCTCGGCGCGCAGGGCCAGCGCATCCATGTGCACCAGTTTGACGGGACGCGCGAACCAGTCGGAAAGCGTCTCGTTGACCGCCTCGTCGGCGACGGCAGCACTCACCGGGCTATCCCAGATGGTCACGTCGAGGCGGTCGTCCGGTTCGAAGCTGGCGAAGATCTGGCGGCCTTCCATTTCGAGATGCAGGCTTTCCCCCACCGCCGTCGCCTCAACGCGGGCAAGCGCCTGGAGTTCGCGCTGGGTGATGAAGCGGCCGTCGGGCTCGACGATCATGTAGCGCCGGTCGCCGGCAAGACCGTCGATGCGGATGGTCGCGCTTTCGACCGGGATGGCGCGGCCGCTCTTCAGCGGATGGATGTTGAGGCCTTCGACCTTCATTGCAACGACCTTTCCTGAAATTTCGATTCAACGCGCTGCCGAACCGATTCAATCCGGCGGAACAAAAGCATGTTTTTCTTCAGATTTCATCCAGCAGCATGTCGCGGATCACCCGCAGGCGCTGCGTGCGCTCCCCGGCCATGCGCGCGCCGGTCGCCGTCTGGAAGCCATCCGCCAGCTTGAAGAGCTTGACTTCGAAATGGTCGATGGCGAAGGCCTTGTCATCGAGCGGGCGCTTTTCGGCAAGTGGGTCCATCGGATCGTAGAGGCCGCTGCCCATGCGTCCGGCAATGTAGAAACAGCGTGCAGCGCCCACCATGCCGATGGCGTCAAGCCGGTCGGCATCCTGCACGATCTTCGCCTCCAAGGTTTCCGGCGCGATGTTTGCGGAAAAACTGTGCGTCAGGATGGCGTGGGCGACGGTCGCCACGTCCGCATCGCTCCAGCCTTCGGCGGTCAGCAGGCCGGACGCCTTTTCAGCCGCGAGGCGCGAAGCCTCGGCCCGCAGCGGCGAATTCTTCTCCACCGCCACGCAATCATGCAGCAGCACGGCGGCGGCAAGCAGGCGCAGATCACCACCCTCCTCGGCCTGGATGCGGCGGGCGTTCTTCCACACGCGGATGAGGTGCGCGGCATCGTGCGAGCCGTCGTCAGCCGCGAAGGCCTGGGGCAGCAGGCGTTCGGCGAGGGATCCAAGGGGCGAGAAGGCGGCAGCGAGGCAGGTGAAGGACATGGGCAATCCAGATGTGGTTGCCCATGACCTACCCCGTCACGCCTCTGCGTTCAATTCTGCCTTTTCGCCCGTCCCGGACTTTCCGGAGAGGATCTTTTGGTAGAACAGGCCGATGCCGATCAGCACCGCGCCGAGGCCGATGAACGACAGGGCCCGCAGGATGCCTTCGAGGTTCGCCATGTCGATGAGGAAGACCTTGATCACGGCGATCAGCACGAGGCCGGCCGAAGCCAGGCGGATGCTCTTGGAATCGACCTTCGAGCCGACCACCAGCAGCAACACGCCGAGCAGCAGCCAGACCACCGAATAGGTATAGGTCTCCGGCTGGAGGAACCCCTTCCAGTCGGCAATGCCCTCGCCGTGCCAATACCGGCGGACGCAGAGCGTGACCCAGGCGAAGACCAGCGCGACGCCGGTCAGCGCAAGCATGATGACATAGGGCAGCGGACGACGGTTGCGCGCATACCAGGCAAGGCCGCCATAGGCCACGCCGGGCAGCAGGTAGCCGATCAGCAGGAGATCGAAGACCGGCCATTTACCGAGCAGTTCGCCGGTGAAATACGGGTTGAGACCGATGAAATGGGCACTCAGCACGGACAGGACCGAAAGCCCGCCGACCACCATCGACCCATAGCGGAAGACGGGGCTCGGCGACTTCAGGTCGAGCGACATCATGATCGCCGAGGCGCCGATGACCAGTAACGTGTAGGTCGCCTGTTCGCCGAGCGTCGGCACGGAACTGTCGAGCACGCCGCCATTCATGCCGTGACGCACGAGGATAGCCGCCGTCAACAGCACGAAGAGGCTGGCGAGCGCCTGCAAGAGGTTGCGGATACGCTCGCCCGGCCAGCGGCGCAGTTCGAAAGCGGAGAGCGCCAGCAAGACGGCGGGAATGCCGTAACCGGCGAGAAGCTGGTTGAAGACCGGGGTCTTCGACAGGCTCGCCGCGCCGACGATGGTCGGCTCCCAGCCGATACGGCCGGCGACGACGGCGGCGGCACCCGCCATCAGCCAGGGCAGCACCGGCCAGGCGCGCAGGCGGGTTGCGAAGACGGCGGCAGTGCCGAGCACCATGAGGCCGAGCGTCGTAACAAGGCCATCCGTCAGGGCATGCAGCGCCAGGACGAGGAAGGCGAACCCGCCGGCGGCCAGGGCCCATTGCGGAATGAACAGGCCACCCTCTTGCGTGCGTTCGCGCGAAAAGGCTTCCGCTGCGGCAAAGAAGACCAGGCCGAGCAGCACGGCCAGCAGACCATGTTTCAGGTCGAAGGAGAGATTGCCGAAATTGAAGAAGCTGACGGCGAGGATCGCGAAGGGCACGGCCGGTGCCAGCAGGCTCCAGAGCGCCGCGAAAGCGCTCGACCCCACCATCCGCAGCCGCACGCCCGCCAGAGCGACGGCGGCATAGGCGACCGCGAGCACCAGCAGCAGATTGACCGGCACCGGACCGAGGACCGGCACAGGCAGGGTACCATCCGCGATCGGCGGCGCGGGGATGACACCGTCCAGCGCCGGCAGCGCGAGATTGCCGAAACCGTCGATCAGCACGCCGTCCGGCACGCCCGCGATGGCCACCACGCCGGCCACGGCGCCGACTGCGGACAAGACCGCCGGATAGATCGCCCAGAAGCGCAAGGCGCCAAGCACGGCCAGCGCCATCACGACGATCGCGAAACCATAATCCGCGCGCGAAAGGGCCGGCACGGCGTTTGCGAGCATCAGCGCCGGGAAGAGCAGCGCCAGCGCGCCGGTCAACGATACGGCGACGGCGGGCGGGGTGAACAGGCGGTCCAGTGAATTCGAGGGCGCGTCACCGGCTGGCGCGGCCACCTCGTCCGCCGCGATATGGCCCGGCCAGATCAGGCCATGGCCGATGGCCAGCACCAACAGCGCGACCAGCACCGGCAGGACCTCCACCTTGTCCGCCGCGGACAGATAGAGCACGGCCCAGAGCGCCATGCCGGCATTGGCGAGCGCCGGCACGACCTGCCAATGGCGGATGCGCGAGGCGGCAAAGGTGGCGAGCCAGGCGACACTCAGGAAGCCGAACAGGCTCCAGGCGCTCGGCTCCTCGGTGGAGACCAGCGCAGGCGTCAGCATGGAGGCAAGCAGGCCGAGGCCGGCGAGCGCCTGCCCGTGCAGCAGCGAAAGGCCGATGGTCAGGAAGGAGACGGCGGCCAGCAGCACGAAGGCGGTGGCGGGGCCAACATAGCCATAGAACTCATAGGACACATAGGTGACGGCAAAGAGCGTAATCGCCCCCGCGGCGGTCAGCACGCCGGGGATCATGGCGTTCTGGAAGGCATTGGCGATGAGCGGCTGGGTGCGGCGGCGGACGAATTCGCCGATCGCCATCAGCACGAGGCCGAAGATTGCCGCAAGCGACAGCCGGACGGCAGGGCTGAGCAGGCCGGCCTCGATGGAGTACTTGACCATGAAGATGCCGCCGAGCGCCAGCGCGATGCCGCCCACCCAGACGGCCCAGCGCGCGCCGATGCGGCTTTCGAAGCTCTCCCTCGGCTTCATCGCGGTGGCGACGGGCGCGACGGCCACCGTGTCTTCGTCCACGGCACGCGCAGCGAGCGCTTCTTCCGGTTCCGAGGAGGTTGCACCGCCGAAGATCGACCGGCCCTTTTCGGCCTCGCCCTGCCCGCCGACCCACGGCCCCTTGAATTCGGGTTGTACCGGCTCGCTCGCCACTTCCGGCGTCTCGTCCGGCGCGACCTCGTCTACCGCCGCCACCCCGGCCGCGGCCGTCTCGGCCGGAACCACGACACCACCCGCCTTCAGCGCCTCGACCTCGCGTTTCAGGCGCATCACCTCGTCGCCGATCTTCTGCGCGCTGTTGCGCGAGGCATTGAGGGTGTAGAGGGCCAGGCCGATGGCGACCAGGGAGAGGATTTCGAGCATTGCGACTCCAGCACGGCAGTATCCGGGCGGCGAGACTACCCGTTTTTTTCCAAACGCCAAACGAGGTTACGTTTCAGGCGGCCGTTCTCTTCGCTTGTCAGCGCGTGAGATTTTCGATCGGGAAGATGGCGCAGGTTTCCGTGCCATGGGCGAGCAGCTTGCCATTGCCGTCGCGCAGCCACGCTTCGGAGGTTGCGATGGTACGGCCGCGGTGGACGATTTTGCCCTCGCAGAACACTTCGCCCATGCCAGGCAGAACGGGGCGCACCAGGTTCAACTTGAATTCGATGGTCGTGTAGGCCTCACCCGGCTTGACGACGGAAAAGACGGCGCAGCCAAGGGCGGAATCCATCACCGTGGCCGTCCAGCCGCCATGCACGGTGCCGAGCGGGTTGAGGTGATCGGCAGACGGCATGCCGGCAAAAACGACGCGGCCATCCTCCACCTCGGTCAGGCTGAAAGCGAGCGTCCTGGCCATCGGCGGCGCGGGCAGTTCGCCGGCCAGCATCGCCTGCAGCACCTTGAGCCCGCCGTCACGCTTCACCACGTCGAGCGGCAGCGTGCCGATGCCGCCGACCGTCAGGCCCGGATAGATTTCGACCGTCATGCACTCGCCTCTTTCGGTTGATCGTGTCTTGGCATGCTGAGCGCCTTCATTGCCGCCTGCACAAAACCCTCGCGGGCGCTGGCAAGCTCCAGTCCGCGCGGTTCGCAGACATGCCGGTTGAGGAAAAAGGCCGTTAGGCGGAAGCCTTCGGCAAGAGCGGCGGCGTCGGCGGCGTGCCGGCTCTCGTCACCGAGAAAGGCGGGCAGCGCCAGCATCTTGTCCGCCCAGGGCGCGCCGGCCTCCCGCGAGACCGCGCGGCCGGATTTCGGCGAGACGTAACAGAGGTTTTCGCGCGTGCCGGTGGCCGCGCATTCGAAAAGACCAAGGCCGAAGCCGAGATCGTTCAGGACGGCTAGCTCGAAACGCACGAAGAGTTCACCAGCATCCGCCGGCTCGTGCAGGTGATCGAGGATGACGGCCAGCGCCTCGTAGAGATGGGGATGCGGATCACGCTCCGGCAGGAAGCGCAGCAAGGCGGCCATGGCCTGCACGCCGTAGACGGCCGTTGCCGTTTCCATCAGCCGCCCGGCACGCAGCTCCAGGGGTTCGATACGGAATTCGCCGAGATGTTCGTCGAGCCGCGCCCGCCAGGTGACGTCGACGGAGTTGCCGGGCTGGAGCACCGGCTGCATGGTTCGCGAGCGGCCACCGCGCACCATGCCGAGATGGCGCCCGCGGTCGCGCGTCATCACCTCGACGATCACCGACGTCTCACCATGGCGCCGAACGCCCAGAACGATGGCTTCATCACTCCATTGCATGGCCAAGCCTTACGCCCTCGGCTGGTTGGCTGCAAGCAGCAAGGTCTCAGGCACGCAGCCCCTCATCCGCCCCTTCGGACCACCTTCCCCCCGGCAGGGAGAAGGAGAAACGAAACGCCGGTGATTTCCCCTTCTCCTCAGCGGGGAGAAGGGCCCGGCAGGCGGATGAGGGAGCTCCCAAACCAATCAACGAGGCATGCGGCGGAACGACGCGTGGCTCGATCGCCACACCTAAACCCTTGCCACAGTTTCGCTTTCTTCTCGCCCTGCCCTCGCCCGTTTTGCCTTCGAAGAACCGGCCAAAGGCTGCAAAGGCCGAAACTGCAATCGAAATGACAGGTGCCCAACTCATGTGTGTGTCCCGCATCCGCGCTCGCGCGGTTCTCCGCTCCCTCGCCCTCCTCGCCCTTGCCGCCACGCTGGCAAGCTGCGTCACCACCGCCAAGCCGGTGAAGAAGAAGGGACCGGACCCGATGCATGTCGCCATGTACGGACCGCATCCGGAAGAGCGCTTCCCGTTGCCGGCGATGGATATCAGCCGGGTCAATCCGAAATACTTCCGCCAGCTCGTCGCCTACCAGACGGCGGAACCAGCCGGCACCATCGTCATCGACACGCAGGACCGCTTCCTCTACCTCGTGCAGGGCGAAGGCATGGCCATGCGTTACGGCATCGGCGTCGGCAAGGCGGGGCTGGAATTCGAGGGTGGCGCGCGCATCGGCCGCAAGGCGGAATGGCCGCGCTGGACACCGACGCAGAACATGATCGCGCGCGAGCCGGAACGGAACCAGAAATGGGCGGGCGGCATGGAGCCGGGATTGACCAATCCGCTCGGGCCGCGTGCACTCTATCTGCACAAGGACGGCAAGGACACGCTCTTCCGCATCCATGGCACATCCGAGCCGTGGTCGATCGGCAAGGCAGTATCGAGCGGCTGCATCCGGCTGTTCAATCAGGATATCATCGACCTCTACGGCCGCGTGCCGACCGGCAGCCGGGTCGTGGTGCTGCAGCACCAGACGCCGGCCCATGAGGCGGTGCCGATGGCGGCCGCCGACGGACTGGTGCCGCCGGCCGCCATCTAGTCATTCGGCGCACGTCACCAAGCGTCGGGCTCGCGCACCATGTGCACGATGTTGGCCGGGTTCATGATCCAGCCACCACGAAACCCCTCGCCGAGGTCCTCAACGGCGTCGCAGCGCACGGCGCCGTTCTGTTCGAGATGGCCGAGCGCCACCCGGTGGTCCGGCGAGAAGAGTTCGAGCCAGACTTCCGCCTGGCTGTAGTTCGGCGCCTCGTCGATCCACAGCCGGTTCGGGCCAAGCAGGAAGCCCGTGGCGGGCGCCTTGTCGTCGAACGGCTCTAGGCCGACGACGTCGCGGTAGAAGGCGATCGTCGCCTCATACTGGTGTGACGGCACCTTCATGGCAATGTTGATGCCGCCCTTGATGTTGACAGTCATGTATTCCTCCTGGGGCAATTCCAGCAAAAAGTGCACAGCGGTCTTGCGTCCGAAATTACGTAAAAACAAAGAGATAGAGCGTTTTCGCGGTTCGAAGAAAAGCGGAAATGCCCTAGGTAAAATCCTCCTGTTCGGCGGCGACGACGCCCTTGAGCTCGCTCGGGTAATAGCCGTCGCGCAGATTGATGCCGTATTCGACATAGGCCTTCATGCAGGCAAGCATCTGCGACCAGCCCTCGCAGTTCATGTATGACGACTTCTGGCCACGCTCGTTCTCGCGCCAGCCGGTTTCCCCGATCGTCACCATCGTGCCGCCATCGTCGAGCGGCTTGAAGCGCATCTCGACGCGTGTCTTGTAGGGCTCCTCGCCCTCCTCGATCATGGCGTCCCAGCGAAAGGCGATGAGCGCGTTCTCCTCGACCTTGTCGACGATGACCGGCGCCATGTTCCACCAGGTGACGGTCGTGCCCTCGACGAGCGGGCCGCTCGCGCCGCCGATCGTCGTGAAATAGCCGCTCAGCTTCTTCGGATTGACCACCGCGTCGAAAACGTCGGCGACCGGCTTGCCGATCCGCCCGTTCACACGAAATTCCAGCGTCATGCCGTCCTCCTTCGGGGCGATTGCGCCCGCTTCTGTCTTGCACCAAGACAAGATATGTTATAAAAACATAACATGTCAAGCGAATCGAAAGAGGACGCCATCTTCAAGGCGCTCGCCAATGGAAAGCGGCGGCAAATGCTGGACGCGATCAAGCACGCGCCGCTGACGACGGGCGCGCTGTGCGAGAAATTTCCGGAGATGGACCGGTGCACGGTCATGCAGCACCTGAAGGTGCTGGAAGAGGCGGACTTGATCATTCCCCGCCGCGAGGGTCGAGAACGCTGGAACCACCTCAATGCCCTGCCGATCCAGGCGATCCATGACCGCTGGATCAGCCAATATGCCGGCCATGCGATGAATGTGCTGTCGGCGCTGAAGGGCGACCTGGAGGCATGAGGCGCCGCTCTGTCGGCAGCGCCTCGCCAAAATCAGACTTCGGCTGCGATACGGCCCACCTCGGCGATGACGGCATTGCGCTCGTCGCCGGAAATGCCCGGCATTTCCACGAAGGCGCTGACGATGATCGCGCCACGGTTCGGCGACCAGGCGATGGCGACGTCATTGGCATTGCCGGCCTTGTCACCGTTGGTGCCGGTCTTGTCGCCGGTCATCCAGTCGGCGGGGAAACCGGCGCGCAACCGTGTGTCACCCGTCTTGTTCATGACGAGCCAGGCGGCGAGCTGCGCCTTCGAGCGCGGCGACAGCACGTCGCCGAAGATCAGCTTGCGCAGCGTCTCGATCATCGCGACCGGGGTGGTCGTGTCGCGTTCGTCATCCGGCGTGTCGTGATAGTTGAGCGTCGGCTCCGTACGGTCGAGCCGCGTGATGTCGTCTCCGAAACCGCGCAGGAACTCGGTGACGGCCTTCGGGCCGCCGGAAGAGGCCAGCAGAAGATTGGCGGCGGCATTGTCGCTAAGCGTGATGGTTGCCTCGCAGAGCTCGGCAATCGAAATGCCATCACCGCCGATACGCTTTTCCACGACCGGCGCCCAATCGACGAGGTCTGATTTCTTGACGACGATGCGACGGTCGAGCGCCTCTTCCTCGCGGTCGACGCGGGCGAGGATGTGCCCGGCAAGCAGCGCCTTGAAGGTGCTGCACATCAAAAAGCGTTCGTCCGTGCGGTGACCGAGCCGCGCGCCCGTCGCGAAATTAAGTATGGCAACACCAAGGCGGCCTTCATGGCGGGCCTCAAGCTCCGCCAGCCGCTTTTCCAACGTGCCGCCCGCCGCAGCGGCGGCGCCGCCGGTCAATGCGGAGACCGCCGGAACGGCAAGCAGTGCGCCGGCAATGGCCTGCCGGCGTGAAATCGTCATCGTCATGTCCATTTTCCTGTCTGTCGGCGCCGGAAGCGCATCGCACCTTGCCGGCCCGTTCGAGCCCGCCCTTACCGCACTATGCAAAAGCGGATGGCTCAAAACAAACGACGATTTCTGCCGGCAGCCATTAGGAAAATTTGGGCTTACTTGCGTTTCATCGCCTCGGCGAGCGCCGCGCCGAATGCCCCCTGCGACGGTGCCTGCTGCTTGGGCGCCGCCTGGCTGAATTTCGGCTTCATCTGCGCATTCTTGTCGTTGCGGGGGGCGTTGTCGCGGGCGGCGGGTGCACCACCCTCCTTGCGCATGCTGAGCGCGATGCGCTTGCGCGGCACATCGACCTCGGTGACGCGCACCTTCACCACGTCGCCGGCCTTCACCACCTCGTGTGGATCTTTGATGAAACGGTCGGCGAGTTGCGAGACGTGCACAAGGCCATCCTGGTGCACGCCGATATCGACGAAGGCACCGAAGGCGGCGACGTTCGTCACCGTGCCTTCGAGCAGCATGCCGGGTTTCAGGTCCTTGATGTCATCGATGCCGTCGGCGAAGGTTGCGGTCCTGAATTCCGGGCGCGGGTCCCGGCCGGGCTTTTCCAGTTCGGCAAGAATGTCCTTGACCGTCGGCAGGCCGAAACGCTCGTCGACGAATACCTTCGGATCCAGTTGCTTGAGGGCGGCACTGTCGCCCATCAGCGCACGCACATCACGGCCGCAGGCGGCGACGATCTTCTTGGCGACGCCATAGGCTTCCGGATGCACAGAGGACGCGTCGAGCGGCTCCTTGCCATTCGGAATGCGCAGGAAGCCGGCGCACTGTTCAAAGGTGCGGGCACCCAAGCGGGCAACCTTCATCAGGTCCTTGCGGCTGCCAAACGGGCCATTGGCGTCGCGATGCGACACAATCGCCTCCGCCGAGGATTTTCCAAGCCCGGAAACACGGGCGAGCAGCGGCGCAGACGCCGTGTTGAGATCGACGCCGACTGCGTTCACCGCGTCTTCCACCACGGCATCGAGCGAGCGGGAGAGTTTACCCTGATCGACATCGTGCTGATACTGGCCGACGCCGATCGATTTCGGCTCGATCTTGACGAGTTCGGCGAGCGGATCCTGAAGGCGGCGGGCAATGGAGACGGCGCCGCGCAACGAGACGTCGAGATTGGGGAATTCGGCCGCGGCCGCCTCCGAGGCGGAGTAGACCGAGGCGCCGGCTTCCGAAACGATGACCTTCGTGGGTTTTGGCGCGGGGAGTTGCGCCAGCATGTCGGCGACCAGCTTTTCCGTTTCGCGGCTGCCGGTGCCGTTACCGATCGAGATCAGCTCTACCTTGTGCTTGCGGATGAGGCTTGCAAGCTCCGCCTGCGTGCCACGCACATCGTTCTTCGGCGGGAACGGATAGACCGTCGTCGTCTCGATCACCTTGCCCGTATTGTCGACCACCGCGACCTTGACGCCGGTGCGGATGCCCGGATCGAGGCCCATCGTGGCGCGGGTGCCGGCGGGTGCGGCAAGCAGCAGGTCCTTGAGATTACGCGCGAAGACGCGGATCGCCTCTTCCTCGGAGCGCTCGCGCATCTCGCGCATCAGGTCGAGCGAGAGCGACATGGAGAGTTTCACGCGCCAGGTCCAGCCGATCACCTCGGAAAGCCACTTGTCGCCCGGCTTCGTGCCGATGGCATAGAAGGACGCGATGATGCGCTCGACGGGCTTGACCGGCTCGACGTTATCCTGATCGACGACGATATCGACCGACAGGAACTCCTCGTTCCAGCCGCGCAGCATGGCAAGCGCGCGATGGCCCGGCACCGTCGCCCAGCGCTCGGTCTGGTCGAAATAATCGGAAAACTTGGCGCCGGCCTCCTGCTTGCCTTCCACCACGCGGGAACGGAGATAGGCATTGTCCTTCATATACTCGCGCAGGCGCTTCAGCAGGTCGGCGTTTTCTGTCAGTTGCTCGGCGACGATGTCGCGTGCGCCTTCCAGCGCTGTCTTCACGTCCGGCACCTCGGCAGAAAGGAACTGCCCCGCCAGTTCCGCCGGGACCAGCGCGCGGTCGGCCAGGATTTGCTCGGCGAGCGGGCCGAGGCCGCGTTCACGGGCGATCTCCGCCTTGGTGCGGCGCTTCGGCTTGTAGGGCAGGTAGATGTCTTCCAGCTCCGCCTTCGTCGTGACGGCGGCAATCTTGCCGGCGAGTTCGTCCGTCAGCTTGCCCTGCCCCGAAATCGACTCGAGGATCGAGGCGCGGCGGGCCTCCAGCTCGCGCAGATAGGTCAGCCGTTCTGCAAGGTTGCGCAGCTGCGTGTCGTCAAGCCCGCCCGTCACTTCCTTGCGGTAACGCGCGATGAACGGCACGGTCGCGCCCTCGTCGATGAGGCCCACGGCGGCGGTCACCTGCGCGGCGGTCGCCTTGATCTCGGCGGCGATCAGGTTCGCGATCTTGAGTGGGGTCGGGGCCATGGGGAACTCCTCTGGGGTGACGCGCGGTCGGCGGGGGGCGACCATAGTGCCGGGCTTCCGACAGGCCAACCGAAAGGCGGCTCACGGGCGGGCACGTCCACAATATATCACGTCCGATGCCCCTCGCCAGAACCATGCCATGGTTGAACATGGGCCACGAGCGGCTCGTGGGTTGTAACCCTTCATAAAGCCTTGCCGACTATCCTGCGCGACGTAGCGGCAACGGGGCCTTCGACATGCGCGGAATCTATTTTGCAGCAGTCTCAATGACGGCCCTTGCGGCAGCCGGCCCCGCCAGTGCGGCAACGCTTAACCTGTTGATTTGGGAAGCCTATATCGACGAGACGATCCTCGCCGATTTTACCGCCGAGACCGGCGTCGAGGTCCGCCAGACCTTCTACGACAGCGGCGATGTGCGTGATGAAATCCTCGCCGATCCGAACAGCAATGTCGACGTCGTCGTGACCAACGAGAACGGCGCGAAGCTTTACGGCAACCGCGGCGTGATCGCGACGCTGAACACCCAGAATGTTCCATCGCTCAAGGACTATGCCGACGACTGGGCAAAACGCTGCGGCGGTTACGGCGTGCCCTACCTCTGGGGCACGATGGGCATCCTCTACCGGACCGACAGGATCACCACGCCGCCGACCTCCTGGGCGGACATGATGACGCCGGACGAAAGCCTGCGCGGCCACATCGCCATGTATGACGACCATGCCGAGGCCTTTGTTGCACCGCTCGTGCTGCTCGGAAAGTCGGTGAACGCCAACGACAACGAGACCCTGAAAGCCGCCTACGAGCTGATGAAGGCACAGGCACCCTATGTGCTGACTTATGACTATGTCGTCACCTCGGTGCAGAGTGCCGACAAGGGGCCGAACATCCATATGGCGCTCGGCTATAGCGGCGACCAGTATACGCTGAACGAAAAGGTCAACACACCCGGCCTCTGGCGGTACGTCGTGCCCAAGGAAGGCACGCTTTCCTGGCTCGACTGCATTTCCGTCAGCGAGCGCTCGAAGAACAAGGACATGGCGCTCAAGCTGGTCGACTACATCAGCAACGCCAAAAACGGCGCACGCAACGCCATCAAGCTCAACATGCCGACCGCAAGTACGACGGCCCTCGCTCTGCTGCCGGAAGACATGCGATCCAATCCCGAAATCTATGCCGCACCGGAAATCCTGGCAAAGAGCCAGTTTCAGGAGGAACTGACCGTTCAATCGGTCCAGGCCCGCCGCCGCATTCTCAGCAGTCTGGCTCAATTCAGTGACGCTCGGTAAACGCGCCCTCTCCCTCATTTTTCCGGTCGTCCTGGCGGGTTACGTGCTCGCGGCCTCGCTTATCTACTACTTCCAGAGCTCCGCGATCCTGGGGCTGGAGCGGGCTCGCCTCTGGCAGCAGATGGGCTTGCTCACCGCCGTCTTCCAGAACGACGTGACGCAGAATCGCAGCTTCATCTACTCGCTCGTTGAGGGCGGCGCGGTGCGTCTCTTCGTCAACGAGCCGGATGCCGCCTATCGCAACACCGCGCTCGGCGTGCGGCTGCAGCAAAGCATCACCTCGCTCTCCGACGACCGCAAGCGCTTCATTTCCGTGGCGATCATCCGCCCGCCGCTGACGGTCGACTACTATTTCGAGGACAGCGACGATCCGTTCGCCGAGATCACCCAGCAGCAACTCGACCATGCCCGCCAGATGGTCGACAGCCCGCGGCTCTCGTCCTGGGCGTTCCTCGACGCGCCGGGGATCGAGCCGCTGATCGTGCATTCGGAATTCATCGATCCGCTAACCTTCAACCGGCCTGTGGCAAGCGCCAAGCGCGGCGCGATCCTCGTGCAGACCGCCGTGCGGCCAAAAGCCTTTCTCGATATGAAACGGGCACTTGAAAAGGAATATGGCGCGACGATCGAGATCGGGCAGCATCAGTTCCTGGCACAGGGCGCGCTTTCGGCGACGGCGTCGTTGAGCCCCTCCCTCTTCGCCCGCCTGACGCCGGACGCAGCCTTTCTGGAAAACCGGCTTTCGACGCTGAAGTCCTTGCTTGCGCTTGGCGCCGTGGCACTCAGCCTCTGCACCATCGCCCTCGTGCTCGGGCTGGTGCGCCGCTACATCACCAATCCGATCGCAAGGCTCGACCGCCAGCTGACCGACGTCATGACCGGTAGCCGCAGCGCGCTGCCGGAGATGAACGAAATCGGCGAGATCGGCCGCCTCTCGGCAAACGTCAAGCGGCTGCACGACAGTTCCATCCAGTCCTTCGACCTCGTGCAGAACGCCTCCTGGACGGACACGCTGACCGGCATTTCCAACCGCGAATATTTCAACATCCGCTCCACGCAGATCCTCGAGGAGGCGGAAGCCGAGGATATCGGCTGCACGCTGCTGTTCATCGACGTGGACAACTTCAAGTTCGTCAACGACAAACACGGCCACAAAATCGGTGACGAGCTGCTGAAGACCTTGGCCGACCGCATCTCGACCATCGTCGACCGCATCGTTTCCGAACGCGGCCTGTCGAACGGCCTGTTCGCCCGGCTATCTGGCGACGAATTTGCCATCATGCTGCGCTGCCAGCCGGGCGGCGGCACGATCACGGAAATCTCGACCGCCATTCTTGCGCTCTTCGCCGAGGGTTTCGAGGTGCTGGACAAGGCCTATCCGGTCACTGCCAGCATCGGCATCGCCGTCTATCCGGAAGATGCCGCGACGCTGCCCGAACTCGTCGCCCATGCGGATGCCGCCATGTATCAGGCCAAATCCCAGGGAAAGAACGGCTCGGCGCGCTATTCGCGCTCGCTGCACGAGAAACGCAACCGCCAGACCCGCATCGAGGAAGAACTGCGCCTGCTCGAGCCGGACAACGAATTCCACCTCGTCTACATGCCGATCGTCGATGGCCATGGCAAGGTGATGGGCTGCGAGGCGTTGCTGCGCTGGAATTCACCGGTGCTCGGCCGCGTGACGCCGGACGAATTCATCCCGATTGCCGAAACCACCGGCCTGTTCAGCAAGATCGACTGGTGGGTGATCGACCAGGCGATGAGCCAGCATGCCCAGCTCAAGAAGCTCTTCGGCCCGGAGACGATTCTCTGCATCAATATCTCGTCGGCAGAACTCTATACCAAGTCGATCAGCACGCATTTCTGCGACTGCGCCGACCGACACGGCGTCGATACCCGCCTGATCGAGATCGAGTTGACGGAAACCTTTGCCGTCAAGCTCGGCGAACAGTCGCGTCGCAATATCGAGATCCTGCGGGCGCGCGGCTTCCGCATCTCTATCGATGATTTCGGCGCGGGCTACACCTCGGTGCAACAGATCATCGAATATCCGGCGGAGACCATCAAGCTCGACCGGGAACTCGTCGAAAGCCTCTCCCGCTCCGCCGCCCTGCCGACGCTGCGTGCGCTCATCGCACTCTGCCACGCGCAGGACATGTCGGTGATCGCCGAAGGCGTCGATACGACGGAGAAGATGGCCCTGCTTGCCGCCGCCGGCTGCGACCTCTATCAAGGCTACCTGATCAGCCGCCCTCTGCCGCTCGAGGAGATTGGCATATGGGCCATGCAGCGGCTCGTGGAGAAGGCCCGCGAAACCGCCCACACACCGGAACGACGCGCCCACGCCTGACCATTTTCCACGACTTGCCGACCGTCCCGCGAGCCCCTATCCATTTGCCGGGGCCGCAGGAGGACGACATGAGAAACACACCGATCTTCGTGATGGGCCTCGCCCTGCTCGTCTGGTCCTTCAACAGTTCCCTGATCGCCAGCGCGCCAGACGGTGACACCAAATTGCTGGCCCATCGCGGCGCCCATCAGACGTTCGGGCAGGCGCATGTCGAAAACGATACCTGCACCGCAACGCTGATCGATGCACCGTCCCACGACTATCTGGAAAACACCATCGCCGGCATGCAGGCCGCCTTTGCGGCGGGGGCGGACGTGGTCGAGATCGATGTGCACCTGACCCCGGACAAAAAATTCGCTGTGTTCCACGACTGGACGCTCGATTGCCGCACGGATGGCAAGGGCGTGACCGAGGAGACGGACAGCGCCACGCTGAAAACGCTAGACATCGGCTACGGCTATACGGCGGATGGCGGTAAGACCTACCCGTTCCGCGGCAAGGGTGTCGGCCAGATGCCGATGCTGGAAGAGGTTTTCGCCGCCAATCCGGCAGGCAAGCTGCTGATCAACTTCAAGAGCCGGCGGGCGGAGGAAGGCGAAGCGCTCGCCGCGCTGCTGGAGGCCAATCCGGCCTGGTGGGACAAGGTTTTCGGCGTCTATGGCGGCGGTGAACCGACGGACGCGACCCTTGCCGCCGTTCCGGGCCTCAAAGGCTATACGGGCAAATCCGCCAAGGCCTGCCTGCTGAATTATCTTGGCACCGGCTGGATCGGCTACGTGCCGGAAGCCTGCCGCAACACGCTGGTGCCGGTGCCGAGCAACTATGCCTGGCTGCTCTGGGGCTGGCCGAACCGTTTCATGACGCGCATGAAGGACGCCGGCAGCGACGTCATCCTTGTCGGACCATACGGTTCAGGCGACGGAACGGTCGGCATCGACACGGCAGAGCAGGTCGAGAACCTGCCGGAGCCGTTCCCCGGCTATATCTGGACGAACCGCATCCTGGACATCGCGCCGGCCATCGCGGCACGGCGCTAATCCGTCAGGACTTGGGGAATTCGAGGCCCATCTCGCGGAAGCGAGCCGGATCGTCACCCCAGTTCTCGCGCACCTTCACGAAAAGGAAGAGGTGCACGGTCTGTTCGAGGATTTCCGACAGTTCCTTGCGCGAGGCCGTGGAGATCGCCTTGATGGCGTCGCCATTCTTGCCAAGCGCGATCTTCTTCTGGCTGTCGCGCTCGACATAGATCACCTGCTCGATGCGTACCGAGCCGTCCTTGCGCTCTTCCCACTTCTCCGTCTCGACATGCGAGGAATAGGGAAGCTCCTGATGCAGGCGCAGAAACAGCTTTTCGCGGGTGATCTCGGCGGCGAGCTGGCGCATCGGCAGGTCGGAAATCTGGTCTTCCGGATAGTACCACGGCCCTTCCGGCAGTTCGGTGGCGAGGTAGTCCATCACGTCCTCGCAGCCCGATCCGGTGGTCGCCGAGATCATGAAGGTGCGCTCGAACTTGACGCCCTCGTTCGCGGCGGCCGCAAGCTTCAGCAGGTCCTCCGGGTTCACCCGGTCGACCTTGTTCAGGACGAGGATTTTGGGCTGGTGGACCTCCTTGAGGCCCTCGAGGATCGTCGCGGCGTCGCCCTTGAGGCCCCGTTCGCTGTCGATCAGGAACATGATGAAGTCCGCATCCTTGGCGCCGCCCCAGGCGGTCGTCACCATGGCGCGGTCGAGACGGCGGCGCGGCTTGAAGATGCCGGGCGTGTCCATGAAGACGATCTGCGCGTTGTTGTGGATGGCGATGCCGCGCACGATGGCGCGCGTCGTCTGCACCTTGTGGCTGACGATCGATACCTTGGCGCCGACGAGGCGGTTGACCAGGGTCGACTTGCCGGCATTCGTCGCGCCGATCAGCGCCACGAAGCCCGAATGGGTCGGGCCCTCGCCGTTGGTGCTGCTTTCGGCGGGGTTTGTAATTTCTTCGCTCATGATATCCGTCAATCCGGGTTTTGGCTTTTCGGCCAGACGCCTTCGCGTTCCAAAATCTTCGTCGCGGCCGCCTGTTCGGCGGCCCGTTTCGAGCGGTCGATGCCGGTTTCCGGTGCGACGCCCTTGATTTCCACCGTCACGGTGAAGCGGGGGTCGTGATCCGGTCCGGCACGCTCGTCCACCCGGTAGTTCGGCGTCAGGCCGAAGCGGGCATGCGCCCATTCCTGCAATTCCGTCTTGGCATCGCGCCGCGCGCCTTCCGCACGCGCCGCCCTGCCCTGCCAGTTGCGCAGGATGAACCCCCGCGCCGCTTCCAGCCCGCCGTCGAGATAGATCGCGGCGATCAGCGACTCTACCACATCGGCCCGCACATTCAGCATGGCTTTTCCGGTGAGTTTCTTGACGTCCGCGCCGGTGCGAATGAAGCGATGCAGCTCAAGGTCGTCGGCGACGGCCGCGCAGCTTTCGGCGCTGACGAGCTGGTTCAGACGAACCGAAAGCTCGCCCTCCTTCGCATCGCGAAACGTCCGAAACAGCATCTCGGCGATGCAGAGCCCGAGCACGCGGTCGCCCAGGAACTCCAGTCGTTCATAGTTGCTGCCCTTGCCCGGACGCGCGCTTGCATGCGTGATCGCACGGTCAAGCCGGTCCTTGTCGGTGAAGGCGTAACCAATCAGGTCCTCGAGGGCGTTGCGGTTGCTTGCGTTCAGCGGGATAGCGCCTTTCATTCAACAGCCTTGAAGAGACGGTCCCACCGCAGGTTCGTCGGCCATTTCCAGATTTCGCTGAAGGACGTGTCGTTACCGAGCGAGAAGAAGATCAGGCTGGCGCGACCGATCAGGTTTTCCGCCGGAACGAAACCGACGTCGAAGCGGCTGTCGGCCGAGTTGTCGCGGTTGTCGCCCATCATGAAGTAATGGCCTTCCGGCACGATGAATTCGCGCGTGTTGTCGCCAACGGTGCCCGGGCGGGTGTCGAGCGTGTCATAGGTCACGCCGTTATCCATGGTTTCGCGGAACACCGGCACGTCTTCCCCGGTGTCGTACTGGTCGTCGGCGCGGAAGAAGCCGTTGTGCTCGCGCTTTACCGGCACGCCATTCACGAAAAGCTCGCTGTCGCGCACCTGGATGCGGTCGCCGGGCAGGCCGACGAGACGCTTGATGTAATCGATGTCCGGGTTCGGCGGGAAGCGGAAGACGACGATGTCACCGCGCGTCGGCTCGCTCGCGAAGATGCGGCCGGAAAACAGGTTCGGCGAGAACGGCAGCGAATATTTGGAATAGCCGTACGAGAACTTGTTGACGAAGAGATAGTCGCCGACCAGCAGCGTCGGCATCATCGAGCCCGACGGAATGGTGAAGGGCTGGAAAAGCACGGTGCGGATCACCACGGCGAGCAGGAGCGCCTGAATGATGACCTTGACGTTTTCCCACAGGCCGCTGTGGGCCTTTTCAGTCTTCTCTACCACGCCGGATCTGTCCTTATCTGCAAACATGAGGCCCTCTATAGAGGAAAGGTTGTCGGTTGGAAATCGTATCGGCCAAAAAGACGCGGAAGCCGGTTATCCGGGCGTTGCGGCCGGCAGTGCCTCGATGATCACGAAAGCTTGTGCCAGCGGAAAATCATCGGTGATGGTGATGTGGATGCGCGCCTCGTGGCCCGCGGGAAGCATTTGTGAGAGCCGCTCCATCGCGCCACCGGTCAATCGCATGGTCGGCTTGCCGCCGGGCAGGTTGACGACGCCCATGTCCTTCCAGAACACGCCCTGCGCCAGCCCCGTGCCAAGCGCCTTTGAACAGGCCTCCTTGGCGGCGAAGCGCTTGGCATAGGAGGCCGCGCGGTTCTTGCGCCCGTCGGACTTCGCCCTTTCGATCTCGGTGAAGCAGCGCTCCGTGAAGCGCGCGCCGAAACGCTCCAGCGACTTCTCCACCCGGCGGATGTCGATGAGGTCGCTGCCGATACCGATGATCATAGGGAAGTGTCTCCACGGGAAAGGGCTGGTGTGGCGGCCGCGATGCCGGCGCGCTCCAGAAGGCGGGCATGGCGCCGCGCCTTGAAGGAACGCACGGCAAAGCGCGTTGCGCCATAGGCCAGGAAAGCGGCAAAAAGGCCGAGGATGCCGGCGCCGGCGAGCATCGGCTTCAACACCGGCTGCCACAGTTCGGACAGTTGCAGATGTTCTAGCCGGTGGAAGAGTTCCGCCGCCGTGACCGCCTCGGCCGATTGGATGCCGAGCATCGCCTCGCCCAACCGGAAGGTCGCGAGCGCGATGAGCGGAATGGTCAGCGGATTGGCGATGGTCGTGGCAAGTGCCGCAGCCAGCAGATTACCGGCCATCAAATAGGCAAGCGCCAGCGCGAGAATGACATGAAAGCCGAGAAGCGGCGTGAAAGCCGAGAATGTGCCAGCCGCCACACCCGCCGCCACCGCATGCGGCGAGGCGGAAAGACGCAGGATTCGCTTGGCGAGGTAGCGCGCAGGACGCGTCAACCCCTTGCGCGGCCAGAAGAATTCGCGCAACCGGTCGGCCCATGCGGCCTTTTTTCGGCGTCTGAACAACATGATGCAGACATAGCCGATCCGTTAGTGGCATTTCAATGGCGCCCTCATGGCGCCACAAGCGGCGGTCGCCGTGGCGCATTTGCGGTGCGCCACACGGAGCCGTTCGTCTTAGTAGGACTTGCGGAAGAGGCCGCGGTCGATCTGACGCTGGCGGTATTCCAGGTCGATGCGGTCGATGGCGCCATTGAGATAGGCCATTTCGCGGTCGTCTGCATTCGGAACGCGCAGGGCGCGGGCAAAGTTCTTGATCTGCTTCAACATTGGTGAACCTCTTACGGTTGACCTCCCGAGACAGAAGATAGGATCAACACCCCAAAGGCACCAGCGACACTATGCCAACACAGCCATGCAAAAGGCGCATAACGTCTGGTCAAATCTTGGGCAAACCTGCCTTATTCGAGGCAGGTTGCCACAAATTTGCATAGAAACTGTCATGTAAAGACGCGGCTGATCGTTGAAACGCACTGAAGCTCCTTGAGCTGCCCCATCAACTGGTTCAGCTGGCGGAGGTCCCAGACCTCGAGGTCGATATGCACTTCGGTGAAGTCTGTCGCGACCCGCGTCATCGACATGGAGCGGATGTTGACATCGCTGGTGGCGATCGTCTGCGTCACCTCGGCGAGCGTGCCCGGCTCGTTCAGCGCATTGATCATGATGCGCGCCATGAAGCGGGTGTTGTTCGCCTCGTCGAGATCCCAGCGTATATCGATCCAGCGCTCCGGCTCGTCGTCGAACTTTTGCAGGGCCGGCGACTGGATCGGGTAGATGGTGATACCCTTGTCCTTCTCCATGATGCCGACGATGCGGTCACCCGGCACGGCCCCGCCTGCGGAGAAATGCACCTCAGCATTGCCGGAAAGGCCGCGGATCGGCAGCGCCTCGGGACCGGTTTCCGACGCGGCCCCATCGAGGGCCGCCTTCGTCTTGCCGGGCAGCTTGAACACCATGCCGGCGGCGCTGCGCATGTTGAACCAGCCGTCGTCGGAGCTGGGCTTCACCGTGACGCGTTCGTCCTGATAATCCGGGAATACGGCGCGCAGCACATCGAGCGAGGAGAGCTCGCCGCGGCCGACCGAAGCGATCGCATCCTCGACCTCTTTCTGGCCGAGACGATGCAGCACGGGCTTCAGGCCATCGCGGGAGAACGATTTTCCCGCCCGCTCGAAGGTGCGCTCGAGAATGCGGTAGCCGAGGCCGGCATATTGCTTGCGCACGGCGGCGCGCGTGGCGCGGCGGATGGCGGCACGCGCCTTGCCGGTGACGACGATCTCTTCCCAGGCCGGCGGCGGCACCTGGATGCCGGAGCGGATGATCTCCACCTCGTCGCCGTTGCTGAGGCGGGTGACGAGCGGCATGATGCGGCCGTTGATCTTGGCGCCGACACAGGTGTCGCCGACATTGGTATGCACCGCATAGGCAAAGTCGATTGGTGTCGCGCCGCGCGGCAGGGTGATGAGCTGGCCCTTTGGCGTGAAGGTGAAGACCTGGTCCTGGAACAGTTCGAGCTTCGTGTGCTCGAGGAACTCTTCCGGATTGTCGCCTTCGGCGAGCGCTTCGATCGTCCGGCGCAACATGGCATAGGCGTTGGAGCGCGGCGAGCGGGCGACTTCGCCGTTCGCCACTTCCTTGTCCTTGTAGAGCGAGTGGGCGGCGATACCGTATTCGGCGATCTCGTGCATACGCTTGGTGCGGATCTGCAGCTCGATGCGCTGGCGCGACGGGCCGACGATCGTCGTGTGGATCGACTGGTAGTCGTTCTGCTTGGGCGTCGAGATGTAATCCTTGAACCGGCCCGGCACGACGCGCCAGCGCGTGTGCACGATGCCGAGTGCAGCGTAGCAGCCGGGAATGTCGTCGACGAGGATGCGGAAGGCATAGACGTCCGACAGCTGTTCGAAGGAGAGCGACTTCGACTGCATCTTGCGGAAGACCGAATAGGCCGTCTTCTGACGCCCCCTGACCAGCGCGTCCTCCAGTCCGTTGGTGACGAGAAGCTCGCGCAGTTCGTCCTCGATCTTGCGGATCAGGCCTTCATTGCGCTGGGAGAGTTCCTGCAGCTTGCGCGTGACGGTCTCGAAGGCTTCCGGATTGATATGGCGGAAGGAAAGGTTTTCCAGCTCCTCGCGCATATCCTGCATGCCCATGCGGCCGGCGAGAGGCGCATAGATGTCCATCGTCTCTTCCGAGATGCGGGCGCGCTTTTCCGGCGTCATGTGGTCCAGCGTACGCATGTTGTGCAGCCGGTCGGCGAGCTTGACCAGCAGCACCCGCACGTCGTCGGAAATCGCAAGCAGCAGCTTGCGCAGGTTTTCCGCCTGCTTGGCCTTCTTGGAAACCAGATCGAGCTTCTTGATCTTGGTCAGGCCTTCGACGAGCGCGCCGATATCCTCGCCAAACAGCTCATCGATCTCGGCGCGGGTCGCACTGGTGTCCTCGATCGTATCGTGCAGCAGCGCCACCGCGATGGTCGATTCGTCGAGGCGCATGTCGGTGAGAATGGCGGCGACTTCGAGAGGATGCGAAATATAGGGGTCGCCGCTCGCCCGCTTCTGCTGCCCATGTTTCTGCATCGCATAGACATAGGCCTTGTTCAGCAAGGCCTCGTTGGCGTCCGGCTTGTATTTCTGAACCCGTTCGACGAGTTCATATTGACGCATCATTCTCGGTCGGCTCCCTTCCCCGCACCCGCGGGGGCAAACAAAAAGTGCGCCCAACCTTAAGAGGGGCGCACCGACATTCGCAATATCAAAGGCTTCGGTAAAGAGACCGAAATCAGTAATCGTCGCTCTTTTCCGGCGGCACGAGGCCTTCGATACCGGCCAGCAGTTCTTCTTCCGACATGCGGTCGAAGGTGATGGTTTCCGGCAGGTCCTCGTCTTCGTCGGCAGCGGCCGTCGTCGATGCGGCGTCGGCAACCAGGCTTGCCGGATCGGGCTCGGGCTCGTCCACTTCGACATGCTTCTGCAGCGAATGAATCAGGTCTTCCTTGAGGTCGTCGGGCGAAAGGGTTTCGTCAGCGATCTCGCGCAGCGCCACGACGGGGTTCTTGTCGTTGTCGCGATCGATGGTGATGGCGGCACCCTGCGAGATGAGGCGGGCGCGATGGCTTGCAAGAAGAACCAGCTCGAAGCGGTTGTCTACCTTGTCAATGCAATCTTCAACGGTGACACGGGCCATTGCCTGTCCTTTGTGATCAAGAATTTCAGGAGTTTGCATGCCCGATACAGGCATCGGGCGCAAAATTCAAGTTTTTCCTTGCCTACACCCCGAGCAACGGGTGTCATAAGGCTGCCCATGTAATTTCCGGTTGAACCCTGACGTTACGGGAGGCCGAAAACGGAAATATCCGACAAATACGTTAAGACGCGGGAACTATTCCTGATTTTGGTACATACCAATTTAGCTGAAACGATACCGGTGGGAAAAATCGCGAGCGCAACTTAAGTTTGCTTGGAAAGCACGCCGCACTGCCCTAAATGAAGATTATATGAAAAAGAGTTAATTCAACTGGATATTGCATCCGGAGCGGATAACACTTTGTCGAAGGCCGCCTATTTACCGCAACATCCATTTAAAGGATTTCCTGACATGTTCGATCCCCGCGAGAAAATCGCCCTCTTCATCGACGGCGCAAATCTCTATGCGGCATCCAGAACACTCGGTTTCGACATTGATTACAGGAAACTTCTGAAGGCCTTCCAGAAACGCGGCTATCTCCTGCGCGCCTACTACTACACCGCGCTCATCGAGGACCAGGAATATTCATCGATCCGCCCGCTGATCGACTGGCTGGACTACAATGGCTACAAGGTCGTCACTAAGCCCGCCAAGGAATTCACCGACTCGCTCGGCCGTCGCAAGATCAAGGGCAATATGGATATCGAGCTTGCCATCGATGCGATGGAGCAGTCCGAAACGGTCGATCACTTCGTCATCTTCTCCGGCGACGGTGATTTCACCTCGCTCGTCGAAGCATTGCAGCGCAGGGGTCGCAAGGTCTCCGTCGTCTCGACCATGCAGACCCAGCCGCCGATGATCGCCGACGACCTTCGCCGCCAGGCCGACTATTTCATCGACCTCGGCACGCTCAAGGCGGAAATCGGCCGTGACCCGTCCGAACGCCCGCAACGGGTTGTCGATCCCGTCGAGACCGCCACCGACTGAGGCAGACGCCGCGGAACAGAACAAATAACCCCGGCTGGAAGCAGCCGGGGTTTTCTTTTTCATCGCGAAGGCCTGAAAACCAGCCGTTTCAAGGCTTCGTTAAACATCGAATCAATTGCCACCGTGCCGCATTAAGGTTCCTCAAGACTCCCCTGATATTCCCGATACCGGACAGTCATTTCGCATTGGAACATCAGAAACATGGTGGACGCAGTATCCTTCTCGGCAAACAGCTACTGGGCCGTATCGAGTGCGATCGAAACCCGACCGGCCGTCGCAGCCCTTGCCGCGCTTGCCCTGCCGCAACCGATCACCCAGGTTTCGACGTCTTCGGAACCGGCGGAAGATATCGGCGATCTGAACTTCCTCTATGCCCCGAATGGCCTGCCCGGAATTTCCGCCCTGCCCGCCTACGCAGTCCCGCCCTCACAGGCGACGACCGATGCGCGTGTGACGGCCGAGCGCAACCCGACCGCACGCCTCGCCATCGAGAGCACCGACCTCAACAGCCTGATGTCGTCGTTCCTCACAGCGCGGACGCCGAGCGCCAACCCCGCTCCGTCACCGGACGTGCCTGCCGAAACCAATGGTGCACAGGCGGCGCGCGCCGCCCAGCAGTCGGTCATCGCACAGCTTTACAGCCAGTTCTAAAAGAAAAAGCCGGAGAAGGGGTTAGCCCCGGTCGCGCAGCAACCGCCCCTTCTGGCGGTTCCAGTCGCGTTCCTTTTCCGTCTCGCGCTTGTCGTGCAGCTTCTTGCCCTTGGCGAGCGCGATTTCGATCTTGGCCCGCCCGACATCGTTGAAGTAGACCTTCAGCGGCACAAGCGTCATGCCTTCCCGGTTGATGGCGATGCGCAGGCGCTGGATCTCGCGCTTGGAGAGCAGAAGCTTGCGCCGCCGACGGGTCTCGTGGTTGAAGCGATTCGCCTGCAGGTATTCCGGCAGATAGGAATTGATCAGCCAGATCTCGCCGCCCTCGTCCGACGCGTAGGATTCCGCGATATTCGCCTTGCCTTCGCGCAACGACTTGACCTCCGTGCCGGTCAGAACCAGACCGGCCTCGTAGGTATCGATGATCTCGTAGTTGAAGCGGGCCTTGCGGTTTTCCGCCACAACTTTCTTGACCGTCGCCGGGCGTGCCTTCGTTGCCATATCAGTTCAGCAGGCCGGCGTGGCGAAGCGCCGCGTCGATGGCTGCCTCCGTGCCCGGTTCCAATGTCGGCAGCAGCGGCGACCGCACGAAGCGGTTCATGCCGCGGGTGCGGTTCAGCGCGTATTTTGCGCCGCAAAGCCCCGGCTCGAGGAAGATCGCCTTGTGCAGCGGCATCAGCTTGTCCTGGTATTCCAGCGCCGCGGCATAGTCGCCAGCAAGCGTGGCTTCCTGGAACTCCGCGCAGAGGCGCGGCGCGACATTGGCCGTCACCGAAATACAGCCGGTACCGCCATGGGCATTGAAGCCGAGCGCGGTCGCGTCCTCGCCGGAGAGCTGGACGAAATCCTTGCCGCAGGCAATGCGCTGTTCCGAGACGCGCTCGATCTTGCCCGTCGCGTCCTTGACGCCGAGGATCGACGGATGCGCCTTGTGCAGCGCGCCCATCGTCTCCGGCGTCATGTCGACGACGGAGCGGCCGGGAATGTTGTAGATGATGATCGGCAGCTTCACGCTGCCGGCAATCGCCGCATAATGGGCGAAAAGCCCCTTCTGCGTCGGCTTGTTGTAATAGGGTGTCACGACGAGGATGGCGTCCGCACCGGCCTTTTCGGCATGCTGGGCGAGATCGATCGCTTCCTTCGTGTTGTTCGAGCCGGCACCGGCGATCACCGGAACGCGACCGGCAGAGACCTTGATGCAGAGTTCCACCACCCGTTTGTGCTCGTCATGCGACAGCGTCGGCGATTCGCCGGTGGTGCCGACCGGAACGAGGCCGTGGCTGCCTTCGCCGATCTGCCATTCGACATGCGCAGCGAACGCGTCCTCATCGACGGCGCCGGCATCGGTGAACGGGGTGACGAGAGCGGGAATGGATCCCTTGAACATCGAGAACTCCTGAGGCCAAAGCCGCCCGGAGGCTTACATGCTTTGGCCGTATTCCATGGTTAAAAACGCTGGCACAATAGTCGTGCGATTGTCATGCGGCAAGCGGCGGTGCGGGCGTTTTTCATGCACAATCAAGGCGGAAATGACGTTGGGCACGCGAATATTCGCTTTGCGTGATCCGTCGACGGGAATGCGCTTGCCTTCACGGCTTAGTGAGGGCGGCCATTAAGGTTTCGTTAAGGCAACAAAGGGTTAATGATTGTCAAAGATCAGGTGGAAAGTGACGGTCAGACGCGCCGCCTGCCAGGCATCCGGGACATGACATGATCTCGACAAACAGTTTCGCCCTTTGCGCCCTGCTGCTTGCCGGAATTGCCGGCCTCGCATTGCGCTCCTCGCCCGTAGAGGCTGAGAACACCGGAATCCCCGCAATAAAGCCGCTCGGCTTTGCCGCCGACATGCCGTCGAAGGACGTCATCACCAATGCCATTCCGCGGCTGGACAATCCCGAACCGGTCAGCGCCGCGTTGCGCGACGGCCTCGATGCCCTTTCCAACCGGGATGCGGCGACGGCCATTTCGGCGCGGGACCGCCTCCCCTCCGACAGCCTCGACCGGCATATCCTGACCTGGGCCATCGCCGTCTCCGGCCAGCGCGGCGTGCCCTCGTGGGAAATCGCCGCCGCCCAGCGCGAGCTGAAAGGCTGGCCCGGGCTGAAGGCGCTGCGCGCCAACTCCGAACGGGCACTTGCGCGCGAAAACCCACCGAACGCCAATGTTCTTGCCGCCTTCGGCACGACGCGCCCGGAAACGGCGGAAGGCGCTCTCGTGTTGTGCCGCGCGCTGGTCGCGACCGGCAATTCGGCGCGCGCCGGCGAAGTCCTGCGATCCTTCTGGCAGAAGGAGACCCTCTCCAAGGATATCGAAAACAGGGTTCTCGATGAGTTCGGGACCCTGCTCACCGCCGCCGACCACAAGACCCGCATGGAGATGCTGCTTTATCGCGACCGCGCCGACCAGGCGCAGCGTTTCGGCGATCTCGGCAAGGCGCAGTCGCTCTATCGTGCCTGGGCGGCGGTCCTGCGCAAGAACAAGACCGCCAGCGACCTAATCAAGGCCGTCGATGCGAGCTGGCAGAAGGATCCGGCCTACACGTTCCTGCGCATCCGCTACCTTCGCAACAAGGAAGAATACCGCGCGGCTGGCAAGCTCTTTGCCGCAATGCCGGAGGATCCGGCGCGCCTCGTCAATCCGGGCGCCTGGTGGAACGAACAGCGCATCGTCAGTCGCGGCCTTGCCGATCTCGGCGACTATCGCGACGCTTACCGCGTGGCCGCCCGCCACGGCGCGGATGACCCGACGGATATCGTCGAGGCGGAATTCCACGCCGGCTGGTACGCGCTGCGCGATCTCGGCGATGCAAAGGTCGCGGCGAGCCATTTCCAGCGTATCCTGCAGACCTCCGACCGTCCGCTTTCCGTGTCCCGCGCCTGGTATTGGCTCGGCCGTGCGGCGGAAAAGGGCGGACCGGGCGATGCGAAAGAGTATTTTACCAAGGCCGCCAACTATCCGGGTACGTTCTACGGACAACTCGCCGGCGCGCGGCTCGGTCACAAGGCGCTCAACGTTTCCTATCCCACCCCGTCGGCCGAAGAGCGCGAGCGCTTTCGCCAGCGCGAAGCAGTCAAGGCGATCGCCCGCCTGCAGGCCGCCGGCCATGGCTGGCGTGCCGACAGCCTCTACCGCGCACTGGCCGGCGAGTTGATGAACCCCGGCGAGCTTGCCCTTCTTGCCGCGCAGGCGGAAAAAGGCGCCAACCACCAGCTTTCGCTGCAGATCGGAAAGATCGCCTTCGGACGCGGCATCGACGTCGCGGCCCTCGCCTTCCCTATCGGCGTCATTCCCGATGGCGCCAATATTGCCGGTTCCGGCAAGGCGCTCGCCTATGCCATCGCGCGCCAGGAAAGCGCGTTCAACCCGGCCGCAGTCTCGCCTGCCAACGCGCAGGGGTTGCTGCAACTGATGCCGGGCACGGCGCAGGGCGTGGCGAAACGCTACGGCCTTGCCTATTCCAAGGAACGCCTGACCACCGACGCCGCCTACAACGCGACGCTCGGCGCGCATTATCTCGGCGAGCAGATCAGCGATTTCGGCGGATCCTACGTGCTGACCTTCATCGCCTACAATGCCGGCCCGCGCCGTGTGCCGCAATGGATCGCCCGCTACGGCGACCCGCGCGGCAAGTCGATCGACGAGGTTGTCGACTGGATCGAACGTATCCCCTTCTCCGAGACCCGAGGCTATGTGCAGCGCGTGATGGAGAACTATCAGGTCTATAAGACCCGGCTCGGCCAGACGGCCGACATCGTGCACGATCTCAGCGTCGGGCGCTGAGATCGGCTGGAGCCCGCTCGTCCTTTGCGCCGCGAAACCCTTCATGCCTTGTCCTGACGTTGCCGCCTGTCTACGCTGCCTGCCACCGCATAGACAGCGCACGACAGGGACAAACCATGGATGTTTTTGAAAGCCGTTTCTTTACAGCGGAAGACGGACTGAGACTTCACGCCCGTCTCTACCCTGCCGGCAACCCGCCATGCGCAGCCCAGGAGCGCCTTCCCGTCATCTGCCTGCCCGGCCTCAGCCGCAACGTGCGGGATTTCCACCCATTCGCACGGCTCGTCGCGCAGGATCCCAGTGCGCCACGCCGCGTGATCGCGCTCGACTATCGCGGCCGCGGGCTCTCTGATTACGATCCGAACCCGGAAAACTACAATATCGGCATCGAATGCCGCGACGTCATCACCGTCTGCGCAGCGCTCGGCATCGCCCGCGCCATCTTCGTGGGGACCTCGCGGGGTGGGCTCATCCTGCATGTCATGGCCGCATTGAAGCCGGACCTGATTGCCGGCGCCGTCCTCAACGATATCGGCCCGGAAATCGAGGCCGATGGCTTGCGGGATATCCGGGATTATCTCTCTCAGCGATCGTCACCAGCCACTCTCGACGACGCGGCCGACGGGCTGGCGCACATCCATGGCGCTGCCTTCCCCGCCCTCTCCCGTACGGACTGGCTCGACATGGCTGACGCGCTTTACACTGAAAAGGCGGGACGGCTTGTCACGGACTACGACCCGAAACTGACGGATCAGTTGCAGGCGATCGATTTCTCGAAACCGCTAGCAACCCTCTGGCCGCAATTCGAATTGCTGGCAAAGGTGCCATTGCTCGTCGTGCGCGGCGACCATTCACGCCTGCTCTCGCAGGAAACCCTCGCCCGCATGGCCACACACTCTTCAGCCGTCAAAACCGTGACCGCCCCGGGACAGGGCCACGCGCCGCTCCTGCATCATCCGGACATCTTTTCATCTGTCCGGGACTTTCTAGCAGCATTCCCTGGCTGAAGACGGGCGCAACCCGACGCTCACACCGCGCAGTTTGCCATTCTTCTCGACGAAACGAAAAAGACCCGGCTCGAAAGCCGGGTCTCCCATCACTGACCGAAGTCAGATCAGATTAGAACGAGCGCTGAAGACGGACGAAGCCGTTCCAGTTGCCATCGTCTTCGCCGTCAACGTCGTCGTACTGAACGCTAACCTTGGTGGTGAGGTCCTTGACGATTTCGTAGTCGAGCGTCACGCCAGCGCGCCAAGCGTCGTCGCTGCCGAAGTCCGAACCCTTCCAGTCCGGGCCATCAACGTTGAGGCCGGTGCCACCGAGGTTACCGAAGTACTGGAAGCCGGGGGTGATCGAGAGCTTTTCGTTGATCTGTGCCTTGTAGGAGACAGCAGCCGACCACTCGGAGATCGCCCAGTAACGGTTCGTGTCGGAAGCCCAGACACCGAATGCCTGCAGCTGGCCCGGGCCGATGTCAGCCGAGATCAAACCACGGAGAGCAACTGCTTCAGCGTCGAAGTCGTAGGAAGCGAGCAGGTCAGCGGAAACGGCACCGAAGGCACCCGAGACCTGAGCCGAAACACCCCAGTCGTCAGACCACTTGGAGAACGCCTGCCCAGGGACGTCCTTATCCGAGAAGTCGTTGAAGTTGTCGATCGCAGCCGAAGCCGAGAAAGCGCCAGCTTCATAGGTGTAGGATACGGAATTGTAGATCGCCGCGAAACCGGAGTCGTTGATGTCGGTTTCGCCGTTGATGCCCTTATCCCAGAAGCCGTAGAAGTAACCGGCCTTGAAGCCGCCGAGCTGGATCCAGGCGCCGTCGAGCTTCGTCTGACCATCGTTGGAGTCAGCCTGAAGGTCGATATGACCGGTCAGCGTGCCGAGCTCGGTGTCGCTCTTGGCGTCGAGCGAGATGTAACCACGGCTGTTGTAGTTGTAGCCGTCTTCGTCGCCGTCAACGCCAGCGACGTCCTGAGCGAAGTTCATCTGGAAACGAACGTAGCCGCTGATCTGCAGGCAGGTTTCGGTACCCGGAATGTAGAAGTAACCCGTGCCGAATGCGTCGCAAACGCGAACGTATTCCATGGGCTCCGGCTCAGCAGCGACGATAGCGTCAGCAGCCTGGGCGCCGGATACTGCTGCGAGAGCTGCAGCGGAGCCGATAAGAAGGCTCTTGATGTTCATTTCTGACCTCCAGTCAAAAAGTTTCAAACGGGTCTGGGTTTTTTGCTGAAGGACAGCGTTCCCTGCCCCATACCCAAGTTCAGGAAGCGGACGATCAACCGCCCCTTCTTCCGAGGTTGAAAATACTCGACGCGGTTCCGTAAGCAATCTCCAAACTGAAACGAGGCGGGATTTGTGTCAGCCTTCGCCCAACGCTGTTGCGGAAAGGACACAAAATGGCAGGCTGGATCGCTAAAAGTTTATGGATTCTTAACAAAATGCCTTATGAAGCGGGCACTTAGCGATCCTACCCTGCCTGAAGGAAATGCCATAACCGGGGCAAGAAGGGGGCAAACACCGCGCCAGAAGGTGGCGACCAGACGGTTTTGACGCGCTCGCCCGTGACTATCGTTGTCCGAAAGTCGGTGGAAACCGAGAATCGGAAGACGCGACTCGGCAAGACGATTCGCACCGAGTCGCGGAACTGTCACGACGAACCAAGCGAGCCGCTCCGAAGGATATGGACCCATGGGCCTTATGGCAGCGGTCACGATCCTGTTCCCGGCGCCGCGTCCGAAAATGACAAAGGCCCCGCACGAAGCGGGACCTGCTGAATGAAGGGGCGCAATTGGGCGCCGCTGCACTATAAAATGAAATCAGTGCTTTTGAGATCGATCGCCCTGTCGAGACGGATAGAAAAGTCGATGCCTGCGTCACCCTTCAGATCGCCATAGAGAAAGGTGTCGCCGCCCTTCTTGAAATAGCGAAGCTCTCCAGCTTGCTCGCTGAATTCCTTTGTCCCGATAAAAGTGAGGGCCTGATTGCCAGAAATCGTCGACCGCGCATCGATTCCGGAGAGATCGATCTTGTCTTTGATGAAAAGTGCCGCCGTGTCGCCCGGCGGATTTCCTTGACCACACGTTCGGCGGAGCGTTTGACGCCTGTCGACTTCATATTCATGTTCGTTCCTTCGTCTTCGACGAGAACCCGAACACGCCTTAAATCAACCCCTCATTTCTGTGCCATAGGCGCTGACGGGGAACACAGCGGCTCCTCTTCTGTTCCGAGGCAGCAGCCTGCAAACCCTTAACAATCAGAGTGTTCAACATTTCTAGCATAGATAAAGAAAACTGGCGGAGAAGAAGGGATTCGAACCCTCGATACCGTTCCCGGTATACTCCCTTAGCAGGGGAGCGCCTTCGACCACTCGGCCACCTCTCCGCTCGCCGCCCTGATACGGGCAAAGACCTCGGTGATCAAGAGCTTTTTGGCGAAAAGGCTGAAATGCCTTGCCAATATATACAGCTATGTATGGCGGGAAGGTGCAGAGGCACCACAGGGCGATCCACACAGTGTCAATTGTAGGCGGATGACGCGCTTCACGGCCGCAGCACCCCGCTGCCCGCAAAATTCCCCCGTTCTGCCTCGAAATCGCCGCTCGCAGCGACTTTGTTCAACACCGGTTCAGCTTGTCGGCGATAGATATCGTGCAACAAGTTGTTGATGCGGAAAGGAAACGAAAATGGTTGTGGTTGTTAAAGGTACGAACGGTGACGATCTTATCGTGCAGAATTCCCGGGGCCCGATGGATGTCTACGCCTATGGCGGTGACGACGAAATCGTGTTGAACCGTATCGATAGCCGCGGTGGGAACAATTATGTCGAGGCCGGCAGCGGCAACGATATTGTTCGCAACAGCTTCGAGGGAAACAACGATATCTACCTCGGCTCGGGCAACGACATCTACGTCCATAGCGGCGCGGCAAAGGCCTCCGGCGAGTATGATGTCGTCAGCGGCGGCGATGGCAACGACGTATTCAACGTGAAGACCTATCAGAGCGTCTATAACGGCGACGCCGGAAACGATACCTTCTATTCCGTCGGTTTCAAGAACACCTTCAACGGCGGTTCCGGCACGGATACGATCAGCTATTCGCTGCAGGATTCGAGCAGCGAGAAGGGTCGTGGCATCTATGTCGATCTCGATGAAGGCTATGCCAAGGCCGTTACGGGTCGTCTGGAGAAGCTGACGAGCATCGAGAACGTCGTCGGCACCGCCTATGCCGACACACTGATCGGTACCGCGGGCAATAATCTGCTCAAGGGCGGCAGCGGCAATGACCAACTCGAGGGGCTTGCCGGCAACGACCGACTTTATGGCGGCAACGGCGTGGATATCCTCTACGGCGACGACGGCGATGACGACCTCTACGGCGAGGCCGGCAATGACCGCCTGTATGGCGGCAACGGTAACGACGATCTCGTCGGTGGTTCGGGCAACGACCTCCTCGTCGGCGGTGCTGGCAACGACTTCCTGGTCGGCGGCACCGGCGCCGATACATTCCGCTTCACGAAAACCTCCGACAGCCGCGTGGGTTCGCTGCGCGACGTCATCGATGACTTCAATCCGGACAGCCAGGGCGATGTCATCGACCTGCGCGACATTGACGCCAATACAGGTCGTAGCGGCAACCAGGCCTTCGAGTTCATCGGTAAGGCATCGTTCTCCGGCACGGCAGGTGAACTGCGCTACTCCGGCACGGTCATCTCCGGTGACATCAATGGCGACGGCCGCGCGGATTTCGAGATCAATGCCGGCCTGACGAAGTACTATTCGGACGACTTCCTGCTCTGATCCGGAACAGGCACTCAGACATGGAAACGCCGGGGCCTCGTGCCCCGGCGTTTTGCTTTTTTGCTCACCCGCGAATCAGGCGGGCGAGCTGACCGGCCAGTTGATCGGCGTCCGCGTCGGCCAGTTTTTCGCCGAGATGGCGCTCTATGGATGCGCCATAGACCGTCCAGATACGCTGCTGCATCGCACGGCCGGCCTCGGTGACGAGAACCCAGCGGCCGCGGCCGTCCTGCGGAAAAACCTCGCGGCGAACGAGGCCTGCCTCCTCCATCCGGTCGAGAAGCCGGGAGAGGTTGTGCTGCGCAAGCAATGTATGCGCCTCGATTTCGAAGGGCCGCAGCCTCCCCTTTTCCGCGCGCACCAATTCCCAGAGAACGTCGTACCAGCCGAGCGGTGGCAGGTCCGCGGCTTTCAGATCCTGTTCGATGGCGGCCAGCAGGATGCGCTGGGTGCGCATGAGTGCGATCCAGAGCCGTGTCGTGGCAGCGGAGGGCGTGCGGGTCTGATCGGGCGATGAGTCGAGCATAGATGCAATTACATGCATCTTGACGGTGATGGCAAGCATACATATATGCAATTGCATCCATTTTGAACCGGAGACACGCCATGCCTCACCCCACGCTCCCGACTGGCGCCACGCTCACCCTGGTCAGCCACCACCTCTGCCCCTATGTCCAGCGCGCTGCCATAGCGCTTGCCGAAAAGGGCGTGGCGTTTGAACGCCGCACGATCGACCTTGCGGCGAAACCCGACTGGTTTCTTGCCATGTCGCCCCTCGGCAAGGTGCCGCTCCTACTCATCCAACGCGAGGATGGCAGCGAAGCCGTGCTGTTCGAAAGCGCGGTCATCTGCGAGTATCTGGAAGATACGCAGACGGACACGCCGCTTCATCCGGCCGACCCGCTCGTGCGGGCGCAGCACCGTGGCTGGATGGAGTTCGGCTCTTCCATCCTGTCGGATCTCTGGGGGTTCGAGACCGCGAAGGACGCCGAAACCTACGCCGCGAAACGCCAGGCCCTCAGCGAAAAATTCACACGGGTCGAAGCCGCACTCGGCGCCGGCCCCTTCTTTGCCGGCGGCAACTTCAGTCTCGTCGATGCCGTTTTCGCCCCGATCTTCCGTTACTTCGACGTCTTCGACACGGTGGCGCCCACCGGCGTTTTGGATGGGTTTGAAAAGGTCGCTGCCTGGCGCGCTGCCCTGATGCGGCGCGCGAGTGTACGCACGGCGGTGGCGGAGGACTATCCGGAACGGTTGAAGGTCTTCCTGAAGGAGCACGACGCCTGGCTGCTCAAGCTCGCAGCCTGACCGAGGACCAAAGAAAAGCCGCTGGAAACGATCGGTTTCCAGCGGCTTTTTTGTTTCAGGACCGACGGGAGCGTCAGGTGCGGGCGGCGAGGCGATCGATCGCGTTCTGCGTCGAGGCGCCGAAATCACCGTCGATCGGGCCGTTGTAATAGCCACGATCCCTGAGGATCTGCTGGAACTCCTTGCGGAACTGCGGCGTGAAGTTCGCCGGTGAGCCCTTGAGTTCCTGCAGCTTGCCCTGGTCGCCACCTTCGACGCTGGCAGCGGCCCAGCGGGCAGCCTCCTTGGCGTTGGCGCGCGTGCCGAGGCCCTGGTCAAACAGGCGGGACAGGTTGCCCATGGCGTAGGTGTTGCCACCATTCGCGGCTTTTTCGTACCAGTTGCGGGCCTCGTTAAAGTCCTGCTTCACGCCGTTGCCCACGTCGTAGAGCCAACCGATGGAGGCCATCGAGTAGTAGTCGTTCTGGGCGGCTGCCTTTTCGTACCAGTTGCGCGCTTCGACATAGTCGACAGCAACGCCGAGGCCCGACTGATAGGCGTAGCCCACGGAGGACATGGCGTTGATGTCGCCGCCTTCCGCGCCCTTCTTGTACCAGTCGAGCGAGGCTGCGTAGTCGCGCGTCGTGCCGAGGCCTTCGCGGTAGAACCAGCCCATCGTGGCCTGTGCATTGGCATAGCCCTGCTCGGCCGCTTTGCGGTACCACTTGATCGCCTCGTCATAGTCCTTGCGCGTGCCGTTGTAGCCTTCGCGATAGAGCCAGCCGAGGGAGGCCTGGGCATAGGGGTTGCCGGCATTCGAGGCCTGCTCGAACATGCGGGTGCCCTTGGCCATGTCGACCGGCCCATCGGTGCCATAGATCGAGTACCAGGCAAGGTTGGTCAGCGCGTAGAGGTTCCCCTCGTCGGCTGCCTTCTGGTAGTGCTCGCGCGCCTTCGCAAAATTCTTCGCGGCGTCGTGGGCACGGCCGACCATGTTGCGGATCGAGTTGTCCGACGGATTGGCATTGAGCGCCGCTTCGCAGACGGAGATCGCGCGGCCATAGTCGATCTGCGCAAAGAGCTTTCCGAGGAAGCCCGGGCGCAGGTTCGGTTCACCGGCAAGTTCATAGCACTGGTCGGTATCCGAACCACTCAGCGTCAGCGTCGACTGGCTGGTCGTGGTGGTGGTCGTCGTCGTGCTCGACAGCGAGCTGCTGTCGTTGCGGCCGGTCGCGAGCTTGTCGATTGCCGCAAGCGTCGCGGCACCGAATTCGCCATCGGCCGTGCCGCTGTAATAGCCGCGTTCCTTGAGGAGGTTCTGCATCTCCTTGCGGAAGGCGACCGTGAAGTTGGCCGGTGTTTCCTTGAGTTCCTTCAGCTTGGCGGGATCGCCGCTTTCGACGCTGGCGGCTGCCCAGCGGACAGCCTCCTTGGCATCCGCCGGCGTGCCGAGGCCCTGATCGTAGAGACGCGACAGGTTGCCCATGGCGTATGCGCTGCCGGAATTGGCGGCCTTCTCATACCAGTAGCGGGCTTCGACATAGTCCTGCTTCACGCCGTTGCCGACGTCATAGAGCCAGGCAAGCGAGGCCATGGAGTAGGAATCGCCGATATTGGCGGCTTTCTCGTACCAGACCTTGGCTTCCGCATAATCCTGCGCCGTGCCGAGGCCGTTCTGGTAGGCCCAGCCGAGCGAGGACATGGCATTGGCGTCGCCGGCATCCGCAGCCTTGCGGTACCAGGTCAGCGACTGGACATAATCCTGCGACACGCCGAGGCCTTCGCGGTAGAACCAGCCCATCGTCGCCATGGCATTGGCGTAGCCCTGATTGGCCGACTGCTGGTACCACTTCACCGCTTCATTATAGTCCTGGCGTGTGCCGCCGTAACCTTCGCGGTAGAGCCAGCCGAGCGAGGCCTGGGCGTAGGAATTGCCGGCAATCGAGGCCTTCTCGAACATCGAGAGACCCTTCGGCACGTCGACCGCGCCGTCCGTGCCGTAGACCGAGAACCAGGCAAGGTTGGTGAGCGCGTACATGTTGCCGAGCTCGATCGCCTTTTCGTAGTTGCGACGTGCTTCGACATAGTTGCGGTCGGCGTCATGCGAACGGCCGAGAAGGTTCACCAGCATGCCGTCGGACGGGTTTTCGTTGACGGCCTGCGCGCAGGCGGAAAGCGCCCGCTTGGCATCGATCTTCAGGAAGTTGACGCCCATGAAGCCGGGCAGCGATTGCGGTTCGCCGGCAAGCAGGAAACAATCCCGCGAAGCGGCCGTTTCCTTCGAGGCGAGATCGACGCTGAGGCCCTTCTTCGGCTCGAGCGCGGCGATCAACTGCTCGGCGCTGCTGCGGTGCGAGCTGTCCGGATAACGCTCGATGAAGCGCTGCAAGGCGGCCGCATCGGTCGATTCCTTCAGCGCCTCCCAGGCGATCGTAGCCGCGTCCTGGCCCTCGTTCTGGGTGGCCTCCTGAAGGCTGGCGAGCTTCTTCTCCGCCAGCATCTTGTAGACCGGGTCCTTACCGTGTTTGGCGATGAAGGCGTTGATCAGGTCTTCGTCGGCGAGGTCGCGGATGTTCTGCCAGTCGGCCGCCGCTTCGGACTGGCCGTTCGGCGAGACCTCCTGCGTGTTGCCGCTGTTGGTGACGTTGATGTTCACTTCCTTGATGTTCAGGAAGATCTGCGCGCCACCGAGCGAACCGTAGACGAAGGGCTCCTGCTCGCGGTTGGTGGCTTCCACCACCTCGTCGCGCACCTTGCCGAGCGCGATGCGCACGTCGAGGCCGGGTTCGGTCAGGTATTTGGAAAGGGCCGTGGCAAACGGGCTGTTCTTGCCTTCGCCGTCGAGCGCCACCGTGCCGGCCTTCGACGCGAAGGCGATCAGCGTGTCGGCCGATTCGGGTTCGACGCGGGCGAGACCACGCGTCACGGCACGGGTGCCGATCGACCGGGTCATCGACTGCGAGAACGGATTGTTGCGGCAGGCGTCGAGAATGAAGAGCTTCAGCTTCTTGGCACCTTCCAGCGAGCGCTGGACGCGGTCGATGGCGACACTCTCGTCCTCGACATCGCGGTCGCTCTTCAGCGCCGCATCGACGGGGATGAGGTAGTTGACCCCGTTCATCTCCATCGCGTGGCCGGAATAATAAACCACCGCCATATCCGCATCGACCGAATCGTCCTCGAATTCGCGCAGCGCCTTCACCATGGCGGCGCGGTCGAGATCCAGCACGGTCTTGACGGAATCAAAGCCAGCACTTTCGAACGAGGCGCGCATCAGCTCCACATCGTTCGCAGGGTTGTTGAGCTGGGCCGTCTCTTCGTATTTCTGATTGCCTATCAGCAGTGCAACGCGTTTCGCCTCTGCGGCGTTCGTGTTGAACACGATGACAGCAATCGAGACGAAGAGGACCGGCGCCCAGCGTCTCTGTATTTGCTTGAACATGCCCATCCCTCCGGCATTATTGCCGAGAGTATTACGTATGGCCCTTGCTGTTTCAATGAGGAGGCGACCGGATTTTTTTGGCACGGTCGCCGGAAACTCATTCAGCGGCGATTTCTATCCAGCGACCCTGCCGGAAAGACTCCGCCATGGCGTGCACGGACTTCTCGATGCGCAGGCCATGGTTGAAATCGATGGAATGCGAGGCCATGCCGGCGATCGCGGCAATCAGTTCGCGGCATTCGATGACCTTGAGATCGTTGAAGCCGAGGCCGTGACCGGGCGCCGGAATGAACCGGTCATAGGGCTTGTGGTGCGGCGCCGTCAGGATTGTGGAAAAGCCCTGTTCGGTGGCGCGGCCATCCGTCGTGTAGAGCTGGAACTCGTTCATGCGCTCCTGATCGTAGAGGATCGAGCCCTTCGAACCATAGATCTGCAACGCGATGCGGCCCTTGCGGCCCCAGGCCGAACGGTTGGCCATCAGCACGCCGGAAATGCCGCCGGGAAGGCGCATCAGCACGCTGGCAATATCGTGGTTCTCGACGTCGCGACGGCCGCCATCCTTCAGCGGACGATCGGCATAGGGCTTTGCGAGCGACGCGATGACCGCCTCGACATGGCCGAACAGGCTCCACAGCAGCGACAGCGGATGCACGGCGAAATCGTCGAGCGCACCATAACCGGAGGACGCCTCGCTCTTCCAGTAGAACAGCGCTTCCGGATCGGCCATGAAATCCTCGTCCATCTCGATGCGGGCGTGGTTGACCGTGCCGATGGCGCCCTCGTCAAGCAGCGAGCGGATGTGCCGCATGACGGGGTTCTGGATGTAATTGTACCCCATGACGGCGACCTTGCCGGAGGAGCGCTGGGCACTGAGCATGCGCTCTGCATCGGCAAAGGCCGGCGCCATCGGCTTTTCGCACCAGACATGTTTGCCGGCATCAAGGGCGGCGATGGCCATGTCGGCATGGAACTGGTTGGGCGTGGTGACGGAAATGACGTCGACGTCCGGGTCTGACAGCAGGTCGCGCCAGTTGGCCGTCGATTTGGCGAAGCCGAATTCACGGGCGCGGCTCGCCGCGAGGTCCGCATTGGCTTCTGCGAGATGCACGAGGCGCGGGCGGTCGACGTCACCGAAGACCGTGCTGACATTGTTCCAGGCGAGCGCATGGCACTTGCCCATATAGCCCGTGCCGATCAGTCCGATTCCCAAGGCCTTCATGACGTCTCCTCCGGTTTGCCTCACGCGCAGTTCCCGATGCAAAACCGCTACGCAGTTTTGCTGGACTTGCTATATCTCGCCACACGGGCGCTCTGGACGCCATGCATAGCGGGAAAGATTTGGAACGAAAACTATCTTTTCTGGCAATATGGAATATTTATTTCATTCGTAGCAGAATGGCCGCACGAGGAGGACTGAATCCATGAACGACACAGAAGCGGCCTTGGCGCGTGTACCGCGCGATTTCGACAGCCTGCGCAGCGTCATCATCGAGCGCAAGACGACCATGCCGAAGCGACTAGCGCAAGTCGCTGCCTATGCGCTTTCCAATCCGGACGAGATGGCCTTCGGCACGGCGGCGAGCATCGCGACGGCGGCGGACGTGCAGCCCTCGACGCTGGTGCGCCTCGCCCACCACCTTGGTTATGAAGGCTTTTCTGACCTCCAGAACGTTTTTCGCGCCCGGTTGCGCGACCGCACATTGTCCTACGAAGAGCGCCTTCTCACCTTGGAAGCGGGACCGGCGGTCAACAGCGACACCGAGCTGCTCTCCGGCTTCCTGACGGCAGCGAGCCAGTCGGTTGCGCGGCTTGCCAGCACCATCGACGGCGAGACCTTCTCGAAATCCGTCGATCTGCTGGCGCGGGCGGAAACCATCTATCTCGTCGCCAAGCGCCGGTCCTATCCGCTGACCGCCCATATCGCCTATGCCTTCGGCAAACTCGCCATCCGCCACCAGATCATCGCCTCGCCGAACGGCATCGACCCCGAGATGACGCAGTTCGCGACCAACAAGGATGCGGTCATCGCGGCGAGCTTTGCACCCTACGCCGCCGAGAGCCTGACACAGGCGCAGGAACTGGCGGCACGCGGCGTGCCGATCGTCGCGATCACCGACTCGGTTTTCTCGCCGCTCGCCGCCTCCGCGACCTACTGGTTCGAAGTCTCGGAAGCCGATTATGCCGGTTTCCGCTCGCTCTCCGCCTCCATGGCGCTCGCCATGGCCCTGCCCGTCGCGATTGCCGAAAAGCGGCGCAGCCTGCGGCGCTCCGGCAAACGAAATACTGCGGAATAGAAACGGAATGAATATTCCGAATTGACATAATAATGGAATTCATGTTTCATTTTCTCGCAATGCCGCCGCGTCCCATGACGGCGCCGCAAGACCGGGAGGAAGACATGCCGCACACCGAACACGACAGGACGCTCGACGTCATCACGATCGGCCGCTCGTCCGTCGACCTCTATGGCCAACAGCTCGGCACGCGGCTCGAAGACACCGCCTCCTTCGCCAAGTCCGTCGGCGGCTGCCCGGCCAATATCGCGATCGGCACCGCCCGTCTCGGCCTCAAATCGGCGCTCATCACCCGCGTTGGCGACGAGCAGATGGGTCGCTTCATCCGCGAGCAATCCGCCCGCGAAGGCGTCAATGTCGAGGGTATCAGGACCGACAAGGACCGCCTTACCGCGCTGGTGCTGCTCGCCATCGAATCCGAAGGCGTCTCGCCGATGATTTTCGTGCGCACCGACTGTGCCGACATGGCGCTCGACGAGGGCGACGTGGACGAGGCCTTCGTGCGCTCCTCGCGCGCCGTGCTGGTCTCCGGCACGCATTTTTCCCGGCCCAACACCGAAGCCGCGCAGCGCAAGGCGATCCGCATCGCCAAGGAGAACGGCGGCAAGGTCATCTTCGACATCGACTACCGCCCCAACCTCTGGGGCCTCGCCGGCCATGCGGAAGGTTTCGAGCGCTACGTGAAGTCCGACCGCGTGTCTGGCATCATGAAATCCGTCCTGCCGGATTGCGACCTGATCGTCGGCACGGAAGAGGAGATCATGATCGCGTCGGGCGCCGATGATGTGCTCTCGTCGCTCAAGGCCATTCGCGCTGTTTCCCCCGCGACCATCGTGCTGAAACGCGGCGCCATGGGCTGCATCGTCTATGACGGCCCGATCTCCGATGACCTGGAAGACGGCGTCGTCGGCGACGGCTTTCCGATCGAGGTCTATAATGTGCTCGGCGCGGGCGATGCCTTCATGTCCGGCTTCCTGCGCGGCTGGCTGCGCGGCGAAGATCACAAGACGTCGGCGACCTGGGCCAATGCCTGCGGCGCCTTCGCCGTCTCCCGCCTGCTTTGCTCACCGGAATATCCGAGCTGGGACGAACTCTCCTTCTTCCTGAAGAATGGCAGCAAGCACCGGGCACTGCGCAAGGACGAGGCGATCAACCACATCCACTGGGCGACCAACCGCAAGCAGGACGACATTCCGCTTCTGATGGCGCTCGCCTGCGATCACCGCATGCAGCTCGTCGACGTTGCCGACGAACTCAAGGTGCCGCACGAGAAGATTTCCGAGTTCAAGCGCCTGACCGTCAAGGCCGCCGCCCGTGTCGCCGATGGCCGGCCGGGTTACGGCATGCTGATCGACGAACGTTTCGGCCGCGACGCCTTCTTCGATGCCGCCACGCAGAACTTTTCCTGGATCGGCCGGCCTGTCGAATTGCCGGGCTCCAAGCCGCTGCGCTTCGAGTTCAGCCAGGACATCGGCTCGCAACTGGTGGAATGGCCGCTCGACCATTGCATCAAGTGCCTGTGCTTCTACCATCCGGACGATCCGGCCGCCCTCAAGAAGGAGCAGCAGGAGAAGCTGCGCACCCTGTTCGAGGCGGCACGCCGCGTCGGTCGCGAACTGTTGATCGAGATCATCGCCGGCAAGAACGGGCCGCTCAAGGATGATACGGTGTCGACCGCGCTGCAGGAACTCTACGATCTCGGCATCAAGCCGGACTGGTGGAAGCTGGAGCCGCAGGCATCGAGCGGTGCGTGGAAGAACATCGAGGCGGTCATCGCCAAAAATGATGCCTATTGCCGTGGTATCGTGCTGCTTGGTCTCGAAGCGCCGACGGAGGAGCTGGTGAAAGCCTTTGAAGCGACGACGGTTGCGCCGGCCGTGAAGGGTTTTGCCGTTGGCCGCACGATCTTCGTCGATGCCGCCCGCGCCTGGATGGCCGGCAAGATGGATGACGAGGCAGCGGTCGCCGACATGGCCGGCCGCTTCCGCGAACTGACCGATGCGTGGCTTCGCACACGCGGTCTGTAGAGCAGTCCCAGGAAACGTGTGGGCGGTTTCCCGTCCGGGATTGCGATAGACGAGAAAGAGAATTGGGAGGATTATGATGGGCAAGACGATCCGGCTGACGATGGCACAGGCCGTCGCGCATTTCCTGAAGGCACAGATGACCGTCGTGGACGGCAAGACGGTGCCGATCTTCGCCGGTGTCTGGGGCATTTTCGGCCACGGCAACGTCGCGGGCATGGGCGAAGCGCTCTATCAGGTGCGCGAAGACCTGCCGACCCTGCGCGCGCATAACGAACAGGGCATGGCGCATGCCGCCGTCGCCTTCGCCAAGGCGAGTTTCCGTCAGCGCTTCATGGCCTGCACGACATCGATCGGCCCCGGCGCACTGAACATGATCACCGCCGCCGGCGTGGCGCATGTCAATCGCCTGCCCGTGCTGTTCCTGCCCGGCGACGTCTTCGCCAACCGTATTCCCGATCCGGTCCTCCAGCAGATCGAAAATTTCGGTGACGGCACGGTTTCGGTGAACGACGCCTTCCGCTGCGTCTCGCGCTACTTCGACCGCATCACCCGCCCCGAACAGATCATCCCGGCCCTGAAGCGCACCATGCAGGTGCTGACCGACCCGGTCGATTGCGGCCCGGTGACGCTGTCGCTCTGCCAGGACGTGCAGGCCGAAGCCTATGACTATCCGGCAAGCCTGTTCGAAGAGAAGGTGTGGACGCAGCGCCGCCCGCGCCCGGACACGGACGAGCTTGCGGCCGCCATCGCCACCCTGCGCAAGGCGGAAAAGCCGCTGATCATCGCCGGCGGCGGCGTGCTCTATTCGCAGGCGACCGCCGAGCTGAAGGCCTTCGCCGGCATGCATGGCATTCCGGTCGCCGTCACCCAGGCCGGCAAGTCGGCGTTGCCGGACGACCATCCGCTTTGCATGGGTTCGGTCGGCGTTACCGGCACGTCCGCCGCCAATGCCTTTGCCGAAGAGGCAGACGTCATCCTCGCCGTCGGCACGCGCATGCAGGATTTCACCACCGGCTCCTGGGCGCTGTTCAAGAATGACGGCGTGAAAATGATCGGCCTGAACACGGTCGCCTTCGACGCGGCCAAGCGTGACAGCCAGCCGCTCGTCGCCGATGCACGCGAGGGCTTGAAACTGCTCTCCGAAGCACTCGGCGGCTGGAAGGCGCCCGCGTCGTTTACGCAATCCGCCAAGCCCCGCAAGGAAACATGGATGGCCGCCGCAGACCGCGCGACGGCGCCGACCAATGCGGACCTGCCCTCCGACGCGCAGGTCATCGGCGCGGTGCAGCGCACGATCGGCGGCGAAAATTCGGTGATGGTCTGCGCGGCGGGCGGCCTGCCGGGTGAGCTGCACAAGCTGTGGCAGGCCCAGAAGCCTGGCGGCTACCATATGGAATACGGCTTTTCCTGCATGGGCTACGAAATCGCCGGCGGGCTTGGCGTCAAGCTGGCGCGGCCCGAGGCGGACGTCGTCGTCATGGTCGGTGACGGTTCCTACATGATGATGAACTCCGAGCTGTCGACCTCGATCATGCTCGGCCAGAAGCTGACGATCGTCGTGCTCGACAACCGCGGCTACGGCTGCATCAACCGTCTGCAGATGGGCACCGGTGGCGCCAACTTCAACAATCTCTTGAAGGACTCGATGATCGAGATGATGCCGGACATCGACTTCCGGGCGCATGCCGAAAGCATGGGCGCGGTCGCCGTGAAGGTCTCGTCGATTGCCGATCTCGAAACCGCCATCCAGCAGAGCAAGGGCAACGACCGCACCTCGGTGATCGTCATCGACACCGACCCGCTGATCACCACCAAGGAAGGTGGCCATTGGTGGGATGTGGCAGTGCCAGAAGTGAGCCCGCGCAAAGAGGTCAACGCGGCGCGCGAGGCCTATGTGAAGGCGCGCGCCGCGCAGACCATCGGATAAGACCACCCTCCCCGTCATCCTCGGGCTTGACCCGAGGATCCACCAACACGGCACGCCGGAGAAGGTGGCATAGATCCTCGGGTCAAGCCCGAGGATGACGGAAGAGAGGGAGCGAGAAACAATGACAAGGGAGGCCGTTGCTTCCCGCCAAGGAGACTGAAATGAAAGCCAAACTCGGCATGTCGCCCATCGCCTGGTGGAACGACGACCTTCCGGAACTCAGCGACGACGTATCGCTCGAAGAGTGCCTGCGCCAGTCGCGCAGCGCGGGCTTCACCGGCATGGAACAGGGTCGCCGCTTCCCGAGCAACCCGCAAGAAATGCTGCCGATCCTGCGCGCCGCTGACGTGACGCTATGCGGCGGCTGGTTCTCCGGCACGCTGGTCGATGAGGAGCTTGCGGCCAACAAGGACCGCATCCTGCCGATGATCGAGCTGTTCAAGGCGGTCAACGCGCCCTGCATCGTCTATGGCGAAGTCGGCCGCTCCATCCAGGGCGACCGCTCCAAGCCACTCGCCACCAAGCCGCGCCTGTCGGACGATGAGATGAAGGCCTATGGCCGAAAGCTGACGCAGTTCGGCGAATGGTGCGCCGAGCAGGGCATGCCGCTCTCCTACCACCACCACATGGCAGCCGTCGTCGAGACCGAACCGGAACTTGACGCCTTCATGAAGAATTCCGGCGAAGGCATTCCGCTGCTGCTCGACGCCGGACATCTCGCCTTTGCCGGCGGTGACGTGCTGCGCGCCATCGACAATCACCACGCCCGCATCAACCACGTCCACGTCAAGGATATCCGCCAGGCGGTGGTCGACGGGCTCGATCGCAGCAAACAGTCGTTCCTCGATGCGGTGGCGCTCGGCGCCTTCACCGTGCCGGGCGACGGCTCGCTCGATTTCGGCGCCATCGTCAAGCGCTTCGCGGATTATGGTTATGAAGGCTGGTTCGTCGTCGAGGCCGAACAGGACCCGCGCAAGGCCCCGCCGCAGAAGATGGCCGAGGTGGGCTATGCGGAACTGATGCGCGTCATGACCGCCGCGGGTTATACCGTGGAGACGGAAGGCTTTCCGAAAGGATAAGCCTCAACCGCACGCCGAAGGAAAGGACCAAGCCCATGCCGAACCTGCTCGTCAAACCCGAAGGAACCCACGGCCGCGTCAGCCACGTCACGCCGGAAAGCGCCGGCTGGACCTATGTGGGGTTCGACATGCACCGCATGAAGCCGGGCGAAATTCTCGCGGCCGAAACGGGAAGCCGCGAGGTCTGCCTCGTCTGGATTTCCGGCAAGGGCAAGGCGACGGCGGCGGGCCAGGATTTCGGCGTGCTCGGCGAACGCATGAGCCCGTTCGAGGGCGCGCCGCATGCACTTTATATACCGGCCGATTCCAACTGGTCGGTGACGGCGGAGACCGATCTGGAAATCGCCGTCTGCTCGGCACCGGGCGGCGGTGACTACCAAGCCAAGGCCATTCCGCCGGGCACGCATCCCAAGCTTTCGCGCGGCAAGGGCTCGAACGTTCGCCATGTGCACAATATCATGCCGGAAAACGATAATTCGGCCCATTCGCTACTCGTCGTGGAGGTCATCACGCCGAGCGGCAACACCTCGTCCTACCCCTCGCACAAACACGACCAGGACGATCTGCCGAACGAAAGTTTTCTCGAGGAAACCTACTATCACCGCCTCAACCCTCCACAGGGGTTCGCCTTCCAGCGGGTCTATACCGACGACCGCTCGCTCGACGAGGCGATGGCCGTGGAGAATGGCGACGTGACGCTGGTGCCGAAGGGGTATCACCCTTGCGCCACCATTCATGGCTATGACCTGTATTACTTGAACGTCATGGCCGGGCCGAAGCGGGTGTGGAAATTCCACAATGCCAAGGAACATGAGTGGCTTTTGGTGTGAGCGTGTATGCCATTCGGCAAGCCATCGGTTTGATCGGAGACAGGCACAACGTCCTCCATCGTTATGCTCGGGTTTGACCCGACCATGACGGAGGAGAGGTTTGCGACCCACCTCTCGCGCTCACGTGCTCTATTGAATGCATGCGATAGGGAGCTACACGCCCACGGGCGTTTTACGAAGCATCGCGGAAGACGGGCCTACCGCTTCCACTTCCTTGTCAGCCCCCATTCCTTGGCGATTTCCAGCGTCGAGGAGAAACCGGCCTCCAGCATGAATGGCTCGGCGGAGGTGGCATAACCGCCGCCTTCGCCGCGCAGAACCGGCGTGCCATGGCCCATGCCGTCGACCGCGTGCAGGGTGACGCGTGCCTCACCCTCCTTGTCCGGCCAGATGCGCGTGCGCCGGCCCTTCATGCGTTTGTCCACGAAGGCCTCTTTCGGCAATCGATAGAGGTCCCGCCACTGCTCGGCGAGGGCCGTACCATTGGAGAGCGAAACGGTTTCATCCGCCGTGCCGTGCCAGATCGAGATCGCCGGTTTGCGCGCGATGCGTGGGGACACGGCGCGCACGAGGTCGCTCCATTCCCGGGCGGTGCGCTCCGGCGCCGCGGCCATGGCATCGAAGGCGCGGCTGGCGTCGCGTGCGGCACCGAACGGCAGGCCGGCGATGATGGCGCCGCCGGCGAAAAGCTCAAGGTAGTTGGCGAGCATCGCAGCCGTCATCGCCCCGCCGGCAGAAAGGCCGGTGATGAAGATACGCTGCGGATCGCTCGCAGCCCTTTCGGCGGCATGCGCCACCATCTGGCGGATCGACATCAGTTCGCCGCGGTCGCGCGTCACCTCGCTCGGCCGAAACCAGGTGAAACAGAGGCGCGGATTGTTCGCCTCGCGTTGCTGGGCATAGACGACGGCGAAGCCGCGCTCTTCGGCAAGCGAGGCCCAGCCGGCGGCGCGGTCGTAGCTTTCTGCACTCTGCTGGCAGCCGTGCAGCACCAGAACCAGCGGGCGCCCGGCGGGCAAGCCTTCGGGCGTATGCTCGAACATGCGCAAGCCGCCCGGATTGCTGCCGAAGCCGACGACTTCGTGCAGCGGTGAACCACCCGGGAGCCGTCGCCGCACGGCGGGCGCCTTGCGCTCGGGATCACGGGAAAACGGCCAGAAGAGGTCGCCCAGGGGCGCATCGGTCGGCAGAAGCCGCTCGACCGATCGCTTGAAACGGTCGCGCATGCTTGGCCTCCGTGTGGGGAAATTGCTCATTGTCAGGTTACTTGCTCAAACGGAGCGGCAGGATCAAGGCAGAAACGAGGAAATCGGCCAAAAGCTCATTCTCCAGGCTCATGAGGGCATTCATAAATAGCCAAAGTGTCGACCCGCCCTTTTCGTTCCCGCTCTTTCGAAGACGGAGCGGCTGATGTAGCACTTCTGCAACGACAAAACGCGACAGGAGGGAATCCATGAGCGAGCACCACAGCGCCACCCCGGAACAGGCCCGCGCCAAGATGGCGCCTTTCGACTGGGCCGACCCCTTCCTCTTGGAAGACCAGTTGACCGACGAAGAGCGCATGATCCGCGATACGGCCCGCGCCTATTGCCAGGACAAGCTCGCCTCGCGCGTCACCGAAGCGAACCGCCACGAGATCTTCCACCGCGAGATCATGAGCGAGATGGGCGAACTCGGCCTGCTCGGCCCGACCGTGCCGGAAGAATATGGTGGCGTCGGCGCTAACTACGTGTCCTACGGCCTCGTTGCCCGCGAAGTCGAGCGCGTCGATTCCGGCTACCGCTCGGCGATGTCCGTGCAGTCCTCGCTCGTCATGCACCCGATCTTCGCCTACGGCACGGAAGAGACGCGCAAGAAGTATCTGCCCAAGCTCGCTTCCGGCGAGTGGGTCGGCTGCTTCGGCCTGACCGAGCCGGATCATGGCTCGGACCCCTCCTCCATGATCACCCGCGCCAAGAAGGTCGACGGCGGTTACCTGATCTCCGGCGCCAAGAACTGGATCACCAATTCGCCGATCGCCGATGTCGCCGTCGTCTGGGCGAAATCCGACGCGCATGACAACAAGATCAAGGGTTTTGTGCTCGAACGCGGCATGAAGGGTTTCGAGACGCCGAAGATCGAGGGCAAGTTCTCGCTGCGCGCCTCCGTCACCGGCATGATCATGATGCAGGACGTCTTCGTCGCCGATGAAAACCTGCTGCCGGAAGTGGCTGGCCTTGCCGGCCCGTTCGGCTGCCTCAACCGCGCCCGCTACGGCATCGCCTGGGGCGCCATGGGGGCTGCCGAATTCTGCTGGCACGCCGCCCGCCAGTACACGCTCGACCGCAAGCAGTTCGGCAGGCCGCTCGCCGCTACCCAGCTCATCCAGAAGAAACTCGCCGACATGGAGACCGAGATTTCGCTCGGCCTGCAGGGCGCGCTGCGCCTCGGCCGCCTGTTCGACGAACACCGCGCGCCGGCCGAACTGATCTCGCTGATGAAACGCAACAATTGCGGCAAGGCGCTCGACATTGCCCGCGTCTCCCGTGACATGCACGGCGGCAACGGCGTTTCCGACGAATACGGCGTCATCCGCCACGTCATGAACCTCGAAGCGGTCAACACCTACGAGGGCACGCATGACATCCATGCGCTGATCCTCGGCCGCGCGCAGACCGGCCTCCAGGCCTTCCAGTAAGCCAAAGTTGCCATTGCGCAATGCCCGCGGCCGCTCGCTCAAATGCGAGCGGCCGTTTTCATGTTTTATCCATCCCGTTTCGATACAGTCCAAACCCGGCAACAGAAGCGGGAGGGCACCATGCCCCTCGACCAGATCCACGAACAGCTTCACCTGCGCCACCCCAAGCGCAGCTTCGTCCAATATCGCCTCGACAAGCCCGGTTTCATCACACCGATCGGCCACCATCTCAGCACGGCGATGCGCTATACCTGCCTGATCCGCAGCATTTCCTGCGCCGGCGCGATGCTATCGATCAACAAGACGCTGACACTGCCGGAAAATTTCTACCTGGAGATCCACGGCATCCGCGACGAGATCCCCTGCACGGAGTTCAAGCGCGACGGCGATGAACTGGCAGTGCGCTTCAACATGTTCCTCGACACGGATTTTCTCAACCATGTGCTCGGCCGCGAAACCGAAACGCACGGTGCCTGAGCGGCCAGCCTGCCGAAAAACACGGCAATTAAATTTTTAAGTATTTGTTTCAATGAAACAAAATACTCACCTGCAACACTCCCCCTATCTCTACTGGACATGACGTCCCCATCGGGAGAATGGGCAATGGCTATTGGTGCAGATCCGCGTTCCAGCGGCGGACTTTACGAACGCAAGTGGGAGCGCTTTGCCGTCAACCGGCAAGGCATGCTGATGAGCGTCGGCTTCGACCTGGCGGCACCCAAGATGCGCAGCTGCAAGCTGGTCGACATCTCGGTCGGCGGCGCAAGCTTCACGGTCACCACGACGATCGGCCTCCCGTTCCACTATTACCTTTCCATCGTCGGGGTCACCTCGCGCATCGGCTGTGCGGAAGTCTACCGCAACGACAACCGCATCGGCGTGCAGTTCATCAAGGAAATCGACGAGGAACTGCTGCACACGATCGTGCGCTCCGAATACTTTACCGGCGGCGTCGCCGCCAAGCCGAAGAAGGAAGAGCGGCGCTACATGGTCGGCGTGGAAAAAGGCGGCCGCAACTTCGCCACCACCTGAGCATTTCGCCTTTGCGCTTTCTTGGCTTAGGGTGCCCGCGGAAGACTGATTCCGGCGGGCGCCTTGTGCGTTCGACGGTCGGCTTCCTGGCTGTTTCATCGATCTTCAGGCGCTTTCATGTCCGCATTCTCCCGCTTCACCGCCCTCGCCCAGACCCTGCCCGCCACCGTTCCCTTCGTCGGGCCGGAAGCCATAGAGCGTAACCGCGGGCTTGCCGTAAAGGCCCGCATCGGCGCAAACGAGAGCGGCTTCGGCCCTGCTCCGTCCGTCCTGGAGGCGATGCGTGAGGCAGCCGCGACGACCTGGATGTACAGTGATCCGGAGAATTTCGAACTGCGCGAAGCGCTCGCCCTGCATCATGGCGTCTCACGCGACAATATCGCGATCGGCGGCGGGATCGACGGGCTGCTTGGCGAGATCGCACGTTTGATCATCGAGCCCGGCACGCCGGTCGTGACCTCGCTCGGCGGTTACCCCACCTTCAATTATCATGTGAATGGTTTTGACGGACGGCTCGTTCCCGTGCCCTATGCCGGCGACAGGGAACATCTGGACGGGCTGCTCGACGCCGTGCGCCGGGAAAATGCGCCACTCGTCTATTTCGCCAACCCGGACAATCCGATGGGGAGCTGGTGGGACGCCGAGAGCGTCGTGGCCTTCGCGCGAGCGCTACCGGAATCGACGCTGCTCATTCTCGACGAAGCCTATGGGGAAACCGCACCCGCCGGCACGATCCCGTCGATCGATGCGCTGATCGGCCAGCCGAACATCCTGCGCATGCGCACCTTCTCGAAAGCCTACGGCCTTGCCGGCGCGCGGATCGGCTATGCGATCGGCACGCTCGGCAATGCGCAGGCCTTCGACAAGATCCGAAATCATTTCGGCATGGCCCGGGTTTCGGTTCAGGCAGCACTCGCCGCGCTGAAGGATCAGGCCTATCTTTCGGACGTCATCGCCCGCATCGGCGCATCGCGGGAGCGCATCTCCCGGCTCGCGCATGCCAACGGCCTCAATCCCCTCGCCTCCGCCACCAATTTCGTCACCATCGATTGCGGCCGGGACGGCACCCACGCCAAGGCCATTGTCGACGGATTGATGGAACATGGCGTCTTCATCCGCATGCCGGGTATCGCCCCCCTCAACCGATGCGTCCGCATCAGCGTCGGGCCGGATAACGATATGGCGTTGCTCGAGGAAGCGTTGCCGCAGGTCTTGAAGGCAGTAGGCGGTAGGCAGTAGGCTTTACAACGGCGGCTTGGTTTTCAGGTTTTTATTTGCCGCCACCGCCCTACTGCCTATTGCCCAATTCCTACTGGCTTACCTCAATGAACCGTCATCCACTCGCGGGCGGCGCGCAGCGCCAAGGCGAGGTCGGTCTTGGTCATCGTCGCCGCAAGGTCGGCGCGCAGTTCTGCGGCGCGATCACAACCCTTGATGGCAGCGATGTTGAGCCATTTGTGGGCCTGTACCACGTCGATGTCGCAGCCTCTGCCCGTGGCATACATCAAGCCCATGTCGCAGAAGGTTTCAGCGCGGTTCTCGCCGCCCGTCATGGCGGCTGTTTCGGTATTCTGAAAATCAAAGCGTGCCATTGCGTTTAGTCCCTGTCTGACTTGGTTTACTGCGTTAGTGTCCTGTTTTACCTGCCCTTTCGGGCCTCTCTCGGCGCCTGCCGTCTTCTGCGGCATGGTCTTCCGTGAGAGTTTTGCCGGCCGGTTTTTCCGTGCTCGTCTTATGGCTCCACTATGCCGCGGGCCTTTCAAAATGCGCTTAAAATGCATGCTTAATTGGAGGCAAACAAAATCCAAACGCTTGGTAAAATTGGATTTTCGTTAAACATCGGACCCGCTGGAAACGAGCGGATTTGCTTCAAAATTTACGAATTATTCAACCGGCGATTTCAACCTTTCGGTAACCACGCAAAACGGTCGGTTCTTTTGACCGGGCGGTTTTGCAGGCCGGCGGGCCGCAAAAAATGCCTGCGAACCGCGCCTGCAACCATATTTACCTTTACGTCCGCGTAAGATATTCTGCGTCTCTCATTCTGGAGGAGGAAGAGAATGAAACTGAGGACATGGATTGCCGCCGCCCTTTTCGTCGTGCCGGGCGTTGCGCTTGCGGCCGAGCCGATCGAAGGCAACTGGAAGACCGCCAGCGGCGCCACCGCCGTGATCGCCAAATGCGGCGGCAGCTTCTGCATCACGCTGAAGACGGGCAAACATGCCGGCAAGAGCATCGGCAAGCTGAGCGGCTCGGGTTCGGACTATTCGGGCTCGATCACCGATCCGGAGACCGACAAGACTTATAGCGGCTCGGGCTCGGTCAGCGGAAAATCGCTGAAGATGAAGGGCTGCGTGCTCGCGGTGCTCTGCAAATCGCAGACCTGGTCGCGGCTCTGAGCGCAGACGCGCCCGAAGGCTTCACCGTTTGTCACATTCCAAGCCGGCGCCGTGCGCCGGCTTTTTCGTTTCAAGCTGAGGGCAAAAAACCGAATCACACCATTCCTGAACGGGAGATGAACTGCCCTCTCAGGGAGCGTTCAGTCCCGCGATGCGACAAGGGGGACATTGAAACGTTTGAATGAGGGACAACACCATGGACATCCTCGCACGCCGCCTCACGATCATCACCCTGCTGATGGCCATTTTCGCGATCATGCTGGCTGCCGCCGTCGAGACGGACTACCGCCGCAGCACGCACAACACCAACGGCAAGCTGGTGGCCTGCTCGACCCCCGACATGTGCCGCGCCTCGCTCTGACATCGCCCTCACGACACCTGGAAAAACCACGATGACCGCCGCCCTCCTCCACACCTCTGCCACAGCGCTGCGCATCCTCGCCCTCTCGGCTATGATGATCGCTCCGGTCGGGGCGCTTGCCTGGAGCAATGCGGGCGGTCTCGGCATCGGCAAGCAGGGGGCCGGCCTCGTGCTCTTCGTCACCCTCCAGCGCCAGTCGATGAGCTAGTCCAGGCTTTCCTCGCCAAGAATCCGTGCTACATCGGGCAGGCTTTCGCCAATGCCCGGAGCACCGGATGAAATCCCTTCTTGTCTTTTCCGCCGCAGCACTCGCCGAAATCGCCGGCTGCTTTGCCTTCTGGGCCTGGTGGCGGCTCGATAAATCCATCCTCTGGCTTTTTCCCGGCATGGCCGCGCTCGCCTTGTTCGGCTGGCTGCTCACCCAGGTGGACAGCGCCTTTGCCGGCCGCGCCTATGCCGCCTATGGCGGGGTCTATATTGCTGCGTCCCTGCTCTGGTTATGGTTGGCCGAAGGCATGCGGCCGGACCGGTTCGACATGGTCGGCGCGGGCTTTGCGCTTGTCGGCGCCGGCATCATTCTCGCGGCCCCGCGATAGGCCTTGTGGACGCGCCGAGGTTGTCGTTTGCTTGTAAAAAACAACACACTATAATCAATCATGAGCAAACGAATCTTCTCTCACAAGCCGCTTTCCTTCGCCACGCCGGCCCCCTACGAGCCGCAATCCTTCGATGATCCGGTGGCGGCGGTCGATGCGCTGCAAGCGCTTTATGAGCGCAACACGACCTTCCTGACCGACGCTTTCGTGGCGCTCGGCAAGGCCGGTTCACCCGACAAGCGGTTCCGCGCCTGCTACCCGCAGGTCTCGATCGAGACGACCAGCTTCGGCCATGTCGATTCCCGCCTGTCCTATGGTTATGTCGCCTCGCCCGGCGTCTATACGACGACGATCACCCGGCCAAAACTTTTCCGGCATTATCTCAAGGAACAGCTCGGCCTTCTGATGCGCAACCACGGCATCCGCGTCGTCGTGTCGGAATCGACGACGCCGATCCCGCTGCACTTCGCCTTTGGGGAAGGCGCCTATGTCGAGGCGGAGATAGCCGAGGGCATCGAACTGCCATTGCGCGATCTTTTCGATGCACCGGACCTGACGACCACCGACGACGAAATCGCCAATGGCGCCTACGAGCCCGGCCCCGGCGAGCCCTCGCCGCTCGGCCCGTTCACCGCGCAGCGCATCGATTATTCGCTCGCCCGCCTCAGCCACTACACCGCGACGAGCGCCAATCATTTCCAGAATTTCGTGCTCTTCACGAACTACCAGTTCTATGTCGACGAATTCTGCGCCTGGGCACGCCAGCAGATGGCCGAGGGCGGCAACGGCTACACGGCCTTCGTCGAGCCCGGCAACATCGTGACGCCCGCCGGCGCCGACAAGCCGGAAACCGACCTGACGCTCGCCCGTCTGCCGCAGATGCCGGCCTATCACATCAAGAAGAAGGGTCATGGCGGCATCACGCTGGTCAATATCGGCGTCGGCCCCTCCAATGCCAAGACGATCACCGACCATATCGCCGTGCTGCGCCCACATGCCTGGCTGATGCTCGGCCATTGTGCCGGCCTGCGCAACAGCCAGACTCTCGGCGACTATGTGCTGGCGCATGCCTATGTGCGCGAGGACCACGTGCTCGACGACGACCTGCCCGTCTGGGTCCCAATCCCCGCGTTGGCCGAAGTGCAGGTGGCGCTGGAAAGCGCCGTGGAAGAGGTTACCGGTCTCGAAGGCTACGACCTCAAGCGCATCATGCGCACCGGCACCGTCGCCACCATCGACAACCGCAACTGGGAACTGCGCGACCAGCGCGGTCCGGTCAAGCGTCTCTCCCAGTCCCGCGCCATCGCGCTCGACATGGAATCCGCCACCATCGCCGCCAACGGCTTCCGCTTCCGCGTGCCCTACGGCACGCTGCTCTGCGTCTCCGACAAGCCGCTGCATGGCGAGTTGAAGCTGCCCGGCATGGCAACCGCCTTCTACCGCACACAGGTCAACCAGCACCTGCGCATCGGCATCCGAGCGCTGGAAAAGCTCGCCGGCATGCCGACGGAGAAGCTGCATTCGCGCAAGCTGAGAAGCTTTTTCGAGACGGCGTTTCAATAGCGCTGATGACGGCGAAGGGGTAGGAGCGCCCGTGCGATTGAAATTTCGCACGGCATCGACTACATTTGACTACCAGAATTTGGTGATAGCGATGACCACCACAACCCATCCCACGTCCGTAAGACTGTCGAAGGAAACGCTCGCGCTGCTGGATCGACGCGCGCGGGAGACAAAGCGTTCCCGGTCCTTTCTCGTCGAGCAAGCCGTGCGAAGGCATCTTGCGGCTGTAGCGGATCCTGCCGATAGCGCTGAAACGGCGAGAAGGATCGAGCATCTCCGCACGTTCAAGGGCGCCGGGACGAAAACACACGGGCCACTTTCCCCGGATCAGATAAGCGAACTTCATCGCGACTTCTCCGGCGACGATGAATAACAGCCGGCTCGACGAGACGACCCGGCTCTATCTCGATTCCAATATCATCATTTATTACGTCCAGGGCGACGCCGACCGGCAGAGGCAGGTCGACGCTTTGTTGACGGAAGCCCTCTCCCGCGACATCGAGCTCATCGCCAACGAGATCGTTGTTTGCGAATGCCTCTACGGTGCATATCGTCTTGGTCAACCGACTGTGGAAGCCGCCTACAGGTCTCTGTTCTTCGACTCCGGGCTGATAACGGTTGTTCCAGCAGACTTTCGCCTGCTGGATGCCGCGGCGCGCATTGGCGCCGCAAAGGGCCTCAAGCTGCTCGATGCCAGCCACTATTGTTCGGCTATCGATTTTGGTTGCGAGTGCCTCGTGACAAACGACATGAAGTTCGTTTCCGACGAGGCCCTGCGCATCATTCAGCTCAGCGACTGGTAACAGCTCAGGCCGTCATCACCTTCCACGCATGTTCCAGCCCCTTGCGCGTGATGTCGATCATCTGGTCGACTTCGGCGTGGGTGATGACGAGCGGCGGGGAGAAGAGCATGCGGTCGCCGGTGGCGCGCAGCACCAGGCCGTTTTCCAGGCAATGGTTGCGCACGGTGACGCCGACCTTTTCCTTGTCCTCGAAGCGCTTGCGCGTGGCCTTGTCCTCGGCGAGCTGGACCGCGGCCATCAGGCCGACCTGCTGGACCTGGCCGACGATCGGCAGGTCTTCCAGCGACTTGAGACCGGCGGCGAGATAGGGACCGATATCGTCGTGCACGCGCTCGACAAGCTTTTCGTCCTCGATGATGCGCAGGTTTTCCAGCGCTGCGGCGGCGCAGACCGGGTGGCCGGAATAGGTGAAGCCGTGGTTGAAATCACCGACTTCCTCGACCAGTACATTGCCGACGCGGTCGGAGACCATGACGCCGCCGATCGGCAGGTAGCCGGAGGACAGGCCCTTGGCGATCGGCGCCAGATCGGGTTCCACGCCAAAATGCTGGTGGCCGAACCAGTGGCCGGTGCGGCCGAAACCGCAGATCACTTCGTCGGCGACGAGCAGGATGTTGCGCGCCTTGCAGATGCGGGCGATTTCCGGCCAGTAGGTGGCCGGCGGCACGATGACGCCGCCCGCCCCCTGGATCGGCTCGGCGATGAAGGCGGCGACATTGTCCTCGCCGAGTTCATCGATCTTCTCTTCGAGCTGGCGGGCCATCTTCAGGCCGAACTCGTCCGACGTCAGGTCGCCGCCTTCGGCATACCAGAAGGGCTGGTCGATATGGTGAATGCCGGCGATCGGCAGGTCGCCCTGCTCGTGCATCCACTTCATGCCGCCGAGCGAGGCGCCGGCGACGGTGGAGCCGTGATAGCCGTTCTTACGGGCGATGATCGCCTTCTTGGTGGGCTTGCCTATGGCGCCCCAATAGACGCGAGCCATGCGGAACCAGGTGTCGTTTGCCTCCGAGCCGGAGCCGGTGAAGAACACGCGGTTGATGTTCGGGCCGGCATGGGAGGTGATCTTCTGGGCGAGCAGCACGGCCGGCGGCGTCGTCGTGCCGAAGAACGTGTTGTAGTAGGGCAGCTCGTTCATCTGGCGCACGACGGCGTCGGTGATCTCCTTGCGGCCATAGCCGACATTGACGCACCACAGGCCGGCAAAGCCGTCGAGATAACGCTTGCCGTGGTTGTCGAAGATGTAGCAGCCCTCGCCGCGTTCGATGATCCGGGTGCCGGTCGCGTTCAGCTTCTTCATGTCCGAAAACGGGTGAAGATGGTGGGCGGCATCGAGGGCACCAAGGTTCGAAACGGCTGCTGCATTTGTCTTCGACATTTGAATACATCCTTAGGGGTAGGTCCCGCCTTATTGAACGCCGGGACAGAATGGGTTAGGAAAATGCCCATACAACAGGCATTTGGCAAGAGATCGAGTGAAACCAAATTTCTTGTCCATGCCTCCCGCCAAACCAAAAGCAGGCACCATGACAAATGACAAGAAGGCTGCCGGTTCGCCGCCCGCCAATGCGCCTACCGATGCCCCGGCCCGTATCGAAATCCTTCTCGTCGGCATGAACGGCGACCTGCGCGGCAAGCAGGTTCCACCCGAAGGCGAGAAGAAAATCTGGGACGGATCGGTGCGCCTGCCTTCCTCCACCCAGTCGCTCGACATCTGGGGCGACGACAATGACGACATTACCGGCCTCTCCCTTTCCGTCGGCGATCCCGACGGTGTGTGCATTCCCGACCGCCGTTCGCTGACGGCCATGCCGTGGGCACCCGAAGGGTCCCGGCAGGTGCTCGCCACCATGCACGAGTTCGATGGCAGCGCGTCCTTCATGGATCCGCGCGCCATTCTCGCCCGTATGCTGAAGCGGTTTGAAGACCGTGGTTTGACACCGGTCGTGGCGACCGAACTCGAATTCTACGTGGTGCAGGACGACTGGCACGTGACCGGCAAACCGCGCCCGCCGGCAGCCCTGATGTATCGCGGTGAGCCGAACGGCTTCCAGCTCTACGACATGCGTGCGACCGATGCGCTGGACGGCTACCTCCAGACGGTGCGCACCTGGGCCAAGGCCATGGACCTGCCGGCAGACGCCACGACGGCGGAATTCGGCCCCGGCCAGTTCGAGATCAACCTGCTGCACCGGCCGGACGCGCTCGCCGCCGCCGATGACTGCATCTATCTCAAGCGCATCGCCGAGCAGGCCGCCCCCCGGTTCGGGCTCAAGTCCACCTGCATGGCAAAGCCCTATGCGGATCATGCGGGCTCGGGCCTGCACGTGCATTGCAGCGTCATCGACAAGGACGGCAAGAACATCCTCGACGCCAAGGGCGGCGATCCGAAGAAGCTGAAATCGATCTGCGCCGGCATGTTGCAGACGATGCGCGACGCGCAGCTCGTCTTCGCACCCTTCGCCAATTCCTACCGCCGCTTCCAGCCGGGCTCGTTTGCGCCGGTCGACCTCACCTGGGGTTTTGGCCATCGCGGCACGGCGATCCGCATCCCGGACAAGGACGGCCCGGCGGCGCGCGTCGAACACCGCGTGGCGGGCGCTGACGTGAACCCCTACCTCTTGCTGACGGCGATCCTCGGCGGCATCCTGCTCGGCCTCGATGAAGAGCTTGATCCGGGTCCGGTCACGGAACCCGGCAAGGACGCGCCGGACGCCAAGCGGCTGACGCACGACTTCCTGACGGCCGTGGAAGAATTTTCCGCATCGCCCTTCATCGCCGATGCCTTCGGCGCGGAATACCAGAAGCTCTACGGCGATACGAAGCGCAAGGAAGCAATCATGTTCCTGCGCACGGTCTCGGATTTCGACTACCAGACCTACCTGCCGCGGATTTGAGGCCGCGGCGGCGGGGATTTACCCCCCTCTGCCCTGCCGGGCATCTCCCCCACAAGGAGGGAGATCGGCAGGACGTGAGGACATTGCTCACGCCGCAACGTTTGTGATGGACGAGGCCGTTGCCCCATTCAATCTCCCCCCCTTGTAGGGGAGATGCCCGGCGGGGCAGAGGGGGGGTGCGATGCTACTCCCGACTTACGCCGCAGCCGGCTCGGTGGTCGCCATGTTCGCCGCCTGCACCTTCGGCACCATCACTTTCAATTCGCCCGGATGCAGCCGGATCGACACATCGCGGTCCATCGGCAGCAGTTCACCGTCGATCACGCAGTTGATCGCCCGATCGACCTTCGGGAAATGCAGGTCGACGGCCGTGCCGGTCATTTCGGTGACATCGGCGTTTTCCCGGAGCTTGCCGCGCAGGATATCGAAGGCCAGCTTGGCGACGCCGGCCGGTTTCAGCGGCTTCGTCGTGTAGAAGCCAAGATGACCGCCGGTGAGATCGTCGGCATAGAGAAGTCCGTTTGCACCGAAGCGGTTGTTCGACACGTTGATGGCGGACACCTTGCGATGTTCCTCCACGCCATCGACATTGAACTCCACCTCAAATTCCGGCGGATCGAGGATGACGCCGAAGGCGGCGCGGGTGTTGGCCGCGATCTTGCCCATGCGCGAACGGTACGTCATGGCGTTGCGCAGACGCACCATGCGGGCGTGCAGGCCGGCGGAAAACTGGTGCACGAAGGCGCGGTCATCCGCCGTGCCGATATCGGCGGCGGCGATGTCGCCATCCGCCAGCGCGTCGATCGCCTGCCAGATATCGAGTGGAATGTTCAGCGAGCGGGCAAACAGGTTCATCGTGCCGGCCGGGACGATGCCGAGCGGCATCTTGTTCTGCCAGGCAAGGCCGGCCGCGGCCGAAACCGTACCGTCGCCGCCGCCCGCCAGCATGGCATCGAGATCCGTGCGGTCCGAACAGCGCTTCAGCGCCATCTCGATATCGGCCCCTTCGACGATATCGCAATCAAGGTGATGCCCGGCCGCGGCGAAAGCGTCTTCGGCATGCCGGGCGAAGGCCTCCATGTCGGTGGTGCGGAACGTCCCCCCGTCCCTGTTGAATATCGCCTGAATTCTCATTCGCATACTCCGCGTCTCAGCCGAGAACGCCTGAAGGGTGACAGTCGATCCATTAGATAGTCGAGAAAACGGCGATTAACAGGCGATCGCGAAATACAGTGCAATAAATCGTGAGCAGCGGACCACCCGATCAAATCCACGAGAGGTCAAAAATCAGAGTAGGCAGGGCGCACGTCTCTGATATATTGCCGCCCGGTCGCCTGCGTCGGGAGTGCGCTTGCCGGCCGGACTGTTTTCTTCCCTACCGTGGCCCTTTCGGCCAGACCATACCGCATCAGCAGCCAGGAGGAGTGGCCGCCCGTGTGAGGGTCTGTCGCTGGATTCGCCGCGCATGGGCCACCCTTGCGGAGCCACCCCGTGTCCGAACATCCCATGCCGACTGTCGCCCTCTCCTCGGGGCCACTGCCCGTTTCGTCGCTCACCGTCACGCTGATCATTCTTGCACTCGCCGTCGGCAGCTTCGGCATCGGCACCGGCGAGTTCGCCATCATGGGCCTGCTGCCCGATGTCGCCAGCACCTTCGGCGTGACCAACGCCCAGGCCGGCTATGTCATCAGCGCCTATGCCTTCGGCGTCGTGGTCGGCGCTCCGATCATCGCCGTCATGGGCGCCCGCTTCCGCCGGCGTGATCTTCTTCTCGTGCTGATGGGCGTGTTTGCCGCCGGCAACCTTGCCAGCGCCGTTGCGCCGACATTCGAAAGCTTCATGCTGCTGCGCTTCCTCTCCGGCCTGCCGCACGGCGCCTATTTTGGCGTGGCGGCGCTGGTCGCCGCTTCGATGGTGCCGGTCAACAAGCGCACGCAGGCCGTCGGCAAGGTCATGCTCGGCCTCACCCTTGCCACCCTGATCGGCACGCCGCTCGCCGCTTTCTTCGGTCAGTTGCTCGACTGGCAATACATGTTCGTCGCTGTCGGCATCACCGGCCTGCTGACGGTCGCGCTCATCGCCATCTTCCTGCCGCGCGACAAGGCGCCGAAGGGTATCAATGCGCTGACCGAGCTTGGTGCGCTGAAGCGCAAACAGGTCTGGCTGACGCTCGGCGTCGCCGCCACCGGCTTCTGCGGCATGTTCGCAGTGTTTACCTATATCTCGCCGATCGTTACCGAGGTCGCCGGCCTCAATGTCAGCATGGTGCCGGTCATCATGGCGATCTTCGGCTGCGGCATGATCGTCGGCAATATTTTTGGCGCCAAGCTCGCCGATCTGTCGCTGATGCGCACCATCGGCTGGTCGCTGGTGCTCTACTTTTTCGTGCTCATCGCCCTGTCGCTGACCGCACACAACCCCATCCTGCTCGGCGTCTGCTGCTTCCTGATCGGCTGCAGCTTCGTGGTCGGCCCGGCGCTCCAGACGCGCCTGATGGATGTCGCGGGTGATGCGCAGACGCTGGCTGCCGCCCTCAACCACTCCGCCTTCAACGTCGCCAATGCCCTTGGCGCCCTCTTCGGCGGTTTGGCGATCAGTGGCGGTTATGGCTACGAATCGATGGGCTTCGTCGGCGCGGCAACCGCCGTCGTCGGCTTCGGCGTCTTCCTCGTCTCGCTGACGCTGGAAAAGATCGATCGCGCGGCAACGCCGGTCTGCCCTGCCGAATAAACGCCTGCTGCAAGACACTCCAAACGGCGCTCCTATCGGGCGCCGTTTTCATTTGTGCGAGGGCCTGCCAGCCCTGTTACCAGGGTGACAAGTCAGCGCCCGGACTCTGATAGACATAGGCCATCGCAGCCCGCCAAACACGGCAGGCCGCAATCGGGGAACGGTCGAGAGCCGCCTCGCAAGTCCATGAATTCTATTGGAGATCCTGAATGCCCGCGCTTATCGACAGCATAACCGGCAGCCGTGTATTCGGCTTTGTTGCCCGCACTGTCCTCACCTCGATGTTCTGGCTTTCCGGCATCGCAAAAATCGCCGATTTCAATACCGGCGTTGCCGAGATGGCGCATTTCGGCCTGGAGCCCGCCATGCTCTTCAACATCGCGACCGCCGCTACACAACTCGTCGGCTCGGCCCTCATCATCGCCAATCGCTGGACCTGGCTCGGCGCCGGCATGCTTGCCGTCTTCACCGCCCTTACCATTCCGATCGCCCATAACTTCTGGGCCATGCAGGAACCGATCCGCACGATCGAATTCTACGTGGTGATGGAGCACATCACCGTCATCGGCGCGCTGATGGTTGTCGCCTGGAAATCCGCGAAAGTGCCTGTCGCCCCTGCGCATTGACGACAGGCCGGGCGCCGCCTTTCTCTCCGGAAGCGGCGCCATGGAGGGACGGTCTTGCCTCTCCGGCCGTCCCCGCCGCCCCGACGCTGCCCGTCGGGGCGGTTTTCGGTGTCAGAGTGTCGGCAGTTTCAGCGGGCCGCCAGTCTTGATGCTGCGGATCGCGAAATTGGAGCGGATGTCGGTCACGCCGGGCATGGTCAGCAGGGTTTCGGTCAGCAGCCTTTCATAGGCCGAGAGGTCCTCCACAACCACTTCCGCCAGAAAGTCGGCATTGCCGGAAATCAGGAAACAGGACACGACCTCGGGGACGGCGAGCAGCGCCTCCTGCTGCGCCATGGCGTTTTCCCGGCTGTGGCGCCCGACCTTGATTTCGACGAAGACGGTGAGACCGAGCCCCACCTCCTTGCGGTCGATATCGGCGCGGTAGCCGCGCAGCACGCCGGATTTTTCGAGATTGCGGATTCGCCTGAGGCAAGGAGATGGCGACAGGTTCACCCGCTCGGCGATCTCCACATTCGTGGCCCGCGCGTCCTCCTGCAGCACCTTGAGGATGGCGATATCGAATTTATCGAGATTTGGCATATTCGCGAATAATCCTCGGCATTTTTGGCATGATCGTGCGCATTGTACTTTATTGGAGGCATAACTCGCAAGGACATGCCCCGGCTTGCGGCGCTAATGTCTGGCCATGAACTGAGCCAAGACAAGGACAACCGCCATGGCCATGCTGTCTTTTTCCTCCGACGCGAAAACCAATCCGCAGGTTGCCGGTTATGCCGGCGCGGTCGTCACGGTGCTGATCTGGGCGACCTGGGTGCTGGCGACGCGGCACACGACCGCCACCCCGCTCGGCACGATCGATATCGGCCTCATCCGCTATGGCGTGCCGGCCATCCTGCTGGCGCCGGTCTGGCTGAGAACCGGGCTTTTGCCGAAGGACGTGCCGCTGAGGCTCGTCATTGTCATGGTGGCGGGGGCCGGCGCGCTGTTCTTCCAGGTCACGGCGGCCGCGCTGCATGTGACGCCCGCAGCTCCCGGCGGCATCCTGCTTGGCGGCTCCATGCCGCTCGCCACCGCGCTGATCGGCATCGCCCTCTTCGGCGAGCGGCCCGACCGCATGCGCCTTCTCGGACTTGCCGCGATCGTCGCAGGCGTGGTGATCCTGCTTGCTGCCAGCATGCAGAAGAGCGGCATGACGATGACCGGCTTTCTCCTGCTGCCCATCGGCGCCACGCTCTGGGCGGGCTTCACCCACGCCTTCCGCCGCTCGGGCCTCAGCGCATTGCAAGGTGCGGCCCTCATTGCCGTCTGGTCGTTCCTGATCCATCTCGGGCTCGCCGCACTCTACGGCACGCACCTCATGGACGCCTCCCTGCCCGACCTCGCCCTCCAGGTCACCAGCCAGGGTATTCTCTCCGGCCTCATCGCCACCTTCGCCTTCGGCACCGCGATCCGGGCGCTCGGCAGCAGTCAGGCCGCCGCCTTCACCGCCATCACGCCGGTTCTGGCAACGCTTGGCGGCGCGGTCTTCTTGGGGGAACGTTTTGGGGTCGCCGAAATCACCGCCGCCCTCGTCGTCGGTGCGGGTGTCGCGCTTTCGACGGGCGTCTTCTCGCCGAAGCACTGATAACACAAAGAAAAGGGGCGCCCGCGGCTCTCGCCGGGGCGCCCTTTTCTGTCCGCGTATTTGATCAGCCGTGGATGATCTCGCGGTGTTTTTGCAGCCGCTTGCCATAGGCTTGGCTGACGCGGTCGAAAATGATGGCGATGCCGACGATGGCTAGGCCATTGAAGATGCCGAGCGTGAAATACTGGTTGGAGATCGCCTTCAGCACCGGTTGGCCAAGGCCCTGCACGCCGATCATCGAGGCGATGACCACCATGGCGAGCGCCATCATGATCGTCTGGTTGATGCCGGCCATGATGGTGGGCAATGCCAGCGGCATCTGCACGTTCCTGAGCTTCTGCCAGCTCGACGAACCGAAGGCATCGGCGGCCTCCAGCACGTCCTTGTCGACCAGGCGGATGCCGAGATTGGTGAGGCGGATCATCGGCGGGATGGCGTAGATGACCACCGCGATGAGGCCCGGCACCTTGCCGATGCCGAGCAGCATGACGACAGGGATCAGGTAGACGAAACTCGGCATGGTCTGCATGACGTCGAGGATCGGATTGATCACGTTCTGCAAACGATCCGACCGCGACATGAGGATGCCGATCGGAATGCCGATGACGATGGAAAGCACGGTACAGACGAAGATCATCGAGACCGTCTTCATCGTGTCGTCCCACATGTCGAAGTAGCCGATGACGAGCAGCGTGCCGACGGCGCCGGCAACGATCTTCCAGTTGCGGCTGGCAAACCAGGCGACGGCAGCGATCAGCAGGATGATGATCGGCCAGGGCGTGCGCGTCATGAAACGCTCGGACCAGATGAGAAAGTGCTGCAAGGGCACAAATATGGTTTCGATGCTGTCGCCGTAGGCGCGGGTGAAGGCGCGAAAGCCTTCATCGATCACCTTCTTGAGGTCGCGCAGCGAGCCCGAGTCCATTGTCGGAAATTTCGTGAACCATTCCATATCGATCCCCTTCCGGCTCCGGCCGGTCTTGCGCCGGTTTCATGAGCCAACCCTGAAGCATGCCGAGGGAGCGCGCGCGGCGATTTGCGCCAAAGGCATGCGCTAAAACGAAGGCAAGGGGCGGCGCGCCGATGACGCGCCGCCCCGGTTTCATCGCTCAGGCGATCAGAGAGCGGCCTTGATCTTTTCGGCGGCCTCCGGCGAGACCCAGTCCTTCCAGAGGGCTTCATTCTCTTCCAGGAAGTGCTTGGCGCCATCGTCGCCGCTTGCCTGGTTGTCGGTCATCCAGGCCATCAGCTTGTTGACCGTGTCGTTCGACCAGGCGCGCTTGTTGAGATAGCCCATGACGTCTTCACCGGCGCGCTCGGAGAACGCCTTGGTCACCAGCGTCTGGACCTTGTCCTTCGGCCAGTCGTTCTTCTTCGGGTCCGCGCAATCGGCAACGGTGTTGCAGCGCTTCCACTCGGCGGCGTCATAGGGCACGCCATGCTCGAGCTTCACCATCTCGTACTTGCCGAGAAGCGCCGTCGGGGCCCAATAGTAACCGACCCAGCCTTCCTTGCGCTCGTAGGCCTTCGCAATCGAGCCATCGAGGCCGGCCGCCGAGCCGGTGTCCACCAAGGTGAACTTCGCCGCTTCGCCGCCATAGGCCTTGTAAAGCTGCGAGGTCACGACCGTGCCGCCCCAGCCCTGCGGGCCGTTGTGAACGGCGCCCTTGCTGCTGTCTTCCGGATCCGGGAACAGTTCCGGGTGCTTCAGCGCGTCGTCGATCGTCTTGATGTCCGGGTTCGCGTCGGCAATGTATTTCGGAATCCACCAGCCCTGCACCGCAGCGTCGGAGAGCGCCACGGCCGCACCGATCAGCTTGCCTTCCTCGATGCCGCGGTTGACGACGTCCGGCAGCAGGTCGACCCAGCCTTCCGGCGCCAGGTCCGGCTCACCCTTTTCGATCATCGAGGTGATGGTCGGAACCGTGTCGCCGACGATGACCTCGGCGTTGCAGCCATACCCCTCGGTCAGGATGAACTTGTCGAGGGCCGCGAGAACCTCGGCGCTCTGCCAGTTCATGCTGGCGATGGTCACGTCGCCGCATTCGGCGCGCGCCGCACCCGTCATGGCCAGCAGGCCGGCGACGAGGCAGGTGGAAGCAAGAAGATGTTTCATATCCGTTCCCTCATTTCGGCGGTGTCATTGTGCCGACAAGGGCCCGCTGCACCGCCGCCGGGCCCGTGATCCTCAAGCGGACCGTTCTCGGACAGGGCCATTCGAAGGCCATGCATGTTCCGCGATTCCGCATCTCGACTGTTGCAGCTACGAAGCCGAATGCCGGTACGAATGCGTCTGCCATTGACCCCAATGCGTCATGACGCGGTCAATTTTTCGAGACCCGCCCGACATTGTCCAAGCGTGGGATCACGACGGCAATGGTATGATACAATTCATTTTTTTCAAACCGCAAAACGAAAAGACCGGCATAAGCCGGCCTGGTCTCGTTGCGACATGGCGGGAGAGCAGCGAGGGAGTCAGGCCTCGCGGCGCCCCTGGACAACATGCACGCGGCCGCCGGTTTTGACCCGCTCGTAGAGGTCGATCACGTCGTGATTGAGCATGCGCACGCAGCCGCTCGACATGGCCTGGCCGATCGACCACGGCTGGTTGGTGCCGTGGATGCGGAACATCGTGTCGTTGCCGCCCTGATAGAGATAGATGGCGCGGGCGCCGAGCGGATTGTTGAGGCCGCCGGGCACGCCGCCGGCATATTTCAGGTTCTTCTTCGGATCGCGGCGGATCATGTTCGGCGTCGGCGTCCAGGTCGGCCATTCTGCCTTGCGGCCGATATAGGCGCTGCCGGCCAGCGAATAGCCCTGCCGGCCGACGCCAATGCCGTAACGCATCGCCCTGCCATTGCCGAGCACGTAGTAGAGCCGCCGTTCCGGCGTATCGACGACGACCGTTCCTACCGCATGTGGGGTGACATAGGCGACTTCCTGTCGGCGAAGCTCGGGCTTGATCTTGTCGAGCGGCATCGCCTTCAGCGGAAACTTTTCCTCCATGCGATCACTGTAATTGGCGTGGTCGCTGGTGCCGTTGGTCGCGCAGCCTGCGAGCAATGCAGACGCGCCGAGTAGGAATCCGCGGCGGGAAATCGACATGGTTAAAGCCCCTTTAATATCAGTCCTCGGGGCCGAGAATTATGCGGTTATGGTTAATGCCGGGTTAAGTGACGCGCTGCGGTTGCAGGACATGTTAAGGTGGATGGCCGGAAGAAGGCTGTCGCGACATGGGCGCATGCGACGAGGCGCGGAAGGCACCCACACTGGCGGGCACAACGTTCCCTCCGTCATCCTCGGGCTTGACCCGAGGATCCATGCCACAAACACGAGATATGCCGTGAAGCGTGGATCCTCGGGTCAAGCCCGAGGATGACGGAGGAGAGGAAATACCCCTTCAAAAAGAACGACGAGACGTTGCGTGACCACCGACCTGATGTGGCCGGTAGATCTCGCATTACATATTCGGATAAACCGGCCCCTCGCCGCCCTGCGGCGGCACCCAGTTGATGTTCTGGTTGGGGTCCTTGATGTCACAGGTCTTGCAGTGCACGCAGTTCTGCGCGTTGATGACAAAGACGTCCTTGCCGTCCTTCTCCACCCATTCGTAGACGCCGGCGGGACAGTAGCGGGTCGATGGGCCGGCATAGACGTCGAGTTCCGACGTCTTCTGCAGTTCCGGGTTCTTCACCTGCAGATGGATCGGCTGGTCTTCCTCGTGGTTGGTGTTCGACAGGAACACAGAGGAGAGCCGGTCGAAGGTCAAGACGCCATCCGGCTTCGGATAGTCGATCCGCTTGTGTTTGGCAGCAGGCTCAAGCGACTGCGCATCGGTCTTGCCGTGCTTCAGCGTGCCGAAGATCGAGCCGCCGAACAGCGTGTTCGTCCACATGTCGAAGCCACCGAGTGCCACGCCCAGCGCCGTGCCGAGCTTCGACCACAGCGGCTTGACGTTCCGGACCTTGCGCAGGTCCGAGCCGATGGCGCTGTCGCGCCAGCCCTGCTCGATCTCGATCGGCTCATCATTGGCGCGGCCATGGGCAATCGCATCCGCCAGCTTTTCAGCCGCGAGGATGCCCGACAGCACCGCATTGTGGCTGCCCTTGATGCGCGGCACGTTGACGAAGCCGGCCGAGCAGCCGATCAGCGCGCCGCCGGGGAACGACAGTTTCGGCACCGACTGATAGCCGCCCTCGGTGATGGCGCGTGCGCCATAGGAGAGCCGCTTGCCGCCTTCGAAGGTGCCCTTGATCGCCGGATGCGTCTTGAAGCGCTGGAATTCCTCGAAGGGGAAGAGATAGGGGTTCTTATAGTTGAGGTGCACCACGAAGCCGACGGCAACAAGGTTGTCTTCCAGGTGATAGAGGAAGGAACCGCCGCCGGTCTTCATGCCGAGCGGCCAGCCGAAGGAGTGCTGCACGAGACCGGGCTTGTGGTTTTCCGGCTTGACCTGCCAGAGTTCCTTGAGGCCGATGCCGAATTTCTGGGGCTCGCGGCCGTCGTCCAGCTTGAATTTCGAAATAAGCTGCTTGGCGAGCGAGCCGCGCACGCCTTCCGAGATCAGCGTATATTTGCCGAGCAGCGCCATGCCGCGCGTATAATTCGGGCCGGGCTCGCCATTGCGCTCGATGCCCATGTCGCCGGTGGCCACACCGATGACGGCGCCCGCGTCATTGTAGAGCACTTCGGTGGCGGCAAAGCCCGGATAGATCTCGACGCCGAGTTCTTCCGCCTTCGTCGCCAGCCAACGACAGACATTGCCGAGCGAGACGATGTAGTTGCCGTGGTTGTTCATCAAGGGCGGCATGGCGAAGTTCGGCAGGCGCACCGAGCCGGCAGGACCGAGCAGCAGGAAATGGTCGTCCGTCACTTCGGTCTTGAAGGGATGGGTTTCATCCGCGCGCCAGTCGGGCAACAGGCGGTCGATGCCGATCGGATCGACGACCGCGCCGGAGAGGATATGCGCGCCGACTTCCGAGCCCTTTTCCAGCACGACGACGGTGAGGTCAGGATTGACCTGCTTCAGTCGGATCGCCGCCGAAAGCCCCGCAGGCCCCGCGCCGACGATCACGACGTCGAATTCCATGCTTTCGCGCTCGGGGAGTTCCATTGCTTCGCTCATTCGTCTCTCCACTCCGCAGCCCCTCTAAAGCCGCGAAAATCCCTCATGTTGGCCTGTCATGACAAATGCGGCAGGCCTTGTCGAGCCGTTCTGCGACAGACTTTCCTCGCTTTTGCGCATGACCTCATGCCAGCACCGAAAGTTTATTGACTTTAACGTAAACGTCAACCGTCAGCCGGAACAGGTAACAATCTGCTCGCTTGATTCCGTTCGCGTGCAGGATTAGGCATTTGAGCCATCCAGCCGCCGAGGATCACCAGCCATGTCCGAGATTATCCGATCGCTCCAGCGTGATTTGAACGATTTCGGCGATGACCTTCACCTTATCGGAAGCGAGCGGCTGGGCAACCGGCATCCCGGGGAGCATCGCGGCAATTTTGGCGCCGGCGCCGCCGCCGAGCCCGCAACACCGGAAGCAGCGGCGGCCGTCGTGCGCTGGTGCCTTGAGCATCGCGTGCCCATTGTGCCGCAGGGTGGCCGCACCGGTCTCGTCGGCGGCGGCATCAGCCGGCCGGGTGAGTTGATTCTCTCCACCGCGCGGCTGAACCGGATCGAGGCGATCGATCCCCTCGCCCGCACCGTCACCGTTGGTGCCGGCGTGACGCTGCAAGCGCTTCAGGAGGCGACGGCCGAGGTCGGCCTTGTCCCCGGTATCGACCTTGCCGCACGCGGAAGCGCGACGATCGGCGGCATGATCGCCACCAATGCCGGCGGCATCCTCGCCTTTCGCAATGGCGTGATGCGCCATCAGGTGCTGGGTATCGAAGCCGTGATGCCGGACGGCACGCTGTTCAGCGATCTCACGCGGGTCCTGAAAGTGAGCGCGGGCCCGGACATCAAGCAATTGCTCATCGGCTCGGAAGGTGCTTACGGCTTCGTCACCCGCGCCGTGCTGAAGCTCGAGAGTTTCAACCCGATGCGCGCCACAGCCCTTGTCGGCGTCCGGGATGCCACCTCCGCGCTTGCCCTCATCGCCCATTTCCGGGCGCAGCCGGCCTTGCAGCTCGAAGGCGCGGAGCTGATGTGGCAGCGCTATCTGCGCGACAGCGCGGCCGACAAGGGCTTTGATGTCGATTGGCTGGAGGGCGATGCGCCCGCGATCCTGCTGATGGAGGTGTCCGCCGGCAGCGAGGCGGAGGCGCGCGACGCCCTGGAAGAAGGACTTGCCGCGCTCTGGGAAGAACAGGGCCTATCAAGCGGCATCGTCGCCGCTTCGCTCGAGCAGGCGCGCCGTTTCTGGGCGCTGCGCGAGGACAGCGACTTCATGTACCGGCATTTTCCGGCAGCCCCCTCCTTCGACATCTCCGTGCCGCCCGGCGCGCTCGACGGCTATGTGGCGGATCTCCGGTCGCGGCTGAAGACGGTAGACGCGAGCTTCGACGCCTATGTCTATGGCCATATCGCCGACGGCAATCTGCATATTTCCGTCATCGGCGATGGTGTGGCGGGTGCCGCGTTCAAGGAACCGATCGAAGACGCCGTCTATTCAGGCGTTGCTGACCTCGGCGGCAGCTTTTCGGCCGAGCACGGGGTGGGCACGGAAAAGCGTCGGGCCTATCTCGCCTATGGCAACCCTGCGCGCCGCGCCGTGTCACAAGCCATCAAGGCCGCGCTCGACCCCAACAACCTGTTCAATCCGGGCAAGGTGCCCTACGGCGCCGATTGAGCCCAACACAAGGACGACATCAATGGATCTCGGCATTGCCGGCAAACGCGCCCTCGTTCTCGCCTCCTCCCGCGGCCTCGGTAAAGGTATCGCGGTTGCCCTCGCGCGCGAGGGCGCGCAGGTGCTGCTCTGCGGCCGCAGCGCCGAAACGCTGAAGGCCAATTGCGACGCGATCAATGCAGAAGGATTCGGTCGCGCGGACTGGGTTCAGGCGGACCTCGGCGACGACGGTTTCGTCGAGACCCTCGTCAACGCGGTCCAGGAAAAGCTTGGCGGCATCGATATTCTCGTCAACAATTCCGGCGGGCCGACGCCGGGCTCCACCGAGGACATGAGCGAGGAAAAGCTCGCGACCTACTTCCATTCCATGGTGCTCAGGATCATCACGTTGAGCAACCGTCTGCTTCCCGGCATGAAGGCACAGGGCTGGGGCCGCATCCTGACCGTTGCCTCCTCCGGCGTGATCGAGCCGATCCCAGGCCTCGCACTTTCCAACACGCTGCGCCCGGCGCTGGCCGGCTGGTCGAAGACGCTGGCAACGGAGGTCGCGCAATACGGCGTCACCAGCAACATGCTGCTGCCCGGCAGCATCATGACCGATCGGCTGATAAGCCTCGACACCGCTGCGGCGGAGCGGAGTGGCAAAAGCGTCGACGACGTTCGCGCCGCCTCGGAAAAGGCCATCCCGGCCCGGCGCTACGGCACCGTCGAGGAGTTCGCGGCGACGGCCGCCTTCCTGTGCAGCGCGCCGGCGAGTTATGTCACCGGCAGCCTGGTGCGTTGCGATGGCGGGGCGGCGCGGTCGGTCTAAAGGCCGCCCTTCCCCTTGCCATTCTCCATGCCCTGTGCCATCTGGCGCGCTCTCAAATTTTCGGGGGCGCGATAGCGCGTCCTTTCGCGCGGAGCCTCTCGCTCCGGTTCAACACATTTTGACGATCACAAGGGGCACGGCGATGGCACGCGCACTCGGGCTCGATTTCGGCACGACGAACACGGTTATGGCACTTGCGGCCGGCGGCAGCGAAACGCAGTCGATGCACTTCACCAGCAGCGTCGGCGAGACTGACACGATGCGCACGGCGCTGTCCTTCATGAAGGACCCGCTCGTCGGGGCACAGGCGCTGAAGGTCGAGGCGGGACAGGCGGCAATCCGCCAGTTCATCGACAATCCGGGCGACTGCCGTTTCCTGCAATCGATTAAGACCTTTGCGGCAAGCGCGCTGTTCCAGGGCACGCTGATCTACGCCCGTCGGCACGCATTCGACGACCTGATGGAAATCTTCCTGCGCCGGCTGAAGGCCTATGCGGGGGATGGATGGCCGGCCGACGTCTCGCGGGTGATCACCGGGCGGCCGGTGCAGTTTGCCGGCGCAAGCCCCGATCCGGCGCTGGCGCTTGAGCGCTACAACGCGGCGCTGACACGGCTGGGCTTTCCGGAAATCCACTATGTCTACGAACCCGTTGCGGCCGCCTACTATTTCGCCCAGACGCTGAAGAGCGATGCCACGGTGCTCGTCGCCGATTTCGGCGGCGGCACGACGGACTATTCGCTGATCCGCTTCGAACGGCAGGCGGGCCGGCTGACGGCAACGCCGATCGGCCATTCGGGCGTCGGCATTGCCGGCGACCATTTCGATTCCCGCATGATCGAACATCTCGTCGCGCCGGAAATCGGCAAGGGCTCCCATTTCAAGAGCTTCGACAAGGTACTGGAAGTGCCGTCCGGCTACTACAGCAACTTCGCCCGCTGGAACCAGCTGTCGATCTTCAAGACGACGCGCGAATTCACCGATCTCAAATCGCTGGTGCGCTCCGCGCTGGAGCCGGAAAAGCTGGAACTCTTCATCGACCTCGTCGAACATGACGAGGGTTACCCGCTGTACCAGGCGATCTCGGCCGCCAAGATGGCGCTGTCGGCCGCCGACGAGGCAGAGTTCCACTTTCCGCCGCTCGGGGCCGCAGGCCGCAAGATGGTCAAGCGCAGCGATTTCGAACGCTGGATCGCGCCGGACCTTGCGCGCATCGAGGGTGCGCTCGACGAGGTGCTGGAACAGACCAACACGGCGCCGGAGGCAATCGACAAGGTGTTCTTGACCGGTGGCACGTCCTTCGTGCCGGCCGTGCGCGGCATCTTTTCCCGCCGCTTCGACGCGAGCAAGATCGAGAGCGGCGGGGAACTTCTCTCCATCGCGCACGGCCTCGCGCTTATCGGCGAAAGCGACGATGTCGCGACATGGGCGGCGTGAGCATAGCGCTTCCCTCCCGGAGCCGGCTTCGATAGTGTGCAGGACATGAACGCCGCCAGAGACCTCCACCCCGAGCACCTTCGTTCGCTTCTGCATTTCTATGCGGATGCGGGCGTGGAATGGCTGCTGGAGGAGGAACCAGTCGATCGCTTTGCCGAATTCCAGGCGATGCGCGCCGCCCGAGGCGTACCGGCACAGCCGGAGGCGGTGTCCGCGCCGCAGCAGCCGGCGCGGCAGGCCTCCGTGCGGCAGGAGCAGCCGCGCGCCGCGGCCCCTGCTCCCTTGCCGAATGTCGCCATACCGGACGGACAGGCCGTCGCCGAGGCCGAATTTGCCGCGAGCAGCGCGCGCTCGCTGGACGAGTTGCGCACGGCCATGGAGGCCTTCAACGGCTGCAATCTCAAGACCAGCGCCCGCTGCCTCGTGTTTGCCGAGGGCAATCCCAGACCGTCCATCATGGTCATCGGCGCCATGCCGAATGCCGAGGACGATCGCGATGGCCAGCCCTTCTCCGGCCGGCAGGGCGCGATGCTCGACCGCATGCTTGGCGGTATCGGGCTTGCCCGCAGCGACCTCTTGATCACCAATGTCGTTCCATGGCGGCCGCCGGGCAACCGCCCACCATCACAACGCGAGGCCGATATCTGCCGGCCGTTCATCGAGCGACAGATTGCGCTCGCCGAGCCGAATCATCTGCTGGTTCTCGGCAATTTTGCCGCGCGATTCCTGCTCCGATCGAACGATACGATCCACCAATTGCGCGGCGAATGGCGGGAAATCGATGTTTGCGGGCGCACCATTCCGGCATTTGCGACGCTGCACCCGCAAGATCTGGTGACAGCGGCGATCAGCAAGCGCCTTGCCTGGCAGGATTTGCTTGCTTTTCGTGCAGGGCTCGAAAGTTAGGCAGCAAGTCCATAGTCAACGTTTTCAATGGCTTGACTGCCGCGCCATGGCAACCCGTTTGGATTCGCCGCAACTTTGCTTCAGGCATGAACAAATTGTTTCAGCAGCCATGCGAATTGGACATATCTGCCGGGCAGAATGTCGCATTGCAAAATCGATGTTGCGGCGCAATATATCGAGACGGGAGGGATAGGATTTAAGGAATCGACCCATGACCGCCCGCTTTCGGCCCATTCATTCGAGCTTCGAGACGCTCCGCCATTCCGGTCTTCGCACCGGGCACGGCTTCGGCAGCATCGCTGCCCGGGCCAACGAGCAGCTCACGGCCACGGGCTTTGCCCGCATAAACCGCCCCGTCCAGCTCTTCTCCGAGTTCATCACGCGCTGAGTGAAATCCTTCGCCCGCGCCACCGTTTCAAGGAGCAAGCCATGACCAAGATTCGTAAACTGATCGCCGACATTGCCGACATCCGCGTCGCCGTGAATGCTGCCCGGGAATATTCCGTGCTGGCCTCGCTGCCGCGCGATGCCGCCCAGCGCCGCGATCCGCTCAAGGCCTTCCTGCCGAACTGAGGTCCGGCCGCGGCTTTGAAACCGGCTGCCGCCGTGGTACCATCATCATCGTGAGGAGGTGAGACGCCTTTCTCCGGTGGAGACCGGGCCGAAGCCCGATCTCCGTTTTCTTAGCTGATTGTCAGGGTGAACCGCCAAGTCCTGAACCTGATCGTCAGCGTAAGCCGGATTTTCAAACGTCTCACCTCCTTTCGTCTTGCCGAGATTTCCCGGCGGATTGTTGTAACACAACCCTTCCGCGAATTCGCTGAATTCCGGTCCTTCGCAAATCTTCTTGCTTACGTCAGTCACTGTCGCAGTGGACAGCGCGCCGTCGCCGCAATAGAGCGACACTCCGAAACAGAATGCGCAACCTGCGCCCTCTCCCGGAGCCCCCATGCTGGCGAGCCTTGTCTCCATCCTGAGCCTGATGTTGTCCACGCTGCTGATGATGGTGGCGTTCGGCCTGCAGAGTTATGTCGTGCCGGTGCGGGCGGTTGCAGAAGGCTGGTCAACGCAGACGATCGCAATGATCGCGACGGGCTATACGGTCGGGTTCACGCTCTCCTGCGTCGTCACGCCGAAATTCGTGCTGCTTGTTGGCCATGTGCGGGTCTTCGTGGCGCTGATCACGCTGCTCGCCATTGCGATCCTGCTGTGTGCGCTCGTCGTCGACTGGCGGGCGTGGATGCTGTTTCGCGCCATTTCCGGTTTCGCCATCTCCGGCAGCTATCTTATCATCGAAAGCTGGCTGAACGAACGCGTGACCAACGAGAATCGCGGCTCCGTCTTCTCGATCTACCTGATCACCACGATGGTCGGCACGATCGGCGGGCAATATCTCGTGCCGCTCGGCGATCCGTCCAACACCTCGCTGTTCATCCTGTGCGGCATCATCTTCTCGGTAGCACTTTTGCCGACCGCCCTCACCTCCTCGCCGCTTCCCGCCCCGCCGACGCAGGCTCGCTTCGACCTACCCAAACTCTACCGGCGCTCGCCCGTCGCCGTCGTCGGCGCGTTTCTTGCCGGCGCGCTTTCCGGCGCCTGGCTCAACCTCGGCGGCGTGTTCACACAGCGCACCGGCCTGTCGACCGCGGAAGGCGCGACATTGCTTGCCTGCGTGCTGCTCGGCAGCGCGCTTGCGCAAATTCCGATCGGCCGCGCCTCGGACCGCATGGACCGTCGCCTTGTCATGGTCGTCTGCGGCATTGTCGGCACGATTTCCTGCCTGGTGATGTCAATGGTAGCCGGTGGGCCGGCAATGGTGCTTTATGCGGTCGCAGCCTTCGTCGGCTCGGTCATCTTCCCGATCTATGCGCTGAACGTGGCGCATGCCAACGACCGCGCCCAGCCAAACGAATATGTCGAGGTCTCCTCGGGCATGATGATCGTCTATGGCTTCGGCACGATTTCCGGGCCGCTGATGGTCGGCCCCATCATGGACCGCTTCGGCCCCGGTTCGTTGTTTGCGGTGCTCGCCGTCTATTTCGCGCTCTACGGCGCCTATGCCGCCTGGCGCATCAGCCGGCGCGAAGCCAATGAAGGCCTCGTTAGCAAGACGGACTATCAGGCGATGTCGGCGCAGCCGCTTGGCGCCGATGCCGCCGCTGCAGCCCTCCAGCCGGATGCCGTGACGGACGAGCGGGTCGAGGACACGACGACTCCGGAATGGCGTTGATCCCGCGCGAAAACTGGACCTGCTTTTACCCCTGCGGCAGCTTATGGCGAAGCTCCGCCCGGCGCTTCAGGTTGAGTTGGTGTTCGCGGAAGATCACGAAGATGCCGGCGCTGACGACAACGGCGGTACCGATCAGCATGGGACCGGTGGGCACGTCGCCAAACAGGAAATAGCCGATGATGAGGCCGAGCACGATCGACGTGTATTCGAACGGCGCGATGGTCGACACGTCGGCATAGCGGTAGCTCGACGTCAGCAGGATCTGGGCGATGCCGCCGCAAAAGCCGGCAAGCGCCATCAGGCCGAGCGACTGCCAGCTCAGCGCGATCCACCCGAACGGTAGCGTGCCGAGCGAAAAGATCGAGGCGAACAGCGAGAAATACAGCACGATCGTCGGCGTGCGCTCGGTCTGCACCAGCTTGCGCACCAGCACCATCGCGAAGGAGCCGAGCACGGCAAAAGCCAACATGGCGAGCACGCCCATGGCTTCCGACGAGCCGATGCCTCCCATGCGGAAGAGCGTGAGGCGCGGCCAGCTGATGATGGCAACACCCAGCAGGCCGATTAGTACGGCCGACCAGCGATAGATGCCGACCTTTTCCTTGAGGAAGACCGCCGCGACGACCACGGTGACGAGCGGCAGAGCGTAACCGAGCGCGATCGATTCCGGCAAGGGCAGGTGAATGAGGCCATAGAAGCCGAAGCCCATGGAGAGAATACCGATGAAGCCGCGTTTCAAATGCCCGAAGATGTCGTTGGTGCGGAAGGCATCGCGCAACTGGCCGTGCATGGCGAGGAACACAAGGATCGGCACCATGGCGAAGGCAGAGCGCAGGAAGGTGATCTGCCCTGCCGCGAGGTCCTTGCCGGCCGCCTTGATGAGCGCGGACATGCAGAGAAAGATCACAACGGAGGCGACCTTGAGGAAAATCCCCTTCATGGGATCGGAAGACTGCGTGTCCATGCGCGACTCATCATGGCCGACAGGCCATGGCAACAGATTTCAGGGAGACCGGAGAACCGATTCAGAGAGCAGCAACTCTAGCGCGGTTGGCGGGCGGATAGGATGAATTCTGGTGATGCATCGCGGATAATTTTGATCGGAGATGCGGGAGAGGCAACCGTGCCGCCATGGCACAAATTTATGATTTCCCGTTCTTCGCGGAAATGAGATGTTAAACGAATACGCATATCTATTCGTGGAACTTGGGGGCAGACCGTCCCGGCGATCCACCGTACCATGCACAAGGGGAACGGGCGCCGGACGGCAAAGAGCAGGACACATCCATGCGGACTGAGAACGGCCAGATCATCCACCTGGCGGACTATCGCCAGACTGACTTCGTTCTCGAGCGCGTCGATCTGACCTTCGAACTGGACCCGACGGAGACCAAGGTGGAGGCTCGGCTGATCTTCCATCGCCGCGACGGCGTCGATCCCGCCGCCCCGCTCGTTCTCGACGGCGACGAGCTCACCATGACGAGCCTGCTCTTCGACCAGATGGAGCTGGATGCGGCCCGCTACGACGCCACGCCCGACAGCCTGACGATCCGTGATCTTCCGGCAAGCGAGCCATTCGAGATCACCATCACCACAATGATCAATCCCGAGGCCAACACCCAGCTGATGGGCCTCTATCGCACGAACGGCGTGTACTGCACCCAATGCGAGGCGGAAGGGTTCCGGCGCATCACCTATTTCCCGGACCGGCCGGACGTGCTCGCCGTCTATACGGTCAACATCATCGCCGACAAGGCGAACTGCCCGTTGCTGCTGTCGAACGGCAATTTTCTTGGTGGCGCCGGTTATGGTGAAGGCAAACACTTCGCCGCCTGGTTCGATCCGCACCCGAAACCGTCCTACCTCTTCGCGCTCGTTGCCGGTGACCTCGGCGTGGTGGAAGACACGTTCACGACGATGTCGGGCCGTGAGGTAACGCTGAAGATCTATGTCGAACACGGCAAGGAGCCGCGCGCGGCCTATGCCATGGATGCGCTGAAGCGTTCCATGAAATGGGACGAAGAGGTCTTCGGCCGCGAATACGATCTCGACATCTTCATGATCGTCGCCGTGTCCGACTTCAACATGGGCGCCATGGAGAACAAGGGGCTCAACGTCTTCAACGACAAATATGTGCTGGCCGACCCGGAAATCGCGACCGACCAGGATTACGCGAATATCGAGGCGATCATCGCGCATGAATATTTCCACAACTGGACCGGCAACCGCGTTACCTGCCGCGACTGGTTCCAGCTGTGCCTCAAGGAAGGCCTTACGGTCTATCGTGACCACGAATTCTCCGCCGACCAGCGCTCGCGCGCCGTCAAGCGCATCGCCGAGGTGCGGCACCTGAAGTCGGAGCAGTTCCCGGAGGATGCCGGCCCGCTCGCCCATCCGGTGCGCCCGACAAAATATCGTGAAATCAACAACTTCTACACGACGACCGTCTACGAAAAAGGCTCCGAGGTGACGCGCATGATCGCCACCATCGTTGGCCGCGACGGTTTCAAGAAGGGCATGGACCTCTATTTCGAGCGTCATGACGGTGATGCCGCAACGATCGAGGATTTCGTGAAATGCTTCGAAGAGGCGAACGGTGTCGACCTCGGCCAGTTCTCGCTCTGGTACCATCAGGCCGGCACGCCGCTCGTCAGCGTCTCGTCGAGCTATGACCAGGCGAAGGGTGAATTCACGCTGTCGCTCGAACAGATGATCCCGCCGACGCCGGGCCAGAGCGCGAAGGAGCCGATGCATATTCCGCTGCGCTTCGGCCTGATCTCCGCCGATGGCTCCGAAGCCACGCCAGGCGCCGTCAGCGGCGCGGACGTCACAGACGACGTGCTGCATCTCAAGGAGCGCCGCCAGACGGTGACCTTCTCCGGCATCGCTTCGCGCCCGGTCGTTTCGCTCAACCGCAGTTTTTCGGCGCCGATCAACCTGCATTTCGAGCAGGCGCCGGCCGACCTCGCCCATATCGCACGCTACGACGCCGACCTCTTCTCGCGCTGGCAGGCGCTGAACGATCTGGCGTTGCCGAACCTCGTGGAGGCGGCGCGCAAGACGCGGGCCGGCGAGCCGGTCGAGACGAATGCGGTTCTCGCCGATACGCTGATCGCGATCGCCGGCGATGAGGCCCTGGAGCCCGCCTTCCGGGCGCAGGCGCTCGCCCTGCCCTCCGAATCCGACATTGCCCGCGAACTCGGCAGCAACAACGATCCCGACGCCATCCGCACCGGACGCGAAGCCGTGCTCGCCTTCGTGGCGAACCGCGATCCGGCCGTCTTCGCCTCGCTTTTCGAGCGCCATCAGCTTCAGGGCGCCTTCACGCCGGATGCAGCCGGTGCCGGCCATCGCGCGCTGCGCAATGCGGCACTCGCCTACCTCGCCGTCGCCGATGGCACGCCGGCCCGCGCCGCGCAGGCCTTTGCGGCCGCCGACAACATGACGGACCTGAGCGCGGCACTGACCGTGCTGGCGCACCGCTTCCCGGACGTCGCCGAGACCGCGCATGCGCTGGAAACCTTCCGCGCCCGCTTTGCCGACAACGCGCTGGTCATCGACAAGTGGTTCTCCATCCAGTCGACCATTCCGGGCGACGGCGCGCTGGCGCGCGTCAAGGCGCTGATGACGAGCCCGCACTTCAACAAGTCGAACCCGAACCGCGTGCGCGCCCTCGTCGGCACCTACGCCTTCTCGAACCCGACCGGCTTCAACCGGGCGGACGGTGAAGGCTACCGCTTCCTCGCGGATCAGATTCTCGAGATCGACCCGAAGAACCCGCAGCTTGCCGCCCGCATTCTCACATCGATGCGGTCGTGGCGCGCGCTGGAGGACGTGCGCTCCGACCACGCCCGCAACGCGCTGCGGGCGATCGCTGCGGGCGAAAAGCTCTCCTCCGACGTTTCCGACATCGTGGAGCGCATGCTGAAGGGCTGAGCCCTCACTTGTCCGGCGGGCAGACGCGGACCCGGTGACCATCCGGGTCCAGCGCGACGAAGGTGCGGCCGAAGACAGCGGTGAACGGCGGCTGCTCGATGGCGATGCCGTCCGCTTTCCAGTTGTCATGCAGCGCGTCGATCGCCGCATCGCCATCCACGACGATGGCGATTTCCGAGCGGTTGCCGGTACCGCCGGAGACGAACTCCGTCGACGTGGTCGACCAGAGGCCGAGACCGAGGCCGTTTCCGAAATCGAAACCGACATAACCGGGTGTCTCGAACACGGGCGGCCGGTCGAGAATTGTTTCGTAGAAGCGGCTGCTGCGCGCAGGATCTTCGACATAGAGGATCAGGAGACCGGGAGAGATCATGGGATGTGTCCTTTCATTGCTTTGACGGACGGAACCTAGGCGACACCACTGCCAGAAAATGGCAGTATGCATTCATGGTTCGCTCAGAAAGACTGCTCGCCCTCCTCCAGGTTCTCCGGCGCCATCGCTACCCGGTAAGCGGCGCGATGCTTGCGCAGGAAACCGGTGTCAGCATACGCACGCTCTACCGGGACATCGCCTCCTTGCAGGCGCAGGGTGCGGACATAGAAGGCGAACCGGGCGTCGGATACGTGCTGCGGCCCGGCTTCATGCTGCCGCCGCTGATGTTCTCGCATGTCGAGCTGGAGGCCCTTATCCTCGGTTTCCGCTGGGTGCAGAAATTCGCCGACACGCCGGTGACGAAGGCGGCATCCGACGCGCTTGCCAAGATATCGGCCGTTCTGCCGGCGGACCTGCAGGACGAACTGGAAAACAGTGCCCTGCTCGTCGGCCCGCGCAGGATCGTCGATACCGAGGTGGTCGATCTTGTCCTTCTCCGCGCGGCAATCCGCCGGGAACGCAAGCTCCGGCTGGCCTATGCAGACGGTGCGGGCAGGTTTTCCGAGCGCGTCATCTGGCCCATTGCGCTTGGCTATTTCGAGGACACGCGCATGCTGGTGGCGTGGTGCGAACAGCGCTGGGACTTCCGGCATTTCCGCACCGATCGCATGCGTGAAATCGCCCTTGTCGAGACACGGTATCCCCGCCGGCGCGCGCAGCTCCTCAAGGAATGGCGGGATATGGAGAACGGTCCACGGCGGCGCGAGGGGGCGCCAACATGCGCGGACCCACCCGCGTAAACTGCAAAATTCCACCTCTGAGAAATGGTTAATAAAGTTCTACTTTTTCCTCTGGACAAGCCGAATCACAATTGATTCATTAGGGTAGATTCGGGCGAGCGACGCGCCGAATCACAAGAGGCTTACAAGGTTTGAAGATTATGGCGGACGCGCAACGAGGACGCGCAGCCGGCGGGTGGACTCGTCTCAAATTTCCGGGAATGGCGGCCTGGGGACAAGAGGCGACGGGGCAGGCGAAGATTTTCGCCGGACCTGCCGCGCGGCATTTGACACGGGCCGAGCCCGTACTCAAGCGATCGATACCGATCCTGATCGTCGCCTTCCTGTTCGTGGTGGCCATCTCGCGGATGGTCGGCATCATGGTCGAGCACGACCGGATGGACACGAGCGTCAAGGACACGACCTCGCTGACGGCCATGGCCGTGGGCGCCGTTTTCTCTGGCACCATGGCGGAAAGCCTTGCCAAGTCCGATCGCATGGCGGTCGAGGCGGCGCTGTCGCTCAATCTGCCACAGGACCGCATGCAGCCGGGTGGGCTGGTGCTGTTCGTGGAGGAGAAGGGCCACGTCTTCGGCGCCTCGCTGGCGGCGGCGCGGTATGTCGGCCAGTCGCTGGCGCGCTTCTCGCCGGAACTAGCGGCCACACAATATTTCGGTGAACCGGCAAGCGTCTTCCGCACCCGCATCGGCGGGCAGGACTATTATGCCTCGCTTGTCCAGATGCCGAAAAAGGGTGGCTTCGTCATCGTCGCCAACCCGCTCAGCCAGCTTGCCGTGTTCTGGCGCGACGAGGTGGCGTTGAACGTCACGCTGTTTGCCGGCATCTCGGCAATCCTGCTCGTCATTCTCTACGCCTACTACATTCAGGCCAAACGGGCGCGCGATGCGGATGCGATCTTCGCGGAATCGAACCTGCGCGTGGAAACGGCGCTGGCCCGCGGTCGCTGCGGCCTCTGGGATTTCGATCTGTCGAGCCGCCGGCTGTTCTGGTCGCGCTCGATGTATGAAATGCTCGGCATGCCGCCGCGCGACAGCGTGCTGTCCTTTGGCGATGCGGCGCGCCTGATGCACCCCGACGACGACGGCATCTATCAGGTTGCCAGAGCGGTGGCCCGCGGCGAAGCCAAGCAGGTGGAGCAGGTCTTCCGCATGCGCCATGCCGATGGCCACTATGTCTGGCTGCGCGCCCGCGCGCAGGTCATCCGCATGGCTTCCGGGCGCATGCACATCATCGGCATCGCGATGGACGTGACGGAACAGCACCGGCTGGCCCAGCGCTACCAGGAGGCCGACCAGCGCCTTGCGGACGCCATCGAGTGCACCTCCGAAGCCTTCGTGCTGTGGGACAAGAACGACCGTCTCGTCATGTGCAATGCACATTACCAGCAGGCCTATGGTCTTCCCGATGACGTGCTCGTGCCCGGCACCGATCGCGCGACGGTGCATGCCGCCGCAGCCCGCCCGGTCATCGAGCGGCGCATCGCGGATGCGGATGGCGCCGGCATGTCGCAGACCAGCGAGGTCCAGCTTGCCGACGAGCGCTGGCTGCAGATCAACGAGCGGCGCACCCGCGACGGCGGCCTCGTCTCGGTCGGCACCGATATCACGATGATGAAGCGCCACCAGGTGCGCCTGCGCGAATCCGAACGCCGGCTGATGGCGACCATCGGTGACCTTTCGGCCTCACGCGCCAAGCTGGAGCGGCAGAAGGCGGAGCTTTCCGTCGCCATCGCCAACTATCAGGCCGAAAAGGATCGGGCCGAGGCGGCGAACCGCGCCAAATCGGAATTCCTCGCCAACATGTCGCACGAGCTGCGCACGCCGCTCAATGCCATCCTCGGCTTCTCCGAAATCCTGCAGAACCAGATGTTTGGCCCGATCGGCTCGGACAAATACCGCGAATATTCCTGCGACATTCACGAGAGCGGCAAACACCTGCTCAACGTCATCAGCGATATTCTCGACATGTCAAAGATCGAGGCGGGCCATATGCGCATCAGCTGCGAGACGGTCGATCTTGCGCCGCTGATCGAGGAGACGATGCGCCTCACCATGCTGCAGGCGGAAAAGAAGCACATCCGGGTGCAGCAACTCTGCCCGCAGCATCTGCTGACCGTCGCGGACCGCCGTGCCATGAAGCAGATTCTGCTGAACCTTCTGTCGAACGCCATGAAGTTCACCAATGCCGGCGGCAAGGTGGAGGTGCGGGCGCGCAAGGTGGACGGCGCCGTCACGCTGACGATCGCCGATACCGGTATCGGCATTCCGAAATCGGCACTCCAGAAGATCGGCCAGCCCTTCGAGCAGGTGCAGAGCCAATATGCCAAGAGCAAGGGCGGCTCCGGTCTCGGGCTCGCCATCTCCCGCTCGCTGGCCCATCTGCATGGCGGCGCGATGCGCATTCGCTCCGTCGAAGGCAAGGGCACGATCATCTCCGTGCGCATCCCCGACCGGGAAAGGCTTGCCGCGCTGCATCTGGCGGCCTGACCGATGTCACATCATGAAAGCCAGGGCATCCGTCCCGGCTTTTGCGTTAGCGGCGTATCCACTGAAGGAAATGGGCTATTGCCAGGGCCGAGAGGTCAGCCAGATCTCTCCTGTGTTCCCCGTCATGATGAGGCCTGCCAAATGATCGAGGCCCGGCTGTTTCGGCACACCCGACAGATCCGCGATCATCGCGTCGACGGCGCCTTCCTCGAGAAGATGCGCGACGTCGGCCTGCTCGGCCGCCTTGTCGTGCAGCACCAGGACGGTTCTCGTCACCGCCTTGGGATCGCTGGTGTCGCAGAGGAAGGGGATGATGGATTCGTGATGGCGCATCGGCAGGGTGAAGATATGCGCGCCCTGTATGCGAAGCACTTCGACGCAGTCGAAACGGTTGCCTGATCCGAGGACGCAGAAAACTGCAAGGTTGCGCGGCGGCTCTGACGTTACGACCCCGGTGGCGACGCGCAGGTCGGCCGCCAGTTGCTCGGAGGCCTGCGCCTCTTCCATCAATCGTTGATAGGACGTGTAGGGTAGTTCATTCCTGTTGTCGTGCAGGACGACCACCGGGCTGAATGCCAGCACGCGAACGGGCTTTTCTATCGCGCGGGCGAGCAGCATCGCATGATAGACCGCGCCATGCCCTCCCTTGCTGCCACCGATCGCGATGACCTGATCATAACCAGATACCAGATTTAATAGATGCGCAGATAAAATCTCGGCATCTCGTGTAAAGTATGTATCCGCAGTGTCCGCAATACTCAGCACATCTGCCGAGAATTTTATCGATTTGAAATGATGATTGGGCGAGTGAGAAAACAGAATGATCAGTACATTTTTATGATTTCGCCGAAATTCTATATCATAGCAGCTCAGAACGTGTCTTTCCGCGCCGTCTCGGGTCATTAGAATCATTAAAAACTAACCTCTAAACGAACTGTCTTGCTGCCTTCGTATAAAGCCTGTTCTTGAAGTGCAAGAGGCCCAATGCAAGGGAATTTGACGTCTTCAGGCAGCACGACGACCTCAGGGCGCACGACACCACGCCGATCACGGCTTTGCGACGAGGGCCTGGAATATCTTGCGCACCGCCTTGGACCGCTGCTTGATATCTGCCTCCAGCGTACGGAGATCGGGGCTGTCACCCGCCCGGCAGACGAGGTCGATGAGACCGGCCGGCGCCTCCTTCGGATCGAAGCTGCCATCGACGCAGAGGCGCACGATCTGCGAAATCTCCGTATAGAGCACCAGCGCGCGCTGCACGGTGTCGAGGTCGTTCGGGTCCATCATCGCCGCGCCGAGCACGGCGAGCGCCTCCCCTGTCGGCATCGCCCGCTCCGGCTGCGGCACGCCGCGTGCCGGGGCCATCAGCGCAAGGAACTGCGCGATGAACTCGATATCGATCAACCCGCCCGCAATGAGCTTCAGGTCCCAGATATCCTTCGGCGGCTTTTCCTGGTCGATCAGGTGCCGCATCTCCGCGACATCCTTGGCGATCTTTGCCGCCTCCCGCTTTCGGCCCAGCACCGCGCGGAAAATATCGCCGGCCTCCTGCACGAGGCTCTCGTCGCCGCACAGAACGCGGGCGCGCGTCAAGGCCATGTGCTCCCAGGTCCAGGCCTCTTCCGTCTGGTACTTGGCAAACGACGTGATGCGCGTCGCAACCGGCCCCTTGTTGCCGGAGGGGCGCAGGCGCATGTCCACCTCATAGAGCACGCCCTCCGCCGTCGGCGCCGAGAGTGCGGCGATCAGGCGCTGGGTGATGCGGGTAAAGTATTTCATGTTGTCGAGCGGCTTGGGACCGTCCGATTCAAAGGCGTCGCTGTCGTGGTCGTAGAGCAGAATCAGGTCGATGTCCGAGCCGGCGGTCAGCTCGAAGCTGCCGAGCTTGCCCATGCCGACCAGCACCACGCGCCCGCCCGGGAATTTTCCGTGCGCGGCCTCGATTTCCTCCAGCACGGCCTTGAGTGCTGCCGCGACGATCAGGTCGGCGACATGCGTCAAGGCGCGCGCCGCCTGCTTGCCGGTGATCGCACCGGTCAACAGGCGAATGCCAATCAAAAAGCGCTGTTCGGCTGCGATGATGCGCAGGCGATCGAGGATTTCCTCGTAATGCCGGGCGCCGGAGACGAACCCCTCGATGCGTTCGGAGAGGTAGGCCCGCGTCGGCAATTCTGCGAGCAGACCGGGATCCAGCATGCCATCGAAGACATGGGGTTTGGCCGCAATCACCTCGGCAAGGCGCGGCGCCGACGACATGATGTTGACGATGAGAGACAGCAGCGCCGGATTGTTGCCGAGCAACGAGAAGAGCTGGATGCCCGCCGGCAGGCCGGAAATGAAGCTGTCGAAGCGCAGCAGCGCCTCGTCCGCCCGTTTGCTCTCGCCGAAGACCCGCAGCAATTGCGGCGTCAGTTCCGTCAGCCGCTCGCGCGCTTCGACGGATTGTGTCGCGCGGTAGCGGCCGTAGTGCCAGGTGCGGATGGTGCGGGAAATGTCGGCGGGCCGCTCGAAGCCGAGACGCTTCAACGTATCCAGCGTGTCCGGGTCGTCCTTTTGGCCGGTGAAGACGAGGTTGCCGGTCTCGGAAGAGAGCTTCGCCTCCTGCTCGAACAGGGCTGCGTAGCGGCGCTCGACGGTCTTCAGCACGGAGACGAGTTTCGCGGAGAAAGCCGCCGTATCCTCGAAGCCCAGCATGAAGGCGATGCGCTTCAACTCGGCTTCGGTTTCCGGCAGCAGGTGGGTCTGTTCGTCGCGCACCATCTGGATGCGGTGCTCGACGTCCCGCAGGAACCAGTAGGCCTCGGTCAGTTCCTTGGCCGTGCCCTTGTCGATCCAGTTCGCCTTTGCAAGTTCATGCAGCATCGGCTCGGTGGCGCGCAGGCGCAGCGCCGGTACACGGCCACCGGCAATAAGCTGCTGCGTCTGGACGAAGAACTCGATCTCGCGGATGCCGCCGCGACCGAGCTTGACGTTGTGTCCCTTGACGGCGATCTCGCCGTGTCCCTTGTGCACATGGATCTGGCGCTTGATCGAATGGATGTCGGCAATCGCCGCATAGTCGAGATATTTGCGGAAGACGAAGGGTGTCAGGCCCTTGAGGAACGCCGCGCCGGCCGCGAGATCACCGGCGATCGGCTTGGCCTTGATGAAGGCGGCGCGCTCCCAGTTCTGCCCGCGGCTCTCATAGTAGAGCATGGCCGAATCGAACGAGATGGCGAGCGGCGTGGCGCCCGGATCGGGCCGCAGGCGCAGGTCCGTGCGGAAAACGTAGCCGTCCGCCGTGCGCTCCTGCATGATGCGGATCAGCCGGCGCACGAGGCGGGAAAACGTCTCGACCGCCTCCATCGGATCGACCGCGATATCCGCCATCGGATCGAAGAAGACGACGAGGTCGATGTCAGAGGAATAGTTGAGTTCGGCCGCACCGAGCTTGCCCATGCCGAGCACGATCAGGCCAGACTTTTCGCTGGGATGCGCAGGATCCGGCAGATTCAGCTTGCCGCTCTCATGCGCCGACAGGAGCAGGTAGTCGAAAGCCGCCGAGGTCGCCGCCTCGGCAAGATCGGTGAGAAGTGCGGTGGTTTTCCGTGCGTCAAAAATACGCGCAAGGTCGGCGAGCGCGGTGAGGAAGGCGACCTCGCGCTTGGCGATGCGCAGACGGGTCATCAGCACCGCCTCCGTCACCTCGCCGCCGTCCGCCCTCCAGGCGCTTCGGGCGCGGGCGATCGCATCCTCGATCATCGGCAGGATCGGCGCGTCCAGCGCGCGGGCGAGCAGGCCGGGATCGATGCGCGCGGTATCGCGCAGATAGGGCGAGAGCGAAAACGCCGCGACGATGAAATCCTTCAGGGGGTCGCTTCCGCCGAGCAATCTGGCAATGGCGGGGTGCTCCTTGCCCCAGTCCTTGAGGTCGGACATGACCGATTTGACTTCCGTCTGGCTCAGCGGCCGGATCGGAGAGGTCGAAAGATCGGAAAACCGCGTCGTTTCCGTCACGCTCATGATGCCTCCTCGCCTTTTGACGACGAGGTGTATCAGTCCGGACGGACGGGGAAAACCATTCTGACGGTCAGCCCCCGATTGTTTTCCCGCTCGGGATGCGTCGTATCCAGTTCCAGCCGGCCGTGATGCATTTCCATGACGGCGCCGACGAGCGACAGGCCAAGCCCGGTGCCGGGCTTGGAGCGGCTGGCATCGAGGCGCACGAAGCGTTTGACGACCTCGTCGCGCTTGTCGTCCGGCACGCCGGCCCCGCTATCGGCGACCGACAGGACGACATCGCCCTCCCGCCGCACGAGCGACACGCGGATCTCCGGATCATCGCTGCCCTCGGCATATTTGATCGCATTGTCGATGAGATTGCCAAGTGCCTGACCGACCAGTTCGCGGTTGCCCTTGATTTCGACCCCATCCGCGATCTCGGTCACGAGCTTGAGGCCGCAATCCTCTGCAACCGGTTCGTAGAGTTCGGCGCTGTCATGGGCGATGCCGCTGATATCGATCGCGCTCATCTCCGCCGGCGCCTGCCCTGCCTCGACGCGCGAGATCATCAGGAGGGCATTGAAGGTGCGGATAAGCTGATCGGATTCGCCGATCATCTCCTCCAGCGCGATGCGGTGGTCGGCCTTTTCATTGCCGGCAAGGGCTGCCTCCGCCTTGTTGCGCAGGCGCGTCAGCGGCGTCTTCAGGTCATGCGCGATGTTGTCGGAGACCTGCTTCAGGCCCTCGTTCAGCTTCTCGATGCGACCGAGCATCGTGTTCAGCGATTCGGAAAGCCGGTCGAACTCGTCACCCGAACCGCTCGTCGGCAGGCGTTGCGACAAATCGCCGGCCATGATGCGCTGGCTCGCGTCGGACATACGATCCATGCGCTTCAGGGCGTTGCGGCCGATCAGATACCAGATGGCGAGCGCACCGACGCCCATGACGCCGAGCGCCACCATCAGCGCCTGACGCACCAGCTTGCGAAAATTCTCCGGCTCGCCGAGGTCGCGGCCGACCAGCACGCGAAGGCCATTGGACAGGAACGTCACCTGCGCATAGGCCATCGGGCGGTTGCTGCCGCGCGCCTCCTCCTGGTAACGCTGATAGCGGAACGGTGTCTCCGTCCAGCCCTCGTTGTCCAGCACACCGGGCTGAATCGCCGCGACGTTGCCTGCCAGCACTTCACCGGTCGGGCTTGCGATGATGTAGAGATTGGCGCCCGGCTGGCGGGCACGCCGCTCGAGCGTGCGCAACAGGCCGTTCATGCCGTTATTGTCGAAGACGCGCTCGATCTGCTCGGTTTCCTGCGCCACGGCCTCGCGCATCTGCTGCTGCAGCAGGCCCTCCGACATGGAGGAAACGTAGAAGACGAGAAAGGCCGCGCAGACGGCGAAGAGCAGGAGATAGATCGCGGAGAGGCGCACCGCGGTGGTGCGGTAGAGGGCAGTCAGCCGGCCGAGCAGTCGCTGCATGGGATCAGCCCGCCGCCTCTTCCTTCATCATGTATCCGGCGCCGCGCACGGTGCGCAGCAGCGGCTGGTCGAAATCCTTCTCGATCTTCGAGCGCAGCCGCGAGACATGGACGTCGATGACGTTGGTCTGCGGGTCGAAATGATAGTCCCAGACGTTTTCCAGCAGCATGGTGCGCGTCACCACCTGGCCGGCATTCTTCATCAGATATTCGAGCAGGCGGAATTCCCGCGGCTGGAGCAGGATTTCCCGGCCGGCGCGCTTGACGGTGTGGGACAGCCGGTCGAGTTCGAGGTCGCCGACGCGGTAGACCATGTCCTGCTCCGGCGTGCCCTTGCGGCGGCCGAGCACTTCGACACGGGCCAAGAGCTCGCTGAAGGCATAGGGTTTCGGCAGGTAATCATCGCCGCCGGCACGCAGGCCCGTCACGCGGTCATCGACCTGGCCGAGGGCGGAGAGAATGAGCACGGGCGTATGGATGTTGCGGCGGCGCAATTCCGAAATCAGCGACAGCCCGTCGCGGCGCGGCAGCATGCGGTCGATGACCAGCACGTCGTAGCTGTTTTCCGTCGCGAGGAAGAGGCCGCTTTCGCCGTCGCTCGCATGGTCGAGCACGATGCCCGCCTCGCGAAAGGCCTTCGAGAGATAGGCGGCCGCCTCCAGATCGTCTTCCACAATCAATATCTTCATCGTACGGACCTTACAGCATGTTCGGCGGGCATTGGCTAGCAGCGCCGCCGGATATGGCAGCGCCGCGAAACCTTGCGATCTCGCGGCGCCGTGGGCAGGGAATGCCGGAGCCGATCAGCCCTGGTCGATCGGCAGCGCCAGGAAGCGGCTGCCGTCATTGGTCTCGATCTGGAACAGCGCCTTGGAGCGGCCGTCCTTACGGGCGTTGTTGATGACCTTCACCACGTCGTCGGCAGACTTCACAGCCTGGTTGTTGACCGATGTGATGCGATCGCCTTCCTTGAGACCACGGTCGCTGGCGTCGGAGTCCGGGTCGACCGAGGAGACCGTCAAGCCTTCGTCGCCGGGCGTGACCGAGATGCCGAGATCGGCGAGCGCCTGCTCGCTGGCCGGGGCTTCCGGTTCGGCTTCATCGGCACCCGTCGCAGCCTGGATCTGCTCGCCGGCAAGCGTACCGATTTCGACCGGGACGGTCTGAGACTTGCCATCACGCCAGACCGACAGGTCGACCTTCTTGCCGGGCGCGATGTCGGCAACGCGGCGGGCGAGGTCACGCGGGTCCTTGATCGGCTCGCCGTCAAGCGCCGTGATCACGTCACCCTTCTTGATACCGGCCTTGGCGCCGGGCGAGTCGGCTTGCGGCTCAACAACGAGGGCACCGGCGGCGTCCGCAAGGCCAAGCGAGTCGGCGATGTCGCGGCTTACCGGCTGAATCTGCACGCCAAGCCAGCCGCGATCGACCTTGCCGTCCTTCATCAGGTCGGCGACGACGCCCTTGGCGACGGAGGCCGGGATTGCAAACGCGATACCGACATTGCCGCCCGACGGCGAGAAGATCGCGGTGTTGATGCCGACGACCTGGCCATTGAGGTTGAAGGTCGGGCCGCCGGAATTGCCGCGGTTCACGGCAGCATCCACCTGGAGATAGTCGTCATAGGGACCGGAGCCGATGTCGCGGCCGCGGGCCGAGATGATGCCGGCCGTCACCGTGCCGCCAAGACCGAACGGGTTGCCGACAGCGACCACCCAGTCACCGACGCGGATCTGGCTGTCATCGGCGAAGTTCACATAGGTGAACTTGCGCTTGTCCTTTTCCTCGACCTTCAGCACCGCGAGGTCCGTGCGGCTGTCCTTGCCGACGAGCGTGGCGTTGAGTTCGGTGCCGTCATTCATGACGACCGTGAAGGCCGAGCCATCGTTGACGACGTGATTGTTGGTGACGATATAGCCGTCTTCCGAGATGAAGAAGCCGGAGCCCTGCGAGGTCGGGCGCAGATGCGGCTTGCGGTCGGGGCCACGACGGTCGCCAAACTGACGGCCGCGATCGCGGTCGCCACGGAACTGATCGGGACCGCCGAATTCACGGAAGAAACGCTTCAGCGGATGATCATCGGGAAGCTCATCAAGACTACGGCCGCCGAAGTTGAAGGAGAAATTGCTCTCGTCACTGGCCGGCTTGATATCGGACTGGACACGGACGGAAACGACGGCCGGGGAAACGGCCGAGACAACGTCGGCGAAGCTCGCAACCTGCGGCGCCTGGACGGAGACGGCTTCGGCAAAACTTTCGCTGACGCGGGCGGGAATGCCGGTCGCCAGCATAACGGCCGCAAGTCCGGCGACGGTCGTCGTCTTCAGTACGGTCTTGAGGCCCGGACGGAATGCGGAAATCTTGGACATTCTTTGCACCTTTTCTCTCATTCATGGCTGCGCTCGGCAGCCGATGGAAGAAGAGATAGGCCTGCACACATTACGGCGCACTATCCGCCGCATGAATTTTTCGTAATGTTGGAAAATTTCGGGGGAAGCGGGTCTATTCGCGCGTCAGCACGCGCTCCAATTCGGCCTTTTCAGCCTCGGAGAGTGGCGTTCCCGTCGGTTTTCCACCACGCCTGCGCACGAAGAGCACCATGGCCGTGGCACCGGCCAGGAACAGCACGATCGGCGCACCCCACAACAGCAGCGTTTCACCACGCAGGCGCGGATTGAGCAGCACGAATTCCCCGTAACGCGAGACGACATAGGCGATCACCGCCTCGTCGCTGTCGCCATTCTTCAAGCGCTCACGCACGAGAAGACGCAGGTCACGCGCCAGTTCGGCATTCGAATCGTCGATCGACTGGTTCTGGCAGACCATGCAGCGAAGCTGGGAAGAGAGTGTCCGCGCGCGCGCCTCCAGCGCGGGATCGGCCAACACCTCATCCGGATTGACGGCCAGCGCAGGAAAGGCCGTCAGCACAAAGGCAAAAGCCAGAATGAGGCGGCGCATCATTCGGCCGCCTCCAGCACAGGCTTCACCTTGCGCGCCTTCTGCGGCGCCCCGACGCGCAGGCGCCGGTCGAAGAGAGAAACCACGCCGCCCGCCATCATGATCAACGCGCCGATCCAGATACAGAGGATCATCGGCTTCCACCAGACGCGCACGACGATGCCGCCGTCGGCCATCGCGTCACCGAGCGAGACATAGAGCTGGCTGAAACCGAAGGTGCGAATGCCGGCCTCGGTCGTCGGCATGCGGCGCGCGGTATACATCCGCTTGGACGACCAGATGTCCGTCACCGTCACCCCGCCACGCGCCACCGTGAAGTGGCCCGACTCCTCCGAATAGTTCGGCCCCTGCCCGCGGCGCATGCCATCGAAGGTGAGCGTATACCCGCCCGCCTCCACCTGCATGCCGGGCTTCATTTCCACCACATGCTCGGTCTCGAAGGCCGTCACCGCAATGACGCCGATGACGGTCACGCCGACGCCGATATGCGCCAGCGCCGTGCCGAAAGCCGAGCCCGGCAGGCCGATGAAACGGCGGAAGGCGACATTGCCCGCCACTTTGCCGATGCCCGCGCGTAGCGACAGGTCGGTGATCGATCCGGCGATCATGTAAAAGCCGATGGCGATACCGAAATAGGCGAGCACCGGCCCGCCGCTCTGCGCATAGATGACCGCCGCCGCCGCGACGAGAGCAACGCCGACCGCCGCAAACAGCCGCTGTCCGGCGGCGAACACGTCGCCGCGCTTCCAGGCAAGCAGCGGCCCGAACGGCACCGCAAGCAGCAGCGGCAGCATCAGAAGACCGAAGGTCAGGTTGAAGAAGGGAGGACCGACGGAAATCTTCTCGCCGGTCAGCGCTTCCAGCACCAGCGGATAGAGCGTGCCGGTCAGCACCGTCGCGGCCGCCGTGGTGAGGATCAGATTGTTGAGAACGAGCGCACCTTCACGCGAGATCGGCGCGAACAGGCCGCCGGCCTTCAGCGTCGCCGCCCGGAAGGCGAAGAGCGACAGCGCGCCGCCGATGAAGATGACGAGAATGGCGAGGATGAAAACACCGCGCGTCGGATCGGTGGCGAAGGCATGCACCGAAGTGAGCACGCCGGAGCGCACGAGGAACGTGCCGAGCAGCGACATGGAAAAGGTGAGGATCGCCAGCAGCACCGTCCAGATCTTCAGCGCCTCGCGCTTTTCCATGACGAGCGCGGAATGCAGGAGCGCCGTACCGGCAAGCCAGGGAATGAAGGAGGCGTTCTCCACCGGATCCCAGAACCACCAGCCGCCCCAACCGAGTTCGTAATAGGCCCAGTAGGACCCCATGGCGATGCCGGCGGTCAGGAAGCTCCAGGCAGCAAGCGCCCACGGCCGCACCCAGCGCGCCCAGGCCGCATCGATCCGCCCATCGATGAGGGCAGCGATGGCAAAGGAGAAACAGACGGAGAAGCCGACATAACCGAGATAAAGCAGCGGCGGATGTATCGCGAGGCCGATATCCTGCAGCACCGGGTTGAGATCCTTGCCCTCGGCGGGTGCGGGCGAAAGGCGCAGGAACGGGTTCGAGGTCAGCAGGATGAAAAGCCCGAAGGCCGTCGAGATGAGCCCCTGCACCGCCAGCACATTGGCGCGCAGCCGCTCCGGCAGATTGGCGCCGAAGGTCGCGACGAGTGCACTGAAGAACACCAGGATAAGGAGCCAGAGCAGCATCGAGCCCTCATGGTTCCCCCACACGCCGGAGATCTTGTAGATCATCGGCTTCAGCGAATGCGAATTCTCCCAGACATTGGCGACGGAAAAGTCGGAGACCACATAGGCGAAGGTCAGCACCGAGAAGGAAAAAAGCACCAGCAGGAAACCGGCAAGGGCGGCCGCGGGCGCCACCGCCATCAGCGAGCGGTCGTTGCGGATCGTGCCGACCAGCGGCAGGATCGATTGCACAATCACCGTCGCAAGCGCGAGAACCAGAGCATAGTGTCCAAGCTCGATGATCATTTGATCGTTTCCTTGCCGGAGAGTTCGACGCCCTGCGCCTTCAGGCGGTCTGCCACGTCCTTGGGCATGTAGGTCTCGTCGTGCTTGGCAAGCACCGTATCGGCAACGAACAGCCCGCCTGTGCCGAAAGCCCCTTCCGCCACGACGCCCTGCCCTTCGCGGAAAAGGTCCGGAAGAATGCCGGTATAGGTCACTGGCACCGTCGCGAGCGTATCCGTCACCGTAAAGGTGATCGTCGACCCTTCGCCGCGCTTGAGCGTGCCGTTTTCGACAAGGCCGCCGAGGCGGATGCGCGTGCCCGGCGGCACATTGGCTTTGGCGATATCGCCCGGCACATAGAAATAGGCGATCGACTGGCTGAAGGCGAACATGACCAGCAGCACCGCTGCCACGAGGAAAGCGACGCCGCCGCCGATCACTGCCAGACGTTTTTGTTTGCGTGTCATTGTCCGCTGCCCTCAGCCGAAATCGATAGGTCCCGGGCCAGTGCCAGAAGCTCTTTGCCGTTCTCGCTGTCCGCCGGGAAGGTCTTCAGCGCCGTCTGTAGCGCGGCCTCGGCCTTCGGCCTTTGATCCAGCACAACATAGGAACGGATGATACGCATCCATCCTTCGAAATTGTTCGGGTCGTCCTGCAGTTTCGCCGACAGGCTTTCCACCATGCCGGCGATCATCTGCTGGCGATCCCCCGTCGACATATCCTGGGCCGCCACCACATCGTCCGCCGTCGGGTTGCCGAGCTGGCCTGCGGTCTCGCTGCCCTGCCCTTCGGCGAGCGTCGCAATGTGCCGGTTGACGAGCGGCAGCCAGGGCGCACCGGCCGGCGCTTCCCTGGCGATCACCTCGAAGGCGGCGCGTGCTTCCGCCCGCTTGCCGTCCTGCTCCAGCGCCAGCGCCAGGTAATATTTCGCGCGCGGATTGTCGGCCTTGAGCGTCAGCGACTGTTCGAGCTGCTTGCGCGCCTCGGCCGTGACAATGCCGCTCGACAGCGCAATCAGCGTTTCCGCATGGCCATCCAGGCGCTCCGTGCTCGGCCCCAGCAGGCGGATCGCTTGTGAAAAGGCGTTCGCCGAATCCTCCATCCGGCCACTGCGGTAATAGATAGGCGCCAGGAGATCCCAACCCGCCCCGTCGTCCGGGTTGCGCGCGAGATGGTTTTCCGCCCGGGCGATCAGGATGCTGATGTCGTTGCCGGGATTCGCAAGGCGCTCTGCGAGCGGCTGGGCCGGAAGATCCGGCCGGCCGGTCGCCAAGTAAAGACAGAGGCCGACAGCCGGCATGAGGAGGATGACGAAAGCCTGCGCCAAGCGGTTGCGACGCTCCGCCGGGTCCGCCTTGCCCTTTGTCTCGTCCTTCTTTGCGGCGATCAGCCGGCGCGCGACTTCGGCGCGGGCAAGCTCCGCTTCGCTGGCGCCGATCAGGCCCGTCGCCTCGTCCCGCTTCAATTCCTCGAGCTGGTCGCGATAGACCTCGACATCATGGCTGGCATCGCCCGCCGCCGCCACGGGACGTCGCAGGAGAGGAAGAAGCAGGACGGCGGCAACGGCGGCCGTCAGGATGGCGACAAGAATCCAGAAAAGCATGACAATCAATTACTGGAACGTCGGGACGTTTCCAATTCCCAACGGAACAATGACGCAAAATTGAGGCGTTTCGCCGCAACGGCCAAACGATCATGCACCAGGAAGCGATCGGCTCTAGGACAGCGGCGCCCAGGCCCCGTCCGCGTTGCGGCAGGCAGCACCCCGCGTCGCCGTCTCGCGACCGTCCACGGTCAGCGTATGACTGTATTGCCGGCAGTTCTGCGAACCGACCTGATAGGGTGCCGCCGCAACGACCGAGCCGCTGATGCCGCTACCCTGCCAGACGACCGGCTGGCCGCCCGGTGCGGCTTCGAGCGCACGATATTCGGCCTCCAGTGCCCGCTGCATATCGGCTCTAGAGAGCTGGCCTGCCGTGTTGCGGCTGACAAGCCCGCCCTGCAATGCGGTGATATAGACGCCCGCGCCAGCCGGTACGGTGCCACCACCAACCGGCTCCTTGCCGCCTGATGTGGTCGTGCATCCCGATACCGTCGCTGTTGCCAGAAGGAGGGGAAAAAAGGCGCCGCGCAAACCCGTCTTCATCCGGTGGAACCGTCTCTCTTCACGCATGGGGCGGCGAACCGCCCGGCAAATCGTCCATCCCGCGATCCTCATATTCGCGAGCCCCTCCCTTGTTGCATTGTCCGCCGCCTCAGGCAACATCCTTTGTGACCGCCGGCAAAACCAGCCGCGCCAGCAGGCCGCCGCCTGAACCCCGGGAAAGCCCGAAGGTTCCCTGGTATTCCGAGGCGATCTCGCTGACGATGGACAAGCCGAGCCCGGTGCCCGGCTTGCTTTCGTCGAGCCGCTTGCCGCGCTTCATCGCCTCGCGGATCTGGTCCGGTTCAAGGCCCGGACCGTCATCCTCGACCTCGATGACGATCCAGCTTTTGCGCGCGTCATCGCTGCCGCGAATCTCGACCGGCGCGACGAAGGCGCGAATGACGACCTTGGTGCGGGCGTACCGCGCGGCATTTTCCAAAAGGTTGCCGACGGTCTCCTCGACATCCTGCTGCTCCATCGCCAGCACCAGGCCGGGCGGATCGACGGAAAGCGGAAAGTGCGTGTCGGCGTTGAGGCGGCGCATCACGCGGACCAGCCGCTCCAGCACCTGTTGCGCCTCGGTGCGGGCGAGGACGGATTCACGCTGCGCGGCGATGCGGGCGCGGTTGAGGTAGGATTGCACCTGGCTCTGCATCGCTTCCGCCTGCGTGCGCACCAGGTCGCCATGCGGGGCTTCCAGCACCCGCGATTCGTTGAGCAGCACCGCGATCGGCGTCTTCAGCGAATGCGCGAGATTGCCGACCTGCATTCGCGCCCGCTCGACGATGCGCCGGTTGCTGTCGATCAGCGCATTCACCTCGCTTGCCAAGGGCAGGATTTCCCTTGGAAAATCGCCATCGAGCTGCTCGCTCTCCCCGGCCCTGATCTTTTCCAGCGCCTTGCGCGCCCGGTCGAGCGGCCGAAGACCGATCAGGATCGCCGCCGCGTTGAGTAGCAGGCTGCCGAAACCGAAACCGGCAAGCGCGAGATAGAGGCTGCCGGAAAAATCATCGATATCCGCTTCCAGCACGTCGCGGTTGCCCACGACCCGGAAGCGCGCCGTGCGCCCCTCGTCGTCGAGCACCACTTCCGTCTCGCCGACCTCCACCTCGTTGCCGAAGGAATCGATGGTCGTGTAGAATCGTTCGTAGCGCGTGTCGAAGGGAATGGTATCCGTGTCGGCAATCGGTATGCTGCCCGTCCCGAGCGATGACGAGGTCAGCGTCTCGCTCGCTAGCGCCCCGCCGATCGGCTCGACGATCCAGTACCAGCCGGATTGCGGCTGGAAGAAGCGGAGGTCGCCAAGCTGCGGCGCGCCGGAAAGCCGCGTATCCTCGCCTGTCGAAACCGAATTGATGACGTTGTAGAGCTGGGCGCGCAAAAGGTCGCGAAAACTTTTCTCCGCGCTCTGGCGATAGAGCGTCGAAATGACCACGGCGATCACGATAAGAGCGACCGCCGCCCAAAGCGAGGCGAGAAGAAGAACGCGAAAGGTAAGCGAGCGGGAACGTCTGGCGTTATTTGCCATTGGCCGGGGCTTGCATCCGGTAGCCGAGGCCACGCACGGTCTCGATCAGGTCGACGCCGATCTTTTTGCGCAGACGCCCGACGAACACCTCGATCGTGTTGGAATCGCGATCGAAATCCTGATCGTACATGTGTTCGACCAGCTCGGTGCGCGATACCACCTCGCCCATATGGTGCATCAGGTAGGACAGCAGCCGGTATTCGTGCGAGGTGAGCTTCAGCGTCTCGCCGTTGACGGTCGCCTTCGATCCCTTGGTATCGAGCCGCACCGGCCCGCACACGATATCGGGGCTCGCATGGCCGGCGGCGCGGCGGATCAGCGCCCGGATGCGGGCGAGCACTTCCTCGACATGAAAAGGTTTTGCCACATAGTCGTCGGCGCCGGCATCGATGCCCGCCACCTTGTCGCTCCAGCGGTCGCGAGCGGTGAGAATGAGGACCGGCATCGTCTTGCCGTCGGCGCGCCATTTTTCGAGCGCGGTGATGCCGTCCATCTCCGGCAGGCCGATGTCCAGGATGATGGCGTCATAGGGCTCGGTATCGCCGAGATAGTGGCCTTCCTCGCCATCGAAGGCCTGGTCCACCACATAGCCCGCTTCCTTCAAGGCCTCGCTGAGCTGCCGGCTCAGATTGACGTCGTCCTCGACCACCAGGATGCGCATTCGCCCTCTTTCTGCTTCTTTCTTCCCACCGCAAACGACCCGGCAGTGCTACATCGGCACGCGTACCGTCACCTTGCGCGGCCGGGCATTGCCCTTGCCGGGCACCAGCACGGTCACCACGCAGGTATCGCCTTTCGGCTGCGCCGAAAGCAGTTCGCCACCGGTATCGGCCACCACCTGCGCCGCCGCGCTGCTGCAGTCGCCTGCAACCTGCACGACATTCCTGCTGGTGCCCGTCTCGACGGGACCCGGCAGGATCAGGCTGGCCGCAAGTGCGGTTATGAGAAGTGGCGAGGCCATGAACATACTTTCAGGTGCGGATCATTCTGATGCAAGCAATAAACGATCCACGCTGAATGGCAAATGAATGGCCGTCCATGTTTACCCCACCCTCTGGCGTGCCAAAATCCGCCCGTAGAGCGCCAGCATACCGCCGATCGTGCCGATGGCCGCGACGATCAGATCGGCAAGCTCCCCCTCGTCGCCCGCCGCCACATCGACACCAGCCGCATTGGCAAGCGAGGCGAGAATCGCGATCAGCGCGCCCCAGACGGTGCGCGACTGGTACCAGGCCTTCAGGTCGTCGTTCATCGATTTTCCTCTCATTCAAAGGGTGATCGTCGCGCGCGCGGGCAGACCGAACGGCACCGCCCGGCCAAGCTGGCGCACACGAATGGAGATCGTCGTCTGCGGCGCGCCGAAATCGGCAAGCTCCGATGTCGTGGAATAGGTGAAGGCGGACGCGGTCGTATTCACGCTCCGCAGCACCGTCTCGCCCACCAGGATGTCAAGGCGATAGGCCTCCGACGGTTCATCGAGCGGGATATCGGCCGCCGCCCAATTGTCCGAATCGAATCGGCCGCGCCGAACCCAGGAAAACCGCACCGCGCCATCCGTCCCGCGTTTCCCGCGAAGATGCACCGGCGAAAACGGCGTCAGTGCCCGCTCGCCGCCGGCAAAGGCAAACGGCCCCTCTTTTCCTTGCCCCGCCCCGACAGGCTCGACGATCCAGTTGGAAAGCCGGCCCATCTCCTCCACATCCAGACCGAGCGGCCGGACGGCATCGTCGAGCAAAACCACCTGCGCCCCGGCCGCATGACCGGCCATCATGGCGTCGTCCGTACCGTTCAGCGCCCGCAACAGGCCGGTCAGCCGCCAGCGCTCCGGCGCAATCTCGCTCGCCCCGGTAAAGCCGACGATCTCCCACGCCCCGTTCCCGCCCTTGATAGCAAGACGGTTGGTGCCGTTCAGCACCGCAAGCGTCGATATCGAGGCGAGCCCGCCGGACATCATGTCGAGCAAGACCGTCCTGCCCGGATCGAATCGGCCGATAATGCCGGGGGCAAGCGGCTCGACCAGCCAGCCGATGCGTGCCGGCCGCTCGAGCCGTACGCGGGCGCGAAACCCTTCGCTCGTCAGCGAATTCGAGGCGATCATGGCGCGCCACGGCCGCGCGTAGGCGGCGATACGGGCAAAATCCACTGCATCGCCAGCCCCATAGATCGGCAGGTCGAGCAACGCGATTTCCGGCGAGAAGGCATCGGCCGCGCCGGCACCGCGTGCCAGATTGCGCCGGCCGTCCGGCAGCACCGGTGCGGGATTTTCCCCCGCCGCAATCGCCCGCGCCTCCACCTCGCGCACCAGCCCGTCGGTGATGCCGGTGATCAGGAACCGCCCCTCGGGACCACCGGCCAGCCGCACGACGTCACCCGGTGTCACCCCAAGCGCCGTCGGCGGCAGGCGGAACGTCAATCGCTGCCGCCCCGCACGCTGGTCGCGCAGGGCCGTTTCGACGCTAGTTGCAGCAGCCCCCGGATGCAGCACCGCCGGAAGTGCCAGCCGCAACGCCCGGTCATTGCCGCCGCCCATACGGCGCGAGCGGGCCGCGACACGCACATAGCCGCCCGCATCGTCGAAATGGTCGAGAATCGCCTCGCCGGCAAAGTCGCTGGCATGTCCGCGGCTCTCCTCGAACAGGGCCTCGTCCGGGCGCTCCGCAAGCACGTCGATCTCGACCGGCGGCAATGCCGATCTCTGCCGTGAACGGAAGACGAGCTTGCCATCCGCCTCCAGCGCATCGATCTGAAAGGCCTCCATCAGCGGCTCGATCAGGGTGCGCGCCGAGGTCTGCTCCGCCTGCACGAAACCCGGCAGATCGCCGGCGACGCCCGAAACGTCGAAATCCGAAAATCCGTGATCCTTCAGGATGGCGGAAATGACATCCGCGGTCGTTCCGGCTCCGAGCCGCGCATTGAGCCAGTGCCCGCGCTGCCAGTTGAGACCGTCCGACCAGAGTGCGGTGTCCTCCGGAAAGGCCGGATAGGGCCGCGCATCCCAGGTCCACAGGAAGATATGGTCGGCATCGACCATGCCCTCTTCCGGCCCGCTTCCCTGCCACCAGCCGTGATGTGCATCGAGAAAACGCCGCTGCACCGCGTCGTTGCGCGCGCCGCCAGAATGGTAGGGCAGCGCGTTCTCCGAACTTTTGGGATCGACGAAGACATTCGGCTGGTTCGGCCCCTTGTCGATGGCCGGGCAGCCGAGTTCGGTGAACCAGATCGGCTTGGAACGCGGCACCCACGCGGTATGCGTCGGAAGTTCCGCACCGCCGACACCGCGCTCGTAATGATGGTTGCCCCACCAGCTTTCCAGGTCCTTGTAGCGGAAGACCCAGGGTTTCCCCGCCATGCCGTCGGTGATCGGCGCGCGGATCCGCGTACGACGCGCCGCCATGTCGGCATAATACCAGTCAAAACCCTCGCCTCGCGCAATCGTGCCGCGCATCGCCGCGGCATCCTCCGAATGCCGGAAGCCATCCGGATTGCCGCTGAGTGTATCTCCGTCCTGCCAGTCGGAAAGCGGCATGTAATTGTCGATGCCGATCGCGTCGATCGCCGGGGAGGCCCAGAGCGGATCGAGATGAAAGCGCACCTCGCTGCTGCCCGCCGGCTGATAGCCGAAATACTCCGTCCAGTCCGCCGCATAGGTGAGCTTCGTCGTCGGCCCGAGGATCGCCCGGACATCCGCCGCCAGCGTCGTCAGCGCCTCGACGAAGGGAAACTGTCCCGCTCCGTCGCGCAGCCAGGTCAGACCGCGCAGCTCCGATCCGACGATAAAGCCGTCGACGCCGCCGGCCGCCTGCGCCAGCAGCGCATAGTGCAGGATCAGCCGGCGAAACCCTTCGTCCCCCGCCGGCCCGTTGACCGTCTCGCCGGAAATGGAAAAATCCCCCGCATCCGCGCTCCCGACAAAGGCCTCGACCTGCGTGCGCGCCGCGCTGGTGCCGTTTGTCGATGGCGGGTGGCAGGTGATGCGCCCGCGCCAGGGATAGTGCGCCTGCCGGGTTCCGCCATAGGGATCCGGAAGCGCATTGTCCGCCGGCACATCCATCATCAGGAACGGATAGAGATAGACCTTGAGGCCGCGCGCCTTCAGGTCCTTGATCGCCGCGACGACGCTCGCATCGGACGGCGTGCCACCATAGGCCGGCCCGCCACCGCTCCGGCTGACCAGCGTGGCGCTGCCGCGAGTCAGACCGGAAACGCGCCACGGCCGGCTTTCGGCCTCGCGCGCCGCGATCTCGACGCCCGGCACGATCCGGCAGTGACCGGCGCGAAGGTCCGTACCGAACCAGGAGACCACCAGCCCCACCCGCTCCAGGTTCGGGCACAGCGCCTGCAATTCGTCGATCGAGGCCTCCCAGTCGGTCGCCGCGGTCAGCGTGTTGCGGTTGATGTTGCGCCCCTTGCCGGCGCCGAGCTTTTCCGTGACCAGTCGCGGGTCGTAGCCATGCTCGCTCGAGCCGGGAATGAGCGTGACCGCACGCACCTTGCCCTCCAGCGAGCCGACCGGCTTCAACACCTCGAACTGCATAACGGGCACGCGATTGCCGAACGTATCGAGCGGCAGGCGTTCGAAGACCGCGTAGGCAAGCCCGCGATAGGCCGGCACATTGCCCGCCCCCTGCTTCGCCTCGATCAGCGGATCGGGCAGTTGCGTGGCGGTCCCGCGATGCAGACGCATCTCGATCGACGTGAGGTCAAGTTCCCGGCCGTCCGCCCAGACCCGACGAATGCCGGCGATCGGCCCCTCGCAAATGCCCACCGCGAAGTTCGCGAAATACCGAAACGTCTCCACCCGCGGCCCGCTCGCCTTGCCGCCGGCCCGCTCGACCGTCACCTCCTCCTCGAAGCGTGTCGCCCAGATCAGCGTGCCGCCGACGCGCGCCGTGCCGTAGACGCGGCTCACCGCCGTGCCCTCCTCCGCGCCCGGCACGCGCCCGTCGTTCAGCCGCGCGCCGGAAATCGTGGTGCCGCCGTTGATCAGCGCGCGGTCGACCATCGAGCCGGCCAGCGCGCCCGCCGCCCGCCCGAGAATGGCGCCGAACGGGCCGAAGACGCTGCCGAGCGCGGCGCCAGCCGCCTGGAAAAGAAGGGTCGCCATGGCTCAGAAAGGCTCCGGAAAACGGAAAACGCCGGCGATACGCCGGCGCCAGGAGGGCACGAGCGGCGATTCGATGACCGCCGCCTGCTCATATGCATGGATGAAGCGTTCCTCGGGTGCGGCGATGCCGGCATGTTTGGCCGCCACGCCCGCCCGCCAGCGGAAAATCAGGAGATCGCCCGGCCGCAGCTGGGACGGCGGCAGCATCGCCCCGCAATGGCGCGTCGCGGCATCGAGCAGCCGCTCCTCGCCTGCCCGCTCCGCCCAGTCCATCGCATAGGGCGTCGGCACTTCGGGCTCGACGCCGTAAAGCTCCCACCACACGCCACGGATCAGCCCGAGACAATCGCAGCCGACGCCCTTCAACGAGCCCTGATGGCGATAAGGCGTGCCCACGAAGCCACGCGCGACGGCAACCACGCGATCGGCAAAGACTTCACTCATAGAGCGGCCTCCCGTCATGCGCGGTCTCGCCATCGGCATAGCCATAGGTGAAGTCGCTGCCGGGCATATGCGGAAAGCCCTTGAAACTCAGCCCGTTGGCGAATTTCGTCCGGCAGGTCGAGAACCGCTTGTCGCACCCCGCCGTCACCAGCATCGTGTCGCCAACCGCAACACCGGCCGGCACCGGCAGCCAGAAGGTCAGCTCGTCCGCGCCGCCCGCCTTGCGCTGGTCCTCGATATCCACAGTCAGCCCATTTGCCGCGCCGCTCATGAAGAGCAGTACGCCATAACGAAAAAACCGCTCGGCAAAGGCAGAAAGCCCGCTGACGCGGATATGCATGTCGTCCAGCACCGCGCTCACCATGGCCGTCGCGCGAAAATCCGGCGAGGCGATGTTCACGCCGCACCTGCTGTCACCCAGCACCGCATCACAGCGATGCCCGTAGATGCGCCCGCGCACCTGGTCGAGCGCATGCGTCAAACGCCGCAGTTCCGCGCGAAAAAGCCCGCCCTCGCGCCGTACCTCGCCAAGTTCGGCGGTGCGCAGCAGCAGCCACTGCGATGGATCCTGCCAGTTGACCGTATAGGCCTCGACCTTCGCCCCGTCGTAACGCCCGGCCGAAAGGTCCTCCATGCGGATCGCCTCGGCGGAAAAACCACCGGACACATCGCCGCCCTCGGCGGAAAGCCCGCCCTTGTCCTCGACCTCGCTTCCCTCGAAACCGCTCGCCGCCAGATAGTCCATCCCGCCAAAGGAGAGATTGCGGTCGTGATCGGTAAAACCCATCACCGCGCCATCGCGCCGCGTCACCTTCCAGGCGTGGCAGAGCGTCGTCACCCCGCCATCGAGATGGGCCTGCAAGCCGGCCGGTATGGTCCTCATGGCTTGATCTCCACCAGCGGAATGGAGGGGATGCGGCCGGCGTTGAATTGCGCCAGGTCGATATCGATCCGGTCCGTGTCGAAACGCACCGGCACGTCAAATTCGAAGCCGGCGCGGATGATGCCCGAGGCGGGTATCTTGCCCGGCTTGAAGGTCACGGTTCCAAGCACCGGATCCACCGTGAAATCCGCTGGCGGCACCGCGCTCCCCGCCACGGAAACGACCACCGTCGCCGCCAAAGGCTTTTCGATCACCCGCACGGTTTCGCCGCCCGCATCCGCATAGCGTTTTACCAGCTGGAACACCGCCGTCACCCCGTTTCCGGTACCGATGATCTGATCGCCGACACCAATGGCGGCACCCGGCGCACAGGATTTGTGATCCACCGGATCGCGAAAGCGGAACCCGTAAAACTGCCCCGCCCGCGCCTCGAAAAAGGCGAGCACGGCATAAAGGTCCTCGACCGAGCGCACGCCGGAACCGGCGTCATAGCGCCGCCGCGCATCCTGCCAGCGCCGGTTGCGGTTTTCCCGTCCGTTGGAAAGGCTGACGATATCCGTCCGCCGCACCGGGCCGCCGCTGGTGCCGAGCGCCACGCGCAGCGGAAACCGCACCTCGTGAAATCCTGCCGCCATGTCCGGTCCTCACAAGCTGCGCTGGCCACGCCCGACAGCGCGGGTCAGCATGGCTGCAATCTGGCCCTCGGACTTGCGGAAACTCGCGGCGTCCTGTGCCGTCACGTTGAAGACGATGCGCGGCCCGCTGCCACCATCGGCCGCCGCCACGCCGAGCGCGTCGTCCGGCCCGCGCTGCAAGGGCTGGATCGCCTCCGCCCCCGCCTCGCCCATCAATCCGACGCCACCGCCGCTGCCGAAATAGGTCGGTGCTGCGACCACGCCACCCTTGGCGAAGGGCGTGACGCCACTTCCGGCAAACAGGGAAAGACCACCCATGCCGACAGACAGACCGCCACCAGCAGAGGCACCAGCGGCACCGCCGGAGAACATGGATGTGGCACCGCCGAGCAAGCCGGAAATGCCGGAGGTCAAAAGCCCCTGAAGCGGCTTCAGCCCGACCGAAAGCGCAATATCGCTCATGCGCAGCGCAAGACCGCGCAGCACACTATCCAGTCCCTTGCCATCCACCACCGCGCCCTTGAGCGCACTCGTCAGCGCGGCACCAAAGGAGCGCGACCGCAGGTCCAGATCGTCGAGGATCGTCGAAAGCTGTTCGGCATCCTGCAGCGTGCCGGAAAAAGGTTTGTCCCCTGCATCCGCCATGGTTCACTCCTTGTCATCGGAAAACGTGTCATCGGGAAAGGCGCGCATCAGCGCGTCGAAGGCTTGGCGACCCGGCGCCACCGGAGACGGCCGGATGAGACCCAGCGCATAGCCGAGCTCGCGCGGCGTCAGCGCCCAGAAATCCTTTGCAGGAAGCCGCATGCGGCAGAGGCCGGCATGAAGCGCCGCTTCCCAGGGGAAGGCCGGCGCTTCGCCGCTCACGCCGGATGCGGCGGCGGAGGGTTTTGCGCATCCGCCTCGCCGCCCGCGCCGAACGTCGCCTCAAGCAAAGCGGCGGCGATCCGCGCAAAACCCGCCAGCCCGTCGGCCACCGCCATGCCGGCGACGTCCTCGTCGGTCAGCAGGTTGCCGCCGCCGCGCAGCCCCGCGCCGATGATGCGGATCAGGTCGTCAGCCTTCAACCGGCCGATGGAAAACCGCTCGGCAAGCCCCGCCAGGCTGTCGACGGCGAACGCCGTCTCCAGTTCGGCCAGCGCGCCGAGCGTCAGGCACAGCACGCGGCGCTCGCCGTCGAAGATGCCCTCGATCTCGCCGCGGTGCCGGTTCGCCCGCGCGCCCATCACAGCGCCTCGAAGACAAGCTGCCCGGCCGATTCCAGCGCGATCTCGAACACGACCTCGCCATCATGGGCGCCGGAATATTCGAGGGCCGCAATCTGGAACGGCCCGGACACCGTGCCGAAATTCGGAATGACGAGCTGCCAGTCGACGATCGTTCCGGCGAAGAACAGCGAGCGCACCAGTGTATCCGAGGTCTGGTCCTTGAAAATCCCGGTGCCGCTCACCGCCGCGCGCTGCACGCCGGCGCCGCCCAGCAATTCCCGCCAGCGCCCCGCCGAATCGCCGTCCGTCACATCGACGAGCTGGGCATTGAACGACAGCCGCTTCGATCGCAGCCCCGCAACCGTCGTAAAACTCGCTCCATTGTCGACCTTGAGCAGCAGGTCACGCCCCTTCTGTGCCACCATGGCGAAATCCTTTCCGTGAGATTGAGGTTAGCTGTCCGGCTCCGTCACCGCCCGGAACCGCATGTCCGCCCGGTGGAAACGGGACTTCCCGTCGCGCCGGAGCTGGGTATCGCTATGAAAGAGCAGCACGAGGTGATGGCCGGAAAGCGTGAGCGCCGCATCGTGCAGCGCCATCCGCACCGCCGCGGCGATCGCCTGCACCTGCCTGTGTCCCGCCGCCTCGGACCAGGCCTCCAACGTGACGGTGTGTTCCTCGCCCGGCTCGCTCGCCGTCGAATGATCCAGACTGTCGATGCCGGCGATCACCACCAGCGGCGCGGCCGCTTCGGAGAGCCGGCGGTCCGTGATGCCGTTCACGCCGACAAGCGCCGTCAACGCTGCGTCCCCCGAAAGCCGGGCAAAGATCGCCTTCTGCAGGGCGGAAGCCGCGCTCATGACTTGATCTCCTCGCAGTCGCAGAGCACATAGCGCCCCGCCTCGTCCGGATCGCGGAACGCACGGATTGCAAAAAGTCGCGCCCCCTTGCGCAGCCGCATGCCGCCAACGAGATCATCTCGCCAGCGCAGCCAGATGCGGTGCGTCACCGTCACCGGCACAGCGCCCGCCGCCTCGTCCGCCTTGGCAACGACCGGCTCGATGCGCGCCCACAGCGACGCCAGCGCAGAAAAACTCCGCGTCACGCCGCCCTGCCCGTCCGGCACGTCGACCGGCCGCTCCAGCACAAGCCGCACCGAAAGCCGGCCGGGATCGATGATCCGCGCCATCAGAGCCTCCGCATGCAATGGGGGGCGATCAGCCGGTCGTAGCCCTGCGGCACCGCGCCCGGCTGCTCGTCGAGAGAAAGCACGCCCCGCAGTTCGAACATCGCCGCGACATGCAGCAGCAGCGCGCGCTTCAGCGTGTCCGGCACATCCGCGCCGCTCTCGCCGAAGCCGGCCGTGAAATCGATCTCGATGCCGTTGAGCGCCCGCATCGTCGCCGGCCGCTCGGGCAGGATCAGCCGGGCCGGCCGCGCCGCGCCATCCAGCAGGTATCCAGCCACATCCGCCGCGACGGGATCGCCCAGCGCATCGTAAACCGTCACCGTTTCAATGGTTTGCACCGGCCCCCTGGCAATCTGAGTCACCTTGTTCTCGGGCCAGTCGTCGAGATAGAGCCGCAACGGACGAACGATCAGGCAAAGCCCCGTCTGCCCTTCCAGATGGTCGCGCGCCGTGCGGATCAGCGCCGACAGCAGCGCATCTTCGTCGCCCGTCTCGAGGCGCAAATGGGCCTTCGCCTCGGCAAGCGTGATCGGCTCCGCCAGCGGCGGCAACAGTTCGGCGATGGTCATGATCGTCCTGTCCGATGGAGAAAGGGATGCGGGCGCGGCCGGGAGGAAAACCGCGCCCGCGGCACCAGCGGCAGGGAGCGGCCGCCGGTGCGAGGGGAAATGTGAAAACGCAAAAAAGAGCCTCGACCTTGCAGTCGAGCACCTACCTCCCCCTTGAGGGGGGAGGTCGCCGCGGAGCGGCGGGTGGGGGTGATCCCATCCGCACCATCGTCACTTATCGAGAGGCTGCGTCACCCCACCCCGGAGCTTCGCTCCGACCCTCCCCCTCAAGGGGAGGGTAACGTGCTGCGTACGATCCAACCCCTGAAGTGAGGAAACCTCAGCTCGCCGCGAACTTCACCAGCTTGATCGCCTCGAAGTTCTGCACCCCGCCGCCGACGCGCTTGGTCGTGTAGAACAGCACGTAGGGTTTTGCGGAATACGGGTCGCGCAGCACGCGCACGCCGGTGCGGTCGACGACGAGATAGCCGGAGCGGAAATCACCGAAGGCGATCGAAAAGCTGTCGGCGGCGACGTCCGGCATGTCCTCGGCTTCGGCGATGGCAAAGCCGAGCAGCGACGCCGGCTGGCCGGCTGAAGCCGGCGGGCGCCACAGGTAGTTGCCGTCGGCATCCTTGAACTTGCGGATCGCCCCTTGCGTCTTGCGGTTCATCACGAAGGTGCCGTTCTGCCGGTGCCCGGCCTTCAGCGCATAGATCGTGTCGAACAGCGTGTCGGACGGGTTGCTCGCCTTGAAGGCGCCGGCGGCACCGGTGGCGATGTAGCCGATATTGCCCCAGCTCCAGCTCGCCTCGGCGACGTTGGTATAGCTGAGAAAACCCTTCGGCTTGTTGATGCCGTCGCCGGAGACGAACGCGGTGCCCTCCTGCTCGCCGAAGACGATGTCGATCTCCGAGGCGATCCAGCTTTCCACATCCACCGCCGCATCGTCGAGCAGAGCCGGGGTCGCGGCCGGCATGGCGTAGAGTTCCATGGTCGGGAAGGAGAGTTCGGCAAGCTGCGCATTGCCGGTCTGCGGGCGTGCCGCGGTTTCCGCCACCCAGCCCGCCGCCATGCCGGTCGTCGCAAACGGCTTCTTCAGCACCGTGCCGGACACCTGGCGCACGGTCGCAAGCGCGCGGATCGGCGAGGCGGCGGACAGTCGGCGGCCAATTTCCGTGTCGGTTTCCGGCGGCACGAGGTAACCGCCGTCGGCCGCAGAGCCCACCGACATGGCCTTGCCCTCCAGCGCCCGCAGGGCCCCGTCGTCGCCGCGGCGCATATAGGCGGAGAAGGCCGCCTTGTGTTCGGCAACCTCGAGACTGCCGTCGCCACTGCCGCCGAGTGCCGGGCGCGCCTTCTTCAGCGCCAGCTGGTCGAGCACCCGCTTCTGTTCGTCCATCGCGCGGTTGATGCGGTCCACCTTGTCGCGCGTCACCACGTCGGCGGTCATCTTCTGCTCGATTTCGCCGAGCCGGCGCTCGTTCGTCTCCTTGAAGGCCTCGAAGGCCTCCATGAAGTCGTCGAAGGCAGCGGTCATGGTTTCCGGCACGGCCTTGATTTCCGGCGCGGTCTTCTGGATCTCCGTCATGCTTGTCGTCTCCGTTAGCGTTTCATCATCCGGGCTGCCCGGCGCATGGTGCGCACGAGCTCCGTTTCCCGGTCGCGGAACCACCGCGCATTCTTCACGTTCGACACCCGCGCCGAGGGCAGCATGGGGAAGGTGACGATCGAGATTTCCCACAGGTCCGCCTCCAGGATGCGGCGCACGCCGCTTGCCCGGTCGGTCTTCGAACGCACCGTCTGGAAGCCGATGGAAAGCCCGTCGAGCGCGCCTGACTTCATGAGGTTGAGCACTTCGCGGGCCCTCGTCACGCCGGGCGACAGCACGCCCTCGACATAGAGGCCGCGCGCATCCTCGCGGATCGCCCGCCAGCGACCGATCGGCTCGGCCGGATCGTGCTGGAACAGCATGCGCACGCCAGCGGCGCCCCGCTTTTGCAGCGAGCGGACAAAGGCGCCGGGCGCGATTGCGTCCTTGCCGAGGTCCACCTCGCCGAACAGGCTGGCATAGCCGGAAAACACCCCGTCGCCCGAAACGCCCGACAGCGTCAGATCGGCATATTTCTTCGTCCGCCAGACCGGCAGGTCTTCGGTAATCATTGGTCTCTCCGATGATGTGAAAGGGGAGGATAGGCAGTCGCCAATGAGCCGTAGGCAGTAGGGTGTGGCGAGTGGCGGCGAGCGGAAGCCATCCCCGCCCCTACTGCCTACTGGCTACTGGCTACTGCCTATTGCCTCATCCGCTCCGCCACCCGCGCCAGAACGCCGAGCCCCCACCAGGCCGAAAGGCTTGCCGCCGCCGAGCCGGTCAGCAGCACCTCGGCCGACCCGAGATAGCCGGCGATGCCGAGCCGCACCGCAATCCACAGCCCCACCGGGCCACCGAAGACGAGGCCGCAGGCAAGGCCGGTAAAGAACCGGCTGGCCGCCTCGCGGCGGCTTTTCGGCAGCAGATAGATGAGGGAGACGGCGGCCCCTGCCGACGCTCCGAGCACACGGGCCGTCCACAGCCCGCCATCGTTTCCGAAGTCAGCCATTGTTAAGCCTTTCAGATTATTATGGAAATTCAGAATGCCCAGCCACAGGCATGCAAAACCGCCGCCTCGTGCAGAGCCGGGCGGCGGCAATCCGCGAGTCTTTAGAGTCGCTTGCGCCCTTTTGCTCAAAAACAGAATCGGCCTCTTCACAACCGATTCCGAAGATCGGCAAGATGATTCAGCGAGGCCTCATAGAGCGCTGTTCTTTCGATCTTTTTTAACCCATCCCGCCTGAAGTCGCGGCCGTTTCAGACGATCTCGCAGCCCGGCGCTTGACGCATCCCCAGTGGTAAAAATAGGTGATGCAACCGTCATGATGACGGCCAGCAGTCCGCGGCCATCTGGCTCGGGCTGCGCCCATCAGTAACCGACGGCCTGCCGCTTCTCGTCGTCGCTGAGAAACGCCGCAGCCCCCACCCGCGCCCACAGTTCGGATCGTTCCGTCGAGAGCCCGCTCACCTGGTCGAGATCGGGCACCAGGCGCAGCGCCGTTTGCCCCTCTTCCGAAAACCAGGTCGCGAAGGACGCCGCCGTGCGGGTCACCAGCGGCAGCACGGTCAGCCGCCAGAAGGCCCGGTTGGCCTCCTGATAATTGGCATAGGTCGCATCGCCCGGAATGCCGATCAGCATGGGCGGCACACCGAAGGCGAGCGCGATGTCGCGCGCGGCACCATTCTTCGCCTCGACGAAATCCATTTCGCGGGGCGACAGCCCCATCGCCTTCCAGTCGAGCCCGCCTTCCAGCAGCATCGGCCGCCCGGCGCGCACCGCGCCGGAATAGCCCTCCTCCAGTTCCGCCTTCAGCCGGTCATACTGGTCGGGCGTCAGGTTGCCGCCCTCCTTCGGCTGGTAGACCAGCGCGCCGGAAGGCCGCGCCGAATTGTCGAGCAGCGCCTTGTTCCAGATCGCCGCCGCATTGGAGAGGTCGAGCGCCATCGAAGCGGCCTCGAGCGGCGCAAAGCCCAGCCGGTCGTCAAGCGGATGGAACAGCCGCAGATGCAGGATCGCCTGCCCTTCGCCTACCCCGTCGCCGACACCATGCCGGCGCACATGGTTGCCGGTGCGGTATTCATAGGCCTCCGGCCAGCCATCCCGCCCCTCGATGATCCGCACCCGGTCGGGCCGCAGCAGATGCAGCTCCCGCAACTCCTCCCCCACCCGCACGCCTTCGACGAAAGCGTTGCCGGACAGCAGGAGATGCCCGTACAGCGTCTCGAAAAAATCCATGCCCGCCATGCGCCCGTTCGGCCGGGCGAGAAGGGCCAGCCGAAAATCCTCCGGCCGCTCGGTCTCGCCCTCATAGGCGAGCCAGGGCACCGAACCGGCGGCTTCCGCAATCATGCGCACCGCCCGATGTGCCACCGGGTTCCGCATGAACCCTTCGCGGGCAAGCGATGCATAGGCGCGGCTCGACCAGTGCGCCCGGCCCTCCGCCGTCAGGGTGAGCACACCCGAGGCCTTGGTTTCGGGCACGGCGGAAACCCCGGCGCGCCGCCAGGGCAGGAAAGATGAAAATCGCATGAGTGCATCCTGTTTCAGCCCACCGTCGCGTCAGGCGCCGGTGAGCGGGGAAAGATCAGGCCGTGACTATTTGTGAAGCGCCGAAAACAGGTCTTCGCGCGTTATCCGCCTTCGGCCTCGCAGGTCCCGGCCATCGAGCCGAGCCCATCCGCGTGGAAGACTCCGCCGTGCAGGACCCCGGACACGGGCTCATTGCCAGCGTCCTTGAACTGCAGCTTGAAGATCCGGTACGGCGCGTCGTCCCATTGTCCCTTGGCTTCGCTCATGACGAGCGATCCCTCGACACAGCCCGAGCCCCGGCAGAAGGTTCCCTGCTTGGTCGCGAAATCCAGCCGCAAATCCGCCGGCATGGTGTTCTGCTCGCAGTCGCGCGTGCAGTCATAGATGACCTGTGCACGGCAATTGAAGACCGCCGGCCCATCGGCAGCGGAGACGGCACCTGCTGCCAGCCCGGCGAGAGCAAGAAGATAAGCACGCATCGTCAATCCCCCGTCGTATAGCTGATGGCGCCGTAATAGCTTTTGGCATAGCTGGCGACGAGATCCGCCCTCTCAAGCCCGTTTATGATGCGCCGCGCATTCCTCCACTCTTCCTTCGTAGCCGAAAAGTGACTGCTCAGTTTCTTGCCGGTGAAACTGCCGTTGATCATGCCCGTGAACATGATCGCAACGGCGGTCTGGAGATCCATTGCCAGCGTCGGATTAGCAACAAGATCGATGCCAAGTGCCGTCGACATCTTCTCGTAGTTCGACTTGTGGGTCAGTTGCACCAATCCGCGCCCGAGCCAGCTCCTGCCCTTGCTGTCCTTGTGCCAATAGGGTGTGGATACCCATGGCAGCTTGCCCGCATTGAAGGCCTTGTCCAGAATGGCGATGGCCTTGTCGTCGGTGCTGGCGAAGGTTTCGCGCACGGCCTGCATGGTGCGGCCGGTTTCGTGATGCGCGGTGCCCAGCATATAGGCGAGCCAGCGGTCATCCGCGTCCGGCATTTCGCCTTCCCACTTGTCGAGGATCGCGGTCAGCCCGTCGACCTGGGATTGCTTCAGGCTTCCATCAAAAAGAACCGAACGCACCTGATTGAAGAAAAACGTCCTGTTGATACCCATTCCACCCTCCCTGGCCTGTTTTCGGCCACGACACAGCCATCGGCGAGGCCTGATGGCGCGCCGGTTGGAGACTTTTTGAACTGCCTGCAGATGCCTGGAACGGCTGAAGCGGGTACCGCACTTCAGCATTCACGCAATCAACCACAGAATGCGCCAGAATGCATCCAGAAAATGCAAGCGGGTGTCGAATCCAACCCTCGGCTCGCCTCAAATCCCCCGCACCCGCGGTTCGCCCTGTCGGTCGAGCACCAGCGCCGTCAGCGCCCAGACGAGCGCGTCGAGCCGGTCCGGCGAGCGGCCGGCGGAAAGCCCATCCGGCCCGAAGTCGCACATCTGGTCTTCCAGTTCGGGAAAAGCGCCCGCATGCCCCACCCGCCCCTGCTCGTAGAGGGCCGCCACCGGCTCGGCGCGCAGGTATTTGCCGCGCGTTGCCCGTACCGTCGAAACCGGCAGGTTGGCATCGATGCTTTTCAGCATCGCCGTCACCATGTCGCCGCCCTGGTTCACCTCGGCGACCACACGGTCGGCATCGAACCGCTTGAAGGCGCGCACCACAGCACTCGCCCAGCCCGCCGGGCTGGCGCCCGTCACCGAACAGTCGGCCAGAACCACGCCGCGCCCGCTTTCGTCCATGCCCGCCACGACGATGCCGCAGACCGAAGCCGCGGATGCCGTCGCCGGCGGGTCGACCGCCACGACGATGCGCGACAGCGGCCCCAGGCTTTTCAGCCGGATCGCCTCCAGCCGCGCCCGGTTCCAGAGTGCGTCCTCGCGATCGGCAATCAGTTCGCCATCCAGTTCCTGCCGGCCGAGCCGCGTGCCGCCGTAGCGGTCGGCCATGGCGGTCAGGAAGCCGGGCGACAGGTTTTTCGCATTGTCCGCCGTGCTGATGCGCCGCACTTGCGTGCGCGGATCGTCCGCCAGCGCCCGCAGCAGCGGCACCGGTCGCGGCGTCGTCGTCACCAGCACACGCGGATCGTCGCCCAGGCGCAGGCCGAACTGCAGCATGTCCCAGGTCTCCTGCGCATGTTTCCATTTGCCGACCTCGTCGCACCAGGCGAGATGGAATTGTGGTCCGCGCAGGCTTTCCGGGTCTTCGGATGAAAATATCTGTCCGATCGATCCGTTCGGCCAGACCAGCCTCCGGCGCGATGCCTCGAAGTCCGGCCGCGACCGCCCGGCAATCCGGCAGATGCCCGAAACGCCGTCGATCATCACCTCACGCGCATCGCCAAGCGTTTCCGCCACCAGCGCGATGCGGCTATCCGGCCGCGCCAGAGCCAGCGCATGCACCCATTCCGCGCCGGCCCGCGTCTTGCCGGAACCGCGCCCACCCATCAGCAGCCACACCCGCCAGTCGCCGGGCGGCGGCATCTGCGCCAGCCGGCTTTGGAAGTGCCAGCGGTTCAGGCCGGAGCGGGTCGTCGGCAACACCCGCGCCACCGTTTCCCGCCGCTCGCCAGCCTCGTCGCCGCCAGCAATTGCCGATGCGCAGGCCCGAAACCCCTCTCCATCGATCGACGCTGAAGGTGTCTCAGGCGTTTCCACGCCCCCCTTCTCCCCGCCTGCGGGGAGAAGGTCCCGGCAGGGGGATGAGGGGCCATCGCCGCCAGCAGGGTCAACACCCCGGCTGCCAAGCCCGGCTTCCAGCGCATCGGCTTTCTCTTGCAAGTCCGTCCAGCCCCGCCGTTCATCGATCCCTGCGAATTCCACAGCCGCTGTCGCAACAATCGCCTTGATCTTCTGCTCAAGCTGCTCGGCGGCCCGTCGCTGGTTACGGCCCGCTTTCCGCACGGGCGGCAACTTCGCCGCCAGGCCCGTTTTCCCGCATCCAGTCTTGTTTGGCGGCATGCAACCGTTCCTTCACCCGTGCCTCGACCAGCCGCTCGAACTCGTCCGCTAGCGCCGCCGCATCCTCCGGCTCGCCGCGCGCGGCTTCCGCCTCGGCCCATTCGTTGATCAGCGTGCGCTGCAGGCTGTCGATCTTTTCCAGCGTGCGCACGATCAGCGACACCGCCTCGATCGCCGCCTTGGCGTCGGTCTGCGCCACCTTGCGCGATGCATCGTCCTCGGCCGCGTCCGCATCCCGCTCGGCCAGCGCCTTCTGGCTCTGGAAGCGCTGGAACCGCTCGCGCAGCTCCTTCGTCATCTCCAGCAGCATCGCCTGCATGTCGAGGAACGGGTCGAGCGGCGCCTGCGCCTTGGTATCAAGCACCAGCGCGGCCCCGCCCGAAAACACGGCCCGCCGCCCCGCCAGCCCGTCATAAACCGCCGGCTCCGGCGAGACGCCGAAAAGCCCGATATCGATCGTCACCGCATCCATGGCAAAACCCGCAAAAGAAAAGGCGCCCGGACCGAAGAGCCGAGCACCTGTCAATAAATTCCTATCATTCAGCCGTCGGGCACGCCCACGAATGGCCCAACCTCAGGAAAATCCAGCAACGCTGTTGGCCGCACCTTTCCGACTATGCCATAACCCTATCAAACCACCGCGACGCCGTCAAGGACTATTTTCCTATTTTTGTGCACCCGTCCCAAAGCACTGAATCTTTATCATCGCGGCTTACAAGGAAATCATCGATCCGTCGCCGAGCGAAGACCAGACATGAGCCCCACCCCAACGCCCGCGGAAATCCTTCGTGCCGCCATGAAGGAGATTTCACCCACCACGCTAAGGCCGACGGATTCGAGACCGCAGTGTTCCGATTGGGCAGTGCCGGGTAGGAGGGCGCGCCTTTTTCTTCACGACACGTGGTCGAGGTCTCCTGCGCCTTGGGACCTGCCGAAAAATGATCTGCCCTGGCATAATGACATGGCTCCGCGGCTCGATATGGGCGTGCTCACACTCCACGGAATCCACCTCAACTTCTGCATCTGGCGATGGATGAACGTGGTTCCCGCGCAAAGGTCCCGGATCGTCAGGACGTTTGCTTTTCCTTTGGATTTGCAGATGAACCTGGCCATCGAACAGATCAACTTCAGCGACATTCATCACCCCGCCGTCATGGACCTGACGGAAGACGACGTCGAAGGCCTTGCGGACTTCATTCGTTTCACCATGCAGACATATCTGAAGGCCTGGACTGCAGGTAAGGTGGAACGGGCCGCACGATACAATTGTCGCGCCGTCGGAAAGTTGCACGAAAACTGGCGAGACCCCCGCCCTAGTCTGGTGGCTTTGAACGAACAATTGTCATCCTACGCCCGGAGTTTCACACCAGCGCGCGTGCAACACCCCTTGCTGGGTCGGTATAAAATCGAAGGAGAAGGCTGGTATTGCAGCGCGACCCTGAAAGAAGAGCCGGACATCTTCGTCATGATACCGGGAACAGACCGCGAAGACCCGCTATGTCATCACGGTAGAGTCCGAATTGGCTCTCAGGAAGTCCCGATCGACATCATTGAATTCTACGACGTCAAGCCGGTGGAAACCACGCTTGGCGAAAACGGAGACCCTATCGAAAGCTTTCGCCTCTACGCGATGATACATCCATTCAGCCAATCCGTTGAACCCATTCGAAGCCCGCCCGCCGGGATCGACATGTCCGGCGCCACGCGGGCCGTCCAGCACATGAAATGGGCATGGATTCAGCACCATCAGGCGCGAGCCCGGACAAACACCGTCATAGACGTCGTGATATTGTGATCCGAGGCGGCCGACCCGGGCAGCGCCTATGCACCTCCGCACCACCTCTGCTTTCTGTTTTGCCGCCATTGTGCTACCCTCCACCCCATGAAATCAAACGATCTCATCGCGATTGCGCTCGGCATGCCGGAAGCGCGGGAGAGCGCGCATTTTGGCAAGCGCGACTTCCGGGTGGGCGAGAAGATTTTCATGTCGTTGCCGCAGCCGGGCCGTGCGGTCCTGAAGTTGACGCCCGGCCAGCAGGCCATGGTGGTCGAAACCGATCCCGGTCTGTGTGCGCCGGTGCCGGGCGGCTGGGGCCTCAAGGGCTGGACGTCGGTCTATTTCGACGGCGCGGACGACGAGCGCGTGCGCGACCTGATCGGCACCGCCTGGCGCAACGTGGCGCCCAAGAAGCTGGCCGCCAGCCGCCTGAACTGACGCCGCCCTATTTCCCCTCGCCCACTTCCAGCGGCCAGGTCACGAGATAGTCCTCGTAGTCGTCCGTATCGATACCCTCTTCGCTGATCGTGCGCCCGCGCGCCGAAATGCCGGCCTGGTGCACGGTTTCCGGGTCACCGGAAACCAGCGGGTGCCACCAGTAGAGGTCGTGGCCATCGCGCACCAGCCGGTAGCCGCAGGTCGGCGGCAGCCAGCTGATCTTCTCGACGCTCTCCACCGTCAGCCGGATACAGTCGGGCACGGTCGCCTGCCGGTTTTCGTAGTCCGAGCATCGACAGCTCTCGCCGTCGAGCAGCACGCAGCGGATCGAGGTCCAGGCGATTTCGCCCGTGTCCCAGTCTTCCAGCTTGTTGAGACAACAGAGCCCGCAGCCGTCGCACAGGCTCTCCCACTCCGCGTCGTTCATTTCGGCAAGCGTCTTCGTCTTCCAGAACGGCAGATCGCCGGGCTTTTCCGCATTGTTGCTCATCATGCCCGACCCCTGAACCCCTCGGGGCCAAAGGTCAAGGGCCATGGCCGCTAACCCTTTCCCGCAAATTCCGTTCTATCGCCGTCAAAAGACTGATATCGTCCCCGAATAAAGCGGTGGTGACAGGACGTTAACCGAATGCGGGCAGGTTGTGGCCCCCGCCAAGAGGTCCGCGATCGTGGAAGACGACGACCAAAAATCGACGAAGCCCCGCCGCCGCAAGCGGCATTTTCTTCTGCGCATCGATTCCTGGATCGACTCCACGGTCTGGAACGCCGGCTTCCGCCTGGCCGAAATCTGGGAGGAGATCACCATCTTCTCCCGCCGCTTCCACGCAAAAGGCTGGAAAAAGGCCGTCTTCGAGGTCGCCGGCGAAGGCATGAACCTCGGCACCGCCGGTTTCGTGCTGCTCTTGGCGCTGGCGCTGCCAGCCTTCGAGGAAACCAAGGGCAACTGGCGCGCACAGAGCGATTTCGCCGTCACCTTCCTCGACCGCTACGGCAACGAGATCGGCCATCGCGGCATCATCCACGAGGATTCCGCGCCGATCGACGAACTGCCCGATCACCTCATCAAGGCGGTGCTCGCCACGGAAGACCGCCGCTTCTTCAGCCATTTCGGCATCGATTTCCTCGGCCTTGCCCGCGCCATGAACGAGAATGCGCGCGCCGGCGGCGTGGTGCAGGGCGGCTCGACGCTCACCCAGCAGCTCGCGAAAAACCTGTTCCTGTCGAACGAGCGCACCCTCGAGCGCAAGATCAAGGAGGCCTTCCTCGCCCTCTGGCTGGAAGCGAACCTCTCCAAGAAGGAGATCCTGCGCCTCTATCTCGACCGCGCCTATATGGGCGGCGGCACGTTCGGCGCGGCGGCGGCGGCGCAGTTCTATTTCGGCAAGAACGTCACGGATGTGAACCTTGCCGAATCCGCCATGCTCGCCGGCCTGTTCAAGGCGCCGGCGCGCTATGCGCCCCACGTCAACCTGCCGGCCGCCCGCGCCCGCGCCAACGAGGTGCTGACCAATCTCGTGCAGGGCGGGCTGATGACCGAGGGCCAGGTGATCGCCGCCCGGCGCAACCCCGCCACCATCATCGACCGCAACGAGAAGACCGCGCCCGACTTCTTCCTCGACTGGGCCTTCGAGGAGGTGCAGCGCATCGCAAAACCCTTCGCCCAGCATTCGCTGATCGTCCGCACGACCATCGACATGGGCCTGCAGGCCGCCGCAGAAGAGGCCGTGGAAAGCGGCCTGCGCCAGTACGGCGAGAGCTACCGCGTCAAGCAGGGTGCGCTGGCGATGATCGAGAACGGCGGCGCCGTGCGCGCCATGGTCGGCGGGCGTGATTATGGCGAGAGCCAGTTCAACCGCGCGACACGGGCGCTGCGCCAGCCGGGCTCGTCCTTCAAGGCCTATACCTATGCCGCCGCCATGGAATCCGGCATGACGCCCGAGACGACCATCGTCGATGCGCCGATCAGCTGGGGCGGCTGGTCGCCGCAGAACTATGGCCGCAGTTTCGCGGGCCGCGTGACGCTGATGACGGCGATGGCGAAGTCCATCAACACCGTGCCGGTGCGCCTTGCCAAGGACAAGCTCGGCACCAAGCGCATCGCGGAAATCGCCAAGGAAATGGGCGTCGAAACGCCGCTGCGCACCGACAAGACCATGCCGCTCGGCACCTCGGAAGTCACCGTGCTCGACCAGGCGACGGCCTATGCCGTCTTCCCCGCCGGCGGTCTGCAGTCGCGCCGCCACGGCATCAGCCAGATGCTCAATTACGACGGCGACATCCTCTACGATTTCGGCCGCGACGAACCGCCGGCCAAACGCATCCTGTCCGAGCAGGCGGATTCGTCGATGAACCGCATTTTCGTCACCATTCCGGTGAGCGGTACGGCGCGGCGCGGCGCGCTCGACCGCGGCATCGTCTCCGGCGGCAAGACGGGCACCACCCAGGCCTATCGCGACGCCTGGTATGTCGGCTTCACCGGCAACTACACCGCCGCCGTCTGGTTCGGCAACGACGACTACACCTCGACCAACAACATGACCGGCGGCTCGCTGCCTGCCATGACCTTCAAGCGCCTGATGGATTATGCCCACCAGGGCATCGAGCTGAAACCCATTCCCGGTATCGAGAACCCGCTGCCGGACGGCACGAAGGCGACCGAGGTCGCCGCGACAACGGGCGACGAAAACCCGTTGCCGGCGCTGGTGCGTCCCCGCTCGCTCTCGGCCGATGTCACCAAGCTCTTGAAGGACATCACCCGCCAGTTCAATGAGGCCAAGCCACTGAAGGCGGACGGCCGCGTGGCCGCGCTTGACGGGGCTCGACCGAACCGGACAGAGTAACCAGAAGCTGATTCCAACGGTCGATTGCCCTTGTTCCGTACACCCCTCGTCATCGCCACAGCGCTCGCCGTCGCCTTCGGGCTCGGTATCCTGAGTTCGATCTATGCGCTGCGGGCGACGGTCGGCTTCGGCGCCATCGCGCTCGGCCCCTGGACCGCCTTCCCAACCGCGCAGACGATCGACGCCGACCCCTACGCGAAGGCCCACCGCGCACGCGACGGCAAGCTGCTGCTCGGCGGCGCCGAAGGCCTCACCTTCACCGCAGCGACGGACAGCGAGAACCGCTCGCTTGTCGAAAACTGCCGCTATGAGATCAAGGGCATCACGCCGCCCGCCCGCCTCTGGACGCTGCATGCGGCCGACCGCAACGGCAACCCGCTGCCGGGCACCCTGCCCGGCCTGCCGACTGGCATCAACGCCTGGTCGGTGCTGCGCAGCGCCGACAGCAGTTTTTCGATCCGCATCGCCGCAGCGGCCACGCCCGGCAACTGGCTTGCCGTGCCGGAAGGCAGGGCGCCGTTCCTGCTGGTCATGACCCTGCTCGACACGCCGACCGCCGGCAGCTCCGGCGTCATCGACCTCGCCATGCCCGGCATCACCCGGCTGGACTGTGCCGATGCGTAACCTCCTCTATGCCATCGCCGTCGGCCTCGTCGGTGCGGCCCTTCTGCACATCGTCATCATTCTCTCCCTGCCGAGCTTTACCGGCCGCGACGCCTATACGCGCGTGCAGAGTTTCGGCGAGACGAACCGCTTCTTCCCGCTCGCCAATACCAGCGACACGCTGGCGCCGATCAACGACGATCCGGCCATGAAGACCGCCGTCTGCACCTTCTCGGTGGAAAATGGCCCGATCCGTCTTTTCGCGGCGGGCGACGTGCCCTTCTGGTCGCTCGTCGTCTATGACGGAGCCTCCAACGAGGTGTTCAGCATGAACGACCGCACCTCGGTCAGCGGCGCGCTCGACACGCTGGTCGCAACGCCCATCCAGCTCATCGGCATCCGCAAGGCGGTGCCGCAGGAGCTGGAACAGTCGATCCTGGTCGAAATGCGCGGCGAGGAAGGCTATGCGGTGCTGCGCACCTTCGTGCCCACGCGTAGCCGCCAGGAAGCGGCAACCGCCTTTCTCGCGGATGCCAGTTGCGAAGCCTTTACCGCCGATTAGGCTAAAAACGGCGTGTCATCCCATGCAACCGGCCGCGTAGGAGCCTTCCGGCCGGATGTCGCCGGCAAGCGCCTTCGCAAGCATCGTGGAATTAGAGAGATTGCGCACCGGTGACCGTTGTTGTGCGCTCGAAAATACGACGACAACCGATCACGCGGCAGCAGGGCAAACACCTGCCACGCCCGATCGATGACGATCAGGGCCGGCGGGCTGTATCCTGCGTGTTTTTCTTCACCGTCTTGCTGCGTGCGGCCAGCATGGCCGGTGTCAGGCGCTCATAGCGCACGCCGGTGAACAGAAGCACCTGGGCCGGGGCCTCGCGGCGAATGGTGTCGCGTCTCGTCGTTCGCGCGAGCCATTCCTTCAATCGTACTACGTCTGCCATTCTCGCCTCCAAAAGAAGAATCGAGACGGATGAAGTACTCCTACAATCTCACCCTGCCCGTTTCCGGGCCGGTGCATCCGGTTCCGTCGTCACCCGGCTGCGACATGAGCTGATGTCATCCCAGTCGCATACAGGGGGAAAACGGCGATACGAGTCCAAAAGTTTCCCATTCACGAGAAATTGTCCTGGACCGCCCGGTATCCGGACCATCGCACCTTTCCCATCGACCCGGCGGCGCCCTCTGGCGGACCGCCGTTCCAATACCCGAATCATACCACGTCTATCGAATTAGACGAGCCGATCCATGTCCCTAAAACTAACGACTATCGAGTTAACATGCTGTTAACACTAGCCTGAAGACCGCACGCGCGCAGTTCCCTACGGCACAGGTGCCCGCGACAGCGGCGTCCCGATGCGGCACGCAACGGCGCATGCACATTCTGCAACTCCCGCGGCAGCGCTTTGTAAACATTGCGGTTTCCGCGCGAGCAAGGTTAACGGCTCGCTAACGCTTTTCCTCTATTTTTCATGAACGACAATGGGGATCGGCAAGGGGCTGCCGGTCCGGGGATGACGGGTGTTTTGTGGCGGACAGGTTTCGCGAATTGGAGAGACCGCAGGCGGGGCGGCCGAAGGACATCGTCTTGATGGCCACGGTTTCCAGCTTCGAGAGCCTGCGTCTTCCGTCAAGGTCGGATCTTCATCAGTTCGGCGAACTGTTTGAGCCTCTCTATGACGCGTCGAGCGAGGAAGCGCGCCGGCAGGCCGTCGCCGCCCTGTCGCGCTGCCCGCAGATCCCCGATGACACCGCCCTCTTCATCGCCCGCCAGCCGATCGGCATCGCCGCGATTTTCCTCATGGGCGCGAAGGCCATTCCCGATGCGACACTGATGCGCATCCTGCGGGCGGCCGGTCCCGAGCACGCCCGCGCCATCGGCAAGCGCGACGATCTTTCGCCCGCCATCGTCGAGGCGCTGGTCGGCACCCACCAGGACCATGCAAGCCGCCGCACCGGGGACGACCGCGAGGCGGCGCTCAGGGAAGCGGCAAGGCTGGAGCGGGAAGAGGAGATTCGCGACGAGCTGCGCGCCCTCGTTCGCGCCGCAACGCCGGCCACCGAAGCGCCCGCCGGGCTCGAACCGGCAACCGAGATGCATCAGGCGCTGTTCGTGCGCTTTGCGCGCGGCGGGGAAATCGGCATGCTGGCGGTGACGCTCGCCGATGCGCTCGCCTCCAGCCAATGGCTTTCGGAGCGCATCCTGCTCGATGTGTCCGGACGACAGCTTGCCGAAACGCTGGTGGCGCTCGACGTGCCCGAAGCCGATGGCGTTTTCGTTCTGGGAAAGATTTATCCGCATCTTGCCGCGGGCGGCGCGGCAGAGTTGTTGTCGACGCTAGACCCCGCCGAGGCTGTCCTCCGGGTCGAAAGCTGGCAGCGGGCGGACAGCTACACGAACGGCGATGGCCTGCCGAAGGCGGCCAATGGCGACGACGCGCAGGCGAATGGGCAGGATCACCATGACAGGTCCTCCGTGACGAAACGGCAACGCGCCGCCGGTTGAAATCCGGTTCCGTTAGAAAATCCGGCGCTTGGCCGGCAGGCGAACCGTCGCGCCTTCGTTGCGCTCGGCGGAGAGCGCGGCCAGCATGGTCACGACGAACATTCCCGAAATCAGCAGTGCAAGGGCAGGCAGCACGATAAACATGGGTGTTTCTCCAAGGGTTCACAGGCCGTTGCCTGTGCCTCCCTTTTCCCATGTCGGCCGCCCGCCGGCTGTTCCCGCAGGAACAGGACGGTCAGAACAGGAAGTCGCCCTTCGACAGATCGGAGAGATCGACATGCTTCAGCGTCAGCACATCGTTGCCGGCGCGGATCAGCACGTCGTCGCCGCTCTGCACCGCATGGTTCTTCACGAGGTCGGCAAAGCTGGTGATGTCCGCAAGGCCGGAGAAATCGACGCGGTCCGTGCCCGGCGCAAAATCCGTCACGCTGTCCTTGCCCGAGCCCTTGGAGAAGAGGAAGACATCCGCCCCGCTGCCGCCGATGAGCGTGTCGTTGCCCTTGCGGCCATCGAGGATGTCGTTGCCGGCCCCACCGGAGAGGATGTTGCCGCCGCTGTTGCCGATGATCACATTGTCCAGCTCATTGCCGGTGCCGCGCATGTCGGCGGTGCCGAGCAGGATGAGCTTTTCGAGATTGGCGCCGAGCTTGTAACTCACCGACGACTGGACCGTGTCGGTCCCCTCGCCAGCCTTTTCCACGAGCTTCAGGGCCGCGTCGGCGACGAGATAGGTGTCGTTGCCCTTGCCGCCCGCCACCCAGCCGATCACCTTGCCGCCGCGTGTGTCAAAAATGTCGTTGCCGGCGCCGAGAGAGACATGGCCACGGATCGTGCCATTGTTGGTGATGGCCTCGATGCCGTTGCCGCCCTTCAGCGCCAGGCTTTCGGCCGTCAGCGACCCGTTGTTGGAAAAGACGTTCTTGCCGCTGCCGAGCAGGGAAACCGCGACACCCGAGGTCGCTGTGACGGAGCCGTTGTTGGTCAGAGTGGCATTCGCGCCGTCGATATAGATGCCGGACGCGCCCTTCAGGGTACCGTTGTTGGTGATCTGCGCGGCCGCACCGCCGACGTCGATGCCATCCCCGGACGTCGAGGTGATCGTCTTGTGGTTGGCAAAGTTGGCGTTTGCACCATCCAGCCGCACGGCATCCCGGGCGGCCGTGATCGTGCCGTTGTTCGACATGACGAGGTTGGCGCCCGTCACGACAATGCCCTCGTCGCCGCGCGAAAGGATCTTGCCGTTGTTGGTGATGATGGCGTTCGCGCCGGTCACCGTGATCGCGTCGAGCTTGGCATCGATCGTGCCGCTGTTGGTCACGATGGCCTTCAGGCCGACGCTGCGAATGCCGTCATCCGCCGTCGAGCGGATGAGCCCGTAATTGGTGACGATCGTCTTCACGCCCGAGGCGATCACCGCATCGCCGACGCTTTTCACCGTGCCATGGTTGGTGACGAGCGCATCGTCACCCTTCGCCTTGACACCGGCGCCGCTCGACAGCACGGAGCCGCGGTTGGTGAAATTCAGGCCTTCGCCGGTAAAGACACCGGCATAGGTGCCGCCGGACAGCGTGCCGAGATTGGTAAGGATCAGGTCCGCGCCACTCGCCATCAGGCCGATCAGCTTGGCGGAAACGACGCCGTTCGCCTTGATGGTGACATCGCCGGCATTCGCCTGGGTTGCGGAGGCGCCCAGAACCACGCCGTTTCCGGCGGAGGAGCTGACCCTGCCGTCGAACACCAGCGAGCGACCCGCATAGAGGCCGGAGGCATCGACGGCCGTGCCCTTGGTGGCGATCGAAACGCCGGGCGCGAGGATCCACTGGCTGTTTGCCTGTTTGGCAAGGAGCGTCGACGTCATGTCGACCTTGATGTCATATTTGGTCATTCTTGTCGGGCGTCCATCATTGACGTCATCACGTCTTAAAATCCTATCGGCAAACAATCCGTTTCAATTGCGGCCGTCATCGTCCAATCCGTGCAGAGGGTTAACGGCGGAAGAAGCCGTCATCCTTCGGTTCGGCCGTGCCGAAATCCATCAGGTCGCCAAGATCGTCGGTCTCGACGGTCAGCACCCAGAGGTCGCTGTCGAAGCGCCGCTCCCGGTCGATCGCCGCGCCGACGGCGCTTGCCTCCACGCGGTCCAGCCGCGTCTCGAACAGCCGCCGGTCGCTCTCCTCCGCCTCGAAGAAACTCTGCGGCGCCGGGGCATGCAGGCTCTCCGAACCGTCGCGAAAAACCTGCCGCACGAACACCGCACCCGCCTCCTCCGCGCCCTTCGCCTCGACAGCCGCGAAATCGCCACGGGCAAAGACGCGGCGCATCAGGGCGGAGACGAAGATATCGGTGCGAAGGCGCATGGTCGCGGCATACACCGCACCGCGCGCCGGGGCAATCGCTAGACCTATAGGCGGATCGCCAACCGCAGCCCGCCCCAGTGCCGGCCATTGACGGTAATGGGGGCGGAGATGTCCTTCATCAGCACGAACTGCCCGCCGCCCATGTCGCGGCGATAGGTCTGGAGGAGAAACGGCTCTTTATTGCGGCCGGCGGCCAGCCCCACCCGGTCGTCGAAGATGCGGCGGTTGCGGCAGTTCGCGGTGTTCCACGCCGGATCGCCCGGCCGCTGCGGCTCGGAGAATTTGCGGTTGTGCGTCGGCAGGTAGCCGTTCTCGTCCACCGCCGCGCAGAAGGCGATGCGCTCGTCGCGCGTGGCGGCCGGCTCCTGGATTGCCGGCAGCACGCGGTCGGTGAAGTCGGTGAAGCGCGTCATCATCTGCACCGGGTCGGTGCCGGGGATCGGCCGATACTGCCGGTCGAACAGCGCCTCCATGCCGATCTCGCCGCTCAGCACGGCCGCGGTGAAGCGGGCAGAGACCGCGTCACCCAAGTCCTGGACCAGGCGGATATAGGGGCTGTCCGGCGTCTCGATGCCCGCACTCGCCGTCGCCTGGATGATGCGCTCGGAAATAGTCACCACCTCGCCGACCTTGCCGGAGGCCTTCTGCAGCACCGCGTTGGAACGGATGATCTCCGTCGAGGCAGCACCGATCGACCGGGCGAATTCGCTGCATTGCTTGTCGACGGCACCCGTCGTGGCGGCGAGCGAGGAGGCGCTGTCGAGGATTTTCGACATGACCGTCTCCACGCCGGCAAACGAGCCCTGCACGTCCGACGCCGTTGCCTTCACGCCCTCGGCCGAAACGCGCGCGCCCTCGCCCGCCGCCTCCAGCCGGTCGATGCGTGCGCGCAGTTCCTGCAAGGTCTTCTGGATCGAGGCGGTCGTGCTGGAGGTTTCCAGCGACAGCGCGCGCACCTCCGTCGCAACCACGGCAAATCCCTTGCCCGCCTCGCCCGCACGCGCCGCCTCGATTGCGGCATTCAGTGCCAGAAGGTTGGTCTGCCGCGCGATGGTGCCGATCGCATCGGCGAGCCGGCCGACATCTGCCAGCGCCCTGGAAAAGGCGGCAATCTCGGTGCCGATCTCGTTGGAGGCCGTCACCATATGGTCGATCGCGGCAATCGAGCCGTCGAGCTGCACCGCCTGTTCGCCGAGCACCTTGCGGGCGCTCGCGGCCAGTTGGTCGGTCTCTCCGAGCGCACGGGCAATGTCGCCATTGGTGCTGGCAATGGCCGTCGCCGACTGGGTCAGGCGGGTAAAGAGGCCGGCATGCTCACGCGATTGCGCGGCCGTGTCCTGAATGGAGCCGGCAATATCGACCAGATGCAGGCCGAGATCCGAAGCCTCGGCCGCCAACCCGCCGACGACCCGGCGCAGCGCCTCCGCATCGGCCGGTGCTTCGTCTTCAAATGTATTAGCAAACTCACGCAAGGCAGCATTGGACATGGCTCGACAATCCTCCCGGCAATCGGAGGATTATCCGGCAGGCATGGTTAATGCTTCCTTTAAAAACAACCGGTAGATGCGCGCGCCGCAGTCGTACGACTTTGGTCGCATGCGCACCTTACAGCGCGCCGATATCCTTCAGCTTGGCGAGCACCTGCGTGTTCGGCTCGCCGGTCACCGGAAGACGGTAATGCTTCTCAAAATGGCGGATCGCCAGGCGGGTCTTTTCACCGATGAGGCCGTCCACCGCGATATCCGTATAGGCGATGTTGCTCAGCCCCTTCTGGATCTTCATCACCAGGTCGCTCGGCGCCGGTTTTGCCACCGCGGAGGTGACGGCCGGATCGGCCTCGGCTTCCATGATCGCCGCGGCGACCGGGTCGGCCTCGTCCTGTTTCGCCTCGCTTGCCGTCGCCGGCTGCTTCTCGATGACCTTGGCCACCTCGTCGAAGGGCCGCTCGCCGGGCATTACGTCGGTGACCTCAGGCAGTTCCTCGCCCTCTTCCAGCCGCTCGATGACGAAGGTCGTCTGGTCATGCGGCTCGGGTTTCGTCGCGGTGAAGCCCAGCGAATTGTCGGCCGCGCGCATCTTGAGGAACGGGGCTGGATGGCCGCCCGGCTGATACCACAGCGCATTGGCCGCCACGAAGGAGAACACGACGAGGAAGGCGCAGGTGCCGCCGACGGTGGCCGGATGGCGCGCGGCAAGCCCTCCGAGCGCGACAAGCCCGGTGATGACGACGTTCGGCCGGCGCGGCGGCGGTGCTGCGGCACGCTTGCCGGAACCGCCCTTGCGGGCCTGGCCTTGCGGCCGCCGCTCAGGCTGTTTTCTGACGTGCGCGTTCATGGGTCGTGTCCTTGCCATCGAGCGACGGCTCGTAAACGGTCTCGCTGCCTGCCGCAAGGCGCGGCGGGAAATCGACGGTGGATGCCGTGGTCAGCCGGTGCTCGTCCTCGTGCAGGACGCCCGACCCGTCCGCCGGCACGCGGATGGTGATGACCGTGCCCTCGCCCGGCCGGCTCTGGATGACGAAGCTGCCGCCATGCAGCGCCACGAGACCCTTGACGAGCGACAGGCCAAGCCCTGTGCCTTCGTATTTGCGGGTATATTCGTTCTGCACCTGCATGAAGGGCTGGCCGATGAGCGCGAGCTTGTCGGCCGGAATGCCGATGCCCGTATCGCTGACCGTCAGCAACAGGTCCTTGCCTTCCCGCGCCGCATCGATGGTGACGATGCCGCCGCGGTCGGTGAACTTGATCGCATTGCCGACGAGGTTGATCAGGATCTGCTGGATCGCCCGCTGGTCGGCCACCGCCTCGCCGATGGCGCGCGGGACGCGGCTGGTCAGCTTGATGCCCTTGTCGCGCGCCTGGAGGCCGAGCATCTGCTCGCAGGCCCGCACGCTGTCGGCGACGATGAAGGGCTCGGTCAAGAGTTCGTAGCGGCCGGCCTCGATCTTCGAGACGTCCAGCATGGTGTTGACCACCGACAGCAGGTGTGATCCCGACTGGTGGATCAGGGCGACATATTCGCGCTGGCGGTCGTTCTCGAGCTTGCCGAAATACTCGCCGGTCAGGATATCGGAGAAGCCGAGGATGGCATTCAGCGGCGTGCGCAGCTCATGGCTGACGGCGGCCAGGAAACGCGTCTTGGCGTCGTTGGCCGATTCGGCCTCCGCCGTCTTGCGCGCACCTTCGCTTCTCAGCCGTGCCTCTTCGGACATGTCGCGCGACTGGGCGACGACGGCCGCAAGCGCGCCGTCCGCACCGTGCAGCGCCGTCATTTCCACGCGCATATGCATGAACTGCTCGGCATCCGCCTCCAGGCGTGGGCGATCGATGCGGATGTCCACCGTCTCGCGCACCCCACCCTGGCGCAGGCGATCGATCGCGGCGAGGAAACCGAGCCGGTCGGAGATGTGGATCTGGTCGAGGTAGCCGCGCGCCATCGGGTCGCGCATCCAGGCGAGCATGTCGGCGCGGTCGCGGCCGTGCACGGCGGTGACGAAACCGCGCGCATCATGCAGCGTCACGAGGCCGGCAAAGAGATCATAAGGCGAGGACGTCTGGACCGGCGCGGTGGCGGCGAGCTCCTCGGCAAAGGTCTTCGGCTTCATCGGCCTGGGCTGGCGCGTCGCGGTCGCGGCGGCGGCCAGCAGCGCGCCGGCGCCGACGACGGCCACGCCGGCGGGCAGCGCGGCAGAAGCGGGCATGATGGCGGAAAGCGCGAGCGGCAGGCCGGGAACGGCGGCAAGAAGCGCCAGCGTCGTGGCACGCAACGACGCGGACGGGCGCTCGTCCGTCGCGCCCACGCCCGCAACGCCCGCAACGGCGCCCAGGCGGGCTGCCATTCTGTCAGCGATGGTGGTCAATTGGCGCAACGCAAAACCCTGCCGTTTATGTTCTTTTGTGTGAGCCCAAAATCGCATCGGCGACTTAAGGAAACAATAAACGACGGGGCCCGAAACCGGCCCAAAAAGCCCCAAAAGTCCCATTTCGGGCCAATCCACGGGCCATTCGTCCGGCGTGGTTAACGGGGTGTAAGCGCCTCATTTTGCGGCATTTTTCTGTTCGTATTAACCTCTGGGGCAGATCGCTGCGAATCGATCTCCCGGCGTTCCGGCGCCTTGGGTCCAGGGCGGATGCCATCATCCTTAACGGCAATCGCTAAAATCTGCCTCAAATGCCGGTAAAGTCGAAGATAGGTCGCATTTTACTTAAATCTGGGCAAAACCTGAGTGATTCTTGAAAAGGGGAATTTCCTTCCGCCCCCTATTCTCGCATCAACGGTTCGCCAAGGACCAGCAAGCCGAAGGCCGCAAAGAGCCGAGGCCCGATAACAAGGATGGCAAGCGATGTGGTTTCTGATCAAGGGAACGTTCTGGTTCTCCATGGTTCTCGTCCTGCTCCCGTTCCTCGACGCGGAATCCTCCGCGAAACTGGAGAAGGGGCCGAATGTCGAACTCGGCGACACCTTCTCCGCCGCCAGCGAGGCGATCGGCTACATGACGGCGATGTGCCTGGAAAAGCCTGACGTCTGCCAGAAGGGCGCGGAAACCTTCGTCGCTCTCGGCCACCGGGCCCGCGAAGGTGCACGCATCGCCTACCAGTTCCTCGATACCCAGTTTGCCGAAGACGGTGCTGCCGTCGCCAAGGCCGATCCCGCCAAGGACGAAGCGCTCGACCAGCCGCTTCCGGATGTCGCGGCGATCGATGCCGACGACGAGGTCATCACCGGCACCGTCGCCATCCCGACCCGCCGCCCCGACCACAAGGGCTGAGAGTTTCCGAAATACTGCCTGCCTGACTCGTTGCCCTGCAACCGCCGTATGGACACGTTCCCTACGGCGTTTCTTTTTGTGGCTGCGGATTCCAGTTCAAATCCCCGGCGCCCTCGCCTATATGAAGACCGTAATCCCCTCAGGATGACGCAACGCCGGACATGAAGCCGCTTGGCACGTTCACCGGACTTGCTCAGGACGGAATGCCATGGCCACGCTGCAGCAGATCATCGACGACTTCGCCTTCCTCGAAGAATGGGAAGACCGCTACCGCTATGTCATCGAGCTCGGCAAGGCGCTGCCGGATCTGCCCGAAGACAAACGCACGGCCGCCAACAAGGTGCAGGGCTGCGCCAGCCAGGTCTGGCTCGTCAGCCACACCGATGGCGGCGCCGATCCGGTGATGACCTTCGACGGCGATTCCGACGCCCATATCGTGCGCGGGCTCGTCGCCATCGTGCTCGCCATCTATTCCGGCAAACGCGCCTCCGAGATCGCCGCCCTCGATGCCATCGATACCTTCAACGCGATCGGCCTCGTCGAGCACCTCTCCTCCCAGCGCGCCAACGGCCTGCGTTCGATGGTCAAACGCATCCGCGAAGAGGCCGCCCTGCGCGTGGCGGCCTGACCGCCTGCAGCGCGGGTTCAGCGCAAAAGGTCCGGCCGGTACCCGTCCGCACCCCAGACGTGGCTCCGCCGCGTGGTCTTTGCCGGCGGGGCGTAGTGGCGGGCAAGTGCCAGCAAGGCGGCGCGCAGCATGAGCTTTGCCGAGCGGGCGGGCCATTGACGCTCGCGCTCCACCGTCTCCAACCCCTTCATGAAACAGCAGACATCGAGCGCGACGCCGGAAAGCTCCGGCCCGATCGCCTCGATGGCGCGGGCGACACGCAGCCTTGCGGCAAGCGCCGTGTCGGTCAGTTCGCGCCCCGCGCCTGCCTCGCCCTTCTGTCGGCTGGCGATACGCGGCTCCCACGACATGGTCATCTTCGGCTGCAGGCCGCCGCGGGTGAAGTCGGCATGCAGCCGCTCGCCGGCCGCGAAGGCGCCGTCCGGCAGATAGGCCTCGCCCGACTTCTCCTTCAGCCGCCCGAGGCTCGCCAGCGGTGATTCCAACCGGTTGGCGACGGCGCGCTCCCGCGCACCGTCACACAGCACGGTCACCTCGGTGATGTCGCGATGCTGGCCGGCAAAGGGGGTCTGCGCATCGCAAAGCCGGCGTTTCAGATGGGCGCGCGCCTCCGGCAACGGGCTCAGCCGTGCCCCGTCGCGACGCAGGAGACCGAGGCTGAGCGCCCGCGCCAGCACCGCCGGCGCCAACGGCTGCCTGCGGCCATCGGCGGCTCTCAGGCCCTCGCCGTCGACAAGCTTCGCCTCGCCGGCGGTCAGCACGAAGCGCAAGAGCCTCGCAAGCGCATCGTCTTTCCCGTCCCCCTCACTCATGGCTGCCGATCCCCGCCGGACCGAAAACCGACAGCACGACGCGCTCGACTGCCGAAACGAAGGCATCGAAGGCGACGTCGTCGCGCCGGTCCTCCACCCGGTTGCAGGCATGGCCGACCGTCGTGCGGTCGCGGCCGAAGGCAACGCCGATATCGGCCTGCGAGAGGCGCAGCACGACATGGCAGACATACATGGCGATCTGCCGGACATGGCAGGTGGAGCGGCGGCTGTCGCGGCGCCAGAGCGGCCGGTCGCTCGCCATCGCCGTCATTTCCAGCACGAGCTGGCGCACGATCCGGCAGGCGACTGCCGGAAGCACGATCGGCGCCGCCTGGCCATCCATCCTGCGCCGCAGGCGCGGCCCGTCGTCTTCCGGCTCCAGGCCCTTGGTTTCCGGCGCCATGCCGGCGGGAGGCGCTGTTTTCGTGGGCGACGGTCGGTGAGAAACGATGAACTGATGCATGACTGGCCACTCCGTTTATAGGAATTTATTCATACACCCTAGAGCACAAGTGAGGATGAAGGAAGCATTTCCTTGCAACCGAGCCTTGAATATCTTGATAAATTTACGACAATAATCCCCTATCTAGGCATTATTTCCTCTTCCTGACTGCGAAAAAGCCGGCCGGCGACGCCATGACCGGTTACGATTCGTCGGCGAATCCGCGCCCGGAACGAAAAAAGCCGGCCCCTCGCGAGGCCGGCTTTTCATGCGCTGGATCAAATCCGCTGGTTACTTCGCCTTGCGGCGCTGGCCGAGGCCCATTTCCTTGGCAAGGCGCGAACGGGCTTCGGCATAGGCCGGAGCGACCATCGGGTAATCGGCCGGCAGGTCCCACTTTTCGCGGTACTCTTCCGGGGTCATGCCGTAATGGGTCATCAGGTGGCGCTTCAGCGACTTGAACTTCTGGCCGTCTTCCAGGCAGATGATGTAGTCGTTCTGCACGGACTTGCGCACCGGTACCGGCGGCTTCGGCTTCTCGGCAACGACCGGCGCCTCGACAATGGCAGCGGGCGCCGTCGTGTTGTTGAGCGCGGCATGCACATCACCGATCAGGCCCGGCAGGTCGGCCACCGGCACGACATGGTTGCCGACATAGGCGGCGACGATTTCGGCTGTGAGTTCCACGAGCAGACTGCCGCCGGCGCCAAGGGTAGTTTCGGTCATTTCTTTCTCCTGTCAAACAACACAAAGGTCGATGGCCCTATCCACCGTCCCGGTCCTTGAATTGCGGATAAAGCGCCCTCGCCGTATAATTGTGCGGCGCACTATTGTGCACCAGGACCACATATATCGAAACACAGGCATTTCGCGTCAAGATAACTCTTCACCACAGCGGTCACCGATTTCCGCTGAATTCGCGGCCGCGATATATACCGCGCTGGCGCGACTACGACTCAAATTCAACTTAAACAGGAAATCCGCAGACAAGCTAAATCAACCCGAATGCTTTACTTCGTTTGAAATATCATTCCTCAATTCAATGTCCAGTATTATTTTGGAACTTACCGGAGATAGCTGTGGGCTTCCAGCATTTCCCACTAAAATTCGAAGGATACTGCGAATTTTGAGGGTCGGCTTTCTAACCAAATGTCAACGCTTCTTGACGTTGCGGTTGTGTGCGTCGCGCAGTTCGTTGATCGTCGTCAGCCGGGTCAGGCGATAACCGGCGTCGTGCGCCGCCTTGGCGACGAGATGGGCCGCCACCGGTGCGGTCAGCACGAAGAAGACGAAACCGGCAAGCGCCCGCGTGAAGATCGCCACATCCAGCGAATGGAGGCCGGCGGCCAGCAGCATCAGCCCCGAGCCGACCGTGCCGGCCTTCGAGGCGGCGTGCATGCGGGTATAGACATCCGGCAGGCGCACGATGCCAAGCGCGGCGAGGAAGGTGAAAATGCCACCGGCGACCAGCATGATGCTGACGACAAGCGCGAGGCCGAGTTCCAGCATCAGCGTGCCCTCCCCTTGTTGCGTTGTTTGCCGTGCCGTGTGCCCTTGCGGGGCGGGTCGGCCACCGGCGCGGCGTCTTCCCCCGCCTGCATGCTGCCCTTGGTCAGGACGAACCGCGCGAAGGCGACGGTGGCGAGAAAGCCGACCAGGCCAAGGGCGATGGCGATGTCGATATAGAGGTTGAAGCCTGTCTTGACGGCGACCACGGCGATGAAGCCGATGGCAATGCCCGTCAGCATGTCGAGCGCGACGATGCGATCCGGCAGGGTCGGCCCCTTGATGACGCGGTAGGCCGTCAGGAAGAAGGCGGCGCACATCAGGAGAAGTGCGACATTCGCGGCGGCGGAGACGATCGTTTCAGCACCCATCAGCGGAAAGCCTCCAGGATCTTCTTCTCAAAGCCGTTGGCGATGTCGCGCCGGGCGCCGACGGGATCGGAACAATCGATGGCATGCACGTAGAGCACTTTGCGATCCTCGGAAACATCGACGGAGAGCGTGCCCGGCGTCAGGGTGATGAGATTGGCGAGCAGCGTGATTTCGAAATCGCGATCGACCGTCAGCGGAAAGGCGAAGATGCCCGGTTTCAGCACCATTCTAGGGCTTGCCACCAGCATCGCGACCTTCCAGGCCGACAGCGCCAGTTCCTTGAAGAAGAGCATCAGCAGCGACAGCACTTTCAGGGGCCGGATGCGCCGTCCGTCGGGCTGGATATGCCCGCGGATGAGCGCCAGCGACAGCGCGCCGGCAACCGCGCCGAGCAGCAGGTTCGGGATGGTGAAGCTGCCGGACACGGCCAGCCAGACGACGGTGAAGACGGCGATGATGACGGCCGGGCGCATGATCAGGTCCTCCCCGGAAAGACGGAGCCGATATAGGCCTGGGGATCGGCAAGGCCCTGTGCTGCATGTTGCACCAGCGACAACAACGGATCCGGAAAGAGCCCGAAGACCACCGTCAGCGCCGTCAGCGCGGCAAGCGGCACGAGCGCGCTCGGCGGAATGGTTTCATCGGGCAGCGCGTCGGCCGCCGGCCGCCAGTAGGCGAGCGCAAAGACGCGGCCGAAGGCGATGGTCGTGAGGAAACCGGTGAGGAGCACCACCACCACCAGCCACCAGGCGCCGATATCCATCGCGGCCTTGGCCACCATGACCTTGGGCCAGAAACCGGAGAATGGCGGCAGGCCGGACACGGCGAAGAACAGCACCAGCGACAGGGCGGAAAACAGCGCCGAGCGTGTGTAAAGTCCGCCGAGCAGGTTGAGATCGAAGCTGCCGGCCAGTCGTCCCGCCAGCCCCGCGGCCATGTAGAGCGCGGTCATGACGATCATGGAATGCAGCGCGTAGAAAATCGCCCCGCCAATACCGCCCGGACTGCCGAGCGACAGGCCGGCCAGCATGACGCCGATGCCGGAGATGACGGCATAACCGAGCAGGCGGCGGATATCGCTCTGGCCGATTGCGCCGAGCGCGCCAAGGATCATGGTGGCCGCGCCGGCAAGCGCGATGACGAAGCTCAGTTCCTCGCGCTCGAGCGGGAACAGCATGATCAGCGTGCGCAGCAGCGCATAGATGCCGACCTTGGTGAGCAGCCCGGCAAAGAGCGCGGAGACCACGACGCGCGGCGTGTGATAGGAGGCCGGCAACCAGAAATTCACCGGAAAGGCCGCCGCCTTCATGCCGAAGGCCAGCAGATAGAGCGTGGCAAGCGTCATCAGCGGCAGCTCGGCACGCGCGGCGGCTGCCTTGACGGCGATGTCGGCCATGTTGAGCGTGCCGAAGATGCCGTAGAGATAGCCGGTGGTGACGAGGAACAGCGTCGTCGCGATGAGGTTGAGGAAGGCGTATTTGATCGCGCCGTCGATCTGGCGCGGCTCCGAGCCGAGCGTGATGAGGCCGAAGGACGAGATCAGCAGCACCTCGAACCAGACATAGAGGTTGAAGATGTCGCCGGTCAGGAAGGCACCGGAGACGCCGGCCATCAAGAGCAGCAGGAACGGATAGAAGCCGTAGCGCCGGCCGCGGCCGTCGATATCGGTCAAGGCATGCACCGCGCCGGCAAGCGCCACGACCGCACCGGCCAGCGCGAAGAGCACGCCCGTCAGGTCCGCGGTGAAGGCGATGCCGAAGGGCGGCAGCCAGCGGCCCATCACCATGGTGGCCGGGCCGTTTGTCGCTACATGTGCGAGAAGCGCCGCATCGATCAGCACCAGCACGGCAAGGGCCGGCACGGCAAGCCATGCCTGCAGGTGCAGCGACTTGCGCAGCATGAGCAGCAGCGCGCCCGTCAGCAGGCACCAGGCGGGCGGCAGCACGACGAGCCAGTCGGCGGGTGCGACCGGCGTCATGACGAGGGCGGCGGAAAGGTCTGTGGGCGTTACGGCCATTGGCGGGGCGGTTCCTGTCAGTAGCCGGTCGGCGGGAGCGGATCGTTCTCCGGCTCCGCCACCCGCATCTCGTTGCCATTGTCGGTGCCAAGGTCCTGATAGGCACGGTAGACGAGCACGAGAAGGAAGGCGAAGAAGGAGAAGGAGATAACGATGGCCGTCAGGATGAGCGCCTGCGGCAGCGGATTGGCGGTCAATGTCACCGGCACGTCGTGGCCGGCCGGGATGATCGGCGGGACCTCGCGCAGGACGCGGCCATTGGCGAACAGCAGGAGGTTCACGCCATTGCCGAGCAGCACCACGCCGAGCAGCACGCGCACGAGGAACTTCGACAACATCAGATAGACGGCGGCAGCGAAGAACACGCCGATGAGAAGGACGAGCGGCAGTTCCATCACAGATCGTCTCCCGCTTCGAGCGCCAGTGCAATGGAGGTGATCGCCCCCACCACGACGAGATAGACGCCGGCATCGAACAGCATCACGGTGGAGAGCGGAATTTCCACGCCGAGGATCACCGGATAGACCCACAGCCCCGTCATGAACGGGACGGCAAAGACCATCGACAGCAGGCCGGCAAGGCAGGCGATGAACAGGCCGAAGGCCGAGATCGCCATCGGATGGAACCAAAGGGCCTTGCGCACGGCGGCAATGCCGTTGGCAATGCCGAAGATCGCCAGCGCCGACACGGCGATCAGCCCACCGATGAAGCCGCCGCCCGGCTCATTGTGGCCGCGCAGCAGCACGAAGAGCGAGAACAGCACCATGAGCGCGGTGAGGAACGGTGCGACGGTGCGGAAGATCAGCGTGTTCATGGGTGGGGGGCCTCCAGCGAAGTGGCATACCGGATTACCCCCCTCTGGCCTGCCGGCCATCTCCCCCACACGGGGGGAGATTGGCAAGCGGCAGCGTCATCGCTCCAGCCGCGATGGTCATGGGGGACGAGACGGTGCTCCATCGATCTCCCCCCTTGTGGGGGAGATGGCCGGCAGGCCAGAGGGGGGTGTTCGCAGGCACCAACCATCACGCCTCTCCCCCGGCCTTGCCGCCCTTGCGGATGCGGATGATCGAGAGGATGGCCAGCCCCGTCACCATGACGACGGCGATCTCGCCCAGCGTGTCCGTGCCGCGGAAATCGACGATGATGACGTTCACCACATTGGCGCCATGGGCGATCGTCTTGGAATAGAGGTTGAAGAAGTCGGTGAGCGCCGTGTCGAAGCGGCCCTGCGTGACGCGCAGCAGATAGAGCGCAAAGCCGAGGCCGCAGGCGATCGCGATCACCGCATCGGGGATTTTTTCACGCAGCGACCGGTGGTCGCGCGGCGTGAGCTTCAGCCGGGTCATGGCGAGCGCCAGGATGACGACTGACAACGTCTCGATCATGAACTGGGTGAAGGCAAGATCCGGCGCGCCGAACAGCAGGAAGAGCAAGGCGACGCAAAAACCCTGGATGCCGAGCGCGACGATGGCGGTCAGGCGATTGTTCGCCGCCAGCACCGCGCCGATGCCGAGCACAGCCAGCAGCATCACCGCCAGTTCATGGAACGGAATGTTGGCCGGCCAGACCGGTGCGCGCGGCCATTCGCCATAGACGGCCGGCGGCACGAGGAGCGCCAGCGCCACCACCGCGAAGGTCGCGGTCATGTAGACTTCCATGCGCCCCGGTTGCGTCAGGCGATTGACGGACACGGCGGCACGCACGAGCCCGCGCATGACCTGGTCGAACCCCCTGTCCGGCCCCCAGCCGATGTCCTCGACCAGCCGGTTCGCCGCGGCGCGCGCCTTGTCGAGCACCAGGAAGATGACGATGCCGAAGGCCACGGTCAGGGCGGACAGCAACAGCGCCGCGCCCACATGCGGGATCGCCGAAATGGTGACGGTCTGCGGCTTGCCGGCGATGGCGGAGGCGAGCGGCGAGGTCAAAAGGGCATGCGCCACGGCGGAGAAAATGCCGATCACCAGCCCCTTGACGGCAAGCAGCATCGGCCCGATCCACAGCAAGGCCGGGCCTTCATGCGGATGTTTCGGCGTTTCGACGCGCTTACCGAGAAACGGCTTCAGCGCCACGGCGAAAGCCACCGCAAACATCAGGCCGTTGCCAATGACGGCGGCGGCGGTAAAGGCGATGGCGCGCAGGCTGCCGCCGGCGAGCGCCACATAGATCTCCTCCTTTGCCAGGAAACCGAAGAAGGGCGGCAGACCGGCCATCGACAGCGCGGCCAGCAGCGCAGCGAGGAACGTGACCGGCATGGCGCCGCGCAGGCCGCCGAGCTTCGTGATGTCGCGCGTGCCCGTCTCGTGGTCGATCAGGCCGGCCACCATGAAGAGCGCACCCTTGAACAGCGAATGCGCCACGAGATAAAGCGCCGCAGCCGCCACCGCATATTCGGAGCCGAAACCGGTCAACATCACCAGCAAGCCGAGCGAGGCGACCGTCGTATAGGCGAGCATCAGCTTCAGGTCCGTCTGGCGGATGGCGAGCACGGCGCCGACGAGCAGCGTCAGTCCGCCGAAGGCCGGCAGGATGGTTTCCCAGGCGGGTGTGCCGCCCATCACCGGATTGAGCCGCATCAGCAGATAGACGCCGGCCTTCACCATGGTCGCCGAATGCAGGTAGGCGGAAACCGGCGTCGGCGCCTCCATGGCGTTCGGCAGCCAGAAATGAAACGGGAACTGCGCCGACTTGGTGAAGGCGCCGCCAAGGATGAGGAAGAGCAGCGGCAGATAGAACGGGCTCGCCCGCACCTCCGCGCCGAAGGACATCAGAAGCGAGAGCTGCGTCACGTCGGTGACGTTCCAGAGCAGCAGCAGGCCGGCGAGCAGGAACAACCCGCCGCCGCCCGTCACGATCAGCGCCTGGAGTGCCGCCCGGCGCGAGGCCTCGCGCGCATGGTCGAAGCCGATCAGCAGGAAGGAGGTGATCGAGGTCAGCTCCCAGAAGACGAAGAGCATCAGGAAACTGTCGGAGGCGACAAGCCCGAGCATCGAGCCCATGAACATCAGGATGAACGAGAAGAACCGCCCCTGGTGCCTGTGCCCTTTCAGGTAACCGCCGGCATAGAGCACGATCAGCGTGCCGATACCGGAGATCAACAGCAGGAAGGCGAGCGACAGGCCGTCGATCAGCCAGGAGAAGCTGACATTGTAGGACGGCACCCAGGCATAGCCGCCGGTGACGATTTCGCCGCGCGCGACTTCCGCGTTGAACCCGAGGAAGTGGAGGAAGACGGCGAGCGGAATGAGCGCCAGCGGCCAGGCAGCATTGTGACCGAGGAGCCGCGTGAGCGCCGGCGCGACCAGCGCACCGAGAAACGGCAGACAGAAGGCAAGGAAGGTCAGGCCCATCGTGTCTGGTGTCATTCCGTCTCCATTTGCATGATTTGATCGTCAGAGCGCTGTTTCTACGTCGGTATGACCAAAATCGCCACCCTTGAAGAGCAAGGGCGCGGCGTTTTCACGCGCCAAGGCATAGGAAAAACAGTCGCCGTAGTTGAGATGCGCGGCGTGGCCGGTGCCGCGCCCATAGCGCCGAAAGGCATCGAAGGCGATTTCCGCCTGCGCTGCGGTGACGGATTCTATCCGTATGTCAGCCCTGAGTATAAAGGCATCGAGTGCGTTGACGCCGGCGCCGCCATAGCGCGAGAACAAAACCATCTTCGTCTCGAGAAGCGTCGCCGCACTCAGCAAACGCGTTGCCGCCTGGTCGATCGCTTCGTTAAAGGCCCTGCGTTCCGGCTCGTCGGTCAGGATGGCGACCAGTGCGGACGTATCCAGAACGATCATCTTGGCAAACCACTTTCGTCATAACCGATAATTTCATCGGCCGTTCGGGCATCGAGCACTGGAAGGCTGGCGCAATCAAGAGCGATGCGGTCGAGCTGGTCGGCAAGGCGCAGTCCTTTCACGTGCCGGACCCGCGTCAGCCGTTCTTCGATAGACACCTTGACGGCGCGTGTCAGGCTCTCGCCCGTCACCTCTGCGAGTTCGCGTGCGAGCGCATGCGCCTCGTCATCCTTGATGTTCAACGGCATGAAATCCTCCTTCTTTAAAAAATGGAGGATAGGAGGATTGCATGAATTTTTCAAGCGCGCCCGACGATTGTCTTGCCGCATTTGTCATCCTATTTAAGGAACAACAGGAGGGCCCCATGAGCGACACCACGACATTGAAGGTCAACAAGACGAAGGAAGAGTGGCGACAGATCCTGACGCCGGAGCAGTTCCGCATCACGCGCGAGCACGGCACGGAGCGCGCCTTTTCCAGCCCCGACTTCGACCTGGCGAAGAAGGGCACCTATCGCTGCATCTGCTGCAACAGGCCGCTGTACCGATCGGAGGCGAAGTTCAATTCCGGCACCGGCTGGCCGAGCTTCTACGAGCCGATCGAACCCGGCGCGGTGACGGACCACTCGGACCATTCCTATGGCATGACGCGCACGGAAATCCGCTGCTCGGATTGCGATGCCCATCTCGGCCACGTCTTCCCCGACGGCCCGCCGCCGACGGGCCTGCGCTTCTGCATGAACGGCGTGGCGCTCAGCTTCGAGCCGGACTGATCAGCGCTTCGGCACCCTGAGTTCCATGCAGGCGAGGTCGAGCCAGCGGCCGAACTTGATGCCGACCTCGCTGAACCGCCCGACCATGCGGAAGCCGAGCTTTTCATGCAGCTTGATCGAGGCGACGTTTTCCGCCTCGATGCCGGCGATCATGACATGCACGCCGTTGAAGCTGGCCCGGTCGATGAGCGCCTTCATCAGGCGTTTTCCCGCGCCTGTGCCGCGCACATCGCCGCGCACATAGACGGAATGCTCGACCGTATGGCGGTAGCCGTCGAAGGGCCGCCAGTCGCCATAGGAGGCGTAGCCGATCACCTGCTTGCCGCGCACGGCCACAAGTACGGGAAAATCGCGCTCGCGGCGGGCGGCGAACCAGGCCTTGCGGTTGGCGAGGTCGACGACGTCCTCGTTCCAGATCGCCGTGGTGTTGGCGACGGCATCGTTGTAGATGTCCATGATGCCGGGAAGATCGCCCTCCGCGGCGTCGCGTATCGTAATGTCCATGGTTCCCCCCGGTTTTGCCTCATGCCATACAGGAGGAGCGGGAAAGCTGTCCAGCCCGCTCATAGGGCCGGCGATGAAACGCCCGGCTTTGTCCGTCCTGTCGTTGACGCATCCGCGAGTGGCCACCCATGCAACGTTTGTTCCTTCTGCTTCTCCTCATCCTCCCCGCCCCGGCTTTCGCGGCCGAATGGGAGCCCTATGCCAATGCCCGCTTCGGCTTTGCGGTGGACATCCCGCCCGGCTTTACGCTGGTGCGCGAAGCCGACAATGGCGACGGGCGGACCTATGGCAATGGCGGCGCCACGCTTGCCGTCTGGGCACATTATCTGACGGCCGGCGACTTCGCCGAAGAGGTTGCCGACCGGCGCGTGACCTACGGGCAGGAAGGCTGGGACCTGAGTTATGACCGGGAGACGACCGGCTGGGCCAGTCTTTCGGGCACGCGCGGCGACCGCATCCTCTACCACCGCATCATCGCGCTGTGCGGCGATGCCGTCGCCTCCTTCGTGCTGGACTATCCGCAATCGATGAAGGCCGAGATTTCGCCGTTCGTCGGCAAGCTGGTGAAATCGCTGCATCCCGCCGAAGGCTGCACGAATGCGCAGGGCGCGGCGCCGGCCGCGCAATAGCGGGATTACTCAGATGCCGGAAACGACGCTGGTGACGACCGCCGAGTAGTGCACGGCGGCGGCCGCCACCACGAAGCCGTGCCAGATGGCGTTCTGGAAGCGCAGCTTCTCCCAGACATGGAAGATGACGCCGACCGAATAGAGCAGGCCGCCGACCACGATCAGCGTCAGCGTCGCGGTGGACAGATGCGTCATCAGCGGGCCGAAGGCGAGCACGCCGCTCCAGCCCATGCCGAGATAGATGAGGATCGCCAGCCGGTCATAGCGGCCGGGGAAGAGGAATTTCAGCGCCACGCCCGCCGCCGCCATCAACCAGAGAAAGACCAGCATGCCGGCAAGGAACGGGTCCTCGATGCCGCGTTGCAGGAAGGGCGTGTAGGTACCGGCGATCAGGATGAAAATCGCCGAATGGTCGAAGCGGCGCAGGTGCCATTTCACATTGGAGACCGGCCAGAGATTGTAGGCGAAGGATGTGGCGAGCACGAGCACCAGGCCGATGCCGTAGACCCAGGCGGCCGCCAGTTGGCCGCTCGACGCCCAGACCGTCGCATAGAAAATCAGCGCGGTGACGCCGATCAGCGCCAGGACCAGGCCGACGCCATGCACGATGCCGTCGGCGATAATCTCGTACCGGTCATAATTCCACTTGATGCCCTTGATTTCCACCGCGACCGGCCCTGCATTTCATCTGCCGTGCATGGTGGCGTGTTTGCCGTGTGCGGGCAAGGGGATAGGCGCACCGCTGGGATCACGAAAGTTTGCCGTGTGTCATCTCACTGCTGCGCGATGCATTCCTCGCACAGCGCCGCATGGGGAACGGCGGCAAGGCGCGCGGGCGAAATCGGCCCGCCGCATTTGGCGCAGATGCCGAAGGTGCCGGCGGCGATCCGGTCGAGCGCGGCGTCGATGGCTTCGATTTCCTTGAGGCCGGTCGTGCCGAACTCCTCCAGCACTTCGTCGTTCTCCCGCTCGGTCGCGCGGTCGGCGCTGTCGCCGCTTTTCAAGGTGTCGAGGTCCGTCTCGATCCTCTGCAAACGGCTGTGGAGCTCGCGCCTGCGGCTGAGAAGAATGTCCTTGTAGTGCGCCACGTCCGTCACGATACCAGTCTCCTTTGCTTGCGATCGGCACCGAAATTGCCACCGCCGCCGTTCAACGGCATTGATCGGGGTCAAGTTCCAGACCAGCCATCGTCAACGCCGCATTGACAGTAAATCGCCGAAACACCACCTTTCGTGAACGAAGCGGCTCCGCCATATTGCCCCCAACAGAACGGTTTCCAGGGGAAACCGAAACGGGATGATACCATGACCGACTTCGACAGACGGACATTTCTCGGCGCTGCCGCCGCTGGCATCGCTGTCGCCAAGGCCGGCCCCACGCACGCGGAGACTGCCACCATGACCGAGACCCACGCCGTCGACATGCCAGCCTTCGTCGATCACTCGCATCTGACGGTGATCGACCTGCCGATGCTGTCGGCCTTCTACCAGCAGGTGATGGGCCTGACGGTGCTCGAGACGTCTGCCTCCGGCGAGACGCTCGGCGTTGCCGGCCGCCCGCTGCTGACGCTGACGACCGGCAGCAATGCCGCCCGCGCGCCGCGCAATGCGCCGGGCCTGTTCCACACCGCCTTCCTGGTGCCGAACCGCAAGGAGCTCGGCCGCTGGCTGGCGCATGCCGCGCACAACAACGTGCCGCTCACCGGCGCCTCCGACCACCTCGTCAGCGAGGCGATCTATCTCGACGATCCGGAAGGCAACGGAATCGAGATCTATCGCGACCGCGACCGGTCCGAATGGACCTATGTGCCCGACGGCACGGTGAAGATGGCGACGCACCGGCTCGACCTGCAGGCGCTTTACGATGAGGCGCCGAAGGACGGCTGGACCGGCCAGGAGAACGGCACCGTCATCGGCCACATCCACCTCCAGGTCTCCGACATCCCGGAGGCGAACGCCTTCTTCCACGACGTGCTCGGCCTCGACATCATGACGAGCTATCCGGGTGCCAGCTTCTTCGCCACCGGCAAGTACCACCACCATGTGGCGGCCAATGTGTGGAATTCGCGCGGCCAGCCGAAGCGGCAGGACGGCATGACCGGCCTTGCCGACTACACCATCCGCTTCAACGACCCGGCCAAGCTGGAGACCGCCCTCAAGCAGCTCGACACGCTTGCGATTGCGACGACCCGCTCAGGCGACACGGTCTCGCTCGTCGATCCGTGGGGTATCGGGTTGAAGCTGTCCGCTTGAGCGGGTTCCAACGCCGGCCAGTTCTGCGGCAGCCCCCTCATCCGGCCCTTCGGGCCACCTTCTCCCCGCGGGGGAGAAGGGGAAGGAGACGTCGCGGCATACCCCTTCTCCCCCATGGGGAGAAGGTGCCGGCAGGCGGATGAGGGGGTCGTCAATGCCCGTTCTTAGTCATACAAATAATGCGCCGCCCAGTCCTCGCGCGGGACCATGTCGCCGATCTTGTACTTGAAGGCATTGACCTCCAGCCGGTCGGCGCTCGCCTCGCATTTGTACGAAAGACGGTACCACTCGCCACCGCTGCGGAACACCGCGCCGCGGGTCTTGAAGGTCGTGCCCTCCAGCTTGGGATCGCCGAAGGCATAGGCGATCACCTTGTCGGGACGGAAGCCGCCCTTGCCGCCGCTGATCTTGTCCATCGCCTCCATGTCGCAGCGCTGCTCCAGCCGCTCCTCCGGCGTCAGCTTCTGAAGCTGGTTGCGGATGCGGGCATCGAGCGCCATTGCGGGGGATGCGACGAGTGGCGCGAGCGCCAGGGTGCAAAGGGCGGCTGTGAGCCCGGTTGCCTGCCGTTTCAACTATCGGCCTCCTCTTCGTGGCGTCATTGTCGACGTCTTAATTCGGGGTTGACGCGCAATATGTCGATTTGACGACAGGTGGCAACCCACCCAGGGTTTCAAGCGGCAGAGACGGAACTTCCATCCCCATCGCGCGTTCCTGCGCCGAACTGGGGAAAGCGCCATGCATGACTTGTCGGGGCAACCGGCCGAACGGAGGCTGCTGCGAAGCGGCCTCGATCTCGAAAAAGACCTTATCGAAGGCACGACGCGCCGCTACGGCCTCGATATCGCGGCTGCATGGGCGGCGATCGGCATCTTCACCATCATGGCCATGGGCGTCGTCTATCTGATGGCGCCGATCCTCATCCCGTTGTCGCTGGCCGTGGTCACCGGCCTGATCTTCGGCGTTGCCGCGGAAAAGCTGCATGACCTGGGCATCCCGCCGCTGCCGACGGCGCTGCTGCTGGCCGGCCTGTTCGGCCTCGGTGTCTTCTTCATCGCCGGCATGCTGGTCGAGCCGATCAGCCGGCTCGCCGCGGATGCGCCCGATCTGGTGCGCGGGGCCTATGATCGCATCACGCCGCTGTTTTCCCGTCTCGGCTGGCTGAACATCAATCCGGAGGCCTTCCAGGGCACGCAAATGTCGATGGAAAAGGTGCTGGAAAACACCGGCAGCATTCTCGGCATCCTGTCGGCCAGCCTCACCCCCGCCCTGTTGCAGGCGATGATTTTCTTCGCCGCCCTCGTGCTCTTCCTGTCGGCCCGGCTGAAGCTTCGCCAGATGCTCATCATGGCCTTTCCGCGCCGCAGCCAGCGGCTGACGACGATCCGTATCATGAATGCCGTTGACACGGCGCTCGGCTACTATTTCGCCACCGCGACGCTCGTCTACGGCTCGCTCGGCATCGTCACCGCCCTCATCGCCTGGGGTGGCGGGCTTGCCATGCCGGCGCTCTGGGGCCTCTTCGCCTTCCTTTCCAGCTTCGTGCCGTTCCTCGGCGTGACGCTGATGACGATCGCGCTGGCCACCGCCGGCCTGCTGACACACGAGACGATGGTCATGGGCCTGCTGCCGGCGCTCGCCTTCTTCCTCGTGCATCTCGCCATGGAAAACCTCGTCATGCCGGCGGTGATGGGCAAGCGGCTGGAGGTCAACGCCTTCATCATCTTCACCGCCATCATCTTCTGGACCTGGATGTGGGGTGCCGCCGGCGCGATGCTGGCGCTGCCGCTGTCGATCATCGGCATGACGATCGCCGACGAGCTGCGCCCCGCCAAACGCAAAGCCCGCCGCAGCCTGCCGGGGTGATTAAACGGCATCAAGCGGCAAAGCCGCTTGATGCGGCGGGCCGGGCTCTCTATCTCTTTGATCCCGCCTAGCGATTTGCCGGAGTAACACCTTGTCCGTCTTCAAAAACCTGCCCGCCGCCCCCGTCGCCACCAAGAAGCCAGTCTCAGACATCCGCCACGGCATCACCCGGACGGACGATTACGCCTGGTTCCGCGACGAGAACTGGCAGGCCATGTTCAAGGACCCTTCGATCCTCCAGCCGGACATCCGCGCGCATCTGGAGGCGGAAAATACCTATATGACCGCCGCGATGGCCGACACCGAGGCGTTGCAGAAGACGCTGTTTGCCGAGATGCGCGGCCGCATCAAGGAAGACGACAGCTCCGTTCCGATGAAGGACGGCCCGTTTGCCTATGGCACCGCCTATGTCACCGGCGGCGAGCAGCCGCGCTACTTCCGCGAACCCCGCGACGGCGGCGCGCGCACCATCCTGCTCGATGGCGACAAGGAAGCCGCCGGCAAGGACTATTTCCGTCTCGCCGGCATCGACCATTCGACGGACCATTCGGTCGGTATCTGGGGTTATGACGACAAGGGCTCGGAATATTTCACGCTGAAGGTGCGTGACCTCGCGACCGGGGAAGACCGCAGCGATACGCTCGTCAACACCGGCGGCGACGGTGTGTGGGCGCCGGATGCAAAGAGCTTCTTCTACACCGCGCTCGACGAGAACCACCGCCCGTCGAAGATCTTCCACCACATCCTCGGCGACCGCCAGGAAAACGACCGGCTGGTCTATGAGGAGAAGGATGCGGGTTTCTTCATGTCGGTCGGCGGCTCGCTGCTCGACGATGTCATCTATATCGACATCCACGACCACGAGACGAGCGAATACCGCCTGCTCTCGACCAGGGACCTGCTCGCCAACCCGGTCATCGTCACGCCGCGCCAGACCGGCCTCGAATATGCGATGACGGAAGGCGGCGACGTCTTCTACATCCTGACCAATGCCGACGGCGCCAAGGATTTCAAGATCATGCAGGCGCCGGTGACGGCGCCCGGCCGCGAGAACTGGACCGAAGTCGTGCCGCACCGTCCGGGCACGCTCGTCCTCAACCACATGGCGTTCGCTCGCCACCTCGTCTGGCTGGAGCGCCATGAGGGCCTGCCGCGCATCATCGTGCGCGATCGCAAGACGGGCGAGGAACACGCCATCGCCTTCGACGAGGAGGCCTATTCGCTCGGCCTTTCGGGGGCCGCCGAATACGACACGGACGTCATCCGCTTCTCCTATTCCTCGATGACCACGCCCTCGCAGCTCTTCGACTACGACATGGCGACACGCGAGCGTAGGCTCCTGAAGACGCAGGAAGTGCCCTCCGGCCACAATCCGGAGGACTACGTCACCCGCCGCGTCTTCGCGCCCGCCTGGGACGGCGAACAGGTGCCCGTCACCCTGCTCTACCGGAAAGATACGCCGCTCGACGGCTCCGCGCCCTGCCTGCTCTATGGCTACGGCGCCTACGGCATCACCATCCCGGCCTCGTTCAACACCAATTGCCTGTCGCTGGTCGACCGCGGCTTCGTCTATGCCATCGCCCATATCCGCGGCGGCAAGGACAAGGGTTTTGCCTGGTATGAAAACGGCAAGATGGACAGGAAGACCAATACGTTCAAGGACTTCATCGCGGCGGCCGACTATCTGAATCAAGAGAAGTTCACGTCCTACGCGAACATCGTCGCGGAGGGCGGATCGGCCGGCGGCATGCTGATGGGGGCGATCGCCAACATGGCGCCGGAAAAATTCGGCGGCATCATCGCCGCCGTGCCCTTCGTCGACGTGCTCAACACCATGCTGGACGACACGCTGCCTCTCACCCCGCCGGAATGGCCGGAATGGGGCAACCCGATCGACAGCAAGGATTTTTACCAGCTGATGGCCGCCTATTCGCCCTATGACAATGTCGAGGCGAAGCCCTATCCGGCGATCCTCGCGCTCTCCGGCCTCACCGACCCGCGCGTCACCTACTGGGAGCCGACCAAATGGGTGGCAAAGCTGCGCGAAAAGACAACGGGCAGCGAACCCATCCTGCTCAAGACCAATATGGGCGCCGGCCACGGCGGCGCATCGGGGCGCTTCCAGCGGCTGGAAGAGATCGCGTTCGAGTATGCGTTTGCGATCAAGGTGGCGGGGAAGATGTAGGCACAACCATTGCGGGAAGAGACTCCCCTTCCCGCGGCCCCGGCCTATGCGGGGTCGATCATGCTCACCACGCGTGCGGCGATCTCGTCCGTGGTGTAACTATCCAGTGTTTCGATGAAGCGGGCGGTTTTGTTTTTCACCCGCTCAACGATATCAAGACCTCGCAGCTGATTGCAAAGTGCAACGCCCGTCGTTCTGTGGCCCGAAATGTTGACGGCCAATCCGGCCTTGCGGGCAAACGCGCCTCCCGTGGTAATCGGCACGACAAGGCACATGCCGATCGCGTTGATCTCGCGCGGCGTGATCACGACGCAGCGGTGTTCGTCCTTCATCTCGTTACCCACCACCGGGTTCAGATCGACGATGAACACGTCACCCCGCTTCGGAACGTTGCTGCGAACCATCAGAACGTTTCGTTGCCGACGCGGTCACCGCCCTGCCAGGCAGCGGCCTGCTTGTTCAGGTCGGCCATCTCGTCGGCCCCTTCCAGAAGCTGCGCCAGCGTATATCGCTTTCGTGGTTGAGCGGGCGTTGCGATCAGCGACCCGTTGTCGACGCTCAGGGTCAATTCCGTTCCCACTTCCGCACCCAGCATCTTCAGCATCGCAGGCGGAACACTGAAGACAGTAGCGCCACCCTGACGACGAATTTTCACTGTATTGCTCATACGGAAATCTCCAAATATGTGCTACGAAAATAGCACATATTTTCCGCGTCACAAGAGCGTCTGACAGCGCCTACCGAAACGCCCCCACGCATTCCTGCAGATCGTCCAGCATCGCGCTCGAGCCCTTGAGGCTGGTGCTGATATCGCCGATGCGGATGTGGTTGCCGCGTTTCAGGGCATCGATCACCGAGCGGTCGCGGCCAAGATCGTAGGCGATTTCCTGGCCGCCATAGGCCTTGCCGTGGATATCGTAGCCCTGGCCGTCGTCGATCCAGTATTTCGCGTCGCTCGCATAATCGTCGCCGTAGTCGTAACCCTTGTCCTGGAAGCCGAAGGTCACGTGGCCGTCGTCGTACCAGCGGAAGGCGGCATAGCGATCGCCATCGCCGCGGCGGGTGGCGCGGCAGTTGAGGAAGCGGTCGCCGGAGAAGTCCGCGACGATATCCCAACCGCCGACCGAACGCGACGAGCGGTAGGGATCGGCATCCGAACCGTAGCCGTCATCATGGCTCGACGAAGCGGTGTCGGCGTAACCATCCGTCTTCGTCTCGTGGCTCGCGCTGTCGTTCGAAGCGTGCTCGTCGCTCGGGAAATCGCGCAGGGCATCGCGGTATTTATCGTAGAAGCCGAGGCGGCGCACGTCGACGAATTCGAACTCGTAATCCTCCAGCGAACGCCCGCTGTTGTCGCGGAAGCGCACGAGACCGCGGAAGCGCAGGCAGCCGTCGCCGCATTTGACCTCGTCGACATATTCGCGCGCATTGTCGTCCGGCGTCTTCACCGCGATGCCGAGGCCGTGGCGGCGCTCCTCGTTGATGGCGCGGAACATCAGCGACTGGGCGTAGCCGCGGCGATCCTCGTCGAAATAGTCGTAGATCGCGCGCTCCTCGCTGGGGCTGAGGTCGTCCTGGCTCGCGACATAGATGCGGCGCTCGGGAATGCTTGCCGAGGTGATGATGTTGCGCAGGCGCTCATGCGAATATTCGGTGGTGAAATAGGAAAGGTAGTCGCAGCTTTCCGGCGGATACCAGAAGCTGAAATCGACGAGCACGAGCTGGCCGTCCTTGTAGAGATCGGACAGGCGGCGGTCGCTCTTGCTGCCGCCGAAGGTCAGGCGACCGCAGGGATCGTGCCGGTCGTTGGCGATGCTGAGATAGGGCAGGTTGCCGGTATCCTCGTGGTCGCCCTCGAAACGCTTGCCGAGCAGGTCGATCTTGCGCTGCGCGATATAGGCGAAGATGCCCTCCGGATAGCGGCTGAGATAGCGGTCATAGGCCTCGCGGTTATCGGCGAGCGCGGCAAATTCGTAGAAGGCGATTTCCGCCGGGTCGACCTTGTCGTCCTTGGGGCTGAGCGCGAACTTGCCGTAGTCGGCATCGCTCTGCCAGGTTTCCTGCCGGCCCTTGCTGCGCTCCTTGACGATCTCGCCCACCTTGCGGAAGGCGTCCTCCAGCACGATGCCGGGAATGCTGATCGCGTCGACGAAGGCGGACGCGAAGGGGCTGACCGGCGTGCCCTCGTAATCGTAGGCCGTGCCGGGTGCCGACGCATAGGCATAGTGGATGCCCTCGGCGTTCTTCGGCTCGGCCAGGCCATCCGGGATGTCGCGCAGCGTGAGGAACGGGTTTTCATGGGCCGCGTCGAACAGCACGACCTTGAGGCCGGTGCCGAGCTTGCGCAGGGTTTCGGTCACTTCCGAAACGGCAAGCGAGCGGTTGCGCAAGCCGGTCAGCGTGCGGCCCGATGCGTCGGTCGGCAAGAGAAAATTGTCGCCGTCGATCTGCACGGCATAGCCGGAGAAATAGACGAAGAGCACCGGGTTCTCCGCCTTTTCCGCCACGCGGGTAAAATTGTTGAGCGCCGACAGCATGCCGAGATGGTCGACATCGGTGGCGCGCGTCACGGAGAAATCGACCCGCTCCAGCGCCTCGCCGACGAGGTCGATATCGTTCAGCGGGTTTTCCAGCGGTTCGGCATCCTCATATTCGGCATTGCCGATGAGGAGCGCATAACGTTCGGCGGCGAAGGCCGCGGGCGCTGCGAGGAAGAGAAGACAGGCGGCGAGCGCCCCGATCATCCGATGGACATTCCGCTGCACGATACCCTCCCAAGGAAACGATCGAGGCCCGCCGGCATGGCCGGCAACCGGAAATTCACGCACGCATTTCTGCTGAGAAAGGGACGGACGAAACCGCTCGCTTATTCAGAAGGTTATGAAATTCCATCTTCATCCACCCTGCAAGAGCCAAACGGGGACAAAAGCGGGAAAGGTTTTGTTCAGCCGGCGCTGCTAGCGTCACCGCGCAGGAAAACGGATGGGCAATGGCTATGGAGGGGACCGGCACGGCTGACGACGCCGCTGTGCAGCATCACGTGCTGCGCGATCGCTCCGCCATGCACGCCGTTGCAGCAGACTGGCGCGCGCTCGATGCCCGCGCCGCCGATCCGCTTGCCTATTTCCAGAGTTTCGACTGGTGCCAGCACTGGCTCGACGTCGTTGCGGATGCAGGCTGCCGGCCGGAAATCCATACGCTGCGGCAGGGCGGAAACTTGGTTGCGGTATGGCCGATGATGCTGTCCGGCCGCGTGGTGAAACGCCTCGAACCGCTCGGCTGGCCGCACAGCCAATATGCCAATCTCCTCATCGATCCGTCCTTCGACGGCCACGAGGCCACACGCCTGCTGCTGGCAGGCCTGGCACCCGAACGGCATGACGTCGTCCTTATCGAAAGCGTGCCGGCGGGCTCGGCGCTCGCCGCCCTGGTCGAGGGGACATCGCCCCTGCCCGGCCGTAGCAACACGGCCGCCATGCTGGACCTGTCCGCCTTCGCCACGTCGGACGATTATGCCGCAACGCTCAGCAAGACGCAGCGGCGCAACCGCAACCGGCGACGGAACGCGCTGGCGCGGCATGGCGCGCTCACCTTCGAGGTGCTTTTCCCCGACGATGCCGGCTTCGCGCAGGCCATCGCCACCTGTCTCGGCTTCAAGCGAACCTGGCTGCGCGAAACCAGCCGCTACAGCAGCGGCTTTGCCTTCGAAGGCTTCGACCGCTTCCTCGCCAGCCTGCCCGGCGAGCGGAACACGCTGTCCGGCGCCTGCCTGTCGGTGCTCAAGGCCGGTGACCGACTGGTGGCGGGCGAACTCGGCTTCCTGCACCACGGCCATTACTATGCCTATCTCGGCGCCTTCGACTGGGACCTGCGCGATCTCTCGCCCGGCAAGGTGCAGATGGACATGACCGTCTGCTGGCTGATCGAACAGGGCGTCAAGACCTATGACCTGCTTGGCCACCCCGCCGACTACAAGGAAAGCTGGAGCAACCGCACGCTCGGCCTCGAGACCTATGCGCTGCCGGCCACGCTTGCCGGGCGCGCCTATTCCGGGCTCTGGACGGCGCGGATTCGCCCCGGCCTCAAGCACATCTACGAACGCCTGCCCCACCAGCTGCGCCGCCTCGCCCGGTTCGGCCAGAGTTTTGCGCTTTTCCTGATGATCGCCTGAAGCGCCTTTCGTTTGCCGGCCCGAGACCCTATCTTTAGGGCACAGAGCAAGGACGAACGATCATGAGCAGCGCGACGACGGCAGCAGCGGGTAATGCCCGCACCATCCCCTTCGACAACAGCTATGCGCGGCTGCCCGATATTTTCTTCGCGGCCGTCGACCCGACACCGGTGGAGGCGCCGCGGCTGATCGCCTTCAACCGGGCACTCGCCGAAGAGCTTGGCCTCGATGCCGACATGCTGGAGCGGCATGGCGCCGGCTATTTCTCCGGCAACGTCGCGCTGCCCGGCTCGCTGCCGCTCGCCATGGCCTATGCCGGCCACCAGTTCGGCCGGTTCGTGCCGCGGCTCGGTGACGGCCGTGCCATCCTGCTCGGCGAAGTGATCGACCGCAACGGCAAGCGCCGCGACATCCAGTTGAAGGGCGCCGGCCAGACGCCCTATTCGCGGCGCGGCGACGGGCGCGCGGCGCTCGGGCCGGTGCTGCGCGAATATATCATCAGCGAAGCGATGCACGCGCTCGGCATCCCGACCACGCGGGCGTTGGCCGCCGTCACCACCGGCCAGCCGGTCTACCGCGACCGGGTGCTGCCCGGCGCCGTCTTCACCCGCGTTGCCGCCAGCCACATCCGCGTCGGCACCTTTCAGTTCTTTGCCGCGCGCGGGGAGACCGACAATGTGCGCGTGCTGGCCGATCACGTCATCGAGCGGCACTATCCCGAATTGAAAGGCATCGAAAGCCCCTATCTCGCACTGCTCGACGCCGTCGCCGACCGGCAGGCCGCGCTGATCGCCCGATGGCTCGGCGTCGGTTTCATCCATGGCGTGATGAACACCGACAACATGACGATTTCCGGCGAGACGATCGACTTCGGCCCCTGCGCCTTCATGGATCACTACGACCCGCGCACCGTCTTTTCCTCGATCGACCAGAACGGCCGCTACGCCTTCGGCAACCAGCCGATGATCGGTCAGTGGAACATCGCCCGGCTTGCCGAGGCGATGCTTGCCATTCTCGACGAGGACCAGGACAAGGCGGTTGAGGCTGTGAACGCTGCCGTCGGCCGCTTCATGGAGCGCTTCCAGGACCACTGGAAGGCCGCCGTCCGCGCCAAGCTCGGCCTCGGCGACGACGAGCAGGAGATTGACCAGTCGCTAATCCGCGACCTGCTGGTGACGCTCTACGAGCAGAAGGCGGACTATACGCTTGCCTTCCGGCGTCTCGCGGATTCGGCCGAAAGCAGCGAGGCGGATGCAGCACTGGGCAGGCTCCTCGAAGATCCGGATGCCCTCACACCCTGGCTTTCCGCCTGGCGCGAGCGGCTGGCGCGAGACGCCACGCCGCCACGGGACCGCGCGGCGGCAATGCGGCGCGTCAATCCGGCCTTCATACCGCGCAACCACAAGGTCGAAGAGGCTTTGACGGAAGCCATCGACCACGACGATTTCTCGCTGTTTGCGGCGCTGAACGACGTGCTGTCAAAGCCTTACGAGGACCAGCCGGCGTTCGCCGCCTATGCCGAGCCGCCCAGACCCGGCGAGGAAATCACCGCGACATTTTGCGGGACCTGAACCAACTTCAGGCATTGAAGCGTCACGTTTTCGCCCTAATTTCTCCAGCGTCCCTCCTTGAGCCGGACGTCATGCCGGCCCCTCTCCTCCCATCGGGCCGGCATCGCAAACGGAGACCATCATGTTGTTATCCCTTACCGCCACCCTCACCGCCATCATCGGATTGGTGCTGACGGGCGGAGGCGGCTGGCTGCTGTCGCTCGGCGGCAGCCCCTATTATCTCGTCACGGGCCTTGCCTTCCTCGTCACGGCCATCCTGCTGTTTCGCCGTTCCGCAGCGGCGATCTGGCTCTATGCCCTCATCATTCTCGGCTCGCTCGGCTGGGCGGTCTACGAGGTCGGCTTCGACTGGTGGCAGCTCGGGCCGCGCGGCGGCATCATCGTGCTGCTGGGCCTGTGGCTGATGCTGCCCGCCATCCGCCGCCCGCTCGGCTTTGCGAGCCCGACCGGCACGCCCTATCCGGCGTCGGCACTACCGCTCGCCATCGCCGTCGTGGTCGCCATCGGCGTCGCCGGCTATTCGCTGACGCAGGACCCGAATGACGTGGCCGGCACCCTGCCGACCGACATCGTCAACGCGACACCGGCTCTGGGCGGCAACGTGCCCGCCGGCGAATGGCACCAGTACGGCCGCACGCCATACGGCCAGCGCTACTCGCCGCTCGACCAGATCAACACGGACAATGTTTCGACGCTGAAGGTCGCGTGGCAGTACCAGACCGGCGACGTGAAGCTGCCCGGTGACGTGGGCGAGACCACCTATCAGGTGACACCGCTGAAGATTGCCGACACGCTCTACATGTGCACGCCGCACAACTGGGCAATCGCGGTCGATGCGGCGACCGGCAAGGAGAAGTGGAAATACGATTCCAACTCCGGCATGAACCCGGATCGCCAGCACCAGACCTGCCGCGGCGTGACCTATTATGCCGATCCGGCCGCGACATCCGGCACGACCTGCGCCACCCGCGTCTACCTGCCGACCTCCGACGCCCGCCTGATCGCGCTCGACGCGGCAACCGGCGACGTCTGCACGACCTTTGCGGACAACGGCGTGCTGCACCTCGAAAAGGGCATGCCGTACAACCCGGCCGGCTACTACTATTCCACCTCGCCGCCCGTCATAACCGACGGCAAGATCATCATCGGCGGGGCGGTCAACGACAACTATTCGACGAAGGAGCAGTCGGGCGTCATCCGCGCCTTCGACGTCAATTCCGGTGCCCTCGTGTGGAACTGGGATTCCGGCAATCCCGATGTCACCACGCCGCTGCCGGAAGGCCAGGTCTATACGGTCAATTCGCCGAACTCCTGGTCGGTGTTCAGCTATGACGATGCACTCGGCCTCGTCTATGTGCCGCTTGGCAACCAGGTGCCGGACCAGCTCGGCATGGGCCGCAGCGAGCATGTCGAAAAATACTCGTCGTCCATCGCCGCACTCGACATCAAGACCGGTGCCGTGCGCTGGGTGCGCCAGACCGTGCACCATGACCTTTGGGACATGGACGTACCGGCCCAGCCGGCGCTGATCGACATAACGAAGGACGGCGCCACCATCCCCGCCCTCGTCGGCCCGACCAAGCAGGGCGACATCTACGTGCTCGACCGGCGCACCGGCGAGCCGATCATCGAGGTCAAGGAAGTGCCGGCCCCCACCGGCGCGATCCCCGAAGACTTCACCGCGCCGACCCAGCCCCTTTCCGGGCTGTCCTTCTCGCCGCCGCCGCTGACCGAGAAGGACATGTGGGGCGTCACCATGTTCGACCAGCTCGCCTGCCGCATCGACTTCCTGTCGCTGAAATACGAGGGTCGCTACACGCCGCCGTCGCTTCAAGGCACGATCGTCTATCCCGGCAATTTCGGCACCTTCAACTGGGGCTCGGTCGCGGTCGATCCGGAGCGGCAGGTGATGTTCGGCATGCCGACCTACCTCGCCTTCACCTCCCGCCTCGTGCCGCGTGACCAGATCCCGGCGAAGGGCCAGGACGAGAAGGGCTCCGAACAGGGCCTCAACCGCAATGACGGTGCGCCCTACGGCGTCTTCATGGGGCCGTTCCTCGGGCCGCTCGGCATTCCCTGCCAGGCGCCGCCATGGGGTTATGTCGCGGGTGCCAACCTTGCGACGGGCGACATCGCCTACAAGCACAAGAACGGCACGGTCATGGACATGACGCCGCTGCCGCTGCCCTTCAAGGTCGGCGTGCCCGGCATCGGCGGGCCGATCATCACCAAGGGCGGCGTCGCCTTCCTGGGTGCGGCAGTCGACAACTACATCCGCGCCTATGACGTGACGAGCGGCCGCCAGCTCTGGGAAGGCCGCCTGCCCGCCGGCGGACAGGCAACGCCGATGACTTACACGGCGGGCGACAAGCAGTACGTGCTGATCGTCGCCGGCGGCCACGGCTCCGTCGGCACCAAGCCCGGCGACTACGTCATCGCCTACACGCTGCCGTAACACCGACGCCGGCGCGGGATATGTCCCGCGCCGGCGCTTCATGCGACCTGCCCGACCTGCGGGCGGGTTAGCGGCTTGCCTCGCCGCGCGGCCGATCCCATTATGCCGTCTCTCCAGTTCCTCCCCGGGAGATTCGCCATGACGGAAGACTGGCGGCTGATCGCCGCGCCGGTGAAGCATATTCTTGCCGACTACTGGCGTGCCTCGCGCGGCTTGCTCGCCCTGGTGGCGACGATCGTTTTCCTGTCCGCGATCGCCTCCGTGGCGGCCCCTTACCTCTTCTCGCGCCTCATCGATCAATTGACCGCCGACCGTTTCGCCGAAACGCTGGCGACCGGCTTCATCGTCTATGCCCTCCTCATCGGCGCGGCAGCCGCACTTCAGCATATGGTGCAGTACCTCTCCTACATGAGCGCGGAGAACCTGAGCTTCATTGCCGGCACCAGCCTGTTTGCCCGGCTGCTGAAGAAGCGCGCCGCGTTCTTCGTCGAGCACAACCCGGCCGAGATCGAAAGCGCCGGCCAACGTGGACAGGGCGCGCTGATGACGCTCGTGCAACTTGCGCTCATCGTCTTCATTCCCGGCACGACGCAGATCGCGCTGGCGCTCGGCATGCTGGGTGCGACGATCAATCTCGAGGTCGTGCTGATCGTGCTCGCCTATGGCTGCGGCTTCATCGCGCTGACCGCCGTCGCCAACCACCGCACACGCCGCTTTCTCGACGCCGCCATCGCCGCCGGCCAGGAGAACGCCAAATTCGTTGGCAACGCCATGACCGCCATGGAGACGCTGCGCCATTTCGGCAGCCACGGCTGGATGCAGGCGCGGTTTGCCGAAAAGGCGGGTGAGGAGCGCGACAACTGGGCCGCCTTCTGCCGCCGCCGCATCGGCTATTCCTCGGTAATGGGTGCGGGGCTCGCCTTTCAGTTCGCCGTTACCTTCCTGCTCCTCCTGCCGCGCTACCGGGCCGGCGACCTCAGCGTCGGCGACGTCGTGCTGTTCAACACCTTGATCCTGCAATTGAACCAACCCTTTGAAATGATTGGCCATGCGCTGGACGACGTGGTGCGCGCCCGCGCCTCGCTGCTGCCGCTCGCGCGCATCTGGGCGGCTCCCGAAGAGCCGGACGGCGCGACCAGCGGCAGGTTCGCCCCCGCGGCGGGCCGGCTTGCCTTCGAGGGCGTCTCCTATGTCCACGAAAACGGCCGTGGCGTGAGCGATGTGAGCTTCACCGCCGCGCGCGGGCGCATCACCTATCTGGTCGGCGAAACCGGCTCCGGCAAATCGACGCTGCTGCGGCTGGCGCTGAAATCGAATGCGCCCGCTTGCGGCCGGATCAGCGTGGATGGCGTCGATCTCGACACCGTCTCGCAGCAGGACTGGTACGGCGCCGTCGGCATCGTGCCGCAGGAGGCGGTGCTGCTCAACGACACGCTTGCCGTCAACATCGCGCTCGGCCGCGCGCTGGATCCCGAACGGTTGTGGCGGGCCGCCGAGAAGGCTGCGATCCGTCCCTTCATCGATGGGCTCCCGGAGGGGTTCGAGACGAAGGTGGGCGAACGCGGCATGAAGCTTTCGGGCGGGGAACGACAGCGCATCGCGATTGCCCGCGCGCTTTATGCCGATCCGCAATTCCTCTTCCTCGACGAGGCCAGTTCGGCGCTGGACGAAGCCACCGAGGCGGAAATCATGCAGCATATTCGCGGCCTTGCCGGCGACGTGACGATCCTTGCCGTCACCCATCGTACCAGCGTCATCGCGCCCGCCGATCACGTCGTTCGCCTCGGGTCCGGCCGCGTCGAAAGCGATGCCTAGGCTGCGGCAAGTCTCGCAAAAGCTGCATGCCCTAAAAATTCCCTCAAAGTCATTTGAGGGAGCCTTTTCATGAAGATCGACGGCAGCATGCTTCCCACCTATACGCTCGGCAAACCGCGCCCGACGAGCGACGACAGCCTCTACAGCAGCGGTGGCGGCGGCAATTCGGGCGCCCGCAACATCCCCACCGTCGCGCCGACGAGCGGCATGCCCTCCGGCCTTGCCAATGCGCTGTGGATGACGAATGCGAAGCTGGAAAAGGCGCAGGAGGAAAGCGACAGCCTGCTTGCCGAATTCATGGAGCTTTCCAAGATGACGCCGGTCGAGCGCCTGCGCAAGGAACTGCTCGACGGTATGGGATTGGACGAGGAAAGCCTCGCCGCGCTGCCGCCGGAAGAACGCTCGGCCATCGAGGAAGAGATCCGCCGCGCCATCAAGGAGCAGCTCGGCGTCGACCAGACACAGCAGGCAGGCACGGCGGAAGGGCAAACCGTCGCCGGCACGACGGAGGCGGAGGCGTAACGGCCTTCGCTTCCATCGCTCTTTCCTTCTGAGACAGCGCAACCTCCTGTGGACTTTGAAGGGTGCCTCCTGCCCCTTCTCCGCAGCCGGGGGGATGGCCGCGGCAGAGGGACGAGGGGCGCGCAGACGGTCAGCGTCGAGCAATCCCCCTCATCCGGCCCTTCGGGCCACCTTCTCCCCGTGGGGGAGAAGGGGAAAGCGGCGGCGGTGTGCCATGGCAATCACCCTCCCCTTCGAGCAAAAAACCCGATTGACAAACGTCGCGATTTCGAGAATATCGCGACCATGATCAAGAGCACGCACATCGCCGCAACGTATTTTTGGCTGTTCCGATAGGAGCGGCTGTTTGATCATGTCAACAAGCCGCCATCAGGCGGCTTTGTTGTTTTAGGGCACCTGATGGCAGAAAATCCAAGGAGCCCGAAATGCACAATACCGTCATCAAGCTTGAACCGCCGGCTCTCGATCGCCCGCCGATGCTGACCATCCGCGCCGCGCGTCCGGGCGACCTGCAGCAGATCCTCGACATGATCGCGCTGCTGGCCGAATGCCATGGCGACACCGCGAAAATCGCCGCCGTCGATCTCGACCGCGACCTGTTCGGCGCCAACCCCTGGATCACCGCGCTCGTTGCCGAAGCCAACGGCCGGCTGATCGGCTACGCCCTGCTCGTGCCGACCTACCGGGCAACGGAAGGCCTGCGCGGCATGGACCTGCACCACCTGTTCGTGCGCGCCGACCACCGCGCCCACGGCATCGGCCGCCACCTCGTTTCCCGCGCCCGTGAACATGCCCGCATCGCCGGCTGCGGCTACCTGACCGTCAGCGCGGCAACCGGCAATTTCGGCGCCCACCGCTTCTACGAACAGATGAATTTCCGCGCTGGTCCGGTCACCGGCATGCGCTATGTCAACGCCCTGGGCTGAGCACCAAAGCGCGAGAGGACACCGACATGACGAAGCGACTGGCCATCGTGCTCACCGAGGGGTACGCCGACTGGGAATGCGGGCTGCTGATGGCGACCGCGCGCCACGAATGCGGCGCGCAGACCGTGGTGCTGACACCGGGCGGCAAGGACGTCACCTCGCTCGGCGGCGTCTCCATCAGGTCCGCCGGCAAGGCGGAGGATGCCGCTCCCGCCGATTACGACGTGCTGGTGCTCTGCGGCGGCACGATCTGGCAATCCGATGACGTGCCCGACCTTTCGGCTCCGGTCGGGCGCTTCATCGCGGCCGGCAAACCGGTCGCCGGCATCTGCGACGCCACGCTGGCGCTCGGCCGCCTCGGCCTGCTCGATACCCGCGCCCATACCGGCAACTATGCCAGCCAGCTCCGCGAGGTCGTACCCACCTATCGCGGCGCCCCCCTCTACCGCGACCAGCCGCACGCCGTCAGCGACCAGGGCGTGATCACCGCGTCAGGTGCGGCACCGGTGTCGTTTGCGCGGGAAATATTGGAAGCGATCGGGTTGGGTTCAGCGGAGCTTTTCGATTATCTCGGCCTATATGGTGACGAGCATCGCAAAGTGGGTGGTTGAGGACAGCGCAAGCGACGGGTCTAGCGTACAAATGGTCCGCTCGCGCCAAAAGTGGCCATGACGCGGGGAGAAACGGTCGTCACGCCTGGCCCGCAACGAGTTTCACCAGATCGATGAAGGCGCGCATGCCGGCCGACAGATTCCGGCGGCTGGGATAGTAGAGACACATGCCGTCGAAATCTTGCAGCCAATCCTCAAGACTGGCGATGAGCCTGCCCTCGGCAATGTGGTCGCGGACATCCTGCTTGAAGGCGTAAGCGACACCGATGCCCTCCAGCGCGGCCTGCACCATGAGGCGCGGCTCGTTGAGCGACAGCCGCCCGGGCACGTCGAGAACGATCTCTTCACCGCGTCGATCGAATTCCCAACGCAGGAGCTTGCCGCTTGGCATGCGATAGCGGATGCAATCATGGGAAAACAGGTCAGCTGGCACCTTCGGCAAACTACGCTCAGCGAAGTAAGCTGGCGAGGCGACCACGGCAAAACCCATTCGCTGTCCGAATGGCACCGCGACCATGTCCTGCGGCACAGCCTCGCGCAGCCTGACACCGAGGTCGAAACCCTCCTCGACGATATCGACCATACGGCCATCTGCGATGAGATCGACGCTCATGTCCGGATATCGGCTCAGGAAGCTGGCAATGTAGGGCGAGAGCAGCGTCCGGGCAGCGCCTTCGCTGGCATTGATGCGCAAGGTGCCGCTCGGAGTGTCACGCATTGCGTCGACCTCATCGAGGGCATCGGAGAGTGCACGCATGACCGGGCGCAATCGGGCCAACAGGCTCTCTCCGGCCTGCGACAGCGCAACGCTGCGCGTGGTGCGATTGAGTAGCCGCACACCGAGCTTTTCTTCCAGGACCCGCATCGTGTGACTGATGCCCGACGGCGTCATATCAAGTTCAACCGCCGCCTTGCGGAAGCTCAGATGCGCCGCAACGGCCATGAAGACATTGAGTTCGCTGACATTGGCGCGCATTGCTGAATTTTTCTCATCGATACATCAAGTTTTGTGCAGATTGTATCAACTCTTTATCGAGCGCAAGTATGGAGCAGTCATCAACCAAAGGAGAGTATGATGCGCACTTGGTTCATTACAGGCGCTTCGAGAGGTCTTGGTTTCCGCATCGCCGAAGCCGCGCTTGCCGCCGGCGATACCGTGGTTGCCACTGCCCGCAAAGCCGAGGACGTGCTCGCAGCGCTGGGGCAAAGCGAGCGTCTCTTGGCCCTGCCGCTCGATGTCACGGATGAAGCCCAGGCCCAACAGGCAACCGACGCTGCGATCGCCCGCTTCGGGCAGATAGACATCCTCGTCAACAATGCCGGGTATGGGCTGCTCGGTTCGGTCGAAGAGGCTTCGGCCCAGGAAATCGAGGCCATCTATCGGGTCAACGTGTTTGGCCTCATGGCCGTGACCCGTGCGGTGCTGCCCAGCATGCGCCGGAACAGGTCGGGCCATATCCTCAACCTGTCCTCGGTCGGCGGCTTTGCATCTGGTCCCGGCTTTGGCGTCTATTGTTCGACCAAGTTCGCTGTCGAGGGTCTCAGCGAAGCGCTGGCGGCGGAACTCGCCCCGCTCGGCATCAAACTGACGATCGTCGAACCGGGCTATTTCCGCACCGACTTTCTCGAAGCCCGTTCACTCGTCGTAAGCCCCACTCGGATCGCCGACTACGACGCAACATCGGGAGTGGTGCGCGAGGCCGCCAAGACAATAAGCACGAACCAGCCCGGCGACCCCACCAAACTGGGAACCGCTGTCATCGCCCTAGTCAACACATCCAACCCGCCGCTTCGGCTTGCTCTGGGCAGCGATACTTTCAAAGTGGTCGGTGACAAACTGACCTATGTCCGCGGCGAACTGGACGCTTGGGAGCAATTGTCCAAGAGTACGGACTTTACCAGCTAGCGGCCGACCAACGACCGGGCACCACCGATCGGCAATTCCGATCGGTGGACGCCTTAAATTGCACGCGATGTCGATTGGCAGCGTTGTGCCGATAGCGTAATCCTCCGGGTCACCCGCCCCAGGAAGATACGCGGTTCATCGGAGACCGTGCTTATCCCCTCACCGCGCCGGCACCGCCTTCAGATAGGCGGCGATCGCCTCGCGGTCTTCCTTGGGCAGCCGGGCCATGTTCTTCTGCACCGAGACCATGGCGCCGCCGACGCTGTCGAAGTCGGGGGTGAAGCCGGTTTCGAGGTAGCTGACGATGTCGCCGGCGCTCCAGCTGCCGAAACCGCCTTCGGCGGGCGTGATGTTGGGCACGCGGCCTTCGCCTTCCGGGTTTGGGCCACCGGCCAGCCATTGATCCGTCTTCAGGCCGCCGAGCATGTCGCGCGGCGTGTGGCATTCGCCGCAATGGCCCGGGCCTTCGACGAGGTACTGGCCGCGCTTGACCGTCTCCTCGGCGCTCGCCAACTCCACGCGTGGCGCGTCGTTGAGATAGAGGAACTTCCAGCCACCCAGCGCCAGGCGGATGTTGAACGGGAACGGCAATTCATGTTCCGGCGCGACATTCGTGCTCTTCGGCAGGGTCTTCAGGTAGCCGTAGAGATCGGTCACGTCCTTCACCGTCATGCGTGCATAGGAGGCGTAGGGGAAGGACGGGTAGAGATGCTCGCCATCGCGGCCGGTGCCACGGGTCATCGCGTCACCGAATTCCGCCAGCGTCCAGGCGCCGATACCGGCGGTCTCGTCGGGAGAAATGTTGGGGGCGTGGAAGGTGCCGAACGGGCTCTTCAGCGCGAGGCCGCCGGCAAGCACCAGCTTCTGTTCATCCGCAGCACCCGGGGCCGCATGACAGCTGACGCAGCCGCCCGCGTAGAAAATGCGCTCGCCATTGGCGAGGTCCGGTTCGCCCGCCGATGCCCATGTTTCCGCCGGCACCCTTTCCGGCGCGGTGATGAAGACAAAGCCGCCCGCGCCAATCGCGCCCAGCACGACGAGGCCGCCGAGGAGTTTCTTGAGTGCCATGAAAATTCCCTCTCGCCAGCCGCGACGGTGTTTCAGCGGCATCGGACGCAAAACCATCGCCCCGGCAGTCCGGCCGGGACGATGGCGTTTATTCGAGTGGAGCCGGCCTACCGCTTACTTCTTGACGCGGTAGACCTCATGACAGCCGGCGCAATTGGGGCCGATCACGCCGAGGGCGGCGCCGACGGCCGCCTGATCTGCCGGCAGGGTGGCCAGAACGGTATCCGCATCGGTGCCAAACTTGGCAGCCTTCGCCTTGAAGTCGTCCATCGTTTCCCAGATCTTCGGGCTCGCCTCGGTTTCATGACCCGTCTCGGAACCGGCCGGGAACTGGTCCGGGAAGGCCTTTGCGACCTCGCTCATCGTCGTCAGCGATGCCTTGACGATCTCCGCATCGTAGGGCTTTTCGCCCTTGGCGATGCCGGCAAGCGCGCCCATGGCGCCACCGACCTTCTTCATCATGTCCTGACGGACAACCTGCGGCTCATCCGCCGCAACAACGGCGCCGGCGCCAAGGGCCGCAAGCGCGACCGCGGCCGCCAAAATCCTCAACTTCATCGAGTTCTCCCGATTGCTGGCGGCCGGTCTTCGCCGCGCCGCCGGTTTACGATGCGGGTGCATGATTGCATTTTGAACGATTCCAGACAGTAAATTCTTTTTGATGTTGGCGATCCGGCAATGACACACGCTGAGCGTGTCCTTCACCCTTTCTTGACGCTTTCGGCGCAGAACTTGGATGCCCACTTGGGCAAACGAAGACCGGGCCGGCGACCATGTGGACATCCTTTCTGACTGCCGCCCGCGCGGACCTGAGGCGAATGCTGCCGTTCCACGGCTTCGTGCTTGCCTATACCGCGCTGGTCGTGCTGGCCGCAGCCTCGCAAGACAAGTTCGCCCTCACGGCATACCAGCAATATGCCGAACAACTCGGCCCGCTGTTTTTCCTGGCCTTGCCGGTGGTTCTCATCAGCGTGCGCGCCATGCTCGGCTTCATCGGCCTGCATCGCCCGACGTGGCAGGGGGTTGGCAGGGGGTTTGCGGAATTTTGCGGCCGGCTCGCCTCCGCGGCCCTCACGATCACCACGTTCATCCTCTTCCTGGGATCCTTCACCACCTTCAAGACCCTGATGCCGGTCCTCATGGGCGGTTTTCCCTATGATCATCTGCAGGCGAATATCGATGCCTTCCTGCATGGCGGCGTCGACCCGGGCCCTGCCCTGCTTAATCTGCTCGGCGATCCGCTGCTGCTCCAGGCGCTGCGCTGGAACTACGCGGTCGTCTGGATGGCGTTCACCTTCGTGCCAGTCTTCTTCATCGCCGTCATGCGCGAGGCAGAGGGTGTGCGCCTGCGCTACTTCCTGAGCTTCGCCTTCGTCTGGACCGTGCTCGGCAGCCTGCTTGCCTGCCTGTTCCTGTCGGCGGGACCGGCCTTCTACGCATTCGTGACCGGTGATGCCGCCCGTTTCGACCCGCAATTGCAGGCGCTGCTGGAGCGCAGCGGCCCGACCTATCAGCCCTATCTCTGGCAAAGCTATCTCGACGGGACGGTCGGCCTCGGAACCGGCATATCGGCGTTCCCCAGCGTTCACGTCGGGGCCGCGATGATGAACGCGCTGTTCCTGCGCGAGATCAACCGCATCGCCGGCTTTTTCGGCTTTGCCTATGTCGCCGTCATCGCCGTCAGTTCCGTTCTGCTCGGCTGGCACTATGCCATCGATGGCTACGTCTCCATCGCCGTCGTCTGGCTGCTGCACAGCGGGCTGAAGCGCGCCCTCGGCGGTGGCAACAAGACGGCGCAGGCCACCATTCTCATAGCGTCCCCCATCCCCGCCACACCGTAATCACCGCGATCACCACCAGAAGCACGCCTGCCGCGCGGCCGATGAAGCGGGTGGCGCCGGGGCTGTTGATCAGCGCGTCGCGGCTGCGGGCGGCGGCGAGCGCCAGTCCGCCATAGACGGCGAGCTGCGTCACCCAGATCATCAGCAGCATGACGATCGTCTGGCGCCAGAGCGGGCCGAATTCCGGGCGCAGGAACTGCGGGAAGACGGCCAGCATGAAGAGATAGGCCTTGGGGTTCATCAGGCTCGTCAGCGCGCCCTGGCGGAAGCGGGTGGCGAGGCCGCGCCGGTCGAGGCTGTCCACCGCATCGACGACGATCGACGAGCGGAAGAGCTGCCAGCCGATATAGGCGACATAGGCGGCGCCGACGACGAGCAGCCCATTGAAGAGTTTGGGCGCGAAATGCAAGAGCATGCCGACGCCGAGGGCGGCATAGAGCGTGTGGATCAGCCCGCCGGCCATGATGCCGAAGGTCGCCGAGAGCCCGGCCTTGCGCCCGCCGGAGAGCGAACTCGCCAGCACGAAGACCATGTCCATGCCCGGCACGATGATGATGCCCGAGACGAGCAGGAAGAAGAGCCAGAGGTTTTCGCTGTAGGTCATGTCAGTTGCCCGTTGTCTTTCCTGGCGCCGCAGCCTTATGCCACTTTTTGTTTCAAGCGCTTGAGGTGTGCTATATAGAAGGCCAACTGACAGGGCTGTGTCAGTTGTGACGGAGAAACCCGATGCGCAAGGCCTCACGGCTGTTCGAGATCATCCAGATCCTGCGACTTGCCCGCAACCCGGTCACCGCGGCGGAGATCGCCGCGCGGCTGGAGGTGACGGTGCGGTCGATTTACCGCGACATTGCCGCGCTGCAGGCCATGCGCGTGCCCGTCGAGGGCGAGCGCGGCATCGGCTATATCCTGCGCCCAGGCTTCGACCTGCCACCGCTGATGTTTTCCATCGAGGAGACCGAGGCCGTCGTGCTGGCGCTGGCACTTCTGGAGCGCACCGGCGATGCGGGCCTGAGGGCCGCCGCACGCCGGGTCGGTGACAAGATCGCCGGCGCGGTGCCGCCGCCGCTGCGCCAGACGCTCTCCGCCCGCGCCCTGCATGCCTGGGGCACCACGCCGCGCCAGCCGGAGGGCATCGACCTCGCGACCGTCCGCCGCGCCATCCGCGACGAGGAAAAGCTTCTCATCGACTACCGCGACGAATATGGCCGCGCCACCGAGCGCACCATCCGCCCGATCGCCCTCATCTATTATTCGGAGACGGCCAACATCGTCGGCTGGTGCGAGCTGCGCCAGGCGATCCGCAATTTCCGCGCCGACCGGGTGGCCGCCTGCGAGGTGACCGCCGCGCATTTTCGCGGCGAAGGCGACCGGTTGCGGCAGCTCTGGATTTCGGGCTGGGCGGAGAACGGGCAGATCGCCCAATGAAAAACCCCGGTCGTTGCCGACCGGGGTTTTTCACATTCAAGAAAGCAGAAACGCTTACTTCGTGGCGGCTTCGTAGCGCTCCAGGACGTAGTCCCAGTTGATCAGGCTGTCGACGAAGGCTTCGAGGTATTTCGGGCGGGCATTGCGGTAGTCGATATAGTAGGAGTGTTCCCACACGTCGACGCCGAGGATCGGCTCTGCGCCGTGCACCAGCGGGTTCTCGCCGTTCGGAGTCTTGGAGATGGCAAGCTTGCCATCCTTGACGGAGAGCCAGGCCCAGCCGGAGCCGAACTGCGTCGTGCCGGCGGCGATGAAGTCAGCCTTGAACTTGTCGTAGCCGCCGAGGTCGGCGTCGACGGCCTTCTGCAGCGCGCCCGGCAGGCTCTTGCCGCCCCCGCCCTTCTTCAGCCACTTCCAGAAATGAACGTGGTTGTAGTGCTGGCCGGCATTGTTGAAGAGGCCCTGGTTGGTGCCATAGGACTTCTTGACGATCTCTTCGAGCGACAGATCCGCCAGGCCGGCCTCTTCCGCCAGCTTGTTGCCGTTGTCGACATAGGCCTTGTGGTGCTTGTCGTGGTGATATTCGAGCGTTTCGCGCGACATGAAGGGCGAAAGCGCATCGTAATCATAGGGAAGCGGCGGAAGTTCGAAAGCCATCGTGATGTCTCCTCATTGTTTAGGCGCAGATCCGGGCGCAAAACTGCTTTGCGCTTTGCTGGAGCTGCTCCGGCGACGGAATTTTTTTCAAGGAAATCCGTGAGCGGAACATAGGAGCGGCAACCGGAAGAGGCAACCGCCCGGGTTCCAAAATTTCCTGACATGCGACAAAATCATTTCGGTTTTGCGTGTCAGATCAATGACGAAGCGGAACGAAATCCGATTCGGGACATTTTGTCCGATACCCTCGCAACACGGAGCCTCCCATGCGCGCCATCCCCCTCGCCTGCCTTGCCCTCTCGCTTCTTGCCCCGGCCGCCCACGCCTCCTCGCCGGATGCCTGGGAAGAGTTCCGCGCCGACGTGGAAAAGAGTTGCCTGGCAAGCCTGCCGGAGGCGCTCGGAACGCCCAATGTCTTCGTCGAACCGACCGGCACCGAATCCTTCGGCATCGCCGCCATCGAGGGGCTGTCGCCGGAATCCAAGAGCCAGATCACCTATGTCTGCATCTACGACAAGCAGAAGAAGACGGTGCAGGTGTCCCCGCCGATCGCCGCCGAGTTCCTGCATGTCGTGCGCGAAAGCGAACGCGAGGCCATCGCCAAGGAAAAGGCCGCGACGGGCGACAACAAGACGGTGGACGAAGCCGGGCAGGAGTGAGCCGGCCCTTTATCGGTGCCTGCGCTTTAACGATGGCACGCTACCCTCTCCGTCGTCATCCTCGGGGGT
>NZ_WUMK01000007.1 GCF_009827055.1 Shinella kummerowiae
GGTCTTTTGAAGACCGAAACCACCTTCGCGGAAGCTGCCAAGAAGTTCGAGCAGGAATATGCCGCCATCACCGAGGGGGAGCGCAGCCCGAAATGGGTTGAGGGCCACAGCATCCGCCTGCGGCTTCATCTGGCGCCGTTCTTCGGCAAGATGGGCCTTTCGGAAATCAATGCCGGCACGGTTCAGGACTACCGTGTGCATCGCATCGCCACGTCCACGACGGGGAGGGCACCGGCGCGGAGTACGCTCCACGATGAAGTCGGCACGCTCCGGCAGGTCCTGAAAACCGCCATCCGCCACAAATGGCTGCAACACCTTCCTGACCTGTCGCCGCCGTACAAGACGCAGGGAAAGATTGTGCACCGGCCTTGGTTCAGCCCTGCCGAATACAAGCAGCTTTACGAGGCCACGCGCCAGAACGCCAAGGAGCCGAAGAACCCTCACTTCCGTTGGGAAGCGGAGCAGCTTCACGACTTCGTGCTGTTCATGGCCAATACCGGCCTGCGACCCGACGAGGCCAAGCAGTTGCAGCACCGTGATGTGTCGATCGTCGTGGATGCCGACACGCGCGAACGGATTTTGGAAATCGAGGTGCGCGGCAAGCGCGGTATCGGCTGGTGTAAGTCGATGGTCGGCGCGGTGAAGCCTTACGAGCGGCTGCGTGACCGGCTTAGGCCGGTTCGTGGTGATAAGGACAAGGCGGGAGAGGGCGTAAAAACGAAGCCCACTGACCCCGTGTTCCCCTCCAGCTATCTCAAGATGTTCAACAACCTGCTGGACGACCAGAACCTCAAGCTGGATCGCGACGGCAAGCCACGTACAGCATACAGCTTACGTCATACCTATATCTGTCTGCGGCTCATGGAAGGGGCAGACGTTTACGCGATTGCCAAAAACTGCCGCACCAGTGTCGAGATGATTGAAAAGTTTTACGCCGCGCACATCAAGACGACCCTTGATGCGTCGGCCATCAATTCCCGCAAGCCCAAGCAGGCGTATCGCGGGCGAAGGGTTCCGAAGGGGGCGGGAGCACCGTCCTATCGTGAACATCGAGGCCCTACGGCCCGATAAGACGCCCGAAGGGGCGTCAACACGAACCGCTTGCCGGTTCGCAAGCACCCGCTTGGCGGGTGCTCAAGAAGGGTTTAGCCCTTCTCTATCCGGCGACGGGGTTTGCTTCGTTGCCGGAGTTCATTGATCAAGAAGAAAGTCCCCGCTCATGGAGCGAACCTTGACGAACCAGAGTGGTTCACCCATAATTATAGTGAACCAAGGAAAGTTAGACCCCATGGCCGCATTCACCGTGCGCGTCTCGGAAGAGACCGCAACCAAGCTGGAGCAGATCGCGGAGAAGTCCGACCGCTCCCGTTCCTATATGGCCGCGCAGGCCATCGAGGACTTTGTTGCCCGTGAAGAATGGCAGCTTGCCGAAATCGAAGCCGGTTTGGCCGAAGCCGACCGTGGCGAGTTCGCCAGCGATGAGGATGTTGCCAAAGTCGTCGGCAAATACGTCAAGTCCGCCCGCCAGTCATGAGCCGCAAGCGCATTCGCTGGACGCTTCGGGCGCTACGGCGGCTCGATGAAATCGGCGCGTATATAGAACAGGACAATCCCGATGCGGCGGCGCGTGTCGTCGCGCGTATCGTGACGGCCGTGGACACGCTGGCGGAGCTTCCGGCGACGGGTCGCGTTGGCCGCATCAAGGGGACGCGTGAAGTGGTCTTGGCGGATATTCCCTATATCATTCCGTACCGCGTCGGGCGCGACATTGAAATCATCACCGTCATGCACGCTCACCAGAAATGGCCGAAGGCCTTATAGTTCGGTGCATCTCTGCACCGATGCACGGCAATAAAGGATAGAAATGGAACTTAACAACCGCGAGATCGCTACGCTTGTATGGGGTGGTGTCGCGCTTTTCTTTCTTCTTTTGAAGCCCTACGGACGTAGCGCGTTTGCTCATCTTCTGGCGGCATTAACTCAGCCGCTGATCATTAAAGCGTTGGGTATTGCCAGCTTGTGGATTGGCCTTTGCGTCTTCCTCATGCACCGATATGGCGCGTGGGAGTGGTCGAATTTCAAAACGACATTGCTTTGGGCCGTGACGTTTGCTTTCGTCACGATGTTTGACGTGCAAAAGATCGGAAGGCCGCATTTCTATCGCGAGATCCTTCGAGATATCTTCAGCGCAACGGCTATCGTGGTTTTCGTCACGGAATTCACCACCTTTAATTTGCTCGGTGAATTGGTGCTTGTGCCGTTCCTGTTTCTCTTGGGTGCGCTACGGGCTGTTGCTGCCTCCAAGCCTGAATTCGTTTGGGTTGGAAAATTCCTTGATGGTTTGGCGGCATTGGTTGGCACTGGCATGCTCGCGTACAGCATTTGGTGGATTGCGGTTGAATTCTCCGAGTTCGCGCAGCGCAATACCGCGCTGGAATTTGCCGTCCCCATCGCACTGTCTCTCCTGTTTTTCCCTTTCTTGTTCCTTTTTGGCCTGTGGGTGAATTACGAAAGGGTGTTTAGCTCGTTCCCTTATTCTATCCCTGATCGAAGTTTGCGTCGCTATGCACGCTGGCGGAGTTTTTTTGCGTTCAGAGCCGATCTAGAAGGGCTTGACCGGTGGTGTAACAAGTTGAACCGAACGCAGCCCACTACGCGAGGCGGTCTAAACGATGCCATCGCTTCAATTAAAAATGCAAAACGCAGGGAAAAGTCGCCTGTGCCGGTTGATCCAAGGGATGGCTGGTCGCCCTATGCGGCAAGGGACTTTCTCAAGGATGATGGTTTAGAGACCAACGCGTATCAGGACATCGATGATGGAGATTGGTCATGCAGCGCGAACCCGCTCGATCTTGATAATGGTTTGCTGCCCAACCGTCTCGGCTATTTCCTGATAGGTGACATGTCTGCGGTGAAGCGTTTGCGTCTCAAGCTATATATCAACAATCCGAGTCTGGCTGCGGATGCCGAAACACGCTTTCGCGCTCTAGGGGACAGATTGTTGGAGAAGGCAGGTGTGACAGATCGAGCTTCCTTGTTGGAGCTTCCCGTTGATGCTGGCCGTCGAGACAGTGATTCCGGTATCCATGTCGTAACGTTAAGTCGTGAAAATTGGCAAGGCGGGATCAAAGGCGGCTATGACCGCGTACTTACGATTAGGCCGAAAACGTTTGAAGCGCCGGACAATTAAAAAGGCCTATTGAATTAGGCACTCTGCGCCGAGATAGCGCGGGAGCACCAGCGGCAGGATGAATAACATCATGCCGCCGAGCGTGAGGGTTATTCCTGCCTCGCTTTTGCCCATCGAAACGCCCCACATGATAACCCCCACACAGGTAAGCAGCACGCCGACGCCGTAGGCGACGGCCAGCGTTGGCCGGAGCAGAATGCAGAAGGCTAGGGGGGCATAGCCGAGCCATCCGGCTGCAAGGTCGAAGAGAAATCCAACGACCAGAACCGAGCCGACGAGTGCGGCAAGATTGCAGATGATGCGGGGCGGTGAAAGCCGTGAAGACATGGCAGGCCGTCAGGTGAAGGAATATCGGAGTGTAGATAGGAAGCCACAGAGACGGAAACAACCGACGATAGACGAGGGGAATAGCGCACTTATACATTGCTTCGCAACATAGGTGGCACGGCCGCCACGGGGACGTGGCTGATGGCCGTATGGAATGCCCTTACAGGCATCCTTATATGTGTTGCCGGAGAGTCAAGGAAGGGGATGCCGATGGCGATTTACCACTTCTCGGGACAGGTACTCGGGCGCGCCGTCAAAGCCAATCCCGATGGCACTCGCCGTCCTCCTTCCAATGCCGTTGCGGCGGCGGCGTATCGTTCCGGCCAGCGGCTGGTTGATAGGACCAGCGGACAGGTGCACGACTATAGCCAGCGGCGCGGTGTGGTGCATGAGGAAGTTATGGCGCCGGCGGGGAGTGCGCCTTGGTTGGAGAATCGTGAGCTTCTGTGGAATACCGTGGAGGCGATGGAGAAGCGGCGTGATGCGCAGCTCGCCCGTGAGTTCAACATGGCGTTGCCGCATGAACTGGATGCGGGGCAGCGGCTGGAACTGGTGCGCGATTTCGTCGGGCGTCATTTCGTGCAGCGCGGCATGGTGGCCGACATTGCCTTGCATGACCCCATCGCCGAGCAGGGGCAAAACCGCTTCAACTTCCATGCCCATGTGATGCTGACCTTGCGCAAGGCAACGCCCGATGGGCTGCATCCCGTGAAGACGCGGGAGTGGAACAGCCGCGATCTTCTGAATGTCTGGCGGGCCGAATGGGCGCTGGCATGCAACAGTGCGTTGGAGCGCGCCGGAAAGCGGGTGAAGATTGATCACCGCACCCTTCAGGCGCAGCGTGACGAGGCCGTGACTCAGCGTGACATGGCGCGGGCGTCGTTGCTCGACAGGGAGCCGGAAATCCATGTGGGGCCGAAATCAAAACAGGCCGTGCGCCGCCAGAGAGAGCCCGTTAGCAGGGTGCGGGAGCGTGGCACCTATCGGGCGAGGGAGCCGGAGGGTGTTCCTTCCAAGCGCCTGCGTGATTATCCGGCGCGCGACAGGGGCAGTCGCCTGAACTGGCTGGAGCGCATTGCCTCTGCCAATGACGCAAAGCTACGGCGCGACTTGGAAGCCGTGAGCCGGCGTTTTGACCGCTACCAGCGAAAGCTTGATTATTGGGAGCGGCGCATTGCCTTCTGGACGGAGGGAAACTTGAAGGGCGGCCAGTTCCGATTCAACCGCTGGAAAGCTGCCGAGGAGGAGAAGCAGCGCCGCCTGAAGGCCGAGCACGCCCGCAAGCGGTTCCAACAGCTTGTCATGATGATGAAGCGATTGGACGACTTTTTGCGGCTTGGCGGCAAGCAGCGCGAGAAGGGTCTTATCCGCATGCGCGAATTGGAGGGGTGGGCGAAGAGGATGGAGCCAAGGACGCGCGGGCGGAATGATGGGCGAGCGCGTTAAGAGTTACGCGCCCTCCAAATTCCCGCCGTCCTCCGTATTCGTTACTTGTCTAGGCTCGTTGTTGAAACCGGCAGGCCTGACATTCCACCCGTCCCACAATCCGCGCCAGCACCAAACCTTGCGGTAGTCGATGCGTTTGCCAAGAACGGGGTAGGGGAGGTTACGCAGCTTGACGATGGTCTTGGTGATGGGCAGGCGCTGGACTTCTGCGGCATCGAGAAGGCGATAGCTGCCGTCCGAAGAGCTTTGCGAGCGGCTGCTTTGCGCCCAGCCGGACAGGCTCACGCTGGACGAGTTGGATTCCGCGCCGGTGTTGCCAACCATCGTAGCGACATATTCGGCGGTGTCATTATCGCCCACGCCGAAGAACACGCGGGCGGTAGCGTTGGCGAGGAACGCCTTGGCATCCTCGCCGTAGATTTTGGCGACCTGCGGCAGGTTCTGCCAGATGAGGACGGGCGTGCAGTAGGCGCGCAGCAAGCCCGATTGCTTTTCGAGAACATCAAGGCGGCCGAGCACCGCGACTTCATCGAGCAGCAGCACGACCTTGCGTTTTGGTTTGTTGGCTTTGGCGCGGGTGAGGGTCTTGAGCGTGCAGCCGACCATGACGCGTAGCCAGCGGGCGTAAACGTCCAAAAGGTCTTCGTCCACGCAGAGGTAGAGCGTGCCCGTGCCTTCGACCAGGTCGGAGAGTTGGAACGTGGAAGACGCGGACAGCTTGCCCGCCGGACTGGTGGACGACCAAGGTTCGGTGGCCTTCTGCACGTTGGACAGCACGGAGCGAAACTCTTGCGAAAAGTCACCATCGGGGGCCACGGCGCTGGTGAGCACCCCGCTTATGACTTCCCGTGCGGCGGCGGATGGGGAGTTGTCCGCAATGTCGTTGAGGTTATCTAGGAACGTTTCCCGCTTTTCAGCGGATAGCCGCCGCACCGTGGACAGGCATTGGCTGGCTGCTGGTTCGTTGTGCAGGACATGGAGGATCAGGCCCTTGATAAGCGATACGGCCTTGTCATCCCAATGCGCCTCGCGGGCATCGGGAACGACCATCAGCCGCGCAAGGGCCTCGGCATCGTCGGCCTCCTGCAAGGCGGCGCGCCGTATCATGTCGAAAGGGTTATAGCGTTCCGAGTGAATGAGGTCGGTGGGATTGAGCATCCACACCTTGCCGAAGGTGGCGCGGCGGCGGCGCGTGATGGCGTAGTTTTCGCCCTTGGGGTCGGTCACGACCATGGAGCCGCGATAGGTAAGCAGGGAAGGGATGACGACGCCGAGGCCCTTGCCTGAACCCATGGCGGCGAACACCATCACCATGCCGTCCGTCGAGAAGCGGAGCAGGCGGCGGAATGCGCCGCGTCCGAGTATCACCCCCTCGCCGGAGATCGCGCCGTGCCACCACTGTTCCCAGCGATAGGCCCAGCGGGCCGAACCATGGGCCTTGCGTGTATGGCGCGTGGCGCGCAGGAGCCGGACAGGTTGCCGGAGCAGGAAAAAGGTAATGCGCCACGCCAGCCGGAGCGAAGCGGAGACAAGCCACAGAATTCCTCGAAAAACGTCCATTGCCACCTTCATGCCAAAGGAAGGCAGCCGGTTGCAAACCGGCTGCCTAGTGTTGGGTCATTTATGAAAATGAGGTGGGTTAGCACCGTGCTCCCTACCGCCAAGGGGCTTTGCCCCTCCTTCGCGTTGCTCCGGCCCTGCGGGTGGCTGTAGGTGCGCGCGGTGCTATCCTGAACGCGTCGGGACGGGGAACGTCCCGACGCCCTACGGGCGGTGTTCGACGGCCTGCGGCGCGTCGAACAGGGAACTGACGGATGATATGACCTCCGACAGATACCGCCGCCTTGAAGAGTTCGCGGAGGAGAAGAATCATCACCCTGACGTACAGGGTGATGATGTGTTCCGCGAGCTTGAAGATGAGGCCGGTCAGTCTCTCCATGTCAGGCGTTCACCGGCCCGTAGGATACCGGCTTGAAGTGAACCGGATGAACCGTCCACAGGTAGCGAACACCCGTTTGGTTGTCTTCCACCATTCCCACAGTTGTTCCGTCCTGAAGCGTGCCCCATGCGATCAGCCGAGGCGTATAAAGCCCCAGAATGTAGTCATAGTTGTTTGCCGCGTTCTCGATGGCCCTCACGAGGATGCGCTGGACGACATCGGGGTGCAGCGGTTCCGTCGGGTCATGGTCGAAGTGGCGGGCGGCGATGCCTCCCGTTCTCGCCATTGCGGAAGGAGCGGGCGTGACCTGATGCTCAATCGTCAGGGGCAGGCGGGAGCGGATGGTGCCCGTGCGGTGGGAAAAGAACTTTCTCATTGTAGCCTCCTTACAGCTTGTGGAGGAAGCGCAGACGCATGGGGTTCTGCGCATCGACGGTGTAGAGATATTTACCGCCCAAATGCGGGAAGACGCAGATTGCGCCCAACTGGCCGGTATTGGCTCTTTTCCAGCCGATAACGCGGCCCCCGATCGAGCGGCCGAAGGCGTCTTTTCTGGTGGGGGCGATGTTGCTGAAGAAGTCTTTGACGTATGAGTCGTGCATGGCATTTCTCCATGTTTTAGGTTGCAACTTACTCTTCGGTTGGACTTGGCTGAGGGTGCGCGGGATCGATCTTGGTGTCGTCGTTGCCCGTTTTCTCGAAGGCCTGATGGCTGAACGCCATTTCCGCTGACAAGAGAAATACCGCGAATGGCAGGTTCTCCCATCTACCGCTCAGTTTGGTGGGGCTTTCTTCCTCACCTCCGGTCATTCCAAATTCTTCAGAATACACCGAAGAATCTTTAATAGAAATCTTGGTATTTCGTGAATTTCTCATGGTAATTCTCTATTTGTCACTCTTTGATATTTGACCTATTGAGGATTTTTCGGATCCTCAATAATTTTGAAATAAGATTTTTCTATTTATATTGCAAAACAATAGCTTGGCGAAATGCTGGTGAGATTTCGCCAGCATTTTATATTGATTTATTTGAAAAACTGAGTCGAGACGAAGCAATCTAGGGTTGCGTAATGGGCTTACGCTCCCAATAGTAGGTACTCCACATTAGGAGTATCTGAAATGTTTAAAGACCATTCGGCGCTGCTAACGCCGTCACGGGAAAACTTTGCCTACGCGTACCAAGCCATTCGACTGGAACGGCGTTACATAAAAGAAATCAGCTGCATAATGGATTCTTATGCTAGTCGTGCTCCCGCGATTTTCGCGATAGAAAGTCTCATGCTTGAGCATGAAATAGGGTCGCGGATAGAAGCAAAATGCACGCCGGAGCTTTATCGGGCGGTTGCATCGGCAATGTCGAATGCGGTTCCAACCGAATTCTTGAGCACCCCTCAACGCGTGGTTGAGAGGCGCAAACATGGCATTCCGGTTAACTGGAGCTTCAGAAAAGAATATCCGCACATCGCGGCCAAGAGTTATCCGCGTCTTCCGTGAATTGACCAGCTAAATTCGCGTTGTTGAACCATAGTGTTCGGCAACGCGATTTGCTGTTTTCCTAGCCGACATGGACCAACTCATGGCCCCTGAACCAGCATAAAGTTTAGCTGCATCAGCGACGAGGTTCCAGATATTCATTTTTGGTTCTTGGCCCCAGTGTTTAAGCATCTCGAAATCAGTTCTCGCTCTCAATGCCATCCAGCCCGCCCAAGCCGTAGGGCTGTTATTTTGTACCACTGGTAAAACATATGTGCCCTGCGCAAGTTTGCGGTCTTCTTCAGAAAGCAAATTCAGTAGGTATGAGTGCGATCTGTCCGCTAATTCCCGAGCTTCCTCAAGGTATCCGCGTCTTAAATATTCCCGTCCCAACGAACTGGCGGTTCTTGCTGCGGATTCCCAATTTTTCCGTTGCTCATCCCCGTGCATTGTCGACAGCATTGCATCCGATAGACTTTCGTTACGAAACGCATCTGGCACGAAATTGAGATCAACCCCGTGAAACGCATATTCCAGCGCGGCATTCGTTTTATGGGCATCGGTCTGCATAAAACTCTGTCGGACGTAATCATTATTTCCGTACTCTTTTGACATCTCAAAAGCTTTTGCGGCGTAATCAACGTCGCATTGATAAACATCATGTTCGCAATCCCATCCGGTCCTGTTTCTTTCAAAACACGAGGCGAGACGATGGTTATGGTTCTCCCGAGAAAGCAGGAAGATCGGGCTTTTAATGTCGAGTTTGCCGTAAATATCTCGAAGAAAATCCATTTCCGCATAATTCAGTGCGTGAAAGGAAGAGTAGCTTCCTGAATCTAGTGCGGAAGCGACAGCCCAAGACGTATATTCTTGTGAGCAGCCAATTTCTCGGAGTTTTTTGTCGAAAGACAACGCGAAATATATTGCTTGAGCAGTTCCCGCACTGTTTTTTCCTGATATTCTTTGAGAATTTATGAATTTATCAATAATATGATTTATTACCTCTTTTGATTTTAGGTCGTTCATGTGATTCTTTGTTATACTTACGGCTCTTTGTATTAAGGTAGACCTGCTAATTCGTTTATTTATAATTCGTATATTTAAATCCTTGTTGTAGCTAACATTGTCGCGCTTGATCGCGGCTGATTCTTCCTGATATTTTTGGGTGATTTCTTGGAGGTCGCTGTCAAGTGTATCCCACTTGCAATGGAGGCGAATGCTATTCTTTATTGCCTCAAGGGCTTCCGGCCTTAGCAGGCTTTCTGCCGCGAAAGTACGCTTTACCGCTCGCTGGCGAGCACCCAAGAGATGCTCTTGGGTGAGCTTTCCACTTTTGGGATTGCTGTACGCCTTTGCTAGAAGGGTTTGTAAATTTTCTAGAAAAGCGAACCGTTCAGGGAGTGCGGGTTCGTTGGCAATTAGGTAAGCAGGTGCCTTCATGTGATGCCTCCACTTTATGTGGGGCACAATAGCGTGATATTATAGTATTTTTACAGCGGATTTTTTCACCGAAAATGGATTCGGATTAACAAAGGGTGCTTGCAGCGTTGAAACTCCAAATCCACGCCCACGACGCTAACGCCTTATCGGAATGGTCGTGTTGTTCTGCCGTACCATCCAGCACCCCGCGCGGAAGGTGTTGGTGGTGATGGTACGCCCGTTGACGATGCACTGATAGGGAGGGCGCAGGCCGTTGTTGCCGCCGTTGCCGCCCATGCGCGTGCCGCATCCGGTCGGGTTTGGCGTGGTCACGTCGATGCCGCAACCGCCACCCGCTCCACCAACTCCCGTCAGGGCTTGCACCGTTCCGGCCGCAAAGCCCTGCATGAAGCGGTTGAGGGTGTCGTTCTGTTGCGTGCGGCCCTTGGTCGGCACACGGCCTACCACCTTGCCACCGCGCCGGTTCTTCGCCATCCGTTCGTGGCGGTCAATGTCCGCGACCCGTCCGAGCAGGACGGGGCCACGGCTGGCCACCTTCTTGCGTTTCTTGGCGACGGGCACCACGTCGGTTCCGGCCTCGGCAAGGGCGGGCATGAGGGGCGCGGCGATAGCCGTACCCGTGCTGGTGAACAGCAGGCCGAATGTTACGGCCAGTATGGCGAGGGTATTACTCATTCTCGCCCCCGCTCTCATTGTTTGACCACCCACCGCAAACCTTCAGGGGCAATGACGACGCGTTGTGAAAAACCGTCTGTTACCTGCGAGGGGCTGTTACGCCCGAGGCCCATCCCTGTAAGGGCGTCGCCGGTCTCCACGGTTCTGGTTCCGCCGATGAAGCAGGACATTGCATGCGCATCGGGTTTGTCGGAAACGTCTTCGCAGTTGATCGTTTCAATTTTCCCGTCGATACGGTCTTTCAAGAGTTCGTCGGCATCGGGAAACGCAAGCGTTGTGGTTGCCGCGTCAGAGGCCGCGTATTTGATGCTTATCCCGCGCTGTATTTTCTGGCCTTGGATGCTTTTTACGAAGTTAAGGTACTCTAGGTCTTCGTTGCTCTTTCGCCGTGGGTCCAAGTAACAACCTCCCCATGCAATCGGCTCAAGGGCGTTGTCGTAGTACGGTGTCTTGCGCAGTCGTTGCGACCATTGGAAATTGAACTCGCATCCCGCTGGCCGGACGGCTTTTCCTGTCGGGCGCATAAACTCAAGCTCTTCCGTCAACCCTATATAGGCCTCCCCTGTGGATACGAGGGTGTAGGAGACATTGAACTTGCAAGGCCATCGGTCAGACCAGCTTTGGCACTCCGCGTCGGATACCTTCAGGTCTCTATATTCGGCCGCGCTGTCGGCCCCTTGGGCCTGCAACTCGGCCTCTATGAGGCTTTGGATGGAGCGGTTGCTGGGGGCAACCAAATCATATCCCTGAAAGGCAACATAGAGGCCCCCCACAACGGCAAGAGACGCCCCCACGGTCTGCACCAAGGAATGGGCAGCCGGTTGTCGCCATTGTCGGAATCCTCGATAGGCAAGACCGAGGAACACCAGAGCCGCCGCGAGGCGAAGGGCAAACAGGATGAGGGTATAACCCACCGGCAGGAACGGCGGAAACACGAGCAGGGCCGCAACGCCCCATAGAATCCAAAAGGGGCGCGGCCGTACAGCCGAGTCGGAGACAGGTTGCGTCATGGGGAATCCTTCAGGCGGCGGCGTGCCTAGAGCTTGAGTGCTTTGACGAGGACAAGGGCCAGAATGGCCGAGAGGATGAGGCCGCTGATGGTGGTGATGCCGAGGTGGGAAATCAGTTGTAGCTTGAAATCCCTATCGTCGGGATGACTCCCGAACAGCAGCCCCATGGGCAAAGTTGTGCCGAGGAAAGTCGGGCGGGTGAGAGCGCCTACGATGAATCCGAGGGCGGTGCCCACGGCGACCGTACCCACGGTCGCGGACAGAAAACGAGAAGTCATGATGTACCCAGTTATCAACGTGTCCCTTGGGTACCTGCCTATCAAATATCACGAATTTTGACGGAAGCCCGAAATGCCGGATTCGAGCATTTTAAAAGGAACAAAATCGCGCTTTTCCAGTATCACCCACCTCTGGTCATGTTTAAAAAATGTGAATCCTACGACCTTGCAAAATTCGTGATTTCTGACGGAAGCATATCCTCGGGAAGGCCTTAAATAAAACGTCATGATTTGCGAGATTTTCGTGGGTTTTCGAAAAGGAGAACCCGCTTAATGGCCCACATTCATGCCTCCCCAAAGATTATCGGATATGCCCGCGTGAGTACCGTAGGGCAGGACTTGGCCTATCAACTCCAGCGGCTGGAGGAAGCCGGATGCCATCGCATCTATCAGGAGAAACGCAGCGGCAAGAACACCAATGACCGCCCCGAGCTTGCCACGCTTTTGGCCAGCCTTCAGGCGGGCGACCTGCTCTTGGCCACGGTGTCGGACAGGCTGGCCCGCGATCCGCTCGACATGGTGAACATCCTCTACAGGGTGAAACACGCCGGAGCGCGGTTGCGTCTCCTTGACGAACCGCTGATTGATACGGTTTCGGACATGGCCGACGTGGTGGCTTACCTCATGGGCTGGGCAGGCCGTTTACAGCGCCAGCGGATTTTGGAGAATACGGCCCACGGGCGCGAACTGGCGCGCCAACGCGGCGTGAAGTTCGGGCGCAAGCCGAAGCTCGGGCCATGTGAGCGTAAAATTGTGGTGGAGCGGCGGGCGAAAGGCGAGACGTGCGCGCGGATTGCGCAAGACATGGGTGTGAGCGAGAGCACGGTTTTTCGTGTTCATGCCTAGTCGCGACCAATACGTGTTTGTCGCAGTCCGGTGGATTACCCACCTCCAGCCCTTTTACTCAACTTGCAGGAGCGTAAAATGGCGGTGGTAACAAAGGCCGGTGTGATTCTTTATGGCACAGTATCCTCAGCTTCAGTTTGGCATGCAGACTGTCCGCAAAGCGGGCGAGCGACTGGCAGGAGACCTCAGCCTCGGGCCGAATCGTGACATTAGCGAAGCTCGTCAGGTGTTCGCCGTGGCCCATAGTTGGCGAGATTCACACTTCATGCCGATGCGGTCTGTTTTCCTTTCCGTAAAATACAGGATGCGAAAGGAGCAAATCGGCGGAGATATGGCAGCGCGCCCGAAGCGGATGGCGAGCATTAGGCGGAAATTGCGTGAAAGCTCTACTAAGCTTGACCAGATGCAGGATATCGGCGGATGCCGTGCCATTCTTGACGATATTGCTGGAGTGCGGGCTTTGCTGGACAAAATCCGACAGGAGTTTCCGCACGTCATACGGCAAGAATGGCCCTACATTGAAAAGCCTAAGCCAGATGGCTACAGGAGCCATCATATCGTGTTCACGTTTTGCCCGAGAACCCGAGAGCAGAGGCCTTTTGATGGTCGGCGCATCGAACTTCAAGTCAGGACACGGTTGCAACATTCATGGGCAACCGCTGTAGAAGCAGTTGGCCTGTTTAACGGCGAAGATCTGAAACACCACAAGGGCAGCGGCGATTGGTTGCGGCTGTTCCAGCTTGTGTCTGCCGAATTTGCGCACGTCGAAGGATGCCCGATTGGCCCTGACGTACCACAGCGCCGCGAGCGTTTAAATGAAATCAAAATCTTGAATGACAAGCTGGGTGCGGTGAGCATCTTGGAAAACATCAGGACAGCGACCCACTACGCTGAAACCTTCGTTTACGAGCGAGGCAAGTTCTTTCTTATCCACTATCGGGAAGACCGTACCGTCACCGTCGAGAACTACACCGAAACCTTGCAGGTTGCGGCGCGGTTGGCTGGCCTTGAACAAGATATCGAGAGCAGCGGCGGCAAGGCTAAAGTCGTGGTAGTGGAGGTTGATAAAATAGAGAATCTGATCCGAACCTACCCCAATTACTTCGGTGATGTTGGCGTGTTCCTACAGAATCTCCGGTGGCTGGTAAGTGGCAAGGATGCGCAAGAATACACGCTTTTACCGCAGAAACTTGTTGCACCCCGCCCTGAGGAAAGGCCTGACCCGCGACACTTGATCCGGCGTTACGATAGGTGGGGTAGATTCTAAGGAATTGGACGTTTCGCCATAGCGCATTGATTGTGTCCCTATTTGTTTCAGGATTGGGCACCTAACTATTTTTGAGGACAAAGCTTGCCATGCCAGCAGAAACTACCGAGCCGAGACTGTTCATTTCCTATAGCTGGAGCAATCAGGATCATGAGGCATGGGTTATTGGCTTGGCAGAGGAGTTGGTGAGCCAAGGAGTTCATGTAGTCTTAGATAAATGGGATTTGCAGCCTGGCCATGACGCCAACGACTTCATGGAAAGTATGGTTAAGGATAAGTCAGTCACAAAGGTCATCCTAATATGCGATGAGATTTATGCGGCAAAATCGGATGATCGGAAGGGTGGGGCTGGAACCGAAGCTCAGATCATTACTCCGAAGATTTATGCATCAGCCAAACAAGACAAGTTCGTGGCCGTAGTCCGAGAGCGTGATGCGGAGGGAAAGCCTTTTCTGCCGACTTATTATGGAGGTCGCATTTACTTCGATCTATCAAATCCAGCCCGTTATGCGGAGGAGTTTGAAAAGATCGTGAGATGGGCGTGGAATAAACCGCTACATGTACGACCTGCGCAGGGCGCGAAGCCCTCATTTCTAAATGAGAATGCTTCGGTACCGAAGATTGCAGGTTCTGTTGCTCATCGGCGTGCGATGGATGGCATGCGAAGCGGTGCAGCAAACGCCGCAGCCTTGGCTGGTGATTATTTGGAGACGATATCTTCGGGCCTAGAGAAGTTTCGTATTCAAGCTACACCAGAGACAAACGAGACATTTGATGAAATAGTTCTTGCGAGTATTGATGCGTTTACTCCGCATAGAAATGAACTTATTGAACTGTTTAGTGCTGCGGCGCTTTATGCTTTTGATGATAATATGGTTGAAGCAATCCATCGGTTTTTTGAACGATGTTTGCCTTATTATCGTGTGCCGCAGGGCGTGAACAGTTACTCAGAGTGGGACTACGACAACTACAGATTTATCGTGCATGAGGCTTTCCTCTACTGTGTAGCGATATTTATTAAGTACGAGAAGTTTGGAGCTGCCGCATACTTTGCTAATACAGACTATTACGAATTTAATCGGTTTCGTAGTGAGAGCGGCATGAAAAGCTTTTCCGTCTTTGACGAAAATCTGCGATCTCTCGAATTCCGCAATAAGCGGCTTAACTTGCGAAGGTATTCGCTACGAGCCGATATGTTAAAAGAGCGTAACCAAGGGTCTGGCGTTGCATTTCAACACCTGCAAGCGGCGGACTTCGTGTTTTATCTTCGTAGTGTCGCGGGTACTGATTGGAACAGGTGGTGGCCCGAGACCCTGTTATATGCAGATCGGCACGGGGGGCCCTTTGAGATGTTTGCCCGAGGCAAATCGATGGCGTACTTTGAGAGACTCAAACCTCTTCTGGGCTTCTCGAGCGTGGATGCATTTAAGGCATTCATTGCAGAAATTGTTTCCAAAGGAGACCGCGTTCCGAAGTGGGATTTTGACCGCGTTAATGTTGCAGGGCTTGCGGGTATAAACACGCTTGGCACCACCCCATAGAAATTCCGCTCCATAAAGTACAATTAGCTCTTTTAAACATTGGCCTGCTGAGGGAGGCGTTGTGTATGCTGAACCCAAAAAAACACGAATTTTAGCACAAATTTTTTTGCTTCTAATTTCTATAAATATAAACAAGTAATTAGACGTATAGTGTTCAGGCTCATAACCTGAAGGCCGCAGGTTCAAATCCTGCCCCCGCAACCAAAAACACCCAAAAGCCCCGTAGACAGAAATGTCCCGGGGCTTTTTGACGTTTGGGGGGGCAAGATCCTCCGCCTTCTCCTAGAAAACTTCGCGTCTCTTCATTGCCGGGCCTATCATGAAGGCCCGCGATCTCAGCGTAATAATATTTGGCAGCGGGAGATTGGGAAGCAGCGCGCAAAAGGTGAATAGCCCCACGTTTCGCATGCCCCCTCGGGTCAGATTTTCTGTGCTTCTCGAAATCGACGGGTGACAGCATCCCGTTCCTGACGTATCTGCGTTTTGGGTTGTAGAACATTTCGATGTAGTCAAACACGTCCTGGCGAGCTTCATCGCGTGAACGGTAGGCCTTGCGACGTATCCTCTTTCGCTTCAGAAGCTTAAAGAAGCTCTCGGCCACTACCATGTCCTTCCTCGCCTCAACAGCCACACTTCATGAAGGATCACTTTTCAGGGGGGAGACCAACGCCCCTCTTTAACGTCATGGGCCAGAGCGACGGTAAACGGACCGTGTGCGGATGCTGGAGCTATTGGCAGACCGATGTCGTCGTTCTCTGCCAACCTGAGGACATGCCGTGCGGCTGCCGAAGCGAAGCCGCACGGCAGAAGCGCCTTATCCGGCGGCCTTGAGTGATGCCATGTCGATGACGAAGCGGTAGCGGACGTCGGCGCGTTCCATGCGTTCGAAAGCCTCGTTGATCTCGTCCATGCGGATCATTTCGACATCGGGCAGGGCGTTCTTGCGGGCGCAGAAGTCGAGCATTTCCTGCGTTTCGCGGATGCCGCCGATGGGTGATCCCGCCACACGCCGGCGTCCGAGCAGCAGGGGGACGCTGTTGAACGGGTTCATCGGGCCGACCTGGCCGACGATCACCAGCGTCCCGTCGACGTCGAGCAAGGGCGTATAGAGGTCGAGGTCGTGCTTGACGGGCACGGTATCGATGATCAGGTCGAAGCTCGACTGGGCGTCGGCCATGGCCTGCTCGTCGGTGGAGATCAAAAGCCTGTCTGCGCCCAAGGCCCTCGCGTCGTCTGCCTTGTCACTGGTGCGGCTCAGCACCGTCACGACGGCGCCCATGGCGGAGGCGAGCTTGACGGCCATGTGACCAAGGCCGCCGAGGCCGATCACGCCGACGCGGCTTCCCGGCCCGACATTCCATGTGCGCAGCGGCGAATATGTCGTGATGCCGGCGCAAAGAAGCGGTGCAACACGACTGATGTCGAGGCCGTCAGGCACGCGGCAGGCGAATTCTTCCCGCACGACGAGATGCTTGGAGTAACCGCCACGGGTGATGTCGCCGGTAATGCGGTCGGGCGCGTTATATGTGCCTGTATTGCCTTCCCGGCACAGCTGTTCCTCGCCGCGGCGGCACTGGTCGCAGCTCTGGCAGCTGTCGACCATGCAGCCGACGGCAACGTGATCGCCGATCCTGTAGCGTGTCACGGCGCTGCCGGTCTCGATCACCCGCCCGACGATCTCGTGACCGGGCACCAGCGGATAGACGGTCCAGGTCCAGTCGTTGCGGGCCATGTGCAGGTCCGAATGACAGACGCCGGAATAGAGGATTTCCATGACGACATCGTTGGCACGCGGCGCGCGGCGTTCGAAAGTGTAGGGAACCAGCGGTTCGTTGGCGTCGGTTGCTGCAAAACCAAAACTTTTCATGGATATGCCTTTCGTTGATTTAAGAGGCTGGATTTGGGGCATCACCCAAGGTCGGCCACGGCGAAGGCCGGGCATCATTGAAGGCAAATAGCATCGGGCAGGCCATGCGATTAGAGGGAGGTGGTGGCATGAACCTGTGAATGGCATTCAGGAATGCCATGGTTTGGGAAGCGATAGCGACGTTCACGGCTTCGGCCCGCTGCCCGGCGAGTGTTCGAAGGGTAGGGGTGGTTTCATGGTATCACTTTTGCGCAGCTCATCTAGCAGAACGGCGAATGCCGGGGAAAGCTGGCGACGGCTCGGGTAGTAGAGGTGATAGCCGGAGAATGGCGGACACCAGTCGGCCAGGACGCGTTTCAGGCGTCCGTCCAAAATGTCTTCGCGCACCATGTCCTCCAGAACAAGGGCCAGCCCCGCGCCGGTACGGGCAGCGTTGACCACCATGTGCGAGACGTTGAAAGCAAGCGGTCCGTCGACACGAACGCGAAGCTCGCGCCCATCCTTCTCCAGTTCCCAGGCATAGAAGCCGCCATAGGTCGGCAGTCGCAGGTTGATGCAGGCATGCGCGGTCAAGTCCTGCGGCGTCACGGGCGTTGGATAGCGCTGGAAGTAGGACGGAGACCCGACGAGGGCCATGCGCATTTCTGGGCCGATGCTGACCGCGACCATGTCCTTGTCGAGCTGTTCGCCAAGCCTGATGCCGGCGTCGTAGCGGTCGGCGACGATATCCGTCAGGCCATTGTCGACCACGATCTCGACCTTGATATCGGGATAATCCGGCAATAGCCGTTCCACCGCTGGCCACAGGATCTTTTCGGCTGCGTGCTCGCCGGCCGTGATGCGAACGGTGCCTGCGGGTTTGTCCCTCAGCGCCGTCAGTGCCGAAAGCGCCATTTCGATTTCCTCGAACTGGGGTTTGATCGTCAGGAGTAGGCGCTCGCCTGCCTCGGTGAGCGAAACGCTTCGTGTGGTTCGCGTCAGAAGCCGCACCCCCAATCGTTCCTCCAGAAGGCGGATCGTGTGGCTGAGAGCGGATGGTGAAAGGCCAAGCTTTGCCGCACCTTTTGTGAAGCTCCTTTCCCGGGCGACGACCAGGAACGTGCTCAAATCGCTGATGGTGTCTCTGGCCATTGTTGAACTCCGCTCAATACCGCACCGGCATTTTGCAATTTAGCCGGTTCTTTCTGTGATGCCAGATAGCGCCGGCCCGAAAGCCGATCCGGAACGGGGATGTGATAAACTGGTACGCCAATCCCATCGAAATGGATGCTGACGCAAGGTCCACGGGCGGATAGCAAGGGAGTTGGAGACGGCGTGCATTTGAAGGAATGGCGGAGACATGGACGAATACGACTACGTTGTTGTCGGCGCAGGATCGGCGGGCTGCGTGGTTGCCAATCGGCTTTCAGCGAGTGGCCACTATCGTGTTGCGCTGCTGGAGGCCGGGGGCAGTGACCTGAATTTCTGGGTGCGCATGCCGATCGGCTATGGCAAGGCGTTCTATCACGACACGCTGAACTGGAAATATCTGAGCGAACCCGTACCGGGCTTCGGCGGCCGCCAGAGCTATTGGCCGCGTGGAAAGGTGCTCGGCGGGTCCAGCTCGATCAACGCCATGGTTTTTATCCGGGGACAGGCCGAGGATTTTGATGAATGGCGCGCGCTCGGCAATCCGGGCTGGAGTTATGAGGACGTGCTGCCGGCTTTCAAGCGTCTGGAAAACAACTTGTCCGGGGCCGATCAATGGCGTGGGCAGGATGGACCGGTCACCGTCACCAATATCGAGAAGGTGGTGCATCCGCTTTGCGCGAACTATCTTGCCGGCGGGCAGGAGGCGGGCCTTGTGCACAACCCGGATTTCAACGGCGCGACCCAGGAAGGCATCGGCATCTATCAGATCACGACGCGCCACGGCTTTCGCTGCTCGGCGGCCACTGCCTATCTCGCTCCGGCGCGCAGGCGGCACAACCTCAATGTCCTAAAATCCGCCCAGGCGACCCGCCTGTTGTTCGACGGCAAACGCGCGACCGGTGTCGAATACCGGCAGGGTGGCGAGACGCGGCAGATCCGGGCGCGCCGCGAGGTGATCCTTTCCGCCGGGGCGGTGAACACGCCGCAGCTTCTGCAGCTCTCCGGCGTCGGCGATCCGGCATTGCTGAAGCGCCATGGTATCGCGGTCGTCCATGCGGCCAGCGGCGTCGGGCGCAACCTGCAGGACCATATCGGCTTCGACCATCTTTACCGGAGCAGGCGGCCGACGCTGAACGATGTGCTGCGGCCCTGGTGGGGCAGGCTGATGGTGGGGCTGCGGTATGTGCTGACGCAGAGCGGCCCGCTGTCGCTCAGCGTGAACCAGGGCGGCGGATTCTTCCGCACCAGCCCGGCGCACACGCGGCCGAACATGCAGCTCTATTTCTCGCCGGTCAGTTATACACGTGCGCTGCCGGGACGGCGGGCGTTGATGAGTCCGGATCCCTTCTCCGGCTTCCTCGTCGGGGTTTCAAACTGCCATCCGACCAGCCGCGGAGAGCTTGCCATCCGCTCCGCGGACCCCTTTGCCGCGCCGGAAATCCAGCCGAACTACCTGTCGACAGAAGAAGACGTGCAGGAACTGCTCGAAGCCGCGCATTTCCTGCGGCGCCTTTCACGGACCGGCCCGATGCGCGAGATCATCGAAAGCGAGATCCGGCCGGGCACCGGGATCACGGGCGATGAAGAGCTGATCGCCGATATCCGGGAACGCTCCGGCTCGGTGTTCCACCCCTGCGGCACCTGCGCCATGGGGCCGGACGCCGCGACCGCGGTGGTCGATGCGCGTCTGCGCGTACATGGTCTTGACGGCCTGCGCGTCGTCGATGCCTCGATTTTCCCCCGCATCACGTCCGGCAATCTCAACGCGCCGACGCTCATGGTCGGTGAAAAGGGTGCCGAAATGATCCTCACCGACGCCGGCTAGCGCTTAGCCGGTGCGGCGGGCCTGTTCCTTGCGCATGTCCTTCAGGACGGCGCCGAGGGTTTCGGCGGCACTTGCGATCATGCGCGGCGGCGCGGAACTGAAGCCGAGGATAAGGCCGCGCTGCTTGACCGGTGTGATGGCAAAGCGGCTGATGGGAGAGACGAGGATGTTGCGCTCTGCCGCGCGGCGGGCGACGGCGAGTTCGTCGACATCGTCGGCAAGGCGGCCGACCGTGTGAAAGCCCGTTTCGGTGGGCGCGACCTCCATCATGCCCTGCATATGCTGCGCCGCGCCGTCGAGCAGTGCCTGGAGCCGTTCGGCATAGATGCGCCGCATGCGGCGGATGTGGCTGGAGAAGTGGCCGCACTCGATGAAGCTCGCGACGACCGATTGCAGGCTTGCGGCTGAACCTTGCAGGGTTGCGCCGGCGATGCGGTAGAAGACGTCGACCAGGCCGGGCGGTGCGACGACATAACCGAGGCGAAGGGCTGCGAACAGCGCCTTGGAAAAGCTGCCGACATAGATGACGCGGCCGGATGTATCGACGCTCTTCAGCGTCGGCGGCGGGTGGCCGGCATAGTGGAACTCGCCGACATAGTCGTCCTCGATGATCCAGGCGCCCGCTCTTTCGGCCGCCCGCAGCAGTTCGAAGCGGCGCTGCAGGCTCATCGTCACGCCGAGCGGGTGCTGATGGGCGGGGGTGACGAAGGCGAGGCGGAAATCCGGCGCGACGGCCAGGCCCTCGGCAACGTTGATGCCCTCTTCGTCGATGCTCAGTGGCACGAGTTTCGCACCGGAGGAAATCAGGCTGTTGCGCGCGCCGATCGCGCCGGGATTTTCGATCCACACCGTATCACCGGGATCAAGCAGGGTGTTGCCGATGCGGTTGAAGGCGTCCTGCGCGCCGTTGAAGATGAAGACCTGTTCGGGCTCGCAGGTGATGCCGCGATTGGCGCGCAGATGCATCGCCACGGCCCGGCGCAGTTCCATCAGTCCCTCCGCCGGCGGATAGCCGAGCAGCAGGTTGCGCGGTTGGCGCCAGTACCGCGCCACCATGCTCGCCCACAAAGCCATCGGAAACTCGTCGAAGGCTGGAATGCCGGTGATGAAGGGGCGCGGGTTTTCCGGATGCGCCAGGCGGGGGAAATAATGTTCCGACGCGTCGGCGCTGAGCTGAGCAAGACGTGGCGGGCTGCGTATTTCGTCTTCGATATTCTTCGGCGGTATTCTCGCCGGGCGGCCGTCGCGCAGGGTGTCGGCCACATAGGCACCGGCGCCGATGCTGGAGCGGATCAGGCCCTCGGCGGCGAGTTGCTCGTAGACGCTGATCGCCGTGGTGCGGGAAACCTCGTGGTCCTTCGCGAGCGTGCGGCTGGATGGCAGGCGCTCGCCGGGCTGGAGTTCGCCGGAAAGGATCATCTCGCGGAGCGCCGTACAGAGTTGCGCGCTGATCGGCGTCCTGGAATTGCGATCGAACTGCAGCGTGGGCAGCAAGGCGCCACCCGGATACTTGACCATAGCGCCCTCCCGGCCTGTCGTCCCCTCGCAATAATGGTCCGCTACTAAAAGTAAAGTGGACCTTATCGCATGAAGAATTTGCGATGATTGTCGTACCAGTTCGCGGCGTCAAGGGCCGTTTCATCCGCCAGGCAGATTGGCCGTCAAACAGATTAGATTGTCATGAAGATCAAACGCATCGAGACCTTCTGCAACAGATATGTCGGCTTCGTCCGCATCACCGACGAAACCGGCGCCACCGGCTGGGGCCAGGTATCGACCTACAATTCCGATATCACGTCGGAGATCCTGCATCGTCAGGTCGCGCCCTATACGCTGGGCGCCGAGATCACCGACCTTGACGACCATCTCGACCGGGTCTTCGAGCGCGAGCACAAGTTTCCGGGCTCCTACCTCTACCGCGCCATGTGCGGCCTCGACACGGCAGTGTGGGACCTGCGCGGCAAGCAGGCCGGCAAGCCGGTCGCGGCGCTGCTCGGCGGCTCGGCCGGGCCACTGCGCGCCTATGCCTCCTCCATGAAGCGCGACATCACGCCGGCCGCCGAGGCCGAGCGCTTCAAGCGCCTGCGCGGCGACTACGGCTTCGATGCCTTCAAGTTCCGCGTCGGTGCTGAATGCGGCCGCAACCAGGACGAATGGCCGGGCCGGACGGAGGAGATCATCCCGACGATCGCCCGGGCCGTTGGCGCCGAGGCCGATCTGCTTGCCGATGCCAATTCCTGTTATTCACCGGCACGCGCCATCGAGGTGGGTCGGATCATGCAGGACAACGGTCTCGTGCACTACGAGGAGCCGTGCCCCTACTGGGAGCTGGAACAGACGAAGGAAGTCACGGACACGCTCGACATGGACGTGACCGGCGGCGAGCAGGATTGCGACCTGCCGACCTGGCGCCGCATGATCGAGATGAAGGCGGTCGATATCGTCCAGCCGGATATCTGCTATCTCGGCGGCATCAGCCGGACACTGCGCGTCGTGCGCATGGCTGAAGCGGCCGGCATCCCCGTGACGCCGCATGCCGCCAATCTTTCCATGGTGACGCTCTTCACCATGCACCTGTTGCGCGCCATCCCGAATGCCGGCAAGTATCTCGAATTCTCGATCGAGGGTGAGGACTATTATCCTTGGCAGGATGGTCTGTTCCGCAAGTCGCCCTATGACATCGTCGATGGTAAGGCCATGGTGACTGATGAACCCGGCTGGGGCGTGGAAATCGACCCGGAGTGGCTCGCGCGTTCGAGCTACCAGATGAGCGAGGCGAATTGAGATGAGCAGCGAAGCTCTTGTCGGCGAATATTTCTCCAAGGGGACTTTGTCCGCGCTGCCATCGGGTCATTTCATCGACGGTGTCTTCGTCGACGCCACCGGTGGCCGCGGGATGGAAACCTTCGATCCCGGCTCTGCGCGCGCTTTTCACACCTTCGCGGCCGGCGACGGTAATGACGTGGATCGGGCAGTCGCCGCCGCCCGCAAGGCACAGCGCGACTGGGGCCGGACCAAGGCGGGTGTCCGCGGCGCGATCCTGTTCCGCGCCGCCCAGATCATCCGGGCGGAAGCGGCGCGGCTGGCTGTGGTGGAAAGCCTCGACAGCGGCAAGGCCTTGCAGGAGGCTGAAGGCGATGTCGCAGGCGCGGCGCGCTGCTTCGAATATTACGCCGGTGCGGCCGACAAAATTCAGGGCGATACCTTCCCGCTTGGGACGGACTATATCGGTTACTCGATCGAGGAACCGGTCGGTGTGACCGCGCATATCATTCCCTGGAACTATCCGCTCTCGACGGCGGCGCGCAGCATTGCGCCGGCGCTGGCCGCCGGCTGCACGGTGGTCGCCAAGCCTGCGGAGCAGACCCCGCTGACCGCGCTGATGCTGGCGGACATTCTTTTCCGGGCGGGTCTGCCCGCGGGTGTCTGCAACGTCGTCACCGGCACCGGCGCGGAGGCGGGCGGGCCGCTGGTGTCGCACCCGGATGTTCGCCATGTCACGTTCACGGGTTCCGTGCCAACGGGCATCCGCGTCATGCAGTCGGCTGCCGCCAACGTTACCAGCGTCGTGCTCGAACTAGGCGGCAAGTCGCCGGTCATCGTCATGGCCGACGCCGATCTGGATGCCGCCATCGAAGGCGTGCTTGGCGCGATCTATGAGAATGCCGGCCAGATCTGCTCGGCAGGTTCGCGCCTCGTGGTGGAACGCAAGGTGCATGCGGAACTGGTCGAGCGGATCGCTGCCCGTGCCAATGGCCTGAAACTTGGCCATGGTCTTCGGCGACCACAGGTCGGTGCTCTGAACTCCGCCGCCCATCTCAACAAGGTGGCCGGATATGTTGAGGGCGCGCGGGAGCGAGGGGTTGCGATTGCCGCTGGCGGGCAGCGAGCGGTCGATCCGGAGAGCGGCACAGGCTGGTTCTTCCAGCCGACCATTCTCGACGCCGTCCAGGCGGATGACCCTGTCATCCAGGAGGAGATTTTCGGGCCGGTCTTGTCGGTGCAGGTTGTCGAGGGCGAAGAGGAAGCGGTCGCCATCGCCAACGGTACGGATTTTGGTCTCGTCGCCGGCATCTACACCCGCGATTTCGGCCGTGCCCATCGCATGGCGCGCGATATCGAGGCCGGGCAGATCTATATCAACGAGTATTTTGCCGGCGGGATCGAGGTGCCGTTCGGCGGCAGCAAGCTGTCGGGTTTCGGTCGCGAGAAGGGACTTGAGGCCCTGCGCAGCTATACCCGCACGAAGAGCCTGGCCGCGAAGATCAGCTGATCGTCATACTGGTCTTACCGCAAGGAGATAATGGACCTTTCGGGGGAGCCAATCTCCCTCTTTGATGGCAATGGCTAAAAATCGGGAACCAAGGGCCATCATCGGGAGTGAGATGGTCCTCTTCAGACAAGAACGCCGGAGAAACGGCGGCTTTTAACAGCCAAATGGAAGAGGAGAACAGCATGAAATCGACATTCGCGCTCGCCGCGACGACGGCGCTTGCCCTCATCGTCGCAAGCACAGCAGCCCAGGCTGAAACCCTGCGCCTGCTCACCTGGGGCGGCTATGCGCCCGACAACGTCATCAAGCTGTTCGAAGAGGCGAACCCTGACATCACCGTCGAGGTCACGCTGTCGAACAACGAGGAAATGGTCGCCAAGCTCCGGGCGACCGGCGGCGCCGGCTACGACCTCGCCCAGCCGAGCCATGACCGCATCTTCGCGGCCCAGCAGGAATACAACATCTACAAGCCGCTCGATCTTTCGAAGGTCGATACGGCCGCCCTCGCGCCGAACCTTCTCGAAGGCGTGAAGGCCAATGCGACGATCGACGGCGCGCTCTATGCCGTACCGCACCAGTGGGGCACGTCCGGCATCGTCGCCGACATCTCCAAGGCGCCGGACGTCAAGGGCTGGGGCGATCTGTGCAATCCGGAATACAAGGGCCGCACCTCGATGCGCCTGCGCCGTACGATCCTGCTCGGCACGGCCTTCTCGCTCGGCAAGGATCCGTTCGCGCTTTATGGCGACAAGGCGGCCTACCAGACGATGCTCGACGAGGTGACGGAAAAGCTGATTGCCTGCAAGGACAACGTCAAGACCTACTGGAACGGCGGCGACGATCTTTCGACGCTCTTGCTGTCAGGTGAAGTCGTCGTTTCGGAAGCCTGGGATTCCACGGCTTTCAAGCTCTACGGCCAGAACAAGAACCTGGTCTATGTGCCGCCGGAAACCGGCGCGCTTGCCTGGATCGACACCTTCGTCATCCCGCGCAAGGGCGAGGCGGACGATGCCGCCTACAAGTGGATCAACTTCGTCATGAAGCCCGAGATCGTCAAGCTGATGTCGGATTCGACCGGTGCGATCGCTGCCGTCAGCAACGGCATCGACCTGTTGCCGGACGACAAGAAGGCGGCCGTGAAGGCTGCTTTCGACGAGAAGGATCTTGCGAACCTCAAGTTCTTCGCCAACATTCCGGCAGGCTTGGAGGACATGGAAGGCAAGGCGCTCGAGCGCATCAAGGCCGCCGCGTCGAACTGATCGCCTCCCAAGGCGCGACACCAGCCGGCCGGGGGATTACCCTGGTCGGCTGTTTTCAAAATGGCCGCCTTGCGGCCGCGATTTGCGAGCACCCATGCACGACCTTCAATGCGAAAGCCTGAGCAAGCGGTTCGGCGCCTATACCGCCGTCAACAGCGTGTCCTTCAATGTCCCGCGCGGTTCGTTCTTCTCCATTCTCGGACCCTCCGGCTGCGGCAAGACAACGCTGATGCGCATGATCGCCGGTTTCGAGGAGCCGACGAGCGGCGACATCCGCATCAAGGGGCAATCGGTGCTCTCGACGCCGCCGAACAAGCGTCCCGTCAAGATGGTGTTCCAGCATCTCGCGCTCTTTCCGATGATGAACATCGGCGAGAACATCGCCTATGGCCTGCGCTGCCGCGGTGAGAACAAGGCCGACATTACCCGCAAGGTTGCCCAGGTGCTCGACCGCGTCGGCCTGCCCGGCACGGAGCAAAAGCAGGTGTCGCAGCTTTCCGGCGGCCAGAAGCAGCGTATCGCCATTGCCCGCTGCATGGTGCTCGAACCCGATGTCCTGCTGCTCGACGAGCCGCTTGGCGCGCTCGATCTCAAGCTGCGCGAGCGCATGAAGATCGAACTGAAGCAGCTCCAGCACCAGTTCGAGACGACGTTCCTCTATATCACCCACGACCAGTCGGAAGCCTTGCTGATGTCCGACAATGTGGCTGTCATGAATGCCGGCCAGTTCGAGCAGATCGGTTCGCCGCAGGAACTCTACAACGATCCCAAGACCGGCTTCGTCGCCGGTTTTGTCGGCGACAGCAACCGCTGGCCTGGCCGCGCGCTTTCCGTGGCGGACGGCAAGGTGCGCGTGGCGCTCGATGGTGGCGGCGAGGCGATCGCCACGGCGGGTGACGACCGCATTGCAGCGGGCAGCACCGTCGAACTCTTCGTGCGACCGGAAGTCCTTTCGGTGGGGCCAGGCGCCGAGAACCGTCTCGAAGGAACGGTCGAAAGCCTGCTTTTCAACGGCGCAAGCAGCCGTATCCTCGTGCGTGCCCAGGGCGGAAATCTCATCGAAGTCGGCCAGGCCGTGATGGACGGCACCAACCGCGTTCAACCCGGCGCCCGGGTCGATATCGGCTGGAGCCACGGCCATGGCCGCTGCTTCAGCGTCTCGAGGTGACGGCGATGGCGCGCTCGGACGTCACGAAACTCTCCTTCATCCTGCTCTTCGCGCCCTTCGCGCTATGGATCGCGCTGCTCATCATCCTGCCGCAGCTCGGCATCGGCTATATCTCGCTTCGGGAAAAGGTGGGGCCGGGCGAATACACGTTCGGCGTCTCGAACTATGTCGCCTTCCTCTCGGAACCGATCTACTGGAACACGCTGCTGCGCACCGCCTGGATGTCGATCCTGGTGACGGCGATGGCGCTCATCGTCGGCTTTCCGGTAGCCTACTACATTGCCAAGATCGCGCAGCGCCGCTCGCGGGCAGCCCTTTTTCTGATGTGCCTTATCCCGCTCTGGGTGAGCGACCTCGTGCGCGCCTTCGGCTGGATCGTTATCCTGCGTGAAACCGGTCTTGTCTCGAGCTTCCTGCAGAAGATCGGCCTGGTCAGCGGTCCTGTGGAGTTTCTCTACAACGACGCCACCGTGGTGATGGGGCTCGTCTATACGGTCGTGCTGTTCATGATCGTGCCGCTCGTTTCCACGCTCGACGGCATGGACAATTCGCTGATCGAGGCGGGCTACAATCTCGGTGGCAGCCGTTTCACCGTCTTCCGGCGCATCGTCGTGCCCTATGCGATGCCGGGCATCGTCGCCGGCTGCATCATCGTCTTCATGCTGACGGCGGGCAGCTATCTCACGCCCATCCTGCTCGGCGGCAAGAACAGCATGTGGTTCACGGAGCAGATCTACGAACAGTTCGTCACGCGCTACAACTGGGAGTCCGGCGCGACCTTCGGTGTCCTGCTTCTCGTGTTCACCTCGTTCGTCGTCTGGCTTGGGCTGCGGCTGACCGACCAGAGCCTCGCCTCCACCGTCGCAAAGGACTGACCCATGAACGTTGCGGCCCCGCAATCGCCTCTCCTCCGATGGGTCTACCGCGGCTATATGCTGGCGTTCCTCATCTATCTCGCCGCACCGCTTTTCGCCGCCGGCATGTTCGCCTTCAATGATTCCATGTTCCCGGCGCTGCCGTGGAATGGCTTTACGCTCGACTGGTTCTTCAGCAGTACCGAGCCGAAGATCGGCATGTTCCATGACCGGCGGCTGCTGCGCGGCCTGCAGAACTCGCTGATCATCGGCGTCGCCGTCTCTGCCATGGCGGTTGCCGCCGGCACCTGCAACGCGTTCCTCTTCGAGCGCAAGCAGTTTCCCGGCAAGAACATCTTCTACATCCTGATGATCGTGCCGCTGGTCATTCCCGGCGTCATCCTCGGCATCTCGCTTTTGGTCTTCGCCAGCATGATCGCCAACGGCCTGGAAGAAACGTTTGGAATCGAATGGGACTTTTTGCGCCCCGGGATTTTTCTCGTCATCCTTGGCCAGTTCTCGTTCCTCACCACCATCACCTCGCTGGTGATCGCCGCGCGTCTTCGGAAATTCGACATCGCGCTGGAGGAGGCGGCCTTCAATCTTGGCGCTTCGCGGCTGCGCGTGCTGATGACGGTGACGCTGCCCTATCTGATGCCGGCGCTCTTTTCCGCCTTCGTCGTGGCTTTCCTCGTCTCGTTCGAGAATTTCAACACGACGCTGATGCTCGTCGGCTCCGATGCGCCGCTGACGATCACCATGTATGACCGCATGGTGAAGGTCGGCTCGACGCCGGTGCTGAACGCTGTCTCGTTCTTCCTGATGGTGGGGTCGGGCGCGCTGGCTTTGCTCAGCGTGGTCGTGCAGCGCAAGGACGAACAGACGTAGTCCTCGCGGCAATGATTTGACCAGCCCCGGCATTGTGCAGGGGCTGGTCTGAAGCGGTCGGCGCTGGTCGTTACTTGGCCGCGTTGTACTTCGCGTCGACCTCGTTGATCGCCTGGACATTGCCGGCGGAGCGGCCGTTTTCGTCAAAGGTCTGGGCGAGATAGGCGTCGGCGATGGCCTTGGCGAGTTCTGTGCCGATGACCCGGGCGCCCATGGTGATGATCTGGGCGTTGTTGGAGAGGGCGGCGCGTTCGGCCGAATAGGTGTCGTGCGTCAGCGCGGCGCGGATGCCCGGCACCTTGTTGGCGGAGATGCAGACGCCGATGCCGGTGCCGCAGACGAGGATCGCGCGATCGTACTCACCGGCGATGACGCCGGAGGCGACGCGGTCGGAGAGCGTGGCGTAGAAGGCGTCCGGGCCGGCATCGGTGCGCGAGACTTCGTGCACGTCGTGGCGGTCCTTCAGGTGATCGGCAAGAACCTTGGCGAGGCCTTCGCCCGCGCTGTCACCGGCAATAGCGAGTTTCATGGAAAATCTCCTTTCAGATGGTGGCGGCGCAACGCGCCAGGATGTCGAGATAGCCTTCAACCTTCCAGGCTGAGCGGCCGATGAAGAGCCCGTCAATGTTCGGGCAGGCGATCAGTTCCTCGCAGTTCTGCGGGTTGACCGAGCCGCCGTAGAGGCAGGGAATGCGGCGGCCGAGGATCTTTTCCGCGACCTCGGCGATCTCGGCGTGGCGGGCATCGGCATAGTCCGCCGTCGCCGGAATGCCCTTCTCGCCGATCGCCCAGACGGGCTCGTAGGCGAGCAGGATTTCAGCCTGTTTCTGCGTGGTGTCGAGCCGCGACAGGGCGCCGCGCACCTGCTGTGCCAGCACCTCCGTCGCATGGCCGCCTTCGCGGTCGGCAAGAGTCTCGCCGATGCAGATCAGCGGCACGAGGCCATGGCGCACGGCAGCCTCGGTCTTGAGGCCGACCGTCTCGTCCGTCTCGCCGAAGTGCTCGCGGCGCTCGGAATGTCCGAGCTCGACGAGGTCGAGGCCGCAATCCTTCAGCATCACCGGCGAGACCTCACCGGTCCAGGCACCTTCGTCGGCCCAGTGCATGTTCTGCGCGCCGACCTTCACGGACGTATTGGCGAGCATCGTCTTGACCTCGCGCACGGCGGTGAAGGGCGGGATGATGAAACGCTGGATTCGGGCATCGCGGTCGCTGTCGGCAGCAGCAAGACGTTCGGCGAAGATCTTGGCCTCGGCCAACGTCTTGTTCATCTTCCAGCTCGTGCCAACCCAGAATGTCCGGCTTTGGCTCATATGGTTGTCTCCTTGTGGGCAATCCGCACCACGGTTTTTCCGTCGCCGAGTTCGGCCAACGTGTCGTGGGGGAGGGGTTTGTCGGATAGGACCGTGTCGAATTCCGTAAGGTCGGCCAGCACATGCAGTGCGGTGTGGCCGAAGCGGCGGCTGTTGATCATCAGGCAGGACTGGCGGCTGGACGTCATCATCGCCCGCTTGGTGCGCACCACGGCCTCATCCATGTGATAGGCAAGCCGACCCGAGGCTGCGGGTGCGGATATGAAGGCGATGTCGGCGCGCAGGCGCGACAGCGCCTCTTCCGTGACGATGCCGAAATAGGCGTTGAACTTGGCTGAATAGATGCCGCCGAGGCCGATCAGGGTGACGCCGGAGACACCCTTCAGGCGCTCCATGATCGCCGCATTGTTGGTGATGATGGTGATCGGCTTTTTCGCCGCCAGCACGTCGCCAAGCACCGAGGCCATCGAGCCATCGTTGATCATCACCGTCATGCCGGGTTCGACGAGGTCGGCGGCGGTTTCGGCCAGCGCGCGCTTCACATCGGCTTCCTGCAACTCGCGAAACCGGAAATCGCTTTCGAACTGGGTGCCGGCATCGATGGTCGCGCCGCCGCGCACCTTGCGCAGCACGCCAGCCCGTTCGAGATCGTCGAGGTCGCGGTGGATGGTCATCTTGGAGACACCGAAGCGCGCCGCGATGTCGTCAAGCTCGACAGCCCGGCTTTCGACCAGAAGATTGATGATCTCCTGTCTGCGCTCTTCCCGTTTCACGGCGTACTCCATCCTGACGCTGCGGATAGGTCTATAACATCATTCCTGCGTTTTTGTAACATTATTTTTGTGATTTTGTGATTTTCGTCACGCTGAGCTTTGCAGAAGCAATCGTGCCGTGCGCTCATCCGTGATCAGCCCATGGAGCTTGTGGCTGTGCAGGACGGCGCGGATAGCCTCGGTCTTCACCGGGCCACCTGCAATGGCGACGATGCGGTCGTTGCCGTCTTCGGAGAAGGAGGCGGCAAGCGTCCGCGCTGTAACCGAGGTTTGAAGGATGCGGCCTTTGCTGTCGAAGAAATGGCCAAGCAATTCGCCAACACCGCCGAGGGCGGCAATCTCCTCCAGCTCGTCCGGCTGGAGCATGCCGGATTTCACCAGATGCGCCTGGTTGTCGACGGTGCCGATGCCGACGATCTTGAGGTCGGCGCTGCGGGCAAGGTTGAACACCTCGCTGACGCCGCGCTGGGAGAGCAGCACTTCTCGATCCTCTTCCGTATTGGCGAAGAACGGCACAGGCATCACATAGGCCTGGGTGCCGGTCTTTTCCGCAAGACGGTGCATGACGTCGTAAGGGTTGGCGGCATAGTTGCGGGTCAACCCGCCGAGCAGCGAGACGAAGCGCGTGCCGCTGGCGCTGATCCGCGGCAGATGGCGAACGGCGGCCGAAAGCGTGCGGCCGTGGCCGAGGCCGATGACGGCGGATTCGCCGCGTTCGATTTCGCGCCGCAGGAAATTTGCCCCGGCATGGCCGAGCGTGGTCAGCGCCAGCGGATCGTCGTCGATATCGGGAGAGACCTCGCAGTAGTCGAGGCCGTAGCGGGTGGAAAGCTCCACCTCCAGGTTGGCGCATTCGGCAATGTGGCCGTCAATGCTGACCTTCACGACGCCCTCGGCAACGGCGCGTGCAATCAACCGGTGCGCCTTGACCGACGGAATCCCCAGGCGTTTGGCGACGGCAGACTGGGTGAAGCCGCCGATATAGTGCAGCCAGGCGGCGCGGACGGCGAGGGAATCTTCATTGTCGATCATCAGTGGTGTCCTGCCTTGCTCTGCACCGGGAACGATTTTTCAGGCCAAGCCTTAGCAAGCGCGCCCGCCGCGGTCAGCCCAGCTTGAGATCGGAAACACCGGTATCGATATGCGGCGCCCAGAAGGCGACACTTTCGGCGATCTGCGCAATGACCTGCCGGTCGTTCGGCTCGCGCTCCTTGAAGGAGAGTTCCAGGCAGATTTCGTTGTCGACCGCGCCGCCCTCGGCGAACGCTTTCAGCAATGGTTCCGGCTGGATGCGGCCCTTGGCATTGAACTCGGCGGTGAACGGTCGATGGCCGCCCTTGTCCATCAGGCTCTGCTTGATGTGGATGATCGGCGAGACTTTTGGCACGGCGCGCGCCCAGGCATAGGGCTCGAAGTCGTCCGGATTGCTGGAGGTCACGTCGCCGTGGTCGATATCGGCCATCATCCACATGGGGATCGCCATATCGGCGGCGGTCAGCCGATCCTGCAGTTTGATGCATTCAGCGATGGTCTCACCGAATTCGCGGCCGATGCTCATCGGCTCCCAGAAGACATAGGAGAGGCCGGCACCTTTCGCGTGCTCGGCCACGTCCGCCCAACAGTCGATGGCGATCTGGATCAATTCCTCGCGGCGCGCCGGATCGTCATAATCCTTGTAGGTGAAGATGGCGAACTGGGTGCCGACGGACGTGCCGCCGAGGTCGCCGATGATATCGGCAAAGGTCTTGAACCAGTCGACATAGTAGCGGCGCACATCGGCATCCGGATGGCCGAAATGGTTGAGGCGGCCATAGGGGCCTGTCATGCCGGACGTAACGCGCACGCCGGTCCGTTCCAGCGCCCTGTCCATCTGCCGCGTCAGCCGGCGGATCGTCGCCGCATTCCAGCTCGGATTGATGAACTCGTGGGTCAACTGGAGATCGCGCAGGCGAAGGTCGCGGGCGACGGTGTCGATCAGGTCGTCGGGATCGGCGAAGCGGTTGACCAGCGGATTGGTGTTGAGTGAAAGCGTCAGCGGCATGGTCGACCTCAGGCTGCGGCAAGGCGGGTAGCGTTGAACCAGTCGGCGAAGGCCGCGCGCTCGGCTTCCGTCATATGCAGGTAGTGTTTGGTCCGGCGGTAGAGGATGTCCTGTGCCGTCTGCGCCCACTCGCTGGCGACGAGATAACGCGCCTCCGCCTCATAGAACTGGCCGCCGAAATGCCGGCCGAGGCTTTCCAGGTTGCTGGCACCACCGATGACATGCTTCGTGCGGGTGCCGTAGAGGCGGCCGTAATGCTGTACAAGCTTGCGCGGCATCCACGGATAGGTGTCGCGCAGGCTGTTGGCGAACGTCTCATAGTCGGCATTCGGCATATCGCCGCCGGGAAGAGGCGCCTTCTCCGTCCAGTCGCCACCCATATTGGGGAAGATATGCGCAAGACGGTGCATGCCGCGCTCGGCCAGTTCGCGGAAAGTGGTGATCTTGCCGCCGAAGACGTTGAGCAGCGGCGCGCCGCCGGTCTCGTCGAGATCGAAGACATAGTCGCGGGTAACGGCGGAGGGGTTGCCCTTGCCGTCGTCGAACAGCGGACGCACGCCGGAGAAGGAATGCAGCACATCCTGCCGGCGCAGTTTTTCCTTGAAGTAGCGGTTAACCGCCTTCAGCAGGTAGTCGATTTCCGTCTCGTCGGCGCAAACGTCTTCGGCGCGGCCCTCATAGGCGATGTCGGTGGTGCCGATCAGCGCCTTGTCGCCCTCATAGGGGTTGATGAAGATGACGCGCTTGTCGTGGTTCTGCACCAGATAGGCGTTTGCGCCCGCCCAGAATTTCGGAACGATGATGTGGCTGCCCTTGACGAGGCGCACATTGCGCGAGGAGTTCGAGCCGGCGACGCGGTTGATGACGTCGGAGACCCAGGGGCCGGCGCAGTTGACGAGGCACTTGGCACGGAAGGTGCGCGTTTCGCCCGTCGTGCTGTTCTTCGTCGTCACCGTCCAGGCGCCGTTTTCGCGGCGGGCGGAGACGGTCGGCGAACGGGTCAGCACCAAGGCGCCCTTTTCGGCGGCGCCCACGGCATTCAGCGTCACCAGGCGGGCGTCATCCACCCAGCAGTCGGAATATTCAAAGCCACGCGTGTACTGGTCGAGGATCGGCGTGCCTTCGGGGTCGCGTGCGAGATTGAGCGTGCGTGTGCCCGGCAGCTTCTTGCGGCCGCCGAGATGGTCGTAGAGGAAGAGGCCGAGCCGGACGAGCCAGGCCGGGCGATCCTCCGGGCTGTGCGGCAGCACGAAGCGCATCGGCCAGATGATGTGCGGGGCGGCGTTAAGCAGCACTTCGCGCTCGATCAGCGCCTCGCGCACCAGCCGGAATTCGTAATATTCGAGATAGCGCAGACCGCCATGCACCAGTTTGCCCGAGCGCGAGGAGGTGCCTTCGGCCAGATCGTCCTTCTCGCTCAGCACGACGGACAGGCCACGGCCGGCTGCATCACGCGCAATGCCGGCGCCGTTGATGCCGCCGCCGATCACGAAGAGGTCAATACGCTCGGGCTCGTTCATCTCAATCTCCTTCGACGCCTCACGGGGAGGCGCAATCGTTTTCGTCAGCGCGCGGCCAGGATGTCCCAGGCAGGCGTTATCCCGCGGCGGACATCCGCATAGGCGGCAAACAGGCGCGTCATGCGGTCGGTGTCTTCGGGCTTTGGTTGTTCGGCATCGCCAAGCTCGGGGGTGACCCAGTCGGCAATGCAATCGTCCATCGTGCGGTAGGCGCCGATCGCCACGGCCGCCATCATCGAGGCGCCGGCGGCGCCGGCCTCCTCGCGGGTGCTGACGCGAACCGGTGCGCCAAGGGCAGCACCCAGCGTGCCACGGATCGACGCCGAACGGGCCGCGCCGCCGCTGACCCGGAGTTCGGAGGGTAGGGCGCCCATGGCCGCGTAGCAATCGCGTGTCGCCATGCCGAGGCCTTCGACGACCGCGCGCACGAGATCAGGATACCGGTGACGGCTGGCAAGGCCGGTAAAATTGGCGCGGGCGCGGGCATTGACGAAGGGGCCGCGCTCGCCGGCCTCGGAAATATAGGGATGGTAGAGAATGTTGCCGGGCTTGCTCGATGCAAACCAGGCATCGACGCGGCCGATCATATCGTTGAGCCCGACGGTGACGCCGAATTCACCCAGGAGATCCGCGCCGACTTGCAGCAGCCAGTCGAGGTTGATCGTCGCGCCCATATTTGTCTGGACCTGGGTGACGACGCCGGGGATCGGCAGCGCGATGACATAGCCGGTGCGCTCGGCGTTCAGCACGACCTCGGAAACGGGTTTTGCCAGAAGGTGCACGCCGGTCGAACCGATGGCGGAGCAGGCGGCGTTGCGGCCTTCGCTGCGCACGCCGGCACCGAGCGCCGTCATGCACATGTCGACATAACCGAGGCAGACGGGCGTGCCGGCCTTGAGGCCGGAGGCGGCAGCAGCTTCCGTGGTCAGCGGATGGGTGGTCTCGGTGCCTTCGATGACTTCCGGCAGCAGGGCGCGGCGGTGCGTCAGGCCAAGGGCTGCAAGCACGTCGCTGTCATAGCAGCGGGTGCGGAAATTGCCGAAGGTGAAGCTCACTTCGGACGGGTCGGTGGCGCGGATGCCGGTCAGGTTCAGGTAGAGCCAGTCCTTGCAATGCATGGCGGTTTCGGCGCCGGCCAGCAGGTCCGGAAAATAGCGGTCCATATGGGCGAGCTGCGTGCCCTGCTGGCAGGTGTTGAGGCCGGTGCCCGTCGCCTCGAACCGTGCGCGGTCGGCATCGGTGGCGGCAAGCCGTTCGACGGTCGGTGCCGCGCGGGCGTCCAGCCAGAGCCAGGCATCGCCGGCCGGACGATTGCCGGCGCCGACGAGCCAGGTGCCATCACCCTGGGCGGTGATGGCGATGGCGGCCGTGCGGTCGGCCAGACGGTCGACCTTATCTGCCAGCCCGCGCAAGGCGCGCGTGCAGTCGAGCCAGGTCTGGTCGAGCGATTGCGTGACGGAGCCGTCATCGCCGGTGACGTAGGTGTTGCGCACGGAGGCGCTGGCGATCTGGCGGCCGGTCAGCGTGAAGGCGACAGCCTTCATGACCGAGGTGCCGGCGTCGATGCCGATGATCAGGTCTGCCGCTTCAGCCATGACGTGCACCAACGGATGCCGCGACAATCCGCGTCGCTTCGCCTGACCCGAAACAGAGCATTCAATCCTCCTGATCGTTTTTCACGAAAGCGTGCGTGACCCTTGCAGGCCCTCTGGCCGAGGCCAAATTGGCCTCCAAGGACAGTACCACGGATCTCCCGGACCTCGGAAGAGAACATAACACAAAGTTATCGCGTGTCTCGTAAAATTTTTCGGCTGTCGAATTTTTTTTCATATAAGATGGATGCGGATAGAAGGCGGGGCAAAGGAGCGTTTTGAGGCGCGCGATGGCTGCCTCGACCGAGCCTTCATAGCGGTTCTATGGCTTTGAAGGTAGGTGCGATTTGAATTTTTTATATTTAATATCAGATAGATATATAGATTTTCACGTTTCCGCCTCCGCTTTGTTTATGCGCCCACATCGGGATGCGTTGGGTGATGTCGTCTGCCCACCCGGCGAGGTGGAGGTGGTGGAATGTGGATACCGGAAGACGCGGCACTCAAAAAAGGCAGATTGACAGCCTGCGTTAAGTTAACATATACAATGGGACATATAACACGCATATATCGCAACTGCGAAAGATGTGTGCAATGCAGCGCAAGGCAGATGAGGAGATCTGGCCGGCGCCTTCATGGGGAGGACATCATGACATGTTCTGTACGGAAGACAGTGACGCCCACCAGCGCCAGCGCGCGCGGGTCTGTCGGCGTGCCCTTGTCGTCGGCCCCTTGCCGGCGCACCCACTGACGTTTCCTCCGTTCAATCGCAAGGCCAATCGACATGACTGACACCACGCTATCGAAGCCGCCGCAGCCCGCGCGAAACTATCGCTGGATCGGCATTGCCGCCGCCGTTGTGCTGGTCGGCGCCATGGCGTTCGACACCACGATAGTCCAGATCGGCTCCGAGAGAGACGTGCAGGTGCAGAAGTTTTCGCCGGAAGCCTATGGCGCCGAGCAGTTCCCGATCATCAAGCAGAGCGTCGAGACGCGTGCCGTCGACGCGGTCGAACTGTCGACGGCGATTGCTGCCGACAAGAAGGCGGCCTCCGAGAAATACGGCGTTGCGACCTCGGTCGGCCCGGTCCTTCCGGTCAAGTTCACCGGCGTCGTCGGCGAGCGCAAGGCCAACTACAACGTCGTTGCGGTCGAAGGCCTGCCGGCCGAGCTGACCGTGCGGGTGCAGACCGGCCCCGCGCTCAACGGTACGGACCTGCGCGACGCCACCGGCCAGATCGAATTCGGCCAGTTCAAGAACCAGATCGAGTATCAGGACGCCGGCTCGGCGATCAACAACGAGGTCAAGAAGGTGGTACTCGGCGGCATCGACCCGGCAGCGCTTTCCGGCAAGACCGTGACGGTCATCGGCGTGTTCAAGCTGGTCAACCCGAAGAGCTGGATCGTCATTCCCGTGAGGCTCGACGTCCAATGAGCGCGGCCGCCGACACCGGACCGAAGGGTGAAGTCGTGCTCGCCGCGCGCAACGTGGCGAAGTCCTACGGCAGCGTGCATGCCCTCAAGGGCGTCAATTTCGACATTCATCGCGGCCAGGTCACGACGCTGTTCGGTGAGAACGGCGCCGGCAAGTCGACCCTCATGAAAATCCTCTCCGGCGTGGTGCAGCCCACCTCCGGCGAGATCATTCTCGATGGAGAGCCTATCGTTTTCGCGTCATCCTCCCAAGCACGTGACCGCGGTATCTCCATCATCCATCAGGAGCTCAGCCTCGCCCCCAACATGAACGTTCGCGACAACATCTTCATGGGGCGCGAAATCATGACGGCAACAGGCGTGGACTTCGCTGAAGAAGAGCGCCAGACGCGCCTCCTGATGGCTGAACTGGAAGAGGACATCGATCCTCTCACCCCCGTCGAGGAACTTCGCCTCGGCCAGCAGCAGATCGTCGAGATCGCCCGTGCCCTTTCGGTCAATTCGCGCATCCTGATCATGGATGAGCCGACCTCGGCGCTCAGTGCCTCTGAAGTCGAGGTGCTGTTCAAGGTCATTCGCGACCTGATGAACCGCGGCGTTTCGATCGTCTATATCTCGCACCATCTCGAGGAGGCCCTGCAGATCACCAACCATGCGGTGGTTCTGCGCGATGGCGCGATGACGGCCTATGCCGAGCGCAAGGACATCGATCTCGAGTGGATCGTCCGCCACATGGTCGGCGACAATTTCGATCTCGGCTCGCCGCCGACCGGCTATGACAAGGGCGACGTGGCGCTGTCGATCGAAGGGCTAACGGTGACGGATCCCGGCGGGGCCGGCTATTCGGTGGTCGACGGGCTTTCCCTTTCGGTTCGCGAAGGCGAGATCGTCTGCATTTACGGCCTCATGGGCGCCGGCCGCACCGAACTGCTCGAAACGGTCGCGGGGCGCCTCAAGCCCACAGCCGGCAAGGTCGTGCTGAAGGGCCGGGACGTCACCGGCCAGTCGATTTCGGCCTGCATTCGCGATGGCCTCGTGCTTGTGCCGGAAGACCGGCAGCGCGACGGTCTGGTGCAGACCATGAGCGTCGGCCGCAACCTCTCGCTCGCCAGCCTCGGCGCCTTCACACGCGGCCTGTTCACCTCGACCTCCCGCGAGGCGGGATTGATCGGCGAGGCGATCCGCAAGGTGCATATCAAGACGGATGGCGGTGCGGCCCCCATTGGCTCGCTCTCTGGCGGCAACCAGCAGAAGGTGGTCATCGGCAAGATGCTGGCGACGGAGCCGGAAGTGATCCTGCTCGACGAACCGAGCCGCGGCATCGATATCGGCGCCAAGGCCGAGGTCTTCAAGCTATTGGCCGAGCGCGCCAAAAGCGGGCTTGCCGTCGTCTACACCACCTCCGAGGTCGGCGAATGCCTCAGCATCGCCCACCGCATCATCGTCATGCGGCGTGGCCGCATCTCCGCTGAATTCGGTCCCGATGTGACCAAAGAACAGATCATGGCCGCCTCTGGCGAAGCCGTGCATGCCCATTAGGAGCGCTGAATCCATGTCAGTCACACCTGCAATCGACACGAAGACGGCGGTCAGCGGCGGCAAGCGCAAGAAGAGCCTCGTCGAGCTTTTGTTTGAAGGTCGCGCCTTCTTCGCGCTCATCGCCATCATTGTCGTCTTCTCGCTGATGTCGCCGAACTATTTCACCGTCAACAACTTCCTGATCATGGCCTCGCATGTGGCGATCTTCGGCCTGCTGGCGATCGGCATGCTGCTCGTCATCCTCAACGGTGGCATCGACCTTTCGGTCGGCTCGACGCTGGGGCTCGCCGGCGTCGTCGCGGGCTTCCTCATGCAGGGTGTGACGCTGCCGCAATTCGGCGTGATCCTCTATCCGTCGGTCTGGGTCGTCGTGGTGCTGACCTGCCTGCTGGGCGCCGTCGTCGGTGCCGTCAATGGCGTGCTCATCGCCTATCTGCGCGTCCCGGCCTTCGTCGCCACGCTCGGCGTGCTCTATGTCGCCCGCGGCATCGCGCTTCTGATGACCAACGGCCTCACCTACAACAATCTCGGCGGCCGTCCGGAACTCGGCAATACCGGCTTCGACTGGCTCGGCTTCAACCGCCTCGCCGGCGTGCCGATCGGCGTGCTGGTGCTCTTCGTCTTCGCGATCGCCTGCCACATCCTGCTCGCCCGCACGGCTTTCGGCCGCTGGCTCTACTCGTCCGGCGGCAACGAGCGTGCGGCGGAGCTTTCGGGCGTGCCGGTCAAGGGCGTGAAGATCACCGTCTATGTGCTCTCGGGCATCTGCGCGGCGGTTGCCGGCCTGGTCCTGTCCTCGCAGTTGACCTCGGCTGGCCCGACGGCCGGCACCACCTATGAACTGACGGCGATTGCCGCTGTCGTCATCGGCGGCGCGGCGCTGACGGGCGGTCGCGGCACGGTCATCGGCACCATGCTCGGCGCCTTCGTCATCGGCTTCCTGTCGGATGGCCTCGTCATCATCGGCGTCTCGGCCTACTGGCAGACGGTTTTCACCGGCGCCGTGATCGTCACCGCCGTTCTGCTCAACAGCTTCAAATACGGCCGCCGCTGACAAGCGGCAGCTGACCGGAACTGACTGCGGCCGGGAGAGGCGGACCATCGAGTGCCCCGGCAGCGGAAAGTATTGCCGAAAATCGGCGCAAACGAACTCAACAAAGGGAGTGAGATCATGTTCAAAAAAGGTATGCGTGTACTCTTCGCAGCAACTGCCGCTTTGCCGCTGCTGTTCAGTTCTGCCTGGGCCGAAGGCCTGATCACCGTCATCGTCAACGATCCGTCGAACCCTTACTGGTTCACGGAAGGCGAAGTTGCCAAGAAGACGGCCGAAAGCCTTGGCTACACGGCCAATGTCGGCGCCCACAAGGGTGACACGAACACCGAGAGCAACCTCGTAGACACCGCCATCACCAACAAGTCGGTCGCCATCATTCTCGACCCGGCCAATGCCGACGGTTCGGTCGGCGCGGTCAAGAAGGCCGTTGCCGCCGGCATCCCGGTCATCCTCGTCAACGCCGAGATCAACCAGGAAGGTCTTGCCAAGGCTCAGCTCGTGTCGAACAACGCCCAGGGTGCCGCTCTCGGCGCGCAGCAGTGGGTCGAAGCGGTTGGCGACAAGGGCAAGTATGTCGAGCTCTTCGGTGCACCGTCCGACAACAACGCCGCTACCCGTTCGAACGGCTACGAAACCGTGCTTACGCAGTATCCGGACCTCGAAAAGTCCGGCAAGGAAGTGGCTGACTGGGATCGCACCAAGGGCCACGCCAAGATGCAGTCCCTGCTTCAGGCAAACCCGGACATCATCGGCGTCATCAGCGGCAACGACGAAATGGCGCTGGGCGCGATCGCTGCCCTGAAGGAAGCCGGCAAGCTCGAGCAGGTCAAGGTCGGTGGCTTCGACGGTTCGCCGGACGCGGTCGCTGCCATCAAGGCCGGTGAACTGCAGTACACCGTGCTCCAGCCGGTCGCCGTGTTCTCGGAAGCGGCCGTCAAGCAGGCCGACAACGTGATCAAGAACGGTTCGACCGGTGTCGACACCGAAAAGCAGCTGTTCGATTGCCTGCTGATCACCAAGGACAATGTCGACAAGTACACCGCTCCGTTCGTTCTGAGCGAGTAATCAACGCCGGGAGCGCCTGTCGCGGGCGCTCCCATCCACCTTGCTTGGCATTTTCCTTGCCGCCCGATACGAGATACGAAACTTCTCTCCTCGAAGCATGGCAGGGTTCCCCGTGAACAAGAAAGTCGACGTCAAGGATTTGCTATCGGAAGAGCTGCCGAGCGACAGCCGGCATGCGCGCCAGCTCGTGCGCCGCCAGGCGATTGCCGAAACAGTCATCGCGGAAGGGTCGATCCGCATCGAGGATCTGACCGAGCGCTTCGGCATCAGCCTGATGACGGCGCACCGCGATGTCGACGACCTCGTCAGCCGCGGCCTTTTCCGCAAGACGCGCGGTATCGTTTCCGCCGCCCCCACGAGCCTCATCGAATCCTCGGACGCCTACCGGGCGACGAAGCAGGCCAAGGAGAAGAAGGCGATCGCGCGCGCCGCGATGCAGTTCGTCGAGCCGGGGCAGGCGATCTTCATGGACGACGCCACGACCGTGCATGAAATGACGCGGTTCCTGCCGGCCAAAGTGCCGCTGACGGTCATCACCAATTCGCTCGTGCTGATCAACGAGATGAAAGAGGTGAACGACCTCAACCTGATCTGTCTCGGGGGGCAGTTCTACCATTGGTGCAATGCCTTCATGGGGCATATCACCACCAACGAAATTCGCCGCCTCCGGGCGGATACCGTGTTCATGTCGCTTTCGGCGATCGTCGACGACGTGGTTTACCACCAGTCGCCGGAAACCGTCGCGACGAAGCGGGCGATGTTCGAAAGCTCCGCCCGGCGCGTGCTTCTGGCGGATCACACCAAGTTCGAGCGGCGCGCGCTGCACCACTTCGCGACGCTCGAAGAATTCGACGCGGTGATCGTCGATGAGGATATCCCGATCTCCCACCTGTCGCGCATGCGCTCGAAGGGGATCAACGTCATTGTGGCGGACGGGGAACGGACCGGCTGAGGTTTCCGCTGTCGCGGATATCCTGATGTCGGTCACCGCTCTTCCTTCGCTTGAGAATGGAGACAGCGATGCCTTGCATCATGGGTATAGACAGCGGCCTGACGGTGACCAAGGCCGTCATCTTCGATGCGGATGGCACGGTGCTGGCCATCGCCCGCCGCCGTGTTCCGCAATTGATTCCGGCGCCGCAACATGTCGAGCGCGACATGGACGGGCTGTGGACGGCAACGGCGGATGCGATCCGGGAGGCGGTGGCCGCCTGTGGTCGCCCGGCATCTGATATCGTGGCGATCGCCGCCACCGCCCATGGCGACGGCATCTATCTGCTGGACGAGGATAGGCGGCCGCTCGGCCCTGCCATCGTTTCGCTTGATACACGGGCCGGCGCGATCGCCGATGCGTGGAACGAGGGCGAGATCGGCGAACAGTCGCTGGCGCTGACCGGCCAGAAGCCGCACGCCTCTGCGCCGTCGGCCATTCTGCGCTGGATCCGCGAACACCAGCCGGAGCGTTACGCCCGCATCGCCCACTTCATCGCGGCAAAGGACTGGTTGCGGTTTTGCCTGTGCGGCACGATCGGCACGGATCGAACGGAAGCCAGCACCTCCTTTACTAATGTGCAGACGCAGGACTATGCCGACGACGCCTTTCGTCTGTTCGGACTGGAGCGGCTCGCCGGCCGACAGCCGCCGATGGCGGGCTCGACCGTGATCGTCGGCGGCGTGACGGCCGAGACGGCGCGGCAGACGGGTCTCGTCGCTGGCACGCCGGTGATGGCCGGCCTGCATGACGTCACGGCCTCCGCACTCGGCATGGGCGGGTATGGCGAGGGCGTGGTCGCCGTCATCGCCGGCACCTATTCGATCAACGAGACGGTCTCGCCGGTGCCGAAGGTCGATGGCCGCTGGTTCTGCCGCAATGGCATCGAGCCCGGCGAGTGGAACAACATGTCCATCTCGCCCGCCTCGACCGCCAATTACGACTGGTTCATCGAGCAGTTCTGCGCCGGCGATGCACGGCAGGCCGAGGCGTCGGGCGAGAGCATCCACGCGATCCTCGGCAAGGAATTCGAGGTTGCGCGCCAGCGCCCGTCGAGCGCCTTTTTCCACCCCTATCTGTTCGGCTCGCCCTTCGGCGGGGCATCGAGCGCCGGGTTCTACGGCCTCAATGCCTGGCACGACAGGGGCGATCTGGTGCGCGCCGTGCTGGAAGGCATCGCCTTCAACCATCGTGTTCATGTCGATGCGCTGCGCGACGGTTTTGCGCCGACCTCCGCGCGACTGACGGGCGGCATCTCGCGCAATCCCGCCATGGCCGGCCTTTTTGCCGATATTGTCGGCCTGCCGGTTACGGCGACGCGGACGGAGGAGGCGGCCGCCTGGGGGGCGGCGTTGTGTGCGGGAACCGGGGCCGGTCTTTTCAGCTCGCCCACCGCCGATCCACGCGATCTCGCCTCGATCGAGACGACCTATCAGCCGGATCCAGACCGGCTGCGCGCCTATGACGAGAAATATCGGGTCTTCCTCGATATCGCCGAGGCCATGAAGCCGCTCTGGCCGACGCTCCGGCGTCTCGGCGATGCCGTATAGGAACAGGAATACCCATCATGACGGATACAGCAGCCGGCACGGTCGAGACCTTCGACGTCATCATCCTCGGCGCGGGCATCAACGGGGCCGGGCTCTTCCGCGATCTCTGCCTGCAGGGCCTGAAATGCCTCATCGTCGACAAGGCCGATTTCGGCTCCGGCACCAGTGCCGCGCCCTCGCGCCTTATCCATGGCGGCATCAAATATCTGGAGACGGGTGAGCTCGGCCTCGTCGCGCAGTCGACGCTGGAGCGCAATCTCCTGCTGCGCAATGCGCCGCATTGCGTCGAGCCGCTGCCGACCTTCATTCCCTCCTTCTCGATGATGAAGGGCGCCTTTGCGGCGTTGCGCACGCTGCTCGGCTCGACGACCGCGCCGCGCAGCCGTGGTGCCGTGCTGATCAAGATCGGCCTGGCGCTCTACGATCTCTATGGCGCCCGCCATCGCGTCATGCCGAAGCACCAGTTCTTCTTCCGTCGCACGGCGCTCAAGGAAATGCCGGAGATCACGCCGCGTATCGTCGCCGGCGGTATCTATTACGATGCCAAGATCAGCCGGCCGGAGCGCCTGGTCTGGGAACTGGTGCGGGATGGCCTCGATGCCAATCCGGACGCCCGCGCGATGAACGACACGACGTTGCTGGGGCAGGAGGAGGGTGCGCTGCGCCTTCGCGATCCGCGCGGCACGGAGCAGTTGGTGCGTGCGGCCACCGTCGTGAATGGCGCCGGTCCCTGGATCGATCACGTCAATGCGACGCTTGGCGTTGCCGGAAAACTGATCGGCGGCACGAAGGGCTCGCATATCCTCCTCCGGCACCCCGAACTCGTCAAAAGCCTCAAGGGCCGGATGATCTATTTTGAGGCCGACGATGGACGCATCTGTCTGGTCTACGATTTCCTCGGCCTCGCGCTGGTCGGCTCGACGGACATCAAGGCCGACAATCCGGAGACGGTGCGCTGCGAGGAGGAAGAGATCGACTATTTCCTGGCCAGCTTGCGGTCGCTTTTGCCTAAGCTGGACTTCGGCCGCGAGCAGATCGTCTATGCCTATAGCGGCATCCGGCCTCTGCCGGCGTCCGATGCCAGCAATCCCGGCCTGATTAGCCGCGACCATTCGGCACCCGTTGTGGAGCCGACCGGCAGCCGGCCGTTTTCCGTCATCTCGCTGGTCGGCGGCAAGTGGACCACCTTCCGCGGTTTCGCCGAGGAGGTTTCCAATACGATCCTCGCCCGCATGGGCCGCCCGCGCAGGATCAGCACGCAGATGCTGCCGATCGGCGGTGGGCGTGACTTCCCGGTGGATGATGCCGCGCGGCGCGCCTGGGTTTCCGGACGGTCCGCGAAAACCGGTCTGCCCACCGCGATGGTCGATGCTTTGCTCGGCCGTTACGGCACGACCGCCGATGCGGTGCTGGCTCATATCGGCGGGGAGGCTGGCGTTGCGCCGCTCGCCCATGTGGATGGTTACACCAGGGCGGAAATCGACTGGATCGCGCGCAACGAAATGGTCGAGCATCTCGCTGATATAGTCATGCGGCGAACGACGCTTGCCATCGAAGGGCGGCTGAGCGTCGCCGGACTGGACGAGATCGCAACCGTCGCCGCGTCTGCCCTCGGCTGGCATGAACGCCGACGAGCGGAGGAGATTGCAGCCGTTACCGAACACCTGACCGCCTTCAACCGCGTGAGCCTCTGACATCCTTGCATGCGCGGAGCGCGTGACCTTGAGCCGACCGTCGCGAGACGGTCGGCTTTTTCTTTGCGTGTTGGAATAAGAAGACGCGCTCTTTCATGTCACTTATTCTGAGAGATAGTTATTGACTTGTTATACCAGTTGAGAAATATAGGCCCACACCGGGTGACCGGTGGAGGAAATTTCGGCTGGACAGGATTTTGGATCCGGCCGCTCGCATTCAGGGAGGTCTTCGATGACATCGATCGCGCTGTTCGGTGCCGGTGGCAAAATGGGCTATCGGCTCGCCAAGAATCTCAAGGGTTCTCGCTTCGATGTCCGGCATATCGAAGTGAGCGATGCCGGCAAGGCGCGCCTTTCCGATGATCTCGGGCTCTCCTGCGTATCAGCCGACGAAGGCCTTGATGGCGCTGATGTCGTCATTCTCGCGGTTCCGGATACGGCGATCGGCAAGGTCGCAGCCGGCATCGTCGATAAGCTGAAGCCGGGCACCATGGTCGTGGCACTCGATGCCGCCGCCCCCTTCGCCGGCCATCTGCCGGAGCGCGCGGACCTCACCTACTTCGTCACGCATCCCTGCCACCCGCCGATCTTCAACGACGAGACGGATCCGGTCGCCAAGCGCGACTTCTTCGGCGGCGTCGCTGCCAAGCAGCACATCGTGTCCGCGCTGATGCAGGGCCCTGAAGAGGCCTATGCGCTCGGCGAGGAGATCGCCAAGGTGATCTGGGCGCCGGTCATGCGCTCGCACCGCGTCACCGTCGAGCAGATGGCGCTGCTGGAGCCGGGCCTGTCCGAAACCGTCTGCGCGTCGCTGCTCGTCGTGATGCGCGAAGCCATGGATGAATGCGTGCGCCGCGGCGTTGCCAAGGAAGCAGCCCGCGACTTTCTGCTCGGCCATATGAACGTGCTCGGCGCGGTGATCTTCGAGGAGACGCCCGGCGTCTTCTCCGATGCCTGCAACAAGGCGATCGAATTCGGCAAGCCCGTGCTCATGAAGGACGATTGGAAGCGCGTGTTCGAGCCTGCGGAAATCGCGGCCAGCATCCAGCGTATCACCTGATTTCCGGCGGGCCAGGCCCGCCGCGGCCGGCGTCACGCGCCGGCTAAAGATCGCACCGGGGCGGCCATTTTCAATGGAGGGATGGCCGCTGGAGTTCGGTGCCTAACCGGGAGGAGAGACTATGAACATTACCCGCAGACTGATCACCGTCGGCTTTGCCGCCGTCATGGCCGCAAGCGTTGCCATGCCGTCTTTCGCGGCCGACCTCATCGCCATCATCACGCCAAGCCACGACAACCCGTTCTTCAAGGCGGAAGCTGTCGGCGCGGAAGCCAAGGCCAAGGAACTCGGCTACGAGACGCTGGTTCTGGTGCATGACGACGACGCCAACAAGCAGTCGCAGCTGATCGATACGGCCATCGGCCGCGGGGCCAAGGCGATCATCCTCGACAATGCCGGCTCGGAAGCCTCGATCGCTGCCGTGCAGAAAGCCAAGGATGCGGGCATTCCCTCCTTCCTGATCGACCGCGAAATCAACGCCACGGGCGTTGCCGTCTCGCAGATCGTCTCGAACAACTATCAGGGCGCCCAGCTCGGTGCCGAAGAGTTCGTCAAGCTGATGGGCGAGAAGGGCAACTATGTCGAGTTGCTCGGCCGTGAAGCCGATCTCAATGCCGGTATCCGCTCCAAGGGCTACCACGACGTCATGGACGAATATCCCGACATGAAGATGGTCGCCCAGCAGTCGGCCAACTGGAGCCAGACCGAAGGCTACTCCAAGATGGAGACCATCCTTCAGGCGAACCCGGATATCCAGGGCGTGATCGCCGGCAACGACACGATGGCCATGGGTGCGATCGCCGCCCTGCAGGCTGCCGGCCGCAAGGATGTCATTGTCGTCGGCTTCGACGGCTCGAACGACGTGCGCGACTCCATCAAGGCAGGCGGCATCAAGGCGACCGTCATGCAGCCGGCCTACGCCCAGGCTCAGCTCGCCGTCACCCAGGCGCATGAGTACATCACGACCGGCAAGGCGCCGGCCGAGGAAAAGCAGCTGATGGACTGCGTGCTCATCACCGCGGACAATGCCGGCAAGCTCGAAACCTTCGCGCTCTCCGAATAATCCTTTCCGCGATGGCGCGAGGCGGGGTGCGGTCCCGCCTCGCGTTTTCTGTTTGTGACGGAGAATGGGAATGCTGAGGTTAAACGCTGCCTGTACACTCGTGCTTGCGGGCGCACTCGCGCTCAGCGGCTGCAAGTTCGTCAAGACCGAGGACGAGCAGAAACAGGCGGCGGCAGGCGCCTTCAATCCCGACAAGCTGGTCGCCGATGTATGGGACGCGAAGGTCGTGCCCTATCTCGAGGAGCGCGGCGGCGCGTTCCAGGACGTCTCGGCTCTTGCGGCAAGCGACTTGAACGCGGCCGCTGAAAAATACGGCCACAAGGAAAAGCAGGGCAACGCGCCCTGGACCTTCGCCGCCAAGATCGACGGCGTGATCGTCGGCGAAGAGACCAAGTCACGTGCCGGTTACGTCGACGTGGATGTCGATGGCGACAGCAAGGCCGATGTCCGTGTGTCGATCGGTCCGGCGATCCGCGGCACGGCGCTGCGCGACAGCCTGAAATTCGTGAACTTCAACGAGTTCAAGAACCAGATCGAGTGGGCGCAATACGGCAAGTCGTTCAACACCTATGTGAACGGTGCGCTGCTGGAGAAATTGTCGCGCGACGGCCTGACCGGCAAGACCATCAAGGCCATCGGCGCCTATCCGTTGCCCGCCAAGGGCCAGCTGCCGCAATTCGTGCCGGCCACCATCACCGTGGGAGGCTGATCATGGCCGAACAGGACGACGGCGACGTCATTCTCGAATTGAAGGACATCACGAAGGCCTATTCGGGCATCGTGGCGCTGAAGAAGGCGGACCTGAAACTTCGGCGCGGTGCGGTGAACGTGCTTGTCGGCGAAAACGGCGCCGGGAAATCGACCATGATGCGCATCATCGCCGGCGTCGAGCGGCCGACGCTCGGCGAGATCTGGATGGATGGCGAGCGCATCCATCTCAACAGCCCGGCGGACGCGGTGCGCCACGGGATCGGCATCGTCTTTCAGGAGTTGAACCTGTTCGGCAATCTCTCTGTTGCCGAAAACATCTTTGCCACCCGCGAGATCACCCGCGGCCTGCGCGGTATCGACCACAAGGCGCAGGTGGAGAAGGCCAACGAATTCCTCAACCGCCTCGAAGCCGGCATTTCCGCCGATACGCTGGCGGAAGACCTGCCGATCGGCCAGCAGCAGCTTGTCGAGATCGCCCGTGCCGTGTCGCTCGATACGCGTATCCTTATTATGGATGAACCGACCTCGGCGCTGAGTGCTGCCGAAGTCGACGTGCTGTTCCGCGTCATCGCGGACCTCAAGGCGCGTGGTGTGGCCATCGTCTATATCTCGCACCGGCTGGAGGAGCTGATGCGCATCGGTGATTACATCACCGTGCTGAAGGACGGGCAGATCACCGGTCATGCTATGGTCAAGGACATCGATACGCGCTGGATCGTGCGCTCGATGATCGGCTCGGACGCCAAGGACTTTGCCAAGCAGGTCGAGCATGAGCCGGGCGCGGAAGTCTTCCGCACGGAAGACATCTGCCTGCCGCGCGCGCAGGGCGGCTATGCGGTCGATCATGTCTCGATCGGCGTGCGCAAGGGCGAAATTCTCGGCATCTACGGTCTGATGGGTGCCGGGCGCTCCGAGCTCTTCGAATGCATCATGGGCCGGCACGAGCACTATACCGGCAAGATTTTCGTCGAGGGTGAGGAGTTGAAGGGCCGCGATACGACCCGGCGCATCCGCGAAGGGCTGTCGCTGATCCCCGAGGATCGCCAGCGCGAAGGGCTCGTGCAGTCCATGTCGATTGCCGACAACCTGTCCATGGCAAGCCTCGGCCAGTTCCTGAAGGCCGGCTTTCATATCGACCTGAAGCGCGAGAAGGAGGCGATTGCCAACGCGATCCGCAATCTCTCGATCAAGGCGAAGAACCCCGATCTCGACGTCACCTCCATGTCGGGCGGCAACCAGCAGAAGGTCGTCATCGGCAAGGCACTGATGACCGGTCCGAAGGTGCTTTTGATGGACGAGCCGAGCCGCGGCATCGATGTCGGCGCCAAGGCCGACGTTTTCCGCACCATGCGGCGGCTGGCGGGCGAGGGCCTTGCCATTCTCTTCTCCACCTCCGATCTCGAGGAGGTCATGGCGCTGTCCGACCGCATCGCGGTCATGAGCAATGGCCGGCTGGTGATGGTGGTCGATCGCAGGGACGCCACCGAGGACATGGTGATTTCGGCCTCCGCAGAGGGACATAAAACCAAAAGGATGCATGCGTGATGACGACAGCAACGCACACTGCCGCCACCGGCAACCACCTCTCCACCGGCGCCGCCCTGCTCACGCTGATGAAGCTTCGAACCTTTATCGCGCTCTTTGCGGTGATCATCTTCTTCTCGATCTTCGCGCCGAACTTTCTATCGACCGCCAACATGATCCTGATGTCGAAACATGCGACGCAGAACGCGTTTCTGGCGATCGGCATGACCTTCGTCATCATCACCGGCGGCATCGACCTGTCCGTCGGTTCGATCGTCGGCCTCTGCGGCATGATCGCCGGCGGGCTCATCATGTATGGCGTGGCGCTGCCGCTGGGCTACACGGTCTATTTCAACATCGTCGAGGTGGCTGTTATCGTCATGGTCGTCGGCATCCTGATCGGCGCGGTCAACGGCTTGCTGATTACCCGGCTAAACGTCGCACCCTTCATCGCGACGCTCGGCACGCTCTATGTGGCGCGCGGCATGGCGCTGCTCTATTCGGACGGCCAGACGCTGCCCAACCTCACGGGGCGCGAAGACCTCGGCAACCAGGGTTTTTCCTATCTCGGCTCCGGCTCGATCCTGGGGCTGCCGGTTTCGGTCTGGATCCTCATTGTCGTGGCGCTGGGGGCGGCCTATTTCGCCCGCTTCGTGCCGCTCGGCCGGCATATCTTCGCCGTCGGCGGCAATGAGCGCGCCTCGCGCATGTCCGGCATCCGCGTCAACCGCGTAAAGATGTTCGTCTACATGTTCTCCGGCTTCTGCGCGGCGATCGTCGGCCTGGTCATTTCTTCCGAGCTGATGGCCTCCCATCCGGCGACCGGCACCAATCTCGAACTCAACGCCATTGCGGCGGCCGTTCTGGGTGGTACATCCATGTCGGGCGGGCGTGGCACGATCGGCGGAACGATCATCGGCGCCTTCGTGATCGGCATTCTCTCGGACGGGTTGGTGATGATGGGCGTGAGTTCGTTCTGGCAGATGGTGATCAAGGGCCTCGTCATCATCGTCGCAGTGGTGGTCGATCAGGCGCAGCGCCGCTTGCAGCAACGCGTCACGCTGATGCAGATGGCAAAGGCGGGTTGAGCATGGCGAAGATGAAGGGAGCTCTGATCGGCTGCGGCTTCTTCGCCGTCAACCAGATGCATGGCTGGCAGGATCTGGCCGACGTCGAGATCGTGGCGATCTGCGATCGCGATCTGGAACGGTTGACGATCGTCGGCGATCAGTTCGGCGTGGCGCGACGCTACCAGTCGGCGAACGCGATGTTCGCCGATGGTGGCTTCGATTTCGTCGATATTGCAACGACCGTCGGCAGCCACCGCGCGCTGGTCGAGCTTGCCGCCAGCCACAAGGTGCCGGCGATCTGCCAGAAACCGTTTGCGCCGACGCTCGAAGATGCCAAGGCGATGGTCGCTGCCGCGGACAAGGCCGGCATTCCGCTGATGATCCACGAAAACTTCCGCTGGCAGACGCCGATCCTGGCGGTGAAGGCGGTGCTGGACAGCGGTGTGATCGGTGAAGCCTTCTGGGGTCGCGTCTCCTTCCGCTCCGGCTTCGACGTCTTCTCCGGCCAGCCCTATCTCGCCAAAGGCAAGCGCTTCATCATCGAAGACCTCGGCATCCATTCGCTCGACATCGCCCGCTTCCTGTTCGGCGATGCGAACCGCATGACAGCCCGCGCGCGCCGCATCAATCCTGACATTGCCGGCGAGGACGTCGCGACGATGCTGCTCGATCACGACAACGGCGTCACCTCGATCGTCGATGTCAGCTATGCGACGAGGCTGCCGGAAGAACCGTTCCCGGAGACCTTCGTCGAGATCGACGGCAGCAAGGGTACGCTGCGCCTCGGCAAGGACTACAGGCTGATCGTCCATGGGCCTGATGGCACGACGGAAACCGTCGTTGCGCCGAACCTGCTGCCCTGGGCCTCGCAGCCGTGGCACAACATCCAGGAAAGCGTCGCCCTCATCCAGAAACACTGGGTCGAGCGGCTGGCGGCCGGTCGGGAGCCGGACACCTCGGGTCGCGACAATCTGAAAACCTTTGCGCTCGTCGAAGCCGCCTATCTGAGCGCCGAACGTGCGGAAACCGTTTCGCTGCAAGACTTGCTGACATGAGCGAGGACCTGCAGCGGCTCTACGGCACAAGCGAATGTGAGCCGGAAAGCCGGACACTCGCTGCGGGTGATCTCCGTGTTGAGCTTCAGGACGGCAACCTCCGCACCCTGCGGTTCCGCGGGCACGAGGTCCTCCGGGCCATCGCCTTTCTCGTGCGCGACAAGGATTGGGGTACTTGTTGCGCCGCCATCACGGATCTATCCGTGCGGGAGACGGATGAGGGTTTCTCCGTAACCTATGATGCTCGCTTTACCGCGCCCTCGGGCGCCAATCTCGATTGTGCCATCGCGATTTCGGGTACGGCAAAGACCATCACGTTCTCCACCTATTGTGTCAGCGATGCCGATTTCGAAACGGCCCGCGCCGGCTTCGTCGTGCTGCACCCGATCGTCGGCGTTGCGGGAGCGCCTGTCGAGGTCCGGCATGGTGACGGTGACATCGAACGGTCGCACTGGCCAAACCAGATCGAGCCCTGGCAGCCGTTCAAGGACATCGCCGCGATTACCCATCAGGTCGCGCCTGGTATCGCGGCGACGACGGCGTTTGATGGCGACATTTTCGAGATGGAGGACCAGCGCAACTGGACCGACGGTTCCTACAAGACCTATGTGCGCCCATTGGCGCTGGCGTGGCCCTATCTCGTGGCGAAAAACGAGCCGTTCAGCCAGAAGGTCGTCGTTGACATTCAGGCGAAAGAGGGTGCTGCATCCGCTGCCGGCGCATCTGACGTCATCACCCTGCACCTGGCGCCAACGGATCTCCGCTTTCCCGAAATCGGTGTCGGTCTGCGGCCGGAATGCCTTGCGCAGGAGTTGGCAGCACTCGAAACCCTGAAAACCATCGGCGCACGGCACCTGATTTGCCATTTCGATCCGGGGGCGGGCCATGGTCTTGCAGCCCTGAAGGGCTACGCGCAGATCGCGGAAAAATCCGGCCTCAAGGTGACGCTGGAACTTGCCGTGCCCTGCAGACGGCCGCTGGACGAGGAAATGGCCGGGTTCGCCGCCCTTGTCCGCGAGGCCGGCCTAACGCTCGACACGCTGTTCGTCTGCCCCTCGGTCGATCGCCAATCGACGCCGCCGGGAAGTTCGTGGCCGGAATGCCCGCCGCTGGAGGAGGTCTATGCTGCCGCGCGCGCGGCCTTTGCCGGCGTGCGGCTTGGCGGCGGCATGATGAGCTATTTCACCGAACTCAACCGCAAGCGCGTGCCGGCGGATCCTATCGACTATGTCAGCCATTGCACCAACCCGATCGTGCATGCGGCCGATGATCTTTCCGTCATGCAGACGTTTGAAGCGCTGCGTCATGTCGTCAGCTCTGCCCGCGCGATCTATGGCGACAAGGCCTACCGCATCGGCCCGTCGACGATCGCCATGCGGCAGAATCCCTATGGCAGCACGACGAAGGATAACCCGGCGGGCCGGCGCATTCCCATGGCCAATGTCGATCCGCGGCACAACGGTCAGTTCGGCGCGGCCTGGACGTTGGCCTATGCCGCAACGGTCGCCACTACCGGGCTGGAGGTGCTGACGCTTTCGACGCTGGCCGGTCCATTCGGCTTGATCGCAGGGGAGGGCGAGGCGACGGTACCGGGCGCTTTGCGGCCGCTCGCGCATGTTCTGGCGCGCCTTGGCGCCTTGGCGGGTGAAGTGGTGCATGCCGTCGCGACGGCGCGCCCGGATGCGGTGCTTGGGCTTGCCGCACAGGAACGGCTGCTGCTGGCGAACATGACCCCCGCGCCGCAGACGGTGGCCTTGCCTGCGCAGCCACGCAGGGTTTCGTTGATCGGTGGGGACACAGCCGATGTGCCGGCGGGCGAACAGATCGTGGTGCCGCCCTATGGCTGTATCGAGGTCGTGTTCTGAACCTTACGTGCGCTCCTTGATGGCGTAGAGCGCGCGGGAGCGTTCGAGATGTTTGATCATCGCCTTTTCCGCGAGGTCCGCATTGCCGTTCTCGATCGTGCGGATGATTTCCTCGTGTTCGGCGAGCGTAAAGTTTTCGCGGCCCGTCCAGATGAGCATTTCCGTATGGTAGGATTTCAGCCAGCCCAGCATCGCACCGCTGACCGCCGCGAAGATCGGATTGCCGGAGATCTGCGCGATATACTGGTGGAACTCCATGTCGGCCTCGATGAAGGCGTCCGCATCGCTAAGGCTCTGCCTCTGCTTGTCGAGCAGGGCGTTGAGTTGCGTAATGTGCTCCGGCGTCGCCCTGGCGGCCGCTTCCCGGATCATGCCGCGTTCGAAGAAGATACGGGCGCTCTTCAGGTGTTCCAGCGAATCGGAGGAGCCAGAGAGCATCATCTTGGCCGGCAGATCGACCTGCCGGAAAATGGATTCGGCAGTGATGCGCAGCACCTTGGCGCGTTCGCCCTGCGAAATCTCGACAAGGCCCTTGCCGGCGAGCGCCTGCATCGCCTCGCGGATCGCCGGGCGGCCGACGCCGTAACGCTCCATGAGTTCGCGTTCGGACGGCATGTCGTCGCCCGCCTTCAACTCGCCGGTTTCGATCATGTGCTTCAGGCGCGCGAAGACTTCGTCGGAGAGTTTTTTGCGGACGATGGGTTCGGAGACGACGTTCATGGATCACCTGGTTTCGACAGGTTGGAATATGCACCAAGTCGGTTCGCCGCAACAGCTTTCGCAGCAATCGGCTTGCAATAACATAAATACTCATTATACCAGTTGACGACAGCAAACAAGCGCGTGCCTACGCCCGGGAGGAAAAACCGTGATCCGTCTGACCTATCGGATAGAGACGCCCGGCTCGGTGGAAGCGATGGCGACGAAGATCGCCAGCGACCAGTCGACCGGCACCTTCGTGGCCTTGCCGGGGGAGACGGAAGAGTTGAAGGCGCGGGTGGCGGCGCGTGTGGTTGCGATCCGCCATCTGCCATCGACCGATCGTGCCTCATTTCCGGACGAGGCGGGTGGTGCGACGCACTTCAATCGGGCGGATGTCGATATCGAATTCCCGATCGATGCCGTTGGCACCGATCTTTCCGCGCTGATGACCATCGCGATCGGCGGCGTCTTCTCCATCAAGGGCATGACGGGCATCCGCATCGTCGACATGAAGCTGCCGCAGGACTTTGCCGCCGCCCATCCGGGCCCGCAGTTCGGCGTGCCGGGCAGTTTCGCGCTGACGGGTGTGAAGGACCGCCCGATCATCGGCACCATCGTCAAGCCGGCGCTGGGTCTGCGGCCGCACGAGACGGCGGAGATGGTCGGCGAACTGATCGCGGCGGGCGTCGATTTCATCAAGGATGACGAAAAGCTGATGAGCCCGGCCTATTCGCCGCTCAAGGAGCGGGTGGCGGCGATCATGCCGAAAATCCTCGACCATGAGCAGAAGACCGGCAAGAAGGTGATGTACGCCTTCGGCATCAGCCATGCCGACCCGGACGAGATGATGCGCAACCACGACCTGGTGGCCGCGGCGGGCGGCAATTGCGCGGTCGTCAACATCAACTCGATTGGCTTTGGCGGCATCTCCTTCCTGCGCAAGCGCTCCAGCCTCGTGCTGCATGCCCATCGCAATGGCTGGGATATCTTGACGCGTCATGCTGGCCTTGGTTTCGAGTTCTCGGTCTGGCAGCAGTTCTGGCGCCTGCTTGGCATCGACCAGTTCCAGATCAATGGCATCCGCGTGAAATACTGGGAGCCGGACGAGAGCTTCGTGCGCTCCTACAAGGCAGTTACCACGCCGCTGTTCTTTGAAGGGGATGTCGCGCTGCCGGTGATCGGTTCCGGCCAGTGGGGCGGGCAGGCGCCTGATACGATTGCGGCAACGGGCGGCTCGACGGACCTGCTCTATCTCTGCGGCGGCGGCATCGTCAGCCATCCCGGTGGGCCGGGTGCCGGCGTGAAAGCGGTCAAACAGGCCTGGGAGGCGTCGGTTGCAGGCATTCCGCTCGAGACCTATGCGAAGGACCATGCCGAACTTGCGCAATCCATCGACAAATTTGCCGATGGCAAGGCGGCCTGAGCCATGACGCGCCCCCTGATCAGCTACTATGGCGACGATTTCACCGGCTCGACCGATGTGATGGAGGCGCTCGCCTCGAACGGGGTGGAAACCGTCCTGTTCCTGAAAGTGCCCGATGACGCACTGTTGTCGCGGTTTTCAGGCGCACGCGCGTTCGGTCTTGCCGGCACCAGCCGCAGCGAGACGCCGCAATGGATGGATGTGCATCTTCGCGCGGCTTTCGACTGGTTGAAAGCGTTGGATGCCGAGCTTTGCCACTACAAGGTCTGCTCCACCTTCGATTCCGCGCCGCATATCGGCAACATTGGCCGGGCCATCGAGATCGGGCGGGCGGTCCTCGGCGAGGCGACGGTGCCGTTGATCGTCGGTGCACCGCAGATCCGTCGCTACACGGCATTCGGCGACCTTTTTGCCGCCTACCAGGGCCGCAACTATCGGATCGACCGCCATCCCGTGATGTCGCGCCATCCGGTCACGCCGATGGATGAGGCCAATCTGCTGATGCATCTCGCGCGGCAGACGACGCTGTCGTCCGCGCTTGTCGACATGGTTGCCCTGTCCGGTCGGCCGGAACCGGAGGCGGCCGATATCCTGCTGATCGACGTGCTCGACGCGGCGACACAGGCCGCCGCCGGCGCATTGCTCTGGAACGGTCTGCGGGGAAAAAGCCGCTTCGTCTGTGGCTCTTCCGGCGTGGAATATGCCCTGATCCCGGCATGGCGTGCCGAGGGCCTGATCGGGGAAAAACCGGCCTTTGCCGAGGCGGGTGCGGTGGATCGCATCGCCGTCGTCTCGGGCAGCGTTTCACCCACGACGGAACGGCAGATCCGCCATGCGCTCGACGATGGCTTTGGCGGCGTAACGCTCGATCCGCTACTGCTGTCCGGCGACAGCGGAGCGGCAGCGATTGCCGCGGCGGTCGAGGATGGTCTCAAGGTGCTGGAAAGCGGGCGCAGCGTCCTGCTGTATACGGCACTCGGTCCCTCGGCGGATCGCGGTGGTGAACTCGACGGCTCCGCCCGCCACCGCCTTGGCCGGGCGCTTGGTGGCATCCAGCGCGAACTCGTCGCACGCGCCGGCCTTTCCCGCGCTGTGGTGGCAGGCGGGGACACGTCCAGCCATGCGCTCGGCGAGATGGGCATTGCGGCGCTGACGCTGAAAATGCCGCTGCCGCAGACACCGGGCTCGCCGCTCTGCATCGCGCATGGCGGTGCGCTGGACGGTTTGCAGATCGCGCTGAAAGGCGGCCAGGTCGGCGGCGACGACTATTTTTCGATGATCCGGGCCGGGCGCGCCTGACCCGGTCGCGCCGGCTGAACCTAGCTCGGAAACTGCCGGTAGCATTCTTCGGCGATCTGCTGGAGAAGCGTGCGGGGAATGTCGCCTGTTACCGCATAGCCGAGGTCGCCGTCGATCCAATAGAAGGTCTCGACGCCGCCGGTGGAGGCGAAGCGGAAGCTCGTCGTCCGGTTCTCCCCGTTGCGGCCGACAAGGACCGTGACCCGACGCCCGGCCTCGTTTTCGAACATGAACATCGCGCCGGGCTTGTCCGCCACCGGCAGAAGGCGGCCACCGACCAGCTTGAAGCCGACCGATTGCAGGTTCGGCACCTTGAGGTCGGCGATGTCGAGGCGCTTTCCGAGCCACTTTGCGAGATGCGCCTCCTGGTCGGCAAAAACCTCGACCGGATGGCGGACCTCGCTGGCATAGATCAGATAGGCATTGCTTGCCTCCTGCGGCAGCGCGTCCATGGCCGTCAGGGTCGGTGCCTTCTCAAAGGCCATCGGGATGAAATGGCCGGCAAGACCGCCAAGCGCGAAAATGAACGCCGCCGCGGCCGCCATGGTTAGCCGGCGTGGCATGGCCGATTTCGCAGTGGTCGACGGGCCAGCGACGAGTTGCGCATCCGAGGCGCGCGAAACGGAGTAGGGGGCGAAGGCGTTCCGAAGGCCTTCATTCTGGGCCTGCAAGTCGCTCATCATGCGGGCCGCTTCGGGATTTTCGGCGAGATGGTCTTCCACACGCTTGCGGTCGGCCTCGTCGAGGAAGCCGTCGGCATAGGCGTGCAGGTCCGCTTCGGAAACGGGTCGGCGCTCGCTCATCGGGGGCTCCGCAGGTGAATGACGTTTTCCTCCTGCAGCGTCTGCCGCAGCATCTGGCGGGCGCGCGACAGGCGCGACATGACGGTGCCGATGGGGATTTCCATGATGTCGGCGACCTCCTGGTAGGAATGGCCCTCCACGGCGACAAGCATCAGCACGGCGCGCGCTTCCTTCGGCAGGATTTCGAGCGCCTGGACGAGCCGGTTGCGTTCCAGCGGATCCGATACGGCGATGGGCGCCGCGGTGGTTTCCGCTGCCTCGATGCCGAGGGAGGGGCGCCGCGCGAGGGCGCGGCGGGTGTTGAGATGCAGGTTGGTCATGATCCGGTAGGCCCAGGAACGGATATTCGCGCCGCGCCATTGCGCCCTGTGGGTGAGCGCCTTTTCGACGCAGTCCTGCAACAGGTCCTCGCTATCGGCATCCGAACGCGTCAGACTGCGCGAATAGCGCCGGAGCTGCGGCAGGAGCGCCAGGATTTCGGCATCGAAGGACGGGGGCGGGGAGGCGTGGCCTTCCCGTCCGCCGCCCTCGCCGGTCCCGTGCGGGTCAGGGCTTCGCGACATCCCAGACGCCGTTCACGCCATCGCCGGTCGTATCGCCTTCCTTCATGTCCTTGATCCAGTAGTAAAGCGGCATGCCGTCCTTGGCCCATTGTTTCGCCCCGTCCTTGCGGGTGACGAGCGAATATGCACCCTCCGCCATCGCATCGGAAGCGGCGATTGCCGGCGGCCAGTTCGTGGCGCATTTGTCGTAGCAGTTGGAGGTGCCGGCCTCGTCCTTCTTGAAGGTATAGAGGGTCATGCCCTTTTCGCCGGCAAGCACCTCGCCCTTGTCGGTCTTGACGGTCGTGAAGGGTTCGGCGGCGAAGGCGGTGCCTGCCAAGGCGGCAACGGCGAATGGCACAAGGATGAGAAACTTCATGGTCGTCTCCTGTCGTTACGACGGCTTTTCCAGCCGCCCATGCCAAGACACCGAAGCCGGTGGATTTATTCCGCCCTTGCTTCAAAAAAAACGGCAACGGCCGTGCGACAAGCAGGAGGTGATCATTTCGGTGACCGACCTCGGCAAGAGCATTCCGCCGGCGGAAATCGATCGCGTCTTTGAAAAGTTCTACCGGCGGGGCAAGCCGGAAGGGCGTTCGTCGGGCCCCGGTCTTGGCCTGTCCACCGCCCGCGGTTTCATCGACGCGATGGGCGGGAGATTTCACGCCGAAAGCCCGGCAGTGAAGAAGTGCGGAACGCGTATCGTTGTGCGCATGCCCGCTTTGGAAAACGCAAGGGCTGGCAAGACAGCACCGTGAGGGAGCAGCATCGCGGTATCCACGATGCATGGATGACGTCGTCGGCTCCAATGCGTCTGCCTTCCGGCGGGCGTTTCGGTTTTCAGGTGCTCCGGTGCCGCGTCATCAGCTTGGCCTGCAGCACGACCACGACGAGCAGGAAGGCGCCGCGGATGACGGACTGCCAGTAGGCGGAGAGGGAGATCCAGCCGAGGCCGTTTTCGAAGTTCAGGATGTTGAAGACCATGGCGAGCAGCAGCGCGCCGGCAAGCGTGGCGCCGACCGAGCCCGAGCCACCGGTCAAAAGCGTGCCGCCCACCACCACCGAGGCGATGGCGAAGAGTTCCCAGCCGACGCCCTCGGTCGGCTGGCCGGCGCCGAACTGCGAGGCAAGCATGACGCCGGCAAGGCCGGCAAGCGTGCCGGAGGCGATATAGACGGCGGCGAGCGTACGCTCGACCTTGAGCCCCATCAGGCCCGCCGTCGCCTCGCCGTCGCCGATCGCGAGGATATGGCGGCCGATGGGCAGTTTTTCCAGCACCAGCCAACCGAGGATATAGGCGGCGAGCGCGATCCAGGCCGGGATGGGGAAGCCGAGGAAATCGTCCTGACCGATGATGGTGAAGCCGGTGTCGTAGGAGACGGAAACCGACTGGTTGTCGGCGAGCAGCAGGCCCGTGCCATAGGCGGCGAGCATGGTCGCGAGCGTGGCGATGAAGGGCTGGATGCGCATCTTCGTGATGATGAAGGCGTTGAGCGCGCCGACGGCCAGGCCAGCCGCCATGCCGGCAAGCAGCCCCGCCGCCCAATGCGAGGGCGAAAACAGCGCCGCAACCACGCTTGCCATCGCCGCCGTGCCGCCCACCGAAAGGTCGATGCCGCCGGTGATGATGACGAAGGCCATGCCGAGCGCGATCAGTGCGAACATCGAGTTGTAGCGCAGGAAACTGAGGATGTTGTAGGACGACACGAAGTTGTCGTAGCGCAACGCCCCGAAGAGGATGAGGCCGAGAAGGGCGAGGATCACCCCGAGGCGGGCGAGATCGACGGACGACTTGATGGCGAAGGGGCGGAGGAGCGTGTGCATGGTTGGTCTCCTCAACGCCTGTCGGCGCGTTGCTGGATGAAGACGGCGAGCACGATCAGCCCCGCCTTGACGATGAGGGCGGCCGCATCCGGCACGCCATTGGCAAGCAGCGTGTAGCGCACGAGCTGGATGACGAAGGCGCCGAGTACAGTGCCGATGATGTTGGCCCTGCCACCCGTCAAGAGCGTTCCGCCAACCGCGACGGCGGCGATGGCGTCGAGTTCCATGCCGAGGCCGACGAGATTGGCGTCGCTCGCGGAATTGCGCGCGACCACGACAAGGCCGGCAACACCGGCGAGCGCGCCGCTGATCATGTAGACGAGCATTTTGACGCGCTTTACCGGTATGCCGGTCAGTCGCGCGGCCTTTTCGTTGCCGCCGACGGCGATGAGCTGGCGGCCGATGACCGTGTAGCGGATCATCGCGGCGGCCAGCGCAACGATCATGATCATGAGCACGACCTGCGCCGGAACCCCGGCGATACGGCCCATGGCGATAAACTGGAAGCCCTCGTTCTTGAAGACCTGGAGGTTGCCGTTGGTCATGACCTGCGCGATGCCGCGGCCAGCGATGAACAGCACGAGCGTGGCGATGATTGGCTGGATGGAGAAACGGGTGACGAGAAGGCCGTTGAAAAGGCCGAACAGGCCGGCGACGACAACGGGAAACAGGAAGGCGAGCGTCACGGCGAACGCCATGTTCTCCACCGGCCAGAGCTGGCCCATGAAGATCATCGGTGCCAGCGCCCCGGAAATCGCCATCAGCGAGCCGACGGAGAGGTCGATGCCGCCGGTGGCGATGACAAGCGTCATGCCGGTCGCGACGATGACGATGGTGGCGACCTGCGTGAGGTTCACGTTGAGTGTCTGCCAGGACAGGAAGTGTGGCGTCACCGCGATGTTGAAGGCGATCAGCGCCAGGAAGGCGACGAAGGTGCCGTAGCGGCTCGCCAGCCTGAAAAGCCGGCTACCGGACGAGAGCGTGCCGGATTGTTGCGGGGCAGGGGTTTCGATCGTCGTCATGCCAAATCACCCGATGGGCCTGCCTGATGGGCCATGGCGGAAAGCAGCGCCGCCTCGCTGAGATCCTTGCGTGGCAGCGTCGCCACCGAGGTGCCGTCGCTGAGCACCGTGACGCGGTCGGCGACAGCGAGCAGCTCTTCCAGTTCGGAGGAGATCATCAGGACGCTCAATCCCGCGTCGGCGAGGCTGCGCAGCAACTTGAGGATTTCCGATTTGGCGCCGATGTCGATGCCGCGGGTCGGCTCGTCGATGATGAGGACGCGCGGGTCGGTGGCGAGCCAGCGGGCGAGCAGGACTTTCTGCTGGTTGCCGCCGGAAAGCTCCTTGATCGGCTGGTCAGGCGAGGCGCATTTGACACCGAGCGCGCGGATATAGCGCGTGACAATCTCGTCCTGCCTGATACGGTCGACGATGCCGGCCTTCTTCAGCTTTGGCAGGAGCGCCAGTGTCATGTTCTCGCGGATGCTCATATCCGGCACGATGCCATCGATCTTGCGGTCCTCGGAAACAAGGCCGATACCGTCTGCCATCGCGTCCGCCGGCTCGTGATAGGTCCTCTCCCGGCCCTCCATGCGGATCGTGCCGCGCTGCATCGCGTCGGCGCCGAAGATGAGACGGGCGGTCTCCGTTCGGCCGGAGCCAAGCAGGCCCGCAAGGCCGGAAATTTCGCCTTCGCGCACGTCAAGGCTGACATCGCGTACCCGCACGCCCGCGCCGGCATTCTCGACGGCGAGGCGGAGCGGCCGGTCGGGCACGTCCTCGTCCGGCGCCATGGCCTGAAAGGCAGCGAGCTCCTTGCCGAGCATGTGGCGCACCAGCGCCATTTTCGGCATCTCCGTCATCGGGCTTTTCGCAACTGTCTGGCCGTCCCGCATGATCGTCACGCGGTCGCAGATGGCATAAAGCTCGTCGAGCCGATGACCGATGAAGATGACGGCGACGCCGGAGCGCTTCAGCGTGCGGATCGTCTCGAACAGCACTGCGACCTCGCGCTCGTCGAGCGACGAGGTCGGTTCGTCCATGATGATGAGGCGGGCATTTTGCGTGACGGCGCGGGCGATGGCGACCATCTGCCGGGTCGCCGCATCGAAATGCGCGACGGGCCACTCGACGTCGATGTCGAGATTGAACGTTTTCAGCACGGCCTCGGCGCCGCGCCGCATGGCGGTCTGGTCGATCAGGCCGAAGCGTTTCGGCTCCCGCGAGAGATAGATGTTTTCTGCCACGGAGCGCTGCGGAGCGAGGTTGATTTCCTGGTAGATCGTCGCGATGCCTGCGGCCTGCGCCTCGGCGGGCATGGTGAAATCCACCGCCTTGCCATCGAAGGCGACGCTGCCTTCGTCGCGGCGGTAGACGCCGGTCAGGATCTTGATCAGCGTCGATTTTCCCGCACCGTTCTGGCCGACGAGCGCCATGACTTCCGCCGGTTCGACCTCGAGTGCGGCGGATTTCAGCGCCGCGACGCCGGCAAACGCCTTGGAAATGCCCTGCATGGACAGAAGCATCGGGGTCCTCCTCTATCCGCCCTCCGGGACGGGCCCTACCAGCCTACACCTGAACGAACCAAAGGTCAGGCACGTTCAAAGAACGGCCGAGACGGTGGTGCCGTCCCGGCCGCGAGGTGCTTGGGAGATGCGATCAGTAAGCGTTGGCGAGTTCTGCCGCAGCGTTGGATGCGTCGTAGAACTTGTCCTCGTTCACGAGGATCGGGTCGATGGCCTCGCCCTTGGCGTAGCGCAGCATGGTTTCGAATGCCTTTGGCCCGAAACGCGGGTTGCACTCGACGACCGCCGCGATCTTGCCGTCGACCACCGCCTGCACGGCTTCCTTGCCGCCGTCGATGGAGAGCACGAGCACGTCCTTGCCCGGCACCTTGCCGGCCGCTTCGAGCGCTGCGATGGCACCCATCGCCATTTCGTCGTTGTGGGCGTAGATGATGTCCGCATCCGGATGGGCCTGAAGCAGGGCTTCAGCCACCTGGCGGCCCTTGTCGCGGGCGAAGTCGCCGGTCTGCGAAGCGACGATCTCGAAGCCGCCGGCCGCCTGGATGGCTTCGTCAAAGCCCTTCTTGCGGTCGTTGGCAGGAGAAGAGCCGGTCGTGCCTTCCAGCTCGATGATCTTCGACTTGCCATTGGCGTTCTTCGCCAGCCATTCGGCGACGCGCTTCCCCTCCTCGACGAAGTTCGAGCCGATGAAGGTGAGATAGTCCTCGCCGGCTTTGGCGAGCGAGGGGTCGACCGAGCGGTCGAGCAGGATCACCGGAATGCCCGCCTTCTTGGCGGCCATGACGGCGGGGATCAGCGGCTTTTCTTCGCGCGGCGCCAGAAAGATGACGTCGACGCCCTGCGCGATCATCGCGTTGACATCGGCGACCTGCTTGGCGGCCGAGCCGGCGGCATCGGTATAGACGAGCTGGAAGCCGAGTTTTTCAGCCTCGGCCTTCATGCTGTTCGTCTGGGCGATGCGCCAGGGATTGTTGGATTCGGTCTGCGCGAAGCCGACCTTGTAGGTGTCCTTCTGCGTCAGCTTCGGCACTTCGGCGATCGCAACGCCTGCCACGGCAAGCGCGCCGACGGCCGTTGCCGCAAGCATGAAGGTGCGACGGGAAATCATGGTCATGAGCGGGTTCTCCTCCCAGAGTCTTGGCCGGTGCTCCTCTCCCGGACGTGAGCATTTTGTGCTTCACATGCGCAAATCTTGCGCTAATAATATTAGCAGTCAAGAGCCAAAATTATGAGCACTTGCAAAAAATCCGCGTGCGGTGCAAAGCACGCCGAGGGGCGAGGAACAGTGCATGGCCAGGGGAAACGGGCGCAATTCGGACAAAGAGGGCAGCGGGCGCCCGACGATGACGGACATCGCCCGCATTGCCGGCGTTTCCCAATCCAGCGTATCGCTCGTGCTCAATGAGATGTCCGGCTCGCGCATCTCGCCGGAAACGCAGCAGAAGGTGCGCGAGGCTGCTCATAAAATCGGTTATAAACTGCCAGCGATCCGCGCGACGGTCGCGGCGACCCCCGTGGTGGAAAGAGACACGATCGCCTTCATCGTCGACGAGATCTCGACCAGTCCCCACCCCGTTGTCAGCCTGGATGGCATTCGCGACTACGCCTTCGAGCAGGGTTTTCTGGTTTCGGCGCATGCGACGCGTTCCAATCCGGACCTCGAACAGGCGGTGCTGCGCTCGGTGCTGCGCGATCCGTCGATTATCGGCGTCATCTACGCGACCATCTTCACCCGCAAGGTGCATATGCCGCCGGAGCTGAAATCCCTGCCCACCGTGCTGCTCAACTGCTACGCGGAACCGCGCCAGCAGGTGGCGATCGTGCCGGGCGAGGTGGCGGGTGGTTTTGCGGCGACGGCGCACCTGACCTCGCTTGGTCACAAACGGATCGGCTTCATCAACGGCGAGCCGTGGATGGATGCCGCGATCGACCGCCTCAAGGGTTACAAGCAGGCGCTCGCCACCGCCGACATCGCCTTCGACGAAAGCCTTGTGCGGGACGGAGACTGGTTGCCGTTGCGCGGTTACGAGGCAGGGCTTGAGCTTCTCTCCATGCCCAATCCGCCGACCGCCATCCTGTGCGGCAACGACCTGATGGCGATCGGCGTGATGGAGGCCGCCCAGGAGAAGGGGCTGCGCGTGCCGGACGAGCTTTCGGTGATGGGCTATGACGACCAGGAATTGGCGCGCTACACCCACCCGCCGCTCTCGACGCTGGTTCTGCCGAACTATGAGATGGGCCAGAAGGCGGCGGAAATCCTTATCGACATGGCCGTGCACGGCAAGCAGACCCGGGCGATGACCTTCAAGATCGACGGCCCGCTCGTCGTGCGCACTTCCACGGCCAAGCCGCGGGCCTGAAGATTGGGCAGTGCGTTCTCCTAGCCGATCTTCTCGACGATCGGCGGGATCTGCACCACCGTGATGTCCGTGGCGCCGGAATCGATGATGCCGAACACGGCGTCCAGCATTTTCGGCACATCCTGCCGCACCATCTCGATGTGATCACCCAGCATGGCGACGAACGGATCCCAGTCGAAACAGCCGAGCTGCGGCACCCGGTCGGCATAGTGGCCGGATCGGCGGATCCAGCGCATCACGCCTTCCAGTGAAATCGTCGAGTTGACGAACATGCCGCGCGGCAGGTCGCTCGTCCGCTCCGCCAGTTGCCGCATGGCGTTTTCCGCCTTTTCTGGGGCGTAGCCGCAGGTCTGCACCAGCGCCTCATCCACCGTGACGCCGGCTTCGGCATGGGCGTCGCGAAAGCCGCGCACACGCTCCATCGTGTTGTGATCCGTGCCGCGGCCGCCGACGAAGAGCAGGGGTGTCTTTTCGCCGTATTCCTTCTCGCAATTGGCAAGCACGCGCCGCGTCAGCTCCAGCGCGCCACCGTAATTGTCGGAGATGACGGAGGGTGCATGGGAGCCGGGCAGGTCGAGGTTGATGGTGCGCACGCCGGCGGCGGCGCACAGATCCATGACACGGTCGGGGTCCGTGGCGCCGGTCGCGACCAGGCAATCGACCTGGTAGGACAGCATGGCGCGCGCCGCTTCCAGTTCCAGCGCCGGATCGCGCATCGTGCAGGTGATGATCGGGAAGAGGCCGCGCGCACGCGCCAGCGCCTCGAACTGCTCGACGATAGAGCCGAAGTAGCGGTTGTCGTATTTCGGCACGATCATGCCAATGATTTTCGAGCGGTCGCGACGCAGCACGCTCGCCTGCATGTTCAGCGCATAACCCTGCTCTTCGGCGAGTTTCGTGATCTTCTCGGCGAGTTTGGCGCTGATCCGGCGTTTCTTCCAGTTGCCGTTCAGGACGGCGCTGACCGCGCTCGCTGACGTGCCCGCCAGTTCCGCCAGATCGTAGATCGTCGTGCGTTTCGTCTGCGTCGTCCGATTCACATTTCATCTCCGTTTCGAGGGCCACCTTGACACCAATGGGGTTTGGTGGCAATTCTTGCTTCATCGATTGAGCAAGCATGCTCCATCGATGAAGTTGCCTGAACAGCAAGGCTGACCCAAGGGAGGAGTCAGACGGAGCATCGACGAACCGGACGTTGCGGCATCGCCGCAGCGAACGATGGTCTGCGCGCTTCGGCGCCCGGAAGGCGTCGGTTCTGTCGCCCTTGGCGGCTTGAGGTCGCCGGCGAACCGAATTGAAAATCAACTGTGGAGGAACCCAATGAAAACGCTTACCCTTCTGCTCGCATCGACCGGCCTTGCCCTGTCGCTTGGCAGCGCCGCTCTTGCCCAGGAAAACGCGACCGTCGCCTTCCTGATGCCCGACCAGGCTTCGACCCGCTACGAGCAGCACGATTATCCCGGCTTCAAGGCCGAGATGGAGAAGCTTTGCTCGAGCTGCACGGTGATCTACCAGAACGCCAATGCCGACGTGGCGCTCCAGCAGCAGCAGTTCAACTCGGTGATCGCCCAGGGCGCCAAGGTCATCGTGCTTGACCCGGTCGATTCCGCGGCGGCCGCAGGCCTCGTCGAAATCGCCCAGTCGCAGGACGTCAAGGTCATCGCCTATGACCGCCCGATCCCCGACAAGCCGGCCGACTACTACGTCTCCTTCGACAACCAGGGCATCGGCAAGGCCATCGCGCAGTCGCTTGTCGATCACCTGAAGGCCAAGGGTGTTCCTGACGGTTCCGGCGTTCTGCAGATCAACGGTTCGCCGACCGATGCCGCCGCCGGCCTCATCCGCGACGGTATCGATTCCGCACTCGACGCCTCGCCCTACAAGACGCTTGCCGAATTCGACACGCCGGACTGGGCGCCGCCGAAGGCGCAGGAGTGGGCGGCCGGCCAGATCACCCGCTTCGGCGACCAGATCACCGGCATCGTCGCGGCAAACGACGGCACGGGCGGCGGCGCGATCGCGGCGCTGAAGGCAGCCGGCGTCAAGGCCATGCCGCCGGTCACCGGCAACGACGCAACGATCGCGGCGCTGCAGCTGATCATCTCGGGCGACCAGTACAACACGATCTCCAAGCCCTCCGAAATCGTTGCTGCGGCAGCGGCGAACGTCGCCGTCAAGCTGCTCAAGGGCGAAACCCCGGAAGCGACCCACAAGCTCTACGAAACGCCGTCGCAGCTTTTCGTGCCGGCGGTGGTAACGGCGGAGAACATCAAGGCCGAAATCTTCGACAAGGGCATCAACAAGCCGGAAGAAGTCTGCACCGGCGAATATGTTGAAGGTTGCCGCAAACTCGGCATCATCAACTAATCCAGCCCATCGTGTCCGGCCGCCGTTGACGCGGCCGGACACCCCGATCAGTCGACGGTCAGCCTAGAGGTTCCAGGGGCCATGACAGCCACACTTCCAAATATCCCCGCCAAGGGAGAATCGGTGCTGCGCCTCAGCGGCATATCCAAGAATTTCGGCGCCGTATCCGCATTGACGGATATCGATCTCGACGTGAAGGCCGGCGAAGTCGTCGCCCTCGTCGGCGACAATGGTGCCGGCAAGTCGACGTTGGTCAAGGTGCTGGCCGGCGTGCACCAGGCATCGTCCGGCACGATCGAATTCTGCGGCCAGCAGGTGACGCTCGACAGCCCCGCCAAGGCGCTGGACATGGGCATCGCCACCGTCTTCCAGGATCTCGCGCTGTGCGAAAACCTCGACGTCGTGGCGAACCTGTTCCTTGGGCATGAAATGTCGCCCTGGGCGCTCGACGAGGTCGCCATGGAAGTGCGCGCCTGGACGCTGTTGCGCGAACTTGCCGCCCGCATTCCCTCTGTTCGCGAGCCGATCGCCTCTCTCTCCGGCGGCCAGCGCCAGACCGTCGCCATCGCACGCTCGCTGCTCCTCAATCCGCGCCTCATCATGCTGGATGAACCGACGGCAGCACTCGGTGTCGCACAGACCGCCGAGGTGCTGAACCTCATCGAACGCGTGCGCGACCGCGGGCTCGGCGTCATCATCATCAGCCACAACATGGAAGATGTTCGCGCGGTCGCTGACCGCATCGTCGTGCTCCGGCTCGGCAAGAACAACGGCGTCTTCACGCCGGACTCGTCCAACCAGGAGCTTGTCTCCGCCATCACGGGCGCCACGGACAATTCCGTTTCGCGCCGCGCCGACCGCAAGGCCAGCCACGTACAGGGCAATCTCGGGGGAGCCGCATGAGCCAGAACCCTTCCAGCAACACCCAGCCGAAGCTGGACCGCAGCGATGAACGCGTACGTCACGACGACAGCCTCGCCGCCATGGCGAAGGGCTTTTTCGACCGCGTGCGGTCCGGTGACCTCGGCATGCTGCCGGTCGCCGTCGGCCTCGTCGTCATCTCCGTGGTCTTTTCGGCCCTCAATCCGGTCTTCCTCGCGCCCAACAACCTGGTGAACCTGTTGTTCGATTGCGCCACGGTCGGCGTCATCTCGCTCGGCATCGTCTGCGTGCTGGTGCTGGGCGAAATCGACCTTTCCGTCGGTTCGATGAGCGGTCTCGCCTCGGCCATGGTCGGCGTGCTCTGGGTCAACCAGGGCTGGCCGATCGTCGGCGCCATTCTTGCCGCCCTCGTGGTCGGCGCAGGCGTCGGCCTGCTTTATGCCACGCTGTACAACCGGCTGGGCATGCCAAGCTTTGTCGCGACGCTTGCCGGCCTGTTGGCGCTGCTCGGTCTGCAGCTCTACATTCTCGGCCCGACCGGTTCGATCAATCTGCCCTATGCCTCGTCGCTCGTGCGCTTCGGCCAGATTCTCATCATGCCGGATTGGCTGTCCTACACGCTGGCCCTCGTGCCCGGCCTCGTCATGATCGGCCGGGGGCTGCGCGCCCGGACCCAGCGGCTGGCCGCGAACCTGTCGGCCCAGCCGATGCAGGCCCTGATCCTCAAGGCCGTCGTGCTGACCGTCGCGCTGGAAGCCGCCGTCTTCTATCTCAATCTCGGCCGCGGCATTCCGTGGATGTTCGCGCTGTTCGTCGCCCTTGCCGTCCTCCTCAACTACGGGCTGACGCGCACCAAGTGGGGACGCTCGATGTTCGCCGTCGGCGGCAACAAGGAGGCAGCACGCCGCTCCGGCATCAATGTGCGCCGTATCTACATGAGCGCCTTCATGCTCTGCTCGACGCTTGCGGCCCTCGGCGGCATCCTGTCGGCCTCGCGCCTTGCCTCGTCCAGCCAGCAAGCCGGCACGGGTGACGTCAACCTCAACGCCATCGCGGCTGCGGTCATCGGCGGCACCAGCCTGTTCGGCGGCCGCGGCAGTGCGTATTCGGCTCTGCTCGGTATCATCGTCATCCAGGCGATCTCGAATGGTCTGACGTTGCTGAACCTGAGTTCCTCGCTGCGCTACATGATCACCGGTGGCGTTCTTGCCATCGCGGTCATCGTCGACTCGCTTGCCCGTCGCTCCCGTGTCAGCCACGGCCGCGCCTAACGACTATCGGAATGGAGTTCCAGAAAATGGCTGATCTCATGAAGGGCAAGATTGCCGCCATCACGGGTGCCGCATCCGGCATCGGTCTCGAATGCGCGAAGACGCTGCTGGCCGAAGGGACGAAGGTGGTGCTCGTCGATCGTGCACAGGACAGGCTGGAACAGCTCTGCAAGGAGCTTGGGCCGAATGCCCTGCCGCTCGTCGTCGATCTGCTGAAGCCGTCCGATGTGTCCGGCATGTTGCCGCGCATCCTTGAGATCGCCGGCGGGCTCGACGTCTTCCACGCCAATGCCGGCGCCTATATCGGCGGCCCGGTGGCGGAGGGCGATCCGGATGCCTGGGATCGCATGCTGAACCTCAACATCAATGCGGCCTTCCGCTCGGTCCATGCGGTGCTGCCCTACATGATCGAGAAGAAGACGGGCGATATCCTGTTCACCAGCTCGATTGCCGGTGTCGTGCCGGTGGTCTGGGAGCCGATCTACACGGCCTCTAAATTTGCGGTGCAGGCCTTCGTGCATTCGACGCGGCGCCAGGTGGCGCAGCATGGCGTGCGCGTCGGCGCGGTCCTGCCTGGGCCGGTGGTGACGGCGCTGCTCGACGACTGGCCGAAGGAGAAGATGGACGAGGCGCTCGCCAATGGCAGCCTGATGCAGCCGAAGGAAGTGGCCGATGCCGTGCTCTTCATGCTGACGCGCCCGCGCAATGTCACCATCCGGGACCTGGTGATCCTGCCGAACAGCGTCGATCTCTAAGACGAGAACGGCGGGCGGCATGACGCCGCCCGCATCAAACATTCCTGAATGCAGGCGGTAGACCCATGAGCACCATTTCCTCCGCACGCCCCGCGGGCGGCGAACGCTATCTTGTCGGCGTCGATGTCGGCACGGGAAGCGCCAGAGCCGGCCTCTTCGACCTCACCGGCCGCATGCTCGCCTCGGGAAAACGCGACATTTCGCTGTTTCGCGAGGCGGGCGCGATGGTCGAACAGTCGAGCACGGAAATCTGGGCCGCGGTCTGCGCTTCCGTGCGCGAGGCGATCGCAAAGGCGGGCGTTGCGCCCGAACAGGTCGCCGGCATCGGCTTCGATGCGACCTGCTCGCTGGTCGTGCTTGGTGAAGGGGGCGCGTCGCTGCCGGTCGGCCCGTCGGAGAACCCGGAACGGGACATTATCGTCTGGATGGACCACCGCGCGGTCGATCAGGTCGAGCGCATCAATGCGCAGGGCCACGAGGTGCTGCGCTATGTCGGTGGTCGCATCTCGCCGGAAATGGAAACGCCGAAGCTGCTGTGGCTGAAGGAAAACCGTCCGCAGGTTTTCGACGCGGCCTGGCAGTTCTTCGACCTCGCGGATTTCCTCACCTGGCGCGCAACGGGCGATCTCGCCCGCTCGACCTGTACGGTGACCTGCAAATGGACCTATCTGGCGCATGAGAAGCGCTGGGACCCAAGCTATTTCCACGGTATTGGCCTCGGCCTCTTGGCGGAGGAGGACTTTGCCCGTATCGGCCAGCGTGTCGTCGAGCCGGGCACGCCGCTCGGCACCGGCCTGACGGAGCAAGCCGCCGCCGATCTCGGGCTTGCCGTCGGCACGCCGGTCGCAGCCGGCATGATCGATGCGCATGCCGGCGGCATCGGCACGGTGGGCGTCGATGGTCCGCCGGAAAACAATCTCGGTTACGTCTTCGGCACGTCCTCCTGCACCATGACCTCGACGCACGAGCCGGTTTTCGTGCCGGGCGTCTGGGGACCCTATTTTTCGGCCATGGTGCCGGGCATGTGGTTGAACGAAGGCGGCCAGTCGGCGGCCGGTGCCGCAATCGAACAGCTCCTCTCCTTCCACCCGGCGGTGGGCGACGCTTCGGCATTGGCAAAGACGCGCGGCGTCTCGCTGCCTGTCCTGCTTGCCGACCTCGCGGCGGAGAAGGCGGATACGCTTTCCGGCGTCGTGGCCTTGGCGGACGGCCTGCATGTCGTGCCGGAATTCCTCGGCAATCGTGCGCCCTTTGCCGATCCGCACGCCCGCGCGGTCATCGTTGGCCTTGGCATGGAGCGGGATCTCGACAATCTCGTCTCGCTCTACATCGCCGGCCTGTGCGGCATCGGCTATGGCCTGCGCCAGATCATTGATGCGCAGGCGGCAGCCGGTGCGCCGATCGACAAGATCGTCATCAGCGGCGGCGCCGGCCAGCTCGATCTCGTCCGCCAGCTTCTCGCCGACGCCACGGGCAAGCCGTTGCTCGCCACGAGGGCGGAGGAACCTGTCCTGCTCGGTGCCGCCATTCTCGGCAGCGTTGCCGGCGGCGCCTTCCCGGATGTGCGTGCCGCGATGGCGGCGCTGTCGGCGATCGACCGGACCTACCAGCCGGCCGGCGACGATGTCGCAACGCTTCATGCGAAACGGTACGACGCCTTCAAACGGTTGCAGGCAGTGGCGCGTGACATACGCTAGACGCTGAGAAGAAAGGCGACGGGTTCGGTCGCGAATAAATCCGAAAGGGCAATCTCGCGACCGAGAACGAATGTGCGCTTTTCAAGCACAGAGCGCACGCTACGGCCTTCTAGCGCGGCGGGAAGTCTGAGGGAAATGCCGCGCGTGGCTTCCTCGGTGAAGTGCAGGGTGTCAGGCCGCAGCTTTCCGAAAGCTAGGCGAGGAACGACGGTGATGGCGAAGGCCGTTTCATCGCCGCGCATGAAGGCAAGCGCCTGTCGGCTTCCATCGGATAGGTCCAGGGGAATGTAAGGTCCGTTGAACAGATCGCGCTGGTTTTTTCGCGCCGCGAGAACGGTCGCGATCAGCCACTGTTTATAATCCTCGAAGCCGGCCCGCGCAGCATGCGGTTTCTGCGGTCGGTCGCTGGACGGTTGTTGAAGCAGCACGCGATTGTCCGGATCCACCAGCGAAAAATCGCTGTGCTCGCTGCCTTGGTAGATGTCGGGAACGCCCGGGGCGGTCAGCTTGATCAATGTCTGCGCCAGCGAATTCACCAGGCCGGCAGCGATGAAGGGCGAAAGCGTTTCGGCGAAATCGTCGAGAAAGGCCTCATGTGCGAGCATGTCGGTAACGAAGCCGACGACTTTCTGCTCATAGTCGACGTCCGGTAGGTTCCAGTTCGAACCCGTCTTCGCTTCGCGCAGCGCCTTTTCGACATAGCGTTTCAGGCGCGCACCGAGCGTATCCATCGCGTGGTCTTTGCCGGCTGGCCAGATGCCGGCGAGCGCTTGATAGATCAGCCATTCCACATCAGGCTCCGGAACCTGTCGTTCGCCATGCGGCCGGCGGAATCGGGCATTGAGCGAGGACCAGCGTTGTGTCGCGGCGATCCACCGGTCCGATGCCTCGCTGAGTGTGTACAGGCGCGCGCGGGCATCCTCGCCCCGTTTCGTATCGTGCGTCGAGGTTGCCGACAGGCTGTGCGGCAGCGTCTTGGCGCGTGCCTGCATGGTGGCGTGGAAGGCGGCGGGGCCGCCGGTCGGTTTGCTCGGATCGCCGCCGACCTCGTTCAGTGCGATAAAGGCGTTTTCGCGGTAGAAGAGCGTATCCTCCAGCGCCTTGGCCATGATCGGGCCGGTCAGTTGCTGGAAACGGGTGCGAAACTCCACACAGTCGGGCATCGTGTTGCAGGTCTTGTCGTCGGCGAGCAGTTCCCAGACGAAATCGATCGCTTCGCGGACCTCCGGGCGCAAGCCGTCCTGCGCCTCCAGCCGCGCTGCCGCGAGAAGCTGGCGGTCCCGTTCGGTGATGCCGGTCGTCGCGGTCAGATAGGTGCGGTAGACGGGCAGTGCGGTGATCAGGGCGCAGATCGCCTCGGCAAGCGTGCTGCGGGAGAGATCGGCATTGGCGCTATCGGCCATGTCTTTCGCCAGAAGGGTGATGTGGCGGACTTCGCCCGTGAAATTGTCCGAAAGCATCTGCCGCTTGCTGGCCCGCATCTCCTGCACATAGTTTCCGCGGTGCTCCTCGCCCTTCAGCGGCTGGAAGGCCTCCGCCAACCGACCGCCTTCGCGTTCGTCGACGAGTGCGTCCGCAAGGGCTGTGATGAATTCGTAACCCGTCGTGCCTTGCACCGGCCATTCCGTCGCGAAGGGTTCGCTTTTCTCCAGGATCTTTTCGACGACGATATAGACATCCGGGCCGACGGCGGTGCGCAGGCGCTCCAGATAGCCCTGCGGATCGGCAAGGCCGTCGATATGATCGATGCGCAGGCCATCCAGCGTGCCCTCTTGCACGAGGTCGAGGATCAGGCGGTGGCTATCGTCGAAGACGTGCTGCGCCTCGACGCGCAGCCCGACGAGCCCGGCGATCTCGAAGAAACGACGATAGCTGAGATGGCGGCTTGCCGTCTTCCAATCCATAAGCCGCCACGGCTGTGCCGCGTGGATGGCAGCCATGCGGCTCGGATCGCCGGAAACAGTGGCGAGGTGTTGGTCCAGCGCGACGCGCGCGCCGGTGGGCGCCAGCGCTGCAGAAAGGATCGTCTTCCCGTCCGGGTCGGCCTTCGGATCCGCCGTGATGGCGAGATCGGCATGGCCCTCAAGCACGTCGCGATAGGTGCCCGGATGCAGGGGATAGAGGCTGTCATGATAGCGCAAGGCGAGGGCGTCGCGGTGCGGATCGAGGACGAGGCGAACGGCGCCCACCGACAGTTCCTCCTCGAAACTCCTGCCGAGGAAGGGAAGTGTCAGTTTCTCCGACCAGTCGATATCGAAATGGCGCGAAAAGGGGCTTTCCGCACCCCAGGTCACCACGCTGCGCCACCAGGGATTTTCCAGGCTCGCGGCCATGTGATTGGGCACGATATCGAGGATGAGACCCATGCCGCACTCATGCAAATCGCCGGCAAGCGCGCGCAGCCCGTCAAGGCCGCCCAGGCCAGGGTCGATTTCGTCCGTCCGGGTCACATCGTAACCGTGCGTCGACCCGCTGGTCGCGGTCAGGACGGGAGAGGCATAGAGATGGCTGATGCCCAGATCGTAAAGATAGGGCACAAGTTGACGCGCCCTCCCGAAGTCCATACCGTTTCGGAACTGGAGGCGATAGGTCGAACTGGGATATGTCATAAGGCCCTAGGTGTGCGGGTTTCAGCCGCGCCCTAAACGCATATCCTCCCCGTTTGTTCCATCCGCTTGTTCAAATGCCGTGCCGGGTAAAGTCCGTCCGCGAAACGACGCCCGCCAGCCGTTCCTGCCGGTCGAGCACGGCGAGGCGCCGCAGTTGCAAGGCCTTCATGTTGCCCAGTACGCCGTCCACCTCCTCATCGTCGTAGCAGTAGGTGATGTTGCTCGTCATGATGTCGCTGACCTTGGTGGTTCCCGCATCGAGACCGGGCGCGACGGCGCGAAGGATGATGTCGCGGTCTGTCAGAGTGCCGACGAGGCCGCTGGCATCGGCCACCGGCAGGAAGGCGATGTCCCATTGCGCCATCAGCCCTGCGGCATAGTGCAGGGTTTCCTCCGGCCGCACGAGATGGACATTGCGGGTCATGATGTCGCCGATCAGCATGGGGACCTCTTTTGGCAGTTTCTCTCAAGAACAGACGAATGCGTGGTTGGTTCCATGGCGCTATTGCTGCGAACGGTCGATGGCCACGCTGATTGACGGGCCGGCTGCGGCGCCATTGGAAAGCGCAAAGATCGTCTCGCCTCCGATCTCCGGCCACGGCTTCTCCTGCTTTCCAAGGTTTGCGCGAATGCCGAGCGTTGCCGTGTGGAAGTGCCAGTCCACGGCGAAAATGCCGTCTTCCGCGGGCAGGATATGCGGCCGCGCTGTTCCGGGGGCCGCGAGCAGCGGCACGACATGCTCCCGGCGCAGCCGGATCAATTCGCGGACGAAATCAGCCTGCCGCCTGCCGTCGGGGGACACCAGACGCGACCAGTCGAGTTTCGAACGCTGAAAAGTGTCCTCGGCACCGGGATCCGGCAGGTCCTTCGCGGTCTTGCCCTTGGGCATGCCACCGAACTTCTTTGCCTCCGCCTTCCGCCCCTGTTTGACCGCATGGGCAAGCTCCCCTTCGAAGTCGGCGAAGAACAGGAAGGGCTGCTGCTCGCCGTACTCCTCGCCCATGAAGAGCATGGGTATTGGCGGGGCAAGAAGCAGAAGGGCCGTCATGACGTTGAGAAGCATGGGGTCGGCGAGAACCGACAGGCGTTCGCCGAACGCGCGGTTGCCGATCTGGTCGTGATTGTGCAGGAAGTTGACGTTGACCTGCGGCGGCAGACGGTCCTGCGGTGCCGGCCCGATCCGATCCTGCGTCCGATCCGCCTGCACGAACCCCATGGCGGCCGCCTCCCGCAGGACGGTGCCGGCATTGTCCGCAAAGGGTGCGTAGTGGCCCTTGCCTTCCCCGGTCGCGATGATGTGCAGGGCGTGGTGGAACTCGTCATTCCAGCCCGCCGTGTAGTGATGCACTGTGCCGCCATCGCGGTTCAGCAGGCTCTTGCGGCTCGCCTGGTCTTCGACGACGAGATGGACAGGGCGATGCGGCAGGGTTTCCCGGACAGCCTCGGCCAGCTCGATCAGCATATGCCTCTCGCTGTCGTCTATGACCTGTTCTGTTGCGTCGAAGCGCAGGCCATCGAACCGGTAATCGACCAGCCAGTGCAACGCGTTTTCGATGAAGTAGCGCCGCACCGGCTCCCTCTCGAAGGCGAGGGCAGCGCCCCAGGGCGTGTGGCGCTCGGGGTGAAAGAAGGCGGGCGCGATGCGTGGCAGCATGTTTCCGACCGGGCCGAAGTGATTGTAGACGACATCGAGCAGGACCATGATGCCATGGCCGTGGGCCGCGTCGATCAACGCCTTCAGGTCCTCCGGCGTGCCGTAGGCGGTGTGTGGCGCATAGTGCAGAACACCATCATAGCCCCAGCCGCGCCTGCCGGCGAAATGGGCAACCGGCATGAGTTCGATCGCCGTGATGCCCATATGGTAGAGATGGGGCAGGCGGTCGATGGCGGCGCGGAACGTGCCTTCCGGTGTGAATGTGCCGACATGCATTTCATAGACGACCGCCTCTTCCCACGCCCGCCCTCTCCAGTCGGGATTGCACCAGACATGGGTGTCATGGTGGACGAGGATGGACGCTCCGTCGACGCCATCCTCCTGAGCATGGGAGGCGGGATCCGGAATGTCAGTGCCGTCGGAAAGCCGGAAATGGTAGGTATCGCCGAGCTGGACAAGGCTGGTTTCGACCGTGTGCCAACCGTCGTCACCCATTTGCATTAAAATCTTCCAACCGCAGGCAACGAGCGCGACCTTCTCCTCGGCGGGGGCCCAGAGGCGGAACCGCACCCTGCCATCCGGCAAGACGCTTGGCCCCCAGCTTTTCGGTGTCGGCGGTGGCTGCGTCATCCGCTTCCTCTGTGTCGGTCAACCGGAAGCGCAACCACCGGGTTGCGAAAAAGTTCCGGAACAATCCGGTTCTTTTCGCGTTGCACCATCGCTTTTTCGGGCCGCGATAGGATGCCTCCCGTTCTTTCGACGACTGTTCGTCGTCGCGCTGCGATGAAGCGATGGCGATGGCGGCCCTCGTTCCGACGGCGCGTTGCTCGACCGAAGGGGACAGACCGCATGAGCTATTCGTTTTCCGAACTCGATTTCATGAAGCCGGAGCTTGGCGCCGAATTCACCGGCGAGGGCACGCATTTCGCCGTGTTTTCCGCCCATGCGGAGCAGATGGAGCTGTGTCTCTTCAGCGAGGACGGCAAGGAAGAGACGGCCCGGCTGCCGCTGCCCAAGCGCGAAGGCGATATCTGGTCCGGCTACATTGCCGGCCTGAAACCCGGCACGATCTACGGCTACCGCGCGCACGGCCCCTATGAGCCGAAGGCCGGTCACCGCTTCAACCCGAACAAGCTGCTGCTCGACCCCTATGCCAAGCAGATCGTTGGGGAAATCCAGTGGGACGATGCGCTCTATGGCTACCGCATCGGCGATCCGGCGGAAGACCTATCCTTCGACGAGCGCGACAGCGCACCCTTCATGGTAAAGGGCGTGGTGCAGGATCCGGATTTCGACTGGGCGGGCGACGCGGCGATCCGCCGGCCATGGACCGAGACGATCATCTATGAGGCGCATGTGCGCGGCATGACGATGACCCATCCCGGTGTGCCGGAAGAGCTGCGCGGCACCTTCATGGGCATGGCGAGCGATCCGATCATCGAACATCTTGTCGACCTCGGCATTTCGGCCATCGAACTTCTGCCCATCCAGTATTTCCCGGACGATCGGTATCTGCTCGAAAAGAACCTGCGCAACTATTGGGGTTATCAGACGCTCGGCTTCTTCGCGCCGCAGCCGCGTTTCCTCTCCGGCCGGGCTGTCACCGAATTCAAGGCGATGGTCAAACGCTTCCATGCCGCCGGCATCGAGGTGATCATGGACGTCGTCTACAACCACACCGCCGAGGGCTCGGAGCGGGGGCCGACGTTGAGTTTTCGCGGCCTCGACAATCTCAGCTACTACCGCCTGTCGCCGGACGACCTGCGCCACAGCTACGACACAACCGGCACCGGCAATACGGTCAACATTGCCCATCCCATGGTGCTGCGCATGGTGCTCGACAGTTTGCGCTACTGGGTCGGCGTGATGCATGTCGATGGCTTCCGCTTCGACCTTGCTAGCACGCTCGGCCGCACCCGGCACATTGAGTTCGACCGCGACGGCACGTTCTTCGATGCGATCCGGCAGGACCCGATTCTTTCCGGCGTGAAGCTGATCGCGGAGCCCTGGGACGTGGGTGATGGCGGCTATCAGGTGGGCGGTTTTCCGTATCCGTTCCGCGAATGGAACGACAAGTACCGCGACGACGTGCGCCGCTTCTGGAAGGGCGATGGCGGGCTTGTGTCGGGGCTGGCAACGCGCCTTACCGGCTCCGCGCCGCAGTTCAACCATTCCGACCGCGGCGTCACCTCGTCGATCAACCTGTTGAGCGCCCATGACGGCTTCACGCTGATGGATACCGTTTCCTATGACGGCAAGCACAACGAGGCGAATGGCGAAGACAACCGCGACGGCCATTCCGACAATCATTCGCACAATATGGGGGCCGAAGGCCCGACCGATGACCAGACCATCCGCGCCGCCCGTGACCGCCGCCGGCGCAATATGATCGCGACGCTGATGCTGAGCCAGGGCGTGCCCATGCTGCTTGGCGGCGATGAGCTGGGCAACAGCCAGAACGGCAACAACAACGCCTATTGCCAGGACAACGAGATCGGCTGGACCGACTGGAGCGGCCTCGACGATCCGTTCCTCAATTTCTGCAAGGGCGCGATCGCCTTTCGCAGGTCCCACCCGGCGCTCCGGCAGGAACGGTTCCTCACGGGCGATCCCGCAGAGGACGGCACGGTCGACATCGCCTGGTACAAGCCCGACGGTGCCTTCATGGATGACGGGGCCTGGAAGGACGCCAACCTGCGGACGCTCGGCCTCTTCCTGTCGAAGCCGGCGAATGGCGAGGGGCCGGACCAGCTCGTTATCGTCGTCAATGCCGGCGGTGATTGCCAGGTGAAACTTCCCGAGGTGAACGGCATCAAGGCGTGGAAGCGTGTGCTCGATACGGGCGCCGGCGAGGATGCCTTCGCCGAGCATCCCACTGAGGGCCCCACCACGGTCTATGGCGCCAGTGTCGCCGTCTTCGATCCGGTGGGGTGAGTTTCCCACATGGCGCCGGATAATTTCCAGGAAACCGGTCTCGTTTATGTCTCCGATAGCGAGCCCGGGATCCGGCGCCAGCGGACCGGCCGCAGCTTTTGTTACCGCCTGCCGGACGGTTCTCTCGTGCGTGATGGTGCACTGAAGGTACGCATCGCCGGGCTTGGGCTGCCGCCGGCCTATGAAAATGTCTGGATCTGTCTCGACGACAACGGCCATCTTCAGGCGACGGGCTACGATGCGCGCGGGCGCAAGCAATATCGCTATCACCCTGATTGGCAGGCGCTGAAGAGCGGTGACAAGTTCGACCAGCTCATCGCCTTCGGCCGGGCGCTGCCAAAGCTTCGCCGTGCGGTGCGGCGGGATCTCGACGGCACGCCGGGCATGGTCGATACGATGCTGGCAGCAATCACCGTTCTGCTCGACGAGGCGCAGTTGCGCGTCGGCAACAGGGCCTATGTGCAGGAGAATGGCACTTATGGCGCCACGACGCTGTTGAAGCGCCACGTCTCGCTGGCCGAGGGCCACATAGAGCTTCGCTTCACGGCCAAGGGTGGCAAGCGGGTGCGCCGGACGCTGAAACATCCCCGCCTTCAGCGCTTGCTTGAAGATTGCGCCGATCTGCCGGGACGCCAGCTCTTCGTCTGGAGGGATGACACGGATCTGGTACGGCCGATCGATTCCGGCCGGCTCAACACCTATCTCGCCGATATTTCCGGCATTGCCGTTTCCGCCAAGACATTCCGGACCTGGGCTGGCAGTCTCGCCGCCTTCTCGCTCGCGCGGCATGCGATAGAGGCGGGCGATCGCCCGACGATCAAGGGGATGGCAACGGCGGCAGCGGAGGTGCTGCACAACACGCCGGCGATCGCCCGGTCGAGCTACATTCACCCCGACATCATTGCGCTTGCCGAAACGCCGGAGAGCCTGCGGCTTGCGCTGCGCCGTCCGGCCCTGAAGGCGACCGGGCTGCGCTCGGAGGAGGAGCGACTGCTGCGTTTCCTGGAAAACCGGCGAAACGCCCGCCGTCGCGCATCCCGGAAAACATCAGAGAAATAGAGTGGAGAGGGCGGGGGCTTCGGCAGCCTAGGAAGTGGCTTGGCTAGCTCGTTTCGATTGTCGACGGAAGGCTGCGCGTGGCTTTCCGGCGGAAACGCGCGCCGCGGGCGAGATTGACGGCCGCGCGCGTCGCGTCGTCGGCTTCATCCGAATTGCGCCTTTTGCGGAGATGCTCCGGCAGAGCGACCTTTTCGAGTTCGGCCCGTTCGCGCGCCGCCTGTTCCCAATGTTCGTGGTCCTTGCCGTGCGGGCGACCATTCGCCTCCCAAAGGCCATAGGCACGTTTGCTGATCCATTCCTGGCGTTCGTCGTTCACGGCGATGTCCCTTCGAGGTGGCGACGGTCTATGCCGACGTCCACGAGTTCACACGGAAATCCGCTTCCTTTGCCGCTTCTATGAAGGCCCGGCGGGCAAAGGCCGGGTCGTCGTCGCTGGTCAGCCCCTGCTCGCAGACGTTTTTGGCCGTCAGCGCTGCAGGTCCGTCTTCGATCGGCCAATGGTTCTTCAGGCAGAGCAGGGCGTCGCGTGTGCTCTGCACCCGCAGCACCCGCTGGTCGCCTTCCAGCACGACGGCCTCGTCCCACAGTCGGTCGGTCACAAAGATGGTCATTGCACGGCCTCCTGCGCCGGTTTTTCGGCCGGCAGGTCGACAAGGCTGACAATGCCGACGACACGCCGGTCATCGTTCACCACCACGAGGCGGCGCACACCGAAGTGACGCATGCGGGCCGCGATCGTCGCCGTGTCGTCGCCTTCGTTACACACTTCAGGTGACACGGTCATGAATTCGGCAATCGCCGTCGAGGTCGAGAGCCCCTGGGCCAGAACCGATGCGACGATGTCACGATCGGTGATGATGCCGACGATGGCGCCGACACCGGGCACTTCGACCGGCAGCGCGCCGACTTCTGTTTCGAGCATCAGCCGGGCGGCCGACTGGGCGGTGTCATTGGGAGAGACCGTCACGATCTGGGCGGACATCACGTCCTTCACACGCATCTGGCCGCTCCCTTCAGAGCCGACCGTTGACGAGGCTGCGGCCGTTTGGCGTGGCGGGCACGACCACTTCGTCCCTGTTCGGCTGGCTGAGCGGCACGTCAACCTGGTGCGGGATGATCACTTGCGGCTCCCAGGCATTGCGGCGTTTGCGCATGTCGCCGGGATTGGCATCCGAGGTGGTGGCGGGTTTGCGGGCAAGCGGCTTTTTCTTCTGGCGCACGTCGAACTCCCTGCGGACTGGCTTTGTCTTTTGACCAAACGCGAAGCCTTCCGCTTGGTTCCGCAGAATCGGGAACGGAATTGCCTGTCGGGCATTCCTGTCGAGCCGTCACGGATGGAGTTGCCGATGCTGTTTGCAGGAAAGGTCGTCCTCGTTACCGGTGCGGGCTCCGGGATCGGCAAGGCCACGGCGCTGGCCTTTGCCCGTCACGGCGCAAGCGTCGGCGTTCTGAGCCACACCGTTGAGGAGGTGGAGGCTGTCGTGAAGGAGATTCTCGAGATTGGTGGCGCCGGGCTCGCCCTCGCGGCGGATGTGGCGGACGAGGCGTCGATGCGTGCTTCGGTCGAGCACCTCGTTCGGGCATTCGGCGGTCTCGACATTGTCGTCGCCAATGCGGGCATCAATGGGGTCTGGGCGCCGATCGACGATCTGAAACCGGCGGAATGGGACGAGACGATTTCCGTCAACCTGCGCGGCACGTATTTGACGCTCCACCTGACGGTGCCGCACCTCAAGCGGGCGGGCGACGGCGCCGTCGTCGTCGTCTCCTCGATCAACGGGACGCGCACGTTCACGACACCGGGCGCCACCGCCTATTCCGCCACCAAGGCGGCGCAGGTGGCGATGGTGCAGCAATTGGCCCTGGAGCTTGGCAAGGCCGGTATCCGCGTCAATGCGGTCTGCCCCGGTGCGATCGAGACCCGCATCGACGAGAACACGGAGCAAAGGGGGGCGAGCGAGACCGCCATTCCCGTCGTCTGGCCGGAGGGCGACATACCGGTCTCGCATGGCAAGCCCGGCACGGCCAGCGAAGTCGCCGACGTCATCCTCTTCCTCGCCTCATCCAAGGCGCGGCACATTACCGGCATTCCGCTGTGGATCGACGGTGGACAGGGCCTGCTTCGCTGATTCCTTTCCGCTTGTTGCCTCTGGCATCCTTGCCCGCCGGTGTGACAATGTGCGGGTAAACGGGAGAGGAAACGTTCAATGGCCAACCATCTTTTCGACGCGATCCGCGCAGGTGCAACACCGGAGGCGGCCTTTATCGAGGCGGCCGAGGGACGGTCCTGGACCTATGGCGACATGATCCGGTTCTCCGGCCAGTTGGCTGCTACGCTCAGCGCTCTGGGCGTGCAGTCGGGCGACCGGGTGGCGGTCCAGGTGGAAAAGAGCCCCGAGGCGCTGATGCTCTACCTTGCCTGTCTGCGCGCCGGTGCGGTCTATCTGCCGCTCAACCCGGCCTACACGCTGGCGGAGCTGGATTATTTCATCGGCGATGCGGAGCCGCGTCTGGTGGTCGTCGATCCGAAATCCGAAACGGGCGTCGCGGCGATTGCACAGGCCCGTGGCAGCGCGGTCGAGACGCTGGATGCACCCGGCAGCGGCAGCCTTCTCGATCGGGCAGGCGGGGCGGCGGCGGACTTTGCCGATGTGGAGCGCGGCCCGGACGATCTGGCGGCGATCCTCTATACGTCGGGCACGACCGGGCGCTCCAAGGGCGCGATGCTCACGCATGACAACCTGCTCTCCAATGCGCTAACGCTGCGCGACCATTGGCGCTTCACCAGCGCCGACCGACTGATCCATGCCCTGCCGATCTTCCACACGCACGGCCTGTTCGTTGCCTCGAACGTGACGCTGCTGTCCGGTGCCTCGATGTATCTGTTGCCGAAATTCGACGCCGACGAGGCGCTTCGGTTGATGCAAAGCGCTACGGTGATGATGGGCGTGCCGACCTTCTATGTGCGGCTCGTGCAGCATGCGGGCCTGACGCGGGAGGCGACGGCCAGGATGCGGCTCTTCGTTTCCGGCTCGGCGCCGCTCCTTGCCGAAACCCACCGCAGTTTCGCTGAAAAGACCGGCCATGCCATCCTCGAGCGGTACGGCATGACCGAAACCAACATGAACACCTCCAATCCCTATGACGGCGACCGCATCGCGGGCACGGTAGGGTTTCCGCTGCCCGGCGTCTCGCTGCGGGTCACCGACCCGGAGACCGGCGCGCCGGTGCCGGATGGTGAGACGGGCATGATTGAAGTGAAGGGGCCGAACGTCTTCAAGGGCTATTGGCGCATGCCGGAGAAGACCGCCGCCGAGTTTCGGACAGACGGTTTCTTCATCACCGGCGACCTCGGCAAGGTCGACGAGCGCGGCTACGTGCACATCGTCGGGCGCGGCAAGGACCTCGTCATTTCCGGCGGCTACAACATCTATCCGAAGGAAGTGGAGACGGAGATCGACGGCATGCCGGGCGTCGTCGAAAGTGCGGTCATCGGCGTGCCGCATCCGGATTTCGGCGAGGGTGTGACGGCCGTCGTGGTGCGGGCGAAAGGCTCTGCACTGGACGAGAAGGCGGTGCTCGACGGGCTGAAGGACCGGCTGGCCCGCTACAAACAGCCAAAACGCGTGCTGTTCGTCGATGATTTGCCACGCAACACGATGGGCAAGGTGCAGAAGAACGTCCTGCGGGAGGCCTATGCGGATCTCTACAGGGCTTAGCCCAGCCGGGCAAAGTGTCGTTTGAGGATGTCGAGCACCTCGCTCGCCAGTTCGCCGACGATGCCGTTGCGTTCCCAGGCATAGAGGGAGGCGACGACCGGCGGTTCCGGGCCGAAATCGGTAAGCTCCCTGACCCGCCATCCCTTCGTTGCGTCGATCGGCAGCAGCGAGAGGCCGAGGCCGGCCTCGACGGCCATCAGCACGTTGCGTAGGCTGGCGGAGGTGAAGGCGACGTACCAGCGGCGGCGCTCACGTTCCAGCCGTTCGGACATGGCATCGCGGTAGAGCCCACCGGGTGGAAAGGTGACGAGCGGGGTCGGGTCGGGCAGGTCGGGAGCCGCATCCATCGCCGTGAACCAGGCGATCGGCTCCATGAAGCTCGCCCAGCTGTCGCCGCTCGGCGTATCCTCCTTCAGCACCACGATATCCAGTTCGCCGGCGCGGTAGCGGCGGTTGAGGTCGGCGCGCAGGCCGGTGGTGACGTCGAGGCGGGCTTCCTTGTGGCGTTTGGTGAAGGCGGCGAAGGCGCGGGCCATTTCGGGCGTGGCGATATCGTCCGGCATGCCGATGCGCACGGAGGTGGTGCCGGAGGTTTCCGCCACCAGCGTCAGCGCCTCGCTCTGGAGTGCGAGGATGCGGCGGGCGTGGCCGAGCAGGCGCTCGCCGGTCACCGTCAGGCGCACCGGCCGGGCGGCGCGGTCGACCAGTTCCCGCCCGATCGCCTCCTCCAGACGCGCGATCTGCTGGCTCATGGTCGATTGCGTCATATGCAGGCGATCGGCGGCAGCCGTGAAACTCCCGGCGTCGGCGATCGCCACGAAAGCCCGGAGCAGGCGCGGATCGAGCACGGTGTCTCCATCGAAAATCAGAATAGTCAGCATCTAAACATCTAATTTGCGCATGATTCAAGCCGGTGATAGCGGTAAGCACGATCGACAGGCCGAACCCTGCCGCGAACAGCTATTTTCAGCACGAGAGACAATTCCGATGGATACCGTTAAGGCGCGCGCCGGGCGCGACTGGGCAATGCTGGCATTGGTCGTGCTGATCGGCCTCAACCTGCGCCCCTTCCTGGCTGCCCCGGCGCCGATCCTCGCCGAGATTGTCGCGGATACCGGTCTTGGCTATGGCGGTATCGCGATGCTTACCCTGCTGCCGATGTTCCTGATGGGGCTCGGTGCGTTCGTCGCGCCCGGCCTTCAGGTCAGGCTCGGCACGCGACGCGGGCTGTTGATGGCGCTCGGCATTCTCCTCCTGGGCTCGGCGCTCCGCCTCGTCGTCACCGGTGGGGTGTCGCTCATCCTGACGGCGGCGCTCTGCGGCATCGGCGTCGCCTTCATCCAGGCGGCCTTTCCCGGCATCATCAAGGCGCGCTTCCCCAACCAGGTGCCGGTCGTCACCGGCCTCTATTCGGCGATGATCATGGCTGGCGGCGCCTTCGGCGCGCGGCTGATGCCAATGTTCGTGCATGCCGGGTTCGGCTGGCGGGCGGCGCTCGCCTGGCTGGCGCTTCCGGTCGCCATCGCGCTCGCGGCTGCCTGGCGTACCCTGTCCGATGTGCAGTCGACCAAGCCGGACGGCACGCTGACGCGCCAGCTTCTCGGCCGGCCGCGCACCTGGGTGCTGATGGCGGCCTTCGGGCTGATCAATGCCGGCTACACATCGATGATCGCCTGGCTTGCGCCCTACTATCAGGCACAGGGCTGGTCGAGCGACGACAGCAGCGGTCTCGTCGCCGTAATGGCCATCTGTCAGGCGGTGGCGGCACTAGGGCTTCCCATTTTGGCGCGCGGCAATGTCGACCGCCGCCGCTGGCTCTGGCTGACCATCGCCTTCCAGGCCATCGGGTTTTTCGGGCTTACAGGCCTTCCCGGCCTGGCGCCGGCCGTCTGGGCAGGGTTTTGTGGTGCGGGCCTCGGCGGCAGTTTTGCGCTTGCCATCGTCACGGCGCTCGATCACCTGCCGCGGCCGGAACAGGCCGGCGCGCTTGCCGCGCTGATGCAGGGGGGCGGTTTTCTCATTGCCGCCATCGGCCCCTATGCAATGGCCGTGCTGCACGACTGGACCGGCGGTTTTGCCGCCGGCTGGGCGCTGCATCTCGGTTGCGTGCTGGTGACGGCGCTGCTCTATCTGCGCTTCGACCCGCGCTCCTATCCGGACGCGATGCCTTTGCCGTCATGAAAAACCCGCGCCGGTCGGGCGCGGGTTTCTAAGTGGTTCTTAACGACGGGAACCGAAAGGCCTCAGCGCCATGTGGCGATTGACGTCCTTGTAGAGCAGGTAGCGGAACGGGCCAGGGCCGCCGGCATAGCAGGCTTGCGGGCAGAAGGCGCGCAGCCACATGAAGTCGCCGGCTTCGACTTCCACCCAGTCCTGGTTGAGGCGGTAGACGGCCTTGCCCTGCAGCACGTAGAGGCCGTGTTCCATGACATGGGTTTCGGCAAAGGGAATGACCGCGCCGGGCATCAGCGTGACGATCGTCACATGCATGTCGTGGCGCAGGTCGTTCGGATCGACGAAGCGCGTCGTTGCCCATCCGCCGTTCGTGCCGGGCATTTCCGACGGCTTGATGTCCTTTTCGTTGAGGATCAGCGGTTCGGGATGGGGAAGGCCATCGACCGCCTCATAGGCCTTGCGGATCCAGTGGAAACGGGCATGAGCGCCCGAGCGATTGTGCAGCGACCATTTCAGGCTGGGCGGCAGGAAAGCATAACCGCCCGGCTGAAGCGTGTGTTTGCCGGTCGGCAGCGTCAGCTCCACCTCGCCATCGACGACGAAGAGCACGCCTTCTGCGTCGGGATCCTGCTCCGGCCTGTCGCTGCCGCCGCCCGGCGCCACTTCCATGATGTACTGCGAAAACGTCTCGGCAAAGCCGGACAGCGGGCGGGCGATGACCCAGCAACGCGTCTCGTTCCAGAAGGGCAGGAAGCTGGTGACGATGTCCTGCATGGTTCCCTTCGGGATCACTGCATAGGCTTCGGTGAACATCGCGCGGCCGGTCAGGAGATCGCTCTGCGGTGGGTGGCCGCCGAGGGAGGAATAGTAGCTTCTTTGCATCGTCTCAGGCCCTTTTGTCTTGAGTGTTTCCGGTGTTTCCTGGCGGGCTTCTCTGCCGCCTTGTTCTTGAACGGCGCTACGTCGCGCCTGCCTTTTCCAGAAGTGCGACCATCGCGCCGAAACCGCGGCCGCGCGCATGCTGGAGCGGTGTTACGCCGTCGTTGTCCGCGAGATTGACGTTCGCGCCAGCCTTGATCAGAAGATCGACGATCTCGACGTGGCGCTTTCCGCCATCGCCGAGGATGATCGCCTCGATGAGTGCCGTCCAGCCAAGCCGGTTCACATGATCGACGTCGACACCGGCCTTGATCAGCGTGTCGACCGTCTCGACATGGCCGCGCTCCGCGGCCGGGATGAGAGCGGTGCCGCCGTAGCGGTTGATGCTCTTGAGATCGGCGCCGTGGGCGAGCGTCAGCTTGAGAATGTCGAGATGCCCGCGTGCACCGGCATAGAGATAGGGGCTGTCGCTGATGGCGTCCTTGGCATTGACGTCGGCGCCAGCCTCGATCAGCGCACGGGCGGCGTTCAGCCGGTTGGCATGCGTGGCGACAAGCAGGGCCGTCGCGCCACTGCCGTCCCGCGCCTCGATTGTCGCGCCTTTGGCCAGAAGGGCCTTGATGGCAATGGCGTCGTCCGCGGCGGCGGCCTTGTGCAGGTCTAGGGTCATGGCATTGTCTGCGGCAAGAAGGGGAGATGCGAAGGCGGTCAGGAAGAGCCAGGCCGAGAGCAGGACGAGTTTCAGCATGCGGATCCCGTTGGTTGTGGCGTCAAATTAACAGTGGCCACCGGCATTAGGAAATTAAATGTGCAAATCCCTATCATTCAGAAGTTGGAATTCATCTGAGGGGCCGGCTATAAATCGCATGAGCCGCCGATCGAGAAAGGGAACCGGTCCATGAAGACGGAACAGGGACTTTTGCGCATCTCCATTGCCGTCACCATCGTGCTGGCCGGTGTCGGCATCCTGTTCGGCATTCTCTCCGGCTCCTTCGCCATCGTCTTCGACGGTGTCTATGCGCTGACCGATGCGGCGATGACCGTGGTCGCCCTGCTCGTTTCGAACCTCATCGCGTCCTCGGCGACGGGCAGCGGCAAGGGCCGGCTCGTCAAACACTTCACCATGGGCTTCTGGCATCTGGAGCCGATGGTGCTCGGCCTCAATGGTATCCTTCTGACAGGTGCGGCGATCTATGCGCTGATCAACGCCATCGGCAGCATCATGGAGGGCGGGCGGCCGCTGAACTTCGACCAGGCGATCATCTACGCCGTGGTGACGATCATCGTGACGGTCGCCATGGCGATCGTCGCCACGCGCGCGAACCGCACGCTCAAGTCGGATTTCGTGGCGCTCGACGCCAAGGCCTGGATGATGTCGGCCGGCCTGACGAGCGCCCTGCTCGTCGCCTTCGTCGTCGGCTATTTCATCCAGGGCACGGCCCATGAATGGTTGTCGCCCTATATCGACCCGGTGGCGCTGGCGCTTGTCTGCCTTGTCATCATCCCCATTCCCGCCGGCACCATCCGGCAGGCACTGGCCGATATCCTGCTGGTGACGCCAGGCGACCTGAAGAGCCATGTCGATGCGGTTGCCAGAACCGTCGTCGAACGACACGGCTTCCTTTCCCACCGGGCCTATGTCGCCCGCGTCGGCCGCGGCCGGCAGATCGAACTCTTTTTCATCGTGCCCGAGGATTTTCCGCCGCGGAAGCTGCAGGAATGGGACGATATCCGCGACGAGATCGGCATTGCCATCGGCGACGAGGGGCCGGATCGTTGGCTGACCATCGCCTTCACCACCGATCCCGAATGGGCGGACTGAAGAAAACCCGAAGCGGGATCGCTCCACTGCGGGTTTCGTCCCAACCAGCCTCTTACAGACCGAGAGCCGTGATTGCGGTGTCCATACGCTCGCGGGCCTTCTTCGGCAGCTTGCCGGTCTTTATCGCATCGAGATTGGCCGGCGCATCGCCAACGACCACCACGCCCACCATGCCCATGCCGACATGCGGCATGCACTTGACGCCATAGGCGCCGGGCTTGTCGAAGGTGACCTTGTAGGTCTCGTTCATCTTGCTCTTGAAGGTTTCCGCCCCCTCGGGGATCATGCCCTTGATCGTCTCGACATTGTGTCCCTTGTCGGTCGGGATGAAGGTGACCGTGTCGCCGGGCGCCACCTTCACGAAGGCCGGCTCGAACACCATGGCGCCTTCGGCACCCTTGTTCAGCATATGCACCTCGAAATCTGCTGCTGCGGCGGGAAGCGCAAGCGCCAGAATGACCGCTGCTGCACCGACGATGCTCTTTGCCATGATACGCACTGGAAGTCTCCTTGCTGACGAACGTCAATCGTTCATGCACAAGGGGTAGACCCGCGTCGCCCTTGCTTCTTTGACGTTGATCAAACAACGGGCAGCGGCATGCGTGGCGTGCTGTCGCAGCTTATCGTCCCGCATGCACCGGCGGCAGCATGGCGCTCCAGGGCCGCGCCTCTTCGAGGTCTCGGGCAACGCGCACCAATGCCGCCTCGTCGGCGAAGCGGCCGACGACCTGGATGCCGATCGGCATATGGTTGCGGTCGAGGCCGAGCGGCAGGCTGACGGAGGGCTGGCCGGTGGCGTTGAACGTACCGAGGAAGGTGAAGAGCGTCGTGTCGCCCTCGGAGAAGCCGACCGCCGTGAGGTCCGGGCGCGTCGTGGAAAAACGGCCGTGTTCCGGCGCGGTTACCGGCGTCGTCGGCGTCAGCAGGATGTCGTAGCTCGCCGTTGCCATCGCCACATCGTGGCGGATCTTGCGCATGGTCTCGAAGATGGTGACGATCTCGGCCGGCGACATGGCAAGCGTCTGGTGCATCAGTTTGAGGATGACAGGTTCCAGCGTCGTATCGTCCAGGGGACGGCCGAGCGTGGCGGCAAGCGCGGGCAAATCGGCAAGGCCGAGGTTGAAGCCGCCCATCACGCCGATCATGATGTCGTGCGAATTCACCGGTGCCGCGATCTCTTCGACCGTGTGGCCCATCGATGCGAGCAGGGCGGCCGTCGCGTCGAGCGTTGCCAGCACATCCTCGGCGATCGGCACGCTGCCCCAGGCGGTGCGGGCAAGACCCACGCGCAGCTTGCCGGTCGGCTGGGCCAGTTCATCGAGATAGGGCCGTTCCGGCTGGCGGATGATGAAGGGATCGCCCGGCTCCGGGCCGGCAAAGACGTCGAGGGCGGCGGCCATGTCGCGCACCGTGCGGCAGACGACGAATTCACGCGCCAGGCCGAACAGCGAATCCTGCCCGTCCGGCCCGCCGGACACGCGGCCGCGCGAGGGGTTGAGGCCGACGAGACCGCACCAGCCGGCGGGAATGCGGATCGAACCGCCGCCATCCGAGGCATGCGCGATCGGCACGATGCCGGAAGCCACCGCCGCTGCGGCGCCACCGGAAGAGCCGCCGGCCGAGGCGTCGAGGTTCCACGGATTGCGGGTAATGCCCTCCAGAATGGTTTCGGTGAAGCCGGCAAAGGCCAGTTCCGGCACGGCGCTGCGGCCGACGATGCGCAGGCCCGCCGCCTTGGCGCGCCTGGTATAGTAGGCGTCGTGGGTGCTGACGCTGCCCTTCAGCAGCCGGCTGCCGCATTCCTGCAAGCGGCCTGCCTCCGTCGCGCCGATATCCTTGCGCAGGAACGGCACGCCATTGAAGGCACCCTCCGCCGGGCCCGGCACGGTTTCCGCATCCGCATAGAATTCCACGACGGCATTGATCGCCGGGTCGACCTTTTCGAAGGCCTGCCGGGCAAGGCCGGCAAGTTCCGCGGCGGTTACCTCACCGCGCTTGACGAGCTGGGCAAGGCTGGTGGCGTCGTGGCTGGCATATTCGGAAAGGTTCATGGGGAAGACCTGATTGAACGGGTGGAGACATTGAAAGGGTTTTTGGCGCGGGCGGCAAGGGTGCGCCGCTGGCCGAACCCGCAACCCCTTGCGTCTTCGTCTGGGCAGGATAGGGCCTTATATCTCGTAGGTTACACGGCCGCCGCAGATCGTCATTTTCGGGCGTATCTTGCCGATGCGCTCCGGGCTCACGGCCTCGATGTCGCTATCAAGGATGACGAGGTCGGCGAAGTAGCCGGGTTTGAGCATGCCCTTGCGGTCTTCGGCAAACTCCGCATAGGCGCTGCCGATCGTATAGGCGGCGATGGCGTCGTGCAGGCTGACGGAGTGATCCGGATCGCCCTCCTGCCAGACCGTCCGCGTCACCGCGGCCTGGATGCCGGCGATCGGGTCGATCGGCGAGACCGGCCAGTCGGAGGAGAAGGCCAATGCTGCGCCCGTTTCCTTGATGCGGCGCCAGGCATAGGCGAGATAACGGCGCTTCTCGCCGATGCGCGAGAGGGTCGGCTCGAGCGGAAAGCACATGCCGCCCGGCGGGTGCGGCGGCTGCATGGAGGCGATGACGCCGAGTTCGGCAAAGCGCGGCATGTCCTCCTCGGTGATCAGCTCGACATGCTCGATGCGATGGCGGCTGTCGCGGGCGCCGTTCGCCTTCTGCGCGGCCTCATAGCCGTTCAGCACGCGCCGAACGGCGCCGTCGCCGATGGCGTGCACTGCGATCTGCAGGCCGCGACGGTCGATCTCGGTGGCGAGTCCGGAAAATTCCTCGTTGCTGAAATAGGGGTCGCCATGCCAGTCCGGCCGGTCGGCATAGGGCTCGACGAGGAAGGCGGTGCCGGATTCCAGCACGCCGTCCATGAACACCTTGACCATGCCGGAGGAAACCCAGTCGCTGCGGTAGCGCCGGTCCATCTCGCTTGCCTTTTCGAGATCGGTGAGCGTCATCGGCTTCTTGAAATGATAGGGCACCTGGCCGCGCACGGTGATCGTGCCGTCCTCTTCCAGCGCCGCCATCAGCTGGAGCTGGTAGAAGTTGCCGTCCATGTTGTGAAACGAGGTGATGCCGTGTTTGGCGGCATGGGCCAGGCCGCGGCGCATAATCGCCTTGTCGGCCTCCCATTCCGCAGCGCTCGGTGCGGGGTCGGGCTCGCCGCCGGTCTCGATGCCGAGATGGGTGCGGTTCGGGCCGCCGAGATGCAGGACGGGCGACATGGCTTCGGATTCGCGCAGCTCGCCGGTCGCAAGGCCATCCGGCCCCATCACCACTTCGTTGCCGGGATTGACCGTCTTGCCGTGCAGGATGCCGGCCATGTCGAGCGCCTTGGTGTTCGCCCAGCTGGTGTGATGATCGGCGCCTACCAGCACGACCGGTCGGTCCGCGATGATGCGGTCGATATGGTGGCGCGTCAGCGGCTCGTCTTCGGAAATCATTGTGTAACCGGCGCCGTGGCCGGTCAAAAGGGCGTCGTCGGGATGGGCGGCGGCATGGGCAAGCAGGTTCGCCTTCAGCGCCTCGAAACCTTCAATGCCGGCGAGTTGAAGGTGCCCCAGCTCCTCGGCGCCACCGAACATGTGGATGTGGCTCTCGATGAAGCCCGGCAGCACCGACGCGCCGCCCGCGTCGACGATCCGGGTTTCCTCGCCCTTCAGCGCGAGGATGTCGCCGTCGCTGCCGATCGCGGCGATCCGCCCACCGGCAAGCGCAATGGCTTCGGCATGCGGATTGGCCGCGTCCATGGTGAGGATGCGCGCATTGATGACAATGAGGTCGGCGGATACGGGCATGCAGGTCTCCTCCTCTGGCTCCCCCTACGTCCTTTGGCGCAGGCCGAAAAACGAAGGAATACGCCAAAGGGATAGGTGCCCGCATGCGCCATGCCGGATTTATCCGGCGACGTTAAACGTTACCTCATCAAGCCCGTCGATATGCGCGACCATCGTGTCGCCCTTTTCGATGGCACCCACTCCGGCCGGCGTGCCGGCGAAAATGAGGTCGCCCGGTTGCAGCGTGAACAGACGGGAGAGAGAGGCAATCATCTCCGGCACCTTCCAGATCATCTGGTTGAGGTCGCCGTTCTGGCGGACCGTGCCGTTAACGGTAAGCCGGATCGCTCCTTGGCTCAGGTGTCCGGTCCCGGTTGCGGGATGAACAGGGCCGCAGGGTGCGGACTGTTCGAAGGCTTTGGCGACCTCCCACGGCCGGCCGTGTTTCTTGGCCTCCGCCTGCAAATCGCGCCGCGTCATGTCGAGGCCGATGGCGTAGCCATAGACGCAATCCAGCGCGCGCTCGACGGAAATATCGCTACCGCCGCTCTTGAGCGCAACAACCAGCTCGACCTCATGATGCACGTCCGTGCTTGCGGACGGGTAGGGAAAGTCCGCGCCGGGCAGGACCAGGGTGTCCGGGTTCTTCTGGAAGAAGAAGGGCGGCTCCTTGTCGGGGTCATGGCCCATCTCGATGGCATGGTCGGCAAAGTTTCGGCCGACGCAATAGATGCGATGCACCGGGAAGAGCGCCTCGCTGCCCTTGATCGGCAGGGTGGGAATGGCGGCGGGCGTGAAGATATAGGTCGGGGCCGGATTGGGAGTTTCTGACGTCATGAGATGCCGTGCTTTCAAAAGTCGTGATTTGAACGTCGACGCTAACATGCCGGGCGGCCGCAATCGATCCGCTGCTCTCGCCTATTCTGGCCCGCGATTGCATGAATTTGAAAAATCGCAGATAGAGACACGATGACGAAGGGTGCCCCGCCGGACATGGACAATCTCAAAAAACCCAAGGACACCTTGCCGAGCGAGCGTCGGCGCTCGCTGGCGATCGGCCTTTTGAAGGCCCGCGAGGCGGTGATGAGCCATTTCCGGCCGATCCTCGCCGATCACGACGTCACCGAGCAGCAATGGCGGGTGCTGCGCGCGCTGTCGGAGGCCGGCCAACTCGATGCCACGGAGGTGGCGGAGAAAGCCTTCATTCTCGCGCCGAGCCTCACGCGCATGTTGCGCTCGCTGGAAGAGCGCGGGCTGATCACGCGGGAGAAGGACGAGACGGATGGTCGTCGGGTGCTGTTGGCGCTCGCACCTGCCGGGCAGGCCGTGATCGACGCGGTGATGCCGGATTCGCGCCGCGTCTATGCGGATATCGACGCGCGCTTTGGCGCCAAGCGCGTCGACGCGCTCCTCGACATGCTGGAGGAACTCGCCGCCCTCAAGCTCGATGGCAGAACGGGCGGCGAGGAATAGCGGTCAGCGCGCGACCTTGGCGAGACCGGCATCGAGCGCGGCGACGATGCGCTCCACATCTTTCGTGGTGATGACGAGCGGCGGCGACAGGATGATGTTGGCGCCGGAGGTGCGCACCATCACGCCGGCCTCGTAGGTGCCTTCATAGATCGTCGCGACGACATCCTTTGCAGCCGACGCCTTGGTCTTGCGGTCGGCGACGAGTTCGAGCGCGCACATCAGCCCCTTGCCGCGCACATCGCCGATGATCTCGTGCTTCGCCTTCAGACCTTCGAGCCCGGCCATCAGCTCCGCGCCGCGCGCGGCGGCATTCGTCGCGACATCGGCGCGCCTGGTTTCCTTCAGCGTCGCCAGAGCGGCCGCGGCCCCCACCGGATGGCCGGAATAGGTGTAGCCGTGGCCGATCGCGCCATAACTGTTCTTGTTGGCCTCGAAAGCTTCCGCGATCCTGTCGGCGATCATCACCGCGCCGAAGGGGAAATAGCCATTGGTGATGGCCTTCGCGGTGGACATGAAGTCGGGTTTGACGCCCCAGAGACGGGATCCGGTCCAGGCTCCGGTGCGGCCGAAGGCGGTGATCACCTCGTCGGCGATCAGCAAGATGCCGTGCCGGTCGCAGATGTCGCGCATCAGCGGCATGAACGTCTCATGCGGCACGATCACTCCGCCGGCACCCAGCACCGGCTCCATGATCAGCGCCGCGATCGTATCGGCGCCCTGGAAGGCGATCTCGTCCTCGAACTGTCTGGCGATGAGGCTGGCGAGCACTGCTGGGTCCTCGGTGCCGAAAGGGTTGCGGTAGAGATAGGGGCTTGCCAGATGTGTGACGCCGGGCAGCAGCGGTTCGTAGTTGCGGCGGAAATTGGCATTGCCATTGACGGAGGCGCCGCCGAAATGGGTGCCGTGATAGCCCTTCTTCAACGCGATGAACTTCGTGCGCTCCGGCTGCCCATTGATCTTGTGGTACTGGCGGGCGAGGCGGAGGCACGTTTCCACCGAATCCGAGCCGCCCGAGGTGAAGAAGGCACGCGTCAGCCCATCCTCCCTGAACCATTCGGCCAGCTCGTAGGACAATTCGATCAGCGGCGAATTGGTCGTGCCACGGAAGGTCGAATAATAGGGGAGCTGGTCGAGCTGGTCGCGGATCGCCGCTTTCACCGGCTCGCAGGAATAACCGAGATTGACGTTCCACAGGCCGCCGACCGCGTCGAGTACGGTCTTGCCTTGCAGGTCGGTGATCTCGACACCCGCCGCGGCGTTGACGATTTTCGGCGGGTTGGCGCGCATTTCGGCCGGATGCGCCATGGGATGCCAGAGATGGCGGGCATTGTTCTCGACGAGGAAATTGGTTTCACGCATGGAATGTCTCCGGTTTCTGGAGGCCGAGCATCGCTCTGGCTTCGGCATAACTTTCGGCGGGGCGGGTGACGTCGAAATGCACATTGGGCAGGCCGACCGCGTCGGCGCCCTCGATGTTCTTCTTCTGGTCGTCGACGAAGACGCAGTCCGTTTTATCGACGCCGACGTCGCGAACAGCCTGTTCATAGGCGCGCGGATCGGGCTTGAGGATGCCGGTGTAGGTCGCGTCGACGATGACGTCGAACAGGTCGATCAGCGGAAAGCGCTTGCGGAAGTCGACGCCGTAGAAGAGATCCAGTTCATTGGAGAGGATGGCGAGTTTCATGCCGGCGGCCTTCGCAGCGAGGATGGTTTCGCGCGCTTCCGGACGCAGCACAAGGTCCGGTTCCGCTCCGCGCGCGCGCTGCACAAAAGTCTTCATGTCCGTCCAGTCCTCGCCGATCAGCCGGCCGGTCTCGCGGGTGCGCTCCATCCAGTAATCGCGCTCGGTGATCTCGCGGTTCTGCATGCGCTGCCAGAGCGGATCGGTCGAGGGATCGAACGGCCCTTTCCAGGTCAGCGTGCCGGGGGCGAGCCCAAGCGCGCGCTCAGTGACGTCGTGGGTTTCGAACAAAGTGCGGGTGACGACACCGCCGAAATCGAGGATCAGCGCTTTCGTCATGCCGCTTGCGCCTTTCCGCCGGGCACGACGCCGCGCGCCACCCAGCCATCGAAAATCTCCAGCGCCTTTGCCGAAAAGGCAGCGTCATTGATATGGGCATCGATTTCGTGCAGCGCGATCGATGCGGGCAGTGCCGAACGGAAAGCCTCGACAAGCGCCGCTAGCCCATCCGGATCGTGCAACGGCTCCTCCGTCTTGTCCCATTCCTGAATGCCGCCGGCAGGCAGGATGAAGGCTGTTTCGCCTGTCGCCGCCGCAAGCTTTTCCGCCACCACGCGGGCGATATCCCGGCGGCCGTCATTGTCGGTCGTGACCGAGCCGAGCAGGCGGTTGTGCGCGTGGTAGGGCCGGTCGGCCAGCGGCGCGGGCAGGTCGCGCCAGGCTTGGAGGTCCACCATGTCGAGGCCGCCGGGCGCGACGATCTGCGGGATGCCGTGTCGGCCGGCATTTTCCAGCCGGTCCGGGCCGGAGGTGACACAGGTACCGTTCAGGTGGTTATTGACCTCCTGCGTGCAAAAATCGAAGACCGCGGCAAAACCGCCCTCGGCGGCGATCGCCTCGAAGGCCCGTCCGCCCATGCCGGTGGCGTGAAAGACGGCGACGTCGTAGCCGCGCTTTTCCAGCGCCGGCTGGAGGTGCTTCATGTATTTGAGGCAGCTCGAGCCAAGCGACGTCATGCCGATGAGCGGCCGGTCGCCGGCCGGGCGGACGTTGAACCGCGCCGCGCCGACGACGGCGCCGCAAGCCTGCGAAAGCACGGATTTGCAGATCGGGTTGAGGCCATGCAGCCCGCCGGCCCAGAGGATCATCATCAGGTCAGGCGCGATGCGCTCCGGCGGGATGAGGTGGGAAAAGGCGATGGTCGAGACGACGAATTTCGGCACGCCGAGCGGAAGGCAGGCGGCGACATCCAGCGCAAGGTCCGTGCCCATGGAGCCGCCGAGCAGGATCACGCCGTCCACCCTGCCGTCATCAAACAGCCTGCGGGTGAGGGTGGCTGCGCCCTTGGCCATCAAGGCCATGGCGCTGTATTCGTCGCCGCTGGTCGCGATCGCTTCTATCGTCGTTTCCGCTGCCGCGGCGATATCGTGGCGCGAAAAATCCGGCTGGTAGGGCGGGTCGGCGAGCACGCTGACATCGACCAGCACCGGCCGGCCGCCGGCGGTGCGGATCACCTCCGCCATGAACTGCAACTCGTCCGCCTTCGTATCGCCGGTGCCGAAGACGAGGATATTGGGCACCTTGGATTCGTCGCTCATGGTCTCATTCCCCTGATCATCTTGAGCGGGGCGCTTGGTGCACCCTCGTTTCCGTTCAGTCGCGCCGAAAGCCGGCCGGCGGCGTCCGCCACCTTGAGGCCCAGTTCCTCAAGATGCGCTGGGTCGATGCGCACGTCCGGCGCGGCGATGGCGAGCGTGGCGACGGGCCGGCGGTCGGCCCCGAGCACGGCAGCCGCGACGCTGACGACGCCGGCTTCGAGCCCGTTGCGATTGATCGACCAGCCGCGCTTGCGGGTTTCGTCGAGGCGTTGGCGGAGCACTGCAAGATCCGTGACGGTCGCGTCGGTAAAAGCTTCGAGAGGCTCCTTGAGCAGGGCCTTGGCGGCATCGCGCGGCAAGGAGGCAAGGAAGGCGAGACCGGAGGCGGTGGCGTGCAGCGGCAGGATGACGCCGACATCGACGATGACGCGGTGTGCCTTGGGGCAATCCTCGACATGCAGCGAATGCAGCGCCCCGCCGGAAAATTCCGCGAGATGGCAGGTTTCACCGGTCGCTTGCGCCAGTTCCTTGACGAAGGGAATGGCGGCGCACAGCAGCGGCACGCGGGCCTCGCGGATACGGGCGAGCCGCACCGGGGCGGCACCGATCCGGTAGCGGCGCGTCATGGTGTCCTGCTCAAGAAAACCGTGAGCCTCCAGCTCCACCAGCATGCGCCGCGTCGTCGCCTTGTCCATGCCGGCAAGCCGCGCGAGTTCCGAAAGTCCCTTTTCCTCCTCCTCGGCGGCCACCAGGTTCAGCAGCGCGAGGGCCTTTGCGACTGTGCTCACGACCCCTCCATTTACTTAACATGCGAAATAACTTGACAGCAGTCAGGCAAGTTTGCAAGTCTATATTTAAACCAGCGGTTTAATATTTGAACCGAAATCAGATCCGGCAAACCGGACATTTTGCAGCGTTTCGGCCAATCGGCCCCCGCGCCCGGAAAGGAGGTTCCGGTCGCGCTTCACCACTGCATGAAGGGGAACGTATCATGACAGACAGCATTTCATCCGGCGACAATCGCCTCAGAAAGGACAGTCTCGGCGCGCTCGCCGTGACCTTCCTCGTCGTTTCCGCCGCCGCACCGCTGACGGCGGTCGCGGGCGGTGTTCCGCTCGCCATGCTGCTCGGCAACGGCGCCGGCATGCCCGCCACCTTCCTGATGGTGACGGTCATCCTGCTGCTCTTTGCCGTCGGCTATGTCGCCATGGCGCGGCATATCCGCAATGCCGGCGCCTTCTATGCCTATACGACGCAGGGTTTCGGCGGCTATGCTGGCGGAGCGGCGGCGCTCATCGCCATCCTGTCCTACAATGCCATGCAGATCGGCATTTTCGGCCTGTTCGGCGCCATCACCGCCGGCTTTTTTGCCGGCCTTGGCATAGACCTGCCATGGTGGGTTTACACATTCCTCGGCATAGCCGCCGTCGCGGTGCTCGGCTATCGCCGGGTCGATCTCTCGGCAAAGATCCTGACCGTGCTCGTGGTGCTCGAATATCTCGTCGTGCTCGTCATCGATTTCGCGGTGATCGGCACGGGCGGAGACAGCGGTCTTTCGCTTGCGCCCTTCAGTTCGGATGCCTTCTTCTCCGGTTCGCCGGCGATCGGCCTGCTGTTCGGCTTCGCCGCTTTCATCGGCTTCGAGGCGACGACGATCTACAGCGAAGAGGCACGTGAGCCGCACCGCACCATCCCGATCGCCACCTATGCTTCGGTGCTGCTGATCGGTCTCTTTTACATGTTCACCTCCTGGCTGATGGTGAATGCTGCCGGCTACGAAAAGCTCCTGCCCCAATTGCAGGGCCTAGCCGATCCGACGACCTTCCTCTTCGTGATTTCCGAGCGCTATGTCGGCGCCTGGTTGTCGCCGATCATGAATATCCTGCTGATCACCAGCCTGTTTGCCGGCGTGCTGGCCTTCCACAACGGTGTCGCGCGCTACATGTATGTCGCCGGTCGCGAACGGCTGCTGCCCGCCGGCCTCGGCGTCACCCATCCGGCTTTCCAGAGCCCGCATGTCGCCTCGCTCGTCCAGACGGCGATTGCCGTTGCCGTCATCGCGCTCTTTGCGGTCACGGGGCAGGATCCGGTGCTGGCGCTGTTTTCCTGGATGACCAATGTCGGCACGCTCGGTGTCATCGTGCTGATGGCGATGACGGCCTTCGCCATCGTCGTCTTCTTCAGCCGCAATCCGGAGCTGGAAAAGAATGCGCTGGCGACAAAGTTGGTGCCGGCCGTCACGGGCCTGGTCCTGCTGGCCGTCATCGTTACGATCGTGCGCAATTTCGGCGATCTCGCCGGCGCCAGCGGGGCGCTCGCGGTCATCCTGCCGGGCCTTGTCCTGCTGGCCGCGCTGCTCGGCCTGGTGCTTGCCATGCGCCTCAAGGGGGCCGATCCGGTATCTTACGCCCGCCTCGGCCTCGGCCAGGCGAACTGACAAGAGCGCGGGCGGCTTTTCGAACCGCCCGCCCGAAGGAAAGGGAAGACCATGCAGGACCGCATCGACCAGCAACGCCATCGCCCCGTCAGTCCGGGCAAACTCTTCATCGGCGGCGCCTGGGCCGATGCGGCGGACGGTCGGCGCCTGCCGACCGTCTCCCCGCTCGACGGTCGGGACTTGACCACCATCGCCGATGGCGGCGCCGAGGATGTGGATCGTGCGGTGCGGGCGGCCAGGGCCGCCTTCGATAAGGGCGTCTGGTCTCGCGCGGCTCCCGCCGAACGCAGAAAGGTGCTTCTGCGCATTGCCGAGCTGATCGAAAAACACGCCCTGGAACTGGCCGTGCTCGGCGTGCGCGACAACGGCACGGAAATCCAGATGGCGCTGAAGGCCGAGCCCGGCAGTGCTGCCGGCACGTTCCGCTACTATGCTGAGGCGATCGACAAGGTCTATGGCGAGATCGCGCCCACGGCGGAAAACGTGCTTGGCCTCATCCATCGCGAACCGGTGGGTGTGGTCGGGGCCATCGTGCCGTGGAATTTCCCGCTGATGATCGGTGCCTGGAAGATCGCGCCGGCACTGGCGGCCGGCAATTCCGTGGTGCTGAAACCGGCGGAGATCGCTTCGCTCAGCCTGCTGCGCCTTGCCGAACTCTGCGCCGAGGCGGGCTTGCCGGACGGTGTGCTGAACGTCGTCACCGGTCGCGGGCAGGTGGCGGGCGAGGCGCTCGGCCTGCACATGGATGTCGACGTGCTGGTCTTCACCGGATCCGGGCCGGTTGGCCGGCGACTGCTCGAATACTCCGCCCGCTCCAACCTGAAGCGGGTCTATCTGGAGCTTGGCGGCAAGTCGCCGAACATCGTCTTCGCCGATGCGCCCGACCTCGAAAAGGCGGCGAAAACCTCGGCCTACGGCATCTTCCGCAATGCCGGGCAGGTCTGCGTCGCCGGCTCACGGTTGCTGGTCGAAAAATCGATCCACGCGGACTTCACCGCCCGCCTCGTCGCGATCACCGAGGCGATGACGCTCGGTGATCCGCTGGATCTGGCAACTGAAGCCGGTGCCGTCTCGAGTGAGACGCAGCTCCTCAAGGACATCGCCTTCATCGAGGATGGCGTGCGTGAGGGTGCGACGCTACGCACCGGCGGCAAGCGGCTGTTTGAGGAGACGGGCGGCTATTTCCTCCAGCCGACGATCTTCGACGGCGTGTCGCCGGATATGCGCATTGCCCGCGAGGAGGTGTTCGGCCCGGTCCTGTCGGTCATTCCCTTCGAGGACGAAGCGGAGGCCGTGCGGATCGCCAATGGTACGGACTACGGCCTCGCCTCGGCGGTGTGGACCGGCAACCTTTCCCGCGCCCACCGCATGGTGCGGCAGGTCAAGGCCGGTGTCGTCCACGTCAATACCTATGGCGGGGCGGACAATACGGTGCCGCTCGGCGGCATGCGCCAGTCCGGCAACGGCCATGACAAGTCGTTGCACGCGCTCGACAAATATACCGAGATGAAGACCGCCTGGATCCAGCTTTGAGGATCAGTAGACCTTGGCGGTCGCCGGGGCCTTGGCCGGTTCGGCGGCCTTGAAGTCGGCGAGCAGCTTCGTCGTGGCATTGGCAAGCAGCGTCACGTCATTGCCGATGGCAACGAAGGAGGCTCCAAGCTCAAGGTAGCGTTTGGCGAGGCCGAGATCGCCGATCAGGATGCCCGCCGCCTTGCCGTGCGACTGGATCTTGAGGAGCGCCTTTTCCACTTCGGCCTGCACTTCCGGTGCGCCGGGCCTGCCGAGAAATCCCATGTCCGCGGCAAGATCGGCCGGGCCGATGAAGACGCCGTCGACGCCCTCCGTGCCGGCGATAGCGTCCAGCGCGTCGAGGCCGGCGCGGCTTTCGACCTGCAGCAACAGGCAAACCTCGTCATTGGCGGTCTGGAGATAATCCGTCGTGCGGTTGAAGGCGGAGGCTCGCGCAAGGGCTGCGCCGACGCCGCGCACGCCATGCGGCGGATAGCGCACGGCCTTGACCATCGCCTCCGCCATCGCCTTGCTGTCGACCATCGGAATGAGCAGGGTCTGCGCGCCGATATCGAGCAGTTGCTTGACGATCCAGGTCTCGCCGATCGGCGGGCGGATGACGGCATGGCTTGCCGACCCCTTCATCGCCTGAAGCTGCGAGACCAGCAGCGGCACGTCATTCGGCGCGTGTTCGGCATCAAGCAGCAGCCAGTCATAGCCGGCGTCCGCGCAGATCTCGACCGTGTAGGGATTGGCGAGCGCCTGCCAGAGGCCGATCTGAGCGCGGCCTTCCTTCAACGCCTGCTTGAAGCGGTTTTTCGGAGCGGGCATGGCAAATTCCTCCTATGCGAAGAACAGGCTGACGGTGCCGTAGGGACCGAAATCGCCCACAATCGTATCGCCATGGCGGGCTTCGATCGGGCGGATGAAGGAGCCGGCCAGCACGATCTGTCCCGCCTCGATACCGCCTCCGTATTGCGCCAGCCGATTGGCGAGCCAGGCGACGCCCCGGGCCGGCTGGTTGAGCACGCCGGCGCCGAGCCCGGTTTCCTCGACCTCCGCATTACGGCTGACGATGGCGCCCATCCAGCGCATGTCGATCTCACCAGGCCGCACCGCACGGCCGCCCGTGACGATGCCGGCATTGGCGGCATTGTCGGAAATCGTGTCGAAGATGGTGCGCGCCTTCTTCGTCTCGGGGTCGACGCGCAGGATGCGCGTATCGAGGATTTCGAGTGCTGGCGTCACGTAGTCGGTGGCGTTCAGCACATCGAAAACGGTGACGCCGGGGCCTTTCAGCGGCGCTTTCATGACGAAGGCGATTTCCGCCTCGACGCGCGGCTGGATGAAGCGGCCCGCCGGCACCGTCGCGCCGTCCTCGAAGACCATGTCGTCGAAGAGCACGCCGGAATCGGGGATGTCGATGTTCAGCGCATATTGCATGGCCTTGGAGGTGAGGCCGATCTTCCAGCCGATGACCTTGCGGCCGTCGGCGATCTTCTTCTTCACCCAGGCGCCCTGGATCGCATAGGCGTCGTCCATGCTGATCGCAGGATGTTTCAGCGAGAGCAGGCCGGTCTGGATGCGGGTGCGCTCGGCCGCGTCGAGGCTTTCTGCGGCAAGTCGGATGTCGTCCGGCGTCATCATGGTTGAACCTCATCGGCAATGGTGTTGCGCAGCAGGCCGATACCCTCGGCCTCGACCTCGACCACATCGCCGGGCTTCAGCCAGATCGGCGGATCGAAGCGTGCGCCGGCGCCGGTTGGCGTACCGCAGACGATGATGTCACCCGGCACCAGCGTCGTGAAGGTGGAGATATAATTGATGATCTTGCGGAAGGAGAAGATCATCCGGCTGGTGCGATCGCTCTGACGCACCTCGCCATTGACGCGGGTTTCGAGCTTGATGTCGGCCAACTGGCTTTCATCCGCATAGGGCACCAGCCAGGGGCCGATGGAGCCGGTCGCGTCGAAATTCTTGCCCTGCGTGACGTTGAATTTTGCATGCCGCACCCAGTCGCGGATCGTGCCCTCGTTGCAGAGCGAAAGGGCCGCGATATGGTTCAGCGCATCGGCTTCCGCGATACGCCGGCCGCCTTTGCCGATCACGATGACGATTTCGCCCTCATAGTCGAGCTGCGGGCTTTCCGGCGGGCGGATCAGCGGGCGGTCGTGGCCGGTGAAGGAGCGCGGGAAGCGGATGAACAGCGAGGGGTTGGGCGGGGCGGCCTGGCCGTCCTTGTATTCCTCGTTGCGATCCGGAAAGTTCACGCCGACGCAGATGATCTTTTCCGGCGCGGAAATCGGGATTTCGTAGACGATGTCGGCGAGCGCATGGTCGGCGGGACGTGACGCGGCCTCCTCCGTCAGGCCGGCCAGAGCACCCGCCTCGATCACCTCGCGCAATGTCGGCCAGCGCGCGCCATGACGGGCGGAAAGATCGACGATGCCATCCGATTTGACGAGGCCATATTTCAGGACGCCCTGATGGGAAAAGCCGGCGAGACGGGGCTGTTCGGTCACGGTTGTCTCCTACTTTACTCTGCGGGCGATCTCGGTGATCACCGAAAAGGCGGTGTCGGCGTCGTCGCGGGTCATCTCGAACTGGCCGGCCTGGAAGCGGATGGCGATTTTGCCGTCGACGCGCGTCTGCGTCAGGTAGATGCGGCCGTCATCGTTGATGGCGTTGACCAATGCGATGTTGTGCTCGTCCCCGCCACCCTTGTGCCGGAACGAGAAGAGCGAGAGCACCGGTTCGCTGACGATCTCGAAATCCGGCTCGGCGGCCAGCCGCTTCGCCAGTTCCTCCGACCACGTCACATGGTTGCGGATCATTGTGCGCAGGCCTTCGAGCCCGTGGTAGCGCAGCAGGAACCACAGTTTCAGCGCGCGGAAACGGCGGCCGAGCGGCACCGACCATTCGGAATAGTTGATGATGCCATCATGGCCATGGGTCTTCAGATATTCCGGCTGGATGGCCAGTGTGCGCACCTGGTCGGCGGGGCTGCGGATGAACTGCACCGAGCAATCGAAATTGGCACCGAGCCATTTATGCGGGTTGAACACGATGGAATCCGCCGCCTCGACACCATCCCAGAGCGTCCGGAACTCCGGACAGATCATGGCGGAGCCCGCCCAGGCGGCATCGACATGCAGGTACAGGCCATGGGTCTTCACGACCGCCGCGATGTCGCGGATCGGGTCGCAGGCGCCGATCGACGTGCCGCCTGTGCAGGCGATGACGCCGGCCGGGATGTGGCCGCTGGCAAGGTCGGCCTTGATCGCGGCGTCGAGTGCCACCGGATCCATCCCGTTCAACGGTCCTTTGGTCGGGATGCGCACGAGGTTCGCCTCGCCGATGCCTGATATCCAGATCGCCCTGTCGATGGACGTATGCACCTGTTTCGAGGCATAGACGCGCACGGCCTTGTGTGCGGAAAGCCCCTCGCTGTTGCCCTTCCAGTCGAGCGCCTTTTCGCGCATCACCAGCACGGCGGCGAGCGTCGCGGTCGAAGCGGAATCCTGGATGACGCCGGAAAATGCATCCGGCAGGCCGAGCGCTTGACGCAGCCAGTCGACCACGCGGGTTTCCAGTTCCGTTCCGGCCGGTGAGGTCTGCCAGAGCATGCATTGGGCCGCGACGGAGGTCGCGAGATAGTCCGCGATCACCGAGACCGGCGCGGCATTGGCCGGGAAATAGGCGAAGAAGCGCGGATGCTGCCAATGAGTGAGGCCATCGGGAATGATGCGCTCGAAATCGGCGAAGATCGTCTCCATCGTTTCGCCGGCTTCCGGAGCCGCATCGGCGATCTGCTTGATGATGTCGCCCGGCTTGGTTTGCGCGCGCACCGGCCGTTCGCGCAGGCCAGCGCGATAGTCGGCGCCCCAATCGGCAACCGTACGCGACCATTGGCGGAATTCTTCGCTGTCCATGTCTCACTCCCTTGACGGCGTTGCACTCTTCTCGGCGCTCGGGCGCCCGATTGCAATGCCCGTCAGGGGGCGATGATCGGCTGCGCCTTGAGTTGCGATTCCGAGACCTCGGTGCCGGCAAACAGGCTGCCGTGCTCGAACCAGGATTTCGGCGCCGGAGACCCCCACAGTGTCTGGCGCTGCGGATCCTTCAGGTCCCATTTGATCGGTTCGAGGTCCGGGTCCACCGTCTGGTAGTCCGAGCAGTAGATCTCGATACGGTGGCCGTCCGGATCGAGAATGTAGAGGAAGAAGGCGTTGGAAATGCCGTGGCGGCCGGGGCCGCGCTCGATATTGGCGACCCAGCCGGTCGTCGCCATCAGGTCGAGCAGGTCGATGATGTTGAGCGGCGTCGGCACCCAGAAGGCGGTGTGGTGCAGGCGCGGGCCGCGACCGTTGGTAAAGGCGATGTCGTGCACGCCGCCCTTGCGATGTGTCCAGGCCGCCCAGAGCCGGCCCGTTTCTTCATCCTCGGTATATTCCGTCACGCGGAAACCGATCTCGTTGTAGAAGGCGACGCTGTCGTCAACATTCGGCGAGAAGCAGTTGAAATGATCAATGCGTAGCGGTTTGACGCCGCGATAGAGCGCATATTTCTGGTGGATCGGCGGCAGGCGGTCCATTTTCGTGTAGAATTCCAGCGGAATGCCGTGCGGATCGCGTGTGCGGAAAGTGCGGCCCTGGTAGGGGCGCTCCATCCATTCCACCGGCAGGCCCTTGCCCTTGAAGAAATGCACCGCCTTGTCGAGGTCTTCGTCGTCGAACACCTTGAAGCCGAGGTCGCGGGCTTCTGCCTTCTCCGATTTCTTCAGCACGATGCAATGATGGCCGCGTTCTTCCATGGCGCGCAGGTAGATCGTGTCCGCCGTCTCGTCCGTCACCTGCAGGCCGAGCGTATCTACGTAGAAGGCGCGGGATTTTGCGAGGTCGGTGACGCCGAACTCGACGTGGCTGAGCCGGATGATGTTGAAGGGCGGGTAGAGATTAGGCTGGGGTACGGGCATGGGGTCCTCCTCAAGCCCGCCTCGGCAAACGAGGACGGGCGCAGTCTTGTCTTTGGGCGATCAGCCGCCGAGTTTCGGGATGGCGTGGGCGCTTGTGGCGAAGGCGACGTTCTTCGTCTCCATATAGAAGTCGAAGGACCAGTCGCCGCCGTCGCGGCCGATGCCGGAATTCTTGACCCCACCGAAGGGCGTCGGCAGGTGGCGCACATTCTCCGAATTCACCCAGATCATGCCGGCCTCGAGATGATCGGTGAAGCGGAAGGCACGCGTGACGTCCGCCGTCCAGAGATAGCCGGTGAGGCCATACTGGACGTCGTTGGCGAGCGCCAAAGCGTCCGCCTCGTCCTTGAAGGGAATGGCGGTCAGCACCGGGCCGAAGATTTCCTCCTGCGCAATGCGCATGGCGTTGTTTGCGCCGGTGAAGAGCGTCGGCGAGACGTAGCATCCGCCGCCAGGTCCCTCGAATTTTTCACCACCGGCGGCGACCGTAGCACCTTCCTCCCGGCCGATCGCGATATAGCCCAGAACCTTTTTCTCGTGCACCGGATGGATGAGCGGGCCGACGACGGTTTCGGGATCGAGCGGGTGACCGACCGTGATGCGCTTGGCCTTTTCCGCGACCAGCGCGGTGAACGTCTCGTAGATGCTCTCTTCCACCAGCAGGCGGGAGGAGGAGGTGCAGCGCTCGCCGTTCAGCGAATAGATCATGAAGACGGCGGCATCGGCCGCGCGTTCCAGGTCAGCATCGGCGAAGACGATGACGGGGTTCTTGCCGCCGAGTTCGAAATGCACGCGCTTCAGCGTGTCGGCACCCTGTTTCATGATCATCGAACCGGTACGGCTTTCGCCGACGAAGCCGATCGCCTTGATCAACGGATGTTCGGTCAGCGCCTTGCCGGCGTCCTCGCCAAAACCGTTGACAAGGTTCCACACGCCCTTCGGCAGGCCGGCCTCTTCTGCGATCTCGACGAGCAGGCGCGCGGTCAGCGGCGAAAACTCGGCCGGCTTGTGTACGATGGTGCAGCCCGCCGCGAGCGCCGGTGCGATCTTCCAGGTGGAGAGCATGAAGGGCGTGTTCCACGGGGTGATGATGCCGACCGGACCGATCGGCACGCGGGTCGTCATGTTGACCTGCCCCTCGGTGCGCAGCGTCTTACCGTCACGCGCTTCCGGCGCGCGATCGGCGAAGAAGCGAAAATTCTCCGCCCCGCGCAGCGCGGCCTTGGCCATGAAGCGCAGCGACTGGCCGGTATCCATGCACTCGACGAAGGCGATCTCTTCGGCACGCGCAACGATGGCATCGGCGATCTTGTGCAGCAGTTTTTTCCGCGCATCGCCCGGCATCGCCACCCAGTCGGCGAAGGCGGCCTTGGCGGCCCTGGCGGCGCGGTCGATATCGGCGGCCTTGCCCTGTGCCACTTTGGCAAGCGGCTTCAGGTCGACGGGAGAAATGGTCTCGAAGGTTGCGCCATCCGCAGCCGGCACGTCCTCGCCGGCAATGCGGTTCAGCACGCCGTTTTGCTTGAAGCGGGCGAGATAGGCCTCCGCCTTCGCGATGTTTTCCTGAAGTTTCGTCATGGGAGTCCCGTTACTTGCCGCGCAGGCGCGGATGAATGGCATTCTTCTTCCAGCTCAGTTCCGCGTCGATCTCGCGGATTTCCAGCGAAAGCGCGAAGTGCGGCGTCTCGAAGAGGGGGGCGAGCAGCCGGCTCGCCGTGGCGAAGAGCGCCTCGCCGGTGCGTTTCTTCTCTTCCGCGCTACGGCCCTTGCCGATCCGGAAGTTGAGGTCGACAAAGGCGTTTTGCGGCAGCCGGTCGGCAATCGCGTAGTGATCGGCGCGAAGCGCCCGCACACGCAGTGCGCCGATCTCGAAAAGGCCGGTTTCGAGCACCGTTTCCAGCAGTGCCGCGCAGAGCGCGTCGAGATCGGTGCGGCCTTCGAGATTGGCCGAATATTCGACGATCAGGTGCGGCATCGTTCCTCCCGGTGCGGCTTTTTATTTAACGTGTTAAATATATTTCCGTTTGTCAAGAGGCTTCTGTCGCGTGTCAGCCGCCAAAGCTCCCTGTCTGCGTCGGCACATGCACGTAGTTGCGATCGAAATAGAGGAGCGCATGCCCGTCGCGCCGGCATCGGATGTCCACCACCTCGCCGATGAAGATGTTGTGGGTGCCGACGAGCCGGGCGTCCGTCAGCCGGCAATCGAAGGAGACGATGGCGTCCGCCAGCGCCTGATTGCCCGAGGGCAGGTCCGTCCAGTCGGCATCGGCATAACGCGCCGCCATGTCCGTCTGTTGCCCCGCGAAGGAGGCGGCGAGCGCCTTGTGCTCTTGCGTCAGCACATTGACGCAGAAGCGCTGGTTTTCGATGAACAGCTGCGTCTGCGCCGACCGGCTGTTCATGCAGACGAGCAGCGTCGGCGGTTCGTCCGTCACCGAGCACATGGCCGTGGCAGTGAAGCCGCCACGGCCGGCTTCTCCCTTGGTGGTGATCACATTGACGGGCGCGCAGACCCGCGCCATCGCGTTGCGAAATTCGGTTTTCGAGACATGGATCTCCATGGCGCGGCCCTCATTCGGCCGCATCGCGGACAGCGTCGCTGCCTTGCGGCGGCAGCCAGGTGTCGCCGGTCCAGCCACTCTCGTCGTAATCGGCCATGCACTGGTCGACGAGGGCTTCCATCTCCTTCAGCCGACCACCCCGCTCGGCGCCCTTCAGCACCTGCAGCCGCACCTCCTCCGGCGCACCGGCATAATTCAGCTCGTAAAGCGCATGGCGCCCGCCGAATTCCGTGCCGGTCGCATCCCACAAGAGCTTCATGATCTTGATGCGCTCGATATGGCCCATATCGTTCGAACCGCGCACATATTGCGCGAGATAACGGTCGATCTCCGGATTGGAAAAATCCCTGGCCGAGGAGGGCAGGTAGATGAGGCCGGAGGCGACCGTGCGGCGCACGATGTCGATGACCTTCGGATAGGCCTCCGACATGAAGGTGCGATAGCAAAGTGCGGCTTCGAGGTTCGGCAGCACTGCCCCGTTCGCCCAGGGGATGGGATTGTAGGCCATGGCGTTGGAGAAGGACCAGAACTGGTGGCGGATGGCGATCACCTCGCCGAGCATCGCCTGGTTGCCGCGGAAGGCATCGCCGCCGGTGGCGCGCAGGGCCTTGGCGAGCAGGCCGGCCAGAAAATCCATCTTCACCGCAAGCCGCGTGCAGCCCTGGAAACAATAGCCGTGCATGAAGCCGGAGGCCGGATGGAAGGAGAGGATTTTGGCCGCGTCGCGCAGCACCAGCACGTCTTCCCAGGGAATGAAGACGTTGTCGAGCACGAGGATCGCGTCGTTCTCGTCGAAGCGCGAAGAAAGCGGATAGTCGAAGGGGTGCGCCGCGGTGCTGGCGGTCTGCTCATAGGAGGTGCGGCAGAACATCTTCACGCCCGGCGCATTCATCGGCAGGATGAACATGACCGACAGCGACGGGTCCTCGGTGACGGTCGCCGAGCTCTGGGCGAGGAAGTTGTAGTGCGTCAGTGCCGAGGAGGTTGCGACGACCTTGGCGCCGGAGACGTAGATCCCGGCATCCGTTTCCTTGGTGATATGCACGAAAACGTCCTTCACCGCATCGGCCGGCTTGTGGCGGTCGATCGGCGGGTTGACGATGGCGTGGTTCATGAAGAGCACGCTTTCCTGCGCGCGTTTGTGCCAGGAAAGCGCATTGTCCTTGAATGGCCCGTACCAGTCGGCGTTCGCCCCGAGCGTGTTCATCAGCGCGGCCTTGTAATCCGCCGTGCGGCCCATCCAGCCATAGGACATGCGCGCCCAGTCGGCGATGGCGCCTTGCTGCGCGACGAGATCGGTGGAGGAATGGGCCACGCGGAAATATTTGTGCGTGTAGCCGCCGGAGCCGGTGTCGGTCGGTGACGTCAGCCGTTCCTGACGCTTCGGATCGTGCAGCGCGTCGTACATGCGGGCGATGGAGCGCGCCGAATTGCGCATCGAGGGATGGCTGGTGACGTCGGTGATGCGCTCGCCGTTGATATAGACCTCGCGCCCGTCTCGGAGGCTGGCGAGATATTCGGCGCCGGTGAACGGCCGGGTCTTGTCGCTACGATGGTCTTCCGCACGCATGGTGATCCTCCTCAAAATCCTGACGAACGCTAAGTCGGGGAGGCGGGCGTGGCCATGGACAAACCGGGCAATTCGCTGGTACTTTTTCCGGTATGACGGATCGCAGCGACGTCCCCACTTTCTTCGTCTATGGCGAGCCGAGCCGCGTACTCGATGTCGGCTTCCTGCATGTCGAAACCGTCATGGAGCGCAAGAGCTTGCATTTCGGCCGCGTCGCGCCGCACAAGCACCCTCTGATGGGGCAGATCACCTATTGGTTCACGGGAGAAGGGCGCTACCAGATCGAGGATCGCACTTGGAATTTTTCCGCTCCGGCGATCAGCTTCGTACCGAGCAATGTGGTGCATGGATTCGCGGTCGGCGAACAGTCGGATGCCATCGTCGTTTCGATTTCGGACGACCTGCTGCGGGCCATGGCGGCGCAGGTCGATCTGACGCTTGATACACCGGTGCTCATTACCGGCGAAGCGGATGCGCCGGTTTGGCGCCGGATCGCTGTGCTGCTCGACATGGTGATGGAGGAATATCGCGGCGGTGCGACAGCGAGCGAGCGCATGCTGGCAAGCCTCGTCGGCGCCGTGCTTTCGCTGATGGCCCGGCTCGGCGGCAATGTCGGCTTCGAGGCGGCGTCGCCCGTGGTGGCGCTGGGGCTGGAGTTGCGGCGCGCCATCGACCGTCACTACCGGGAAGATTGGCCGGTCGGGCACTATGTCGAGCGGCTTGTGACGACGCCGCATCTGCTCGACAAGGCGGCGCGTGCCGTCTTCGGCCAGACGGTGAAGGAGATGGTGCTGGAGCGGCGGCTGCTGGAGGCCAAGCGGCTGCTTCGCTTCACCATCCGCCCGATAGAGGATATCGGCCGGGAGATCGGCTTCGAGGACCCGGCCTATTTTTCCCGTTTCTTCCGCAAGCGCATGGGGCTTTCGCCAACCGACTGGCGCCGGCAGAATTCGGAAGCCACCGGCGACGGCTGATCAGGCGTCCTGCCAGTCGACGGCGAGTTCCTCGCGGAAGGCGAAGCGGACGAGGTGGCGGATGACCACGTCCTTCAACTGCTCCATCTCCTCCACGCCAGGCGCGGTTAGGTCGATGTGCAGTGCGCTGCCGTCCGCCTTCAAGCGGCAATCGCCGACCGAGAAGGAGATCTCTCCGGCCTGTTCGTCGAAGGTTACCGGCCGCTTGTGGGCAAAGTGCTTGCAGAGCTGCTGCAGGTAGCGGCTGGCATGCTCGGTGAGGATGGCGGTCTTGCTGGCAGTGGTCATCAGCTCTTCTCCACGGTCTTGGCGGCAAGATCGAGCGCGGCGGCAATGGCTTCCGCTGCCTCTTCGCTCAGGTCTCCGCCGCGCAGGCGCAGCCGCATGGCGAGTTTCAGGTTTTCCATGGCGCGCACGACTGGGGCCGGTACGCCTTCGCGCCCGCCGGGTCCCTTGCCGGCACGGGCCATGAGGTCGTCGATCGCGGCCCTGTTGGCGGCGAGGAAGGCCTTGCCTTCGGGCGTGATGCTGTAGCGCTTGCGCCCGCCTTCTGCCGGTTCGATTGCGGCATAGCCCATGTCGTCGAGCCAGGAGAGCGTCGGGTAGATGACGCCGGGGCTCGGGCTGTAGCTGCCGCCAAAACGATCTTCGACGGTCTTGATCAGCTCATAGCCGTGGCTCGGCGCATCGGCGATGATGGCGAGCAGCAGCAGGCGCAGTTCACCATAGTCGAACAGGCGTCCGCCGTGACGGCCGCCCCGGCCAGGGCCGTGGTGCCGGCCGCGGTGGTGGGAACCCGAACGGTCGTCGGGCGGTGAAAAGTGGCGGTAAGGGCCGCATCCCATTCTGTGTCTCATGGTTCCGATATAAATCTCGATATATCGAAAATCAAGATATATCGAGATTTATATCTTTAAAAAGTTTTTGCGGGCCGCTATCGTCGTATTTTGAAGGATATAGCGATGGAGATTTGTATGGTCCGGCTGAACGAAATTCGTCAAAACGAGGTCGTGGTCACACCACCAGCCACCGTGGATGCGGAACTCGTCTTCATCGGCCGGATTTCGACGCCATGGACCTCGCGCATGGAAACGCCGCGGCAGGGGCGATCTGACGGGCCGGTTTGCACGATCGAAATCTTCGAGCCCTGGGTGCAGGCCCTTGCTGGCGTCGAACGTTTCGAGCGGCTCGAAGTGCTCTATTGGCTGCACCAGTCGCGCCGCGACCTAGTGCTGCAAAGCCCGGCCTCGAACGGCGAGGTGCACGGCACCTTTTCCCTGCGCTCGCCCGTCCGGCCCAACCCGATCGGCACGTCGATCGTCGCCCTGGAGAAGATCGAGGGGAACCGGCTCTTCGTGCGCGGCCTCGATTGCCTCGACGGCACGCCGCTCATCGACCTGAAGCCGGACCGCACGCTGTTCAAACCCATCGCGCCGCCCCAGAAGGGGGATTTCGAGACGGGCCAGGTGCATATGTGCAAGAAGATCGACGATTAATCGTCGATGGCGACCATCACGTCGGACGCCTTGATCACCGCATAGGCCTCCTGCCCGGCGGCAAGGCCGAGATCGTTTACCGCATCATTGGTGATCGCGGCGGTAATGATCGAGCCGCCGACATCGATACGGACATGGGCGGTGGTTGCGCCGAGAATGACTTCGACGATCTTGCCCTTGAGGCGGTTGCGTGCGCTGATCTTCATCCGGTTTCTCCTGTGATGGGAGAGAAGGTAGCGGCCCTGCACCGATTTGGAAGGTCGCATCGGGTTTTTCGCGCTGAAGACGATGTGTCCAATTCGTATTTGAATGGATCATTCTTCTGTGGCAGTCTCCATCGCATTCGGAGGAGACCCGCATGATCATCGATACGCACCTGCATCTCATCTATCGGGATCGGCTCTCCTATCCCTGGCTCGCCAGCGTGCCGCCGCTCGATGCCGATTTAACGCAGAAGATCTATGCGCAGGAAGCGCGCAGGGTCGGCATCGTCGCCGCCTTGCATATGGAAGTCGATGTCGCGGAGAGCGACATTCCGCGAGAAACGGAGATGGTCGAGGCACTGGCGCGGGAGGACGGCAGCCTGCTTGCCGGGGCCATCGCTTCCTGCCGGCCGGAATCGCCGGATTTTCCGGCCTATCTCGACAGGGTCCTCGCGACCCCCTTCGTGCGCGGTTTCCGCCGCGTGCTGCATGTCGTGCCGGATGATGTGTCCGAGGGCGCGCTTTTCCGCGAGAATATCAGGCGTCTTGCCGGTACGGGGCTCAATTTCGATCTGTGCGTTCTGCCGCACCAGATCGAAAAGGCGATTGCCTTGGCCGACCTCGCCCCCGATGTTTCCTTCGTGCTCGACCATTGCGGCGTGCCGGATATCAAGGCCGGTGGTTTTGACGTGTGGAAAGGGCCGGTCTCCGAGATCGCGCGCCGGCCGAACGTGACGGTGAAACTTTCCGGCATTCCGGCCTATGGCGCGGAAAATTGGACGCTCGAGGACCTGAAACCCTATTTCGCCCATGTGGCGGAGAACTTCGGTTTCGACCGCATGGCCTGGGGCAGCGACTGGCCCGTCTGCACGCTCGGCGGCGGGCTCTCCACCTGGATCGGCGCGACGCATGCGCTGCTCTCCGGCGTCAGCCTGGAGGACAAGCAGCGCGTCTTTGCGGACAATGCCAAGCGACTCTGGAAGCTTTGATCAGCGCCAGCGTGCCGTGCGCTCGATCCATTCGCGCGTGCGGGCCTCCGGGTCGGCATTGAGCGTGATGTCGGTCACCACGGCCGCGCTGTCGGCGCCGTTTTCGAAGACGGCGGACAGGCGATCCGGGTTGAGGCCACCGATCGCGACGAGGGGAAGGGGGGCGATGCGGGTTTTCCAGTCTCTCAGCCGCTCGACGCCCTGGGGCGCCCACTTCATCTTCTTCAGGATCGTCGGCCAGACCGGCCCCAGCGCCACGTAGTCGGGTTTTTCCGCCAGTGCGGTCTCAAGCTCGGCGCCGTCATGGGTGGAGAGGCCGAGCTTCATACCGGCGGCGCGGATGGCGGCGACGTCAGCCGTGGCCAGATCTTCCTGCCCGAGATGCACGCAATCGCAGCCTTCCTCGATGGCGAGCCGCCAATAGTCGTTGATGATCAGCTGGCAGCCGTATTGCGTGCAGGTTGCTTTCGCGCGGCGGATTTCCGTGCGCAGCCGATCCTCCGGCAAATCCTTCATGCGCAGTTGCACGAGTTTCACGCCGACCGGCACGAGGCGTTCGATCCAGTCGGCGCTGTCGACGATGAGGTAGAATGGGTCGAGCTTCATGAGAAGACGGCCTTTCCGATAACGGGAGTGGAGGGAACGGCCATGTCGCGCGGTTCGAGCGGGACAGCAGAGTGGGCGAGGCGGCCGGCTTCGATGGCAAGGGCAAAGGCTTCAGCCATGCTGGCCGGATCGCCGGCACCCGCGACGGCGGTGTTGAGCAGCACGGCGTCGTAGCCAAGTTCCATGACCTGGGCGGCGTGCGAGGGCCGGCCGATACCGGCGTCGACGATCAGCGGCAAGTCCGGAAAATGTGCCCGGAACGTGCGCAGCGCCATCGGATTGACCGGACCCATCGCCGAACCGATCGGCGCGCACCAGGGCATCAAGACCCGGCAGCCGGCCTCAAGCAGCTTTTCCGCCACGACGAGGTCGTCGGTCGTGTAGGGAAAGACCTGGAAGCCCTCGGCTGTGAGGATGCGCGCCGCCTCGACGAGGCCGAAGACGTCGGGCTGCAGCGTATCGTGATGGCCGATCACCTCCAGCTTTATCCAGTCGGTGCGAAAGACCTCGCGCGCCATCTTTGCCGTCAGCACGGCCTCCTGAACGCTATGGCAGCCGGCGGTGTTGGGCAGCACGCGCACGCCGAGCTCGCGGATAAGGTCGAAGAAGGCGCCGCTTGCCTTGCCGCCGGACGTTTCCCGGCGCAGCGAGACGGTGACGATTTCCGTTTTGGAGCGCCGCACCGCCTCGGCCAGAATGGCGGGGGACGGAAAGCGCGCGGTGCCGAGCAACAGGCGGGATTGAACCGCGATATCGTAGAGTTTCAGCATATCAGCCTCCCTGCATGGGCGAGAGGATTTCAATGCGGTCGCGGTCTCCAAGCGTGAAGCCGGCGCGATCTTCGCGGTGCACCAGCTCGCCGTTCACCGCCGTCGCCAGCCATTCGCCCTCGTAGTCGAGGGTGGAGAGCAGGTCGGCGAGCGTCGCGGCCGCAACCTGCTGTTCCTCGCCATTGATGATGAAGGTCATGATGCCCGCCTTTCCGGTTGTCTCTGCTCTGCAAGAAGCCGCCGCGCGACCTCGCCCGCCATGGCCGGCGCCAGCAGGAAGCCGTGCCGGTAGAAGCCGTTGACGTGGATTGTGTCGCCGTCTTCCGTCATGCGCGGCAGGTTGTCGGGATAGGCAGGGCGCACGCCTGCCCCCGTTTCCACCAGCCGCGCTTCCCCGAACGCCGGGTGGAGCGCATAGGCGGCATTGAGCAATTCCATCAGCGAGCGGGCGGTGACGGGGCCGGCATCCTCGCTTTCAAGCATCGTCGCGCCGATCATGAAGCGGCTCTTCTCGCGCGGCACGATGTAGATCGGATGGCGCGGATGCAGCAGGCGGACGGGGCGGGAGAGGGTTATCTCGTCGCTTTCCAGCGACAGCATTTCCCCGCGCACGCCGCGAAGGTTCGGGATGCGGCCGATCCGGGCCGCCCCCGTGCAGTCGATCACCCGGTCGTAGCGCTCTGGCGCGCCGGCTGCGCCGAAGAGGAAACGCATGCGGGCTTCCTCCAGGCCCGCGGTCAGCGCGGAAAGCGCCTTGCGCGGATCGAGATGCGCCTCCTGCCGGAAGAACAGGGCCTTGCGGAAACGCCCGGCGAGATCCGGCTCAAGCGCCGAAATCCCGGCATCGTCCAGCCATTCCCAGCCGCTCGTGCGGCCGGCAAAGCGGTCCAGTTCGCCGGCATCGCGCCCGCCGGCCACGACCAGCGTTCCCTTGCGCTGGACATGGCCGGGCAATGCCGCCTCCCACCAATCGGCGGCCGAGCGGCCAAGCGTCAGCACAGGCTCCTCCGCACTTTCCCGTTCACACCACGGCGCCAGCATGCCGCCGGCAAAGCCGGAGGCGCCGGTGCCGACTTTTCCGGCGCGCTCTGCGATCGTGACGTCGAAGCCGTGGCGATAAAGCTGCCAGGCGACCGTCAGGCCGGCAACGCCGGCCCCCTTGACGAGGATGCGCATGGTCATTCTCCAGCGGGTGTGTTGCCGAGCGGCATGTAGAGATCGCCACCCTCGCGGAATTTTGCGGCCATCGCCTCCAGCCCCTCCTTCTGCGCCTCGGCGCGGATATCGTGCGAGATGCGCATGGAGCAGAATTTCGGGCCGCACATCGAGCAGAAATGCGCGACCTTGTGCGCTTCCTTGGGCAATGTCTCGTCGTGGAAGGACCGCGCCGTTTCCGGGTCGAGCGAGAGGTTGAACTGGTCCTCCCAGCGGAACTCGAAACGGGCGCGCGACAGCGCGTCGTCACGCAGTTTTGCCGCGGGATGGCCCTTGGCGAGATCGGCGGCATGCGCGGCGATCTTGTAGGTGATGACGCCGACCTTCACGTCGTTGCGATCCGGCAGGCCGAGATGTTCCTTCGGCGTGACGTAGCAGAGCATGGCCGTGCCGAACCAGCCGATCATCGCCGCGCCAATGCCCGACGTGATGTGGTCGTAGCCGGGCGCGATGTCCGTCGTCAGCGGGCCAAGCGTGTAGAAGGGGGCCTCGCCGCAAGTCTTCAGCTGCTTGTCCATGTTCTCCTTGATCTTGTGCATCGGCACGTGGCCGGGGCCTTCGATCATGACCTGGCAGTCCTTCGCCCAGGCGATCTGCGTCAGCTCGCCAAGCGTCTCCAGTTCGGCGAATTGCGCGGCGTCGTTGGCGTCGGCAATCGAGCCGGGACGCAGGCCGTCGCCCAGCGAGAAGGTGACGTCATAGGCGCGGCAGATGTCACAGATTTCCTCGAAATGCTCGTAGAGGAAGCTTTCCTTGTGGTGATGAAGACACCACTTTGCCATGATCGAGCCGCCGCGCGAGACGATGCCGGTGACGCGGTTGACGGTGAGCGGGATGTAGGGAAGACGTACGCCGGCATGGATGGTGAAGTAGTCGACGCCCTGCTCGGCCTGCTCGATCAGCGTGTCGCGATAGACCTCCCAGGTCAGGTCTTCTGCAATGCCGTTGACCTTTTCCAGCGCCTGGTAGAGCGGCACCGTGCCGATCGGCACCGGCGCATTGCGGATGATCCATTCGCGGATGTTGTGGATGTTGCGGCCGGTGGACAGGTCCATGACCGTATCCGCACCCCAGCGGATCGCCCAGACCATCTTCTCGACCTCTTCCGCCATGGACGAGGTGACGGCCGAGTTGCCGATATTGGCGTTGATCTTCACCAGGAAATTCCGGCCGATGATCATCGGTTCGGCTTCCGGATGGTTGATGTTGGCGGGGATGACCGCGCGACCGCTCGCGACCTCCTGGCGGACGAATTCCGGCGTCACGAAATCCGGAATGTGCGCGCCAAAGCTCTCGCCGTCGCGGGGAAGCGCCTCCTTTGCCGCCTTGCGGCCGAGGTTTTCGCGGATGGCGATGAATTCCATTTCCGGCGTGACGATGCCGGCACGGGCATAGGCAAGCTGCGTCACCGCCTTGCCATCGGTCGCCCGGCGGGGATGGTTGCGGACGGGGAATTCCGGCGTCAGCCGTTCGCCTGTCGCAAAGCCGTTGTCTTCCGGACGGATGTGGCGGCCCTCATAACCTTCCGTATCGCCGCGGGCGGCAACCCAGGCTTCGCGAAGGCGCGGCAGGCCGGCCTCGATGGCAACGATATGGTTGGGATCGGTATAGGGGCCGGAGGCATCGTAGACGACGACCGGCGGTTCGCCGGAGGTCGGATGTAGGGAAATCTCGCGCATCGGCACGCGGATATGCGGGTGCTGTTCGCCGGCAATGTGGATTTTTCGCGAGGCGGGCAGGGCGCCGGTGGTAACGGTCGGGGTAAGCTTTTGAGCGGCAATATTCATCGTGAGGCTCCAAGGTCAAAGTTGGAGACCCAGTCCTAGAGCCGGAATGATGGAAAGACGCCGACACGGAATCCGGATATCGGACCACGAGCCAAAACAGCGCTTGCACCGTCCCTACGCCAGTATGAACTGGATCAGGTTCAACGGGTCACTGCGCTGCGAAAGCCAGCAGAATCTCAGCCCCTTGTCGGGACCCCCCTGGTGAATGCCTTAAGCAAAGACGCTCGGGGGCGATTTGTCAACACGGTAAAATATGTAAGTTTTTACTTACTTTTTGCTGTGCAAAAAATGGAGCGCGGGACCTTTCCTCCGTCATCCTCGGGTCAAGCCCGAGAATGACGTTGAGGGTGGAGTATGTGCCTCCGACAAACAGAAACGGCGGGGTTTTACCCCGCCGTCGCCATTGAATTCATAGCGAAAACTATTCGCGCTCGCCGGTGAAATTCAGCAGCAGCTGGAAGATGTTGACGAAGTTCAGGTAGAGCGAAAGCGCACCGAACACGGCCATCTTCTGCTGCGATTCCTGGTCGATGTTTTCCGCATACTGTTCCTTGATGTTCTGCGTGTCCCAGGCGGTGAGGCCGACGAACACGAGGATGCCGATCACGGAAATCGCGAACTGCAGCGCGCTCGAACCGAGGAAGATGTTGACGATCGAGGCGATGACCACGCCGATCAGACCCATGATCAGGAACGAGCCGAACTTCGACAGGTCACGCTTCGTCACGTAGCCGTAAAGGCTCGTCGTGCCGAACATCGTGGCGGCGATGAAGAAGGTGCGGGCGATGCTCGTGCCGGTGAAGACGAGGAACACGGAGGCGAGCGACAGGCCCATGACGGCGCAGAAGGCCCAGAACATCATCTGCGCCGTGCCGGCCGACATCGTCTGGATCTTGAACGAGAAGAAGAAGACGAAGGCGAGCGGCGCCAGCATCACCACCCACTTCAGCGGTGAGGAGAAGATCGGCACGTAGAGGGCTGGCGTCGAGCCGACGATGAAGGCGACGAGGCCGGTGATGACCAGGCCTGCGCCCATGTAGTTGTAGACGCGCAGCATGTGCTTGCGCAGGCCCTCGTCGAAGAGGGCGGCCGACTGCGCCTGCGCGCCATAGCCAAATCGCTGTTGTACGGGTTCCATCATGGGTCTCCTTCGGTGGAACGGTTGATCAGTAAAGCGTGCGCGAGAGGTCTCGCGCGGTTTCCGCCAGGTCGTCGGCCTTAAGGCTTTCCGACACCAGCGCATAGGCGACGTCGCCGATCTGCCAGTAGGCGGCACGGGCATTGTCGGCGTGGAAGAGCAGGACGTGCTGCACGGCAAACGAGCCGGGGCGCACCGCAAAAAGCGACAGGCGTTCATCCTTGCGCGGTTCGAGCACCAATTCGACGCTCGGGCCGTAGGCGGAGGGGAAGACCTGGGTGTCGACCACTGTCCAGCCCTTCGGCAGGTTCGGCAGCACAATGGCCGTCGCCGAGCGGATTTCGGCCGGATCGAAGATCTCGGTTTCCGGTTGGGAGGCCATTGTGTCGCGCAGCAGCGTGGTCTTGTGCGCCCTGACCGCCTCTTCGACAAAGGCCGGCGGCGGTGTTGAGGCAATGACCTGCGTTGCGCCGAATGGCCCAAGCGTCGCATGCGCGGTCCAGCCGGCGGCGACAAAGAGCGCAATGGTGGCGGCACGGCGGAAGACGGAGAAAATGCGGCGGCGCGACAGTGCGCGTTCGAGCAGGCGCGCGGCTTCGCGTGTTGCCTGCCGGGTCACCGTGCGGTGCTCGGCGAGCGCAAGGCGCAGTTCGTCACGCACACGAAGATCCTTCATGATCTGGGCGGCGACCTCCGGCCGTTCAGACAGATAGGCTTCCACCTCGATACGCCGGCCAACGGCGAGCTGGTCGTCGACATAGGCGTTGAGATCGGATTCGAGGATGGGATCATTGCTGGTCATCGCCAGTGCCTCCGACGATTCTGAGATGCGTGACCGGCGCCGCAGCGCCGTTCTGTTCAAAGGCGCGCAGCCGCTGGCGGGCGCGAGCGACGCGCGACATCAGCGTGCCGACCGGGATGCCGAGCGTGTCGGCCGCTTCCTGGTAGGAAAGCTCCTCGATGGCGACGAGGTGCAGGGCTTCGCGCTGCTCCTCCGGCAGGGAGAAGAAGGCGTTGCGCAACTGCGTGAGGCGAACCGAATGGTCCTGGTTTGCCGGCACGGAGGTTTCCGCCACCTCGGCTGCGGCGTCATGGCGGCGCTTTTGCGAGTGCCGCTGGCGCAGCCGGTCGATATGCGCGTTGTGCAGGATCGACATCAGCCAGTTGCGCACATTCGCGCCGGTGCGGAAGGTCGACTGGCGCTCATAGGCCTTCACCAGCGCGTCATGCACCAGGTCTTCCGCATCGTCCGGATTGCGGACGAGCGAGAGCGCATAGCGCCGAAGCGCCGCAAGCTGTCCGATCACGTTGAAGCCGGGTGTCTTTCCGTTCATGTCCCAATATACGAGCGCCGGGTGGTGCCCATTCCATCACCGTTGAAAAAAATTCAGAGCCAATGCAGGACGAGCGCTGCAAGCACGATGTAGCGGCCGAATTTGGCGATGGAGACGACGAGCAGGAAACGCGGGAACGGTTCGCGCATGATACCGGCGGCCACCGTCAGCGGATCGCCGATGAACGGCAACCAGCTCAGAAGCAGGCTCCACCAGCCATACCGGCGATACCAGTGTCCTGCACGGTCGAGGTTTTTCGCGCTGACGGGGAACCAGCGCGCGTCGCGGAAGCGCTCCACACTGCGGCCGAGCAGCCAGTTGACGACGGAGCCGAGCACATTGCCGATGCCGGCGACGAGAACCAGGATCGTCGGTGAATGCTGGCCGGCGGCCAGCAAGCCGGCGAGCACGGCCTCGGACTGGGCGGGCAGGATGGTTGCGGCGACGAACGCGGCGAGGAAGAGACTGCCATAGGCTGCGAAAGCGCTCATGGCCTATACCGACCGGCGCATCTTCATCCGTGCACATGGCGGAGGTGCCAGGGCGTGGATTGCCCTGCCGAAGATGATGGTCGTGGGATCCAACATGCCGTTCTCCGTTCCAGGCGCCGAATAGCCGTCTCGCGGCTCCTGCGTAACGGTTCCAGGCTGCCGGGAAAAGACCGGATCGCCATTTCCAGCCTGCGGGCTGGGCGAACGGCCTGCTCGGCTATGGATCTCGAAGATCGGCGGCGGCCCGCAGGTACGGGCCGCGCGCGCGATCAGCGCCGCGGAGGAGGACGGCGGCTTGGCTTCGGCCGGCGGACCGGCCGATCTCGTCGCTCAGCAGAGTGCCGAACGGTTCATCAGCGTGATGTCGCTGGATGTCAGCATCATGCGCGATGGTTCGTCGATCTGGTCCAGCACCGCCCTCAGTGCTTTGTCCAGGCAGAATTCCACGACTTCGGCATCAAGCGACTTGGCGGATTCCAGTGCAAAGGCGACGAGCCGCGCCAGCGCCAGCAATTCCGTACCGCGGTCTTCCATATCAATAGTGTCGATGTTCATGTTCAATGCCCCCGGAGCAACGCTCACTCTGTACCCCTGCAGCGAGTATAGGCGTGACTCTTGGGTTCTGCGCGTGACTCAAGCGTGACACACGCGGAATGGGAAATTGCACGTTCTATTGCGTTTGTGGTTGATCGGCGACGGACCGCCAAAGCGTCGTTGCCCTGAACGACCAGTTTCCGCGTTTTGCAGGGGTTTGAGGGCAGAAATCCACCAGGGCGCGGACAAGGGCGAGCGCGTCTTCGCGCTTCTGGTTCACGGTCGCTGCATGGAGAAGTTGCAGGATGCGATCGCGGTCTTCCGTCTTTCCGGCGGCCTTGATGATCGCAGGCCAGGTCCGGTCCTTGTAAAACAGCGCTGCGGCAATATCGCGAAACATTAATATCGCAGACTTATCAAGCCCCTCCACCCGGTCCAGCGTGGCATCGACATTGACCAGCGGAAGGGAAAGTGCCGGATAGCCGAGTTCGGCGGGGCCGTGCAGAAGAGCGACGTCCGCATCATCGACCCGACGGCCGGTGGCATAATCCTGATAGATGCGCCCGACACCGACCATGCCGAATGCATCGCATTCGGCGGCGCGCAAGGCGCCCATACTGGCCGCGCCGAAAACTGCCACGCCCTGATCGAGCGCATGGAGGATTTCCTTGTGCCAGACGGGCGCCACATGCTCGAAATTGCCGTCGACGATGCCGATCGCCGTTGCGCCGTCCCGCACCGCGGCGAGCACGTCGCCATGCGCGGCGGGTGGGCGGACATGGATCGCATCGCCGCAGAATGCGGCCGCATCGGGAAGGCTGGGGCCGACGAAGAGAACGTTCATGAGGTGCCGAACAGCATGTGGGACAGGGCGCGCGACCCGAGGGCATGGCGCCGCGCTCCTTCCGGGTTTTCGAGAGCGGGTGCGATCACCTTGACCACCGAAACCGGAAGGGTGGCGTCGCTGAGGGGGACGGCGACGACCTGCGCTATCCCGGCCGCTGCGAGTTGTTCCAGGCAATAGGCAAGGAGGGTGGCGGCGTCGCCCTGCGGCGCGGTGTAGGTTTTTGCCGGACCGGGGCGTGATTCGAAGAGGGCAAGTGTTTCCGGCGCCAGGGTGCGGGTGAAGGTTTCCGCAAAAAGATCGTCCCGCGCACCGCTGATATAGGTCAGGCGTGACTGGGCGACTTCGGTCAGCGCCCGGATCATGGCCCGCGCGGCGACCGGATGCGTGCCGTAGCCGATGGTCGCGTCGTGGAAGAGCGGTTGTTTCTTTGCCAACAGGCCGGTATCGCCCAGCACGGCGGCAAAGGTCGGGATGGCAATGTCGCTGGTAATATCGAAAAGGCGCAGCTCCAGCCCGGCCTGCTGGATGCGGGCCGCCAGGGCATCGACGACGGGGTCGCCGAAGCTTGCCGGGTCGATGGCGGTGGCGAGCCGTTTTGCGCGGGGCGACAGGCGCCAGAGGCGGTCGGCATCGCGCTCGATGCGTTCGAGCAGACCGTGCAGGATGGCTTCGGTCTCGCTGTTGCCGGAGGCGAGGCCGTCAGAGGATTGCCAGAAGCGTGGTTTGGTGTCGGTCCTGTCGAGGCACACGGCCGCGCGCGGCACCCAGACGCGTTCGCCTGTACGGATATCATGACCGACAAGCCAGTCGAGGGTTTCGTCTTCCGTCAGGAATGGTTGTTTGGCGGCGATGAAGATATCGAGCGGCAGGCAGGTCTCGCCAGTGCACGCGAAATCGCGCCGCGCCGCGCGCCGCGTCGCAACGAGCGGCTCGCCGGCAATGGCCCGCTCCAGCGCTTCCATGGCGGCGGAAACCTTGGCGTCTATGTCGGTGATGCCCTTGCCCTGGTTGATGACGATCGAACGGGCATTCGGGCTGACGGCGTTCCAGACCGGAATGCCGATCCGGTCGAGGCCGGTCAGGCGGGAGAGGCGTGTGACGCCGAACCGAGGCAACAGCGCCTCGATCCGGCTCCAGGTCTGCTCGGGACTGCAGATGCGGTCCGAGTAGGTCGTCACAGAGCGATCCTTTGGACGCTCACTTGTCCATATATCCGCCGTCCGTGTCCATGTAGCCGCCATCGGCGTCCATGTATCCACCGGATGCGGCGTCCAGCGACGTGGCAAGCGCTGCCAGGTTGACACCCTTGATGACTGTCGCGCCAGCCTTGCGCAGGTCGTCTGCATCTTTCAACGCGCCTGTCGTGGGCGTTGGCAGTGTTGCGACGGTGCCGGCGTCGAGATCGACCACCCAAAGCCCGTTTTCTCCCTGCAAACCCAGCACAACGATTCTTGCCATGTCACGATTCCCTTGTTGGAGTGTGGTTGTTAAAATCCGGCCTTTTTCAGCCCCTCGTAGTAGTGCTGGCGCTGCCATTCTTCCTTGAAGGGGACAATCGCCATCCAGCTTTCGAGATCGAAGGTGGGATGGACATCGTAGGTGCGGCGGATGAACTGCCGTGCCTTTTTCGTATCGCCCAGCATGCCGCAGCTCGCGGCCGCAAGCCGATCGGCCGGCACGCGGTCTTTCATGCGCGCAATATAGTCGAGCGCCTGCTCGTAGAGGCCGATCGAGTAGCTGGCGCCGGCGGCGATCCAGAAATAATCGTCCGGCGGCAGCGGATTGAGATCGATCGCCCGTTGGATCTTCGTGAGGCCGAGGTCCGGCCGCGAGCCCTGGACCAGCGTGTCGGCATAGCTTGCGACAACGTTGGCATGGTTCGGGCTCAGCACCTCCGCGCGTTCCATATGCTCCGCGCTTTCATCGAACTGGCGCGCATAGAGTTTTGCGACCCCGAGTTCGCGGTAGCCGGAGGGAAGACGATCGTCGGTGCGAACGGTCTCCTCGGCGTGGCGCTCCGCCTTTTTCAGGAGTTCTTCGTCGCCGCGTGCCGTCACCAGCCATTCGAGAAAATAGCTGCGTGACAGCCCGCTCATGGCCGGCGCGAAATCGCCTCTCGACTGCAGGGACTCGCGAAAGCTCTTGCGGGCACGGCGAATGTCGCGCAGGTCGAGCAGCTTGAGCTGCCCCTGTCCGACAAGGAAGCTGCGATAGGCGCCGGCGTCGAACTCATAGTCGTTTCGCACGAGTTCGTTGCGCTCGATTTCGGTGGCGAGCGCCCCGGCGATCTGATGGGCAATCATCTGGCGAGACCGGGCCAGGCCCTCCGCCGAAAGGGGAAAACGTTCGGCCCAGATCACCTCGTCGCTGCCGAAGAAGATCAACTGGGCAAAGAGCGTATGGCGATCGCCCTCGTCACGCAGCCTCGTTTCGAGGATGTAGCTGATCTTGTGGCGCTCGTAGGTGGTCGCCCGGTCGGCCTGCAGCGAAATCTGCGCGGCGGTATGCGGCGCGATGATCGAAATGGAGCGCAGCGCGCAGAGACCGATCGTCACGTCCTCGATCAGCGCTTCGGAAAAGCGCGCGGCGGTTCGGGCGGCGAGCGTCGTCACCGGCGGCAGCAACACGACACGCGGCGGATTTTGCCGCGGCAGCGAGATGTCGATTTCCTCCGGCGTCAGGATCCGGGCGGGCTGCTGCAAGGTCATCAGGCTGGTGGAAGCGGCCGGGCGGCCGGTCAGCGCGGCACGGACATCCTCGTCGTCCGGGTTGCTCTCGAGCAGGCGAAGGGCGGCGGCTGAGCGCGCCTGACGCGATGCGCCCTCGGACGCGTTGCGGTCGAGCAGGGCGGTGCGCAGCAGGGCGGCGTGTGCCGCCCTTTGCAGGGCAATCCAGTTAGCAAGCGCCCGGTTGCCCGCCTTGACGTATTTCAGGAAGTCTTCGGTCAGAAGATCCGCAAGAATGTTAAGGCTGGCGCCGTCGCGGACCTGCTCGATATCGCTGGTGATCGGCTCCGGTCCGAGTGCGATCGTCGTGTCAGTGAATATGAGGTAGGTCCGGTCGAGGTCCCGCTGGCGCTTTTGTGCACGGGAAACGGTTTGCCGCAGATTGGCGAAGGCCGCCGAGCTGTTGGCATCGTCCCAGAAGAGGCTTGCAGCGTCCGACCGCGGCATTTCGTTTATGCCGCGTGTCTGGAGATAGCAGAGGATCAGAAGCGCCTTTTCGGGAAAGACGATCTCGTTACCGCCCTCGTCGAGCAGGCGCAGATGGCCAAGCGTCTGCAGCCGTGCTGGCATTTGGGATCAGACCCGCAGTTCCGGTGCGTTGTCTGCGCGCTCGCCTGCCTGTTCGGCACTTGCCTTGGAAAGGGCCGTCGCAAGCGCGATGATCGACTTGCGCACGCCCGAATCTCCGATCTTCAGGAAGGCGCGGTTGAGATCGAGACCCTCCTTCGAGGAAACGAAGGTGGAAACGTCGCCGGTCTCATGCGCCACGCCTGCCGTCGGGATGGCGTTTTCGTCATCCTGGAAGAAGAAGCTCGGTGGCACGCGGAAAACATCCGAGATTGCCTGGAGACGGCTGGCGCTGATGCGGTTGGTGCCCTTCTCGTACTTCTGTACCTGCTGGAAGGTCACGCCCAGCCGGTCGGCAAGCGCCTCCTGACTCATGCCGACCATCAGCCTGCGCAGGCGCACGCGGGATCCGACGAAGATGTCGATGGGATTCGGCGTTTTCTTGATCATGAGATTTTCTCCCCTATAGGACATGCCGGGGCATGGCGAACTATGGATATCTCTTCACTCTGCTTGAATCGGCCGTGCGATGCAACTGCCGCGACTAGGAATTTACTGCCTCACGTAACGGAAGTGCCGCATTTAAATGTCGTAGCTGTGCGGTGCGCTGAGCGAGGCGATGAATTTTTTCGTGCGCTCCCGTTCGGGTGTCGAGAAGAGCGCCCGCGGCGGCCCCTGCTCGACGATCACGCCGCCATCCAGGAAGACGACGGTATCGGCAACACGGGAGGCGAGACGCAGGTCGTGTGTCGCCATGACCATGGTCGTGCCCTCGCGGGCAAGCCTGCTCAGCACCTCGACGACCTCTTCGGCAAGCTCGGGATCGAGTGCGGAGGTCGGCTCGTCGCAGAGCAGAACGCGCGGCGAGGGGGCGAGCGCGCGGGCGATTGCGACGCGCTGCTGCTGGCCGCCGGACAGCGTTGCCGGCCAGGCATCGGCCTTGTGCGCCATGCCGACCTTTTCGAGCAGTTCGAGCGCACGGGCGCGCGCCTTGTCGGCCGGCCACTTCAGCACGGTCACAAGGCCTTCCATCACATTTGCGATGGCCGTCTGGTGCGGGAAAAGCTGGAAATTCTGGAAGACCATGCCGGTCTGGCGGCGCAGCTTCTGGATTGCCGGCCAGCCGACCTTGCGGCCGGGCGCGAAGTCGATCTTCTCCTCGCCAAGCTTGATGGACCCCGACGTGGGCGTCTCGAGCAGGTTGATGCAGCGCAGGAGCGTGCTCTTGCCGCCGCCGGACGGGCCGACCAATGCCGTGACGGTGCCTTCGGCCAAGGTCAGGCTGATATCGCGCAGCACGTGGTTGTCGCCGAAGCGTTTTTCGATATGGCTGAGCTCGATCATGTGCGGGCCTCCAGGAAACCGCCATAACGGGCAAAACGCTTTTCAAGCCGGACCTGCAGCGCGGACAGCACGGAACTCAATGCGAGATAGATCAGCGCCGCCTCGATATAGAGGATCAGCGGCTCGTAGGTGGTGGCGACGATGCGCTGTGCTGTCTGGAACAGTTCCGGCACGGTAACGGCGGCGGCGAGCGAGGTGTCCTTCACCAGCGAGATGAAGGTGTTGGAAAGCGGCGGCACGGCGACGCGGCTTGCCTGCGGCAGGATGGTGCGGCGCATCGCCTGCGACCAGCTCATGCCGATCGAATAGGCCGCCTCCCACTGGCCGCGCGGTACGGACGAGATGACGGCGCGGATGATTTCCGACGTATAGGCGCCGACATTGAGCGTGAAGCCGATGAGGGCGGCCGGGAAGGCATCGAGCAGGATGCCGAGGCTCGGCAGGCCGTAGAAGATGACGAAGAGCTGGACCAGCAGGGGCGTGCCGCGGATCACCCAGACATAGAAGCGCGCGATGGCCACGAGCGGCCACGGCCCGAACAACCGCACGACGGCGGTGACGAGGCCGAGCGTCAGGCCCAGCACGAAGGACAGCAGGGTCAGCGGAATGGTGAAGACGAGCGCTGCCCAGAGCAGGGGGACGAGCGAGTCCAGCATCAGTTGAAGCCACGGCGGCACGGGGAAAACCTCCGGAAATGCGGCTGGCCGGGGTGATCCCCGGCCAGGTCATGGTTCTATCTATAGGCGAGGAATTGGCCGCCGCGAAGCGGGGCCGCTCGAAGAATTACTTCGAGACGTCCTGTCCGAAATACTTGTCGGAGATCGCCTGGTAGGTGCCGTCGGCCTTGATATCGACGAGGGCCTTGTTGATGGCTTCCAGAAGCTCCGGCTCGCCCTTGCGGATGATCACGCCGGAATAGTCGGCATTGGCCTGCTCGGCGGCGATCTTCACGTTGGCGTCCGGCTTGTGCTTCTTGAAGTCGAGGAAGGACAGGCTGTCATTGATCGTGGCGTCGGCGCGGCCGGTCAGCACGAGCTGGATCGACTGGTCGAAACCGTCAGTGCCGACGAGTTCGGCGCCGGCTTCCTGGGCCAGCTTGCCGAAGTTGCTGGTCAGCGACTGGGCGGATTTCTTGCCCTTGAGATCGGCGAAACCCTTGATGCTCTCGTCGTCGCCGCGAACGATCAGCACGGCCTTGGAGGCAATATAGGGTTCGGAGAAATCGTATTTCTGCTTGCGCGCCTCGGTGATGCCGACCTGGTTGATGACGGCGTCGTAGCGGTTGGCGTCGAGGCCGGCGATCAGGCCGTCCCACTTGCCTTCCAGGAACTCGGCCTTGACGCCAAGCTTCTTGGCGATCGCCTCGCCGATCTCGACGTCGAAGCCGACCAGCTTGCCGTCGGTGTCATGGAAGGTGAAGGGCGCATAGGTGCCTTCGGTGCCGATCTTCAGCGCGCCGGCCGACTGCACGGCGGCGAGGTTTTCACCAGCCAGGGCCGGAGCAAAAACGGCAGCTTGAAGGGCGGCTGCGACGGCGAGGGTTTTCAACACGTTCATCTTGGAACTCCGTTTCTGACGGTGAATTGATTGCGCGATTGATCGCAGAAATTCTTGCGAAACGATGGGCAGAAAACTGCGAATAATTTCGGCAAACGCAAATATTTTTCTCATTTCTTGCCGTCTACCGAGCCTTTGGGCCGTTTTTTCCCTGATTTTTCAATCTTTGCCGAAGCCCAGCGAACGCTGTGCATTTCCTGTTTTTAGGGTCTTGCCAAGTGCACAAACAGGGACAATTGATTGGGCACCCAAAAAAACAACGGGGAAGGAAGATAAAAAATGGCAAACAAACTGATTGGCTTTCGTGCAGCACTTCTGGCCGGTGCGATCCTCCTGGGCGCAAGCCCGGCGCTCGCGGAAGCGGTGCTTCATCGCGGCAATGCCGGCGAGCCGCAGACGCTCGACCAGGCCCACACGTCCATCAATATCGAAGCGTTCATCCTGAAGGACCTCTACGAGGGCCTGACGATCTATGACACGGCCGGCAAGATCATTCCGGGTGCCGCTGAAAGCTGGACGGTTTCCGATGACGGCACGGTCTATACGTTCAAGCTGCGCGAGAATGGCAAGTGGTCGGACGGTTCGCCGGTGACGGCAGAGGACTTCGTGTTCTCGCTCGCCCGCGTCGAGGATCCGAAGACGGCGGCAGGTTACGCCAACATCCTCTATCCGATCAAGAACGCGGAGAAGGTCAACAAGGGCGAACTCGGTGTCGACCAGCTCGGCCTCAAGGCCGTCGACGCCAAGACGCTGGAAATCACGCTGGAGCGCCCGACGCCGTTCTTCCTCGAGCTGCTCGCGCACCAGACCGCGCTGCCGGTCTCCAAGGCGAGCGTCGAAAAGAACGGTGCCGACTTCGTCAAGCCCGGCACGATGATCTCCAACGGCGCCTTCAAGCTGATCAGCCATGTGCCGAACGACAATCTCGTCGTGGAAAAGAACCCGGAATATTGGGATGCCGCTGCCGTCAAGCTGGACAAGGTGATCTTCTACCCGATCGACGACCAGGCCGCCTCTGTCCGTCGCTTCGAAGCAAAGGAAATGGATCTCGTCTACAACTTCTCGGCCGATCAGATCGACCGCCTGAAGAAGAGCTATGGTGAACAGGTCCGTGTCTCGCCGTCGCTGGCGACCTATTATTATGCTTTCGACACCCGCCAGGAGCCCTATAGCGATGTGCGCGTGCGCCAGGCGCTCTCCATGGCTGTCGACCGCGACTTCCTTGCCAAGGAAATCTACTCGGGCTCGCAGTTGCCGGCCTATTCGATGGTGCCCCCGGGCCTCCAGGGCTATGAGCCGGGCTTTGCCGATTTCGGCACACTCTCGCAGCTCGATCGCGAGGACAAGGCGCTCGAACTGATGAAGGAAGCCGGCTATGGCGAGGGCGGCAAGCCGCTGAAGATCGAGATCCGCTACAACACCAACCCGAACCACGAGCGCGTGGCGACGGCCATCGCCGACATGTGGAAGAACACGTTTGCCGCCGATGTCTCGCTGGTGAACCTCGATGTGTCCTCACACTATGCCTATCTGCAGGAAGGCGGCGCTTTCAACGTGGCACGCGCTGGCTGGCAGGCCGACTACGCGGATGCGGAGAACTTCCTGGCGCTCAGCCTCAGCGCCAACAAGACCTTCAACTACGGGCATTTCGAAAACGCCGACTTCGACGGGCTCATGAAGAAATCCTACGACGAGAAGGATCCGGCGGCCCGCGCCAAGCTAATGCATGATGCAGAAGTCATCCTGATGAAGGAGCAGCCGGTCGCGCCGCTTCTGACGCAGGCGGACCTCTGGCTTGTTTCCGACAAGGTCAAGGGCTGGGCGGACAACGTCAACAACGAACACCTGAGCCGTTTCCTCAGCGTTTCTGAATGATCCGCTGATGGTGCGTGGCCTTCCGGGCCGCGCACCATTGCTCAGGAGTCTTGGCCATGTTTTCTTTTGTTCTGCGGCGCCTCGCAAGCGCCGTGCCGACGCTATTCATCGTCGTCACAATCTCGTTCTTTCTCATGCGCTTTGCGCCCGGCGGACCGTTCAACCTCGAACGCCCCCTTCCGCCCGCCACGATGGAAAACCTGATGCGGGCCTACCAGCTCGATCAGCCGCTCTGGCGACAATATCTCACCTATATGGGCAATGCCGTCACCGGCGATTTCGGACCGAGCTACATCTACAAGGATAACAGCGTCGCCGAACTGATCGGCAAGGGGCTGCCCTATTCGGTCGAGCTCGGCTTCTATGCGCTGCTGCTGGCGCTTGTCGGCGGCGTCATCGTCGGCACGTTCGCGGCATTGCGCCAGAACAGCGCGCTCGACTTTGCGGTCATGTCGGTGGCGACCGTCGGTGTCACGGTGCCGAACTTCGTCGTCGGTCCCGTGCTGACGCTGATCTTCGCCATCGTGCTCGCCTGGCTGCCGGCCGGCGGCTGGGGGGACGGGTCGCTGCGTTTTCTCATCCTGCCGATGATCGCGCTTGCCCTGCCGCAGCTCGCCGTTTTCGCGCGGCTCACCCGCGGTTCGATGATCGAGGCGCTGCGCACCGACCATATCCGCACCGCGCGGGCCTATGGCCTGCCGGCAAAATCGGTGGTTGTCGTGCATGCCATGCGCGGCGCCATGCTGCCGGTCGTCTCCTACCTTGCACCCTGTGCCGCTGCCCTGCTCACCGGCTCGGCGGTGGTGGAGACGATCTTCACCATTCCCGGCGTCGGCCGCTACTTCGTGCTCGGCGCGATCAACCGCGACTATACGCTCGTCATGGGCACGGTCGTGCTGATCGCCATCTTCGTCATCGTGTTCAACCTGGCCGTCGACATTCTCTATGGCCTGCTCGATCCGAGGGTTCGCCATGACTGATGCCGTCGTATCCGTAACCCCCGCGAGCGATGTGAAGGGGCGCAGCCTTTTCCAGCTCGCCGTCATGCGCTTCCGCCGCAACCGCCCTGCCATGGCAGGCTCGGTGATGCTGTTGCTGATCGCCTGCTTCTCGTTCTTCGGGCCGTTTTTCATCAGCCACAGCTATGACCAGGTCTTCTCCTCCTATGTGACGATCCCGCCGAGCCTTGAGCCGCGGCCGGGTGAAGATACGCTGGAGGAGGCGATGAAGGGTGTCGCGACCCGCGCCCGCGTCGAGTTGCAATCCTTCACCGTCGAAGGGGAAACCTTCACCGCGACCATCACCGCGAAGGATCCGATCGACCCGCGCGCGACGCGTTATTTCGACCGGGCCAACGAGTTCGACAAGACAGAAGTGGTCACGACCGAGGACGAGGGCCGCAAGCTCACGCTCAGCGGCATCGTCGACCGGGAGTACTTCCTGTTCGGCACGGACACCAACGGCCGTGACCTCATGGCACGCGTCATGCTCGGCGGGCAGATCTCTATTGCCGTCGGCCTGCTCGCCAGCCTCGTCTCGCTCGGCATCGGCGTCACCTATGGCGCGATCTCCGGCTATATGGGCGGTCGGGTCGACAATGTGATGATGCGCTTTGTCGAAATCCTCTACTCGCTGCCCTTCGTCTTCCTCGTCGTGGTGCTCGTCGTCTTCTTCGGGCGCAGCTTCGTGCTGATCTTCCTCGTTATCGGCGCGGTGGAATGGCTCGACATGGCCCGCATCGTGCGTGGTCAGACGCTGTCGCTGAAACGGCGGGAGTTCATTGGCGCGGCGGAGGCTCTGGGTCTGACGGACTGGCAGATCATCCGCCGGCACGTCATCCCCAACACGATTGGCCCCGTCGTCATCTTCGTGACGGTCATCGTGCCGAAGGTGATCCTGCTGGAAAGCTTCCTGTCCTTCCTCGGCCTCGGCGTGCAGGCGCCCTTGACGAGCTGGGGCTCGCTGATTGCGGAAGGCGCCAACAACATCCAGTCGGCGCCGTGGTTGCTCATCTTCCCCGCCATCTTCTTCGTCGTCACGCTCTTCTCGCTGAACTTTGTCGGCGATGGCCTGCGTGATGCGTTCGACCCGAAGGATCGCTGACATGGCAGACACCAAAAACACCATGGAACCGATCCTTGCCGTGCGCGGCCTGAAGGTTTCCTTCACGACGCCGGATGGCGACGTCAACGCCGTGAAGGGCATCGACCTCGATGTCCGCCCCGGTGAGACGCTGGCGGTCGTCGGCGAATCCGGCTCCGGCAAGAGCCAGACCATGATGGGCATCATGGGCCTGCTTGCCAGCAATGGCAGGGTTTCAGGTTCGGCGAAATATCGTGGACAGGAGATGGTCGGCCTGCCGCCCAAGGCCTTGAACGATATCCGCGGCGCGAAGATCACCATGATCTTCCAGGAACCGATGACCTCGCTCGATCCGCTCTACCCGATCGGCAAGCAGATCGCCGAGGTGATCGTGCATCACCGTGGCGGCACGCGAAATCAGGCAAGGCCGCGTGTGCTGGAATTGCTGAAGCTTGTCGGCATTCCCGAGCCGGATCGCCGCATCGACAGCTATCCACACGAAATGTCCGGCGGCCAGCGGCAGCGCGTGATGATCGCCATGGCGCTTGCCAACGAGCCGGATATCCTGATCGCCGATGAGCCGACGACCGCGCTCGACGTGACGATCCAGGCGCAGATCCTGAAACTGTTGCGCGATCTGCAAAAACGCTTCGATATGGCGATCGTGCTCATCACGCACGATCTCGGCATCGTCCGGCATTTTGCCGAACGGGTCGCCGTCATGCGACGTGGTGAGATCGTCGAGCAAGGGGCGACGGCCGAGATCTTCGAGAACCCGAAGGCCGACTATACGCGCATGTTGATCGATGCCGAGCCGCACGGTCGCAAGGCGGCTCCGGCGGATAATGCGCCGATCATCCTCGAAGGTCGCAATGTCGTCGTGGACTACAGGATCGACGGCGGTCTGCTGAAGAAGCGCGCCTCCACCTTCCGCGCCGTCGACAATGTCAGCATCAGCCTGCACGAAGGCCAGACGATCGGTGTCGTGGGGGAATCCGGTTCCGGCAAATCGACGCTCGGCCGGGCGCTGCTGCGTCTCATCGCCAGCAAGGGCGCCTATCGTTTCGGCAGGACGGATATTTCCGATCTCGACCGCAACGGCATGCGGCCGCTCCGGCGCAGCATGCAGGTCGTCTTTCAGGATCCCTATGGGTCGCTCTCGCCGCGCCAGACGGTGGGCGAGATCATCACCGAAGGGCTCTATGTGCATGAGCCGCAGCTTTCGCGCGCCGAGCGCGACAAGCGGGCGATCGAGGCGCTGAAGGAGGTCGGGCTCGATCCGGCGGCGCGCAACCGCTATCCGCACGAATTCTCCGGCGGCCAGCGGCAGCGCATCGCCATTGCGCGGGCGATGATCCTGAAGCCGCAGGCGGTCATCCTCGACGAGCCGACCTCGGCGCTCGACCGCTCCGTGCAGGGTCAGGTGATCGAGCTTCTGCGCGATCTCCAGGCCAAACACGGCCTCTCCTACGTCTTCATCAGCCACGATCTTTCGGTGGTGCGGGCCATGTCCGACTATGTCGTGGTGATGAAGGACGGCAAGATCGTCGAGGAGGGGCCGACGGATGCCATTTTCAGCGCGCCGAAGGCGGACTATACCAAGACCCTGATCGGTGCGGCCTACAATATCGGGCCGTAGGCAAAAACATCAGGAGTAGGCATGGCCGAAGGCCGACGTCCGCATATCGTGCTCTTTTCGGGCGGCAGTGCCTGCCGCTCGATCAACCTTGCGCTCTGCTCCCTGCCGGTCCGCCTCACGCGCGTGGTACCGGCCTGGGACAGCGGCGGCAGTTCCAAGGTAATCCGCGAAAGCCTCGGCGTGCTCGCCGTCGGCGACATCCGTCAGGCGCTGATGACTATGGCGCATGGCGAAGGCCGGGCGGGTGACGTGGTGAAGGTCTGCAATGCCCGCATGACCAGCGGCGCCGAACAGGACGCCCGCACGGAGTTTGCGCTCTATGCCGAAGGCCGCCATCCGCTTCTGGAGCGCATGGAGCCCGGCCTGCGCGGCGCGATCCTCAATTACCTGCGGACGTTCCGGGCGGCCATCGGCCCGGATTTCGATTTCCGCAACGGCAGCATCGGCAACTTCATCCTTACCGGCGCGCACCTTGCCCATAACAGCGACATCAACACGGCGATTTTCGTCTTTCGCAAGCTGTGCGAGGTCGCCGGCCATGTCTGGCCCTCGACGGCGGTGAACGATGTGGCACTCTCGGCCGTGCTGAATGACGGCACGCGCATCGAAGGGCAGCACCGCCTGACGGCGCTCGGCGATGCCGACAGTGCGACGGGCGTGCGCGAAATCGCGCTTTCCGCCGGCGATGGGGCCGCCGTCCCGGCGAATGAAGCGGTGATCGAAAGTCTGGAAAGCGCTGATGCTATCGTTTTCGGGCCGGGCAGCTTCTTCACCAGCGTGCTGCCGCATTTCCTGGTCGACGGGATCGTGCCGGCGATCGTGCGCAATGTGCATGCCCGCCGCGTTTTCCTCGGCAATATCCTGCAATGCCGCGAAACGCGCGGGATGGATGTGGCGCGCATGGTGGAGGTTGCCGCCAGCGTCTGGCAGGCCCAGGGCGGGGCAGATGTGCGGCCCTTCACGCATGTTCTCGCGAACCGCCAGATCCTGCCCTTTGAAAAGACGGCGGGGTCGTTCGCCTATCTCGGTACCGAGGCTCTGGAGGCCACGGGCGCACGGCTGGGCGCCGAGGTGGTGATCGGCGAGTTCGAGGATCCATGGCAGCGCGGCCACCATGACGGGCGCGTGCTTGCGGACGCGCTCAGCGCGCTTTTGCCGTAAGGGGCATTCCCGCCGCCGGCATCCAGGCGCGCGCCTTGGCGAAGGCGAGGAAATCCTCCGCCGCCATCGGCCGGGCAAGGGCGTAGCCTTGCAGGACATGACAGCCAAGGCGGCGCAGCAAGTCGGCATGTGCCATCGTCTCGACACCCTCGGCGACCGTTTCGATGTTGCGGACCTTTCCGATGTCGATGATCGATTGCACCAGGCTTTGCTGTGCGGTCGACTGCGTCAACGGCTGCACCAGCCGCCGGTCGATCTTCAGCCGCTTGGGCGACAGTTCGAGCAGGCTGACGATGGAGGCATGGCCGCTGCCGAAGTCGTCGATCTCGATCTCGATGCCAAGGGCCTTGATGTCCTCGATCGCCTGTTTCAATCCGTCATCCGCGGTATCGAAGGAAATCGATTCCAGCAGTTCGAAGGTCAGCGCGCCGGGGCGGATGTTCATCGCCTTCAGCTTTTCGATGAGATTTTCATCGCGCAGGCGCTGGCAGGAGACATTGACCGAGACGCGGGCGATTCCCAGCCCCTGCGCCTCCCAGCGCATGGCCTGCAAAAGCGCCTGGTCGAGGATCGCCTCGTCAATCTGGGCGACGACGTTGAGGCTTTCGGCGACGGGCAGGAAGACATCGGGGGCAACAAAACCGCGGGACGGGTGGTCCCAGCGGGCGAGCGCCTCGACGCCGACGATCTCCAGCGTTTGCGCGTCGAACTGCGGTTGGAAGAACGGGCGGAACTCTCCGCGCTCAAGGCCGCGCAGAATGTCGTCGCTGAGCCGCTTCACCTCGACGGTACGCAGGCGCAGGTCGTCGTTGAACGCCTCGACGCGATTGCGGCCGCGGCGCTTGGCCTCGTAAAGCGCGATATCGGCATTGACGAGCAGTTGCTCGGTGGATTCCTCCGCGTCATTGCGAGTGGCAATGCCGATGCTTGCGCCGATGCGGCAATCATGGCCCTCGATTGCCATGGGCTCGCTGATCGCCGCGATCAGGCGGGCCGAAAGGGCGGCGAAGTCGGCGATGATCGGGTCGCGGCGCGACAGCAGCACGAACTCGTCACCGCCGATGCGCGCGATGAAGTCTTCCGCCGGCACATGGGCGCGCAAGACGCCGGCCGCCTGTTTCAGTACTTCGTCGCCAGCGGCATGGCCGAGCGTATCGTTGATATCCTTGAAGCGGTCGAGGTCGATATGCAGCAGTGTCAGCGGACGGCCGTCGCCGCTGCCGGCAAGCGCGATCTGCTGGTCGAGGAAACGGCGGTTCGGCAGGCGGGTCAGCGCGTCGTGCAGAGAATTGTGCTCCAGCACGAGGCGCGCATCCTCCAGCGCGCGGTTCTGGGCCTCCGCCATCAGCTTTGCCTGCAGCAGGTCCGCCTGTAGCTGGTTGTCTGCCGTCACGTCCCAGTTGGCGCCGACGATGCGTTTTACGCCCGAGACCGCGCGATAGGTCATGCCGTGCGCGCGGATGTGGCGGATGCTGCCGTCTCTGGCCAAAACGCGGAATTCGGTAATGTAGGGTTTGTCCGCCGCGATGGCGTCGGCGAAAACGCGTTCGGCCTCCTCGATGTCGTCGGGATGCAGCGCCGCGCGCCAGTCCTTGTAGCTGCAAACCGGCTGTGTCCGCGGCACGCCGTAGAGTTCGCGCATGCGCGCATCCCAGGCGAGTGCCTTGGTCTCGGTGTCGTATTCCCACACGCCGACCTTGGATGCATCGAGCGCGAGTTGCAGGCGTTGCGAGACGGTTTCGAGTCGGTCTTCCCGGTCCTGCAGCGCCAGGATATGGCGGTGACGGTCCTTCATCAGGTAACCGACCCAGAACATCGGCGCGACGATGACGATGGCGAGCAGCGCAAGTCCGCCGCGAAACAGCCCGAGGTCGGCTGACGGCTGGTGCCAGCCCTTCAGCGGTGCGGCCGACATGGTCCAGGTCTCGTGGCCTATATCGATGGTCATCACCACCGGATCGACATCGACGGCCGCTTTCGTGTTGAAGAAGGTGCGTGCCTCGCCGCCGTCATGCGCCCGGCTGGAAATGGCCAGCGCAACCCGCATGTCGCTCTTGAAGCCGCTGGCGGAAAACAGCTTTTCAAGGTCGATCACCGCCGAGGCGATGCCGAAAAAGGCATTGTCCTTGCCGGCATGGATGGGATAGCGGGCAATCACCCCGCGACCACCCTGCACGAGATCGACAGGGCCGGTGACGATCATCCGGCCAAGTTCCTTTACCTGCATGGCAGCGGCGCGCTGCCGTTCGTTCTTGCGGTAGTCGAGGCCGAGGCTGCGCTCGTTGCCCTTCAGCGGATAGACCAGGGAAACGACGAAATCCGGCGCGATGGCGAGGCTGCGCAGTTGATTGTCCTCGTCGAAGATGCGGCCGGCGAGATCGGCAAAGCGGGCAGGGGGCATGGTCGGTTCGGTCGAGAGCGTGGCGACGAGGCCCTGCACCAGCTTGACGTTGCCGAGGATATTGCCCTGCAGGCGCGAGCGCAGCAGGCCGAGCTGTTCGGTGGTGAAGGAGCGCAGATACTCCTCCTCCAGCCGGCGCTTCTGCACATCCGCAAGGAAGACGGCGATGAGCACCGCAAACGCGACGACGATGGCGGGGACATAATATCCCAGCCCCCGGAAGGATGGTGGGGCATGCCGGTCGGTCATCGTGTTTCGTCGGTCTCCGCGCTCCAGCCCTCGGCGACGGTTTGCTCGAGGTTCGGCTATCGGCGGACGATGGCAGATGCGGCTTAAATATTTACTGACGAAACCAGCCCCTCTTCTGTGAGATTGTTGGTGCCGTGCCCGTGCGGGCTTTCCGTTCCGGCCAATTCTGGGGTAGGTCTCGGCACGACCGAAATTGCAAGTGAAGGCGGGCAGACGTGCCGGACGACAAGGACAGGCCAGCAAGCGCGTTCGGCGCGCTGATGAAGGCGATCATCGAGGAGAGCCCGCTGAAGGCGGCCGGCTTCATCGTCACCATCTATGGCGACGTGGTGGAGCCGCGCGGAGGCGTGGTCTGGACCGGCAATCTCATCGAGACCTGCGCCGATGTCGGTATCAGCGAAACATTGGTGCGCACCGCCGTCTCGCGTCTTGTCGCCGCCGGCCAGTTGTCGGGCGAGCGCGAGGGGCGCCGCAGCTTTTACCGTCTGGCCGCACCGGCCCGCACCGAGTTCGCTGCCGCCGCCCGCATGCTCTATGGCCCGCCCGAAGTGGCGGACTGGCACTTCGTGCAGTTGACGGGGTCAGCGCCTGACGAGGCGATGCAGGTTCTGGAGCGCGCCGGCCATGCGCGGCTGGGGCCAAGGCTTGCGGTGGGCGCGCGGTCGATGCCGTCCTTGACTCAGCCGGCCGTGTTCTTCCGGGCGGAGGTCGTGAGCGGTGACGCGGATCTCGGCGCCTTTGCCGCCGACCACTGGAACCTTGCGCAGCATGCCGATGCCTATCGCGGTTTCATCGGGCGGTTCGGGCGGCTTGCCGATCTCTTCGCCGGCGGCGCCCGGCTGGGGGCTGCCGAAAGCCTCGCCGCCCGGCTGGTGCTTGTCCATCAGTTCCGCCTCGTCGTGCTGCGTGATCCGCGCCTGCCGCAGGCGGCGCTGCCGGCAGACTGGCCGGGCGAGGAGGCGCGGCGGCTGTTCAGCACCCTCTATCTTCGCCTCTCGCCCGAGGCGGACCAGCATGTCGCACGCCATTTCGTGACGGCGGACGGTGCGCTTCCGGAAGCGAGCGAGGCGACGCTGCGCCGTCTTTCGCTGTTGCGCGACGCCATCTGAAGCTCTTTTCGTACGGAAAAATGCAGTTTGTGCTAGAATACCAGCTGCTGAAACGACACATCACAGAAATTGGAAAATAATCCATTGATTTGTGACGTATTGAGTGGTAAATAACCAACCGATCGGTCGGCGAATGTTTCGGGAGAGGCATGCCGACCCTGGGTACTGGGAGGAAACCGCGTGTCCGAAGCCTTTATCTGCGATGCTGTCCGTACGCCGATCGGCCGTTATGGTGGCCTGTTGTCGTCGGTCCGCGCCGACGATCTGGCGGCCCTGCCGCTTTCGGGCCTGATGGCACGCAATCCCGGCGTCGACTGGTCGAAGGTCGATGACCTTATCTATGGCTGTGCCAACCAGGCCGGCGAGGACAACCGCAATGTCGGCCGCATGGCCGTGCTCTTGTCCGGTCTTCCCGTTTCCATTCCCGCCACCACCGTCAATCGCCTCTGTGGCTCCGGCATGGATGCCGTCGGCATGGCCGCCCGTGCCATCCGTGCCGGCGACTGCGATTTCGTCATTGCCGGCGGCGTCGAGAGCATGAGCCGCGCGCCCTTCGTCATGCCGAAGGCCGACAGCGCCTTTTCGCGGTCGAATGCCGTTTACGACACGACGATCGGCTGGCGCTTTGTCAATCCGAAGATGAAGAAGGCGTTCGGCGTCGATTCCATGCCGGAAACCGCCGACAACGTCGCCGCCGATTTTGCCGTCAGCCGCGAGGATCAGGACGCGTTTGCCGCCCGCAGCCAGGCGCGTTGGGCGGCGGCGCACGAGGCCGGCGTCTTTGCCGATGAGATCGTGCCCGTCTCCGTGCCACAGAAGAAGGGTGATCCGCTCGTCGTCGACCGCGACGAACATCCGCGTCCCGGCACGACGGCCGAACAACTTGGCAAGCTCAAGGGCGTCAATGGCCCGGACCTTTCCGTCACCGCCGGCAACGCCTCCGGCGTCAATGATGGTGCAGCGGCGCTCATCATCGCCAGCGAGGCCGTTGCGAAGGCGCAGGGCCTGACGCCGAAAGCCCGTGTCGTCGCCATGGCGGCAGCAGGGCTTGAGCCACGCATCATGGGCTTCGGCCCCGCACCGGCGGTGCGCCGGGTGCTGGAGCGTGCCGGTCTGACGCTTGGTCAGATGGACGTCATCGAGCTCAACGAGGCTTTCGCCTCGCAGGCGCTTGCCGTGCTGCGCGATCTCGGCCTGCCGGACGATGCCGCACATGTGAACCCGAATGGCGGGGCGATTGCCATCGGCCACCCGCTCGGCATGAGCGGTGCGCGCCTCGTTACCACCGCGACCTACCAGCTCCACCGCCAGGGCGGGCGTTATGCACTGTGCACCATGTGCATCGGCGTCGGCCAGGGCATTGCCATCATTCTCGAGCGCGTCTGACGCGCAAGCCAGGAGGAAAGACCATGTATGCCCAGATGGTGAAGACCGATGCCGCCCGCGTCCGGTCCCTCGACGAGATGGAACCTCATGAGCGCGCCTTTCAGGAACGCGTCGATGCCGGCCAGAAGATCGAGCCGAAGGAATGGATGCCGGAAGGCTATCGCAAGACGCTGGTGCGCCAGATCAGCCAGCACGCCCATTCGGAAATCGTCGGCCAGCTGCCGGAAGGCAACTGGATTTCCCGTGCGCCGACCCTGGAGCGCAAGGCCATTCTGCTCGCCAAGGTGCAGGACGAGGCGGGTCACGGCCTCTATCTCTACTGTGCCGCCGAAACGCTCGGCATCAGCCGTGACCAGATGTACGAGCAGCTGCATTCCGGCAAGGCTAAATATTCCTCGATCTTCAACTATCCGACACTGACCTGGGCCGATATCGGCGCGATCGGCTGGCTGGTCGATGGCGCGGCGATTATGAACCAGGTGCCCTTGCAGCGCTGTTCCTACGGCCCCTATGCGCGGGCCATGGTGCGCATCTGCAAGGAAGAGAGCTTCCACCAGCGCCAGGGTTTTGACGCCCTGGCGCGCATGGTGAAGGGCACGCCGGCTCAGAAGGCCATGGTGCAGGATGCGTTGAACCGTTGGTGGTGGCCGTCGCTCATGATGTTCGGCCCCTCGGACGACGCCTCCGTGCACTCGGCGCAGTCGATGGCCTGGAAGATCAAGCAGAACTCCAACGACGAGCTGCGCCAGAAATTCGTCGACCAGACCGTGCCGCAGGCCAAGTATCTCGGCCTCACCGTTCCGGACCCGGACCTCAAGTGGAACGAGGAAAAGGGCGGGCACGATTTCGGCGAGCCGGATTGGGAAGAGTTCTTCAACGTGATCGCCGGCAACGGTCCCTGCAATGCTGAACGCCTCGACGCCCGCAAGAAGGCCTGGAGTGACGGCGCCTGGTTCCGTGACGGCCTGACGGCGCATGCCGAAAAGGCAGCCGACCGCCGCGCCGCCGCCAAGATCGCCGCCGAGTAAGGGAGAGAGCACGATGTCCAGCGAATGGCCGCTTTGGGAAGTTTTCATCCGGGGTCAGCACGGCCTCAACCATCGCCATGTCGGCAGCCTGCACGCGCCCGACGCCGAAATGGCTGTTAACAATGCCCGCGACGTCTATACGCGCCGCAACGAGGGCGTCAGCATCTGGGTGGTGCGGTCGTCCGAGATCACCGCCAGCGCCCCCTCGGAAAAGGGCCCGCTGTTCGATCCGTCGAATTCCAAGGTCTACCGTCACCCGACCTTCTTCGACATTCCGGATGAAGTGGGGCATATGTGATGGCGCGCGCTGCCCTTGAACCGGCGGTCGATCAGGCCGCACTTCTCGAATTCCTGCTGCGCATCGGCGACAATGCGCTGATCCTCGGTCATCGCGTTTCCGAATGGTGCGGGCACGCGCCGGCGCTGGAGGAGGATATCGCGCTTGCCAACACCGCGCTCGACCTGATCGGCCAGACCCAGCTCTGGCTCGGCCTTGCCGGCGAGGTGGAGGGCAAGGGCCGCTCCGCTGATGACCTCGCCTATCTGCGCGACGGCTACGACTTCCGCAACATTCTGCTGGTCGAGCGCCCGAACGGCGATTTCGGCAAGACGCTGATGCGGCAATTCCTGTTCGATGCCTGGCATTACCTGCTCCTGAAGGCGCTGAAGGGCTCGACCGAGACGCGCATCGCGGAGATTGCCGAAAAGGCCTTCAAGGAGGTCTCCTACCATCTCGACCGCAGCCGCGACCTCGTCATCCGCCTCGGCGATGGCACCGCCGAAAGCCACAGCCGCATGCAGGCGGCGCTGGACGATCTCTGGCCCTATACCGGCGAAATGTTCGCCGCCGATGCGGTGGATGCGGCGCTTGCGGAAGCCGGCGTCATTGCGGAGCCGCAGAGCCTCAAGCCCGGCTGGGACGAGATTGTCACCGAGGCCTTCACCGAAGGCACGCTGAAGAAGCCGGCCGACGGTTACATGCACAAGGGCGGCCGGCGCGGCGTGCACACCGAGCACCTCGGCTTCATCCTGTCGGAGATGCAGTTCCTCCAGCGCGCCTATCCGGGCGCCACCTGGTAGGAGGCAGCCATGGACCCGGCGCTCCGTCCCTCGATCGATGAGGTCTGGCACTGGCTGGCTGAGGTGCCGGATCCGGAAATCCCGGTGATCTCGCTGACGGATCTCGGCATCATCCGCGATGTCGCCTGGCGAGAAGATACGCTGGTGGTGACGGTGACGCCGACCTATTCCGGCTGTCCCGCCACCACGATCATCAATCTCGATATCGAGACGGCGCTCGCGGAAAAGGGCCTTTCCAAGGTGAAGCTGGAACGCCAGCTCTCGCCGGCCTGGACGACGGACTGGATCAGCGCCGAGGGCCGCGAGAAGCTGCGCGATTACGGCATCGCCCCGCCGATCGACGGCACGGCCGCCGATGGCGTGCTGATGAAGCGCATCGACCGGCTGTCCGGCCGCTCGAACCTGACGATCGCCTGTCCGCGCTGCGGATCGGCGAACACCGAGAAGATCAGCCAGTTCGGCTCAACGCCCTGCAAGGCGAGCTATCGCTGCACCGACTGCCTGGAACCGTTCGACTATTTCAAGTGCATCTGACCACCAGAGCTTTTTGTTTTTACGCAATTCCGGACGCAAAACCGCGACGCACTTTTGCTGGAATTGCTCTATGGAAAGGGCCTACGCATGGCACGTTTTCATCCCCTGACCGTCACCGACGTTCGCCGCGAGACGCGCGATGCGGTCGTGGTCACGCTTAGGCCCGCAGACGAGGACCGCGCCGTCTTCGATTTCACGCAGGGCCAGTACCTGACCTTTCGCCGCAAGTTCGAGGACGAGGAACTGCGCCGCTCCTATTCGATCTGCGCCGGCAAGGACGAGGGTGTGCTGAAGGTCGGCATCAAGCGCGTCGATGGCGGCTGCTTCTCCACCTGGGTCAACGAGAACCTGAAGCCCGGCGACACGCTGGAAGCCATGCCGCCGATGGGCGCCTTCTTCACAGCTTTGGAGCCGGAAACGGCCAAACACTATCTCGGTTTTGCCGGCGGCAGCGGCATCACGCCGGTGCTCTCGATCATCAAGACGGTGCTGTCGCGTGAGCCGCGTGCCCGCTTCACGCTCGTTTACGCCAACCGGCAGATCAGCTCGATCATGTTCCGCGAGGAGCTGGAGGACCTGAAGAACCTCTATCTCGGCCGGCTCTCCGTGCTGCATGTGCTGGAAAGCGAGGCGCAGGATATCGACCTCTTCACCGGCCGCATCGATGGTGAAAAGTGCGCGGCGCTGTTCAAGAACTGGATCGACCCGAAATCGGTGACGACCGCTTTTATCTGCGGCCCCGAGCCGATGATGCTGGCGATTGCCGCGGCGCTCCGTGACCACGGATTGCGCGACGATCAGATCAAGTTCGAGCTCTTCGCCTCCTCGCAGCCCGGCCGGGCGCGGCGCAAGGTGGAACAGGTCAACGGCGCCGACCATGCTGCCGCCTGTGAGGCGACCGTCACGCTCGACGGCGCGACACGCATCTTCAAGTTCCCCAAGCACGGCCAGAGCCTGCTCGATGCCGCGCTCGAGAATTCCATGGATGCGCCTTACGCCTGCAAGGCCGGTGTCTGTTCCACCTGCCGCGCCAAGGTTCTGGAAGGCGAGGTCGAGATGGAGACCAACCACGCGCTGGAAGATTACGAGGTGCGCCAGGGTTATGTGCTGACCTGCCAGTGCTACCCGCTCACCGACCGTATCGTCGTCAGCTACGACCAGTAGGGGGAATTCGCATGTCCGATACGATGCCGATCGAAGACTATCTGGCGCAGGGCGGCGTGCTTTCGTCCCCGGCCAACGTGCCGCCGCGTTATCGCGGCGAGTTGCTGCGCCTGATGGCGAGCTTCGTTGACAGTGAGCTGGCCGGTTCCGCCGGTTTCGCCGACACGATCAACGATGCGCCGGGCATCCAGGAACGCATTTCCGCCGCCCGCATCGTGCTGGAAAAGGCCGATCATGCCGGCAAGGTGCTGCGGGTGATGGAAACCTTCGGCGCGGATGGCGGGCGTTACGCCGTGCACCATCCCTGGGCGGTGCGGCTTGCCCGCGAGGCCGATATCGGCGCGGCCCGCCAGGGTGGCGACATGCGCCTCTCCGTCTTCCACTATCCGCTGCAAGGCTGGGTCGATGCCGTGGTCATGAACGTGCTGATGGGCCGGGCGAGCGTCGTGCAGTTGAAGGAACTGTCGCGCGTCTCCTACCAGCCGCTCGCCGAGGTGTTCCGGGCCATCCTGCCGCGCGAGACGCGCCATGCGGAACTTGGCCTCGCCGGCCTCGTGCAGATCGCCGATGACGCGGAGGCCCGCACCGAGGCGAAGGCTTCGGTCGCCTATTGGTATCCGCGCGTTGCCGCAAGTTTTGGCCATTCCGGCTCGGCCCGCTTCGAGACGCAGTCGCGTTTCGGCCTGCGGCATACACAAAACGAGACCCTGCTTGCCGAATGGCAGGCGGAGGTCGATGCGCAGCTTTCCGCGCTTGGTCTGAATTGAGCAATCCCAAGAAAAGTGTGAAGCGGTTTTCTGTCCGGGATTGCGGAAAAACAAGAAGGATAATGACATGAACGTCATGGCAAACCGGCCGCGCCGGCTCGAAAGCTATGTCGGCGGCCAGTGGGTCGCCGGTGCCAGGGAAGGCGTGCCGCTGCTCGACGCGTCCACGGGCGCGCCCGTCGCCTTCATCGATTCCACTGGCGTGGATTTCAAGGCGGCGCTTGCCTTTGGCCGCGAGAAGGGCGGCCCGGCACTGCGCCGGATGTCCTTCCACGAACGCGCCGCCATGCTGAAGGCGCTCGGCCAGGCGCTGATGGAGCGCAAGGAAGAGTTTTACGCGCTATCAACCGCGACCGGCGCCACCCGTGCCGATAGCTGGGTCGACATCGAAGGCGGCATCGGCACGCTGCTGTCCTATGCCTCCAAGGGCCGGCGCGAATTGCCGAACACCCGCGTGCTGCTCGATGGCGACGTGGAACTGCTCTCCAAGGACGGCACCTTTTCCGCGCAGCACATCCTGAGCCCGCTGCAGGGCGTCGCCGTGCATATCAACGCCTTCAATTTCCCCTGCTGGGGCATGCTGGAAAAGCTCGCCCCGACCCTGCTCGCCGGCGTCCCGGCGATCGTCAAGCCGGCAAGCCAGACGGCCTATCTCACCGAACTCATGGTTCGCCGCATCGTCGAGACCGGCCTCTTGCCGGAGGGCGCCTTGCAGCTCGTCTGCGGCTCGGTCGGCGACCTGCTCGATCATGTCGAGGGACAGGATGCCGTGACCTTTACCGGTTCGGCCTCGACCGGCCAGCGCCTCAAGACGCACAAGGCCATCGTCGAAAACTCCGTGCGCTTCACCATGGAGGCCGACAGCCTGAACGCTGCCGTGCTTGGTCTCGACGCAGCACCCGGCACGGAGGAATTCGACCTCTTCGTCAAGGAAGTCGCCCGCGAGATGACGGTGAAGGCCGGCCAGAAGTGCACGGCGATCCGCCGTGTCATTGCGCCGCGTTCCTACAGTGAAGCCCTCATCGAAAGCCTCGGTGCGCGTCTTGCAAAGACGGCGATCGGCAACCCGGCCGACGAAGCCGTCCGCATGGGGCCGCTCGCGAGCCTCCACCAGCGCGAGGAAGTGCGCGCCCGCATCCGCGATCTTTCCGCCGATGCCGAAATCGTCGCCGGCGATCCGGATGCGCCGAACGTCATGTCGGGCGATGCTGCGGCCGGCGCCTTTCTCAATCCGGTGCTGCTCTATTGCGACAAGCCCGGTTCGGCGCATGCGATCCACGATGTCGAGGCTTTCGGCCCGGTCAGCACCGTCATGCCCTATGACACTGCCGAAGAGGCGGTGGATCTTGCCCGCCGCGGCAAGGGCAGCCTCGTCGCCTCCGTCTTCACCAACGACCCCGGCTTTGCGCAAGAGGTCGTGCTCGGCCTTGCGCCCTTCCACGGCCGTGTGATGATCGGCAACCGCGTCAGCGCCAAGTCGTCCACCGGCCACGGTTCGCCGCTGCCGGGCCTCGTGCACGGCGGTCCCGGCCGTGCGGGCGGCGGCGAGGAGCTGGGCGGCATGCGCGGCGTCAAACATTATATGCAGCGCACCGCCATCCAGGGCGCGCCGACGATGTTGTCTGCCGTCACTGGCCGGTGGATGCAGGGGGCTGCGGCGCAGCCCGGCGGCGAGCATCCATTCCGCAAGTCGCTGGCTGAACTCAAGATCGGCGACCAGCTGATCACGGCGACGCGCACCGTGACGCTCGACGATATCGAGCATTTCGCCAATTTCACCGGCGACACCTTCTATGCCCATATGGACGAGGAGGCCGCCAAGGCGAACCCGTTCTTCGACGGGCGCGTGGCGCATGGTTATCTCATCGTGTCGTTTGCCGCCGGACTGTTCGTCGATCCCGCGCCCGGTCCGGTTCTCGCCAATTACGGCGTCGACAATCTGCGCTTCCTGACACCGGTCAATCCGGGTGATACGTTGCAGGTGCAGCTCACCTGCAAGGAGATCAACCCGCGCGCCAATGCCGAACATGGCGAGGTGCGCTGGGATTGCAACGTAACGAACCAGCTTGGCGCCACCGTCGCGCAATACGACGTTCTGACGATGGTGGCCAAAACGAGAGAGTGACCGAATGGACCCGCGCCGCCTGGAAATGACCGTGCTGATGACGCCCGACATGGCGAATTTTTCAGGGAAAGTCCACGGCGGCGCGCTGCTCAACCTGCTCGATCGCGTCGCCTTCTCCTGCGCATCGCGTTATTCGCAGCAATATGCGGTGACGCTTTCGGTCGATCAGGTGATGTTCAAGGAGCCGATCCATGTTGGCGAACTCGTCACCTTCCGCGCCTCGGTCAACCATACCGGCCGCACCTCCATGGAGATTGGTATCCGCGTGGAGGCGGAAAACATCCGCTCCGGCCACCGCCGGCACACCAATTCCTGTTATTTCACCATGGTCGCCGTGGATGAGGCCGGCAAACCGGTAAGGGTGCCGGAATTGCAGCCGGAAAGCACGGTTGATGTCAGGCGCTACAAGGCGGCCGAGCTTCGCCGCACGCTGCGGCGCGAATTCGCGGAGCGACTGGAGTCGGTTGCGACGACTGGCAAGGATGTGGAGCGGGATGGGGAGTAGGCAGCGCTCTTTTGTGCCCGGCGCTACCTCCCCTCTCCGTCATCCTCGGGCTTGACCCGAGGATCCACGCCTCCTCGCCCCAGCGGTTGGATCCTCGGGTCAAGCCCGAGGATGACGGCGGAGAGGGGCGCGTTCATCTAAGAGATCGAACGTGAGATGCGTAAGCCTCAACTTACAGCCTTGACGCCCTCAAGGATCAGCGTCGTCGCGATATCGGCATATTCGTCCCGCGTGATCGGCCCGTTCGGGCGGAACCACATATAGACCCAGTTCATCATGCCGAAGAGCGACATGGTGACGGGCATCAGCAGTGGGCGATCCTTGTTGAGGTCCGGGTTGATGTCGCGGATGACGCCGGAGAAGCGCTTGACGATCTGCCGCTCGATCGCCTGCAATTCGGCAAGCTGTGGCTCGGAGAGCGCGCTGGTGCCGTTGAGCTGCACCTTGTGCTCGTTATCGCGGCCCTCATAGTTCGCCAGCACGGCCTTCACCAGCAGGCGCAGCCGATCCTGCGGCGCGACGTCCGTGCGGTCTGCCGCCTCGATCGCCTCTTCCAGCTCCGACAGGTGCGTGCGCACGATGTCGAAGATCAGGGCGTCCTTGCTGGGATAATAATGGTAGAGCAGGGCCTTGGAGACATTGCTGTGCGAGGCGATCAGCGACATGGAAGCCTTCTCCATGCCCATCTCGGCGAACACCGCCGCGGCACTCGATAGAATGCCTCGCTGTTTTTCCTCGAAATCCACTGCGCGCGTGCGTGCCATGTCGTCCTGCTCTGCTCATTCGGGCTGCGGCTGCGCGGAAGGGCGGCCGCCCTCCCTATACACAGTCAAGCCGGTGCCGGGCTAGCGTCTCTCTGTTCGTCCTGTAGCAACGGAGAGACGCTGGCTCTTTGTTTCTTCACAATCCCGGATGCAAAACCGCCCTGCAATTTGCTGGAATTGTTTTGTCCGGCGTTTCATTCTTTCGGGCGGTTGTCGACCACCCGTTTCGCCTTGCCTTCCGAGCGGGCAACGCCGCCCGGCTCGTGCACGGTGATCTTGGTGGAAACACCCACGATGCTCTTGATGTGGTGGGCAAGCTCCTTGGCCGAACCGGCGCGTGCGCCTTCGTCGGCCATTTCGACCGTACATTCGACATGCACCGTCATGTTGTCCATGCGGCCGGCGCGTGACAGCTCGATCTGGAAATGCGGCGCAAGACCGCGACATTTCAGTATCTGTTCCTCGATCTGCGTCGGGAAGACGTTGACGCCGCGCAGGATCATCATGTCGTCGGAGCGGCCGGTGATCTTTTCCATGCGGCGCATGGAGCGGGCGGTGCCGGGCAAGAGGCGCGTCAGGTCGCGCGTGCGGTAGCGGATGATCGGCAGGCCTTCCTTGGTGAGCGTGGTGAAGACCAGTTCGCCGATCTCGCCATCCGGCAGCACTTCGCCGGTCTCGGGATGGATGATTTCCGGGTAGAAATGGTCTTCCCAGATGTGCAGGCCGTCCTTCGTCTCGACGCATTCGTTGGCGACGCCCGGACCCATGACCTCCGAAAGGCCGTAGATATCGACGGCATGCATGTCGAAGGCCTGCTCGATTTCCTCGCGCATGGCGTTCGTCCAGGGCTCCGCGCCAAAAATGCCGACGGCGAGCGAGCTTTCGCGTGGGTCGATGCCATGGCGGCGGAACTCGTCTAGGATCGAAAGCATGTAGGAAGGCGTGACCATGATGATGCGCGGCTTGAAATCCTGCATCAGCGTGACCTGGCGCTCGGTCATGCCGCCGGAGATCGGCACGACGGTGCAGCCGAGCTTTTCGGCGCCGTAATGCGCGCCAAGCCCGCCGGTGAACAGGCCGTAGCCATAGGCGACATGCACGATATCACCGGCCCGGCCGCCCGAGGCGCGGATCGAGCGGGCAACGACGGTCGCCCAGGTGTCGATATCGTTCTTGGTGTAGCCGACGACGGTCGGTTTGCCGGTCGTGCCGGAGGAGGCGTGAATGCGCGCAAGCTTTTCGCGCGGTACGGCGAACATGCCGAAGGGATAGGTATCGCGCAGGTCCTTCTTGGTGGTGAAGGGGAATTTCGCGAGGTCCGACAGGGTCTTGAGGTCGGAAGGGTGCACGCCCGCCTCGTCGAAGCGCTGGCGATAGAAGGGGGAATTCTCGTAGGCGTGGGTCAGCGACCATTTCATGCGCTGAAGCTGCAGCGCGGAAATCTCGTCGCGCGACGCCGTCTCGATCGCTTCGAGCTCGCCGGGGCGGGGGGACAGGTCTTCCATGAAATTCTCCTCCAAGAATGTGGGGCAAGAATGTGGGGATGGTCTGCCTCATTCCGGCAGGTGCGTACCCTTGACTGTTCGCGAGTGGCCGCGGAATTCCGCGACGTGCTCGCCCTCCTGATTGCTGATGCGGATATCGTAGATGCCGCCGCGCCCCCGCCGCGACACTTCACGCGCCGTCGCCGTCAGCCGGTCGCCCCTGAAGGCCGGTGCGATGAAGGTCACCGAGCAGTGCTGGGCGACGGTGCGCTGGTTGTAGGTGTTGCAGGCAAAGGCGAAGGCCGAATCCGCCAGCGTGAACATGTAGCCGCCATGGCAGGTGCCGTGGCCGTTGGTCATGCTCTCGGCGATCGTCATGGTGATCGTCGCCTCGCCAGGAGCGACGGAGATCAACTCCATGCCGAGATGGCGGGTGGCATTGTCGTCGTCCCACATGGCCTTGGCGCAGGCTTCGGCCAGGGCCTGGGGGGAGAGGCTCGCGGCGCTCATTTGCCGGAGAACTCTGGTTTGCGCTTTTCGAGGAAGGCGGAAACGCCCTCGGCATAGTCGGCGCTGCGGCCGGCCTCGCGTTGCAGGTCGCGTTCGAGGTCGAGCTGTTCGTCCAGCGAGTTGGTGGCGGCGGCCTGGATGGCGCGCTTGGTCATGCCGAGACCGCGCGTCGGGCCGGCGGCGAGGCGAGTGGCGAGTGCAGTGGCCTCTTCCATCAGCGTGTCGTCGTCGACGGCGCGCCAGATCAGGCCCCAGTCGGCGGCGGTTTCGGCGCCGAGCGGTTCGGCGGTCAGCGTCAGCGCCTTGGCGCGGGCTTCGCCGATCAGCCGCGGCAGGCTCCAGGTGCCGCCGGAATCCGGCACGAGGCCGATCTTGGAAAAGGCCTGGATGAAGCGGGCGGAACGGGCGGCGAGCGTGATGTCGCAGGCAAAGGCGATATTGGCGCCAGCACCGGCGGCAACGCCGTTGACGGCGCAGATCACCGGCTTTTCCAGGCTGCGGATCAGGCGCAGCAGCGGATTATAGAAGGTCTCGATCGTGTGGCCGAGATCCGGCACGCCCTTCTTGGGATCGCGGTCGCCCAGATCCTGCCCCGCGCAAAAACCGCGGCCGGCGCCGGTGAGCAGGACGGCACGGACAGCCTCATCCGCATGCGCCCGCTCGAAGCCGGCGCGCAGGGCCAGGTGCATCTCTTCGTTGAAGGCGTTGAGCTTGTCCGGGCGGTTCAGCGTGAGGGTGAGAACGCCATCGGCAAGCGCCGACAGAATGGTGTCGGATGTGGACATTTTTCCTCCCTGTCGCCCTTCCCAGCGGCGACCGTAAAAAAACTCTTGCATAAACCGACCGGTCAGTCAATTATAAAAGCACTGACTGGGAGGAACAGCCATGACCGGACTTTTCGAGCGCCATCGCCCGACGCTGGACGCAGCTTTGCAAGCGGCCGCCAAGCGTGACTTCTGGTCTGCCTATCCCGAAGTGCCGAGCGGCAAGATCTATGGCGAGACCGCCAAGGATGACGGGCTCGCTGCCTACAAGGCGCGGATCGGCAAGGCCTTTGTCCTCGCCGATCATCCGGCGGAAGGCTCCGTTGGTGCGGAAGTCTCGCCTTACGGACCGTCTCTCGGCATCACCTATCCCGCCATTTCCGTGGATATGCTTGTCTCTGCCTCGCGTGCCGCTGCCCCGCAATGGGCCGCCGCCTCGCCGGAGGTGCGCACCGGCATCTGTCTCGAAATCCTCGCCCGCCTCAATGCCCGCAGTTTCGAAATGGCCAATGCGGTTGTGCACACGACGGGCCAGTCTTTCGCCATGGCCTTCCAGGCCGGCGGCCCGCATGCGCAGGATCGCGGCCTTGAAGCCGTCACCTACGCCTATGCCGAGATGACCCGCACGCCGGCGACGGCGACCTGGACGAAGCCGCAGGGCAAGGGCGAGCCGATCGTCCTGGAAAAACACTGGCGTGTCGTGCCGCGCGGTGTTTCGCTGGTTATCGGCTGCAACACCTTCCCGACCTGGAACAGCTATCCCGGCCTCTTCGCCAGCCTCGCCACCGGCAACACCATCATCGTCAAGCCGCATCCGGCCGCCATCTTGCCACTCGCCATCACCGTCGAGATCGCCCGTCAGGTGCTGGTGGAAGAGGGGTTTGCCGCCGATATCGTGCTGCTCGCGGCCGATGCGCCCGGTTCCGAAATCACCAAGGACCTCGTGCAGCATCCGGCCGTCGCCATCGTCGACTACACAGGTTCCAACAGTTTTGGGACCTGGGTCCGTGAAAATGCCGGCACCGCCGACGTCTATACGGAAGAGGCGGGCGTCAACTCCATTGTCATCGGCGCCACCGACAATTTTCCCGGCATGTGCAGCAATATCGCCTTCTCGCTGTCGCTCTATTCCGGCCAGATGTGCACCGCTCCGCAGGATATCTTTGTGCCGCGCGGCGGCATCGAGACCAATGAGGGCCACAAGACATTCGACGATGTGGCATCCGGCATCGCCGCCGCAGTGGATGGCCTGCTGGCCGACCCGGCCCGCGCCGCCGGCATCTGCGGCGCCATTGCCAATCCGGCGACGCTTGCCCGCATCGCCACCGTCCGTTCCCTCGGCCGTCTCGTGCGCGATTCCGCACCCGTCGACGGCCTCGACGATGCCCGCACGGCAACCCCGCTGATCCTCGCCGTCGATGTGGCGGACAGCGAAACCTATGCGGAAGAAAGGTTCGGCCCCATCGCCTTCGTCGTCGCGGTCGATGACGTCGTCGATGGCGTGAACCGCGCGGCGGACCTCGCCGAGCGCAAGGGCGCAATCACCGCCGCCCTCTATGCCACCGACGAGGCGCAGATCCTTGCCGCCGCCGACCGCTTCGCTACGGCGGGCGTCAATCTCTCGGTCAATCTGACCGGCGGCATCTACGTCAACCAGAGTGCCGCGTTCAGCGATTTCCACGTCACCGGTGCAAACCCCGCGGGCAATGCCAGCCTGACGGATGCGGCTTTTGTCGCCAACCGGTTCCGCGTGGTCATGTGGCGCCGCCCTGTCGCGGCGTAGGAGGAGTTTTCGCTTTAACCCTTTGTCTTTGTTGGGAGGAGAAACCGACATGAAATTTGTGCTCACCACCACCGCCCTTGCCCTGATCCTTGCGGCCCCCGCTTTCGCCGACATCAAGATCGGTGCCACCATTTCCGAAACCGGCCCTGCCTCGTTCCTCGGCGATCCGGAAGCCAAGACGCTGAAGCTGCTGGTCGAGGAGATCAATGCGGCCGGCGGCGTCAACGGCGAGAAGCTGGAACTCGTCATCTATGACGACGGCGGCGACCCGAACAAGGCGCGCACCTTCGCGACCCGCCTCGTGGAAGACGACGAAGTGGTGGCCGTGATCGGCGGCACGACGACCGGCACCTCCATGGCGATCATCCCGGTCTTCGAGGATGCGGAAGTGCCCTTCATTTCGCTCGCCGGCGCCATCGAGATCATCGATCCGGTCAAGACCTACACTTTCAAGACGCCGCACACGGACCGCATGGCCTGCGCGAAGATCTTTGAAGACATGAAGAAGAACGCCATCACCAAGATCGGCATGATCTCGGGTTCGGACGGCTTCGGCGCCTCCATGCACAAGCAGTGCCTGTCGATCGTCGGCGACTATGGCATCGAGGTGCTGGCCGACGAGACCTATGGCCCGACCGATGCCGACATGACGCCGCAGCTCACCAACATCAAGGGCAAGGACGGCATTCAGGCCGTGCTGAACCCCGGCTTCGGCCAGGGCCCGGCGATCGTGACCCGCAATTATGCCCAGCTCGCCGTCGGCCTGCCGCTCTACCAGTCGCACGGTGTTGCCTCGGACGGCTTCATCGAGCTTGCCGGCGCGGAAGCCGCGGAAGGTGTTCGCCTGCCGGGCACGGCGCTGCTCGTTGCCGGCCTGCTGCCGGAAAACGACCCGCAGCGCGCCGTGGTCGTCGCCTACAAGGAAGCCTATGAGAAGGCGACCGGCAAGCCGGTCTCGACCTTCGGCGGTTATGCCCATGATGCGCTGCGCATCCTCGTCGATGCCATCACGCGCGCCGGCAGCGCCGAGCCGTCCGATATCCGCGATGCGATCGAGGGCACCAAGGGTCTCGTCGGCACCACAGGCACCGTCACCATGACGGCCGAGGATCACCTCGGCCTCGACCTCTCGGCCTTCCGCATGCTGCAGATCGAAAAGGGCGGCTGGAAGATCGTCGAGTAATCGAACCTGCCGGCCAGCGCTTTAGGGCGCAGGCCGGCGGAATCGTCGTGCGCGAAGCGGAGGCCTCCATGCCCGAACTGCTGCAATTCCTTCTGTCCGGGATCACGGTTGGCGCCGTCTATGCGCTGGTCGCCCTCGGCTTCACGATCATCTACAACGCCTCCGACGTCGTGAACTTCGCCCAGGGCGAGTTCGTCATGCTCGGAGGCATGATCACCTTCTTCGCGCATGCAGCCGGCCTGCCGCTGCCGCTTGCCGCCCTCATCGCCATCATCGTGACGGCGGCAATCGGTGTGGCGCTCAACAAGCTCGCCATCGAGCCTGCGCGCGGCGCGCCCGTCGTCTCGCTGATCATCATCACCATCGGTGCCTCCATCTTTATCCGGGGCGCGACACAGCTCGTCTTCGACAAGCAGTTGCACCGCTTCCCGGCCTTTTCCGGCGACCAGCCGATCCTCATCGGCGGCGCGACCATCCTGCCGCAGAGCCTCTGGGTCATTGCCGGCGCGCTTGCGGTCTTCGTCTGTCTCTGGCTGTTCTTCACCCGCACGCTGATCGGCCGCGCGGTGCTGGCGACCGCCAACAACCGCGTCGCCGCCCAGCTCGTCGGCATCAACACCAAGTACGTGATGACGCTTTCCTTCGCCATGTCCGCCGCCATCGGCGCGCTGGCCGGCGTCTTGGTGACGCCGATCACGCTGACGAGCTACGATGTCGGCCTGGCCCTTGCCCTCAAGGGCTTTGCCGCCGCCATGCTCGGTGGCATGGGCAATCCCAAGGGCGCGCTGGTCGGTGGCCTGCTGCTGGGCGTGCTGGAGGCCATGACGGCCGGCTATATCAGTTCGCAATACAAGGATGCGGCGGCCTTCGTCGTCATTCTTGCCGTGCTCTTCGCCATGCCGCAGGGCCTGTTCGGCCGCAAGTCGACGGATCGGGTGTGACCATGCGGCTTTCCAGCAAGGCGACCACGCTTCTCATCCTCGCCGCGGTCATCGCCATCGCGCCGGTCTTCTTCCCGTCGTCCTATTATTTCCGGGTCGGCTCGCTGATCTTCGTCAACGGCCTGGCGGTGACGGGTCTTGTCATCCTCATCGGCTATGCCGGCCAGATCAGCCTGGGCCATGCCGGTTTCGCGGGCATCGGCGCCTATGCCTGTGCCCTGGCGCCCGTTCATCTCGGCCTGCACCCGGCGCTTGCCGCCGTGCTCGGCGCGCTTCTGTCGGCGGCTATCGCCTATCTCGTCGGCCGGCCGATCCTGCGGCTCAAGGGCTATTATCTCGCCGTCACCAGCCTCGGCTTTGGCATCCTCGTCTCCATGGTGCTGTCCAACGAGGCGCAACTGACCGGCGGGCCGGATGGCATGGCGGTGCCGGAGCTCGGCTTGCGCGCCGTGCTGAAGGCGATCGGCATCGACCTGTCGAACACCGAGTTCTGGTATGCCTTTTCCGGCCTCGTGCTGGTGCTCGGCGCGTGGCTGGCGCTCAATCTCTACCATAGCCCGACCGGCCGGGCGCTGCGCGCCCTGCATGGTTCGGAGGTCGCGGCCCGCACGGTCGGTGTCGATGTCGCGCATTACAAGCTCGTCGCCTTCGTGCTCTCGGCGATCTATGCCTCGGTGTCGGGCTCGCTCTTGGCGCTGCAGAACAAGTTCATCACGCCGGATGTCGCAGGCTTCATGCATTCCATCGAGATGGTCACCATGACGGTGCTCGGTGGTGCCGGTTCCGTGCTTGGCGCCATTCTCGGGGCAGCGATCCTGACGACCCTGCCGCAGGTGCTGACGATCTTCCAGGAATACGAACAGCTCATGCTCGGCCTCGTCATGATGCTGGTGATGATCTTCATGCGCGAGGGGCTCTTGCCCTCGATCACGCGCCGCATCCGGGGGAGGGCGGAATGAGCCTGCTTCAGATCGAAGGCCTGGGCATCGATTTCGGCGGCCTGCGTGCCGTCCACGATGTCGGCTTCTCCTTGAAACCCGGCGAGATCGTCTCCGTCATCGGCCCGAACGGTGCCGGCAAGACGACGCTGTTCAATATGATCTCCGGCGTCTATGCCCCGGCACGCGGCCGCGTCGTGCTGGATGGCGAGGATGTCACCCGCATGCCGCCGCATCTGCTCGCCCGCCGCGGCCTGTCGCGCACCTTCCAGAACCTGCAAATCTTCCAGTCGATGAGCGTGCTGGAAAACGCCGTCGCCGGCCATCACCTGCACGAGCGCGGCTCGGTCTTTGCCGATCTCTTCGCGCTGCCCGCCGCGCGCCGCCGCAGCCAGGCGTCGGGAGAAAGCGCCCGCGCGTTGCTCGACCGCGTCGGCCTTGGCCGTGCTGCCGAGCAGGAGGCGGGCTCGCTCTCCTACGGCGCGCTGAAGCGGCTGGAAATCGCCCGTGCGCTGGCGTTGAAACCGCGTGTGCTGCTGCTCGACGAACCGGCCGCCGGCTGCAATGCCGTCGAAACCGAGGAGATCGATCACCTCATCGCGCAGGTCGCGGCCGAAGGCGTGTCGATCCTCCTGGTGGAGCACGACATGAAAATGGTCATGCGCATTTCCAACCATATCGTGGTGCTCGATCACGGCGAGAAGATCGCCGAAGGCGAGCCGGCGGCGATTGCGCGTAATCCGCGCGTGATCGAAGCCTATCTGGGTGCCCAGGCGACGGAGGCGAAGCATGTTGACGGTTGAGGGACTGCGCTCGCGCTACGGCCGCATCGAGGTGCTGCACGGCATCGATCTCGATGTCGCCTCGGGTGAAATCGTCACCGTTGTCGGCGCGAACGGCGCCGGCAAGACGACGCTGCTGAAATGCCTTTCCGGCATCCAGCCGGTTTCTTCGGGCTCTATCGTCTTCCGCGGCGAGGCGCTGACGACCGTGCCGGCGCATGCCCGCGTGCGCCGCGGCCTCGCTCAGTCGCCCGAGGGCCGGCAGATCTTCACCAACCTGACGGTGGAGGAAAATCTTCGGCTCGGCGCCTATCTCTTCGCCGACGACAAGGTGGAGCGCGACATGCAGGACGCCTTCGCGATGTTCCCGATCCTCAAGGAGAAGCGAAACCTTGCTGCGGGCGGTCTTTCCGGCGGGCAGCAGCAGATGCTGGCGATTGCCCGTGCGCTGATGGCGCGCCCCTCGTGCCTGTTGCTCGACGAGCCGAGCATGGGCCTCGCCCCCATCCTCGTCGCGCAGATCTTCGACGTGGTAAAAAGCCTGAAGGCGCTCGACGTCACCGTGCTCCTCGTCGAGCAGAACGCTTTTGGCGCGCTCTCCGTCGCCGATCGCGGTTATGTCATGGAGACGGGGCGCATCACCATGTCCGGCCCCGCCGCCGACCTGATCGCGGACGAACGCATCCGCGCCGCTTACCTGGGAATATGAGACCATGACCGCCACCATTGCCCGCGAGGGATCCACCGCCGTCGTCACCGTCGACAACCCGCCCGTCAATGCCCTGTCACAGGCGTTGCGTCAGGGTTTGGTCGAGGCGGTGGCGGAACTCGATGCGGATGCGACGGTGAAGGCCGTCGTGCTGATCTGCGCCGGGCGGACCTTCATTGCAGGCGCCGATGTCAACGAGTTCGGCAAACCGCCGCAGCCGCCGCACCTGCCGGATGTGGTGGCGCACATCGAGGGCGCGAAAAAGCCCTGGGTCGCCGCGATCCACGGCAGTGCGCTTGGCGGCGGGCTCGAAGTCGCGCTCGGCTGCGCCTATCGGGTGGCGCTTGCCTCCGCGAGCCTCGGCCTGCCGGAAGTCAAGCTCGGCATCATTCCGGGTGCCGGCGGCACGGTGCGCCTGCCGCGCCTGATCGGTCCCGCCGCGGCCGTGGATCTCGTGACGAGCGGCAGCCCGGTCAGCGCGAAGAAGGCCGAGGGGCTCGGTCTCGTCGATGCCCTTGTCGATGGCGACCTGCGCGCCGGCGCTATCGGCTTCGCAAACGGCATTGCTGAAAAACCCTTGCCGGAACCGATCTCTCGCCGCGCGGTACCGGCCGTCGAGTCCGGCTTCTGGGAGAATGCCGAAAAGGCCGTCGCTGCCAAGGCGAAGCGCGAAGTCGCGCCGCTGCGGGCACTTGCCAGCGTGCGCAGGGCCAGCGAGGCGGACTTTTCCGATGCCATGGCCTTCGAGCGCGAGACGTTTCTTGCCCTGCGCGGTTCCGAACAGGCGGCGGCGCTGCGCCATGTGTTCTTCGCCGAGCGCGCCGCGCCGCGCCCCCCGGAGCTTGCCGGGATAGCGCCGCGCGATATCCGCTCTGCGGCCGTCATCGGTGGCGGCACGATGGGCGCGGGCATTGCTGCCGCGCTGCGCGATGCCGGCCTGCCGGTGGTTCTCATCGAGCGCGATGCGGCGGCAGTCGAGCGCGGGCTTGTCAACGTTCGGGCCATCTATGACGGGTCGGTGAAGCGCGGGCGTATGACGCAGGCGATTGCCGATGAGCGTATGGCCGGTGTCACCGGTGGTGACGATTATGCCCTGCTGGCCGATACGGACCTCGTCATCGAAGCGGTGTTCGAGGACCTCGCCGTCAAGCGCGCGGTCTTCGAAAAACTCTCGTCGGCCTGCCGGCCGGATGCGGTTCTGGCCACCAACACCTCCTATCTCGATCCGAATGCGATCAGCGACGGCGTAAGCCATCCCGAACGTTTCCTCGGCCTGCATTTCTTCAGCCCGGCGCATATCATGAAGCTGCTGGAGATCGTGCCGACCGGGGCGACGTCGCCGGAGGTTCTGGCAACCGGCTTCGCGCTCGCGCGCCTGCTTGCCAAAATCCCCGTCCGCGCCGGCATTTGTGATGGTTTCATCGGCAACCGCATCCTGAAGGTGACGCGCGCGCAGGCCGAGCGGCTGCTGCTCTCCGGCGCGACGCCTTCGGCGGTCGACGCCGCCCTGCGTGCCTTCGGCCTGCCGATGGGGCCGTTCGAGGCACAGGATCTCGGTGGCCTCGACATCGCCGCCTTCCAGCGCAAGGCGGCGCGTGAACGGGGCGACATACCTTTCGCGCCCGTCGCGGAGCGGCTTTGTGCGCTTCAGCGCTTCGGCCAGAAATCGGGCGGCGGATGGTACGACTACCAGCCGGGCGACCGTGTGCCAAAACCGTCCGAAACCGTGGCGGCGATCATCGCCGAAGAGGCGGCGGGTAAGCGGCAGCGCGTGTGGAACGAAGCCGACATCGCCGACGCCATTGTCCTGCCGATGGTCAACGAGGCGACGCGCATTCTTGAGGAGCGCGTGGCGCTGCGCTCCGCTGATATCGACCTGGTGAAAATCCACGGCTACGGCTTTCCGCGCTGGCGCGGCGGGCCGATGCATTATGCCGAAGCGCGCGGGCTTGGCGACGTCGTGGCCGTGCTCGACCGCCTTGCGGCGGATGGTCTTGCCGATCCGCCCTGCGATGGTTTGCGCCGGGCAGCGGAGGCCGGCGGGTTTTCGGCGCTTGAACGATAGGCAAGCGCTGCGGTCTGTGATGAGATAGGTTTGGGAGAACAGGCATTCTGCTGGAGCCGGGGAGGGCGCGATGCAGTCGCTGATGACGCCGGGGCACAAGCCGGTACAGGTGGAAATTCTCGAGGCGGAGATCCGGCGGGTCTGCGGTTCGTTCGATCTGGAGCCGATGCGGCGCACGGGCGTCGTCAACGGCGATGTCACCACACGGCGCGTCGGCCCGTTTGATACGGCGATCGTGGCGCTCGATGCCTCCGAGGTGGCGCGCAACACCCGCTCCATCCGGCAGGACCCCGGCGAGCATTTTTTCCTGCTGGTGCAGGATGCCGGCCAGTGTCGCGTCGAACAGGGCGATCAGGTCGCGGAGCTTCTGCCCGGCGACATGTTCCTCGTCGATTCCGTCAAACCCTCGAGCTTTCTCTATCGCGGCGAACGCTCCAACCAGGTGTCGCTGCACATCCCGCGCGACGAGATGGTGCATCGTTTCGGCAATGCCTGCACCGGCGGGCTTTCGATTTCGCGTGACGATCCGCTCTGGCTCGCCATGCGCGCCGTCATCGCCAAGATGCTGATGGAGGAGGGCGCGCAGGCGCAGCTTGGCGAGGCGTTCCTCTGCCTGATGGGCGCCTACCTGCATTCGACGCGTGGGATGGGGACTGCGAACCCCGCCGAGACGCTGCTCTCGCGGGCGCTGGCGATGATCGACCGCCACCGCGCGGACCCGGCCTTTGGCCCGCGCGAACTGGCATCCCGCCTCAACGTGCCGGAACGTACCTTGCAGCGACACTTCCGGCCGCTTGGCGAAACGCCGGGGCATCGGCTGCTCAATCGCCGGCTGGAGCTTGCCCATGCGCGGCTGTCCGCCCGCAATCAGGTGGCAGAGGGTGTGACCGCCGTCGCCTTCGACTGCGGCTTCAACGACCTTTCCTATTTCTACCGCGAGTTCCGCAAGAAATACGGCACGACGCCGGGTGCGGTCGCGCGCTGCCATTGACGCTTTTGTCCAAAAGGCGGGACGGCGCCGTCCAAGTCTGACGCCCCGCCAACGCCTAATCTCTGCCACCAGATGTGCCCGCCGGAGGTGGGCCATTCCTTGGAGGAGGCGGAAATGATGGAATTCAAGGCAACCATCGGCGGCAAGCCGGCCCATGTCGGCTCGGACTTCGCCGTGCTGAACCCGGCGACGGGCGAGGAGGTCGGCCGCGCGCCGAACATGGGCGGCGCTGAGCTGGACGCCGCCGTTGCCGTCGCCAAGGCGGCGTTCGCGACGTGGTCGGCACAGACCGACGCGGCCTTGCAGGCCGCTTGCGCGGCCGTGACGGCGAAGATCGAGGAGCATGCGGCGGAACTCGCCGAGATCATCACGCTGGAACAGGGCAAGCCGCTGAACGGCCTCGGCTCGCGCTGGGAGGTCGGCGGTGCCGTCGCCTGGGCGGGTTATACGACCGGACTGTCGCTTCCGGTCAAGGTGTTGCAAGACAACGAGGCGGGCCGGGTGGAGCTGCATCGCAAGCCGCTCGGCGTCATCGGCTCGATTACACCATGGAATTTCCCGGTGATGATCGCCGTCTGGCATATTCTTCCCGCGCTACGCACCGGCAATACGGTCGTCGTCAAACCTTCGCCCTACACGCCGCTGTCGACGCTGCGCCTCGTCGAGATCATGAACGAGGTCCTGCCGCCGGGTGTCGTCAACGTGGTGACGGGCGACGACAAGGCCTTCAATCTCGGTGGTGCCATGTCGGTGCATCCGGATATTCGCAAGATCGTCTTCACCGGCTCCTGCGCCACCGGCCAGAAGGTCATGCAGTCTGCTGCCGCGACCATGAAGCGGCTTACGCTGGAACTCGGCGGCAACGATGCCGGCATCGTGCTGCCGGACGCGGACCCGCAAGCGATTGCCGAGGGCCTGTTCTGGGGTGCCTTCATCAACAATGGCCAGACCTGCGCGGCGATGAAGCGGCTCTATGTGCACGACACGATCCATGACGCCGTCTGCGATGCGCTCGTCGCCTATGCGAAAAACATTCCGGTCGGCAACGGCATGGAGGAGGCGAGCATTCTCGGCCCGATCCAGAACCGCATGCAGTTCGACAAGGTTTCGCGGCTCGTTGCGGATGCCAAGGGGCGGGGCAAGGTGCTGCTCGGCGGTGCGCCGGGCGAGGGCCTGTTCTTCCCGCCGACCATCGTTGCCGGGCTTCGCAACGGCGATGCGCTGGTCGACGAGGAGCAGTTCGGCCCGGCTTTGCCGATCATCCGCTATTCCGATGTTGAGGAGGCGATCCGGCTTGCCAATGACAGCCCGAACGGGCTCGGCGGCTCCGTCTGGTCGTCTGATATCGCGGCCGCAAAGGCGGTTGCGAGCCGGCTCGCCTGCGGCTCGGTCTGGATCAACAAACATGGCGCCATCCAGCCCAATGCGCCCTTCGGCGGCGTGAAGGCCTCCGGCATCGGCGTCGAGTTCGCCGAAGAGGGGCTTGCCGAATACACCGATATCCAGGTGGTCTTCGCCTGACGGAACCAAACAAGAAGAGGGAACGATCATGAGACTTATCAAACACCTGGCCTCGACGGCGCTGGTGCTCGGCCTTGCCGCAGGCGCAGCCGCCGCCCACCCGCTCGACGGGCTGACGGCCGAGGAATACCAGAAGATCAACCAGATCCTGCGCGCTGAGAAGGTTGCGGACGACAACACGCTCTATCCGCTGATCGAGCTGAAGGAACCGGCCAAGGCCGACGTGCTGGCGTGGAAGGAGGGCGATAGCCTCGATCGCAAGGCGACCGTCTATTTCACCAGCGCCGAGGGTTTCAGCGAGGCGGTGGTCAATATCACCCAGGGCAAGGTCGAGAGCAATGCCAAGACATCGGGCCAGCCGATGGTGCTGTTCACCGAGTTCATGAACGCGCTGGAAGGCGCGCTCGGCCATCCGGACATGGTGGCGGGACTTGCCAAGCGCGGGCTGAAGCCGGAGCAGGCCTTCTGCCTGCCGCTGACCGGCGGCAACTTCTTCACCGAGGAATACCAGAATTCCCGCCTGATGAAGGTGCCGTGTTATCAGGTTCCGGAGGGCTCCAACTTCTACGCCAAGCCGGTCGAAGGCCTCTTTGCCATCTATGACATCGGCAAGAAGGAAGTGCAGCGCGTCATCGATACGGGCGTCGTCAAGGGGCCGAAGGACGCCTGGGGCTACACCGAGGAAGAGGTCGCCAAGCGCCTGCCGCTGCGGGCCGAGACGAACCCTGTCAAGCTGGTGCAGGAGGGCGGCCCGAACTACAAGATCGACGGCAGCCATATCGAATGGGACATGTGGCGCTTCAATTTCCGCGTCGACAAACGCCCCGGTCTCGTCGTCTCCAATCTCGATGTCAACGATGCAGGCACCTGGCGTTCGGTCATCTACCAGGCGCATCTCTCCGAAGTCTTCGTGCCCTATATGGACCCGACGGAAGGCTGGTACTGGCGCACCTATATGGACAGCGGGGAATATGGTTTCGGCCTGTTCCTGAGCCCGCTTCGCGCCGGCATCGATTGCCCCTCGCACGCGACCTTCCTGCCGGCGACGATTGCCGACGACAAGGGCTCGCCGCTCGTCATTCCCGATGCGATCTGCGTCTTCGAGCGCAGCATCGGCGATCCGGCCTGGCGCCATTTCGAAGTCTTTGCGCAGACGCCGGAAAAACCGGTGCCGGCGGAAGGGCGGCCTGCGACGGAACTCGTGGTGCGCACGGCCTCCGAAGTCGGCAACTACGACTATCTCATCGACTATCGCCTGCAGCAGAACGGCCAGGTCAACATCTATGTCGGCGCGACCGGCCTCGATGCGGTGAAGGGCGTCGCCTCCACCTCGATGAAGGACCCGACGGCAAAGGCGGATACGGCCTATGGTACGTTGATCGCGCCGAACCTCGTCGCCGCCAACCACGACCATTATTTCAACTTCCGCATCGACTTCGACGTCGACCAGCCGATCAATCATTTTTCGACGATGGACATCGTGCCGGCCAAGCTCGACGCGTCGAGCCCGCGGAAGTCGATGTGGACAGTCGAGCACAAGATGCCGATGACGGAGATGGAAGCGCGCTACAAGCTCTCGTCCTCGCAGCCGCGCTACTTCCACATCTCCGATCCGTCGCGTGAAGGGTATCTTGGCCATGAACCGGGCTACATGATCCACCATGGCGATGTGTCCTACGGCCCGTTCGATTTCGAGAATGACCCGCCGATGAAGCGCAACGCCTATATCGAATATTCGGTGTGGAACACGGTCTATGACCCGGAACAGCGTTATGCCGGCGGCAAGTTCGCCATGCAGAGCGATGGCTCCGATACGCTCGCGGAATGGGTGAAGAAAGACCAGAGCCTGATGGGCAAGGACATCGTCACCTGGTTCTCCGCCGGCTTCCACCACATCCCACGTATGGAGGACTGGCCGGTCATGTCGACCGAGTGGAAGACCGTGCACATCATGCCGCACAACTTCTTCGCCCATAACCCGGCGCTGACGATTCGGAAGTAAACGCGGCAGGCGCTGCCCCTCATCCGCCTGCCGGCACCTTCTCCCCGCAAGCGGGGAGAAGGGACACACGGCCAGGCTTACCGCATTGCTATGCGGCGTTTTTGAGCGAGCGTTTGTGTCCTTCGCCTTCTCCCCGCTTGCGGGGAGAAGGTCGCGGCAGCGGGATGAGGGGCTTCGTCTCCGAAACAAGAGCCCGGGAGCGATCCCGGGCCTCTCTCATTCCACCGGCTGCATGTCGCCAAAAACCGTCGGGATCAGTTCCGCCACAGTCGGATGAATGTGCACGGCGTGCGTGATCGTCGTGTAGGGCTTGCCCGCATACATCACGTCCAGAATGCTCTGCACCGCCTCGTCGCAGCCGGTGCCGAGCAGCGACGCGCCGAGGATTTCCCGGGTGTCTGCGTCGGCGATCACCTTCATGAAGCCGAGCGTCTCGCCTTTTTCCTTGGCGCGGCCGACCCGCGTCATCGGCCGCGTGCCGATCAGCAGTTTGCGGCCGGTCTTGCGCGCTTCCGTTTCGCTCATGCCAGCGCGGCCGAGCGGCGGGTCGATGTAAAGCGCGTAGGTCTGGATACGGTCGCTCACCTTGCGCGGCTCGTTGTCGAGCAGGTTGGCGGCGACGATCTCGAAGTCGTTGTAGGCGGTGTGGGTGAAGGCGCCGCGGCCGTTGCAATCGCCCATCGCGAAAATGCCGGGCACGTTGGTTTCCAGCCGCTCGTCGGCGGTGATGTAGCCGCGTTTGTCCGTTGCGACGCCTGCCTTGTCGAGGCCGAGATCGTCGGTGTTCGGCCGCCGTCCGGTGGCGAGCAGGATGTGCGAGCCGCTGATTTCCGGGGCGCCGGCCGTGCAATCGACGCCGACCCCGACGCCGCTTTCCTGCCGGAAGAAGCGGATGCACGCCGCCCCGGTGCGAATCTGGATGCCCTCGCGCTCGAGAATGTCGCGCACCGCGGCGCTGACGTCCTCGTCTTCACGTGCAATCAGCCGCGGCCCTTTTTCGATCACCGTCACCTCGGAGCCGAAGCGGCGGAACATCTGGGCGAACTCCAGCCCGATATAACTGCCGCCAATGACGATCAGGTGTTTCGGCACTTCGGCCAGGTCCATCATCGACACGTTGTCGAGATGGGGCACGTCCCCGACACCCGGAAAATCCGGCACGACGGCGCGGCCGCCGACATTGAGGAAGATCTGTTTCGCCGACAGCAGCGCATCGCCGACACGGATCTCCGTCGGGCTTTCGAAGCGCGCATGGCCGCGCAGGAAGGTCAGGCCCTCCATGCCGTTCAGCCAGTCCTCGTTGCCCTTGCGGGCGTCAAACCGCACCTTGTCCTTGCGGGCCATGACCTTGGCGAAGTCGATGGAAACCGCCCCCGTCACCACGCCGTAGTCGGCGCCGCGGCGGGCGAGATGGGCGGCATAGGCGCTGGCGACCATGGCCTTGGTCGGCATGCAGCCGGTGTTGACGCAGGTGCCGCCGACGAGTTTTCGCTCGATGAGCGCGACCTTTTTCCCCGCGGCAGTCAGCCGGCCGGCAAGTGACGGGCCGGCCTGGCCCGCGCCGATGATGATGGCATCGAAGGTCTGCATCAGATCACCGACGAGACGACGAAGAGGCCGAGTAGAACGGCAACCGCATCCTCGAGCAATGCAATGGGCAAATCCCGGCCGCCCGTTGCGGCGACGAGGCGCTGGCGGGCTTCGGCGCCGCCGAGCGTGCCGATGACCGCGCCGACGATGCCGGCCACGAGCCCGCCGACCAGCGAGCCACCAACCGTGCCGATGACCGCGCCGCAGAAGGCGCCGCTGACGAGGCGGGCGCCGAACTGCTGTGGCACCTTGCGGCTCGGCGTGCTCGGCAATTGGTCGGTGACGAATTCGACGAGCGCCAGCGCGCCGAAAATATAGGGCGTGAAACGATAGGCCAGGAAGGCTGCCCAGGTGCCGGAGACCGGCAGCCAACCGAGGGCGGCGCCGATGCTGATGGCGGCCGGCGCCGTCATCGCCCGAAGCCCCGCCACGACACCGATCAGCAATGCGAGAATGTAAATGCTCATGTGTCCCCCAGAAGAATCCGCGCCGGACATCGGCCCGGGATGTTTCCCGGCAGGTGATCAATGCAGTATCGGAAAGCGAGTGGGCCGATTGCGAGAGTGTCGGACGCGACCGTGAATTGCAACGCGTTTCTGTTGCCAAAGGCCGCCTCTTCGTACAATCCTGAAAGCGCTTTGAACGCGGCAACAAACGCCGTGCATTGCACCGTCGGCGCGGTCTGTTTTTTGCGAATTGCCGCCATATATGGAATGCTTTGCCCGGACGGGCTTTTCGAAACGTGGTCTGAATGCCGCCATGGGTTCCCGCACAGAACGAGAGGTTTTTCACATGCGCCCAACCGTCAAATTCCTAGGAGCAGCTCTGGCGCTCGGCCTTGCAGCCGGCGCCGCCCAGGCCCAGGTCGTCGTCTCGTCGAAAATCGACACCGAGGGTGGGGTGCTCGGCAACATCATCCTGTCGGTTCTGAACGCCAACGGCATCCAGACGACGGACCGCGTGCAGCTCGGTGCGACGCCGGTCGTGCGCCAGGCGATCATCGCCGGCGAGATCGATATCTATCCGGAATATACCGGCAACGCCGCCTTCTTCTTCGAAAAGGCCGAGGACCCGGCCTGGAAGGATGCGACCAAGGCCTATGAGCTGGCGAAAACGCTCGATTTCGATGCCAACAAGATTGTCTGGCTGACACCGTCGCCGGCCAACAACACCTGGGCGATCGCGCTGCGCAAGGACGTCGCCGAGCCGAACAAGCTCGTGACGCTGACCGACTTCGGCAAATACGTGGCCGGCGGCGGACAGGTCGTTCTTGCCGCGTCCTCCGAATTCGTCAATTCCGCGGCCGCTCTTCCCGCCTTCCAGACGACCTACGCCTTCACGCTGAAGCCGGAACAGCTCATCACGCTGTCCGGCGGTGACACCGCCGCGACGATCGCCGCCGCTGCCAACCAGACGAATGGCGCCAACGCCGCCATGGTCTACGGCACGGATGGCGGCATCGCCCCGTCGGGCCTCGTCGTTCTGCAAGACGACAAGGGCGTGCAGCCGGTCTACCAGCCGTCGCCGATCATCCGCGAAGAGGTGCTGAAGGCCAACCCGCAGATCGAGGAAATCCTCAAACCGGTCTTCGAAAAACTCGACCTCGTGACGCTGCAGGATCTCAACGGCCGCGTCCAGGTCGGCGGCGAGCCGGCCAAGGCGGTCGCCGAGGACTTCCTCAAGAAGAACGGCTTCCTCAAGTAAGCCCGTCTGTCCTCCGTCCGGTCGGGCGGAGGACCTCTCGCCCAGAAAGCGTTCATGCGGCTCAAAATCGACAAGCTCGGCGTGGTGATCGCCGCATTGCTGGCTTACGGCGCCTTTCTGGCGCCGTTTGCGCAATTCAGGGCAAACCGCATCGTGCCCGGCGAGGCGCGGTCGATCCTTGAGGCACTGCCCGCAGGGCTTGGCGCGGCACTTCTCGCCTTCGTCATGATATCCATCATCCTCATCGTGCTGAAGACGCCGACGATCGTCCGGCTGGTGCTGGGGCTGGTGGCGCTTCTCGTGCTCGCCGTCCTCATCGGTCTTTCGGCCGGCCACCTGACGCCACCGGAAAACACCTATGCCCGCGTGTCGCCGGCCTCCGGCTTCTGGTTGCTCAGCTTTGCCTTCGCGCTGGTGACGGCGGATGCGCTGGCGCGGCTAAAACTCTCGCCGTTCGCCCGTGTCGCGCTGCTCGCGGCTGTCGCCGGCGCCATTGCGGCGCTCTTGATGTCCGGCGCCTGGGACGGCCTGTCGATCCTCAAGGAATATGGCAGCCGCGCCGAAACCTTCTGGCTGGAGGCGAGCCGCCATGTGGTGCTGGCGCTCGGTTCGCTTGCCGCGGCGACGCTCGTCGGCCTGCCGCTCGGCATCCTCTGCCACCGCGTCGAGGCGCTGCGTGCCGGCGTGCTCAACGTCTTGAACATCATCCAGACCATCCCGTCGATCGCGCTGTTCGGCCTGTTGATCGCGCCGCTCGGCTGGATCGCGCTTCATGTGCCGGGGGCTCAGGCGCACGGCATTCGCGGCATCGGCGCGGCCCCTGCCTTCGTGGCCCTTTTCCTCTATTCGCTGCTGCCGGTCGTCGCCAACACCGTCGTCGGCCTTGCCGGCGTGCCGCGCGATGCCAACGACGCCGCGCGCGGCATCGGCATGACGGATCGCCAGCGGCTGTTCGGTGTCGAGCTGCCGCTCGCCTTCCCGGTCATCCTCACCGGCATCCGCATCGTGCTCGTGCAGAACATCGGCCTTGCGACGATCGCCGCCCTGATCGGCGGCGGCGGATTCGGCGTCTTCGTCTTCCAGGGCATCGGCCAGACGGCCATGGACCTCGTGCTGCTCGGCGCGGTGCCGACCGTCGCACTCGCCTTCGCCGCCGCCATCGTGCTCGATGCCGCGACCGAACTTTCCAGCAACAAACCCGGCAGGGCCGCATGATCGAGATCGACAGCATCACCAAGCGCTATGGCGATACGACCGTCGTCGACAATGTCTCGATGACCATTGCGCCGCGCACGATCACCGTCATCGTCGGCACGTCCGGCTCGGGCAAGACGACGCTGATGCGTATGATCAACCGCCTCGTCGAGCCGACGTCCGGGAAGATCCTGATCGACGGCGAGCCGAACAGCGCGATCCCCGGCTACGAGCTGCGCCGACGCATCGGCTATGCCATCCAGGGCCATGGTCTCTTCCCGCATCGCACGGTCGGCGAAAACATCGCCACCGTGCCAACGCTGCTCGGCTGGGAAAAGAGCCGCATCGACGCCAAGGTCAAGGAACTGCTGACCCTCTTCCAGCTCGATCCGGCCGCCTTCGGCCCGCGTTATCCGCACGAGCTTTCCGGCGGCCAGCAGCAGCGTGTCGGCGTTGCCCGGGCGCTTGCCGCCGAGCCGAACATTCTGCTGATGGACGAACCCTTCGGCGCGCTCGATCCGGTCATCCGCGCCAAGGCGCAGGAGGATCTGCTGGCGATCCAGAAACATTTCGGCACGACCATCGTGCTCGTCACGCACGACATGGAAGAAGCCTTCCACCTCGCGGACAAGATCGCGGTGATGGACAAGGGCAGGATCGTGCAATACGCCGCGCCGGAAGAGATGCTGGTCAACCCCGCCACCGACTTCGTGGAAACGCTGATCGGCGCCGGTGAGCGGCCGTTCCGGCTGCTGTCGATCGGCTCGGTTGGCGAGGCCACCGAGGCCGGGGAGGCGGAAGGCGAAGCCATCGCTGCCGCCACCAGCCAGCGCGACGCGCTGTCCGCGCTGCTCTGGGCCGGTCGCGACGCCCTGCCGGTCGTCGGCGCGGATGGGACGCGGCTCGGCCGCGTCACGCTCGCCGGCCTTGCCCGCCGCGCCGCGAGGCCGCAATGAAGCGTTACCTGCCCAATCTTTTGCGGCTGGCAGCGCTGATCATCCTGATCGCCTTCCTTGTCCAGCCCATGCTGTTCGAGCCGCTGCTGAAACCGCTGGTACAGGCCAATGCGCCGGCCGTCTACAATCAGGGCAGCCTGCTGTCGCTGACGCTTTCCCATCTGGCCACCGTCTTCACCGCGACGCTTGCCGCGACCATCGTCGCCGTCGGCCTCGCCATCCTCGTCACACGGCCGATCGGGGCGGAGTTTCTGCCGCTGTCGCGCAGCCTCGTGAATATCGGCCAGACCTTTCCACCGGTCGCGGTGCTGGCGCTTGCGGTGCCCGCGGTCGGTTTCGGTGAAAAGCCGACGCTGATCGCGCTCTTCCTCTATGGGCTGCTGCCGATCTTCGAGAATGCGATGACGGGCCTCTCCACCCTGCCGCCAGCCATCGTCGAGGCGGCGCGCGGCACGGGCATGACAGCGTGGCAACGGCTGACAAAGGTGGAAATCCCGCTGGCGCTGCCGGTTATTCTCGCCGGCATCCGCCTGTCGGTGACCATCAGCCTTGCCACCGCCACCATCGGCTCGACGGTTGCGGCCAAGACGCTCGGCGAGGTCATCATTGCCGGCCTGCAATCCAACAATCTCGCCTTCGTGCTGCAAGGCGGCGTGGTCGTCGCGGTGCTGGCGGTGCTGATCTACGATGCTTTTTCTGCCGTCGAACGCGTGCTGTCGCGCCGCGCCGGGCGCGTCTAGAGCCTCTCCGCTTTTCTTCGAACCGCGAAAACGCTCTGGCTTTTGTTCTCGCGCAATTCCGGACGCAAAACCGCTGCGCACTTTTGCTGGAATTGCTCTAGCGGATCAGGATCGCCCGGAAATCGTTGACATTGGTGCCGGTCGGGCCGGTATCGAAGATATCACCTATAGAATCGAAGGCGCTGTAGGCGTCGTGGCCCATCAGGTGCATTCTGGGCTCGATACCGGCGGCCCGCATGCGCAAGATACTGTCACCATCGGCAAAGGCCCCGGCATTGTGCTCCGAGCCGTCGCGGCCGTCCGTATCGGCGGCGAGCGCCTGCACATTCGCCAGGCCATCGATAGCTTGGGCGAAGGAGAGCAGGAATTCCGTGTTGCGCCCGCCCTTGCCATAGCCTTCGTCGCGGATCGTCACCGTCGTCTCCCCGCCGGAGAGGATGACGACGGGTGTGGTGAAGGGTCGTCCGTGATGACGCACCTCGCGGGCGAGTGCGGCATGCATCAGCCCGATATCCTGCGCCTCGCCTTCGATCGAATCCGAGAGAATGACGGCGCTGATCCCCGCGGCTTTTGCGGTCGTTGCCGCGGCCTCCAGCGAGACGCGCGCGGAGGCGATGACATGGTGCTCGTGCCGGGCAAAGACGGGGTTGTCCGGCCCCGCTGCTGCGGCCTCGGGTGAGGCGAGGTGGTCCATCACCGTCTCCGGCAGGGCCATGCGATATTGCCGGACGATCGCCAGCGCATCCTGCGGCGTCGAGGTGTCGGGGATCGTCGGGCCGGAGGCGACATGGGCGGGGTTGTCGCCGGGAATGTCGGAGATGATGAGGCTCACCACCCGGGCCGGATGGGCTGCATGCGCCAGCCGCCCGCCCTTGATGCGCGAGACGTGTTTGCGAACGATGTTCATGGCTGAAATGGGCGCACCGGAGGCGAGCAGTGCCCTGTTGACGGCGCTCTCGTCGGCCAGCGTCAGCATGCCCGCCGGGGCCGGCAGCAGCGCCGAGCCGCCACCGGAGACGAGCGCGATGACAAGATCATCCTCCGTCAGGTCCCGCAGGAGAGCAAACAGCCGGGCCGAGGCGGCGATGCCGGCCTCGTCGGGAACGGGGTGAGCGGCCTGCAGGACTTCGATCTGCCGGCACTCCGCCACCGGGCCGTGCTGCGCGACGACGGTGCCTTCCAGCGGACCATCCCAAAGGCTTTCCAGCGCAGCCGCCATCTGGCTTGCCGCCTTGCCGGCACCGATGACCACCGTGCGCCCCTTCGGCTTTTCCGGCAGGTGCGCGCGGATCGCCGCAACAGGGTCGGCAGCCTCGACGGCGGCGTTGAACAGCGAGGCGAGGAAAGCGCGGGCGTCTTCGATCATGAGGCTCAGTCGTCGGTTTCGAGGTCGTAGACGAGAATGCCGGCGATGCCGCCTTCCGCGGCGGCGACGAGACGCCCGCCGGTCTGCTTGTGCTCGGGATCGTCCAGATAGGCGTCGCGGGCAAAACTATCGGCGAAATCGACGATAAAGCCATCGCCAAACCCTTTGTCCATGCCTTCTTCCGGGCTGACATTCGTGCCGATGTGCACGGCGAGCATGCCCGGGAGACGGCTCTTCAGCGCGTCGATCTCGTTGAACAATTCGGCCTTGTAATGGGCGGAAATGGTCGGCTTGAAGTGGATGAAGACGCAGTGGCGGATCATGGCTGCCCCTATCGGATGTTGGCGCGGGCGCGCGGGCGCGCGTCGTTGCGTTCATGCTGGAAGACCTGGGCCGGCAGTGCCGGCAGGCCGCGAATGATGTCGGCGCCCTTCTCGCCCACCATGATGGTCGGCGCATTGGTGTTGGCGGAAGGAACGCGCGGCATGACGGAACTGTCGCAGACGCGCAAACCTTCAAGCCCGTGCACCTTCAAATCGAGCCCGACGACCGCATCCGCGCCCGTACCCATCTTGCAGGTGCCGACAGGATGGTGGTCGGTCTTGGCATTGGCGCAACCGTAGTCGAACAGCTCCTCGTCGGTCATCGCCTTCGGCCCCGGCAGGCGCTCGGCCAGGACGAAGGGTTTCAGCGCTGCCTGCTGCAGGATTTCGCGGGCGATCTTCAGGCCTTCGATCGACATTTTGCGATCGTGCGGGTCTTCCCAATAGTTCGGGTCGATCAGCGGCGCGGCGGACGGATCGGCGGAGGAAAGCCGCACTGTGCCCTTCGAGCGCGGGTGCAGGTAAGCGGAGTTCAGCGTCACGCCGGCATTCTTCAGCTTTTCCACGCCCGCCTCGATGCCGGAGCCGAGGCCGAGATGGAACTGGATATCCGGCGAGCGGGCCTCCGGATCGGCATACCAGAAGCCGCCCGTCTCGAAGAGCGAGGAGGCGACGGGGCCGGAACGGAACAGCACATATTGCAGGCCGGCCCAGAGCGTCCGGTGCAGCTTGGCGACGCCGTCATAGGTGTGGTCGCCGGTGCATTCGGAAATCACGAACAGGTCGAGATGGTCCTGCAGGTTGGAGCCGACGCCGGGCAGGTCATGCTTGACCGGAACACCGACGGATTTCAGGTGGTCGGCCGGGCCAATGCCGGATTGCTGGAGCAGTTTCGGCGAGCCGATGGCGCCGGATGAGACCAGCACCTCGCGCTCCGCCCGGATGGTCTCGACGCCCTTGCCCGTCACCACCTCGACGCCGACCGCGCGAGAACCTTCGAGCACGATCCGGGCGACGCGCGCGCCGGTGCGGATCGTCAGGTTCTTTCGGTCCTTGATCGGCGACAGATAGGCGAGCGAGGCGGAGGAGCGGCGGCGGTTGCGCTGGGTCAGCTGGTAGAAGCCGACGCCGGCCTGCTGGCGGCCGTTGAAATCGTGATTGTAGGGAATGCCGAGTTCCTGGCCGGCGCGGATATAGGCGTCGCAGATCGGCAGCGCCGAAACCGGCATGGAAACGCCGAGCGGCCCGCCATAGGCGTGGTAGTCGTCGGCAAAACGCTGGTTGTCCTCGGCGCGCTTGAAATAGGGCAGGATTTCCCGATAGCTCCACCCTTCGCAGCCGTCTTCGCTGGCCCAGAGGTCGTAATCTGCCGCATTGCCACGCGCGTAGAGCTGGGCGTTGATCGACGAGCCGCCGCCGATCACCTTGGCCTGTGTGTAACGCAGCACGCGACCCTTCATGTGTTTCTGCGGCACGGTCTCCCAGCCCCAGCTTGCCACGCCCTTGGTCATCTTGGCGAAACCCGCCGGCATGTGGAACAGCGGATTCCAGTCCCCGCCGCCGGCTTCCAGCAGCAGCACGCGCACGGTTGGGTCTTCCGAGAGGCGGTTCGCCAAAACGCAGCCGGCCGGCCCTGCGCCGGTGATGATGTAGTCGTAGGTCATGCTGTTTCCTCAAGCATTCGTGTTGGAGGCGGCACTTTGCCCCTCATCCGCCTGCCGGCACCTTCTCCCCGCAAGCGGGGCGAAGGGGATAGCCGTGCCCTCTCGTCTCCCTCGCCCCGTTTGCGGGGAGAGGGCGGGGTGAGGGGCCAACCCATGTTCAAAGCCGGCCGATCGACAATCCGCCGTCGAGATTGATCACCGAGCCGGTGGCGAAACCGAACTTGCCGGTGGCAAGTGCTGCGGCCGCAGCGCCGATGTCGTCCGGTTCGCCCCAGCGTTTCATCGGCACGAGGCCGCCCTCGATCAGCGCGTCGTACTTCGCCGCCACACCGGCCGTCATGTCCGAGCGGATGATGCCGGGGCGGATTTCGAAGACGGCGATGCCCGTATCCGCCAGGCGCAGCGTCAGGCCCTGGCTGAAGGCGGCAAGCCCTGCCTTGGTCATGCAGTAATCAAGTCGTTCCGGCGAGGTGAGACCGGCCGAGACGGAGGTGATGTTGATGATCGTGCGCGAACCGGTCGCCTGTTTCGAATGCAGCATCGCCTTCAGGACGGCCTGGGTGAAGAACACCGTGCCGCGCAGGTTGGTGGCCACGATCGTGTCGAAATTCTCCGGCGAAAGATCGAGGAAATCGCCGCGCACGACGGAGGCGATGCCGGCATTGTTGACGAGGCAGCCGATGGCGCCGAGCTGGTCTTCGATGGCCGCGACGGTTGCCGCGTGCCCGGAAAGATCAGCAAGGTCGGCCTTCAGGTAGATCGCGCGGCTGCCTGCGGTCGCGAATTCGGCGAGCATGGCGTCGGTTGCTGCATCGCTGTCACCGATGCCGGTGATCGCGATGTCGAAACCGTCCGCCGCAAGCGCCCTGGCAATGCCAAGGCCGATGCCGCGGCGACCGCCGGTGACGATGGCGACGGGGCGTGCTGTTGTCGTCATGCGGCAAGGTCCCTCGATTTGATGTGGTCTGCGACGCGCAGCGCCTGGGCGGCGACACTGAGCGCTGGGTTCACCGCAGCCGAGGTCGGCAGGTAGGAGGCGTCGACCACGAAGAGGTTCGGATGATCGTAGGCGCGGCACCAGATATCGAGCGGCGCGGTCATCGGGTCGTTGCCGATGCGCACCGTGCCGCACTGGTGCGACGGCGTACGCTTGTCGAAGGCGCGGGCGAGCACGATCGGGAAGCCGGCCTTCTTCAGGGCACCTTTCAGCTTGGTGACGAGGTCGAGATGGGCCTGCCAGTTGGTGCGTGTCCACTTCATGACGATCCGGTCGCGGTCGACCGTGATGCGGCTCTCGGGATGCGGCAGGTCCTCGCTCATCGCGTAGAAGTCGATGCTGTGGGAGGCCACGCTTTCCAGCAGCCATTCCGGCACGGAGGGCATGTTGGCCTTCAGGATCTTTCCCGAGACGCGACCGAGCAACTGGACATTGCCGAGCGGCGCGCCGCCATTGCCGTCGGAGAGGTAATAGTCGTTGAAGCCGAAACTCTTCTGGTAGACGGAGGTGTTGCGGTAGAACGGCGAGACGCCGATCACGGCGCTCGAATTGTGGTTCATGAAGTTACGGCCGACCTGGTCGGAGCTGTTGGCGAGCCCCTTCGGATAGGCCTCCGAGGCCGAGCGCAGCAGAAGCACGGCCGATTGCACGGCGCCGGCCGAGAGGATGACCAGCTTCGGCGAGATGCTCTCCGCCTGATCGCCGCGCATGTAATGCACCGTCGAGATGGTGCGGCCATGTGGGGCGGTTGCGAGCCGCGTCACCCGGCAATGGGTGCGCAGCTCGACATTCGGATGTTTCAGCGCTTCGGCGAGTGCCGTGCTTTCCGCATCCATCTTGCCGTCATTGCTGTTCGGATGGGCATCCCAGGGCGTCTTCGCCTTGGCGAGCCAGCGGTCGATATCAACGCCGAGCGGCAGCGAATAGGGATGCAGCCCGTTCGCCTTCATCCTGGCGCGCACCTTCGCGATGGCCTGTTCGTCCGGCACGGGCGGAAAGGGATAGGGTGCGGAATGGTGCGGTTCGGTCGGGTCTTCGCCGAGCGTGCCGCGCACATTGAACAGTTTTTCGGCGGCGGAATACCACGGTTCCAGCTCTTCATAGGGGAAGGGCCAGGCGGGGGAGGTGCCCTCGCGATGCTTCATCTCCTCGAAATCTTCCCGCCGGTAGCGCACCAGCACCGCGCCGTAAAATTTCGAGTTGCCGCCGACATTGTAATAATTGCCGGGGTTAAAGGCCGTGCCGTCGGCCTCGTACCACATCTCCTTCGGGCGGAAATGGCCGCGCTGGAAGATGGCGCGCTGGTCGCGGTTTTCCGGGCGGTCGGGCAGGTGGTCGCCCGCCTCCAGGATGACGATCTTCGCGCCTGTCGGGGCAAGGGCGGCGGCCATGGTGGAGCCGCCGATGCCCGATCCGATGATGACGATGTCCGGCTGCGTGGTCATGGCTGTCTCAGGCGATGCGAAGCTGGCTTGCGGGGTCGAAGAACACCGCCTTGTCGAGGTTGAAGGCGAGGCGCGCCGTCTGGCCGGCGGCGATGCGCACGTCGGCGCGAAGACGGGCGACGATCTCCTTGCCGCCGAGATGGGTGACGGCGAAGGTGTCGGCGCCGGCCGGCTCCACCACCTCGATCAGGCAATCGCCCTCGGCAACCGTGCGGGCGTTGCGGTCCGCACCATCAGGATCGGTCAGCGCCTCCGGGCGGATGCCGAAGATCACGTCCTTGCCCTTGTAGGCGGCAAGCCCGCCCGGCGCGTTCGGCACCGACAGCACCAGCGGTTCCGCCTGGTGGCGCGCCAATGAGACGGCCATGCCGGTACCGTTCTGCTCGATCTTCGCCGAAAGCAGGTTCATCGCCGGCGAGCCCATGAAGTCGGCGACGAAGATGTTGGCCGGGTTGTTGTAGATTTCCGCCGGCGAGCCGAACTGTTGCAACACGCCGTCCTTCAAAACGGCGATCTTGGTGGCAAGCGTCATCGCCTCGATCTGGTCGTGCGTCACATAGACGATGGTGGTCTTCATGCGCTGGTGCAGGCGCTTGATTTCGGTGCGCATGTCGACGCGCAGCTTGGCATCGAGGTTCGACAGCGGCTCGTCGAACAGGAAGAGTTTCGGATCGCGCACGAGCGCCCGACCCATCGCGACGCGCTGGCGCTGGCCGCCGGAAAGCTGGCCCGGCTTGCGTTCCAGCAGATGGCCGATCTGCAACATGTCGGCGACCTGCTTGATCGCCTTGTCGCGCTCGTCCTTCGGCACGCCACGGATTTCCATGCCGAAGGCGATGTTTCCCGCGACGGTCATGTTCGGGTAGAGCGCGTAGGACTGGAACACCATGGCGATGTCGCGCTTGGATGGATGCAGGCCAGCGACCGAGCGGCCGTCGATGGCGATGTCGCCCGAGGTGATCGGCTCCAGGCCGGCGATGGTGTTGAGCAACGTGGACTTGCCGCAGCCGGACGGGCCGACGAGCACGAGAAAGCCGCCCTGTTCGATCTCGAGATTGATGTCCTTCAGGATTTCGAGCGATCCGTAGGATTTGCGCAGGTTGCTGATCTTCAGGAAAGACATGGACATTATCCTTTCACGGCGCCGGACATCAGGCCGCGCACGAAATACCGTCCGGAGACGATGTAGACGATGAGGGTGGGCAGGGCGGCGAGGATCGCGCCGGCGAAATGCACGTTGTATTCCTTCACGCCCGTCGAGGACTGGACGAGGTTGTTGAGCGCGACCGTCATCGGCGTCGTGTTGGCGCCGGAGAAGGAGGCGCCGAACAGGAAGTCGTTCCAGATATTGGTGAACTGCCAGATGACGGAGACGACGATGATCGGCCCGGAAGACGGCAGCAGGATGCGGTAGAAGATCTGGAAGAAGCTTGCGCCGTCGATCTGCGCCGCGCGCACCAGCTCGGTCGGGAAGTTTTCGTAGTAGTTGCGGAAATAGAGCGTGGTGAAGCCGAGGCCGTAGATGATGTGCACGAGGATCAGGCCCCAGAGCGAGCCGGCGAGGCCCAGCATGCCGAGGATGCGCGCCATCGGAATGAGTACGATCTGGAACGGAATGAAGCAGGAGAGCAGCAAGAGGCCGAAGAAGACGTTCGAGCCCCTGAACTGCCACTTGGTCAGCACGTAGCCGTTGAGCGCGCCGATGATGGTGGAGATCGCCACGGCCGGCACGACCATCAGGATCGAGTTGATGAAGAAGGGGCGAAGGCCGGTCGGCTGCACGCCGATCTGCGCGGTCGACCAGGCTTGCAGCCAGGGTTCGATCGTCCAGACCTTCGGCAGGTTCAGCATGCCGCCCTGGCGGATTTCCTCCAAGGGCTTCAGCGAATTGACCAGCATCACATAGAGCGGCAGCAGGTAGTAGACCGCAAACAGGATGAGGGCGGTGTAGATCAGGGCGCGCGTCAGCTTGTTGTGCGAGATGACGTTGTCGGGGTTCTGAGCGCTCATCGGCCTTTGCCTCCGCGGATTTCGGAATAGAGGTAGGGGATGATGATCGAGAAGATCATGACCAGCATGATGATGGCCGACGAGGCGCCGATGCCCATCTGGTTGCGGGTGAAGGTATAGGAATACATGAAGGTCGCCGGCAGTTCGGTCGCCTGGCCGGGGCCGCCGCCGGTCAAGGCGACGACAAGGTCGTAGGCCTTGATGGCGAGGTGGGCGAGCACGACGAAGGCCGACAGGAACACCGGGCGCATCAGCGGAATGATGATGCGGCGATAGATCGTCGAGGTCGAGGCGCCGTCGATCTGCGCGGCCTTGATGATCTCGTTGTCGACGCCGCGAAGGCCGGCGAGGAACATCGCCATGACGAAGCCGGAGGACTGCCAGACGGCGGCGATCACCACGCAGTAGATCGCGTAGTTGCGGTCCTTGATCCAGTTGAAGGCGAAGCTTTCCCAGCCCCAGAGGTGCATGGTGTTCTCAAGCCCGATGCCGGGGTCGAGGAACCATTTCCACGCGGTGCCCGTGACGATGAAGGAGAGCGCCATGGGATAGAGGTAGATGGGCCGCAGGATGCCTTCGGCACGGATCTTCTGGTCGAGCAGGATGGCGAGCCCGAGCCCCAGAACCGAGCAGATGACGATGTAGAGCGAGGCGAAGATCGCCAGATTCGAGATCGCCCGCCACCAGTGCGGCAGCGCCCAGAGCTTTGTATAGTTGCTGAGACCCACGAAATTGTAGGAGGGCAGCATCTTGCTGTCCGTCAGCGACAGGAAGCCCGTATAGGCGATGAAGCCGTAGACGAAGACGAGCACGATGAGGAAACTGGGTGCCAGCACGAGCTTCGGCAGAAGCTCCTGCAGCCGGCTTCGGCTATCCATGGTCGGTACCACCGTTGTTGTGTGTTTGTCGGCGGCGGGGCCATGCCCCTCATCCGCCTGCCGGCACCTTCTCCCCGCAGGCGGGGAGAAGGACATATGCCGTGACCTCTCCGTCGCCCTCTCCCCGTGAACGGGGAGAGGGCCGGGGTGAGGGGTAGCCTCGTTCGCTTACTTCGCGGCCTCGACGGCGGCCTTGAGTTCCGTCACGGCCTCCTCAGAGGAAAGCTCGCCGTTGAACTGGCGGGTCACGACGTCATAGATCGCGTTCTTGACGGAGGCTGGATTGGCGTGGCCATGCGCCATGGAGCCGAACAGCGAGCCATTGGTGTTGGCTTCCGCAAGGTCCTTGATGGCCTTCTTGCCGCAATCGTCGAAGGCTTCGTCCGAGACGTCGGTGCGGGCAGGGGCAGAACCCTTGACCACGTTGAAGGCCGACTGGAAGGCCGGGCTTTCGATGGCGGTCGCCATTTCGAGCTGCGAGGGGATCTTGGCCTCGGCAACCTTGAACATCGCGAACTGGTCGGAGTTGAAGGTGACCGAACCCTGCGTGCCCGGGAAGCGCATGCAGACGAAGTCCGTGCCCGGCTTCTTGCCGGCCTTGATGAATTCGCCCTTCGCCCAGTCGCCCATGAACTGCACGCCGGCCTTGCCTTCGATGACCATGGCGGACGCGAGGTTCCAGTCACGGCCCGAGAAGTTGTCGTCCACGTAGGAGCGCAGCTTCGTCATGCGGTCGAAGGCTTCCTTCATCTGGGCGCCGCCCAGCGTGTCCGGATCGAGGTCGATGAACGCCTTCTTGTAGAAGTCGTTGCCGAAGGACAGCACGACCGCGTCGAAGATCGTCGCGTCCTGCCACGGCTGGCCACCATGGGCGACCGGCGTGATGCCCTGTTCCTTGAACTTGTCGAGCAGGGCGACGAGTTCGTCCCAGTTCGCCGGTTCCTTGCCGCCTGCCTTGTCGAGGGCTGCCTTGTTGACCCAGACCCAGTTCGTGGAGTGCACGTTGACCGGGGCGGCGATCCAGTGGCCGTCATACTTGGAGAACTGCTGGAGTGCGGTCGGGATGACCTTGTCCCAGCCTTCCTTGGCGGCGATGTCGTCGAGATTGCCGAGAGCGCCTTCCTTGGCCCAGTCGAGAATGTCGAAGCCGAGCATCTGCACGGCGGTCGGCGCATTGCCGGCCGTGACGCGGGCGCGCAGCACCGTCATGGCTTCCGTGCCGCCGCCGCCGGCAACCGGCATGTCGGTCCAGGAAATGCCCTTGGCTTCCAGATCTTTCTTCAGGACGTCGAGAGCGGCAGCTTCGCCACCGGAGGTCCACCAGTGCAGAACCTCGACGCCTTCGGCTGCCTTGGCGGACATGCCGCCCATCGTCATCATTACCGCGGCGATTGCGGTGGTTGTCAGAAACTTGCGCATCGTATTCCTCCCGTTTGCAAGTTCGAGGGCGAGAGCCTCCTCCCGCCGATTTCCCCGAGGCCGTTGACGGCGTCGGAATTTCGTTTGCGGCTCAAAGTGCCGTGCCAATTTAAAACGTTGTAAATTTGCGGAGTCAAGCCATCCCAAGCGTCAGCCGGAACTGCTTTCGCAAATGCGGTAAATTCGGGCAATTCAGGCGATTGGCGCAAATTCGGGCGCTTGCTGCGCCGCACGGAAAACGTTTTAAATTCTGTGCGGTGCAAGATTGCTAGCGGCGTGGCGCGTCGGTATGGTGCCGCCGATCGACTGCTGCAATCCAAAGAAACGCACCCGTGTCCCGCATCGAAAAGCCCGCCGACAGTGAACCAGCCCGCAACCCGTCCCGAGCCGGCAAGCCGACGCTGAAGACGATTGCCGAAATGACGGGTCTGGCCATCACTACGGTCTCGCGCGCGCTCGGCAATGCGCCGCAGATTTCCGAAAACACCCGTCGGCGCGTGCATGAGGTCGCCGCCGAGATCGGCTACCTGCCCGACCGCGCCGCGCAACGCCTCAAGACCGGCCGCACCAATGTCATTTCCGTGCTGCTCGATCCGCACGAGGAAATCCTCGGCTTCGGCACGTCCATCATGCACGGCCTGGCGCGCGCGCTGCAGACGACGCCCTACCACCTCATCGTCACGCCGAATTTTCTCGACGGCAGCAATGTCGATGCCGTCAACTACATCATCCGCAACGGCATGGCCGACGGCCTGATCTTTTCGCGCACCGAGCCCTTCGATCCGCGTGTGCGGCTGCTGCTCGAAAACGGCTTTCCCTTCGTCACCCATGGCCGCACGGAGTTCTCCACTCCGCATGCCTTCGTCGACTACGACAACTACGCCTTCGCCTACGAGGCCACCAAACGCCTGATCGTCAAGGGACGCCGCAAGGTCACGATCATCCTGCCGCCGAAGCGCCTGACCTTCCACCAGCACATGCTGCACGGCTTCATGACCGCGGTGCGCGAGGCCGGCATCGCCTACGAAATTCCCGACACGCTCGATCTCGACAGTCCCGCCGACATGATCCGCGACTATGTGCGCCGCCGCAGCGGTGAGCCCGATCCGCCGGATGGTTTCGCCTGTCCCGGCGAGGTCTCGGCGCTCGCCACCATCACCGGCATGAGCGACCAGGGCCTTACCCTTGGCGCGGAATACGATATCGTCGCCAAGCAGACCTCGCTGCTCTTGAGCCAGATTCAGCCCAAGGTCGAGACGATCTACGAGGACCTCAAGGCGGCCGGCGAGGCGATGGGACAGTTGCTCTTGCAACGCATCGCCGGCGAGCCTGTCGAGGACCTGACGATCCTGCAAAGCCCGCAATTCGGCTTCCCGACGCCCTGAGCGGGCGGCAAAACCGATCCCATCCATGGTTGTCGGGAAGGGTTTTGTCATCGCGGCATCCACCAGCCGGTGCGCGCGCCCATATGCATGTTGAGCGTCTTGGTCTCGGTATAATCCTCCACCGCATGGCGGCCGAGTTCGCGGCCGAGGCCGGACTGGCGGTAGCCGCCGAAGGGCAGTTCGGATGCGCCGTCCATGAAGGTGTTCATCCAGACCGTGCCGGCGCGCACTTTGCGGCCGATGGTCAGGCAGGTGTCGAAATCGCGGCTCCACACACCGGCCGACAGGCCGTAGTCGATGGCGTTGGCAATGCGGATCGCCTCTTGCGTCGTCTCGAAGGTCAGCACCGACAGCACCGGGCCAAAAACCTCCTCGCGGGCGACCGTCATCTCGGGCAGCACGCCGGAGAGGACGGTCGGCGCCATGAACTGGCCGAGGCCGAGATCGAGGGCGCCGCCGCCGAGCGCCACCGAAGCGCCGGCTTTGGTCGCGCCATCCACATAGGAGCCGATCTTTTCCAGGTGCTGCGGCGTGATGATCGCGCCGACCTGTGTCGTCGGATCGAGCGGATCGCCGACTTTGACCTTTTTTGCGAGTTCAGCGATGCGGGCGGTGACGTCCGCCGCGATCGATTTGTGCAGGATCAGCCGCGAGCCGGCATTGCAGCATTCACCGGCGTTGAAATAGGCGCCGAACACCGCGGCGTCGAGAAATTCGTCGAGATTGGCATCGGGGAAGACGATCTGCGGGTTCTTGCCGCCGAGTTCCAGCGAGACCTTTTTCAGCGTCTGCGCGGCATTGGCCATCGTCAGGCGGCCGACGCCGGTGGAGCCGGTAAACGAGACCATGTCGACGTCGGGATGGGTCGTCATCGGCGCGCCGACCTCGGGGCCGGTGCCGGTGAGGATGTTGACGACACCGGCGGGCACGCCCGCTTCGATGAGGATTTCGCCGAGCACCAGCGTCGAGCCGGAGGTGAGCTCCGACGGCTTGACGACCGTCGTGCAGCCGGCGGCGAGCGCGAAGGGCAGCTTCTGGCTGACGATCAGGAAGGGGAAGTTCCACGGCGTGATGATGGAGACGACGCCGATCGCCTCGCGCAACACGACGCCGAGCGTGCCTTCGCCGAGCGTGTTATAGCTCTCGCCATGCAGATCGCGGGCAAGCGCTGCGGCATAGCGCCAGATATCGGCGGCACCACCGAGTTCGCCCTTCGCCTGGCTGATCGGCTTGCCGCTCTCGATGCAGTCGAGGAAGGCGAGTTCATCGGCGCGTGCGGCGATGAGGTCGGCGGCTTTCAGCAGGATGTTGGAGCGCTCGGCGCCCGTCATGGTCGGCCATGGGCCGTCGTCGAAGGCTTTTCGCGCGGCTGCGATGGCGCGCTCGGCATCGGCCTTGGTGCCGGCCGGGTAGCGGCTCACCACGATGCCGTGGCCGGGGGCCACGCGTTCGAGCGCGGGGCCGGCGCCTTCCGTCCAGACGCCGTTAATCAGCATGCGGAAATCGCGTGCCTTGAAGTTTTCCAGCGCCTTCGGCTTCACATGCGCGGTCATTACCATTCTCCCTTGAAGTCTGCGGGGCGTTTGCTCGTGAAGGCGGCAACGCCCTCCTTCAGGTCCCCGGTCTTGGCAACGAGGATCGAGCCGAGGGCCTCCACCGCCGCACCATTGTCTTCGCCATTCGCCACGGCGATCATCAGTTTCGAAACTTCCGTCGCCGCGGGCCCGCGGGCCGCGATGCGGGCGGCGTAAGCCTTGGCTGCTTCGACAGCCGTTCCGGTCTCCACAACCTGGTCGACGATGCCGAGCGTCTGTGCCTCCACGGCTGTCAGCACCTCGCCGCCGAGCAGCATGCGGCGCACGGCCTGTGCGCCAAAGCGCTTCACCAGCCGCTGCGTGCCGGACCAGCCGGGCACCATGCCGAGGCCGGCTTCCGGCAGGCCGATCTTCACCTGTGTTTCGGCGATGCGAATGTCGGCGGCGGCCGCCAGTTCCAGCCCGCCACCCAGCGCATGGCCGTTGACAGCGGCGATCAGCGGCATGCGCAAGGTCGCCAGCCGTTCGAAGACGCGGTGGCCGAAGCGCACCCAGGCATGGCCGAATGCATTGGCTTCCATGCCGGCCCAGGCGCGGATATCGCCGCCCGCCGAAAAGGCCTTGCCCTCGCCGGTCAGGATCGCGACGCGCACGGCAGCATTCGCCTCGATCTCGTCGCAGGCAGCCGAAAGCTCCTTCAGCATGTCGATGTCGAAGGCGTTCGCCTTTTCCGGCCGCGCGACGGTAATCGTCGCGACGTCGCCTTCGACGGAGATGCGGATGCGCGGCTCAGCCATGATGTGCTCCTGCCAGCTGGCGCGGTGCCTTCTGCGGCAGCGTCAGGCCGATCGGCGCATCGCTGAACAGTGCGGCATCCATCACCTTCAGGTCCGGCGAAACGATGAGGTCGAATTCCGACTGGTCGAGGATGTGCGCCTGCAGATCGACGCCCGGCGCGATCTCGGTGAGCACGATACCTTCCTGCGTCAGCTTCAGCACGCAGCGTTCGGTGACATAGGTGATGTCCTGCCCCTGCGCCACGCCGCGCGGGCCGGAGAAGGTGACATGCTCGACGGCGTTGACCAGCTTCTTCAGCTTGCCTTCCTTCTCGATCACCAGCTTGCCGCCCTCGACGACGAGTTTGGCGCCGGCATTGAACATGCCGGAGAAGACGATCTTCTTCGCCCGCGCCGTGATATCGACGAAGCCGCCGGCGCCTGCCGTCACATGTGGTCGGAACGAGAGCTTCGACACATTGACCGAGCCGTCCTTGCCGATTTCCAGGAAGGAGAGCAGCGAGGCATCAAAACCCGCGCCCTGGAAATAGGTGAACTGATAGGGCGAGGGCATGAAGGCATCGGCATTCGACGCGCAGCCGAAGGCGAAGTCGAGCAGCGGCACGCCGCCGACGGCGCCCTGTTCGATCACCCAGGTGACGGCTCCATGCAGGCCTTCTTCGAGCAGGATGCGCGGCACGTTGGCGGAAATGCCGAAGCCGAGATTGACGGCGCTGCCGGCCTCCAGCTCCTGCGCCACGCGACGGGCGATGACCTTCTGGATGTTGAATTCCGGCACGCGGAATGTGTCGAGCGGCCGGAAGATTTCGCCGGAAATCGCCGGGTCGTACAGAGTCTGCGTCGTCTGCTTCTGGTCCGGATCGACGACGATGTAATCGACCAGCACACCGGGAACGCGCACGTCATGCGGCTTCAGCGAACCGTCCTTGACGATGCGCTTGACCTGCGCAATCACGATGCCGCCATTGTTGCGGGCGGCGAGCGCCTGGTCGAGGCCGCCGAGATAGGCGCCCTCGTGTTCATAGGTCAGGTTGCCGCGCTCGTCGGCCGTGGTGGCGCGGATGATCGCCACCTGCGGCGCGATCGCCTTGAAATACAGCCAGTCCTCGCCGGCGAAGGTGATTTTTTCGACAAGCGGGGTCTTTGCCGCCGAAGCATTCATCGCGCAGCCTTCGCGGCTCGGATCGACGAAGGTTTCGAGGCCGACCTTGGTGATCACGCCGGGGCGCTTGGCGGCGGCCTCGCGGTGCATGTCAAAGAGAATGCCGGACGGCACGTTATAGGCGGCAACCTCGTCGCTGCCGATCATCTGCCAGATCAGCGGCGGTTCGGACGAGGAGGGGCCGGACGGATAGGAGCCGCCGATGATCGTCTTCAGCAGGCCCTTTTTCGCGATGTAATCCACGCCCTTGATGCCGCTCATGTCGCCGGCGGCGATGGGATGCAGCGTGGTGAGGTTCTGCGGATGGCCGGTCTCGTCGAAGCGCTCGCCGATCGCCTTCAACGTCAGGTCCGGGCAGCCGAGGCCGGAGGAGGAGGAGACCGAAACGACGGCGCCGTCCGGGATCAGATCTGCGGCCTGGCGTGGCGTGATATGCTTGCTCATGGTCTTTTAGAGTCCAGGTTCGATGCTGACCGTGCGGCCTGTGCGGGCCGCCTCGACGACCGCCAGCCCCGCGGCCAGCGACCAGACGCCGTCCTCGCCCGTGGCCGAGGGCTGTCCCTTGCCGGCGATTGCCACATGAAAGGCGGCAAGTGCCGTTTCATAGAGATTGCGGTGGTCGAGCGGCAGCTCCTGTTCGCCATTCGCGTCGCGCAGCGTCACGGTGCCGGCGGCGCGCTGGCTCATGACGTTGCGGCCGATCAGCGAACCGTCCGTGCCGTGCACTTCCAGGCCGGTTTCGGCGAATTTGGTGGTGAAACCATCGTGGAACTGCGCGATCACGCCGTTCTCGAAACGCAGCACGCCCATCACGGCATCTTCCAGCCCGGCCTTGCCCATGCCGCCGGCCTGCGAAAAGGCGATCGCTTCCACCGGATTGGCGTCCAGCACGAAGCGCAGCGTGTCGGCGTCGTGCACGGTGATGTCGAGGATCACGCCGCCGCCGGCTTCCGGCTTGTCGAGGCGCCAGCCCTGCAGGTGCGGCGGCAGGTAGACGGCATGGAAGACGCGGGCCGACAGCGGCTGGCCGATGCGGCCGGCCTTGATTGCCGCGCGCATGGCGCCGTGCGTCGCCGCATTGCGCAGGTGGTGGTTGGTCGCCATGACGACGCCGGCATCCTGCGCGGCCTTGACCATGCCGCGGGCGTCCTCAAGCGACATGGCGAGCGGCTTTTCGCAGAGAATATGCTTTCCCGCCCTGGCCGCTGCCAGTGCCTGGTCGCGGTGCAGTTCGTTGGTCGTCGAAATATAGACGGCGTCGATTTCGGGATCATTCACCAGGTCGGCGAGCGTGGTGACCGATTTCGCAATGCCCTGCGCATCCGCATAGGCCCTGCCGCGCTCGGCATTCGTGCTCATCACGGAGACGATTTCGCCGCCCGTCGCGCGGATTGCGCCGATCACCCATTCCTTGGCGATCGTGCTCGCCCCGATCAAACCCCACCGTGTCATGCCGAAATCCTCCTCGTCTTGTCGTTCGATCCGGCGCCGCAGCTCTGGCGCACGACGAGGCGCACGGAACTGACGATCGCCTCGGGCTCTACCCGGCCCGCATTGATCTGTTTCAAAAGCAGTTGCGCCGCACGCCGGCCCATGCCCTGCGGATCGACGGAAACCGTCGTCAGCGCGGGGACTGCGGTTTCGGCCTCGATCACGTCGTCGAAGCCGACCACGCCGAAATCGCGACCCGGCTCCTTGCCGGCGGCCCGCAGGCCATCGCAGACGCCGAAGGCGGCCGCGTCGTTGAAGCACAGCGCGGCGGTCGGCGGTTCGGGCAGCAGCAGGGCGCGCTCGATGGCCGCGACACCGCCGGCGCGCGATGCCGTCGTGGCGATGACGAGGGAATTCTGAGCCTCAAGCCCACCCTCCGCCAGCGCCTCGCGCCAGCCCTGGACACGCTCGGTAAACACCGTGGTGTTCGAGATACCGCCGAGGAAGGCGATACGGCGATGGCCGAGCGCGATGAGGTGCCGTACGGCATCTTTCGCGCCGGCATAATTGTCGGAAAACAGCGTCGAGACCTTCGCACCGACCACGTTGCGCACCACGGCGACGACGGGAATGCCGCTTGCCACCAGCGGCTTCAGGTCGGCGGCTTCCGTGCCGCGGGCAGGCGAGAAGATGAGGCCGGCAATGCCATGCTCGCGCATCGAGGCGATGACCTCGCGCTGGCGGTCGACGCTTTCGGCGGAGTTCGACAGGAACTGCACATAGCCGGCGGACTGCATGACCATGTCCATGCCGACGGCAAGTTCCGCGAAGAAGGAGTTGGTGAGGTCGTTGACGATGATGCCGATGATGCGCGAGGAGGCGGACTGGCGCAGGTTCGCCGCACCGCGATTGTAGACATAGCCAAGCTCGCGAATGGTGGCATTCACCTTGGCGCGGGTCGCCTCGTTCACGAGCGGGCTTGCCTGCAGGACGAGCGATACCGTCGACTTCGACACGCCGGCAGCGCGCGCAATATCGATGACGGTTACCCGGCCTTTGTTCACGATCATCCTCCCTGTGCGAGGCGTTGTGTGCTCGCTTGTTGGGTGCAGTTAATTGGATCGTTCCAATTTTGTCAAGAGATGTTTGGCGGGTTTGGTGACGGGCTTGATCCTGCGGTTTTCTTGTTTGTAGCGCTCCCTTCTTCCCGTCATGGTCGGGCTTGGCCCCGACCATCCATGCGGCGCGCTCAACATCCGGTTTCTCGCGTCCCCGGCTCAAGGCCGACGATGACGACGGGGGGTGGATGAGAGGTTTCCTTGTCTTTCCAACAGCAGGGTCGTGCGCCTTGATTTTCAGTGCCGGTTTCAAAAAATAGCCTTGAAATTTGGAACGATCTAAATTATTGCCCTGAACAAACCTCGGGAGGACTCCATGCCGATCAGCCTTTCCCTGCCGCGTGCCGATGGCGGTGTCGAAGCTTATACCCTTGCCGGCACGCCCACGTCGCGTCCCTCCGGCGTGCCCGTCTTCAGCCGCATTGCCTATGCCGCAGCCCATGTGGTGTCGGATCCGCGTCGCGATACGCGTCCCTGGGAGGCGCCGGCCGTTGACTGGGACGCCACCATGGCCTTCCGCCATCACCTCTGGTCGCTCGGCTTCCGCATCGCCGAGGCGATGGATACGGCGCAGCGCGGCATGGGGCTCGATTGGGCCGGCGCACAGGAACTGATCCGCCGGTCGCTCGCGGACGCCAGGACGGTGTCGGGTGCCGACCTTGCCTGCGGCGCCGGCACGGACCACCTGAACCCGGCCGCTGCCCGCTCGCTGGACGATGTGATCGCGGCCTATGAGGAACAGGTCGGCTTCGTCGAAAAACATGGCGGCCGCGCGATCATGATGGCCAGCCGCGCGCTTGCCCGTCTCGCCAAATCGCCGGACGATTACCGCAAGGTCTATGGCCGCATCCTTGGCCAGGCGAAGGACAAGGTCGTGCTGCACTGGCTCGGCGACATGTTCGATCCGCAGTTGAAGGGCTATTGGGGTTCGGACAGTTTCGAGCCGGCGCTCGATGCGGTGCTGTCGATCATCGACGAAAACCGCGACAAGGTCGAAGGCATCAAGATCTCGCTTCTCGAAAACGCCAAGGAAGTGGCGTTGCGCGATCGTCTGCCGGAGGGCGTGCTGTGTTTTACCGGCGACGATTTCAACTATGCCGAACTGATCGAGGGCGACGGGCGCAAATACAGCCACGCGCTGCTCGGCATCTTCGATGCGGTGGCGCCGCAGGCCTCGATGGCGCTGGCTTCGCTCGCCGCTGGCGACGTTGCGACATTCCGCTCGGTCATCGAGCCGACCGTGCCGCTGTCGCGCAAGATCTTCGAGGCGCCGACGCAGTACTACAAGGCAGGCGTCGTCTTCCTTGCCTGGCTGAACGGCCATCAGGATCACTTCACCATGCCGGCCGGCATGCAGTCCGCGCGCGGCGCGCTGCACTATGCCGATGTCTTCCGCCTCGCCGACCAGGCGAATGTGCTCGACAAGCCGGACGTGGCGGCAGAGCGCATGAAAAGCCTGATGAGCGTGCTCGGGGTTCGTTGAGATAGCTGTGGATGACCGGCCCTTTGGCCGGTCGCTCCGTCCATCCGGCGCTAAACTCTGCCTCCTCGAAGGCATGGCGGGAGCGGACGATGACGGATGTGAAGATCGGCGAAAGCTGGAAGGCGCCGCTCGCGGCGGAATTCTCCAGTCCCTACATGGCCGACCTGAAGACCTTTCTGCTGGAGCAGAAGCAGGACGGGCGACGCATCTTCCCCAAGGGGCCGGAATATTTTCGCGCGCTGGACCTGACGCCGCTCGACGAGGTGCGGGTCGTCATTCTCGGTCAGGATCCTTACCACGGCGAAGGGCAGGCGCACGGCCTGTGCTTTTCCGTGCAGCCCGGTATTCGCACCCCGCCGTCGCTCGTCAATATCTACAAGGAAATGCAGGACGATCTCGGCATTCCCCCGGCGCGCCATGGCTTCCTCGAACATTGGGCCAGGCAGGGCGTCCTCCTTCTCAACAGCGTGCTGACGGTGGAGATGGGCCGCGCCGCCTCGCATCAGGGCAAGGGCTGGGAGCGTTTTACCGATGCCGTGATCCGCGCCGTCAACGAGCAGGAAAAACCCGTCGTCTTCATCCTCTGGGGCTCCTACGCGCAGAAGAAGGCGGCGTTCGTCGACAGCAAGCGCCACCTCGTGCTGCGCTCGGTTCATCCCTCGCCCCTCTCCGCGCACAATGGTTTCTTCGGCACGAAGCCGTTTTCCAAGGCGAATACCTTTCTCGAAAAACACGGCCGCAAGCCGATCGACTGGCAGTTGCCGGGCGCGCCGGAATAGAAATCGGCGGGATGCGGTGATAGATTCCACCATATGGCTCCCACCGGTTCCGTCATCGACTGGCTGCTCGCTTCGGATCCCGCGATCCGCTGGCAGGTGATGCGCGACCTCCTCGACGCGCCGGAAGCGGAATGGCAGGCCGAGCGCGCCAGGGTGGAAACCGAAGGCTGGGGCGCGCGGCTCCTCTCCCATCAGGATCAGGATGGCCAATGGGCCGGTGGCGCCTTCATGCCGGCCGGCTACACGGAAGAGAACTGGCGCGAGCTCGGCCAGGCCTGGACCGCCACCTGTTTTTCCCTGCAGCAGCTTTACGACTTCGGCCTCTATCCTTCATCGGCACGGGCGCGGCGTACGGTTGATCTCATCGCGGAAAATTCGCGCTGGGACCATGACGCGCAGCCTTTCTGGGATGGTGAAGTCGAGGAATGCATCAATGCCCGCACGGTGATGGTGGGCGCCTATTTCGGTGTCGAGGTCTCGCCGATCGTCGAGCGCTTGCTGGGCGAACGGCAGCCGGACGGCGGCTGGAACTGCGAGCGTTGCAACGGCTCGCATCGCTCGTCCTTCCACACGACGATCAATGTGCTGGAAGGGCTTCTTGAATACGAAAACGCCAAGGGCGCCACGGCGAAAACGCGGGCAGCGCGGGCGGCGGGTGAAGCCTATCTGCTGGAACGCGGTCTTTTCCGCCGTCTCGGCACCGGCGCGCCGGCGGACGAACGCTATCTGAAATTTTTGCACCCGAACCGCTGGCGTTACGATGTTCTGCGCGGGCTGGAGTATTTTCGCGCGGCGTCGCTGGCAACGGGCACTGCACTCGATCCGCGCCTGCGCGAGGCGATCGACCATTTGCGCTCCCGGCAGTCGGACGACGGCACCTGGCCGCTCGACTGGACCCTGAAGGGGCCTGTCTGGTTCGAGATGGAAGTACCGGGACAGCCCTCGCGCTGGATCACGCTTCGGGCTTTGCGCGTGCTGCGCTGGTGGGATGAACACGCCGGCCGGTAACGCACACGGGCCGGCGGTTCCCGATCAGCGTACCAGCGTCGCGTCGAGCAGCGCCATCACCTTTTCCGCATCGATGCCGATGCAGGCATGCTGGCTCGGCAGGTCGTCCCAGTTGCCGGGTGGGAAACCGCGGCCGTCCGGCTTCTGGATCGTCTGGCCGTCGGCTATGCCGCCGGCGACGACGCGGATCGCGCCGCTGCGGGTCGTGAAGAGTTCGGGGGCGACGAGATAGACGCAGGCGCAACTGTCATGCACCACCATGCCCTCGTCCTTCACATGCTGGCCGTAGAAATCGATGTAGAACTGCGAGATATCGGAGAGCAGTTTCAGGTGCGTGCCGTTCTGCGCCGTGAGATCGGCCAGCCGCTTGCGCAGCATCACGGTCTTCATCGTCACGTCGAGGCCAACGACGACGACCTTCCAGGCTGCCCCCATCACCACGTCGGCCGCCTCCGGGTCGCCATGGATATTGGCTTCGGCGGCAGGCGTGATGTTGCCGGGAACGTCGAAGGCGCCACCCATGATGATGACCTGCTTGACGAGGCCGGCGATCGCCGGGTCTTCCTTCAGTGCATAGGCGAGGTTCGACATGCGGCCGACGGCGATCAGCGTGACTTCGCCGGGATTGGCGCGGACCGTCTCGATGATGAAGCGATGGGCCGGGCGCGGGTCGAGCGGCAGGTCGATCGTCTCGGGCACGTCGATATTGCCGAGCCCGTCATGGCCGTGGATCATCACCGGCCAGTCGATCGGGTTGCGCATCGGATTGTAGGTCTTGCCGTCACCCTTGGCGACCGGTGCCGCGATGCCCCATTCGCGCTTCAGGAACAGCGCGTTGCGCGTCGTCGTCTCGATCGACGCATTGCCGAACACGGTGGTGATGCCGATCAGGTCGATTTCGGGGTGATTGTGCAGGAACAACAGCGCCATCGCGTCGTCGACACCGGGATCCGTATCGAAAATAACCTTGTGCATGGTCGGTCTCTTTCTTTTCTTTTTGTTCTGGCTTTTTGTTGTTCTGGAGGCCGCGTTTACTGGAAACGGGCGATGGAGAAGGGGGCGAGTGCCGCTTCGCCTTCGCCGGCCAGCAGGCGCGAAACATGGCGGCCGGTCGTCGCCGAAAGCGTCAGGCCGAGATGGCCGTGGCCGAAGGCGAAGGCAATGCGCGGATCGCGGGGATGCAGGCTGATGACGGGCAGCGTATCCGGCGTGGACGGGCGCCGGCCCATCCATTCCGTGCCGCCCTCTTCCGGAAGGTCCGGCACGTAGCGCCGCATCTTCTTGCGCATGGCGGCGGCACGCTTGTAGTTGGCGGGCGCGTCCGGCGAGGCAAGTTCCACGGCGCCACCAACGCGCAGCGCATTCTCGAAGGGTGTCGCGACGAAGCCGTGTTCGGAGAAGAAGATCGGCATTTCCAGCGTGGTCGACGGGTTCATGAAGGTCGTGTTGTAGCCACGCTCGGTTTCCAGCAGCACATTCAGGCCGAGATCGGCGACGAAGCGGCGGGACCAGACGCCGGCGGTGATCGCCAGCCGGTCGAAGATGAATTCCTTGCCGCCTTCCGTCCGGACGATGATGCCGTGCTCGGCGCGGGCGACCGAGGACACGGTGGCGTCGAGCAGCGTTGCCCGCTCGCGCAATGCCGCCTGGAGCCGGCGCAGGAAGGTGAGCGGATAGTCGAAGGTCTTGTAGCCGTCGCTGAAGGTGGCGCCGGCGAAGCTGCCCTGCAGGGCCGGCACGCGGCGACGGGCTTCCTCCATGTCGAGTTTCTCGACGTTGCAGCCGATCAGTTTGGCATTCTCCGTCTCGTGCGCAAAGGCCCTGTCGCGGGCCGCAACACTGTCGAACACGGTGAGCGCGCCGGTATCGCGGATATGGCCGGACATGCCGGCGAAGTTGCCGAGGCGCACATGGTCGGCCTCGGCCGTCTTCATGAGGTAGAGCATGGCCGCGCGGCTGGCGGCGATCTTGGCAGGGCGCGCGGAGAGCAGGAACCGGAGGAGCCAGGGTGTGAGCGCCGGCAGGTCCTGCCAGCGCACTGTCAGCGGCCCCTGCGGATCGAGCAGCCATTTCGGCACGGAAAGCAACATGTTTGGCCGGGCGAGCGGGTCGATTTCCGGTACGGCCAGAATGCCCGCATTGCCGACGGAGGCCGGCAAGCCACCGGCATCCCGCTCGAGGATGGTGACGCTGTGGCCCTGTTCCAAAAGGTTGAGCGCTGTGGCGCAGCCCATGAGGCCACCGCCGACGATACCGATATGCGCCATGCCGTCCCGCTGCTTGTTCTCGTCTTCATTGGGCCTGCCGCGAAGCACGCGGCCGACCGGTCGCGGCGGACGATAGACGGAAACCGCACCTCTGTCGACAGAGCCTCAGCCGGGCCGGATCACGCCTCCTGTGCGGGCCTGCGGCTTTGCAGCACGTTGCGGAAAAACGCCAGGACGAAGAGGATCGTCATCAAAAGCACGATGGTCGGTGCCGGCGCGCTGTCGATCAGGAAGCTCAGCCAGATGCCGAAGAACGTCGCTCCCATGGCAACCGCGACGGCAACCATCAGCATGCTCGGGAAGCGCCGGGTGACGAGCGCGGCGATGGCGCCGGGCGCCACCAGCATGGCGATCGCCAGGATGATGCCGACCGCCTTCAGCGCGCCGACCACGACCAGCGACAGCACGGCGAGCAGGCCGTAATGCAGCAGCTTGACCGGCAGGCCGATGGCGGAGGCGTGCTGCCGGTCGAAGGCATGCACCAAGAGGTCCTTGCGGAAGATGAGGATGAAGCCGGTCGAGGCGAGCGCGATGATCGCCGTTTCGACGAGATCCGATGCCGCGATGCCGAGCATGTCGCCGAACAGGATGTGGTCGAGATGGATGTCCGGCTGGATCTTGACGTAGAGCACCAGCCCGATCGCGAACATGCCGGAGAAGACGATGCCGAGGATGGTGTCTTCCTTCACTCGGCTGTTGTCCTTGAGATAGCCGGCGGCGAGCGCGCAGAACAAGCCGGCGACGAAGGCGCCGACCGCGAAGGGCAGGCCGACGACATAGGCGATGACGACACCCGGCAGCACGGCATGGGAGACCGCGTCGCCCATCAGCGACCAGCCTTTCAGCACCAGATAACAGGACAGCAGCGCCATCGGCACGGCGATCATCAGCGTCACCAGAAAGGCATTCTGCATGAAGGCGAGCTGGAAGGGCATGATGGCGAGTTCAAGCGTCTCGTTCATGGCTTGGCGCCTTCCGCGGGTTCGAGCGCCAGCTGGCCCTTGCGGCGCGCGGCGATGAGGCCGTGCTTGGGCGCGAAGACGAAGGCCAGCAGGAAGATCGCCGTCTGCAGCACGACGATGATGCCGCCGGTCGCGCCGTCGAGGAAGTAGGAAATATAGGCGCCGACGAAGCTCGTGCCGGCGCCGAGCGATGCCGCGATGACGATCAGGCGCTGGAAGCGGTCGGTCAGCAGATAGGCGGTGGCACCCGGTGTCACCACCATGGCGATGACGAGGAAGGCGCCGACCGTCTGCATGGCAGCGACCGTCGAGGCGCTGAGCAGCGTGAAGAACAGGATTTTCAGACCCGTCGGGTTGAGGCCGATCGAACGGGCATGGTTTTCATCGAAGAAGGTGACCATCAGGTCCTTCCACTTGAACAGCAGGATGATGAGCGTGACGGCGCCGATGATGGCGAGCTGTATCGTGTCCTCGGGGCTGACGGCAAGAATGTTGCCGAGCACGATGGTCTGGATGTTCACCGGTGTCGGCGACAGCGACACCATGAACAGGCCGAGGCCGAAGAAGGAGGAGAAGATCATGCCGATAATGGCGTCTTCCTTCAGTTTCGTCTGGCGATTGAGGAAGAGCATGGCGGCGGCGGCAAGCCCGCCCGACAGAAAGGCACCGGCCGCGAAGGGCAGGCCGAGCATATAGGCGCCGGCGACGCCCGGAACGATCGAATGCGAGAGCGCGTCGCCGATCAGCGACCAGCCCTTCAGCATGAGATAGGCCGACAGGAAGCCGCAGATACAGCCGACCAGCGCGCTGACCCACATGGCATTGACCATGTAGCCGTAACCGAAGGGCTCGAGGAGCGTGTCGATCACGGCGTCTTCTCCTTCTCGGGCTCGCCATAGATGACGAAGGGGCGCTCGTCGTCGGTGATGACCGTGATCGAGCGCTTGTCCTCGTCGTCGTGCAGGTCGTGGCCGCCGAGGATGAAGTGGCGCAGCACGCCGCCGAAGGCACGCTCCAGATTGGCTTCGGTAAAAGTCTCCTTCGTCGGGCCGGAGGCGATGACCGTGCCCTTGACGAAGACGGTGCGGTCGCAGAAATCCGGCACGCTGCCGAGATTGTGGGTCGAGACCAGCATGACGCGGCCTTCGTCGCGCAGCTTGCCGAGCAGTTCGACGATCTGCTCTTCCGTGTTGACGTCGACGCCGGTGAAGGGCTCGTCGAGCAGGATCACCTGGCCCTCCTGCGCCAGCGCTCGCGCAAGGAAGACGCGCTTGCGCTGTCCGCCGGAAAGTTCGCCGATCTGGCGCTTGCGGAAGGCCGCCATGTTGACCCGCGACAGCGCCTCGTCGACCATCTCATGGTCGCGTTTGCTCGGAATGCGCAGCCAGTTCATATGGCCGTAGCGGCCCATCATCACCACGTCCTCGACGAGCACCGGAAAGGTCCAGTCGACCTCTTCGGCCTGCGGCACATAGGCGACGAGGTTCTTCTTCAGTGCTTCCTTCACGGAAAGGCCGAGGATCGTCACCTTGCCGGCGGCGACCGGCACGAAGCCCATGATCGCCTTGAACAGCGTGGACTTGCCGGCACCATTGACGCCGACAAGTGCGGTGATCGTGCCCTTCGGCACGGAGAAACTGGCATGGCGCAGTGCCGTCATGCCGTTGCGATAGGTGACGGTCACGTCCTCCGCGACGATGCCGTCCACCTTTTTCGGCTTGCCGCCCATCATCATTGCGAAAGGCCTTTCACGATGGTCTCGGAGGTCACGCGCAGCAGGTCGAGATAGGTCGGTACGGGGCCATCCGCCTCGCTCAGCGAGTCGACATAAAGGATGCCGCCATAGGTGGCGCCGGTTTCGGCCGCGACCTGCTTGGCGGGGTCGGCGGAGACGGTGCTTTCCGAGAAGACGACATGGATATTGTGCTCGCGCACCGCGTCGATCACCGCCTTCACCTGTTTCGGCGTGCCCTGCTGGTCGGCATTGATCGGCCAGAGAAACAGTTCCTTGAGGCCGAAATCGCGGGTGAGGTAGCTGAAGGCGCCCTCGCTGGTGACGAGCCAGCGCTTCTCTTCCGGCAACGCGCCGATCTTCGCCTTCATCTCCTCGCCGAGCGCGGTGATCTTCGCGCTGTAGGCCTTGGCATTGGCGTCATAGGTCGCCGCATTGGCTGGATCGAGCGCGACCAAGGCTTTGCGGATGTTCTCGACATAGATCAGCGCATTGTTGGGCGACATCCAGGCATGCGGGTTCGGCTTGCCCTGATAGGGTCCCTCGACGATGCTCAGCGGCTCGATGCCGTCGCTGACCGTGACATTCGGCACGTCGCCGAGATTGGCGAGGAATTTCTTGAACCAGAGTTCGAGGTTGAGGCCGTTCCACAGCACGAGCTTGGCATCCTGTGCCTTCAGGATATCGCGCGGCGTCGGCTGGTAATTGTGGATCTCGGCGCCCGGCTTGGTGATCGATTCAACCACCGCGACATCGCCCGCCACATTCGACGCGATATCGGCGATGATGGTGAAGGTCGTGACGACCTTCGGCTTTTCCTGGGCGATTGCGGGGGCGGCGGAAGCCAGAGTGAGGCTGACGAGAAGGGCATTAAACGAACGGCGAAGCATCGGCTCTCCTGAGCTGCTTTTGCGAATGAGTTGCATTAAACTATAGGGCGCTTTCGCCGCCTGTCAAACGCAATTGCAAATCATTCGCAAAAGCGTCCCGAAATCGGACGCCGCCGTTTAAAACTTCCGAAACGCCCGCCGTGTATTGTGCGCAAAGTTCGCGTGGTCTCGGCGCGTTCCATGTTCCTGCGTTCCAAGAGAAGTCTGCGCCCGTGAAGTTCCTTCCGACCTCGTTCCGCTTGTCCCGGAAGCTGCTGATCATCGTCGCCGGTGTCGTCGTGCTGAGCGGTGCGTCGGGTGCTGCGGCAATCCTCGTCGGGCGCGATGCGCTGCTCGGGCCGCCGGCGGAGCAGGTGTCGGGCGTCGCCTGCACCACGGTCACCACCGTTCGCCTCGATCGCAACGGCCAGCACTGGCTGCGCAAATATGTGCGCTCCGACGCCAAGGACGGCGAAGTGCGCGTCAAGACGGCGCTGCGTGTCGCGGGCGCCGTGTCCAATCACGAAACGGCCGATCTGTATCAGGTCATCCTGCTCGATACGGCAGGCCCGATAAACCGCGCCGACATGCGCGGCCGCGCCATTGGCGCCGAGGTGCTGTTTGCCCGCGACCCTTCCGCCATCCCCGGCATGAGCGCGCCCTTCGTCGCGCGCTACACCGATGGCAAGCCCGCCGAAAACGGCGAGTTCTATGGCGAGCGCAAGGAATTGTCGCTCGACGAGATCAAGACCATCGTCACGGGCATGGACGAGCGGGCGGATTGCATCGATCCGAATGCGGTGGCGGACGCAGGCGGCGGGCAGGGTGAGGCGAAGGCTGAAGGTGGCCATGAAGCGCCGGCCGAAGGCGAGGGCGGCGGCGAGCATGCAGCGGCTGCCGAAGAAGGCACGCACGAGGTCGCCAAGAGCGAGCACTGAGCGTGCTGTTGGGGAGACTTGCCCCTCATCCCGCTGCCGCGACCTTCTCCCCGCAGGCGGGGAGAAGGGAAATGCCGAACCGGCTATCCGATTTCAGGAAACGATAGAGCCTTGTCCCCTTCGCCCCGCTTGCGGGGAGAAGGTGCCGGCAGGCGGATGAGGGGCCGTGCCGGCTGTAAAGAGCCTCAGTCCGCCTTCGCCCGTCGGGCCGGGAAGAGGATGACGTCGCGGATCGATGGCGCATTGGTGAGCAGCATGATCAGGCGGTCGACGCCGATGCCGAGGCCACCGGCCGGCGGCATGCCCTGGTCGATGGCGTCCAGGAACTCGTCGTCGAGCTGCTTGGACTTCTCGCCGCGCGCATGCGCCTGTTCGAGCTGCTCGACCATGCGGGCGCGCTGCTCTTCCGGGTCGTTCAGCTCGGAAAACGCGTTGCCGAGTTCCCAGGTGTTGCAATAGGTCTCGAAACGCTCGACGAGGCGCGGTTCGCCCGGCACTTCCTTGGCGAAGGGCGAGATGTCCTTCGGGAAATGCGTAACATGGCTCGGCTGGATCAGCGTGCCCTCGACCTTCTCCTCGAAGATGAAGGCGAGGCATTCGCCCCAGGTCCAGTCCTTCTCCACTTCGAAGCCGGCCGCCTTTGCGGCGGCGCGGGCTTCCTCGTCCGTCTTGATGGCCAGGAAGTCGATGCCGGTCGCGTCCTTGACGGCATCGGGCATCGGCACGCGCTTGAACGGGCCCTTGAAGGAGATTTCCTTGTCGCCGTAGGCGAATTCCGTCGAGCCGTGGATTTTTACGGCCAGCTCGGCGAACAGGCGCTCCACGAGGTCCATAATGTCCTCGTAGTCGGCATAGGCCCAGTAGCATTCCATCATGGTGAATTCGGGATTGTGCCGGGTCGACACGCCCTCATTGCGGAAGTTGCGGTTGATCTCGAACACCTTGTCGGTAAGGCCGGAGACCAGCGTGCGCTTCAGGTAGAGCTCCGGCGCGATGCGCAGGAACATGTCGAGCTTCAGCGTGTTGTGGTGCGTCTTGAAGGGCTCGGCCGTCGCACCGCCATAGACGGAATGCAGCATCGGCGTCTCGACTTCCATGAAGCCGTCGTTTTCCATGAAGCGACGGATGCCCGAGACGATCTTCGAACGCTGCTGGAAACGCAGCTTCGATTCCTCATTGGTCATGATGTCGAGGTGGCGCTTGCGGTAGCGGATTTCGACGTCGGCCACGCCATGCCACTTTTCCGGCATCGGCAGCAGGGTCTTCGTCAGCATGACGATTTCCTGCGCGTTGATGGTCAGCTCGCCACGCTTGGTGCGGCGCACGACGCCGGTCACGCCGATGATGTCGCCAAGGTCGATCATCGGCAGCAGCGCACGCGCCTCTTCCGGCGTGGTGTCCTTGTGGCTAAAGATCTGGATCTTTCCCGAGGCATCATGGATGTCCATGAACATGCCGGAATTGCGCGAGGAATAGACGCGGCCGGCCACCGTCACGACGTCGCCGCTCTCGGTGTCGAGTTCCAGCGCCTCGTATTTCTCGGCGAGCTCGGCATTGCTCATCGTGCGGTGGAAATGCGCCGGATAGACGTCGCCGATCGTCTGGCGAAGATGGTCGAGCTTCTGGCGGCGGACTTCCGTCGGATCGGAGGAAAGGCCGGTTTCTGTCTTCGTGTCGGTCATTTTTCGAACCCTGTCGCGGCGTAACCGCGCAATAATTACAAAACTGCTGCCTTTGGCTACCCCCTCACCCTAGCCCTCTCTTCGAGGGGAGAGGGGACAAGAGAGAGTATTGCGGGCGCCGCATCACCTTCTCCCCTCGGGGAGAAGGTGCCGGCAGGCGGATGAGGGGGTGTCCCCTCGACTGTAGACTATTTCCCGCTTCCAACCATCGAAGCTACCACCTGTGCCGCCACTTTAAGGCGCTGGCGCACGACGGAGCGGCCGAGGATGGCCATCGAGTCGAACAGCGGCAGCGAGCGCGACGAGCCGGAAACGGCAACGAAGAGCGGGGCCACGACGACCTTCAGCTTCTTGCCGAGCCGGTCGGCGCTCAAGCGCAGTTCCGCCTCGATGCTTTCCACGGTCCATTCCGGCATCTTTTCGAGGTCGGGCTGAACCTGGTTCAAGACTTCGAGAATTTCTTCCGGCGTGGACTTCACCTTGGCGAAGGCGTCCGGCGTCAGGCCGAGATCCGATTTCAGCAGGAAGCCGGTGAGATCAGGCAGTTCACCGAGCTTGGAGATACGCGACTGCGAGAGCTTGAGGCCCTGGCGGATGCGATCGTTCTCCATGGCCCAGGAAAGCACGCGGCCTGTGAATTCCTCTTCCGTCAACTGCTCGCGCAGCCAGCGGCCGTTCAGCCAGTCGAGCTTCTGGATGTCGAAGATCGCGCCGGCCTTGGAAAGGTTCTCCGGATCGAACTTTTCGGCGAGCTGCTCCATGGTGAGCAGTTCCTCGCCCTCGGCGATCTGGATGAAGAACAGGCCGAGAAAGTTCATCAGCGCTTCGGGCAGGTAGCCGAGCGCGGAATAGTAGGAGATCGAGGTCGGATTCTTGCGCTTGGACAGCTTCGACTTGTCGTGATTGCGCATAAGCGACAGGTGCATGAAGACCGGCGGCTCGAGACCGAGATATTGATAGATGAGGATGTGCTTCGGCACGGAGGCGAGCCATTCCTCGCCGCGCGCCACATGGGTGATCTTCATCAGGTGGTCGTCGACGACGTTCGCCATGTGATAGGTCGGCATGCCGTCCGCCTTGAGCAGCACCTGCATGTCGACGGCATCCCACGGGATTTCGACCGGGCCGTAGACGCCGTCGACGAACTTGCACGAGCCCTCGGTCGGGATCTTCATGCGCACGACATGCGGCTCGCCGGCGTCGACACGGCGCGTGACTTCTTCCGCGGAAATGTGCAGGCAGAGACCATCGTATTTCGGCGGCTTGCCGGCGGCGCGCTGCGCCTCGCGCATTTCTGTCAGCCGTTCCGGCGTGCAGAAACATTTGAAGCCGTGGCCGTTGGCGACGATCTTGTCGACATAGGGACGGTACATGTCCTTGCGGTCGGACTGGCGATAGGGACCGTAGGGGCCGCCGATGTCAGGGCCTTCCGACCATTCGAGACCGCACCATTTCAGCGCGTCCAGCACCTTCTGCTCGAATTCCGGCGTCGAGCGCGTGGCGTCCGTATCCTCGATGCGCAGGATGAAGGTGCCGTTGTGCTTTTTCGCGAAGAGATAGTTGAACAGCGCGATATAGGCGGTGCCGACATGCGGCTCGCCGGTCGGGGAGGGTGCGATGCGTACGCGAACGCCGGACGTGGTTCCGGAAGTGCTCATGATATGGCCCGTCTTGACATGGTTTTACGCCCCCGGCCGGAGAACCCGGCGTCGGAGGCGTGATTTTTGCGAGGAGGAACCCGGTTTTTCGCGGGGAAAAGGCTCTCCGTTGGGCTGGTTGAGACCATATTCAGCCCGGCACGTCAAGAAAAACTCCGGCCGCGCTACCGTACCGGCCAGACGGCGAGCAGGGCCGGCACGCTGACGAGAACGATCAGCAAGGACAGCGGCAGTCCGACGCGCGGATAATCGGCGAATTTGTAACCGCCTGGCCCCATGACCAGCGTGTTGCACTGGTGGCCGACGGGGGTGAGGAAGTCGCAGCCCGCACCGATCGCCACCGCCATCAGGAAGGCCTCCGGCTTGTAGCCAAGCGCGCTGGCGAAACTCGCCGCGATCGGCGCCATGACGAGCACGGTCGCGGCATTGTTGAGGAACGGCGTGACGGCCATCGCGGTCAAGAGGATGAGGGCGAGCGCGCCGAAGGGTGGCAGGTGCACGGCGACGTCACCGAGCCAGCCGGCGATCAATTCGCTGGCGCCTGTGGTACGCAGGCTGTCGGAGACGGGAATGAGGGCGGCGAGCATCACGAGGATCGGCCCGTCGAGTGCGGTATAGGCGTCGCGCAACGGCACGGCCTTGAACAGCACCATGGCGACGGCGGCGGCGAAGAAGCCGGTGGCGACCGGCACGAAGCCGAGCGCGGTGGAGGTCATGGCGGCGATCAGGATCAGCACGGGAATGATCGCGCGCCGCGGTGCGCCGAGCAGGATTTCGCGCTGGGCGAGCGGCAGCAGGCCGAGTTCCGGCAAAAGCGTCGGCAAGGTGCGGGTGTTGCCCTGGAGCACGATCATGTCGCCGGGGCGAAGACGCACCTCGGAGAGCTTTTCGCGCAGGCGCTGGCCCTGCCGGCTGACGGCGAGCAGGTTGATGCCGTAGGAGTGGAACAGCGCGATGCTGCGCGCGGAAATGTCGATGAGGCGGGAATCGTTGCCGACCACGGCCTCGATGGCGCTGATTTCGCCGGCTTCCCCCCTACCGGCGCGGATCGGCTTGCCGGACAGCGTCAGGCCGGTGGCGGAGACGACCTTGTCGAGCGCGCCCGCCGTGCCTTCCATCAGGATCGTGTCGTTCACCATCAGCCGCACATCGGGCAGGGGGGTGATGTGGACATGGCCGCGGATGATGGCGGTGGCAATCACCTCGCCATCGCCGTTTTTCAGGATTTCGTTGAGCGATTTTCCGACCGAAGGCGAGCCTTCCTCCACCGTGGCGTCGGAGGAATAGGCGGAGGCCTCCAGCGATTCCTCGATGCTGGCATTGCTGTTGGTGCGTTCCGGCACGATGCGGTTGAAGAACAGCATGAAGAGGATGCCGCACACCGTCAGAAGCGCGCCGACCGGCGTGAAATCGAACATGGTGAAGCTCTCGCCGGTGATTTCCTGGCGCAGCCGCGAGACGACGATGTTGGGCGAGGTGCCGATCTGGGTCATCAGGCCGCCGAGCAGGGCGGCGAAGGCCATCGGCATCAGGAATTTCGAGGGCGGCGTGCCGGATTTCTTGGCGAACTGGAAGGCGAGCGGCATCATGATGGCGAGCGCGCCGATATTCTTGATGAAGGCCGAGAGCACCGCGACGGAGACGAGCAGCAGCGCGAGCTGGCTCTGTTTCGAGGTGAGGTTCGGAAAGAAGCGCTTGACCGCCAGGTTGACGATGCCGGAGCGGGCGACCGCCGCACTCACCATCAGCGCGCTGCCGACGATGATGACGATATCGTCGCTGAAGCCGGAAAACGCCTTGTCGAAGGGCACGATGCCGAGCGCCAGCGCCAGCAGCAGCGAACAGCAGGCGACGAGGTCGTAGCGGAAGCGTCCCCAGATGAACGCCGCCATCATCAGGCCGATGACGACGAAGGCGAAGGTCTGCTCAAGTGTCATGCGTATGGCCCGTGCGGCAGGAGGATGCTTGGCATGAATTCCATCCAGGCCTTTCCGGTTCCGTCACAAGCAACGGATACCGGCCATGAACTTTCGCGGAACAATTCATCCGTCGAAAGGTTTGCCAAGAGAAGGCGGGTCGTGTCAACCGGACGCGACGGGGATGGAGAACACGGGGATTTTTCCGGTTTCTTCCCGTGGCCAACGAAACGGCAGGCGAGCTCCCCACCCGTCCGGTCTGTCTTCAGCAGGTTTCCAAACTGAAACCGGCGGGATTTTCATCCCGCCGGTTGTTTGTCAGTGGTGGGTCGCGCCCTTGCTCTTCTTCTCGCGCGCGCGCCGCGAGATCATGTTCAGCACCTCGACGAGGGCCGAGAAGGCCATGGCGGCGTAGACGTAGCCCTTGGGCACGTGGAAGCCCATGCCTTCGGCGATCAGCGTCGTGCCGATCATCATCAGGAAGGCGAGCGCCAGCATGACGATCGTCGGGTTCTTCTCGATGAAGTTGGCGAGCGGGTTGGCGGCCAAGAGCATGACGGCGACGGCGACGACAACGGCGACCACCATGATCGGCAGGTGCGGCGTCATGCCGACGGCGGTGATGATGCTGTCGACGGAGAAGACGAGGTCGAGCAGCAGGATCTGGCCGATCGCTGCCGAAAACGACGATGCGACGGCGCCGCCGACCATGTCTTCCTTGTGGTCGACGGGGTCGACATTGTGGTGGATTTCCTTCGTCGCCTTCCAGACGAGGAAGAGGCCACCGGCGATCAGGATCATGTCCTTCCACGAGAAGCCGTGGCCGAAGGCCTCGAACACCGGCGTGGTGAGCTGGACGATCCAGGCGATGGTGCCGAGGAGACCAAGGCGCATGATCAGCGCCAGGCCGATGCCGATGCGGCGGGCCTGCACCCGGTGTTCTGGCGGCAGCTTGTTGGTCAGGATCGAGATGAAGATAAGGTTGTCGATGCCGAGAACGACTTCCATCACGATAAGGGTGATGAGCGCGATCCAGGCGGCCGGGTCTTGCATCAGGGCAAGAATGCTGTCCATCCGGTCTTCCTCTCCAAGAATACGGTTTGAGAATGGACTTCCGTATTTATGCAGATTTCAACCGGTGGCAAGCAGGCCGGCCGCCGTTCCCGATCATTTCACGATTTCGTCATCGGATCGGCGAGCGGAAGCCAGATTTCCACACGCCCCAGCCCGGTTTCCGGGTCGAAATCCTCGCCGTAGAATTCCAGCATGTCCGGAAAGGCCCCGATTTTGCGGCCGGATGCGGGGAGCCAGGTGCGAAAGGCGGCGTCCACCGTCGCCGCAATGCCGTTGACATGGCCGTGATGCGCGAAGACCGCCCATGTCTGCGCCGGCACGGCGATCGTCTCGAATTCCGCCGGCAGGTCCTGGTTTTTGGCGATGCGGACGCCGGCGACATAGTGGAAATGCGGCTTGCCCGGCTGCATCGTGCAGACACCGTAGGCGGTCTTTTCGGCCTGGCCGGGGATGTGGCCGAAATAGTCGTTGAATCTCTGCCAGAGCGCGGGAATGCCGGCGGCCTTGCCGGGCTCGAAGTCGCCGCCGAGGCCGGCAATGGTGAAGGCATCGAGCGTTTCGATGCGCGGGGCGGGCAGGTTTGGCTTTTCGAGGTTGGACATGCGGATGGGCTCCTGAAGAGTGAGGCCGGAAAGATCGCGCCGTGCCCGCACGGCTTCCGGCGTGGTGCCGAAGGCCGCGCGGAAGGCGCGGGTGAATGCCTCATGGGAGCCGTAGCCGGCCTCGAGTGCCACCGTCAGGATATTAGCCGCGCCGCCGGCCAGTTGCCGGGCGGCTTCGGAAAGGCGGCGGGCGCGCAGATACCGGTTGAGGTTCTGGCCGGTCATCTCGTTGAAGCGCCGCGACAGGTGGTGGCGCGACATGCCGGCCATCGCGGCGATCTCGGACAGCGCGATGGCCCTGCCGAAATGGCTTTCGATGTACCAGATCGCCTTGGCAACGGGATGCATGGCTCGGTCGCTCCTCATGGACAGCCATTCTATGGCGTCCTTCGCGGCCCGTCACTTGATCGTGGTTGCGCGTTTACAGCAACGCCAGCAAACGTGCGCAGCGGCTTTGCGTCCGGAGCTGCGTGAAAACGTTAGCTCTTTGAACCGTAGGCGGAAAGGAAGACCCTGATCGCCGAGACGACATTCTTCTCGATGACCGCGCGCGGCGGCACCTCTTCCATCGACCCGAAGATGCGCGGCTTGAAGAGGCCGACGGTGGTGAGTTCGATGAACTGCTTGGCGGCGTGCGCGGTGTCGTCGCAGGTGATTGCGCCGGCGGCGACCTGGCGGTCGAGATAGTCCTGCAACACCGAGACCGGGTTGATCGCCGAGGCGGAGAAGAAGCGACTACAGAGTGTCGGCAGGCGATGATTGGCGGCGATCACCATGCGCATGGCGCGGATCGTCTGGTCCGCCGTCATATGCGTGGCGAAGAGCATGCCGAAATCGTTCAGCGCCCGGTCGAGCGGCTGGTCGCTGTCGAGTGCGTGGCGCACCGTTTCCGTCAGCTTGCGGCGCTCACGCTCGATCATGTCGCCGAACAGGTCTTCCTTGTTCTCGAAATAGACGTAGATCGTGCCCTTGGAGACGCCCGCCGCACGGGTAATGTCGTTCATGCTGGCGGCTTCAAAACCCTGTTCCATGAACACGCGCTTCGCCCCGTCGAGGATCTGCTCGCGCTTGGCGGGGTCCTCGCCGGCAACGCGGCGGCCCGTCAGCGGGCCAGCCGGCTTTTCTTCGGTCGTCTGCATCTCAGTTCCCGTGTTCGAAACTTGCTATCAACTATTTCGAACCGATCAGTTCGATTTCACTTGATATGCGGGATAAAGTGGCCTAAGTCAAATCGAACCGAACGGTTCAGTTCGAAATTTTATCCCTGAGATGGTGGCAAGCCCATGTCGACTACCCATGGCACCGGCGCGGCGAAGGTTCGTCCGGTCAACGATGATTTTGAGGCCGAAACCGCCGAGGCTTCGCCTGTGACGACCGCCGAGGCAACGCCTGTCGCCGCCGTCGCGCAGCCCGAGAAGAAAAAGGGCAGCCGCCGTTTCGTGATGCCGGTCATCGGCCTCGCGCTGCTTGCCGCCGCCGGCTGGTATGGCTACCAGTGGTGGACGAACGGTCGCTTCATGATCTCGACAGATGACGCCTACATCGAGGGCGACATCGCTTCCATTTCTCCCAAGGTTTCCGGCTATATCGCGGCCGTGAACGTCGTCGCCAACCAGGTGGTCAAGGCCGGCGATCCGCTCGTCACCCTGGACAATGGTGACTACGTGCTTGCCAAGGAGCAGGCCGAGGCCCAGATCGTGACGCAGAAGCTCGCGCTCGACCGCATCGACGCGCAGATCGAGGGCGCCAAGGCGAGCCTTGCCCAGGCGGAAGCCCAGAAGGTCGCCTATCAGGCCTCCCTCAGCGGCGCGGAAGTGGCGGAAAAGCGCGCCAAGGAGCTGAACGCCAAGGCGGTCGGCACCACCGCATCGCTCGACAGCGCGACCGTGGCGCTCGACCAGGCCAAGGCCAACCTCGTCGGCGCGGATGCCAATATCGTCGCCGCCCGGGCAAATATCGCGGTTCTCCAGGCGCAACGCGCCGAATCCGAGAGCAGCGTGCGCACGCTGGAGGTCGCCCGTGACAAGGCGGAGCGCGATCTCGCCTTCACCGTGCTGAAGGCGCCCTATGACGGCGTCGTCGGCAATATTTCCATGCAGGTCGGCGATCTCGTTTCGGCCGGCCAGCGCCTTGCAGCACTCGTCCCGGTCAAGGACCTCTATATCGAGGCGAATTTCAAGGAAACGCAGATCGCCCATCTCGTGCCGGGCTCGAAGGTGCACCTGCATGTCGATGCCTATGAGGATGACGACATCCTCGGCACCGTGCAGTCGATCGCGCCGGCCTCCGGCTCGGTGTTCTCGCTGCTGCCGGCCGAAAACGCCACGGGCAACTTCACCAAGGTCACCCAGCGTGTGCCGGTCCGCATCGCCATCCCCAAGGAGGCGCTGGATACCGGCAAGCTCCGGGCGGGCCTGAGCGTGGTCGTCGATGTCGACAGCCGCACGGCGCCGACCGACACGGCACGGGCCGCGAAAGCCGAGTAGGGTTTCTCCAGTCAAAGGAGCGCGGGCGATGGCCGCGACCGCTGAACCGACAGCCGGCGCCGTGGCGGCGCCCGCCCAATCCGACAAGATCCCCGTGCGCCGCGTCGTCGCGTTCTTCGCGATGGTCTTCGGCATGTTCATGTCGATCCTCGACATCCAGATCGTTTCGGCCTCGCTTGCCGAAATCCAGGCCGGCTTGAGTGCCGGCTCGGACGAGATCGGCTGGGTGCAGACCTCCTACCTGATCGCGGAGGTCATCATGATCCCGCTGTCGGGCACGCTCGCCCGCATCGTCTCGACCCGCGTGCTGTTTGCCGTTTCGGCCGCCGGCTTCACCGCCGCCAGCGCGCTCGCCGCAACGGCGACGAACATCGACCAGATGATCGTCTATCGCGCCATCCAGGGTTTTATCGGCGGCGGCATGATCCCCTCGGTCTTCGCGGCCGCCTTCACTATCTTCCCGCCGTCGAAGCGCTCCATCGTCTCGCCGATGATCGGCCTCGTCGCGACGCTTGCGCCGACGATCGGCCCGACGGTCGGCGGCTATCTCAGCCATGCCTTCTCCTGGCACTGGCTGTTCCTCGTCAACATCGTGCCCGGCATCATCGTCACCATCGTGACCTGGAACTTCATCGATTTCGACAAGCCGCAGCTCAGTCTGATGAAGAAGTTCGACTGGCTCGGCCTCGCCGCCATGGCGGTTTTCCTCGGCGCGCTGGAATATGTGCTGGAAGAGGGTAACGCCAATGACTGGTTCAACGACGAGCATATCGTCATGGGCGCCGTCGCGTCGGCGGTCGGCGGGCTGATCTTCTTCTACCGGGTGTTCAACGTCGAGTTTCCGGTGGTGGATCTGCGCGCCTTCAGCAACCGGAATTTTGCCTTCGGCTCGCTGTTCTCCTTCGTCATGGGCATCGGTCTCTACGGCCTGACCTATCTCTACCCGCTCTATCTCGGGCGCATCCGCGGCTACGATTCGCTGATGATCGGCGAGACCATGTTCGTCAGCGGCCTCACCATGTTCTTCACGGCGCCCATTGCCGGCGCGCTGTCGAGCCGCATGGATCCGCGTTTCATGATGATGATCGGTTTCGCCAGCTTCTCCTACGGCACGTGGATCATGAGCAGCCTGACGACGGACTGGGATTTCTACGAGCTGCTCCTGCCGCAGATCCTGCGTGGCTTCGGTCTGATGATCTGCATGGTGCCGATCAACAACGTGGCGCTTGGCACTCTCTCGCCGGACAAGGTCCGCGGTGCCTCCGGCGTCTTCAACCTGACGCGCAACCTCGGTGGCGCGGTGGGGCTCGCGGTCATCAACACGATCCTCACCCAGCGCCAGCAGGGGCATTATGCCCGGCTGTCCGAACATGTGCAGTGGGGCAATCCGGAAGCGATGGACCAGCTGCGCAACATGGCGGCGAACTACTCGTCGCATGGCCTCGACGGCACCACCATCGCGATCCAGAAGATGTCCGGCCTTGTCCAGCAACAGGCGACGATCCTGTCCTTCGCCGACGTCTTCGTGCTGCTGACGGGGCTGTTCGGCACGCTGGTGCTATGCGCCTTCGTGATCAAGAAACCGCAATCCGGCGTCGGCGGCGGTGGCGGGCACTGACAGGCGTCAGACGCTCAAGATCCCGCTCAGGACCGGCACGCAGGCGCCGCCGATCCGCACGGTTCCATCCTCTTCGACCGCGACCGACAGCAGGCTCGGCCGCCCCATGTCGATGCCCTGCGCCACCTGGAACTGTCGCGGCGTGCTCTTTTCCAGCCCGGCGAGGAGGGCGCAGGCCGCTGCCGTGGCGCTGCCCGTCGCGGGGTCTTCCGGCAGGCCGTCGAACGGCGCAAACATGCGGGCGGAAAAGTCCACCGCGCCGTCTCGTTCCGCCACCTCCCGGCAATAGGGATAGATCGCATCGGCACCGTCCGCCGGCAGGATGGCGGAAAACGCCGCCATGTCGGCCTTGGCGCGCTGCAGGGCCTCGCGCGTGGCGATCTCGACGACGATGAACGGCAGGCCGACCGTGGCGATGCACGGCTGATGCACACCAACGGCGATATCCGCCTCGTCCAGCGAAAGGCACGCGGCGACGCTCGCCGGTGCAAAACTTCGCCCGACGGACAGGGCCTGCGGTGCCGTCAGCTGGACCTGGTCGACCTCTCCCGCTACGCGCAGGATCTTCGCCCGCACAAGGCCTGCCGCTTCTTCGAAGATGAATTCTTCCACCGTTTCGTTGCCGTCCGCCGTCGCCAGCGCATAGGCCGTGCCGACATTGGGGTGGCCTGCGAACGGCACTTCCACCGTGGGCGTGAAGATGCGCACATGCGCCGTATGCCGCGCGTCTTTCGGGCGCAGCACGAAGGTCGTTTCGGAATAGTTGAACTCGCGGGCGATCATCTGCATTTCCTCGCCCGTCAGCTCATCGGCCTCCAGCACGACAGCAAGCGGATTGCCGCCGAAGCGCAGGCGGGTGAAGACGTCGAGTGTGTGAAAAGGCAGCTTCATCATGCGACTCCAATGTGTCGTCCGGTGGTAGCAAGTTCGCGGTGGTGGCTCAAGGCGACGCAGGGCGATCGCACATGGCATTCGGAGGTTGCCTCCTGCCCCTTCTCCCCCTCGGGGAGAAGGTCGCGGCAGCGGGATGAGGGGGTGGCGCGGACGGTAAGCGGCGTGCCAAGCCCCCTCATCCGAGCCTTCGGGCCACCTTCTCCCCGTGGGGGAGAAGGGGAAAGCGGCTACGGTGGCGCCATAGGCGATTGCCCCAAGGTGACGCCGAGACCGCTGTACGCTCGCGCATTCCTGTTCCAGAATGCGACCTGCCTTTCGCCCCGGAGAGCCGTATGCCCGTTCATCCCACCCGCCGCCATCTTCTCACCGGTGCAGCCGGCCTCGGCCTTGCCCTCACGCTGCCGCGCCTGCCGCTCCTGGCGCAGACGCAGCGGCCGGCGACGGATGCGACCTTCCTCTTCTCCTGCGACGTGCACGCCTGCCTCGTCTCGGCCGATGGCCTCAGCCCCGGTTGCGCGGACGAGGGCAAGACGGATGCGGCGCTGCTGCGCCATGTCGCGGCGGTGAATGCCGTCGGCGGCCTGGTCTGGCCCGCGACGATCGACGGAAAACCTTCCGGCCTCGAAAGCGCCGGCACGACGATCGCCACGCCGCTCGGCCTGGTGTTCGGTGGCGACATGACGGATGACGGCGGCGGGCAGGTGAAGGTGCCGGGCGAGGGGCGCCAGCTCCAGCAGTTTTCCAGTCGCTACCAGCAGGGCACCGGACCGGACCGGGTGCACTATCCGGTCTATAACGGCCTCGGCAATCATGATCTCGACCAGGACGGCGCGCCGCCGCATGTTGACTGGTATCGCCGCGAGCTGCGCGACTATGTCGAGCTGAATCACCGGTCCACCGTGTTCTACAAGGCCCCCGTGCCGGTGACGAACTACGATATCGAGTCGGACAACTACTCCTGGGATTGGGGCGGCCTGCATCTCATCCAGCTCCAGCGCTTCGGTGGCGACGATACCAAGGGGGCCGTCAGCGGCCTGTCGTGGCTGCAGCAGGATCTCGCCACCTATGCCGCCGACGGCCGTCCCGTCGTGCTGTTCCAGCACTATGGCTGGGACACGTTCTCGACGGAACATTGGGACCCGGCGGCAAAGACCTTCGATCCGCAGGGCGCAGGTGCTGCGCACTGGTGGACCGATGCGGAGCGCGCGAGCCTTACCGCCGCGCTGAAGGGCTACAACGTCGTCGGTATCTTCCATGGCCACGAACACCCGACGCCGATGATCTACAACCGCGAGGGCTACGACATCTTCAAGCCGATCGCCGCCTTTCTCGGCGGTTTCGCGCTGGTCCACGTCACCGATTCTTTCCTCGATGTGACCCTCGCCAAGGCGGGCGAAAACCCGGCCGACATCATCTTCACGCACGCCTTCAGCAAGCGTCTCACGGGTTGAAAAAACCCGTTCCGGGCGGCCTGCGAAAATTTCTGATTTACGTACATCAAAAATTCCTCTAAGGGTCTCGCCACGGAGGAGACATGAGACCCACAGTTCACGATATCGCTGAAACGGCGGGCGTCAGCCTGGCCACGGTCGACCGCGTGCTGAACGACCGGCCGGGCGTGCGCGGCGTCACGAAGGCCAAGGTCGAGGCGGCGATTGTCTCGCTCGGCTATGTGCGCGATGTCGCGGCGGCCAACCTTGCCAAGAGCCGTGTCTACCCGCTGGTCTTCATCCTGCCGGAGGGCGACAATCCCTTCATGCGCGGGCTGGAAGCAGAAGTCCGCCGCGCCGGCCTGCATTCTCCTGCCGAGCGCACGCGCCTCTCCGTGGCGACCGTTCCCGCCTTCGATGCCGGCGCACTGGTGAAGGCCATCGACGCCGCCATCATGGAAGACGTTTCCGGCATCGCCGCCGTGGTGGTCGATGCGCCGGAGGTGTCCGCTGCGATCGCCCGGGCGCATGCCGCCGGCATTCCCTTCGTCACGCTCGTCTCGGACCTCGCAAATTCCGGCCGCGATCATTTCGTCGGCGTCGACAACATCGCCGCCGGTCGCACCGCCGGCAGCCTGATGGGACGCTTCCTGGGCGAACGACCCGGTGCCGTGGCGGTGCTGGCCGGCTCGATGCGGGTGCGCGACCATCGCGAGCGCCTCGACGGTTTTCACGCTGCCATGCCGGTCACCCGCACCGTGCTGCCCGTGCTGGAGGGACAGGACGATCCGGATCTGTCCTTCTCCCTCATTTCCGATTGCCTTGCCGCCAATCCTACTCTTGCCGGCATCTACAATCTCGGCGCCGGCAACCGCGGCCTCATCAAGGCGCTTTCCGCCAGGGGGAGGGCCGATCTCTGCGTCATCGCCCATGAACTGACCGCCGAGACCCGCGCAGCGCTCGAAACCGGCCTCGTCGATGCCGTGCTCAACCAGGATGCCGGTCACGAGGTGCGCAGCGCCATCCGCGTCCTGCGCGCCAAGGCCGATGGCCTGCCGGTGATATCAGCGCAGGAGCGCATCCGCCTCGACATTTTCATCAAGGACAACCTCCCGGCCGGGCCGGACGAGGACGAACAGCCCGGCGCGGCCGGCAACTAGGGAGAGACGCATGTATCTCGGGATCGACCTCGGCACCTCCGGCGTCAAGGCCATGCTGATCGACGCAGACCAGACCGTCATCGGCTCGGCCTCCAGCCAGCAGGTCGCCACCACGCGCCCGCATCCCGGCTGGTCCGAACAGGACCCCGCCGAATGGATCCGCGCGACGGAGGAAGCCATTGCCGGCCTCAGCACCGCCCATCCCGCCGCCCTTGCCGCCGTGCGCGGCATCGGCCTGTCCGGTCACATGCATGGCGCAACCCTGATCGATGCCGACGACAAGGTCCTGCGCCCCTGCATCATGTGGAACGACACGCGCAGCCATCGCGAGGCCGCCAGCCTCGATGCCGATCCGCGCTTCCGCGCAATCACCGGCAACATCGTCTTCCCCGGCTTCACCGCGCCGAAGCTCGCCTGGGTGAAGGCGAACGAACCGGACATCTTTGCAAAGGTCCGCTGGGTCTTGCTGCCGAAGGATTACCTGCGCCTCTGGCTCACCGGCGAGCATCTGTCGGAAATGTCGGATTCGGCCGGCACGTCCTGGCTGGATACCGGGGCGCGCGCATGGTCCGCAGAGCTGCTTGCGGCAACCGGCCTGGAAGAGCGCCAGATGCCGGGCCTCGTCGAAGGCACGGAGCCCGCCGGAACGCTGCGCTCGGACCTCTCCGCCCGGTGGGGGCTTGGCGAGGGCATCGTCGTCGCCGGGGGCGCCGGGGACAATGCGGCCTCGGCCTGCGGCATGGGCACGGTGCGTGAGGGCACGGCTTTCGTCTCGTTCGGCACGTCCGGCGTGCTGTTTGCGGCGAACGCCAGCTACCTGCCGAACCCGGCAAGCGCCGTGCACGCCTTCTGCCATGCGCTGCCCAACACCTGGCACCAGATGGGCGTCATCCTTTCCGCCACCGATGCGCTGAACTGGCATTCGCGTGTCACCGGCGCCTCCGCCGCCGATCTGACGACGGAACTCGGCGAAGCGCTGAAGGAACCCTCGAGCGTCACCTTCCTGCCCTACCTTTCCGGCGAGCGCACGCCGCACAACGACGCCGCCATTCGCGGCGCCTTCCTCGGCCTTGGCCATGAGAGTGGCCGCGCGGTGCTGACGCAGGCCGTGCTGGAGGGCGTGTCCTTTGCCATCCGCGACAGCCTCGAGGCGCTGAAATCCGCTGGCACGCGCCTGTCGCGCGTCACCGCCATCGGCGGCGGCTCGCGCTCGCGCTACTGGCTGAAGTCGATTGCCACCGCGCTGAACCTGCCCGTCGATCTGCCGGCCGACGGCGATTTCGGTGCGGCCTTCGGCGCCGCCCGCCTCGGCCTCATCGCCGCGACCGGCGCGAACCCGACCGATATCCTGACCGCACCGGCCACGGCCGAGACGATCGAACCCGAGGCGGCGCTGACCGCCGCCTACGAGGACGCCTATCAGCGCTACCGCCGCCTCTATCCGGCAATCCGCGCCGCCTACTGATCCAGACCATTCAAGAGGAGACATCCATGGCCACCGGCTTTTTCGGCGACATCGCCAAGATCAAATACGAAGGTCCCGACAGCACCAATCCGCTCGCCTTCCGCCACTATAATCCCGACGAAATCGTCGCCGGCAAGCGCATGGAAGATCACCTGCGCTTCGCCGTCGCCTATTGGCACACCTTCGTCTGGCCGGGCGGCGACCCCTTCGGCGGCCAGACCTTCGAGCGCCCGTGGTTCGAGGATTCGATGAAGGCCGCGAAACTCAAGGCCGACGTGGCCTTCGAGTTCTTCCAGTTGCTCGGCGTGCCGTTCTATTGCTTCCACGACGCGGACGTGCGGCCGGAAGGCAAGGGTTTCGTCGAGAACACCAAGAACCTCAACGAGATCGTCGACTATTTCGAGAAGAAGCAGGCCGAGACCGGCGTCAAGCTGCTCTGGGGCACCGCCAACCTCTTCTCCAACCGCCGCTACATGGGCGGTGCTGCCACCAATCCGGACCCGGACGTCTTCGCCTTCGCCGCCGCGACGGTCAAGACCTGCATCGACGCCACCCATCGCCTGGGCGGTGACAATTACGTGCTGTGGGGCGGCCGCGAAGGCTACGAGACGCTGCTCAACACGAATATCGGCCAGGAGCTCGACCAGCTCGGCCGCTTCGTCAACATGGTCGTCGAATACAAGCACAAGATCGGCTTCAAGGGCGCCATCCTCATCGAGCCGAAGCCGCAGGAGCCGACCAAGCACCAGTACGACTACGACGTCGCGACGGTGTTTGGCTTCTTGAAGAAATACGGCCTGGAAAACGAGGTGAAGGTCAATATCGAGCAGGGCCACGCCATCCTTGCCGGCCATTCCTTCGAGCACGAGCTGGCACTTGCCAATGCACTCGGTATTTTCGGTTCCATCGACATGAACCGCAACGATTACCAGTCCGGCTGGGATACCGACCAGTTCCCCAACAACGTGCCGGAAATGGCGCTCGCCTTCTATCAGGTTCTGGCGGGCGGCGGCTTCACCACCGGCGGCACGAATTTCGACGCAAAACTGCGCCGCCAGTCGATCGACCCGGCGGACCTGCTGATCGGCCATATCGGTGGCATGGATTGCTGCGCCCGCGGCCTGAAGGCGGCGGCGAAGATGATCGAGGACAAGGCGCTGTCCGGCCCGCTCGCCGAGCGCTATGCCGGCTGGCAGACCGCGCCCGCGAAAAACATCCTGGCCGGCGGTTCGTCGCTTGAGGCGCTGGAAGCCTATGTGCTGCAGGCCGGCGTCAACCCGCAGCCGCGCTCCGGCAAGCAGGAGCTGCTGGAGAACGTGGTCAACCGCTACGTTTGACGCCCTGTCGAGCATTTCGAGCCGAGGCGTGATCGCTTCGGCTCGAAATGCGCCCACTGTAAAGAGGCAGTCCCGGTGTCCCTTCTCACCGGAAATGCTCTGGAAAGGCCGAGCAGCGCTGGCTGCCCGTGCTTCGTTGGGAGTTTCAGCGTGTTCTGGCGGCTACTTGGTCGTGACACGTCCCAGCGCATCGCCATCCCGTTCGAGCGCGGCGCAGGCGATGCCCCATGCGGGGTCGTTCTCGTAGAGGGCCGAGCGCAGATAGGCCCATGTCATCCGTTGGGTCACGGCAAGGCGATCCGGGTCCTCGTCGTCCGTTTCCTTCGCGTCATAGCCTGAAATTCCGCCGAGTCCGTGTTTTGCGCCGAGAAGTGTCAGCAATGCCTCGCTACCGGGGCTGTGATGATACGGGTCCATGTGCCATTCGGCGCCGCGAACGGTCAGGTGCGGGCTGTCGTCGCTGTCGCCGGCAACGACGAGATTGCGGATCGTCATATGGGAAAAATCCGGGTTGAGGGCCGTGTAGTGCGTGCGGGCAAAGTCACTGAGGCTGTCGCCGCCATTGCCGGGAGCCGCCAGGAGAATGCCGGCCTTGATGCGCGGTTCGATCAGGTCGACGTCCGTTGCCTCCGCGTCCGCGGGATCCGTCAGCCGGGTGCCGAGCAACATGCCGACGGTCTGGCCGCCGAGCGAATGCCCCACGGCGGCGATCCGGCTGCGATCGATGCGGCCGGCGATGAGCGGTATCATAGCCTCGATCTCCTCAAGCCGGTCGAGGATGAGTTTGAAATCCTCGACGCGCGAGCGCCAGAACAGAGGTCCGCCCGGCGTTTTCGGGTCGAGGCCGGCGACCTTGGAGTTGGCATGCGTCGGCTGGATGACGACGAAGCCGTGCTCCGCGTAGAAATTGACGAGCGGGCCGTAACCATCCTTCGATGGAAGGTAGAGCGATGGTCCGTGTCCGTGCGATAGCAGGATGACGGGCAGGTCGGTGCCCGTTATCGGTGCCGTGACGCGCATTTCGAGTGGCAGGCCGCGGCCTGGCGCGTCAAGTGTGACCGGGCTGACGGAGACGGTCGGTGTTGCGGATCCGATCGGAATATGGCGGGCGAGATCAATCAGGTTGTTCATGGAAATCTCCTGTTTTCGCGTGGCGACGGCGGAGCAATTCGCCTATATGCAGACGAAAGCCCATCAGCCGACATAAACGGATCAATGTTCCGTTTATGTCGGCTGATATATCGAACGCCGTTCCGTTTATCAAGGCGTGCCCGATTTCACGGAGTGCGAAGACCGCGATGGAGAGTGAGGCCGTGTCCGAAAAGCGTGTGCGTGCAGATGCCCGACGCAATGAGGATGCCGTCCTCGAGGCAGCCAAGGCGGTCTTTGCGAGCTCGGGCGTCGATGCACCTGTCCGTGAAATTGCCGCGAAGGCGGGTGTCGGCCTGGGGACGATCTATCGGCGCTTTCCGGAACGCTCGGACCTTGTCGCGGCCGTGTTCCGGCGTGAAGTCGATACCTGCGCTGCTGAGGCCACGGCGCTGGCGGAGAGCCACCCCCCGGGCGAGGCTCTTGTCCTTTGGCTGAAACGATACACGGCCTTCATCGCGACGAAGCGGGGCCTTGCCGCCGCGCTGCACTCGGGCGATCCCGCCTTCGAAAAGCTGCCGGGCTATTTCCGTTCCAATTTCGAGCCGGCGCTCACAGCGCTTCTCGATGCCGCCGCCGCCGCCGGCGAGGTACGGGCAGGTGTTGCCGCCTATGACCTTTTGCGGGCGGTCGGCAATCTGTCGATCGCCTCCGACGAAGATGGACCTGCCTATACGGCGGGCATGGTGGACCTGCTGATCGATGGGTTGCGGTTTCGCGCGGTGAGACCCGCGGAAAAATAGAAACCCGGTTTTATCGGCGCAAAAACTGCCGCGCCGGTGCGGAGACGGAGTTGCGCACGATGAGGTCCGGCCGGAGCAGGATTTCGGTGTCGGCCGGCTCGTTGCCGGCCAGCAGTTCGAGCAAAAGCGCCATGGCGCTTTTGCCGATCGCCGTGCGCGGCTGGCGCACCGTGGTGAGCGAGGGCGTCATGAAGGTCGCCTGCGGCACGTCGTCGAAGCCGGTGACGGAAAAGTCGCCGGGAATATCGTAGCCGCGGGCGCTGAGCCCGATCATCACGCCGATCGCCGTCTGGTCGTTGACGCACATGAAGGCGCTCGGCAGCGTGTCGCGCATGAAAAGCTGTTCGAGCGCCAGGCGCCCGCTCTCGATCGTCCCGTCCCCTTCGAGAATGATGCGCTCGCCGACCGGCACGCCGGCCGCATCCAGCCCCTCGTCATAGCCCTGCCGGCGGCGGCTGTAGGCAAGGCGCGTGCGCGAATCGCCGATGAAGGCGATCTTGCGGTGGCCTTCGGCGATCAGCAAGTCGACGGCCTTGCGCGCGCCCTCGATGTCGTCCACGCCGACATAGGGAATGCCCCCCTTGTAGACCGGCTCGAAGACCCCGACGCTCGGCGGCAGGCGCGCCGTCATGGTCTGGTGACCGAAGGGCAGGATGCCGGTGAACAGGATCAGCCCGGCCGCCTGGTTGGAGTTCAGGAACTTCAGATATTCCAGCCCGCGCTGCGGGTCGTTATGGGTGTGGCCGATCAGGATGCCGTAGCCGTGCGAGCGCGCCTCGTTTTCCAGGCCGATCAGGATGTTGGAGAAGTTGGGGTCGCCGATATCGGGCGCCACGACGAGGATCATGTTCGACCGGCCAAGCCGCAGGCTGCGCGCCATGGCATTCGTCGTGTAGCCGGTGATGGCGATCGCCTGATTGACCTTCAGCCGCGTCGAGTTCGCCACCTTCTCCGGCATGTGGATCGCCCGCGACACGGTCGCGATCGAGACCTGCGCGATGCGCGCAACATCTTCGATCGTGGCGGGGCTGGAGGTCGACAAACGGGCTCTCACTTAGCAGTGGCAATTCCGGCAAGGGATGGGCGGTTTGCGGGCGGAACTGCGTGAAACAAACGATTTGCGGGGACACTACACAGACTGGACTGAGGGTCAAACGGCGCTTGCTGAAAATTCCCGATATCCAATGATGTAAACCTTTACATGGGGAGTGTAAAGGTTTACATCATTGCTCAAGCGGTCGAGGAGCCGCAGGGAGGACATCGATGAATCCGGACGCTGCCGACGGGGCTCCCGTCGTTCTTGCTGCACGCCGTATCAGCAAATCTTTCAATGGCGTACAGGTGCTGTTCAGCGTCAATTTCGAGCTGCGCGCCGGCGAGATTCATGCCCTGATGGGCGAAAACGGCGCGGGAAAATCCACGCTGGTGAAAATCCTTTCCGGTTTCGAACAGCCGACCTCCGGCGAAATCCTGCTCGACGGCCAGCCGGCGAAATTGCCGCCGAACGGCCAGGCCGAAGCGCTCGGCATCGTCATCATCCACCAGGAATTCAACCTCGCCGAACACCTCACCGTCACAGAGAGCCTGTTCCTCGGTCGCGAGGTCACGCGTTACGGCGTGCTCGACCGCAAGTTCATGCGCGCCGAAACGCGCCGCGTGCTCGACCAGCTCGGTTCGCATGTCGACGAGAACGCCCTGATCAGCTCGCTGTCCATTGCCGACAAGCAGATGGTGGAGATCGCTAAGGCGATCAGCCGCGATGCGCGCATCATCTTCATGGACGAGCCGACCGCCGTGCTGTCGCGCGAGGAGACCAATTACCTGTTCCGTCAGGTGCGCAAGCTTCGCGAGCAGGGCACGTCCTTCGTCTTCGTCTCGCACAAGCTGGACGAGGTGATGGAACTGACCGACCGCGTCACGGTGCTGCGCGACGGGCAATGGGTGAAGACCGCGCCGACCGGCATTCTCGACGGCGAGTCGATCGCCCAGTTGATGGTCGGGCGCGAACTGTCCAGCCTCTATCCCGCCAAGCAGGAGCCGAGCGTCGACGAAGAGGTGACGCTCGCTGTCGAGGGTCTTTCGACGCATTACGTCAAGGATGCCAGCTTCGAGGTGCGCAAGGGCGAGATTCTCGGCTTTTCCGGCCTGATCGGCTCCGGCCGCACCGAGCTGATGGAGGCGGTCGCCGGGCTTCGCGCGCGTTCGGCTGGCGAGGTTTCGGTCGGTGGCGTCGGCGTGCCGGGCGGCGATGTGCATGCCGCCAACCGCGTCGGCATCGCCTATATGACCAAGGACCGCAAGCACAAGGGCCTGCTGCTCAACTCCCGCATGACGGCGAACCTCACGCTGCAATCCTTGGGCAAACACGGTCAATACGGGTATCTCAGCCCGAAAAGCGAGGCCGAGGCGCTGGAACGCGCGCGCCGTCGCTTCGACATTCGCGTGCGCGACGGCCGCGTCGTCGCCGGCCGCATGTCGGGCGGCAACCAGCAGAAGCTGTTGCTCGCCAAGGTCATGGAGACCGAGCCTGACGTCATCATCATCGACGAGCCGACACGCGGCATCGATGTCGGCACCAAGCAGCAGATCTACCATTTCATCTCGGCGCTCGCCCGCGACGGCAAGTCGATCATCGTCGTCTCCTCGGAGATGCCGGAGATCATCGGCCTGTGCACCCGCGTCGCCGTGATGCGGGAAGGGCGGATCGTCGGCATTCTTGAAGGCGAGGAAATCTCCGAACAGGAGATCATGCGCTATTCGGCAGGCCTGAAGAAAAAGACCGCTGCCTGAGCCCATCGGCCGGCAGCATCAGAACAACGCATTCACGTCGGGGACGAACATGACGGCAAGCGAAGACGCGCTCGAAACCAAGGGCAGGGGACGCAGTTGGCGGGACGTCGACCTGAGGGCCGTCGCGCCCTTTGCGGCGCTGGCACTGCTTCTCATCGTCGGTGCGCTGGTGAACCCCAATTTCATCGGCATCACCAATCTGGCGAACGTGGCGACGCGCAGCGCCTTCATCGCGATCGTGGCCGTCGGCGCCACCTTCGTCATCTCGTCGGGTGATCTCGATCTGTCCGTCGGCTCGATGGTCGCCTTCGTCGCCTCGATCATGATCCTCTTCATGAATTCCGGCGCGATTGCCGATCCAGCACTCATGCTGGCGGCGGCCGTCGCGCTGACGGTCGTCATCGGTGGGGCCTGCGGGCTGCTGAACGGCCTCATCACCACGGTCGGCAAGATCGAGCCGTTCATCGCCACGCTCGGCACGATGGGCATCTATCGCGGCCTGACCACCTGGCTGTCGCAGGGCGGCGCGATCACGCTGCGTGAGCCGGAATTGCAGGCGCTCTATCGCCCGGCCTATTTCGGCACCCTTTTCGGCGTGCCGATCCCGATCGTCGTCATCTTCGCCGTCACCATTGTCGCCGCCTTCGTGCTCTATCGCACGCGCTACGGCCGGCATGTCGTCGCCGTCGGTTCGAACAGCGATGTCGCGCGCTATTCCGGCATCCCGGTCAACCGCGTGCGCACCATCGCCTTCGTCATCCAGGGGCTGTGCGTCGCCATCGCCGTGCTGCTTTACGTGCCGCGTCTCGGCTCCACCTCGGCCACCACCGGCATCCTCTGGGAGTTGCAGGCGATCACCGCGGTCGTCGTCGGCGGCACAGCGCTGAAGGGCGGGGCGGGCCGCGTCTGGGGCACGATCTGCGGCGCCTTCATTCTCGAACTGGTCGGCAACATCATGCTGCTGTCCAACTTCATCAGCGAATACCTGATCGGGGCCATTCAGGGCGCGATCATCATCATTGCGATGCTCGTCCAGCGCTCGCTGGTGCGGAAGTCGTAACGCCAAGCAGGTCCGGCGGCGGTGACGCGGCCGGATTTGCGAGGGGAATAGCCGGGTTTACGGGTCGCCCGGCCACGAAGGGAGACCTGATTTTGGGAGGAAACTCATGCGCAAGAAACTACTCGGCCTGACGGTCGCGGCCTTTGCCGTCGTCGCCGGCTTTGCCCACGCACAGGAAGAGAAGAAGGTGACGATCGGCGTCTCCATTCCGGCCGCCAGCCATGGCTGGACGGCGGGCGTGATCTATCATGCCGAGCGCGTCGCCAAGCAGCTGATGGAGAGCCATCCGGGCCTCAACGTCATCGTCAAGACCTCGCCGGACCCGGCAAGCCAGGCGAATGCCGTGCAGGACCTCGCAACGCAGGGCATCGACGCGCTCGTCATCCTGCCGACCGATCCGGATCCGCTGGTCAACGCCATCAAGGAAATCAAGGACAAGGGCACGTTCGTCTCCCTGGTCGACCGTGCGCCGAGCGTCAACGACAATTCCGTGCGTGACCTCTATGTCGCCGGCAACAACTTCGCGCTTGGCCAGACGGCCGGCGAATACATCAAGACCACGACGCCGGAAGCCGAAGTCGTCGTTATCCGCGGCATGCCGATCCCGATCGACCAGGAACGCCAGAACGGCTTCGACAAGGGCATTGAAGGCTCCAGCGTCAAGGTTCTCGATCGCCAGTACGGCAACTGGAACCGCGACGATGCCTTCAAGGTCATGCAGGACTACCTGACGAAGTACCAGAAGATCGACGTCGTCTGGTGCCAGGACGACGACATGGCCGTCGGCGTTCTCCAGGCCATCGAGCAGGCCGGCCGCACGGACATCCAGTATGTCATCGCCGGTGCCGGTTCGAAGGACATGATCAAGAAGGTCATGGACGGCGACAAGATGATCCCGGTCGACGTGCTCTATCCGCCGGCAATGGTCGGCACGGCCCTCGAAATGACCGCCGCCAACTTCTACGGCCAGGTCCCGGTCCGCGGCGTCTACACGATCGACGCCACGCTGGTGACGAAGGACAACGCGGAGCATTTCTACTTCCCGGACTCCCCGTTCTGATCTGACGACATGAAGGCCGCCCGGGACAGGATGATCCGGGCGGCTCATTTTGCTGGCTGGCGCGTTCCCGCCTCACCCTCGACGTCATCCTCGGGCTTGACCCGAGGATCCATAAGCCGCTGCGGGAGAGAGTGGATCCTCGGGTCAAGCCCGAGGATGACGGAGGAGAGGTGGAGTGCCGTCGGTCCCGCCAACGTCACATGCGCTTTTGCCTCGCGCCGGTGAATTTGACATTGCCCGCCCCACCAAAGGCCGCTAGCTTTCACGCCGCTGCGGTACGTACCGCAAAAATATCCGAGACGGGCCGCGCGGATGGCCACGTCCATGGGAGGACGTCACACATGAAGACGATCAAGGGCCCGGCCCTGTTTCTTGCTCAGTTCGCGGGCGATGCCGCGCCGTTCAATTCCTGGGACGCGATCACCAAATGGGCCGCCGATATCGGCTACAAGGGCGTGCAGGTCCCGAGCTGGGACGCGCGCTTCATCGACCTGAAGAAGGCGGCGGAATCCAAGACCTATTGCGACGAGTTCGCCGGCAAGGCGCGCGAGAACGGCGTCGAGGTCACCGAGCTTTCCACCCATCTGCAGGGCCAGCTCGTCGCCGTGCACCCCGCCTATGACGAGGCCTTCGACGGTTTTGCGGCACCCGAGGTGCGCGGCAATCCCAAGGCCCGGCAGGCATGGGCCGTGGAGCAGGTGAAGATGGCGCTGACCGCCTCGAAGCACCTCGGCCTCGATGCGATGGCCAGTTTCTCCGGCGCGCTCGCCTGGCCCTTCGTCTATCCCTGGCCGCAGCGCCCCGCCGGCCTCGTCGAGACCGCCTTCGACGAACTGGCAAAACGCTGGAAGCCGATCCTCGACCATGCCGAGGAGAACGGCGTCGACATCTGCTACGAGATCCATCCGGGTGAGGACCTGCACGACGGCATCACCTACGAGATGTTCCTGGAGCGCACCGGCAACCATGCCCGCGCCTGCATGCTCTACGATCCGTCGCACTATGTGCTGCAATGCCTCGATTATCTCGACAATATCGACATCTACAAGGACCGCATCCGCATGTTCCATGTGAAGGATGCCGAGTTCAATCCGACCGGCCGGCAGGGCGTCTATGGCGGCTATCAGGGCTGGGTCAACCGCGCCGGCCGCTTCCGCTCGCTCGGCGACGGCCAGGTCGATTTCGGCGCCGTCTTCTCCAAGATGGCCGCCAATGATTTCGCCGGCTGGGCCGTGGTCGAATGGGAATGCGCGCTGAAACACCCGGAAGACGGCGCCCGCGAGGGTGCGGAATTCGTCAAGGCGCACATCATCCGCGTGACGGAAAAGGCGTTTGACGATTTTGCCGATGCCGGCACGGACGAGGCGGCCAACCGGCGCATGCTTGGGCTTTAAGGAGGAATACGAATGGCAATCGAAGGAAGCGCAAGCGAAACTCGGGAACGGAAAATCCGGCTCGGCATGGTCGGCGGCGGCTCCGGCGCCTTCATCGGCGCGGTGCACCGCATCGCCGCCCGGCTCGACGATCACTATGAGCTGGTTGCCGGCGCGCTCTCGTCCTCGCCGGAAAAGGCCGAGCAGTCGGCGCGCGAACTGGGACTCGATCCGTCGCGCAGCTATGCCAGCTTCAAGGAAATGGCGATCCGCGAGGCCAAGCTGAAGAACGGCATCGAGGCGGTGGCGATCGTCACGCCGAACCACGTGCATTACGAAGCGGCGAAGGAATTCCTGAAGCGCGGCATCCACGTCATCTGCGACAAGCCGCTCACCTCGACGCTTGCCGATGCGCGCAAATTGAAGAAGCTGGCGGAGGAGGGCGACACGCTCTTCGTGCTCACCCACAACTACACCGGCTACCCTATGGTCCGCCAGGCGCGTGAAATGGTGGCCAATGGCGAGCTCGGCCCCATCCGCCTCGTGCAGATGGAGTATCCGCAGGACTGGCTGACCGAGGACATCGAGAGCAGCGGCCAGAAGCAGGCCGCCTGGCGCACCGACCCCACGAAGTCGGGTGCGGGCGGTTCGACCGGCGATATCGGCACCCATGCCTATAATCTCGGCTGCTTCGTCTCCGGCCTGGAACTGGAGGAGCTGTCCGCCGATCTCGACAGCTTCGTCGCCGGCCGTCGCCTCGACGACAACGCCCATGTCATGCTGCGCTTCAAGGAGAAGGACGGCGCGCGCGCCAAGGGCATGCTGTGGTGCAGCCAGGTCGCGCCCGGCCACGAGAACGGCCTCAAGGTGCGGGTCTACGGCACCAAGGGTGCCCTCGAATGGGTGCAGGCCGATCCGAACTACCTCTGGTACACGCCGTTCGGCGAACCGAAGCGCCTCATCACCCGCAACGGTGCCGGTTCCGGTCCGGCCGCCGCGCGCATGAGCCGCGTGCCCTCCGGCCACCCGGAAGGCTATCTCGAAGGCTTCGCCAACATCTATTCCGAAGCCGCCCGCGCCATCTATGCCAAGCGCAGCGGCGCCAAGGTCGATCCCGCCGTCGTCTATCCGACGGTGGATGATGGCCTGAAGGGCATGCTCTTTGTCGATGCCTGCGTGCAGTCTTCGAAGAAGAACGGGGCTTGGGTCAAGGTCTGAGACCAATCAAGGTTTCGGCCGTCCGTCGTGGCGGCCGACACGCCCTCAGGCAAAAATACTGCCGAGGCGGATGACCAGTTTCTTGTCGAACATGTGCCCGCGGTCGAACATCCAGTTCAGCGCATCGCGCGTCGTCCAGGCGCGCTTGTAGGGGCGGGCGCTCGTCAGGGCCTCGAAGACGTCGCAGACGGTGGCGAGGCGGATTTCCGGGCTGAGTTGGTCTGCCTTCAGGCCGAGCGGATAGCCGCTGCCATCGAGCGTCTCGTGATGGAAGCGGCAGATGTCGAGGGTCAGTTCCGAGACGTTGCCCTGTTCCTTCAGCAGCCGGTAGCCGACCTCCGGATGATTGCGCACCAGGCGCCGCTCTTCCGCTTCCAGGCTGCCGGTCTTGTTGAGAATGGCATTGGGGATCATCAGCTTGCCGACATCGTGCAACAGGCCGGCGACCCCCAGGTCTCGCACCATGTCGTCGTCATAGTCGAGCAGGCCGGCGAGCTTCATCATCAGCGCGCTCACCGCCAGCGAATGCACGTAGGTCCCCTCGTCCTTGGTCTTGAGGCGCGTGACCTTCAGGAAGACGTCCGGTGCCGCGTCGATGCGCTCGGAAATCTCGCCTGCGACCGGACCCAGCGTATCGATCTGCAGATTGCCGGCACGAACGGCATCGAAACTGTTGCGCAGGGCGCCTGCCGCCTGTGCAACGGTTTCCTGCGTGCGGCGTTGCTCCTCGGCCTTGAGATCGGTGGAGACATCGATGTCGATCGTGCTTCGTTGCGGATTGACGAGCGCATAGGCTGCCGACGTTGCAAGGATTGCCCGGACCGTCTCGTCGGATTGCACAAGGAACCGGCGACCGGCGAACTCCGTGTTCGGGCATTCGACGGATTCGATGAACATGCCTTTTCGAACGAGATTCTTGGGTATTCGTCGTACCACGCGTCAGATCTCCATCCTTACCCTGATACTTTAGAGGAGGATTTCCTAACTCTTGTTTAAGGAATAGCTGTTTTAGAGTTTATCTACTTTTGCGTGTATATGTAGCGACGGTAAAATCGCCGTTTCTCCGTTGTGACGGGGAAAACCGTGGTGCCCCGCAAGCTGTCCGGACCTCTATCGTCTTATTTCTCATGCGGTTTTCAAAAGAATAGTCTTGCAATCTTCCCCGTCTCCTCGACGCATGCCTACACTCCTCCCATCCCGCCGAAGGATACGCTGCCAGGCGTGGCAGCCGGGTGGGGTCGGCGCTTGCGGTGCGGGAAGGACGTAACCCTTCACCGCAAGGGCCTGTGGAAAATGGTCTCCCTCCGGCGACACGGGGGAAACGGCAGGGCATCGGACCGACCCTGTCGTTTCACGCCCCGAACGGCGCGCCGGATGTGCCTGTGCGGCACGCAAGGAGGCCGGGTCCGGCGGATGCGTCGGCATCGTCCGCCGGGATGGCAACCGTCCGGAAAGGCGTCAAAACCCTTTCCGCCGGCAAGGACCTCAAGGCGAGGTCCTGCACGGCGAAAAACCGGAACGGCCCATCCCGGAAACCGGCGGCAGACATCCACGGATCGCGGCCTTTGCAGAGGGACCGGAGTCGCAGGCAAAAACCGCTGAACGGGGCGCTGAGAGGTGTCACCTATACCAAACCTTACGAGGCAGCTCCCAGCGCCCCGTCCGATGCTCCCGCAAACCCACGGGCGAAATTTTCGCCGCGTGGATGCTTCCGCATGCACCATCGCCTGACGGTTGACTTTTTGCGCAATGGCTTTACTGCAACGTTGCAGGTTTCCCTGTCGATGGGTCTGCGCCCCGTTTTTGAAGAGAAGATGATGATCGATCCCAAGACCCTTGCCGCGCGTTTTCCCGGCGATTTCGTGTTCGGCGTGGCGACAGCCGCCTTCCAGATCGAGGGTGCGACGAACATCGATGGCCGCAAACCGTCGATCTGGGATGCCTTTTCCAACATGCCCGGCCGGGTGTTCGGCCGGCACAATGGCGATGTCGCCTGCGACCATTACAATCGCCTGGAGCAGGATCTGGACCTCATCCAATCGCTGGGCGTCGAGGCCTATCGCTTCTCCATCGCCTGGCCGCGGATCATTCCGGAGGGCACCGGGCCGGTGAACGAGAAGGGGCTGGATTTCTACGACCGCCTCGTCGATGGCCTGAAGGCCCGCGGCATCAAGGCCTTCGCGACGCTCTACCATTGGGACCTGCCGCTGATGCTGGCCGGCAATGGCGGCTGGACGGCGCGGTCGACGGCCTATGCCTTCCAGCGCTATGCAAAAACCGCCATTGCCCGCCTTGGCGACCGGCTGGATGCGGTGGCGACCTTCAACGAGCCCTGGTGCTCGGTCTGGCTCAGCCATCTCTACGGCATCCACGCGCCCGGCGAGCGCAACATGGATGCGGCGCTGCATGCCCTGCATGTCACGAACCTGGCGCACGGCCTCGGCGTCGCCGCCATCCGCTCCGAGCGGCCGGACCTGCCGGTCGGCCTCGTGCTGAACGCCCACCAGACCTATGCCGGCAGCGGCAGCGCCGCCGACGCGGCCGCCGCCGCCCGCGCCTTCGATTTTCACAACGGCGTCTTCTTCGGCCCGGTCTTCAAGGGCGAATATCCGGAAAGCTTCCTCTCGGCACTTGGCCATCGCCTGCCGCAGATCGAGCCGGGCGACATGGAAACGATCAGCCAGCCGCTCGACTGGTGGGGGTTGAACTACTACACACCCATGCGGGTTTCGCACGACCCGGCGGAAGGCGTTGAATTCCCCGCCACGCGGCCTGCACCGCCGGTTGCCGACGTCCAGACCGATATCGGCTGGGAAGTCTACGCGCCGGCGCTCGGCGATCTCATCCGCAGGCTCAATGCGGCCTATGCGCTGCCGGATTGCTACATCACGGAAAACGGCGCCTGCTACAATATGGGCATCGAAAACGGCACGGTCGACGACCAGCCGCGTCTCGACTACATCGCCGAGCATCTCGGTGTCACCGCCGACCTGATTGGCGAAGGTTATCCGATGCGCGGCTACTTCGCCTGGAGCCTGATGGACAATTTCGAATGGGCGGAAGGTTACCGCATGCGCTTCGGCATCGTGCATGTCGACTACGACACGCAGGTGCGCACGGTGAAGAAGAGCGGCGAGTGGTACGGTGAACTGGCCGGCCAGTTTCCGAAGGGCAATCACCGGGCGGCCTGATACCGCTCGCATTGTCGTTCGCAGCGTAAAGGATTGATAACGGTTCTGCCGCATCATCGCTTTTCGGCCGGAGAAGACGATGCTGCGACTTGCGCGCCACCTTTCGAGCATGATCGGCGCCAGACGACTTGTTGTCGTGCTGGGTGTGCTTGCCTCGTTTGCCGTCGTCGTCAGCATTGCCACCATTCTCATCATGATGGCGCTCGGCTTTCTCGCCACAAGGGCAAACGAACTGGATGAGGAACGCACGCAGCAGGCGGTGTTCGGTGCGCTCTCCTCGCTGCGCAGTTCCTTGGTCACGACGGTGCGTGATTACGCGGTCTGGGACGATGCCGTGCAGGCCATTTACGGGCAGGTCGACATGCCCTGGCTCGTCACGAATTTCGGTCTCGCCACGGAGGGCGGCCCGCTTTTCGATACGGTTTTCCTCATCGATGAAAATGGCCGTACCATACTCGCCTATCGAAACGGCGTGCCGCTGGAGGCGGATGCGCGTTCCTATGGTGGCACGGTGTTTGCGGATCTCTACGACAAGGTGATCAAGGCAGGACTGGAGCCCGGCGAGGAACTGGGCGCTTTCCTGCGAACGCCGAACGGCCCCGCCGTTGCGGCTGTGTCCGCCGTCCGCCCGATGTCCGATGCGGTAAAGGCGCCGGCGCATGCGCTGCGCACGCTCTTCATCATCCGTCACCTGTCGCCCGCACGGATCGCCAGGATCGCCGACAACTTCCTGATTTCCGGCCTGATGCTGACGGAGGAGGAGCCTGCAAAGGGCATGGCGGTGCCCCTGACCAATCCCGGTGGAATGGTGCTCGGTTACCTGTCCTGGACGCCTGACGCACCGGGCGACAAGAGCTATGCGCAGGTACGCCCGCTTGTTCTCCTGGCGCTGGGCGGGGTCATCATCTTCTTCGTGCTGCTGGTGCTGACCGGCGCCGCCTTCGTCATCCGCCTCAAGGCTGATGAGAACAAGGCGCGGACACAGGCCCTGACCGACCGCCTGAGTGGCCTTCGCAACCGCACCGGCCTCTATCTCGGTCTCGATGAGTTGAATGCGCACGCCGCCCTGGAAGAGCGCGACGTCGTGTTGCTCTATCTCGACCTTGACGGCTTCAAGGATGTCAATGACTTCTATGGCCATGCGGTCGGCGACCGGTTGATCCGTGGGGTCTCGGCCGGGCTTGCCCGTCTCGTCACCCCCAACACCATGCTGGCCCGCATCGGCGGCGACGAGTTCGCCATCGCCTTCCACGGTGCGGTGGATGGGCCGGAAGCCGAGCGGCTGATAAAGTCCATTCTCGATTTCTTCGCTGAACCCTTCGCCATCGGCGAGCGTGTCGCGATCGTCGGCGCCAGCATCGGCCTTGCCGTGTCGCGCAAGGGGGCGGTGGGTGGCGAGGAGCTACTGCGGCGGGCGGATGTCGCCATGTACCGGGCTAAACATGCCGGCCGTGGTCGCGCCATGCACTATGAAACGCTGATGGACGATGATCGCGATGCGCGGCGGGAGATGGAAGATGCGCTCCGGGCCGCAGTGACACGGGGCGAGATCGACGTCGTGTACCAGCCGATCGTCAAGGCACGTGGCCGCGAGATCGTCGGGGTGGAGGCACTCGCCCGCTGGTATCGCGGCGGGACCGTGCCGGTGCCGCCGGACGTGTTCATTCCGCTGGCGGAGGCGACCGGCGTTATCGACGCGCTCGGTCCGCTCGTGTTGCGCCGCGCCTGCGAGGCGGCGCGCAACTGGCCGGAGATCGGCATTTCGATCAACGTCTCGCCGGCGCAGTTCCGCAATCCCTATTTTCCGGATCAGGCGCTCGCGATCATCGCGGAAGCGGGCATCGAGCCGTCGCGCGTCACGCTGGAGATCACCGAGGGCTATTTCATCCAGAATCCCGGCCGCGCGAAACTTGTCATGGACCGGCTGAAGGCCGGTGGCGTGCGCATCGCGCTCGACGATTTCGGGGCCGGTTTCTCCAGTGTCGGTTATCTCATCCGTTTCGGTTTCGATCGCATGAAGATCGACCGGTCCCTCACCATCGCGGGCGAGCTATCGGTAAAGGGCGGCGCGATGCTGCAGGCGACGGTGGCGCTCGCCGCCTCCTTCGACATGCCGGTGACGGCGGAAGGCGTGGAGACCGGCGAGCAGGCCGCCTTCCTGCATCTGTGCGGCTGCGACCAGCTTCAGGGCTACTTCTTCGGCAAGCCGATGAGCGAGAAGGCGATCGGCGACCTGCTTGCCCCGCCAGAAGCGGTGCAGGCCGCCGCAAGCTGATTATTTGCCGAGATGGCGTTCGCCGCGCTTCTTCGCAAGGTCCATCTGCTTTTGCCGCTGGCGGAAGCGCAACCGGTCGTCCTCGCTGCGGGTCGCGTGGCAATGCGGGCAGGAAACGCCGGCCTCGTAAAGCGGCGAGGTGACGTCCTCGGCGGTCAGCGGATGGCGGCAGGCGCGGCACAGCTTGTGCTCGCCTTCCTCCAGCCCGTGCAGCACCGAGACGCGCTCGTCGAACACGAAGCAGGCGCCTTCCCACAGGCTGTCTTCCGCCGGCACCTCTTCGAGATATTTCAGGATGCCGCCCTTGAGGTGATAGACCTCGTCGAAACCCTCTTCCTTCATGAAGGCCGTCGCCTTCTCGCAACGGATGCCGCCGGTGCAGTACATGGCGATCTTCGGCTTGTTGTGCAGGCCGGTATTGTTGCGCACCCAGTCCGGAAACTCGCGAAACGTCTTGGTGTTCGGGTCGACCGCGCCCTTGAACATGCCGATTGCCGTCTCGTAGTCGTTGCGGGTGTCGATGACGATCGTGTCCGGATCGGAAATCAGCGCGTTCCAGTCTTCCGGCGCCACATAGGTGCCGACGGAGCGTGTGGGGTCGATGTCCTCGACGCCCATGGTGACGATCTCCTTCTTCAGCCGCACCTTCATGCGCAGGAAAGGCATCTCGGCGGCAAAGCTTTCCTTGTGCTCCAGCCCGGCAAATTCCGGCTGGCTGCGCAGGTAGCCAAGCACCGTGCGGATGCCGGCATGCGGCCCGGCGATCGTGCCGTTGATGCCTTCATGGGCAAGCAGCAGCGTGCCGCGCACGCCATTGTCCTCGCAGAGCGCCTGCAAGGGCTCGCGCAGGTCCGCAAAACGCGGAACCGAGACGAAATGGTAGAGGGCGGCAACGAGGAACGTGCCGTCTTCAGCGGGCAGGGAGGTTTCGTTTGTCATGGCCGCCACATACAGCTTTGGCGCATTTCAGGCAATGCGGCGCTCTGTAGCGTCTCAGGCGAGCTGGCGGAGGCTTGCGCCGTTGCTGACGCCGAGTGCCATCGACTGGTTGGAATATTGGCTCTCGCCCGTCACTTCACGGCCCACCCAGTTCGGCAGGTTCGGCTCGTCATGGATCGAGGCGAGTTCGACTTCGGCGATGATCAGGCCCTTGTGAGCGCCGCCATAGACGTCGACTTCCCAGACATGGCCTTCGTGCGGCACCTTGTAGCGCACCTTCTCGATGGCATTGCCGATCGCGTGGCGCAGCATGTCCTCGGCCTCGTCGCGATCGATGTCATACTCGTATTCGTCGCGAACGAGCACAGCATGGCCGATTTTCAGGGTGATGCGGGCCTTGCCATTGCCAAAGATGCGGACCCGCAGAGACCGGTCGTCCTGAGCCACGATATAGGCTTGCCGTATGGCGATCCCTTCATCCGCGAAGGTGCGCCATCGCTGGCCAGAAACCAGAAACTTCCGCTCGATCTCTTTTGCCATAGGCTCGCTTTCGCAGTTGGAGACGGGGCTTTAGCGAAGGGGAGACTACACGATAAGTGTGTCATGACAAGGCCATGAATCATGCTTTAGGCTCGACACGACGTCGCAGACGCGGTATTCCGGTCCAAATTCAATCGTTTTAAAAGGTGACGCCATGAGCGAGAAAAACGCCAAGCTCCTTTCCGTCTTGAAGCTGCAGCCGGTGGTGCCGGTACTGGTCATCGACGACGTCAAGACGGCGGTTCCGCTGGCGCGGGCGCTCGTGGCCGGCGGCCTGAAGGCGATCGAAATCACGCTGCGCACGCCGGCCGCCCTTGAGGCGATCCGTGCGGTCGCCAACGAGGTCGAAGGCGCTGTCGCCGGTGCCGGCACGATCCTCAATGCCGCGCAGTTCGAGGCCGCCGTCGAGGCCGGCTCGCAGTTCATCGTCAGCCCCGGCACGACGCAGGAGCTGATCGATGCGGCGAACGATTCCGACATCCCGCTTTTGCCGGGTGCCGCCACCGCCAGCGAGGTCATGGGCCTGCGCGAAGAGGGCTACCAGGTGCTGAAATTCTTCCCGGCCGAACAGGCAGGCGGTGCGGCCTACCTCAAGTCGTTGTCCTCGCCGCTCGCCGGCACGCTGTTCTGCCCGACAGGCGGCATCTCGCTGTCGAATGCCCGCGACTATCTCTCGCTGCCGAACGTCGTCTGCGTCGGCGGCTCGTGGGTGGCGCCGAAAGATCTCGTTGCCAAGGGTGACTGGGCCGGCATCGAGAAGCTTGCGGCGGAAGCAGCCGCACTCAAGGGCTGAGACAGGTTCAACGGAATTGCAGACGGGCGGCCCTTGGTCGCCCGTAATGCGTTTGTAATTGAGGGCGTGCATTCCTATCTTGCCTTGCAGCCGGCCCCTGCGGCGACAAGAGAAACGGAGACGCCCTATGTTTGACGCCAAGAAGTTGCTTGACCAGTTCCTCGGTTCGCAGGTGCCCGGTGCCGGCGGATCGGTGCGCGACCGCGCCGGCCAGGTCACCCAGCTCGCCAAGGACAATCCGCTTGCCTCGATCGCCATTGCCGGCGTGCTGCTCGGCACGGGCACCGGCCGCCAGGTGGCGGGCTCCGCGCTGAAGCTCGGCAGTCTCGCGGCCATCGCCGGCCTCGGCTACCAGGCCTACAAGAACTACAAGGAAGGCCAGAATCCCGTCGAGACCACGCAGGGCACGACGCCGGAACTCCTGCCGCCGCCGAGCGATTCCGGTTTCCACCCCGAAGCGGTCAGCACCGATTTCGCCCTCATCCTCGTGCGTGCCATGATCGCCGCCTCGCGCGCCGATGGCCATATCGATGAGGCCGAGCGCGCCCGCATCATGGACAAGCTGAAGGTTTCCGGCCTCGGCGCCGATGCCGCGCAGTTCCTCGAAGACGAGCTTGCCAACCCGGTCGATCTCGACGCGATCATCGCCGCGGCGACGACCGAGGAGCAACGCGTCGAACTCTATACGGCCTCGCGTCTCGCCATCGAGCCGAAGTCGCGTGCCGAACGCGGTTATCTCGACCTGCTTGCCGGCCGCCTCAACCTGCCGGATGCGCTGGTCGACCATATCGAGGCGACGGTTTCCGCCGCCACCGTCTGAGATTTGCCGGGGAGCGGCCGAACGCCGCTCCCCGCTTTCCACATTGCGCCGGCAGGCCGCCTGTTCTATCCCTTCGGCAACGATCGAAGGAGACTTTGCATGCGCGATCTCACAGACTGGAAGGGCTGCCCGCCACCGGCACCCGTTACGCTTGAAGGCCGCACCGTGCGCCTCGAGCCCTATGACCGCGCCAGACACCTTCAAGCCCTATGGGACGCCTTCGGCGGCATGGCGATCAACCCGCTGCTGCGCTACTTCGCGCAGGCCGACTTTGCCGATATCGCTGGATTTGATGCCTGGTCCGAGGCGGTGATCAAATCCGGCTGGGTGCGCGAGGTCATGGTCGACAAGGCGAGCGACACGGTGGTTGGCATGGCGCATTACATGCGCCCGGATCCGGCGAACGGCGTCGTCGAGATCGGCGGCATCGCGCATGGTCCGAGCATGGCCCGCTCGCCCCTCTCCACCGAGGCGCAGTATCTTCTCGCCAAACATGTCTTCGACGATCTCGGCTACCGCCGCTACGAGTGGAAGTGCCACAACGGCAATGCGGCCAGCAAACGCACCGCCGCCCGCCTCGGTTTCACCTTCGAGGGCGTCTTCAGGCAGCACATGCTGTCGAAGGGCGAGAACCGCGACACGGCCTGGTTCTCGATCATCGATGGCGAATGGCCGACCATCGCCAAGGCGTTCGATGCCTGGCTCTCGCCGGACAATTTTGACGCCGAAGGACAGCAGAAGCGCAAACTGGAAGACATCCGCGCCGAAATCACCAAAGCGGACGCGGCATGAGCGGGGAAAACAAGGGCAAGTCGGCGGCGTTCGCGGCGTTTTTCATCCTGCTCGGCACGGGCGTGGTGTTCTATTTCCTGCCGCGCGTCATGATCGCCCTCGGCGACGTCTCGCCATGGCTGGCCGGTGCGTTCGGCGCGCTGATGGTGCTCGCTTTCTTCCTGCTGTTCTGGCTCCGGGCACGCTACCAGCGCAACCGCGGGAATTAGGCCTGTAGCGAGGCTCCGAGCAGCAGCATCCCCAGAACCATCACCAAAGCCGCGCCGCCGATTTCGATGGCGGTGCCGATGCGCTGGCCGGCCGAGCCGTTGCCGGCGAAGCGCACGGCCGCACCCTTGGCGGTGACGGCAAGCGTGGCGAGCGTCGATACCGTGATGGCCGTGCCGATCGACATGGCGAAGACGGCAAGCAGTCCACCCAGATAAAGGCCGTTCAGCAGCGCGAAGCTCAGCACGATCAGCGCACCGGAGCAGGGGCGCAGCCCCACCGCGACAATGGCAGACCAGGCCTCGCGCAGCGCAAAGCGCTCGCCCTTCAGCAGCGACGGATCGGGCGCGTGGGCATGGCCGCAGGTCGAGCAGATTTCGCCTGCGTGATGGTGGTGACCGTGGTCGTGGTGATGATGGTCATGGACCTCCACCGCTTGCGCGCCGAGCGTGGATGCCCGGCGTTCCGCCGGTCTCAGCTTCCCGAACAGCAGCCAGGCGCCGAAGAGGGTGATGAGGGCATAGCTGCCGATTTCGAGCGCGCGGGTGGCGTCGGTCATCGACACCGTGGTGCCGCGCAGGAAGAGAAAGGCCGCGCCCACCAGCAGGATGGCGACGATACCCTGGAGGATCGACGAGAGGAAGGAGAGCAACACGCCGCGCTTCAGCTCGACCTCGTTTGCCAGCATGTAGGACGAGATGACCGCCTTGCCATGGCCGGGGCCGGCGGCGTGGAAGACGCCATAAGCGAAGGAAAGGCCGACGAGCGTCGAGGCCGCCCACGGGTTCTCGCGCATCTCCCGCAACGCACCCGTCATCAGCCGATAGAAACCCTGCTGCTGGGCGTTGATCCAGCCGAACAGGCTGCCGAAGGTGCCGGTCGTGTTGAAGCCCGGTTCCGCCGAGCCGATGCCGAGCGGCGATTGTGCATGGGCGAGGGTGGCCGTGGCCACGACGGCAAGCGTCAGGGTGGCAAGGGCAAGGGCGCGTCCGCGGGTCAGCATGTCATCTCCAGACGGGTGGCGAACAGCTTGGACATGTCGGTGCCGGCGGGATCGTTGAAGAAGGCTTCCGTCAGCGTGTCCTGGTTCTGGGCGAGCACCTCGTCCGCATCGGGCCGCACCACGGTACGCTTGCAGGCGGAAAACTTGTCGCCGACGGCGACGAGGTCGTCATCGGAGGCAAAATCCATCGCCGCATACATGGTGGGGTCGTAGACGCCGAACGTCAGCTTGCCCTTGAGCGGCATCGCCTCGCCCGGCTTGACGGAGAAGAACATCAGGAGCTGCCCGTCCTTGTAGTCGACATTGATCGCGTCGGGCTTGGCAACCTTGATGGTTTTTCCGTCCTCGGTGATCGTCGTGTAGTAGCTGAACTCCTCGAGCGACTCGAGCACGGTCTTGCCGACCTCGGCCAGCTCGTCCGGGTCGAGCACGGCATTGCTGTTCTTGTCGAAGTCCATCACGACGCTTGCGGAAAACATATCGTCGAAGCGCCAGACATTGCGCAGCTCACTGACCGTGCCGTCGTCGCCCGCCACCACTTCCAGCCGGGCTTCGGCAAAGATGTGCGGATGGGCGAAGGCCGCAGCCGGGGCTGCAAGCGCTGCTCCGGCAACGAGAAGGGGGAGCAATCGCATCGGTATCTGTCCTCTCGAAGCGGCGGGGCGGCCTTCAGAATCGTTCGGTTGAATGTAACGCAAATGGGTCGGAATTGGGACCTTAGCAGCCGCGTATTACGCCTCGATGCCGGGATTGCGGCGGAACCAGGCATGCAGGAAATCGACGAAGGTGCGGACCTTTGCGGGCAGGTAGCGGCGGTGGGGATAGATCGCGTAGATGCCGCGATCGGTTGGCAGGTAATCCTCGAGGATCGAGACGATGCGCCCGGAATCAAGGCAATGGCGGGCGATGAAGGCCGGCACCTGCGCGACGCCGAGGCCGCTTGCGGCGGCGCGGACGGCGGCCGTCGGGCTGTTCACCTCGATATGGCCGCTGACCGGAACGCTGAAGCCTGCGCCCTTGTCGTCGACGAAGCGCCAGTTGCTGTGCGACTTGCCATTGGTGTCGATGATGCAGGGCAGGCGGGCGAGGTCGCTTGGATGGTTGATCGGACCGGCCTGGGCGAGAAACTCCTCACTCACGCAGATCTTCAGGTAGAAGTCGCCGAGCTTGCGGGCGATGAGGGCCGAATCTTCCAGCTTCGTGATACGGACCGCGACGTCGAAGCCTTCTTCCACCAGATCGACGAAGCGGTCGTCGGAGACGATTTCCAGCGACAGTTCCGGATGCTCCTTGCCGAAATCGATAAGCGACTGGCCGATATCGGCATCGACGAAGGTGCGCGGGGCGGAAACCTTCAGCTTGCCGCGCAGGTCCGTGTTCTTCTCGCGCACGAGATCGGCGAGGTTGTCGATCTCCTTCAGGATGTCGGAGGCGGTGCGGTAATAGGTATGGCCGGCCTCGGTCATCGAGAACTGGCGGGTGGTGCGGTTGAGCAGCAGCGTGCCGAGTTCGTCCTCCAGCTCGCGCACATATTTGGAAAGCAGCGCCTTGGACCGGCCGGTCCTGCGCGAGGCGGCGGAAAAGCCCTCGGCGTCGACGACGTCGATGAAGGCCCGGATTCGGGTCAATGTATCCATGTATCCCCACTCGGCAATCGCGCCCTTCCCGAAAGGCGGCGCGGATCCGGCCGAAACGTGATGGCCGGTGCGTTATAATCATGTTTTGAAACCACGTTTCGCGAATGTCGTGGCTGGGGGAATATTTTCAATAGCGAAATGCAAAAAACCTCTTGATTGCGACAGCGATTCTTCTTATCTCACCCCTGCCCAAAGTCGCACGTGCCTGTGGGTGTCCGCCGACCCTCGATTTGGTGAGGAACTCGGTAAGGTACCTGGAACTAACCCCTCCAGTCGTTTCTCCGGCCAACCGGAAGAGCGAGGACATCTTGAAGCAACGACGGTGCGGGCCTTTCTGGTGTCTGCCGGCTTTCCAACAGCCGGGGTTACTGAAGAGGCACACCTTCATTGCCGGACGTGCGGTCGGGTTCTCCCACCAATCAAAGGCAGACAAAGCCGAATTGAAGCCTAGGCGGGCTTCGGTTCACCGATCGCGCATGATGCGCATGCTTGGTTCCGGGGTCTCCACCGGCTGGTTCCAGAGCGTGCCCGCATCCTGCCCTTTGTCCTCCGGGTTTCCCGGAGCAACCTGGATATGGGGAATACCGAAATGGCGACTGCACGTATTATCGACTTCCTGAACACCCGACGTCCCGACGGCCCGTGCCTCGTGGTCGACCTCGATGTCGTGCGTGACAATTTCAAGGCGTTCCGCCACGCGCTGCCTGACAGCTCAATCTACTATGCCGTCAAGGCAAACCCGGCGCCGGAAGTGCTGCGCCTGCTCGCTTCCATGGGCTCCAACTTCGATTGCGCGTCCGTCGCTGAAATCGAAATGGCGCTCGATGCCGGTGCGACCCCGAGCCGTATCTCCTTCGGCAACACGATCAAGAAGGAACGCGACATCGCCAAGGCGCATGCGCTCGGCGTTTCGCTCTTCGCCGTCGACAGCCATGAGGAAGTCGAGAAGATCGGCCGTGCCGCTCCGGGTGCGCGTGTGTTCTGCCGCGTCCTGACGGATGGCGAAGGTGCCGAATGGCCGCTGTCGCGCAAGTTCGGTTGCGTGCCGCAGATGGCCGTCGACGTGCTCGTCTACGCCCACCAGAACGGTCTCGTCTCCTATGGCGTATCGTTCCACGTCGGCTCGCAGATGACGAAGGTCGATGCCTGGGATTCGGCTCTTGCCGATGCCAAGCGCGTCTTCGTGCAGCTTGCCAAGCAGGGCATCGAGCTCAAGATGGTCAACATGGGCGGTGGCTTCCCGACGAAGTACCTGCGCGACGTGCCGTCGGCCGAAGCCTATGGCAAGGCGATCTTCGGTGCGCTGAAGAAGCACTTCGGCAACCAGATCCCGGAAACCATCATCGAGCCGGGCCGCGGCATGGTCGGCAATGCGGGCGTGATCAAGGCGGAAGTCGTTCTCGTCTCGAAGAAGTCGGACAACGACAACCATCGTTGGGTCTTCCTCGACATCGGCAAGTTCGGCGGTCTGGCCGAAACCATGGACGAGGCGATCCGTTACCCGATCCGCACCGCACGCGATCAGGACGAGATGGAGCCCTGCGTGCTCGCCGGCCCGACCTGCGATTCGGCCGACGTGATGTACGAGAAGAACATGTATCCGCTGCCGATCACCCTTTCGATCGGCGACGAGGTTCTGATCGAGGGCACCGGCGCCTACACGACGACCTACTCGGCCGTCGCCTTCAACGGCTTCGAGCCGCTCAAGGCCTATATCATCTAAGCCTGTCGGCGCTCCCGTTTCGAGCGGGAGCGCCAAATTCACAATTCCATTCAGATACCGTTTGAATCGGTACCTGGAGCCGCTTGTGCGGCTCCAGTGACTTTAACTTGCGCATGTGCGTTCGCTCGGCTTTGCCGAGCGCGACATGCGTGTTCGGGAGGCCCAATGATGGCCACTGTTCTTGATTCTGTCCGCGCGTTCTTCGCGCATGCCGCCTTCACCATCGACCAGGAGAACACCGGCGACGTTGTCGCCCGCGAGCGTCTGCTTGACCGCGTGATGGGGGAAGCCCGCTTCCGCAAGTCGTCGGAAAAGCTGCGCCGTGGCCGCATGCCGGCGGAAGGCCTTGCCCTCGTCGCCCGCGATCCCGATGGCCATGTCATCGGCACGGTGCGGCTGTGGAATGTCGAGGCGGGCGTCGATTCCAACGGTAACGCCGTTTCGGCCCTGCTGCTTGGCCCGCTCGCTGTCGATTGCGAACATGAAGGCAAGGGCATCGGCGGCGCGCTGATGCGGGCTGCTATCACCGAGACGCGTGATCGCGGCCACGGCGCGGTGCTGCTCGTTGGCGATCCGGAATATTACGAGCGCTTCGGCTTCTTTGCCGACAAGGCGCAGCACCTCGTCATGCCTGGCCCCTTCGAGCGCCGCCGTTTCCTGGCGCTGGAGCTGAAGGACGGCTGGCTGGAGGGTGCTGCAGGCGTGCTCGTCGCCAGCGGCCGGCGCCGCGTCGTCCTCGACATGCGCAAGGCTGCCTGAGAAAGAGCCGGCGATGAGCCGGCTCTTTCCATTTTGACACCTGTCATTGTTTTGATTGGGCAATTATCAAGATTGGTACGAATATCGTGCCGATCTGCTTTCGGTTTGCTGTTCGTTTGATCCATCTCAAGGGAGGTGCCCGGCTGCCCGCTCCATAGTCGCTGCGAAAAAGACGAGTCGCGATTGATGGAGAGACGACATGAAGGAACATGGCAAAAGCCGGCTGGTGCTTGCTGGATTGGCCGCCGGGCTGCTGCTCGGCAATCAGGCCCTGGCGGCGGACCTCGAAGAGCGCATGGCGCCGCCGGAAGCGACGGTGGATTTCGCCGCGCAGAGCCCTTGGCAGATCCGCGTGCGCGGCCTCGGCGTCATCACCGATGATTCAGGTTCCGTGAATGGCATCGCGGGGTCGAGCCTTTCCTACTCGGACACGGTCGTTCCCGAACTCGATATTTCCTACTTCTTCACGGACAATATCGCGGCCGAACTTATTCTCGGCACGACCTATGCGAATGTCCAGGCGGACGGGTCGATTGCCGGTCTCGGCAAGGTGGGCAAGACATGGCTCCTGCCGCCGACGCTGACCGTGCAGTACCACTTCACCGATTTCGGCGCGTTCAAGCCCTATGTCGGCGCGGGTGTGAACTACACGCTGTTCTACAATCAGTCCGGCTCGGGCGCCTTCTCCGACCTCAAGGTCAAGAACAAGGTGGGCGCCGCCCTCCAGGTCGGCTTCGACTATATGCTCGACGAGCACTGGGGTGTGAACTTCGACGTGAAGAAGCTCTTCCTCGAGCCCAAGTGGAAGGTCGATTTCAACGGCACGCCGTTGACCGGCAAGGCGAAGCTCAATCCTTGGCTTGTGGGCGCGGGTGTGACCTATCGCTTCTGAGGGGGCGTGTTCTGTAACCGGTGTTCACCGTTGCTTCAACACTGTGTGAGACCGCGTCATCGGCCATGAAATCGTGCCGTCCTGCGCCTATCTGCCTTGCTATGAAGAAGCGCGTTTTCATCATTGGGCTTCTCGCCGGCCTTGCGGTTATGCCGCCGCTGGCCGGCGCGCGGGCGCAGGTACCTCCGGCGCAGCCCGAACAGGCGATCGCCGAAACGCTGGCGGCCGCTTCGTCGCTGTCACAGCTGAAGGCGGTGGTCGTTGCGCGGGACGGCAAGATCGTTGCCGAGCGTGGATATGGCGGCCATACGCCAGTCGAAAGCGCGAACATCAAGTCGGCGTCGAAGTCGATCATTTCCGCCCTTGTCGGCATCGCCATCGACAAGGGCCTGCTTGAAGGCGTCGACCAGCCGATCGCGCCGATCCTTGCCAGCGACCTGCCGGCGGAGCGTGATCCGCGGCTCGACCGCATTACCATCGGCAACCTGCTCTCCATGCAGGCGGGGCTGGAGCGCACATCGGGCGGCAACTACGGGCGCTGGGTGGCCAGCCGCAACTGGGTACGCGCGGCCCTTGCCATGCCCTTCGCCGACGAGCCGGGCGGCACGATGCTTTACTCCACCGGCTCGACGCATCTTCTCTCGGCGATCCTGACGAAGGTCGGGGGGAAGTCGACGCTTGCGCTCGCCCGCGACTGGCTCGGCCCCCTCGAGGAGTTCCGCATCGGCGCCTGGGATCGCGATCCGCAAGGCATCTATCTCGGCGGCAACCAGATGGCGATGAGCACGCGCTCGCTGCTGGCCTTCGGCGAGCTCTACCGCAATGGCGGGCGCACGGCGGATGGCACACAACTCGTGCCGGAAGACTGGGTCCGCCAATCCTGGCAGTCGCGCACCAATTCGCGTTTTTCCAACGATGGTTATGGCTACGGATGGTTCGAGCGGGTCATCGGCGGCAAGACGGTGCACTATGCCTGGGGCTTTGGCGGACAGATGCTTTACATCGTGCCGGAGCTTGGCCTGACCGTCGCCATGACCTCCGACGAGGGTGACCCTTCCGCCCGCTCCGGTTACCGTGACGACCTGCATGACCTACTGGCCAAGATCATCGGCACGGCCGAGAGCTGATCAGCTCGCCGCGCGACGATAGAAGGCAAGCGATCCGGCAAGCGCCAGCAGCGCGCCACCGCAGATCCGGTCGAGCCACACGGCCCCTGATGTCTTGAGAACGCGCACGGCCTGCGCACCAAGTGCCGCATAGCCGACCATCACCATGAAATCGATCGCCGCGAAGACCAGGGCGAGCAGCATATATTGCTGCGCCTGGGGCGCTGAAGGATCGATGAACTGGGGCAGGAAGGCGGAGAAGAAGAGATAGCCCTTCGGATTGGTGACGGCGACGAGGAAGCTTTTCGTGAAGATGGCTTTCGCCGTCGTTCGACCGCCTGCCTGCGCATCGTCGAGTGCCCGGCCGATCGAACCGGTGGAGCGCAGCATCTGTATGCCGAGGAAGGCGAGATAGGCGGCACCCAGCCACTTGACGACGGAGAACCAGAATTCGGAGGCCGCGAGCAGCGCACCCAATCCGAGCGCGACTGCGCCGATCAGCACGAAATCCGACAGCACGGCGCCGATCATGCCGGGCAGCGCACGGCGCATGCCGTAGCGCGAGCCGTTGGTGAGCGCGAGCAGGACCGTCGGGCCCGGCGTGGCGATGCCGATGAAGGCGACGGCGGCAAAGGCGAGAAGGGTAACTGAAATCATGATGGATCCTCCCGGCCCGATTGCTCCCATGCTTCCGTCACCGATGCAAGCCGTCCGAAATTGACAGAAAGACCGCAAAGCCCTATGTGCATGGCAAGGGTGAGAGCCCCTGCCGTCCGCGAGCGTCAGCTTTGGTGAAGTCTCTCTTTGAAAACAATCGGTCTTCCAGCATCATGCATGCGAACCGGTGGCAATGCGGGCTCCCTCCGACACGACGCATGCAGACATTGGAGATCCGACATGCGTCCATCCCCGACGCCACTGCCATCCCTCGACGCCCTGAAAGACCAGGCGAAGCGGCTGCGTGCCCGTTTTGCCGAGGACGGCCAGGCCATTGCCCATGCCCGCGCGCTCGAACTCATCGCCGCGCAATACGGTTACCGCGACTGGAACACCTTGCACGCCGTCGTCGGCAACCGGCCACCGTTCAATCCCTGGATGCTCGGCTCGCGCGTGCGCGGCCACTATCTCGGCCAGCCCTTCGATGCCGAAGTGCTCGGCGTGCAGGCGCTGACCAGCCAGCCCGGCCGTTACCGCATGACGCTGCATTTCGACGAGCCGGTGGATGTGGTGACCTTCGACAGTTTCTCCGCCTTCCGCCAGCGGGTGAACTGCACCGTCGACGAGACGGGGCGGACGGCTGCGAGAACCTCGAACGGCCGGCCGCACCTCGAACTCGAGTGGTGAGCATCAGAACGAGCCGGACAACCGCGCCGCAAGGCCGTCGACCTCGAAGTCGGCGGCCTTGTCGTTTTCACGGCGGATGAGGCGGCTGTATTCCAGCGCCGCCGTCGCGCCCTTGGCGAGGGTATAGGTGAATGTCGCCGTCAGCGATTTCGTGCGCGTGCGGTAGTCGAAATAGAGCCAGTCGCTATAGGCCTGCTCGAAGGCGAGGCCGAATTTCAGCCTCTCCGTCAGCGTCTTTTCCAGCGAAAGACCGACGGTGCGCACATCTTCTGCAAGCGAATCGTCGATGTCGGCGAGCTGGATGTCGCGTGTGAGCTTCGCCTTGAGGACTGTCTTCTTCGACATCTGCCAGGCCAGTTCGCCCTTCAGGAAGGGGCGGGCGCGTTCGACGGTCTTGCCGAGATGAGGGCTGAATATGCCAACCACGCCGGCTTCCGCCATCACGGTAATGCCATTCTTGAAGGCGCGGCCATAGGCGAGCGAGCCGCGCAGCGTTTCGGCCGGGAACTGGCCGAAGGCCTTTTGCTCCCACCGGTCGATGTGGTTCGTCCGGTATTGCGCGGTGATGCCGACCTCACCGCCGAGCAACGGCCGGATGTGACCGCCGTTCACCTCGTAGAGCGTATTGCCGGCCTCGAGCTGCGTCGGCCGCAATCCCCGGAGCGTGAAATGCGCCTTGCCCCGGTTGAGACTGGTGACCGCGGCGGTGATATGGTTCTTGCCGCCCCAGCGCTCATCCGTCAGGCCCACGCTCGTGGCGGCTGCGATATCGGCCTTGCGGTACCCGATCAGCAGACTGGGCAGGGACAAAAAGATATCGCCGGATCGCCGGTACTCGATACCACCCTTGAGCGTCAGCTTCATGGTCTTGCTGAGATCATAGGCATAGCCGACTTCGAGGCCGGCGGTCCGCTGGTCGGCAAAGCGGTAGTCCGGCACACGCCGGACGCTTGTGGTCAATCCGTAAGCGAAGTGGGACTCCTCGAGGTCGAAACTGCCCCGCAGGCCGAGCTTTGCTTCGCCGTACGAGGCGAAAAGGGCGGTCGGGTCCTGAAAAATATTGGATGTCCAGCCGCTGCCGACGCTGTAATCGACGGTTGAATCAGCAAGAGATGGATTACATCCGGCAAGCGTCAGAACCACGAAGATGGGGCCACGCGGAGAGCGCATCAAATTCTGCTCCTGTCCGTTTCTGGAGCAGAATCCTAGCGTTGTATGGTTAAAAATTCCCTCAATGCTTGAGTTTCGCTCCACTCATGCAACCTTCTATACGGAGGATTGTGCTCGGATGGCAATCGTTAAACTTGTCTATGTTATGGTTAACTCTTTGCTATGACTGGCAAATCAGGTTGAGTAAATCGATGCTTATATTATCCTCAGTTGCGTACCGAGGTGGTACACAACCGAAGGAGAGAGACATGAACAAGACTCGCATCATTGCCATGGCAACTATCCTCGCATTCGCCGGTACCAGCCAGGCATCCGCTGGCGGCCTGCTCGGCGGCATTCTCGGTGGCAACAAGACCGGTGGCATCGTCATCGCCCCGAGCGTCGGGGTCGGTGTTGGCGACGTCCTCAGCGACAATGACGGCAACAACATCCTGAACGGCGTTCTGAACAACACCCTCAACGGCACGCTGTCGGGTGTACTCAACGGCAATGCGCTCGGCATCCTCAGCGGCAGCGACTGCGGCTGCAAGAAGCGCAAACACTGATCGCACCATCCCCGCCCATGCGGTCAGTGGAGCCCGGGAGAGCGTTGCTCTCCCGGGCTTTCACCATCGGCAAGCCGTTTCGCGCTCCGCAAACAAAAAAGCCCGCGATCATCTCGCGGGCTTTTTTTCAATTTCGGGAGAACCGGATCAGTGGTTCATCGCCTTGACGATGTCGTCCGTCATCTTCTTGGCGTCGCCGAGCAGCATCATCGTGCCGTCCTTGTAGAACAGCGTGTTGTCGATGCCGGCATAGCCGGAGCCAAGCGAGCGCTTGACGAAGAGGCAGGTCTTAGCCTTGTCGACGTCGAGGATCGGCATGCCGTAGATCGGCGAGGACTTGTCGTCGCGTGCTGCCGGGTTGGTCACGTCGTTGGCGCCGATGACATAGGCGACGTCGGCCTGGGCGAACTCCGAGTTGATGTCTTCCAGTTCGAAGACCTCGTCATAGGGCACGTTCGCTTCGGCGAGCAGCACGTTCATGTGGCCCGGCATGCGGCCGGCAACCGGATGGATCGCGTACTTCACCTCGACGCCGTTCTTCTTCAGCGCGTCGGCCAATTCGCGGACCGCGTGCTGCGCCTGCGCCACCGCCATGCCGTAGCCGGGCACGATGATGACCTTGGAGGCATTCGCCATCAGGAAGGCCGCGTCGTCGGCAGAGCCCTGCTTGACCGTGCGCTGCACGCCGTCGTCCGCCGCTGCCGCCCCGCTGTCGCCGCCGAAGCCGCCGAGGATGACCGAGATGAACGAGCGGTTCATGCCCTTGCACATGATGTAGGACAGGATGGCACCCGAGGAACCGACCAGCGCGCCGGTGATGATCAGCGCGAGATTGCCGAGCGTGAAGCCGATGCCGGCTGCAGCCCAACCCGAATAGGAGTTGAGCATGGACACGACGACGGGCATGTCGGCGCCGCCGATCGGCACGATGAGCAGCACGCCCAGCGCCAGCGCCAGGATGACGATCAGCCAGAAATCGAAGTGGCTTTCCGACAGCGTCAGGCCGACGATGAAGAAGACGATCGCCGCCAGCAGCACGATGTTGATGACGTGCCGGTAGGGCAGCATGATCGGCTTGCCGGACATGCGACCATCGAGCTTCAGGAAGGCGATGATCGAGCCGGTGAAGGTGATCGCGCCGATGGCGGCACCCAGCGCCATTTCGACGAGCGCCTGGCCGTGGATCTCCCCGACCTGGCCGATGCCGAAGGACACCGGCGAGTAGAGGGCCGCGGCAGCCACCAGCACGGCGGCAAGGCCGACGAGCGAGTGGAAGCCGGCGACGAGCTGCGGCATCGAGGTCATCGGGATCGAGCGGGCGATGTAGGCACCCGCACCGCCGCCGATGGCAAGGCCGAGCACGATGAGCACGAGGCCGCCGAAGGACGGCGTCGCCAGAAGCAACGTCGTGCCGATGGCAATGCCCATGCCGACCATGCCGAGCATGTTGCCGCGGCGGCTGGTCGTCGGATGCGACAGGCCGCGCAGCGCCATGATGAACAGCACGCCGGAGACGAGATAGAGGAAGGCTGCGAAATTCTCAGACATCGGCCAGCCTCACTTCTCTTTTTTCTTGTACATCGCCAGCATGCGCTGGGTGACGAGGAAGCCGCCAAAGATGTTGACGGAGGCGAGGATGAGCGCGACGAAGCCGAAGCTGGTCGCGACACCCGAGAGCGAGATGCCGACGGCGAGAAGCGCGCCGACGACGATGACCGAAGAGATCGCGTTGGTGACGGCCATCAGCGGCGTGTGCAGCGCCGGCGTCACCGACCAGACGACATAATAGCCGACGAAGATCGACAGCACGAAGATCGCCAGGCGGAAGACGAAGGGGTCGATTGCCCCTCCGGAAACGCCGTGCGCCGCCGCAGCGGCCGCATCCGGCACATATTCGGAGGCCGTGCGCACGGCTTCCACGGCGCGCTCAAGCTCGATGATCGCCTTGTCCAGAAGTTCGTTTGCCATCACTTGGCCTCCCCTTGCGCAACCGCGCCACCGAAGTTCGGATGAACCACGGCGCCGCCATTGGTCAGCATCGTCGCCTTGACGAGCTCGTCCTCGACATTGACCGAAACCGACCTGGTCTCCTTATCGACCATGGTCTCGAGGAAGGTGATGAGGTTCTTGGCATAGAGGGCGGAGGCGGAAGCGGCGATGCGGCCCGGCACGTTGAGATAGCCGATGACCTTGACGCCCTCGACTTCGACGACCTTGCCGGCCTCGGAGCCCTCGATATTGCCGCCGCGTTCGACCGCGAGGTCGACGACGACGGAGCCGTTGCGCATGGCGGCCAGCATCTGGCGCGTCACGAGACGCGGTGCCGGGCGGCCGGGAATGAGCGCGGTGGTGATGACCATGTCCTGCTTGGTGATATGCTCGGCCACGAGTGCCGCCTGCTTCGCCTGGTATTCCTTGGACATTTCCTTGGCGTAGCCGCCGGCGGTTTCGGCGGCCTTGAACTCATCATCCTCGACGGCGATGAATTTTGCGCCGAGCGAAGCGACCTGTTCCTTGGCGGCGGGACGAACGTCCGTGGCGGAGACGGCCGCACCGAGACGGCGCGCCGTTGCGATGGCCTGCAGACCGGCGACGCCGGCGCCCATGACAAAAACCTTGGCGGCCGGAACGGTTCCGGCGGCGGTCATCATCATCGGCATGGCGCGGTCGAATTCATGGGCGGCGTCGATGACGGCCTGGTAGCCGGCAAGGTTCGCCTGCGAGGACAGGATGTCCATCGATTGCGCACGCGTGATGCGCGGCATCAATTCCATGGCGAAGGTGGTGAGACCGGCCTTGGCCATCTCGGCGATGGCCGCCTCGTTGCCGTAGGGATCCATCGTGGCGATGACGATGGCGCCGGACTTGTAGGTGGCGATCTCGGCCGAGGTCGGCCGGCGCACCTTCAGGACGACATCCGCGGACTTTGCTTCCTGCGGGCCGACGATGCGGGCACCGACAGCTTCGTAGTCTGCATCCAGGATGCGCGACTTGAGGCCTGCACCAGCTTCCACCAGCACATCGAGCCCCAAGGCTTTCATTTTCTTGACAGTTTCCACGGAACCCGCGACGCGGCCCTCCGCCGTGTCGCTTTCCCGCGCCACAAAAATACACTGACTCAAACCGTGGTCCTCCCCCCGAGACTGGCCGTGTTGAATCACGACGCCGGATGGCACCGTGACAAACCGCAAATGCGGTTGTTCAGATCAACGCAGCAGAATGAAGCCGGCGACGTTGAGAATGATGAAAAGCAGAAGCGCGCTGAAGAAACCGGCGCTGGTGAAGAAACCGGCAGCCATGGCGATCAGCAGGGCGACGCAAAACAGCGTGCCGAACTTGGCTGCATTGATGAAGAAATTGTAGGTCTTCTCGTGCTCGGGATAATCCATCGGAGCGCCCATTTCGACCGGTCCGGAATGATGTTCAGCCATAGTCACCTTCTCCTAAGCAGCCGCACCCGCCAGACGAAAAAGCTCCATCCGATGAGTGCCCAAAACAGGCCGGAACCAAACTATCCCGGCTTTTCCCCCTGTGCGCGGCACGCGCGCGGTCATCAGGCCATACACAATGGATTGGCAAAGCGCAACGGCAAGGCGGGGGAGGGGCGCACACCTGTATCGTTTCCGAAACAGATCGGGCCGGTTTCGCGGGAAACCGGCCCGTGATGCGACATCAAAACGCAGCGCTCATCCGGTGAAGGCGTTGCCGGACAGCTGGATCCGGCCATCGCCGAAATGGGCGCGACGTGCCGTCGGGCGCACCGTCAGCGGGCTGAACGTCAGGTCCTCGCCGCGGGCGAACATCATGCGGCGCTCATAGGGCTCGGATTTGAAGAACGGGAAGCGCTGGTAAAGCGAGGGCAGCGTCTCCTTGACGTTGGTCGCAAGCAGCATCAGGTCGATGATGAACTTGCCGTGGTTGCTCTTCGGCGAGGCGACGAAGTCGGCGTCGAAGACACGCTTGTAGAAGGCCGAATGGGCGGGCTTGACCATCTGCAGGCAGCGATCCGCCTGGAAATAATCCGTCGCCATGGTGGCGATGCGCAGCGTCAGATAGGGGATCGCCGGCATTTCCTTCCAGATTTCCGGATCGGCCGCAAGGCGCACCGGGTCGATCAGCGAGAGGCCCGCATCGAGGAAGGCGTTGATTTCATCCGGGAAAACCTTGCCCGACGAAGTGACGCGATGGTCCGGCGTCACGTGATGCAGGCGCACGGTCGAGATCAGCCGTTCTTCATAGTAGATGCCGAAGACATAGGCCTGGCTGTCGAAATCGGAATCGTCGATCAGCACGGCCTGTTCGTCGAGATGCATCACGGCGCCGGCCTTGTAGGCCTTGTAGCGGATGCGGGCGACGTCTTCCATGTCCTCGCCCGTCTCGACCCGGCGGTATTCGATCCTGTCGAGCAGTCCCAGAAGCTTGTCCGAAAAGCGATTGGTCGCCGTCTCCACGCTGGCCATTGTCCCCGTATCCCCGATTGAAAAAGCCGCAGCCACCGCGCTGCCATGCTTAACAATCTCCGATATAAGACAATTTGTGTAAAATACCATTCGTTAACCTTAATGAGTGGTTAACGCTAATTTTGGTTATGCTGATATTACGGATCGAATTTACGCGATCCGTTGAAAAATCAGGGGATGGATGTCAGGCGACGCGGCGGCCGCGGCGTCGGGAATCGCCGGGTTTGCGGGCGAGGGTCTCGTAAAGATCGCGCAGCGCGTCGGGCGACATGGGGGCGGCGAAGACGTAGCCCTGCACGAGATCGGCACACTGGTACTTGTTGATAAGTGCGAGCTGCTCGCGCGTCTCCACACCCTCGACGACAATGCGCAGGCCGAGTTCGCGCGAAAGGTTCACCGTGCCGCGCAGCAGTTTGAAGCGGCGCGGGTCCTCGCCGATGTTGCGCACGAAGGAGCGGTCGATCTTGATGACATCGAGCGGCAGCTGGTCGAGGTAGCTGAGGCTGGAATAGCCGGTGCCGAAATCGTCGATGGCAATGGTGATGCCGCGGGCGCGCAGTTCCTGCAGGATGGCCTGCACCTTCACCGGCTCCTCCATGAGGCAGCTTTCGGTGACTTCGAGATGCAGCCGGTGCGGCGCGAGATTCGCGGCCTCCAGTGCCTCGGCGACGAGGCCGATAATGCCGTTGCCGCGCAGGTCCTGCACCGAGAGATTGACCGAAACGCCCATATGCGCCGGCCAGGTCGCGCAGTCGGCGCAGGCCCGCATGACCATGAAGCGCGTGATGTCGGAGACGATGCCCATCTCCTCGGCGATCTGGATGAAGACGGTCGGCGGCACGGGGCCGCGCTCCGGATGCGTCCAGCGCGACAGGGCCTCGCAGCACTCGATGCTCGAGCCGTCCGGCACGAACATCGGCTGGTAGGCGACCGACAGCGTGTTGTTGGCGAGCGCATCGCGCAGGTCGTCCTTGAGCTTCTGGCGATCAGTATAGCGCGCGTCCATCTCCTGCTCGAAGACGGTGACGCTGCCCTTGGCGCGCGATTTCGTCTCGAAGAGGGCGAGGTCGGCGCGGATCTGCATCTCCTCCAGCCGGAAATCGCCGCTCGGCACGGTCACGCAGCCGGCGCTGAAGGAGACGAGGAAGGTCATGCCGTCGAATTCGTAATTGCCACGCAGCTGCTCGTGGAAACGGTGCATGCGTGTCTCGAGGTCGCGCCGGTTCGCCTCGTTCGGGAAGAAGACGATGAACTCGTCGCCCATTAGGTGGCCGGCGATCATCTTGTCGCCGGCAAGCCGGCGCAGCCGCTCGGTGATGGCGCAGAGCAAGCGGTCGCCGGTGACGTGGCCCTTCATGTCGTTGACATGTTTGAAGTCGTCGACGTCGAGCACCATGAAGCCGACCGTGCCCGGCTTCTTGCGCTCGGCCAGCGCCTCCTGCACGAGATCAGCGAAATAGGTGCGGTTCGGCAGGCCGGTGAGGCTGTCGTAGCGCACCATGTGCAGGATCTTGTTTTCCGCCCGCACACGCGCCGTCACGTCCTCAAAAATGAGAACCGCGCCGCCGTTTTCACGGGGCGAGGCGGTGAATTCCAGATAGAGCCCGTCCGTCACCTGGATGAGCGCGCGCGATCGATCGCCCTTCAGGAGTTCGTCGAGCCGTCGCAGGATCGTCTTGCTCTGCTCGGCGTTGACGAAGGTGTTGCGCACGCCGAAGCGCAACACGACATCGAGATGGCAATCCTTCAGCCGCTCCTGATTACCGAGATGGAGAAGCTCGCAGGCCCTGCGGTTGGCGACGAGGATGCGATGGTCGGCATCCAGCATGAACAGGCCATGCGGCATGTTGTTCAGCGCCGTGTCGAAACGGTCGGCGATGATCGAGACTTCACGCGTCGCCAGCACGTTCCTGTAGAGGAAATCGCGCACGCCGTTCGCCATCATGCGGGTCGTCATCACGAAGGGCAGGATGAGGACGGCGAGCACCGCGTGGTAGAAATCCTGCAGGCCGAGGAAGCCGACGACCATGGGGAAGCAGGCGGAAAAGGTCATGTAGTCGACGGCGCGCTTCGAGCCGCAGTTGCGGCCGACGACGGAGACCATGGTGGCGAGCGTCACCGCGATGGTGGCAAGCTCGGCGAAACTGTCCCGGCTGAAGAGCAGGGCATAGCCGCAGGAGGTGCCGAGCGCCAGTGTGGTACCGACGGCGCCGAGATTGTACCAGTTCTCCCAGTAGCGGATGCCGTCCATGTCGAGCGTTGACTGGTCTACCCGGTCGAAATGGCGCATGCCGATAGCACGCATCGACCAGATGAGCACGACCAGCCCGCTCCAGATCAGGAAGAAGGGATCAGCGGTTTTGGCATAGACGAACGAGAACGTGATGACATGCGAAATCATGCCCACGAAGAGGGTCTGGCGGTTCCCGTACAGCGAGCTGACGAACGACAGGTATACATCAGCCGGCAGTGTGTTTTGACCCTTATCCTTCATGGACTAGGCACTCCCTTGACGAGAGAGGGTTACCGACCAAAATTTAATGAATGATTTCGGGAAATTACCCAATAACGAGGGTATACCCGGGCATTCTTGCACGCTTGTTCAACCGAAGGAAGATAGCTTCAACCTCATATTGCAGTATTGCTGCTTTCTGGCCCTCAGATTCAACCTAGCATGGGTGTTGTGCGTAATATCATTACCTGACGGCGACACTGAGTTGCGCGGGAGACGGGCGAGAAAAATTCCATCTCGCAATCGCTGTTTGCAAGGCTTTGGTTAACAACCTCTCGCTTGCATACTGTCAGATTTTATCGGCCCCGGCTATGCTGCACAGCCGATCATACCGCCTACAATACCTTATTTGTCCTCATTTCGCCAGAATGGGGGAATTGACTGATCGCGGATTTGATAGCAAATCCTGATTTGGTATTTCTTTTTTCGGAGCCCATCATGTCGAAACCCGTCGTCGCCATTCCCGCCGATATCAGGGAGATCGAAGGCAACGTCTGGCAAGCCACCCCGAACCAATATGTCCGCGCTGCCGTCAAGGGCGCTGCCGTCACCGTTTTTCTCGTCCCGGCGCTCGAAGCCGACAACGATTTCGATGGCATCCTGGATCGGGTCGATGGACTTCTGGTCAGCGGTTCGCGCACCAATGTGCATCCCTCGCTCTATGGCAAGGAAGCCACCGCGGCCGAAGGGCCCTATGACACGGCACGCGACGCGACGAGCCTTCCGCTCATCAAGCGGGCCCTGGAGCGCGGCATTCCGCTGCTCGCCATCTGCCGCGGCATCCAGGAGCTGAATGTCGTGCTGGGCGGTACGCTCGCCAATGAAATCCAGGAGCAACCCGGCATGTGGGATCACCGCAAGCCCGATACGCCGGTGCTCGACGTCGCCTATGGCATCCGCCAGACGGTCACCGTCAAGGAAGGAAGCTGCCTGGCCGGCGTGCTCGGCGCCGGCGAGGTGCAGGTGAACTCGCTGCACCGCCAGGCGATCTCCGACCTGGCGCCGCGCCTTGCCCTGGAAGCCGTCGCTGAAGACGGGACGATCGAAGCCGTCTCCGTCATCGGCGCCAAGGCGTTTGCCGTCGGCGTACAATGGCACCCGGAATATTGGGTCGGCTCCGACCAGCCGTCGAACAAGCTTTTTGCGGCGTTCGGCGCAGCGGTGCGCGACTATGCGGCCGCCAAGCAGGGTGCGAGTGCTCCCGCCACCGAGGCGGATGTGCTGGCCTTCGGTTCGGCCAAGTCGGCCTGATCGAGACCGACCCCGCATCCTCCTGCATCCGGCGGCTCCTGTTCACGAAACGCGCCGCCGGCTCCTTGCATAGGACCAGGCCCAGAGAAGCAATGCCGCGAGGCTGAAGGTCGCGCCGGTGAGGCAGACGCCTGTCCAGCCGTAACGGGCATAACTCGCCGTCGAAGCAATGGCGCCAAGGGCGCTGCCGGCCGAGTAGAAGACCATGTAGCCGCCGACCAGCCGGCTGTGCGCGTCAGGGCGCGCGGCGAAGATCAGGCTCTGGTTGGTGACATGTACGGCTTGCACGGCGAAATCGAGCAGCACGACGCCGATCGTGAAGACGGCGAGCGCGTGCGGCAGAAAGCCGATCGCCCCCCACGAGAACACGAGCAGCGCGAGTGAGACACCCGTCGTCCGCTCGGCAAACCCGCGATCCGCCATGCGCCCCGCACGGCTTGCGGCAAGCGCACCGGCCAGCCCCGCGAGGCCAAACAGCCCGATCGTGGTGTGCGACAGGAAAAAGGGGGCCGCGCTCAGCGGCAACACCATGGCGGTCCAGAGCGTGCTGAAGCTGGCAAAGATCAGGAAGGCCAGTCCTGCCCGCTGACGCAGCACGGGCTCGCGCAAGAACAGCGCGGGGATAGAGCGCAGCACGACGCTGTATCGCTCGGCGCTGGCGACGGGAATATTCCGCGGCAGAACAGAGGCGAGAAGCAGGCCCATCAGCAGCATGAGGCCGGCGGAAAAGAAATAGACGGCTCTCCACCCGCCGGCATCCGCCAGGATACCGGCGACGAAGCGCGCCGCGAGGATGCCGATGACCACACCGCTGGTGACGAGGCCGACGGCTCTGCCGCGTTCCTCCGGCCGGGCCAGGGTGGCGGTGAGCGCCACCAAGACCTGAACGACGACAGCCAGCAGCCCCACCAGCACCATGCCGGCGAACAGGAAGGGCGCAGCCGGCGCGCTGCCGACGCCGGCCAGGGCAATGGCCGACAACAGGGCCTGCGCCACGATGAGCTTGCGCCGATTGACGAGGTCGCCGAGGGGGACGATGAAAAGCAGACCCGCCGCGTAGCCGATCTGGGTCAGCGTGACGACAAGACCGATGCGCGCGGCACCGATGCCGAAGCTTGTTGCGATCGTGTCGAGCAGCGGCTGTGCGTAATAGATGTTGGCGACGCTGCCTGCGCAGGTGATGGCAAAGATCACCAGCATCCAGTGTGGCAAGCCGAATGCCTGCCTGTCATCGGTGGGATCGCAGCCTGCCGATCTCCGGCATTCTCTCGGATGGATATTCATCATGGTTCTCGCTCGTTTTTGGTCCTATGATGAGACCACTTGCGGCAAGGCGCTTCCAGTTCTATTTTAGAACCAGTTTCGAGAGCGAGGCCGGGAATGAAACGCAGGAGTTTTCGCGAGGCGGAGTGCCCTGTTGCGCGGACATTGGACGCGATTGGTGACTGGTGGTCGCTGCTGATCGTGCGTGATGCCTTCGATGGCATCCGGCGCTTCAGCGCCTTCCAGCAAAATCTCGGCATCGCCAAGGGCATCCTGAGCACGCGCCTGCGCGATCTCGTGGAGGCGGGTGTGCTATCTTTAGCGCCCGCATCAGATGGCAGCGCCTATCAGGAATATGTCCTGACCGAAAAGGGCCGCGGCCTCTTCCTCGTCATCGTCGCCTTGCGGCAATGGGGGGAGGACCATCTGTTTCGTGCGGGCGAGCGGCGGTCCATGCTGGTGGATGCCGCGACAGAGACGCCCGTCGACCGCTTGAAACTGCACGCGTCCGACGGACGCGGCTTGACCTGGGAAGATACGCGTATCGTCGACGCGGCGTCCTGCGCCCCGAAGGGATCGCCTAGTCCGCCGAAATCAGCGTAACCATCGCGTCAGCCGGCTCGACCGCCTCATAGGCGAGACCGTCGCCATCGACGACGGTCAGGATCGCCTCGCCCCGTGCATCGGCGACGACCACCGTGCCGTCGCCATTGCTGATCCACGTCCTCGCCGTCGAAAGGCCCGGCCAGACCGTGTCGCAATCGGCGTTCGCCGAGAACTGTTCGCTGCGGCTCGAAATCCGGCTGCCGCGCTCGGCAAGGCAGGCGGTGTTCGCCATGACGTTGGAGATCGTATAGCTATGGCCGCCGGACGCCTTCGAGGGAATGGAATTCGAGATGACGGGATCGACCGCAGGCGCTTCGTGGCCGACGACGCTCCAGAGGCCCAGCGACACCACACCTGCGGCCGCGGCAATCATCAGCGTCTTCATGGGCTTCTCCTTCGCGATTCAATCCGGCAAGCATGCATCCACAAACTTGCCGGAAGGTTAACGAAGGCTTTCCAGCGCCTACCCTGTTTTTCGCGTAAACGGCGTTTCCGGCACCGGCGTCAGCGCAGCGCCGCGATCGAACCAGGCAAACAGATTGTCCGCCACCAGATCGGCCATCGCATCGCGCGTCGCCACCGACGCCGAGGCGACATGCGGCAGCAACGAGATGTTGGGCAGATCGAGCAACGCCTGCGGCACGTTCGGCTCGTCATAGAAGACATCCAGGCCGGCGGCCGCGATCACCTCGTCCCTGAGGGCCGTCGCGAGCGCATCCTCATCCACCGTCCAGCCGCGCCCTACATTGATCAGCACGCCGGTTGGTCCGAGCGCCTGCAGAACCTCGGCATTGATCGTCCGGTGCGTTTCCGGCGTCTTCGGCACGATGGCGATCAGGATATCGACGGCGCCCGCCAGTTCCAGCAGCGAGGGATAATAGGCATAGGGCACGTCGTCGCGCGGGCGGCGCGTGTGATAGGCGATATCGACGCCGAAGCCTTTCAGCCGCTCGGCGATCGCCATGCCGATGCGCCCGAGCCCGTAGATGCCGGCTTTGCGGCCACGCAGGCTGAGCGGCGTCAGCGGAAAGGCGCCGTCGCGCTTCCAGCGGCCATCGCGCAGCCACGCTTCCGCCTGCGGGAAACGACGCACCGTGTTGAGCAGCAGGCCGATCGTCGTGTCGGCCACCTCGTCGTTCAGCACGTCCGGCGTGTTGGTGACGGCAATTCCACGCCGGGAGGCTGCCGCGGCATCCACCCCGTCATAACCCACGCCGAAACTCGCGATAATCTCCAGCGCCGGCAGATGCTCGATCATCGCCGCATCGAAGCTGCCGGAAACGGCAACGCCGGCAATGCTCGCCGCCTCGGAGCGGGCGAGCAGCGCCGGATCCGGCCGCTCGATGCGCACCAGGTCGAAGCTGTCCTTCAGGCGATCGAGCACCCGCTCGCGGATCGTGCCGGGCACGAGGATGCGTGTCTTGGCCGCCATGGCAAAGCTCCTTCTGTCTGAAATGCTTCAGCCTTCGGGATGCGGCTTCAGCGGTCCGGTGGATTGCCGGATGCGCATTTCCGGCTTGATGAGGTGGATGCCGTCCGGCTCATGGCTGCCCGAGAGCTTGTCGAGCAGCGCGCGCGCGGCGTTGCGCCCGACTTCGGACTGGCCGTTCCAGACGGTGGTGAGCGCGGGCGTCGCGATCGCCGCCTCCTCCAGGTCGTCATATCCGGTGACGGAGACGTCGCGGCCCGGCACGAGGCCGGCGCGTGCAATGCCGTTCATCAGGCCGATCGCCACGAGGTCGTTCCAGCATACGGCTGCCGTCGGTTTCTGCGGCAGCGAGAGGAAGTGCACTGCCGCCTCGAAGCCACCCTGCTTGGTGCGGGGGCCGGGAATGCGCAGGCCCGGATCGACATCGATATTGGCCTTGCGCAGCGCGTTGACATAGCCCTGGTACCGGTCGCGGCCGGTCGAGGTCTGGTCCGTTCCGCCCACCATGGCGATGGTGCGGTGGCCAAGGCCGATCAGGTGGTTGGTGGCAAGCGAAATGCCATAGCTGTCGTCGCCGCGGAAGATCGGCACGTCCAGCCCCTCGATCGAGCGCGCGATCAGGATCGCCGGCATGCCGTTGTCCTCGGCAAGCTGGATATCCTCCGGCGGTGTGCCGATCGCCGGCGACATGATCACGCCGTCCCCGCCGAGCTGCAGCAATGTCTCGATGAAATTGCGCTGCTTGTCGACCGAATCGTAGTGGTTGGAGAGGATGAAGGTCTGCCGGTCGCGATCCAGCTCGCTTTCGATCGACTTCAGGATTTCCGCATAGAACGGGTTCATGATGTCGTGCACGACGACGCCGATGATGCCGGAGCGCGAGGTGCGCAGGCTCGCCGCCCGGCGGTTGTAGATGTAACCGAGGGCGCGTGCCTGGTCCTTGATCTTGTCGCGGGTGGTCGCCGCGACGAGCGGGCTGTCCCTCAGCGCAAGCGATACCGTCGCCGTGGAAACGCCGAGCGTCTCCGCGATGGTGGAAAGCTTGATTTTCTGTGCCACGGCCCCTCCCGACGAACGCCCAGCAAGGGGGCGTTTAAAACCGTTTATTTAAACAGTTTAAATCTCGTCGGCAACAGGCTTTTCACCGTTTCGGGGCGCCTCCGGCAAGGCGGCGTGCAGGTTTTCGTCCATCGCGCGCAGAAGCTTCAGGAGATTGCGAACGTCCTTCTCGCTCAATCCTTCTGCCGCCTGCTGTTCGCTGAGCCGGCTCGCCTCGGTGATATGCTCGACGGAGGCCTTGCCCGCCTCGGTCAGGTGCACGACGGTCAGACGGCCATCCGTCTCGTCCGGCTGGCGCGCGACGAAACCTTGCGCCTCCAGCCGCCCGATGGTGCGTGTCATGGTCGGCGCCTTGACGCCGAGCCGGGTGGCCAGTGCGCCGGCCGTCAGCCCGCCATCCTCCGAAAGCGCCAGGATCACGCCGTCCTGGCCGGCATAGAGGCCGGTGGCCAGAAGGTTGCGCGACAGCACCGTGCGCATCGACCGGGCGGCATTGACGACGGCGGCGGCAAGACCTGCGCCCGAGACGTCGTCATGCGACTTCTTCTTCTTGACCTTCTTCCCGTCCTTGCCGTCCTTGTGCTTCTTGCCCATCGATCGCCTCGTTAGAACGTGTCGCCCTTGCATCGCGGGCCTCGTCTTCATATGACTCAGGAAAGCGGCAGGCGGCAAGGGATCGGAGACACGGAATGGCGCATCCCGAGATGCGATGGACCGAAAACGATCTGGAACTGCCCCCGGAGGCGCGCGCAGGCTGGATCGCCGTGCTGCCGCTCGGCGCGCATGAAGGCCATGGCCCCCATCTGCCATTCGAAACGGATACGCTGATCGCCGAAGGTATCGCCGCGCGCCTCGCAGCCGTGTTGCCCGCGCATCTGCCGGTCACGTTCCTGCCCGCCGAGCCCGTCGGCTATTCGCCGGAACATCTCGATGTGGCGGGCACGCGCTCGCTTGCTTACGCCGAGGCGATCGAACGCTGGCTCGGGATTGCGGAGGATCTCCACCGCTTCGGCATCCGCAAGCTCGTGCTGCTCAATGCGCATGGCGGCAATTCACCGCTGATGACGATCGTCGCGACCGAGGCGCGCATTCGTTTCGACATGCTCGTGGTGGCGACGTCCTGGACCCGTTTCGGCCAGCCGGACGGCTGGATCGCGCCGGAGGACAAGGCGATCGACATCCATGGCGGCGATATCGAGACCTCCGTGATGCTGGCGCTTCATCCGGATCTCGTCCGCATGGACAAGGCGGAGCCTTTCGGCTCGCGGCAGGCGGAGTTTGCCGCCCGATTCGCGCATCTGCGCGCCTATGGGCCGCATGCCTTCGGCTGGAAAATGTCGGACCTCAATCCCAAAGGCGTGGCGGGCGACGCCAGTGTCGCGACGGCGGAAAAGGGCGAACAGCTGATTGCCCATGCCGTGCGCGGCCTCGTCGCCCTTCTCGAGGATGTCGCCGCCTTCGATGCGGATACGCTTGTCTGATAGCATCCGGCATTTGCGCTGGCCCGTTCGATCTCCTATATCAGTCGCCAACCGGACGTCTCAGCCGTCCCTGCCACCGCTCGAGGTTCCCATGACCGAAACAGCCCTTCCCAAGCCCATTCCCGTCACCGTGCTCACCGGCTATCTCGGCGCCGGCAAGACGACGCTGCTCAACCGTATCCTGACCGATAACCACGGCAAGAAATATGCCGTCATCGTCAACGAGTTCGGCGAGATCGGCATCGACAACGACCTGATCGTCGAGTCGGACGAAGAAATCTACGAAATGAACAACGGCTGCATCTGCTGCACCGTGCGCGGCGACCTGATCCGCGTCGTCGAAGGCCTGATGCGCCGTCCCGGCCGCTTCGACGCGATCATTGTCGAGACCACCGGCCTTGCCGATCCGGTGCCGGTTGCCCAGACCTTCTTCATGGACGACGACGTGCGCCAGAAGACCGAACTCGACGCCGTCGTCGCCCTGGTCGACGCAAAACACCTGCCGCTGCGCCTGAAGGACAGCCGCGAGGCGGAAGACCAGATCGCCTTCGCCGACGTCGTGCTGATCAACAAGACCGACCTCGTCAGCCCCGAAGAGCTGGCGCGGATCGAGGCGACGGTGCGCGTGATCAACCCGTCCGCCCGCATCCACCGCACCACCCGTTCGGAAATCGATCTCACCAAGGTTCTGAACCAGGGTGCGTTCAATCTGGAGCGTGCGCTGGAAAACGACCCGCACTTCCTCGACCACGATGCCCCGGACCATGTCTGCGGTCCCGAATGCGGCCATGACCATCATCATGATCACGATCACGATCATGCCCATCACCACCACGATCATGACCATGAGCACCATCACCACGACCACGGCGTCTCGCCGATCCATGACGTGACGGTGCAGTCGATCTCGCTGCGTGGCGGCGAGATGAACCCGGACCGCTTCTTCCCGTGGATCCAGAAGATCACCCAGACGGACGGCCCGAACATCCTGCGCCTCAAGGGCATCATTGCCTTTGCCGGCGATGACGAGCGCTATGTCGTGCAGGGCGTGCACATGATCGTCGAAGGCGATCACCAGCGGGCCTGGAAGGACGGCGAGAAGCGCGAAAGCCGCCTCGTCTTCATCGGCCGCGACCTCGACCGCGAGAAGATCGAACGCACCTTCAAGGCCTGCGAGGCACAGACGAACTAATGCCGACAGTCGCGCCTCTTGATCTCGACGGCCACGTCGTCGCGGCCGCCTTTCTCGGCGACGTGCCGTTCTTCGCCACCGCCTCCGGCGCCATCCATCGCCTCGACCACGGCCAGAAGGTCACCGAGGCGCATGACGGGCTGCTTGCCTGCGTGCGTGATGACGCGAACGATACGCTGATCACCGGCGGCGAGGACGGCAAGGTGCAGCGCATCGCCGCTGACGGCACGGTGACGCTGCTTGCCGAAGTGCCGCGCAAGTGGATTTCCATCGTTGCCGCCGGGCCGCAGGGGGCTGTCGGTTTTGCGGAAGGGCGCACGGCGCGCGTTCGGCTTGCCGACGGCACGATCAAGGAGTTCGTCGAGACGCGATCCGTCGAAGGCGTCGCTTTCGCGCCAAAAGGGCTTCGCATCGGCCTCGCGCGCTACAACGGTGCATCGCTGCACTGGGTCGCCATGGCCGCCCAGCCGGTCGACCTCGAATGGAAGGGCGCCCATACCGGCATCACCTTCTCGCCGGACGGCCGCTTCGTCGTCACCAGCATGCAGGAAAACGCCCTGCATGGCTGGAAACTCGACAGCAAGCCGGGTGGCGATACGCGTCACATGCGCATGACCGGTTATCCCGCCAAGGTCAAATCGCTCTCCTGGTCCGCCAAGGGCAAGTGGCTTGCCTCTTCCGGTGCACCGGCGGCCATCGTCTGGCCGTTCTCGGCCAAGGACGGGCCGATGGGCAAGCCGCCGCTGGAACTCGGCACCCGCGCGGACGTCATGGTCACGGCCGTTGCCTGCCATCCGGCCGAAGAGGTCGTCGCCATCGGCTACTCCGACGGTATGGTGCTTGCCGCCCGGTTTGCCGACAGCCGCGAAGTGCTGCTGCGCCGCCCCGGCAAGGGGGCGGTCACCTCCATGGCCTGGAGCAAAAACGGAAAACTGCTCGCCTTCGCCAGCGAGGCCGGGGATTGCGGCGTCATCGACCTCGCCGGATAGGCGAGGGACCACAGTGTGTCGGGCGGAGACCGGCAACAGTCAGCGCCTCGCCGTTATGCGCGAAATGACGATCGCTTCACACGTAGAAATTTGGGAGCACACCACAGCGGCATAAACCAATGCCGCTGTTTTCGTTTGGTCGATGGACGACCGCGATCAGGCCGGCTTGGCGGTGTTGACCGCGCCGCGGGTGCGGGCGAGGCCAGCCTTGGCCGGCGCGTAGTTCGGGTCGAGCTTGAGGGCGTGCGAATAGGACTTGGCGGCGCGCGCCATGTCGCCGCGGCGCTCATAGATCAGCGCCTGGTTTGCCCAGGATTCGGCCAGCTTGCCGTCGAGGTTGATCGCCGTGTTGAAATCCGAGAACGCATTGTCGTCGTCGCCCTGGGCGGCGTAGGAAATGCCACGGCCGTTATAGGGTTCGGCCGAGCTCGGCGAGAGCGAGATGGCCTTCGAGAAGTCGTCGATCGCCTTGTCGTGCTGGCGGCGGGCCTGATAGATCAGGCCGCGATTGTGATAGGCGCGGGGATCGGTCGTATCGAGCTGGATCGCCTTGTTGAAATCGCCGAACGCGTCGTCGAGGCGGCCAGCCTGCCGATAGAGGTTGCCGCGGCCGATATAGGCGACGTCATAATTGGGATTGAGCTGCAGCGCCGTGTTGTAATCGGCTGCCGCCTGCGCCGTATCGCCCGTGCTGCGCTCGACGAGCGCGCGGTTCGCATAGGCCTGATAGAGCCGCGGGTTAAGCTCGATTGCCCGGTTGAAGTCATCGATCGCGCGACGATGCTGACCGGCGCGACCATAGGCCGAACCGCGCACGTTGTAGGCGCCTGCGTCCTGGGGATTGGCGGCAATGACGGCCGAGAGCGAGGAGATGTTCTCTTCCGAGCCCTGCGCGCGCTCGACCTTCAAGACGTCCGTGGAGGTGGCGGTTGACTGGCAGCCTGTCAGCAGCAAGGCGAGGGACGTGGCGGCGACAGCGGCCATCAGGGGGCGGCGCAGGCGGGCGGCCGAGAAAGAGGGACGGTCGATCGGGAACCCGGTAGATGCAGCCATGTCCAAGTGCGAATCCTCAAAGTGGGCTTCTGTCGCGCCTCATGCACGAAGAAATACGCTACGGCCTTCACAGCGCCACGCGTCGTCGATGACGCGCAAAGGACGCTGCGGTCCTTCAATTGTTGCTGGTTGCCTCTGGAATCGGCTTCGATTGCAGAGGTAACCAGCGGGCAATTCGGGGCAAAGACGCGTAGCTGGTGCGCCCGGAATTGCACGGGAAGTCTTTCACAATGGTGAAAAAATCCCGGTCACGTCAAAAAAGGCGGCGGCGATGTGTTCGCCCCCGCCCGGTTTTGCATCCGAAAACGTCGAAATGACGGCCGATTAACGGGCGCCCGGACGAGCGCTGACGAGGCCTTCGCGCTGGGCGCGCTTGCGGGCCAGCTTGCGAACGCGACGAACGGCTTCGGCCTTTTCACGCGCACGCTTCTGCGACGGCTTCTCATAGAAGTCGCGCATCTTCATTTCACGAAAAATACCTTCGCGCTGCATCTTCTTCTTGAGAGCGCGGAGAGCCTGATCAACGTTGTTGTCGCGGACTAGTACCTGCACGAGAATCCCGTTCCTTCGGTTGGTTGTAAGCCCGGCGACTGGAGTCCGTCAGGCAAATAGATTGCGTTCGCGCAGCCCAACAGGCTGGCAATTGGTGGGTCGGATACCAGATCGTCGCGGAGAAGTCCAGCCTCGACCCTCGCTATGTTAAGGATATTTGCGCGAACCGCTCACAACGCCGTCGTAAAACCTCTCCGGAGGCCGATGTCGCATGTGGTACAAGGCACGCCTGAATGCGTCGCAAAGGATACGTTGTCGGGGCGCAATATTTGCTTTCTATCGAGGCAGGAAACAGCCGGCCGATGCTGGCGAGACGTTGAGGACTTGGGATGCGCAAATATTCGGTTTTCGCCGTCGCCCGCGAGGCGATGCGCGGCCACAAGGGGTGGGAGGCGCAATGGACCTCGCCCGAGCCGCGCAAGGAATACGACGTGATCATCGTCGGCGGTGGCGGCCACGGGCTGGGTGCGGCCTATTACCTTGCCAAGGAGCACGGCATCACCAATGTCGCGGTGATCGAGAAGGGCTGGCTCGGCGGCGGCAATACCGGCCGCAACACGACGATCATCCGCTCGAACTATCTCTATGACGAGAGCATGGATATCTACGAGCACTCGCTGAAGCTCTGGGAGGGCTTGAGCCAGGACCTCAACTACAATGTCATGTACTCGCCGCGCGGCGTGATGATGCTGTCGCACAATGTGCACGACAAGCAGTCCTTCCAGCGTCACGTTCATGCCAACCGGCTCTACGGCATCGACAACGAATGGCTGACGCCGCAGCAGGCGAAGGATTTTGTGCCGGTTCTCGATATCTCCGCGTCGGCCCGTTACCCGATCAACGGTGCGGCCCTGCAGCGCCGCGGCGGCACGGCCCGTCACGACGCCGTCGCCTGGGGCTATGCCCGCGCGGCATCCGATCGCGGCGTGCATGTCATCCAGAACTGCGAAGTGAAGGGCATTCGTCGCGGTCCCGATGGTGCGGTGATCGGCGTCGAGACGTCGAAAGGCTACATCGGCGCCAAGAAGGTCGCCGTTTCCGCCTCCGGCCACAACTCGGTCATCCTGTCGATGGCCGACGTCAAGCTGCCGCTGCATTCCGTGCCGCTGCAGGCGCTGGTGTCCGAACCGATGAAGCCGATCTTCCCCTGCGTGGTCATGTCCAACTCGGTGCATGCCTATATCTCGCAGTCGGACAAGGGCGAATTGGTCATCGGCGCGGGTACGGACCAGTACAACTCCTATTCCCAGACCGGCGGCCTGCAGATCATCACGCATACGCTGGATGCCATCTGCGAACTCTTCCCGATGTTCCGCCGCGTCAAGATGATGCGCCAGTGGGGCGGCATCACCGACAACACGCCGGACCGTTCGGCGATCCAGGGCGTGACGCCGGTCAAGAACCTCTTCGTCAACTGCGGCTGGGGCACCGGCGGCTTCAAGGCGACGCCGGGTTCGGCCCATCTCTTCGCGCATCTCATCGCCAAGGGCGAGCCGCACAAGCTGGCGTCCGGCCTGACGCTCGACCGCTTCCGCACCGGCCGCCTCATCGACGAGGCCGCAGCCGCGGCCGTGGCGCACTGATGCATGGCGCGCTCGTTGCCGGATTGCTGATGACGGCTGGCGTTGTGCCGGCTGGCGAAATGATCCCTGGTCCCGGGGACTTTCGCTTTCAGACGATCCACAAGGCGGCGGGCGAGAAGGAATGGCCGTTCGTCGCCGAGAGCGGGATGTTGAGCTGCATAAAGATGTTTGGCCAGCGGGCCGTCTATTTCATGCCAGAAGAATCGGACTCTGCCCGTGCCTTCAATCTCGACGTCGACATCTTCTCGATGAGCATGGTCAATCTGGGAATGACGAACATTCTGGCCCCTTACGACGATACCACGCAGCTGATTCATCGGATTGCTCCCTTCGTCACCATGGGCCAGCGACTTTGCGATCAGGACCCCGGCACGTTCGTGACAGGTCCAGAGCTTTAAACAGGTAGGAACCAATGCTGCTGATCTACTGCCCCTACTGCGAGGAAGAGCGCTCGGAGCTCGAATTCCGCCACGGTGGCGACGCGCACATCGCCCGGCCGACCAACATGGCCGACATCACCGACGAGGAGTTCCAGGACTTCTTCTTCCTGCGCGACAACCCGAAGGGCCTGATCTTCGAACGCTGGCGTCACATCCACGGCTGCGGCCGCTTCTTCAATGCGGCGCGCGACACGGTGAGCGACAAGTTCGTCATGAGCTACAAGGCCGGCGAGCCGAAACCTGACCTTTCGGGTGCCACGCCCGCCACGGAAAAACCCCTCACTGAAAAAGTGGGCGAAACCCATGAAGCCACGGAAGGAACCGCGAAATGAGCGGTGCTAATCGTATTGCCGGTCAGGGCCGCCTGACGCCCGCCAAGACCGCGCGTTTCACCTTCGACGGCAAGACCTATCAGGCGCTGGAAGGCGACACCGTCGCCTCTGCGCTGCTCGCCAACGGCGTGCATCTCGTCGGCCGGTCGTTCAAGTATCACCGCCCGCGCGGCATCCTTTCCGCCGGCCCGGAAGAGCCGAATGCGCTGATCGACGTCTCCCGCGACGTCGCCCGCCGCCAGCCGAACGTGCGCGCGCCGGTGCAGGAAGTGTTCGACGGCATGAAGGTGGAATCGCAGAACCGCTGGCCGTCGCTCTCGTTCGACATCGGCGGCGTCAACAACCTGCTGTCGCCGTTCTTTGCCGCCGGCTTCTACTACAAGACCTTCATGTGGCCGAAGGCGGCCTGGGAGAAGGTTTACGAGCCCTTCATCCGCAAGGCTGCCGGGCTTGGCGTCGCGCCGACGGAGGAGGATCCGGACCACTACGCCAACCGTTACGACCATTGCGACGTGCTGGTCGCCGGTGCCGGTGTCGCTGGTCTTGCCGCAGCGCTTGCCGCAGCGGAGGCCGGTGCGCGCGTCATCCTGGTCGATGAGCAGCCGGAAGTCGGCGGTGCACTGCACTACGACATGTCGGTCACCATCGACGGCCAGAGCGGTTACGAATGGGCGCAGGCGACGGCTGCCAAGCTGAAGGCGATGGAGAACGTCACCGTTCTCACCCGCACGACGGCGTTCGGCTACTACAACCACAATTTCGTCGGTCTCGTTGAACGCGTCACCGATCACCTTGCCAAGCCCGACAAGAAGCTGCCGCGCGAGCGGCTGTGGCAGGTCCGCGCCAAGCGCGTCATCCTGGCGACGGGCTCGATCGAGCGCCACATGGTGTTCGCCAACAACGATCGTCCGGGCATCATGCTCGCTTCGGCGGCGCGCACCTATCTCAACCATTTCGGCGTCGCCGTCGGCCGCAAGGTCGGCGTCTATACGGCGAGCGATTCTGCCTATGAGGCGGCCTTCGACCTGAAGCGGGCCGGCGTCACCATCGCCGCCATCGTCGACAACCGCGAGAAGCCGGGCGACGCGGTCCTGACGGAAGCCCGCAGGCTCGGCATCGAAGTGCTCACCGGCCATTCGGTGGTCGACACCAAGGGCAAGCTGCGCGTCTCCTCCATCTCGGTCGCCCGCAATGGCGGCGGTTCGGCGCGTGCGATCCCGGTCGATGCGCTGCTGATGTCGGCCGGCTGGACGCCCTCCGTGCACCTGTTCTCGCAGTCGCGCGGCAAGGTCGCCTATGACGCGGCCTCCGGCCGCTTCCTGCCGGGCACCTATGCGCAGGACTGCCTTTCGGTCGGTTCGTGCAACGGCACGGACGGCCTTCAGGCGACGATCGAGGAATCGCTGGCGGCCGGCGAGCTGATGGCACGCGCCACCGGCAACGAGGGCGGCGCCAAGGTCGAGCTTCGCGGCGAGAACGCCTTCGAATGGACCGGCGGCATGGCCGGGGCAGGCGAGGGGGCGGGCGTCGATACGACGGTGAAAGCCTTCGTCGACTTCCAGAACGACGTCTGCGCCAAGGATATCCGCCTTGCCGTGCGCGAAGGCATGCACTCGATCGAGCATATCAAGCGCTTCACCACCAATGGCATGGCGACGGATCAGGGCAAGCTGTCCAACATCCATGGTCTTGCCATCGCCTCTGAAGTGCTGAACCGCGAGATCCCGAAGATCGGCCTCACCACCTTCCGCGCGCCCTACACGCCGGTGACCTTCGGTGCGTTGATCAGCCATTCGCGTGGCGAATTGTTCGATCCGGCGCGCAAGACGCCGATGCATGCCTGGGAAGAAGCGCACGGCGCCGTCTTCGAGGATGTCGGCAACTGGAAGCGCGCCTGGTACTATCCGCGCTCGGGTGAGACCATGCACGATGCGGTCAACCGCGAGTGCCGGACGGTGCGTAACGCCGCCGGCCTGTTCGATGCCTCGACGCTCGGCAAGATCGAGGTGGTCGGCCCCGATGCGGCCGAATTCCTCAACCTCATGTACACCAATGCCTGGGACACGTTGAAGCCCGGCCGCTGCCGCTATGGCATCATGCTGCGCGAGGACGGCTTCGTCTATGACGACGGCGTCGTCGGGCGTCTCGCCGAGGATCGCTTCCATGTCACGACCACGACGGGCGGTGCGCCGCGCGTCATGAACCACATGGAAGACTATCTCCAGACCGAATTCCCGCATCTCAAGGTCTGGCTGACGTCGACCACCGAACAGTGGGCGGTCATCGCCGTACAGGGTCCGAAGGCACGCGAAATCCTCGCGCCGCTGGTCGAAGGCATCGATATGGCAAACGAGGCTTTCCCGCATATGAGTGTGCGTGAAGGCAAGATCTGCGGCGTGCCGACCAGGCTCTTCCGCATGTCGTTCACCGGTGAAGCGGGCTTCGAAGTCAACGTTCCCGCCGATTACGGCCAGGCCGTCTGGGAAGCCATCTGGGCGCGGGCCGAACCGCTTGGCGCCTGCGCCTACGGCACCGAGACCATGCACGTCCTGCGCGCCGAAAAGGGCTACATCATCGTCGGCCAGGATACGGACGGCACGGTCACGCCGCACGATGCCAGCCTGAGCTGGGCCGTCTCCAAGAAGAAGACCGACTTCGTCGGCATTCGCGGCCTGAAGCGGCCCGACCTCGTCAAGGAAGGCCGCAAGCAGCTCGTCGGCCTTCTCACGAAGGACCCGAACGTTGTTCTGGAGGAAGGCGCACAGATCGTCGCGGATCCGAACCAGCCGAAGCCGATGACCATGCTCGGCCATGTGACGTCGTCCTACTGGTCGGAAAACTGCGGTCGCTCGATTGCCATGGCGCTCGTCGCCGGCGGCCAGGCGCGGCTTGGCCAGACGCTCTACGTGCCAATGCCGGACCGTACCATCGCGGTCGAAGTCAGCGACATGGTCTTTGTCGACAAGGAAGGAGGACGCCTCAATGGCTGATCAAGCTCTTCGCAAGGCGCCGCTCGTCGGCCGCCATGGTGGCTCCGCCGGCGCGCGCGTCACGCCGGCCGGCCCGGCAACCCGCCTGTCGCTGCGCGCCGGCACCGACGCCATCGGCACGCTGTCGCTGGCCTTCGGCCTTGAACTGCCGCAGCGGCCGAAAACCTCGGCGTCGGTCAGCGGTCGCCATGCGCTCTGGCTCGGCCCGGACGAGTGGCTGCTGATCGACGAGAACGGCGCTGACCTGATGGCGATCGCGGCCGGCGTTTCGGCGCTGCATTCGGCAACGGACGTCTCGCACCGCAACACGGCGATCCTCGTTTCCGGCCCGGATGCGGCCGGGGCGATTGCCAGCAGCTGCCCGCTCGATCTCGGCAAGACGATCTTCCCGGTCGGTGCCGCGGCCCGCACCGTGCTCGGCAAGATCGAGATCGTGCTCCTGCGCACCGGCGAAGAGGAATATCGCGTGGAGTGCTGGCGTTCGTTTTCGCCTTACGCCTTCGGCATTCTTGCCGAAGGTGCGGAAGATGCCGCGCTCTGATCCCGGATCAGAAAAAACGATAGAAAAACAGGGCTGTCTCCCGCGTGCCGGGAGACAGCCCTTTGTACAGGTAGCGGTCGTAGCCGCCGAGGGTGAAACCCTGGCGCATGTAGAACCGGCAGGCTGCGACATTGTTCGTCTGGGTCTCGAGCCGGATGCCGGGCAGGCCCTTCTCCTTCGCCCATGTGACTGCCTGCTGCATCAGCCGTTGCGCGGCACCGGTGCCGCGCCATTCCATGTCGACGGCAAGATCGTCGATCGCGGCGAGATCGTTCCAGTCGCGCGACAGCGCGATATAGCCGACGGGCGCCTCGTCGCCGATCGCGACAAAGAGAGCCTTGTCATCTGTCGCCATATGCGGTGCAAGCTCCGCCGGATCGAAACCATAGTTTTTCGGATAGGGCTCGACCGGGCGCACATGGGCCAGCCAGTCGCCCTCGAAGGGCGGCATGGCCTCGCGGGTGACGAGGAAGGAGAAATCGCAGGCGCCAAGTGCCGCCAGATCCTCCTGAATGGCAGGCCGGACCTTCACGCGTCCTCCGGACGGTCCTTCGGATCGAACTGGATGATGGTGATCCAGTCGGCCGTCAGCGCCGGTTTGCGCTCGTCCTCGATCTCAACCGTCACGTCGTAGCGGATCGTCACCATGCCGGCGCCACGGAAGCGGGCTTCGGCGAGAACGAAGCGGCCGCGCACGCGCGCACCGCTCTTTACCGGCGTCATGAAGCGGACTTTTTCAAACCCGTAATTGATGCCCATCGTCTGCTCGACGATGCGGGGCACGCAATCGTAGTTCATCGCCGACAGCAATGAGAGGGTGAGAAATCCGTGGGCGATCGTGCCGCCGAAGGGGGTTTCCGCGGCCGCGCGCACCGGATCGGTATGGATGAACTGGTGGTCTTCCGTTGCCTCGGCAAAGCGGTCGATCATCGTCTGGTCGACGGTGAACCAGCGCGACAGGCCGAGTTCCGTGCCGACAAGGGATGTGATGTCTTTCAGGTGGATAGTGTCTGGCATGTGGCTTTCCCGCCGATCGATTCGCCCCGTTCTAGAGGGGCGGTTTGTCCGGGCAATGAAGATCAATGCTTTTCGACAAAAATCTCGACGCTGCGTGGATGAAGGAGACCAGTCGCGGGATGGTTGGCAGAAAGCAGGCTCGTCCACTCTCGGCCTTCCGGGGGCGGCAAGGCAAGAGCCTGATCGCCATGAGTCCGGTTGATGGCGAGCGCAAGATGAACGATCCGTTGCTGCTGTAGGTCGGGTGTCTTCAAAAGGACAAGCAGGGATCCGGCGAACGGCGCTTCCCAGTCGGCAACGGTCATCGGGCTGCCGGCCAGCGTCAGCCATTCGACATCGCCCGCGCCGCTGAGGAACGTGGTCTCACCAAGTGCGGGGAAACGCTTGCGGATCGCCGAGAGCGTGGCGGCGTGCTCGATCAGGCCGTCGTCCAGCCTGTCCCAGTGCATCCAGGTGATGGCATTGTCCTGGCAATAGGCATTGTTGTTGCCTTGCTGGCTGCGCCCACCTTCGTCGCCGGCCGTCAGCATCACCGTGCCGCGCGAGAGAAACAGGCTCGACAGCAGCGCCTTCACATCCGCGCGGCGGGCGGACAGCACCGCGCCGTCCGTCGTCGCACCTTCAACGCCGTTGTTCCAGGAGCGGTTTTCGTTGTGGCCGTCGCGGTTGTCCTCGCCGTTCGCCTCATTGTGCTTCACCGTGTGCGAAACGAGATCCATCAGGGTGAAGCCGTCATGGGCGGCGAGGAAATTGACGGTGCGCGTGTTTTCGCCGCCGTGGCGCGAAAAAATATCCGAGGAGCCGGCAAAGGCAGTGACGAAGGCACCCAGTCGATGGCTGTCGCCGCGCCAGAAGGTTCTGTTGTCGTCGCGGTAGCGGTCGTTCCATTCGAGGAAGGGTGCGGGGAAATTGCCGAGCTGGTAGCCGCCGGGGCCGATATCCCACGGTTCGGCGATCAGCACGCGGTCTTTCAAGAGCGGGTCGGCGCAGATTTCGGACAGCAGGGCGGCATGGGCCGAAAAGCCGTCCGCCTCGCGGCCGAGGATGGTCGCGAGGTCAAAACGGAAGCCATCGACGCCGGCATGGCGCACAAAATGGCGCAGGCTGTCGAGCACGAGCTGGCGGACGACCGGGTGCTCGCCGGCAATGGTGTTGCCGCAACCGGTATCGTTGATCAGCTCGCCCGGCCGGCCGTCCACATGGCGGTAGTAGGTGAGGTTGTCGAGGCCGCGCATGGAGAGCGTCGCGCCATGGCGGTCGCTCTCGCCGGAATGGTTGAAGACGAGGTCGAGCACGACGCCGATATTTTCCGCGCGCAGGGCCGCGACGGTCTCGGCGAGTTCCGTCATGCCGCCCGGCACGAGGCGCGGGTCGAGCGCCATCAGCGCGATCGGATTGTAGCCCCAGCTGTTGGACAGGCCAAGCGGCGGCAGGTGGCGCTCGTCGATCCAGGCGGTAATCGGCATCAGCTCGACCGCATCGACGCCGAGGCGTTTGAGATGGGCGAGAACGGCGGGGTGGGCGAGCGCTGCGACCGTGCCGCGCATGGCCTCTGGCACGTCTGGATGCAGCATGGTGAAGCTGCGCACGGCGATTTCGTAGACGAAGCCGCCGGGGCGGAAGAGCGGCGGTTTCACACTGACGGGCACGTCGCGGGTGACGATCGCCTTTGGCGCGATGGCGGCCGTGTCCGTGCCGAAGAGCGCCAGCCGGCCGTCATGCACGAACGGGCGGTCAAGCGCCTTGGCGTAGGGATCGATCAGCAGCTTCGCTGGATCGAACCACAGGCCGTGATCCGGCGAATAGACGCCGTCCGCGCGAAAGCCGTAGCGTGCGCCTTCTGCGGCGCCCTCGACGAAGACCCGGTGGAAGCCGTTCTCGTCCCGCCCCATGGTGAGGCGGGCGAGTTCCGTGTTGCCGTCATTGTCGAACAGGCAAAGCTCGACGCGGCTGGCATCGTGCGAATAGACCGAGAATTCCACCCCCTCCCCGGAGAGCGTGGCGCCCGGTGCGAAGGAGGGGGCGGTTGTCGTCATCTCAGGTAATCACGGTCGGCGCATCGCGGCCGGTACGGCTTTTGATGCCCGCGATCTCGTCGGCGACGGCGATGAGGTCGGCGAGCGCTGCCTGCGTCTCGACGTCGTGGCGGGCGGCGTCCGGCTCGAAGCGCTCGATATAGACGCGCAGCGTGGCGCCCGAGGTGCCGGTGCCGGACAGGCGGAACACCACGCGCGAGCCGCCTTCGAAGAGGATGCGGATGCCTTGGTTCTTGCTGACCGATTGGTCGACCGGGTCGTTATAGGCGAAATCGTCCGCTGTCGCAACTTTGAGCGCGCCGAAGCTCCGGCCGGGAAGGGTGGTGAGTTGCGCGCGCAGGTTCGTCACCAGGCCATTCGCCGCTTCCGTGTCGACTTCCTCGTAATCGTGGCGGGAATAGTAGTTGCGGCCGTAGGTCGCCCAATGCTGCTCCACGATGTCGATCACGCTTTCCTTGCGCACGGCGAGGATGTTGAGCCAGAGCAGCACCGCCCAGAGGCCGTCCTTCTCGCGCACGTGGTTGGAGCCGGTGCCGGCACTTTCCTCGCCGCAGATGGTGGCGAGGCCGGCATCGAGCAGGTTGCCGAAGAATTTCCAGCCGGTCGGGGTCTCGTAGATGCCGATGCCGAGTTTTTCGGCGACGCGGTCGGCCGCACCCGATGTCGGCATGGAGCGCGCGATGCCGGCGAGGCCCGCGGCGTAGCCGGGGGCGAGATGGGCATTGGCGGCAAGAAGCGCCAGGCTGTCGGATGGGGTGACGAAGATGCCCTTGCCGATGATCAGATTGCGGTCGCCGTCGCCGTCGGAGGCGGCGCCGAAGTCCGGCGCGTCGTCGGCCATCATCGTTTCGTAGAGGGCGCGGGCATGCACGAGGTTCGGGTCGGGATGATGGCCGCCGAAATCGGGCAGTGGCATGAAGTTCAGCACCGAGCCCTTGCTCGCGCCGAGACGGTTTTCGAGGATTTCCTTGGCATAGGGGCCGGTCACGGCGCTCATCGCGTCGAAAACGATGCGGAAGCCACCGGAGAGCAGGCCACGGATGGCGTCGAAATCGAAAAGCTGTTCCATCAGTGCGGCATAGTCGGCGACGGGGTCGATGACGGTAACCGTCATGCCTTCGATCTCATGGCTGCCTTCGAGGTCGAGATTGACGTCGTCGACGTCGGCGATCTTGTAGCTGTCGATCGACAGGGTGCGGGCGAAGATCGCGTCGGTGATCTTTTCCGGCGCGGGGCCGCCATTGCCGATATTGTATTTGATGCCGAAATCTTCGGTCGGGCCGCCGGGATTGTGGCTGGCCGACAGCACGATGCCGCCGAAGGCCTCGTATTTACGGATGACGTTGGAGGCTGCGGGCGTCGACAGGATGCCGCCGCGGCCGACCAGCACGCGGCCGAAACCGTTGGCGGCAGCCATCTTGATGGCGAGCTGAATGACTTCGCGGTTGTAGTACCGCCCGTCGCCGCCGATCACCAGCGTCTGGCCGGCAAAGCCTTCCAGCGAATCGAAGATCGACTGGATGAAGTTCTCCGCATAGTTCGCCTGCTGGAAGACGGGCACCTTTTTGCGCAGGCCGGACGTGCCGGGTTTCTGGTCGGTGTAGGGTGTCGTCGAAACAGTGTTGATGGTCATGGCTTACACTCGCGAAAGAAGGCTGGAATAGAGGTCGGCGTAATGCGCGGCGCTGTTTTCCCAGGAAACGTCGGACTTCATGCCCTGGTTCTGGATACGAGCCCAGACTTTCGGCTCGTTATAGGCCTTGAAGGCCCGGCGCAGCGCGTGTTGCAGGCCCTCGGCATTGATCGGCGTGAACTGGAAACCCGTGGCGACACGGGCGGAGAGCGCGGCCTCGTTGGCGTCGATGACGGTATCGGCCAGGCCGCCGGTGCGCGCGACGATCGGAACGCAACCGTAGCGCAGGCCGTAAAGCTGGGTGAGGCCGCAAGGCTCGAAGCGCGACGGGATGAGGATCGCGTCGGCGCCGGCCTGCATGAGATGGGAGAGCGGCTCGTTATAGCCGATGACGATGCCGATGCGGCCGCGATGGCGGGAGGCGGCGGCGAGCAGCGCGCCTTCGAGGCCCTGATCACCGGAGCCGAGCACGGCCAGCTTGCCGCCCTGCTCGACGATCCAGTCGGCCGTCTCGGCGATGAGATCAATGCCCTTCTGCCAGGTGAGACGGCTGACGACGCAGAAGATCGGACCGGCGTCCTGCACGAGGCTGAAGCGCTCGGCGAGCGCCTGCCGGTTGACGGCGCGCTGCTTGAGAGAGCCTGCGGCATAGGTGCGGGCGATATGGGTGTCCGTTTCGGGGTTCCACACCGCAGTGTCGATGCCGTTGACGAGGCCGACGAGATCGGGCGCGCGGGCGTTGATCAGCCCCTCGAGGCCCATGCCGTATTCCGGCGTCGCGATCTCGTGCGCATAGGTCGGGCTGACCGTGGTGATCGACCAGGCCGTGCGCAACCCGCCCTTGAGGAAGCCGACATCGCCGTAATATTCCAGTCCCTCCACGGTGAAGGCCTCCGGTGGCAGGCCGAGGTCCGGGAAGATATCGGCGCCGAACTGACCCTGAAAGGCGAGGTTATGCACGGTGATGATGGTGGGAATGTGCTGGAGGCCGGTGTAGCGCATGTAGACGGGCGTCATCGCCGCCTGCCAGTCATGGGCATGGACGAGGTCCGGCTGCCAGTCCGGCAACACGCCGCGGGCGATTTCCGCGCCCGCGAAGGAGAGCGCGGCAAAGCGCCGCCAGTTGTCGACGAAATCCTTGCCGGTGGCATCGGTATAGGGGCCGCCCGGGCGATCGTAGAAGCCAGGCGCATCCAGCACGAGGATGTCGAGGCCCTCGTGCATGGTGGCGAGGATGCGCGCCGGCTCGCCGAGCAGGTCGTCGAAGGTGGCGACCACCTCGACGGTGCCCAATCGCTGCATGACCGCGGGATAGCCGGGCATCAGCGTGCGCATCTGCATGCCACGTCCGGCGAGTGCGATCGGCAATGCGCCGGCGACGTCGGCGAGGCCTCCCGTCTTGATGAGCGGGAATACTTCGGATGCCACCGAAAGGATTTTCATTGGTCGACTAGAGCTCCAGCTTGTCGATCATCGGTTGGGTGATGAGGCAGATGCCGTTTTCCGACCGGCGGAAACGTTTGGCGTCGAGTTCCGGATCCTCGCCGACGACGAGGCCTTCCGGAATGATGACGCCGCGGTCGATGACGACGTTCTTGAGGTTTGCATGGCGGCCGATCATCACATTGGGGAGAACCACTGCACCGTCCAGGCGTCCGTAGGAATTGGCCCGCACGCCGGTGAACAGCAGGCTGCGGTGCAGCGTCGAGCCGGAGATGATGCAGTCGCCCGATACCAATGAGGAGATTGCCGAACCGCGACGGTCCTCGTCGTCATGCACGAACTTAGCCGGCGGCTTGATCTCGGCGAAGGTCCAGATCGGCCAGGTGCTGTCGTAGATGTCGAGTTCCGGGGTGATGTGCGTCAGGTCGATATTGGCCTGCCAGTAGGCGTCAATCGTACCGACGTCGCGCCAGTAGGCTTCGCGTTCGAAATCCGAGCGCACGCAGGACTGGTTGAAGCGGTGGGCGACGGCTTTGCCGTGCTCGACGATATAGGGGATGATGTCCTTGCCGAAGTCGCGGCTCGACGTCGGGTCGGCGGCGTCGCGGCGCAGCAGTTCCATTAGGAACTTGGTGTGGAAGACGTAGATGCCCATGGAGGCGAGCGCCATGTCTGGATTGCCGGGAATGCCCGGCGGGTCGGCCGGCTTTTCCACGAAGGCGATGATCTGATCCTTCTCGTCGACATGCATGACGCCGAAGCCGGTCGCCTCCATGCGCGGCACTTCCAGGCAGCCGATGGTGACCTGCGCGCCGGAATCGACGTGCTGCTGGAGCATCAGCTCGTAGTCCATCTTGTAAACGTGGTCGCCGGCAAGGATGACCATGTACTCGACGCCGTAGTCCTCGATGATGTCGATGTTCTGGTAGACCGCATCGGCGGTGCCTTCATACCACTGCGTCTCCGACACGCGCTGGCTGGCCGGCAGGATGTCGAAGCTTTCGTTACGCTCGGGGCGGAAGAAGTTCCAGCCGCGCTGCAGGTGGCGGATCAGCGAGTGCGCCTTGTACTGCGTCGCCACGCCAATACGGCGGATACCGGAATTCAGCGCATTGGACAGCGCGAAGTCGATGATGCGCGCCTTGCCGCCGAAATAGACGGCGGGTTTGGCGCGCCGGTCCGTCAGTTCCTTCAGGCGGCTTCCTCGACCGCCGGCAAGAACATAGGCCATCGCGTCACGGGCGAGTGGTTGAATCCGCTTTTGCTCCATAGTGTCCGTCCTCCCGACAGTCGAATTATGCGTCCAGCTCCAGCATCAGCGTTGCCAGGGGCGGCAAGGTGAGCGCGGCTGAGATCGTTCCGTTGGCTTGTTTCTTGGCTTGCACCGCACCACCGTTCCCCTTGCCGCTGCCGCCGTAGATTTCGGCGTCGGTGTTGAGGATTTCCCGCCAGCGGCCCTCGGCCGGCAGCGGGACCGCGTAGTTCTCGCGGTAGACGGGGGTGAAGTTGGTGATGACGGCAATCGGCTTTTCGCCCGGTGCCTTGCGTAGCCACGCGAAGACCGAGTTTTCCCGGTCGTCGGCGATCAGCCATTCGAAGCCGTCGCCTTCGCAATCGCGGGCGTGCAGCGTGGCCTTGCGGCGATAGGTGCCGTTGAGGTCGCGCACCAGCCGGCGCATGCCTTCGTGCAGCGGATATTCTAGGAGGTTCCAGTCGAGCGATCGCTCTTCGCTCCATTCCTGCCACTGGGCGAATTCCTGGCCCATGAACAGCAGCTTCTTGCCGGGATAGCCCCACATGAAGCCGTAATAGGCGCGCAGGTTGGCGAATTTCTGCCAGTCGTCGCCGGTCATCTTGGCGATCAGCGAACCCTTTCCGTGCACGACTTCGTCATGCGACAGCGGCAGCACGAAGTTCTCCGTGAAGGCATAGAGCAGGCCGAAGGTCATGTCGTTGTGGTGGAACTTGCGATGCACCGGCTCGCGCGACAGATATTGCAGCGTGTCGTGCATGAAGCCCATGTTCCACTTGAAGCCAAAGCCGAGGCCGCCGTCATGCACGGGCGCCGAGACCTTGGGCCAGGAGGTGGATTCTTCGGCGATCGTCAGGATGCCGGGATGGCCGGCATAGACGTGGCTGTTCATGGACTGGAGGAAGCGCACGGCCTCGAGATTCTCGTTGCCGCCATATTCGTTGGGCACCCATTCGCCGTGTTTGCGCGAATAGTCGAGGTAAAGCATCGAGGCAACGGCATCGACCCGCAGGCCGTCGAGATGGAATTTCTCCGCCCAGTAGAGCGCGTTGTTGATGAGGTAGGCGAGCACTTCGGCGCGGCCGAAATTATAGATCGCGGTGTTCCAGTCGGGATGGAAGCCCTGTCGTGGGTCGGCGTGTTCGTAGAGCGCCGTGCCGTCGAACTGGCGCAGGCCATGGGCATCCGTCGGGAAATGCGCCGGCACCCAGTCCAGGATGACGCCGATGCCGACCTTGTGGCAGCCGTTGACGAAACGGGCAAAGCCTTCCGGTTCACCGAAGCGTGCCGTCGGCGAATAGAGGCCCGTCGTCTGGTAGCCCCAGGACGGGTCGAAGGGAAATTCGGTGATCGGCAGGAACTCGATATGAGTGAAGCCCATGTCGACGCAGTAGGGGATTAGCCGGTCGGCGAGTTCGTCCCAGCTGAGGAATTCCCCGTCGCCATGCCGCTGCCAGGAGCCGGCATGCACTTCGTAAATGGAGATCGGCTGGCGGCGCGCGTCCGCCGAAGCCCAATGGGCAAGATGCGCTTCGTCCTCCCATTCCTGGGCAATCGGCCCCGTCGTCATCGAGGCATTGTTGGGCCGCAGTTCCGAGCGCCGGGCGAAGGGGTCCGCCTTCAGCGGCAGAACCTCGCCGCTCGGGCCGACGATCTCGTATTTGTAGGCGTGACCCTCGGTGATGCCGGGCAGGAAGATTTCCCAGATGCCGGTATCGCGACGCAGCCGCATGGCATTGCGCCGCCCGTCCCATTCATTGAAATTGCCGACGACGGAGACCCGCTTGGCATTCGGCGCCCAGACGGCGAAGTGGAAGCCGTCGATGCCGTCGAGCGTCATCGGATGGGCACCCATCTTGTCGAAGAGCCTGAGATGCGAGCCTTCGCGAATGTAATAGTCGTCCATGGGCCCAAGCACCGGGCCGAAGCTGTAGGGATCGACGACGATCCACTCACCACCGTCATTGCGGGCGCGATAGCGGATCGGCTGGAGTTTCTTGAGGGAGACCTCGCCTGCGAAAATGCCGGCCGGATGCACTTGGCTGAGCGCGCCGATCTCCTTGCCTGCCAGGGTTTCGGCCGCTACCTCGGCAGCACCAGGCAGGAAGCAGCGGGCGATGTACTTACTCCCCGCTTCGTGAAGGCCGAGCACTGCGAACGGGTCCCAGTGCCGGCTTTCCAAGATTGCGTCAATGTCCGTTTTCGCCAGAAGTTCTGACGGTTGCTCCGTCGTGCCTTTTTTCGGCGGTGCGGTCATCAGGCTCTCCAGATTTCCTTGGCGTATTGGCGGATCGTGCGATCGGAGGAGAACCAGCCCATGCGCGCGGTGTTGCGAATGGTCTTGGAATACCAGGATGTCTTGTCGGTCCAAATGGCGTCGACATCGCGCTGCGCCTTGGAGTAGGCGTCGAAGTCGGCCGCCACCATGAACCAGTCGTGATTGTAGATGCCGTCGATGAGGCCCGTGAAACGGTTGCGGTCGTCCGGTGAGAAGACGCCGGAGGAAATGGCGGCGAGGGCCTGGGACAGCTCTTTCGACTGCTCGATGATGGCGCGCGGATTGTGCCCTTCGGCCCTGACCTTTGCCACTTCTTCCGCGGTCATGCCGAAAATCACGATGTTCTCCTCGCCAACATGATCGCGCATCTCGACATTGGCCCCGTCGAGGGTGCCAATCGTCAGCGCTCCGTTCAACGCGAACTTCATGTTGCCGGTTCCCGACGCTTCCATGCCGGCGGTGGAAATCTGTTCCGACAGGTCGGCGGCCGGCACCATGATCTCGGCGAGCGAGACATTGTAGTTCGGCACGAAGACGACCTTGAGCAGGCCGCGCACGGACGGATCGTTGTTGATCACGCGCGCCACGTCGTTGGCGAGTTTGATGATCAGTTTAGCATTGTGGTAGCTCGGCGCCGCCTTGCCTGCGAAAAGCTTCACGCGGGGTACCCAGTCCAGCTCCGGGTGCGAGCGGATCTGGTCGTACAGGGCGACGGCCTCGATGATGTTGAGGAGCTGGCGCTTGTATTCGTGGATGCGCTTGATCTGGATGTCGAACATCGCGGCGGGGTCGATGCGCACGCCCATGCGGCTGCCGACCAGATTGGCGAGGCGGTTCTTGTTCTCGCGCTTGATCGCGGCGAAACGCTCCTGGAAATCCTTCTTGTCGGCAAAGGCGTCGAGCGCCTTCAGCTGCTCGGCATCGTCCATGAAGGCGTCGCCGATCGCTTCGCGGATCAGGTTGAACAGGCCGGGATTGCACTGCATCAGCCAGCGTCGCGGGGTGATGCCGTTCGTCTTGTTGTTGATGCGGTCCGGATAGAGCTTGTGCAGGTCGGCAAACACCGTTTCCTTCATCAGCTCGGTATGCAGCGCCGACACGCCATTGATCGAATGCGAGCCGACGAAGGCAAGGTTGCCCATGCGCACGCGGCGCTCGCCGGATTCTTCGATCAGCGAAATGCTGCGAATGCGCTGGTCTTCGAAACCCGCCTGCTTGCGGGCCTCGAGCAGGATCTTGGCATTGATCGCGTAGACGATCTGCATGTGGCGCGGCAGCAGCCGTTCCAGCAGCGGTACGGGCCAGGTTTCCAGCGCTTCCGGCAGCAGCGTGTGGTTGGTGTAGGAGAAGGTGCGGCGGGTAATGTCCCAGGCCGCATCGAAATCCAGCCCGTGCACGTCGGTGAGCAGACGCATGAGTTCGGCGACGGAAATGGCCGGGTGCGTATCGTTGAGCTGGATCGCGACCGCGTCCGGCAGGGACGTGAAGTCCGGATATTGCTGGAGATGGCGGCGCAGGATGTCCTGCAGCGAGGCGGAGCAGAAGAAGAACTCCTGGCGCAGGCGTAGTTCCTGGCCTGCGGGCGTGGCGTCCGCCGGATAGAGCACGCGCGTCAGGCTTTCCGCCTTGTTGCTTTCCTTCAAGGCGCCGATGTGATCGCCGGCATTGAAGGCGTCGAGCAGGATCGGATCGATCGGGTTGGCGGCCCACAGGCGCAACGTGTTGACGCGCTTTGCCCGCCAGCCGACGGCCGGCGTGTCGTAGGCCGTCGCGATGACGCGCTCGGCCGGCTTCCAGACGAAGCGCTGCTTGTCCTCGCCGATGTTGATCGTCTCGACGGCGCCGCCGAAGCCGATTTCGTAGGAGCTTTCGCGGCGCTCGAATTCCCAGGGATTGCCGTGGGCGAGCCAGGTTTCCGGCAGTTCGACCTGCCAGCCGTCCGCCATCTGCTGGCGGAAGAGGCCGTGCACGTAGCGGATGCCATAGCCATAGGCCGGCACGTCCACCGTGGCCATGCTCTCCATGAAACAGGCGGCGAGACGGCCGAGACCACCATTGCCGAGCGCGGCATCGGGCTCGAGCTCGGCGATGACGTCGATATCGACGCCATGCGAGGCGAGCGCCTCGCGCATCGCGTCCATGATGCCCGTATTGGTCATCGCGTCGCGCATCAGGCGGCCGATCAGGAATTCCAGTGATAGATAATAGACGCGCTTAGCGCCGGTCGCGTAGGTGCGGCGGGTGCTGTCCATCCACTTGTCGGTGATGCGGTCGCGCGCGACCAGGATGGCGGCGGTCAGCCAGTCATGCGGCTTGGCGACCTTCGGGTCCTTGCCGATGCGGTATTTCAGACGCTCGAGAAGCTCCGTGGCGAGCTGTTCGACGTCGGACGATCGGAGAGCGGGAGCGAGGTCGTTGTTGGTAACCCGGTTCATCATCGGTGAACGTTGCCCCTTCGCATTCAGTGCGTTCGTTTCTTGCGAAAATCGCGTTTAAATCAATTTATGCATCTATCCGAAGCGCTTGCAATACGCCTTTTCAAGAAAGGGCGCATGCATTTTTGGCATGCCTGAAATACGGTGAAAATGCTAAAAGACCCGCTGCATTTGTGTGCAGCGGGTCTGTTTTCGAGCGAAATTTGCAGGAATTGTCGACTTACTTGGTCAACCGCGCCATGGCGGCGGCCGTGCGTTCGCCGATCGCCTTGAAGGCCGAGACGAGGGCTGCCATGTTCGTTGCCTCGAAATAGTTGGCGCCGGTGGTTGCGCAGTATTTCAGAAGGGTCTTGCCGCGCTCCGGCGCCATGAAGGCGACGGTGTAGACTTCGACCTTGGCGGTACGCGCGGCATCGCAGCTCTTCTTCGTTTCCTCGTCCGATTTCGTATTGTTGGTGGCGCCCTTGTAGTGGGTGTTCGCGCCGTCGGTCATGAAGACGATGTAGCGCGACGGGACCTGGCCGTTCTTGGTCTTGTGGACCGTGGCCTCCGCGGGGTCGTTCACCTTTTCCAGGGCTTTCGCAAAGGCGCCGCTGGAATCGGTACCGCCTTGCGGAACCGTCGGAATGGCGTTGACATAGGTGAGTGCGCTCGCTGTGCCCCAGGCCAGATCGACGGCGGAAAACATCTCGTCATTGTAGGCGACCGCCCCGGTGCGCACGAGCGCATTCTTCGGATCGGCGGTGTTCAACTGGGTGAAAAGGCTCGCCGCCGCTGTCTTGAGCGCTGCGATCTTCGAAATATAGCACGGCGCGGTTGCCTTCAAACTGGCATTGTACCAATTCTGTTCCGTATGGTTTTGGCACTTCTTCGTGAGATCTGCTTCCTTTTCGTCCGTGATCCATGCCATCGAACCGGACCGGTCGAGCACCAGGAACATCGAAAGGGCATTCTTCGATTCCGTCGCGCTTTCCGCCGAGCTGGTCGCGTTCATCGTCGTCGATTTCTGGCCGAGCAGTCGCGTGAAGGCGTTGAATTGCAGGACATACTTGGTCGAGACATTGATGCTGAACGACTTGCCGCTGCCAGACAGGGCCGTTTCCTTGATGCTGATGGTCGTAGCCGCATCGAGATTGTTCTCGTCTTTTTCGGTCTCGCCATCGCCGACGGCGCTGCCCTTGCTGGAAATCTGCGCCTTCAGGAAGCGCATGGCGATTTCTTTGGCTTCCGTTGGGCTCTTGTTGTCATTTGCAAGCGCGGATGCGGCGGCAAGGGCGGCCGCATCGGTCGCGTCCTGAAGCTCGCCCTTCGTCATGACCATGTTGGTCAGGTCGATCGCCACGCCGCCGAGCGCAAGCATGACCGGCAGGAGGATTGCCGTCATCATTCCGAAATTGCCGCACCGATCCCGAATTATCCGGGACGTCCACGTCTGTTCCGCAACCTTCTTCGTCATGAGAGCTCACCCGCCATCTTCATAATGTGGCGTGACGCTAGCAGCGAAGTGTTATTTAACGGTTCGGCCGCGTGGTATAGTTTTCGTAAAATTGCGCCGATCCCGCAGTTCCGGCGTTTATCGTTGTTTCCAAACGGGATTTATGCCGTCTGACGCACCGGAATGACGTCGACGGCCTGCGTCGTCTTGTGCTGGCCGTAGCCCTTGAGGATACCGATGACCGGCGCCACGTCGGCATAGTCGCGACCATAGGCGACGACGATGTGGTCCGTGCCGGCGGGGATGTTGTTGGTCGGGTCGAGCTCCATCCAGCCGTTTACCCGGCCGCACCAGAAGCGCACCCAGGCATGCATGGCGTCCGCCCCTTCCAGCCGCTCCTTGCCCGGCGGCGGGATGGTGCGCAGGAAGCCGCTGACATAACCGGCGGGAATGCCGAGGCTCCTGAGCGCCACGATCATCACATGGGTAAAGTCCTGGCACACACCGCGCTTGAGCTTGAAAGCCTCGCGCGGCGTGGTGTCGACATTGGTCGCTTTCGGATCGTAGGAGAAATCCTTGTGGATGCGCGCGCAGACCGCGGTCGCGATGGCGCGGATCGTCATGTCGGGCTTGGCGATGGCGCGGGCATAGTCGGCGATCTCGGCGCAATCCTTCAGGCGCGGGCTCGGCCCGGTATAATGGTGCGGCGAACCGGCATCGAGCGACCAGTAGCCGGCGATGTCTTCCGGCAGGCCGGCCATGCGCGGGGAGAAATCCGCCGCCTGTTCCGGCGCATCGACATGGACGCGCGCCTGCATGCGGATGTCCAGCCGCTCATGCGCGTTGCGGAAGAGGATCGCGCTCATCGGGTTGTCGAAGAAGTCGTTGTGATCGACCCGCTCGCCCGGCCCCGGATTGACGCCGACCGTGCCGGCGACAAGCCGCTGGCGGCCGCCGATCGATAGCGGCAACACGCGCACGATATGCCGCCCGCCGGAGACCGGCGTGTCGTAGAGATAGCTGATCGTGAGGTTGACGTCGTAGAGCATGGTCACAGCGTCTCCCTTCCGCTCAGCTCAGATAGGTCTGCGCGAGGATGTCGGAAAGTTTCTCCATCTCCGCCTCGAGCCGCTTGTAGGTGGCGTCCGTCATGGTTTCCGGCGTCATCACCGCAAGACCCGCGTGCAGCCGCATGGCTTCGCGATAGAAGGGCGACATCTGGCCGTTCGAATAGGCGTTCGGCAGTTGCTCGACCTCGTTCTTGATCTCGTTCAGCTGGTAGAGGATCGAACGCGGGTTGAGGGCATCGAGCGCCAAGAGGTCGGTGACCGTCAGACGCGCCGTCGCGACGTTGTAGCGGCGGCGGTGGGTCATCACACTGTCGCCGATCTCCAGAAGCATGTCGAGCGCGCCGTCCGGCGCATCCTCGCCGGACATGTGGCCGAGCAGGCGCGTCATATGCAGGCCGCGTTCGAGGTGGCGGCCGATCGACAGGAAGCGCCAGCCGGTGAAACGGTACATGTTTTCATGCACGAGACCGGCGAAGCCTGCGAGCTTGCGTAACAGCACGGTCATGGCGCGGGTCGTGTCGTCGCCGGCCTGGACGCTGAGATGGAAGCGGCGCGCGGTCTTCGAGAGGTCGTTCAGCGCCAGCCAGCCATCGGGCGAGAAGCGGTCGCGGATGTTGCTGGCGGAAAAGACGGCGCTGTCGATGCTGCGGATCAGCGTGGTCGGCACGGCTTCCGCCGTGTCGATGCCGAGCGCGTCGAGATAGTCGGTGACGTCCTTCAGCAGCGGCTGTTCGGGATTGGCATATTCGGCATAACGGCCGTGCCAGGCGCGCAGGATGCGCAGCGCCCCTTCCGCCCGCTCGATATAGCGGCCGAGCCAGAACAGGTTGTCGGCCGCGCGGCTCGGCAGGCTGCCGGGCATGTTGCGGGTAAATTCGGCTTCCGCCGGCAGAAGCGAGGTGCGCTCGACCGGCTTGGGGCTGACGATCCAGACGTCCGCCGCCGAGCCGCCTTCCTGCATGGCGATGGCCGCGACATTGTCGCCGGCGCCGATGCGGGCGAAGCCACCCGGCATGATCTGCCAGCCGTCGCGCGTGCGGGCGGCGAAGACGCGGAGCGACATCGGCCGCGGCACGAGCTTGCCATCGACCCAGGCGGGCGTGGTGGAGAGCGTCACGGCCTCCTGGCCGACCAGTTTGGCGCCGTCGGAGGTGAGCCACTCGGCAACCGACTGCTTGGCAGTATCGCGCAACGAGGAGCCGAGCACGGACTGTTCGTTGTCGTCGAAGAAGGGGCGGGTCGAATAGGCCGGTCCGATGACCATGCGCTCGATGTTTTGTGTCACATGCTCCCGCTCGTTCTTCTGCCCGCACCACCAGGTGGCGATCGACGGAAGGATCGGGTCGCTGCCGAGAAGCTGGCGACAGATGTTCGGCAGGAAGGCCAGCATGGCGCGGGTTTCCACGACGCCGGCGCCCAGCGCATTGACGATGCTGACGGAACCGGAGCGTAGGGCCTCGACGATGCCGGGCGTGCCGATATGGGAGTTCTGGTTGAGTTCCAGCGGGTCGGCGAAGGCGGCATCGAGACGTCGCCAGAGCACGCCGACCGGCTTCAGGCCGGCGACGGTGCGCACCATCACCTTGCCACCGACGACCGTCAGGTCCTCGCCTTCCAGCAGCATGAAGCCGAGGTAGCGAGCGATATAGGCGTGCTCGAAATAGGTTTCGTTGGCGAGGCCGGGCGTGAGAACCGCGATGCGATCTTCCGCCGCCTTGTTGCCCTGCAGCGTGCTGCGGAAGGCGCCGAAGAAACCGGCGAGGCGGTGGGCATGGGTTTCGGCATAGACGTCGGAGAAGGCGCGGGTGGTCGCCACGCGGTTTTCCAGCGCGAAGCCGGCGCCGGACGGGGCCTGCGTACGGTCGGAAAGCACCCACCAGTTGCCATCCGGCCCGCGGCCGATCTCGAAGGAGACGAAGTGCAGGAAGTGCTGGCCGGCCGGCTGCACGCCGACGAGCGGGCGCAGGAATTCGCTGTTGGAAGCGACCAAGGCAGGGGGCAGCAGGCCGTTCGCGACCAGTTCGTTCTTGCCGTAGATATCGGCGACGACGGCTTCCAGAAGCTCCGCGCGCTGGGTGAGGCCGCGCGACAGGTCCTCCCACTCGGCCTCATCGATGAGCACGGGAATGTGCGACAGCGGCCAGGCGCGCTCGGTGCCTGCCTCCTTACCGTAAGCCCGGTAGAACACGCCGGCATCGCGCAAGTACCGGTCGGCGCGGGCGAAGCGGCCGGCGAGGTCCGTTTCGTCCATGCGGTCGAGCGCCTTGAGGAAATGCCGCCAGACGGGACGCACTTCGCCACGCGTATCGACCATCTCGTCGGCCACGCCCGGAAGCGGCGCATAGCCGCGTGACGGCGTTTTCGCCGCCTCGGCTGTCCTGCGTTCTGCCTCCACACTTGTGGTTTTCAATCAATTTCTCCTACGGAGGTTAGATGCCGGGCGGCCGTCTCAGATCCAGCGTCAGCGGGAAATCCGCCGATGGTGTTTCCGGCCATAGCGTATAGCCGCCCGCTCTGTGCCCCCAGGGCTCGAATCGCGCCAGCCGGCGTGCCTCGGCCTCGTTTCCGTTTACCGGGAAGGTGTCATAGTTGCGTCCGCCCGGATGGGCAACGTGGTAAATGCAGCCGCCGATCGCCCGCCGTGACCATGTATCATAAATGTCGAATGTAAGTGGTGTGTTGACAGGCAGTACGGGATGCAGGCCGGAGGCGGGCTGCCAGGCCTTGTAGCGCACGCCGGCGACGGAGACGCCCTTGGTGCCGGTGGATTTCAGCGGCACCGGCCTGCCGTTGCAGGCGACCGTGTAGCGCTCCGGATTGGCCGTTTCGAGCTTGACCTGAAGCCGTTCGACGGACGAATCGACATAGCGCACGGTGCCGCCGATCGCGCCCTGTTCGCCCATGACATGCCATGGCTCGAGCGCCTGGCGCACTTCGAGATTGGCACCCTCATATTCGACCTCGCCGCAGAACGGGAAGCGGAATTCGAGCTGGGCGGCGAACCATTCGGGGCGCAGATCGAAGCCGTTCGTCCTCAGATCCGCGAGCACGTCGAGGAAATCCTGCCAGACATAGTGCGGCAGCATGAAACGGTCGTGCAGTGTGGTGCCCCAGCGCACGAAGCCGCCATCGACCGGGTTCAGCCAGAAGCGGGCGATGAGCGCGCGGATGAGCAACTGTTGCGCAAGGCTCATGCGAGCGTTCGGCGGCATTTCGAAGCCGCGGAACTCGACGAGGCCGAGCCGTCCGGTGGGGCCATCCGGCGAAAACAGCTTGTCGATGCAGATTTCCGAACGGTGCGTGTTGCCGGTGACGTCGGTCAACAGGTTGCGGAACAGCCGGTCGACCAGCCAGGGCAATGGCGGAGCGCCGTGGCCGGGCGCGGGCACCTGTGCGATGGCGATTTCCAACTCGTACAGCGAATCGTGGCGCGCCTCGTCGAAGCGCGGCGCCTGGCTGGTCGGGCCGATGAACAGACCGGAGAAGAGGTAGGAGAGGGAAGGGTGGCGCTGCCAGTGCAGCACGAGGCTTTTCAGGAGATCCGGCCGGCGCAGGAAGGGGCTGTCGTTCGGGCTCTTGCCGCCGACGACCACATGGTTGCCGCCGCCGGTGCCGGTGTGGCGGCCGTCGATCATGAACTTGTCGGCGCCGAGCCGCGACTGGCGCGCCTCCTCGTAGACCGCGCTGGTGATGTCGACGCAGTCCTGCCAGTTGGACGCGGGATGAATGTTCACCTCGATGACGCCCGGGTCGGGTGCGACGCGGATGACGTTCAGGCGCTCGTCATGCGGTGGCGCGTAGCCTTCGATATGGACGGGCAGGCCAAGCCGCTCCGCCGCGCGCTCGGCCGCCGTCACCAGTTCCAGATAGTCTTCGACCCGTTCGACTGGCGGCATGAAGATGCAGAGCCGGCCATCGCGCGCCTCGACGCTCATGGCGGTGCGCACCGCGCCGACGATCTCGCTGCGGACCTGTTCGACGCGGTCCTGCCCGGCCTCGCTTGCCTGAAACGAGGCCTCGGCCAGCGCACGGCCGGTTTTGGCGAAGTCCGGCAGGGGCGGCTTGTCCTCGGAAGGATCGGAAGGGTTGATGTAGGGATAGCTGGACGGTGAAAGATAGGGCAGCGCGCCCAGCGGCAGGCGATAGCCGACCGGGCTGTCGCCCGGAACGAGGAAAATCTTGCCGCGACGGGTGCGCCATTTCTCGCTGATCCAGCGGTGGCCGGTGGCCTGCGCGTTCCAGGCCTGAACGGGCAGGATATGGCCCGTCGGAGTCGTCAGGCCGCGTTCGAAGACACGGGCGATGCGGTTGCGCTCTTCCGGATCCTCCAGTTTCGAGTTCGACGGATCGACGTTTTCCGGCAGATTGCCTTCCTTGATGATCCACTCGGCGGGGTCCTCATAGGCCGGTTGAACCATGTCCGCATCGACGCCCAGTTCTTCGGCTATGCCGGCGAGCACCGCCTTGGCGTCGGCCTCCCCGACGCCCGCATCGTGCCCCTCTTCGGCAATCAGGTCGGGGTTCTGCCAGATCGGCCTGCCGTCGCGGCGCCAATAAAGCGAAAAGGTCCAGCGCGGCAGGCTTTCGCCCGGATACCATTTGCCCTGGCCGTAATGCAGAAAACCACCCGGCGCGAAGCGCTGGCGCAGGCGGCGGATCAACTGGTCGGCCTTCTCGCGCTTGGTCGGCCCGACCGCATCGGTGTTCCATTCCCCGGATTCGAAATCATCGATGGACACGAAGGTCGGTTCGCCGCCCATGGTGAGGCGCACGTCGTTCTTCGCGAGCACGCTATCGACCTCGCGGCCAAGCGCGTGCAGCGCCTCCCAGCTCTCATCGGAAAACGGCTTGGTGATGCGCGGATGTTCGGCGACGCGCTCGACCGTCATGGCGAAGTCGAATTCGGTGTTCGCCTCGCCGAAATAGCCGCCGCTGATGGGGGCTGCATTGCGGAAATGCGGCGTGGCGGCGAGCGGGATATGGCTTTCGCCGGTCAGCAGGCCGGAGGTCGGGTCAAGGCCGATCCAGCCGGCGCCGGGCAGATAGACTTCGCACCAGGCGTGCAGGTCGGTGAAATCGACCTCGGTGCCGGACGGGCCGTCGAGCGCCTTGAGGTCGGGCGCGAGCTGGATGAGGTAGCCCGAGACGAAGCGGGCGGCGAAGCCGAGATTGCGCAGGATCTGCACGAGCAGCCAGCTCGAATCGCGGCACGAGCCCAGGGCGCTCGTCAGCGTCTGTTCCGGCGTCTGCACACCGGGCTCCATGCGGATGACATAGCCGACCTGCTGCTGGAGGCGCGCATTGAGGCCGACGACCATGTCCACCGTGCGCTGCCCGGGCGTGCGGTCGACTGTCTTCATAAAGGCTTCGAGCGCCGGGTCCATCGGTTCGGGCGCGCGATAGATATCGAGGTCTTCGCGCAGATCCTCCGGGTAGTCGAAGGGCCAGTGTTCGGCCACTTCCTCCACGAAGAAGTCGAACGGGTTGTAAACCGTCATGTCGGCGACGAGATCGACCTCGATCTTCAGTTCCGTCACCGGATCTGGAAAGACATAGCGGGCCAGATAGTTGCCGTAGGGGTCCTGCTGGAGGTTCACGAAGTGATTTTCGGGCGAAACCTTCAGCGAATGGCTGATGACCTTCGTCTTGGAATGGGCCGCCGGCTTCAGCCGGATGATCTGGGGTCCGAGACGGACCGGGTTGTCGTACTTGTAGTGGGTGAGGTGGTAGATACCGGCCTTGATCGACATGCGCGCTCTTGTTCCCCTCGGGCGGTCTTAAGCCGCCATCGAGGGGAGTTTGTGCAATGCGAAGAGAGATTGCAAGCGCGATCGTTTCCGGCGGCGTCAGTCGATCAGGCGATACGCCGCAGGTGCGGTTTTACCACCGGTTCCTGTCGTACCCCGTTGCGCGGCATCTCGAACTGGCCGACGAGGCGCGCGAGCGTCGCGGATTCGTCCGAAAGGCGATGGGTGACGGCACTGCTCTCCTCGACCATCGCGGCATTCTGCTGCGTCACCGCATCCAGCTGCCGGATGGTCGCGTTGATCTCGTGGATGCCGACGGACTGGTCACGCGCGGCGCGGGCGATCTCTTTGATCTCCGTATCGATCGCATTGATCTTGCCGGCGATATCGCGAAGCACGCTGCCGGTCTCCCGCACCAGGCCGGCCCCGCGGGCCACTTCGTCGGCGGATTTGGTGATCAGCGCCTTCACCTCGCGCGCCGCACTGGCCGTGCGTTGCGCGAGCTCGCGCACTTCCTGCGCCACCACGGCAAAGCCCTTGCCGGCGTCTCCGGCACGCGCCGCTTCCACACCGGCATTGAGCGCCAGCAGGTTGGTCTGGAAGGCGATATCGTCGATGACGCCGATGATGTTCTCGATCTCGTGCGAGGACGTTTCGATCTTGCCGATGGCGTTGACGACATTGTCGACGACCTGTTCGGAGGCCGCCGAACTCTTCTTGGTGTCGGAGGCGAGGCGCTCGGCGATCGTCGTGCGCTCGGCGGCCGATTGCACGGCCTGAGTCATTTCCGCAAGTGCCGTGGCAGCCTCGCCGAGCGAGGCGGCCTGCCGCTCGGTGCGGCTGGAGAGCTGGACGAGCGCTTCCTGCATTTCACTGGAATCGTCACGGATGCGGTGTGTGTTGACGCGCACTGTGGTCATCGCCTCGGCGAGCCGCTCGATGGAGGCATTGTAGTCCGTGCGGATCCGGTCGAGGGAGGCGATGAAGGGGATGTCGATATGTTGCGTGAGATCGCCGCGCGCAAGATGTTGCAGGGCCTCGGCAAGGCGAATGACGGTCTCTTCCGTTGCGGCGTCGTGGGCCTGTTTGGCCGCGTCACGCGCCGCCCGTTCGCTATCGGCATCCTCGCGCATCGTTGCCGTTTCGCGCTGCAGGCGCTCCTTTTCGATCGCGGCATCGCGGAAGACCAGCACGGAGCGCGCCATGTCGCCGATCTCGTCGCGGCGATCCTCGCCCTTGCCGGCAATCGTCGTGTCGCCGCCCGCCAGCCGGTTCATGTCGGAGACGAGGGCGGTGATCGGGCGCGACAGGCGATTGGCGAAGAGGAAGCCGACGGCGGCCGTGATCGCGAGCACGCTGAGCGAGATGAGCAGCGTCCAGTTGATCAGGCGTGTGAGGCCGGCGAAGACTTCGCTTGACGCCATGACGGCGGCGACGGTCCAGGTGCGGCCGAGGAAATCGAAGCGCGCGGCGGCAAGCTTGACCTCGCGGCCGCGATGATCGGGCAGGGTCGCCTGGGCAATCGCCGCGCCGTCGGCGGGGACGAGAAGCTCCGGCGCGATGCGCATCGTGAGAATGTCGGCTTCCGCGCCGTGCGAGGGGCGGGTCAGGAGATACCCGTCGGCATTCAGCAGCATGGCTTCACCGGTCTCGCCAAGGCCGACCGCATTGTTCAATTTGGCGGCGATGCGTTCGGTCGGCAGTGCGACGACGAGGACGCCGATCTTGCCGGCGACGGAGGAGACAGAGGTCGCGAGGAAGGCCATCGCGCGACCGGCCGGGGCATAGGGCTGGTAATCACCGAAGGCGACGATGGCGGTTTCCGTGCTGGGTGCCGCTTCGGCAAAGACCTTGGCAAGGCCGGTCCCGGCGAAGCGCGGATCGCTCGTCAGGTTCGCGCCGAAATCACCGTGCTTGCGCAGCGAATAGACAATGTCGCCGCTGAGATTGACGAGCAGCATGTCGTCGAAACCCTGCGCCTCCGCATTGCGCTGGAAGAAGCCATGGTAGCGGCCGTGTAGCTGGTCGAATTTGTCGGTCTCGGCCGATTTCAGCTCGGCCTTTCCCCCATAGCGACGCTGCAGTTCGCCCGCCCGATCCCCCTCGATCGCACCGAAGGCGCCAGACAAGTCATCGAGCGCCTTGGTGACGACCTTCTGGCCGGCGAGGTCGCGTGTTTCCTTGACGATCGACTGCAGATATTGCGCGAGCTCGTTGCGCCGGCCGTCGGCCAGCGTTTCGAGTTTCGTCACCGCCGCGGCCGTGGACTGGCTGGCGCTGAGATAAAGGCTCGCGACGCTGGTCGCGGAAATGGCGATGACGGCCAGCAGCAGGGCGGCAAGCGAAAGCTTGATGGAAAGACGCATGGGATGATTTCTGACAATACGCAGCTACAGATCATGCCGGCGTCGGCTATCAGAAGGCGCATCCTGCGGCCGGACGGTGTCCGGTTCTGACCGTCATTGGTATGACCGTTGGTCATGACGTGTTTGTGACGGTTTTATGAAAGCTGTGCTGTGGTGGAGCGGCGGGGCCGCTCCACCGGACAAAGGGTTGTCTAGCGCGTCGCCGCGACCAGCGAGAAATAGGCCCCCTGCGGATCGGTGCAATTGATGATCCATGCGCCGCCGGGCACTTCCATCGGCCCCATCATGACGCTGCCGCCGCCGTCCGTGACCCGCTTCTGGGCGGCATCGAGGCCTTCGACGACGAAATAGTAGCCCCAGCACGGCGGCATGGGTGAGCCGGGCGGGTTCGTCATCATGCCGCCGATGGCGTTGCCGCCGCCGGCCGCAAAGGTCTGGTAGGTGCCCATGCCGGCCTCCGACATGTCGACCGCGGCGTCCTTGGTCCAGCCGAAGGTTTTCGCGTAGAAGTCCCAGGCGGTGTCGAGGTCGCCGGCCATCAACTCGTTCCAGCCGACGCGACCGGGCTCCATCATGCCGGGCTGGGCTGGGCTTTCACCCTCGGTGGTGAAGAGCGAGAAGACCGCGCCATGCGGATCCGCCACGACGGCGAAGCGGCCGACGCCCGGAATATCGTCCGGTGCGCGCATGACCTTGCCGCCATTCGCCGCGATCTCCTTCACGGTCTCCTCGATCCGGTCCGTGAAGACATAGCCCATCCAGGCCGGCGGCATGCCCTTGGCCTCCGGTGGCAGTTCGGCAATGCCGGCGGCCTGCGTCTCGCCGGCATAGGCGAGCGTATAGTTCATGCCCGGCATGCCGGAATCGCGCGTGGACCAGCCGACGACCGATGCATAGAAGCGTTCGGCGGCAGGAACATCCGTCGTCATCAGTTCGTACCAGCAGAACTTGCCGTAGTCCGTGTGCATGTCGTCGTCCCTTCGTTCTCTTTTGTGGTTTTGGTCGATGTCGATCGGTCAGTCGCAGCAGGACTGCACCCGGGATGTGTCGGCATACTCGTCCTTGCGCTTGACGAAGCTCAGCGTGCCGGTCTCGTTGCGGCCTTTCGGCGCGCGGTCGAGGATCATCAGGGTGCCGAGCGCCTCTTCGCCGCCGCGGGCATAGTCGGAATAGGTGTGGTAGACGGTGCCGTCCTCATCCTTGAAGAAGGCGCTGAGGCCGGGAAGCTCGTCATGCGCATCGGCGGCGTCGGTCTCGCGGTAATTATACATGACCTTGCCGCTGGCCAGGTCCTCCTTGGTGAAGGAGACATGGTAGTCGAAATTGAAGTCGCTGCCATAGGAAGAAAACCACGGGAATTTCCAGCCCATGCGCTTCTTGTAGGCCAGAAGCTTGTCCAGCGGTGCGCGGGCGACGGCGACCATCGTCACGTCGTGATTGTTGAGATGGGGCAGCATGCCGTCGATATGGTCGCCCATGAAGGAGCAGCCGGGGCAGCCGGCGTCCCAGTCGGGGCCATACATGAAGTGGTAGACGATGAGCTGGCTGCGGCCGTCGAACAGGTCCGCCAATGTCTTGTGGCCTTCCGGCGTGTCGAAGGTGTACTCCTTGTCCACCTTGACCCAGGGCAGGGTGAGCCGCTCGGCGCGCACCTTGTCGCGCAGCTTGGTCTCTTCCTTTTCCAGGGTCAGCAGGGCCTTGCGGGCGGCGATCCATTCTTCCTGGGATACGATGTCGTGGTTCGGTCTCATGCTCGGGACTCCTCTTTCACGGGCTTTCGACAAATAAGTTGGTATCAACATTTCTTGCCCGTGTCAAAGCATCGACCGGTTTCAGTCGTCCGGCACGGACTGTTTCTCAACGGCCTGTAACGCCGTGATGACCGTCTCGGTTGCCTGCTGGAGGTGCTTTTTGTCGAAAAGCTCGCCGAGCACGTTGGCCCAGACGGCCTGGCGGGACTTGATGGCTTCGAGGGTCGACTTGCCCGCGTCGGTCAGCACCATCAGCTTGGCGCGCTGGTGGGCGGGGTTTTCCGCATAGAGGATCAGCCCGTCCTTCTCCAGAAGGTCTGCGACGCGCTGCACACCCTGCCGCGTCATGCCAAGCGCCCGACCGGCCTCGGCCACGGACATCGGCGCATGGTCGGCGGCGGCGAGCACCTGCCAGCGCGCGCTGGTCTGGCCGGCGGGTTTGGCGAGAGCGTCGCCGGCGGTTTGCAGGTGGCCGGCAAGGCGCAGCACGGAAATGGCGAAGGCGGCGAAAGCGTCGCCGGCGGGGGTACGGTCAGGACTCATGTTGACAACATACTGTCATTCTGCGAGGGTCTATTTGACAACATATTGTCATTTATGGGCGCGAGGCGCAAGCGAGGAGAGCATCATGTTGAAGACCTACAAGGGAAGCTGCCATTGCGGGAAAATCCGCTACGAGGCCGATATCGACCTTTCCGCCGGCACGGGACGGTGCAATTGCTCGATCTGCTCGAAGAAGCGGTATTGGGGCGCCCAGATCAAGCCGGAGGCTTTTCGTCTGCAATGCGACGAGGCTGATCTTGGTGACTACCAGTTCAACACGATGAGCGGGCACCATCATTTCTGTAAGAATTGTGGGGTGTCGCCATTCGGGCGGGGTTATGTCGAGGCGATCGGCGGCGCCTATGTCTCGATCAATGTCGCCTGCCTCGACGATATCGCGCACAGCGAATTGGCGGAACTGCCGGTGCAGTATTTCGACGGGCGGAACGATGCCTGGTGGAACACGCCGGAGGAGACGCGCCACCTCTGAAACGATGCCGGGCGCGGGGGAGACCCGCGCCCGGCAAGACAGCTTATTCCGGCAGGATGCGCACAGCACCCTTGTCGGCGCTGGCGGCGAAGGCGGCATAGGCCTTCAGCGCCGTCGTGACATTGCGCTTGCGCGGTGCGGCGGGCTTCCAGCCGAGCTTGTCCTGCTCGGCGCGGCGGCTTGCCAGTTCTTCTTCGGTAACGGCGAGGTTGATCGTTCGGTTCGGGATGTCGATCTCGATCAGGTCACCATCACGTACCAGGCCGATGGTGCCGCCTTGGGCTGCTTCCGGCGAGGCATGGCCGATCGACAGGCCCGAGGTGCCGCCGGAGAAGCGGCCGTCGGTGACAAGCGCGCAGGCCTTGCCGAGGCCCTTCGACTTCAGGTAGCTCGTCGGATAGAGCATTTCCTGCATGCCCGGGCCGCCCTTCGGGCCTTCATAGCGGATAACGACGACGTCGCCGGCCTTCACCTCGTTGCTGAGGATGCCTTTCACCGCTGCATCCTGGCTTTCGAAGACGACAGCCGGACCGGTGAACTTCAGGATCGATTCATCGACGCCGGCCGTCTTCACGATGCAGCCGTCGAGCGCGATGTTGCCCGAGAGAACGGCAAGGCCGCCATCCTTCGAGAACGGATGCTCGACGGAACGGATGACGCCCTTTTCGCCGTCGGTGTCCAGTTCGTCCCAACGGGCTTCCTGGCTGAAGGCGACCTGGGTCGGGATGCCGCCGGGCGCGGCGCGGAAGAAGGTGCGCACCGTCTCGCTGGTCGTCCGGGTGATGTCCCAGCGGTCGATGGCGTGGCCGAGCGTTTCGGAATGCACGGTCGGCGTGTCGCGGTGGATGAGGCCGCCGCGATCGAGTTCGCCGAGGATGCGCATGATGCCGCCGGCGCGGTGCACGTCTTCCATATGCACGTCCTGCTTGGCGGGCGCCACCTTGGAAAGGCAAGGCACGCGGCGCGACAGCTGATCGATGTCATCAAGGTCGAAATCGATGCCGCCTTCGTAAGCCGCTGCCAGGATGTGCAACACGGTATTGGTCGAGCCGCCCATGGCCACGTCGAGCGACATGGCGTTTTCGAAGGCGCGCTTGTTGGCGACGTTGCGCGGCAGGATGCTGTCGTCTTCCTGCTCGTAGTAGCGGCGGGCGAGATCGACGATCAGGTGACCGGCTTCGACGAACAGGCGCTTGCGGTCGGCGTGGGTTGCCAGCGTCGAGCCGTTGCCGGGCAGCGACAGGCCGAGGGCCTCGGTCAGACAGTTCATCGAGTTGGCGGTGAACATGCCGGAGCAGGAGCCGCAGGTCGGGCAGGCGGACCGCTCGATGACCTGGACGTCTTCATCCGAAATCTTGTCGTCGGCGGCGGCGACCATCGCGTCGACGAGATCGAGCGCGTGGGTCTTGCCGTGCAGAACGACCTTGCCGGCCTCCATCGGGCCGCCGGACACGAAGACGGCGGGGATGTTGAGGCGCATGGCGGCATTCAGCATGCCGGGGGTGATCTTGTCGCAGTTCGAGATGCAGACCATGGCATCGGCGCAATGCGCATTGACCATGTACTCGACCGAGTCGGCGATGATCTCGCGCGACGGCAGCGAATAGAGCATGCCGTCATGGCCCATGGCGATGCCGTCATCGACGGCGATCGTGTTGAATTCCTTGGCGACGCCGCCGGCCTTCTCGATCTCGCGCGCGACGAGCTGGCCAAGATCCTTCAGGTGCACGTGGCCAGGCACGAACTGGGTAAAGGAATTCACCACCGCAATAATCGGCTTGCCGAAATCCGAATCCTTCATGCCGGTCGCGCGCCAGAGGCCGCGGGCACCGGCCATGTTGCGGCCGTGGGTGGTGGTTCGGGAGCGATATGCGGGCATGGTTCTGTTCCTTGACGTCGGACGTGGTTCGCATATGGCCCCTTGATGGCCGAATTGCGAGCCTTGGAAGGGTTTCCCTAGCGCAAAACGCCCCCGGCGTCACGAAAGGAATGACGATTTTTTGACGCTGCGACGCAATTTCCTTGCTGCCGATCGGCGCCCGACATGACCGTTGTCGGCACAAGGCATTCATGCCATGGTCCGCGCCATGAACGGCACGGGTCAGATTTTGGCGGAGGCGGGCGCGGAGAGCATCGATACGGCGCTCGACAAGAGCCCGCTTTATCTGCGCATTCGCGATGTGCTGGCAGACGCCATCTCCGCGGGCCGTCTGCCAAGGGGCGCACTGTTGCTCGAAGGACCGGTCGCCACCGTCTTCGCCTCGACGCGCACACCCGTTCGCCAGGCTTTCGCGCTTCTCGAAACGGCGGGCCAGATCCGGCGTTTCGACGGGCGCGGTTTTCTGGTCGGGCAGGGGCGTAGCGGGCCGAAGCGTGTGGCGCTGACCGCCGAAATGCTCGGTCTCGACGAGGAGGCGCCGGGCCTGCGCAAGGCGCCGGCCTGGGAGGCGATCTACGAGAGCCTAGAGCGCGAGTTGGTGCATCTTTCCGTCTTCGGCCGTCACCGGATCAACGAGGTGGAGCTGGCGCGGGCCCGCGGCGTCGGCCGGCAGGTGGCGCGCGACGCGCTGACCCGGCTCGAAGCGCTCGGCATCATGGAAAAAGACGAACGCATGCGCTGGACGCTGGTGCCGCTCGACGAAAGCCGCATGCGCGACCTGCATGATATCCGCGTGGCGCTGGAGCCCGTGGCGTTGAGCCGGGCCGCACCCTTCATCCCGCCCGCCGAGCGGCACGCCATGACGCAGCGGCTGGAGGAGGCGCTTGCCGTCTATCCCGACCTGTCGGTCGAGGCGATGGACGATCTCGAAACCGACCTGCACATCACCTGCCTTGGCTATTGCCCGAACCGGGAACTGCTGATCGCGCTGCGCCGCGCGCGCTTCATGCTCAATGTCAGCAAGCATATCATCGGCGTCTCGCACCGCATGCCCGCGAACGAGCCGTTCATCGCTGAGCATCTGGCGGTGTTCCGCGCGCTGGATGTCGACGATAGTGCGCGCGCGGCCGAGACGCTGCGCCACCATATCAGCGTGTCCCTGCCCAAGGTCATCGCCCGCGTCGCGGAATTGCGGGATGCGCACCGGCCGGAAATGCCGGTCTATGCAACACCGGCTGTGCGGTGAGGAGATCGCCATGAAGGTCAAACGTATCGTCGCCAATATCGAGACGGCCGAACCTGCGGCGGTCGCGCGCTTCTACAAGGACATCCTCGGGCTGGACCTGCTGATGGATCACGGCTGGATCGCCACCTACGGCGTTTCGGGCGCCACCATGCCTCTGCAGGTGAGTTTTGCCTCCGAAGGCGGTGCGGGGACGCCGGTGCCGGGGCTGTCGATCGAGGTGGACGATGTGGATGCCGTTCATCGGGCCGTGCTCGCGGCCGATTATGCGGTTGAATACGGGCCGGCGGACGAGCCCTGGGGCGTGCGGCGGTTTTTCGTGCGCGATCCGGCGGGCACGCTCGTCAATATCCTCATGCATGCCTGACGGTCAGGTGATGGCGCCGACCTGCCAGGGCACGAATTCGTTGTCGCCGTAGTCGAAGGCCTCGCTTGCCGTCTTGCGGCCGGAGGCGGTGGCGATGACGAATTCGAAGATGCGGCGGCCGGCCTGTTCGATCGTCTCGGTGCCGTCGACGATCGTGCCGCAATTGATGTCCATGTCTTCCTTGATGTGCTCGTACATCGGCGTGTTGGTGGCGATCTTGATGCAGGGCGCGGGCTTGTAGCCGGAGACGGAGCCGCGCCCGGTGGTGAAGGCAACGAGGTTGCAGCCGCCGGCGATCTGGCCGGTCACGGCGGCCGGGTCGTAACCCGGTGTGTCCATGAAGACGAAGCCGGGCTCGGTCACCTCCTCGGCATATTCGTAGACGGCGTTGAGCGGCATGGAGCCGCCCTTGGCGACGGCGCCGAGCGACTTTTCGAGGATGGTCGTGAGGCCGCCCGCCTTGTTGCCGAAAGAGGGATTGTTGTTGAGTTCGGCGTCGTTCTTCGCCGTGTAGTCCCGCCACCAGTCGATGCGGGAAAGCAGTTTTTCCGCCACCTCCGGCCGGGCGGCGCGGCGGGTGAGAAGATGTTCGGCGCCGTAGATTTCGGGTGTCTCGGACAGCACGGTGGTGGCGCCTTGCTGCACGAGAAGGTCGGAGGCGATGCCGAGCGCCGGATTGGCGGAAATGCCGGAATAGCCGTCCGAGCCGCCGCATTCGAGCGCCAGCTTGATGCCGGAGAGCGGCAGCGGGGTGCGGCGGATGCGGCCGACATCCGGCAGCATGTCGTCGATCATCGCGCAGGCCGCTTCGATGGTCTTTCGCGTGCCGCCCTGTTCCTGGATCATCATCTTGCGGAAAGTCTTGCCTTCTTCCAGGCCGGCTTCCTCGACGAGGGGGCCGTACTGGAAGGTCTCGCAGCCCAGCCCGATTATCAGGATGCCGCCGAAATTCGGGTTGCGGGCATAGCCTTTGAAGGTGCGCGTCAGGATGCGCCCGCCCTCGGATTTGAGGTTCAACGCGCAGCCGCCGCCATAGGTGAGCGCCACCACCCCGTCGATATTGTCATGGCCGGTCTCGCGGAACTTTCGCGCATAGTGCTCCGCCACATAGCGCGAGACCGTGGCGGAACAGTTCACCGTGGAGAGGATGCCGATATAGTTGCGCGTGCCGATGCGACCATTGCCGCGATCGTAGCCGTCGAAGGTGCGCCGCTCGGCCTCCGGCACCATGACGGGCGGGGCGTTGTCGACGCAGAATTCGTGTTTCAGCGCGACATCGAGAATGGCGAGGTTCTGCAGATGCACGTGCTCGCCGGGGCGGATCGCCTTCGTCGCATAGCCGATGATCTGGCCGTATTTCAGCACCGCTGCGCCTTCCGCGATCCGTGCTATCGCCACCTTGTGGCCACGCGGAATGCGTTCGGCGGCGACGACACCGTTCACCAGCGCCCGGCCGGCATCGACATTGGCGGGCACGACGCCGACATTGTCTTTCGCATTGAGGACGAGCACGGCGGGGAGTTCGGCGAGCATGGCGGCTCCTGCGGTTGGGTTCGGTGCATTATGCACTCTGTCAGCAAAAGTCAATAATGTGAATTATGCGCCGATTGAACAGGGCGGACCATGGTCTTCGCCCTCAATTTGTCATATGATTTGTCAATAATTGTACGATGATTTAATCTGACGATGGGGATGGCGTGGCGGACAAGGCAAAGAGGCAGGCGCAGCGGCCGCAATCGCGTCGTCCGCGGGTGCGCCACAATGTGACGGCGGCAATCGGCGCGGACATTTGCGGCGGGCGTTTTCCGCCGGGAACAGTTCTGCCACGCGAGAGCGACCTTTGTGCGACCTATGGCGTCAGCCGCACCGTCATTCGCGAATCCCTGAAGGTGCTGGAGACGAAGGGCCTTGTCCATGGCCGGCCGCGCGTCGGCACGCTCGTCCTGGACCGGTCGGAGTGGAACGTACTCGACGCACAGATCCTCGAATGGATGGGGCCGGACGTCCTGTCGACAGAGCTTTTAAGCTCGATCCTGGAGGCGCGCCGCACGGTGGAGCCCGCGGCCGCGTTCCTTGCCGCATCCCGCGCGACGACGCAGGAGATTGCCGACCTCGAACGGGCCTGTGACGAGATGGGGGATGCGGAAGGCGATCTGGAAGCCTTCACGGCCGCGGACACCCGTTTCCACGAGACCCTGCTCAGGGCGAGCCACAACAAGGTGTTCCAGCAGCTCTCCTCGATCATCCACGCGGCACTGTCCCACGCGCTGCACGCCTCCAACCGGGCTGCGGTGAAACGCGACGAGGCGCTGCATGTGCACCGCGACCTGGTCGATGCGCTGCGCATGCGGGACGCCGGGCGGGCGGAGGCATGCTCGCGCAACATTCTCGATCTCGCCGCGCGTGACCTTTCCAGCCTGATCGGCAAGGCCGACTGACGAATTCCGCGGGCCAACAGCCCGTGGCCGAAGACAAACTGACGAGGGATGAAACGACATGAAGATCACCAAGCTGACGACCTACATCGTGCCGCCGCGGTGGATGTTCCTGAAGATAGAGACGGACGAGGGCATTGTCGGCTGGGGCGAGCCGGTGGTGGAGGGGCGCGCGCTGACGGTGGAAGCCGCCGTGCACGAACTGTCGGACTACCTCGTCGGCAAGGACCCGCTGCTGATCGAGGACCATTGGCAGGTCATGTACCGCGGCGGCTTCTATCGTGGTGGTGCCGTGCACATGTCGGCGATCGCCGGCATCGACCAGGCGCTGTGGGACATCAAGGGCAAGGCCTATGGCCAGCCGGTCCATGCGCTGCTCGGCGGCCAGGTGCGTGATCGCATCAAGGTCTATTCCTGGATCGGCGGCGACCGGCCGGCCGATGTCGCCAACAATGCCAGGGAGGTGGTCGCTCGCGGCTTCAAGGCGATCAAGCTCAACGGCTGCGAGGAAATGCAGATCGTCGACACCTGGGACAAGGTGGAGAAGGCGGTCGAGACAATCGCGACGATCCGCGAGGCGATCGGCCCCTATATCGGCATCGGCGTCGATTTCCATGGCCGCGTGCACCGGCCGATGGCCAAGGTGCTGGCGAAGGAACTCGAACAGTTCAAGCTGCTCTTCATCGAGGAGCCGGTGCTGTCGGAAAACCGCGAGGCGCTGAAGGAGATCGCCAACCATTGCTCGACGCCGATCGCGCTCGGGGAGCGGCTCTATTCGCGCTGGGACTTCAAGTCGGTGCTGTCGGACGGCTATGTCGATATCCTCCAGCCCGACCTTTCCCATGCTGGTGGCATCACGGAATGCCGCAAGATCGCGGCGATGGCGGAGGCCTATGACGTGGCGCTGGCGCCGCATTGCCCGCTCGGTCCGATCGCGCTTGCCGCCTGCCTGCAGGTCGATGCCGTCTCGCACAATGCCTTCATCCAGGAGCAGAGCCTCGGCATCCACTACAACAAGGGCAACGACATCCTCGACTACATCTCCAACAAGGAGGTGTTCCACTATGCGGATGGTTTCGTGTCGATTCCGCAGGGGCCGGGCCTCGGTATCGAGGTGGATGAACAGTATGTCATCGAGCGGGCCAAGGAGGGCCATCGCTGGCGCAATCCCGTCTGGCGCCATGAAGACGGCAGCGTTGCCGAGTGGTGACACAGCGATTGCGTCTATAGCCAAAAAGCCCGACATCGAGCCGGGCTTTTCTGTTTGGCCTGCGGTGGACGGAATCATCCCGCATGCCTATGTGTTACGGGCACATCACAAAGGAGAGGTCCATGCGTCCCATTTCCGGTTTCGTCGTCGTCGCATTCGCGGTTCTGGCCCTTGCGGGTTGCAACACGACGGGAGCCAGCAGCAACACGACCTATGCCCGTCCGCCGGTCTCCGGTGGCGGCCTGAGTGTTCCGCTGAACTGAGCCCCTATCGGCTCCACCTGGAGGCCCGAAGGCCTTCAGGCCGTCCGGAACGGCAATGTGATGACGGCCTGATAACGGGCCCCATCCACCGGACCTGACGAGAAGCGCCACCGGCTGCCAAAACGCGCCTGCAGCCGGTCGCTGATATTCCTGAGGCCGACGCCCATGCCGGCCGGTTTGCGACCCGCCGGCGCGTCCGGCAGATCGTTTTCGACACTCAAGACCAGCCGATCCCCCTCCCGCCTTGCCTCCAGCACGATGGTGACGCGTTTGCGCGCCGGAGCAACGCCGTGCTTGACCGCATTCTCGATCAGCGGCTGAAGGATGAGGTTGGGCACTAGCGCCGTCTCGAGATCTGCCGGAAGGCGGATATCGAAGGCCATGCGGTCGGCAAACCGCTCATGCTCGATTTCAAGGTAGTCGCGCTGCAAGGCGATTTCCTTCGACAGCGGCACGTCGTGCAGAGGATCGAGCGAAAGCGTCGTCTGTAAAAACCGCGACAGGGACAGCACCATGCGGTCCGCACGTCCCCCCGATCCTTCCTCGATCAGACCGGCGATGGAATTCAGCGTGTTGAAGAGAAAGTGCGGATTAAGCTCGTAGCGCAGCGCCCGCATTTCCGCGTCCAGCTTGCGGCGCTGCGCATTGAGCAGCGAGAGCGCCGCGACATAGAAGCCGAAAACGATGGCGTTCCATATGAAGCTGAAGCGGAACTGCAGAATGGCCTTGCCCCATGTATCGGCAAGGGCAAAACCCGGCACGCTTTGGCCGCCCGGCAATGCATGCGGGCCAACCATCATGATCACGGTGATATCGAACACCGCCTGGCTGACGGCGGCCGCGAATACCGCCAGGACGCCGACGCCGATAGCCAGCCTTTTTGGCACGGTTTGCAGGTTATGGAGCAGCCTCGACAGGACGAGGGCGAGCAGAATGCAGCTCAGCCACCCGGGCGCGATGATGGGCAGACCGCCCGGCAGCATCAGGATGTCGTTGATGGAAAGCGCCGTCCAAAGGGTGACAGCCAGAACGAGAGCCTCGCGCCAATTCCATATGCCGACCATGAATGCTCCCGACGCCACCATTTCCTGAGGGCCATCACTTGCCATGTTCCTGCCTGCCTTGGAAGTGGCTGCGGGAAAATGCCGGAGCAGACGGTGTTCACGGAAAAACCCGGCCTGCGATCTGCAAGCCGGGTTCGTTGGAAAGCCGGGACCCTCAGTGCGAGTCGGCGAGCCGTGCCGCTTCGACGGCGTCGGATTGCGCGAAGGTCGTGCCGTTGAAGAAGGCGTTCAGCAGCACGGCGGCAATCGAGGCGAGCACGATGCCCGATTCGATGATGGGATGGATCGCATGCGGCATCCACATCAGGTAGTTCGGTGCGAGCAACGGGATGAGGCCGAAGCCAACGGAGACGGCAACCACGAAGAGGTTGTTGCGCGACGACTTGAAGTCGACATTCGCAAGGATGCGCACACCCGTCGCCGCGACCATGCCGAACATCACCAGACCCGCGCCGCCGAGCACGAAGGTCGGAACGGCTTCCACCAGCGCGCCCATCTTCGGGATGAGGCCGAGCACGATCATGATCACGCCGGCAGCGACGCAGACATAGCGGCTCTTGACGCCGGTAACGCCGACGAGGCCGACATTCTGCGAGAAGCTCGTATAGGGGAAGGTGTTGAACAGGCCGCCGATCATGGTGCCGATGCCATCGACGCGCAGGCCGGACGTCAGCTGCCGCTGCGAGACCGGCTTGTCGGTGATTTCACCAAGCGCCAGGAACATGCCGGTCGATTCGATCATCACGACGATCATCACCAGCGTCATGGTCGCGATCAGCACGGGATCGAAGATCGGCACGCCGAAGCGGAAGGGCGTGACGACGGCAAACCAGCCGGCATCGCCCACGCGGTCGAAATGCATCATGCCGAGCACGGATGCGGCGATGCAGCCGATGATCACACCGGCGAGCACGGCGATGTTGCTGATCAGGCCGCGGCCGAAGCGGGCGATGAGCAGGATAGAGATGAGCACGAGGGCTGAAAGGGCGATGTGGCTCGGCTCGGCATAGACCGGGTTGGAGACGGTCGGTGCGATGGCGAAGCCGTCGGGAACGGCCGGGCCGCCGGTCTCTGCGAGCGTCTTCATCTGCGCCAGCCATTCCGCGTGAGCCGGATTGATCAGCTTGGGCGCGGTCGGGCCAAAGGGATTGCCGAAGGTCCAGTTGATGCCGACACGCATCAGCGACACGCCGATGACGAGGATGATCGTCCCGGTCACGACGGGCGGGAAGAAGCGGAGCAGCCGCCCCATGAGCGGCGCGATCAGCAGTGCCAGGAAGCCCGCGCCGATGATGGCGCCAAAGATCATGCGCGCGCCTTCCGGGCCGGGCGCCATGGTGGCCATCGAGACCATCGGGCCGACGGAGGCGAAGGTGACGCCCATCATGACGGGCAGGCGGATGCCGACATGGCGGCCGACACCGAGCGACTGGATGATCGTGACGAGACCACAGACGAAAAGGTCGGCGGAAATCAGGAACGCGACGTCCTGCGGGCTGAGCTGCAACGCCCGCCCGACGATCAGCGGCACCGCAACGGCGCCGCCATACATGACAAGGACGTGTTGAATGCCGAGTGTTGCGAGCCTGCCGACGGGCAGCTTCTCGTCCACCGGATGTATGCTGGATGCGTCGTTCATGGATACTCCTCCTATCACGTCGACCCTACCTGTCCCGTCCTCCAACGGGGTGCGCCATCCTTCGCGCCGCGGTAGAGTGCTTCAAGCATAGCCAGGCGATAAACACTTTACGCATTTCCAGGGTAATCGCCGGATGGGGAGTATCCGCAGCAAGCCGCTTCGTTTCCGGATTTCAATGCCTTTTCACAGGGTTGGCATCCCATTCCGGCACATTGATCAGCTTGAACCGGCCATCATTTGAGCGCAAAATACCTGCAATCGTCAACTGTTTCCTGCACGGCATATGTGTCTTTCCGCCGAGCCACCTGCTGCGCTGCAAAATGGACCGAAGGAGTGCCCGAATGCCGCAAAAACAACCGGAAGACCCGCGTGAGGCCGAAGCCCTGGCTCTGGCGCAGAAGGGGATAGAGGCCGGTGCCGATGGAAACCATGCCGAGGCAGCGAAGCATTGGGAGGGCGCGTCGGACTACGCGGATGCGCATTTGCCGGGGGCCGATATCGACTATTGGATCAAGAGCGGTTTTGGTGCTGCCCTCTACGAGATCGGTGCCTATGAGCGCAGCATCGCCGTTTCGAAAATCGCCCTCGACTGGTGCTCCTCCCACAAAGCGCCCCTGCCGGCGCTCTCCATGGCGAAAAGTTATCGCCGATTGGGCGATGGCGCGATGGCAGAGGCCTATCTCGACCACGCGCGAGGCCTCGTTGGTGATGCGATTTCCGAAAAGTATTTCGACGATTGAGTTTCGATATCCCGCAACCATTTTGCATCGTTTTTAAATCAAGCAGGCGAGGAGTTTGCCCCGCCTGCTCGAGTCTTAATCAAGATGTGGTTTCACGCGTCTACTAGTCCCGGCTATAGACAATACGGAATCGCATATCGAGGTTTGAGCCGAATTTTGTCGCAGATGTTAAGTTCGTGTCTCTGACGTTGTCACGTTCGGCGAGAACGACTGTGCTTGTCCCCACGAGACCGCGTCCGGAAATCGATTTGCCGGCAGCGAGGGAAAGATTGTTGACGTAGTTAAAGCAAACGCTCGCCTCACGACCATGTGCTCCGGCCGCAACCGCCGCAGGCAGGCCTGCGATTTCCATGTTGCCCGCCATTGTGGGATCGACGTTGCCGGAAACGGTCAGCCGCCCTTCAAGCTCGTAGGAATCGCCGATACGCTTCCACGTGCCGACTTGATAGCTGTAGGCATTGCTCCCAGGAACGGAAGAGCCTCGAAGCACGGGCGTCCAGGTGCCCTCTTCATAGAAGCCGCCGGTGTTGCTTTCGAAGTTGTATTTGCCGACGAGTGTGACGTCGCCGGTGTTCGTATTCTTGATGCGATACGAATTGGTGTTGTGTTTCGCCACATCAGCAATCGCGACGCCACCGAACGAACTGGCGGAATATTCAACGTCGTACGAAGACCGCCATGTGTAGTTTTGGTTGTGCGTTTCTCCGACCTGGGTGTTTGCGGAATAGATGATATCCCCGGAGACGGTATCGCCCTCGATGCGCAGTTCGTACTTGGAGCTTCTGCTGGTGCCCTCGGGGTGCAAGGTGCTGCCCACCTCGAGATCTTTGCTCCCGTCCGTCATCGGACGATGATCAATGTAGTGCGCCGTAGTGTGGACGTAACCGCGAACACGAATATCTGCCAGTGCGCTCGATCCGCGAATGACGGATCCGACGGGGTGGTCACGGTCGTTGAAAACCTGAGCGTCGACGGTGACGCCGGGAATGCCTGCGAGGTTAATGATGCTGTGATCGCTCGGATACCGGGTCGCGCAGTTTCTTAAACGACCCTGGAAGTAGATGTTCTTCGGCTCAGTTGTGTTCTGGCTGTCGAGCACCTGCTCAAAAATCAAGCCGTCCAGGTCGCAATTCTCGACTTCCATTCCAAGATAGGTGATGCCGCTACCACGCATGTAGCCCGTGTCTGCTTTGGACAAACGGCCGGCACCATTGAACGCGGGATAGCTTGCCGAACTGAAGTTCAGCCGAAACCTGCTGCTGTCGATCCGGGTTACCGTGAATGTGTTGCCGTTCAGGTTCGACCAGCCATCACCGGTAAAGGCTTGCGCCTGATATTGGTCGCCGTTCTGCAGGCCGTGGTTGGTGAGGGTGAATACGACGGGGTTGGCGTTTGTTGCTGAGAACCCCTGCAGGACCGGCGTGACTGTCCAATCATAGTCGGCCTTGTCAAGAATATGAGCGCCGATGGAGCAATCGATCGCCTTGCAGTTAACGTGTTTGATCATGCTGGATCGGGTGTGGCAGGAGAAGCCGCGGCCGCCTTTCGGTTTTGGATCGTTTTCTTCGCCCCATGTTGCACCTTTGGCCGTGCAATCAACGAAACTGATGCGGGACGACACGGTGGTGCCGAAGCAGTTCACGCCCTTTACGGTAGGCAAAACTTCCGCCCACACGCCCATCAGCGCCATGTCGTCGCGCTGGATGAAGTCGTCGTTGACGTTGACGCCGCTTCCTTGTGTTCTGATGAAGCCGCCGCGCAGATTCGGATTGCTGCGCATCAGCAGCTTTGCCCCATACCCCCAGACAACGATCCCCGCCTTGAGTACGACATGATCGTCCATGGTGTATTCGAAATTTGGGCGAAGGTAGATCATCGGGGCATTGATGTTTTCCGCAGCGTTTGCCGCAGCCTGCATTGCAGGAGCCCAATTGTCGCCGTCCGATGTCTTATAGAACATTTCGGGGGTCAAAATCTGGTCGACCTGTTCCCACCATGCGCTATCCGCGGTTTGCACGTGATCCGGTCTATCGGCTGATCCGGCCGTGATCCGTTTGAAACTGCGGAAATCCCTGGCGAGGTTTGCCGAGACCCGCTTCAGGATGGCGGGAGGGCTTGCTGCCTGCAATTCGCCAAGCGTGTCATACTGCGAGTCGGTTCCCATATCTGCATCTCCTGATTTGCTATAGAACGGGTGCAGTATGAATGGGTCTCGGGGGGTGGGGATTTTTCGCCCTCTCTGAAGTGAAATGGATAGACCCCGGCATCGGTGAGCGGCCCAGTAAATGAGGGTGTGCGCGACCCAAAGTGTCAGGTGCGTCAGCCAGCTGCTTCTGAATTACATTCACATTTGACGAGGATTTGTCGGGCGCTCTCGGAGCGAATACGCCGATTCGTCAGGTGGTGGCCGCCATCGACGTCGGAGGGGCGAGATCCATCGTTCATGGACACCCCTCCCGTCTCGTCCTCCAGCGGCGCGCGCCATCCTCCGCGCCGCGGTAGAGTCCTTCAAGCATAGCCCGGCGATAATGTATTTCCGGCGCAATCAGCGGCTTCGGTGCGACCCTCTACGAGATCAACGCTGAGGAGCGCAGTATTGCTGGCGCTCGACCGGTGCTATGGCCTCAAACAGTGCTGCCGGCACTCACCCTGACGAAAAGCTGGCACCAGTTAGGGCTTGCCGGACCGGCGGCAGAGCAGAGCAGGGCGATGGGAGGAGGCCCATCTGCCCTCGCAAATCACAGAAGGAAATCGCCTTTGACAAACTCGATCGTCGTGTCGAGCCGAACCGAGAAATCGATCTTGCCGTCACCATTGGCGTCGCCATAGAGATAGGTGTCGCCGTTGGTATTGGCGTAGCGCAGCTCACCGGCCTTTTGGCTGAAGGTTTTCTCGCCGATGAACGTGAAGGCCTGGTTGCCGGCGACCGTCGTATTGGCATCGATGGCCGACAGGTCGATCTTGTCGCCCTGGCTGCGGTTGAAGTCGACGATGAAGTCCCGACCGGATGTGGAGAGGGTCGAATCACTGACGTTGGAAAAGATGAACTGGTCGGCGCCAAGCCCGCCGGTCAGCTTGTCGGCGCCGGCGCCGCCGGACAGCCTGTCCGCACCGGCTCCCCCATTGATGTTGTCGTTGCCGCCATTGCCCCAGACGACATTGGCGCCCGCATCGCCGCGAAGGACGTCGTTGCCCGCGCCAAGGATTACGGCCTCGATGGAGTACAGGTGCTGGATGTCGCCGAGCGAGCCTTTCGCGCTGCCTTTGGCTGCTCCGTTGAGCGTTATGGATGCGTTGCCCTTATAGTCGAAGTAGTCGAGGGTATCCCAGCCGCCATCGCCGTAGTAGGTGTCCTCGCCGGCGCTGTAGATGAACCTGTCATCGCCTTCACGCCCAAAGAACGTGTTGGCGCCGGCATCGCCGCGCGCAATGTCGTTGCTGTTGCTGAGGATCACGGCTTCGATCGAGTAGAGGCTTTTGACGTCGCCGAGCGAGCCTTTCGCGACACCCTTGCCCTCTCCGTTCAGCACCACGGTGACGCTGCCGGTGTAGTGGAAATAGGAGAGGGTATCCCACCCTTCGCCGCCATACATGGAGTCGTTTCCGCCACTGACGACCAGCTTGTCGTCGCCGCCAAGCGCCATATAGGTCTCGTTCAAGTCGGTACCGTACACGATATCGTTGAGCTGGGTCCCTGTTACGATGCGAGACATGGTCCGCCGATCCTTCTAAAGCAAGCGCCTGGCCGAAGCACTAGCGCCTCTGCGTGCGGCTGGAAAGGAATCGGCAAATCTAGTTGGCGTTAATCTTAACAAAGAGCGGGGGAGGGGAAGAGCGCCTCACCTTCGTACGGCGCGCGAAAGCGGATGGCACACCGTCCGGTTTTAGGGCGGGTTAAGGATATGCTTCGCTTTCAGCTTTGACGCCAATTGACAACGTGTAGGGCCCTGAAACGGAAAAATCCGCCGTAGCGGATTTCTCAACGTCATCAGAATATCGAATGGTGGGCGTGACAGGGATTGAACCTGTGACCCCTACGATGTCAACGTAGTGCTCTCCCGCTGAGCTACACGCCCATCCGATGAGGGGCATAGACCACAAAACATCTGGCGGCGTCAATAGGCTTTTTGAAGCTTTTTTTACGCGCCGATTTTGTGGTCTTTTCCGGGGCTTAGGCGGCCAGCATCTTGTTGACCTCGTCGACGAGATCACGCAAATGGAAGGGTTTCGAGAGGACCTTCGCGTCCTTCGGGGCCTTGGAATCCGGGTTCAGCGCGACGGCGGCGAAGCCGGTGATGAACATCACCTTGAGGTCCGGATCGAGCTCGGTGGCGCGGCGTGCCAGCTCGATGCCGTCCATCTCCGGCATGACGATATCGGTGAGGAGCAGCGAGAAGGGCTCTTCGCGAAGCCGGTCGTAGGCGCTGGCGCCATTGTCGTAGGACAGCACCTGGTAGCCCGCCTTTTCGAGCGCCTTCACCAGAAAGCGGCGCATGTCGTTGTCGTCTTCAGCGAGGAGAATCTTGGGGGTCATGGAGTTCGGGAACCATATCTAAAAGGGTGTCTGCCCACGGAGGGGCGGTTCTGTTAAGAGAGCGTATTCCGGTAAATATCCGGTGAATGGGGCATGGCAAGGCCTTATCCCTCGTTTCTCAGTATGGACACGCGCCAAGGCCGCTGGCAACATGAACGACGCAATGACTTTCAGGCATGGTAAAGGACGGCAATGGCGGAGGCTCTGAGCGAAAACAGCCACTTCGACGTGCTGGAGCCGGTTTCGCAGAGCGTGCCCCTCGTCTTCAACTCGCCACACAGCGGGCGGCGTTATCCACAGGGCTTCCTCGATCAGTCGCGCCTCGATGCGCTCGGCATCCGCCGTTCGGAGGACCATTATGTCGATGAGCTGTTTTCGGTGGCGCCCGCGCTCGGCGCGCCGATGCTGGTCGCGCATTTCCCGCGCGCCTGGCTCGACGTCAACCGCGAGCCCTATGAACTTGATCCGCGCATGTTCGATGGTGTATTGCCGTCCTATGCCAATATCAGCTCGATCCGGGTTGCCGGCGGGCTCGGTACGGTGCCGCGGGTCGTGGCGGAAAACATGGAAATCTACAGGCATCGTTTCCCGGTCGAGGAGGCCTTGGAACGTGTCGAGACCGTCTATAAGCCCTATCACGCGTGCCTTCGCCGGCTTGTCGTGCGCACCCATGTGATGTTCGGTTTCTCGGTGCTGATCGATTGCCATTCGATGCCGGGCAACATCCGGGTGTCCGGCTCGGGGTTGCGGCCGGATTTCATCATCGGCGATCGCTATGGCACCAGTGCGTCCGGAGAACTGTCACGCACCGCGATGCGGCTTCTCGAGGACATGGGCTTTTCCGTCGTGCGCAACAAGCCCTATGCGGGCGGCTTCATCACCGAGCACTATGGCCGGCCGGCCAAGGGGCTGCATGCGCTGCAGATCGAGGTGAACCGCGGCCTTTACGTGGACGAGACGACACTTGCCAAGAAGCCGGATTTTGCTGTGCTACAGACGGCGATTGCCGCGTTCCTGCAGGACTTTTCCGACCATGTGGAGGATTATGCCGCAGACCGGGCCCTGGCGGCCGAATAGGTCCGGTTTCCTCTCAAAAAAAACCGCGCTTGTGGCGCGGTTCAAGTCTAGGGAGGAAACACCCAAGGAGGGTATTTACAGCCACGAGTGACTGTAAGAAAAGTGTAATGTTGCGTTGCACAAGTGTCAAGCGCAACTGCGAAAGAAATTTGCGATCTGTTAAGCAATTTCCTTGCGTGCACCCTTCGCTATGCCCATGCGCATAGCGGTTCCGTTTTCCGGGCCGATGCAGTATGTCAATGGCATCCACAGTCCCTCCGAGAGATCCCCATGTTGCCTGATCGCGCCTTCTTCGACCGCCTTGCCGATGCTGCAAGGCAAGAAACCCTGCCGCGTTTCCGTGTTGGTGCCGATGTCGTCAACAAGGAGGCCTCCGGCTTCGATCCGGTGACGGAGGGCGACCGCGCGGCGGAAGCGGCAATCCGTGTGCTGATCGAGCGGCATTTTCCCGACCACGGCATCCTCGGCGAGGAGCACGGTTCGGTTGGTCTCGACCGCGAATATGTCTGGGTCATCGATCCGATCGACGGCACGCGCGCCTTCATTTCCGGCGTGCCGGTCTGGGGTACGCTGATTGGGCTCTATCGCAATGGTGAGGCGGTGATGGGCCTCATCGACCAGCCCTTCACGGGGGAGCGCTATTTCGCGGATGGCAAGGTCTCGCACTATGCAGGGCCGGATGGGACCAAGACGCTTTCCACGCGGCCGTGCAACAGCCTGTCGGACGCGATCATGTTCACCACCTCGCCGCATCTCTTCACCGATACGGCCAAGACCCGCTACGAGGCGGTGCAGGACAAGGTGCGGCTCTTCCGCTACGGCTGCGACTGCTACGCCTATGCGTTGCTCGCCGCCGGCCATATCGACCTCGTCGTCGAATGCGGGCTGAAGCCCTATGACGTCGGCGGCCTCATTCCGGTCATCGAGCAGGCGGGCGGCATCATCACCAATTGGGACGGGGGGCCGGCGGAAATGGGCGGCCTGATCATCGCGGCCGGCAGCCGCACGGTCTACGACGAGGCGATGGCGCTTCTGAGGGGCTGATTCGATTCAGGCGCCGAGGCCGGTTTCCTCGGCGTCGCTTCCCGGAATGAAGGCTTCGATCGCGGCGAGCGTCTGGGCGCGGAAGCGGTCGGCCTCCTGGAACAGTTCATGGCGGGCGCCGTCGATCTCGATCAGGCGGGCGGCGCGGAAGATACGCGCGAGATCGCCGATCGCCTTGCGGGGGACAAGGATGTCGGCCGTCGGGCACAGCAGCAGCGTGGGAATGCGGATGCGCGTCAGGTGGTCCTGATGCGTCACGCGGGCCATGGTCGCGATGGTCTCGTTCAGCCAGCGCGCGCTCGGCCAGCTGATGGAAAGCTCGGGATGTTCTGCGTAGATGGCGGCGTTGCGGGCAAAGCGGCGCGCATCTGACGTCACGACATTGTTGGCGAAATCGAGCGACGGATCGCCCTTGCGGAAGGTGCGATTGCCAAGGCCGGTGAGCGAGGCGAGGCGCGCAATGATCGCGATCTTGCGCTGGCTCATCGATTGCCCGGCAAGCGCGACGAAGGGCGCGGCGAGCACCATGCGTTCGATGCGGTTCTCCAGCAACGGCGCCTGCGAGAGGGCGACGAGCGCGCCGGTGGAATGCGCGACGATGAAGAAGGGCAGGCGGGCGTCCGGCAGCACGATCCTCTCGAGGAACAGCGAGAGATCGGCCTCGTAATCGGCAAAACGCGCGACATGGCCCGCCCGGCTGCCCGTGATGAGCCGGTCTGATCCCGCCTGGCCGCGCCAGTCGAAGGTCGCGACCCAGAGGCCGCGCGCGGTCAGGTCGTTGATCGTCTCGAAATATTTCTCGATGCATTCGCTGCGGCCCTGCAGCAGCACCACCGTGCCCTTGGCCTGGCGCTCCTTCGAACGGAACACCGCATAACGGATTTTCACACCGCCACGGCCTTCCAGGAAACCCGCGACGTGGTTTTCCGGAACGGGATTGTCGGCAGTGGCATGCAGGATGGAATCCATCGGGCAGTCAGGTCTCGGCGGGCGTCGATGATTGATGGATAGGCGCTCGCCCTTGAGCCGTCAAAGAAAAAAGCCGGCTGCATGCGGCACGGGGGTACAACACATGCAGTCCGGCGCAATTTGACCGGGGAGGAAGGGACGTTACACCCCAGTCGTCGAAAGTTTTCGCTTCCGATGCTGCGGTTTTAACAACGGCAAGCTGAACGCTGTCCGAAGCCATCGTTCATCCGGCGTTCATCGGTCAAAAATCTTGCGGGGAGAGGGAGCTTTGCCTTTCGCCCCCTTGAACGGCAAAAAAGGCATTCCCATCTCATCTTCACGGGCGCCGAAAGGGTCCGTCGAGGTTTCCGTTGCCACTCCAGGGGCGGAGCCGGATGAACCGGGCTGCACCTTCGGAAATCAGGGGCAGCCTTCAGAAAGATCGCAACCGTTGCTCTGAAGGAGGACACCATGCGTCACGTCGATTTCTCCCCCCTCTACCGTTCCACCGTTGGTTTCGACCGTCTCTTCACCATGCTCGACAGCCTCGGCCAGCCCGAGCAGGCCCCAAGCTATCCGCCCTACAATATCGAACGCACCGGCGAGACCACCTATCGCATCACCATGGCGGTTGCCGGTTTCGACGAAAGCGAACTGTCGATCGAAGCGCGCGAACATGCGCTGACCGTCAAGGGCGAGAAGAAGGACGATGCGGCTGAAGAAAGCCAGTTTCTCTACCGCGGCATTGCCAAGCGCGCCTTCGAGCGCCGCTTCCAGCTTGCCGATCATGTGGAAGTGCGCGCCGCTTCGCTGAAGAACGGCCTTCTCCATATCGATCTCCTGCGCGAAATCCCCGAAGCCGCCAAGCCGCGCCGTATCGAGATTGCGGCTGTCAACCGCGAAGCCAAGCAGATCGAAGCGCAGACCAACTAATCCCTGCGTTCATTGGGATGAAGAAAGGCGGTGCCGCAGGGCACCGCCTTTTTTGTTGTCAGTCTTCGGCCTGACCCGAGGATCCACCGGCGTGTTCGGAAGGTGGATGGTCGGGTCAAGCCCGACCATGACGGAGGAGAGGGTGCGGACTTCGGCGTGTCCCCAGCGCCCGCCGAGCGTTCTTGTCTCAAAGCGCCGAGAGAAAATTATCGACATCCGCTTCGGTGGTGGCGAAGCTGGTGACGAGGCGGATGAGGGTCTCGTCATCGCGCATGGTCGCTTTCAGGTCCGGGCTGGCCGGCCAGTCGTAGAAGGCGGCACCCTTGTCCTGCAAAACCTTCATCGCATCGTTGCGGATGATGGCGAACAGTTCGTTCGAACCGGTCGGCCAGGCGAGGCGGGCCTTGTCGGACGCGGCAAAGCCGGCGGAGAGGCGGGCTGCCATGTCGTTCGAATGGCGGGCGAGGGTGAGCCACAGGCCATCGCGGAAATAGGCGTCGAACTGGGCGGCGATGAAGCGGGATTTCGAGAAAAGCTGGGCCGAGCGCTTGCGCAGGAAATGCATCTGCTGTGCCTTGGCCGGATCGAATAGCACCAGGGCTTCCGCGCACCAGCAGCCGTTCTTCGTGCCGCCGAAGGACAGGATGTCGACGCCGCGTTTCCAGGTCATTTCTGCCGGCGTCGTGCCGAGATGGGCAAGCGCATTGGCGAAGCGCGCGCCATCCATGTGCAGCGGCAGTTTGGCCTTCTTCGTGACGTCGGACAGGGCGGCGATTTCCTCCAGCGTATAGGCAGTGCCGGCTTCGGTCGCCTGTGTGATGGTGACGGCCATCGGCTGTCCGCCATGCACGAAATCCGGCGGAAAGCGGCCGATCGCGGCGGCGAGCGTCTCGGGTGAGAGTTTGCCCGCCTGGCCGTCGATCGGCACGAGCTTGGCGCCGGTCGCAAAAAATTCCGGCGCGTTGCATTCATCGACGTTCACATGGGCCTCGCGGTGGCAGAAGACCTGCCCGCCCGGACGGTTGAAGCTGGCGAGTGCCAGCGAGTTGGCCGCCGTGCCGGTGCCGACGAAGAACACGGCGACGTCGCGCTCGAAAATTTCGGAAAACGTCTTTTCCACACGCTTGTCGAGATCGCTGGTACCATAAGCGGAGGCAAAGCCGCCGGCCGCGTCGACGAGACTCTTTGCGATGTCGGGATGGGCGCCTGCCCAGTTGTCGGAAGCGAAAAACATGCGGTTTCCAATGCGAAAATGGGACTTCGAGGGACCATAGTGGAGAAATGATGGCGATCAATCGCCGGAATTGGCGGAAAGCGCCATCCTCCCGAAGAATGAAAGGAACGGAAACAAAACGTCGAAGTGTCGTAATTTAATTTCAAGCCTTCGACGGTGCGGGCAATTTTTCTTCATGACATGGTGATTATTTGGCATGATGGCCTTGCAGGGCTGGGGTGTTTCTGGCATAGAACACATGAAATAGGACAGTGTTGCTGTCCTATTTCGGTCAAGAGACCGAGCAGGCGCCTCCCGCGACCGCGAGAGAGTGCCGCACACGGCGCCGGGTGATGGAGAGGTTCTCTCCTGAAAAGCCCGCCGCCTTGACGGTCCCGATGACATGTCTGGTCGGCCGTCGTCTTTTTACGGTCGGATCAGGTCCATACAAGAGACGCTCGCGTGGCCGTACTTGCGACAAGGCAAACGGCTGCCACGTGGGCGAAAACGGTTGCCCGCACGATGCCGGGCCTAGAAGGAGGGACGACGATGACGGACATGACGCCATCAAACGGGTTTAGGCAGAACCGGACGCAGATCACTGCGACGGACGCCAAAACGCGTCCCTCCACGACAGGCATACCGAAACGACAGGGCCTCTACGATCCGCGCAATGAGCACGATGCCTGCGGCGTCGGCTTCGTCGCGCACCTGAAGGGGCAGAAGTCGCACCAGATCGTCAAGGACGGGCTTTTCATGCTCGAGAACCTGACGCACCGCGGCGCCGTTGGCGCCGATCCGCTGATGGGCGATGGTGCCGGCATCCTCGTGCAGATCCCGGACCGGTTCTTCCGCGAGGAAATGGCGCTCCAGGGCATCACCCTGCCGAAGGCTGGCGAATATGCCGTCGGCCACATCTTCATGCCGCAGGACGAGAAACTCGTCGATTATTTCAAGAAGGTTATCGGTGACGTCATTGCCGAGGAGGGCCAGGTTCTTCTCGGCTTCCGCGACGTGCCGGTCGACAATGCCTCGCTCTCCAAGGCGCCGGAAATCGCCGCCACCGAGCCGCGCCATGTCCAGGTGTTCGTCGGCGCCGGCCGCGAGGCCGCGACCAATGCCGAGTTCGAGCGCCGCCTCTTCACGCTGCGCAAGGTGATCTCCAACCGCATCTATGACGAATATGAGGGCGAGGAGAGCAACTTCTACCCGGTCTCGCTGTCCTCGACGACGATCGTCTACAAGGGCATGTTCCTCGCCTACCAGGTGGGCGCCTACTACAAGGACCTCGCTGACCCGCGCTTCGAGTCGGCCGTCGCCCTCGTGCACCAGCGTTTCTCCACCAACACCTTCCCGTCGTGGAAGCTGGCCCACCCCTACCGCATGGTCGCCCACAACGGCGAAATCAACACGCTGCGCGGCAACGTCAACTGGATGGCGGCCCGCCAAGCCTCCGTTTCCTCGCCGCTCTTCGGCGACGATATCACGAAGCTCTGGCCGATCTCCTATGAGGGCCAGTCGGACACCGCCTGTTTCGACAACGCGCTCGAATTCCTCGTGCGCGGCGGCTACTCCATGGCCCATGCGGCGATGATGCTGATCCCGGAAGCCTGGGCCGGCAACCAGTTGATGAGCCCGGAGCGCAAGGCGTTCTACGAGTACCACGCCGCCCTGATGGAGCCGTGGGACGGCCCGGCCGCCGTCGCCTTCACGGATGGCCGGCAGGTCGGTGCCATGCTCGACCGCAACGGCCTACGCCCGGCGCGCTATCTCGTGACCGATGACGACCGCGTCATCCTCGCCTCCGAAGCCGGCACGCTGCCGGTCAAGGAAGAGAGCATCATCAAGAAGTGGCGCCTCCAGCCAGGCAAGATGCTGCTCATCGACATGGAAGAGGGCCGCGTCATCTCCGATGACGAGGTGAAGTCCGCGCTCGCCGCCAAGCACCCCTATAGCGACTGGCTGGGCAACACGCAGATCATCCTGGAAGAACTCGGCCCGGTCGAGCCGCGTGCGTTGCGTCGCGACGTGTCGCTGCGCGATCGCCAGCAGGCCTTCGGCTATACCCAGGAGGACACCAGGCTGCTGATGTCGCCGATGGCAACGACGGGCCAGGAAGCGATCGGCTCCATGGGTACGGACACGCCGATCTCGGCCATGTCCGACAAGACCAAGCTGCTCTACACCTATTTCAAGCAGAACTTCGCGCAGGTGACGAACCCGCCCATCGATCCGATCCGCGAGGAACTGGTCATGAGCCTCGTCTCCTTCATCGGGCCGCGTCCGAACATTCTCGACCATGGCGGTGCGGCCAAGGCCAAGCGCATGGAAGTGCGTCAGCCGATCCTTACCAATGGCGATCTGGAAAAGATCCGCTCCATCGGCCATGTCGAGGACCTGTTCGATACCAAGACGCTGGACTTCACCTATGATGTCTCGCGTGGCGCCGAAAGCATGCCGGAAATGCTGACCCGGCTGTGCGAGCGTGCCGAGCAGGCCGTCAACAACGGCTACAACATCATCGTGCTCTCCGATCGCCAGATCGGGCCGGATCGCGTGGCGATCCCGGCGCTGCTGGCGACCGCCGCCGTGCACCACCACCTGATCCGCAAGGGCCTGCGCACCTCGGTCGGCCTCGTTGTCGAAACCGGCGAACCGCGCGAAGTGCACCATTTCTGTCTTCTGGCCGGTTATGGCGCCGAAGCGATCAACCCGTATCTCGCCTTCGATACGCTCACCGACATGCACAAGCGCGGCGAATTTCCGAAGGAAGTCGACGGGGAGGAAGTGGTCTATCGTTACATCAAGGCGATCGGCAAGGGCATCCTGAAGGTCATGTCCAAGATGGGCATCTCGACCTACCAGTCCTATTGCGGCGCGCAGATCTTCGACGCCATCGGCCTGTCGTCCGAACTGGTGGACAAGTATTTCTTCGGCACGGCAACGACCATCGAGGGCATCGGCCTCGAACAGATCGCCACGGAGACCTTCAACCGCCACAAGGCTGCCTTCGGCCGCGATCCGCTGCTCGCCAACACGCTCGATATCGGCGGCGAATATGCCTACCGCATGCGCGGCGAGGATCATGCCTGGACGCCTGATGTCGTCGCCTCGCTGCAGCATGCGGTGCGCGGCAATGCGGCCGACCGCTACAAGGAATTCGCCGAACTGGTGAACGCCTCGTCGCTGCGCATGAACACGATCCGTGGCCTCTTCGCCATCAAGGGTGCTGAGGCTGCCGGCCGCAAGCCGATCTCCATCGACGAGGTCGAGCCGGCAGCGGACATCGTCAAGCGTTTCTCGACGGGCGCCATGTCCTTCGGCTCGATTTCCCGCGAAGCGCACACGACGCTTGCCGTCGCCATGAACCGGATCGGCGGCAAGTCGAACACCGGCGAGGGCGGTGAGGAGGCAGACCGCTACCTGCCGCGGCCGGACGGTTCCGCCAATCCCGAGCGTTCGGCGATCAAGCAGGTCGCATCCGGCCGCTTCGGCGTGACGACGGAATACCTGGTCAACGCGGACATGCTGCAGATCAAGGTCGCGCAGGGTGCCAAGCCCGGCGAAGGCGGCCAGTTGCCCGGCCACAAGGTGGATGCGACGGTCGCCAAGACCCGTCACTCCACCCCGGGCGTCGGCCTCATCTCGCCGCCGCCGCACCATGACATCTACTCGATCGAGGATCTGGCGCAGCTCATCTACGACCTGAAGAACGTCAACCCGGAAGCCGATATTTCGGTCAAGCTCGTCTCGGAAGTCGGCGTCGGCACGGTTGCCGCCGGCGTTGCCAAGGCGCGCGCCGACCATATCACGATCGCCGGATTCGATGGCGGCACGGGCGCCTCGCCGCTCACCTCGCTGAAGCATGCCGGTTCCCCCTGGGAAATCGGCCTTGCCGAAACGCACCAGACGCTCGTGCTCAACAAACTGCGTTCGCGCATCGCGCTGCAGGTGGACGGTGGCTTGAAGACCGGTCGCGATGTTGTCGTCGGTGCGCTTCTGGGCGCGGACGAATTCGGCTTCGCCACCGCGCCGCTGATTGCTGCCGGCTGCATCATGATGCGCAAGTGCCACCTCAACACCTGCCCGGTGGGGGTCGCGACGCAGGACCCGGTTCTGCGCAAGCGCTTCAAGGGCACGCCGGAACATGTCATCAACTACTTCTTCTTTGTTGCCGAAGAGGTCCGCGAAATCCTGGCCTCGCTCGGCGTTCGCTCGCTGAACGAGATCATCGGCGCCTCGGAACTGCTCGAGAAGGAGACGATGATTTCGCACTGGAAGGCCAACGGGCTCGACTTCAGCCGCATCTTCCACAAGGTCGATGCGCCGAAGGAGGCGACCTACTGGACCGAGCGGCAGAACCACCCGATCCACGACATTCTCGATCGCAAGCTGATTGAGGAGGCAAAGCCTGCGCTGGAAAACAAGACGCCGGTCGCCTTCGAGGTCGACATCAAGAACGTCGACCGCTCGGCCGGTGCCATGCTCTCCGGGGCCGTTGCCAAGCGCTTCGGCTTCAAGGGCCTGAAGGACGACACGATCTCGGTGAAGCTGCACGGCACGGCCGGCCAGTCCTTTGCCGCGTTTCTCGCGCGCGGCATCACCTTCGATCTGGTGGGTGCCGGCAACGACTATGTCGGCAAGGGCCTTTCCGGTGGCCGTATCGTCGTGCGTCCGCCGGAAGGCAACCGCGCGGTGCCGCATGAATCGATCATCGTCGGCAACACGGTGCTCTACGGCGCGATCTCGGGCGAGTGCTACTTCAACGGTGTGGCCGGTGAACGCTTCGCCGTGCGCAATTCCGGTGCCGTCGCCGTCGTCGAGGGCGTGGGCGACCATGGCTGCGAATACATGACGGGCGGCGTCGTCGTCGTCATCGGCCAGACCGGACGCAACTTCGCGGCCGGCATGTCGGGCGGTGTCGCCTATGTGCTGGACGAGGCCGGTGATTTTGCCCGCCGCTGCAACATGGCGATGGTCGAACTCGAGCCGGTGCCGGAAGAGGACGACATGCTGGAGAAGCTGCACCACCACGGTGGCGACCTCATGCACAAGGGCATGGTCGACGTGTCCGACGACATGACGCGCCATGATGAGGAACGGCTTTATCAGCTGATCTCGAACCACCTGCACTATACGGGCTCGCCGCGGGCCAAGGAGATCCTCGACCAATGGGCCGAGTATCGTCCGAAATTCCGCAAGGTGATGCCGGTCGAGTACCGACGCGCGCTCGAAGAGATGGAGCGCATGAGGATGGGGGTCGCTGCCGAATAAGGCAGCGGTTTTCGACCTTCACCGACTGATTGCGCGCCGTAAAGACAGCGAAATCAGGATCGAATTCATCTTAACCGGCGCGACAGCGGAGCTGCGCACCGGTCCGGCGCCTTGAAAGCGCCGCCTTGAGTGAGGATTATTGACGTGGGCAAGGTTACTGGTTTCATGGAAATCGACCGACAGGTGGCAAAGTATCAGCCAGCCTCAGACCGCATCCGCCATTTCCGCGAATTCACCATCCCGATGTCGGACCCTGAGGTGCAGAAGCAGGCCGCGCGCTGCATGGACTGCGGCATTCCCTATTGCCACGGCCCGACCGGGTGTCCGGTGCACAACCAGATCCCGGACTGGAACGACCTCGTCTATAACGGCAACTGGGAAGAGGCGATCCGCAACCTGCATTCGACCAACAACTTCCCGGAATTCACTGGCCGCGTCTGCCCCGCACCCTGCGAGGAGGCCTGCACGCTGAACCTCGAGGACGCACCGGTCTCCATCAAGACCGTCGAACAGGCGATCGCCGACAAGGCCTATGAGATGGGCTATATCGTGCCGCAGCCGGCGACGGTGAAGACCGGCAAGAAGGTTGCCGTCATCGGTTCCGGCCCCGCCGGCATGGCGGCCGCCCAGCAGCTTGCCCGCGCCGGCCACGAGGTCCATCTCTATGAGCGTGAATCCAAGGCCGGCGGCCTGCTGCGCTATGGCATTCCGGACTTCAAGATGGAAAAGAACTTCATCGATCGCCGCGTCGACCAGATGCGCGGCGAAGGCGTGACGTTCCACTACGGCGTCAATGTCGGCGTCGACAAGCCGATGGCGGAAATGCTCGCCGAGCACGACGCGGTCCTCTATTGCGGCGGCTCCGAGACACCGCGCGATGCCGGCATTCCGGGCGTCGAATTCGCTGGCGTGCATGATGCCATGCCCTATCTCGTGCAGCAGAACCGCCGCGTCGGCCGTGAAAACATCGACAGCGTCGGCTGGCCGTCCGATCCGATCCTGGCCGGTGGCAAGCATATCGTCGTCGTTGGCGGTGGTGACACGGCGTCCGACTGCGTCGGCACGGCGTTCCGCCAGGGTGCCGTCAAGGTCACCCAGCTCGACATCCGCCCGCAGCCGCCGGAAAAGGAAGACAAGCTCGCCGTCTGGCCGTTCTGGGCGACGAAGATGCGCACCTCCTCCTCGCAGGCCGAAGGCGCGGTGCGCGAGTTCCAGGTCGGCACGCTCGAATTCGTCGGCGACGAGGATGGCGTCTTGACCGGCGTGAAGTGCTGCCAGGTGGACGACCGCCGCAAGCCGATCGCCGGCACGGAGTTCATCATCAAGGCCGATCTCGCCTTCATCGCCATCGGCTTCCGCGGCCCCTTCACCAACAGCGTGCTGAAGGACCTCGGCGACCAGCTCGCGATCAACACCGACAAGCGTGGCTCGTCCAACGTCATTGCCAACGAGCGCGACTACAAGACCTCGGTCGACAAACTGTGGACGGCCGGCGACGTGCGCCGCGGCCAGTCGCTGGTCGTCTGGGCGATCCGCGAAGGCCGCCAGGCGGCGCGCGCCATCGACGAAGCGCTGATGGGTGCGACCACGCTGCCGCGCTGAGATTTACAAAGAGGCACGCCGGTTCTCTGGCGTGCCCGTCGCATACCACGTCCTCATACCTCTCTTCCGTCATGGTCGGGCTCGACCCGACCATCCATCCACGCGCAGGACGCGGCTGCGGGTCCTCGGGTCAAGCCCGAGGATGACGAAGGAGAGGGAGGAGGGCCTGGCCCGGATGCATGCTTTCTCGGCGAGGCTGCCGTTGCCTACGGTGTCGCGGTCTTGTCCAGGCGGAAATCATCGACGCGGCCGAGCGGCGCATCGGCGATCTCGCCCTTCTCGACCAGCTTTTCGCGCAGGCTCTTGCCATTGCCCTTGGTCGTCGCGCCGCCCAGCAGGGCGGTGCCGCCGTCGAGTGCCGGGTCGGCAAGGCTGATTGGCTGCGTCTTGGTAATCTCCGCATCCTCGACCGGAGGCGTGGCGACAACGAGATCCTTGAGGTCGCCCTGCAGGCCCGGACCGTCTGCGGCAGCATCCCCCAGCAGGCGCCGGATTTCCTTCTCGACGTAGAAGGCGAGCTTGCGTTTGCCGGCCTTGGTGAAATTGATGCCGTCCGAACCGCGCAGGCGCACCTGCTGGCCGTTGATATCGGAGCCGGAAATCACGAACTTGCCGTTCTCGTCGACGAAACCGTCCCAGATGTCGACGAATTCGCCACCGGTCTTCTCGACGCTTGCACGGTAGATCGTGTTGAGCGTCGTCATGTCGGCGGTGAGCGCCGAGGACTGGAAGGCCGGCATGCCGACCCAGAGCATCGGCTTGCCGGCATCGCGCGCCAAGGTCGCAAGCCGCGCGACACGCGCCTCGTATTCCTTCGTCCACGCCTCGGAGCGGAATTTTTCCTTCTCCCCGGCAACGGGCATCTGCTGGCGGTCGTTGGCGCCCATGCTGATGACGACGAGAGCGGGTTTCGTTTCGGCGATCAGGCCGGGCAGCGACGCGGGCCAGTCGTAATAGTCATCGCGCACGATGCCGGAGGAGCCGTTCGTGCGGCGCTCGACGACGATGCCGGGTGTTGTCTCGAAGGCGGTTGCCAAGCCTTCGCCGAGGCTGCCGGCGATGAAGTCGCCGACCACGAGTATGACTTTTGCTTCCGGCAGTTTTTCGATCACCACCGGCGCCGGCTTGGCGATGACGGCGGCCGGCTTTTTCTTCTTGCGGTTGACGGTGCGCGGCTTGCGGACCTCCGGTTCGCGGATGACCTCCTTGCGCTTCGGCGTGCCGAAGAGAAGCTGGAGGATCGTCTTGCGCTCGGTACGCTCCTGCGCGCCGGCCGGCATGGCGGTCACGACGACGCTCGTCGAGACGGCAAGGGCAAAGCCCAGGCGTAGAATCCGCACTATCGTGTTCATGCTCATGAATTCCGGCCTCCACCGTGATCCTGAAGGACGTCGGTGGCGGCATGATGGCAAAAGCGGGAGGGGAACGGAAGCGCCGGGCAGCAAAAAGGGGCGCCGGAGCGCCCCTGTTCTCATTTCCGTCCGATATTAACGGCGCAACGCCTTGAGGAGTTGCTGACTTGGCTCGCCATCCGCCGCCAGGCCCATGCGGTTCTGGAAGGCCTGGATCGCCGCCTTGGAGCCGGAGCCGAAGTTGCCGTCGACCTCGCCCTCATAGTAGCCAAGCTCCTTGAGGCGCGTCTGAAGCTCGAATTTTTCGGTAATGTCGAGCGTGCCATCCGGGCGCGGCCAGCGTTGCTTGACACCGCTGTAGCCGGCGAGCTGGTCGGCCAGCATGCCGACGCCCATGGCGTAGGAGTCCGACGCATTGTAGCGCTTGATGACGAAGAAGTTCTTGGTCATCAGGAAGCCCGGCCCACCATTGGCCGGCAGCTTGAGTTCCGCGCGGTCGGCGCCGTTCTTGAAGCCGCTGCCATTGGGGCGCGTGAAGCCGAGCTTGGCCCATTGGGCGAGCGTTTTCGTCTGGCCGGAATATTTGCTGCCGCCCTTCGGTACGACGATTTCGTATCCCCAGGTCTTGCCCGCCTGCCAGCCGTTCTTGGCGAGCAGGTTTGCGGCGGTCGCCAGCGCATCCGGCACCGAGTTCCAGATGTCGCGGTGGCCGTTGCCGTCGGCATCGACGGCATAGATCAGGTAGCTCGTCGGGATGAACTGGGTGTGGCCCATCGCGCCGGCCCAGGACCCGGTCATGTCGGCGGCGTCGATATCGCCGCGCTGGATGATTTTGAGGGCAGCGATCAGCTGTGTGCGGGCAAATTTCGCACGCTTCTTGTCGGCATAGGCAAGCGTTGCTAGCGCGCGCGGCACGTAATGCAGCCGCTCGCTCTTCTCCAGCACCGCGCCGTAATTCGATTCCATCGACCAGATGGCGAGCAGGATGTTGCGGTCGACGCCGAAATGGCGCTCAAGCGCTGCCAATGTGCGGCCGTGTTTCGCCGCCATCTCCTGGCCGATGCGCACCGTGTAGGGGTTGACGCGCGAGTCGAGATAGTCCCAGATCTTGTGCTTGAATTCAGGCTGGTAGGCCGCCTTCTCCAGCACGTCCGGATCGGGTGTCTTGACGCCGGAAAACGCCTTCTGGTAGGTCGACTTGGTGATGCCGGCCTCGGCTGCAGTCGCGTAGAAATCGGCGACCCACTTCTGGAAGCGGGCGTCCGCGCGGGCGACGCCGGCCTGGGCGAAAAGCCCGGCCGAAAGCAGGAGGGTGAGGGCAGATCGGCGCAGAACGGTCTTCAGATTCTGGGTCATCGGCTATCATGTCCGTTTCTTAAATTTCGGTACGATGGCTTGAAACCACCGGCTGAACGCAAAACTTATAAAAACGAAGTCAACAAATTCTTTACCATCAAACTTTTGTCTCGTCTTCCTTTGCAAAAAAATAGCAATTGGCTTCTATTCCGGCACAGATGCGCCCTGACCATGACGGTAACGGGCTCAAAGAGGTGAATAATGTCTCAGACACGTAAGGTTCGCAAAGCAGTGTTTCCAGTGGCCGGTCTCGGCACGCGCTTCCTTCCGGCAACGAAAGCCGTGCCGAAGGAGATGCTGACCGTCGTGGACAAGCCGGTGATCCAGTACGTGGTCGACGAGGCGCTGGACGCCGGCATCGAGCACCTGATCTTCGTGACCGGCCGTTCCAAGGCGGTCATCGAGGACTATTTCGACATTCAGGTCGAGCTTGAACAGACGCTGCGCCAGCGCAACAAGACGGCAGAACTGACGCTGCTCGAAAGCATCCTGCCGGTCGCAGGTTCCACGAGCTTCACCCGCCAGCAGGAGCCGCTCGGCCTCGGCCATGCCGTGTGGTGCGCCCGCGAACTGGTCGGCAACGAGCCCTTCGCCCTGCTTCTGCCCGACATGATCATGAAGGCCGAGAAGGGCTGCATGAAGGGCATGGTCGAGCTGTTCGAGCACAGCGGTGCGAATGTCATCGCCGTCGAGGAATGCGCGCCCGATCAGGCCCACAAATACGGCATCGTCGGCGTTGGCGAGAAGGTCGGCGATGGTTTTGCCATCACCAAGATGGTCGAGAAGCCCGTGCCGGGCACCGCGCCCTCCAACTTCTTCATCAACGGCCGCTACATCCTGCAGCCGGAAATCTTCCCGATCCTCGCCAATCAGGAGCGCGGCGCCGGCAACGAGATCCAGCTCACCGACGCCATGGTGAAGCTTGCGGGCGACCAGAAATTCGCCGCCTACCATTTCCGCGGCGAGACCTATGACTGTGGTGCGAAGGATGGGTTCATCCTCGCCAACATCGCCTTCGCCCTTGCCCGCGCGGACATCCGCCCCTCGGTGGAAGGGCCGCTCAAGGACCTGGTCGCCAAGCTGAAGTAAAGGTCAGCGGCGCAGAACGAGACCGATACCGGCACGCGTGATGCCGGTATCGTCGGCGCCGGACTGCTTGGTCAGTTCGTAGGAGACGTCGCCGGTCATCGCCAGCCAGCGATTGAGGTTCCAGGTCAGGCCCGTGCCGATCTGGTAGACATATTGGTCTTCGCCCGCTGACGACGAGAAATCACGCCACGTATAGATGCCGCTGAGGCGCGCGACCAAGTTGTCGCGCAATTCGTGCGTCAGTTCGGCATTGGTTTCGTAGGTCACATAACCGCTCTCATTGGCCGTGGTCGACGGTTCGATTTCCGAGCGTAGGCCGAGGCGCAGGTCCGTGCCGCGCCGCGGTGACCAGAAGACCGAGCCATCGATCGTCACGGCCTCGATTGCCGCCAGACGGCTGTCTTCGAACGTCGCGCGTGTGAAGCCGATGCCGAGATCGCCGCGCAGCTTTTCTCCGAGATCGATTTCCATGCCCGCACGACCGCCGAGTGTGGAGGAGGAGCGGGCATAGCCTTGCTGATCGCGCTTGTCGTCATAGATCGATTTGCCGACCGAGGCTTCGAGATAGGGGATCAGGGCCGGCGACAGCTCATAGCCGATGCGGGCGGTCAAGGTTCCTTCCGTGTAGTTACGGTCCGACATGACGAGCTTGGTGCCGTTTGCAAGGGTGGCGGAGCTGAACACTTCACGCTGCAGATCAGCGCCGATCGTGCCGCGGATCAACCCGAAATCCCGTGTTACCCGCGCGCCGGCGGTAAATCCGTGCACGCCGGACTGGGCGCTGGCGCCGTCGATCGCGTTGGGATCGCTGTTGCTCTCGCGTTCGAAACTGTAGCCGGCCGTCAGGTTCGCCGTCGTATCACCGCTGAGGTCGAGCCTGAGGTCACTGTTGATGCGTAATTCCGGCTCAGTTTCACCCACGCCGCTGATGTTGCGCTGGTAGACGCCCTCGGCGTCAATGGTCCACTGGTGGCGCGACCAGTCGGATGTCAGCGATCCCCGGAACCCTGTGGTTGAAAAGGTCCGGCTGGTGGAAGACGAGCCGACCTTCGTCTTCTCGTAGCCAATGCCCTGGGAAACGGATGGCCGCAGCACGAAGCTGCCGAGCCGGATGCCGGTCGGCTCATAGGGGTCGCCGAAGGCGCTGCGCGCGCCGTCGACGCTGCTTTCCGGTGCGTTCAGTCGTTCCGTCTCACTGCCGACACGACCGACCGCGCCGTCGTCGGCCGCCGTGGCGAGGGCGTCCTGCTGTTCGTCGGTCAGGGCCGGAACGCTGTTCGTGGTGGTGGCTGTATCCGGCGTTGCATCGCCGCCATCGGCGGGCGGCAGGGCAAGCGGGTCGGTCAAGGCGATGGGATCAGCGGGCATTTGCTCCTGTGCAAAGGCAGGAACGGACGCGAGCACGGTGCCGGCGAGCAAAAGCCCGGCCAGCTGCCGCGACAGGCGGAGCTGTGCTGCTCCGCGATCCATTCCATTTGCCACTGCCATGATGGGCCTGCGAATCCTCGAGAATTTCCTAAGCGAACGTAAACCGTCGTGGTTAACGCTTGGTTGCTATTGGTGATTCACTCGCGGTAACGCTCTGCCTTCATTCGTGCATGGACAGTTCTCTGCAAAAGCGTTAACGAGGCGCATGATCAAAAGACAGGCAAAAATCGACAGCGACGGCGCCATCGCCTCCGCTCTACGGACCGTTGAAACCGAAAAGGCCGGCCTCGTTGCCCTTTCGGCAGCCCTTGAAGGCGGCCTTTACGACGCGTTCTGCGAGGCGGTGCGGCTGATCGGCGACATCAGCGGACGCGTCGTCATCACCGGTATCGGCAAGTCCGGCCATATCGGCGCGAAGATCGCGGCGACCTTCGCCTCGACCGGCACGCCGTCCTTCTTCGTGCATCCCGTCGAAGCCAATCACGGCGACCTCGGCATGATCGCGCGCGACGACGTCATCCTCGCCATCTCCTGGAGCGGCGAGACCGCCGAACTTCAGGGCATCGTTTCCTATTCCCGCCGCTTCTCGATTCCGCTGATCGCCATGACCTCGGGCGAGCGTTCGGCGCTGGCGCGCGAGGCCGATACGCTGCTGCTGCTGCCGAAGGCGCAGGAAGCCTGCCCGCATGGACTGGCGCCCACCACATCGACGCTGATGCAGCTCGCGCTCGGCGATGCGATCGCCGTCGCCCTTCTCGAGGCGCGCGGTTTCACCGCCACGGATTTCAAGACTTTCCACCCTGGTGGCAAGCTGGGGGCGAGCCTGTCCCATGTCGGTGACATCATGCACAGCGGTGAAAACATGCCGCTCGTGGCGCTCGGCACCTCGATGCCGGATGCCGTCATGTTGCTCGCGCAGAAGCGTTATGGCTGCGTCGGGGTCATCAATGACGACGGCATCCTCGTTGGTATCGTGACCGACGGTGACATCGCGCGTAACCTTTCGCGCAACCTTGCCGAACTCGACGTCGACGATATCATGACGCGCAGCCCGAAGACGGTGAAGCCGGCGACGCTGGCGACGGCCGCCCTCGGCTTGCTCAATCAGCACAATATTTCCGCGCTGATCGTCACCGACGAGACCTTCCGCCCCGTCGGCATCGTGCACTTCCACGACTTGCTGCGGATCGGCGTCGCCTGAGCCTCTTCAGATCGCCTCGACCGTGAGATTGGCACCGTTGCTGGTAGTGACGCGCACGCGCGCGCCGACCGGCAGGTCCGGCCCCTGAACGTTCCACATCGTGTCATCAAGCCGAATACGGCCCCGGCCTTCCATGATCGGCTGCTCCAGCGTCGCGGTGCGGCCAACAAGGCTCTGGCCGCGCTGGTTGAGATGCGGCTGGTCGGAGTTTTGACCCCGCGCATGGACGATCCGGCGACCAACGATCGCCGCAATCAACGACAGGACGGCGAAGACCAGCCATTGCGCGTGCCAGGTCCAGAACGCCGTCTCCCACAAGAGCAGCGACAGTGCGCCCGTTATGATCGCCGCGATGCCGATCCAGACGAGGAAGACGCCGGGCATCAGCACTTCGAGGATCAACAGGACGATGCCGAGCACCCACCAGGCCCAGGGGCCGAGTTCGGTGACGATGCGCTGGATCATGGGTCAGCTTCCCTGTGACGTCGGGTCAAACGGGTTGCGGAAGGCGGGCGTCGAGGCCGTGGTGGTCGTTGCCGGCGTGGACTGGCGCGCGCGGGCCGGGGTGCCGGCAGGAGCGGAACCGTCGCCGAAGACCTCCTTGGCGATTGCACCGATGCCGCCGAGCGAGCCGACCAGCGAGGACGCTTCCATTGGCATCAGCACGATCTTGGAATTCGGCGCCTTGCCGATCGCGGCCATGGCTTCCGTGTATTTCTGCGCGACGAAGTAGTTGATCGCCTGCACGTTGCCGGCGGCGATTGCCTCCGACACCATCTTTGTCGCCTTGGCTTCGGCCTCGGCAAGGCGCTCGCGGGCTTCGGCGTCGCGGAAGGCGGCCTCGCGCTGGCCCTCGGCCTCGAGGATGGCGGATTGTTTTGCACCTTCGGCCCGCAGGATCTGCGCATTGCGCGCGCCTTCGGCTTCCAGCACCTGGGCGCGCTTCTCGCGCTCAGCCTTCATCTGCCGGCCCATCGAATCAACGAGATCCTTTGGCGGTGCGATGTCCTTGATCTCGACGCGGGTGATCTTGATGCCCCAGGGATTGGCAGCCTCGTCGACGACACGCAGCAGCTTGTCGTTGATCACGTCGCGGTTGGAGAGCAGTTCGTCGAGATCCATCGAACCCATGACCGAGCGGATGTTCGTCATGGTGAGGTTGAGGATGGCGTTTTCGAGATTGGCGACTTGATAGGCGGCCTGAGCGGGGTTCAGCACCTGATAGAAGGCGACGCCGTCGGCTGCAACGCTCGCATTGTCGCGCGTGATGACCTCCTGCGTCGGGATATCGAGCACCTGTTCCATCACGTTCATCTTCGCGCCGATGCGGTCGATGAAGGGGATAATCAGGTTGAGGCCGGGTTCCAGCGTGCGCGTATAACGGCCGAAGCGCTCCACCGTGTACTGGTAGCCCTGCGGGATCGTCTTGATCCCGGCAAACAGGATCAGGATGACCAGCAACACGAGGGCGATGACGACGATATCCAATCCGGCCAAGTTCATGGCGTTCTCCCCAAAGGCACATCGCACTTGAAGCGGCGACGAGCGTCAATCCAAAAGTCAGAGCGCACAAGCGCTTTCAATGCGGCGCGGCGCCACTTTAAGGAATACGCGCCGCGACGCCAGTCTATTTGGACGGGAACAAGATTTATCGTCGCTCAGATCCAGCCGCCAAGTTCGCGGCGCACGACTTTCTCCAGCACGGCCATGCCTTCCGGGGAGTCATTCAGACAGGGAATGTGCGTGAATTTCTCACCGCCATTATGGTGGAAGCTTTCGGCGGCCTGTTCGGCGATCTCTTCCAGCGTTTCCAGGCAGTCGGAGACGAAGCCGGGATTCAGCACGGCGATGCGCTTGATGCCATCCTGCGCGAGTTTTTCCACGGTCTTGTCCGTGTAGGGCTGCAGCCATTCTTCCGGTCCGAAGCGCGACTGGAAGGTGATCATCAGCTTCTCTTCGGACCAGCCGAGCCGTTCGCGCAAGAGACGCGCGGTCTTCTGGCACTGGCAATAATAAGGGTCGCCCTTGTCGAAATAGCTTTGCGGAATGCCGTGGAAGGAGGTGAGCACCCGTTCGGGCTCCCAGTCGAGTGTCGCGAGGTGCTTTTCGATCGAGACAGCCAGCGCGTCGATATAGGCCGGATCGTCGTGATAGGGCGGTACGGTGCGCAGTGCCGGCTGCCAGCGCAGCTTGAGCAGTGTCTCGAAGGCCTTGTCGTTGACCGTCGCGGTGGTCGCCGCCGCATATTGCGGATAGAGCGGGAAGACGAGGATGCGGTCGCAACCCTGCTTCTGGAGAAAATCCATGCGGGAGGCGATGGAAGGCTGGCCGTAGCGCATGGCCCAGTCGACGACGACCTCGGAATGTTCGGCAAGGGCCTTCGCCATCAACTCGGCCTGGCTGCGCGTATAGGTGCGCAGAAAGCTCTCGTTCTTTTCCTTGTTCCAGATCGTCTCATAGGCCTTGCCGACCTTGCCGGGGCGGGTGTTGAGCACGATGCCGAACAGGATCGGATACCACGCGAGGCGCGACCATTCGATCACACGCCGGTCCATCAGGAACTCCTTCAGGTAGCGGCGCATGGAAGTGTAGTCCGTGCCATCCGGCGTACCGAGGTTGACGAGCAGCACGCCCACCTTGCCGCTTTTGACGGGCGGGTGATTGGCGGGCTTTGCGGCGAGGTCCTGCATGGGGCGATCCTGTGCGTACGGGGCGGCGGCGGTCGATTGGTTCAGAATCGTTCTAAAAAGAAATGCCGGTCCGGGAAAGCCCGAACCGGCAGAAAAAGTGGAGACAAATTGTCCTTATTTGGCCGGGATCGACAGCTCCGTGCCGATATGCAGCGCGCGCGGCCGCGGATTGTTGTTGACCTCGGCAATCTTGCGCCACAGCGTGCCGTCGCCATAGGCGGCCTTGGCGAGATCCCACAGCGTGTCGCCGCGTGCGATGACATGCTTGCCACCGGCGGTGGTCGCCATCGCTGGATCGGATGCGGTGGTCGTGGCCTCCGAACCGGTCGTCGTGGTGGTTGCTGCCGAGCCGGAAGCTGCTTCACCTGTTGTCGCCGCACCTTCGGCGGACTTTGCCGCCGTATCCGTGGAGGTCACGGTTTCGCTCGTGGCGGGCTTGGTCTCGGTTGCGGTCTCGGCCGTTGCCGGCGTTTCCACGACGGTGGCGCCAGCAACCTCGGTGATGCGGCCATCGGTGTAGGGCTTGTAGGGCCGGTTTTTCGCGAGATAGTCGGCGACGACGAGTTCGAGGTTCGGGCCGAAATCGTAGGCGTTCATGCCGGCCTTCGCGAAGACGGAATAGCCGTCGCCGCCCGCGCGCATGTAGTTGTTCGAGACCACGTTATAGGTCTTGGCCGGGTCGAGCGGCACGAAGGCGTCACCCTCCTTGACCTCGACGGAGACGACGCGGCTGCCTGCCGGCTTCGACTTGTCGAAGGAATATTTCATGCCGGAGACCTGCGGGAAGCGACCGGCGCCTTCCTCGATCTGGCCGAGGCCGTTTTCGAGGGCGGCGACGAGATCCGAGCCCTTCAGCTGGAAGGTCGCGACGGTATTCTGGAACGGCAGCACCGAGAGCACTTCGCCCATTGAGACCGGGCCGCCGTCGATCGAGGCGCGCAGGCCCCCGCCATTGGTGATGGCGATCGTCATGCCCTGGCCCTTGGTGCGGTCAAGGATGGCATCCGTCACGAGGTTGCCCATCGCGCATTCGGCCGCACGGCAGACTTCGCGCGAGCCGTCGATCGGTGCCGCACTCTCGGCGACGATCTTGTTCTTCAATTCCTCGATCGGACCGCCAAGTTCCTTGATGCGGGCGAGCACGGCCTCGTCCGGCTTGATGGAGCTGTCGATCAGGATCGGTTCGCCGGAGCTTGCCTTGACGACGCCGGCATCGTCGAAGACAACCTTCAGGTTGCCGAGATATTTCGAATAGGCGCCAGCCTGCACGACCGGCACCTTGTAGCCGCCGGGATTGTCGACCAGCGTCGGGTAGGGGCCTTCCGCCTTGTCCGAGGTGTTCGACAGGAAGGTGTTGGTGTGTCCGCCGACCACGACGTCGACATCCGGGATTTTGGCGATCGCCGCCAGATCGCGCGGATAGCCGACATGGGTGAGCGCGATGATCTTGTTGACGTCCTGTTTCTTCAACTCGCCGATGGCGGCGGTGATGTCAGCGACATCGTCGCCGATCAGCACGTTCGGGCCGGGCGAGGAGAGTTCCGCCGTGTCGTTGGCCACAGCACCGACGATGCCGATCTTCTGACCGCCCTGGTCGAGCACGATGAACGGCTTGACGCGATCGCCGATCTTCGAGCTTGCGCTGGCGGCGACATTGGCTGTCACGACCGGGAACTGCACCTTGTCGAGGAAGGCGGCGAGCCCGTCCTCGCTGTCGTCGAATTCATGGTTGCCGACGGTCATGGCGTCGAACTTCATCAGGTTCAGGAATTCCGCTTCCACCGCACCCTTGTAGGTGGTGTAGAACAGCGAGCCCTGGAAATTGTCGCCGGCATTCAGCAGCAGCACGTTCTTGCCTGTCATGGCCTGGCGCTGGGCATCGATCGCAGCCTTGAGGCGCGCGACGCCGCCGAAGCACTCACCCTTGCCTTCTTCTTCGGCCGAGCAGGTGGAATCATACTTGTTGATCGCTTCGATACGCGAGTGCAGGTCGTTGATATGCAGGATGTTCAGCTCGTAATCCGCAAGTGCGGTGCCGCTGGAGAGTGCGATAAGGGAGGCGGCCAGAAGGCCGGATCGGAAAATCGTCATGGTCCTGTTCTCCTTGTTTGCCCGCTGCCGGCGGCGCGGGAAGACCTGTCCGTTCCTCGATAGACCGGAAACATGACAGCCGGCCGGTGGATGTTTTCACCGGTCGCAGGCAACTTCAAGAGAAAAGACGGTGGGCGGAGGCGATCGTATGTTTATGGCCCAAAACGAAAAAAGGACCTTGCGGCCCTTTGATCCGGATGGTGCCGTCGCTCAGGCGCGGCGGGCGAGCGAGAACTGCGCCCCTTCTGCCGTCGTGCAGTTGAGCTGGCTCTGGCTGACGAGCGCACAATTAACCTTGGACTGCGTGTTGCGCACCAGCGAGGTCATGTTGATCTCGACCAGCGTCGGCGAGGTCTTGATGTAGGTTCCCGACGCGAGAAGCTGGTTGGTGTCGGTGGTGCGCGTCGTGAACGTGCCGCTTGCGAAGGTGGAGACGATGCCGTTCGGATCAACCCAGGCGCCATCCACACCGGTCTGCTGCTGGCGAACCGGGGGCAATTCACGCGGCGCGCGGTCCGACTGACACGCGGTGAGTGCCACGGCGGCGGCCAGCAGGCTGAGGGCTGTGATCGGCTTCATTCAGATCTCCCAGGGTCACGGCGGGACGAACCACCTGTCCAATTCGCCAGACCATGCCGCGAAGAGGCGGCGAAAGCAAGACGCGCTGCCCGGCGAGTGGGCATTATCCCATTGAAAGCGAAGACGCCCGCGGGTTTGCCGTGGGCGCCTGTATTCGGGTTTTATCGGGCTGTTCAGCGAACGAGGATGTTCTTGAACTGCCACGGATCCTTCGTGTCGAGGTCTTCCGGGAACAGGCCCGGGCGGCCGTCGAGCGGGGTCCAGTCGGTATAGTGGCCTTCGACCGGGCCGAGATAGGGCGTCTGCACTTCGAGGCAGCGCTTGTAATCGACCTCGTCGGCCTCGACGATGCCGGCCTTCGGGTTTTCCAGCGCCCAGACCATGCCGGCGAGCACGGCCGACGTCACCTGCATGCCGGTTGCGTTCTGGTAGGGGGCGATGCGGCGGGTTTCTTCCAGCGACAGGCGCGAACCATACCAGTAGGCGTTCTTGTCGTGGCCGTAGAGCAGCACACCGAGTTCGTCGATGCCGTCGACCAGTTCGTTCTCGTCGAGAACGTGCAGCACCGGCTGCTGGTGGCCGCCATTGCCGAACATCTCGTGCAGCGAGAGCACGGCGTCGTTGGCCGGATGGTAGGCGTAGTGGCAGGTCGGGCGGTAGGTGACGTCGCCGTCCTTGTCGCGCACCGTGTAGTAGTCGGCAATCGAGATCGACTCGTTGTGGGTGACGAGGAAGCCGTATTGCGGGCCGGGCGTCGGGCACCAGGAGCGCACGCGCGTGTTGGCGCCCGGCTGTTCCAGGTAGATCGCGGCCTTGCAGCCCTTCTTGTGCTTCTTGGCGTTCTTCGGCATCCAATTCTCATGGGTACCCCAGCCAAGCTCGGCCGGCTGCAGGCCTTCCGAGATGAAACCCTCGACCGACCAGGTGTTCCAGAAGGTGTTGAACGGCTTCGGGTTCTTGGTGCGCTGGGTGTCACGCTCGGCGATGTGCACGCCCTTGACGCCGACCTTCTTCATCAGCTTGGCCCAGCCTTCGCGGTCGTCCTGCGCCGGCTCTTCGACCTTCAGGTCGAGATCCTTGGCGAGGTTGACCAGCGCCTGCTTGACGAACCAGGAGACCATGCCCGGGTTTGCACCGCAGGTGGAAACGGCCGTGGTGCCGCCCGGGTTCTTTTCCTTCTCCTTGCGCAGCGTCTCGCGCAGGGCATAGTTCGTGCGGTCGGCGTTCTTCATGTCCTTGTCGAAGTAGAAGCCGAGCCAGGGCTCGATGACCGTGTCGATGTAGAGCACGTCGTGCTTGCGGCACAGCTTGATCAGATCGACCGAACCGGTATCGACGGAAAGGTTGACGCAGAATGCCTGGCCGCCGCCTTCGGTGAGAAGCGGCTTCAGGATATCCTTGTAGTTTTCCTTGGTGATATGCGCCTTGACGTGGCGGACACCGTGGCGGGCGTAGATCTCGGCATCGGCGGCGTCTTCACGCGGCTCGATGACGATCAGCCGGTTCCGGTCGTACTTGAAGTGGCGCTCGATCAGCGGCAGCGTGCCGCGCCCGATGGAGCCGAAACCGATCATCACGATCGGGCCGGTGATTTCGCCATAAACCGGATAGGTGCTGTCTGCCATTTGGTTCTCCTGCGGACGGCCCGCTTTTCGCAAAAACAGGGCCTCTGAGGGCCCCATAGCATAATATGACAGCGCTAGAGCACAGTTTTCTGTCACAATAAAGGGTGGCTGCGGATTTGTGCGACGATATTCTTAACCACCTGCAACCATCGGCAATGCTGCCGTGCGCGCGGCTTTTGCGGGGTCAGGCAAGCCTGCCGCGGATCAGCCCGCGCAGCGAATTGCCGACGAGAAGCACGCCCGTTGCAAGGTCTTGCGGCAGCAGCACCTGTTCGACGGCCTTGCCGCTTTCCAGCAGTTCTTCGCGCAGCACGCCGGCAAGCAAACCGCAGGCGAGTGGTGGGGTTTTCAGGATGCCCGAACCATCGTCGAGGAAGAGAGAGGTGATGGTGCCCTCGCACAGTTCACCGCGCTCGTTGGCGAGGATCACCTCGTCGGCCTCCGTTGCCGGGAATTCGGCGCGGGCAGCGGCATAGGCAGCGCGGCGGGAGGTCTTGTGGCGGAGCAGCGGGTCGGTGGAGGCGAGGCGGGTGGTGGCGATCGCCAGCCGCCATATCGTGTCTGGGGCGAGGGGGGGGAAGGCAGCCATCTGGACGTCGATCTGGCCGTCCGCGAACAGTTCGAGGCGGATGCGGAGGGGTGATCCGTGTTGCTCAACCCCCTCTGCCCTGCCGGGCATCTCCCCCACAAGGGGGGAGATTGGATGAGGCGAGGCCTTGACTATTTCCACTGCACTTGTGGAATGCCGTCTTTTCCCCGAGTCGATCTCCCCCCCTGTGGGGGAGATGCCCGGCAGGGCAGAGGGGGGTAGTGCAGCCCATAAAGCGCCCCGCGCGCCCTCCGCACCCGGGAATCTAAGCGCTGCTGCCGATCGCTCCAGCCGCGCCAGATGCCGCTCAAGCCGCACGAAGCCGCTGTCCGGCTCGAAGCGCAACGTCTCGATCAGCGAGATATCCATTGGTCTCCCACCGCAAAACGCGCTTTCAGCAGGGCTTCCTCGTATTCGGCTTCCGCGGTCGAATCGAAGACGATGCCGCCGCCGACATTGAAGATTGCTTCGCCGTCCTCATGGAGCGAGATGGTGCGGATCGCGACGTTGAAGCGCATCGTTCCATCCGGCGCGATCATGCCGATGGCGCCGCAATAGGCGTCGCGTGGGCCGTCCTCCAGGTCGTGCAGGATTTTCATGGCGCTCATCTTCGGTGCGCCGGTGATGGAGCCGCAGGGGAAGAGCGCGGCGAAGACGTCGCGGATGGAGATTGCGGGCAGGAGTTTCGCCCGCACATGGCTCACCATCTGGTGCACGGTCGGATAGGTCTCGACGGCGAAGAGTTTCGGCACATGAAGCGTGCCGACCTCGGTGATGCGCGAGATGTCGTTGCGCAGCAGGTCGACGATCATGCGGTTTTCGGCCTGCGACTTCGGGTCAGCCTGCATCTCGGCGATGATTTTTTCGTCCTCGGCGGCATTGGCGCCACGCGGCGCCGTGCCCTTCATCGGATGCGTCTCGATCCAGCCGTCCGTGTCGATGTCGAAGAACAGTTCCGGCGAGCGGGAGAGCAGTTGCGGCCCGTCGAGCGAGACGAAGGCACCGTAGCGTACCGGCTGGCGCTCGATCAGCGACCAGAAGGCGGCGAGCGGGTCGCCGTTCCAGCGGGCGCGGATCGGCATGGTGAGGTTGGCCTGGTAACAATCGCCCTCACGCAGGTGCCGGTGCAGACGGTCGAAGCGGCTGCGATAGGTGTCGAAATCCCAGTGGGCTTTCGGCTCGGTGAGAAACGGTTCGTTCTCGGTACGCTGGCGCGGCCTCGTCAGCGGATGCTCGTCTGCCGGTTTCTCGAAGATGCCGAAACTCATCAGCGGTGTCGGGCGGTTTTCGGTGGCGAGAGGGGCCAGCTTCTCCTCGAAGAGATGGCCGGCCTCATAGCTCATGAAGCCGGCGATCCAATGGCCCTTTTCGTGCGCCGCCTGCAGGGCGGCAAAGGCGGGCTTGAAGCCGGCGCGGTCGCGCACGGTGACGACCGCGATCGGATCGGCGAAAACCACCGTCCGATCCTCGCGGTCGTCCCTGAGGAGCACATAGCGTTCGCGGTGGGTCATGCGGGCGTCCGGCTTCTTTTACGAGGAGGCCTTATCAAGCGCTTCCAACTCGTCGATCAGCCCCTCGATCATCGACAGTCCCTTGCTCCAGAACGACGGATCGCTCGCATCGAGGCCGAACGGCTTCAGGAGTTCCGAGTGATGCTTGGTGCCGCCGGCCTTGAGCAGGTCGAAATACTTCGCCTGGAAGCCCGCGTCAGCTTGGCTGTAGACGGCATAAAGCGAGTTCACCAGGCAGTCGCCGAAGGCGTAGGCGTAGACGTAGAAGGGCGAGTGGATGAAGTGGGGGATATAGGCCCAGTAGGTCTCGTAGCCCTCGGAAATGCGGATCGCCGGGCCGAGGCTTTCGTTCTGCACGGAGAGCCAGAGGTCGCCGATCTGGTCGGAGGTGAGTTCGCCCTCCTTGCGGGCGGTGTGCACCTTGCGTTCGAACTCGTAGAAGGCGATCTGGCGCACGACCGTGTTGATCATGTCCTCGACCTTCTGGGCGAGCATGGCCTTGCGCTCGCGCTTGTCCTTGGTCTTGTCGAGCAGGCTGCGGAAGGTCAGCATTTCGCCGAAGACGGAGGCGGTTTCGGCAAGCGTCAGCGGCGTTGAGGCCATCAGCGCGCCCTGGCCGCCGGCCAGCACCTGATGCACGCCATGGCCGAGTTCATGGGCGAGCGTCATCACGTCGCGCGGCTTGCCCATATAGTTGACAAGCACATAGGGGTGCGCTGACGGGACGGTCGGATGCGCGAAGGCGCCCGGCGCCTTGCCGGGGCGCACCGGCGCATCGATCCAGCCGTGATCGAAGAATTTCTTGGCGATATCGGCCATTTCCGGCGCAAAGGCGCCGTAGGCGGAGAGCACGGTGTCGCGCGCCTCGTCCCAGGAGATCACCGCATCGGGTGTCTCGGGAAGGGGCGCATTCCGGTCCCAGAACTCCATCTGCTCCATTCCGAGCCATTTCGCCTTCATCGCATAGTAGCGGTGGGAAAGGCGCGGATACGCGTTGCGCACGGCTTCCGCGAGGGCGGCAACCACTTCCGGCTCGACACGGTTCGCCAGGTGCCGGCTGTCGGCGATGTCGGCGAAACCGCGCCACCGGTCGGAGATTTCCTTGTCCTTGGCGAGCGTGTTGGTGATCAGCGTGAAGGTGCGGATGTTTTCCTTGAAGGTCGCGGCCAAGGCCTGCGCCGCCGCGCGGCGGGCATCGCGATCGGGCGACTGGAGCTGGTTGAGGGCGATTTCCAGCGGCACCTCCTCGCCGTCGATCGTGTAACGCAGCGACGCCATGGTCTCGTCGAAGAGCCGGTTCCAGGCGGCGGCCCCGGTCATCGACTTTTCGAGGAAGAGCTGCTCGGTCTTGTCGTCGAGCTGGTAGGGCTTGTCCTTGCGCAGGTCCTCGATCCACGGGCGGTAGTGGCCCGCAAGCGCGTCGTTGTTGAGCGCCGCGTCGATGCGGTCATCCGCTATCCTGTTGAGTTCAAGCGAGAAAAACAGCAGATGCGCGCCGAGATCGGTGAGTTTCGACTGTATGTCGCCGTAGAACTTGCCGTTTGCCGGATCGGTCGTGTTGGTGAAATAGGTAAGGCTGGCAAAGGATATGATGCGGCCCATCACGTCTTCCAGGGCCTCGAATTCGCGCACGGCCGCACCGATGCCGTCGTCGCCGGTCTTTTCCGTCGCGGCGTCCAGCTTGCCCTTCCATTTCGCTTCGAAGGCGAGCGAATCCTCCTCCGCCTTCTTCATGTCGTTCTGGAATTCCGGTGAGGCTTGCGACGGGTAGAGATCACCGAGGTTCCAGCCTGGAAGATTGCCCAGCTCGGCGGCAGCGGCAGCGTCGGCCGGTGCGAAGTCGATACGGGGTTCAGCAAAATTTCGGGTCATGTTCGATCTCTCTTCCGGGTGGTCGGGTCGGTCGCCTTGCTTGCGTCGGCAATGGTTAAAATGCAAGCCTTTCTCAAAACGGCATGTTCAACCCTTTCTGCCAAGGTTCGCTGGTGTTCAGTTCCCTTGGGCATGCATGATGCATGTCTAGAGGCAAGGAGGTTCCAGTGACGGCCCATATTCTTGTCATCGACGATGATCCTGTCCAGCGCCGGTTGTTGAAGAACATGATCGAGCGCTCCGGCCATGTCGCCCATATGGCGGAAAACGGCCGCGCCGGTCTTGATATGCTCGATCGCAAGGGCGGCCTGATCAATGTGATCCTGCTCGACCTGATGATGCCGGAAATGAACGGCTCGGCTTTCCTCGACGCGCTTGCTGAGCGGGAAAACACCATTCCCGTAATCGTGCAGACCGGGCAGGGCGGCATCGAAACGGTCGTCATGGCCATGCGCGCCGGCGCGTTCGATTTCGTTGTGAAGCCGGTGTCGCCGGAACGTCTCGGCGTTGCCGTCGGCAATGCCTTGAAGATGGACCAGCGCGAAGGCCGCGGCCGCGGTGGACGCCGCAACCGCACCGAGACCGTGCATTTCGACGACATCGTTTCGGCGAGCCCCGAAATGCTGCGCGTTATCGAGCTCGGCCGCCGCGCCGCGCAGTCGAATATTCCGGTTGTGCTGGAAGGCGAATCGGGCGTCGGCAAGGAAATGGTGGCCCGCGCCATCCAGGCGGCGAGCGACCGGGCGCACAAGCCTTTCGTCACCGTCAATTGCGGCGCGATCCCGCACAATCTGGTCGAAAGCATCCTGTTCGGCCATGAGAAGGGTGCCTTCACCGGTGCCACCGAGCGCCATACCGGAAAATTCATGGAGGCCGATGGCGGCACGCTGTTCCTTGACGAGATCGGCGACCTGCCGCTCGAGGTCCAGGTGAAGCTGTTGCGCGCCGTGCAACAGGGCGAGATCGAGACGATCGGCGCGCGCTTCCCGCAGAAGGTCAATGTGCGCCTGATTTCGGCGACCAACCGCGATCTCATCAACGAGGTGCGCGAAGGTCGTTTCCGCGAAGACCTGTACTATCGCCTGAACGTCTTCCCGATCACCATTCCGGCGCTGCGCAAGCGCAAGGAGGACATTCCGGTTCTCGTGCGCGCCTTCGTGCAGCGTTTTGCCGGCGAACAGAAGCTTGCCCGGCCGCTTGGTGTGTCCGCTGACGCCATGGCGCTGCTGACATCCTATGACTGGCCCGGCAATATTCGCCAGCTCGAAAACGCCATCTTCCGCGCCGTCGTGCTGTCGGAAGGTGCCGAGTTGAATGCGGCCGATTTCCCGCAGATCGCCGCGCAGGTTCCGGGCTACGGGCTTGCCGAAGACGGGGCCATCACCTGGGAAGCGACAAGCCAGCGCATGCCCGATCCCGCGTCGGAATCCCGCCTGCCGAGCGTCTATCCGGATTTCCGGCCGACCGAATCAGCAAGCGCCGACACCGGCCCGGACAACGCCATTCTCAGCGTCGACAAGGGCGGTCATGTGCGCAAACTGGCCGAAGTGGAAGAGGAACTGATCCGCTTTGCCCTGAAGTTTTATCATGGCCAGATGAGCCAGGTTGCCCGAAAATTGGGCATTGGCCGCTCGACTCTCTATCGCAAACTGAAGGACTATGGCATCGACCCAGACAACCCCGTGAAAGAAGCTGCGTAAAAACCCTTGGAATCCCGGCCACTTGCGATTTCTCGATTGCTGTTTATTCCCTGTTAGTGGATTGTTCACTATAACGGGTGCGCGACGACGAGTGTGGCGTATTTGCCATGCTCTCACCGCATTTGGCAGTCATTCGGGATAACGGACGTTCGTTGTCCTTCGGACGGGGAAAGAGTTGGCAAATTTGTTCGCATCGATGAAGCGCCCGGGGGCCTCCCTGAGCAGCCTCTGCAAAGCAGTGTTGCACAAGCTGCCCAAGGCGCTGTCTACGGCTGTGCTTTCTGCCGCCCTCATCCTGCCCACGGCCTTTCCTGCGACGGTTCAGGCCGAGAGCGGCAACCGCACGCTGAAGCTCTATTTCATCCATACCAAGGAAAAGGCCGAGATCACCTTCAAGCGCAATGGCCGTTATGACCAGCGCGGCCTGAAGCAGCTCAACACGTTCCTGCGCGACTGGCGCCGCAACGAGCCGACGAAGATGGATCCGCGCCTGTTCGACCTGGTTTGGGAAGTCTACACCAAGGCCGGCGGCAAGGGTTACATCAACGTCGTTTCCGCCTATCGTTCGCCGGCCACCAACGGCATGCTGCGTTCGCGTTCCAAGGGTGTGGCCAAGAAGAGCCAGCACATGCTCGGCAAGGCGATGGATTTCTACATTCCGGGCGTCAAGCTCGCGACGCTGCGCGCCACCGCGATGAAGTTCCAGGTCGGCGGCGTCGGCTACTATCCCACCTCCGGTTCGCCCTTCGTCCATCTCGACGTTGGCAGCGTGCGCGCCTGGCCGCGCATGAGCCGACAGGAACTCACCCGCATCTTCCCGGACGGCAAGACCATGCACGTGCCGACCGATGGCAAGCCGCTGCCGGGCTACCAGCAGGCCGTTGCCGACTACAAGCGCCGCGTCGGTGCAAACACCATCGAGGTCGCGGGCGGCGGCTCGACGCCGAGCGCATCCAAGCGCAAGGGCGGCTTCCTCGCTGCTCTCTTCGGCGGTGGCGGCGACGAGGATGAAGAACCCGAAATGATCGCAAGCAGCAACGTCACGATTGCCGATTCCTTCGATGAAGGCGGTGAATCGGGCGGTGCCACGGCGAAAGCCGTAGAGGACAAGAAGCCGATCGCGACCGAAGCCGAAACGGAAGTGGCCTTCACGGCACCTGTTCCGGGCAGCCGTCCGGCCTTCAAGGCGGCCGAGACGACGACCAGCGAGCTTGCGCTCGTGGCCCCGACGACGAGCGGCGCGGTTGCTGCTCTGGAAGCGGCGACGGTTGAAGAGCAGAAGCCTGAATTCGAGGACCTCGCCGCCTACAAGATCCCGGTTCCCGTCACGCTGGGTGCACGCAACCAGGCCGGCGACGCCGTGCCGGGTGACGCCCAGGCCGGTGCTGTCATGACCGCCGAAGCCGCGGTCGAGGATGCTGAAGAACTCGCCATGGTGCCGGTGCCGGGCCTGCGCCCGCAGGTCGAACTCGACCAGTCGCAGACGGCGCTGATGGCGGCTGCGGAAGCGGATGTGGCACTGCCGCGGTCTGCCGATCGCTCCGGCCTTGCCGCGCTCGCTGACCCGACGGTGGACGAGACGCAGGGCAACCCGGTCGAAATGGCGGCGCTCGTTTCGACGGGGGACAGCGGCAGCCGTTCGCTCGCCAGCCTAGATGCCTTTGATGGCAAGCCTGTCGAGGGCGCGACGTCCAAGGGCGGGCGGCCGAAGAAGAAGGATGCCGACGTGGCAAGCCGCGGTGCCATCCGCACCGAGCCGAAGCTGAACCAGAAGATTCTCTCGCAATGGGCGCTGACCCAGGGCCGCGTCGCGACGCTCTCCAAGCCGGTCAAGGCACCACGCTTCGTCAGCCGGAAGCTGCGTACCGCGCCGACGACCGTCTACATGGCCGGCTTCCAGTCGGAAGGGAAGTCGATCGATGCCGGGCGCTTCAGCGGCACGGCGGTGAACTTCATGGAAGTCCGCAAGTTCGAAGGCAGCGAAAACTAAGCACCGAGAACAATCCATCAAAAAACCCCGCCGGAGCGATCCGGCGGGGTTTTTCTTTGGGTGTTCGGCGAGCCGCTTATTCGGCTTCCGGCGGCAGTTCGAGCATGCCGAGGGCCTGGAGGTAGGTGTCGAGGATCGCTTCCTGCTCCATGCGCTCGTCCTTGTCCTGCTTGCGGATCTGGATGACCTTGCGCAGGATCTTGGTGTCGAAGCCGGTGCCCTTGGCTTCGCCGTAGACGTCCTTGATGTCGTCGGCGATGGTTTTCTTTTCTTCCTCGAGACGCTCGATGCGCTCGATGAATGCGCGAAGCTGGTCGCGTGCGACGCCGTGGGCATCCGACATGATGTTCTCCTTGGATAGGCTAGAAATTCAAAGGTGCCGTGACTTGCCGCGAACTTCCGGCAAGATCAAGGCCTAACGCGCGGTGCCTGGAGCAATTCCAGCAAAAGTGCGGAACGGTTTTCCGTCCAGAATTGCGTAAAAACAAAGAGGTAGCGCGTTTTCGCGATTCGAAGAAAAGCGCAAATGCACCAGGGATTTTCGCGCAGGCGGGCGTCATTCCTTCGGGCGGTTGGCCTCGAAGGCTGTCTTCTGGGCATCGCTCGCCTCGCGCTGGTGGCGTTCGCGCCATTCCTCGTAGGGCATGCCGTAGACGATTTCGCGCGAGGCCTCCTTGTCGAGAGGGACGCCCGCCGCGTTTGCCGCGTCGCGGTACCAGTTGGACAGGCAGTTGCGGCAAAAGCCGGCGAGGTTCATCAGGTCGATGTTCTGCACATCGCTGCGTTCGCGCAGATGGTTCACGAGGCGCCGGAAGGCGGCCGCCTCGAACTCCGTCTGCTGTTCTTTTGTCAGATCGCTCATCGTCTCGTCCTCGGGGCTCAATAGGGCCCGGTGCGGGAGGGGAATGTCTCGTATGTGTGCAGGACATCATCTGCGTTCAAGCGGCCGAGGATGGGGGCAAGCCGCTCGACCCAGCGCGCAATGCCGGCCGCATCGCCGATTTCGTCCTGGCGGATTTCGATCAGCGCATGCGCAATGCCGGGTTTCATGCAATGGCGGAACATCGTGTCGCCGCGCAGCGCCCCGTCATAGGGCTCGTTGTCGCCCACCACGACGTCACCGAGCGCTTCCAGTTCGGAGAGCAGGGGGCGAACAGCGCGATGGTCGCTGTCCCAGAGCACCGTCACCTGCCAGGGCCGTGCCACACCCTTCCAGGCCGGCGTGAAGGAATGCATCGAGATGACGAGCGGCGCCTTGCCGGTTTTTTCCGCGACGGCGCCGATCGTGCGAGACACGGCATCGTGATAGGGGCGATGGAAGGTTTCCAGCCGGTATTGCCATTCTTCGGGCGTGATCGGATGGTTGCCTGGAACAATCGCGCCGTCGGAAATTCGCATGACGAGCGTCGGATCGTCCTCGCCGCGGTTGGGGTCGATCAACAGACGGGAGAAGCGGCTCATGACCACCGGCGCGTTCAGCCGGGCGTTCAGGCCGCGCACCACGCCCTCGACGCCGATATCGTAGGCGATATGGCGTTCGAAAGCGCTGTCCGGCAGGCCGAGCCGGCCGTAACGGGAAGGAAGAAGATTTGTGGCATGGTCTGCCAGAACGACGAGCCCGAGGCTCAAATCGCCGTCAATGATCTCGAAAGGGGGATGGTCGTGCATGTCTTTTGCCGATTGTGCGCTACGCCTGCGAGTGATTGCATGGGGCGACCCGCCTCGCAAGGTTCGAGGCCTGCGGTTGCAGGAAAGATTCCTTCTCCTTTCGTGAAAATGTAATCGATTGATGTTGCGTTGACATTCATGCCCCGGCATCGCAAGAAAGCGCATATTCAAATCAACGGAGTTCCATCGGAAGCCGTGAGAACCAAGAGCTATCGCCCGTTTTTCCCGAAAGCCAGCGGCCTTTTCCAGGCTGGACTTTTCCTGTTTGCGGGTTTCCTCGCCCTTTCCGTTGCGGATGAGGCGAAGGCGGAATTCCGTGTCTGCAACGGCACGCAAAACCTCGTCGGCGTCGCCATCGGCTACCGCGCCAAGGAAGGCTGGATGACCGAAGGATGGTGGCAGGTGCCTGCGACCACCTGCGCCACGCTGATCGAGGGCGAGCTGCAGTCGCGCTATTATTACCTCTATGCCGAAGACGCCGCCCGCGGCGGCCGCTGGACCGGTGACGTCAACATGTGCGTCGCCGAAAACGAGTTCAAGATCACCGGCGTCGAGGACTGCTTCGCGCGCGGATTCCAGCGCATGGGCTTCAAGGAATATGACACGGGGCGGCAGGGAAGCTGGATGGTACAGCTTTCCGATACGCCAGGGACGCAGGAGAGCCAGAACTGATGAGACGGAACAGAAAAGTCAAAATCCTCGCCACGCTCGGGCCCGCATCGTCTGACGAGCAGATGATCCAGAAGCTGCATGAGGCGGGAGCAGACCTGTTCCGCATCAACATGAGCCATGCCAGCCACGATGTGATGCGCTCGCTGATCAGCCGCATTCGTGCGGTGGAGGCGCGCTGCGGCCGGCCGATCGGCATTCTTGCCGACCTTCAGGGGCCGAAGCTGCGCGTCGGCAAGTTCGCCAACGGTTCGGAAGAGCTGAAGCCCGGGCAGACCTTCACGCTCGACAACAAGGACGAGCCCGGCGACAACAACCGCGTGTTCCTGCCGCATCCGGAGATCCTCGAGGCGGTCAAGCCCGGCCATCGTCTCCTGATCGACGACGGCAAGCTGCACCTGCGCGCTGAATCGTCCGATGGCAAGTCGATCGTCTGCACGGTGGTCTCCGGCACCAAGATCTCCGACCGCAAGGGCGTCAGCCTGCCCGACACGCTGCTCGGCGTCGGTGCGCTGACGGAAAAGGACCGTATCGATCTCGATGCCGTGCTGGCGACCGGCAGCGTCGACTGGGTCGCGCTCTCGTTCATCCAGCGCCCGGAAGATCTGGTCGAAGTGCGCAAGATCGCGCGCGGCCGCGTCGGCCTGATGTCGAAGATTGAAAAGCCGCAGGCCGTCGAGCGTATCGACGAGATCATCGAGCTTTCCGATGCACTGATGGTGGCGCGTGGCGATCTCGGCGTGGAAATGCCGCTGGAAGCCGTTCCCGGCATCCAGAAGCAGCTTATTCGCGCCTGCCGCCGCGCCGGCAAGCCGGTCGTCGTCGCGACGCAGATGCTGGAATCGATGATTTCCGCACCGGTGCCGACCCGCGCCGAAGTGTCGGACGTCGCGACTGCCGTCTTCGAAGGCGCGGACGCCGTCATGCTGTCGGCTGAGTCTGCCTCCGGCACCTATCCGGTCGAAGCCGTCTCGACGATGGCGTCGATTGCCAGCACGGTCGAACGCGACCCGCATTATCCGGGCATCATCTACGCCCAGCGCGCAGCCCCGGAAGCCACGGGCGCCGATGCCATTTCGCTCGCCGCCCGCCAGATCGCCGAGACGCTGAAGCTGTCGGCCATCGTCTGTTACACCTCGTCGGGCACGACGGGCCTGCGCGCCGCGCGTGAGCGGCCGGAAGTCCCGGTCCTGGCGCTCTCGCCGGTCATCGAGACGGCCCGCCGCCTCTCGGTCGTCTGGGGCCTGCACTGCGTCGTCACGGGAGATGCGGAAAACCTCGACGACATGGTCAATCGCGCCTGCCGCATCGTCGTGACCGAAGAATTCGGCAAGCCGGGCGACCGCATCATCGTTTCGGCCGGCGTTCCGCTGCGCACGCCGGGCGCGACGAACATGCTGCGCATCGCCTATATCGGCGCGGACGGCGTCAGCGGCGTCTGATCGGAATTTTTGTCGACGCAATTCCGGACGGAAAACCGCTTCACACTTTTCCTGGAATTGCTCTACTCTTCATGATCCTTCGCAAGGCGGGCTTCGGCCCGCCTTGCTGATTCCTGGAGGTCGCGATCCTTGCCGGCGATCTTCTCCAGCGCTTCGATGGCAAGGTCGGTCACGACGTAATCCGGTTTGTGGCCGAGATTGCGGATCCAGACGAGTTCCGATCCCGCGATATCGCGCGCCAGCCCGCGGGAGTGGATTTCCTCATAGACGACGCCATCCGTGTCCCCGGTAATGATGACCGTGGGCGTGTGGATTTCGTGGTAGCGCGGCTGCACGCGGCCGACATAGTCAAGCAGGCTGGCGACGTCGATTGCATTGTTGCGGAAGGTCGACGGGCGCAGCACGAGTGCAGGTGCGGTGGCTGCGATGTAATCGTCCGGGCGCGGGTTCGGGGCGAAGACGAAACGGGTGCCGCTCTCGATGCGCGACAGCCCTGCGGGCAGCGCGACGATGCGGGTGAACAGCCAGCCGATGACCGGCATCTTCGCCAGATCGTAGTACCAGTCGACGCCGCCGGGCCAGGGATGGGTTGCGGGTGCGAGAAAGAGCAGGCCGGCCGTCTTGTCCGGGTGCTGCAGCGCAAAGCTTGCGGCCGTGGCACCACCAAAGGAATGGCCGATGATGATCGCCTTGCCTATGCCACGCTTGTCCATCAGGCGGGCGACGGCATCGGCCTGACCGTCCGGCCAGGCATTTTCCGGCCCGCCCCGGTCCGAGTAGCCGTGGCCCGGCCGGTCGAGGAACAGCAGGTCCGCCCGGCCTTCGAGTTTTTGCCGGAAGGCATGCATCTGGTCGCGCAGGTTGCCGCTTGCCCCGTGGATGAAAACGAGGGGCGGCAGGTCGGCCGCGGCGCCGGCCGGGATGAACACGCTGTTCATGCTGAAGCCGCCCACGTCGATGCGCTCGCCGATGTTTGGGAACTGCCGCTCTATGGCGCGCGTCTTCCACGCGGTGAAGACGAAGCCGGCGAGCGCCAGCGCAAGGGGAGCGGCAAGAAGGGCTGTCAGCATGAGGCGGCTAGGGGAGGGCAAGGAAGGAGCCTGGTTGGGGGTATCGATAAACGATCTGCGCAATCGCTGCCATGCCGGTTCCACGGCACGGCAGTCAGGTCCGCTGGCCGGTCAGCTTTTCCGCCAGTTCGCCCAGTTCCTTCTGTGCCTGCCGCTCGGTGGGGTAGACCTCCAGGAAGCGTTCCCACGCCTTCAGCGCCATCTCGTCGCGACCGGTCTGCTGCATGATCGCGGCCATGCCGGCCAATGCGCCAAAATGGCGTGGCTCGATGACGAGCACCTGGTTTATGTCGGACATGGACTTGCGATAGTTGCCCAGCTTGAAATGCAGCGTCGCGCGGCGGTTCCAGCCTTCGACATAGTCCGGCTTCAGGCGAATCGCTTCGTCGAGGAAATCGAGCGCCGCGGCGTTCTTTTCCTCGCTCACGGCCTTGTCGGCCCACTGGATGAGCAGGTTGATCGTGGCGCTGCCGGAGTCTTGCCATTCCCGGCGGATCTGGTTGGCGATGCCGGTGGCTGCGTCTGGGCTCGCCTCGCGTTTCAGCTCGACGAACAGTTTGTCGAGCCGCTGGGCAGGCGTCGTGAAGGCGCCGGATGTGGCGTCAAGCGAGGCCTTGTCCGCCGACTGCGCAAGGGCAGCGGTCGGTGCGGCACCGATGAGGGAGAGGGAAAGGCAGATTGTGTAAAGCATGAAAAAGCGCATGGCGGCCATGGTAGACCGCCAGCGCCCAACTTCAAGTCAATATTTCTCGATCACCACAGGTGACCGCGACGCTTGATCAGCCCTGACGAGCCTTGAAGCGCGGGTTCTGCTTGTTGATGATGTAGATGCGGCCCTTGCGGCGAACAAGGCGGTTTTCGCGGTGGCGAGCCTTGAGCGACTTGAGCGAATTCTTGATCTTCATTTTTCTGATCCGCGTATTGCAGGGCGATACGAGCTCGCCGGATTTCTTCAATCAAAAACGCGCCGTTTCGGGCGCGCTTTCGGGTTGGCAGGCATGTACCCTGTGACCTTTGCGCTGTCAACCGCAAGCAGCGGGTTTTCCGCGCTCCCGGCCGGTTTTCCAGCCTCTCTCAGCTGAAAACCTGGGTAACATGCCCCATCTTGCGACCGGGGCGGGCTTCCGTCTTGCCGTAGAGATGGACAAACACACCGGGCTTGGCCAGCCATGCGGGCACGTCGTCGATGTCGTCGCCGATGAGATTCTGCATCACACAGTCCGAATGGCGACGGGGATCGCCGAGCGTATGCCCGGCGACGGCGCGGATATGCTGCTCGAACTGCGAGACGATGCATGCTGCCTCCGTCCAGTGGCCGGAATTGTGCACGCGCGGCGCGATCTCGTTGGCCACGAGCCCGCCATCCGGCAGGACGAAAAATTCGACGCCGATGACGCCGACATAACCGAGCTGGTCGAGAATCGCCCGCGCCGCCTTGCGCGCCTGGTCCACCGTCGTCTCGTTAACGAGCGCCGGCAGGGTGGAGGTGTGCAGGATGCCGTTCAGGTGGACGTTTTCCGCCGGATCGTAACAGGCGATCGTGCCGTCATGGTCGCGGGCGGCGATGATCGAGATTTCCCGTTCGAAGGGCACCAGGCTTTCGAGAATCAGCGGTACGCCGCCGAGCGCCTCGAAGGCGCCGTCACGGCTTTCGGCCGGCGAACGGAAGAGGCGCTGCCCCTTGCCGTCATAGCCGAGCCGGCGCGTCTTCAGGACGCCGACGCCGCCGAACCGGTCGAGCGCCGCTTCGAGGTCGGCCTGGCTGTCCACGGCGGCGAAATCGGCGGTGACGATGCCGCAATCACGGATGAAGCTCTTTTCGACCAGCCGGTCCTGCGAGACTTCCAGCGCGCGCGGTGGCGGGTAGACGGGGACGGCCTTTGCCAATGCCTCGGCCGCGACGACCGGCACATTCTCGAATTCGTAGGTGACGACGTCGCAGAGGCGGGCGAGCTCGGCGAGCGCATCCGGGTCGTCATAGGCGGCGACGATCTGCGCGTTGGCGACCTGTGCGGCCGGACAATCGGCCTGCGGTTCGAGAACGACGGTGCGCAGGTTGAGGCGTGCAGCCGCCATGGCCAGCATGCGGCCGAGCTGGCCGCCGCCGATAATGCCGATCGTGCGGACGGTCATAGCGGGCCGTCCACGGGATATTCGGCAACGGAATTCGACTGGTTCTCGCGCCATTCGTCGAGGCGATGGGCCAGTTCCGGGTCGCTGAGGGCAAGCACGGCGGCAGACAGCAGCGCGGCATTGACCGCGCCGGCCCGGCCGATGGCGAGCGTGCCGACGGGAATGCCCGCCGGCATCTGCACGATGGACAACAGGCTGTCCTGGCCGGACAGCGCCTTGGACTGCACCGGCACGCCGAAGACCGGCAGCGGCGTCATCGCCGCCGCCATGCCCGGCAGATGGGCCGCGCCGCCGGCACCGGCGATGATGATCTTGAAGCCTTCGGCCTTGGCGCCGCGCGCGAAGCTGTAGAGCCGGTCCGGTGTGCGGTGCGCCGAAATGATGCGGGCCTCATAGTCGACGCCGAGCGCATCGAGCGTGTCGGCGGCGTTTTTCATCGTCTCCCAGTCGGACTGGCTACCCATGATGATGGCGACGGGGGGCGTTTCTGTGGTGTCCAAGGCTTCTCGTCCGGTTCAGGCGATGATGTCGGGGATGATCTGGTCTTCCAGCTTGGAGATCCGGTCCTTCAGGCCCAGTTTCTTCTTCTTCATACGCTGGATTCTGAGGGCTTCGCTGCCGATCTGGATCATGGCGTTGATCGCGGCATCGTAATCTTCGTGTTCTTGGCGCAGCCGCGCAACGGCAAGCCGCAATTCAGCCTGGTCCTGGTCTGGCATGCTATTCGTTCCCCTCGGCGGAGAGGTGGTTCGCCCACCTGCCTCCATTCTCGATAAAGGGTGCTCGTACCACGAAACCCCTGGTAACGGGAAGTTATCCCTTGCCACGTTTTCGCCTTCGACAAATGAAAAATGACATGGCACACTAGTTCTGTTGCAACCTGGACCACCCGGCGTGTGAATGACCGGGCGTAAGCAAAAGGAAGGAACTGTCACATGACGATTGAGGCCCATCTGGCTACGCTGGAAAAGAAGCATTTTGCTCTTGAGGAAGAGCTGCATGCTGCGGTTATCCGTCCCTCCTCGGAGGACCAGACGATCGCGGACATCAAGCGTCGCAAGCTGCGCATCAAAGATGAGATCGAGCGCCTGCGCTCTTCATCACACTGAAAAGACAGGGATTTTTCCAAGAATTTACCGAGGGAGGCACGTCGCGAACACAGATGGTCTGTATGGGAGGACCAGGGTAGGAGCCCGTTTCGCGAAACCGCTTCCGTAAAATGAAATCATAGGTATCGAGACGCCCTGGCCCGCTTGAAACGTGCGCCAGGGCGTTCTGTTTTGAAACAGGAGTGCTGGCCGTTCAGGCCCAGAACTGGTCGAGCCAGAGATTGAGCCCGTCGAAACCCTTGGCGTTGATCGCATAGATGCGCTTTGTGCCTTCGGATTTCACGCTGACGAGGTTGGAATCGAGCAACGCCTTTAGGTGCTGGGAGACGGCCGGGCGGCTGATCGGCAGCCCTTCGGAGAGTTCATTGACGGTGCGCGGGGCACGCCGCAGTTCCTCCAGCAGGAACCTGCGGTTGGGATCGGCAATCGCTGCAAAGGGATCAGGGTGCGCCATGGCTGAACGCTATGGCAAAGCAGCATTTGCGGCAAGTATTTTGTGCGCTGCGAAGTAATGGTTCAGACGAAGGCGACCACGCCGTCATAGACAAGCTTGAGGCCGGCGATGAAGGCCATGGCGTACATGAAGGGATAGAAGACCTCCGGCTTCATACGCTTGACCATGAAGCCGCCGCAGGCCGTCGCAACGATGGCAAGCGGCACGAGCGTGGCGGAGATGGTGAGATTTGTCGTGTCGAGCTGGCCGAGGGCGAAATAGGGGCCGAGCTTGATGAAATTGAGGATGGCGAAGAAGCGCACGGCGGCGCCCGTGTAATCGCGTGGCGGCAGTTTCAGCGGCAGGCTGTAGACCTGGAACGGTGCCCCGCCGGCATGGGCGACGAAACTGCCATAACCGGAAAGCGTGCCGAAGAAGGCGGCGGGGACGAGGCGGTGCGGTTTTGCCTGGGCGATATGGCCGTGGCGGGCCCGCCAACTGTTATAGAAGTAGCGGGCGGCGAAGAGCACGGTGATGAGCCCGATGATCAGGCGCAGCGCATCACGCGGCACATAGGCTGAAGTCGCCCAGCCGATGGCGATGCCGATCAGGGCGCCGGGCAAGAGCATTTTCAGGAGCGTGCGGTCGTTGTAGTCGCGCCAGATCCAGAGCGAGACGCAGTCCATCACGACGAGGATCGGCAACAGGATCGCGGCGGCCTGCACCGGCGGCACGGCCATGGCGAGCAGCGGCACGCCCATCAAGGCCAGCGCCTCGCCCATGCCGCCCTTCGTCAGGCCGACCAGGAGAACCGCGGGGATGGCAGCGTAGTAGATGGAAGGGTCGATGGACATGGAGGGCGATTGATCCTGTTCGTTCTTCCGTCTAACCGCTTTGATCTGTTATGACGAGCCCCGACTATCTGAACCCAAGGGAAGTGCCCATTCATGTCCGACGTCCAAAACCGCTGCCGCCTGGTGCTGATCCTGCCTGAAGGCGACGACCTTTCCGCGCGCGCCGCAATGCTGGAAGGCGCGCTGAAGGGCGGTGACGTTGCCTCGGTGATCCTGCCGCAGTACGGACTCGACGACGGCCTGTTCCAGAAACATGCCGAGAAGCTGGTGGCGATCGTGCAGAATGCCGGGGCTGCGGCCCTGGTCGCCGGCGATACGCGCGTTGCCGGACGGGTGAAGGCCGACGGCATCCATGTGACGGGCGGCGTGGCGGAACTGGGCGAGGTGGTGGAGAAATTCACGCCGCAGCTCATCGTCGGCGGGGGAAACGCGACGGACCGGCACAAGGCGCTGGAGATCGGCGATGTGCAGCCGGACTATATCTTCTTCGGCAAGATCGGCGGCGACATCAAGCCGGAGGCGCATCCGAAGAATCTGGCGCTTGCCGAATGGTGGGCCTCGATGGTGGAAATTCCCTGCATCGTGCTCGGCGGCACGGACCCGCAGTCGGCCCTTGCCGCTGCCGAGGCTGGCGCGGAGTTCGTCGCGCTCGACAAGGCGGTGTTTGCCGATCCCGCGCAGGCACCGCATGTAATTGCTGCCGTCAACGCTCTTCTTGACGAAAAAGCGCCACGGTTTGAGGAATAGTAGGCGTTCATGATCAGGGCCGTGTTCTTTCAAATCTGCCGTATGGTGCCGGTGGCGTTTCTCGCCACGGCTGCTCTCGTTGCTGCGCCCGCCTCCGCGCAGACCGTGAAGAAGGGGCCGGCGGTGACGGCCGATGATGGCGCTGCGGATGCGAAGGATCAGACGCCCGCGGCCGAACCGGCATCCGTCGAAGACAAGTCCGCCACGAAAACCGACAAGGACAAGCCTGTCGATGGCCCGTCGTCCGGGCTTTCGGTGCTGGACCGCATGGGTGCGGACCTGCCGGCGCTGCCGGCGGAAAAGCCCTTCGCCGGCAAGGTCGATGAGGCCTACGGTGCTTTCCAGCGCGGCCGCTACCTGACGGCGATGGAACTCGCGCTGCCGCGTGCGCAACTGGGCGACCCGGCGGCGCAGACGCTGGTGGCGGAAATTCTCGATCGCGGCCTCGGCGTCAAGCGCAACCGCGACCAAGCCATGTTCTGGTACGAGCAGGCGGCCGGCGGCGGCGATCCGACCGGTATGTTCAAATATGCGGTCCTGTTGATGGAGCGCTCGAGCTCGAAAGAGGACCGCAAGAAGGCCGATGAGCTGATGAAGAAGGCGGCCGATCTGGGCAACGCCTCTGCGCAGTTCAACTATGGCCAGGTGCTGGTCGCCGACAGTCCCGGCGAGAAGGGCCTGCGCGACGCGCTGCCCTACTACGAGAAATCCGCCGAACAGGGCATTGCCGATGCGCAATATGCCCTGTCGCAGATCTACATCAACCTGACCGACCTGCCGGAGGAAAAGACCAGGCGGGCGCGTGAATGGCTGCTGCGTGCGGCGCGCGCCGGTTTCGACACCGCCCAGCTCGATCTTGGCATGTGGCTGGTGAACGGCACTGCCGGTGACCGCGACTACGAAGCCGGCTTCAAATGGATGAAACGGGCGGCCGACGGCGGCAATCCCGTCGCGCAGAGCAAGCTCGCCCAGCTTTACATCCATGCGCTCGGGACAAGGCCGGATCCGGTCGAGGCGGCGAAATGGTTCGTGCTGGCACGTCGGGCCGGCCTCAACGACCCGTCGCTCGAGGACTTCTATCTCGGCCTCAACGACGAGCAGCAGAAGGCCGCGGTCACCGCAGCGAACAAGTACCGCTCGGGCTCTTAAAGCCGCGCATTTACCCTGTTGCACGATGCGATACCCTGCATTGCAGCCGATGCAGGGGCCGAAGACTTGAAACTTCTGGGAATTTGTGGTCTTGAGGCCTCAAATCCCGGTCCCGGTGCGTTTGCGCGCCGCGGCTCTTGCCGTCCCGAGCACCGGACATTCCCGAAGGACTTAAGTGTATGGCTCGTTCAGCTCTTCTCAACGTCATGGTTCAGGCCGCTTTCAAGGCCGGAAAATCGCTCTCCCGTGATTTCGGCGAAGTGCAGAACCTGCAGGTCTCGGTCAAGGGACCGGGCGATTACGTCGCGCAGGCCGACCGCAAGGCGGAAAAGCTCATCCGTGAAGAGCTGATGAAGGCGCGCCCGACCTATGGCTTTCTCGGCGCGGACGGCGAAGAGGTCGTCGGTACGGACGGCGCGCATCGCTGGATCGTCAATCCGCTCGACGGCACAACGAACTTCCTGCACGGCATTCCGCTTTTTGCCAGCACCATCGCGCTGGAGCGCAATGGTGAAATCGTCGCGTCCGTGGTGCTGAACGCGGCGACGGACGAGCTTTTCACCGCCGAGCGTGGCGGTGGCGCTTTTGTCAACGATCGTCGCCTGCGTGTCGCGGCCCGCAAGAGCCTCTCCGATGCGGTCGTCGGCTGCAGCGTGCCGCATCTCGGCGACGGCAATCACGGCAAGTTCCTCATCGAGTTGCGCCATGTGATGGGTGAGGTCGCCGGTGTGCGCCGTCTCGGCTCGCCCGCGCTGGATCTTGCCTATGTCGCGGCCGGCCGTTTCGACGGTTTCTGGCAACGGGACCTGGCGCCGTGGGATATCGCGGCCGGCATTCTGCTGATTCGCGAAGCCGGCGGTTATGCGAGCGATCTCGATGGCGGCAGTGCGATGTTCGACACCGGCACGATCGTTGCCGGCAACGAATATATCCACAAGGCGCTGCGCGACGTCGTGCACCGCCCGGTTCCCACCCGTTAAAAGCCAGTCTCGGGGCGACGCATTCCGCGTCGCTGTTGCCGCTAAGCCCTTCAATTCGGCTTAATCTTCCTCTAGTCTCCGCCGCGACGAGGAAGTGGAGATGCGACGACATGGCGAAGCTTGGGCTGTCGGGCTGGGGAGGATCGGCCGGGACCGGGGATGACTACCCCCACAAACTCTCAAGCCCCATGGCCTTCTTCTGGACGATGGTGATCTTCCTCATCATCGTCGGCTTCGTGGCCGCCATCCTCTTCCGCCAGGCGCAGACGGCCTTCCTCAGCAATCCGGGCCTGAACGGTCTGATCCTCGGCGTGCTGCTGATCGGCATTCTTCTCGTCTTCAACCATGTGCTGGCGTTGCGGCCGGAAGTCCGCTGGTTCAACTCCTTCCGCGCGGCCGGCAGTGCCGAGAAGGTCGGGCGCGATCCGGTGTTGCTTGCACCGATGCGCGCGCTGATCGGTCGCCGGCATTCCGTCGCGCTCTCGGCCAATGCGCTGCGCTCGATCCTTGATTCCATTGCGACCCGCCTCGATGAATCGCGTGATACATCCCGCTATCTGATCGGCCTGCTCGTCTTCCTCGGCCTGCTCGGCACCTTCTGGGGTCTGCTCGGCACGATCGGCTCGATCAGCGCGGTCATCCAGTCGCTCGATGCCGGCGGCGGCACGGCGAACGACATCCTGACCGCCTTGAAGCAGGGCCTGTCCGCGCCGCTCGAGGGCATGGGGACGGCCTTCTCCACCTCGCTTTTCGGTCTGGCAAGCTCGCTGATCCTCGGCTTCCTCGATCTCCAGGCTGGGCGCGCGCAGAACCGGTTCTATACCGAACTGGAAAACTGGCTCTCCTCGGTCACCGATGTCGGGTCCGAACTCCAGCCGGTGGCCGATATGGCGGCCGGTTCGTCGTCCGCCGACGTGCAGGCTCTGGCGGAACAGATCCTGAAGCTCGCGCAGGACGGCGGCGGCAGCGGCCACCGTTCGACGGCGGCGATGGCAAGCCTTGCGGAGGGCATCCAGGGCCTCGTCAAGAACATGCGCAGCGAACAGCAGATGCTGCGCGACTGGATCGAGGCGCAACAGGAAGAGGCCAAGGCGCTGCGCCGCACGCTCGACCGGCTCGCCGCGCGCAACGGCGAGAAAAACGTCGAGCGGCTGTCCGAGCGCACGAGCGAGAAAGCCCATAAGGCCGGGGGCGAGTAGAGATGGCGCTCGCCCGCAACCGGCGCAGCCAGCGCACGGTCGATTACTGGCCTGGCTTCGTCGATGCGCTATCGACGCTGCTGCTGGCCATCATGTTCCTGCTGACGGTGTTCGTGCTGGCGCAGTTCTTCCTGAGCCGGGAAATTTCCGGCAAGGACGATGTGCTGAACCGGCTCACCAGCCAGATCAACGAGCTGACCCAGCTTCTGGCGCTCGAAAAGAGCGGCAAGCAGGATATCGAGGATGCACTCGCCAACCTGCAGGCGTCGCTCGCCCAGTCGGAAAGCGACCGTTCCCGCTTGCAGCAATTGCTCGATAGCGGGGCCGGCGCGTCGGACCAGGCGAATGCGCGCGTGACGACGCTCGAAGGCGAACTCGATTCGGAAAAACAGGTCAGCGCCCGCGCCATGAGCCAGATCGAACTGCTGAACCAGCAGATTGCCGCGTTGCGCAGCCAGATTGCGGCGGTGGAAGAGGCGCTTCAGGCCTCGGAGGCAAAGGATAGTTCGTCGCAAGCGAAGATTGCCGATCTCGGCCGCCGCCTCAACGTCGCGCTGGCGCAGCGTGTGCAGGAACTCAACCGCTATCGCTCCGACTTCTTCGGTCGCCTGCGGGAAATCCTCTCCGATCGCGAAAACATCCGCATCGTCGGCGACCGGTTCGTCTTCCAGTCGGAAGTGCTGTTCCCGTCCGGCGGCAACGAGTTGAACCCGGAAGGGCAGGTGGAGATGCGCAAGCTCGCCACCGCGTTGCTCGATCTCGCCAAGGAAATTCCCTCCGAGATCAACTGGGTGCTGCGCGTCGATGGCCATACCGACAATGTGCCGCTCTCCGGCACCGGCCGCTACCGCGACAACTGGGAGCTTTCTTCGGCGCGTGCGACCTCGGTGGTCAAATTCCTGATCGCCAATGGCGTGCCCGCCAACCGGCTCGTCGCGGCGGGTTTCGGCGAGTTCCAGCCGATTGCCGAAGGCAGCGACGATGCCGCCCGCGCCACCAATCGCCGCATCGAGCTGAAGCTCACCGAACGATAGTCGCTTCGCGCCGATTGGTGCGACGCCATTGCCGGAAGGTTGATCTTACGCGCACGTATGCGTAAGTTTTTCCGACAGGACGACGGGAGGCGTTTATGGATTGCGACCTGCTGGTGATCGGGGCGGGGCTGGCTGGCCTCGTGGCGGCGACGGAGGCGGCGGCGCGCGGCCTCAAGGTGATCGTTCTCGATCAGGAGGGCGAGCAGAGCCTTGGCGGGCAGGCCTTCTGGTCGCTCGGTGGCCTTTTTTTCGTCGACAGCCCGGAGCAGCGGCGCCTGCGCATCCGCGACAGCCTAGCACTGGCCCGGCAGGACTGGTTGGGCTCCGCGGGCTTCGACCGGCCGGAGGACCACTGGCCGCGCCACTGGGCGGAGGCCTATCTCGATTTTGCCAGCGGGGAAAAACGCGCCTGGCTGCACGCCATGGGCATGCGCTGGTTCCCGGTCGTCGGCTGGGCCGAGCGTGGCGGCGGACTTGCGACCGGCCATGGCAATTCCGTGCCGCGCTTCCACGTCACCTGGGGCACCGGCCCCGGCGTGCTGGCGCCCTTCCTGCGACGTGCGCAGGATTTTCGCGCCTCTAATGCGCTGGTCTTTCGTTTCCGCCACCGGGTGGATGGCCTGATCGTCGAAAACGGCGCCGTCGTCGGCGCGCATGGCGCGGTTCTCGCGCCGGACGCTGCGGAGCGCGGCCGGTCAACCTCTCGCGCGGTGGTGGGCGATTTCAGTTTCCGGGCGGGGGCAGTGCTCGTCTCCTCCGGCGGCATCGGCGGCAATCACGAGCTGGTGCGGCAGAGCTGGCCGCGTGATCGCCTGGGCGAACCGCCCGCCTTCATGGTCAGCGGCGTGCCGGCCCATGTCGATGGTCGCATGCTGGCGATCACGCAGGCTGCCGGCGGCTCCGTCATCAATGGCGACCGCATGTGGCACTATACGGAGGGCCTGAGGAACTGGGATCCGATTTGGCCGGGGCATGGCATCCGCATCCTGCCTGGCCCGTCCTCGCTCTGGCTGGACGCACGCGGGCGGCGGTTTCCGGCACCGGCCATGCCGGGCTTCGACACGCTGGCCACGCTCAAAGCCATCCGCGCGACGGGCTATGACCACAGCTGGTTCATCCTGACGAAGGCGATCATCAAGAAGGAGTTCGCCCTGTCGGGCTCCGAGCAGAACCCGGACCTGACCGGCAAGGATATCCCGCTGCTCCTGAAGCGGCTCGGCAAGAACCCGCCCGGCCCCGTGCAGGCCTTCATGGACAAGGGCGCGGATTTTGTGGTGCGCAACGATCTCGGCGACCTCGTCTCCGCGATGAACACGTTGACGGGAGAGGCGCTGCTGGATGTCGAGCAGGTGCGGGCCGCGGTGGAAGCCCGCGACCGCGAGATCGACAACCCCTTCTCGAAGGATGCGCAGGTAACGGCCGTTCGCGGCGCGCGCGCCTATCTTGGCGACAAACTGATGCGCACCGCACGACCGCATCGTCTGCTTGATCCGAAGGCCGGGCCATTGATTGCCGTGCGCCTCAACATCCTGACGCGCAAAAGCTTGGGTGGCCTCCAGACGGATCTTTCCGGCCGAGTGCTGGAATTGTCCGGCAAGCCGGTGCCGGGTCTCTATGCAGCCGGTGAGGTCGCCGGTTTCGGCGGCGGCGGCGTGCATGGCTACAATGCGCTGGAAGGCACCTTCCTCGGTGGATGCCTGTTTTCGGGGCGTAGAGCGGGCAGGGCAGTCGGCGCCTGAGAGCGCCGACCGCTTCGATCACGATCAGTCCATCTGGATCTTGGCGCCTTCGACGACCGGCTTCCATTTGGCAAGCTCGGCTGTCACGTGCTTGCCAAGGTCTTCGGGCGTCGAGCCGACGATCGTCGCGCTGAACTCCTTCATGCGCTCCACAACGGCCGGATCCTTCATGGCAGTGTTGGCCGCTTCGTTGAGCTTTGCCACCACGTCGGTCGGCGTGCCGGCAGGCGCAAACAGCGCATTCCACGTATAGGTCTCATAGCCGGGAATGCCGGATTCGGCGATCGTCGGCACATCCGGGAAGGAGGCGGCGCGCTCCTTCGTCGTCACGGCGAGTGCGCGCAGCGTGCCGGCCTTGATGTGACTGGAGGAGGAGGGAAGGTTGTCGAACATGATCGGGATCTGGTTGCCGATCACGTCGTTCAGCGCCGGGCCGGAGCCCTTGTAGGGCACATGCTGCATGCTGACGCCGGCCATGCTCTTGAAGAGTTCGCCAGAGAGATGCAGCGGCGTACCGTTGCCGGAGGAAGCATAGCTGTAGCCTTCCGGATCGGCCTTCAGCAGCGCCAGCAGCTCTTCGACGTTTTTCGCTGGCAGTTCAGGGTTCACCACGAGCACGTTCGGCACGATCACCAGCAGAGAAACCGGCGCGAAATCCTTTTCCGCATCATAGGGGTTGGTTTTCAGGATCAGCGGGTTCAGCGCGTGGGTGGCGACCGTGCCCATCAGGATCGTATAGCCATCCGGCTCGGCGCGCGCCACCCGGTCGGCACCGAGACTTCCGCCGGCGCCGCCGACATTTTCGACGATGACCTGCTGGCCGAGGCCGTCGCCCATCTTCTGCGCGATGATGCGCGCAACAACGTCGGTCGATCCTCCAGCCGCGAACGGCACGACGAGCGTGATGGTCCGGTCAGGGAATTGCTGGGCACTGGCCGGCAGGCCGAGCGCCAGCGACGCAAGTACGGTGGTGCCAAGCGCCATAAGGGTACGGCGGGTGAGCGTCGAAAATGCCACGTGGTTTTCCTCCCAAGGTGACGTGAAGTCCGCTCCCTCAGGATAGGGCACTTGCCCCGCGAAACAAGGGCAAGCGACGATCAGCCGGCGGCGCGGGCTTCTCCAAGGAAAGCCTGGCCGCCATGGTCGAATTGCAGCCGGGCCAGGCGGGCGTAAAGCCCGTTCTGCTGGACGAGCGACTGATGCGTGCCTTCCTCGACGACGCGGCCCGCCTCCATGACGAGGATGCGGTCGGCCTTGAGCACGGTGGCGAGGCGGTGGGCGATGACGATCGTCGTGCGCTTGCCCATCTGGCCGTCCAGCGCCTTCTGCACCAGCGTCTCGCTTTCGGCATCGAGCGCGGAGGTCGCCTCGTCGAGCAGCAGGAGGGCCGCGTCCTTCAGGATGGCGCGGGCGATGGCGATACGCTGGCGCTGGCCACCGGACAGTGTGACACCGCGCTCGCCGACCATCGTGTCATAGCCTTTGTCGAGCCGGGCGATGAATTCTTCCGCCTGGGCGGCGCGCGCCGCAGCACGGATCGCCTCGTCGCTGACATCCGCCATGCCGAAGGCAATGTTGTCGCGGATGGTTGCGGCAAAGATGGTGACGTCCTGCGGCACCAGCGCGATGCGGCGGCGCAGCTCTTCCGGGTCAGCGGTGCGCAGGTCGACGCCATCGAGAGTGATCGTGCCGGAATCGGGATCGTAGAAGCGCAGCACGAGGGAAAGGATCGTGCTTTTGCCGGCGCCGGAGGGGCCGACGATCGCCACGGTCTCGCCCTGCTTGACGGTAAAGCTCAGGCCGTTGACGCTGCGATAGCCGGGGCGGGCGGGATACGAGAAATGCACGTCCTGGAAGGCAAGCTCGCCGCGGGCAGGCAGCGGCAGTGTCACGGGACGGGCGGGCGCAGCGATGGCTGGCACCTCGGCGAGCAGCTCTGTCAGGCGCTCGGCGGCACCGGCGGCCTGCGAGAGTTCGCCCCAGACTTCGGACAATGCGCCGAGGCTGCCGGCGGCAAAGACGGCGTAGAGCAGGAACTGGCCGAGCGTGCCGGCGGAAAGCGTGCCCGACAGAACGTCGCGCGCACCGAACCACAGCACGGCGACGACCGAGCCGAAGATCATGGCGATGGCGAAACCCGTGAGCAGCGAGCGGGCGCGGATGGCGGAGCGGGCCGCACCATAGGCGCTCTCGACTTCACCGAAGAACCGGGCGCGGGCGGCGTCTTCCGCGTTGAACGCCTGGAGCGTGCGGGTCGCGCCGATCGCCTCGCCGGCATAGGCGGAGGCTGCCGCCAGCGTATCCTGCGCCTCGCGCGAGCGGCGGCGCACCGAGCGGCCGAAGGCGACGAGCGGGAAGACGATGACGGGAATGGCGGCGATGACGAGGCTCGACAGCTTCGGGCTGGTATAGACCATCATGGCGATGGCGCCGAGACAGAGGATGAGGTTGCGCAGCGCGACCGAGGCGGTGGCGCCCACCGCGGACTTGATCTGCGTCGTATCGGCGGTCAGCCGCGAGACGATCTCACCCGACTGGTTGACGTCGAAGAAGGCCGGCGAGAGTTTCGTCACATGGGCGAAGACGTCGCGGCGCAGATCGGCGACGATGCGTTCGCCGAGCGTGATGACGAAATAGTAGCGCATGCCACTCGCCAGCGCGAGCAGACCGGCCAGCACGAAAAGCATCGTGAAATAGGTGTTGATGAAGCCGGCACCGGCGCCGGAGAAGCCATGATCGATCATGCGCCGTACGGCGAGCGGCAGGACGAGCGTCGTGACGGCGGCCATCACGAGCGCAACCAGCGCACCGGCGACGAGGCCACGGTAGCGGCCGATGTAAGGAATGAGCCTGCCCAGCGGACGGACGGTGCGGCGCTCGGTTTTCGCCGGCGCGACTGCTTCTCTGTCTGTGGACACCATACCCCCATTCCCAGTGCCTGGCGGCACGAATTGTCTTTCGGCTCTTGTTATCCAGACGGCCTTCATGTATAGGCTCGCCATCGAATTGGGAAGCCGTAGGTCCGACCGACTGCGGCTTCATTTACGTCTTTGGCCTCGCTGCCGCAATGCGTTGCGACAAATGGCCCCCGGAACAAGCAGGAAGAGTGTCATGAAGGCTGATATCCATCCCGACTACCACGTCATCAAGGTCGTCATGACCGACGGTACCGAATACGAAACCCGCTCGACCTGGGGTTCGGCCGGCGCCACGATGAACCTGGAAATCGACCCCAAGTCCCACCCGGCCTGGACCGGCGGCAACCAGCAGATGCTGGACCGCGGCGGCCGCGTTTCCAAGTTCAAGAAGCGCTTCGAAGGCCTCGGCCTCTAATCTGCTTCCACTGGATGATTTCAAGAACCCGGCTTCGGCCGGGTTTTTTATTGCCTTGACTGGCGGGTTCACTGCCCCTCATCCCCCTGCCGGGACCTTCTCCCGCAAGCGGGGAGAAGGAGGAAAATGGCGAGCCCATCGCTCCTCGCCCCGCTTGCGGGGAGAGGATGCCGGCAGGCAGGTGAGGGGCAAACCTGATCAGTCGAGGCAACAAAAAACCCGGCAAAAGCCGGGTCATCGTTTCGTGCGCTTCTACAAACCGCTCAGTTGTTGCCGAAGGCGGTCTGCAGCAGGTTGAGCTGGGCCTGGACGCTGTTCTGGTTGCCCGGTTCGAAGGTCTGGACTTCCTGGGGGCGGTAGATTTCGCGGTCGAGCAGGGCGATGCGGTTCTGCAGGCGCAGCGAACGTTCGATCAGGTCGCGAAAGGCTTCCGGCAGGTCGTTCCAGCCGGGCGCGGTCTTGTCGACGTTGAAGCTGTCGAGGCGGACCTTGTTCTTTTCCGACAGCACCTGGTCGCGGCTCATCTCGCCATTGTTGACGGCGCGCTGGAGCAGCAGCCAGGAGGCCATCTGCATCAGGCGGGTGGTGAGGCGCATTGATTCTGCTGCGTAAAGCACCGATGCCATGCGGGGCAGGACCTTCGAGGCCTGGCGGCCGACGCCATCGAGATAGCTCGCGGTCTCTTCGACTAGACCCATGCCTTCGGCGTACAGGGATTTGAATTGCGCTGACGACGCAACATGGCCAGCGAAGCTGACGGTATTCAATCCTCTTTCGGACATGGTGTCATCCCTGTTGAAACGCATCACAATGCAGGTAACGGAAGGTTGGGGCTTCGTGTTCCGAGCCGCCTTTTAATGTCTCAAGGATGATCCCATAACCTAATTCGCGCAAGGGCATTCTTAATAAAGGGTTAATCTCCACAATTCTTTCGGCACAGGTGCCCGCGGGATTGACCTGCAGACAAAAAAAGAGCCGCGGGAAGCGGCTCTCAAGGTAAAACAGGGAGAAAATCAGACCGATTCCCCGAGGGGCGAAAATGTCTGAATCCGGAAGGACCGGATGGGGCAAGTAATAACGTATAAGGCTTAATGGCCGGTTAACTCTATTGTCGGTTTGCCGGTTGCTGTGCTTTTTCGGCAAGGCCGCGTCGACTTTACATGCCTTTAGCGGAAGAGATTTTCTGCCGCCGACCGGCTTGCGCCCTTCCTTGCCTTCTCTGCCTCCAGGCGGTCGATTTCCGTGCGAAGCAGGTCGATTCGCGCCGCCAGTTCATCGGCCGAGAGCAACGACAGGTCGCTGCCGATCTCGTGTGCGGCCTTTTTCAACGGGCGTCCGTCTTCGTCGAAGAGGTTCATGCGGTTTTCTCCTCCGATTGTTCGTCGGCGGCCTGCGGCTGGGCGAGCGCGCGCGGCGAGAGTTGAAGGCTTTCCGGCGTCATCATCGTGCCGGGGTTGATGGTCGTGTAGGCGTCGCGCATCTCGGCCGGCAGGGCGGCGCGGCGGCGGCTGCGGAAGATGGCGTAGGCGGTGATCAGGATATGCGCCGAGCAGGTCACCATGAAGAGCGCATAGGGGCCGACCGCCGACATGATCGGGCCGCCGAGCGTCGGGCCGATGATCGTGCCGACGCCGTAAAGCAGCAGCAGGCCGCCGGAGACCTTTACGAAATCCTCGGGGCTGGCGAAGTCATTGGCGTGCGACACGGCGATCGGATAGAGCGCGTTGGCCATCGCGCCATAGAGCGCCGTCAAGACCAGCAGCACGGTGACGGAGGCGGGCTGGAAAACGAAGAGCGAGAGGCCGGCGCCGGCGGCAATGGCCGAGAGGGCGGCGAGCACGATGCGCCGGTCGATCCGGTCGGACATCCGCCCGGCCGGCAATTGCATGACCGCACCGGCGAAGATCGCCACGCTCATCATGATGGCGATCGTGCTGGAGGACAGGCCGGCATTGGCGCCGAAGACGGCACCCAGCGTACCGAAGGCGCCGTTGGCGATACCGATCAGCACGATGCCGACGCAGGCGACGGGGGAGGTGCGGAAGAGGGCCGGAATATCGAGCCGCACCTGTTTCAGCGGCTGCGGCGAGGCGGCGGTCGAGAGCGTCGTCGGCAGCATGGCGAAGCAGTAGAGAATGCCGGCGAACATGAAGAGCATCGGCGTCGTCACGTCGCCGAGCGCCACCGTCATCTGGCCGCCGACGGTGCCGACCAGCGTGATGGCGATGTAGAGCGAGAAGATCAGGCCGCGGCTCTCATTGGTGGCGCGCTCGTTCAGCCAGCTTTCGATGATCATCGAGGTGCCGGCAATTGAAAAGCCGGTGACGGCGCGCAGCACGATCCACCAGAACGGATCGACCAGCATGCCGGTCAACAGCGCGATGATGGCGATCAGCGAGGCGAAGCCGGAGAAGGCGCGCACATGGCCAATGCGCTTGACGATGGTGGGTGCCATCAGGCAGCCGAGCACGAAGCCCGACGCCCACGACGTGCCGAGCAGGCCGAGCATCGTCGTCTCATAGCCTTCGAAAGCGCCACGCATGGGCAGCAGCAGGCCGTGCAGGCCGTTCCCCAGGAAGAGGAACAGGGTGCCCATGAGAAGCGCGAAGACGGAAATGAGATTGTTACGCATAGGATTTCCGTGAGTTTCGCCAATGGGAAAGGAATAGCGCACCTGTTGCCGATTGCCAGATGCAAAGGCGACGCGCACACGATTTTCAGACGACGTGGTGGTCGCTTGGAAAAATGTCCCGGGTATGACAGGAAGGGTGAAGAAAGGCCGACATGTCGAAAATCCTTCCAGCACTTCTCCTCGCCGTCATGCTGCTGCACCTCATCCGGCCGATCGGTCTGCCGGGGCTGAAGCGGCGCGCGGACTTCTGGAAGATCGCCGTTGTCGCCATCGTGCTGATGATGCTGACGGTGCTTGTCAGGCCCTGAACACCTCTTCCAGGAGGGGAGGCTCTCCTTAACCCACCGCTACGTCTCCGTCGTCATGGTCGGGCTTGACCCGACCATCCATCCGCGGGTGGTGGATCCTCGGGTCAAGCCCGAGGATGACGGAAGAGGGAGGTACAGATCAAAATCGCTGAAACGCAAAAGGGCCACCCGAAGGTGGCCCCCATGAGGTTTGGTCCGGCGTGGACCCGGGCCTTTGGGCCCGAAGGAAGGCGTGTCAGAACGAGGGCTGCCTCGTTTCGTTCACCACAATTCCCATGCCCGAAGCCAAGACCGAAATCTCATTAGACATTGGATCACCTTCCTTTCTGTTCGTTGATACTGACCAGAAATGTAAGCGATCCGTGGCGGAGCGCAAGCCCCCCGCCGTTATTTCTGCTGATGCAGGATATCTACGCCCGGCAGCGGCTTGCCTTCCATCCATTCCAGGAAGGCGCCGCCGGCGGTCGAAACATAGGTGAAATCGTCCGCAACGCCGGCATGGTTGAGGGCTGCAACCGTATCGCCACCGCCGGCGACGGAGACCAGTTTGCCTTCCCTTGTGCGGGCGGCGGCATGTTTGGCGGCCGACACCGTCGCCGTATCGAACGGGGCGATTTCGAAGGCGCCGAGCGGGCCGTTCCAGACGAGCGTGGTGGCGCGGGAGATCCAGGCATTGACCGCCTCGATCGTCTTCGGGCCGACATCGAGCATCATCGCGTCGGCCGGAATGGCATTGACATTGACCACTTCGTTCTCGGCATTCGCCTTGAACTCGCGGGCCACGACGCCGTCGTCCGGCAGCACGATGGCGCAGCCGGCCGTCGCCGCCTCGATCATGATCTGCTTGGCGGTTTCGGCGAGGTCGTGCTCGCAGAGCGACTTGCCGACATTGGTGCCGCGGGCGGCGAGGAAGGTGTTGGCCATGCCGCCGCCGATGACCAGCGCATCGACCTTCTTCACGAGGTTCATGAGCAGGTCGATCTTGGTGGACACCTTGGCGCCGCCGACGATCGCCACGACCGGGCGGACCGGGTTGCCGAGACCCTTTTCCAGGGCTTCAAGCTCGGCCTGCATGGTGCGGCCGGCATAGGCGGGCAGCAGGTGGGCGAGGCCCTCGGTCGAGGCATGAGCACGATGGGCGGCGGAAAAGGCATCGTTGACGTAGATGTCGCCGTTCGCCGCGAGGGCGGCGGTGAAATCCGGGTTGTTCTTCTCTTCGCCCTTGTGGAAGCGGGTGTTTTCGAGAAGCAGGATACCGCCATTGTCGAGGGCGGCGATGGCGGCTGCGGCCGTCTCGCCGATGCAGTCGGAGGCGAAATGCACTTTCGTGCCGAGCACGTCGTTGACGGCGGGAAGAATCTGCTCCAGCGACATGTCGGCGACGACCGCGCCCTGCGGGCGACCGAAATGGGCAAGCAGGATGACCTTGGCGCCCTTCTTCGACAGTTCCAGGATCGTCGGGGCGACGCGCTCGATGCGGGTCGCGTCGGTGACCTTGCCGTCCTTGACGGGCACGTTGAGATCGACGCGGACGAGCACGCGCTTGCCGGCGATGTCGGTGAGGTTGTCGAGGGTTTTGAAGGTCATGGGCCGCTCCGGGACTATCTGTCGTCTGGTCAAGAAAAAACACCCGGACATCGCTGCCCGGGTGTTTCGTGTTTCTGCTTAGATCAGCTTGCCGAACGCAACGGCCGTGTCGGACATGCGGTTCGAGAAGCCCCATTCGTTGTCGTACCAGGACAGGATGCGAACGAGGTTGCCGTCGAGAACCTTGGTCTGGTCGGCGGCGAAGTTCGACGAGTTGCTGTCGTGGTTGAAGTCGATGGAGACGAGCGGGCCGGTGACATAGTCGAGGATGCCCTTGAGTTCGCCTTCGGCGGCTTCCTTGATGGCAGCGTTGACTTCTTCAGCGGTGACGTTGCGCGACGGCACGAACTTCAGGTCGACGACCGAGACGTTCGGGGTCGGCACGCGGATCGCCGAACCGTCGAGCTTGCCGGCGAGCTGCGGCAGCACGAGGCCGACGGCCTTGGCGGCACCCGTCGAGGTCGGGATCATGGAGAGCGCTGCCGCGCGGGCGCGGTAGAGGTCCTTGTGCATGGTGTCGAGCGTCGGCTGGTCACCCGTGTAGGAGTGGATCGTCGTCATGTAGCCCTTCTCGATGCCGAAGGCCTTGTCGAGAATGTAGGCAACCGGCGCCAGGCAGTTCGTCGTGCAGGACGCGTTCGAGATGACGCGGTCGTCCTTGGTCAGCGTGTTGTGGTTGACGCCGAAGACGATCGTCTTGTCGGCATTGTCGCACGGTGCGGAGACGATGACGCGCTTGGAGCCGTTGGCGAGATGCGCGCCGGCCTTTTCCTTCGTCGTGAACAGGCCGGTGCATTCCAGCGCGATGTCGACGTCGCTCCAGGGCAGTTCCTTCGGATCGCGGATGGCGGTGACGCGGATCGGGCCGCGGCCGACGTCGATCGTGTCGCCGGAAACGGTGACGGTGCCCGGGAACTTGCCGTGGACGGAATCGTAGCGGACGAGATGCGCATTGGTCTCGACCGGGCCGAGGTCGTTGACGGCGACGACTTCGATGTCGGTGCGGCCGGATTCGACGATGGCGCGGAGCACGTTGCGGCCGATGCGGCCAAAACCGTTGATGGCAACTTTCACAGTCATTTGGGGTCTCTCCCTATGGATAATCTGTTTGCGAAGTCAGGGCGCGGCGGGAGGCCGCGCCCGACGGGCATCAGCCGAGCTTGGCTTCCGCAGCGGCGACGACAGCTTCCGGCGTGATGCCGAAGTGCTTGTAGAGTTCCTTGTAGGGACCCGATGCGCCGAAGGAGGACATGCCGACGAAGATGCCGTCCGAACCGATGAAGTGATCCCAGCCCTGGCGGATGCCGGCTTCGACGGCGATCTTGACCGGCGAGTTGCCGATAACGGCCTTCTGGTAAGCTTCCGGCTGCTCGGCGAACAGCTCGACGCAGGGTACGGAGACGACACGGGTCGAGATGCCCTTGGCCGACAGCGCCTGCTGCGCCTTCACGGCGATCTCGATTTCCGAGCCGGAGGCGAAGATCGTCACCTTGGCGTCGCTGGCCGAAACCAGATCGTAGGCGCCGCGGGCCGAGAGGTTTTCTTCCTCGTATTCCAGGCGTACCGGCATCAGGTTCTGGCGGGTGAGCGCAATCGCCGACGGACGGTTGTGGCTTTCGAGCGCCAGCTGCCAGACCTCTGCCGTTTCCGTGGCGTCGGCCGGGCGGAAGACCAGCAGATTCGGAATGGCGCGCAGTGCCGCCATGTGCTCGACCGGCTGGTGCGTCGGGCCGTCTTCGCCGAGACCGATGGAATCATGCGTCAGGACGTGGATGACGCGGATGCCCATCAGTGCGGCAAGGCGGATCGACGGACGGCAGTAGTCCGAGAAGATCAGGAAGCCGCCGGAATAGGGAATGAGGCCGCCATGCAGCGCCATGCCGTTCATCGCCGCCGCCATGCCGTGCTCGCGCACGCCGTAGTGGATGTAGCGGCCGGAGAAATCCGTAGGCGTGATCGACTTGGTCTGGCTCGTCTTGGTGTTGTTCGAGCCGGTCAGGTCGGCCGAGCCGCCGATGGTTTCGAGAAGAACGCCGTTGATGACTTCCAGCGCGTCCTCGGAGGCCTTGCGGGTCGCCGGGTTCGGCTTGGTTTCGGCAAGCTTCTTCTTGTAGGCCGAAATCGCCGGGTCGAGGCCGCTTTCGAGTTCGCCGGCGAAGCGGCGGACGAACTGGGCCTTCTTCTCGGCTTCCGTCTTCTCGAGGCGCGCGTCCCATTCCTTGTGGGCCTTCGTGGAGCGAAGACCGGCAAGGCGCCAGGCGTCCAGCACGTCGGAGGGAACAGCGAAGGCTTCCGATTCCCAGTTCAGCGCCTTGCGGGTGGCGGCGATTTCCTCGGCGCCGAGCGGCGAGCCATGCACCTTGTGCGTGCCGGCCTTGTTCGGCGCGCCGAAGCCGATCGTCGTCTTACAGGCGATCATCGTCGGCTTGTCGGACTTCTGGGCTTCCTCGATGGCAGCGGCGATCGCGTCCGGATCATGGCCGTCGACGGCGATCGTGTGCCACTGGCAGGCGCGGAAGCGGGCGTGCTGGTCGGTCGAGTCGGCAATCGAGATCGGGCCGTCGATCGAGATGTTGTTGTCGTCCCAGAACACGATCAGCTTGTTGAGCTTCAGGTGGCCGGCGAGCGCGATTGCTTCCTGGCTGATGCCCTCCATGAGGCAGCCGTCGCCGGCGATCACGTAGGTGTAGTGCTCCATGAGGTCGGCGCCGAACTCGTCGCGCAGCTTGCGTTCGGCAAGCGCCATGCCGACGGCGTTGGCGATGCCCTGGCCGAGCGGGCCGGTCGTCGTCTCGATGCCGGCGGCGTGGCCGTATTCCGGATGGCCCGCGGTGCGCGCGCCGAGCTGACGGAAATTCTTGATCTCGTCGATCGTGATGTCCTCATAACCCGTCAGATAGAGCAGCGAGTAGAGGAGCATGGAGCCGTGGCCGGCCGACAGCACGAAGCGGTCGCGGTTCGGCCAGGACGGGGTTTTCGGATCGAAGGAGAGAAAGCGGGTGAAAAGAACCGTTGCGATGTCTGCTGCGCCCATGGGCAGGCCGGGGTGACCGGAGTTCGCCTTTTCCACGGCATCCATGGAAAGGAAGCGAATTGCGTTCGCCATCCGGTCGTGTTTTTCGCGAGAGATCATGACTGTTCCGTATTCTTCGGAGTGTTGGGCCCGGTGCCTTTCGAGCATCGGTTAGGAAGCGGGAGACACATAGCAGGTGCGCCGTCGGAGTCAACGAATTCGGCCGTTTTTCCGGCCTTTGCGGGCCAATTCCGGTGGCTTTTTTAGCGTTTCCTACAGCGTGCGGCCGGCCGATTTCGCAACCGATTTAAACGCTGATCCACAGCGGCTTTGCGGCGCCTTGCGGCCTGCTGTTGACGCTGCCGCCCGCTGTTGAATACTGTCAAGGCGAGAGAACCGGCGTTGGCGGCGGCGATTCGCGTATTTTGAGAGTGCCGGTGAAGGCTTTATGACGAACGGGGAAATAGTCAGGGTGGCGATCGAGGAGCTTCGCAGAGCGATCAGCGCCCTCGACAATGCGCTCGACATGCGCTTTGACCGCGAGCGTGACCATGGCGAGGTTGAGGGCGAGGTTCGCCGCGTCAACACCGACCGGTCGCGGCTTGCCCAGGAACTGGACCAGTCCGAATTCCGCGCCAATCGCCTGGAGGAGGTCAACCGGGAGGTTTCCCGCCGGCTCGTGACGGCCATGGAAACGATCCGGGCCGTGCTGGACCGTTAGAGCAACTCCGGAAAAAGTGCGGGCTACGTGGTTTTTCGTCCGGAATTGCGTCAAACCAGAGCGTTAACCGCCCGCTTTCCCCGCAATCAGGATATTTCGCATGGCACAGGTAACCGTACAGATCGATGGCAAGGCCTATCGCATGGCCTGCGAGGAGGGGCAGGAGGCGCATCTTGAAGAGCTTGCCGCCGGCTTCGATCGGTATGTTGTGCACCTGAAGGAGCAGTTCGGCGAGATCGGCGATCTGCGGCTGACCGTTATGGCCGGTATCATGGTGATGGACGAGCTGAACGAAACCAGCCGCCGCCTGACCAAGCTGGAAAAGGAAACCGAAGAGTTGCGCAAGGGCCGGGAAGGCGTGCTCGACGAGGTTGCCAAGGGCGAGGATGCGATCGCGCAGGCGCTCGGCGAACTGACCAGTCAGATCCAGGGCATGGCGGCAAAACTTTCCGGCAAGCCCCCGGTCAACTGACCGGCAGAAATGCCACTGGCGAAGACGCCACTTTCATCCTATATGTCGGATGCGGTCTGCGCCTCTCGACAGGAACCACAATCCCTGGGGCCATACTCGATCCAAAGGGAGCTGTCCCTGACCAGGCCCGTGGGCTTGGACATATGGCGCCCACCTACGTTTGTAGGCACCCAGGATCGTAAACCTCCATCGGTTGCGTGGATCGTACTTTTCCCTTTTTGCTCTTCCATATCGAAATCGCACCGGCCTCGTCGTTCCTGAGGGTGGCGGCGATCGTATAGTTTCGGCTCGTTGGGAGACAAAATGAAGCGTTTTTCATTGTGCCTGCTTGGCATCTTGATGCTTGCAGGCCTAAGCGGCTGCGTGGTGTCGCGGCGCTCGATCACTGTTGCTGTACCGATGGAGAAAGTCGATATTACCTATTCCGTTGCCTGGGGGTGGGGAATGGAAGAGCGACTTTCAATTGCTCCCGAAGGATCCTTGTTTTCCAGTGTTTCGACCAATTGGGAGGACATCTGGGATAAGCCGTACAATTCGGGCATGACGGTTTATCGGTCCAAAGATGGTCAGTTTCTCTACATCGGCCTTAGCATCCGGCTCTATCGCTACGATGTGGAGGCTGGGACGATGAAAGCTTTCTGCTATTCTCGGGACGCTGTGGCTTTTACACCTCTCGGCAAGCAACTTGCCGCCGTCTCGTTTACTGAACACGAAGCAATCGATCCACAAAGGCAGGAACGGTTGGACTATGTCGATCCTGCTTTGAAGGGTGAGATTTCTGCAAGCTCGCCGCAGTCGCGCTACTACTCAGGTTTGGAATATCTTGGCCGGTTCGGGGTCGAGCGTGCCAAGGGACGTGGATCGGATGTCGGTTTCGAGCCTTCCGACAAAGTTTCGGAACCGCGTCTGGGACTCGGTGGAACCTGCGGCTAAGCCTGGGATACTCAAAGAAAAGGCCGCCTCAAGGGCGGCCTTCGTATTTCCAAGACTGTGGGCGAGCCTTACGCAGCCGCCTTCAGTTCCTTGTCGATCATCGCGCGCAGGCTGCCGAGGTCCTTGGCGAAGGCGCGGATGCCTTCGGAGAGCTTTTCGGTGGCCATGGCGTCTTCGTTCAGCATCCAGCGGAAGGTTTTTTCGTCGATCTTGATCGGCGAGACCTTGGCGGCCTTTTCCGGCGACAGCTTGCGCTCCAGCGTGCCTTCGGCGGCGTCGAGTTCTTCGAGCAGCGCCGGGCTGATGGTCAGGCGGTCGCAGCCGGCGAGGGCTTCGATTTCGCCGGTGTTGCGGAACGAGGCGCCCATGACGATCGTGTTGATGCCGTTGGACTTGTAGTAGTCGTAGATCGCGCGGACCGACAGCACGCCCGGATCTTCCTCGGCGGTGAACGTCTTGCCGCTCGCCTTGACGTGCCAGTCGAGGATACGGCCGACGAAGGGCGAGATGAGGAAGGCGCCGGCATCGGCGCAGGCGATCGCCTGGGCCTTGTTGAAGAGCAGCGTCAGGTTGCAGTCGATGCCGTCCTTCTGGAGCACTTCCGCGGCGCGGATGCCTTCCCAGGTGGAAGCGAGCTTGATGAGGATGCGGTCGCGGGTGATGCCGCGCGCCTCATAGGCCTTGATGATCTCGCGGCCCTTGGCAATCGAGGCTTCCGTGTCGAAGGACAGGTCGGCGTCGACTTCGGTCGAGACGCGACCCGGCACGAGTTCGGAGAGCGCTGCGCCGACGGAGATGGCGAGGCGATCGGCAACGGCCGAGACGACGCCGTCGTGATTGCCGCCCTGGGACTGACCCCAGCGGATCGCCTCGTTGACGGTATCGGCAAACATCGGCGTGCCGAGGGCCTTCAGGACGATCGTCGGATTGGTGGTGCAATCGACCGGCTTCAGGCGGCGCACGGCTTCGATGTCGCCGGTGTCTGCCACGACGGTGGTCATCGCGCGGAGTTGTTCAAGCTTGGACGTCATGTCGATATCCCGAAATGGTTGTTGCTGGGCCGCTTTCCCGAGAGAAATGCCAAGCCCTCCTCCATGTTGTTCGTGAAAGCGCGCTCGACGACTGTGCTTCCTGTTTCAGTCGCCGCGCATGCTGGCACAACCAATCTGCCGACGGAAGGCCGCCAGCCGATCTGACGGGGACTATCCTCGCATCAGCGGGGGAAAGTCAAGCACTTTTGCTCAATCGTCTGAACATATGTCGCATTTTCCATTTCGTGTGTTAAGGTGGCGCAGAACGATTGCAGACAGATGGAGGCGACGTGACAAGGCTCCGGCGCGACACACACACGGCCTATTCGGAATCGGCCGCCCTGCGGCTCAGGGCCGCCTGGCTCTATTACAACCAGGGCCTCACCCAGAAGGACGTGGCGGAAAAGATCGGCGTCAGCCGCAGCACCGTCATCCGCATGCTCGACGAGGCGCTGAAGCGCTCCGAAGTGCAGATCTGGATCAACGAGGGCGTGGCCGATTGCGTCGAACTCGCCGTGCGCCTGGAGAAGGCCTACGGGCTGGATGAGGCCGTGGTGGTGCCGGCGGCGCAGAGCGCGGAGGCGACGGCAAAGGGCGTGGGGCTGGCGCTTGGCCAGTTCCTGACCGAGGCGATCCCGGACGATTGCACCATCGGTGTCGGCTGGGGGCGCACATTGACTGCCTCGCTCGCCAGTTTCCGCCCGGTGCGGCGGGAGCGCGTCAAGGTCGTCTCGCTGCTCGGCGGCGTGGTCGAGGCGCACCACATCAACCCGATCGAATATACCTGGCGGCTGGCGAGCCAGCTCGGCGCGGAATGTTACCTGTTCCTCGCGCCGCTGCTCGTCGATTCGCGGGAGACCAAGCGTAGCCTCATCGAGAAGTGCGGCCTGAAAACTCTGTTCGAACTGGCGGAGAACATGGATATCGCGGTGGTGAGCTGCGGCGATATCGGGCCGCGCGCCAGCTCTCTATCGCGCGATTTCATCGCCCGGCACGAGTTAGAGGAATTGATCGCGGCCGGCTGCGTCTGCGATACGATGTGCAATTTTCTGGATGCCGAAGGGCACACGATCGATCATCCGATCCGCCACCGGGTCATGTCGATCGACCTCGAAACCGTGAGCAAGGCGCGTCATATCGTGCTGGTTTCGGGCGGCGCGCACCGGGCGCCGGCCATTCGCGCCACGATCCGTCGCGTCGGCTGCAACACGCTGATCACCGACGAGGGGGCGGCGCAGGCCATGTTGCGGTTGGCCGAAACCTCCGCTGCTGCCTGAGCGCTAAAGCAAGTCGAGGCGGATGGCGCGGGTGATCGCGCCCGTGATGTTGCGGGCGCCGAGTTTATCGATGGCGCTGCGCATGGCGTCTGCAACACGCGGCATAGCGAGATCGGTTTCGAGCACGATATCGGCCGGCGTCCTGCCATTGGCGGCAAGTTCGAGACACCGTCTTTCGATTTCGGTCAATTCGGGGCGGCGGGAAAGGTCATTTTCCGAGGACGTCATGCGCCCCGCTTAAAGGCAGACGTGCGACGCGCAAAGCGTAAGCCGCTTCAATGCTTAACGGGACACGGCCGTTTTTTGCCCTTGTGTCCCGTTATGAGGCAGATTTCATCCCTTCCGTCGGCCTGATGTCCTGCGACGCCGCGCCGTCGCAAAGAGATGGGGATTTGCCTTCAGGCGCTGCTAGCTGGTAAGCCACGCGCGAAAAGGCTGGAGATGGGGCGTGACATCCAAGGAACAGAAGGCGGCGATCCGCAACGAGCGGTTGGCCTTGCGTGATGCGATGACGCCGGAGGCGCGCATCGAAGGCAGCCTGGCCATGGTCGAACATGCGGGCGACCGCCTCGATTTTGAACCGGGCACCGTCATTTCGGGGTTCTGGCCGATCCGCTCGGAGGCCGATATCCGTCCGCTTCTGGCACATTTGCGCACGCGCGGCGCAAGGCTCTGCTTGCCCGTCGTGCTCGACCGGGAAACCATCGTTTTCCGCGAACTCGTTGTCGGTGCGCCTGTCGTGAAGACGGGGTTCGGCACGACCGGACCGGGGCCGGAGGCTGCCGTGCTCGATCCGGATATCCTGCTCGTCCCGCTTTCTGCCTTCGACCGGGCAGGGCATCGCATCGGCTACGGTGCCGGCCATTACGACCGGGCGATCGACCGCCTGAAGGCGAAAGGCCACGCGCCGAAACTGATCGGCATTGCGTTCGACTGCCAGGAAGTGGCATCAGTACCCGCAGAGCCGCACGACGTCCCCCTGGACGCCATCCTCACCGAGAGCGGCTTTCGTTTGTTCCAACAGGTTTTGTAAGGCAGTTCGATGCGTTTTCTTTTTCTGGGCGACATGGTGGGCAAGACCGGACGGACGGCTGTCTGGCAGCGCCTGCCGGGGCTGATCAGCGACTTCAAGCTGGATTTCGTCGTCGTCAACGGGGAGAACGCGGCCGGCGGCTTCGGCATCACGGAAGAAATCTTTCTCGAAACCGTCAATGCCGGTGCGGATGTGGTGACGACCGGCAACCACGTCTGGGACCAGAAGGAAGCGGTGACGTTTGCCGGCCGGCACGACCAGTTCCTGCGTCCTGCCAACTATCCCGCCGGCACACCCGGCCGCGGCGCCAATCTGTTCGTCGCCCGCAACGGTGCCCGCGTGCTCGTGGCCAATGTCATGGGCCGGGTCTTCATGCATCCGGAACTCGATGACCCCTTCAAGGCCGGCGAAGCGATCCTCGCCTCCTGCCCGCTCGGCGAGCAGGCGGATGCCATCATCTTCGATTTCCACGCTGAGGCGACCAGCGAAAAACAATGTTTTGGCCATTTCGTCGATGGCCGCGCGAGCGTCGTGGTTGGCACGCATACCCATGTGCCGACGGCCGATTGCCAGATCCTGAATGGCGGGACGGGTTATATGTCGGATGCCGGCATGTGTGGCGACTACGATTCCTCGCTCGGCATGGAGAAGGAAGAGCCGCTTAACCGCTTCATTTCCAAAATGCCGAAGAGCCGCTTCGAGGCGGCCTCCGGGCCGGCGACGATCTGCGGCCTGGCGGTCGAAATCTCCGACCGCACGGGACTTGCCGAGAAGATCGCGCCGCTTCGCCTCGGCCCGCGGCTGGCCGAAACGGTGCCGGATTTCTGGCGCTGATCCTATGCGATGCCCGCAAGGGCAAAGCGCCTCAGATCATGTGACGAAGATGATCGGCCGAGCCGCCGTTGAAGGTCAGATGCGCCTTCACGCCGACATCCGGTTCTTCGTCCGGGTTGAAATTCGCCTTGGCGATCTCCCAGCCGAATTTCAGTTTGCTACCGGTCGAAGCCCAGACTTCCGCATCCTCGATCTCGAGGGCCAGCATGGTGAGCTTGGGATCCTTCTTGCCGTGGTCGAACCAGGCCTCCACGACGGAACTCCAGTATTCGTCGACCTTGGCAGGATCCCGGCGGACGGAAATCCGCCCGGCAAGGCAGGCGTGATAGTCATGATCCTTACCGACGACGCAAAAATGCGCGCGCGCTCCTGGCACGATGGCATCTACGATTTCCGCATCCGTCTTGGTGAAAAACCAGATCGTCCTTGTCTGGCGATCGAGCTGCGGCGCCATCGGCTGCATATGCATGTGGCTTCCTTCGATACCGAGCATGCCGGCATGAATCCTGTCTATCTCGTCGAAGAGCTGTTCCTTCGGGTTTTCACGGGCCCGGGTAAGATTGGACATGGCGTACCTCTCAGTCGTTCGATTGAGTTCTGGCTGAACGTGCTGCGATGAAGAAGGTTCCGGAGGCGTGCGGCGGTCAAACGATTGTGATCGTCGCGTTTGGCCGATAATCTCGACCGAAACGGCCCGTGGGCGCATAGTCGGGTCGACCAATGAACGGAGCCGCTGATGCCGCATCTCCTGCTCATTCCGTTTCTGCTTGTCGCTCTTGCCTTTGTTGCTGCACCGCGGTCATCCCTTGCGCAGGCCGAAGCGCCGGTCAGCCAGTGCCAGATGATCGCAAGATCTCTTCCCTCCGTTACGTTCGCCAGCTTTTCCACGCCCAAGCCGCTGCAGGTTCAGGCGAAAGCCAACGAGGAGGTCCGCATCACCTATGTGGGGCATTCGACCTTCTTCATCGAAACGCCTGCGGGCGTGAAGATCGCCACCGACTATAACGGCTGGTACAAGCCGCCGGCGCTGCCGACCGTGGTGACGATGAACAAGGCCCATTCCAGCCACTACACGATGACGCCGGAGCCCGGCATCGAATATGTGCTGCATGGATGGCAGGACGGATCGGAAAAGGGGGCGGACCATGATGTCGTGGTTGGCGACACCTATATCCGCAACGTAGCCACCGACATCCGCAACTGGGGTGGAGCGATGGAGGCGAACGGCAATTCCATCTTCATCTTCGAAGTCGCCGGCCTCTGCATCGGCCATCTCGGCCACCTGCACCACGAGTTGACGGAAAAACAATATGCCGAGATCGGCCGGCTCGATGTGCTGATGGTGCCGGTCGATGGCGGGCTGACCATGGGGGCGGAAAGCATGAGCCGCGTCGTGCAGCGGCTGCGTTCCTCGCTCATCCTGCCCATGCATCGCCGCGGGCCGCCGATCAGCCAGTTCCTTTCGATGTTCGGGACCGGCTTCGATGCGGTGACGGATGAGGACGCGTCGATCACCGTTTCCATCCGCAGCTTGCCGAAGCGCCCGACGATTCATATTCTCTCCGGCGTCTGATGTCGGAGTCTCTTGATGCGCTTTTTCCTTGCCGTCCCTGTCCTGCTGCTCTCGCCTGCGTTTGCTTTCGCGAGCGGCGCACCGACGCCCGGCGGCCCCGCTGTCGAATCCGGCCAGCCGCGCGAGACGGTGACGCAGCCCGTGGAAAAGGTCCCGACCCGTTCCTTCGGTTTGGCCGAGCGCTTCGTCATGCCGTCCGGCAATATCGGCTGCACCTATATTCCGGCAGGTGGCACCGAGGTGTATCAGCCGGCCGATGGCGGGCCGGAACTTTCCTGTGACCGGATCGAGCCGAAATACCTGCGTGCGACGCTCGGCCGGAGCGGCAAGGCCGTGGTGCGCACGAATGTCGGCGACCAGGGTTGCTGTGGCGCTGAGAACACCGTCGACTATGGTCAAACCTGGTCGGCCGGCCCGTTCACCTGCTATTCCGAGCGCACGGGGCTCACCTGCGAGCGCAATGACGGCCACTCCTTCCTGCTGAGCCGCGCCCGCGTGCGGGCGGACTGAAATCCGTCCGTCGCTTTGTTTGCGGGACTGCTGGACGTTCGGCGGCAATGAAATTATAAGGCGGCATTTCGAAAATCGGGGCTTGAGAGCGGCGCGTCACCGCGGCGGAGGCTCCGGCACAGTGACCGGCGACCGGGAACGGGCGCCAAAAAACGAGACAGGGGTGCCATGGCTGGCCATTCACAGTTCAAGAATATCATGCACCGCAAGGGTCGGCAGGATTCCGTGCGGTCGAAAATGTTCTCCAAGCTTGCCCGCGAAATCACCGTGGCGGCAAAGACCGGTCTTCCCGACCCGGCGATGAATGCCCGCCTGCGTCTGGCGATCCAGAATGCCAAGGCGCAGTCCATGCCGAAGGACAATATCGAGCGCGCCGTCAAGAAGGCGTCCGGCGCGGAAGGCGAGAACTACGAAGAAGTCCGTTACGAAGGTTATGGCCCGGGCGGCGTCGCCGTCATCGTCGAGGCGCTGACCGACAACCGCAACCGCACCGCCTCTTCGGTGCGCTCGACCTTTTCGAAGGCTGGCGGCGCGCTTGGTGAAACCGGTTCGGTTTCGTTCTCCTTCGACCGCGTCGGGGAAATCACCTACAAGCTTTCCGTCGGTGACGCCAATGCGGTCATGGAAGCGGCCATCGACGCTGGCGCCGAGGACGTGACGACGGACGAGGACGGCCACACGATCATCTGCGGTTTCGAGGATATCGGCGAGGTTTCCAAGGCGCTGGAAGACAAGCTCGGCGAAGCCGAGACGGTCAAGGCGATCTGGAAAGCGCAGAACACCGTGCCGGTCGACGAGGACAAGGCGCAGTCGCTGATGAAGCTCATCGACACGCTGGAAGACGACGATGACGTGCAGAACGTCTATTCGAACTTCGAAGTCTCCGACGAAGTCATGGCCAAACTTTCGGCCTGATCGAACGAACCGTGCCCTCCCGTTGTCATCCTCGGGCTTGACCCGAGGATCCACGTGGCATGGATGGTCGGACCAAGTCCGGCCATGACGACAGAGAGGTTCATTGAAAAGGCCGGGCGCCGTGTGGCCCCGGCCTTTTTCGCTACGCGGCGAGTGCGAGCCCCTGCCGCGCCTCGGCAAACAGCCGCACCGATTTCAGCCGGGCGTCCATGTCGTAGATCGGCATGGAGACGATCAGCTCGTCGGCCTTGGTGATCGACAGGAAATCGGCGATCTGGCGCTTGATCTTGTCCGGCCCGCCGACCACCGCATATTGCAGCGTGTGCTCGACATTGATGCGCTCCCCCTCGCTCCAGTGCGGATCCATGTCGTCGACCGGGGCCGGGAACGCGCCCGGCGTGCCGCGGCGCAGGCGCACGAAGGATTGCTGCATCGACGTGAAGAGATAGTCGGCCTCCGCATCCGTATCGGCGGCGGCGCCCATCACGCCCACCATGGCATGCGGCTTGTCGAGATATTGCGACGGCTCGAAGCGTTCGCGGTAGATGTCCAGCGCAGTCAACAGCATGTCCGGCGCGAAATGCGAGGCAAAGGCGAAGGGCAGGCCGAGCATGCCGGCAAGATGGGCCGAATAATGACTGGAGCCGAGGAGCCAGACTGGCACGTTACTGCCCGCGCCGGGAATGGCGATGACCTTTTGCTCCGGGCTCGTCGGTCCCATAAGCTGCATCAGCTCGACGACATCCTGCGGGAAGTTGTTCGCGGCGCTGTCGAGGTTGCGGCGCAGCGCCTGGGCCGTGCGCATGTCCGTGCCGGGCGCGCGGCCGAGGCCAAGGTCGACGCGATCGGGGAAGAGGGCGGCGAGCGTGCCGAACTGTTCGGCGATGACGAGTGGCGAATGGTTCGGCAGCATGATGCCGCCGGAGCCGACGCGGATCTTTTCCGTGCCCGCTGCGACATGCTGGATGACGAGCGAGGTTGCGGCGCTGGCAATGCCGCGCATGCCGTGGTGCTCGGCCAGCCAGAAGCGCTTGTAGCCATAAGCCTCCGCTTCCTGCGCGAGCCGGCGCGAGTTTTCCAGTGATTGGGCGACGGTGCCGCCTTCGATGACCGGGGAAAGATCCAGGATGGAGAAGGGCACCATGGGAGCGGCCTCTTTGTAAGGGAATTTGATCGTCCTCCCATGTAGGTTCAGTTCTGTGAAATCCAAGCGACCCGTTTCAGGTTTTCGGAAGCCTCGTCGTAAAAGTCCGAATGTTTTTGGTTTGTTCACATTTCACTGGCAGGGTCACCCCGACAAGATTAGGGTTTCAGCATGCAGGAAACGATTCGCATCATCGGCATCGATCCGGGGCTTCGCCGCACCGGCTGGGGTGTCATCGATACCCTCGGCAACTCGTTGCGCTTCGTCGCTTCCGGTACGGTGACCTCCGATGGCGACGCCGATCTCGCCTCACGCCTCTGCCAGTTGCACGATGGTCTTGCCGAGATCATCCACAGCTACCAGCCGCAGGAGGCGGCCGTCGAACAGACCTTCGTCAACAAGGACGCGGTGGCGACGTTGAAACTCGGCCAGGCGCGCGGCATCGCCATGCTGGTGCCGGCGCGGGCGGGCCTGCGCGTCGCCGAATATGCGCCGAACGCGGTCAAGAAGGCGGTCATCGGCGTTGGTCATGGCGAGAAGCAGCAGATCCACATGATGCTGAAGGTGCTGATGCCGAAGGCCACCTTCGTTGGCAACGACGCCGCCGATGCACTGGCCATCGCCATCTGCCACGCCCACAATCGCCAGGGCCTTTCCGGTCGCCTCGCCAAGCTTGTCGGCTGATTTGTTCTTGACTTGTTCCAGTCTGGGCGATAAGTAATACCGCAGAGGTATTACCATGCGTGTTACGGAAAAAGGCCAGGTGACGATCCCGAAAGACATCCGCGACCGGCTGAACATCAGCCCGGGCTCGGAGGTGGATTTTGTGGCCGACGACAGGGGGGCGAGGCTGATCGTCGTCTCCGGTGGCAAGGTGGGTGAACCTGAAGATTTCGAGGCCTGGATAAAAAGCCGATCCGGCATGTTCGATACCGGCGGCATGACGGCCGATGAATATGTGGAGTGGCTACGGGGACCGCGCGATGATCTCGGTTCTGATTGACACCAATATTATCATCGATGTGTTTGGACCGGAAACGCCGTTCAAGGTGTGGTCGTCGCAGGCTATCCTCACGCTCAAGCCGGACGTGCAGTTCATTTTGTCGCCCATCGTCTGGGCGGAACTGGCTGGTATGATGCCGAGCGAGGACGAACTTGCGCAATCGCTCTCGCGGCTTAACCCTGTGCGCGAAGCGTTGCCGTTTTCTGCCGCCTACCAGGCCGGAATGGCGCATCAGCGTTACCGGCGGGCCGGCGGACAGCGGGAGCGAACCCTGCCCGATTTCCTGATCGGCGCCCATGCGGCCGTGCGCGCTCATCGACTTTTGACACGCGATGCCGCGCGCTACCGAACCTATTTTCCCGCGCTCGACATCCTGTCCCCCGAAACCCATCCCTGACGGATCCTCCCATGATTGGCAAACTCAAAGGCACAATCGACGAGATCGGCGACGACTATGTGGTCCTCGACGTGCATGGCGTCGGCTATGTTGCCCATTGCTCCGCGCGCACGCTGGGTAAACTCGGTTCGGCCGGCGAGGCGACGGTGCTGTTCATCGAGACCTATGTGCGGGAGGATCAGTTCAGGCTGTTCGGCTTCCTGACGGCGTTGGAGCGGGAGTGGTTTCGCCTGTTGCAGAGCGTCCAGGGGGTGGGCTCCAAGGTGGCGCTCGGCGTGCTCTCGACGCTGACGCCGGGCGAACTGGCCAATGCCATCGCGCTGCAGGACAAGACGGCGGTGTCGCGGGCGCCGGGCGTCGGGCCGAAGGTTGCGGTGCGTATCGTCACCGAGCTGCGCAACAAGGCGCCGGCTTTTGCCGGCGAGGCGTCGGCCTCGATCGGTCTCAAGCAGGAGCTGGGAGAAGGGGTGGCCTCGGCGCCTGTTTCCGATGCCGTCTCCGCGCTCACCAATCTCGGTTATTCGCGTGACCAGGCGGCCAACGCGGTCGCGGCGGCGCTAAAGAACGGCGGGGAGGGCGGTGACAGCGCCAAGCTCATCCGCCTCGGCCTCAAGGAATTGTCGCGGTGATGCGGTTGCCTTCCGCCGTGGACAATGGGATTAGGGCGCGATGAGCGACGAGAACGGACTGCTTTCGCCGGAAAAACGCGGCGAGGACATCGATACCGCCTTGCGGCCCCAGACGCTGGACGATTTTACCGGCCAGGCGGAGGCGCGCGCCAACCTCAAAATCTTCATCGAAGCGGCGAAGAACCGCGGTGAGGCGCTCGACCACGTGCTCTTCGTCGGCCCGCCCGGCCTCGGCAAGACGACGCTCGCGCAGATCATGGCGAAGGAGCTCGGCGTCAATTTCCGCTCGACCTCCGGTCCGGTTATCGCCAAGGCGGGCGACCTTGCGGCGCTGCTGACCAATCTCGAAGAGCGCGACGTGCTCTTCATCGATGAAATCCACCGCCTCAATCCGGCTGTCGAGGAAATCCTCTATCCGGCCATGGAGGATTTCCAGCTCGACCTGATCATCGGCGAAGGCCCGGCCGCGCGCTCTGTGAAGATCGACCTGTCGAAGTTCACGCTCGTTGCCGCGACCACCCGCCTCGGCCTGCTCACCACCCCCCTGCGCGACCGTTTCGGTATTCCGGTGCGGCTCAATTTCTACACCGTCGAGGAGCTGGAATCGATCGTGCGCCGCGGTGCGCGGCTGATGGGGCTCGGCATTACGGAGGAGGGCGCGCGCGAGATTGCGCGTCGCGCGCGCGGCACGCCGCGTATCGCCGGGCGTCTGCTGCGTCGGGTGCGGGATTTTGCCGAAGTGGCGCGGGCGGAGGCGGTAACGCAACAGATTGCGGACGAGGCGCTGACGCGGCTGCTCGTCGACAATATGGGTCTCGACCAGCTTGATCGGCGTTATCTGTCCATGATCGCCCACAATTTTGGCGGTGGGCCAGTCGGTATTGAGACGATCGCCGCTGGCCTGTCTGAACCGCGCGACGCGATCGAGGATATCATCGAGCCCTATATGATCCAGCAGGGTTTCATCCAGCGCACGCCGCGTGGCCGTGTTTTGACCGCAAATGCCTGGAAACATATGGGGCTTACGCCGCCAAAGGATCTCGAGGCGTCGCAGTTCAGGCTGTTTACCGAGGACGACTGATGTGCTGACCCGGCGTGGGATGCTCAAAACCTTCGGTGGATTGTTTGCCGCGGGTTTTGCATCATCTACTTACGCCGTCGGCATCGAGCCGCTTTTGCGGTTGCGCACGACGACCTACCAAATCTCGCCACCTGGTTGGCCGGAAGGTCAAAAACTCCGGATCGTTGCGCTTGCCGACATTCACGCCTGCGAACCCTGGATGAATGCGCGCCGCATCGGCGATATCTGCCGCTATGCCAACGATCTCGGCGGTGACATCGTCGTTCTGCTCGGCGACTATGTTTCCAGCATGCGCGCGGTCTGGAGCCAGGTGCCGCCGGACATATGGGCGGCGGAATTGTCGGCGCTTCGTGCGCCGCTCGGCGTCCACGCCGTTCTCGGAAACCATGACTGGTGGGACGATCTGGATGCACAGGCGGCTGACGGCGGCGACACACTCAGCCATCGTGTGCTGCAGGCGGCCGGTATTGCCGTTTATTCCAATCGGGCTGCGCGGATCCAAACGGCGACGGGCGCCTTCTGGCTTGCCGGCCTCGAAGACCAGATCGCACTGCGTCCTGGTCGATCCTGGAACCGCTTTGCGTATGTCGGTCTCGATGATCTGCCGGGCACACTCGCGCAGGTTACGGATGACGCGCCGATCCTCCTGCTGGCGCATGAGCCGGATATCTTTCCGCAGGTGCCTGCGCGGGTTTCCCTGACGCTTTCGGGCCATACCCATGGCGGGCAGGTACGGCTGTTCGGCTACTCGCCCATGGTGCCATCGGCGTATGGCAACCGCTTCGCCTATGGTCATGTGATCGAGGATGGCCGGCATCTGTGCGTCTCCGGCGGGCTTGGCTGTTCCATCGCGCCGGTGCGCTTCGGCTCGCCGCCGGAAATCATGGTTGTCGAACTCGGCTGACCCTCTTGTCTTGCAATTGCCGGCGCTTTGCGGGAGAGAGGCGGAACCTGTAAGCCGGATTCGACCATGACGGACGTCAACCATCATCTCTCGGGCCAACTGACCGAGGCGGGCCATCGGCTCAAGCAGCGGGTCTATTACGAAGACACCGACTTTTCCGGTGTGGTCTATCATGCCCGCTATCTGCATTTCATGGAACGCGGCCGGACGGATTACCTGCGGCTGCTCGGCGTCGAACAGGGCAGCCTCGTTCTGGAGGAGGATCGCGAAGGCCTCGTCTTCGTCGTGCACCGCATGGAGATCGACTTCAAGTCACCGGCGCGCATGGACGATATCCTGACGATCCTCACCTCGACGGAGAAGGCCGGCGGCGCGAAGATGATCCTCAACCAGGAAATCCGGCGCGGAGAACAGTTGCTGATCGCCGCCCGCGTGATCATCGCGGTCATCAATTCGGCCGGTCGCCCCCGTCGCCTGCCGGAAGCTCTGGCCGCGCGTTTTCTTGCCAAGACGCAAGAAGTTTTCGGCGCGCATTAGCAGTAACACTCCCTTAACCATAATGATGTCTTACTCAGGTCGTGAGGATTTTGTGCACTGCACGTCATCCTTTAACCAAAATTGCCGTCAAGAAGGCAGGTTGTAAGCGTTTTGACCGGCATGGCAGCCGGCGGCATCAACCGGACATTCTTGACGGGCACGCGAAGCAGTGTGGAGTAAAATCCTGGGCTGTGACGCACGTTTCTGTGAATGCCGATGCGGGTTCCACCTCCCAGGAGACCGTGCGGCGTGAATGTTACCCGGTTCGAGCCGCAAAGGCCCGTGCCGGGTGTTTGGATTCGGGGACATAGGTCTATGGAACAAGTGGGTTTGGAAGCGGCGCACAGCGTGACTCTTTGGGCACTCTTCATGCAAGCCGGATTCGTCGTCAAGCTGGTCATGCTCGGCCTGATCGCCGCGTCCGTGTGGACCTGGGCCATCGTCGTCGACAAGACGGTGAGCTACGGCAGGGCACGTCGCCAGCTTGACAGTTTCGAACAGGTGTTCTGGTCGGGGCAGTCGCTGGAGGAGCTTTACCGCACGCTCTCCGACCGCCAGACATCAGGCATGAGCGCCATTTTCGTGGCTGCGATGCGGGAATGGAAGAAGAGCTTCGAGCGTGGCGCGCGCTCGCCGATCGGCCTTCAGATGCGTATCGACCGGGCGATGGACGTGACGCTGTCGCGTGAATCCGAAACGCTGGAAGCTCGCCTCGGCTCGCTTGCCACCATCGGTTCAGCAGCGCCCTTCGTCGGTCTCTTCGGCACCGTCGTCGGTATCATGACCTCGTTCCAGGCCATCGCCGGTTCCAAGCAGACGAGCCTTGCGGTCGTGGCGCCTGGTATCGCCGAAGCGCTTCTTGCAACTGCAATCGGCCTGCTTGCCGCAATTCCGGCGGTTATTGCCTACAACAAATTCTCTGCTGATGCCGGCAAGCTGACGGCGCGCATGGAAGGTTTTGCGGACGAGTTCTCCGCCATCCTCTCGCGCCAGATCGATGAAAAGCTGCAACCGCGCGCTGCGGCGCAGTGATAGCAGGCTGAAACGGAGACGACGCCAATGGGCATGTCAGTCGGTGCAAAGAATTCGGGCGGCGGTCGCCGCCGTCGCGGGGGCAGCAAAAAGGCCCCGATGAGCGAGATCAACGTGACGCCGTTCGTCGACGTCATGCTCGTGCTGCTGATCATCTTCATGGTGGCAGCGCCCCTGATGACGGTGGGTGTGCCGATCGACCTGCCGAAGACGAAGGCGAGCGCGCTGAATGCCGATACGCAGCCGATCACCGTTTCGGTCAAGGCCGACGGTCAGGTCTTCCTGCAGGAAACGGCGATCCCGATCGACGAGGTTGCCGCCAAGCTGCAGGCCGTGGCGACCACGGGTTACACAGAGCGCGTCTTCGTGCGCGGCGACGGCAATGCGCCTTATGGCGTTGTCGCCGACGTGATGTCGCGCATCCAGGCTGGCGGGTTCACCAATATCGGCCTCGTCACCGAGCAGAAACCGGACAGGTAATCGCAGGCCATGAAGGGCAGCCTTACCACATCCGCCGTGCTTCACGCCCTGGTCCTCACCGCGGCGCTGGTTTCGCTCGGCAGTCCTGAAAGTTTCGACGTCGTCAGCGTCGAGGCGCTGCCGGTCGACATGGTGTCGATCGAGGAGCTGACGCAGATCCAGCAGGGCGACAAGAAGGCCGAAGTCAGGGAAAAGGCCGCCCCCATTCCGACCAAGAAGGAAACGCCGGTCGAGAATGCGGAAAACGCTGGCGACAACGAGGTCGACCTGAAGAATACGCCGACGCCGGAGGAAAAGCCGCGCGAAGTCGAGACCGCCGCTTCGCCGGAAAAGGCGGAGAAGGTCGTCCAGACGCCAGATACAAAGCCCGTCGAGGATGTGAAACAGGAAGAGCCTGCCAGCGAGCCGTCGACGGAGGTCGCGGCGACCGCCGAGACCAAGCAGGAGGTCAAGCCGGACCCGAAGCCCGAGGCGACGCCTACCGAGGAAAAGCCGACCGTGGACCCGGAAGCCGAGGCGCTGCCCGACAAGATTCCGCTTCCCGAGATGAAGCCGAAGCTCGAAACCGCGAAGGCCGAGACCAAGAAGGCGGAAGAGAGCAAGAAGGTCGAGACGGCGAAGGCCGAGACCGCCAAGACGCCGGACCGCAAGAAAGACCAGAAGAAGAAGCAGGAGAAGGCAAGCTCGCTGAACGACAGCGACTTCAATGCCGATGAGATTTCTGCGCTTCTCAACAAGGAAAAGGCAGCCGGCGGCGGCGCCAAGCGCTCGCAGGAGCAGGCAGCGCTGGGCGGCAAGAAGACGACGAGCGGCACCAAGCTGAGCCTCAGCGAAATGGATGCGCTGCGCGGCCAGATCGAGAACAACTGGTCGATCACGCCCGGCATGTCCGACGCCGCGGACGTGCGTATCAAGGTGACCATGCAGCTCGACCAGAACGGCGACATCATCGGCGAGCCGGAAGTCGTTGCGACGGGCGGTTCGGATTCTGCGCGACGTGCGCTAGCCGGCGGTGTGCGCCGCGCCATCATGAAATCACGGCCCTTCAAGGGGCTGCCGCCTGAAAAATATGACGCCTGGAACGAAGTCGTCGTGAACTTCGACCCCAGCGCAATGATGTAAGAACTAGGAAGGCCTAGATAGATGTTCAGACGCAATCTCCTCCGTTTGCTGGTCGTGCTGACCGGCCTCGCGGTGTCCCTGCCGCTGGCCTGGGCACGCGTGGAAATCAACATCAACAAGGGTAACGTCGAGCCGTTGCCGATCGCCGTGACGGATTTCATCGCGAGCGGTGATCTCGGTCAGCGCGTCACCGACGTGATCGCGGCGGATCTCAAGCGGTCCGGTCTCTTCGCACCGGTCAACAAGCAGGCCTTCATCGAGAAGATCTCCAATCCCGACCAGCCGCCGCGCTTCGAAGACTGGAAGGTCATCAATGCGCAGGCGCTCGTTACCGGTCGCGTGACGCAGGAGGGCGACGGACGCCTTCGCGCGGAGTTCCGCCTGTGGGACACGTTCAGCGGCCAGCAGCTGACCGGCCAGCAGTTCTACACGCAGCCGGAAAACTGGCGCCGCGTGGCCCATATCATCGCCGATGCGATCTATGAGAGCCTGACGGGCGAGAAGGGCTACTTCGATACCCGCGTCGTCTATGTCGCCGAAAGCGGCCCGAAGACGGCCCGCAAGCGCCAGCTCGCCATCATGGACCAGGACGGCTTCAACGCCCGGGCGCTGACGAACTCCAACGAGCTCGTCCTGACGCCGCGCTTCTCGCCGAGCCGTCAGGAAATCACCTACATGTCCTTCGAGGGCAACCAGCCGCGCGTTTACCTGCTCCAGCTTGAGACGGGACAGCGCGAGGTGGTCGGCAACTTCCCGGGCATGACCTTCTCGCCGCGCTTTTCGCCGGATGGCCAGAAGGTCATCATGAGCCTGCAGCAGGAAGGCAATTCCAACATCTACACGATGGATTTGCGCTCGCGCACCACGACGCGGCTGACCTCGACGGCGGCGATCGATACCTCGCCGTCCTATTCGCCGGATGGCACGCAGGTCGTCTTCGAAAGCGACCGTGGCGGAAGGCCGCAGCTCTACGTGATGGGCGCGGACGGCTCCAACCAGCGCCGCATTTCCTTCGGCGACGGCTCCTATTCGACCCCGGTCTGGTCCCCGCGTGGCGATCTCATCGCCTTCACCAAGCAGTCGGGCGGCAAGTTCTCGATCGGCGTGATGAAGACCGACGGTTCGGGCGAGCGCATCCTCACCAGCGGCTTCCACAATGAGGGCCCGACCTGGGCGCCGAATGGCCGCGTGCTGATGTTCTTCCGCCAGGGTGCGGGTGCGGGCGGTCCGCAGATCTATTCCATCGATCTTTCCGGCTATAACGAGCAGGTCGTCCAGACGAAGGGCTTTGCTTCGGACCCGGCCTGGTCGCCGCTTCTCGAATAGGACACGCATATGGCAGCTCTGCCGCGTTCTTGCCGCAAAGTCCTGTAAGTCAGGCTTCAAGGCGAGACGCGGCAGAGCCGTTTCTACGTAGAATGCAGGGGGCCGGGGACGGTCTTAAAGCAATCATTAACCATAGTCGTTGAAGGCGGATTAACCGCTCGCGGTTACAGTCTGGCAACCCTGATTGAAAACGCCGCTTCAACGAACTTGACGCAAAAACTGATGCAAGGAGACCGGCTCATGAGCCGCATTCATTCCCCGGCCGCTGGCCGCATGCAGACCATCGCCCGCAACCCGGCAATGATCGCCCTGTTCATGACGCTCGCCCTCGCAGGCTGCGCCTCGAAGAAAAACCTGCCGAACAACGCCGGTGACCTCGGCCTGAACGGTGCAGGCGCCGCGACCCCGGGCTCGCAGCAGGACTTCACCGTCAACGTTGGCGACCGCATCTTCTTCGACACCGACTCGACGTCGATCCGTGCCGATGCCGCAGCGACGCTCGACCGTCAGGCACAGTGGCTGCAGCAGTATCCGAACTACGCCATCACGGTCGAAGGCCATGCCGACGAACGCGGCACGCGCGAATACAACCTCGCGCTCGGCGCACGCCGTGCGGCTTCGACCCGCCAGTACCTCGCATCGCGCGGCGTTCCGGCCAACCGCATGAAGACCATCTCCTTCGGCAAGGAAAAGCCGGTCGCCGTCTGCGACGACATTTCCTGCTGGTCGCAGAACCGCCGCGCCGTCACTGTTCTCGGTGGCGCCGGCATGTAATTCCTTCTCCGGAAGGATCGTGTGGAAGGCGGCCGAGAGGCCGCCTTTCTTTTTTCAACACACTTTGGCCGAACTCCGTTGCTTTTTGAGAGCATTTGGAAAACTCTTCGGCAGCGCTTCGGCGCACAATGGACCAACGGGACGAAAATAGATGAAGAAACTTGTCGCGGCAGGCGTTCTCAGTCTGGCAGCGGTAGCAGGCATGGTCGGGCCGATCAGCGCATCGCCGCTCTCGACACTGGCGACCGGCTTCCTGCCGGCAAAGAGCGAAAAAGTGGAGAGGGGCAACGTGATTCTGGCGCAGGCCATGGATCCGCGGGTTGGCCAGCTCGAAGAGCAGATCCGCAGCCTCAACGGCCGGATCGAGGAAATGAGCTACCAGCTGCTGCAGATGCAGGAGCAGATCCGCAAGGCTCAGGAAGACAACGAGTATCGCTTCCAGGAAATCGAAAGCGGCAAGGGAGGCACCGGCAAGAGCGGCGCCCTCGACAGGCCGGTGAACGGCGGGACTGCGGACCAGCAGACCGCCTCGAACGGGGTGCCGGCGGATGATACCGCCGGGACCGACACGCTCGGTTCGACGAATGGCGGTGCGCAGCCGCAGGAGCTGGGTTCGATCAAGTTCGACGAAAACGGCAATCCGGTCGGTGCAGAGGCCAATCCGGACTTGAACAATCAGAGTGCGTCCATCGGCAACGACAATTCGTTGCCAGGCGTCGAGGGCGACCTGCCGCAGGCATCGCAGTCCTCCACCGCGTCGCTCGACAACCCGGACGACCTCTACAAGGTTGCTTACGGCCATGTGCTGACCGGCGACTACCAGCTCGCTGAACGCGAATTCCGCGATTATCTCGACATCTACCCGAAGGGCGAGAAGGCGGCGGACGCCAATTTCTGGCTGGGCGAAGCACAGTATTCGCAGGGCAATTTCAACGACGCGGCCAAGACTTTTCTGAATGCGCACCAGACCTTCAGCAAGTCGAAGAAGGCGCCGGAAATGCTGTTGAAGCTCGGCATGTCGCTCGCTGCCCTCGATAACCGCGAAACCGCCTGCGCGACGCTGCGCGAAGTGAACAAGCGCTATCCGAGCGCATCCAAGGCCGTGAAGAGCAAGGTTTCTTCCGAACAGAGCCGGCTGTCCTGCTGATTGCGGACGTATCGAAGGCCGTGGCCCGCGCGGAAGATCCCGTCGTCGAGGCAACCGGCCGTTTTCTGAAAAGTTTCAAGCGCCCCGCGCGTCTGCTGGTCGCCATTTCCGGCGGCAGTGATTCGACCGGGCTGCTCGTGGCGCTCGCCACGCTTTGCGCGACCGGGCGCTATCCGGGCATCACCCTTGCCGCCTGCACCATCGACCACGCCCTTCGCGCTGGATCGGCCGAAGAAGCGAAATGGGTCGAGGCGCTTTGTGCCCGGCACGGCATCCCGCACGTCACCCGCCGCTGGGAGGGGGAAAAGCCCGCATCGGGCCTACAGGCCGCAGCGCGCGCCAAACGGTATGATCTCCTCGTCGAAGCGGCTGCGGAGCTGGGTGCCGATAGCATCCTCGCCGCCCATACCAGCGACGACCAGAACGAGACGGTTGCCATGCGCGCCAAACGGTCGCCGGAGGGGGTCGGCCTTTCCGGCATGGCGGATGTGGTTCTTCTGAATGGCGCCGTCTGGCTCTTGCGGCCTTTCCTGTCGCTGGAGCGCGCTGCCGTCAGGGCGTTTCTTGCCGCCCGGGGCGAAACTTGGCTCGACGACCCCAGCAACAGAAACCCGCATTTCGAGCGCGTGCGCATCCGCGAGCGGGGGGCGGCGACAATTCCGGTGCGTTCTTCGCAGGACAGGCACCTGCTTTCGGAACGTGCGGCTGATTTTCTCATCGAAAATGTGCGGGCGGGGCGTGGATTGTTGGCCGTCGACCCGACTGCGATAGAGGCGCTTCTTGCCGATCCGGCGGCATGGCGTGGGCTTCTGCTGCTGGCCGCCACGGTAGGCGGGCGGGCACATGTGCTCGAAGCGGCCTCGGCTGATCGCCTGCGCGCCTTTCTCGCCAGCGGCACACTGTCGCGGCTGACGGCCGGCCGCGTGGTTTTCGATCGCCGCCGCGACGGCCTGTTTCTGTATCGCGAGCACCGGGGCATCGAAAGTCTTGTCCTGCCGGCGGGAACGGCCGCCCTTTGGGATGGCCGGTATTGTGTGGCCAATGCGACGGGACAGCCGATCGTGGTTTCGCCGGCCGGCGATGAAGAGGGGCAGGGCGATGCCGTGCTTCGCGGACCGGCCCTGCGGGCACGCCGCGCCGCGCCGCGCCTGAAATTCGAGGATGGCGAGATGGTGCCCGCGGACGGGGCGCGCGTGGAACCATCGATTGCGCCCTATGCCCGTTTCCTGCCGCGTTTCGACCTGCCGCTTGCCAACGCGCTAGCTGGAATTCTCGGGTGCCGGCCGTTTTCGTCTCCGTCTAACGAATGAAGGCGCACCCGAAAGCGTTGTGGTAAGGTGTTTGCAGGCTCAATGTGGACGAGGGACCCGGATCCTTCCCCGCCATTGACGATGTTATGAGAAAAGCCCCGGGATCGCGCGCTTTGCCTTGGCAAGGCCGCATGGCGACCCTATGTTAGGCGACAGAGAAGCGGCCGGGAGACTCCGGCCGGGAAAGTGCCCGGAAAGTTCGATGAATCCCAATTTCCGTAACTTCGCCCTGTGGGCGATAATCGCCCTTCTGCTGATCGCGCTGTTCAGCATGTTCCAGACGAGCCCGGCACAGACCGGCTCGCGGGAAATTCCCTATTCGCAGTTCCTCAAAGAGGTGGACTCGAGCCGGGTGAAGGAAGTCGTCATCACCGGCGAGAAGATCGTTGGCAGCTATGTCGAGACCGGCGCGACCTTCCAGACCTATGCGCCGGCCGGCGACAACACACTCGTTCAGCGCCTCGAGGCGAAGAACGTGGTCGTCAGCGCGCGGCCGGAGACGGACGGTTCGTCCGGCTTCCTCAGCTATATCGGCACGCTTTTGCCGATGCTCCTGATCCTCGGTGTCTGGCTGTTCTTCATGCGCCAGATGCAGGGTGGTTCGCGTGGCGCGATGGGTTTTGGCAAGTCCAAGGCCAAGCTGCTCACCGAAGCACACGGCCGCGTCACCTTCGCAGACGTCGCCGGCGTGGACGAAGCCAAGCAGGATCTGGAAGAAATCGTCGAATTCCTGCGGGATCCGCAGAAGTTCCAGCGCCTCGGCGGCCGCATTCCGCGCGGCGTGCTGCTCGTTGGCCCGCCCGGCACCGGTAAGACGCTGCTGGCGCGCTCCGTTGCCGGCGAAGCCAATGTGCCGTTCTTCACGATCTCCGGTTCGGACTTCGTCGAAATGTTCGTCGGCGTCGGTGCAAGCCGCGTGCGCGACATGTTCGAGCAGGCCAAGAAGAACGCGCCCTGCATCATCTTCATCGACGAAATCGACGCGGTCGGCCGTCATCGTGGCGCCGGTCTCGGTGGCGGCAATGACGAGCGCGAACAGACGCTCAACCAGTTGCTCGTCGAGATGGACGGCTTCGAGGCCAATGAAGGCGTCATCCTGATCGCCGCGACCAACCGTCCTGATGTTCTCGACCCGGCGCTGCTGCGTCCCGGCCGTTTCGACCGCCAGGTCGTCGTGCCGAACCCGGATATCGTCGGCCGCGAGCGCATCCTCAAGGTGCATGTCCGCAACGTGCCGCTGGCACCGAATGTCGATCTCAAGGTTCTGGCTCGCGGTACGCCCGGCTTCTCCGGTGCCGACCTCATGAACCTCGTCAACGAATCTGCCCTGATGGCGGCGCGTCGCAACAAGCGCCTCGTCACCATGCAGGAGTTCGAGGACGCCAAGGACAAGATCATGATGGGCGCGGAGCGCCGTTCCTCCGGCATGACCGAGGCGGAAAAGAAGCTCACCGCCTATCACGAAGCCGGCCACGCCATCGTCGCTCTCAAGGTGCCGCTCGCCGATCCGCTGCACAAGGCGACGATCATTCCGCGCGGCCGTGCACTCGGCATGGTCATGCAGCTTCCCGAGGGCGACCGCTACTCGATGAGCTACAAGTGGATGGTCTCGCGCCTCGCCATCATGATGGGCGGCCGCGTTGCCGAGGAAGTGACCTTCGGCAAGGACAATATTACGTCCGGCGCATCATCCGACATCGAGCAGGCGACGAAGCTCGCCCGCGCGATGGTCACGCAATGGGGCTTCTCCGACCAGCTCGGCCAGGTCGCCTATGGCGAGAACCAGCAGGAAGTGTTCCTCGGTCATTCGGTGTCGCAGCAGAAGAACGTTTCCGAAGCCACCGCGCAGAAGATCGACAACGAAGTTCGCCGCCTGATCGACGAGGCCTATACCGAGGCCAAGCGTATTATCACCGAGCAGCACCACGAATTCGTGGCGCTCGCCGAAGGCCTGCTCGAATACGAGACGCTGACGGGTGACGAGATCAAGGCGCTGATCCGCGGCGAGAAGCCGGCGCGCGATCTTGGCGACGACACGCCGCCGCACCGTGGCTCCGCCGTTCCGAAGGCCGGCCACAAGAAGGGCGGCGAGGCGGAAGGCGGCCTGGAGCCGCAGCCGCAGTAAAAAAATCGTGGCATGCAGTTGCGAAACGGCCGGGCAAATAGTCCCGGCCGTTTTCGTACGGTAACGGACTGTAATCATTTCTGATCTGCGGGTGGATGCTATTTGCTGACTTCTATGGCAAAGAAGCGCGACGTTCGCCCGGCGCTTAAGTTTGAGATGGGGTTGCTGGTTTAAAGTATTCCGACTTCCACCGGCTTGATGTATGAGGCCGTGGAGCGTGGTGGGCAGAACACCGACAAGGCCGGGCGCAGAGCAAAAGAACGCCGCCCAGGCTGGCGATTTTCAGGAGTAGACATGAAACGTCGTTATTTTGGTACGGACGGCATCCGGGGACAGTCGAACCTTTTCCCGATGACGCCTGATCTTGCCATGCGCGTCGGTATTGCCGTCGGCACGATCTTCCGTCGCGGCGCGCATCGCCACCGGGTGGTCATCGGCAAGGACACGCGGCTGTCCGGCTATATGCTGGAAAACGCCATGGTCGCGGGCTTCACGGCTGCCGGCATTGATGCCTTCGTGCTCGGCCCGATCCCGACGCCTGCCGTCGCCATGCTGACGCGCTCGTTGCGCGCCGATATCGGCGTGATGATCTCGGCCTCGCACAATCCGTTCTACGACAACGGCATCAAACTGTTTGGTCCCGATGGCTACAAGCTGTCCGACGACCTGGAAATGGAAATCGAGGACCTGCTCGATACTGACATGACGGCGCAGCTTGCCAAATCCGCGGAAATCGGCCGGGCGAAGCGTATCGACGGCGTGCATGACCGTTACATCGAGCACGCCAAACGCACCCTTCCGCGCGATGTGACGCTGCAGGGCCTGCGCGTGGCGATCGACTGTGCCAACGGCGCGGCATACCGCGTGGCGCCCGCCGCCCTGTGGGAACTTGGCGCGGACGTGGTGACGATCGGCAACGAGCCGGACGGTCTCAACATCAATCTCGACTGCGGCTCCACCCATCCCGAGGCCTTGCAGCGCAAGGTGCACGAGGTGCGGGCCGATATCGGCATCGCGCTTGATGGCGATGCAGACCGCGTGCAGATCATCGACGAGAACGGCAAGTTCATCGACGGCGATCAGTTGATGGCGGTCATCGCTGAAAGCTGGGCGGCGGACGGCACGCTGCGTGGCAACGGCATCGTCGCAACCGTCATGTCGAACCTCGGCCTCGAGCGCTTCCTGACGGGCAAGGGCCTGAACCTCCAGCGCACCAAGGTCGGCGATCGCTATGTCGTCGAGCACATGCGCCAGAACGACTACAATGTCGGCGGCGAGCAGTCCGGCCATATGGTGCTTTCCGATTTCGGTACGACCGGCGATGGCCTCGTCGCAGCGCTCCAGGTGCTGGCCTGCGTCAAGCGCAGCGGCAAGTCCGTCAGCGAAATCTGCAACCGCTTCGAGCCGGTGCCGCAGGTGTTGAAGAACGTTCGCATCAAGACCGGCCAGCCGCTCGAGGATACCGTCGTGCGCCAGGCCATTGCCGATGCCGAAAGCGAACTGGCCAAAACCGGCCGCCTGCTCATCCGCCCGTCCGGTACCGAGCCGCTGATTCGCGTGATGGCGGAAGGCGACGATCGTGCCCAGGTAGAGCGGATCGTCGACGAACTGGTCAACGTCATCGGCTCGGCGCGCACCGCCGCCTGAGACAGCTGTGTCGAATTCTGGAAGGCCGGGGCGATATGCCCCGGCCTTTTTTGTTTGGGCAGCGCGTTGCCCTGCGCCGCCGGAAAATAGGGCCTCGATCCAGCGGGCTGTACTGGGGGAGGGCGGCGGCTTGTCGGCTCTTCTGTGGGCAACCGCATCGAGGCGCTGGAGCCATGGTTAAGAAACCGAAAATTTATTACTTTGTTTACTGGCCCTCATAAGCGTTCATTTTATGTAAAAATGCGCCTTAAGCGGCCATTAACCTTTTTTCTTCACTATCCTGGATGATCGAAGGACTTGGAATCCGGTACGCCGGGCGGCCAAGCAAAAGCCTATTGGAGCCAGGCCATGAGGAAAGTTTTGAGTGGCGTCGTAGCCGTCCTGCTGACAGGCACGTCGGGTTACGCCGCTGATATCTATCAGCCGGAGGTGATCGAAGCCCCGGTACAGGAAGCCATCATCGAGACCGGCGGATGGTATCTGCGCGGCGACATGGGCTGGTCCTACAACAAGATGCGCGGCGCCAAGTACTTCCAGGGCTCCAACAGCAACATGCGCAACTTCGATTCCGCCGACCTTAAGAGCGGCTTCGTCATCGGCGGCGGTGTCGGTTACCAGATCAACGATCACTTCCGTACGGACGTGACGCTCGACTACATGTTCAATTCTAAGTTCAGCGGCTCGACCTCCGGCAGTTGCGGCGTGGCGGTGAACTGCACCTCGCGTGACGTCGCTTCCTTGACGGCGCTGAGTCTGCTGGCCAACGCCTATGTCGACATCGGCACCTATGGCTCCATCACGCCCTATGTCGGTGCCGGTATCGGTGGCACCTATGTGAACTGGAAGGGCCTCAAGAACACCTCGTGCGAGGACGGCGATCCGACAAACTGCGACCCGACATTCACGCACCACGGCAAGAAGAACTGGCGCTTCACCTATGCGCTGATGGCCGGTGCCTCGATCGACGTGACCTGCAACGTGAAGGCCGACGTGGGCTACCGCTTCCGCCATGTCACGAAGGGCGGCATGTTCGGCTACAATGCCGGCGGCGGTCCCGGCTACGACAAGGGCTTCTACAGCCACGAAGCACGCGCCGGTCTGCGCTACTCCTTCAATGGCTGCGACCAGCAGGCTTACATCCCGCCGGCGGAAATCCCCGTCGAGCAGCCGGTCTACAAGTAAGACCAGCCCTGCCTGACCATGTCCAAGGCCGCCCGAAAGGGCGGCCTTTTTCGTTTCGGGCATGGAAAACCGGATGCTTAACGGTTCCTTCACTCCTTAAGAAGTATGGTTAACCAACGGTGTAGAGCAGCGGCAAATCCTTGCAATGCGGCCTGTACCAATCGCGCAACCGCCTGGCCTCGCCGGCTTCGAGGGAACGAGAACATGTTTCGTCGCATCGCACCCATTGGTATCGCCGTCCTGGCCGGCCTCATCGCAACCAGCGCGGTTGCGAGCGACCTCGACATCATCAATGCGCCGGAAATCGACGTGTCCGGTGGTGGGGTGGCCGAGGGCTGGTATATCCGCGGCGACCTTGGCTATTCCGGCTGGATGAAAAGCGGCAAGCCCGACTACACCGTCTATGCGCCGGGCGGCTCGGTCTTCTCGCAGGAGACCTTCGACAGCGCGCGCTTTTCCAAGTCGATGTCCTATGGCGTCGGCATGGGCTACCAGTTCAACAGCATGTTTCGCGCCGACCTGACGACGGATTTCTTCAACGGCAATCTCAGCGGCGATTCGAATATCGACCTGCCGTGCAGCGACAGTGAGCCGGCCGGCACGAGCTGCGGCTTCAGCCACAAGGCGGATTACAACGCGATCAATGTCATGGCGAACGGCTACATGGATCTCGGCACGTTTGCCGGTTTCACGCCCTATGTCGGCGCCGGCGCCGGCGTGACCCATGTCAGCTGGGACGACTTGAGGAGCAAGCCCTACTGCGAGGATGGTTCGGAGGCTTGCTCGGGTGAGACCTATTTGAGCGGCAGGCTCAAGGGCGAGGACAGCTGGCGCTTCACCTATGCGCTGATGGCCGGTGCAGCGGTGGATCTGACCGAGCGCATCAAGCTCGATCTCGGCTATCGCTTCTCCGACACGGCGGGTGGAAAGATGTTCCGCTACGGTGCGACGGAGCAGGGCTGGGGCGCGAGCGGCACCAAGGGCCGCGACGACGGCTTCCAGAAACACGAATTCCGCGCCGGTATCCGCATCAACACCTGGTAAGGTCTATTTTCCAGCTATTACACGGCGCGTCGGGCAACCGGCGCGCCGTTTCCATTGCGTCGGATTATTTTTCGTTCGCGACATATCCCTCTTGACGAAAGAGGACCTCTCCCATATTCACGGCGGCGGGACACCCTTCCCCAACGAAGGGCTATCTATCTGGAAGGATAGCGATCATGACGAAGACCGTCACACCGCCGGACGTGCGTCCGAACAATACCCATTTCTCTTCTGGCCCGTGCTCGAAGCGCCCCAACTGGTCGCTCGAAGCGCTTTCCGATGCTCCGCTCGGTCGTTCGCACCGCGCCAAGATCGGCAAGACCAAGCTCAAGCAGGCCATTGATCTCACCCGTGAAGTTCTCGAAGTGCCGGCGGATTACCGCATCGGCATCGTACCGGCCTCCGATACCGGCGCCGTCGAAATGGCGCTGTGGTCGCTGCTCGGCCCGCGCGGCGTCGACATGGTCGCCTGGGAAAGCTTTGGTTCGGGCTGGGTTTCCGATGTCGTCAAAGAGCTGAAGCTCCCCGACACCCGCAAGATCACGGCCGATTACGGTCTGCTGCCCGACCTTTCCACGATCGACTTCGACCGTGACGTGGTCTTCACCTGGAACGGCACGACCTCCGGCGTGCGCGTCGCCAATGCCGACTTCATTCCGGCCGACCGCAAGGGCCTGACGATCTGCGACGCGACCTCGGCCGCGTTTGCGCAGAACCTCGATTTCGCCAAGCTCGATGTCGTCACCTTCTCCTGGCAGAAGGTTCTGGGCGGTGAGGGCGCGCATGGCGTCATCATCCTGTCGCCCCGTGCCGTCGAGCGCCTCGAAAGCTACACGCCGGCCTGGCCGATGCCGAAGATCTTCCGCATGACCAAGGGCGGCAAGATCATCGAGGGCATCTTCCAGGGCGAAACGATCAACACGCCCTCCATGCTCTGCGTCGAGGACTATATCGATGCGCTTCTCTGGGCAAAACAGGTCGGCGGCCTCAAGGGCCTGATGGCCCGCGCCGATGCCAATGCCAAGGTGATCTTCGATTTCGTCGAGAACAACGACTGGGTCGCCAACCTGGCCAAGGAGCCGGCGACGCGCTCCAACACCTCGGTCTGCCTGACGATCGCCGACAAGGACGTGCTGGCGCTCGACGCCGATGCGCAGGCCGCCTTTGCCAAGGGCCTCGTCGCGCTTATCGAAAAGCAGGGTGTCGCCTTCGACATCGGCGCTTATCGTGACGCCCCGTCGGGCCTGCGCATATGGGCCGGCGCGACGATCGATACCGCCGATCTGGACGCGCTGATGCCCTGGCTGACCTGGGCCTTCGAGACCCAGAAGGCAACGCTTTCCAAGGCTGCGGCCTGATTTCGCGACCGGCTTCGTCCAATGGGCGAAGCCACCTTTGATCTCATCTCCCTAGACTCAATTGATGGAGGCCTCTCATGGCACCTCGCGTACTCGTATCCGACGAACTGTCGGAAACCGCCGTCCAGATTTTCCGCGATCGTGGCGTTGAAGTCGATTTCCAGCCGCAGCTCGGCAAGGACAAGGACAAACTTGCCGAGATCATCGGCAACTATGACGGCCTTGCCATCCGCTCCGCCACCAAGGCGACGGAAAAGCTGATCGCGGCTGCGACCAATCTCAAGGTCATCGGCCGCGCCGGCATCGGCGTCGACAATGTCGATATCCCGGCTGCCTCGCGTCGCGGCATCATCGTCATGAACACGCCGTTCGGCAATTCGATCACCACGGCAGAACACGCCATCGCGCTGATGTTCGCCGTCGCCCGCCAGCTTCCCGCCGCTGACACCTCCACGCAGGCCGGAAAGTGGGAAAAGTCGAAGTTCATGGGTGTCGAAATCACTGGCAAGCTGCTCGGCGTCATCGGCGCCGGCAATATCGGCGGCATCGTCTGCAAGAAGGCCATCGGGCTTGGCATGCACGTCATTGCTTATGATCCCTTCCTCTCGGCCGAACGCGCCCAGGAAATGGGTGTTGAGAAGGTGGAGCTGGACGACCTGCTCGCCCGCGCCGATTTCATCACGTTGCACGTGCCGATGACCGACAAGACCCGCGGCATCCTGAACAAGGAAGCACTCGCCAAGACCAAGAAGGGTGTGCGCATCATCAATTGCGCCCGTGGCGGCCTGGTCGATGAAGCGGCGCTTGCCGAAGCCATCAAGTCCGGCCATGTCGCCGGCGCCGGTTTCGACGTGTTCGAAGTCGAACCCGCCAAGGAAAGCCCGCTCTTCGGCCTGGAAAACGTCGTCTGCACGCCGCATCTCGGCGCCTCGACCACGGAAGCGCAGGAGAACGTTGCCCTTCAGGTCGCCGAGCAGATGTCGGATTACCTGGTCAAGGGTGCCGTCTCGAACGCCATCAACATGCCGTCGATCACCGCTGAAGAAGCGCCGATCCTGAAGCCGTTCATCCGGCTTGCCGACGTGCTCGGCGCCTTCGTTGGCCAGGTCACGGAAAGCGCCATCAAGGAAATCGAGATCCTCTACGACGGTGCGACCGCGACGATGAACACCAAGGCGCTGACGAGTGCGGCCCTTGCCGGCCTCATCCGCTCGCAGGTTTCCGACGTCAACATGGTTTCGGCGCCGGTCATGATCAAGGAAAAGGGCGTCATCCTTTCCGAGGTCAAGCGCGACAAGTCGGGCGTCTTTGACGGCTACATCCGCCTGACCGTGACGACGGCGAACCAGACCCGCTCGATCGCCGGCACCGTCTTCTCCGACGGCAAGCCGCGCTTCATCCAGATCAAGGGCATCAACCTGGACGCCGATGTCGGCAACCACATGGTCTACATCACCAACACTGACGTGCCCGGCATGATCGGCTTCATCGGCACGACGCTGGGCGAGGCGGGCGTCAACATCGCCAACTTCCAGCTCGGCCGCGACAAGCAGGGCGGTGACGCGATCGCGCTGCTTTATGTCGACGCCGCCGTGTCGGAAGATGTGCTGAACAAGCTGCGCGCCAATCCGGCGATCCGCCAGATCAAGCCGCTGGTCTTCAACGTCGATTGATCGTCGTCCTCCCAAGACGAAGTGAAAAGGCCCGCCGGATCGCTCCGGCGGGCCTTTTGCTGTCAGGCCTTTTTCTCTTTCGGCCGTCCCCATTCGGCAATGGCGATGCCGCCGAGCACGAGGAGAAGGGCGACGATATGGAAGGGATGCAGCGTCTCGCCGATCAGGAAGACGGAGAGAATGGTGCCGAAGACCGGGATGGCATTGATGAACAGGCCTGCCCGGTTGGCGCCGATCATCTCGACGCCGCGCACATAGAGCACCTGCGAGAGCAGGGAAGGGAAGATGCCGGCATAGAGCACGATGGCCCAGCCGGTCGTATCCGGAAAGATGGCCGCGCCGCGCGACAGCTCCCAGAAGAACAGCGGGATGGCGCTCAGCAGTGCGCCGAAGGCGGGCGCGGCGATAAAGCTCTGCCAGTGCATGTCCGGCTTCCAGCGCAGCGACACCGTATAGGCGGCATAGACGATGCAGGCGCCGAGCATCAGCGCGTCGCCGAAGTTGAACTCGAGTTCCGCCAGCGCCGAGAATTCGCCATGAGCGGCTGTTACAAGAACGCCGACAAGTGTGACGCTGAAGCCGACGATCTGGGCGATCGAGGCCTGGATGCGGAAGAGGATGAAGTTGAAGACGAAGATCAACATCGGAATGCCGGCCTGCTCGATGACCGCGTTGATGGCGCTCGTATAACCGAGCGCAGTATAGAGCAGGGCATTAAAGGCGGTGAAGCCGAAGACGCCGTAAAGCAGGAGCTGGAGCCAGTGTTTTCGGATGACCGGCCAGTCGCGTTTCACTTGCGGCAGCATGAGGATCAGGATGATCGTCAGGGCGATGATCCAGCGCAGCAAAGTCAGCACCATCGGGCTGACATGGCCGACGGCGAGTTTGCCTGCAACCGAGTTCGCGCCCCAGAAAAGCGCGGTGATGCAAAGGTAGAAATAGGCTCTGCTGTTCAAGGTGGAATGTGTCCGGATGAAGAACGGGTACGCAGGGTGCGTCGGCGGGTGCCTCAGATAAGGGGAAAAACCGCGCAATGTCATGCAAAAAGCGGATGACGGCCGTCATAACAGGGTCGCATTCCCAAAGACAACACAGTATAGATGCGCGGGTTTGTGTCAGGCGCACGGGTACGCGCGCGCGATAATAGGAAAGATTAAATGACGAACGTCGTGGTGATCGGATCGCAATGGGGTGACGAAGGCAAGGGCAAGATTGTCGACTGGCTTTCCGAACGCGCCGATATTGTCGTGCGCTTCCAGGGTGGTCACAATGCCGGCCATACGCTCGTCATCGACGGCACGAGCTACAAGCTCTCGCTGCTGCCCTCCGGCGTCGTACGCCCGGGCAAGATGGCCGTCATCGGTAACGGTGTCGTCGTCGATCCGCATGCGCTGATCGCCGAAATCGACAAGCTCGGCAAGCAGGGCGTGACGATCACGCCGGAAAACCTGCGCATTGCCGACAACGCGACCCTCATCCTCTCGCTGCACCGCGAGCTGGACGGCATCCGCGAGGACGCGGCCTCCAACTCCAATTCCGGCGTCAAGATCGGCACGACCCGTCGTGGCATCGGCCCGGCCTATGAGGACAAGGTCGGTCGTCGCGCCATCCGCGTCATGGATCTCGCCGACCTCGACACGCTGCCCGGCAAGGTCGAGCGCCTGCTGACGCACCACAATGCGCTGCGCCGTGGTCTTGGCGAAGATGAAGTCACGCATGAGACGATCATGCAGGAACTGACTTCGGTCGCCGATCGCGTGCTGCCGTTCCGCGAGACGATCTGGCTGATGCTCGACAAGGAGCGCCGCCGTGGTGCGCGCATTCTGTTCGAAGGCGCGCAGGGCTCGCTGCTCGACATTGACCACGGCACCTATCCCTTCGTCACCTCGTCGAACACGGTTGCCGGCCAGGCTGCCGCCGGTTCCGGCATGGGGCCGGGCTCGCTCGGCTACATCCTCGGCATCACCAAGGCCTACACGACGCGCGTCGGCGAAGGCCCGTTCCCGACGGAACTCAAGGACGAGATCGGCCAGTTCCTCGGCGAGAAGGGCCATGAATTCGGCACGGTCACCGGCCGCAAGCGTCGCTGCGGCTGGTTCGACGCAGCGCTGGTACGCCAGTCGGTTGCGACCAACGGCATCACCGGCATCGCACTCACCAAGCTGGATGTTCTCGACGGTCTCGACGAACTGAAGATTTGCGTCGGCTACACGCTCGACGGCAAGGAAATCGATCATCTGCCGGCGAGCCAGGGCCAGCAGGCCCGTGTCGAGCCGATCTACATCACGCTCGAAGGCTGGAAGGGCTCCACGGTCGGCGCACGCAGCTGGGCGGACCTGCCGGCGCAGGCGATCAAATATGTCCGTCAGGTCGAAGAGCTGATCGGCGCCCCGGTCGCCCTGCTGTCGACCAGTCCGGAGCGGGATGACACCATACTTGTGACGGACCCGTTTGAGGACTAATCTCAAGCTCAACACCAGTTCCGTGTCGTATTCCAATAGGATAGCGCACGGACACGATGGAAAGTTCTGATGGCGGATTTTGTAGCAGTCATTCGAAGGGCCGTTGACGGCCTCTCGGACAACAATGCCGAGATGCGGCAGAAGGTTTACGAGAAGGCCCGCGGCGCTGTCCGCAGGCAGCTCGAATCCATGAACCCGCGCCCTTCTGATGATCTCGTGAAACGCCAGCTCGACAAGCTCGAAGCGGCGATCGGCGACGTCGAGACCGAGCATGCCGAGGCGCTTCCCGTCGAAGAGCCTGCGCCCGAACCCGTCGAGGATCTCGTCGCTGAGCCTGCTGAAGAAGCCGCGCAACCGGAGCCGGTGGTCGAAGAGACCGCGGCCGTCGAGCCGGAAGCTGTGGTCGCCGAAGCTGAGCCGGAGGCCGGGCCTGTTGCGGCCGAACCGGAACAGCACGTCGAGCCTGAGGAGCAACCCGTCGTCGAACCGGTGGAATCCCGCGAGGATGTGCCGGCCGAGACCGCGGTTGAAGACGAGCCCGTTGCCGAGACCGCCGCCGAGGAAACGCCGGCTGTCGAGGCCGACGTCGAGCCCGAGCCGCGCGAGACCGTGGTTGAAGAGGCGGTAGCGGACGAGCCGCAGGCTGTCGCTGCCGAGGCGCATGTCGAGCCGTCCTGGCATGTCGAAGCAGAGCCCGCGGACGATTATGTCCCCTCCTGGCACGAGCCCGAGACGGCGACCGAAACCACCACGGAAGAACCTCAGCCCGTTGCGGCCGTCGAGCCGGAAGCGCAGGCCTATACCGTTCACGATGAACAGGTGCCGGATGCCGAGCCGGTCGCGGATGCCCGCATGCCGTCGGCAGAGGCGCAGTGGAACTGGAACGAGGCGTCCCCCGTCGTTGAGACGGCGAACAACCCCGCGCTGCCCGCCGATACCGTGACCGACCCGCTTGCCTGGGACTGGCCGGACGAGAAGGCAGGACAGCCGGCGGACACGTCGGAGAAGGCCGCTCCCGCACGGGATTGGGGCGACCTCGACGAGCTTCTTGGCAACAGCGGGACAAAGGCCGGTGCGGCGGCTGCCGGAACGGCTTCGATGGCAGAGGCCGGGCTCGCCGATGCGGCTGCCTCCGCCACGCCGACCGTCGAAACGGCCCGCGCGCCGCAGCGCTCGTTCCGGGCGGAGCCGCGCAAGTCGCGCATCAATTTTGCCGCCCTTGCGGCGCTGCTCGCACTCGTCGCCATCATTGGCGGCGCGGGCGCGGGTTACTGGTTCAACCGCGACACGGTGAACGGCTGGGTCAACGAGCGCATTGCGTCGTTCACGACCCCATCGGCCGAGACGCCTGCGGACACCACGCAGACCAACCAGACCGCAGAAGGCGGCCGCAACCTGCCGGCCGACACCAAGCCGGCCGAAACGGCCCAGACCCCGACGGGCGATGCCGCCGGCACGACGCCCACGACGACGGAAGTCGCCTCGACGTCGCAAAACAGCAGCGGCAAGTTTACGCAGCGTCTGTTGACCGACGGTTCGGAAGTCGATCAGGGCCCCGCGCCGGCCCTTGACGGCGCAACGCCGGAAGAGGGCAAGTCGGTCGCTGCCCAGTCGACCGAAACGGCGGAGGCTGCCCAGGGCGGTGCTGCCACCACAGGCGGTGCCGCGACCACGGGCGATGCGGCCACCACGACGCCCGCCACCGGTACGGACGGCACGGCGCAGACCCCGGCCGGCACGGACACCGCGACGACCACGGACACCCAGACGCCAGCCACAACCGGCGAACAGCCGGCCGCCATTGGTGTCACGCAAAAGATGTTCCTTTATGAGGAGCGTCTCGGCCAGACCGCGCCGACGGCGATCGAAGGCACGGTTGCCTGGTCGAGTGCCGAAGAATCGCCCGGCGGTGACGCCAAGCCCGAGCCGGTGGTGCGCGCGCAGGTCAACGTGCCCTCCAAGGGTCTGACCGCGCTGATTACCTTCCGGCGCAATGGCGACCGTTCGCTGCCGGCAAGTCATCTGGTGGAGCTCGTCTTCTCGCTGCCGGAGAATTTCGAAGGCGGCGGCATCGAGAGCGTGCAGCGCGTGGCCATGAAGCGGACCGAGCAGGATCGCGGCGATGCGCTGATCGCGGTGCCGGCGAAGATCACCGACGACTTCCACATGATCGCGCTCAACGACTTCCCGGAAGCGATTGCCAAGAACACCGAGCTTCTGCGTACCCGCAACTGGATCGACATTCCGATCACCTACCGCAACGGTCGCCGCGCGCTGATGACGCTCGACAAGGGCACTGCCGGCGCGGAAGCCTTCGACACGGTGATGAAGGCCTGGACGACCGCCGCAGCAGCCAACCCGTAAAAGCTCGCATGCATCAAAGAAAAGGCCCGGCATCGCTGCCGGGCCTTTTTGTTTCTGCCTTCGTATACGATCAGGCATCTTCGATGACGCGGACGGCGCGGGCCTGTTCGGCGGCGTATTTCTGTACGGCCTCCTGCACCTTCTCGAAGGCGCGAACCTCGATCTGGCGCACGCGCTCGCGGCTGATGTCGAACTCGGTGGAGAGTTCTTCCAGCGTCACCGGATCTTCAGCAAGGCGACGGGCCTCGAAGATGCGGCGTTCGCGGTCGTTCAGGACGTCCATCGCACGGGCGAGCATGGCACGGCGTGTGTCCAGTTCGTCCTGCTCGATCAGCGTCTGTTCCTGGCTGTCGTGATCGTCGACGAGCCAATCCTGCCACTGGCCGGATTCACCTTCGCTGGCCTTGATCGGCGCGTTGAGCGAGGCATCGCCGGTGAGGCGGCGGTTCATCGAGACGACTTCGTCTTCGGAAACCTTGAGCTTGGTCGCGATTTCCTTGACCTGATCGGGGCGCAGATCGCCATCGTCGATCGCCTGGATCTTGCTCTTCATGCGGCGCAGGTTGAAGAACAGGCGCTTCTGATTGGCGGTCGTGCCCATCTTCACCAGCGACCACGAGCGCAGGATATATTCCTGGATCGAGGCCTTGATCCACCACATGGCATAGGTCGCAAGGCGGAAGCCGCGCTCCGGGTCGAACTTCTTGACGGCCTGCATCAGGCCGACATTGCCCTCGGACACGACTTCGCCGATCGGCAGGCCGTAGCCGCGATAGCCCATGGCGATCTTGGCCACGAGGCGCAGGTGGCTCGTGACGAGTTCATGCGCGGCGGTACGATCGCCGTGCTCCTGGTAACGCTTGGCGAGCATGTATTCCTGCTGCGGCTCAAGCATTGGAAACTTGCGGATTTCATCGAGATAGCGGTTGAGACCACCTTCTCCGGCGGTAATCGACGGCAGCGTATTGCGGGCCATTCAGCACCCCTTTCTGAGACGGCTTCCATTCGGCAAGCCTTGGTACGGAGCCTGATCCTGAAAACCGGATCCCCGTCAGCAACCATGCTCCCCGTGGGGCATGGCGACCCCACGATCATATAGATAGGTATGGCGAAACAATGGTTCAAGCCACCGCGGGCTTCACGGCTGCGTGAAGGCGGGAAGGGCGAATGGATTTTGCGACACATCCCTAAAATAGGGTCGGATGCCGGCAAATCAAGGGTTGGCGGTCTATTCGACCGCGCGCAAGGCCTCGATCAGCCGTTCCAGATCCTCCGGCGGCGGCGCCTCGAAGTGCATGGTCTCGCCGGTCGCAGGGTGCTCGAACTGCAGCAGGAAGGCGTGTAGCGCCTGCCGGTGGAAGCTGTTGACCACCTCGCGTGCCGCATCCGGCAGTCGGTTTGCCTTGGTCTTGAACGCGGCGCCATATTCCGGGTCGCCGATCAGTGGGTGGCCAATATGCGCCATGTGCACGCGGATCTGGTGCGTGCGGCCGGTTTCGAGACGGCATTCGATCAGGGAGGCGAGGCTGGTGGCGTCGGGCGTCTCGGCATAACGCTCGATCACTTCATAATGGGTGATCGCCTCGCGGGCGTCATCGGTGTTTTCGCGCTTCACGGCGCGCTTGGTGCGGTCCGCAGCGCGGCCGAGGGGCGCGTCGACCGTGCCCTTCAACTGACGTGGGCGGCCCCAGACGACAGCCTGGTAGGCGCGCTCCAGCGGGCCGGTGCGGCCATGGTCGGCAAACTGGTCGGAGAGGTGGCGGTGCGCGGCGTCGTTCTTGGCGACGACCATCACGCCGCTGGTCTCCTTGTCGAGGCGGTGCACGATGCCGGGACGACGCACGCCGCCGATGCCGGACAGGCTCTCGCCGCAATGGTGGATGAGGGCATTAACCAGCGTGCCGGTCCAGTTGCCGGCACCGGGGTGTACGACGAGGCCGGCCGGCTTGCAGAGCACGATCAGGTCGTCATCCTCGTAGAGCACGTCGAGCGGGATGTCCTCGCCCTTCGGCTCGGGATCGCGGGGCTCGGGCAGGGCGATCGCGACGGTATCGCCGGGATGGATCTTGCGCTTCGGCTCGCCGATAACCGTGCCGTTGACCAGAACGGCGCCTTCCTCGATCAGCGCCTTGATGCGGCTGCGCGAAAAATCGCCGGCAAGCGTGGCGGCGAGCCAGGCGTCGATCCGTCCTTCGGCGTCTTCCGGCACCGTCAGGACTTTTCTTGTGGCCTCGGCTTCTTTAAAGGGGTCGGTCATCGTTCACTTATACTCATTGCCGGAAGGGCGTTTGCCATGTCCAATATCGAAAACGACGATCAGGAAGACAAGCCGCTCGACCCGGTGATGGAAAATGTTCGTCGCAAGATGATGCGCCTGCAACTCGTCTCGGGCGGCATCATGCTTTTGATGTTCATGGCGGTGCTTGCGGCCATTGTCTATAAGATCAACACGCGCGATGGCAAGCCGGAAGCCGCAACTGCGTCCGGCACGGTCGTTCCGAGCGACGCACCCATCAAGGCGACAGCGACGCTGCCGGATGGTTTTGCCGTTTCGGCCGTGTCGCAATCCGATGGACAGATCCTGTTCTACGGCGTGACGGCAGCCGGCGCGCGCAAGGCCCTGCTCTTCGATATCGCTGCCGGCCGTATCGTCGCCGAGATAGACGTCGCGGGCAACTGATCGGGCATGGCGGCGGAACCGGTCCGTATCGACGATCCAGCCGACCCGCGCATCGCGGGTTTTGTTTCGATCCGCGAACGCGACCTGACCGGCCGCGAGGGCCTGTTCATTGCCGAGGGGACGGTGGTGCTGCGCATGCTTGGTGCTGCGCCGGCGCGGGACAACGGTTTTGTTGCCGATGCCTTCCTGCTGCTCGAAAACCGGCTGGCCGGCATTGCGGACGTGCTGGCCACCTTTCCGCTGACCGTGCCGGTCTATGTGGCCTCGGCGGCTGTCTTCGATGCGGTTGCCGGTTTCAACATGCACCGTGGCGTGCTGGCGCTTGGCCGGAAGCCGGCGTCGGAGAGGGGAGAAACGCTCCTCGAAGGCCTGCCGGAAACGAGCCTCGTTCTTGTCGGCTGCGGCCTGTCCAACCACGACAATGTCGGTTCGATCTTCCGCAACGCCGCCGCCTTCGGCGCTGACGCGGTTTTTCTCGACGGGATGTCCTGCGATCCACTCTACCGCAAGGCCATCCGCGTTTCCGTCGGCTCGGTCCTGACCGTGCCGTTTTCGCGTGGCCTTGATGCACACGCCATGCTTCAGCGGCTGGCGGAAGCGGGCTTCGATATCTGGGGGCTTTCGCCGCGCGGCGAAGTCACGGTCGGGGAAATCCCTGCGGCCCGGCGCATTGCGCTCGTGCTTGGCACGGAAGGCGAGGGGCTTCCCGAAACCATCCTCTCCTCCTTCCGCACGGCGCGCATTCCGCAGCGGCCCGGGCTCGACAGCCTCAACGTCGCGACGGCGAGCGGGATCGCGCTGTATCAGATCGCGCTGGCGATGGGCCGCGTCGGATAGAGTGAACTCAGCTTTCGTCTCGCCCGATCTGCGCACGCACGCGCTGGGCAAGGCTTTGCTCGTCGCCGTCAAGAGCAGGGTCGATCGAGGCGATGAGATCATGCACCGGTGAGCCGGCACCTTCGCGGGCGGCGGTGAGCACGATCATCTTGCTGGCAAGGTCGGCCATTTCTTCGCGCAATGCGGCATCGTTTTCGCCGGTCTTCGCAGCCATCAGCCGTTCAGAGAGCGCCGTGCCCTGATCGCGCACATGCTCTTCCAGCGCGACGATGTCGATGGGCGGCGGCGTCACCTTGTCGGAGCGGCGCTGCGAGAGGCGGCTTGCCACTGTGGCGCGGGCGATCCCGTTCGAACGGGCGGACTTCGCCGCTTCCTTGTTTTCCACCGTCAATGTCTTCACCTTGTCGCGCAGGCGGTTGACCTCCGCGATGCGCCGTTCAATCGCATTGTCCTTGTCGGCACTTCCGGCGAGTTCCCGTGCCAGCTGCCCCTCCATCTGCCGCACGCGGGCTTCCTCCCGGGCGAGCCGAACTTCCAGCGCTTTCGCATTCTGGCTCGTCGACTTCAAGTCCTCGCGCAGCTTGTCGCGCTCGTCCTTGAGATTGCCGATCCGGCTCTTCAGGTTTTCCATCGCCGTATCGCGGGTGGCGAGGTCGATCTTCATGTCGTCGATGTCGGCGCGCAGGTGGTCGATGCTGGCATTCAGCTTGTCGACCTCGATCGAGCGGCCCCGGACCTCCCGGTCGGCGGTGGTGAGGGCGACCTTGAGCTGCTCGCTCTTCAGCTCCTCGCGCCGGAGGGCGGAGCGCATGTCGCCCGCCTCGATGTTCATGTCGGCGAGCTGGGCGTGCAGTTCGGCATTTTCCGTGCCGATCGCTGCGGCCTGGGCGACCAGCTTCTCGTTTTTCACCCGTTCCAGCGTGTGTTTTTCCCGCTCGCGGCGCACATTCTGGGAGAGCCGGGCATTTTCGGTCGCGAAGGCCGCGCGCGCCATATCCTTCTGGGCGCGCACTTCTTGCGGGCTCAGCGGCATGGTGGCCTTCATGCGGGCTTCGGTAAATTTGACGATGCGCTTCTGGATGGCCGGGGCAACGAGCAAACCGGTCAGCGTGGCGGCGAGAAAGCCGAGCGCGAAGAGAAGGGCGTACTCGATCACGGGTCACTCGTTCCAAAACGGGTCTCGGACGAGAACACTATAGCGGCTCGTCCGAACTTGCACAGGGGTTGTCTCTGCGAAATACACTCTCGGTTAACCTGACGGGCGAGAGCGCCTTTTCATTCGTTCAGAAGGGGTTCCAGGTCGGCTGGCGCGTCAGCTTCAGGTAGCCGGCATTGATGCCGAGGCGGGCGCCAACGCCGGTGCGGATCGGCACGAGCACGACGTCGCGGTTGACGTTGACCTGCATGCCGACGCCGGCGACCAGATAGGCCGAACCGGAAACACCGCCGTAACGCTCGTAAAGCGCGTTCACGTCCGGCAGGTTATAGACGAGCATCATCGTGCGGCTGCCCTGGCCGCCCCAGTCGAGGCCGAGCGACGGGCCCTGCCAGAACACCGAGTGCTGGCCGGCATTCTTGGTGTTCAACGTGCCTTCGCCATAGGTCAGGCCCGCAACGAAGGCGCCGGAGCCTTCCTGGCCGAGGATATAGCCATTCGGCAGGCCGTAGGATTCGAAGGCGCGTTCAACGACCTTGGCCAGTCCACCGGAGGTCGAGCCGAAGAATCCGTGGCCGGCATCGACGATTTCCTGCATGGAATACTGGTTGCTGCTCTGCTGCGCCTGAGCCGGCAAAGCGAGAAGTAGCGCCAAGAATGTTGCTGTTACGATCCTGAGCACCATCGTGACCAGATTTGAAATAGCCATGTCCCGTTCGCCTTCCTTCATGTATCGGCCCCGTTCCTGTAGCAATTTGATCTGATCGTCTTAACAATCGGTTTACCAAATGTGGTGTCATTATGGCTGTCTTTAAATCGGGCACGCCTCGCGCAATTCTGACGTGCTATGCGTCGCGGAGACTGCCGCGAATGTGCCTCTGTCAAGCCGGCTGCGTTGAACGAACACGTGGACCTGGGAGAAATTTATGGCGAAAAATCTGAATCTTACGCTTGCCGGTCCCGATCTGGCAGCGCTTCTGTGCAGCCGCGTATGCCACGACGTCATCTCGCCCGTGGGTGCGATCAACAATGGTCTCGAACTGCTCGACGAGGGCGGTGCCGACGCGGAGGCGATGGACCTCATCCGCACCAGCGCGCTGAACGCCTCCGTCCGTCTGAAGTTCGCACGCCTCGCTTTTGGCGCATCCGGCTCCGTCGGCGCGTCGATCGATACGGGGGAGGCGGAGAAGGCTGCACGCGATTTCGCGGCCGCCGAAAAGAAGACCGAAGTCAGCTGGTCGGGTCCGCGCGCCATCGTCGCGAAGAACCGGGTCAAGCTGCTGCTCAATCTGTTTCTCGTGGCCTACGGCGCCATTCCGCGCGGCGGCTCGATTGACGTCACGCTCGAGAATCCGGAATTCGACGCCGTCTTCAAGCTTACGGCCAAGGGCCGCATGCTGCGCGTGCCGCCGAAGTTCTCTGAAATCCTCTCCGGCACGCCGGAAGAGTCGATCGATGCCCATTCGATTCAGCCGTATTACACGGTGCTGCTCGCCGATGAGGCTGGCATGGAGCTCGATGTGACTGCGAGCCCCGAGGAGATCGTCTTTTCGGCCCGGGTCGTTCCTGCGGCGGAGTAAGCGAAAGGCGGTCAAGGTATCGTTAACCATGGCCGCTAACACTTTGTTTGCCAGGCGCCGGTAGAGTTGCAGGCTGTATCGTTCCCGCGCATCACGAGCGGGAGAGCTAGGAGCAGCGCATGCAGCGGTTGATGATCGCCGATGGTTCCGACGTCGTTCGTAAAGTCGGAAAGCGTATTCTCTCCGGCTTCAATTTCCTCGTGCTGGAAGCCTCGAGCTCGCTCGAAGCACTGGTTCGCTGCGAGGCGGAGCTGCCGAACATTCTCATCGTCGATTCCACGATGGATGGCGCGCTCGAGCTGATCGGCAATATCCGCAACCTGCCGCAGGGCAAGTCGGTTCGCATCTATTACTGCGTGGTCGAAGCGGACCTGAAGAAGATGATGATGGGCAAGCGCGCGGGTGCGGACGACTTCCTGCTGAAGCCGTTCGACCGCAAGATCCTGACCCAGGTGTTCAGCAGTCTTTCGATCGCGGCCTAAACGCACTTTCCCCAATCAGAAGCCACCAACGCGGCTGCTCGCAAGAGCCGGCCGCGTTTTTGTTTGCTCTTTCCCCGCATTCTCGCAGGCAAGAAAAAACCCGCCTGCACAGCAGGCGGGTTTGAATGTCTCAAGCGGAGAGGGGCCTATCAGGCGCTTTCGGCGAAGTCGCCATCGGGTTCGCGCAGCACATAGCCGCGGCCCCAGACCGTCTCGATATAGTTCGCGCCGCCGGCGGCGTTTGCGAGCTTCTTGCGCAGCTTGCAGATGAAGACGTCGATGATCTTCAGTTCCGGCTCGTCCATGCCACCGTAGAGGTGGTTCAGGAACATTTCCTTGGTGAGTGTCGTGCCCTTGCGCAGCGAAAGCAGCTCGAGCATCTGGTATTCCTTGCCCGTCAGGTGCACGCGCTGGCCGCCGACTTCGACGGTCTTGGCGTCGAGGTTGACGATAAGCTCGCCCGTCGAGATGACCGACTGGGCATGGCCCTTGGAACGGCGCACGATGGCGTGGATGCGGGCAACGAGTTCGTCCTTGTGGAACGGCTTCGTCATGTAATCGTCGGCGCCGAAGCCGAGACCGCGGACCTTGTCCTCGATGCCGGCCATGCCGGAGAGGATGAGGATCGGCGTCTTGACCTTGGACAGGCGCAACGTCCGCAGAACCTCATAACCCGACATGTCGGGGAGATTCAGATCGAGCAGGATGATATCGTAATCATACAACTTGCCCAGATCGACACCTTCCTCGCCGAGGTCGGTGGTGTACACATTAAAACTTTCGGACTTCAGCATCAATTCGATGCTCTGCGCTGTCGCGCTGTCGTCCTCAATGAGTAGAACCCGCATATCTGTCCCCTTTTCCGCCGCTCAAGGTACCTGGCCCCCTACGCGATACGGATCCAGTCGTTGCCTGATTTGGAGGCTGCCACGAAATGGTTAACAAATCCTGATTCACTTTGGCAAGGTGTATCGATCTGTTAATTATTTTAGGCAGCTCCCTGATTTTATGGATGAATCAGAAATGTGACTCTTAAACTGTCTCTTTAAGAAACACATCTAACCGACTCTTTCGACTCATTAATGCGCTCCACCTCTTTTTTAGCGAACCGCATTTACTGAGCCTTAAATCATCGAACCTATGATTAACGATGCCCGTAAACGAAAGGTTACCAGCGGTAGGGTTTTATTAATATCGCTAGATTTTTTTGGGGCTTGGCGCGTTTTGCCGGGCTTCGGGTGGAATGCCGGCCTCCGGCGTGCGGTGAAACGCCGCGCGGACGGGCGCTGATTTGGAATGCCGGGTGACCGGTCGCCACCTGTTTCGGTGGTCGATCACCTTAATGCCGGGGTCTCGCTATCCACGGGAGTATTGCGTATGAAGTCGCGTGAGAGCCTAGTTCGCCTGAAGGAATTTCAGGTGAAAGACAAGAGACGGCAGCTGGCCCAGCTTCAGTTGATGATGTCCGAATTCGAACGGATGTCGAAGGAACTGGAAAGCCAGATCGCCATCGAAGAAAAGAAGTCCGGGATCACTGATTCCAACCACTTCGCTTATCCTACCTTTGCCAAGGCGGCGCGGCAGCGCTCCGACAATCTTCAGGTCTCCATCCGGGAACTGAAGGTGCAGCAGGATGCGGCGGAACTGGCTTTGGAAGAGGCGGAGGCGGAGTTCGCCAAGGCTTCGGCACTGGAAGAGCGCGACAACGCGGTTCGGATGCGCGCCTGACCTGACCCGATTCTGAAGAACCCTCGCGAGCGGCCGGAAGACCGCTCACGAGGGCTCTTCGCGTTGCCTCAGAACGTGACGACGTCGTGCCAGTCCTGGTGACGCAATGCCTGGGCGCGGAAAAAGGGGCAAAGCGGCATGATCTTCCAGCTGCCTTTGCGCGCCGCTTCCACTGCATAGGCCGCCAGTGCCTGGCCGACGCCCTTGCCGCGCAGCGCATCCGGCACGCCGGTGTGATCGACGATCACGAGTTGCGGCGAGGCGCGGGAATAGGTCACTTCCGCCTCGTGCCCCTCGACGATGGTATAGTAGCGGCCCTTCGAGCCGGTTTCTGCGCTGAGAATGTCCATCTGGTCCTCGCTTCGTTGCGTCGGCGCCATCCTTTCCTGTCTCGTGCTGCGCTGCAAGGCAACAGGATGTGAACGCAGTGTGCTGCATCCCGGCCGGGCGAATGCTATGCAGGGCGCATCGAAACTGCGATATGTGCCATGATCCTTGTCGTTCCCGCTTTCCTCGTTCTCTCCGCGCTGTTTCTGGCCTTCGGGCTTGTGCTGCCGCTCGTGCGCTTCGAAAAGCTGTATTTCTTCGACGAAACGCCTTCGCTGATCGACATCGTCGTCTCGCTCTGGCAGCAGGGGAGCGGCGGGCTTGCTGTGCTCGTCGGGCTATTCTCCATCGTCTTCCCGGTGATCAAGCTCTTTGGCATCGCAATGGAGGCGACGGCGCCGGCCCAATCCGGCGGCAGGGAAAACTGGATCGCGCGGCTGCTGCCGATCCTCGGAAAATGGTCGATGATGGATGTGATGCTGGTGGCGCTGGTGATCGTCGCGGCGAAGACGAGTGGCATGGCCTCGGCCTTTACCCAGCCCGGCCTCTGGTTCTACACCGCTTCGGCGATCATGACGGGCCTGCTGCAAATGCGGCTGCAACCAGTCCCCAAATGAAACAGCAGCCGCGTTGGTCGCGGCTGCTGCGGTCTTGATCCGGAGAAAATGATTAGTGGCGGTACTGCTGGATGCGCGTGGTGCGCAGACCGGCAAGGCCGTGATCGTTTATGGACGACTGCCAGGACAGGAATTCTTCGACCGTCAGCGTGTAACGCTCACAGGCTTCTTCAAGGCTCAAAAGCCCGCCACGTACGGCGGCGACGACTTCGGCCTTCCGGCGAATCACCCAGCGCCGCGTGTTGGCCGGCGGCAGATCGGCGATCGTAAGAGGACTGCCATCGGGGCCGATGACGTATTTAACGCGGGGTCGTATCAGTTCGGTCATTGGACTCTCTACATAAACTCAAGACCATATGGCGGGACTGTAGCCTGCCACATTTAAGATTTGCCTAAGCGCACAGTAACAATTTTCTAATCATTTGAGCGGCTTCACCGATGTGGTGCCTCTTGCGAAGTCCCGGGTTCCCTTACGTTTGCCCGTGCATCCATGCCCTACGGTCGCATGGGAGCTATGCGAATATTTCATTTCTATTTTATTCAAACGCTGCTAATACGCCCCCAAATTTAGGGGGCGCATCGGATCGATGCACCGGAAGCTCCCAGGAAGCATCCAAATGAATTCCCTCCGCGCGCTGTCTCCCTTCGGGATATGGCCGCGAGCGACGTTTGCGTCGCCTGATGGGGTGCTCCTGAAATTTTCCGAACCGAGAATGCACACGAGCCCGGCGCACCGCGCCGGCTGTTGGAAGCGGAAAATGCGAGATCCAGACAACATGCTCCTGCAGGAGGGTTGGTCGCCCGAATTCCTGTCCTCGGCCAACATCGAAACCGTGCAGACCGAGTATGAGGTGCTGCACCTCATGCGCCAATGCGCCCATCACTTTCGCTTCAGCCACTTCCTGGTGTCGCGTTTCCCGGCCAATGCGCAGCAGCGTTTTGCCGAACGCCTGCTCGTCAGCAACTGGCCGGCCGACTTGGTGCGCAAATACGATGCGATGAACCTCTTCCACGTCAGCCGCCTGGCGATCGAGACCGGCATGACGAAGCTGCCGGTTCAGGGCGACAGCTCGTTTCTCGCGCCCTCCGACTGGGAAAATGCGCAGGTCGGCGAGGCGATCGCGCTTGCCGAGAGCCACGGCCTTTCCGGTTCCACGGCCTTCCTGCTGCATTCCACGACGTCGGATCCCTATCTGATGGTTTTTTCCGGCGCCCGCGCCCAACTCGCCCGTCCAGAACTGGCAGAGCTGCATTTCGCCGCCCTACAGTTGTTCGAATGCCTCGAAAAGACCTTTGTCGCCGCGACGGCGGGCCGTGAAAAACTGTCGAGCCGCGAGGTCGAGTGCCTGCGCTGGGCGGCGGCGGGCAAAAGCAGCGACGAGATCGCCATCATTTTGGGCATCTCGGTCTATACGGTGAGCAGCTACTTCAAGAGCGCGACCCGCAAGCTGCAGGCGGTCAACCGCATGCAGGCGATCGCCATCGCGTTGCGTCTGCGCCTGATCTGAAGCCCGCTTGCGGGAATCTCCCGCCGGACTGGCAGGGCATGTTCTTCGCACGGCGGCAAAACTGGGTTTCCCGCCTTCTCTTGCCCTCGGTGCGGCAAGTTTCTATATGTCGCCCGAAGGATGCTCTGCCGATCGTGGGGCGCCGCAACGGCCGGTGTCGGCCTCCAATGGAAAGGTGCCCTGCGGTAGGATACGCAGCACCGGAACGGACCTCGCGTGAACAGTCTCGATTTCGATCGCAAGCCGGAAGATACGCGCGTCGTCGTTGCCATGTCGGGCGGCGTCGACAGTTCCGTGGTGGCCGGTATCCTGAAACGCGAGGGCTACGACGTTCTCGGCATCACCTTGCAGCTTTATGACCATGGCGCCGCCGTGCACCGTGCGGGTTCCTGCTGCGCCGGCCAGGATATCGACGACGCGCGCCGCGTCTGCGAAACGCTCGGCATCCCGCATTACGTTCTCGACTACGAGAAGCGCTTTCGCGAAACGGTGATCAATCCCTTCGCGGAAAGTTATATCGCCGGCGAAACGCCGATCCCCTGTGTCGCCTGCAACCAGACCGTCAAGTTCGCCGACCTCCTGGCCACCGCCAAGGAGCTTGGCGCCGATGCGCTCGCCACCGGCCATTATATCCGCTCGCGCGCCAACCCGTTGCCGGACGCGCCGCAGCACCGATCGCTCTATCGTCCCGTCGATGCGGAGCGCGACCAGAGCTACTTCCTCTTCGCGACCACCCAGGAGCAAATCGATTACCTGCGCTTCCCGCTCGGCCATCTCTCCAAGGCCGAAACACGGGCGCTCGCCGAAGATATGGGCCTCGTCGTCGCCAAGAAGGCCGACAGCCAGGACATCTGTTTCGTGCCGCAGGGCAAATATACCGACATCGTCAACAAGCTGAAGCCGAATGCGGCGCTGGCCGGCGAGATCATGCATATCGACGGCCGCGTGCTTGGCCGCCATGACGGCATCCTGCACTACACGATCGGCCAGCGGCGCGGCATCGGCATCGCCACCGGTGAGCCGCTCTATGTCGTCTATCTCGATGCGCGCTCGCGCCGCGTCATCGTCGGCCCCAAGGAGGCGCTGGAAACGCGTCGCCTGTACCTGCGTGACATCAACTGGCTCGGCGACGGCGCCCTCGAGGCCGTGGCCGCCAATGGCTTCGATTGTTACGCCAAGGTGCGCTCCACCCGGCCACCGCGCCCCGCGCGCCTTCAGGCCAACGAGAGCGGCATCTATGTCGAACTGGCCGAGGGCGAGGCGGGTGTAGCCCCCGGCCAGGCCTGTGCGCTCTATTCCGGCGAAGGCGAGGACGCCCGCATCTATGGCGGCGGTTTCATCCTGCGCTCGGAGCGGGAAGCGGCCGCCGAAGATGCCCTCAAGCGCATTCTGTCGACCCCGGTCGCGGCCTGAAACGCTTTGTCCGCCAAAGCCTTTGCGGACAAAGCGATTTTTCTCAGAACCTCGCTTGACACCCGCGGGAACAGCGCCTTATAAGCCGCCCACCGGACGGAAACGACAGCGTTGTCGATCGTCCCTTCGGGCGGCGGAGTAGCTCAGTAGGTTAGAGCAGAGGAATCATAATCCTTGTGTCGGGGGTTCGAATCCCTCCTCCGCTACCAAAAAATTCACGCAAAATAGCGCTCTCCCTGCATAATATAAGTTATCTATATTTTTCAGGACGTTATTGCGGGTAAGCGCTGCCGAGACGCTTAATTTCCATCCTGATACGCCCCGGCTTCCTGCTAAATCGCTGCACCGTCTCAGTTTGGCAGTTCGTGCAGCCAAAAGTTTCAGAGATTTGGCTGCCCGTTTCTTGAGTATGGTTCGCTTGCTTGGTACTCACACCACGGGGGCCTGATCGACGCCGGTAGCCCCAAGTAGCCAGAACGACGTCGGCTCGTCTTCCTGTTAGGTCGACAAGCCGATTTGTTTCCCCGGGTTATGTTCGGTTTAGTTTATCAGCAGGGAGTGCTGGTCTTTCCACCCAATCGGCAAATCGAGCATGCGGGTGAGCTTAGCGATGCTGAGGTCGACCGGTTGCTGTCCGGTGAGAATCGCTTCGGTGATCTTTGGCGATAGAAACGCCATAGGCAGAATACGGCTGATGTCGGGGCCGTGTGCATTGAAGCGTGCCGCGATGTCGGCATGGCTGGCATTGGTGCCATCGGTAAGGGCCTCAAGATAGAGATGGGCTCTGGCAATCATACCGATCAACATCGGGTCTTTCCTCGCTTGAAGTGTTGTCGCGCCTTGAAGCACCATCCGACTTTCGACCCCTCTTCGCTTCAACTGGACGGGGACGACGATCGTGAGGATGCCCCTCTCGTCGCCATGCTTCGCCGCTACTGACCGATCACCGGCAAGTGTGGCGAATAAGGTGCGGGGCGATATTTCAAACGTGATCTCGTCCGGTTTGAGAATGATCCTATGAAACACGCTCCGCAGGATTTCCTGTTTCGTGACGTGATCATCAAGACGCTGGTATCGCTCGTTGAGTGCCGCTGCGGCTGCGGCGACATCCTCAATGGGCTTTGCCTCAGGAAGATCCTCGCACCACCGTGACAATTGCAGTTTGTCGTTCAGCAGATCGCGAAGCTGCTGCTCAACGATCGGCTCGATCGTGTTTGAAGATAGACGCCAAGGGATGCCCTTGACCTCTGCATCGTAAGGGCGCGACGCGTAGTAACGATAACGACGACCGTGGTTCTGCGCATGGGAACGCAGCAGGCTGCGGCCCCTCTCATCGCAGAGCAGTCCCCCAAGCAGATGGCGATCTCGGGTGTTCGTGGCGGACCGCCTGTTCGGTGCCTGAATAGCTAAAGCTGTTTGCACCCGGTGGAAGAGATCGTCGTCAACAATCGGCTCGTGCTCGCCGTCATAAACCGCATCCTTGTGACGGATCTTGCCGACGTAGATCGGATTGGTGAGTAGATAATGCAGCTTGCCGCGGCCGAAGGGTGTTTCCTGTTGATTTCCACTGAGAACTGACCCGGCATTGGAGCGTACTGCTCGGGCTGGACCAGCGAGGCGCTTCAAACTAAGCCGCCTGCTGGGCGAGTTGGGTTTCGAGTTCCGCTGGCGATCGATAGCCAGGGGCCGAGTGCAGCCTCTCGGCATTGTAGACTTCCTCGATAAACCTGGGCAATCGCGTCGGCGACGCCCGCGAAGGTTCCGTAGTCGGTGGGATAGATGTCCTCTAGCTTCGGGGTCTTACTGACAGCTTTGGCGTCATAGATAGTAGTGGGACACCGCGCACTTTTTACAAGCCGGACCCGGCGGTGCATGGCTATCTAACAAACATGGATTATTTCAATGCTCAGTAATATGCAAATTTGCAGAGTTTGTGGATATTGGGACCCCAGCCCACCATGGGGTGAGGATGGTGTGTGGTAGGGCTGGCCGTCCCGCCTGCTTGACGAAGACAATCCGAAGTTGATCGAATATTTTCGTGCGAATTTTTTAAGAGCCTTGGACGTAGTGTCCATGGCGGCAGCATAAGCCGCCATCGTCTCAGCTTTGTGAGCCTGTCTCCAAAGCATACCAAGCACGAAGGACATTCAGTAATGTGGCTTACTTTGACCAAATCAGATGGCGCAAAAACGGCTATTGATTTCGGAAAGGTTTTACATCTCAGCGATCATAAAGCCGGGACCCAGATCGTCGTGAATTCGTCTGTTCCCAGTAAAGAAAACGGCGCTCCCACCCCGTTGGTTCTCTACGTCGCGGAGAGTTTCGATGCAGTCGTGGCGGCACTCGGAGCCAAGAAAGTAAAACGATAGGCGCCTAAA
>NZ_WUMK01000008.1 GCF_009827055.1 Shinella kummerowiae
TTTTGGACGCCGATTGACAATTGCCTAATGATTTCAATGTCCGGCTTTTTCCAGGGAAATTCGTTAGGGGCCGCACCAATATGCTAGTTGCAAGGGTCTGATTTCTCAGGCTCTTCTGTCTTCGGCCGTCCAAGACTGTCCATCCTCAGCTAACAAGTTTGGGCGTATTTCTGGGGGTGCGATTTTGCTGATACCCTCGCCAATACCCCCACAATACCACCACGAGGTTTGATATCAGTTTGACAGATACAGCGATTCGAACTCTCAAGCCCTCAGATAAGCCTCGGAAACATGCGGATGGAGAGGCATTCAGGAGGAACACCTTAACTCGATGTCCATGAAACCGGCAGCAGGCCATTCTTTGGACCAGACTACACTGCTGTGATGTTAACGCAGCCTGCGGATGTTAAGCGCAGGCGAGGGTGGCGTGAAAGCCAAGGTCGCTATTTTGAGGAGGTACCCAATGTTGTGTTCTCTGCAGCATATTTCTCTGCCAATTGGAGTTGAGCACTCTCATCCAGTACCTTGTACTGGCGTCCCGGTAGTTTGGAGAATACGTCGTCCATTTTTAAGCGGAAGAGATAGCGCTCTCGATCGTTTGGCAAAAGAGGCATGACGTGACGAGCGATCTCCATTGCCTCTGACGGCCAGGATTCATTTTTGCGATCTATCGAATTGGGATTGATGGGGTCCACGTAGCCGTAAGCCTTGAACAAATCCCGAAAGTAGTCAGGCTGTGTTGCGGAGTTTGCGGGATATGTCAGAACCGTAACATTTTCGGCCCCGAAATATTCCTTCATCGTTTCTACCATTGGACGCCAGGACAGATTTGCTGCAGCGACCCATTCCCGGAAATGAGTTGGGTCGGGAATTTGACCAAGCTTGTGTAGTTGTAAGTACCAAGAGTTCAGGAATGCCCACTGATCTCGGATCGTAAACACAATCGAGATGGGCAGATCTTTAAGAAAGCCTGCAAGGGCTTTCAGGGATAGGTGGGCGCCAGGGTATAGGACCGGCAGGTTTTTATCATAGGGCTCACCGAGGAAAATCTCCCACGGAATGAGAAGCGATCGAACATCGGCGCGGTTGATAACCTTCTCCGCGTTATCGATCACAAGTTTTGAACGGGCTTCCCGAAATTCAAATTTACCTTCTCCTCGCGCCTCCTGCGTCAGATCACGCAGAGTACGATATGTCGAAAACGGTTTCACGGTGTGCCCGACATAGACTATGCCTGCCGCTCGCAGCCTATCTTTTTCTTCGGAGCAGTAGTGCTGGATAGCAGTCGTCGCCGTTTTATGGGCGCCTAGATGTAGGACTAATTTTCCGGTCATGAAACTTCCTAGATGCAGCCGAGCCTCAGGATGACCCAGCCAATGCTAAAACCTGCAGCCACGCAAATGTATACCTGCCGGCTCCATTGCAATTGCCTGACCATACAACCGTTTATCTCAATATGGCAACTTAACCTGCTGCCGGTGCCATTGACATCGACGAACACTGATCAAGCCCCGCATGCACCATTGTCTAAAGCGATCTCATTCCCCACCCAGGCGAACGGATGGCCTTGCAAACCCGCCTGAAACACAAATCGAAATTCAGAAAAACCTGCAAAAATTTGTTTTTTAGCGGGAACAAATTTTGCTGCGCCGCATTTTATGGGAGCAGCCGCAGACACCCCCGGATGCGGTTGTGAGGGGGACCCGAGAGCGATGTGCACGCTCTTGGGTCTCAACCGTTTCAGGCCCCGTAAACAGACGGACGGGGCTGCCGCTGGCGATGATCAGAGAATGAAATCCGCCTTGGTGAAATTGATGGATGCGTCCACCATGATCATGAAATCCGCCTTGCCATCGCCGTTCACGTCGCCCTGGATATAGGTGTCGCCACCCGTCTTCAGGTACCGAAGTTCGCCGGCATCCTTCGAGAAGGCCTTGCTGCCGATGAAGGTGAAGGCCTGATCGTTGGCGAGCGTGGTGTCGGCGTCGATCACCTTGAGGTTGATCCTGTCACCTTCCTTCTGACTGAAGTCGAAAATCGTGTCACGCCCGGCCGCAGCCACCGTCGAATCCTTCACTGAGAGGAAGACGAAGGTATCCGCACCCGCACCGCCATAAAGCTTGTCAGCGCCGGCACCACCTTCCAGCCGGTCATTGCCGGCATCGCCCTTCAGCGTATCGTTGCCCGCGCCGCCGTAGAGTTTGTCCACGCCGTTGCCGCCGGACAGCGTGTCGTTGCCGTTGTAGCCATAGAGCGTGTCATTGCCATTGCCGCCCCAGAAGAGGTCGGCATAGTTGGTCGCCTTGATGACATCGTCACCGGACAGGAAGGCGTTGAGGAACGTGGTGGTGTTGCCGCTGTCGATTGCCGCCGTCAAGGCCTTGCTAGTCAGCGAGAGATTGGTGACGTCGAGGACGGCGATACCGTCGGAGACAACCTTGAAGCCCGTGATCGTGCCGGCGGTGACACCAAAGACCTCGCCACCCACCATCTTGTACTTCAGGTTCGTGCCGCTGAACGTCATGTAGTTCTTGCTGTCGTCGCGGAACTCCAGATAGGTCGGCTTTGCAATCTCGCGATCATAATCCAGAATGGTCTGCAACTTTTCGGAAACGATTTCCTTGAAATTTGCGCCGGATTTCAATGAGAAACCCTTAATATTGATATTGGCCATGCCCTATCCCCGGTTGCGATAGGCGATGCTTAGCCTGCCCCAAACCGGCCAACAACTCCCAATTCGGGGCGGATATGCCCTACTTCGGAACAGCCCTAATCATCCCTAAACGGCACCGAACAAATCCCCCCCTTCCGCGTTGTTGTCCAATTAACCGCAGGAGCGCTCCCATGGTCTTCAAGGAAGGTACCTACAAAGGTGAACCACCCGAACACTTCGAAGCACCACACCCCGCCTGGCTCGAACAGGCGGTTGCCGACGCCTTGTCGATCGCCGGCGACGTGGATTCGTCCGATGTCACCGTGACCTGCAAGGGCACGCGGATCATCCTGTCGGGCAGCATCGGCTCGCAGCAGGAGGCGGAGCGCGCGACGGCGATTGCGGCGTCCGTTGCCAGTGTCGACAGCGTGGACAACCGCCTGTCCTGGCTCTGACCCGAACAACGGCGCCATTGCGGGCCGCCCCTCCGGAATGCTAGGTGCAATGCAGCAAACTGGAGTGACGTCGGATGCTCGCCGAGAGATCGACCTATGATGCGCTGTACCGGGATTTCCGCTGGCAGGTCCCCGAACGGTTCAACATCGGCACCGCTGTCTCCAATGCCTGGGCCGAGCATGAGCCCGATCGCATCTGCCTTCAGCATTTTCGCCCGGATGTGCCGCCCCTGTCGATGACCTATGGCGAGCTTGCCGCTCGGTCCGATGCGTTTGCCGCAGCACTCGTCGCCGAAGGTGTCAGCAGGGGTGACCGCGTGGCAATCCTCCTGCCACAGGGTTTCGAGACGGTCGTCGCGCATCTGGCAACCTACAAGCTCGGCGCCATTGCCCTGCCGCTCGCCTTGCTTTTCGGTGCCGATGCCCTGCTCTACCGGCTGAAGAACGCCGAGGCGAAAGCGATCGTCACCAACCGTTTCGGCCTCGACCGGCTGCAAGCGATCCGGCCCGACCTGCCGACGCTCGACCTGGTGATTGCGACCGAACCGACAAGCGATCCGGCGGTCAAATCCTTTCAGGACCTCGTTGCCCGGCACAAGGGTCCGTTCGAGGCCGTCGACAGCGGCCCGGACGATCCGGCGATGATGATCTATACGTCGGGCACGACCGGTCCGCCGAAGGGCGCCCTGCATGGCCACCGGGTGCTGCTCGGCCACGTGCCGGGTTTCCAGATGCATCACGAATTCCTGCCGCAGCCGGGCGACCGCATCTGGACGCCATCCGACTGGGCCTGGGCAGGCGGCCTGCTCAACGTGCTGCTGCCGGCCCTGCTGCTCGGCGTGCCGGTCGTTTCCTCGCCGGGCCAGAAATTCGACCCTCATATGGCCTACCGCATCATGCAGGACATGGACGTGCGCAACGCCTTCATCCCTCCGACAGCGCTGCGGCTGATGAAGAGCGTCGCAAAGCCGCGTGAAAAATACCGGCTGAACCTGCGCACCATCGGCTCTGCCGGCGAATCGCTTGGCCGCGAGACCTGGGAATGGGTGCGCGACACGCTCGGCATCACCATCAACGAATTCTACGGCCAGACCGAGTGCAACATCGTGCTCGGCTCGATCGGCAAGCTCGGCGTGTCGCGGCCCGGCCCGATCGGCAAGGCGGTACCCGGCCATGTCGTCGCGATCATCGACGCCGATGGCCGGGAAGTGCCGCGCGGCACGGTCGGCCAGGTCGCGGTCAAACGGCCCGATCCCGTGATGTTCCTCGGCTACTGGAAAAACGAGATGGCGACGGCGGAAAAATTCGTCGGCGACTGGATGACGACCGGCGATCTCGGCCGCATGGACGAGGAGGGCTACGTCACCTTCTTCGGCCGCGACGACGATGTCATCACCTCCTCCGGCTACCGCATCGGCCCGAGCGAGATCGAGGATTGCCTCGCCGGCCACCCGGCCGTGCAGCTTGCTGCGGCCGTCGGCAAACCGGATCCGGTTCGCACCGAGATCGTCAAGGCCTATGTCATGCTGCGCCCGGGAGAGACACCCTCGGAAGCGCTCGCCACCGACATCCGCGACTGGGTGAAATCACGGCTTTCCATGCACGAATATCCCCGCGAAGTGGATTTCGTCGAATCCCTGCCGCTGACGACCTCCGGCAAGGTCATTCGCCATCTCCTGCGCAAGCGCGCGGCGGAGGAGGCACCGTTCGCGGCCTAGAGCAATTCCAGCAAAGGTGCGCAACGGTTTTGCGTTTGGAATTACCCCAAACAGGACGCGCCTAGCGCCGCGCCAGCGAGCGGATCTTGTCGCGCAGCAGCCGCGCGACGTTGCGCGTGTTGCGGTAGAGGTGAAGCTGCGCCGCCGTCTGGCGGACGTCGCGGTCGCGGTTCTGTTGCAGCCCGACGACCAGCGTGCCCATGTCCTCGCGCTCTTCCCAGAAGCGGCTCATGACCGGATGGTCCGGCACCGCACAGGAATCCGATCGCGCGATATTCGCGTCGTCGAGGTGCCATTCGGTCAGTTCCGCCACAAGCAGCTTGCCGGGCGAATATTTCGCAAATGCCTCGTCATAGGCCGTCTTCCACGTATAGGCCTCGCCGCCCGTCATGAAGACGATCATCGAGGCGATGGCGCGCCCGTCGAGATCGAGCGTGTGGATGCGCACGCCGTCGGTTTCCGCAAGATTGCTGATCGCCTCGCGGGCGAAGGCGGCACGGTACCGGTCGTTGATCATCGCCGTGCGGCCCCGCCCCTTCCAGCCGGCTGCCTCGAGCAGCAGGAATTCCTCCATGCGCAGGCGGATGTCGGCGGGCTGCCGGGCAACGTTGTAGGAGAGTTCGCCCATCGAATCGAGCCGGCGCCATTGCCGGCGCAACTCGCGGAAATGTTCGGGCGAGATGGCGTTCTGCAGATAGGTCTGGCCGTCGAGCAGGCTGTCCAGCATCGGCCGGCGATAGGTATCGGTAACGGTGACCGGCAGGTTGCGGCCGATAGCGACGGCGCGCATCAACTGGGCGAAGGCGCCATTGAGGCGCAGGTCCGGCAGGACGAGGATCGGCGGCAGGCCGGTGCCCGGGCCACCGAGCGCCTCCAGGAAATTGTCGAGCGTTTCGGCCGCGTCCTCGGCATCGACCAGCGGCGTGCCAAGTGGCCCGAACGGGTTCGACCAGGCACGCAGGATGCTGGAGCCGATGGAGAAGCCCGGCTTTTCCACGGAGAAGGGCATCAGGAAGCGGATGCGGCTGCGCCCGGCACTCTCGTCACGGATGACGAAGAGCCGCACGGTGCGGTCTTCTAGGCGCGGCATGGCGGGCGCCAGGAACCGGCCGGTAAAGAAGACGTTCGGCTCCATGACACGGTTCGACAAGAAGTCGAGTTCCTGCTGCAGCTCATAGCCCGCCGTCGCCGGATAGAGCGCCAGCGAGCGGCCCGGCCGCCCGATGAGGAAACGCTGGTCCGCCGGCGGCTGCGCCAGCGGCGGGGCCGGCGGGATAGCGGCCTGGGCGCGCCCTGCCGCAATGGCGTGGTCGATGCCGTGGCTATCGGTCATGATGGTCCATCCCGTTGACGAGACTTGCTTTCACCGGATTGGCGAAGGCGAAGAGAATGATGGAGAGCTTGCTGCGCACCACAATGTGCAGGAGCAGCGCCTCGACGACCATGGCGCCAGCCGTCGCGATGGCGGCGCCCGTCAGGCCGAAGAGCGGAATGAGCGTGACGTTGAAGAGGATGTTCGCCGCAAGCGCCACGGCATAGACGGCGACGCAGAGCCGCTGTTCGCCGGACATGGTGAGCAGCACCTCGCCCGGCCCGACAAGCGCCTTCGCGAGGATGCCGGCAAAGAGAATGAACATCAGGCTCCAGCCGGCCGTGAAGGCCGGGCCGAAGAGCGACAGCAGCAAATGGCCGGACAGCAGCACACAGCCGCCGACGACGAGCGACGGCCAGAAGCTCCAGCGCACCGTCTCGCCGGCAAAACGCGCAAGCGCGATGCGGTCGCCGGCGGAGAACATGGCAGAAAAGCGCGGAGCGGCCGCCGCCTTCACGGAGAAGAACACGAAATGCACCAGAGCCATGGTCTTCGCCGCTGCGAAATAGATGGCCACACTTTCCGGGTCGAGGAAAAACCCGACGACGATGACGTCGGAATTGGTGAGCAGGAAGCCGAATCCCTCGATCAGGAAGATCGGCAGCGCCGCCTTGATCCACAGCGAGAACTCGATCTTGCGCGGGCCGGCGACATAGCGCTTGCCGAGCCGGTAGACGATGTTGAAGAACTGCACGACCGTGGTGAGGTAGGTGGCGGCCAGCGCCGCCGTCATCGCCGTCAGCGCCGTGTGCGGCGCGCCGAGCGTCACCGCCAGCACCATGAAGACGAGGATCAGCAGCGGGCGGACGATATAGGTGGGGCTCAGCGCCACCACCGCCCAGCTATGGGCGCGCGCCGTGCTTTCCAGCACGTCGCCAAGCGCGATCATCGGCATGCAGAACAGGCCGATAAAGAGCGGCAGAACATAGTAGCCGGCAAAGGAATCGCGGAAGAACCACAGGCAAAGGAAACCGAGCACGGCAAGCGTGGTCGACGACAGGATGGCGAAGATGCGGGCCGTGGAGGTAAGGCCGCGGATTTCCGCAAGGGCGCTGCGGCCGACATAATCGGGCAGGAAGCGCACCACCGTCGTGTGGAAGCCGAGACAGGACATGTCGCCGACAATGACGATGAGCGCCCAGACGAAGACGAAAATGCCGTATTCGAACTCGCCCATCACGCGGGCCAACACGATCTGCGTCAGGAAGGCGATGGCAGCGCTGGCAACACGGATGGCAAAGGCAATGAGCGCCATGCGCTGGGCGAGATTGCGGGGATCGTCGCTGGACAGGATTGTCGTGAGCGCGCGTAACAGCGGCTCCGCCTTGCCACGCAGGCCGGATGGCAGCAACCTCTCAGCCGATTGAATGACCGCCATCAACACAGGAACCCAAACGCTACGCAGAACTCAACAGCGTCAGTCTTGTCAGATCAGGGTTAACAAACGGTTGGGTCGCGGCGTCACGCGCCTTGACCACACAAAGAAAATGCCGCCCGAAGGCGGCATTTTCAGTCTTTGCGATCAGGCCTGTTCGAAGGCGCCGTGGCAATGTTTGTATTTCTTGCCCGAACCGCAGGGGCAGGGCTCGTTGCGCGAGACGCGGCCCCAGCTCGCCGGGTCGTTCGGGTCGCGGTTTTCCGGCTCGACGCCGACCGCCATGAAGCCGCCACCATTGCCCTCGCCGAAATCGTCCTCGCCGGTCGTGCCGTCGATATGATGGCCTTCCATGGCCGGGAGGGACGGCGCCGGTCCATCGGCAGCCTGGCGCACGAGTTCGACGCGCATGAGTTGTGCGGTGACCGTCTGGCGAAGGTTCGCCAGCAGCGCCTGGAAGAGTTCGAAGGCTTCCGCCTTGTATTCCTGCAGCGGGTCACGCTGGGCATAGCCGCGGAAACCGATGACGGAACGCAGGTGGTCGAGGTTGACGATATGCTCGCGCCACAGAAGGTCCAACGTCTGGAGCAGCACGGAGCGCTCGACATAGGTCATGATCTCCGCACCGAAGCGTTCGGCACGGTCGGCTGCCGCATCGTCGGCTGCCTTGTGCAGGCGCTCGAGAATGTCCTTCTCGTCGATGCCCTCTTCGGCCGCCCACGCCTCGATCGGCAGGTCGAGGTTGAGCTGCTCGACGACGCCGGCCTTCAGGCCTGCAACGTTCCACTGCTCGGCATAGGCGTTTTCCGGAATGTTTAGGCGGACGAGGTTCTCGACCACTTCGTTGCGCATGTCGGTGACGATTTCCGACAGGTTCTCGCTGTCCATCAGCTCGATGCGCTGCTCGAAGATCACCTTGCGCTGGTCGTTCAGCACGTCGTCGTACTTGAGCAGGTTCTTGCGGATGTCGAAGTTGCGGGCTTCGACCTTCTTCTGCGCGCGCTCCAGCGCCTTGTTGATCCAGGGATGGACGATTGCCTCGCCTTCCTTGAGACCCAGCTTCTGCAACATGGAATCCATGCGTTCGGAGCCGAAGATGCGCATCAGGTCGTCCTGCAGCGACAGGAAGAATTTCGAGCGGCCCGGGTCGCCCTGGCGGCCGGAACGACCGCGCAGCTGGTTGTCGATGCGGCGGCTTTCGTGGCGTTCGGTGGCGAGAACATAGAGGCCACCGCCGGCAAGCGCCTGCTCCTTCAGCTTCTTGACCTCGGCAATCACCGAATCGCGCTTGGCGTCGCGCTCGGGACCCGGCTCCATCTCGGCAAGCTCGCGCTCGAGGCGCATTTCGAGGTTGCCGCCGAGCTGGATGTCGGTACCGCGACCGGCCATGTTGGTGGCGATCGTCACCGCACCCGGCACGCCGGCCTGCGAAACGATATAGGCTTCCTGCTCGTGGTAACGGGCGTTCAGCACCTGGAAGTCCTTGAAGCCGGCCATCTTGAGACGCTCGGCGAGATATTCGGACTTTTCAATCGAGGTCGTGCCGACGAGGACCGGCTGACCCTTCTCGCGCGCGTCCTTGATCTCCTGGATGATCGCCTTGTACTTCTCTTCGACGGTCCGGTAGACCTCGTCGTCTTCATCGAGGCGCTGGATCGGCAGGTTGGTCGGCACTTCCACGACGTCGAGGCCGTAGATATTGCCGAATTCCTCGGCTTCGGTGGAGGCCGTACCGGTCATGCCGCCGAGCTTGGAATACATGCGGAAATAGTTCTGGAAGGTGATCGAGGCCAGCGTCTGGTTTTCCGGCTGGATCGTCACCTTTTCCTTGGCTTCGAGCGCCTGGTGCTGGCCTTCCGAATAGCGGCGGCCCGGCATCATGCGGCCGGTGAACTCGTCGATGATGACGATCTCGTCGTTGCGGACGATGTAATCCTTGTCGCGCGTGAAGAGCTTGTGGGCCTTCAGCGCGTTGTTGATGTGGTGAACGATCGCGACGTTCTCGACGTCATAGAGCGATTCGCCCTTCAGAAGCCCGGCCTGGCGCAGCAGGTTTTCCAGCTTTTCCGTACCGACTTCGGAGAAGTTCGCGGAACGCTGCTTCTCGTCGATTTCATAGTCGGCCTCGTCCAGCAGGGGAATGAAGGCGTCGATCGTCGTGTAGAGGTCTGAGCGGTCATCGAGCGGACCGGAAATGATCAGCGGCGTGCGCGCCTCGTCGACGAGGATCGAGTCCACTTCGTCGACGATGGCAAAGAAGTGGCCGCGCTGGACCATCTGGCCGCGCTCGTACTTCATGTTGTCGCGCAGATAGTCGAAGCCGAGTTCGTTGTTCGTCGCGTAGGTGATGTCGCAGGCATAGGCCGCACGGCGCTGGTCGTCGTCGAGACCGTGCACGATGACGCCGGTCGTCATGCCCAGGAAGCCGTAGATCTTGCCCATCAGCGCGCTGTCGCGGGTGGCGAGATAATCGTTGACGGTCACGACATGCACGCCCTTGCCGGCGAGCGCATTGAGGTAGACGGGAAGGGTCGCCACGAGCGTCTTGCCTTCACCGGTCTTCATTTCGGCGATCGACTTCTCGTGCAGGATCATGCCGCCGATCAGCTGCACGTCGAAGGGACGCAGCCCCAGCACGCGCAAGGCCGCCTCGCGGGCCACGGCAAAGGCCGGCACCAGAATATCGTCAAGCGTCTTGCCTGCGGCGAGCTGCTCGCGGAACTCCACGGTCTTCGCGCGCAACGCTTCGTCGGAAAGCGCCTTCATCTGCGGTTCCAGCGCATTGATGGCGTCGACCCGCGGATTGTAGGAGCGGATGCGACGATCGTTCGAGGAACCGAACAACTTGCGGGCGATACCGCCGAGGCTGACCATCAGAATGGTCCTTTCTTTATGGGCACCTGGCGCGTGGCAGGTCGTAGGAATTGCGCGCAAAGCCGTGAAACGCCCGGAAACTGTTCTGGACGCGGGATTGCGTGACAGATAAGAGGGGGGTCGAATGATGTCAACGGCTCAGGCGGTTGCACAACTGCCACATTCTGGTGGTGTTGAGCCGTCTGGCACCGGATATCGGCCCGATTCCGGCGAGGATGTGAAAGGTCTCTCTTTATGTTGAAGTACAGCAAGCTCGCGGCAGTCGCCCTCATCGCGATCGCCGCCGCAAGCAGCAGCGTCCGCGCCCAGGATGCCGCCGCCGACCCGATCGTCGCCAAGGTCGGCGCGCTCGAAATCCACGAATCGGAACTGAAGCTCGCGATCGCCGGCCTCGATCCGCAGCTCGCCAACCTGCCGGATGAGCAGAAGCGCGTCGCCGCCCTCTCCTCGATCATCGACGTCAAGCTGCTTGCCGCCGATGCCGACAAGGAAGGCCTGAAGGACGACGCCGAATTCAAGCAGCGCCTCGCCTTCCTGACGGATCGCGAACTGCACAATGCCTATTTCAAGAAGCATGTCGTTGACGCCGTCACCCCGGAAGAGGTGAAGGCACGCTACGAGAAGGAAATCTCCGCCATCACGCCGGAAGACGAGATCCGCGCCCGCCACATCCTCGTCAAGACCGAGGACGAAGCCAAGGCCGTGATCGCCGAACTCGACGCCGGCAAGGATTTCATCGAGATCGCCAAGGCGAAGTCGACCGATCCGAACAAGTCGGAAGGTGGCGACCTCGGCTATTTCGCCAAGGGCCGCATGGTCCCGGAATTCGAAACGGCCGCCTTTGCCCTTGAAAAGGGCGCCTATTCCAAGGTGCCGGTGAAGTCCCAGTTCGGCTTCCACGTCATCAAGATCGAGGACAAGCGCAAGCAGCAGCCTCCGGCACTCGACCAGGTCGAGCCCCAGGTTCGTCAGCTCGTCATGCGCGACAAATATCTTGAGCTTCTGGAAAAGGCCAAGGCCGCGGCGCCGGTCGACATCCAGGACCCGGCGCTGAAGACCGCCTATGACGCGGTCAACAAGCCGGCTGCCGAGGGCGAGGTCGAAGGCGAAGGCGACGCCGCGCCGGCAACCGAAGGCCAGCAGTAAGACCGACAACGGCCCGGTGGCAGACACCGGGCCTCTTTTTCACGCAGGCCAGCCCGGTTTCCGCCGGGCTTTCTCAAACAGGCCAGCCCGGCTAACAGGAATGCACGAATGTCCGGTTCCGTCTCCCCGCTCGCTCCGAAAACCTACGCTGACATGCCGCCGGTCCGCGGCGTGCGCATGGCGACAGCCGCCGCGGGGATCAAGTACAAGAACCGGACGGACGTGCTGATGATGGTCTTCGATCGCCCTGCCGCGGTCGCAGGCGTCTTCACCCGCTCCAAGTGCCCGTCCGCCCCTGTCGATTTCTGCCGGGCGAACCTCGCCCATGGTGTTGCTCGCGCGGTGGTCGTCAATTCCGGCAATGCCAATGCCTTTACCGGCCGCAAGGGCCGCGAATCGACCAAGATGACCGCCGAGGCGGCAGCCAAGGCGATCGGCTGTGCGGAAAACGAAGTCTTCCTCGCCTCGACCGGCGTCATCGGTGAACCGCTCGACGCCACGAAATTCTCCGGCGTGCTCGATGGCCTCGCCGCCTCCGGCACGGAGGATTTCTGGTTCGAGGCCGCCAAGGCGATCATGACGACGGACACCTATCCGAAGGTCGCCACCCGCACCGCCGACCTCGGCGGTGTCACCGTGCGCATCAACGGCATCGCCAAGGGGGCCGGCATGATCGCGCCCGACATGGCGACGATGCTGTCTTTCGTCGTCACCGATGCGGATATCCCGGCACCGGTGCTGCAATCGCTGCTGTCGGCCGGCGTCGGCCCGACCTTCAACGCCGTCACCGTCGACAGCGACACCTCGACCTCCGACACGCTGATGCTGTTTGCAACCGGCGCCGTGGCCGGCCAGGCGCCGGTAACGGCCGACGACGCCTCGCTCGACGGTTTCCGCACCGCCCTCAACGACCTCCTGCGCGACCTGGCGCTCCAAGTCGTGCGCGATGGCGAAGGCGCGCGCAAGATGGTCGAAGTCACCGTCGAAGGTGCTGAGAGCGATGCGGCCGCCAAGCGCATCGCGCTGTCGATCGCCAATTCACCGCTCGTCAAGACCGCGGTTGCCGGCGAGGATGCCAATTGGGGCCGTGTCGTCATGGCCGTCGGCAAGTCCGGCGAGATGGCCGACCGCGACCGCCTCGCCATCTGGTTCGGCGACGTGCGCGTTGCCGTCGATGGCGAGCGGGATCCGTCCTATTCCGAAGACGCGACGACCGCCGTCATGCAGAAGCAGGACATTCCCGTGCGCGTCGAGATCGGTCTTGGCAACGGCCGGGCGACGGTCTGGACCTGCGACCTGACCAAGGAATATGTCGAGATCAATGGCGACTACCGTAGCTGAGGCCGGGACAGCGTGACACCTTCCGGACAAAAGACGATGAGCGATCTCCCCAAAGTCCGCCGGCTCGAGGCCGTCGGTTTTCGCGCCTGGCCCGCAGCCTCGGTGCAGTATGACGGAAGCTGGCTCTGCCGGCTCACGGCCGGCCACCCCTCGCGCCGGCTGAACTCCGTCAATCCGCTCGATCCGTCCGACTACCGTGATATCGACATCCGCCTGCAGAAGGCGGCAAAGCGTTTCGCCGATTACGGCCGGCCATTGCTCGTGCGCCAGACGCCCCTCACGCCGCCGAAGCTGATCGCCTTCATGGACGAAGCCGGCTGGGTGGAAGACGGCCATACCGTCGTCATGATGGCGGACCTCGCCACCCTTCCCCGCGACGAAGGCCTCGACCACCTGCCGAGCCGCGATGTCGGCCGCTTCGTCGATGCCCGCATCCGCGTTGCGGGCGACGACCCGGCGCTGAAGCCCGGGCTGACCGAGATCATCAACGCCATCAAGCCGGAAACCGGCCTGTTCATCTTCGAGGATACGGCGTTCGGCCCGACCGCCGGGACGATCGCCGTGCACGACAATGACCTGGTCGGCATCCTCCAGCTCGGTGTCGCCGAAGAGTGGCGCGGCCAGGGCCTCGGCACCGCCATCCTGCATGCGAGCCTGCGCTGGGCCAAGCTCAAGGGCGCGCGCCATGCCTGGGTACAGGTCGAGGCCGACAATGCTGCGGCAATCGCGCTCTATCGCCGCGCCGGCTTCCAGGACGTCTACCAGTACAGCTACCGGGGACCGGCCGCCGTATGATCGAACCGACGCACAAGCCCCGTCGCATCCTGCTTGTCGCCGCCTGCGCGCTCGTCGACGCCGATGGCCGCATCCTTCTGGCACAACGCCCCGAAGGCAAATCGCTAGCCGGCCTCTGGGAGTTTCCGGGCGGCAAGGTCGAGACCGGCGAAACGCCGGAAGAGACGCTGATTCGCGAACTGGACGAAGAGCTGGGCATTCAAACGAAGGTCGCCTGCCTCGCGCCGCTGACCTTCGCCAGCCATACCTATGACGACTTCCACCTCCTGATGCCGCTCTATGTCTGCCGCCGGTTCGAGGGTACCGCCCATGGCCGCGAAGGGCAGGCGATCAAGTGGGTGCGTCCGAAGGCGCTGCGCGATTATCCCATGCCGCCCGCCGACGAACCGCTGATCCCCTTCCTGATGGACCTGCTCTGAGGGCTCCGGCAGGAATTTACCACGCATTTTTCGCTTCCCGTTAAGCAATCGTTTAGCACCGTCGTTCAAAGATTGGCTTTGAACGTTGCAATGCCTACGAGACCCTGTGATGCGTGACGAAGACTTCTGGAAAGCCGTTCAGGAGAAGGATTACACGCCGGCCGGAGATACCCGGACCGGTGCGCTCAACCTCGCCCTGCTTTTCGGCACCGCCGTGATAGCACTTGCGCTTGTCCTCACCCCGGTCCTCTCCGCGAAGACCGACAAGCGCATGATGGCGAACGTGCCGGACGAATTCGATATGATCTCGACGGGCTCGATCCCGACGGATGGAACCAAGCGATACACGGTACGCCGCAGCGTGCTGCAGGAAATGCCCGGCGCCGTCTGCATCGTCGGCGGCAATGGTCAAGGCAACGGCTGCTGAGCCGATAGAAAACCTCGAGTGCCCAGGGGCACACAGGAGAGACGGAATGGTGCGCAGACTGCTGAAATCATTCCTTTCCAACTCCAACGGCGCGACAGCCGTCGAATATGGGCTCCTCGCGGGGCTCATTGCCATTGGCCTTCTGGCCGGTCTTCAGGCCTTCAGCGGCAGTCTCGGAAACGTCTTCAACACCGTGACGACCAGCATCGAATCCGCGCGAAAATAACGCGATTACTTCTCGCTGCCCTGCTTGAGAGCATCGGCCAGGCGCATCGTCGCCGAGCCGGGCTTCAACGGCTTCTGCTGGCTTTCGTGCGGCGCCCAGCCCGATACATAGATAATCGAGAAGGTTGCGCGGATACGCCCGTCGGGGTCGGAAAAGCGCTCTGCATAAAGCTCCGCCGCCCTGAGCAGAACGCCGCGTGCCAGAGGCCTGCGGCTGCGCCCAACGAGCGGATTGGCCATGCCCATGGCACGTAGATCCTTCATCAGCGGAAAGATCGAATCGTACCGGACCGTATAGCTCTCCTTGTCGGTCACCGGCAGGGCGAAGCCGCCGCGCTGGAGCAGTGCGCCGATGTCGCGTACGTCCGGGAAGGGCATGACCCTCGGGCTCGCACCGCCGGTCATCTCGCTTTCCGCCGCAAGCAGAACTTCGCGCAGTTCCTGCAACGTGCCGCTGCCCGGGATCGCCGCAAGAAACAGCCCGTCCGGCTTCAGCGCCCGGCGGATCTGCACGAAGACGCCCGGTGTGTCATTGGTGAGGTGCAGGGCGAGCGGCGATACGATGAGGTTTGCCGATTGCGGCGCAAGCGGCACCGTCTCCAGCGGCGAGACGGTCAGCCCCTGGCCGGGAGCGGCAAAACGTTCGTCGCTCTCGATCCGCTCGAGGGCATCCACCTTGCCCGTTTCGGCAATCGCCCGTGCGGCGGCACCGGTATGGCCATGCAGTTCCACGGCCCGTTCGAAGCGCCGATCGATGACACTGAGGCGCTCGGCCAGTTCCCGCGCCACCACGTCGAGCAGAAAATCCGCAGGCTCGCCCTTGAGGGCCCGCAGCCGGTGCATGTCGATCAGGGCGTGGTCGAAGAGCGTTTCCATCGTCAGAAATCCAGTTCGGAATTGCTTCGCATTGGCCACCGGGAAGGACTATTGTCAACCGCATGGGCGACATCGAGGCCGAGGCATTGCCGGCAATCCCGCTCCGGCCGGCCCTCGCCCGCCGGCTGCGCCACCTCGCCGGCGCGGCACTCGACCTCGTCTATCCGCCCGCCTGCGCCGGGTGCGGCGTGCTGCTCGGCAGCAAGGCAGGCCTCTGCCCCCATTGCTGGGCGACGCTCGCTCTCATCGAGCGCCCCTATTGCGAGGTGCTCGGCACGCCCTTTTCGCACGATCTCGGCCCCGGCATCCTCAGCGCCGATGCCATCGCCAATCCGCCCCCCTTCGACCGGCTGCGCTCCGTCGCGCTCTATGACGACCTCGCCCGTATTCTGGTGCATTCGCTGAAATACCGCGACCGAACGGATCTTGCGCCGATGATGGCGCACTGGATGCTGCGTGCCGGCGATAGCGCCGTGCAGGCCGCCGATCTCATCGTCCCAGTCCCCCTGCACCGCTTCCGCCTGCTCTGGCGCAAGTTCAACCAGGCGGCCGAACTCGCGCACGCCCTTGCGGATCTTTCCGGCAAACCGGTGCTTATCGACGCCGTGCGCCGCACGAAGCGGACGCGCCGCCAGATCGGCCTCGGTCCGCGTGCCCGCGAGGAAAATGTGCGCGGCGCCTTCGCCATCACGCCGGAAGGCCGCGAAAAGCTGTTCGGCCGCCGCGTCGTGCTCGTCGATGACGTCTACACGACCGGTGCCACCGTCGCGGCCGTCACCCGCACCCTGAAACGTGCCGGCGTTGCCGACGTCACCGTTTTGACCTTTGCAAGGGCCCTCCCCGGACCTATATGAAAGACAAGGTTTTCCAAGCTTTGGAGCAGCAAATATGGCTTCGGTCGTTATCTATACGCGTCAGTTCTGCGGCTATTGCAGCGCCGCCAAGAAACTCCTCGAAACGAAGGGCGTGTCCTTCGAGGAACATGACGCAACCTACGCGCCGGACGTGCGCCAGGAAATGATCAAGCGCGCCAATGGCCGCACCACCTTCCCGCAGATCTTCATCAAGGACCGCCATGTCGGCGGCTGCGACGACCTGCATGCGCTGGAGCGCGCCGGCGAACTCGACGCGCTGCTGGCCGCATAGGGAGACAGTCGATGGCCGTCACGATCGCCGCTGTCCAGATGTGCTCCGGGACCGATCCCGTCCGCAACGTGGAGACGATGCGGCGCCTCGTGCGCGAGGCGGCCGCCAAGGGCGCCGTCTATGTCCAGACCCCGGAAATGACCGGCGCCCTGCAGCGGGATCGTGCCGGGCTTAAAGCCATCCTCCGTTCGGAAGCGGACGACCTGGTGGTCGCCGCCGCCGCGGAACTTGCCGGGGAACTCGGCATCCATGTGCATGTCGGCTCGACGGCCATCGCGCTGTCCGACGGCAAGGTCGCCAATCGTGGCCTGCTGTTCGGCCCCGATGGCGAAAAGATCTGCAGCTACGACAAGATCCACATGTTCGACGTCGATCTCGACAATGGCGAGAGCTGGCGCGAGAGTGCCGTCTATTCGCCGGGTGCCGTCGCGCGCATGGCCGACCTGCCTTTCGCCAGGCTCGGCTTCGCCATCTGCTATGACGTGCGCTTCCCGGAACTCTTCAAGACGCAGGCACAGGCCGGCGCCGAGATCATCTCCGTGCCCGCCGCCTTCACCCGCCAGACCGGCGAGGCGCATTGGGAAATCCTGCTGCGCGCCCGCGCCATCGAAAACGGCGTCTACATCATCGCCGCGGCACAGGCAGGTGTGCACGAGGACGGCCGCGAGACTTTCGGCCATTCCATGATCATCGACCCCTGGGGTCGCGTGCTTGCCTCCGCCGGCGGCACCGGCGAGGCGGTCGTGCTCGCCGAGGTCGACCCTGCCGCCGTCAAGGCCGCGCATGCCAAGATCCCGAACCTGCGCAATGGCCGCTCCTTCACGCTCGAAGTGGTGGACGAGCCCGCGAAGGGAGGCGTTGCCGCTTGATCCGCTACGAGCTTTCCTGTGACAACGGGCACGCCTTCGAAGGGTGGTTCGGCTCGGCGGACGATTTCGACCGCCAGCAGAAAATGGCGCTCGTCGCCTGCCCGTCCTGCGGCTCCACCCATGTCGCCAAGCGCCTGATGGCGCCTTCCGTCTCGACGGCCCGCAAGAAGGAGCGCCGCCAGGAACTCGTCATGCAGGCCGGCCAGAAGGAAATGATGGCAAAGCTGCGGGAGGTCGTCACCTCCATCCGCGCCAATTCCGAGGATGTCGGCGAACGCTTCCCCGAAGAGGCGCGCAAGATCCACTACGGCGAGACCGAGCAGCGTGGCCTGATCGGCCGGGCCTCCGCCGAAGAGGTGCGCGACCTGCTGGAGGAAGGCGTCGAGGTCGCGCCGCTTCCGGTCCTGCCTGACGATACGAACTGATGCGCGGCCATCATCTCGCCGCCTACAATTTCGGCCTGCATGTCGACGACTACGAAAGCCCCCGCGTCGAAGGGTTCCGCCTGCGCGAACCCTTGAACTTCGAGGCGGCAAGCCGGGCAGAGGGTTATGTCGGCCGCTCGGGCTATGACGACGTGCCAGGCCCGGAAAGCTGGGGCGAAAAGGTCTATCCCCGCTTCATCGCGGGCAGCGGCTTCGACGATGCGCCATCCTCGCTGTCGCTCTGGGCCGATCTCGAATCCCTGATGGCCTTCACCTATAACGGCGTGCACGCCGACGCGCTGAAATACGCCCGCAACTGGAACCAGAAGCAGGCCTGGCCGTCGCTCGTTCTGTGGTGGGTGCCGGATGGTTTCCCGCCGGTCTGGGCCGATGGTGCGGAGCGGCTGGAACATCTGCACGACAACGGCCCGACGCCACGCGCCTTCACCTTCAAGGTCGCCTTCTGTCCGGATGGCAATCCCCTTGCCATCGACCGCGAGCACGTCAAGGCACGGGCCGGACGCAACGCAGCCGGGCAGGAAGACCTGCTGGCCGCCGTCAAAACGCTGAAGGTCTGATCAGGCAGACGGCCGGCGGGCGACCATCATATAGTTGACGTCCATGTCCTTCGACAGGTTCCACTGATTGAGCAGCGGGTTGAAGAACACGCCGGTGCGATCCGTCACCGTCAGTCCGGACGCCGTCAGCGGCTTCTCGATCTCTTCCGGGCGCACCAGCTTTTCATATTGATGCGTGCCGCGCGGCAGCCAGCGCAGCACGTTTTCCGCGGCAAAAATCGCCAGTGCTGCCGCCTTCATGGTGCGGTTGATCGTGGCGACGAACGTCATGCCGCCGGGGCGCACCATCGAGGCGCAGGTGGTGAGGAAGAATTCGACGTCGGAGACATGCTCGACCACTTCCATGTTGAGCACGACATCGAATGTCTCGCCGGCTTCCGCGAGCGCCTCGGCCGTCACAGCGCGGTAGTCGACCGGTACACCGCTGCCGGCCGCATGGGCCTTGGCAATGCCGATGTTCTTTTCCGATGCATCGGCACCCAGCACATTCGCCCCCATGCGCGCCATCGGTTCGGAGAGCAGGCCGCCGCCGCAGCCGATATCGAGGATGCGCAGCCCTTCGAGCGGGCGATGCGCCTTCGGGTCGCGGCCGAACTGGGCGGAGACGAGATCGCGGATATAGGTGAGGCGGACCGGATTGAACTTGTGCAGCGGGCGGAATTTTCCCGCCGGGTCCCACCACTCGGCGGCCATCGCCGAAAAGCGGTCGACTTCCGCCTGGTCGATCGTCGTGCGGGCTGCCTCGCTCATGGCTCGTCTCCTTCGGTCCGTATCCCCGTGAAGTCGGCCTCCACGGGGCGGATGTCAAGGGGGCGAAGTGAAGCGGCTCGCGTGGGGCCTGGGCCGGTGCGCTGATCACCAGCACCTACGCCGCCCCGACCTGCCAACACCCTGTCCCGCCGGAAGCCACATGCGGGCCTTCCGGCCTTGTCAGGCGCCCTCAAGCACGCGCCAAACATGCTTTCCGCTTTGATGTTTCTATTGGCAAGGATGGTAAACGGTGTCACAATTTGGGGCATTCAGGAGAGAATCACGGTCGCGGCACCGCCCCGACGATCCCATGGCCCGGTTGGCGCCAAGGGTGGCCGCCACGCCCCCTCCTGCAACGACGGAACCGGAGACGATGTCGCTCAGCGCCTTGCTCATGGCCTTCTATACGCTGATCGCGCTGCTGTTCATCGATTGCAGCCTGCGCGAGGGCGCGGAAAAGGGTGGCCGGTGGGATGTCGACCGTGTCCTCGGCCTGCTGCTTTGCATCGCCTGGCCGCTGGCGCTTGCCGGCACCCTGCTTGTAGCCTATCAGGAGCGTGAGATCGGCTGATCCAGGGGTTCTCCCCTGCCCGTTGCGCAATCACGGACATCAGCTCCATCGCCACAGGCAACGGCGCGGTTCGGAATGACGGAGCGGAGAAAACAGGGCATATCCGGCGTGCTTGTCTTCGCGCTCTTCGCCGTGGTGCTGCTGGGCGCGATCGGCGCCACCGTGCTTCTCGCCAACAACTACCGCAATCTCAACCTGCTGCTGTCCCGCTTCGGCTTCGAGCCCATCGACACGTCCCCGCGCGAGCGCGCCCTTCGCCCCTACGAACTGAAGGGCAACCGCATGCCGCGCCCGAAGGGTCTCATTTCGGAACGCCTGCTCACCCCCGTCACGCCCAGCCAGACGCAATTCGTGCGAACCATCCGCAAGGCGCCGGAAGCACTCTGCGAGGCGCTGGAGCGCAGCGGTTTTCCCAATCCGGGCTGGAAGGTCGGCATTTTCGACAAGGAAAGCTGGGACTGCCAATCCTACCGGGAATTCCCGAACGAGGCGGACGGCGAAAACCCGCCTTCTTCCGCCTTCCTCGCCATCAAGGGCAATGCGGAGACACGCGTGTCCTCGTTCCGCATCAAGCTCAACATCGAAAACCCCGCAACGCAAAGCCTGGTGACGGACGCCGTCATCGCCGCCCTCGAAGTCTTCCTCGAAGAGGTGCGCTGGGAGGAAGCACCGGAGATCTTTGCCGATATCCGCGCCCTCAAGGAATTCGACATCATCCGCTTCGGCAACCGCATCCAGCTCAAGAAGGAGTTCAGCGAGACGCCCCGCTACAACTTCGTCATCACGCCGGACCGCACGCGAAACCGCGGCTCCTACCTGCCGGATTATTTCGATCGCAGCCGCTGGATGCCGCTGCCCGACAAACTGTGATCCGCCCGTGATGGTGCAGCCCTCCTCAACCACACTTTTCCCATCCAAGCCGGAGCAGGCATGAAAACGACGGCCAGCACGAAACCGAACAGGCGGGCGATGGCCTGGACAATCGCAGCCTCGCTTCTCCTGTCTTGGACGGCAGCACAGGCGGCGGGGCTGCAATCGGGCCCGGTTTCCGACGATCCGATCTGGACCGACAAGCCCGTTCGCATCGACCGCAAGACGCAAGGCTACGAGCGGTTGAAGGTCGAACGGAAAATCCTGCCGCTGACGCTGAAGCCGACAACCCGCGTCACCGTCTTCGACAGCAGCTCGTTTCGGGAGGGCGGAGATCTCTACGTGCTGGCGGATGCCGTGGCGGTCAATCCGAAACGACTGTGCCGTGGCGACGACGGGCACATCGCCGCCTGCGGCCAGCAGGCGCGGCTTTTCCTGAAGCGCCTGATCGCCAACCACACGCTGACTTGCCAGGACCGTTTTCGCACGGGGCAGGCCGTTTTCGTCTCGTGCCGTGCCGAGGACAAGGACCTTGCGGAAACGCTCGTTTCCAAAGGTGCCGCCTGGGCGGCCACGCCGCGTCTGGCCGCAGCCCAGCAACAGGCGATGACCCGGAAGGCCGGGATCTGGATCGACACGGAATGCCGGGCCGTCGGCCGCTGCCCACGGCAAGAGCGACGCTGACTACATCGCACTCCTTGCCAGTTCACAGCACCCTCCCTTCCGCCTATGGTCTGCCCATATGAAAAGCCTTCTCCCCCGCATGTTTCGCACCGCCGAAACCAGTGCCCACGACGCGCCGCCGAGACGGCGCATCGAAATCGACCGGCGCCGGTCGACAATCTACGCCATTGGCGACATCCACGGCTGCTTCGATGCCCTGCTGGCGCTGGAGGCGAGGATCCTGGCGGATGCCCGGCAGAGCAGCGTGCGAGACCCGCTGCTGATCTATCTCGGCGACTATATTGATCGCGGGCCGGATTCGAAGGCCGTGCTCAGCCACGTCGCGCGACAGGATCACGGCGACGGCATCGCGCGCATCGCGCTCTGCGGCAACCACGACGATACGTTCCTGCGCTTCATTCGTGACCCGGCAAACAATGCCGCCTGGATGAATGTCGGAGGCGATGCGACCTTGCGATCCTACGGTCTCGGGCACGTCGCGCATCTGCGTCGACCGGAAGACCTGGCTTCTATAGGGCCGATGCTTCGCGCGGCGATCCCGGACGAGCACATCACCCTTCTCGAAAACCTGCCGGTGATGGCGACGATTGGAACCTGCGTCTTCGTGCATGCCGGCATCCGTCCGGGTGTCGCACTCGAAGACCAGACCGATCGCGACCTGCTGTGGATCCGCGAGCCCTTCCTCAGCGAAGGGCCGCGCCTGCCGGTCAACGTGATCCACGGCCATACGGCTGGCATGGAGGCGGTTTTCGGCCCCCGCCGGATCTGCATCGATACGGGTTGCTACAAGTCGGGGCGGCTGACGGCACTCAAGGCCACGCCAGCCGGGGCAAGGCTGCTCTAGCCTTGCCGCCGGATCCGCTCAGCCGCGGCCGAACTCGTCTTCGATACGGATGATATCGTCTTCCCCGAGATAGGACCCTGTCTGGACCTCGATCAGCTCCAGCAGGATCTTTCCGGGGTTTGCCAGGCGGTGCAATTCGCCCTGCGGAATATAGACGGATTCGTTTTCGCGCAGCGGGATCGTCTTGTCGCCGATCGTCACCTCGGCGGTGCCGCGCACCACGATCCAGTGTTCGGAGCGGTGGTGATGTTTCTGCAGCGACAGCCGCTTGCCCGGTGTGACGAACAGGCGCTTCACCTGGAAACGCTCGCCGTTCAGCACGGAGGTGTAGCCGCCCCAGGGGCGGTAGGAGGTCGGGTGGGTTTCGGTCAGCTTCGCCGTCTTCGGCAGGGCCGCCAGATGCTTGACCAGCTTTCCGACATTCTGGCTGTCTTCCATGCGGCCGACATAGACGGCGTCCTCACTGGCGATGACGGCGATGTTGTCGAGGCCCTGCACCGCGACATGGATATCGCGCGAGATGACCAGCGAGTTGCGCGTGTCGAGGACCGTCGTGCTGCCATCCGCGACGTTGCCGGCATCGTCCTGCTTGCCGGTCTTCCATACCGAATCCCAGCTGCCGAGATCGGACCATGTGATCGGCGAGGGCACGACGGCGGCGATCGGCGTCTTTTCGAAGATCGCATAGTCGACGGAAATATCGGGTGCCCGGGCAAAGGCCTCTTCGTCGAGCCGCTCGAAATCGAGATCGTGTTTGGCCTTGGCGACGGCGTCGGCCGCCGCATCCAGCACCTCCGGCGCATATTGCCGAAGCTCGCGCAGGAACAGGCCGACCGGCAGCATGAACATGCCGGAGTTCCACAAATAGCCGCCCGCCGCCAGCATGGCCGTCGCGCGGTCGCGATCCGGCTTTTCGACAAACCGCCGCACCGCATTCGCCCCATTGCCGAGGTCTTCACCGATCTCGATATAGCCATAGCCGGTCGCCGGTTCGCTCGGCGTGATGCCGAAGGTCACGAGACGGCCGGCCTCGGCGGCGGCCTGCGCCTTGGCGATGCAGGCGAAATAGACGTCGTTCGCATCGATCTCGTGGTCCGATGCCAGCACCTGCATGACGGCCTGCTCGCCGAACTGCCGCGCGATAACGATCGCCGCGACGGCCAGCGCCGGCGCGGTGTTGCGCGCAACGGGTTCCAGCAGGATCGACGTCAACGCGACACCGGCGGCACGGGCCTGCTCGGCGACGAGGAAGCGGAAATCATTGTTGGTGACGACGATCGGCGGCGCATAGAGCGCCTCATCCGCAACACGTGTCAGCGTCTTCTGGAAGAGCGTCGCCTCCCCGAGGAATTCGAGGAACTGTTTTGGCGCGGAAGCGCGGGAGAGCGGCCACAGGCGCGTGCCCTTACCGCCGGCCATGATCACGGGTACGATCTTGCTGGTCATGATTCCTCGTCCTGATGCTTGACCACACCATCATGGCGGGTGTGCATATATAAGGCCACTCTTCCCACTGCCCCGTAAAGAAACAGCAAACCGCATGACTGACGCTTCGCCCGCCATCGTGCTTTCTTGACGTTAAGGTAAAGAGGACCTTCTACCCGGCGTCTGTATTTGACAGACAACAAAAAAGCCCGCCAAAGGCGGGCTTCTGTTTCAAGCGATCACCTTTTGGCGATCAGACCGGCATCACGATGCCGTTCAGCGTGGTCAACTCGGCAAGATAGGTCTCGATACCGAACTTGTGTTCGTCCGACGCGGCATGTTCGAGTTCCTTGCGGGCAGCCTCGATCCGGCGGGTGATGTCTTCGCTCTTGATGTCGTCGACATGCACGGCCGATTCGGCCAGCAGCGTGCAGCCGGTCGGGATGATATCGGCAAAACCGCCGAAGACCACGTAGCGGTCCTTCTTGCCGTCTGCGAACTTCACGGTGACGACACCGGGCTTGATCGTCGTCATGGTCGGCGCGTGGTTGGCCATGACGGTCATCTCGCCCTCGGTCGCCGGAATGACGACTTCGCTGACGCTGCCGGAAACCAGCAGGCGCTCGGGAGAGACGAGTTCAAAGTTGAAATTGTCGGCCATGACCATTCACTTCTTCTGATTCATCAGGTCAGGAAAGGGCGCCCGCGAACGGGCACCCCAAAGTTCATCAAGCGGCTTCGGCAGCCAGCTTCTTGGCCTTTTCGACCGCTTCTTCCATGGAGCCGACCATGTAGAAGGCAGCTTCCGGCAGGTGGTCGTACTCGCCGTTGACGAGGCCCTTGAAGCCCTTGATCGTGTCTTCGAGCGCAACCAGCTTGCCCGGCGAACCGGTGAAGACTTCGGCGACGAAGAACGGCTGGGACAGGAAGCGCTCGATCTTGCGGGCGCGGGCGACGGCGATCTTGTCGTCTTCCGACAGTTCGTCCATGCCCAGGATGGCGATGATGTCCTGGAGCGACTTGTAGCGCTGCAGGGTCGTCTGGACCTTACGGGCGACTTCGTAGTGCTCTTCGCCGACAACCATCGGGTCGAGCATGCGCGAGGTCGAGTCGAGCGGGTCCACGGCCGGGTAGATGCCCTTTTCAGCGATCGAACGCGACAGAACCGTCGTTGCGTCCAGGTGGGCGAACGAGGTTGCCGGCGCCGGGTCGGTCAAGTCGTCGGCGGGAACGTAGATGGCCTGAACCGAAGTGATCGAGCCCTTGGTCGTGGTGGTGATGCGTTCCTGCATCTGGCCCATGTCCGTGGCGAGCGTCGGCTGGTAGCCCACGGCCGACGGGATACGGCCGAGCAGAGCCGACACTTCCGAACCAGCCTGCGTGAAGCGGAAGATGTTGTCGACGAAGAACAGAACGTCCTGGCCCTTGTCGCGGAAGTCTTCAGCGATCGTCAGACCGGTCAGGGCGACGCGAGCGCGTGCGCCCGGCGGTTCATTCATCTGGCCGTAAACGAGGGCAGCCTTGGAGCCTTCGCCGCCGCCGTGCTTGTTCACGCCGGATTCGATCATTTCGTGGTAGAGGTCGTTGCCTTCGCGGGTACGTTCACCCACGCCTGCGAACACCGAGTAACCACCGTGCGCCTTGGCGACGTTGTTGATCAGTTCCATGATGAGAACGGTCTTGCCGACGCCGGCGCCGCCGAACAGGCCGATCTTGCCGCCCTTTGCGTAAGGTGCCAGCAGGTCGACGACCTTGATGCCGGTGACGAGGATCTGGGCTTCCGTCGACTGCTCGACGTAGGACGGGGCATCCTGGTGGATGGCGCGCTTGCCGGCGGTGACCAGCGGACCGGCTTCGTCAACCGGCTCGCCGATGACGTTCATGATGCGGCCGAGCGTTTCCGGGCCGACCGGAACGGTGATCGGGGCGCCGGTGTTGGCGACCGGCTGACCGCGGACGAGACCTTCGGTCGAGTCCATGGCGATCGTGCGAACGGTGTTTTCGCCGAGGTGCTGGGCGACTTCGAGAACGAGGCGGTTGCCGTTGTTGTCGGTTTCCAGCGCGTTCAGGATCTGCGGCAGTTCGCCGTCGAAGGCGACGTCGACGACGGCGCCGATGACCTGCGTTACGCGACCGGTCGCGACGAACGCGGCCGGAGCAGCAGCCTTCGTGGCGGCCTTGGCGACAGCGGTCTTCGCAGCCGGTGCCTTGGCAGCGGTCGCCTTTGCGGCCGGAGCCTTCGTTGCTGCTGCTGCGGCAGGAGCCGCTGCTGCCGTCTTGGTCGCAGCCGGCTTCTTCGCCGCTGCGGTGTCCTTCGGGGTAGCTGCCTTAGCCATATCTCTTACCCTCTTTGTCCTGGTCCTTAGAGCGCTTCAGCGCCCGAGATGATTTCGATGAGTTCCTTGGTGATCTGAGCCTGGCGCTGACGGTTGTAGGAAAGCGTCAGCTTGTTGATCATTTCACCAGCATTGCGGGTCGCGTTGTCCATGGCGCTCATCTTGGCACCCATTTCGCCGGCGACGTTCTCGAGCAGGGCCCGGAAAATCTGGACGGAAATGTTGCGCGGGATGAGATCCCCGAGGATCGCGGCAGCATCCGGCTCGTAGTCGTAGATTGCCGTCGCACCCGTCGTCTCGGCAACGACCGCCGGAGCGGAGGCCGGAACGAGCTGAAGCGCCGTCGGGATCTGCGAGATGACCGACTTGAACTCGGAATAGAACAGCGTGCAGACGTCGAACTCGCCCTTCTCGAACAGACCGATGACCTTGCGGCCGATCTGGTCAGCGTTCTCGAAGCCGACGCGCTTGACTTCACGAAGGTCGACGCGGTCGATGATCAGCGGAGCGAATTCGCGGCGAAGGATATCGAAACCCTTCTTGCCGACGCAGATGATCTTGACCGTCTTGCCGCTTGCCAGAAGCTTGCGGGTGTGGTCACGCGCCAGACGTGCAATCTGCGAGTTGAAGCCGCCGCACAGACCGCGTTCGGCCGTGCAGACCACGAGCAGATGAACCTGGTCCTTGCCCGTGCCGGTCATCAGGCGCGGCGCCGAATCGTCCTGGCCGACGGCCTGGGCAATGTTGGCGAGCACGGCGCTCATGCGCTGCGAATAGGGCCGGGCGGCCTCGGCCGCTTCCTGGGCACGCCGAAGCTTTGCCGCGGCGACCATTTTCATCGCCTTGGTAATCTTCTGCGTCGCCTTGACGGAGGCGATCCGGTTTTTCAGATCCTTAAGTGAAGGCATCCGTTTTCCGTCCTGTGACATGATCCGTGAGGATCATGCGTCAAATCCTAAGTTCGGGACACCTGCGCGCCAGATCAGCGCGCAGGGCTGGAACCGTCAGCTTCAGCCGAAGGTCTTGGCGAAGGCATCGAGGGCGGCCTTGAGCTTGCCCTTGGTGTCGTCGCTGATCGCCTTGTCGGCGCGGATCGTGTCGAGGATCGCCTTGCCCTCGGAGCGGAAGTAGCCGAGCAGGCCCTGCTCGAACTTGCCGACCTGGTTGACCGCGATCTTGTCGAGGTAGCCGTTGACGCCGGCGAAGATCACCACGACCTGCTCTTCCGTCTTCAGCGGCGAGAACTGCGGCTGCTTCAGGAGTTCGGTCAGGCGGGCACCGCGGTTCAGCAGGCGCTGCGTTGCGGCGTCGAGGTCCGAGCCGAACTGGGCGAAGGCGGCCATTTCGCGATACTGGGCGAGTTCGCCCTTGATCGAGCCGGCAACCTGCTTCATCGCCTTGATCTGTGCGGACGAGCCCACGCGGGAAACCGACAGACCGACGTTAACGGCCGGGCGGATACCCTGGTAGAACAGGTCCGTTTCAAGGAAGATCTGGCCGTCGGTGATCGAGATCACGTTGGTCGGGATGAACGCCGACACGTCGTTGCCCTGGGTTTCGATGACCGGCAGAGCCGTCAGCGAGCCAGCGCCCATGTCGTCGTTGAGCTTTGCAGCGCGCTCGAGGAGACGCGAATGCAGATAGAAGACGTCGCCCGGATAGGCTTCGCGGCCCGGCGGGCGGCGCAGCAGCAGCGACATCTGGCGGTAGGAAACGGCCTGCTTGGACAGGTCGTCGTAGCCGATGAGGGCGTGCTTGCCGTTGTCACGGAAGTATTCGCCCATCGCGCAACCGGCGAACGGTGCGAGGTACTGCATCGGCGCCGGGTCGGACGCGGTAGCAGCAACGATGATCGAGTACTGGAGAGCGCCACGCTCTTCGAGAACCTTCACGAACTGGGCGACGGTCGAACGCTTCTGGCCGATAGCGACGTAGACGCAGTACAGCTTGTCGCCGTCCGGGCCGTTGTCGTGGATCGCCTTCTGGTTCAGGATCGTGTCCAGGATGATGGCGGTCTTGCCGGTCTGGCGGTCGCCGATGACCAGCTCGCGCTGGCCGCGGCCGACCGGGATGAGGGCGTCGATGGCCTTGAGGCCGGTCGACATCGGCTCATGAACCGACTTGCGCGGGATGATACCCGGAGCCTTGACGTCAACGCGGGCGCGCTGCTTGGCATTGATCGGGCCCTTGCCGTCGATCGGGTTGCCGAGCGCGTCAACGACGCGGCCGAGCAGTTCCGGACCAACCGGGACGTCCACGATGGCGCCGGTGCGCTTGACGGTGTCGCCTTCCTTGATGTCACGGTCCGAACCGAAAATAACGACACCGACGTTGTCGCTTTCCAGGTTCAGGGCCATGCCGCGGATGCCACCGGGGAATTCGACCATTTCGCCGGCCTGGACATTGTCGAGGCCGTAAACGCGGGCGATACCGTCACCGACGGAAAGCACCTGGCCGACTTCCGAGACTTCCGCCTCTTTGCCGAAGTTTTTGATCTGATCTTTGAGAATTGCGGAAATTTCCGCGGCGCGGATATCCATCAGCCGACCTCTTTCAGTGCAAGCTTAAGAGTAGAGAGTTTGGTGCGAAGGGACGTGTCGATCTGGCGCGATCCCACCTTGACGATCAGACCACCGAGAATGGACGGGTCGACGGTGACGGCGATCGCCACGTCTTTGCCGGTGACGCCCTTGAGCGCCGCCTTCAATTCGTTTTCCTGCGCTGCAGTCAGCGCATGGGACGAGGTAACGTCGGCCGTGATTTCACCGCGGGCGCGGGCCGCGATGACGCGGTAAGCCTTGATCATGCCGGGAACGGCGAAGAGGCGGCGATTTGACGCAACCACCTTGAGGAAGTTTGCCACGAGACCCGTGATGCCGGCCTTGGCGGCAACGGCGGAAATGGCCTTGGTCTGATCTTCGGCGGAGAAGACAGGGCTGAGGATCAGCCGCTTGAGGTCTTCGCTCTCATCGATCATCGCCTGGAAACGGGCGAGATCTTTACCGACACTGTCAGCCGAACCGGCTTCCTGCGCGAGGTCGAAAAGCGAAGACGCGTATCTTTCTGCAACACCGGAAACAAGCTGGGATGTGTCTGCCACGGGCACAAGCTTCTCTTCTTATCATCCAGAGCGGAGGGCGGTAGCGGAGCTACAGTCCTAACGCACTGAAATCGTTGCGGTAATCTTCAGTCCCCACGGGCTCTGGCGCCCGCTTTTTCTGAATTTCGCGGTTCGTCTAGCATACGAAACCGGGACTCGCAACACGCGCGGCGCAGGAATGCGCCATAAGTCGGCCATAGTCGGAGCAAAAGTTGACTGCGCAGACTATGTTCTGGCGCGAACGGAGCGGAAAACGCCGTTTTCGCTCAAAGGAAGCCGAAGGCATAGCCGAGCGGCAGGGCGGCAAGCACCGCCTGCACGGCAAGCACAAGAAGATTCTTCGCCGAGAAGGACCCGTCCGACATCAGCGACAGGATGCGGCCGAAGGCGGCCAGCGCAAAACCACCGCCGATCGCCATATAGATCCAGCTTTGCGCCATCAAAAGCGCGACGATCGCAAGCCCTGCATAGAAGCCGCCGGCCGACCGGACGAAGGCAAACCCTTCGCGGCTCGTTTCTCGGGGCTGGAGGCCGGCAAACTTCAGCGCAATACCCGGCGCAAAAAGCCCGAACAGTCCGAGGACGGCCGTTGCGATGGCCGCGGAGAAGGCCAGGAACTCGCCCGTCTCGGTGGGGATGTAGAATTCCATATCGGCGTGTCTCCGTGGCTGCCCGTCGGCCCTCTATCGCACAGCAGCGCGAATCGCAGAAGCCGACCCGCCGAATTCGCACAACTCTTTGTTAACCCAACCGCTCAAAGAAAACTCTGCGGGTCGATGTCGAGCTGCACCTGCAGCGATGCCCGCTCCTTCGGCCCGTTGGCGATCATGGTGCGCAGGAATGTCTGCATGTCGCTGTTGCGGCGACCATGCACCAGCAAACGAAAGCGATGCCGGCCCCGCACGAGCGCCAGCGGCGCCTCGGCCGGGCCGAGGATGGAAATGCCGTCGACATGCGGCGCGGCCTGCCGCAGCCCCCGCGCATGCGCCTCCGCCTCTACGCGGGTGTCGGCCGACACGATGACCGAGGCGAGCCGGCCGAACGGCGGCAGCAGCGCCTTTTCCCGCTCGCTGATCTCGCGCTCGTAAAACGCCTGCGCATCGCCGGAAACAATCGCCTGCATGACGGGATGCAGCGGCTGGTAGGTCTGGATGAGCCCGTGGCTCTTGAGGCCGGAGCGCCCCGCACGCCCCGTCACCTGCGAGAGAAGCTGGAAGGTACGCTCCGCCGCCCGCGGATCGCCATTGGCAAGCCCGAGATCCGCATCCACCACGCCGACCAGCGACATCAATGGGAAATTGTGTCCCTTGGCGACGAGTTGCGTGCCGATGACGATATCCGCCTCGCCGCGCGCAATCGCCTCCAGCTCCAGCCTGAGCCGCTTCACGCCCATCAGGTCGGAGGAGAGCACAATGGTACGCGCCTCCGGGAAATGCTTCTCCACCTCCTCCGCGATGCGCTCGACCCCCGGCCCGCAGGCGGCGAGATGATCGAAGGTGCCGCATTCCGGGCAGGCTTCCGGCGTGCGCTCGGCATAGCCGCAATGATGGCACTGGATCTGCCCGCGGAACCGGTGCTCCACCAGCCAGCTCGAGCATTGCGGGCACTGAAAGCGATGGCCGCAGACCCGGCAGAGCGTCAGCGGCGCATAACCGCGCCGATTGAGGAAGAGCAGCGCCTGCTGCTCTTTTTCGATGGTGCGGGCAATACCGCGCAGCATGATCGGCGAAAGGAAACCGCCGCGCGCCGGCGGATGACGCCGCATATCGACGAGATGCAGGTCGGGCAGCGCCGCGTCACCATACCGCGTCGGCAGGTGCAGTTTTTTGTACCGCCCGACATCGCTGTTGACCCGGCTTTCGACCGACGGCGTCGCCGAGACCAGCACGGCCGGAAAATCGCCGATGCGTGCGCGCACCACCGCCATGTCGCGCGCATTATAGAAAACGCGGTCTTCCTGCTTGTAGGCCGGATCGTGCTCCTCGTCGACGATGACGAGGCCGAGATTTTCGAAGGGCAGGAACAGCGCCGAGCGCGCACCCGCCACCACCCGCACATCCCCCGTCGTCACCTGTCGCCACACGCGTTCGCGTGTTCGGGGCGCAAGATCGGAATGCCATTCGGCCGGCTTGGCGCCGAAGCGATCCTGAAAGCGCTCTAGAAAACTCGCCGTGAGTGCGATTTCCGGCAGCAGGATCAGCACCTGGCGACCCTTTCGCAAGGTCTCGGCGATCGCCTCGAAATAGACCTCCGTCTTGCCGGACCCGGTAATGCCGTCGATCAGCGAGACGTTGAAGGCGCCAGCCTGCACGCTTTCCACCAGCTCCGCCGCACTGTCAGTCTGCGGCCCTTCTAGGCGCGGCGCGACATAATCCGGGTCCGGTGCCGCCACGACGGGGGGCGGCGGCAGGAACACGGTCTCGAATGTGCCCTGCTTGACAAGCCCGTCCACGACGCTGGTCGAGGTGCCGGCGGCATGCGCAAGACCCGAGCGGGTCCACGGAATGCCGTCCTCGACCATCTCCAGCACCCGCTCGCGCGCACTCGTCAGCCGCTCCGGCCGGTGGCCGGTGAAGCGCAGGCCTTCGATCATCGGCTCGGGATCAAAGGCGGTGGGCGCGCGCAAGGCCATGCGGGTGACGAGACCGGGCGGCGTCACCGTATAGGCGGACACCCAGTCGAGGAAATCGCGCATCGCCTTGGAGAGCGGCGGGCAGTCGAACACCTTCTCGATGGGCCGGAGCTTCTTCGGATCGACCTTGCCGTCGTCACCGCCGTCCCAGACGACGCCCGGCACCAGCCGCGGCCCGAGCGGCACCTGCACGATCGAGCCCGGCTCGACCGCCATGCCCTCCGGCACCGTATAGGAATAGGGCACGGCTGTGGGCACCGGCACCATCACGGGCACCGTGCGCGGAAACAGTTTTTCCCCGAAAAGGTCGATCGAATCGTTGTCCATCAGGCGCGAAGATGCCCCCGGCGCGGCGCGAAGAAAACCGCAAAGATCGCCATCCTTCCGCTCATTCGTCGTCCTCCGCCATTTCGCCGGTCAGCCGCATGCCGTCGATCCAGGTCGCACCGTCATTGCGCACGACGCGTTTTGCCCTCACCCCGCAGCGCGTCTCCACCTCAAGCGCCAGCCGCTCGGAATGGGTGACGATCCAAAGCTGGCTCGATTGCCCGGCGCGCGCGATCATCTCGGCCAGCGGCGGCAGCATGTCGGGATGCAGGCTCGCCTCTGGCTCGTTGAGCGCGATCAGCGGCGGCGTGCGGTAGGAGAGCAGTGCCGCGGCCAGCGCCAGGAAGCGGATCTGTCCGTCGGAAAGCTCGCGCGGCTGGAACACCCGCTGCGGAAACTGCGGAAAGACCAACCCATAGGAGGCGAACTCTTCCGGTTCCGGCACAGAAAGCTGCGCGCCGCCGAAGGCATCCGCCACCGCGCGGTCGAGATCGACCGTATCGCCCCGCGTCCATTTCAACGTCGCGAAGACCGCCGCCATGTTCGCCCCGTCCTCGTCGAGCAGCGGCGCGGTGACGGCAAGGCACGGTTGGCGCAACGCCGAATCCCGGTCGGAGCGAAAGCCGTGGAAGAAGCGCCACTGCGAGACGGCGCGGCGAAAGGTGCCGATTTCCGGATAGTGACCGGCATCGCCAAGCAGCGCCACGGCCGTCTCGGACGCGAGCGCCTGCTCCGGATGTTCGACCATGCGGCCGGCCTCGTTGCGCACCATGATGCCGGGTCCCGCCCGCTTCATCATCGTCACCGGCCGGCGGCCGGTCTCGATCGACAATTCTTCGACCTTGACTTGGGGTTCGAAGGCGAAGCCGGCGGCGGCCGGCGGCCGCAACCCCGCTTCGATGCGATAGCGAAAGGTGATCGCACGCTCTTCATCGAGCAGTTCGGCCTCCAGCCGAATGCGCACCGGCTCGTTCGGCCGGCGCTTGCCGGTCCAGAGCGCCGAGCCCATGCCGCCCTCCGCCGCAATCTCCTGGGCAAAGGTGCCGCGCACCGCCGCCTGCACCAGTTGCAGCGACCGGTAGAGGTTGGATTTCCCCGCCCCGTTCTCGCCGACAAACAGGTTCACCTGCCCGAGATCCATGCGGATCGAACGCAGCGAGCGATAGTTTTCCGCGGACATGGAACGAAGGAGCATGAAACGGATCCGGATTCAAAAACGATGGCGCTCTCTATACAAGCCACCATGTCTAGAGGAAGGCAGGCCGACTTGCCCAGCCCCCGGCCGACCATTAGCGAATCCCTAACGCAAATCACCCATCCTGCGCGCAACCGCTCAGGCATTTTTGCCGGAATTGCTCCAGGGGCAGGATATGACCGAACTTCTCATCATCGCCGACCCGTCCCTGATGGCCGAGCGACAGGGCTGGCTAGCAGCGCTTGCCGACGAGCGCCGGCTCTCCGGCAACACGCTCGACGCCTATGAGCGCGACACCCGTCAGTTCCTCGCCTTCCTCACCGGGCATCTCGCCGCCCCGGCCCGCCTGAAGGATATCGACAACCTGCGCCCGGCCGACCTGCGTGGTTTCCTCGCCTCCCGCCGCCGCGATGGCGCCGGTGCCCGCACGCTCGGCCGCGGCCTTGCTGGCCTGCGCTCCTTCCTGCGCCATCTGGAGCGCAAGGGGCTTGCCAATGCAGCCGGCGCTTCCGCCGTGCGCTCGCCGAAACAGCCGAAATCCCTGCCCAAGCCGCTGTCCGACCGCCAGGCCATCGCCGTCGTCGATGCGCACGAGCAACTGGCCGACGAACCCTGGATCCGCACGCGCAACGCCGCCGTGCTGACGCTGCTTTACGGCTGCGGCCTGCGCATCTCCGAGGCGCTGTCGCTGACGCCGGCCGATTTCGCCGGCACGCCGACGTCGCTGCGCATCACCGGCAAGGGCGACAAGACGCGTATCGTGCCGTTGATCGCCCCGGCGCTGACCGGCGTCGAGGACTATATCAAACTCTGCCCCATCCCGCTTGCCGACGACAGGCCGCTTTTCCGCGGCGCGCGCGGCGGGCCGTTGCAGCCGGCCATCATCCAGCGCGAGATGCAGAAGATGCGCGGCGCGCTCGGTCTGCCCGACAGTGCCACACCCCATGCGCTGCGCCATTCCTTCGCCACGCATCTGCTCGCCGGCGGCGGTGACCTGCGCACCATCCAGGAATTGCTCGGCCACGCCAGCCTCTCGACGACGCAGGTCTATACCGGCGTCGATTCGGCCCGCCTGCTCGAAATCTACGACCGTGCCCATCCCCGCGCCTGATACCCGTTAAGAGATTATGAGGGGGAGGCCGCTAGGGTCGCCGAAAATGACAGGGAGTCGACCATGATCGTCACACTGCAGAAAAGCCGCAACGCCATCGCCGACCGCCTGGCGGATGCCGGGCTCTGGATGATGGCAGCGCTGCATGTGCTGATCGCCCTCTCCTTCCTCGTCGTTCTGGCGACGCTCTCTCCCGCCAATGCACAGGAACCGCCGGTCTGCGGCGGCGATAACCTGCTGACGAAATACGAGAAGGACGATCCGGCGGGCTTTGCCAAGCTGCGCGCCGAGGCGGACGCCATACCGAACGGCAAGGGCATCTTCTGGAAGATCGAGAAGGATGGCCAGCCCGCCTCCTGGCTGCTCGGCACCATGCACGTGACCGATCCGCGCGTTCTCGCCATGCCGGAGGCCGCACGTACCGCCTATGCCGCTGCCTCGACCATCGTCGTCGAATCGGACGAAATCGCTGACGAAAAGAAGACGGCCGCGGCAATCATGACGCGCCCCGACCTCACCATGTTCACAGATGGCAAATCCATCACCGACTTCCTCGACAAGGACGGTGCCGACAAACTGGCGGAAGGCCTCAAGACCCGCGGCCTGTCGCTCGCCGCCGTCGGCCGCATGAAGCCGTGGATGATCATGAGCTTCGTCGCCCTTCCCGCCTGCGAAGTCGCCCGCAAGACATCCGGCATCGCCTTCCTCGATCAGCGCCTCGCCAGGGATGCGCTTGCCGATGGCAAGACGCTGAAGGGTCTCGAAACCCTGATCGAACAGATTTCGGCGCTTGATTCGCTGCCGATCGAGCCGCAGGTGGAAGGCCTCGTCCAGACGCTGGCGCTTGGCGACACGCTGAAGGATGTCATCGAGACGATGAGCCAGCTCTATCTCGCCGGCGACACCGGCATGATCATGCCGATGATGCGGGCGGCCTCCCCCCAGACGGACGACGACAAGGCGGCCTATGCCGATTTCGAGCAGCGCATCATCATCGACCGCAATCATACCATGGCGGAGCGCGCAGCCCCCATCCTGGCGAGCGGCAACGTCTTCATCGCCGTCGGCAGCCTGCATCTTCCGGGTGCAGAAGGCGTCGTGGAACTGCTGCGCAAACAGGGTTTTACCGTTACCGCGGTGAACTGAACCTCACCGCTCTGTCACCTGGCGGCCGATGCCGGACAGTATCGTGCAAACGATCAGCTTGTGGAACGGCATGACGGCCGCGAGATAAAGCCGGCCGAACAGGTTGTTGCGGTGCACGAGCGTCATCACGCTGAGCGTCTGGCCATTCGGCCGGTCCTGCCGGATATCGATGACGATGCGGAAATCCAGATGCCGGTCGTCGAAACCAAGCACCACCCGGTCGTCGCTGGCGCTGACCACCGGAAAACCGCCGATCTCCGTTTCCGATGTCTTCACCTGCTCTGCCGCTCCCTTCAGCCCGAAGGGCGCAACGAGCGCGTTGCGCAGCACCATCAGCCGGCGCACCCAGCCCGGCGGATGCTCCAGCGCCAGCCGTGTGGCCTCGCGCGCTGTAAGATTGTCGACGGGCAGGCCGAGCGTGAACCGATCCGCCCAGTCGGCGGATGGAAGCAGCGGATGCGGGAGCGAGACGGGTCTCGATACGGGGGACATGAAGGCCATCCTTTACAGCCTTCATGGTGCCCCTGTTCGGCGGGCGAGGACAGGCGGCCGGTTGTCGCAGCCGCCTGAGGCGATCACATGTGGATCGGCTTGAAGAAGGTTGCGAGTGCCGCTTCCTTGACGGCTTCCGACATGGTCGGGTGCGCGTGGCAGGTGCGGCCGAGATCTTCCGAGGAACCGCCGAACTCCATCAGCACGGCCGCCTCGTGGATCATTTCGCCGGCGCCGAAGCCGACGATATGCACGCCGAGCACGCGGTCGGTCTCCTTGTCGGCCAGAACCTTGACGAAGCCGTCGGTCGCCAGCATGGCGCGGGCGCGGCCGTTTGCCGTGAACGGGAATTTTCCGGCCTTGTAGGCGATGCCCGCGGCCTTCAGTTCCTCTTCCGTCTTGCCGACGGAGGCGACTTCCGGCTGGGTGTAGACGACGCCCGGAATGACGTCGTAGTTCACATGGCCGGCCTGGCCGGCGAGGATTTCCGCAACGGCGACACCCTCGTCTTCCGCCTTGTGGGCGAGCATCGGGCCACGCACCACGTCGCCCAGTGCATAAATGCCGGGAACGTTGGTCTGGAAGTGATTGTCGATCTCGACACGGCCGCGGTTGTCGAGCGCGACACCGGCTTCCTTGAGGCCGAGGCCTTCAGTGTAGGGCTTGCGGCCGGTGGCGATCAGCACGACGTCGGCGTCGATCGTGGTGGCATCACCGCCCTTGACCGGCTCGAAGGTCACCTTGGCGCCCGAACCTGCCTTCTCGACGCCCGTCACCTTGGCGCCGAGCTTGAAGTCCATGCCCTGCTTGGCGAGCATGCGCTGGAACTGCTTGGAGACATCGCCATCCATGCCGCCGAGGATCGTGTCGAGATATTCGACGACCGTCACCTTGGCGCCAAGGCGAGCCCAGACCGAGCCGAGCTCGAGACCGATCACGCCGCCGCCGACGACGATGAGATGACCCGGCACCTTCTCCAGCGCGATGCCGCCGGTGGAGGAGACGATGATGGTCTCATCGATATCGACCGAAACGCCGGGAATGCCGGCAACGTCGGAGCCGGTGGCGATGACGATGTTCTTCGTCTCCAGAACCTGCTCTTCGCCCTTGTCACTGGTGACGGAGACCTTGCCCGCGCCCAGCACCTTGCCGGTGCCCTGGATGCCGTCGATCTTGTTCTTCTTGAACAGGAAGGCGACGCCGTCGACGTTCGACTTCACGGTCGCATCCTTGTGCGCCATCATCTTCGGCAGGTTGAGGGTGGGCTTCACGCCATCGATTCCGAGCGCTTCCATGCCGTGGGCGGCGTGGCTGTAGGTCTCCGACGCATGCAGCAGCGCCTTGGACGGGATGCAGCCGACATTGAGGCAGGTGCCGCCATAGGTCGCGCGCTTTTCGACGACCGCGACCTTCAGGCCGAGCTGGGCCGCCTTGATGGCGCAGACATAGCCGCCGGGGCCGGAACCGATAACGATGAGATCATATGCCATGACAAGTCCTTCCTGCGCGGGGGCCTAACGGCCGCCGCTGACGTTGAGGGCGGCACCCGTCACATAGGATGCCGCATCGGAGAGAAGATAGAGAATGGAATGGGCGACTTCATCGGCCGTGCCCGCCCGCTGCATCGGGATCAGCGAGGCTGCGTCGCGCGCCCGGTCCGGCAGGCCGCCAGAGGCGTGGATGTCGGTATCGATGATGCCGGGGCGCACGAGATTGACGCGGATGCCCTCCGCCGCCACTTCACGGGAGAGCCCGACGGTAAAGCTCTCGATCGCGCCCTTGCTCGCGGCGTAATCGATATATTGCCCGGCCGAGCCGAGCTGGGCCGCCACCGAGGAAATGTTGACGATCGAGCCGCCCTTGCCACCATGCAGCGTCGACATGCGCCGCACCGCCTCCTGCGCACAGCGGATCGAGCCCATGACGTTGACGGCGAACATGCGCTCCAGCCGCTCGGCGGACATCTCGTCGAGACGCTGGGGCAGGGCGACGATGCCGGCATTGTTGACCAGCCCGTCGAGCCGGCCGAAGGTGCCGTCGATCGCCGAAAAGATCGAGGCAAGGCCGAGCTCACTGCCGACATCACCCTGAACGGCAATCGCCGAGCCGCCGAGTGCGTGGATCTGCGCGACGACCGCCTCGGCCGCGTCGAGGTTCGAGACGTAGTTCACCGCGACCTGCCAGCCGGCAGCGCCCGCCATGCGGCAGACACTCGCGCCGATGCCACGACTGCCGCCGGTAACGAGAAGAACGGGCGCTTCCGTCATGCGGCGCATCCCTTCCGCTTGAACACGTCCCACGGCGCGACCTTGGCCTTGCCCTCATCCCACAGCGTCGAATAGCGCAGCGACGGCCCGAAGCCGGCCAGCAGCAGCGTCTCGGCAGCCTTGGCGCCTTCCTCCGGCAGGACGGCGGCATCACCGGCGCCATCGAGCACGTAGATCACGCCTTCCCACACGGTGCAGGCGGCGATCTCTTCGCCGGTCACGTCGCCCTCCGGGCAATTGTGCATGACCATGCCGTTGGAACGGACAGGGTCGTCACCGGGCATGACGATGCCGTCGAGAACGGTCTTGCTCGAAAGAACCTTCAGCTTGAAGTGATGACTGGTTGCCGCGGCACTCGACCCGACCGGTTCGAAGGTCAGCTCATAGCCCCCGTCGCGATCCGCATAGATCGCGCGGTCCTGCCGGCACTCCGCCGCGGAAGCGGCGGTCGCGGCAACGAGACCGAGGAAAACGAGGGCGGTGCGCATGCTCAGTGGGCCTTTTCCGTGGCGAGCTTGATGCCGAGCGCGATGAAGACGAGGCCGCTGGCCCGGTCGATCCACTGGCTGGCGCGGGAAAACGCCGCCCGCATGCGCGGCGTCGTCATGAACAGCGACACACCGACGAACCAGGCGATGAGGCAGGTGGCCATGACGAGGCCGTAACCGAACTTGATGGCGATCGGCGTGTGGGCGCTGACGACGGTCGAGAAGATCGACAGGAAGAAGAAGACCGGCTTGGGGTTCAGCGCATTGGCGAGGAAGCCGAGGCCGAAGGCGCGCAGCGCCGACTGGCCGCCTTTGCCATCCTCGTTGCCCTTCACCGCCTCGACGGACATGTCCGTCTTGCCGGCGCGCAAGGCCTTGATGCCGATATAGATGAGGTAGGCGACGCCGCACCACTTCACGATGTTGAAGAGGTAGATCGACTGGGAAATGATGAGGCCGAGGCCGAGGATCGTATAGGTGACGTGGAACATCAGCGAGGTGCCGACGCCGAAGGACGTGATGATCGCCGCGCGGCGCCCATGCACGATCGACTGGCGCATGACCATGGCCAGATCCGCACCGGGCGAGACGATGGCAAAGGAGAAGATCGCCATCAGCGAGGCGAGTTCCAGAAAATAGCCCGTCATGGGATGTCTGCCTCCTAGAAGATGACCACGCCCGCCATGACCGCGAGACCCGCCAGCGAGACGAGCCAGACGAGCGAGCGGATATAGGGAATGCCTGCAAGATAGAGCGGGATATAGACGAGGCGGGCGACGAACCACAGCCACGCCCCGACGAGCCCCCAGCCCGCCGGGTCGCCCGCAAGGACAAGCGCCAGCGCAAGAGCGACGAAGGCGGGATAGGTTTCTCGGAAATTCGCCGACGTGCGCGCCGCACGTCCGGCGAGCGCGCCTTTCGGCTCCCGCGCGTCATCGCGCGGGCCGGCGTTCCATTGGGAGCCAAGCTCCCGCGTGGACAGCACGCCCTGGAGCCCGATATGGAAGACGAGCAGCGCCACGCTCAGTGCCAGAAGCACGAGCATCGGCGAAGATGCAGACACTGCCGCCTCCATAGGGACCTCCCTTACAGATCGAGAACGAGGCGTTCCGGATCTTCCAGGCTGTCCTTGACGCGGACCAGGAAGGTCACCGCTTCCTTGCCGTCGACCATGCGGTGATCATAGGAGAGCGCGAGATACATCATCGGACGGATGACGATCTGGCCGCCGACGACGACCGGGCGCTCCTGGATCTTGTGCATGCCGAGAATGCCCGACTGCGGCGCGTTGAGGATCGGCGAGGACATCAGCGAGCCGTAGACGCCGCCGTTCGAGATGGTGAACGTGCCGCCCTGCATGTCGGCCATCGACAACGCGCCATCACGGGCGAGCTTGCCGAGACGGCCGATATCCTTCTCGATTTCGGCAATCGACATCTGGTCGGCATCGCGCACGACCGGGACCACGAGGCCCTTGTCCGTGCCGACGGCGACGCCGATGTGGCAGTAGTTCTTGTAGATGATGTCGGTGCCGTCGATCTCGGCGTTGACGGCCGGGAGCTCCTTCAGCGCGTGCGTCACGGCCTTGGTGAAGAAGCCCATGAAGCCGAGCTTCACGCCGTGCTTCTTCTCGAACAGGTCCTTGTAGCGGTTGCGCAGGTCCATCACGGCCGACATGTCCACCTCGTTATAGGTGGTGAGCATGGCGGCGGTGTTCTGGGCGTCCTTGAGGCGCTTGGCGATCGTCTGGCGCAGGCGCGTCATCTTCACGCGCTCTTCGCGCGGCGCATCGGCTTCCGAGGATGCCGCACGCGCAACCTTGACCGGTTCGGTCGCAGCAGCGGCCGGGGTCGAAGCCGTGATGCCCTTGGCAACAGCGGCGATCACGTCACCCTTCAGCACCTGGCCACGCTTGCCGGAGCCGTCGACCTGGTCGGCCGAGACGTTGTTTTCAGCCAGCAGCTTCGCAGCCGAAGGGGCCGGCGGCATGGAGGAGGCCGCGGCAGCCGGCTTTGCTTCTGCGGCGGGCGCCGCGGCAGCAGCCTTCTCGACCTTCTCGACCTTTTCGGCAGCGGCCGGAGCAGCCGCACCGGCGGACGCGCCCTCGGAGATCTGGCCGAGCAGGCCGCCCGGCTCGACCGTCTCGCCGGCATTCGCGACGATTTCCGACAGGACGCCGGAAGCGGGTGCGGGCACTTCGATCGTCACCTTGTCGGTTTCGAGCTCACAGAGCGGTTCATCGGCCTTGATGACGTCGCCGACCTTCTTGAACCAGGTGCCGACGGTGGCTTCGCTGACGGATTCGCCCAAAGTCGGGACGCGGATTTCGGTAGCCATGAGTGTGTTCCGTTCGTTGTATCTTTGTCGCGGTTACTGGGAAGCCGGGCGGATCAACCGCCCAGCGCGTCCTCGAGGAAGGCGGCGAGCTGCGCGAGGTGCTTGGACATCAGGCCCGTTGCCGGCGAGGCGGCGGCCGGACGGCCGGTATAGCGCACGCGCTGGTACTTGGCGTCGATATGGGCAAGCACCCATTCGAGATAGGGGTCGATGAAGGCCCAGCCACCCATGTTCTTGGGCTCTTCCTGGCACCAGACCATCTCGGCATTGCGGAAGCGCGAGAGCTCGTTGATCAGCGCCTTGGCCGGGAACGGGTAAAGCTGTTCCAGGCGCAGCAGGTAGACGTCGTCGATGCCACGCTTTTCGCGCTCTTCCAGGAGGTCGTAATAGACCTTGCCCGAGCACATCACGACGCGACGGATCTTCGCGTCCTTCTGCAGCTTGATCGGGCCGTCCTTGATGACCTCCGCATCGTCCCACAGCAGGCGGTGGAACGAGCTTTCGCCGGCCATTTCCGACAGCGACGACACGGCGCGCTTGTGACGCAGCAGCGACTTCGGCGTCATCATGATCAGCGGCTTGCGGAAGTCGCGCTTCACCTGGCGGCGCAGGATGTGGAAGTAGTTCGCCGGCGTCGTGACGTTGGCGACCTGCATGTTGTCTTCGGCGCACATCTGCAGCCAGCGCTCGAGGCGGGCCGAGGAGTGTTCCGGACCCTGGCCCTCATAGCCGTGCGGCAGCAGGCAGACGAGGCCCGACATGCGCAGCCACTTGCGTTCGCCCGACGAGATGAACTGGTCGAACACGACCTGCGCACCGTTGGCGAAATCGCCGAACTGGGCTTCCCACAGCGTCAGCGCGTTCGGACGGGCGAGCGAATAGCCGTATTCGAAACCGAGCACCGCCTCTTCCGAGAGCATCGAGTTGATGACCTCGTAACGCGCCTGGGTCGGCGAGAGATTGGCGAGCGGGATGTAGCGGTCTTCGGTCTCCTGGTCGTAGAGGACCGAATGACGCTGCGAGAAGGTGCCGCGTTCGCAGTCCTGGCCGGACAGGCGAATCTTCGTGCCCTCGACGCAGAGCGTGCCGAAGGCGAGCGCTTCCGCCATCGCCCAGTCGATACCCTCGCCCGTCTCGACCATCTGCATGCGGTTGTCCATGAACCGCTGGATGGTCTTGTGCGCGCGGAACCCTTCCGGGATCGTCGCGATCTTGCGGCCGATTTCCTTCAACTGCTTCATCGGCACCGAGGTCTTGCCGCGGCGCTGTTCGTCCTGGTTGTCGGCCGAGCGCAGGCCGGACCAGACGCCGTCGAGCCAGTCGGCCTTGTTCGGCTTGTAGGACTGGCCGATCTCGAACTCCGTTTCGAGGTTGGCGCGCCAGTCGGCCTTCATCTTCTCGAATTCGCCTTCGGAGATAACGCCTTCGGCGATGAGGCGCGACGCATAGAGGTTGACCACGGTCTTGTGGGCACGGATCGCCTTGTACATCTTCGGCTGCGTGAACGCCGGCTCGTCGCCTTCGTTGTGGCCGAAGCGACGGTAGCAGAACATGTCGAGCACGACCGGCTTGTGGAACTTCATGCGGAATTCGGTGGCGACCTTGGCCGCGTAGGTCACAGCTTCCGGGTCGTCGCCGTTCACATGGAAGATCGGCGCCTCGATCATCTTCGCCACATCCGACGGATAGGGCGAGGAGCGCGAGAAGGCCGGGTTCGTGGTGAAACCGATCTGGTTGTTGATGATGACGTGCACCGTGCCGGCCACGCGATGGCCGCGCAGGCCGGACAGGCCGAGGATTTCGGCCGTCACGCCCTGGCCGGCGAAGGCCGCGTCGCCATGCAGCAGGAGCGGCATGACCTGAGCGCGTTCGGACAGCGGAATGATGTCACCCTCGAACACCTTCGCCATCTGGTCCTGCTTGGCGCGGGCCTTGCCCATGACGACGGGATTGACGATTTCGAGATGCGAGGGGTTTGCCGTCAGCGACAGGTGCACCTTGTTGCCGTCGAACTCACGGTCCGAGGAGGCGCCGAGGTGATACTTCACGTCGCCGGAGCCTTCCACTTCATCAGGCGCGTAGGAGCCGCCCTTGAACTCGTGGAAGACGGCGCGATGCGGCTTGGCCATCACGTTCGTCAGAACGTTGAGGCGGCCGCGGTGGGCCATGCCGAGCACGATTTCCTTGAGGCCGAGCTGGCCGCCGCGCTTGATGATCTGTTCCAGCGCCGGGATCAGCGCTTCGGCGCCATCGAGGCCGAAACGCTTGGTGCCCTTGTACTTGACGTCGATGAACTGCTCGAAGCCTTCCGCCTCGATCAGCTTCTGCAGGATCGCCTTCTTGCCTTCCGGCGTGAACTCGACACCCTTGTCCGGACCTTCGATGCGTTCCTGGATCCAGCCCTTCTCTTCCGGGTTGGAGATGTGCATGAATTCGACGCCGATCGTCGAGCAATAGGTGCGCTCGAGGATGTCGACCATTTCGCGCACGGTGGCGTATTCGAGGCCGAGCACGTTGTCGATGAAGATCTTGCGGTCGAGGTCGGCATCGGTGAAGCCGTAGTTCGACGGCGACAGCTCATGATAGTCCTCGACCGGCGCGGCAATGGCCAGCGGGTCGAGCTTGGCGTGCAGATGGCCGCGGGCGCGATAGGCGCGGATCATCATGATGGCGCGCACCGAGTCGCGGGTCGCCTGGTTGACATCGGCCTGGTTGACCGGCGCGCCGCTCTTGGCGGCAACGGCTTCGGCCTTCGCCTGGACCTTCTTCTCAAGAACCTTCTCGACGACGCCCCAGTTGCCGTCGAGCGCCGAGACGAGTTCGCCATTGGCGACGATCGGCCAGTTCGACCGCTGCCACGAGGCGCCCTTGGCGGCCTTCACGACATCGGATGGCTCCTCGGCCAGCGCCTTGAAAAAGGCCCGCCATTCCTCGTTTACCGAGGCGGGGTCCGTCTCGTACCGGGCATGGAGCTGTTCGATATAGGCTGCGTTCGCGCCGTCGAGGAAGGACGTGGCGAGAAATTGTTCGTTGGCGTCTTGTCGTGCCATGGTGTTTCGCGGGCGTAGCACCCGCCTCCCGAACGATCGTGTTGACCGGGCTGCCCCCGGTTTGCCGCCCGCCGCCTGCCTGTCCGCATCGCGCCGGGAAGAAACGGACCGGCCGGCATGTCTGCCGGCCCATCCTTGTTTTCGGTGTCAGCCCTTCAGGACTTCGACCAGCGTCTTGCCGAGACGCGCCGGCGACGGCGAGACGCGGATGCCCGCTGCCTCCATCGCGGCGATCTTGGATTCCGCGTCACCCTTGCCGCCGGAGACGACAGCGCCGGCGTGGCCCATGGTGCGGCCCTTCGGTGCGGTACGGCCCGCGATGAAGCCGGCCATCGGCTTCTTGCGGCCCTTCTTGGCTTCGTCGATGAGGAACTGCGCCGCATCTTCTTCCGCCGAGCCGCCGATTTCGCCGATCATGATGATGGAGGTCGTGGCGTCGTCGGCCAGGAACATCTCCAGGACATCGATGAACTCGGTGCCCTTGACCGGGTCGCCGCCGATGCCGACAGCCGTGGTCTGGCCGAGGCCCTCGTTGGAGGTCTGGAACACGGCTTCATAGGTCAGCGTGCCGGAGCGCGAGACGATACCGACCGAGCCCTTGCGGAAGATCGAGCCCGGCATGATGCCGATCTTGCATTCTTCCGGCGTCAGGATACCGGGGCAGTTCGGGCCAAGCAGGCGCGAGGAGGAGCGGTCGAGGCGGGCCTTGACGCGCACCATGTCGGCCACCGGAATGCCTTCGGTGATGCAGGTGATGAACGGGATTTCCGCTTCGATCGCCTCGATGATCGCGTCCGCGGCACCGGCCGGCGGAACGTAGATCACGGATGCGTCCGCACCGGTCTTTTCCTTGCCTTCGGCGACGGAGGCGAAGATCGGCAGGCTTTCGCCCTTGGAGCCGGTCCAGGTTTCGCCGCCCTTCTTCGGGTGGATGCCGCCGACCATCTGCGTGCCGTAATAGGCGAGCGCCTGTTCGGTGTGGAAGGTCCCGGTCTTGCCGGTCAGGCCCTGGACGAGGACCTTGGTGTTCTTGTTGACGAGAATCGACATGAGGTCTGGTCCTTCAATTAGCCGTTGATCGCGGCGACGATCTTCTTGGCAGCATCGTCCAGATCGTCGGCGGCGGTGATCGCCAGGCCCGATTCGTTCAGGATCTTCTTGCCAAGTTCGACATTCGTGCCTTCGAGACGAACGACCAGCGGAACCTTGAGGCCCACTTCCTGCACGGCCGCGACGACGCCTTCAGCGATGACGTCGCACTTCATGATGCCGCCGAAGATGTTGACGAGGATGCCCTCGACCTTCGGGTCGGCCGTGATGATCTTGAAGGCCGCCGCGACCTTCTCCTTGCCGGCGCCGCCGCCGACGTCGCAGAAGTTCGCCGGCTCCTTGCCGTACAGCTTGATGATGTCCATCGTCGCCATGGCGAGGCCGGCACCGTTGACCATGCAGCCGATATTGCCGTCGAGCGCCACGTAAGCGAGGTCCCACTTGGAGGCTTCGATTTCCTTGGCGTCTTCTTCGGTCTCGTCACGCAGCGCCTTGATGTCGTCGTGGCGGAACAGTGCGTTGCCGTCGAACGAGACCTTGGCGTCGAGAACGCGCATGCGGCCGTTCTTCATGACGATCAGCGGATTGATCTCGAGCAGGCTCATGTCCTTCTCGACAAAGGCCTTGTAGAGGATCGGGAAGAGCTTTTCGGCGTCGGCCTTGGCTTCGCCGTCGAGCTTCAGGGCCGAGGTAAGCTTCGCCAGGTCGTCGGCGGTGACGCCGGCTTCCGGGTTGATCGCAACGGTGAGGATCTTTTCCGGCGTGTCATGCGCAACGGCCTCGATGTCCATGCCGCCTTCCGTCGAAACGACGAAGGCGACCTGGCCGACGGAGCGGTCGACGAGCAGCGAGAGATAGAGTTCACGGTCGATGTCGGCGCCGTCCTCGATATAGAGGCGGTTCACCTGCTTGCCGGCCGGGCCGGTCTGGGCGGTGACGAGCGTGTTGCCGAGCATTTCCTTGGCATGGGCCTTGGCTTCCTCGATCGAGAAGGCGAGGCGCACGCCGCCCTTGGCGTCGGGACCGAGTTCCTTGAACTTGCCCTTGCCGCGGCCACCGGCGTGGATCTGGCTCTTGACGACGTAGAGCGGGCCGGGAAGCGACTTCGCAGCCGCTTCCGCCTCGTCGGCAGAGAAGATGGCAACGCCCTCGGCGACCGGAGCGCCAAAGCTCTTCAGCAGAGCCTTGCCCTGATATTCATGGATGTTCATGGGATAAATCCTGTCTGAGCACGTCCAGCAAAAATGGTTCTGCCGGACGTGCGTGAAACAAAAGAACCGGGATTACTTCAGCGAAGGCGCGATGTTGATGCAGGCTTCGCAAAGGCCGGCGACGGCTGCGACCGACTTCTCGAAGGCTTCCTGTTCGGCCTTGTTGAACTCGACCTCGATGATGCGCTCGACGCCGCCTTCACCGATGATGGTGGGCACGCCGACATACATGTCCTTCACGCCGTACTGGCCGGAGAGGTAGGCAGCGCAGGGCAGGACGCGCTTCTTGTCCTTGAGGTAGGACTCGGCCATCTCGATCGCCGAAGCGGCCGGCGCATAGTAGGCCGAGCCGGTCTTGAGCAGGCCGACGATTTCGGCGCCGCCGTCACGGGTGCGCTGGATGATTTCTTCCAGGCGTTCCTTGGTGACCCAGCCCATCTTGACGAGATCAGTGAGCGGAATGCCGCCGACGGTCGAGTAACGGGCGAGCGGCACCATCGTGTCGCCGTGACCGCCGAGAACGAAGGCGGTGACGTCCTGGACGGAGACCTTGAATTCTTCGGAGAGGAAGAGGCGGAAGCGGGCCGAGTCCAGCACGCCGGCCATGCCGACGACCATGTTCTTCGGCAGGCCCGAGAACTTCTGCAGCGCCCAGACCATCGCGTCGAGCGGGTTGGTGATGCAGATGACGAAGGCGTTCGGCGCGTACTTCTTGATGCCGGCGCCGACCTGCTCCATGACCTTGAGGTTGATGCCGAGCAGGTCGTCGCGGCTCATGCCGGGCTTGCGGGCAACACCGGCGGTGACGATGCAGACATCCGCACCTTCGATCGCAGCGTAATCACTGGCACCCGTCAGCGAGGCGTTGAAGCCTTCGACGGGCGAGGACTGGGCGATATCGAGGCCCTTGCCCTGCGGGATACCGTCGGCAATGTCGAAGAGGACGATGTCGCCCAGCTCCTTCAGGCCGGCGAGATGCGCCAGCGTGCCACCGATCATGCCAGAACCAATAAGTGCGATCTTCTTGCGGGCCATGAAAGCTTCCTTTGCTCCGATCAACAGGCCCCGAATGTCGCAATTGCAGGACCTTTCGGCGCAAGGGCTTACGCCTCCTCGGTTAAAAATTCAACACATACTTTTGGAGTGAAGTTTTTCAATCGGTTAGATACAAAAATTCTTACGTAAACGTAAGAATTACCGTCACGCTTTCGTCACGTCCGTGATGTAACGGGCCTTGTGGTCGGCCAGATACTCGGTGGAGCGGATCTCGATGAGGCGCGAAACCGTGCGGTCGAATTCGAAGCCTTCCGTGCCCTTGCGGGTCACCAGCAGGCTCTCCGGCGCCGCCGCGGCCGAGGCGAAGAGCCGGGCGCGGTGATCGTAGATCGTGTCGACGAGATTGATGAAGCGCTTCGTCTCGTTGCGTTTCTCCGCCCCGAGCAGGGGCACATGGTCGACGAACAACGTGTCGTAATGGGCGAGGATTTCGAGATAGTCGGCCGCCCCCAGCGGCCGCTCGCACAGGTCGGCAAAGGAAAAGCGCGCAATGCGGCCCGCCGCCTGCGGCACGGCGATTTTCCTGCCGCGGAAGGAAATCGTCGCGGGCGCAACCGTCTTGCCCGCCGTCTCCCGCCGCCACGCCGCGTCCATCGCCATATCGGCCTCAGGCCCCAGCGGATAGCGGAACACCGGCAGGCCGCTGTCCTTTTCCAGCCGGTAGTCGGTCAACGAGTCGAGCGGCACGATCTCGACATACTGCTTGAGGAGATCGACGAACGGCAGGAAGAGGCCGCGGTTGAGGCCGTCTTTGTAGAGATTGTCCGGCTCGACATTCGACGTCGCGACCAGGATGCAGCCGCGCCGGAACAGTTCACTGAAAAGGCGCGACAGGATCATCGCATCGGCAATATCCGTCACGGAAAACTCGTCGAAGCAGAGAAGCCGCGCCTCTTCGATCAGGCTTTCGGCGACCGGCGGCACGGGATCGGCCTGCTTGGTCTCGCCGGCCTTCAGCTTCTGGCGATGTTTGTGGATGCGGTCATGCACATCCGCCATGAATTCGTGGAAATGCGCCCGCCGCTTGCGCTTCACCCGGGCCTGCTCGAAGAACATGTCCATCAGCATGGTCTTGCCGCGCCCGACGCCGCCGAAGATATAGAGGCCCTTTGGCGCGCTGACGGTCTCGGGTTTGCGGGAGGCGAAGAGCCAGCCAAGCGCGCTCGACTTGCGCGCCGGCCGCTGGGCATGAAGCTCGACGAGCAGACGGTCGAAACGCGCCGCCATGGCCCTCTGGGCCTGGTCCGGCTTCAATTCACCGCTTGCGACAAGCGCTTCAAGTCGATCCGAAACGCCGTGGTCCGGATGCGTCGAGCCGCTGTCCCAGTCCTTGCCCATAGGCGGAGGCTACCCGTATCGGAGAGATCGGAGGGTGGGGATCAGCGCGACAGGCTGACGGGCTGGCCCGAATTGGTCGTGCCGTTGAAGCGGGCATCCGCCGACTTGTAAAGGCGCGCGATCGCGTTGCCGGCACGGTCCTTCAGCACGACCTGCTTGCCGGCGACTTCCCAGGAACCCATCGCCGTCAGTTCGCCGGCACAACCGCGCGTGCCGCCGCGCGAGCCGCCGCCGAGGTTGGTGAGCGTCAGGAACATGTCGCAGGAGGAAGGACCGCTGGCCACGCGCCAGTTGCCGACCATCGATTCCTTGGTGACATCGAGTGCGGTTGCCGCAGCCGCATCCGCCGCGCCGCCGGCAACACCTGTGCCCGTCGCCATCGCCGTGTCGGTCGTCGGCTTTGCCGGGAACTGCGAGGTATCGGTCGACGGATCCGGAAGCTGGCTCGACTGGACAGTCCCGATCGGCTGGGCTTCCAGCGGCGTGAGGTTCTGCTGCGTATTCACGCTGTCCATCGACGAAGTCCGCTGGCAACCGGCCAGAGCAAGCGCCATCATCAGCCCGCCTGCCACATGTACAATCCGCATGTCGATACTCCTGCCTTCGTGCGATGCCGTGCATACGCAACAATCATGGCGAATTAGCGTGAATCGTTGGTTTAAATCAAGTGTCGGCGAGCATGTTTCGAGTTCACGGAGTCTGTCACACGTTTACTTTACGCGCAGTAAACTTGCCGACAGTCTCTAGGACGACCCGCTAAGAACTTCGGTTCGGTAGAACGCATTCGCCTTTTCTTTTCGCCAGTCGGCGTCGGGTGCAATTCTTAGTACCTGCTTATCCATGTGGGTGAAACGCGCGTGGGTCTCCGCCACGAAAGCGCGCAAAACCGGATGTGGCAAGCCTTCGCCCATTTCCCGCGTCTGTTTCTTGATGTCTATGAGCAGCAGGGTTTCACGCGCAACCTCGTCCGGAAGCGCTACCCCCTCCATGCATTCCAGCATGTTCATCGGCGGCAATGATTTAAAATCCCTTGCCGACATCCAGGCAAGCGCAATTGCGGGTCGAAGCGCGTAAAGGAATTTCTTCAATCTGGTCGATTCGAGCTGGCTATCGTCTGCGTACTTTTGCAGAAGTCCGACATAGTGCTTCGCCACTCGCTGCGGTTCGACAATCTCGTCCAGCAGCGCAGACAGTCGCGCGCGAAAGCCTGCTTCTTCCTCGTAGACCAGCGGCGATTTCAGCCACTCGATAATCACGGCATTGCCCGAGAGGGCTAGAAGAAGCGCCTTGCGAAGGTCCCAGCCGCCCGTATCGACCAGACCGACAATCGGAAATTCGATGACGTCACGGACCACCTGCAAAGTCAGATGGTCTTTCACCGGGCGCACATAAACGAAGCGACAATCGTAGTCGCTGTCGGGCGAAGGGAACCCCCAGGCCCGGCTGCCGCTTTCGATGGCGAACGCAATCCGAAGACCCTGCGCCCGCACGCTTTCCAGACGACGGCGAATCTCTGCAACGACGTCGGGCGCGAAACCTTCAATCATCGGTCAGAGACGGCGCTCGACCATCATCTTCTTGATTTCGCCGATGGCCTTGGCCGGGTTGAGCCCCTTCGGGCAGGCCTGCGCGCAGTTCATGATGGTGTGGCAGCGATAGAGGCGGAAGGGGTCTTCCAGGTTGTCGAGGCGCTCGCCCGTCGCTTCGTCGCGGCTGTCGATCAGCCAGCGATAGGCCTGGAGGAGGACGGCGGGGCCGAGATAGCGGTCACCGTTCCACCAGTAGCTCGGACAGGACGTCGAGCAGCAGGCGCAGAGAATGCACTCGTAGAGGCCGTCGAGCTTCAGGCGGTCGTCGTGGCTCTGCTTCCATTCCTTGGCCGGCGTCGGCGACACCGTCTTCAGCCACGGCTCGATCGAGCGATGTTGGGCGTAGAAGTTGGTGAGGTCCGGAACCAGATCCTTGACCACCGGCATATGCGGCAGCGGGTAGACCTTCACGGTCCCCTTCACCTCGTCCATGCCCTTGGTGCAGGCGAGCGTGTTGGTGCCGTCGATGTTCATGGCGCAGGAGCCGCAAATGCCTTCGCGGCAGGAGCGGCGCAGCGTCAGCGTCGGGTCGATCTTGTTCTTGATGTAGAGCAGCGCGTCCAGCACCATCGGGCCGCAGTCGTCGACGTCGATATAGAAGGTGTCGATCGACGGGTTCTTCCCATCGTCCGGGTTCCAGCGGTAGATGCGCAACTCGCGGGTATTCGTGGCGCCGGCCGGCTTCGGCCAGACCTTGCCTTCGGTCATCTGCGAGTTTTTCGGGAGAGCGAGTTCAACCATGTCCTGTTCTCCTCGGTATCAGTAGACGCGAGCCTTGGGCGCGATCTTCTGGGGATCGATCCCGTCGGCGATAAGGTCGGTATGGACCGGGCGATAGTCGAGCGTGACGTCGCCCGCCTCGTTGACCCAGGCGAGTGTGTGCTTGCGCCAGTTGACGTCGTCGCGGCCGGCAAAGGGGCCGTCGACATAGTCTTCGCGGGCATGCGAGCCGCGGCTTTCCTTGCGCGCTTCGGCGCCGTAGACCGTGGTGATGGCGTTGGCCATCAGATTTTCCAGCTCCAGCGTCTCGACGAGGTCGGAATTCCAGATCATCGAACGGTCGGTGACCTTGATGTCCGGCATTTCCTTCCAGATCGCCGTCATGCGGTTGCAGCCGCTTTCGAGCGATTCCTGGGTGCGGAACACGGCCGCGTCGTCCTGCATGGTGCGCTGCATCTTGTCGCGCAGGATCGCCGTCGGCGTGCCGCCATTGGCGTTCCTCAGACGATCGAAACGATCCATGATCTTGTCGCAGGCGGCGATATCGAGCGCCGGGATCGGGCCGACGCGGTCGATCACCTGGCCGGCGCGGATGGCGGCGGCGCGGCCGAACACCACGAGGTCGATCAGCGAGTTGGAGCCGAGGCGGTTTGCGCCGTGCACCGAGGCGCAACCGGCTTCGCCTACTGCCATCAGACCGGGCGCGATGCGCTCCGGGTTCTGGCTGTCGGCGTTCAGCACTTCGCCCCAATAGTTCGTGGGAATGCCGCCCATATTGTAGTGCACGGTCGGCAGAACCGGGATCGGCTCGCGCGTCACGTCGACGCCGGCAAAGATCTTCGCGCTCTCGGAAATACCCGGCAGGCGCTCATGCAGCACGGCCGGATCGAGATGATCGAGATGCAGGAAGATGTGGTCCTTGTTCTTGCCCACGCCGCGGCCTTCGCGGATTTCCATGGTCATGCAGCGCGAGACGACGTCGCGCGAGGCGAGGTCCTTGGCCGACGGCGCATAACGCTCCATGAAGCGCTCGCCCTCGGAATTGACAAGATAACCGCCTTCGCCGCGCGCACCCTCAGTGATGAGGCAGCCGGCGCCATAGATGCCGGTCGGGTGGAACTGCACGAATTCCATGTCCTGCAGCGGCAGGCCGGCGCGGGCGATCATGCCACCGCCGTCGCCCGTGCAGGTATGGGCCGAAGTGGCCGAGAAATAGGCGCGGCCGTAACCACCGGTCGCCAGCACCACCATCTTGGCGGCGAAGCGGTGGATCGTGCCGTCATCGAGGTTCCAGGCGACGACGCCGGTGCAGCGACCGTCGGCCGACATGATCAGGTCGAGCGCGAAATATTCGATGAAGAATTCTGCATTGTGACGCAGCGACTGGCCGTAGAGCGTGTGCAGGATGGCATGGCCGGTACGGTCGGCGGCGGCACAGGTGCGCTGCACCGGCGGGCCTTCGCCATAGTTCTGCATGTGGCCGCCGAACGGGCGCTGGTAGATCTTGCCTTCGGCGTTGCGCGAGAAGGGCACGCCGTAATGCTCGAGTTCATAGACCGCCTTCGGCGCTTCCATGGCGAGATACTGCATGGCGTCGACGTCGCCGAGCCAGTCGGAGCCCTTGACGGTGTCGTAAAGGTGCCACTGCCAGCTATCCGGCGTCATGTTCTGCAACGAGGCCGCGATGCCGCCCTGGGCGGCGACGGTGTGCGAACGCGTCGGGAAGACCTTAGTAATGCAGGCCGTCTTGAGACCCTGTTCGGCCATGCCGAGCGTGGCGCGCAGGCCTGCACCGCCGGCGCCGACGACGATCACGTCAAAAGAGTGGTCCACATAGGTATAGGCCTTGCCGTTGGCCGCCGGGGAGGAGATCGCTGCCATGATGGATTATCCTGCGAAAGCGATTTTGAGGACGGCGAAAAGACAGAGCCCACCGACCAGGATCGCGAAGAAGGTGTTGAGTATGAGGAGGCCGATCTTGATGCCTTCCGCATGCACATAGTCCTCGATGATGACCTGCATGCCGAGCTTCATGTGGATGAGGCCGGAGACGACGACAAGGACCATCAGAACGGCGACGATCGGGTTCGACAGCGCTGCGGTCACTTCGGCAAAGGAAGCGCCGTTGTAGCAGATGAGGAAGCCGACGAAGAACAGCAGAAGCGGAACGTTGGCGACGGCCGTCAGGCGCTGGCGCCAGAAATGCTCCGTGCCGTCCTTTGCCGAGCCGAGGCCGCGAACCTTGCCGAGGGGCGTGCGCATGTCCATGGGGCTCTCCTCAGCGGGCCAGGTAGCCGACCACCCAGATCAGCACCGTCAGGGCGACGGAGACGACCGGAGTGATAATGGCGAGTTTGGTGGAAAAGTTCTTCTCGTAGCCATGGCCCATGTCCCACATGAAGTGGCGAAGCCCGCCCAGCATGTGGTGCATCAGCGCCCAGGTATAACCGAAGAGCACGAGACGGCCGATCAGCGTGCCGAAGAACCAGTTGACCCAGCCGAAATAGGCCTCGCCGGACGCGGCGGCAATCAGCCACCAGGCGACCAGCACGGTGCCGAAGTAAAGGGCGGCGCCGGTGATGCGGTGCACGATGGACATGACCATCGTCGGGATCGGTTTGTAGACCTGGAGATGCGGCGAGAGCGGCCGGCTTCGAGTGACATTCGCCATCTGAACCTCACGGAACCCCGGAGAGCCAAAAACTGGACAAATTTTCTCCGGAATTGCAGTATGTTGTGCACAATGTAGTGATTGCGACACTTACTCACCAGAAGGCGGGACCACAAGCCTCATTGCACTGCAAAATGAATTTAATCGATTATACGGCGATCACCGTTTGCGCCATTTCGAGACGCTTTCGGCCAATTAACGATAACGCCAAAATTCATAACCGAATCCGTGACTTTTGCCCGTCCGTGCCCCATCTTGCCGTTAAGGATTTGTTAAGCGTAATCCGAAAGGCAGGACAGAATGACTCTGTTTTCAGTACCCCGTGCGACGAAAGTTCTAGTGCTTTCGCTGGCACTGGTGGCAGGCGGCATGACGGCCGCGAACGCCCGCGACGAGCAGCCCGGCATCGGCTGGTCGGACGGTGGTGACATCAGCGGACGCACACTCACGGAGCGCGACCGGCACGAGCGTCGCGACTGGCGCCCGCGCGACCGGCAGCGTTACGACAATCGCCGGGTGGAACGTCACCGCGACCGCAATTGGCGGCAGGATCGCAACTTCTATGGCGGCGCCATCTCGGCCTACCGGGATCCCGGCAACGGCCTGTATTTCTACATCGACAGGGACCGTTACTACGACACCCTGATCGACGCGCCGTTCGTCGAAAACCGCGGCCCCAAGGTCATCACGGTTACGCCCGGCCAGGACGGTTGCTCCTGGGAAGCCGGCGTCTGCGTCATCCGGCCGGGCTCTTGAACCGCCAGACGGTGGTCTTCTTGACCTCGCTGTCCTCCAGCGCCCGCGTGACCGGCACCGTATAGCTGGCGAGCGCTTCCATGCGCTCGCGCGGGCAATAGGCGCGGCCGGGATCGCCGACGATCACCATGGCGCCACGCGCCGCAAGGGCGGCAAACCACGGGATGAGCACGTCCGCAAAGGCGCGGTCGTAAAAGACGTCGCCGGCAAGAACGACATCCCAGCCCTCGTCCCGGCCAACCATGTTCTCCACGGTATAGTCGAGCGCGACATCGTTGAGCGCCGCATTGAGCCGGATGGCGGTTCCGCTCCAGGGATCGATATCCGCCGCCAGCACGGATGAGGCGCCCGACAGGCGCGCGGCAATACCGACGAGGCCGGAGCCGCTGGCAAAATCCAGCACGGACCGCCCCGCCACGAGAGCAGGATGATCCAGTACATGGCGCGCAAGCCCCTGCCCGCCGGCCCAGGCAAAGGCCCAGAACGGTGGCGGCAGGCCGATCGCCTCCAGCTCCTCCTCCGTCTTCAGCCACAGCTCATGCGCCTCGGTGGCAAGCCTGAGCCTGACCTCCGGCACATGCGGCGGCGACGACACGTCGGTGTTTTCGCGGATGAAGACGTCGGGCGCGGTTTTCACCGAAGCATCGCCCCGAAAAGGGGATACGGATTTTCGGAAAGACGATGCGACGAACAAAAAAGACGAAACATCAGAGCGGCGGCTTGGAAAGACCGCCCATGCGGCAGACCTCGATCCACTCGTCCTCGGTCACCGGCTGCACCGACAGGCGCATGGAGGTGACGAGCGCCATGTTGGACAGCTTGGGATTGGCCTTGATGTCCTTCAGAGTCACCGGCTTGGGCATGTCCTGCACCGCGCGGATATCGACGCAATCCCAGCGCGGATCCTCGCCGGCCGTCGAATCGGGATGCGACAGCGCGCAGACTTCCGTGAAGCCGACGATCTCCAGCCCTTCATTCGAATGATAGAAGAAGCCCTTGTCGCCGATCTTCATCGCCCGCATGTGGTTGCGCGCCAGATAGTTGCGCACGCCGGTCCATTCGGTGCCCGCCTCGCCGGCATCCTTCTGCATCTGCCAGGACCATTTGAAGGGTTCGGACTTGTAGAGCCAGTATGCCATGCGTCTCAGGCCTCCGGATTGTTGAAGACCCAGTTCCAGGCCTTCACCTCGACGGAGGCGAACAGGCCCGCCTTGGCATAGGGATCGTTGTCGGCGATCTGCCGCGCCTCTTCGATCGTCTCGGCCTTGACCACGACGAGGCTGCCGGTCGGCTTGCCGTCGTCACCGAGGAAGGGACCGGCAAAGGCGAGCTTTCCGCCCGCATTGAGGTCGTTGAGATAGGCGACGTGTTCCGGCCGTGTATCGAGGCGCACCTGAAGCGCGCCGGGCTTGTCCTGACAGATGAATGCGAAATGCATGAACAATCCTTCCTGTCTATTCCTGGGTGATCGGGCGCGTCATCAACTGCCCGATGGCTGTCTTCACGTCGAGCGTGCCGTCGATGATGCGGGCGACCGCATCGGTGATCGGCATGTCGATGCCCTTGTCCACGGCCACGCCGGCGGCAACCGAGGCGGCAAAAGCGCCCTCGACCAGATCGCCCGACCAGCCGGTGGCTGTGCCGTGGCGGCCGAGCGCGATGCCGAAGCGCAGGTTGCGCGACTGGTGGCTGGTGCCGGTCAGCACGAGGTCGCCGAGGCCGGAAAGCCCCGTCACCGTGCCGCCCTCCCCGCCATGTGCCGCAACGAAGCGCGACAGTTCGGCAAGCCCGCGCGAAATCAACGCGGCGCGCGCCGAATCACCGAGTTCGGCGCCCTCGATGATACCGCAGGCGATCGCCAGCACGTTCTTGAGCGCGCCGCCAAGCTGCACGCCGATCCGGTCCGTCGACGGATAGAGCCGGAAGGTCGGCCCGGACAGGGCCGCCAAGGCCGCACCGATCTCCGGTGTGCGCGCGGCGATGACCATCGCCGTCGGCAGGCCACGTGCGATATCGGCGGCAAAGCCGGGGCCGGACAGCACCGCGATCTCGCGGCCGGGCAACTCTTCTTCCAGTACATCCGTCAGCAGCCGGCCGGTGCCCTTTTCCATGCCCTTGGCGCAGATGACGACCGCCGTGCCCGGCGCCAGCAGGGGCGCCAGGTCGCGCGCCGCCTGGCGCTGCGCCTGCGAAGGCATGGCAAACAGCACGATGCCGGCACCACGAACGGTTTCAACCTCGGCGCTGAAGGCCAGCGCTTCCGGCAGGTCGATGCCCGGCAGGGCCTTCTCGTTGCGGCGCGATGCGCGCATGACCTCGACGGCTGCGGCATCGCGGCCGATCAGCGTGACGTCGCCGCCGCTCGCCGCGGCAACACTTGCCAGTGCCGTGCCGAAGGCGCCGGCTCCGACGACGGCGATCTGCGGGGTGATGCTCATGCCTTGGCTCCCCGTTTACCGGATCCGAGCATCGTCGCCGCCTCGCGGTCGAGCGGCCAGCGTGAACGCGGCGCGACGGCGAGGTCATCGGGCGCAAAGCCGGCTGCCATGCGCTCCAGTCCCGCCCAGGCGATCATCGAGGCATTGTCGGTGCACAGCGCCAGAGGCGGCGCGATGAAACGGAATTTGTGTTTGTCGCACAGCGTTTGCAGCGTCGACCGCAGTTCGGCATTCGCCGCCACGCCGCCCGCGACGACCAGCGCCGGTGTCCCCACATCGGGATAGAGCATGCGGAACCGTTCGAGCCCACGGCCGATGCGGTCCTTCAGGGTGCGCGACACCGCGCGCTGGAAGGAGGCGCAGATATCGGCGATGTCCTGTTCCGTCACCGGCTCGATCGACTGCGCCGCCTGGCGCACCGCGGTCTTGAGGCCGGAGAAGGAAAAATCGAGCCGCGCCTCGCCGACGAGCGGGCGCGGAAAGGTGAAGCGTTCCGGATTGCCGGTCTTCGCCATGCGCTCGACCGCCGGGCCACCGGGATAGGGCAGGCCGAGCAGCTTGGCCGTCTTGTCGAAGGCCTCGCCCAGCGCATCGTCGATCGTCGTGCCCCAGCGCTCGTAGTCATCGACGCCACGGATCAGCACGAGCTGGGTATGGCCACCGGAGACAAGCAGCATCAGATAGGGAAAGGACAACCCGTCCGTCAGCCGCGCCGTCAGCGCATGGCCTTCCAGATGGTTGACGGCATAGAGAGGCTTGCCGGTGGCGCGGGCGATCGCCTTGCCCGTCATCAGCCCGACGATGAGCCCGCCGATCAGCCCCGGCCCGCTCGTCGCGGCGATGGCATCGACATCCTTGAGCGAGCGTCCGGCACGCAGAAGCGCTTCGGCAATCAGGCTGTCCAGCGCCTCCACATGGGCGCGCGCCGCGATCTCCGGCACCACGCCGCCATAGGCGCTGTGCTCCTCGAGCTGGCTCAGCACGACTTCGCCGAGGATCTCGCCCTTCCCGTCCGGATCGCGCACGACGATGGCAGCGGCGGTCTCGTCGCAGCTCGTTTCGATGCCGAGAATGGTCAATTGAGACGACATGAAGCACTAGGATTGATTGCGGGCGGCTCTAAAGCCGGTTACGAGACATCCCGGTAACAACGGATTACGGCGGATGCAAACAAAACCTTTCAGGATCGGCACGCGGGGCAGCCCGCTGGCGCTCGCCCAGGCCCACGAGACCCGGTCACGCCTGATGGCGGCCCATGGCCTGCCGGAAGCGATGTTCGAGATCGTCGTGCTCTCGACGAAAGGCGATCGCATCACCGATCGTTCACTGGCGCTGATCGGCGGCAAGGGCCTGTTCACCGAAGAAATCGAGGCGCAGCTCTCCTCCGGCGAACTCGATTTCGCCGTGCATTCCTCCAAGGACATGCCGACGAAATTGCCCGACGGCCTGCATCTTTCCGCCTTCCTGCCGCGCGAGGATGTCCGCGACGCCTTCATCGGCCGTGCGGCAAAACGCCTGCTCGACCTGCCGCAGGGCGCCACGGTCGGCTCCGCGTCGCTCCGCCGCCAGGCATTGATCCGCCGGCTACGGCCGGACATCAACGTCATCGTCTTCCGCGGCCAGGTCGATACGCGCCTCGCCAAGCTCGCCGAAGGCCAGGCCGATGCGACGCTGCTCGCCTATGCCGGCCTCAAGCGCCTCGGCAAACTCGACGTGCCGACGGAAATCCTCGACCCCGTTTCCTTCCCGCCCGCCCCGGCCCAGGGCGCGATCTGCATCGAGAGCCGCACCGGCGACGCGCAGGTGAACGGCCTGCTCGCCGCCATCGACGACCGGGCGACGCGCGCCGCCGTCACCTGCGAACGCGGCTTCCTCGCCACGCTCGACGGCTCCTGTCGCACGCCGATCGCCGGTTATGCGACGGAGGAGGGCGAACACCTGCAGTTCCGCGGCATGATCCTGACGCCCGACGGCAGCCGCTACCACGAGATCGAGACCAGCGGCCCGGCCGGCAATGCCGGACAGCTTGGCGAAGACGCCGGCCAGGCGATCCGCGACAAGGCGGGAGCGGATTTCTTCGAAAGCTGGGGCTGATCCGTGCAGGTCGTCGTCACACGCCCGCAAAACGCGGCGGTACGCACCGCACGCAAGCTCGAGGCGCTCGGCCATGAGACGCGGCTTTTGTCGCTCGCCGCGCCGGAGCACGACGTCGAAGCCCTGAAATCCGCCCTTGCGGTGCGCCATTCGGCGATCGCCATCACCAGCGCGGAAGTGGCCCGCCTTTTCGGCATGGTCGGCGAGACACTCGACCGCCACCTCCTGACCACCGTCTTCTCCGTTGGCCGCGCCTCGGCGCAGGCGGCGGGAGAGGCCGGTTTCCGCACGGTGCTGACCCCCGAGGGCGACGGCCGGGATCTGGCCAACATGATCATCGGGCATTGCCGGGATTTCGGCATGCCGGCCGAACCGATCCTCTATCTTGCCGGCAATCCGCGCGCGCCCGCCTTCGAAGCCCGCCTCAAGGAGGAAGGCATCCCCTTCCGCACGGTGGAATGCTACCGCATGGCGCCCCGCATCCCGAAACGCAGCGAAACGGAGGCAGCCCTGCTTCGGCCGGTGCCGGATGCGGTGCTGTTCTATTCGCGGGAAACCGCCCGCACCTTCTTCGAACTGCCGCCGCTGATCGAAATGCCGGAGCGCTTTCTGTCGACGCTCATGCTCTGCATGAGCCCAAATGTCGCGCGGGGCGTGCCGCAGCGCTTTGCGGCCCTGACGGTCGTTGCCATCGCGCCCAATGAGGAAAGTCTGCTCGATCTGCTCTAAGCGCAGACGGCGACGGATGAATTTACCGCAAGGGTCTTTCCCTCTCTGCCATCCCTGTCTACGTTTAATGCAATGCACATGAACGCGAGGAGCTCGCCATGGAACCGGAAACCCCGTCCCGTCGCAAGAAGGCCAGCGATGAACCTGTGACCATCGACCTGGAGGCGGTTCCCGCCTCCGTGAGCAACGAAGCGCTCGCGGCCGAGGAAAAGGCCGAAACCGAGACCGCGACGCCGGAAACGGCCAACGAGGAACCGGTAACCGAGCAAACCGTGCGGGAAGAAACCGTCACCGCCGAGCCCGAAACCGTCGAGGAAAAGCAGGAGCCGGTCGAACCGGCCCGGTCGACCTATGAGGAGCCAGCCCGCGCGCAAACGCCGCCACCGCCGCAGAAGAGCAATGCCGGCATGCTGGCGGCCAGCATTCTCGGCGGCCTGATCGCGCTTCTCGGCGCCGGCAGCCTGCAATATGGCGGCTACCTGCCGGCACTCGGCCCGGAGCGCACCAGCGACACCAGCGCCGTCACCGCCCTTTCCAACGAAATCGAGGCGCTGAAGACCCGGCTTTCGGAAAGCACGGCCGCCAGCCCGGTCGATCTCCAGCCGATCGAAACCCGTATCGCGGCGCTCGAAACCGCGGCGGGCAGCAGCACAGGTGCCGCCGGTGCGGCGCCGGAGGCTGTCACCAAGCTGGAGAGCGACGTCACCCGCTTGACGACGGAACTGGCGGCGCTGCGCGAAGCCGTTGCGCGCACCACCGAGGCGGTCAGCTCCACCGAAACCCAGCTCAGCGAACGCATCGCCGCCGCCGAGCAGAAGCTCGACGAACCGCGCAGCGACATCGAAATGGCCCGCGCCGTGGCCGCCAGCGCCCTGAAGACCGCGATCGACCGCGGCGGGCCCTATCTCGCCGAACTCGAGGCCTTCGCCAGCATCGTGCCGGACGACCCGTCCGTCGCGGGCCTGCGCGAACATGCCGCCATCGGCGTGCCGTCGCGCTCCGATCTCGTGCGCGATTTCCAGAAGACCGCCGACAGCGTTCTCGACGCCGTGCACCAGCCGGAGGGCGACCAGGGCATCTTCACCCGCCTGATGTCGAGCGCCGCTTCGGCGATCCGCGTGCGGCCGGTCGGCACGGTCGAGGGGGATTCCCCCGAAGCGATCGTCGCCCGCATCGAGACCAAGCTGCAGAACGGCGATTTCAAGGGCGCGCAGATCGAGTGGCAGACCCTGCCGGAGACCGGCCAGGCCGCCGCAGCCGACTACAAGCGCACGCTCGACCAGCGCGTCACCGTCGAAGGCCTGATCGGCGCCGTCGTTTCCGGCGCCATGACCGGTACATCCACCGGCAACCAGGGCTGAGGAGAAGAGTTCATGATTCGTATTCTGGTCTTCGCTCTCTTCGTTCTCGCCCTTGCCGCCGGCTTTGCCTGGCTTGCCGATCGTCCCGGCGAACTGTCGATCATCTGGCAGGGCCAGCGCGCCGATATGAGCCTGATGGTCGCCGCCACGCTCGTCGTGTCGCTGGTCGCCGCAGTCATGTTCTCCTGGTGGATCGTGCGCGTTATCTGGACCTCGCCGCACTCGATTCAGCGCTATTTTCGTGCCCGCAAGCGTGACCGCGGCTACCAGGCGCTGTCGACCGGCCTGATCGCCGCCGGTGCCGGCGACGCCGCCGGTGCGCGAAAGATGCTCGGCCGCACGAAGGGCCTGCTCAGCGCCGACCAGGAGCCGCTGATCCACCTGCTCGAAGCACAGGCGGCGATGATCGAAGGCCGCTATGACGACGCGCGCAAAAAATTCGAGCTGATGGCCGACGATCCGGAGACCCGCGAGCTTGGCCTGCGCGGTCTCTATCTCGAAGCCCGCCGCCTCGGCGCCAACGAGGCCGCCCGGCAATATGCCGAGCGCGCCGCCGAAAAGGCGCCGCAGCTCCCCTGGGCGACCGAAGCAGCGCTCGAATACCGCTCCGCCGCCGGCGATTGGGACGAGGCGTTGAAACTCCTCGGTGACGGCCGTTCCGGCTCGCCCGAAGAGAAGAAGGCCCATGCGCGCCGCAAGGCGGTCCTGCTGACGGCCCGCGCCGCCGCGAAACTCGACGCCGATCCCAAGGGTGCCCGCGACGATGCGCACCAGGCGCTGAAGCTCGACGAAAACTTCGTGCCGGCCGGCCTGATCGAGGCCAAGGCCTATTTGCGCGAGGACAATCTGCGCAAGGCCGCCACCATCCTCGAAAAGCTCTGGAAGGCGACGGCGCACGGCGATGTGGCAAAACTCTATGTCCGCGCCCGCAGCGGCGATTCCGCCTCCGACCGGCTGAAGCGGGCGGAAAAGCTGGAAGCGCTCCGGCCGAACAATGCAGAGGCGCTCTATGCCGTTGCCGAAGCCGCGCTGGAAACCCGCGACTTCGCGCTCGCCCGCACCAAGGCGGAGGCCACCGCACGGCTTTCGCCGCGGGAAAGCGCCTTCCTGCTGCTCGCCGACATCGAGGATGCCGAGACCGGCGACCAGGGCCGCATCCGCCATTGGATGAACCAGGCGCTGAAGGCGCCGCGCGATCCGGCCTGGACCGCCGACGGCGTCACGGCGCCGGAATGGCACGCCGTCTCGCCCGTCACTGGCCGCCTCGATGCCTTCGAATGGAAGACACCGGTCAGCGAGTTGCAGGGACCGGTCGAAGAAGGCTCGAGCGATGCCGTCGACGAGGCCATTCGCACCTTGCCGCCGCTCGCCATCGAGGCGAAACCGGTTGCTGTGGTCGAAGAGGTGGTGACCGTCGAGAAGGCGGAAGCCGAGGCGCCCGTCGTGGTCGCCACGGTGGTCGAGCCGATCCCCGTCAAGACCGTTACACCGGCCAAGACGCCGGAAAAGGTGAAGGCGGAGACGGTGGAAGAAAAAGAGGAAGAACGTCCCTTCTATGGCCTGCCCGACGATCCGGGCGTCAAGGAAGGCGTCGTCAAGCGAGACGGCACGAGCGGCTTCAGGCTGTTCTGAGGGTTTTGGGAACGGGGCAAAAATCGATGTTCGAACGCTTGCAGCAATTCCTTGCGAGCCTCTCAGGTGGCGACGACAAGCCGGCCTTCGCCGCCGATGACCCGCGTGTCGCCGTCATGGCGCTGTGCATCCAGGTGATGGAGGCGGACGGCAAGGTGCTTGAGGTCGAGAAGAAGGCGCTGTGCGCCCGCTTCAAGGATTTTTACGGTGTCGACGAGGCGGAACTCGATGCCCTCGTCGCCGCCGGCACGGATGCCGAGAGCGAGGCGATCGATTTCTTCCGCTTCACCTCCGAGCTGAAACGCCAGCTTTCGGAGGAGCAGCGCATCGATCTGATCGGCCTGCTCTGGGAGATCGTCTATGCCGATGGCGAGCGCAGCGAGATGGAGGATCACGCTATCTGGCGCATTGCCGACCTGATGGGCGTCTCCGGCCGGGAGCGCATCATGAAGCGGCAGGAAGTGGCCGGGCGTGTGGGGGCAACCGGGGAAAAAGAGGAACAGGACGAAGCCTGAGCCATGCTCGATGTCCCGCGAAATCCAAGCCGCAGGCAACCGGTCCTGATCGTGCTGCATCAGGAGACCTCCAGCCCCGGCCGTGTCGGCCAGATCCTGCAGCAGATGGGTCACGCGCTGGATATCCGTCGCCCCGTGCTGGGCGATCCCTTGCCCGACACACTCGAACACCATGCCGGCGCCGTCGTCTTCGGCGGGCCGATGAGCGCCAATGACGATGAAGCCTATGTGCGGCGCGAGATCGACTGGCTCTCGGTGCCGCTGACGGAGAACAAACCGTTCCTCGGCATCTGCCTCGGCGCGCAGATGCTGGTGAAAAATCTCGGCGGCAGGGTGTTCGGCCATCAGGACGGCTGGACGGAGATCGGCTGGTATCCACTCAATGCCACCGAGGCCGGCACGGCGCTGATGCCCTGGCCGGAGATGGTCTACCAGTTCCATCGCGAGGGTTTTGACCTGCCAACTGGCGCGACGCTGCTTGCCACCGGCCACCACTACGAGAACCAGGCCTTCCGCTATGGCGACAATGCCTGGGGCATCCAGTTCCACGGTGAATTGACGCTTGCCATGATGCATCGCTGGGTCGTGCGCGGCGCGCACCGTTTCGAGCTGCCCGGTGCCCAGGTCGGCCGCGCCCATCTCGATGGGCGACTGCTCTACGACGCGCGCCTGCGCCTCTGGATGACGGCCTTCCTCGACCGGATCTTCCACGCGGGCTGAGGCCCGGCATTAAACATGTTGCCGCACCCCATGAAGCCCGGCCTTGCTGGCGGGGCCTGCAATGGCTACATGTCGTGACGAAACCAATTGGAGACGTCAATGATAGCGGTCATCAACACCCTATTGTTCATCATCAGCATTGCGTGGTTCCTGGTGATCGCCTCGGCGATCTTTTCCTGGCTCTACGCTTTCAATGTCATCAACGCGAACAATCAGGTGATCGCGACCATCGGCCGCTCGCTCTACCAGCTGACCGAACCGATCTATCGCCCGATCCGCCGTATCCTGCCGAATTTCGGCGGCGTCGACCTGTCGCCGCTCGTCGTGCTCGTCATCCTGTTCTTCCTGGAGCAGGTGATCCGCAGCGTGCTGGCGCCGGCACTTCTGTCCTGATCGCAGGCGCAGCGATACCCGAAAACGAAAATCCTCCGGATCGACGACGACCCGGAGGATTTTTTGTGTCTCGTGGCAACGCGTATGCGTTGCAATGGCGTATTCGGCGGCAAGCCCCACCCCGTCCACCGCGTCATCCTCGGCCTTGAGCCGAGAATCCTCTGCATAAGCAGAGGGCCGGGTCGGGCCCGACCATGACGAAAGAGGGATGCGGCGGCGCGCCGGGCGCCCCGCAGCAGACCGCTTACTTCTGGGCGTTGTAGCGGTCGACAGCCTCGAGAATCATCTTCTTGGCGACGTTGACGTCCTGCCAGCCGGCGATCTTCACCCACTTGCCGGGCTCCAGATCCTTGTAGTGCGAGAAGAAGTGCTCGATCTGCTTGAGCGAGATTTCCGGCAGGTCGGTGTAGTTCTCGACCTTGTCGTAGCGGCGCGTCAGCTTCGGCACCGGCACGGCGATGATCTTCTCGTCCTTGCCGCCGTCGTCTTCCATCACCAGCACGCCGATCGGGCGTACATTGATGACGCAGCCCGGAACGAGCGGGCGCGTGTTGGCGATCAGCACGTCGATCGGGTCACCGTCTTCCGACAGCGTGTGCGGCACGAAGCCGTAATTGCCCGGATAGGTCATCGGCGTGTAGAGGAAACGGTCGACGACGAGTGCGCCGGCTTCCTTGTCCATTTCGTACTTGATCGGGTGGCCGCCGACTGGCACCTCGACAATGACGTTCACGTCGTCCGGCGGGTTCTTGCCAACGGAAATCGCATCGATACGCATGGGGGCTCCCTCAGTGCACTGGGTTGATTGCGGGCTTCCTAATGCGAATCCCGTTGCAGCGCAACATGACTTTCGCCGGAGACGAATAGACCGCTGCTGTGTTTCGTCTTCTCAGGACCGGAGGATACCCCATGCGCCTGACAGCTCTTCTTCTCGCGACAACCCTCGCCGCCTGCGCCACGAGCCTCGCGCAAGCAAACGAAAGCGCCTATTCCGAGCGCAACCTCGATGCCTGCAAGACGCTCTCGCAAACCGATGAGGGGCCGAGCGTCACCCTGCAATGTGACGGCTACGAGGATGTCGGGGTCTATTTCAAGGAAGGTGACCTGCGGCAGAGCCAGGCCTATGGCCCGATCAGCAAGGTCTGGCTCGACGAGGCCTTCGAGAGTTTCGGACCGTTCAACCACACCAACGCGACGATCGAATGGCGTCTGGGCACAAATGGCAGGCTGGTCGCGACCATCGTCCGCTGGTTCGTCTCCGACCCGGAAACCACCAGCGACGTGACGACACGCTACGGCCAGGTCCTCGTCGTCGCGACGGTCGCAACCGCTGAAAACCCGACAAGCTGCGTCGTCGGCTATGTCGATGCGCTGGAAAACAAGGACGCCAACACGCTCGCTCGAACGGTCGCGGACGAGGAAGCGCTTGATTTCACCTGCGGCGTCAGCGAACCGCAATGGCATGGAAAACGGGGAAAGCTGGCGGGAGAACCGATGCGCTATCTGCCCGGGAGGGCAGAATAGCCTAGGGCCAGACGAAACCGACCTTCTTCAGTTCCTTGTCGCCGAAATTCTCCATGCCTTCGGCAATGTCGCGGCCGCCGGCGGAGCGGAAGAAGCGGTCGGCATGTTCGCTATCTTCCAGGCACCAGACGATCAGGCCGTTGCAGCCGAGCGACTTCAAAAGCCGCTGCGCCTCGCCGAACAGCAGCCGGCCAAGCCCGATGCCCTGATATTCCGGGCGCAGATACAATTCGTAGATCTCGCCTTCCTGCGGCAGGGCGCGGGCGCGATTGAGGCCGAGCGTGGCGTAGCCTGCCACGGTACCGGCGACATCCAGCACGAGAAGGGTCGCCGGCCCGCGAGTCGCCTTGCGCCACCAGGTCTCGCCCCGCCGATCGACCATCTGGTTGAGCGGAATGTGCGGAATGAGGCCGCCATAGGCCTGCAACCACGACACCCGGTGCACTTCGGATATCGCGCGCGCGTCCTGCGGCTCGGCGCGCCGCACATCAATCGACAGTGTTTTCATAACACCACTCTTATTCCCGCACCGATTCCACCGGAATCCCGCACCATGCAAAGGCATCCATTGCCCACAGGCGAGTTCCGGATGGCACGTGGAAAAGTTAACGCTTTTTTAACAAACGTCACAAGCCGTAAAACGATGGCACACACATGAAAAACCCCGGCCCTCATATTTCAGGGGGCCGGGGTTCAAAATGTCCCGTTTCGGGAAGAGGCAGCTTATGCCGCGCCGGCAGCGCGCTGCTTGTCGAATCGCTTGCGATCGTTGGCGTCGAGGAACATCTTGCGCAGACGGATCGACTTCGGCGTCACTTCCATCAGCTCGTCGTCCTGGATCCACGACAGCGCGCGGTCGAGCGTCATGCGGATCGGCGGGGTCAGCTTCACGGCTTCATCCTTGCCGGCGGCGCGGATGTTGGTGAGCTGCTTGCCCTTCAGCACGTTGACCTCGAGATCGTTGTCGCGCGAGTGGATGCCGATGATCATGCCGGCATAGACCTTCTCGCCCGGCTCGATGATCATCGGGCCGCGGTCTTCCAGGTTGAACATGGCGTAGGCGACGGCTTCGCCCGAACCGTTCGACAGCAGCACGCCGTTGACGCGGCCGCCGATCGCGCCCTTGAAGGGCTGGTAGTCGTGGAACAGGCGGTTCATGATCGCCGTGCCGCGCGTGTCGGTCAGGAGTTCCGACTGGTAGCCGATCAGGCCGCGGGTCGGCGCCAGGAACTTCAGGCGAACGCGGTTGCCGCCCGACGGACGCAGTTCCGTCATTTCGGCCTTGCGCTCGGACATCTTCTGCACGACGACGCCGGAATGCTCTTCATCGACGTCGATGACGACTTCTTCGATCGGCTCCATGGTGGTGCCGTTCTCGTCCGTGTGCATGACGACGCGCGGACGCGACACGGCCAGTTCGAAGCCTTCGCGACGCATGGTCTCGATGAGGACGGCGAGCTGAAGTTCGCCGCGGCCGGAAACGTAGAACGAATCCTTGCCTTCAGCCTCTTCGATCTTCAGAGCGACGTTGCCTTCGGCCTCCTTGAACAGACGGTCGCGGATGACGCGGCTCGTTACCTTGTCGCCTTCAGTGCCAGCCAGCGGGCTGTCGTTGACGATGAAGGACATGGTGACGGTCGGCGGGTCGATCGGCTGCGCCTTCAGCGCCTCGGAGATCGACGGATCGCAGAACGTGTCGGCGACGGTGCCCTTGGAAAGGCCGGCGATGGCGACGATGTCACCTGCATGGGCTTCGTCGATCGGCTGGCGCTCGATGCCGCGGAAGGCGAGGATCTTCGAGATACGACCGCTTTCGATGATCTTGCCGTCCTGACCGAGAACCTTGACGGCCTGGTTCGGCTTGATCGAGCCGGAATGGACGCGACCGGTGATGATGCGGCCGAGGAAGGGGTTGGCTTCGAGGATCGTGCCGATCATGCGGAACGGGCCTTCGGCAACCGTCGGCTCCGGCACGTGCTTCAGCACGAGGTCGAGCAGCGGCGCCATGCCTTCGTCCTTCGGGCCTTCCGGATTGACGTTCATCCAGCCGTTGCGGCCCGAACCGTACAGGATCGGGAAGTCGAGCTGTTCGTCGGTGGCGTCGAGATTGGCGAACAGGTCGAAGACCTCGTTCAACACTTCCTCGTGGCGGCCGTCCGGACGGTCGATCTTGTTGATCGCGACGATCGGCTTCAGGCCGACCTTGAGCGCCTTGCCGACGACGAACTTGGTCTGCGGCATCGGGCCTTCAGACGAGTCGACAAGAACGATGGCGCCGTCCACCATCGACAGGATGCGCTCGACTTCGCCGCCGAAGTCGGCGTGGCCGGGCGTGTCGACGATGTTGATGCGAACGCCCTTCCAGTCCACCGAAGTCGCCTTGGCGAGAATGGTGATGCCGCGTTCCTTTTCGAGATCGTTCGAGTCCATCACGCGTTCGGCGACGCGCTGGTTTTCACGGAACGAGCCGGACTGCTTGAGAAGCTCGTCAACGAGCGTGGTCTTGCCATGGTCGACGTGCGCGATGATCGCGATATTGCGGATAGACATGGTGTAATCTCTGAGGTTCGGGGCGCGCAGGGTATAAGGGCGCCGTCTTCAATGGTCGGGCTCTTACATGTTTTTCCGCAAATGCGAAAGGGGCGGGATGCAACTCTCTTGTCCGCCTGACGCAGGGCTCGTCCTCACGACGAACGCACCGGCGGCAGCGTGATGCGCCAGAGTTCCTGATCCTCCCGGTCCATCAGCCGCACGGTCATCTCCTCGCTTGCGCCGTGGATGTCGACGAGGCCGAAGAATTGCAGGCCGGCCGATGGCGGCAGGTTGCTGTCGATGCCGCCCTTCGACGACTTGATAAAACGCACCTCCGGGCCGAACGTGCTGTCGAGCGGTTTCGGGCCATAGGTGCCGCAATGCAGCGGCCCGGAAACGAATTCCCAGAACGGATTGAACTCCTGGAATTTCGCCCGCGACGGGTCGTAATGATGGGCCGCCGTATAGTGCACATCGGCCGTCAACCACACGACATTGTGGATCGCATTGTCGCGCATGAAGGAGAGCAGGTCGGCAATCTCGCGCTCGCGCGCCGCCGGCGGGCCATTGAGGCCGTCCGCCACACCCTCGTAACCCAGACTGTTGGCATAGTCGTCCCAGATGACGAGGCCGAGCGGCATGTCGCAGGCGATGACCTTCCAGACGGCCTGTGAGGCGGCAAGCTCGCGGCGCAGCCAGTCCGCCTGCCGCCAACCGAACAGGCCGTTTTCCGTGCCGCCCCGGTTGGGGCTGCGATAGGAGCGCAGATCGACGAAAAACACGTCGAGCAGCGGCCCGTACGCGACCTTGCGAAAGATGCGGCCCGGCTCGGTCGGGAAGTAGCGGATCGGCGTCATCTCGTGGAAGGCGCGTCGCGCCCGCGCCTCGTAGACGCCGATATCCTTTTCCGGATAGCGCCGGTCGCCGGACAGGTCGCTCGATTCCGACCAGTTGTTCAGCACCTCGTGATCGTCCCACTGGAAGAAGGTCGGGCACTTTGTGTTGAAGGCGAGCAGGTGATCGTCGAGCAGATTGTATTTCCACTGGCCTCGGAATTCGTCGAGCGTGCGCGCCACCGTGCGCTTCTCATCGGTGACGATGCGGTTTTTCCAGACCGTGCCATCGCGCAGCGGAATCTCGTCGGGGATCGGCCCGTCCGCATAGACGGTATCGCCGGAATGGATGAAGAAATCCGGCTCGTGGCGCAGCATTGTCGAATAGGTCTTCATGCCGACATCGTCGATGCCCCAGCCCTGCCCGGCCGTATCGCCCGACCAGACGAAACGCACAGACCTGTTGCGCATGGGCGCCGTGCGGAAACGCCCGACCACCGGCTCGGAAACGAGGTGGCTGGAATAGGGATCGCTTGCCGTGAAACGATAAAAAATGTCCTGATCCGGCAGCAGGCCTTGCAGCATGGCCTTCACGGTATGGTCGGAGCCGATCGTCGCCTTCTGCAGCGGCAGGCGCGCCACGTCGAGGAAACTCTCCGTCGTCGAATATTCCAGCGTCACTTCCGCCGGCCGGTCGACACGCGCCCAGACCATGCCGGACGAACAATCGACATCGCCGGACTGCACGCCATGGGAAAAGACCGGGCTGCCATGGCGTCGCGCATAATAGGGAACCGCCAGTGCCGAAGAGGCCGCAAGCGCGCCTGCCCCTGCGGTCAGAAGAAACGAGCGCCGCGTCAGCGTCTCGGGAACAATCGCCATGCCACCTCCGGCCTGACCCCGAATCGAAACGCCAGGCGGGCAGACCATGAGTCTTCGCCATGTCAGAGCGGTAACGGGATGATGACGATTCACCGAAAGTTCGGTGACGGGACGATGACGGCCGGCGCAGCCAACGCGTTGTGCGCGACACGCTCAAACCCCTCCGTCGTCATGGTCGGGCCTGACCCGACCATCCATTCTCCAGCACGCCGCGAATGTGGATCCTCGGGTCGAGCCCGAGGATGACGTTGGTGGGGGCTGCAACTGTTCGCGGAAGAGGAGCGTCCTTAAGCCGCCAACCCCTTCTTCTCCAGCATCGCCTCCGGGCTCGGCAGCTTGCCGCGGAAGGCCTTGTAGGCGTCCTCCGGATCGACCGAGCCGCCGACGGCGTAGATATAGGTCTTCAGCCGTTCGGCCATGGCCGGGTTGAAGGCGTCGCCGGTCTCGGTGAAGGCGGCGAAGGCGTCCGCGTCCAGCACCTCCGACCACATGTAGGAGTAATAGCCCGCCGAATAGCCGTCGCCGGAGAAGACATGCTGGAAGTGCGGCGTGGCATGGCGCATGACGATGGACGCCGGCAGGCCGATCTCTTCCAGCACCTGCGCCTGCACCGCCATCGGATCGTCGACGGCGCCGCGCGTGTGAAACGCCATGTCGACCAGCGCCGAGGAGGTGAATTCCACCGTCGCGAAGCCGGAATTGAAGGTGCGGGCGGCCAGCACCTTGTCGAGCAGCGCGGCCGGCATCGCCTCGCCGGTCTGATAATGCACCGCATAGCGCGTCAGGATTTCCGGCACCGTCAGCCAGTGCTCGTAAAGCTGCGAGGGCAGTTCGACGAAGTCGCGCGACACGCCGGTGCCCGACACCGACGGATAGGTGACGTCCGACAACATGCCGTGCAAGGCATGGCCGAATTCGTGGAACAGCGTGCGCGCATCGTCGATCGACAGCAGCGCCGGCTTGCCCTCGGCGGGCTTGGCGAAGTTGCAGACATTATAGATGATCGGGATTTCGCCGACCGAGCCGTTGGCAAGCGGCAGCCGGTGCTGGCTCTGGTAGGAGCTCATCCACGCACCCGAGCGCTTGGAGGACCGGGCGAAATAATCGCCGAGGAACATGGCGACGAGCCTGTCCTCGCGGTCGCGGATTTCGAAGACCCGCACATCCGGATGGTAGACCGGCACATCCTTCTTCTCGATCGCGCGGATGCCGAACAGCCGCTCGGCCACGTCGAAGCAGGCGTCGATGATCTTTTCAAGCTGGAGATAGGGCTTCAGCTCGGCTTCGGAAAAGTTGAATTTCTGCGCCCGCAGCTTTTCCGCATAATAGCGCCAGTCCCAGGGCATGACTGGGTGGTTGCGCCCTTCATCGGCAACGAGCACCGCGAGATCCGCCTCCTCTTCCCGCGCCCGCGCCACGGCCTTTTCCCAGACCTGCATGAGCAGCCCGTTCACCGCGTCGGGCGTCTTCGCCATGGTGTTGTCGAGCTTCAGCGCGGCGAAATTCTCGTAGCCGAGCAGACCCGCCTTTTCCGCCCGCAGCGCCAGCGTGTCCTTGACGATACCGCGATTGTCCGTCTCGCCTGCATTCTCGCCGCGCGCCACCCAGGCGCGGAACGCCTGTTCGCGCAGGTCACGGCGCGCCGAGAAGGTCAGGAAGGGTTCGATGATCGAGCGCGACAGCGTGACGGCGTAACGCCCATGCTGGCCGCGCTCGCGCGCCGCCGCCGCCATGGCGTCCTTCAGGAAATCCGGCAGGCCGTCGAGCGCATCGCCCTCGTCGAGGAACAGCACCCAGCTCTTCTCGTCGGCGAGCACGTTCTGGCCGAATTTCGCGCCGAGCCCGGCCAATGTCTCGTTGATCGCCGAAAGCCGCTCCTGCTCCGGCTTTTCCAGCTTGGCGCCCGACTTCACGAACCCCTTCCAGTGCCGTTCCAGAACGCGGGTCTGCTCCAGCGAGAGATTGAGCGCCTCGCGGCCTTCCCACAGCGCGTCGATGCGCTGGAACAGCGCGGCATTGGTACCGATCTTCGAATAGTGCCGCGACATTTTTGGCGCAATGTCGCGTTCCAGCGCCTGGATCAGGTCGTTGGTATTGGCGCCCGCCCGGCTCCAGAACAGCGCGGAAACGCGCGACAGCTGGTCACCGGCAATTTCCAGCGCAACCACCGTATTCTCGAAGGTCGGCGCCTCCGGATTGCCCGCAATCGCGTCGATCTCCGCATCATGCGCCGCCAGCGCCGCATCGAAGTTCGCGGCGAAGGCCTCGTCCCTGACACGATCGAAACGCGGCAGGCCGTTGAGGCCGGTCCATTCGACGAGGGCGGGATCGATGTGCGTTTCGGTCATGGACGGCTCCTTCTGGCAAATCACTGTGCGGCGAATATAGGAACGCAGACGGGTCTTGGTACAGGGCGCCGGCATAAAATAGGGGAACCGCGGTCGCGCACATGCGTTGAGGGCGATGCGGCACCCTGCCTCTTGACGCGGAGGGCAACTTCGGTGAAAACAGCCCCTATCGCGGCTTTTGACATCCTGCCGCGATGAACCCTGGTGCCGGGCCCCTCTGGCGAGAGTTTTTACGGCGCTCTCGTGATGTCGGTACCGCCAGCAATTAGCCGGCGGATTCATACGCACATGAAAATCCTGACCATGCCTTACCCGCATGCCCGTTGTGGTATGCGCAACCTCGCTTCCCGTATCTCCTCCAGCATGGAGGCGCTGTCATGATCGGCAACGGCGAAGGCAAGACCACCCTCTCCTACCTGAAATGGGCCATCATCTCCACTGTCATCGGCCTCGCGCTCGGCGCCTGGCTCGGCTGGCAGACGGAAGGAACGCTCGCCGGCATGGCGACCGTCTTCTTCATCTGCGCGGTTCTCGCGGTGCTGGAGATCTCGCTCTCCTTCGATAACGCGATCGTGAACGCCAACAAGCTCAAGGACATGACGCCGGTCTGGCAACACCGGTTCCTGACCTGGGGCATCGTGATCGCCGTGTTCGGCATGCGCATCGTCTTCCCGCTCCTGATCGTCGTCATCGCCGCCGGCATCGGCCCGATCGATGCGCTCATCCTCGCGGCCCGCGAGCCGGCGGAATACGCCCGCATCATGAACGACGCGCATCTGCCCATCGCTGCCTTCGGCGGCACCTTCCTGATGATGGTCGGCCTCACCTACTTCTTCAACCATGAGAAGGACGTGCACTGGATCGGCTTCATCGAGAAGCACATGGCGCGCTCGGCAACGGTCAAGGGCATCGAGATCGCCTTCGTTCTCGCGCTCATCCTGATCTTCTCGAACCTGCTTGACGGGGAAGATGCGAACACCTTCGTGCATTCCGCCGTCTACGGCCTCCTGACCTTCCTTGCAGTGGAAGTCGTCGGCGGCCTGCTGGATGCCTCGCAGAAGGCGATGTCGGAAGCGGCCAAGGGCGGCCTCGGCGCGTTCATCTATCTCGAAGTGCTCGATGCCAGCTTCTCCTTCGACGGCGTCATCGGCGCCTTCGCACTGACGCAGAACCTCTTCATCATCGCCATCGGCCTCGGTATCGGCGCCATGTATGTGCGCTCGATGACGATCATGCTGGTGGAGAAGGGCACGCTTGCCGAATACCGCTACCTGGAGCACGGCGCATTCTACGCGATCCTGATCCTGTCGGTCGTCATGTACTTCCAGACGCTGGTGCACATTCCGGAAGTCATCACCGGCCTCGGCGGCGCAACGCTGATCGGCATCTCGCTCTGGTCCTCGATCCGCTACAACAGGCGGGAGAAGGAACTGGGACACCACGAGGCCCCGCATGCGGGCGACCGCGTGGCCGCCCAGCTCGGCGAGAACAACGCGTAACAAACCTCCGGCCGGCCGTTTCGACGGCCGGCTTTTTCTTTCGCCGACATGCCGCAAACTTCTCCGCCGTCATGGTCGGGCTCGACCCGACCATCCATCCACCGGCACGCTGCGACAGTGGATCCTCGGGTCAAGCCCGAGGATGACGAAGGAAACGGTTTCGAACCGACGCAAGTCAAAAACACAGAAGGCCCGCTGATCTTTCGACCAGCGGGCCTTTTCATTCAGGGAATTCTCTATGTCGCGTTAGACGCGCGGGAAGTCGGCGGGGTTGATGCCGAGCGTCTTCAGGTCGCGTTCCTTCGGGCGGCGGTGCCCTTCGACAGCCGCGGCGGCTGCATTGGCAGCGCTCAGTACGGCGAAGGCCCGGCCGAAGAAGCCCTGGGCGAAGGAGTTGCGGAGGGTGGTCATTGGATTGCTCGCTTTCTGTTTTAGCTTACGAGCAGAAGATGATACTTCAGGCCGGAAAGAACAACCGACGGAATCTCAGGCCAGCCATGCAACGAATGCAGGCCGGAAGCGGGGCTTCCGGCCTGCATTGCTTTCAACCGTTCAAGAACAGCGTCAGTCTTCGTTCGCGGCAAACTGCGAAAGAACTTCGCCCTTGCCCCGCGCCCGCAGGATGAGCGGCACGACGACGGCGAGCACCGCCAGCACGAAGAGCACCGCGGCGATCGGCGACATGAACAGCGTGGTCACGTCGCCCTGGCTGATCGCCAGCGCGCGGCGCAATTGCTGCTCCGCCATCGGCCCGAGGATGAGGCCGACGACCACGGGGGCGATCGGATAGCCGAAGATGCGCATGGCAAAACCGAGCAGGCCGAAGGTGAGCAGCATGCCGAGTTCGAACACCGACGGATTGGCGCCGATCGTGCCGAGCGTGGCAAACAGCAGGATGCCGGCATAGAGCCAGGGCTTGGGGATCGTCAGCAGCTTCACCCACAGGCCGATCAGCGGCAGGTTCAGCACCAGCAGCATGAAATTGGCAATCAGCAGGCTGGCGATGAGGCCCCAGACGAGCTGCGGATTGGTCGCAAACAGCAGCGGGCCGGGCTGGAGACCATATTGCTGGAAGCCGGCGAGCATGATCGCTGCCGTCGCCGTCGTCGGCAGGCCGAGCGAGAGCAGCGGCACGAGCGTGCCGGCAGCCGACGCATTGTTTGCCGCTTCGGGACCCGCAACACCTTCGATGGCGCCCTTGCCGAATTCGTCCTTGTGCTTCGAGAACTGTTTTTCCGTCGAATAGGACAGGAAGCTTGCGATATCCGCGCCACCGGCCGGCATGGCGCCGATCGGGAAGCCGATGAACGTGCCGCGCAGCCAGGGTTTCCAGGAGCGCGCCCAGTCCTGCCTGCTCATCCAGACCGAGCCCTTGACCGCCTCCACCTTCTCGGGGATGCGGTCGCCCTGACAGGCGACATAGAGCGTCTCGCCGATGGCGAACATGGCGACGGCAAGCGTCGTCACCTCGATGCCGTCAAGCAGGTCGGGAATGCCGAAGGACATGCGCGCCTGGCCGGTCTGCTGGTCGATGCCGATGACGGCGAGTGCCAGACCGACGAAGAGGGCGGTGAGGCCACGCAAAGTCGAATCGCCGAAGGCCGCCGACACGGTCACGAAGGCGAGCACCATCAGCGCGAAATATTCGCGCGGGCCGAAGGAGAGCGCGAACTTCACGACGAAGGGCGCGATAAAAGCGAGGCCGAGCGTGGCGATCAGGCCGGCGACGAAGGACCCGATCGCCGCTGTCGCGAGCGCAGGACCGCCGCGGCCGGCGCGTGCCATCTTGTTGCCTTCGAGTGCGGTGACGACCGAGGCGCTTTCGCCAGGCGTGTTGAGCAGGATCGACGTCGTCGAGCCGCCATACATGCCACCGTAATAGATGCCGGCGAACATGATCAGCGATCCGGCCGGATCGAGCTTGTAGGTGACGGGAAGCAACAGCGCGACCGTCAGCGCCGGGCCGATGCCGGGCAGAACGCCGACGGCCGTGCCGAGCGTCACGCCGATCAGCGCATACAGCAGGTTCATCGGCTGCGCGGCAATGGCGATGCCCTGCAGCAGGAATTCGAAAGTACCCATTGTCAGCCCCTCAGAAGAACAGGTGCTCGAGCGGCCCGGCGGGCAGCGAGAGCTGCAGGAAGCGGCCGAAGATGATGAAGACGACGAAACTGAAGGCGATGCCGATCGGCAGCGAGATCCACAGCTTGCGCCGGCCGAAGCCGAAGGCCGTCAGCGCGAACAGCACGCCCGTCGCGATGGAAAAACCCGCAGTCTTGAGCAGCAGCATCTGCCCGGCAAGGCCGGCGACGATGAAGATCACCGGCTGGGCCTCGATCGGCTCACGCTCGGGAAAATCGCCGCGCCAGGCTTCGAACGCCGTCCAGATGGCGAGCAGCGCCAGGCCGATGGCGACGACATGCGGCACGGTGGCGGGGCCGATGCGCGAATAGTTGCTCATCTCCGCCAGGCGGCCGGCATCCCACCAGATCACGGCGGCGAGGATGAAGAGGACCGGGGCGATGACCAGCGCCGCCCGATCAGGGCGGCGCTTTCCATGAGAGGACGAGACCTCGCTCATTTGACGAGCCCGATGTCCTTGAGGATGCTTGCAGTCGAAGCAATGTCCTTGTCGAGCTGGGCGTTGAAGGCGTCGCCGGCGAGATAGGTGTTCTGCCAGCCCTTGGTCTTCAGGATGCCCTTCCAGGCGTCGGAGTTTACGACCTTCTCGATATCGGCGTTGACCGCGGCCACCTGCTCGGCCGAAAGGCCGGGGGCTGCGGCGACCATGCGCCAGTTCTCGACGACGACGTCGAGGCCGCCTTCCTTGATGGTCGGGGCATCGATGCCTTCGACGCGCTCGGCGCTGGAAATGGCGATCAGGCGCAGCGTGCCGGCCTTCACCTGGGCTTCGAACTCGCCGTAGCCGGAAATGCCGGCGGTCACCTGGTTGCCGAGGATCGCGGCCAGCGCTTCACCACCACCGGAATAGGCGATGTAGTTGATCTTGGTCGGGTCGACGCCGGCTGCCTTGGCGATCAGGCCGACCGCGATGTGATCCGTGCCGCCGGCAGAGCCGCCAGCCCAGGATACGGCGCCCGGATCCGCCTTCAGCGCGGTGACGAGGTCCTGCATGTTCTGGATCGGCGACGATGCCGGAACGACGATCGCTTCATATTCGCCCGTCAGGCGGGCGATCGGCGTGACATCCTTGAGGGTCACTGGCGACTGGTTGGTGAGGATCGCGCCGACCATGACGTAACCGCCGACGATGAGCGCATTCGGGTTGCCGGAATTCTGGCTGGCGAACTGGGCAAGGCCGATCGTGCCGCCGGCGCCCGGAACGTTCACCACCTGCACGCTGCCGGCGATCTTCTCGTCCTGCAGAACCGTCTGCAGCGAGCGGGCCGTCTGGTCCCAGCCGCCGCCCGGGCCGGCCGGGGCGATGATCGAATAATCGGCGGCAAAAGCCGGAAGCGCCATGGCGCCGGCAATCAGGGATGCCAGGAAGAAATGTTTCAAGAGTGTGTCCTCCGTCAGGCGCGGCTTGTTTCCGCGCATCGTTGCTTATGGAGGGAGGAACGGGTCGGCCACGGCAACGCGAACGACGGTTCGCGGGCGCAAATCTGGCTGAAGTCTCCTCCCGGTCTTCCGTCCGCCTCCACGGACGTTGAAGACCCCAAGAGCAACACAAGAAGCTGACATCTACCTGACATGGCAGTGCACAAGGGGCGCGCTTGCCGAGCCCTGCCGCGCTATTGCGTGCGCAGAACCTCGTTCCAGCGCGCAATCAGCCGGGCGCGTTTCACCTGGTCGAGATAGACCATGAGGCCCGGGCTCACCGGCACCGGCTTCAACTGCGCGCCAAGCAGCGCGCTCATGGTGCGCGCCGTATTGGTGCCGGAGACTTCCGGGCTGACGGCGGCGATCTGCAATTCGCGCGCCATGATGGTCTGGCCCTCCTTCGACATGAAGAAGGCGAGATAGCGCCGCCCGAGTTCCGGCGAGGCCGCCGCCTGCGGCACGAGGCCGATGCGCGACATGACGACGGTATAGTCCTTCGGCAGGACGATGCCGACATCCGGATGGCGCGACGCCCAATCGGCCGCATAGGAGCCGAGAATGTTATAGCCGAGCACGAAGCGCCCGTCGGCGACGCGCTCGAGGATCGCCGAACTGGTCGAATAAAGCTTGACGCCTGCCGCCCCCATCGCCTGGATCACCGTCCAGATATCGCCGAACTGCTCCTGGTCGCGCGCCATGAAGAGGAAACCGACGCCGGAGCGTTCGATGTCATAGGTACCGATGCGGCCATAGACCTTCTCGCCTTGCCGTTTCAGGTATTCCACGAACTCGGCGCGCGAGGCGGGCGGCTTCTCGTCCTTGAAGCTCGGCTTGTGGTAGACGAAAACGGCCGGCTCGAAGGTCAGCGCATAGGCGGTGTTGCGCCAGTTCGCCCATTGCGGCCAGCGATCGCTCATCGGCAGGTCGCTGCGCTGGGCATAACCGTCATTGCTGAGCTTCACCTGCAGGTCCATCGCCGAGGAGAAGGCAAAATCCGCCGTCTTCTCGCCGGCATCCGTCTCGCGCACGATGCGGTCGTGCACCTCGCCGGTCAGCATCTCGTCGTAACGCACCGCGATATCGGGATTGGCATCCTGGAAGCCCATGATCATCGGCCGGGCGAGCGGCTCGTCGAGCGAGGAATAGACGACGAGCACCGGCGCTTGGGCATTACCGTCGCGCGCCGGAAAGAAGGTCGGCTCCGCGAAGGCCGGGAGGGGCGCGGCAATGAGGGCAAGAAGGCTGAGGACAAGACGCATGGCGCGACCTTGCCAAAGCGTGAGCCCGTTCACAAGTGCACCCGCCCCCGTTAGAGTTCCGAAAGGAGGACGACACGACGTGCGCATTCTACTGGTCGAAGACAATGATGCCCTGGCCGACGGCCTGTCGGCCATCCTGAAGGGCACCGGGCATGCCGTGGACGTGGTGCGCGACGGCACGTCCGCCGATGCCGCCATCGCCTCGGAGAATTTCGACCTCGTCATCCTCGACCTGACGCTGCCCGAGATGGACGGCCTCGACGTGCTGCGCGCCATGCGCGCCCGCAAAGACAAGGCATCCGTGCTGATCCTGACGGCCCGCGGCGCGCCGGAAGAGCGGGTGCGCGGCCTCGATCTCGGCGCCGACGACTACATGATCAAGCCCTTCGACATCTCGGAATTCGAGGCGCGCGTGCGCATGCTGCTGCGCCGTCAGGCGGGCCTGCGCTCCTCGGCCATCACCTATGGCGGCGTGGCACTCGATCTCAACTCCCGCACCTTCTCCGCCGAGGGCACCCCGCTCGATATTCCCGCCCGCGAACTCGGCCTGCTCGAAATCCTCTTCATGCGCGCCGGAAAGGTGGTCGCCAAGGAGGCGATCATGCAGTCGCTCGCCGCCTTCGACGACGACCTTTCCGCCAATGCCATCGAGCAATATGTCAGCCGGCTCCGCAAACGCCTCGCCCCGCATGGCCTGACCGTGCGCACCGCCCGCGGCATCGGCTATTATCTCGACAAGGCACCCGCCGCGTGAACCCGTTCCCGGCCTCCTCGCTCCGTCGCCGCCTGCTCGCCTGGCTGCTCGTCTCGACGGCAGTGATCGGCGTCGTCGCCCTTGTCGACACCTACTGGGAGGCCGTGAAGACGGCGAATGCCGTTTCCGACCGCGTGCTCGCCGGTTCCGCTCTGGCGATTGCCGAGCGCGTCGTGGTGACGGAAAACGGCAGTCTCGAAGTCGACATCCCCTATGTCGCACTGGAAATGCTGACATCGGCCGCGCAGGACCGCGTGTTCTACCGCGTCGACGGGCCGCCGGGCCAGTTCATTACCGGTTACCAGACGCTGCCGACCATCGACGACATGAAAGGCCAGCCGATCGGCTTTCAGGATGCGACCTTCCGCGGCGAACCGATCCGCATCGCCGTGCTGCAACGCTCCGCCTCGACCGGCATCAACTCGGTGCCCTTCGCCGTCACGGTCGCCGAAACCACCATCGCCCGCCGCCAGCTCGCCCAGGCCATCCTGATCCGCTCGGCGCTGCGCCTCGCCATGATGATCGCGGGAGCCGCCACCATCGTCTGGATCGCCGTCACCGTGTCGCTGCGCCCGCTCTACCGTCTCAGCGACGCCATCGCCGAGCGCAGCCCGAACGACCTGCACCCCATCGAGCAGCGCGTGCCGAGCGAGGTGCAGGGCGTGGTCGATACGGTCAATTCCTTCATGGTGCGCCTGCAATCGGCGCTCGATGCGCTACGCCATTTTTCCGGCAATGCCAGCCATCAGTTGCGCACGCCGCTCGCCATCATCCGCACCCAGCTCGCACTCGCCAGCCGCGCCGGCACGCTGGAGGAGGCGCAGGAGGCTGCCCGCAAGGGGGATGCCGCCGTGGCCCATGCCGAGCGCATCCTCGCCCAACTCCTGCTGATGGCGAAGATCGACGCCGCCGGCTCCAACGAACCGCAGCAGGCCGCGCCGATCGATATCGCCGCACTGACGCAGCAGCTCACCGCCGACCGTGTGCCCTCCGCTGCCGAAACCGGCATCGACCTCGGCTACGAGGGCGAAGGCCCGGCCCTTGCCCGCGCCGAACCGCTGCTCTTCGGCGAATTGCTGCGCAACCTCGTGGAAAACGCTATCGCCTATGCCGGCCCGGATGCGGAGGTGACGGTCAGCGTGCGAGAGGTGGCCGATGCCGTGCTGCTTGTCGTCGAGGATAACGGTCCCGGTATCCCGCCGGAGCGCCGCAGCCTCGTGCGCCAGCGTTTTTCCCGAGGCGACCACAACGCCGCACCGGGCATGGGCCTCGGCCTGCCGATCGTCGAGGAAATCGCCGCCCTGTTCGATGCGACGATGACGCTGGAGAACGGCGCAAACGACAAAGGCCTGCGCGTGACGATCCGCTTCCCGGCAGCCGGCGCCTAGCGAGACCGCGGCGAGCGGCCGGTGTCGGGGACACGCCAAGCGCCCGTGTTATACTCGGCGATACCGTGTCGATTCTGGAACTGCACCTTGGAGGAAAACATGGCGCTCAAGCGGATGGACAACGTCGGAATCGTCGTCGAAGACCTCGACGAGGCAATCGCGTTCTTTCGTGACCTCGGCCTCGATCTCGAAGGGCGGGCGATGATCGAGGGAGAATGGGCCGGACGCGTCACCGGGCTGGGCGATCAGCATGTCGAAATCGCCATGATGCGCACGCCGGACGGCCACAGCCGGCTCGAACTCTCCCGCTTCCTCGCGCCACCCGTCGTCGCCGATCACCGGAATGCCCCGGTCAATGCGCTCGGCTACCTTCGCGTCATGTTCACCGTGGACAACGTCGACGCAACACTTGAGAGGCTCCGAGCACGCGGTGCGCACCTCGTCGGCGAGGTCGTCCAGTACAAGGACGCCTATCGGCTCTGCTACATCCGTGGGCCGGAAGGGCTTCTCATCGGGCTCGCCCAGGAACTCGGCTGAGCCGAACGGACAGTCAGGGTTTGCGCCAGCCAAGAAGGCCCGGCGCCGCATGCCAGACGGCCTGCACGGCAAAGCCCATGAAGAGCAGACCGGACAGGCGCACGATCGCCAGTTCATGACGCCGGTAGAAGCGGCGTACCAGGCCAGCGCCGATAATGGCGACCAGGATGACATCCGCCATCAGGAAGCCGAAGAACGACACGCCGAGCAGCGCCGGCAGCGCATCGAAATCGAGCGCGTTCGAGGACCCGGCAAGCAGCGCCGTGAAGGTCGCCAGCGCCACCGGATAGCCCTTCGGGTTGGTCAGGCCGAACACCAGCCCGCGGCGCAGCGGCCGCTCGACCGTCATCACCGCGCCGCCATCCGCCCGCGGCTTTGCACGCAGCGCCGACCAGCCGATCCAGGCGAGATAGAAACCGCAGGCGAGGCCGAGCACGTCGAAGACCGTGGTGCCGATCGTCTTGGCCCCGACGATCGCCACGAGCGCCAGGCTCGACCAGAGCAGGTCGCCGGCGAGATGCCCGCCCATGAACAGCGCCCCCGCCTTTCGCCCCTGCCCGGCGCCGATACCGAGCAGCGCGAGAAACGCCGGCCCGGGAATGAGCACGTAAAGCAGGGCGGCCATGAAGGCGCCAAAGAGCATCGAACCGGTCATCTGGAATCCCCTTGAAGATCCCGGCATTCCAGTCTGCGTCGCACCGTTCGTCAAGGTGGCGCGGGAACGATTTGTCATTTCGCAAGGCAGCCATGCGTTGCAGCTTTGGCTTGCGGGTTGTTCATTGCCGCGGCGCATAGTAAGTTAAACTTACAATAAGCCAGAAAGTGATCATGTCCCCTCGTCCCGATCCCGACGCCCTCGGTTTCGTCCTCATCGACGTTGCCCGCATGCTGCGTAGCGCTTTCGAGCGCCGCATCGCCACCGCCGGTCTCGGCCTGACACCGGGCGAGGCCCGCACGCTCGTGCGCATCGCCACGCTGGAAGGCAGCCGCCAGCTCGACATCGCCCAGCGCATGGGTATCGAGCCGATGACGCTCTCCACCTATCTCGACCGCCTCCAGAGCCTCGGCTTCATCGAGCGCCGTCCCGACCCGGTCGATCGCCGCGCCAAGCTGATCTTCACGACGCCCGCCGCCAATGAGCTGATCGCCAGCATTCGCGACGAGCAGATCGATCTGATGCAGCATGTGACGAGCGGTATCGGCACGGCCGATATCGAGGTGATGCGCGGCCAGTTGAAGCAGTTGCGCGCCAATCTCGTGGCGCTCGAGGAAGACAGTTCCGCGCTTGCCCTCGTCAAGGAGGCCATCCGATGACGGCGCCGCGCATGAGCGAACGGCGCACGAGCATCATCGGCGCCTTCCTCGTGGCGCTCGGTCCCGTCTCCATGGCGCTCTACACACCGGCCATGCCGGAGCTGGTGCATGCCTTTTCCTCGACGGAATCGGCGATCAAGCTGACGCTGTCGCTCTATTTCGCCGGCTTCGCCCTGTCGCAACTCGTCTCCGGCACCATGTCGGACGTGCTCGGCCGCCGCAAGACGACTCTGATCTTCATGACCGTTTACCTTGCCGGCAGCCTGATGGCGGCCTTCGCGCCGAGCGTCGAGGTGCTGCTCGCCGGCCGCCTCGTCCAGGGCATCGGCGCGTCCGTCGGCATGACGGTGTCGCGCGCCATCGTGCGCGACCAGTTCACCGGCACCGAGGCCGCCCGCATCATGAACATGGTGGGCATGATGCTCGCCATCGGCCCGGCCGTCTCGCCCACGCTCGGCGGCTTCGCGCTCGGCCTGTTCGGCTGGCAGTCGATCTTCTTCCTGATGGTCGGCTTCGCGTTGACGGCCTGCGGCGCGGTCTATTTCTGCATGGCCGAAACGACGATACCCGACCCGGCCAAGGGCCGTGTCGGCCCGATCCTGCGCGGCTATGGCGAACTCGCCGCGAGCAGCCGCTTCGTCTCCGCCACGCTGGTCATGGCGGGCGCCGTCGGCGCGCTCTACGGTCAGGCCACCATGCTGCCCTTCGTGCTGATCGGCAAGGTCGGCCTGACGCCCACCCAGTTCGGCGTCGGCATGCTCATGCAATCGGGTTTCTTCTTTGCCGGAACCGTCGTGGTGCGCGTGCTGATGCGCAGGATGCCACCGGCCCGCATCGTCTTTCCCGGCCTCTGCTTCATCGGCATTGCCAGCATCCTGATCGCCTCGCTCTCGCACCTCATGGAGCCGACCTTCCTGAGCGTCATGGGACCGGTGGGCATCTATGCCTTCGGCATCGCCTTCGTCATGCCCTATATGATGACGGCCGCCATGGAGCCCTTCCCGCATATCGCCGGCTCGGCTTCGGCCGCGATGGGGTTCATCCAGATGGGCTCCGGCTTCATCGCCGGCCTCGTCGCCGCGGCCATCGGCCTGCCCCTCTTCGCTTTCGGCACGATCATCCCCGCCATGGGCCTGATGGCGATCCTCTCCTATGCCTGGTATCGCGCGGTTTGCGCGCGCGATGCGCAGCTTCTGACGGAACCGGCGGAATAATCCGTCCCGAAACACAAAAGGCCGGCGTGAAGCCGGCCTTTTGCTGTGAAGTTCAGGGTGCTGTTAGCGGCAACCTTCGATCTGCTTGAGCGCCGCCGAGATGCCGGACAGCGAATAGGAGTAGGACGTGCCCGTGCCGCGGCGTGACTTGGCCTGCACCTGCATGTCCTTGCCGCCGCGCATGGCAGCGACCAGCGCCGGCTCTTCGGCGGCGTTCTCCACCCAGGCCGAATTGCCCTTGGTGAACATCGCGAAGGTGCGGCCGTCGATGACGACATTGACCTTGGAATTTTCCTGCAGCGGATAGCCCATCATCGCCTGCGGCTCGTAGCTGATGTTCTGGCCGGGACGCTGCGAGACGAGGAAGAACACATCGCCGTGGTCGACGCCGGGCGGGTTCTTGTCCTTCGGCACGGAGAGCACGTAGCAGACCTTGCCACCGTTCGCCTGATAGGAATAGGCGCCCCAGGCATTGAACTGCTGAATGCGCGTCGGCGTCTGGGCCGAGGCAACGCCTGCGGTCGCGACGACAAGGGCGAGTGCGGTTGCGAGCTTTCTTACGAACATGTTTTCCTGCCGGTTGTCTTGCCTGTGGTGTACCGACCGAAGGCGGCGCCCCCGATGCGGGTTTAAGCCATGCATGATGACGATCTGGTTCATTTTGACTTAATTCAGGTTACCAAACCGTCAACAGGCACGCATTTTACCGGGAGTTTCCGCACCGCACCGGGACAGTTTGCGTCGAGAACCCGCCGCTGCCTTTGTAAAGAAAGGCGGGCGTCCCCGATCCCCATATGGTGAGATAGAAACCCGTCGAAACCCCTAATGGCACAAGGAATAGGGCAAGAATTTGACTGGCGCTACCACGGCTCGCGCCAACAACCGGGAGATGCCGTCCGGGACCGCCGTTTAACCGGCGGCCTGCATGTCCGGCTCGTCCGCCAGGGCCTTGTCGGCGGCCATGTAGTGGTCGTCGCGGATGTGGCCGCGGATCGCCGCGAAGGCCGCCGTCAGCACGGCAATGTCATCGGAAAAGCCGACCAGCGCGAAGAAATCGGGAACGCCGTCGAGCGGCAGCACGAAGTAGGCGAGCGCCGCCAGAAGAATGCCGCGAACCTTGGTCGGCGTACGGGAATCCAGCGCGCAATAGTAGGCGGCGACCAGATCGCGACCGAACGGCACCTGCCGCATCGCGCGCTTCAAGACCGGCCAGAACCGCTTCTTCACGCGGCTCTTCTGCCGGTCCTGCTCGTCCTCGTCTCCCGGCAGAAGGATCTCGCCGATCTTCACATCATCCATGCAGGGCCTCCTTCAGGTGGCGATGCCGGCCTACACGCAAAGCGCGCTGTAGCGTTGAAAATCTCCCGGCGGGAATCATATGGGAATGCGTTCACGCGCCTTCAACTCTTCGTGCGCTCGCCCGCCGCCTTGTCCATTGCGGTGGCGAGCTTGACGTCCAGCTCGGTCAGCCCGCCCGCATCGTGGTTGGTGAGCCGCACGTCGACACGATTGTAGACGTTGAACCATTCGGGATGGTGGTTGAATTTTTCCGCCGCAAGCGCCCCCTCGGTCATGAAGCCGAAGGCCTCGCGAAACGTCTTGAATTTGAACCGCTTCTCGATGGCGATGCCGTCATCCGAACGGCTCCAGCCGTCGAGTGTCGCCAGTGCCTCGGCAATCGCCTCTTCGCTCAATCGTTCCTGTTTCATGGGCCCTCTCCGTCTTGCACAGTGTACCACATGAAAACGGCGCCCGAAGGCGCCGTGTTCCGTCTCAAAAAAATGGCCTCAGACGAAGAACTGTCCGCCATTCGCCGAAATGGTCGAGCCGGTGATGAAACCGGCATCGTCCGAGGCGAGGAAGACGACGACGCGGGCGATTTCCTCCGGCTCCCCGAGGCGACCCACGGGGATCTGCGGGATGATCCGCTCGTTCAGCACCTTTTCCGGGATGGCGCGCACCATTTCCGTGCCGATATAGCCGGGGCAGATAGCGTTGACCGTGATGCCCTTGGCGGCACCCTCCTGGGCGAGCGCCTTGGTGAAGCCAAGGTCGCCGGCCTTGGCGGCGGAATAGTTCGCCTGGCCCATCTGGCCCTTCTGGCCATTGATCGACGAGATGTTGATGACGCGGCCGAAATTGCGGTCGCGCATGCCGGTCCAGAGCGGATGGGTCATGTTGAACAGGCCGGTCAGGTTGGTGTTGATGACGGCGCCCCACTGGTCAGGCGTCATCTTATGGAACATCGCGTCCTTGGTGATACCCGCATTGTTGACGAGAATATCAACGGGGCCGAGATCGGCTTCCACCCTGCCGATGCCCTCGACGCAGGCCTCGTAGCTCGCGACGTCCCACTTGTAGACCGGGATGCCGGTTTCCGCCTTGAAGGCGTTGGCCGCATCGTCATTGCCGGCGTAGCTTGCAGCCACCTTGTAGCCCGCAGCCTTCAGCGCCACCGAAATGGCAGCGCCAATGCCGCGCGACCCGCCCGTTACCAATGCTACCCTGCTCATGTCGCTCACTCCCTTGCTGTGTTTTTTTGAGTCGACCCGACGCCCCGTTGCCGGGCAGGCGGCGGGTCATGGCAAAGCAGCTTGTAAGCTGATGCTTACATGCGCTCGACGCACATCGCCACGCCCATGCCGCCGCCGATGCAGAGCGTGGCAAGGCCCTTCGAGGCGCCGCGACGCTTCATCTCGAAGAGGAGCGTGTTGAGGATACGGGCGCCGGAAGCGCCGATCGGATGGCCGATGGCGATCGCGCCGCCGTTGACGTTGACGATCGACGGATCCCAGCCGAGATCCTTGTTGACCGCGCAAGCCTGCGCCGCGAAGGCTTCGTTGGCTTCCACGAGGTCGAGGTCGCCGATCTTCCAGCCGGCGCGTTCGAGCGCCTTGCGCGATGCCGGGATCGGGCCGGTGCCCATGATCTTCGGGTCGACGCCGGCGGTCGCCCAGGAGACGATGCGGGCGAGCGGCTGGATACCGCGGCGCGAGGCCTCGGCTTCGCTCATCAGAAGCGCGGCAGCGGCGCCGTCGTTGAGACCGGAGGCGTTCGCCGCCGTCACCGTGCCGTCCTTGTCGAAGGCGGGGCGCAGCTTGGCCATCGAATCGAGCGTTGCGCCATGGCGGATATATTCGTCGGCGTCGACCGACACATCGCCCTTGCGGGTCTTGACGATGAAGGGAACGATCTCGTCCTTGAAGCGGCCTTCCTTCTGGGCGGCCTCGGCCTTGTTCTGCGAGGAGACGGCGAAGGCGTCCTGGTCATCGCGCGACAACTGCCACTGCTTGGCGACGTTTTCGGCGGTGATGCCCATGTGGTAACCGTAGAAGGCGTCGGTCAGGCCATCCTTGATCATCGTGTCGATCATCTTGAAGTCGCCCATCTTCACGCCGCCGCGCAGATGCGCGCAATGCGGCGCCATCGACATGGATTCCATGCCGCCGGCGACGATGATGTTGGCATCGCCGGTGGCGATCTGCTGCAGGCCGAGGGCCACGGCGCGCAGGCCCGAGCCACAGAGCTGGTTCATGGTCCAGGCGGTCGCTTCCTGCGGAATGCCGGCCTTCATGGCCGCCTGACGCGCCGGGTTCTGGCCTTCGCCGGCCTGCAGGACCTGGCCGAGGATCACTTCGTTCACCTCGCCTGCCGCCACGCCCGCACGCTCCAGAACCGCCGAAATGGCCGTCGCCCCGAGTTCATGGGCCGGCGTGTTGGCAAAGGCTCCGTTGAAGGATCCGACCGCTGTGCGGGCGGCGCTGGCGATGACGATGGACGGGGTGCTCATGGATGTGCTTCCTCAGTTCTGTCGACCGATGACCGGCCTTGGAACCGGGCTCAACGCGCGAACGACGCGAGCCCGGCGGTTCTCCCAAATCAAAACTGGCAAAGCGGAGGGGGAGAGTCAAACGGGATATCCCGCAGCACTAAAATTTCATCAAACGGGCTTGCAGCATGAAAATCCATGTTGCGCAGCATTCCTCGCCGCATCGCACAATTCGATTGTCAGGAAGCGTCTTTTTGCGGATACTCGCCGGCATCAAAAAAGAAATAGGAACACGGGGATGAGGAGACCCTAATGGCCAAGAACGACGGTCAGATCGTCATCAAGAAATACGCGAACCGCCGCCTCTACAACACGGGCACGAGCACCTATGTGACGCTCGACGATCTCGCGGTCATGGTGAAGAAGGGCGAGGACTTCACCGTGCAGGACGCGAAATCCGGCGACGACATCACCCATTCGGTGCTGACGCAGATCATTTTCGAGCAGGAATCCAAGACCGGCAACACGCTTTTGCCGATCTCTTTCCTGCGCCAGCTGATCTCCTATTACGGCGACCAGATGCAGATGGTGGTGCCGAGCTATCTCGAGCATTCCATGCAGGCCTTCACCGAGCAGCAGTCGCAGATGCGCGAGCAGATCAACAAGGCGCTGGGCGATACGCCGCTTGCCAAGAACCTCCAGGTGCCGATGGCGCTCATCGAGGAGACGACACGGCGCAACACGGAGCTGTTCCAGCAGGCGATGAAGATGTTCGCCCCCTTCGCCAATGCCGCGCCGCCGAAGGAGACCCGCAAGGCCGAGCCCAAGGATCTCGACGAGCTGAAGGAACAGCTTCGCGCATTGCAGACCAAGCTCGACAACCTGAGCTGACGACAGAAACGGCGCGGGGCCTCCCCGCGCCCCGTCAGAGCCCGATCGAAACGTCGCGGCCCGCCGTGCGGATCGAGACGGCAAAGCCCGCGATGACGTCGATGAAGCAGATGGTCATCAGGATGAAGAAGATCTGCGTCGCCGCCCCCTGCACCAGCAGGAACTCGACGAGAAACACCACGAACAGCACCATCGACAGCATGTGATCGAGCAGGGCGCGCGAGCCCGGCCGCGTGGCCTTCAGGATTTCCACGAAGAGCAGCACGAGCGCGATGAAGATGAGCAGGTCGCCGAAGGCCATCGTCCAGGTCGTGCCGGACAGCATGTTGACCGCCAGCACCTCGCTGTCGAGCACGGCGGTGCCACCGTCGCCGAACAACCCGGTCATGGCGAGATTGTAGAGAGCGAACGGGATGATCAGAAGCGGGATGGCAAAAAGCATGGGTAGCGCTCTCCTCTGGCCGCCCTTGCACGAGCAGCCCTACCGGCCCTCTTAGCCGAAGATTCGGCACAAGAAAATGTCGCGCGGCGGGAACGGAGCAATTGCCCCAAAAGAAAAGGGCCGGACGAGCCGGCCCCTGATCTCAGCTGATGCCGAAAACGCAGATTATGCGCTTTCCTTCGGCGTCAGAACCTGGCGACCGCGGTACATGCCGGTCTTCAGGTCGATGTGGTGCGGACGGCGCAGTTCGCCCGAGTTCTTGTCTTCGATGTAGGTCGAACCCTTCAGAGCGTCTGCGGAACGGCGCATACCGCGCTTGGACGGGCTCGTTTTTCTTTTCGGTACAGCCATTTCACTAACTCCACTTATCGGGCAAACACATCCGCAAGCCACCGAATGGCTGACAAAGACATGTCTTTATTTCGGAAATTTGGCGGGCTTATACATGGCAAAACCCCGCTTGACCAGTCCCCGACCGGAATTTTTCGATTCCGACGGTCAGGCTTCGTCTTCCGGCACGATCCAGGGCTCGGCGCGCGCGGCCACCTCCCACGTCTGCCAGGCCGGATGCGCCTTCATGCGGGCCATATAGGCCAATACGGTTTCGTCCGTGGTGAGGCAATAGGCCTCGAAGCGGTTGACGACCGGCGCATACATGGCATCGGCCGCCGAAAACGCACCGAACAGGAACGGGCCGCCCGAGCGGGTCAGCGCCGTCTTCCAGATCGTTTCGATGCGCGCGACGTCGTTTCTCACGCCATCGGACAGGTCGACCGTGCCGGGCTTGCGGCGGATGTTCATCGGGCAGGTATTGCGCAGCGCATGGAAGCCGGAGAGGATTTCCATCGAGATCGCCCGTGCCTCGGCGCGGGCCGCCACATCTTCGGGCCAGATGCCCTTGTCGGGAAAAAGCTCGGCGGCATATTCGATGATGGCGAGCGATTCCCACACCCGCACCGCACCATGGTACAGAACCGGCACCTTGCCGGTCGGAGAAACCTTGCGGATGTCCGGATTGCCCGCGGGGAAATCGAAGGGGATCACCTTGTCCTTGAAGGGCACGCCCGCCGCTTCGAGCGCAATCCAGGGCCGGAAGGACCAGGAGGAATAGTTCTTGTTGCCGACATAGAGGATGAGGTCTGCCATTGCGCGCTCCTTGCAAGCCCGGATTCTAGGGGCTCAGGCCGGCAAGCGCCAATGAAAAGCCCTGACATCAATCATAAAGGCATTTGATATATTCGCCGGAGCGGCTCGCCCGTCGCTCGATCAGCCGCGCCAGCTGTTGCAGCCCGCGCCCCGGCTTGCCGGCATTGCGCTCGAAGGGATTGGGCAGAGAAACGGCGAGAAGGGCCGCCTGCCGGCGCGAAAGCTTGGCGGCCGAGACGCCGAAATGGTGCTGCGCCGCCGCCTCGATGCCGTAGATGCCCGGACCCCATTCGGCGATGTTGAGATAGATCTCCATCAGCCGCCGCTTGCTCCAGACGAAATCCGCAACGACGGCAAGCGGCAGTTCCATCACCTTGCGCAGGAAGGAGCGGCCGTTCCACAGGAACAGGTTCTTCGCCGTCTGCATGGGTATGGTGCTGGCGCCGCGCGTCTGCTCGCCGGCCAGCGCCTCGTTGACGACGGCGCGCATCTCGCCCCAGTCGACGCCGGCATGGCGGCAGTACTGGCCGTCCTCGGACATCATCACCGCCTGCACGAGATTGGGTGAAATCGCGTCGAACTCCACCCATTGCCGGTCGTAGCCGCGCAGCAGCACGAGGTCGCTCAGCATGAGCGTCGACACCGGGCGGACGAACTCCACCGTATAAAGCAGGATCAGCACATAGGGCAGCGCGATGAAGGCCGCGACGGCAAGGACAATGCGTCGCCAATGCCGGCGAAGGCGGGTCATCAAACCTTCCCTGCCACCGGCATCCGCTTGCGAATTGACCGTGTCTGCCCGTGTTTCCGGTACGATGTCCAAATGCCGGCGCCCATCCTTGCGTCGTTGCGCCTTCATACCGTCACGGCGCGCCAAAAACCAGCGCCGCGCCGCGATTCTTTGCCGCTCTCCCGGCATTCCCGTTGCCTAAGCACGGAGCCCATGCCAAAGAGCGGCCATGAGCGAACGTCACCAGGAATTCCAGTCCCTCCTGAAAAGCAATGCCGAAGCGGTGGAAACGCTGCTCGCCGCCCTGCTGTCGGGGGACATGCAGACGGACGAGATCGCCCGGCCCGAACGCCTTCTCGCCGCCATGCGCCACGGCGTGCTGAACGGCGGCAAGCGCCTGCGCCCCTTTCTCGTCATTGAATCCGCCGCCCTCTTCCCGAATGTCGAGCGCGATACGGCGCTGCGCATCGGTGCGGCGCTCGAATGCATCCACTGTTATTCGCTCGTGCATGACGACCTGCCGGCGATGGACGACGACGACCTGCGCCGCGGCCAGCCGACCGTGCATATCGCCTTCGACGAGGCGGCCGCCATCCTTGCTGGCGACAGCCTGCTGACGCTCGCCTTCGACATCGTCGCCGCCCCAGAAACCCGCCTTCCCGACGCCACCAAGACGGCGCTCGTACTGGCGCTCGCCCGCGCCGCCGGCATCGGCGGCATGGCGGGCGGCCAGGCGCTCGATCTTGCGGCGGAAAAACAGGCGCCGGACACCGACGGCATCGTCACGCTGCAGGCCATGAAGACCGGAGCACTTCTGCGCTTTGCCTGCGAGGCCGGTGCAATCATCGCAGGTGCCCCGGAAAACGAGCGCGCGACGCTGCGCCGTTACGGCGAAACGGTCGGCCTCGCCTTCCAGATCGCCGACGACCTGCTCGATCTCACCGCGGATGCGCAGACCATGGGCAAGGCGACCGGCAAGGATGCCGACCGCGGCAAGGCGACGCTCGTGTCGCGCCGCGGCCAGGCCTGGGCGGAAAGCCGCCTTCAGGCGCTTGTGAAGGAGGCCGAGGCGCTTCTTGCGCCGTTCAGCCATCGGGCCGGCATTCTCATCGAAACCGCCCATTTCATCGCCAATCGCAGGAACTGACGTCATGAGCAAATTCTGGTCGCCGATCGTCGCCACGCTCAAGCCCTATGTCGCAGGCGAACAGCCGCGCATCCAAAACCTCACCAAGCTCAACACCAACGAAAACCCCTACGGCCCCTCGCCCAAGGCCATCGCCGCCATGCAGGCCGCCGTTGCCGACAGCCTGAAGCTCTACCCCGATCCGTCGGCGCTGGCGCTACGCCAGTCGATCGCCCGTTTCTACGGCGTCGAGGCCGACGAGGTCTTTGTCGGCAACGGTTCGGACGAGGTGCTGGCGCACGCCTTCGTCGCCCTCCTCAACCACGAGCAGCCGCTGCTCTATCCCGACATCACCTACAGCTTCTACCCGACCTATTGCCGCCTGTTCGGCATCGAGGCGGTGGAAATCCCGCTGAAGGACGATTTCACCATCGATCTGGCCGATTACGCCCGCCCCGCCGGCGCCATCATCCTGCCGAACCCGAATGCCCCCACCGGCATCGGCCTGCCGCTCGCGGCCATCGAAAAGCTGGTCGCCGAACACCCGGACCAGCCGATCGTGGTCGACGAGGCCTATATCGATTTCGGCGGCGAGAGCGCGATTCCGCTGACGAAAAAGTACGACAACCTGCTCGTCGTGCACACGCTGTCGAAATCCCGCTCGCTGGCGGGTCTCCGCGTCGGCTACGCCATCGGCCAGCGCCCGCTGATCGATGCGCTGGAGCGCGTCAAGGACAGCTTCAATTCCTACCCGCTCGACCGCGTCGCCCAGGCGGGTGCTGCCGCCGCCGTGGACGACCGCGCCTGGTTCGACGAGACGCGGGGCAAGGTCATCGAGACACGCGAACGCGTCACCGGCGCGCTTCGCCAGCGCGGCTTCGAGGTCTTGCCCTCGCAGGCCAACTTCGTCTTCGCCCGCCACCCCGGCCACAGCGGCGAAGCCCTCGCCAAGGGCCTGCGCGACCGCGCCGTGCTGGTGCGCCACTTCGCAAAACCCCGCATCTCGGACTTTCTGCGCATCACCATCGGCACGCCGGAGGAATGCGACCGGCTGATCGCGGCGGTCGAAGAGATCGTCTGAGGGGTCAGTCAGGGCGGCGACAGCCCCCTCATCCGTCTGCCGGCACCTTCTCCCCACTGGGGAGAAGGGGACAAGGCCTCCTTTTCATCCTCTCGATGGCGCGTTCAGAAACCACGCCACATCTCCCCTTCTGCCCACCGGGGAGAAGGTGGCCCGAAGGGCCGGATGAGGGGGATGCACCGACTTCCCGGCCAACGGTGACATGTGGTGCAATTCTCCGGCTTGGAGCGGCCAAAACGATCGATTATCGTCCACCGACATCCACCGGTGAACCATGACCGACATCACGCCCTACCTGCCGCAACTCGCCGTCGCCTGGACCGCCTATTTCATCGCGACAGCCTCGCCGGGACCGGCGATCATCGCCATCATCGCCACCTCGATCAGCCAGGGCCGACGCGCCGGGCTGGCGCTTGCCTCCGGCGTGCTGACCGGCTCCTATGTCTGGGCGATCCTTACGGCCTCGGGCCTCTCCGCCCTCATCCGCACCTACGGAGAGGCGATCATCGTGCTGAAGATCGTCGGCGGCTGCTACCTGCTCTGGCTCGCCTGGAACGCCTACAGGGCGGCGCGCAAGAGCGAGGAAACCTACCGCGCGCAGATGGCCGCCCTGCCGCCGCTCTCGCCGCGCCGGCAATATCTCAAGGGTTTTGGCATCCACATCACCAATCCGAAGGCGATCTTCAACTGGATCATGCTGACATCGCTCGGCATGCCGGCGGGTGCGCCCGGCGGTGTGATGGTCACCTTCATCGCCGGCTGCATGGTGATGGGCGTCTGCGTCTTCCTCGGCTTCGCGCTGGTCTTTTCGCTCGGTCCCGTGCACCGGGCCTACTTGAAGTCGCGCCGCGCCATCGAAGGCGTCATGGCCGCCTTCTTCGCCTTTGCCGGCTTCAAGCTGCTGACGACGCGGCTCTGAACCGCGCCCGGAAAAGGGGGCAGCAGCTTTCCGTTCGGCGCGGCGCCTGACAAAGCTTATTCAGCGGCCGCCTGGCCCTGCCCGTAGCGCTTCTCGATATAGTCGTTGACCAAGGTCTCGAATTCGCCGGCAATGTTGGTGCCGCGCAGCGTCATCGATTTCTTGCCGTCGACATAAACAGGCGCGATCGGCAATTCGCCAGTGCCCGGCAGCGAGATGCCGATATCGGCATGTTTGCTCTCGCCCGGCCCGTTAACGATGCAACCCATGACGGCGACCTTGAGACCCTCGACACCCGGATATTTCTCGCGCCAGACCGGCATGTTCTTGCGGATATCGTCCTGGATTTTCTGCGCCAGCTCCTGGAACACCGTCGAGGTCGTGCGTCCGCAGCCCGGACAGGCGGCCACCACCGGAATGAACTGCCGGAAGCCCATGACCTGCAACAGTTCCTGCGCCACCTGCACCTCGCGTGTGCGGTCGCCTCCGGGCTCCGGCGTCAGCGAGATGCGGATCGTGTCGCCGATGCCCTGCTGCAGCAGGATACCGAGTGAGGCCGACGAGGCGACGATGCCCTTGGTGCCCATGCCGGCTTCGGTCAGGCCGAGATGCAGCGCATGGTCGGAACGCGAAGACAGCATCGCATAGACGGCGATGAGGTCCTGCACGTTGGAGACCTTGGCCGACAGGATGATATGGTCACGCGGCAGGCCGATCTCTTCCGCCAGCTCCGCCGAAAGCAGCGCCGACTGGCAGATCGCCTCGCGCATCACCTGCTGCGCCGTCAGCGGAAAACCCTTTTCCTGGTTTTCGTCCATCAGCCGCGTCAACAGTTCCTGGTCGAGCGAGCCCCAGTTGACGCCGATGCGCACCGGCTTGTTGTGGCGGATCGCCGTCTCGACAATGGCCGAAAACTGCCGGTCCTTCTTCTCCTTGAAACCGACATTGCCCGGATTGATGCGGTATTTCGCCAGCGCCTCGGCACAGGCCGGATGATCGGCAAGCAGCTTGTGGCCGATATAGTGGAAGTCGCCGACCAGCGGCACGTCCAGGCCAAGGCGCTCCAGCCGCTCGCGGATTTTCGGCACCGCCGCCGCACTCTCGTCGCGGTCGACCGTGATGCGCACGATCTCCGAGCCCGCGCGATGCAGCGCCGCCACCTGGGCGACCGTGCCGTCGATATCGGCCGTATCCGTGTTGGTCATTGACTGCACGACGACCGGCGCACCGCCGCCGACCAGCACGCCACCGACATCGACCCCGACGGACGAACGCCGCGGCTTCGGTTCAAACTCGAAGGAAAAGGACATTTTTGGAGCCTCTTGCTCGAAAAGCGGCCACGCGCGGCTTTGGGCGCCGGCCTTTGCCCTCAGGTGGATCAGGAAAGGGGGCTTGTCAACTGCAAGGGCCGGGACGCGCGACGATTTGATCGCCGCGCGACCTTTTGCGATCAGCGATGGTCGCGCACATCCGCATGCACCGCATGGTGCGAGAGCAGCAGCACGACGATGAACAGCACCGGCAGCAGGGCGAAGATGATGGCGAAACCCGTGTGTTCGGCAATGAAGCCGATGATGGAGGGTGCAAACAGCGAGCCGGAATAGCCCATGATGGTCGCGACCGACAGCGCCACGCCCTGCGCGAAGCCGGGCAGGTTGCCGGCGGCGGAAAAGGCGATCGGCACCATGTTGGAAATGCCAACCCCGCAGATCGCAAAACCCACCACCGCGACATAGGCATTGGGCGCCAGGCCGGCGGTGACCATGCCGATGATCGCCATCACGGTGCAGAAGCGCAGCGTCTTCACCGCGCCGAACCGGTCGCGCACATGGTCGCCGGCAAAGCGCATGACGGCCATGGTCAGCGAGAACGCACCGAAGGCGAAGCCCGAGAGCGCCAGCGAGGCACCAAGCTCGTCGCGCATGTAGAGCGCGCCCCAGTCGAGGATCGCGCCTTCCGGTGCCATGGAAAACAGCGCCATGACGCCGATCAGCCAGGGCAGCAGCGTCATCGGCAGGCGCACCTTCTGGCGTTCCTCGTTCGGATGCGGCGCATCGTGCAGGACAAAGGGCCAGATGAACACGAGTGCGACGGCAGCGATCGCGGTGAGCAGGCCCGCATGGCCCATCACGCCGAGCCGCTCGATCAGGAAACCGCCGGTCGTTGCCCCGATGAAGGCGCCAAGGCTCCAGAAGGCGTGGCAGGACGACATGATGGCGCGGCGCATGGATTTCTCCACCTCGACCGCATTGCCGTTCATGGCGACGTCCATCGCCCCCATCAACCCGCCGAAGAAGAAGATCGCGACAGCGCCGACCGGAATGTTCGGCGCGATGGACAGCAGCAGCATGGTGGAGAGGAAGAGGATCGTCGCCCCCTTCACCGTGCGCGTCGTGCCGTAATGGGCGATCAGGATGCCGGCGATCGGCATCAGCACCAGCGAGCCGATGCCGAAGCACATGATCATCAGGCCGAGCCCGGATTCGGAAAGATCGAGGCGGCTTGCGAATTCCGGGATCTTCGGCGCCCAGGCGCCGGCAAAGGTGCCGTTCAGCAGGAAGAGGCCGGAGACGGCAAGCCGCGTCGACGGAAAATAGGTCTTGGCGAAGGATTTGCCGGCAAGGGCATGGTCGGGCATGGTCATGGGAGGTCCATTTTCGGGAGTCTGGATGGCAGGCGCTCAGCCGGCCCGAAGGATTTCGATACCGGTCGCGGCCAGCGCCGCGACGTCCGTTTCGTCGGCATCCGCCTCGACGACGGCGCGCGCCACGCGCGACAGCGGCACGACCGAATAGGGCGCGGCGATGGAAAGCTTGTCGTTCGTGAAGGTCACCAGCACCAGCTTGCTGCGCGAGGCGACGAAACGCTTGAACTCGGCGTCCTCGAACGTATAGGCGGTGATGCCCGCATCCGGATCGATACCGCAGACGCCGAGCACGAGGATATCCGGGCACAATGCTTCGGCATCCCGCATCGCCTTCGCGCCGATGGCACCCCCGACCCCCGGGTCGATCAATCCGCCAAGCTGGATGGTTGCGATGTCGCGCTCGAGCAGGATTGCCGCAATCGCCGGTGCATTGGTGGCCACCGTCAGGTCGCTGCCGGCCGGCAGGGCACGGGCCAGCGCCAGGTTGGTGCTGCCTGAATCGAGAAACACGGTGGAGCCCGCGGGAATGAGCCCGGCGGCGGTTTGCGCCAGCGCGGCCTTGCGCGCGCCGCCGATCGCCATGCGCTCCTTCATCGAGGTCTGCGACTGGGTGATGCGCAACGCGCCACCATAAACCCGGCGGCAGAGGCCCGAAGCCGCCATCTCGCGCAGGTCCCGCCGGATCGTGTCCTCCGACACGCCAAGCTCCTGCGCCAGCGCCGCCGCAATCACCCGCCCCGAAAGATCGAGCCGCGTGCGGATGAGATCCTGCCGTTCCCCGAGAAGAAGTTCCTGCGACATTGCACCACCAAATCATGCACGATTGGGCGAGAATGCGCATGAACGCGTAAAAACGTCAATGAATGCGGATAATCACGTTTGGTTGCGGGAAGACACACGCGGCGCGCGGCGCAGAGTGGATCCTCGGGTCGAGCCTGAGGATGACGGAGGGAAGGCGGTGGCGACGGACACATCGAACGATGCGGAACGACGCGCGGCCTCTTTGATCTTCCGCTTCTCTTCTTTCGTCATCCTCGGGCTCGACCCGAGGATCCACGCCACGCGCACCAGCGCGCCAAAACGAAAAACCCCGCCGTCTCCGGCGGGGTTTCATGATCAGCCATCCGGCTGCCGGCGTTACTCGCGGTTGCCGAGGAAGCGCAGCAGGAACAGGAAGAGGTTGATGAAGTCGAGGTAGAGCGTCAGCGCGCCCATGATGGCCTTGCGGCCGGCCACGGCGACGTCGTCGGCTTCAAAGTACATTTCCTTGATCTTCTGCGTGTCCCAGGCCGTCAGGCCGGCGAAGACCAGCACGCCGATCGCCGAGATCGCGAAATCGAGCGCCGAGGACTGCAGGAACAGGTTGACGAGCGAGGCGATGATCAGGCCGAACAGGCCCATCACCAGGAACGAGCCCATCGCGGAGAGGTCGCGCTTCGTCGTGTAGCCGAACAGCGACAGCGCGCCGAAGGCGGCGGCCGAGACGAAGAAGGTCTGCGCGATGCTGGCGCCGGTGTAGATCAGGAAGATCGACGACAGCGACAGGCCCATCAGGCCGGCATAGACCCAGAAGGTCGCCTGCGCGGCCGAAACGCTCATCGTGTGGATGCGGAAGCTCAGGAAGAAGACCAGCGCCAGCGGGGCGAGCATGACGACCCACTTCAGCGGGCTCACATAGATCGCCTGACCGAACGCGGTCAGCTGGCCGTCGGCGAAGGCGGCCTGCGAGGCGAAATACGCCACGAGACCGGTGATCGCGAGACCGAAGGCCATCAGGTTGTAGACCCGGAGCATATAGGCGCGAAGGCCCTCGTCGATGGCGGCACCGGCCTGAGCGCCGGTATTGGCCGTTCGGGTCTGGTAGTTGCGAAGATCAGCCATGTTTTCCTCTTGGATCAAGCCCCCTGTATTGACGGTGTCGGGCTCCCGCTTATTCGCGCCGATCGTTCGGCGCGCTTGCGGGGTCCAGGCAACCGCTGCGGGGTTCCAGCTTGCCTGTGATAAATATGCGCATGAATTGTGTCTCGCACAAGACCCGCGACCCTTGAGTGCGCCGAAGGTCCTGCAATTTCAAAGCTCGCGCAGCACCGGCGCCGCCTTCTGCCCCAGAATGCGCCAGGTCCCGGCAAGGCCGATGCCGACGGTCATGACCAGCGCCGTCACCACCGTCATGACGGCGACATCCGGCAGGAAGCTCGACGGCAGCGTCATGATGCGGCTCACCACGAACCAGGCCGCCACGCCGCCGGCAAACAGCGCGAAGATCGCGGTCGCCAGCCCCAGCATCAGATATTCGTAGCTGAAGGCGCGGATCAGCGTAGCGCGCGTGGCGCCCAGCGTCTTCAGGACGACCGCATCGTGCACGCGCGCCCGGTTGCCCGCGGCAAGCGCCCCGGCCAGCACGAGGATGGAGGCGATCAGCGCCACGGCGGCGGCGGCACGGATCGCCGTCGCGAGCTGCCCGACCAGCTCGTTGACCACGTCGAGCGCATCCTTGACGCGCACGCTGGTGACGGTCGGATAGGCGTTGGTGACCGCCTTCAGCGTCGCCGCCTCCTGCTCCGCCGTCGCCGACGGATCGATCACCGTGGCCAGCCACGCATGCGGCGCGCCGGCAAAGGTGTTGGGCGAGAACACCATGACGAAGTTGATCGACAGCGATTCCCACTCGACATTGCGGAAGTTGGCGATGCGCGCGGTCATGTTGCGGCCGAGCACGTTGACGGTCACGGTATCGCCGATCTTCAGTCCAAGCTCGCGCCCCTCCTCCGCCGCAAACGAGACGAGCGGCTCGCCGGAATAGTCCTCCGGCCACCAGTCGCCCTCGGCGAGCGTCGAATTTTCCGGCGTGCGCTTGGCATAGGTAATGCCGCGGTCGCCGCGCAGCACCCATTGGCCTTCCGGCGGCACCTTGACCTTGGCCACATCGACGCCGTTCAGCTCCATGACGCGGCCGCGCAGCATCGGCACCTCGATGATCTTGCCATCAGGCATGTTGGTTTGCAGCACCTGCCGGAACCCGTCGAGTTCGCTGCCCTGGATATCGACGAAGAAGAAGTTCGGCGCGCGCTCCGGCAGATTGCCGGTGAGTTCGCGGCGGAGGTTCCCGTCGATCAGCGTCAGCGTGACGAGCAGCGCCAGACCAAGCCCGAGCGACAGCACGACGGACGAGGTCAACGCCCCCGGCCGGTGGATATTGCCGATAGCGAGGCGCAGCGAGGGCGAATTGACCCGCGGGCTGCGCTTGGCGAGCGCCGTTATCAGCATCGCCACGACGCGGAGCACCACGAAGGCGAAGGCGATGGCGCCGAGGAAGACCAGCGCGATGTACCGGTCATAGGCCGTGAAGATGGCGAGCCCCGCCAGTGCGGCAAGAAAGATCGCCGCCCCCAGCACATAGGGCCAACTCGGCAGACGGCCGGCCTCGAAACCCTGCTCGCGAAACAGCGCGGTCGCCGGCACCTCGCGGGCATGGCCGAGCGGCATGATCGCGAAGGCGAGCGCCGTCAGCAGGCCGAAGACGGCGGCGATCAACAGGGCGGACGGATAGAGCGTCGCCTCCGCCGGCACCGGCAGCACGCCATCGAGGAACTGCATCGCCACCATGGGCATCAGCGCCCCGGCGACAAGGCCGAGCAGGATGCCGACGGCCGCGATCAGCGCGATCTGCGTCAGGTAGACCAAGGCCACCAGCGAAGCCGGCGCGCCGAGGCACTTGAAGGTCGCGATCACCGAGCGCTTGGAATCGAGATAGGCCCGCACGGCATTGGCCACGCCGACGCCGCCGACGATCAAAGCTGTCAGGCCGACCAGCGTCAGGAATTGCGAGAAGCGGGTGATGTTGGTGGTCAGCGAGGGTGCGGCGCTGTTGGCGGTGCGGATCGACCAGCCGGCCTTCGGGAAAGCCTTGGTGGCGTCCGCCCGGACCTTCGCAAGCGCCACGTCCTGATCGGCCAGACGGACGCGATAGGCATTTTCCACCAGACTGCCGGTCTGCACCAGGCCGCTCGCCTGCAAGGCCTCTTCCGACAGCATCAGGCGCGGCGCAAAGCCAAAACCTTCCGACACCGCATCGGGCTCGCGCAGCAGCGTGCCCGTAACCTTGAGCTTCGCCGTGCCGAGCAGGATCTCGTCGCCGACGGCAATGCCCAGCCGGTCGAGCAGCAGCGGCGCCACGATGGCGCCAAAAGCCTCGCCCTGCTTGGCGAACAGCTGGCTCGCCGGCTGCTGCGGCAAGGTTTCCAGCGTGCCGTAGAGCGGATAGGCGCCATCGACGCCCTTCGCCTCCACCAGCGTCTGGTCGGAACCGTCAGGCAGGCGCGCCATGGAGCGCAGCCCGGTGGACAGCGACACATCGCCAAGCCCCTGGAAATGCTTCAACTCTTCCGGTGTGGCAAAGCGGTTGTTGAATTCAAAGCGCACGTCGCCGGCCAGCAGCGTCTGCCCCTGCGAGGCGATCGCCTGCGTGATGGCGCTCGACACGGAATTGACGCCGGCAATCGCCGCCGTACCCAGCGCGATACAGGCGAGGAAAATGTAAAACCCCTTCAGGCCGCCGCGCATCTCGCGCAGCGCCAGGCGGATCGCCAGCGGAAACTGTCGCAGGATCGCGCCGACCCTCATGCCGGCACCACGGCCAGCGTCGCCTTGATCGGTGCGGCGCCGGACACGATCTCGCCGGAGCGCATGGCGACCTGCCGGCTGCACCGGGCGGCGAGCGACGGATCATGCGTCACCAGCACCAGCGTCGTGCCGCGCTCGGCCTGCTTGGCAAACAAGAGGTCGGCGATCTGCCGGCCGGTCTCGGTGTCGAGATTGCCGGTCGGCTCGTCGGCGATCAACAATTTTGGCGCCGGCGCCAGCGCGCGCGCAATCGCCACGCGCTGCTGCTCGCCGCCGGAAAGCTGGCCGGGATAGTGCGACAGGCGCTCGCCGAGCCCGACGGCCGTCAGTTCGCGGCGCGCAATCTCGAAGGCATCGCGCACATTGGCAAGCTCCAGCGGCACCGCGACGTTTTCCAGCGCCGTCATGTTGGGAATGAGGTGGAAGGACTGGAAGACGATGCCGATATTGCGGCCGCGGAAATCCGCCACCTGGTCCTCGCTCATGCCATGCAGGCCGGCACCATCGATATGGATCTCGCCGCTGTCGAGCCGCTCCAGCCCGGCCAGCACCATCAAGAGCGTCGACTTGCCGGACCCCGAAGGCCCGACGATGCCGACCGATTCGCCCGCATCGATCGACAGGCCTATCCCCTTCAACACATGCACGGAGGCGGCGGCCCTTCCGAGGGTGAGATCGGCATTTTTGAGGTCGATGATGGTTTTGGCCAAGGAATTCTGCCCTATATGTTTCTTAGAACAACTGGAATGCCAGCAATCTAGGATCAGCACTATGTCGTTTAAAGCGGCGCTTTCGATTTTCGCCTCACTTGCAATCACAGCTTTGTTATCCGCCGGCAGCGCGCTTGCGGAGCCGATCAAGCTCGTCGGCTTCGGCGACAGCCTGATGGCCGGCTACCAGCTTCCCGCCTCGGACGCCTTTCCGGTGAAGCTGGAGGCCGCGCTGCGCGAAAAGGGTTTTGACGTCGAGATCGCCAATGCCGGGGTTTCCGGCGACACCTCATCGGGCGGCCTTGCCCGCCTCGACTGGTCGATCCCGGACGGCACGAAGGGCGTCATCCTCGAGCTCGGCGCCAACGACGCGCTGCGCGGTATTCCGCCGGAACAGACGGAAAAGAACCTCGACGCCATGCTGACCCGTTTGAAGGAGCGCGGCATCGCCGTGCTGCTCGCCGGCATGATGGCGCCCCCGAACATGGGCCCGGACTACGGCGAACGCTTCAACGGCATCTACCAGCGCATGGCCGATAAACACGGCGTGGCGCTCTATCCGTTTTTCCTCGACGGCGTGGTGACCCATGCCAACCTCCAGCTTGAGGACGGCATGCATCCGAACAGCGAGGGCGTCGACGTCATGGTCAGGACCATGCTTCCGGCCACGGAGACCTTCCTCAAATCCATCACAGCGGGGGAGTAGTTTTCGCGGGTGCGAAATAAGGGTTGCGTAAAAAACCGTTGCGTGATTCGCTGACGGTACATTCCAGAGTGGAGAGGTCGCCATGCCGAGACTTTTCGTCGCCCTCGAAGTGCCGCGCAACGCGGCGATGAGCCTCTCATTGTTGAGAGGCGGCCTTCCCGGAGCCCGCTGGATAGACGTCGAGAACTTCCACATCACCCTGCGCTTCATCGGTGATATCGACGGCCGCACCGCCGACGAGGTGGTCGACAGGCTCGACCGCATCGAGCGCCCGGAATTCCAGCTCGCTTTGTCCGGCATCGGTTCCTTCGGTTCGAAGAAACCCCATTCCGTCTTCGCCGGCGTCACCCAGGCCCCGGAAATGTACGCCCTCCAGGCGGAAATCGAGCGCATCTGCCAGCGCCTCGGCCTGCCCGCCGACCCGCGCAAATTCACCCCCCACGTCACGCTGGCAAGGCTGCGCAACGCCCGAACCGAAGACGTCGCCCACTACCTCACCGGTCGCGGCAACTTCTACACCAACACCTTCACGGTGAACCGCTTCGTGCTGATGTCCTCCAAGGAATCCGTCGGCGGCGGCCCCTACATCACCGAAGAGGTCTTCCCGCTCTACGAATCGGGCGGCAGCTGGGATGGGGCGGAACTGCACGACCATTTGGCGTGACCAAGAACTGTAACGTCTGGATACAGAACAACTGGAATCAAGGCTTTTTAGGTTCGAAGCACTCCCAGTAGGTAAGGACCTTCAACTCGACTCGAGGGTGAGGGTATACACATATGTATGCGCGCGATCTAATGATTTGGCTGCACGATAGGCTTGCTGAACGTGGCACGCTTGATCAAACTAAAGAACGTTTTGAAAGTTTAAGGAGATACAACCTGCTGCCTCAAGGCCGAGAGAATGCTGGTGTCAGAATTTCTAACAAACAGATTGCAAATGCCATCCTCGGCTTTGCCCATTATTCATCTGGTTATGCTGGCCATGTCTCGCTTATTCTGGGCGATTTACGACCGGTAGGCGGGATTAATGCATCATTTCGCAATGCGGCAAATTTGCAAGACGCAGTTGCTATTCTTGTCAGCACTGACGATGACGGCACTGGTCTCCTACGTCTCACCTTGTCTGTTGAGCAGGATTTCACCTCCGATGAATTCGCGGCGACACTCCGATTCAGAAACAAAGATAAAACCAGAACGGTCTCATTCGTTTCCAAGTACGCTTTAAGCCTTTTCAACGAGGGAGCAGAAAATAAATATGACCACGACAGGCTGGACAAACTAACAGCGGTCGAAAGGTCATTTGGAGCAAAAATCTTCCGAGATCTTTCTCGTACGGTGTCAATTTCGCGCCAACTAGACCGGCCGTTTAAAACCGATTGGCGTGAGTATGAGACAGAGGAGGAGAAGGCTGCGTTTCATAGAAAGCTTGGAGCTCGGCAATCATCGAGGTTCTTGAATTTACGGGCGGACACGCAGGTCACTTGGCCCAAAGAACCAACAAGAATGGAATTTGGTGGGCACCATTTGATTTTATTCCCAAAGACGAAAGATAATTCGCATTCCGTCAGCATCGACCTGATTCAGGAACGCATGTCGCAAGACGCAGCGGCAACACTAATTAACCGGATGTTGAGCGTGATGAGCTGGTGTAATGACCAACCAGCGTCGCTTCATGAAGGTTGGTCGGGTAGTCCCGTTCCTGCACCCGTGCCAAAGAAAAATTTGGCGTCTACTACCATTAACGAATGGTATTTCTATCGAACGCTCCCAACTGATGAAAATTTATTGCGGTGCTTAGCCTACTACCGAGATGCCTTGAATGCCTACTCGGTAGGATTGGCAAGCCACTCAGTCCTTAGCTTTTTTCGAGTTTTCGAGACCCGCTATGACACTAAGAAGAAAGTGACTGAGTGGGTTAATGCTGTCTTCCCTGATATTGAACCGGCCGTCCTTGAAAGTGCATTAAAAGCGTTTGAAGCGGACCGTCAGTTAGAACAAGTCGACATCGGGACGTATGTCTACCACAACTGCCGTGTGGCAACCGCACATGCTGCCCGAGACTTTCCCTCGGATCCTGATCGAGCTGAGGAGTCTCGTCGCCTGTTAAACGCTTCAAGAATCATGCAGAGTTTGGCTCGTTTTTTTATCAAGCAGGAATTCAATTTCTCCACTACGTATTTAACGGACAATCCCAATTAGTTGGGAATATTCCTACGTAGATTGAATGGCGCATTCGGCGCAAAGCCGTCCCGCGTTAATCCTCGGTACGATTCAGTATTTAGCGGCTCGTTCGGAGACTTCGTCCACCCATTGTGGTGAACAAACCCTGAATCCACCCGAGTCAGCGATTCGTCGCCGTTTCGTTCCGCGCCTGTTCCATGAGCCGGCGAATGACGTGGAAAATTGCCGCTTTTCGCCTCCCCCCTTGCCATTCCCCGCCCCGATGGGCATCTGTTGCCTGCCGGATGCGTCCGGCGAGCGTTGAAACAACCGGTATGTGACTTGTCGCAAGCACCCATGATCTTGAGCGGCCGCGGGGTCACCGCGGTGCTCGGCCCGACCAATACGGGCAAGACCCACTACGCAATCGAGCGCATGGTGGCGCACGAGTCGGGCATTATCGGCCTGCCTCTGCGGCTCCTGGCGCGCGAAGTCTATACGCGTCTGGTCGAGAAGGTCGGGGAGCACAATGTGGCGCTCGTCACCGGCGAGGAGAAGATCACGCCGCATATGGCGCGTTTTTCGGTCTGCACGGTGGAGGCCATGCCGCGCGAGACGCGCGCCTCGTTCGTGGCGATCGACGAGGTGCAGCTCGCCGGCGATCTCGAGCGCGGCCATATCTTCACCGATCGGGTGCTGCATCTGAGAGGCCGCGACGAGACGCTGCTGCTTGGCGCGGCCACCATGAAGCCGATCCTTGAGCAATTGCTGCCCGGCATCCACGTCGTCGAACGGCCGCGCCTCTCGCAGCTCTTCTATGCCGGCTCGAAGAAGATCACCCGCCTGCCGCAGCGCACCGCCATCGTCGCGTTTTCCGCCGACGAGGTCTATGCGATCGCCGAGCTGATCCGCCGCCAGCGCGGCGGCGCCGCGGTCGTGCTCGGCGCGCTCTCGCCGCGCACCCGCAACGCCCAGGTCGCGCTCTATCAGGCGGGCGATGTCGAATATCTCGTCGCCACCGACGCCATCGGCATGGGCCTCAACCTCGATGTCGACCACGTCGCCTTCGCGCAGGACCGCAAGTTCGACGGCTACCAGTTCCGCAACCTCAATCCCGCCGAACTCGCCCAGATCGCCGGCCGCGCCGGCCGGCATCTGCGCGACGGCACTTTCGGCGTCACCAGCCGCGTCGATCCCTTCGACGACGAACTGGTCAAACGCATCGAGACGCACCAGTTCGACCCCGTCAAAGTGCTGCAATGGCGCACCACGCGCTTCGATTATGCGTCGCTGGTCAGCCTGCGCAAGTCGCTCGACGCCCCGCCGCCGATCGCCGGCCTGACGCGGGCGCTGCCCGCCGTCGACCAGCAGGCGCTCGAACATCTGTCGCGGTATCCGGACGTGCGCGATCTCGCCACGACGCCCGAGCGCGTGCAGAAACTGTGGGAGGCCTGCGCGCTTCCCGACTATCGCCGCATCACGCCTGCCCAGCACGCCGACCTGATTTCGACGCTCTATGCGGACCTCGTAAAGCGCGGTACGGTTAACGAAGATTTCATGGCCGATCAGGTCCGCCGGGCTGACAGAACAGACGGTGAAATCGACACGCTTTCGGCGCGAATCGCGCAGATAAGGACGTGGACCTATGTGTCGAATCGGCCCGGATGGCTTGCCGATCCGACACACTGGCAGGAAAAGACGCGGGAAATCGAAGACCGATTGTCCGATGCGCTACATGAACGGTTGACGAAACGCTTTGTTGATCGCAGGACATCTGTGCTCATGAAGCGCCTGAGAGAGAATGCGATGTTGGAAGCTGAAATCAGTGTGAATGGCGATGTCTTCGTAGAAGGACATCATGTCGGGCAGTTGGCCGGTTTCCGGTTCACGCTCGTCTCCGGTACGGAAGGTCCCGATGCGAAGGCCGTGCAGGCTGCCGCGCAGAAGGCGCTTGCGCTGGAGTTCGAGGCCCGTGCTGCGCGCCTGCATGCGGCCGGCAATGCCGACCTCGCGCTCGGCTCCGACGGCACCGTGCGCTGGCTCGGCGATCCCGTCGCGCGTCTGGCCGCTTCCGATCACATCATGCGCCCGCGCGTCATCCTGCTTGCCGACGAGCAGCTGACCGGCAATGCGCGCGACCACGTCGCCGCCCGCATCGAGCGTTTCGTGAACCATCACATCGCCACCGTACTGAAGCCACTCGACGACCTGTCGCGCGCGGAAGACCTGCAGGGCCTTGCCAAGGGTCTCGCCTTCCAGCTCGTCGAAAGCCTCGGCGTGCTGTTCCGCCGCGATGTCGCCGACGACGTCAAGTCGCTCGACCAGGATGCCCGCGCTTCCATGCGCAAGCACGGCATCCGCTTCGGCGCCTACCACATCTTCATGCCGGCACTGCTGAAGCCGGCGCCGGCCGAACTCATCACCCTGCTCTGGGCGCTGAAGAACGACGGCCTCGACAAGCCGGGTTACGGCGACCTCATTCCGGTGCTGGCCGCTGGCCGCACCTCGGTTGTCACCGATCCGGCATTCGAGCGCGCCTTCTACAAGCTCGCCGGCTTCCGTTTCCTCGGCAAGCGCGCCGTGCGCATCGATATTCTCGAGCGCCTCGCCGATCTTATCCGCCCGCTCTTGCAGTGGAAGCCAGGCACGCCGCGTCCGGAAGGCGCCTATGACGGCCGCCGCTTCACGGCGACGACCGCGATGCTGTCCATCCTGGGCGCGACGCCGGACGACATGGAAGAGATCCTCAAGGGTCTCGGCTACCGCGCCGATAGCGTGAAGCCGGAAGAAGCCGCCGCCTTCCTCGCCGCGCAGGCCCCCGCCGCTGCTGCTACCGCCGCCGAACCGGCGGACGCGACCGCCGAGACGGCTGAAGCCACAAGCGAGACGACGGACGAACACGACGCCGACGCATCGGACGCCGACGGCGAAGCACCGGCTGCAGCCGCCGAGCAGGCGCCGGCCGCCGTTGCCGAGGCCGCCGCAGAAACGCCGGTCGCAGCAGAAACCGTCGCCGAGGGCGAGCCGGTCGAAGCCAAGCCCGTCCTGCTCTGGCGCCCGGGCTCGCGCCACGACAACAACCAGCGCCAGGGCCAGCGCCATGGCGGCGAACGCCAGGGTGATCGCAACAACGGCGAACGCCGCGGCGGCGAGCGGCATCGCAACCAGCCGGCCGGTGAACGCGGCGACCGTCAAGGCGAGCGCGGCGACCGTCGTGACGGCGGTCGTGGCCGTCCGGACCAGAACAAGGGCCGCGACGGAAAGCCGCAGGGCGGCAATCGCCCGGATCGCGGCGAGCGCAACGATCGCGCGGCCAAGCCGCAGCAGGCGAAATTCGAGGCCCGGCCGCCCCGCAAGGAAAAGCCGATCGACCCGGATTCACCCTTCGCAAAGCTCGCTGCGCTCAAGGAGCAGATGAAGAAGTAAGCGATGGCGCGACACGAGGAACAGCCAGCAGGTCAGGCGCGACAGCGCATCGACAAGTGGCTGTTCTTTGCGCGCCTGCGCAAATCCCGCTCGCTTGCGGCGAAATCCGTCGAGGCGGGCGATGTCCGCATCAACAGCGTGGCGGTCCGCCAGCCCTCGCACATGGTGCGTCCGGGCGACGTGATCACACTCTCGCTCGACCGGCAGGACATGGTCGTCAAGGTGCTTCAACCCGGCGAGCGCCGCGGCCCCTATGAGGAAGCCCGCCACCTCTACAGCGACATGACGCCGCCCCCGCCGCCGCGCGAGGAACGCTCGTTCTACGAACAGGCGACACGCGAGCGCGGCGCCGGCCGGCCGACCAAGCGGGAACGCCGGGAAACAGACCGCCTGCATGGTTTTTCCGGCAAGGACGAGGATTAGAATTCTATACCTCGCATGCGCCGGCCGGCGCATGTATTACCCTTGCAAAGCGCCCCCAAAGCCTTTACCTCAGCCTCCGGACAGCCTGCGCATGCGCGGCATTCCCGTCCGGCAGGCCGATCGCGTGACAGGATCTGCGGGAGCGGACGGCTCCGCCGCCTTATGACTACTCTGGAGTGACTCATGACGTATGTCGTGACCGACAACTGCATTCGCTGCAAATACATGGACTGCGTCGAAGTTTGCCCTGTCGACTGCTTCTATGAGGGTGAGAATTTTCTCGTCATCCATCCCGACGAGTGCATCGACTGCGGCGTCTGCGAGCCCGAATGTCCTGCCGAGGCGATCAAGCCGGACACCGAGCCAGGCCTCGACAAGTGGCTGAAGATCAATACCGAGTTCGCCTCGATCTGGCCGAACGTCACGGTCAAGCGCGACGCCATGCCGGAAGCCAAGGAAATGGACGGCGTCGAGGGCAAGTACGAGCAGTTCTTCTCGCCGAACCCCGGCCAGGGCGACTGAGACATCCGGTCGCCGGAACGCATTTACCCGCTGTTGCACCGTGCGGGAAAACAACAAGTTGGCGCGCTGACGCAGCGGATGCCGGCCTTCGACACCGCACCGGCCCGCGCAAGCCGCCGAGTGAACCTGGGGAAAAAAGCATGCTCCCGCGAAAAAGCGATAGGGCAGGCTTGATGACCCATGCGAAGCAAATTATTGATTTCGGCACTTTTTTGTGGTAGGGTCTGAATACTGATCCACATCGCGGCATTTCGCATGCCCGAACACCACCACGAAAGCAAACGATCCCTCAACGTCGCTCACCTCCCATAGGCAACTTCGGTTGCTCACATGTGATCGCGTCGCTGGGGACTATTTTGCGTCGTCGGACGGACCAGAGTGGTGACACCCCCAAGGTGCCCCCGTCTTTCCCGGGTCCTCGGACCCACCCGGCCACGGCCGGGAGCGTAACAGGGAGTATTTGAACAGAATGACGACCCAGCAGAAGAAATCTTCCACGCGCCATGGCTTCAAGACCGGTGAATCGATCGTCTATCCCGCTCACGGCGTCGGTCAGATCGTCGCCATCGACGAGCAGGAAGTCGCCGGCATGAAGCTTGAGCTTTTTGTCATCGATTTCGAAAAGGACAAGATGCGTCTCAAGGTGCCGGTTGCCAAGGCCGTTTCGATCGGCATGCGCAAACTGTCGGAGACCGATTTCGTCGAACGCGCTCTGAAGGTTGTCCAGGGCAAGGCCCGTGTGAAGCGCACCATGTGGTCGCGCCGCGCGCAGGAATATGATGCCAAGATCAATTCCGGCGATCTGATCTCGATCGCCGAGGTCGTGCGCGACCTGTACCGTGCCGAAAACCAGCCGGAACAGTCCTATTCCGAGCGTCAGCTCTATGAAGCCGCTCTTGACCGCATGGCCCGCGAAATCGCAGCCGTCAACAAGATGTCGGAAACCGAAGCCGTTCGCCTCGTCGAGACGAACCTCAGCAAGGGTCCGAAGCGCGGCAAGGCCATCGAAGAAGACGACTCCCAGGACGAAGCGGCCTGATCTAGGGCGCACCTTCCAAATTTAAAGCCCGGCTGGCAACAGCCGGGCTTTTTCTTTGGAACTTTTCTGCCGCGTGGCCGTTTGCAAGCCGAGGACGACCGGCTTCGGGCGGCCGCGGCTGCGCCAGTCACTTTATTTCTCGAAATCGGTTTTTCGGGCGAACCGTCGGTCTTTCTGAAACGTCATCATCAAGCAGGGTGCAAGGCGAATGCCGGAAACGGGCCTCCTTGCATCGGTTCGGTTCACGTGGAGAGACCCCATGGCTACGACGACCGCAGACCGCCGCATGATCAAGCTTGCAATGTCGGCCCCCTATCTCGAACGGGAGGAAGAGCAGGCACTCGCCCACGCCTGGAAGGACAACAAGGATCAGGAAGCCCGCAACCGCATCGCCATGGCGCATATGCGGCTGGTCGTTTCGATGTCCGGCAAGTTCCGCAACTTCGGCCTGCCGCTCGGCGACCTCGTCCAGGAAGGCTATATCGGCCTGCTGGAAGCCGCCGCCCGCTTCGAGCCGGAGCGGCAGGTGCGCTTTTCCACCTATGCCAGCTGGTGGATCCGCGCCTCGATCCAGGATTATGTGCTGCGCAACTGGTCCATCGTGCGCGGCGGCACCAGCTCCGCGCAGAAGGCGCTGTTCTTCAATCTCAGGCGCCTACGCGCCCGTCTCGCCCGGGGTGACACCCATCTGACGGCGGAAGCCATGCACCAGGAGATCGCCGCAGCCCTTGGCGTCAGCACGGCCGACGTGCGCACCATGGATGCGCGCCTTTCCTCCTCCGACCTGTCGCTTCAGGCGCCCATCTCGTCTGCCGAAGGCGAAAGCTCCAGCCGCCTCGACTTCCTCACCAGCGACGCCCCCCTGCCGGACGAGCAGGCGGAAGGCAGCATCGATGGCGAACGGCGTCACCACTGGCTGCACGCCGCCCTCGGCCAGCTTAACGAGCGCGAGATGAAGATCATCCGCGCCCGCCGCCTTGCGGAAAACGGCGCGACGCTCGAAGAACTCGGCATCCTGCTCGGCATTTCCAAGGAGCGTGTGCGCCAGATCGAAAACCGCGCGCTGGAGAAGCTGAAAGCCGTGCTGGTGAGCAAGACGACGGATTTCGCCTACGCGTGAGGCGCCGGCCCGCCGGATCCTCGGGTCAAATCCGGGGATCCGGCGTCCGGGCACGCCTCGAACGCGGCGCCTGAGAAATCACTCGCTGATAATCTTGAACTTTTCGCCCGGCCGCACCGTGCTGGTCGCCGTCATGGCATTGATCAGCCGGAACAGGTCGACCTTCCTGTCCGTGCCCATCATGCGCGCGGCGAGCGACCCCACGGTATCGCCGGCGCGCGCGGCAATGACGCGAATGCGCAACGGCTTCAATGAGGCGACTTCGGCCGGCGTCAGCTTGCGGAACGATCCCTTGAGCGTTGCCGCCGTGGGTTCCAGCGCCTTCGAGCCCGCCGGCACGGCCGTCAGGAAGCGGTAGATCTGCTTGTCGATGCGCACGACCGTGACATCGAACTCCCAGCGGTCGGCGGCGGCCTTGGCGGTCGCGCCCTCCAGGCCGTTGATCGTGATGGGCCGGATCGTCTCGGGCTTGAGGCCGGTCACCCAGCCGCTCGAAATGTAGTTGACCAGGTCCTGCCCGCGGCTGTCGGCCACGCCGTCGAAGCGGATCGCCACGTCGCCCGGGCCGGTTGCCAGCACCGCGTCGGCCTTGTTGTCGATCTGGAAACCGACCGGCACGTCGAAGCGGATGCCGAGTTTTCCATGCAAGAAGGTCTGGCCGCGCACATAGCCCTCTTCCGGCGCATCGCCGTAGAGCAGGCCGTCAATGCCGGCGAGGTAATAGTCGCGGCCGCGATCGCCCACCGTGCCCTCGGCACCGAAGGCCCGCGCATGCAGCCGCGCCAGTTCCACGCGCTGCGGCGCGTTCGGATGGCTCGACAGGAAGTCGAGGCTCTGGTCGGAATCGGGGTCGACCGCCGTGAAGCGCGCATAGGCCGCCATGGAATCGAGGAAACGCGCCGCCGCATAAGCGTCGTAACCCGCTTCGCCCAGCATGCGCACGCCGATGACGTCGGCCTGGAGTTCCTGGTTGCGCGAGAAGGCGGCAAGGCGCATTTTCCCGCGCGCCAGCGCCTGCTTGCCGGCGATGTTGCTGGACAGCACTTCCGCCACCACGCGGCTCGCGATGACTTCGGCCTCTTCCTTCTTCTGCCGCTCGATGCCGTGATTGGCGGTGACGTGCGCCATTTCGTGCGACAGCACCGCCGCCACTTCCGACGCGTCATTGGCAAGCGCCAGCAGGCCGCGTGTCACGTAGAGATAACCGCCCGGCAGCGCAAACGCGTTGATCGCCGGCGAATTGAGAATGGTGATGCGGTAGGACTGGTTCGGGTTTTCCGAGACGATCGTCAGCGCGCCGGTGATGCGCGCGACAAGCCGCTCGGTCTTGGCGTCCTTGTATTCCCCGCCATAGCTCGCGACGATGCGCGGATGCTCGCGCGCGCCCATCTGCGCACGCGGGTCGTTCTTCTGCACCTCGTCGACGATCTGCGGATTGGACGACGGCGAGATCGTCGGCTCATAGGTCTGTTCGATGATCGACTGGCAGCCGGCCAAAAGCGTGCCGGCCAGCAGCAGCGCCGCGATGGGTCTGAAGACCCCGCGTCCGGATACCACTGCAGTGTCCTGCATTGCTTTCGCCATTTCCCTTGCCCACAGCCCTGACGGAGCCCGCGCCCGAACGGCAACCCTGCGGTGCAGCCCGAACATGGATCCTCGCGTCCACGAAAGGATGAGATAGACGCACCATACCCGGCCGGCAACCTCCGATTCGACAAACGCTTCCCTTGTGGCTCCGGTGACACAGGGGGGCGACCAAATTGTGGCGTCCGCGTCCTGCGAAAAACCGCCTTTCCCGCTAAAGCGTGGAATGACCGAGGAATTTTGCAACTCCCGGCGGTTCCCGTCGCGAAAGGAAGTCGCGCACCGGCTCGTCGAGCACGATCGCGCCGGCCTCCAGGAACATCACACGGTCCGCCAGCCGGCCGATATCCTCCGGCTGATGGGTGATGAACAGCATCGTGCTCTTCGTCTCGGCACGAAGCTCCAGAAGTAGCTTCGCCATGTCCGCCCGCATGGCCGGATCGAGTGCGGCAAAGGGCTCGTCGAGCAACAGGATCGGCCGGCGCCGCACCAGCGCGCGGGCCAGCGCCACACGCTGCCGCTCGCCGCCGGAGAGCGAACCGGGCAGGCGCCGCTCGAAACCACCAAGCCCGACCCGCGACAGCGCCGCAACCACGCTCTGCCGCCCCGCCGTATCCAGTTTCAGCCCCGGATGGATGCCGAGCCCGACATTGTCGGCGATCGACAGATGCGCGAAGAGATTGTTGTCCTGAAAGATGACCGAAACGGGCCGCTCGGCCGGATCACGCCCCGCCATGTCCTGCCCCAGCAGGCTGACCGTGCCCGTCGCCGGCGTCTGGAAGCCGGCGATCACGTTGAACAGCGTCGATTTTCCCGCACCCGATGGCCCCGCCACGGCAACCGCGTCGCCCGCGGCAATGGCGCAATCGAAGGCCAGCCGTTTATCCTCGAAGCGCACGGTGACATCGGTCAGGCGAACGGCAGTATCAGGCATCGGCGGCAGGTCTTTCCGTTGGGCGCTCCGGCGCAGTCGACGGCAGCGTCAGGGCCAGGCATATCACGCCGAGGATCAGCGCGATGCCCGCCGCATCCGCCGTGCGATAGCTCGCCATGCGCGAGAACAGCAGCCAGGGCAGCGTGACAAAACCCTCGGCGCCGAAGATGGCGACGGCGCCGAGATCGCCGAGCGACAGCGCCATGGCGAAGGCAAAGGCCGTCAGGAACGGTTTTCGGAGCGCCGGCCAGTCGATCCATAGCAGGCGATGCATCCCCGTGACGCCAAGGCTGAGCGCCAGCCGCGCGGTGCGGGCAAGATGCGTGCGATAGGCCGGCTCCAGCACGCGCACCACGAAGGGCAGCGCCATCAGCGCATTGATGACGGTGATGACGGCCGGCGCGAACCGCCCCGTCTCGCCAAACAGCCGCAGCACCAGAAACCAGCCGGTCGCGACGACGACGGGCGGCACGAGCAGGATGAGCGAACCGACCGCCGGCAGCGCGCGGCCCATCAGCCGCGTCGAAACACCCGCGTCACCCGCCTCCGCAAGCCGCGGCACGAGCACGACCGGCAAGGCGATCGCAAGACTAAGGCATGCGGAGGCAAACGAGATCGCAAGGCTCGTGAAAAGCGCCCGATGCAGCAGCGGATCAAGCGCCAGCCGCCCGAAATCCGCAGCCAGCCCCGCGGCAAGGGTCGCGGCGAGCGGCGCGGCGGTGAACAGCGTGAAGACGACAATGACGACCCCATCGGCAAGACGCCGCCGGCGCCCGTCGAAGCGGCGAATGGCGCGTCCGGCCGTCGCCCCTTCTTCCGGGGGGCGGGCGAAGAGCGACAGGAGCCAGAGCAACACCGCCGTCACGGCAATCTGCAGGAAGGCCAGCAGCACGGCGCGCTGCGGATCGAAATCGAAGCGCAGCGCCTGGTAGATCGCCACCTCGATCGTTGTCGCCGCCGGCCCGCCGCCGAGCGTCAGCACGATGGTGAAGCTCGTCACGCAGAGCATGAAGACGAGCCCGGCAATGCCCGGCAGCACCCGCCGGATCACCGGCCATTCGATCAGCCGGAAGACGGCGCCGCCGCCCATGCCGAGATTGGCCGACGAAAGCCAGTATTCGGCCGGAATGCGGTCGAGCGCCGCCAGCAGGAAGCGGGCGGCGAGCGGCAGGTTGAAGAAGACATGGGCAATCAGGATACCGGCGAGCCCGTAGACGCTGACCGGGTTCTGCAGACCGCCGAGCCGCAGCAGATCGTTGACCACGCCCTGCCGCCCCCAGACCTCGATGACGCCGAGGGCCGCCACCAGCGCCGGCAGCCCGAGCGGCACCACAGAGAGACGGATGATCCACACCCGCCCCCAAAAGTCCCGCTGCCGCGCCAGCGCGCGGGCGACGGGAATGGCAAGCAGGATGGAAAGCGCAGTCGAGAGCGCCGCCTGCATCAGGGTGAACTGCGCCACGCGCCAGATATAGGCGTCGAACAGCGGTGCATCGCCGCCGCCGGCATGCGCCAGCAGCATCGCCGTCGCCACGCCGACGAAAGCAAACACGCCGCCGAGGGCAAGGCCCCCGGCGACGCGCAATGTCTTTCGTTCGGCGCGTGCGAAGATCACGTTACTTGGCGCTCATCGCCGCCAGCCATTCGTCGATCCAGGCCTTGCGGTTCGCCGCCACCTCGTCGGAAGCCATCAGAAAGGTCTTTTCCGGCTTGACCAGCGCGTCGAAGGCCGCCGGCAGCGGATCCTTCGTCTTGGCGGCCGGCATCATCCAGTTGGTTTCCGGGATGATCGACTGGAAGTCAGGTCCCGTCATGAAGGTCAGGAACTGCTTCGCCAGGTCCTTGTCGTCGGAGGTGCGCGTCAGGCCGGCCACCTCGATCTGCACATAGTGCCCTTCGGAGAAGGCCGCCGCCTTGTAGCGCTCCGACTTTTCGGCGATCACATGGTAGGCCGGCGAGGTCGTGTAGGACAGCACCATCGGCGCCTCGCCCTTGGTGAACAGGCCGTACGCCTCCGACCAGCCTGGCGTCACTGTCAGGACGCGGTTCTTGAGCGTGCCCCAGGCCTCGCCCGCCTTGTCGCCATAGACCGATTTCACCCAGAGCAGCAGGCCGAGCCCCGGCGTCGAGGTGCGCGGGTCCTCGATGACGATCTTCTGCGAGGCATCGCCCTCGACCAGCTCCTTCAGGCTCGTCGGCGGATTTTTCACCGTTTCCGTGTCGTAGATGACGGCGAAATGGCCGTAATCATAGGGCAGAAACGTATCGTCGGAAAAACCGCCCGGCACCGTCAGCCCCTCGGGCGTCAGGCCATGCGCCTCGAACAGCCCGGTCGCCTTTGCCTCGGTAATCAGGTTGGTGTCGAGGCCGAGCACCAGATCGGCCTTCGTGCCCTCGCCTTCCAGCTTCAGGCGCGTCAAAAGTTCGACACCGTCGGCCACGCCGACCCATTCGACCGTGCAGCCGCAGGTCTTTTCGAAGGTTTCCTTGACCTTCGGGCCGGGACCCCATTCGGAAACGAAGCTTTCATAGGTGTAGATCGTCAGCGTCTTGTCCTGCGCCATTGCAGGCGCAGCAAGGGAAACGGCGAGTGCCGCGATCGTGGAAAGAAGTCTCATGCGCATCCGCGCCTCCTTGTCTGGTCACAAAACGGGAGTAGGGCGCTGGACTGTGCCGTCTAATCCCTCCGCCGGTACGAGCCGGATCAGGTTCTTCGGGTTGGCGAAACCGCCTCTCAGCCCATGGGTCAAAAAACCCAAGAGCACCCCGTTAGAGCAGGAAAAGGCATAGTCCCGCTTGTGACAGTGCGCAAGGGCTTGTGCGGGCGGGAGAGCGAGTTGACGCAAAACGGCACGGCATCGACCTGTTCCATGCGGAACAGCGGACGGCCGCGCCCTGTGGGAAAGTCCAGTCACCGGATGAGAGAGGCTCATCCCCAGAAATCGGAGAGACCCATGCGCAACATCATCGTTTCCGCCACCATTGCCCTCGTCGCCGCCGTTTCCTTCGCCGCCCCCTCCCAGGCCGGCTACTACAGCTACGGCCACAAGCCCTACTGCTTCATCAAGAAGGTCAAGTCCTACGACTACTACGGCAACGTCATCATCAAGAAGATCAAGGTCTGCAAATAACCCGCCCACCCACTGACCTCCCCGAAAACCCGGATGTCCCTGCATCCGGGTTTTTGCTGTTTGGCGTGTGCCATGCCGCATGGATCCTCGGGTCGAGCCCGAGGATGACAGCGGGGAGGAAAGGCCAAGGGCCAAACGAACGGCACAGCATACTGCACCATGGTGGAGCATGGAGGAGCGCGGTGCAGCATGGTGCAGCACGGTGGAGCATGTGGCTGCGCAGCGCGTGCCACCGCTTCCTGCTGCCACACCCGCCCTCCTTTCGTCATCCTCGGGCTTGACCCGAGGATCCACAATCCCTCAAATTTCCCGCATGGCGGGATATGTCTACATCACCACCAACCAGAAGCACGGCACGCTCTATATCGGCGTGACCTCCGATCTGGAGCGGCGCATTCACGAACATCGGGAAGGTCGGACACCCGGCTTCTCCTCGACATATGGCTGCTCGCGCCTCGTCTGGTATGAGGAGCACGACAGCATCGGGACGGCCATCCAGCGGGAAAAATCATTGAAACGATGGTATCGGCAATGGAAGATCGCGTTGATCGAGGCGATGAACCCGGACTGGCGGGATTTGTATCTGGATCTGTGGTGAGCGCCGTGCCGCATGGATCCTCGGGTCAAGCCCGAGGATGACAGCGGGGAGGAAAGGTCACAGACCGACCGAAACGGAGCACCAGCCGGTGCGGCATGCAGGGTGCGGATATACCGTCGCTTCCAGGGCCGCCCCTCCTCTCCTTTCGTCATCCTCGGGCTAAGGATGACAGTGGGGAGGAAAGGTCACGGGCCGACCGAAACGGAGCCCAGCGGGTGCGGCATGCAGGGTGCGGATATACCGTCGCTTCCAGGGCCGCCCCTCCTCTCCTTTCGTCATCCTCAGGCTCGACCCGAGGATCCACGCCGCACGGCACGTCCCCCACCGTCCCCGCTTTCAACCGACATTTTCCCCGCCCACCGAATCCGTGCCTACAATCTTGCCATCCCGCCGAAGGATACGCTGCCAGGCGTGGCAGTCAGGCGGGATCGGCGCTTGTGATGCGGGAAGGACGTGCACCTTCATCGCAAGGGCCTGCGGAAAATGGTCTCCCTCCGGCGATCCGGGGGATTTGGCGGGGGTGTCGGACCGGACCTGCCATTTCCCCTGATAAATTCGGCGGGCGTGCCTGTGGGGCACACAAAGGGATCGGGTTTGGCGCGGGTGACGTCCGAGGGGTTTACCCCGGTTTGCCCGGCGCGATGGAAGACGGTGCCGATCGGCAGCCATGGCTGCGGCAGCGTAAGTCTGAGGGCGTGTATGGTGCTTTCCGATGGAAAGGCACGCCACCGTTCCCATAGACCCATCCTCCCAGAGAGACCGAAGTCGCAGGCAAAAACCGCTGAACGGGGCGCTGAGAGGTGTCACCTATACCAAACCTTACGAGGCAGCTCCCAGCGCCCCGTCCGATGCTCTCGCAAACCCACGGGCGGAAAAGCCGCCGCGTGGATATCTCCGCTGGAGCACGAGGATGAACGGACAAAACGCCAAATTCTTTCCCTTTCCCGGAAACATGCGCTAAGGGCATCAGCCATGACCTTGCCGGCACCGACAGACCAGACCTTCGTCGTCCTCCTCGGAGGCGCGCTCCAGCCGACGTCGCGGCTTGCCGCGGACGTCGCCGGCGCGCGTGTCGTGGCTGCGGATGGCGGCATGCGACATGCAAAGGCCCTTGGCCTCACGCCGGAAATCTGGGTCGGCGATTTCGATTCCACGCCGCCCGAGCTGCTGGACGCCTGGCCGGATGTCGAGCGCCAACCCTATCCCACCGCCAAGAACGAGACGGATGGCGCGATCGCCGTTTCCGTCGCCACCGAGCGCGGCGCAAGACACATCGTGCTGGCCGGCGCGCTCGGCGGCGAACGCAGCGACCATGCCCTAATGCACCTCCTCCACGCCGTTTCGCTGGAGGAACAGGGGGTTGCCATCAAGCTCACCTCCGGCGAGGAAGAGGCCTGGCCGCTTCTGCCGGGCAGCCGCGCGATCGACCTGCCGAAGGGCAGCCTGTTCTCCGTTCTCGGCCTGACGCCGCTTGCCGGCCTCGATATCGGCAATGTGCGCTATCCGTTGACGAATTTTTCCCTGCCGTTCGGGGCATCCCGCACCATTTCCAACGTCGCGGAAGGCACAATCCGCCTTTCGCTCGCCTCCGGCCGCGCGATCCTGATCGCCCGGCCCTATGACCATTCAGGAGCCTGACCCTTGGCACCGCCCATTCTCAAACTCGACGACATCTTCCTCAGCTTCGGCGGCACGCCGCTGCTGGCCGGCGCGAGCCTTCAGGTGGAGCCCGGCGACCGCATCTCGCTTGTCGGCCGCAACGGCTCGGGCAAGTCGACGCTGATGAAGATCGCCGCCGGCCTGGCCGAGGCGCAGTCCGGCGAGGTGTTCCGCCACCCGTCCGCCACCATCCGCTACCTGCACCAGGCGCCGGATTTCGACGGCTACGACACGGTTGCGGCCTACGCGGAATCGGGCCTCGGCCCGAGCGACGATCCCTACCGCGTCACCTACCTGCTCGAACATCTCGGCCTCGATGGCAGCGAGGACCCGAAATCGCTGTCGGGCGGCGAAGCCCGCCGCGCCGCCCTTGCCCGCGTCATGGCGCCGGAGCCGGATATTCTGCTGCTCGACGAGCCGACCAACCATCTCGATCTGCCGACCATCGAATGGCTGGAAGGCGAGCTGCAATCGACGCGCTCGGCCCTCGTCGTCATCTCGCATGACCGGCGTTTTCTGGAAAAGGTCTCCAACGCCACCGTCTGGCTCGACCGCGGCCAGTCCCGCCGCCTCAACCGGGGTTTTGGCCATTTCGAGGCCTGGCGCGACGAGGTGCTGGAGGCGGAAGAACTGGAACAGCACAAGCTCGGCAAGGCGATCGAGCGCGAGGAACACTGGCTGCGCTACGGCGTGACCGCACGCCGCAAGCGCAACATGCGCCGCCTCGGTGCGCTGCACGACCTGCGTGCACGCTATCGCGGCCACAAAGGCCCGCAGGGCAGCGTGCAGGCCAGCGCCTCCGACGCGCAGGAGTCCGGCAAGCTGGTCATCGAGGCGGAGAAGATCACCAAGGCCTATGGCGAGCGCACCATTGTCGCGCCCTTCTCGATCCGCGTGCATCGCGGCGACTGCATCGGCCTCGTCGGCCCGAACGGCGCGGGCAAGACCACCCTGCTCAAGATGCTGACCGGCCAGTTGGAGCCGGACAGCGGCACGGTCAAACTCGGCACCAACTTGGAAATCGCCACGCTCGACCAGCGCCGCGAGGACCTGAACCTCGACGACACACTCGCCCATTATCTGACGGACGGCCGCGGCGAGACGCTCATCGTCAACGGCGAGCAGCGCCACGTCACCGGCTATATGAAGGAATTCCTGTTCCAGCCCGAACAGTCCCGCACGCCGATCCGCAACCTGTCCGGAGGCGAGCGCGCCCGCCTGATGCTGGCGCGCATCCTGTCGCGGCCGACCAACCTGCTGATCCTCGACGAACCGACCAACGACCTCGACATCGAGACGCTGGACCTGCTTCAGGAAATCGTCGCGGGTTTTGCCGGCACCGTGCTGCTCGTCAGCCACGACCGCGACTTCCTCGACCGCACCGTCACCTCGACCATCGCGCCCGCCGACCCGGAAAATCCGGACGGCCGCTGGATCGAATATGCCGGCGGCTATTCCGACATGATGGCGCAGCGTCGCGGCGCAATCGAAGAAAAGCGCAAGGCGGAAAAGGCCGAGAAGGCGAAGGCCGCCGAGACAGCCACGGCCGCGTCACCCGATAGCAAGGGCAAGGCAAAACTCTCCTACAAGCAGAAGTTCGCGCTCGAAAACCTGCCGAAGGAGATGGCGAAGACGGAAAAGGAGATCGCCGTCCGCGAGGCAAAGATGGCCGATCCCGCCCTCTTCACCAAGGACCCGGCAACCTTCAACAAACTCGCCGCCGAGATGGAAAAGCTGCGCGAGCAGCTGACGAAGATGGAAGAGGAATGGCTGGAACTGGAAATGCTGCGGGAAGAGCTGGAAGGCTGAGGTGCGGCTGAGAAAGTCGCCGCTCCTCTCTTTCGTCATGCTCGGGCCTGACCCGAGCATCCACCGGTCACGGGCGTCGCATGGATCCTCGGCTCAAGGCCGAGGATGACGTCGCGGGTGGGGCGGGACGGGTAAAACGGACGCAAAACGCCCCTGTTCCATCCGAAACAGCTTAAACGGCGGCGATATGGGAAAGTCTGATCACTGGATGAGAGGAACTCATCCTGCAACCCGAAAGAGATCAGGAGAGTCCCATGCGCAAGTTCATCATGTCCGCCGTTGTCGCCGTCGTCGCTGCTGTTTCCTTCGCCGCCCCGTCCGAAGCCGGCTACTACGGCTACAAGAGCTACGGCTACAGCAGCCATGGTTACGGCCATCACGGCTACAAGCACTACCGCGTCAAGCGCCACTATGGCCATTACGGTCATCGCTGGGGCGGCCATTGGGGCGGCAAGGTCTACTACAAGAAGCGCCACTACAGCTATTACTAAGCTGCCCGCCTTCTGAGAAATCAAAGACCCGGATGTGCCCGTCACATCCGGGTCTTGTAGACTCCGGGATAGCGGATTGATTCGCAACCGGACTGGCGCTATCTAAAACGCTCGTGGTGATTTGGCCGGCCGGCTTGCAGCCACGTTAAACAAGTCGCTAAAGGGCCGCGCGAGGAAGACCCTTACGTGGACCGGTTGCGACATCGTTGCGGCCGGTTTTTGTTTTGGATCGAGTTGAGACATGCCCATCAAGATTCCCGATACGCTCCCCGCCTTCGAAACCCTCGTTCACGAGGGCGTGCGGGTGATGACCGAAACGATGGCGATCCGGCAGGATATCCGCCCGTTGCAGATCGGGCTGCTCAACCTCATGCCGAACAAGATCAAGACGGAAGTGCAGATGGCCCGCCTCGTCGGCGCCTCGCCGCTACAGGTGGAGCTGTCGCTGGTGCGCGTCGGCGGCCACCGCGCGAAAAACACCTCGGAAGATCACCTGCTCGCCTTCTACGACACGTGGGAAGAAGTGCGTCACCGCAAGTTCGACGGTTTCATCATCACCGGCGCACCGGTGGAGACGCTCGATTACGAGGACGTCACCTACTGGGACGAGATGAAGGCGATCCTCGACTGGACGCAGACCAACGTGCATTCGACGCTGAATGTCTGCTGGGGCGGCATGGCGGCGATCTACCATTTTCACGGCGTGCCGAAGCGCACGCTGGAGGAGAAGGCCTTCGGCGTCTACCGCCACCACAACCGCAAACCGTCGTCGGTTTTCCTGAACGGCTTCTCCGACAATTTCGAGGTTCCCGTCTCGCGCTGGACGGAAATCCGCGCCGACGATATTCGCGCCGTGCCGGGGCTTGATATACTGCTGGAATCGGACGAAACGGGGGTCTGCCTGGTGCAGGACAACGCGAAGAATCTCTACATCTTCAACCATGTCGAATATGATTCGACATCGCTTGCCGACGAGTATTTCCGCGATGTCTCGGCCGGCGTGCCGATCAAGCTGCCGAAGAACTATTTCCCGCACAACGACCCGTCCCTGCCGCCGCAGAACCGCTGGCGTGGCCATGCGCACCTGCTGTTTGGCAACTGGATCAATGAAATCTACCAGACCACGCCCTATGATCTGGAAAAGATCGGAACAGGAGCCTGACCATGAGCCGTGTCGTCATTCGCCCGTTGCACAAGGATGATGAGGGCGAATGGCGGCGCCTGTGGACCGCCTATCTCGCCTTCTACAACACCGTCCTGCCCGAGGAGATCTTTGCCACCACCTTCGCCCGGCTGACGGGAGAGACGGCGGACGGCGAATATCGCGGCCTCCTTGCCACGCTCGACGGCAAGCCGGTCGGCCTTGCCCACTATCTGTTCCACCGCTCCTGCTGGACGGTCGGCAATGTCTGCTACCTGCAGGATCTTTTCGCCGACCCTGATGTGCGCGGCGCGGGCATCGGCCGGGCGCTGATCGAAGGGGTCTATGCCAAGGCGAAGGAGGCGGGCGCGCCGGAGGTCTACTGGATGACGCAGGAGTTCAACACCACCGCACGCCAGCTCTATGACCGCATCGCCGACAAGACGCCCTTCATCATCTACCAGAAGAACTTCTGAGGCCATCAAAAAGTATGACTTTTCGGTTGCAGACCGGAGAGAATTGCAGCAGTTTGCCGCCCGCGGCCGGGATTGGTGAGGAGACACGAAGCGTGGGTGCAGGCAATGAAATCTTCGGTCACCTTGAGTCCGGTGAAGCGGTGCAGCGCATCACGATCACCGGCGGCGGCCTGACCGCCCATGTCCTGACCTGGGGCGCGGTCATCCAGGATCTCCGGCTTGAGGGGCATGACGTACCCCTGGTGCTCGGTTTCGACGATCTGCCGTCCTACCTCGCCCACTCCCCCTACTTTGGCGCGACGCCGGGGCGCTGCGCCAACCGCATCGGCGGCGGCCGGTTTGCCATCGACGGCACCGAATATCAGCTCGAACGCAACGAACGTGGCGTCTCGCACCTGCATGGCGGCAGCGACGGCATCGGCCGGCAGAACTGGCATGTCGCCGGCCAGGGCGCCGACTTCGTCACACTGACGCTGAACGATCCCGCCGGCCGTGCCGGTTATCCCGGCACCTGCGCCATCACCTGCACCTATCTCTTGGCCGGCAATGGCGTGCTCTCCGTCGCCTACGAAGCGACGACGGATGCACCCACGCCCGTCAATCTCTGCCAGCACAGCTATTTCATCCTCGACGACAGCAGCGACGCGCTCGGCCACGAGATCCGCCTCAACGCCGATCACTACCTGCCGGTCGACGAGAACCTGATTCCGACCGGCGAAATCCGTTCGGTCACTGGAACGCCGTTCGATCTGTGCAATTGGACGCCGCTGCGCCGGCAGACGGAAGAGGGCGGCATCACCTTCGACCACAACTTCTGCCTCTCGCCGGAGCGCCAAAAGAAACGAGCGGTCGCCGAGGTTCGCAGCCCCCGGTCCGGCGTCTCGCTGGAGGTGCTGACCACCGAGCCCGGAGTACAACTCTACACCGGCGCGAAGGTCGCTCCGCCCGTTCCCGGGCTCGACGGTCGCCGCTATGGCCCCTTTGCGGGCTTCTGCCTGGAAACGCAGGTCTGGCCCGATTCCGTCAACCACGCCAATTTCCCCAAGGCGATACTCCGGCCCGGCGAAATATTGCGGCAGGAGACGGATTACATCTTCCGCAAAAGGTGACGCCGAAAGCGGCAACCGCCGCGCAACACAATCGAAACCTTTCTATTGGACAAACGATGCCAGATTGACCCGGAATGTTCCCGGGTTGTTTGGGATGAAGCGCGCCAGGACGGCGACAGCAGACCCCGGGGACGCTGTCCATGAAAATCTCGGATCTCTCGATTTCCCGGAAAGTCGGCCTGCTCGTGCTGTTGATGGGCCTTGCCGCCGGCACCATCGCCACTGTCGGCAGCCGCGGCCTGACCTCGCTGGGTGCCGCCCTTTCGGACACCGGAGCGCGGGAAGAAGTGGCCCGTGAAGCCATGGACCTGCGCATCGACGTCATCGCCATCAGCCGCATGACCTACCAGCTCGCCATCGCCCCGGAAAAGGCAGCAGACTTCGCCGCCGAGACGGAGAAGCGCGCCAAGGAAATGCTCGACCGCCTGCCGAAGATCGCCTCCACGGCCGATGCCAATGAGCAGAAGCTGCTCGACGGCGTTCGTGCGGCACTGGCGCCCTATTTCGAGGATATCCGCGCCATGGTGGCCGTCGCCGGCTCGGACAAGGGCCAGGACCGCGCCGCCGTTCTCGCCGCGCTCGACAAGGCGCTGGAAGGCCAGAAGGCCGTTACCGCCGCGCTCAAGGAATACACGACCTACTCCGCCGCCACGCTGTCGGAATCGCGCGCCACCGCAATCTCCCGCTCGACGACGACGCAGATCCTGCTGCTCGCAACCGCCTTCATCTGTATCGTCGCCGGCATGCTGCTCAGCATGCTCTTCGCCCGCAACGGCATCGTTCGCCCGATCCAGCTTTTGACCGGCGTGATGTCGAACCTCGCCGCCGGCAAGCTCGATGACGACATCCCCTGCACCGAGCGCAAGGACGAGATCGGCGCCATGGCGCGCACCCTCGACGTCTTCCGCGCCAACGAGATGCAGATGCGCGAAATGGAAGCCCAGGAAGCCGCCCTCCAGGCACAGAGCAAGGACCTGCAGACGAACATCAGCACGATCGTCGCGGCCGCTGCCGCCGGCGACTTCTCGCGCCGCATCACCAAGGCCTATGAGGACGAAGATCTTCGCCGCTTCGCCACGGGCGTCAACGAGCTGGTCGAGAATGTCGATCGCGGCGTCAGCGAAGTGCGCCGCGTGATCGCCTCGCTCTCGCATGCCGACCTGACGCAGGAAATGGCTGGCCACTTCCAGGGCGATTTCGCCGAGCTCCAGGCCAACGTCAATGGCGCCATGCTGACGCTGCGCAGCACGATGACCGGCATCCTGACCACTGCCGGCACGATCACCGGCAATTCCCGCGAGCTTTCCGCCGCGGCAAACCAGCTTGCCCACCGCACGGAGCAGCAGGCGGCTTCGCTTGAAGAAACGGCGGCTGCCCTCGAGGAAATCACCACTACGGTCAAAACCTCGACAAGCCGCGCGCTCGAGGCCTCGGAAATCGTGCGCGAAGCCAAGGACAGCGCCGACAAGTCGGGCGACATCGTCCAGAACGCCATCAGCGCCATGGGCCGCATCGAGCAGTCCTCGCAGAAGATCAGCCAGATCATCTCTGTCATCGACGAGATCGCCTTCCAGACCAACCTCTTGGCGCTGAATGCCGGTGTCGAGGCGGCGCGGGCCGGCGAGGCAGGGCGCGGCTTTGCGGTCGTCGCCCAGGAAGTACGCGAACTCGCGCAGCGCTCCGCCAATGCCGCCAAGGAGATCAAGACTTTGATCAACGCATCGGCCGGCGAAGTGAAGGGCGGCGTCTCGCTGGTGCTGTCGACCGGCGACGTGCTCTCGGAAATCAAGGACCTGGTGAACCGCGTCAACGACCACGTCGTCTCGATCACCCGCGCGGCCCAGGAGCAGTCCGCAGCGCTCGGCGAAATCAACACGGCCGTCAACCAGATGGACCAGATGACCCAGCAGAACGCCGCGATGGTGGAGGAAACCACGGCCGCAAGCCAGGTTCTCGCCAGCGAGGCAGCCCAGTTGCAAACCGCGCTGTCGCAGTTCCATATCGACGCGGGACGCGGCAACGCCGCCTACCAGCGCCGCGCCGCTTAAAACCCCCTGCAAACACGCCAGAGACCAGCGATCGGACACCCGACCGCTGGTCTTTCTCGTTCAGACGTCAACGATCAGAAGGAGCCTTTGAGCGTCTTCTGAAGCGCGTCCACGACTAGGCGTTTCAGCTCTTCATGGATATCCGCCCGCGGCCGGCTGGTGACTTCGTCGCAGATCGGGTCGACTTCACCCTCCGCTTTCAGCAGTTCGAGGCCGTCCGGCTTGCATTCCGGCAGGAAACTGTAGTGCCAGGAATCGGCAACCGTCGCATAGCGCGCCTGCGGCACGAGCGTCGCCAGTCCGTCCGAGATGACCGATTTGGGGATCGTGCCCGGACTGCCGAGATTGATGAAACTCAGCGGAATATCGATCGCCTTAAGGCTATCGGCCTCATAGGCCTGGGCCAGCCCCGTATCCACCAGCACCGCCGCGCGGATGCGTGGGTCGCGGTTCGACTGCTCGAAGCGCGCTTTGTCCACCTTACGCAAATCGAGCTTTTCGACCTTGATCGGCTTGCCATCGACATAGCCGACACCACGGGCAAACCAGGCGCAATCTCCCTGATCATAACCATCGCAATAGCGGGCATAGGCATCGAGATTGGCGCGAGCGCCGGAAATCTCCATCGCCGCTGCACCGCCGAGCGAGAAGCCGACGACGCCGATCCGGGCCGGGTCGAGAGCGTCACGCCATTGCGGATCGCTCGAAAGCCGATCGATCACTGCCGACAGATCGGCGGTGCGCTGCCAGAGCTTCACCGTCTCTTCCGGCGTGGAATCGCCGCTCGTCGTGCCGGGATGGTTCGGGCCGGCAACAACGAAGCCGGCTTCGGCAAGTGCGGTGGCAAGCCAGCTCATCGCATCGGCCCGCGAGCCCGAACCATGCGAGAGAAGCACAAGGGGAAAACGCCCTTTGGCAAGAGCCGCATCGCGCACCGACGGCGCGCCCTTGAACAGCTGGTTATCTCCGACCAGACTGGACGGACCGCCCGCGCCGGTGGGGTACCAGACGGTGACCTCGACTGCGCGGCCACGCTCCGGAGCGGATACGCTGATCGTACGGACGCCAACATCGGCGGCTCGGGCGGATGCAAGCGATACACCCGCGATAAAAAGGGTAGACAGAATGAAGGGGGGAAACATGGGAGCCTCGCTCGGTTGATTTGACGGGCAAATCATCGCCGCTTACGGCCCTCCGGACGTCCTCGATCATGTTTGAGGTCGCCCTTGATCGCGATCCGGATCATGATGCGCCATCGTCAACAGAACCGTTTCCGCCGTGCTCTTCATTCCCCTGCCCTTCGTCGTCGCCCTGCTGCTGGCGATCCGCTTCGTGGTGCTCCTGCGCAATCAGGAAAGCGGCAACCGGCCGTTCCTTGCCTTGATCGGGCTCTGCATCCTGCAATCCATCGTCGTCGGCCTGCGCTGGGGCTATGACCTGACCGCGCTGCGCTATGTCCTGCCCGTGCTGGCGGCGGCCGTGCCCCCGCTGGTGCTGGCGAGTTTTCGCAGCCTCATCCAGCCCGACCGGGCAGACATGCCCTGGCTCAATGGACTGCCGCCGCTCGTCGTCATGGCTTTGCTGCTGTTTGCGCCCTATTTGATCGACGTTGCCCTCGTCGTCATCTTCGTCGGCTATGCCGCGATCCTGCTGCGGCTCGCCACGGCCGGTCCTGACGGGCTGGAGGAGGCGCGGTTCGATGGCGCCGCGGGCGCGCACAAGGCCCTGCTGATTGCCGCAGGCGCGCTTTGCCTGTCCGCATCTTTCGACATCGCGGTCATGCTCGATTTCGAATGGAGCCGCGGGGAGAACGTGCCGATGATGGTCAGCAACGCCAACCTGCTGAGCCTCTTCCTGCTCGGCCTGACCGCGACCGTCGCCGCGCGCGCCCGCGCACTCCCCGCTTCGCCCGGCGAGGCGGAACAGGACCCTTCGGCGGATGAAAGAGACCGCGACGTTCTGGAGCGCGTCGACCGGCTGCTCGCCACGCAAAACCTTTTCCGCGACGAGAACCTGACGCTTGCGCGCCTGGCCCGGCGGGCGGGCGTGCCGGCCCGGCAGATTTCCGGCGCGATCAATCGCCTCGCCGGCAAGAACGTCTCGCAATATATCAACGATTTCCGCATCGCCGAGGCCTGCCGGCTGCTGCGCGAGACCGACATGCCGGTGACCGCGGCCATGTTCGAATCCGGCTTCCAGACGAAATCGAACTTCAACCGCGAATTCCGCCGGGTCACCACGCAAAGCCCCGCCAACTGGCGGGCGGACAATCGCGCGCCAAGCTTGGCGGGAGGCTGATGTTCAGGCCGGCTGCGGTTCCATCTCCGGCATTTTCGGCTCGCGGATGGTAAAGACCGCGAGCGCGCCGATGAGGCACAGCACGCCGGCGATGAAGAAGGCCGGAAGATAGCTTTCATAAGCCGTCCTGGTGAAGCCCGCGCCCCAGGCGGCGAAGGCGGCGCCAAGCTGGTGGCCGGCGAAAACCCAGCCGAACACCATGGGCGCCTTTGGTCCGAAACGATCGATGGTGAGCTTGAGGGTTGGCGGAACCGTTGCGACCCAGTCGAGACCATAGAAGACGGCGAAGATCGACAATTCGTAGAAGCTGAAGCTGGTGAAGGGCAGGTAGACCAGCGAAAGCCCGCGCAGCCCATAATACCAGAACAGCAAGGTACGGCTGTCGAACCGATCGGACAGCCAGCCCGAGCCGATCGTGCCGGCAATGTCGAAGATGCCGATGATCGCCAGCATGCCGGCCGCGGCCGTCGCCGCCATGCCGAAATCCCCGCAGAGCGAGATGAAATGAGTCTGCACCAGGCCATTCGTGCTGGCACCGCAGATGAAGAAGGTGCCGAACAGCACCCAGAAGACCCGGGTCTGTGCCGCCTCCATCAGAACCGAGATGGGCGAGGCAAGCATCGCGCCCAATGTCGCCGGCGGTGCGGGGGCGACGACCGCCCCGTCCTTGGCGCCATAGGGTGCCAAGCCGACATCCGCTGGATGGTCCTGCATGAAGACGAGGACAGCAACGGCCGCGATAAACAGCATGGCGAGAATGAGCGTCAGGGCATCGCGCCAGCCGAGGCTCTCCGTCAACGACGCCATCAGCGGCAGAAACACCAGCTGGCCGGTTGCCGTGCTGGCCGTCAAGAGGCCGACGACGAGGCCGCGGCGGGTGGCAAACCAGCGCGTGGCGACCGTCGCGCCGAGAACCATGGCCGTCAGCCCCGTGCCGAAGCCGACCACGACGCCCCAAAGCAGGGTGAGCTGCCACAGCTCCGTCATGGCGAAGGAGCCGAAAATACCGGCACCGATCAGAAGGAGCGCGATGCTTGCGACCCGGCGGATGCCGAAGCGGTTGATGAAGGCGGCGGCGAACGGCCCCATCAAGCCGAACAGCACGAGGCGGATGGCGAAGGCGGAGGAAATTTCCGACGTACTCCAGCCGAACTCCTCTTGCAGGGGACCGATCAGCACGCCCGGCGTGCCGACGGCACCCGCCGTCACCAGCATGGTCAGGAAGGTGGTGGCCGCCACCACCCAGCCATAATGGATGCCATGGCGGGCGGCAAAGCGGGAGATGGTCGTGCCGGTGGAGGGTGGGGTGTTCGGCATGCGGGCATCCAATCTGCGGGTAGATACCCGCTTAGCGATCAAAAAATCATAGCAGGCTGTTCAATTCGGTCAGAAGCGCGAGCTTTTCCGGCCCCAGGCGTGCGGCGACATCGTCCTGGCAGGTCTGCCAGAGCGGCACGGCGGTCTGGAGGATCTCGGTTCCCTGCCCGGTCAGAAGCACCAGCGCCTCGCGCTGGTCGTCTCCGCGTCCGAATTCGAGCAAACCCATGCGCTCAAGGACACGGACATTGCGTCCAAGCGTCGAGCGATCCAGTTCCATATGCCGGCCAAGCTCCGTCAGGCTCACCGGCTGGCGTCGCTCGACATTTCGCAGCAGGGAGAACTGCGCAATATTGATGCCGGTCGGCTCCAGCGCGCCATCATAGAGGGCGCTGAGCTTTCGGTTGGCCATTCTCAGACGGTTGCAATAACACGGTGCGGTCATTATGCGGGTATATGCCCACAATAGGACCGACGTCAAGCCCACCACCCTTCAACGGCCGGCAGGCGACATTGCCGGTCGACGCACATGACAGATCAAACCTGACGTAAAACCATCAACCGAAACGGCCGCGTGCCCAATCGTCCAGCCGTTGCTGGAGGATTTCCTTGTCGCCTTCGGAGAGAACGGCCCGCGTCGCGCGCAATTTCTCCAGCGCGTCTTCCCGCCCCTCACGGGAGGCAAGCGTGAACCAGAAAGCGGCCTGGAGCAGATCCTTGTCGACGCCGCGGCCCTCCTCGTACAGGTTGCCAAGATTGACATATGCGGCGACCGCGCCGAGCCGCGCCCCGCGCGAATAGAAATCGAAGGCCTTCTTCGGGTCCTTCTCGACGCCCTTGCCATCCTTGTAGAGGTTGGCAAGGTTGACCATGGCACTGCGATCGCCGAGATCCACGCCCTTCTGAAAATTATCCGCGGCGGCCTTCAGATCGACCTTCGTGTCGAGCCCCTTGAGATAGATGAGGCCCAGCTTGTCATAGGCGGCACCCCAATTCTGGTTCGCCGCCTTTTCCAGCCAGATGCGCGCCTTGCCATAATCCTGCACGACCCCCTGGCCCTGGAAATACATGTAGCCGACATTGCTCTGGTCTTCGGGATGTCCCCGTTCGGCGGCATAGAGGTAGAGCTCGAAGGCCTTTGCCAGATCGAGCTTCACGCCGAGACCCTTGCGGTAGAGATTGCCCATATTGTGATAGGCGGCCAGATTGCCGGCGGCCATGGCCACTTCATTGAGCTTGTAGGCCTCCTCGCCGCGACCGGCCTTGTCGAAGGCGCGGGCAAGCAGGGTCTTGAAGCGCATGTTGGCCGGATCGCCCGCGACAGCCGCCTCGCAGGCCGGAACGGCGATCTGCGGATCGAGATTGGCATATTCCACGCTCGGTCCAACGCGTTCCGGATCAGAGGGATGGGCCGCCGCCAGATCGCACGGCGTCGCCTCGACGACCTTGGGGCCGCCGGCCTGCGGGATGAGCACGACATCGCGGACGAGCGACGAATTTTCCCATGGAATCTGCTGGCCGCCGGTCGCCTCGACCACCCGGGCGCGCGTGTCCTTGAAGATCGCCTCGATCGACTGGCCCGGCGTGCGCAGCGCTGCGGTCAACGCCTCGGTATAGGGACTGTTGCCGCCCTTGCCGTCCTGCGCCACATCACCGGGCGAGGTGGAGAAGGCGATCAGCGTTCCCGTATGTTTGCTGGCGATGCGGGCAAGCCCGCGCGACAGGGAATCGCCGTTGCCGATGGAGCGGGTCTTGCCGTCCTTGCCGAGGAAAGGATTGTCCCGGCAGGCATCGAGGATAAAGATGATCGAGCCGGCCTTCGTACCCTCGAGCTGGCGCAGCACCTGGCTTGCCGACATGGCAACCAGCGGCAGGTCCATGGTATCGGCGATCCTGGCGTCGATCGGCACGAGGAAATTCTCTTCCGACGCCTGTAACCCATGCCCGGCATAATAGACGAGCACGACGGACTCCGGCTCGATCTTGTTGCGGAAGTCGATGAGCGCGCGCTCCATGGCGGATTTGTCGGCATCGCGCACGAGCTGCACCTCGAACCCCACGTCGCGCAACGCCGCATCCATAGCGTTCGCATCGGCCAGCGCGTTCTTGAGCGGGGGAAGATCCGTGTAGGCCTCATTGCCGAGCACGAGCGCAAGGCGCTTCACCGGAGACGTTTCGGCAAATGCCAGCCCGGGAAGGAGAACAAGAAAGAAGGAAAGGGCATAGACAAGAAGGCCATGGCGTCTCATGTCCATCAACTCCCTCTCATAGTAGTCCTATAGCACGTCCTGAAATCAGGCGGTCAATAGTTATTCCTCGATGTTTTCGACGCAGAAGTATCTGATCTTTGATTTTTTTGAACCTTGGCGACCTGCACAGGTTGTTTTTTGACAACCTTCGCGCATCGTGAAGACTTTGGATTCGCCTTGCAAATCTCCGGCGCACCGGCCGTTGTCTCACAACCGCTGATGATCATCGATGCCGTAAAAAGAGCAGCGAGGGCCGATATCTTCCCTGCCAGCAATCTCGCCATGGCCCATCCCCAATTCGCACGGTTGTGGCTCGAGAATACAATAGTATCGAAGAATTACGTGCCCTCATCCTCAAGCTTTAGCTAGTGCTTGTCAAGTTTGGAAGCATCGTGCTCTATGCTCTTTGTCGGACAATTCAAGGCGGGCTACAAAAGGGGCAATCCGGCCACGGGCGTTTCCTATGATCCTCTTCGGGAACAACAAACCGGACCGGTTGCGGCGTCTGCTGGCGCAGAGCGCCCATGCCGCACATATCGCGGGGACCATTGTCGCGCGCGCCGACGACATAAGCCGGCAGGCCCTCATCGAGCGCCGCCTTGATCCGGCGCGCGGCACCATGCTTGAGACAAGCCGGCTGCTTGGCGAGCGCATCTTCACGCTCGGTACAGCCTGGGCCGTCTCCGGCCACGCCGCTTTTCGACGCAGGATCGTCCGTGAAATCACGGCCGCTGCTCAGTTTCCCGATTGGAACCGTCAGCATTTCATCGACACCGCGGAAATCGCCGCTGCCGTGGCGATCGGCCGGGACTGGGCGCAACCTGTCATGGCGAAAAGCGAACTGTCCTTGATCGATGATGCCATCCTTCGCCATGCGCTGCTTCCGGGGCTCCAGTCGCTGCAAAGCGGATCAGACTGGGTGACGGCACGGACCAACTGGACGCTGGTGTGCTGCGGTGGCCTGATCACCTCCGCCGCGCTGACGCGCGCCGCCATGCCCGAAACCTGCGACGAACTTCTCGATCTCGCTCTTGTCCCGTTTCAATCGGCCCTGCGCGGTTTCGACGACCGGGGTGGATGGCCGGAGGGTGCTGCCTACGGCGCCTTTGCCGCGCGCTACGCCATTCTCGCGGTCGAGGCGCTGGAGGAAGCCGGCCTGCCGCACCGTGTGCCGGCCGAGATCGAGCGCCTGCCTATCCATTGGCGTTTCCAGCGGGCACTCGTCGGCCCGTCCGGCCAGGGTTTCAACGCAGGCGACGAGCCCACCGAGCACGAACGGTCCCCGATGCTGGGCTGGTTTGCCGCCCGCAGCGGAGAGACGGGGGCCGCGACGTGGCAATGGCAGGCATCGGGTGCGGCCCATCCCTTCGATCTCCTCTGGTACAACGCGCCACCCGAGCCGCCTGCCCCTGAAACGGCACCCAACATCGACGTCTTCGACGCCGGATACGCCGTCCTGCGCCACCACGCGAACGAAACGGAATGGTACCTGGCGGCGCGCGCCGGGCGCAACGCCACAAACCACTGCCATGCCGACCTCGGAAGCTTCGTGCTCGACGCCGGCAAAAACCGCCTTGTCTGCGATCTCGGGCGGGAAGACTATGCAGCGCCCGGTTACTTCGATCCCGCCCGGCGGGGATCCTATTTCCTGACGCAGACCCGCGCGCACAATGTCGCCTTTGCCGGCGAACAATCGAGCGAGGCCGAGGCGATCATCGTCGCGGACGATCCGCGCGTCGCATTGGATATCCATGACCCCGCTTCGCCGTATCGACAGCTGCGCGGCTTCGCACCCGGCGAAAACGGCGGTGTCGTCGTCGCCGACCTGATCGTGCCGAAGCGCGAGGGCGACAGGCCCTCGATCCTCTGGCAGTGCCATACGCAGGCGGCGGTCTCCTATCGCGACGGGCGGATCTGCCTCGGTGAGGACGACCATGGGATCACCGTTCGCCTTCATGCGCCCGACGCGCACCCCCTCACGATCGAGCCGGTCGCGGCCGATGAAGACCGCTTCAGCCAGATCCGGCGCCTGACGGCCCGGCTTGCGGTGCCGGCCGATGGTCTGTTCGTAACATGCCTGTTTTCCGGCCGAGAGGCTGAACCGGCTCAACAGGCCTTGGAAGCCTGGATGCGGCAGATCGCCGGCACCAGATGGCACCAGCAACCAGAGGAGGCATGAATGGATCTTCTGCGGTTCTTCCGGACCAGTCGACGCCCCGCGGCCCCGGCCGCAGAACAGAACGACCTCTACATCTACCGCTCGGCAGGGCCGAAACGCATCGTGGTGGTGACGCTCTTCGACGTCGCCCGCGACAAACACGACGAGATCATCGCCAAGGTCGGCAAGACATTTGCGGGTTACGACAAGATCGTCTACGTCACCGACCTGCCGGAATTCCTGCACTTTCGCGCCGCCGGCGCGGCCTTCGAATATTTCCCCTCGCTTGCAGAACAGAAGCGGCACCATGATACGCTGTCCTGGCGCGCCTATCTGGCGGCCCGCTGGGAGATCATCCTTGCCAAATGGCAGCCCGAACACGTGCTGGCCTATGGCGCCAACATCGATCGCTTCCTCGCCGCGGCAGAGGAACAGGCATGACGGTCTGCCGCTACGACATCGTTTTTGTTGCCGACGTGCGCTTCGAGGGGGGTACCTCCACCGCCCTTGCCGCCGAAATGACGGCGGCGGCGCGCGAAGGCTGGAGCACGGGCCTGCTCATGGTGAAGGGGCCGATCCTCGGCCTGCCCTTCCCGGTGCACGCGGATATCCGCGCCCATCTCGACAAAGGCCTGACGGAACGGGTCGATCCGGCGCAGAAAGTCGAGACCCGGCTGCTGCTGCTGCACCATCCCGGCATCCTCATAAACCCGCTGCAGCCGCGACCGGCGATCGACGCGGAAAAGGTGGTGATCGTGCTGCACCACCCCGCCGTCGACCGGGCGGGAAAGCAGCAATACGACATCGCAACCGTCGTGAAACACGCACGCTTCGCCTTCGGCAAGCCGGTGCTGCTGGCACCGGTCAGCCCGGTCGTCCGACAGAGCCTGCCACGCCACCTGCCGCAGAATTGCGCGCTGCTCGAGGAGGACTGGCACAACCTCATCGATCTCGACGACTGGCCCTGCCGCAAACCACGTGCCCTCAAAATGCCCGTGCGCATCGGCCGGCATTCCCGCCCGCATCCCCAGAAATGGCCCGACACGCTCCAGCAGGCAAAGGCCGTCTATCCGACGGATGCCCGGCGCTATGAAATCCGCATGCTGGGCGGCGAAGAGTTCCTTCAGGCCCATTACGGCGCGATTCCGGAAAACTGGAAGCTCCAGCCGTTCGGCTTTGCGGGCGTTGCGGACTTCCTCGCCGACCTTGATTTCTATGTCTACTACCACAGCGAGGCCTGGTCGGAGGCGTTCGGCCGGGCGATCCTGGAGGCGCTTGCCGCCGGCCTCGTCGTCATTCTTCCAAAACATTTCGAGCCGCTGTTCGGCGAGGCCGCGCTCTACGCCGTGCCCGATGACGTCAGGATGCTCATCGACCACCACATCGCCAATCCCGCACTCTATGCCGCGCAGAGCGAGCGCGCCCGCCGCTTTGCCGTGGAGCGGCACAGCATCGCGCGTTTTGCCGGCCGGATTACCGCCCTGATGCCTGCCACTGTCGATGGCCTGCCATCGCCGACTTCCCTTAAGCCGCCGCTGCCGTCGCGTCCCGTGCTCTTCCTGTCGTCGAACGGCATCGGCATGGGGCACATCACCCGCCAGATGGCCGTCGCCGACCGCCTGCCGCCCGATCTTGTGCCCGTTTTCGCGACCATGTCCTATGCCGCGAAGGTGGCCGTTGAAGCCGGCTACCAGACCCATTTCTTCAACCACCACCGGGCCATGGGCGCGGATACGAAGGACTGGCGCAGCGTTTTCGCCGACGAGCTTTTCGAACTCGTCAGCCATCTGAAGCCTGCCGTCATCGCCTATGACGCGACCGCCGTCTTTCCCGCCATCGCCGACGTGCTGGCGCTCTTTCCGGATATCTATGCCCTGTGGATGCGCCGGCCGATGTGGCGGGAAGGGCATCGCCTCTTCCTCGATCTGGAACGCGCCTTCGACGCCATCATCGAGCCGGGCGAGTTTGCCGAGGAGTTCGATACCGGGCCGACCAGAGACGTTCGCCACCGTGCCTATACGGTGCCGCCGGTGCTGCACATCACGCCGCAGGACCGCATGGAACGGGATGAAGCCCGCCGCCTGCTCGCCCTGCCGGCGGACAGCACGGTCGTCGCGCTACAGATCGGCTCCGGCAACAATTTCGACATGGCAGGGGTCCGCACGGCCGTCATGGATGCCGTGCTGTCCCATCCCGATACCGTCGTCGTCGAATTCCAGTCGCCGATCCGTGCGGCCATTGAGCCCATCCAGCCGGCCGGTCCGCGCCACCTGGTGCGCGAGGCCTATCCCGTCTTCCGCTACAGCCGCGCCTTCGATGCGGCCGTGTCGGCCGCCGGCTATAACGGCTTTCATGAAAACCTGCTCGGCGCCATCCCCACCCTGTTCGTGCCGAACGAGGCCGATGAAATGGACATGCAGCTCAGCCGCGCCCGCTGGGCGGAGCTCAACGGCTACGCCTGGATCATGCGGCGCGACACCGACCTGCCGCGCTGCCGCGACTTCATCACGCGACTTCTCGACCCCTGGCAACGTCGCCACATGGCGGCGCGCTGCGCGGCCATCGACTGGCAGAACGGCGCCAACAAGATCGCCGCCTTCATCACCGATCACGCCCGGCTGGTGCGGTCCGACCGCAAGGTCGTCGATTGAGCGTGTCGCAATCATCGTAAAAGCACTCGCCGCCACGCGGGCATACAGAGGCGATATGGTGCTTGCTCGACGCTGCATGAGCACTTGTGTTGAGGTAAGACCCTGGAAAATGCCGGTTCGAATTCAGCTGACCGTGCTGTGTCGGGGCCGGCAATCGCCGGCCCCGATTGATAGCCTCACATTGCCGGCAGAATGGCAATGTCCCGCACGTCGGCACCCAGGCCGGTGACGGCGCCGACTTCGGTCGCGGCTCCTGTCTCCAGATTGATGGTATAGAGCGTCTTGCCAGCCACGAGATAGGCCGCGTTTTCACCACCCTCCATGCCCTGTATGTCGAAGGCATAGGTTGCAGGCGTCTCTTTGAGGCCGAGCTTGCCGATCGCCTTCAACGTGCCGTCGTTCGGCTTCGTCTGCTGGATCAGTGCGCCGATGGTGGCGTCGATGTTGTACATTGCCGTCTTTTCCGGCTTGCCGATGGAATTCGTATAGGCCGCCGCCACGATGTTGGGCGTTTCGCCCTTATGCATATCGCCGTCCTCGAAGGCCAGGGTACCGTCGACCGTAACGGCTCCGGTATCGGGATGGACACGGTGGTTCGTCGTGCCGGTCATAAAGCGCAGACGATCAGCCATAGGGTTGAAGTCCACGACGACAGGAGCCTCCGTCATCGTCAGCATCGTGTCCATCTTGGCGACATCGGTTGCCGCGCCAGTTTCAAGATCGATGCTCACGATGCGATGATCCGGTGTGACGCCGATGGCGGTCTTGTTGCCTGGGCGGAAGTCGATACCGACGAGCTTGTCGACACCCGTGACATCCATGGTTTTTGTCACCTCAGGTTTTTCGGTGTCAAACATCACAAGCGTCTTGTCGCCTGTCAGGCCGAGGACAGGTGCGGCATAGGCTGCTGAAGCGGTTGCGGCCATGGCTGCGGAGGCGATCAGAGCGAAACGAATGGTCTTCATGTCTTTCTCCCGTGTTGTTTCACCAGGGAAGGCAGCCGGCTTTCGGCGCTTCCTCAACAACAGACACCGGGGCTAAGGCGTTTGGATGCACCTCAACAAAAAATATTTACGGCTGCATCCAAACGGGTCTTTGGCGTTTATGACTATTGAAGGAACGTGGGCGGTCTGTCCCGCGGCAACCGAAGAGGTATTGGATGCTGACGGGTCATGCGCCGGACGATCTCGACAAGGCACTTGCTGCCTGTGCCAAAGGTGATCGAACGGCCTTGCGCGGTATCTTCGATCGTGAGGCAGGCCGCCTGGTGGCCGTGGCCGAACGGATCGTCCGGCGCAGAGACCTGGCTGAAGAAGTGGTCCAGGATGCATTTATACGTATCTGGACCCACGCCCATCAATACGACCCCACGCGCGGCTCGGCACGCGGGTGGATCTACGCCATCGTCAGAAACCGGGCCCTCAATCTGCTGCGTGACGGCAAGCGTGAGCATACGGTCGAAGAGGTTGACGCCCTACGGGAAAGCGAACAGGTCAACGAGGTGATCGCTGCATGGCGCAAACTGGATCGCAATTCCCTTCTGCATGACTGCCTCGGCGCCCTTGATGAAACGAAGCGGCATGGCATCCTCATGGCCTATGTCGGCGGCTATTCCCATGGTGAGATCGCGGGACGTCTGCGTATTCCCCTCGGCACGGCCAAGTCCTGGATCAGGCGCGGGCTCGCATCGCTTCGGGAGTGCATGGCATGACGTACGATCGCAACGATACCCCTGGAACCGCCGACGAATATGTTTTGGGCCTGCTCGATCCACGAGACGCTGCGGAGGTCGAGGTGGAAATGGAACGCGATGCCGACCTGAAGGCCGCAATCGCCGCGAGCAGGGAACGTTTTTTGCCGCTAGACACCAGCATGGAGCCGGCAGCAATCAGCGAAGGGCTTTGGCGCCGGATCGAGGCTGCACTTCCCGTGCAATCGAAATCGATCGAAAAGATGCCGCCAACAAGGCCGGCCAACGACAATCGGCGTGGATGGCGCATGACGGCCCTCTTGGCCATTGCCGCCACGATCGCACTGGCCATTGGCCTTGCGGCCAGCCTGATGCGGATACAGGAACCCTTGGTGATTGCCGTGCTGCTCAACGACGCGGGCGAGGTCCAGGCCGTTGTCGAAGACTTCGGCAGCGAGAAGGCGGTGGTGCGGATGCTTGCAGACTTCGACGTGCCATCCGACAAGACGATTCAGGTCTGGACCCTGCCGTCCCGCGAAACGGGGCCTGTCTCGCTGGGCTTGATTGACGGCATCCATTCGGCAACGCTCGACGGTCCGGTTCTCCCGACACCTCAACGCGATCAACTCTATGAAATCACGCTGGAGCAGGCAGGTGGCTCACCAACCGGCCTCCCGACAGGCCCGATCCTCGCAAAGGGGTTCGCGAAATTGCCACGTTGACTGGTGGTGAATAACCAGCTCCGGTGACCGCTGTTGGCGCAAATCGGAAATTAGTGCGCGTTGCAGCGTGTAACCCGACGGTAACTGCGGCTATTTTCGCTGCTTCCGCACCCCGCGATGTCAACTGCCCCAAAACGCACAAAAGCCCCGGCGAACCGAGGCTTGCGACGTCTTGGAAGAATGGAGCGGGTGAGGCGATTCGAACGCCCGACCCCAACCTTGGCAAGGTTGTGCTCTACCCCTGAGCTACACCCGCTCATCGTCGTCGGCCTGGGGTAGTGCTTGGCCGAAGGTCGCTGCTGCGTTGCGGCGACGGGCGCTATATGGCCCAAGGCCTTTTTAAATGCAACAGGGAAATGACCGATTTTGCAGAAAAAATCGTGGCGACTTTCAAAGCGCCGGTTTTCCGGGCGGTTGCGCCGGGGCTGCCGAAGCCCTATCAGCGGGCAGGAGCAATTCATGCCGGGAAGACCAGAATGACCGATATGCAGCCGAAGACCGACAAGGACCTCTTTCAGTTTCTCGATGGGCTCGGTATCGCCCACAGCACGAAGGAACATGAACCCGTCTTCACTGTCGCCGAATCGGTGGCGCTGCGCGACGAAATTCCCGGCGGCCACACGAAGAACCTTTTCGTGAAGGACAAGAAGGACAATTATTTCCTGATGACGGTCGAGGAGCATGCGACGGTCGACCTCAAGACCATCCATGGCGTGATCGGTGCGGCAAGCCGCGTCTCCTTCGGCAAGCCGGAAAAGCTGATGGAATATCTTGGCGTCATCCCGGGCGCGGTCACCGCTTTCGGCGTGATCAACGATGTCGAGGGCAAGGTGAAGATCATCATCGATGCCGACCTGATGGCCTATGACACGATCAACGGGCATCCGTTGCGCAACGATGCGACGACCTCGATCGGCTCGAAGGACTTGCTGCGCTTTATCGAAGCGACCGGACACGAGCCGCTTGTCTTGAAAGTCACGTCCTGACATACGATTTTGGGCGCAGCGACGACGGATTAAAGGCGCGGTTCGCGCCACAGGAGAGACCCATGAGTGCAGGCGACAACCCCTATGCATCGTCCTATGGCGCGCAGATGAACGTTTCGGCGAGCTATGGCGGCGCGGCACCGGCGGCGGATGACCTGATCAAGGACACGACGACGGCGAATTTCACGCGCGACGTGCTGGAAGCCTCGCGTCAGCAGCCCGTTCTCGTCGATTTCTGGGCGCCCTGGTGCGGCCCGTGCAAACAGCTCCAGCCAATCATCGAGAAGGTCGTGCGCGAAAGCGCTGGCCGGGTGAAGCTCGTCAAGCTCAATATCGACGATCATCCCTCCATTCCCGGCCAGCTCGGCATCCAGTCGATCCCCGCCGTCGTCGCCTTCGTCGACGGCCGGCCGGCCGATGGCTTCATGGGCGCGGTGCCGGAAAGCCAGGTGCGCCAGTTCATCGACAAGATCGCCGGCCCCGCTGGCGCCGACGAGAAGGCCGAGATCGAGGCAGTGCTGGCCGAAGCCAAGACACTGTTCGATGCGGGCGATCTCGACGGCGCGGCCAATCTCTACAGCATGTTGCTGCAGGCCGATCCGGACAATGCGGCCGCGCTTGCCGGCATCGTCGAATGCATGATCGCCGTCGGCCAGCCGGAAAATGCCCGCCAGGCGCTCAGCGACCTGCCCGACGCCGTTGCGGCCGATCCAGCCATTGTCGCCGTCGTCAAAAAGCTCGACCAGATCGAGGAAGCCCGCAAGCTCGGCGATCCCGCCGCACTCGAACAGATCCTGGCCCAGAACCCCGACGACCATGCTGCGCGGCTCAACCTCGCCAAGATCCGCAATGTCGAGGGCGACCGCCAGGCGGCGGCCGATCACCTGCTGCTCATCATGAAGCGCGACCGCACCTTCGACGACGACGGCGCGCGCCGCGAGCTTTTGCAGTTCTTCGACGTCTGGGGACCGAAGGACCCGGCGACGATGGCCGCCCGGCGCAAGCTGTCGGCGATCCTGTTTTCCTGAACCATTTTTCCGTGGAACGGTGCGGTCTCCCTTGAGAAATGCCGCACCTACCCCACATTCGGGAGGAGGCGTGAGGACGAGGAGCGGGAGATTTTTCACCGCGCCGCGGAATGAGCCGGAGAATTGGAAGGCAATGCCATGCATGTGGGAAATGCGCGTTATCTGAAGCCGGCGGACCTGCCCGAGGCCATCCCCGTCTTTCCGCTGACGGGCGCCCTTCTGTTGCCCGGCGGGCAGTTGCCGCTCAACATCTTCGAGCCGCGCTATCTCTCCATGTTTGACGACGCGCTGGCCACGCACCGGCTGGTCGGCATGGTGCAGCCGGTGTTTGGCGAGCACCGCGCCGAGGATGCCGCCGGCGATACGCCGGCGCTCTGCCAGGTCGGCTGCATCGGCCGCATCACTTCGTTTGCCGAAACCGGCGACGGGCGCTACATCATTTCGCTGACCGGCGTGTGCCGCTACCGTCTGCTGGAAGAGGTGCGCGGCAGCAAATCCTACCGCAATTTCCGCATCGCCCCTTTCATCGCCGATCTGACCGCACATGACGACGAGACGAGCGTCGATCGCGACGCCTTGCTCGCCGCCTTCAAGGCCTATCTCGACGCCAACAAGCTGGAAGCCGACTGGGAGAGCGTGGAACGCGCCAGCAACACGACGCTGGTCAATTCCATGGCGATGATGTCGCCCTATGGACCGGCGGAGAAACAGGCCCTGCTGGAGGCGCCCGACCTGAAGACCCGCGCGGAAACGCTGATCGCCATCACCGAGATCGTGCTGGCACGCAGCTACGGCGACGTCGACACGATGCTGCAATAGGACGCCAGCGATGAACGCCAGCACCAGCCGGGTCGATCCCAAGCTGCTCGAACTTCTCGTCTGCCCGCTGACCAAGGGACGGCTGAGCTACAATGCGGCCACCGGCGAGTTGATTTCCGAAAAGGCAAAACTCGCCTACCCCGTCCGCGACGGCATTCCGATCATGCTGATTTCCGAGGCGCGCGAAATCAAGGATTAACGGCGGAGTACCGGGCAGTTGTCCGGGGGCATGCACTCACAGTCGTCATCCTCGGGCTTGACCCGAGGACCCATGCAGCACGGCATGCCTGGAGATTGTGGATCCTCGGGTCAAGCCCGAGGATGACGGAGAGAGGCGGGGTGCGCGTTTAGAGGTTCACCCCGAATCAGATCGGCTGCCCGACCAGCATGCGCGGATGGCCGCCGCCGGATGTGCCTTCCGCCTGACGGATGAAGAAGGATTTGAGGCCCGGCAGCCGGTCGACGACGCCGAGGCCGACATCGCGCAGCACGCGCAGCGGCGTGGCGTCGTTCGAGAACAGGCGGTTCAGCACATCCGTGGTGATGCCCATGCGCACCGTATCGAAGCGGCGCCAGGTCTCATAGCGCTCCAGCACGGAGATCGCGCCGATATCGAGGCCGAGGCGGTCGGCCTCGACGATCGTTTCGGCAAGGGCCGCCACATCCTTGAAACCGAGATTGAGGCCCTGGCCGGAAATCGGGTGGATGCCGTGTGCGGCATCGCCGGCAAGCGCAAAGCGCGGCGCGACGAAGGCGCGGGCGAGCGTCAGGCCGAGCGGAAAGGCGCGACGGCCGCCGACGACCTTGAGGCCGCCGAGCTTGTGGCCGAACCGGCGCTCCAGTTCTTCCTCGAACACCAGGTCATCGCTCTCGACGAGGCGGCGCGCGTCGTCCGTGCGCTCGGTCCAGACGAGCGATGAGCGGTTGCCGGTAAGCGGCAGCGTGGCGAAGGGGCCGGCCGGCAGGAAATGCTCTTCCGCCGTGCCATCGTGCGGTCGCTCGTGCTCGACCGTGGTGACGATGCCGGACTGGCCGTAGTCGAAGCGCACGGTCTTGATGCCGGCCATGTCGCGCAGCTTCGAGCGCACGCCATCGCAGGCGACGAGAAGGCGGGCCTGGCGCTCGGAACCATCCGAAAGACGGATCGCCGTGGCGTGCTGGCCGGTCGAAAACCCTTCCGCCGAGGTTGCCCAGCGCACGGCCACGCCAAGGCTTTCGGCTTGGCGCAGCAGGCTGCCGGTCATGGCGCGGTTCGGCACCATATGGGCGAAGGGCTGGCCGTCGTCGCCGGAACCGGCGCCTTCGAAGGTGAGGAAAACCGGGCGGACCGGATCGGCCGTGCGCGAATCGGTGATGACCATGCGGCGGATCGGTTCAGCCTCCGGGGCGATCTCGTTCCACACACCGAGCACGTCGAGCAGGTTGCGCGCAGCCGCGACGATCGCCGAGGCGCGCTCGTCCTTCTGCCAGACATGCTCCGGCGCGCCATCGACGACTTCGACGGCGAGATGCGGCGCGGCTTTCTTGATCGCAACGGCCAGCGACAGGCCGACATAACCACCGCCGGCGACAAGGACGTCGAGCATGGGGGCTTCGGGCATGGCGTTCTCCTGGACGCTTGAGGTCTGCTTTTGCTCTATATAGAGGAAGAAGGCCCGCTTTCCTACCTTGGGCCACCCTTGGGAGCCACGTCCAAATGTCGCGCCAACCTGCACAGAACCCTGCCATGGATGCCCTTTTGGAGACGCTCGACCTCGAACGGCTGGAGATCCGGCTGTTTCGCGGCCAGAGCCCGCAGGTCGGCTGGCAGCGCGTGTTCGGCGGGCAGGTGATCGGCCAAGCGCTGGTCGCAGCGACGCGGACCGTCGAGGAACCGGGCCGCTTCGTGCATTCACTGCATGCCTATTTCGTGCGGCCGGGCGATCCCGCCGTTCCGATCCTCTACGATGTCGAAAACATCCGCGACGGCGGTTCCTTCGCGACGCGCCGCGTCGTCGCCATCCAGCACGGCAAGCCGATCTACTTCATGACGGTATCCTTCCAGGACGACGAGGACGGCTTCGAGCACCAGGCACCGATGCCGGATGTGCCGCCGCCGGAACAATTGCTCGGCGAAGCGGACCTGAAGGCGCAGTTCATGACGCAGGCGCCGGCGCATATCCGCGCCTATTGGGAGCGCCCGCGGCCAATCGAGCTGCGCCCCGTCTCGCTCACCCACTATTTCTCGCGCGACAAGCTGGAGCCCAGCCAGAACATCTGGGTGCGCACCACCGGGCCGGTGCCGGCCGAACGCCATCTGCAGGCCGCCGTGCTCGCCTATCTCTCCGACATGACGCTGCTCGACACCTCGCTCTTCGCACACGGCACCTCGGTGCTCGACCGTTCGTTGCAGGTGGCAAGCCTCGACCATGCCATGTGGTTTCACCGCCCGCCCGTTCTCGACGACTGGCTGCTCTACAGCCAGGACAGTCCTTCGGCATTTGGCGGCCGCGGCATGACGCGTGGCGCAATTTTCACCCGTTCCGGCACCCTCATTGCCTCCGTCGCCCAGGAAGGGCTGATTCGGAAAAAGGCAACTGAGTAATTTTTACTCATTGGCCCATTAACGCCTATTTTTTGACCATTTGCGATGATGATTTTTTGCGCCGCAACATGGATGCGATTTTTATCGATTTAAATTCAGACCGTTAGCGGATCATTTCCGATCCGTTCGAATCTGGCACGCCCCTTGAATGTGTAGTTCCCAGTCGTTGCAATTGCCACGGCAAGGAGAGATGGCCCCGGCTGGGGACACGCACGAAGGATGGGAACCAGATGAAAATCGTAATGGCCATTATCAAGCCGTTCAAACTCGATGAGGTGCGCGAAGCCCTCACCGCCGTCGGCATCCAGGGCCTGACCGTGACCGAGGTAAAGGGTTACGGGCGCCAAAAGGGACACACCGAAATCTATCGCGGCACCGAATATGCCGTCAGCTTCCTGCCGAAACTGAAGATCGAGATCGCAGTGCCGAGCGACATCGTCGACACGGCCGTCGAAGCGATCACCTCTGCCGCCAAGACCGGTCAGATCGGCGACGGCAAGATCTTCGTCTACTCCATCGATCACGCCGTGCGCATCCGCACCGGCGAAACCGATTCCGAAGCGCTCTAAGCAAACGGCCTATCAGGGAGCCTTTTCAACATGTCGTCATTCAAGCTTACTCATTCTCTCTCCCGCATGGCCGCGGCCATGACGGCCGCGCTTGCGCCGGCCGTCGCCTTTGCGCAGGAAACCGCGCCAGCCGCCACCGAGGCCGCCGCCGCCGCACCGGTCCCGGACAAGGCGGACACCGCCTTCATGTATCTTGCCACCATTCTCGTGCTGTTCATGCTCGTCCCGGGCCTCGGCCTGTTCTACGGCGGCCTGGTGCGCGCCAAGAACATGCTGTCGGTGCTGATGCAGTGCACGGTCATCGGCGCCGTCATGATGATCGTCTGGGTCGTCTATGGCTATTCGTTCGCCTTCGGCGGCTCGACGAGCGCCTATTTCGGCGGTTTCGGAAAGCTCTTCCTGTCCGGCGTCACGCTCGACAGCACCTCGGCCACCTTCACGGATGGCGTGGTGATCTATGAATATGCCTTCATCGCCTTCCAGATGACGTTTGCCGCCATCACGCCGGCCCTCATCATCGGCGCCTTCGCCGAGCGCATCAAGTTCTCGGCCGCGGTGCTCTTCACCGTGCTCTGGGCCACATTCGTCTACTTCCCGATCGCCCACATGGTCTGGGACGCCAACGGCCTGATCTTCACCATGGGCGCCCTCGATTTCGCCGGCGGCACGGTCGTTCACATCAATGCAGGCGTCGCAGGCCTCATCGGTGCGATCATGGTCGGCAAGCGCACCGGCTTCGGCAAGGACATGATGGCCCCGCATTCGATGACGCTGACCCTCGTCGGCGCGGCGATGCTCTGGTTCGGCTGGTTCGGCTTCAATGCCGGCTCCAACCTCGAAGCGTCCGGCGGCGCGGTTCTCGCCACGATCAACACCTTCCTCGCAACCGCCGGCGCGATCGTCGCCTGGTGCCTGGCTGAAAACTTCACCCGCGGCAAGGCTTCGATGCTGGGCGCCGCCTCGGGCATGATCGCCGGTCTCGTCGTCGTCACCCCGGCCGCCGGCTCGGTCGGTCCGATCGGCGCCATCGTGCTGGGCCTCATCGCCTCGCCGGTCTGCTACTTCTTCGTCTCCACGGTGAAGAACAAGTTCGGCTTCGACGACACGGCTGACGTCTTCGGCGTTCATGGCGTCGGCGGCATCATCGGCGCTGTCGGCACCGGTATCTTCACGGCACCGAGCCTCGGCGGCACGGGCGCTGCAGATTTCTCGATCGCTTCGCAGACCTACACGCAGATCGTCGCCGTTCTCATCACCATCGTCTGGTGCGGTATCGTCTCGGCGATCCTCTACAAGATCGTCGACATGGTGGTCGGCCTGCGCGTCTCCGTCGAAGCCGAGCGCGAAGGCCTCGACCTCTCCTCGCACGGCGAAGCGGCCTACCACTCCTGAGACGCTCGCGGCGGCTTGAAGACCGCCGCCACGATCCCGTCGCGGCCATAGGAAACTATGCCGCCCTTGGCCCGGACCCAAAGTCCGGGCCCTTTTCGTTTCCGTGCCGAAAAGCACCCTTCCCCATGGCTTCGGGTGCCGCATGGTTAACGCGCCATTAAGGCTTCCTTCGTAGGGTTCACAGTCAGGCACATCCGCGAATCGCGCGGACATGATGCGATATTCCTCGGCGTAGACACAGGCTGTACCCATGAGCAGAAGCATTTCGGCAGGACTGGATAACCGTCACGACCGTTTCGTTCTGTCAGCATTCGTCTGGCGACAGATGCAGATCCTGTTCGGGCTCTGCGTCTTCCTCGGTCTTGCCTTCGCCATTGCCGCGCTCTCCACCTGGAACGTCTCCGATCCCAGCCTCTCCTATGCCTCGGGCGGCACGCCGGCCAACATTCTCGGTTATCCCGGCGCCGTCTTCGCCGATCTCTTCATGCAGTTCTTCGGCCTCGCCAGCGTGATAGCGCTGCTTCCGGTCGTCGCCTGGGGCTTAGCGCTGATCAGCGGCCGGCGCTTCAACCGCGTGCCGCAGCGCGCTGGTGCCTGGCTCGGCGGTGCGGTCCTCGCCTCCGCCGCCCTCTCCTGCGTGCCCGCGCCCGTCACCTGGCCGCTGCCGACCGGTCTTGGCGGCGTCTTCGGCGACATGATCCTGCGCTTCCCCGCCCTCTTTACCGGCGCCTACCCGACCGGCCTGTTCGCCAGCATCCTCGGCGGCATCATCGCCATCCCCGCCGCCTGGTCGATGGTGTTCAGCGCGGGCCTTATCGGCTCCGTTTCGATCGACGACGAGGAGGATTTTGCGCCCGTCCCGACACCGAGCCGCGCCCGCACCATTGCCGAGGGCAACGAGGATGACGACGACGAGCGGGAAGGCCCGCTGACCGTTCTCGCCGGCGCGATGACCCATGCCTGGTACACCGGCCATGCCCGCATGCGCCGCCTCTTCGGCCTCGGCAACCAGCGCCGCCGCGCGCGGGGTATCGAGCAGCCCTACGATTTCAACGAGGACGAGTTCGGCACGCTGAACGAACCGGCACGCGCCCGCACGCCGGTCCGCTCCACCGAACGCGTCGAGCCGTCGCTGGATGGTCGCCGCGTGGTCGCTGCCCCGCCGATGGCGGCGGATGACGATGACGACCTGCCCTTCGACATGGATGACGAACCGGTGCGCCGGCCGAGCGGCATCCTGCCCGATGACGATGCCGACGATGTCGCCGCCGACTGGGCGCCGCGCCGCGCGCCGGCCCGTCCGCCTCTTCCGGGCTCGACGGCCCGCGTCGTGCCGCCCGCCGCGCGGCCGAAACCCGGCCAGCGCATGGAGCGCGAGGCGCAGACCTCTTTCGTCGGCCCGGACGGTTTTGCCCTGCCGCCGATCCACCTGCTCGCCGAACCGCGCGGCCAGGTACGCGACGCCACGCTGTCCGCCGACGCGCTCGAGCAGAACGCCCGCATGCTGGAAGGCGTGCTGGAGGATTTCGGCGTGAAAGGCGAGATCATCCATGTCCGCCCCGGCCCGGTCGTCACGCTCTACGAACTGGAGCCCGCGCCCGGCATCAAGTCGTCGCGCGTCATCGGCCTCGCCGACGACATCGCCCGCTCGATGAGCGCGATCGCCGCCCGTGTCGCCGTCGTGCCGGGCCGCAACGCCATCGGCATCGAACTGCCGAACCAGACCCGCGAAACCGTCTACCTGCGCGAACTCATCGCCAGCCGCGACTTCGAAACCAGCAAGACGAAACTCGCCATGGCGCTCGGCAAGACGATCGGCGGCGAGCCGGTCATTACCGATATCGCCAAGATGCCCCACCTGCTCGTTGCGGGTACAACGGGCTCGGGCAAGTCGGTTGCCATCAACACCATGATCCTGTCGCTGCTTTACCGGCTGAAGCCGGAGCAGTGCCGCCTGATCATGATCGACCCGAAGATGCTGGAACTCTCAGTCTATGACGGCATCCCGCACCTGCTCTCGCCCGTCGTCACCGATCCGAAGAAGGCGGTCGTCGCCCTCAAATGGACGGTGCGCGAGATGGAGGAACGCTACAAGAAGATGTCGAAGATCGGCGTGCGCAACATCGACGGCTTCAACAGCCGCGTCGAGCAGGCGCTGGCCAAGGGCGAGCAGATCAGCCGCACGGTACAGACCGGCTTCGACCGCCAGACCGGCGAAGCGATGTACGAGACCGAGGAATTCGATCTCCAGCCGATGCCCTATATCGTCGTCATCATCGACGAAATGGCCGACCTGATGATGGTCGCCGGCAAGGACATCGAAGGTGCCGTGCAGCGTCTTGCCCAGATGGCGCGTGCCGCCGGCATCCACGTCATCATGGCCACGCAGCGTCCCTCGGTCGACGTCATCACCGGCACGATCAAGGCGAACTTCCCCACGCGCATCTCCTTCCAGGTGACGTCGAAGATCGACAGCCGCACCATTCTCGGCGAACAGGGCGCCGAACAGCTTCTCGGCATGGGCGACATGCTATACATGGCCGGCGGCGGGCGCATCCAGCGCGTGCACGGCCCGTTCGTCTCGGACGGCGAGGTGGAGGCCGTCGTGGCGCACCTGAAGACGCAGGGCGCACCGCAATATCTCGATGCCATCACGGCGGATGACGACGAGGACGGCGAGCCGGGCGGCGGCCCTGCCGGCACTGCCAATCTCGACGATTCGGACGATCCATACGACCAGGCGGTGGCCGTGGTGCTGCGCGACGGCAAGGCCTCGACATCCTATATCCAGCGCCGTCTCGGCATCGGCTACAACCGCGCCGCCTCGCTGATCGAGCGCATGGAAAAGGAAGGGCTGATCGGCCCTGCCAACCACGCGGGAAAACGCGAGATCCTCGTGCCGACGGAAGACGAAATTTCGGGACGATGACCGGGAACGCAGTGCCTTCCGCCGCGTTTCGTCCGGCAAGTCTCGCGTCAGGAGCCTGCTGCACAATGCAGCGGTTTGAAGGGCTGCAGCGTTCCTTGCGTGTCGTGTGCGACACGCGGCGCGGCAGTGCCATTATGGCGCCGCGTTTGGCCCGCATGAAACACGCATGAAGGAGACCAACATGACCCCATCCGAGAACGGCCGCGCGACGGGCACGCTGACACGCCGCAGCTTCACGTGCCTGATGGCCTTCACGCTCGCTGCCGGCCTTTCGGTGCTGTCCCCCGTCGAGGCGTCGGCGCAGGCGAGCGCGACCGCGCAGAAGATCGCCGACCACTTTTCGTCGGTAAAGACCATGATGGGCGAGTTCGTGCAGTTCGGCCCGCGCGGCGAACAGACCGGCGGCAAGTTCTTCATCGACCGCCCGGGAAAAATCCGCTTCAACTATGAAGACCCGTCGCCGATGCGCGTGATCGCCGACGGCAAGTCGGTCGTCATCGGCAACCGCAAGCTCAAGACCTGGGATATCTACCCGCTCTCCAAGACGCCGCTTAACCTGCTGCTCGGCAACAAGATCGACCTGTCCGCCAAGATGGTGCGCAACGTCAAGGAAGAGGCGGACCTGACGACCATCGTGCTCGGTGACCGCAACATGTTCGGCGATTCGACCATCACCATGATGTTCGACCCGAAGACCTACGACCTGCGCCAGTGGACGATCACCGACGCGCAGGGCAAGGATACCTCCGTGATGATCTTCAACGTCAAGACCGGCGTTCCGCTCGACGACAAGGTCTTCTCGATCCCCTACGACGAAATCCGCAACCGCGGCTCGAAGTAATAAGCCGTTTCCGTTTCGGCACACATGCGCTAAGACGCCTCGACCGGCCCGTTCTCACGGGCCGGATGTCTTTCAGGGGTACGGCATGGCACTTTCGATCGCGACGTGGAACATCAACTCCGTGCGGCTGCGCATGCCGCTCGTCGAGCATTTCCTGAAGACGTTCTCGCCGGATATCCTGTGCCTGCAGGAAACCAAGTGCCCGAACGACCTTTTCCCGTCCAAGCCGCTGAAGGCGCTCGGCTACGAGCACATCGTCATCCACGGCCAGAAGGGCTATCACGGCGTCGCAACCATCTCCCGCCTGCCGCTGACCGAGATCGTCGAGCGGCGCGACTATTGCGGCGTCGGCGATGCGCGCCATGTCTCCGTGCTCTTCCACCACCGCAACAAATCGATCCGCCTGCACAATTTCTATGTGCCGGCCGGCGGCGACGAGCCGGACCGCACCATCAACACGAAATTCGGCCACAAGCTCGATTTCATCGAGGAGATGAAGCTGTTGCATGCCGAGGCCGAAGACGGCATCTCCTCGATCCTCGTCGGCGACCTCAACATCGCCCCGCTGGAGCACGACGTCTGGTCGCACAAGCAGCTCCTGAAGATCGTCAGCCACACGCCGATCGAAACCGAAGGCCTGACCGACGTGATGACGAAGGGCGCCTGGGTCGACCTGATGCGCCGCAAGGTGCCGGCCGAGGAAAAGCTCTATACGTGGTGGAGCTACCGCTCCGCCGACTGGCAGGCCGCCAACAAGGGCCGCCGCCTCGACCATATCTGGTCCTCCGCCGACCTCGACCCGCATCTCACCGATATCAAGGTGATCCGCGAGGCCCGTGGCTGGGAACGCCCGTCGGACCACGTGCCGGTTATTGCAGAGTTCGATTTCTGAGGGTGTGTGTAGGTAGTCTTTGACTGTCGGCACCTTCTGTGGGAGGCGATTGCCCCTCATCCGGCCTGCCGGCCACCTTCTCCCCGCAAGCGGGGCGAAGGGGATATGCCGCACCGGTTTCCCCAACCAATACCATTTCGCGGGGCACGTCCCCTCTCCCCGTTTACGGGGAGAGGGTTAGGGTGAGGGGCCAAGCCTGACAGACAAAGGACCGGTCACAAGGACCTTCCCGTTCACGCAAACCGCCGGGCCAGCCCGCGCATCTGGGTAATCATCGCTGAAAGATTTTCGCGGATGCGCGCATCCACCAGCACGGCAACATCAGGATACTCTTCCAGCATGCGCCGGAACAGCGGACGGTTGATGCGGATGACCTCGCTGTCCTCAACGGCAACCGCCGTATATTTGCGCTCGACGGCCGAGATCATCGCAAGCTCGGAAAGCAGCGTGCCGGCGTCCGCCATGCCTTCCTCGCGGGTCGACCCGTCGCGCTGCGTCGAGGTGAGCTGAAACGCGCCGTAGGCGACGACGAAGCCGCAATCCGCCGACGTGCCCTCGCGAAACAGCGTCTGCCCCTCGACCAGCCGACGCCGCTCGGCGCCGAAGGCCATCAGGCGCAGCTTGTCCTCGGCAAGGCCGGCAAAAAGCGGCACCTGGGAAAGAAGGGCGATGTCGTCGGCGAGTGCCACGTCGGGCGCTCCTTTTGATTACGGTACGATCTTGTAGCCGCCGTTCTCTGTCACGAGAATCTCCGCATTGGAAGGGTCGCGCTCGATCTTCTGGCGCAGGCGGTAGACGTGGGTTTCCAGCGTGTGGGTCGTCACGCCGGAATTGTAGCCCCAGACTTCCTCGAGAAGCACGTCGCGCGTCACCACTTTCTGGTCGGCGCGGTAGAGATAGCGGATGATCGCCGCCTCCTTTTCCGTCAGCCGGATCTTCTGCCCGTTTTCCAGTGTCAGCAGCTTCTGGCCGGGCTTGAACGTGTAGGGGCCGACGCTGAAGGTGGCATCCTCGCTGCTCTCGTGCTGGCGCAACTGGGCGCGGATGCGCGCAAGCAGCACGGCGAAGCGGAACGGCTTCGTCACATAGTCATTCGCGCCGGCCTCGAGACCGAGGATCGTGTCCGAATCGGTGTCGTGCCCGGTCAGCATGATGATCGGCGCCTTGAAACCGCCCTTGCGCAGCAGCTTGACCGCCTCGCGGCCATCCATGTCCGGCAGGCCGACATCCATGATCAACAGGTCGATCTGGTTGGCGCGGGCCGCCTGGATGCCCTTGCCGGCGGTGGTTTCCTCGAGCGTGGCGAATTCCTCGTAGAGCGAAAGCTGCTCGACGAGCGTTTCACGGAGGTCGTTGTCGTCGTCAACAAGAAGGATCGTGCGGGATGTCATGCTTTACCTCTCGGCATTCTCCCGGAAAGTAAGGGAGTCGGGGCCAAAATTCAAATGGAAGGGATGGCCTTCTGGCTGCGCCTGTGTCTAAGCCTGTTCAATCGCCCGATGGCGCGAATATGGCAGGGACGGATGAGCAGGATCACTTCTCCTAAACATTGCGTGAAGACCATCCTCGTGCGCCCTGCGCCGGGCAGCAAGACCCGCGCGATCGTGCAGGTCGGCTCCTTGCGCATCTCCGCCGTCCTCGGGCGCTCCGGACGCACCAGCCGCAAGCGTGAGGGCGATGGCGCAACACCGATTGCCGCCATGCCGCTTCTCTCCGGTTTCCTGCGCGGAGATCGGCTGGCCCAGCCGAAGACGGCCTTGCCGCTGCGCCGCATCCGCCCCTCCATGCTCTGGTGCGACGATCCCGGCCATGCAAGCTACAATCGCCTCATCCGCGCCCCCTTCAAGCCGAGCCATGAGGACATGCGGCGCGAGGACGCGCTCTACGACATCTGCCTCGTGCTCGACTGGAACGTGACGTCGCGCCGCCGCAACGGCGGATCGGCGATCTTCTTTCACCTCTTCCGCCCAGACAAGCCGCAGACCGCCGGCTGCATCGCCGTTTCCCGACGAGACATGCTGCTGATCCTGCCGCATCTGCGCCGCGGCACGGTCGTGCGGGTTCTCTGAATTTTCTGCCGGAGCGCCGCTGAAATGGCGCGCCGCCGGACCTATATGCTTTCCCGACCGTCGCCGGGCTGCAAGGCGCCACGGGAAACCCGTCCGGGTTCAAGCACGCCGTCCCTTTTCACGGAGCGATTCTGATGAGCGATCAAACGACAATCACCTTTCACGACGGCAACAGCATTCCCCAGGTCGGCCTCGGCGTCTGGCAGACCCCCAACGACACGGCCGTGACCGCGGTCAAGGCGGCCCTTGCCACCGGCTACCGCCACATCGATACGGCGGCAATCTATGAGAACGAGCAGGGCGTGGGTGAAGGCATCCGCGCCTCCGGCGTCGCCCGGGCGGAAATCTTCCTGACGACAAAACTCTGGAATTCCGACCAGGGCTACGAACAGACCCTGAAAGCCTTCGATGCCAGCCTGAAGCGGCTCGGCACCGACTATGTCGATCTCTACCTCATCCACTGGCCGGCGCCGAAGCGCGACCAGTATGTCGATACCTGGAAGGCGTTCATCCAGCTGCAGAAGGAAGGCCGCGCCCGCTCGATCGGCGTGTCCAATTTCTATCCGGAACACCTGCAGCGCCTGATCGACGAGACCGGCATCACGCCCGTCATCAACCAGATCGAGCTGCACCCCGACTTCCCGCAAACACAGGCACGCGCCTACCACGACAAACACCGCATCATCACCCAGTCCTGGAGCCCGCTTGGCCAGGGCACGTTGCTGGAAAACCCGGTGGTCGCCAAGGTCGCCGCAAAACATGGCCGCACGCCGGCCCAGGTCATCACCCGCTGGCACATCGACAACGGGCTGGTGGTCATTCCGAAGTCCGTGACGCCGTCGCGCATCGAAGAAAATTTCAAGGTCTTCGACTTCAAGCTCGACGCCGACGACATGGCGACCTTTGCCGGCCTCGAAAAGGATGGCAAGCGGATCGGGCCCGATCCGATGACGGCATCGTTTTAACGACCGCAGGCGGATGCCCCCTCATCCGCCTGCCGGCACCTTCTCCCCGCTGGGGAGAAGGGGATAGGCCGCGACGTCTCGTTTCCCTTCTCCCCCGCGGGGAGAAGGTGGCCCGTAGGGCCGGATGAGGGGGGTATTTACATGGGCGCAAAAGCAACACAGGGGCCAAGACCCATCTGCCTCGCTATTTCAGTACCTTCGGCGTGACGAAGCTTTCGAGCCTGCCTGCGCCCGGCGCGACATTCTCCCAACGCGCGACATCGAAGGTGATCACCGCCAGTCCCGCTGTCGGATATTTGGTCCGCAGCCGCGCCAGCGCATCGGCATCACCGTCCGGGGCCAGGAGCGCTGCCAAACTCTCGAAGCCGGGATTGTGACCGATGGCGAGCAGCCGTTCGCTCTCCTCCGGTGCGTCCCGGATTGCCGTGAGGATCGCCTCCGGCTCGGCCTCGTAGATCGACGGCACCGTGCGGAACGGGCATGGACCCGCAAGCGCAAGCTCGACCAGCCCCCAGGTCTCCTGCGTGCGCCGCGCCGACGAGACCAGCGCGAAATCCGGCTGAAGCCCGGAGGCAGCGATGTAGGCGCCCATGCGCGGCGCGTCCCGCCGGCCACGGTTGCCCAGCGGCCGCTCGTGGTCCTCCACACCCTCCGGCCAGGCGGATTTGGCGTGACGCAGCAGAAGCAGGCGTTTCATGGGGATCTCCTGAAATGCAAAGGCCGGGAGCATGCTCCCGGCCTTCTATCACATCGGTACAAAGACCGGGATCAGTTCCACTCGCGGATATCGACGAAGTGGCCGGCAATCGCCGCGGCGGCGGCCATGGCGGGCGACACGAGGTGCGTGCGGCCCTTGAAGCCCTGACGGCCTTCGAAGTTGCGGTTCGAGGTCGAGGCGCAGCGCTCGCCCGGCTTCAGGCGGTCGTCGTTCATGGCAAGGCACATGGAGCAGCCCGGCTCGCGCCAGTCGAAGCCAGCCGCCTTGAAGATCGTGTCGAGGCCTTCGGCTTCCGCCTGCTCCTTCACGAGGCCGGAGCCCGGGACGATCATGGCGCTGACGGTGGAGGCCACCTGCTTGCCCTCGACGACGGCAGCAACGGCGCGCAGGTCCTCGATGCGGCCGTTGGTGCAGGAACCGATGAACACCCGGTCGATGGCGATGTCGGTGATCTTGGTGTCCGGCTTCAGGCCCATATAGTCGAGCGCGCGCCACTTGGAGGTGCGCTTCGTCTCGTCTTCGATCTCATCCGGGTTCGGCACCACGCCCTGCACGGAGACGACGTCTTCCGGCGAGGAGCCCCAGGAGACGATCGGCGGCAGGTTGGCGGCATCGAGCACGACGACACGGTCGAAATGCGCGCCTTCTTCCGTGTAGAGCGTCTTCCAGTAGTCGATCGCCATGTCCAGCGCCTGACCCTTCGGCGCGCGCGGCTTGCCCTTGATATAGTCGAAGGTCTTTTCGTCGGGCGCGATGAGGCCGGCGCGGGCACCGCCTTCGATCGTCATGTTGCAGATCGTCATGCGGCCTTCCATCGACAGCGAACGGATGGCCTCGCCCGCGAATTCGATGACGTGGCCGGTGCCGCCGGCCGTGCCGATCTCGCCGATGATGGCGAGAATGATGTCCTTGGCGGTGACGCCCGGCGGCAGCTGGCCGTCGACGCGCACCAGCATGTTCTTCGCCTTCTTCTGGATCAGCGTCTGGGTCGCCAGAACGTGCTCCACTTCCGACGTGCCGATGCCATGCGCCAGCGCGCCGAAGGCGCCGTGCGTCGAGGTGTGGCTGTCACCGCAGACGATGGTCATGCCCGGCAGGGTGAACCCCTGCTCCGGGCCGACGATGTGCACGATGCCCTGGCGCACGTCCTTTTCCGAATAATATTCAACGCCGAATTCCGCGGCGTTGGTGGCGAGCGCCTCGACCTGGATGCGGCTTTCCTCGTTCTTGATGCCCTGGTGGCGATCCGGCGAGGTGGGCACGTTGTGGTCGACGACGGCGAGCGTCTTTTCCGGCGCACGTACCTTGCGGCCGGCCATGCGCAGGCCTTCGAAGGCCTGCGGCGACGTCACCTCGTGAACGAGGTGACGGTCGATGTAGAGAAGACAGGTGCCGTCTTCCTGGCGGGAGACGATGTGATCGTCGAAAATCTTGTCATAGAGGGTACGGGGTGCGCTCATGGCTCTTCATCCGCTGGCATGTTGAGGGGTACAGGAATTCGGCAGGACGGGGCCTGCAGGATCGAAAGCGATCAGGCTAGGCGGCTGGTGAGCGCCCCGAAGACACGCGCAAAGAAGCGTGCCGGCAGGCGCTTGTGATCCTGCAGCACGACGACATGCTTTTCCGTGCATCCGAACTTGGATTCCATGGTTCGCATATAGCGATTTTTGCGACACTCGGCAAGTTGCCCGCCAGCGCCGTCGTTTACGCTCTTCCTAAAATTTCCGGCGGGCCTTCTTGCCGTGGCCCCGAATTTTTGACACTCGATAGACGTATCCGGCTAAGGGTCGGCCAAGGGGACAAACATGAAGACGATTACCTGGCGGGACCGCCTGCGCTACCAGTTCGACAAGAGCATGGCGGCGGGGCCGATCGCGCTGATCGGCTGGCTGACGGTGATCTCGCTGGTGGTGATCGTCATTGCGGGCCTGTTCCTGGCGATCACCGGCATTGCGCAGGAGGGCGCCGAGCCCGTCTCCTTCATCGAGGGCGCCTGGGAATCGCTGATGCGCACCATGGATGCCGGCGCCATGGGCGGCGATGTCGGCTGGGGCTTCCGTGGTGTCTCGCTCTTCGTCACCGTCGCCGGCATCTTCGTCTTCTCCGCCCTTATCGGCGTGCTGAGCTCCGGCCTCGACGAAAAGCTCGACGAACTGCGCAAGGGCCGCTCGCATGTGCTGGAGAAAGACCACACGATCATCTTCAACTGGTCGCCGTCGATCTTCGACGTGATTTCCGAACTCGTCATCGCCAACCAGAGCCGCCGCAATCCGCGCATCGTCATCATGGCCTCGAAGGACAAGGTGGAGATGGAGGACGAGATCGCCGACAAGATCGAGGATCTCGGCAACACGCGCATCATCTGCCGCAGCGGCGACCCGACGGACCTCTACGACGTCAACATCGTCAACCCGCAGGCGTCGCGCTCGATCATCGTGCTCTCGCCGGAGAGCGACTACGCGGATTCCCAGGTCATCAAGACGGTACTCGCCCTCGTCAACGATCCGGGCCGGCGCAAGGAGCCCTACCAGATCGCCGCCGAAATCCGCGATGCGAAGAACGCCGAGGTCGCCCGCATCGTCGGCGGCGGCGAGTTGCAACTGGTGCTCGCCGACGAGCTGATCTCGCGCATCGTCGTCAGCTCCAGCCGGCAGGCCGGGCTTTCCGCCGTCTATACCGAACTGCTCGATTTCGACGGCTCGGAAATCTACACCGTCGAACAGCCGGCCCTTGTCGGGAAATCCTTCGGCCATGCGGTCATGGCCTACGAGACATCGACGCTGATCGGCCTTTGCGACAATGACGGCGTGGTGCATCTCAACCCGCCGACAAACCGCATCATCCTCGCCGGCGAACGGGCCATCCTGATTGCCGAGGACGATGCGACGATCAAGCTGAGGACCGGGGACTTCGAGGTCGACCGCGACATCGTGCGCCCGCGTGTCCACCGCGAGCCGGGGCCGGAGCGCACGCTGCTGCTCGGCTGGAACCGGCGCGGGCCGATCATCACACAGGAACTGTCGCGCTACGTTTCGCCGGGCTCGGAACTGCTGATCGCCGCCAACACGCCGGACCTGGAGACGGAGGTCGCGGGGCTCACCTATTTGCAGGAGAACCTGACGGTTCGCTCGGCGGTGATCGACACGTCGAACCGCGCCGCACTCGATGCGCTCGACGTGCCCGCCTACGACCACGTGCTGGTGCTCGGCTACAGCGACCACATGGCCGCCCAGCCGGCCGATACCGCCACGCTGGTGACGCTGCTCCAGCTTCGCAAGATCGCCGAGGCCGCCAACCAGCATATCGGCATCGTCAGCGAGATGATCGACGTGCGCAACCGCAACCTCGCCGCCGTCACCCGCGCCGACGACTTCGTCGTCAGCAACAAGCTGGTGAGCCTGATGCTGGCGCAGGCTTCGGAAAACGACATGATGGCGCAGATCTTCGACGAGTTGCTCGACGAGGACGGCTCGGAAATCTACATGCGCCCGGTCACCGACTATATCGCCATCGACCGGCCGGTGAACTTCTACACCGTCAATCTTGCCGCCCTCATCCGCGGCGAGGTCGCGCTCGGCTACAGCCGCGCCAACGCGCCGGGGCATGACCCGCGCAATATGGGCGGGGTCGTCGTCAATCCGGTGAAGTCGGACAAGATCGCGTTCGACCCCACCGACCGCCTGATCATCCTTGCCCGCGAGTGAGCGGCCTCAGATGCGGCGCAGGCGTCTTTCCAGGGTGCGAAGCCCGAGCGAAAGGCCGATCGTCAGGATGAGATAGACATAGGCGACGATGGAATAGGTCTCGAAGAAGCGGAACGACCCGGAGGCGTAGACCTTGCCCATCTGCGTGATGTCGGCGACGCCGAGCACCGAGACGAGCGAACTGTCCTTCACCATCGCCACGAAATCGTTGCCGAGCGGCGGCAGGATGACACGCACCGCCTGCGGGAAGACGACGAGCCGGAAGCGCTGGAACCGCGACAAGCCCAGCGCCTTGGCCGCCTCGATCTGTCCCTTGTCCACCGCCAGAATGCCGGCACGGAAAACCTCGGCGATGAAGGCGGAATAGCCGATCATCAGCGCGAAGATCGCCCGCCACATCAGGGAAAGATCGCGCACCTGCATCGGCTCGACAAGGCCGGCGCCGACCAGCGGCGAGAGCACGAGGTTGATCAACGCCACCAGCGCCGGCGCACCGACGAAGGCGATGTAGAACAGCAGAACGAGGATCGGCACGCCACGGATCACCTCCGTATAGAAGCGGGCGATCTGGCGCAGCGCCTTGCTGTCCGACAGCGCCATCAACGCGACGCCGAGGCCAAGCAGGGTGGCGAGCAGGAAGGCGACGAGGGTCACGAAGATCGTCACCCACAGCCCCTTCAGCACGACGCTGAACACCTGCGTATAGAGATCATTGGCAATGATGACGCCGGCAAGCGCCAGCGCGATCACGCCGAGAGCGACCAGCCACCAGGGATAGTCGTCCTTCGACGCGTCAGAGGAAACGGGCGCCATGGCCGCCCGCTACTGGCCCATCTTGTAGTCGAGGAACCACTTTTTGTTGAGCCCATCGAGCGTGCCGTCGGCCTTGAGTGCGGCGATTGCCGCGTTGACGGGAGCGACGAGATCGGAGCCCTTCGGGAAGATGAAACCGAAATCCTCGGTGCCGAGCGGCTCGCCGACGACCTTCAGCTTGCCGCCGGACGCATCGACATAGCCCTTGGCGGCAACGCTGTCGGTCAGGACGAGATCGACGTCACCGCCCTGAAGCGCCTGCACCGTCGCGCCGAACGTCTCGAACAGCTTGATGCGCGGGTTCTGCTCGTTGCCGTCGAGGATTTCATAGACGGCGGTGTAGAAGGGCGAGGTGCCCGGCTGCGCGGCGATCAGCCCATCCGTCAACGCTGCAAAGGACTTCGCATCGGTGAAGCGCGTCTCGTCGGCACGCACCAGCATGAACTGCTGCGAGCGCATATAGGGGTCGGAGAAATCCACCTTCTCCTTGCGGTCGTCCTTGATGGTGATGCCGGTCATGCCGATGTTGTACTGGTTGTCGGAGACCGCCTGGATCATCGCGTCCCACGCGGTGTTCTGGTACTCGACCTTGAAGTTCAGCCGCTTGGCGATCTCGTTCATCGCGTCATATTCCCAGCCGATCTGGTTGCCGGTCTTGGGATCGACGAATTGCAGCGGCGGATAGGCATTTTCCGTGACGACAACGACCGTCTTGCCGCCGAGGTCCGGCAGATCCGCGGCGAATGCGACGGCGGGCATGAGGGCAACGGCAGCAAGGCCTGCAAGAACGGCGCGGCGGGAAAACATCAACTATGCTCCTGAATTGTGGCGGCGGAACACTGTCACAGGTTCAGGCGGGCAGGCAAGCATGACGCTTGCGTGCAAAGGCTTTTTCGTAAAACAAAAAAGCCGCCGGCCAAGGCCGACGGCTTCGATCGATCAGATCGGCGCTGATTACTCAGCGGCGGCTTCTGCAGCCTTTGCGGCTTCGTCAGCGGCTGCCTTTTCGGCAGCTTCTGCTGCGGCCTTTTCAGCGGCGAGCGCCTGGGCGGCTGCGACCTTCTCGGCTTCGAGACGGGCCTTTTCTTCGGCAACGGCGGCGCGCTCGGCGTCGTTCAGGTTGCGGGCGCGCGTGCCGGTGTTCTCGACGATACGAGCCGACTTGCCGCGACGGTCGCGCAGGTAATAGAGCTTGGCGCGGCGGACCTTACCGCGGCGCACGACTTCGACGCTTTCGACGAGCGGCGAGTAAACCGGGAAAACGCGCTCGACGCCTTCGCCGTAGGAAATCTTGCGAACGGTGAAGCTCTCGTTGATGCTACCACCCGAACGGGCGATGCAGACGCCTTCATAGGCCTGAACGCGGGTACGCGAGCCTTCCGTCACGCGGACGTTGACGCGCAGCGTGTCGCCCGGGGAGAATTCCGGAAGCTGGCGCTTGGCTTCGATCTTCGCGGCCTGTTCGGCTTCGAGCTGCTGAATGATGTTCATCGGTCTAAACCTTCTGGTTCTTCTGAAACAGCCAGAGCGCTCGACGGTCGCCTTCGAGGTCATGCCTCTTGGGTTAGCCCGTTGCCGGGCGGAGCGGATTCGCCATTCTTTGCTTGCAGGTCGGCTGGGTAATCCCAAATCCGTGCGGGCCAATACACCAATCGAACCGGCTTGTCATCCCCGACGAGCAAAGAATCCGCCGGGAACGCCGGTTTTCGGAGCTTGCCGGCCGTTTGCCGCCACGCTATCACCCAAACGGGAGAAGCGACACGGCATCCCGGCCGCTGCCGCCGGGAGTATCATGTCCATAGCCGATGCCATACTGCTTTTCGTTGCCGGATTTCTGTCCGGCGTGGTCAATGCCATTGCCGGCGGCGGTACCTTCCTCACCTTCGGCGCGATGACGCTGATCGGCCTGCCGCCGATCGTCGCCAATGCGACCTCGTCGATCACCCAGTTTCCCGGCTATGTCACCTCCTCGCTCGCCTATGCCAAGGAGATCAAGGCGGACTGGCGCGAAGCGGCGCTGCTCGGGGTCATCTCCCTCGTCGGCGGGCTTGGCGGCGCGCTCTTGCTGCTGTCGCTCGACAATCCCTCCTTCCGGTCCCTCGTGCCCTGGCTGCTGCTCGCAGCCACCGTGATCTTCGCGGCCGGCCCCTATCTCAAGCCGAAAACGCTGCATGCCGAAACGCCGGTCTCGCCGCTTGGCCTTGCCGGCCAGTTCGCAACCTCGATCTACGGCGGCTTTTTCGGCGCCGGCATGGGCATCATGATGCTCGCCGTGCTCGGCCTGACGAAGGGCGGCGACTATCATCGCCTCAATGCGCTGAAGAATTTTCTGGCCGTGGTGATCGCTGCGGTGGCCATCGTCGTCTTCGCCAGCGGCGACGTGGTCGGTTGGCCGCAGGCAGCCGTCATGGTGCCGGCGGGTGCACTTGGTGGCTGGTCCGGCGTCTGGGCCGCGCGGCGCGTGCCGCAACCGGTGATCCGCGCCCTGGTGGTCGCGGTCGGTGCGGCGCTGACGGTCTATTATTTCGTGACGGGCTGAAGGAGATCCGGCCGGCGCTCACGCGTGATTTTCTCCGCTTCCTCACGGCGCCATCTGTTGATGGCCGCGTGGTTGCCGGAGGTGAGCACGCCGGGGATTTCCTGGCCTTCCCAGACCTGCGGACGGGTATAGTGCGGATGCTCGAGCAGTCCGCCCTCGAAACTCTCGTGCTCGCCGGACAGCGCATTGCCCATCACGCCGGGCAGGATACGCACGATGGCATCGAGCAGGATCATCGCCGCCGGCTCGCCGCCCGAGAGAATGTAATCGCCGATCGACACCTCTTCGAGCTCACGCCCGTCGATGACGCGCTGGTCGACACCCTCGAAACGGCCGCAAACCACAATCACGCCCTCACCCGCAGCGAGTTCGCGCACGCGGGCCTGTGTCAGCGGCCGCCCACGCGGGCTCATCAACAAGCGCGGACGATGATCGCCCTCCGAAGCATGGTCGATTGCTTTCGCCAGCACGTCCGGCTTCAGCACCATGCCGGCACCGCCGCCGGCCGGCGTGTCGTCGACGGTGCGGTGGCGGTCGGTGGTGAAATCACGGATCTGCACGCAGTCGAGCGCCCAGTCGCCGCGATCCAGCGCCTTGCCGGACAGCGACTGGCCCAAGAGACCCGGAAACATCTCAGGATAGAGCGTCAGGATGGTGGCGCGGAAAGCCACGTCAGTCCTCGCCATCTTCCGGGGGACGGCGGCGCCGGCTGCCTGGGCCTTCCTTCTCGTCTTCCTCGAGACCGGCCGCAAAGGCGTCGATCACCAGGCGTCCGCCATCGACGTCGATTTCGAGCACGGCTGCTTCGGAGAAGGGAATGAGCACCGGGCGCTTGCCCGGCCCCTTGAGCTCCAGCAGGTCGCCTGCGCCGAAATCGAAGATGCCGGTCACCGTGCCGTGGCTGCGGCCCTGCGTATCGACGGCCTCCAGACCTTCGAGATCGGCATAGAAGAACTCGTCTTCGTCCAGTTCCTCGTCCGGCAGGTTGTCGCGGTCGATATAGAGTTCAAGGCCGTTCAGCGCCTCGGCGGCGTTGCGGTCGTTGATGCCACGGAAGCGCACCACGACGACATTCTTCGCCTCGCGCACCTCCAGCACCTCGAAGGACCGGCCGTCCTCCGTGTGCAGGTGGCCGTAATCACCGATCGCCGTCGGGTCGATGGTGTAGGATTTCACGCGCACTTCGCCGCGCAGGCCCTGGGCCGCGCCGACGGTGCCCATGAGGACAGGATTTTCCGGTTTCGCCATGGTTCGGTTCCGAACGTTCGATGAGGCTTCAGCTACGCGCAAACGCTTTACGACGTTCTTGAGCGCGATCCAAACAAAAACGGGCAAACAAAAACGGACGGCATGAAACATGCCGTCCGTTCAAGATGGTGTCAGGGAAGATTATTCGCCAGCGGCAGCAGCAGCGGCGTCTTCTTCCTTCTGCTTCTTCTCGGCAGCGCGCTCGAGAGCCTTCTTGCCCGGCTTTGCCTTGTCCGGGTTGTTGCGGGCTTCGCGCTTTGCGACGCCGGCTTCATCGAGGAAGCGGGCAACGCGGTCGGTCGGCTGGGCGCCCTTGGCGAGCCATTCCTTGATGCGGTCGGCGTCGATCTGGACGCGGTTTGCGTCTTCCTTGCCGAGCATCGGGTTCCACGAACCGACCTTCTCGAGGAAACGGCCATCGCGCGGCGAGCGGGCGTCGGCAACGACGATCTGGTAGTACGGACGCTTCTTGGAGCCACCGCGGGCGAGACGAATTTTCAATGCCATGTCATTTCTCCTTGGATAGATAGGACCGCTTGTTTCAAGCGGTATTCTGGTTTGCGCCGCTGTGTTCAGCGGCAATGGCTTCGTGGTGCCGGATCACCTCGTGGATGATGAAGTTCAAAAACTTCTCCGCGAAATCCGGATCCAGATTGGCATCCTTCGCCAGGCGGCGAAGGCGCTCGATCTGGTATTCCTCGCGCGCCGGATCGGCCGGCGGCAGTTCATGCGTCGCTTTCAGCACGCCCACTGCCTGGGTGCAGCGGAACCGTTCGGCGAGCATATGCACAAGGGCAGCGTCGATATTGTCGATCGACTGCCGGTATTCTCCCAATTGCTGCTTGACCTTCGGATCGATCGTCATGCCTCAACCCCTCACTTCTTCTTCGGCAGGCCGGGAAGGCCCGGAAAACCACCAAGACCGGGCAGGCGCCCGCCACCGAGACCGGGAAGACCGCCGCCGCCCAGGCCCGGCATGCTGCCCGGCTTGATGCCGGCGGCTTCCGCCTGCTTGGCGAGCGCTTCGAGCTGCTTCGGATCCATCTTCGACAGATCGGGCATGCCGCCCATGCCGCCGCCAAGGCCACCGAGGCCCATCTTGCCGGCAAGGCCGCCCATCATCTGCTTCATCATGCCGCCGCCCTTCTTGCCGCCCATCATCTTCATCATGTCCGCCATCTGGCGATGCATCTTCAGAAGCTTGTTGATGTCGGCCGCATCGGTGCCGGAGCCGGCGGCGATGCGCTTCTTGCGCGAATGCTTGAGGATATCCGGGTTGGCGCGCTCGGCCTTGGTCATCGAATTGATGATGGCGATCTGGCGGCCGAACAGCTTGTCGTCGAGACCGGCGGCGGACATCTTGTCCTTCATGCCGGCCATGCCGGGCATCAGCCCCATGATGCCGCCCATGCCGCCCATCTTCTGCATCTGGGCGAGCTGGTCGGCGAGGTCGTTCAGGTCGAACTTGCCCTTGGCCATCTTGGCGGCCATGGCGGCCGCCTTCTCGGCGTCGATATTCTCCGCCGCCTTCTCGACGAGTGAAACGATGTCGCCCATGCCGAGGATACGGTCGGCGACGCGGCGGGGATGGAACTCTTCGAGTTCGCCCATCTTTTCGCCGACGCCGATCAGCTTGATCGGCTTGCCGGTGACGGCGCGCATGGAAAGGGCAGCACCGCCGCGGCCGTCACCATCCATACGGGTCAAAACGAGGCCGGTAATACCGACGCGGTCGTCGAAATTGCGGGCGAGGTTGACGGCGTCCTGACCGGTCAGCGCATCGGCGACGAGCAGGATTTCGTGCGGATTGGACTTCCGCTTGATCTCCGCCATCTCGATCATCAGCGGCTCGTCGATATGGGTGCGACCGGCGGTGTCGAGGATGACGACGTCATGGCCGCCGAGCTTTGCGGCCTGCACGGCGCGTGCGGCGATATCGGTCGGCGACTGGCCGGCGATAACAGGCAGCGTGTCGATGCCGGTCTGCACGCCGAGCTGGCGAAGCTGCTCTTGTGCGGCCGGACGGCGCGTGTCGAGCGAGGCCATCAGGACCTTCTTCTTGTCACGCGTCTTCAGCCGGTTGGCGATCTTGCCCGAGGTGGTCGTCTTACCGGAGCCCTGCAGACCAACCATCATGATGACGACGGGGGCGGCCGCATTGAGGTCGATCGACACGCCTTCGGAGCCGAGCATGGAGACAAGCTCGTCATGCACCAGCTTGACGACCATCTGGCCGGGCTTGATCGACTTCAGGATTTCCGCGCCAACGGCCTTTTCACGCACCGCATCGGTGAAGGAGCGCACCACTTCCAGCGCCACGTCCGCTTCGAGCAGCGCACGGCGGACCTCGCGCAGCGCCGCCGAGACATCGGCTTCGGACAGCGCGCCACGGCCTGTCAGTCCATTCAGAATGGAGCCAAGGCGGTCCTGGAGTGTTTCAAACATCACGTCTTCCTTCTTGTTTCCGTCCGTGCCGGAAACGTCGGTGCAATCGGTGACAAAAACAAGACGCAAAGCCAAAAAGCACCCGAGGGCGCATCGCGCTGTCGGGTGTTGACCTCCGGGATCTGTTTATACCGCAATGGGTCCCGGTCGGCGGCTTCAAGCATCGTCACTTGTCGCAGATGCGCGGCTTAAACAGGAAAGAAGGCGGAAAGTCAAGGATGCGGGGCAAACCCGCGCTTTTGTCACTTTTTCGCGAGACCACTGCGGCCCGTTGCAGCGCGGCAAGGCCACGCTTATCTTTTGTCAATGAACCGTCGCAAGTTTCTCAAATGGTCCGGCATAGGCGCCCTCACGATGCTCGCGGGTGGCACATTCGCGAGCCGCAGCCTGGCGGCGAACCGCTATTATGACGGCCCGGTCAGCGACCATTTCGACGGTACCCATTTCTTCAATCCGAACGGGGAAGAACCGAACAGTTTCTTCGAGCTGATGCGCTGGCAATTCGGCGGCGGGCGCGCGGCCTGGCCGGCCGATTGGCCGAGCCCGTTTCCGGCTGCCGTGCCGGAAGCGCGCGTCGAGGGCGATCGTCTCGTCGTGACCATGGTGGGCCATGCGGCGCTGCTGATCCAGACGGCGGGCCTGAACATCCTGACCGATCCCGTCTGGAGCGACCGGGTAAGCCCCTTCTCCTTTGCCGGGCCCAAGCGCGTCAATCCGCCGGGCATCACGCTTGCCGACCTGCCGAAGATCGACGTCGTGCTCGTCACGCACAATCATTACGACCATCTCGACCTCGCGACGCTGAAGGCGCTCAGCGAGCGGGACAATTGCCTGATCTTCACGCCGCTCGGCAATGACAGGATCATGGGCCCGACCGTCGGCGAAGGCCGCATCACGACCATGGACTGGGGCGGTAGCACCCCCCTGTCCGCCGGCGTGACGCTGCATTGCGAACCCTGCCACCACTGGTCGGCGCGCGGGCTCGGCGACCGACGCATGGCGCTGTGGTCGGCCTTCCTCATCGAGACGCCGGGCGGCAAGATCTACCATATCGGCGATACCGGCTTTCACCAGGGCATAAACTACCGGGCGATCCGCGAGAAACACGGCGCGATACGGCTGGCAAACCTGCCCTTCGGCGCCTATGAGCCGCGCTGGTTCATGCGCCCGCAGCACCAGAACCCGCACGAGGCGGTGCAAGGCATGGCGGCGAGCGGAGCCGCCTATGTCGCCGGCCATCACTGGGGCACGTTCCGGCTGACCAACGAGGGCGTAGACGAGCCGTTGGCCGCACTGGAAACCGCGCTCGATGCGGCCGGCATTGCCCGGACACGCTTTCGGGCCCTTCGGCCCGGCGAGGTCTTCGAGGTGCCGCTCGCCACCACCTGAGCAAGGCACTGGAAATCCGCGGGCTTTTCCGCCATATACGCCCCCAACGGGGCCTTTTGGCCCGATCGGGCAGACGTGATGACAAAGACGGTCGAATTCGCAAAGATGAACGGGCTGGGAAACATGATCCTGGTCGTGGACATGCGTGGCCGCAAGGATGTCGTCACACCGGCCGCGGCAATCGCGCTGGCGGCCGATCCCGCCACCCGCTTCGACCAGATCATGGCGGTGCATGACCCCCGGATCGACGGCACCGATGCCTTCATCGACATCCTCAATTGCGATGGCACGAAGGCGCAGGCCTGCGGCAACGGCACGCGCTGCGTCGTGCAGGCGCTCGCCGCCGAGACCGGCCGCAAGGTCTTCACCTTCCAGACCGTCGCCGGCATCCTCAATGCCGTCGAGCATGAGGACGGCACGATTTCCGTCGACATGGGCAAGCCGGTCTTCGCGTGGAATCGCATTCCTCTGGCGGAAGAATTCTACGACACCAGCCGCATCGAATTGCAGATCGGGCCGATCGACGATCCGATCCTGCATTCGCCGGCCGCCATGTCGATGGGCAACCCGCATGCCGTCTTCTGGGTCGATCGCGACCCGATGACGTTCGATCTCGACCGCTTCGGCCCACTGCTCGAAAACCACCCGATGTTCCCGGAAAAGGCCAACATCACGCTGGCGCAGGTCACCTCGCCGACCACGATGACGACCCGCACCTGGGAACGCGGCGCCGGCCTGACGCTCGCCTGCGGTTCCGCCGCCTGCGCTTCGGGCGTTTCCGGCGCGCGCACCGGCCGCACCGGCCGCAAGGTCACGATCACCGTCGCCAGCAGCCCGAACCGTGGCACACTGCAGATCGAATGGCGCGACGATGACCATGTCATCATGACCGGCCCGGCCGAATGGGAGTGGTCGGGCACGCTCGACCCTTCGACCGGCGCCTTCCGCCGCGACGATGCCGAGGCGGCGGCGCTTTGAGCGGCGTCGAGGTCATAACCTTCGGCTGTCGGCTCAACACCTACGAATCGGAAGTGATGCGCGCGGAGGCCGAGAAGGCGGGGCTCAACAATGCCGTGCTGGTGAACACCTGCGCCGTCACCGGCGAGGCCGTGCGCCAGGCCCGTCAGGCGATCCGTCGCGCCCGCCGCACCAATCCGCATGCCCGCATCATCGTCACCGGCTGCGCCGCGCAGACGGAAAGCGCCACCTTTGCCGACATGCCCGAGGTGGACGTCGTGCTCGGCAACGAGGAGAAGCTGAAGAGCGCTTCCTACCGCGCACTGCCGGATTTCGGCGTCTCGGCGGAAGAGAAGCTGCGCGTCAACGACATCATGAGCGTGCGGGAAACCGCGCCGCAGATGGTGAAGCTGATCGACGGCCATGTGCGCGCCTTCGTGCAGGTGCAGAACGGCTGCGACCACCGCTGCACCTTCTGCATCATCCCGTACGGTCGCGGCAATTCCCGCTCCGTGCCGATGGGCGCCGTCGTCGACCAGGCACGCAAGCTCGTCGAGAGCGGCTATTCGGAAATCGTGCTGACCGGCGTCGATGCCACCAGCTACGGCGCCGACCTGCCCGGCAAACCGAGCCTCGGCCAGCTCGCCAGGACGCTTTTGAAGCAGGTGCCGGAAATCCAGCGTCTCCGCCTCTCCTCGATCGACAGCATCGAGGCGGATGATCACCTCTGGGGCCTGATCGCAGACGAACCGCGCTTCATGCCGCACCTGCATCTCTCGCTCCAGCATGGCGACGACATGATCCTGAAGCGCATGAAGCGCCGCCATTCCAGCGCCGACGCCGTCGCCTTCTGCGAGCGGGTGAAAACCTTGCGTCCGGATGCGAGTTTCGGCGCCGACATGATCGCCGGCTTCCCGACGGAAACGGAAGAGATGTTTTCCAATGCCAGGCGGCATGCCGAAGACTGCGGCATTGTCCATCTGCACGTCTTCCCCTACAGCCCGCGCCCGGGCACGCCGGCCGCGCGCATGCCGCAGCTCGACCGTGCGCTGGTCAAGGAGCGCGCCGGCCGATTGCGCGAGACCGGAAACAGATTGCATGCGATGCATCTCGACCGGATGGTCGGCAGTACGCAAAAAATCCTCGTCGAGAATAACGGGCTTGCCCACACGGAAAACTTCACGCTCGTCGATGCCGCGGGCCTCGAACCTCGCGACCTTGTGCCGGTGACGATCACCGGCCACAATGGCAGACACCTGACGATGCGGCCCGAAAACCGCCCTCTCGCATAACCAGCGGATACCCTTATGGCCCTCGGCTTCATCAAGAAGATTTTTACGTTCGGCAAAGACACCGCCCCCGAGCAGAAGCCGGAGGCGGAGGCCGCCATCGTCGCGCCCGAGGTGATTGAAACGGCCCCGGAACCGGCCATCGAGCGTGAGCCGGAGACCGTTGTCGAAGAGCGTGACGCGCTGCTCGACGAGGCGGAAGCCGCCAATCCCGAAGCCGCCAGCCATGTGCCTGCCGAGGCCGAGCCGGATATCTATCCGCTGCCGCATGCCCCGGATCTGCCGGTCGCCGAGGACCCGGTCGCGCCGGCCGAGGTCGAAACCGCAGCCGGGCCGGAGAGCGACGAGGTCGCCTCCGAGGAAGAGGCCATTGAAGCGCCTATCGAAGAAGAGCCGATGGCTCCGGTAGAGGTCTTGGCTGAAGAAGCGCCGGCGGCACCGGCGGAAGAGATTGCCGAGCCGGAACCCGAAAGCCTCCCGGTCGAAGAAGCACCGCCCGCCGGGCCCGAGGATCCTGTTCTCGAAGAAGCGATGCGCACCGAGCCGACAGTGCTGCCGAAGGGCTTTGCGACGGCCGAGCGGGCAGCGGTCGTGGAGACGGTGGCGCAGCCGAAGCGCACCTGGTTTCAGCGTCTGCGCGAGGGTCTTTCGCGCACCTCCTCGCAGCTGACGGGCCAGATCACCAGCCTGTTCACCAAGCGCAAGCTCGACGACGCTACATTGCAGGATCTCGAAGACCTGCTGATCCAGGCCGATCTTGGCGTGGAAACCGCGCTGCGCATCACCGATACGCTCGCCTCCGAGCGCTACGGCAAGGATGTGACGGGCGGCGACGTCTCGCGCATCATGGCGAGCGAGATCACCAAGGTGCTGGCGCCGGTCGCCAGGCCGCTGGAACTCGACCTCAACCACAAGCCGCATGTCATCCTCGTCGTCGGCGTCAACGGCACCGGCAAGACGACGACCATCGGCAAGCTCGCCGCCAAGCTTTCCGGCGCCGGCCTGAAGGTCATGCTCGCCGCGGGCGACACATTCCGCGCCGCGGCCATCGAGCAGCTGAAAATCTGGGCGGAGCGCACCGGCTCCGACATCGTCTCCTCCAAGCTCGGCGCCGATGCGGCGGGGCTGGCCTACGAGGCCTACGAACAGGCGAAGGAAAAGAAGAGCGACGTGCTGATCGTCGATACGGCCGGCCGTCTGCAGAACAAGACGGAACTGATGGCCGAACTGGAAAAGATCGTGCGCGTGCTCGGCAAGCTCGATCCGGACGCGCCGCACACGGTTCTCCAGACGCTCGACGCCACCACCGGGCAGAACGCGATGAACCAGGTCGAGATTTTCCGCAATGTCGCGGGTGTCACGGGCCTGATCATGACAAAATTGGACGGTACGGCCCGCGGCGGCATCCTTGTGGCGATTGCCGCCAAACACAAGCTGCCGGTCTATTTCATCGGTGTCGGGGAAGGGGTCGACGATCTCGAACCCTTCGAGGCCAAGGATTTCGCGCAGGCGATCGCAGGAGTTGGAGAATGAGCAAGGTGACGCTGGAGACCCCGGCCAAGACCGAGGAGAAGGTCGGCCCCCTCCTCAAGATGGTGCTGGAGCTGGGACCACTCGTCGTGTTCTTCTTCGCCAATTCGCGCGGCGAATGGTTGGCGGCGCAATTTCCGGTGCTGGCCGAAATGGGCGGGCCAATCTTCATCGCCACCGGCCTGTTCATGGCCGCCACCGCGCTGGCGCTGATCGTTTCCTGGATCCTGACCCGCACGCTGCCGATGATGCCGTTGATCTCGGGTGTCGTGGTGTTCGTCTTCGGTGCGCTGACGCTGTGGCTGCAGAACGACACCTTCATCAAGATGAAGCCGACCATCGTCAACACGCTGTTCGGCGCCATCCTGCTCGGCGGCTTGCTGTTCGGCAAATCGCTGCTCGGCTACGTGTTCCACGCCGCCTTCAAGCTGACGGACGAGGGCTGGCGCAAGCTGACGCTGCGCTGGGGCCTGTTCTTCATCGTGCTTGCCGTGATGAACGAAGTGGTCTGGCGCAATTTCTCGACGGATTTCTGGGTCGCCTTCAAGGTCTGGGGCACCATGCCCATCACCATCCTCTTCACGCTCTCGCAGATGCCGCTGATCATGCGCCACTCAGCCGAGCCACAGGAAGACGGCAAGGCGCCGTAAGGACGGATCGCGGGTACTGTTTTTCCGTTATCGGATACTGCGTGGATCCTCGGGTCGAGCCCGAGGATAACGAAAGGAAGAGGCGACGGTAGCTCAAGCAACAGTGCCGCATGCCGCACGGTCCAAGGTCCTTGTTGGAGGTCTCTCCTCCCCGCCGTCATCCTCGGGCTCGACCCGAGGATCCACTGGCAACCGCCCTCAGCCCGTTTTAGCCGGCGCGCCCAGCGCCTTCTCGATTGCCGGGAAAAGCCCGTCCTTCAGGCTCTTCTCATCAAAAGGCCCGACCTTCTTGTAGAGGATCGTGCCGTCCGGGCCGACGAGATAGGATTCGGGGATGCCGTAGACACCCCAGTCGATCGCCATTTTCCCGACGGGATCGAGCCCGATGGCGGAGAAAGGGTTGCCGAGTTCGCCGAGGAAGCGCAGCGCGTTCTCGCTGCCGTCCTTATAGTTGACGCCGACGACGGTCAGCCGTGGGTCCTTGGACAGCGACAGGATGACCGGATGCTCCTGCCGGCACGGCACGCACCAGGACGCCCAGAAATTGACCAGCGTCAGCTTGCCCTTGACCGCCTCAGCCGTCAGCGCGGGCACGGCTGCACCATCCTTGGTGGCGCCTGCGAGCGGCTCCAGGTCGCGGAAGGGCGCCTTGGTGCCGATCAGCGCGGAGGGGATTTCGGAGATGTTGCGGCCGGAATTGAGCTGCGTCCAGAAGATCAGGGCGAGGCCGAGGAAAATCGCCAGCGGCAGGGCGGCGAGAATGAGACGCGTGCGCGTGCCCGCACCCGGTGCAGGGCTTTCCGTTTCGCTCATCGGGTTTCCTCGCGGGCGGAGCGGCGGCGCACGCCGGCCGCCTCCAGCCGCTCAAGTTCGCGATGACGGCCGCGATGATCGAGCCAGACCCACAGGACGAGGCCCATCGAGACGGAGAAGGCGGCGATGTAGGACACCGTCACGTAGAAGAGGTGGCTCATGCCGCACCTCCAGCCGACCGGGCCGCATGGCGGCGCAGCACGGCGATGCGCCGGCGCAAGATCTCGTTGCGCATGGCGAGAATGTGCAGCGTGAAGAACAGCAGCGTGAAGGCGACGGCCATCACGAGCAGCGGGCGCAGGAATTCGCCGGAAATCGTCGGCCCATCCATGCGGATGACGCTCGCCGGCTGGTGCAGCGTGTTCCACCACTCGACGGAGAACTTGATGATCGGGATATTGACGAAGCCGACGAGGATCAGCACCGCGCTGACTTTCGCCGCCCGCGTCGGCTCGTCCATCGCACGGTTGAGCGCAATCAGCCCGAGATACATCAGGAACAGCACGAAGACCGAGGTGAGCCGCGCATCCCACACCCACCAGGTGCCCCACATCGGCTTGCCCCAGAGCGAGCCAGTGATAAGGGCGACGAGCGTGAAACAGGCGCCGATGGGTGCTGCGGCCTTCGCCGAGACATCGGCGAGCGGATGGCGCCAGACGAGGGTGCCAAGTGCGGACAGCGCCATGACCGTGTAGCACATCATGGACAGCCAGGCGGCCGGCACATGCACATACATAATGCGCACCGTCTCGCCCTGCTGGTAATCGCCGACCGTCGTGAAGGACAGGTAGAGCCCGACCGCGAACAGACAGAGCGTCAGCCCGGCAAGCCAGGGCCAGACGGTCGCGACCAGCGCCAGGAACCGCGTCGGGTTGGCGAGATCGCTGAATTTACGGATGGCAAGGCTCGGTTCACTCATGATGGTTCTTTAACGCGTCAGGCCCGTCTCTTCAATTGATCTGCCGCAATCACATTCTCGTCAGTCGCTGGAGAGGCGAAGCGCCGCAGCCGCCGCGACCGGCCCGAGCACGGCGAAGAACAGGTTGATCGCGATCAGAATGAGGAAGGGCGGCAGGAAGGGCGCCGGATCCTGGATCGCCGCATAAACAGCGCTCACCCCGAAGATCAGCACGGGAATGGCAAGCGGCAAAACGAGGATCGACACGAGCAGACCGCCACGCGGCAGCGCCACGGCAATCGCGGCACCCGCAGCCCCGATGAAAGTGATCGCCGGCGTGCCCGCCAGCAGCGTCAGCGTCGTCGCCCCGATCGCCACCTCGTCCATGTTCATGAACAGGCCGAGCAAGGGCGAAGCGATGACGAGCGGCAGGCCTGTCGCGACCCAATGGGCGACGCACTTCACGAACACCGTCAGCACCAGCGGTGTTTCCTGCATCAAGAGAAGATCGAGCGAACCGTCCTCCCGCTCGGCCTGGAACAGCCGGTCGAGACCAAGAAGGGACGCGAGCAGGGCACCGATCCAGAGGATCGCCGGGCCGATTCGCGAGAGGAGATTGAGGTCGGGGCCGACACCGAAGGGGATGACGGCGACGACGGTCATGAAGAACAGCACGCCGATCAGAGCGCCACCGCCGGCGCGGACGGAGAGTTTGAGGTCGCGGGCGAGGAGGGCGATCATGTCGAGGCCTCGGGGCGTGGAGCACCCCCCTCTGCCCTGCCGGGCATCTCCCCCACAGGGGGGGAGATCCAATCGTGGAGACGTTTCGCCCATCGCGAACGTTGCAAAAGGGGAAATGCCTTTGCCGCTAGCCAATCTCCCCCTCTGTGGGGGAGATGCCCGGCAGGGCAGAGGGGGGGCGCGAAGCGCAAGACCATCACCACACCGCCTCCCCAACACCTGCAAACCCCGTCATCCGCAACTCCCTCACCCCCTCCAGCCCCAACGGCTGGTGCGTTGCGGCAATGGCGATGCCGCCGCGGGCGAGGTGGGTGGTGACGAGGCCGGCGAACATGGCTTCGGCGCTGGCATCGAGCGCCGCCGTCGGCTCGTCGAGGATCCACACCGGGCGCCAGGCGACCAGCAGTTTCGCCATGGCCATACGGCGCTGCTGGCCGGCGGAGAGATAGCCGAAGGGAAGGTGGACGATGCCGCGGAGGCCGACTGATTCGACCGCCTCATCGACGGAGATGCCGGCACCACCCGAAAAATCGCCGAAGAAGGCTTTCCAGAAGACGAGATTCTCATCGACGGTCAGCTCGCGTTTCATCGCATTGCGGTGGCCGAGATAGTGACAGGCCTCGCCGAGCCGCTCCACCGGTTGCGCCGCAGCAACGAGTTTTGCCGTGCCCGTTTCGGCCGGAAGCAGGCCAGCCAGAACGCGCAGCAAGGTCGACTTGCCGGAGCCGTTCGGTCCCTTGACGACGAGCGCCTCGCCGCGCGGAATTTCAAAGGAAATATCTTGGAAAATCAAGTCCTCGCCGCGCTTGGCGCTCAATCCCTCGGCGACGAGCCGCATAGCGTTTCACTTTCCTTTTACGACATTGGTCGCAATGCAAAAAAATTGTCCCGATTTGCCCTTCGGCGCTCTGGAACCTTGTTTAGAAATTATCTATAACGCCCGCAACACGCCAGCGGTCGGCGTGAATTTCATCCAAGCGCCGAACACGGAATGAATTCCGCGTACGGACAGCGGAAATGACCGTACCCGCATCCCATAACGCGCTTAAACAGCGCAAGGGCGTTCGTACGTCAGCTTTCTGGCGCCAGACGAGACGGGGTATAAAGTGTCCAAATCCCTAGACAGTTTCAATTGTCGTTCGACCCTTACGGTCAACGGCACCGACTATGTGTATTACAGCCTGCCGAAGGCTGAGGCGAACGGCCTCGCGGGCGTCTCGAAGCTGCCTTACTCGATGAAGGTGCTTCTGGAGAACCTGCTGCGCTTCGAGGACGGCCGCTCGGTCACCAAGGAGCAGATCCTGACCGTCGTCGACTGGCTTTCCAACAAAGGCACGGTCGAAAACGAGATCGCCTATCGCCCGGCGCGCGTGCTGATGCAGGACTTCACCGGCGTTCCCGCCGTCGTCGACCTCGCAGCCATGCGTGACGCGATGGTATCGCTCGGCGGCGACCCGGAAAAGATCAACCCGCTCGTTCCCGTCGACCTCGTCATCGACCACTCCGTCATCGTCGACGAATTCGGCACGCCGACCGCCTTTGCCCGCAACGTCGAACTGGAATACCAGCGTAACGGCGAGCGCTACCGCTTCCTCAAGTGGGGCCAGCAGGCGTTCAAGAACTTCCGCGTCGTGCCGCCCGGCACCGGCATCTGTCATCAGGTCAATCTGGAATATCTGGGCCAGACGGTCTGGACCAAGGAAGAAGACGGCGAGATCATCGCCTACCCGGATACCTGTGTCGGCACGGACAGCCACACGACCATGATCAACGGCCTCGGCGTTCTCGGCTGGGGCGTGGGCGGCATCGAAGCCGAAGCGGCCATGCTCGGCCAGCCGGTCTCCATGCTGCTGCCTGAGGTCATCGGCTTCAAGCTGACCGGCAAGCTCAAGGAAGGCGTCACCGCGACCGACCTCGTTTTGATGGTCGTGCAGATGCTGCGCAAGAAGGGCGTGGTCTCGAAGTTCGTCGAATTCTTCGGCCCCGGCCTCGACAACATGACGCTGGCCGACCGCGCGACGATCGGCAATATGGGCCCGGAATACGGCGCGACCTGCGGCTTCTTCCCGGTCGACGGCGAAACCGTCAACTACCTCACCATGTCCGGCCGCGAAGAACAGCGCATCGCGCTGGTCGAAGCCTATTCGAAGGCGCAGGGCATGTGGCGTGACGGCGACGGCTCCGACCTCGTCTTCACCGACACGCTGGAGCTCGACCTCGGCGACGTCGTACCCGCCATGGCAGGTCCCAAGCGTCCGGAAGGCCGCATCCCGCTGGAAAACATCGCATCCGGCTTCGCGACCTCGATGGACGCCGACTACAAGAAGCCCGGCCAGCTTGCCAACCGCTACCCGGTCGAAGGCACCGACTACGATCTCGGCCATGGCGACGTCGCCATTGCCGCCATCACGTCCTGCACCAACACGTCCAACCCGTCGGTGCTCATCGCCGCTGGCCTCCTCGCCCGCAACGCGGTCGCCAAGGGCCTGAAGACGAAGCCGTGGGTCAAGACGTCGCTGGCACCGGGATCGCAGGTCGTCGGCGAATACCTCGCCAAGTCCGGCCTGCAGGAAGATCTCGACAAGCTCGGCTTCAACCTCGTCGGCTTCGGCTGCACGACCTGCATCGGCAATTCCGGCCCGCTGCCGGCGCCGATCTCCAAGACGATCAACGACAAGGGACTGATTGCCGCCGGCGTCCTGTCCGGCAACCGCAACTTCGAAGGCCGCATCTCGCCGGACGTGCAGGCGAACTATCTCGCCTCGCCGCCGCTCGTCGTCGCCTATGCGCTGGCCGGCACGGTGCAGAAGGACCTGACAAAGGAGCCGATCGGCGAGGACCAGGACGGCAAGCCCGTCTACCTCAAGGACATCTGGCCGACCTCGCAGGAAATCCAGGAATTCATCCTGAAATACGTCACCCGCGCGCTCTATGCGGCAAAATATGCCGACGTGTTCAAGGGTGACGAGAACTGGCAGGCCGTGCAGGTGCCCGCCGGCCAGACCTATGCCTGGGACGACCAGTCGACCTATGTGCAGAACCCGCCCTACTTCGTCGGCATGGGCAAGACCGGTTCGGGCCTCAAGAACATCGAGGGTGCCCGCGTGCTGGGCCTGTTCGGCGACAAGATCACCACCGACCACATTTCCCCGGCCGGTTCGATCAAGGCGGCCTCGCCGGCTGGCGCCTACCTCACGGACAACGGTGTTGCCGTTGCCGACTTCAACCAGTACGGCACGCGCCGCGGCAACCATGAAGTGATGATGCGCGGCACCTTCGCCAATATCCGCATCCGCAACCACATGCTCGGCCCGAACGGCAAGGAAGGTGGCTACACGATCCACTATCCGACCAAGGAAGAGATGTCGATTTACGACGCGGCCATGAAGTACAAGGCCGAGGGCGTTCCGCTCGTCATCTTCGCCGGCGTCGAATATGGCAACGGTTCGTCGCGCGACTGGGCGGCCAAGGGCACCAACCTGCTCGGCGTAAAGGCGGTGGTGGCGCAGTCCTTCGAGCGCATCCACCGCTCCAACCTCGTCGGCATGGGCATCGTGCCCTTCGTCTTCGAGGACGGCACGACCTGGGCCTCGCTCGACCTCAAGGGCGACGAAGTCGTCACGATCGAGGGCCTGGAAGGCGACATCAAGCCGCGCGAGAAGAAGATCGCCAAGATCACCTATGCCGACGGCACGGTGAAGGAGGTGCCGCTGCTCTGCCGCATCGATACGCTCGACGAGGTCACCTACATGAACAATGGTGGCATCCTGCAGACCGTTCTGCGCGACCTCGCGGCCTGATCGAATTTGCCGTCATGGATGAGATGCCGGGGCCAAAAGCCCCGGCATTTTTCGTTTTCTGGAGCATTTTTCTCCGCTATGAAGCTCACTCCATCGTGACTTCCTGTTGAACCGGCAAGCGCGTATGACGGCTCAAACGGCTGGCCATTGCCGGCGCTCCATTGGAAATGATCATGCCGAGACCGCACATACTGGAATGTCTGGCGATCCTGCTCGCGCTGGGAGCCGGCACAGAGGCTGCGTACGCGCAGGAAATAACCAAGCCCAAAGGTGTCGTGGAACTGTTCACCAGCCAGGGCTGCTCGTCCTGCCCGCCGGCCGACAAGGCGCTGGAAACGCTCGCCCGTGAAGGCGAGGTGGTGGCGCTCTCCTACCATGTCGACTACTGGAACTATCTCGGCTGGGCGGACACGCTCGCCTCCAAGGACAATACCGACCGGCAATATGCCTATGCCCGCATGTTCGGCCGCAACGGCGTCTACACGCCGCAGGCCGTGCTGAACGGCCGCGAGCACATCAACGGCGCCGATATTTCCGGCATCCGCGCGCGCATCGGTGCCATGCCCGACGAAGGCAAGGGGCTGAACGTGCCGGTCGATGTCGAGGTGAAGAACGACGAGCTGCGCATCCGCGTCGGCCCCGGCGAGGGCAAGGCCAATATCGTCATTGCCTATTTCGAGCGCGAGCGCACGATCAACATCGACAAGGGCGAGAATCTCGGCAAGACGGTCAATTACTGGCACGCCGTGACCGACATGGAAACGATCGGCATGTGGGAAGGCAAGGAGACCAATCTGGTGCTGCCGGCCGACATGCTGAAGAAGAAAAAGAAGGCCGGCGGCTGCGCCGTGCTTATCCAGCGCATGCAGACCGCCGATACGCCGGGCGCCATTCTGGGCGCGACGGTGCTGACGGGCGACAAGGCATCTCGGTGAAGACATCCCCGCAAGGGGAGGTCCGGTCCGGCTTCTTCGAGGGGCTGGGGCTTGAGGGTTCGAAGAAACACGGACCGGACCAAGACGAAGTTACCGGCAACGGAATACAGGGCAACTTCGACAGGCGCTGACCCTACCAAACCGGCTTCCCGCACAAGGCAGCAGGCAGGCATGGGCTGCGACTGGCGAACTCTCGCTTCTAATTTGGGCGTCTGTTTGTCTGAAATGCGGCGAGAAGGATTTTTGCGAAAACGCAAGTCTTGCCCCATCCGCCTTGCATTTCGGCTCCGGTCAGGCACACTGTCACCCAGCCGTCACAGACGAGGTGCGGAGATTCGATGACTGATCAGCCGGATTCGCAGGCTTCCAATGGCGTGATCGACCTCAGGGAATACAGGAGCAGCAAGGATCCGCTGCCCGTAACGTTCCATCGACGGGAGCTCGACGCGATCCTCCGGGTCTACGGCCGCATGGTCGGCGAAGGCGAATGGCGCGACTATGCCATCGACCATATGCGCGACAAGGCGGTCTTCTCCATCTTCAAGCGGTCCGGCGAAATGCCGCTCTACCGCGTCGAGAAAAACCCCAAGCTCGCCGCCCGGCAGGGTGCCTACAGCGTCATCAACCAGCACGGCACCATCCTGAAACGCGGCCACGAGCTGAGCCAGGTTCTCAAGGTGTTCGACAAGGCGCTGCGGCTCATCGAGACGTAAACGGCGTCGCTTTCTCCAGCCATGCCCTTCGCTGTGCGTCATCCGCCGGCTCGACCCGGGGATCCATGCCGCGGATGAGACGTGGATGGTCGGGTCAGGCCCGACCATGACGATAGAGAGAGGGTGTGGCCTCTACGCCATCGTTCCCGGATAATCCGCCGCCGACGGCTCCGTGCCGGCGCCGTCACCGAGTGCGCGCTGCATGAACACCGTATCCAGCCAGCACCCGTGCTTGAAGCCCGTCGCCGTCATGCGGCCGGAATGTTCGAAGCCGGCCGCGCTGTGCACGGCGATGGAGGCGGGGTGCGCGCCGCCGATGACGGCCACCATCTGGCGAAACCCGAGCTCCGTACAGCGGCGAATCAGCTCGGCGAGCAGCGCCTTGCCGACGCCCTTGCCGCGCGCTTCCGGCGCCAGATAGACCGAATCCTCGACGAGCCAGCGATAGGCCGGCCGCGTGCGGAACGCCGAGGCATAGGCATAACCGAGGATCAGGCCGGTCTGCTCGATCGCAACGATATAGGGATACCCCTTGCCGGTGATCGCCTTGAACCGCGTCCCCATCTCGTCAAGCGACGGTGGGTCGAGCTCATAGCTCGCCACCCCGTTCAGCACGGATTCGCGGTAGATTTCGGTGAAGGCAGCGATATCGCCGAGATCGGCGGTGCGGATGACGAAGCTCATAGAAAGCCTGCATTAAAAGCAATTTCGGCGAAGTGTGCAGCGTTTTGCGTCCGAAATTGCGCAAAGACAAGAGGGGATATGGGCGCATCCGCCCCTATCCCCTCCAGGCTTTCCAGCAACGCCCGGCGTATCAGGCGCCGTAGACGATGAGCAGGTCCTTGGCGTCGATCTGGTCACCGGCTTTCACCAGCACTTCCGAGACGGTGCCGTCCTTCTCCGCATGCAGCGCCGTTTCCATCTTCATGGCCTCGATGGACAGCAGCACGTCGCCGGCCTTGACCGACTGGCCGGCCGAGACCGAGACCGTCGAGATGACGCCCGGCATCGGTGCACCGAGATGGGTGGCATTGGCAATGTCCGCCTTGCGTCGGGCCGTCGACGTTGCGGCGCGGTTGCGATCCGGCACCTTGATGAGGCGTGGCTGGCCGTTCAGCTCGAAGAACACCTTCACCATGCCCTGCGTATCCGGCTCGCTCTGCGCCTGGTGCAGGATGACGAGCGACACGCCCTTTTCCAGTTCCGGCGACAGTTCCTCGCCGGGCGAAAGGCCGTAGAAATAGGCCGGCGTCGGCAGGATGCTGACGGGACCGTAGGTATCGGCCGCAAGCGCGTAGTCGGTAAAGACCTTCGGATACATCAGGTAAGAGGCGAACTCGAAGTCATCGACCTTGCGCTCCAGCTTGTCCTCGATGGTTTTCCGCTCCGCATCGAGATCGGCCGGCGGCAACAGCGAGCCCGGCACGGCGGTATAGGCTTCTTCGCCCTTCAGCGCCTTCTTCTGAAGCTTCTCAGGCCAGCCACCCGGGGGCTGGCCAAGATCGCCCTTCAGCATGGAGACAACCGAATCCGGGAAGGAGACGTCCTTCGACGGATTTTCGACGTCGGCGACGGTCAGGTCCTGCGAAACCATCATCAGCGCCATGTCACCCACCACCTTGGAGGATGGCGTCACCTTGACGATATCGCCGAACATCTGGTTGGCGTCGGCATAGGCCTGGGCAACCTTGTGCCACTTGGTCTCAAGCCCGAGCGAGCGGGCCTGTTCCTTGAGGTTGGTGAACTGGCCGCCCGGCATTTCATGCAGGTAGACTTCGGAGGCCGGCCCCTTAAGGTCGCTTTCGAAGGCGGCGTACTGGAAGCGCACGGCCTCCCAATAGAAGGAGATGCGGCGGATCCATTCCGGATCAAGCCCCGGATCACGCTCCGTGCCCTTGAGCGCCTCGACGATCGAGCCGAGGCAGGGCTGCGAGGTGTTGCCGGAGAGCGCATCCATCGCCGCGTCCACCACGTCGACCCCGGCATCCACCGCCGCCAGCACGGTCGCGGCCGCGATGCCGGACGTGTCGTGCGTGTGGAAATGGATCGGCAGGTCGGTCGCTTCGCGCAACGCCTTGAACAGCACGCGCGCCGCGGCCGGCTTCAGGAGGCCCGCCATGTCCTTCAGCGCGATCATGTGGGCGCCGGCCTTTTCCAGGTCGGCGGCGAGTGCCGTATAGTATTTCAGGTCGTATTTCGGGCGGGCCGAATTGAGTAGATCGCCGGTGTAGCAGATCGCCGCCTCGCAGATCCTGTCCTCTTCCGCGATCGCATCCATCGACACACGCATGTTGTCGACCCAGTTCAGGCAGTCGAACACGCGGAAGACGTCGATGCCGCCCTTCGCCGCCTGACGGACGAAATATTTCACGACATTGTCGGGATAGTTCTTGTAGCCAACGCCATTGGCGCCGCGCAGCAGCATCTGCAAGAGCAGGTTCGGCGCGTCCTCGCGGATGCGGGCGAGACGATCCCACGGATCTTCCGTCAGGAAGCGCATGGAGACGTCGAAGGTCGCGCCACCCCAACATTCGAGCGAGAAGAGCTGCGGCAGCGCCCGGGCGTAGGTGCCGGCGACGCGGGCGATGTCATGTGTGCGCATGCGCGTGGCGAGCAGCGACTGGTGGCCGTCGCGCATGGTCGTGTCGGTCAGGAAGACCTGGCTTTCGCCCCGCACCCATTCGGCAAACTTCTTCGGCCCGAGTTCGTCGAGCTTCTGCTTGGTGCCGGCGACGATCTTGCCTTCGATGAAGGGGACGATCGGCTTGGCAACATCCGCCGGCGGCTTGGGGCGACCCTTCGCTTCCGGGTGGCCGTTGACGGTGACATCGGCGAGATAGGTGAGCAGCTTCGTCGCGCGGTCCTGACGCTTCACCTGCTGGAAGAGTTCCGGCGTCGTATCGATGAAGCGGGTCGTGTAGCTGTTGTCGCGGAAGGACTCGTGGCCGATGATCGCTTCGAGGAAGGTGAGGTTGGTGGCGACGCCGCGGATGCGGAATTCGCGCAACGCCCGGTCCATGCGGCTGATCGCCTCGACCGGGTTCGGTGCCCAGGCCGTGACCTTGACGAGCAGCGGATCGTAGAAGCGGGTGATCACCGCGCCGGGGTAGGCCGTGCCGCCGTCGAGACGAATGCCAAAGCCGGAGGCCGAGCGGTAGCCGGTGATGCGGCCATAGTCGGGAATGAAGTTCTGTTCCGGGTCTTCCGTGGTGATGCGGCACTGCAGCGCATGGCCGTTGAGACGGATATCCGCCTGCGCCGGCACACCCGATTCCGCCGTGCCGATCGCCTCGCCGTCGAGGATGTGGATCTGCGCCTTGACGATGTCGATGCCGGTCACGACTTCCGTGACGGTGTGCTCGACCTGGATGCGCGGATTGACCTCGATGAAGTAGAATTTGCCCGAGTCCATATCCATCAGATACTCGACCGTGCCGGCGCCGACATAGTTCGTCGCCTTGGCGATCTTGATGGAGTAGGCAGCCAGCTCCTGGCGCTGCGCCTCGCTCAGATACGGGGCCGGTGCGCGCTCGACAACCTTCTGGTTGCGGCGCTGGACCGAACAATCGCGCTCGAACAGATGCACGACATTGCCATGGGTGTCGCCAAGGATCTGGCTTTCGACGTGGCGCGCGCGCTCGACCAGCTTTTCAAGATAGACCTCGTCCTTGCCGAAGGCCGCCTTGGCCTCGCGCTTGGCTTCAGTCACCTCGCGCAGCAGGTCCTTCGGGTCGCGGATGGCGCGCATGCCGCGGCCACCGCCGCCCCAGGAAGCCTTCAGCATGACCGGATAACCGATCTCTTCCGCCAGGCGATGAATTTCCTTCTCGTCGTCCGGCAGCGGATCGGTGGCGGGCACGACGGGCACGCCGACGGAGATGGCGAGGTTGCGCGCGGCGACCTTGTTGCCGAGCTGACGCATCGTATCCGGCCGCGGGCCGATGAAGATGATGCCGGCGGCATCACATGCATCGACGAATTCCGGGCTCTCGGAGAGAAGGCCGTAGCCGGGATGGATCGCATCGGCGCCGGAGAGTTTTGCGACGCGGATGACTTCATCGATCGAAAGATAGCTCTCGATCGGCCCGAGATCGCGCGCCAGATGCGAGCCGCGGCCGATCTGGTAGCTTTCGTCCGCCTTGAAGCGGTGCAGCGCGAGCTTGTCCTCCTCCGCCCATATCGCAACCGTTTTTATGCCGAGCTCGTTGGCTGCGCGGAACACGCGAATGGCAATTTCGGAACGGTTTGCGACAAGGATCTTGGAAATGGGCAAGTCGGACTCCTCAGTGACTTGAAAACGGGAAATGCTGCACCCGCGAAGAGAATTATTAGCGGGTTATTTTCAAAGTTCAATTTTGGAGTCGCCGTTCGGCAAAAGAATTACGACAATCAGGAGACAAGGCCGAGCCGGAAAGCGATGGCGATGGCGTGGTGCCGGTTGCGCGCGCCGAGCTTTTCCTGGATGCCGTTCATGTACCAGTCGACGGTGTGGCTGGAGATGCCGAGCACGCGACCGATATCGTGCGAGGTCATGCCCTCGGCAAGCAGGCTCAGCGCCTCCATTTCGCGGCGCGTCAATTCCACGTCGACGACCGCGGAAAGGCGTTCGGCCTGCTCCGGGTCCGCCACATGGATGAGTTTCCAGTAGAGCCGGCGGGCAATGCTGTCGAAAAGGCCGATCTCGACGCTTTCCAACTCGACCGGCTTGCCGCCCAGGCTGAGGCTGCCGATGAGGCCGCGCCGGCCGTGCACGGGAAACACATAGCCGTCCTCAAGACCGTTCTGCCGCGCATCGACCATCATGCGCTCCATGCGCTTGCGATGCGGGCTGAGGCGGAAGGCGCCGAGCGTATCACGCCAGCGGAAACCGGCCTGTGCATGGCCGAGATAGCGCAATGTCGGATCAATCTGCATGTAGCGTTTGCGCAGATAGGTTTCCGGCCATCCCTTCGGCCAGCGGCCGGCAAGCAGCAGGCTCGTCGGGCTCTCCACCGGCTTCGGCGTCTGGAGAAGACCATAGTAGTCGAACCCGTAGAGCGTCAGCAGACGCTCGAACTCAGCCGTCGTCTCCTCCTGACCGCGCAACTCGTCGATCAGTGCAAGGTATTGCACCAGTAAGTTGATCTTCATATGCCTTGCGCTCGAAGCGCCCCAATCCAATTCTGAAAAACACAGCCGGTCCTGCATACGAACCAGTCATGTCCCATTCATGTTGCCCCGCATACAATTGGCAGGATCGAAGGCTGAAAATCAATTGGCTAAGGGAAATAGCCCGGCGTAAAACGGAAGATCACGCGAGATTTCATACGAGTCATGAAATTTGCACGCCGGCGAAGAACTTTTGCCCCTTCCGCTGATTAACAGCGCACTGCAAAGAGAACAGGTGCTTTCGCTGCACCGCACAACAGGTATCGCCGGAAAGGCCTTATTTCGTGTCTTTGTTTCAGGTTTATGCAAGAGCCCTCAGCTATCTTGGGGTCAACAAGATTCGCGTCGGCTCGGTGGTTGTCGCCAACATCGTGCTGGCAGTCATCACCATTGCGGAACCGATCCTGTTCGGCCGCATCATCGACGCCATTTCCTCCAAGGGCGACGTCACGCCGATGCTGGCCATGTGGGCGGGTTTCGGCCTGTTCAACACGATCGCCTATGTGCTCGTCGCCCGCGAGGCCGACCGGCTGGCGCATGGCCGCCGCGCGACCCTGCTGACGGAAGCCTTCGGCCGCATCATTTCCATGCCGCTTGCCTGGCATAGCCAGCGCGGCACCTCGAACGCGCTGCACACGCTGCTGCGGGCCTGCGAAACGCTGTTCGGCCTCTGGCTGGAATTCATGCGCACGCACCTGGCGACCGCCGTGGCCCTCGTTCTGCTGATCCCGACTGCGTTCGTCATGGATTACCGCCTGTCGATCGTGCTGGTGGTGCTCGGCGTGCTCTATGTCGTCATTGGCAAGGTCGTGATGAACCGCACCCGCGAAGGCCAGGCGTCGGTGGAAAACCACTACCACACCGTCTTCTCGCATGTGTCGGACTCGATCAGCAACGTGTCGGTCGTGCACAGCTACAATCGCATCGAATCCGAGACGCGCGAGCTGAAGCGTTTTGCCGAACGCCTGATCAACGCGCAGTTTCCGGTACTCGACTGGTGGGCGCTTGCCAGCGCGCTGAACCGTATCGCCTCGACGATCTCGATGATGACAATCCTCGTCATCGGCACGGTGCTCGTGCAGCGTGGCGAAATCCGCGTCGGTGACGTCATCGCCTTTATCGGCTTTGCCGGCCTGCTCATCGGTCGCCTCGACCAGATGAAGGCCTTCGCGACCCAGATCTTTGAAGCGCGCGCCAAGCTTGAGGACTTCTTCACCCTGGAAGATTCCGTCAAGGACCGCGAGGAGCCGGTCAATGCCGGCGATCTCGGCGAGGTCAAGGGCCGTGTCGAGTACCGCAATGTCAACTTCGACTTCGCCAACGCCACGCAGGGCGTCAGCGACGTGTCCTTTACGGTGGAAGCCGGCCAGACCGTTGCCATCGTCGGCCCGACCGGCGCCGGCAAGACGACGCTCGTCAACCTTCTGCAGCGCGTCTACGAGCCGAAGTCCGGCCAGATCCTGATCGACGGCGTCGATATCGCGACGGTGACGCGCAAGTCGCTGCGCCGCTCGATTGCCACCGTGTTCCAGGATGCGGGTCTGCTCAACCGCTCGATCTCCGACAATATCCGCTTGGGCCGCGAGGGCGCGACGGAAGAGGAAATCATGGCGGCGGCCGAAGCGGCGGCAGCGAACGACTTCATCGTCTCGCGCCAGAGCGGCTACGAGACCCATGTGGGCGAGCGCGGCAACCGTCTGTCGGGCGGCGAGCGCCAGCGCATCGCCATTGCCCGCGCCATCCTCAAGAACGCGCCGATCCTCGTGCTCGACGAGGCGACCAGTGCGCTCGACGTGGAGACGGAAGCGCGTGTGAAGGCGGCGATCGACCAGCTGCGTCGCAACCGCACGACCTTCATCATCGCTCACCGCCTGTCCACCGTGCGCGAAGCCGACCTCGTCGTCTTCATGGATCACGGCAAGGTGGCCGAGATGGGCACGTTCAACGATCTCAGCCAGAGCAACGGCCGCTTCGCCGCCCTGCTGCGGGCAAGCGGCATCCTGACGGACGACGACGTGCGCAAGAGCCACACCGCCGCCTGACGGGCATCCATCATCGCTTCGGGCCGTCGCGCCCCTTGACCGGCAGGGCCTGCAAGCCCTGCCGTTTCGCGTTCTGGCTGATGACGGCCGCCTGCCAGTCGAGATAACGGGCATAGGCGATGTGCAGCGCAATGCCGAGGACCGCATAGAGCGTGCCGAGGACCGGGTTCTTGCCGGTCACGAACATCATCACCTGCCCGGCCATCGCAAGGATCGTGCCGAAGATGAACACGGCAAGCGAATGCCGTCCCACGGCCACCAGCGGATGGGAGAGCGGCAAGGCGGCCCAGCTGGAGAGCACCGGAATGGTCGCCACCAGATAGGCGCCCGCCAGCACATGGAGGAGCCGCGGGGTCGAGAGGAATGTCTTGTCGAAGCCGGTCAGCACCGCCGGCAGGCCGTAGGAAAAGTCGATGTTCCACCAGGACAGCACGACCCACAGCATCGAGACGAAGAGATAGGCCGCCGACAGCGCCATCAGCACCGGATTGCGCGGAAAACCGCCCCTGCGCGCCCGCAACACGCCGACAAAGCCGATGACGAAGAGGAATTGCCAGGACAGCGGGTTGAGAAACCAGTAGCCGTCGTCGAGAAAATTCGACGGCGCGATCTGCCAGATGCCGGCGCAGAGCCAGAGCGTGCCGGAGACGGCGATAAGCAGCCAGGCGCTGCGCCGGTAGAGCCAGAGAAAGCCCGGCAGCATCAGGAACAGCCCGGCATACATGGAAAGAATGTTGTTGTAGCCGAACTGGTGGCCGAGCAGCACCATGCTGACCACGCCCTGCTCCGTGCGGTCGACCACGGCGCGCAGGTTGATTTCGGACAGGAGATCCGGCCGGCCGAACCACAGCGCACCGCCGGCAAAGATCGCGAAGGTGATGACGCTCGTCATGATATGCGCGACGTAGAGCGTCAGCGCCCGTCGCAGGATGCGCAACGTCACCGCCAACCGCTCGCCGACCGCAAAACGCGATCCATAGGCAAGCCCGACCGACATGCCCGAAATGAGGACGAAGGCTTCCGCCGAATCGGAAAAGCCGAAGTTCTTATGCGTCAGGTGTTCCAGATATTGACCCGGAACGTGATTGACGAAGATCGTCAGCAGGGCAAGCGCCCGGAAGACGTCGAGGCGTGTGTCGCGTTCGCGCGGCACAGCGCCCACCGGTCCAAGTCTGTCTGTCATAATGCTCTGATCCACATGCGTGGATCAGAGCAAATAACCCTCGCTTGAAGATTTGATGACAGTTCCGTTCACACTTGCTTGCCATCCACCGTCATCGCCGCGCTCGACACGGATCGCGAGTGTGCGACCGTCCAGCTTGAGCGTCGCCTCGAAGCCGTTCCACGCCGCCGGCAGCACCGGATCGACGAACAGGCGACCCGCCTCCCTGCGGATGCCGAGGATGCCCTCGACGGCCGCGCGATAGAGCAGGCCGGCCGAGCCGGTATACCAGGTCCAGCCGCCCTGCCCGGTCCGTTCGCCTTCGCCATAGACATCCGCCGCAACGACATAGGGTTCGACACGGTAAAGTGCCGCTGCCTCCCGCGTCTGCGCATGGTTGATCGGGTTCAGCAGGTTGAAGCAGGCCCAGGCATCGTCACCCCGGCCCTGCCGCGCCAGCGCCAGCACGACCCAGGTCGCGGCATGGGTATACTGGCCGCCGTTTTCGCGCACACCCGGCGGGTAGGCCTTGATGTAGCCGGGATCCTGCGGGGTCTCGACGAGCGGCGGGGTGAACAGGCGGATGATGCCGTGCTCCCGGTCGACGAGATTTTCCATCACCGCATCCATCGCCTGGCGCGACCGTTCGCCGCTGCCCATGCCGGACAGCACGCTCCAGCTCTGCGCGATCGAATCGATCCGGCATTCCGCACTCTCGGAAGATCCGAGCGGCGTGCCGTCATCGAAATAGCCGCGGCGGTAGTAGCTGCCGTCCCAGCCCGCCGTTTCCAGCGCGACCTTGAGACGGCCGAGATGCTCTTCCCAATGGAGGGCGCGGGCCTGGTCGCCCCGTTCGCGCGCAAGCGGGATGAAGCCGCCCAGCGTGCCGGCAAGGAACCAGCCGAGCCAGACGCTCGTGCCCCGGCCGGCTTCGCCGACACGGTTCATGCCGTCGTTCCAGTCACCGCCGAGGATGAGCGGCAGGCCGTTCTCCCCCGTGCGGCGCAGCGCCAGATCGAGCGCGCGAGCGCAATGCTCATAGAGCGGCGCCTCTTCGGACGACCGGTCCGGCGTGAAGAACGCGTCGTGCTGGCCCTCCGTGAGCGGCTGCCCCTCGATGAAGGTCAACGTTTCATCGAGGATCGCCCGGTCGCCGCTGGTGCGGCAATAATATTCGACCGCATGGGCGAGCCAGACGACGTCGTCGGAGATCATGGTGCGCACGCCGGCGCCGTTGTCGGGCAACCACCAATGCTGCACGTCGCCTTCGACGAACTGCCGCGAGGCGGCGTTGAGGATTTGCCCGCGGGCAAGCTCCGGCCGGTGCAGGATGAAGGCCAGCGTATCCTGCAACTGGTCGCGGAAGCCGTAGGCACCGCTTGCCTGGTAGAAGGCCGAGCGGGCCTGGATGCGGCAACCCAGTGCCTGATAGGGCAGCCAGTCGTTGACCATGCGGTCGAGCGCCGCATCGGGCGTCTTGACCTGAAGCGTGCCGGTAAAGTCGCTCCAATAGCCACGCACGGCGGTCATGACCTTGTCGAAATCCGCTGCACGGCTCTTGTCGGCCAGCGCCCGGGCGCTGTCCGCATCGGCCGTGTCGCCGAGCACGAAATGCAGCTCGCGCGTCTCGCCGGGCTTCAGCGTGATATCGACAGCAAGCGCCGCGCAGGGATCGCCGATGCCTTCGGCCGAACCGGACAGCGCTTGCCCCGTAACAACAGCCGCCGGCGACACGATATCGCCGCCGCGGCCGATGAATTCGCGACGCTTGGCGGTGAAGCCTGAAAGCGGCGCGTCGACGGCGAAGAAGCTGGTCCGGCCGGCGAAATCGAAGCTGTACGGGTTCGTGGCAAACAGCGCGCCGCTGTCCTCGTCATGGCTGGTCAGCACGAAGGGCGCGGTCCGGGCAGGGTTGTTGCCCAGCACCCATTCGACATAGCCATAGACCGTCAGGCTGCGCTCGGTTTCGCCGGTGTTCTTCACGACGAGGCGCGAATATTTGACCGGGTCCTCAGGATCGACCGTCTGCACGAGATCGAGCTCGATACCATCCTCCCAGCTGCGGAAGGCGGAGTAGCCGAGGCCGTGCCAGGTCTCGAACTTCACCGTGGGCTTGCGCGACAGCGTGGCGAAGGGCGTCATCACCGTGCCGCGCTCACGGTCTCGCACATAGAAGGCCTCGCCCGGGCGGTTGATGACCGGGTCGTTCGTCCAGTGCGTCAGCTGGAAGTCGCGCGAATTGCGGCTCCAGGTGTAGCCGGCGCCTTCCGCCGAGACGTGGAAGCCGAAATGCTGGTTGGCGATCACGTTGATCCACGGCTGCGGTGTCGCTTCGCCGCCGCGCAGCCGCACGGCATATTCCCGGCGCTCGGCATTGAAGCCTCCGAAGCCGTTCCAGAAGGACAGACCGTCACCGTTTATCTCCACCGGCTCGCCGGCGGGAACCGGCAGCTTGGGTGCCGGCGTCTCGGTCTTCGCCTCCTCCTCGCCGCGTGGCGTGGAGAACAGGGCGACCGTGCGGGCGATCTGGTCGGACAGCGTGCCGTTGCGCGCGTGGAAGACGGCGCGGGCCGTGGCGAGCAGCGCCTGCCAGGTGGTGCCGTCCATCAGGTCGCGACGCACCGTGAAGACATGCTGGCGCGCACCGTCGGACTGGCTGCGGATGCGCAGGTTCTCGCACATGTGGTCAAGCGTGTGCTGCATGTCCTGCGCATAGGAGGCGGCGCGTTCGTTGAGGATCACGAGGTCGGCCGTGACGCCACGGTGGCGCAGGTAATCCTGTGCACGCAGCGCCTGGCGGGCGACCTCGACATCGATCTCGTCGTTGATGCGCAGCACGAAGATCGGGAAGTCGCCGGAAATCGCCAGCGGCCACAGCGCCGACTGGGCGGCGAGCCCGCTCTGGATCGTGCCGGTATCGGCGCGAAGGTGCATGTCCGGATAGGTGAGGTAGCGGCCGAGCATCTGGAAGCTCGCCGCCTCCTGCGAGGTCACGCCGACATGGCGCATATGCACCTGCGAGCGTGTCCAGGCATGGATCATTTCGTGGTTGAACACGTCCGGATGGCGATAGCGGTCGATGGCCGCGTCCACTTCGGCACGGCTGGGGGCGGCAATGGTCCAGAAGATGACCTTGACCTTCTTGCCGGCCGGTACGCGCACCACGCGGCGCAGCGCGATGATCGGATCGAGCGTGAAGCCGTCCGTGCCGGAAAGCTGCGCCCCCGGATCGAAGGCGGCGGCCGTCGTCAGCGAGCGTCCGCGGCCGATGAAGCGGCGACGATCTGTCTCGATCTCGGTGCGGCGCGAGGGGCCGGCATTGTCGACGATCAGGTGGGCGATCGCCATGTCCGGCTCGTTCGGGTTGCGCTTCTGCCGCTCGGCGCGCACGACGTCGCCGCGCTTGCCGATTTCGGTACGGATGAACATCTTGGAGAACAGCGGATGGGCGCTGTCGGCATCGTCCGTCGAAATGACCGGCTCCATATAGGAGGTCACCTCGATGAAGCGGTCTTCCGGCCCGGTGTTGAGCAGCGTCAGGCGGCGGCCTTCGGCGTCATGCTCGGTGGCAACGATGACCTCCACCTCGCTCGTCAGCGTGCCGACGGTCTTGATGAACTCCGCCTTGTCGTCGCCGAACTGGGTCTTGGTCTCCTCGCCCTCGGCGCGCTTCGGCTCGGCGGTGGCGGACCACCACTCGTTCGTCGCCGTATCGCGCAGGAACAGGAAGGAGCCCCAGCGGTCCTCGGTCGGATCGGGTTTCCAGCGGGTGACCGACTGGCCGTTCCAGCGCGAATAGCCGGCACCGTTCGCCGTCAGCATGACGGAATAGTGACCGTTCGACAGGAAGACGGTCTCGCGTTCCCGCGAGAACGGATCCTTGATGATGCGGATTTCCGGGCGCAGCAGGTCGGCCTGCGTGCTGCCGACGGTTTCCGGTTCGCGCTTGGCGTTGATGACCGGAATGTCGCGCGGCGCCTTTTCCTGCAAGAGCAGTTCGGCCGCCTCGATGACCGGGTCGGAGTGGAAACGTTCGCGCAGCGCGCCGTTGAAGACGACGTTGGCGACGGCGGCGATCGACATGCCGTGATGGTGCGCCATGTAGTTGCGCACCACCGCGCAAGTCTTGCCTTCCGGCACGCGCGTCGGCGTGAAGTCGACGGCATCATGGAAGCCGTAAACGCCGAGGGCGCCGAGCTTGCGCAGCCGCTCGAGGTTTTCCAGCGAGGCCGTCGGGGCATATTGCGTGGCGAGCAGCGAGGCATAGGGCGCGATCACCGCATTCTGGCCGAGGCCGCGCTTCAGGCCGAGCGTCGGCACGCCGAAATTGGTGTACTGATAGGTCAGCTCGTGGTCGCGGGCGTTGAAGGCCGCTTCCGAAATGCCCCAGGGCGTGCCGAGACGGCGGCCGTGGTTCATCTGCTCCTTCACCACCAGATTGTTCGTCTGGTTGAGGATGCCGCCCTGGCGCTCCTGCATGACGAGCGGCGGCATGAGATATTCGAACATCGAGCCCGACCAGGAGACCAGCGCACCGCGCGAGCCGACCGGCACCACCGGACGGCCGAGCTTGTACCAGTGCTCGGTCGGAAGATCGCCCTTGGCGATGGCAAACAGGCTCGTGAGGCGCGCTTCCGACGCGAGCAGGTCGTAGCAGGCCTCGTCGAGTTCATTGGTCTCGACGCGGTAGCCGATCGACAGCAGGCGGCGCTCCTGGCGAAACAGGAAGCCGAAATCCATCGAGAAGGCGATATCGCGCGCCCGGTCGCGCAGGACGACGAGGCGCTCGCGCAGGGCTTCGATGCTGCCGAGGTCGAAGACGCTGTCGGCGATATGCGCCTCGCAGGCGGCAACCAGCGCGCCCGCCCAATGCACGACCTCGCCGCTCTGCGGCGACTTGATCTCGTTGTCCAGGTTGACGATCAGCTTGTTGACGTCGCGCGCCAGTACTGAGAGGTTGATGACACGGATCGAGGCGAATTCGTGCTCGCGCTTGACTGCGGCGAGCGCGTTGTGGAAGCCGGCAATGCGCTCCTCGATGAGGCGGCGCAGCGGCCGAACCGTCTTGCGGTCGTCGGGGAGCTCCGTCAGCGTCTCCGACAGGATCGACGCCACGTCGCCGATGCCGTCGAGGCTGCCCTGCAGGAATGCCGACGGCGCTTCGGCCCATTCACGGCACATGGAGGAGACGGCGATGAGGTGGCCGGCGAGGTTGCCGCTGTCGACCGCCGAAACGTAGCGGGGCCCGAGCGTTTCCAGCGTGTTCGTGCGGTACCAGTTGTAGAGGTGGCCGCGATATTTCGGCATGCCGTCGATGGTCGAAACCGTCTGTTCCAGGCGGCGAACCGTCTCTTCAAAGCCGATCCAGCCGAAATCGCGCGCGGAGATGACCGAGAGCAGATAGACGCCGATATTGGTGGGCGAGGTGCGCTCGGCCAGCACCGGCTGCGGCATTTCCTGGAAATTGTCCGGCGGCAGGAAGTGCTGCTCGGCCGTCACGAAGGTCTCGAAATAGCGCCAGGTGCGCCGCGCGATCTTGCGTAGCTCCGTGGCGACATAGTCGGACACGACCAGCTGGTCTTCGGTCTCCGCCGTCTGGCTGACATACCAGGCGATCATCGGCGAGAGCAGCCAGACAAGGGCGAAGGGAACGCCGATGAAGGGCAGGCCCGTATCGGAGACCATCGCGAGGGCCACGGAGACGACGGCGAGCGCCGGCGCCTGCCACATGGATTTGTAATGGGCGAGAATGCCGCCGCGCGCCGCACTGTCGGCCTGGGCGGCCGTGCGCCATTCCAGCATCAGCTTGCCGCTGACGAAGGTGCGGTAGAGCGAGCGGATGATCGCATCCGCCATCAATCCCGCCGAATGGGCGATGAAGACGATGCGCAGCGCAACCTGCGCATTGGCCGCGCGAATGTCCGAGATGACCCGATGCACATGGGCACGTGCGACGATGTCGTTGCGGCGCGGCATGAGGCCGGAGATCAGCGACAGCGTCGGGGCGACGAACAGCAGGAAGATCAGCACGAGCTGCCAGATCAGCGCCTGGCGCGGCTCCATGTAGTACCAGCCCATGACGGAGGCGACGAGCCAGCCGATCGGGATGAGGCTGCGGCGCAGGTTGTCGTACATCTTCCAGCGGCCGATCATCGAAATGCCGCTCGACGGGCTGAAGATGTAGGGCAGAAGCTGCCAGTCGCCGCGCGCCCAGCGATGCTGGCGCGAGGTCTCGACACCATAGCGCGTCGGGAAATCCTCGACAAGTTCGACATCCGTCACCAGCGCGCAGCGCGACAGCGAGCCTTCGAGAAGGTCATGGCTCAACACCGCGTTTTCGCCGATACGGCCCTTCACGGCCGCCTCAAAGGCGTCGACGTGATAGAGGCCCTTGCCGGTGAACGTGCCTTCGCCGACGAGGTCCTGGTAGATGTCGGACACGGTGAAGACGTAAGGGTCGATGCCGCGGTCGGCGGAATAGATGCGCTGGAAGGTCGAGGCTTCCTTGCCCGTCGTCAGCGAGGGCGTGACGCGCGGCTGGAGGATGCTGTAGCCGGCGGTGATCTCGCCCGTCGCCTCGTCGATGACCGGGCGGTTGATCGGGTGGTGCATCTTGCCGACGAGCTTGGTCACGGCATCGCGCATCAGGCGCGTGTCGGAATCGAGCGTCATGACATATTTGACGTCCGCCGGCACGATGTTGGCGCCCGGCAGGAAGGTCGTGTCGCCGTCACCGCGCAAAAGCAGGTTCAGCTCGTGCAGCTTGCCGCGCTTGCGCTCCCAGCCCATCCAGGCGCCTTCCGACGGATTGTAGAGGCGGCGGCGGTGCAGGAAGTAGAAGCGCGTGCGGCCATCATAGGCGTAACGGGCGGACAGCGCCGCGACCTCGCGCTTGGCATATTCGAGCACGTCGAGATCAGCCGGCGTCTCTTCCGACTGGCTGTCGGCCCAGTCGCTGATGAGCGCGAAATAGATCTCGCCGCGTGGATTGGCGAGGTAGTGCACCTCGAGATTGCGCACCAGTTCATCGACATGGTCGCGCTTGGAAATCAGACAGGGCACGGCAAGCAGCGTGCGCGCATCGTCCGGGATCCCGTCCTTGAACTCATAACCGACCAGGCGGGACGGCGTGACGAAGAAGGTGACGAGCGTGTTGAAAAGACCCGTCGCGCCCTCGGACGCCGGCAGCGCGAAAAGCACGAGCATGATGAGCCAGGCGCCGTTCGGAATGTCGAGCTGATCGAGGAAGAAATAGACCGCGATCATCGCCAGCAGCGTCAGGATGATATTGGGCGCGGCAATCGCGAACCAATCGAGCTTGCGGGTCAGGCGCACCACGCGCTGGACAATGGAGGGACGATAGCCGATGCGCTTTTCGAGCTGCTTGCGCTTCTTGCCGACGAGGAAGGCCGCCACATTGGCCTTGTAGTCCAGGTCCTCGACATGCGCCGCCGCATCTTCCTCGGTCATGGTGAGCGCGGTTTCGGTCACTTCCAGCTCGGTCTTGCCGGAGCGGCGTGCGAAACGCTCGATCGTGTTTCGGTACTTGTTGCGCGAGCCGAAATCGAGGTCGCTGTAGTCGGAACGCTGGCGCAGCGCCTCGTCGAGGCGGCTGACGCTCTCGAACCAGACGGGCCATTCCGTATCGTCGACCGAGCGCAGGCTCTTGATGAGCGAACTCATCGTCACGTTGCCGGAGGACAGCCGGTTGTTTTCCGCGACGATCAGCTCCTCGAGATCGCTGCCGCGGCTCTCGATCTTACGCTCCAGCCACTGGATCACCGCGCCGGAGGCCTGCAGGCCGTCGCGAAGCCGGTAGAGCAGCTGGATCACGAAGGTGTTGTCGTCGATGAAGGTCTCCATCGACTGGAGATGGGCAATGCATTTTTCCGGATCGTTGAGCCGGATCAGTTCGTCGGCCACCTCGTTCGCCTTGAACCGCATCTTGCGCGAGCGCTCGACGCGGCTGGAAATGCGGCGGAGGTTCTCGAGAAGCACGAAACGAATGAACGAGGGCAGCGCCCAGAGTTCGCCGATCTTCAGCGCATCGACCTTTTGGAAGCCCTGGACGAAGGCCGTCAAGCCGTCATGCGAAACACCGCTATGCGTATGGGCGACGTAGAGCCAGGCGAGCGCGAGCGTGCGCGGCATCACCTGTCCCTCGACGTCCATGGTCGGCAACTGGCGGAGGAAGCGGCGGGGGAAATCGCGGCGGACTTCCTGGATCGCCTCTTCGACGACGTAATAATTGTCGAGCAGCCATTCGGCCGCGGGGGTGATCTGCGCGCCCGCCTCGACGTCCTTCGCGGTCACCTGATAGACGCGGAAGATTTCCTTCTCGTTTTCCTTGTGCCGGGCACGGAACTCGAAGGGTTGGAAGCCGGGCAGGGCCGCGCGCTTGTCGCGCGCCAGCGCTTCACCGCAATCGGCGAGCTCCTCCAGCGTCAGATAGGTGGCGCGGATCGAATCGTTATAATCGATCTGCTTGACGTCGGCGTCGCGCGAGGAGGCTTGCGGCGTATTATGAAGGGGCATGTTTCTGATTCTGGATCCGGCCATGTGGAACCATCCGGCGGCGGCCTTTGCGCTGGACAGTTTTTTGCGGGCAGGGTTCATATGTGTGCCGCGATCAGCCATGGCACCGAACCGCACCCCGGGGGCACTTGACGGTTGGACAGGGCTCAGGCGACACGCTTGTTGGCATCCTGGCCGCGTGGTGCATGAAAACGGCATTTTTTAGCCGTAAGGACAGAGACTTGCAACATGTCAACAGGACTGGATGGCGCAGCATGGACCCTCATCTGCGGATTTGGTGAATCGCCCATCCCTCCCCAGGGGCGAACCTGCGCATGGTGCAGGCGGAAAGCCAAATGCCTGATGAGGCAAAAAGTTCCCGTCCTGTGCATGACGGTCAAAATCATTGACTTGCCGACGCGCTGACGCCAATTTGCCGGGGTCAGGGTCTTCCGAGTCGCATGCGGCTTGGAGGCTAAGAGGGAAGCCGGTGCGATGCTCCAGATGGAGCGCCAAGACCGGCGCTGCCCCCGCAACTGTGAACGGCGAGCGACTGTCGATAAAGCCACTGGTCTTTGGACCGGGAAGGCGAGACAGAAGCGGCGACCCGTGAGCCAGGAGACCTGCCCTGATAGTTGAAACGTCCATGGGCGGGGTGTCCCAGTGGTGCGCTTGCTCGCCGCCCTGTTGGCGGTTTCCAGCAATGTGCGTCCGGCCATCCCCCAATTCACCGATTGGGGATCTATATGCTTGCTACCATCAACAACGGCCTCTCCGGCACCGGAAAGCCGGAATCCGTCTTCATTTCCTGGCTGCTGTGGCAGCCACGCGGCGCCGACCTCGCGGTCGAGGCACTTAAGGAAGTGCAGAAACTCTCGCGTTATGAGGGTTCCGATCCGGATATCGCCCGCCTCCGGTCGCTGTTCGCCTCGCTTGCCGGCGCAGACGGGCGGCTGCACTGAAGCGTCGGCCTCGCATAAAGACATATTGACATAAAGATATCTTTATGTGACTTCCGATGCAGTATGATTGCATCGGAGGGCTTTGCCATGGCCAAATCGCACCTGGACACCCTGTTCGGCCCCGAACGCGCACCGCGCGACGGGCGCGAGATCCGCGCCGCCCTTGAGGCCGCCGCGCGCGAGCGCATTCTGGTGCTCGACGGCGCCATGGGCACGGAAATCCAGACGCTCAAGCTGGTGGAAGACGATTTCCGCGGCGACCGTTTTGGCGATTGCGCCTGCCACCAGCAGGGCAACAACGACCTGCTGACGCTGACCCAGCCCGGTGCGATCGAGGATATCCATTATCGTTATGCGCTGGCCGGCGCCGACATTCTCGAAACCAACACCTTCTCCTCCACCACCATTGCCCAAGCCGACTACGGCATGGAGGACATGGTCTATGAACTCAACCGCGATGGCGCGCGTCTCGCCCGCCGTGCCGGGTTGCGCGCACAGGAAAAGGACGGTCGCCGCCGCTTCGTTGCCGGCGCACTCGGCCCGACCAACCGCACCGCCTCCATCTCGCCCGACGTCAACAATCCCGGATACCGCGCCGTTTCCTTCGACGACCTGCGCCTCGCCTATGCCGACCAGTTGCGCGGCCTGATCGATGGCGGCGCCGATATCATCCTGATCGAGACGATCTTCGACACGCTGAACGCCAAGGCGGCAATCTTCGCCACCCGCGAGGTGTTCGAGGAAAAGGGCATCGTGTTGCCGGTGATGATCTCCGGCACGATCACCGACCTTTCCGGCCGCACGCTGTCCGGCCAGACGCCGGAAGCCTTCTGGAACTCGGTGCGCCACGCCGATCCCTTCTCGATCGGCCTCAACTGCGCGCTCGGCGCCAACGCCATGCGCGCCCATCTCGCGGAAATCTCTTCTGTCGCGCAAACCTTTGTCTGCGCCTATCCCAATGCCGGCCTGCCGAACGCCTTCGGCCAGTACGACGAGACGCCGGACGAGATGGCCGCGCAGATCGAAGGCTTCATGCGTGACGGGCTGGTCAACGTGGTCGGCGGCTGTTGCGGCTCGACACCCGAGCATATCCGCGCCATCGCGCAGGCCGCTGCGCGCCACAAGCCGCGCCAGATCCCCGACATCCCGCGCCATATGCGGCTGTCCGGCCTCGAACCCTTCACGCTGACCGACGCCATACCCTTCGTGAATGTCGGCGAGCGCACCAATGTCACCGGCTCGGCGAAGTTCCGCAAGCTGATCACCGCCGGCGACTATGCGGCAGCCCTCGACGTCGCGCGCGACCAGGTGGCGAACGGCGCGCAGATCATCGACATCAACATGGACGAGGGCCTGATCGATTCCGCCCGGGCGATGACGGAATATCTCAACCTCATCGCCGCCGAACCGGATATCGCCCGCGTTCCAGTGATGATCGACAGTTCGAAATGGGAGGTGATCGAGGCCGGCCTGAAATGCGTGCAGGGCAAGCCGCTGGTCAACTCGATCTCGCTGAAAGAAGGCGAAGAGGCCTTCCTGCACCATGCCAAACTCGTGCGCGCCTATGGTGCCGCCGTGGTCGTCATGGCCTTCGACGAGACAGGACAGGCCGACACCAAGGCGCGCAAGGTGGAGATCTGCACCCGCGCCTACAAGCTCCTGACCGAGGTCGCGGGCCTCGCGCCGGAAGACATCGTCTTCGATCCGAACATCTTTGCCGTCGCAACCGGCATCGAGGAGCACGACAATTACGGCGTCGATTTCATCGAAGCGACCGCCGAAATCACATCCACGCTGCCGCATGCCCATATTTCCGGCGGTGTGTCCAACCTGTCCTTCTCGTTCCGCGGCAACGAGCCGGTGCGCGAAGCGATGCACGCCGTCTTCCTCTACCACGCCATCCAGGCAGGCATGGACATGGGCATCGTCAATGCGGGCCAGCTCGCCGTCTATGATACGATCGAGGCGGACCTGCGCGAGGCCTGTGAGGACGTGGTGCTGAACCGCGCGCCGAAGGGCGGCGGCACGGCGACCGAGCGCCTGCTGGAGATCGCCGAGCGCTTCAAGGGCACGGCCGGCAAGGAAGCCAAGGAGCGCGACCTCGCCTGGCGCGACTGGGCGGTCGAAAAACGGCTGGAGCACGCGCTGGTCAACGGCATCACCGAATTCGTCGAGGCGGATACGGAAGAGGCCCGCCAGAACGCGGAACGCCCGCTGCACGTCATCGAAGGACCGTTGATGGCGGGCATGAACGTGGTTGGCGACCTGTTTGGCGCGGGCAAGATGTTTTTGCCGCAGGTGGTGAAATCCGCCCGCGTGATGAAACAGGCCGTCGCCGTGCTGCTGCCCTACATGGAAGCGGAAAAACTCGCCAATGGCGGCAGCGGCGAACGCCAGAGTGCCGGAAAAATCCTGATGGCGACCGTCAAGGGCGACGTGCACGATATCGGCAAGAACATCGTCGGCGTCGTGCTGGCCTGCAACAATTACGAGATCATCGACCTTGGCGTCATGGTGCCGGCGGCAAAAATCCTCGAGACGGCCAAGGCGGAAAAGGTCGACATCATCGGCCTGTCCGGCCTTATTACGCCCTCGCTCGACGAGATGGTGCATGTGGCCAATGAGATGGAGCGCGACGGCTTCGACATACCGCTCCTCATCGGCGGTGCTACGACGAGCCGGGTGCACACGGCCGTCAAAATCCACCCGCGATACGACCGCGGCCAGACCGTCTATGTCACCGACGCCAGCCGCGCCGTCGGCGTGGTCGGCAGCCTGCTCTCGGCCGAGATGAAGCCCGGTTATGTCGAGACGCTAAAGGCGGAATACCGAAAGGTCGCCGACGCCCATGCCCGCAGCGAAGCGGAAAAGCAGCGTCTGCCACTGGCAAAAGCCCGCGAAAACGCCTTCAAGGCCGACTGGTCCGCCTACCAGCCGAAGACGCCGTCCTTCCTCGGCACGCGCGTCTGGCAGGACTGGGACCTTGCCGATCTCGCCCGTTACATTGACTGGACCCCCTTCTTCCAGACCTGGGAACTGAAGGGCGTCTATCCAAAAATCCTCGACGACGAGAAGCAGGGCGCCGCCGCGCGCCAGCTCTTTGCCGATGCGCAGGCGATGCTGGAAAAGATCATTTCGGAAAAATGGTTCACGCCGAAGGCCGTCGTCGGCTTCTGGCCGGCCGGCACCGTCGGCGACGACATCCGTCTCTTCACCGACGAGGCGCGCAACACGGAGCTCGCCACCTTCTTCACGCTGCGCCAGCAGTTGTCCAAGCGCGACGGGCGGCCGAACGTGGCGCTCTCCGACTTCGTCGCACCGGTAGAGAGCGGCAAGCAGGACTATCTCGGCGGCTTCGTCGTGACGGCCGGCATCGGCGAGATCGCCATTGCCGAGCGCTTCGAGCGGGCGAACGACGACTACAACTCGATCCTCGTGAAAGCGCTGGCCGACCGCTTTGCCGAAGCCTTCGCCGAGCGCATGCATGAAGTCGTTCGCAAGGAACTCTGGGGCTACGTGCCGGACGAGACCTTTGCGCCGGACGACCTGATCGGCGAGCCCTATGCCGGTATCCGCCCCGCACCGGGTTATCCCGCCCAGCCGGACCACACGGAGAAGACAGCGCTCTTCCGCCTGCTCGATGCGGAGAAGGAAATCGGCGTGACCCTGACCGAGAGCTTCGCCATGTGGCCCGGCTCCTCCGTCTCCGGCCTCTACATCGCGTCACCCGAAAGCTACTATTTCGGCGTCGCCAAGGTGGAGCGTGATCAGGTCGAGGACTATGCCCGGCGCAAGGACATGAGCGTGCCCGAAGTCGAGCGCTGGCTCGGGCCTGTGCTCAACTACGTGCCGGCAGCCGCGCGGGAAAACGCGGCCTGAGGTCACTCAGGCCGTTGCAAGGTTGAGGACAAGCACCATGGCGTAGCTGGCGACGACCAGCACGCCGAGCGAGAGCACGACGGCGGCTGTCACCCGCGGCCCGGCGCGCATCACCCGCTTCAGGTCGATGCCGAGGCCGAGTGCGGCCATGGAGAGAATGGTCAGCACCGTCGCGGCCTCGCCCATCCCCTCCGCCGTCGTGGCATCGATCAGGCCGAAACTGCGCGCGGCCAGCATGGCGAGAAAACCGAGGATGAACCACGGCACCAGGCGGTGCAGCGCGGGCCGGCGCCCCGTCCTGCCCGCCGAGGCGAAGGATAACAGGAAGATCACCGGTCCCAGCATCAGCACGCGCACGAGCTTGACGAAGGTGCCGATCTGGATGCTGAGCACGGAGACGGGCGCGGTGGCGGCCAGCACCTGCGGCACGGCATAGACCGTCATGCCCGCCATCACGCCATATCCCGTCGCGGAAAGGCCGAGCAACGGCACCAGAACGGGCAGGAGCAGCACCGTGATCATGCCGAGCACGGCGGTGAAGGCGATGGACGAGGCGACATCCTCGGCATCGGCGCGGATGACCGGCGCCGTCGCGGCGATCGCCGAGTTGCCGCAGATCGAATTGCCGCAAGCCACCAGCAGCGCGACGGAATGGGACAGGCCAAGCCCGCGCCCTATCCCGTAACTCGCCATGAGAACCGCCCCCACCACCACCGCAATGGCGCCGATGAGCGAGATGCCCATGCCCCCGATCGCCACGGCGCTGACGCTTGCACCGAGCAGCACGATGGCCACTTCGAGAAAATACTTTGCCGAGAAGGCGATGCCGGGATCGAACCGCACGGGTCGGCGCAAAAACAGCCGACACACGGCACCGATCAGGATGGCCAGCACCAGGGCCTCGATCCAGGCCCCGCCCGTCAGGCGCAGTTCCAGATACTCGGCAAGCACCGCGAGACCGGAGACCAGGCCAGCAAGCACGACGCCCGGCAACAATGCGCGAGTTCCAAGAAAGGCCCTGTTGTTAGATAAATTTTCCATGCGCCAACGATGCGCTTGAAAGTTCATTCAATCCATCAGTAAATATCATACATTTCATTCGATTGGATCGAACACATGATGACGCTCGACCAGCTCCGTATCTTCGTCGCCGTGGCAGAGCGCGAGCATCTCACGCAGGCGGCGGATGCGCTGAACCTCACGCCCTCCGCCGTCAGTTCGGCGATCCGCGTTCTCGAGGAGCGTTACGGTATCGCGCTTTTTCACCGCACCGGCCGGCGGATCGAACTGACGGAGACGGGCCACGCCTTCCTGCCGGAAGCCAAAGCGACGCTGGCACGGGCCGAGAGCACGGATCTCTTCCTCACCGAAATCGGCGGCCTCAAACGCGGCACGCTGTCGCTTGCCGCCAGCCAGACGGTCGGTGCCTACTGGCTGCCCCCGCTGCTCATACGCTTCCACGCGGCCTATCCGGCCATCGACATGCGCGTGGCCAGCGGCAACACCGAGCAGGTTGCCGAGGCCGTGCTTGAAGGACAGGTGGAACTCGGATTCGTCGAAGGCGCAGTCGACCACCCTGCCCTTTCGCAACGGATCGTCGCACGCGACCGCGTCGTCGTGGTTGCCCCGGCCGGCCATCCGCTGCTGGGCAGACCGGTCGAAGCGGAAGACCTTCTGGTGGCACGCTGGGTGCTGCGCGAGGCAGGCTCCGGGACGCGCAGTGCGCTGACCACCGCTCTTGCGACACACGGCGTGGAGGAGGCGGCGCTCGACATCGCGCTTTCCCTTCCATCGAACGAAGCCGTGCGCAGCGCTGTCCTTGCCGGCGGCGCACTAACCGCGATTTCCGAGCTGGCCGTCGCGGATGATCTCGCGTCAGGCCGGTTGGCCCGCATCGCCTTCGACCTGCCGGAGCGTGCCTTTTGCCTGCTCAGGCACAAGGAGCGCTATCGCTCCAAGGCATCCCTTGCCCTGGAGGCGCTGGTGCGGATTTAATCGCCGCGGCCGCGGAACCGCCGCTGGTAGGCGGGGTCGTAGAGCGAGCTTTCGCGAAAATCCTCCGCCGCCAGCGTGTGGCCAACGAAGATCAGCGCCGTGCGCTCGATCGGCTCTTCGGCAACCTTCGCCACGATATCGGAGAGCCTGCCGCGCACCACCCGCTCATCGGGCCAGGAGGCCTTCACGACGATTGCGACCGGGCAATCGGCGCCATAGAGCGGGGTGAGGTCCTCGACCACCTTGTCCAGCGCATGGATGGCCAGATGGATGGCCAGCGTCGCGCCCGTCGCGCCAAAATTTTCCAGCGTCTCGCGGTTCGGCATGGGCGATGCACGACCGGAAACGCGGGTGAGCACGAGGCTCTGCGCGACGGCCGGGATGGTGAGCTCGCGGCCAAGGGCTGCGGCGGCCGCGGCGAAGGACGGCACACCCGGGGTCATCGAATAGGTGAGCCCATGGTTTTCGAGCCGGCGGATCTGCTCGGCAACGGCGCTCCAGACGGAAAGATCGCCCGAATGCAGCCGCGCCACGTCCTCGCCCGCCTGCGCCGCGCGCAGGAATTCTGCCTCGATCTCGTCGAGCGACAGTGGCGCCGTGTCGACGATGCGGGCACCCGGCGGGCAATATTGCAGAAGCTCCGGCGATACGATGGAACCGGCATAGAGGCAGACCGGGCATTTTCCGATGAGATCACGCCCGCGAACGGTGATGAGATCGGCTGCACCGGGACCGGCGCCGATGAAATGAACGGTCATATTATCCCTCGATTTGTTTAGCCGGCTTCACCCAGCTCCATTGTGTCACCGGCATGGCGGGCCGCCAGCCTGTCATCCGCCCAACCGGCGATGCCCGCGCGATGTCGATGCGGATCAACGCGCCGCCAAGCCGGGCGTGATGGGCCAGAAGCACGGCTTCCATTTCCGTCGTCACGCCGTTGGCGACAAGGCGGCCGCCGGATTTCAGGCCGGCGATCGCCGCCTCCATCACCCCCGCCTCGCTGCCACCGCCACCGATGAAGATGGCATCCGGCGCGGAAAGCCCGGCAAGCGCATCCGGCGCCGTCCCTTCGACCACGGAAAGTCCGGGCACACCAAAGTTTGCAGCATTGCGGCGGATACGGGCGGCGCGTCCAAGGTTGCCCTCGATCGCAATCGCTCTCAGGGAGGGATCGGCCAGCATCCATTCGATGCCGATCGAGCCCGAACCGGCGCCGATGTCCCACAACAGTTGCCCGCGCTTCGGCGCGAGTGCCGACAGCGTCAGGGCACGCACCTCGCGTTTGGTGATCTGGCCGTCATGCTCGAAAAGACCGTCATCGAGACCGGGCGTATAGGCCAGCAGCCGTGCATCCTCGGCAGCCAAAACCTCAATGGCGCAGACATTCAGCATGTCCGCCTCCGCGAGTGCAAAATGCTCCGCCCGATGGCTGCTCACCCGTTCGCGCGGGCCGCCAAGCGCTTCCAGGACGGTGAGCGTCGACGCGCCGAATCCACTGTCGGCCAGGAGAGCGGCGAGCGCCGCCGGCCCGTCGCTGTCGGAGGTGAGCGCCAGGATGCGGCAGCCGGAATGCAGATGCGGGCGGATGAGATCGATCGGCCGGCCATGCAATGACAGTGAGACCGTGTCCTGCAGCGCCCAGCCCAGACGCGACGCCGCGAGGCTGAAGGCAGATGGTGCCGGAAAGACCCGCATCTCCGCCCGCGCGATGCGGCGCGACAGCGTGACGCCGACGCCATAGAAGAAGGGGTCGCCTGAGGCGAGCACGACGACCGGCCGGCCGCGGGCGGCAAGCACCGCCTCGACGGAACGCTCGAAGGGGCTCAACCAGCCATGCCGCTCGCCGCGGATCGCGCCGTCTGCAAGCTCAAGATGCCGCGCGCCGCCGAACACAAGCTCGGCCGCGCCGATCGCCGTCTTGGCCTCGTCACCGAGACCGGCTAGACCATCCTCGCCGATCCCGACGATGGAAAGCCATGGGGCGGCGGCCGAAAGGGACAGATCAGGCGTGGACAAACAACGCATCCTCATTCTGGGCGGAACGGCTGAGGCCCGCGATCTCGCGGGCAGGCTTGCCGATCGATCCGACCTTGCCGTGACGCTCTCGCTTGCCGGGCGCACGCTCGACCCTGCGCCCCAGCCCGTGCCGGTGCGCGCAGGCGGGTTCGGCGGCGTCGAGGGGCTTGCGGCCTATCTTGGCGAGCACACGATCGATCTCCTGATCGACGCCACGCACCCTTTCGCCAGGCAGATTTCCGCCAACGCCCGCGCGGCGAGCGAAGCGACCGGCACGGCGCTGCTGCGGCTGGAACGGCTCGGCTGGGACGAGGCGGACGGCGACCGCTGGACGCGCGTCGACAGCGTCGCCGAGGCGGTTGCCACACTTGGCGACGACCCGCGCCGCGTCTTCCTCGCCATCGGCCGGCAGGAGGCAAAGGCCTTCGACGCCGCGCCGCAGCACCACTATCTCGTGCGCAGCGTCGATCCGGTCGATCCGCCGCTTGCCGCACCCGATGTCGACTATCTGCTCGCCCGCGGTCCCTTTTCGGTCGAGGCGGAGGTCGAGCTTCTGCGTGCGCATCGCATCGACGTCATCGTCAGCAAGAATTCCGGTGGGGAGGCGACGGAAGGCAAGATCGTTGCCGCGCGCATTCTCGGCCTGCCCATCGTGCTCATCGAACGCGCCGCCACGGTGGACGGCCATCGCACGGATACCGTCGAGGATGCGGTGCGGCTTGCCGATCATCTGCTCGCGTCCTTCAGGAAACGCGGCGTATAGACCAGCTCCGGCAGGCCGGGACGTTCGATGATGCGCGTTTCCGGCGAGCCGATGACGACGCAGGTCGCCATGTCGGCGCGCTCCGCCGCGGCCTCTCCGAGCGCCATGACCAGCATGCGCTCGTCCGGCCGGCCCGCGGCACGGCCGAAGATCACCGGCGTGGTGGCCGGTAGCGTCTCGCGAAGAATCTCAAACGCCTTGCCGAGCTGCCACGGCCGCGCCTTGCTGATCGGATTGTAGAGCGCGATGACAAGGCCGGCTTCGGACACCAACCGCAGCCGCTTCTCGATGATCTCCCAGGGTTTCAGATTGTCGGACAGCGAAATCGCACAGAAGTCGTGGCCGAGCGGCGCGCCGATACGGGCGGCGACCGCCAGCATGGCGGTGACCCCCGGCACGATGACGAGGTCCACGGACTTCCAGTCGTCCGGCCCCGCATCGATCGCCTCGCAGACCGCCGCCGCCATGGCGAAGACGCCGGGATCGCCGCCGGAGACGACACAGACATTGACGCCGGCCGCGGCACGGATCAGCGCCGTCTGCGCGCGGTTCAGTTCCTCGCGGTTGTCCGAGGCGACCTTGATCTGGTCCGGCCGGAGATTGAGCCGGTCGATATAGGGAAAGTAGCCGAAAAATTCGGTCGAGGCCGCAACAGCGCCGAGCGCTTCCGGCGTCATCTGGTCCGGATTGCCCGGCCCGGTGCCGATCACGAAGAGCTTGCCTGTCATCCGCGGGTGCTCCAGCCCGGCACGAGAACGAGCGAGAAGTAGGGCGCGGTATCGTCGAGCTTTTCGGAAAGCCGTATGGACTTGCTCGTCGGCATGGTGCCGCGCTCAACATAGATCGCCTCGCCCAGTCGGCCGGCATTCGACAGCGCCCTGCGGATCTTCGGCAGGTTGCGGCCGACCTTCATGATGACGGCAGCCTGCGTGTCGACGAGGCGACGCGACAGCTCGTCCTCGCCCATCGTACCCGGCAAGACCGAAAGCACGTCGTCGCCCTGCACGATCGGCAGGCCGGAGAGCGACCAGCAGCCGGACATGGCGGTGATGCCGGGAATGACCTCCGTCGGAAACCGGTCGGCGAGCCGCACATGCAGGTGCATGTAGGAGCCGTAGAACATCGGATCGCCTTCCGAGAGGATGGCGACCGTGCGGCCGGCGGCGAGATGCTCGGCCACGGCGGCGGCGGAGGCATCGTAGAAGGCCGTGATCTGGCTCTTGTAGTCGTCGTGGTCCTTGTCGATTTCCGTGGTCACCGGATAGTAGAGCGGCAGCTCCACCATATCCGGCTTCAGCAAACCTTCGACGATTGCCCGGCCATTACCGGAGCGCCCGGCCTTGGCGAAATAGGCGAGCACATCGGCTTCGCCGATCGTCCGCACCGCCTTCAATGTCAGGAGTTCGGGATCGCCCGGCCCCGTGCCCACGCCAAAAAGTCGTCCTGTCACCGTCGCCACCATGTTCATAGTCCCGGCCTCGCCAGCGAATTGAGCGCCGCCGCCGTCATGGCGCTGCCGCCGAGACGGCCGCGCACGATGGCATAGGGCACGCCATAGGAGTTTTCCGCCAGCGCATCCTTGGATTCCGCCGCCCCGACGAAACCGACCGGCATGCCGAGGATCGCCGCCGGTTTCGGCGCACCGTCACGCAAAAGTTCGAGCAGGTAGAAAAGCGCCGTCGGCGCGTTGCCGATGGCGACGACCGAACCGGCCAGGCGATCAAGCCAGAGCCGGATGGCGGCCGCCGAGCGGGTGTTGCCGCTTTCTGCCGCAAGGGCCGGCGTGCGCGGATCGCGCAAGGTGCAGAGCACCTCGTTATCGGCCGGCAGGCGGGCGGCGGTAACACCGCGGGCGACCATCTCGGCATCGCAGAAAATCGGCGCACCGCTTTGAAGGGCCGCGCGGGCAGACGTCACGAAATCCGGCGAAAAGACGAAATGCGGCGCGGCCTCCACCAGGCCGGCAGCGTGGATCATCCGCACGGCAACATCGGCCTCCGCCTCGGAAAAGCGTGAAAGATCGGCCTCGCTGCGGATGATCGCAAAGGATTTTTCATAGATGGCGGTGCCATCCTTGATGTAGTCGTACTGGGTCATGATTGGCCTTGATATGCGGAAAGAAGAGCCGCTGGCGGAGTGCGGTCGAGGAGGTTTCTCGCGGTCTCGCCCTCCGCGCGGCGCGCGCGTAAAATACTGCCGAGGCGATGGATAGCCGGCTTCAGATCATCAGCCGCGATAATAGCCGAGGGTGCGTCACTTGCCCGCCCGTCCAGGATGAGGCCGACACCTGCCGCCGTGCCGCACAGCGTGACGGCGGCAGGTATCGGATGGGCACAGCCTTTCGGGCAGCCGGAAACGTGCATGTCTATGGAGCCATCCAGCAAGACGCCGGCTTCGGCGACCAGCGCATCGGCGGCGATGCGCGTGTCGAAGCTGGCCGAGGCGCAGCCGGCGGCGCCGGCGCAGATGGAGATGGTGCGGCCCGGCGCGTTTTCCGTGTTCCAGAAACCGTTGCGATCGGCGCAGGCCCGGGCGGCGGCGAGCGTTTCGTCGGAAAGGCCGCGCACCAGGAGGGTGCGATGCGGTGCAAGGCGAAATTCCGCGGCGCCGCAGGCGGAAAGGCCCGCGACAAGCGCCGCAAGCCGGTCGGCCTGCATCTGGCCATAGGCCGGCGCAAGGCCAAGCACGGTTTCACTGCCGATGCGGTGTACACCAAGCGGATGGGTGGACGGGTGCGACGACGCAACCTGCATCGGCGCCGCACCCAGCACCTTCGCCAGCAGGGCAACATCCAGATCACGGCCACGGGCGGCAGGACCGATGGCGGCAAGCGCGGCGATGACGGTCATTGCACCATCCAACACGCCGTCCTTCGGCAGCAGGGCGACAGGCCTTGCGCTTTGGCGATCGCCACCGACCGACAGACGCCATGCCACGCCTCTCTCGGCGGGAACGGCATCAAGCCGGAGATCCGCAATCATGTCGGCAAGGCAAAACATGCCGCCGCCGTCGACGACGACGGCGAGTTTCGGCGCCAGGGTGAACGCTGTTTTGGAAATCGCCTGGCGCAGGGCCTTGGCAAGCGGCGCGGCATCGGTGATTTCGGACGGATCGACACCGGCAAACGGCGGGACCTCGATGGCGACGCCCGTCTGCAGGACGATCCCTGCGGCCGCAAGACCGGCCGCCAGATGCGGCACCGAAGCCTCCGTCAGGCCGCGAAGCTGGAGATTGCCGCGCGCGGTGATTTCGATCAGACCGTTGCCATGGGTGCGGGCGAGACCGGCAAGGGCAAGCAGGTCATCCGCCGTCAGCGCGGGCGCGGCGGGGCGCAGGCGCACCAGCAGGCCGTCGCCCGTCTGCATCGGCGTGGCGATCGAGGGGCAGGCGCCACGGCGCAGCCCGCCGGTATCACGCTGGTCGAGGGCGAGCGTCACGGTCATGCCGGCCCCTCCTCCGCCTCGGTGGCGGGACGACGGATCAGGTAGGTATCCATGATCCAGCCATGTTTTTCGCGCGCGGTGCGGCGGGTCTCGCTGATGGTCTCGGCCATCTCGGCCAGCCGGCCGGAAAGCAGGATTTCGTGCGGCGTGCCGAGATAGGCGCCCCACCAGATCTCGGCCTCCGGATCCGTCACCGTTCGAAACGCCTGCACGCCATCCAGCATGACCAGCGCGTCACGCGAGGAGTCCGGCCAGCCCTCGGCAAGCCGGCGGCCGGTGGTGATCTCGACCGGCAGGCCGATGCGGTTCAGCGCAATGCCATGGCTGGCGCAAAGCGCCTGGACACTGGTGATGCCGGGAATGACCTCCATGTCGAAAGCGACGCGGCCGGCGGTGCGGACATGGTCGATGATGCGCAGGGTGCTGTCGTAGAGCATCGGATCGCCCCAGACGAGCAGGCCGAGCGTCTCGTCCTCGCCGACCGCGTTCAGCAGCGTGCGCTCGTAGATGGCAGCGATGGCGCGGTGCCAGTCGTTGACGCCGTCCTCGTAGGACCCGTCGGCGCGGCGCACCGGCACGGCATAATCGAGGATGCGGCAGGCGGGGTTGGTGAGGAACCGGTCGCAGATGTCACGGCGCGCGTCGGCGAGAAAGGCCTTTTCATCGCCCTTCGTCGGTATAAGCAGCACATCCGATCGGTTCAGCGCATTGATCGCCTGAACGGTCATGTGCTCGGGATTGCCCGCGCCGATCCCGATGACCCGTATCGTTCTCAAACTTCTGTCTCCCGTGCGGCTCGCGCTCCCGGTCTGCGGCCCGATTTGGGTCCCGCACCCCTTCCTAATCCCAAAAGCCGGCGGAAAACAGTCCCCGGATCGCGTCCTTTGCCGGTCTTTTTGAGACCTTTACGCCGCCTCGCGATTGCTGAGATAGGCGCGCGGGGAGGAGCCGAGCATGCGTTTGAACATGGTGGTGAAGGCAGGCACGCTTTCATAGCCGGCTTCGAGCGCCACGCGCGTCACCGGCTCGCCGGCGGCAAGCCGTGGCAGGCAGGCGAAAAGGCACGCCTGCTGGCGCCAGGTCACGAAACTGACCCCCATCTCCTCGCGAAAGAACCGCGTGAAGGTGCGTCGGCTCATGTTGAGACGCCGCGCCCAATCGTCGATCTTCGCCGCCGGCGACGGCTGCTCGACGAAATCGCGGCAGAGGCCGGCAAGCCGGCCGCTCGCCGGAAAGGGCAGGCCGAGGCGGCGTTCGGGCAGCCGGCCGATCTCGTCGAGCAGCAGCGCCATCACCAGTTCCGCCCGGTTGCGCTCCTCGGAAAGCACGCCCTTGCGCACGGCTTCCGTGATGAGTTGCCGGGCAAGGTCCGTCACCTCCAGCACGGTCGGCTCCTGCGAGGCGGCGCGGCCTTCGGGCGAATAGATATAGACCGAACGCATGCTGACATCGCTGTACATCTCGACGGAATGTTCCAGCCCGCGCGGGATGAGCAACGTATGGCCGGGCGGGATCATCCAACGGCCGCGATCCGTCGAAACCAGCACGACGCCGGCAAAGACGCAGAGGAATTGCGTGCGGCGATGCCGGTGCGGCGGCACGGTATAGCCGCCCGGAATGTCCGAACTGTGGACCAGAACGTCCTCGTTCGACTGTTCCATGCGGGAAAGATTGCGAATGTGATCGTCATCGAGCGCCTTGAGGCGCGCTGCCGTCAATTTTTCCATCTTTGGCCCACTCGCGTAAGAAATGGACCTCACCACAAAAGCAGGCCGTTGGCAATCCTTGTATGGGAGCGGCTAAGACGCCAACCCCGGGCGGATCATTCGAGGCTACCCATGTCGACTGTCGTTCCCGCAGCACCCCGCAGCGCTGCCACCACCACCTATTCCATCATCGTCGCCGTCAGCGCCTGCCATATGCTGAACGACATCATGCAGTCGCTGCTAACGTCGCTCTATCCGCTGCTGAAGGAAAACTACGCGCTCGACTTCGTGCAGATCGGCCTGCTCACCATGGCCTTCCAGGTCACCGCCTCGCTGCTGCAGCCGGCCGTGGGCATCGTGACGGATCGCTGGCCGATGCCCTTCTCGCTGCCGGTCGGCATGGGCAGCACCTTTGTCGGGCTCATCATGCTCGCCTATGCGCACTCGTTCCCCGTGCTGATCTTCGGCGCCTGCCTGATCGGCCTCGGCTCGGCGATCTTCCATCCGGAATCCTCGCGCGTCGCGCGTCTTGCCTCCGGCGGACGCCACGGCCTTGCCCAGTCGATGTTCCAGGTCGGCGGCAATGCCGGCACGGCCATCGGTCCGCTGCTCGCCGCCTTCATCGTACTGCCCTTGGGCCAGACCAGCGTCGCCTGGTTCTCAGCGATCGCGCTTCTCGGCATGGTCATCCTGACCTGGGTCGGCAACTGGTATGCCGGCGAACGCCGCTTGTCCGCTGGCCGCCCCGCCGTCAGTCGCCAATTGCCGTTGCCGCGCGGGCGCGTCGCGTGGGCGCTCGCCGTGCTCGTTCTGCTGACGACAACGAAGAATGCCTATCTCGCGAGCATTTCCAGCTACTTCACCTTCTACACGATCGAGCGCTTCGGCCTCGACGTGCAGCAGGCGCAGCTCATGCTGTTCCTGTTCCTCGGTGCGTCTGCCGTCGGCGTGTTCCTGGGCGGCCCGATCGGCGACCGGTTCGGCACGCGCTTCGTGATCTGGTTCTCGATCCTCGGCGTCATCCCCTTCGCGTTGATGCTGCCCTATGCCAACCTGTTCTGGACGGGTGCCTTGACGGTGCTGATCGGCTTGATCTTCTCGTCAGCCTTCTCCGCCATCGTCGTCTTCGCACAGGAGCTGATCCCGGGCCGCGTCGGCATGATCGCCGGCATCTTCTTCGGCTTCGCGTTCGGCGCGGGCGGCCTGGGTGCCGCCCTGCTCGGCGGCGTCGCCGACAGCCGTGGTATCGAATACGTCTTCCAGATTTGCTCGTATATGCCGCTGCTCGGCATCCTCACGATCTTCCTGCCGCGCCTGCCCGGCAAACACTGAGGCCATCAAGAACGAACGCCCGGCTTCCGCCGGGCGTCAGGTTTCTTGTTGGGCAGAAGCGGTTCTACTACTCGCCATCCGAAGTCGATCAGATAGTATTGCCTCATTCCGTCGCCGAATTCCAAATTGGAACGCCACCAAACCCATTTTGTGTTATCTCCAATGTGAGCAAGCCAAAGGTAGTGTTGAAATGAACGAGTGGCGGGAAGTTCACGTCGGTTTTGAAGGTGATGACTTGAGAATCGGCAAAATTGAAGTTTGGCGGCAAGACTGGCGCCGTACAGCAGAAGACGCGGTCCAGTTGCCTCATCCAAGCTATCAGAATCAGCGCCATCGGTTCGACATCTACGAAGCTGGCCCGGACCTTAGCCCGGTTCGCTTCGCAGCCGGTGAACTCTCGAACGGCGTATGGGGCTTCTACATCCCAGCCTAGGCAGCCTTTATCTCTTAAAACCGCGCGCCCGCGAAATGGGCGATCTGGGCGCCGAGTTCGTAATAGCCTTCGCGTGCGGCGCGGAAGGACTGCGCCTGGGGATCGCTGACCGGCAGCGGCAGGTCCATCTCGGCGATTTCGCCGGAGATCAACTGCGCCAGCGTGCGGCCGAACACCGTGCCCGGCGCGATGCCGCGGCCGTTGTAGCCGGAGAAGCCGATGACGTTTTCGGCCAACCGATGAAAGCGCGGCAGGTTGTCGGCGGTCATGCCGATCTTGCCGTACCACTCCGCTTCGAAGGCGACGTCACCGATGTCCGGAAACAGCTTCTTCAAGGCGCGGCGGGCCCAGGACTTGTGGATGCCGGTTCCCGTGCCGCGCAGCGCGCCGACGCTGCCGAACACCAGTCGGCCGCGTTTGTCGAAGCGGAAGGAGGAAAGCACCTCCTTCGTGTCCCACGCGCCCTGCTTTTCCGGCAGGATTTTTGCCTGCATCTCGGCGGAGAGCGGCACCGTGGCAAAATTGAAATAGGGCAGGTGGAGAAGCTCGGCACGCACCTCGTTCCAGGGCGCGACGGTATAGGCATTGGTCGCGACCACCACCCAGTCCGCCGTCACGGATCCGCGCGGCGTGTTGACCGTCCAGCGTTTGTCGATCCGCTCCGCACCCGTCACCGGGCTTCCCGTAAAGACCTGTGCGCCCGCGGCAATTGCCGCGCGGGACAGACCGCGCGCATAGGCGAGCGGCTGGATCGTGCCGGCGCGCATGTCGAGCAACGCGCCCGCATAGGCATCGGTCCCCACCTTCACCGCCGTCTCGGCCGCATCGAGCAGGCGCACCGGCGCACCGCGCCGCGACCATTGTTCCGCGCGTTGCTTCAATTCATCGAGGCCGGACTGGCCGACGGCACAGTGCAGCGTGCCGGCCGGGTTGATTTCACAGTCGATCGCGTGCTTCTCGACAAGGTCGAAAACAAGTCGCGGCGCATTGCCGAGCAGATCGAGCAACCGGCTGCCATAGAGATCGCCCAGCACACCCGGCAGCTCATCGGGCATGACCCACATGCCGGCATTGACGAGGCCGACATTGCGACCCGAACCGCCATAGCCGATTTCAGCCCCTTCCAGCAGGATCACCCGCACACCGCGCTCGGCAAGGTGCAGCGCCGTCGAAAACCCGGTGTACCCGCCGCCGACGATGACGACATCCGCATCCGCCTTGCCGGAAAAGGCGACCGTTTCGGGCGCGGGTGGGGCGGTCATCTCCCAAAGGCCATGGGAGCGCGGGTCGTTGAGCATGGTGGTCTGCTTTTCGGAAGGAGAAGGATCGATCTCCGCACAATCGACGATGCGGCACCATGACTAAAGCAAAAAATCAGAACGGGGTCATGCCCCGTCCGCATGACAGGCGGTCAATGCCGGTCGGGAACCTGATTGGCGATCCAGGCACGGAACGCTTGGCTCAGCGGATTTTCGAGCTTCCCCTCGGGCACGACGAGATAATAGCTGTTTTCCGTCTCCATCGGCCGGTCGAAGACGACGGCGAGCCGACCGCTCGCCAGCTCCTGCTCGATCAGGTAATGCGGCAGCAGCGCAAAGCCGAGACCGGCGACGGCCGATTCGATGACCATGGCGAACTGGTCGAAGCGGTGGCCGCGATAGGCGGTATCCGCCGAACCGCCGTTCAGCTCGAACCATTGCGCCCAGAGTTTTGGGCGCGTCGCGAGATGCAGAAGCGGTGCGGTCTCCAGGTCCTTCGGCTCGGAAAAATTCCAGCTTTTCAGAAGCTCCGGGCTCGCCGCCGGCAGGATGACCTCGCTGCACAGATAGGAGCAGGCGGCACGCGCCCACACCGGCTGGCCATAGTGGATGGCAAGGTCAAAATTCTCTTCGTCGAAATCGAACGGTTTCGAGCGCGAGGCGATGTTGACGATCGTGCCCGGATGCTCCGCCAGGAAGGCCGGAATGCGCGGCGTCAGCCAGCGGCTGCCGAAGGTCGGCAGCGTGGCGATGGAGAGGCTGTGTTCGGAGGAGGCGGACGCCATGGCGCGCAGCATAGTCTCTTCCGTCTGGTGCAGCAGTTTTCGAACTTCCGGCAGGAAGCGGCGGCCGTCGTCGGACAGCACCACGCGCTGGCGCACGCGCTCGAACAACAGCACGCCGAGCTGTTCCTCGAGGTCCTTGATCTGGCGGCTGACGGCGCTCTGCGTGAGGTTTAGCTCGTGCGCGGCCTGCGTGAAGGAGCCGTGGCGCGCGGCGCATTCGAACGCTTGCAGCGTGGTGACGTCAGGGATCAGCCTTCGACTGAGCTTCATTCTTTCCTCGCATCAACATAGTCAGAACGGTCGCAATCGCTTGGGGAAACGATCCAGTATGATCCGTTTTGAGAATGAACAGGGCCCTCCCACCCTTGTAAGATGAGACCGCTTCCCATGAAAGCAAATTCGTACGTTTGCGCCGACAAGATCCGCTCGGATTTCTCCGCCGCCATGTCCGCCATGTACCGCGACGAGGTTCCGGCCTATGGCACGCTGATGGCGCTGGTGGCCAAGGTCAACGGCGCGACGCTCGCCGCCGACCCGCATCTCAAGACCCGCCTCGAAGCGACCGATTCGCTCGACCGCATCTCCGAAGAGCGCCACGGCGCCATCCGCCTGGGCACCCCGGAAGAGCTGTCCCTGATGCGCCGCGTCTTCGCCGTCATGGGCATGCTCCCGGTCGGCTACTATGACCTTTCCACCGCGGGCGTTCCGGTGCATTCCACCGCCTTCCGCCCGGTCGGGGCGACAAGCCTCAGCCGCAATCCCTTCCGCGTCTTCACCTCGCTGCTTCGCCTCGATCTGATCGCCGACGAGAAGCTGCGGGAGGAGGCTGCCGCCGTTCTCGCCGCGCGCAAGATTTTCACCGACGAGGCCGTGAAACTCGTCGAAAAGGCCGAGCGTGACGGTGGCCTCGATGCCGCCGACGCCGCCCGTTTCGTCACGGAAGTGCTCGAAACCTTCCGCTGGCACGACCACGCCATCGTCAGCACCGACATGTACAAGCGCCTGCACGATGCGCACCGGCTGATCGCCGACGTCGTCTCCTTCAAGGGCCCGCACATCAACCACCTGACGCCGCGCACGCTGGACATCGACAAGGTACAGGCCCGCATGCCGGACGAAGGCATCGCCCCCAAGGCGATCGTCGAAGGCCCGCCGACGCGCAATTGCCCGATCCTGTTGCGCCAGACCTCGTTCAAGGCGCTGGAAGAGGCCGTCGCGTTCATCGGCAGCGATGGCAGCTGGCAGAAAGGCTCGCACACCGCCCGCTTCGGCGAGATCGAGCAGCGCGGCGTGGCGCTGACGCCGAAGGGCCGCGCGCTCTACGACCAACTGCTCAACGACACCCGCGCCCGCGTGCGCCCGGCCGCCGATGGCTCCAATGCCGCGGAATACGAAGCGGCGCTTGCCGACGTCTTCACGGCGTTTCCGGACGATTGGGACGGCATCCGCAAGGCGGGCCTCGGCTATTTCCGCTATTCGCTGACCGAAAAGGGCATGTCGGTCTCCGGCCGCAAGGCCGATCTCGAAACCGCCATCGAAGCCGGTCTCATCCAGTTCGACCCGATCGTCTACGAAGATTTTCTGCCCGTCAGCGCCGCCGGCATCTTCCAGTCGAATCTCGGCGACGACGCGGCCCAGGATTTCGTCGCAAGCCCCAACCAGGTGATGTTCGAGCGCGATCTCGGCGCGACGGTACTGGACGAATTCGCCCATTATGCCGGTATCCAGCGTGCATCGCTTGAAATGTGCCTTTCCATCGTCAACATGTCCGCCGCTGCAGAGTGACGGAGGACAGGATGACAGAGGCAAGCCATATCGAGGCCCTTAAGGGCCTGCTCGGCGAGAAGGGCCTTCTCACCGGAGCCTCGGACATGGCCGCCTACGAGACCGGCGCGCGCTACGACAAGGGCCGCGCCGCCTTCGTTGCCCGCCCGGCAACGACGGAAGAGACCTCGGCCACCGTCTCCTACTGCGTCAGGAACGGCATTGCCCTCGTCCCGCAATCCGGCAATACCGGCCTCGTCTCCGGCTCGACGCCGGATAGCAGCGGCCGCCAGGGCATTGTGAGCCTCGATCGCCTCACGGCGCCGTTCGACCTCGACCGCGTCAACCGCACGATCAAGGCGGGTGCCGGTGTTCGCCTTTCCGACCTGAATAGCAAGCTGGAGGACACCGGCCTGTTCTTCCCGATCGACCTCGGCGCCGACCCGCGCCTCGGCGGCATGATCGCGACGAACACCGGCGGTTCGCGCTTCCTCCGCTACGGCGACGTGCGCCGCAACACGCTGGGCCTCACCGTCGTTCTCGCCGACGAGGCCGGCACCGTGCTCGACCTCTCTTCGGATCTGCGCAAGAACAACACCGGGGTCGATTGGAAACAGCTCTTCATCGGCACGTCCGGCGCCTTCGGCATCATCACCGAATGTGTGCTGAACCTCGAGCCCGCGCCGAAACAGTCGGCAACCGCACTCCTCGTTCCGTCTTCGAACGAACAGGTTTCCGCCCTGCTCGTCGCCATGGAAGATGCGCTCGGCAGCTACTTGTCCGCCTTCGAAGGCATGTCCGGCAATGCGGTGCGTGCCGCGCTCGACCATGTGCCGTCGCTGCGCAATCCCTTCCAGGGCGGCATCGTGCCGGATTTCGTCATCCTCGCCGAAATCTCCCGCTCCACGCCGCCGCGCGAGGGCGAACAGCCGCTCGATGCGGTGCTGGAAGAGGTGCTCGCCGCGATTTGGGAGCGTGAGGATGCGCCGCTCGCCGATGCCTTCGTCGGCCCGCCGCACGAAATCTGGGCGCTGCGCCATGCCTTGTCGGAAGGCGTGAAACATAGCGGGCGATTGATCGCCTTCGATCTGTCGTTCCGCCGGGGTGACATCATGCCGTTCCTTGCCCATATGAAGGCGGACATGCCGGATCACTTCGAAGACGTGACGATCTGCGATTTCGGCCATATCGGCGATGGCGGCGTGCACTTCAATCTCGTCGTCGCCAAGGACGATCCGCGGCTTGCCGATCCCGATTTCGAGGCCGATCTGCGCGACTGGGTTTTCACTGTGGCGGTCGAGCAGTTCGACGGCAGTTTCAGCGCGGAACACGCCATCGGCCGCAAGAACCAGGCCTTCTACGACAGATACACCCCGGAAAAGATCCGCGAACTGGCGGCCGGGCTGAAAATCATCACATCGCCGGGTCCGCTCGGCGCCATGACCTTTTAACAAGACATCAGGGAGAATACCCATGACGAAAGTCGACGTGAAAGCCGAAACCGCCGCCCTTCTCGACAAGCTCGGCGTTGCCGCTGACACCTGGCAGGGGGGCGACATGGCCTCCTTCAGCCCGGTCAGCGGCGAGGAGATCGCCAGGCTGAAGACCGTTTCGGGCGCAGACACCGACAAGGCCATCGACGCCGCCCATGAAGCCTTCAAGGCCTGGCGCCTCGTGCCGGCGCCGAAGCGCGGCGAACTGGTCCGCCTGCTCGGCGAGGAACTGCGCGCATCCAAGGCCGATCTCGGCCGCCTCGTTTCCATCGAAGCCGGCAAGATCACCTCCGAAGGCCTCGGCGAAGTGCAGGAAATGATCGACATCTGCGATTTCGCAGTCGGCCTCTCCCGCCAGCTCTACGGCTTGACGATCGCCACCGAGCGCCCCGGCCACCGCATGATGGAAACCTGGCACCCGCTCGGCGTCGTCGGCATCATCTCGGCCTTCAACTTCCCGGTCGCCGTCTGGTCGTGGAACGCGGCACTCGCACTCGTCGCCGGCAATTCCATCGTCTGGAAGCCCTCTGAAAAGACCCCGCTGACGGCGCTCGCCTGCCAGGCGATCTTCGAGCGCGCGCTCGCCCGCTTCGGCGATGCCCCGGCGAACCTGTCGCAGGTTCTCATCGGCGACCGCGCCATCGGCGAAGCCCTCGTCGACAACCACAAGGTCGCGCTCGTCTCGGCCACCGGCTCCACCCGCATGGGCAAGGAAGTCGGCCCGCGTCTCGCCAAGCGTTTCGCCCGCTCGATCCTCGAGCTCGGCGGCAACAATGCCGGCATCGTCTGCCCGTCGGCCGATCTCGACATGGCGCTGCGCGCCATCGCCTTCGGCGCCATGGGCACCGCCGGCCAGCGCTGCACCACGCTGCGCCGCCTCTTCGTGCATGACAGCGTCTACGACCAGCTCGTGCCGCGCCTGAAGAAGGCCTATACCAGCGTTTCCGTCGGCAACCCGCTGGAAACCTCGGCCCTCGTCGGCCCGCTCGTCGACAAGCAGGCCTTCGACGGCATGCAGAAGGCGATTGCAGCGGCCAAGGCCGAAGGCGGTTCCGTCACCGGCGGCGAGCGCGTTGCCGATGCCGGCAAGGACACGGCCTACTATGTGAAGCCGGCGATCGTCGAAATGCCGAAGCAGGCCGGCCCGGTTCTCGAAGAGACGTTCGCGCCGATCCTCTACGTCATGAAGTATTCCGACTTCGACGCCGTGCTGGACGACCACAACGCCGTCTCGGCCGGTCTCTCCTCGTCGATCTTCACGCTGAACGTCCAGGAAGCCGAGCGTTTCCTTTCGGTCGACGGCTCGGATTGCGGCATCGCCAATGTCAACATCGGCACCTCGGGCGCTGAAATCGGCGGCGCGTTCGGCGGCGAAAAGGAAACCGGCGGCGGTCGCGAATCCGGCTCCGACGCCTGGAAGGCCTACATGCGCCGCGCCACCAACACGGTGAACTATTCGAAGGCCCTGCCGCTCGCCCAGGGCGTCTCCTTCGACATCGAGTAAGCCGATATGAACAGCCAGACCAAGATCGAGGAGGCGGGCTTTACGCCCGCCTCGCGTATCGCCGCCATCGGCGTCTCGAAAATCCTGCAGATCGGCGCCCGCGCCGCTGCCATGAAGAAGGACGGCCTGCCGGTCATCATCCTCGGCGCCGGCGAGCCTGATTTCGATACGCCTGATACCATCAAGGCCGCCGCCAAGGCCGCCATCGACCGCGGCGACACGAAATACACCGCGCTTGACGGAACGCCGGAGCTGAAGAAGGCGATTGCGGAGAAGTTTCGCCGCGAAAACAACGTCGACTATGCACTCGACGAGATCACCGTCGCGACGGGCGCCAAGCAGATCCTGTTCAACGCCTTCATGGCAACGGTCAACCCGGGCGACGAGGTCATCATCCCGACGCCCTACTGGACCTCCTATTCCGACATCGTGGAAATCTGCGGCGGCGTTCCGGTGCTGATCCCCTGCGACGCCGAAGCCGGCTTCCGCCTGAAGGCCGAACAGCTGGAAAAGGCGATCACGCCGAAGACGCGCTGGGTGCTGCTCAACTCACCCTCGAACCCCTCGGGTGCCGCCTACAGCGAGACCGACTACCGCCCGCTGCTCGACGTGCTGCTGAACCATCCGCATGTCTGGCTGATGGTCGACGACATGTACGAACACATCGTCTACGATGGATTCAGGTTCGTCACCCCCGTCGCCATCGAACCCCGCCTGAAGAGCCGCACGCTGACGATCAACGGCGTCTCCAAGGCCTATGCCATGACCGGCTGGCGCATCGGCTATGCCGGCGGCCCGAAGGCGCTGATCAAGGCCATGGCGGTGATCCAGAGCCAGGCGACCTCCTGCCCCTCCTCCGTCAGCCAGGCCGCTTCGGTCGAGGCCCTGAACGGCCCGCAGGACTTCCTGAAGGAGCGCCAGGCAAGCTTCAAGCACCGTCGCGACCTCGTTGTCTCGGCCTTGAACGCCATTCCCGGCCTCGCCTGCCGCACGCCGGAAGGCGCGTTCTACACCTTTTCCGGCTGCGCCGGCGTCATCGGCAAGGTGACACCCAAGGGCAAGCGCATCGAAGCCGACAGCGACTTCACGGATTATCTCCTCGAAGACGCGCATGTCGCCGTCGTGCCCGGCTCCGCCTTCGGCCTTTCGCCCTATTTCCGCATCTCCTACGCCACGTCGGAAGCGGAATTGACGGAAGCGCTGAAGCGCATCGCGGACGCCTGCGCCAAGCTCGTTTGAGGCAAGCCAAACCATCCGGCAAAAAAAAGGGGCCTCGTTAGAGGCCCCATTTTTATGTGTCCGCGCCTTCTGGCGTTCTCTGCTTCCCCGCAGCCTTGGCCACAGATGCGAAAACACCCCGGTTTCTTAGCCGGGGCGTTAAAGGGTTTGGAAAAGATCAGGCAGCGCGGGCGCCGTGGTTTTCCTGGGCGTAATAGTGGCCGAAACGGTTGGCGAGGAAGGCGTCGAGCGCGATTTCTTCCTGGCGGACAAAACCTTCGGCACGCAGCGAGCCATCGGCCAGCATGTCGAGCACGGCGCAGATCGAGCCGGCCGTCGTGATCTGGATGGCCGAATGCAGGACGCCGGCGATCGGCGCGCTGTAGACCTTGTTGGCGTAGGTTTCCTGGATCAGGCGGCCGCCCTTGCGACCGGAAACGGTCACGAAGATGATGACGACGTCCTGCGTGGTGGTCGGCAGGGCATTTTCAAAGATGTCCTTGAGGACTTCGCGGCGATGACGCAGGCCGAGATCGTTCAGCAGCGCCTTCATGATCGCGGCGTGGCCGGGATAACGGATCGTCTTGTAGTTCAGTGTGCGGACCTTGCCCTTCAGCGTCTCGCAGAGCGTGCCGAGGCCGCCCGACGTGTTGAAGGCTTCATAGGTCACGCCGTCGAGCGAGAATTCTTCGCGCTCTTCCAGAGCCGGAACCTCGATCAGCGCGCTTTCGACGATCGCTTCGCAGGGCTCGATGTATTCGTTGATGACGCCGTCGGTGCTCCAGGTGAGGTTGTAGTTCAGCGCATTGGAGGGGTACTGCGGCAGGGCGCCGACGCGCATGCGCACGCTTTCGAGCGAATCGAAGCGGCTCGCGAGGTCATTGGCGACAATCGAGATGAAGCCAGGTGCGAGGCCGCACTGCGGAATGAAGGCGGTCTTGGCCGTTTCGGCGATGCGCTTGACGTGGCGGGTGGATTCGACGTCTTCCGTGAGATCGAGATAGTGCACGCCGGCAGCCGCAGCGGCTTCGGCAATCGCGACCGTCAGATGGTAGGGGGCGGCCGAAAGAACGGCGAACTTGCCGGTCAGCAGGGCCTTCATGGCGGCTGCGTCCGCGATGTCGACGGCAACCGTCGAAACGGCAGCGTGGCTTTCGATCGCAGCAAGCTGCTCGTCCGAACGGTCCGCGACGGTGACGCGGTAATCCCCGCTGTGAGCCAGCATGCGGGCGATGGTCGAGCCGATCTTGCCTGCGCCGATGACGACGATGTCCTTCATGTGATTTCCCTCCGGCATGAATTGATGCGCTTATTTTGGAGGCAGGGACTGTCGATTTAAAGCGCCACATCTGGCATAATACATTATCGGTATCGGCAGAATGACGGTAAAAATGAGCATTTCGACGCTAGGGCCCAAGGATCGCGAGCTTCTCGCCATCCTTAGCGAGAACGCCCGCGAACAGACCGCGACCATCGCCCGCAAGCTCGGGCTGTCGCGCACGACCGTGCAGGCGAAGATCGACCGGCTGGAGCGCGACGGTGTGATCGCCGGCTACGGCGTCAAGCTGTCCGACGCCTATGAGAGCGGCATGGTGAAGGCGCATGTGCTGATCACCATCGCGCCGAAGACGCTTTCGCGCATCACGACCGAACTGCACGCCATTTCCGCCGTGCGCACGCTGCATTCGGTAAGTGGCAGTTTCGACCTGATCGCCGTGGTCGAGGCGGCATCCATTGCCGAACTCGACCACCTCATCGACCGCATCGGCGCCATCGACGGCGTGGAACGCACTCTGTCGTCGATCATCCTGTCGACGCGAATCCGGCGTTAGGCGATGCCTGCGGCCCAAACGACCTCCAATAGCAGTCAACCACCTCGCCTTCGCGGCCCCTTCACCTTCACACCACCACTGTCAGGCGATGAACCGCTCCGGTCGGTATGGACCGATATTGATCACCGTGCGCTCGCCCAGCATCTTTTCCGCCAGAACGCGCCCGGTGATCGGGCCGAGCGTCATGCCGTGGTGGGCGTGGCCGAAGGCGAACCAGAGGCCGGCATGGCGCGGGGCCTTGCCGATGATCGGCATCATGTCCGGCGTGCAGGGACGGCAGCCCATCCAGGGTTCCTCGTCGCGCCGTTCGGCGAGCGGGAAGAATTCGCGGGCAACCTTTTCGGCGCGGCGGAGCTGCACCGGGGTCTTGCGCGTGTCGCGCCGCGCGAATTCGGCACCGGTGGTGAGACGGATGCCGCGCTGCATGGGTGCCAGGAAATAACCGCGCTCGGCATCCAGCACCCAGTTGTTAAGATGGGCGCCCTCTTCAGCACCATAGTGCATGTGGTAGCCGCGCTTGACGGCGAGCGGGAAGCGATAGCCGAGCTTGCGCGTCACTGTATCGGCCCAGGGGCCGAGCGCCACGACGACCTCCTTGCCTTCGAGCGGCCCTTCCGGCGTCGCAATGCGCCAGCCCTCGCCCTCCAGCACATGCTCGATGGTTGCCGCGTCACCGGACTGAAGCGTGCCGCCAAGCGACTGGAAATAGGCGAGGTAGCGCTTCATCAGGCTTTGCGGGTCGAGGATCGACCAGGGATCGGTCCAGCGCAGGCCGCCGGTCAGTTCGGCACGGATGGACGGCTCGGCCGCCGCCACTTCGGCCGTCGTCAGCTTCTGGTGGTTCACGCCAAAATTCGCCGAGAGTTTTTCGGCATCCGCATAGGCCTTGTCGCGTTCCTTTTCCGAACGGAATACCTTCATCCAGCCGTCCTTGCGTATGAGATCCTCGGCGCCGGAGGCGGCGATCAGGTCGGCGTGCTCGGTGATCGAATTCTCGATCAGCGGCGCATAGAGATGCGCAATGCTCTGGTGCTGACGGAAACCGGAATGCCACCAGTAGCGCGCCAGGAACGGAATGATGCTGGGGATGGCCGACGGATGATAATGCGCGTCGATCGTGTTGTTCAGCGCATAACGGAACAGCGCGCCGAAATCGTGCGGGAAGCCATAGGGGAAGACGCCCTCGCGCTGGATGAGGCCGGCATTGCCATAAGAGGTCTCTTCCGCGGCACCACGACGATCGACGAGCACCACCGACTTGCCGCGCCGTGCAAGATGGATCGCGGTCGAAATGCCGATCACGCCCGCGCCGAGAACAATGACGTCCGTCTTCATGTGCCTGCCCCATAGTCCCATTCAGGTTTTTTGATCCATTGCATGGGCCGAACGGGGGATGCAAGCCGCTTGCTTGCGGCAAAGCGCCTTCAGGCGCCAGAGATGGACACCGGCCGGATGCGGCGATAGCGTCACGGCACGACGGGACCTTCGAAAGGAAGCGGCATGCAGTTTGGTACCACGCGCGAACTCTGGCGTTATCCCGTCAGCTCGCTGACCGGCGAACAGCTCGAAACCGTCGAACTCGATGACGCTGGTGTAGCGGGTGACCGCAAATGGGGCCTGTTCGACGCAGAGAGCAACGTCGTCGCAGCGCCGGAAACCGAACGACGCTGGCGCCCCGTTCCGGGGTTGCGGGCGCGGGCGGCTGCCGATGGGCCGGAAATCAGTGGCGATGGCGACACCTGGCATTCTCTCCCGTCGCCAACGGCCGACACGATCGCTTCGGGCCACCTTGAATTCCCCGTCCGGTTTCAGCCCTTTGGCGAAACAGGCGCCAGCCCGCGCTATGTCCGAGACCCCCTTCACATCCTGACCACGTCTTCGCTTGCGCGCCTGCGGGCCCTGTTGCCGGCAGCGCTGATCGACGTCAGGCGCTTTCGCCCGAACATTCTCGTCGACACGGACACGGATGACGTCGATTTCGTCGAGCAGCGCCTGATCGGGCGCAGGCTCCGGATCGGCGAAACGCTGGTCGAAATCACGGAACCCTGCTCACGCTGCGCCTTCACCGCCCTCCAGCAGCCGGGCATCCCCTTCGACAAGGATGTGCTGCACACGATCGCCAGACACGGCGGAGGCGGGTTCGGTGTGTTGGCAAAGGTCGTCACCCCCGGCAGGATAACCTGCGGCGATACGGTGATAGTGGATTAGGCCTATTGCCCGGCAAGCCTGAGCAGGTTTTCGATCGCCGCCCGCTCGAAGCCGCCGATGCCCTCGGAAATATCGGCCTTGATCGCTGCGGCCACGGCATCCTCGTCGCGTTTGCGCAGCGCCTCGATCGCCTCCTGGTGGCGATCGACGAAATAGAGCTGGGCGACATGCTCCATGGCGATGCCGAGGAACGGGCCGAGCTGGAGCCAGATGCTCTCCACCATCGGCATGATCACCTGCTCGGGATTGGCAGTATATAGCGTGCGATGGAACTCTTGGTTCAGCAACAGGGCCGTCGCATTGTCCTTGCGGGAAATCGCCTCGTCCTGCGCCTTGTCGATCTCGGCGAGCCGGTCGATGCGTCGTTCCGTGATATGCGGCACGGCGCGGCGGGCGGCATGCTGCTCCAGCACGGAGCGCAGCGAGACCAGCTCGCTGAAACGATCCGCCGTCATGCGCGGCACCATGATTCGCCGGTTGTCGAGCACACGCAGCGCCCCTTCCGACGAAAGCCGCCGAAGGGCTTCGCGCACGGGGGTGGGACTGCTCTCCATCGCTTCGGCAATGCCACGGATGGTCAGCGATTCGCCCGGCCGGATGGAGCCCACCATGATCGCCTGGCGCAGACGCCGATGCGCATATTCATGCGTCGTCATGCCGTCCGGCCGGTCCAGCGGCTCAAGCGCCAAATTACCCAATCCATCCCTCCTGTGACCGGCTCCGGGGTGTTATCCTACCCCTTGCGACAGGTTCTAGCAGCTTGACCGACGACAAGAAAGTGTGCATATTTTCGAAATGTGATCACAAAAATGCTTATTTGATACAGAAAGACGAGGGCGATGAACGAAGATTCCAATTGGCTGATCGGTGCTGACGGCGTGGAAAGCATCCAGGCCGTTGTCTGCGATCTGAACGGCATCCTGCGCGGCAAGCGCGTGCCCGTGGGACAAGCGGAAAAAGTGCTGAAGGGCGGCATCCGCATGCCGCTGTCCATCGTCGGCGTGGACGTCTGGGGCGAGGATATCGTCGGCTCCAGCCACGTCTTCGCCTCGGGCGACATGGACGGCATCTGCGCGGCGACCGGCCGCGGCGCGCTGCCCGTCAGCTGGACGCTGAAACCGTCCGCCGTCGTGCCGCTCTGGCTGTTCAAGGAGAGCGGCGAGCCCTTCCTTGCCGATCCGCGCCAGGCGCTTGCCAACATCGTGCGCCAGTACCACGAACTTGGCCTGCGCCCCGTCGTCGCCTCGGAGATGGAATTCTACCTGATCGACGCCGAGCCGGACCATGCGCAGCCGCCAATCTCGCCCTATACCGGCAAACGGCTGGATTCCGACGCCATCCTGTCGATCGACGAACTCGACGACTTCGGCCAGTTCTTCTCCGACGTCTATGCGGAATGCGAGCGGCAGAACGTGCCGGCGGATTCGGCCGTTGCCGAAAACGGCATCGGCCAGTTCGAAATCAACCTGATGCATTCCGACGACCCGCTGAAGGCGGCCGACGACGCGCTGTTCTTCAAGCGCATCGTCAAGGGCATCGCCCGCAAACACGGCTTTGCCGCCACCTTCATGGCAAAACCCTACGGCATGCGCTCGGGTTCCGGCATGCACATGCATTTCAGCCTGATCGACGAAGACGGCAACAATGTCTTCGACGACGGCACGCCTGAGGGCTCCGACATCATGAAACATGCCGTCGCGGGCCTGACGCGCGGCATGGCGGAATCGACGCTTCTCTTCGCGCCGCATTTCAACTCCTACCGTCGCCTGCGGCCGGATACGCACGCACCGACCTCCGTCTCCTGGGGTTATGAAAACCGCACTGCGGCGATCCGCATTCCCGGCGGCAGCAACAAGGCGCGCCGCATCGAGCACCGCGTCGCCGGTGCGGACGCCAACCCCTATCTCGTCATGGCCGGCATCCTGGGTGCCGCCCTCGTCGGCATCCGCAACAAGTGGGAGCCGCCGGCACCGGTCTCCGGTCGCGCCTATCTCTCGCAGCTGCCGCGCATTCCCTCGGAATGGGGCTCCGCGGTCACCGCCTTCGAGAACGGCGCGATCGTATCGGAAATCTTCGATACGGACCTCCGCTCCATGCTGATCGCCTGCAAGCGGCAGGAAATCGCCGGCTTCTCCGAACAGGTGACCGACTTCGAATTCAGCGCCTACCTGGAAATCGTCTGATGGCTACCAATGAATCCTACGCCGGCAACGGCGCCTATCCCGACAGCTACTACGCCGCTTCCCGTAACATCGTCCGCACGCCAAAGGTGCTCGAAGGCGCGGTGACCGCTGACGTCGCCGTGCTCGGCGCCGGCTACTCCGGCCTGTCCACCGCCATCCACCTTGCCGAAAAGGGCTACAAGGTCGTGATGGTTGAAGGTGCCGGCATCGGCTGGGGCGCGTCCGGCCGCAATGGCGGCCAGATCGTCAACGGCCTGAACGCCAGCCTCGACACGATCAAGCGCCGCTATGGCGACCAGGCCGGCGCCTTTGTCGGCAGCCTCGTGCAGGAAGGTGGCAAGATCATCCGCCGCATCGTCTCGCAATACGACATCGATTGCGACATGAAGACCGGCAACATCTATGCCGCCTATACGCCCGCCCACATGAAGGACCTGGAGCACAAGAAGGCCCTGTGGAAGAGCTACGGCATGGACGACCACCAGATGCTCGACAAGGCGGCGATCCAGAAGCTCGTCAAGACCGATGCCTATATCGGCGGCATGCTGGACACGACCGGCGGCCACATGCACCCGCTGAACCTCACGCTCGGCGAGGCCAAGGCACTCGAATCGCTCGGCGGCGTGATCTACGAACAATCGCCGGTCATCCGCGTCGAGCATGAGGCCGAAAAGCCGGTCATCCACACCGCGCGCGGCAGCGTGACGGCGAACACCGCCGTGATCTGCGGCAACGCCTATCTCGGCCATGTCGTGCCGAAGCTGGTCTCGCGCGTCATGCCCGTCTCGACCCAGATGGTCGCCACCGAACCGCTCGGCGACCGCGCCGACGCGCTGATTCCGAGCGACATGTGCGTGGAAGACGTGCGCTACATCCTCGATTATTTCCGCCTGTCAGCCGATAAGCGCATGATCTTCGGCGGCGGCACCGTCTATGGCGGCACCGACCCGGCGGATGTACGGGCAAAAATCCGCCCCAACCTCGAAAAGGTCTTCCCCTCGCTGAAGGGCGTGAAGATCGACTATGCTTGGAGCGGCAATTTCGCGCTGTCCTTCTCGCGCGTGCCGCAGATGGGCACGATCGGCAAGAACACTTATTTCGCGCACGGCTATAGCGGCCACGGCGTCACCGGCTCGCACCTCTTCGGCAAGATCCTGAGCGAGGCGATCCACGGGGATCTCGCACGCTTCAGCCAGTTCGAGAAACTGCCGTGGATCCCCTTCCCCGGCGGGCGCATGTTCCGCGCGCAATATTCCACCATCGGGTCCTGGTGGTACCAGTTCAAGGACGCCTTCGGCCTCTGAGGCCGCAACCTCCCAAGCAAAAGGCCCGCTGTTGTTTCCAACAGCGGGCCTTTTCATGGACAGGTGGTCAATCAGCCGCGACGGTTGCGGGCGGCAAGCGTGCGCAGGCGCAGCGCGTTCAGCTTGATGAAGCCGGCGGCATCCTTCTGGTCATAGGCGCCCTGGTCATCTTCGAAGGTGACGAGCTTGTCGGAATAGAGCGACTTGTCCGATTCACGGCCGGTGACCATGACATTGCCCTTGTAGAGCTTCAGCGTCACTTCGCCTTCGACATGCGTCTGGCTCTTGTCGATAAGGGCCTGCAGCATCTCGCGCTCCGGCGAGAACCAGAAGCCGTAATAGATCAGCTCCGCATAACGCGGCATCAGTTCGTCCTTGAGGTGCGCCGCACCGCGGTCGAGCGTGATGGATTCAATAGCGCGGTGTGCCGCAAGCAGGATCGTGCCACCGGGCGTTTCGTAGACGCCGCGCGATTTCATGCCGACGAAGCGGTTTTCCACGAGGTCGAGACGACCGATGCCGTTGTCGCGGCCATAGGTGTTGAGGGTCGCGAGCAGGGTCGCCGGCGACATGCGCACGCCGTTGATCGAGACGGCATCACCGCGCTCGAAGCCAACCTTGATGGTGGTCGCCTTGTCGGGAGCGGCTTCCGGCGAAATCGTGCGCATATGCACATATTCCGGCGCCTCGACAGCCGGGTCTTCCAGCACCTTGCCTTCGGAGGAGGAGTGCAGGAGGTTCGCGTCGACGGAGAACGGCGCTTCGCCCTTCTTGTCCTTGGCGACCGGGATCTGGTGCTGCTCGGCGAATTCCAGCAGGTGCGTACGGCTCTTGAACGACCAGTCGCGCCACGGGGCGATGATCTTGATGTCCGGGTTCAGCGCATAGGCCGACAGCTCGAAACGGACCTGGTCGTTGCCCTTACCGGTGGCGCCATGCGCGATGGCATCGGCGCCGGTCTTGGCAGCGATCTCGATCAGGTGCTTGGAGATCAGCGGGCGGGCGATCGACGTGCCGAGCAGGTAGACGCCTTCATAGACCGCATTGGCACGGAACATCGGGAAGACGAAATCGCGCACGAATTCCTCGCGCACGTCCTCGATGAAGATCTCCTTGATGCCGAGCATCTCGGCCTTCTTGCGCGCCGGCTCCAACTCTTCACCCTGGCCGAGGTCGGCCGTGAAGGTCACGACTTCCGCATTGAGCTCGGTCTGCAGCCATTTCAGGATGATCGAGGTGTCGAGGCCGCCGGAATAGGCCAGCACGACTTTTTTCACGTCTTTGTAAGATGCCATGGTGATGAGGTCCGTTGCATGGAGAGGATCTGCGGCAAGCCCGCAAGGCCCGGTGTCGCGGCACTTTTAGCGAAGTTGGCGCGTGACGCAAGGGTGACGCGGGCGGCTTCCTGATGCAAGCCAGGTTTGACAGCGCGCCGCAGCAACCCATATTCGCCTCAGTGAACCATGGAAGGGATGCCCCATGACGAACATCAAGGACATCATCAAGCAATCCAATGTCGCCGTCGTCACCGGCGGCGCCTCCGGCATCGGACTGGCCGCAGCACGGCGTTTTGCCGAAGCCGGCATGTGCGTCGTGATCGCCGATCTCGGCGGCGACCGGCTGGGTGAAGCGCGCCTGGAACTCGAGGCCATCGCCGGCGAGGCCAACATCATGGCCGTGGAGACGGACGTCGCCCACCGCCACGAACTGGAGGCGCTGGAACGCGCCGTGCTGCAACGCTACGGCCGGGTGCATGTGCTGATGAACAATGCCGGCATCCAGCCCGCCACCTCGATCTTCAGCGCCGGGGCCAACTGGGACCATATCCTCGCCGTCAACCTGATGGGCGTCATTCACGGCAGCCAGGTTTTCGGCCCCAACATGCTGGCCCATGGCGAACCGGGCCTTATCATCAACACCGGCTCCAAACAGGGCATCACCACGCCGCCCGGCAATCCGGCCTACAACGTCTCCAAGGCCGGCGTGAAAGTGTTCACCGAAGCTCTCCAGCACGAATTGCGCAACACCGAGGGCGCAAACATTTCTGCCCATCTGCTCATCCCCGGCTTCGTCTTCACCGCATTGACCAAAGGCGACCGCACGGAAAAGCCCGATGCCGCCTGGACCTCGGCCCAGACCGTCGACTTCATGCTGGATAGCCTGGGACGCGGCGACTTCTACATCCTCTGCCCGGACAACGACGTTCCCCGCGCGCTCGACGAACGCCGCATGGCCTGGGCGATCGGCGACGTCATCGAGAACCGCCCGCCCCTGTCGCGCTGGCACAAGGACTTTTCCGCAAAATTCACGGCCTTCGTCGAAGGGGAATAGCGCCTAAAACCCCGCAATCTTCGTCGTGGTCGGGCTGGACCCGACCAGTGATGTCGCGCCTGCTACGTGGATCCTCGGCTCAAGGCCGAGGATGACGACGCGGGCGGGGCGGGCAAGTTTGTTGGCAAAACCATCGCGTTCATCGAGCGCCATGACGGTCTATCACAAGCTTTGATTGGTAATTTTCGGAAAGCCGGCTTAGGAGTTTCGCATTCTCTCCGGCCTTCAGGTACCGCCATGGATGTCCTGCCCACGCTCCCGACGCTTCTCGCCTTCACGGCCGCAAGCCTGCTGCTCGCCGCCACGCCCGGACCGGACATGACGCTGTCGATCAGCCGGGCGCTGTCGCAGGGCCGCGGTCCAGCACTCTTCGTGGTGGTCGGCACCGGCCTTGGCATCGTCGTGCACACCCTGCTCGTCGCCTTCGGCATTTCGGCGCTGATCACCGCCTCGCCGACGGCCTTCATGATCCTGAAGACCGGCGGTGCCGCCTATCTGCTGTGGCTCGCCATCCAGGCGATCCGCTACGGCTCGAATTTCACCGTCAACGCCGCAGCCGGCCCGCGCGGCACGGCGCTCGCCAACATTTCGTCCGGCTTCTGGGTGAACCTGCTCAACCCGAAGGTCATCATCTTCTTCATGACCTTCCTGCCGCAGTTCATCTCGGCCGGCGACCCTGATGTCACCGGCAAGCTGATCTTGCTCGGCCTGTTCTTCATCGTCGTCGGCATGCCGATAAACATCATCGTCATCCTCGCCGCCGACAAGCTCGCCGCCTGGCTGCAGCAGAACCCGAAGGTGCTGCGCGGCATCGACTACACCTTTGCCGGCGTCTTCTCGGTCTTCGCGATGAAGATCTTCTTCACGCAGGCAAAGTAGCGGCGGTCACACGCCGTAGCGGTAGTGCCCGGTGATCGGGTAGGCAAACAGCACGTCCTCCAGACGCGCGCCTGCACCGATATTGTGAACGACGAGCGGCCGGGCGCCATCGGATGAATGGGCATCCGCCACGATGCCGATATGCGGTAGATTGCCCGGCAGCATCTGCGAGATGATATCGCCCGGCCGGTAATCCGTGCCATTCTCGCTCAACGCCAGGGCCGCACCCGCGCGCTTGAAGAACGCCTGGAGGTTGGGTACCCGGCGGTGGTCGATGTTGCGGTCCGTCTTCTTCAGGCCCCAGAGCGCCGGATAGTCGGAGAAGGCGCGCCGCATGTCCTCATGCACCAGCACCTGAAGGTCGATGCCAAGCCCATCCCGGTAGGCCCGGACGAGCACATCGGTGCACACGCCCCGTTCGCGCGGCACGTCGCCGCCGGGATAATCGAGCCTGGAATAGGCTGCGTCATAGGTCAGTGTTACGCCGATCTGCTCTCGAGCCGCGGCAACGAGCCGATCCGCCGCAGGCGCCTCTGCCCGCAAGACCGTCGGCAAGGCGAGCACGACCCCTGAAGACAGGCCACCAGCCAGCAGCGTACGGCGAAACAGCATGCGCATCCCCCAAAATCCGACGGAAGAAAGCTGCTGGCGGATTCGGGCGCTTTGTGGGCGTCAGCCGATCAACAAGGCGTCGTCGTCGAGCGTCTGGCCGCGCATCTTGCGGAACATGGCGATCAGATCCTCGACCTGGAGGTCCTTGCGGCTGTCGCCGGCCACGTCCAGCACGATTTCGCCGCCATGCAGCATGACAGTGCGGTGCCCGTAGTCGAGCGCCTGGCGCATCGAATGCGTCACCATGAGGGTGGTCAGCTTGCGCTCGGACACGATCTTCTGCGTGAGGGTCATGATGAACTCCGCCATGCCCGGATCGAGCGCGGCCGTGTGTTCATCGAGCAGCAGCACATCGGAACCGGCAAGCGTCGCCATGACGAGCGAGACCGCCTGACGCTGGCCGCCCGAAAGCAGGTCCATGCGGTCGCGCATGCGGTTTTCGAGGCCGAGGTTCAGTTCGGCGATGCGCTCGCGAAAATGCGTGCGGCGCTGGGGGCCGAGCGCCGACGAAAGCCCGCGCCGTTCGCCGCGACGGGCGGCAAGGGCGAGGTTTTCCTCGATCGACAGCGCGCCGCAGCTTCCGGTCAGCGGATCCTGGAAGACGCGCGCGACCCGGCCGGCGCGCGCCGCCGTGCCCTGGCGGGTGACGTCCGTCGTGCCGATCTTCACCTGGCCTTCCGTCGCGATCACATCGCCGGCGAGAACGCCGAGCAGCGTCGACTTGCCCGCACCGTTGGAGCCGATGACGGTAACGAACTGGCCTTCCTCGATGGTCAGGCTGACGCCATTGAGCGCCTGTTTCTGCAGCGGCGTGCCCTTGCCGAAGGTGACCTTGATATCGGAAACGGAAATCATCAGGCGGCTCCCCCGCGACGAAGGCGCGGCAGAACGAGCGCCACGGTGACAAGCAGCGCCGTCACGAAATTGAGGTCGGAGGCCTGAAGGCCGAGCACGTCGGAGGACAGCGCCAGCTGGATTGCAATGCGGTAGAGGATCGAGCCGAGCACGCAGCCGATCAAGGCCATGAGAATACCGCGTGCGCCAAACAGCGTCTCACCGATAATGACGGCGGCAAGGCCGACGACGATGGTGCCGACGCCGGAAGTCACGTCGGCAAAGCCGTTCGTCTGGGCAAACAGCGCGCCGCCAAGCGCCACAAGCGCATTGGAGAGGGCGATGCCGAGATAGATCTGCCGGTTGGTATCGACGCCCTGCGCGCGGGCCATGCGGGCATTCGCACCCGTCGCACGCATCGACAGGCCGGCGTCGCTTTCCAGGAAGCGCCAGACGACGATGACCGCGACGACGACGAGAAGGCCGACGAACAGCGGCCGGACATAGAAGTCACGCAGGCCGAGGCCGAAGAACGGGCTGATCATCGTCTCGGCATTGATCAGCGCAACATTCGGCTTGCCCATCACGCGCAGGTTCACCGAAAAGAGCGCGATCATCGTCAGGATCGAGGCCAGCAGATTGAGGATGCGGAAGCGCACATTCAGCATCGCCGTCACGAGGCCCGCGCCGCCACCGGCCACCATGGCGACCGCCGCCGACAGCCAGGGGTTCACGCCCGCAATGATCAGCACCGCCGTAACGGCAGCGCCGAGCGGAAACGAACCGTCCACCGTCAGGTCCGGAAAATCCAGCACGCGGAAGGCAAGATAAACGCCGATGGCGACAAAGGCATAGACCAGCCCCAGTTCGACGGCACCCCAAAAGGCAATCAGGCTCACGGCTCTTGGCTTTCTCTTTTTTTGCCCTTTCCGCGGTCTCGCGGGAAGGCCCCTTTTAACAGATCAACCGCTGCCGGGCGATCCGGCAGCGGTTGGCTGCGATTGGAAATGTCCGGCGAACCGGCGGCTTATTCGATGATGCGGGTCGCGCGGCCGACGACGGCTTCCGGAAGGGTGACGCCCATCTTGGTGGCGGCGGACTTGTTGACCACGAGGTCGGTGCCCGCGGCAACCTTCACGGCGATGTCGCCCGGCTTTTCACCCTTAAGGATGCGCACAACGATCTCGCCCGTCTGCTTGCCGACGTCCTTGTAGTTGAAGCCGAGCGCGGCGATGGCACCGCGCGAAACGGAATCCGTGTCGGCGGTGAAGAGCGGCAGCTTGGCCTCTTCGGCAACGGCGACCGCGCCTTCCAGCGCCGAAATGATCGTGTTGTCCGTCGGGATGTAGATGGCATCGGCGCGGCCGACAAGCGCACGGGCGGCACCCTGCACTTCCGCGGACTTCGTGGCAGCGGATTCGACCACCGTCAGGCCGGCCTTCTCGGCTTCGGCCTTCAGCACGGCGAGCAGCGACACGGAGTTCGCCTCACCCGAATTGTAGAGGAAGCCGATCGTCTTGGCGTTCGGCAGGATTTCCTTGATCAGCGCCAGATGTTCGGCAACCGGCGACAGGTCGGACAGGCCGGTGACGTTGCCGCCGGGCTTGTCCATGTCGGTGACGAGCTGTGCGCCGAGCGGATCGGACACGGCCGTGAAGACAATCGGGATATCCTTCGTCGCGGAAACGACGGCCTGCGCCGACGGCGTGGAGATCGGCACGATCACGGTCGGATCCTCGCCGGCAAACTGGCGGGCGATCTGGGCGGCCGTCGCGGGATTGCCCTGTGCCGACTCGTAGAGGAACTTCAGGTTCTCGCCTTCCTTGTAGCCCGCCGCTTCCAGCGCTTCCTTGACGCCGTCACGGGCGGCATCCAGCGCCGGATGTTCGACGATGGCCGTTACGGCCACGGTGACGTCTTCGGCCTGGGCCGGCAGCGAAATCGCGAGCGTTGCCGCGAAAGCGAGCAGAAGTTGACGCATGGAGGGTCTCCCTAGAATGATTTTGACCCGTTTCTAGGCAAAACGGCCGTTCAAATCAATTCTCGGAATCCGCTTGTCCGATCACAATTTCTGATAGGAGCGCGGCAAAACAGCCGGATAAGGGAGTGCCCGAGAGCCCTCAGTCGTCCTCGCCATGGCCGACGATCATCATCGCCTCGAAGGCCATGCGGTCGACCTTGCGCATGCGCTCGGATTCCGACTTCAGCTGGCCGCAGGCGGCGAGAATGTCGCGGCCGCGCGGGGTGCGGATCGGCGAGGCATAGCCGGCCTGGTTGATGAAATCGGCGAAACGCTCGATCTGCTCCCAGTCCGAACACTGGTAGTTGGTGCCCGGCCAGGGATTGAACGGGATGAGGTTGATCTTCGCCGGAATGCCCTTCAGCAGCTGGGTGAGCAGCTTGGCGTCCTCCAGCGAGTCGTTGACGTCCTTCAGCATCACATATTCGAAGGTGATGCGGCGTGCATTCGACAGGCTCGGATAGGCCCGGCAGGCCTCGAGCAGGTCCTTCAGCGGATACTTCTTGTTGATCGGCACCAGCATGTCGCGCAGGTCGTCGCGCACCGCATGCAGCGAGATCGCCAGCATGACGCCGATCTCGGAGCCGGTGCGGTAGATTTCCGGCACGATGCCGGAGGTCGACAGCGTCACGCGGCGCCTGGAGAGCGACAGGCCGTCGCCGTCGGTGGCGATCAGCAGCGCCGTCTTCACGTTCTCGAAATTGTAGAGCGGCTCGCCCATGCCCATCATGACGATGTTGGAGACCTTGCGGCCTTCGGCCGGCGCAATCATGCCGACCGGCGTGTCGCGGTCGGGGAAATCGCCAAGGCGATCGCGGGCAAGCAGCAACTGGGCGAGGATTTCCTCGGCCGTCAGGTTGCGCACCAGCTTCTGCGTGCCGGTGTGACAGAAGGAGCAGGTGAGCGTGCAGCCGACCTGGCTGGAAATGCACAGCGTACCGCGACCTTCTTCCGGGATATAGACGGTCTCGATCTCGACCGGCCGGCCCGCGCCGCGCGGCGGGAAACGCAGCAGCCACTTGCGCGTGCCATCGGCGGAAACCTGCTCCTCGACGATCTCCGGACGGGCGATGGTGAAATGCGTCTTCAGCATTTCGCGCATGTCCTTGGAGATATTCGCCATGTCGTCGAAATCGGAAACACCGCGCACATAGAGCCAGTGCCAGAGCTGGCTGACGCGCATCTTCACCTGCCGCTCGGGAATGCCCTTTTCGGCGAGCGCCCGGCCCATGTCCTCACGCGAAAGGCCGATCAGCGACGGCTTTTCCGCGGCGGGAAGGGTGCGGACGACCGGTGCCTTGACGGGATCGGCCGTGTTGAGAAAATCCATGCTTGCCATCGGGTCATCCTCAAGAACAGGCCAGGCTGGCGCAGGCTGTTGCGCCGCAAGCGGTCCATGCTCGACAGAAGTTCGTTGCGGGCCCACCGGCGCCGCTCGATGCGGCTCAGGGCCCAGTTGCCGGCCCTTTAGCATTGTTCTGGCAGAAAGTCACCTGCCTTGCCGGCGCAGACCTCGCGGAAGCACTGGCGCAGCCAGCGATGCGCCGGATCGGCATCCATCCGCGGATGCCAGAGCATGGAAATGGTGAACTCCGGCAGATCGATCGGCAGCGGAAAACTCGCCATGTCGTCGCGCAGCGACAGGGTCGAACGGTCCGACACCTGGGCAATCAGGTCGGAATGCCGCGCAAGCGTCACGGCCTCCGCAAAGCTCGCGACGGTCACGGCGACGGTGCGCGTCAGCCCCATCAGAGCCAGTGCCTCGTCGGCCGGGCCGCGCTCCCGCCTGCCGCGGGACACGAGGATATGGCTGCCCTCAACGTAGCGCTCCGGCGTGATCGGGCCGGCGAGCAGCGGGTGCCCCTTGCGCACGACGCCGATGAAACGATCGCGAAACAGCGCCTGCGCGCGCACTTCCGGTCCCGTCGTATCGCCGATCACGCCGGTTTCGAGATCGACCGTTCCGTCGCGCAGCGGCGTGCTTTCCTTGTCCGGCTTTGGAACGAAGCGGATTTTCACATGGGGCGCCTCCCGCGTGAGGCGCGCCAGCAAGGCGGGCCCGAACGTATCGACGAAACCCTCACGGTTGCGGAGCGTAAACGTCCGCGCGAGGGTTGCGAGATCAAGATGCTTTGCCGGGCGCAACAGCGCTTCGGCTGCCGCAACGACCTGGCCGACCTCGTCACGCAACTCCAGCGCCCGCGGCGTCGGCACCAGCCCCCGTCCGGCGCGCACGAGCAGCGGATCGCCGGTCACCTCCCGCAACCGCGCGAGCGCACGGCTCATCGCCGAGGGGCTGAGCCGCAGCCTTTGCGCCGCCCGCGCCACATTGCCCTCGGCGAGCAGCACATCGAGCGTGACGAGAAGATTGAGATCGGGTCGTGACATGGTCCGATCCTAGCATGCCCGCGAAAAGATGACATGGCGTCAAACGCACGAATAAAATGCAAATGATGCGTCTTCCGCCTTATCACGCGGAGGACTACCTGCTCTGAGGACCCCAAGGAGCAAAACCATGCACGATACAGAGACCATAACGGCGAACCGTCACCGGGCCGGAGCCCTTGCCGGCCTCTCGCTCGCCATCCTCTTGTCCTCCCTCGGCACCAGCATCGCCAATGTTGCCCTGCCGACACTAGCGGATGTCTTTGCAGCACCCTTCCAGCATGTGCAGTGGGTCGTGCTCGCCTATCTCCTGACCAGCACCGTGCTGATCGCCAGCATCGGCCGCCTCGGTGACCTATTCGGCCGACGCCGCCTGTTGCTGGCGGGCCTTGCGGTGTTTTCTGCCGCCTCTTTGCTGGCGGGCCTGTCGCCGTCGCTGCCCCTCCTCATTGCCGCCCGCGCCGTTCAGGGGGCGGGTGCGGCTGCGATGATGGCGCTTGCCATGGCCTTCGTCAGCGAAACCGTGCCGAAGGAAAGGATCGGCAGCGTCATGGGCCTGCTCGGCACCATGTCCGCCGTTGGCACAGCGCTCGGCCCGTCGCTCGGCGGTCTGCTGATTTCGGGCTTCGGCTGGCACGCGATCTTTCTCGTCGCCGTACCTTTCGGCCTGTCCGCCTTCGCCCTCGTCCACCATTTCCTGCCCGACGACCGCAAAGCCGCCACGACCGGCCGTTTCGACCTCGTCGGCGCCGGCCTGCTGGCAGCAACGCTGGCGGCCTATGCACTGGCGATGACGGTGGGCGAGGGCCGGGTCGGTCCGCTGAATGTCGCGCTCGTCGCCGCCTCGGCCGTGGGTGCCGGACTCTTCGTGCTTCGGCAACGCCGGATCGCCTTTCCGCTGATCCGGCCTGCCGCCTTCCGCCGTCCCGGTTTTCCCGCAAGCCTTGCGGCGAATATCCTCGTTGCGACGGTGATCATGGTGACGCTGGTCGTCGGACCGTTCTACCTGTCGCGCACGCTCGGCCTCGGTCCGGCCCATGTCGGCTTCGTGCTGGCGATCGGCCCCGTGGTGTCCGTGCTGACCGGTGTTGTTGCCGGACGGTTCGTCGATCGGTTCGGCGCAACACCCATGGTCGCCGCCGGGCTCGCCACGATGGTGGCGGGCACTGCTAGCCTGCCCGTGCTGTCCGCCCTGTTCGGCCTTTCCGGCTATATCACGGCGATCGTCGTACTCACGCCCGGCTACCAGCTCTTCCAGGCCGCCAACAATGCAGCCGTCATGACGGGCGTTCCCGCAGAGGAGCGCGGCATCACATCAGGCCTGCTCAACCTGTCGCGCAATCTCGGCCTGATCACCGGCGCCTCGCTGATGGGCGCGATCTTTACGCTCGCCGTCGGCACGAAGGACATGATGGGCGCCAGCGCGCCGGCCGTCGCAACCGGCATGCATGTCACCTTCGCCGTGGCCGCCGTCTTGCTGCTGGCCGCGCTCACTCTTGTGCGCGGCGTCAAGCGCAAGGCCTGAAACGACAAGACCTCCGCCGAACGGCGGAGGTCTCTCCAGAACACAGCAAACCGGCCTCGACAGCCTTCGTTCGATCAGCCCATGCGCTCGGAAGCGTAGGAACCGGGGCTCGGCGGGAAGACGATGGTCTTGTTGCCGTTCATGAAGGTGCGGTGGTGGATATGCGCATGCACCGCACGGGCAAGCACCTGGCTCTCCACATCCCGGCCGATCGACACATAGTCCTCCGCCGACTGCGCATGCGTGATGCGCGCCACATCCTGCTCGATGATCGGACCCTCGTCGAGATCCTCCGTCACATAATGCGCCGTAGCACCAATCAGCTTCACGCCGCGCTCGAACGCCTGCTTATACGGATTTGCCCCCTTGAACGACGGCAGGAACGAGTGGTGGATGTTGATGATCCGGCCCGACATCTTCTTGCACACCGCATCCGACAGAACCTGCATGTAACGGGCGAGCACGATCAGTTCGGCACCGGACTGCTCCACCACCTCCATCAGGCGGGCTTCGGCCTGCGGCTTGTTCTCCTTCGTCACCTTGATGTGGTGGAAGGGGATGTCGTGGTTGACGATGACCTTCTGGTAATCGAAGTGGTTCGACACGACGCCGACGATGTCGATCGGCAGCGCGCCGATCGTCCAGCGATAGAGCAGGTCGTTCAGGCAATGGCCGAAGCGCGACACCATCAGCAGCACCTTCATGCGCTCGTCGCTGTCGTTGAAGCGATAGGTCATGCCGAAGGGCTTGGCGACCGGAGTGAAGCCCTGCTTGATGTCCTCCTCCGAAACACCTTCTTGGCTGAGGAAGGTCAGGCGCATGAAGAACAGGCCCGTTTCCAGGTCGTCGAACTGCGAACTGTCGGAGATGTAACACCCCTTCTCGGCGAGGTAGCCGGTGATCGCGGCGACGATGCCGCGGGTCGATTGGCACGATACTGTCAGGACGTGGCTTTTCATCGGTTCGTTTCTCGCGTTCGGCCGATGCTGGGGCAAGCACCGGCGATCCCCTTGTCATGCGGGCCGCACGTGCGGCACGGCGCATATTTCAGTCCGCTTGCGCCAGCGCAAGCCCCTGCAATGGCGAGAAGCTACGCCGCCTCTTGCAAGGAATCCCTCCGGTTCGCGACATCCAGTGCGTCGAAAATGCCAACGGTGCCGTTCCAAGGCGTCGTTCGCCTCGCGCCGCCGTTCCGCATGAGCCCGCGTGAAAGGCCGCCGCATCGAATCTTTCACGGATGCAAGCCCGCCTGCCGTGCCGCCAAAATCCATCTGGACACTATTGTGGACACATGTTCTAAGAATTGGACATAACCAACTGGAGCACGCCATGCACCTTTCCATGTGGACCTACCCCTGGGACATCCAGGACCAGGGGCTCGAGACGCTTGCCGCCGATCTTGCCGGCCGGGCCGGCCTCAACACGGTGAGTGTGGCGACCTCCTACCATGCAGGCCGCTTCCTCCAGCCGCGCAGCCCGAGCCAGAAGGCCTATTTCCCGGAAGACGGCACCGTCTATTTCCGCCCGGACGACACGCTCTGGCAGGACAAGGTGATCCGCCCACTGGTGGCGCAGAACGTTCTCGATCGCGGCGACATGGTGGACGCGCTGACGACGGCGCGTGAAACGACCGGCCTGAAGGTTTCCTGCTGGACCGTCTGCCTGCACAACAGCCGCCTCGGCCTGCTGCACCCCGACCACGTGACCCGCAACGCCTTCGGCAACGCCAACTACTACAATCTCTGCCCGTCGAGCCCGGCGGCGCGCGACTATGTCGTGACCCTCGTGCGTGACATCACGACGAACTACCGGCCGGATATGCTGGAACTCGAAAGCCCCAATTTCATGGGCTTCGCGCATGAATACCACCATGAGAAGGACGGCGTCGGCCTCACCGCCGAGGACGATTTCCTGCTCTCGCTATGCTTCTGCGACCATTGCACCGCACGCGCTGAGAAAGCCGGCGTGCCGGTGGAAGGCGCCCGAAAGACGGTCGCCCGTTTCATTGCCGAACTGTGCGAGCGGGCCGTGCCCGAAAAACAGTTTCCCGATTTTCCCGCGGCCGGCATCGATGCCTTCCGCGCACATCCCGATCTTCACGCCTTCCTGGTCTGGCGCTTCGAACCGGTAACCAGCCTGATCGGCGAGATCAAGGCGGCCGCCGACCCGGCGACGCGCATCGTGCTGATCGACCTCAAGGACGGCTGGCTCGGCGGGGTCGACCTTGCAGCCGTGGCAAAGCTCTGCGACGGCGCGATCCTCTGCTGCTACGACATGACGCCCGAGGCCGTCGCCGATGTCATGCGCACCGGCCGCGCCCTGCTTGGCTCGGAAAAGTTCTTGGGCCTGGGCCTGCGCGTCTTCTATCCCGAAGTCGACGGGCCGGCGATCCTGGCCGCCCGCGCCAAGGCCGCCGTCGAGGCCGGTGCCGACGGCGTGAACTTCTACAACTACGGCCTCATTCCGGCAAAACGCCTCGACTGGGTCCGCGCGGCGGTCGACGCGATCACCTGATCGCGACGACAGCTGTCCTCACCCGTCGATCGGCTCGGCGACCTGGATCAGGCAGTCGCCGGCCTGGCTGTCGCAATGCAGACGATGGGAGATGACGATGCCGCCTTCGGCAAAACGCAGCTCCTCCTCCGGCTGCTCCAGCCGTTCGAGATCGTGATACCAGCCGGCACGGTCGCCGACCGCGACCCGTGTTCCGAGTGCGACAGCCGGCTCGAACCAGCCGCGGCGATTGGCATAGATGCCCTGACTGTGCCGTGACAGCGAGAGAAGCTGTAACGCCGGCGGCGCCGGCAGGGATGCGCGCGACAGCACGGGAGCCTGGACGATGCCGAGCGCCACGAGCAGGCGGTCGATCGCCCCGGCCGTGAACGCCATGGTCTCCGGTGTCACCGTGCCCCCGCCACCGAACTCGCCCGAAAGGCCGATCGCCCCGGCCCGGCCCGCTGCCCCCATCGAAGTCGGTGCTGCCGGCCCGTTGTCGGCGATGAAGGCATGCGCGGCACCCATGGCCCGCATCAGCGAGACGGCGCGGGCAAAACGCGCGGCATCCGCCTGCCGCTCGATCAGTGTGCAGGGCAGATGCGCCATGGAGGTGCCACCCGAATGCAGATCGAGCACCACGTCGTGCGCCGGGAAAAGCACGTGTTCGAGGAAATGTGCCATCCGCGCCGTCGGCGTGCCGGCCGGATCGCCGGGAAAGGCGCGGTTGAGATTGCCGCCGTCGAAGGGCGAGCAGCGCTTCGCCGCCATCACTGCCGGCAGGTTCGCCATCGGCAGGATGGTGACGGCGCCGCGGATCTTGCCGATGTCGAGCAGACGCATCAGCCGCCCGAGCTGGAGCTCACCTTCATATTCATCGCCATGATTGCCGGCGATCAGCAGCAGGCTCGGCCCCTCACCGTTCCTGAGGCGCAAGATCGGTACGCGGATCTGATAATAGGGCGAACGGTCGATCGAATAGGGAATAGCAAGATGGCCGGACTGCCGGCCTTCCTGCGCAAAATCGATCGGGTTGACGAGGCCGCTGTGCATGATGCGCCTCTCAAAGCGCCGCGACGGCGGTCATTTCGACGCGCAGGTCGGGATCGGCAAGGCGCGCCTCGACACAGGCGCGGGCCGGCGGGTTCGCCGGGTCGATCCAGGCATCGTAGACGCCGTTCATGGCATCGAAATCGACGATCGCCGGCAGGAAGACATTGACGGCAAGCAGCTTCGAACGGTCGGTGCCGGCCTCCGTCAGCAGGGCGTCGATCTTGCCGAGCACGTCGCGCGTCTGGTCCTCGATGGCGGCCTTGCGGTCTTCCGCAACCTGGCCGGCAATATAGACGAGCCCGCCGAAGCTGACGGCCTGGCTCATGCGCGAGCCCTTCTGATAGCGCTGGATCATAGCGTGTTTTCCTTTTTTTGCCTTGGGAGGAGGGGGTCAGCCGAAGCTGGTGAGATAGGCGGTCACGACCCTGTGGTCCGGGTCGAGGCCGTAGAGGATGGCGTGCCGGTCGAGGCAGGTGCAGGGATGCGAAATGCCGAACTCGACCACGTCGCCGATGGCCACATCGCTGCCGGCGGGCAGGGTCACGAAGGCGTGCTGGTCGTTGAGGCGCAGCACGGCGGCACCGATGAAATCGGCGCGGCGCGCGCCGTCCCGATAAAGCGCAAGCGGCCGCGGCAGGCCCTGGTCGATCGCCACGTCGCGGAGGCCCATGCCGCAGATTGCAAGCCCCGGCTCGGGCCGCGACAGCACCTCGGCCCAGACCCGCAGCGCCGGCTTGAAGCCCTCTGATGCCGCGTGCGTCGTTTCTCCGAAGCGGAAACCGCCGCGCGCGTCGAGACCGGCAAGGCCGCGTTCATAAACGCCGTGATCGTGGAAGAAGATCGCCCCGCTGCGCAGCACCAGGCGGCAATCCGGATCGGCCGAGACCGCTGCCGAAAGCCCGGCCACGACCCTGTCGAAAAACACCGAGCCGCCTGCCGTCAGAATAAGTGGTCGCTCGCCGCCGATTCGGGCTCGGACAGTTGGCAGGAAGGCCGCCGTCATGGTGACCAGCCCGTCGATCCGAAGCAGGGTTTCATCGGCATCCGCCGTCGCAGCAGCGCCCTCATAGGCGGCGATGCCGGTCAGACGGAAGTTCGGCGTCTCGGCCGCAAGGATGGCGTCGACAATCGCGCCCGCCGCCTCAGGATCGCGCGCTCCGGCGCGTCCGGCCCCCAGTTCCACCATCAGGCCGAGCGACGGCAGATCGTCGCGCCCGCGCCAGGCGGCGGCCAGTGCGGCGGCGAGCGGGACGGAATCGACGAAGACATGCACCTCCGCATCGGGATAGCAGGCAAGCAAGGTGGCCAGCCGGCGTGCGGCGGCAAGGCCGCCGATCTCGTTGGCAAGCATCAGCCGGCGCTGGCCGGCCTTCAGCATCACCGCGGCCTGGCGGATATCCGCAACCGTCGTGCCCCAGGCGCCGGCCGCCAGCAGCGCAGCGGCAATCGCCGTCGACATCGGCGTCTTGGCATGCGGGGCGATGTCGACGCCATGATCCTTCACATAGGCCATCATCAGATCGATATTGCCGGCGAAAGCCTGCTGGTCGAGCGAGATCAGCGGCAACGCCATCGCACCGTCATAGGGTTTCCAGCCCTGCTCGCCGAGTGCCGCGAGCGGCAGGGGCGCATGTCCCGGCGGAAAACCGCGAATGCGGTCGTCGATCAGCGGATTGTCGGCGCCATTGGCGTGAAGGTCAGACATGGTTTTCTCCTTCGCCCGAGGCAGGATCGTTCATCCCGAGGCGGTAGGTATCGTTGGCGGTGGTGAAGAAGAGGGCCCGCTGCTCATCGATAGAGAGCGGAGCAGCAACGGCGCGGAAAACGTCGTAGACCTCGTCGAAAGAAGCGTGCAGGCCGGCGACGGGAAAATCGCTGGCAAACATCGACCGCTCCGGCCCAAAACAGTCGAGGCAGTGCTCGATCACCGGGCCAAGGCTTCCGGGCGTCCAGGCATTGTCGTAGGCGACGAGGTCGGAGATCTTCAGGCGGACATTCGGCTGCCTGCCGAGCGCACGAAGGCCGCTGCGCCAGAGCGCCATGCCGCCCTCCGTACGATCGGCCGGGCTGCCGCCGTGGTTGAGCACGAAGAGCGTATCGGGAAAGGCACCCACCAGGTCGAGCGCCTCGACCATCTGCCAGGGATAGAGCATGAGATCGAAGACCAGGCCGAGCCTTGAGGCATGGCCCAACCCGGCCCGCCAGACGGGATCGACCATCCGATAGGCGCGCGCGGCAAAACTCTTTGCCGGCTCAGGATGCCAGCTGACGATGTCGCGGATGCCAACCACGTTAGGATTGTCCGCTTCCGCATCGAGCAACCGAAACGCCTCGGGACTATCGAGGGGAACACGCACAACATAGCGCCTCGCCACGCCGGAACTGCGATCGAGGCCGTCCAGCCAGCGGCTTTCCTCGAGTGGATGGGCATCCGACCAGCCTGCCTCGACATGCACGGTGGCGACCACGTTCTGGTTTGCGGCATCGGCACGGTAGTCCGCGATGCCATAGTCGCGCAGGATCGGTACGAGGCTGCCGAAAACCATCTCCTCGCCGGCGATGTGCGCCTTTTCCAGCCAGGGATGGCGTTTCAGCGACAGGTCCCAGAGATGATGATGCGGGTCGATCGCCGGCCCGTCGTACCGCCCCGTCATCGTCGCGCCTCGCGGCCGGATACCAGCAGAAGCGACAGGATCAACGTGCCGAACATGATGGAGCGCCAGCCGGGTGAGGCATTGACGACGGTGATCAGCGCCGTCGTGGTGACAAGCAGGATGGCGCCGGGAATGGTGCCAGCATAGGTGCCGCGCCCACCGAGGATGGAGGTGCCGCCGAGCACGACGGCAGCGATCGACGTCAGCAGATAGGGATCGCCGATGCCGACATAACCCTGCCGGTTCATGCCAAGCACCAGAATGCCGGCAAGGCCCGCGAAGAAGCCGGACAACGCATAGAGGATCAGCGTGTTGCGCGCCACGCTGACCCCGGACAGGCGGGCGGCGAGCGGGTTTGCGCCGAGCGCCAGGAACCGTGCGCCGATCGGCATGCGGTGGATGATGAGCAGCACGGCCGCCGAAACCACGAGCCAGAGCAGGATGCCGGCCGGAACCCCGAGCGGTCTTGCCTGCCCCAAGAGAAGCACGGCGGGATTGCTGACGGTGACCGCGCTGCCGCCGGCGACGACGACAAGCAGGCCTTGCAGGAAGGTCGCCATGGCAAGCGTCATGATGATCGGCGGCACACGCAGATAGGCAGCACCCGCACCATTGAGGAAGCCGATGCCGGTGGCGATCGTCAACGCGAGGGCGACACCAACAAGGCCGGTCGGATCCCAGGCGGGCGAAATCAGCGGCACGAGGATCGCCGTGACGGTGATGACCGCGCCGACCGAAAGGTCGATGCCGCCCATCAGGATCACGAGCGTCTGGCCGGCGGCGGCAATGCCGATGACGGCGGCAAGCTCCAGCAGATAGCGCAGGTGCCCATAGGCGCCGAAGCCGCTCAGCGTGAGGCCGGCAACCAGCCAGACGAGCGCCACAAGAACGAGGGTGAGCAGCGGCGGATTGCGGAACAGGGATTTGACGGCCTTCATCGCCTGGCTCTCCACTGCTTGAGAAGTTCCGGCACCGCAACGGCACCGACGATGATGAGGCCCTGCGCGATGTATTGCGCGACCGGCGGGAAGCCGAGGAAGAACATCACGTTGATCATCACCGACAGCAGCAGGCTGCCGCAGACCGCCCCGCGCATCGTGCCCTTGCCGCCGAGGAAACCGACGCCGCCGAGCACCGCCGCGGCAATCGAGTTGAGCGTGAAGGGCGCGCCGATGACCGGATCACCCGAACCGGTCTGCGCGGCGACAAAGAGCCCCGCCAGTGCGGTCAGCAGGCCGGACAGCGCGAAGGCGGCGATCTTCACCCGCTCGACCGGCACGCCGGAGCGGAAGGCGCCGATCGGATTGTCGCCCGCCGCATAGATGCCGAGGCCGAGCGGCGTCGCCAGAAACACCTTCCACAGAAGCAGGATGAGGACGAGCAACAGGAAGGCGACGGGTGTGTGGCCGGCAAGCCCGGTGGAGAGCCAGCCGGGAATAAAACCGCCCGGGCGTGGCAGAAGAAGCAGCGCCACGCCGGTGATGATGAAGGAGCCGGCCAGCGTGACGATGATCGCCGGCAGGCGCAGTTGCGCCACGATGACGCCGATGACGGCGCCGATGCCAAGGCCGGTCAAGGCGACGGCGAGAATGCCGCCCGGCACGCCGAACACGCCGCCCATGGTGGTTGCCGCGATCACCGCGCCGAGACTGACGAGCGGGCCGATCGCCAGCGTGATGCCGCCGTTTAGCATCAACAGCGCCTGGGCCATGGTGACGAGCGCCAGCGGGAACCAGTTCTGCGTGAACTTGGAAAAGCCGCCGACCGAAAGGATGCCCGGGAAGAGCACGACATAAAGCACGAGGAAGGCGGCGACGACGAGGTAGAGACCGCCAAGGCCGCGATTGCGACGGCTTTGGATGGCACCGTACAGCCAGCCGGAGGACGAAACAGCGCTCATGCGGCCGCTCCCTTTCGATCGACGCCCATGGCCGCGCCGACAATGGCCTCTTCGCTGATAGCGTCACCGACAAGGGTCGCGGCGACATGGCCCTCGCGCAGCACGACGACGCGGTCGCACAGATGCACGAGTTCCGGCGTATCGGAGCTGGCGAGGATGATGAGCCGCCCTTCGGCGGCGAAGGCGCGCAGCATCAGGTAGATCTCCCGTTTGGTCTCGATATCGACGCCGCGTGTCGGGTCGTTGAGCAGCAACACGGAGGGATCGAGCGGCAGCCATTTGGCGAGCGCCACCTTCTGCTGGTTGCCGCCGGACAGCGCCTGAACCGGGCGGGCGACGTCGCCCTTGATGGTGAGCCGGCGCGCCAGATCGGCGATGAGGCCGGTCTCCGCCGGACGGTCGCGAAACCCGTTGCGCGCGAGCCGGCCGAGCGAAGGCAGGATGAGGTTCGATGCGATGGAATGGGGCAGGACCAGCCCCTCATGTTTGCGGTCGGCCGGCACATAGACGAGGCCGGCGGCATTCGCCGCGCCGACATCCGCGGGCAAGCCGGATTTTCCGGAAACCTCCGCGCTGGAGGCCTTGGCCGGGATCGCTCCATAAAGGCCCAGCAGCAGATCTTCCTGCCCCTGCCCGACAAGCCCGCCGATGCCGACGATTTCGCCGGCGCGGGCAGAGAAGGCGATGTCGCGCACGAGGCCTGCGGAAAAACCCGTAACGTCCACGCGCGGCGCGCCGGGCGTGCAGGCCGGGCGCGGCGGAAAGAGGTCACCCGTCTCGCGGCCGACCATCAGGCGCACCAGCCCTTCACCATCGATACCCGATAGCGACTGGTCCGCCGTGACACCGCCGTCCTTCAGCACGGTGACATGCGCGCAGAGCGCCTGCACCTCGTTGAGGCGGTGGGAAATGTAGAGAAGTGCTGTGCCGCGGTCCCGCAGCATCTCGATGACGCCGGCCAGAATGCCCGCCTCATGGGCGGAAAGCGAGGAGGTCGGCTCATCGAGGATGAGCACACGCGGCTTGCGGAACAGCGCCTTGGCGATCTCCACCATCTGGCGACGGCCAAGGGCGAGATCGGCAACCGGCATGTCGAGCGGCTCGGTCAACCCCACCATGGCGCAGACCTCTCGCACACCACGGTGCAGGGCTGCATAGTCGATCAGGCCGAAGCGGCGCGGGAAGGCGCCGAGCCCGATGTTTTCAGCAATCGACAGGTCGGCGGTGAGGCTGAGTTCCTGCTGCACCACGGCGATGCCGGCCGCGCGGGCGGTGGCCGGGCTGAAACGCCCGACCGGCCGACCGTCGACGGCAATCGCGCCGCTATCCGGCTGGAGAGCGCCGGAAAGAAGATTGATGAGTGTGGACTTTCCAGCGCCGTTCTCCCCCAGCAGGGCGTGCACCCTGCCGGGATGAAGGGCGATATCGACGCCCTTCAGAACGGGATTGCCGAAAAATCCCTTGAACACCTGCCGGGCCTCCAGCAGGGGTTTTTTGTCCGTCATGACGGCATCCTTCACGCGGATTACTGGGCGAGCAGCTTGTCGAACAGCGCCTTGTCGTAATCCGAGTAGATGTAACCGTCGGCCGGGAACTTGTCGGCACGGGCGAGGTAGCTATCGATCGTGCTGTCGTCGATGACCGGCAGCGGCACCCTGATGAAGGCCGGCACGTCCTTGCCTTCCAGCGCCTGCACGGCCGTATAGACCGAGAATGCGCCGAGCCAGTTCGGCTGCATGGTGGCCCAGCCCTTCAGGCCCTTTTCCTTCCACAGTTCGAGGAACTGGCGGGCGTTCTCGCCGGTGATCGGCACCTGCTCGCGACCCTGGCGGTCGAAGGCCATGACGGAACCGGCCGAGATTGCGCCGCCGAGCGACAGCACGCCGTCGATTTCCGGATTGGCGAAGAGCAGGCTGGTCATCGCTTCCTGTGCGGGGGCAGCGTTGTATTCGGTGTTCGTCTCGGTGATGATTTCGAGACCCGGATTGGCGTCGAGCACCGGCTGGGCACCCTTGCGGCGGTCGTCGCTGACGGAAATGCCGGCCGGGCCGTTCATGACGATGATCTTGCCCTTGCCGCCGAGCTGCTCGGACAGCCACTTGGCGGCGCCCGCACCCCATTCGGCGGAATCGGTGTTGATCTTCGCCGTCACCTTGTCGGTGTTGACGAGGCTGTCGAAGTTGACGACGGCGATACCCTTGTCGCAGGCGTCCGAAATCACGCGGTCGAGCGCATTGGACGAGCCGGCGATGATGACGATGGCGTCGACATTGGCGTCGATCATCGACTGGATGTGCTGGATCTGCGTCTGCGCATTGCCCTGCGCGTCGGTTATCATCAGATCCTTGACCAGGCCGGCCTTCTTCAGCTCCTCAACTTCGGCGGCAATCGTGCCTTCCGTCTGCTTCATCCAGGTCGGCACGGAATAGATGTTCGCCCAACCGACCGTATAGGGCGCCTTGCGGTCGCCCTTGATGCAGTTGGCGGCGGCCGACGCCGTGCCGGTCGACAGGACGAGGAGGGCGGCGAAAGCGGCAGCACCCGCCAGAAGACGGCTGCGCAGTCCCGTGGAGAGGTGATTTTCAGAATTTTTCATGGCGTTCCCCTTTTTGTTCGGCCAGCGGTTACGGGCTTGCCATCCGCTAAAGTCCAATATACCGTACATATGATCTAAATATTGGACGTCGCGATCTTATGCAGATTTTCACCGCCTGCAAGAGGGGGCTGGAAATTTCATGCGGCGCGACGGAAGCCTGCGGATTGACAGATGTCACGGCGGGCGTGAGAAGCTTGGCTGACGAAGGGCAGGGACCGACAAGAATGGATGCACTTTCCGACGATGCCGGGGGAAAACGGGCCCGCGGGCTCGACCGCGCCTTCGAGATCCTCGATTTCCTGCGCCAGAAGCGCCAGGCGCTGAAACCGAACGAGATCGCCGCGCAGATCGGCGCGCCGCGTTCATCCGTCTATGAGTTGGTGAATCTCCTGCTGCGCAACGGCATTCTGGAATTCACCGGTGGCGAGGGCCGCGTCTATCTCGGCCGCAAGCTCTACTTCCTCGGCGCTGCCTACGAGAACCATTTCGACTTCACCCGCGAATGCGAGGCGGTGCTGGAACGGCTGGCCGACGAGACGCGCGAGACCGCGCAGTTCTGCATGCTAGACGGCAACAAATACACGGTCGTGCGCATGCGCGAGGGTGCGCGACCCTTCCGCATCTCCACGGATGTCGGTCAGTCGGTGCCGATCCCGTGGACGGCGTCCGGCCGACTGCTCGTGGCACATATGAGCAATGAGGACATCCTGACCTTCATTCCGCCGCAGGATTTCTGCCTGCCGAGCGGCGAGTGGCTCGATCCGCAAGCCTTCCTCGCCGAGGTGCGCCAGGCCGAGCGGGACGGGCTTTTTACCTTCAACAGCATCGTCGACAGCTTTACGCATTGCTTCGCCGTGCCGGTCACCGACGAAGAGGGCCATGTGGCGGCAACGCTCTGCCTCGTCGCACCGCGCGATGACGGGCTTGCCAACCGCGAACGTTATCTCGACTGCCTGAAGGACGCAGCCCGCGGCCTCAGCCATGCCCCGGCGCGGCCGAAGCGGAGCTGAAGTCCGGCGTCAGGGCGCCGGATTGCATAGCCAGCGATCCATACCCGCTGCCGCCGCCCGGCCGGTCGCGAAACAGGCCGTCAGGAGATAGCCCCCGGTCGGCGCTTCCCAGTCGAGCATTTCGCCGGCGACGAAGACACCCGGCATAGATTTCAGCATATAGGCCTCGTCGATGGCATCGAAACGAATGCCGCCGGCCGACGAAATTGCCTCGGCAATCGGCCGCGGCCGAACGAGGCCGAGCGGCAAGGCCTTGATCGCGGCGGCCAGTGCTGCCGGCGCGAGGCCCGCAGCATCGGCACGGCATTCGCGCAGCAGCGCCGCCTTCACACCATCGAGCCCCACCGCCTTGCGCAGGCGCGTGGAAAAACTCGCCTTGCTCCCCTGCCGGACGAGATCCGCCGCAAGCCGTTCGGCCGAGCGCCCCGGCGCCAGATCGAGCACCAGCCTTGCCGCACCCGTTTCCTCCAGCGCATCGCGAAGCGCCGCGGCATGGGCATAGATCAGGCTGCCTTCGGCGCCGGTTTTTGCGATGACGAATTCGCCGGGGATCGTTCCGGCCGCCGATGTCGCGGTGACACCCTTGACCGGCGCACCGGCAAACCTTTCCACGAACACAGCCGACCAATCGACGTCGAAGCCACAGTTGGCCGGGCGGAGAGGCGCAATATCGACACCCTTTTCTGCAAGCTCGCCAACCCATGCGGCATCCGAGCCGAGCCGTGGCCAACTCGCCCCGCCAAGCGCCAGCAGCACGGCAGCGAAAGCCAGCACGGCCTCACCCTCCGGCGTTTCGACGAGCAGACCTTCGGACGCAAAACCCTTCCAGCGGTGACGCACGCGGATTTCGACACCCTGTTTTTCCAGCCGCGCCCGCCAGGCACGCAGCAAGGGCGAGGCCTTCATCACCGTGGGAAACACCCGGCCGGACGTGCCGACGAAGGTTTCGCTGCCGAGCGCCAGCGCCCAGGCCCGCAGATCCTCCGGTGTGAAGGCATCGAGCGCCGGGCGCAGCCGGTCATTCGCCGCGCCGAAACGGCTGACGAAACGCGCATACGGCTCCGAATGAGTGATGTTGAGGCCCGACTTGCCGGCCAGCAGGAATTTCCGCCCGATGGTCGGCATGGCCTCCAGCACGGTCACGGCATGGCCGCGTGCGGACAGCGCGTCTGCCGCCATCAGCCCGGCCGGCCCGCCGCCGACGATCGCGATCCGCTTGCTCATGCTGCTCCACCTTGAAAATCCTGGCCATCCTCATAAGTCGTCTCCGATGGCTGCGCCAGTGATCGCGCGCCGTCGGGCGTGTAAGGTCGCACAAACGAATCGGAGACGGTCATGGACATCAAGCGCAACGGCACCAATCCTTCGACGCCCGGCCCGGCGGATTATTTCACCGGCAATGTCCGCCTCGACACGCCGTTCAAGGCCGAGGCGCCCGGCCGCGCCGGCGGCGCGATCGTCACCTTCGAGCCCGGAGCGCGCACCGCCTGGCACACCCATCCGCTCGGCCAGCTCATCATCGTCACCACCGGCCTCGGCTGGGCGCAGCACGAGGGCGGACCGATCGAGGAAATCCGCCCCGGCGACGTCGTCTGGTTTCCACCCGGCGAAAAACACTGGCACGGCGCCACAGACCGGACCGCAATGACCCATGTCGCCATCGCCGAGTCGCAGGACGGCTCGCCGGTGACCTGGCTGGAAAAAGTGACGGACGAACAATACCGCGGCGGAAAGGCCTGACGATCAATCGGCCGACGGATCGTATTTGCGTGTGAAGGGCACGCCGTTGAACGTGTGCGTACAGCAGGCGCAGCCAGGCTCCATATGCTCGACACGCAAGTCCGGGTCGACCTGCCGTAGCCGGTTGTCCGCGTCAACGAAAAGACCACTGTAATAGGCGTTTTCGCCGATCAGCACGAACGGGCTTTTCTCCGTATCCGACCGGGCAACCATCCAGAAGATCGGCTCGGGCCTGTCGAGCCGCGCCACCGCCTCGGCATGCACGGCATCCCAATCCTCACCAAGGCGCGACAGCAGGAATTTGAAGAGCGGCGTATAATCAAGCCCGCGGCGCTGCTTGCCACGCATGGCGCCGTCATGCACCCGGTCTTCCCGGCGCCGCGACCAGCGATAGTCGCCGCCGGACCTATGAAAGACACCGCGGGTTCGCGTGTTGACGCTTCGATAAAGCGGTTTCTTTTGCCGCATGTGTGCTCCAGCCGTGCGATCACACCGCGTTTTAGCGTGAAAGGCCGGCCGAAGACAGCCGGTCAGTTGGGCAGGCCAGGCGCCTCATGGCCGGTCTGCGCGACATATTCGGTATAACCGCCCGGATATTGATGCACATCGTCGCCGTTGAGTTCCAGCACGCGGTTCGACAGCGCACCGAGGAAACGCCGGTCGTGCGAAACGAACAGCATCGTGCCTTCATATTCCGACAGGGCCTTGATCAGCATTTCCTTGGTGTCGAGGTCGAGATGGTTCGTCGGCTCGTCGAGGATCAAAAAGTTCGGCGGATCGAACAGCATCGCCGCCATCACGAGACGCGCCTTCTCGCCGCCGGAAAGCACCCGGCATTTCTTCTCGACGTCATCGCCGGAAAAACCGAAGCAGCCCGCCAGCGTGCGCAACGGCCCCTGCCCTGCCCGCGGAAACTCCGCCTCCAGCCATTCGAACACCGTCAGGTCGCCGTCCAGCAGATCCATAGCATGCTGTGCAAAGTAGCCGACCTTGACGCTCGCCCCGACCGTCACGCTGCCCTCGTCCGGCGTCGCCGCGCCCGCAATGAGCTTCAGCAATGTCGACTTGCCGGCACCGTTGATGCCCATCACGCACCAGCGCTCCTTGCGACGGATCAGGAAGCTGAAATCGCGGTAGATCGACCGGCTGCCATAGGCCTTGTTGACGTTCCTGAGATTGACAACGTCCTCGCCGGAACGCGGCGCCGGCTGGAATTCGAACATCACCGTCTGGCGCCGGCGCGGCGGCTCGACCCGCTCGATCTTGTCGAGCTTCTTCACCCGGCTCTGCACCTGGGCGGCATGCGAGGCGCGCGCCTTGAAGCGCTCGATGAATTTGATTTCCTTGGCAAGCATCGCCTGCTGGCGCTCGAACTGCGCCTGCTGCTGCTTCTCGTTCTGCGCCCGCTGTCCCTCGTAGAAGCCGTAGTCGCCGGAATAGGTGGTCAGCGAGCCGGCGTCGATCTCGATGATCTTTGTCACGATGCGGTTCATGAACTCACGGTCGTGCGAGGTCATCAGCAGCGCGCCGTCATAGCCCTTCAGGAACTGCTCCAGCCAGATCAGGCTTTCGAGGTCGAGATGGTTGCTCGGCTCGTCGAGCAGCATGACGTCCGGCCGCATCAGAAGGATGCGGGCAAGCGCTACGCGCATCTTCCAGCCGCCGGAAAGCTTGCCGACGTCGCCGTCCATCATCTCCTGGCTGAAACTCAGGCCCGCCAGCACCTCGCGCGCCCGACTCTCCAGCCCATAGCCGTCGAGTTCCTCGTAACGCGCCTGCACCTCGCCATACCGCTCGATGATTGCGTCCATCTCGTCGAGCCGCTCCGGATCGACCATCGCCGCCTCGAGGTCACGCAGTTCGGCGGCCACCGTGCTCACCGGCCCCACCCCGTCCATCACCTCGGTGACGGCGCTGCGCCCGGCCATCTCGCCGACGTCCTGGCTGAAATAACCGACCGAGACATTCTTCTCGACCGAAACCTGCCCCTCGTCTGGCGCCTCCTGCCCGGTGATCATGCGGAAAAGCGTCGTCTTGCCGGCACCGTTTGGCCCCACAAGTCCGATCTTCTCGCCACGGTTCAACGCGGCCGATGCCTCGATGAAGAGGATGCGATGGCTGTTGGACTTGCTGATGTTCTCGATGCGGATCATGAAAAGCGGGCCTCGTCGTGTTCCGCGCCCTATGCCATGCCGCAGTGCAGCGAGTCCATGCCGCGGATGCAGGAAAACCGGCAAATTCAGGCTGTAGTGCCGCTCTTCGCGTTCTATCTCGCGCCAGCGGCCCATCTCGGAGGAAGGCGAGAGGCATGAGCCTCATCCATCAAAAAATGCATGTCGATGGAATAAGACGCCAAACGTCCCGTTCTTCCCTCGCAACACGGCAATGGTGCCTGTGAACCGAGGAGTTTTCAAATGGTGACGAAACGCGGAAACGACGACGACAACCGGATCGTCGGCACGAACCAGACGGATTACCTCTATGGCCGTTCGGGCGATGACCTGCTGTACGGCTATGGCGGCGACGACTTCCTCTATGGCGAGGAAGGCAATGACCGTATCGATGCCGGCAGCGGCCACAACCAGGTCTGGGGTGGCTCGGGCAACGACCGTATCGTGTCCGGCAATGGCAACGACAAGCTGTGGGGCGGCGAGGGCGACGATGTGCTGCGCGCCGGCGACGGCAACAACCGGCTGATCCTCGACGAAGGCAACGACTACGCCGTCGCCGGCAAGGGCAGCGATTATATCAGCGGCGGCGAAGGCAATGACAGGATCTATGCCGGGGCGGGCAACGACACGCTTTCCGGCGGCGAGGGTGACGACACGATCTTCGGCCAGTCCGGCAACGATCGCATCGTCGCGCATGAAGGCAACGACGTCCTGAACGGCGGCGCCGGCAACGACCGGATGACCGGCGGCGAAGGCGCCGACCTCTTCGTCTTCAACGGCGGTCGCGACACCCTCACCGACTTCGAGAACGGCGACGACCGCATCGACGTATCGTTCTACAATCAGTTCGACAGCTATTCCAACATTCGCAGCGCCGCCAAGCAAGTCGGCACCGACGTCATCCTCCGCGCCGGCAGCGACTATCTGGTGATCGAGGACACACGCCTCAGCGAACTCAGCCACGACGACTTCAGCTGGTAAGGCGTCGATCGAGGCCAGCTTTGTGCACATCCCGGAGCCAATCAAACGCCGCCGATCCCCCCGGCGGCGTTCGTTGACCGCAACACGGTTCCGCAAACTCAAACGCAGGCTCCCGCCAACCGCCAAGCGGCCCGGAACCCGGCTCCAAGCGCCGGCTCAATCAATTGAAAAGTTGGAATATATGGCGGAGAGGGTGGGATTCGAACCCACGATACGGTTGCCCGTATGCCGCATTTCGAGTGCGGTGCTTTCGACCACTCAGCCACCTCTCCGCTTTGCTGGTCGGCGCTCTTCAGCGCGGGGCGGTACATAGCGGGTGTCGGACGGGCTTGCAAGGGGGCTGGAGGCCGGAATGTTCATCTATTTGTCACGGTGACGGAAATTCCCTTGACAGTTTTCATCGCCTCACCTATTGCGCAAGGTGCAGTGGCATAGGTTTAGCCCGTGCCGCGACGCTGGTTCTTTGTGCCGCACATCCTTGGATCTTTCAAGCGTGGCACCGTGCACGGAACCATTTGGGCCGGTGATGCGCCAATGCATCGCCATAATCGACTGACAAAAAGACGGCCGTGCCTTTCCAGGGCAAAGAGCCGGCACGAACATGAAAGGATATAAAATGTTCGCAGTCATCAAGACCGGCGGTAAGCAGTACCGCGTGGCCGCCAACGACGTTCTGACAATCGAAAAGCTGTCGGGCGACGCTGGTGCGAAGATCGAATTCACCGAAGTGCTGATGGTCGGCGTCGGTGCCGATGCGACGATTGGTGCACCCTTCGTCGAAGGCGCCATCGTCACCGCAGAAGTCGTCGAGCATGGCCGCGCCAAGAAGGTTATCGCCTTCAAGAAGCGTCGTCGCCAGAACTCGAAGCGCTCGCGCGGCCATCGTCAGCACAACACGACTGTCCGTATCATCGACATCGCCGCAGCCGGCAAGGCAAAGAAGGCTTCCAAGAAGTCTGAAGCCGCCGCTGAAGCAGCAGCCGAATAATCCGGACAGGTAAAGGAGAACTCCCATGGCACACAAAAAAGCTGGCGGCTCCTCGCGCAACGGTCGCGATTCCGAGTCCAAGCGCCTTGGCGTGAAGAAGTTCGGCGGCGAAGCCGTCATCGCAGGCAACATTATCGTCCGTCAGCGCGGCACGCAGTGGCATCCCGGTGCCAATGTCGGCCTGGGCAAGGATCACACGATCTTCGCTCTTACAGCTGGCAATGTGAATTTCCGTACGAAGGCCAACGGTCGCGTCTACGTGTCTGTCGCCCCGAAAGCGGAAGCAGCGGAATAAGCCGGTAGCGCTCTAAAACAGCCGGCGTCTCATCGACCCGGCTGGCGCTACAGGTTTCAGGCCTGAAGAAGAAAACAGGGGAGATGGGGCAACACCCATCTCCCCTTTTTTGTTCTGGAGGACTGAACCATGCAAACCGAATTGTTGAGAGGAGACCAATCGCGGTCTCCCAAGGAAAGGCTGAGGCCTGAACGGTCAAGGACCGATTGCCCGATCTTGCTGTCGCAGAGGCTCGTCATGAGAGCCCCGCACGAAGACGACATCGACGCCCTTGCCCATCTCGCCAACAACGCCAACATCGCCAACATGGTCGCCCGCATGCCCCACCCTTACACGGTGGCGGATGCCGCCGATTTCGTGCGACGCACACGCGCCGGCGCGATTGGCAAGTGCGTCTATGCCATTACCAAAGCCGACAACGGCGCCTTCCTCGGTTGCTGCGGTATCGAACCGCATGAGGACGGACGCACGGTCGAGCTTGGCTATTGGCTGGGCGAGCCCTACTGGAACCAGGGATACGTCACCGAAGCGGCCCACGCGCTGATCGACATGGTCTTCCGCACCCGCGACGTCGAGCAGATCGACGCACGCTGCCGGGTCATGAACATCCCGTCGCGCCGGGTCATCCAGAAGTGCGGCTTCCAGTTCCAGGCGACTGGCATGGTGCAGAGTCTTTCGGTCGGCGGCATGGTGCCCGTCGAATGGTACAGGCTCGACCGCAAGACCTGGGTCTCGCTGAAGAGCTGGGGAGGCATGCGATGAACGCGATGCAAACCCAGATCGACCGCGAGCGCGTCACCGGTCCCGGGCCCTGCCCGGTCGTCACGACGCCGCGTCTCGTGCTGCGCCCGCATCGCCTGTCCGATGCGGACGCGATCGCCCAGTCGCTTGCCGACTTCCAGGTCTCGCGCATGCTGGCGCGGGTGCCCGCCCCCTATGATCGGCAGGATGCGACCGAATGGCTCTCGGTCATCACGACCGATCTCTTCGAGGGCTGGGCCTTCGCCATCACCGCAGGAGACGACGTGCATATCGGCTGCGTCTCCTTCGAGCGCCGCGGCAGCGAATGGGAGCTGGGCTACTGGCTCAACCGCTTCTATTGGGCGCGCGGCTACATGAGCGAGGCGGTGCATGCGGCAACGGCCCGTTTCCTGATGCGGATGCCGGGCACGGACATCCACTCCGGCATCTTCGCCGACAATGTCGCTTCGCTGAGGGTGCAGGAAAAGACGGGCTTCCGCATCACCGGATGCAGCGATGTGTTCAGTGTCGCCCGTGGCGCGATGGTGGCGCATATCGAGACACGGCTGGAGCCGGGCGATTTCCGGCCGGCCGCACCACGGCATTGATAGGAACCGGGGCGGAGAAATCCGCCCCGGTTTTCTCACGAAAGCTCGAACCAGACCGGCATGTGATCGGAACCGAAGGCGGTTTCGTCGACCCAGGCATCCGTCAGCCGCTCGACGAGGCCATGGCTGAGGAAACAATAATCGAGGAAGAGGCGATCGGCATGATCCTTGGGGTTGATCCAGCTGAAGCTTGCCGCATGGCGCTTGCCGAGACCAGCCACCGCATCGACCGGATGGGTGGCACGGATCTGCCGGCCGTAAAGCGCATCGATCCCGCCGACCATTTCGCAGTATTCCGGCGATTCCGGCACCATGTTGAAATCGCCCATCAGCACATAATCCTCCGGCACCGGCGGCTCGGCCACGCCGAATTCATGCGCACCGGAAATCGCCCCGCCCTCGAAGCCGTAAAGCTGGGCGCGGTCCTTGAGGTAGCGGATCTGCGCGATGCGCTCGTCGCGGTGGACATGGTCGAGATGCACGGAGTAGACGCGGATCGGCCCCTTCGGCGTGGCAATTACCGCTTCGGTGGCGCCCCGTTGCAGGTTGAGCTTGTCGAGCGTACGCGTGCGCGGCAGCGGGATGAGCCGGGTCGACAGGATCGGCCAGCGCGAAAAGATCATGTTGCCGAACTGGAAGCGGCGGTTGACCACCCGGCCCTTCTCGATCGCCGAGCCGGCATCGAGATCGCAGGCCGGCCAGTAGACGGAGTAATGGTTGGCGAGCAGGGTCTGCAATTCTGCGACCATGTCGACATTCCCATTGCGGTGAAAGTTGCGGGTCACCTCCTGCAGCGCGATGATATCGGCGCCGTGGATGCTGGAGACGATGCGCGGCAGGTCGAATCGGTCATCGAGGCCGATCCCGTACTGGACGTTGTAGCTGACGAATTTCACGATAGTCTTTGACCTCTGCGGGAAGCGGCTATATCGAAGACGGCAAAATGACCACGACCATACAAATAAAGCGAACGGCGAGCCTATGAAGTTCCTGGACGAAGCAAAAGTCTATATCCGGTCCGGCGACGGCGGGGCAGGGGCTGTCTCCTTCCGACGCGAAAAATTCATCGAATTCGGCGGACCGGACGGCGGCGACGGCGGGCGCGGCGGCGACGTGTGGGTGGAGGCCGTCAATGGTCTCAACACGCTGATCGATTTCCGCTTCCAGCAGCACTTCAAGGCTTCGACCGGCACGCACGGCATGGGCCGAAACCGCACCGGCGCGAATGGCGCGAGCGTCACGCTGAAAGTGCCGGTGGGCACGCAGATCTTCGAGGAAGACAACGAGACGCTGATCGTCGACATGGTCGTGGAAGGCCAGCGCTTCAAGTTGGCGGCCGGCGGTAATGGCGGCTTCGGCAACACGCATTTCAAGTCGGCCACCAACCAGGCGCCGAACTGGGCCAATCCGGGCCTCGAGGGCGATGAAAAGACCATCTGGCTCCGGCTCAAGCTGATTGCCGATGCCGGCCTCGTCGGCCTGCCCAATGCCGGCAAGTCGACCTTCCTCGCGACCTGCACGCGCGCGCGACCGAAGATCGCCAACTATCCGTTCACGACGCTGCACCCGAACCTCGGTGTCGCGACGATCGATGGCGGCGAATTCATCCTTGCCGACATTCCGGGCCTCATCGAAGGCGCGCATGACGGTGTCGGTCTCGGCGACCGCTTCCTCGGCCATGTAGAGCGCACACGCGTGTTGTTGCACCTCGTCTCCGCACAGGAGGAGGATGTCGCCAAGGCCTACAAGACGGTAAAACACGAGCTGGAAGCCTATGGCGGCGGCATTACCGACAAGCCGGAGATTGTCGCGCTCTCGCAGATCGACCTGCTGGACGAGGACGAACTGAAGAAAAAGACCAAGGCGCTTCAAAAAGCCTGCGGGCAGAAACCGCTCCAGCTGTCCGCCATCGCCAATGTCGGCATGATCGCCACGCTCCGGGCGCTGCGTGACGTCATCGTTGAAGCAAAGAATTCCGGATCCGACGACTGAGATGACGAAAAACCGCAAACCGCTCGGAAAGTACCGCCGGATTGTGATCAAGATCGGCTCGGCCCTGCTCGTCGACCGGGCGACGGGGCTGAAAAAGGCATGGCTCGATGCCATGTGCCAGGACATTGCCGCACTGAGGGCCGGCGGCACCGAGGTGCTTGTCGTCTCCTCGGGCGCCATCGCGCTCGGCCGCTCGGTGCTGAACGTGCCCGCCGGCGTGCTGAAGCTGGAGGAGAGCCAGGCAGCGGCGGCCGTCGGCCAGATCGCGCTCGCCCGTGCCTGGTCGGAAAGCCTGTCGGCCGATGGCATCGTCGCCGGGCAGATTCTCCTGACGCTCGGCGATACGGAAGAGCGCCGCCGCTATCTCAATGCGCGCGCGACGATAAACCAGCTGCTGAAGCTCGGCGCGGTGCCGATCATCAACGAGAACGATACGGTCGCCACCACGGAAATCCGCTACGGCGACAACGACCGGCTCGCCGCCCGCGTCGCCACCATGACGGGCGCCGACCTGCTCGTGCTGCTCTCAGATATCGACGGGCTCTACACGGCCCCGCCACATCTCGACCCCGACGCACGTTTCCTCGAAACGATCGACGCGATCACGCCTGACATCGAGGCGATGGCCGGCGGGGCGGCGTCCGAACTGTCGCGCGGCGGCATGCGCACCAAGATCGATGCCGGCAAGATCGCGACGGGCGCCGGCTGCGCCATGATCATCGCGTCGGGCAAGGTCGACCATCCGCTGCGTGCCGTCGAAGAGGGTGCCCGCTCCTCCTGGTTCGCGCCTTCCGGTTCGCCCGTGACGGCGCGTAAAACCTGGATTGCCGGGCAGTTGCAGCCGGCCGGGCGTCTGGAGATCGATGCCGGTGCCGAAACGGCGCTCGCATCGGGCAAGAGCCTGCTGCCCGCCGGTGTGCGCGGCGTCTGGGGCTCGTTTTCGCGGGGTGACACGGTTTCGATCTATGGCACGAACGGCCGCGAGATTGCCCGTGGGCTTGCCGGCTACGATGCCGACGAAGCGCGCCTCATCGTCGGCAAGAAATCGGCGGAGATCGCGACCATTCTCGGCTATGCCGGACGCGCTGCGATGGTGCACAGGGACGATCTCGTGGTGACCGGCCATTCCACGCCGATCGCCCAGGAGGCGGGGAAGGATTTGAGCCATGCTTGATCAGGTCAAGACCGACATCGACGCCCTGATGGCCGAGATCGGCCGCAACGCCCGCGCGGCCGCCCGCCCGCTGGCCATTGCCAGCGCCGAGCAGAAGAACCGCGCGCTGGAGGCCATTGCGGCAGAGATCTTTGCCGGCCGGGAGGCCATTCTCGCGGCAAACGCCATCGACCTTGCCAATGCCAGGGAAAGCGGCGTTGCCGCCTCCTTCATCGACCGCCTGACGCTGACGCCCGAGCGCATCGAGGGCATCGCCACGGCGATCCGCGACATCGCGGACCTGAAGGATCCGGTCGGCGATATCATCGCCGAATGGGACCGTCCGAACGGCCTGCATATCGAGCGCGTGCGCACGCCGCTCGGCGTGATCGGCGTGATCTATGAAAGCCGGCCGAACGTGACGGCGGATGCCGGCGCGCTGTGCCTGAAGGCCGGCAATGCCGTCATCCTGCGTGGCGGTTCGGACAGCGTAAATTCATCGCAGGCTATCCATTCCTGCCTTGTCGCCGGCCTGAAGAGTACCGGCCTGCCGGAACATGCGATCCAGTATGTGCCGGTGACCGACCGCGCCGCCGTGGGTGCCATGCTGTCTGGCCTCAACGGATCGATCGACGTCATCGTGCCGCGCGGGGGGAAAAGCCTCGTCGCGCGGGTGCAGAGCGAGGCGCGCGTACCGGTCTTCGCCCATCTCGAAGGCCTGTGCCATATCTACGTCGACAAATCGGCCGAGCTCGGCATGGCCCAAAAGATCGTCGTCAACGCCAAGATGCGCCGCACCGGCATCTGTGGTGCTGCGGAAACGCTGCTGATCGACCGCACCGTCGCCGATACGCATCTGGCACCGCTGGTCGAGGGCCTGCGCGCCTCCGGCTGCGAAGTGCGCGCGACGGAGGAAATCCGCGCCCGCATCCCCGACCTCGTCGCGGCCACGGAAACGGACTGGTCGACGGAATATCTCGACGCCATCATTTCCGTCTCGCTGGTCGACGGCATTTCCGGCGCGATCGAGCACATCAACCGCTGGTCTTCCGCCCATACGGAAGCGGTCATCGCCGAGGATCCGGCGGTCGTCGAGCGTTTCTTCGCCGAGATCGATTCGGCGATCCTCGTGCACAACGCCTCCACGCAGTTCGCCGATGGCGGCGAGTTCGGCATGGGCGGCGAGATCGGCATCGCCACCGGCAAGATGCATGCGCGCGGCCCCGTTGGCGTCGAGCAGCTCACCTCGTTCAAATACCGGGTGCGCGGCACCGGACAGGTGCGGCCCTGAGGTGACGTCGGACGCGGTTGCAGACCACTATCTGAAAATGCCGCATGTTGAAAAAGGCATGTCGGTCGGCCTGTTCGGCGGCTCCTTCAATCCGCCGCACCAGGGCCATGCGCTAGTCGCCGAAACGGCGCTCCGCCGCCTGGGGCTCGATCAGCTCTGGTGGATGGTGACGCCCGGCAATCCGCTGAAGGACCACCGCGAACTGGCCCCACTCGCCGAGCGTATCCGCCTGAGCGAGGCCATGGCGCCCGGCCCGCGCGTCAAGGTGACCGCCTTCGAAAAGCGGCTCGGCCAGAACTATACGGCCAAGACGTTGGAACGTGTGCAGGCGCTGAACCGCGGCGTGCACTTCGTCTGGATCATGGGTGCCGACAATCTCAAGAATTTCCACAAGTGGCAGAACTGGCAGAAGATCGCCCGAACCTTCCCGATCGCCGTGATCGACCGTCCGGGTTCGACGCTCTCCTACCTTTCCTCGCGCATGGCAAAAACCTTCGACTATGCCCGTGTTGACGAGGAGGATGCCATGTCGCTGCCCGGTCGCCCAGCGCCCGCCTGGACCTTCATTCACGGGCCACGTTCGGGGTTAAGTTCCACAGCGTTGCGGACCGCACAGAGCTAAAGCATGTCCAGCCGAAGCGGCATCGCTTCGCCGTCGGATAATGCGGTAAAAACAAAAATCTGGAGCAGCTCGGGTGTTTCGAAATTCACCGGAAATGCTCTAGAGAAAACCATCCATCAGAAGTACGTCTTGAAACTGGCACCTATTGATGCCTACATTTAGTATGTACCGGTCCGGTATGCCGGTACGAGATGTGCTGTCCTGGTACCCAGAAAGGAACGAACCTGACAACAGTGCACGCAAAGGGAAGCGCCAAAAGCGTTTTCTCGAAAAGCCCGGGACGTGGCGACGATGCCGCCGACCGTGCGCTTCAACTGGTCCTCGCAAGCCTCGAGGACTCCAAGGCAGAAGATATCGTCAGCATCAACATTGCCGGTAAATCGGCGCTGGGCGACTACATGGTGGTCGTGTCCGGACGCTCGAACCGTCATGTCATGGCGATCGCCGATCACCTCATTTCCGATCTCAAGGACGAAGGCCTGGGCAATGCCCGTGTCGAAGGCCTCGAGGCGGGCGACTGGGTGCTGATCGACGCGGGCGATATCATCATCCACGTGTTCCGGCCGGAAGTCCGGGAGTTCTACAACATCGAACGGATGTGGGCAGCTCCCGAGATCGAGGACGGCACCGTACACTGAGCAATTCCGGCAAAGCGCGACGCGGCTTTGCGTCCGGAATTGCGCATCGCGATAACGCCGGGCACCTGTCCGGTGAAGAACAGGGGTGACGCGATTTCGCGCCACCGTGAACGGACAGGACGAAGGCAATGCGGGTTGGACTTTTTTCGGTGGGACGGCTGAAGGCCGGCCCGGAGAAGGATCTTGCGGCCCGCTACATTGACCGTTTCGCGAAGGCCGGTCCCGCCATCGGCCTCGAACTCGGCAAACTTGCCGAAGTCGGCGAAAGCCGCGCCGGCAATGCCGAGACGCGCAAGCGCGAGGAAGCGGCGATGCTGGAAAAGGCGCTGCCCGACGGCGCCGTGCTGATCCTGCTCGACGAGCGCGGCAAATCGCTCGATTCACCCGCCTTTGCCGATCTCATCGCCGGTTTCCGCGACGGCGGCAAACGCGATCTGATGATCGCCATCGGCGGCGCCGACGGGCTCGATCCGGCGCTCTACGCCCGCGCCGACGCCACCCTCTGCCTCGGCAAACTCACCTGGCCGCACCAGCTCGTGCGCATTCTCCTCGCCGAGCAGCTCTATCGCGCCGTCACCATTCTGTCCGGCCACCCGTATCACCGCAGCTGACATGCGCAATCGCCACGCAAGGCTGGAAGCGCAGGGTGGCAGAGGCCGTATTTTTGGCGCTGTTTGTTGCCCAAGTGATTCCGTGATCGCGGGATTTCTTGGCGAAAGCGCCAAATCAGCTTAGAGCGGTGGGAACGGACGTTCGGGAGACGATGAGGAAAACCGGCACAATCAACCGGGATGAAGGGTTTGGCCGCCTGCTGCGACCGGCTTTGCTTTCGGCTGCCATCATGCTGGCCATTGCACCCCATCCGATTGCCGCCGAGCCGAACGAGGCCGAGGTCACGCAGGAAAAGACCGGTTCGCTGCCGAAGGCCGAACCTGATCCGGCCGCAGCCCTGGCACTTCGCCGCGACAGCACGCGCCGGGAGCTGGAAACGCTCTCCCAGTCGATCACCGTCTCGACGGAAAAGACAAAAGCGCTGGAAGCGGAAATCGCCACGCTCGAAAAATCGCGGCAGAGCCTGCGCGAGGCGATCGTCAAATCCGCCGCCACGCGCAAGGACATGGAAGAGAAGATCCTCGCCGGCGAAAAGCGGCTGGAGGGCATGCGCGAGCGCGAGGCCGGTGTGCGCGCCTCGCTGCACGACCGTCGCGGCCTTCTGGCGGAGGTGCTGGCGGCCCTCCAGCGCATGGGCCGCAACCCGCCGCCCGCCTTGCTGGTGACGCCCGAAGACGCGCTGTCTTCCGTGCGCAGCGCCATTCTTCTTGGCGCGGTCGTGCCGGGTATCCGCAAGGAAACCAATGCGCTTGTCGACGACCTTGCAGCCCTGATGGACATCAAGAGCGATATCGACCGCGAAAAGACCGAGCTGACCGACGCGATGCAGGTGCGCATCGAGGAAGAGAAGCGCTCGGAGCTGCTGGTCGCCCAGAACGAGGCTCTGGCGGAAAACAACAACCGCACGCTGGCAGCCGAACGCCGGCGCGCCGGCGAACTCGCAGCCCGCGCGACCAGCCTCGAAGGCCTGATCGGCAGCCTGGAGCGCGACATCGGCTCGGTGCGCGATGCGGCCGCCCTTGCCCGCGCCAAGGAAGAGGAACTGCGCAACCTGAGCGCGGCCGAGCGGGAGAAGGCGCGGGCCATCGCGCGCGATGCGGTGCCCGACAAAAACCGCATTGCTCCGGCATACGAATTCTCCGAACTGCAGGCAAAACTCGATTATCCCGTGGCAGGCGACGTTCTGCGCCGATTTGGCGAAGCGGACGGCACCGGCCATGATTCGCAGGGGCTGACGCTGGCCGCCAATCCGGGCGCGCTGGTCACGGCGCCGTCGGATGGCTGGATCGTCTTTGCCGGCACGTTCCGCAGTTATGGGCGCATGATCATCCTGAATGCCGGGGCGGGCTACCATCTTGTTCTCTCCGGCATGGACCGGGTGAATGTACGAGAGGGTCAATTCGTCGTGGCGGGAGAGCCGCTTGCCGTGATGGGTGAAAAAAGGGTTGCGAGTGTCAACGCTTTGACGCTGGAAACAGACAAGCCGACACTTTACATTGAATTCCGAAAGAACGGAAAACCGGTTGATTCCCGGCCGTGGTGGTCCGCAAAATATTCTGGAAAGGCACGCAATGATACGTAGGGCTTCTCTTGTTCTCGTCGGTGCACTCATGGGTGCCACGGCGATGAGCGTCATCAACACGGCAACATTGCCTGCCGAAGCCGCGGGCTCGTCGACCTACCGCGAGCTTTCCATCTTCGGTGACGTCTTCGAGCGTGTGCGCGCCCAGTATGTGACGCCGCCGAAGGAAGACCAGCTGATCGAGAATGCCATCAACGGCATGCTCACCTCGCTCGACCCGCATTCGTCCTACATGAATGCAAAGGATGCCGAGGACATGCGCACGCAGACGCGCGGTGAATTCGGCGGTCTCGGCATCGAAGTCACCATGGAAGACGAACTCGTCAAGGTCATCACGCCGATCGACGACACGCCGGCATCCCGCGCGGGCGTTCTGGCCGGCGACTTCATTGCCAAGATCGACGGCGCGGAAGTGCGCGGCCTGAAGCTGGAAGAAGCCGTCGAAAAGATGCGTGGCGCCGTCAACACGCCGATCAAGCTGACGCTGATCCGCAAGGGCGCCGACAAGCCGATCGAACTCACCATCATGCGCGATATCATCGCCGTGAAGGCAGTGAAGTCCCGCGTCGAGGGCGATGTCGGTTACCTCCGCGTCATCTCGTTCACGGAAAAGACCTATGACGACCTCGAAGCCGCGATCGAGAAGATCAAGGAAGAGGTCCCGGCCGACAAGCTGAAGGGCTATGTGCTCGACCTGCGCCTCAACCCGGGTGGCCTGCTCGACCAGGCGATCAACGTTTCCGACGCCTTCCTGGAACGCGGCGAGGTCGTCTCGACCCGCGGCCGCAACGAGGATGAAACCCGCCGCTTCAACGCGACGCCGGGCGACATCACCGACGGCAAGCCGGTCATCGTCATGGTCAATGGCGGTTCGGCCTCGGCTTCGGAAATCGTTGCCGGCGCTCTCCAGGACCTGCGCCGCGCCACCGTGCTCGGCACGCGCTCCTTCGGCAAGGGCTCGGTCCAGACCATCATCCCGATGGGCGACGCCGGTGCGCTTCGCCTGACGACGGCGCTCTACTACACGCCGTCGGGCAAATCGATCCAGGGCACCGGGATCACGCCGGACGTCACGGTCGAGCAGCCGCTGCCACCTGAATTGCAGGGCAAGCTGGAAGCCGCCGGCGAATCGAACCTGCGCGGCCACATCCAGGGCCAGAGCGAGACCGAATCCGGTTCGGGTTCGTCCGCCTATGTGCCGCCGGAAGCCAAGGACGACCTGCAGCTTCAGTACGCGCTGGAACTGCTGCGCGGCCAGAAGAGCGACCCGTCCTTCCCGGCCAATCCGGAAAAGGCCGAACTGAAGAAGTAAGACGCATTCGCAGGGCCCGTCGCAGCGCGGGCCCTGTTTTCCTCCGCACCTTCCGGCCAGCGCGGACTGACCTTGGGCACAGACATTCACGCACCTCTCGGCCAGGACCGCAAGGCAAGGCCAGGACCGGCGGGACCCTCACGGTTCTCCGCTGGCAATGTCGTGTTTGCCATCGCCATTGTGGGCCTCCTCGGCTTTTCCGGTTGGGCATCGCTGGCACCGAGCGGGCTGCGCACCGCGCCGCTCACCACCCTTGCTGAAGAAGCCACATCCCAGACGGCGACCGACACCAAGGCCGACCAGAAGACGGCCGATGCCACGGACGGCGTGCGCCGGGCCAATGGGCTTTCCGGCGCGCAGGTCGAGGAAACGCTGACCGACGACGGCAACATCGTGCGCAAATATTCGCCAGGCACACGCGACGGCAACGGCCCGCTGATCATCGAGGCGAACCGCATTGGCCAGGATGCGCGCACGGCGGCCTTCCCGAATGACGACCTGCTCGAAGACACATCCGACGGCAAGATCCCGATCATCGGCCCCGACGGCACCCGTCCGATGGACCAGTATGCCCGGCCGTGGTCCGGTGCGCGCGGCACGCGTATCGCCATCGTCGTCGGCGGGCTCGGCCTCAGCCAGACGGGTACGCAGCGTGCCATCCGCCAGCTGCCGGGAGAAGTGACGCTCGCCTTTGCAGCCAGCGGCAACAGCCTGTCGCGCTGGATGCAGGAGGCGCGCCGCAAGGGTCACGAAATCCTGCTGCAAGTGCCGCTGGAGCCCTTCGACTACCCGCAAAACGATCCGGGCCGTTACACGCTGCGCACCGATTTCAACGAGACCAAGAACCTCGCCGAACTGCATCGCGCCATGGCCCAGGTCACCAACTATACCGGTGTGGTGAACTTCCTCGGCGGCCGCTTCCTGTCCGATGCCGAGGCGCTGGAGCCGGTGATTCGCGATATCTCGAACCGTGGCCTGTTCTTCCTCGACGACGGCAGCTCGGCGCAATCGCTGTCGGGCACGATCGCCGGCGCGGTCGAGGCGCCCCATGCCTTTGCCGACCTGCAGCTCGACGCCGACCTTTCGCGCGATGCGGTGCTGAAGAAACTCGACGAACTGGAACGTATCGCACGCCGCAACGGCACGGCGATCGGCGTGGCGTCGGCCTTCGACCAAAGCGTAGACGCCATTCGCGAATGGTGCGAGGAAGCTGGCGGTCGTGGCATCGAGATCGTCGGCGTCGCGTCGCTTGCAGCCGTTCCCGCCAGAAAATAGGAATTTTCGATGAGCAAGGATAAAAACAAGGTGGTTCGGGCCGAGGACCTGCCTTACCGCCCCTGCGTCGGCATCATGGTGCTGAACGCCGACAACAAGGTCTGGGCCGGCCGGCGGATCCCCGTCGGCAATTCCGAGTACGATGGTTCGCCACAGCTCTGGCAGATGCCGCAGGGCGGCATCGACAAGGACGAGGACCCGCTGGCGGCAGCCTATCGCGAACTTTACGAAGAGACCGGCATGAAGAGCGTGTCGCTTCTTGGCGATGCGGGCCGCTGGATCAATTACGATCTGCCGACCCAGCTGATCGGCATCGGCCTCAAGGGCAAATTCCGTGGCCAGACGCAGCGCTGGTATGCCTTCCGTTTCGAAGGCGAGGAAAACGAAATCGCCATCAACCCGCCGCCCGGCGGCCATGAGGCGGAGTTCGACGCCTGGGACTGGAAGCCGATGCGCGACCTACCGGAGTTGATCGTTCCCTTCAAGCGCCAGGTCTACAAGGAGGTCGTCGCGGCCTTCGCACATCTCGCGCCCTGACGGCAAAACCCTCCCCGGTACGCCGGGGAGGGGCCTTTCTTTGGGGGAGGATCAGAGCAACCCGAAGTCGCTGGTCGTCAGCGTCTTGACGCCCTGCAGCGTCGCGACCAGTTCCAGATCGGCGTCTGTCCCCTTGCCGTCCGCATCGAACCAGAGGCGGCCATTGTCGCTTTCGAACAGGAACGTGCCCTTCGTGCTGGTCGCGACCGGGTCGGCACCGACCACCAGCGTGACAACCGTGTCGCCGGTCGCGACACCATAGTCGCTGCGGTCGATCATCAGCTTGTCCTGGCCACGGGTGAAGTCGGTGATGACGTCACCCTCACCATCCCGGCCCGCCAGGTTGAAGACGAACTGGTCGTTGCCGGTTCCGCCGGTCAGCCAGTCGTCCCCCGCGCCGCCGACAAGAACGTCATTGCCGGCGCGCCCCTGCAACACGTCGTCGGCATCATTGCCATAGAGCGTGTTGTTGCTGGCATCACCGCGGATGTCGTCGTCTGCGCTGCTGCCGTGGATGATCTCAAAACCCTTGACGGTCAGGCCGAGGGCGAGGCCCTTGTTCTTCGCCTGGGTTTCGAGATCGAGCACGACCGAGGTCGGACCATCGTCGAACATCAGCGTATCCGTGCCCGAACCGCCGTCGAAGACGTCCTTGCCGGTGAACGCGGTGCGCACCAGCACGTCGTTTCCGGCATCGCCGAACAGCTGGTCGCTGCCCTCGCCATCTTCCAGCACGTCGTTGCCGCCTGCACCACGCAGGATGTCGTTGCCGGCATTGCCTTCCAGCCTGTCGGCAAGCGCGCCGCCGGTCACGGTGTCCTTGCCCTTGCTGCCATCGTAGTTCAGCGCCTCGAAGGCATTGAAGCTGGTCGTGCTGTCGACCGTGACCTTGCCTGTCGAGAAAGTGAAGGTGATGTCCTTCGTCTGCTCCGCGACGTCCAGGTTGAGGGTGTCGGTACCGGCACCCCCATCCGCAAGATCGCCGATGCCAGCCCCGACCGTGTCATTGCCGTTCTCGCCATAGATCTTGTCGCGGCCTCCGGTCTTGTTGAGGCCGTCGCCATAGAGCGTGTCGTTGCCTTCGCCGCCGCGCAGCGTGTCCGCACCGGCATCGCCGGAGAGGGTGTCGTTGCCCGCACCGCCGGTGAGTGCGTCGTTGCCCGCACCGCCCCGCAGATCATCGTTCAACGCACCGCCGGTGAACGTGTCGTTGCCGGTACCGCCGATGAGCGAAACGCGCTCGATGTTCTTCACCGTCACCGGCGCCCCGGTAACCGTGACGTTCGGCGACAGGTTGAAGACGATGCCCGTGGAGTATTTGCTGAAATCGATTGAGGCGGAATCCGTGCCCGTGCCGCCATCGAGCGTCAGCTTGCCGGTGGATGCCGTGCGGTAGAAGCTGTCATTTCCCGTACCGAGATCGACAGTGTTGTGGCCAACGGATTTTGCGCTGTCGCCGACGCGGACGACGTCATTGCCATCGCCGGCGCTGATCGTGTTGGTACCGCCCTGGTCGTACAGCGTATCGTTGCCGGCACCGGAGGTCAGCTTGTCATTGCCTTCACCGCCGTCGAGCGTATCGGCGCCGGCCGTGCCGATCAGCGTGTCATTGCCGGCAAAACCGAGGAAATGCACGGCGGATGCCGAACCTACGGATTTCACGACGTCATTGCCCGAGCCGAAAGCCACTTCGATGACCTCGAAGTTGTTCAGTGTCGTTCCGTCGCTGATCTTGGCGGCGGCACCTGCGGCTTCGAAGGTCAGGCTGGTCGTCGTCGAACGGCGATCGACGGAGACATAGTCGAAATCCGCACCGCCATCCGCCTTGTCCGCACCGCCTTCGCCCAATTCCACGAAGTCATTGCCGGCACCGGCATTGACCGTATCCTTCCCGGCGGCCGTGTCGATGATGTCGTTGCCGGCACCCGTGGTGATCACGTTGGCGCCCGAGCCGGTGGCCGTGATGGTGTAGTGCTCGAAGCCCTTGATGGTCGTGCCGCCGGCCAGCGTATTGACCACGTTCGCCGCCTTGGCCGTGAAATTGCCGGTGAACGCCTCGATGACCAGGCGGTCGCTGCCGCTGACATCGGTGATCGTGTCCTTGCCCTCACCATAGGTGTAGGTGATCGTGTCGTTGCCGACATTGCCCTCGATGACGTCGTCGCCACGGCCACCGTCGAGGATGTCGTCACCCGATCCGCCGTTCAGCGTGTCGTTTCCGTCTCCACCATCGATGATGTCATTGCCCGCGTCGCCATAGAGCTTGTCGTTGCCGGCGTCGCCGTTGATCAGGTCCAGACCGTCGCCGCCATAGACCGTGTCGTTGCCCGTGCCGCCGCTGATCAGGTCGGTCCCCTGGTCACCGTAGAGCTTGTCGTCACCGGCGCCACCATCGAGATAGTCGGTTCCGTAACCGCCCCGGATCGTGTCATTGCCGTCCTCACCCATCAGCATATCCATGCCTCGACCGCCGGACAGCACATCGTCACCACGCCCGCCTCTCAGCGTATCGGCATAGTTGCCGCCCGTAATGCGGTCGTTGAGATTTGTGCCGGTGATCTGGAAACTTTCGACATTCACCGCGCTGACATTGCCGGTCAGCGTTTGCGGCGAAATCCAGTCCTTGATCGTGATGTTGAGGGCGGTCGCCTGATCGGAATAGTCGATGATCATCGCATCGGTACCCGATCCACCGTCTAGCACATCGCCGGACGCGGTCGCGAGCTTGCCGACCATCAGCATGTCACGCCCCGAGCCGCCATAAAGCTTGTCCGCCCCGGCGCCCCCATCGATGATGTCGCTACCACTGTCGCCGTAGAGCGTGTCCTTGCCCCCGTCCCCCATGATCATGTCGTCCTGGAACGAGCCGTTGACCGTATCATCGCCTTCACCGGCCATGATTGTATCACCACCCATGCCGCCATTGACCTTGTCGGCGCCTCCAAGCGCCATGATGAAATCATCCTCGAGATCGCTGCCGAGCAGAGTGTCGACGCCATCCGTACCCATTATCGTACCCATTCGGGTCTCCTCATCGTGTGTTCTGGACGCGCGCCGGCCGCCCGCGGCCCCGATGGGGGACCACGCCGGAATGTGTCAAAGGTCCTGGAAGGAAATGCCTCAAGCCGGGACCGGCTTCGTCCACCCAATCGAACGCTGCGGACTGCAAACGTTCTGCCGCTATATTCTGCAAAAAAAGCCGGGTCCCTGTTCCGTCCGGAACTGACAAGGGCGAAACGGATGGCGGACGAAGCGGCCCTGTTACCGAGGTTACAGGCGGGGCATGCGCTATCCCGGGAACGAAAAATCCCCGGACAAGCCGGGGATTTCGCAAAGTTGGAAACGATAAATTTTGAAGGGCTCGGAAGCGTTACTCGGCTTCGTTGGCCGGTGCGGCGTTGAGCTGGCCGTACTTTTCCGCGCCGAGCTTGCCGAGAAGCTCAAGCTGGGTCTCGAGGAAGTCGATATGGCCTTCCTCGTCGATCAGAAGCTCTTCGAAAAGTTTCATGGTGACGTAGTCGCCGGCGTCATGACAGATGTCGCGCGACTTCTTGTAGGCCTTGCGGGCGTCGTATTCGCCGGCGAGGTCGGCTTCCAGCACTTCCTTGACGTTCTGGCCGATGCGAAGCGGCGCGACGGTCTGGAGGTTCGGGTGGCCTTCGAGGAAGATGATGCGGGCAACCAGCTTGTCGGCGTGCTGCATCTCTTCGATGGACTCGGCACGTTCCTTCTTGGCGAGAAGCGTGTAACCCCAGTCCTCGAGAAGGCGGTAGTGGAGCCAGTACTGGTTGACAGCACCCAGCTCGAGATGCAGCGCTTCGTTAAGCTGCTCGATGACTTTTTTGTCGCCTTTCAAGATCCGCTCTCCTGTTTTCTTCATGGAATTGTTTGAGGCGGGTCATGAAATCAAATATCTCGTCGCCCGTCGAGTGGCGGTCGGCGTGATACTGCTCGGTGGTGCGGACGATGATGTCCACCACGTTGGGGAAACAGCCGCAGCAGCGGCCCCGTTTTTGCATCGCGTGATAGACTTTTGCAGGCACGATAAGCTGCCAACAGTCCTCGTCGAGGAGGCTGTTGATCACGTCGACAATGTCCTTATCGGTGATGAAGTTGCAGCTGCAAACCAGCATTTCGTCCTGCCTGCTATACGCAAAGTACTGAGTTTCCGGCATTAAGCAAAAGAGGACATTGGCTGTCAAGAATGAACGGGTCAGCCTTACTGACTCATTAATTTAGAGTCATTCTAATCTTGAATAGAAATGTCGCCTTTTCAGAGGCTTACGTCTTCTTGGCAAGGTCGGTACGCAAGGCCACGTGCGGCAAACTGACCGATCACGATTTGTTGCAAAAACGGCTCCGGACGACGATTTTTTGGAAAGCCCACGTCTCACGGCGCACCCGGCATAGAACCAGACCTGCCGCGCAATCCGCTCGATTTGCACGCGGGAGACAGGCAGGACATGCAAATTCAACCCTCGAAAAGCGCTGAAAATCGTCTATATGACGCTCAAAGGAGTGCCCATGGCCCGCATAGACCAGACCGACGATTGGCGGACGCGCCATGCCCCGACGATCAGCGCGTTCGAATCGCTGGCGCTGGAGGCCTATGGCCATCTGCCGGAAGAATTCCGCGCGCTCACCGGCAACCTCATCATCGAGATCGCCGAGTTCCCGAGCGACGACGTCTTTGAAGACATGGCACTGGAAACGCCGTTCGACCTGCTCGGCCTGTTCGAGGGCCGCGGCATCAGCGAACGTTTTACCGTCGAGACCGGCGAAATGCCGAACCGCATCACGCTCTATCGCCGGCCGATCCTCGACTACTGGGCGGAAAACGAAGAAACGCTGGGCGACATCATCACCCATGTGCTCATCCACGAGATCGGCCACCATTTCGGCCTGTCCGACGACGACATGGAGCGCATCGAGGCGAGCGCAGAGATCGCGGCGGGCTAAGCCGCCGCCAGTTCGCTATATAAACGCCCTCACCTCTCGGTCGTCATCCTCGGGCTCGACCCGAGGATCCATTTTCTCGACATGCCGATGGATGGATGGTCGGGTCAAGCCCGGCCAAGACTATAGAATGGTGAGCGGGCTTGCCGCCTCATCGAACGCTTACTGCTCGGACAGCTTGATGTCCGGCGTGTATTCCTTGCCGGGAACGTCCTTCACCACCGCCTGGCCGCATTGCATGATCTTGGCGTCGGCATTGTAGGCATAGGTCGGCGAGCCATGCAGCTCCCAGCCCTTGTTCAGCGCCAGCGTCACCTTGTGGCAGAACGAGGCATCGTCGGGAGCGGTCAGCAGGCGGTAGACTTTCATGCGTTTCTCTTTCTCTCGTTGATCAGATCGACCTTGGCGAGCAGACGCCCGGCCTGGTCGGCGTGAAGCTTTTCGACCATGCGGCCCCGCAGATCAATGACCGCCTTGCCGGCATTTTCGGGTGCGGCGAAGGCGGCGACGATGGCAAGCGCCTCCGCGGCCTCCCCCTCGGAAACCCCAAAGGCCTCGTTGGCGACGGCAATCTGGGTCGGATGAATCAGCATCTTGCCGTCGAAACCCATCTGGCTTCCCTGCCGGCATTCCGCTTCAAGACCGTCGGTATCCGAGAAATCGTTGAAGACGGCATCGACGATATCGAGCCCCGAGGCGCGCGCCGCCACGACCACCTGCAGGAGCAGCGGAACGAGAAAAGGCCGGCCCGGAATATCGGCAATGCCGGTCTCCTTGCGCAGGTCGTTGAGCCCGACGACGAAACAATCCAGCCGGCCGCCCTGGGTGCGGCCCGTCTCGGCAATAGCCGTAAGGTTGAGCAGGCCGGCCGCCGTCTCGATCATCGCCCAGAGCCGCGGGCCGTCATCCGCACCCGCCTCGGAAAGCCAGTCGGCGACGGTCAGCACGTCCTGCGGCTCGGAAACCTTCGGCAGCAGCACGGCGTCGGGCATGCAGTCCAGCACCGCTTCGAGATCCAGCGCGCCATCCGGGCCGTCGAGCGAATTGATCCGGATGACATGTTCGCAACCGGAGGCCCGGTCGAGCCCCTTGAAGTGGTCGATGAGGGCAGCGCGCGCCTCCGCCTTCTTTTCCGGAAGGACCGAATCCTCCAGGTCGAAGATGATCGCGTCGCAATCGAGCGCGGCGGATTTGGCGAGCGCCCGCGGATTTGCGGCTGGAACGCTCAGCACCGAACGGCGCAGGCGAAGCGGATGGTGGTGCGGGGTTCTGTTCATCCGTCCTTTTTGCCGCGCTTTGACGCAGCCGGCAAGCGCTCGCGTATCGCACGGTCTTCGGGACGTGCGACGGGGGCGGCGGCGCAACGAATCCGGCAAATCCGGCCTTGCAATGGACAAAATCGGCCCCCACATTGCAATCTAGAGAAAGGGCAAATCCATGCAGCGCATACGCTCCATCGTCTTCACCGTCCTCGCCACGCTGATCGCCGGCGCGACTTTTCTGTTCGCAGCCTCCGTCGGCCTCGCCATCGCCGGCATTGTCGCCGTGCTGATGCTTGGCTCGATGCTTGCCGGCAAACTTCAGCCGGCCCCGGTCCGGGCAAGGGCCCGCGCGCGCAACAATCGCACGGCCCCCGGCCAGCGCGAGCCGCGCATCTGGAACGACGGCCGCGGCACGATCATCGATCTCTAAGCCGTATTGCTCTCCATTCGGAGACACCGGGCGCAGACCGCGCCCGGCTTTTTGCGTCTGTTCAGCCCGGTTTCCCGAAGATTCTCCTTCAAATTCCCGGAAAACTGATCTAAACGCTGGACCGAAACGACATCACCGACTTTCGAGGTATCCGCATGGACAAGTTCGTCAAGCTGACCGGCGTCGCCGCGCCGCTTCCCGTCGTCAACATCGACACGGACATGATCATTCCCAAGGATTACCTCAAGACCATCAAGCGCACCGGTCTCGGCACCGGACTTTTCGCCGAGGCGCGCTACCATGAAGACGGCAGCGTCAACGAAGACTTCGTGCTGAACAAGCCCGCCTACCAGAACGCCACGATCCTGGTTGCCGGCGACAATTTCGGCTGCGGCTCCTCGCGCGAACACGCACCGTGGGCGCTGCTCGACTTCGGCATCCGCTGCGTCATCTCCACCAGCTTCGCCGACATCTTCTACAACAACTGTTTCAAGAACGGCATCCTGCCGATCGTCGTCAGCCAGGACGACCTCGACAAGCTGATGGACGATGCCAGCCGCGGCTCCAACGCCATCCTGACGGTCGACCTGGAAGCCCAGGAAATCACCGGTCCCGACGGCGGCCGCATCGGCTTCGAGATCGACGCCTTCCGTCGCCACTGCCTGCTGAACGGCCTGGACGACATCGGCCTGACGCTGGAAAAGGCAACGTCGATCGACAGCTTCGAAAAGCAGAACGCCTCCTCGCGCCCCTGGGCCTGAGACGATGCGCCGGCTGATCTCGTCCGGTTCTCCCTTCGAACTGAAGGCGGGCTATTCGCGCGCCGTCGTCCAGGGTGACTGGTGCTTCGTGTCCGGCACGACCGGTTACGACTACGCGACGATGACCATGCCCGAGAGCGTCGAAGAGCAGACGCGCCGTTGCCTCGCCACCATCGGCGAGGTTCTGGACGAAGCCGGCTTCTCCTTTGCCGAAGTCGTGCGCTGCCATTATTACGTGACCGAAGCCGCCTTCGCCGACCGCGTCTTTCCGATCCTCGGCGAGACCTTCGGCAAGATCCGCCCCGCCGCCACCATGGTCGTCTGCGACCTCATCCGGCCGGAAATGCTGATCGAAATCGAAGTCACGGCACTTCGGCAGCGCTGAATCAGTCACGCAAAAATCTTTCGTCCCGGCGATTTTCCTTGAACGGAAGTTGCGCTAAGAAGCGCGCGACCAATCCGTGACATCAAGGAAATTGCCATGACAGCGCGTACCCTCCTCCTCCTGCCCGGCGACGGCATCGGCCCGGAAGCCATGGCGGAAGTCCGCAAGATCATCGCCTATATGAACGCCGAGCTCGGCGCGGGCTTTGAGACCGACGAAGGCCTCGTCGGCGGTTCGGCCTATGACGCGCACGGCGCGGCGATCTCGGAAGGCGACATGGAGAAGGCGCTGGCCGCCGATGCCGTGCTGTTCGGCGCCGTCGGCGGCCCGAAATGGGATGCCGTACCTTACGAGGTCCGCCCGGAAGCCGGCCTGCTGCGCCTGCGCAAGGACCTCAAGCTTTTTGCGAACCTGCGCCCGGCCATCTGCTACCCGGCGCTTGCCAACGCGTCCTCGCTGAAGCCCGAACTCGTCGAAGGCCTCGACATCCTCATCGTGCGCGAGCTGACGGGTGGCGTCTATTTCGGCGAGCCGAAGGAGATCATCGACCTCGGCAACGGCCAGAAGCGCGGCATCGACACGCAGGTCTACGACACCTACGAGATCGAGCGCATCGCCGGCGTTGCCTTTGAACTGGCCCGCACGCGCGGCAACCGCGTCTGCTCGATGGAAAAGCGCAACGTCATGAAGTCCGGCGTGCTCTGGAACCAAGTCGTGACGGAAACGCACAAGCGCGCCTATTCCGACGTGCAGCTCGAGCACATGCTGGCCGATGCCGGCGGCATGCAGCTGGTGCGTGCTCCCAAGCAGTTCGACGTCATCGTCACCGACAACCTGTTCGGCGACATGCTCTCCGACGTCGCCGCCATGCTGACCGGTTCGCTCGGCATGCTGCCGTCCGCCTCGCTCGGCGCGCCGGATGCCAAGGGCCAGCGCAAGGCGCTCTACGAGCCCGTGCATGGCTCGGCGCCGGACATTGCGGGCAAGGGCATCGCCAACCCGATCGCCATGATCGCCTCCTTCGCCATGTGCCTGCGCTACTCGTTCAACATGGTCGCCGAAGCCGATAACCTCGAAAAGGCGATCGCCGAGGTTCTCGACAGCGGTGTGCGCACCGGCGACATCATGTCGGAAGGCAGCCGCCAGGTCGGCACCACCGAAATGGGCGACGCCATCCTCACCGCGTTCAAGGCACTCTCGGCCTGAGAGAAATCCCCCTCATCCGGCCCCTCGGGCCACCTTCTCCCCGTTGGGGAGAAGGATAAAGGATGCAACGCCTCGGATTTCCCCTTCTCCCCCGCGGGGAGAAGGTGCCGGCAGGCGGATGAGGGGGCAGCACCCCAACCAGCAAAGGCCCCCGATGCATCCGCTCCGGGGGCCTTTTTCGTTTCCGTCCCTTGAAAAGCCGCCTTCCGCCAACACATGGAAGCCACGCCAGTTACAAGGGATAGATATGAACCGTTCGCTCGCGACCTCATCGCTCTGGATCTTCGCCGCCACCGTCGTGCTCGTCGTGGCGCTCGTCCCGTTCGATCCGGCCATCTCGCAGCGTGCCCAGGGGCTTCCCGGTGCCGTCGTCACGTTCAACCAGCGCATCACCGATTTCGGCACCTTTGCCTGGATGATCTACGGCTCCGGATTGCTCGTCATCCTGGCCTATGTCGCCTATCGCATCAGCCGGAACGAGACGCTTACAGGCAGAACCAGGACCGCGTGGCGGCTGCCGCTCTATTTCTTCGTCACGACAGGCGCGACAAGCGCGCTCGTACATCTCTTCAAATTGATCGTCGGACGGGCACGGCCGGAGCTTTTTGCCGAGCATGGCGCCTACAGCCTGACCCCCTTTGCCTATGACAATCTCTATGCCAGCTTTCCCTCCGGCCATTCGGCCGCTGTCGGCGCCTTTTTCGGCGCGTTCTCGATGCTGGTGCCGCGCCTTCGCCCGCTCTTCCTCGTCGGCGCCCTGATGATCGGTATTTCGCGCGTCATCGTCGGCGCGCATTACCCGAGCGATGTGGCGGCGGGCCTGCTGCTCGGCCTTTGGACAGCCGTCGCGACCGCCTTCGTCTTCGCCCGCAAGGAATGGCTGTTCCGCTTCAACGAGAACGGCTGGCCGCTGCCGAAATCGCTTCTTCCCGCAAAAGCCCAATGAAAAACCCGGCCCGTGTTGCCACGGGCCGGGTCGCCATGACCGATCGGAAGGGGGAGATCAATCCATGGCGTGGATGTCGCGATCCTTGGTTTCCGGCAGGAACAGCAGGCCGATGACCAGCGTGATGCCTGCGAAGACGATCGGATACCAGAGACCGTAGTAGATATCGCCCTGGGCAGCACTCATCGCGAAGGCCGTTGCCGGCAGCAGACCGCCGAACCAGCCGTTGCCGATATGGTAGGGCAACGACATGCCGGTGTAGCGGATGCGGGTCGGGAAGAGTTCGACCAAGAGGGCGGCGATCGGGCCGTAGACCATCGTGACGTAGATCACGAGGACCGTCAGCACGGCGATGATGGTGATCCAGTTCACGCCGGCCGGATCGGCCACCATGGTGAAGGTGCCGCCGCCGGCAATGGTATAGACCGGCATGTCGGTGACACCGGCGGCTTCTTCCGCCGTCAGCAGCTTGCCTGCGACGAGATCGGCTGCCGGCATACTTGCCTTTTCACCCGCGCGGATGGCAGCAGCATCGAGCGCAAGCTCCGGGTTTGCCGCGACGAACGCGTCGAGCTTGCTGTCCGGAACCTTCGCCGCACCGCGGACCAGCGGATAGCCGGCATCGTGAAGCGCGATGTTGGTCTGCTTCTGGAAGGCACCGTCGAGCGCCTTGGCCTGGTCGCCAGCCGCAATCGCGTCATAGCTGTTGATCGTCTGTTCGCCGATCTTCACCGTTGCCGCCGTGCCGGCAGCCGCCGTAGTGACGACGTCATAGGGCACCGAGTTCTTGGTGAGGAACGAGGTCGCGATATCGCAAGAGGTGGTGAACTTCGCCGTGCCCGTCGGGTTGAACTGGAACTTGCAGTCCTCGGGGGCTGCGGTGACGGTCGCGCGGACCGTATCCTGTGCCGTTGCGAGTGCCGGGTTGCCGGCCCAGGTCAGCGCCTTGAACAGCGGGAAGTAGGTGAGCATGGCGAGCAGCAGGCCGGCCATGATGATCGGCTTGCGGCCGATCTTGTCGGACAGCCAGCCGAAGAAGACGAAGAAGCCGGTGCCAAGGAGCAGCGAGCAGGCGACCATGATATTGGCCGACTGGCCGTCCACCTTCAGCACGCCTGTCAGGAAGAACAGCGCGTAGAACTGGCCGGAATACCAAACCACGGCCTGGCCGACGACGGCGCCGAACAGCGCGAGCAGCGCGATCTTGGCGTTGCGCCACTGGCCGAAGGCTTCCGTCAGCGGTGCCTTGGAGCCCTTGCCCTCTTCCTTCATCTTCGCGAAGGCCGGCGATTCGTTCATCTTCAGACGGATCCAGACGGAAACGCCGAGCAGAACGACCGACAGCAGGAACGGAATGCGCCAGCCCCATTCGGCAAAGGCTTCCTTGCCAACGATGAACTGCACCGCAAGGATGACCACCAGCGAGAGGAACAGGCCGAGCGTCGCCGTCGTCTGGATCCACGAGGTGAAGTAGCCGCGACGGCCCTCGGGCGCGTGTTCGGCCACGTAGGTGGCAGCGCCGCCATATTCACCGCCGAGCGCCAGGCCCTGCAGCATGCGCAGCAGGATCAGGATGATCGGAGCGGCGATACCGATGGTGGCGGCACCGGGCAGCAGGCCCACGACGAAGGTCGAGACGCCCATGATGAGAATGGTGACGAGGAAGGTGTACTTGCGCCCGACGAGATCGCCGAGGCGGCCGAACACCAGAGCGCCGAACGGGCGCACGAGAAAGCCGGCGGCGAAGGCGAGCAGCGCGAAGATGTTGCGCGTCGTTTCCGGATACTGGCTGAAGAAGGTGGCGCCGATATAGATCGCCAGCGAACCGTAAAGATAGAAATCGTACCATTCGAAAACAGTGCCGAGCGAAGAGGCGAAGATCACCTTCTTCTGCTCACCCGTCATGGGCGCCGCTTTGGCGTTGCCCACCGTCGAAACATTGGCCATTTGTTTGTCCTCCACAAAAACGGCGTATCGGGGCAGCCCATGAAGGTCCGGAGTTTCTCCCAAAAAACGCCGGACGGGGTGCGCCTGATCGAAGGATGGCAGAAAACGGACTGTGATATCAGCGCTGCTTTGGGCTTATGACTTTCGGCCTACGACTTAAGTCGAGGACCAGACCGAAACACCGGATCGGGCAGGCAAGGCTTGACTCTTCACGAGATCAGCGTATTCAGCACGCACGCAAAGGAACTGACATGAACCGCTTTGGTCTTTCCATCGCCCGCATGATCGCTCCGGCCTTCAACGCCGGACGGGTTCGCTATTGCGTATCGAATTCCAAAACACTGGCCAAAACGACGACGAAAACCGTCTGACGTCTCTGGCCACCGCTCTCTCCCCGGTAAGGCCGGGGACCGAAACCCGCGCTTTGGCCGGCGGGTTTCCCTCCTGAACCCGCGGAGAGACAGAGAAAGAGAGCTTTAGATATGGGTTTCAAGATCGCAGTCGCCGGCGCGACCGGCAATGTCGGCCGCGAAATGCTGAACATCCTTTCCGAACGCGGCTTCCCGGCCGACGAGGTCGTTGCCCTGGCATCCAGCCGCTCGCAGGGCACCGAGGTCTCCTTCGGCGACAAGACGCTGAAGGTGCAGAACCTCGAAAACTACGATTTCTCCGACACGGACATCTGCCTGATGTCGGCTGGCGGCACGGTTTCGCAGAAGTACTCGCCGAAGATCGGCGCCCAGGGTTGCGTCGTCATCGACAATTCCTCGGCCTGGCGCTACGACGCCGACGTTCCGCTGATCGTTCCGGAAGTGAACCCGGACGCCATCAGCCTGTTCACCCGCAAGAACATCATCGCCAATCCGAATTGCTCGACCGCCCAGCTCGTCGTCGCGCTGAAGCCGCTGCATGACCGCGCCAAGATCAAGCGCGTCGTCGTCTCGACCTATCAGTCGGTCTCCGGCGCCGGCAAGGAAGGCATGGACGAGCTCTTCCAGCAGACGCGCGCCGTCTTCGTCGCCGATCCGGTCGAATCGAAGAAGTTCACCAAGCGCATCGCCTTCAACGTCATCCCGCATATCGATAGCTTCATGGAAGACGGCTATACGAAGGAAGAGTGGAAGGTTCTCGCCGAGACCAAGAAGATGCTCGACCCGAAGATCAAGGTGACCTGCACGGCGGTGCGCGTGCCCGTCTTCATCGGTCATTCCGAATCGGTCAACATCGAGTTCGAAAACGAGATCACGGCGGACGAAGCCCGCGAGATTCTGCGCGAGGCCCCGGGTTGCCAGGTCATCGACAAGCACGAAAACGGCGGCTACATCACGCCGTACGAATCGGCCGGTGAAGACGCCACCTACATCTCGCGCATCCGCGAGGACGCAACTGTCGAAAACGGCCTCAACATCTGGGTCGTTTCCGACAACCTGCGCAAGGGTGCCGCCCTCAACGCCATCCAGATCGCGGAGCTGCTGGTCGCCCGCGGCCTGATCAAGGCGAAGAAGCAGGCCGCCTGATTGAACGAAATACGCGGGAAAGGGACGCCTCGTACATTTCCGTCAGAAATGGCAACGCTCCCTTAACCAAGTTTAAATAAAAGTCCCGGTTGTTCCGTCTGAGAACAATCGGGACTTCGCTTTGAAACCATCCGGCGGTGTCGCCGGACCGGCTCACAGCGAGTTGCGATGACAGGAACAGGGGAGCATGCCATGCTCCCGCAGCGGATAGACGAGATCACGGGGTTTTTTATGGGCATGACAAAGAGCGTGGCCACGGTGCTGGCCGTATTGATCGGCACGGCGGCAGTGCCGGCAGCAGCAGAAGCTGCACAGTGCGGCAACGATGCCAGCGGTTTTCCGGCCTGGGTTGAATCCTTCAAGGATGAAGCCGCCGGGCGCGGCATCAGCAGTGCAACGATCAACAAGGCTTTCGCCAATGTGAGCTACGCCCGCGCAACGATCCGCGCAGACCGTGGCCAGAAGAGCTTCAAGCTCTCGCTCGACCAGTTCATGCAGAAGCGTGGCGGCAAGGCGATCATCAACCGCGGCAAGAGCCTGAAGAAGCAGAATGCCGCGCTGTTCGACCGGATCGAAGCGCGCTACGGCGTGCCGGCCGGCCCGCTGCTGGCCATCTGGGGCATGGAAACCGGTTTTGGCGGCTTCCTCGGCAAGGAACACACGATCTCGGCCGTCGCGACGCTCGCCTATGACTGCCGTCGCTCGGACTACTTCACCAACCAGCTCTACGCCACGCTGCAGCTCGTGCAGAACGGCACGCTGAGCACCTCGGCGCGTGGTGCGGCGCACGGCGAAATCGGCCAGACGCAATTCCTGCCGGCAAACGTCCTGAAATATGGCGTCGACGGTGACGGCAACGGCCGCATCGACCTCGTCGGCTCGAAGGCCGACGCGCTCGCCTCTACGGCGAACTTCCTGCGCGGCCACGGCTGGAGCGCCGGCGGCGGCTATCAGCCGGGCGAGGGCAATTTCGGCGCTCTGCAGGGCTGGAACGCGGCCAGCGTCTACCAGCGCGCGATCGCCATCATCGGCGCGGAAATCGACGGCGGCTGAGCCGCATCGCAATCGAACATCCGAAACCCGGCGCGAGGCTTCGTGCCGGGTTTTCGTTTAAACGCTTGGGCGCAAGAAATCGCCGGTCTTGGCATCCATGACCCAAAGCTCGCCGGTCGAGATGTCGAACCAGGCCCCGTGCAGCTGTATGCGGCCCTTCTCTTCCAGGATACGTACGCAAGGGAATGTTCTCAGATTGGCAATGGAGTTGCGGATCGAGACGCGCTCCAGCGCGCGCTGGCGCTCCGCCTGCGTGAGGATTTCGGCGCCCTGGATCTGCTCGGCAACGGGCTTCAGCATGCCCATCCACTTGCCGATGAAGTCGCCGGGCGACAAAGGCTCTGCATCCACGCTGAGCGCTGCCGAAATACCGCCGCAGCGGCCATGGCCCATCACCACGATGTCGCTGACCTTCAGCGACTGCACGGCGAATTCGAGCGCCGCCGAGGTCGCGTGGAATTGACCATCAGGCTCGTAGGGCGGCACGAGGTTCGCCACGTTGCGCACGACGAACAGTTCGCCCGGCCCGCTGTCGAAGATCGTTTCGGGTGCCGCGCGGGAATCACAACAGGCAATGACCAGCGTCTTCGGCTTCTGGCCGGTTTCGGCCAGCGCCCTGTAGCGCGCCGACTGTTCGGCATAGCGGCCGGACATGAAATTGCGGTAGCCGTTCAGAAGGCGATCGGGAAAGCTGTTCATGGTGTCGGAATACCCCCGTGTAACGATCTACGGATGAGGCCCCATCCGGAAGTGCATAAACCACTCCGCAGGGCAGGGCGCAAGGCGCTTTACGGTCGTCGTGTCTGCGCCGGATGCAGGAGACGCCGCATGTGCACCATCGCCATCGGCGTCGAAATGCTGGAGGCGTCCTGTTCCAGCGTCAATTCGTCGGCGCCGCGCTTGGCGGTGCGCGCGACGATCTCGAAAACGCTGGCCGTCGCCATCATCAGCGCGCGCTCTTCCGGCAGGTTTTCCATCAACCGGGACAGGAAGATGGCGGCAAGCAGGTCGCCGGTGCCGTTCGGCGGGCTCGGTACGAGCCGGTGTTCCGCAAGAAGCGCACTACGGCCCGACAGATAGAGATTGCCCGTGCTGCCCGCCATCAGCGGCAGCGAGGAGGTGACGAGCATGCGGGCAGGGCCGAGCGAAAGGGCCGCATCCATGATCGCATTGTTGGTCTCGAGCGGCGCACCGGCAAGCCAGGCCAGTTCGAACCGGTTGGGAGTGGCGATGGAGGCGAGCGGGATCAGCCGGTCACGGATCGCCACCGCCGTCTCTTCGGCAATATAGAGCCCGTTCTCATCGCCGCAGACCGGATCGCACATATAGAGAAGGTCGGGATTGTCGATACGCAGACTCTCGACCAGCCGCGCCACGGCGCGCGCCTGCGCTGCACTGCCGAGATAGCCTGACAACACGGCCTTCACCTCGCCTCGCCACGGTGCACGGATGAGGTCGGCGATCATCGCATCGAAATCATCGGCCGAAATCGCCACCCGCGTCGATTTTCCGTGACCGGGGTGCCAGGGCAGGATGACCGTCGGCAGCGCCCAGACCGGGTGGCCGAGCGTTTCGAGCGCGAAGACCGCCGCACGATTGCCGACCGTGCCGCGCACCACATGGCTCGAAATGACGATGACGGTGCCCTTGTCGCTCTCGGTCATGGCCTGCTCCTTCGTTCCGACCGAGTGATGACAAGAGGGTGTTTTCCTGTCAACGCCCGGCAGTCGACGCATTCATCGCTGCAGGACAGCATTAGACCGCATCCGTCGGTTTTTGGCTGCTTTTCGACGAAAAAGGCTCGATTTTACGGCAAAACGACAGGGAAACTGACCTATCTCGGACAAAATCGATTGAATTTTCTCGCAAATGCACAAATTTCGTCGCGTGTATTTTTTCTTCTGCTAACGTCCGGCGATCGGATTCTAGGGGAAATTCCATGGGTGCCAGGACCAACGTGAAACGAGAAAAACACATCGAGGCCGCAAAGGCCGCGGCCGCAGCCCTCGGCGCGAAGACGCTGAACCCGGACATTCTCTTCGGGCGCGCCAGCAAGGACGATATCGAGCATTATACCGGCGAAATGCTGGCCGCCGCCGCCGCCCATGCCATGGCCGAAATCGAGGCCTGGGACGGCTCCGCGCCGCGCGTGACCGTCACCACGCTGCCCGACGTGACGCCGCAGGGGCAGCCGGTCTCCGTTCTCTCCGTCACCGACCGCAACCAGCCGTTCCTGTATGATTCGGTGATGGGCGAAGTGACGAGCACGCACCGCGACGTTCACCTCGCGATCCACCCGATCCTCGTGGTGACGCCGGGCGAAGCGCCGAAACTCTTCTCCCCGGACGAGGAAAGCGAACCGACACACCGCGTCAGCCATATCGAGATTCACCTCTCCGAGCTGGCACCCGCTGAGGCGGCGTCGCTTGCCGAACGTATCGGCAACGTGCTTCACCAGGTTCATGTCGCTGTCGACGACTGGCCATCCATGGTGGAAAAACTCGACAGCGCCATGGCCGACATGGAGCGCTATGCCAAGGCCAAGGCCGACAAGGATGAGGCACTTGCCTTCCTGACCTGGCTGCGCGGCAACAACTTCACCTTCCTCGGCATGCGCGAATACAGCTATTCCGGCAAGGGCGAACAGGCGACCGTCGAGCGCGGCGGCGAGGGCCTCGGCATTCTCGCCGATCCGGATGTGCGCGTGCTGCGCCTCGGCAAGGACGCCGTGACGACAACGCCGGAGATCCTCGAATTCCTCGAAGGCCCGGATCTGCTGATCGTCACCAAGGCCAATGTGAAATCCGTCGTGCACCGCCGGGCCTATATGGATTACATCGGCATCAAGCGCTTCAACGAAAAGGGCAAGGTGATCGGCGAGCTTCGCATCGTCGGCCTCTTCACCTCGACCGCCTATACCCATGCCGCCGGCCAGATCCCGCTCCTGCGTTCCAAGGTGGCGGATGTCATCGAGCATTTCGGCTACGACCCGAAGAGCCATTCCGGCAAGATGCTGATCAACACGCTGGAATCCTATCCGCGCGACGATCTTTTCCAGATCGATACCGGCCTGCTTGCCACGTTCTGCGAGCAGATCAACGAACTGTCCGACCGGCCGCGCATCCGCGTTCTGCCGCGCATCGATCGTTTCGACCGCTTCGTCTCGGTCATCGTCTACGTGCCGCGCGAACAGTATGATTCCGATGTGCGCGAAAAGATCGGCAATTATCTGAAGTCGGCTTATGACGGCCGTATCTCCGCCTATTACCCGGCTTTCCCGGAAGGTGGTCTCGCCCGCGTGCACTTCATCGTCGGCCGCTCCGGCGGCAAGACGCCGCGCATCCCGCAGGCGAAACTCGAACAGGCCGTGCGCGAGATCGCCACCCGCTGGACCGATCGTTTCGAAGCACTTTCCAATGCCGATGGCCTGCGACTGGTCGCCGACCGCGGCTACCAGGAAGACTTTACGCCCGCCGAAGCACATGCCGACCTTGCCCTGATTACCACGGCGACATCGGAAAACCCGATCAGCATCGCCTTCTACCGCAAGGCCTGGAATACGGATCTCAGCTCGGTCGAGCTAAAAATCTTCCACGCCAATGAACCGGTCTCGCTGTCGAGGCGCGTGCCCCTTCTCGAAAACCTCGGCTTCAACGTCATCAGCGAACAGACGCACGACCTGACCGTCGTGGGGCTCGACGGCGAACAGCGCCGCGTCATCCTGCACGACATGGAACTGAAGCATCGCGACGGCATCGAGATCAATCTCGCCAAGCTGAGCCCGATGCTGGAGGAAGCCTTCCTCGCTGCCTGGCACGGCGAGGTGGATGACGACGCGCTGAACCGCCTCATCCTGACCGGCGGGCTTTCCGCCCGCGAGATCATGGCGCTGCGCACCTATTCGCGTTACCTGCGCCAGACCGGCATCGCCTATTCGCAGGGTTATATCGCCGATACGCTCAACAAGTATCCGGCGATCGCCGCCAATCTCTTCCGCCTGTTCAAAACCCGTCTCGACCCGAAATTTTCGGACCGCCAGCGCGAGAAGAAGAGCGATGAAACGGCGACAGTGATCGAAGAGGCTCTGGCCAACGTGCCGAGCCTCGACGAGGACCGGATTCTCCGCCGCTACGTCAACGCGATCCAGGCGACGCTGCGCACCAACTATTTCCAGCGCGATGCCGACGGCAAGCCGCGCAAGACGCTGGCGATCAAGCTTGATCCGAAGCAGTTGGACGGCCTGCCGGAACCACGCCCGTTCCGCGAAATCTTCGTCTACGGCGCTGAGGTCGAGGGCGTGCACCTGCGCTTCGGCAAGGTCGCCCGCGGCGGCCTGCGCTGGTCGGACCGTGCACAGGACTACCGCACGGAAGTGCTGGGCCTCGTCAAGGCGCAGCAGGTGAAGAACTCGGTCATTGTGCCGGTCGGCGCCAAGGGCGGCTTCTATCCGAAGCAGCTTCCTGTCGGCGGTAGCCGCGACGCCATCTTCAAGGCCGGCACCGAGGCCTACAAGACCTATATCCGCACGCTGCTTTCCGTCACCGACAACATTGTCGGCCAAGACATCGTGCCGCCGGCCGATACGGTCCGCCTCGACGGCGACGATCCCTATTTCGTCGTCGCCGCCGACAAGGGCACGGCGACCTTCTCCGACACCGCCAACGGCCTGGCGCAGGAAGCCGGTTTCTGGCTCGACGATGCTTTTGCATCGGGCGGCTCTGCTGGCTACGACCACAAGAAGATGGGCATCACCGCCCGCGGCGCCTGGGAAACCGTCAAGCGCCACTTCCGCGAGATGAACATCGACATCCAGAAGACGCCTTTCACCGTCGCCGGCGTCGGCGACATGTCGGGCGACGTCTTCGGCAACGGCATGCTGCTGTCGCGGAAAATCCGCCTGCTGGCGGCCTTCGACCATCGGGACATCTTCATCGATCCGTCGCCGGATACCGATACCTCCTTCGCCGAGCGCCGCCGCATGTTCGCCCTGCCGCGCTCGAGCTGGCAGGACTATGATCGCTCCGTGCTCTCCAAGGGCGCTATGATCATTCCGCGTACGGAAAAATCCGTGACGCTGACCCCCGAAGCCATGGCCGTCATCGGCATTGACAAGGCCAAGGCGACGCCGTTCGAAATCATGACGGCGATCCTGAAGGCTCCCGTCGATCTGATGTGGTTCGGCGGCATCGGCACCTATATCCGCGGCCAGAACGAGACGGACGCGGAAGTGGGCGACCGCGCCAACGACCCGATCCGCATCGTCGCCGACGACGTGCGCGCCAAGGTGATCGGCGAGGGGGCGAACCTCGGCGTGACGCAACGCGGCCGTATCGCCTTCGCGCTCAAGGGCGGACGCTGCAACTCCGACGCCATCGACAACTCGGCCGGCGTGAATTCGTCGGACGTCGAAGTCAACATCAAGATCGCGCTCGCCTCGGCCATGCGCGACGAGCGGCTGACGCGCGCCAAGCGCAACGTGCTGCTCGCCTCGATGACGGACGAGGTGGGCCACCTCGTGCTGCGCAACAACTACCTGCAATCGCTGGCGATTTCGCTGACGGAAAAGCAGGGCATAGCCAACCGCGCCCCGCTGACCCGCCTGATGGACCGCCTCGAAGCGGCCGGCCAGCTCAACCGCAAGGTCGAGACCCTGCCGGACGACCGGGTCGTGGCGGAACGCTACCAGGCCGGCAAGCCGCTGACGCGGCCGGAAATCGGCGTGCTGCTCTCTTACGCCAAGCTCGTGCTGTTCGACGAACTCGTGCATACCGGCCTGCCGGACGAGCCCTATTTCGAGCCGACGCTGATGAGCTACTTCCCGGCGAAGATGCAGAAGGCCTATGCGGATGACATCCGTTCGCATCGCCTGCGCCGCGAAATCATCGCCACGATCCTCGCCAACGAGGTGATCAACCGCGGCGGCCCGGCCTTCATCACCACGCTGACCGACGGCACCGGCTTCGGCCCGGCGGACGCCGTGAAGGCGGCCGTCATCGCCCGCGACGGTTACGGCCTCTCGGCGCTCTATGCCGGCGTCGATGCGCTGGACACGCTGGTCGCCGGCGCCGTGCAGAACGAACTCTATGAAGAGATCGGCCGCATCTATGCCACCGTCACCAGCCTGCTGTTGACCACCGGCGCGGTGTCTGGCCCCATGGACCAGGCGGTGCACAAGCTCAAGCAGGCGCTGAAGCAGCTTCGCCCGCATCTCTCGACGCTGATCTCGGAAGCGGCCGGCGACGAGGCGCGCCGCAAGGCGCATGCCTATGAGGACGAGGGTGTGCCGGCGGATCTGGCGGAAGAAATCGCCACGCTCTCGATGCTGGCCTTCGTGCCGGAGGTAATGCTGATCGCCGCGGCGACGGGCGACACGTTGGGCAAGACGGCGCAGACCTTCGCCGGCATCAGCTCGACGCTGAATATCGGCCGGCTGCTCGCCGCGGCAAGCCGCATCCCGACCGGCGATCTCTACGAGGCGCTCGCCCTGCAACGCAGCCTCACCGACATTGCCAATGCCCGCCGCGACCTCGCGACGGTCGTCCTGACGCGCCATAAGGGCGACAAGGCGCCGCTTGCGGCCTGGCAGCAGGCGGACGAGAAGAAGCTTGCCCGGGTGACGGCCAATCTTTCGGCCCTGACCGAGACGGGTGAAGCCACACTCGCCAAGGTGAGCGTCGCCGCAGGCGTTCTCAGCGACCTTGCACAGGAACGGGCGAAATGACACAGTCCTCGTACCGGCTGATGGAGCTTTGCTTCATTAGCCGGCACAGGACGGGCGCACGGTCTTCGCCCCGCGTTTGAGGAGGGGCGATGACGGATATCGTGGAAAGCCGGGAGCCGCGCGTAGGCCGCCTCGGCATTACGGGCTGGATGCTGTTCGACTGGGCGGCACAGCCCTTCTTCACGGTCATCACCACCTTCATCTTCGGCCCCTATCTGGTCTCGCGCCTGACGGAGGATCACGCCGCCGGCCAGGCCGCCTGGAGCTACACGCTCACCATTTCCGGCATCGCCATCGCATTGCTCGCGCCGATCATGGGCTCGATCGCCGACGCCTCCGGCGCGCGAAAACCCTGGATTGCCGTCTTTGCGGTGATCAAGATCCTGTCGCTCGCGGCACTCTGGTACGCCGCCCCCGGCAGCAGCCTGCTCTTCGCCATGGCCATGATCGTGCTGGCGACGGTGGCGGCGGAATTCTCTATCGTCTTCAACGATTCGATGATGCCGCGCCTCGTGCGCCCGGAAGATGCCGGCCGTGTCTCGAACATCGCCTGGGGCCTCGGCTATCTCGGCGGCATGATCGTGCTGATCGCAGTCGTGGCGCTTCTTGCGGCCAATCCGGAGACGGGAAAGACCGCCATCGGTATTGCCCCCCTGTTCGGCCTCGATCCGGCAGCCGGCGAAGATGCCCGCATCACCGGGCCGATTTCGGCGCTGTGGTATCTCGTCTTCATCCTGCCGATGTTCTTCTTCACGCCGGATCAGGGCAAAGGGTTGCCGATCGCCGCTGCCGTCCGCGCCGGCCTCGCCGATCTCACCGCCACCCTGCGCGACCTGCGCGGCAAGCCGGGCATCCTGCGCTTCCTCGTCGCCCGCATGATCTACCAGGACGGCGTCAATGGCCTCCTGGCGCTCGGCGGCACGTTTGCCGCCGGCATGTTCGCCTGGCAGACCTTCGAACTCGGCATCTACGGCATCATCCTCAACGTGGTGGCCATCGGTGGCTGCCTCTATGCCAGCCGGCTGGACAAGCGCCTCGGCTCGAAAACCGTGGTGGTGATCAGCCTCGTCTGCCTGACCGTGGCGACGATCGGCATCGTCTCCACCGGACCCGGCTTCACCCTGTTCGGTCTCATTCCGCTGTCGACTGCCGATTCCGGCGGTCTTTTCGCCACCGCCGCCGAGAAAGCCTATATTCTCTACGGCTTACTAATCGGCGTCGCCTTCGGCCCCGTCCAGGCCTCGGCCCGCTCCTATCTCGCCCAGAGCATCCATCCGGACGAAGCCGGCCGCTATTTCGGGCTCTATGCGCTCTCGGGCCGCGCCACATCCTTCCTGGCACCGCTCTCGGTCGCGCTCATCACGACGGCCACGGGCTCGGCGCGCATCGGCATGATGGCCCTCATCGTCTTCCTCGTCGTCGGCTTCCTGCTTCTGCTGCGCACGCCTTATCCTGCCAACAAGCCCTGAAATGCAAAACGCCCCGCTTGCGGGGCGTTTTTTCGACTCCGGCAAAGAATCCGGCTCAATGCCGGAAATGTCGCATGCCTGTGAAGACCATCGCGACGCCGGCCTCATCCGCTGCCGCGATCACTTCCGCATCGCGCATCGAGCCACCCGGCTGGATGACGGCGGTCGCACCGGCGGCGATCGCCGAAAGCAAGCCGTCGGCGAAGGGCAAAAAGGCTTCCGAGGCGACGGCCGAGCCCCGCGTCAACGGTTCGGCAAGCCCCATCGCCTTTGCAGCCTCCTCGGCCTTCAGGCCGGCGATGCGGGCGGAATCGACGCGGCTCATCTGGCCGGCCCCGATGCCCGCCGTCTGGCCGTCCTTGGCATAGACGACCGCATTCGACTTGACGTGCTTGGCGACCTTGAAGGCGAACTTCATGTCGACCAGTTCCTGCGCCGTCGGCGCCCGCTTGGTGACGACCTTGAGCTCCAGATCCTCGACCATGCCGTTGTCGCGGCTCTGCACCAGCAGACCGCCGGAGACCGTCTTGGCGGAAAGACCGGGCACGCGCGGATCGGGCAGAGCACCGGTGACCAGCAAGCGCAGGTTCGGCTTGCCGGCGATGATGGCGCGCGCCGCCTCATCCGCATCCGGCGCGATGATGACTTCGGTGAAGAGCTTGACGATTTCTTCCGCCGTCTCGCCGTCGAGCGTCGAATTGAGCGCGATGATGCCGCCGAAGGCGGAGACCGGATCGCAGGCGAGCGCCCGCGCATAGGCGTCCTTCAACGTCGTGCCGGTGGCGACGCCGCAGGGATTGGCGTGCTTGATGATCGCGCAGGCCGGACCATTTTCCGGCAGAAACTCGGCCACCAGCTCGAAGGCAGCGTCCGTGTCGTTGATATTGTTGTAGGAAAGCTGTTTGCCCTGCAGCAGCGTCGCGGTCGCAACCCCGGGGCGGTTCTCGCCGGTGACGTAGAAACCGGCCTTCTGATGCGGGTTTTCGCCATAGCGCATCTCTTCCTTGAGCACGCCGCCGAGCACGCGGTGGCGCGGCATGGCGATGTCGAGCGCTTCGGCAAACCAGTTGGAGATCGCCGCGTCATAGGCGGCCGTACGGGCATAGGCCTTGGCGGCGAGGCGCTGGCGAAACGCATAGGCGGTAGAGCCATCGGCCAGTTCTTCCAGCAGGGCAGGGTAGTCGGCCGGATCGGTGACAACAGTCACATAGGCGTGGTTCTTGGCCGACGCGCGGATCATCGCCGGGCCACCAATATCGATGTTCTCGACGGTCGTCGGATAGTCACCGCCCTTGGCGCGCACCTCTTCGAACGGATAGAGATTGATAATGGCAAGGTCGATTGCGCCGATGCCGTGCGCCTTCATGGCCTCGACATGCTCCGCATCGTCGCGGATCGCCAGCAGGCCGCCATGCACGGCGGGATGCAGCGTCTTGACGCGGCCATCCATGATTTCCGGAAAGCCCGTAACCTCGGACACGTCGGTCACCGCCAGCCCGGCGTCGCTCAACGCCTTGTGGGTGCCGCCGGTCGACAGCAGGCGCACACCTTTTTCGGCAAGCGCGCGGGCGAGATCGACGATGCCCGCCTTGTCGGAGACGGAGAGAAGCGCGGTGCGCACGGCAACACGATCGGGGGCGGGGATTTTCTTGGAAACAACGGCCATGGGGGGCGCTCCGTTCTGACGGCCCGGGGAAGGGGCCGGATGGACATGCGCCCGGTTATCACAGCCGTCGCACGGAGAAAACGGCAAAGGCCGTTAATTCAGCGCTGTCGCACCAGCGACCACTGAACTTCGGGCATCGTATGGAGCGGCATGGTCAGCGTCAGCTGGCGTGATGCCCGCACACCGGACGGATCGGCGAAGAAGACGTCCTCGTCCTCTTCCACCGGCACATCAACACAGGTCAACGCCCAGGCTTCGCCATCCGGCGCGACCAGCCGGGTCTCGTTCGAGGACGCGCGATAGAGCTGGATGGTCGGGTGGATATGAAAACGCACCACCGCCACGCCCTTGTCGATGGCGCCGGTCGGGTCGGCCGGCCTGAAGAAACGCTCCCGGCCGCGGATCTCGTTGCCTGTCGCCGCAACAAGGATATCCCGCTCATAGAGAAGGCCGAAACGCTTCAGGTAACCGTCGTGACTGGCCGTCAGGCCATCGGCACCGGATTCGCGCTCGGTGCGGGAGACAGTGACCGTCTTGACCCCGCCGACGATGATCGGACCGAGAAAACGCGAGGTGGAAATGCGCGACGACGAGGTATCGTTCAAGGTCGCGACCGAATGGGCCGCCGTGGTGCGCGACAACTGCCGCATGGCCTCGCCGGCAAACCGCGGCCGGCCGGAATTGACGATGAAGCGGTTTTTGCCCGACGATATCTCGATGGAGAGCGTTCCCGCAGACGCCGTCGCGGACAGGTCCACGGCTTTCAGCACGCCGGTATCCATCAGCACGACCGTCTCCTTCACCGCGAGGCGATCGTAGTTGATGGACGGGAGCGCCTTGAACGGCGCGCCACCCGTCTCGTCGTAACGCAGCGCCGACATCAGCTCGTTCGCCAACGTATAGGTCGCGCCATTGAAAAGGGCGAGCTCGCCGCCTTGATGGCGGAAGAAACGCAGCGCCGGATAGATGCGGTCGATGCAGGGGATGAGTTGTGTCGGCATATCGTGGCCGAGATTGACATAGGTCTGGCGCAGCGGCAGCAGGTCGAGCAGCAGATCGAGAGCGGCGCGAGGATTGCGCGAGCAATGGCCTCCATCGGCAAGGATCTGCCGGTCGAGTTCCTCGTCGAGATTTCGCGCGGCCTTGCGCATCCGCGAGGCGGTGGCCGGCATGGCGATGGAGGCCATGGCAAGGGCAATCCGCACCCTGAGCCGCGGTTCGCCGTCGCGCGTCGTATCGGCGACGTGCCGCAGATAACGGACCTGGAAAGCCAGGCTCTTCAGGAAGCGGCGATAGAACGGATAATCGGCATCCTTCAGCACGACCGGCGAATGGGACAACCAGGCGATGATGCGTTGCGCGGCGACGTCCGGCCGCCAGGCGAGGCCGCCAATGACGCGGCCATGGCTTTGCAGCCAGTCGTCGACGATGAAGCGGGAGGTCTGCGCCGCCTTCTCCGGATCGACGAGACGCATATGGCGCAGCCAGCCGAACGAATGCAGGCGGACGGCGAACTCCTCCGAGGGAAGCTCCAGCGCGAAGGGCGAATCGCCGTCGCATTCCAGAATGCGGCCCGCCAGCGGGAATCGGCCGGCAGCAATTTCTTCGCCGGCGAAGGAATCGGCCGGGTGCAGGTCGGTCGGTGCGACGACGAGGCGATCCGGCGTCCCGCCGGAAAACCGCATGGCGCTGATTCGGCCCAGAGCAAGCCGCCGCGAGAACCGGCGCCAACCCTCACGCAAATACAGATAGAGAAGCCGCTGCCGGTCGGAAAGCTGCATGGTTAACGAATGCCTCCTTCCTATAGGTAGGCTGATGCGGCAAGCCGCGTCAATTCATCGGCGCTGATGGACTGTTGATGACGCAGCCAGGCAGGGAGTGTCGTTCTGACCTTCAGCCGCCGTTTCGCAGCCGAACGGCGTAAAATCCATCCAGACCACCGGCATGTGTCTCGGTCGCCGGCAACATGGCGGGCGTCGTGCGGAACTCGCCGCGCGGCGAGATCGCCGATTCCAGGCCGGGCCAATCGGCAGGATCGACGGGGTCAATGTGCCAGGACGGATTGTCGGCGAGAACGCGGACGACCGTCTCTTCTCCCTCGCTGGGATCGAGCGAGCAATTGGAGAACACGAGCGTGCCGCCGGGTTTTACCAGCGTCAGCGCATGGCGCAGCAGGCGCTCCTGCAGGCGGGCAAGTTTTTCGATGTCCTCCGGACCCTTGGTCCAGAGCACGTCGGGATGGCGGCGGATCGTGCCGGTGGACGAGCAGGGCGCATCAAGCAGGACGGCGTCAAAAAGTTCGTCGGGACGGTAGTCCGCCATGTTCGCCTCCACCGCCGTCACCGGAAGCGCCAGACGCTCGAGATTGCCGGAAAGCCGCTTCAGGCGGTTGGCGGACTGGTCGAGTGCGGTGACCGCGGCACCGGCATGCGCCAGTTGCGCGGTTTTTCCGCCGGGCGCAGCGCAGAGATCGGCCACGCGTTTACCGGCAAGATCGCCAAACAGCTTGGCCGGAATGCTGGCGGCGGCGTCCTGCACCCACCATTCACCCGCGTCAAACCCTTCAAGCGCCGGAATGGCGCCGGAGGCGGACGGCAGGCGCACGGAACCGGTGGGAAGAACCAGGCCCCCCAGCCGCGCAGCCCAACCTTCCGCATCGGATTTGACGGTGAGGTCGATGGCAGAGGGTTCGAGCAGCGCTTCGGCAATTCGCCCAGCGTGTTCGCGTCCATAAATCTCGATAAGCCGCTGGTAGAACCACTCAGGGACGACGGCAATCGAACGGGTCGCGGTCAGATGCGAGGCCTTTTCGCGCGACAGACGGCGCAGCACGGCATTGGTGAGGCTGGCGAAACGGCGGTTTCGCGGGTCGAGCTGCGCCTGCTCGACCGCAAGGTCGACGGCGGAGTGATCTGGAACGTCGAGGTAGAGGATCTGCGCCGCGGCGACCGTCAGCACGTGCTGCAAGGCGCGGGCACCCTCCGGCAATGGCGTGCCGACCAGCGTGTCGAGGATGGTGTCGATGCGCGGGAGATGGCGCAGTGCCGTGTTGATGATGGCGCGTACGAGCGCCCGGTCGGCGTCGTTGAGCTGCCGGTAGGCGGGGTTGCCATTCTCGGCATCGAGCATGCCGTCGAGCGGCGTCCGGCGATCGATGACGGCCGCAAGGATCTTGGCGGCCGCCTGTCGGGCGCGCAGGCCCGGCTTTTCCGGATGGCTTTCGGACGCGTCCACGGGGGCTCGCCCCTTGCCGCCGCGATGCCGATTTGCATGTGTTCTTTGTTTTCTGTCGTCGCTCAAGACCAGGGACCCTTGGGTGGTTCGGAACCACCGCGTCCCCAGCCCGTCGTCGGAACGGAGCGCGATTTGCGTGTCGCAGTATCAGCCCGGACCGGCTCCGTCGAGCGCGCTTGCATGCCGCGGGCCATTTCCTCGAGTGCCGCGATGCGGTTTTCCGTGTTCGGATGGGTCGAAAACAGGTTGTCCATGCGCTCACCCGAGAGCGGATTGATGATGAACATATGCGCGGTTGCAGGATTGCGCTCGGCCTCGTCGTTCGGAACGCGGCCGGCGGCAATGGCGATCTTCTTGAGTGCCGAGGACAGCCAGAGCGGATTGCCGCAGATTTCCGCGCCGCGCTTGTCGGCGGAATATTCGCGTGTGCGGCTGATCGCCATCTGCACCAGCATGGCGGCAAAGGGCGCGACGATCATCGCGATCAGCACGCCAATGAAGCCGAGCGGATTGCTGTTCTCACGGTTGCCGCTGCCGCCGAAGAACATGGCGAAGTTGGCGAGCATGGAGATCGCACCGGCGATCGTCGCCGTCAGCGTCATGGTCAGCGTGTCGCGGTTCTGGATATGGGCAAGCTCGTGCGCCATCACGCCCGCCACCTCTTCGTAGCTCAGCGCCTGGAGAAGGCCGGTTGACGCGGCGACGGCAGCATTCTGCGGATTGCGGCCGGTGGCAAAGGCGTTCGGCTGCTCGCTGTTGAGGACATAGACACGCGGCATCGGCAGGCCGGCGCGTTTGGCGAGGTCACGCACGATGCCGTAATATTCCGGCGCGGAACGTTCATCGACCTCCTTGGCGCCGTACATGGACAGGACCATGCGGTCGGAGTTCCAATAGGAGAAGAAGTTCATGGCGATGGCGACGAGCAGCGCGATCATCATGCCGCCCTTGCCGCCAATGAGCAGGCCCACGCCCATGAAAAGCGCCGTCATGAAGGCGAGAAGCATGGCTGTGCGAACGATGTTCATAGGTTTTCGGCTCCTGTCGGGTCTCGGCGCCCGCTGCTATTCCCTGTTGTCAAGGGAGTGTTTCACGTGAATCACCGCTTTCCACAGTGTGATCACGCTCCTATATGATGGTAAGCCAACAGGAATTCTTCAATATCCGGGAAGGATGCCGATTTTCATGCAGAACGACAACGACAATCATTCGGACGGCCGCAAGGTGCTCTCCCCCGCCGCTCTTCGCGCCCTCCAGGAAGCCGAAGAACGGCGCAAGGCCGCGCAGCCGGTTGAACCGGCGCCCGAGGTCGGCGGCCGCGGCGGTGCGGACCCAGCCCGTTTCGGCGATTGGGAAGTCAACGGCCGGGCGATCGATTTCTGAGGGTGGGAATCCGGCTCAGGAATGACCCGGCCTATCGCCTCGGTCCGTTACCTCTCCCTCGTCATGGTCGGGCTTGACCCGACCTTCCACGCCGCACCCGCCGCATGGATCCTCGGGTCGAGCCCGAGGATGACGGAAGAGGGGAGGAGAGGATATTCCCTCAAGCAATTCTCCAAACGAAAACGGCGGCCTAGGCCGCCGTTTCGCATTTATCCAGCCTCTTCAATCAGCCAGCCGCCTTGTTCTGCCGGTTGGCGATGAGATCGTCCACCACTGCCGGATCGGCCAGCGTCGACGTATCGCCGAGCGAACCGAAATCGTCCTCGGCGATCTTGCGCAGGATGCGGCGCATGATCTTGCCCGAACGGGTTTTCGGCAGGCCGGGGGCGAACTGGATCTTGTCCGGGCTCGCGATCGGGCCGATCTCCTTGCGCACATGCTTCACCAGATCCTGGCGCAGCGCGTCATTGCCCTCTTCACCGGCCATCAGCGAGACGTAGCAATAGATGCCCTGACCCTTGAGGCTGTGCGGATAACCGACGACGGCGGCTTCCGAGACCAGATGGTGCGAAACCAGCGCCGATTCGATTTCGGCCGTGCCGAGGCGATGGCCGGAAATGTTGAGCACGTCGTCGACGCGACCGGTGATCCAGTAGTAGCCGTCCTCGTCGCGGCGGCAGCCGTCGCCGGTGAAATACTTGCCCTTGTAGGTCGAAAAATAGGTTTCGACGAAGCGCTTGTGGTCGCCATAGACCGTGCGCATCTGGCCCGGCCAGCTATCGACGATGCAGAGATTGCCGTCGGCCACGCCTTCCAGCACATTGCCTTCGTTGTCGACGAGCTGCGGCTTGATGCCGAAGAATGGCCGCGTCGCCGAACCCGGCTTGAGATCGGTCGCGCCCGGCAGCGGCGTGATCAGGATGCCGCCGGTCTCGGTCTGCCACCAGGTATCGACGATGGGCGAACGACCCTCGCCGACGACGTTGTAGTACCATTCCCACGCTTCCGGGTTGATCGGCTCGCCGACCGACCCGAGCAGGCGCAGCGACGAGCGCGACGAGCGCTTCACATAGGCGTCGCCCGCCCCCATCAGCGCGCGGATCGCCGTCGGCGCGGTGTAGAAGATGTTGACCTTGTGCTTGTCGACCACTTCCCAGAAGCGGCCGGCATCCGGGAAGTTCGGCACACCTTCGAACATCAACGTGGTCGCGCGGTTCGCGAGCGGGCCGTAGACGATGTAGGAATGGCCGGTGACCCAGCCGACATCGGCCGTGCACCAGTAGATATCGCCATCCTGGTAATCGAAGACATATTTGTGCGTCATCGAGGCATAGACGAGGTAGCCGGCGGTGGTGTGCAGCACGCCCTTCGGCTTGCCGGTCGAGCCGGAGGTGTAGAGGATGAAGAGCGGATCTTCCGCCTTCATCTTTGCCGGCGGACAATCGCGCGGCACGGTCAGCACTTCCTGGTGATGCCAGATGTCGCGGCCCGGCGCCCAGCCGATCTTGCCGCCGGTGCGGCGCACGACGAGCACCTTGTTGACGATGACATGGTTCTTCGCCGCGATGTCGATCGCCGTATCGGTGTTTTCCTTGAGCGGGATCGGCTTGCCGCCGCGCACGCCCTCGTCACAGGTGATGACGAAGGTCGATTCGCAGTCGACGATACGGCCGGCCAGCGCATCCGGCGAGAAGCCGCCGAAGACGATCGAATGGATGGCGCCGATGCGTGCGCAGGCGAGCATGGCATAGGCCGCTTCCGGGATCATCGGCATGTAGATGGTGACGCGGTCACCCTTCTTGACGCCGTGCTTCTTCATCACGTTCGCCATGCGGCAGACGTGCTCGTAAAGCTCGTTATAGGTGATCTTCTTGTCGATATAGGGGTTGTCGCCTTCCCAGATGATGGCGACCTGGTCGCCATGCGTCTTCAGGTGGCGGTCGATGCAGTTATAGGAGACGTTGGTGATGCCGTCCTCGAACCACTTGATCGGGACCTTGCCGGTAAACGACGTGTTCTTGACCTTGGTATAGGGCTTGAACCAGTCGATCCGCATGCCGTGTTTGTCCCAGAAACGCTCCGGGTTCTCGACGCTCTCGCGATACCATTTCTGATAGGTCTCGTTGTCGATCAGCGCTCGGCTTTTCGCGGATTTCAGGACCGGATAGGTCTTTGCGGACATAGATTCCTCCTCACTGCGCATGGGCGGGATGCCCCATCTCCTTGGGCTCCCGCGGCTCCTGCGCCATACATAACAGGTCAAATCCTTCGAGCAATTAGACAAAGGTCATTTGTCGCTTGAAGAATTGCATTTCTGCGACAGTGAGGTTATAGAGGGCCGAATTCCCGGAACATAGTGGTTACTACCCACGGCCCGCGACACCGGCGCGGACGCACAAGAGGACTATATCCATGGCTCAACAGCTGCTTATGCCAAAGGCAACGGCCGTCTGGCTTGTTGACAACACGGCGCTGTCGTTTGACCAGATCGCCACATTCTGCAAACTGCACCCGCTCGAGGTGAAAGCGATCGCCGACGGCGAATCGGCCCAGGGCATCAAGGGCCTGGATCCGATCTCAACCGGCCAGCTTTCCCGCGACGAGATCGCCCGCGCCGAAGGCAATCCGAACCACAAGCTCAAGCTTTCCGAACCGAAGGTCCGCGTGCCGGAATCCAAGCGCAAGGGCCCGCGTTATACGCCGGTCTCCAAGCGCCAGGACCGCCCGAACGCCATCCTCTGGCTGGTGCGCAACCATGCGGAACTGAAGGACGCACAGATCTCGCGTCTCGTCGGCACGACCAAGTCGACGATCGAACAGATTCGCGAACGCACCCACTGGAACTCGACCAACCTGACGCCGATGGATCCGGTGACGCTTGGCCTGTGCTCGCAGATCGACCTCGACCTCGAAGTCGAACGCGCATCGAAGGGCCGTCCGCTGCCGACCGCCGCCGAACTCGGCGCGACGCTCGAATCCGCGCAGGAAACGGAAAAGCTGCCCTACGGCACCGACCGCGAGGACGAGAAGGAAATCGACGCAGACGCCGTCTTTGCCAAGCTCAAGTCACTGAAGTCGGCAACGCCCGACGAGGACGAAGACGACCGCTTCTAAGCGCCGTCGCACACCAGATCAAAAGCCCGGGCGTTTCGCCCCCGGGCTTTTTCTTTGCCTGTACGCAAGACGGCTAGCCGATTCGCCGTGTCGACAGCGCCCCGGCGATCTCATCGAGAACGGCCGGGTCATCGATCGTCGCCGGCATCTTCCAATCCTCCCGGTCGGCGATCTTCTGCATGGTGCCGCGCAGGATCTTGCCCGATCGCGTTTTCGGCAGGCGCTTGACGCACAGCACCGTCTTGAAGGCCGCAACGGGACCGATGCGCTCGCGCACGAGCGTCACGACCTCCTGCTCCACAAGCGATGATTCACGTGAAACACCGCTCTTCAGGACAAGGAAGCCTGCCGGCACCTGACCCTTCAACGCATCGGCGACGCCGATCACGGCGCATTCGGCAACGTCCGGATGGCTGGCGCAGACTTCCTCCATGGCGCCCGTCGAAAGGCGATGGCCGGCGACATTGATGATATCGTCGGTCCGCGCCATGACGAAGACATATCCGTCCTCATCGAGGTAACCAGCATCGGCCGTCTTGTAGTAGCCGGGGAATTCCGAAAGGCAGGTCGCGCGGAACCGCTCGTCGGCGTTCCAGAAAGTCGGCAGGCAGCCGGGGGGCAGGGGAAGCTTGATGGCGATATTGCCGAGCGTACCCGCCGGCACCTCATGGCCGGCATCATCAAGCACATGCAATTCATAGCCGGGCATCGGCACGGTCGGCGAGCCGTGTTTCACAGGCAGCGGATCGAGGCCAAGCGGATTTCCGACAATCGCCCAGCCGGTCTCCGTCTGCCACCAATGATCGATCACCGGCACGCCGAGCACGCTTTCGGCCCAGCGGATCGTTTCCGGATCGGCGCGCTCGCCGGCGAGAAACAACGCCCGCAGGCTGGAGAGATCGCGCCGTTTCACGAGCACACCCTCCGGGTCCTCCTTGCGGATCGCGCGGAAGGCCGTCGGTGCCGTGAAGAGCACGGATACCTTGTACTCCTCGACGACGCGCCAGAAGGCGCCGGCATCCGGTGTACCGACAGGCTTACCCTCGTAAAGTACTGTCGTGCTGCCGTTCAGCAGCGGCCCATAGACGATGTAGGAATGGCCGACGACCCAGCCGATATCCGACGCCGCCCAATAGACCTCGCCCGGCGCCACGCCGTAGAGCGCCCGCATCGACCAGGCGAGCGCCACCATATGCCCGCCATTGTCGCGAATGACGCCCTTCGGCTGGCCGGTCGTACCTGATGTGTAGAGAATGTAGAGCGGGTCAGTGGCGGCGAGCGACGCGCAGGAGACGGTTCGTCCGGCCGTTCGCGCCGTATCGAGGGCTTCGCCGAGATCGACGTCGCGGCCGGCCACGAGGTCTGCCGAAAGCTCCGGCCGCTGCAGCACGAGGCAATGGTCCGGCTTGTGTTTTGCAAGGCCGATTGCCGCATCGAGCAGCGGCTTGTAGGCGATGACACGGTTGGGCTCGATGCCACAGCTCGCCGAAACGACAAGCTTTGCCGTGGAGTCGTCGATGCGCGCAGCAAGTTCACTTGCGGCAAAACCGCCGAACACCACCGAATGGATCGCCCCGATGCGGGCGCAGGCGAGCATGGCGAAGATCGCCTCCGGGATCATCGGCATGTAGAGGATCACGCGGTCGCCCTTCGCGACATCATGATCGACAAGCACCGCCGCCATGGCATTCACCTGCGCCAGCAGCTCGGCGTAGCTGTAGCGCGCCTTGCGACCGGTGACCGGGCTGTCGTAAATCAGCGCCGCTTGATCGCCGCGGCCAGCCTCGACATGCCGGTCGACGCAGTTGTGGCAGGTGTTGCCGAACGCATCGGGAAACCAGCGTCCATAGACGCCCTGGTCGGCGTCGAAAATCTCCACCGGCTGCGTGAACCAGTCGATTGCCCGTGCCGCCTCCGCCCAGTAGCCCGCGCGGTCATCCTTCCAGGCCTGATAGGTCTCGGCATAATTTTTGTGCATCGCTTCCTCCCGCCGGCCATATGCAGCCGGCTCCTCCAGACGGGAGAATAGGAGAGGGAGGGCTTTTCGCAAAGCCAGACGAAAGCCATAAGCGACGAAACCGCCGCTTGCGTTTCATCAAGCCGAACTAGCGCGTGCCGAAAATCGCCGAGCCAACCCGCACGCTGGTCGCGCCGAAGCCGATCGCGACCTCATAATCACCGGACATGCCCATCGACAACTTGTCGAGGCCGCAGCGCGCGGCAAGCTTGGCCAGCAGCGCAAAATGCGGCCCGGGATTTTCATCCGCCGGCGGAATGCACATCAGCCCCTCGATGACGAGGCCGAGCTCCTCGCGGCAGAGGGTAACGAAGGCGACGGTGTCGTCCGGGGCGATGCCGGCCTTCTGCGGCTCAAGCCCGGTATTGACCTGGACATAGAGCCTGAGCGACCGACCCTGCCGCGACATCTCGGCCGCCAGCGCCCGGGCGATCTTCTCCCGGTCCACCGTCTCGATGACGTCGAACAGCGCCACCGCCTCGGCGGCCTTGTTGGATTGCAGCGGGCCGATCAGGTGAAGCTCGAGACCGGCCGTCTCCTCGCGAAGGCCGGGCCACTTGCCCTGCGCTTCCTGCACGCGGTTCTCGCCGAACACACGCTGCCCAAGCGCGATCGCCGGACGAATCGCCTCTGCATCGAAGGTCTTCGACACCGCGACGAGGCTGACCGCTTCGGGCCGCCGGCCAGCTTCCACGGCTGCCTTGCGCATATGGTTGCGAACATCTTCGAGACGGTCCTGAAGGTCCATGGTCACTCTCCACCAGCATCAGGCTTCGGACCTAGCGAAAATGGCGCCGCTTGCCAAGCACGGGGCGGTGCGACAAGCCCGCACGAGGCCCACGAAACTTGACGCTTCGGCGGTTTCATGATGAAGGTCTCGCCACTATATTCGCATGGGCGAACCGCCCTCCAAGACTCCCAAAAGACTTCCGGAACATCAAAGACATGGCCACCGAACGCTACAATCCGCGCGATGCCGAACCCCGCTGGCAGGCAAAATGGAACGAAGAGAACGTCTTTCTGACGCAGAACGACGATCCGCGCGAAAAGTACTACGTGCTCGAGATGTTCCCCTATCCGTCCGGCCGCATCCATATGGGCCATGTGCGCAACTATGCGATGGGCGACGTGGTTGCCCGCTACAAGCGGGCGCGCGGTTTCAACGTGCTGCATCCGATGGGCTGGGACGCCTTCGGCATGCCCGCCGAAAACGCGGCCATGCAGAACAAGGTGCACCCCAAGGGTTGGACCTACGAAAACATTGCAACGATGCGCAAGCAGCTGAAGTCGATGGGCCTGTCGCTGGACTGGTCGCGTGAATTCGCCACCTGCGACGTCGAATATTACCAGCGCCAGCAGCACCTCTTCCTCGATTTCCTGGAAAAGGGCCTGGTCTATCGCAAGCAGTCCAAGGTGAACTGGGACCCTGTCGACCACACCGTTCTCGCCAACGAACAGGTCATCGACGGCCGCGGCTGGCGCTCCGGCGCGCTCGTCGAGCAGCGCGAGTTGACGCAATGGTTCTTCCGCATCACCGATTTCAGCCAGGATCTGCTCGATTCGCTGGAAACGCTCGACCAGTGGCCGGAAAAGGTCCGGCTGATGCAGAAGAACTGGATCGGCCGCTCGGAAGGCATGCTGGTGCGCTGGGAAGTGTCGAGCGGCGGCAGCCTGACGACGGAAAAAGACGTCACCGTCTACACGACGCGGCCCGACACGCTGTTCGGCGCATCGTTCCTCGCCATTTCCGCCGATCATCCGCTGGCCAGGGAAGTCTCTGCCGCCAACCCCGAGATCATGGCGTTCTGCGAGGAATGCCGCCGCGCCGGCACATCGCTTGCCGCGCTGGAAACCGCCGAGAAGAAGGGCATGGACACCGGCATTCGCGTTCGCCATCCCTTCGACGCGAGCCTGGAACTGCCGGTCTATGTCGCGAACTTCGTGTTGATGGACTACGGCACGGGCGCCATTTTCGGCTGCCCCTCCGGCGACCAGCGCGACCTCGATTTCGCCCGCAAATACGACCTGCCCGTCGTGCCCGTCGTCATGCCGAAGGACGGCGACGCCGCCACCTTCACGATCGGTGACGAGGCCTATGTCGGCGACGGCGTGATGATCAATTCCCGCTTCCTCGACGGCCTTGGCACGGAAGAGGCCTTCGAAGAGGTCGCCACGCGTCTCACCGCAGCCACGCTCGGCAACGCGCCGCAGGGCGAGCGCAAGGTGAATTTCCGCCTGCGCGACTGGGGCATTTCGCGCCAGCGCTACTGGGGCTGCCCGATCCCGGTCATCCACTGCGACGATTGCGGTGTGGTGCCCGTGCCGAAGGCCGACCTGCCGGTCAAGCTGCCGGACGATGTCACCTTCGACAAGCCGGGCAATCCGCTCGACCGCCATCCGACCTGGCGCCATGTCGCCTGCCCGCATTGCGGCAAGGATGCCCGTCGCGAGACGGACACGATGGACACCTTCGTCGACTCCTCCTGGTATTACGCGCGCTTCACGGCGCCCTGGGAAAACAACCCGACCGATCCCGCCGCCGCCAATGCCTGGCTGCCGGTCGACCAGTATATCGGCGGCATCGAACACGCGATCCTGCATCTGCTCTATTCGCGCTTCTTCACCCGCGCCATGCAGGTTGCCGGCCATCTCGATATCAAGGAGCCCTTCAAGGGCCTCTTCACGCAGGGCATGGTCGTGCACGAGACCTATAGCCGCGGCGAGGGCGCCAAGCGCGAATGGGTGACGCCGGCCGAGATCCGCATCGAGGACGTGGACGGCAAGCGCAAGGCGGTGCATCTCGAATCCGGCGAAGAAATTGCCATCGGCTCGATCGAGAAGATGTCGAAGTCCAAGAAGAACGTCGTCGATCCGGACGATATCATCGCCTCTTACGGCGCCGATACCGCCCGCTTCTTCGTGCTCTCCGATTCCCCGCCGGATCGCGATGTCATCTGGTCGGAAGCCGGCGTCGAGGGTGCAAACCGCTTCGTCCAGCGCGTCTGGCGTCTCGTCTCCGAGGCCGCACCGGTGCTGAAGACGGCCGAAAGCCGCGCTGGCACAGAAGGCGAAGCACTCGCGGTCTCGCAGGTCGCACACAAGACGCTGAAAGCCGTCCAGGCGGACTACGACAAGCTCGCCTTCAACAAGGCCGTTGCGCGCATCTACGAATTCGTCAACGCAATCGCCGCACCGCTGGCAACGGCCGCTACTGGCAATACCTCACCGGAACTCGCTGCCGCCCTTCGCGAAGCCGTCGGCATCCTGATCCGCATCGTTGCGCCGATGACCCCGCATCTGGCGGAAGAGTGCTGGCGCGAAATCGGTAGCGAAGGCCTCGTGGCAATAACGGCGTGGCCGTCCTACGATGATCGTCTGGTCGTCGAAAACGAGATCACGCTGCCCGTGCAGATCAACGGCAAGAAGCGCGCGGATTTGACAATCGCCCGCGATGCGGACCAGAGTGCGGTCGAAGCGGCCGTGCTGGCCCTTGATGCCGTCCAGGCCGTGCTCGCCGGTCAACGCCCCAAAAAGATCATCGTCGTACCGCAGAGGATCGTGAATGTTGTTGTCTGACGGAACCGGCCTCTCGCGGCTTGGCAAGGCGCTCGCCGGCATCGCGCTTCTCGGCGCGCTCGCCGGATGCCAGGTGCGCCCCCTCTATTCCACAGCCGCCGGTACGGAAGGCAAACTTGCCTCCGTCTCGATTTCGGAGGCCGATGACCGCGTGGAACAGCAGGTCCGCAACGATCTGATCTTCCTCTTCGCCGGCGGCGCGGGTGAACCGCAGAACGCCCTCTATCACCTGGACCTCAACGTCTCCGTCCGCAACATCGGCGTGCTGATCGACGTGGCCGATGACGTTCCGCGCGCCGGCCGCATCGTCGTATCGGCCGACTATAATCTTGTGAAGTCGGACTCCGGCGAAACAATTACATCCGGCAAACGTTCGTCCGTCGCACTGGTCGATTTCCCGATCCAGGAATTCGCCAAGTTGCGGGCTGTTCGTGATGCCGAAAACCGCGCCGCACGCGAATTGGCGGAGCTGGTCCGCGCTGACGTCGCGTCGGCGCTCGGCCGTCGCTGAGCCGGCTATGGCCGAGATCAAATCGCATGAATTCGACGGTTTCCTGAAGCGGAAGCCTTTGCCTGCGCGGCTGTTTCTCGTCTATGGACCGGATCGGGGGCTTGTTTCGGAACGGGCCGCTGCGCTCGCCGCCGTCACCGGCATCGATCTCAAAGATGCGTTCTCCGTCGTGAAACTTGACGCCGGCGATGTCGGCAGCCAGCCTGGACGCCTCATCGACGAGATGAACGCCATCGGTCTGTTCGGCGGCGACCGTCTTGTCTGGATCCGCAATGCCGGCAGCGAAAAGGGCGTTTCCGACGCGCTGGACGTCCTGGCGCGTGCGCTGGCCGGCCCCTCCACGCTGATCATAGAGGCCGGCGATCTAAAAAAGGGCGCAGCCCTGCGCAAGGCGGCCGAATCCTCCGCCCAGGTCGTTGCCATTGCCTGCTACGCCGACGACGGCCGGGCCCTGCAGGCGCTGATAGATCAGGAACTTGCCGCAGAGAACCTGCGGATTTCCCCCGCCGCGCGTGACCGTCTCATGGAGACCATCGGCGGTGACCGCTTGGCCTCGCGCAATGAAGTGCGCAAACTGGCGCTCTATTGCCGTGGCAAAGCACTTATCGAGGAGCAGGATGTCGAGGACATCGTCGGGGATGCCAGCGCCATATCGACGGATGACGCCATCGACGCCATCCTCAAGGGCGACCGCGATGGCTTTCTGCACGCCATTCAGAAGATCGTGTCCTCCAAGACACCGGTCTTCCTTGTCCTGCAAGGCTGCCTACGGCAGTTCCAGCTTATGGAGCTGATGCGCGCTGAAATGGACGAAAAACGCGCGCCCGCCGCTCAGGCCATAGCAACGCACGGCCGGCATCTCCATTTTCGCCGTAAACCGATCGTGGAGAACGCGTTGAAAACCTGGAGCGGACCGGCCATCCGGCGTGAAACACAACGCCTGCAAGCCGCGATCCTGCAAAGCCGCCAGCGTGCCGCCCTAGAAGATACGATCGCCATGCAGACCATGCTGGCGACCGTGCTTCAGTCGAGCCGGCGCTGAATCCGGCTAAGGATTTTTGAAATTAGGGAAAGGTATTGGCTTCCCGCGAGAATTACCGCCGCTCGAGGAGCCGGCAGATTTCTTCTAGCTGTTCCAATGTCTTGTAGGCAATACGAAGCTGGCCGCCACCGCCCTTGTGATTGACGGTGACATCGAGGCCAAGGACGTCAGACAGCGTTCGCTCCAATGCCAGCGTATCGGCATCCTTCTCCTCCTTGCGCGGTGTGTGCGCATGGCTCGGATCGCTCTGTGCCTTGATATCGTTCTGTGCAAGACGCTCCGTATCACGGACGGACATGCCTTTCGCCACCACGGCCTTCGCGAGCACAATCGGGTCCGACGTCGGAATGAGCGCGCGTGCATGCCCGGCGGACAGCGTGCCCGAAGCCAGCATGTCCCGCACCGGTTCCGGTAGTTTCAGCAGGCGCAGGCTGTTTGCCACGTGGCTGCGGCTCTTGCCGATGATCTCGCCAAGATCGTTCTGCGTGTAACCGTGGTCGGCGATCAAGAGCTCATAGCCCATCGCCTCTTCCAGCGGATTGAGGTCCGAGCGCTGGACATTTTCGACGATCGCGATTTCCAGCGCCGTACGATCGTCCACGTCGCGGATGATAACCGGTATCTCGATCAGCCCTGCAAGCTGTGCCGCGCGCCAGCGACGCTCGCCAGCGATGATTTCGTAGCGGCTTTCTGCAATCGTGCGCACGACGACGGGCTGGACAATGCCGTGCTGGCGGATGGACGACGCTAGATCCTGCAATTCCGATTCGTCAAAGTAACGCCGCGGATTGCGCGGGTTTCGACCGATGAATTCGATCGGCACAAGCCGGTCGGGATTGACGGCCGAGCGATCGCCGGCATCGGCAACCGGCACCTGGTCCATCTCCCCGATCAGTGCCGCGAGGCCGCGGCCGAGGCGCCGCTTGGAGGTATCATCGTTCATCGGTTCTACTCACGGATACTGAATCAAGCAGCCTTCCGCTGCCGCTCTCGCTGGATCACCTCGGAGGCAAGCTGAAGATAGGCCTGGCTTCCGGCGCATTTGAGATCGTAAAGAATGGCGGGCTTGCCATAGGACGGGGCTTCGGACACCCGCACATTGCGCGGAATGAGTGTGTGATAGACCTTTTCCCCGAGATGCGTGCGCACGTCGTTGACAACCTGCTGGGCCAGATTGTTGCGGGAATCGAACATAGTCAGAACGATACCCTGGATATCCAGCCGCGGATTGACGCTGCGGCGGACCTGGTCGACCGTTTCCAGCAGCTGACTGAGGCCCTCAAGGGCGAAAAATTCGCATTGCAACGGCACCAGAACGGAATGCGCCGCGGCCAGCGCGTTCATCGTCAGCAGATTGAACGACGGCGGGCAATCGACCAGCACGTAAGAGTAAGACAGCGCCTCATCGGACGACAGCGCACGCTTCAGGCGAAAGACCCGGTCACTCTGCTGGGCAATTTCCATTTCGATGCCGAGCAGGTCCATCGTCGAGGGAATGATCGATAGATTGGGCACCGCGGTCGGCAGCACTGTCTCGGCCACACCGTGGCTACCGATCAGGAGATCGAACGACGACAGCTCCCGGTTCCGTCGATCGATGCCGAGACCGGTGCTGGCATTTCCCTGCGGGTCCAGATCGACGATCAGGACCCGTTCGCCGATTGCCGCCAGCGCCGTCGCAAGATTGATCGCCGTCGTCGTCTTGCCGACGCCGCCCTTCTGGTTCGCGATGGTGATGATCCGGTTCTTTTCGCCTGCCATGGACGTGCGCCAATCCCTAAGGTTTTCGCGAAAGGTGCGAAAGCTCGAGCACGACAGAATCCGGCTCGACAACACTGGCATGTTTTACCAGATCGAATCTCCACCGACCAAGCGCTTTATCGACCTCCCTCTGGTAATCCCGCCCTTTGTGCAGGAAAAATCGTAAATCCGCATTGCGTTCCGACCAGGGAAAGCCGAATTCCATCAGAAGATCGAGATCTGCCAGCGCGCGAGCAGAGATTGCGTCGCATTGGGGAATAACTGCCGGGGCCTCTTCGATGCGAATCGCATGGACCGAAGCACGCGCACCGGTTTCGCGAATGGCCGTTCGTAGAAAGGCGGCTTTCTTATTGTTGCTTTCGACCAGATGGACCCAGCCGTCTCCCTTCTCCGCAAGGAGAATGCCGGTCACGATGCCGGGAAAACCACCGCCGCTGCCGAGATCAACCCATGTCCGGGCGCCCGGATGGAGCACATGAACCTGCGCGCTGTCTAGGACGTGCCGCGCCCATATTTCCGCGAGCGTTGATGGCGCCACCAGATTGATGGCCTTCGCCCATTTCTGAAAGAGCGCAACGAAGCCGTCCAGCCTTTCGACAGTTTCACGTGAAACATTCAGGCCGGCCAAATCACGAGGCAGGGATTTCATATATGGGCAGCCTTTTGCACGGCGTCCGCCGGAAGACGCTTGAGATATGCGAGAAGAAGGGTCAGCGCTGCCGGTGTCATGCCATCGACGCGCGCCGCTTGCGAGAGGTTCGACGGTCGGGCCGCAGCCAGTTTCTGACGAAGCTCGATCGATAGGCCGGGCATCATGCTGAAATCGAAGTCATCCGGAATCCGGCGTTCCTCCTCGCGACGCGCCTCGGCTATGTCCGTCTCCTGCCGGTTCATATAAACGGCATACGTGGCCTCGATCTCGATCGCGTCACGAACGCGTGGCACAAACCCCGCCAGATCCTCCGGCCAGATTGCGGCGAGATCGGTATAGCCGATGTCGGGATAGGCCAGAAGATCATAGGCGCTGCGACGCACACCGTCAAAGTTGATCTTGATACCGTGTGTTGCCGCCTCGTTCGGCGAGAGCCTCAACATCTGCAATTTGTCGCGTGCGATCTGCATATCGCCGGACCATTGGGCAAAACGCTCCCGGCGCGGTTTGGCGACGATGCCGAGATCGATGCCGAGGGGTGTCAGCCGGGCATCGGCATTGTCGGCCCGCAACGACAAACGGTATTCGGCGCGAGATGTGAACATGCGATAAGGTTCACTGACGCCACGCGACGTCAGATCATCGATCATAACGCCGATATAGCTCTTGGTCCGGCTGAAGACATGGCCATCCTCGCCCGCGGCGCGACGGGCGGCATTGAGCCCCGCCACCAAACCCTGTGCCGCCGCCTCTTCATACCCGGTTGTGCCGTTAATCTGCCCCGCGAGGAAGAGGCCGGGTTGGCGCCTGACTTCAAGGCTGGCCGACAGCTCCCTTGGGTCGACATGGTCGTATTCGATCGCATAACCGGGCTGCAGGATCGTTACCGCCTCCAGACCGGGAATGGTCCGGATGAACGCCTCCTGCACATCGGCGGGAAGCGACGTGGAAATGCCATTCGGGTAGACGGTGTGATCATCAAGGCCCTCCGGCTCCAGAAAGATCTGGTGCCCGTCCCGCTCGCCAAAACGGACGATCTTGTCCTCGATCGACGGGCAATATCGCGGCCCCACGCCTTCGATCTGTCCGGAGTACATCGCAGATTTGCCGATATTGTCTTCGATAATGCGATGCGTCGCCGGTGTCGTGCGTGTAACGCCGCACTCGATTTGCGGCGTCGTGATCCGATCCGTCATGAAAGAGAACGGGACGGGATCTTCATCGGCGGCCTGGCGGCCAACGGCATCCCACCTGATCGTCCGCCCGTCCAGGCGCGCCGGCGTGCCCGTCTTCAAGCGTCCCAAGGCGAGGCCAAGCCGTTCGAAGGTTGCGGAAAGCCCCACCGATGGGGCCTCGCCCACGCGCCCGGCCGGAATCTTTTCGTTACCGATATGAATCAAGCCGCGTAGGAACGTTCCCGTCGTGATGACAACGGCACGGCATGCCAGCCGGCGACCATCCTTCATGACAAGCGCTTCAAGCCGCCCGTCAGAGAACATGAGATCAAAGGCATCGCCCTCGATCACGTCCAGACCAGAAATGCCGGCAATCTCGGCCTGCATTGCCTGGAGGTAGAGTTTCCTGTCCGCTTGCGTGCGCGGGCCACGCACCGCAGGTCCCTTTTTGCGGTTGAGCAATCGAAACTGGATGCCGGCGTGATCCGCGACACGGCCCATCAATCCGTCCAGCGCATCGACTTCTCGGACAAGATGCCCCTTGCCGAGACCACCGATCGCCGGGTTGCAGGACATAGTGCCAATCGTCGCCGCTTTGTGGGTGACCAGGGCCGTCTTGGCACCAAATCTTGCTGCTGCGGCCGCTGCTTCAACACCCGCATGGCCGCCACCGACAACGATGACATCATAGTTGTTCGTATCTGTCATACCGCACCTACCTGTTTCACGTGAAACGCTCGAAACGACTCGTGCACGTTGTGGTGTTTCACGTGAATCATTTGCCAATACAAAATTCCGAAAAGATGACATCGAGCAAATTCTCGACATCGACGCGGCCGGTCACCCGGCCAAGCGCCTGACCTGCGAGGCGAAGATACTCCGCGCGTATATCCAGGCCTTCCGCGTCCGGTTCAAGGGCGCGCCGTATCTGCTCTCTCGCCGTCGTCAGACTGGCAATATGCCGTTGCCGGGTTGGGAGCGCTAACGCACTACCGGACTCGAGATCAGGGAGATAGCGCGCAATCGCGCTGATCAAATCCTCGATGCCTTCGCCGGACTTCACGGAGATCATAACATCCGCACCGCCATCAGGCCAAGATGGATCCGCCTTGTCCGTCTTTGTCCCGACGCGAAGAACCGGGCGGCTGGAAAGATCGCCGAGCAGGGGCCAATCGGCACCCGGCTCCTCAGACAACAGCAACACGAGATGGGCCTGCGCCATGGACAGATGCGTCCGTCGGATTCCCTCTCGCTCGACGACGTCGTCCGTCTCGCGCAAACCGGCCGTATCGTGAAGGCGGACGGCGAAGCCGGACAGATCGAGATCGACGGACAGGATGTCGCGCGTGGTTCCCGGCACGTCAGTGACAATCGCCACATCCCGTTTGGCCAAATGGTTCAGCAGGCTCGATTTTCCGGCATTCGGCGGGCCGGCTATGACGACATTCAAGCCATCCCGAACGATTTCTCCGGTCCTTGCTTCGGCAAGATGGTTAATGATTTCCTGCTCCAGGGCGCTCATGTCGTGCCAGATCGCGGCAGCAACGGAGCCTGGCACGTCGTCCTCGTCGGCGAAATCCAGTTCCGCTTCAATCATGGCCCGGGCATGCGTCAATCGTTTCGACCACGAATCATATAGCACGGACAGGCCACCGGATGCCTGCTCGGCGGCGAGCCGGCGCTGCATTTCCGTTTCGGCGACGATGAGATCGGCAAGACCTTCTGCTTCCACGAGGTCCATGCGGCCATTCAGAAAAGCGCGGCGTGAAAATTCCCCCGCCTCTGCCGAGCGCAGTCCTTCAAAGTCCGAAAGGGCCGCCAAGACGGCTTTGACCGTCGCGCGTCCGCCGTGAATCTGAAGCTCAGCGCAATCCTCACCGGTAAACGACGTCGGACCGGGAAAGTAGAGCACGATGCCCTGATCCAGCATCACGCCGTTACGGTCCCGAATCGGTAGAAGCGACGCATGCCGGGCCAGCGGAACCCGACCACAAAGCTGGGCAATCGTCTCCTGGCTCTGGGGGCCGCTGAGGCGGATCACGGCGACGCCGGAAGGCAGAGCGCCACTCGACAGGGCGAATATCGTGTCTTTACTCGTCATTGTCTTATCGTTCCGGACTCGAATCGATGAGTTTGTTTCGGTTTAGAATCGATTTCTGTTTCACAAACGAAAATGGTCCCGACTTGCGACGGGACCATGGAACGTACCGGTAGAACCGATCAGGTGTTCATCGAATCGAAGAAATCGCCGTTGCTCTTCGTCTGCTTCAGCTTGTCGATCAGGAACTCGATCGCATCCGTCGTGCCCATCGGGGCGAGGATGCGGCGGAGAACGAAGATCTTCTGGAGATCCTGGCGCGGCACGAGCAGGTCTTCCTTACGCGTGCCGGACTTGAGGATGTCCATCGCGGGGAAGATGCGCTTGTCGGCCACCTTGCGGTCGAGCACGATTTCCGAGTTGCCGGTGCCCTTGAACTCTTCGAAGATCACTTCGTCCATGCGGCTGCCGGTATCGATGAGCGCCGTCGCGATGATGGTCAGCGAACCGCCTTCCTCGATGTTGCGGGCGGCGCCGAAGAAACGCTTCGGGCGCTGAAGCGCATTGGCGTCGACACCACCGGTCAGGACCTTGCCGGAGGACGGCACGACCGTGTTGTAGGCGCGTCCGAGACGGGTGATCGAATCGAGCAGGATGACGACGTCGCGGCCGTGTTCGACAAGCCGCTTGGCCTTTTCGATGACCATTTCGGCGACCTGCACGTGGCGTGTCGCCGGTTCGTCAAAGGTCGAGGACACCACTTCGCCCTTCACGGAGCGCTGCATGTCCGTCACTTCTTCCGGCCGCTCGTCGATCAGAAGAACGATGAGATAACATTCCGGATGGTTCGCCGTGATCGAATGGGCGATGTTCTGCAGGAGAACCGTCTTACCCGTGCGCGGCGGCGCCACGATCAGGCCACGCTGGCCCTTGCCGAGCGGCGCCACCAGATCGATGACGCGCGGCGAAAGATCCTTCGAGGTCGGGATGTCGAGTTCCATCTTGAAGCGCTCGTTTGGATAGAGCGGCGTCAGGTTGTCGAAATGTACCTTGTGGCGGATTTTTTCCGGGTCGTCGAAATTGATCGTGTTGACCTTGAGGAGCGCAAAATACCGCTCGCCTTCCTTGGGTCCGCGGATCGGGCCTTCGACCGTATCGCCGGTCTTCAGCGAGAAGCGGCGGATCTGGGAGGGCGAGATGTAGATATCGTCCGGACCTGGAAGGTAGTTCGCATTGGCCGAGCGCAAGAAGCCGAAACCGTCCTGCAGCACTTCCACGACACCCTCGCCGATGATCTCGACCTCCTGCGAGGCCAGCATCTTCAGGATGGCAAACATCAGTTCCTGTTTGCGCATCGTGCTCGCGTTCTCGACCTCGAGCGATTCGGCGAAAGCAAGGAGGTCGGTCGGAGTCTTGTTCTTGAGGTCTTGTAGCTTCATTTCGGCCATGAATGGTCCATGCTGGGATCGTCGAGGGTGGGAAAAGGCGTGCGGGTCAAGGACGAACTGCGCGGGGTCCGGTGCAGTCCACTGAACGAATACACATGCCACGAGAGATGAGATGGGCGGAAAGTAGCGGTTCCGGCGCTGCCTCGCAAGGGGGCCTGCAAATTTCGTCTGTTTTGTCGCGCCCATCTAGAACGGTTTGACGACCACCATGATGACGATGAGGATCATCAAAAGGGCAGGGGCTTCGTTCCAGAAGCGCCATTGCCGGCCGCTCCTGGTGTTTTTGTCCTCGGCAAAGGCTTTGACCGCGCTGCCGTAAAAGTGATGGACCCCAGTCAAAAGCACGACGAAGGCAAGCTTGGCATGCAGCCAGCCGCCCTGGAAACCATAGACCGACCAGGCGAGATAGAGGCCGAGCAGCCAGGAGAGCCCCATGGCCGGCTGCATGATGGTGCGGTAGAGCCGCTTTTCCATCACCTTGAACGTCTCCGACTGGGCAGAACCGGCCGGCGCATCCGTGTGATAGACGAAAAGCCGCGGCAGGTAGAGCAGTCCCGCCATCCACGACATCACCGCGATGATGTGCAAGGCCTTGATCCAGAGATACAAATCGTCCGGTGGAAAGGCAATCAGCACGGCTGCCAGCAGGGCAAAGACGCCAAGGGCCACCGCCGCACGCAAGCGTGCCCGGCGCCCGGCGCGTTCGCCCGTCTGTTTCTCGCTCACCGGTTTTCTCCGCGCACGCGCGCCACGAGGCGCATGACATTCGCCGGGTCGGCCTGCGGCGTGATGCCGTGGCCAAGATTGAAGATCAGCGGGCCATTGCCGAGGGCTTGCAGGATGGCATCGATACCGTCGTCCAGGGCGGCCCCGCCGGCGACGACCCGCATCGGATCGAGATTGCCCTGCACCGGGCCGTCCTTCTGCAAATCAGCGGCGAAGGTGAGCGGCACCGACCAGTCGAGGCCGATGGCGTCGGCGCCCGTCTGCTGCCGATAGGTCTTCAAAAGCAGGCCGGCGCCCTTGGCGAAGGCGATCACCTTGGCGTGTGGGCGACGGAATTTCACCGAATCGATGATTCGCCGCACGGGCCGCACGGCATAATCGGCAAATTCCTTCTCGCCCAAAACCCCGGCCCAGGAATCGAAAATCTGCACCGCGTCGGCGCCGGCGTCGATCTGCGCCACCAGATAATCGGCGGACAGCTCGGACAGGACATCGAGCAACCGCGCGAAGGCGCGGGGCTCCTTGTAGGCGAAGAGGCGGGCCGGTGCCTGGTCCAGCGTGCCTTGACCGGCGATCATATAGGTCGCAACCGTCCAGGGGGCGCCACAGAAGCCGAGCAGGGCGGTTTCCTGCGGCAGGGCGTCACGGATGCGGCCAACCGCGTCCATGACCGGCTGAAGGTGATTTTGAACACCATCCCCCTTCAGGGCGAAAATACCGTCCGCGTCGATCGGATCGAGACGTGGTCCATGACCTTCCTCGAAACGCACATTGCGCTTCAGGGCATCGGGAATGACGAGGATGTCGGAAAACAGGATCGCTGCATCAAAGCCATAGCGACGGATCGGCTGGAGCGTGACTTCCGTTGCCAGTGCCGGCGAATAACAGAGATCGAGGAAACTTCCGGCTTCCGCCCGCGTTGCCCTGTACTCGGGCAGGTGACGTCCGGCCTGCCGCATCAGCCAGACGGGAGGCGGAGACACCGTCTTGCCATTCAGGACTTCGACGATCTTCCGGCTTTTCGCTGACATCGCGGGGTTCTCCCAATAAAGAAATAATCTCTTTTGAAAGGGTTTCTATTTCTTAGAGTCGGTGACTATCAAGGATTAAATCCTCTCCACAGCCGACCGGCTTGCGCATGCAGAGCGTGGAAAAGACAAACGGCGCAACGCGATTTTCACCGCAAAACAGGGAAAACCGGATTCTCCTTTTGGAATCAAAATGATTCCGGCAGCGGCCAGAAGCACCATCCTGTGGATAGGCTGTGGGCGAACGCGACACTTTGCCATGCTGTGAGTCTTATCCACAACCCCGCTCGATCGCTTTCCTCGCGCCAGCCAATTGTGGATAAATCGGCACTTGTCCCCTTGCCCCCGACCCCCTCTCGTTCTTAGCTGCGGCTTGTCCCGGGTCATCAACAGGGGGCGGAGGATATTGTGGAAACCACCAAAAACTACTTCCATCTGCACCTCATTTCGGACTCGACGGGTGAAACGCTGATCGCAGCGGGACGGGCGGCGGCGGCGCAATTCCAGTCTTCGCAGGCGCTCGAACACGTCTATCCGCTGGTTCGAAACCGCAAGCAGCTCATGCCAGTGCTCGATGCGATCGATGGCGCGCCCGGCATCGTGCTCTATACGATCGTCGACCGCGAGCTGTCCGACATCATCGACCAGCGTTGCCGCGAGATGGGCGTGCCCTGTGTTTCGGTGCTTGAGCCGGTGATCGATCTCTTCCAGTCCTATCTGGGAGCGCCGTCGCGCCGCCGGGTCGGGGCACAGCATGTGATGAATGCGGAATATTTCGCCCGCATCGATGCGCTGAATTTCACGATGGATCACGATGACGGGCAGCTTCCCGCCAATCTGGACGAGGCCGATGTCATCCTCGTCGGCATCAGCCGGACATCGAAGACGCCGACCAGCATCTATCTCGCCAATCGCGGCATCAAGACAGCCAATGTGCCGATCGTGCTCGGCGTACCCTTGCCCGACCGGTTGTCGACCACCACAAAACCGCTGGTCGTCGGCCTGATCGCCACCACGGACCGCATCGCTCAGGTGCGACAGAACCGGCTGCTCGGGCAGACGCAGGATTTTCGCGGGCAGGACTATACCGACCGGGCGCAGATTTCCGAGGAGCTGAAATATGCCCGTGCCATCTGCGCGCGCCACAACTGGCCGATCATCGATGTCACGCGCCGCTCCATCGAGGAAACGGCGGCCGCCATCGTTGCGCTTCGCCCCAAGCTTCGTTAACGCGGGGGCATGACCCATGGAGATATCTGGATGACGGCGCCGTTGATCCTGGCTTCGCAAAGCCCCTTTCGCCGCATGCTCATGGGAAATGCCGGCCTGACGTTCCAGACGCAGGCGGCCACTATCGATGAGCGTGCCGCAGAGGCGGCCCTTGCCGCACACAATCCGACACCGCAGGCGATCGCCGAAGCGCTGGCGATCGAGAAGGCGCGGGATGTCGCCCGGCGCAATCCGGGGTCGCTTGTGATCGGCTCGGACCAGACGCTGTCGCTCGAGGGCCTGGTGTTTCACAAGCCGGCGGACATGGCCGAGGCCAAGGCGCACCTGATGGCAATGTCGGGGAAAACCCATTCCTTGAACTGCGGCATTGCGCTGGTACGCGATGGGCAAACGCTGTGGAGCCATGTGTCCATCGCGAACCTGACGATGCGACCGCTGTCGGAAGCCTTTGTCGAGCGACATCTCGCCCGGGTGGGTTCGCGTGTGCTGGCCAGCGTCGGCGCCTACCAGCTCGAAGGCGAGGGGGTTCAGCTATTCGAGCGGATCGACGGGGACTATTTCACAATCCTCGGTCTGCCCCTGCTTCCTCTGCTGGCTAAACTTCGCGATCTCGGTGCCATCGATGCATGATTCACGTGAAACATCCGCCCGCCACGCCTTTGTGACGGGCCATCCGGTCAAACATTCCCGCTCGCCGATCATTCACGGCTATTGGCTGGAAACGCTGGGACTGCCGGGCACTTACACGCGCCAGGAGGTTTCGCCGCAAGATTTCGCCGGCTTCATTTCCCGGCTGAAGGGCGGTGAATCCGGCTTCATAGGCGGCAATGTCACCATTCCGCACAAGGAGGCGGCCTTTGCGCTGGCCGACAGGCCGGACGCCCTGAGCGCGGAACTCGGCGCCTCAAACACGTTGTGGCTCGAAGACGGCGCGCTTCACGCGACGAACACGGACGGCTTTGGTTTTCTCGCCAATCTCGACGCCGTGGCACCAGGCTGGGACAAAACAGGTCGCGCCGTCATTCTCGGGGCAGGCGGTGCGAGCCGGGCGATCATTCAGGCGGTGCGCGACCGCGGTGTTAGCGAAATCCATGTGGTGAACCGCACCGTCGCGCGCGCGCAGGAACTGGCCGACCGTTTTGGGCCAAAAGTCCATGCGCATACCATGGCGGCCTTGCCGGAAGTGTCGAAAGCGGCCGGGCTTTTCGTCAACACGACGTCGCTCGGCATGGATGGCGAACCGGCGCCCGATTTCGATTTTTCGCCGCTGGCAAAGGGCGCAGTGGTCACGGACATCGTTTATGTCCCCCTGCTCACGCCCATCCTTCGTCAGGCCAAGCAGCAGGGATTTGCCACGGTGGATGGTCTCGGCATGCTGCTGCACCAGGCAGCACCGGGTTTCGAAAAGTGGTTCGGGCAGCGACCGACCGTCGACGCGGAACTGCGTCGCCGGATTCTCGCGGATATGGAGGCCCATTGATGATCGTGCTCGGCCTCACCGGATCGATCGGGACGGGCAAGTCCACCACGGCAGCGATGTTCCAGGATCTGTGTGTGCCGGTGCACGACGCGGATGCGACGGTGCACGACTTGTATCGCACGGACGCCGTAGCACCCGTGGCGGAACGTTTCCCCGAAGCCCTGAAAGACGGGGTGATCGACCGGAAAGCATTGTCGGCTGTGCTGGCGCAGGCGCCTGAACGGTTTCGCGAGCTGGAGGCGATCATTCACCCTCTGGTGCGGGCCCGCGAAAAAGCCTTTCTCGATGCGCAGCGCCGCAACGGATCGGCCCTCGTGCTGCTCGATATTCCCCTGCTCTATGAAACGGGCGGGGAAAAGAGGGTGGACAAGGTGGTCGTCGTCACCTGCGATCCGGAGACGCAAAGGCAGCGGGTGCTTGCCCGCCCCGGCATGACGGCGGAAAAATTCGAGTTGATCCTGTCGCGCCAGATGCCGGATGCGGAAAAGCGTCGGCGGGCCGATTTCCTCATCGATACCGGCCGGGGGCTTGAAGCGGCCCGCAAACAGGTGGAAGAGGTGATCCAGGCAATTTTGGCGGACGGGTGACGCTGGTTTACGCCGGACAGCAAAAGAGAGTTGAAGGAACGGCAGACGGATGCGCGAGATCATTTTCGATACGGAAACGACCGGCCTCGACAACAAGCTTGACCGCGTCATCGAGATCGGCGGCGTGGAACTGGAAAACCATTTTCCCACCGGCCGCACCCTGCATCTCTACATCAATCCGGGTGACCGCAAGGTGCATCCCGATGCGCTCGCCGTGCACGGCATCACGGACGAATCCCTGAAGGACAAGCCGTCCTTCGGCGAGGTGGTCGAAAAGATTCTAGAATTCTTCGGCGAGGCCCGCTGGGTCGCGCACAATGCCAATTTCGACATGGGTTTCATCAATGCCGAGCTGGACAGGCTCGGCCGGCCGCCGATCCTGGCGGAGCGGGTAACGGACACCCTGGCGCTGGCGCGTCGAAAACATCCGATGGGGCCGAACTCGCTCGATGCCCTTTGCCGGCGCTACGGCATCGACAACTCACACCGCACGCGACATGGCGCGCTGCTCGATTCCGAACTGCTCGCCGAGGTCTATATCGAGATGCTTGGTGGCCGCCAGGCTGCTCTCGGCCTCGGCACGGCCGAGATGGGTCGCAAGACCCTGGTCGACGCCGAGGACGACGTCGCCCTGCAACTCGGCGCGCGGCCGAAGCCGCTTGCGCCCCGCCTCACCGAGGAAGAGCAGGCCGCGCATGCCGCGATGGTGGGCACGATGGGCGACAAGGCGATCTGGGCGAAATACGACGCTTGATCCGGCTTGGTCTTCAGGCAATAGAAAACGCCCGGTCACCTGGTGGCCGGGCGTTCTCTATTGAAAATCAGTCGGTCGGCTTAGTTGGCCTGAACCTTGGCCTTCACCTGTTCTTCGGCCATGCGCTGGCTGAACATCTGGGCAAAATCGATCGGGTCGATCATCAGCGGCGGGAAGCCGCCGTTGCGGGTGGCGTCGGAAATGATCTGGCGCGCGAAGGGGAAGAGCAGGCGCGGGCACTCGATGAAGAGAACCGGCAGCATGTGCTCCTGCGGGAAACCCGTGACGCGGAAGACGCCGCCATAGGCGAGCTCGGCGTTGAACAGCATCTTGTCGCCGTCCTTGGCTTCCGCGTTCAGCGACAGGATGACGTCGAAGTCCGTTTCGGAAAGCGGGTTGGCGTTGACGTTGACGCTGATGTTGATTGCCGGCGCCTTGTCACGGGCCTGCAGCGACCGCGGTGCACCCGGGTTTTCGAAGGAGAAATCCTTCACATACTGCGCCAGGATGTTGAGCGAAGGGCTCGCGGCGGAATTGTCGGACACTGCGTCGGTCATGGAAACGATCCTCGGGGACTTAAGAAAGTCAGGCCATCTATCATTTCGGCCCCGGGCTTACAACCCTTGGCCCTCAGGGCCGGTCGTCGCGACGGAACTCGCCGTCGTCGAGATCGATGGTGCGTTGCGGGTCGGTTTTCGGCCGGTTGCCCGGCGGCATACCGCCGATATCGACCACAACCACGTTGCGCATCAGCCTGTTCCACAAAAAGCTGCGGACCGGCGGAAGAAAAAGCGCAAGCCCGACGATATCGCTGAGAAAACCCGGAATGAGCAGCAGGATGCCGGCGATGAGGATCATCGCCGCGTCGAGCAGTTCCTTGCCGGGTGCGCGCCCGGCCTGGCCCGACTGCCGCAACCGGTTGAGCACGCCAAAACCCTGGATGCGCATCAGGACGATGCCGGCAATGGCGGAAAGCACGACGAGCGATAGCGTCGGGAACAGGCCGATCCGCCGTCCGACAACAATGAAACAGGCGATTTCCGCCAGCGGCAGCAAAAGAATGAAGAGGGGAACAAAGCGTCTTAACATGGCTTGACTGTCGCACAGATTCGCCGGGATCGATACTGCCGGCGCCTATTCCGCGCGCCTTGGTCGCATTCACATCATCGCCATTTGAATGATCCGGCTTTGCGGACTATATGGGGATAGAAAAGAAAAACAGGAACCGGTTTCGGATCGATAATGGGCTCATTCGACTTTGTAACGATTTTCTTCCTTGTGGCTGCGGTGGTCATCTTCCTGCAATTGCGCAGCGTGCTTGGCCGTCGCACCGGTAGCGAGCGCCCGCCCTTCGATCCCTATTCCAAACGCGAGGGCGTCGGGGAGGCTGATTCGGCCGATCGCGGCAAAGTGGTCACGCTGCCGAAGCGCGATGGCACCGACGAGGAGGAAAGTCCTTATGCCTCCGTCGATGGCTTTGCAGCGCCCGGCACGCCGCTCAACGAATCCCTGCGCAGCGTCGTCAAGGTCGATCCGTCCTTCAACCCGAAGGAATTCGTCAACGGCGCACGTATGGCCTACGAAATGATCGTCGTGGCCTTTGCCGATGGTGACCGCAAGACGTTGAAGAACCTCCTGTCGCGCGAAGTCTATGAAGGTTTTGACGCGGCGATCTCCGAACGCGAAAGCAAGGGCGAGGTCGTTCGCTCCAGTTTCGTCGGCATCGAGAAGGCCGATATCGTCGCGGCCGAGGTCAAGGACAGCGAAGTGAACGTGACGCTGCGCATCATCAGCCAGCTGATCTCCGCCACCTATGACAAGGCCGGCGCGCTGCTCGACGGCGATGCGGAGACGGTGGCCGAGGTCAACGATCTGTGGACCTTCGCCCGCGACATTCGTTCGCGCGATCCGAACTGGAAGCTGATCGCCACCGAATCGGAAGGCTGAGCGGGGCTTTATCATGGACTACAGCCTGGTTCCGGCCCGGTTTTCGGCGCTTCCCGGCTGGGACGACGATGATCCAACGCCGCTGATGGCGGCGATGGCACGTTGTCGTGACCATATCCGCAACACAAAACCCTACAAGACAGGCTCGCTCGGCGTGACCGCCGGCGAGCTTTTGACGTTGCTGGATGCCGCCGCTGACGAGAAACCGGACGGCGCCTTGGCGGTTCGGGCGTTTTTCGAGCGGCATTGCGTGCCGTTCCTGGTCGAAAAGGCGGATGGCTCGTCCGGTTTCGTCACCGCCTTCTATGAGCCGGAGGTGGCCGTGCGGGCGGAGCCCGACGCGGACTATCGTTATCCCTTCTATTCGCGGCCGGACGACCTGGTCGATATCGACGACAACAATCGCCCGGCCGGTTTCGCGCCGGGTTTTGCGTTCGGCCAGTTGAAAGATGGCGCGATCGTCGAACATCCGGATCGCGGGTCGATCGAACGCGGCTATCTCGCGGGCCGCGGGCTGGAAATCGCCTATGCCCGCTCGAAGGTGGACGTGTTCTTCGCCCATGTGCAGGGCGCGGCGCGGCTCGTCTATCCGGACGGGTCCGTCAAGCGCATCACCTACGTCGCCAAGAGCGGCCACCCGTTCTCGCCGATCGGCAAGCTGTTGATTGATCGTGGCGCGATCGATGCGGCGACGGTGTCGATGGCCTCGATCCGCGACTGGCTTGCACGCCATGAGACCGAGGTGGACGAGGTGCTCTGGCACAACCGCTCCTTCATCTTCTTCAAGGAAGCGGCGGTGAGCGATGATCTGCTCGGTCCGATTGCCGCCGCCAAGGTGCCACTGGTCGCCGGTCGCTCGCTCGCTGTCGACCGGATGATCCATACATTCGGCCTGCCGTTCTTCATTTCCAGCGATAGCCTCACCCACATGGATGAGGGGAAACCCTTCCGGCGCCTGATGCTGGCGCTCGATACGGGCACCGCCATCGTCGGCCCGGCGCGCGGCGATATCTTTACCGGTTCGGGAGATGCGGCGGGTGCGCTGGCGGGCCATGTGCGCAACGCGGCGACCTTCCATATCCTCATTCCCAAGGCGGCTGCGGGGCGCTACCTCGATGCCGAAGGATAAGACGCTTTCCAGCGAGGACCGCATCCTCTGGGGCAAGGTGGCGCGCAGCACACGCGCCATGCCGGGCAAACTCGATGCCCTGACGGAACTCGAAGCTGTCTTTGCGGAGAAGGTCGAGGCGCAGACGGCGCCGGAGCCGAAAAAGGCAAAGGCCGACAAGCCGGCCGCCGCCGACATCGCCCTCAGTGCCGCTCGCGGCAAGGAGATCCGCCACCATCCGCTGGAGCGGCCGGTGAAGCGCAAGATCGCCAAGGGGCGTCTGGCGCTGGAAGCCCGCATCGACCTGCACGGCATGATCCAGAGCGAGGCGCACGGTTTCCTGCTCGGCTTCCTCATCAAGGCACATGCGCGGGGCCTGCGGCATGTGCTGGTCATCACCGGCAAGGGCACGTCGCTCGGCAGCGACGGCGCCTTGAAGCGGGCGGTGCCACTGTGGTTTTCGCTGCCGGAATTTCGCCCGCTGATCTCGTCCTACGAGCCGGCAGCGCGCAACCATGGCGGGGAGGGCGCACTCTATGTGCGGCTCGCCCGTCATCCGGGGGACAAGCCATGACGACGCCGTTCGGCAAGGCGGTCCGGCATCTGCGCGACCGCAAGGGCGTATCGCAGAAGGACATGGCGAAGGCACTTGGCGTCAGCCCGGCCTATCTTTCGGCGCTGGAGCATGGCAAGCGCGGCATGCCGAGCTTTGATTTCCTCCAGCGCGTTGCCGGATATTTCAATGTCATCTGGGACGAAGCGGAAGAACTTTTCCGCATTGCCCAGATTTCCGACCCGCGTATCGTGGTCGATACGGCCGGCCTGCCACCGGAATACACGGCCTTCGCCAACCGGCTTTCGGCGGAAATTCGCAGCCTGCCGCCCGAGACGGTGCGCCGTCTTGCCGGTATTCTCGAGAAAGCTTGCAATTCCCGGGTAAAACCCGGTTGATTCCCTGAATTCTGCCGTGTTTACGCGCTCTCAGGTTTGGAACTTCAGGGCAAAATCCCTATATTCAAAGACTTGGAAAGCGGTGATTCGCCGCGCTTCCCGCCTTCCGCGAAACCTCTGGCCCGCGAAATCTGGAAAGACGTTTGAATGACTGACACACCCGAGACCGAAAACGGCCCGGCCGAGTATGGCGCAGATTCGATCAAGGTCCTCAAGGGCCTCGATGCCGTGCGCAAACGTCCCGGCATGTATATCGGCGATACCGATGACGGTTCGGGTCTGCATCACATGGTCTACGAGGTCGTCGACAACGCCATCGACGAGGCGCTGGCCGGCCATGCGGATATCGTGACGGTCACGCTCAATGCGGACGGGTCCGTGACGGTGACCGACAACGGCCGTGGCATTCCGACCGACATCCACAAGGAAGAGGGCGTCTCGGCGGCCGAGGTCATCATGACCCAGCTGCATGCCGGCGGCAAATTCGATCAGAACTCCTACAAGGTGTCCGGCGGTCTGCACGGCGTGGGCGTTTCCGTGGTGAATGCGCTGTCCGTCAAATTGAAGCTGAAGATCCGCCGCGCCGGCAAGATCCATGAAATGAGCTTTACCCATGGCGTGGCCGATGGTCCGCTGGCGGTAACCGGCGAATGTGGCGACGAGACCGGTACGGAAGTGACCTTCCTGCCGTCGACGGACACGTTTTCGAACATCGAGTTCGTCTATTCGACGCTCGAGCATCGCCTGCGTGAACTCGCCTTCCTGAATTCCGGCGTGCGCATCCTGCTCACCGATCGCCGGCATTCGGATATCAAGCAGGACGAATTGATGTATGAGGGCGGTCTTGAAGCCTTCGTGCACTACCTCGACCGTGCGAAGAAGTCGCTGGTGCAAAAGCCCATCGCCATCCGCGGCGAGAAGGATGGCATCACGGTCGAAGTCGCGATGTGGTGGAACGATAGCTACCACGAGAACGTGCTCTGCTTCACCAACAACATTCCCCAGCGCGACGGCGGCACGCATATGGCGGGCTTCCGCGGCGCGCTGACCCGCCAGGTCGTTTCCTATGCCGATACGTCCGGCATCATGAAGCGCGAAAAGGTGACGCTGCAGGGCGAAGACTGCCGCGAAGGTCTGACGGCGGTGCTTTCGGTCAAGGTTCCCGATCCGAAATTCTCCTCGCAGACCAAGGACAAGCTCGTCTCCTCCGAAGTCCGTCCCGTGGTGGAAAACCTCGTCAACGAGGCACTGTCCACCTGGTTCGAGGAACATCCGACAGACGCGAAGATCCTCGTCGGCAAGGTCGTCGAGGCCGCTGCCGCCCGCGAGGCGGCGCGCAAGGCGCGTGAGCTGACGCGGCGCAAGGGCGCGCTCGACATTTCCTCGCTGCCCGGCAAGCTTGCCGACTGCTCCGAGCGTGATCCGGCGAAGTCCGAAGTCTTCCTCGTCGAGGGCGATTCGGCCGGTGGTTCCGCCAAGCAGGGCCGTTCGCGCGAAAACCAGGCCATTCTCCCCTTGCGCGGGAAAATCCTGAACGTCGAGCGCGCGCGTTTCGACAAGATGCTCTCCAGCCAGGAAATCGGCACGCTGATCACCGCGCTTGGCACGTCGATCGGCAAGGACGAGTTCAACGCCGACAAGCTGCGCTACCACAAGATCATCATCATGACGGACGCCGACGTGGACGGCGCGCATATCCGGACCCTGCTGCTCACCTTCTTCTTCCGGCAGATGCCGGAACTGATCGAGCGCGGCCACCTCTACATCGCCCAGCCGCCGCTCTATAAGGTGGCGCGCGGCAAATCGAGCCAGTACCTCAAGGACGAGAAGGCGCTGGAAGATTACCTGATCAATGCCGGTCTCGACGATGCGACGCTGGAACTGGCTTCCGGCGAGGTACGCGCCGGCCAGGACATCCGCGAACTCATCCAGGATGCGCTGCGTCTGCGCTCGCTGCTCGATGGCCTGCATTCGCGCTACAGCCGCTCGATCGTCGAGCAGGCCGCCATTTCCGGCGCCCTGAACCTCGAACTCAGCCACGACCGCGAGGCCTATGCCGCCAAGGCGGAAGAGGTCGCCCGCCGGCTCGACCTGATCTCCGAAGAGACGGAGCGCGGCTGGACCGGGTCGGTCGCCACAGACGGCGGCCTGCGTCTGGAGCGCATGGTGCGCGGCGTCAAGGAATTCGCCCATGTCGACATGGCGCTGATCGGCTCGTCCGATGCCCGCCACATCGACCAGTTGTCCGCGCGCTTCCAGGAAGCCTATACGGTGCCGCCGGTGCTGCGCCGCAAGGACGGCCAGACCGAAATCACCGGCCCGCGCGCCCTGCTCGACGCCGTGTTTGCTGCCGGCCGCAAGGGCCTGTCGATGCAGCGCTACAAGGGTCTTGGCGAAATGAATGCCGAGCAGCTTTGGGAAACGACGCTCGATCCGAACGTGCGCTCGCTGCTGCAGGTGAAGGTCAACGATGCGACCGATGCCGACGGTCTCTTCGCCCGCCTGATGGGCGACGAGGTCGAGCCGCGCCGCGACTTCATCCAGGAAAATGCGCTGAGCGTCGCCAATCTCGACATCTGATCCGGAAGGAGCCGCCGAAAGGCGGCTCTTCCATTTTGTCGGTCAGGCGGTGAATTTGCCTTCGGAGACGAACTCCGCGACCGGCTTGCGCGTGCTCGGCACCTCGCGCTTCATGAGGTCCTCCGGCAGCGTCTCCTTCGGCGCGATCTTGCCGATCGCCAGCCCGGCCTCCACGCGAAAACCCTCCGGAACGCCAAGAACCTGCACCGCCTTTTCGCGGTCGATGCCGCCCATGCCGTGCGCGTGGTAGCCGGCGCGCGTCGCTTCAAGGGCGAGATAGGCCCAGGCGGCACCCGTATCGAAGGCGTGGGTATAGGCGGGCCGCAACTCGCCGTCGGCACTCTTGCGGTGGGTCTGCGAGATGATCACGACGAGCACGGAGGCCTTGTCGGCCCAGCGGCGGTTGCCCTCGTCCAGCGTGTTGTAGATCGTTTCGAACGCCTCGGTGCCGCGATGGCCGTAGACGAAGCGCCACGGCTGGCCGTTGGCGGCGGACGGCGCCCAGCGTGCCGCCTCGAACAGCGAGAGCAGCGTCTCCTGCGGCATGGCTTCGCCGGTGAAGGCGCGGGGCGACCAGCGGTCGAGGAAGAGCGGGGCGATAGCGTGGTCCGCGATGCGGCCGGTAGGATGGGTCATGACAAGCCTCGAATTCAGGGTTTACGCCCCGACCTTAGCCGCGCATTCGGCCGCCGCGAAGCGGTAAAATCGCATGTCTGTCGCATTGTCGAAGGGGGTGCGAAGGCAATATAACCCTTGCAACATTGAGAAACGGCATCGCGAAATGGGAGATATCCGATGAGCCTGAAAGACCCGAGCCTGCTGCGCCAGGCAGCCCTTGTCGGCACGCGCTGGATCGACGCGGATTCGAGCGGCATCGCCGTGAAGAACCCTGCGACCGGTGAACTGGTCGGCTATGTCCCGAGGCTCGGCGCCAAGGAGACCAAGGAAGCGATCGACGCGGCCGCCAGCGCCCAGAAGGGCTGGGCCGCGCGCACCGCCAAGGAGCGCTCGGGCGTGCTGCGCAAATGGTTCGAGCTGATGATCGACAACAAGGACGATCTCGGCCGCATCCTGACCATGGAACAGGGCAAGCCGCTCGCTGAAGCGACCGGCGAAATCGTCTATGGCGCAAGCTTCGTCGAATGGTTTGCCGAGGAAGCGCGCCGTCTCTATGGCGATATCATTCCCGGCCATCAGAAGGACAAGCGCCTTCTGGTGATGAAACAGCCGATCGGCGTCGTCGCGGCCATCACGCCGTGGAACTTCCCCAACGCCATGATCACCCGCAAGGCCGGGCCCGCCTTCGCCGCCGGCTGCGCCATGGTGCTGAAGCCCGCCTCGCAGACGCCGTTCTCGGCCATCGCCATCGCCATCCTCGCCGAACGCGCCGGCCTGCCCGCCGGCCTGTTCAGCGTGATCACCGGCTCTGCCCGCGAAATCGGCGCGGAAATGACCGCCAATCCGACGGTGCGCAAACTCACCTTCACCGGTTCGACGGAAATCGGCGCCGAGCTTTACAGGCAGTCCGCCCCGACCATCAAGAAGCTCGGCCTCGAGCTTGGCGGCAATGCACCCTTCATCGTTTTCGACGATGCCGATCTCGATGCGGCCGTCGAGGGCGCGCTGATTGCGAAATTCCGCAACAACGGCCAGACCTGCGTCTGCGCCAACCGGCTCTATGTGCAGGATGCCGTCTATGATGCCTTCTCCGAAAAGCTCGCCGCCGCCGTCGGCAAGCTGAAGACCGGCAACGGCTTCGATGAAGGTGTGATTCTCGGCCCGCTGATCGATACGGCTGCCCTCGAAAAGGTCGAGGAACACGTTTCCGACGCCGTCAAGAAGGGCGGCCGGGTCGTGCAGGGCGGCAAGCGCCATGCGCTCGGCGGCACCTTCTACGAGGCGACCGTCATTGCCGACGTGACGCCGGACATGGCGGTCGCGCGCGAAGAAACCTTCGGCCCCGTCGCGCCGCTCTTCCGCTTCACGGACGAGGACGACGTCATCGCCCAGGCGAATGACACCGAGTTCGGCCTTGCCTCCTATTTCTACGCCAAGGAGCTGTCGCGGGTGTTCCGCGTCGCCGAGGCGCTGGAATATGGCATGGTCGGCGTCAATACCGGGCTGATCTCGACGGCGGAAGCCCCCTTCGGCGGTGTCAAGCTGTCCGGCCTCGGCCGCGAGGGCTCGCGCTACGGCATCGAGGAATTCACCGAGATCAAATATGTCTGCCTCGGCGGCATCGCCTGAGCAACATCCATTGAGAGACCCGGCCGGCATCGTCCGGCCGGTTTCGTTTTGAGAGGAAAAATCGTGTCCGCACCCAAAAATACCTTCAAGGCCGCCCTTCGCGACGGTCGGTTCCAGCTCGGGCTCTGGGCAGCCCTCGGCAGCGCCTATGCCGTGGAAATCCTCTCGACGAGTGGCTATGACTGGCTGTTGATCGATGGCGAACACGGCCCGAACGACATGCCGCTGATGAGCGCGCAGGTCGGTGCGCTGCGTCATTCGGCGACCCATGCCATGGTGCGTCCGCCGATGGGCGAGGCCTGGATCCTGAAGCAATTGCTCGATCAGGGCGCCCAGACCTTCCTCATCCCCATGGTCGAATCGGCTGCGCAGGCGGAAGCCCTGGTGCGCGCCGTGCGCTACCCGCCGCATGGCATCCGCGGCGTCGGCGCCGGCCTCGGCCGGGCGAGCGATTTCAGCCGCACGCCGGATTACATAACCACCGCGAATGACCAGATCTGCCTGATCGTGCAGGTCGAAAACAAGGCGGGCCTTGCGGCGGTCGATGAAATCGCGGCGGTCGAGGGTGTCGACGGCATCTTCATCGGCCCGTCGGATCTTGCCGCGGATATGGGTCACCTCGGCAATCCGGGCGCCCCGGAGGTTTTGGCGGCGATTACGCATATCTTCGCGCGCACCAAGGCCCACGGCAAGGCGCGCGGCATCATGACGGTTTCGCTGCCGCAGGCCGAGGTCTACCGCGATCTCGGTGCGGACTTCATGGCCATCGGCACCGACGTCAACTGCCTCGTATCGGCCGTTGACGGCCTTCGCCGCCGCTTCCTCGGCGAGGATGTTTCGGACAAACGCAGCGGCGGTTACTGAACGCCGGCGATGTCCAGCAGCGCCGGTTTCGGGACATCCGGTGTCCAGGCGTGGAAATCGACGAGGCGACGGACGAGTTTTTCGGCGTGATGGTTGGCGATGTCGCGCAGGCGGTGGTCGAGAAACGGATTGTCGAAACGGTCCATCGTCGCGGCGACATAGGCCTCCGCTTGCCTGCGCAGACCCCTCGCCGCAAAGCCGGGGATGACCTCGGCCGTGTAGAGGGACAGAAGCCGCTGGCGGATAGCGGCGTCGCGCAGCATCGCCTTTACGGTTTCGTCGGCGGGGCGATTTTCCTTCATCCAGACATCGGCAAGCACCGTGTGGCCGAGGTTGAGGATGTGCAGTTTCAGTTTCTCATAGGGCGTCAGGTCGTCGACGACGAGCATGGCCGGGTGCCGGCATGGCAGCACCAGGCCGGGCTGGTTTTCGATTGCCCACAGCGCGTAGGGCTCGGCCACCGCGCCAGCCGGCTCGATCGGCGCGGAGACGATCCGGTCGACCAGCGTATTGGCCCAGACCACGTCGGTTAATAGCCATTCACGAAAGTCGGACTCCGGGTAACGATTGGCCTGGAGATCGAGGATCAATCGCTTCAGCACGTCGCCGTTTCTGGAAACCAATTCACACGGCAGCACGGTCAGCTTTCGGCGATTCGTCTGGAAGCGTTCATGGAGCAGCGCCAGAAGCTTGCCGGGAAACGAGGGCGGAACCGGGTCCGCAAGATCGTCGTCCCCGACGTCGTAGCCGGTATCGCCGGTGTTCGACAGCACGACACCGGCTTCCTCGCAAAAGATCCGCCGGACATCATCCCAGTCGGTTGCCGTCGAAAGCGCGCGTCTGACGCTGACGACCCGCTGTTCGCGCTCGATGTCACGGCCGTCCTGCCGGCCGCGTATGATCACGGGATAACCGCCCGGCGCCGCCAGTGCGGCAAGGCGTCCGGCGCGTTCGGGCGAACCGGTCGTCTGGACGACGGTAATGGCACCGAGCGCCTCGCCCTTCTCCAGCGCCTCGCTGACGAAGAGATCCGCATGTGCCTGCAGGAAGCGGCTCGTTCCGAATTGCACGATAGGCGTCGGCATGGCGGGCTCTCAGTTGATGGATTGCAGCAGCGTTTCGCGCGCCGATTTGAGGTGCTGCCGGCAGGCGAGTTCGATCTCGATCGCATCGCGCGAGCGCAGGGCAGCAATATAGGCAAGGTGTTCCTCCAGCGCCCGGGCATTGCGCTGGCGCGCATTCGTCTTGTTCCACTGGTAGTGATAGTGGAAGACGATGGCGATCACGTCGTAGAAATCGACGATGAAACGGTTCTTCGAGGCGCGGTGCACCAGCAAGTGAAAACGCTCGTCGAGTTCGGAGAAATCCAGGTAGCGATTGTCGATATCGGCGAGAATCGCGTGGTGCACGGCCTCGATCGCCTCGAGTTCCTGCCAGGCGGGATGATCCCCCGGCAGCCGGGCGAAGGCGACCGCCGAGCGCAGTTCGAACATTTCGCGCACCTCCGTCAGCTCTAGGGCGAATTCGCGGGTAAAACCCTTCAGCACCCAATGGCTGTTCGGCCGCTTTTCGATGAGCCCGAAGCGGCTAAAGCGGATCAGGAATTCGCGCACGCTGGTCGTGCCGATGCCGATCTCGCGGGCAAGCTCCAGCTCGTTGATCTGCATGCCGGGCTCGGCGCCGCCGGCGAGAATCCGGCGCATGAAACTGCGTTCGATGATTTCGGAGAGCGAATCCGTCTCTTCGGTGGGAAAGTAGTCGGCAGCGACCGGTTTTCTCAGCACGATCTTGCGCCGCTTTTCCCAGGTCAGCAGGCCGATCTCCTCCAGCCGGGTCAGGATCGCCCGCACGGTCGTGCGGCTGACGCCGAGCGTGGCGCCGAGTTCCGGCTCGGACGGCAGGCTCGCCGTCTGCTCCAGAAGTTTGACGCAGCGATTGAAGGCGTCCTTGAAGACGGTGTTCTGTTTGGCCATGGGTGCCGCCGGTTGCTGGGTGTCGCGTCCCTTAATGGCTGACCGGGCAAATGGCCAGACGTCCGGCACGCAACGCGCCGCCCGCTGTCATCCTCCCGCTTCCTCCTTCCCGCATATTACCCATTGACGGCAATCTGTCTATTGTCGATAAAAGACAAAACGTCGATGAGAGGACATCGGCGAGGAGGCCCGCATGAAGACCAGGACCATCGGGAGGACGGGGCTTGCCGTCACCGAATTCAGTTTCGGCACGGCGTCGCTTGGCGGGCTGTACCGGGCCTGCCCGCGCGAGACGGCCATGGCCACACTGAATGCCGCCTGGGATGAGGGCCTGCGCTACGTCGATACCGCGCCCTGGTACGGCTTCGGGCTCGCCGAGCGCTACACCGGCGACTTTCTGCGCGAGAAGCCCAAAGGCAGCTATGTGCTTTCGACAAAGGTCGGCCGCGTCATGGTGCCGGTGCCGGATGACAAGGTTCCGAACTACGGTTTTGTCGATCCGCTGCCCTTCGACGTACTCTACGACTATAGCTATGACGGCATCATGCGTTCCGTCGAGTTGAGCTACGCGCGGCTCGGGCTCAATCGTATCGATATCCTCTACGTGCACGATATCGGTGTTTACACACACGGTGCCGAGCGCAACGCCGTCTATATCAGGCAGTTGCTGGATTCCGGGCTCAAGGCACTCGGCGAGTTGAAGTCGACGGGCGTCATCAGCGCGTTCGGGCTTGGCGTGAACGAAGTTCCCGTCTGCCTCGATGTCATGCGGCACGTCGATCTCGACTGCATCCTGCTCGCCGGTCGTTACACGCTGCTCGATCGTTCGGCGGTGGCGGATCTTCTGCCGCTCTGTGTGGAGAAGGGCACATCGCTGGTGGTGGGCGGCGTCTTCAATTCCGGCATCCTTGCGACCGGCCCGGTCGCGGGCGCGCATTTCGACTATATGCCGGCGACGTCGGAGACCCAGGCCAAAGTGGGCGCGATGGTGGGGATTGCCGAGGAGAAGGGCCTGCCACTTGCCGCGCCCGCCCTGCATTTTCCGTTGCAGCACCCCGCCGTGGCGTCCGTCCTGCTCGGCACCGCCAAACCCGAAAGCCTGCGCCGCAACATGACGCTCGCGCGCAGGGATGTACCAAAAGATATTTACCCGGCTTTCGAGCCCTATACGCTGGTAGCGCCGGAACTGGCGCTGGAAGCTGTCCGGCAGTAAGTCCGATCTGGGAGGATCGCAAAGCCATGTTGAGAGGCATTCATCCGCTGCTTGGGCCGGACCTGCTGCATGCGCTCAGGACCATGGGCCATGGCGACGACATCGTCATCGCCGACGCGAATTTCCCGTCGAGTTTCCTCGGCCCCAAGGTGATCCGGGCGGACGGCGTCGATGCGGTGTCGATCACCGAGGCCGTGCTGGCGCATATGCCGCTCGACACCTTCGTGCCGCAGGCTGCCTGGCGCATGGAGGTCGTGGGTGATCCTGCGGCCGTGCCGGACATCTGCGTGACGTTTCAGAACCTGGTGCGCGAATTGGCCGGTGATTTCACCGTTCACGCGGTCGAGCGTTTTGCCTTCTATGAGATGGCGAAGAAGGCGGCCTATATTGTCGCGACGACGGAATTCCGGCTTTATGGCAATATCATTCTGAAGAAGGGTGTCGTGCACCCGGATGAGGTCTACCGGGTCTAGAACAACGCCAGCAAACGTGCGCGAGGGTTTTGCTTTCGGCGTTGTTTGACGGATCAAGATACCGGCGGCCACCGTTTGGGAGGACGGATGGCAATGGACTGGAACGCTTGGAAATGCAGCCTTTTTGCGAAGAATTGCTTGCTTGCCAAGGAGGGCAGGCAGGTATAGCGTGCCCTATAAATGTTTTTTATCGATAAAAGATCGAGTTGTTCGCTTCCTGCGGCCCGATCCAAAGAGGAACAGGAGGCATCTGAGAGGAGAAACCTGATGAGCATTGTAAGATCGCTTCTGTCTCGCCGCGCCTTCACGGCGCTGGCGGGTGCCGCAGTCCTCGCCACCATGGCCCCTGCCGCGTCCTTCGCGCAGGACGTCACCATCCCGATCATCGTCAAGGACACCACGTCTTTCTACTGGCAGATCGTGCTCGCGGGTGCCCGCGCCGCCGGCAAGGATCTTGGCGTCAACGTGCCGGAACTCGGTGCGCAGTCGGAATCCGACATCAATGGCCAGATCACCATTCTCGAAAATGCCGTGGCCGGCGGCCCGGCCGCGGTCGTCATTTCGCCGACGGAATTCAAGGCGCTCGGCAAGCCGGTCGATGAGGCGGCAAAGTCCGTTCCGATCATCGGCATCGACTCCTCGGCGGATTCCAAGGCCTTTACGTCGTTCCTGACAACCGACAACGTGCAGGGCGGTCGCATCGGCGCCGATGGCCTTGCTGCCGCCATCAAGGCCGCGACCGGCAAGGAAGAGGGCGAGATCGCCATCATCACCAGCCTGCCGGGTGTCGGTTCGCTCGACCAGCGCCGCGAGGGCTTCCTGGATCAGGTGAAGACGAAATATCCGGGCCTGAAGGTCGTGGCCGATAAATATGCGGACGGCCAGGCCACCACCGGCCTCAACATGATGACCGACCTCATCACCGCCAACCCCAACCTCGTCGGCGTCTTTGCCTCCAACCTCATCATGGCGCAGGGCGTCGGCCAGGCGATCGCCGAAAACAAGCTCGGCGACAAGATCAAGGTCATCGGCTTCGACTCGGATGAAAAGACCGTCGGTTTCCTCAAGGAAGGCGTGCTCGCCGGCCTCGTCGTGCAGGATCCCTATCGCATGGGCTATGACGGCGTGAAGACGGCGCTCGCCGTCTCCAAGGGCGAGAAGGTCGAAGCCTTCGTCGATACGGGTGCGAACCTCGTGACGAAGGACAACATGGCCGATCCGAAGATCGATGCCCTGCTGAACCCGAAGATCTGATCGGTTTGACGATTTCCCGCCCGGGCTACAAAATCCGGGCGGGACGCTTCCCCGGAGTCAGGAGGAGACTGCGATGAGCAGCCTTGAAGAGCTCAGCCATCGGCATGAAGACGAGGCGAAGCTCGCCGAATCCGAGACCGTGCCGCGTGGCGCGCCGATCCTCGAACTGCGCGGGCTTCAGAAGAAATACGGCCTCGTCGAGGCGCTGAAACCGGCGACGGTGACCTTTCTGGCGGGCGAGATCCACGCCATCGTCGGCGAAAACGGCGCCGGCAAATCGACGCTTATCAAGCTCCTGACCGGTGTCATCCGCCGCACCGCCGGCGAGGTTTTCTGGTGCGGCAAGCCCGTGCAGCTGGCGACGCCCACCGAAGCGATTTCCCGCGGCATCAATGCCGTGCATCAGGAAGTGGTGCTCTGCCCGCACCTGTCGGTGGCGGCCAACATGTTCCTCGGCGACGAGATGGATCGCTACGGGCTGATGCGCAAGGGCGCCATGGAGCGCGCGGCCCAGGCGGTGCTCGACGATCTGGGTTTCCAGTTGCCGGCCGCCGCCCCCCTCCAGAACCTGACCATCGGCCAGCAGCAGCTCGTCGCGACGGCCAAGGCCGCCATGCGCGGCATCCGCTTCCTCATCTTCGACGAGCCGACAGCCTATCTGACGCGGCAGGAATCCGCCCAGCTCTTCCGGCTCATTCGCCGGCTACGCGATCAGGGTGTCACCATCGTCTATATCAGCCACCGCATGGAGGAAGTGTTCGAGCTTGCCGACCGTGTTTCGGTCCTGCGTGATGGCACCCATGTCGGCACGCGCCTCATCGGCGTGACCAACGAGAACGAGCTGATCGCGCTGATGATCAACCGCACGATCGAGCAGATCTACCACAAGGAAAAGGTGCCGATCGGCAATGTCATCGTCGAGACAAAGGGACTGTCCGGCCCCGGTTTCGAGGATGTGTCGCTGTCGGTGCGCGCGGGCGAGATCGTCGGCCTTTATGGCCTGATCGGTGCCGGTCGCAGCGAATTTGCGCTCGGCCTCTATGGCCGCCAGCCGGTTTCGGCCGGGGAGATCTTCTGGGACGGCAGGAAGGTCGACATCCGCAACGAACGCACGGCGATGGACCTCGGCATCGCGCTGGCGCCGGAAAGTCGCCGCGACCAGGGCCTCTGCCTCAACCTGCCGATCGGCCTCAACATCAACCTGCCGGTGTTGAAGCGGCTGAGTTCCGGCCTGGTGATCCGCAAGGGCGACGAGGCGGCGAATGCCGACCGGCAGATCCGCGATCTTCGCATCAAGACGCCGTCGCGCCGCGTGCTGGCGTCGGCCATGTCCGGCGGCAACCAGCAGAAGATCGTCATCGGCAAGTGGCTGAGCCACGGCGCCCGGCTCTTCATTTTCGACGAACCGACCGTCGGCGTCGATGTCGGCACCAAGGCGGAAATCTATCGCCTGTTCGGCGAACTGTTGAAACAGGGCGCCGGCATCATCCTCATCTCGTCCTACCTGCCGGAAGTCTACGAGCTTTCCGACCGGCTGCATGTCTTCCGTGGCGGCCGGCTCGTCGCCAGTCACGACCACCGGGTGGCCTCGCACGAGGACGTCCTGACCCAGGCCATCGGTATCTAGAGCAATCCAGCAAAAGTGCGCAGCGGTTTTGCGTCTGGCACTGCGTAAAACACGCTGAACGTCACGCGATAAGGGAGAAGAAACATGAGCGTGGAGACGACGACGGAAAGCGCACCGGCACCGAAGAAGGGCACCAACATCCTGCTCGGCCTGACGCTGCTCGGCCTCCTGTTGTTCCTCTGGCTGCTGCTTGGCCTGTCGACCAATGCGTTCTGGACGCCGGGCAATATCAGCAACCTGTTGCGCCAGGGGGCGATGACGGCGATCCTCGCCGTCGGCCAGACCTTCGTCATCATCACCGCCGGCATCGACCTGTCCGTCGGCGCCATCGTCGGCTTCACCAGCGTCATCGTCGCCTGGCTGCTGCAGGCCGGCGTGCCGCTCTGGGCATCGATCATCCTGACGCTGCTGATGGGTGTCGCGATCGGCACCTTCCACGGGTTCGGCATCGTGCGCATGGGCCTGCCGCCCTTCATCATCACGCTCGCCACGCTGACCTCGCTGCGCGGCATCGGTCTTTTGATCACCAACGGCTCGACGATCTCGATCAACCACGAAGGCTTCACCAACTTCTCCCGCACCGATTTCCTCGGTGTGCCGAGCCTGTTCTGGATGGTTATCCTGGTGGCGATCCCGGCCTTCGTCTTCCTGCATCTCTCGCGCTTCGGCCGCTATCTGTTCGCGGTCGGCTCGAACAGCGAGGCGGCGCGGTTGTCCGGCGTCAATGTAAACCGCACGATCTATCTCGCCTATATCCTCTCGGCCACCTGTGCCGCCTTCGTCGGCCTGCTGCTCGCCTCTCGCATCGGCATCGGCAATGCCACGCAGGCGGAAGGCTGGGAGCTTCAGGCGATCGCTTCCTCCGTCATCGGCGGCACCAGCCTGTTCGGCGCGGTCGGCTCGGTGCACGGACCCCTGCTCGGCGCCTTCATCCTGGCGACCATCAACAATGGTGCGAACCTCCTGAACGTCAATTCGTTCTGGCAGCGCATCATCACCGGCCTGCTGATCATCGTCATCGTCTATTTCGACCAGTTGCGCCGCCGCGGAAGCCGTTGAGATGAAAGCCATCGTCTGCATCGAACCCGGCCGGCTGGAAATGACCGACCGTGAAAACCCCGGCGCGCCGCCGGACGGCTGGGTGCGCGTCGCCGTCAGCCATGTCGGCATCTGCGGCACCGATTACCACATCTTCGAAGGCAAACACCCGTTCCTCGACTATCCCCGGGTGATGGGCCACGAGGTCTCCGCCATCGTCACCGACCCGGGCGGAAGCGGACTGGCCGCCGGCACATCGGTTGTCGTAAACCCCTACATTTCCTGTGGCATCTGCATCGCCTGCCAGAAGGACAAGCCGAATTGCTGCACGGCGATCCGCGTGCTCGGCGTGCATACCGATGGCGCGCTCTGCGAGGAAATCCTCGTTCCTGCCGATAATCTTTACCCGGCTGACGGTCTTTCCCTGGAGGCGGCAGCGACCGTGGAATTTCTGGCGATCGGCGCCCATGCCGTGCGTCGCTCGCTGGCGCCGGCAGGATCCCGCGCGCTGGTCATCGGTGCCGGGCCGATCGGCCTGGGCACCGCGCTGTTCTCCCGTATCGCCGGGCACGCCGTGACGCTGATGGACACGTCCACGGAACGTCTCGCCATGGCCAGCGAGCGGTTCGGATTCGACGACGGCATCCTCGCAGGCGCGACGGCGGCCGAGATGGTGCTTGATGCAACCGGCGGCGATGGTTTCGATGTCGTGTTCGATGCGACCGGCTACGCGGCGTCGATGCAGGCTGCCTTCGCCTATGTCGCCCATGGCGGCGCGCTCGTGCTGGTCAGCGTGGTGAAGGACGACATCCGCTTCTCCGACCCGGAGTTCCACAAGCGTGAAATGATGCTGGTCGGCAGCCGCAACGCGACGCGCGTGGATTTCGAGCATGTGATGGCGGCGATCCGCGCCGGGCAGGTCCCGGTGGACAGGCTCGTCACCCACCGCACCACGCTGGAGCGCGTTCCCCTCGACCTTGCCCGCTGGGCGGCGGAAAAGGCCGGCCTCATCAAGGCCATCGTGCAGGTTGCCGCCTGAACCGGGCGGAAAACGCTGCGGAAGAGTAAATTGCGTTCATGCCCGCGAAAGGTTCGCGGGCTTAGGATGGCCATGCGGCGTGTTGCCACGCAGCGAAAACATGTTAGTCTTTTCGCATCTGCGGAAACCGGTGGTGCAGCGGGCTTGGGCCTTGCACCGGGAAATGGGATAACGCGTCCGATGTATTATCAGCTCTACGAACTCAATCATGCGATGATGGCGCCCTGGCGCGTCGTTGCCGACCAGATGCGCATCGCCTTCCGCAACCCGCTCAATCCGCTGACGCACACCACGTTCGGCCGCACCATGGCCGCAGGCTTCGAGGTTCTCGAACGCACCACCCGCCGCTACGGCAAGCCCGAATTCGGTCTCCCCACCACCGTTGTCGACGGCCAGACCATTTCGGTCCACGAAAAGGTCGTCTGGAAGCAGCCCTTCTGCAACCTCATCCATTTTGAGCGTTGTCTGCCGGCCGGCCACCGCAAGGACCCGAAAATCCTGATCGTCGCGCCGATGTCCGGCCACTATGCGACGCTCTTGCGCGGCACGGTCGAAGCGCTGCTGCCTCATGCGGAAGTGCACATCACCGACTGGGTGGATGCGCGCATGGTGCCGCTTTCCGACGGTGCCTTCGACCTCGACGACTATATCGACTACGTCATCCAGATGCTGCATGCGCTGGGGCCGGATACGCATGTGATCGCCGTCTGCCAACCGGCCGTGCCGGTGCTGGCCGCCGTTGCCGTCATGGAGGCCGACAACGACCCGCTGTCTCCGTCCACCATGACCTTGATGGGCGGGCCTATCGACACGCGCATCAACCCGACCGCGGTCAACAAGCTTGCGGAAGAAAAGCCGATCGACTGGTTCCGCGACAATGTCATCATGCCGGTGCCGTGGCCGCAGCCCGGCGTCATGCGCATGGTCTATCCGGGCTTCCTGCAGCTCTCCGGCTTCATGTCGATGAACCTCGACCGCCACGTCGTGGCCCACAAGGAGTTCTTTGCGCATCTCGTGAAGAACGATGGCGATGCAGCGGAAAAGCACCGGGATTTCTACGACGAATATCTGGCGGTCATGGACCTGACGGCGGAGTTCTATCTCCAGACGGTCGAAACGGTCTTCATGAAACACGCTCTGCCGAAGGGCGAGATGATGCACCGCGCCCGACCCGTGGATACGACGGCGATCCGCAACGTGGCGCTCCTGACCGTCGAAGGCGAGAACGACGACATTTCCGGCGTCGGCCAGACCAAGGCGGCGCAGACCATCTGCACCAACATTCCGGAGCATATGCGCATGCACTACATGCAGCCGGATGTCGGCCATTACGGCGTCTTCAACGGCTCGCGCTTCCGCAAGGAGATCGCGCCGCGCATCCTGTCCTTCATCGGCGAGCATGGTAAGGGCCAGAGGGCAAAGCCGGTGCCGCGCGTCATCAAGGGTGGCAAGGCGGGCGCCGCGTCCTGATTTTTAGGGCTGCTTTCAGGCACTTGTCGGAATTAACGACGCATCGTCTTGAACGCGATGGGCGGTCTAACCACATCGGAATCACCGGAAACCGAGGTGGTTTCCGCCGATCGTGAGGAAGATTGCACATGAACCAGTCAGCCCTGATCCGTCCCGACTGGACGCCTGCGACCATCGCCCTGATGGTGCTCGGCTTCGTGGTGTTTTGGCCGCTCGGCCTCGCCATGCTCGCCTACATCATCTTCGGCGACCGCCTAAAATCCTTCAAGAAAGACGCCAACGACAATCTCGATGGCATGTTCGCCTCCTGCCGCAGCAAGTTCGGCCGTGGTCGCGGTCCTTCCGCTTTCCGCGCCGCGACCGGCAACGTCGCCTTCGACGACTGGCGTGATGCCGAGCTCGCCCGCCTCGACGAGGAGCGCCGCAAGCTCGACGAGATGCGCGAGGAGTTCGATGCCTATAGCCGCGAGCTGCGCCGTGCCAAGGACCAGGAGGAGTTCGACCGTTTTATGCGCGAACGTCGCGCCAGCGGCCAGAGTGACGTCCCGGGCTTCCCGGCCACGTAACCGCCTCACCCCGTCATCCTCGGGCTTGCCCGAGGATCCACGCAGCACCCGCGACATGGATGGTCGGGTCGAGCCCGACCATGACGAAAGAGAGGGCGTGAATTCCCGACCGGCGCCCAGGCGCCGGTTTTTTCGTTGGGACGTTTCAGCCCGGGCCGAATCGGCTATGAAAGGCAGCATGTTTTCCTCGCTTCGCAAGCCGCGCAAGGCCCTGAAGACGCCGCCCCCGCCGGAAAGGCGCGAGGTCGATGTCAACGGCCGGCGCCTGCCGCTCACCATCCGGCGGGATTTTCGCGCAACGCGCCTGACGCTGCGCATCGAACCTGGCGGCCGGGCGCTGCGCATGACGGTGCCATCAGGCGTGCCGGAGCGCGATATCCGCGATTTCCTCGATCGTCATCAGGGCTGGCTGATGACCAAGCTGGCAAAGTTCCGCACCACTAACGAACTGGCGGACGGCGGTTATGTGATGATCCGCGGCGTGTCCCACCGCATCGAGGCGACCGGCCGGCTGCGTGGCCTCACGGAATCCGTGATCGTCGATGACGAGGCGGTGCTGCGCGTCGGCGGCATGGAAGAGAGCATCCCGCGCCGCATCAGCGATTTCCTGAAGAAGGAGGCGCGGCTGGAGCTGGACAGGCTGGTTGCCGTGCACGCCGGCCGCATTGGCAGGAAAGTGAAGTCGCTGACGCTGCGCGATACCCGCAGCCGCTGGGGCTCCTGCTCGGCCGATGGCGCGCTCAGCTTTTCCTGGCGCATCGCCATGGCGCCACCCGGTGTCATCGATTATCTCGCGGCCCATGAAGTGGCGCATCTGCGCGAGATGAACCACAGCCCGGCCTTCTGGGCGCTGTGCGAACAGCTCTGCCCGACGACGGAAGAGTCGAAACGCTGGCTGAAGCGTAATGGCAGCCTGCTGCACGCCCTGGATTTCGGCTGATACCTAGCGGCGGTCACCCAGCGCATCACGGATTTTCCTGTCCGTATTATACTGCCCCAGCGCATAGACGGCCCAGATGGCGGCAGGCAGCCAGCCGATCAGCGTGATCTGCAAGATGAGGCAAATAATGCCGGCAATCGGCCGCCCGATGGTGAAAAACACGAGAAAGGGCAGGAGGATGGCAATGATGAGCCGCATGGAGGTCTCCGGTCCAAAGCAATTCCAGGAAAAGTGTGAAGCGGTTTTCCGTCGGAATTGCGCAATACAATAATCTCCATTCCATATGGGCGCATTCCGCTGTCATGCAAGGGTGCCGGTTCCGGACGATTCGTCGCCGTCTTTCGGCTCGACTCTTCGGGAAAATCGTGCGACTTCCCTGCCCATGACACGCGACAAGCCACTCGACATCAAGATCTGCGGGCTGAAGACCGAGGAAGCCGTCGACAAGGCCGTTTCACTCGGCGCCACGCATATCGGCTTCATCTTCTTTCCGAAAAGCCCGCGCAACATCGAGCCCACGGATGCCGGGCGTCTGGCGGATCGCGTGCGCGGCCGGGTGAAGATCGTCGCCGTCACGGTGAATGCCGACAATGACGAGCTCGACGAGATCGTCGACCAGCTTTCCCCCGACATTCTCCAGCTGCATGGCAGCGAAAGCCCGGAACGCGTGCTGAACGTCAAGGCGGTCTATGGCCTGCCTGTCATGAAGGCCTTTTCGGTGCGCGAGGCGGACGACCTCAAGAAGATCGAGCCCTATATCGGCATTGCCGACCGGTTCCTGTTCGATGCCAAGCCGCCGGCCGGCTCCGAACTTCCGGGTGGCAATGGCGTGTCCTTTGACTGGACGCTCATGCATTTGCTTGACGACGGCGTCGATTACATGCTTTCCGGTGGGCTGAACAAGGATAATCTCGCCGAGGCCATCCGGCTGACCGGCGCACCGGGCATCGATACCAGTTCCGGCGTCGAAAGCGCGCCGGGCGTCAAGGATCTCGGCCTGATCGAAGCGTTTTTTGAAGCGGCACGAAAAGCGGAACACGAGACCGCCGTCGCAGGGAGAGGCAAGTGAACCAGTCACCCAACCTGAATTCGTACCGCGAAGGTCCGGACGAGGACGGCCGTTTCGGCATTTTCGGGGGGCGCTTCGTTGCCGAAACCCTGATGCCGCTGATCCTCGAGCTTCAGGACGAGTGGGACAAGGCGAAGACCGATCCTGCCTTCCAGGCGGAACTGAAGGATCTCGGCGCCCATTATATCGGCCGGCCGAGCCCGCTCTATTATGCCGAACGCCTGACGCAGCATCTCGGCGGCGCAAAGATCTATTTCAAGCGCGAGGAGCTGAACCACACCGGTTCGCACAAGATCAACAACTGCATTGGCCAGATCCTGCTCGCCAAGCGCATGGGCAAGACGCGCATCATCGCCGAAACCGGTGCGGGTCAGCATGGCGTGGCGTCCGCCACCGTCGCCGCACGCTTCGGTTTCCCCTGCGTCGTCTATATGGGCGCGACGGATGTCGAGCGGCAGGCGCCGAACGTCTTTCGCATGAAGCTGCTTGGCGCCGAGGTGAAGCCGGTGACGGCGGGCAGCGGCACGCTGAAGGATGCCATGAACGAGGCGCTGCGTGACTGGGTCACCAATGTCGACGATACCTATTACCTGATCGGCACGGCCGCAGGCCCCCATCCCTATCCGGAGATGGTGCGCGACTTCCAGGCCGTCATCGGCGCGGAAGCCCGCGAGCAGCTTCTGGCCGCCGAAGGCCGCCTGCCGGACATGGTGATCGCGGCCGTCGGCGGCGGTTCGAACGCCATCGGCATCTTCCATCCCTTCCTCGACGACAAGAACGTCCAGATCGTCGGCGTCGAAGCCGGCGGCAAGGGCCTCGACGGCGACCTGCACTGTGCCTCGCTGACCGCCGGCTCGCCGGGCGTATTGCATGGCAACCGCACCTACCTGCTGCAGGACGCGGACGGCCAGATCAAGGAAGGCCATTCGATTTCCGCCGGCCTCGACTATCCCGGCATCGGCCCGGAACACGCCTGGCTGCACCAGATCGGCCGCGCTGAATATGTGCCGATCATGGACGATGAGGCGCTGGAAGCCTTCCAGCTGCTGACGAAACTTGAGGGCATCATCCCGGCGCTGGAGCCGAGCCACGCGATTGCCGAAGTCATCAAGCGCGCGCCCAAGATGGGCAAGGACCAGATCATCCTGATGAACCTCTCCGGCCGCGGCGACAAGGATATCTTCACCGTCGGCAAGATCCTCGGCATGGAGCTCTAAGATGACCGCACGCATGGACAAACGTTTTGCGGATATCGCCGCCGAAGGCCGCCCGGCTCTCGTCACCTATTTCATGGCCGGCGATCCGGATTATGCGAGTTCCCTGGAGATCATGAAGGCGCTACCCAAGGCAGGCTCCGACGTCATCGAGCTCGGCATGCCCTTTTCCGACCCGATGGCCGACGGTCCGGCGATCCAGCTGGCCGGCCAGCGTGCGCTCGCCGGTGGCCAGACGCTTGCCAAGACGATCCAGATGGCCCGCGACTTCCGCAGGCACGACGATGCAACGCCGATCGTGCTGATGGGCTATTACAACCCGATCTACATCTACGGCGTCGACCGTTTCCTCGATGAGGCGCTCGAAGCCGGCATCGATGGCCTGATCGTCGTCGACCTGCCGCCGGAAATGGATGACGAGCTGTGCATTCCGGCATTGGCCAAGGGCATCAACTTCATCCGCCTGGCAACGCCGACCACCGACGAGAAGCGCCTGCCGACCGTGCTGAAGAACACGTCCGGCTTCGTCTATTACGTCTCGATGAACGGCATCACCGGCTCGGCCCTGCCGGATCCGTCGCTGATCGGCGGCGCTGTCGGCCGCATCAAGGCGCACACGACGCTGCCGGTCTGCGTCGGCTTCGGCGTCAAGACGGCGGAACATGCCCGCGCGATCGGCGCGTCGGCGGACGGCGTCGTCGTCGGCACGGCCATCGTCAACCAGATCGCCTCCAGCCTGACGGCGGACGGCAAGGCCAGTGCCGCCACCGTTGCCGGCGTCGAGACGCTGGTCATGAGCCTCGCATCGGGCGTGCGTGCGTCGCGCCTTGCGGCGGCGGAGTAAAGTTCCCACATGGGAACCACCATTATAACGGGAGTCTAGACCGTGAACTGGATCACGAATTACGTTCGGCCGAAGATCAACTCGATGCTTGGCCGCCCTGACCGGGATGTTCCGGAAAACCTCTGGATCAAGTGCCCGGAAACCGGCGAGATGGTGTTTCACCGCGATCTCGAGGAAAACAAGTGGGTCATCCCCGCTTCCGGCTACCACATGAAGATGCCGGCCAAGGCGCGCCTCAAGGATCTCTTCGATGACGGCGTCTACGAGGCCCTGCAGCAGCCGAAGGTGGCGCAGGACCCGTTGAAGTTCCGCGATTCGAAGAAGTACACGGATCGCCTGAAGGACAGCCGCACCAAGACCGACCTGGAAGACACGATTGTCGCCGGCGTCGGCAAGTCGCGCGGCGTCAAGCTCGTCGCGGTCGTGCATGAGTTCAACTTCATGGGCGGCTCGCTCGGCATTGCCGCTGGCGAGGCGATCATCAAGGCCTTCGAGCGGGCGATTGCCGAAAAATGCCCGCTTATCATGTTCCCCGCCTCGGGCGGCGCGCGCATGCAGGAAGGCATCCTGTCGCTGATGCAGCTGCCGCGCACCACGGTGGCCGTGGAAATGCTGAAGGAAGCTGGTCTGCCTTACATCGTCGTGCTCACCAACCCGACGACCGGCGGTGTCACGGCCTCCTACGCCATGCTGGGTGACATCCACCTTGCTGAGCCGGGTGCCGAAATCTGCTTCGCCGGCAAGCGCGTCATCGAGCAGACGATCCGCGAAAAGCTGCCCGAAGGCTTCCAGACGTCGGAATACCTGCTGGAACACGGCATGATCGACCTGGTCGTCAAGCGCCACGATATTCCCGATACGCTGGCCCGCCTTCTGAAGATCCTGATGAAGAAGCCGGCGGCGGCATCCCCTGTCGTGACGAACGGCGCTGTCGCCATCGCGGCGCAGTAAGAACCTCATCGCGAGGGCGGCATGACGATGGTAACGGCCAGCGAAGCGGCAGCGGAGATCGAGAAGCTTCTCGGTCTCCATCCCAAGGGATTCGATCTTTCGCTGGACCGCATCACGCGGCTTCTCACAGCCTTGGGCGACCCCCATTTGAAACTGCCGCCGGTCATCCATGTGGCGGGCACCAATGGCAAGGGCTCGGTCACGGCCTTTTGCCGTTCGATCCTCGAGGCCCAGGGCCTCAGTGTCCACGTCCATACCTCGCCCCATCTCGTCAACTGGCACGAGCGCTACCGGCTTGGTGTTGCGGGCGGTCGCGGCCAGTTTGTCGAGGACGCTGTTCTCGCCGATGCCGTGCGCCGCGTGGCGGACGCCAATGGCGGGGAAAAAATCACCGTTTTCGAAATCCTCACCGCCGTCACCTTCGTCCTGTTTTCCGAACATCCCGCGGATGTGGCGATCATCGAGGTCGGTCTGGGCGGGCGTTTTGATGCGACGAATGTCATGCCGCATCCGGCGGTCAGCGTCATCATGCCGATCTCGCTCGACCATCAGGCCTATCTGGGCGACCGCGTCGAACTGATCGCCGCGGAAAAGGCTGGCATCATGAAACGCGGCACGCCGGTCGTCATCGGCTACCAGTCGGAAGAGGCCGCCCGCGACGTGCTGATCGAGACCGCCGAACGGCTCGGCTGCCCCTATGCCGCCTACGGCCAGGATTTCATGGCTCATGAGGAATACGGCCGGCTCGTCTATCAGGACGAGTTCGGTCTGGCCGATCTGCCCTTGCCGCGCCTGCCGGGCCGCCACCAATATGGCAACGCAGCTGCTGCGATCCGCACCGTCAAGGCAGCCGGTTTCACCATCTCCGACCATGCCTTGGAAATGGGCCTCGTCCGCGTCGAATGGCCGGGCCGCCTGCAACGGTTGACGGACGGCGCGCTCCTGCGGCTTGCGCCGCGCGGCAGCGAGATTTGGGTCGATGGCGGGCACAATCCCGGCGCCGGCCAGGTCATCGCCGAGACCATGGCGAATTTCGAGGAACGCGAGGCGCGCCCGCTTTTCCTCATCACCGGCATGATCAATACGAAGGATCCGATCGGCTATTTCGAGCCGTTCGGCGGCCTTGCCGAACGGGTGTTCACGGTGCCGATCCGCGGCTCGGATGCCGGGCTCGATCCGGTGGCGCTTGCCGAGGATGCGGCGCGTGCCGGCCTTGAAGCAGCCCCCCTTCTGACGGTCGCCGATGCGCTGGCCGAAATCGGCAACATCACGGCGGAGGATTCCGTGCCGCCGCGCATCCTGATCGGCGGCTCGCTCTACCTTGTCGGCGATGTGCTCGCCGACAACGGCACGCCGCCCACCTGAAGAAATCCCGGCAACGCTCCGGCAACAAAAAAGCCCGGCGGAAAGCCGGGCTTTTTTGTCAAAACAGGCGTCAGCCGATCAGGCCGCGCTGGAAATCCACGAGGAGAGCGCCGTCTTCGGGGCTGCACCGACCTTGATGTCGGCCACTTCACCGCCCTTGAACATGGCGAGCGTCGGGATCGAGCGTACGCCGAACTGGGCGGCCAGTTCCGGGTTCTCGTCGATGTTGAGCTTGGCGACCTTCACCTTGCCGGCGAGTTCGGTGGCGATTTCTTCGAGCGCCGGGGCGATCATCTTGCACGGACCGCACCATTCAGCCCAGAAATCGACAACGACCGGCTCTGCGGAATTCAGAACTTCGGCCTGGAAATTGGACTGATCGACTTTAACGGTAGCCATGAGGCTCTCCTTGAACGGTGATTGTTGGTGAAGATGTGATGCTTCCGGCCCACGGTTTCAACCCCGGCCGATGATGGATCGTTCCGCCCGGTATCTCACTTTGCCGTGAGTTCGGCAAGGCTCGCCTCCATGACCCCGGCCTCCAGCCAATAGGTTTTCGCCGCTTCGGTATAGATCAGCCCGCAGCGGATTTCCCGGCCGGGATAGAGCGGTCCAAGGATTGCCCTATAGATCGCCAACTGCGCGCGATGTTCGAAGGGAATGGCCTCCGCCGAGGCCGGCGGCACCCGGTTCGTCTTGAAATCGACGATCTCCACCGCCGTTTCGCTGACGGCCATGCGGTCGATGCGGCCCGACACCGCATAGTCGCGGCTGCCCAGCGCCAATGTGCCCATGATCGACACTTCCGCCCGCGCCGCAGGGGAAAAGATCGTCGCAAGGCTCGCGTCGCCGATCACCGCCAGCGCTGCCGTCACAAGCGAGGCCTGTGCTGCCGCCGGCCAGTTGGCAGCGGCCCGTTCGAGATAGCGCCGCGCCGCCGCCGGCCGTTCGTTTGGGTCGAAGGACGGCAGGACCTGCAGGAACCGGTGCAGGATGCGCCCGCGTTCCAGCGCAATCCCGGCATCCGGACCGCTGCCGCCCCGCCGGCCAAACAGCGCCGAGGGCACCAGCAGATCCGCAGTATCCGTCTCGATCACCGCCGCTGCCCCGGATGGGCTCAGCGGTCGCGGCAGGGCTTTCTGCACCGGCAAGGGTTTGCCGAGCGCCTCGGGCAGGGCAATCCTGGTCTTCTCCTCAATGGAGGCCGCGATGACGTCGCCGACAGCCGCCGCGCCGGCCTCGCGCCAGGCGAGACCCTGCCAACTCTCGCCCGAAGTCGAAAACGTCGTTTCGACCGCCCGGTCGCTATCGGACTGCAGTGCCGCGGCGATCATCGGGTGCCAGGTGTCCTTGTTCTCCTGCCGCCCGCGGTAACCGCAGACCACCAGCCGGTCCGCCGCGCGCGTCATCGCAACATAGAGCAGCCGGCGGTATTCCTCTTCCGCGCCGGCCTTTATGCGCTCGGCATCGGCCGCGGTCAGCGCATTGCCGAAATCCTTCAGCGGCAGCCAGGCCGGCAGGCCACCGGCAAGGTTTTCCGCCGAAAGGAAGCGCAAGGTCGGCATGTGGCTGTGGCTGAAGGCCTTTGCCCCGCCATCGACGAGGAAAACGACCGGCGCCTCCAGTCCCTTGGCGGCATGCACGGTCATGATACGGATTTCGCCGCGCGCCTTGTCCTGCTCGCGCTTGACCGTCGGCGCCTCCAGTTCCAGCGTGGAAACAAAGGCTTGCAGACCCGGGAGGCCGTTCTCCTCCTGCTCCAGCGCGAAGGTGAGGAATTCGTCGATGATCTCGCCGGCTTCCGTGCCGAGCCGGGCAAGAAACGCCCGCCGCCCGCCGCCGGCACCGAGAATGCGGGCGTAAAAATCATGCACCGACTGGCCACGCGCGTCCCGGATAAGGTTTTCCAGCCGGCGAACGATCGGAAAGAGCAGGACATCGGCTTCGCCCACGGCGCGCAACCGCGCCCACAGGCCTTCCGTTTCGCCGCGTCGCGCCGCGAGCTCAAATAGCGCGTCCTCACCGAGCCCAAACAGCGGGCTTTTCAAGAGCGCCGCCAGCGAAAGATCGTCCTCCGGCAGCACGGCGAAGCGGCCGAGCGCCATCAGGTCCTGCACGGCGATATGTTTCGTCAGCACCAGCCGGTCGGCGCCGGCGACGGGCAGGTTGTGCCGCTGCTTCAGGGTGCGGGTGAGCGCATTGACGAAGGCGTCACGCTTGCGCACCAGCACGATGACGTCGCCGGCAGCCATCAGCCGCGCATTGCCCTTTTCCGTTACGGTCTCGCGGCCGATCCAGCCCGCCAGCGTGTCGGCGATGCGCCGCGCCAGCACGTTGATCGGCGCCTCTTCGGCCACGGCGTCGAAGGGTGCGGTCCAGTCTTCCTCGTCCAGGCCGGGCGGGGCGGCGATCACCTCCCAGATATCGACGGCCCCCGGTTCGAGCCCGCGATTGGAGGCATGCACGATCTCTCCACCATCCGGCGACAGTCCGCGTGCATTGCCAACGTCGAGAAAGACCCGGTCGACGGCCGACAGCACATCCCGCGTCGAACGGAAGGAAAGCAGCAGGCGAATCGGGCTGAAGGCGGTGTCCGCCGCCCGCGTGCGTCGCGAAACCTCGCGGCCCTCCTCGGCAAACCGCTCCGGCCGCGCGCCCTGGAAGGAATAGATCGACTGTTTCTCGTCGCCCACGGCGAAGATCGTGCGCCCTGCGATGCGCGCCGTTTCGCCGGCAAAGAAATCGTCGGTCAGGGCCTTCACGATCTGCCATTGCCGCGGGCTGGTGTCCTGCGCTTCGTCGACGAGGATATGGTCGATGCCCTGGTCGAGCTTGTAGTGCACCCAGGCGCTGACGCGCTCGCGGGTCAACAGCGCCGCCGTGCGGTCGATGAGGTCGTCGAAGTCGAGCAGGCTGCGCGCCCGCTTCAAATCCTCATAGTCGCCGATCAGCCGTTCGGCGATGACAAGGGCGGCCAGCGTCGCCTCAACCATGCGAAAGCGCCGCAACCGGTCGTCGCAGGCCGTGATATGCGCCTGCGCGGCCAGCAGCGCCTCTTCCAGATAGGGGGCGCTGTCACGCACCTTCTTGGAGAAGAATGAACGATCGAGGCTGCGCGGTGTGCCGGTGCCGGTGAAGAACAGATCGTAGAGCGCCGCTCGCCGTGCTTCGGCATCCGTCAGCTTTGTCAGGCCGCGCAAACCGGCAGCGGACGCTTTTACCGTTTCGCTGCCGAGGTTTTCAGCGGCGACGAGGTAGGATTCGAGCGTGACACCCTGCAGGCCATCGAGCGGCCAGAACGACGCCAGAATATCCTCCGCCGTCTCGTGCGGGTCCAGCCCGCTTTCCCGGCGCAGCACAGTCTCGATGCCACCGGCTTTCTCGGCAGTTTCGAGAAACTCGCGGATCGGCCCGCGGCGCGCGACGATGTCGGAGATCAGCCGTTCGAGCCCGGTATCGTCGGCAATGTCGAGCACGGTGGCGAAGGCGTCGGTCAGCGCCTCGTCGTCCTCGCTCGTCGTCGCCGTCAGCAGCGTGCGGCGGGCATCGGCCAGAAGCACCGCCGCCGCCCGGTCGTCGAGCACGGAAAAATGACCGGCCACATTGGCTTCCAGCGGAAACTGGTGCAGCAGCGCCTCGCAGAAGGCGTGGATGGTCTGGATCTTCAGGCCGCCCGGCGTTTCGAGCGCCCGGGCAAAGAGGCGGCGCGCCTCGGCGAGCTTGATAGCATCCGGCCGCCTGCCCTCGACGGCGGCGACACGCTCGGACAAGTCCGCGTCGGAGAGTGTCGCCCAATCGGCAAGCCGCTCGAAAACGCGGTTCGACATTTCGGAAGCCGCCGCCTTCGTATAGGTCAGGCAGAGGATGGCCGAGGGCCGGCAGCCGGCGAGCAGCAGCCGGATGACGCGCTGGGTCAGGACGTGTGTCTTGCCCGAGCCGGCATTGGCCGAGACCCAGGCCGAGCGGTCGGGATCCGACGCCGTCGCCTGTTTCTGCGATGTCCAGCTCAGCCAGGTGGCGGGATCGGCCGAGGCGGGCCGATCGTCCTTGGGAACACCGTCCTCAAGCATCCTCGGTCTCCCCGCCGTTTTCCGCCGACGACCATTCCGCGACCCGCGCCAGATGGTCGTATTCACCGCCATAGTCGCGTTCCTGCTCGGGAATGAGCCGGGAGGCGAAGCCGTAGCGTCCCTCGATCAGCCCGGTGAGCAGCTTTTCCAGCTCCGTCAGGGAATCCTCGGCGAGGTCGGCCGCCGATTTCGGTATCGTGCCGGCGGACTTGGCATGTTCGTTGTTGACCTGCTCGGCCTTGAACCGCTCGCCGGGCTTGAGCCGCACATAGAGAAGGTTTGCCGGCTCACGGATGCCCGGCCCGCGGAAGGCACCGCGCTTCAGCGCCGCTGCCTCCAGTGCCAGCTGCGGATCGAGCAGCGCCCGCGCCACCTTGAGCGAGGGCGTGCTGCCGGTCTTGTAGTCGAGAATATCGGCGCTGCCATCCGGCAGGATGTCAATCCGGTCGGCGATGCCGGTCAGCCGTATTCCGGCGACGCCGAGATCCAGTGAGGCCGGAACTTCCGTCAGGCTTTCGCGCACGCCGCCGGCCCGTTCGAGATGCCATGTCACGAAGGCGCGGGCGACGGCGGCAAAACGTGGGCGCCAGACCGCGTCGATGTGCGGCGGCAGCGCCACGGCATCGAATTCCTCGTTCAGGATGCGGGTGACGAGGGTGTGGGGCTCGCCCGTCGCCTCTTCCCGCACGAAACGATCGACGATGCGGTGGTAGAGCGAGCCGCGCTCGGCCGGCCCCGGATCGAGGTTGAACGGCGCGATCGGATCGAGGCGCAGGATATGCCGGGCATAAATCGCGTATGGGTCGCGCCGCAGACGGCCGATCTGGCTGAAGGAGTATTTTCTCGGCTGCAGCTCGGCGGGTGGTCGCGGTGCCGGGCGTGTGGCATTCGCCACATTGGGTCCCTTGTCGATCTGGTTTGCCCAGTCGATGACGTCCTTGCCGCGCAGGCGCAGATCGGCCGCCAGAACCGGCCCGCCGACGGCGATGAGCCGTTGCAGCCAGCGCGAGGCGACGGTCGGTGCCGTACCGTTGCGCAGCGCCCGGGTCAGGATCAGCTTGGGGGTCGCGGCCGCCATCTGCAAGTCATGGCCGAGCTGGCCGATCCGCCGTTCCGGCGGCTCCAGGCCGATTTCAACCTTCATGACGCGCGACAGGAAGGCATCGTTCGTCGCCTGCCCCGGCCAGGTGCCCTCGTTCAGGCCGCCGATCACCACGGTATCGACGCTCTGGAGGCGCGATTCGAGCGCGCCGAAAATGAAGACGCGCGGATGGCGCATGGAGCGCGGCTTGACGCTTTCGCTCGCCGCCAGCGCCTCGATGATGTCGCACCATTGCGGCCCGTCCGCCTCGATCTGCCCGTCGGTTTCCATCACGCTTTTCAACAGGTTGGCAAGGGCATCGCCCGCCTCGCCGGACCAGAGCGCGGCAAGGTCGCCACGCTCGTCCACCGCCACGGCTTCCAGCGCGCGGCCGGTGCGCTCCGACCAGTCGGAAACGGTGAGTTTCGAGGAGAAGCGCCGCCCGGTGCGGCTCTGCTGCACAAGCACGCCGGCCAGCGGCTCGACGGCGTCTGCGACGCGCCGCGCAAGGTCGCGGGCAAGCGGGATCGCCTGCTCCGGCAGCGCCGTGCGCCAGACGGGCGGATGGCGGTCGTCGGCCTGGCGCTCCAGAGCGGCATCAAGCAGGGGTTCGAGCGTGGAAATGTCGATCTCGGCCGTGCCCCCGCGCAACGCCGTCAGCTCCAGCGCGGTGACCGCGACACCGAGATCCCCGGCAGGCAGGCCGAAACGCGCGAGCGGATGTTTCAGAAGGGCGACGAGCGGCACCGGATCGCCGGGGCGCAGCGCCGCCTCCACCAGCAGCCGCAGAAGCGTGCCCTGCGGTGTCGACAGGAGCGGCGTGCCGGCCGAATCGTCCGCCTCGATGCCGAAGCGTGCAAGTTCCGCCGCCACGCGCCGGCCGAGCTTGCGGTCGGGCGTGATCAGCGCGGCCTGGGCATCCTCGCCGTCCTCCAGCGCAAGACGCAGCGCAATGGCGATCGCCAGCGCCTCTTCCCGCTCATTGGCGGCCTCGACGAGCGAGACGTCACGAAAGGCGTCCGCCAGCTGATCGGCGTCGAGCGTGCCGCGAACATCGCCCCAGCTCGCCGTCGCCTGCGTCGGCAGGAAGGCGCTGGAGAGGATTTGTGCGCGGTACTCCAGCGCTTCAGGGGGCGTGCCGAGCGGCTCGACATCGCCGCGGGTGCAGCCCATGCGGGCGAGCAGGCGGTGGAGACCGTATTGCGGATGGCTGCGGGCGGCCGCATCCGGTTTCTGCGCGCCCGCGCCCTGATGGCCGACAAGCAGCCATTCGGCATCGGACATGAAACGGTCGAGCCCCGGCAGGATGACGACGCCGTTCGGCAGTTTTGCCACGGCGGCGATGAGGCTCGCCGTCGCGGGAATGGAGCCGGTCGAGCCGGCGATGATGACGGGGCCTGCGGGCGGCGCGTGTCTGTAGCGCTCGGTTTCGGCATGCAGCGTCGCATTGCGCCGGAGCGATGGCGAGGAGCGGTTGAGTTCGGTCAGCCGCGCCGGCCAGTATTCGCTGGCGATCTTCAAAAACGCGGCGGTAAGCTGCCACCAGAGCGCATGGTTGGACACGTCGAGATTGTCGAGCGCCAGCCAGTCGAGCTCTTCCGTCTCCATCGCGTCGATGATGTCGGCGAGGTTGCGGGCAAGCCAGACGGCATCCGCCGGGCTTGCCGGCGCCACCAGCGGGCTTTCGGCATGCACGGCGGTGACGGCGGCCGGCAGGCGGTTGCGCCAGGCGAGCACGAGGCGGGCGAGTTCGAGGAGCCGCGTCGGCCCGGAAAGCGGTTCCGCCATGTCGAGCAGCGCGGGCGTCACCTCGTCGAAGAAGCCGCTGTCGTCGTCGGTCTCGCCCAGCGCCCGGATGACCGGCAGGATTGCTGAGCGCCCGCCGAGAAGATCGACGAATTCCGAGCGCAGCACGCGGGCCGAACGCCGCGTTGGCACATAGACCGTTACGTCGGCCAGTGCCAGCGGATCGGCCGGATCATAGGTGAAGCCGGGCACCAGCTGCCCGTCGATCAGGGTCGAGGCCACCGTCTTCAAAAAGGGCAGGCTCGCCGGAATGGAATAGATACGGCCGCGTCCTGTCATGGCAGGTCTCCGGGGAGGGTAATCGCATGGCGAGGCGCCCCCTTATCGGCCTGCCGGCACCGTCTCCCCGCGGGGGAGAAGGACAAAACCGCAGCCGTCTCGTGTCGCCTTCTCCCCCGGGGGGAGAAGGTGGCCCGCACGGCCGGATGAGGGGGAAGCCCCTCATGCCTTTCGGCGAATGTCACGCCGCCGCCTCGCGGAAAGCGCCGATCACGGCCTCCGCGGCACCGATCGCGTCGGGCGTGCCGACGGTGATCCAGTGACCGTCCAGCGTGATGCCGTACAGTCGGCCTTTTTCGATCGCCCGGTCGAAATAGATGTTGAGGTTGAAGGCATCGTCGGGCGCGTCGTCCAGCAGCGCCGGCATCATGGCGATGGCGCCGGCATAGACGTACGGCGTGCCGTCACCGTCCTTGTAGCGCTTCAGCCGCCCCGCCGCGTCCATGGAAAAATCCTTCTTGCCGTTGTGACCGGTGGTCTCTTCCAGCGTCACGCAGAGCATGAGCATGTCCATGCTCGCGGGATCGAAGGTCTCCGCCAGCCGGGTGAGATTGCTCGGCCGTCCCGGCGTCTCGCCGATCCAGAACAGGTCGGCATTCATCACGAGCACAGGATCCCGGCCAAGCAGCTTCAGGCCCTTTGCGAGCCCACCGCCCGAATTCATCAGGCCATCGGTTTCGTCGGAGAGAATGATCTGCGGCTCGGTGCGGTTTGCGAGATGTGCCGTCATCTGGTCGGCGAAATGGTGCACATTGACGACGGCGCGCTTCACGCCGGCTTCGGCCAGCGCGTCGAGCCCATAGTCGATCATCGCCTTCCCGGCGATCGGCACCAGCGGTTTCGGCATGGTGTCGGTGATGGGGCGCAGGCGCGTTCCAAGGCCGGCGGCCAGCACCATGGCGTCTTCGATTGTCATCGCATACTCGCGCTTATGATTCGGTCGCGAGGATTCCAGCCTTTTCGCACCAGTCGCGCAAGGGGGCGAGGTCGGGATGACCAAGCGCGCGCGTGAGATTGCGGAAGGTGCGCGGCATGTGGCGCATATAGGCCGGCTTGCCGTCGCGCTGCATCAGCCGCACCCAGAGGCCGATGAGCTTGCAGTTGCGCTGTGCGGCCATGACATGCCAGTCGCGCAGGAAGCGCGTCCTGTCGAAGCCGGCGTCTTTTTCGCGTAGCGCAAGGTAGTGCTCAAGCACCTCGTCCGCCACACCGTCCGGCATGTCGACACGGGCATCCTGCACCAGCGAGGCGACGTCATAGGCGGAGGGACCGATCATCGCATCCTGGAAATCGATGATGCCGACCCGGTCGGTGCCGGTCGCCTCCGGACGCCAGATGATGTTCGGCGAATGGAAGTCGCGCAGCAGCAGATTGTGTTCGGCGTCGGCAAGGCTTTCGATCAGCCCATCCCAGATCGCGATATAGTCGCGCCGCTCCTCATCGCTTGCAGGCCGGCCGCGTTTCCACGGCAGATACCAGTCGGTGAGCAGGCTCACCTCGATCTGCATGGCGTCGCGGTCGAAATCCGGCACATGATGGACGATACCGTCGGCCACCGGCAGATCGCGTTCGAAGGCTTGCCCGTGCATGCGCGCAAGGCAGGCGGCGCTTTCGCGGTAGCGTTCGGCGATTGGCACGCCATCGGCGTCGAGCACACCCTCGGTGCCGAGGTCCTCGATCAGCAGGATGCCCTGCGCGATGTCGATGTCGTAGATCGCCGGCGCGCGAAGACCGCGGGAGACGAGATATCTGCCGATCGCGATGAACGGCTGCACGTCTTCGGCGATATGCGCGATCTGCTGATAATATTTGCCCTTGGCAAGGATCGGCCCCGGTGTGTGTCGCGGCGCATCCATCAGGACGAGGCGTTTTTCACCCGCGTAGATATGCTCATAGGCGCGAACGGACGCATCGCCCGTCAGGTGGCGCCGTGTGGCGTTGTCATAGCCGGCCTTGTCGAGGAAGGCACGGATCGCCAGCGAGCGTCGAATCCGGCTAAGTGCCGCCGCCGGCCCGTCGATCGCGACGCGACGACCATCCCCCTCATGCACGAAGCGCAGCGTGATCCCGTCCGTCGGCAACGCGCCAAAACCCTTTTCCGGCCATTCGACAAGGCAGATGCCGTCGGCGAGCGCTTCGTCGAAGCCGAGTTCGTCGATCTCGGCGGCGTCGGCGATGCGGTAGAGGTCGAAATGGGCGACCGGGATGCGCAGATCGTAGCTCTGCACCAGCGTGAAGGTCGGGCTCGGCACTTCCAGCAGGGCATCGTCCGCGATGGCGCGGATCACGGCCCGGGCGAAGGTCGACTTGCCGGCACCGAGATCGCCATGCAGCGCAACATAGTCGCCGCGCTTCAGCGCCAGCGCCATATCCTCGCCGAAGCGGATGGTTGCGGCGTCGTCGGCGAGAAAGATCTCGAGCGACATGATGACTTCCTATTCCGCCGCCGCAAACGACGTCATCGTCGCGGAAGGCAGGCGCACGGCGACATCCGTGCCGCGACCCTCGTGGCTGTCGATCGTGACAGTGCCGTGATGCAGGCTGACGAAGCTTTCGACGATGGAAAGGCCAAGCCCCGCGCCGCCGTGGCGGCCGTGGCTCTCGAAGCGATCGAACACCGTCTTCAGCACATCCTGCGGAATGCCCGGCCCGCGATCGGACACGGTGAAGACGAGATCGCTGCCCTCGCGCCAGCATTTGAGCCCGATGGCGCTGCCTTCCGGCGCAAAGTTCGCGGCATTGCTGAGCAGCTTGATGAGGATCTGCTTCAGGCGCTGCTGGTCGGCGACGATGGTGCCGAGATTGTCGGGCGCTACGATCTCCAGCGTCACCTGGGCGTCATGCAGGCGGTCGGCGAACTGCATCGACACGTCGTCGAGCAGGTCCGTCAGGTTGATCTCGCTATAGTCGAGTTCCATGATGCCGGCGTCGACGGTGGCGAGGTCGAGAATGTCGTTGACGATGGTCAGCAGCACGGCCGAGGAGGTCGCGATGTGGTCGACATATTCCGATTGCCGGTCGTTCAGCTCGCCCATGGTCGGCGTCTTCAGAAGGTCCGCAAAGCCGATGATGTTGGTCAGCGGCGAGCGCAGCTCATAGGAGACGTGCTGGACGAAGTCGTTCTTCAACGCGTCCGCCTTGCGCAACGCCTCGTTCTTTTCCGTCAGGGCGCGGCTGACGCGCACGCTGTCGGTGACGTTGACGAAGGTCAGCATCGTCTGGGCGTTGGAAAGCGGAATGACGGCGAAATCGAGGATCAGGCCGGTGCGCAGCTCCAGCACGCCCTGACAGGACGGGCGTTCGTCGTCGAAGCTGGTGATGATATGCGCAAAGCGCTTCCAGCCGTCCGGCTTGTCGTAGGAGACCGCACAGGCCTGTTCGATGGCGCGGATATGCGTGCCGGATTTCACCTCGGCCTCGCTGATGCCCCAGAGCGCGCGGAAGGCCGGGTTGGACAGCCGGATGCGCCCGTCCGGGCTGAACACCGCGACCCCTTCGGCGAGATGATCGATCGTCTCGTCCTGCACCTGCACCAGCGTGTTGTAGCGGGTTTCGAGATCGACCTTTTCGGTCAGGTTTTCGAACACCCAAGTGGCGCCGCCCTGCGGGCGCGCGGTCGCGAAGACGCGCAGCGTCTGGCCGTTGGGCAGATGCCAGAGGTCGGTCTGGGTCTCGATCGCGCGGTAGACGGAAAGGGCCGCGTCCTTCCACTGTTTCCAGTTCAGCTGCTCGGGCAGCTTGCCGCCGGCGCGCAGCTTGTCGAGCAGCTCGCCATTGCCCGGCTTGCTTTCGAGGAAAGCCGTCTCGATCTCCCACATGCGCTGGAAGGCCTGGTTGTAGAATTGCAGGCGCTGTTCACCGTCGAAGATCGCCACCGGCGTCGCCAGATGGTCGAGCGTCTCGGCATGGCTCTTCAGCGTGCGCACGAGTTCCTCACGCACGGCCTCGATATCGGAAATGTTGACGGCGATGCCGGCCGAACCCGTCGCACTCTTCGCATCGACGACGTCGAAGAAGCTGCGGTTGCCGTGCACGACGGTCGAGACCTTGTCGCGGAACGGCGCATCATAGGTGCTGGCGGCGCGGATTTTTTCGCGCGCGATGGTCGGCAGCAGTTCGCGTCCCTCGTGGACGGCGCTGGCCGCGTCCTTCGCCTCAACGGCCTCGGCATAGGCCTCGTTGACCCAGGCAAGCGATCCATCGCCGGCGCGCTGCCAGACGGGCAGGTCGATCTGGTCGAGCAGGCCCTGCAACGTGGTGAGCGCCTGAACCAGCCGGTCGCGCTCGAGCTTCAGCTCGGCAGCTTCCGCACGAAGGTTGTTGAGGGCGACGAAGCGCACGAAGGCCTGTCCGCCGGAGACGCGGCCCTGTGCCTCGACCACCTCGTCCCGCGTGGTCTCGATGATGAGGTCGAAACTCTGCGCCTGCGAGCGCAGCCGCTCCACGGCGCGCTCGATATCGGCGGCCGAATTGGGCTTCAGCCAGCGGCCGAAGGCCAGGAAATCACGGTCGGCCTGCGGCGCGCCGGTTTCTGCCGGCAACTGGCCGAGGAATTCCGGCTTGTCGGAAAGGCCGTCCCACACGACGATGCGCCGGTCCTTGTCGCCGATCAGCGCCTGAAGGCGCGAGACGTTGTGGCGGGCGTCGGCAAGGCTGGCCTTCAGCGCGCGGCTTTCCGTTTCCATGCGACCGCGCTGGCGGATCATCCAGATGGCGGAAACCATCGCCGCCGACATCACGCCGAGCAGCATGGAAATGGTGACGATTTCGGCGGTGGCAAGATAGGGGCCAGCGGCATGGGCCGGGCTGGCAACAGACGCCAGCGCCGAGCCGGCCGTCAGTATCGAAACGAGACGGCGCCTGCCGCTCGTAAACCATCCGTTAACCATAAATTTTTGTTGCGCAAGCGAATGCGCCGTATCCCGCTCCTGCATGGCGAAAGCCTGCCTGGAACGGCCTCGTTTCAATTCCGACATCATCCCCGGTATGTCTCCGTCCGTTTGCCGCCTGATCGACAAGACATCCCATCCGGCGCGTAAGGTCCGCATCTCAACGCCGAATCAACTGCTTAACGATACTTGTTTACCGAATCGTCGGGAAGGGACGGGCCCAAAAAAGAGGCGGCACGCCTTGTCAAGCGCACCGCCTCTAGATGTTGTGGATAATCCGGGTAAGGATCAGTACCTGTAGTGCTCAGCCTTGAACGGACCCGTCGTCGTCACGCCGATATAGCCGGCCTGTTCGTCGGAAAGTTCGGTCAGCTTGGCGCCGAGCTTGGCGAGGTGCAGGCGCGCGACCTTCTCGTCGAGCTGCTTGGGCAGGACATAGACCTCGTTCTTGTAGGCATCACCCTTGGTGAAGAGTTCGATCTGCGCCAGAACCTGGTTCGAGAACGAGGCGGACATCACGAAGGACGGGTGGCCGGTGGCGTTGCCGAGGTTGAGCAGGCGGCCTTCCGACAGCAGGATCATGCGGTTGCCCTTCGGGAACTCGATCATGTCGACCTGCGGCTTGATGTTGGTCCACTTGAAATTGCGCAGCGACGCGACCTGGATCTCGTTGTCGAAGTGGCCGATATTGCCGACGATCGCCATGTCCTTCATCTCGCGCATATGGTCGACGCGGATGACGTCCTTGTTGCCGGTCGTCGTGATGAAGATGTCGGCCGACGAGACGACGTCTTCGAGCTGCACGACTTCAAAACCGTCCATGGCGGCCTGGAGGGCGCAGATCGGATCGATTTCCGTGACTTTTACGCGGGCGCCGGCACCTTTGAGCGATGCGGCCGAACCCTTGCCGACGTCACCGTAACCGCAGACGACGGCGACCTTGCCGGCCATCATCACGTCGGTGCCGCGACGGATGCCGTCGACCAGCGATTCCTTGCAGCCGTACTTGTTGTCGAATTTCGACTTGGTGACCGAATCGTTGACATTGATCGCCGGGAAGGGCAGCAGGCCCTTCTGCTGCAGCTGGTAGAGACGGTTGACGCCGGTCGTCGTCTCTTCGGTGACACCCTGGATGGCGTCGCGCTGCTTGGTGAACCAGCCGGGCGTTGCGGCGAGGCGCTTCTTGATCTGTGCGAAGAGGATTTCCTCTTCTTCCGAACCGGGGTTCGACAGCACGTTCTCGCCGGCTTCGGCGCGGGCGCCGAGCAGGATGTACATGGTGGCGTCGCCGCCATCGTCGAGGATCATGTTGGAGAGGCCGCCATCGGCCCACTGGAAGATCTTGTCGGTGTAGTCCCAGTATTCCGTCAGCGTCTCGCCCTTCACGGCATAGACCGGGATGCCGGCGGCGGCGATCGCGGCGGCTGCGTGGTCCTGCGTGGAGAAGATGTTGCACGAGGCCCAGCGCACGTCGGCGCCGAGTGCGACCAGCGTCTCGATGAGGACGGCGGTCTGGATGGTCATGTGCAGCGAGCCGGTGATGCGTGCGCCCTTGAGCGGCTTGGATGCGCCGAACTCTTCGCGGCAGGCCATCAGGCCCGGCATTTCGGTTTCGGCGATCTGAATTTCCTTGCGGCCGAAATCGGCAAGCGCGATATCGGCGACGTGGTAGTCCTTCGTGGTGGTCATGGAGGTCTCCAGCCTTCTGGCTTTTGGTGATGGCGCTTCCTATCAGGAAACGCCAGCTGGAGCAACCGGATATAAAGAAGTCTTTATATCCTTATATCAATGGTTGGTTTACATTTCTTCGCCGAAACGATCGGCAATCAGTGCGTCCAGCGCATCGAGCACCTGCTGCGCCTGGGCGCCCGTCGCGGTGACGAAGACGCTGCATCCGGGGCTCGCGGCCAGCATCATCAGGCCCATGATCGAGGTGCCGCCCACTGTCATGCCGTCCTTGGAAACGGTCACTTCCGCGTCGTAGCCATCCACCGTCTGGACGAATTTTGCCGAGGCGCGGGCATGAAGACCGCGTTTGTTGATGATGAGAAGCTCTTTCGAGACGGTCATGGACGGCGGGGAACCCTATTTGCCGCTGAGCACGCGGCTGGCCACGTTGATATATTTGCGGCCTGCCTCGGAGGCATCGATCAGCGCCTTTTCCATGTTGTTCTCGCCGCGGATGCCGGCGAGCTTGATCAGCATGGGCAGGTTGACGCCGGCGATCACCTCGATGCCGTTGCCGGTCATGACGGAAATCGCAAGGTTCGAAGGCGTGCCGCCGAACATGTCGGTGAGGATGATGACGCCATGGCCCTGATCGGCTTTCTGGACGGCTTCCAGGATGTCCTGGCGGCGCTGGTCCATGTCGTCCTCGGGGCCGATGCAGACGGTCTCGATCGCCTTTTGCGGACCGACCACATGTTCAAGGGCGTGCCGGAATTCCTCCGCCAGCTTGCCATGGGTGACAAGCACCAGTCCGATCATCAGCAGTCGCTCCAGTTTCCCAACTCAAAACGAACGGCGAATACCGCAATGCAGCAATTCCGTCCACCGTTGGGGTGGCCATCATGTCAATGAAAAGGCCAAGTGCAAGCCCAAAATGGCCGATTTCGTGTTTTCCCGGGGCTTTTGACGTCAACTTTTCAGGATTTCCGGGTGGAGTATGGTCAATGTCGAAAAGGCCGAGCAACCCGGAAAGAGCGGCAGCCGGGTCAAGGGCAGAAAGAGCGACGGCAGGACCTCGATGGTTTCGCCTTCCGGCGGCAGGCGCTCGGCAAAAGGCGGCTCGATCGGCCGGATCGCCCGCTCCAACACGGCGCTGTCGATCGTCTCCATCTTGACGATGCCGGCGCCACGCAGTTCGGCGAGCCCGGCGATGCTGGCTGGTGCGCGGGAGACCAGGTGGCCATCCACGGGCGACAGCAGAACCTGATCGTCGCTGACCAGCGCGGCAGACAGGCCACGGGCGCGCGCCTCGACAATGCAATGCAGCGCGATGGCGCTTTTGCCCGCTCCGGACGGGCCGACGAACAGATACCCCCTTGTGCCGATCACGATCGCCGTCCCGTGCACATTGGAGCCCGTGGTCATTTCTGCGTGCCTGTCGGGAGCGAGAGGGTGAAGCGGGCGCCCATCACGTTGCCGGTCGCCTTGTCGGTGATGTTTTCGGCCTTCAGCGTGCCGCCATGGGCTTCGGCGATCTGCCGCGAGATGGAGAGGCCAAGGCCGGAGTTCTGGCCAAAATCTTCGGTCGCTGGGCGGTCCGTGTAGAAGCGCTCGAAGATGCGGTCGACGTCCTCGGCCTGGATGCCCGGGCCATTGTCCTCGATCTGGATGATGCAGCGGTCGTTGCGGCCGCGCGACAGCCGCGCGACGATGCGCCCGCCCGGATCCGGCACGAAGGAGCGCGCATTCTCGATGAGGTTGGTGACGATCTGGCCGATGCGCAGCTCGTAGCCGCTGATCTCGAACTTGGCCTTCGGATTGTCCTTGCGGTCGACCACGAAATCGAGCGTGACCGGCTTCTTGCGCGTGTTGACCTGGCGCGAAATGTCGATGAGGTCGCCGAGCAGCTTTTCGAGGTCGACGGTGCGCGCATCGCTGCGGGCGAGTTCCGCATCGAGCCGCGAGGCATCGGAAATGTCGCTGATCAGGCGGTCGAGGCGACGCACGTCGTGCTGGATGATGTCGAGAAGCCGCTTCTTCGATTCGTCCGTGCGGGCGAGCGGCAGGGTCTCGACGGCGCTGCGCAGCGAGGTCAGCGGGTTCTTCAGCTCGTGGCTGACATCGGCGGCAAAGCTCTCGATCGCGTCGATACGGTCGTACAGCGCCGTGGTCATCTGGCGCAGCGCAATGGAAAGGTTGCCGATTTCGTCCTGGCGTACGGAAAAGTCCGGGATTTCCTCACGCTCCTTGGCGCCGCGCCGCACGCGGATCGCTGCCGCCGCAAGCCGGCGCAGCGGGTTGGCAATGGTGCTGGACAGCAGCAGCGACAGCGCGATGTTGACGAGGCCGGCAACGCCCGCGACGCGCATGATGGCAAGCCGCTCGGCATGCACGATCTTGTCGATATCGCCCGCCTGGGTGGAGAGTAGCAGCACGCCGAGCACCGCGCGAAAACGCTGGACGGGCACGGCGACCGAGACGATCAGCTCGCCCTTGTCGTTGACGCGCACCACCGCACCGCGCACCCCGGTCAGGGCGTTCATCACTTCCGGATAGATCGAGCCGTCACCGCCGGGCGCTTCCTTGTATTGCGGCAGGTTGCTCGGCTGGAGAATGCGGTTGAACCAGACATTCATGCGCTCGATGAGGCTGGTGCTCTCCGGCTCCACCGGTGGCAGGTCGAAGCGCAGCACCTGGCCCTGCGTGTAGAGATGACGCGAATCGAGCAGCAGGTTGGCGTCGGTGTCGTAGATGCGGGCACGGGTCCGGGTCGGCGAGATCAGCCGTCGCAGAACGGGCGCGACACGCTCCGGATTGATCGGGAATTCCAGATCCTCGTCGTTCGGCAGCGGCGTGATGCTCTGGCCGGCCTGCAGTTCCAGTAGCTTTTCCGGGTCGATGGTGATCGAGTTGGTATCGACCGAGGCGGAGGCGGAAATCGCGCCGGCAATGATCTCGCCCTGGGTCAGCAGGCTTTCGACGCGCGCGTCGATCAGGCCCTCGCGGAACTGGTTGAGGTAGAGGATACCCGCGACGAGCACGACCAGCGCCACGAGGTTGAAGAACAGGATGCGGCGCGTAAGGCTGGAAAAGACGGCATTGCCGAAGATGCGGCGGGCGAGCGTGAAGGGATGGGTCCAGCGGCGGCGGAACGAGCGTGGTGCGGGCCGGCCCTCGGTTTCTCCTCCATCCCTGTCGAGCACGTTCTGCGGCACGCGGTCCTATCCTTGAATGCGGGCGGCAGCGTCACGCCGCCGGGACTGCGGCATGCCATCGCCGCCGCAGTCGATGCAAGCGAAATCGCTTCGGATGCGCAGCTTTGCTCAGGCGCTCTCGCGGAAGCGGTAGCCGACGCCATAGAGCGTTTCGATCATGTCGAAGTCGTCATCGACCATCTTGAACTTCTTGCGAAGCCGCTTGATGTGGCTGTCGATGGTGCGGTCGTCGACATAGACCTGTTCGTCATAGGCCGCATCCATCAGCGAATCGCGGCTCTTCACCACGCCCGGGCGCTGGGCCAACGAATGCAGGATGAGGAATTCCGTGACGGTCAGCGTCACCGGCTCGCCCTTCCAGGTGCAGGTGTGGCGCTCCTGGTCCATGACGAGCTGGCCACGCTCCAGCGAGCGGGCGGCGACTTCGCCGGCCTTCGGTGTACCGGCGACACCGGCCGTTGCGGCCGCCTCGCGGCTCGAGGCACGGCGCAGGATGGCCTTGACGCGCTCGACCAGCAGGCGCTGGGAGAACGGTTTTGTGATGAAGTCGTCGGCACCCATCTTCAGGCCGAACAGCTCGTCGATCTCTTCGTCCTTCGAGGTGAGGAAGATCACGGGGATGTCCGACTTCTGGCGCAGCCGGCGCAGAAGCTCCATGCCGTCCATGCGTGGCATCTTGATATCGAAGATCGCCAGTTGCGGGGGGCGGGCAAGCAGACCATCGAGCGCCGAGGCGCCGTCCGTATAGGTTTCGACCTTGTAGCCTTCCGCCTCAAGGGCGATCGATACGGATGTGAGGATATTCCGGTCGTCGTCTACGAGTGCGATCGTCTGCATCCTGCTAATCTCCATAGTCATCGGCGCCTTTCCCGACCTCGGATCGAGTTCCTGTCCTGGATGTGATGCGCCTCCTTGGGGATAAAGGTGGAACAAATTGTGGCAAAGATAAAGGATGGCGTTTTGCGGGCCGGTGGCGAGTCCCTTTTTAAATCGATTATTCAAACGATTAAAAAAGTAACACAATTCTTTAAATCGATTAAATAATTGATATTATTGCCTAATTTCGAATACCCTCTTGTTTTTGTGACAGTGCCAGATTAGTTTCCCCGAAAATCCACACCAGTCTTGTCGCCCACGGAGGAAAACTGGACCATGCAGGAACTTGGCGTTCGCAACCCCGCTCAGGGGCTTACCGCGATGGGTATCCACACCAACGGCACGGTCCGGTACAACTTTGCAGCAGAGGCTCTTTACGAAGAAGCGCTCGGTCGCGGCGAAGCTGTCAAGACGGCGCATGGCGCGCTGCGCGCCCTGACCGGCCAGCACACCGGCCGCTCCCCGAAGGACAAGTTCGTCGTGCGCGACGAAAACACCGATGGCGCCATCTGGTGGGACAACAACAAGGCCGTGTCGCGTGCGCATTTCGATGTGCTGCATGCCGACATGCTGGCCCACGCTTCCGACCGTGATCTTTTCGTGCAGGACCTCATCGGCGGTGCCGATGCCGAATATGCGCTGCCGACCCGCGTCGTCACGGAACTCGCCTGGCACTCGCTGTTCATCCGCAACCTGCTCATCCGCCCGGACGAGAAGACCCTTGCGACCTTCGCGCCGAAACTCACCATCATCGACCTGCCGACCTTCAAGGCCGATCCGGAGCGCCATGGTGCGCGCACGGAAACCATGATCGCCTGCGACCTGACCCGCGGCATCGTGCTGATTGCCGGCACCTTCTATGCCGGCGAAATGAAGAAGTCGGTCTTCACCGTTCTGAACTGGCTGCTGCCGTCGGAAAAGGTCATGCCGATGCACTGCTCGGCCAATGTCGGCCCGGCGGGCGATGCGGCCGTGTTCTTCGGCCTCTCCGGCACCGGCAAGACGACGCTGTCGGCCGATCCGAACCGCACGCTGATCGGCGACGATGAGCACGGCTGGGGCGAAAACGGCATCTTCAACTTCGAAGGCGGCTGCTACGCCAAGACCATCCGCCTGTCGGCCGAAGCCGAGCCGGAAATCTATGCCACGACGCAGCGTTTCGGCACCGTGCTGGAAAACGTCGTGCTGGATGCGAACGGCGTTCCGGACTTCAATGACGGTTCGCTGACGGAAAACACCCGTTGCGCCTATCCGCTCGACTTCATTCCGAATGCCAGCGAGACCGGCAATGCGCCGCATCCGAAGACGATCATCATGCTGACCGCCGATGCCTTCGGCGTGATGCCGCCGATCGCCAAGCTGACGCCCGACCAGGCCATGTACCACTTCCTTTCCGGCTACACCGCCAAGGTCGCCGGCACGGAGCGTGGCGTGACCGAGCCGGAAGCGACCTTCTCGACCTGCTTCGGCGCCCCCTTCATGCCGCGCCATCCGACGGTCTACGGCAACCTGCTCAAGGAACTGATCGCCGAGCACGGCGTCGACTGCTGGCTGGTCAACACCGGCTGGACCGGTGGCGCTTACGGTGAAGGCCGCCGCATGCCGATCAAGGCGACCCGTACGCTGCTCGCTGCGGCACTCGACGGTTCGCTGAAGGATGCGCTCTTCCGCCGCGACGACAATTTCGGCTTCCAGGTGCCGGTTTCGGTGCCGGATGTCGACACCAAGATCCTCGACCCGCGCTCGACCTGGGCCAACGGTGCCGCTTACGACAAGCAGGCCGAAAAGCTGGTCGACATGTTCATCACCAACTTCGAGAAGTTCGAGGGTCAGGTGGATGGCAGCGTGCGCGACGCGGCACCGGGCCTCAAGGCTGCTGCCGAGTAAGATTTTGCCAATGATTCACGTGAAACCCGGCTCGAAAGGCCGGGTTTTTCGTCTCGGCAAGCGGCTTCCCGTTTCCCCGTCTGCCCGTTACAACGGCCTGGAAAGGAACCTCCATGGCCAGCGACCCTCTTTACATCAAGGATACCATCACCATCGCGGGGTGGGAGCTTACGGAGCAATTCGTGCTGGCCGGCGGGCCGGGGGGGCAGAACGTCAACAAGGTGTCGACCGCGGTCCAGCTTTTCTTCGACCTGCGCAACTCTCCGTCGCTGAACGAGCGGGTCAAGGCGAATGCCGAAAAGCTCGCCGGACGCAAGGTCTCCAAGGACGGCGTGCTGATGATCGAGGCGAACCGCTTCCGCAGCCAGGAGCGCAACCGCGAGGATGCGCGCGAGCGGTTGAAGGAACTGATCCTCAAGGCCGCTGAACCGCCACCGCCGCCGCGCAGGAAGACCAAGCCGACGAAAGGCTCTGTGGAACGCCGGCTCAAGGAGAAATCGGGCCGATCGGACGTGAAACGCATGCGGGCGAAGCCCGGCGGCGAATGATTGCCGCAACTTGACCGTTTATAAGTGTAAGTGAAACGAAACCTTCCCTTCGAAGGAAGGGTCTGCTTAAGTCCAAGAAAACAAAACACGGGAGGTAACCATGGGTCTGTTCAGCTTCATCAAGAGTGCCGGCAAGAAGCTCGGCATCGGCGACGACGAAGCGCCGGCCGCCGACGCGGTCAAGAAGGAGCTCGATTCCTTCGATCTCGGCACGCAGAAGGTCGAGGTCTCCGTCGAAGGTGACAAATGTGTGCTGAAGGGCGTCGTGGCCGACCAGACGGCCTTTGAGAAGGCGGTCATCGCCGTCGGCAACACGCTGGGCATTTCGAAGGTCGAAGCGGCCGATCTCAAGGTCGCCGCACCCGATTCCGGCCTGAAGCTCGACAAGATCGACCTGACGGAACTGCTGAAAACCTCGACACCGGCCCATGAGCCGAAGCTGCACACGGTCAAGAAGGGCGACAATCTCTGGAAGATCGCCGAGACCTATTTCGGCAAGGGCAAGGGCGCCAAACACACCGTGATCTTCGACGCCAACCGGCCGATGCTGTCCCACCCGGACAAGATCTATCCCGGCCAGGTGCTGCGCATTCCGGACCTGTCGGAAGCGTGAGCGGCCATGGCTGAGCGCGGCCTCGCCCCGGGGCTGCGCTATTTCCCCGACCATTTCGACCGCGCGGCGCAGGAAGCGCTTGTCGCCGCTATCCGGCAGGTCGTGGCCGAGGCGCCGCTTTTCGTGCCGCGCATGCCGAAGACCGGCAAGCCGATGTCGGTGCGCATGACCAATTGCGGGCCGCTCGGCTGGGTGACGGACAAGGACAACGGCTACCGCTACCAGCCGACCCATCCCGAGACCGGCCGCCCCTGGCCGGCCATTCCCGATGCGCTGCTGGCCTTATGGAAGACGGTTGCCGGCTTCGAAAAACCGCCGGAAGCCTGCCTTGTCAATTTCTATGAGCCCGAGGCGAAGATGGGGCTGCATCAGGACCGCGACGAAACGGAGTTCGGCGCACCGGTCGTATCCGTGTCGCTCGGCGATCAGTGCCTGTTTCGTGTTGGCGGCGTGTCCCGCAACGATCCCACCCGTTCCTTCCGGCTATCGAGCGGTGATGTCTTTGTCTTCGGCGGCGAAAGTCGGCTGATCTTTCATGGGGTTGACCGGATCTATCCGGGAACTTCGACGCTCCTGAAAAATCCCGGGCGCATCAATCTCACGCTGCGCCGGGTCAACCCATAGCCGACTACAGTTTACGCAAAGCCACCGTCTCGATCAAGTGGTTCTGCCCCTTCTGCAGGATCAGGTCGGCGCGCGGGCGGGTCGGCAGGATGTTCTGGTGCAGGTTTTTCAGGTTGATATTGCTCCAGAGGCCTTCGGCAATCGCCAGTGCCGCCGTCTCGCTGATCGTCGCATAACGGTGGAAATAGGAATCGGGATCCTTGAAGGCGGTGTCGCGCAGCCGCATGAAGCGCTCGACATACCAGTTGTGGATCAGCGCCTCTTCCGCGTCGATATAGATCGAGAAGTCGAAGAAGTCTGACACCATCGGCACGACCTTGCCGTCGGCCGGCAGGTTGCGCGACTGGAGAACATTGATTCCCTCGAAGATCAGGATGTCCGGCCGGTCGATGGTGCGATAGGAATTCGGCAGCACGTCATAGGTCAGGTGCGAATACATCGGCGCCTTGACGTCCGCCTTGCCGGCCTTGATCGCCGAGAGGAAGCGCAGGAGCGCGCCGATATCGTAGCTCTCCGGAAAACCCTTGCGGTCCATCAGGTTTTCACGGCTCAGCACGGCGTTGGGGTAGAGGAAGCCGTCGGTCGTCACGAGATCGACCTTGGGGCTGGAAGGCCAGCGGGCCAGCAATTCGGCGAGGATACGCGCGGTGGTCGACTTGCCGACGGCGACCGAGCCGGCGATGCCGATGACATAGGGCGTCTTCGCCTCGTCGGACAGGCTGAGGAACTGCTTGCGCTGGCGAAACAGCATCTGCGAGGATTCGACATGGGCCGACAGCAGGCGCGACAGCGACAGATAGATGCGTCTGACTTCGTCGAGGTCGATCGGGTCGTTGAGCGAGCGCAGCCGCTGGACCTCGTCGGCGGTCAGCGTCAGCGGCGTATCGGCCCGGAAATGCGCCCATTCCTCTGCCGAGAAGAAGCGGTAGGGAGAATAGTCGCGGTTGCCGAAGTCGTCCGGAATATCCGCCTGGTCCTTGTCGAGCGCTGCCTGGATCATCAACTCTGCCGGCTGGCCTTCTCTGCTAGGCCGGACTGGCCCGTACGCCGGGCCAGTTCCGCCATGACATCTTGTAACGGTACGCCACCGATTTTCAATACGACCATCAGATGATAGAGCAAATCGGCCGTTTCGCTCGTCAGAGCGGCCTTTTCGCCTTCGATCGCCGCAATAACGGTCTCGACAGCCTCTTCGCCAAGCTTTTTTGCCGCTTTCTGCTGTCCGGCCGCGACGAGCTTGGCCGTCCAGCTTTCCGACGGATCGGCCTTGGCGCGGGCATCGACGATCTGTTCCAGATCGGCAAGGGTGAAGGTGCTCATGCGTCCCTCCTCAGTCGAGCCGCATGGCAATGCCATGCTCGGCCATATAGCGCTTGGCTTCGCCGACCGTATAGGTGCCGAAGTGGAAGATCGAGGCGGCGAGCACCGCCGTCGCGTGCCCATCGCGCACACCCTCGACCAGGTGGTCGAGATTGCCGACACCGCCCGAGGCGATGACCGGCACCGAGACGCGGTCGGCGATCGTGCGGGTCAGTGCGATGTCGTAGCCGCCCTTCTGGCCGTCGCGGTCCATCGAGGTGAGCAGCAACTCGCCGGCACCGCGCTCCACCATCTTTTCGGCGAAGGTAACGGCGTCGATGCCGGTCGGCTTGCGGCCGCCATGGGTGAAGATTTCCCAGCGGTCCTCTTCGCCTTCCGCCGAGACCTTCTTCGAATCGATCGACACGACGATGCACTGGTTGCCGAACTTGTCGGCGGCTTCCGCGACGAAATCCGGGTTCGAGACGGCGGCCGAATTGATCGACACCTTGTCGGCGCCGGCCAGCAGCAGCTTGCGGATATCGGCAACGGTGCGCACGCCGCCGCCGACCGTCAACGGCATGAAGCAATGGTCTGCCGTGCGCGCCACGACGTCGAAGATCGTTTCGCGGTTGTCGGAGGAGGCGGTGATGTCGAGGAAGCAGAGTTCGTCGGCACCGGCGGCATCATAGACTTTCGCCGATTCGACGGGATCACCCGCATCGACGAGATTGAGAAAGCTGACGCCCTTGACGACGCGGCCGTCCTTGACGTCGAGGCAGGGGATGACGCGAGCTTTTAGGGTCATGCGGCTTCTCCCCGCGCTGCGCGGATCACGGCGAGCGCTTCCGCGGGATCGATCCGGCCATCATAGAGCGCGCGGCCGGAGATCGCGCCCGCCAGCTTGCGGGCCTCCGGGGCGACGAGGTGGCGGATGTCGTCCATCGAGGCAAGACCGCCCGAGGCGATGACGGGAATGGAGACCGCATCGGCGAGGTCCAGCGTGGACTCCCAGTTGATGCCGGTCAGGATTCCGTCGCGGTCGATATCCGTATAGATGATCGCGGCGACACCGGCGCCCTCGAACTTTTTCGCAAGCTCGATCACGCCGAGTTCGGAGGCTTCCGCCCAGCCCTCGACGGCAACCTTGCCGCCCTTGGCATCGATGCCGACGGCGACCTTGCCGGGAAACGTTTTGCAGGCCTCGATGACGAGCGCCGGGTCGCGCACCGCGATCGTGCCGAGAATGACGCGCGAGAGACCGCGCGACAGCCAGCGTTCGATATGCTCCAGCGTGCGGATGCCGCCGCCGAGCTGCACCGGGTTCTTCGTCGCCTTCAGGATGGCATCGACGGCCGCGCCGTTGACGCTCTCGCCGGCGAAGGCGCCGTTGAGATCGACGACATGCAGCCACTCAAAGCCCTGGTCCTCGAAGGCTTTCGCCTGCGCGGCCGGATCGGGATTGTAGACGGTGGCCTGATCCATGTCGCCGAGCTTGAGGCGCACGCACTGGCCGTCTTTCAGGTCGATGGCGGGAAAGAGGATCATGTCAGGGTTTCCAGCGCAGGAAATTGGTGATGAGGGCGAGGCCGAGCGTCTGGCTCTTTTCCGGATGGAACTGCGCGCCGGCCTTGTTGCCGCTGGCGACGAAGGCGGTCATCGCGCCGCCGTAATCGACGGTCGCGACCACATCGTCCGGCTTTTCGGCGGCAAGGTGGTAGGAGTGCACGAAATAGGCGTGCAAGGTCTCCGGAATGTCCGCGAAGAGCGGGTGCGTGTATCGGCGGTTGAGCGTGTTCCAGCCGATCTGCGGGATCTTCAACTCCGGATCGTCGGGCGTCATTCTGACGACATCGCCCTTGATCCAGCCGAGGCCCTCGGTGGTGGTCTTTTCCAGCCCGCGCGACGACATGAGCTGCATGCCGACGCAGACGCCGAGGAAGGGGCGGGCCTTGGCTTCGACGGCATCGCGCAGCGCCTCGACCATGCCGGGCACGGCATCGAGGCCACGGCGACAATCGGCATAGGCGCCCACGCCGGGCAGCACGATGCGGTCTGCGCTGGCGACGCGCTCGGCCTTGTCTGTCAGGTCGATTTCGGCGGCAATGCCGGCCTCGCGGGCGGCGCGTTCGAACGCCTTGGTGGCCGAGCGCAGGTTGCCCGAGCCGTAGTCGATGATGGCGACACGCATGTCAGCGTCCTTCCTGGAAACCGACGAGGCCGAGCATGGGAGCGTGCCGGCGTGCGGAGGTTTCGGATGCCGGCAGGACGGGGCGGGCGCTTTCCGGCGCCGGCGCGTCGCCGGTCTGGTTTTCCATGTAGTAAATCTCTTCCGCCGTTGCACGGTCGTCAGCCGATATCAGCGCATCGACCGTCCAGCCTTTGCGTTCCAGCGAGGAGACGACCATCGACGGGCCTTCGAGCGCGACGATGAGGCCGGTGGCAAGCGAGACGCCGAAGCCGGCAAGGCCGAAGACCGGATGTTCGCCGATCACCGAGCCGAGCGACTGCACGGCGAAGGCAAGCACGGCGGCAAGCCAGGCGCGATGCCAGAGCAGCCAGACGACGGGAAGGATGAAGGCGAGCCAGGAAAAACGGTCGCGGATGATCCGGGCCTTTTCGTCCTGGGATTTTGCGCCCGGCGGTATCAGAACGAGGAATGTGGCCATGAACAGGCCTCCAGCTGTGCCCTTGCTCAGGCCAGCGAACCCTTCGTCGAGGGAACGCGGCCCGCCTGGCGGGGGTCAATCTCGGTCGCGGTGCGCAGCACGCGCGCGACAGCCTTGAAGCAGGTCTCCGAGATATGATGGTTGTTGGCGCCGTAGATGTTCTGGATATGCAGCGTGATGCCGGCATGCTGGGCGAGCGCGTTGAAGAATTCGCGCACCAGTTCGGTGTCGAAGGTGCCGATCTTCGGGGCCGAGAAATCGACGTTCCAGACGAGGAAGGGGCGGCCGGAGACATCCACGGCAGCGCGCGTCATCGTCTCGTCCATGGCGAGATCCAGCGAGGCATACCGCGTGATGCCGCGACGGTCGCCAAGCGCCTTGGCGATGGCCTGGCCGATGGCGATGCCGGTGTCTTCTACCGTGTGGTGATCGTCGACATGCAGGTCGCCCTCGGTCTTGATCTGCATGTCGATCAGCGAATGGCGCGACAGCTGGTCGAGCATATGATCGAAGAAGCCAACGCCCGTCGAAATGCTCGACGCGCCGGTGCCGTCGATGTCGACGGTGACCGAAACGGAGGTCTCGTTCGTCTTGCGCGAAACGCTGGCTGTGCGGGTCATTGCAGTCTCCGGTAATGTATCGCCGCTCCTTAACAGGGCTCTTTATAAAAGACCAGTCTTTCGAGGGTTTTCAGCGCAGGCGGATGCGGCCCGCACGGGCGCCGCCGGGGTGAAAGCATGGTCCGGAAAGCCGCGCGAAAGCGTTGCCTCTGGAAAGGGGTATAGGGTGGCTTCGCTTTCGCGCGGCCCAGGCGTTCTTCGGAGGCGGTCTAATCCTCCTTCAGGCATGGCAAGGCTTCGCTGCGCATCGTCTTCGCATCGCCTTGTCCGAAAACCGCTTTCGCAGGTTTCGGGGGCATGCGCGGCGATGCTTGCATGGCGGACCCAAGCCGACCCCGTGACCCGGGGAAGGGGGAAGCCTCGCCCGCCGGGGACGTCACGCCCCGGCGCTCCACGCCTCTCTCGCCCCTGCCGTACGTTTCGGCAGGATACGAAAGCGCCTCCTCCCGCCCGCATCGACACGTTACGCGATCCGTCCGGCGGCGGAAGGACGGTCAGGATACGGCAGGTTTGGGGGGTGGGGAAAATCGAGGACGGAAAAAAGCGAAAACAGGTCGGGATCGACGCCGATTGTTTTAGAAAACCCTCGCCATGCTCTCCTCGTCATCCTCGGGCTCGACCCGAGGATGCAACTGTTGCGGTGAGGAGGCATGGATCCTCGGGCAAGCCCGAGGATGACGGAGGGAAGGGGTTGCGGGACTTTGTTCAGCAATCCCGCGGTCGCCGCCTCTTATTTCTTCTTCGTCGCGCTCTCGCTGTTCTTTACCTGCGACCCCAGTGTCGGCGGCGCCTTGGCGGCCACCTTGTCCTTCTTGGGTTTGCGCGTTTCCTTGTTGCTTCGAACCTGACCTTTAGCCATTGCCGTCTCCCTCGGGTTGATGGGAGACAATAACCCGCTTATCGCGCGGCGAAAGCAAGGTTTATTTTTGCAGCGGATAGGGTTGCCGTTTCGGTGCGGGGCGTGTGCCGGCGCCGGGCGAGGTCGTGCCCGCTTGACGTTTGCAATTGTCGAAACGCCGCTTACATAGGAGACAACGAGGCCGCCTCGCTGGCGGTGCCATGCCCGGGATGCCGGGCTTTCGAAGGTACGCTTATGAGTGAACACAATCCCTACGCTTCCATGCACGCCACGACGATCATCACCGTTCGCAAGGACGGCAAGGTGGTGATGGCGGGCGACGGCCAGGTAAGCCTTGGCCAGACGGTCATGAAGGGCAATGCGCGCAAGGTGCGCCGGCTTGCCAAGGGCGACGTCATTGCCGGATTTGCCGGCGCGACCGCCGATGCCTTCACTCTGCTCGAACGGCTGGAAGCCAAGCTCGAGCAATATCCCGACCAGCTGATGCGCGCCGCCGTCGAGCTTGCCAAGGACTGGCGCACCGACCGCTACCTGCGCCGGCTCGAGGCGATGATGCTGGTGGCCGACAAGTCCGTCACGCTGGCGCTGACCGGCAATGGCGACGTGCTGGAGCCGGAACACGGCACCATGGCGATCGGCTCGGGCGGCAACTACGCCTATGCGGCGGCCCGCGCACTGATGGACACCGACAAGTCTGCCGAAGACATCGCCCGTCGCGCCATGCAGATCGCCGGCGATATCTGCGTCTACACCAACCACAATGTCGTGGTGGAGACGCTGGATGCCGATCGCTGAGGCCTATGCCTTCCGGCCGGTGACGGCGGCCGACCTGCCGATGCTGGAACGCTGGCTGAATGCGCCGCATGTCCGGCGCTGGTGGGGCGAGCCGGCGGACGAGGTCGCCGGCATCGCGGCGGATTTCGACGAGCCGGGCATGGAGTCCTTCGTCGTGCTGCATGACGGCGTGCCCTTCGCCTATCTGCAGGCCTACCGCATCGCTTCGGACGACCTGTCCTTCGGCGAGAGGCCGGAGCGCACCGTCGGCATCGACCAGTTCATCGGCCCGGCCGACATGGTCGGTATCGGCCACGGGCCGGCGATGATCGAGGCCTTCGTGCAAAAAGTCTTCGCCAAGGATATCGAACGGGTCGTGCTCGATCCGCATCCCGACAATGCGCATGCCATCCGGGCCTATGAAAAGGCCGGATTCCATGCTTTCGATCAACGCATGACTGAGGACGGCCCGGCGCTGATGATGGCCCGGGACCGTTGCTAGAGGAAACCCATGACCAATTTTTCCCCCCGCGAGATCGTCTCCGAACTCGACCGCTACATTATCGGCCAGCATGACGCCAAGCGCGCCGTGGCGATTGCGCTACGCAACCGCTGGCGCCGCCACCAGCTCGAGCCGGACCTGCGCGACGAGGTGATGCCGAAGAACATCCTGATGATCGGCCCGACCGGCGTCGGCAAGACCGAGATCTCGCGGCGTCTGGCGAAACTCGCCGGTGCGCCCTTCGTCAAGGTCGAGGCGACCAAGTTCACCGAGGTCGGTTATGTCGGCCGCGATGTCGAGCAGATCGTGCGTGACCTCGTCGAGGTCGGCATCGGCCTGGTGCGCGAGAAGAAGCGCGCCGAAGTGACGGCCAAGGCGCATGCCAATGCCGAGGAACGGGTGCTCGACGCGCTGGTCGGCGCCACCGCCTCGCCGGCGACGCGCGATAGTTTCCGCAAGAAGCTGCGCAACAACGAGCTGGACGACAAGGACATCGAGGTCGACGTGGCCGATACCGGCACGCCCGGCGGTTTCGAGATCCCCGGCATGCCGGGCGCCAATATCGGCGTGCTGAACCTGTCGGAAATGTTCGGCAAGGCGATGGGCGGGCGCACGAAGAAGGTGAAGACGACGGTCAAGGATTCGTACAAGATCCTGGTCGACGACGAATCCGACAAGCTGCTCGACATGGAGCAGATCCAGCGCGAGGCGGTCCGCTCGGCCGAAAACGACGGCATCGTCTTCATCGACGAGATCGACAAGATCGCCGCGCGTGATGGCGGCATGGGTGCCGGCGTGTCGCGCGAGGGCGTGCAGCGCGACTTGCTGCCGCTCGTCGAAGGCACGACGGTTGCCACCAAATACGGGCCGGTGAAGACGGACCACATCCTGTTCATCGCCTCGGGTGCCTTCCACGTCTCGAAACCGTCCGACCTTCTGCCGGAGCTTCAGGGTCGCCTGCCGATCCGCGTCGAGCTGAAGGCGCTGACCAAGGAGGACTTCCGCCGCATCCTCACGGAGACCGAGGCGAGCCTCATCCGCCAGTACAAGGCGCTGATGCAGACGGAAAGCGTCGAGCTGGAATTCACCGAGGATGCGCTCGATGCGCTGGCCGACGTGGCCGTCCAGCTCAATTCGAGCGTCGAGAATATCGGCGCGCGGCGCTTGCAGACGGTGATGGAGCGCGTGCTCGACGAAATTTCCTTCGAGGCGCCGGACAAGGGCGGCAACCGGCTCGTCATCGATGCCGACTATGTGAAGAAACATGTCGGCACGCTCGCGGCCAACACGGACCTGTCGCGCTACATCCTGTGACGTTTCCGCACCGGTGGTCGCCTTCGCGACCGCCGGTGCCGGGTTTTTGACGGCAAGGGGCCTCGACAGCAGGGGCATCGCGGCCTAGGTCATGGCCACGTCTGGCATCATTCCGACATGTTTCTCTTCCATCGGTCTCGCCATTCGCCGACATCACCAGAAGACGGAACCGCAACCGTGCGACAGCTGATCCCTGTGCTTGCCCTCGCAGCCGCCCTTTTTGTCCAGAGCCAGACCGTGGCGATGGCCATCGACGTGGTGCCGGCCGGCAACCGCAATGCCGAGCAGCCGAACATCCCGGGTGCCTCCGTGCGCCGCACCAAGGCGGGCAAGACCTCCTTCGACGCGAAATACGAGAAGGTGCGCGATCTTCTCGCCAATGACCGCGACCTGACCGGCAAGATCAAGTCGGTTGCCGGCAAATACGGCATCGACCCGATCCACATGGTCGGCGCGATCGTCGGCGAGCACACCTACAATGTCGACGCCTACGACCGGCTGCAGAGCTATTATGTCAAGGCAGCGTCCTATACCGGCAGCTTCCGCTTCGCCTATGAGGGCGAGCAGGTCGCGGATTTTGTCGATCGGCCGGAATTTGCGCAATGCGCGAGCAAAAAAGGCTCCTACGGGCTGTGGACCTGCCGCGAGGCGGTCTGGAACCGCTCGTTCAAGGGCCGCACGGTCGGCGGCACGTCCTTCCCGAACAACCGCTTCAGCGCGGTGTTCTTCCAGCCCTTCTATGCCGGCCAGACTTTTGGCCTCGGCCAGATCAACCCGCTGACGGCGCTGACGCTGACCGACGACGTGGCGCGCATTTCCGGCTATGACCGGCTCGACGAAACGGATGCGGCCGGCGTCTACAAGGCGATCATGGACCCTGACATTTCGCTCGCCTATATGGCAGCCTCGATCCGCCGCTCGATCGACGCCTACAAGAAGATCGCCGGCGTCGACATCTCGAAAAACCCGGGCGTGACGGCGACCCTCTACAACATCGGCAATCCCGACGCCCGCGCGAGCGCCTTCGCCGCCCGCCGCGCCACCGGCGAGGTGACCTGGCCGGAAGAGAACTATTACGGCTGGCTGGTCAACGACAAGCTGGCCGAACTGCGGTCTCTCCTCTAACTTCCGCCTCTATATCGGTTCACTCTTGACGTGAGCCGATCACAAGGAGGCAGATGATGGACATGCGTCCCGAGCCGTTCGAACCGCCGGCGCCGATCCCGCGCACGGTGCCGCCGTCGAAGCTCGAGATCATCCGCACGGTGTTCCGCAATCCGCTGGAGCTGTGGGGCGAGCCGTCCTATACGTTGCCCTGGATCATGACGAGTTTCTTCGGCGAGAAGACGCTGATCGTCAACGATCCCGGCCTCATCAAATACCTGCTCGTCGACAATGCCGCCAACTACAAGATGGCCGTGGTGCGCCAGCTCGTGCTGCGGCCGATCCTGCGCGACGGGCTGCTGACGGCGGAGGGTGCCGTGTGGCGCCGCTCACGCAAGGCCGTCGCGCCGATCTTCACGCCGCGCCACGCCAAGGGCTTTGCCAGCCAGATGCTGGCGCAGTCGGAACTTTATGCGCGGAAATACGACGGTGCCGAGGGCAAGGTCTTCGATATCGGCAACGACATGACGGAACTCGCCTTCGCCATCCTGTCCGAGACGCTGTTTTCCGGCGAGATCGTCACATCGTCGGCCAATTTCGCCGACGACGTGGACGACCTGCTGCACTCGATGGGCCGCGTCGATCCGATGGATCTGTTGAGGGCACCCGCCTGGGTGCCGCGCGTCACGCGGATCGGCGGGCTGAAGGTTTTGGGAAAATTCCGCAAGATCGTGCGCGATACGATGGCGCAGCGTCAGAAACGCATGGCAAGCGATGCGGGCGAGGCGCCGAACGATTTCCTGACCCTGCTGCTGCGCGCCGCCGGGCCGGAAGGGCTGACCATGGAGGAGGTGGAGGACAATATCCTCACCTTCATCGGCGCCGGGCACGAGACGACGGCGCGCGCGCTTGCCTGGACGCTCTATTGCGTGGCCAACAGCCCCCATGTGCGCGAGGCGATGGAAGCGGAAATCGACCTTGTGCTGGCAGGCGGTGCCGATCCGGTCGAATGGCTCGACCTGATGCCGTGGACGCGCGCCGCCTTCGAGGAGGCGATGCGGCTGTATCCGCCGGCGCCGTCGATCAACCGTGAGGCGATCGCCGATGACGTCTGGACGAGCCCCTCGGGCGAGCGCGTGGAAATCCCGAAGGACGTGACCATCCTCGTCATGCCCTGGACGCTCCATCGCCATGCGCTGCTCTGGCAGAAGCCGCGCGCCTATATGCCGGAACGTTTTTTGCCGGAGAACCGGGAGGCGATCCACCGTTTCCAGTACCTACCCTTCGGGGCCGGCCCGCGCATCTGCATCGGCGCGACCTTCGCCATGCAGGAGGCGATCATCGCGCTCGGGGTGCTCATGCATCGCTTCCGCTTCGACATGACTGAAGAAACCAAGCCCTGGCCGGTGCAGCGCCTGACGACGCAGCCGGCTAACGGACTGGCGTTGCGGGTGACGGCTCGTCGGCCCGCTTCTTCGATTTCTTGATCGTCTTGATCGAGGCGCAGGTCGCTTCCGGGTTCTTGCAGGGCTGATAGACGACGATCTCGCTGCCGCTGCCGTCATCCCAGATGGCCTGCACGGCGATCGTCTGCGCCTCGCCCGGCTTCAGGTTGAGATAGAGCCAGTTCTGGCTGTCGTCCGACGGCAGGTTGAAGGGCAGTTCCGGGTCGCATGCCGCCATCGGAAACGTCTTGTCGAGCGCGTCGGTGTTGATCGAGTAGCGGACTTCCTTCAGCCGGCAATGCATGGTCTGGAGCGCGGTGAAATAGATGAGTTGCTGGTCGGCGAATTCGCGGAACTGCACCCAGCCGGTCTGCTTGTTGGCGTCCAGCATCGCCTTGTAGATCGCCACGTCCGGGATCTGCGCCTTGTACTCCTCTTCCCCCTCTTCCTGCGCATGGGCGGGCAGGCTGCCGGCAAGGAGCGCCGTGCCGAGAAGAAGGGCCGCCAGAAGCGGCTTTCGGATGGAGAGATCGATCACTGGGTGGACTCCTCGTTCTTTCATCTGATGTCGCCGGCGGGATGGTGGCAATCGGCTTGGACATGCAATAACACCATCCCAGACCCGCTTTGAAAAGAGCCGGACTCTTTTGAAAGAGACGGCAGGCAGTCCGGAAGAATTCTCGTGGCAGAACAGTTATTACTCGGCATCGATACCGGCGGCACCTATACGGACGCCGTGCTCTACAGCGAAACCCACGGCGTGGTGGCCCGCGCCAAGGCCCTCACCACCCGCCACGATCTTTCCGTCGGCATTTCGGGGGCGGTCGAAGCGGTGCTGGAGCAGGCGAAAGCCGCGGTTTCCGCGATCGGCCTGGTGTCCCTGTCGACGACGCTCGCCACCAATGCGCTGGTCGAGGGGCAGGGCGGCCGCGCCGGACTGGTGATGATCGGTTTCGGCCCGGACGACCTGAAGCGCGACGGGCTTGCCGATGCGCTCGGCAACGATCCGGTGCTGTTTTTGCCCGGCGGCCACAATGTGCATGGCAACGAGACGCCGCTCGACATGACGGCACTGGACGAGGCGCTGCCGACGCTGTCGCAAACCGTCTCCTCCTTCGCCGTCGCCGGTTATTTCGCCGTGCGCAACCCGGCGCATGAGCAGCGCGTGCGTGACCGCATCCGCGAGGTCTCGCATCTGCCCGTCACCTGCAGCCACGAACTGTCCTCCAAGCTCGGCGGCCCGCGCCGCGCGCTGACGACGCTGCTCAATGCCCGCCTCGTCTCGATGATCGACCGGCTGATCGGCGCCTGCGAGGATTATCTCACGCGCCGCGGCATTCATGTGCCGATGATGGTGGTACGCGGCGACGGCGCCTTGATCTCGGCGGCCGAGGCGCGGCTTCGGCCGATCGAAACGATTCTCTCCGGCCCGGCGGCAAGCCTTGTCGGCGCGCGTCACCTGACGGGGCTCGACAATGCGGTCGTCTCCGATATCGGCGGCACGACGACGGATGTCGCGGTGCTCGATGGCGGCCGGCCGAAGCTCGATGCGGAAGGCGCCGTGGTTGGCGGCTACCGCACCATGGTCGAGGCTGTCGCCATGCGGACCTTCGGGCTCGGCGGCGATTCGGAGGTGCGCATCAACGATCGCGGCCTGAAGGCGAAGATCGATCTCGGGCCGCGCCGCTTCCTGCCGCTCAGCCTTGCCTCCGCGCTGCATCCCGATGCCATCCTGCCCGTGCTGGAACGCCAGATCCGCACGCCGCATGTCGGGCGCCACGACGGGCGTTTTGCCGTGCGCACCGGTGTGCCGGAGCGGCTGGCGAGCGGGCTTCAGCCGCAGGAACAGGCGCTCTACGACAAGATCGGTGCGGCGCCGCTGCCGCTCGACGGGCTGCTCGTCACCACGCTGCAGAAGGCGACGCTCGACCGGCTGGTTGCCCGTGGCCTCGTGCATCTCTGCGGCATCACGCCGTCGGACGCCATGCATGTGCTCGGCGGGCAGGGCCAGTGGGATGCCGCCGCCGCCCGCCTCGGGCTGGAACTCGCCGCGCGCACCAAGGACGGCACCGGCCGGCCGATCGCCGAAAGCCCGGACGTCCTGGCGCGGCTCATCGTCGACCGGCTGACCCGCCAGTCGGCGGATGTCATTCTCTCTGCCTGCCTTGCCGATGACGGGGTGGGCACGCTCGATCCGGCCAATTCCATTTCCATCGACCGTGCGCTTCACCGCGTGCCGGGCATCGTGACATTCCGCGTGGCACTCGACCGGCCGCTTGTCGGCCTCGGCGCATCGGCGCCGGTCTATTATCCCGATATCGCTGAAATGCTGGGCGCCGAATCGTCCATTCCGGCCGATGCCGGCGTTGCCAATGCCGTCGGCGCGGTCGTCGGCCAGGTGCGGGCCATAGTGACGGTCTTCGTAACCATGCCGGAGGACGGCGTCTTCATCGTCAATGGTGCGGGTGACAGTGTGCGCCTGATCGACGAGGCCGCGGCCTTCTCGCTCGCCAAGGAACGGGCGGTGACGGCGGCGCTGCATTCCGCCCGCACCAATGGTGCGGATGAACCGGTCGTGACGCTGTCGGAAGAAATCGACGCGCCGGAGGTGGAGGGCAGCCGCAAGCTCGTCGAGGCGCGTTTCACCGCCACAGCCAGCGGCCGGCCGCGCATCGCCGACGAGGCATAAGTACGATTTTTTCCGTCAGGGAATAAATTCTTTATGCCTTTGCCGAATTGACTATGAATGAAAGCTCCGGAAAGTGGGACCATTCGGGATACTCCCCCTTGTCCCGCCATTCGGAGCCTTTTCAGATGACTTTTACCGAAAAAGCCGGTCTTTCGATCGACAGTGCCCTTTATGACTTTATCGTCACGGAGGCCCTTCCCGGCACGGGCGTGGACGCCGAGCGCTTCTTTGCCGATTTCTCCGCCATCGTGCACGACCTTGCGCCGGAAAACCGTGCGCTGCTCGCCAAGCGCGACGCGTTGCAGGAAAAGATCGATATCTGGTATCGCGCAAACGGCGCGCCATCGGACATGGCGGCCTATGAGGCGTTCCTGCGCGAGATCGGCTATCTGCTGCCGGAGGGCGGTGACTTCACGGTGACGACCGACAATGTCGATCCCGAGATCGCCAGCCTCGCCGGCCCGCAGCTCGTCGTGCCGGTCATGAACGCCCGCTACGCGCTGAATGCCGCCAATGCGCGCTGGGGTTCGCTCTATGATGCGCTCTACGGCACCGATGTCATTGCGGAAACGGACGGCGCGGAAAAGGGCAAGGGCTACAACCCGAAGCGCGGCGAGAAGGTGGTTGCCTGGGCCAAGGCTTTCCTTGATGAAGCTGCGCCGCTTGTCGACGCCCGCTGGGCTGACCTGACGGACATCGCGGCCGGCGCGGAACTGCGCCTGATGGCGGGCGACCGTGCCGTTTCGCTGAAGCGGCCGGAACAATATGCTGGCCATGCGGAACATGACGACTGGCGCCACGTCCTGCTCAAGAACAACGGGCTCGGCATCGAGATCATCCTCAACCGCGACTGGGAGATCGGCAACACCGATCCGGCCGGCATTGCCGGCGTCAATATCGAGGCCGCGCTGACGACGATCATGGACTGCGAGGATTCGGTTGCCGCCGTCGATGCCGAGGACAAGATCCTCGTCTATCGCAACTGGCTCGGCCTGATGAAGGGCGACCTGAAGGAGAGCTTCCAGAAGGGCGGCGAGACGGTCGAACGCAAGCTCTACAGCGACTTCACCTATACGGCGCCCGATGGCGCGCCCTTCGAGGTCAAGTGCCGCTCGCTGATGCTGGTGCGCAATGTCGGTCACCTCATGACCAACCCGGCGATCCGCGACCGCGACGGCAACGAGGTGCCGGAAGGCATCATGGATGCGATGGTCACCGCGCTGATCGCGCTGCACGACATCGGCGTCAACGGCCGGCGCAAGAATTCGCGCGAAGGCTCGATGTATGTCGTCAAGCCGAAGATGCACGGACCGGAAGAGGTGGCGTTCGCGTCAAAGCTGTTCGGCCGCGTCGAGGCGGCGGTCGGCATGGCGCCGAACACCATGAAGATGGGCATCATGGACGAGGAGCGCCGCACGACGGTAAACCTCAAGGAATGCATTCGCGCCGCCAAGGAACGCGTGGTCTTCATCAATACCGGCTTCCTCGACCGCACCGGCGACGAGATCCACACCTCCATGGAAGCCGGCCCGATGATCCGCAAGGGCGACATGAAGCAGGCCGCCTGGATTGCGGCTTATGAGAACTGGAACGTCGATATCGGCCTGGAATGCGGCCTGTCCGGCCATGCGCAGATCGGCAAGGGCATGTGGGCCATGCCCGACCTGATGGCCGCCATGCTGGAGCAGAAGATCGCCCATCCGAAGGCCGGCGCCAACACCGCCTGGGTGCCGTCGCCGACCGCCGCGACGCTGCATGCCACGCATTACCACAAGGTCAATGTCGCAGAAGTGCAGGCGATGCTGCGCTCGCGCCCGCGGGCCAAGCTGTCCGACATCCTGTCGGTGCCGGTCGCCGTGCGGCCGAACTGGACGCCGGAGGAAATCCAGCGCGAGCTCGACAACAATGCGCAGGGCATTCTCGGTTACGTCGTGCGCTGGGTCGACCAGGGTGTGGGCTGCTCCAAGGTGCCTGACATCAACGATGTCGGCCTGATGGAAGACCGCGCGACGCTGCGCATCTCCGCGCAGCACATGGCGAACTGGCTGCACCACGGCGTGGTGACGGACGTGCAGATCATCGAGACGATGCAGCGCATGGCGGCCGTCGTCGACGGGCAGAATGCTGGTGATCCGCTCTACCAGAAGATGGCCGGCAATTTCGACGGCTCGATCGCTTATCAGGCGGCCCTCGACCTCGTGCTCAAGGGCCGCGAGCAGCCGAACGGTTACACCGAGCCGGTCCTGCACCGCCGTCGTCTGGAGCTGAAGGCGGCGAACGGCTGATAGCGAGAGGCTGCCGAAGCAATCCGGCGGCGCGGCCTGCCGACAAGGGCCGCGCACCTTTCCGCCGTCATGGTCGGGCTTGACCCGACCATCCACGCTCCGGGTGCGGCGGTGGATCCTCGGCTCAAGGCTGAGGATGACGTTGGTGGGGAGGTGAGCGTGGTACCCATCAGGGGCCATGCAAAGTACAAACGAAAGAAGCCGCCGGATCGCTCCGGCGGCTTCTTTCGTTTGTAGATGACGTCCGCTTACTGCTGGACGACGACGCGGGCGCCCTTGCCGGGGCGGACGCGCTTGTAGAGATCGATGATGTCCTGGTTCATCAGGCGGATGCAGCCCGACGATGCGGCCGTGCCGATGGACGCCCATTCCGGCGTGCCATGCAGGCGGAACAGCGTGTCCTGACCCTTGTCATTGAAGAGGTAGAGCGCGCGCGCGCCGAGCGGGTTCTTCAGGCCCGGGCCCATGCCGTCCTTGACGTAGCGGGCGACTTCCGGCTTGCGGTCCGCCATTTCCTGCGGCGGATGCCAGTTCGGCCATTCCTGCTTCCAGGCAATGTAGGCCTCGCCCTGCCAGGCAAAGCCCGACTTGCCGACGCCGATGCCGTAGCGCACGGCCTTGCCGCCGGGAAGCACGTAGTAGAGGAAGCGGTTCGGCGTGTTGACGACGATCGTGCCGGGCTTTTCCTTGGTGGTGTAGTCGACGATCTGGCGGTGGAACTTCTCGTTCACCTTGCTGATCGGGATTGCCGGCAGGGCATAGCCGTTGTCCTCAACAGGGCCATATTCCGATGTAAAGATAGCATTCGTCGCCACCTTTTGGCCCGGAAGGGACACGGGGGAAGAAGAGCAACCGGCGAGCGTGACGGCCGCTGCGAGGCCGCACAGGAGGAGGGCATTGCGGAAGCGCATGTGATTCTCTTGGAAAAAGGAATTAAGAAGTTCCGGGACGCGGAGCTTTCATCGACTATGGTTTATTTTCGATTAAACCAGTCAATGCAAGTCTGCGCGCCGACGCGCGGGCTCTAGCCAAAGCAAAAAGCCGGCGGATTGTTTTTTTGCAACAACAATGCCCGGTAACCTGCCGCTTTCGCCACACCCCAGCCATGCCAAGCATGCCTTGGCGCGTCGTTCAATGGTCAAGCTTCATGCCTGCATCGAAGCCGCACAGGTACCGCGGCATGCGGTTAACGAAGTCTTTTCCCGATTGCCCATCAGCCTGCCACCTTAACTTTTTCCCGGCCGGAAAACCGTTTCGCGGTAAAATGCGATTCGCCGAGGTTTCCAGACATGACGATCGTATCGCTTCACAACGACAATCCGCTGCTCGATGGCCGCCAGTCGGAGCGTGCCATGACGGTGCGCCGCGGCGTGCAGCGCATGCTGGCGGAGATGCGCCATGCCGTGCTGCCCGAACTGACGCTGGCGAGCGGCCGGCGTGCCGATCTGATCAGCCTGTCCGACAAGGGCGAGATCTGGATCGTCGAGATCAAAACCTCGATCGAGGACTTCAAGGTGGACCGCAAGTGGCCGGACTATCGTCGCCATTGCGACCGGCTGTTCTTCGCCACCCATAAAGAGGTGCCGCTCGACATCTTCCCGGAAGACTGCGGCCTCATTCTCTCCGACGCCTATGGCGCGCACATCATCCGTGAGGCGCCGGAACACAAGCTGACGCCGCCGACGCGCAAATCGGTGACCTTCGCCTTTGCCCGCGTTGCCGCCGGGCGGCTGCTGCTGGCCGAGTTTTCGATGGATGCCCGCAATGACGGGCCGGATATCTCGGCCATCGTCTCCGGCCGGCGCGACGAGCCGGCTTAGGCCAGCTGATCGCCAGCCTAGGAAAAAATCGTCGTTGCGCCGGTGACATACAGAATGGCCACGGTAACGACGACGCAGACCACCCTTTTGCTCTTCGCCAGTGCCGCCGTGCCAAGCAGCACATAATAGATCATGTTGAGGCCCGCCCAGAGCGCGATATCCGACGGCGACCATTGTCCGGTGACGGCGGAGATCACGTTCGGGATCTGGGTGATGAGGTTGCTGGCCAGCACGCAGAACACCACAACGGGCCGGTGCTCCATGATGTGGTTGTCCAGCGTGTCCTTCTCCGTGGCCTTCGGAAAGACCTGGGTGGCGGCGAAATAGTAGAGCAGGGCGACCAGCGCCACGGCGAGCGCGGTGAGATAGCGCACGTCGGGCAGATCGCGATAGGCCCAGGCATTCATCCAGAAGGTGATGAGATCGACGAGGAGCAGCGTGCCGAACAGCGGCGCGACGATGCCGATCCGGCGCGTGCTGCGCTCGTCATAGGCGCGCGAAAAGCCGGAGACGACCTCGGCGACGGCGAGACCGAGCAGCAGGCCGTAGAAACCGAACATGAAGCCGAATGCGTCGCTCACGGAAGTCTCCGGACAGGTTGGAAGCCGCGTCGACGATCGTCGTCCCGGCGATCGTCGTGGTGCTCAAGCGTGCATAGCAGCCGACGCGCCGAAGAAATCGACTATTTTAGGGTTGGTTTCGCCTGGGCGCCGACTGATCCCAGGGGACTATTTGGGCGCGCGCTTGGCGAGGATGCGCTGGAGCGTGCGGCGGTGCATGTTGAGGCGGCGGGCCGTCTCGGAAACATTGCGGTCGCACATTTCATAGACGCGCTGGATATGCTCCCAGCGCACGCGATCCGCCGACATCGGATTTTCCGGCAGCTCCACGCGTTCGCCCGGGCGCTGCGTCAGCGCGGCAAAGATGTCGTCGGCATCGGCCGGCTTGGCCAGATAGTCGACGGCGCCCAGTTTTACGGCGTTCACGGCGGTGGCGATGTTGCCATAGCCGGTCAGCATGATGATGCGCGTGTCGTCGCGGCGCTGGCGGATGGCGGCGATCACGTCGAGGCCGCTGCCGTCGCCGAGGCGCAGGTCGACCACCGCGTATTTCGGCGGGTTGGTCTTGGCCTTGGCAATGCCTTCCGCCACCGATTCAGCCGTATCGACGGCAAAACCGCGCGTTTCCATGGCGCGCGCAAGACGGCGCAGGAAGGGGGCATCGTCATCAACCAGGAGAAGCGACGGATCCGGGCCGATATCGTCTGCTGCGATGCTGTGCGTGTCGGTGTTTTCTGCCATTTTTGGTCTTCCGCGGCCGATTTTTGTCCATTCTTGATGGAGATCAGCTTATCGCCCGTAAGTGGGGGCGGGTAAAGTCATTTTGCACCCTTTGCCTCCATGCGGGCCCGCGGCCAATCGACCGAGACACGCGCGCCCGGCCGGTCGCCCGTGCGGTTGCCGAAGGTCAGCTTGGCGCCGGAGCGCTCCAGCAGGGTCTTGGCGATGAACAGCCCGAGACCCAGCCCGCCCGCCCGTTCGTCGCGCTGGCGCTTGGTGACATAGGGGTCGCCGATGCGCTGGAGAATGTCTGCGGCATAACCGTCGCCGTCGTCCTCGATGACGATGGTCACACGCTCCGGCGTGTGGTCGACGGTGACGGTGACCTCCTCGCGGGCGTGGTCCACGGCGTTTTCCAGCAGGTTGCCGAGCCCGTAGAGAATGCCGGGATTGCGGTTGCCGACCGGCTCGCCGACGCGGTCGCTGTTTTCCACCAGGTTGAGCCGGATGCCGAATTCGCGGTGCGGCGCCAGCACCTCCTCCAGGAGCGAGGAGAGCGGCAGCACCCGCATATGCGCCTCGTCCTCCGTCGACAGCGTCGTCAGCCGGCGCAGGATGTCGCGGCAGCGCTCGCTCTGGCTGCGCAGCAACTGCACGTCTTCCCTGAAGCGCTCGTCGCTGCCGAGTTCGCGCTCCATCTCGCGCGCCACGACGCTGATCGTGGCCAGCGGCGTGCCGAGTTCATGGGCGGCGGCGGCGGCAAGGCCATCGAGCTGCGACAGGTGTTTTTCCCGCTGGAGAATGAGCTCGGTCGCCTGCAGCGCATTGGACAGTTCGGCCGCCTCCTGCGACACGCGATAGGAATAGAAGGCGGCGAAGGCGGTGGTCGACACGATGGCGAACCAAAAGCCGGCCGTCAGGATGGGCGGGACGACGAGCAGGGTGCCGGGAAACCACGGCAGCGGGAAGGGCGTGAAGGCGAGCGCCGTGATGCCGAGGAAGGACAGGAAGCCGAGCGGCAGGCTGAAGCGGATCGGCTGCAGCGACGACGAGATGATGACGGGCACGCAGACGAGCGGCGCGAACGGATTGGCAAGGCCGCCGGTAATGAAGAGCAGCGCCGTCAGCTGGCAGAGGTCGAAGGCGAGCAGCAGGAAGGCGGAGGCGGGCGTCAGCCGGTGCGCCGGCGGAAAGCGCACGGCAAGGAAGAAGTTCACCGCCGCCAGCAGCGCGATCAGCACGGCGGCCGGCAGCAATGGCAGCGGAAATTCCAGCCACAGGCCGACGACGATGACGCTGATCGTCTGGCCCGCCACCGCCAGCCAGCGCAGGCGAATGAGCGTTTCGAGGCGCAACCGCCGGCCCGCACCCTCGAACTCGATGTCCTGATATCCTGCCATGTCTTTTCCTCTAGGCTCCAGAGCATTTGCGCAATTCCGGCCGCAAGACCGCTTCACGCTTTCGCTGGATTTGCTTCTATGTACCGCGCGGTTTGACGCGTGTCGTCGGCATGGCCTCGGCCGGGTCTTCCGGCCAGGGATGTTTCGGATAGCGCCCGCGCATGTCGGCCCTGACGTCGCGCCACGAGCCGGCCCAGAAACCGGGCAGGTCGCGCGTCGTCTGGATGACGCGGTGCGCCGGCGATTGCAGCTCCAGCAATAGCGGCAGCCGCCCGCCGGCAATGGCCGGATGCTGCTTCAGCCCGAAGAGTTCCTGCACGCGGATTTCCAGCACCGGTTCGTCGCCATCGTAGCGGATCGGATGGCGCTGGCCGGTCGGCGCCTCGAAATGGGTGGGCGCCAGACGCGCAAGATCGCGCTGGATGTCGTAGGGCACCAGTGCCATCAGCCCCTCCTGCAGGCTGCCTGCCCTGATGTCGTCGATGCCGCGCGTCGCCTCCTGGAAGGGCACGAACCAGGTGTCGAGCGACGCCAGCAGCGCCGCGTCGCTGGTATCCGGCCAGGGGTCGCCGATCGAGCGATGAAGAAAGCCGATCCGGTCGCGCAACTGCGCCGCCTCGCGGGAAAACGGCAGGACCTGAAGGCCGAGCTGGCGAATGCCGTCGGCGAGCGCCGCCGCCGCCTTCGCGCCGGTCGGGCGCGGCAGCGGCGCCTCCTCCAGGTTCATCGCACCGAGGCGAACGACCCGGCGCGCGCGGACCTGCCGGCTGGCGCGGTCGAAGACGCATTGGTCCTCGCGCACAATTGTCCCGGCGAGGGCGGCCTCCACCGTGGCGCGGTCGATTTCGGCGGCGGCGAGAATGCGCTGGCGGCCGGCCTGACCCGTCAGGTCGGCGACGACGATCATGTCGCAGCCGGCAAGCCGCTCGGTCTCCAGCAGTTCCGCGCCGCGCCCGTTCGCCATGACGAACCGCCCGCGGCCGCCCCGTTGCAGGGCAACCCGGTCGGGAAAGGCATGCAGCAGCAGGGCGCCCGGCGTGCTCGCCCCAGCCGCCTTTGTCTTGCCGAACCCCTCGGCCATGCGGCTCGCCAGCCGGCGGGCGGCGTCTGCGCGCTCGCCGCGTTCGTTGGAAAAACGCCGCAGACGCTCCTCGATATCCACGGCCGGGCCGCCGAGCCCCTGTTCCGTCAGCAGTACGGCGAGGCGCGCGGCCGCCGCCTGCTCGCCGTCGTCCGCGGCATGCAGGATCATGGCGGCGAGCCGCGGTGGAAGGGCGAGGTCGCGGATGCGTTTCCCCGCCGGCGTCAAGGCACCGGTCGCGTCGAGCGCGCCGATGAGGCGCAGCAGGCTGCGTGCCTCCTCAAGTGCTGCGGCCGGTGGCTGGTCGACGAGGCGGAGCGTTGCGGGATCTGCAACACCCCAATGGGCGAGGTCGAGCACGAAGCCGGACAGGTCGCTGGACAGGATCTGCGGCGGCGTGAAGGCGGGCAGCGCCGCCGTCTGGCCGGCATGCCAGAGCCGGATGGCGATGCCGGGCTCGGTTCGCCCGGCGCGGCCGGCGCGCTGGTCGGCGGAGGCGCGCGACACGCGCACCGTCTCCAGCCGCGTGATCCCGGTCGCCGCCTCGAAGACCGGCAGGCGTTGCAGGCCGCTGTCTATGACGATGCGCACGCCGTCGATGGTGATCGACGTTTCGGCAATCGACGTCGCCAGCACGATTTTGCGCGTGCCGGCCGCTGCGGGCTTGATGGCCGCGTCTTGTTCCTTCTGGCCGAGATTGCCGTAGAGCGGCACGACCATGGTCTCCGGCCCGAACCGGCCGTCAAGGCGTTCAGCGGTGCGGGTGATCTCGGCCTGTCCGGGCAGGAAAGCGAGGATCGAGCCGCTGTCGTCACGATGCGCCGCGACGATGGCGCGCGTGACGCTATCTTCGATGCGCTCGCCCGCCGGCCGGTCCTGGTGGCGGATCTCGACGGGAAAGCTGCGTCCCTCGCTGAGGATGACCGGTGGATCGTCGAGCAGCGCCGCGACCCGCGCGACATCGAGCGTCGCCGACATGACGAGGATGCGCAGGTCCTCGCGCAGCGCCGCCTGCACGTCGAGCGCCAGCGCCAGGCCGAAATCCGCATCGAGCGAGCGCTCGTGGAATTCGTCGAACAGCACGGCCGCGATACCGGGCAGTTCCGGATCGTCGAGGATCATCCGGGCAAAGACGCCCTCCGTCACCACCTCGATGCGCGTCCTTGCCGAGACTTTGTTGTCGAGCCGCATGCGATAGCCGACGGTGTCGCCCACCCGTTCGCCGAGCAGGGAGGCCATCCGCCCCGCGGCCGCGCGCGCCGCCAGCCGCCGTGGCTCGAGCAGGATGATCCTGCCATCGCCGCGCCAGGCCTGGTCCAGCAGGAAGAGCGGCACCAGCGTCGTCTTGCCGGCGCCGGGCGGCGCAGACAGCACGGCGCGCGGGCCGGCGGAAAGTGCGGCGCCAAGATCGGCCAGGACGTCCGTCACCGGGAGTTTCGGGAGTGTATCGGAGAGAGACGCCATTATCGTGCCTGCGCATGGATGGGAGATGCCGCTGCCCTCTATAGAGCCGCAGGTCTGTCCCCTGTCTGAATAGCCCGCGGGATGGCGCGGTAAAAGGGCGAAAGGCCACGATGGCGCCCTGAAGGCACGTTAAACGGTGGCCGGAAGAAATTTTACCACCTGGACAAGATTTTTGGCGCCGAGATCCCCATCAGAGAGGACGTTTTGAGTCTGCCGGAAAGAATACATGTTTAAAATCAATATCTTGCTGGTTTTCTCATTTTTTATGAAATCCCCTGTTGACGTGTCTGCATGGGTGGGCT
>NZ_WUMK01000009.1 GCF_009827055.1 Shinella kummerowiae
TCCCCGTTGGTTGACGACGGAGAGGTGGTGCGCCAGCCGCACGTCGGAGGTGGTGCCCGTAACGCAAAAGCCGGCCTCTCGGCCGGCTTTTTCATTCATGCGTCGTGTTTACGCATCCCCGTTGGAATGCGCCCAGTCGAAATAGAGGTCGCGCGCCTTGGCGGTGATCGGGCCGGGCTGGAGGTCGCGGTCGTCGAGGCGCGTCACCGGCACAACCTTGGAATAGTTGCCCGAGGTGAAGATCTCGTCGGCGGTCTCGAAATCGGCGACCGTCAGCGTGGTCTCGACCACCTCGAAACCGGCATCCTTCAGCAGGCCGATGACGCGCATGCGGGTGATGCCCGCGAGGAAGGTGCGGTTGGCGGCCGGCGTGAACACGACGCCGTCCTTGACCATGAAGATGTTGGACGAGGCGGTCTCGGCGACATTGCCCAGCATGTCGCGCACCAGCGCATTGTCGAAGCCGCGCTTGCGGGCCTCCACCAGCATGCGGGCATTGTTCGGGTAAAGGCAGCCGGCCTTGGCATCCGTCGGCATGCACTCCACCGTCGGGCGGCGGAAGGGCGAGACGGTGATCGACGAAGCGGCCTTGGGGTCGCCCATCGACGCCTCGAACAGGCAGAGCGCGAAGCGGGTCGATTCCGCGTCCGGCGCGACGACGCTGGTGGGCGAACCATGTTCGGCCCAGTACATCGGCTTGATGTAGATCGCCGTCTTGCCGTCGAATTTTTCGACACCCTCCCAGGCGAGCGCCTCGATCTCTTCCGCCTTCATCGTCGCCTTGAGGCCGAGTGCCTCGGCAGAGCGGTTGACGCGCTGGCAATGCAGGTCGAGATCCGGCGCGATGCCATCGAACCAGCGCGCGCCGTCGAACACGGTCGAGCCAAGCCACATGGCATGCGAGGTGGGGCCGATGAGCGGCGGGTTGCCCGAAATCCATTCGCCGTCCACGAAGGTCCAGGTCGTCGTGCGTGGTGAGGTATCGACTGGCATTTTAAAACTCCTTTTCGCCCATCAAGGCCCGACCGGCCGGGCCGGTCAAGTCGCAAATGCCTTCCAACAGCCGACACCGCTTGTCCATTCAAGATGTTGAATGGGTGTATCAGGCCTAATCATGGGTCGCCCGGTTGAGGGTCCGCAGGGTGCATGCGATACAGATGCAAAGGGAGCAACAGCATGCGCGCGATGTATTACGAAGCCTTCGAAGCGACACCGGACATCCGCACACTGCCCGACCCAACCCCAACGCCGGGCGGCGTGGTGATCAAGCTGGAGGCGACGGGGCTTTGCCGCAGCGACTGGCACGGCTGGATGGGGCACGACCCCGACATTCGCCTGCCGCATGTGCCGGGGCATGAACTGGCCGGCACGGTGCTGGCCGTCGGCAAGGAAGTCCGAAGGTTCCGCGAAGGTGAGCGCGTGACGGTGCCGTTCGTCTCCGGCTGCGGCCATTGCGGCGAATGCCGCTCGGGCAACCAGCAGATCTGCGAGGAACAGTTCCAGCCGGGCTTCACCCATTGGGGTTCCTTTGCAGAGTATGTCGCGATCGACTATGCCGACCACAATCTCGTGCACCTGCCCGACGCGATCGATTCCGCGACCGCCGCCAGCCTCGGCTGCCGCTTCGCCACCTCGTTCCGCGCCGTCGTCGACCAGGCGCGGGTGACCGGCGGCGAGTGGGTCGCGGTGCATGGCTGCGGCGGGGTGGGCCTCTCGGCGATCATGATCGCCGCAGCGCTCGGCGCCAATCCGATCGCCATCGATATTTCCGCGGAAAAGCTGGATTTCGCGAAGAAGATGGGTGCGGTCGCCACCATCAATGCCCGCGCGGTCGCCGATGTGGCGGAGGCTGTGCGCGACATTACCGGCGGCGGGGCACATGCCTCGGTCGACGCGTTGGGCTCGCCGGTCACCTGCTTCAACTCGATCAAGAACCTGCGCCGGCGCGGACGGCACGTGCAGGTCGGGTTGATGCTCGCCGACCATGCGACGCCACAGATTCCGATGGCCCAGGTCATCGGCCACGAACTGGAGATCTACGGCAGCCACGGCATGCAGGCCTGGCGCTACGACGCCATGCTGGCAATGATCGAAAGCGGCAAGCTCGCCCCGCAAAAGCTGATCGGCCGCCATATCAGCCTCGACGAGGCGGTGCCGGCGCTGATGGCGATGGACAAGGCGACCGACCTCGGCATCAGCGTGATCACGCGGTTTTGAGTGTGGCGTTCAACATGCTATGTGATTGACATTGCTTGCGCGATAGCCGTCAATCCCGCTTGACAATGCCCAGGAGGAATCGCCGCTCATGTCCCACGCCGCCTATGTCTTCGACGCCTATGGCACGCTGTTCGACGTGCATGCGGCGGTGCGCCGCCATGCGGGCGATGTCGGGCCGAATTACCAGCTTTTCTCGGAAGTCTGGCGCGCCAAGCAGCTCGAATATTCGTGGACCCGCGCGCTGATGGGCGCCTATGCCGATTTCTGGCAGCTCACCGAACAGGCGCTCGACTTCACCTTCCAGCGCATCGGCGGCGTCGACCCTGCCCTGCGCCAGAAATTGCTCGACGCCTACTGGAAGCTCGACTGCTACCCCGAGGTCCCGGCGGTGCTGAAGGCGTTGAAGCAGCGGGGTGCGCATATCGCCATCCTCTCCAACGGCTCACCCGCCATGCTGGCCTCCGCCGTGAAGAATGCAGCGCTCGACACCGTCATCGACGACATTTTTTCCGTCGACGCGCTGAAGACCTACAAGACGGCGCCTGCCGTCTACGACCTCGTGACGACGAACTACCGGCTCTATCCGAACGCCGTCTCCTTCCAGTCGTCCAACCGGTGGGACATTGCGGGCGCGACAAAATTCGGCTTCCGCACCGTGTGGATCAACCGCAGCAACATGCCGGACGAATATTTCGATCTCGGCCCGGCACTCATCCTGCCCTCGCTCGACAGCCTCTGAGGAAAATCCATGGCCTGGTCTGCCGCGCAATATCTGAAATTCGAAGACGAACGCACGCGCCCTGCCCGTGACCTGCTCGCCCAGGTGCCGGCCGATCTTCCGGCCGGAACGGTCTATGACCTCGGCTGCGGCCCCGGCAACTCGACGGAGCTGCTGGTCGACCGCTTCCCCGGCCGCGGCGTCAAGGGCGTCGACAATGCCGCCGACATGCTGAAGGCCGCGCGCGAACGCCTGCCGGGCGTGGATTTCGTGGAATGCGACCTGGCAAAATGGCAGGCGCCCGAGCCGGCCGCCCTGCTCTACGCCAATGCCGTGTTCCAATGGCTGCCCGAGCACGTGGCGCTGCTCAACAAGCTGATGGACAGCCTGCGTCCCGGCGGCGTGCTCGCCGTGCAGATGCCGGACAATCTGTCCGAACCCTCGCACCTGCTGATGGAGGAAAGCGCGTTCGCCGGGCCGTGGCGCACGGCCTTCGCGGACGGCACGCCGCGCCGCAAACCGCTGCCCGCGCCGGCCGCCTATATGGACGCGCTCGGCCCGAAGGCTGCCCGCGTCGATGTCTGGCACACCGCCTACAACCACCCGATGGCCGATGCGGCGGCGATCGTCGAATGGGTGAAGAGCACGGGCCTGCGTCCCTATATCGAGCGTATCCCGGCCGAACAACGCGACGGCTTCCTCGCCGACTACGAAAGCCGCATCGCCAAGGCCTATGCGCCGATGGCCGACGGACGGCGGCTGTTGCGCTTTCCACGGCTGTTCATCGTGGCGGTGAAGGGCTGACCGCTCAGATCGTCTCGACCAGAAAGTCGATGAACGCCCTGATGCGCGCGGCCAGATGCTCGTGTCCGGCGAAGACGGCGTGCACGACCTCGATGTCGCCCGGGTTGAAGTCCTCCAGAACGGGTACGAGCGTGCCCGCCGCGATATCCGGCTCGACATGGAAGCGCCCGATGCGGCCCAGGCCGAGACCGTCCAGGCAGAGCTGGCGCAGGATCGCACCGCTGGAGACCAGCATGTTGCCGGTGATCTCATGGGCTTCGGCGGTCTGCCCGTCGCCTGCGAGAAACGGCCAGTCGTCCATGCTGCGGCGGAAGTTGAAGCGCAGGCAATTGTGCGCGGCGAGATCGGCTGGGTGCTGCGGCGTGCCGTGCCGTGCGAGATAATCCGGCGATGCGATGACGACCTCGCGGCTTTCCAGCAGCTTTCGCGCCTTCAGCGCGGAATCGCGTAGCGGCCCGGAGCGGATGGCGACGTCGGTGCGTTCGCCGACCACGTCGATGACGCCGTCCGTCAGCGTCAGGTCCAGTTCGACCTCCGGATACAGCGCCAGGAAAGCGGGCACGAGCGGCAGGATATAGCGCTCGCCGAAGCCGACCGACGCGTTGACCCGGAGCGGCCCGCGCGGCACGACGCGCGCACCCTCCGCCACGATCCGCTCCGTTTCCGCAATGTCCGACAGGATTTTTCGCGCCCGGCCGAGATAGAGCTCCCCTTCCGGCGTCAGTTCCAGCCGGCGCGTGGTGCGCACGAGAAGCCGCGCGCCGAGCCGGTCCTCGATGCGGGTGACGAGCTTGCTGACCGCCGACGGTGACAGGCGCAGCTTGCGGCCGGCGGCCGAAAAACTCTTCAGCTCCGCCGCCAGCACGAAGACCTCCATTTCACCGGCCCGGTTGTCCATGCATCACCTTTGAATTCAATTCACATATGCTTATCCACTTCGCCGGATTAACGCGCAAGTGGTCCTGCTCCATATTGCGCTCCGAACCTTCATCGCAACCCAGCCAAGCCGCCCGGATCCCAAGCCGGGAGGCCAAGGATCTGCCATGCCTCTCGCTCTCTTTGCGCTCACCGTCGCGGCCTACGCGATCGGCACCACCGAGTTCGTGATCGTCGGCCTGCTGCCGACCGTCGCGACCGACCTCAACATCACTCTGCCGCTCGCCGGCCTCATCGTCTCCGTCTATGCGCTCGGCGTCACCTTCGGCGCCCCCATCCTGACGGCGCTTACCGGCAAGCTCGGCCGCAAGCCGCTGCTCATCGGCCTGATGGCGCTGTTCATCGCCGGCAATGTGCTGGCAGCACTTGCACCAAGCTACGGCATGCTGCTCGTCGGCCGCGTGCTGTCGGCCTTCGCGCACGGCGTCTTCTTCTCCGTCGGCGCCACCATCGCCGCCGATCTCGTCGCGCCCGATCGCCGGGCCTCCGCCATCGCCATGATGTTCATGGGACTGACCGTCGCCATCGTCACCGGCGTGCCGCTCGGCACCTTCATCGGCCAGACGTTCGGCTGGCGCGCCACCTTCTGGGCCGTTGCCGGCCTCGGCCTCGTCGCCTTCGCCGCCATCGCGCTGCTGCTGCCCGCCAACCTGAAGCGGGAAAAGCCGGCAGGCCTGCTGGAACAGGTGCGCGTGCTTGGCTCCGGCCGGCTGCTCCTCGTCTTCGCCATGACGGCGCTCGGTTATGGCGGCACCTTCGTCACCTTCACCTTCCTCTCGCCGCTGCTGCAGGACATTACCGGCCTCTCCGCCAATACGGTCAGCCTCGTGCTGGTGCTCTATGGCGCGGCGATCGCCTTCGGCAACATCGTCGGCGGCAAGGTGGCGAACCGCGAACCGGTCAAGGCGCTGGCGGTGCTCTTCGCGCTGCAGGCCGCCGTGCTGGTGCTTCTCACCTTCACCGCCCCCTCGCCGGTGCTGGTGCTGGTCACGCTCGCCGCGCTCGGTTTCCTGTCCTTCGCCACCGTGCCGGGCCTCCAGCTCTACGTCGTGGACATCGCCAAGCGGCACCGTCCGGCCGGCGTGGACGTCGCCTCGGCGCTCAACATCGCCGCCTTCAATCTCGGTATCGCCGCCGGCGCCTGGATCGGCGGACTGGTCGTCGCCTCGCCGCTCGGCCTCGGATCCACGCCCTGGGTCGGTGCCATCCTGGTCGCCGGTGCGCTTGGCCTGACGCTGGTGAGCGGCACGCTCGACCGCCGCGAACGCAGTGCGCCGGACGCCGCCTGCCAGCCGGCCTGAACCCTTCGTCCGCCGGAGCGTTACTTCCCAGCTCCGGCGGTCATCCATGCAAAAGGAGACATCCGATGAAAACCATCAACGCCCATGGCGCCCACATTCCCCAGCTCGGCTTCGGCACGTTCCGCATGCCGGAAAAAGACGTGCTCGCCATCCTGCCAAAGGCGCTCGCCCAGGGCTTCAGCCATGTCGACACCGCCCAGATCTATGACAATGAGGCGGCCGTCGGCGCGGCGATCCAGGCCTCCGGTGTGGCCCGCGAAAACATCTTCCTCACCACCAAGGTGTGGGTCGCCAACTATGGCAAGCAAACCTTCGCCGCATCCGTCGAGGAGAGCCTGCGCAAGCTGAAGACCGACCATGTCGACCTCCTCCTGCTGCACTGGCCGAACGACGCGGTGCCGCTCGAGGTGCAGATCGCCCAACTCAACGCCGTGCGCGAGCGTGGCCTTACCAAGAACATCGGCGTCAGCAACTTCAGCACGGCGCTGATGGCCGAGGCGGTGCGCCTCAGCGCCGCGCCGCTCGCCACCAACCAGGTCGAATACCATCCCTATCTCGACCAGATGAAGGTGCTGGAAGCCGCCGAAACCTACGGCATGGCGCTCACCGCCTACTACGCCATGGCCGACGGCAAGGTGCCGAACGACCCGGTGCTGAAGGAGATCGGCGCCGCGCACGGCAAGTCTGCGGCGCAGGTGGCACTACGCTGGCTGATCCAGCAGCCGGACGTGGTGGCGCTGACCAAGACGGCGACGGAACAACGGCTTGCCGAAAACCTCGCCCTCTTCGACTTCGTGCTCAGTGCGGACGAGATGAAGCGCATCCACGGACTTGCCCGCCCGGACGGCCGCATCGTCAGCCCGGACGGCCTTGCCCCGGTCTGGGATCTCGCCGCCTGAACATCCGGCGGGGGCCGTGCGTTTCGCCAACCATGCCGGGGCAATCCCATGGCATGTGGGGGGCGCCTCCTGCCCCTTCTCCCCCACGGGGAGAAGGTCGCGGTAGCGGGATGAGGGGGCGGCGCGGAGGGTAACCGGCGTGCAAGCCCCCTCATCCGGCCCTTCGGGCCACCTTCTCCCCGTGGGGGAGAAGGGGAAAGCGGCGGCGGTGTGCGCCCCGCCGAACACAGCAAACGGTCCGGCCGGCTTCCCAAAAGGGTGCCGGCCGGATATGGTCGCCGCGCCGCCGAAGATGCGGCAGGGAGCCTCTCATGCAGTCCTCGTCGTCAACCGTGCTTTCGCCGGACTGGCCGGCCATTGCCGCCGTGGTTCTTGGCGCGACCGCCTTTTCGGTGGCGCAGGGTCTGACCTATCCGCTGGTCTCGCTGACGCTGGAGGCGCGTGGTTTCTCCTCCTCGATGATCGGTGTGAACGCGATTGCCTATGCCGGCGGCATGGGCGCCTCGACGCTGCTTGTCGGCGCGCTCACCAAGCGCTGGCGCCCGGACCGGCTGATCATCTTCAGCCTCGTCATCTGCTCGCTCTGCCTGGCCACCTTCGCCGCCTCGTCGTCCTTCGCCATCTGGGGCGCGGCGCGCTTCCTGCTCGGCTTCTTTGCCAGCATGATCTTCATGCTCGGCGAAGCCTGGCTGAACGCCGCCTGCCCGGACCGGCTGCGCGGCCGCGTCTCCGGCCTCTACGGCATGGGTATCTGTGCGGGCTTTGCCGCCGGGCCGCTCGCCATTCCGCTGTTCGGCAGCGCCGGCGGGCTGGGCTTTGCGCTGACGGCCGTGTATCTCGCCATCGTCGCCTTCGCGACGGCCATGCTGATGTTCTCGACCAAGACGGTGCCCGAGCCGTCCACGGCGGGCGATGTCTTCCGCTTCTTCAAGGCGGCGCCCATCCTGGTCGGCATGGTCTTCGTCTTCGGCTTCGCCGACATTGCCGCGATTTCCGCCATGCCGGTCTATTTCGTGAAGATGGGCTACAGCGAAGCCTTTGCCGCCATCAGCGTGACGGTGCTCGCCTTGCCGACGGCGCTCGCCCAGCCGTTCATCGGCGTGCTGCTCGACAAGCTGCCGCGTGAGCGCGTGGCGCTCGCCGCTGTCGGCGTTGCTGCCGTGAGCTATCTGATCCTGCCGTCGATGACATCGGAAATCGCGATCCTGGGCATCTTCGCCCTGATGGGCACAGCCGTGTTCTCGCTTTATACCTGCGCGCTCACCATGCTCGGCGAGCGCTATAGCGGGGCCATGCTGGTCGCGGGGTCGGCCGCCTTCGCCCTTGTCTATGCGGCGGGCAGCGCCACCGGTTCGGGCCTGACCGGCGCCATCATGGAAGCCGGCGGTCCGAAGGCCGGGCCGCTCTCGGTCGGCCTTGGCCTTGCCGCTTTCACCGCCGTGCTGGTGTTTGCACGGCGGCGATAGTCTTCAAGGCAATATCAGACGAACTGGCTGAGGCCCGGCACGGAGGCGACGACTTCGTCGACCACGTCGGCACCCGCATGTTCGCGAGCGACCGCCATGGTTTCCTTGGCGAGGCCGGTGATTTCGCCCATGCCAAGGCCCTGGCTCATCAGCTGCTGGCCGAGACCCATGACGCCGCCGCCGCCGATGGCGCTCATCAGGCCGCCCAGCAGACCGCCGCCGCCCTGGCCTTCGCCATTGTACTGGGCAACCAACTCGGAGGCGCCGGGAATGGCTTCGATCATGCGGGCGACGGGGCCGTCAGCGGCTTCGCGCTGCAGGAAGCCGAGCATCATGCCGATAGCCTTTTCAGCGAGAGCCGGTTCGATGCCGACGGCATCGGCAACGCGGGTGACGAGATCGTTCATGGAAAATCCTCCGAAGGAATTGACGTTGACGTCAAGGTAATTGAATTCACCGACAAACTCAAGCCGGCTTAGCGCGTCTTCGACAGCCGGGCCGCAGCCCTTGAAAGCGTGTTGTTCCCGTGCCGGACTATCCTTATAACCTGCCTGAGACGATTCAATGAAAACCGTCGGGACGCGGCGATCCGCCCGCCCGGCGCGAATCGGACGAGGAACCGGCAGTCAGGGAGTTGCAACGTGGCGGATTCCATTCTTCAGGACGGAAAGCTCTATATCGGCACCAGCCGCAAGCCGGACGATACCAACAACAAGCCGGAATATCTCGACTTGAAGTTCGGCAACCGCCACGGCCTCGTGACGGGTGCCACCGGTACCGGCAAGACGGTAACGCTGCAGATCCTTGCCGAAGGATTTTCGAATGCCGGCGTGCCGGTGTTCTGCGCCGACGTGAAGGGCGACCTGTCCGGCATCGGCGCAATGGGCGAGCCGAAAGACTTTCTCCAGAAGCGCGCCGACCAGATCGGCCTCACCCCTTACGAGTTCCAGGAATTCCCGGTCATCTTCTGGGATCTCTACGGCGAGAAGGGCCATCGCGTCCGCACCACCATCTCCGAGATGGGGCCGCTGCTGCTGTCGCGCCTGATGAACGCCACCGACGCGCAGGAAGGCGTCATCAACATCGCCTTCAAGATCGCCGACCAGGGCGGCCTGCCGCTGCTCGACCTGAAGGATTTCCAGGCGCTGCTCAACTATATGGGCGAGAATGCCTCAACGCTGTCCAACCAGTTCGGCTTCATCTCCAAGGCTTCCGTCGGCTCGATCCAGCGTGAACTGCTGATCCTCGAACAGCAGGGCGCCGAACAGTTTTTTGGCGAGCCGGCATTGAAAATCTCCGACATCATGCGCACCACCAATGACGGGCGCGGCGCGATCTCGGTTCTGGCGGCCGACAAGCTGATGATGAACCCGCGCCTCTACGGCACCTTCCTGCTGTGGATGCTTTCCGAACTGTTCGAAGTGCTGCCGGAAGTCGGCGATCCGGAAAAGCCGAAGCTCGTCTTCTTCTTCGACGAAGCGCACCTGCTGTTCAATGACGCGCCGAAGGTGCTGCTCGAGCGCGTCGAGCAGGTCGTGCGCCTCATCCGCTCCAAGGGTGTGGGCGTCTATTTCGTCACGCAGAACCCGCTCGACGTGCCGGAGACGGTGCTCGCCCAGCTCGGCAACCGCGTGCAGCATGCGCTGCGCGCCTATACGCCGCGCGAGCAGAAGGCGGTGAAGACGGCGGCCGACACGTTCCGCCCGAACCCGGATTTCGACTGCGCCACCGTCATCACCAATCTCGGCACGGGGGAAGCGCTGATCTCGACGCTGGAAGGCAAGGGTGCGCCCTCGATGGTGGAGCGCACGCTGGTTCGCCCGCCGGCCTCCCGCCTCGGCCCGGTCACGGAAGCCGAACGCCGGGACATCATGAAGGTCAGCCCCGTCGCCGGGCTTTATGACGAGGATTTCGACCGCGAATCCGCCTACGAAATTCTCATGGCGCGCGCCAAGAAGGCGGCCGATTCGGCAGCCGCGCAGGAACAGGCGGAAGCGGAGACTGCGGAAAAACCCGCCGGCGGCAGCCGCTGGACCTTGCCCGGCTTCGGCGACGAGGAACCGGCCGCCCCACAGGCGCCCAAGCAGCCCAAGGCCCGCTCCGGCTACCAACGCGAGACGGTGGCGGAAGCCGCCATGAAGTCCGTCGCCCGCACCGTCGCCTCCTCGCTCGGCCGCGCGCTGGTGCGCGGCATTCTCGGCAGCCTGCGTCGCTGACGCGGGCTGGCCCGGAAACCGTCATCTGCCGACGGCACAATGGATCCTCGGGTCAAGCCCGAGGATGACGAAAGAAGTGGGGTGAGAAACCGCTCGAGACGACGCCCCCTGCCGCGCCGCTGAATTGATCCACACCATGCCCTCCCCTCCGTCATCCTCGGGCTCGACCCGAGGATCCACGCCGCACGGCATGACCAAAACGGCAAAAGACCCGGATGCAGGGACATCCGGGTCTTTGGGGAGGTCAGCGACGATGCGGCTTACTTGCAGACCTTGATCCGCTTGATGACGACATTGCCGTAGTAGTCGTAGCTCTTGATCTTCTTGATGAAGCAATAGGGCTGGTAGTCGTAGCTGTAATAGCCGGCCTGCGAGGGGGCGGCGAAGGAAACCGCGGCAACGAGGGCAACGGTGGCGGAAACGATGAACTTGCGCATGGGGTCTCTCCTGATCTCTGGTTGGGGATGAGCCTCTCTCATCCGGTGATCAGACTGTCCCACATCGCCCCGCCCCGCGCTGTTCCGCGCGGAACAGGCGCGCAACCGACTGCAAACCCGTGCCGCCACACCGGATGCGTGACTTCTGTTGCGCGTACTCAACCATAATTAGATATTTCTAATTTTAATAAGTACTAAATCAAATTGCAGCACTGTTTGGGCCATCATCCAGGCGTCAGAACAGCAGGGCTTGCCATGAAAATTTCGACGAAACTCGGTGCGGTGACGCTTATCCTGACGCTGCTTCTCTGCGGCGCCATTTCCTCCACATATCTGGTCCTCAACGCCATGTCGGCCTCGATGAGCACCATCGTCGTCGACCGGCTGGTTCCGGCGGCAAGCCTCAAGAAGGTCGGCGACCTCTACGCCGTCAACATCGTCGATACGGCACACAAGGTGCGTAGCGGCGCGCTCTCCTGGGAAGACGGCCACAGGCTGAACACCGAAGCGGTGGCGGCCATCCAAAAACTCTGGGACGCCTATGCCGCGACCAGCCTGACCGACGAGGAACGCGCGCTTTCCAGGCAGATGACCGCCGAGATGCAGACGCAGGCCGGCAGCATCAACGACCTGCTCGCCATCATGCAGGCGAAGGACAAGGCAGCGCTCGATACCTATGTCGAAACAAGGCTCTACCCGACGATCGACCCGATCGGCACCTATGTGGCGGCCCTGATCGATCTGCAGATCCGCGTCGGCCAGGAGGAATTCGCCGCCGCAGAGGCGCACGAACATGATTATCACATCCTGCTTGCCGTTTTCGGCGCCGTCGCGCTCACCCTCGCCAGCCTTTCCTTCTGGATCATTTTCGCCGGCGTCTCGCGCCCGCTGAACGCGATCACGGCTGTGATGCAACGGTTGGCGAGCGGCGTGACCGATCTTTCCGTGCCGTTTCGCGCCCGCAAGGACGAGATCGGCAGCATTGCCGGCGCCGTCGAGATCTTCCGCCAGGCGGCGATCGACAAGCGCACGCTGGAGCAGGACGCGGAAGCCGCACGCCTGCAGGCCGAAGCCGACCGTGTCCGTTTGCAGGAGGAGGCCGAAGCGGCGGCCCAGCAGCGTTTGCAACAGGCCACATCGGGCCTCGCCGCCGGCCTGCGCCGCCTTTCGTCCGGCGATCTCAACTTCGAGCTCAACGAACCCTTCGCGCCGGATTTCGAGCAGTTGCGCAACGACCTCAACTCGGCGGTCAACCAGCTCGGCGAGACATTGCGCGCCGTCGCGCAATCGGTCGACGAGATGGATACGGGCACGCGGGAAATCAGCACCGGCGCGGATGCGCTCTCCAAGCGCACCGAGCAGCAGGCCGCCTCACTGGAGGAAACCGCCGCCGCACTCGACGAAATCACCGCCAACGTGACGAACTCGACGCGCCGGGCCGAGGAAGCCCGCGCGGTGGCGGCCGAGGCCAATGGCTCCACGGTGCATTCCGGCACGGTCGTCGCCAATGCCGTCAACGCCATGCAGCGCATCGAGCAATCGTCGAGCCAGATTTCCAGCATCATCGGCGTGATCGACGAGATCGCCTTCCAGACCAACCTTCTGGCGCTGAATGCCGGCGTCGAGGCCGCCCGCGCCGGTGAGGCGGGCAAGGGCTTTGCCGTCGTGGCGCAGGAGGTGCGTGAACTGGCCCAGCGCTCGGCCCAGGCGGCGCGCGAGATCAAGGAATTGATCCGCAACTCGGAGGCGGAGGTGCGCAACGGCGTGAAGCTGGTCAGCGACACCGGCACGGCGCTGCAAGCGATCGGCGGCCATGTCGCGACGATCAACCAGCACATGGAGGCGATCGCCGTATCCGCCCGCGAACAGTCCGTCGGGCTCTCGGAGATCAACACCGCCGTTAACCAGATGGACCAGACGACCCAGCAAAATGCCGCCATGGTGGAAGAAACCAACGCCGCCTCCGCCACCCTGGTATCGCAGGCCAACCGGTTGCGCACGCTGATCGACCGCTTCACGCTCGGCCAGCCCGCCCGCGCGGCGCAGCCGGCACCACAGCGCATCGCGCAAGCCCGCCCCCGCTTTGCCGGCAACACGGCGCTGAAGACGGACAACTGGGAGGAGTTCTGAACCTCCTCGCAGCAGGCGGACGAGGCCTCCTCATCCACTTTCTGGCCAACAGACCTGATGCAAAAAGGCCGCCCGGAATGGTTCCGGGCGGCCTTTTCGTGTGCGTTAAGCGAAGCGATCAGACGACGGTCGTCTTGACGTCGAGGTTGCCGCGCGTGGCGTTGCTGTAGGGGCAGACGACGTGCGCCTTCTTGGCGAGGTCTTCGACCACGGCCTTGTCGACGCCGGGCACGGAGATTTCCAGCGCGGCTTCGAGGCCGAAACCACCGCCATCCTCACGCGGGCCGATGCCGACCGTTGCGGTGACCTTGGCGTCGTCCGGGATCTTCACCTTTTCCTTGCCGGCGACGAACTTCAGCGCGCCGAGGAAGCAGGCGGAATAACCGACCGCGAAAAGCTTTTCCGGGTTGGCACCGGTTGCGCCGTCGCCGCCGAGTTCCTTCGGAACGGTCAGCGTGACGTCGACGGTGCCGTCTTCGGTGGCGCCATGGCCGGCGCGGCCGCCGGTGGAGGATGCTTTGGTTCTGTAGAGAATGGGCATGGGATGGTTCCTTCCTGGCTGTCGTCGTTGATGATGGAAACTAAGTAGCGTAAAATTAGATTGCGCGCAATATGATTTTGCAAATTGCAATTTTTTCTTTTTCTGCGACAATGCCAGCATGATCGACAAAAGTGACGAAGCCGAGACAGGGGATATTCCACAGGGCATGCTGGCGCTCGGCCAGCAGCTCTGCTTCGCCGTCTATGCGGCGGCGCATGCGCTGAACCGCGCCTACAAGCCCCTGCTCGACCCCTATGGCCTGACCTATCCGCAATATATCGCGCTGATGACGCTTTGGGAGGAGGACGGGCGAACGGTGAAGGCGCTCGGGGAAAAACTCGGGCTCGATTCCGGCACACTCTCCCCTCTCCTCAAGCGCCTCGAGGCGGCCGGCTTCATCCTGCGCGCCCGCGACAAGAACGACGAGCGGCAGGTGCTCATCACGCTCACCGACAAGGGTCGCGCGATGAAACAGGACGCGGTGGCCATCCGCATGGCGATCGGCAAGGCGACGGGCTGTTCGATCGACGCGCTGCAAGCGCTGACCACCGACCTCCACATGCTGACCGAGCAGCTCGAAGCCGACCAGGCACGCGACGACGCCGCCTGAAGCGGCGGATTTTACGGTAAGCTTCCCTTACGAGACCTGTTCGTGATTCAACCTTCGCGCTAAGGTGCGCCCGGCGGAACGGAACCGCCAAGGGGGCACGATTGACACTGCACTGGTCCTGGCAAAAGGCGAACGTCGCGGCGAGCCTTTGGTGCATCGCCGTGGGCGTCGCCATGATGGCGCTCTGGCTTTCGCAACCCGTCGATCTGGCGGAGCGGCATCCGTTCCTGTTCGGCATGAAGTTCAATGCCGCACTCGCCTTTACCGTCATCGGCGCGGCACTCCTGCTTGCCACGCGCGGTTTCCAACACCTGCCGGTACTGATGATGGCGCCGGTCTTCGTCTACGGTGTGCTCGCGCTCAGCCAGCACCTGTTAGGCATCGACGCCGGCATCGACACGCTGCTCCACACGCCCTTCGTCGATATAGGCACCAGCCTGCCGGGACGCATCGCCCCCAACACCGCGCTCTGTTTCATGCTGATGAGCCTCGCCGTCGGGCTGCGCGCCGCGCAGATGAAGAGCAGCGTCGTGCAGGTGGCGCTCGGCTTTGCCACCTTCATCATCGCCGCCGCCGCCCTCATCGGCTATGCGATCGCGCTGGATTTCGCCCATGACTGGATCCGCTTCACGCGCATGTCGTTCCAGAGCGCGAGCTGCTTCGTGGCGCTCAGCATCGCCATCGTCTTCGTCGGCACGGAACAGACCGGTTATCATCGCCTGACGCTCGCCGCGGTGCTGGGCCTGCTGACCTACCTGATCCTGCTCGCGATGAGCTACTATGAGCTGGCGCGCTACGAGGCCGCCTTCGGCATCAGCTTCTCAACCAACAGCAATGACCCGCGGTCCACGCTGTCGTCGCTCGTGCTGATCTCCGGCACGCTCTATGGCGCGCTGATCGTCCATCTCTACGTCTCCTCCCGCCGTGCCCGCCGCATGGCGGCGGACCTCGCGGAAAGCCGCGGCCAGCTCGGCGCGATCATCGACAATGCCGTGGACGGCATCATCACCATCGACGAGCGCGGCACCATCCTTTCGGTCAACCCCGCCTGCATGCGCATCTTCGGCTATACGCCGGAGGAAATGACCGGCCGCAACATCAAGATGCTGATGCCGGAGCCCTATCACAGCGCCCATGACGGCTATCTCAGCAATTACCACCGCACCGGCGAGGCGAAGGTCATCGGCATCGGCCGCGAGGCGGAAGGGCGGCGCAAGGACGGCTCGATCTTTGCGCTCGACCTCGCCATCGCGAGGCTCGAGCTTGCCGGCGGCATCATCTATAGCGGCATCGTGCGCGACATTTCCGAGCGCAAGGCGAACGAACAGGCGCTGATCGAGGCCAATGCGGAACTTGAGGAATTCGCCTACCGCACCTCGCACGACCTGCGCTCGCCGATCGCCTCGTCCATGGGTCTGCTGACGATCTCGCGCGACATGCTGGAGGACGGCGAACTCACCGCGCTCGGCCAGACTCTGCAGCGCATGGAGAAGAATTTCAGCCGGCTCGACCACCTGATCCAGAACATCATCACCATCACGCGCAACCGGCTGATGGACGAGGACGACCAGGCCATCGCCCTGCATGCGCTGGTCTCCGATGCGATCGAGGCGCTGTCGCATCTCGAGGATTTCAAGCGCATTCGCATCGAAAATCACGTGCCGAAAGAATTGACAATCGTCAGCAAGCCGTCGAAATTCCAGGTCATCGTCGGCAACATGCTGTCCAACGCGGTCAAGTATCATGATCCGAAGGAAGCCGCGCCGGCGATCGATGTCCGTGCCTTCCGCTATGCCGGCAGGATGCGGCTGTCGGTGGAAGACAACGGCCTGGGCGTTCCGCCCGCAAGCCGCCATTTGTTGTTCAAGATGTTCAAACGGCTGCACCCGAACCGATCCTTCGGCAGCGGGCTCGGCCTCTACATATTGAGAAAAAGCGTGGAGGCCCTCGGCGGCACCGCACTTTATGAAGCAAGAGATAAGGGCAGCCGGTTCATCATCGAACTGCCCGATGGGGAATTGCCATGAAGATCCATTCGATCCTGATCGTCGACGACGACGAGAACGATCAGTTCATCTGCGAATACACGATCCGCAAATTCGACGCGTCGATCCGCGTCATCAAGGCGTTCGACGGTGCCGAGGCGCTCGACATCCTGCATCGCGAGACGCCGGATGCCATCATCCTCGACATCAACATGCCTGTCATGAACGGGTTCGAGTTCCTCGACCGCTATGCCGAGGAATTCGAGGTGCATGCCCCGGTCGTCGCGATGCTCACGAGTTCCCATCTCGGCAAGGACCGCGAGCGGGCCATGCAGTACAGCTTCGTCAAGAGCTATTTCGAAAAGCCGCTGCAGGCCGACCACCTGCGCACCATGGCGGACCTACTCGGCGCATAGGACCCCGGTCAGATGACCAGGATCGGCGCTTTGCCCTTCACGCGGTCATAGAGATCCATGACGTCCTGGTTGAGCATGCGCACGCAACCGGAGGAGACGGCCTTGCCGATCGACTTCCATTCCGGCGAGCCGTGCAGGCGGTAAAGCGTGTCCTGGCCGTTCTGGAAGATGTACAGCGCGCGCGCGCCGAGCGGGTTGTTGAGGCCGCCCGGCATGCCGCCATTGGCGGCGGAATATTTCACCAGTTCCGGCTGGCGCGCGACCATCTCGTTCGGCGGCGTCCATTTCGGCCAGGCCTGTTTCCACTGGATGACACCACGGCCCGACCAGGCAAAACCCTGCCGGCCGATGCCCACGCCATAACGCATGGCGGTGCCGTTCGGCTGGATGAGATAAAGGAAGCGGTTGCCGGTATCGACGATGATCGTGCCCGGCTGCTCGGCGAACGGGCTCTCGACCTCCTGCCGATAGTAGCGCGCATCGATCTGCTGGTAGGGGATGGCGGGCACCTGGTAGCCGCCGTCGTAAACCTGGCCGTAGATCGAGGCGTAGCGCGACGAATCCGGCAGCAGGCCGGACGGCGGTGTCTGGCCATAGATGCTGATGGGGCCGCGCCCATCAATATATTCCGGCCGGCCTTCCAGCGCAGGATTGCGGAAATAGGGGCGCGTCTCCTCGCGGAAACGGTCGGTGTTCATCGAGGAGGTGCAGCCGGCAAGGCCGCTCGCCATGGCGAGCCCGGAAAACTGCAGGAAGCGGCGGCGGGAAAGCGCGGTATCGGTCATGGGGTGCGTCGAGATCCGTTGGGCGGAAGCCTAGAATGGGGCGAGAGACTGAATCACTAACTAACGAAAGGCCAGTTAGGTCCATAACCCTGCCCCAATTGTGGCAATTGCGGCTGACCCCAGGCTTGCGCGCCACAATTTCCAAAACGCTGTCGCCGATGCGCCACTCTACCAAAGTGGCGCTTTACGCTGTATCCCGGATGGATAGAAATGCCGGAAAACGGAGTACGCGACGGGATGGACGCGAGCATTTTGAAAGACGCCGGCTTTGCGCCCGTCGACGAAGCGGGCTGGCGCAAGCTGGCGGAGAAGGCGCTGAAAGGGGCGGACTTCGACGCGACGCTCGTCTCCCGCAGCGATGACGGCCTGGAAATCCGGCCGATCTACACGCGCCGCGACGGGGCTGTCCCGCTTGCCCACAGCCACGCTGCCACGCCGCATGCCGGCGACGCCTGGACCGTCAACCAGCGCCGTGACGACGCGGACCTTGCCCGCGCCCGCGCCCAGATGGCGGACGATCTGGAAAATGGCGCGACGGGCATCGCGCTGACCTTCCGCGGCAGTGCGGCCGCGCACGGTGCCGGCATCATGGCCGGCGACGAAACCGCCTTCCGCAAGACCGCCGCGTCGTGCGCCGCAGCGCCCTTCTCCCTTCGCCTGGAAGCCGGCTTCGCCGACCGGGTGCTGGCGACGACGCTTGCCCGCGCACTCGCTGAGGCTGGCGCGGAGAAGGCGCCGGTGCATTTCGGGCTTGATCCCTTCACCTCTGCCCTCGCTGGCGCTTACAGTGAAACAAGAGAGTCCGTCGCGCTCGCCAAAACCTTGATCGGCTTCGGTTTTTCCGGAACGGTGTTGAATGCGGACGGGCGGCTGGCCCACAATGCCGGGGCCGGCGAAGCGCTGGAACTTGCCGTGGTCGCCGCCGCACTTGCGGAAAACCTCCGCCTGTTCGACGCCGCCGGCATGGCGCCGGAGGCGGTTTTCGCCATGACGTCGCTGTCGCTTGCCGCCGATCAGGACCAGTTCCTCACCATCGCGAAATGCCGGGCCGCGCGGCTGATCCATGCGAAGATGCAGGCGGCGTGCGGCATCTCGGAGCCGAAACCGGCGCACCTGCACGTCGAGACGAGCTGGCGCATGCTGACGAAACGCGACCCGGAAACCAACATCCTGCGCAACACCATCGCCGTCTTTTCCGCCGGCACCGCCGGCGCCGACGAGATCACCGTGCTGCCGCACACGCTGGCGCTCGGCCTGCCGGATCCCCTCGCCCGCCGCATCGCCCGCAACACACAGATCGTGCTGATCACCGAAAGCAACCTCGCCCATGTCGCCGACCCCGCCGCCGGTGCCGGCGGCATCGAGGCGCTGACGGAGGCGCTGGCGGAAAAGGCCTGGGAGATTTTTGCCGGCATCGAGAAGACGGGCGGGCTTTCGGCCGCCATCGCCTCGGGTGACATCAAGGCCATGGTGGAGGCGGCCCGCGCCGCTCGCACGCGGAAGCCGATCGTCGGCACGACGCTGTTTCCGCTGAAGACCGAACGGCCGCTGACAGTGCTCGGGCCGCTTGCCGAGGCGGCGGCGCCTGGCGGGCTTCGTGCGGTTTTGCTTGCTGATCTGGCGGAGGTGGTATGATGGGAATGGTTCACCATCGTGGGCACTTCGGGCGTGGATGCCACCGTCTCACGCGGCGCGCCACAACAACCGCAGGAGCCGCCGCATGAGCCGGATCCCCGACTTCTCCGCCATCGCCTGGTCGACGCCGGCCGCCGCCACCGCCCAGACCGGCGAGGCCGCGTGGCTCACCCCGGAGGGCATTGCCGTCAGCGGCGCCTATGGCGCGGCGGATCTGGCCGGCCTGTCCTATCTCGACACCTGGCCGGGTGCGGCGCCCTATCTGCGCGGCCCCTACCCCACTATGTACGTCCAGCAGCCCTGGACGATCCGGCAATATGCCGGTTTCTCGACGGCGGAAGAATCGAACGCCTTCTACCGGCGCAACCTCGCCTCCGGCCAGAAGGGCCTGTCCGTCGCCTTCGACCTTGCCACCCATCGCGGTTATGACAGCGACCATCCGCGCGTGGCGGGCGATGTCGGCATGGCGGGCGTGGCGATCGATTCCATCCTCGACATGCAGCAGCTCTTCGACGGCATACCGCTCGACGAAATGAGTGTCTCCATGACCATGAACGGCGCGGTACTGCCGATCATGGCGCTGTTCATCGTCGCGGCAGAGGAACAGGGCGTTTCCGAGGACAAGCTGTCCGGGACCATCCAGAACGACATCCTCAAGGAGTTCATGGTCCGCAACACCTACATCTACCCGCCGCAGCCCTCGATGCGGATCATCTCCGACATTTTCAGCTATACCAGCCGGCGCATGCCGAAGTTCAACTCGATCTCGATTTCCGGCTACCACATGCAGGAAGCCGGTGCCACGGCGGACCTGGAGCTTGCCTACACCATCGCCGACGGCATCGAATATGCGCGCGCCGGTGTCGCCGCCGGGCTCGATATCGACACCTTCGCCCCCCGCCTCTCCTTCTTCTGGGCGATCGGCATGAATTTCTTCATGGAAGTGGCCAAGATGCGCGCCGCGCGCCTTATCTGGGCAGCGCTGATGAAAACGAACTTTTCCCCGAAGGACGCCCGGTCGCTGGCGCTACGCACCCATTGCCAGACCTCCGGCTGGTCGCTGACCGCGCAGGACCCGATGAACAACGTCATGCGCACCATGGTGGAGGCGATGGCGGCGACGCAGGGGCATACCCAGTCGCTGCACACCAATTCCTTCGACGAGGCCCTGGCGCTGCCGACCGACCATTCCGCGCGCATCGCCCGCAACACGCAGATCCTGTTACAGAAGGAAAGCGGCACGGCGCGCATCATCGATCCGTGGGGCGGTTCGGCCTATGTCGAGCGGCTGACGCATGATCTCGCCGCACGCGCTCTGTCACATATCGAGGAGGTGGAAGCGCTCGGCGGCATGGCGAAGGCCATCGAGAAGGGCATTCCCAAGCTCCGGATCGAGGAGGCCGCGGCCCGCACGCAGGCGCGCATCGACAGCGGCCAGCAGACCGTCGTCGGCGTCAACTTCTCACGGCCGGAGCGCGACATCGAGGTGGACGTGCTGAAGGTCGACAATTCGGAGGTGCGCGCCCGGCAGCTCTCGAAACTCCAGCAGCTGAAGGGCACGCGCGACACGGCCGCGGCCGAAAGCGCGCTGGATGCCCTGACGGATGTGGCGAAGAGCGGCGACGGCAACCTGCTCGAATTCGCCGTGAAGGCCGCCCGCGCCCGGGCGACGGTTGGCGAGATCGCCTATGCGCTGGAAAAGGCCTTCGGCCGCCATGTCGCGGAAATCCGCACGATCTCCGGCGTCTACCGCAAGGAGATGGGCGCCAACGACCGCGCCTTCAACCGGGCGGTCGACAAGGTCGCCGCCTTCGAAAAGCTCCGGCGCGAGAAACCTTCGATCCTCGTCGCCAAGATGGGGCAGGACGGGCACGACCGCGGGCAGAAAGTCATCGCCACCGCCTTTGCCGACCTCGGCTTCAATGTCGTCGTCGGCGCCATGTTCCAGACGCCGGACGAGGTGGCGGAGCTGGCGATCCGCGAGGGCGCGCATATCGTCGGGGCCTCTTCGCTCGCCGCCGGCCACCTGACGCTGGTGCCGGAGCTGAAGGCGGCGCTCGTCAAACGCGGCGCGCGCGACGTGCTGATCGCCGTCGGCGGCGTCATCCCCTCGCAGGATTTCCCGGCCCTGGAACAGGCCGGCGCCGACGCGATCTTTCCGCCCGGCACGGTGATTGCCGACGCTGCCGCCGCGCTGATCGACCGGTTGATGGGGTGAGCGGCGACGGCCCGGCAGAAAATACGGCCGTCCCCTCACCCTAACCCTCTCCCCGCAAGCGGGGAGAAGGTGGCCGGCAGGCCGGATGAGGGGCAGTCTTCTGTGAACACTGTGTCAATTGCCGCACGAATTGCCGTTTGCGCGCGCGGGCGCTAGGTCGGGATCACAATCAACCGATGTGAGGTGACGCGATGCTGGTCAATGGCAAATGGACGGAAGACTGGCAGCCGGTTCAGGCAACGGACGCCAAGGGCGGGTTCGTGCGCCAGGTCTCGAGCTTTCGCAACTGGGTGACGCCAGATGGCAGCGCCGGCCCGACGGGCGAAAGCGGTTTCCAGGCCGAGGCCGGCCGCTACCACCTCTATGTCGCGCTGATCTGCCCCTGGGCCTCTCGCACGCTGATCACCCGCAAGCTGAAGACGCTCGACGACGTCATCTCCGTCTCGGTGGTCGAGCCGGCGCTGTCCGACCAGGGCTGGCGCTTCGGCGACTTTCCCGGCGCCAACCGCGACGATCTCAACGGCGCGAGCTATGTGCACGAAATCTACACCCGCGCCGACGCCACCTTCACCGGCCGCGCCACGGTGCCGGTGCTGTGGGACAAGGAACGCAAGACGATCGTCAACAACGAATCCGCCGATATCGTGCGCATGCTGAACAGCGGGTTCGGCGCTTTGGCCGATGAAAGCGTCGATCTCTATCCGGAAGCGCTGCGCAACGATATCGACGCGCTTAATGAGCGCATCTATCCGTCGCTCAACAATGGCGTCTACCGCACCGGCTTCGCCACCACGCAGGTCGCCTATGAAGAGGCCTTCCACGGCGTGTTTGCCATGCTGGACGAACTGGAAACGCGCCTTGCCGCCAGCGGGCCGTTCCTCACGGGCGGCACCTTCACGGAAGCCGATATCCGCCTCTTCGTCACCCTCATCCGCTTCGACGCCGCCTATTACGGCCTGTTCAAGTGCAACCGGCAGCGGCTGGCCGACTATCCGGCGCTTTCGGCCTATACCAAGCGCGTTCTCGACCTGCCGGGCGTGCGCGACACGGTCAGCATCGACCATATCAAACACGGCTATTATTCGATCAAGTCGCTCAACCCGCACCGCATCGTGCCGGTCGGGCCGGATCTTTCGGCGCTGGGACTGTAGTGTCCCGCGCCCGTCTTGACGGCCGGAACGGGATACGGAATGGTCGGTGCCGATGCGTGCCCGGTCCTTTCCCTCGATCAGTATCGCCATGACGGTCGCCTCGGCGGCCGTTCTCGCCACATCCAGCACGATATCCGGGCGCCATTGCGCCTTCGGCTTCGGCGGCTTCCAGTGCAACAGCCCGTTCTCCGGCTATGGCGACATGTTGCTCACGGGCACCTTAGGCGCGCTTGCCGTGCTTATCATCACCGTGCCGATCGCGGCATGGCGGCTGATTGCCTGGCTGCGCGCCCGATAGCTCGACTGCCTCAAGCCTCCTTCGCCTCCACCATCGCCATCAGCGTTTCCAGCCGGTCGGCATCGGCCGGCAGCTTGTCCTGCCTGAGCCGCGCGATGCGGGGGAAGCGCATGGCGACGCCGGATTTGTGGCGGGTGGAGCGGTTGATGCCCTCGAAGGCGACTTCCAGCACGAAACCATAGGCGGGTTCCGCCCGCACGGCGCGGACCGGGCCGAAGCGTTCCGTTGTGTTGTTGCGGACGAACCGGTCGAGCACTTCGAGCTCGGCATCGGTGAAGCCGAAATAGGCTTTTCCCACCGGCACCAGCATGTCGCCGTCCGGGCCCTCCGTCCACACACCGAAGGTGAAGTCCGAATAGTAGCTCGAGCGTTTGCCGTGGCCGCGCTGGGCATACATCATCACGGCATCGACATTGTAGGGATCGCGCTTCCACTTGAACCACGGGCCTTTCATGCGGCCGGCCTGGTAGGGGCTGTCGAGGCGCTTGATCATGACGCCTTCGATCACCGGGTCCGGCGGTTCGCGGCGGATCGTTTCCAGTTCCTGCCAGCTGGCGAAGGGCACCAGCGGCGAAAGGTCGAACCGGTCGTGCGGCGCCGTCTCGATGAGGTGGCCAAGGCGGGCGCGACGCGCCACGAAGCTTTCCGGCCGCACATCCTCCTCGCCGTCAAACAACACGTCATAGGCGCGCACGAAGGCGGGGTATTCGTCCAGCATCTTCGCATTGACCGTCTTGCGGTTCAGGCGCTGCTGGAGATCGGAGAAGGTGCGCGTCGGGCTGTTGGTGCGGGCGGTGCCGCCGACGAGCAGCTCGCCATCGACCACGCCCTCGAAATTGATCGCCTCGAGCACATCCGGGAAAGCGGCGGAAATGTCGTCGCCGGAGCGGGAATAGAGCCGGCGCGTCGCGCCTGCCGAGGACATCTGCACACGAATGCCGTCCCATTTCCATTCGGCGGCGAAATCGGCGGGGTCGAGCGTGTCGAGATCGCCCTCGCCCACCGGGTTGGCGAGCATGACAGAATGGAAGATCGCCGGTGTCGCCAGCACCGGCCGCTCGGTGCGTCCTTCCAGCCAGGCGAAGAGCGGCTCGTAGGGCGGCGCCAACCCGTGCCACAGCGTCTCGATCTCGGTGACATCCATGCCGGAGAATTCGGCGAGCGCCTGCTTGGCGAGGCGGGCCGACACGCCGATGCGCAGCCCGCCGGTCGCAAGCTTGATGAAGGCGAAGCGGGCGGATGGGTCCAGTCGATCCAGCAAATCGCGCACGGCGCTGCGCACCTCGGTGCGGCCGAGCGCGTTCATGCGGGTGACGACGCTGCTCAGCCGCGGCTGCGCCTCGTCCGGCACGCGCTCCTTGCGCTCCTGATCCCACACCAGCGCGATCGTCTCGGCCAGGTCGCCGACATAGTCGTAGGAATAGCGGAACAGCACCTCGTCCATGCGCTCCAGCACAAGCTCGCGCAGCAGCGCCGGCTTGACGCTCTTCAGGTCCAGCGTGCCGGCGATGGCGGCAAGGCCGTAACCCCGATCGGGATCGGGCGTGTCACGGAAATAGTCGGCGAGCAGTTTGAGCTTGCCGTTGCGCGCGGGGGTGAGGACCAGGCGATCGAGGAGGGTGGCGAAGGCTCTCATGACAGCCCTGCCCCTTGCAGCGAAACCCGCGGCTTCCCACCTCCTTGTTCATGGGAAAAGTTCACAACATCATCACGACCATCCTCAGTATACTCGGCCTGCTCCTTGGCGCGTGGGGTGGCTATGAGCTTGCGGGTATACTGGGGGCGATTACGTTCGCGCCCATCGGCGCGCTCGTAGGCCTCGTCGTGGGCGCCCTGCACATCCGGCTTTTGTACCCTTGACATCAGAGCGTGCAACGTCTCGCGCATCAGTCCCCCTCGTCCTCATAACCGACCAGATGCAGCGGGCGAGCCGGCACGCCGGCGAGTTCGCACCAGCGCACCAGCGCCTCCTCACGCCCATGCGTCACCCAGACCTCGCTCGGCGCCAGTTCGCGGATCGTTTCGGTCACTTCTGGCCAGTCGCAATGGTCGGAGATGACGAGCGGCAGTTCGACACCGCCCTGCTTGGCGCGCTGGCGCACCATCATCCAGCCGGAGGCAAAGGCGATGAGCGGTTCGTTGAAGCGGCGCGCCCAGCGGTCGGCGAAGGCCGACGGCGGACCGACGATGACGGCGCCGCGGAAATCGGTCGGGTCGCCCTTTTCCAGCGTGGCGGGGCGTAGGTCGCCGAGGTCGATGCCGCGGCTGACATAATAGTCGCAGAGCCGCGCCAGCGAACCGTGGATATAGATCGGCGCGTCATAGCCGCAATCTCGCAGCAGCCGGATGACGCGCTGCGACTTGCCGAGCGAATAGGCGCCAACGAGGTGGCTACGCTCGGGAAATTGCCGGAGCGAGGTGAGCAGCTTGCCCATCTCGGCCTTCGGCTCCGGGTGATGGAAGACGGGCAGGCCGAAGGTCGCCTCGGTGATGAAGACGTCGCAGGGCACCGGCTCGTAGGCGGTGCAGGTCGGGTCGGCGCCACGCTTGTAATCGCCCGAGGCGACGATGCGCAGGCCATCCTTCTCCACCGCGATCTGCGCCGAGCCCAGCACATGGCCTGCCGGGTGGAAGGACACGGTGACGCCGTTGAGATCGATGCGCTCGCCGAAGTCCGCCGCCTGCATGGACCCGCAAAAATCCTCGCCATAGCGGATGCCCATGATGTCGAGCGTCTCGCGCGTCGCCAGCACCGCGCCATGGCCGGCCCGGGCATGGTCGGAATGGCCGTGCGTGATCAGCGCCCTTGCCACGGGGCGGACGGGATCAATGTAGAAATCGCCAGCGGGACAATAGAGGCCGGCGGGCATCGGGCGGAGCAGTTGATCGGGCTTCATGGCGGGAAAGATAGGCGTTTTCACGCACTCTGCCAGTGGGTTGCTTCAGACGGTTGCGACGTGCCGTAGGGATGGATTCTCGGGTCGAGCCCGAGGATGACGGTGGGGAGGAGATGGTTCCATCCCCTTGAGCGATGCGGCATAGGCGACGCTTGCATGGCTTCGTCGGACTTGGCTTCTTTCGTCATGCTCGGGCTCGACCCGAGGATCCACCCAGACGGCAGGCCCTTCAGGCAAGCGCCATCATGCCGGCGCGCAGCGCGTTCATGTCGACGGCGGAAAGCTGCGCGTCGACCTTCTCGTGGGTTTCCTTCCAGATCGGGAAGGCCTGCGTCAGCAGGCGGCGGCCCTCCTCCGTCAGGCGCAGGAGACGGCCGCGGCGGTCCCGGGGGTCGGCCTCGATGCGCACGAGGCCCCGGCGTTCGAGCGGCTTCAGGGCGGCCGTCAGCGTGGTGCGGTCCATGGCAAGCAGGTTGGCGACCGGTCCCATCGGCGGCGGCGCGGGGCGGTTCAACGACATCAGCAGCGAGAACTGACCATTGGTGAGGCCGACGGGACGCAACGCATCGTCGAAACGACGCGCCAGGGCACGGGCCGCGCGCTGGGCCTGCAGACACAGGCAATGGTCCCGCACGTAAAGCGTCGTTTCATAGGGAATCAGCACATCATCAGACATGCTCTTTACTGTTGATATCAACGTAAGAATGTCAAGAGAGCCGACCGCGAGTCTCGGGAATTATTAGAGATTCGGAATGCAGAGGATCGCCTGGAGGGCGCGGGCATCGATCGGCCTGGAGAGGTAGTAGCCCTGGATTTCGTCACAGCCGGCCTCGCGCAGGAAGTCGATCTGGTCGCGCGTCTCCACGCCTTCGGCGATGACACGGAGCTGCAGCGAATGAGCGAGCGAAATGACGGCGCGGGCGATCGCCGCGTCGTCCTCGTCAGCCGGCAGGTCCTGCACGAAGGAGCGGTCGATCTTCAGGCGGCCGACCGGGAAACGTTTCAGCGAGGCAAGGCTGGAATAGCCGGTGCCGAAGTCGTCGATGGCGAGGTGCACGCCGAGCTTTTCCAGCCGGTGCATGGTCTCCACCGCCTGCTGCACATCCTGCATGATCATGCTCTCGGTCAGTTCCAGCTCGAGATAACAGGCGTCAAGCCCGCTCTCCTCAAGCGCCGCCGCCACGCGCTCGACCCAGTCCTTTTCCTGGAACTGGCGGGCCGAGACATTGACGCTGACGACGATCGACGGCAGGCCGGAGACCTGCCAGGCCTTGTTCTGCCGACAGGCGGCGCGCAGCGTCCAGTCGCCGATCGGGCCGATCAGGCCGGTCTCTTCGGCCAGCGGTATGAAATCGCCCGGCGCCACCAGCCCGCGCTCGGGATGGCGCCAGCGGATCAGTGCCTCGACCGCGAAGATGCGGCCGGTCGAAAGGTCCATCTGCGGCTGGTATTGCAGGAAAAGTTCCTGCTGGGCGAGCGCACGGCGCAACTCCTCCTGCCGCTCCAGCTTCTCGGACGCGCGGTTGGCCATTTCCGCGGTGAAGATCTGCATGGCGTCACGGCCGATCTCCTTGGCGCGGTACATGGCGACGTCGGCGCGGGCGAGCAGTTCGGTGACGTTGCGGCCGTGTTCCGGATAGGCGGCGACCCCCATGCTGCAGGTGACCTGGAAGGAACGGCCCTCGATTTCCACCGGCTCGGCGATCGCTTCACGCACGGCGCGCAGCCGGTCGTCCACCGTCTCGCCCCGGCGCATCGCGCCGTTGATGAGCACGACGAATTCATCGCCGCCAAGGCGCACGATGCTGTCGGAGGCGCGCACGCAGCGCAGCATGCGGGCCGCGACGATCTTCAGCAGTTCGTCGCCCGCATGGTGGCCGAGACTGTCATTGACCAGCTTGAAATTGTCGAGGTCGATGAAGGCGAGCGTCATCGTGCCGCCGCGGTCGTCGGCCGACTCGATGGCGGAAGCGACGCGCTCGTCGAGCATGCTGCGGTTCGGCAAACCGGTCAGCGCATCATGGTGCGCCATATACTGGATGCTGTCCTCCGCCTCCTTGCGCTCGATGGCGATGCCGGCAATGTGCGTCGCCATGCCGACGAGCTTCATGCATTCGGCGGAGGGCTCGCCGCGGTTGCGGGAATAGAGGGCGAAGGAACCCAGCACCTTGCCCTGATAGGAGGCGATGGGCGAGGACCAGCAGGCTCGGAAGCCGTAGGGCAGGACGAGCGCCTTGTAGTCCGCCCAGAGCGGGTCGGTCTCGATATCGGATACGATGACCGGCTCGCCGCGCCACATGGCGGTGCCGCAGGAGCCCATAGACGGACCGATCTCGGCGCCCTCGATCAGCTTGCAATAGGCGGGATCAAGGTTTGGAGCGGCACCGTTGACGATATGCTTGCCATCGTGCGCCAGCATCAAGATCGAGCCGGTGACATCCGGCACATGCGCCTCGATCAGCAGGATGAGCGAGGAGAAGACCTCGACCAGCGGCGCGCCGAGCGCGATCATCTTGAGGAGATGCGCCTGGCCGAGATGCAGGCTCTCGGAGCGCTTGCGCTCGGTGATGTCGCGGGCGATGCCGACAAGGCCGATCACCTCGCCGGACCCGTTACGCACCGGCAGTTTCGAGGTGAGCAGCCATTTGAGGTTGCCCCTGGAATCGCGGATCAGCTCTTCCATGTCGAGCATCGGCCGGCCGGTGCGGATGATATCCTGCTCCGTCTCGAAGAAGCCGCGGGCGACGGGCTCGGGGTGGATGTCGAAATCCGAGAGGCCTTCCAGACTGTCCAGGCCCTCGCGCCGGTTGTCGCTGACGATCGCCCGGTTGGCGACGACGAAACGGCTGTTCCTGTCCTTGAAATAGAGGTAGTCCGGCACCTCGTCGATCATCGCTTCGAGCCAGATCGTGCGCTCGTTCTGCGCGGCGGCCAGCGGAAACAGCCGCGCCGCCTCGCTCATCAGGCGCTCGCTTGCGGACATCAGACGCGCCGTCGCATCGGCGTCGTCATTGCCAAGGTGAGACAAGTGCGTCGACATGAACCCCTGCAATTTTCTAGGGCAAGGAAGCACACCGCGAACCGCCGCCTCTTCCGAACGCCCGAAGGTACACCTAGAGTCGTTATCCAACCCTAAAGGAAACCGGCGAAATGCCGCCAATCCGGCCTTTGAGGCGCAGGATCAACAACCGCAGCGGGCATCACCCAAAACGTTCCGTTTCGGCACAGGACCGGTTGGCACGGTTCCTGCTCCTTGGCCGGCAAGGAGTTTTCATGGTTAGCAGACGGTTATTTCTCTCCGGTCTCGGTCTTGGCGCGGCAGGCACCACCTCCGTAGCGCTTGCACAGACGCCGCGCCTGCCGATCATCGATGTCGATTTACGGGGCAGTATCGATGCTTCGGCCCATGGCATCCGGCCCGGTGCCGGCGACCGCAAGAGCAAGGCCTTCGCCAAGCTCCTCAAGGAGGCGGCCGCGAAGAACCTACCGGTCTTCCTGCCGCCGGGCGATTACGTCATCTCCAACATGACGCTGCCCGACAATGCGCGTATCACCGGTGTAGCGGGCGCCACCCGCATCGTCTATGGCGGCGACGGCCATCTCTTTGCCGGCGATGGGCTTGCCCGCGTCGAGCTTGCCAATCTCGTCATCGACGGAGCGAACCGCTGGCTCGACGATACCGTCCAGGGCCTCGTCCATCTCAGCAATGTCGCCAATGTGACGATCGAGAACTGCGAGATCCAGGGGTCTTCGAAGACCGCGGTCAGCCTGGAGCGCTCCGGCGGGCGCATTGAGCGCAACCGGCTGTCGGGTGCCGCCGAATACGCGCTTTACGCCGTCGACAGCCACACGCTTTCCGTCACCGGCAACCTGGTCTTCGATTGCGGCAATGGCGGCATCCTGATCCATCGCTGGCAGAAGGGTCGCGACGGCACCATCGTCTCCGGCAACCGCATCGCGCGCATTGGCGCCACGAATGGCGGCACCGGCCAGTACGGCAACGGCATCAACATCTTCCGCGCCGACGACGTGATGATTTCCAACAACCACGTCTCGGGTTGTGCCTTCTCCGCCATCCGCTCCAATGCCGGCTCGAACGTACAGATATCAGGCAATACCTGCCTCGACAGCGGCGAGACGGCGATCTACTCGGAATTCGGCTTCGAGGGCGCGATCGTCAACGGCAACCTGATCGACGGGGCCGCCAACGGCATCCTCATCGTCAATTTCAACGAGGGCGGCAGGCTCGCCACCGTCACCGGCAATGTCGTGCGCAACCTCAAGCTCGAAGGCCCCTATGTGCATGACGGCGCCGGCTTCGGCTTCGGCATCGCCGTGGAGGCCGACACCGTCGTCTCCGGCAACACGATCGAGAACGCGCCGCAATGGGGGTTGGCGCTCGGCTGGGGACCCTTCATGCGCGGCCTCGTCGTCAGCGGCAATCTGGTGCGCAAGAGCCCGGTCGGCTGCATGGTGACGGTGGTCGAAGAGGCAGGATCGGCGCTGATTACCGGCAACATCTTCGAAGACACGCCGGAGGCCGCCATTGCCGGCTACCGCTGGAAGGAACGCACGACAGGCGACCTCGCCAGGGAGTCTTCCGACTACGCGCACCTGACGATCGAACGGAACCGGGCGGGCTAACCCCCTGCCCCTTGCATGCGTCTCTTCTTCTTGCCCGAACGGAGAGGCGCCATGGTGGATGAGGGAGCAGCCTTCCGCACGCTCCCTCATCTGCTTTCTTAGCCGCCGTGCCCCTCGTGGTTGCCCGAAGCGCCCTCGCCCTGGTTTGCACCGGGCTTTGCGCTTTCGATCTTGAAGTCCACGTCGAGCGTGCCGGCCTTTTCGAAGTTCAGCGTCGCCTTGAATTTTTCCCCCTCCTTGAAGGGGTGCTTGATGCGCATGAACATGATGTGCAGGCCGCCGGACTTGAGTTCGACCTTGGCGCCGGCGGGGATTTCGATGCCGTCCGGTAGCTGGCGCATCTTCATCACGTCGTTCTCCACGGCCATTTCGTGGATCTGCACGTCGTCGGAGACATCCGGCGCGGTGATCGAGACGAGCCGGTCGGCCTCCCTGCCCTTGTTGGTGATGGTCATGAAGCCGCCGCCGACGGGCTGGCCGGGCAAGGTCGCCTTGGAGGCCGGGTGGTGGACTTCGAGATTGCCGACCGTGAAGTCGTGGGCAAAGGCGGCGGAGGCGGAAAGCGCCAGCGCGAGGGCAGTTGCGAGGATGCGGTTCATGGAGATGTCCTTTCGGCTGTGATCAGGAAAAGATGCGCCGCAGCGGCGGCACGAAGCGGATGACGCCCTGATCGAGGACGATCATGGCAAGGATGGTGAGGCCGGTCAGCGGGAACAGCACGCCGAACACCGCAGCGATTGCCCACAGGCCGAGATAGATGCGCGTTTCACGCGGCGCCGGCGGCACGCCGATGCGCCCCTTCGGCCGGCGCTTCCACCACATGACGACGGCCGAGACGCTCATGGCGATGACGACGAAACAGGTGGACAGCATGAGGAGCTGGTTGAACAGCCCCCATTCCTGCCCCTTGTGCACGTTGATGCTCCATTCGATCAGCTTGCCCGTCGCCGGATAGTCGGCAAAGGCGGTATCGACGAGGCGCTCGCCGGTATACTGGTCGATGTGGAGCGTGCGCTCGTATTGCAGATCGGCGGGAAAGATCGCCGCGGTATAGACACCGGTCTCGCCTGAGGGCGGCGACAGGTCGTAGCCCGGCAGCATGCCGGCGGCATTGGCGATCGTCACGGCATTGTCGAGGCCGATCGGCGGCAGCGCGGTCTGGCCATCGCTCGGGACGGTCGATTCCGGCACCGGGGCATTTTCCATCAGCCAGGAGGCCTTCGGCAGCACGTCCGTCGTCACCAGCATGGAATGCGGCACGCGGTCCCACAGTTCGACCGGATAGCCCATGCCGTTCGCCGTCAGGGTGGCGTTGACCTTGGAACCCCAGAAGCCGGACCACAACAGGCCGCTGAAGGCCATGAACAGGATGACGACGCTGGCAAAAATGCCGGTGACGGCGTGGATGTCACGCCAGAAGACGCGCCGTGCCGGCGTGCCGCGCACGCTGACCACGCCGCCCGTCTGGCTGCGTGGCCACCAGAGATAGATGCCGGTCAGCGTCAGCACGATGGCGAAACCGGCAACCACTTCGATGATGCGCTCCCAGGACGTGCCGAAATAATCGAGGCTGTGCAGGTCCTCGACGACCTGGTTGAATTCTTCCGCAGCCCCCACTGTGTCGAGCACGTTTCCGGTGTAGGGATCGACGAAGACGAGTACCTTGCCGGCCTCCGTCGAGACCGTCACACGCGCGGACCGGTCGGCACCGGCCGGCGTGCGGTAGGTGGAGAGGCTTGCGCCCGGCACGGCGCTCACCGCCTTCTCCGCGATAGCGGAGGGGGCAAGCTCCGTGCTGCCGACCGTCACATAGTTGCGGTAGCGAAAGAGGCTGGCGTCGATCTCGTCGTTGAAGAGGTAGAGCCCGCCGGTGATGGCGAGGCTGATCATGAAGGGCACGGCGAGCAGGCCGGCGAAGAAGTGCCAGCGCCAGATGGCGCGGTAGAGGCGCTGGGCAACTGCGGATGGTTCGGCGGCGGCAGCGACCGGCGCGTCGGAAATTACGGACATGCAAAAATCCCGTCAGGCTGGATTTCAGGCGCGCGACGGCAAGCCGCCGCGCAGGCTCAAAACATCAGACGGACAGGAAGGGGGGTGCGCGCGGCGGCGCACCGGGGCGCTCGCGCCTGGAATGCAACGCCTCTTCGACGAGCGGAGAGGTGGCGACATGGCGGAAGGCAAGAACGGCACCGGCGAGATCGGCCGGCTCCGGCATCAGCATGGCACTGCCGATGCGGCAGGCCTCGCACTTCACCGGCATGACATGCTTGACCTTGCCGTCGACCACGTCGTTCAGGCAGATGTCGGCGATGGTGCCATCCGGCAGGACATATTGCGCGAGTTCGAAAACGCTCGGCTGGCTGGCTGCGGCCGGTTGATGGGCAAAACCGACGAACAGCAGGGCGACCGCGCAGAGAATGCGCAGGCAGGCGGCCCAGCGTGTCATGCCTTGTTTCATCGATCATCCCCATCCGCCTTTGCGGATATTTCGGCCTTACTCCCAAAGGCGGGGCGCGGTCAATGCGACAAAGCGGGTCGGCGGCGGCGCTGCCCCCTCATCCGCGTGCCGGCACCTTCTCCTCGGTGGGGAGAAGGTGACCCGAAGGGTCGGGGCCGGTTTGACGGACATCACGACAATTCATCGATCGATCAAGTGCTTGCTCTACCCTTCCCGCGCGCCGCCGCTTAATCTGGCGCGCAAAATCAGGAGGATCCATGCTCACCATCTACGGCGTCTACCGCTCGCGTGCATCGCGCAATTACTGGCTCGCCGGCGAACTTGGCCTGCCCTTCGTCTCGGTGCCGATCGTGCAGGCGCGCCGCATCGACGATCCGCAGGCGGCCGATGCGCCCATCAACACCCAATCGCCGGAATTTCTCGCCGTCAACCCGACCGGGCTTATCCCCTGCATCGACGACGGCGGTTTCGTGATGACGGAATCGCTCGCCATCAACCTCTATCTCGCCCGGAAGCATGGCGGCCCGCTCGCCGGCCAGACGGTGACGGAAGAGGCGGAAATGCTGCAATGGACGATGTGGGCGGCGACCGAGGTGGAGCCGCACGCGGTGAAGATCATCCTGGCGCTCGACACGCGTGCCTCCGAGACCGAACAGGGGCGGCTGACGATCCGCGCGGCGGCAAAGGCGCTGAAGAAGTGCTTCAAGCGCTTCGATCAGCATCTCGCCGCGACCGGCCATGTCGTCGGCAACCGCTTCACCGTCGCCGACCTCAATGTTGCGGAGGTTTTCCGCTATGCGATGAGCCAGCCGGAGCTGTTCGACGCGGCGCCGAACGTCAAGGCGTGGCTTGACGCCTGCCAGTCGCGCCCGGCCTTCAAGGCGATGATGGCGACGCGCCTTACCGAGCTTGAATGACCGCGCCGGCAAAACCATCCTCATCCTCGGCGATGGCCGCGCGCAGCCAGCGCTTGAACAGCGAGACCTTGCGCGGCTCCGGCATGCCCGGGGCCGTGACGAAATAATAGCCCATGCCGGTCTCCACGCGGATGGGGAACGGCGCGACCAGCCGCCCCTCCTTCAGCGCCCAGGAGGCCAGCACCGGCCAGGCGAGCAGCACGCCCTGCCCGGCCAGCGCCGCATCCAGGCAGAGCGAGGCGTCGGAAAACACATGCCGCGCCTTCGGCGGCGCAATCGGCAGGCCCGCCGCCTTCAGCCAGCGCTCCCAGGTGAAGGCATCGTTGCCATCGACCACCGCCGGCTGCCGGGCGAGATCCTGCGGCGTCCTGATCTTGTCCGCAAGTGCCGGCGCGCAGACCGGGAACATGACCTGCGGCAGCAAAAACTCCGCCGTGACATCCGGCCAGGTGCCGGGGCCGACGCGAATGCCGAGATCGACATCGGAGCGCGCGAGATCGACCAGCGTCGTCGTCGCCTCGATGCGCAGGCTGATATCGGGATGGGCGGCGGCAAAACGATCGATGCGGTGGATGAGCCAGCGCGAGGCGAAGATGGGTGCTACGGAAATCGTCAGGATCGCATCGTCGCGGCGCTGCGTGGTCGCGACCGCCTCGGAGAGTTGACGAAAGGCGGCGGACAGGCGCGCGAGGAACGGCGTGCCGAAGGCCGTCTGCTGCAGGCCGCGGGCGGTGCGGTCGAAGATCGACCGGCCAAGCTGCTCCTCCGCCTTGATGACCTGCTGGCTGACCGCGCCGACCGTGACGCCGAGTTCTTCCGCCGCCGCCTGGAGCGAGCCGAGCCGCCCCACCGTCTCCAGCGCACGCAGACCGTTGAGATGGACGCGGTTGAGGTTCTTCATATAGCTTTTCTATAATCCTGTCTTGAACTACTCGATTGCGAAATTTGCCCTTCGGCGCGATTATCAGGCATCGACAATGGTAACGCACCGCAAGGAGAAGGCAATGCTCAAGATTTTCTCCAGGCTCGCCGAAGCTCTCAGGGCCGAGGCCGACGCTGCGGACACGCCCGTCTGGATGCGCGATCCGCTCTCCCATCCCGATATCGAGACGATGGACGCCCGCGCGCTGGGCGACCTGCCCTTCGGCCTCTTCCGGGCGCCGCGTCTCTCCCCCGACAATACATCCCAATCCTGCATCCATCCGGCCTGATCCTCCCTCGCAGTCGGCGCCTCCCCGGTGTAAGTTTCACCGGGGAGGTTTTGGCATGCCGGACGATGAGACCCAGATGCTGCTGGCGCGCCTCCAGCGCCTTGCCGAGGATTTGCCGGGCGTCGAGACCGGCACGTCCTATGGCACGCCGGCGCTGAAGGTGGCCGGGAAACTCTTCCTACGCATCAAGGATGCCCAGACATTGGTGTTGATGGCGCCAATGGACGAGAAGGAGCGCCTGATCGAGATGGCGCCCGGGATCTACTACGAAACCGACCATTACAAGGGTTGGCCCGCCTTGCTCGTGCGGGCCGCGGCGATCGACGATGCGGAACTGCGCCACCGCATGGCTGAGGCCTGGCGCTTCAAGGCGCCGGCAAAGCTGCGCAAGCTCACCTGAACCGCATATCCCCTTTCAACCTTACCACGCTTGACAGCCCGCCCGGGCGAAGGTTAAACCAGTTTCGTAACGTAATAACATTACTACTCTGGAGACAAAAATGCTGAGGCAGATCATCGCTGTTTCGGGTGCGCTTTCGCTCGCCCTTCTTCTTCCCGTCACCGCCAGCGCGCATGGCGCCTGGGTGGCGGAGCGCTGGGGCGAACTCGGCGTCATCTATGGCCACGGCGCTGGCGACGATGCCTATGACCCGGCGCGCATCAGCACGGCCGTTGCGATTGGCGAGGATGGAGCGGCAATGCCGGTTTCCGTCGAAAAGCGGGAAAAACACGCAGTCCTGAAGCCCGAAGGCGAGCCTGCCGCCATCGCACTGACCTTCGACAACGGCTACTGGACGGAAAAGACCGACGGCAAGTGGGTGAACGAGGCGAAAGACAAGGTCGCTGACGCCAAGGCCACGGGCCATTATATCAAGAACAGCCTCTCGCTTCTGCACGTGCACGACGCGCTGCCTGCCTTCCCGAAGCAGGACCTGCAGATCGTGCCGCTCGACAACCCCATTGGCCGCAAGGCCGGTGACCCGATCCGCCTGCGCGTGCTCTATGACGGCAAGCCGCTTGCCGGCGCGGTCGTGACGCTCGACTACATCAATCAGGCGACGCTCAAGAGCGATCCGACGGATGCGGATGGCGAGGTCGTCGTGGCGATCCGCAATGACGGGCTGAACGTGCTGGCGGTCGACCATAGCGTGCCGCTGGAAAACGACCCGAAGGCGGACACGATCGGCTACACGGCAACGCTGAGTTTTGTCGCCGAAGCGCATAGCCACGACGACTAAAAAGGCCCGCGCTGGAAAGCGCCGGCCCTGGACTACTGACAAGGCCCCGATAACCCCTCCTCCGTCATGCTCGGGCTCGACCCGAGCATCCATAAGCCGTTGAGAAGAATGGATCCTCGGCTCAAGGCCGAGGATGACGGCAGCGGGCGGGGCGCGATTTGTCGACATCGCGAGACCTGCGCCGGAGGGCGCAGGCCCTTACTTCGAAAACAAGCCGATCAACCGCCCGACTGGTCCATATGCATGAACTCCCAGACGTTGCCGTTGACGTCCTGGAAGGAGCAGCCGTACATCGGGCCGAACTCCATGTTCGGCTTCCATTCGCGCCCGCCGGCGGCGAGCGCCTTGGCCTTGAAATCGTCGACCTCCTGGCGGCTCGACGCGGACAGGCAGGTCAGCACCTGCGTCTGCTGTTCCGGATCGCCGACCTTGCCCGTCACGAACTGCGAAAACTTCTCCTCGGTGAGGTGCATGACGAAGATGTTTTCGTCCACCACCATGCAGGCGGCGGTGTCGTCGCTGAAGTCCTCGTTGAACGAAAAGCCGAGCGCGTTGAAGAAGCGGCGGGTTGCGGGCAGGTCCTTGACGGGCAGGTTGACGAAAATCATGCGCATGAACGTTCTCCTGGTTTTGTTTGCGATGCGGGCTGGCGACCCGTCATGCCACAAGGACGTAACGGGCCGCCCCTTCCCGACAAGGCCTGCGAAAAATTATTCGGCCGCAGCGCAGCCCGGCACGTCCTCCAGCCGATGCCAGACCGGAATGCCGCGTTCGCGGGCGATGCGCACGTCGTTGTCCGCCCCTTTCGAGTCCCCCGGCAACCGCAGCACGCCGTCGCACAGCGCCAGCAGGCGGTGTGCCACCGGATAAAAGATCTCCTCATGCAGCGCATCGCCGATCGTCTCGCCGCCGGCGGCATTCCAGACGGGCAGCGCCACCCATTCGCCGATCATCGGCACATGGCCGGCCTTGAACAGCGCATAGGACGGCGCTTCCAGCCGCTTCAGGTTTTCCGCCATCTTGTGCGGGTCGTCCCCGGTGCCCGAGCGATAGGGGCCGGCGATCAGGATCAGCATGTCAAACTCCTTACATTTTGCACGAAATATCCGGTTTATTCTGGATATTTCCCATAACTCCGTGTAATTTCGTGCAGAGTCAAGATGGAGCGTGCAGCATGCTGACCAGCCAGAGAAAAAACCTGATCGCCCAGCGCCTAGGCCGCGACGGCGAGATCGTAGCCAAAACGCTCGCCATGGAACTCGCGCTTTCTGAAGACACGATTCGGCGCGACCTGCGGGAAATGGCGGCCGAAGGGCTCTTGAAACGGGTGCATGGCGGCGCGCTGCCGCTTGCGCCGCCTTTGCCGGATTTCGCCGCGCGCCTGTCGGTCGCGGCCGACGAGAAGGCGGCGCTCGGCGCCTGCGCGGCGGAGATCATCGAGCCCGGCCACGTGATCTTCCTCGACGGCGGCACAACGACGGCGGCCCTTGCCCGCGTGTTGCCGCGCACGTTCGCCTTCACCGTCGTCACGCACAGCCCGACGATCGCCTGCGAGCTGGAGCGGCACCCCACCGCAGATGTCGTGCTCATCGGCGGCCGGCTCTACAAACATTCGATGGTGACGACCGGCGCGGCGGCGCTCGACGCCATCCGAGGCCTGAGGGCGGATATCTACTTCATGGGCGTCACGGCGGTGCATCCGACCCACGGCCTGACCACCGGCGACATGGAGGAGGCCGCAACAAAGCGCGCCATCGCGGAAAATGCCGCAGTGACGCAGGTGCTGCTGACCCGCGAGAAACTCGGACGCGCCTCGCCCTGGAAGATCATGCCGCTCGCGCGCCCCACCGGCCTCATCGTCCCGGCCGGCCTGCCGCCGGAGCTTCTCGCGCCCTACCGGGACCTCGACGTGGAAATCACCGAGGCCTGATCAGGCGGCATCCCGCGGCGTGATGCGTTGGAGATCATGACCAATCTCGCGGCGCTTCTGCATGAGGTCGAATTCCGCCTGAAGGCGCAGGAAATAGCCTTCCGACAGGCCGAAATAGCGCGTGAGCCTCAGATCCGTATCGGCGGTCACCTGTCGTTTGCCGAGGACAATCTCATTGATACGGCGCGGCGGAACATGCACCGCGCGCGCCAGCGCATTCTGGCTGATTTCCATCGGCTGAAGGAACTCCTCCAGCAGGATATCGCCGGGATGCGGGTTGGGCAGCAGGTCGTCAGTCATGATAGTCGATGATGCGGACATGGACGGCGTCTCCTTGCGACCAGCCGAAGCAGATACGCCACTGGTCATTGATCCGGATCGAGTAAAGCCCGGCCAGATTTCCCTTCAACAGCTCCAGCCGATTACCGGGCGGCACCCGAAGGTCGGTTATCGCCCGCGCCGCGTGAAGCATGCGCAGCTTGCGCAACGCAATGGCCTGCATGTCGGCCGGAAGCCGCCGGCTTCGACGGCCCGACCAGATCAGTTCGGTCTCGCGGTCGGCGAAGCTTTTGATCATGCACAATCATAACGCATGACGTTACAGGGTGTCAATTTTCAGGCAGCAAAAGCGTCCGTCACGCGGATATCGCCGACATGGATGCCGTTCCAATTGGACATGGAGCGGTTGGCCTGGGCCATCAGGGCGGCGTGGATGGCCGGCTCGTCCTTGAAGAAGCGGGCGAGCGTGGCGGCGACCATGCTTTCGGCGGCGCGGGTGGTGCCGTCCTCGCATTTCAGCGCAATCGCGATGCCCTGTTCGGGGATGGCGGCGCAGAAGACGCCTTCGGCACCGGTCTTGGCGAAGATCCGGCCGGGCGCGGTTTCCATCAGGCGGGTGCAGGCGCGCTTGGTGCCGGCGACGTAGAAGGGTTCGGCCATGCAGGCCTCGATCAGCCGGCGGGAGGCTTTGGCCCGCTCGGGCGCGAGGCCCGTGCCGGTCGCCATTTTCGCAAAGCCATGCGCGAGGCCCTTCAGCGACACGGCATAGGTCGGGATCGAGCAACCGTCGACGCCGCAATTGTCGGTGGCAAGCGCCGCACCCGTCAGGTTTTCCATGACGCCGCGGATCTCGGCCTGCACCGGATGTTCGTAGCGCACGTACCCCTTGAGGTCCTTGCCGGTGTGGCAGGCGGCGCAGATGAAGCCGGCATGTTTGCCGGAGCAATTGTTGTGCAGCGCGGTCGGGTGATCCAGTCCACGCGCCTGACCGATCAGCACCGGCTGCTCGAACGACCAGTGGGCGCCGCATTCCAGCACGCTCTCATCGACGCCGGCGGCGGCGAGCATGGCGCCGGCAAGGGCGGCGTGTTCCGGTTCGCCATTGTGCGAGGAGCAGGCGAGCGCCAGTTCCTTGTTGCCGAAACCGTAGACGTCGGCCGCGCCGCTTTCGACAAGGGGCAGGCCCTGCATGGCCTTGCAGGCCGAACGCGGGAATACGCCGGCCTCGATCTCGCCCTGCGAAAACACCACCTTGCCATCGCCATCGACCACGACGACCAGGCCGCGATGGCGGCTTTCGACGAGATTGCCACGGGTGACTTCGACAAGGACGGGGTTTGCCATGATTATGCCCTCAAAATTCCGGTTTCGGCTGCGGTATTATCCGAAATTCCTGATCCTGCCCACTCGGTTTCGGAGCGCCGCGCATGAAATTGCTGAGGAACGTCCTCGTCCTCTTTCTCGTGATCTACCTCATGCCGGCGCTCGCCGCGGCGGGGTTCTGGTACGTTAAGGATCGCCCGCAGAGCTGGCGGGAGGCGAACTGGAAATCGGCAGGCGTCCTGCCCAGGGCGGAAGACACGCCGCGGGCGACGATCCATATCTTCTCGGCAGCAACAGGCGGCATGAAGGGAGCCATCGCCAGCCATGCCTGGATCGTCACCAAGGAGGCGAATGCGAAAACCTACAACCGCTATGACAAGGTCGGCTGGGGCACGCCGGTGCGCAAGAACGGCTATGCGCCGGATGCCTACTGGTACTCCAACACGCCGCGCGTGGTGGTGAGCGTCAGCGGCGACGAGGCGGCGCGGCTGATCCCGAAGATCGAGAAGGCGATCGCCGCCTATCCCTATTCCAAGCCCGGCGGCTACCGCATCTGGCCGGGACCGAACTCCAACACCTTCGTCGCCCATGTGCTGCGCTCCGTGCCGGAACTCGGCGTCGTGCTGCCGCCGGATGCGGTGGGGCGCGACTATCTGCCGGAAGGCAGGCTTTTCGCCATCGACCCGGACGGCAAGGACGTGCATGCGACGCTCTACGGCCTGCTCGGCGTGTCGGCCGGCCTGCGCAGCGGGCTGGAACTGCACATAATGGGCCTCGTCGCCGGCGTGGATTTCTCCCGCCCGGCGATTAAGATCCCGGCAATCGGGCGCATCGGGATCTAGCGGAAAACGGCAGCTGGACATCCCAGTGTCATCAACGGATCGTAAGCGGCAATGGACCGGCAACGCGTGCACCCCCGCGTGCTGTTGTCGGGAGCGGAGAGCGGCCATGAGCGACGATAGAAAACAATACGCGGCAGCCTGCCATTGCGGCACCGTGCGGTTCCATGTGCGGCTGACAAACGAATTCAACACGATCCGCCGCTGCACCTGCTCCTATTGCCGCATGCGCGGGGCCATCGCCGCCTCCGCAGCGCTTTCGGATATCGAATTTGAGGCGGGCGAAGGCAATCTGACGCTCTACCAATTCAACACGGGCACGGCGAAGCACTATTTCTGCAAGACCTGCGGCATCTACACCCACCACCAGCGCCGTTCCAATCCAAACCAGTTCGGCATCAACGTCGCCTGCATCAACGGTGTCAGCCCCTTCGATTTCGCGGCGGTGGAGGTCATGGACGGCGTTTCCCATCCCGCCGATTCCGGCGCCGGCCCCCGGATCGCCGGAATCCTCCGGTTCGAGCCGGCGAGCTGACGCCGAAGCCGTCTTGCTGCATCAGAGATAGACCACCTCGAAGGCCGCGATGCGGGCGGGGTCGGCGATGGAGTCGATTGCGACGATCTGGTCGCCGTCCACGTCCATGCGCACGACGATCCTGAGTTCGCCGCCAAGGATGACGGCGAGGCCGAGATTGCCGTCGATGAGGGCGAGCCGTGCTGCGGTTGCCTTGCCCTTGAAGGTCGTGGCGACGGCCTGCGCGCCGTGGATTTCGGCAAGTGAACCGAGCCGCACCGCATCGGCATCCGCGTGAAAGACGACCTCGGGATCGAGCACGGCGAGCAGGCCTGAAAAATCGCCGTCGCGCGAGGCCGTGAGGAAGGCGGCGACCACGCGCTTGCGGCGCTCGTAATCCGCCGACGGCGTCTCCGGCAGGCCCTGCACGCGGCGGCGGGCGCGGCTCGCGAGCTGGCGGGCAGCAACCGGCGTGCGGCCGACGATACGGCCGATCTCCTCGAAGGGCACATCGAACATGTCGTGCAGCACGAAGGCAAGGCGTTCGGCCGGCGCCAGACGCTCCAGCACGACGAGCAGCGCCAGGCCGACGGAATCGGCGAGCGCCGACTGTTCATCCGCCGCGGCACGCGGATCGACATGCTGCATCTCGCCATCCTCGCCATCGATCGGGTCTTCGCGACGCTTGGTGCGGGCGCGCAGCATGTCGAGGCAGATGCGGCCGACGACCGTCGTCAACCAGCCAGCCGGATTGTCGATGCCATCGCCGCCCGCGCGCTCCAGCCGCAGCCAGGCCTCCTGCACTGCATCCTCCGCCTCCGCGCGCGAGCCCAGCATGCGGAAGGCCACGGCGCTGAGACGCCCGCGCTCAGCCTCGAAACGATCCGTCAGAAAATTTTTTTCGCCCATCGGTCACACTCCTTCGTTCAGCGGCGTCATGGCCATGACGAACGAAGCCGCACCGATGTGACAGGGTTCGCAGTCGAAGCGCTAAATCATTGCAAGGAGTGTCAAAATGCAATCCCGTATGAACAATATCGTCGCCGTTCTCCCGAAGGTCATGACCGCCATGCAGTCGCTGCAGGCAGCCGCGCAGGAGCACGGCCTGCCGGAAAAGACCGCGCATCTCGTGCATCTGCGCGCCAGCCAGATCAATGGCTGCGGCTTCTGCGTCGACCTGCATCCGCGCATCATGAAGAAGGCGGGCGAGACCGACCGGCGCATCCTCTCGGTCGCCGCCTGGCGCGAGGCGCCGTTCTACACCGACGCGGAGCGTGCGGCCCTTGCGCTCACCGAGGCGCTGACCCGCATCGCCGACCGCGAGGAGCCGGTGCCGGACACGATCTGGAACGAGGCCGCCCGCCACTATGACGAAAAGGCACTCGCCGCCCTCGTCGTCGAGATCGCCTCGATCAATGTGTGGAACCGCTTCAACGTCGCGACCCGGCAGGTCGCGGGCGAGTGGAACCCGTAAGCCCTCCCTCGCCCATTCGTCGGCCCCTTGCCCGAAGGGGCCGACGAGCGCCACCGCCGCGATTGCCGTTTCTGCAACGCCGTGCTTTCATGCCGACACCTCTTTCAAAGGCGGGCAACGCATGGCCGAGCACGGTTCTCAATCCAGGGCAGCAGTCGCTCTTGCGTTTGTTTCCGGCTTTTTGATCGTCCGTTGCCTCTGGCGCGTGTTTATCCCGGGCATGGAATACGCCCTGCCACCCTGGCCCCTCGTCTCGGTCATCTCCGACATTCTGGTGATGATCGCGCTTTTCATAATAAAGCCGATGGTGCCGGCCGCCACGGCGGATTCACCGGCCCTTGTCCGGCACGCCACGACGCTGTTCATTGGTGGGATCATCGCAACGGCGATCATGGTCCTGATCAGGGTGTCCAGCGATCGTGGCTGGTGGACCGGGCATCTGATGTAGGGCGCACCCGTCTGCTCAGCCCGGGCAGCTTTGTCCACCTGACCGCCCCTCTTCACACCCAAAAGTCACCGCTTGCGGTCGCTTCGCCGGCGTGCGACGTCTGCTCCATACTCTTTTCGCATACCAAGGTACCTTTTCATGTCCGACAGCGTCATCATCCCGAAGGAGGCCGCGCCGCGGCTTTCCAGCCTGTTTTCCCGCGCCTATCTGTTCGGCACGCTGATGCTCGGCAGCGGGATCATGCTGCATGCGGTGGAGACGTATATTACGGCGACATTGATGCCCTCGATCGTGCGCGATATCGGCGGTCTTTCGCTGTTTGCCTGGGCGACGACGATCTATGTTGCGGCCTCCGTGCTCGGCTCGACCTTCGTCGCGGTCAGGCCGGAACGCGTGACGCTTAACCGTTGCTACGTGTTCGGCGCGGTGCTGTTCGGCATCGGCAGCCTCGTCTGCGCCATCGCGCCGACCATGGAGACGGTGCTGATCGGCCGGGCGATCCAGGGGCTTGGCGCGGGTTTTCTCGTGGCGCTCGGCTATGCCTTCATCCGTTTCGTCTATCCGGAGCCGCTGTGGAGCACGGCATCGACGCTCTATGCCGCCGTCTGGGGCATCGCGACCTTCCTCGGCCCGACGATCGGCGGCATCTTTGCGGCCGGCAGCGCCTGGCGCGAGGCCTTTGCGCTGCTCGTTCCGCTCTCGATCCTCATGGCATTTTCCGCACCGAAGCTGCTGCCGTCCGGCGAAGGCGAACGGGTGACGACAAAGACGCCCTTCCCGCAAATCGTGCTGCTGGTGGCGGCTGTCGTGCTGCTTTCCTTCGCAAGCTCCGTGACGGCACCGGTCCTGCGCGGCGCCCTGGCTGTAGCTGCCGTCGTCGGCATCCTCGTCACGATCACCATCGAGCGCCATGCGCAGGCCCGCCTGCTGCCGGCCGGCACGATCAGCCTCTCCTCGCCGCTTGCGCGCGTCTACCTCACCATGCTGCTGTTGCTGGTGACGATCTGCTCGGACGTCTACATCCCCTATTTCCTTCAGGTGCTGCACGCCGTGACGCCGCTCGTTTCCGGCTATCTCGTAGCGCTGCTGGCGCTCGGCTGGACGGCGGCGGCCTTCACCACGGCAAGCCTCAAGGGCCGGCGTGCCAACCAGGTCATCCTTGTCGGCGCGGCGATCGAGGCGGTGGCGACGGCGCTGCTCGTCATCACGCTCGCCCGGTACAATCCGCAAAGCAATGTCCTGTTGCTGGCCATCGCCACCGTCTTCATCTTCCTGATGGGCTTTGGCATCGGCATGGGCTGGGCCCATCTCGTCACGCATGTGCTGCATCTCGCGCCTGCCGGCGAGACGGACAAGGCCTCGGCGGCGATCACCACCATGCAGGCGCTCGGTTCGGCCTTCGGCGCAGCGCTCGCGGGCATCATCGTCAATACCACAGGGCTCGTCGAACCGGGCGGCACCGAGGGGGCGCTGACGGCGGCGCGCTGGCTCTACTCGCTGCTTGCGCTGCCGGCGGCACTGGCCATCCTGCTGACGCTCAAACTCCCCGTCGGCAAAACGGCAGCGTCGCATTGAGGATTTGTTAACGGCTTCCGGCGGTCTCGATTGCGACGCCGCCGCCTTCTGCCACAAAGGGCACCTGTCGTCGGGCGTGTCTCGGTGATTCTGTCGTGGGAAGGGATGCCGTCGGTGAGACGCAGCAACAGGCAGAGACTGCCGGGTGAAAGCGGCATGGCGCAGAATGAGGCGATCCTGCCGCTCACGCTGATCCGCGACCGGGCCACGACCGACCTCATCCTCTCCGGCCTCGATGCCTCCGGCGTCGCCTTCGCGCTGTTTTCGCCGGAAGACGAGCTTTGTTATGGATCCGCGGCGTTCAAGGCGCTGTTCGACGTGCGGCCCGGCGTGCGCACCTTCGCCGAGATCATGCGCAACTGCCACATGAGCAGCACCGGCCCGAAGGTCAACACGCCGATCGAGGATTTTCTCGACATGGCGCGCAAGAAACGGCGCAGCAGGCCGCAGCGCACCTTCGAGATCGACACCAGCGACGACCGCTGGTTCCTGGTGAACGAGACGCTCCTGCCCGGCGGCTGGCTGTGGCACGTCTTCACCGACATCACCATGCTGAAGTCGAACGAACAGGTGTTGCAGCTTGCCCGCGACGCCGCCCAGCGTGCGGCCGACACGGACCCTCTCACCGGCCTGCTCAACCGCCGTGCCGGCATGGAGCGGCTCGCGGCGGAAATGCGCAGTGCCGCGCGCGACGGCACGCCGCTGTCGCTTGCCCTGATCGACCTCGACCATTTCAAGTCGGTCAACGACCGTTACGGCCACAGCAAAGGCGACCAGGTGCTCCAGCATTTTGCGGCGGCCGGGCACCAGCAACTGCGCGGCGGCGATATCTTTGCCCGCATCGGCGGCGAGGAGTTCATGGTGCTGATGCCGGGAACGGGCATCGAGGAAGCGGTGAATGCCACCGAGCGGCTGCGGCGCCACCTCGCCCGCGAGGAGAACCGCGCGGATCTCAACTGCGCCTACACCATGTCGGCCGGTGTTGCGGAATATTGTGGCACGGCGGCGGAGGATCTTTTCGAGCGGGCCGACCGGGCGCTTTACTGCGCCAAACGTCACGGCCGCGACCGCATCGAGCGGGCGGACTGAGGACTTCAGTCGAAGGTCAGCATGATCTTCCCGATATGATCGCCATGCTCCATCATGCGGTGGCCGGCGGCGGCTTCGGTGTAGGGCATGACCGCGTGGATGACCGGCGCGATGCGCCCCTCCTCCAGCAGCGGCCAGACTTTCTCCAGCAACTCGTCGCGGATCGCCTGCTTTTCCGTCGCGGTGCGCGGCCGCATAGCGGAGCCCATGAGATGCAGGCGCTTTTGCAGGATGGGCGCGAGGCTGACCTTTTCGGCAAAGGTGCCGCCGAGAAAGGCGATGATCGACAGGCGTCCGTCGCGGGCGAGTGATTTCAGGTTCCGCTCGAAATAGGCGGCACCGATCATGTCGAGGATGACGTCGACGCCCGCCTTGCCGGTCTCCTCGGCGATGACGGTGCAGAAATCCTCGCTGCGGTAGTTGATGGTGCGGCTGGCCCCGAGGCCGAGGCAGGCATCGCATTTCTCCGCCGTGCCGGCCGTGGCGAAGACGCGCGAGCCAAAGGCGCTGGCGAGCTGGATCGCCGTGGTGCCGATGCCGCTCGACCCGCCGTGGATCAGCACGCTTTCGCCGGACTTCAGGCCCGCCATCATGAAGAGATTGGCCCAGACGGTGAAAAAGGTCTCCGGCAGCGCCGCCGCCTTCACGGCATCATAGCCCTTGGGAACTGGCAGCGCCTGCGTCGCGGGCACCACGCAATATTGCGCATAGCCGCCGCCATTCGCCAGCGCGCAGACCTTGTCGCCAAGCGCGTAGCCCGTGACGTCGTCGCCGATTTCCACCACCTCGCCGGCAATCTCCAGGCCGAGGATGGGGCTGGCATCCGGCGGCGGCGGGTAGTCGCCCTTGCGCTGCAGCACGTCCGGCCGGTTGATGCCGGCCGCTTCGACGCGCACCAGGAGTTCTCCGCTGCGGGGATGCGGCGTCCTGCCCTCGGTGACCACCAGATTGTCCGGGCCACCGTGCTCGCTGAGCCCGACATAGGACATGGACGATGGAACTGTCATGGATATGGCCTCCCGGGCGCATGTGGACGCGCAATCTCTTTCGATGATTCTAGCCTAAAGCGCGAACCATTTGAATCGGTTCCGACCACGTCTGCGACATTTGCAGCCATGCAAAAGCCGCCCCCTTTTTGCCGCAAACCGCTGAAATTCCGCCCGTTTCAGGACAGCCAGAATTAAATCTTGTTAATTTGAAAACGGATTTTTCCGGGCCTAGCTTTCATTCCGAAGCCGGGGAGCGCCGGCGGTCATCCCCCAGACCGCGACGCGACGTCTCCCGGACGGCTTCCAGAGCCCCGCCCGGGGCCAATCTAGGACGACACAGATGCGTGTTCTTCTTTCCAATCTTGCCATCGTCACCGTTCTCACCACACCGGCTTTCGCGCTGGCTGCGCAGACGGCGACCGGGACGGTCAAGGATTACAACAAGGCGTCGATGTCTCTGACGCTCAATGACGGCACCACCTTCCAGCTTCCCAAGGGTTTCCACGATCCCGGACTGAAGGCTGGCGAGAAGGTGTCCGTCTCCTTCGACATGTCCGGCAAGAACCACGAGGCGAAGACCGTAAAAATCCTTCGCTGACGTGGCTGGGGGCGGGTTTCGACGAGCCCGCCTCTTTGACTAGAGCGCAACCGCAAGCTGCGCTTCGGCGGATGTCGAGGACAGCACGAGCCCCCCGTCGCTTCCCTTGGCATCCGCCTTCAAGGCGGCGATCCGGCTGCTGATCTGCCCCGCCTCGCCGATCACCTCGCCTTCCGGCACGACCAGCACCACCGCCGAGCAGCGCATCAGCGGAAACGCCATGGTATGGCCAGCGCGGTCGCGGCCGCGGATTTCCCCGGCAAGCTGGTCTTCCGGCGAATAGAGCAAGCGCACCTCGCGGCTGAAATCGCCGAGCAGGCGCTCCAGGATATCGCGCACGGCCGCGACCGGACGACCGGACACGCCGGCAAAAAAATCATCCCCACCGACGTGACCGATGAAGACATCCTCACCGATGAACTCGCGCCGCATCAGCGAGGCGAAGAGCGAAAGGGCAAGGTCACCTTTCTGGAAGCCGTAGTGATCGTTGAACGGCTTGAAATTGTCGAAGTCGAAATAACACAGGCAGCGTAGCTGGTCGCCATCGAGCGCCTTGTCCTGCAGGTAGTCGCGGATCGAGCGGTTGCCGGGAAGGCCGGTCAGCGGGTTCTGGTCTTCCGCCGTCTTCAGCCGTTTTTCGTTGATGATCTTCAGGAGCGACGAGGCGGAGAGAATGCCGGCATAACGCAGGTTCTCCGTCAGGATCACGCATTCATTGCCGCCCATGCCGGTAAAGACGTCGAGCAACTGTTCGGCCGGCGTGTCGAGATCGGCGATCGGCGCGGTCGTGACGAAATGCGACAGGGTCTTCTGGTAGAGCTTGTTCTTCAGGAGGTCGCGGCCGAACGGGTGATAGCTCAGCTCCTTCACATGGTATTCGTGCAGGATGCCGCGCGGCTCGTCATTGGCGTTGAGCACCGGAAAGAAGGTGCGTTTGGGATCGCGGCGGAAGAACTCGAAGACCGATTCCAGGCTCTCGTTTTCGCGCAGCACCGCGACCTGCTCGATCTCGCGACGGATGAGGATGCTGTCGAGCGTGCGGGAATTGCGGCGAATGCCGCCGGCGCGGGCGACCTGCGGATAGACCGGGCTCAGGGTGGAAAAATCGGTGACGGGCCGGGAAACGAACCAGCCCTGCACGAGGTCGCAGCCCGCCTCGCGGCAGGCGACGAACTCCGCCTCGCTCTCCACGCCCTCCGCGATGACGCGGATGCCGAGCACATGGGCGGCGTTGACCGTGTTGCGCACCAGATGGCGTTTTCGCGCATCGGCCTCCATGCCGGAGATGAAATGGCGATCGATCTTGAGATAATCGACCTGGTGATCACAGAGCAGTTTCAAGCCGTTATGGCCGACACCGAAATCGTCGATGGCAAGCTTGAAGCCGGCAAGACGCAGCTTGCGCACCAGGATGGCGAAGTCCGGCAGCGTATCATTGTCGAAGCGCTCGGAAATCTCGAAGCAGATCGACGAGGCCGGAATGCCGGCGCGGCTCAGATGGCCGGCGAGCCGCTCGACGAGGTCGGCGCCTTCCGGGACCAGGCGGGAATCGAGGTTGATGAACAGCGTGCGCGAGCGGAAATCCGGCAGTGCGGCGAAGGCGGCGATGGCGCGGGAGTTGACCATGTGCTCCAGCGCCAGAAGCTGGCCCGCCTCGTGCGCCCGGTCGATCAGGTCGAGCGGCGAGCGGAAGCCGAGGCGGTCAAAACCGCGCATCAGCGATTCGTAGCCGAAGACCGCGCCGGTGGCCGTCTCGACGATCGGCTGAAAGGCCGTTTCGATCACCAGCTTGGCGAGGGTGACGATCTCGCCATCTCCAAAACGGCGAAGGGCCAGCAATTCGGCGGCGGACATAGGGAACTCCGGGGCGTGAACGTTGCCGCGAAGTCTCTCCCGCCAGCCCTGAAAAAACCGTTTCCGTACTGTGACAGTTCGATGAAACTTCAATGACTACAAAGAGTTGAAAAAGAAACGCCTCATATAGGCAAAGCCAGCAGCAGGGCGCCGCCGCCAATCATCATCACCGCCAGCCAGTGAGCCGTCGAAAGCTGCTCGCCGAGAAACAGAACGGCGAAGACCGCGACGAGCACGACGCTGAGCTTGTCGACCGGTGCGACCTGCGCGGCCTTGCCGATCTGCAAGGCGCGAAAATAGCAGAGCCAGGACGCGCCGGTCGCCAAACCTGAGAGAACGAGGAAAATCCAGCTCCGGGCCGGCACGGAACCCGGTGCCTGCCAGTTGCCGGCAAGCGTCAGCATCAGGGCCAGCGCCAGCAGGATCACCACGGTGCGCACGAAGGTCGCGAAGTCGGAATTGACCTCGGCGATGCCGATCTTGGCGAAGATTGCCGTCAGCGCCGCGAAGACGGCGGAGCCGAGCGCCCAGACCTGCCAGGACGCCAAAAGCGTTTTCACACTGCACCTCCTGCGAGCATAAGCCGCGACAATGCAAGCCCGGCCGCGACGGCGGCCAGCGAAAAGATAACCGAGGCACCGACATAAAGGGCGGCAAGTCCGACCTCGCCGCGCTCCCAGAGCAGCGCCGCATCGAGCGAAAAGGCGGAGAAGGTGGTGAATCCGCCGAGGATGCCGGTCGTCAGGAAAAGCCGTGCTTCCTGCGGCAGGTGCCCGCGAAAGGCGAAGAAACCGGCGACCAGCCCCATCAGCAGGCAGCCGAGAATGTTGATGACGAGCGTGCCGACGGGAAAGGCCGGGCCGAACAGCCGCATGGCCAACACGTTCACACCATGGCGACCGGCACCGCCGATGCCGGCGCCGAGAAAGACGATCAGGTAGCTCATGTCCGCCGTCTACTTGCGCAGTGCCAGGCCAAAAGCGATCAGCGCCCAGCCCTGCATGGCGAGATCGAAGGCGAGGAACAGGCCGAGCAGCCACAAACTATTGACCGGCCAGCCGATAAGGAACACCACGCCGGCGAGCGTGGTGACGATGCCGCCCGCCATCAGCCAGCCCCAGCCCTTTTCCGGCCGGACGCGCCAGGCGGCAAAGATGCGGAAGACACCGGCGACGAGCAGTGCGGCGGCCATCAGCAGGGTGAGCACGGCCGATGTCAGAACCGGATTGACGAAGGCCAGCACGCCGGCGGCGAGATAGAGCAGCGCGCTCAGCGCCCAGGCGATGGTCTCCCGCCATGCCTTGACCTGGAAGGCATGCGCCAGATGCACCGCGCCGCCGACGATCATCAGCATGCCGACATAATAGACCGAGGCGACCGTCGCGATGAACAGGTTGGTCGCGGCGATACCGCCGAAGACGAGCAGGACAACACCCAGGGCGACGAACCAGCCCCATTTGGCGCGAACTTCCGAGAGAGGGTTCATTCCGGGAGTAAAGACCATGACGGACCTCGAAAATTGAATGAAAACAGGGTGACGCTAACACGAAAACTATCGCCTTCGCGACATCCGATTGCATTGCGCCAGGTCAAAGATTTTTATTGATTGATCACTCAATTAAAAATACGCTGAGCAAAGAGTGAGGGAACGACATGCCGAAGGTTGGAATGGAGCCGGTGCGCCGCAAGGCGCTGGTGGACGCGACGCTACGGGCGGTCGGCGACCGCGGCTCGCTGACCGTCACCATGTCGGAGATCGCCCGCCATGCCGGCGTCTCCCCCGCGCTCGCCCACCACTATTTCGGCTCGAAAGAGCAACTCGTCATCGAGACGATCCGTAGCCTGTTGCGCCAGTTGCGCGCCGATGCGGTTGCGGCCCTCAAGGCAGCCACGACGCCGCGCGACCGCTTGTCGGCGGTCATCCGCGTCAATTTCCAGGCACATCAATATGCGCCGGAGACGGTGGCCGCCTGGCTTGCCTTCTATTCGGAGGCGCAACGCTCCGAGGAAGTGCGCCGCCTGCTCGTCGTCTATGCGCGGCGGCTGAATTCCAACCTGTTGTCGAGCCTCAAGCAGCTCTGCCCGGCCGGCGCCGCGTCGGACATCGCCGACGGTGCCGCCGCGATGATCGACGGGCTGTATTTGCGGCAGGGCTTGAAGTCCGCACCCGTCAGCATCGAGTCATCGATCGCGCTGACGGAAGGATATGTGCAGGCGCAGCTTGCTGCTGTCGCGGGATCGCGCACGCCCGACGCTGCAAAGCAACCGCCTGCCTGAACGGAAAGATAGAACTGCCAAACGCCAAGTCTGCATTCGCGCCAAGGACCAGCCCGTGACCGCCAGCAAGCCGAATATTCTGATCATCATGGTCGACCAGCTCAACGGAAAACTCTTTCCGGATGGCCCGGCGGACTGGCTGCATGCGCCGCACATGAAGGCGCTCGCTGCGCGCTCGGCGCGCTTCCGCAACAACTACACCTCCTCGCCGCTCTGTGCGCCGGCCCGCGCTTCCTTCATGGCCGGGCAATTGCCGAGCCGCACGCGGGTCTATGACAATGCGGCGGAATACGTCTCCTCCATCCCGACCTTCGCGCATCACCTGCGCCGCGCCGGCTATTACACGGCGCTGTCCGGGAAAATGCATTTTGTCGGGCCGGACCAGTTGCATGGTTTCGAGGAGCGGCTGACGACGGACATCTATCCCGCCGACTTCGGCTGGACGCCGGACTACCGCAAGCCGGGCGAGCGCATTGACTGGTGGTACCACAATATGGGGTCGGTGACGGGCGCCGGCGTGGCCGAGATCACCAACCAGATGGAATATGACGACGAGGTCGCCTTCCTCGCCAACCAGAAGCTCTACCAGCTGTCACGCGACAATGACGACATCTACCGCCGCCCCTGGTGCCTCACGGTTTCCTTCACCCACCCGCACGACCCCTATGTGGCGCGCAAGAAGTTCTGGGACCTCTACGAGGACTGCGAGCACCTGATGCCGGAGGTCAGCATGCTGGACGAACAGGATCCGCATTCCGCGCGCATCCTGCATTCCTGCGACTATGCCAGCTTCGCCATCAGCGGCGAGGACGTGCGCCGCTCTCGGCAGGCCTATTTCGCCAACATCTCCTATCTCGACGAGAAGGTCGGCGAACTCGTCGATACGCTGACGCGCACGCGCATGCTGGACGAGACGCTGATCCTGTTCTGCTCGGACCATGGCGACATGCTCGGCGAGCGCGGCCTGTGGTTCAAGATGAACTTTTTCGAGGGCTCGGCCCGCGTGCCGTTGATGATATCAGGCCCCGGCGTCACCCCCGGCCTGCACCTCGCCCCCTCCTCCAATCTCGACGTGACGCCGACGCTGTGCGACCTCGCCGGCATCTCGATGGAAGACGTCATGCCGTGGACGGATGGCGAGAGCCTGCTGCCGGTCATCAACGGCGCGGAGCGTATTTCGCCGGTGCTGATGGAATATGCGGCCGAGGCCTCCTATGCGCCGATCGTCGGCATTCGCGAGGGCAAGTGGAAATACATCCACTGCGAACTCGACCCGGAGCAGCTCTACGACCTCGATGCCGACCCGCTGGAGCTGACCAACCTCGCAACCTCCGGGGATTCAGTCATCAAGGCGACGCTGGAGGCCTTTAGACAAATGCGCGAGGCGCGCTGGGACATGGCCCAATTCGACGCCGCCGTGCGCGAAAGCCAGGCGCGGCGCTGGGTGGTCTATGAGGCGCTGCGCAACGGTGCCTATTATCCTTGGGACCACCAGCCGCTGCAGAAGGCTTCCGAACGCTACATGCGCAACCACATGAACCTCGACAATCTCGAGGAATCCAAACGCTACCCGCGGGGAGAATAAGATGAGAGCCCAACCCAAAGCCTCGCATTTCATCGATGGCGAATATGTCGAAGACACAGCCGGCACACCCTTCGAGAGCGTCTACCCCGCCACCGGCGAGGTAATCGCCCGCCTGCATGCGGCAACACCTGATATCGTCGAGAAGGCCATCGCATCGGCCAAGCACGCGCAGAAGGAGTGGGCGGCGATGAGCCCGACGGCGCGCGGGCGTATCCTCAAGCGCGCGGCGGACATCATGCGTGAGCGCAACCGCGAGCTTTCGGAACTCGAAACACTCGACACCGGCAAGCCGATCCAGGAGACGATCATTGCCGACCCGACCTCGGGTGCCGATGCCTTCGAATTCTTCGGTGGCATCGCGGCCGCCGGCCTCAACGGCGACTACATCCCGCTCGGCCAGGATTTCGCCTTCACCAAGCGCGTACCGCTCGGCGTCTGCGTCGGCATCGGCGCCTGGAACTATCCGCAGCAGATCGCCTGCTGGAAGGGTGCGCCAGCCCTCATCTGCGGCAATGCCATGGTGTTCAAGCCGTCGGAAAACACACCGCTCGGTGCGTTGAAGATCGCCGAGATTCTCGTCGAGGCCGGCCTGCCGAAGGGGCTCTACAACGTCATCCAGGGGGACCGGACGACCGGGCCGCTGCTCGTCAACCATCCGGATGTCGCCAAGGTCTCGCTGACCGGCTCCGTGCCGACGGGCAAGAAGGTGGCGGGCGCTGCCGCTTCCGATCTCAAGCATGTCACGATGGAACTCGGCGGCAAATCGCCGCTCATCGTCTTCGACGACGCCGACCTCGAAAGCTCCATCGGCGGCGCCATGCTCGGCAATTTCTACTCGACCGGCCAGGTCTGCTCGAACGGCACCCGCGTCTTCGTGCAGAAGGGCATCAGGGACAGGTTCCTCACCCGCCTCAAGGCGCGCACGGAAAAGATCCTGATCGGCGATCCGCTCGATGACGCGACGCAGCTTGGCCCGATGGTTTCAAAAGCCCAGCGCGACAAGGTCATGGACTATATCGAGAAGGGCAAGGCCGAGGGCGCGGCGCTCATCACCGGCGGCGGCATTCCGAACGACGTTTCAGGCGATGGTTTTTACATCCAGCCGACGGTCTTTGCCGATGTCACCGACGACATGACCATCGCCCGCGAAGAAATCTTCGGCCCGGTCATGTGCGTGCTCGATTTCGACCACGAGGACGAGGTGATCGCCCGCGGCAACGCCACGGAATTCGGCCTCTCCGGGGGCGTCTTCACATCGGATATCACCCGCGCCCACCGCGTCGTCGACCAACTCGAGGCCGGTACGCTGTGGATCAACACCTACAACCTCGCCCCCGTGGAAATCCCCTTCGGCGGCTCCAAACAATCCGGTTTCGGGCGTGAAAATTCGCTTGCCGCGCTGGAGCATTATTCGGAGCTGAAGACGGTCTACGTGTCCATGGGCAAGGTCGAGGCGCCGTATTGAGGTAGGTTTCATCCCCCTCATCCGCCCTTCGGGCACCTTCTCCCCGCTGGGGAGAAGGGGAAACGAAGCGGCGCGGCATACCCTTCTCCCCTCGTGGGGAGAAGGTGGCGGCAGCCGGATGAGGGGGCTTGCCGAGGCGGAAATTCAAGGGGCAGCATCATGCAGAACGCAGACTACATCATCATCGGCTCCGGCTCGGCCGGCTCGGCGATTGCCTATCGGTTGTCGGAAGACGGCAAGCATTCTGTCATGGTGCTGGAATATGGCGGGTCGGATATCGGGCCGTTCATCCAGATGCCGGCGGCGCTTGCCTGGCCGATGAGCATGAAGCGTTATAACTGGGGCTATCTCTCCGAGCCCGAACCGCACCTCAACAACCGGCGCATCACCGCGCCGCGCGGCAAGGTGATCGGCGGGTCATCGTCGATCAACGGGCTCGTCTATGTGCGCGGGCACGCAGAGGACTTCAACCGCTGGGAGGCGCTTGGCGCGCAGGGCTGGGCCTATGCGGATGTGCTGCCCTATTACAAGCGCATGGAGACCTCGCATGGCGGGGAAGCGGGCTGGCGTGGCACGGACGGGCCGCTGCATGTGCGGCGCGGCCCCGTGACCAATCCGCTCTTCCACGCCTTCCTCCAGGCCGGCAAGCAGGCGGGTTTCGAACTGACGGACGACTACAACGGTTCCAAGCAGGAAGGCTTCGGCCTGATGGAGCAGACGATCCACAACGGCCGGCGCTGGTCGGCGGCCAATGCCTATCTGAGGCCGGCCATGAAGCGGCCGAACGTCTCGCTGGTGCATTGCTTCGCGCGCAAGATCGTCATCGAAAACGGCCGGGCGGTCGGCGTTGAGATCGAGCGCAACGGTGTCGTCGAGGTGGTGAAGGCCAACAAGGAAGTCATCGTATCGGCCTCCTCCTTCAACTCGCCGAAGCTGCTGATGCTGTCCGGCATCGGCCCGGCCGCGCATCTGAAGGAGATGGGGATCGACGTGAAGGTCGACCGGCCGGGCGTCGGCGCCAATCTGCAGGATCATATGGAATTCTACTTCCAGCAGGTCTCCACCAAGCCGGTGTCGCTCTATTCCTGGCTGCCGTGGTTCTGGCAGGGCGTGGCGGGCGCGCAATGGCTGCTCTCCAAGGGTGGGCTCGGCGCCTCCAACCAGTTCGAGGCCTGCGCCTTCCTGCGTTCGGCGCCCGGCGTCAGACAGCCGGACATCCAGTATCACTTCCTGCCCGTCGCCATTTCCTATGACGGCAAGGCGGCGGCCAAAAGCCATGGTTTCCAGGCCCATGTCGGCTACAACCTGTCGAAGTCGCGCGGCAGCGTGACGCTGCGCTCCGCCGATCCTGCCGCTGATCCGTTGATCCGCTTCAATTACATGAGCCATGAGGAAGACTGGATCAAGTTCCGCCACTGCGTGCGCCTCACCCGCGAAATCTTCGGCCAGCAGGCCTTCGATGAGTTCCGCGGGCCAGAAATCCAGCCGGGCGCCGGCATCGAGACGGACGACGAGATCGACGCCTTCCTGCGCGAGCACCTGGAAAGCGCCTATCACCCCTGCGGCACCTGCCGCATGGGAGCCGCGGGCGATCCGATGGCGGTGGTCGATCCGCAGACCCGCGTCATCGGCGTGGATGGCCTGCGGGTTGCCGACAGCTCGATCTTCCCACATGTGACCTACGGCAACCTCAACGCGCCGTCGATCATGACCGGCGAGAAGGCCGCCGACCACATCCTGGGCAGGCAACCGCTCGCACGCTCCAACCAGGAGCCGTGGACGAACCCGCGGGCCGCATTGAGCGATCGGTAAAATTTCGGAACCATAATGGTTGCAAGGGGTTGAGGCGGGCAACTGCCTCGAAGGAAACCCCATGACCACCTACAAGAAGGTCTCTCACCACGCCATCAGCAAGGAGACCGACCTCGTCGTCACCGTGATCCACGGTGTCACCGGCCCCTGCGCCTTCATCACCGACCCGGCGCTGGCACGCGACACCATCCCCCTTCCCGTCGAGGAGGCGCTCATCAGCGCCCAGCAGTTGATCCGGGAAGGTGTCACCCCGCGAGACCTCGTCATCGTCGACGAAGATGGCCTTTGGGACACGCACTGGGGCAGGCTCGTGCCACATCCTGAGCGCAGCACGGCCTAGAGGTTTCCAGCAAAAAAGAAGCCGGGCTTTCGCCCGGCTCCAGAAGCGTCCGCAGGTGTGGACAGCTTAAACGAAGAGGAAGTCGCTGGTATGCAGGTCGGCCTTCGCGATGCCCTCGAGGGTGATCGTGTCGGCACCGTACTTGATGACCAGATCGCCCGCCCGTGTCTCCGTGGCGTGGCTGAGAACGTCAGCGAAGTTCTTCAGGACGGCCTTGTTGAGTTGAATGACATCCAGGCCGGCCTTGCCAGCTTCGAAGTCCGTGATCCGGTCGGAACCCTGGCCCGACTTGATGATGAAGGTATCTGCGCCAACGCCGCCGGAAAGGATGTCATTCCCCAGACCGCCGTCGAGCGTATCGTTGCCTGCACCGCCTTCCAGCCTGTCATTCCCGGCATCGCCATAGAGCTTGTCATTGCCAGCATAGCCGAAAAGGAAGTCATCGTCATTGCCGCCACGCAGCGTATCGATGCCGGCGCCGCCGTTCAACGTATCCTTGCCATCGCCACCGACGAGCGTGTCGTCGCCGGCGCCGCCATACAGCTTGTCGTTGCCCGCATCGCCATAGAGCTTGTCGTTGCCGGCGTCGCCATAAAGCACGTCGTTGCCATTGCCACCGCGCAACGTATCGTTGCCGCCATTGCCGTAGAGAGCGTCATTGCCGTTGCCGCCCGACAACGTATCGTCCTTGGCATAGCCGCTAAAGGAATCAGAACCGGTGCTACCGTTGAAGACGATCGAGTTGGCGTTCAAGATCTTCACAAGTCCAGCCGTTGCGCCTGCCACGGTCGACTTGCCGCCCATGATGTCGCTGAGGAGCTGGCCGCCAAGCGTCGTGTCGGTCACGCCGAGACCCGTGATCTTCACGTCGGATGTCATCTTGAACGTATTGGTCTTGCTGTCGAGCGCAATCGAACTGCCGAACTCCACCGTATTGAGCGAGCCGGTGACCTTATGCGTCATCATATTGTAGTTCCAAGCCGTCTTGCCCGACGTCAGAACCACACCATACTTGCTCGCGTCGTTCGAATAGTACTGCGTGCCGCTCATCGCCATCGGGTCCGAGCTGTTGAAGCCGCCATAGCCGGCGCGGGTGAAGGTCTTGTTGTAGTTTGCCAGGTAGGCGGCGAAGTTGATGCCCTTGCCGTCCTTGTTGGCGTCGTTTGCGCTGATTGTAATGGCCATCTGCCCAATCCTTCCCCTGTGAACCGCAGCTCACGCTTAAACTTGAATGCAATGCTCAGCTATTAAATCTGATTTTTTCTGTCAAGTTTTTTCGGCGGCTCGCGCGGAGTTTTTTGGGATGGCATCGGGCGGCAGGATTTCTGCCCAAACGGCAAGTTGGAGAGATATTTGCTCCCCATCCTTGCGCTTTGGAAATCGGTTTTGCTGTCCGCGACCGGACAAGACTGCGATAATTGAACCAATTCTCGCAAAGGCATGGAACGGAATGACTGCTCTTACCGGAAACGGGACCTCGCAGGCCCTCAATGACCAACTCGCCAGCCTCGGGCTTGCCGAGCGCCTGGCGCTCGTGGCCGAACTTGGCGGACGCGCCGTCTTTACCACAAGCCTCGGCATCGAGGACCAGGTCATCACCGCGGCGATCGGCACCGAGCGTCTGGCGATCGACGTCGTCACGCTGGAGACCGGCCGGCTCTTCAAGGAGACCGTCGATCTCATCGACGAGACCGAAAGCCAGTACGGCATGACCATCACCCGCTACGTGCCGGTGCAGGACGATATCGACGCCTATGCGGCGAAATATGGCCTCAACGGCTTCTATGAGAGTGTCGAAGCGCGCCACGCCTGTTGCAGCGTGCGCAAGCTGAAGCCGCTTGCGCGCGCACTCGAAGGGGCATCCTTCTGGATCACCGGCCTGCGCCGCGGCCAGTCCGGCAACCGTGCCGACACGCCGTTCGCGGAGTTCGATGCGGAGCGCAACCTCATCAAGATCAACCCGCTGGCCGACTGGGACATTGGCCGCATCAAGGCCTATGTTGCCGACCATGCCGTGCCGGTGAACCCGATGCATGCGCGGGGCTATCCTTCGATCGGCTGCGAACCCTGTACGCGGGCCATCAAGCCGGGCGAGCCAGAGCGCGCCGGCCGCTGGTGGTGGGAAAACGACGACAAGCGCGAATGCGGCTTGCATGTGCCCGAGGCGGCGCTGCCATCCCTCGAGTCGAGCGCCCTTTGATAATCCTTCGCCCTAACCAGGCACATCAATCCGGAGATTACCCTTTTATGTCCGATATCCGTCACGAAGCGGAAGCGAAGCAGAACGCACCGCACAAGCCACCGCTCGATCCGCATCTGAAGGCGCTGGAAAACGAAGCCATCCACATTTTCCGCGAGGTCGCCGCCGAGTTCGAACGGCCGGTGATGCTCTATTCGGTGGGCAAGGACTCCTCCGTCCTGCTGCACCTTGCGCGCAAGGCTTTCTATCCCGGCCGCGTGCCCTTCCCGTTGCTGCATGTCAACACGGGCTGGAAGTTCCGCGAAATGATCGCCTTCCGCGACAAGGTCGTCGCTGATTACGATCTCGACCTCATCGAATACGTCAATCCGCGCGGCGCGAGCGAGAACGTCACCCCGTTCACGCACGGTTCGTCGCGCTACACCGACATCATGAAGACAGAGGCACTGCGCAACGCGCTCGACGCCGGCAAGTATGATGCGGCCTTCGGCGGCGCACGCCGCGACGAGGAAGCCTCGCGCGCCAAGGAGCGCATCTACTCCTTCCGCACGCCGGACCACCGCTGGGACCCGCGCAACCAGCGCCCGGAACTGTGGAACGTCTATAACGGCATGATCCGTCAGGGCGAAAGCGTGCGCGCCTTCCCGCTCTCCAACTGGACCGAAGTCGATATCTGGCGCTACATCCAGGCCGAAGACATCCCGATCGTGCCGCTCTATTTCGCGGAAAAGCGCCCCTTCGTCGAGCGCGACGGCATGATGATCCTCGCCGAGGACCCGCGCCTCGAACTGCTGCCCGGCGAAGTCCGCCAGGAAGGCATCATCCGCTTCCGCACGCTCGGCTGCTTCCCGCTGACCGGCGCCATCCGGTCTGAAGCAACGACGCTCGACGACATCATCGCCGAGCTGGAGACCGCCACCGTCTCCGAACGTCAGGGCCGCGCGATTGACCGCGATCAGTCCGGCTCCATGGAAAAGAAGAAACGCGAAGGGTATTTCTGAGATGACCGTTTCCGCCACTGCAATCGCCGAAGTGCTTCCGCTGGAAGAACCGGCACGCGCGATCCGCGATTCCCGCCCGCTTCGCCTCATCACCTGCGGCTCGGTCGACGACGGCAAGTCGACGCTGATCGGCCGCCTGCTCTGGGACACCAAGGCCGTCAAGGAAGACCAGGCCGCGACGCTCCAGCGCGACAGTTCCGGCAAGCAGAACGATCTCGGCCTGCCCGACTTCGCGCTGCTGCTCGACGGCCTGCAGGCCGAGCGCGAACAGGGCATCACCATCGACGTCGCCTACCGCTACTTCTCGACGGACCGTCGCTCGTTCATCGTCGCCGATACGCCCGGCCACGAGCAGTATACCCGCAACATGGCGACCGGCGCTTCGACGGCAGACCTCGCCGTGCTGCTGGTCGATGCGCGCGCCGGCATTCTCGAACAGACCCGCCGCCATGCGACCATCGCCTCGCTGATGGGCATCCGGCAGTTCGTGCTCGCCGTCAACAAGATCGACCTGACGGATTACGACCGCGCCCGCTTCGAGCAGATCACGCACGAGTTCAAGGAATTCGCGCTGACGCTTGGCGTCAAGCAGATCACGGCGATCCCGATGTCGGCGCTGAAGGGCGAAAACGTCGTCTATGACGGCCGCGCCGCCATGCCCTGGTATGAAGGCCCCACACTCGTCGAGACGCTGGAAAAGGCCACGACCCGCTCCAACCAGACGGTTGGCTTCCGCCTGCCGGTGCAGCGTGTATCGCGTCCGGGCGAAAGCTTTCGCGGCTATCAGGGCACGGTTGCCGGCGGTTCGGTAAAGCCGGGCGACTCGGTCGTCATCCTGCCCTCCGGCATGGTCGCCAACGTCACCAAGATCGTCACCTTCGACCTCGTGCGCAACGCCGCCGTCGCGGGCGATGCCATCACGCTGGTGCTCGACCGTCAGGTGGACGTGTCACGCGGCGACATGATCGTCGCGATCGACAGCCAGCCGATGACCGGCCGCGGCTTCGACGCGCAGCTCGTCGCCCTCCAGGCGGAAGGCATCGAGCCGGGCAAGCGCTACTGGCTGAAGAGCGGTTCACGCCGCCAGCGCGTCAGCATCGACCCGATCAGCCAGCTCGACCTGAAGACCTCGAAGTGGAATGCGGCCGACAGGCTCGGCATGAACGCCATCGGCAAGGTGCATCTCACCTTCGACGAGCAGGCGATCTTCGACACCTACGAGCAGAACCGCACGACCGGCGCCTTCATCCTGATCGATCCGGACACCAACAACACGGTGGCCGGCGGCATGATCACCGGTCGCCGCTCGGAACTCGGCGGCATCCACAAGGACGACCAGCGCGTGCTCTTGTCGCTGCCGGCCGATCTCGCCGAAAAGCTCATGGCGACCGAACTGTTCGCCAACCGCCGCCAGGACGTGGAGGTGCGCCACACCAGCGCCGGCCGCGCCGCGGAGATCCTTGCCGATCTCGACGAGTAGTCGGCGACGGGGGCCCTCGCCAGGGTGGAGGAGTATGGGAACGGATTTCCCCTTTTGCGGCGCCCGATGGGCGCCGCAATCGTTTTGGCCGGCGACCCAACTGCGTATGCTATGCGATATCGCTGTCTAGCCCCACGGCAACTCCTGTGGGCTGCGGCCTCGCCATTTTCCCTTCTCCCCCTGGGGGAGAAGGGAATGGGGTTGACGGCTTCCCTCCACAGGCGGGTTTCATCAGATCGCTTCGCTTCCTTTGAATCACGAAATCGCTCTATCTCTTTGTGTCTGCGCAATTTCCGACGCAAAACCACTCCGTACCTTCGCCGAAACTGCTCTGGCCAATTGCCCCCGGCGTCACGCTATCCCTGGCATCGCTCCGCCATCGTCCACCACCACGGCCGCAGGTGGGGCGATGCCGAGCCGCGTCTTCAGGTCGGCCAGCAGCCGGGCGATGTCGTCCGGGCGTGGCGCGGACGGTTTTTTCGGATCCGGTTCGGCAAGCGCGCGCCAGGCTGCATGAAAACCGAGGGCCCGATAGGCCTCCATCTGCTCTTCGGAAAAGAACTGGTCGCCGGTGGTCTCGTGCGGGAAGGCTGGGAAGCGGCGCTCGTAGTCGAGAACATAGTCCGGCTCGTCGCCCGTGGCGATCGCCTTGATGTAGAGCAGGACGCCCTTCTCGCCCGCGCCATAGTCGATTTCGCCGATCGCAAAATGGCAATCGTGGGCAGGCGACGCCTCCGGGATATATTGCTCGCGGCTTGCATTGCGGCTGAGGGCGGCGACGCGCACCGGCTGCCATTTGATATCGATGCGCACGCCGAGATCGATGCGCGCAAAACGCTCGGCATCGACAAGGGCACCGAAGGTCATCGCCGGATCGGCCTCGGCGTCAGCCACGATGATGACACGGCACTTGCGTTTCAGGAGCTGATAGAGACCGATATTGTCGATATGCCCGCCGTCGGTGAGATAGACCTTGGCCGCATCACCCGACAGCAGCCCGAAGGATTCCGCCACCAGATAGGCGCGGAAGAAATCGTACCAGCGCCGGTATTTCAGCCCAAGCCCTCCTTGGATGTTCTGCTGCGGCTGGGTCTCTATGAAGCGAGGATTGAGCATCCAGTAGCCGAGACGCAGGTTCAGCAGCGCCAGCGTAGGGCGTAGCAAACCAATCTGCACCCGCCCCATGCTGGACGATACCGCCGCGCCGGAAATCGCAACAGCCGTCGCCAGATCGAATTTTTGCGGCTTGTCCGGCAGTGAACTGGTAGGGACGTAGCCGGTCAGGTCGCTGCCGACAAAGTTGCGGGAGAAAAGGAAGAACTCCGCATTGCGCCCGCGCTTGGCCGGATCCGGCCTGCGAGGGTTCCGGCCAGTTTTCTTGGTGTCAACAATGCCGGCAGCCGATGCCCCGGGTTGCACATTCCTCTTCTGGTCAAGCTGAAAGATGGTGCGTTGCCGTGCATTCAAGGTCGTGTTGATCAGCAGATAGGGTGCTTTTTCCTCGTTGAGATCGGCAAGAGGAAGCGGTTTTGTGCGCTCAAGATCCGCCCCCAGCCGAAAGGCAACGCTGAGCCGCTCACGGTAGAGCCGGTGAAGGCCGTTGGCGTTCTCGGAAAAATTGATCGTCAGCATCAGCACGATCGCGGTTGCGAGCAGGTAGACCTCCACGAGGTCGTACCCCTTGCCATTCTGCCTGGTTACAATAGCGGCCGCGATCAGGAAGGCGATGGCCACGACGAGGCTGATAGCGCCCCTTGCAGTCTTGCGCTTGTTCGCAGCCATCAAGTCGAAAAAGACCCGCAGCGTGTCGCGCCCTTCCTTGCGCAGGACGAAGACGAAAAACTCCCAGAGAAGCAGCACACCGACCGCGACCCACAAGGTGCTGGCCAGGGAATCGTCCGCCAGAAAGCCCGGCCTAAGAGAGTAATGGCCTTTTGTCGTCCCGAACCAGTCCGCAATGCCCCACAGCGACAGCGCCAGATAAGCGGCGTAGATCAACAAGGGCACGATCAGGCCGGCAGCCATGAAAGCGCCTTTCGAGGCGACGGCCCGTAGCTTGACGGCGATGTTCGCATCCTTCAGCGCCTTCTGAATCCAGTCCACCAGCGTCGTCCGCAATCCGGCCGTCATCACGGCGAAGGCGCCGAGAACGGCCGCGATGGTGGGCACCGTGGTTTGGTGCACCGCGCTCCGGGTCAGATAGTCGTGCAGCAGCGCAAGGACCGGGCCTTGCGCCTCTGCCACAAAGGTGGCGATGGTGACCCCGATGAGCCTTGCGGACCATTTCGTGCCGCGTGAGCGGACCTCACGGTCGCTCATCTCCCCCTTGATGCCGTGCCGTTCCGGCAAGGATCGCCAGAGCCCCCAAAGCAGAAGATAGAGGAACGTCATGACCGCCAGGAGCAGCGTCGCGACGAAAGGAAACTCACACCAAGACGACGAAGCGCATGTCATGCTGCCGAAAGACAATGGTGGTGCAAGGACCTGGAAGAAAATGCTGCGCTGAAGGTCCTGCGTGACGGGATTGGCGATCACGGTGACCGCAGCGAGCGGCATGATCAGCGCAAGCACGAGAAAGGCATTGACGGCAATACCCCGCAGGATGATCGCCAACGAGGGCAATATGTCGGCCATACCGCGGGGAATGAGATAGCGGCTATGGTCCCTTATGTGGCTGACCGGCTCACTGTCACGCACATCGTCGCTGCTGGCTGGCGTCGTGGCGAGGTTGCCGCCCTGCTCATGCGCGTCGGTTGTCTTGGAAAACGGGAACTGCCCCTCGGTTCCGGCACGACTCATGGCGGCGACCATGCTGGCGCCGATATAGCCACCGCCGGATACCGTCGAAAGATAGTCGATGCGACGAATGAGGCCCCGCGCATTCAGCGCTTGCAGAACACCAAGGCAGAAACTCGCCGAGCGGATACCACCCCCGGAAAGAGCGACACCGAAGAGGTGTTCCGGGACCCCATATGTGTCCAGCTTCCCCTCACCGCTGCCCCAATCGCCGTTGCGGCGTTTCAGGATGATGTCGTATTCGGCCGCCTTGACGCCATCGAACTTGTTTTGATCCGACAGTTCATCGCTCACGCCCTGCATGATCGCCCCACTCCTTATCGCCCCTAGATTGCAAGAATACCGCATGAGAAGCGCGTTGAGTATAGGGAATTAAGGAATACCTAAAATCCGGGCGGCCAGCCGACAGGTGGCGACCTGGCGGTGGGGCATCTCCTCGCATGAGACGCAAAAAGGGGCCGTGTGACGGCCCCTTTCAGACATCGGTCATTCCAAATGCCACTCAGAAAAAGAAATACCAGAGCAGCAGCACGACGAAGAGCGGTACGCCCATCAGCCAAAGAATCAAAGCCCGAGCCATTGAAATTTCCTTTCGTTGCTTGTCGAAAAGGAGAATGTCGAGGCGGGTGATTTGTTCCATCAGCACGTCATGATGGAGGGCGCCGCGGCGCCCTCCATGCTTACAGGATGCGAGAACGCCAGTGGCCTAGCGCTCGCGAAACGCCTTGTTGAAGTAGTCGGCGAGCGGCTTTACCAAATATTCGAGCGGCGAGCGCTCCGCGGTCTGGATGAAGGTCTCGACCGGCATGCCGGGCATGACGTGTTTGTCGCCAAGCTTGACCATTTCGCCGGCATCCGGCTTGATTTCGGCCTTGTAGTAGGTCGCGCCGGTGCGCTGGTCGGCGAGCACGTCGGCGGCGACCTTCGTCACATGGCCGAAAATCTCCGGCGTGTTGCGATGGTCGAAGGCGCCGAAGCGGATATGCGCGACCTGGCCGACATGCACCTGGTCGATCTGCGTCGGCGAGATCTGCGTCGAGATGACGAGGTTCTGCTCCTGCGGGATGATGTAGAGTAGCGGATCGGCGGGGCGGATGACCGAGCGCAGCGCGTGGACCTGCATGCCGAGCACGATGCCGGACATGGGCGCGGTGATGTCCATGCGGCTCAGCGTCTCGAGCTTGGCGTTGCGGCGCTCCTTGAGCTCGGCTACCTTCGCCTCGATCTCGCGCAGCGTCGTCGTCGCCTCTTCGCGCACCGTCGAGTGGATGTTGAGGATGGCGATCTCGATTTCGGCGACACGGCCGGTATTTTCGGCGATATTGGAGCGGGCCTGGCTGATCGTGCCGCGGATTTCCGCTTCCTCGCGCTGAAGCGCCAGCACGCGGCTGGCATTGGTCAGCGACTGGGCGAGCAGCTTGTTCTGGGCGTCCAGCTCCTTGCCGATCAGCTTTAGCTGCGTTTCCAGCGCGGTGATGCGGCTTTCGAGACCCTCGTTTTGCTTGGCGATCTGCGCCTTCTTTTCGCGCAGCTGGCCGGCCTGCTTCTCGCGCGTTTCCGCGCGCGCCGCCATCAGCCGCTTCTGGCCGGTGACGATTTCGGCGGCTTCCGGATTGGTGGCCACGGCCTTCAGCAGGTCGGGATCGAAGCTGATCTCGCTCTTGTCGTCCTGTTCGGCTTGAAGCCGCGCCTCGGTGCCGAGCAGGCTGAAGAGCTGGCCCTCGATGACGGTCAGCTCGGAACGGTCGAACGTATCGTCGAGCCGCATCAGCACGTCGCCGGCCTTGACCGTATCGCCTTCCTTCATGCGGATTTCGCCGACGACGCCGCCCGTCAGGTGCTGCACGACCTGGCGGTTGCTGGCGACTTCGATGACGCCGGCGGAGACGACCGCGCCATTGATGCGCGTCAACGCCGCCCAGGCGCCCATGCCGCCGAGCAGCACGAAGACCGTCGCATAGCCGGCAATCGCGTAGCCGCTATTGGTCCACTTCTTTTCCATCTTACCCGTTTCGCGGTTCATTGGGCGAAAACCTTACTTGTTGCTGCTGCCAGCGCCGGTGCCGGCAACGACCTGCGTGTGGTTGCGCAGGTGGGCGCGCAACACGTCGTCGCGCGGGCCGAAAGCGAGGCGCTGGCCGTTTTCCATGATCAGGATGAGTTCGCATTCCTCGATTGCCGCCGGGCGATGGGCCATGATGACGATGGACTTGCCCTCGGTCTTCATGTTGCGGATCGCCTGGTTGAGGGCCATGGAGCCCTCTGCGTCGAGGTTCGAGTTCGGCTCGTCGAGCACCAGCAGCACCGGGTCGCCATAGAGCGCGCGGGCAAGGCCGACACGCTGCTTCTGGCCGCCGGAAAGCCGCCCGCCCATGGCCGGCAGCCGGGTGTCGTAGCCTTCGGGCAGGCGCAGGATCATGTCATGCGCCCCCGCCTTCTTCGCCGCCTCGACGACCTTTACCGGATCGGGCTCGAGCGTCATGCGGGCAATGTTTTCGGCAATCGTACCTTCGAACAGCACAACGTCCTGCGGCAGGTAGCCGACATGGTCGGCCAGGCCGTCCGTGCCGTATTGTTCGAGCGATGCGCCGTCGAGCCGCACCTTGCCGCCGGCAGGCGGCCAGATGCCGGTAAGGATGCGTGCGAGCGTCGACTTGCCCGACGCGCTCTGGCCGATGACACCGAGCGCCTGGCCGGGCTTCAGCTCGAAGGACAGCATGCGCACCGTCGCGACCTTCTCGCCGGGCGGCACCACTGTGACCTGCTCGACTTCCACGAGCGCGCGCGGCTTCGGCAATGCGGTGCGGGCATCCTCTTCCGGCACGCGCGACAGCAGGTCGGACAGCTGGCGCCAGCCCTGCATGGCGCGCTGGATGAGCGCCCAATGGCCGATCGCCCCTTCGATCGGCGCCAGCGCGCGACCGATGATGATGGAGCTTGCGATCATCGCGCCGGCGGTGATCTCGTTTTTCAGCACCAGCCAGGCGCCGAGTGCGAGGATTGCCGATTGCAGGAAGACGCGGAAGGTCTTCGAGGTGATGGAATAGAAGCCGTTGCTGTCGGAATAGCGGATGTTGGCTTCGAGCGCCTTGTCGCGCAGAAGCTGCCAGCGGCTGGCGACGGCGCGGCGCATGCCGAGCGCACGCACCGTGTCGCTTTCCTTCTGCAGCGTCTGGGTCATCTCGTCGCTCTGGCGGCCGGCGATCATCGCCCGCTCCTGATCTTCCTTCGTGCCGTTCTGGTTGAGCCAGGTGAGTGCAACAAGGATCAGCCCGCCGGCGAGGCCGAGCACGCCCATCCAGGGATGGAAGGTGAAGATGATGAAGATGAAGAACGGCGTCCACGGAATGTCGAAAACGGTGAAGACCGCGGGCGAGGACAGCACCTTCTGGATCGCGTCGAGATCGCGCATGCCGGTGACCGTCGAAATGCCCTGCGCATGCAGGGCCGTGCGGTCGAGCACGGCATTGAACACGCGCTTGTCGAAGCGGGCCTGGAAACGGGCGCCGATGCGCGCAGCGACGCGGCTGCGGATGTGGTCCAGCACGCCCATGATCAGGTAGAGCCCGATGATGAGGCCGGTCAGCGCCACCAGCGTCGCCTCCGAACGGGAGGCCAGCACCCGGTCGTAGATCTGCAGCATGAAGAGCGGCCCGGTGAGCACGAGCAGGTTCACGAAGAAACTGAAAAGGCCGATGGCGAGGAAACCCGCAGCGCTCGACTTCAGCACGGCTCTCAATTCGTCCACACCGGTCTTGCCCGATGAACGCATGACAATGTCTCTTTAAAGATCGACGCCGGAGGCGCAGCCACTGAAGGCCGTTCTCCGGGCGGCGAAGGCCACTCGACCGCTCCGCCGCGGCCGGCCGGATGCGGGAGCCGTGTGCAGGTTTGCGCACGGCCTCGTTGGAAGACGGTATAGGGCGTGATTTATTCGTAAATCAACAGAATTTCGATGAACTAATCCTAAACACAACCTCAGCGGTCATCTTTGGCCGGTATTTTGCCGGCCTTGTCGGCCTTTCCGGCCGCGTCCACCTTCGCCTGCAGCTTGCCGAGGATGAAGAGCACCACGAAACAGGCAAATGTCGCGACGACGGCGACGAACCAGAAGCCGAGCCCGATCGAAAGACCCACGGCACCGGCCAGCCACATGCCGGCGCCCGTCGTCAAACCGCGCACCTCGCCGCGCGAGAAGACGATCATGCCCGCGGCCAGGAACGCGACGCCCGAGGTGACGGCCTCGATGACGCGCAACGGATCGATGCGCACCTGCTCGTCGGTAAAGCCGGCCATATGCACGCTCTCGATCGACAGAATGGAGAAGACGCAGGCCGAGAGCGCAACAAGGATATGCGTGCGCAGGCCTGCCGGATGGTCCTGGTACTCCCGCTCCGCCCCGATCACCGCGCCGAGCAGGATCGACCCCACCATGCGGGCCAGGATGACCGGATAGGGCACTTCGGTCTTGGGAAAGAGGTCGGCAAGGATCTGTTCCATGGCGGCGGAAACGGATGAGGCGTGAGCCGGTTCCCTCGCACAGCGCCGAAACGAAAATTTCCCGGCACCGCAGCACTTTCCCCAAGCCAGCGAATTTTTTTGATATTTTGCGCTTGTCGAACCCAAAAGCCTGGTCTATAGGAGGCGCCGCTGGTCACGGAGTGTAGCGCAGTCTGGTAGCGCACCACGTTCGGGACGTGGGGGTCGAGTGTTCGAATCACTCCACTCCGACCAGCTTGAAACGCTGACAATGAAGCGTTTCAAAACCCTCCCGAAAAGCCTCCCAAGAATCACGGCAATGAATGGCGCGCCACTCGCGCTGCCCTTTCCGTGTGAAGGCGTCTCAGGATCCCGCTTGACGATCAGGATAGCTTTTTCCCGCGTCTCCAGGGTCATCTCCAGACAACCGGAAACCTTCCGCTTGCCCCGCAGGGCCTGCATGAGCCGAGTGGCCGCAGCTCTATCAGCGTCGCCAATCCGGCCGCACCATCATCCATCCCAAGCCTGCACGATCGTTTGCCGGACGATCTGCCTGCCGCCGAACTCAATGAAGGCGGCGCAGAATACGCGGGCGCCGTCAGGGTACTGGCAGTTCTGCGTGAAGGCGAGCCGGTCGCCCTCGGTGAGGATGACGTCGACCTTGTGAACCATGTCGCGACCGCACACATCCGCGAAGTATTCTGATATCGCCTGCCGGCCACGAATCTCCCGTGGCTTGCTGGGTGGGTTGTTGCGGTCGATAACACGCACGACCGCATCGTCTGCATAGAAGGTCGGCAGGCGCGTGCCGTCGCGTCCTTCGATGGCCTGCTTTATGGCCGCGCCATCAACAGCATTTGCTGTATTCATGTTGCCCTCCCATGGCTTCACCTTGAAGCCGATCGCTGCCGCCCCCCTGGGCAGCAGCATCAGGTCTTATTAGTATATACTAACATCAGGAAAGCTGCGACATCTGGCGTGTTGGGGCGGCGGGCCATGAGGCCCGGCCAAGCGCCATACCATAGGCGATATCCGGGGATAGATATGCGGGCAACTGCGTGACGCTGAATCTGGGATCGCTCTCATGCAGACGGGCATTGGACGCGTAGCTCAGGAACAGGTCGACCGTACCATCCGCGATGAGCTCGGTCGCGCTTCTTCCCGGCGGCGAATGGCGGCCGCCGACCAGTTGCAGGGCGCGGGCCTTGAAGCCTTTGCCCAGACCCGGATGGCCCGCGTCCAGAAGATCGAACATCGCGAACGCATAGTCGCCGGATGGGTCGTCTCCCGGTGTCGAGGTTCCGATGCGGATCCAGGGCTTCGACAGCACGTCCGCAATGGTCTCCGCCGTCAATCCCAGATCGGCGCGCGCGATGATCGCGAGGCGGTTGCGCGCAAAACACGTGGCCTCTCTAGCAAGACCGAGGGAAACGAGACGTTCTGGGTGCGCCATGTTGGCGGAGGCGAAGAGATCGAACGGCTCTCCCGCCTCGATGCGTTCCCGCAGCAGACCGGCAGGGCCGAGTTCAAGCGAAACAGCAATGCCCGTTTCCTCTTCGAAGGCGGCCGCGATCTCGGGCATGGCATACCGCAGGCTGCCGGCGGAAAACACGCGCACGACGTCACGCACGGGACGTCTCCTTTCGCGCCCTCTGGCGGAAAAGCGGCACGAAGGCCGTTTCCTCCGCTTCGCCGCGCAGCCGGGCCGCGCGGACCGGCACGCCGTAGAGTGTTTCCAGGTTGGCCTCCGTCATCACGTCAGCGGTCGTGCCGAACAGCGTTTGCGTATCGGGCAGCATCAGCAGGACCTTGTCCGCAACGGCGGTCGCGTGGTTCGGCTGGTGGGTCGTGAAGGCGATGGCCAGTTTCTGCGTGTCGGCCAGCGCGCCGAGCAGCGACAATACGGTGTCCTGGTTCTTGAGATCGAGTGCGGAGGCGGGCTCGTCGAGCAGCAGCACGTCATTCTCGCCGGCCAGCGCGCGGGCGATCAGCACGAGCTGGCGTTCACCGCCCGAGAGCGAGCCGATGCTGCGGGCCGCGTAGGCGGCCATGCCGGTGGCCTCCAGCGCCTCCATCGCCTTCGCCACGTCGGCCGCGCAGGGCGTGCCGAAGAGCGCGATATGACGGGCCCGCCCCATCAGCACCACGTCGAGCACCGAATAGGGAAAGGAGCCGGAAAATTCCTGCGGCACGACACCGGTGCGCGGATTGCACGTGACAAAGCCGGATGTCGGCTTCAAGAGCCCGGCGAGCACGCGCAGCAAGGTGGACTTGCCACGGCCATTCGGGCCGAGGATCGCGGTGATCTCGCCGGCATGCAGGCCGATGTCGAGGTCGCGGAACTGCCAGCGCTCGCCGTCATAGGAATGGCCGGCCTTGTCGAGATGCAGCATGACAGGGTCAGAGACCATGGGCGCCTCGCTGTGTCTGCCGCAGCACCAGGGCGAAGACCGGCGTGCCGATCAGTGCAGTGAGGATGCCAAGCGGGATTTCCGTGCTGGTCGCCGTTCGCGCGACAGTGTCGATGACGAGAAGGTAGAGCGCACCGAGGATCAGGGACGCGGGCATCATCAGCCGGTGATCCGGGCCGACGAGCATGCGGGCGATATGCGGCACGACGAGGCCGACCCAGCCGATAATGCCGCTGACGGCCACCTGCGCGGCCACCACGCAGGAGACGAGCACGAGGACGAGCCAGCGCAGCGGCTCGACATTGACGCCGAGCGTCCTGGCATCCTCGTCGCCCATCGACAGGAGGTTGATGCGCCAGCGCAGCCCGAGCAGCAGCACGCTGCCGACGATTACCGGTGCTGCGACCAGCAGGAGCTTGTCCTGGTTGGCCGTGGCGAAGCTGCCGAGCAGCCAGAACACCATGGCCGGCAGCTTGTCCTCGGTATCGGCGAGATATTGCAGGAGGCTCACCAGCGCGCCGAAGAAGCCGGTGACGACCACACCGGCCAGCACCAGCGCCAGAATGTTGCGGCGCGCGACAATGCCGTTCAGCGCGTAGACGAGCACCAGCGCGGAGAGGCCAAAAGCGAAGGATGATGCCAGCAGACCATACCGCGGCAGGCTGAGGAGGATGGCCAGCGTGCCGCCGAAGGCGGCTCCGGACGATACGCCGACGACCTGCGGCCCGACCAGCGGATTGCGAAAGACGCCCTGCAGAGCCGCACCTGACAGGGCAAGCCCCGCCCCCGTCAGGATGGCAAGCAGGATGCGGGGCATGCGCACGGTGAACACGACATTCGCCTCCGTCGGCATCACGGCAACCTCCGGCGCGCTGATCGGCGCGATAAGAATAGCGACGACACGCGCGAAGGGAATATCGTAGCGCCCCATGCCAAGGGAGGCGACCGCAGCAACCGCCAGAAGGACCAGCAGGCACAGGATGACGGCCCGGGCCGGCCGCTGCGAAACGCCGTCAGGTCTCATTGGCCGGCGCTATAGTCCGTGCGGTAGAATTCCTTGTAGTAGGCATCCGCCTCTTTCTGCATGTCGATATCCTCGAAGCGCTCCGGATAAAGCGCCTTGGCCATCCAGAGTTCGCCAAGCGCCATGGCTTCCGGCATCGGATAGCCCCAGGCCTTGGCATATTCCGGCATCAGGTAGATTCGGCCGTTCTTGACGGCGTCGATCGTCTGCCAGGATGCCGTCGTCTTGATCTCATCGACCACGGCCGGGTAGCGCTCCTGCACGAAGATGACGGAAGGGTTCCATTTCAGGACATCTTCCATCGACACCTGCTTGAAGCCGGCGATTTCATTGGCGACATTGCGGGCGCCGGCGCGTTCCATCATCAGGCCGGTATATTTGCCGCGGCCATAGGTGGAGAGTTCGGGGTTCGCCATGTAGACGGCGACGCGCTTGTCTTCCGGGATATCGGCGAGGCGATCGGCGACGATCTTTCGGGTCTTCTTGGTGACCGCGATCATCTCCTCGCCCTTGTCCTTGCGATCGAGGATATCGGCGATCAGCCGAACGCCCGTCGCAAAGCCGGCATCGATGGCCGCCGGCTCGTCCTTGACGGCCGGGTTCATCTTCACGGCCTCTTCCGGCGGCACATCCAGCAGCGAGATGGCGACGACGGCAAGCCCGGCATCCTCGATCTGCTTGACCATGTCGGCAGGCGCGTAGTTCGTGACGAAGACCACGTCCGGCTTCAGCGTCAGAAGCTCCTCGATATTGACCTTGGTCAGCCCGCCCGGCATCGCCAGTTCGGGAAGCTTCGGCGCGAGCCGCACATATTTCGCGCCGAGCTGCTTCTTCCATTCGTCGAGCACGCCGACCACCTTGTCCATCGCATCGAGCTGCACCGTGATGTTGAGGGTCTGGTGCTGCAAAATGACGACCCGGTTCACCTGGTCGGGAACATGCACCTCACGGCCGATCTGGTCGGTGACGACCCGGTCCGCCCAGGCGGGCGAAGCAAACAACAGGCCGCCGATGGCGAGCGCGATTTTCGGTGCAGATGCGAGGCGTGCGAGCATGAAGAGGGTCCTCCGATATGAGCCGAGGGATAGCAGGTATCACCGCCGGGCAGCAACGTTATATTTCTAAAAATATGTCGCTTGCTGCGCGATGATACGCAGTCGCGTTTTCGCGAAAACGCCTGATAATCTGCAGCTGTTTTCTCTGCCTGGACCGTAGTAGCCTTGCGGCCCCGCATGCTAGGCGCACACGGTAAAACAGGAGAATCCCATGAAGATCAGCGCACGCAACCGCCTCAAGGGCAAGATCGTCGAAGTGACCAAGGGCGCGACCACGGCCCATGTGCGCATCGAGATTGCCGGCGGCGCCATCGTCACCGCATCCATCACCAATGAATCCGTCGACGAGCTGGGCCTTGTTGCCGGCGGCGAAGCCTATGCCGTCGTCAAGGCGTCCGACGTGATGGTCGCCGTCGACTGAACCGCGTCAAAGATCGCTTGCCGCAACATAGAGCGCGGCAAGCGCTTCGAACCCGGCCTGATCCTCCGCTGTAAAGCGACCGGGCAGCGGGCTATCAAGATCGAGCACGCCGAAGACCGTATCATCCCGCATGAGTGGCACGACGAGCTCCGAGCGCGAGGCGGCATCGCAGGCGATATGGCCTGGAAATGCATGCACATCGGGCACCAGCTGGCTGCGCCTTTGCGCGACCGCGCTGCCGCACACGCCCTTGCCGACCGGAATGCGCACGCAGGCGACTTTGCCCTGGAAAGGGCCAAGCACCAGTTCGTCGGATCGCTTCAGGAAATAGAACCCCGCCCAGTTGAGATCGGCAACCGCGCCATAGATGAGCGCGGAGAGGTTGGCGGCGTTGGCGATGGCGTCGCGCTCGCCGTGAAAGAGGCCTTCCGCCTGGGCGAAGAGTTCGCGGTAGAAGCCCGGCTTGTCCGTGGCCTCGATTGTCCCGACGTCGTGCATGGCATGTCCTCACTGGCGATGGCGCATGGATAGGCCTGCCCAGCCCGTCTTGCAAGAAGGCCTGTCTTGCAAGGATGCCGGATTGCGCCCGACGAAAGCGCGTCACGACCAGCTTCGCTTTCCGGCCACCAGCAGCCACAGGAAGAACGGCGCGCCAACCGTGGCCGTGAGGATGCCGAGCGGCACTTCGATCGCCGCTATGGAGCGTGCCAGCATGTCGACGATGAGGAGATAGGCGGCACCGAGCATCATGGCGGCCGGCAGCAGGCGGCGAAAATCCGGGCCGACCAGCATGCGCGCGATATGCGGGATGACAAGGCCGATCCAGCCGATGATGCCGGTGACCGAGACGGTCGCGGCCGTCACCAGTGTCGCGCCGGCGATGAGCACGATGCGTGTCTTGACCGTATCGACGCCAAGCGTTCGCGCCTCCTCGTCACCGAGCGTCATGACATTCATGCGCCAGCGCAGCAGCACGAGCGGCACGAGGCCGAGGATGACGGCGGGCAGGATGGAGAGCACGTCGAAGCGGGTGATCGCCGTCATGCTGCCGAGCAGCCAATAGGTGATGGCCGGGAGCTGGTCATAGGGATCGGCGAGCACCTTGATCAGCGAGATGCCGGCGCCGATCAGCGCCTGGATGGCGATGCCGGCAAGCACCAGCGTCAGGACGGGATCGCGCTGGCGCACCAGCGCGCCAATGGCGGTGACGGCGAGAACCGCGGCAAGCCCGCCGGCAAAGGCGGCAAGCTGGATGAGAAGCAGGGGCAGCGACAGGAAGATGCCGAGCACCGCCCCGAGGCTCGCGCCGACCGACACGCCCAGCAGGTCCGGCGAGACCAGCGGGTTGCGGAAGAGCCCCTGATAGGTCGCGCCCGCCGCCGCAAGGGCCGCCCCGACAACAACAGCGGCCAAAACGCGCGGCAGGCGGACATTCCACAGCACGGTGGCGAGCAGCGGGTCGGTTGTCTCGCCGGTCACCCATTGGTGCAGGGCCGCAAACAGCGGACCCGGCCCGCCGCCATATTTACCGACCATCATGGACAGGACGGCGAGGACCAGCAGGCCTGCCAGCCCGAGGATCATCACCGATCGGCCAGCGATGGCAGCGCGTACCCGCATCTATTTCTTCACGCTCTTTCCGAGTAGGGTTTCAAGCTGCGCGTCGCTCAATTCGACCTGATAGAACAGCTTGAAGAAGGTTCGCACCTCCGCATCGAGCGCTGCCGGAAAGGCCTCGGGATAGAGCGTGTGTTCAAGCCACGCCACGCCGATCAGGCGGTTGAGACCGGGGGGAGAGTCGATCCAGCCGAAGGGAAGGCTTGGCGCGGCGTGGATATGCCCGGCCTTCACGGCATCAAGCTCCGCCCAGAGCGGATCGTCCTTTACAGCCCTGGCAAATTTCGGCGACGCGGCGAGGATGACATCCGGCTTCCAGGACAGGATCTGTTCGAGCGAGACCTGGGTCAGGCCGCCCTTGCCGGCGGTGGCGGCAACATTACGGGCACCGACGGCTTCCAGCAATTCCATGTTGATCGAGCCGGCAAGGCCCGTCTCCAGCCCTTCGGCACCGCGTCCGTAATAGACAGCGGGGCGCTTGTCCTGCGGGATGCCGGCAAGGCCATTCTCAAGCGCTGCCAGCTTTTCGTCGGCATAGGCGGCCAGCATCTCCGCCCGCGCCTCGACGCCGAGCATGGCGCCCGTCTCGCGCAGCATCGCGCCGCTCTTCGCAAAGGCACCGTCGATCAAGATATAGGGAATGCCGGTCTGCGCCTGCACCTTGTCGGCAAGCGAGGCATAGGTGGGGCTCACCGTGCCGACATCGATGATGATATCCGGCTTGGCGGTCAGCACGGCCTCGATATTGGCCGTACCGCCCTTGCCGGTAAGCTGTCCGAAGACCGGAAGACTGGCGACGGAGGGCAGCAGGAAGGCCTTCTCCTCCGCCTTCGGCTCCCTTACCCAGCCTGCGAGTTTTTCCGGTGCAAGCACGTAGACGAGCACCGAGGCCGGCGGGCCTGCCGCCAGCACGCGCTCCACCTTGTCGGGAATCTCCACCATCCGCCCTGCGGCATCCGTGATCGTGCGCGCCGCGGCCGGCAGCAACGATATGAGCAGAGCGACGAGAACGACGAAAGCGCGCAAGGCCGGCATGAATTTCTCCCACGATATGTTTGTACGAATATATCCTTTGTTCGCGACCGCATGACAACACCCGCTTTCCCGATTGGGTGTTCGTCAGCGTGTCCGCGCCGAGAAGCGGCGACCAATAAGTCAACTTCCGCTCTTTCCAAAGCGTTATGTTTTGATAGATATAACGAAGACGACGTTTGGGTGCGTTTCAAGCGCCCCGACACGATCCGAAAATTCAGAGGGGTGCTTTGGACATCATGCAGCGAGAAATCCGGATCGCGGTCGCACTGATCGTTCGGGAGAACGGCGACACGCTTCTCGTGCGCAAGCGCGGCATGCCGATGTACATGCAGGCCGGCGGCAACATCGCGGGAGGCGAAGCGCCGAAGGCAGCCCTTGCGCGCCATTTGCACGACGAGCTCGGCTTGTTGGTTTCGGCCGCGCGCATGGCGCCCTTCGGCTGCTTCGAGGCGGAAGCGGCAGACGCGCCCGACCATCTGCTGATCGCCTATGTGTTCCTGATCAAGCTTCACAACGAAGACATCGCCCCGACCGCCGGTATCGACGAGGCCGTCTGGACGCCGATCGACAAGGCGCCCGCGCTGCCGCTCGCCCCGCTCACGCGCAACCACATTCTCACCCTGTTCTGGCAGATGCAGTTCGGTGCCGACCTCTCATACCAGCCGGAAAAAGCCGTCCTTCAAGCAAGCCACGCCCGGAATTAGGACCCGCTATGCCAACGTTACCTCGCCTCACGCTGCCCGGTTTGAGCAATCCAACACCCATCTTCACGACCAATACCCAGGCGCAGGAGCGCGCCAACTCACAGCGGTTGCGGACGTGGGACATCGCCTCCACCTTCCATTGCTCGATCATCGGCACCTGCCTGACCACGGGCGAACTGCGCCAAATTCTCTTGAAGTCCGGGCAGGACGATGCGCGCACCACAAGCGACCACGCCCTGCATGGCCGTGGCGTGCGTCTGGCAGGTCAGCGTGACCAGGGCGCGAAAATGCTGAACAAGGCCCTCGATAAACGCCACGAGACGAGCATCAAGCGCATTTCGAGGAACGCGACCGAGCAGGAATTGCGAGAAATTTGGCGGGAATCCTTCGACAGAGGCGATATTGCCGGCCCCTACTGGGCGCTGATGAGCCATCCGGGCAGTTCGGCCGGCCTGATCCGCGACATTTTTGGCGAGGTCCATATGCTGTCGCACCTCGTCGGCAGCGCAAGCCGCCTCGATATCGCCCGGCTGACGCAACTCGAAAAGGCCCTGGAACAGGCACACGAAAAAGCGGCGCGGCAGGAACAGCGCCTGAAAGCGGCGGCCGACGAGCGCATCGATCAGCAGCACTATATCCGGCAGCTCGAAGAGCGGCTGATCCGCGCCGAAGCGGCTGCGTCCGCCATACAGCAGGCGTCGACGAAGCGGCGGCCTGCCCCGGAGCGCGCGGAGGCGGAAGACACACGCGCGCCGCATCTGGGAAAACAGCTGGCCGAGATGGAGGAGAAACATTCCGTCCTTCAACATGCCTTCGACCAGTTGCAGGATCTCAATCACGCCGTGCTCAGGGAAAACAAGGCGCTGGAAACGGCCATCGCCGCGCATCTCCAGACACATGCTGAGAGCGTGAAAGTACCCGCGAACGGCCCGGTGCTTTACGTCGGCGGGCGCCGCAATCTTTTCGACCACCTGCGTGCCTATGCAGAAAGCCGCAATGTCGACCTTCTTCTCCATGACGGTGGAATGGAGGACAGCACCACCTTGCTTCCCGCGCTCATCGGACAGGCGCAGACGGTCCTCTTCCCGGTCGATCACATCAGCCATTCGGCGGTCGGCATCCTGAAGCGCCATTGCCGCGAACAGGGCAAATCCTACCTGCCGCTGCGCTCGGCCGGGCTTGCGAGTTTCCTCGCCGCCCTCACGGGCGCCGGCGGCGCCTACGGCAAACCGACATAAAGCACGTCAACGGATGGCCGCGGCGTTGCTGGAAAGACAGCCGGCCGCCAGCGGTTGGCGGGCCGGTTCCCAGAGCGGCAGGGGAGACAGCGCGCTACCATCGGGCAGGAGCCCCACGCCGGCACTTGCGCCCACATTTGCCTGCATGATCTCCGCCAGGATGGAAAGCGCGATGGAGGATGCGCTCTTGCCGCTTTCGAACAGCCCGGCCGGCCCGCGGATCCGCCCGAGTTTTTCCTTCTCCACGCCAAAGCGCGCAAGGGTATCGAGCCGGCGCTGGTGGGTCTTCCGGCTGCCCATGGCGCCGACATAAAAGGCATCCGTCTCCAGGATCAGCGGCAGCAGGTTCGTTTCCCATTCATGATCGTGGAACATCACCGCGACCGCCGTATGGCGGTCGGCGTGAACGATCGGCAGGCTTGCCGCGCTCGGGATCGGCACCACCTCGACACCGGGCGTTTTCAGGATCTCATCGCGGGTTTCCCCATCCGGCGAATAAAGCACCACCTCGAAACCGGTGACCAGGCCAAGCCTGGAGAGCTGTACCGCGGACGGACCAATGCCAGCGACAATGATGCGCGTACGCGGGGCATAGATCCTAGTCAGCGTCTCGCTCTCGTCGCCGGCAAGCGAAGGCACATGCATCATGGCCGGCAGACGGCGGTGCAGGCGCGCGTCGATTGCGACGAGATCGTCATCGGCAATGTTGACATCGAAGACGAGCTCGATCGCGCTGCCGCAGGGAAGCTGGATGTCGAAATATTTCGATCCGCGACCATAGCGCACACGCCGGTTTTCACCGTCCTGGATGGCGGCAATAGCTTCGCTCACCACGGCGCGCTCGATACAGCCTCCCGAAAGATAGCCCGTCCAGTGCCCGCTTTCCGAGACGGCCATCTGCGCGCCCAGCGGACGCGGCGACGACCCCTCGATCTGGACGAGCGTGACGATGGCGATCCGCTCGCCGCGGCGTTTTCGGTCAATGGCAAAATCGATGACATAGTCGTCGAACTGGTCCCATGATCCGGCCGGCATCTTCATCGCGCACTCCTCTTCTCAGGCAGGTTCACAGTCAGCCGCCGGCACGTTCGGCCGCGAGGGCCGCGCCTCGGCCACAAGCTTGTAAAGCCGGTCCGCCTTGAAGGGCGTCGCGTGGAGCCGCACGCCGATAGCGTCGCGAATGGCGTTGCCAAGCGCGGCGGCGACCGGGTTGTAGGGGCTTTCGCTCATCGACTTTGCGCCGAGCGGGCCGATGCGGTCGTAGGTGTCGGCAAAATAGACCTCGGCGCGGGGAATGTCGGCGAAGGCCGGGATGTGGTAGCCGCGGAACGTCGGGTTGGTGACCTTTCCCTCTCCGTCAATGTTCAGGTCTTCATAGAGGGCCGCACCGATCGCCTGCGCGACGCCGCCTTCCACCTGCCCGCGGCACTGCATCGGGTTCATCACCGTTCCGGCGTCCGCCGCGTGGATCGAGCGCAGGATACGGATCTCGCCGTAACGACGATGGATTGCCACCTCGAAACCCTGGACGTTGAAGGCGACCGAGCGCGGGGTGCCACCGCTGCGCCCCTGCCCCGACAGCTTTACACCCGCCTCGGCGGCGGCAGCAGCTAGGGCGGCGAGAGCAATCCGGCGGCCGCCGGCCGTGACGTACCCCTCGCCGAGCGCGCACTCGGACCGCCGGACATTGGCGAGCGAGGCCGCGAAATCCAAGATGAGGCCGGCGAGGTCCTCCGCTGCTTCCCGGGTCGCCGATCCCGCAACCACCGTTCCGGTGCTGCCGAAGGCGCCGGTATCGTGCGAAATATGGTCCGTATCCGATTGCTTGATACGCACATGGGACAGCGTCGTTCCCAGCAGGGAGGCGACGATCTGGCCGTGCACCGTCGTGGTGCCATTGCCGAATTCGGCCGTGCCGGTCTTCAATTCGTAGCGACCGTCAGGCAGCAGCGTGACCCGGCTCTCGGCCCGGTGCCCGCGCGGCGGGATCGTGTCGATCATGCCGGCAGCGACACCACGCCCGACGAGCCAGTCGTCGGAAAGACCGTGGTCCGGCCCGCGCGCCAGGGCGGCTTCCACCATATCGAGACATTGGTCGAGGCCGTAGCTGCCGTATTCGACATCATGCGGCCCGTCGTCTGCCGATGTCATCGGGTCGCCGGGCACCACCACATTTCGCCTGCGGAAAGCGACCGGGTCCATGCCGATCCGTCGCGCCATTTCATCCATCGCCGATTCGACCGCGAAATTGCTCTGGCTCAGGCCGTAACCACGAAAGGCGCCGCTCGGCATTTCGTTGGTGTAGACCGCGACGGAATCGACTTTCTTGTTCGGGCAGCGGTAGAGCGCGATGCATTCGCCCGAGCCGTGATACATCACGCCAGGCCCATGATTGCCATAGGCGCCGGTGTTCGACAGCAGGCGCATGGAAATGGCCGTCAGCAGACCGTCTTTCGTCGCGCCGAGCTTTACCGTGATCGTCATGGGGTGGCGGCTGGTGGAGGCGGAGAACTGCTCCGTTCGCGTGTATTCGAGCTTCACCGGGCGGCCGGTCTTGAACACGGCAAGCGCCACGATGTCCTCGATGATCATCTCCTGCTTGCCGCCGAACCCCCCGCCGACGCGCTCCGCGAAGACACGGACCTTGTCGCGGGGAAGGTCGAACAGCGTGCACAGGGCGTCGCGTGTCAGGAACGGCACCTGCGTGCTGGTTCGCATGTTGAGCCGCCCGTCACCATCGAGCCAGCCGATCGCTCCATGCGTTTCGAGATGGGCGTGCTGCACCCGCTGGATGCGAAACGTGCCTTCATAGATGGCGTCCGCTTCCGCGAAGCCCTTGTCGACATCGCCCAGATGCCCGTGCAGCTCGGCGACGATGTTGCGCTGTGGATTGGCGATGCGCGAGGAGAGCGGCTTGTCATGCACGACATGCGCGCCCGGCCGCATCGCCTCTTCCGGATCGAAGACCGCCGGCAGCAATGCGTATTCGACGGCGATCAGCCTGCTAGCCGCCTCCGCGATGCCCTCGCTGTCGGCGACGACCGCCGCGACACGTTGCCCGATATGGCGAATGACCTGGTCAAGCACCAGCGTGTCGTCGGGATCATCGGTGTACATCTCGTGGCGGGCCGTCGAGAAATAGTGGCCCGGCGCGTCCGCGTGGGTCAGCACCGCAACGACACCCGGCAGGGCAAGTGCCGCGCGCATGTCGATCGAGACGATGCGGGCGGAGGGGTGCGGCGAGCGCAGGATTTTCATATGTGTGAGGCCGGCAAGATCGCCAACGGGCGCGACATCCATCGTATAACGCACACGGCCTGTTACGACGCCTGGCCCGGCGGGCGCGGCAAGGTTTCGCCCGCACGCCTCGCCAGCCCCGACACGTTCGACATGTTTGACGCCCTCGATGGCATCGGCGATCGCGCGGTAACCCGTGCAGCGGCACAGATTGCCCTTCAGCGCTGCCGGAAGGTTGCGGCGCTGGGCCTGGTCGAGCGCCGCCGCGGTCATGATCGCGCCTGCAGTGCAGAAGCCGCACTGGAAGCCCTGCGCGTCGAGGAAGGATTGCTGAACCGGGTGAAGGTTGTCCGGCGCGCCCAGCCCCTCGATCGTCGTGACCTCCTGGCCCTCCGCGCGAAACGCCGGGACGAGGCAACTGTGCACGGGTCGCCCGTCGATATGAACCGTGCAGGCGCCGCAATCGCCGGCGTCGCAGCCCTTCTTCACACCGAAACAGCCGAGATCGCGCAGGAAGGTGCGCAGGCATTGGCCCGGCCGCGGTGTCGCATCATGCGTCTTGCCATTGACGAGATAGGTCATGTCCATCCTCCCAGTTCTTCGCGGATTTCCTCCGCGAAAAGATGCGTCATGTGCTGGCGCCAATCGGGCAGGCCATGGATGTCGTCATAATAGAGCGCGTCCGGGACATCCCTTTCAAGACGGTGCGCCAGGTCGCCGGCGCCTGGGCAGTGCGGAAAAGCGAGTTGCACCGGTCGGCGCGTCGAGGCGGTGACGGTGAGCACGAAGCCGCCTTTGGCCGAAAGCGTGCCGATGAGAAGCACGCCCGAGCGGCCGAGCGGCGTCAGGCTCGCCCGGCGAAATGCCGTCCGCCGCGACAGCGCCTCCCACGGCAGGCTGATGCTGCGCAGGATTTCGCCCGGCCGCAGATCGTTGCTCAACGGCCCCTTCACGAAGTCGACGACCGGGACTTTTCGCTCCGAACCATCCGGCGCCCATACAGTGCACACACCGTCGAGCGCTGCGGTCAGCGAGATCATCGGGCCGGCCGGCAGCGACATGCAGAGATTACCGCCGACGGTGGCCATGTTCCAGATCTTGAAGGAGGCGAGGAACGAGCGGCAGCATGTGCCGATCAGCCGCGCTGCGGGCCAAACAACCGGCGGCTCGAAGGCATCGAGCGTCGCCACCTTGCAGGTCGCGCTGATCGAGAGGCCGGCATCGTTTACCGTCAGAGGCTGCCAGTCGAGCAACGACAGGTCGACAAGTTTCTGAAGTTTGGGTTGCGGCTCGGAGAACAGCCATGTCCCGCCGCCAAGCCATGCGTCGCCCTCCTGAAACGGCCACAGTTCGGCACGGCTGCGCGGCCTGCTGACGGCGTTGATCGTGTTGATGTCCAAGGTGAAGACCTCCGGAGGGTGTTATCGCCGCGACTGTCCTTCATCCGGATTGATCTTGCTATTTCCAATTCAAGAGCGAATTGTTGCCGAAAAGGCATCAACAAAGGGAACAGACCATGCGCACGCCAAAAGCCGCCCCCCTTCGGTCATCGCCACCCCGGGAGCGCGCGCTGTCTCCCGCGCTGCTGGCGCGCATGTTTCACCAGCCGGCGATGATCTATTTCCAGACCGTTGCGGAACTGCTGTCCATCCGGGAATGCGCGCGCCGCCTCAACGTCGCCTCGTCGGCCGTGTCTCGGCAGATCAGCCAGCTCGAGGACGCGTTGGGCATGGCGCTGTTCCAGCGCGAAGGCCGCCGCATCAAGATGACCGCGGCCGGCGAAATCCTCTACCGGCATGTCCGCCGGGTGGCCTCGCCGCTCGAGGCGGCGGTGTCGGAACTCGACATGCTGCGTGGGCTCAAGACGGGCTCCGTCCGCATCGCCACGGTCGAAAGCGTCGGGCTGTCCTTCCTGCCACCCCTTCTGACCGCATTTTCACAGCGTCATCCGACCTTGCATCTGAACGTCGAAGTCACGTCCTCGGCCGACGTGGTCTCCCGTCTCATCGACGAAACGATCGACGTCGGTTTCGGCTTCGTGACGGCACCGCCGCGCGAGATCGAGATGGCGGTGCGCCGCGACGTGCGTGTCGGCGCGCTGATGCGGCCGGACCATCCGCTTGCCTCCCGGCATAGCCTCAGCCTTGCGGACTGTTTCGCCCACCCCGTTGCCATCGGAACGCGCGAACTCTCCATCCGCCGGGCGATCCAGCCCAATCTGGAAGCGGCGGCAACCGCTCGGCCGCCCTTGCTGGAGGTCGGCTCGATCCGCATGCTCGTGGAGCTGGCACAGGCCGGACACCACATTTCCATCATGACGCCGATCGGCGCGCATCACGAGATCGGCAGCGGCGCCTTGGTGTTCCGTCCCCTCAGCGATCCCGGCCTGTCGACCAACCGTTTCGGGCTGATGGTCCGAACCGGCGCGGGCCTGCACTTCGCCCCGGCCGTCTTTTATGACCATGCGAAGGAGCATTTCCGCAGCCTGGAGCTGCCGGGCACGGTGTTATCCTAGCTACCGGCATGCCGAATGGTATCACGCCTTGACATAGACCCAGGCGACAAGCCCGGAGGCAAGCCGGGTCTCGATGCGGGTATAGTCGGAGACCTCGTAGGCATCGGCGGCGGCGAGCTCGCGGGCGGTGATCCTGAACACCATTCCGGCAACGCTGTCGGCCGGGTTTTGCGATGGCATGACGATGGGATGAAACCGCTTTCCGCTCTTCGCCAAAACGGCCGGATCGGTAATTTCCACCTGTTCGGTGCGGAAGCCGACCATGGCATCCTCCTGCCCCTCCAGAAGCCGGCCGAACGAGGAGAGCTGCACGTCCTTCTGCTGGAGCGTGCCATAGGAAAAGAGATTGATGTCAGCGGTTTCCATTCGTTCCCCTGTCGACTTGAATGCGCCGTTCACGAAGCTCTGAACGCGCGCGATCGAGACGTGGATTGCAACATCCCGGATGAGGATCGATATATTTCCTCGCCCATATCGATGGCAACAGACGTACGATGCGCATTGCCATCTGTAACAATCACGCGGCGCGCCGCGTATTCATCGACAGGACACGATCAAAGGGGTGCTTTTGATGAACAGACGCAGTCTTCTGACAGCGGGCGTTGCGGTCTTTGCAGCCGATTTCCTTGCAAGAGGTACGCGGCCGCTGTTTGCCGCCGCCCGGAAAACATTCGCCGTCTCGCACAGCGAGGAGGAATGGCGCAAGCTGCTGACCGCGGAGCAGTTCAGCATCTTGCGCGAAGAGGGCACGGAACGGCCGGGTTCAAGCGCGCTTCTGAACGAGCACAGGAAGGGCACCTTCTCTTGCGCCGGCTGCAGCCAGGCCCTCTTTGCATCGGATACCAAATTCGAGAGCGGGACCGGGTGGCCGAGCTTCTGGGCGCCGCTCGACAATGCGGTCGGCACGACAGAGGATACCTCCCACGGCATGGTGCGCGTCGAGGCGCATTGCAGTCGCTGCGGCGGCCATCTCGGCCATGTCTTCAACGACGGCCCGCAGCCGACAGGCCTGCGCTACTGCATGAATGGCTTCGCGATGACCTTCGCCCCCTCAACGGCCTGACGGAGGCTGAGAGAAGCCTACGCATTCACTTTCAGTTGAGGAGACCGCCATGAAACATCGCGTCACATTCCTTTCCTTCGCCGTCGCCGCTTCGGCCTTCATCGCACCGAACGCTCTCGCGCAAGAGGGCCTGGCGATTCCCGCACCAGCGCTCGACGAGACCGCAACGACGGGCAAGGAAACGGCCGTCTTCGCCGGTGGTTGTTTCTGGGGCGTGCAGGGTGTCTTCCAGCGGGTGGATGGCGTCTCCAACGCCGTTTCCGGCTACGCCGGCGGCGCGCGGAACACGGCCCATTACGAGATGGTCGGCAATGGCAATACCGGCCACGCGGAGGCCGTGCGCGTCACCTTCGATCCGGCCAGGGTGAGCTATGGCAAGCTGCTGCAGATCTATTTCTCGGTCGCCCATGATCCGACCGAGCTCAACCGCCAGGGCCCCGACGTCGGCCCGCAATATCGCTCGACCGTCTTCCCGGCCAGCGACGAACAGGCGCGCATCGCCAAGGCCTATATCGACCAGTTGAACAAGGCCCACCTCTACGAGGCCGCCATCGTCACGACCATCGAACCGGGCAAGGCCTTCTACCCCGCCGAGGATTATCACCAGGATTTCCTGACCAACAACCCCACCTACCCCTACATCGTCTACAACGACATGCCGAAGATCGAGAACCTCAAACGGCTCTTCCCGGCAAGCTTCAGGGCAAACCCGGTTCTCGTCGCCAAGGCGGGCATTGACGAGTAGAACTGCTGTGGTTTCGGATGTTGCCGGGTGGCCGCTTTTCGCGCTGGAGCATGCTTGCAGGGCGAAAACGCGCCGTTGGGCCTCCTTTGGTCGATGCTTTCCTTTCTCCATGAAAAGGGCGCATCGCCAACCGGGCACCGTGGGCCAATCCACCGCTTTTTGAGGTGACCAATGGCCATCGCGCGGTATATTTGAAACGCGGTTTTCCTTTTCGAGACCGGCGACCACCCGCAGCCACCAAAATATCGAAAGCACACATGACAGCCGCCGTTTCCCCGCCTGCGCGTTCCAGAACCTACCTTGCCGTGCTTGTCGTTCTGGGACTGACCCATCTTCTCAACGACCTCATGCAATCTCTCATCCCGGCGGCCTACCCCATTCTGAAGGACGCCTATGCACTTGATTTCGTGCAGATCGGCATGATCACCATGACGTTCCAGATCGCCGGCTCGCTGCTGCAGCCGGCCATCGGCATGGTGACGGACAAACACCCTGCCCCCTATTCGCCCGTCGTGGGAATGATGTTCACGCTGTCGGGCCTGGTCAGCCTCGCCTTCGCACACAGCTATGCGGTGATTCTCGTCTCCGTCGCGCTGATCGGCATCGGCTCCTCCATCTTCCACCCGGAGGCGACGCGCATGGCCCGTTATGCCGCAGGCGGCCGGCAAGGATTGGCTCAGGGGCTCTTCCAGGTCGGTGGCCAGGCTGGCGGCGCGCTCGGCCCGGTCTTCGCGGCCTTCATCATCGTGCCCTTCGGACAGCCGAGCCTCTCCTGGTTCGCGGCCCTCGCCCTGCTGGCCATGATGCTGCTGGTGTGGATCGGCGGTAAGCAGCGGGAAATCAGTGCCGAGTTCGCGGCAATGCGCGCGAACGGCAAGAAGACGGGCAGCGCAGTACGGCACGCCCCGGCAACGATCGCCGTCGCCCTCACCGTCCTGACACTGCTGATGTTCACCAAGAACGCCTATGGCGAAAGTTTCCGCTCGTTCTACACGTTCTATCTCATCGAGCGGTTCGGCCTCTCGATCCCGTCGGCCCAGATGATGCTCTTCATCTTCCTCCTGGCCTCGGCCGCCGGTGCACTGATCGGCGGAATCGTCGGCGACCGGATCGGCCGCTACCGCATCATCTGGATCTCCGTCCTCGGACCGCTTCCCCTGACCCTCATCCTGCCGCATGTCGATCTCTTCTGGACCGGCGTGCTGACGGTAATGATCAACCTGATCATGGCGAGCGCCTTCGCCTCCATCCTGATCTACGCAATCGAACTCCTGCCCAACCGGATCGGCCTGATCGGCGGCCTGTTCTATGGCCTGAATTTCGGGCTGGGCGGCATCGCCGCGGCCATTCTCGGCGTGCTGGCCGACAGCTACGGGGTCGAGACCGTCTACAAGATCTGCTCGGTGCTGCCACTTGCAGGCCTGCTCGCATGGTTCCTGCCGAAGATCGAGGAAAGAGGCAGTTAGGCCCAGCCGACGACGGCCTATCAACCCGGTTTCTCAAACGGACGCCCCTGGCACGGCTGAACGCGGCTTTGGATTGCAAGCGATTGATCCGTGGACGTGCCCAGACCACTTCCCACAGGCACCGACGAGCCTGTATAAGCGGCAGGTAAGGTTAAGTGGGATGACGAATGACGAAGAAACCGAAACTGGAACATTCCGAACTGTCCGGAGAATTCACCGAGGACGATGTGACCGTGCTCGTCGACATCTACCGCCCGGCAGGCACCCAGCAGGACTGGAAGATGGAGGTCGTCACGCAGAACGAGGACCTCTTCGAATGGGATGAGCCGTTCCCGACCGATCGGGAAGCGTTCGACGAATTCCTCGCGACCGTGGCACGTGACGGGATTCATTCCTTCCTCGACGAGGACGACGTGCCGACGACCCATTGATCGACGGACCCGGCGATCATCGCGGTTTCCACCGGATCTGTGATCCCAACCATCAATCGTACCTGTTTCGAGCCTTCATACCTGACCGCGTGTGACGGGCGGATTCGCGCTTTTTTGCCGGTGCCGGAAGCCCTTGGCGGAGGCGCTTGACTTCCTTGATCCACAATGAGAACATACCAAGAACAAATGGAGGTTCTCATGCAGATGGATGCGGTCGAACGTGCGCGTGAAATCATCGCCTCTGGCCAGTCGCTTCGCGAAAAACAGCTCGCCAATCGCGCCGAGATCCAGCGCAAGGTCGAGGCGGCGGCCAAACCGCTCTATGTCCTCAAGAGCAAGAAGCAGCTGGAGCTGCGCCTGCAATGATCCGCGCACCGCAACGCCGGGACGACGCCGTTCCCGATGAAGCCAGGGAAATCCTCGACCTTCACAAGGGCGATGCGCTCGAAGCGCTTCGCACGCTGATCGCCGAGCGCGATGCGGTGGAGGAGCGGCTGGCCTTCGCACGGCTCGCGGGCCGGATGCAGATACGCGGCCGGCGGATATGATCGCACAGGGAGTGGACGCAGGCCGCGCCTTCTGGCAAAAGCGCCGCAGGACGCGACTGCCGATAGTTTTAGATCGGGGTCGGGTGACCGATTGACGTCACGTCGCTGCCGCGAGATCACGCTGGCCGTCCTTATAGCCATGTGAACCGTGCGTTCACGCTCGTCTTGTTCCCCACTTCGCCGGCCGCATACAGCCGATCTCGCCAGCCTGCAAAGGGCAGCCGTGGCGCGAACTGTTGCAAATCCGCAAGGTTCACGGGCCTTCGACAGGGATAGAAACAAAGTTTGCTGGCGGTGATTCCCCTTTGCCACGCGCTGCGCTATGGCGAAATTGAGGCTCGATTTCCGAGTCGCCCGTTTTCCGGCCGCACCGAAGTCCAAGGACATGGCACAAATGAACTCCCGCATTGCAATTCTTGCAGGCCTGACGCTTGCTCTCGCAGGATGCACCACCGTCGCCGTCGCTTCAAACCCGCTCCAGGCCCGCTGGAACGGCAAGACCGCCGGCAGTTTCTTTGCCGCCTACGGCCCGCCGATCTCCGACATTGACGGGCCGGGCGGCACGACGCTCTACAAGTGGCGCGGCGGCTTCTCCAAGGGACGGTCCTGCACGGTCGAGCTGACGGTGAACGAGGCCTACAAGATCGACAATATCCGCGCCATCGGCGATCGCGTCGATCCCAAGGGCGGCCCGACGCACTGCGAAAAGGCTCTCGACGCCGCGAAGTAAACGCAGCGTTCGATCAATCCTTTCAAGGCCGTGCGGAAACGCGCGGCCTTTTCATTTGGAGGACGGAATGGACGAAGACCGCCTGTACCACGACCCTGAGCTTGCCGATTTTTATGACCTCGAAAACGGCTGGGAGCGGTCGCCCGACTTCGCCTATTGCCTGACCTTCGCCGAGGCGGCCGAAAGCGTGCTGGATTTGGGCTGCGGCACCGGCGCGCTTGCCGTCGCGCTGTCTGGCGGCCGCAGGGTCGTGGGCGTCGATCCGGCGCCGGCGATGCTTGCCATCGCGCGGGAAAAACCCGGCGCGGATGGCGTGGATTTCATCGAAGGCGACGCGCGCACGCTGCGGCTTGGCCGTCGCTTCGAGCGTATCGTACTGACCGGCCATGCCTTCCAGGTGTTTCTCACGCCGGATGATCGGCGCGCAGCCCTTGCCACCATCGCCGCGCATCTGGCACCCGGCGGCCGCTTCATCTTCGACAGCCGCAACCCCGCCTGCCGGGAATGGGAGGAATGGGGGCCGGAGGATTCGATGCGTATCGTCGAGCATCCCCGCTTCGGCGCCGTCGCGGCATGGAACGACGTGGCCCACGATGCGCAAACCGGCATCGTCACCTACGGCACGCATTACGAGATCCACGCGACGGGCAAGCGGCTTTCCGCCGCCTCCCGCATCGCTTTTCCCGAGAAGGCGGAACTGGAGACGCTGATCGCCGAGGCCGGCCTCTCGGTGGAGCGATGGCTCGCCGACTGGGAGGGCAAGCCATGGCAGCCCGGCGCAGCGGAGTTGATCCCGATCGGCACGCTCGCCTGAGCGGGCACCGCGTTCGGCGCGGCGCCCTGCCCTCCTTGCTCAGACGGAGCGGGTCAGACCACCATCGACGCGGATGTTCTGGCCGGTAATGTAGCCCGCCCCTTCGGAGGCAAGGAAGGAGACGGTGGCGGCGATTTCCTCGCTGGTGCCGTAGCGCTTCATCGGCACGCTATCGCGCCGCTCCTCGGTGCCCGGCAGGCTGTCGATCCAGCCCGGAAGCACGTTGTTGATGCGGACATTGTCGCCCGCATAGGTGTCGGCAAAAATCTTCGTATAGGCGGCAAGGCCGGCGCGGAAGACGGCGGATGTGGGGAACATCGCCGACGGCTCGAAGGCCCAGGCGGTGGAGATGTTGACGATCGACCCGGATTTCTGCGCCTGCATGATCGGCGCCACCAGCCGCACGGGACGGATGACGTTCATCAGGTAAGTGTCCATGCCCTTGTGCCAGTCCTCGTCGCTGATCTCGATGATCTGCGCACGCGGGCCGTGGCCGGCGCTGTTGACGAGCACGTCGATGCGCCCCCAGGTCGAGACCGCAAGGTCGACAAGCGCCTTCAGGTCATCGGCCGACTGGTTCGAACCCGTCACGCCGACGCCGCCGAGTTCCCTGGCCAGCGCCTCGCCCTTGCCGGAGGAAGACAGCACCGCCACCTTGAACCCATCCGCCGCAAGCCGCCGCACCGCTGCCGCCCCCATCCCGCTGCCGCCCGCTGTGATCACGGCTACCTTGTTCGTACTCATACTGTGTTCTCCCGTCTGTGTCAGGCGACGGTGATAACACTTTCCATGGGCAAGGACGAACGGGTTTACGGAGGATTATCCACTAGCAATCTGCGGAGATCGCCTTCCTACAACCCTCCATATCAAACGCGTGGTGGAAATGACCGAAAGCCTCACGGGCTAGTTCGATGATCGGGGAAATGAGTGGGCCGAGCGGCAAAGAACACAACCATATACACAATATAGTTGCATTACGCGTATTCTTCCCGCATCCTGCCGCCACAATGAAACACGTGTGAAGCATGTCAAATCCGCCGCCGGGGATCCGGCGCGCGATCGGCTGATTGCTGCCTGCCGGAAGACACGAGCATGAAGAAACGCCTGCCTTTTCACACCTTTCTCGACGAATTTCTGGTCGCCTGTGCGGCCAGTGTCGACAAGAAGACAGACACGTTGATCGATGCCGTCTTTGCCGCGCGCTACATCAAGGCCCCCTTCGATGAGAGCTGGCCGGACAGCGCCATGAAGCTGCTTTGCAACAACGGGCTGCTGCGCGGCTCCTATACCCTTGGCAAACCCACCCTTTACAACCTGACGGGGGAAGGCTTGCTGCGTGCCGAGATGCTCGCGGCAGAGCGGGGCGAGGATCTCGATGAGCTGATCGAGGCGCATGCCCGGCCGGTCGCTCGCAAGCAGACGACGGGCGAGATCGTTCCGTTCCCGATCCTGCGGCAGTTGGATAGCCCCGTGCTCAGCGTGCAGGAAGACGGCCTGCCGGCGACCCTGACGCTCGGGTCTCTCATTGCCTTGCGCGGCACGGCTAAGGCGGTCAGCCGGGATGTAAAGGCGGTCGTCGCGGCCATTCAGACGAAACGTCTCTTGCCGGAGGCGGATCAGCCGGAATGGTCTGAACATCTTCCCCGCATCGAGATGGGCCGAAACCTGCTCAAGGCGGCGCAAGTCTACGAGGGCATGCTGCATTTCTGCCTGCTGGCACCGCTGCAATGGGTCTTGCCGAGGGTGACGCAGAACTCGACACGGGAAGAGGTTGAGCGCCTTGTTGCGGCCATGGAGAGGCTGCGTGAAACCTAACGGCCGATTTCGCCAAGCCGCCGGGATATATCGCGGGCGAGGATTTCGGCGTTTCGGCCGACGATGACGCTTTGATGGTTGCCGCGCATATCCACCCATTCGGCGCGGGGTAGGAAGCGCGGCCAGATCGCCTTTGGATCACAGTCAACCGGTGAGCCACCGATCGCACGATAGTAGGTGAGCGTGCCCGTATAGCGTTCGGGCCGGTAGAGGCCCTTCATGCGCAGGAGCTGACGCGCGGCCGCATCGTATCGCGGCGGATAGTTGCCGACCCATTGCGGCGCCAGGCCCGGATAGTGCTCTGCGCGCGGATCGGCGAAACGAAGCGCAAGCGGCTTCAGCGTCCGCCGCACGGCCGACAGCAGCGTGGCCCGCCCCCTTCGCTCCGGCGTGCCCCGTTCGGACGCGCCCTCGGGGTTCGCCCGGCTTTGTTTGTTGGTCGCCCATCGGCGTGCGGCGCGTTTTGCCATGAAGCGCAACCAGACGGGCAGCGGCCAGCAATGCTCGCCCTGCGGCGCGTCGATCACGCCGAGAAAGGCGATGTCGTCGCCGCGTGCCGCCAGCGCCCGCGCCAGCTCGAGGGCAAAAATGCCGCCGAACGAATAGCCGAGCAGGCGGTAGGGCCCGCGAATGCCGGCGGCATCGAGCCCGCGCAGCGATTCGGCAATCTCGTCGGCCACCAGGGCGGGATCACGATTGCCGCGCCCGAACTGCGTCAGCACCATGCCCAAGACCTGGCCGGGAAAATCCAGCCGGTCGATAAGATCCTGTATTTCCAGAAAGCAGCTGAGACCGCCGGCGAAGACCACGAGCGTCTCGTCCGGGGCGCCCGGGCGCACGTCGATGAGCTTGCGCAAGCTGTGCATGCCGTCTTGAGGCGCCGATTCGACGAAGGCACCGACCGTCGCATAGGCATAGAAGCAGTTCACATCCAGCTCTATGCCCGTCTCGCTCCAGAAACGGGCGATGACACGCAGCGCGCGGTTGATCGTCAGGCCGCTGCCGAGCAGCCGATCATCCAGCGCGACGGGCTTTTTCAGTTCTTCCTGTAAAATCTCGAGAAGCCGGCCGGAAAGTCCCTGTGCCGCACTATCCATGCCAACTCCAAGTTCCATTCCTCTTGGAGACAAGCCGACCCCCGGAACTGCCCCAACGTTTTGTCAAATCACATTACACGCGACAGCCCGCCCGGCAACCCATGAGCGAGCCCGCACAATCTTATCCAACGATTTGAAGATGAAACCGTCAAGCACCCCTCCCCGTCATGCAGCCGAGAGGACCCGGCCACTGCGGGGAGCACGAGGCGAGAAGCCCGCCGAAGCACTTTCGGCGGGCTGCCACATGTTTAATCCAGCAGGTCGGCCGGAACCTTCCCGCCATTGTCGGCGAGCGCCTTCATCAGGGCCTTGTGCAGCCAGATGTTCATGGTGGCGGAATCGCTCTTGTCGCCGGTATAGCCCAGCTCGTCGGCAAGCTCCTTGCGCTCCTGAAGGCTGGCATCCATGCCGAGCGCCTTCATCATGTCGACGATGGAGCGGCGCCAGTCGAGCTTCTGGCCATTCTTGGCAACAGCCGCATCGAGGATCGCGGCAACATCGACCGGTTGGCTCGGTGTCGTCGTCGCCGGGCGGTTTTCCACGGGGGTCACGACCGCATCCTTGCCGGCCGTCGGCGTCGCGGCCATATCGGCCGTCGCCGGCTTCACGGCGTCCGCCGTGATCGTTTCGGCCGCCTGCTTGTCTTCCGCCTTGCCGAAGAGCTTTTCCTTGATGGAACTGAAAATACCCATAGTAGACTCCCTGTTGCTTCGCGCCCGCTTTCGCGCGGCGTGACGAAACAATAGGGTCGCGGCCTGTCATTTCAATGAATGCTTTTTAAACGGCGCGGCATCATGGGTCGATTTAGCGATACAGCGCACGATGCATTGGTCCGGAGCAGGCTGTCGGCGGATTTCATGAAACAAACCACGGCTGGGGCGCCAGGACGAAAAGCCAGCCTACTTTTTAAGCGTTAAATTAAACAACTATCTGTCTTTATTGACTATTTTTCACAAAGATTGTAGCATCAGACTGTAACGTTCGGAGGCTATACGAGGAAAAATATGGCACGGGTGAGCCACCTTCTGCGACGTGTTGCAAGCTACTATGCGTGCTTAAAAGTGCCGACCCAGCTTGCAGGCATCATCGGCAAGAAGGAATTGGTGAAGGCCCTCGGCACCAAAGACGAGACCGTAATAGCGCCGACCGCACGTTGCAAGAGGTGCCACCGCTCACCCAAACGCGATCTACGCCCGCACGACCGACTGCTTAAACATTAGCAAAAGGGGAAGAGCCTGAAACCAGCCTACCGATGAATAGACGGTGAGATTGCAGGGCATTTTGTGCTCTTCATGAGCGGCGTAACCAACGCTTCCAGAGTTGTCACACGAGAACAGGCCAAGCGCGACAAAACGAGTAAGCGAGAAATTTAGAGCTTGCTCATCGACGTTGAAGTCCGTTGCCCTTAGTCGCAGCGACTCACGCCGCATCTCTGCAAGATCGATCTCAAAAAGACGGTCAAGAACTCGCTTGTCTTCAGGTTCAAGTTTACTAATAACATTCGTAACAATCGCGGTTATCCCAATCGAACCTTTACTTGGATCGACGGCGTTCGCGATGTAGTTCGCCCACATTTCCTGTAATCCATCGTCACTTTCTAATGAAACTGCCTCGATTAGCGGGATACTTGCACGTTCCTCCACGCGCAGGACGCTTGAATCCATTCCCAATGACTTCAGATGTTTTTCGGTTTTGATCGCGACCGAAGCACGATTACGTATGCGGAATCCTCTTGCGGAGTCTGCTAGCGCGCCTGCGTAAGCCGCTATCGCCTCTTGAAATGTTTCGGCGAGATACCGACCGCCCTTTTCGCCCGCCTCGATAGCCTTTCCTGTCGTCTTCGCAACTTCAGCAGCAGCCTTGAACCCCTCGTCGCCGATCATTAATCCTTCCTTTGTCCAGATTCGACCTGCTTGGCTTTAACGCGTGCTATGCGAGCCGGCTTTACAAAGAGACGATCCAGAAGATCGTCGGTCAAATCTTGGAGCGCTTCCGCTTCACCGGAAGTGTATGGATCAGTATCATGAGCGGCGTCGTTGCCGTCCATCAGAGCAACATCCGCGAGTTCTACGATTTCCTCATCCAAGATTTTGAGCTGGCCGAGAGCAGCAACGCGCGCGCGAGGCGCGTCCGCAGGTTTCTTTCCAGCTAGACGAGAATCGGTCGCGTAGATTTCTTTTGTTGCCACATCAATCGTTTTACGAAACATCGCTCCGGCGGCGTCGAAAAGAGACAACTGACGACAACGCGCTGCTTGTCGAAATAGCTCCTGCACTCGATTCGGCACATCGGCCGATAAAATCGGATCATCGGGCAGTGCGATAATCGCTTGTTGAGAAAAATAACGCCCCTTATCTAACGCTCCGGTCACGTTCGAGATGTGAGACTGCAGCTGACCTTCATAGATACTGCCGTGGCCGCAAGCTTTACATACGAAGAATACCTCCGCATTTAGGCCATCTGTGCTTGTCATCGCCACCGCATCTAACTGCGAGACAACGCTGCAACGAATGCACTTCCTAATCAGGTGGGCCATTTTCTTAATACCGAATCGACGCAGTTCCAGTAGCGTATTGCATCAATGGGCTTTGTGGGAGAGTAGGACTACTATTTGCAGTTGACCGGTGTGGATCATCCGCAAGCGTGTAACACTTAGAGGCTCCTAATTAAACCTAATAGACTGAATTTATTGAGAAATTATGCCATGGCTGGGGCGCCAGGATTCGAACCTGGGAATGCCGGTACCAAAAACCGGTGCCTTACCGCTTGGCGACGCCCCAACACGGCGGGAGCCTGATAGCAAAGGGCGGGCGGGCGGACAATGGTTAAGTTCCGGTTTGTGCGATTATTCTCGCCAGGACACGCTCGATTCATCGGCGACCGGCAGGCTTCGTGCTTGGCAGGCGGGCATGGCGAGGCTAGGGTCCGGCCGATAGATCGTACTTCCGGCGGCAGGTCACCCGTTCAGCCGGGGTTGTGAGCCTGCCGTTCTTTCACGAGGAACCGCCATGTCCAAGTTCCGCGCCCGCCCGCCGGCCGTGCCGACCATTCTCCTCGACGATGCGGTGGTGCGCGTCACGCGCTGGGATTTTGAGCCGGGCGCCGATACCGGCCACCATGTGCATGGGCTCGGCTATGTGGTGGTGCCGATGACGGATTGCGACTTCCTGATCGAGGAGGAAACGGGCGAGCGGCGGGTGCACAGCAAGGCCGGCGCGGTCTATCGGCGCGAGGCCGGCGTGGCGCACAATGTCGTCAATGGCGGCGACAGCCCGATGAGCTTCATCGAAATCGAATACAAGTGAAGACCGTGGCGACCTCCAAACAAGACGACAGCCGGGAACCCCCGCATTTCAATCTCGACTTCAAGCCCGCCTATGGCGAGGCGGTGCCGGTCGCGGCGCGCGTCCAGCGCATCACCGTCAACAATCCGAGCCCCTTCACCTTTCACGGCACGAACAGCTACATCGTCGGTGACCGCTCGGTGGCGGTGATCGATCCCGGCCCGGAGGACGAGGCGCATTTCCAGGCGCTGATGGCCGCACTTGCCGGCCGCGAGGTGACGCATATCGCCGTCAGCCACACCCACCGCGACCATTCTCCCCTCGCCCGCCGGCTGAAAGCTGCGACCGGCGCGATTATCGTCGCGGAGGGGCCGCACCGAGCCGCGCGGCCGCTGCATGCCGGCGAGAGCAACCCCTTCGCCGAGAGTTCGGATATCGACTTCGTGCCGGACATTGCGCTTGCCCATGGCGACAGGGTGGAGGGCGACGGCTGGGCGCTGACGGCGCTGCTGACGCCCGGCCATACCGCCAATCACGCCGCCTTCGCCCTCGACGGGCCGGACGGCATCGTCTTTTCCGCCGACCATGTCATGGCATGGGCGACCAGCATCGTCGCGCCGCCGGACGGCGCCATGGCGGACTATATGGCCTCGCTTGAGCGCCTGCTGGAGCGGGACGACCGCCTCTACTTTCCCGGCCATGGCGGGCCGGTCACCGAGCCGGCGGCGTTCCTGCGCGGGCTGCGCACACACCGGCGCATGCGCGAGCGGGCGGTGCGCGAACGCATCCGCGCCGGAGACCGGCTGATCGCCGACATGGTGAAGATAATCTACCGCGAGACGGATCCCCGCCTGCATGGCGCGGCGGCCCTTTCGGTGCTGGCGCATCTGGAGGATCTGGTCGCGCGCGGCGAGGTGGTGACCGAGGGGCCGCCCTCGCTGACGGGACTGTATTTTCCCGCCCCCGGCCTCTGATCAATCGCCGGCGATGCCGAGCAATTCAGCGTCGAGCGCCTTCAGATAACCTTCCACAAGGGACGCGCCGATGCCGAGATCGTGCGGCCCGTAGCGCGAGGCCGCGCGCATATCGACCAGAGACGTTTCCGCCTCTTCGCGCAGGCGGATGACCACATCGAAGCGGAAGCCGAACACCGGCGAGCGCCATTCGCCCTGCAGGAGAACGTCACCGGCACCCCCGACAGGCGGGATCAGTGGTGTCTCAAGCGGGCGGGCCTCGGGGATCGGCACGTCACCGAGCGCCTCGGCGCCCTGCGTTACCTTCTTCGGGTCGATCACGAGGTCTTCGAGATCGGTGAGGATGTTGTCGAGCCCGCCCTCGGCGGTAACCGTGATGCCATAGGCCGTCGCGACCTTGCGCACGCCCTGGTAGACACGGTCGAGCGCTCCCTCGTAGCGCCGGCCGGAGAGGCCGGGATAGGCATCGAGCTGCACCTCGCGGTCCCGCGGCGTGACCGTGCCGAGACGCGGCAGCCAGTCCTGCGCGGCAGACGGCTCGGCAAGCCAAGGCGGCGGCGATACCGTATCGGTCGTCACGTCGTAAAGCGCCGGCTTGTAGAAATAGGCATAGGCCGCGGCCCCCGTCACTCCGAGCGGCAGCAGCGCAAACAGCAGCGCAGCAAGGGCGGCCTTGCCGCCGCGCGCGCCAACATGCCAGAGGCGGGCAAGCCCCGTCGTCGCCAGCAGCACGGCCACCCCGGCCATCGCCGCGGCAAACCCTGCCAGCGCAAGGAAATGCGGCGTCGTCAGTGGGCCGAAGCGGTGCGACAGCACGACGGCGATGAACAGCACGCAGGACAACAGCGCCAGGCGCCGCGCCCAATAGGCCGCATGCGAAACAGGCCGTTCATACTGGATCGTGATCGCCATGGCCTCACCGGATGCGTCTGCCGTTTCCTTTCCCTAACGCAGGACGGCGGGTTTTTCCATGGGCGTTGCGTGCTCACCACTCGGCAGAAGCTCGTAGCGATGGCGAGACCACTACGCTTTCCTCGGTCGGAGGAACGCCGAAACCAAGCAAGCGATAAGCGCCGGGCCGGCCACGAACAACATCTGGAATACAAGGTAGGCGAAGTATATGTCACTACCGGTGGCAACCACGCCGACCAGCAGCAGCCCGCCAATGATCGCGAGGAAACCCATGCTCATCCGCCAGAGGAAATTTGACAACGCGTAGTCCGGAGGCGATTTCCCGAACCTGGCGTAAAGCAAAATCACAGTTGCCAACGGGAATCCGATCCACAGGGCGTATCGGACGATATCCAGCGCACCGACCACAATGAAAAAGAGCGACGTGAACATCTCCATATCGGCGTGGTCGCCCCTGGCCCCAATTTTTTCAAGTCACTTTCTACTAGTCGACATCTATCGGCGACAAAGGAGGGGCCGCGCAATGCCGTCTCATATGCAAAGGGGTTCTACCGTGATTGGAGCACTTATCGCGTAAACTCGCCTTTAAGCAGGTATCAACAGTTCAAGGCGAGGCGCGGTTCTTCGCCATTCGCGTTCCGCTTGTACTCGCAGGGCATAACGTCGAGATTGCCTTGGAAGCTATGGGATACGTCTGCATAAAAGGAATTGACGAATGCAATCTGAAAGCCCGCCGAACAGCTTCATCGTCACAGATCAAACGCTCGACAGAGAGGCGGCCTCGGCACTGGTTGCCCGCAAGATCCCGGTAACGCTGCAGCGTTGCAATCTCGACGGGGCCGATCTGTCGCGCCTGTCCTTCGCGGGGTGGAATTTCGATGCATGCCGGTTGTCGCGAGCGACATTCACCGGGGCGAAGCTGACCGAGACCCGGTGGTCGAGCTGCCACGGGCCTTTTGCCGATTTCACCGGGGCGGATCTGTCGGAGTCCGAAATCACGGGATGCGACTTCAACAATGGCGGTTTTCGCGGCGTGGCATTGACCTCCTCGTCTTTGAAGCGTTGCAAGCTGACCGGCGCAAATTTCGCGGAAGCCCGCACGCTTGGCTGCGACTTCGAGGAAATCATCTTCGCCGATGCACGCTTGCCGGGTTTTTCCTTCCGCAAGCTGCACCTGAAACAACTCGACTTCAGCGGCGCCGATGTTTCCCGTTGTGATTTCCGCGAGGCCGTTTTCGAGGCTTGCAGCCTTCGTGAAGCGCATCTCGTCGACAGCCGGTTCGATGGCGCCGACCTGCGTGGTGCTGACCTCGGAGGCGTGCGCCTGAACAATGCCAAACAGTTCAAGGGCGCGGTCATTTCGCGGGCACAGGCGGCCGACTTGCTCTCCGAGCTTGGCTTGAAAGTTCTCTAGTCAAAAGGGCGGGCGTCGAAAAAAGTCGATATGGTATGAGACGCCGCCCTCAGATCAAATCATGGTGAACGGCTCCGTTTCTCCAGTCTTCGGCACGAAATTGCTTGCGTGCCGCAAATTTGCCACGCTCGTTAACGAACGTTCACCAACGGGGGTTGAGTAAGGAGAATACGATGTTGCCGACGCAGACGGTCGATGAGACACCTGCCGCCATTTCGGCTGGCGAACCCGCTCTTCCCCTAGAGCTTCTGGAACTCGAACTCTCGCTCGACGGCTTTTCCGGCGACGATGCCGATTTTGCCGAGGCCGTGAGAACGGCCGCCGCGCAGGTTGGCGGCGATTTCCTGTTCGACCTGCCGGCCTCGGGCCTCGCAGATGACTGCCGGCGCATCGCGGCGCTGCGCGTGCCGAAGGGCGACGACGGTGCGCTTGCCGTGGTTTTTGCACTGCTCGATGCGGAGGGCGCGTCCATCCGGGTGGAAAATCCGGAAGAGAAGACAAAGGACCTGACGCGTTTCGCGGACGCGTTCATCGACGTTCTGCAGCGCATCTGAGCACTTGCGGCGCGGCGCGGACAGGCCTATCCAAGGCACGCAACAGTTTGCCGGAGTTCGCATGTCCAAGATGCTGATTCGCCTCGCCATCCTCGCCACCACCGCTCTCCTTCTCGCTGGCTGCCAGACGGCGGCGGAAGTGCGTGCCAACGACGAGAACAAGTGCCGCTCCTACGGTTTTCGCGCGGGCACGGATGCGTTTGCCGAATGCCTGCAGCGCATCGATCTCGACCGTCGCGCGGATTTCCGCGCAACCCGGGTGAACGATCCCTTCTGGGGTGGGCCAACCTACATCTACGTTCGCGACCGACGCCGCTGAGCGCGGCGCCTATCTTCCAGTAGGCCTGGGCGCCGCCAAACGCGACGCCTGATTCCCTATGCCTTGACGCCCTTGAAAGCCGCCTGAGCCGCGGCGAGCCGCGCGATCGGCACGCGGAAGGGTGAACACGACACGTAGTCGAGCCCCGCCTCTTCGCAGAAATGGATCGAGGCCGGGTCACCACCATGCTCGCCGCAGATACCGAGCTTCAGGTCGTCGCGCGTGCGCCGGCCGCGTTCGGCAGCGATGCGGATGAGTTCTCCCACCCCGTCGAAATCGAGCTGGACGAACGGGTCCTGCTCGACGATGCCCTTCTGGATATAGGTCGACAGGAAGGCGGAGGCATCGTCACGCGAGATGCCGAAGGTCGTCTGCGTCAGGTCGTTGGTGCCGAAGGAGAAGAATTCCGCCGATTCGGCAATGACATGGGCGCGAAGCGCCGCACGCGGCAGTTCGATCATCGTGCCGACGAGATAGTCGATGGGAACACCGCTTTCGGCGATGACCGCCTTTGCGACATCCTCGATGCGGGCCTTCACATAATCCAGCTCGGCCTTCAGGCCGACGAGCGGCACCATGATTTCCGGCACGACGGCAGCCCCCGTCGCGCGTGCGGCTTCCGCCGCCGCCTCGAAGATGGCCCGGGCCTGCATTTCGGCGATTTCCGGATAGGAGATCGCCAGGCGGCAGCCGCGATGGCCAAGCATCGGGTTGAACTCGTGCAGCGTATCGACACGCAGGCGCAGCACCGCCTCGTCGATCGACAAAGCGGTCGCCACTTCGGCGATCTCCTCGTCCGTCTTCGGCAGGAATTCGTGCAGCGGCGGGTCGAGCAGGCGGATGGTCACCGGCAGGCCATGCATGATCTCGAACAATTCGACGAAATCCGAGCGCTGCATGGGCAGCAGCTTTGCCAGCGATGCGCGGCGGCCGGCCTCATCCTCGGCAAGGATCATCTCGCGCATCACATTGATGCGGCTGCCCTCGAAGAACATGTGTTCCGTGCGGCAGAGGCCGATGCCTTCCGCGCCGAAGGAGCGGGCCGCGCGGGCATCCGCCGGCGTTTCGGCATTGGTGCGCACCTTCATGCGTCGCGTGCGATCGGCCCATTCCATGATGCGGCCGAAATCGCCCGAAAGCTCCGGCTGGAGCATGGGGATCTCGCCCTTCAGCACCTGGCCGGACGACCCGTCGATGGTGATGATCTCGCCACGCTTCAGCGTCACACCCTGGGCGACGAGCAGTTCGTTGCGCAGGTCAACGCGCAGCGTGCCGGCGCCGGAGACGCAGGGCGTGCCCATGCCGCGGGCGACGACCGCCGCATGGCTGGTCATGCCGCCGCGGGTGGTCAGGATACCCTCGGCGGCGTGCATGCCGTGAATGTCTTCCGGGCTCGTCTCGATGCGCACGAGGATGACCTTGCGGCCCTCTTCCTGCGCCTGCACGGCATCTTCAGAGGTGAAGACGATCGCGCCCGTCGCGGCCCCCGGCGAGGCCGGCAGGCCGGAGCCGATGACGTCCCGGCGCGCACGCGGATCGATGGTGGGATGCAGCAGCTGGTCGAGCGAGGCGGGATCGATGCGCGCAACGGCCTCGCCTTCGCTGATCAGCCCTTCCGTCGCCATGTCGACGGCGGCCTTCAGCGCCGCCTTGGCGGTGCGTTTGCCCGAGCGGGTCTGGAGCATCCAGAGTTTTCCCCGCTCGATGGTGAATTCGAGGTCCTGCATGTCGCGGTAATGCCGCTCCAGCCGGTCGCAGATGGCTCGGAATTCGGCGAAGGCCTCCGGCATCAGCTTTTCCAGCGACGGCCGGTCGGAGCCCGACGCGATGCGCGCCTCTTCCGTGATGTTCTGCGGCGTGCGGATGCCGGCAACGACATCCTCGCCCTGCGCATTGACGAGGAACTCGCCGTAGAGCTTGTTCTCCCCCGTCGAGGGATTGCGCGTGAAGGCAACGCCGGTGGCCGACGAATTGCCGAGATTGCCGAAGACCATGGCCTGCACGTTGACCGCCGTGCCCCAGACAGCCGGAATATTGTGCAATGTCCGGTAGGTGATGGCGCGGGCATTCATCCAGCTTGCGAAAACGGCGCCGATGGCACCCCAGAGCTGGACTTCCGGATCCTGCGGGAACTCCTCGCCCAGTTCTTCCCGGATCGCGTCCTTGTAGCGAGCAATGACATGCTGCCACTCGACGGCGGAAAGCTCGGTATCCTGCTCGTGGCCGAGCCGCCCCTTCTCGTCCTCCAGAATTTCCTCGAAGGCCTCGTGGTCGAGGCCCATGACGACATCGCCATACATCTGGATGAAGCGGCGGTAGCTGTCCCAGGCAAAACGCGCGTCACCCGCATCGTGGCCAAGCGCCTGCACCGTGCGATCATTGAGGCCGAGGTTGAGCACCGTGTCCATCATGCCCGGCATGGAGGCGCGCGCGCCCGAACGCACGGAGAGCAGCAGCGGCTTCGTCGTATCGCCGAAGACGCGCCCGGTGATCGCCTCCATGTGGCGGATACCGGCGCGGACCTGATCCTTCAGGCCTTCCGGCAGCATGCGGCCATTGTCGTAATAGTGGTTACAGGCGGAGGTAACGATGGTGAGGCCGGGCGGCACCGGCAGGCCGAGATTGCACATCTCGGCAAGGTTTGCGCCCTTGCCGCCGAGCAGATTGCGATCGCCCGCACTCCCCTCGGCACGACCATCCCCAAAGGTGTAGACCCACTTCTCCATCGACGCCTCCCCAAATGCGTTTTCTCAATCTACATGAACAGCATGTCTTTGAAAACGCGACATGATGAGTTTTTTGCTGCATTGCATCAAAATTACGACGGCGACGCAAAATTATAAAAACCAAATATAAAGCCGCGCTCCGGCAGGAACACGGCTTGTCTCTCTGGCAACACCGGGGCTCAGTTTCCCTCGATGGAAAGCCCCTGGTCATTGAGCTTGATCTCGACGCCATCCGGCTGTTTTTCCTCCTGGTAGGCATAGTAGGAAAATCCGGCCACCACGACGATGAGTGCGCCGATGATCATGTAAAGTGCATTTCTATCCACGTTTCGTCCCCAGTTGTATCAGGCACCTGCAAGGCGCAGGTGCCTGTCAATGCACAAGGCGGGACTTTGTTCCGCGAGAATGGCGTGAAACCAGTCTGCGCATCGCCCGGGCCTCACAAAAAACATCGCGGCGAACATCACGAACACCTTGTGCAAGCCAAGGTGGAAATGGTACTTTTCAATCACCATAATCGAGCATGCAAAACAATAGAGACCACCTGGACGAGGAAATGTCATTTCCTGCCCGGAGGGGTGAAGCTCTGCGTTCTTCCGAAGCAAAACACCGCGTGGCGCGCGTAATTCCGGCCTCATGGTGAGCATGCCGCTGCGATACTTATCGATGAAAATGGAGCAATCCTACTAAAACAGAGGGAGAGGATCATGCCGACAAGTATCCCCAGTTCATGGATGCCGGATGCCGCCATGAAACGTGTCCATGTACACTGGACCGCTGGCGCTCACACGGCCAATAGCACGGACAAGAACTCCTACCATATTCTTGTCGAGGGCGATGGAAACCTCGTCCGGGGTGACAAATCGATTGCCGCGAATGCTGCGGGCTCGGGAATGACACCCGCCTCCCACACGAAGAACGCCAATACGGGAGCAATCGGCATATCGATGTGCTCGATGACCGGCGCGCAAGAGAGTCCATTTTCCAGCGGGAGCCATCCGCTCCAGGAAGTACAGTGGGACACCATGATCAAAGCGGTTGCCCAATTGGCGAAGCGCTACGACATCCCTGTAACCAGACAAACCATACTGACCCATGCCGAGGTTCAGCCAAATCTCGGCATATTGCAGAATGGCAAGTGGGATATAACCCGTCTGTCTTTTACGAATTCATTCGTCGGTCACCGCCCCATTGGCGATGAGATGCGTCGCCGGATTGCCATCGAACTCGACGGCCTGAACCCTTCGATGGGTGGCGGCCTGTCATCCGATCTCAAGCTTCCCCGTTTTCGCGTGAAGGGCGTGGCTCCTTCCACATTGAATTTCAGGTCGAGCCCCGGCGGAGACAAGGTTGGGGAACTGCCGGAGAACACTCTGGTCGAGCGTATCGCGATGCAGCAGGCCTGGTGGCAGGTTCGAACGCCGAAGGGCCATGTCGGATGGGTTTCGTCGGACTTCCTTGTCGCGGTAGCTTGAAGTCTAACCGGTAGGGATCACACGCGACGCGCACCAGGCGCGGCGCGGATGCCATGTGCGTGCTTCGGAATGGTCGAGAGTGTGTTCCCAAACCCGGCAGGATGACCTTTGAATCCGGCGACAGGGGGCTGTTTGACGATGCCGTCCGGGCCGGACTGGCCTACGACGCCTCGCGCAGTTGCTCGGCCGTCTGCAGGTCCACCGACACCAGTTGCGACACGCCCTGCTCGGCCATGGTGACGCCGAAGAGGCGGTTCATGCGGGCCATGGTGATGGGGTTGTGGGTGATGATGACGAAACGGGTCTCGGTGGAGGCCGCCATCTCGTCCATCAGGTTGCAGTAGCGCTCGACATTGTGGTCGTCGAGCGGCGCGTCCACCTCGTCCAACACGCAGATCGGCGCCGGGTTGGTGAGGAAGACGGCGAAGATCAGCGCCATCGCGGTCAAGGCCTGCTCGCCACCGGACAGCAGCGTCATGGTCTGCGGCTTCTTGCCGGGCGGACGAGCGAGAATTTCAAGGCCGGCATCGAGCGGATCGTCGCTCTCGATCAGTTGCAGCTCCGCCGTGCCGCCGCCGAACAGGTGGGTGAACAGGCGCTGGAACTGCACATTGACCACGTCGAAGGCGGCAAGCAGGCGTTCGCGGCCTTCGCGGTTGAGGCTCTGGATGGCCGAACGCAGCTTGCGGATCGCCTCGATGATATCCTCGCGCTCGGCGACGATGGCATCGAGCCTTTCCGTCAGTTCCTTCTGCTCCTCCTCCGCGCGCAGGTTGACGGCGCCGAGGCGTTCGCGCTCGATCCTCAAGCGATCGAGATCCCGTTCGCGGTCGCGCGGATCCGGCAGCGGTGCATCCGCCGGATGCCCGGCGAGTTTCAGTGCCTCGTGCGGCGCGCAGGAGAGCGCCTCGCGGATACGCACCTCGCCCTCCACGCGGCGCTCGCGGGCCGAGACGAGGCGTTCCTCCACACGGCCGCGCGTTTCGCGCGATTCGGCGAGTTGCGACAGGGCGGTGGTGGCGGTGCGGTCGGCCTCGCGCTGGTGGTTTTCCGCCGCCTGCAAGGCGTCGGCCGCTTCCCGGCGCGCAGCTTCGGCATTGCTCAAGCCGGTCAGAAGTTCGCGGCGCTTCTCCTCGATCTCGTCGGGCGCCTCGACCAGCTCTTCCACTTCCTCGCGCGCCTCGCCTTCGCGGTCTCGCAGCGTGGCGATATGTTCCTGCGCGTTGGCGGCGCGGCTCTTCCACGTTTCGCGCTCGGCGGAAATCGCCATCAGCCGGCGGCGGCGGTCGGCCATTTCGCGCGCAAGGCCGTCATGGGCAGCGCGTGCCTCGGCAAGCATCGCCCGGTCGGTTGCGACCTCCATCGTGTGGGTACGCAGGCGAAGGTCGAGATCGGCAAGGTCAGGAGCGCCTTCCAGCGCAGCGCGCGCGTCCTCCAGCGATTGCGCGGCTTCCTCGGCCTGCGCCTCGATCTGCACGCGCGTCTCGGCGAGCACGGCACGGCGGCGAATGAGATCGCCGGAGGCGCGCTCGGCGGCTTCCAGGGCATCACGCGCTTCGGCAAGCGCACGGCCGGCATTGCGCTGCGCCTCGCGGGCCTGCTGCTGGCGCTGCATCTCGGCGCGGATCACCTCGCCGGCACGGGCGAGATCGGCTTCAGCATCCGTCAGCGCCGCGCGCGCGTCCTCCAACGCGGCTTCGAGTTCCGCAAGGCGGTTCTTTTGCTCGAGACGCAGTGCGGCGGCACTCGGCGCGTCGGCGCCGGTGACGTGGCCGTCCCAGCGGAAGACGGCGCCTTCGCGGGTGACGAGCCGCTGGCCGGCCCGGAGGTGCGGCAGGAGGGAAAGCGCCTCATCGACGCTTGCGACGATGCCGATCTGGGCAAGCCGGCGGTGCAGCACCTTTGGCGCACGGACATGGCTGGTGAGCGCGGTCACGCCGGCCGGCAGATGCGGATCGTCCGACGTCGTGCCGGTCAGGCGCCAATGCACCGGAGCGGCGCTATCGGCAGGCGAATCGAGATCATCGCCAAGGGCCGCACCGAGCGCTGTTTCATAACCGCGATCGACATGCACATCATCGACGACCGGCGTAAAGGAACCGTCCGCGCGACCAGCCTCCAGCATGCGGCGGATGGTGCGGGCCTCCGTCTCGATACCGGCAAGGCGCGCACGCGCCGTATCGACGGGACCGCGCAGGGCGGATTCGCTGAAACGGGCTTCCTCCAGCGCCTCCTCCACGGCAACCAACATCTCGCCGGCCGCTTCCAGCACCTCTTCGGCCGATTGCACGGCAGCGCGGCGCTCTTCCGGATCGGGCAGATCGGCGATGCGGGCATCCATCTCGGTAAGGTCGCGCGCCTGCGCGTCAAGCTGCTGGCCGAGCCGCAGGTGGCGTTCGGACAGGTCGCGGATCGCCTTTTCAAGCTGGTTGCGCGCGGCCTGCGCCTCGGCGCGCTCGGCGGTGACGGTAGCGAGGGCCTCTTCGCTCTCGGAAAGCTTGGCGGCAGCTTCCTTCATCGTCTCGCGGGCGGCCCCGGCGCGCTCATCGGCCTCGGCGAGGATTTCGCCGATTTCTTCCTCTTCCGCCGTCAGGCGCTCCAGCACGGCAGCGTTGTCGGCCACCATGCGCTCCTCGCGAACGATATCCTCGCCAAGCTGCGCAAGGCGGCGGGTCAGTTCGTCGCGGCGGCGCAGCAGCCGGGCGGAATCTTCCTCCAGCTGCGCACGGGCGATCTGCAGACGCTGCAGCACGGCGGCGAGTTTCGCCTCGTTGTCGCGCAGTTCCGGCAGCTTCAGGCTGGCGACGGCCTGGTCCTTGGCGGCCTGCATCTGCGCATTCGCCCGCTCGGCGACGAGCGAGGTCGCCTGGTTGAGCTGGCTTTCCGCCTCGCCTTCCGCCTCCTTCGCCTGCACCCAGCGAATGTGCAGCAGCATGGCCTCGTGGCGGCGGATATCGGCCGACAGCGCCTTGAAGCGGTTCGCCTGGCGCGACTGGCGCTTCAGGCTCTCTATCTGGCTTTCGAGCTGCGAGGTGACGTCGTCGAGCCGTTCGAGATTGGTTTCGGCGGCGCGCAGGCGCAGTTCCGCCTCGTGGCGGCGGGAATGCAGGCCGGAAATGCCGGCGGCCTCTTCGAGCAGCTGGCGGCGGGCCTGCGGCTTTGCCTGGATGAGCTCGCCGATACGGCCCTGCCCGACCATGGACGGCGAGCGCGCGCCGGTGGAGGCATCGGCGAAAAGCAGCTGCACATCCTTGGCGCGCGCTTCCTTGCCGTTGATGCGGTAGACCGAACCGTTCTCGCGCTCGATGCGGCGCGTGACCTGTATTTCGTCCTGGTCGTTGAAGGCGGCGGGCGCGGTGCGATCGGAATTGTCGAGATAGAGGCCGACTTCGGCGGTGTTGCGCGCCGGGCGCTGGCCGGAGCCGGAGAAGATGACGTCGTCCATGCCGGACGCCCGCATGTTCTTGTAGGAATTCTCCCCCATCACCCAGCGCAACGCCTCGACGAGGTTCGACTTGCCGCAGCCGTTCGGCCCGACAATGCCGGTGAGGCCGCGCTCGATGACGAATTCGATGGGTTCGACGAAGGACTTGAAACCGAGCACGCGGAGCTTGGTGAACTTCATGCGTTCACCCGTGCCGCAAAACAAAAAGCGGGCGCACGGCTTTCGCCGTCGCCCGCCGGAAATCCGGTCGAAGGATCAGAGAAGGCTGTCGATGAGGGCCGACATGGAGTCAACCGACATGTCTCCCGAATAGCGCTTGCCGTTGATCAGGAAGGTCGGGGTCGCCGCGACGCCGAATTCCTTGGCACCGCGTTCCCGTACCGCGTTCACATCATCCAGAAGCTTCTGGTTCGTCAAGCAGGCCTGGAAGCTCTCCTGTGTAAAACCGGCGAGTTTCGACATCTGAAGCAGTGCTTCGCGGCCATCCTGCGCGGCGGCCCAGGTTTCCTGCTGCTTCATGAGCATCGAGATCATCGGGTAATACTGCGCAGCTTCGGTGAGCTTCGTGGAATCCTGCGGCTGGCAGCGGGCCAGCATGAAGGCAGCCGCGGCGCGCGGATCGAACGGGAATTCGCGCACGATGAAACGCGCCTTGCCGCTATCGACATACTTCGCCTTGATCGCGTCGAAGGTGTTGTTGTGGAAGGCCGCGCAGTGCGGGCAGGTCGTCGACATGTATTCGACGATGGTGACGGGGGCGTTCGCCTCGCCCAGAATCATGTCCGGCAGCGCGCCCGGCTTCAGCACTTCCGCCATGTCGACATCGCCTTCGGCGGACGGAACCTCTGCCGCAGGCTTCTGAGCCGTCTCGGCCGGGGTCGTGGTGGTGGTCGTCGTCGTGGCGGTTTCGGTCGTCGTGCCGGTAGACGTCGCCGGCGTCGAGCTTGCGCTTTCGCCGGTGGTCGTCTGGCTGGTCTCGGGAGCCTTGGCGGTCTCCTCCTTCTTCTCGTCGGAGCAGGCAGCCAGCGTCACGGCGAGCGCCGCAACGGCAGCGCCGGTCAAGAGGCGCTTCATCAGGCTCATTTCGGAAAGGGACATGGTCTCTCCTGTCGGAAGGAATAGGGAATTCTTTGGTCCATCGATGCAAGTCCGAACGGAAAACCACTTCGCATGCGGAATTGCTCTCGGCACTCCCGTTATACCTGCTTTGGGGCAGGAACAAGCGGAGTTGACGCCAGTAACTTCAAAGAATTGTGACCGTTCGATGGTTGCTCACGGTGCTTTGCGCGGCATTCCAAGCACCGCCGTGCCGAGGCGCTTCAGCGCCGCCTTCAGCGCCTCGCCCTCGATGCCCTCGACAAGATCGTCGAGATGGCGGGCCGCTGCACCGGTCAGCGGGCGCGGCTTGGGCTTGCGACGCGGCTGTGCCGCCACCGGTTTCTGCACGATCCTGACCTGGCTGATCGCCGGGAAACCGAAGAAGCCGTTGATGCGCTGGATGATCTCGCCCTGCTGGTGGCTGAGGAACAGGGCGCGCGCCCCCTCGCAGGCGATCGTCAGCACGCCCGGCTGGTAGCCGCCGCTCTCGCCCGCCATCTCGGAAGCGCGGCGCGGCCAGGAAATGCGCTCCGGCCGCGTGCAATCGGCAAACTGGCTGCCGGCGATCTCGTCCCACGAGCCAAGCAGCATCGTATTGATGCCGGCGCGTTTCGCCAGCACCGGATCAATCAGCGCGTTCGCCACTTCGCTGATCTGGACGATGCCGCGTCTCGCTTCCTTGGCCTTGGTGTTCACGCTTTACCTTGACTCTCTGTTACGCAATTCGCCACAGGCCAAACCGCGTTCCACGCCTTTGCCGGACTTGCCGGCAGGGAAAATATTCCTGTTTTTACCGCGAAGCACTTGAAGATCGCGGATCACTCCGCCAGTTATAGGCGCTCCGACCCTATTCAGGCAAATGATGACCCAAGCCCACCGGACAGCGGCGCCCGCCGACCTGCTTCTTGCCTGGTACGACCGGCATCATCGGGACCTGCCCTGGCGGGTGAGCCCGCCGATGGCGGCGCGCGGCGTGACGCCGGATCCCTACCGCATCTGGCTTTCGGAAGTCATGCTGCAGCAGACAACGGTGCAGGCGGTCAAATCCTATTTTGCCCTGTTCACCTCCCGCTGGCCGACGGTGAGCGATCTCGCCAGGGCCGACAACGAAGACGTGATGAAGTCCTGGGCGGGGCTCGGCTATTACGCGCGCGCCCGCAATCTGAAGAAATGCGCCGAAGTGGTGGCCTTCGAGCACGATGGCATCTTTCCCGATACCGAGGATGGGCTGAAGGCGCTGCCCGGCATCGGCGATTATACGGCGGCGGCGATCGCGGCCATCGCCTTCAACCGGAAAAGCGCCGTGCTCGACGGCAATGTCGAGCGCGTCATTTCGCGCCTGCACGCCATCACGACGCCGCTTCCCGCGGCAAAGCCGGAAATGCGGGCACTGGTGGCCGCCATGACGCCGCCGGACCGGCCGGGGGATTTCGCCCAGGCGATGATGGATCTCGGTGCGACGATCTGCACGCCGCGGCGGCCCGCCTGCGCGCTCTGTCCGCTGAATGCGAGCTGTCGCGTGCTCGGGCGCGAAGACCCGGAATTGTTTCCGCGCAAGGCGGCGAAGAAGGAGAAGCCGGTGCGACTGGGTGCCGCCTTCATCGCCGAAGACGAGACGGGTGCGGTTTTCCTGCGCAAGCGGATCGAGAGCGGCCTGCTCGGCGGCATGACGGAAGTGCCGGGCAGCGCATGGACGGCGCGCGTCGATGGCGAGACGGGAACCGAGGCCGCACCCTTTCAGGCCGAGTGGCAGGCCTGCGGCACCGTCACCCATGTCTTCACGCATTTCGAGTTGCGCCTCTCCATCTACCGTTCCAAGGTGCCGCGCAATGCCGGCGCCGGCGGAGGCTGGTGGCAGGCAAAGGACACGCTCGACGGCGAGGCACTGCCGACCGTCATGAAGAAGGCAATAAAACAAGCGATACCGGACGCGTTTTCAGGCGGTAGGCAATAGGAATTGGGCAATAGGGGGAGAGCGATCACTGCCACCTACTGCCTCTACCTACTGCCGAGTTCCCAATTCCCAAGACACACGAGGACAGCATGAGCAGCATCGAAATCAGACACATCGTTTTCGACATCGGCAAGGTGCTGATCCACTACGACCCGCATATCCCTTTCGCCCGCCTGATCCCCGATGACGCCGAGCGCAACTGGTTCTTCGCCAATGTCTGCACGCACGACTGGAACCTCGAGCAGGACCGAGGGCGCGACTGGGCGGCGGCGGAAGACCTGCTGATTGCCGAACATCCCGAGCGCAGCGAACATATCCGCGCCTTCCGCAAATGCTGGCATGAAATGGTGTCGCACGCCTATGTGGAGAGTGTGGCGATCATGGAAGCGCTCATTGCCGAAGGTCGCGACGTGACCATGCTCACGAACTTTGCCGCCGATACGTTTCGGCAGGCGCGCCAGCTCTACCCCTTCCTCGACATGCCGCGCGGCGTGACCGTTTCCGGGGAGATCGGCCTCATCAAGCCCGACCTTGCGATCTACGAGAAACACGCGAAGGATTTCGGCCTGTCGCCCGCCCATACGCTGTTCATCGACGACGCTCCGGCAAATGTGGTCGGCGCGCGAAACGCCGGCTGGAATGCCGTGCAGTTCACGGATCCGGAGAAGCTGAAAAGCGACCTTGCGGCGCACGGCATTGCGCTTTGATTGAGGGGGCGCGACGTACGTAGCGGCATCTAAACCGAAACGCCCGGAGCTTTGCGGCTCCGGGCGTTTTCACCTTTCCGGGACTGAAGGTACAAAAACCGGAAAAGCGATATCCGGCCTGCCCGGCCGGTTGATCGGCCCTGGCTTTCCGCAACGATTTCCGTTGCTTGGCCTGACGTGTTTACCAGATCACAGTAAGCGCTTGATGGTTAACATCACCTGAATCGCGCCCGTGGAAGTTGGGGGGATCGCGTCAAATGACGCGTGCACCCTCCCCTCAAAAGCCACAGCCCCCGGTGCAGGGAACACCGGAGGCCGCGGCTGGAGAAACCGTTTTGTCGTCGAGAGGTCTATTCGATGCCGGCCATGCCGGCGCGCACGATAGTGCGCAATGCATCGATCGGCTTCAGCGTGGCACCGTCCGCATAATGCCAGAAGGTCCAGCCGTTGCAGGCGTCATACCCCTGAACGCGCGCGCCGACGCGGTGGATGGAGCCGACATCGTTGCCTGCCGCGAGCGTGCCGTCGGCACGCACGATGGCGCTGTAGCGGCGACGTTCATCGGTCAGCACCGTGCCGGGGGCGATCAGGCCGCTTTCGATCAACGTGTTGAAGGCGACGCGCGGTTCGGCCTTCTTGCCGGTCATCACGGACAGCATGCCGCTGCCGAGTTGTTCGACAGCGTCGATGCGTTCACGCGCGGCGTCGATATAGGCCTGCTCACGTTCGATGCCGACGAAGTGGCGGCCGAGGCGCTTGGCGACAGCGCCGGTCGTGCCGGAGCCGAAGAACGGGTCGAGTACCACGTCGCCGGGCTTGGAAGAGGCCATCAGGATACGGGCGAGCAGCGCTTCCGGCTTCTGGGTCGGGTGCACCTTCTTGCCGTCGGCATCCTTCAGGCGCTCGCCGCCGTTGCAGATCGGGAACAGCCAGTCCGAGCGCATCTGCACGTCGTCGTTGGCGGCCTTCATCGCATCGTAGTTGAACGTATACCCCTTGGCCTTCGGGTCGCGGGTCGCCCAGATCATCGTCTCGTGCGCGTTCTGGAACCGGCGGCCCTTGAAGTTCGGCATCGGGTTCGCCTTGCGCCAGATAACGTCGTTCAGGATCCAGAAATTGAGGTCCTGAAGCGTGGCGCCGACGCGGAAAATGTTGTGGTAGGAGCCGATGACCCAGATCGTGCCGGACGGCTTGAGCACGCGGCGGCAGGCGAGCAGCCAGGCGCGGGTGAAGGCATCATAGGCCTCGAAGGAGGCGAACTGGTCCCATTCGTCATCGACCGCATCGACCTGCGACTGGTCCGGGCGCGTGAGCATGCCGCCAAGCTGAAGGTTGTACGGCGGATCGGCGAAGATGACGTCGACGGACTGGTCTGGCAGAGCCTCAAGGGCTGCAACGCAATCTCCCTTGATGATCGAGTCTAGCCAACCGCTTTTGCGGGGCGAACGGGAGACGTCTGCAAGCGAAAGAACAGATGGCATTTGATACTCGCTGATACGCTTACTCGGAGCTGAACTGATCCTCATGGTTACCGAAGATGGTTACCAAAGACTGAAAGGATTGGAGAAAAAGCGATATTCGTTCCGCGGTGGGACCTTCGGCGGAATTCAAGCAGCCGCGAATAGATGGTGCGTCCCACCCGTCATTCGATGAGCATGCCGCGCCCTGCCGGCGTGAACGACCGGGTTTGCCGGCAGACCGAGGAGAGCGATGTGCGACTGAGAGCAGCCTTCATGCTTCTGGCGGGGCTTCTAGCCGCCACCGAGACGATCGCCGCCGACAAGACAATGATCGTGCTCGACGCGTCCGGCTCCATGTGGGGGCAGATCGACGGTCGCGCGAAGATCGACGTTGCCCGCGAGACGCTGGGCACGGTGCTGAAATCCGTGCCGGTGGGTACGGAACTCGGCCTGATGGTCTATGGCCACCGCGAAAAGGGTTCCTGCAGCGATATCGAGCTTGCCGTGCCGCCGGGTGCGGGCACCGGGGATGCGATCAATTCCTTCGTCGCGGGCATCAACCCGAAGGGCAAGACGCCGATTTCGCACGCCGTCGAACAGGCGGCCGATATCCTGAAATACACCGAGGACAAGGCGACCGTCGTGCTGGTGACGGATGGGCTGGAGACCTGCGAGGCGGATCCCTGCGCGCTTGCCTCGGCACTCGAAAGCAAGGGCGTCGACTTCACCACCCACGTCGTCGGCTTCGGCCTGACGGAAGAGGAAGGCAGGCAGGTCGCCTGCCTTGCCGAAAACACCGGCGGCAAATATTTCCAGGCCTCCGACGCGACACAGCTCGTCGCGGCGCTGACCGAGACGGTGGCGGAAGCGCCGATGTCGAAGCCTGCGCAGGAGGTGGCGGTCGCCGAGCCCGAACCGGAGCCGGTGCCCGCAATCGAATTCAACACCGAACTCGACAGCGTGCTTGCAGAGGGCGGCCCGTCGCTTGGCGACAACAACGATGTGTTCTGGCAGATCTTCAAGGCGGACGCGAACGGCCAGCCCGCCGGCGACACCGTCGAGACCCAGTACAAGGGCAAATATTCCGGCAATTACCCACCGGGCAAATATGTCGCGGTCGCGACATTGCAGAGTTCGATCAAGCGGGAGGTCCCCTTCGAGGTAAAGGACGGCGCGGTGGCAAAACCCTTCGTCAACTTCGATGCGGGTCTGCTGACGATCAAGCCGAAGCGGACACCGCAGGATGCGGAAGCTGATGGCAATGCGGCTGTCCAGATCGCCTTCGGCGACTATTCCACCACCTATTACGGCACCGCGAAATTCTATGCTTCGGCCGGCGATGTAACGCTAAACGGCTCCATCGGCCCCGCCAAGGTGACGGAGACCGTCACGGTCAAAGCCGGGGAGACGATCGAACGAGACCTCGTCATCGGCTCGGGCATCGTGCTCAACAAGGCGATCTATGCAGAAGGCGGGCCGGAGGTCGATTCCGGCGACACGTTCTTCGAGGTGGTCGCCGCCAACAAGAGCATTGACGGCACCCGCAAGGTCGTCGCCTACAGCTATGGAACCGGAACGAAACTCGATGTCCCGCCCGGCGACCATGTGCTGACGGCGAAACTCGGCTCGGCGACGGGCGAGATCCCGTTCAGCGTCAAAGCCGGCGAGATGACGGAAGTCACCGTCAACCTCAATGCCGGCGTGCTGGCGATCACCGCACCCGGGGCGAACTTCATCGAAATCATCAGTGCCGCGAAGGATATCCAGGGCAACCAGAAATCGCTGTCCTACAACTATGGCACCGAGTGGCAGGACACACTGCCGCCCGGCGACTATGTCGTGCGCGTGAAATATGAGGGCGACGTGGCGCCGAAAGAGGCGAAGGCGACGGTGAAAGTTGGAGAGCGGTCGGAAGTGGCGGTGCAGTAGCCGCGAACATGATGGGAAGTCCATACGACACTCCTCACCGTTGTCATCCTCGGGCCTGACCCGAGGATCCATGCGACAAGGTTAGTGTTTGCCGTGTTGGTGGATCCTCGGGTCGAGCCCGAGGATGACAATGGTGAAGGTTGAGGGCCTTGTGAACGCAACACCGAGGCGTTCGGAACGAAGTGGAACGACCGGACGTGAGCGGGCCACTTGCTTTCACGCCGCATGAAACGCCCGGCTATCCTCCGGCGCCTGATCCCGGTCGTTCAACCCATAATCCCGCACCACGCTGGCGATGCGCAGCCGGTAGGCGTCGAATACGCCGTGGCGGCCGAGGGATTGGGCGGCGCGGTGTTCCTCGGTCGTCCGCCAGGCCTTGACCGCCGCCTCGTCGCGCCAGAAGGAGAGCGAGAGCAGGCGCGTCGGGTCGGTGAGGCTCCGGAAGCGTTCTATCGAAAGGAACCCGTCGATGCCGTCGAGCAGCGGGCGGAGGTCGCGCGCGGTTTCGAGGTAATAATCCATGCGACCGGGGGCCGGCACCACTTCGAAGATCACGGCGATCATGGCGTCACCTTGGGTGCATGCGGCAGCGAGACGTTTTTGAGGAAGATGCGGTCCTCCTTCAGGATGAAGCGCTCGCTGCTGGCGAAGTCGTAGTTTTCGCGGCCGAGCGGATCGGAAGCAAGCCGGGCGCGATAGGCCTCGTAGGCGGCAAGATTTTCAATGTTGTAGACACCGTAGGCCGTGGTGGCGGAGCCCTCATGCGGGCCGAAATAGCCGATCAGGTCGGCGCCGCAGCGTGGGATCGCCTGGCCCCAGTTGCGGGCATAGGTGGCGAAAGCATCCTTCTTGAACGGGTCGATCTTGTAGCGGATGAAGCAGGTGATCATCGTCATTTCCCTTTGTCTTGCGCGATCCCGGAGGCAAAACCGCTCGCGCACATTGCTGGAATTGCCTCGTTTGAGACACCCGCTTTTCCCATATTGCCCGACATGAATGCTTCGGCTAACATCGAAGTATGAAGGAAGGCCCGGACATTTCCCAGATCGGCGCGCTCATCGGCGATCCCGCGCGCGCCAACATGCTGACCGCGCTGATGGGCGGCCAGGCGCTGACGGCGACCGAGCTTGCCGGTGCCGCCGGCATCACCCTGCAGACCGCAAGCTCGCACCTTTCCAAGCTGGAGGCAGGCGCGCTGATCGCCCAGCGCAAGCAGGGCCGGCACCGCTATTTCGCGCTCGCCGACGACGAGGTCGGCCTGCTGCTCGAAAACATCATGGGCTTTGCCGCCAATCGCGGGCACCTGCGCACGCGCCCCGGCCCGAAGGACCCGGCGCTGCGCAAAGCGCGCGTCTGCTACAACCACCTCGCCGGCGATTTCGGCGTGCGCATGCTGGACCGGCTGGTGGCGGATGGCGACGTGACGCTGGACGGCGACGATGCCGCGCTGACTCAATCCGGCGAGGCCCGCATCGCCGCCATCGGCATCGACGTGCCCGCCCTTCGCGCCCAGCGTCGCCCCGTCTGCCGCACCTGCCTCGACTGGAGCGAACGGCGCTCGCATCTCGCTGGTTCGCTGGGCGAAGCGCTGCTCGGCCGCTTCATCGCCGACGGCTGGGCGAAGCGCGAGAAGGACAGCCGCGCCATCCGCTTCACGGCCGAAGGCGAGCGGCGGTTCGTGGCGCTGTTTCCCTGAACGAGAAAGGGCGGCCCGAAAGCCGCCCTTCAAACGCCTGCGACGCAAGACCCGTTTACAGGATGAAGTCCCCGTTCAGCAGCGTCATGGCGTCATCGAGGTGGATCGAAAAATCCGCCTTCTTGTCGCCGTTCACGTCACCGTGGATATAGGTATCCGAGGCCGTCCTGTCGTAGATCAACTGTCCGGCCTTGCCGGTAAAGCCGCCTTCGTTCGCGATGAAGGCAAAGGCCTGGTTGCCTGCGACCGTCGTGTTGGCGTCGATCGCCGACAGATTGATGCGGTCGCCCCTGACGAAATCGTGGATCGTATCCTGGCCGCTGGCGGCGACGGTTGAGTCCTTGATCGACGTGAAGACGAACGTATCGTTTCCGGACCCGCCAATGAGATCGTCGGCGCCCAGACCGCCATAGACCTTGTCCTGGCCGCCGCCGGCGGAAATGAAATCGTTGCCGCCCTTGCCGTTCAGCGTGTTCGCCCCGTCATTGCCACGCAGGATGTTGCGCACATCGTTGCCGATGCCGGAGATGGCGGCCGTGCCTGTCAGGCTGAGATTTTCCTGGTAATCGCCGAGGCGCCAGGTGACCGATGACCTGACCGTGTCCGTGCCGGAATCGGCGTATTCGAACCGGAGGACATCGTTGCTGTTGTCGATGATGTAGGTGTCATTGCCGGAACCGCAGACGAAGGTGTCGGCGCCGGTACCGCCATCAAGATAGTCATTGTCGGCGCCGCCATCCAAGTAGTCGTTGCCCGAGCCACCGGAAAGTAAGTCGTTGCCCGCCCCGCCCTTGATATCGTCATTGCCGGCTTCGCCGTAGAGACGATCGGCACCATCTGCCTTCGCGTAGAGATCGGCCCCATTCATGATGTCGTTGCCGGCGCCGCCGTAGAGAATGTCGGCACCGTCGCCGCCCTCCATGTCGTCGTCACCGCCACCGCCATAGATCAGGTCGCTACCAGCCTCGCCGTAGAGGTCGTCGCTGCCGGTTCCGCCATTCAGCGTGTCGTTGCCCGTGCCGCCATAAAGGCGGTTCAACGACTGCGCGGCATAGGTCACGCCCTGGATATCGGCCCAGAGAACATCGTTGCCGGCGCCGCCATAAAGGCCATCGCCACCGATGCCGCCGACAAGCAGGTCGTTGCCTTCGTCGCCGTAGAGCTGGTCGGCGCCGGCCTGCCCGTAGATCCGGTCGTTGCCGTTGCCGCCGTAAAGGGTATCGGACGCACCGTTCCCGCTGGTCTGCCAGTTCGGTTCGTCGGTACCGCAATCGCCGAAAATACGGTCGTCGCCATCGCCGCCATAGGCCACGTCGCCTTCGGTGTAGTCGTTACCATTGTTGTAGATGTCGCCGAAGATGGTGTCGTTGCCGCCATAGCCGCGGATTGCACCCTTGTGGCTTGCGCTGTCCATGTCGCTGGCATTGTCGTAGGTTCCATCGCCCAGAACGCGCGCGGTGCCCCACAGAACGTCATCGCTGTTGGTGCCTTTGATCTTGCCATTCGGATCTCTTGCCATTTCGATCTCCTGGTAGAACGGGTGCCGTCAATGGCTGCACTATAGGGCAGCGACCCGACGCCCATGTTCCCAGGGTAACAGCGCGGGGCGGCAAAACACAACTCGACCTTGCGAAAACCGCAACACAAGGTTGCCGCAAAACAGCCCTGCCAATCTGGCAATTGTCGCCTTCGGCCCTTTGGTGTAGGGAAGCCGCGCTTGCCGGGCGTATCGGTGCTCCCAAAGGAAAGACGACGACATGGACGGTTTCGACCTCATCATTTTCGACTGCGACGGTGTTCTGGTCGATTCGGAAATCATCGCGGCGGAGGTTGAATCCCGGCTTCTGACGGAGGCCGGCTATCCGATCGGCGTCGAGGAAATGGGCGAGCGCTTTGCCGGCATGACCTGGCAGAACATCCTGCTGACGATCGAACGCGAAGCCTCCATTCCGCTTTCGGCCTCGCTGCTCGACAAGTCGGAAAAGCTGCTCGACGCGCGGCTTGCCGCCGAGGTGAAGGTGATCGACGGCGTCAAGCTGATGCTCTCGCGCATCCGCAAGCCCTATTGCATCTGCTCGAATTCCTCCTTCCACCGCCTCGACATGATGCTGTCGAAGGTCGGCCTCAAGCAGGTTTTCGCGCCGCATATCTATTCCGCCAAGGATCTCGGACCGGACCGCGTCAAGCCGAAGCCGGACATCTTCCTGCACGGCGCCAAGCAGTTCAACGCCGATCCGGCACGCACGCTGGTCATCGAGGATTCGGTGCATGGCATTGCAGGTGCGCGCGCCGCCGGCATGCGCGTCGTCGGCTTCACCGGCGCCTCGCACACCTACCCTTCCCATGCCGACCGCCTGACGGAAGCCGGTGCGGAAACGGTGATCTCGCGCATGAGCGAGCTGCCGGGTGTCATCACGGCGCTTGCCGAATGGCAGGAAGCGATCTGATCTAGGCAGTAGGCAGTAGGCAGTAGGCAGTAGGCAGTGACATGAGGCTGACGGAAAGCGACGTCAATCTCTATTGGCTACTGCCTAATTCCCAACCTCTTACTTCGTATTGTACGGACCTTCGTCGAAGCCGACATAGACCTTCGTGAAGCCGCCGGAACCGCCTGGCAGGGCGACATTGGCCTGCGTGAAGACGAACTGGCCGGTCGTCGTGTTGATCGAGTGCTGCACGAGTTCGGAATAGAGCGTCGTCTTTTCGTCCGTCGCGGCGACCCGGATCGGCACATTCACCGTACCACCCGTACCGGCCGGCCCCTCGACCACGCGGCCCTGCACCATCACGGTCACGACGAGCTGGTTTTCGTTCAGCACGCACTGGCGCGTCGTATCGGCGAGCGTCACCTGATAGAGCAGCTTTTGCGGATCGTCCTTGGCGCCCTTGGCATAGCGACGAAGCACCGCCGTGCCATCCCGCAGATAGACCTGCGGGCACGCCCCCTGGACGACCGCCGTTCCGGTCTGCTGCTGGTGTGCGGTCTGCACGCCGGACGGGTCAGTCGTCACGCCCATATTGGCATTGTCGGTCTGGTTGCAGCCGGCGACGACAGCAAGAAGGGAGATGCCGAGAAAGCGGCGGATATTCAGTCCAAACACGTTACTTGTACCCCTGCGATCAGGCCCCGCCCCCGGCGACCAAGCCTTTCGGAACTCTTTTAGCGGGCCTTTTCACGACCCTAGGCGATGGTCTATAGCAGCGGCGTGGCGAAAAATCGATTGTCGAATGAAACCGCCCGCAGAATTTCGGACAAGCCCGTTTCAACGGGCATGACGCAACGGCATTGCCACGATCTGCCGCAAAGAGACCTGCGGCATGCGTGGCCTTTCGGGTAAGGTCGGAAGGACGATGGCAGCACAGCGACCGAACGACCGGCGGACGTTACCCTCCGCAAATCCCAACAATTCCAAGGACCTTTGAACGTGGATTATGTTTCGACACGGGGCGAGGCCCCTTCCCTCGGTTTCTCCGATGCGCTTCTGGCGGGTCTTGCCCGCGACGGCGGCCTCTACGTGCCGCGCGAATGGCCGACCTTCTCGAAGAAGGAAATCCGGGCGCTGCGCGGAAAATCCTACCAGGAGATCGCCTTCACCGTGCTGACACCCTTCGTCGAGGGTGACATTCCCGCCGACAAGTTCCGCGCGATGATCGACGAAGCCTATGCCACCTTCCGCCATCCGGCGATCGCGCCGCTGGTGCAGACCGGGCCGAACGCCTTCGTCCTCGAACTCTTCCACGGCACGACGCTCGCCTTCAAGGACGTGGCGATGCAGTTGCTCGCCCGCCTGATGGACCATGCGCTTGCCGTGCGCGGCGAGCGGGCCACCATCGTCGGCGCCACCTCGGGCGATACCGGCGGGGCGGCGATCGACGCCTTTGCGGGCCGCGAGCGTACCGACATCTTCATCCTGTTCCCGGAGGGCAAGGTCTCGCCGGTGCAGCAGCGCCAGATGACCACGTCCAAGCAGAAGAACGTGCACGCGCTTGCCATCCAGGGTAATTTCGACGACTGCCAGGACCTCGTGAAGGCGATGTTCAACGACACGAAGTTCCGCGACCGGATGAAGCTTTCCGGCGTCAACTCGATCAACTGGGCGCGCATCATGGCCCAGATCGTCTATTACTTCACCAGCGCCGTGGCACTCGGCGCGCCGGATCGCAAGATCTCGTTCACCGTGCCGACCGGCAATTTCGGCGATATCTTCGCCGGCTACGCCGCCAAGCGCATGGGCCTGCCGATCGACAAGCTGGTGATCGCCACCAACGAGAACGACATTCTCGCCCGCACGCTGAAGACCGGTCGCTACGAGATGAAGGGCGTGAAGGCTACCACCTCGCCCTCGATGGACATCCAGATTTCCTCGAACTTCGAGCGCCTGCTGTTCGAGGCCAGCGATCGCGATGCCGGCGCGGTGCGCCGCGCCATGGCGAGCCTCAAGCAATCGAGCGCCTTCGACATCGAGCCGCACGCGCTGAAGACGATCCGCAAGAAATTCCGCGCCGGCCGCGCCTCGGAAAAGCAGGTCGCCCAGACGATCAAGGACACGCTGAAGGACACCGGCTACCTGCTCGATCCGCATTCGGCAATCGGCGTCTTCGTCGCCGCCAAGCACGAAAAGCCCGGTTCGCCAATGGTTACGCTTGCCACCGCCCACCCGGCAAAATTCCCTGCCGCAGTAAAATCGGCCTGCGGTATTGACCCGGCGCTTCCATCATGGCTTGCTGATCTGATGCAAAGGGAGGAGCGTTTTGACGTGCTGAGTTCTGAACTCGACGTCGTGGAAGCCTTCATCGGCGACCATTCGCGAATCCGGGGCTAGGGCAATTCCGGAAGCGGTTTCGTCAGGGATTGTGTGATCACAGGAGGGCATGTCCAGTCTCCAGGCGAGCGGACATGCTGAAACGCAGAAAGTGCGCATGATGAAAGTTGAGTGCACCCGGCTTGCTTCCGGGTTGACCGTGGTGACCGAAAACATGCCGCATCTGGAGAGTGTCGCTCTCGGCGTGTGGATCAAGTCCGGGTCGCGAAACGAAACCACGGACGAGCACGGCATCGCCCACCTTCTGGAACACATGGCCTTCAAAGGCACGGAGCGCCGCTCCGCCCGGCAAATCGCCGAGGAAATCGAGAATGTCGGCGGCGAAGTCAACGCCGCGACATCCACGGAAACCACCTCCTACTATGCCCGCGTCTTGAAGGACCATGTGCCGCTCGCGGTCGATATCCTCGCCGACATCCTGACGGAATCCGTCTTCGACGAGGACGAGCTTCGCCGCGAGAAACACGTCATCCTGCAGGAAATCGGCGCGGCGAACGACACGCCCGACGACGTGGTCTTCGACAAGTTCTCCGAAGTCGCCTACCGCGACCAGATCATCGGCCGCGCCATCCTCGGCACGCCGGACTCGGTGCTCTCCTTCACGCCCGGTGAAATCCGCCACTATCTCGACCGCAACTACACGACGGACCGCATGTTCGTCGTCGCGGCCGGTGCCGTGAACCACGACGAGTTCGTGCGCCAGGTCGAGGACCGTTTTTCGAGCCTGCCGACCGCGCCGAAGATCTCGCCCGTCTTCGAGCCCGCCCGCTATACCGGCGGCGACATCCGTGAGACGCGCGACCTCATGGACGCGCAGGTCCTGCTCGGCTTCGAAGGCAAGGCCTATCACGCCCGCGACTTCTACTGTTCGCAGATCCTCGCCAACATCCTCGGCGGTGGCATGTCCTCCCGCCTCTTCCAGGAAGTGCGCGAGCATCGCGGCCTCTGTTACTCGATCTACGCCTTCCACTGGGGCTTTTCCGATACCGGCATTTTCGGCATCCATGCCGCGACGGGCGGCGAGAACCTGCCGGAACTGATGCCCGTCATCTTCGACGAACTGAAGAAATCCTCGGACACGATCGAGCAGCAGGAAATCGAGCGCGCCCGCGCGCAGATCCGCGCCCAGCTCCTGATGGGTCAGGAAAGCCCGGCCGCCCGCGCCGGCCAGATCGCCCGCCAGATGATGCTCTACGGCCGCCCGATCCCCAACGAGGAACTGATGGAACGCCTCGCCGGCATCACCATCGAACGCCTCACCGACCTCGCCGGCCGCCTGTTCTTCGACACCGCCCCGACGATCTCGGCGATCGGACCGCTCGACCATCTCGTGCCCACCGGCGACATTGCGCGCTCACTTGCGCGCGGGACCGTGCCGGAGCGCGCGGCGGGCTGAGGGGACCTCCCGGCCCCGTCGCCAACACGCCCGCCTGACAGCCGACCAGCGGGAGCTTGGGATATCGACGCCATGCTTGCGCCTGGCCGCGATATTCGATTGACGCAAAGCCGCTTTTCATCGAGTTCTTACGGATCATCGTATCCATGACTTGCGGATCCCCACATCCATGAAAAGCGTCCTACCTTTCACGCATGATCGGCCGGAAAAACGACGTTCGGTTCCGGCACGGGCAATGCTTATCCTGTTCGCGCTCCTCATCCTGTTCCCTGTTCTGTCGGCACCGGTATCGGCGCAGGTTTCGACGCCCACCCCCGAGAAGGTCGACCAGTTGCTTGGCCTGCTCGACGATCCCACGGTCAAGGAATGGCTGGCCGCCCGGCGGGCGCCTACGGCTGCTGCCGCAGAAGATGCAGCGGTGCCGCCGGCGGATAGCGACCAGGGCATGATGTCGTCGGCGCTCGACCGCGTGAAGACGCACCTGACGCGGCTTGCACATGCCTGGCCGCTCATGCCGCAGCGTTTCGATACGGTGCGCCAGGTGGTCATGAAGGATGTCGGCGAGAGGGGCGGCCTGAGCGTCGTTGCGCTGGTCGCGCTCTTCGTCGGTGTCGGGGCCACCCTGTCCTACATCGCCTTTCGTCTGTCGCGCCCCCTGCGTCTCTGGGTCATCGCGCAGGACATGGAAACGCCGCAAGGCAGGGTCGGCAAGTTCGGCGGGCGTTTCCTGGTCGGCCTGCTCATGCTGGGCGGTTTCACGATCGGCAGTGCCGGGGCGTTTCTCCTGTTCGACTGGCCGCCCCTTCTGCGCGAGATCGTGCTCGCCTATCTGACGGCGGCCATCGCGATCTGGGCGATCCGCATTGTCGCGCGTGTCGTCCTGCTGCCGTCTTTCATGGGCGTGGTCCGCGCGCGCGAGGTGCGCGCCTTCAACATCAGCGACGCACGCGCCGATCACTGGTATCGCTGGATCGTCATCTTTTCCGCCGTCGTCGCGGTCGGCGCGGCGACGATATCCCTTCGTTCGCGCTTCGGCTTCGCGCCGGATGACGTGCTCGCTCTCATCGTGCCTGCCGACCTTGCCCTGCTGGTCATCGCGCTGCTGGCCGTCTGGAAGCGGCCCGTGGCGCAAGCCGAGGATCAGGAGCGTCCCGGCCTCTTCAGCCACAAGGCGACGTCCTGGCTGCTCACCGTCTATCTTGTGCTGCTGTTCCTCGTCCGCGTCAGCGGTGCCAACGTGGCCTTCTGGTTCGCTGTGGCGGCCGTCGCCGCACCGATGGCCATTATCGTGGCGACGCATTCCGTCAATTACGTGCTGAGGCCGCCGCGAGGCGACAGCGGCACACCGCCCCTTCCCGCCGTCACCGTCGCGGTCGTCGATCGCGCCATCCGGTTGAGCCTGATCGTGCTCGCCGCCTATCTCCTGGCAAAGGTATGGGGCCTCGACATGTCGAGCATGGCGGAAACCAGCCCGCGCATGACCCTCATTCTGCGCGGCCTGCTCAATGCGGCGGTCATCGTGCTCGGGGCCGATTTCGTATGGTCGATCATCAAGGCGGTCATCCAGCGCAAGATCGGCGTCCAGGCGCCGGTCGCGATGCACGATGGGGAAGCTGCGCCGGTGCTCGATCCGCAGCAGGCCCGCTTGCGCACGCTGTTGCCGATCCTGCAGAACATCATGCTCGCAATCATTCTCGTCATGGCGGTCCTGATGGTGTTGTCATCGGTCGGAATTCAGATAGGGCCGCTGATCGCGGGCGCGGGCGTCGTTGGCGTGGCCGTCGGCTTCGGCGCCCAGACGATCGTCAAGGATGTGATCTCCGGCGTGTTCTATCTGCTCGACGACGCCTTCCGGGTCGGGGAGTACATTTCCACCGGCAAGTTCAGCGGCACCGTCGAGAGCTTCTCGTTGCGCTCCGTGAAGCTGCGCCACCATCGCGGGTCGCTCTACACCATTCCCTTCGGGGAGCTGGGTGCCGTGCGCAACGGAAGCCGCGATTGGGCCACCGACAAGTTCAACATCACTGTCGGCTTCGAAACGGACCTCGACTTCGCGCGCAAGCTGATCAAGCGGATCGGGCTGGAACTGGCCGAGGACCCGGAATACAAGCCCTGGATCATCGAGCCGATCAAGTTGCAGGGCGTGCAGGAATTCGGTGAATACGGCATCGTCCTGCGCATCAAGGCGACGACGCGTCCGGGCGGCGCCTTCGGCATGAAGCGCAAGTTCTATCTGCGCGTTCGCGAGGTCTTCAAGCAGAACGGTATCGAGCTGCCCGTACCCACGGTGCACATCCAGGGCCATTCGGCGGGAGCCCCCCCGATCGACCCGGAGAAGGAAGCAATGGCCGCGCAAATGCATCTGCAACGCCGGAAAATCGACCCGGCGGCTTCCGAGGAGCAGGCTTGAAAAACCGAGCGGCGGCAGTGAGATACCTTCGGGGCCGCAAGCCATTTGACGCCGTCGCGCCTGCTGTCATACTCTCAGCGGCAGGCGTGTCTCACGGCTGGTGTGCGCGGAGGAATGGATGACACGATCGGTTTTTCGGTTTCTGTCGCGGCAGTCCGACACCGTCGAGCTTGCGAGCGATCGCCATCTGCTGCGCCTCCCCCGTTTCAACGATTATCGCCAATGGTATGCCCTGCGGTCGGGCAGCCGGCGGTTCCTCGAGCCGTGGGAACCGACGTGGCGGGGGGATGAGCTGACCGAGAGTTCCTTTCGTGCCCGCGTCGTGCGCAATGAACAGGAATTTTCCTCCGGCCAGGCCGTGCCGCTGCTGATTTTCGAGCGGGGGGAAAACACCCTGCTCGGCGGGCTGACCGTGGGCTATATCCGCCGGGGGGCGGCGCAATGCTGCATGATCGGCTACTGGATGGGCGAGCCCCATGCCGGACAAGGCCATATGTATGGTGCCCTGAAACTGGCCATCCCCTATATCTTTTCGAGCCTTCAGTTGCACCGTATCGAGGCAGCCTGTATTCCAGACAATACAAGAAGCATCCGTCTCCTTGAAAAGGCCGGCTTTCAGCAGGAAGGCTACCTTCGGGAGTATCTGAAGATAAACGGGGAGTGGCGCGACCACGTGATGTTTTCGCTTCTGGCGACCGGCAGGTGACCCGAGCAGCACGCGACGCGACAGGACTGGGCAGTACCTAAGGACAATGCGCTTTCAATGACGTCTTCATTCGTGCTGCAAACGCTGCGTGTCAGCCGCTTGCTCGCCCTCATGCTCCTCGCAACGATGCTCTTCGCCGGCATGCTGGCAGGGCGTGCGCTCGCGGTCGAGCCCGTGAAAATCTCGCGTGACGACACCGCGCTCGACCTCACCGCCACCACCGAGATCTATACCGGCCGGGGCGAGGCCTTCCAGGTCTCCACCGCGCCCGGCACGGATGGCATCGTGCGGCGCATCGAGGTGCGCGCCACGTCGCCGGATCACCAGGGCGACTGGGCCGTCTTCGCGCTCGCCAACGTGTCGGAAGAGCAGATCGATCGTCTGATCGTCGCGCCGCATTTCCGTCTCGTGCAGTCGAAAGTCTTCTGGCCGGACCTTGGCGCCAAACGCATCATCTCGATCACTCCGAGCCAGGGTTTTGCGCTCGACCGGCAGCCGAGCGAGGAAGCCGACGTCTTCCGCATCACGCTCGATCCCGGTTCCGTCGTCACCTTCGTCGCCGAGCTTGCCACGCCCGACCTGCCGCAGATCTATCTCTGGCAGCCGGATGCCTACAAGGACACGGTCAACGCCTTCACGCTCTATCGCGGCATCGTGCTCGGCATTGCCGGCCTGCTGGCCGTGTTCCTCACCATCCTGTTCGTGGTGAAGGGCACTTCCATGCTGCCGGCAACGGCGGCGCTTGCCTGGGCGGTGCTCGGCTATATCTGCGTCGATTTCGGCTTCCTGTCGAAGCTCATCAGCGTCACGGCGGGGGATGAACGCATATGGCGCGCGGGCACGGAGGTGTTTCTGGCCGCCGGCCTTGTCGTCTTCCTGTTCACCTATCTCAACCTCAACCGCTGGCACGCGCATCTGTCCTATGCGACGCTCGCCTGGATCCTCGGCCTCGGCCTGCTGTTCGGCGTGGCGATCTACGATCCGCCGATCGCGTCCGGCATTGCCCGCCTCTCCTTCGCGCTGACCGGCACGGTCGGCATCGTGCTGATCGCCTATCTCGGCTTCAACCGCTATGACCGCGCCATTCTGCTGGTGCCCGCCTGGGCGTTGATCCTCGTCTGGTTGTTCGGCGCGTGGCTGACGGTGACGGGCCAACTCAACAACGACATCATCCAGCCGGCGCTTGGCGGCGGGCTCGTGCTCATCGTCCTGCTCATCGGCTTCACGGTGATGCAGCATGCCTTTGCCGGCGGCGCCTACAGCCAGGGCCTGTTTTCCGATCTCGAGCGCCAGTCGCTGGCGCTGACCGGCTCCGGCGATACAGTCTGGGACTGGGACGTGGCGCGCGACCGCGTCGTCACCATTCCCGATATTTCCATCCAGCTCGGCCTTGCCCCCGGCGTCATGCATGGGCCGGCGCGCAACTGGCTGCCGCGCCTGCACCCGGACGACCGCGACCGGTTCCGCGCAACACTCGACGTGCTGCTGGAACACCGCAAGGGCCGGCTCAACCATCAGTTCCGCGTGCGCGCCGAGGACGGCCACTATCACTGGCTTTCGATCCGCGCCCGGCCGGTGCTCGGCGCCAATGGCGAGATCATCCGCTGCGTCGGCACGATCATCGACATCACCGAACAGCGCAATTCCGTCGACCGCCTGCTGCAGGACGCGCTGCACGACAACCTGACCGGCCTGCCGAACCGCCAGGTCTTCCTCGATCGCCTGCAGGCGATCCTCGCGCTGACCGCCAGTTCCGAGACCGTGCGCCCGACGGTGCTGACCATCGATATCGACCGCTACAAGCAGGTCAACGATGCGCTCGGCATTGCCGCCGGCGACAATATCCTGATCGCGCTGACGCGGCGCCTGCGCCGTCTGCTGAAGCCGCAGGACACGCTGGCGCGGCTGGCCGGCGACCAGTTCGGCCTGATCCTGATGTCCGAGCGCGACCCGGCCAAGGTGGCGGATTTCGCCGATGCGGTCAGCAAGGCGATCATGGTGCCGATCAATTTCGGTGGCCGCGAGATCATCCTGACGGCGTCGATCGGCCTCGTCTCCTGGGTCGACCAACAGGAGGACGCGCAAGGCCTGCTGAACGATGCCGAGCTTGCCATGTACCGGGCGAAGAAGGCCGGCGGCAACCGCGTGGAACCGTTCCGCCCCGCCTTCCGCACCTTCGGCGCCGACCGGCTGCAGATCGAGACGGACCTGCGGCGCGCCATCGAGCGCAAGGAACTCTCCCTCGTCTACCAGCCGATCGTGCGGCTCTCGGATGCCGAGATCGCCGGTTTCGAGGCGCTGATGCGCTGGGATCACCCCAAGCGCGGCAACATTTCGCCGACCGAATTCATCCCGATCGCCGAAGCCGCCGACCTGATCGGCCAGCTCGGCCTGTTCGCCTTCGACAAGGCGGCGAGCGACCTGATGGACTGGCAACTCCAGACCGGTGAGCTGCCGGTCTTCGTCTCTGTCAACGTGTCGAGCGCGCAACTGCTCAACAACGAACTCTACAACGACGTGCGCGCCGTGCTCGCCAAGACCCGCTGCGAGCCGCAGAAGATCAAGCTGGAACTGACCGAATCCGTCGTGATGGAGAATGCGGAACAGGCCCGCCTGATCCTCACCAAGCTGAAGGATGTCGGCCTCGGCCTGGCGCTCGACGATTTTGGCACGGGCCACTCGTCGCTCTCCTACCTCACCCGATTCCCCTTCGACACGATCAAGATCGACAAGGCGCTGGTGCGCGACGGTTCCGACAAGCGCTCCGTCCTACTACGTTCCGTCATTTCCATGGCGCGCGAGCTGGAAATGCAGGTCGTCGCCGAAGGTATCGAATCGGAAGAGGATGCGATCGAACTCGGGAATATGGGCTGCGAGTTCGGCCAGAGCTACCTGTTCGGCCCGCCGATCGGCTACGGTTCGGTTCTACGGCTGCTGAAGGAGCGCTTTCCGCTGATGAAGCGGGCGTGAGTTGCCAATAGATTTCAATTCGCTATTCGCAACGCCCTACTCACTTCGCCGCACAAGGCGGTTGATGAATTCCAGCTTCTCCACGACCGGCGGCGGCAGCACGAAGGGGTAGCTGTCCGGCTGCCCCATGGAGCGCTGGATGGCGTTGAGGGCGACGCTGAGCGGGACCCAGGCTTCGACGAGGCGGCCGGCATTCGGCGCGCGATAGGGATCGAAGTTGACTTCGGCTTCCAGCTCCTCGTGGCCCCTGGGGTCCGTGTTGAGGCCAAAGGCACGCGCGGTTTCCAGGGTATCGACGATATGGAAGAAATGCGCCCAGCACTCGGCAAAGTCCTCTGCCGGATGCGCACTTGCATAGGTGCTGATGAAGTTCTGCGACCAGTCGGCAGGCGGCCCCTGCTCATAGTTGCGTTGCAGGGCGGCCGCGTAGTCCTCCCGCTCGTCGCCGAACAGGCGGCGTGCCTCTTCGAGGGTCGCATCGTCCCGAACGAGCAGCGACCAGTAGAAATGCCCGATCTCATGGCGGAAATGGCCAAGCAGCGACCGGTACGGCTCGCCCATCGAGACGCGGACGCTTTCGCGCACCTCGTCGTCGGCCTCCGCCGCGCGCAGGCTGATGAGGCCGTCCTCATGGCCGGTCATGGCGGCGTTGACGATGTTGCCGTTCAAGTCCACCTCGTCCGCCAGGAAATCGAAAACCAGGCCGCCGTTCGGATCGTCCTCACGCGTCGGATGCGGCAGCCGCCAGCGCAGAATGGAATAGAACAGATGGTGCTGCGCCATGCCGATGCGCCGCCAGCGCTCCAGCCCCTTCGGGTCCGTGGTCGGCACGATGCGGTTATGCCGGCAGGCCTGGCAGAAGGCATGCGAACTGTCGGCCGGCAGCAGCCAGTTGCAGACGTCGTGCACGGCGTTCTCGCAGAACCGGTAGACGCCCTCACCCGGCGCGATCTTCCAGAGACCATCGCCTTCCGGCACCAGGGCGTGCAACGTCACGTCCTCGGCGAGAAAGCCGAGCGAGGACCCGCAGCGCACGCAGACGCGATTGTCGAAATGGATGGTCTGGCCGCAGGTCTTGCAGGTGAAGAGTTTCATGACGCCCCCAAATTGCGGTATGGCCTCTTGCAAAATACCCGCATCGCCCACCGGCGACACGGGTATGCTTCAGTCACGAATTCCGGATGACACAGGCGTGTCGTCCCTCTCGGTCAGAGGCCGTCGACCGCATTCTTGACGGCGTCCTTCGCCTTGCCGACCGCTTTCTGGGTCTTGCCCTTGGCTTCCTGGCCGGCGCCTTCGGCGCGCAGCTTCGGATTGTCCGTCGCCTTGCCGGCGGCCTGCTTGGCCTTGCCGGCGAGTTCGTTTGCCGTGCCCTTGATCTTGTCGCTCGTGCTACCCACCGCCGTACTCCTGTTGTTCGAGGCGTGCTTTCCACGCGGCGAGAGAACGGCGCAGGCGTCAACAAGTTCCAAAGGAAATCCGGATCGCAGGGATCAGGCGTGGCCGGCTTCGGCCGACAGCATGGCGGGCGTGATGCCCATGAGGCCAAGCGCGCGCTCGTATTTGCTGTCGAGGTTCTTGTCGAAGATCAACTCTTCCTGCGCCGGGCAGGACAGCCAGCCATTGGCGCCGATCTCGCTCTCGATCTGCCCCGCGCCCCAGCCGGCATAGCCCAACATCATTAGGCCACGCTGCGGCCCGCGCCCGCGCGAAATGGCGCGCACGATATCGAGCGTCGCCGTCAGGCAAATGTCGTCACTCACCGGAATGCTCGATTCAGACATGTAGTCATCCGAATGCAGCACGAACCCGCGACCGCTCTCGACCGGGCCACCGGAGCGGATCGGGAAATCGCGTGTCGTGCCGGGCAACCGGATGACCTCGTCCTCTTCGACGATATCGAGATGCAGCAGCACGTCGGAAAAGTTCAATTGCTGCGGCCGGTTGATGACGAAGCCCATCGCGCCGTCATCCGAATGGGCGCAGATATAGACAACGGTCCGTGCGAAATTTGCGTCGGCCATCCCCGGCATGGCGATCAGGAACTGACCGTCAAGGAAGCCGCGTTCTCGTCTGTTTTTCAGAACCGACATAGCCATAATGCCGATAGCCTATCAATTCGCCGCCAAATGAAAAGCGTTCTTTTCGCCCGCGCGGAAGACTTGCTCCTGCGAAGAACGCGCGGCGGCCGGACGGCCGATCAAGCTTTTATGATTGGCGCGCGAGCGTTTGTTGCTGGAAAGCGGCGGGGAGCGGCGCTAGATGTGGAAGCATGAAACGCCTGCAAACCACGGCCCTCGCGCTGCTTTTCCTTCCCACCGCCGCCATGGCCGCGACCTCCGCCTGGGTCGAGACGCCGGGTGGCGACGTGCGCCTCGTCACGCTGCCGGTGGCGGCGGACGGCACGGTGCGCGCCATGCTCGACATTCGCCTGCACGACGGCTGGAAGACCTATTGGCGCGACCCGGGCGGCAGCGGCATTCCACCGTCGATTGTCGTCACGGGGGCAAATCTCGTCTCGGTCGGTTTTCCCGCGCCGAAGCGGCTGGGAGATGCCGAGAACCATTATATCGGCTATGACAAGCCGGTTCGGCTGCCGATGACGCTGGACAAGGCAGACGGAGCGATCAAGGCGACGGTCTTCCTCGGCGTGTGCAAGGAAATCTGTATTCCCGTACAGGCCGAGCTGACCGCCGATGCCAGCGCGGAGAGCTTTGCCAATCCGCTGGAGGAGACCGCGATCGCCGGGGCCGAAGCGAGACTTCCCGGCGGTGCGGAAGATGGTTTCCGGCCTCTCTCGGGCCAATGGTCGGCGGACGGCAAGACGGTGACGGTGCGCTTCGAGGCGCCGGCGAACGGGCCGCTTCCGGATGTCTTCCTCTCCGGCGCCCCGTTCGAATTCGGCGCTGCCGGTCCCGTTCGCCATGATGGCGACGCGCTTGTTTCCGACATACCCGTGCTGCACCGGCCGAAAGTGTTCGATCTTGCGAAGAACCCGATCCAACTGACCCTGCGCGCCGGCGACAGGACGATGGAAAGCCCGCTTGCCATCGAATGACGGTCGCCTATAGTCCCGTCGCACGGCCTTCCGGCCGCCCGCCATAACGATCTATCTGACAGGAGACGCCTCGTGACCATTGCCGTTGGAGACAAGCTGCCCGACCTCAAGCTCAAGGAGCGCACGCCGGACGGTCCCACCGAAATCGCAACCGGGGACCTGTTCAAGGGCAAGCGCGTCGTGCTCTTCGCCGTGCCGGGTGCTTTCACCCCCACCTGCTCGCTGAACCACCTGCCCGGCTATCTCGAAAACCGCGACGCCATCCTCGCCAAGGGTGTGGACGACATCGCCGTCGTCGCCGTCAACGACCACCATGTCATGGGCGCCTGGGCGACCTCGACGGGCGGCGCCGGCAAGCTGCGCTTCCTCGCCGATTGGGACGCCGCCTTCACCAAGGCGCTCGGCATGGATGTCGACCTTTCCGCCGGTACGCTCGGCGTGCGCTCCAAGCGCTATTCCATGCTCGTCGAGGACGGCGTGGTGAAGAGCCTGAACGTCGAGGAAAGCCCCGGCCAAGCCACCGTTTCGGGTGCGGCTGCGATGATCGAGCAGCTCTGAGCCGATTTTGACGGTGGGCGGCAGCGCCCTCCGTCATCCCCGCTTGAACGGCGCCATGCCCGTGCGGGCGAGTTCGTCTGCGCGTTCGTTTTCCGGGTGGCCGGCATGGCCCTTGACCCAATGCCATTCGACCTTGTGGCGCAGGCGGGCCGCATCGAGGGCCTGCCAGAGATCACCATTCTTCACCGGCTTCTTGTCGGCGGTCTTCCAGCCGTTTTTCTTCCAGCCGAAAATCCACTTCGAAATGCCGTCCATGACGTATTTCGAGTCGGTGTAGAGATCGACCTCGCAGGGCGATTTCAGCGCATCGAGCGCCGCGACGGCCGCCGAAAGCTCCATGCGGTTGTTGGTTGTCTGCGCCTCGCCGCCGGACAGTTCCTTTTCCACCTCGCCATAACGCAGCACCGCGCCCCAGCCGCCGGGACCCGGATTGCCCGAGCAGGCGCCGTCCGTAAAGATATCGACATGTTTCATCGGGAGAGGCCGTATTCCGCAGGGTTTGCGACCTGCCGGTGGAAGCGCAGCTTGCGCAGATATTCGAGCGGGTCCTTCTTGACGACGAGAGCGCCGGGCGGCGTCATCAGCCAGTCGTAGAGCCGCGTCAGGAAAAAGCGTAGCGCCGAGCCACGCGCCAGCAGCGGCAGGGCGGCTGCCTCTTCGTCCGAGAGCGGGCGAACGCTCTCGTAGCCGGCGAGCAGTGCCATGCCCTTGGTGAGGTTGAACGCACCGTCCTTCTCGAAGCACCAGGCATTGAGGCAGATGGCGACGTCATAGGCGAGCAGGTCGTTGCAGGCGAAGTAGAAGTCGATCAGGCCGGAGAGGTCGTCACCGAGGAAGAAGACGTTGTCCGGGAACAGATCGGCATGGATGACACCTGCCGGAAGATCCTTCGGCCAGTTTGCTTCCAGGAACGCCAGTTCGCCGGCAATCTCGTCCTGAAGGCCCTTCTCCACCTCGTCGGCACGATCGGCCGACTTGTCCCAGAGCGGCCGCCAGCCACCGACGGACAGCGCGTTCTCGCGGGTGATCTCGAAACCGTCTCCGGCCAGATGCATCTCGGCCAGCGCGCGGCCGACCTCCCGGCAATGCTGGGCCGACGGCTTGCGCAGCCACATGCCCTCCAGGAAGGAGATCATCGCGGCCGGGCGCCCTGAAAGTTCGCCGAGCAGCGCGCCATCGTTGCGCGGCAGCGGCAGGGGGCACGACAGGCCGCGCTCGGCCAGATGGTGCATCAGGCCGAGGAAGAACGGCAGGTCGTTTCGGTCGACGCGCTTCTCGTAGAGCGTCAGGATGAAGGCGCCCTTCGTGGTGTGCAGCAGGAAATTGGAATTCTCCACGCCCTCGGCGATGCCCTTGTAGGACGTCAGCGTGCCCGCGTCATAGGCGGTCAGGAAACGGGAAAGATCGTCTTCGGTGATATCGGTATAGACGGCCACGGCGGCTCTCAGGCTTGCATGGATGGAATCGGTGGTTGGGAGTTACCCCCCTCTGGCCTGCCGGCCATCTCCCCCCCAAGGGGGGAGATTGGATGGAGCGATGTCTCGCCCATCTCAAACGTTATCGAGAGAGCCGTGCCCCGTCGTCTTGCCGATTTCCCCCCTTGTGGGGGAGATGGCCGGCAGGCCAGAGGGGGGTGAGCCGCGGTGAATGCCATCCCTACCCTACTCGCCATTGACGAAGGCCATGTCGGCGGAGGTGAGTTCAATGCTGCGCAGCTCGCGATTGACGAGGAAATGCTCGTTTTCCTCGACCGTATCGGCCAGTTCCACCACCGCATTGTAGCGGACGCGAAACGCTTCGATGATCTCGTTGACGATGACTTCCGGCGCGGATGCGCCAGCCGACAGCCCGACGGTACGGATATCGCCGATCGTCTCCCAGTCGATCTCGGAGGCGCGCTGCACGAGCACGGACTTGGTGGCCCCTGCCCGGAGCGCCACTTCGACGAGGCGCTTGGAGTTCGACGAATTGGGCGCGCCGACGATGAGGAAGAGGTCGCAGCCGGGGGCAGCCTGCTTCACCGCCTCCTGCCGGTTGGTGGTGGCATAGCAGATCGAATCGGCAGCGGGTGCCGTGAGGTTCGGGAAGCGCTCGTGCAGGCGCTTGATGACGCCGGCCGTGTCGTCTACCGAGAGCGTCGTCTGCGTGACGAAGCCGAGATTGTCCGGATCCGGCGGCACATAGCGGTCGGCGTCCTCGACGGTTTCGATCAGGTCGACGGAACCGTCCGGCAATTGACCCATCGTGCCAATGACCTCGGGATGGCCGGCATGGCCGATCAGCACGACGTGGCGGCCGAGCCGCTGGTGGCGCATCGCCTGCTTGTGGACCTTGGAGACCAGCGGGCAGGTCGCGTCGAGATAGAACAGGTTGCGGCTCTCGGCATCGGCCGGAACCGACTTCGGCACACCATGGGCGGAGAAGACGACCGGCTGCTTGCGGTGCTCTTCGGGGATCTCGTCGAGTTCCTCGACGAAGATCGCACCCTTGGCCTCGAGGCCTTCCACGACATAGCGGTTGTGCACGATCTCGTGGCGCACATAGACCGGCGCGCCATAGGCCTTGAGCGCCAGCACGACGATCTGGATGGCGCGGTCCACGCCCGCACAGAAGCCGCGCGGGCCACACAGCCTGATGGTCAAGTCCGGTCGGTTTTCAATCATGCGCATCGGTTATCCGGCAATCAGGACAGCAACAAGGGCGATGGCCGCGGGAAGCGCCTGGATGACGAAAATTTTCCGCGAGGCCGTTGCGCCCCCATATAGGCCGGCGAGCACGACTGCGCCAAGAAAAAACAATTTGATCTGGTAGGCGAAGGCCGGATCGGGGTGGATGAGCGACCAGAACAGGCCGGCGGCGAGGAAGCCGTTGTAGAGGCCCTGGTTGGCGGCCAGCACCTTCGTCGACTCCGCCTGCGCGGGCGTCATGCCAAAGGCCTTGAGGCCCCGGGGCGTCGTCCAGAGAAACATTTCGAGGACGAGGATATAGACATGTTCGAGGGCGATGATCGCCACGAGAATGGTCGCGAGTGTCTGCATGTCTTTGCCCCCTGTTTACCCTCGCCTTTCCTACGGCATTTCAGGGCGCCGGGCGATCGCCTTTTCGCCGGAAGACAGCATAGAGCGCGACACCGACGAGTGCTGCCGCAAGTCCATACCAGGTGACGGCGTATTGCAGATGGTTGTTCGGCAGGTCGAACTGGGTGACGGCGCCGATCGGCAGGCCCTTCGGGTTCAGCGCATCACCGGCATCGACGAAGAAGGGCACCAGCTTGTCAGCCGGGATATCGACACTCGATGCCATGACGCCAAGATCCTTCCAATAGAAGATGTTCTTGGAAAGATCGTTGTCCGGCACGATGGAGGACGGTTTTTCGGCGAGGCGGGCGCGGGCGAGACCCTTCACGATCTGCTCACCGGTCAACTGCCCCTGCTTGCGCATTTCCGGCTCCTTCGCCTCGAAGGGCACGAAACCCCTGTTGACGAAGAGGAAGCGGCCATCGGCGAGCTGGAGCGGGGTGTAGACATAGTAGCCGGTCTGGCCGCGCCAGGTGGCGAAGAAGTGGCGCTCCCGGTTGTTGGCGAAGACGCCGGAGGCGGTGACGGGGCGGTATTCGATGTCCTCGCCCTGGGCAGCCAACGCCTCGATATCGGCAAGTGCCGCCGGGGCTGCCGCGCGGCGCTCGGCCATGTCGGCGAGAAGCTGCTCCTTCCAGTGCAGGCGCTGCAGCTGCCAGGTGCCGAGCGACAGCAGGATGGTGAGCGCGATGAGGAAGGCGATGCCGGCCAGGAGCGCCTTGCCCCGACCCTTGCCCTTGCCGGTGCGCGGCATATGGCTCACCGGCACCTCAGCCACGGTCGATCTCGCCCGGCCGCGCATTGTTCTTGTATTGCAGGGTGATCAGCAGGCCCTTCAGGATACGCGTCAGCCACAGGCCGAGGCCGATCGCCAGCGGGACCCACAGGATGAAATGCAGCCACATCGGCAGGCCGTAATTCACCTCCGCCCACAGCGCCGCACCGACGACGACGAAACCGACGATCAACAGCACGAAGACGACCGGGCCATCCCCCGCATCGGCGAAGGAATAGTCGAGCCCGCAACTGGTGCAGGCCGGCCGCACCTTCAGCAGGCCGTCGAACAGCTTGCCCTGGCCGCAGCGCGGGCAACAGCCGCGCACACCGGCGCTGAAGGGGTCGACGGGCGGAAAGAGCGCCTTGTCCTCGTCCATGATGCAAGTCCAATCAAACAGGTCTTTCGGCCTGACGGCCGCATTTCCGATAGGTAGCGCCCACGCAGCGCCGCGTCCAACCGAAAAGCTGCGACAAAGCGGCCGGGCGGTGCCCCAAAAAGAAAAACGGCCGCATCGCTGCGGCCGTTTTCAAGTCTCGTGTCTGGCGGATCACATATGCGCGATCGGCGCGCCCCAACCACCCCAGATGTAGATGGAGAAGAACAGGAAGAGCCAGACGACGTCAACGAAGTGCCAGTACCAGGCGGCAGCCTCGAAGCCGAAGTGCTGCTTCGGGGTGAAGTCGCCGCGCATGGCGCGGATGAGGCAGACGATCAGGAAGATCGTACCGACCAGAACGTGGAAGCCGTGGAAGCCGGTCGCCATGAAGAAGGTCGCGCCGTAGATCGAATCCTTGAAGGCGAACGGGGCGTGGGCGTATTCGTAGCCCTGGACGAAGGAGAACAGCACGCCGAGCACGACGGTGAGCGCGAGGCCATTGATCAGGCCCTTGCGGTCATTGTGCAGCAAAGCATGGTGCGCCCAGGTCACGCAGGTGCCCGAAAGCAGCAGGATGACCGTGTTGTAGAGCGGCAGGTGCCACGGGTCGAGCACTTCGATGCCCTTCGGCGGCCACATGCCACCGGTGTGCTCCACGCGTGCAGCCTGGATGGCTTCGCTCGGGAAGAGGCTGGCGTCGAAGAAAGCCCAGAACCAGGCAACGAAGAACATCACCTCGGAGGCGATGAACATGATCATGCCGTAGCGCAGGTGCAGCGCGACGACGCGGGTGTGGTGACCCTCATGCGCTTCCTTCACCGTGTCCGCCCACCAAGCGTACATGGTGTAGAGCACGATCAGCAGACCGATATAGAAGATCCAGGGATTGGCGAGGTTGACGCCGAACAGGTGGAACGCGCCGCCGGAAATGTAGCGCATGTAGCCAATGCCGCCGAGCGCCATGACAAAGGCGCCGATGGAGGCGAGAAGCGGCCACGGGCTGGGGTCGATGATGTGGTAGTCGTGTTTCTTCTGATGCGCATCGGCCATTTGCTTATCCCCGAATATATCGCGTTCGGCTCCCGGCATAGCCGGAAACGTATGTATTTCAAAGCTTGTTCGCGTCGTCCGTCTTGATATCCGCAGCCGAAACCACCGGTTTCGACGCCTCATGCGGATAGAAGGTGTAGGACAGCGTGATGGTGTGGATGCCCTTGGTCTCGACCGGCTTGACGATCTCCGGATCGACGAAGAAGACCACGGGCATGATGAGTTCCTCGCCCGGCTTCAGCGTCGTCTCGGTGAAGCAGAAGCACTGGACCTTGTTGAAATAGGCGCCGGCGGCCTGTGGCGTGACGTTGAACGTCGCCTGGCCGGTCGTCGCCTTGGAGGCGTTGTTGCGCGCCTTGTACATGACCTGCACGGTCTCGCCGATCTTCAGCTCGACTTCGCGCTGCACCGGCTCGAAGGTCCAGGCAAGGCCCGGCCCGGTATTGGCGTCGAAACGCACCTTGATCGTCTTGTCGAGAATGACATCGGAGGCCTGCTCGACGCGCTGCGTCGTGCCGCCATAACCGGTGACCTTGCAGAACATTTCGTAGAGCGGCACGGCGGCATAGGCCATGCCGGCCATGCCGATGACGAAGGAACAGCACATGGCGACGACCGCACCATTGCCCATTCCGCTCTTTTCCCGGTCGGTCTTTTGCGTCTCGCTCATGCTCAGCCCGCCATTCCGCCGGAGAACTTCACCAGCGTGACAATGTAGAACAGCACGACGAGACCTAGAAGCACGATGCCGAGCGCAATATTGCGGCCGCGGCGCGACTTCTTCTGGCTTTCCGTGAGATTGATCGTTTCCATGATTATACCCATCCGAATGACGCGATCAGGTGATCGACCATCAGGCCGGAGAAGACCGCGAACAGATAGACGATGGAGAAGGCGAAGAGTTTCTTGGCCGGCACCATCGCGCGGTCGCCTTCCGGCATGCGCAACACGCCGACAGAGTACCACACGAAGCCAAGACCAAGCGCTGCGGCAAAGAGACCGTAGCCGATGCTCGCGAAGCCGAGGACCGTCGGCACGACGGCAATGACGGCGGTCAGGATGGCGTAGACCAGGATCTGCACCTTCGTCGTCCATTCGCCGGCGACGTTCGGCAGCATCGGCACGCCGACGGCCTCGTAGTCGCGCATCTTGAACAGCGCGAGCGCCCAGAAATGCGCCGGGGTCCAGAGGAAGGTGATGAGGAAGAGGACGACGCTCTCGATGGAGACGCCGCCGGTGACACAGGCCCAGCCGATCATCGGCGGGAAGGCGCCGGCGGCTCCGCCGATAACGATGTTCTGCGGCGTCGAGCGCTTCAGCCACATCGTATAGATGACGGCGTAGAAGAAGATGGTGAAGGCGAGCAGGCCGGCCGAAAGCCAGTTGACCGCGAGGCCGAGGATGCAGACCGAAAAGGCCGAGAGCGTCAGGCCGAAGGCGAGCGCTTCTTGCGGGCGGATGCGGCCGGACGGGATAGGACGGGTGGCGGTGCGGGTCATCACCGCATCGATATCCGCGTCGTACCACATGTTGAGGGCACCGGAGGCTCCGGCGCCCACGGCGATACAGAGGATCGCAATGGCGCCGATGAACGGGTTGATCGTTCCGGGGGCGACGACGAGGCCGGCAAAGGCCGTGAAAACGACGAGCGACATGACGCGCGGCTTCAAGAGCTCGAAGAAGTCACGCGGCGACGCTTCGGAGAGGTAGACCTCGCCGCTGCCCGCTGCTGTATCGTGATGCTCGATGACCGCCATGTTCTTTCCGTATCGTTCCGTTGTCAGAGTGGGCAAGCCTCATGCCTCCCCTCCTCCGTCATCCCTGGGCTTGACCCGAGGATCCATGCCACATCCTCCGGCGTACCGTGGGGAGTGGATCCTCGGGTCAAGCCCGAGGATGACGGAGGGTGGGGTGTCGGTCGCGGGCTATCGCCAGCATCCTTGCCCCGACTTCCGCCGGTATTCGCATGTCTGCCGGCTTTTCAGCCAGCAAGTGGAGGAGCCGCCGTTTCCGGCGGCCCCGAGATCTCGAAAGACTTTACTTGATCTTCGGGAGCTGTTCCCACTGGTGGAACGGCGGCGGCGAAGAGAGCTGCCATTCCAGCGTGTTTGCACCTTCACCCCACGGGTTGTCGCCAGCGACGCGCTTCTTGGCGAAGGCTTCGAAGACGCAGAAGAGGAAGATCACAACACCGAAGGCCGAGATGTACGAACCGTAGGACGACACCGCGTTCCAGCCGGCGAAGGCGTCCGGGTAGTCGATGTAACGGCGCGGCATGCCGGCGAGGCCGAGGAAGTGCTGCGGGAAGAAGACGAGGTTCACGCCGACGAACATGACCCAGAAGTGCAGCTTGCCGAGGAATTCCGAGTACATGTAGCCGGTCATCTTCGGGAACCAGTAGTACCAGGCCGCGAAGATGGCGAAGACGGCGCCGAGCGACAGAACGTAGTGGAAATGGGCAACCACGTAGTAGGTGTCGTGCAGGGCGCGGTCGAGGCCGGCATTGGCGAGCTGGACGCCGGTGACGCCGCCAACGGTGAACAGGAAGATGAAGCCGATCGCCCAGACCATCGGCGTCGTGAAGCGGATCGAACCACCCCACATCGTCGCGATCCACGAGAAGATCTTGATGCCCGTCGGAACCGCGATGACCATCGTCGCGAAGACGAAGTAGCGCTGCGTGTCGAGCGACATGCCGACCGTATACATGTGGTGCGCCCACACGATGAAGCCGACGGCGCCGATCGCCACCATGGCGTAGGCCATGCCGAGATAGCCGAAGATCGGCTTGCGCGAGAAGGTCGAGACGATGTGGCTGACGATGCCGAAGCCGGGCAGGATCAGGATGTACACTTCCGGGTGACCGAAGAACCAGAACAGGTGCTGGAAGAGGATCGGGTCACCACCGTTTTCCGGCGCGAAGAAGGCCGTGCCGAAGTTGCGGTCGGTGAGCAGCATGGTGATGCCGCCTGCCAGAACCGGCAGCGAGAGCAGCAGAAGGAAGGCGGTGATCAGAACCGACCAGGCAAAGAGCGGCATCTTGTGCAGCGTCATGCCCGGAGCGCGCATGTTGAGGATCGTGGTGATGAAGTTGATCGCACCGAGGATCGAGGACGCGCCTGCAATGTGCAGGCCGAGGATCACGAAGTCCATGGCGGGACCGGGCTGGCCCGATGTCGAGAATGGCGGATAGATCGTCCAGCCGCCGCCCGCGCCATAACCGCCTGCCGGACCTTCGACGAACATCGAGAGCAGCACGAGCAGGAAGGCCGGGATGATCAACCAGAAGGAGATGTTGTTCATGCGCGGGAACGCCATGTCCGGCGCGCCGATCATGATCGGCACCATCCAGTTGGCGAAGCCGCCGATGAGCGCCGGCATGACCATGAAGAAGATCATGATGAGCGCATGTGCCGTCGTGAAGACGTTGAACATGTGCTTGCCGCCGTCGATGGCAGCATCACCCTCGAAGCCGTAGACCATCGAGGCCAGGCCGTGGAAGATCTGGATGCCCGGCTCCTGCAGTTCCATGCGCATCACCACCGACAGCGTGCCGCCGATGATGCCCGCACAGATCGCGAAGATCAGGTAGAGGGTGCCGATATCCTTGTGGTTGGTCGAGAGGAACCAACGCTGGAAGAAGGTGAGCGGCTTGTGTTCGTGGTGATCGTGGTGATCGCCGTGGGCAGCGGATGTTCCGGCCATGGATCAGACTCCCTTGGAATTACTGCGCGGCGTTCTGGGCGACGTTGACGGACTTGTCCGCACCGTCGACAGACGCCATCAGGGCCTTGTTTGCCTCGCCGACATTCGTCGCGGCGGCAGCAAGCCAGGTATCGTACTTCTCCTGCGAGACGACGCGGATGGCGATAGGCATGAACGCGTGGTCCTTGCCGCAGAGCTCGGAACACTGGCCGTAGAACAGGCCTTCGCGATCGGCCTTGAACCAGGTCTCGTTCAGACGACCCGGAACGGCGTCGATCTTGATGCCGAAGGACGGCATGGCATAGGCGTGGATCACGTCGGCAGCGGTGACGAGGAGACGGACATGCTTGCCGACCGGGACGACGAGTTCGTTGTCGACGGCGAGAAGACGCGGATAGACCGACTTGTCTTCCTTGCCGGCGCTGGCGCGGTCGCCATCCTGCAGGAGCAGACTGTCGAAGGAAAGCGGGCTGTCGCCGACCTGGTATTCATAACCCCAATACCACTGGAAACCGGTCGCCTTGATCGTCAATTCCGGCTCTTCGGTGGGCGCGAGCTGCTTGTTGAGGAGCTGGAAGGAGGGGACCGCCAGAAACAGCAGGGCAACGACCGGACCGAGCGTCCAGACGATTTCGATCGCCGTGTTATGGCTGGTCTTGGACGGGACCGGGTTCGCGCCTTCACGGAACTTGACGACGACGATGACGAGCAGGACGAGAACGAGCAGGGTGACCGGTACGATGAACCAGAGTGTGTACTGCTCGAACCAGCGAATCTCTTCCATGATCGAGGTTGCGGGGGGCTGGAGGCCCTTCTGCCACTCGAACGGCTGATCAGCGAATGCGGTCGAAGCAAAGAGCAGACAGCCTAGAGCGGCCAGAACTGCAAAAGCTTTGTTTTTCACAACGTATCTCCCCAAGGCGTTTGATTGGGATCAAACAGGCGCGCAGAATCCCTGCTATACTGAGTGCTTAAAACCACAGTTTCATGCTCGCCGCAACAGCCATGGGCGACCCCCCATGCGGCATTTTTGCGCAAAAGCAAAAGCCTAGGGCCGAACCCCACAGTTTCTTCACATTTCCCTATAGCATGAAAGGTTTGCCCGCGGCGATCCCGGCCAGAGCCCCTTCCCTTCCCGATTCGCGCGGCGGCTGCATGCGCCCGACGAGGTGGTCGCTTCTCTGGCCAGCGGGTGAGATCAAGCCTTTTCAGGGCGCTTCTCATCCAACCGTCCTGCGCGCGGCTGCATTGCAGGCGGAAGTGCTTCGTATAGATTGCCGACAGCATTTCTTACGAGGCTTTTCTCAGGTGATCGGATTTAAGGAACGCCTCGCGCTTTATACGCTCCTGACAGCGCTGACGTCGCTTAGCATTGACGCGCTTCTGCCGGCCCTGCGGGATATCGGTGCTGATGTCGGCGTCGTGCCACCCCTTTCAACCCAGCATGTAATATCGTTGTTCATCTTCGGCATGGCGTTTGGCGAACTGCTGCTAGGCCCATTGTCAGATGCGATCGGCAGGAAGAAAGCGCTCGTTTTGGGGATTGGCATATATGTGACGGGCACGCTGATATCGATGCTTGCGGGATCACTCGAGATCGTCATCCTCGGCCGCTTCCTGCAAGGCGTTGGGGTAGCCGGGCCGAAGATCGCCACACGCGCCATGATCCGGGATCAGTTCGAAGGTGATGCCATGGCGCGGGTCATGTCCTTTATGTTCACCCTGTTCATCCTGGTCCCCATGCTGGCCCCTGCTCTCACACAGGGGCTGATCAGCCTCGCCGGTTGGCGCAGTGTTTTTGTCGTCTACTTCGCAGTCTCCATTGGCCTTGGTATTTGGTTGGTGACTCGGCACCCGGAAACGCTGCCGGTATCCAACCGCATTCGCCTTCGCCCCAGACTTCTTTTCCGGAACGCGCTTCGCATCATTTCAAGCCGGCGCGTGTCGTTATTGATTGTGTCAACAGGGCTCATTTTCGGAGCACAGCTCCTGTACATCAGCACGGCCCCCGACCTGTTCTTCGACGCCTATCAGATCGAAAGAGCCTTTCCTCTCTATTTCGCCGGACTGGCTACAGCCATGGGCTTGGCGTCATTTCTAAATGCCCGACTGGTACAGCGCTTTGGCATGCGCGCTATGGTACGCGCCGGGCTAACCGGACTGACCGGCCTCTCATTGATCATGATGATTGCCTCCCTCATCGATGCGGGAGATCTTCATTTATTGGTGCTGTTGGCCCTTCTCTTCGGGGCCTTTTTCGCGATCGGGATTCTTTTCGGCAACCTGAATGCCTTGGCGATGCAGACCCTGGGGCAGACGGCGGGCCTTGGAGCGTCATTGATCGCTTCCGGCTCTAGCGCCATCGCAACAGTGTTCGCCGTTGGAACAGGCAGCCTCTATGACGGGAACGCCATGTATCTCGCGTTCGGTTTTCTCCTGGCAAGCATAAGCGCACTTCTTCTCACGGAAGCAGCTATGCGAGGCGACGAGGCGCCAATCGAAGCCGCACGATGAGCCTTCGAGTACAAGTTGGCTTCTCTATATTATAAAGTGTCCGCGCGAGGTCCAATTTCCGCCTTCAATCAATCGGAAAGGAGCGCTTGGGGCTTTTCATTTCGCCGCCGCCCCTTCAAATATACCGCGACTGATTCGAGATTTTCGAGGTTTTCATGGGTTTTGCTTCCCTTTCCCGGCTGTCCCGGGCGGCACTTGGCCTTGCCGCGCTGGGGCTCGCCGCCGCGGCGCTTCCGTCCGCCTCAGTGGCCCAGCAGCCCGGCACGGTGAAATCGAACCATGGCGCATGGTCGATCGTCTGCGATCAGCCGGCCGGTGCCTCCGGCGAACAATGCGCGCTGATGCAGAACGTGCTGGCCGAAGACCGGCCGGAACTCGGTCTCTCCGTCGTCGTGCTGAAGACCGCCGACCGCAAGGCGAAAATCCTGCGCGTGCTCGCGCCGCTCGGCGTGCTGCTGCCGAACGGGCTTGGCCTCAATGTCGATGGCAAGGATATCGGCCGCGCCTATTTCGTGCGCTGCTTCGCCGATGGCTGCTATGCGGAAGTGGTGCTGGAGGACGAACTCCTGAAGACCTTCCGCTCGGGCGCGACCGCCACCTTCATCGTCTTCCAGTCGCCGGAAGAGGGCATCGGCATCCCCGTCGACCTCAAGGGTTTCGGCGAGGGCTACGACGCGCTGCCGTAAGCCATCACCCGGCGGGCTTGCCGCCCGCCGCCGGGGGACTTACATGAAGCCCGGACATAAATGCTTGCGGAGCCTCTCATGAACACCGACCTCCTCTCCCTCTTCGATGCCGACGAGGCGTCCGTGCAGGCGATGCTCCGGGAGACGCTGAAGAACGCGGACGACGGCGAGCTCTTCCTCGAACACGCACAGGCCGAGTCGCTCTCCTTCGACAATGGCCGCCTCAAGGGCGGCAGCTTCAACACCGACCAGGGTTTTGGCCTGCGCGCCGTGGCCGGCGAGGCCGTCGGCTATGCGCATTCCGGCGAGATGACGCTCGCCGCCCTGAAGCGCGCCGCCGATGCGGCCGGCGCCGTCACGCGCGGCTATTCCGGCGACTATACGGACGCGCCGCAGGGCACGAACCGCCAGCTCTATACCCCGGACAACCCGATCGGGTCGCCGACCTTCGAACAGAAGGTGGCGCTGCTCACCGAGATCGACGCCTACCTGCGCGACAAGGATCCGAAGGTGCGGCAGGTGACGGCATCGGTTGCCGCAAGCTGGCAGGTCGTCAACATCCTGCGCGCCGACGGGCACCGCGTCACCGACGTGCGCCCGATGACCCGCATCAACATTTCCGTCGTCGCCGGAGAAGGCGACCGGCAGGAGACCGGCAGCTACGGTATTGGCGGGCGCACGACCTTCGACGCCTTCCTCACCGCGGAAAGCTGGCGGGCGGGCGCCGACGATGCGCTGCGCCAGGCGCTGGTCAATCTCGAAGCCGTCGAGGCGCCGGCCGGTACGATGGATGTGGTGCTTGCCTCCGGCTGGCCGGGCGTCATGCTGCACGAGGCCGTCGGCCATGGCCTGGAGGGCGACTTCAACCGCAAGAAGACCTCGGCCTTCGCGGGCCTGCTCGGCGAACAGGTCGCCTCCAGGGGCGTCACCGTCGTCGATGACGGCACGATCGACAACCGGCGGGGTTCGATCACCGTCGACGACGAGGGCACGCCGTCCGCCTACAACGTGCTGATCGAGGATGGCAAGCTGGTCGGCTACATGCAGGACCGGCAGAATGCCCGCCTGATGGGCATGAAAGCGACCGGCAACGGCCGCCGGCAAGGCTATGCCTACCGCCCGATGCCGCGCATGACCAACACCTACATGCTCTCGGGCGACAAGACGCCGGACGAGATCATCGCCTCGGTGAAGAACGGCATCTACGCCGTCTCCTTCGGCGGTGGCCAGGTGGATATCACCTCCGGCAAATTCGTCTTCGGCTGCACGGAAGCCTATCTCATCGAGAACGGCAAGGTGACGGCCCCGGTCAAGGGCGCCATGCTGATCGGCAACGGCCCGGACGCCATGCGCCGTGTCTCGATGGTCGGCAACGACAGCAAGCTCGATACGGGCATCGGCAATTGCGGCAAGGCCGGCCAATGGGTCCCGGTCGGCGTCGGCCAGCCGCATCTCAGGATGGATCAGATCACGGTGGGCGGGACGAAGGCCTGATACCCTTCTTGTACGATATCAGGCATGCCAAGTCGCGAAGCCCCCTCATCTTTGATCCACACCAAAACTCCGCAACAGCCATTCCCGGAAGGCGCGCGCTTCGGGTGAAAGGCGCTTGAAGTCGCGGGCGACCAGCCAATAGGCACCATAGGAGATCGAAATGTCGAAAGGCTGCACCAGGCGGCCCTCGGCGATATCCTCTGCGGCGAAGGACCGGTCGACAAGGGCCACGCCGTGGCCGCGCAACGCAGCCTGCAGCACAAGATTGCCTTCCGTGAATATCTGGGCGCGCGTGAGGGTTACGTCCGGCAGGCCGGCGGCTGCAAACCAGCGCTGCCAGGCGCTGCGGTTCTCCTCGTGCAGCAACGTGTAGGCCATCAGATCGGCGGGCGCGTTCAGCGGCGGGCCGTCCGCCCGCAGGCAGGGCATCATCACCGGCACCATTTCGACAGCCGCAAGGCGCTCGGCATCGACGCGAGACCAGGCCTTGGCATCCGTCCCGTGCCGGATGGCGATCTCGGCGTCCTGCGTGCGGAATTCAATGAGACGCGTGTCGGAATCGACCACCACGTCGATCTCGGGATGATCTTCGTGGAAAGCCTCGAGATTCGGCACCAACCAGCAGGCGGCGAAAGACGGTTCGGCGCTGATTTCCAGCAACCCGCCACCGCGGCGGCCACGGATTTCCGACAGGCTGGCATCCATCGCATCGAAGGCGCGGGAGAGCACACCGAGAAGGGCGTGACCGGATGGCGTCAGACGGACGCTGCGATGGCGGCGCTCGAAGAGCGGTTTGCCAAGCTCGGCTTCCAGTTCCTTGACCTGCCGGCTGACGGCGGCCTGCGACACCAGCAGCTCCTCGGCGGCCAGCGTAAAACTTCCGAGCCGGCCCGCCGCCTCGAAACTTCGCAGCGCCGTCAGGGGCAGCCGTCCGCGTTTCATCGCATAACCTCAAGTCATCCGAGATCGACGATAAACTCGTTTGAGTGAAAGAGGCAAGCGGGCGGACAATCCATGCAGTCAAACGCATGGAGAACGAGACAATGTTCGACGCTGTCACAACCATCATGATGGAGGTCATCCTCATCCTCACCTTCCAGTACGGGCGGGCCGCACCCCACCGTCACAGGAAAGCCGTTGTTAACCCATCGGATACCGACCGGATGCGATAACGACCGCACGAAACGACAGGAAAGACCGAAAAAACATGCCAATCCGCAATGTCATGCGCCAGGGGCTCAAGCGCGCCGTCATTACCGGCGGGCTGGAGTTTGCGCATTTTGCGGGCCGCGCCGGGCTGATGGCCACGGCGCGCGGCATGGGCGCGATCTTCACGCTGCACCATGTGCGCCCGAAGTTGCCGCAGGCCTTCGATCCGAATGCGCATCTGGAGATTACCCCGGAATTCCTCGAGGCGGCGATCGAGCATCTGCGCGAGGAAGGCTACCAGTTCGTGGCGCTTGCCGACTTGCCGGCGCGCCTTGCCATCGCACGGGCAGGCGAACGCTTCGCCGCCTTCACGCTCGATGATGGCTATCGCAACAATGCCATGCACGCCCAGCCGGTCTTTACCCGCCACAAGGTGCCGTTCACGGTATTCGTCGCGCCGGGTTTCTGCTGCAAGACCCATGGCATCTGGTGGGAGACGCTGACGGAACTGCTGCGCGCGGCGCCACATCTGGAGTTCGATTTCGGCACCGGCCCGGTCACCATGCCGCTTGCCACGCCCTTCCAGAAGCAGGCGGCCTTCAACCGCATGACCCGCTTCGTCCAGGTGGAGACAGACGAGGCGACCGCGATCGAAAAGCTCGATGCCGCCGCAAAGGCGCATGGCATCGACCCGATGATGATCACCGAACGGCTCGTCATGCGCGAACCGGAGTTGAAAAGCCTCGTGCTCAACCCGCTCGCCTCGATCGGCGCCCATACGGTCAGTCACCGGTCGCTGGCGCGCCTCAGCGACGAGGAAGCCCGCCGCGAGATGAATGAATCAGCCGACCGCATCGCCGCGATCATCGGCCACCGCCCGGAAACCTTCGCCTATCCCTATGGCAACAACGCCGCCGTCTCGCCGCGCGAACACCGCCTCGCCAAGGAGCTTGGCTTCCGCCTCGCCGTGACGACGGACCCGGGCACGCTCTCCGCGCGCTCCTTTGACACGCCGACGACGCTGCCCCGCATCTCGCTGAACGGGCTATACCAGAAACCGAAATATGTCGGCGCCCTGGCCTCCGGCATCCCGTTCCGGCTGCTGCGGCGCTAGAATTTACGGATACATCCGAACCTTCGTCCAGCCCTTGCCATCGTCCGCGCGGCGGAACTCCACGCGGTCGTGCAGGCGGAAGGCGCGGTCGTGCCAGAATTCGATCGAGACCGGCTTTATCCGAAAGCCGGACCAGTATGGCGGGCGGGGGATTTCGCCGATCGCGTAGCGCGCGGTGTATTCCGCGACCGCCTTTTCCAGCGCGAAGCGGCCTTCGAGCGGGCGGGACTGTTTCGAGGCCCAGGCACCGATGCGGCTGCCGCGCGGACGCGAGGCATAATATTCATCGGCCTCGGCATCCGTGACGACCTCCACCTCGCCACGCACGCGCACCTGGCGGCGCAACGATTTCCAGTGGAAACACATGGCGGCCTTACGGGCGGCGAGCAGTTCTTCGCCCTTGCGGCTTTCGAAATTCGTGTAGAAAACGAAGCCGCGCTCGTCGAATCCCTTGAGCAGCACCATGCGCACGTTTGGCAGGCCCGTCTCGTCGACGGTCGCGAGTGCCACCGCGTTCGCATCGTTCGGTTCGGTCTTTCCCGCCTCTTCCAGCCATGTGCCGAACAGGGAATAGGGTTCGTTTTCCTCGGTGAAGTCACCGCTTGTTAACGCGTTTTCGCTCATATTCGATTCAATGCCGATCTATTGGCTGCATGAGGCAGGTTGGAGTGGACGTCATAGCAAAATCGCGACCGGAGACAAAGCCATACTGGGCGCGCTGCCTTGCGATCGTTGCCGTGATGACGTCCGGTGCGCTCCTTTCCGGCTGCATGGGCGGCCTCGACCTGTTTGACGACAAGGTGGATACCGTGCGCACCAGCGCCGTGGCGACCAGCGCGGAACGGCTGACCGATGAAATCACCGTGCGCAATGCCGTCTCGTCCGCCGATCTTTCACACACGGCCGGCAACCCCATTCCCTGGGCGAATTCCGCCTCAGGCAGCGCCGGCGTGATCAGCACCATCGCCGAAAACCGCGACACGGCGGGGCGTACCTGTCGCGATTTCGTGACGACCAAACATTCCTACCAGGGCATCGCCAACTATTCCGGCCGCACCTGCCTTGGCAGTTCCGGCGAGTGGCTGCTGCTCGCCTTCGACCTCCAGGGCTGAGGGCGCCAACCGGGCTTGCGCGAAATCTTTGCGATTTCTCAACCCTGACCCGTAACGAGAGATTAGGACGTTCCTCGCTATCGTGATCGGCAAAACGTCAACGGGTGGAAGTTATGCGTGACCCCTATTCAGTGCTCGGCGTGAAGCGAAACGCCGGACAGGACGAGATCAAGGCTGCCTGGCGCTCGGTCGCAAAGGCGGTGCATCCCGACCAGAATCACGACGACCCGAACGCCACCGTTCGCTTTACCGAGGCCGGCCGCGCCTACGACCTGTTGCGCGACCCGGACAAACGCAGCCGCTACGACCGCCACCAGCGCGAGGCGGAGCTTCGCCGCATGGAGCAGATGCGTCGCCAGCAAGCCGAGCGCAAGGCCCAGACCGAAGCCCCACAACGCGTGGTGGACGAAGGCGCGGAAGACATGATCGCCCGCATCTTCGGCGTCGATTCCCGCGGGCAGCCCGCGGAAGCAAAACCGGACGCCCGCCCGCAGCCGCAGGCCCAACAGCCCAACGCCGCCACGGCGCCGGACACACGCAAGACCACCGGCGAGACCACGTCGGACGAGACCGCGTCTGCGCGCGCCGCCGCGCCCGCGGCAGCGATCATCTCCGCCATCATCCGCCGCATCCGCGGTAGCCGCGCAAAGGTCGAGAAGGCCCCGGATCTTGTCGCCGACGTCACCGTCACGGTCGAGGATATCCTGAACCGGGTGCGCCCGACGCTCGAAACGCCGGACGGCCAGACGTTGCGGGTGCCGATCGGCGCCGGCTCGACGGACGGCCAGGTGATCCGTCTCAGGGAAGCGGGCCATCGCCTGGAAAACCTGAAACGCGGCGATGCAATCGTCACCGTGCGCGTGGCGCCGGGCCGTTTCCGCGTCGATGGCTTTGACCTGAAGGTCGACTTGCCGATCACCATCGAAAACGCCGTGCTCGGTTGCGAGACGACGATCGACGGGCCGCTTGGGCCCCTTCCCGTCTCTGTCCCAGCCTGGTCGGGCTCCGACCAGACGATCACGATTGCGGGCGAAGGCCTCGTCAAGGAAAACGGCGAGCGCGGCGATCTCATCGCCGAAATCCGTCTTCTCCTGTGGGAAAAGCCGGACGCCAAGATGATCGATCTCATGCGTTCACTGCGCGAAGGCCTTTATCTTTAAGCCTTTTGTGACGCTACGGTAAAACATGCACCCATTGTTACGTGTGCTAACAGTTCCTGAAGCCTCCCGCGCTTGAACCACCGTGCCGCCTATGCCATAGGCAGTTTCGACTTTAAGTTCAGGGGGCATACCATGGTTCAGGCATCTGGTCTGATGAAGGGCAAGCGCGGCGTCATCATGGGTGTCGCCAACAACCGTTCCATCGCCTGGGGCATCGCCAAGGCTATCCACGCACAGGGCGGCGAGATCGCCTTCACCTATCAGGGCGATGCGCTGAAGAAGCGCGTCGAGCCGCTGGCCGCCGAAATCGGCGCCGTGCTGGCTGGCGATTGCGATGTTTCGGACGAAGCGTCGATCGACGCCGTTTTCGACAATATCGAGAAGATGTGGGGCAAGATCGACTTCATCGTGCACGCCATCGGCTTTTCCGACAAGGATGAGCTGACCGGCCGCTATGTCGACACGACGCCGGGCAACTTTGCCAAGACGATGCAGATCTCGGTCTATTCGTTCACGTCGGTCGCCCGCCGTGCGGAAAAGCTGATGACCGACGGCGGCTCCATGCTGACGCTGACCTATTACGGCGCGGAAAAGGTCATGCCGAACTACAACGTCATGGGCGTTGCCAAGGCCGCACTCGAAGCGAGCGTAAAGTACCTCGCAGTCGACCTCGGCCCGAAGAACATCCGCGTCAACGCCATTTCGGCAGGCCCGATCAAGACGCTTGCGGCGGCCGGCATCGGCGACTTCCGCTACATCCTCAAATGGAACGAATACAACGCGCCGCTGCGTCGTACCGTTACCATCGAAGAAGTGGGTGATGTCGGCCTCTACATGCTGTCCGACCTGTCGCGCTCTGTGACCGGCGAAACGCACCATGCCGACAGCGGTTACCATGTCGTCGGCATGAAGGCCGTGGACGCGCCGGACATCTCCGTCGCCAAGGATTGAACTGACAGCGGGACCCTCTGCCTTGCTTATCTACATGATCCGACACGGCCAGACCGCGTGGAATGCAGAAGGCAGACTGCAAGGGCAGAAGGACATCCCGCTGAACGACACCGGCCGCAAACAGGCGGCCGGTAACGGCACGGCCTTCAAGGGCATTCTCGGCACGACGGTTTCCGATTTCGATTTCGTGGCAAGCCCGCTCGGGCGCACGCGCGAGACGATGGAGATCCTGCGCCGCGCCATGGGCATCGACCCCCTCGCCTACCGCACCGATGCGCGCCTGGTGGAAGTCTCCTTCGGCGACTGGGAGGGCCATACGCTGCCCGAGCTCGCGGCGCAGGCGCCGGAACGTGTCGAAGAGCGCCGCCACGCGAAATGGAACTTCATCCCACCGGGCGACGATGCCGAGAGTTACGAAATCCTCTCCTGGCGCATCGCCTCATGGCTTGCCGATGTGCGCCAGCCGACCGTCTGCGTCAGCCATGGCGGCGTTTTTCGCGCGGCCTTCCGCCTGCATGGCATGGGTGAGGAAGAGGCGGCCAACACGCCGATCCACCAGGACCGGCTGCTGCGCATCGATGCGACCGGCATGCACTGGCTCTGACGAGCGGTTCAAATCCTACTGAATGATCTCGAGGTCGTTGATGACGCGCTTGCCGTCCACTTCGGTGTAGAACACCAGCACCTTCACGCCGGGCGTCAGGCCCTCGAAATTGAACTCTTCCGGCGCCTGATACTTCTTGCCGTCGTCGAGCGACAGGCTGAGATTCGTCGTATCGACATTCGTGATGGTGGCCTCGACATCGGCGCTTTCTGCCGATGCGGTGAGTGGCGAGAGGAAAACAGCCGTAGCCATCAGAGCGGCGATCAGAAAGCGCATCGTGCGAATCCCAGGAAATGAATCGGTCTTTTTGCTGGCCATCAGATGCCCCCCAAATATGGCAAAATTTGCCCGCCCCCGCGGTCGTGTGAAATGGATGGCCGGAAAGGTGCGGCAAATCAAGGCGCGGGCAGTGCTCATCCCCCGGTTTGTCGGACAAATGCGATGCAACCGCGCGTCATCAAGCGGAAGTGCAAGTATTTCAGCTGCTTATAAATGCAATTTTAAGGAAACAGACCGTACCGTTTTGCAACAAACGGGAACTGTCTTTTGCACCTGCCTGCCGCCCTTCGCCGTCATCTGGCGTCCATTGCAGAATGGGCGCGGCCGTCGCTCATCCCGGCGGCCATTGCCGGCTGCGTCATCCTGACGGCGGGCATCATCTACGAGCGGCAAAACGAGCACATCTACCGCAACGAGTTGCAGAACCATATCGCGGGCGACCTTGCGCTTGTCGGCGCTCGCCTGCAGAGCGAGGTCAACAGCAACGTGGCGGCACTTCGCAGCGTCGCCAACATGTTTGCCGTGGCGCCGGAGCAGGCGACCCTGCAATTCAACGTCTTCGCCCGCAAGCTGATGCTGCAGAACACCCATTTCCGCCGTGTCGGCGTCGCGCCAGACGGCACGGTCACGCAAGCCTTCCCGCTGGACGGCAACCAGCACTATCTCGGCACGAATTTCAACCGCTTCAACTCCTTCCGCATGGCCGCCCAGACGGACCGCTCGCGCGGGCGCCCGCTGATGTTCGGGCCGGTGGAATTCGCCAAGGGCGGGCGCGGCTTCAACCTGTTCATGCCGGTCTTCACCAATGTGGATGCCCGGCACTACTTCTGGGGTTACATCGACGGGGTGATCGACGAGCGCAAGCTCTTCACCGATGCCGGCCTCATCGACCCCGACCGGCACAACCCGCCCGGCATTTCAGCGCATCCCGCCGATATCCAGCTCGCCATCCGCGATATCAGTGTGCCGGACAACATTGTCGACCCCTTCTTCGGCGCTGCCGAGATCTTCGAAAGCGCGCCCATCGTCCAGGTGCTGGATTTTCCTGGCGGACGCTGGGAGCTCGCCGCCATTCCGACGAAGGGCTGGCAGCATCCGCCGGAAAACCTGACGCAGATCCGTCTGATCATCGTCGCAGCCGCACTCGTCATCATCGTGCCGATCTTCCTGACCGGCGGCCTTGTCAGCGAACGCCAGCGCAACATCGCCCGGCTCCGGGCGCGCGAACGGCAGGTACAGTCGCTCTCCCAGCGTCTCGACATTGCACTCGACGCCTCCAAGATCGGCATCTGGGAAATCGAGCTTGCCAGCGGCGCGCGCAACTGGGACGCCCAGATGCATCGCCTGCACGGCTTCTCGGAAGGCGCCACGCCGAACGACCACGAATGGCGCTCGGTTCTCCACCCAGACGACGTCGCCACCGCCAAGGCCCAGATGGACCTGATCCGCGCCGGCGGCAGCGACTACAAATCGCAATATCGCATCCTAATGCCGGACGGCAGCTGGCACTATATCCGCAATGTCGGCTCGCGCCTCATCGGCCCGAACGGCGATGAAAAACTGACCGGCATCAGCTGGGACGTCACCGAGGACGTCCTGCTCAACCAGGCCCTGAAGACCGCCAAGGAACAGGCCGACATTCAGAACGCCGAGCTTGCCAAGCTGACGCAGCGCCTCGACCTCGCGCTCGATTCCTATGAATGCGGCCTCTGGGAGGCCGACCTCGAGGATGGGCTGACGCTGTGGGACGAGCGCATGCACCAGCTCTATGGCGTCACCAACACGGGAAACCGCATCACGCACGAGACCTGGATCGGCGCCATCCATCCCGACGACCGGGACGAGGCGGAAGGCAAGGCCGACCAGACCATCCGGGAAAACGTGCCCTACATGCGCACCTCGCGAGTTGTCCATCCCGACGGCACGATCCGCCATGTCCAGTCGGTCGGCAAGCTCCATGTCGGGCAGGACGGCCGCCGCAAGCTCGTGGGCCTCGCCTTCGACGTCACCAGCGACGTGCAGATGACCGCCCGCCTCAAGGAGGCCAAGGAGCGCTCCGAGCTACAGAACAGCGAGCTGGAGCAGACGACCCGTCGCCTCGACCTCGCGCTCGATTCCTATCAGTGCGGCCTTTGGGAAGCTGACCTGAACCGCGGCCGGACCTTCTGGGACCCCCGCATGCATCAGCTCTACGGGCTGACCTTCACCGACGGCATCGTGACGCAGGAAGCCTGGCTTGGCGCCATCCACCCGGATGACCGGGCAGCGATCATCGAGAATGTCGAACGCTGCATCGCCCAGGACCTGCCCTATGTGCACGAGGCGCGCGTCGTTCTACCCGGCGGGGAAATCCGCCATGTGCGCTCCGTCGGCAAGATCCACTATGGCCATGGCGCCACCCGCAGGCTGATCGGCCTCGCCTTCGACGTCACCGAGGATGTCGTGCTGCGCGAACACCTCAAGGCCGCCAAGACGCAGGCCGACGCCAAGAACCTGGAACTGGAACAGGCGAAGGTCCGCATCGAGCACAACGCCCTGCACGACCCGCTGACCAGCCTCGGTAACCGGCGCAAGCTCGACGACGAGCTGACCGCCATCGCCGCACGCAGCGCGACGACGGACGTGCGCGTCGGCATCCTGCATATCGACCTCGACCGCTTCAAGCAGATCAACGACACGCTCGGCCATGCGGCCGGCGATGCGCTGCTCGTGCATGCCTCGCAGGTGCTACGCGCCTCGGTGCGCGAGGGCGATCTCGTCGCCCGCATCGGCGGCGACGAATTTGTCGTGGTGGTGGCCGATACGACGGACGAGACCTATCTCAGCGCGCTGTCACGCCGCATCATCACGCTGATGCAGCAGCCCATCGAGTATGAGGGCCATTTGTGCCGCTTCGGCGTCAGCATCGGTATTGCGCTCGCCGAAGGTCGGGCGGTCGATACCGCCAGGCTGCTGGTGAATGCCGACATCGCGCTCTACCGCGCCAAGGCGATGGGGCGCAATCGGCACGAATTCTTCACGCAGGCGCTGCAGGCCGAGATCATCTCGAACAAGCGCATCGCCGACGACATTCTGTCCGGCATCGAGAACAACGAATTCGTGCCCTACTACCAGCCTCAGATCGACGCCGGCACGCTGAAACTCGCCGGCGCCGAGGCGCTCATCCGCTGGAACCATCCACGCGACGGCGTGCTGACGCCGGACCGCTTCCTGAAGATCGCCGAAGACCTCAACGTCATGGCGACGCTCGACCGCATCGTTCTGGAGAAGGCGCTGCTCGACTGCGCCCGCTGGGCGGCGCAGGGTCTGATCATGCCGAAAATCTCGGTCAACGTGTCCGCCCGGCGGCTGCGCGACGAGAGCCTGATCGAAAGCCTGACCGGCCTTTCCATCCAGCCCGGCCAGATCGCCTTCGAACTGGTGGAATCGATCTTCCTCGACGAGAGCGACGACGTCGTTCTCTCCAACCTCGAACGCATCAAGGCGCTCGGCATCGACATTGAGATCGACGATTTCGGCACCGGCCACACCTCCATCGTCAGCCTCTTGAAGCTGAAGCCCAAGCGGCTGAAGATTGATCGCCAGCTCGTTGCGCCGATCCTCTCCTCGCGCGATGAACAGGCGCTGGTGCGCTCGATCATCGAGATCGGCCGCTCGCTCAACATCGAGATCGTTGCGGAAGGCGTGGAAACGATGGCGCACGCCGAAATGCTCGGCATGCTGGGCTGCGATCTCCTGCAAGGCTTCGCCTTCGCCAAGCCGCTCTCGCGCGACGCCTTCCTTGCCTTCGGCAGCGAGATGCGCTGGAAGCTCGCTTCCTGACCGGACCTCACGCGAAACCCTTGTCCCTCCCCCGCTTTTTCCACTAAGAGAGGGACCACTTCTATCGGGTCCGGTTCCGCTCATGTCGCACAACACTTTCGGTCATCTTTTCCGCGTCACCACCTGGGGCGAAAGCCACGGCATCGCGCTCGGCTGCGTGGTGGACGGCTGCCCGCCCGGCATCCGCTTCACGCTGGCCGAAATCCAGGCCTGGCTCGACAAGCGCAAGCCCGGCCAGTCGCGCTTCGTAACGCAGCGCCGCGAGGACGACCTCGTCAAGGTGCTCTCCGGCGTGATGATGGACGCGGACGGCGAGACGATGATCACCACCGGCACGCCGGTATCGATGATGATCGAGAACACCGACCAGCGCTCGAAGGATTACGGCGAGATCGCACGGCAGTACCGTCCCGGCCATGCCGACTACACCTATGACCTCAAATACGGCATTCGTGACTATCGCGGCGGTGGCCGCTCCTCCGCCCGCGAAACGGCGGCACGCGTCGCGGCCGGCGGGCTTGCCCGCAAGGTGGTGCCGGGCCTCAACGTCCGCGCAGCCCTCGTGCAGATCGGCAAGCACAAGATCGACCGCAACAACTGGGACTGGAACGAGGTCAACAACAACCCGTTCTTCGCACCTGATCCGGCGATCGTTCCCGTCTGGGAACAGTATCTCGACAGCATCCGCAAGGCCGGCTCGTCGATCGGCGCCGTCGTGGAAGTCGTTGCCGAAGGCGTTCCGGCCGGTATCGGTGCGCCGATCTACGGCAAACTCGACCAGGACATCGCCTCGCTTCTCATGTCGATCAACGCCGTGAAGGGCGTCGAGATCGGCGAGGGTTTTGCCTCCGCGGAGCTGACCGGCGAGGACAATGCCGATGAAATGCGCATGGGCAATGACGGCAACCCGATCTTCCTGTCCAACCATGCCGGCGGCATTCTGGGCGGCATTTCCACCGGCCAGCCGGTCATCGCGCGTTTTGCCATCAAGCCGACCTCCTCGATTCTCACCGAGCGCCGCTCGATCGATGCCGACGGCAACAATGTCGACCTGCGCACCAAGGGCCGGCACGATCCCTGCGTCGGCATCCGCGCTGTGCCGATCGGCGAGGCGATGGTTGCCTGCGCCGTCGCCGATCACTACCTGCGCGATCGCGGCCAGACCGGCCGCCTGAAATAACTGGCTGAAACAGGAGCCTGCCATGAGCTATGACCAGAAGCGTGTCGTCGATGCCATCCGCGCCTTCGAGGCCGGCGAGATCGTCGTCGTCATGGACGACGACGGCCGCGAGAACGAGGGCGACCTGATCGTCGCGGCCGTGCACTGCACGCCGGAAAAGATGGCCTTCATCGTGCGCCACACTTCCGGCATCGTCTGCACGCCGATGCCGCGCGAGGAGGCCAAGCGCCTCAACCTCAACGCCATGGTGGCGGAGAACGATTCGGCGCACACCACCGCCTTCACCGTCTCCGTCGATTTCAAGCACGGCACGACGACCGGCATTTCCGCCGACGACCGCACGCTGACGGTGCGCAACCTCGCCAATCCGAATGTCGGCCCGACCGATTTTGTGCGCCCCGGCCACATCTTCCCGCTCGTCGCCCGCGAAGGCGGCGTGCTGATGCGCTCCGGCCATACGGAAGCCGCCGTCGATCTCTGCAAGCTCGCCAGCCTGCCGCCGATCGGCGTGATCAGCGAACTCGTCAACGACGACGGCACAGTCATGCGCGGTCCGCAGGTGGCAAGCTTTGCCGAGACGCACGGCCTCAAGCAGGTCTCGGTCGCCGATCTCATCGCCTACCGCCAGCGCAAGGAAACGCTGATCGAGCAGGTCGACAGCTTCACCATCGACACGCCCTATGGCCGGGCCAAGGCGATGACCTACACCCTGCCCTGGGACCCGATGCACCACCTTGCCGTCGTCTTCGGCGATATCCGTGATGGCGTGGACATTCCGGTACGCCTGCATCTCGAAAATGTCGGCGGCGACGTTTTTGGCGCGGACCGCCAGATCGACAGCATCATGAAGCGCATCGCCGGCGAAGGCCGCGGCGTCATCGTCTACCTGCGCGAGGGTTCGGTCGGTGTCGGCGCCTCGCAGACCGCCCGCCGGAGCAAACATGACGGCGAAGGCCACGACGAGGCGCAGGCACGCGAAAGCGAATGGCTGGAAATCGGCCTCGGCGCGCAGATCCTGAAGGATCTCGGCATCACCTCGATCCGCCTGCTGGCCTCGCGTGAGCGCCACTATGTCGGTCTCGAAGGATTCGGCATCCAGATCAGCGCGACCGACCTCTGCTGATCGCCCGCTAGCGCCCGAATATCCCGCGCCCCCAAAACGTTTGCAGTTCACGCGACGATTGGGGGCCGCGGGATTTTCTTTGGGGGCGACAAGGGCATGTGGGATTTCAGCATCGGCAAGACTATCGGCATTCTGCTGAAGACCATGCCCTTCATCCTGACCCGGATGGTGATCTACTTCGCCATCACGCTTGCCTTCATCCTGGCAACAGGCGTCGGCGCCGGCATCGGCTATGGTGTCGGCTCGGTCAGCGACAGCCCGGAATCCTTCGCCGTCTGGGGCGGTTTCTTCGGCATGGGGCTGGTCGGAACGGCCGTCTACTGGGCGCGGGAATGGCTGCTCTACATGGTGAAGGCCGCGCATATCGCCGTCATCGTCAGGCTGATCGACGGCGAGGCCCTACCGGAGGGCAAGGGTCAGGTCGCCTATGGCCGCGAGATCGTCACCGCCCGCTTCGGCGAGGCGAACGTGCTCTTCGCGCTCGACCAGCTCATCAAGGGCGTCATCGCCGCCATCACCGGGCTGATCGGCGGTGTTGCCGCCTTCCTGCCAATCCCGGGCCTCGACGGCATCGCGCGCTTTGCCAATACGGTCATCCGCCTCTCGCTGACCTATGTCGACGAAATCATCCTCGGCTACAACATCCGCACCAAAAGCGACAATGCCTGGGAAAGTTCGCGCCGCGGCCTCGTGCTCTACGCGCAGAACGGGCTGAAGATGGTGAAGAACGCCGTCTGGCTCTCCATCTTCCTGTGGGTCCTCTCGATCGGTGTCTTCCTGCTAGCCCTCGCCCCGGCGGCGGCGATCCTCTATCTCTTCCCCGGCGAAATCGCCGGCTACAGCTTCATCATCGCGATCGTCTTCGCCTGGGCCTTCAAGGCGGCCGTGCTGGAGCCCTTCGCAATCACCGCGCTGATGGCCGTCTATTTCGACACGATCCGCGGCCAGGTGCCGGACCCGGATTGGGACGCGAAGCTGATGGGCGCATCGGAGAAATTCCGGGCACTCACGGAAAGCGCGAGGGGTGCCTTCGGCGGACGACCGGCGACGGCTTGAAACCTGTTGGAGATGAGGGGCAGAGCTAACCGCCCTCGCCCCGCCACCCATCGAGATACCGTACCTCCTCCAGGCCCGAAAACTTCGCCAGACGGGCAAGCTCGGCCTCCAGCTTCTCCAGCCGCCCCGCCGAGGCGCGGACCTTCGGTTCCCACCACAGCCGCTTGACGTCGAGCGTGCCGGACTTGCGGTCGGCCTTCATGTCGATGCGGCCGACGAGGCGGTCGCCTTCGAGTAACGGGAAGACGTAGTAGCCGTATTGGCGCTTCGGCTCCGGCACGAAGACTTCGATGCGATAGAAGTAACCGAACAGCCGTTCCGTGCGGTTGCGGTCACGGATCAGCGGATCGAAGGGCGAGAGCACACGCAGCCGGGCTGGCGGTTCGGGGATATCGCCGAGGTTTTGCGGGAAGTCGGCGAAGGCATGGGAGGCACGCGGCTTGTCGCCGTCTGCCGTCTCGATGGCAACGGGGCGCAGTTCGTCGCGGTGCGTTTCCACCCAGGCTTTCGCCTCCTCCGGCGAGATCAGCGCCCAGAAGGCAGCAAGCTCGCCATGGGTGGCAAAGCCGAGCCTCGTCAGCGCGCTGCGGCAGGCCCAGTCGACGAAGGCGTCATGTTCGACATCCGGCTCGTGGTGATGCGCCGGCACGACGCGCTCGGTGAGGTCATAGACCTTCTGGAAGTTTTCCCGCCGGGCGATCGCCAGCTTGCCGGTGTGCCAGAGAAATTCGAGCGCCGTCTTGTTCGGATGCCAGTTCCACCAGCCGCCGGACTTGTGCTCGTCGGTCTTCAGATCGCGCGACAGGACGGGGCCGCCTGCGGCGATGCGCTCATAGGTTTCCTCGAATGTGGCGTCAAAACCCTCGCCCTGCCACTTGCTCCAGCGCTCGAGGATGGATGCCTCCTTGCGGCGGAAGCGGTGCTTCCAGTAGCGGAAGAATTCGCTCGGGATGATGGAGGCATCATGCGTCCAGTGCTCGAACAGATCACCGTCCGTCTCCAGCAATTCCGTCAGGTGCTCGCGCCGGTAGGTCTGGTTGCGCGAGAAGAGGATCTGGTGATGTGCCCGCTCGACGGTGGCGATGCTGTCCACCTGCACGAAGCCGATATCGTGGATGAGCTGCAACAGCCCCGCCTTGCCGAGCAGGCGACCGGGTGGCGTGCTAAGCCCCTGGCGGGCGAGGAAGATGCGCCGGGCCTCGGCATTGGAAAGCAGAATCGTCATAACCGGATGATAGACACATATTCCTGTTTTGTTCCACCCACTTTCTGTTGGAAAAAACCAAGCGACATCCGGCTCCTTCAACGTTTTCCGCAGATTGTTCAACATTATTACAGGCGTCGACACAAAAGCGCTTCGCACTTCCCGTGGAATTGCTTATAGGTCCACCACCCATCTGCGAACGGGACCCCGCTCTTGGATATCGTTTTCTCCGCCGCCACGGTGAACTATGCGGGACGCACCGCGCTCCAGCCGCTGGATTTACGGCTGACCGAACAGCGCATCGGTGTCGTCGGCCTCAACGGTTCCGGCAAGACGACCATGGCGCGGCTGATCAACGGCCTCGTCAAGCCGACCACCGGCACGGTGACGGTCGGCGGGCTCGATACGGTGGCCGACGAGGTTGCCGCGCGCGGAAAAACCGGCTTCATCTTCCAGAACCCGCAACACCAGATGATCCTGCCGATCCTTTCGGAAGACATCGCCTTCGGCCTCAAGAATCGCGGCTTCGGCAAGGTCGAGATCGCGGAGAAGACCGAGGCGGTGCTTGCGCGTTTCGGCATTTCGCACCTGGCGCGCCGGCGTGTCCATGAGCTTTCCGGCGGAGAAACGCAGCTTGGCGCCATTGCAAGCGTGCTCGTCACCGGCCCGGAGCTTCTGATCCTCGACGAGCCGACCAACCAGCTCGACCTGAAAAACCGCACACTTATCGCGCGCACCATCGCCGGACTGCCGGAGCAGGTGCTGGTGATCACCCACGACCTAGCGCTGATCGAAGGCTTCGACCGCGTGCTGGTCTTCCATGACGGGCGGCTTACCGCAGACAGCGCGCCGGCCGAGGCGATCCGCACCTACCGGGAGATCGCCGCATGCTGAACGGGCTCGACATCGAGGGTACCTCGCCTTTGCATCGCATGCCCGTGCGCGGCAAGTTGATCGTGCTTTTCGTCGCGGCCATCGTGCTTTTCCTGACCTCGGACCTGCGTTTTCTCGTGCCGGCGCTCGTTCTGGCCGCAACGATTTATCTGTCGACTGGCATCGGCCTCAGGGAAGCGGCGCGGCGCACGCGCTTCGTGCTCTTCACCGTGCTGCTGGTCGCGGCGGCAAACTATGTCTTTCATTCGCTGCACGAGGCCCTTGCCGTCTTCAGCCGCCTGTCCACGCTGGTGCTGCTGGCCGCCGCCGTCACGGCGACGACAGGCATTTCCACCTTCATGGACGAAATCACCCGGCTCCTCACGCCGCTGGAGCGATTCGGCTTCGTGCGGGCGGCGGATGTCAGCCTTGCCGTCGGCCTCGTCATCCGTTTCGTTCCGGAGATTTTTGCCCGCTACCAGGACATCGCCGACGCCCACCGGGCGCGCGGCCTGCCGGTGCGGCCGCTTTCCACGCTGACGCCGCTCATCATTCTGACGCTGAAGGATGCGGATACGATCGCCATGGCGATTGACGCCCGCGGTTTTCGGCGGCACTAAACACCAACCCAATTTTGTCCATCCGGGAACCTCGACATGACCACCAGAGACATCGTCCTCGTCGCCCTCTTCGCCGCGATCATCGTGGTGCTGGGCCTGCTGCCGCCGATCACGCTCGGTTTCATACCCGTGCCGATCACCGCCCAGTCGCTCGGCGTCATGCTGGCCGGCTGCATTCTCGGCGCCAAACGTGGTGCTGGCGCCGTGCTGCTCGTCCTGCTGCTCGTTGCGATCGGCCTGCCGGTGCTGTCCGGCGGTCGTGGCGGCCTTGCCATTTTCGCCAGCCCGACCGGCGGCTACCTCGTCGGCTGGGTGTTCGGCGCCTTCGTCTGCGGCTTGATCGCCGAGCGTTTCGCCCGGGAAGACAAGGGCGAACTGACGCAGTTTCTCGCCTTCCTGGCCGCATCCATCGTCGGCGGCATTGCCGTTGTCTATCTCTTCGGCATTCCGTGGCTCGTCTACATGAGCGGCAAGGCGTTCTTCGAAACGGCGCTGGCATCGCTCGTCTTCGTTCCCGGCGACCTCATCAAGGCATTTGTCGCCATGCTGGCCGGCCGCGCGGTGCTTGCGGGTTACCCGCTCCTGCCGCAGCGCGCCTGAGCCCATGCCGCTTTCCGGCGCCCTCGAACAGCACGCCGCCAACCATCCTGAAAACCCGGCCTTCCATCTGGAGGACCGGGTTCTCTGCTACGGCGCGCTGGCCGCGACGGCGCGGCGGCTGTTTGCGGCCTTCTCGCGCCTCGCCCCTGAAGGCCACAGCGCGATCGGGCCGAAAAACCGGCTCATCGCCATCATCACCGGCAACCACGCGCTCTTTGCCGCCGCCTTCGCCGCGGCGACGGCCGGCAACAACTGTGCGGCGCTGATCGATCCGCACCTGCCGGAACCGGTTCGGCGCCGCATGATCGAAAAGCTCGGGCCTGATCTCGTCGTCACCGCAGACGGCGCCAACCTCCTCGCCCGCAGCCCGCACGACGGCAACAGCACGACGATCAGCGAAGAGGCCGCCCTCGGCGACCCGCCGCTCCCCGAGGGCAACGGCGACGATCCGTTCCTGATCGTCTTCACCTCCGGCACCACCGCCGACCCGAAACCGATCATCCGCGATCGCCGCTCCTGGCGCATCAGCCTTGAAACAGGCGCCCCCTTCTTCGGCATCGACGCGACGACCAGCACCTATTCTCCCGGTCCCCTCGCCCACGGTCTTGCGCTCTATGCAATGACGGAGACGCTGCTTGCCGGCGGGATTTTTTACACAGCCCGGCATTTCGACGCCGCCGAGGCGGCGAACACGATCCGGAGCAACGACGTCCGCCGCCTTGTGCTCGTGCCGACGATGCTGCGCCGGCTTTGCGAGGGCGGTGGCGCGGAAGGAGTGACGGCGATCACCATTGCCGGCGCCAAACTCACCGCCGCCGACCACGCACTGTGCCGCAGAACGTTTCCGGGCGCAGCACTTCGCGAATATTACGGCGCCTCGGAGATCGGCTTCATGACCGCCACCGCGCCGGGCGATCCCGCCTCCTCCACCGCCGTCGGCACGGCTTTTCCCGGCGTTCGGCTCTCCATTCTGGATGGGGCCGGCAAGGCGCTGCCCGCAGGCGAAACAGGCACCATCTTCGTCGAAAGCCCGCTCGTCGCCACCGGCTATCTCGGTGCTGGCGACGGTGCAGGGCTTGCCCGTGTCGGCAACCTCACCACCGTGGGAGACCTCGGCTTCCTCGAGGCGGACGGCACGCTGCACCTCCTCGGCCGCTCCGGCGGCATGGTGCTATCCGGCGGCAACAACATCTATCCGTCCGAAGTGGAAGCGGCACTGCTTGGCCTGCCGCATGTGCGCGCCGCCCATGTCTTCGGCGTCGACCATGCCGATCTCGGCAGCGAACTCGTCGCCGTCATCGAACCGAGCAGATCGGCGCTGACGCCCGACATATTGACGGCTGCGATGACCGAGGTGCTGCCACGCTACAAACAGCCGCGCCGCCTGTGGCTTTGCCGCGCCATGCCGGTGACGCCCTCCGGCAAGGTCGAGGCGAAGACGGTGCGGCAATGGGTGGCGGAGGGAAACAATGCACTCGAACGGTTCCTCTGATCCGGCGCGCATTCCGGTCATCGCCGCGGCCTTTCGCACGCCGATCGGCCGCGTCAACGGCACGCTTGCCGCAATCGAGCCGGCCAGCCTCGCCGCGCCGCTGATCCGCCGCATCCTTGCCGAGACAGGGCTTGCGCCAGACGCGGTGGACGACGTGATCCTCGGCAATGCCGCCAACAGTGCGGGCAACCTTGCCCGTCTCGCCGCCTTGGAAGCGGGCCTGCCGGTCAGCGTGCCCGGCATGACGGTGGACCGACAATGCGGCTCGGGGCTGGAAGCGATTGCGCTGGCCGCTCGCTTCGTGCAGGCCGGTGCCGGCCGCTTCTATCTTGCCGGCGGCACGGAGAGCAGCAGCCGAGCGCATCTGCGCTTTCGCCCGCCCGCCGCGCCCGGTGGCGAGCCGGAGCCGGTGCGCCGCGCCCGCATGGCGCCGGATTCCGTTGGCGATCCGGACATGGGCATCGCCGCCGAAAACGTCGCTGCACACGCCGGCATCAGCCGCGCGCGGCAGGATGCCTTTGCGCTCGAAAGCCATCGCCGCGCCGTCGCGGCCGCAAAAGCCGTTCAGTTCGACGACGAGATCGTGCCGCTCGAAACGCCCGCCCGCACGGTCTCCCACGACGAATGCCCGCGGGAAAACACCTCGCTGGAGAAACTTGCCGCGCTCAAACCCGTCTTTCGGCCGGACGGCACCGTGACGGCGGGCAATGCCTGCCCGGTAAATGACGGCGCCTCGGTCGTGCTGGTCACCTCGCTTGCCGAGGCACGAAGCCTTGGCCTGACGGTGCTGCTGGAGATCGTCGACAGCGCGGCCGCCGGTGTCGATCCCAACCTGCTCGGCCTTGGGCCGGTGCCGGCGATGCACAAGCTCATTGCCCGCAATCCGGGACTCGACGCCGCGGCGATCCCGTTCATCGAGTTCAACGAGGCCTTCGCCTCGCAGGTGCTGGCAAGCCTCGATGCGCTCGGCATCGATCCCGCAACGGTCAATCGCGACGGCGGGGCGCTGGCGCTCGGCCATCCCTATGGCGCGTCCGGCGCCATTCTCGTCACGCGGCTTTTTGCGCAGATGCGGCAAGCCGAGGCCGAGACCATGGCACTTGCCATGATGGGTATCGGCGGCGGCATGGGTATTGCGACCTTGTTTCGGAAAGTGTGAGGAACGATTTGAGCGACACGATTTATTCCGGCGGCTGCCTGTGCGGCGCCATTCGCTTCGAGGCGACGGGGCCGGCGGAAAAGCCGCATACCTGCTCCTGCCGCTTCTGCCAGCAGCATACCGGCGCGCCAACCGCCGCCTGGGTGGAGTTTCCCACCGACCGCCTGAAATGGACGGGACCAGGTGCAAAACCCTCGACTTGGCGGTCCTCGGACTATTCCAGCCGCGCCTTCTGCCCGGCCTGCGGCAGCTCCATCGGCGCGATCGACGACGAACCGGTCGTGGCGCTGCTCATCGGCGGCTTCGACGATCCGGCCGATCCGGCGCTGGCACCGCAATACCATTCGTTCGAGGATTGCCGGCCCGGCTGGCTGCAGGTCGAGACGGCGTCAGGCGAGGAATGATTTCAGCCAGTCGCGCACCGGTTGCGGCACGCTGACGGGCTGGCGGGTCGCCGGATCTACGGCAACCCAGACGATCTCCAGATCGGCGACCGGAGCGTCCTCGCAGGACATGGCGACGGTGAAGCTGAGCGAGGTTGCGCCAATGCGCGCCACCGAGACCTTCAGGCGGGCGATGTCATCGAGCCTGAGCCCGCGATGGAAGGTGCAGCCGGATTTGCGCACGAAATAGACCGGATCATTCGCCCCTTCGGGCCGGTGCCGCCACAAGCCGGCGACGGCGGCTTCGGCATGGGCATAGTAAGCGGCATTGTGCATATGGCCGTGCATGTCTATATCGCGGAAGGGTATGCGGACGTCGCTCACCGTGATGTCTGCCGCCTGTTCCACGTCGACTCCCGGGATAAAACCATGCTTCGTGCCGTTGTTAGAGCGTTCGGCGATCCCCGGCAAGTGATCGGCCTCGAAGAGCTGGAGCGGGCTGCGCCCGGCCCCGGCGAGGTGGAGATCCGCATCCGCCGCGCGGCCATCAACCCGTCCGACCTCATTCCCGTCACCGGCGCCTATCGCAGCCGCACCACCCTGCCCTTCGTGCCCGGCTTCGAAGGTGTGGGCGAAATCGCGCGACTTGGCGAGGGTGTCGACAGCCTCGCCCTCGGTCGGCGCGTTCTGCCGATCGGCGCGAGCGGGCTGTGGCAGGACTATCTGGTCCGCCCGGCCGAGCGGTGTTTTGCGGTGCCCGACGATCTTTCCGACGATCAGGCGGCCATGGCCTATGTCAACCCGCTGACGGCCTTCCGGCTGGTCGATGCCGCGCAGGCGCATTTCGGCAGCGCGCGCGGCCAGCCCATCGGCGTCACCGCCGCAGCCTCCGCCATCGGCAAGATGCTGCTGGTGCTGCTGGCGGAGGCCGGGTTCCAGCCGGTCGCCCTCGTGCGCAGCGCCGCGACCGCGGCGCGGCTGAAGCAGAGCTTTTCCGGCGAGATCATCGCGCAATCCACACCACCGCTCGACGCGGTTCTCGATGCGGTTGGCGGCGAGCCCGGCAATGCGCTGTTCCGGCACATCCACGCCGGCGGCGCTTTCATCCAGTATGGCGCGCTCTCCGGCCTGCAACTGGATCCGATGCTGGTCGCCGAACGCCGCGAGGACGTCGCGTTCTCCTTCCTCTGGCTGCGCAACTGGGTGCATTCGGCCCCGCGCGCCGAGATCGAGGACGCCTTCGCGCGCAGCTTTGCCGGCATCCGCGCCGGTATCCTCGGCTCCGCCGTCGACAGTGTTTTCGCCCTGTCAGACCTTGCCGCGGCCCTTGCCCGGCACGATGATCCGGCACGCGACGGAAAACTCATCCTTGCGCCGTGACGGTTGAAAAGGGTGGACACTGGCCCATTTCCCGTGGACCTCGCCAACCGCAATGGATAGCTTCCGGCCATGACGACGTTTCTCTTCGAGAACCCGATCTTCCTCGAGCATCACACGCCTGAGGGCCACCCGGAGCGGTCGGACCGCATCCGGGCGATCAATCTCGCCCTGGAACACGAGCGCTTTTCGCCCCTCGTGCACGAAAAGGCCCCGCAGGCGAACGAGGACTTCGTGCTGCTCGCCCATCCGGAAAGCCATCTCAGGGCGGTGATGTCGGCGATCCCCGAAGAGGACACCAACCAGGTCGAGGCGGATACCTATGCCAGCCCCGCCAGCTTGCAGGCCGCGCTGACCGGCATTGGCGGCGCGATTGCCGCCGTGGACGCGGTGTTTTCCGGCAAGGCGGACAATGCCTTCGTCGCCGCCCGCCCGCCCGGCCACCATGCCGAGCGCAACAAGGCGATGGGCTTCTGCTTCTTCAACAATGCCGCCATCGCCGCCCGCCATGCGCAGAAGAAGCACGGCGCCGAGCGCGTCGCCATCGTCGACTGGGATGTGCACCACGGCAACGGCACGCAGGACATTTTCTACGACGACCGATCCGTGCTGTTCTGCTCGACGCACCAGATGCCGCTCTATCCCGGCAGCGGCGCGAAGGACGAGACGGGGGCCGGCAACATCGTCAACGCGCCGCTGTCGATGAACGACGGCAGCGATCATTTCCGCGAGGCCTTCAAGTCGCGCGTGCTGCCGCGCGTCGCGGACTTCAAACCCGACATCATCATCATCTCCGCCGGCTTCGACGCGCATCACCGCGATCCGCTGGCGCAGATCAACCTCGTCGCCGACGATTTCGACTGGGCGACGGCAAAGCTGATGGAACTTTCCGAAAAATCGGCGAGCAACCGGGTGGTCAGCCTGCTGGAAGGCGGCTACGACCTGACCGGCCTTGCCGAATCCGCCGCCACCCATATCTACCGCCTGATGAGAGGCTGACCATGAGCAACCCCGCCCCTGCCGCCCCGGATGTTTCCGCCCTCACCTTCGAACAGGCCGTCGAGGAACTGGAAAAGATCGTCGCCGCCCTTGAGCGCGGCGACGTGCCGCTCGACCGCTCGATCGAGATCTACGAGCGTGGCGAAGCGCTGAAGAAACATTGTGAAACGCTGCTGTCGGCCGCCGAAAACCGCATCGAAAAGATCCGCCTCGACCGCGCCGGCAAGCCGCAGGGTACGGAGCCGCTCGACGGGGCGTGAGCCTCAGAGCTGTGCGGCGATCGCGGCCTTGTCGATGATAGACCAGACAGTGCGGATGCGTGCATCCTCGAACTCGTAGAAGACGTTTTCCGTGAACGAGACCTTCCGGCCGCTGACCGGGAGGCCGAACAGGTCGCCGACGGGCGTGCAGTCGAACAGCAGCCGGCTGGCGATGTGCGGCGGGTCGGCGACCAGGAAATCAATGGTGAAGCGCAGGTCGGGAATGGCGCGAAAATCGCCTTCCAGCATGGTGCGGTAGCCTGACAGGCCGATGCGCGCGCCATTGTAATGCACGTCCTCGTGGACGAAGCTGCCGAGGTTCGGCCAGTCCTGCTTGTTGAGGCAGCCGATATAGCCGCGATAGAGGGCTGCAATTTCGTCCCTGGTCATGCGTTTTCTTCCTGCTTCCGGCAGTGGATGCCTCCAATATGGCGCGGCCCGCCATAAAGGCCAGAGGCATGAAAGACTTACCACAGCGTCAACAGGGGCCACCCTATCCCTCCCCCTCCGCGCCCGTTAGCATGCGGGCACCAACCAACGACAGGAGGGCGCAATGAGCTTCTTTCCCGGCAAGGACCCCGAGGCTGGCGATGCACCGGCATGCGACGCGCTGGAGCTGCTGATCATTCCGCGCACCAGCGATATCGGCGGACTGGAGGTGCGGCGTGCGCTGCCGACGGCAAAGCGACGGCTGGTCGGCCCGTTCATCTTCTTCGACCGCATGGGTCCGGCGCTGTTGCGCGCGGGCGAGGCGATCGACGTCAAGCCGCATCCGCATATCGGACTTTCCACCGTCACCTATCTCTTCGACGGCGAGATCAAGCATCGCGACAGTCTCGGCACCGAAATGGTGATCGCCCCCGGCGACCTGAACCTGATGACGGCCGGGCGCGGCATCGTGCATTCGGAGCGCTCGCCGGAAAACCTGCGTGGCCATCCACAATCCATCTCCGGCCTCCAGACATGGCTTGCGCTGCCAGACAGCCATGAGGAGATGGCGCCGGTCTTTGCCCACACGACGAAGGCCGAGCTTCCGTCTTTCTCCGCCGACGGCATCACCGGACGCACCATCATCGGCAAATACGAAGGCCACGCCTCGCCCGTCAGCGTGCCGACCGATACGCTCTACACCGACCTGATGCTGGCGCCGGGTGCTGCCGCGCCGCTTGCAGCAGATTGGGAGGAGCGCGCGGTCTATGTGCTTTCCGGCACGCTCGACGTGGCCGGCGATGTGTTCGAAGCGGATCGCCTGCTCGTCTTCCGCCCCGGCGATGCGATCACCTTGAAGGCAGGGCCACAGGGCTGTCACATCATGCTGTTCGGTGGCGCGGCGCTCGGCTCGAAGCGCTACATCTGGTGGAACTTCGTCTCCTCCTCCAAGGAGCGCATCGAGCAGACCAAGGAGGAATGGCGCACCGGCCGTTTCGATATCGTGCCCGGCGACGAGGAAGAGTTCGTGCCGCTGCCAGCGGGATAATACATAGGCGATTGGCTATTTAATTGAGATGCGACCTGCATCTCTCCCGCCCGCACCCGCTATCCTGTTATGCCCATCCGCTCTATCATAGCTGTGGACGAGAAAGAGGAAGCAAGAGGGCTTGACCAATCCATAGCCATACGGCTATAAGAAAATCCATAGCCATTGAGGTATGGATTAGTGACCGAACCGCAAGATACCCTGTTCCGCACGCTGGCGGACCCGACACGCCGGGCGCTGTTCGAGCGGCTTTGCCGCGAGGGCGAAAAGACCGTCGGCGCACTGACGGCCCAGGCCGGCGTTTCACAGCCGGTCGTCTCCAAGCACCTCAGTCTGCTCAAGCAGGCCGGCCTCGTGCGCGACCGTCACGAGGGTCGCCAGACGCATTACAGCGCCCAGCTCGGCGCCCTTGCCCCGCTGGTCGACTGGACCAGCCAGATGGCGCGGTTCTGGGAATCGCGGTTCGATGATCTTGAAAATTTGCTGAGGAGAATGGACCAATGACCGTTGCATCAGAAACGCGTTCCGTCGTCGTCGAGCGCGATATCGCCCACCCGCCGGAAAAGCTCTGGCGCGCGCTGACGCAGCCGCACCTGATTACGGAATGGCTGATGCGCAACGACGATTTCCAGCCCGTCATTGGCAAGACCTTCCGGCTCAGCGGCGACTGGGGTGGTGTCGATTGCGAGGTCTTGACCATCGAGCCCGGCAAAACGCTGACCTATACCTGGAACCACGCACACGAGGATCCTGCCTTTGATCTGCGCAGCGTGGTATCCTTCACACTCACGCCAACGGCCAGCGGCACGCTTTTGCGCATGGAGCAGACAGGCTTCCGGCCAGAACAGAAGCAGGCCTTCGGTGGCGCCCGCCACGGCTGGCAGGCGCATTTCACGAACCTCGAACGGGTTCTGGCGGGACTGGAATAAGGAGGAACGGCAATGCGCTGGAACATGCGGATCCGCCAGATTCACCGCTGGCTGTCGATCATCTTCACGCTCGCCGTGATCATCAACATCGCGGCAATGACGCAGACGGAGCCGGCCATCTGGGTCGGCCTGCTCGCGCTCTTCCCCCTCATCCTGCTGTTGCTCAGCGGGCTCTACCTGTTCGCCCTGCCCTATCTGACCCGGGCACAGAGGGGCTAGGAGGACCCTATGGCAGACAAGACACCGGAAAAGCCCGTGCTTCTGTCGGGCGGCAATCCGCAGATTGCCAAGGGTTACGGCGATGGCCCGATCCAGGCCTATATAGCCGCCATGCCCGGCTGGAAGAGTGATGTCGGCCGCAGGCTCGATGCGTTGGTCAAGAAAACAGCGCCGAATGTCTACAAGGCGGTGAAATGGAACTCGCCGTTCTACGGCATCGAGGGCGAAGGCTGGTTCCTCAGCTATCACTGCTTTGCGAAATACATCAAGCTGACGTTCTTTCGCGGCACCTCGCTCGATCCGGTGCCGCCGGTCGCCTCCAAGACGCCGGAAACGCGGTACTTTCACATTCATGAAGATGACGATCTCGACGAAGCGCAGCTTGCCAGCTGGATCAAACAGGCGAGTGAGCTTCCCGGCGAGCGGCTGTAGGAAAACGAGAGGATACAACCATGGACCAGGCCAGCAGCGAAACGGAATCCCCTTCCAGGCAGATCGACAAGAGGATCGAAGACCTCGCCGACTGGCGCGGCGAGACGCTCGCCCGGCTGCGCGCGCTGGTGAAGGAGGCAGACCCCGAGGTCGTCGAGGAGTGGAAATGGCGCGGCGTTCCGGTCTGGGAGCACGACGGAATCATCTGCACCGGCGAGACCTACAAGGCCGTGGTGAAGTTGACCTTCGCCAAGGGTGCGTCGCTCGACGATCCGGCCGGCCTGTTCAATTCCAGCCTTGAGGGCAATACACGCCGCGCCATCGATCTCCATGCGGGCGAAGCGATCAATGAAGAGGCCTTTAAAGCGCTGATCCGCGCGGCCGTCTCGCTCAACAGTGCGGCCCGCGCCAAGAAGAAGAGATAGCGCGCCCTCCACCGCTGTCTGCAAAATGCCCGAATTGCCGGACAGAAGGCGGCCCTGCGTCGGTTTGCATAGTATCAATCCGGCGAAATACGCTCTAGACTTGCTGAAACGGTTGAAATTGCGCGCCGCATTCTGCATGTGACAGGCTAGCGCACTATATAGACCGCATGCCCGGGCCGTGCCTCCGCAAGGGAGCCATCGCCAGCGGGCGTGACAACGAGGCATGAGAGTGACACAAACGCCAGCCACCCCGCTGCTCGACAAGGTTCGCATTCCCGCGGACCTGAAGGCCGTCGATGACCGTGACCTGCCGCAACTCGCCAGCGAGCTGCGTGCGGAAATGATCGATGCCGTGTCGCGCACCGGCGGGCACCTTGGCGCGGGCCTCGGCGTGGTGGAACTGACCATCGCCATCCACAAGGTTTTCGACACGCCGAAGGACCGGCTGATCTTCGACGTCGGCCATCAGTGCTATCCGCACAAGATCCTCACCGGCCGGCGCGACCGCATCCGCACACTGCGCCAGGAAGACGGCCTGTCCGGCTTCACCCGTCGCGCGGAAAGCGAATACGACCCGTTCGGCGCCGCCCATTCCTCGACGTCGATTTCCGCCGGCCTCGGCATGGCGGTGGCGGCCGATCTTTCCGGCGACCATCGCAACGTCATCGCGGTGATCGGCGACGGCGCCATGTCGGCTGGCATGGCCTATGAAGCGCTGAACAATGCCGGTGCGCTCGATGCGCGCCTCATCGTCATCCTCAACGACAACGACATGTCGATCGCCCCGCCGACGGGCGCGATGAGCGCCTATCTCGCCCGCCTCGCCTCCGGCCGCACCTATATGGGCTTCCGCGATTTCGGCAAGAAACTGACGGCCTATCTCGGAAAGAAGGTCGACCGCGCCATCACCCGTGCCGTCGAGCATGCGCGCGGTTATGTGACGGGCGGCACGCTGTTCGAGGAAATGGGTTTCTACCATATCGGCCCGATCGACGGTCACTCCTTCGAGCATCTGCTGCCGGTGCTGCGCAATGTGCGTGACAATTCCAAGGGTCCGGTGCTGATCCACGTCGTTACCCAGAAGGGCAAGGGTTATCCGCCGGCCGAAGCCGCCGCCGACAAGTATCACGGCGTCAACACCTTCGACGTCATCACCGGCGCGCAGGCCAAGGCCAAGCCGAATGCACCGGCCTACACCTCCGTCTTCGCCGAAGCGCTGGTACAGGAAGCCGGTTTCGACGAGAAGATCGTCGCCGTCACCGCCGCCATGCCGAACGGCACCGGCCTCGACAAGCTTGCCGCCGCCTATCCGTCGCGCACCTTCGATGTCGGCATTGCCGAGCAGCATGCCGTGACCTTCGCCGCCGGCCTCGCCGCCGAGGGCTACAAGCCGTTCTGCGCGCTCTATTCCACCTTCCTGCAACGCGGCTACGACCAGGTCGTGCATGATGTCGCCATCCAGGGCCTGCCGGTGCGTTTCCCGATCGACCGCGCCGGCTTCGTCGGCGCGGACGGCCCGACCCATGCCGGCTCCTTCGATACGACCTATCTCGCGACGCTGCCCGGCTTCGTGGTGATGGCGGCTGCCGACGAGGCGGAGTTGAAGCACATGGTGCGCACGGCCGCTGCCTATGACGACGGCCCGATCTCCTTCCGCTATCCGCGCGGCGAAGGTGTCGGCGTGGAAATGCCGGCGCGTGGTGAAATCCTCGAAATCGGCAAGGGCCGTCTGATCAAGCAGGGCAGCAAGGTCGCCCTCCTCTCCTTCGGCACGCGCCTGGCCGACTGTCTGCTGGCGGCTGAAGACCTCGATGCTGCCGGCCTTTCTACGACGGTCGCCGATGCGCGTTTCGCAAAACCGCTCGACCACGATCTTGTTCGCCAGCTCGCCCGCCACCACGAGGTGCTGATCACCATCGAGGAAGGCGCCGTCGGCGGCTTCGGCAGCCATGTGCTGCAGTTCCTCGCCATGGAAGGCTTGCTCGACCACGGCCTGAAGGTGCGCCCGCTGGTGCTGCCGGATATCTGGATGGAACAGGCCAAGCCCGACGCCATGTACGCCAAGGCCGGCCTCGACCGCGCCGGCATCGTCTCCACCGTCTTCCAGGCGCTCGGCCAGAAGGCTGTGGGTATCGGCGCGGCGGGCTGATCGACCACCCCTCGAAGACCCAGGGCTTTCCGCTTCTCTTCTGACGCGGGATGCCCTTCCAGTCTGCTGTAAGCGACGGTGACACCCCGTCACGCTTTCTCAACCATCCCGTTTTGCAACCGCGTAACCACGTCCCTTGGGCGTCCGGAAACCTCCGGCTGCTAGTGTCCCGTCCAACGATAAAAACGACCGGACAGGGATTTCCACACCATGCGATATGCACTGCTTGCGGCTGTTGCCGCCACGCTTTGCCATGCCTCCATCGCCGCTGCCGAAGAGCGGCCTATGCACGACCCCGCCATCGAGGCGGCGGCGATCGCCATTCTGCAGAAGAAGCTGCCGGACATTCGCAAGACGCATGATATCGGCGACAATCCGCGTTTCGTGCGCGAGGCAAGGCCTCACACGCAGCCGCAGGGCATTTCCGCCCTCGCCGGCCTCGATGCGCTGGATGGTCTCGCAGGCCGCATCATCTGGCTCTAGGCGCAACGTCCCAAACAAAACGCCCCGGTGATGAGCCGGGGCGTTTTTGGTTCTGTCGCTTCAGAATTCCGTCCATTCCTGCGCGACAGCGGCGTTTCCATGGCTGGCCAGCGACCGTCGTGGCGTGGGTCTCGCCGCCGTCTCCATCTGGCGATGGACGGCGCGCAGGTCCCGGGTAACGCCGGAGACATTGGGCAGCGCGAAGCGGGAAATCTGCTCGCGCAGCCGCACCGCTTCATTGGCGAGAGACGCGCTGGCGGCATTGGTTTCTTCGACCATCGCGGCGTTGCGCTGCGTCACCTGGTCCATCTGGTTGACGGCGGTGTTCACCTCGCTGAGGCCGACCGACTGTTCGCGAGCGGAAATGGCGATGGCATCCATATGCTGGTTGATCGTGCCGACATGCACGCTGATCGCCTGAAGCGAGACGCCGGTATCCTGCACCAGCCGCACGCCGCCCTCGACCTCGGTGCTCGACTTGCGGATCAGCTCCTTGATCTCGCGCGCCGCCTGGGCCGAGCGCTGCGCCAGTTCGCGCACCTCCTGCGCCACCACGGCAAAGCCCTTGCCCGCCTCGCCCGCCCGTGCGGCCTCGACACCGGCATTGAGCGCGAGCAGGTTCGTCTGGAAGGCAATCTCGTCGATGACGCCGATGATGTTGGAAATCTGGCCGGACGAGTGCTCGATGCGCTTCATCGCCTCGATGGCGCCGGCGACGATTTCGCCGGATTTCTGGGCGCTGCGGTTGGCTTCGCCAGCGACGGCGCGCGCCTCGTCTGCCCGCTTCGTCGAGTTGGCTACATTGGCGGTGATCTCGTCGAGCGCTGCGGCGGTCTCTTCCAGCGAGGCGGCCTGCTGCTCGGTGCGCTTGGAAAGGTCGTCCGCGCTCACGCTGATCTCGCGCGAACCGTCGTCGATCGAGCCGCTCGAGGTCGCCACCGCGCCGAGCGTCTCGCCAAGCTGAGCGACCGCCGTGTTGAGGTCATGGCGCAACTGCTCGAAATCCGGGGCGAAGGCCTCAGTGAGCTGGAAGCTGAGATCGCCGGCCGCCAGACGGCGCAGGCCTCCGGCAAGGCCGGAGGTCGCCTGCTGGAGCCGCGCCTGGGCGGCGGCTTCCGCATCCTCCTGCAGGCGAATACCTTCCGCCTCCGCGCGGCTGCGGTTTTCCGCGGCTTCCGCTTCGAGCCGGCGATTGGCGATGGCCGCCTGCCGGAACACTTCCACGGCACCGGCCATCTCGCCGATCTCGTCGCGGCGGCCGGCATAGGGGATGGCCGAGGCGGTATCGCCGCCGGCAAGCAGCGTCATCGCCTTCGTGGTGGCAACGACCGGCCGGGACACCGACCGGCCGATGAGAAGCACGGTCGCGGCAATGGTGGCGATCGCAGCGAGGATTGCGGCGATTGCGATGGTCCGGGTCTTGGCAAGGGCGGCGACGCTGTCCGCTTCGGCCTTCGCCTTGTCGCTCGCGATGCCGGAGGACATCTGGTCGAACACCGGCTCGACCGCGGCGAAGGCATCGGAAACGCCCTTGCTGGCGGCGGCTTCCGTGCCGGCAATGGCGGCGTAGTCGTCAAACGCCTTGCCGTAGTCGTCAAGCGCCATGAGGATCGCTGCCTGGTTTGCCGCGCCGCCAAATTTTTCGGCCGGCGTCTTGGCAAAAGACGCCCGCTCCTCGGTATGTTTCGCAACATATTTCGCATCGCGCCGCATGATAAAATCCTTCTCGTGGCGGCGCATCGTCAGCATGCTCGCCTGAAGGCCCTTGTCATCGACGGACTTCAGCAGTTCCTCGATGGAGTGCACCGCCGCGCGCATGGCGCCTTCGCGGCCCGAGGACGGATCGAGACCGAGCGCGATGCTGGCGTCGGCCAGCGTTGCAAAGCTCTGCTGGTAGGTGGTGTAGCCATCGGAGATTTTCTGGAGGTCGGCGCGCGTCGCCGGGTTGTCGACAAGACCGCCGAGCGTGGCGAGCGTCTTTTCCGCGCGTGCGGAAATCTCCTTGTGGGCGGCGACATATTTTTCATCGCGGCGCAGCAGAAAATCCTTCTCGGCCCGCCGGTTCTGCAGGAACTCGATTTCCAGCGCGCGCAGTTCCGTCTCGGCACTGCGATGGCGCTCGACCCTTGCGCGATAGTCGTCGGCGATGCGTTGCTCGACGGAAAAGATGCCGACGATAAGAAGAATGCCCGCGACGGCTATCGGCGCCATCAGGCCGATCCGGTGGGACAGACGTAGGGTCATGCGTGCTCCTTGTGCCCGCTTGCCACGGGTCCAATCCACAAAAATGTTCGAGAAGCCCCCTTCGCGTGGGGCAGACGCCGGCCTCATGCCAGCATAGGCTTAATGAATCCTGACTGTCATAATTTAAGGAAATGTGAATGTAGCGGTGCCGCTTCTTGTCTTTCCGACCGTCCCGGCGATTCATGTGGGGCGGAATGCGCCGGACGGGGCTTGCCACCTGCGGCGCAAGGCGTCATGAGAGGCAATGTCCCAACCTGTAGAAACCATCCGCCTCGACCAGCTCCTGCTGAATGCCGGCCTCGTTGCCAGCCGTTCGCGGGCGCGTGACGCCATCTCGCGCGGCACCGTGCGCGTCAACGGGCGCGTCGTCACCAAGCCGAGCTCGACCTTTCCCGCCTCCGCCGCCATCGAGATCGACGACCCCGCCCAGGCCTATGTCTCGCGTGCGGCGCTGAAATTGAAGGCCGCGCTCGACGCATTCGGCCTCGATCCCGCCGGCCTCGACTGTCTCGACATCGGCGCCTCGACGGGCGGCTTCACGGATATCCTGCTGGAGCGGGGCGCTGCCCATGTCATCGCGGTCGATGTCGGCCACGACCAGCTTCACCCGCGGCTGCGGGCGGATGAGCGCATCACCAACTACGAAGGCCTGAATGCGCGCGTGCTCGACGAGGAGCATCTCGAAGACCGCGCGATCGGCGCGGTCGTCTCCGACGTCTCCTTCATCTCGCTGAAGCTGGCGCTGCCGCCGGCCCTCGGCTTCGCCGAGCCGGGCGCCTTCTGCGTGCTGCTCGTCAAGCCGCAGTTCGAAGCCGGCCGCGAGGCGATCAGCAAGGCGGGGCTTCTCAAAGATCCCGACAGCGCGCCTGCCGTTGCAGCCGAGCTGGAACGCTGGCTCACCGAAGACATGGGCTGGCAGAGCCTCGGCCTTATCCCCTCGCCCATCACCGGTGGCGACGGCAATGTCGAGTACCTGCTCGGAGGCCGCAAGCCATGACGACGGAGACGCTCACGATCGCCCGTCTCGGCAGCGGCGGCGATGGTATTGCCGAGACGGCGGACGGTCCGGTCTACGTGCCCTTCACCCTGCCCGGCGAGACGGTCGCCGTTGCACGCGTGAAGAACCACGGCACTGTCATGTCGATGACGGTCGCCTCGCCCGAGCGGGTGGCGCCGCCCTGCGTGCATTTCGGTCCTGAGGGCAAGAACGGCACCTGCGGCGGCTGCACCTTGCAGCATGCCGGCGATGCGCTCTATCATCATTTCAAGCGCAACCTCGTCGCGCAGGCCCTCAAAACGAAGGGCCTGACGCCGGAAGTTGCGCCGCTGGTCATCGCCCGTCCCGGTGAACGCCGCCGCGTCGTCTTCACCGCGCGCAGGACGGAAAAGGGCGTGCTGCTCGGCTTCAACCAGGCCGGCAGCCACCATATCGTCTCCATCGATCACTGTCCGATCTCGAGCGAGGGCATCATCTCTCAGCTTGCGGCAATCCGCCGGGTGGCCGGCGCGATCGCGACCTCGGCCGAACCGTTCCGCGTAACCGTGCTCGAAACCCTTCCCGGCCTCGACCTCGCCTTCGAGGGCGTGAAGAAGGTGGGGGACAAGGAGCGCCGCGCTGTTACCGAATGCGTGCTTTCGCTCCGCGGCATCGCCCGCGTTTCCAGTGACGGCGAAATCCTCATCGAGCCGCAGAAGCCGGTGATCGATTTCGGCGGGGTGCGCGTCTCACCGCCCGCCGGCGGCTTCACGCAGGCAACCAAGCCCGCCGAGGATGCCATGGCCGAACTGGTGCTGACGGCCCTCGGCAAGGCCAAGCGCGTTGCCGACCTTTTTGCCGGCTCCGGCACGTTTGCCCTGCGTATCGCCCGGCAGGCGAAAGTGCATGCGGTGGAAGGTGACGAAAAGGCGTTGAAGGCGCTCGATCACGCCGCGCGCAACACACAGGGCCTGAAGCCCGTGACGGTGGAAAGGCGCGACCTCTTCCGCCGGCCGCTGATGGCCTCAGAACTGAAGGTCTATGACGCCGTCGTCTTCGATCCGCCGCGCGCGGGGGCGGAAGACCAGTGCAAGGAACTGGCCCGCTCCGGCGTGAAGACGATCGTTGCCGTCTCCTGCAATCCCATCAGCCTTGCCCGCGACCTGTCGATCCTGACCGCCGCCGGCTACCGCATCCGCCTCGTGACGCCGGTCGACCAGTTCCTCTGGTCGGCGCATGTCGAGGCGGTGGCGGTGCTCGACAGGTAGGTCACCGCAAGCCGCATCAGGGTAGCTGCGCGGGAAACACCCCGCCGTCATCCGCATCCAGCACGATGGAGAGCGAGATGTTGCGCGGGCGCGTGACGGCGAAGAGGACCGCTTCCACCACATCCCGGTTGGTGGCGCGCGCGCTCTTCGCCCGCGCGGGCGCCTCGGCCCATGCCGGGTCGGCCGGCTGGATGTCGTCGAGATCGGGCGGATGCAGGATGATCGAGCGGACCGGCGTTCCCGCCAGCATTTGCCGCAGACCTTCCGCAACCGCCGTCTGGCCCCGCTTGGCGGCGTAGAAGGGAACGGAAACGCCGTCGAGCAGCCCATTCGGCAGACCGCTGACCGAGCCGATGGTCACTATATCCGGGGTGGCGGAGCGTCGGAGAAGCGGCAGAAGACCTTGCGTGAACAGAAACGTGCCGGTGATGGCGGAGTTGATCACGCCGAGGACCTCTTCGGCCGTGTGCGGCTCGTCGCGCGCTTCTAGCCACATCGCGCCGTTGTTCACCAGCAGATCGATATGCTCGTGCGACCGGGCGATCGCCTCGACGGCCTGGCGCACGCCGTCGTTATCGGCGAGATCGACGCTGATGCAGACCGGGCGAAGGCCGGTCGTCGCCGCAATACCATCCGCCACTGTTTCGAGTGCCGCCTGGTTGCGTCCGCACAGCACGAGATTGGCCCCGGCCTCTGCCAGAGACACGGCAAGCGCCGCCCCAAGCCCTCTGCCCGCACCGGTGATGACGACCGTCCGTCCCTGCAAATCCGCCATTTTTCATGCCCCCAAAATATCGACACACGATGAACCCCGTGTAGATGGGCATTCCGCTGATGCGTAGCAACCCTTTGGCATCATTGCAGAACCAAAAAGAAAAAGGCCCGGGAACGACCCGGGCCTTCTGTTTTCAATCTGGCCGCTCAGGCCGCGGGGCGGTGGCTGGCGGCGGTCTGCTCCTCCACCATGGCGGCGTTCTGCTGCGTGCCCTGGTCCATCGTGTTGACGGCAGTAGATCTCCTGCAGCCCCGTCGACTGCTCGCGGACGGCGTTGCTGGAGAGATAGGCGCAAGACTACAAGGATTTGAGGTAGTTTTGAAAACGCTTGCCATTTTCATGTCTAAAAGTCAGCCCGGCCGGCTCGAGCTCGGCTATTCGATCGAGCCGGAAGTTGCGAAAATCCTCTCGTTCCTCGCACCAGGCGGTCAACAACCAGACAGCATCGAACAGGGTCAGGCCTAACGGGCGTATCGTCCGTCTGCTCTGCTTGTCGTTCAGATCACTGTAGGACAGCGTGACCACCGCCCTCTCCCGAATGCAAAGACGCAGGAACGACAGTTGCTTGTTTGCCTTGTCGGATTCCGCCGTTTTTCGGGACACCGCTCTCAATGGCAGATTGCTGTAGAGGCTTTCTACACCTTTCCCCATCGTGGCAGCGAGCTTGCCGGAAACCCGGGCGGCTGCCGACGCCAAAGTGGCGTCTCCTTTGGCCATGACAAGACGGACACCGAGCATGATGGCATCCATCTCGTCCGGATCGAGATGCAAGGGCGGCAGAAAGTATCCTTTTTCCAGCTGGTAGCCGAGGCCAGATTCTCCTCGGACAGGCGCCCCCATTGCCTGAAGCGTCGCCATGTCCCGATAGATCGTTCGCGGGGAAACCTCCAGCTCGCGCGCCAAGTCCGCCGCCGAGACAGGCGCGGACGCCACGCGCAAGCGGTCGAGCAGCGAGAAGAGGCGAAGTGTTTTCATAGCCGCACCTATAGCATCCCCCTGACCGTATCTGTCAGGGGGATGCGTGTATCTGCCACCCCGCGAACAGCAAGGAGACGGATATGACAACACCATGCTTTGAAATCATTGTTTACAAAGTGGCTGGGACAACGACAGCCGATCTGGAAAGAACCAGGGCTCAGAACCGCGTGAAAAGCTTCCCGGGCTTCCTGTCCTGGACGCCATTCTCAGGCATTGAGACTGACGTCGATCGGGTTGATCTCGTGGCGTGGGCAACCCTGGAGGATGCGCAGGCGGCCGCCCGGCGCGTTGGACACGATCCGGAATTTGCAGCCTTCAGACATACTGTCCGCAACATAGAGACAATGGGGCACTACATAGCCGGAGCGACGGTCCCGCCGGCCGCGATTTCCGCGAGCGGTGTCGAACTCGGGCGGTTTCGCCTCAAGGAGGGCGTACGGGAAGAGGACATGCGTGCGGCCTATACCACCATGGTCAGCAGCCATCTCAGGTGTCAGGCAGGCTGGTGTGCGCAGCATCTGATCAAACTGAAGGACGGTGTTTTCGTCGATCTCGCCCTGGCAGAAAACCCGCAATATGCCGAAGAGATTTGCAGTAGCTGGCATGGCAATGCCGATTGCGAAGCGTTTCTCGCGCTGATTGAGCCGATCAGCATGGAGTTCGGAACAATACTCGAAACATCCGCGGGCAACGCGTAAGCAGGCTTTCCTGCAAAACAGCCAGCATCCGAAAAAATGGGTTTCGTGTTGATTTTCCCGGATAAAGTCCTGTCGCAAAGCCACAGCATTGCGACAGGAAGCTGCGCCTGTTTCGTTCAGGCCGCGCGCCGCGCCGCCGGGCTGGCGGCGTAGGTTGCAGCCCCCTGCCCGAGCCGGAACTGCGCCAGCAGCGCGTTGAGGGCTGCGGCCTCGGCGGCGAGGCCGTGGCTGGCGGCGGTCTGTTCCTCCACCATGGCGGCGTTCTGCTGCGTGCCCTGGTCCATCGTGTTGACGGCGGTGTTGATCTCCTGCAGCCCCGTCGACTGTTCGCGGGCGGCGGTGACGATGGCGTTGACGTGGCCGTTGATCTCCTGCACCTCGCGCACGATCGCTTCCAGCGCCGCCCCCGTCTCGTCGACCAGCGACACGCCGGAGCGCACCTGTTCGCCCGACGTGGTGATCAGCGCCTTGATCTCCTTGGCCGCATTGGCCGAGCGCTGGGCAAGCTCGCGCACCTCCTGGGCGACGACGGCAAAGCCCTTGCCAGCCTCACCGGCACGCGCTGCCTCCACGCCGGCATTCAGCGCCAGCAGGTTGGTCTGGAAGGCGATATCGTCGATCACGCCGATGATGTTGGTGATCTCGCTCGAGGATTTTTCGATGCCCTGCATGGCCGAGACGGCGCGGCGCACCACCTCGCCCGACTTTTCCGCGCCGCTGCGGGTGCGCGAAACCAGCGAGCCGACCTCCTCCGCCCGGCGGGTCGAGTCCTTCACGGTCGTCGTGATCTCCTCAAGTGCTGCGGCGGTCTCCTCGACGGAGGCGGCCTGCTGTTCCGTGCGGCGGGCGAGGTCATCGGCGGCGGTGCGGATTTCCATGGCGCCGGCATCGATGGCGCGGGCATTCTGGCCGACCGTCGTCATCGCCGTGTGCAGCTTGGTGACGGAGTGGTTGAAGTCGGTGCGCAGGCGATCGAGATGGCCGGCGAAGGGGGTGTCGATGCGGTGGGCGAGGTCCCCCTCGGCAAGCCGCCCGAGGCCATCCGCCAACGCCTCGACGGCGTGGTGGATTTCGGCCGCCTCGCGGGCCTTGAGCGCCTCACGCTCGCGGCGTTCGCCTTCGGACAGCACGCGGCCCTCCTCGGCGGCGTTTTCGAGGCGGGTGCGCTCGATGGCATTGTCGCGGAACACGGCGACGGCCGCCGCCATACGGCCGATCTCATCGGTACGGTCCTGGCCGGGGATTTCCGTGCGCACGTCACCCGAAGCGAGCTTGTCCATGGCGCCGGTCATGTCCTTGACCGGGCGTACGACGAGGCGCGACAGCACGGTGGCGAGGAAGCCCATCATGACGATGACGGCGAGCACGGTGGCAATCGTCGCGGCGATGCGGAACTGGTCGATGGCGGCGAACGCCATGCCCCTGTCGATGGTGAAACCGAGATACCATTCCACCGACGGCAGGCCGGTGACCGGCACGAAGGAGACGAGCACCGGTTTGCCGGCATAGGTCGTGTGCGCGATGCCACCGCCGATGGCGGGCGTCGCCCCCGGGAAGGCATCGGCGAGCGTCTTGGTGACGAGCGCCTTGTCCTGGTGCACGAGGATCTGACCATCCTTGTTGACGAGGAAAGCAAAACCCATGCCGCCGAGATCGACCGAGTTGATCATGTCGACAAGCGATGCCAGCGAAAAGTCGCTGCCGGCGACGCCGACGAGCTTGCCGTCGCGCTTGACGGGGACGGCCGAGCTGATGATCAGGCCGTTGGTGGAGGCGTCGATATAGGGCTCGGTCAGCACGGCGCCGTTTGCCTTGACGGCATCCTGATACCAGGGGCGCTTGCGCGGATCATAGCCTTCCGGCATGTCCGACTTCGGCCACTGCGTGAAGATGCCCGCCTCGTCACCGACATAGGTGGTCATGAACTGGCCGACCAGCACGTCATTTTGCAACACCGCCTCGATGCCGGCGGGATCGGCCGCCTTGCCCGCGGCATTGCCCGCCATCTCGGTCAGCGCCACGCGGGCGTTCAGCCAGTTGGCAATGCTCTGGGCGGCCTGTTTGCCGGAGCTATCGATGCTTTCCTCGACCGAGTTGGTCAGCACGCTGCGCTGCAGGCTGTCGATATAGACGGAGAAGCCGGTAAAGGCGGCAATGACGACGAGAGACGCGACGACGAGGATGCGCGTCATGAGATTGGAGCGCTTGGACATGGGGCGCGATATTCCTTCGGGAGCGTCCCGCCGGGGCGGCGGGCGCTTGATGCTGAACGGCATGCCGGAGGGCGAGGATCGGACGCATCATGCGGCCGCCGGCAGGACGCCGGAAAGTGGCCGCACCATAGGAAAACGTGTTTAAGGGCCTGTTAAAATTGACAGACCACAAATCGCAAGCGGCTCGCCGGATAGACCCTCAGCGGCGCGCCATGAAGGCCTCGAAGGCGGCGCGGGCTTCCGGGCTTTTCAATTGTGCCGCGAAATGTCCCGCCTCTTCGTCGATGCGCGTGGCAACATCGGCACGGTCGCCGCGGATGAGGTTGCGGGCGATGGCGAGCGCCTGCGGCGGCTTGGCGGCGAGGCGCCTTGCGGCCGTCAAAACCTGCTCTTCCACCGCCGCCGGTTCGACGACGGCGTAGATGAGCCCGGCATCACGCGCTGCGGTCGCGGAAAAGCCCTCACCGGCGGCGAGCAATGCGAAGGCGCGCTGGTGGCCCATCAGGCGCGGGGCCAGCAGGCTGGAGGCGGCTTCCGGCACCAGGGCGAGATCGACGAAGGGTGTGCGGAACTCCGTGCGGATCGACGCGTAGGTCAGGTCGCAATGCAGATGGATCGTCGTGCCAATGCCGATCGCCAGGCCATCGACGCCGGAGACGAGCGGCTTGGTGTGGGCGGCGAGCGCATGGAGGAAATCGATGACCTCGCGGCCCATCGTGCCGCCCATGGCAAACGCCATGAAATCGTTGAGGTCATTGCCGGCGGAAAAGCAGCCTTCCGAACCGAGGAAGACGGTGGCGCGCACGCTTTCATCCGCATCCCCCTCCTTCAGCGCATCCGTCATCGCCTGGTACATGGCACGCGTGATGGCGTTTTTCTTTTCCACGCGGTTGAGGCGGATTATCTGGACACCGGGCGCATTTTCCGGGCGTTCTATCAGAATATGGTCGGTCATGTTTTTCCTTCAGCCCAGAACCGCGCGCGCCGCCGCAAGGCTTGCGGCACCGCTCATGACACGGTCCTTGAGCGCGACCGTTTCCCCGATGACATTTTCCGCGGCAAAGCGGCAGAGGACTGCGCGTTCGCCATTGCGGCCGTCGCCGCCATCGGCAAGCGCACCCTTGGCGAGATAGGCGCCGGTCAGTACCAGACCGAACAGCCGTTGATAGGGCGTGGCACCGGCGAGGGCTTCGGCCTGCTTGCCCTCGGCGAGCGTGGCAAGCAGCCATTCGGTGGCGGCTTCGAGATCGGCGATGCTGGCCTCGAGCCGGGCGCCGGTCTCGCCGAGTTCAGGCGTGTTTGCCGCGCGAGCCTTCGCGGCGATCTCGCGCAGTTCGGCGATGAAGCCACGGATGTGGTTGCCGTCCGACAAGGGCAGCTTGCGGGTCACAAGATCGATGGCCTGGATGCCGTTCGTGCCCTCGTAGATCGGCGCGATGCGGGCGTCGCGATAGAGGCGGGCAGCCCCCGTCTCCTCGATGAAGCCCATGCCGCCATGCACCTGCACGCCGAGCGAGGAGACATCGACGCCGGCATCGGTGGCAAAACTTTTTGCGATAGGCGTAAGCAGGCTGGCACGGTCGGCCCAGTGTTTTGCATCATCGCCGTGCGATAGATCGACGGCGTGGGCGCAGGCATAGGTGATGGCCCGGGCGCCCTGGGTCAGCACCTTCATAGTCAGCAGCATGCGGGCGACATCCGGATGCTCGATGATCGGGCTCATGCCCGACCCCTGCCGGCCGGGCGCCTTGCCCTGCGTTCGCTCCTTCGCATAGGCGATCGCCTTCTGCGTGGCGGCTTCGGCAATCGCCACGCCCTGCATGCCGACGGCGAGGCGGGCATTGTTCATCATGGTGAACATGCAGGCGAGTCCGCGATTCTCCTCGCCGATCAGCCAGCCGATGGCGCCCGGCGCGTCGCCGAAGCGGCCGTCGCCGTAGATCATCGTGCAGGTCGGTGAACCGTGGATGCCGAGCTTGTGCTCGATGGAATGGCAATGCGCATCGTTGCGGGATCCAAGCGAGCCATCGTCGTTCACAAGGAATTTCGGCACGAGGAACAACGAGATACCGCGCGTGCCGGCCGGCGCGTCCGGCAGGCGGGCCAGCACCAGATGCACGATGTTGTCGGTAAAGTCGTGTTCGCCATAGGTGATGAAGATCTTCTGGCCAAAGAGACGGTAGGTGCCGTCGTCGCGGCGTTCGGCGCGGGTTTTCATGACGCCGAGATCCGAACCGGCATGGGGTTCAGTGAGGTTCATCGACCCCATCCACTCCCCGGACACCATCTTGGGCAGGTAGGTGCTCTTGAGGTGGTCGGAGCCGTGCGCCGTCAGCGCCTCGATGGCACCGATCGTCAGCGTCGGGCCGATCGCGAAGGCCATTGAACCGCTATTCCACATTTCAAGCGCCGCGACATGCAGCATATGCGGAAGTCCCTGCCCGCCGAAATCCGGCGAGGCCGTCAGCGAGTTCCAGCCGCCTTCCGCCCAGGCCCTGTAGAGCGCCGGCCAGCCATCGGGCATGGAGACCGTGCCGTCGACGAAACGCGCTCCTTGCGTATCGCCGATTGCGGCAAGCGGTGCGACCTCCTCGGTGGCGAAGCGGCCGGCCTCGGACAGGATGGCGTCGACGAGATCGTCCGTCAGATCACCAAGATGCCCGCCGTCCAGTGCGGGCGTCAGCCCCGCCACGTGTTTCAGCGTGAACGCAATCTCCTCGACCGGCGCCTTGTACATCTTTATCCTCCTCCCATCCGCTCTCCCGGGCTCGGGCTGCGGCGACGTGTTGGCAGCAGATTATTGATTTTTACGTAAACGTCAACTTGATGGACGCCTGCCTGAAAGCAGAAAGGCCGACCGGAACACTGTCCGATCGGCCTGTTTGCTGTGCCGGAGGCCCGGCATCTGTTATTTCAACCGGTCAGCGATACGGCGACAGGCACTGACGGCGCGGTCCGTTGTAGGGCTGATAGGTGTTATCGTATGCACGATACGAGCGGTAACGGTTGGCACACCAGTTTACGTGCGAACCACCGCCGACGTAGCCGCGGTCATTGGCAATCGCGCCGCCGATAATGGCACCGGCACCAAACGCGGCAAGCGGGAACCAGTAGCCGTTGTGGCTGCGATAACCGTGGCGATAGTGGCGGTAGCCGCGATGCCCGCGGTACCAGCCATAGCGATCACCGCGGTCACGCCAGCCGACATGGCGATTCCGGTTCCATCTGCGGCTCTCCCGCCAGCCGCGATCGCCGCGCCAACCGCGGTCACCACGCCAGCCGCGATCGCCACGTCTGATCCAGCGGCGGTGATCGCGATCACGCACCAATTGCACATCGCTTCCGCCGGTGGACGTGACGGGCTGACTGACGGAACCCGCCACCGGCATCGCGTTTACGGGCACGACGGGCGTTAGGGCAAACAGCGCCGACATCGCGACGGCCATACATTTGCTGATTAGCTTCATGACACTTCTCCCTATCGGTGCCTTTCGGCTCTTGCTCGAATGGCAATTTGAACGCGAAACGCACCAAAGTCCCTTTCGTTCCATATGTGCTTCATCGGGCAGCACTTTCAATAGGCGGCGGGCGTTAGCCCTCCGTTAACCATGCCTGTCGCACGATGACCGCTTGCGGAGGCGCGGGAATCGAACAGGAGCGTCCATGAACCCCAAGCATCTTTCCGGCCTCGTCGCCCTCATGGCGCTGGCGACCCTGCCCTTTTCCACCCGGGCAGCCGATGTGGAACCGTGGAAGACGCCGGAAAACGCCATCGTCATCGACGCCTACGAGTTGAACGAAATCGACTGGTCCGAGATGCTCTCCGACAAACGCATTGCCGGCTTCATCTCGAAGGCCTCCGACGGCCTGCCGGAAAGCTATAGCTGCAAGGGCGAGCACAGCGGCGACACGGTGGCGCACTGCAAGACCATGTGGCGCAAATATGCCGTGAGCCGCGAGCTCTACGAAACGCGCCGCCTGCTGGCCCGTGCCAAAGGGCTGCTGTGGGGGGCCTATCACCTCGCCCGTCCCGGCAACCCGATCGACCAGGCCAATCATTTCCTCGACTATGCCAAGCCGCAGGATGACGAGATGATGGTGCTCGACATCGAGGGTATCGAACCCGACAATTACATGTCGCTCGAGGATGCGCAGATCTTTGCCGGCCACGTGAAGACGCGCACCGGCCGCTATCCGGTGCTCTATACCAACCATTCCACCGCCCGGCACATCGCGCTCAACCGCGACAAGTACCGCATCCTCTCGCGCCTGCCGCTCTGGTATGCCCGCTACAAGCCGGGGATTGAGGGGGCGTTCCCGATGGGCAACTGGGATAATTATGCGCTCTGGCAGTTCTCCGCCGCGGCGAATTGCTCCAAGCGCCGCTGCCCGTATCGCGTCAAGGGGGCGGAAAACGACATCGACGTCAACGTCGCGCCGATGACCAAGGCAGAGCTGCAAAAGGCCTGGACGTTTGGCGCACTGCTGCCGGAAAAACCCTTCGAACCGCTGGACGAGATGCTGACCGCGTCCATCCCGACGGGCGGCGCCCTGAAGGCGACTGTCGAAGCGACCGTCACCATCGGCACGGGGGCCCAGACGGCAGGCATCGTCACGCTCGCCGACGGCAAGACGCCCTTCCCCATGACGGTCAGCGCGGAGGTTCGCGCCGGCATCATGGCGAACGGCACCACGACCACCCTGCTCGGGCCTCGCGTGGTCGAGGTCACGCCGATGAACTACCAGGATTTCTGAGCGCCAGCCCTCCGGTCCGCAGGGGCAGTATCCGCATGGCCTATACGTTCGCCGTTGGCGACATCCACGGTTGTATCGACCCGATGAACAGGCTGCTCGCCCGTATCGAGGCCTATGCGGCTTCCGGCACCGTGGTCTTTCTGGGAGACTATATCGATCGCGGGCCGGACAGCCGCGCGGTGCTCGACCGGCTCATGGCCGGCCCCTCCGCCGCCTTCTGCTGGATATGCCTGATGGGCAACCATGAAGACATGATGTGCGGAGCCTATGAAGGGCGCAGCGAGCGCGACTGGTGGCTCGACAATGGCGGCCTCGAGACCGAAATATCGTTCGACGGCCGCGTGCCGGCCGCCTGTCTCGACTGGGCGGCGAAACTGCCGCTCCTGCATGCCGATGAACACAGGCTGTTCGTCCATGCCGGCGTATCGCCCGCCTTTCCGCTGGAACGGCAAAGCCGGCGCGACCTGCTCTGGCTGCGGTTTAAATCCGACCAGTCAGAGGACTACTGGGGCAGGCATCTGGTGCACGGCCACACGCCGTCGAAATCCAACCCGATCACGGTCGGCAACCGAACGAATATCGACGGCGCCTGTGTTTTTGGCGGCAAACTCGTCTGCGCGGTTTTCGACGATGCCATCGCCGGCGGGCCGGTCGACTTCATCGAAGTCGCGGCCGCCGGTGATGCATAAACGGGACGCCCCGGCGTTCCTATCGCGTCACGCCTCAATCGACACGTCGCCGATCGGCCGCGAGCAGCAGGCGAGGATGTAGCCCTCCTCGATCTCGTCGTCGAGGATGCCGCCATTGTGGCGCATGTCCACCTCTCCCGAGACCTTCATGACGCGGCAGGTGCCGCACAGGCCGCCCTCGCAGGCCGCGCCGATGCGCACGCCCGCGGCACGCGCCGTCTGCAGGATCGTCTGGCCGGGCGGGCATTTGCTTTCCTTGCCGGCCATGGTGAAGGAGATGGTGGCCACCGCATTGGCGTCGACCTCGATCTCGCCGGCGCCGGCCCGAATGGCGATCTCCTCCGGCGCGGGCGCTGCGGCCGGCTGGAAGCTTTCCTCATGGTAGCGGTCCATGTTGAAGCCGCAGACCTTGAGCATGTCCCTGACGCCGCGCATGAACGGTTCCGGGCCGCAGCAGAAGACGGTGCGGTCGCGGAAGTCGGGCGAGAGCAATGACAGGCGGGCGGCGTCGATGCGGCCGCGCAGGCCATGCCAGCCGTCGCGCGGATTGTGGCCCTCGACGACGAAGCCGAGCGCCAGGTTCGGCATGTGGGCCGCCAGACATTCGAGTTCGGCCTTGAAGAGCAGGTCGTCGGGCCTGCGGGCACAGGTGACGAAGGCGACATCCGACTGCGGCGCGCAGTCCGACATCCAGCGGGTCATCGACATCATCGGCGTGACGCCGGAACCGGCCGAGATGAAGAGGTACTTTTCCGCAGGATAGCGCACGAAGGAGAAGTCGCCGAGCGGGCCGAAGGCCTTCAGCGTCATGCCCGGCTTCAGATGGTCAAACATCCAGCGCGTGCCGATCGAATTCTTCTGCGCCTTCACCGTCACGGCGACGGTGAAGGGACGCGAAGGCGTCGAGGACAGCGTGTAGGTACGCATCACAGGCTCGTCTTCGGAGACCGGCAGTTCCAGCGTGACGAACTGGCCCGGCAGGTAGCGGAACCAGTTGTCGCGATCCGAGCGGAAGGTGAAGGTCATCACATCCGTCGTCTCGACGGTGGCGGCGACACATTCCAGCAGATTGTGGCGGTCGTGCCAGGGATTGAGTTCGTCGAAATGGCGGAAATGGCTGGCGATCGTCATGTCAGGCCACCCGCGACAGCGGCCGCTTGGCGCCGTCGAGCCGTTCAATCATGAAATTGGCGTACCATTCGACGAACTGCATGACGCCGCCTTCGTCCTCCGGGGAATAGGGTCCAGGCTGGTAGGCCGGCGAGCGGATGCCGAAGGCGTTTTCCTCGACGATCCGGCGGTCCTGGTCGTTGGTCTCGGTCCAGACATGGGTGAGTTCGTCGAGACGATAATCGACGCCTTCCACCGCATCCTTGTTGACGAGCCATTTGGTGGTGACCTGCGTCAGTTCCGGGCCGAGCGGCAGCACGCGGAAGGTGATGGCGTGGTCGGCCAACACATGGTTCCACGTCGTCGGGTAGTGGAAGAGCAGCAGCGTGCCAATCCGGCTTTCCAGCACGTCGCTGGACAGCGGGCGGGCGACGGCGCGCGCGCCCGACATGGTGTAGCTCTCGGCATCCTGGATCAGCGGCATGCGGGCGGCGCGGAACTGACCGGTCGGCGACATGCGGAATTCGCTCGGCAGGCCAGCGGCCTCGCATTTGGCCCAGTGTTCGGCAATCACCGGATCGTCCTTGGCGCCCTGCACGCCGGTGGCGCTCGGCGCTTCCGGATAGGTGCGGCAGAGTTCCGGGTGGTTGGCGGCACAGTGATAGCACTCGCGGTTGTTTTCCCAGACGAGCTTCCAGTTGCCCTTCTCGATGATCGTGCTTTCGAAGGCAACCTTGGTTTCACCAAGGCGGTGACGGGTGAGATAGGGTTCGACCAGGGCGCGGAACGGCGCAAAATCAGGCGCTTCGTCGGCAAGGCAGACGAAGATGTAGCCGCCGACGGTCTCGCAATGCATACGCTTCAGGCTGTGCTGCGTCCTGTCGAAATCCTCCGCCATGTGGCGCGCGAAGAGCAGCGAGCCGTCGAGTTCGTAGGTCCACTGGTGATAGGGACAGACGAGCTTGGCCGACGAGCCCTTGTGCTGGGTGCAGACGCGCGAGCCGCGATGGCGGCAGGAATTGTGCAGCGCGCGCACCGTTCCGGAGCGGTCGCGGGTGATGACGACGGGATAGTCGCCGACCTGCACGGTGAAATAGTTGCCGGCCTTGGGGATCTCGCAGTCGTGGCCGATGAACAGCCAGTCGCGGTACCAGATCGTCTCCAGGTCGAGCTTGTAGTGATCGGGGTCGATGTAGAAGGCCTGCTCGAGGCTGTAGCCGTCGCGCCGGTTCTTGAGCTTGCGGAGCACGTCGCTGCGAATGTCCATGCCGGATCCTCAGAATATCCAGGTTTTGAAGACCGAGGCGCACGGAAGGAGACGGCATCCGGGCGGCAAGCCGCACGAATTGCACGCTTCCCGGCCGCCCGCCGCAGCCAGTCACGATCGTTTCTCCAGGCTGGTTTCCGGGCTGAGGAATGTCCCGAAGGACCGGTGCAGCGCCTTCCCAGACCTCCCGTCCAGTGGCTTCTGCTGCACCTTGTTCCAACACCGTTGCGGGGGCAGCGCCGGATTTCAACCGGCTTCCCAATTCTCCACCCTCCCTGAGAAGTGGCACCTTGAGTGTGCTTATCTAAGCGCAAGAATCGGCGCACAACATGTCGAAAAACGACACGGCCTCCTGATTTGACGACAGCGTATTCCAGAAGGAACGAGGTGCACCGATCCGGCTTTTTCCAGTCATACCAAAGCGATATGCCCAATTTTTCGGCGGATTGCCCTGCCCGCAGCAACGCCGGGGTCACGCATTATGCGCTTGTCATATTGCGACCATGATATCGGCGAGACAGGAATTGGGAGTGCGTCAGCAAGGATTGCTTAACGACGTTTTCTTACTCTTGTGTGCGATCAGGGCGCGAGGATGGAGTGCCGCCACGTGCAGCAGACGAAATTTCGATATTACGACGCCGTAGCCTACAAGCGCGCCAACCCGCCGAAAGCAGCCATCCACACTCAGTTCCTGCGGACCGGCCGTATCGACCGTGACGTCAGCTGGAGCCCGAGCGAGAAGCGCTACCTCTCCTATCAGGAAGTGGCCGAGCGCACCGGCCGCAAGCTGGAGCGGGCGGGCAATGTCACCCACGACCGCATCAACGGCTTTCATGAGACGATCCAGTTTCCCAAGCTGATCTTTCACCGCACGCTCGCCCAAACGCCGCATCTCGGCTACTGCCACATCACGGTGGCCAATTCCCGTTTCGCGGAATTCCCGAACGTGCAATGGGCTTTCTACATGACGAACTTCCTTGCCGAGATCGGCGACGAAGACCAGTTCTTTGCCGGCATTTCGAAGAAGCCGGGCCGGATGTATTTCGCCATCGCGATCACCCCGACGGAAGAGGAAGGCCGCCTCACCATCGACCGCAAGGTGCGCGGCAACGGCGTGATCTTCCGCACCGACGACCCGAAGCTCGCCATGAAGAATGTGCTGATGCTCGGCGCCCGCAACGAGGCACTGCGCAAGGTCATCCGCGCGATTTAGGACGCCCGGTACAGCATCCATTCCTTGCCCGCCGGCACTTCGTCGCCGCGACCGTAGACGACGACGAGATCGCCCCCGGCGCCCTTTGCCTCCAGAAGCGCCCGTTCGCAGGCCGATGCCAGGTCGAGCGCGCTCTCGGCACGGTCCGACATGCACACACCGGCAGACAGGGTCAGATGGCCGAGATTGCGGCCGGTGCGCGGGTCGCGCAGCGCCATCGTCTGGAACGCTGCACGCAACAGATCGACAAGCCGTGTCACCTCGCCCTCGTCCGAGGTCTGGAACAGGAAGCCGAAGCGCAGGCCGTCGAAGCGCACGGCGAGGTCGCTGGTCGGGAACGCCTGGCGGATGAGGCCGCCGTAGAAGGTGACGAGATGGTCCGAAAGGGCCTCGATCTGGGCCGGCGAGAAGCGGCGGTCGGCATCGACCTCGGCGACGACGACGCCGCAGAGCATCGGCAGGTCCGGATTGGCATAGACGCGGGCGAGCGCCTTGTTGAAGGCGCGACGGTTGCCGAGCTTCGTCGGCGGATCGACGAATTTCATCGCCTCGAAATCCGCCATCTCCTTCTGGATACCTTCCATGACGGCAGATTGCGCGGCGACCTTTGCCGCCATTTCCGCGGTGTGGCTGACGCGCAGTTCCGTCGCGCGTTGCAGGGCCGCAAGCGAGCCGCCGAGCACGTCCTCGCCGCCCGCGTTGCGAATGACCTGCGAGGCCTCGCCGATCAACCGGCCATAATCGGAAAGCGATGTGCGCTCCTGGCTGAGAAGGTCCATGAAATTGCTCATCTCGCCGCTGATCGCACCGGCGGAGCGTTGCAGCACGCTCGCCTCGTGCTGGTGCGGCAGATATTTCCGGCCGAGCTCGTCGAGCATGGCCTGGGTCTTGTATTTGCCGAGTGCCACGAAATCGCGCACCAGATCCGGATTGGCGCCGGCATAGGCCTCGTAGACCAGTTCGTAATTGCGCGGCAGGCCATCGATGCCCATCTGCTTCATGGCCGTTGCGACGCGCAAGGCGATGTCGGTCGTCGAGGATTTCTTGTGAGCCATGAATTGGGGACCTGCGTGCGGGACTGTTCACCCCATCCCTAGCAGGCCGCTCTTTCGACCCCTCTAATCCGGTCGTTCGAATTTTAGGCAAACCGCCCGAGCCCTTGGCATTTGCCGCCAAAGCCCTGTAAAGGAAGCCGGAAACGACGGAAGGGCGACATGGCGGACATCGTGGATACGCGGACGGAACCGGAAGTGGCGCTGGCGCGGGCAGCAGACGTGCTCGGCCGCGGCGTGCCGGTCGCCATCCCGACGGAAACGGTCTACGGCCTTGCCGCCGATGCCACCAATCCGCTGGCGATCACCCGCATCTACGAGATGAAGGGCCGGCCGCGCTTCAATCCGCTGATCTGCCATATGGCCGATCTCGCCATGGCGGAGCAACATGCCGTCTTCGACCCGCTGTCCCGCCAGATTGCAGAGGCCTTCTGGCCCGGCCCGCTGACACTCATTCTGCCGATCCGGCCGGAGAGCGCCATCCACCCACTGGCGCGCGCGGGCCTAGACACGGTCGGTATCCGCGTGCCGACCGGTTTCGCCAGCCGGCTGCTTGCCGCCTTCGGACGGCCACTGGCAGCCCCCAGCGCCAACACGTCCGGCCGGATCAGCCCGACGACCGCCCGCCATGTTGCCGAGGATTTTGGCGCGCGGCTGGAGCTGGTGCTCGATGCCGGGCCTGCCGTCGTGGGGCTCGAATCCACCATCCTCAAGGTCGAGGGCGAGACGATCCGGCTGCTCCGGCCCGGCGGGCTGGATGCGGCCGAGGTGGAACGCATCACCGGCCGCCCCGTGCTGCGCAACGACACGGCCGGCGCGACGATCGAGGCGCCGGGCATGCTCGCCTCGCATTATGCGCCCGACGCGCCCGTGCGGCTGAATGCCAGCGATGTGCGGCCGGGCGAGGTGTTGATCCGCTTCGGCGGCAAGACGCTTCCCGGCGAGGCCGATGCGGCGCTCGTGCTGGACTTGAGCCCCAGCGGTGATCTCGCGGAAGCGGCCGCAAATCTGTTCGGCTATATGAAACAGGCGGACGCCGCCGGCGCAGGCTCGATCGCCTTTTCGCCGATCCCCGCAGATGGCCTCGGCGAGGCGATCAACGACCGTTTGCAGCGCGCGGCCGCGCCGCGCGGCTAACAAGGACGACGTGATGGCCAAGGCAACGCTTTCTCCCGACCTGATCACCCGTTTCGCCGCCATTACCGGCGAGGCCTATGCGCTCACCGAAGACCGGGACATCGCGCCCTATCTCATCGAAAGCCGCGGGCTTTATCATGGTACGTCGCCGCTGGTGCTGCGGCCCGGTTCCGTCGAGGAGGTCTCGGCCATCCTGGCGCTGGCCACCGAAACCCGCACGGCCATCGTGCCGCAGGGCGGCAATACCGGCCATGTCGGCGGCAGCGTGCCGCGCGAGGATGCGACGGATGTCGTGCTGTCGCTCTCCCGTCTCAACCGCATCCGCGATGTCGATCCCGTTGGCAATGTCATCGTCGCTGATGGCGGCGCGGTGCTTGCCGACATCCAGAAGGCGGCAGAAAATGTAGACCGGCTGTTTCCGCTGTCGCTTGGCTCGGAAGGCTCCTGCCAGATCGGTGGCAACCTTTCCACCAATGCCGGCGGCACCGCCGTGCTTGCCTATGGCAATATGCGCCAGCTCTGCCTCGGTCTCGAAGTCGTGTTGCCGACCGGCGAGGTGTGGAACGGGCTGCGCCGCCTCAAGAAGGACAATACGGGCTACGACCTGCGCGATCTCTTCATCGGCGCGGAAGGCACGCTCGGCATCATTACCGGAGCGGTGCTCAAGCTGCTCCCGCGGCCCCTCGGCCACGAGGTCGCCTTTGCCGGGTTGAAATCGGTGGCGGACGCCCTCACCCTCTTCGAGCGTGCCTCCAGCCGCTGCGGCCCTGCGCTGACCGGCTTCGAACTGATGCCGCGTCTCGGCGTCGATTTCACCACACGCCACATTCCGGGCGTGCGCGATCCCCTCGCCACCCGGCACGACTGGTATGTGCTCATCGAGATCTCCACCTCCGACGACGCCCAGACGGCGACGCGCATGATGGAAGCGCTGCTGTCCGAAGGCATCGAGGCGGGGCTCGTCGAAAATGCGGTGATCGCCTCCAGCGAAGAGCAGCGCCGGGCGCTCTGGCACATGCGCGAAAGCATGTCGCCAGCGCAGAAGCCGGAGGGCGGCTCGATCAAGCACGACGTCTCCGTGCCCGTCTCGGCTATTCCGGCGTTCATGGCGGAAGCCGATGCGGCGGTGATGGCGGCCATTCCAGGGGCGCGCATCTGCTCGTTCGGCCATATGGGCGACGGCAACATTCACTACAATATCTCGCAGCCCGTGGGCGCCGACAAACAGGCCTTCCTCGACCGTTGGCGCGAGATCAACCACCTCGTGCACGGCATCGTGCTGCGTTACAACGGCTCGATTTCCGCCGAGCACGGCATCGGCCAGTTGAAGCGCGACGAGCTGGCGGATGTGCGCGAACCGATCGAGATGGACCTCATGCGAAGGGTGAAGCGTTCCTTCGACCCTGCCGGCATCATGAACCCCGGCAAGGTCGTCAACGCCTGAAGGCGTAGATCCCGCCTGTCAGACCAAAACCATGCCGCCATCGACGACGATCGATTGGCCGGTGACATAATCCGAACCCGATGACGCGAGAAACTGGGAGATACCGATCAGGTCATCTGCGGCGGACGGCCGGCCAAGCAGGATGCCGGCGGAAAAGTTCTCGAATGCTTCGTTTTCGCGACTGGTCAAGCCTTCATCCTTGAAGCCCTTGTCGATGAGCTTCCACATGTCTGTCGCGACGACGCCGGGGCAGATCGCGTTGATATTTATCTTGTGCGCACCGAAGGCCCGGGCAGCCGCCTGGGTCAACGCCACGACGGCGAACTTGCTGGCGCTGTAGTGTGCGAGCGGCTCGTAACCCTGCTTGCCCGCGATCGATGCGGTATTGACGATTTTGCCGCCGCCGCCCTGGCTGATAAATTGTTTCACCGCCTCTTGAATGCCGATGAGCACACCAAGTCCATTGACGTCCATGACGCGATGCCAGTCGTCTTCGGTAATATCGAGAAATTGCCGCACCTGCGCGATGCCGGCATTGTTGAACATGACGTCGAGGCGGCCATGGGCGGTGACAGTGGCCTCGATCATCGCCCTGACGCTGGCGCGATCGACCACATCGACGGCAACACCGATAGCTGTTCCGCCCTCGCTGACGATGCTGTCGGCAACGCTGCGGGCACTGTCTTCGTTGATATCAGCGATCGTCAATCTGGCGCCGGCGACGGCAAGGCCGCGGGCAATCGATTCACCGATACCGCGACCGGCCCCGGTTACAATGATGGAACGATCTTTGGTGCTTATGGACATGGCTTCCTCCCTGTTGAACCCTCGCGGGGTCGAACAGAAAGAGCAAAGGTCGTGCCATTTTTCTCAGATCGAAGAAAATCAATCGGTTACTCCGTGAACGATGAAGCGACCGCCCACGGCATATGTGGCACGCGCCGCACCATGTGTGGCACGTGCCACAGGTGTTGCGGCATCCAGAATCAGCCGCCGGTGCGCAGCTGCGCCAGCGACATCATCAGGTCGGCGCTGATGCCGGCGGTGCCGGAACCGGTCAGCACCGAAAGGGCGGGATCGGTCGTGCTCTGATTGTCGAGATCGTAGAGCACGGCGAACTTGACGATCATCTTGGAGACTTTTCCCGGATCCTGCAGGTCTTCCAGCTCGAGATAGCGGTTGATCATGTCGGCCTGGGCATCGATATCCGCGCTGCCGATTTCGTCCGGCAACTGATAGAGCACCTTGAAGACCTCGAAGAGCGCGTCGTCGGCAAGAAGATCGTAGGCGCTCGAAATCGTGTCCGCCTTGCGCTCGAAATAGAGCGCGAGGCGCACGCCGGCATTGTCGTTGCCGGCTTCCTCTTCGAGCATCTGGCGGACATAGTTGTCGAGCGTCTCGTAGATGCCGCGCCGCGACTGGATCTGCGCGTCGTCCGGCCGCTCGACAAGCCCTTCGGCGTTGAAGTTGAACGAGGCGACGATCTTGCGATAGGAGCGGTCGGCCTGCTGGTTCACAAAACTCTTCGGATCGTCGAGATCGGAGGTGAAGATCTTCGCCATGAATTCGGCATCGACGCTCGCCGGATCGATATTGTTGGCTTCCAGAACGAAGGCGACGAGGCGCGGATCGGACAGGAAGTCCTTGACGGAATCGATCTTCTGCATCTGGACGGAGTAATATTTCGCCTCTTCCTCAGCGAGCTTGCGGTCGTCCTCCGTTCCGAAACGGGACTTCTCTACCACATAGCCGCGCGACATGACGAGGATTTCGGATTCGGACTGCGCCAGCTTCGGCTGGGTGATATTGCCGTCCGACCCGAAATTGAACGCCTTGGCAAGTTCCACATAGCGCTCGTCGTCGAGCTGGTACACGTAGCTCTTCGGATCGTTGAGGTCGCTTTTCAGCACGTTCTTGATCGTCAGCGCCGAGACCTTCGTGGGATCGAGGCCAAAGGCCTTCAACGCGAAGTCGTAAATCGTCGCCTCGCCCAGGAAATCCTGAACGGTCTTCACCGCGCCGATCTGGCCCTTGAACCGCTTGATGGCGGTTTCGTCCGCCTCGTCGTCGGCATCGTTGTAGCGGACCATGTAGCCGCGCGCGGTCGTCGCGGTCTGGGCGGCGGTCTGCGGCGTGTCGCCGGCCGCCAGCGTTCCGTCTTCCTGGAAGTTGAAGACCGCACGCAACGCGATGTACTTTTCCTTGTCGGCACCGCCGAACAGGTTGATGTAGCTCGTCGCATTGTTCGGGTCGGGGTCGCTGGTGATGATGTTGCGCAGCGTCAGGCCGGCAACGGACAGCTTGTCGAGATCGAAGGCGACCTTGAGATAGGACACGATGCGCGGATCGGCGACGAGTTCGTTGGCCGTGGTGATGCTGCCGATCCGGCTTTCGAAATATTCCTTGTTCATCAGTGCCGCCGCCGTTGTCACGCGCGGATTGGAGAGCGTGTAAAGCTCGTTCGTGCTCTTCTTCTGGTCAGCGTCCTGTACGGTGCCGGCGGTCGCCGTGCCATCCGGGTTGAAATTGAAGGCATCCGCCAGCGTGCGGTATTTGTCGACATTGGTGATGATGGCCGTCTGCCGGTTGATCTCCGCCTTGAGCTGGTTGATGCGCGCCTGGTTGGCGGCGTTCGATTCGAGCCCCGCCAGCTCGTCGCTCGCCGCCTGTCGTGCTGCGGTCGCCGCCGTCGCCTTGGCCTCGAATTCCGTGTTGAAATAGCTTGCCGGGTCGTTGCGATCGCTCGACAGCACGCCCTTGATCGCCGCGCGCGAATAGTTTTCCGGGTCGATGCCATAGGCGGTGAACACGTAGTTGCGCAGGCGCTCATTGTTGAGCAGCTGGTCGGTGCTCGTCACCGTGTCGATGACGATGTTGTAATAGCGGGTCTCTTCCTTGATCACGTCTCCCGCACTGGCGGCCGTCGCGGAATAGAGGCCGATGATCTCGTCGAGCTGCACCTCGGTCTGCGCCACGGCGGTGGCGCCGGTGAAGCTGAAGGCGGTGGCGAAGTCGCGATAGCGCGTATCGGTCAGCATGTTCACGAAGCTGTTGGCGTCCGAGATATCGCTGTCCAGCACCTTGCGCATGAAGGCCTTGGCATAGGTCATCTCTTCCAGGCCGTGCGCTTTCATGGCGTAGGAGTAGAGCCGGTAGTCGTCGAGGAACTCATCGACGGAGGAAACCTTTCCGATGTTCTCCTTGTAATATGCCGCCTCGCGCGCCGTCGTCGTCTCGCTCGCCGTGCGGTCCAGCGACGTCAACATGTCGCGCGCGATGAGGTTGTAGCTCGTATAGGTGGACAGCATCGGCAACTCTTCCTTCGTGGCAACGGCAGGCCAATCGAAGGCTATTTTCGCGCGCGAGGCTTGTCCCGGCCTTTCGAGGGCGTGGGACACAAGCCGGCCGCGCCGTTCACCTTCCCTAAACCCTGTGCCGTGCGGTTTTGCTAACCATCGGGAAGCGCAAAGTTTTCTTAACCGCAATTTTTAAGCGGCGAGGAAGGGGGCCCGCCTATTCTCCCCCTCAGAGGACGCAAAGTCCCAATGAGAAGACCGGATAGGGCTCTCAAGGAAAACAAGGGCGAAAGACATGCTGAATACCGTTTCCAAGCCGGCATGGGCCGGCAACACGCTCCGGCTCGATCCCAAGCGCTTCCCGCAGCAGGTGACGTTCGAGCTGCGTGGCGAAGGAACCGATGCCACCATCACCCTCGACGAACGCGGCGCCGTGCTGCGCAAGGTCCTGCCATCGAGCGGCCTGCCGCTTTCGATCGCACTGCCGGCCCGAGCCTTCAAGGGTGTCGCCGCCCGCGCCATCGACCACGGCAACGGCGACGTGACCGTTACCCTCGAACTGCACCATCCCGACCCAGACCTCTGCATTCCGCTGCTCGTGGCGCATGACCTCTGCGATATCGCCGCCGACTGGCGCAGCTGGGCGGATGCCTACCGCATTCCGATGCTGATGGTCGAAGCCGATGGCATCGCCCGCCCGCTCGATGACAATCTGACTGTCGGCAGCCGCCCTGCCAAGCCGCGCCGCCGCCATTCCTACTTTGCGGATCGCCGCCCACGCTTCCTCGTGCGCCGCACGACGGGCAAGCTCGGCGTCCAGATGAAGATCGACGGCCGGGAGATCATCGCCCGGCGTTGATGCCCCGACGAAGACATGACCTCCGGAAGAGCCGGCCGTCCCTGCGGCCGGCTTTTTCGTGCCCTGTTCCCTGCGGAACATGTTTCCGGCGCCCGGCGTGGGAAACAGCGTTCAACACAGCGGCAAAGTCCGCACGAACGCAAGGGACCGATCGTCATGGCAAAGCTCTTCACCACCCTCCTCGTCCAGATCCGCAAGGCCGATGCAGCGCTCATCGAACGTGGTCGCCCGCCGCGCCGGGGTTTCGAGATCGCCATGCACCCGGCGACCCTGCGCCGTTCGGAAGAGCGTCCGCATGTCGGCGCGCGTTCACCCCGCTACCGCTAGGCCGCAGGCCTGCATATGCGGTGCGCCTTTTGCCCGGCGCCTGCCCGCAGCGGTTGACATCCGGGCGTGAAACAGCGCAATTGCACTCCGGTTTTGAACGTCGGGAAGTCTTGCATGTCTCGTGAACTCGGTACGCAGCGTGAACTGGAAGCCACCAAGGCTGTCATTGGGGAGCTGGCGAAGCATCTCAATGTCAATGTTGCCTTGGAACTGTGGGACGGCACGGTCATCCCGCTCGGCAAGGGCGCACAGGAGGAAATCCGCTTCGTCGTTGCTTCCGCCAACGTGCTGCGCCGCCTGCTGCGCGAACCATCGCTGATCAGCGTCGCCGAACTCTATGCCACGGGCGACCTCGACATTGTCGGCGCAAACCCGGTCGATGCGATGCGCGGCGTGGATCATCTCCAGTTCCTGCGGCTTCCCAAGAAGGTCAACAAGGCGCGGCTCCTGAAGATGGCGCTGCCCATCCTGCTCAAGAGCTATTCGGCCTCGTCCTTCGTCAAGCGCTTTACCAAGAAGGCGGGCGCCACCCCGACCAGCGGGCGCGACGACAAGGAGATGATCGGCTTCCACTACGATCTTTCCAACGAGTTCTACAGCCTCTTCCTCGACGAGGAGATGGTCTATTCGTCGGCCTATTTCCCGACACCCGATGCCACGCTCGACGACGCGCAGCTCAACAAGCTGGACCTCATCTGCCGCAAGCTGCGCCTGGCGCCGGGCGATCGCCTGTTCGACCCGGGCTGCGGCTGGGGCGGCCTTCTGTGCTATGCCGCAAAGCATTATGGCGTCGACGCCTATGGCACGACGCTGTCCACCGAACAGTTCGACTTCGTCAACGCCAAGATCGCCAAGATGGGTCTGGGCGACAAGGTCAAGATCGAGCTGCGTGACTGCCGCAGCATTTCCGACGACAAGATCTTCGACAAGATCGCGCAGGTGGAGATGATCGAGCATGTCGGCATCGCCAACCACCACGATTTCTATCGATACCTGCGCAAGCACATGCGCCCGCGTGGCGTCTATTTCGGCCAGGCAAGCTTCCGGCGGAACACCGAGCGGCCGGAGGATTTTCCGAAACTCACGCCCTACATGCAGTTCATCGTCAAATACATTTTCCCCGGCGGCGAGCTTGACCATGTCGGCATGACCACCGGCGCGCTGGAACGGGCAGGCTTCGAGGTCCACGAGGTCGAGGCCGTGCGCGAACATTTCGGCTACACGACCGAACACTGGGTCCGCCGCCTCTATGATCGCAGGGAAGAGGGCGCCGCCCTCGTCGGCATGCCGCAGACGCGCATCTGGCTGCTCTACCTGTCGCTGTGCGCCCTCTCCTTCCACCGCGGCGCGCTCAACGCCTTCCAGGTGGTCGCGACCAGCCGCCATTCCGGCGCCTCCGGCGTCGGCTTCGACCGCATCACCGAATATGGCGGCGCCCGCCGCATCGGGACGGACGACGCGTCCGAAACTGCGCGAAAAACCGCTTAAGCGAAGGGCAATGCGGCGACGAGGCCGATAAACAGGATCAGCCCGACGACACCGTTGAACTTGAACAGTGCCAGGCACTGTTCGGGATCATCGATGTCGAGCGTGGCGATCTGCCAGGCGAGCATGATGCCGGCAACGGCAAGGCCGAGCCAGGCGACGAGGCCGACACCGGTAAGCCAGAACGACAGCGCGATTAGCGCCACCGTCAGGCCGTAGAGACCCATCAGCCATTGCGCCGTATTCTCGCCGAACAGACGCGCGGTGGAGCGCACGCCGATCAGCGCATCGTCTTCCTTGTCCTGGTGGGCATAGATCGTGTCGTAGCCGATCGTCCAGGCAATGGCGGCAATATAGAGCGCGACAGAGGCGCTCGAAACCTCCGAAAATTCCGCCGCCCAGCCCATCAGTGCGCCCCAGGAAAAGGCCATGCCGAGGAAGAATTGCGGCCAGTCGGTGAAGCGCTTGGCAAAGGGATAGATCGCGACGATCGCCAGCGACGCGACGCCGAGCACGATGGCGAAAAGATTGAACTGCAACAGCACGACGAGGCCGACAAGCGCCTGCAGCGCCATGAAGATCTTTGCCTGCCGGCGCGTGACGCGGCCGGACGGCAGGGGGCGCGAGCGGGTGCGGGCGACCGCCTGGTCGATATCGTGGTCGACGAGGTCGTTATAGGTGCAGCCGGCGCCGCGCATGGCGACGGCGCCGACGAAGAAGAGCAGGAGATGCGTGACGAAACGCGTCAGATCGAACGTGCCGACCGCCGCCGAAAGATTGGCCGCCAGCGCCGTCGACCAGAGGCAGGGCAAGAGCAGGAGCTGCCAGCCGATCGGCCGATCCCAGCGCGCAAGCTGTGCATAGGGCCAGGCGCCGCGCGGCAACGCGCGGTAGACCCAGTTGTTGGACGGCGCATCGGCGACGCGGCCGGAATCGGACGGAGAGGTGATCATGCCCCTAGATCGCAAGCGGCCTCGCCCCGGTCAAGCCGGCACGAAGCCGCAGCCAACTACGGCATCGTGAAATCGAAGCGGTAGGTGGCGGAGAGGCCGATCAGGAACTGGTCCTTGTCGCCGCGCTCCTTGACAAGGCTCGACTTCGCGGCGTCGCCGACGAGGCGCTTGTATTCGGCAAAGGCGCTAGTCTCGATCTTTTCGTTGACCTGCCAGGTGATGGCGGCACCAGCGCCGACCGAATGGATGCCGCCATCCGGATCGTAGGCGGCAAGGCCCGATTCTGCCACCTGGTTCGGCTTCACGCCGTAATAGGTGTCCATGTAGTCGTTCGAGGCGATGGTGACGCGCGGTCCTGCCGAGAGGCGCACATCGGGCCGCACGTCGACGAAGGCGTCCGCCGAAATATCGGCGACGATGCCATCGTGGCTGCGGATGCCGTGGCGCACTTCGCCGCGCACGCGCAGCCAGTCGGTCGGGTAGGCTTCGGCAAAGGCACCGAGTTCGCCGCCGAACTTTACCGGCGTCAGGCCCTTGAGGTCGTCGGAATCGCCGTCGTCGCGCGACATGACCAGCTTGCCGGTCGCACCGGCGCGGAAGCCGCCATTGTCAATGAGCGCGAAGGACGGGTTGTCGTTGCGCGACGAGAAACGCACGGTGCTGCCGGCCTTGCCGAGCGAGATCATCGGCGTGACCTGGAACAGGTATTTCTTGGCGCCTTCATAGTCCGGGGCGGCAAAGCCGGCTGCGCCGACCTTCAGATACCAGTCGCCGGACCAGAAATAATCGCCGGCAAGGGCGCTGGCGGGCGCAAACAGCAGGGCGGCCGCAGTCATTGCGGTCGAAACACGGATACGCAAAACTAAAATCCTCGCTTCACCGGCAGACCCGCCGCGGGCTGCCGAAATCTTTGATTTGGTGAACATTAGCCGCGTTTCATTACCGTTTCGCTAACCATCGCTCCGGCCGCACGGCAGGAACGATTCGCTCCAGTCTGCGTTTTTCGACAGGAGAAACAAGGAGTTTTCCCATGACCGTCAGCACGATGGAACTGAAGCTGCAGGCAATTCGCAACGACACCGGCCTTTCCCGCAAGGAGAAGATCGAAAAACTCGAAAAGCTGCGCACCGAAGCCCGCGCCCTCCAGCGCGCCGCGACCGAGAGCGCCATGGTCGAGGATGACGGCTGGTACGAGGACGTGCACCTGATCGACACCGAGCTGGAAAACCTCGGCCGCGGCGTCGAGGAAAAGGGTGCGGCGACGCTCTGACGCCCCGCAGCCCTTGACCTTTCGGCCTCACCCGCTTAACCCGCCTGAAACCAAGGACGGATCGAGGGTGCGGGCATGAAGGTTCTGTTGATCGGATCGGGCGGACGCGAGCACGCCCTTGCCTGGAAGCTGGCGCAATCGCCCCTTCTCACCACGCTCTATGCGGCGCCGGGCAATCCCGGCATTGCCGAATGCGCGACACTCGTTTCGCTCAACATCGACGACCATGCCGCCGTCTCGGCCTTCTGCAAGGAGAATGGCGTGACGTTCGTGGTCGTCGGCCCGGAGGCCCCGCTTGTCGCCGGCATTGCCGATGTGCTGCGCGCCGATGGCATCGATGTGTTCGGCCCCTCCGCGGCGGCCGCCCAGCTCGAAGGGTCCAAGGGTTTCACCAAGGACCTCTGCGCCAAATACGCTATCCCGACCGGCGCCTATCAGCGCTTTACCGACGCCGTCTCCGCAAAATCCTACGTCAACGAACAGGGCGCGCCGATCGTCATCAAGGCGGACGGGCTTGCCGCCGGCAAGGGCGTGACTGTTGCCATGACGCTCGACGAGGCGCTTGCCGCCGTTGACGACTGCTTTGACGGCGCATTCGGCGCAGCCGGCGCGGAAGTCGTCGTGGAAGCGTTCCTCGACGGCGAGGAGGCGAGCTTCTTCTGCCTCTGCGACGGTGTGAATGCCCTGCCGCTTGCCTCCGCCCAGGATCACAAGCGCGTCGGCGACGGCGATACCGGCCCCAACACCGGCGGCATGGGCGCCTATTCGCCGGCTCCGGTGATGACGCCGGACATGGTTGAACGCACGATGAAGGAGATCATCGAGCCGACGATCCGCGGCATGGCGGCGGATGGACACCCCTTCCAGGGCGTGCTCTTCGCCGGGCTGATGATCACCGCGAAGGGCCCCGAACTCATCGAATACAATGTGCGCTTCGGCGATCCGGAATGCCAGGTGCTGATGATGCGGCTGGAAAGCGACCTGCTGCCGATCCTGCATGCGGCGGCGATCGGTCGGCTCGACAAGGTTTCCGCCGAATGGCGCGACGCGCCGGCGCTGACCGTCGTCATGGCCTCCAGGGGCTATCCCGGCAGCTACGAAAAGAACACGCAGATCCTGTCGCTGCCGGCCGACGACGCGGGCACCAAGGTGTTTCATGCCGGCACAGCCCTGAAGGACGGCACGCTGGTGGCGACCGGCGGGCGCGTGCTCAATGTCACGGCCGTCGCCGAGACCGTCGCGGAGGCACAAAAGACGGCGTACCAAGCACTCGACCGGGTAAAATGGGACAACGGCTTCTGCCGCCGCGATATCGGCTGGCGCGCTGTTGCCCGCGAACAGGCCTGAGGCGGTCGCTAAAAACCGCCTGGTTGCTCAAATTTTACCATTTCTCCTGACGGGACCGTAACCGGTGGGCGCTATTCTCCCTGTACTGATTAGGGAGAACCGTGATGCGTACCCTGCTGCCGACCCTTGCCGTCGTGCTCCTTGCCGCCCCCGCCTTTGCCGGGTCGATCGAACCCGTTGGCGCGGCCGCATCGGCAGGTTCGAGCATCGAGGCGATCAGTTGCAACGACTGCCCGCCCCTGAAGCCGAAGCGCGAGCTCAGCACCTACCACGTCGATGATATCGCGCCCGGCACGCAGAAGGTCGAGATCCGCGAAGCAGACGGCGAGCGCAAGATCTTCCGCACCGAGGCCTGGATGGGCGGTTCGCCCGTGCTGTTCGTCAGCAAGGCGCCGGTGGAAACGACGCAGGCCGCAGAGGTTGAAAAGCCGGCGGAAGAGAACGCCACGGCGACGGAAACCGTCGATGCCAGCGCCAAGACGAGCGCGGTGGACGAGACCGCCGCACGCAAGGCAGCAACGGCGACGATGGCCTCCTCACGCGAGTTTGATCCGTCGAAATTTGCACTTCGGCTCAATTGACCCCATATTGGGGGGACCCTGCCCTTCAGTCCCTCCAGGCTGACGGATCCGTGAAAACGGACGTTTTGCGCCCCTGACCTCAAGCGGGGGCGCAGGCGTGTTAGCCGCCCTCTCCAAAATCTTTCGCCAGTTGATCCACCTGCCGGTCGGAATAGACGGCGATGCCGTTGCGGCGCAGCAGCGCCGCCGTCACCCCCTGCCCCGCATGCCGCACGCCGGAAAAGCTGCCATCATAGACGAAACCCGACCCGCAGGACGGGCTGCCGTCGATGAGCAGCGCATGCTCACAGCCGTTCTGCCGGGCCACGTCGAGCGCGATCTGCGCACCGGCGATATAGGCCGCGGAGACATCCGCACCAGAAAATTCCAGCACCCGCGCCCGTCCATCGAGCACGTCGTCGCCGTTCAAGCCGTTTTCAATTTCCGCCGGTGGCCGCGGCACCTGAAACCCGCCCGCAAGCTCCGGACAGAGCGTCACCAGGCGTCCCTCCGCCCTCCAGCGGTCGACAGCAGCATGCAGGAGCGGCTTCGCCGAGCCGTTGTAACGCACCGGCAGGCCGGCAAGGCAGGCACTGATGAGGATTTTTCCGACCATCAGCGCCCGCCCCTCACCCCGCGATCTTCGAGAAATCCGCGACCGTGCCCGTCGCCGCGCGAATGGCGGCGAGAAGGGCGAGGCGGTTGGCGCGGATGGCCGGGTCTTCGTCGTTGACGAGCACGTCGTTGAAGAACTGGTCGACCGGCGCACGCAGGGCCGACAGCGCTTCCATGGCGGAGCGGAAATCCTCCTGGGCAACGGCGGCAGCCGCGTCACATGAGGCCGTTTCAACAGCGGCGTAGAGCACCTTTTCCGCATCGAGCTTCAGCAGATCGGCCGAGACCGCGCCTTCGACGACGGTACCCTTCTTCTCTTCGGCAGCGAGAAGCTGCGTGGCGCGCTTGGTGCCGGCGAGCAGGTTCTGCCCCTCTTCGGAGGTAATGAACGCCGTCAGCGCCTCGACACGGCGGGCGACCATCAGCAGGTCAACCGCCTCCGGCGTCAGCACAGCGTCGATCAGGTCGTGACGCGCGCCCATGTCGCGCAGGTAGACTTTCAGGCGATCCTGGAAGAAGGCGAGAAGGTCCGGATCCTTCACAACGGAGCCGAGCGGAAGGCGGATGTTCTTTTCCAGCAGCATGCGGGTGACGCCGAGCGCGGCACGGCGCAGCGCATAGGGATCCTTCGAACCGGTCGGCTTCTCATCGATCGTCCAGAAGCCGATAAGCGTGTCGAGCTTGTCGGCGAGCGCGACCGTCAGGCCGACCTTGCCCGCGGGTACGCGGTCGGACGGGCCTTGCGGCTTGTAATGGTCTTCGATCGCCTCGGCGACAGCGGCGTCCTCGCCCTGAAGGACCGCATACTTGCGCCCCATGATGCCCTGGAGTTCCGGGAATTCGCCAACGGCTTCCGTGCGCAGATCGGCCTTGGCAAGCACCACCGCGCGATCAACGAGCGCCGCATCGGCACCGGTCACCTTCGCGAGTTCAGCAGCGAGCGTGCGGATGCGCTCGACGCGCTCGCCCTGCGTGCCGAGCTTAGCGTGGAACGTCACGTTCAGCGCGTCAAGCTTGGCCATGCGCTGGTCGAGCGGCTTCTTGAGGTCGAGGCTGAATTTTTCGGCCGAGGCCGTCAGCGTCTCGAGGTCCGGCAGGTCGCGCTGGTCGCGCAGCCAGAAGTGTTTTGCATCCGAAAGGCGCGCGCGCACGACCTTGCCGTTGCCGTGCACGATTTCCTTGCCACCGTCCTTCGCCTCGATATTGGAGACGAGGATGAAGTGGTTGGAGAGCCCCTCTTCGCCCGGCTTGCGGGTGACGAAACATTTCTGGTTCGTCTTGATCGTCAGGCGGATGATTTCCGGCGGGATCGCCAGAAACTCTTCATCGAACGTGCCCATCAGCACCTGCGGCCATTCGACGAGGCCGGAAACCTCTTCCAGCAGGCCCTCATCCTCGACCAGTTCGAGGCCGTTGGCGAAGGCGATATTGTTGGCATCCGTGGCGATGATCTGCTTGCGGCGCTCGGCATCGAGCACGACCTTGGCCTTCTCCAGATTGGCCGCATAGTCCTCGAAGCGGCGCACGGTGATGGCGTCCGGCGCATGGAAGCGGTGGCCGTAGGTGACATTGCCGGCAACGAGCCCGTCGACCTCGAAGGGCACAACGCGCGTTTCCTCCGTCTCCGAGCCGAAGGTGCAGACGATCGTTTGCAGCGGGCGCACCCAGCGCAGTGCGCCGGGTTTCGCCGAGGCGGCACCGGAGCGCATCGACTTCGGCCAGGGGAAGTTGCGGATGATGCCGGGCATCACCTCGGCGATGATCTCGTCGGCCGGACGGCCCGGCTTGACGATATGGGCAACGTAGAAATCGCCCTTCTTCGGGTCGGAATGCACATGGGCTTCGGAAATCGAGGCGAGGCCCGCCTTGCGCAGAAAGCCCTGGATCGCCTGCTCGGGCGCCGACGTCGCCGGCCCCTTGATGTCCTCGCGCACGTCGCTGGAGCGCGCGTTGAGGCCGCGGATATCGAGCGTCAGGCGGCGCGGCGTCCAGTATTCACGGGCACCCTCATAGGTCAGGCCCGCCTCCACCAGCGCATCGGTGACAAGCTTCTTCAGGTCCCCCGCCGCCTTGCGCTGCATGCGGGCGGGAATTTCCTCGGAGCGGAGTTCAAGCAGGAGATCGGGCATGTCAACTTTCCTCACCCTCGCCTTGGCGGAGAGGGGCGGCACGCAGTGCCGGTGTGGGGTAAAAATCGTGTGCCTCTGCTAGCAAAGTTAGGCGCTGCTGTACAACGGCAAAAATGGTGTCCAGGACGGCATCGAGTTCGGTTATGACGTCGTGGCTCCAGAAACGGATGACATCATAGCCTTGGCTTTCAAGAAAAGCCTTACGCTCGGCGTCCTGTTGGAGGGCAGCATCCTCGGCGTGCTGACTACCGTCCAGTTCAATGATGAGCCCGCTCTGGTGGCAAGCGAAATCGGCGAAATATTTGCCGATCGCCACCTGGCGACGAAAGTGGGTACCCTCCAACGGGATGCGTTCCAGGTGGCGCCAAAGCTTCGCTTCGGCATCGGTGCTGTCGTTTCGCAGGCGGCGGGCGTTGGCGATCTTGAAGCGATCGAGCCCCAGCGGTTTCTTTCCTGCCACGCGTCACCCCCACCCGCCGCGTCGCGGCGACCTCCCCCCTCAAGGGGGAGGTAAGGCTTTGCCGCACCGACTTACCAAGTCCGAACTGTCCTTAATTTACTCCAACCTTCAACGCGGAGCACCCACCCTCCCCTTGAGGGGGAGGGTCGGGCCAAAGGCCCGGGGTGGGGTGACCGCCTCCGCACAACGGGCAAGGCCTACCACCCGCCCCCACCGCCGCCGCCCCCACCTCCACCGGAGGAGCCGCCACCGCCACCCGAGGAGAAGCCGGAGGAGGAGCTTTTCGGTGGGTCGGGCAGTGACGACGTCATGGTGCCGGCCATGGAGCCGGCGAAGCCGCCCATGCGGTCGGTGAAGTTGCCGGAGGAGAGGCTGTCGCCGTGGTACCAGACGGGCTGGTAGGTGGCGGCACCGGCAGCGGCGGCTGCGAGGAGCCAGCGATCGAAGGTTTCCGACCAGGGTTTTTCCACGCCAAGCGCCACGGCATAGGGCAGCAGCGTCTCGAAATGACGGGGGGACATCTCCGGCGCGCCGGCCATGTTCATGCGGTCCTTTTCTGCAAGCGTCAGGTATTGGCGCAGGCCCGCGATGCCGTCCATCATCTTGCGGCCGAGCGGGGTCGGCGCGCCCATCAGGAAGAAGAACACCAGATTGGTGACGACGATGCCGCCAATGGCGGCAAACAGCGGCAGTTGGCCGGTCGCGGCACCGGTGGCGAAAAGCGCGAGCACGATGCCGCCGAACACCGTCAGGAAGACAAAGCTGATGAAGGCGATGATGGCAACCGCGAAGATGCGCGCCCCGAGCGACTTCGACCGCCGGAAATTCTGGCCGAGCGCGACCGCGAAGATCGACACGAAGACCGAGGCAAAGACCGGCAGGATGACGAGCACGATGCCCTCCTCCGGCAGCGAGCCGAAGAGGAGCAGGCCGGCAAGGCAGGCAAGCGACAGCAGGATGCCGCCGATCGCCTGCGGCCAGTTGGCGAGGTAATATTTGCGCCGATGCTCCTTTTCCATCGCATCGCGGAAACTGCCGCCAAGCGTCTGCACGCGCTTGCCGTTCGCCTTGTCGATGGCAAGGCTCGTGCCGGCAGCGCCCAGCGCGCCGAGCAGCACCTTTTCACCCGTCGGCAGATCGCCGGCAGCCTTGTCCGTGCGGGTGACGACGATCGATTTTTTCAGGTCCTGAAGCTCGACCAGCCCCTTGACCGCAAGGTTAAGGAAGGCGGCCGAAATCGCCGTCCAGCCCTGCCCGCCAAAGCCCTTCTCGTCGATATAGTTGACGAGCGCTGGAGAGATGCCGTCCGGCGCATCCCAGCGCGGCACGACGACGCCGCGCGGCGGATCGCGCCCGACGGAAAGCCAGGCCCAGAGGTAATAACCGACGACGAGGACGAGGCCGCCGAAGGCGAGGAAGAGATTGCGGTTGTCCTGGAAGAACAGCGCCCGCTCCTCTTCCGGCGTCGGGCGGTTGATGCTGCCGGTCGGCATTTTCACGCCGATCGTCAGGCCCTCCTGGGCCGCCAGTTCGCGCGTCGTCTCGAAGCTCGCCTGATTGCCGCGGTTTTCCGCGCGCGCGTCCTTGCCGGTCGCGCCGAGCGGACCGGTGAAGACGGTCAGCTCCTCGGCCCGCACGCCCTCCGGCAGCGTCACCGTCGCGCTTGCGCGGTGGATGGGAAAGGCCCACTCCGTCCCGGTGACGTTCCAGAACAGTTCGTCATGCGTGTCGAAGAAGCGGATCTGCCGGGTCGTCTCGTAGGTCAGCCGGTACTGGTGGAAGCCGGGGTCGAGCAGCACATCCGCCGAGCCGAAATAGATGCGGATGCCACGGCGGATGGTTTCCGTGCGGTAGGGTTCAGGACGTCCGTCGCGCTCGACGCTCAGGATCTTGAAACCGACCTCGCGCTCCCGTCCTTCGGCATCCGTGAAGGTCAGCGGGAAATCGCGGTAGATGCCGCGGCGGATCTGGTTGCCTTCGGCATAGACTCGGATCGTTTCCGTCACCGTCAGCGTGCCGTTCCTGGCGAGCGCGATATCGGAATGGTAGCGGTCGAAATACTCTTCCGCCCGGGCAGCGCCTCCGACCAGAAGGCAGAGCCACAGTGTCAGGAGAGCGGCAATCCGCATCACATGGGACCTCAAATCTAGAACTTCACTGTCGGCACAGCCCGGTCGGCCGGGTTTTCGATCTCGAAATAGGGCGCCTTGAGGAATTTGAAGAGGCTGGCGACGAGGTTCGACGGGAAACTTTCGACCTTGACGTTGAGATCGCGGGCAGCGCCGTTGTAGTAGCGGCGCGACATCTGGATTTCATCCTCCAGCGTTTCCAGCGTCTGCTGCAACTCGGCAAAGTTCTGGTTGGCCTTGAGATCCGGATAGGCCTCGGCAAGGGCGAAGATGCGGCCGAGCGCCTGGCTGAGCAGGCCTTCCGCCTGGGCGCGGCCGGCGACATCGCCTGATGGCACGGCCTGCGCGCGGTTGCGCAGTTCGACGACCTTTTCCAGCGTCTCCTTCTCGTGGCTCGCGTAGCCCTTCACGGTCTCGATGAGGTTAGGAATGAGATCGGCGCGGCGCTTCAACTGCACGTCGATGCCGGACCAGGCCTCCTCCTTCACCTGCCGGGCGCGCACCAGGCCGTTGTAGATGATGATGGCGTAGATGACGACCACCGCCGCGATTGCCAGACCGATCATGACGTTCTCCACTCCTTCTGTGCGTTCGCCGCGACCTTAACATTCGTAACAGGGCTGGAAAGCCCCCCATCCGCATGCCGGTACCTTCTCCCCGCTGGGGAGAAGGGGAAGATCGCCGACGTCTCGTTTCCCTTCACCCTGTCACCGCGGGAACCGCGCGGCGGCGGGCTTTGGCCGATAGTCGCTCATCGACAACACGAACCCCGAAGCGACCGTCATGAAAGCCCTCGTCCTCACCATCAACGTTCTCGGTTTCACCGCCCTGTTCCTCGCCTACACGATGGGCGCTGCGGTCGATCGTCCGTCGGGTGTGCGCCGGGCTCTCCAGACCTATGCCGGCCAGCTCCCCACCGGTGCCTTCCCGACGCTGAAACCCGTCTGGGAACTCGGCGTGAAGGTCACGACGATCGCTTGAGGCCCGCTCCCTCCGCCGGCCGCCCTTGCCGAAACGATCCTGCCGATCATATTGAAATGACGGTGCCGCCGGTGCGGCCTGCCTGTCCGTGACGGAGGACCCTGGGATGAAGACCGTAGCCGCCGGATCGCTCGAGATCGCCTATATCGAGACCGGGCCCGCTGACGGGCCTGCCACCGTGCTGCTGCATGGCTTCCCCTACGATGTGCACGCCTATGATGCGGTCACCGAAATGCTCGCTGCCGCGGGCCATCGCTGCATCGTGCCCTTCCTGCGCGGCTTTGGCGCGACCCGCTTTCTTTCCGCAGAAACGCCCCGCTCCGGCGAGCAGGCCGCACTCGGCGCGGACCTCCTTGCCCTGCTCGACGCGCTGTCCATCGAGAAGGCCTGTCTTGGCGGCTACGACTGGGGCGGGCGCGCAGCGTGCATCGTCTCGGCGCTGTGGCCGGAGCGGGTGCAAGGGCTCGTCAGTTGTGGCCAGGGTTACAATATCCAGGACATCGCGCAGGCGGGCACGCCCGCTTCACCGGAGGAAGAGGCGCGCTACTGGTATCAGTATTATTTTCATTCGGAGCGCGGTCGCCGGGCCTTGCAGGAAAACCGCCGGGAGCTCTGCACTTTCATCTGGAAACTCTGGTCACCGACATGGGGCTTCGACGCGGCGACGTTCGATCGCTCGGCCGCCGCCTTCGACAATCCGGATTTCGTCGAGATCGTGATCCATTCCTACCGGCATCGCTTCGGCGGTATTCCCGGCGACCCGGCTTTTGCCGGCATCGAGGCAAGGCTGGCACGGCAGCCGGATATTTCCGTTCCGACGATCGTGCTTTTGGGGGCCGACGATGGCGTCGACCCGCCCTCGCCCATCGATCACCACAGGCGGCATTTCACGGCATCCTATGACCGGCGCATCGTTCCCGGCGCCGGCCACAACCTGCCCCAGGAAACGCCGGACGCCTTCGCTGAAGCCGTGCTCGACCTGACCCGCTACGCTGGATAGCCGCTCAGGCCGCGTCCTTGGTCCAGTTCACGCCACCGGCATCCGTCAACAGGAAGGCTTCGCCGCAGGCCTTGGCCAGCGTGCGCACCCGCAGGATGTAGCTCTGCCGTTCGGTCACCGAGATGACCCCGCGCGCATCGAGCAGGTTGAAGACGTGGCTGGCCTTGATGCACTGGTCATAGGCCGGCAGCACACATTTGTGCAGGCGCTGGTTCTCTGCGTCACCCGGCGCGCCGGCGGCGAGCAGCGCCTGGCACTCCTTCTCCGCATCGATGAAATGGCGGTGCAGCATGGCCGTGTCGGCGAATTCGAAGTTGTGGCGGGAATATTCCTGCTCGGCCTGCAGGAAGACGTCGCCATAGGTGATTTTTTCCGCGCCCTCACGGCCGTTGAAGTTGAGGTCGTAGACGTTGTCGACGCCCTGCACATACATGGCGAGGCGCTCGAGGCCATAGGTCAGCTCACCGGCAACCGGCGAGCACTCGATGCCGCAGACCTGCTGGAAATAGGTGAACTGCGACACTTCCATGCCATCGCACCAGCACTCCCAGCCTAAACCCCAGGCGCCGAGTGTCGGGCTTTCCCAGTCGTCCTCGACGAAGCGCACGTCGTGCAGCAGCGGATCGAGGCCGATGGCGGCGAGCGAGCCGAGATAGAGTTCCTGCAGGTTCGACGGGTTCGGCTTCAGGATGACCTGGTACTGGTAATAGTGCTGCAGACGGTTCGGGTTCTCGCCATAGCGGCCGTCGGACGGGCGACGCGACGGCTGCACATAGGCGGCGCGCCACGGGCGGGGGCCGAGCGCACGCAGTGTCGTTGCCGGATGGAACGTGCCCGCACCCACTTCCATGTCATAGGGCTGAAGCACCGCACAGCCCTTGTCCGCCCAGTAGTTGTGCAGCGTCAGGATCAGCCCCTGGAAGGAGCGGGTCGGGTTCATGTGGTCAGGCAGGGCGGCTGAGGTCATCGGTTTCGTCCGGCATTCTTTGGAAAAGCTGGCGGACTGGTGCCACGATGCGCCCGAGGGGTCAAGGGAAAGAGGAGTTGGGCAGTAGGCAATAGGCAGTAGGGCGTGAATCGTCGGACGAAGTCTTATCGCGGCGCCCCATGCCTAAACCCTACTGGCTACTGGCTATTGCCTAACCCCTCTCAGCCTCAGTGCCGCTCGAGCGAGCGGAAGAGGCCGGAGCCGGCAACCTGCGTGACCGCCTGGACCCGCTGCGGGGCAAGATCCGGCACCTGGCTCATCTGCCGGCGAACGCCGCCCGGCACGCGCGCGGCATACCAGGCCGCAAGCACGGGAAGTTCGCGGCGCAGCGAACCTGCCGGCTGCCAGCCGAGCGCACGCAGCGCCCGGGTATCCAGCGGCGAGCGGGTAACATTGCCGGGTCGGCCGCCGATGAAGCTGACGCCCGCAACGGAGCCCTGAACCGTATCCAGCACCATCCGGGCGATGGAGAGCACGTCGTGCAGTTCGTCGCCGGCGACATTGTAGGTGGCATTCTCCGCACCGGTCGACACCACGCTGCGCAGCGCCGAACAGAGATCCGAGACCGCAACGAAAGCCCGCTTCTGCGCGCCGTCGCCATGCACCGGCAGCGCGCGGCCGACGGTCGCCAGCTCCAGGAAGCGCGGCAGCAGCTTTTCGACATTCTGGCGCGTGCCGACAATGTTGACCGGGCGCAGCACACGGATATCGAGATCGAAAGAGCGGCGCAGGCCGGCGATCAGCATTTCGGCGGCGGCCTTGGAGGCGCCGTGCGGATTGTCGGGCAGGAGCGGCGCGAGTTCGCCGATCGGCTGGCCGTTGCCGGCGCCGTAGACCTCGGCGGAACTGATATGGATCATCAAGGGCACACGGCGGCGGCCCATCGCCTCCACCAGCACCTGAGTGCCCAGCGCATTGGCGAGCGTGAAGCGTTCCGGCACGGAAAAGGCGCGTTCCACATGGCTTTCGCCGGCCGCATGCACCACGAGATCGGCGTCCTTCAGCATCTCGGTCACAAGATCGAGATTGCCGACGTCGCCTTCCTGCAAGGTCACGCGGCCCGTGCGGAAGGCGGCGTCGAGATGCGCCATGTCGGCGGCATAGGTGAAGCTGTCGAGCACGCGGATACGTGCATTCGGGCAATGAACGAGAAGGTCGTCGACGATGTGCGAGCCGACGAAGCCGGCACCACCCGTCACGACGATGGTGCGGATCCGATCGAGGTCGAGCGAGGCCATGGTGTACTCCGTTCATCGCAGGCGCCTTGCAGACCGCCCTCATGGCGATCCTGAACCGTTAGATCGGTCTTCCTGCGCGCGGGAGCAAGTAAAACCCCAGGCTGCATGGCGGTAAATCGGATATTAACCTTACGTAGAATGGTTAACGTGTCGAGCCGGCACGACAGGGCCGCTTTACGCTTCCCGACACGGCACGCGACTGTGCCAAAACGTTACTCGTCGTCGCGGCGCACGCGATATTCGCCGGTTTGCGGGTCCTTGACCAGCGTGCCGGTGGCGCCGGTGCGGCGTTCCTCTTCGGCACGCTTGTTGATCTTGCTCAACCGCTCGGCATCCGCGATGAACTTGCGGTAGCCGAACCAGGCCAGGCCGACGATCAAAAGAAGAAAAATGATCTGGGCCATAGCCCCTCCCCTTTTTTGTTTTTTCGCAATTCCGAACGCAAAACCGCTTCACACTCTTGCTGGAATTGCTCCTTGCCTTATCCGGAAAGCCCGAAGCGGCCCCACAGCGCCTTTTCTTCCGCGAGCCCGGCAACGGCCGCGACGCCGGCCGAGCCTATACGGCCGGCGATGTCCTCGGAAAGCCCCCCGATGCCCGGCGCCTTGCGGCCGAACAGGCCCTTGGGCGCGGCGACCAGCTCAAGCCGCGTCTTCGGCCCATAGCGCCGCTTCAGCTCCGAGCGCATGTCCGAGAGCCCGTCGACGAGGCCGAGCGCCTTGCCGCGACCGCCGGTCCAGAACAGGCCGGAAAACAGGTCCGGGTCGTCGGCGAGTTTCGCGCCGCGACGCTCCTTCACCATGTCGATGAAGACCTGGTGGATTTCGAGCTGGAGCGACTTCAGATACTCGATGTCGCTCTCCTTCTCCGGCTGGAACGGGTCGAGGATCGCCTTGTTGCTGCCGGCCGTGTAGACGCGGCGCTCGACGCCGATCTTCTTCAGCATTTCCGGAAAGCCGAAGCCGCCGGAGACGACGCCGATGGAGCCGACGATCGAGGTCGGATCGGCAAAGATCTCGTCGCCGGCCAGTGCGATCATGTAGCCGCCGGACGCCGCAACATCCTCGACGAAGACCAGCACGCGCTTGTTCTTCTCGGCGGCGAGCTCACGAATGCGCTGGAAGATCAGCCGCGACTGCACCGGCGAGCCGCCGGGCGAGTTGATGGAGATCGCCACCGCCGGCGCATCCTTGTAGGCAAACGCCTTTTCCAGCGCCGGTGCCGCCGTGGAAAGATTGAGCGGCGGCCGGAACTGGCTGCCACTCGCCATGATCGCGCCGTTCAAACGGACGACCGGGATCGCGACACCTTCCTTGCGAAATCTCTTCGGCACCAGCGTCTTCAAAAATCCGGCCATCGCGCGATCCTGTCTCCTGTTTATCTGCCCGGCTGATGTATGCACGACGGGCGAAAACACAATGGCGCGCCCTCAAATTCGGGTTTTTGACAGGCGCGGATAGCTTGCCCGACCGTTGTTCAGGTCGTTGACGAAGGGCGTGAAGGCGTGCTGCGGGCCGTCATGCATGATGAGCGGCATGCGCAGCGCGAGGCGGGCGCGGGAGCCCTTTATGGCGGTCACGAGGATGCGGTGGGCGCTTTCGCCCGCGCGGGGGTGGATCGGCGTGATTTCGATGCCGCCGAAGCGGCGGCCGCAGGCGGCGATGATGTCGGCGATCGATTCCGGCCGGGCGATCAGCGAGAGCTGGCCGCCGGGCTTCAGGATGGCGCCGGCCGTCTTGATCCAGCGCTCGAAGAGGTTTTCGTCCATCGCGTGCGCTTCCGCCTTCAATGCATCCGGCGCGCGGCGATCGGCGCCATCGTTGAAGGGCGGGTTCATGATGACGTGATCGTGAACGTCGTCGGCCAGGCCGGCGGCAACCCGCGCCCTGCCGGACAGCGAGACATCCGCCTGGAGAACGGATAGGCGGCCGGCAAGGGCGGCATTGGCCTCCAGCGCGACGGATTTGCGGGCGAAATCGGCCATGAGGGCGGACCGCTCGACGAGCAGCACGTCGGCCTTCTCGATCCGCGCGGCGACGGCGAGGCCGGCAGCGCCGGCACCCGCGCCAAGATCGGCCACCCGCATCGGTCCCTCACCGGCCACGAGGGCGGCGAGCAGCATGGCATCCATGCCGGAGCGATGCCCTGTGCCCTTCGGCTGAACGACGTGGAAGCGCCCGTAGTGGAAGGCATCGACGGTTTCGGCGACGGTCATGAGGGAGCGACCCTATGTAGATCGGAGAGGGCACCGAGAAGCCCCTTCTCCCCCAGGGGGGTCGCAGGCACAAAAAATAAAAGCTTCATCCGCCCGGCCCCCTCATCCGCCTGCCGGCACCTTCTCCCCGTCGGGGAGAAGGGGAAGGACGAGCCATCTTTCGTTCCACATCTGACCTCCCCGCGAGGCAAGACGCGCGGCAGGCTGCATGCCCCGGCGCGAAGCCCACTCTCACGGGCGCAGCTCCGCCGCCAGCCCCGCATCCGTGAAAATCTGCCGTGCCTCATCCTCGCGGTCGCTTTCCACGAGAAAACGGCGCGGCAGCATGCCGAGCGAGCCTTCGAGGATGCTCATCGCCTGGTCGGCGATCAGGCAGTGGATGCCGGCTTCCTTCATCAGGCTTTCCGCGAAGGAAAGCAGCACGGCGTCGTTGGTGCGGATCAGTTCGATCATTCCGGTCTTTTTCCAGCCATTATTGCCGAGGCGGGACAATTCGCCTCTTGCCGCAGCAAGCCCCGCTTTCTATTGTCTTTCAACAAAAATGAACAGGAGTCCGGGCATTTGGGCGTCGTGATACCGCTTGAAGAAGGCAAAAACAAACAGGCGTCGGTCAAGCCGCTCGTCGACCTCACGAAGGCCGACATGGAGCGGGTGAACCAGCTCATCCTGTCGAAGGCCGGTTCCGACGTGCAGATGATCCCGGAGGTCGCCAACCACCTGATCTCGTCCGGCGGCAAGCGCCTGCGCCCCATGCTGACCCTCGCCGCCGCCGCGATGTTCGGCTATGACGGCGACCATCACATCAAGCTCGCGACCAGCGTCGAGTTCATGCACACGGCGACGCTCCTGCATGATGACGTGGTGGACGAAAGCGACCTGCGCCGCGGCAAATCCACCGCGCGCATGATCTGGGGCAACCAGGCGAGCGTGCTCGTCGGCGATTTCCTCCTCGGCCAGGCCTTCAAGATGATGGTCGAGGTCGGCTCGCTGGAGGCGCTCGACGTGCTGTCGACCGCCGCGACCGTGATTGCCGAAGGCGAGGTGCTGCAGCTTTCCGTCGCCAAGAACATGGAAACGACCGAGGACGACTATCTCCAGGTCATCCGCGCCAAGACGGCCGCCCTCTTTGCTGCCGCCGCCGAAGTCGGCCCAATCATCGCCAATACCAGCAAGGCGGAGCGCAATGCGCTCAAATCCTACGGCATGAATCTCGGCCTCGCCTTCCAGCTCGTCGACGATGCGCTGGATTACGGCGGCAAGGCGGCCGATCTCGGCAAGAACACCGGCGATGATTTCCGCGAAGGCAAGATCACGCTGCCGGTCATCCTGGCCTGGCGCCGCGGCACGGCGGAAGACCGCGCCTTCTGGCGGGACGCCATCGAAGGCGGCCAGAGCGACGACGCCAATCTGGAACGCGCCTTCGGGCTGATCACCCGCTATGGCGGCCTGACGGACACCATCGCCCGCGCCCAGCATTACGGCATGATCGCCCGCGATGCATTGGCACCGCTGCCGGCCAGCCCCTGGAAGAACGCGCTGCTCGAAGTCATCGACTTCTCCATCGCCCGCGTCAGCTGATCGGACGGCGTGAAAACGGTCCGGCAGGATTTTCTTGCCGCACCGCGCCAAAAAAGCCATTCTCTACCGTCATGAGTCCGTGACTGATTTGGGCGCCATCGTGGCAGGATTTGTCATGCGAGGCTTCCGGGGCTTATTTCATTCCTGCTGGAAAGGCATTTTGATGCGGCATTCCCTTCTCCTTCGGCTTCTTTCCGGCGTGGCGATTGCGGCCAGCCTCGTGCTGACTGGCCCTCTCGCGGCCTATGCGGAGGAAAAGCCCGCGGCGGCGGTAGCCGAGGAAACGCCGTTCGACCCCTTGAACGTCAACACCTTCTCCGGCGCCTTCCTTGCCGCCCGCACGGCGGATTTCGACAAGGACTACGAGACCGCCGTCACGCTCTACAAGATCGCGTTGCAGTTCGACCCGACCAATCTCGACGTCAAGCAGCGGCTGATGATCACGCAGCTGATGAACGGCGACTTCGATGAAGGCGTGAAACTCGCCGACACGCTGAAGAACGATTCGTCCGTCGAGCGTATCACGGCCGTCGTGCGCGGCATGGAAGCGATCCGCAAGCGGGAATACAAATCCGCCGAAAAGATGCTCGTCTACAAGGGGCCGAACGACCTCGACAAGATGATGAACGACCTGCTGCTTGCCTGGGCCAAGTTCGGCGACGGCAAGTCAAAGGAGGCACTCAAGCTGATCAGCGGGATGGAAGGGCCGGAATGGCTTGCCATCTTCAAGAACTACCATGCCGGCGCGCTCGCGGCTGCATCCGGTGACAAGGCGACCGCCCGCGCGCGCCTCAACGAGGCGATCCTCGACCGCAATGGTGCAGGTGCGGCACCCGACACGTTCATTCGTGCCGTGATGGCGCTCGCCCGTCTCGAAGCGCGCGAAGGCAACAAGCAGAAGGCGCTGGATGCGATTTCGGTCGGTGACAACTTCATCACCAGCTACGCACCGCTGAAGGCGCTGCGCCAGAGCATCGAGGCCGGCGAGAAGCAGGAACAGCAGGTCCGCACCGCCGCGCAGGGCGCTGCCGCCGTGCTCTTCTCGATCGGCGGGGCGCTCAACCGCGATGGCGCCGAAGACATCGTCTCGCTCTATCTCCAGGTCGCGCGCGCGCTCGATCCGGACAGCGACGACATGCTGGTGCTGCTCGGCGGCCTTGCCGAGAACCAGAAGAAGCCGCAAAAGGCGATCGACTATTATCGCGCCGTGCCGGAAAAGTCGCCGATGCGGCGCATTTCCGAGTTGCAGCTCGGCCTCAACCTCGCCGATACGGGCAAGGTCCCGGAGGCCAAGAAGCATCTTCAGGCGCTGATCGATGCCGATCCCGCGGATCTGCGCAGCTATCTGGCGCTCGGCAGCGTGCTGTCCGATGCCAAGGACTACAAGGACATGGCGACGCTGTACGATCGCGCGGTGGAAGCGATCGGCGCTGTTCCGACCCGCAACCACTGGAGCGTCTTCTTCCAGCGCGGCATCGCCTATGAGCGGCTGAAGGAATGGGAGAAGGCCGAGCCGAACTTCCGCAAGGCGCTGGAACTGAACCCCGAGCAGCCGCAGGTGCTGAACTATCTGGGTTATTCCTGGGTGGACATGAACAAGAACCTCGACGAGGGTCTGGACATGATCCGTCGCGCCGTCGCCCTCAAGCCGGATGATGGCTATATCGTCGATTCGCTCGGCTGGGCCTATTTCCGCCTCAACCGCTTCAACGACGCCGTGGCGGAACTGGAGCGGGCAGCGGAGCTCAAGGCCGGCGACCCGACGATCAACGACCATCTGGGCGATGCCTATTGGCGCGTCGGCCGCAAGCTGGAGGCGACGTTCCAGTGGAACCGCGCGCTCGGCCTGAAGCCGGAAGAGGCGGAAATCCCCAAGATCAAGCTGAAGGTCGAGAACGGCCTGCCGGAGCTGAAGAAGACCGAGCCGGCCTCCGCCGAGGCGAAGGATGAAAAGCCGGTGCAGAATGTCTCTCCGGAAGGCGCTGCCGCAGACCGCAAGTCGTAAATGCCAGGCACCGCCAGCCTGCCGGGCTTTGCCGTCACCGAGCAGGCGCCGGCCAAGATCAACCTAGCGCTCGCCGTTATCGGCCAGCGCGAGGACGGTTATCATCTCCTCGACAGCCTTGTGACCTTCACCGCCTTCGGCGACCGCATCGGCCTGTCGCCGGCGGCGCAAGATCGTCTCACGCTCTCCGGCCGCTTTGGCGATGCGCTTGCCGCGGACGCCGACAACCTCGTCACGCGCACCCGTGACCGCCTGCGTGGTGCCCTGGCCGCATCCGGCCGGGCGAGCCCTCCGGTGCACATCCATCTTGAAAAGAACCTGCCCATCGCCTCCGGTATCGGCGGCGGCTCGGCGGATGCGGCGGCCACGCTGCGCGGCCTCCTCACCCTGTGGCAGACAGACGTGCCGAAAGCCGCGCTAGACGCCATGGCGATTAGCCTCGGCGCCGATGTGCCGATGTGCCTCGCCAGCCGCCCGCTGATTGCCCGCGGCGTCGGCGAGGACATCACGCCGGTGCCGATGCCATCCCTGCCCATGGTGCTCGCCAATCCGCTTGTCGGGGTTTCGACGCCCGCCGTCTTCAAGGCACTAGCCTCGAAACACAATCCGCCGCTCGTCCTCGACAGGGCGCCCGCCGACTGGCCGGAAGCGATCGGCCGGCTGCGCAACGATCTGGAGCCACCGGCCCGCGCGCTTTGCCCCGATATTGCTGCGATCTCCGAAAGCCTCGCGGTCACCAGCGCGACCCTGGTGCGCATGTCCGGTTCCGGCGCGACCTGTTTCGCGCTATACCCGTCCGATGCGGCGGCAGATAGAGCGGCGACGGCGCTCGCGATCCGGCATCCATCCTGGTTCTTCACCGCCACCCGCACTCTTGGAGCCGATGATGGCACGCATTGACGAGACGAGGCCCTTTCTCCCGGTCGGCATCGCCGTGCTGACGGTGTCGGACACCCGCACGCCAGAAACGGACCGCTCCGGCGACACGCTCGTCGCCCGTATCGAGGACGCGGGCCACCGCCTTGTCGCCCGCGCCATCGTGCCGGACGATATCGCCGCGATCCGCGCACAGGTGGAAGCCTGGACGCACGATACCGCGGTGGACGTCGTCATTACCACGGGCGGCACTGGCTTTACCGGCCGCGACGTGACGCCTGAAGCGCTGGAACCGATCTTCGAAAAGCGGATGGACGGATTTTCCGCGGTTTTTCACCGCATCTCCTACGAGAAGATCGGCACGTCGACCATCCAGTCGCGCGCGACCGGCGGCGTGCTGAACGCCACCTTCATCTTCGTGCTGCCCGGCTCGCCCGGCGCCTGCAAGGACGCCTGGGACGGCATCCTGAAAGCGCAGCTCGACTACCGCCATATGCCGTGCAACTTCGTGGAAATCATGCCGCGCCTCGACGAGCACCTTAAGCGCTCGGCCGGCTGACCTGTTCCATAGGGCACTGCGCGCCGCGTTCGCCGCATCTATCACTCTCCCACCAGCACAGAGCGAGGGAGAGCGAACATGGCACGCACGATCACCGGAACCAATGACGCGGACCGTATCGCCCAGGGCGGCAGCATCAGCAATGTCGAGCTGACCATCCGGGCGCTTGCCGGCAACGACACGATCATCCTCAACCGCACCGACGATTTCGGCGGCCGCAACAGCGTCGATGCGGGCGCCGGCAACGACAGCGTTGTCAACATGAAGGAGGATGGAAATGTCATCCTTCTCGGCGCCGGCAACGATACCTATGTCGGCACGGGCTTCGGCTCCTTCGCAAGCGAGCGCGCCGACCTCGTGCGGGCCGGAGACGGCAACGACAAGATCGTCGTCAGCACCTTCAAGAGCACCTATCTCGGCGAGGCCGGCAACGACCGCTTCTTTTCCGTCGGCCAGCAGAACACCTTCAATGGCGGCAGCGGCGTCGATTCGATCAGCTTCCTGCCGCGTGACGACGATACGGTCCTCGGCGGTTCCGGCGTCGGCATCGACCTGCTGCAAGGGCTCGCCCAGACCGGCGCCAACCGCTTCGAGACGCTGATCAGCATCGAGAACGCGGACGGCACCAATGCCGGCGACGCGCTCTTCGGCTCCAACGTCAAGAACGTGCTCAAGGGCCTTGCCGGCGACGACGCGATTGCCGGCCGCGGCGGCAACGACGTGCTGGTGGGCGGCCTCGGGCACGACCTCCTGCAGGGCGACAGCGGCGCCGACCGCTTCGACTTCAACTTCCGCGCCGAATCGGCCGTCGGTGCCAACCGCGACGTCATCCTCGACTTCAACCACAACCAGGGTGACCGGATCGATGTGCGCGACATCGACGCGAACACCAGCCAGGCTGGCAACCAGGCCTTCACCTTCATCGGCGACAGCAATTTCTCAAGCAGCGCCGGCCAGCTGCGCTTCAAGGACGGCATCGTTTCGGGAGATATCAATGGCGACGGGCGCGCCGACTTCCAGATCGAGGTGCAGGGCGTCGCTGCCTTGGTTGCAAGCGATTTCGTGCTTTAGGACGTCGGTCGTCCGGCCGCCCTGCCCCGCGCGTCAACCTGCGACTTGCGCCCGCATGGCCTTCACCGCCCAGGCGGGCACGATTTCCGTTACGAGCGTGCGTGCGCGCCCACCGGTCGCGACATCGGCGAGCGTCATGCCGGTGCGGACGGACGCCATGACCTGCTGCTTGGTGACGAGATATCCCTGCTCCAGCGGCGGGCTTCGTCGGCCAACACGCTGGAGGAACGGGCGGCGATGGCTGCGCGAGCCGAGGAACCGCGCCGGGCCGGCATTAACCGAAACATGATCGACGATCGCATCGACCCAACCGGTCATCGGCCGGCCACCCGGCTCCAGCAGCAGCAGCCAGTCGCCGCGCGCGGAGCGCACCACGTCCTTGATATCCCAGCTCGTCAGGAAGCGGCAGCCAGCCGCGTCCGCCACCTTGGCGGAACCGTCGCGCGAGCCGTGGTCGAGCACGATCACATCGCGCACGACACCCTCGACAGCGCCCGTGACCAGCGCGGACAATGTCTGCGCCAGTTCCGCCTCGTTGTCCCGGCATTCCATGATGATCGTCAGCATTCTCCTTCAATACCGCAATGCAGCATCGATTTCCACCGCACTGGATCCGGCATCGCGCGGCATGGTTAGGCGGTATGGTTAGCGCCGGGCAGAAATTTGTTCTTGCAATGTTCTCATTCCCGCGATAGGAATATAGTCATCGAACCAGGGGCAAGATTGCTCCGCCGGAGACAGCCATGAACGATCTTGCCGATCTCAGGCAGGGTGCACTAGCGCCCGGCCACACGAAAGACGTTGCCGAAGCGCTGATGGCCCAGACCGGCATGCGCATCGGGGTGGATCGCCGGCGCGGCCGCGGCGCCGGGCTGAATTTCACCGGCCGGTTCGAGCCGGTGACGCGCGAAGGGTTCGACGACGGCTGGCAGACACTGGAGGAATTGCCGCCCTTCCGCACGGAAGTGCAGGTCGAGAAGCCGCGCACCATCATCACCCGCAACGAATCGCCCGATATCCCCTTCGACCGTTCGATCAATCCCTATCGCGGCTGCGAGCACGGCTGCATCTACTGCTTCGCCCGGCCGACCCATGCCTTCATGGGCCTCTCCGCCGGTCTCGATTTCGAGGCGAAGCTGTTCGCCAAGCCGGATGCACCGAAGATGCTCGAACGCGAGCTGTCCAAGCCCGGTTACAAGCCGCGTGTCATTGCCATCGGCACCAATACCGATCCCTACCAGCCGATCGAGAAGGAGTGGCGCATCATGCGCCAGATGCTTGAGGTGCTGGACAAGGCCAATCACCCGGTTTCCATCGTCACCAAGTCGGCGCTGGTCATGCGCGACATCGACATTCTCTCCCGCATGGCGGCGCGCGGCCTCGCCTGGGTCGGCATGTCCGTCACCACGCTCGATCGCAAGCTCGCCCGCACCATGGAACCGCGCGCTGCCACCCCGCCGCGCCGGCTGGAGACGATCCGTGCGCTGTCCGAGGCCGGCATCCCGACCGCCATCATGATGGCGCCGATCATTCCCGGCCTCAACGACCACGAAATCGAGCGAGTGCTGGATTCGGGCAAGGCGGCCGGCGCGCTTGAGGCGAGCTATGTGCTGCTGCGTCTGCCGCTGGAGGTCAGCCCGCTGTTCCGCGACTGGCTGCTGCGCAACTATCCGGATCGCTACCGTCACGTCATGTCGCTGGTGCGCTCCATGCGCGGCGGCAAGGATTACGACGCCGAGTTCGGCAAGCGCATGAAGGGCGCCGGTCCCTATGCCTGGCAGATCGCCCGGCGCTTCGAGATGGCCGGCAAGCGGCTGGGCTTGACCCGTACCCGTCGCAGCCTCGCCAGCGACCAGTTCGTGCCGCCATCAGGCAGCGGGGTGCAACTGTCCCTGCTCTGAAAAGCGCGGCCGGGCGGACTTTGACCGCCCCCGATGCGGCCCATGCCGGGACGACCCATCCCCTGGCAGATGAAGCCAAGGCCCACCTCACTGTCAGGGCTGCGGCAATGATTTGAAATTTCGCGCAATTGCCCCGGCCGGCCGGCTCGGGAAAATGCGCCATCTCTTCCGGTCCGTCTTCCCCGGGCGCACCGGTTGCTCCTCCGGCATCCGCCTCCTGCCGGAGGGCTTGCAGGGAATCGGACGGATGTGCGAGGTTCGCCGCATGTCCCGTGTCGCATCCTCCGATTCCCGCCTTCTTTTCGATCTGCCCGAAGGGCCTGACTTCTCGATGGAGCTGGCTGCCCGCAAGCGCGGCATCTGGCCGGTCGCCGGCACGGACGAGGCCGGCCGCGGGCCGCTTGCCGGTCCCGTGGTGGCGGCGGCGGTGGTGCTCGATCCGGACAACATTCCGGACGGCCTGCATGATTCGAAACAGTTGAGCGCTGCAAAACGCGAATTTCTCTTCACGCTCATTGTGCAATCGGCCTTTGTCTCGGTCGCCTCGAGCTGCTCGCGCCGCATCGACGTCATCGATATCCGCAAGGCGAGCCTCGACGCCATGCGCCGCGCCGTCGCCGGCCTGGAGGTCAAGCCGCACCTCGTGCTCGCCGATGGTCGCGACGTGCCGCCCGGCCTCGCCTGCGAGGGCCGCGCCGTCGTCAAGGGCGACGCCCGCTCCCTGTCCATCGCCGCCGCCTCCATCGTCGCCAAGGTGATGCGCGACCGCATGATGGCCCGTGCCGAAGCCACCTTCCCCGGCTACGGTTTTGCCCTCCATGCCGGCTATGCCACCGAGGTCCATCGCAAGGCCATCGCGGCCATCGGCCCCTGCCGCCTGCACCGCATGAGTTTCCGGCCGCTCAAGCAGGAATGATGGGCAAGGGATCCGCATTGCAAACCAGATAAGTGTGTGCTTATCTGGTTTGCATGATCGAGAACGATATCTTCAAAGCCCTGGCCGATCCGACGCGGCGCACGATCTTCGACAAGCTGGCGAACGGCAGCATGAATGCCAGCGCCTTGCGGGACGGTATGGACATCAGCCAGCCTGCCATGTCCCAGCACCTTGCCGTGCTTCGCGGCGCACGCCTTATACGGGAAGAACGACAGGGGCGCTTTGTGAATTACGAGGTCGATCCGGATGGGCTGGCCCTCATCGCGGGATGGCTGGCGAAGTATCGCGCCTATTGGCCGACCCGGATCGACGCCTTGAAAACCTTGCTGAAGGATATGGATCAATGAGCGACACAGCCTCCAAGAAGCAGGGCAAGGACCTGGTGCTGGAATACGAGCTCGACGCACCGCCCGAAAAAGTCTGGCGGGCGATCAGCATTCCCGCATTCCGCGAGAGATGGTTGCCCGCGGGCAAGCCGACGGAAGCAGCACCCATTCCCACGGCGGCGGAGGGGGAGATCTGCATCGAGATGCGCGACGACGAACCACCCTTCCTTGAAAGCATCGCAACGTTTCAGATCAGGCCGAACAGCCAGGGCGGAACAACGTTGAGAATCGTCCACCGGCTTGTGGACATCCCGGTCGCGCCGACGGTGCCGCCTGCTGCAAACAGCAACGGACTGCGGCTGATGCGCGCCGCCTGACACCACCCGCCTCACCTGCCAAAGCTTGAAAACAGGAGTTCGCCGATGCGCGAAGCGATGCAACTCGTCCCTATGGTCGTTGAACAATCCAGCCGCGGCGAGCGTTCGTTCGACATCTATTCCCGCCTGCTGCGTGAACGCATCATCTTTCTGAACGGCGAAGTGAACGACAGCGTGTCCGCCCTCGTCTGCGCGCAATTGCTATTCCTGGAGGCTGAAAATCCCAAGCGGCCGATCCAGCTCTATATCAATTCGCCCGGCGGCGTCGTCACGAGCGGCCTCGCGATGTACGACACGATGCGCTACATTCAGGCGCCAGTTCACACGCTCTGCATGGGTACCGCCCGTTCGATGGGATCGTTCCTGTTGATGGCAGGCGAGCCAGGTTCACGTGCTGCGTTGCCGAACGCCAACATCCTCATCCATCAACCGTCGGGTGGCTTCCAGGGACGCGCGGCGGACATGCTCATCCATGCCGACGAGATCCTCAGAACCAAGCAGCGCATGACGCGGCTCTACGCCAAACATTGCGGCCGCACCTATGAAGAGTTCGAGCAGGCCATGGATCGCGATCGCTTCATGACCGCCGAGGAGGCGCTGGAATGGGGATTGATCGACCGCATTCTCACCGCGCGCGACATCGGCGCAAGGTATGAGACCGGCACATGAGCGCGGTTCCTGTATCGCCCCAGGATTGAACGGCCTGCGCGACATCTGCGTCGATCTCAAAACAAAAAGGCCGGCATCGCTGCCGGCCTTTTTAAATCATGCGGTCGAAGAGCCTCAGTTGAGGCGGGTCTTCACTTCGCTGATGGCGTTGTCGAACAGGGCCTTGCCGGTGGTGGCATCGGCCTTGGCGGCGATGACCTTTTCGGCGGCAGCGACGGCGAGGTCGACGGCAGCCGCACGAACGGCGTTGATCGCGTCGGCTTCCGCCTGCTTGATCTTCTGCTCGGAGAGTGCCGTGCGGCGGGTGACGTATTCCTCGGTCTTCTGCTTGGCTTCCGCCGTCAGCAGGCTTGCCTCACGCTCAGCGGCGGCGACGATGCTGGCGGCTTCCGCCTCGGCATCCTTGCGCTTACGCTGGTATTCGGCGAGCAGGTGCTGGGCTTCCTCGCGAAGACGCTTGGCTTCCGCCAGCTCGTTCTGGATTTTTTCCGCGCGGGCGTCGAGACCCTTCGCCATCATCGCCGGAACCTTGAGGTAGGCGATGAGGGCCAGGAACAGGATGAGGCCGACAAAGGCATAGAATGTTGCGTCGAATGCCATGGTGCGCTCCTTACTTGCCTGCGGCCGATTTGACGGCCGAAGCGACTTCGGCCTTGGTGACCTTGGCGCCGATCAGCTGTTCGACGACGGCTGCCGTGGTTTCCTCGGCAATCGTGCCGACATCGGCAAGGGCCTTTGCCTTGATCTCGGCGATGCGGGTTTCGGCACCGGCGATCTTGTCCTGCAGCGAGGCTTCGATCTTGGCGCGTTCGGCATCGGCACGGGCCTTGGCTTCGTCGCGGGCCGTCGAGGCGATCGCGTTGCCCTTGGTGCGGGCGCTGGCAAGCTCCTGCTCGTAGGATGCGATTGCCGCATCCGCCTCAGCCTTCAGGCGCGACGCTTCGTCGAGATCCTGGGCGATGCGGTCATGACGGGTTTCGAGAATCCCGCCGATACGCGGAATGACAACCTTCGACATGAGAAGATAGAAAAGACCGAAGGTGATCGCCAGCCACAAGAGCTGCGATGCAAACGTGCTCTGGTCGAACGGCGGGAAGACACCGGAACCGGCTTCTTCGCCATGCGCCACACCCGTTTCGGTGTGCACTTCGCCTGCTGGCTGAGCCGCATGCGTATCCGCAGGGGTCTCATGCGTTGTCGCAGGAGTTTCCGCCTGGGCGATTTCGAAAGGGGTGGACTCGGCCGACGCCAAGGTCACGGACATGCTGACCTCCAGGGGGCATTCTCAGATTGTACTGAACGTACGATGGACCACGGCCCTTGCGGGCCATGGTCCAGTCCTCAGCCGATATTAGACGGCGAAGAGGAGAAGGAGAGCGATGAGCAGCGAGAAGATGCCCAGAGCTTCCGTAACGGCGAAGCCGAATACGAGACGGCCGAACTGGCTGTCAGCAGCAGACGGATTGCGCAGAGCGCCGGACAGGTAGCTGCCGAAGATGTTGCCGAGGCCGAGAGCCGTGCCGGCGAGACCGAACGTGGCAAGACCTGCGCCGATGAACTTTGCTGCTTCCGCTTCCATGTTGAACTCCTTGAATGGGATGTTGCGGCTTATGAGCGACGCCCGAAGGCGCCGACGACTGTTTCCTTAGTGACCACCCGGATGCACGGCATCGTTCAGGTACATGCATGTCAGAACTGCGAAGACATAGGCCTGCAGGAACGACACGAGGAATTCGAGACCGGTCAGGGCGACGGTCATGAAAAGGGGCAGGATCGCACCGGCGACACCGACGGCGCCAAGGGCGCTGAGCGAGGTGACGAAGCCGGCGAAGACCTTGAGCGTGATGTGACCCGCCAGCATGTTGGCGAAGAGACGGATCGAGAGGCTGATCGGACGCGAGAGGAACGAAATGACCTCGATCGTGACAACCAACGGAAGAAGCATGCCCGGAACGCCGGACGGCACGAAGAGCTTCAGGAAGCCGAAGCCGTGCTTGTAGAAACCGTAGACAACCACTGTGCCGATGACGAGCATGGCAAGCGCGAAGGTGACGATGATCTGGCTGGTGACGGTGAAGAAATACGGCACCATGCCGAGCATGTTGGCGGTCAGAACGAACATGAAAAGCGAGAAGACGAACGGGAAGAATTTCATCCCGTGGCTGCCCGCCCCTTCCCGGAGCATCGAAGCGATGAATTCGTAGGACATTTCCGAGACCGACTGCATGCGGCTCGGAACGAGGCCGCGCTGGCCCGTGGTGAAGTAGAGGAAGCCGATGCCGGCTGCCACGGTGGCGACCATGAACAGCGAAGCGTTGGTGAACGAGAAATCGATGCCACCGATTTCGATCGGAACAATCTTGTTGACCAGGAACTGATGGGTCGGATCGTTGGACACCGCTTATCTCTCTCGCTTGCCCGCCTTGCGGCGGAAGTCACCCAATGTCGGACGCACCCTCAGGTGCCATCCTTCGTCTCAGTCGCATCCCGTCCGCTCGCGGCCTTGCCGGGCTCACGGCCGGCCAGCCTGTCGACCGGATGGGGCGATGCCACCATGCCAGCCGCGCGCATGACGTTCAGAACGCCGGCACAGAAGCCAAGAAGCAGAAGAATGATCATCCCCCACGGCCGTGTACCCGCAAAATGGTCCAAAAGATAGCCCAGAAGCGCCCCGACAATGACGGCCGCGACGAACTCGCTCGAGAGCTTCATGGCAACCGCGTAGCCCTTGCGGCTTTCGGATGCCCGTGCCTCGGCGGCTTGCTCCGCCCCGTCGTCCTTGCGCCGTTCCGCGAGTTCCGCGTCCAGGCGTTTCAGCCGCTCTTCCAGACTTTCCTTTTGCTGATCGGTCATGGCACGCTCCTCGCTCGCTTCCCCGCGAAGCTTTCGCCCCATTGCGGACATATTGAAGGCTAGGATTCAAGCCATATCCGACCCCTTTCGAAGTCGGCCGCAACATAGTTTTAGGTGCCAGCATAGTCAAGGCATGGCGAAGCTTTGTGCCTCACCAAATATATTGAGATAAATCAATAAATTAGCAGGATTTCCACTGCGACCGCGGCAGATCGTCCCGGGAATCGGGCATGCCACGGCACAGACTCAGCAAGCCCCCGACAAGCGTCAGGCGAAGGCCGTCAGCTCCAGCCGCCGCCATAGGTGCGGTAGAAGATGTGCTTGCCGATCTTGGCGACGCGCTTCATCGTGCGGCCCCACGGCGGCTTCACATAGGTCGCGTGATAGTGGGTGGAGGATCCGACTTCCTCCAACCAGATCTTGCCAGCGGTGACCGCCATGGCGATCTCCTTGGCCGTCTTCCAGTGCCAGGGCGAGAGAATGAGGTCGGGAATGCGGTCGCAGGCAAAGGAGAACTGGCAGCGGTTGCGCCAGTTTTCATTCTGGTAGACGACACCGCAGATGGTGTTCGGATAGGCGGGATTGCGCACGCGGTTCAGGATAACCTGGGCAACGGCGGCCTGGCCCTTCACTTCCTCGCCGCGCGCCTCGAAGTAGATGCCTTCGGCGAGGCACTTCTGCTCCTTGGCGGTAAAGACCTCGGCCGGCAACGGCGTTGCGGCCCAGGCGTGGTCTTCCGCCGAAATGTCGGGAATGAAACGGCCGAGTTCCTTGTTCGGCTTGAGGATCGAGTCAAACGGTGATTCCCGGGCGTAATCCGGCTCGACCCGCGCGTAGGCGGTCGCCAATACATCGGCCTTGTCGTTGGTGACGAGGTCAGCGATCATCGGCGAGACGCCAGGGTCCTTGCGCACCGGCGTCTTCTTGTAGAACGCCGTGGCGATCTCGATTTCCTTGCCGGCGATCCGCGACTTGGCAAACGCCATGCGCTCACCGCTGTCGAAGGCCGGCGAAAGAAGCGAACTGGTGCGTTCCAGGATCGAGCCGGCCGTGAAATCCTTCGGCGGCAGCACCGGCATGACGGCGACGATGCGGTTCTTCTTGTCGCGGCGGTTGACGCGGGCTTCGTCGGGAATGCCGCCCTTCCCCTTGTGTTCACTGCGCAGTGCCGCGGTGACGCCGCCCGGCAGTTCGACCCCTGCCCCGCTTTCCACGCCGCCGGTGGTCATCGCATCGGCAAACTCGATCTCGACTTCGTGCACGGAGCCGGCCGGCGAGCGGGTCAGCACCATGGTCTGGTTGCCGCCCTTGCGGTTGAGCCCGGCGAGATAGGTGGCAAGGTCCGTATGGGCCGCCTGGGTGGGAAAGCTGGCGACGAGGCCAAGGCCAAGCGCGAGCGGGATTTTCCATTCCCGCGGGAATTTCCCGCGCAAGTCCGCTGCACATTTCTGCTGGACCTGCTTCAAGAACTCGAGGAAGCGGCCTGCCCCTGCATGACGAATGCTACGCTTACGCAACTGTCTACTCCGCACGCATGCGCAGGCCACGCCGCCGATGGACGATCGGCGTGTTTTCCTGCCCGGAAATGGTCGTATGGGAGCCCCGCCGCGCCGAAGCACGGGCCCGAAGCGGCTCGTTGTCAGGGTAAAATGAAGCATTAACCTTGATGCTTGGTTAATGCTGATAAACGGCTTTGGGGGAGATCATCACCTCCCCTTCACGTTTTTGTCAGGTGCCGGCCACTAGATCACGACATGCGAGCCGAGTTCGACCACGCGGTTGGTGGGTAGGCGGAAATAGTCGGAGGGGTCGGTCGCGAGGTTGGCAAGGCCGATGAACAGCCGGTCCTGCCACATCGGCATGCCGGATTGCGCATCCGGCACCAGCTTGCGCCGACCGAGATAGAACGAGGTCGACATGATGTCGAACTTGTGCCCCGCCTTGCGCATCTGGCCGAGCACCTGGGAGACGTTCTGCGTCTCCATGAAGCCGAAATGCATTTCGATGCGCGAGAAGCGCTCGGAAATCTTCTCGACCTTGAAGCGCTCGGCGCGCGCCACACGCGGCGTGTTGTTCGTCTTGACCGTCAGGATGAAATTCTTCTCGTGCAGCACATGATTGTGCTTGAGATTGTGCAGCAGGGCGGCGGGCGCGAAATCCGGATCGCTGGTCAGGAAGATCGCCGTGCCGGGAACCTGCACCGGCGCGTGGGCGCTCTGTCTCTCCACCGATTTCACGAAGGCCGGCAGCGGCACCTCGATGCGGCGCGTCTTGTCGCGCAGGATGCGCGTGCCGCGCGTCCAGGTCCACATCACGATGACGACGCCGGCGGCGATCATCACCGGCACATAGCCGCCGTCATGCACCTTGAGCAGGTTCGCGCCGAGGAAGGTGAGTTCCAGCAGGAAGAGCGGCAGCAGCACGGCGGTGGCGGCAAGTTTCGTCCAGCGCCAGCGCTTGCGCAGGAATTCGAAGGCGAGCACGGTCGTCACGACCATCGCGCCGGTGACCGAGATGCCGTAGGCGGTCGCGAGCGCCTCGGACGACCCGAAGATGAAGACGAGCGCCATCACCCCAAAGAGCAGGACGGAATTGACGCCCGGCAAGTAGATCTGCCCGGTCTGGGTTTCCGACGTGTGGTAGATTTCCATGCGCGGCAGGAAGCCGAGATGGATGGCCTGGCGCGTCAGCGAGAAGGCGCCGGTGATGACGGCCTGGCTGGCGATGATGGTGGCGGCGGTCGCGAGGATGACGACGGGCAGCAGCGCCCATTTCGGGAACATCAGGAAGAACGGATTTTCGATCGTCTCGGGATGCGCCAGCACCAGCGCGCCCTGCCCCAGATAGTTCAGCGTCAGCGCCGGGAAGACCAGACAGAACCAGGCCCACTGAATGGGCCGGCGGCCGAAATGGCCGAGATCGGCATAGAGCGCTTCCGCGCCGGTGACCGTGAGGAACACCGCGCCGAGCACGACAAGGCCGACATAACCTTCGGTGATCATGAAAAGCACGGCGTAATAGGGATTGAAGGCGGCGAGGATGCCGAGATCGTCGCTGATATGGTTGAGGCCGGCAACACCCATGACGATGAACCAGACCGCCGTGATCGGGCCAAAAAACTTCGACACGGCGGCGGTGCCCCAGGATTGCACGGCAAACAGCATGACGAGAATGACCACCGAAATCGGCACGACATAGTCGGCGAGCGTCGGTGTCACCAACTTGAGGCCTTCGACGGCGGACAGAACGGAGAGTGCCGGCGTGATCATCGCATCGCCGATGAAGAGCGCGGCCCCGACCGCTCCCATGAAGAACAGCACGGTGGCGCGGCGCCCCGCCGTCTTCGCCAGCAGGGCCAGCAGCGAGAGCGTGCCGCCCTCGCCGTGGTTGTCGGCGCGCAGCAGGAAGAGCACATATTTGAGCGTGACGATGATCGTCAGCGTCCAGATCATCAGCGAGATCAGGCCGACGACCTCCATGCGCGAAACGCCGTCAGCCGCAACAGGGCGCAAGGCCTCGCGGAAAGCATAGAGCGGGCTGGTGCCGATATCGCCATAGACGACGCCGACGGAGCCGAGGGCAAGAACAAACAGCGTGCGCGCCCTGCTGCGGGAATGCGGCGCGTGACCGGCGTGTGACTGCATGGGGCGCGATCAGGCTCTAGAGCCAGCCTTTCCAGCGGAAGAAGAAGAACGGGAGAATTGCCGACAGGACCATCGCGACCAGCGTCAGCGGGTAGGCGGCGGCCACGCGCAGTTCCGGCATGAACTCGAAATTCATGCCGTAGGTCGAGGCGATCAGCGTCGGCGGAAGCAGCACGACGGAAGCGATCGAAAAGATCTTGATGATGGCGTTCTGCTCAAGATTGATCAGGCCCAGCGAGGCATCGAGCAGGAAGGTGATGTTGCCGGCGACGAAATTGGCGTGTTCGGAGAGCGACTGCACGTCGCGCGTCACCGAGCGGCAGCGTTCCAGGCTCTCGCGGTCGGATTGCAGGGCGGGAAGCCCGTGCAGGAAGGTCAGCACGCGCGAGAGCGACATCAGGCTGTCGCGCGTCTTGGCAAGCAGGCGGTGCAGTGCCGAGACCTGGATGATCCGGTCTTCGAGGTAGCGCGGCGGACGGCGGGAAAGGTGACGTTTGTCGCCGAACACCTCCAGAGACAGCGTGTCGGCCCGCGACACCGCGGTTTCGAGGATTTCCGCCGTGCGGTCCGCGATGGTTTCCATCAGTCGCGTGATCATCACAGTCGGCGAGGAACAGCCGCCCGGAATACGGTGCATGGCGCTTTTGAAGAGCGAGAACGAACGTGGCTCGGCATAGCGCACCGTCAGAAGCTTGCTCGACGTCAGAATGAAGGCGACGTCTGTCAGGTGGGGCAGATCGCTTTCCGCCTTTACCATCAGCGAAGCGGTCATATAGGCCGCATTGCCCTCCGTATAGAGACGGCTGGAGGGCTCGATGTCCTTCAATTCGTCGCGCGTCGGCACTTCGATCGACAGGATACGCTCGATGAGCGCTTCCTCGTCCCGCGTGGGCTCGAGCATATCGACCCAGACCGCGCCGGAGAGTGCGTCGGCGGCAGCGGAATCGCTGTCTGTGGGCAGGGCGCAGGCCTCGCCATTGGGACGGAAAACGGTGATCACCGGCGAATGGCTCCGGAACGGACCATCGCTCACACTCCTGGTTAAACGCCATCCCTCTGCGGATGGCCGCGCATATTGCGCGGCGCAACATAAAAATCAAGCGCAGGCCTCGAACGCCCCGCGGAGCGCAGGAGCGTCTATTCGAAGACGATGGCCGGCGCCTCCCGCGTGCCCTTGCCCCGCACGACTTCCAGTTCCTGCCAGACCCGCGTGGCGATCGCACGATAGGTTTTGGCCGCCGCACCCTCCGGGTTCGAAACGACGACGGGCGTGCCGGCATCCGAGGTCTCGCGGATATCCATGGTCAGCGGCACCTCGCCAAGGAACGGCACGCCGATGCGCTCGGCTTCCTTGCGCGCACCGCCATGGCCGAAAATATCGTAGCGGTTGCCGGTGTCGGGCGCGATGAAATAGCTCATGTTCTCGACGATGCCGAGCACCGGCACTTCGACCTTGCTGAACATGTTGAGGCCCTTGCGCGCGTCGATCAGCGCCAGGTCCTGCGGGGTCGAGACGATGACGGCGCCGGCGAGCGGCACCTGCTGGGCCATGGTGAGCTGGGCGTCGCCCGTGCCCGGCGGCATGTCGACGACGAGCACGTCGAGATCACCCCAGGCGACCTCGCGCAGCATCTGCATCAGCGCCGACTGGATCATCGGGCCGCGCCAGATCATCGCCACTTCCTCATCGACGAGGAAGCCCATCGACATGACCTTGATGCCGTAATTCTCCATCGGCTTGATCATGCGACCTTCGAGCTGCTGCGGCCGGCCGGTGATTTTCAGGAGCCGCGGCATGGAGGGGCCGTAGATATCGGCGTCGAGGATGCCGACGCGCAGACCGTTCGCCTTCAGCGCCAGCGCCAGGTTGACGGATGTCGTCGACTTGCCGACGCCGCCCTTGCCGGAGGCGACCGCGATGATGGCACCGACGCCCGGAATGCCGGATTTCGTGCGCTGCTGCGGCTGCGCGGGGGCGGCGTGGGCGTGGCCCGCGTGCGAATGCCCCGCATGGGAATGCGCAGCCTCGCCGCGACCGGGCGGCGGCGGTGCGGGCGAGCGGGCGGCCGCGGGACCGGTGGCGGCGCGCTTGTCAGCCGTCAGCGCCACCATGGCGGCCTTGATGCCGGGAATGTCCTTGACGACACGCTCGGCGGCCGCCCGCAACGGATCCAGCTCACGGGCGCGTTCGGCCGGCACGGTGATCGAGAAGTAAGCCTTGCCGTCGGAAATAAAGACGTCGGAGACGAGACCGAGATCGACGATGTTGCCGTCCATGTCCGGGCCGCGCACCGTGCGCAGCCGTTCCAGCACCTGTTCCTTGCTTACATCCGTCATGAAACCCTCGATAGCCGTTCGCGGCGTCTGGTCGCCGCCGTCTCCCGTAGATAGTGCACGGAAAGGCCGTCGCCAAACGAATTTACCGGCGACGGAAGACCTCGGCTTTGCGGCAGGTTGCCTCAGTCCATGACGGCGGACGCAAAGCGCTTCAGGCGATCAGCCCGCGGCGGATCGCCTTGACCACGGCCTGGGTGCGGTTGACCGCCTCCAGCTTGCGGGTGACCTGGTTCAGGTAGTGGTTCACCGTATGCTCGGAAAGACCGAGGATTTCGGCAATCTCCAGGCTGGTCTTGCCCGCAGCCGTCCAGCTCAGGCACTGGATCTCGCGCTCCGTGAGCACCACCTGGCCCGACTTCCACGCGGCACCGATTTCGGCGAGCCGGTTGAAAAGGTGCACGGAGATCATCTGCAGCATCAGCCGGTCGTCACGCGCCAGCGACGGGCTTTCGCCACCCCAGACGATGGCGCCGCGATTGCCGAGCGCATCGTGCACCGGAAAGAAGTGGCCGACGAGCATGCCATGGGTGTTCATCAGGTCGAGCAATTCGGTGAAATCCGACTGTTCGGACGAATCGCCGATCCACTCGCGCATGTCGTAGGAGAACGGCACCGTTGTCAGCCGCAGTTTGCGGATCCCGGCGCTCTGGCGCACCATGCGCAACGCATCGTATTTGGCGAGAACTTCCTGCGGCCAGTTGCTGACGATGGAATAGGCCGACAGTTTTTCGGCCTCGAAACCCGGCAGGTTGAAAACAATGAAGTATTTAAGCCCGTATTCCTCGCACTTGCGCCGCATATAGCGCACGATGTCGAACTGCGTTTCGAGCGCGGCGATCTCGACGCCCTCGTCCTGCAGCTGATGTTCTGTGCTGCTTGTTTCGTCAGCCGTCATGATTCCCCGCAATTTTGTTTTTCGCCTTGGGCAATTGGAGCGGTACTGAACGCATTCCAGAAGGTCGCAAGGTTTTTTTATGCATCAGTTCAAAAGTCCGGCGCGAATCGCCTTCACGACCGCCTGGACCCGGTTGACGGCATCAAGCTTGCGCGTCGCCCGGTTGAGATAATGATTGACCGTATATTCCGACAGACCGAGAATTTCCGACATTTCAACGCTCGTCTTGCCGGCCGATGCCCAGGACAGGCACTCGGTCTCGCGGCGCGAAAGCGTCACGTTCTGGCGGCGCCCGGCACGCAGATCCACCACCTCAGTGAAGATCTCGTTGGCGAGCGCGTTGAGTTCGGCCATCTCGCGCGGATTGAGCACGTCGCGTGTGCCGCCGAAGGCGAGCGCGCCGCGCAGACCTGCCGAATTGTGCGCGGGGAAATAGGCCCCGCGCGACAGGCCGTGCCGGTCGAACAGGTTTGCCGCGATCGCCGCCTTGCCATCCGGCCGGCGGCGGTTCGTGCCGTCGGCGTCATAAGTAAAGGGGTTCGTGCTCTGGCGCAGGCGACTGATGACGGGGCTGCCGAAAATCAGACCGGCATCGTCATAGGTTTCAAGCATCTCATCCGGCCAGGACGTCAGAAGGACGTTGGACGAGAAATCGGTCGAGGTTTCGGACGGAATATTGATCAGCAGATAGCCATGGAGGCCAAAGCGCTTGGCGATGCCGTTGAGTTTTTCGGCAACGTCTTCCTCCGACCCCAAGGCCGGCGGGGTTGTTCCCCACCGATGCTGGAATTGCGCAGACGTCGTATGGAATCGATCCGCCATATCCGTTCTTCCTTCAGCACGCACGCGACCGTGCGGCAAAATAACATGCCGACACAATGCACTGCTTGCCTCAGGAACCCCCGTATCCCAATGCAAGTATGTTCGATGAACCGCGCCTCAAGACCGCGGAAAGCGACGCAACTCAAGAGCCGGTCGTGACGGAAGCTACTGGTGCCCCTTTCCCACGTCCAGCGCGATTTTCTAATTTACCGTAAAATGGGGCAAGAAGACAACCACTCGATCATTTACGTACCTCATTATCGACTTACCGTTGCGGACCGAGCCTTGCTGCGAGTTCCGCCATGATGGCGCCGGCCGCCTGGCGGACACGCGGCGCCCAGTCGTCAAGCTCTGTTTGTCCAACACGATAGGCGGGGCCCGTCACGGAAACGCCCGCGACGAGCGAACGTTTGGCATCGAAAACCGGTGCTGCGACACAGCGTATGCCGGGTTCGTGCTCTTCCCGGTCAAAGGCGATTCCGCTTCGGCGAATCTCCCCCAGTTCGGCGAGGAGCTGGGTTCGCCCGGTGATCGTCTGCGGCGTGAAGCGCCGGAACTCGGTGACCTTCAAGACCGCCTCCAGGGCCTCGGAATCGAGCACGGAGAGCGCTGCCTTGCCGACGCCCGTGCAATAGGCGGGCGAGGCGTTGCCGACCTGCGAATTCATGCGCACCGCCTGCCGGCTTTCCACCTTGTCGAGATAGATGATCTCGCGTCCGCGCAGCACGCCGAGATGCACGGTCTCGCCGGTCTCCCTGTGCAGAACATCGAGAAAGGGGGCTGCGACGGCGCGGAATTCATTGCGCGCCCAACTGGCCGAGGCGAGCTTGAGAAGGCGCAGGCCCGGCACATAGGCGTGGTCGGGACGCAGTTCCAGAAGGCCTTCCTGCACGAGGTGGGACAGTTGGCGATGCAGCGTGCCGCGCGGCTGGCCGCTGACGGCAAGCACATCGGTGAAGCGCATGGGCCGGTCGGCGAGCGCCACCGTCTCCAGCACGTCCATCGCCTTGCCGAGCGTGCCGGTGCCCGAACCGCCCTCTTCCGCCGTCGCCATTGTCGCAGCCCCGCTGATCCCTTGACACTCCGGCACAGTAACGGAATAATTCCGAATAATCAAACTCAGTTCCAAATAATGGAATTTATTCGGGAGAACGGCGATGACGGGTCGCTATCCGGACCTTGCAGGACAGGGCGTGATCGTCACCGGCGGTGGTTCGGGCATCGGTGCGGCGCTGGTGGCGGGGTTTGCCGCGGCAGGGGCCTGCGTCGCCTTCCTCGACATTGCGGAGGTGGAGAGCCGCACGCTGGTTTCCGAACTGGACGGCACGGTCGAGCACCTTCCGCTCTATATAAGAACGGACCTGCGCGACATCGCGGCATTGCGCATGGCGATCGATACCGCTGCCGTGGCACTCGGTGGCATTCGCGTGCTCGTCAACAATGCGGCACGCGACGACCGGCACGATCTGGACGCCGTCGAACCCGACGACTGGGACGAGAACCAGACGGTCAACCTGCGCCATCACTTCTTCGCCGCCCAGGCGGTCGCGCCACATATGCGCAAGGGCGGCGGTGGCGCGATCATCAACTATTCCTCCATCGCCTTTCTGCTCAACATGGGCGAACTTCCCGGTTACGCCGCAGCCAAGGCCGGCATTATCGGCCTCACCAAGTCGCTCGCCGGCAGGCTTGGCCCGGACGGGATTCGCGTCAACGCCATCCTGCCCGGCATGGTGCTGACCGAGCGGCAGAAGCGCCTGTGGATCGACGACGCCACCATAGCCGGCGGCATCGACCGCCAGTGCCTGAAGCGCTCGCTGGTTGCGGAGGACATGGTCGGCCCTACTCTCTTCCTGGCGTCGGATGCGTCTGCCGCCATCACCGCACAAACGCTCATCGTCGATGGAGGCATGCTCTGATGACCAACCCCGCCCCCGAACCCGCCTATGTCGCGGTCGACTGGGGAACCTCCAGCTTCCGCCTCTGGCTCATCGGCAAGGATGGCAGCATCATCGCCGAACGCCGCAGCGGCGAAGGCATGACCACCGCTGCCCGCACCGGCTTTGCCGCGGTGCTGGCAAACCACCTTGCCGCCGTGGCCGCGCCCGAAGGCCTGCCCGTGCTGGTCTGCGGCATGGCCGGCGCCAAGCAGGGCTGGGTCGAGGCGGGCTACATCGACACGCCCGCAGCCCTTGCCGATATCCCGGCCGCCGCCGTGCGCATTCCCGGTGTCGCGGCGGATATCCGCATCCTGCCCGGCCTTGCCCAGCGCGATGCGGCAGCCCCGGACGTGATGCGCGGCGAGGAAACCCAGCTTCTCGGTGCCGCCGCCACACTCGGCGACGACGATCATCTCGTCTGCATGCCCGGCACGCACAGCAAATGGGTTCGCCTCTCCGGCGGCAAGGTTCTCGGTTTTTCCACCTTCATGACCGGCGAACTGTTCGAGGCCATCGCGAAGAACACCATCCTCAGCCATGCCATCGCGGAAGCCGGCGCGATTTCCGGCGAGACACCCGCCTTCCGCGCGGCCGTGGCGCGCATGGTCGCCAACCCGGCGCTGGCGACGAGCCAGCTGTTTTCCGTGCGGGCCGGTTCGCTGATTGCCGGGCTGTCGCCTGAGGACGCCAAGGCGCGGCTCTCGGGTACGCTGATCGGGCTGGAAATCGCCGGTGCGCTTTCGCTCGTTGCGGAGGGCACGCCGGTAAGCCTTGTCGTCTCCGGCGCGCTAGGCGCGCTTTACAGCGAGGCACTGGCAGCCGCCGGCCTCTCCCCTTCCATCATCGACGCCGATACGGCCGTGCGCAACGGTCTTGCCGCAGGCGCCAAGGCGCTCTGGTCCCTCTGAGAAAGCAAACACCATGAACCGCATCCCCTTTCCCCCGATGAAATATCCGCTGATCGCCATCCTGCGCGGCCTGAAGCCGAGCGAGACCGAAGGTGTCGTCGGCGCGCTGATCGAAACCGGCTTTACCGCCATCGAGATCCCGCTGAACTCGCCGGAACCGTTCAAATCCATCGAGATCGCGGTGAAAATGGCCCCGGACGGCTGCCTGATTGGCGCCGGCACCGTTCTGACCGTGGAGGACGTCAACCGCCTCGCCGACGTCGGCGGACGGCTGATGGTGAGCCCGAATGTCGAGCCGGACGTCATTTCCACCGCCGCCGCCAAGGGCATGGTGACTATGCCCGGCGTCTTCACGCCCACGGAGGCGCTTGCCGCCGCGCGGGCCGGTGCAACAGGCCTCAAATTCTTCCCGGCCAGCGTGCTCGGCCCCGCCGGCATCCAGGCGATCCGCGCCGTGCTGCCGGCAGAACTGGAGATCGCCGCTGTCGGGGGCGTGTCGGAGAAGAATTTTGCCGATTACGCCGCCATCGGCCTGCGCAGCTTCGGCCTCGGCTCCAGCCTCTACAAGATGGGCATGGGAGCCAACGAGGTGCGCTTGCGCGCCAAGGCCACCATCGAAGCCTATGATGCCGTCTATGGAGCGGGCCGATGACCGAGACGCATTCCTTCTCCGGCCGCATTCTCAGCGACATCGCCTGCCATCTCGGCGAGGGGCCGACCTACGATCCGGCGAGCGGAAAGGCCTTCTGGTTCGATATCCGCGGCCAGAAGCTGCATGAGCTGCACCTTTCGAGCATGGCGAAAACCGAGCACGACCTGCCCTTCCTCGGCAGCGCGCTCGCCGTCATCGATGCGGAGCGCCAGTTGATCGTCGCCGACCAGGGGCTTTTCATCCGACAGGTCGCCGACGGCCGGCTGACGCCCTTCGTGAAACTCGAGGACAAGTCGCACAACCGCTCCAATGACGGCCGCGTCCACCCGTCCGGCGCGTTCTGGGCGAGCACGATGGGGCGCAAGACGGAAAAGCATTCGGGCGCGATCTACCACATCGCGGGCGACCGGGTGACGCTGCTCTACGCCAACATCACCATCCCGAACGCCATCTGCTTTTCGCCGGATGGCAGCATCGGCTACTTCACCGATACCGACGTCAACCATCTGATGCGGGTCGCGCTCGATCCGAAGACCGGCCTTCCCACCGGGGCGCCGGAGGTGCTGAGCGATGAGAGCGTCACGTCGGGTGGTGTCGATGGCGCGATCTGCGATGCCGATGGCCTCATCTGGAATGCCCGCTGGGGCTCGAACGCCGTCGACGTCTACAGACCCGACGGCACGAAGATCACGCGCTACCTGGTGCCGGCCTCGCAGGCGAGCTGCCCGGCCTTCATCGGCGAAAAGGCCGACCGGCTGCTGGTGACGTCCGCCTGGCAGGACATGGACGCGGCAGGGCGCCTTGCCGACCCGCATGCCGGCCAGACCTTCGAATTGGGTATTTCGGTCAAGGGACGCTTCGAGCCGAATTTCCGGCTCTAGACACCGCTCCAGCCGGCATTTTGCCGGCGGAGTTGCACCAAAAAAGCATAGCGGCAACAAAAAAGAAGGCAATTTTCATCGGAACCAAAGCCGGGGGTCATCGTTCCTTGTCCATCAACCGGTGTGGACGGGCACTTCAAAACCTCCGCCGCGCCTTGATACCAACGAGACGAAAGGCAGGTTTCCAATGACTAACAAGCTTCTTACTTCCGTTGCCGCTGGTGCAATTTTCCTCGGCGCGGCCCTTGCTCCGGCAGCCTATGCGCAGGACACCACGCAGCCGGCCGCCGGCGAAACCCAGACCATGGACAAGCCGGCCGTGATGCCGGGCGATGACGCGACGGGCACGACGCCTGGCGACACCGCCGCAACCCCGGGCACGACCCCGACCGAAGATACGGCCCAGACGCCGGCCACGGGCACCGAAAGCCAGGATACGGCTGAGACCCCGGCCATGACGCCGAGCGAAGACACCGCCCAGGCTCCGGCCGCCGGTGGTGACTACCTGACCGCCCAGTCGGACGAGCAGATCAGCGCCAACACCTATATCGGTCAGTCGGTCTACAACAGCGCCGATGAAAGCATCGGCAAGATCTCCGACCTGATCATGGAAAAGGATGGCGGCATCACCGCTGCTGTCGTTGGTGTCGGTGGCTTCCTGGGCATCGGTGAAAAGTGGGTCGCCGTTCCGTTCGAGAAGGTCTCGATCACCCAGACCCCGGATTCGGACGACGTCAAGCTGACGACGACCGAAACTGCCGAAAGCCTGCAGGCTGCGCCGGAATTCAAGACCAAGTCGCAGCAGGTCGCCGAACGCCAGGCCACGACGCCGGTCGATACTTCGACCACTTCGTCGACGACCGATACGGGCACGGCTCCGGCCACGACCCAGCCGGCCGAATAAACCGGCGGGCACTCTGACCTCCAGCCCGATGGCGTCCCTGCGCCATCGGGTTTTTCCGTTTTGCAGCCCGAAAAGCGTCAGTACCAGGCGTCGGCCATCGCGGCCTTCCGGCGGTTCATATGATCGCAAAGCGCCTCGTCGATGGCGGCATCCAGCGGGGGCGCTTCGTACTCGGCAAGCGTCTTTTTCCATTGGCGGTTGGCGCGCGTTGCCATGTCGGTCGAACCGCCCTCCTCGCTCCATTTCTCGAAGGGTTCGTTGTCGGAGAGCGTCGCATCCCAGAAGGCCGTCTGGTAATTGCGCATCGTGTGGTCGCAGCCGAGGAAATGGCTGCCGGGACCAACCTGCAGGAAGGCATCCATTGCAAGCGTGTTGTCGTCGACGACGACGCCGGCGAGATAGGAATGCAGCGCGCCGCACAGGTCCGCATCCATCACGAACTTTTCGTAGGACATGGCAAGCAGGCCATCGAGGAAACCGGCGGAATGCAGGATGAAGTTCGCGCCGCAATGCACGGCCGACAGCATCGACATCAGCCCTTCCTGCATGGCCTGCCCGTCCGGCAGCTTGGAGTTCGAAAAATTGCCGGCGCAACGCAGCGGCAGCTTGAGGCGGCGGGCGAGCTGGCCGACGACCATGGAGCCGATGGCCGGCTCCGGCGTGCCGAAGGTCGGCGAGCCGGAGCGCAGCGACATGGAGGAGAGGAAGTTGCCGAAGATGACCGGCGCACCCTTGCGCTCGAGCTGGGTCAGCGCACAGCCGGCGAGCGTTTCGGCAAAGGACTGCGCGATGGCGCCGGCATTGGTGACCGGGCCCATGGCGCCGCCGAGGATGAAGGGCACGATGACGGCGGCCTGGTTGGCGCGGGCATAGGCGCGCAGCGACTTCGTCATGGTGCCGTCCCAGACGAGCGGCGAGTTGACGTTGACATTGCCGAGGATGACGCAGTTTTGGTCGACGAAGTCGGCACCGAACAGGATGCGCGCCATGTCGATGGAATCCTCGGCGCGCTCCTCCGCCGTGATCGAGCCCATGAAGGGGCGATCGGAATATTTGATATGGCTGTAGACCATGTCGAGATGGCGCTTGTTCACCGGGATATCGACCGGCTCGCAGATCGTGCCGCCGGAATGGTGCAGCCAAGGGCTCGACTGGGCGAGCTTGATGAAGTTGCGAAAATCCTCCAGCGTGCCGTAGCGCCGGCCCTTGTCCAGATCCATCACGAAGGGCGAACCATAGGCGGGCGAGAAGACCACCTTGTTGCCGCCGATCTGCACGTTGTTGGCAGGATTGCGGGCATATTGGGTGAATTCGGCGGGCGCGGAGGAGACGATCTCGCGCAGCATGCCCGGCTCGAAACGGACCAGCACGCCATCGACCTTCGCACCGGCGCGCTTCCAGTGCTCGATTGTCGCCGGGTCGTCGCGAAACTCGATGCCGACTTCGGCGAGGATGCGATCCGCCACCCGCTCGATCTTCTGCAGGTTCTCTTCCGACAGCACGTCATAGGTCGGGATGCCGCGCACGATATAGGGCACGCCGAGCGGCTTTGCCGTATTGTCCCGTCGGGTGCCTCTGCTGCGCCGTACCGGCGCCTCGATCGTCGCTGCCTCGGCCATGCATTCCTCCATAATTTGACAGGAGGCTAGGCGCGAAAAAGCCGGTTGTAACGCTGGAAAAATCTATTCGACACTATAAGCTGAGTTTATGGAAACGCTCCGCCGCCTGCTCCCCTCCGCCTCCAGCCTCATCATCTTCGAGGCCGCCGGGCGGCACCAGAATTTCACCCGTGCCGCCCATGAGCTCGGCATGACACAGGCCGCCGTCTCCTATGCGGTGCGCAACCTGGAGGAACAGCTCGGCGTGGCGCTCTTCCACCGCGTCCACCGCGCGGTGGAGTTGACCGATGCGGGCGAACGCTTTCACGTCGATGTGACGCTCGGCCTCTCGCGCATCCAGAAATCGGCAGAAGACATTCGCGCCAAAGGACGGGAGGCGAACGTGACGCTCGCCGCCTCCACCGCCTTCGCCTCGATGTGGATGCTGCCGAGGCTTGCCAAGCTCCGGGCGGATCTTCCGGAGATCGACCTGCGTATCCAGACCAGCGTGCGTGATCTCGATCTCGACGAAGAGCCGATCCCGCTCGGCATTCGTGGCGGCGATCCGGCGAAATGGCCGCGCTATCATGCCGCCCTGCTGGCGCCGGAGGTCATCACCGCCGTTGCGAGCCCCGCCTTCGTGGAGAGCCGGGGGCATCCGGCAACGCCGCAGGACCTGTTGAAACTGCCGCTCATCCACCTGGAGGAGCCGGTGCGCTCGGCCTGCGACTGGCCGGCATGGTTTGCCAGCGCCGGCCTTCGCTACCCGGCGCAGGCGCGGCGGCTCTCCATCAACGACTATGTGCTGGTGATTCAGGCGGTGCTGGCCGGCGAAGGCGTCGCGCTCGGCTGGCAGCACCTGATCGAACGGCAGGTGCGTTCCGGCGCGCTCGTCACCGTCGGCGGCCATGTGCTGCGCATGGACGATGCCTTCTACGTCGTCTGGCCGCGGTCGCGCGAGCTCAACAGCCCGGCACGGCGCGTGCGTGACTGGCTGGTGGAGGAAGGCCGCATGGGCCGGGACGCGGTGTCCTGACCTTTAGCGGCGAAGGACCGGCCGCACCTCCTCGTGGAAGAAGCGGAAATAGGAGGTGATCTGCGCCAGCGCATTGGTCGACAGCTTGTACTGGATGCCGAGGCGACCATTGCTGAGCCAGCGGATCGTGCCACTGAGACGGCCCAGCTCCTCGCTCTCGATGGTGACCAGCTGGCCGGGTATCGCCTGTATCGGCTTTTCCAGATCCAGCGCCATGCCGCTCGGCGACAGGTCGACCACGCGGCCGCGCGTCGATTGATGCATGACCTGCACGGTCGCGAAAATCCGCACTCTTGAACGATCGGTCGCCCTGACGGGCATATCCTTGATGGTGGACATTCCTGGCTCCATCCCCCTGAACCCATTTGATGGAGCCACCATAACGACGAGTGCTTGCAGTCCAGCTAAACCGATACGCGCAATTTTAGCGAACTGACCTGTTCAGGGACGATTGTCAGGCGGAGGCGGCGCGCCCCTCGATGCTGACATAGCGATCGGCGAGGAAACGCATGGTGGCGACGGCATCCGCCGGCTTGCCGTAGAAATAGCCCTGCCCCATGCCGCAGCCGAGCGCTTTCAGCTTCAGCGCCTCGGAAAAGTCCTCGATGCCTTCGGCAACCACCGCTAGGTCCAGGCCTTCACACATCGCGACGATCGCCTTGATGATGTGTTCGGAGGCCTTGTCGTTGGAGATGCGCGAGACGAAGGCGCGATCGATCTTCACCTTGTCGAAGGTAAAATCGCGCAGGCGTCCGAGGCTCGACTGGCCGGTGCCGAAATCGTCGAGCGAGATGCGCACGCCGGCGCCGCGCAGTTCGCCAACGATCTTCTGCGCGGTGTCGGCATCCGTCATCATCGCCGTTTCGGTGATTTCCAGCTCCAGCCGGCGCGGATCGAGGCCGACGCGGTTGAGGATCGCCAGCGTGTTGAACGCCGTCTTCGGATCCATCAGCTGGGCGGAGGAGAGATTGAAGGAGAGGAAGAGTTCCTTCGGCCAGGACAGCGCGGTTTCAGCGGCCTTGCGCAACAGCGTGTCCGACAGCGCATCGATGAAACCGCGCTCTTCGGCAAGCGGCACGAAGACGGCGGGCGAGACATAGCCGAGATCCGCATCGCACCAGCGGGCGAGCGCCTCGAAGCCAACGACCGTATCGTCGCGCAGGCTGACGATCGGCTGAAAATGCACGTCCACCTCATTGGCGATGATGGCATTGCGCAGCGCCTGTTCGAGCTGCGTGGCGCGCTTCATCTCCTGGGCGATTTCCTGCGAATAGACGGTGATCTGGCCACGGCCGCGGCGCTTCGACCGGTAGAGCGCGGTATCGGCGCTCTTCAGAAGCTCGGTAAAGTCCTCGCCGGCGAAGGGGTAGATGGCAAAGCCGAAGGAAGCGGACAGGCGCACGTTGCGGTCGCCGAGATCGAACGGCGCCGACAGCACTTCGCGCAGCATCTGGCCGATCTTTTCGGCACCCTTGCGCTCGAAGACCAGCGGCAGCACGAAGGCGAACTCGTCGCCGCCGTGGCGGGTGACGGTCGCGCCGTCCGGAATGCAGGCTTTCAGACGATGCGCGACTTGGCAGAGGATCTCGTCGCCGGCGCGCGGGCCGAAAAGGTCGTTGATCGGTTTGAAACCATCGAGATTGGCCATGCCGATGGCGAAGGGCGCCGGGTCTTCCTCGCGCTCCTTGGCGATCTGGCGCACCTTGTCGCGCAGCCGGTAAAGGTTACCGAGCCCGGTCAACGGGTCGGTGTAAGCCATGGCATGGAGGTCAGTCTGGGAAACATCCAGCGCCGCATGTTCAGCAGACTTCATCAATGATTTCCCGTACTTGCACCCGATCTCCGCCGACCTCTCCACGATGGGGCATGATCGTTAACAAATGCATAGCAAGCGATGCTCAGTCCTCCCCACCTGCCTCCCCATTTTTGGGGAGTTGACCACCCGTTTTCAACTTACGCGACATTTTTCTCCGGCTTGCCGGCGGCGTAACGCTGGTAGATGGCCTCGATCATGTCGGGGCTCACCGGCTTGGTGATGTAGTCGTCCATGCCTGCATCCATGCAGTTCTGCATATCGACATTGAGCGCCTGGGCGGTCACGGCGACGATAGGCGTGCGGGTGCCCGTCAGCTTCTCGGCTTCGCGGATTTCCATCGCCGCATCGATGCCGTTCATGACGGGCATGGAAATATCCATCAGCACGAGGCGCGGCTGGTGCTTGCGCCACAGCATGACCGCTTCCTCGCCATTCTCGGCGATGCGGTGCGAAATGCCCATGCCTTCGAGGATCTGCGAGAAGACGAACTGGTTGATCTGGTTGTCCTCGGCGACCAGCACCTCGATGTCGCCGACGGCGGCCGGCAGCATGGTCGAAATGTCGGTGGCGATGTACCAGTCGTCGGACAGCGAGACCGGCGTCAGGATATCGCCCAGCGGCGAGCCGTCTTGCGACAGCAATTCATGCTCCTCGACGAGCGCGCGCATGAAATCCGGGCCGATGCCATCCGGGCTGATCAACCGCGTGGCGATGCCGCGGCTGTTCGCCTGGATGATTTCGTGGCCGGACATGTTGTCGTCGATGACCACGAGATCGATCGCAAGCCCCTGGCGGGCGGCAAGGGTAAGGAAGGCATCGTATTCCCGCACGCTGCTGACGGCGCAGCAATCGCCCCCGCGCGCCTTGAATTCCGCCACGAGGATGTCCTCGATATGCGGGTTCGGGGTGACGACGAGGATGCGCTTGCCGGCGACGACGCGCAATTCCTCGGGATTGAGCTGATCCAGCAGCAGGCGGCGCTCCGCGTCGCGCACGGGATCGAAGCAGTTCTGCGCCTCCACGAAGCCGCCCGGTACGCGCAGCACGGCGTCGTCGGTGTCCGTGACAGTCCGCTCGCCCGTCACGAAGGCTGTCACGTCCTCCATCAGCGTCACCAGGGCGTAATGCCCCGGCGCACCGATGCGATATTTGCGGGTGATGGCATAGAGATTGGACCCATCGGCGCGGATGACGTGTTCCGCGAGCGTATAGGGTTCGCCCGTCTCCAGCACGGCGCGGTCGCTGCTTTCGATCCGCTCGGCGCTCTCGGCATCGGCAAGCGTCCAGATCGAGCGGCCGATGATGCTGTCGGCGCTGGTGTCGTAGATGGTGCAGAACGCCTTGTTGACGGCGATATAGGTGAGGTTGCGGTCCTTGATGACCACCGGCGACGGCAGGCTCTCGAGGATGGCCTCGGTCAGCGCGATGCGCTCGAGATCGACACGCCACTGCTCTTCCTGCTTCTTCTGCTCGGAGACATCGACCAAGGTCGTCACGTTGTAGCCGCTCGGCAGGCGGCGCTTGCGGAAATGGATCCAGCGGTCGCGGCCAAGCCGCTCGACGGCGTCATATTGCTCGCGCCAATGGGCGGAGATGCGGGTGGAGATCCACTCCTCGCGGTTGACCGCCTTGTGACGCTGCTCCAGCGGGATGCCATAGCGCACGCCGCTGTCGAAGATCGCGCCGAGCACGTCGCGCAGCCGGGTGCCGGGTTTCAGCGTATCGGGGGGGATGGGGAAGTAGCGCAGGACCTGGCGACTGGCGAAGACGAGGCAGTCGTTCTTGTCATAGACGATTACGGCGGCGGCGAGAATATCGCACGCGGCCTCAAACATTCCCAGCCGGATGTTCGCGTCGGACGACGCTACATCATTCATTGTGGCAGTCCTCGCCTGTCTGGCATTCCCCGGAAACATGCTGATCGGTGCTCATCGCACCTGGACGTGAGGGAATGACAGCGGCCAGCGACGCTGAAATTTGTCCACCGGGAAACCGGACTTCTCGTGTTCATACGAGCGTTCGGGCACGTTCGCAGCATTTTATTAAAGCCTGATTAAACGATTTCGGGTCGTCGGCGTGCAGGACACGGGATAAGGCAACTTGGCACTGGCAAGGCCCGGCCGAATCCGCGAAAATAGCCCCATGACCATCAGGCAGCTTTCCGAAACCCTCATCAACCAGATTGCCGCCGGCGAAGTGATCGAACGGCCGGCCAGTGCCGCCAAGGAGCTGATCGAGAACGCGCTGGATGCCGGCGCGACGCGCATCGAGATAGCGACGGCCGGCGGCGGCAAGACGCTGCTGCGCATCACCGACAATGGCAGCGGCATGGCGCCCGCCGATCTGGAACTGGCAATCCGCCGGCACTGCACCTCCAAGCTCGACGCGGACCTCACCGACATCCGCACGCTGGGTTTCCGCGGCGAAGCGCTGCCGTCGATCGGCTCCGTCGCGAAACTTTCGCTGCTCAGCCGCACGGCCGATGCCGGCGAAGGGGCCGAGATCAGCGTGACGGGCGGCAAGGTGGTGCCGGTGCGCCCCGCCGCCGCCAACCGCGGCACCGTCGTCGAAGTGCGCGACCTGTTTTTCGCGACACCGGCGCGGCTCAAATTCCTGAAGAGCGAGAAGGCGGAGGCCTCGGCGATTTCCGACGTGGTGCGCCGCATGGCAATCGCCTTTCCGCATGTGCGCTTCGTGCTGTCGGGTTCCGACCGCACGACGCTGGAATTCCCCGCGACCGGCACGGACCGGCTCGCCCGCATCGCCCAGGTGCTCGGCCGCGATTTCCGCGACAATGCCATCGAGATCGATGCGGCACGCGAGGGCGTGCGGCTGACCGGCTTCGCCGGCGTGCCGACCTTCAACCGCGGCAACAGCCTCAACCAGTTCGCCTTCGTCAATGGGCGTCCGGTGCAGGACAAGCTGGTCTGGTCGGCGTTGCGCGCCGCCTATGCCGAGACGATCCCGCACGGACGCTATCCCGTGGCGGTACTGGCGATCGACATCGACCCGGCACTGGTCGACGTCAACGTGCATCCGGCGAAATCCGACGTGCGTTTCCGCGATCCGGGCCTGGTGCGCGGCCTGATCATCGGTGCGATCCGCGAGGCGCTCGCCCGCGAGGGCAACCGGGCAGCGACGACCGGTGCGAGCGGCATGATGCGCGCCTTCCGGCCGGAAACATCGCAGCCTTCGGCACCCTGGACGCCGACTGCCTCGCCCTACCGGCCTTTCGAGGCTGCGACCTCGCCTGCCCCGCTTCGCGAACGGCAGGCGGGTTTTGCGGAGTTCGCAACGCCATCGGCGCGCAGCGAGCCGGTGTTCGCGCCGTCCGGCCTGCGCGAAGAGGAGCCGCCGCAACGCCATCCGCTCGGCGCCGCCCGCGCGCAGTTGCACGAGAACTATATCGTCGCACAGACCGAGGATGGGCTGGTGATCGTCGACCAGCACGCGGCGCACGAACGCCTGGTCTTCGAGGCGATGCGCAATGCCCTGCATGCGCGCGCCGTACCGGCGCAGGTGCTGCTCATTCCCGAGATCGTCGACCTGCCGGAAGACGATTGCGACCGGCTCGTCGCCCATGCCGACGAGTTTGCAAAGCTCGGCCTCGGTATCGAGCGCTTCGGCCCCGGTGCGGTGGCGGTGCGCGAGACACCGGCCATGCTCGGCGAGATGGACGCGGCCGGCCTCATCCATCAGCTTGCCGACGAACTGGCGGAGTGGGACACGGCGAGCGGGCTCAAGGCCAAGCTCGAGTATCTTGCCGCGACCATGGCCTGCCACGGTTCGGTGCGCTCCGGCCGGCGCATGCGGCCGGAGGAAATGAACGCGCTGCTGCGCCAGATGGAGGCGACGCCCGGTTCCGGCCAGTGCAACCACGGGCGGCCGACCTATATCGAACTGAAGCTTTCGGACATCGAACGGTTGTTCGGGCGTAGCTGACGACAGCGAAAATGCTGGAAATTTCACCCTTGCCGCGATATGGCAGCATGACGACCAGATGACACGGATATTGAGATCGATGATGAACCGTCTTGAAGGACGCGGCAGCCGCGAAGCGAAGATCCGCTATCTCGACGGCGATTTCCAGATCCTGATGCCCGGCTCGCACGTCACCTGCGCGATGACCGGCGAGGCGATCCCGGTCGACGAACTGCGTTACTGGAGCGTCGCCCGCCAGGAGGCCTATGCCACCTGCGCCGCCTCGCTGGAGGCCGAAAAACGCGCCGGCGCGCTGCCAAATCAGAAGCGGCAGTAGGCAGTAGGCAGTAGGCAGTAGGCAGTAGGCAGTGATGTTGCTGCGGAGCACGGCCACGGCGTCAATCTTTTAAGCCGCTATTGGCTACTGCCTATTGCCTACCGCCTTGCTCCCCTGCAGTTTCCGCCGTCGTGCATTGGCAATTGCCGCGTCGATGATCGCATCCGGCCCCTTCGGGTCGTCGAAGTGGATTTCCACCTCGATCACCCGGCTCTTTTCCTTCAACTCCTCCGAACGGCCATGCCCGCCGGCAAGGCGCACACTGTCCTTGGATGTCGTGACGAGCTGGTAGCTGAGCCCTTCGGCATGGTCGAGGATTTCCGCCACCTCGTCGTCGCTCAAATAATGATGGTCGGGGAAGCTGCGGGTCACGTAGAGATGCGCGCCGGTCTCGTTGACGGTGCGGAAGAACTTTTCGTTGTCGGCGATGCCCGACCAGGCCATGACGACCTGCCCCTCCAGATCTTCGGCACCCACGGTGACGAGCGTAGCGGAATGGACCGCCTTGCCGGCACGCGCCGCCTGGCGGATCAATCGGTCGGCCGCATTGCCATCGCCGATCGCCAGCAGCGCGCTCGCCTGGCGCATCTGTTCGGCCAGCGGCGCACGCACCGGGCCGCTCGGCACGAGGTGGCCGTTGCCGATGCCGCGGCGCGTGTCGATGACCAGCAGCGCATAATCGAAGCTCAGTTGCGCGCTCTGGAAGCCGTCATCCATGATGATGAGGTCGGCGCCCTCCTCCACCAGCTTTTTCGCGCCCTTGATCCGCTTACGGGCGATGACCGTCAAAGCTTCCCGGGCGAGCAGCAGCGGTTCGTCCCCGACGGCGCGGGCATAGTGGTGATGGGGATCGACGACGGTGGTCACGTCGAGCGAACCGCCATAGCCGCGGGAGAGGAAGCCCGGCTTGAGGCCCCGCGCCTTTGCGGCACGGGCGATGGCGATCGCCGTCGGCGTCTTGCCGGCACCGCCGACGGTGAAGTTGCCGACACAGATGACCGGGACCGGCACTTCCCCGCGCCGCTTCTTGCGCATGCGCTGGCCGGCGACCAGGCCATAGAGGCGCGAGACGGGCCAGAGCGCATAGGCCCGCCAGTCCGGCTTCGTCCACCAGAAAGGCGGTGCTTCACTTACCATTCGGCCCCCAGCGAGCGCTTCTGCCCGATCGTTGCGTCAAGAAACGCGAGAAGGCGCGGAAAATCAACCATGAGAGACGGTTTGCCTGGCAAGACGGTTGCGGCGTCTCACGCTGCCGGACGTGCGGCCGCGGCTTCGGGGAAGAGCGGCACGAGTTCGGTGATGTCGTTGAGGCAGTAGTCGGAGGCGTCGGCCAGCGATTCCCGCGAGCCCGTGCCGGTGAGCACGGCGACGGTGAGGCCGGCGCCGGCATTGCGGCCCATGTGCATGTCGTGATTGTTGTCGCCGACGACGGCGACCTGATGCGGCTCGAGGCCGGTCGCAGCGCAGAAGCCGAGCACCATGCCGGCTTCCGGCTTGATGCCGAAGCCGCTGTCATAGCCGGCGACGTAGTGGAGATAGTTTTCGAAGCCGAAGCGCTTTGCCGTTGCGCGGATCGAGGCCTCGTTGTCGCTGGAGGCGACGCCCAGCCAGTAACCACGGGCGTGCATGGTGGCGAAGAAATCAGCAAGATCGGTGACGGCGACCGCAAGCTGCGCGGAATTGGCGAAGAGGCCGTCGAAATGGATGGTCAGCGCCTCCACGGTGAAGGGTGCGCCGGCCGCAACGAAGCCCTCGGCGATTTCCACCGTATTGCCGGCGGCCAGCAGGCTATCGGGCATGACATGGCCGGTGTCCGGGTCCATACCGCCCGCCACGAGCAGCTTGCGCGCCAGATCTTCATCGCCAAGTGCGGCAACGCGGGCGAGCTCGTAGTTCACCGGTACCCAGCTCCGGGCATAGTCGAGCAGCGTTCCGTCCTTGTCGAAGAGGATGCCGGAAATCGTCGCTGCCTTGGTCATGTCCCGTCCTTTCAGGAGGTCTGGCGCGGGTGGAGCCGCGCCTTCACGGTGAGCGGATTGATATAGGGTTCCAGCCCCTTGACCGTGGCGCGCAAGGCGCCGCGCATTTCCTGCACGGTCTCTTGCCCGGCCTCGATCATCTGCTTGCGCATCTCGTCGTTGCTCAAGAGGTAGTGTACGCCCTTGGCCAGCATCTCGACGTCGCGCACCATCTTGGCGCTGCCGTTACGGGCGAGCTGCTGGTAGGCCTCGCGGAAATTCTGCACGTTGCCGCCGGACAGGATCGCGCAGCCGAGCATGGCCGGCTCCAGCGGGTTCTGTCCGCCTTCCGCAAACAGCGAACGGCCAACGAAGGCGATTTCCGTCATGCGCAGGTAGAGCCCCATTTCGCCGATCGTATCGCCGAGGAAGATATCGGTCTCCGGCGTCAGCGGGTCGTTCAATGTGCGACGGGCGACATTCAGGCCGCGCGCCGTCAGCATGTCCGCGATGGCATCGCTGCGCTCGGGATGGCGCGGCACGATGATGGTGAGGAGGCCCGGCGTGCGCTCCTTCAACACGCGGTGCACATTGCCGGCGGCCGCTTCCTCGCCCTCGAAGGTCGAGATCGCCGCCCAGGTGCGACGGCCCTTGATCTGGTCGAGATAGGCCTTCAGCACGGCGGCATCGGCCGGCGGCCCATCCGTATCGACCTTGAGGTTGCCGGAGACCATGACCGGCAGGGCACCCAGCGTGCGGAAGCGTTCCGCATCCAGCTCCGACTGCGCGATGACCAGGGCGAAATTCTCGAAGATCGCGTCGGCGATCGACATGCGCCGCTTCCAGCGCGGAAAGGACCGGTCCGAGATGCGGCCGTTCACCAGGACCTGCGGGATATGCCGCTTGCTGAGCTCCAGGATGGTCATCGGCCAGATTTCCGACTCCGCCATGATGGCGAGATCGGGATGCCAGTATTCCAGGAAACGGCTGATTGCCGGCTTCAGGTCGAGCGGCACATATTGGTGGATGACATCATTGCCGAGGCGGTCGCGCACGATCTTGGCCGAGGTGATGGTACCGGTCGTGAGCAGGACGGCTATGCCGCGGCGGCGCACTTCCTTGATGAGCGGCAGCACCGCATTGGTCTCGCCGACGCTTGCCGCATGAAACCAGACGAGCGGGCCCGCCGGGCGGTCGACGCTGGCGAAGCCGTAGCGTTCGCGGCGGCGGGAGCGTTCTTCCTTGCCCTTGGCCACCCGCAGCGCCAGATAGGGACCGACGATCGGGTAAAGCGCGACGCCGCCCCAGCGGTAAAGCGAAAGCGCGAAACGGGCGAGCCGCCTGCTCATCGGCAGGACACCCCGGTTGCGGCTTTCGGGCTTGTGAGGGTCATGGAAGGTCCGGTTTTGTCCGGCGCGGCGAAAGCCGCGCGGGAGCGGTGTCAGGGAACGCGTTTCAGCCGTTCTGCGGGTCCAGAAGCCGGTGCATGTGCACGATGAAGTAGCGCATATGCGCGTTGTCCACGGTCTGCTGGGCCTTCGACTTCCAGGCGGTGAGCGCGCTCGCATAGTCGGGGAAAATTCCGACGATATCGAGATTGTTGAGATCGCGGAACTGGATGTCCTTGAGCGTGGTCAGTTCGCCGCCGAACACCAGATGGAGGAGCTGTTTCGATTCGGTGGTTTCGGTCATGTTCTTCTCTCTTTTTCTTGTCGGATTTTGGCAGACGGTTTGCGGTATTCCGCATCAAAGGTCAATGGCCGGCAAGGTGCCGGGAGGCATCCACAAGGCTGGAAAGCCGGGATAAACCGGCAGCGGCAAGCGTCTCATGGCTGACGTTTGGCCGGTTGTAGGACAAGGCCTCGCCATCGAGCGTGACGAGCGATCCGCCGGCCCGCGCCAGGATGAGGTCGGCGGCCGCCAGATCCCAGTCATGGGCGTTGCGCTTGACCAGCGTGGCATCGATGCGCCCGTCCGCCACCATGGCAAGCCGGTAGGCGAGCGAGGGCACATGCGAGATGCGGTGCACGCCGCCGACAACATGTTTGTCGATGTGGCGCAGCATGTCTTCCGGCACGGCCATGCGGGTCGGGCGGTCGGCATCCGGCTCGGTCGCCCTGATCGGCTGGCCGTTCTTCAGCGCCACGCCATCGGCAGCCGCGGTGTAGAGTTCATCGAGCGACGGTGCGAACAGCACGCCGGCGACGGGGCGGCCCTTGTGCACGACGGCGGCGCTGACGCACCAGATGTCCTTGCCGGCAATGAAGGCGCGCGTGCCGTCGATCGGATCGATGACGAACACGGTCTCGCAATCCAGCCGTCCGGCATCGTCGTCGGTCTCTTCCGAGAGCCAGCCGTAATTCGGCCGGGCGGACAGCAGCTCCTTCTTGAGGATATCGTTCGCCGCGAAGTCGGCGGCACTCACCGGTGAGTGGCCGCCATTCTTCCACCAGACCTCTGGCCCCTTGCGGAAGAATTCCAGTGCCCGCGCACCGGCAAGCCGTGCTGCGGCGGTGAGAAGGTCGAGGTCGGCAGTCCAGTCGTTGGCGGGGCTTGTCATGACGTCACGTCCCGGCAAGCGTCATGCCTTCGATGGCAAGTGTCGGGGCGGCAACGCCGAACGAGCGATCGATGTCGTTGGCCGGCGTGATGCGCATGAACATGTCGGTGAGGTTGGAGGCGATGGTGACCTCCGAGACCGCGAAGGTCAGTTCGCCGTTCTCGATCCAGTAGCCGGAGGCGCCGCGGCTATATTCGCCCGTCACCATGTTGACGCCCTGGCCGATCAGCTCGGTGACGTAGAAACCATTGCCGATGGAACGGATCAGATCCTCGGGCGCGATGTCGCCCGGCTCCAGTGCAAGGTTGGTGGAGGCCGGGTTGACCGAAGTGCCGCCGCGCACGCCGCGGCCATTGGTCTTGAGGCCGAGTTCGTTTGCGGTGGAGGTGGAGAGGAACCAGTGCTGCAACACGCCGTCCTCGATCATCGCCAGCCGCTCGCCGGAAATGCCCTCCCCATCGAACGGGCGGGAGGACGAGCCGCGCACGATCAGCGGATCATCGGTGACGGTGAGGCCGGCCTTCAGGACGGGCTTGCCCATGCGGTCCCGCAGAAAGCTCGTCTTGCGGGCAACGGAAGCACCGTTGATCGCGCCGGCGATATGGCCGGCAATGCCCCGCGCCACGCGGGGATCGTAGACGACCGTAACGTTCTTCGCCGTCGGCACCTGGCGCGGGTTCAACCGGCGTACCGCGCGGGCGGCCGCTTCCCGGCCGATCTCTTCGGCATCGCGCAGATCGGCGAAGTAGAGGCTCGAATCGAAGTCGTAGTCGCGCTCCATCTTCGTGCCCTCGCCGGCGATGACGCTGACGGAGCGGCCGAAGCGGCTGGCGCTGTAGGCGCCGGAAAAGCCGTGCGAGGTGGCAAGCACCAGGCCGCCCATGCCGGCGGAGGCCCCGGCGCCGCCGGAATTGGTGATACCGGAAACGGCAAGGGCCGCGGCTTCGGCGGCAAGCGCCGCCTCGGTCAGCTGTTCGGCGGTCACTTCGGTCGGGTCGAAAAGCTCGAGGTCGGGCCAGTCCTTGGCAAGGTCTGCCTCATCGGCGAGCGTCGCATAGGGATCTTCCGGCGAGGCCTTCGCCATGGCGACGGCGCGCTCGGCGAGCACCTTCAGGTCGAAGCCGGGATTGGCCGAGACGCTGGCGACGCGCTTGCCGACGAAGACGCGCAGCGAAAAATCATCGCCCTCCGAAGCCTCCGTGCCTTCGACCTTGCCGAGGCGCACACTGACGGATGAGGAGCGGCCGCGAACGACGACAGCATCGGCCGCATCCGCTCCCGCCTGGATGGCGCGGTCGATAAGTTCGCCGGCGCGCGCGAGAAGGCTTGCGGAATCGATCGTCTCTGACATGACTTGGCCTTTCTTTGCTGCCCCATTTATTGTGCAGTAGCACAGGCATCAAGGGCAGCCGTTCCTTTTTTGCCCCGCGACCGCCGCCCCTCGAAGAAAGCCCGCCGCATGCCCTACACCCACAGCCCCTATAACGAGGTCCTGCTGATGCTTGGCGGCGCGCTTCTTGCCGCGCCGATCTTCAAGCGACTGGGGCTCGGCACCATCCTCGGCTATCTCGCCGCAGGCGTGGTGATCGGCCCGATCCTGCACCAGATCCGCGACGGCGAGGAACTGCTCGGCGTCGCCGAACTGGGCGTCGTCTTCCTTCTATTCCTCATCGGGCTGGAGCTGAAGCCCTCGCGCCTCTGGGCGATGCGGCACGATATTTTCGGGCTCGGCCTGGCGCAGGTCGTCATCACCGGCCTCGTGCTGGCCGGTTTGACCTTCGTGACGGGCATGGAACACTGGGACGGGGCGCTGATCATCGGTTTTGGCCTCGCGCTCTCCTCCACCGCCTTTGCCATGCAGATCCTCGACGAGAAGGGCGACACGAACACACGCTACGGCCAGCGCGCCTTCTCCATGCTGCTGTTCCAGGATCTCGCGATCGTTCCGCTCCTGGCGCTCATTCCGCTGCTGGCGGAACAGGCGCCGGAGGACACGACAACGGCCTTCCAGGACTTCCTGATCGCCATTTCAGCGATCACCGCGCTCTTCGTCGCCGGCCGCTACCTGCTCAACCCGCTGTTCCAGATCATCGCCCGCACCGGGGCGCGCGAGGCGATGATCGCCGCCGCGCTGTTCGTCGTGCTTTCCGCCGCCATGCTGCTGCAGATGGCCGGCCTTTCCATGGCGATGGGCGCGTTCCTTGCCGGCGTGCTGCTCGCCGATTCCTCCTACCGCCATGAATTGCAGGCCGATGTGGAGCCGTTCCGCGGTATCCTGCTCGGCCTGTTCTTCATGGCCGTCGGCCTGTCGCTGCATCTCGACGTCATCTTTTCCGGCTGGCTGACCATCCTGATCGCCACGCCGGCCGTCATGCTGGTGAAGAGCTTCGTTATCTACGGCCTCTGCCGGTTCACCGGCTCATCGCACAATGATGCGGTGCGCATCGCCCTCGTCTTGCCGCAGGGCGGCGAATTCGGTTTCGTGCTGTTCACCGCAGCGTCTGCCGCCGGCATCTTCTCCGGCGGGCTTGCCTCGCTGCTGGTCGCCATCGTCACCATTTCCATGGCGCTGACGCCGATTGCCGCAGCCCTCTCGCGCTTCCTGCTTGTCGAGGATATCGAGGAGGAGATGGAGGAGGATTTCGAGGGGGCGGGTGCCGACGTCCTGATGATCGGCTTTTCGCGCTTCGGCCAGATCGCCGCGCAGATCCTGCTGGCCGGCGGTCGCGAGGTAACCGTCATCGACCATTCGACCGACCGCGTGCGCCAGGCGGCGAGCTTCGGCTTCCGCATCTATTTCGGTGACGGCACGCGCAAGGACGTGCTGCGCGCCGCCGGCATCGAGCGCGCCAAGATCGTCGCCATCTGCACCCAGGGCAAGGCGGCAACGGACCGCATCGTCGATCTCGTGCAGTCGGAATATCCGAACGCCACGCTTTTCGTGCGCTCCTACGACCGTGTACACACCCTCTCGCTACGCGCCCGCGGCGTGCAGCACGACGTGCGCGAAACCTTCGAGTCGGCCCTTCTCTTCGGCCGGGAAACGCTGGAGGAACTCGGCGTCGAGCCGGAGGACGCCCTGGCGATCGGCGACGACATCCGCCGGCGCGACGTGGCGCGGCTGGAGCTCCAGGCCGTCGAAGGTCTTACGGCCGGTCGGCACATGCTGCATTTCAAGCCGGTCAAGCCGGAACCGCTGGTCAAGCCGAAGAAGATCATGCAGGCCGAGGTCGACGAGGAGGAAAGCGCTTAAGCCAAAGCCGAGAGCTTCGCGTCGAGCGCCCGCTTCAACTCATCGCGGATGCCGGCGGAGACGGTCAGCACCTCCTCGGCCTTGGCGAAATCGAGCACGCGGAAGCGGCCGACATCGGGTTGCAGGAAAATGTCGGGCGCCGCCTTTTCCAGCTTCAGCGTGACGATGGAGCGCATGGTGAGCTGGGTCGCACCGTAGAGGCTGTCGATGCTGTTCGGCAGGCCCGCGGTGCCGGCCGGCGGGTGGCCGATCACGTCGACGCCGATGGTGATATCGGCCTGGCCCGTCAGATGGTCGAAGGGCACCGGGTTCCACAGGCCGCCGTCGATCATCACGCGGCCATCGATCAGCACCGGGCGGAAGACGGCGGGCAATGCCGCCGAAGCGGCAATCGCCGGAAAGAGCGGGCCGCTCTCGCAGACACATTCGCACTGGCCGTAATAATCCGACGCGATCACCTTCAGCGGAATTTGCAGCGCCTCGAAGGTCTCCGGCAGGCGATCCGGCAGGAAGGCCTTCAGGACACGCTCCAGGTTGAACTGCCCGACGCGGAAGCCGCCGGCGACGACCTCGGAGAAACGGGTGGGGCGCAGGCTCCACAGCCGGTTCATGATGCGGCTCGGATGGCCGATCGCGGCCAGCGTATGCTCGCGGATCTCCTGGCCGGTCATGCCGGCCGCCATGGCCGCGCCCATGATCGCGCCAATGGAGGCGCCTGAAATCAGCACCGGGCGGATGCCGAGTTCGTCCAGCACCTCGATGACATGGATGTGGGCAAGGCCGCGCGCGCCGCCACCGCCAAGCGCAATGGCGACGGTCGGGCCGCTTCTATGCGGGCTTTCAACGGAAACGAGGGCTTCGGTCATCCGGCGTCTCCTGCGGCGGGTCAAAGTCTTTCAGCAATTCCGGACGCAAAACCGCTTCACACTTTTGCTGGAACTGCTCAGAATCAGCCGGCCCGGTAGCGGTAGAAATGCATGCGCGTGTCGCCGAAGGTGCGGACCTCCAGAGGATCGAACCCATCGACGGCGACAGGCTGAATATCGGCGCGCTCCTCGAGGATCGCAAGGGCACCATCGACGAGCCAGCCGCCACGGCTTGCCGCGTCGAGCGCGCGTTCGCCCAGCCCCTTGGCGTAGGGCGGGTCGGCAAACAGGAAAGCGAACGGTTCCACCGTGCCGACGCCGCCGAGTGCCGTGGCATCGCGCCGGAAAATCTTGGCGCGGCCGATCACGCCGAGTGTTTCGATATTGGTATGGAGAAGGCCCCTGCCCTCGACGCTCTGCTCGACGAAGAGTGCAGCGCGAGCGCCGCGCGACAGCGCCTCCAGGCCGACGGCGCCCGTTCCCGCGAAGAGATCGAGCACGCGCGTGCCGTTCAGCGCTTGCGGATAGGCATGTGACAGGATGTTGAACAGGCTTTCGCGCGTGCGGTCCGTCGTCGGACGAATGTCATCCGACTTCGGCGTCGCAAGCGAGCGGCCGCGAAACTCTCCGCCGACGATCCGCACCGCCTGTTACTTCCCCTTGCCGCGCGGGCCGCCCGCAGGCCGTCCACCGGGCTTTCCGGTAGGCTTGCCACCGGAGGGGCGACCACCACCCGGCTTGCCGCCGAAGGATTTGCCACCGGAAGGCTTTGCACCAAACGGCTTGCCGCCGTCACGGCGCGGCGGGCGATCGGAGAAGGTGCGCTCGCCCTCGGCGCGCGGCTTGCGGTCACCGAAGGAACGTTCGCCGTCCGCGCGTGGCTTGCGGTCGCCATGGGCCGGACGGGCACCGAACGAACGCTCACCTTCCGCACGCGGTTTACGGTCGCCACGGGACGGGCGGTCACCAAAGGAACGCTCGCCCTCGGCACGCGGTTTGCGGTCGCCACGCGGCGGGCGATCGCCGAAATCGCGCTTGACGCGGTCGTCGCCCGCACCCGAGCGCGAACGGCCGAAACCGCCGCGGCCACCATCGTCACGGTCGCGCGTTTCCGGCTCGCTGGCGCGGATCCATTCACCGTCTTCGTCCCGCGTCTTCAGGATACGGGGCTTTTCGGCCCGGTCGTCGCCGGGACGGCCGCGTGCCGGTCCCTTGCGGTCGGGATCGAATTTCTTTGCCGAGCGCGTCGGCGCGCCGTCGGCCGTGCGGCCATAACGCTTGGTCTTCGGCGCACCATCCGGACGTTCGCGCGGTTCGCGCTTCACGCCGTCAGACGTTTCCGCCTTCTTCTCGGCCACGGGGCGGGCACCGGGCGCCATCCAGACGTTGGACTTGCGGGCCCGGTTGGCGGGCTCGCGCTTCGGCTTGCCGTCGAACGGGCTGTCGTCGCGGTCGCGATCGCGAGGACCGCCGCGCGGCTTGTCGCCGAAGCGGTCGTCGCGCTTGGTATCGAGCCGGGCGCGGGCTTTTTCGCGGCGGTCTTCCGGCTTTTCGCGGCGTTCGGCGGGACGCTCGGCCCAGCCGGGTGCGGCGTCGCGGCTCTTGCGGGCGGGCTTCTCGTCGTCTTCCGGCGCATGATCAAACAGCGGCGCATCGAAATTCGCCTTGGCTTCCTCGATCAGGCGAGGGCCGAGCTGGTCGCGCAGCGTGCGGCCGCGGATTTCCTGGGCCTGGCCTTCCGGCAGTTCGCCGAGCTGGAACGGGCCGTAGGAAATGCGGATCAGGCGGTTCACGTCGAGACCGAGCGCGCCGAGCACGTTCTTGATCTCGCGGTTCTTGCCTTCACGAAGGCTGACGGTGATCCAGGCGTTGGAGCCCTGTACCTTGTCGAGCGTCGCGTCGATGGCACCATAGAGCACGCCGTCGACAGCAATGCCGTCCTTCAGCTTGTCGAGATCGGTCTGCTCGATCTTGCCGTGGGCGCGCACCCGGTAGCGGCGCAGCCAGCCTGTCGTCGGCAATTCCAGCATGCGGGCAAGCCCGCCATCGTTGGTCAGCAGCAGCAGGCCTTCGGTGTTGATGTCGAGGCGGCCGATCGACATGACGCGCGGCAGGTCTTCGGGAAGGTTGTCGAAGACGGTCGGGCGGCCTTCCGGATCGGCATTCGTCGTCACGAGGCCGGCCGGCTTGTGGTAGAGCCAGAGGCGCGTGCGCTCGATGCCGCGGATCGGCTGGCCGTCGACCTCGATGCGATCGGCAAAGGTGGCGTTGACGACCGGCGTCTCCAGCACCTTGCCGTTCACGCTGACGCGGCCTTCCATGATCATGCGCTCGATATCGCGGCGCGAGGCGACGCCCGCGCGGGCGAGCAGCTTGGAAATGCGCTCCGGCGCAAGGTCCGTCGCCGCAGAAGCGGCCGGCGCTGCCTTGGCAGGCCGCGCATCGCGGGCAGGCTTGCTGTCGCGGGGAGGCTTGCCGTCCCGGGGCGCGGACTTTCCAGCGAAAGCCTTGCCCTCGGGTTTGCGGCCCGCGGGCTTTTCAGCCGAAAAGGATTTCTTGCCCGAAGCGGCCGATGCGGCGCTACGCGGCTTGCGATCACGGCCCTCGGGCGAGCCGCCCGGCCGTTTTGGCTTGTCTTTGAATGTCATTTGTGTTGCCTGCGTTTTGGCGTGTCCTATCAGGTCGCACGCCCCGGGTTAAGAGGAATTCGTTGTGCGATGACAAATCGCTTCATGGAGATCGCGCTTTGCGAGGCGCGCGCGGCCGGCGCACGGGGCGAAGTGCCGGTCGGAGCCGTGCTGGTGCTGGATGGCGCGATCATCGCGCAATCCGGCAACCGGACACGGGCGGAGACCGACGTAACCGCCCATGCCGAGGTCGCCGTCATCCGCGAGGCTGCCCGCAAGCTCGGTCAGGAGCGCCTTACCGGTGCTGATCTCTACGTGACGCTGGAGCCCTGCACGCTCTGTGCCGCCGCCATTTCCTTCGCCCGCATCCGGCGGCTGTACTACGGTGCGGAGGACCCGAAAGGCGGCGCGGTGGACAATGGCGTGCGCTTTTTCGCGCAGCCGACCTGCCATCATGCGCCGGATGTCTATTCGGGGATCGGCGGCCAGGAGGCGGCGGATATCTTGAAGGATTTCTTCGCCGAGCGGCGCTGATCGGAGCGTGAGGACTATCCGGCGGCGAACTGGCGAAGTTTTTCGCCGTCCAGCCGGTAGCGGACCCATTCCGGCTTCGGCTCGGCACCGATCGCGTCATAGACGCGGATCGCCGGCGTGTTCCAGTCGAGCACGCTCCACTCGAACCGGGCGCAGCCCTCATCGAGCGCCGTGCGCGCGAGATGCCGCAGCAGCAGCTTGCCGACACCGGCACCGCGATGATCGGGCGTCACATAGAGGTCTTCGAGATAGAGGCCGTTCTTTGCCTGCCAGGTGGAGTAGGTCTTGAACCATACGGCGGAGCCGGCGGGTTCGCCGTCCTCGGTCTCGCAGATGGCGGCCCGGCTTACCGAGCCTTCGCCGAACAGCGAGGCGGCAATGCTCTCCTCCGTCGCTGCGACCTCATGCAGCGCCTTTTCATAGTCTGCGAGTTCACGGATGAAACGAAGAATGACCGCGGCGTCGTCAACCGACGCCGGGCGAATGCGATAGGCCACCATGGCTTAGAAGGGCCACCAGCTGGACCCGCTCTGCTTGGCCGCCTTCGCTTCCTTCTTGCGGCGGCGCTCCTTGGTCTTTTCCGGCTCGCCGAGGTCGGCCTGCGCCTCCTCGGGAAGACGGCGGTAGTCCAGCGGCGGATCGCTCAGGTAGCGGCGCTTGTCGGAATAGGCGCCCATCTGCAGCCGGCGCGCCTCACGATAGGCTGCCGTCTGTTCGGATGCGGAGAGCTTGCGGTTCGTCGTGCCCTGGTTGGCGAGCGGAGACCTGTAGTTCACGTCGCCGCTGTTTTCATCCGCTTCCGCCCGCAGGCGCTCGCGCATGTCCTCGGGGCTTTCCAGCCATTCCGGATTGTCCTTGCCGGAAACGGATTGCTGCGGCGTGAGAAGCGCCGTCTGGTCCTTCGGAACGACGAGGCCACCGCGCGGCTGGTAACGGATGCTTTTCGCTTCCTTGTTGTCGGGCTGGACCATGACGGCGTTGCCGACGTCTTCCACCAGCTGCTCGCCAGCGCTCTTGCCCGTGCCGTAGGTCGGCCCCATGCAGCCGGTCAAAAGGAAACTTCCGCCCAAAAGACCGATCAGGCCGGATCGCACCCGAATATTTCGCGTCATTCCCATGAATACCCTTCCAGCAGAGCCGGCGCCCCAAAGCCCAAGCACGGCAATAGATCGCCGTGCCATGGCGGAAAAATCCGACCATTTTCAGGCAGCAATACCGGATGAAGCATGGAAGTGCAATTCATCCAGGCATCGACGGCCGGAAAGCCCCGGCCGTCAACAGGCGTGTGGTTTTACGCCGCGCGACGGAAACCGATTTCGCGCAGTGCCGCCGCGTCGCGTGCCGAGACATCGGGATAGTCGGCATCCGAGCCGACATCCGTGGTGATGCGCCAGGAGCGCGCGCATTTCGTGCCTTCTGCCAGCTTCGGCTCGACAGCGACCTTGGCGACTTCGGCCAAGCGGAAGGCCTCGACCGGGCCTTCGCCGGCGACCACGGTGATGGCCGAGGTGATGCAGATTTCCGCAAAATCCTGGCCGTCGAGCGCGTTCAGAAGCTCCGGGTCAGCGATGGAAACGACCGGGGCCGCCTCCAGCGAGGCACCGATGCGCTTCTCGCGGCGCTCGATTTCCAGTGCGCCGGTGACGACCGAACGCACAGCGCGGATCTTCTCCCACTTGGCTTCCAGCGCGTCGTTGCGCCATTCGGCCGGCACATCCGGGAACTGCTCGAGATGGACCGAGACGGCATCCGGCTTCCGCGACAGCCAGGCTTCCTCCATCGTGAAGGGCAGCATGGGCGCCAGCCAGGTGACGAGGCACTCGAACAGCTTGCGGATGACGCAGAGCGAGGCGCGGCGCTTCAGCGAGGACGGGGCATCGCAGTAGAGCGCATCCTTGCGGACGTCGAAGTAGAAGGCCGAGAGCTCGACATTCGAAAAATCGATGAGCGCACGGGCGATCTTCTTGAAGTCGAAGGCGTCGTAGCCTTCGCGAACGACGGCGTCGAGTTCCGACAGCCGGTGCAGCATCAGCTTTTCCAGCTCCGGCATGTCGGCATAGGCGATCTCCTCGCCCGTGTCGTGCGCCAGCGTGCCCAGCATCCAGCGCACCGTGTTGCGCAGCTTGCGGTAGGCGTCGATGTTGGTCTGGATGATCGTCTTGCCGAGGCGCTGGTCTTCCCAGTAGTCGGTAGTCATGACCCAGAGGCGCAGGATATCGGCGCCCGATTCCTTCATCACGTCCTGCGGCGAGACGACGTTGCCCTTGGACTTCGACTGCTTCTCGCCCTTCTCGTCCATGGTGAAGCCATGGGTGACGACGGCATTGTAGGGCGCACGGCCGCGCGTCGCGCAGCTTTCGAGCAGCGACGAGTGGAACCAGCCGCGATGCTGGTCGGAGCCTTCCAGATAGACGTCGGCCGGCCATTTCAGGTCCGGGCGGTCTTCCAGCGTGAAGGTGTGCGTCGAGCCCGAGTCGAACCAGACGTCAAGGATGTCCATGACCTGCGTCCACTTGGCCGCGTCGTGGTCGTTGCCAAGGAAACGCTCCTTGGCACCTTCGGCAAACCAGGCGTCGGCGCCTTCCTTTTCGAAGGCGTCGAGGATGCGGGCGTTGACAACCTCATCGACAAGCACCTCGCCGTTCTCGTCGGCGAAGACGGCGATCGGCACGCCCCAGGCGCGCTGGCGCGAGAGCACCCAGTCGGGCCGGCCTTCGATCATCGCGCGCAGACGGTTCTGGCCGGAGGCAGGCACGAAGCGGGTGTCGTCGATGGCCGACAGCGAACGCGAGCGCAGCGTGGTTCCGTCGCCGAGTTCCTTGTCCATATAGACGAACCACTGCGGCGTGTTGCGGAAGATGACCGGCTTCTTGGAGCGCCAGGAATGCGGGTAGGAGTGCTTGAGGCGCCCACGCGCAAACAGCGTGTTGGAGGCGATCAACGCCTTGATGACGCGCTCGTTGGCATCGCCCTTCTTGCCGTTGTCGTCCATGACGCGCGCGCCGTCGAAACCGGGGGCGTCGGCCGTGTAGAAGCCGGCGTCGTCGACCGGGAACGGGATTTTCGACGAGATGCCGCGCACTTCGAGCTGGCGAGCGTTTGCCGTCCAGGCATCAAAGTCCTCGCGGCCGTGGCTCGGCGCTGTGTGCACGAAGCCCGTGCCGGCATCGTCGGTGACGTGGTCGCCATCGAGCAGCGGAACGGGGAAGGTGTAACCGAGATCCTTCAGCGGATGGGCGCAGGTGATCGCCGCCAGTTCTTCCGGCGTGACATCGCGAACGAGCTTGAAGGTGAGCTTCGCCTTCGCGGCCGCCTCATCGGCGAGACGCGTTGCGAAGATCAGCTTTTCGCCCGGCTGCGGACCAAAGTCGTTCTGCGCGCTTTCGACTTCGAAAAGGCCATAGGGGTAGCGCGAGGAAAACGCGATGGCACGGTTGCCGGGGATCGTCCAGGGCGTGGTCGTCCAGATGACGACGAAGGCACTATGCAAATCGTCGAGACGCCGGGCAACCTCCTGCGTAACGCCGCCATCTTCCTCAACGCCTTCGGCTGCAAGGGACGTTGCCTGCGCTTCGAGGACGGAACCGGCTTCAACGTGGATCGATGCGACCGGGAACTTCACCCAGATCATGTCGCTCTCGACATCGGCATATTCGACTTCGGCTTCGGCAAGCGCCGTGCGCTCGACGACCGACCACATGACGGGCTTGGAGCCGCGGTAGAGCTGGCCGCTCTTGGCGATTTTCAAGAGTTCACCGGCGATGCGCGATTCGGCGTGGAAATTCATCGTCGTGTAGGGATTGTCGAAGTCGCCCTCGATGCCAAGGCGCTTGAACTCGTCCGACTGGATCTTGATCCAGCCGGCGGCGAAGTCACGGCATTCCTGGCGGAACTCGTTGACCGGAACCTCGTCCTTGTTCTTGCCCTTCTCGCGGTACTTTTCCTCGATCTTCCATTCGATCGGAAGGCCGTGGCAGTCCCAGCCGGGCACGTAGTTCGAGTCATAGCCGCGCATCTGGAACGAGCGGGTGATGACGTCTTTGAGGATCTTGTTCAGCGCGTGGCCGATATGGATGTTGCCGTTGGCATAGGGCGGGCCATCGTGCAGCACGAACTTTTCGCGGCCGGCGGCGGATGCGCGCAGCTTTTTGTAGAGACCCATCTGCTGCCAGCGGGCCACCGTTTCCGGCTCCTTCGTCGGCAGGCCGGCGCGCATCGGAAAGTCCGTCTGCGGCAGGTAGAGGGTGGACGAATAATCGACTTTTTCGGGCGTATCGGTCATGGATATGGCTATCGTCTCGTCGCGCGGTTTTCGCGCATGCGGGGAAAGTATCAGTCAATACTGTGGCACTGACGGCGGGGGCGCTTGCGAAAACGCCCGAAATCCCGGACCTTCCGGCTCTCGCTCAGAGCGCGCGGAAAGCCGGGCCACTAATTCGCAGATCGATGGTCAGCCGGTTGAGCATCATGCGCGCGGTCTTACGGCCTTTTCGCCGGTTTGAAAAGACGGGGCGTTTATATTTGGGAGAGCTTGACGTTTGCGGCACCCGCCTCAGAAACAGAGGCGCTGGTCGATCAACCCGAGCGGCTTGACGCCGGACAGCAGTGCGCGCGCCTCCTCCTCGTCGCGCTTCATCTGCACGACCAGCGCATCGAGGCCGTCGAATTTCAGCTCGTCGCGCAGGTGTCCGAAGAAGGACACGGCGGAGACTTCGCCGTAGAGATCGCCCGAGAAATCGAACAGGAAGGTTTCCAGCAGCGGCGCGCCATTCGACGTCACCGTCGGGCGGCGGCCGTAGCTGGCGACGCCGTCGTGCAGGCTGCCGTCGGGGCGACGGAAACGCACGGCGTAGATGCCGTTGCGCAGCTCCACTTCCGGCGGAAGCTGCATATTGGCCGTGGGATAACCGAGCGTGCGACCGAGCTGCTGGCCACCGATAACCTCGGCCTCGACCGTATAATGATAGCCGAGCTGCCCGGCAGCCTCGACGACGGCGCCGTCGCCAAGCAGCTTGCGGATGAAGCTCGACGAGATGACCGAGGCGTTCTCATCCCGGAAGGCATCGACCAGCGTGACGCCAAAACCATTGTCCTGGCCGGCCGCCATCAGGAAGGCCGGGCCGCCTTCCCTGCCCTTACCGAAATGAAAATCGAAGCCGGTGACGACCTCGGAGGCATGCAGCCAGTCCAGCAGGATCGTGCGGATGAAGTCATGCGCCGATATTTCGGAGAAGGAGCGGTCGAACGGATATTCAATGACGGCGGAAAAACCCATGCCTTCGAGGATGCGCGCCTTCAACGGCGCCGGCGTCAGGCGGAAGACCGGGCGTTCCGGGCGGAAGACGGTGCGCGGATGCGGTTCGAAGGTCAACACAAGCGCGGGAATGCCGCGTTCCGTGGCAAGGTCGAGCGCCCGTTGCAGCACGGCCTGGTGACCACGATGCACGCCGTCGAAATTGCCGATGGCGATAACGCCGCCGCGCAGAAACTCCGGCAGCGGCTGTTTCGTCTCGTTCCTGTGAAATACCGTCATGACGACCGTCTCCGTCCCGTCACCGCAGCCGGGGCATCCACCACTTCGGGTGGGCATTTTCCTGAGCAAGAAAGCGTTCCAGCTTTGCCTCGTCCGTGCGACCGGCCTCGACATATTCCTGCGCGTGAATGCCGCCGGAAATATAGAGCACGTCGAGACCGAAAGCTTCGGCACCACGCACATCGGTCGGCATGCCGTCGCCGATGGCGATGACACGCGACAGGTCGAAGGCGCCGCGCACGTCCTCAGCCTCCGCAATCGACTTCTCGTAGATCGGCCGATGCGGCTTGCCGGCGATCTGGCTTGTGCAACCGAGCTCCTCATAGAGCTTGGCGAGCGCGCCGGCGCAGGGAATGAGCCGGTGGCCGCGCTCGACGACGAGGTCGGGATTGGCGCAGATGAAGGGCAGCTTTTTCGCCGCGAGCGCGGTCAGCTCGTCGCGATAGTCCTCGACGGTTTCCTTCTCGTCTTCGCGGAGGCCCGCGCAGACGACGATGCCCGCCTCTTCAAGACCGACCGGCTCGACGCCGAGGCCATCGAGCAGAGGCAGATCCTTTTCCGCGCCGATGAAATAGATCTTTTTCGGCCCCTGCGCGATCAACGCGCGGGTGACGTCGCCGGACGTGACGATGCGATCATAGGCATCGTCGGTGACACCGAGGCCACGGATCTGTACCTTCACGCCCGGATGGGGGCGCGGCGAATTGGTGATGAGCACGACCGTCAATCCAGCGGCACGGGCTTCGGCCAGCGCTTCCGAGGCATAGGAAAAGGCTTCCACGCCATTGTGCAGGACGCCCCAGACGTCGCAGAGCACCACGTCATAATGCGCAGTGATGTCGCGGAAGGATTGGATGCGGTGAGCCATCAGGAATTCCCGTGTCGAGGTCGAGCCCGGCTGACATTGCAAAGCGACGCCAAGAAAACAAGCCTCTTCCCACAATTTTGCCGCATCGGCGGGGAAACTGCCGGAAATTCATGGTCCTGACTTGATGGCATGCGAAGTCACTCCCATCTGCCGGCTGCGGTAACCATTCGCGGCAAAATAATTTCCCGGCGCTCTCCTTGACTCGAAAAGCCCCGCCGCCTATCTCCAAGCCGCTAGCACTCCTGAACAGTGAGTGCTAACACCAATCCATCGGATCCAGTTTCGGGATCCGCAATGTCATTCGATCGAGGGATAAGACAATGGCAAGCACCACCTTCCGCCCGCTTCACGATCGCGTCGTCGTACGTCGCGTCGAATCCGAAGCAAAGACCAAGGGCGGCATCATCATTCCTGACACCGCCAAGGAAAAGCCGCAGGAAGGCGAAATCGTCGCCGTCGGTTCCGGCGCTCGTGACGAGTCCGGCAAGGTTGTTCCGCTGGACGTCAAGGCTGGCGACCGCGTTCTGTTCGGCAAGTGGTCGGGCACCGAAGTCAAGCTCGACGGCGAAGACCTTCTGATCATGAAGGAAGCCGACATCATGGGCGTCATCGGCTGATTTAGCCGGTCATCCCTTTCCGAAATTCGCTGATACCTCTTTCAGGAGTTCACACAATGGCAGCCAAAGAAGTCAAATTCGGCCGCACCGCGCGCGAAAAGATGCTGCGTGGCGTCGACGTTCTCGCAGACGCAGTGAAGGTAACGCTCGGCCCGAAGGGTCGTAACGTCGTTATCGACAAGTCCTTCGGCGCACCGCGCATCACCAAGGACGGCGTTTCCGTCGCTAAGGAAATCGAACTGGAAGACAAGTTCGAGAACATGGGCGCCCAGCTCGTTCGCGAAGTCGCTTCCAAGACCAACGACATCGCCGGCGACGGCACGACGACTGCAACCGTTCTTGCCCAGGCTATCGTTCGCGAAGGCCACAAGGCTGTTGCCGCCGGCATGAACCCGATGGACCTGAAGCGCGGCATCGATCTCGCCGTTGCTGAAGTCGTCAAGGATCTCCAGGCCAAGGCCAAGAAGATCAACACCTCGGAAGAAGTTGCCCAGGTCGGCACGATCTCCGCAAACGGCGACAAGCAGGTCGGTCTCGACATTGCTGAAGCCATGCAGAAGGTCGGCAACGAAGGCGTCATCACGGTTGAAGAAGCCAAGACCGCCGAAACCGAACTCGAAGTCGTCGAAGGCATGCAGTTCGATCGCGGCTACCTGTCGCCCTACTTCGTGACCAACCCGGAAAAGATGATCGCCGACCTCGAAGACGCGTTCATTCTCCTGCACGAGAAGAAGCTCTCGAACCTTCAGGCAATGCTGCCGGTTCTCGAAGCCGTCGTCCAGACCGGCAAGCCGCTGGTCATCATCGCTGAAGACGTCGAAGGCGAAGCGCTCGCAACGCTCGTCGTCAACAAGCTGCGTGGCGGCCTCAAGATCGCTGCCGTCAAGGCTCCTGGCTTCGGCGACCGCCGCAAGGCCATGCTGGAAGACATCGCCATCCTGACGGGCGGCACTGTCATCTCCGAAGACCTCGGCATCAAGCTTGAAAACGTAACGCTCGACATGCTCGGCCGTTCGAAGAAGGTTTCGATCTCCAAGGAAAACACGACGATCGTCGACGGTGCCGGCCAGAAGGCTGAAATCGAAGGCCGCGTCGCGCAGATCAAGGCTCAGATCGAAGAAACCACCTCCGACTACGACCGCGAGAAGCTGCAGGAACGTCTTGCCAAGCTCGCTGGCGGCGTTGCCGTCATCCGCGTCGGCGGCTCGACGGAAGTCGAAGTGAAGGAAAAGAAGGACCGCATCGACGACGCTCTCAACGCGACGCGCGCTGCTGTTCAGGAAGGCATCGTACCGGGCGGCGGCGTTGCCCTGCTGCGTTCCTCCACGAAGATCACCGTCAAGGGTGAAAACGACGACCAGGAAGCTGGGATCAACATCGTTCGCAAGGCGCTCCAGTCGCTGGTTCGCCAGATCGCCGAGAACGCTGGTGACGAAGCTTCGATCGTTGTCGGCAAGATCCTCGACAAGAACGAAGACAACTACGGCTACAACGCCCAGACCGGCGAATACGGCGATCTGATCGCACTCGGCATCGTCGACCCGGTCAAGGTTGTCCGCACGGCTCTGCAGAACGCAGCTTCGGTTGCTTCGCTGCTGATCACGACGGAAGCCATGATCGCCGAACTGCCGAAGAAGGATGCACCGGGCGGCATGCCTGGCGGCATGGGCGGCATGGGCGGCATGGACATGATGTAAGACCTTCGGGTCCTGCATCTGAGCCATCCGGTTCAGTTTAGGAAAGGGCGGCCTTCGGGTCGCCCTTTCTGTTTTCCCGCGAGGAAAGGTTGTATCGTTACCGCGGAAAGAATTTTTCCAATCGTGCAATAATTATCAAAAAGCCGTTGCTGGCATCAGAAAACCAATTATAAAGGCGCCCCAAGTGAACTTTTCAGATTCACCCGGGGTTCAGGCGCTAAAATCCGACACGGTGTTGTCGGTTTGTCGCGCAACCGGATTTCCCGAAGCATTGGATAGCACCCGCCGGGGACTGAACAGGGTCAGCGGCGGTTTTTACGCGTAGCCCCGGTCCGTTCGACGGTAGGATCCGGGTATAGTTCAGTTCATGGAAAAATCGTTCGGCCGACTTCGAAGGTTGTCAGCCAACGCTGTCATTTTAGCATGTAGCGCCCCTCAAGGGACGGGACATGTTCGGCCAAATTCGAGCAACTGCCTGAGGTCGTGGGTGTTCAAGATAATCAAGACTGATCTCTCGTCGCCCTTTCTGCCGGGCTCGATGGAATTCGACGAAACGGACAACGAGCTGTTGACGCAATATTGCGTGACGGAGCGCTGGACCGGTGATCTTTCCAACGGCCTGTTCACGCTCGGTGACAAGGCCGCGCTGGCGCATGGCCTGCCGCAGCGTGCCTGCGGCCTGCTCAATCTGATCCGCTGCTACGAGCCGCTCGACCGCACGCGCGTGCTGGAGCTTTTCGAGCAAGCGGCTGCCTCCTCCTCGTCCTTCTGTTTTTCCACGACGATCCATCTCGATGGCGCACCGCGCCAGCCGGTGTTCTGCGTCGGGGAATCGACAGGCCTCGAGGAGAAGTACGCCGGCACGATCATCGGCGTCTTCATCTTTCCGCGCTTCCAGATCGACCTCGCCGGCCGCCGCTTCAAGCGGCAGTAAGCCGGCTCAGGCCGCTTCGCTCGTCTCCACGTCGACCCGGATCCGCTCTATCGGCATCGGGCGCCCGAGGAAGTAGCCCTGCGCTTCGTCGCAACCTTCGTCGAGGAGGATGGCGAGCTGGTTGCTCGTCTCCACGCCTTCGGCGAGGACTGGAACGCGCAGCGACTGGCCGAGCGCCAGGATGGCGCGGATGATGGCCTTGGCCTCCGGGCTTGCCTCGACTTCGCTCATGAAGCTGCGGTCGAGCTTGATCTTGTCAAAGGGGAAAGCGCGCAACGTTTCCAGCGACGAATAGCCCGTGCCGAAATCGTCGATGGCGATGGTGACGCCGAAAGCCTTGATGCGGCGCAGCGTCTGCAAGGCACGCTCCTTGTCGCCGATAATGGTCGACTCGGTGATTTCCAGCTCCAGCCGGCGCGGGTCGAGGCCGGTTTCCAGCAGAACCCGGTGCACGAGGTCGGCGACATCGGCATTGCCTAGCTGCACCGGCGACAGGTTAACGGCGATCTTCTGCTCGTTATCCCAAGTCGAGGCCTCGCGGCAGGCCTGCCGCAGCACCCACTCGCCGATCGGCAGGATGGCGCCGCACTCCTCGGCAATCGGAATGAAGTCGGACGGCGGGATCGTGCCGCGCACCGGATGGTGCCAGCGCAGCAGCACCTCATAGCCGAGCGTCTCGCCGCTGTTGACCGCCTTCTGCACCTGGTAGTGCAGTTGCAGCTCGTTGCGCTCCACGGCCTGCCAGAGATCGTTGGCGATCAGGCGGCGGCTGCGGGCGGCCTCGTCCATGGAGACTTCGTAGAAGCACACCGTCTGGGTCAGCGCATCCTTGGCGCGGTACATGGCAAGGTCGGCATTGTTGAGCAGCGCTTCGATATTGTCCGCGTCCTGCGGATAGATCGCCACGCCGAGGCTGGCCCCCGGCTTGATGTCGTAGCCGTCAATGCGGATTTCCGCGTTGAGGCAGGCTTCGAGGCGCTGGATGAAGTCGGTCAGCTCGGACATGTCCTCGAAGCGCTTGGCGGCCGCGAATTCGTCGCCGCCGAAGCGGGCGATCGTTTCATCCGCCTCCAGGCAGGCCTCGATACGCTTCGACAGCGTGACCAGAACTTCGTCGCCCGCCGCATGGCCGCGCGTGTCGTTGATTTCCTTGAACTTGTCGAGGTCGATGCCGATCGCCGCGACCTTGCCGCCGGAACGCTGCGCCGAATCGAGGTCGGCCTCGAGGCGGTTGTTGAAGCTCGCGCGGTTGGGCAGGCCGGTCAGGCTGTCATGACGGGCGAGGAAGGAGATCTGCTCTTCGGAGCGAAGGCGATCGGATACGTCCTCGTAGGTCGCGACCCATGCGCCATCCGGCAGCGTGCGGTAGCGCAACTGCACCGACGTGCCGTTCGGCAGCTTTTCGACCATTGCACCGCCGTCATTGGCCAGGATTGCAGCGCGGCGGCGCGCGTAGACATCGCGCGCCTTGGCCTGCCGGACATCAGGATCGGCAAACAGCGTGGCAACGCCCTGCTCGACGATCTCGCGCAGCGTCATGCCGGGCTGGACGTGGCCTTCCGGGAAACCGAAAATTTCGCTGTAGCGCTTGTTGGCAATCAGCAGACGCTCGTCCTTGTCGAACAGGCAGAGACCCTGCGACATGTTTTCCAGCGCGAGATCGAGGTTCTTCGTCACCGCGGCGAGCCGGTCGGCATCGGCCTTTTCCTTCGTCACGTCCTTGGTGATCTTGGCGTAGCCGACGAGCACGCCACCGGCGTCATGGATGGGATCGATGACGACATGCGCCCAGAACCGGCCGCCGTCCTTGCGGTAACGCCAGCCCTCGCTCTCGCATTTTCCCTCTTCGCGCGCGGTGCGCAGCGCTCGCTCGGGCAGGCCGGCTGCGCGATCCTCCTCGCTGTAGAAGCGGGAAAAATGCTGGCCGACGATCTCGTGCGCCGCGTAACCCTTGTGGCGCTCGGCGCCCTCGTTCCAGTTGGCGACGCGGCCTTCCGGATCAAGCATATAGATCGCGTAATCCTTCACGCCCTGTACGAGCATGGCGAACTGGCGCGTGCTTTCGCTGGCCGCAAGCTCCGCCTGCCGGGCAAAGACAGCAGCGGTCAGGCCGGCAAAGAGCAGCGAGAAGGCGACGATGGCGATCAACGGCACCATCAGGCTCGCCGACAGCATCGTGTCGTCGCTCACCGGCATCAGGCCCGGCTCGATCGTCACGGCCGCCATAGCGGTGAAATGCAACGAAACAACGCCGACTGCCATGAGCAGGGTTGCGAGCGCGCGATCACGCACACCGGCCCGCGGGCGCATGCAGAAGATGAGCGCTAAGGCACCAAAGATGGCAGCGAATACCACCGAGGCCACAACGTAGGGGTAGTCCCAGACGATACGGCCCGGCAGTTCCAGCGCGGACATGCCGATATAGTGCATGGAGGTGATGCCGGCGCCCAGCAGCAGGCCGCCCGCAATCGTGGCACTGCGACCGGACACATAGGTGGCCAGCGAGAGCCCCATTGTCGTCATGACGATGGCCACCGCCAGGGACAGGAGCGTCGGCTCCATGTCGAAACCCATGGCGACGCCCGGATTGTAGGCCAGCATGGCAATGAAGTGCGTCGCCCAGATGCCAAAGCCGCTCGATGTCCCGGCTGCACCCAGCCAGAGATTGCGCGCCGTGCCTTCCGCAACACGAGCCCTTTGCGCCAGCGTCACCGCCACATAGCAGGACAGGAAGCAGATGAAGGCCGCGAGCAGCACGAGGCGGAGGTCGTGCTCGACGGTCAGGCAGGTCAGAATGCGATACATGAAGGCTCACCCGGCGGGATCAAGATGACCCCACTCAGCGTGAGAACCCTAAAAAATGAGTGAATTCAGAAAGCATTGAGGGAGGCCGGCCCTCCGCGGATTTTATCATACTTAACGAATATCAAAACAATACAACTGTGCCAGTGCATACCAGTCACGTCGCACAACTCACGCTACGTGAGTGTCTCAGAGCGTGAGCGCCTTCAGGTCCGTCGCCGGGTCCTCGAGGGCGGCGCGTTCGGGAGTGCGGCCCATCTCGATCAGCTTCTTGCCGACGACATAGGACTTGGCATCGTTGACCGCGTCCACCGCGATCAGCTTGCCCCCGCGGAAATACCAGACGGAGACGCTGCCTTCGCGCGGACCGGGGCGGACGAACGTATCGTCGAAGCCCATGCAGAAGCCGGCGATCTGCAGTTTGACGTCGTACTGATCGGACCAGAACCAAGGTTTCGGCTGATAGGGCGCATCGCCACCGGCGATGATGGCGGCGGCCGCCTCCGCCTGGTCGACCGCGTTCTGCACGGATTCCAGCCGCACGCGACTGCCCTCGAAGGGCAGCACGGCGCAATCGCCCATCGCGAAGATCGCAGGATCGGACGTGCGGGCATGGCTATCGACGACAATACCGTTCGCAACCTCCAGATCCGCATCTCGCGCCAGCGCATCATTCGCCGTCACGCCGATGCCGGCGATCACCACATCCACCGGCAGCACAAACCCGTCCGTCAGTTCCGCGCCGGTAACGCGGCCATTCTCGCCGAGCAGGCGCACCAGGCCGGTCTTTTCGCGCACGTCGACGCCGCGTGCCGTGTGGATCGCCTTGAGGATGGTCGCCGTTGCCGGAGAGGCCACGCGGGCGAGGATGCGGTCGGCCATCTCGATGACGGTAACGTCGAGCCCCCTGCCCCGTGCGACGGCCGCCGCTTCGAGGCCGATGTAACCGCCGCCGATGACGAGCGCCCGGCGGCCCTCCTGCATTTCCAGGCCGAGGCGATCGGCGTCGCGATAATCCCTCACCGTGAAGACGCCCTCGAGGTCGCCGCCAATGTCGGCCGGCAGGCGGCGCGGCGTGGCGCCGGTGGCAAGCGCCAGATAGGCGTAATGTAGCGTCGCACCGTCGCTCAGCGTGACCGTCTTCGCCGCGCGGTCGATGGACGTGACCTCGGTGGACAAACGGATATCGACATGGTTGTCGGGATACCAACTTTCCGGGCGGAACATCAGGCGGCTCAAATCGGCCTCGCCGAGCAGGTATTTCTTGGAGAGCGGCGGGCGTTGATAGGGATGGCTCGCCTCGGCGGCGATGATGGTGATCGGCCGTTCGTCCTTGAGTGCACGCAGCTTTGCAACGAGGGCAAACGCGGCCTGACCGCCACCCACAACAACCAGTCTTCCCGTCACGATATGTTCCGTCCCGTCCTTGTTTTATCCGAGAGGTAGCGCGTCGGAACCGGCGGCGTCAACTCATCGCCGCGCCGCCGGATTTTTCGTTTGCGTCAGGCCTTTGCCGGAATCTCAAGACCCTTCTGGACCGCCGGACGGGCAAGGCAGCGCTCCAGCCAGGCCATGACGGCGGGGAAGCCGGCATAGTCCAGCGCCTCGCGACCGCCATAGAAGACATCCGCGCCGCGGATCCACGGGAAGGTCGTGATATCGGCGATGGTGTAGTCGTCGCCCATGATGAACTGGCGGTCCTTCAGACGAGCGTCCAATATGGACAGCAGGCGCTTGGACTCATCCCGGTAGCGTTCGGCCGGATAAGGATTGTTGGCGACCTTGTCGGCGGCGAATTTGTGGAAATGACCGAACTGGCCGAACATCGGGCCGACGCCGCTCATCTGGAACATCACCCAGCAAAGCGTTTCATACCGCGCAGCCGGATCGGCCGGGATCAGCTTGCCGGTCTTTTCGGCGAGGTAGACGAGGATCGCGCCGGATTCGAAGAGGCCGATCGGTTTGCCGTCCGGACCGTTTGGGTCGATGATGGCCGGAATGCGGCCGTTCGGGTTCAGCGAGACGAACTCCGGCGACTTCACGCCTTCAGGCCCGAACTCGATCCGGTGGGCCTCATAGGCAAGACCGAGTTCCTCCAGCGCGATCGACACCTTCACGCCATTCGGCGTCGGCAGCGAATAGAGCTGGATGATGTCCGGGTTTTTAGCGGGCCACTTCTGGGTGATGGGGAAGGACGACAGATCTGCCATGAAACACTCCTTGGATGGGAGCTCATAGATAGGGCAGCTTGCCGGAGGATGTCAGGGTGGGGAGGGAATTTTCCAGTCGGGACCGGCGCGCCTCAGAGCACGCCGCGCACCCGCTCCACGATCTCCGCCACCACCGCACTGCCCTCATGCTCGGGCTTGCGGGCGCGCACGAGGCAGGCTTCGGACTTCAGGATAACGCCATCGGAGAGAATCTTCAGATGGTTGGCGACAAGCGTCGAGCCGGTCGAGGTGATGTCGACGATGATATCGGCCGAGCCGGAGGCCGGCGCGCCTTCCGTGGCGCCGAGGCTTTCGACGATGCGGTAGAGCTGGATGCCGTGGTTGCCCGAGAAGAATTTTTGCGTCAGCCGCCAGTATTTCGTGGCGATGGTGAGACGGCGGCCGTGACGGGCGCGGAAATCAGCGGCGACGTCGCCGAGGTCGGCCATCGTATCGACATCGAGCCAGATTTCCGGCACGGCGACGACGACATCGGCATGGCCGAAGCCGAGGCGGGCGCAGAATTCGACGCGGGCATCGGCCTCCGCCAGCCCCTCGCGCACGAGGTCCTCCCCGGTCACGCCGAAATCGACGGTGCCGTTGGCGATCTCGCGGGAGATTTCCGATGCCGAGAGGAAGGCGATCTCGATGTCGTCGCGGCCTTCGACCCGGCCACGGTAGGAGCGGTCATTGCCGACGGCGGTGACGGTGAAGCCGGCGCGGGCGAGCACGGCGGAGGAATCCTCCTTCATGCGCCCCTTGGATGGCAGACCGATGGTGATGGTCATGCGGCGGCTCCCTTCACGCTCGCGATACGGTCGAGCCAGAGCGAGAAGCCGACGGCCGGAATACGCTCCTTCGCGCCCAGCAGCGTCAACAACCGGTCGAAACGGCCGCCACCGGCGAGCACCAGCGCATTGCCTTCGATCTCGAAGACCAGGCCGGTATAATAATCGAGCGGACGGCCGAAGGCGGCACGGTAGGTGATCGTCGCCGGATCGACGCCGGCTTGGCGCAACGCCGCAACGCGGCTTTCGAAGCGGGCAAGCGCCTCGCCAAGCGAAAGACCGGCCTTGCCGGCAAAGGCTGCGAGCGCCTGCGGCGCTTCGGCAAGGCTGAGTTCGAGCGCCAGGAACTCCTTGAGCAATCCGAGCGTCCGGCTGTCGAGCCGTGTGTTGGCGAGCTCCATTTTTTCGCGCAGGCGCTTGGCAATGTCGGCCGGGCTGCGGCTGGCATTGGTGGAATAGCCGGTCGCTTCCATCGTCTCGTCGATATGGGCGATGAGCCCCGCCTCGTCGTCGAGTTTGCCGAGAATGGCGAGACGCTCGACTTCCGGACCGAAGACGCCGGACGGTGCGGGGTCGGAGAGGTCGGCCATCAGCTTCTGCAACTGCGCCTGGTTGCCGAAGGCGTGGACCAGCCGCTTCTGCCAACCGGTCGGCAGGCCGCAGGCCGCGACGACGGCCTCGAACACCGACTGGTCGCCGAGAACGATCGACAGGTTTATGCCCGGCAAGCGGTTGGCGAGCACCGTCAAGGCATCGCGCACAGCGCGTGCATCGGCCTGCGCGACATCCGGTTCACCGAGGTCTTCGATACCGGCCTGATAGAATTCGTTCGCGCCCTCGCGGCGCTGGCGAAAGACCTCACCGAGATAGGCGTAGCGCCGCGGCGTGCCGGTCGCCGTTTCGATGTGGCGCAGGCACACGGGAATGGTGAATTCAGGACGCAGGCACAGGCTCTTGCCGGTCGCGCTCTCCGTCATGAAGATGCGCCGGCGCAGGTCCTCGCCCGCCATGTCGAGGAAGGGTTCGGCCGGCTGGATGACCGGTGTATCGACGCGCTCCGTGCCGAGCTTTTCCAGATCGGCAATCAGATCGGGTGCGAAGGCGGGGAGGTTGACGAGGGGCATGTCAGCCAGCCCGCGCCCGGTCTTCGGCCTGCGCCGCAAGGATCTCTTGGACCTTTTCCACGAGATCGGCTTCCGGCACGGAGACCTGCGCGACACGCGCCTCGCGCCAGGAGGTGTTGTCCTCGATCTCGCCGGAAAGCCGCTTGCCTTCGATCAGGTCCTTGATCTGCACGACGCCTTCGGCCCGCTCGTCACCGCCCTGGATGATGGCGATCGGCGCATTGCGGCGGTCGGCATATTTGAGCTGGTTGCCGAACTTCTTCCAGTTGCCCTGGTACATTTCGGCGCGGATGCCGGCATTGCGCAGCGCCTGCGTGAAGCGTTGGTAGCGCCCCATGCTCTCGACGTCGCCATCCATGACGGTGACCAGAACCGGGGCGATCACCTCGTCCTGCCCAAGCTTGCCGAGGTTCTTCAGCGCTGTCATCAGGCGCGAGACGCCGATGGAGAAACCGGTGGCCGGCACCGGCTGGCCCATGAAGCGCGAGACGAGGCCGTCATAACGACCACCGCCGCCGACCGAGCCGAAGACGACCTTTTCGCCCTTCTCGTTGGTGACGGCGAACTGCAGCTCGGCTTCGAAGACCGGACCGGTGTAATATTCGAGGCCGCGCACGACGGAGGGATCGATCTTGATGCGGTCCGAACCATAACCTGCCGACGTGACGAGATGGCCGATCTGGTTCAACTCCTCGACACCTTCACCGCCGCGCGCACTGCCTTCGAGCAGCTTTGCGAGGTCGGCGGCGCTTTGCGCATAATCCTTGATACCGACGAAGAACAGCACCTTTTCGATCTGCTCGGCCTCCAGCCCCGCGCCCTTGGTGAAGTCGCCGGATTCATCCTTGCGGCCTGCGCCGAGCAGGAGCTTCACGCCCTCGGGGCCGAACTTGTCGAGCTTGTCGATGGCGCGCAACACGTTGAGGCGGGCACCCGCCTTGTCCTCGCCGCCAAGGCCGATCGCCTCCATGACCCCGTCGAGAACCTTGCGGTTGTTGACGCGGATGACGTAGTCGCCGTGGGCAATGCCGAGCGCTTCCATCGTGTCGGCCATCATCATGCACATTTCGGCATCCGCCTGGACACCGGCGGCGCCGACCGTATCGGCGTCGAACTGCATGAACTGGCGGAAACGGCCCGGGCCGGGCTTCTCGTTGCGGAAAACGTAGCCGGCGCGGTAGGTGCGGTAGGGAAGCTGGATCTCGTTGAAGTTTTCCGCGACATGGCGGGCAAGCGGCGCCGTCAGATCGTAGCGCAGGCTCATCCACTGCTCGTCATCGTCCTGCAACGAGAAGACGCCCTCGTTCGGGCGATCGCTGTCCGGCAGGAATTTTCCTAGCGCATCGGTATATTCGAAGAGCGGGGTTTCCACCGGATCGAAGCCGTAATGCTCGTAGACCGCGCGGATCTTTGCGGTCATCTCGTTGACGGCGCGGATATCCGCGGCATCACGATCGACGAAGCCGCGCGGCAGGCGGGCTCTCAGCTTCTGCGGTTTTTTCTGCTTTTCGCTCATCGCGATACCCGAAATTCCTGTATTTCCGTTGCGGTTTCCCTAGCGGATTGGGCGGGCAGCGGCAAGGCGCAAAAGCCGCGCATCAGGGCCGGCGCGACAGCTCATCCCAACTGTGCACGATGACGGCGGAGGCGTGGGGCGCCTGTGCAACCGGAATAAGGGTCGAATGTGTGTCGCCGCGGATGATGCCGCGCATTTCCGACTGGAAGGACAGCCGCTTCATCTGCACATGCCCCTCCGGTATCGACGTCATGGAGAGCGCGGCGCGCCCGTAGATGTCGATTGAGGCGACTTCACGCGCATAAAGACTGGCGACAAGCCCCTGGTCCTCCAGGCAATCGCGATAGGACCCGGTGATGTAGCGCCGGATGCTGGTGCCGACGACGGCGCGCATTTCCGGGCTTTCGCGATACTCCTGCTGGGAGCCGCCGAGATAGCGGATGTCGGGGCCTTCCCAGAGATTGCGGCTTTCCCGCGAGGTGAGGATCGAGGTCAAGAGACGCCGCTCGGTCTGCGCATCGGCGCGGCGCAGGAAATCGACGATGGCGCCCGTCGCCCTCAGGTCGGGCACGGCGGTGCCACGCTCCCAGCGCGAGACGGTGGTGGCGGAAAATCCCAACTTCCACGCAATATCGTCCTGCGTCAGCCCAACCTTCAGGCGATAGGCGCGCAACTGGTCGACGAGATCGTGACCGACGGTGATGGCGAAACCAGGCAATTTCAACTCCTGGAAGAAAAAATGGATAGTACTCATCCTTCAGTCGAGTAAACGACCAGTCGCTCCGCTTTCGGCGGCGCCCGATGTCGGCTACCCTTAAGGATAGGTAAACGACCATCCTTGCCGTTTGGCAAGCGGCCTTGCGGGGCATTTGCGCGCGTTTTCCGAACCGGCGGCGGCCAGATGGGGCCGGGGGGCCTGGCCGTCGCCGGCCACATATCGCTAAATACATCGGCTGACAGCTCTGCGGACCGACCGAATGGCATTGAAACCGATCATGATCTCCACGCCTCTCACCTCAGTGGCCGAGTTGATGGGCATAGACCCGCGCGAACTGGAAAACGCCTTCATCTGCGAGGATTGGAGCGCCGAACTTGCTACCGGCCTCGTGCGGCTCGGTCCCCAGGCCGCCGCCCTGCACGATATCCCGAACGTCCGCTGCGGCATCATGGACCTGATCCAGCGGTATGAGCCGGCAGACCGGCAGAAGGTGCTGCTGGCGCTGGAAGAGGCGGCGACGATTGCCACGACCTTCAGCTTCGCCACGACGATCCGGTCCGATGCCAGCCTCTACCGGCCGGTCTTCTGTTTCGGCCGATCCTACACGGAAGACGGCATCAGCGGCGCCATTCACGCCACCTTTGCCATCGCCCGCCACTGTCTCGCGATGGCGGCCACAAGCCGCGGCCCGCTGAACTGACCCTTTTCTTTTGCGCGGGGAGCGCCTATCTCTCCCCGCATGAGACAGATTCTCCTCATCGTCGCCATTCTGGGCGCCGTTCTTTCCGGCTGGGTGCCGGCGGTCGCGGCGACGCTCAGCATTGCGCAGCCGGCCGGCATGCACGCCATGCACCAGATGGCCAAGGAGAGCGGCGACAGCAAACACGGCGACAAATCCAAGCCCGCCGCACATCCCGTCGCCTGTTCCGCCTGTTTCGCAATCGAGGTTTTCGGACTGGATCCCGTGCGCCAGGCGCTCGATGTTTCAAGCCACACCTCGATGGCCGTGCCGCAGTTGATCGGCCTCGCGCTGCCTCCAGTCGATCCCCCTCCCCGGTCCTGAACGGAACGAGACGGAATGCCGGGCGTTTTGCGCCCGATCCTCGATCCCTTTCAGAACTGGAAAACACAATGAATGCAAAGAACCTGTTTCTCGGCGCGGCCCTCGCGCTCGCCTTCGCCCTTCCCGCAATCGCCCAGGAAGCCGATCATTCCGGCCATCAGGGCATGACGATGGACGCGCCGGCCGGCGACCAGAGCGCCTCCACCAAGGCGTTCGTCGAGGCCAATGCGAAGATGCACAAAGGCATGGAGATCGACTTCACCGGCAATGCCGACGTGGATTTCGTGCGCGGCATGATCGCCCATCACCAGGGCGCCATCGACATGGCGAAGGTCGAACTGGAATACGGCAAGGACGATGCCATCCGCAAGCTTGCGCAGGAGGTCATCACCGCGCAGGAAGGCGAGATCAAGATGATGGAAGCCTGGCTCGCCAAGAACGCCAAGTAAAACAGGAAAGGCCCGCCGATTGCCGGCGGGCCTTTTCGTTCATCTCTTCGTTTTTCGCAGAATCCGCCGCGGGCAAGACTGCTCGCAGCCTCGCCGACCTTGCGTTATTCCCCTGCCACCCGCCGGGCCGCCGAGGCCTCGACAAGCGACGCCGCGATGACGCGGGCCATCAACAGGCTCGTTTCGCGAAGTTCGGTATTGCTGCCGCTGCGGGCGGACCGGATCAGGCGAAAACCTTCCCGGAGCATGATTTCCTGAGCCTTGCTGCAGGCCCAGCCTTCAAGACGAGATTCGTCGGTCACAGATATGTTCGGCCCCATATGTCCCCCATGCCAAATCATTCAGCATAAGCGGCACACCACGACTGCGCACAGGCGCGTCGACCCCAGAACTCTCGATGTATGAATTTGCCGCTGAAGTCTAAGCTACATGATTCGTTGTAAATTCAAACATGTATTTGCAACGGCTATACCGCAATCAGGGCCTTGTGAGCTGTTTCCTCTTCTCCTCGACTTCCCCGCGGCAGAAACACCCCTCGACATGGTCGTTGACGAGGCCCATGGCCTGCATGAAGGCATAGACGGTGGTGGGGCCGACAAAGGTCCAGCCACGTTTCTTGAGGTCTTTCGACAGTTTCACCGAGGTCGGCGTCGTCGGATTGGCGACGATCGTCTCCCAATCCACCCTTGCCGGCCGCTCCTGCGGGGTCGGCTCGAAGCTCCAGAAATAGCGGGCGAGCGTGCCGAACTCTTCGCGCAGCGCCTGCGCGCGGCCGGCATTGTTGATCGTCGAGACGATCTTGCCGCGGTGCCGCACGATGCCGGTGTCGGCAAGGCAACGGGCAATATCCGTCTCGTCGAACCTTGCCACGATGTCAAAATCGAAGCCGGCGAAGGCCGCGCGGAAACTCTCGCGCTTGCGCAGGATGGTGAGCCAGGACAGGCCCGACTGAAACCCCTCGAGGCAGATTTTCTCGAAGAGGCGCTGGTCGCTGGTGACCGGCTGGCCCCATTCCTCGTCATGGTAGCGGCGGTAGTCGTCCAGATTGCCATGCCATGCACAGCGCACGCGACCATCGTCGCCTTCCAAGAGCCCTTTTGCCATTGCCGTCTCCGTTTCCCATTTGTTCCGCTTTACCACTCGTCAACCACCTTTGGAAAGCGGGCAATAACCCTACTCAAAGCTTTATCGGCATCGTGCATGTTGAATGAACGGCCGTTTACCTTTCGCTTCATCGCAAGGTGCAAGCATTCTCCCGAACCGGCGCCGCTCTTTCCTTGCGGCGCAGCCCGGCGACGATCAGTAGCGAGTACGTCCGATGTTGATACGAACCCTTCTTGCAGCCACCCTCCTGTTCACCTCGACCGCAGCCTATGCGAACGAGCGTTACGTGAGCCGGCCGCCCATCATCGTAAGCCCCGACCTCACCGCGCCCTGGGTGATGCAGCTCACCGGCGAGGGCGTGCAGCCCGCCGTCAACCAGCGCCGCATCATCCAGCGCCAGAAGGTGCAGCAACGCCGCGTCATCCGCCGCGACGGTGCAGCCCGCATCGAGCAGGTGTCGGTAACGACGCGCGCGCAGAACCCCGTCCGGTCGAAAATCGACCCGATGTATCTGCCGCAGGTCGTATCCTACGAGAGCGAGCACAAGGCCGGCACGATCATCATCGATACCAACAATCGCTTCCTCTACCTGGTGATGGGCGATGGCAAGGCGCGGCGCTACGGCGTCGGCGTCGGCAAGCCGGGCTTCGAATGGGCGGGCGCACACAAGATCACCCGCAAGGCCGAGTGGCCGAGCTGGACGCCGCCGAAGGAAATGGTCGCCCGCGAGGCCGCCAAGGGCCATTACCTCCCGGCCTTCATGGAAGGCGGCCCGGAAAACCCGCTCGGCTCGCGCGCCATGTATCTCGGCTCGACGCTCTATCGCATCCACGGCACGAACGCGCCCTGGACGATCGGCTATGCGGTCTCCTCCGGCTGCATCCGCATGCGCAATGAGGACGTCGTCGACCTGTACGAGCGCGTCAATGTGGGCACGAAGGTCATCGTGATCTGACGGCAGCCGCCTGGTAACAACGACGCTGAATGAAGAACTCCGGTCGCCGCGCGGCCGGAGTTTTTTGCTTTTCAGGCAACACTTGCGGCAAGAAGCCGAAGAAATCCGGCTTCACACGCGTCTTACTGCCCATGGGCTGGTTTGAAATCGCTCAGAACTCGGCTAGCCTCCGGGAATTGAGGATTGAGAGGGAATACACCATGCGGAAATACGCATCGATCTTGCTGGCGACGGCCTTTGCCGTCACGGCGGTCATGCCGGTCACGTCGGCGAACGCCTTCCCCGCGGCCGTGCAGGGCAGCAATGTCGAGACGACGTCCAATGTGACGCTTGTTCAGCAGTACCAGAGCAAGAAGCAGGTTGCGGCGAAGTACAAGCGCACCAAGGTGCGTTTCGTCACCGACCAGGCGCCGGGCACCGTTATCGTCGATACGAACAACAAATATCTCTACTATGTCGAGGGCAACAACAAGGCGACGCGCTACGGCATCGGCGTCGGCCGTGATGGCTTCGGCTGGTCGGGCGTGGTGAAGGTCGGCCGCAAGGCGGAATGGCCGAGCTGGACGCCGCCGGCCGAAATGCGCCAGCGCGAGGCCAAGAAGGGCCGCATCCTGCCGGTTGTGCAGCCCGGCGGCGAGGACAACCCGCTTGGCGCACGCGCGCTCTATCTCTTCAAGGGCGGTCGCGACACCATCTTCCGCATCCACGGCACGAACCAGCCCTGGACGATCGGCCAGAACATGTCGTCCGGCTGTATCCGCATGATGAACAAGGACGTGGAGCATCTCTACGCCCGCGCCGACGTCGGCACCAAGGTCGTCGTGGTCGGCCCCGGCAATCGCCAGGGCGCGGTGGACTACAACGACCGCGGCGTCGATTTCTTCGGCAATCTGTTCGGCTTCGGCGGCTGAGCCGCCAGCCTGACGCAAACACCTTGATGCCGGCGTCGCGCCGGCATCTTTGTTTCAGCCGGCAGAGCAGGACACCTTGCCGGCGCGCCGCACCGGTTCATCGAGGCCGGCGCCTTCGACTTTCAGAGAATACGTGCCGTCATAGTTCAGCCCTTCCTCGTCCACCGTCGTCATCATGACGAAATCGAGCGCGGCAAAGGGCTCGCCATCGCCGGATTCCGCGTGGACGAGCAGGCGCAATTCGCCGTCATGCAACCAGTGATGCGTCAGCGAGGACGGATCGAGCGTCACCTTGTCGAGCCCCTTCTGCGCAAGATCCGCCGGAAGGTCGAGCTGACCGCGAAAGTTCAGGATGCCGCCGAGGCTGTAGCTGAAGCCCGCCTCCGCTTCGAAGGCGACGCTCTTGTCATCGACCGCGCAGCTGAAGCCGCCGGTGGCGAACGCCGGCGAGGACAAGATGGCGAGGGTAGCGACGGAAAGCAGGACGCGGCGCATGGCGATCTCCGGACGGGCTGGAATGCCACTCCTCTAGCAGCCACCGAGGGAAACGGCTGTTCCGCGCGTGACAGGATCAGGAAAGCACGGCGGGCTTCGTTCCGCCATAGGCCCAGTCGAGCAGTTCCACCGTATGCAGGATCGGGATTTGCGTGCCCGTCGCGATCTGCGTGATGCAGCCGATATTGCCGGTGGCGATGAGGTCCGGCTTGGTCGCCTCGATGTTCTTGACCTTGCGCGCCTTCAGCTTGCCGGAAATCTCCGGCTGGAGGATGTTGTAGGTGCCGGCCGAACCGCAACAGAGATGCCCTTCCGCCGGATCGCGCACCACAAAGCCCGCCTTCTTGAGAAGCGTCTTCGGCGCAAGCGTGATCTTCTGGCCGTGCTGCATGGAGCAGGCCGAATGATAGGCGACCGTCAGCCCGCGCGCCTCCTGCTGCGGCAGGTCCAGCGTCGCGAGATATTCCGTCACGTCCTTGGCAAGGGCGGAGACGCGCGCCGCCTTTCCCGCATAGGCGAGGTCCAGGCGCAGCATGAAGCCGTAATCCTTGATCGTCGTGCCGCAACCCGACGCGGTGATGATGATCGCATCGAGCCCACCCCGCTCGATCTCGTCGAGCCAGACATCGACATTGCGGCGTGCCGCCTCCAGTGCCTGTGCTTCCCGGCCCATATGGTGGACCAGCGAGCCGCAGCAGACTTCGCCTTCCGGCGCCACGACCTCGACGCCAAGGCGGGTCAGCAGGCGGATCGTCGCCGCGTTGATTTCCGGCTTCAGCACCGGCTGGGCGCAGCCTGACAGGATCGCCACCCGGCCCCGGCGCGGACCGGCGGCCGGATGCGTGCCGGGTTTTGCGCTGTCCGAGGGCTTGGGCAGCCTGCGCGGCGCGAGATCCAGCATGGCGCCGAAGGGTTCGAGCGGCTTGAACCGCTTGAGGAGACCGGCGAAGGGACGGCCGAGGGCCGCCGCCTTCAGCGCCAGACGGAAGCGGCCGGGATAGGGCAACACGGCGGCGAGCACGTTGCGGGTCAACCGGTTCCAGAAGGGGCGCCGGTAGGTTTCCTCGATATGCATGCGCGCATGATCGATCAGGTGCATATAGTCGACGCCGGAGGGGCAGGTCGTCGTGCAGGCCAGGCAGGAGAGGCAGCGGTCGATATGCGTGACGACCTCGGCATCCGCCGGTCGGCCATTCTCCAGCATGTCCTTGATGAGATAGATGCGGCCGCGCGGGCTGTCCAGCTCGTTGCCAAGCGTCACATAGGTCGGACAGGTCGCCGTGCAGAAGCCGCAATGCACGCATTTTCGCAGGATCTTTTCAGAAGTCGCGACATGCGGATCGGCGAGCTGCTCGGCGGTGAAATTGGTCTGCATCAGGCGTTCTCTCTACCATCGAGGATGGCGACATACCCCCCTCTGCCCTGCCGGGCATCTCCCCCACAAGGGGGGAGATCAAATTGCGGCAACACGTCGCCCATCGCTGGCGTTGCCAAGGACGTGAAGCCCTCGTACCCAGCCATTCTCCCCCCTTGTGGGGGAGATGCCCGGCAGGGCAGAGGGGGGTGAATAGGGCCGCAACAGCTCATCATCGACCTCACCCCACCATCCGCGACACGAACAAGGCGTTCGGATCGAAACTCGCCTTCACCCGCGCCGAGAGTGCCGCGACGGCATCGCTTTGCGGCTGGACGGTTTCCGTCGCCGCCAGCACCTCCGGTCGCGCCCTCAGCAAGGTCGTGTGCCCGCCGCCGACCGCCTTGATGTAACGGCGCAGCAGCGCGGCCTCCGGGTCGGATTCCATGCGCAGCCAGACGAGGCCGCCCTGCCAGTCGTAGAAGGCGTCGACCCCGGTTTCGAGGCGGAGTGCGGCAACGAGCTGCTGGCCCGCGATGGGGGCGACGGAGACGCGCCAGAGCGGGCGCGGTGTGCCATCGGCATAGGGCGCGGCGTCGCGGATTTCACGCCAGAGGCGGCGCGTGGTTTCGGCCTCGATCTGAGAGACGGCGCCGAAACGGGCCATGGCGGCACCCAGTTTTTCCGCGCGGACGGCAACCGAGGCGGCAAGGCCTTCGAGGCGCAGCACCGTGGCGGCGCCATCCGGCAAGGCGCCGCCGACGAAGCGACCGCGCACGCTTTCCGGCAGGTGCGCGGCGCCGGAGACTTCGACGGACATCGACATCGCCGTTGCCATGGCGGCAGCGGCTTCCGCATCGTTGAGGTTCGAGACGACGATGGTGGCAGCGGTTTCCGGCACCGGCAGCAGGCGGAAGGTGACCTCCGTCAACAGCGCCAGCGAACCATGCGAGCCGGCGAGCAGCTTTGCGAGATCGAGGCCGGTGACGTTCTTCATCACCCGGCCGCCCGCTTTCACCACCTCGCCCCTGCCATTGACGAAGCGGACGCCGAGCAGGCTGTCACGCGCGGCACCCGCCACGAAACGACGCGGCCCGGACGCATTGGTGGCGAAGACGCCGCCGATGGTGGGGATGCCGGACGTGCCGAGCGCGGCGCGCAGGTCGTTCGGCTCGAAGGCGAGCATCTGGCGCTTTTCGGCAAGGGCTGCTTCCACGGTCTCCAGCGGCGTGCCGGCACGCGCCGTCATGGTCATCTCGGCCGGATTGTAGGCAACGATGCCGTTCAGGCCCCGCGCCGACAATACGTCGGTGCCTTCGGGCGTGGCATGCAGGCTGCGGGTGCCGCCACCGCGGATGACGACGGCGGATTTTGTCAGGGCGGCAACGTGAACAAGCCGGGCGGCGGCCTCTTCGGACAGCGGTTCGTGAATCGGCGTCATGCGGCGGGGCGCCCTTCGAGCGGGAAGACTTTGGACGGGTTGAGCAGCCATTGCGGATCGAAGGCGGCGCGCACAGCCATCTGCTGGGCGAGATCGATATCCGTGTATTGATGACGCATCAGGTCGCGCTTCTCGATGCCGACGCCGTGTTCGCCGGTGAGGCAGCCGCCGGCATCGACGCAGAGTTTCAGGATGTCGTTGCCGGCCGCTTCGGCCCGCGCCGCATCTTCCGGGTCATTGGCATTGAACAGGATGAGCGGGTGCATGTTGCCATCGCCAGCATGAAAGACATTGGCGACGCGCAGTCCATATTTCGCGACGATCTCGGCGGTACCGCGCAACACATGCGACAGCTGGCCGAGCGGCACGGTGCCGTCCATGCAGATATAGTCGGCGATGCGGCCCGTGGCGCCGAAGGCGGATTTGCGACCCTTCCAGATCAGCGCCGCCTCAGTGGCGGACTGGCTTTCCTTGACGACCTTCACGCCATGGCGGTGGGCGATCTCGATGATGCTGGCCAGCATCGCATCCATCTCCGCCTCGGAGCCCTCGACCTCGACGATCAACAGCGCCTCGACATCCATCGGATAGCCAGCACCGGCAAAGGCTTCGCAGATGCCGATCGCCGGCTTGTCCATGAATTCGATGGCGACCGGGATGATGCCGGCACCGATGATATCGGTGACGCAGGCGCCCGCCTCTTCCGAGTTGTCGAAGCCGAAGAGCACGGGGCGCGCGCCTTCCGGTTTGGCGATGAGGCGGACGATCGCCTCGGTGACGATGCCGAGCTGGCCCTCGCCGCCGCAGACGACACCCAGCAGGTCGAGCCCGCCGGCATCGAGCGCCTTGCCGCCGAGATCGACGATCGTGCCATCGACCAGCACCAGCTTGACGCCGAGCAGGTTGTTGGTCGTCACCCCGTACTTCAGACAGTGCGCGCCGCCGGAATTCATGCCGATATTGCCGCCGATCGTGCAGGCGAGCTGCGAGCTCGGATCGGGCGCATAAAAGTAGCCGTCGGCGGAGACCGCGTCGGAAATGTTGAGATTGGTCACCCCGGCCTGCACGGTGGCCGTGCGGTTGGCATAGTCTACCTCGAGGATGCGCGACATTTTCGAGAGGCCGATGACGACGGCATCCTCCTGCGGGATCGCGCCCCCGGAGAGCGAGGTGCCGGCACCGCGCGGCACGACGGGCACGCCGTAGCGGTTGCAATATTTGAGGACGGCGGCGACCTGCTGTGTCGTCTCCGGCAAGGCGACGGCGAGCGGCAGGCGGCGGTAGGAAACGAAGGCGTCCGTCTCGAAGGGAACGAGTTCGCGCGGCTGGTGCACGAGACAGCCTTCCGGCAGCAGGTCGAGCAGGTCGGCGACGATTTCGCGGCGGCGGGAGAGAACCGCCGGCCGCGGCTCCAGGAACCCGATCTGATCCATGTTTTCTCCGCCCCTTCTTTCCTGCCACAAGCACACTATCAACGGCATCATGCAAGTGGTCTTTTTTCTTTACCACTTCCTATCCAGCGGTGCAAATGCTAAGCAATTTGTCCGCTTCGGCAACAATGGGCGCGACTGAATGACCAATCTCGGCGATCTCGAAATCTTTTCCCGCGTCATTTCCATGGGAAGTATGTCGGCAGCGGGGCGGGCACTCGGGTTGTCCCCAGCGGTGATCTCCAAGCGTGTGAAAAGACTGGAAGAACGGCTCGGCACCCGGCTGTTCCAGCGCACGACGCGGCAGATCTCGCTGACCGAGGCCGGACAGGGTTTCTACGAGCGCATCGTCGGCATTCTCTCGGGCATCGAAGAGGCGGAAGCCTTCGTGTCCGGCCGGTCGGGCGCGGTGCGCGGCACGCTGCGCATTTCCGCGCCGACATCCTTCGGCCGCATGCATATCGCCCCCAATCTCAAGGGCTTCATGGACGCCCATCCGGAACTCACCGTCAACCTGATGCTGACCGACGACTTTTCCGACATTGTCGGCGGCGGTTTCGACCTGGCGATCCGCATCGGTGAACTGTCGGATTCCTCGCTCGTCGCCCGCAGGCTCGCTTCGGTGCGACGCGTGCTCTGCGCCTCGCCCAATTACATTGCCCGCCACGGCGAACCGGCCTCGTTGGAGGACCTTGCAAACCATATCTGCCTGCCGCCGCACACACAGGACGTCTGGCGGCTGGAAGGACCGGAGGGCAATGTCACCTACCGTCCGCAGGGGTCCCTCTACACCAATTCAAGTGAGGTGGTGCGCGAGGCGGTGTTTTCCGGCATGGGGATCGCGCTGCGCTCCACCTGGGACGTCGGCCCGGCGCTGAAGAACGGCGAGCTCGTGCAGGTGCTGCCGCACTACGAGGGCTCGCGCAACGTGGTGCTCTCTGCGGTCTATCCGAGCCGACAATTCCTGCCGGTCAAGGTGCGGCTGTTCATCGATTACCTCGCCGATCTCTACGGCCCCGTGCCCTATTGGGAGCGCTGAGGGCGATTGGCGCGGAGACGCGCTTGCGCTAGGCTGCCGCTCTCTCAAGGAGGATGGCAGATGATCGGCAGGGTGTTCCTGATAGCGGCCTTCATGGGCCTGGCATTTCCGGCGGCCGCCGCAGCCCGGCCACTCGATCCGCTGCTTGAGGGTTTCGACGACGCCTGCGCCTATAGCGATGCGCTGGCCACCCTGCTGCAATCGAGCTACGCCTTCGCGCGCAAGGAGGGGACGCTGTCCATGCCGGCCGGCTATGAGGCCATGTTCGGCCCGCCCAGCGTCAAGCCCGAGAACGAATATCTCCAGGTGACCTTGCCCGTTGTGGACGGCACCTGGCGCGGCGTGCCCGTCAAGGAGATCGAGGTCTACATCACCGCGCTCGAAAGCGGCTTCATCTACCACGCCGTACTCTTCCAGCCGGATGCGCTGAAGGCGGCCGAGGCCGCGTTCAAGCAGCGGGGCATCGCCGCGCAGAAGAAGCTTGCGGCACAGGATGATTCCGGCTTCGGCTGGGACACCGGCTTTGCCATCATCGACGGCGCGCCGCGCTACCAGTGCGACCTCTCCACCTGATTTAGTGTTTGTCCTCTTCCGCATGCCGCTGGCGGATCGCCCGGACGAGCAGCCACATACCGGCGATGACGAAGGGCACGGCGATGCCGGTCAGCGTTTCGGGCTTGACCGGTAGGCCGAGACCGTGTGCCGCCTTCGCCACATAGCCGAAGAGGCCGACGACATAGTAGGAGATCGCCGCGACCGAAAGGCCTTCGACGGTCTGCTGCAGGCGCAACTGCAATTTCGCGCGGCGGTCCATCGAGTTGAGCAGCGTCGAATTGAGTTGTTCCAGCTCCACGTCGATCCAGCTTCTCAGCAGGGCGGTGGCGCGGGCGAGTTTGCGTGACAGGTTCGCCTGCCGTTCCTCGACGGACTGACAGGTGCGCATGGCCGGCGCAAGACGACGTTCGAGGAAGAAGCCGAGCGTTTCATAACCGGGCACCGCCATTTCCGCGAGCGTGCGGATGCGCTCCTGCACGATGCCGTAATAGGCGCGGCTGGCGCCGAAACGGTAGAGGCTGAGCGCGGCATTGGCCTCCAGCTCGGCGGCAAGACGGGTGATTTCCGACAGCAGCTCATCTGCCTTGTCGCGGGCATGCTGCTTCATGGCGTTGGTAATGCCGGTCAGCCCGTCCTCGATGCGGCGGATTTCCGGCGAAAGCGACTGGGCGAGCGGCAGGCCCATCATGGCGAGCGTGCGGTAGGTCTCGATGTCGAGCAGACGCTGCACGACAGCACCGCGCCCGGCCTCGTTCATGCCGCGGTCGATGACGAGGATCTGCGTCAGCCCGTCGCCGTTCTGGCGGAAGTCGGTCAGGATCATCGCCTGGCCGTTCTTGATCTCGCTGTAACAGAGGCTTGTCGGGTCGAAACTGGCGATCGCCTCGCGCGTTTCCGGTGAATCGGGCCGTATTTCCAGGCGGATGCCAGAAATCATCGTGCCGGGCGGCGAAAAGCTGTCGCCGAACGGATGGATCGGAACTTCGCCGCCGAATTTTTCCGGCACCGGGCCGTCCCAGAAATAGGTCGAGAATTCGGTGTGCCGTTCCCAGCGCAACGTGCCCTGCCCCCAGCTCAGCGCGTGGTGGCTGGAATCGCGGCCGGGCGGCGAGATGCCGCGCGAGCGCGACACTTCCGCCATCACGGCATGATCCACCGCCGAACCACCTTCCGTCAGGAAGGCGAGCTGAAAAATGACGCGTGGTGACGGCACCAGCGCATATGGTCGAGCGTGAATTTCCCCGAGCGCCTGCGCACGCGAAGTCGCCTGCGGAAAAGCGAAGCTGCCTTTTGCCATGTCTGCACCGTTCCCCCATGTGCAACAGCTCTTTCTTAACAAATGTCAGGGCCTGGAAGATAGGACGCATTGACGCAGGGGAAAACGATCAAGTGGACAAGATTGTTGACCAGTTTCCGCCGGCATTGATACTATCGCCGTCGTGACCGATACCAGCTTCGACCTTTTCGCCCGCATCAGCCACAACCGCACCGCCGACGAGGTGGTGCGGCAGATCGAACTGTTGCTGCTGGAAGGTATCCTGCGCGACGGGGATCGCCTGCCCGGCGAGCGCGAGCTTTCCAAGCGGCTCGACGTGTCCAGGCCCATCCTGCGCGAAGCGCTGAAGGAGCTAGAAAACCGCGGCCTGCTTGTCAGCCAGCATGGTGACGGCACCTATGTTGCCGACATTATCGGCCAGGTCTTTTCGCCCGCCGTCGTCGATCTCATCGCTCGCCACCAGCGCGCGACGGAGGACTATATCGAGTACCGCCGCGAGCTCGAAGGCATCACCGCCGACCTCGCCGCCCGGCGCGCCACAGACTATGACCGGCAGATGCTGACACGCATCATGGAGGCGATGCGCGCCGCGCATAGTGGCGGGTCCTTCGATGCCGAACTCGAGGCGGATGTCGACCTGCACAACGCGATCGGCGAGGCCGCGCACAATATCGTGCTGCTGCATACGCTGCGCGCCTGTTACCGGCTGCTGGCGCAAGGGATCTTTTTCCACCGCCACCTCGTTTTCACCTCGGAGGAAGCACGTGGGCATCTGCTGGCCCAACACGAGGCGATCTATGCAGCGATCATGGCGGGCGACGGAAATGCGGCACGACATGCCGCTCAGGCGCATATGGACTATATCGCCGTCGCGATCCGCGAAGCGGAACGCAGCGGCGAATGGCAACGTATTGCACAGCTGCGCATGCAAAAACGCGGTATCGTGCCGCAAGCCTGACTTGCGCCGTAAATCTCACGCAAGCATGATATACGATAACGACTCAGCGAGCGTATCCCGATAAGAGGAATGAAAAAGACCTTGAACCTTCTCAACCGCATCGTCAGCGACGTCCATCTCATGTTCCAGCGGCCCGCGCGGGAGCAATATGGGGCCCTGTGCTATCGTGTGCGGAAGAAGCGTCCGGCGGTCGAAGTCCTCCTGATCACCAGCCGCGACACGGGCCGATGGGTCATTCCCAAGGGCTGGCCGATGGACGGCAAGAGCGCACCTGCCGCCGCCGCGCGCGAAGCATGGGAAGAGGCGGGCGTGAAAGGCAAGATCGGTGAGGAGCCGATCGGCAGCTACCACTATATGAAGGGCCTGCCGGAAGGACTGAAGGTCGATTGCCGGGTGCGCGTTTTCCCGCTTGCCGTCGATGAGATGGTCAAGAATTTCCCGGAAAAGGGCGAGCGGCGCGCCGAATGGGTCGATTGCACGGAGGCCGCCGCCCGTGTGCAGGAACCGGGGCTCAAGCATCTTCTCCTCGCTTTCGAGCAGACGATGCTTGGCGCCCTCGCACCGGAATCCAAAGACGGTACGACCGGCGCCTGATACGACCGTCGTCCCAAGGCTGTCTATGCCCTGAAACGCCAATGAATCATTGCTCCGCGGCTCGAAATCGGCCCGCGGATCAATTATTCAGTGGATTGGAAATCCACAGCAACCTTTGCGCCTCGCAAGCGACGCGCGACGCTGTATTGCCTTTCGGCAAAGACGGAGCAGCATGAATGGCCAATTCACCGGTTCAGCTACACAAGCCGACGCTGGACAAGGATCTTGAAAAACTGACCTTCACCGAACAGGCCACGCACTTCGTGCTGCGGTCCTGGGCGGGCGTGGGCATTTCGCTGGTCTTCCTGCTGATCACCATGGCCGTTGCCGATAGTTTCGCCGTGGGCACGCCGGGCGTGCTGGTGATTGCCGTCACCGCCGCCCTCGCCGCCTACATGGCCATGAACATCGGTGCAAACGACGTAACGAACAATGTCGGTGCCGCCGTCGGCGCGCGCGCCATGAGCATGGGCGTCGCCCTTGGCATTGCCGCCGTCTTCGAGATTGCCGGAGCACTCCTCGCCGGCCAGGGCGTTGCCGCGACGGTCGCGTCGGGCATCGTCGATCCCGCCATCTTTCCAAGCCCCGAGGCCTTCGCCTGGGCGATGATGGCGGCGCTGGTTTCGGCAGCGCTCTGGATCAATATCGCCACGCTTGCCAATGCGCCGATCTCCACCACGCACGCCATCATCGGCGGCGTGATCGGTGCGGGTGCTGCCGCAAGCGGCTTCCACAGCGTGCAATGGGAGGCCATCGCCGTCATCGTCGTCAGCTGGACCGTGTCGCCGATCCTCGGCGGCGTGATTGCTGCCGCCTTCCTCTATTTCCTCAAGGAAACCATCATCTACCGCGAGGACAAGATCGCCGCGGCGAAGACCTGGGTTCCCGTGCTCGTCGCGCTGATGGCCGGCGCTTTCGCCGCCTTCATCGCCAATGGCGGCACCAATGGTTTTTACGACATACCGATCGGCCGGGCGCTGCTCGTTGGCCTCGCCTTCGGCATTGTCACCTATTTCGTGACGCGGCCCATCATCCGACGGCACGCCGAAGGCCTCGACAACCGCAACCAGTCGCTGCGCACGCTGTTTCGCATTCCGCTGATCTGCTCGGCTGCGCTGTTGTCTTTTGCGCACGGCGCCAACGACGTGTCGAACGCCGTCGGCCCGCTCTATGGCGTCGTCTCGGCGCTGCGTCCGGGCGATGCCGACAACGGCGCGACAATTCCGCTATGGGAGATGGCGATCGGTGCGTTTGGTATTTCGCTCGGCCTGCTGCTGTTCGGCCCGCGTCTCATTCGCATCGTCGGCAACCAGATCACCAAGCTCAACCCGATGCGCGCCTTCTGCGTGGCGCTGTCCTCCGCCGTTGCCGTGTTGACGGCCTCGGTCTTCGCCATTCCCGTCTCCTCGACGCATATCGCCATCGGCGCGGTGTTCGGTGTCGGCCTGTTCCGCGAGTGGTACACCCGCAACTCCCGGCGCCGCATCGACTATATCCGCAGCCGCGGCAACCGCGTCGCGGAGGAAGAGGAAATGCCGGCCAATCCCGACGAGATGCGTCGCCGCTATCTCGTTCGCCGCTCGCATTTCATGACGATCGTCTCGGCCTGGATCGTGACGCTGCCCGTCTCGGCGGTCCTGTCGGCCATCATCTTCCTCATCCTCAACGCACTCTTCACCTGAGAGGCCGGCATGCGTGCAAATTATCGGATGCAGCGCCTTTTCGTTGAAGACGCCCTCTCCGCCGGGCAAGCCTTCGAGGCCGCGAAAGAGCACTTCCACTATCTCACCAACGTGCTGCGCATGGCGGACGGCGATGCCGTGCTGCTGTTCAACGGGCGTGACGGAGAGTGGCGGGCGGAACTCTCGCTGCCGACCCGCAAACGGCTTATGCTGACGCCGACCGAGCTGACGCGGCCGCAGCCGGAGCCTTCGGACCTGCACTATCTCTTTGCCCCCCTGAAAGTCGGACGGCTCGATTACATCGTGCAGAAGGCGGTGGAGATGGGGGCCGGCGTGCTCCAGCCGGTGATGACCCAGCATGTCCAGGGCAAGATCACCAGCATCGAGCGGCTGCAGGCCAATGCCGTCGAGGCCGCCGAACAGTGCGGTATCCTCGCGATCCCGCAGGTTGCAGCGCCCCGCAAGCTGGAGGACCTGCTCTCCGGCTGGCCGCGCGAGCGGCGCATCATCTTTTGCGACGAGGGCCATGGCAGCCAGAACCCGCTGCCGGCGCTGCAACAGATCGCAGAACGCAAACTCGCTCTTCTCGTCGGCCCCGAGGGCGGCTTTTCGGATGACGAGCGCACGTTGCTGCGCGGCCTCGATTTCGTGACGCCCGTCCCGCTCGGCCCCCGCATCCTGCGCGCCGATACGGCGGCGGTGGCGGCCATGGCGGTCATCCAGGCAGCGATCGGCGATTGGGTTTGAGCGCCCGCACCGTCTGCCCGCTGGAATTGCGGGCAAGCAAGAAGGCGAATTTTCACGAAAAGTCGAATGGGTTTTTTTGAATATGCCTTGAAAGGAATTCGCTTGCACCGCATCTAATTCCGGTCCAAGCACCCTTCCCAAGGCCCTGCGGTTCCGCCGGGCGCCATCCGTTCAGAAGAAGACGCCCATGGCCCGTGATACCACCGACCAGACGCCGATCCGCACCGTCGCGGACATGGCGGACTACCTCGCCGAAGGCAACAAGCCGAAGGAAAGGTTCCGTATCGGCACCGAGCATGAGAAATTCGTCTTCTTTACGGCCGACAACAGTCCCGTTCCCTATTTCGGCGAAGCCAGCATCTCGGCACTGCTGAACGGCATGCAGGCCAAGACCGGCTGGGAGCCGATCATCGATGCCGGCCACATCATCGGCCTCGCCGAACCGTCCGGCATGGGCGCGATCTCGCTGGAGCCGGGTGGCCAGTTCGAGCTTTCCGGCGCGCCGCTGGAAAACCTGCACCAGACCTGCAAGGAATCCAACCAGCACCTCGCGACGCTGCGCGAAATCGCCGAACCACTCGGCATCCGGTTCCTCGGCATGGGCGGCAGCCCGAAATGGTCGTTTGCCGAAACGCCGCGCATGCCCAAAAGCCGCTACGACATCATGACCCGCTACATGCCGAAGGTCGGCAGCCAGGGGCTCGACATGATGTATCGCACCTGCACGATCCAGGTGAACCTCGACTTCTCCTCCGAGGTCGACATGCGCCGCAAGATGCAGGTGTCGCTGAAGCTGCAGTCGATGGCGACGGCGCTGTTCGCCTCCTCGCCCTTCACCGAGGGCAAGCCGAACGGCCTGCTCTCCTGGCGCGGCGACATCTGGCGTGACACGGACAACAACCGCGCCGGCCTCATCCCCTTCGCCTTCAAGCCGGATTTCGGCTTTATCGACTATGTCGAATGGGCGCTCGACGTGCCGATGTATTTCGTCGTGCGCGACGGCAAGTACCATGACTGCACGCACATCACCTTCCGCCAGTTCATGGCCGGCGCGCTGAAGGGCGAGCTCGCCGACTGGGAGCCGAACCTCGGCGACTGGACGAACCACCTCTCCACCCTGTTCCCCGACGTGCGGCTGAAGCGCTTCCTCGAAATGCGCGGCGCGGACGGTGGCCCGTGGCGGCGCATCTGTGCGCTGCCCGCCTTCTGGGTCGGCCTGCTCTATGACGACGGCGCGCTGGATGCCGCCGAGGCCCTGACGCGCGACTGGACGGTCGAGGAAGTCTCGGCACTGCGCGACGCCGTGCCGGCCCAGGGCCTCAAGGCCGACTTCCGCGGCAAGCCGTTGCTCGACACGGCGCGCGAAGTGGTCTCGATTTCCCGCCAGGGTCTCAAGGCCCGTGCCCGCCTCAATGGCGACGGCGTCGACGAGACCATCTTCCTTGCACCGCTCGACGAGGTGCTGGCGAAGAAGGCGACGCTCGCGGAAGACATGCTGGCGCTCTACAACGGCCGCTGGAACGGCTCGGTCGAGCCGGTCTTCACCGACTACCAGTACTGAGCCCTCCCCTCGAAAAAGCGGTTTGCGTGGGCAAAATTCCCGTTATAGTGCAGGCACATGCATGTGCCTGCACGGGGAAGGGTTCACGATGCTTTCGCTCTACGACATGATGATGCAGGCGCAGAACGGCAACGCCATAGAGACCATGGCGCGGCAGTTCGGACTGGCGCAGGAACAGGCGACGAAGGCCGTCGCCGCGCTGATGCCGGCCTTTTCCGAGGGGTTCAAGCGCAACGCCGCCAATCCGTACGACATGGCCGCCTTCATGCAGGCGCTGACGTCAGGCGAACACGCCAAATATTTCGAGGACATGAGCAAGGCCTTCACGCCGCAGGGCCTGGCGGATGGCAACGGCATTCTCGGCCATCTCTTCGGCAACAAGGACGTCTCGCGCGCCATCGCCGCGCAAGCCGCGCAGATGACCGGCATCGGCCAGGAAATCTACAAGCAGATGCTCCCGGTGATGGCGAGCACGCTGATGGGCGGCCTGTTCAAGCAATCCTTTGCCCCCTTCATGCCGGGTGCTGGCAGCACACAGGCCAATCCCTTCGCCGACATGATGCAGCAATGGGCGGAAGCCACCGGCCTTGCGAAGAAGCCGGAGCCGGCAAATCCCTTCGACAACCCGTTCACACAGGCTGCGCAGGAATTCTTCGGCGCGGGCCAGAAGAAGGATGCCCCGGCAAACCCCTTCACGGACAATCCTTTTGCAAAAGCCTTCCAGGACATGATGGCGAGCATGGGCGGCCAGCCTGCGGCAAGCGGCAAGCCCAGCGAACCGCAAACCACGCCGGCGGATTCGCTGAAGGGCCTCGTAAACACGATGTTCGACACCGGCCTCGAAATGCAGAAGGACTACCAGCACAACATCGAATCGATCTTCGAAACGATGCGCACCGGCATGGAGCCAGGCAACGGCAAGAAGGGTTGAGGATCAGGCCGCTGCCCGATCCTGCGCCACGTCTTTCGGCACATTGAAGCGCTCGACGATCGCCGCAAGCGAGCGTGTGTCGCCGGCAAGGCCGGACATGCCGGCGGCCGTCTGCGAAACCGCCTGACGGTTTTGCGCCGTCACCTGCTCCATCGCGTTCATCGAACGGCTGATATCGCCGAGGCTTGAGGATTGCTGGTTGGCGGCCGCCGCAATCGAGTGGATATGGTCGTTGATGCGGGTGACCTGTTCGGCGATGCCGGATAGGGCAGAACCCGTCTGCTGCACGAGATCCACGCCCTTTGCAACCTCGACACCCGACTTGGTGATCAGCGCCTTGATGTCCTTGGCGGCGTTGGCGGAGCGTTGCGCGAGTTCGCGCACCTCCTGCGCCACGACCGCAAAGCCCTTGCCGGCGTCGCCAGCGCGCGCCGCTTCCACACCGGCATTCAGCGCCAAAAGGTTGGTCTGGAAGGCGATCTGATCGATGACGTTGATGATGTTCGAGATTTCGCGGGATGCTCCTTCGATGCGCTCCATGGCGGAGACCGCGTCGGAGACGACCGTGCTCGACAGGTCCGTGCTGCTCTTGGCCTCGGTCGCCATGCGCGACGCCTCGCCGGCACGCGCCGTGGAACTGCGGATCGCCTCCATCATCTGGCCGACGGCCTCGGTGGTGCGCTCCAGCGCCGCAACCTGGCTCTCTGTGCGCTCGGCCATGTCTCGGGCAGCGGCATCGACATGGGCAACCTTGCCGTCAATCGAGCGGGCATTCGACGACACGGCGGCAATCGTCTCTGCGAGACGGCGGACGGATGTGTTGAAATCCATGCGCAATTCGTCGAGCCCGTCCGAGAATTCATGGTCGATGACCGTCGACAGGTCGCCGGCGGACAGCCGCTCCAGCGCCGCGCCGAGCGTTTCGACCGCCTGTTGAACCTGCCGCTGCTGCGCGGCCTTGGCCTCTTCCTGCGCCCTCTGCTCGCGCGCCGTGGAATCGCGGCTTTCCGCACTGGAGCGTTCCAGCGCGTCCTTGTCGAGGGCTGCGGCACGGAAGACGGCGACGGAGCGCACCATATCGCCAATCTCGTCGGCGCGGTTTTCCTTCGGCAGGGCGATTTCGGTGTTGCCGGCGGCAAGCTCGGTCATCGCCTTGACGAGCTGGTGGATGGGCCTTGTCAGCGCGCGGGAGAAGATGGTGGCGGCGAGGATCGCCAGGCCGATGATCGCGGCGGTGAGGCCGAGCACGATCAGCGTGCCGCGCATCAGGCCCGCGGTCGCCTCGGCCTTGGTGATTTTCGCAATGACCGACCAGTCCGTGCCGCCGAAGGAGAGTGGCGATGCGGCCGCATAGAGGTCCGCGCCCGCGGCGTCGACGATCGTGCCGTGGGTCTCGCTGCCGACCGGCAGGCCCGTAATGTCGAGACGCGTCTTCAGCGCATCCGGCTCCGGCGTGCGGGCGGAATCGGTCAGCACCGTGCCATCGGCGCGCACCAGCACCGTTTCGCCGGTGTCGCCAAGGCCCTTGTTGTTGCCGAAGATGGCATCGATCTTGGCGTTCGGCACGCGCAGGGCCATGATGCCGAGCGTGCGGCCGTTCATGGTGATGGGGGCTGCGACGAAAGCCGCCGGCGCGCCGTCGAGCGCGGCATAGGCGGAGAAATCGGAAAAGACGATGCCGCCCGGCTCCTTGAGCGCCAGCGCCTCCTTGAAGGCCGTCGTCAGGCCACTGTCCTTGTAGGAGCCATCAAGCAGGTTCGTGCCGAAATCCTCGGCCTTGGCGACGGAGTAGAGCACATTGCCCTTTGGATCGATCATGTAGAGATCGGCATAGCCCTGCGATTCCAGGTGCTTGCGGAAGGTCACATGGTACTGCTTGTGGGCGCGGTCGAAATTGTCCTTCTTCGCCGTGTCGAGCAGGAAGCGGCTCTCCGGCGGGTTTGGATTGTTCGTGATGTAGCGTGCATGCAGTTCCTTGGCGGGCTCCTTGCCGAGTGCGCCCCAGGCGCCGGCGAAGCCGTAGAAGGCCTGTGTGGTCGGCATGGCGGTGGAGAGGCTCAGGAGATCGAGCTTCATGCCCTCCAGATAGGTGCGGGCCTCGTTGCGCCGACCGTCGGCGGTTGCTTCCAGCTTCTGCATCACCTGTTCGGTGACCGTATCGGCGCTGACGATCAGCGACACGGCGCTGGCGGCACCGATGGAAAGAAGCGTGAGCACGGCGGCAGCAAGGGGCAGTTTCCGGGAAATCCGCATGACGATCCGTCCGATAGCTCAGGCATTTCCGGCAAACGACACGGTTTGCGTTCGGAACTGCGACAATACGAGAGAGCGATTCCGGCTCATCCGGAGAGCAGACAGCGTCATGCCCGCGGAAAGATTCCACGGCTGCCAAAGCAACGGTAGCTGAGGCTGGTTTACCTAAGGTAAAGCGAAGGCTGCGGGATGTTTTGAAAAAGCCCGACGCGGACCTTGGGAGTCGCACGTCGGGCAAGCGGCAGGGTTATTGGCTCTCACCCTGCGGGGAAGTTTGGTGTCGACCCGGGAGGTAGGTCGGCACCAGCAGAAATCAATCCGTAATCAATCCGTCCGGCCACCGCGCAGATGACGGCGGGCACGTTCGCGTGCGGCGATCGTCAGATGCAGGCCGGCATCGGAGAAGAAGGACGCGTCGCGGACATCCTGAACATCACTCCGGCACAGCCCCATATCGAAGAGCTGGTGATCGTCGAGTTCGCTCAACCGGTTGACCACGCGGCGATTCTGCCAGGCGCGCGCAAATCGGTAGATGGCATTGCGAACACGGTCGAGGAGGCTCGGGGCCGGACGGCGCGTTGCGAGGATATCGATTTCCAGTCTGCGGTCGATCATGCGCATGGCATTTCTCCTTTCCGGCGCGGCGATCCATCGTCCTCGATGGGGTTTCGCTCGACACCCGTGATCGTTCGCCATCCGCAGGGACGGTGGCGGTTTACAGGTCAAGTCTTGGGAAGAGCCGAGCCGGGAGGTCGAGGCGAAGCGGCAGATCCTGCCGAACGATCGACCGGCGGACGGATCAATCGTTCAACAATTGCTTTTTCGCAGAATCTCATTGATCAGTCCAACGAATGTTTCTAATAGTATCAATCAAACAATCTTATGGGTGCCGTTATGTCCGCTCCGTTAGACATAGACCAGCTTCAGACCTTCGTTGCGATTGCCGATACCGGAAGTTTTACGCGCGCGGCCGAGCGGGTTTTCAAGACCCAGTCCGCCGTTTCCATGCAGATGCGGCGCCTCGAGGAACGCATCGGCAAGCAGCTCTTCATGAAGGACGGCCGCGGCAACCGGCTGACCGCGGAGGGCGAGCGCCTGCTCAACTATGCCCGCCGCATGATGCGCCTCAACAACGAGGCCATCGCCGCCTTCGACGACAACCGTCTCGAAGGCATGCTGCGCATCGGCACGCCGGACGACTATGCCGACCGCTACATGCCGGAAATCATCATGCGGTTTGCCAAGACGCATCCGAATGTCGAACTCTACATCGTCTGCGAGCCCTCCGTGGACCTCGCGGAGAAGATGGCGAAGGGTGAGCTCGACATCGCGCTCGTCACCCACAACCCGCGCCAGCGCCAATCCGACGTGGTGCGGACCGAACCGCTCTGCTGGGTCATGTCGGCAAACCATCCGCTGTCGGAGAACGCACCGGTGCCGCTTGCCGTCGGCCGACGCGACTGCCAGTGGCGGCAGATCGCCTGCGCGGCGCTCGATTCCGTGGGGCGCGATTATCAGGTCCTGTTCACCAGCTGGTCGTCCACCGTGGTCGCCGCCGCCGTGATGGCGGGCATGGCCGTCTCGGTCTTGCCGGAATCGGCCCTGCGCCCCGGCATGAAGGTGCTGACCCAGGCCGATGGCTTCCCGCCGCTCGCCCCCGTGCAGATCGGCATCATGCGGCGACCGGGCCTGTCGCCTTCGCTCTCCAACGCCATTACCAGCCACATCACGGCCTGCCTCGACAACATCACACCGCTGACGGCGAACGATGAGCTGACCGAGGCTGAAGTGAAGGTCTTCCCACGCATCCAGCGGCTGCGGCAGAGCAATATCCTGCCCGGATGGTGACGCAGCTTCCCCTCGACGGCATTCCCGCAGGCAAAGCCGGGCCGTCCAGCGTGCGGATCCGCCTTGCCCGCGAAGACGAAGTGGAGACCCTTCGCCTGATCGAGCGTTCGGCCGCGCAGTCGTTCCGCTTGATCGAAGCGCTCTCCTGGCTCGCCGTCGGCGATGTGCAAAGCGCCGAGCGGCATCACGAACTCCTGGCGCAGGGAACCAATTGGGCGGCGGTCAGCGAGGAGGATGCTCCCGTCGGCTTCCTGAGCGCGGAGGTCGTCGAGCAGGACCTGCACATCTGGGAAATTTCCGTCGACCACCTGCACCAGGGCTTCGGAATTGGCCGCAAACTGATCCAGCAGGCCCTCGACCACGCGGCAACGCATGGCCTCGAAGCCGTGACGCTCACCACCTTCCGCACGATCCCCTGGAACTGCCCCTACTACGAGCGGCTCGGTTTTCGCACGCTCGACGAGACCGAGATGTCGCCGCGCCTCGCGGAGGTTCTCGACCTCGAAGCCGAACACGGGCTTGCGCGCGACACCCGCTGCGCCATGCGCCTGACCGTCGACGGTTAAAAACGAAAAACCCCGGCGTGCTGCCACGCCGGGGCCTTCTCTTCATAAAATGCGTGCGATCAGTCGTATGTCGCCTGCTTGCCGTCGAAATAGATGGTGTTGGCTTCGCAGATGTTGATCGTCGTCTCATCGCCCTTGATGCTGGAGCCGTCCTCGGCCTCCCAGGTGACGTAGAACTCGATGTCGCAGCCGCCCTCGTAGTTGAACTCCATGTTGGCGGTCTCACCGCCATTGAGCTTGAAGTTCATCCAGTTGGCGCTCCATTCACCGTCCTCCCCGGTGTAGAAGCCGTCGATGATGTAGCCCGAGTCGTTCTTGATATCGAACTTCATGCCGGCAGCGGAAGCGGCCGGGGCGGAGAGAAGCAGCGTCGCGGCAGCAAGTGCGGCGATCGATTTGGTGACGATAGACTTCACGGAAATGATCCTGTTTGAACAGTGTTAAATCGCTCGCCTGATACCGCAATGTTTTGCTTGGCAGCATACTCGCAATGGTTTTGTTGCCCCTAAAGAAACGGGGCCGGGCTCACCCGGAGCCTGGCCCCGTTTTCTCAAACGGAACAGCTATTTGCTTTATTCGAGGCCTACATCCCTTAAGCGAGATTCGTCCTCAAAAAGTCCACCGTGCGCTGCCAGGCGAGATCGGCGGCGGCCTTGTCGTAGCGGGCGGCCGAGGTATCGTTGTTGAAGGCGTGGTTGGCCCCGTCATAGACGTGGATCTCGAAGGTCTTGCCGGCCGCCTCCAGCGCCTTGCGATAGGCATCGATGCCGGCATTGATGCGCTCGTCGAGCCCGCCATAGTGCATCATCATCGCCGCCTTGATCGCCGGCACGTCTTCCGCCGGCGGCTGAGCGCCATAATAGGCGACGCCGGCCTTCAGTTCCGGCGACTTGGTGGCGAAACGATTGACGAGGCCGCCGCCCCAGCAGAAGCCGATCGCGCCGACCTTGCCGTTCGCACCGTCGAGTTCGGTCAGGAATTTAAGGCTCGCCTCCGCATTCGCCACGGTGACCGCAGGGTCGAGCTTGCCGATCATCTCGCGCGCCTGGTCCTCATTGTCCGGCGTGCCGCCCGAGGGAGACAGGAAATCGGGGGCGAGCGCGACAAAGCCTTCGAGCGCCATGCGGCGCGCCACGTCGCGGATATGCGGATTGAGACCGCGGTTCTCGTGGATGACGATGACGCTGCCGAGCGGGCCGGTCGCCTCCTTCGGGCGCACCAGATAGCCCTTCATCTCGCCGGAACTGCCGCCATAGACGACATCCCTGGCAACGATACGGTCGTCATTCGAGGCGATCATCTCGGCACTTGCCGAGTTCGCCGCCAATAGCGGGGCAATGGCGGCCGCGGCCGCGCCCGAGCCCGCGAGCACCGTCAGGCGTTCCATGAAGCGGCGGCGGTCGAGCGTCAGATGGGTATAGTCGTCATAGGCGTCGATCATCGCCTGTGTGATCTGCGGCTTGTCCATGGCGGATCCTCCGGGTTTTCAGCCGAAGGATAAGATAGGCCGCGCAATTGCGACCGCGGAACACAACTGCGTTACTGCGCGCTCACGTGAAAGCGAGCCAGACGCCGAGCCATATCCACAGCAGACCGACCACCGCAAGCCCCGCGATGAACAGCGGGCGGCGATGGCGGATGCGGTTGCTGGTGACATGCACATAGGCATGCGCATAACGCAGCGCGACGAACAGCCAGCCGCCGGCGACGGTCACCGGATTGTCGGCATCGACGAGGTAGAGCAGGATGCTCACGGCATAGAACAGCACCGGCAGCTCGAACTGGTTGGCGAGGCAATTCTTGACCACCAGGCTTTCGGTCGGCTCCTCACGGTTTTCGCGGAATTGCTCGACGCGCGCGCTGCCGTCCTTGACCGCGCCGACGCGGCGGAACGAGAGCAGCAAATAGAGGCAGAAGACGAGCGCGACATGCGCGATCATCGGCCAGATCGTGGCTTCCGTGGGAGACATGGTAATCCTTCGGCTTGTCGTTTCGAACCGGTTTAGGGGTTTCCAGTGGAAGCCTCAACCCGAAAGGTCGTCACGACAAGCCGAAGGACAGGCTGTTATTGTGCTGTCAGGGTCTCGGTGCCCGAGCCGTCCTTGCCGCTGATCGTCCAGGCGCCTTCCAGAACGCCCTCGCCCTTCACCTTGTAAACGATGAGACCGACAGCGTCCTCCAGTACGTAGCCCGCCGCGAAGGCGTCTTCGTAGAGCATGCAGATGCCGTTCGAGGTGGTGTCGTTGGTGCTCCACTCGATCGAGCAGGTGGTCTCGCTGGTCAGAGCGATCGTCGCGGTGCCCGAATAGGCCGAACCATCGAGATTCGTGCCTTCGACGGTATAGGTTCCGGCGCTAACCGTTTGTGCGTGCGCAGGCACGACCAGCCCCAGGCCCAGAAGGGCGCCAGCCAGTATCTTTTTCATGATGTCCCCCAGATGAACCGGCGAGATTGCCGGTGCCGCGATCCTAGCGAATCCGCGGCAAAACGGAACAGGAATCGCGCGGTCCGGAAGACGAAAATGCCCGGCAAAGCCGGGCATTGGAAGGCGTGTCGGCAAGCGCCGAAAGATCAGACGGCGCCCGGATAGTTCGGGCTCTCGCGGGTGATCGTGACGTCGTGGGCGTGGCTCTCGCGCAGGCCGGCACCGGAGATGCGCACGAAGGTCGCGCGCTCCTGGTATTCCTTGAGGTCCTTGCCGCCGACATAGCCCATGGAAGCCTTGAGGCCGCCGGCGAGCTGGTGCAGCACGCCCGAAACCGGGCCCTTGTAGGGAACCTGGCCTTCGATGCCTTCCGGTACCAGCTTCAGCGTGTCGCGCACTTCCGCCTGGAAGTAGCGGTCTGCCGAACCGCGCGCCATGGCGCCGACGGAGCCCATGCCACGATAGGCCTTGAAGGAGCGGCCCTGGTAGAGGAACACCTCGCCCGGGCTTTCATCCGTGCCGGCGAGCAGCGAGCCGACCATGACGGCCGAAGCACCGGCCGCAATGGCCTTCGCCAAATCGCCGGAGAACTTGATGCCGCCATCGGCGATGACGGGGATGTCCTGCGCCTGCGCGGCCTCGACGGAGGACATGATGGCCGCGAGCTGGGGCACACCGACGCCGGCGACGATGCGGGTGGTGCAGATCGAGCCCGGACCAATGCCGACCTTGACGGCATCGGCACCCGCATCGATCAGCGCCTTGGTGCCATCGGACGTCGCGACATTGCCGGCCATGATGCGCACCGAGTTCGACAGCTTCTTCACGCGGGCAACGGCGTCGAGGACGCGCTGCGAATGGCCGTGCGCGGTATCGACGACGATGAGGTCGACGCCGGCCTCGATCAGGCGTTCGGCACGCTCGAAGCCGTCGTCGCCGACGGAAATGGCGGCGGCGGCGCGCAGGCGGCCCTGCGCATCCTTGGAGGCGTTGGGGTTGAGCTGCGACTTCTCGATGTCCTTGACCGTGATGAGGCCGACGCAGCGGCCGTCACCGTCGACGACCAGCAGCTTCTCTATGCGGTGCGAATGCAGCAGGCGCTTGGCTTCCTGCTGATCAACACTTTCCTTGACCGTTACGAGGTTCTCACGGGTCATCAGTTCGTAGATCTTCTGCGTCGGGTCGGAGGCGAAGCGCACGTCGCGGTTCGTCAGGATGCCGACGAGACGGCCGGCCTTGGCGTTGCCGCCATTTTCCACGACCGGAATGCCGGAAATGCCATGCGCCTTCATCAGCGACAGCGCATCGGCAAGCGTCGCATCCGGGCCGATCGTCACCGGATTGACGACCATGCCGCTTTCGAATTTCTTCACCTGGCGGACTTCCTCGGCCTGCTCGGCCGGCGTCAGGTTGCGGTGGATGACGCCGAGACCGCCGGCCTGCGCCATGGCAATGGCGAGACGGCTTTCCGTCACGGTATCCATGGCGGAGGACAGGATCGGCAGGTTGAGTTCGAAATCGTGTGCGATGCGGGTGGCGATGTTCGTCTGGCCCGGCATGACCTCGGAGTGACCGGGCTGCAGGAGAACGTCGTCGAAGGTCAGGGCTTCGAGACCGGTTGCCGTTTCAATGATGCGCGCCATAGGCCAAGTTCCTTTGAGGGTAAAGCTTACGCACCAAGGGGAACATTGGGAGTTGTCCACCTCGGTCGCTTGCAAGAAATTCTTGGAAGTTGGCGAGGGCTGGTAACACGTTCATGACGGATTGGAAATAGCAAAAAGCCCCTAATCATCCGAGGCGGGTTTTGTCGACAAGCGCCAACACCGCCCCTCATCCCGCTGCCGCGACCTTCTCCCCGCAAGCAGGGAGAAGGGATTTGAGGCAAGGCCTTACTCCATCCTCCCTCGCCCCGCTTGCGGGGAGAAGGTGCCGGTTGGCGGATGAGGGGCGGCTTGCCTATAAAACCGGACAGGCTTCAGATATCGAACTGATAGCTCACCGGGACGAAGCGATAGCCCTCGCCGCCCTTTTCGACGAAACCGGCAGCCGGGAACGGCATATGGTAGCCGATGAAGGCGAGCTTGTCGGTGGCGATCATGTCGAACACCTTCTTGCGGGTTGCCGCGGCCTGCGCCTTGTCCATGTCGAAACGCACTTCCCAGTCCGGGCGCTGGAGCGACAGCACATAGTGGTTTGCCGTATCCGCCGTCAGGATGATCGCCTTGCCTTCCGATTCGACGCGGAAAATCATGTGGCCGGGCGAATGGCCGAAGGCATCGAGGCCGGTAATGCCGGGCACCACCTGTCCTTCATTCTCGATGAAGGTCAGCTTTTCGGCAAGCGGCTGCACCTTGGCGAGTACGCCCTGATGGCCCTGCTCGGCCGGCGTGCCCATGCGCTCGGGATTGACCCAGAAATCATATTCCGTGCGGCCAGTGACGTAGCGGGCATTCGGGAAGGCCGGCTTGCCGCCCTCCATCAGCCCGCCGATATGGTCGCCATGCATATGGGTGATGACGACGACGGAAATCTGGTCCGGGGTGTAACCGGCATATTTCAGCCCTTCGGTGAGGCGCCCCATGCCATTCTCCCGGCCGCCCTCGCCCATGCCGGTGTCAAACAGCACAACCTCCGCACCCGTATCGACAAGGGTCGGCGTGAAGCTGTTGACGAAGGCATCGGCGGGCAGGAAGTTTTCCGTCAGCAGCGCCCCCACCGCGTCCGCCGACTGGTTTGTGCCGAACGTTTCGTTCGGAGCGCCGGACGGGCGCATGCCGTCGCGCACCGTCAGCACGCGAAAACTGCCGAGCTTGAAGCTGCGGGTTTCGAGGGGGCTTACACGCATGTCGGTGGCATCACTCTCGGACTGGGCAAAAACGGCCGCGCGGTTCAGCACCAGCGGTGCCGCCAATGTGCTCACGCCCGCGGCCAGAAACAAGGATCTGCGCGAGATTGTCGAATGGTCTCCCATGGATCTACCCTTTTCGTGAAAACTGTATCGCCGTTCTAGAGGTCGGCGTCGGCATGAAGATGACACGCGGGAATCTAGGGCGCTGTCACGATCCGGGCACGGCGCATCACGGGCTTGTGATGCTTGAGGCAAATCCTCACGATTTGACAGATCGCAACGAGGGGCGCAGAAGACGGACGGGCCCGCGCGGAGGCCTTACACCTTGATTGCCTGATGAACCGAATCGTCCCCCTCATCCTCGCCGTCGCGCTCTTCATGGAGCAGATGGATTCGACCGTCATCTCCACCTCGCTGCCGGCGATTGCCGCGGATCTGGGTGTCGGACCGATCACGCTGAAGCTCGCGCTCACCTCCTACATGGTGTCGCTCGCCACCTTCATTCCGCTCAGCGGCTGGATGGCTGATCGCTTCGGGGCAAAGCGCATCTTCCGCCTCGCCATCCTCGTCTTCGTCGCCGGGTCCATCCTCTGTGCCGTTGCCGACAGTCTCATCGCCTTCGTCGTCTCACGCTTCCTGCAAGGCATGGGCGGGGCGATGATGACGCCCGTCGCCCGCCTCGTCCTGGTGCGCAGCACGTCGCGCTCCGAACTCGTCTCCGCCATGGCGTTGCTGACGATCCCTGCGCTGGTCGGCCCGCTTGCCGGCCCGCCGCTCGGTGGTTTCATCACCACCTATTTCTCCTGGCACTGGATCTTTCTCATCAACGTGCCGGTCGGCGTCATCGGCTACATCCTGTCCGGCATCTATCTGCCGGAAATCCGCGCCGCCGCCCCGCCGCCGCTCGACTGGACCGGCTTCTTCCTGAGCGCCATCGCCGCCTCCGGCACGATGTTCGGCCTGTCGGTCATCAGCCTTCCCGCCCTGCCGCCGATCGTCGGCATCTCCGCGACCGTCATCGGCCTCACCTGCGGCGTGCTTTACGTGCGCCATGCGCGCCGCCACCCGACGCCGCTGCTCGACTTGAACCTCTTCCGTGACAGCGCATTCCGCGCCGCCTCCATCGGTGGCACGCTGTTTCGCATCTCGGTCGGTGCCGTGCCCTTCCTGATGCCCCTGATGCTGCAGGTCGGCTTCGGACTGTCGCCCTTCCAGTCCGGCCTCGTCACCTTCACCGGCGCGGTCGGCGCCATCACCACAAAATTCATCGCCAAGCGCGTGCTGACCTTCGCCGGCTTCCGCACGACGCTGATCGTCGCGGCCATCTGCGGCACCGTGCTGACTTTCGTGAACGGCTTCTTCACGCCGGCGACGCCCTTCTGGTTCATGGCGCTGGTGCTGTTGGTCGCCGGCCTTGCGCGGTCGTTCTTCTTCACCAGCGTGAACGCGCTCTCCTTTGCCGACATTTCCGACGAGGACGCCAGCAAGGCGACGTCGATGACCGCTGTGCTTCAGCAGATGAGCCTCGCGATGGGCGTCGCGGTCGCCGGCACGATCCTCGAAATCGAGACCTCCCTCACCGGATCGCCGCTCGAACTGCGTGATTTCCAGATCGCCTTCATGGTGATTTCGGCCATCACCATCACCGCCGTCATTCCGTTCATCACGATGGCAAAAAATGCCGGCGCCGCCGTCTCCGGGCACCGCCTGGCGGCACCCGAGGAAGAAACGGCTGCGGTGAAGTAGACGGACTATTCCGGCTTTTCGCAGACCGCGGCGAGCTTGTTGCCGTCGTGGTCGCGGATGAAGGCGGCGTAGAAACTGGCGTGGAACGGACGCAGGCCCGGGGCGCCTTCGTCCGTGCCGCCCTGCGCCAGCGCCGCAGCATGGAAGGCGTCGACGGCGGCGCGGGTGGGGGAGACGAGCGCGACGGTCACGCCATTGCCGAAGGTGGCAGGCTCGCGATTGAAGGGTTCGACCACCCAGAAACGGCAGCGCACATCGGCATCCGCACCGTAGCCGATCTCGCCCGGTGCTTCCTTCTGCCGGCGATAGCCGAGGAATGGCAGCACGGCATCGTAGAAGCGGCCGGCGCGGGCAAGATCGTTGGTGCCGACGGTGGTGTAGAGCAGCATTACGCGTCTTCTTCTGCCTCGAGCGCCTCGTCGCTTGCCTTGCGGCCCTTGAAACCCTTGGCAAGCAGGAACATTTCCACCGATTCGGCGCGCGAGGCGCCGGGCTTCACATGGATGACCTGCTTGAAATTCTGCTTGAGCAGGTTGAGCAGTTCGCGCTCCGTGCCTCCCTGGAAGGTCTTCGCCAGGAAATGCCCGCCCTCGGCCAGCACCTCGATCGCGAAGTGCGCAGCGACCTCGCACAGATGCATGGTGCGGATGTGGTCCGTCTGGCGGTGACCCGTGGTCGGTGCCGCCATGTCGGAAATCACGAGGTTCGGCGTGCCGCCGACCGCTTCGATCAGCTTTTCCGGCGCGTCATCATCGAGGAAGTCCATCTGCAGGACACGCACGCCGGGCAGCGGATCCATCTCCAGAAAATCGATGGCCGCGACGCGCGGGTCGGCATCGGTCGAATCCGTCACCTTGGCGGCGATCTGCGACCAGCTTCCGGGCGCAGCACCCAGGTCGATGATGCGGCGGGCGCCGCCGAGAATGTTGTGCTTCTCGTCGATCTCCAGCAGCTTGAAGGCCGCGCGGGCGCGATAGCCCTCGAGCTTGGCGCGCTGCACGTAGGGATCGTTGATGTGGCGTTCGAGCCAGCGGCGCGACGACGCTTTCAGCTTGCCCTTCTTGACCTTCTGGCCGAGTTTGCGGCCAGTTCGGTTGCCGGCAACGGGGGGCTTGCTCATGATGCCTGTCCTTCGGGCTTTGCCGGATTGCGGGGGCCGCCGCGGTGGTTGCGCCGGTGGCGGCCGCGGCGCCAGACGCCGTCATCGGCCATCATGTCGGTGAGCAGGCCTTCACGCAAGCCGCGGTCGGCGACGCGCATGCGGCGCGACGGCCAGCGCTTGCGGATCGCCTCCAGAATGGCGCAGCCGGCAAGCACGAGATCCGCCCGGTCCGGCCCGATGCAGGGATTGGCGGCGCGCGCGGAAAAATCCCAGGAGAGAAGCCGCGCCTGCATGGCCGAAACCTCGTCGTCCGACAGCCAGACGCCATCGACCCGGCGGCGATCGTAGCGCGGCAGGTCGAGATGCACGCCGGCAAGCGTCGTCACCGTTCCGGAAGTGCCGATGAGGTGGAAATCCTCCGGCGCGTGAACACCATCGCCGGGGCAATCGAAGGTCGACAGCATGCCCTCGACCTCGGAGACCATGCCGGCAAAGCTTTCCGGCGTCACGTCCCGCCCGCCATGGCGTTCGGACAGCGTGACGACGCCGACGGGCAGCGACGTCCAATGCGTGATGTGGTTGGCAAGCCGGCTCGAGCGGTTGTCGCCGATGCGGATGACCGCGATTTCCGAGGAGCCGCCGCCGATATCGAACAGCACGACCGATTTCGCCTCGCGCCCGACCAGCGAGGAGCAGCCGGAAACGGCGAGCCGCGCCTCTGTCTCGCGGTTGATGATTTCGAGTTCCAGCCCGGTCTCTTGCTGCACGCGCTCAAGGAAGGCCTCGCCATTCGTCGCTGCACGGCAGGCTTCCGTGGCAATGAGGCGGGCGCGGCGGATGTTGCGGTTCTTGAGTTTGGTGGCGCAGATCTTCAGCGCCTCGACGGAGCGGTCCATCGCCTCGTCGGAAAGCCGGCCGCTGGCCGCAAGCCCCTCGCCCAGGCGCACGATACGCGAAAAGGCATCGACGACGCGAAACTGTCCGGGGCGGGTCGGCTGGGCAATCAGCAGCCGGCAATTGTTGGTGCCGAGATCAAGCGCGGCATAAAGCGGCGCATCATAGGCATCACGATCCGCGAAGTGGTGCGGGGCCTCGCGCCGGGGTTCCTGGGACACGGGTCGCCGTTCGACGACCGGCTCGATTGCGGGAGACGCGACGAGGGCATCGGCGACGGCGGGCGCAGCAGGTTTCCGGCCACGCTGCTTGCGGCGGGCCTTGCGGCCATCCGGCTGGCGATGGTCCTGCTCGGAAGCTTCCCGCTGGCCAACGGGCGCAAGCGGGCGCACATTTCCACTGACGGCGCTCTTGCCGTGTTTGCGCCGCTTGTTGCGACGCGCGTTGTTGCCGTTCACTTCGGCTTTGGGGCGCTCGGCGACAGCGGATAGACCGGCCGCCTGGCCTGCGGACGGAGAAGCGACAGAGGAGCTTGCGCCCTTCTGCTTTCCCTTCCGGCGGCGCGACCGCTTCGGTCGCACGCCATTGTCCACATCTCGCGCCCCGGAAACGGACGGCTTTTCGCCGCTGTCGGGGTCGTTCACGTTACTGCCTATGGCGCCGCGCAAAGCTTTGAAGCTGCAAGCAGGCGCTCTCTCGATCTTCGTTGGCGCGACATTACCAGCGCCCGGCCCGTTCGCCAAATTCTTTTTGTGACGCGGCGACGACAGCCGGGCCGGCAAAAGGCCGATGCAATTTTCCCGAAAAAACCATTTGCATCTCGCCGCCGTTTGTTTATAAGCCCGCCTCACAGACGCCGGCCAAGCCGTGACCGTCATGCTGGGGAATAGTTCAACGGTAGAACGACGGACTCTGACTCCGTTAATCTTGGTTCGAATCCAGGTTCCCCAGCCATCTTTCTTTTATACAATAAAATCAGATACTTAGAAAACATTAGCGCAAGCTAAATGTTACAGCCTTGCGAATGCTCCACATGGGTTTCCCCTCTCCATTTGCGCTCGCTATTCTTGCAGAGAATGGGATGATTCTAGTGAGCAACCATGTGGACCGATGAAGCCGGCAACTTCGCATCGTGACCGGGACAGTCATTGCGGCTGTGCTACTCGTCGGTGGTATCTGGAACTACCTCCGGCGTGGACCCAAGCTATCTGTCGAAATCATCCCTCTCCGCCAAAACCGGAAGAACAGAGCGCCGACCGATCGAACTATTACGCTCTCGGTCTCAAATCATGGCAACGAGCCTGCCCTCATCTCAAAACTACGCCTTCGAACACTCAAGCGGCGCAATCTTGTTCGCCGGGACGTGACGAATGAGGCGTTGTTTGATGATTCAACACCGTGGTCGCCTTCGTTTAGGCTGCTTCCGGGCGCTGCGAAAGCCTATGATTTGAAGTTCTTTGAGGGCTGGACGCTAACTGAAAACCCTACCGATAGGATTTGAATAGCCCCTAGATTTGTAGACGCCTTCTTCCCTAATTTTGAGGCAAGAAGAGCATCATGAGCAAATCGAATTTCAGCGATGATTTCAAGCGCGACGCGGTGCGTCAGATCACGGAGCGGGACTATCCGGTTGCGGAGGTTTCGCAGCGGCTGGGCGTCAGCCAGCGTTCGCTTTACGAATGGAAGAAGACGTTTGCCGCGTCAAACGCCAAGGGTAACGACGAGGCCCAGGAGATCAGGCGGCTGAAGAAAG